>CAVSPZ010000009.1:0-2385918 GCA_963730015.1 uncultured Acidobacteriota bacterium | reverse complement strand
CTCCAGATGTTCGAGGAACGAACTGATCAGCGATGCGTCTAACTGCTCCAGCATGAGAGCTGATGGCGCCACTCTAAGCTTCCGGGATGCGAACTCGAACAGGGCCTGGAAGCTGTAGGCGTAGGAGTCGCAAGTATGGGGGCTGACGCCTCGGTGGCGAACAAGATGCTCACGGAAGAAGGCTTCTATGTGGGGTGCGAGAGGAGTCATGGCTGTTCTCCCTGCGCAAAGTTTTCGGTGACGACAGCGATGTCGCGCAAAAGCTTCAGGCGTGGTTTCCAGGTACCAGTAGGTAGAGTTGATATTGACGTGACCCAGATAGGTAGCCAAGGCCAACATGTGCTGTCCGATTCGTTGCCGGCCAGTTGGAGACGACTCCAGTGCCCGAACTGCAAAGGTATGACGAAGCTCATGAATACGAGGCCATCGACCGCGGGAGGGCTTGATCCTTGCGGATTTCAGCAGAGTCCGGAACACGCTGTGAACTTTCCAGTAGACGAGTGGTTGTCCTTCGTCTGAAACAAAGACATGATCGCCACCACTCCTCATTTGTTGACGCTGTGTCAAGTAGCGAGCGAGCCCTGTCCATGCTGTTTCGTGCAACGGTACCAAACGGGTCTTCTGGAACTTCGTTTTGCGAATCAGTAAACCGTCGGCGGTGATGTCGGAGACCAGCAGATGCAACGCCTCCGAGATTCGCAGCCCGGTTGCTGTCAATAGGCTGATGAGCGTCGCATAGGTTTCGGACCGCAGCGAGTTGAACGAGGGAAGCTTCTTGGCGGCGAGGATAAGGCTCTCGATCTCATCGCACGAATAGATGTGCGGGACGCGACGCACCTTCCGATAGCCGAAGTAGTTTGTCGGTGGCGATTCGTGCCGGGAGTCTTCTACGCAGAGATACTGAGCAAGGAGATACACGGTCTGGTAGCGGACATGTCGTTGCGCGACCGATCTGGCCTGGCTAGCCCATTGGATGGCGGTGGCTGTGCGGATGTAGGTTTGCTTTTGATTGGTCGCAAAGCTTGCAAAACTGCGCAGGAGATATTCTGCGTTGCTCAGAGTGAAGCCGACTGTGCGTCGCGTGGCAAGGTAGGTTTCAATGGCCTTGATCATCGATTCACCTCTGGCCACGGCTGAGCGATCTGTTTCAGTAGCGCGACATCCGCCTTGGCGTAGTAGGCGGTCATGTCGATGCTGCGGTGACGAAGGACGAGGCCGGCTTGCTCCAGGGGAAAGCCATTCCGCAACATCTCTGTGGCCGCGGTGTGACGCAGCAGGTGCGCACCTTTGTCGGGGACTTCGATGCTGGCGCGTTGGAGAGCGTGTTTGACGGCGGACGAGACACCATCCCCGGAGGCAAAGGGTCAATAAGGGGCGATGCTTCGAACAAACACGTGATCGGTATCGCTAAGCTTGGGCCGCCGTTCCAGATAACGGAGCATGCGGGTAAAGCAGGTCCTGCGGAAGCGGCAACCGCACCTGGTATCGTCCTTTCCCGATCACCTGCAGTGTGCCACGATTCCAGTCGATGTCCTTAAGACACAGCTGCGCCACATCTCCCGCGCGCAATCCTAGCCGCACCAATAGGAGCACAATCGCACGGTCACGAAGACGTCCGGGATCTGAACCATCACAAGCGGCGATCAGACGGTTCACTTCTTCTGAGGACAGACAGCGTGGAAGCTTGGCCAGTCGCCAGTGAGCGACAGCGGGAATCGCGAGGGCGAGATCGTCGCGAGATTCGCCACGGAAGTTGAGATACCGCAAAAACGCCCGCAGGGAAGTAATCAGCTTCTGTGTGGTCGGACTCCACATTGGCTGGCACGTCGTAAAAGAAAATTGCGTACGGCGTGCGCAGTCCATTGACCGACATCATCGCCGAGGGCTTGGAGCAACTCTGCAGCGCCGCGAGCATAAAGCCGAAGCGTCGGCTGCTTCGCCCCGCGATGCGTTTGAAACCAATCGAGAAAGGCAGTGACCAGAGCTGGAGCGGCGTTCTCCTCCCGAACTGATTCACTCGGGCAGATCCCGCAACCAACCAGGCGATGATGGAAAAGTTTTACTCCAAAACGCGCGTGAAAGGCGATCTTTGCTCGCTTGAAGTCAAGGCCATCCGGCAACGGCGAAGATGGCCAACAAAAGCATGAAGCGTGCTGGAATCGATGTCTGCCAGAACGCCGCCTCTCCGCTGAACGAAGCAGCCGAGATGGGCAGCGGCTCGAATGTATCGAACGGCGCTGGCCCAGGCGTATCCGTCGCGTTCGAGGTCATCTGCGAACGCGTCTATGTGTGGTCCACTGATTCCACTCCGCAAGCGTCGTAGCGTCTTGGGCGCGGAGAAGTATTTTTCTCAGCATGGGCTCTCCTTGTTGAGCATTGGCCATGGATGGCCGCATCAACGTAGCAAAGCCCCTGGCTTTATGGCGAGTCGCCGCCCGCCCAACCCTGTCCGAAAAGCCCACCCTGCGCAAATACTCGCACGCTACTCCCCATTAGAAAAAACTCCCCATAAGACAACTATTATAGGAGATGGTGGCACGATGTCCGCAGCAGGTGCACTCATCGATATGACCGCCGAGTGCCGCGGTGCGGCAGCGGGCAATAGCTAGCAGAACTTTGATGTGCGGCCAGCGAATCCACTGACGGTTGCGCTCGATGAAAGCAGTTCCTGCCGTGCGGATCAGGTCGGCCAGCTCCAAGAGCGGCCGACTCATGTACTCCTCCTGGGATGACCGCTCTCTCAGCGACAGCGAGTCCAGAGGACTGGCGGTGGCATGCAGGTGACGTTGCGAGAGGTGGAGGTAGATGGCAGTTTCCTTTAGATCGTGATGGCCTAACAGGATATTGAATGGTATGTAGGTCAACCAAGTGCGCGGAGCGTTCCAACATCCAACTCCGCCAACGTTGAGCAACTGCGCCAACTATTGCAGTTGCAGCAAGAGCTGAACCAACCGTCCGCAAGCAACCAACCAGCGCAGTAGACGAGCGGTTCTCAGCTATGAAGATCGGGGGGAGCGTCTGTCGGCTGTGCCTGCCCAGGCGTGCTCCCCGCAATGTAGCTCACGAGTCGACCGTGACTCGCCCGCAGTCGGCGGCCATCGCCAACGTAATTCCCAACTTCCCGGGAGCCGACTTCCGAGGACTGACCCCGGAAATGTGTGTTACCGACAGAAAACAGATGGGTTACGCTAGTGCTTTTTCGGAGGCGACGCCAGGATGAGTGCTCAAGGCTGCAAGAGGTGTGAGGCGTCGCGTTCGAAAAAGCCGTCAGAAGGAAGCCGCTGGCGCGGCGGACGCGGGACTTATGCAAATTGAATGGAGCGAGCGAGGGGTGTAGAAGTTCACGGGAGTGGTGAAGGTCGCTGGAGTAGCAGTCGGCGCACCGGTGCAAAGAGGAGTCGATGGCCGAGGTGAGCCTAAGTGGGGAGAGGGAGAAGATGTCTGGGCGTAACGGAGACACACTTCGGCGAGACACTCTGAAGCGCGCCGACAGTGCGGTGTGTGGGCGAGTGATTTCATGCAGCCATGGCCA
Source organism: uncultured Acidobacteriota bacterium (assembly GCA_963730015.1). Lineage (GTDB taxonomy): Bacteria > Acidobacteriota > Terriglobia > Terriglobales > Acidobacteriaceae > Sulfotelmatobacter. Next base: position 2,382,386 of record CAVSPZ010000009.1, on the reverse strand, counting down.
GGAGCGGTGGAGAACGGAGTTGGAGTTGTGCGGCTGTGAATCGTTCGACGACGGCCATCGGTCCACCGCACTTGGGACAGCGCCACAGTGGATGTGCTGTAGGAGCGGTCGACGTCTCCGATTCGTCTTTCGGTGGAGTGGCGTGGAGAGCGGTGAAGCACTGTGGCAGGAGGGCGGCGCGCCTTCGGTTGGCGAGGAAGCCGAAGTGGCGGATGCGAACGAAGCCCTTGGGAAGCAGGTGAAGTAGGAAGCGACGCAGAAACTCATCGCGCGACAGAGTCATCAGTTTCTGCCGATTGTGGTCGGCAGAGTCACGCCAGCGAAAGGTAACCTGGCCGTCCGCCAATGCGACCAAGCGATGGTTGGAGATCGCGACGCGGTGGGTATAGCGGCCGAGATACTGCAGGACATACTCGGGTCCGCCGAAGGGTGGTTTGGAGTAGACGATCCAATCTTTGCGAAAGAGCGGACGCAGCCAAGCAGCGAAGAACTTGGGATGGGTGAGCGGTGCGAGTTCTCCGGCCAGGTGCAGTTGACGGCGTTCGAAGGCAGCCTTCAGGCCGGCGGCGAACTTGCCACGAAACACGCGCCGCAGCACCGCGATGGGAAGGAAGAAGCGGGGACGGGATCGAATCCAGCGGGTGTGATCGCGGGAGAGTCCGCCGGCGGGGATGACACAGTGGACATGGGGATGAAGCTGGAGCTTCTGGTTCCAGGTGTGGAGCACGCTGAAGAAGCCGATCTCGGCTCCGAGATGGGCGGGATTGTGCGCGACTTCCAATAGAGTTTCGGCGCTGGCCCGGAGCAGCAAACCATAGATGAGTTTCCTGTTCTGGAGAGCCAACGCAGCCAGTTGCGGCGGCAGTGTGAAGACGACGTGGATGTAGGGCGTGGGCAGCAGTTCACGACGACGGGCCGCGATCCAGCGTTCACGCGCACCGGTCTGACACTTCGGGCAGTGCCGGTTGCGACACGAGTTGTAGGAGATGGTGGCACGATGTCCGCAGCCGGTGCACTCATCGATATGGCCGCCGAGAGCGGCAGTGCGACAGCGCGCGATGGCCAGCAGGACTTTGAGGTGGGTCCAGCGGAGCCAATGACGGTTGCGCGCGATGAAGTCTGCTCCTGCGCTGCGAATGATATCGGCCACCTCTAACTGTGGCCGACTCATTTACTCCTCCTCGGAGGACCTGCCTTTCTTCAGCACCAGCGCATCCAGCGGACTGGGCGTGGCATGCAAGTGCCGTTGCGAGAGGTGGAGATAGCGAGCGGTTTCTTTCAGATCGTGATGGCCTAACAGGATCTGGATGGTGTGCAGGTCGGCACCGGCTTCGAGCAAGTGGGTGGCGAAGCAGTGGCGGAGCACGTGGGGATAGACACGTTTCTTAATCCCGGCGCGGCGGGCGGCTTCGACGCAGGCGAGGTAGGGCGTCTTGTCATCCGTGGGGTGATCCCCGCTGTGCCAGCGGTTGCCGGGAAATAACCAGACGGACTTTTTGCGCAGACGCCGCCAATGAGCGCGCAGTTCCTCGAGCAGGACAGGGCTGAGCATCACGTCGCGGTCCTGCCCGCCTTTGCCGTCTTGAATGTGCACGACCATGCGTCGGCTATCGATATCGCTGACCTTCAGGCGGGTGAGCTCGGTGCGGCGCACGCCGGTGCCGTAGAGGGTCATCAAAATGGTGCGATAGAAGGGAGTCGGCGCTGCCTCGATGAGCTGTGCTACTTCTTCCTGACTGAGAATGGTGGGCAGGCGATAGCGCTTCTTGGGATAGGGCGTGTCGGCAATGCTCCAGGGCCTCTTGAGCGTCTGGATGTAGAGAAAGCGCAGGGCGCAGAGATGGTTGGTCACCGAACCGGGAGTCAGTTTGTGCACCGTGAAGAGTTGGGCTTGGTACTCGCGGATGTGCTGCGGTCCCAGGCGATCGGGCGAGCGGTGGAAGTGCTGGGCGAAGCGCTCGATGAATCGAATGTAACGCTGTGTGGTAGCCTGAGAGTAATGACGTTGCTGGAGTTCCTCCAGCATCATTTTTCGTAGATGGGTCACAGGGACACCTCCTTGTGACCCACAACTTATCTGAACCGAAAATCAGGACTGCCGACATCACCCACGCGGCAGCGTCCGCCGCGCCAGCGGCTTCGTTCTGACGGGCGATACGTCGGCAGCACACCTTCGCTTCTCAATCTAAGCGTCGGCAATCATTCCGTGGAGATATCGCTGCCGGGATTTGGGCAGTGGAAGCGGGATCTAACCGTGTCGGCAGGATCGGAGTTGACGGTGAATGCGGGGCTCGAGAAGGCGAAGTAAGGATTGCAAAGGCGGGAGGAGTTGGTGACAATGCGGCTGCTCCCGAGGATCGGTTCGGTTTCAGATCATAGCGTAAAGGAGAAAAATTGTGGCTACTCAAGTTGCGGGAGGGTCTGAGCTGCAGGCCACCGGGCATCTGAATCGATGGTGGCACGTGGTGGGCGGCGTCACGATGAACCTGGCGCTGGGCTCACTGTACGGCTGGAGCGTGTTTGTCGCTCCTCTGGAAAAGGAGTTTCACTGGAAGCGGGCCGATACTTCAAATGTCTTCATCATCGCAGTCGTAGTTTTTGCGCTGTCGTTTATTGTGGCTGGGCGGCTGCAGGATAAACTCGGGCCGTTCAAGATTTCGCTCACCGGCGCCATCCTGGTGAGTCTGGGATTTTTCCTCTGCTCGTACGCCGACAGCATCACTAAATTTTTCATTTTCTTCGGAGTGCTGGGCGGGCTGGGCAACGGATTCGGGTACGCGACGCCGATTCCCGTGATGTCGAAATGGTTCCCCGACAAGCGCGGCTTGGCCGTGGGACTGGCTGTCGGTGGATATGGCGCGGGTTCGGCGGTCTTCGGGCCGCTGGCGGCGAGCTACCTGATTCCGCACTTTGGCTGGCGGGCCACGTTCCAAGTGCTCGGCGTGATTTTCTTCGTGATGACGGTGTTTGGCGCGTTCCTGCTGAAGAATCCACCGGCAAGCTACCGGCCTGCGGGCTGGGCGCCGGCGGCCTCCAAGGCTGCGGCCAGCACTTATGACTTCACTCCCGGCGAAGTGTTGCGTACGCCTTCGTTTTACCTGCTGTGGGTGGGATACGCGTTGGGCTGCGCGGCTGGTCTGATGGTCATCAGCCAGTTGCTGCCCTTTGCCAAGAGCGTGGGCATCCCTAGCACGATGCTGGCTTCGTTCGGCCTGGTGGTGGGAGCGGTGGGGAACGCCTCCGGGCGGATCCTTTCCGGCTGGATGTCCGACCACCTGGGGCGCATCAACGTGTTGCGCCTGATGATTGGCATCTCGATGGTGGCCATGCCGATCCTGTATTACGTGGGAGGCAACGTGGTGGCACTGTTCGTGATGCTGTTCATCGTGTACTGGTGCTACGGGACGCAGCTCTCGGTCAACGCGGCCACCGCGGCCGATTTCTGGGGCACGAAGAACGTGGGCATCAACTACGGAATGCTCTTCACCGCATGGGGTGTAGCGGGCCTGTTGGGCGGACGCATCGGCGGCATGCTCTACGACAAGTACCACAACTACCAGATGGCGTTTTACACGGCGGCGGTCTTGGCAGCGGTGGCGCTGATCTGCGAACTGACGGCGAAACGTCCGGCCGTGCCGGAAGGACGGCTCGTAGGAAGCAAGGCTCCGGCGGCGGCGTAGCGCTGCGGAGCGAGCCTCGGAGACGAGTGGCGGGCCCGCGGATTATGCAGGTCACCAGGCCACGTAGGGACGGACGCGTTCGTTCGTCCCACGAGCGCAGCGGGCATCGGCAAAAGCGCTGGCAGCGGCCGATGCACGAGCGTCGCGAATTGCAGTTGCGCCTCAGCCAGCATCCATCACGCAGCCGCCCCACGCCGGTGCCTCGTTGCTCTCACCACAAGCTGCAGAACAGAAGGGACAGCGCCCGCTCCGCCCCCCGGTGTCCATCAGGGCGGCATGCTCCAGTTGCGAACGAAAACCGCAAAGGGAAGGAAGGATGGGAAAGGGGTAACTTACTCTGGCAGCAGGGTTTTGAGCGCCATGACCTGCTTACAACACTTTACTTTCCTTCGAGCAGCGTTGGGTGTTAAATCTTCCACTATGAGAGCCAGAAAGGCAATTTGGCTTCTCCCGACGGTAGCAATCATTTCTACATCGATTGGGGCCGCGCAAGTTGCCGCCGCCGTGCCGCCCAACGACCCACAGGCCGAAGCACAGCGGAGTACGTCTGCGCCTGGGCCGACATTCAAGAGCCGTACTGACCTCGTGCTGGTGCCGGTGGTGGTGCGCGACAGCAAGGGTCGGCATATTCGCGGGCTAAGCAAAGAGGCTTTCGGACTGAAGGAGAAGGGCAAGCCCCAGGAGATTACGCTGTTTGAAGAAGTGCAACCGGATAGTAGTCTCTCACCCAGCGTGCCTGACCGGGGTTACGGAAATGTGGCATATGACAACGCGCGGCGTCCCGGGCTGACGGTAATCGTGCTGGACTTGTTGAACATGAAACCGCTGGAGCAGACCGAGGCAAAGGAGCAGATTGCAAACTTTCTGGAGAAGGATCTGGCGGAGGGCCAGCCGGTTTCGCTGATGAAGATCACTTCTGATGGGCTGAAGCTGATTCAGCCGACGACCGCGGATCGGGGGCAGTTACTGCACGCCCTCAAGAAAATGCCCATATGGACGGGGTTGGTCATGTGGCGTGCGAATCACGTCGATCCGGTCATCCAAGGGCTGAGGGACATCGGAGATGCATATGCGGGAATCCCGGGGCGCAAAAGCCTGATACTGGTGGGTGGGTATTTGTCCGAACTGCAACTCGATCCCCGGGAGACCCCAATGTACTCGTGGAGTTTGCAGCGAATGGGGCAGAGCCTGATGAACGCGAGCATCTCTGTGTATCCGCTGGAAATAACGTCTTGGGCCCCGCAGTCGATGATCGACCCTCCGACGGGCTGGAGCACTTGGCCGCGGGACGCTTTTCTGCACAGTTTTGCGGGCGAAACGGGCGGCAACATCTGCTATGGGGCACAGTGGAACGGGTGCCTGGCGGACGCGGTGGAGGACTCGCGCTCCTATTACATGCTGGGAGTCCATGTGCGTTCGGATGATCGCAAGCGGGGATGGCGCGATCTGAAGGTCAGCGTAGCGGTTGAGCACGCGGACGTGCGAGCACGCAGCGGGTTTTACTACGGACCGCCTCCTGCAAGCGATGCGAAAACGGCGCGGGAGGAGGAAATCAACGCGCTGGGATCGGCAGCGCCGAAAAGCGATGTTCCCATGTACGTGAAGGTGCTAGGGATGGAGGCGTTGGTTTCCGGCGCCAAAGACAAGAAAACAGTTTCGTTCATGATTAACCTGCCGCTGGGGAGCGTGAGGATGGATTCGTCGAAGGCAAATCCGCTGGACCTAGAAGTGGGAGCGATCGCCATAACCGACAAGAAAACGAAAGAAGCCGGAGAACTGCTGCACGCCGTGCGGGGCAGCCCCAAGCCGGAGAACCTGCAGGCATGGACGACGTACGGCATCGAGATTCCGGAGAAACTCGATCTATCGCCGGGGGTCTACGATATGCGATTCTTTGTCCGCGACATGAATTCCGGCAAAATCGGAACAGTTGTGTTTCCGTTGTCAGTGGAGTAGAGCGACGGTATCGCCGCGTTCGCACCGCCGTCACCTTGAAGATCAAAATCCCACTTTTGCCAAAATCGACCAGAAGTGGGGCAATTCTAAAACTGTCGTAACATCCCCTGCCCGCAGGCACGGTTAGATTTAGTTGCTCAGTTCCCGGTAAAACTGTTCTGCCTGTTCCCGATGACCGAGCCGCCGTTCGCTCAGTTCATCCGTGTAAGTGTTCACAAGAGCAATTTGTTGGAAGCTCGGATGATAGCCACAACCTATAATCAGCATGTTCGGCTCCTTTCCTCCGAGCCTTTGGTTGGTTCACGCCTCCAAAGGTTACTCGGGCTTGGGAGCTGGCATTGTTATGGAATCATTACACTCGAACGCACGCGGGCGGTGCGGCCACTACGCTCCTCGTGCCGCCCGCATGCCGCGATCCGAAAGTTGGCCACGACTACGCGAGGCACTCCGTGGTCGGGGTCACGGCCGCGGCATCTCAGGGCTCGGGTCGAACTTCACAGACGAGTGGCGGGCCCGCGGATTATGCTAGATTGAGGTTCGCGGGCCCATAGCTCAACGGTTAGAGCAGCAGACTCATAATCTGTTGGTTCCAGGTTCAAATCCTGGTGGGCCCACCAACGGCGCGTTCTCTCCCACTTGTTCAGCGGAGTTACCTTTGTGACGCGTCTATGGATCGTTGACACCGCCGACTGCGGCACGTAGATTCTGCCAAGGTTCAAACAATCAAACTGGGGAACTCGGGGGACAGATATGGCCGCAAAGCTATTCTGGGCGAGTGTTTTGGTGTGTCTGGGCAGCGCGCTCGCGCTGGGGCAGGATCCTACCAAGGTGGAACCCAAGCATTACCGGCTGGACTTCGAAAACGACCGGGTGCAGGTGGTGTCGGTGCACTACGGGCCGCACGAGAAGTCTGCCCTGCACGATCATCCCGGTGGAGTGGTGGTGATTCTGACCGAGGCGCATCTGCGCTTTACCGACGAGAACGGCAAGACGCGGGAAGTTTTCTCCAAGCCCGGCGAAGCGCGCTGGTATCCGCCCTTCAAGCACAAAGTGGAGAACCTGGGCGACACGCCCTACGACGCGGTTTACATTGGGATCAAGGGAAAGCTTGCGGCATCGAACGGGACTGCGGGTCCGACGACCGCGATGGACGAAGAAACCAAAAAGATCGTCGCGGAATATCTGCTGGCATCGACAAAGTAGCGCGCTGGGGTTGAAAATCAGGAGCCGTGACCGAAAAGGCGCGGCTCTTTTTGTTTTGCAAGCTTGGTTGAGAGCCTGGGTGGAGAGCGCATCGGGTTCGGCACGCAGAATCGGATGCGCGCTTTATCCCAAATTCCCTCGTTGCCTTGGAAGACCGCAACCCTGCTGGGCGCGGTCATTTTTCTTTCCTTCATTTATTTCTACGAAGGCGGGGGATGGAACCAGAACTCGCGCTTCGATCTGCTGCGCGCGATTGTGGAGCAGCACACCTTGCAGATCGACGCCTACCACGAAAACACCCAGGATAAAGCTCACTTTCGAGGGCACTACTATTCGGACAAGGCGCCGGGATTGGTATTTCTGGCCGTGCCGTTTGCGTTGGCGGCGCGGCCTGCGTTGCGGGTTGCGGGAATCGATCCGGCATCGGCGCGGGGAGAATTCTGGCTGTCGTATCTGGTGAGCGCGTGGGCCGTGGCTTTGCCGACGGCGCTGGCGGGAATCTGCTTGTACTTTCTGGCGCTGCGCTTTGGCGGAAGCCCAATGGGTGCGGCTTTTGGCGTGATTGTGCTGGCCCTGGGAACTCCGTTGTGGGCGTATGCGAGTTTGTTCTGGGCGCACGCGCTGGTGGGGGCTTGCTTGCTGTTTGCGTTCGCCGCGGCGCTGATGATTGGCGACAGCGAGCAACGTTTTGTTTGGGCGCTTGCCGTAGGGCTGGCGGCGGGGTGGGCGACAGTTACCGAATATCCGGCAGCACCGGCTTCGGCGATGCTCGCGCTTCTCGCTTTATCGCAGGCGTGGCCGCGCGGGGTCGCCGTCCGCTGGCGAGTTGCGGCCGGGGTCGGAATCGGCGCAGCGATTTGCGTGGTGGTGCTGTTGAGCTATCTGCATGCGGCGTTTGGAGGGTTTCGTCCGAGCTATTCGTATTACGATCCGAATTCGTTTTCCTTTATGCAGCAGCAGGGGTACATGGGGCTCACGTATCCGCATCCGGATCGGCTGCTGAAACTTCTGTTCGGATGCGCGCGCGGATTGTTCTTTGCGTTGCCCGTGCTGCTGGCTGCGCCGGTCGGGCTGTGGTGGTTGTGGAAGCAGAAGCGCTTCTCGGCGCCGGCGCTGACGGCGGCTGCCATCGTGGCGTATTACTTTTTGTTTAATGCTTCGTTTTACTGGTGGAAGGCAGGGCTTACGTTCGGTCCACGATACGCGGGGGCGGCGATCCCGTTGCTATGCCTGGGATTGGCAGCGTGTTGGGATCGGGCATCGATTCGTGGTCGCCGAGTGATGATAGGGCTCGCGGTGATCAGCGTCTGTGTAAGCCTGATGGTGGTCTCGACCACTTCGCAGCTGGCGATGCAGGATAGTTGTCCGATTGCGCATTCCACGTGGCCGGCGTTCTGGTCGGGGCAGATGGCGCTCAATCGCGATTCGATGCTGACCCTTGCCGAAGCCGGGACGGGATACGGAGCATTCAATCTTGGGCAGGTGCTTGGCCTGCGCGGGCTCGCCAGCTTGATTCCGTTGCTGGTGTTATGGGCAGCCGGCGCCTTGATCTGGTGGCGCATTCGCCTCCGGGGATGACCTGCCTTCGGCTTCATGAAATGCAATCAACCACGAAGGACACTAAGGATCACGAAGGAATTCTGCCGCGTGTAAGATAGAGTTTTAGATCAGCAATGTGGAAGAGGAGTTATGGCGCACACCGTTTTTTGCGTGAAGTTTCAGAAAGAAATGCCCGGGCTGGATGAGCCGCCGTTCGACAACGAACTGGGCAAGAAAGTGTACGACAACGTCTCAGCGGAAGCCTGGAAGATGTGGACAGAACACTGCAAGATGCTGCTCAACGAATACCGGCTGAATCCGGCGCGGCGCGAGGATCAGGAAGTCATCGTGAAACAACTCGAGATGTTTTTCTTCGGCGAGGGATCGGCCAAGCCGAAGGAGTACGTGCCGCCGGCGCAGTAAATCCTTGCCCGGAGTTCTCAGATAGCCTTCACTGCGCGCTTCGCAACCCCGGACGAATGCGTCCGGCGCCACATGACCCGCCCCCCTCTGTGGTTACTCCGGTAGTTACCTATGCACCAAAATTGATGCAGTGTTAATCACCCCGTAACATTCCGCTGCTAGAACCGGAGTATGGATCTGCATGCCTACAACACGCTGATCCTCTCGGACCTGCACCTGGGTGGGGAGACAAGCCATGCGCGGGAGGCGACGCGCGTGCTGAAGGAAAACCGGTTCCAGCAGTTGATCCTGCTGGGTGACATTTTTGCCGATCTCAACTTCGCCCGGCTTACGAAAGAGCACTGGAAGTTTCTGGGCTATATTCGCAAACTTTCCAACCCGAAACGCAACATAGAAGTGGTATGGGTGGAAGGGAATCACGACCACGGACTGACGAACATCATGTCGCACCTGGTTGGAGTACGCGTGTACCAGGACTATACGTGGGAATATGGCGGACTGCGGCATATTGCGATCCACGGACATCAGTTTGATGGATTTCAGGTGAACCGGCTGACGCTCAGCCGGTTGGGGACATCACTCTATCTGCAACTACAGAAGCTGGATTTCAAGAACAAGCCGATCGCGCGGCTGATTGACCGGCTGAACACGCGGTGGTTGCGCATGTCGGAGAAAGTTGCGTCCGGCGCTCTGGCACTGGCGCGGCACCGGCAGGCAGAACGGATTTTCTGCGGACACACGCATGAAGCCTTGCACATGGAACGGGATGGGATCAGTTATTACAACTCCGGCGGATGGGTGGATTCCCGGCTGACGTATCTGACGATTGACGAAACGGGGGTACAAATTCATGAATACCGCGAACGAGCTGACGATCGTGATTCCGGCGAAGAACGAGGCGAAGCTGATTCCGCGCTTGCTGACTTCGCTGACGAAGCAGGACTACTCGAAGATGTCGAGTACGAGAGTGTTGGTCGCTGACGCGAACTCGACCGACGGAACTCCGGAGATCGTGCTCGGCTTTCGCGACCGTTTGAATGTGAGCGTGATCCGCGGAGGCATGCCGTCCGTGGGAAGAAATCATGGAACAGCGCAAGCGGATACTCCGTATGTTCTGTTTGTGGATGCGGACATCGAATTGGCCGACTGCTCGCTGATTCGGCGGTGTGTGGAGCGGGCGCAGAGCAAAAAGTTGCATTGCGTCACGACGAATATCGTGTGCAGGGATGGAAGCTGGATCGACAAGGTGTTCTACGCTTTCAGCGATTGCTTGCAGTATCTGTCGTACCTGCATCGTCCATATGCGACGGGGATGTTCATGTTATTTGACCGGAAGAAATTCTGGGAGCTGGGCGGATTTCATGAGCAGATCCAGTTCGGAGAAGATTACCGGCTCAGCCAGAAAGTAGAGCGGAAACGGTTCGCGGTGGTGCGCGGCGGAGTGTACACGACTAACCGCCGCTTCAAGCGCATGGGGCACGTGCGCGTGGGTTGGCTGTTCCTGAAGACAGCAGTGAATTACTGGAACGAGAAACATTTCTTGCGGGATCACAAGTATTGGGCGGAGCCGGAGGGCACGTCGCGAGCGTAACAGCCACCCCGGGTCTCGGCCTCTCGTCCCCGCATACAATTTTTGTTTGTGGCCACAGAAACAGGATTCAGCCAACCAGCTGAATCCTGCTTTCGTTTGGAGGGAGAGTTGTGGTCAGAAATGCACCACAATGCCGGTCGATATGCGGGCATTGTGTTGCGTGCCGTTGAAAAGACTGGTGCGGACGTAGTCTCCTTCAAAGCGCCACGCCACAAGGCGGATGAGCCGGTAATCGAGACCACCGCCCAGCGCAGTCGAAAAGGATGTGTCCGATCCGAAGCCGTTGGTGTTGGCGTGCGCAGCCCCGATCATGACTTCCGCGAACGGCCGGAATTTTCCGACTGAAAACGAGACCCGTGGTCCGAACAAGACATTCAGGATGTGTGCGCTGGCACTTACCGGAGGGCAGAGCCCGGTGTCCCCGGTGACGCAGATCGTAGGGAAATCGAGCGACCCGTAGTCTCCGCTGAAGTCGGCCACGATGCCAACGAGGGGGAAAATCTTCCCTTCCAGCGAGCCTTCCCAGCCGTTCAGGCTGCCGCGGTTCCCCGTGAGGTTGGTGTTGTAGTAGGAGTATCCGAAGAAGACATTTCCGGACGTGGGGATCTGAGCCGCCGCCATGCCGGCCCACAAAAACACCACAAAGATGAGAACAAACCTGCGCATAGCTCCCTCCTGCGTTCCTAAGCCGTAGGAATGCTGAGGTTTTTGGATGCGCCGGAAAGGAATTGGATAGCCGGAATTGTGCGGGGTTAGCGATGAGCTGGAAGCGATGCGCAGAGCGGGATCCTACGACGCTCACTTCTGGCTGCTCACCGCTCAAAGCTCATTGCTCATAGCTCACTGCTCACAGCTCAAAAGCGCCAGACGATTCCGGTCGAGGCGCGGTAATCGTTCTGCGTGTTGCTGGCGTAGCTGGTACGCATGTAGTCGCCTTGGACGCGCCAGGAGAAGTTCTTGATGAAGAGTTTGTAGTCTGTGCCGCCGCCGACGTTGATCACCAGCGGACTCCATATAAATCCGCTGGAATTCAGACGGCGAATGCCTACCGCTACTTGGAAGAACGGTCGCCACCTTCCGGCATCGGTGAAAAGACGAGGGCCGGCCACCGCCTGGTATTGCCTGACCCCCTGGCGATAAAAGCCGCTGCCATCGACCATGACTCCGAGGTGCTGAAACCGCGCGAAAGGCAACAATTCCAAAGACGCGTCCCAACCTTTGTAGCTCTGCTTGTTCACGACGTTGGTGAGCTGGCCGTAGGAAACGCCCACGTAGACGTTTCCATTGGCGAGCAGGCCGTTAAGTTGCGCCGACATCGGGATCGAGAACAAAAGCAGGCCCAGAAAGGCCAGCGCCGCGGCAGCAGTTTTCGACACGAAATATTCCTCCCCGGCTCACGCGCCGGCAAAAAAGGCTATTTGATCAACGAAATCCGTTAGATGCAGTGTACCGGATGGCCAAGATGTCCCGGGGGGAGAAAAATAGCCCGGGATGGGACCTGCCATCCGTTTCACGAATCGCCGAATATTCACCGAATATTTATGGTGCCAAAACCAGGGTGCTCTCGTCTATCTATTAACATGCAAACTATAGATAGCCATTGCCAAACTTGGAAGCAGCCGGTCATTGCGGCTGTTGTGGGAAGACATAAGGAGTCGAAGTTGAAACTCAGTCTGGAAACACGCAATCATGGGGAAGTGGTGGTCGTGCACTGCCACGGGCGCATCGTGTATCGCGATGAGGCCGCGGCATTGTCTGGTGTCGTAGGCGAGATGTTGCACGATGGGAGCAAGGTAGTTCTCGAATTGAGCGGGGTCAGTTCGATCGATGGCGCCGGTATTGGGGAGTTGGCGTTACTCGAAACCTGGGCCCAGGAGAGACGTGCGGAACTGAAATTTGCCGGAGCCAACGAGAGCGTTCGCACGCTGCTCAGTCTGACTAATCTGGATTCGGCGATTGCGGTCTATCCAAGTCTGGACGCCGCGCTGGAGTCGTTCCGCGAAGAGCAAGTGGGTGCGGATTCGGAACAGCTAGGGCACGGACTCCTTCCGGACTTCTCCTAGTTCTCGCGTTGGAAGCGGTAGCGGTCTTTGCGCTCGAGGGCGATCGCCTCCACAACTTTCAGAAAAGCGCGCGCCGCGTGCGACAGGTTGGCCTCTTTGCGGTAGATCAGGCGCAGCTTGCGCTTCAGTTGCAACTCGCGGACCGGAATGCGCACCAGCTCTCCGCGGGCGATCTCGGTTTCGACGCTGATTTCCGGGAGCAGAGCCACTCCATTCCCCATGGCGACAAATTGCTTGATGGCTTGCAGCGTGGGCAGTTCCAGGTCCATGTGCAATGGCGTCTTGTGACTCTTGAAGAGCTGGATGACTTTTTCGCGATAGGGGGATGAGACGATGTGCGCGACGAACGACTCCGCTCCCAGTTGGCGGATGCTGACCTCGGAGGCCGAGGCCAGCGGATGTTTGGGAGGCACAACGAATACCAGTTCGTCCAGAAACACGATCACGGAATGTAGACTCGCCTCCTGCGGCTGGTAGGAGAGCACACCGAATTCGGCGCTGTAGCGTAAGACATCATCAGGGATATGGCTTCCTAGTGCGCGTTCGACCGTAATCTTGATCATGGGATGAAGGCGGCGAAATTCCGCGAGCACCGGCAGCAAATAAAGAACGGTGAATTCGTTGGCCGCGATCACCAGCTGTCCCTTTTGCAGTTCGCGCAACTCGGAAAGCGACTCGGCGGCCTCACTGCGCAGATTGATGAGCTTCTCGGCGTATTCGTAGAGAACTTTTCCCGCGTCCGTAAGAACCCCTTCGCGCGAGGAGCGATCGAACAGTGCCTCCCCGAGTTCGTCTTCGAGCTTGCGGATGGTCTGGCTGACGGCCGACTGGGTGCGAAACAACTTATCCGCGGCGCGCGAAAAGCGGCGCTCGCGGGCGACGGCAAGAAAGACTTCCAGTTGGGAAAGCTCCACGGGACTCCTTTAATCGATAGTTGAATAAGTATTAGATTGGCTTATAGTAGTATTACATCTAATGAATAGTAAAGAAATATAAGTTTTGCTTCTATCAATGATGTCCGTAGGATAGGAAGACAAGGAAAAGGCGATATTGATTCTGTGGGGCAGATTTGTCCCTATAGCCGGCCGGTCGCCGGGCGCCAGACCTGAGGAAGTGTCCATGATTACAGAGCGAGCGCGCATCACGGTTTTCGACACGACTCTTCGCGATGGCGAGCAATCGCCGGGTTGCAGCATGAACCAGCAGGAGAAGCTCCGGTTGGCGCAGCAACTCGACCGCCTGGGCGTGGATGTGATCGAGGCCGGATTTCCGATCGCCTCCGATGGGGATTTCGAGTCGGTCAAGGCCATTGCCTCGGTAGTGCGGCGCCCGATCATTGCCGGTCTCGCGCGCGCCTGCCGCCCGGATATTGAACGCGCGTGGGAGGCGTTAAAGCATGCGGCCCGGCCCCGCATCCATGTGTTCCTGGCGACCTCTGACATTCACCTGCAATACAAGCTGCGGATCTCGCGGGAGCAATGCATCGCGCAGGCCCGGGAAGCCATCGAACTGGCGAAGTCGTTTTGCGATGACGTGGAATTCTCGCCGGAAGATGCGACGCGGACCGATCCCAATTTTCTGTGCGCCGTGCTGAACGCCGTTGTCGAAGCGGGCGCCACTACCTTGAACATTCCGGATACGGTCGGTTTCACCGTCCCTTCCGAGTTCGCGGATTTGATTACCACGATCCGGCGACAGGTGAAGGGAATCGACAATGTAACGATTTCCGCGCACTGTCACAACGATCTGGGGATGGCGGTCGCGAATGCTCTAGCTGCCGTGGCGGCGGGAGCGCGGCAGGTCGAGTGCACGATCAATGGGATCGGAGAACGCGCGGGGAATGCTTCGCTGGAAGAGATTGTGATGGCGATGCGGGTGCGCCCGGACCGCTACCCCTATGAGACGGGTGTGGTGAGCGAACAGATTTTCGCCGCCAGCCAGATGCTGAGCGAGATCACCGGCGTGCCGGTGCAGCCGAACAAGGCGATCACCGGGCGCAATGCCTTTGCGCACGAGGCGGGCATTCACCAGGACGGAGTACTGAAGAATCCGCTGACCTACGAAATCATGACGCCGAAATCGGTGGGCGTGCCGGATTCAAGGCTGGTGCTGGGCAAGCATTCGGGGCGACATGCGCTCAGCATGCGTTGCGAGCAACTCGGGTATCAGTTCGACCGGCGGGGGCTGGATGATATTTACCGCCGTTTTGTCCGCTTGGCCGACAAGATCAAGCATGTGGAGGATCATCATCTTCTGGAGTTGATCCGCGACACGCGGAAGCCGACGGGCTCGGCGACTCCGCTGATTGAACCGATTGTTCCGGCGAATGAGGCCGTCGTGAATGCTCCGGCAGTCGAGCCGCTCCCGCCAGAGCCGATTCCGGCGTTTCCCACGGCGGCGAAAACCAATGCCTTCGGATTGCCTTTGACCGCTCACGGGGATGCTCATCAGGAGCAGACTCAGCAGGAAGATTATCTATGGGGAGTCTAGAGAATTTAGTAATTTGGTAATTTAGTAATTGGGTAATTGAAGAGCATAAAGCCGCCGGGTGGCGGCTTTCTTCGTTAGCGCATAAAATATCCAATTACAAAATTACTCAATTGCAAAATGCTTCTGAAACTTACTGTTCTTCCCGGCGATGGCATTGGGCCTGAAGTGACAGAGCAGGCGGTGCTGGCTCTCGAGGCAGTGGCGGACGGGTTCGGCCATCAACTGAAACTGCAACGCAAAGCGATTGGTGGGGCCGCGCTCACCGAGGCAAATGATCCGCTGCCGCCGGATACGATCCAGGCTTGCCTGGACTCGTCGGCCGTGCTGCTCGGCGCCGTCGGTAGTCCGGCATTCGACCATAATCCGGGACACTTGCGCCCCGAGGCGGGGTTGCTGCGCTTGCGCCGGGAGCTGGGGGCCTATGCCAACCTGCGTCCCGCGGTGTTTTTTCCGGCGCTGGAGGATTGCTCGCCACTGCGCGCGGAAGTTGTGCGTGGCACCGACATCATGATCGTGCGCGAACTGCTCGGCGGAGCCTATTTCGGCCAGCCCCGCTCGATTGAAGGAGATCCCGGAGCGCGGGTTGCGATCAATACGATGCGCTATGCGGAACACGAAGTGGAACGCATTGCCCGCGTGGCCTTTGAGCTCGCGATGAAGCGGAAGAAGAAAGTTCTCTCCGTGGATAAGGCCAACGTGCTCGAATGCTCGCGGCTTTGGCGGGATGTTGTCACCCGGATCGGAAAGGAATTTCCCGGGGTTAAGCTGGGACATCAGTACGTCGATTCCGCGGCGATGCTGTTGGTGCAGCGGCCCACGGATTTCGATGTGGTGTTAACGGAAAATATGTTTGGCGACATTCTGTCGGATCAGGCCGGCGGCGTGGTGGGCTCGCTTGGACTATTGGCCTCGGCGAGCATTGGAGGCCCGGTGGGCCTGTATGAGCCGGTGCATGGTTCAGCGCCCGACATCGCCGGCAAGGGCATTGCGAATCCTCTGGGGGCGATTTTGTCGGTCGCGATGCTGTTGCGGCATTCCTTCCATCTGGAACGGGAAGCGGCATGTGTGGAAGGAGCGGTTTCGGCGGTGCTAGCCGAAGGCGCGCGCACCGCCGACCTGGCGGGGAAAGGGCACGCGGCAATTTCTACTGGGGTGATGGGGAGTCGAGTCGTGGAGGCGATTCGGGCCGCTTCGAAGCGGGTGGAGAAATCGGCCTGAGTACGCCGCTTTTTTCGTCGCTACGTCAAAATCCCCACCCCTTCGACTTCGCTCAGGGTAGGCCCTAATCTCGCCAAAAGGCGGCGAGATTAGGATGGGGCACCCTCTGGGGTTGTGCTGATGGCAGCTACGTTTTGGCTTGCTGCCTGGTTGGCGCCGATGTGCCGTTGTATTTACCTTCCCAGTCGTTCTTCCGGATGCGGATCATTTCCAAAAACATGCGGGAGCCGTCGACCAGAGGGTTGATGCGAGTACCGCCGCTGTGACCCCAGGCGACGGGGATTTCCTTCACCTGAAATCCGAATTTGCGCGCGAGAAAAAGGATTTCCGGATCAAATCCCCAGCGCTCGATTTTTTGCAGCGGGAAAACCGCATCCGCGGCCGGTTTCTTGAACGCTTTGAAGCCGCACTGCGTGTCTTTGAATTTGAGCCCGAGCGTGATGCGCAGCATCAGGTTGAAGATACGTCCAAAGAGCTGGCGGTGCAGAGGCTGGCGTTGCGTCTGCGTTTCGGCCCGCAGCCAGCGTGACCCGATGGCGATATCGGCGCCTTCTTCCAGCGCCTCGAAAAGTTTGGGTGCTTCTTCGATCGGGGAGGATAGGTCGGCATCGCTGAACAGCAGAATCTTTCCCCGGGCGTTGAGCATGCCGTTGCGCACGCTGTATCCTTTACCACGATTGCCGGGATTCTCCACCAGACGAAGTACGGGATCTTTCTTGGCGAAACTGCGCACGATCTCCGCCGTGTTGTCGCGCGAGCCATCGTTCACCACGATCACCTCCGCGTTCCAGCCTTCCGCGTGCACGTAGGCGAGAACCTTTTCCAGGCTCTCCCCTAGGCGGGCACTTTCGTTGTAAGCGGGGATGACGATGCTGTAAGTGGGCTCCAAAAGCGGTTCTCAGTTCTCAGTCGTGGATTTGCCGCTCATCAGTAGTTAAGGATAGATGCGATGCCATTGTATTTTGTTTACGCTCTTCGCGGAATCACAATCCTCCAGCGGCATCGGTCATTCGGCCTCAATTACGATCCATGGCCATGAACAAATTGTTGAGCGACTCGGCCAACGTGGGGTGAGCGTAAGTGGCATCGCGTAGGGCGGTATAAGGCAACCTGCCCATCATCGCCGTTTCCAGCACCGACATAATCTCACCACCTTCGATTCCGAGGACGGCCGCGCCGAGGATTTGATTGCTCTCCGCGTCGACCACTGCTTTCATGAAGCCGCGGGTTTCGTCCACTTCCAGCGCGCGCGCTACGGAGGTCATGGGCAGCTTGGCGCAGCGGATTTTGCGGCCCTGGGTGCGGGCTTCCGTTTCGGTCAGGCCCACGCGTCCCAGTTGCGGATCGATGAAAACACAGTAAGGGATTTGACGATCTTTAGTGGATAGGGATTTATGTTCGAGCAGATTTCCGCGCAGGATTCGGAAGTCGTCGTAGGAGATGTGAGTGAAGGCTGGACCACCCTTGATGTCGCCGAGAGCGAAGATGTTCGGCGCGCTGGTTTCGAGCCGGTCGTTTACCTCGATGAAACCTCGCTCGTTGGTTCGAACGTTGGCGGCAGGCAGATTGAGAGTGTCGGAGTTGGGCACGCGGCCGGTGGCGACCAGGAAGTGAGAACCGGTGACCGTGGCCGAACCCGGTTGCGATTCGACCTCGAGCCGAATGCTCTGGTTGGATTGACTCACGGTCTGCGCCTTCGCGTTCAGCATGATGTCGATGCCATCCTGCCGCAGAATTTTCGTGATCTCTTCCGCGATATCCGGGTCTTCGTGAGTGAGCAACTGGCCGCCTGACTGCACAATCGTTACGTTGCTGCCGAGGCGGCGAAAGAGTTGTCCGAATTCGACGCCGATGTAGCCGCCGCCCAGAATCAGCAAATGCTCGGGCAGATCGCCGAGTTCCATGATCGAGATGTTGTCGAGGAAGGGCGCGAAGTTGAGTCCATCGAGTTTTGGGACGCCGGCCCGGGTTCCGGCGTTGATGAAAATACGTTCGGTCGACATCGTGCGCTGGCCGCCGTCATTCATGCGAACCAGAATCGTCTTGGCGGCAGTGAAACTGGCTTCTCCGAAGATGAGTTCGAGGTTGGCGGTCTTCTCGACGCGCGATTGGTTTCCGTTGCGGAAGCGATCCACGATATCGCGCTTGCGCTGGCGAACTTTTTTCAGGTCAACCGTGATCGGGCCGGTGTGGATTCCATAATCGGCGGCCCGGCGGGCAAGGTAAGCGACGCGCCCGCTGGCGACCATTGTCTTGGTGGGAGTGCATCCTTCGTTTATGCAGGTGCCGCCGACGTGCTTGCGTTCGACGAGTGCGGTGCGGAGGCCGGCGTTGGCCAGCGCCATGGAGAGCGGTGTCCCGCCTTGTCCGGAGCCGATGACGATCGCGTCGTATTGCTGGTTCATGAATGTTGTCCGAGTGCGAATTTGTCAGATTACCTAGGTGCGCACCAGACGTAATGCGCTGCCTAAAATCTGGAAACCAGGAATAATCCGAGGGCGATGGCGACGACGTCTTCAGAAACCGCGATGATGACATCCGGGACGCGCAAGGAGCGAACCAGCCCAACGCGCGCGTGATATCCGCCGAACGCTCCCGC
Organism: uncultured Acidobacteriota bacterium; assembly: GCA_963730015.1. GTDB lineage: Bacteria > Acidobacteriota > Terriglobia > Terriglobales > Acidobacteriaceae > Sulfotelmatobacter. The sequence goes on along the minus strand of CAVSPZ010000009.1, from coordinate 2,363,624 downwards.
AATGCCGCCAATCGCCCCGGCTAGAGCGCCAACCAGCAGGGCTGCGCCTCCGGCAACGGCGAGACATGCGCCGCAAAGGCCGCCGGTAACGATTCGCGCAGAGAGGCCGACGGCTGCGGTACGCGCCGATGTGCTGGGCAGTTGATCCGCCACCAGTTCAACCAAGGCCAAGACCGTGAAGATGCCCACACTCCACTTCGATCCCATGAATGCCAGGGGAGAACCGTGGAGGTTGATCCAGCCGAGATGGGCTGCCCAGGCCACAACCGCGGGTGCGGTGAGCGAGCGCACTCCGGCGACGACGCCGATACCGAAGGCCAGCAACAGAGCAAGCGTGGAAGTCATCGAACTCCTCCCGTGTGCCAAAAGTTTAATTCCTGAAACTTGGCCCGTTATTCCCGATTGCTAGCTCGATCCGTCCGCCAGCGGCAGCCATACCTGAAAGCGCGTGTCTCCGGGCTTGGAGCGGACCTGAATGTTGCCACGATGCTTCTTCACAATGCGCAGCACGGTGTCGAGGCCAAGGCCCGTTCCCTCGCCCACACCCTTAGTCGTGAAGAAAGGTTCAAAAATGTGAGGCTGAACCTCGGGAGAGATTCCCGGACCGGTATCGGCAATCTCGACGACGACGCAATCGTCCTCGCGGTAGGTGCGGACGCGCAGCTCGCCTTGACCGTTCATCGCGTCAATCGCGTTGTCGATCAGGTTGGTCCAAACCTGGTTGAGTTCGCTGCCGAAGGAATTCACCAGCAGCGGGAGGGGTTGGTAATCGCGCTGCACCTTCACGCCACGCTTCAGTTTGTGATTCATGATGGTCAGCGTATTTTCTAGCGTCTTCACTACGTCGATGTTCTGCACGGGTGACTGGTCCATGAAGGTGTATTCCTTGATGGCCTTGACCAGATCGGAGATGCGCGATGCACTGCTTTCAATTTCGGTCAGCAGACCGAAGATTTCGAGAGACGTGGAGATCCTGACCAGGGCGGCGCGCGCGGTTCCAGCGTCGAGCGTGGCGAAAAGATGTTCCAGAGCAGCGGGCTGAAAATTCTTCTTGGCCAGGTCCGCCGAAAGCTGCCAGAGATCGTTTTGTCCGTGGCTGCGCAGCAACGAATCAATTTGATCTTCAAGGTCGCTGGTTGCGAGGGGATCGGGCGGCGGAGCGTCGGTGTGGGTAAGCGAGGCTTCCAGCCTCTCGATCTCGGCCTTTTGCTCCTTGCTGAGGTCGCGGCGGCCGAGATCGAGGCTGGCGTCGCGCACGCGCTTCACCATGTCGCGAAGCTGGCTTGAAGCGCGCTTCGCGGCCGATGCGGGATTATTCAGTTCATGGGCCAGCCCGGCAGAGAGTTTGCCCAGAGCCACGAGCCGGTCCCGCTGTTGCTCTAGGCGAGTGACTTCGCGGATGCGGTCGGACATTTTGCCGACCAGCCGGGTCGCCAGTTCCGGCATCTTCTGCACCAGTTGGGGGAATTGCGCGGCCGGAAATTTCAGGAGGCGAGCCTCGGTCAGGGTGCGTCCCGTGAGCGAGTAGGTCTTCATCCGGGAAAAAGGCAGGATGCCGGAAATCTCTCCGGCCGAGATGGTCAGGACGACGGCCTCGCCGGAAAGTTCGCCCCGCCACTGGAATTCTCCCTGCAGCAGGACAAACATAAATTCTGCGGGGTCGTTCTGGCGGGCATAGGTTTCGCCGGCGTGCAGCCGCAATTCCTGCGATTGGCTGAGAAACCAGTCGATCTGATCGCCGGGTAAGTCGGCGAAAGAAGGAACCTGCAACAGCAGTTCGCGCGTGTCGTCCATTTAGACCTTGCTCAGGTACTGATGGATGAATTGAACAGCCACCGATCCTTCACCGACGCCGGAAGCCACGCGTTTCACCGATCCATGGCGCACGTCGCCGACGGCAAAGATGCCCGGAACATTCGTCTCCAGTAAAAACGGATCACGGTCGACGGTCCATCCTTTCGGACGCTGGCGGTCTTGCATGAGGTCCGGGCCGGTAAGAATGAAGCCGCGATCGTCGCGCTGAATGACATCGCCCAGCCAATCGGTTCGCGGCAGCGCTCCGATAAAAATGAACATCGAGCTGGCAGGAACCCGCTCCACCTTGTTGGTATCGGTGCAGAGCACGGAGAGTTCTTCGAGGTGCGTGTCGCCGTGCACTTCGGCGACACTAGCATGGGTCCAGAGCTGGATATTGGGAGTCTGCTTGATCTGGTCGATCAAATATTGCGACATGGTGCTGGAGAGCGACTCTCCGCGGACCAGAATTACAACTCGATCGGCGTACTTGGAAAAATTCATCGCGGCCTGGCCGGCGGAATTTGCTCCGCCCACGATGTAGACCATCTCGCCCTTGCAGGCCAGAGCTTCAGTCGATCCACCGCCGTAATACACGCCCGCGCCTTGCAAGCGATCGATGCCGGGAGCCTCCAGACGCCGCCACTGCACGCCGGTGGCGATCATCAGCGCGTGACAGGAAATCTCGCTGTCGTCGGCCAGCTTGATGATGCGATAAGGGCCTTCGATCCTCATGTTGACCGCCGACTGCGGCGCAAGGATTTCGACTCCAAAGCGTTTGGCTTGAACCACGGCGCGGCGGGCGAGATCGCCGCCGCTCAGGCCGCTGGGAAATCCGAGATAGTTTTCGATGCGCGAACTCATGCCCGCTTGGCCGCCGGGAGCTTCGCGCTCCACGATGACGGTGTGCAGTCCTTCGGAAGCCCCGTAAACGGCCGCCGCTAGGCCGGCGGGGCCTCCTCCGACAATAGCCAGATCATAAAAACTGGTTTCTGCGCGAGTCCGCAGGCCGACTTTCTGCGCAACTTCGGTGGGCGCGCTGTTGAGCAATTTCGCTCCGTCGGGAAACAGCACCACGGGAAGCTCGCTCGCGTCCGGGCCCAGCGCTTCCATCAGACGCTTGGTTTCCGGATCATTGGCCGAGCCCTCGACATCGATCCACTGGTAAGGTACGTGGCTGCGCGCCAGAAAATCCCGCAACGCGTAGCACTGCGGCGACCACCGCGTTCCCAGCACGCGAATCCCCTGAAACGCCGGATGGTACGAGGCCTGCCAATCCTCGAGCAGGTCGTCGACTTGGGGATACAGGTGTTCGGAGGGCGGATCCCACGGCTTCATGAAAAAGTAGTCGATATTGGCTTCGTTGATCGCGCTGATCGCCGCGTTGGTGTCGGCGTAGGCGGTCAGCAAGGCGCGTTTGGCGTCTGGAAAAATCTGGCGGGCGGCCTGCAGGAATCCTACTCCGTCCATGTTCGGCATACGCTGATCCGCGAGCAGCAGGGCGACCCCGTCGTTGCGAACTTTGAGCCCTTTGAGAAGATCGAGCGCGCCATGGGGTGAATCGCTGCTGATCACCCGGTACTCCGATCCGTATTGCGAGCGCAAGTCACGTTCGATGGCCCGCAGCACGTCAGTGTCGTCATCGACGGTCAGTAGGATGGGCTTGGGCATGATTGCTCTCGGAACGCGCAGGCCCCCACGGGACTCCGCACGATAATTCTGTTAGATACTCCAGCGCACGAATCGGTCGCATCGTCAGGAACGATTATTCGAAACCTCGACCGCCTAGGCCTAAAGCTCGCCGGCTGTCACTTGGTCCACATAACACCATACCCACGACTCGCCGGGCTCGATGGAACGAATCAGCGGATGGTGCGCTCTGTGGAAATGCTTGGTGGCGTGCTTGTTCTTGGACGAGTCGCAGCATCCGACGTGCCCGCAACTGAGGCAAAGCCGCAGATGGACCCAAGTATCTCCCATCTTCACGCACTCTTCGCACACGTGTACGTCGGTGTTGCGGATTTTGATCTGATCGAGATGGGTGCATCCGTTTGCCATTGCCGTCCTCCGGGGGAACTCAATTTCACGTCAAGTGACCTCCGTCATGTGACGAAAGGGCACGATCACAGCTATTTGCCAGACTCTTCGCGCACAATGGTGGTCGGAGGTTCTTCATACGTGTTGCGCCTTGATTATCTCTCTTGTGTATTAACCATCCTGTCCACGATTCTGCTGGGACGACGATGTTGGGAGGGCTGGGTTCTAGCCGGAGTGAATAGCGCGATCATCTGCGTCATCGGAGTGCGAACCGCACAACTGGGCTTCATCCCTGCCAACGTGTTTTGCATTGTCTTCGCCGCGGTCAACATGCGTGCCTGGCGCCGGTCTAAGTCTTACTAAACCGGCATGGATTCGATCTGGCGGATTCCTTGCGGGATTAATCCGCGATCAGCAAATTTTCCGCAAATGGCCACTGCTCGTCAATCCACTGCACCTCGCAGCGGAAGCCAGCTACGCGAGCCGTCTCAAACAGTTCTTCGGCCAATATTTGTAACTGCTTTCGGTCCAGATGGTTTCCCCTTGTTGAAATTCGATCACGATTTCAGCGGCTGGGATGCTGACCACTTGCTGTCGCATGGATTCGAGATGCATTTCGACGCTGCGCGCTTCAGGATTAATTTTTACGACATGGCGGAACTGCGCCAGGTCGAAGTCGGCTCCGAGTTCCCGATTGACCCGCGCCAGCAGATTCAGGTTAAAAGCCGCCGTGACGCCGAGTTCGTCGTCGTAGGCCGCGATGAGCTGCGAACTGGATTTCTCCAGATCCGTGCCCAGCAGCAGCGAGTCACCGGGCTGAAGAATACAGCGAACTTTCGATAAAAAGCTTATCGCAGCCTGGCGATCGAAGTTGCCGATGGTGCTGCCCAAGAACAGCACCAGCAGGTGTTGACCGCTCTTCCGATAGGCTGCCACCTCCAGCAATCCATCGAGATATTCGCGCTCGAAGCCCACGATGCTGATGGCATCAATGTCGCTCAGTTCGCGCTGACACATGACCAGCGCGGAGTGTGAGATTTCCACCGGATAGTATGAAGTCCGCTGGCGTCGGCAGAACGCTTCGAGCAGCCAGCGGGTCTTTCTGCCGCTGCCGCTGCCCAGTTCGGCTACCGCGACCGGGCCGGCCACGCGATCCACGATCTCTCTGGCGTGGCGGCGCAGCAATCGTTCGTCGGCGCGAGTCAGACCGTACTCCGGAAGATGGCTGATCACCTCAAACAGCGCCGAGCCGACATCGTCATAGAGATACTTCGACGGAAGTTCTTTCTGTTCGAGCCGCGTCAGTCCATCGCGCACATCGGCGGCGAATTCGTAGGAAACGTTGCTGGGTATTGCATGCACGAGCATAAGGCATCCTCACATTAGGAATTTACGCAGCGGAATCCCGCATACACATACTGGTAATGAGCCTGAAACCAATTGCGGAACGTGGGACGAAGCATGCATGCCGCGGTGCGCGGCGAGCCACCTTTCATGACGAAGTGCTTGCCATCAAAAAAATCGGCAGAATATCCGCGATAGAACGGAAAGGGCTGGAAGCCCGGAAATGGGGAGAACGGAGTCGATGTCCACTCCCATCCATTGCCTAGCATGCCCTCCACGCCCAAGGCGCTTTGCCCGGGCGAGTGAGCGTTGACCGGCGTCGGGTTCCAATGCGTGAGATCGAAATTTCCTAAACTGGGGTCGGGAGCGTAGCGGCCCCGGGGGTAAGTGCGCTCGTTACCATCAGGAGAGCCATAGGCCGCACAGTGCCACTGCGGTTCGATCGGAAGCGATTTGCCCGCCCATCGTGCATAGGCCGACGCCTCGGCGTGACTGACATACACGGGCCACGCCTCCGGCAATAGGATCTCATCAAACATGGTGCGATAGAGCCAGCCATCACGGGATTGTTTCCAGAAGACGGGATGAGAAATATCATTGGCTGCTTTCCAATTCCAGTCGTCATCGCTCCAGAAAGAGCGAGTCTCGTAGCCGCCTGCGTTCACGAAATCAAGGAACTGTTGATTGGTGACCATATGCTGGTCGATCTCGAAGGCGGGCACATCGACGGAATGAATTTCGAATTCGTTATCCCAGCCAAAAATTTCTGAGCTGCGGGAAAGACCCAGCGTTGCAGTCCCGGCAGGAATCGCGATCATGCGGTGATCCACGGGCGGGGTTGAGAGACTCGGAGGATCGGCCTGGCGGACTTTGCGGTCGATGGGCAGCTGATGAAGCATGTAAGCCAGGGTTTCGACGTGCATCAGGCGGTGCTCGATGGCAACGTTGAGCAAGGTTGGCAAGGGGAAGCCATCACGCATGAGTTCGTCGGAGTCGAGAATTGAGCGCGAAAGTTTTTCGTCGAGCGCTGCCCTGATCCGGTGCACGTAATCTTGGACCGCGGCGAGACTGGGCCAGTCGGAGGGCTGATCGGTGGGCAATCCGCCGCCCACCGGGTCGATGCCGAAGGCGAACAGGCGATCGAAGTCAGGATGAAAGCTCTTCAGGCCAAAGACGTTTTCGTGCAGCAGGTTCCAGTCGAAAGCCTCGAGGTGTCCGACGTAGAAGATGATGCGATGGCGCTCGGGGATGGGGCGCTCGAAGACGGCATCTGGCTGGACGATGTCAAACAGCGCATCGCTCTGCCGGCGGGCATCGAACATCCTGTGCAGTAGAGAGTGATCCAGAGCGGCGTCTCGAGGAACAGTAGCCATTGAGGCCTCCTATGGCACGATGGATTGCACAGCGCAAATGACCTGCTAGCTCAGATAGCGGAAACCCCACAGCTTCCGCTGCCGGTGACAACCGAGAGAAATTCGGAAGGTAGAATCAGAGCAATGCGCATCCCGGTGTTTTACGTTGACGCATTTACCGATCGTCCCTTCAGCGGCAACCCTGCGGCGGTCTGCCTTTTGGACTCATGGTTAGATGACGAGGGTCTGCACAAAGTCGCTGCAGAAAATAATCTTTCTGCGGCCGCCTTCCTTTTACCCAAGGGGCAAGGGTATGAAATACGCTGGTTTACCGCTCGTTGCGAGCTGAAACTGTGCGGCCACGCGACTTTGGCGTCGGGCTTTGTCGTCCTCAACTTTCTGCAACCTGCTGCAGAGATGGTGCGATTCGAGAGCCGTTTCCACGGGACGTTGACGGTAGAAAAAAGCGGGGACTCTCTCTCGATGAACTTTCCTGCGCTCTTTCCCCAGCCTCGGCCTGAAGTTCCACGGGAGTTGACGCGTGCTCTGTCCCGGATGAACCTGCGGCCATCTGAGGTATGGGAGGTCAATCAGATTTATATGCTTGTATTGGAGGATCAGCGTGCGGTTCAGAATATGACGCCGGATTTCGAAGCGCTGCAACAACTCCATCCCCACGCCGTTCTGATCACTGCGACCGGCGAAGAGGCGGATTTCGTTTCCCGGTACCTTGCCCCAGGTTACGGAATCGCCGAGGATCCCGTGACCGGATCGTCACATTGCCTGCTGACCCCGTACTGGTCGCGGCGTTTGGGAAAATCCAGGTTGCACGCGCGGCAACTGTCCCAGCGCGGCGGAGAACTGTGGTGTGAAATGGCGGGGGATCGCGTTCTTTTGCAGAGCAGAGCCGTCTTAACCATGCGAGGAACACTCTCGATCTGACGCTTACTCCGCTGCAAATCAGGGCACGAGCTTTTTTGCTTTCAGAAAATCGCGTACCACGTCTTGGGTGTCACGATGCAGGCCGTCGACGGCATAATTCATCTGCTGCATCTCTGAATCTGAGATCGTGTTCGCCAACGCTGCCAGAGCCGGCGCGATCTCAGGATGCTGTCGCAGCGTTTGCTCACGGATTACCGGCGCTGCTTCGTAGGGAGGAAAGTAATGGCGGTCGTCTGCAAGAGCGAACAAATCCAGCGCCGGGATCAGCCCGTCGGTGGCGTTGCCCCCCGCGAAATCGATCTGATGACCTTGTGACGCTCGGGCGAGCAAGCCCAGGTCCATGATGCGCGGTTGCTCGGCGAAATGCAGGCCGTAGGCGGCGGCGAGTCCCGGATAGCCGTCTGGTCGCTCCATGAATTCATAGCCGAATCCTGCGCGCCATTGCGGCGCAAATTGTGCGGCCTGAGACAGCGTCTGAATGTGCAGGCGCCGCGCATCTTCTCCGCGGATCTCCATCGCAAACGTGTCGTTGAATCCGAAGGCCGGCTCCAGCGTGAGATCGAATCGCCGCCCGTATTCCTGCTTTACTCGCTGGTAAACATCCGTCTTGTCGGCGCTGGCCTTCTGTTTGAGGACCGCAGTGAGGGCAGTTCCCGTGTATTCCGGATACACGTCGATTCGTCCCGCCAGGATCGCTTGTTGGCAGATGTAGGTTCCCGCGAGATAAAAGCGTCGCTCCACTTTCAGATTCGTGTGTGCTTCGATTTGCTGTGCAATGAGTTCGCCGAGGATGAACGATTCGGTGAAATTCTTGGATCCGACCACAATGCGATCGGAATGAGAGGGCTCGCACGCAAGCGAACCAAGGATCGCCGCCAGGAGAAAAACCAAAGCAGTAGCCGAGTGCTTCATCGTGCGCGGAATCTCCGTTCCAGCCATCCCACGCCGAAGTCCGCCACCAAAGCCATGATCGCGGCCGGAATCGCGCCCGCGAGGATGACTCGATCATCCACCATAGCCAGGCCCCGAAAAATGAACTCGCCCAGTCCCCCGGCCCCAATGGCAGCGGCGATGGTGGCAAGTCCGACGGAGATGACAACCGCGATACGGACGCCGGAGAGAATTACACTCACCGCCAGTGGCAGTTCGACCTGCAATAACAATTGCGATTCAGTAAGACCCATCCCGCGGCCCGCCTCCACGACCGATGCGTCTACTCCGGAAATACCGGTGTACGTGTTGCGAATAATCGGCAACAGAGCATAGAGAGTGAGCGCGAGAATTGCCAGGCGATCGGAGCGTTCGCCGAGCCAAGGCACGGGTAACAGAAAACCGAAGAGGGCGAGGCTGGGGATTGTCTGGATGATGTTGGCGCTGGCAAGTACAGGCTTGTTCAGCCGCGGCCGATGCGCGATCAAGATTCCCAGCGGTATGCCGACCAACATGGCAAACGCCGTAGAGACGCCCACCAACCAGAGATGCTCCAGAGTGAGATCGAGAACTTGAATATGATTCTGCAAAATAAAGCGAACGACGTTCATGATGCTCCTCGATTTGCAGCCGATTCCAACCCATCCCCGAATGCCTTCACATACGCCGAGGCCCAGGGATCGGAAGACTTTAAGAATTCCTGCGGGGTCAACACAGTTTGTAATCTTCCCGCTTTTATCAGCGCGATGCGCGAGCCCAGACGCAGTGCCTCGCGCAGATCGTGGGTTACAAAAACGACGGTTTTATGCAGACGCTGTTGTAGCAGCAAAAATTCCCGCTGGAGCTCATCACGGGTAAGAGGGTCCAACGCGGCGAAGGGTTCGTCCATCAGCAGAATTCCAGGATCGGCCGCCAGCGCACGGGCTACGCCGACACGCTGCCTCTGCCCGCCGGATAACTGATGCGGATATCGTGAAGCCAGTTCAGGCGCCAACCCTACCAGTTGCAGCAGTTCCTGAACGCGGGCGCGAATGCGGTCGTCAGGCCAGCCTTCGATTTTCGGAACTACGGCAATATTTCGCTCGACGGTGAAATGAGAAAACAGTCCGACATCCTGAATGACGTAGCCGATGCCGCGGCGCAAGCGAATCACATCGAGCTTTTCGTTCGACAAGCCGTTGATGCGAATCTCGCCCGAGGTGGGCGAGACGAGGCGGTTGATCAGCTTGAGCGTGGTCGTTTTGCCTGAGCCGCTGCGGCCCAGCAGCACAAGAGTTTCGTTGCGAGCGACCTGCAAGTTCAACCCGAGGAGGACTTGCGTGCTCCCCACACGATAGGAGACATCGCAAAATTCGATGACCGGAGTTGAGCGTTCGGGCGACATGTTCGCACAGCATACCGGAGTTGAGAGGCAGACCCAAAGTTTCGCGCGTCACAACTCTGTCGCCTGGAATGCAGGATTTGCAATGCGAGCTTGTCCCGGCGACAATCTTGGCATGCCGAAAAGCTCGCTTGGGGCGCCTGTGAGCCGTGTCCAGCGGAACGAACCGTTTTCACCCGGAGCCGTCGTCATCGCGACCTTGTGCAATCCTCGCGAGAAATTCTGGGGGATGATTCTCGCGCTCGCCGCCGAAGGACTGAGCTTGAGTGGCGCGGAGTTGGCGTCGTTTGAAGATCTCGCCGTGATGGTGCGCGATGGTGAGCCCTTCACGCCAGCGGTGGTGTTTTTTCCTATGCATCGCATTGAACGGGTCGAACTCGATCTTCCCGATGGCGGCCTGCCTTCACTCTCGCAACGCTTTAAAGCGAAGACGGGACTCGAGCCATCCGCGGCCCTCGCGCGGGCTAGCCGGGATCAAGGCAAAGTGCTGAGCGATCGCGGCGAGTCCGGACCGCCTCCGTCGAAGGAGCGTGCGTGAAGCTCTCGCAAGTTCTCACCGCTCCCAACCAGCTCACGCTGTTGCGCATGATCTTCGTGCCGTTTATCGTGATTCACCTGGTCGAGGGGCATTATCTCTGGGCGTTCATCGTTTTTATTGTGGCAGGCTTCAGCGACGGGCTCGACGGCCTGCTGGCGCGAACCCTGCACCAGCAGACGCTGCTCGGACAATATCTGGATCCCATCGCCGACAAGCTCCTGTTGAGCACGATGTTTCTGGTGCTCTCGATTCTGCACAAGATTCCGTGGAAGTTTACGGTGCTGGTGTTTAGCCGGGATATTTCCATTCTTGCGGCAAGCGCTGTACTGTTTGCCATTGCGGGACTGCGGGATTTTCGCCCCAGCATGTTCGGCAAGGCCAACACGTTTTCGCAGATCAGTGCGGTATTTTTCGTGTTGCTTCTGCAAGTTCGCCCTTTGCGCTGGGTCTGGATCGCACGCACGGTCTTTCTGCGCGCGACGTTTATTTTTACGATCCTTTCGGCGCTCCATTATTTGATCCTGGTACAGCAGCGTTTGCGGACGCATACTCATGCACTGCCGCCCGCGCCCACTTCCACCGTGTAAAGGCCATTTGACCGCCTTTTCCTCCGACCCCTAGAATCTTAGGTTCGTTTTGCACCGACTATTTATGGCCCTTCGCCTGTACAACACGATGTCGTCGCGAATCGAGGAGTTTCACCCGCTGCGCGATTCCGAAGTGCGCATGTACGCCTGCGGGCCGACGGTCTACGACTACGGACACATCGGCAACTTCCGCACCTTCGTGGCCGTCGACTTGCTGCGCCGCTACCTACGGCAGAGCGGATACAAAATACGCCACGTCATGAACATCACCGATGTCGACGACAAGATCATTCGTAATTCCGCCCGCGACGGAGTGAGCGTGCAGCAATACACGGCGAAATACGAGAAGGCGTTCCTGGAAGACGCGGCAATGATCGGGATCGAGCAGCCCACGTTGGTGCGCGCCACCGAGCACATCCCGGAGATGGCTTCGTTTGTCGAGAAACTCGTCGAGAAAGGAATCGCTTATCGCACTGACGACGGCTCGTATTATTTTCGGATCGCCAAGTTTCCAGAATATGGGAAGCTCTCGAAGCGCGATTTCAGCGGCATGATCGACGGAGCCCGCGTTGATGTGGACGAATACGACAAAGACAGCGCGCGCGACTTTGCTCTGTGGAAGGCGCCGAAGCCGGGCGAAGCGTCGTGGGATACGGCGATTGGTGCAGGACGCCCGGGCTGGCACCTGGAATGCTCCGTCATGTCGATGCAGGAACTTGGTGAGAGTTTTGACCTGCATGCCGGGGGCGAGGACCTGATTTTTCCTCATCATGAGAACGAGATTGCACAATCGGAATCTCTCACAGGGAAGCCGTTCGCGCATTTCTGGTTTCATGCCCGGTTCCTGCTGGTCGAAGGCGAAAAGATGTCGAAGAGCCTGGGGAATTTCTTTACCTTGCGCGACCTGGTATTGAAAGGGTACAAGCCGTCGTCGATTCGCTACCTGCTTGCGTCGGTTCCTTACCGCAATCAGTTGAACTTCACCTTTGATGGTCTGAAGCAGGCGGCGGTATCGGTAGAGCGCTTGCGGAATTTCCGGCTGCGTTTGAGCGCGGGGACATGTGCGGAGGGTTCCGGTCCTGAAATGCAGGCTCTGGCCGCCGACACAGTCGAAAAGATGCGCGCCGCATTGGACGATGATCTGAACACAGCGCAGGCACAGGCCGCGCTGTTCGAAATGGTGCGGCAAGCTAACACAGAGTTCGACAAATGCGGGGTGAAGAAGGGCGACGTAGCACCATTGCTGGCGGTGCTGGAGAAGTTCGACGAAGTGTTTGCCGTGCTCGAGGATACTGATGTCGCGAAGATGAAGCAGGTGTTGGAATGGGCGCAGAGAGAGGGACGCGAGAAAGATACCAGCGATGAATTAAAGGAAGCGTTGCAGTCGGGGCAACTTTCTGACGTTGATATCGAGGCGAGGGTTGCCGAGATGAAAGCCGCCCGCGCCGCCCGCGATTTCAAGAAATCAGACGCGATCCGGGGCGAGCTCGGAGAGGCAGGCATTCTGATCGAGATCACCAAAGACGGAATTCGCTGGAGAAGGAAGTAGCCCCTCGGGTGGCGCTAATCGACGTTTTTCCGCGGTGTGATGCAGTGTTAACCTGAAAGCTGACAGCTGAGAGCTGCCTCGTGAAATCCCTCGACGAATATCTTCTGGATGCGGAACAGGCTCATGGGCACTTGTGTGCGGGCCAAGTGCTTGGCATACGCCTGGCGATGCTGGGTCTACGGAAACTTGGCATCGACGATCCCCATGGCAAAGATCGAAAGCGGCTGGTCACCTTCGTGGAAATTGACCGCTGCGCGACCGATGCGATCGGGGTTGTTACTGGATGCCGGCTGGGCAAGCGGGCGTTGAAATTTCGCGACTGGGGAAAGATGGCGGCCACGTTCGTGGACGTCAGTGCCGGCAAAGCGGTTCGCATCGCCGCCCGCGAGTCGTCGAAGGCGCGGGCGCGGCAACTCTATCCTGAAATCGAAAACAAGAATCAGCAGCAGATGCGCGCTTACCGCGAAATGCCGGACGAGGAACTGTTCGCCACCGAATGGGTGAAAGTAGATCTGCCTCCAGAAGAATTTCCCGGATACAAAGGCGAGCGGATCGTTTGCGACCAGTGCGGCGAAGGCATCAACTTCCGCCGGGAAGTGCATCGCGACGGAAAAATCTATTGCCGCGCTTGCGCCGGTGAAAGATATTACGAGCCCTTGGGAAGCTAAGCTGCTGCTCGTAAGCGTGTGCGATCCGCAGAATCGTTGCCTCGTCAAAATGCTTCCCCAGGATTTGCAGCCCGATCGGCAATTTCTCCCTCGTCTCTCCGCACGGAATGGAAATCCCCGGAATGCCCGCCAAATCCGCGGTCACGGTGTAGATGTCGGCCAAGTACATGGCGAGCGGATCGTTCGATTTTTCTCCCAGACGAAACGCCGCGGTCGGGCTGGTCGGCGTCACAATTGCGTCTACCTTCTTGAAGGCTTCGTCAAAATCGCGGGTGAGCAGCGTGCGTACTTTTTGCGCTTTGAGATAGTAGGCGTCGTAGTAGCCGGCGCTGAGCGCGTACGTGCCCAGCATAATCCGGCGCTTGACTTCAGCGCCGAAGCCTTCGTCGCGCGAGCGTCGGTACATTTCCGATAACGTCTTCACCTCGCGCGCGCGATGGCTGTAGCGTACGCCGTCGTAGCGCGCCAGGTTTGAGGATGCTTCCGCGGTCGCGATCAGATAATAGGTCGGGATCGCATACGGAGTGTGCGGCAAGGAAACTGGAATGATTTCGCAGCCAAGTTGCTTCAACTTTTCGATGGCGGTTTCTACGGCCTGGCGCACTTCGTCATCCAGGCCTTCTCCAAAATATTCTTTGGCGACGCCGAGTTTCATACCGGGGACCGGCTTGTCGAGTTCCGCAACATAATCCGGGACCGCAACGTCCGCCGAGGTCGAATCCATCGGATCGCGGCCGGCAATCGTGCGCAGAACAATAGCCGCGTCCTTTACGGTCTTGGCCAGCGGTCCGATGTGATCGAGCGAAGACGCAAATGCGATCAAGCCATAGCGAGAGACGCGGCCGTACGTGGGCATCAGCCCGACCACGCCGCAGAACGACGCTGGTTGCCGGATCGATCCTCCAGTATCGGAGCCTAAAGTGACGACAGCCATATCCGCCGCGACGGCGGCTGCCGAGCCTCCGGAAGAACCTCCGGGGACGCGGTTGAGATCGCGCGGGTTGCGGACGGGATGGTACGCCGAGTTCTCGTTCGACGAGCCCATGGCGAACTCGTCGCAGTTCATCTTGCCAAGCACGACCGCTCCGGCGGCTTCCATGCGAGCCACGGCCGTACAGTCATACGGCGGAATATATTTCTCGAGAATCTTCGAGCCGGCCGTAGTACGTACGCCGCGCGTGCTCAACACGTCTTTGATGCCCACCGGTACGCCGCCCAGCGGAGGCAAGGGCTTGCCCTCGACGGCCATGCGATCGATACGCTCAGCCTGTTCCAGCGCGCGCTCTTTCGACAGCATCAGGAAAGCGCCGATCTGGCCATCTTCTTTTTGAATGCGGACGTAATGCGCCTCTGCCAGCGCGGCCGCGGTTATCTGGCGCTCTTGAATGGCGGAGCGGGCGGCATCGATAGTGAGGGAAGCAAGGTCCATGGAAGCAATGGTGAGCAGAAATCTTGCTCTATCGTTCGATCACTTTCGGGACTCGGAAGAAATTGTCATCCGCATCGGGCGCGTTGGCCAGCGCTTCTTGGTGCGGCAGCGACTTGCGCAGGCCTTCGAGAATATCTTCGCGGCTGGCGTAAGCGAATCTCTCGCTTCCTTGTTTTTCCTGGTCGACGCCGTAACGATCGGAAACCTGTGCCATCGGCGGGACGTCGGAAGTGTCGAGTTCGTTCAGACGGTCGACATAATCCAGAATCGAGTTCAAGTCGCGCAGCATGCTGCTACGCTCCTCGTCGGTGAGATCGAGGTTGGCCAAGTCGGCGACGTACGCCACATCTTTTTCGGTGACTTTCATGAAATGTCGTGACAGTCAGCGGAGATTGCCATCGCCATCAGGTCGCATGATGACGAACTCGATCTTGCGCACCGCTTCCACGGTGTAGCGGTTGATGGCCGCCAGATAGCGCGGCGCGAGCGCTTGTAGCTCTGACTTCCAGCCATTGTCCGGGACACCAATCTGCAAAACGCCATCCTGAAAACGTAGAGCGCGCGTGCGCTCGGCAACCGCTGATCCGCAAACCACCGGCCACGCCATCAGCGGAGCCTCGCGTGAAGGCACCTGCCGCAGCGAGCGCGCGACGATTTCTTCCAACCCCAAACCGGCTTGCTCCAAGGGAATGTCCTAGCTTCTCAGCCGCTACAAATCCAGCCTGAGAGAATTTCGATTTTAGCATTCCGGCTCACCGCACGGCGGGAATGTAGACGGGTCATTCTAAACCGTATTTTTCTGATGATATTCTCAGCGTTCTCCGCGAGACCTCAGCGCACTCTGAGTTTAAGGTTTTCGATCAGATAGGAAATTCTCGTCGCACGAATTCGAGCGCAGCGTCGCGCGACGGCAACCGCCCTTCCAGTTGCGCGTCCTCCACTGCATTCAGAATCGCCCGAAACTTCGGACCGGGCGCGTGCCCCTGCGCGATCAGATCCTCTCCCGTAACCAGAGGCGAAGGGCGCATCTTCTCTGGCGGAATCTCTTCACGCTTCTGCCGGATGAACTCGTACGTCGCCAGATTCCGATGGCTGGCAAGGCAGTCGGCCCGATGCAGAGCCATGTGCTCATCGAATCGCGGCAGGCGCAGAAATTTCTTCAGCGTCGACTCCTTCATGCGCCCAGCGTCGCCGAAGCGCATGTGATTATCCACGAGCGAGAGGATTTGCTCCGTCTCGTGGTTCGAAAAGCGCAGCTGGCGGCAGATGCCTTCCGCAATCTTTACCCCAACCTCCACATGGTTATCAAAGCGGATGCGATCGGGCGCGATCCGGAACGTGGCCGGTTTCCCCACATCGTGCAGTAACGCGCCCCACGCCAGCGTCATGGGGCAAGGACGCGGCAGGTTTTCGAGCAGCAGCAGCGTGTGCACGAACACATCGCCTTCGGGATGAAATTGCGGGGGCTGCCGCACTCCGTGCATGACGGAAATTTCGGGAAGAACGTGCGCCAGCAGGCCGGTCTCGTCGAGCAGGAGGAAAGCGCTGCGGGCGCGGCCTTCGGTCAGCATGCGAGTCAGTTCGTCGCGCACCCGTTCCCGGGACACGACTTCAATCTGCGGAGCCAGTTTCCGGATGGCCGCAAAAGTTGCCGGCTCGATGCTGTACTCGAATCGCGCTGCGAAGCGAATGGCTCGCAGCATGCGCAACTTGTCTTCGGCGAAGCGCTGTTCCGGATCGCCGATGGCGCGGATGATGCCGGCCTTCAGATCATCGCGTCCTCCCACAAAATCGAGCACCTCTCCGGTAACCGGATCGAGCAACATGCCGTTGATCGTGAAATCGCGGCGGGCTACATCTTCGCGCGGATCGCGGCTGAACCGCACTTCATCGGGATGGCGGCCGTCGGAATAACCGATATCGCTGCGAAAAGTGGCGACCTCGACTGCCTGAGACTTCGAGGGAACCTCTCCGGAAATTTCTGCCGCTTCCGGTACCGGAACCAGCACAACTCCAAATTGGACTCCGACCGCGTAGGTTTCCGGGAAGATGCGCATTACCTGATCCGGCGTCGCGTCGGTGGCGACATCGTAATCTTTCGGTTCGTGCTGCAGCAGCAGATCGCGCACGCATCCGCCCACCAGGTAAGCTTGGAAGCCGCGCTGGCGCATGGTATGCACGATCGTGCTGGCGAAAGATTTGGCGGACGTTTCCATGAGGCCCTTGATCTTCTAATAATATAAGCACATGGGCAGCGCCTACATTCTTGGCATCGAGAGTTCGTGCGACGAGACCGCGGCGGCCGTGGTGCGTTCGGGAGAGCAACTGATCTCGAACGTCGTGGCCTCGCAGATCGCGACGCATCAGCCTTACGGCGGAGTCGTCCCCGAGCTAGCCTCGCGCGAGCATCTGCGCGCGATCGTGCCGGTCGTGCGCCAGGCGTTGGCTGAGGCAAAACACACTTATGAATCGGTCGACGCGATCGCCGTCACCCAGGGCCCCGGCTTGGCAGGCGCTCTGCTTGTGGGGATCAGCTATGCGAAGGCGCTGGCGTTCGCCCTCGATAAGCCGCTCATTGCAGTGAACCATCTTGAGGGGCACATCCACGCGGTATTGCTCGAAGAGCGGCAAAAGGCCAATCACGAGCTGCGATTTCCTGTGCTCGCCCTGGTGGTTTCCGGAGGGCACACGCATCTTTATCTGGCCGCAGAAAAAGATAGCGCGTGGACCTACGAAAATATCGGCCACACCCGTGACGACGCGGCCGGCGAGGCTTTTGACAAAGTGGCTAAGCTTTTGGGATTGGGCTATCCCGGCGGTCCTGTGATCGACCGGTTGGCTCCGCACGGGGACGCGAAAGCGGTGAAGTTTCCGCCTGCGCAAATCAAGCACCCCGACCGGCGCGGCAGAAATGACGGTCGTTCGATCGGCGCCAACGACGACCGTCTGCGTTTCGATTTTTCGTATAGCGGCATCAAGACTGCGATCCTGCGCTACGTGGAATCGCATCATATGCAGACTGCGGTGGAAGCGCGCCGCAGAGCCCTGGCCGCGATTCCCAAGCCAAAAATCGAAGACTATCTGGCGAACTGCGACAAGCCGACTCTCGATCTGGTGGCTTCGTTTCAGCGCGCTATCGTGGACGATCTCGTCGCCAAGACGCTCGCCGCTGCCGGCGCCTATGACGTGGCCACGCTTTTTGTGACCGGCGGGGTCGCGGCCAATCAGGAATTGCGGCAGACGTTCGAGCGCGAGGCTGCCAAGCAGGGATTGCCCGTATATTTCCCGTCGCGTCCGCTTTCTACCGACAATGCTGCCATGATTGCCGCCGCCGCCTATCCCAAATTTTTGGCGAGAGATTTCGCTGCCTTGGATTTTTCCGCGGAAGCGGGCATGCTCCTGCGCTAAATCGCTCCTGCGCTAAGTCGACGAGAGGTCACTCGCCGCCGCGCGCGCTCGTCCGATTCAGACTTCGTTGTCCTCGGTCCGCTCTTCGATATTCATGTCTTTGAATTCGCTGGACTCGAAGATCTCGCCGCATTCCTTGCACTCGACGAACTCGCAATCTTCGTCCCGGCTCACGATTTGCACGCGCGGGTGCTTGCAGGCTTGCTTCATATTGGCGCTTTGAGGAGAAGGGGTCGGCTTTGAGGTCATAAATCCGGAAGGTCCCCAACGAAACTTGGCTGAGGGGCAAATTTCGCCGGAATTTCCCGGTATTTTAGAACGGCTTTCCCGGAAGTCAAGTGCCCTCGTGCGATTGAGTTGGTAAATTTATGGCCCGGCGACGAAGTTTTTCTTTTCGGCTCAGGCGCGCTAGTTTCAAGCGGATTGCCCCTATCGCGTAACCCGCTGAAGCCTCAATACTTACGGTTTAAGGCCGAGTTTCGACGGTTGCCTGCTTCGACTTGCAGCCGGTCGGACAATGACGTAGAATTAAATACGACGAAAAAGGTCGGGATTATATCCGACTGTATTGATCGGCTATTGTCTGGGAATTTGTGCTCAAGCTTACGAAAAAAGCGGACTACGCGCTCATGGCGATGAAGCATCTCGCCGAGCATCCCAGCGCGGGCTCGCGCAGCGCCAAAGACGTGGCGGATGCGTATGGCATTCCCCCGGAGGCCCTGGCAAAAATTCTGCAGCGACTGGCCAAGGCCGGCTTGCTGCTGTCGCAGCACGGGACGAACGGCGGATACACGCTGGCCCGGGCGGCGCACACGATTTCGGCGTTCGAAGTGATCCAGGCGATCGACGGGCCTCTGTTTATCACCTCCTGCGTCACCGTACGCGGCGAGTGCGGGCAGAGCGACCGCTGCAACATTCGCGAACCGTTGCGGAAAGTAAACGAGAGCATTGAGGCCGTGTTGAAGCGGATCAAGATTTCTCATATGCGAGAAGAAGCGGAGTCCGCCGCTTCGGAGGCTGTGAAGACAGCGGAATTGGTGACGATCACCTGAGCCGTTGAGAGAAAAATCACGTGAGCCGCTGAGCGAAGAAGATCATCCAAAGATCATCGAGATATCCGGAGAACGATTATTCAGAGCAGGAGAGGCAATCGAATGAGCACCGACGTGAAAATCCCCCAGACCGACACGCAACTGCACGCCCCCGACGCCAAAGGCATCAAGCTGCCCATATACATGGACAACCATGCGACCACCCCGATGGATCCGCGGGTGCTCGAAGAGATGTTGCCCTATTTTATGGAGAAGTTCGGTAACGCGGCCAGCCGCAATCACTCGTTTGGATGGGTGGCCGAAGAAGGCGTGGAGACCGCCCGCGAACGCATTGCGAAGCTGGTCGGCGCGACCACCAAGGAAATCATCTTCACCTCCGGCGCGACGGAGAGCGACAACCTCGCGATCAAAGGTGCGGCCGAGATGTACCGCGAAAAGGGCAACCACATCATCACCGCCGTGACCGAGCACAAGGCAGTGCTCGATACCTGCAAGCGCCTCGAGAAATACGGGTATCGCGTGACCTATTTGCCGGTGCAGAAAGATGGCCTGATCGATCTCGAGGACCTGAAGCGCGCCATGGATGACAAGACCATCCTGGTCACGATCATGTGGGCGAACAACGAGATCGGCGTATTGCAGCCTGTTGCTGAAATTGGCAAGCTGTGTCGCGAACGCGGGGTCATCTTCCACACCGATGCGACTCAGGCCGTCGGCAAGATTCCCACTGACGTGAATAAGAACAACATCGACCTGATGTCAATTTCGGGCCACAAAATGTATGGGCCCAAGGGAGTCGGGGCTCTGTACGTGCGGCGCAAGAATCCGCGGGTGCAGATTTCGGCGATCATCGACGGCGGCGGCCACGAGCGCGGCATGCGTTCCGGCACTCTCAACGTCCCCGGCATTGTGGGGCTCGGCAAAGCTTGCGCGATCGCGCAGGAAGAAATACCGCAGGAATCCTGCCGTTTGGCGGGCCTGCGCAACCGTTTGCGCGATCGGATCATGAATCGGCTCGACGAAGCCTATATCAACGGCTCGACGGAGCATCGTCTTCCAGGCAACCTGAACATCAGCTTTGCCTACGTTGAGGGCGAATCGCTCTTGATGGGCATCAACGATATTGCGGTTTCCAGCGGTTCGGCGTGCACCTCTGCGACGCTGGAGCCATCTTATGTATTGAAGGCTCTCGGCACCGGCGACGACCTGGCGCACAGCTCGATTCGCTTTGGCATAGGACGATTCAATACCGAGGCGGAAGTCGATTATGTAGCCGATCGCGTGATCGAAACGGTCGAGCGCCTGCGCGAGCTCTCTCCGCTCTACGAAATGGCCAAAGAAGGCATCAATCTGAAGGATGTGAAGTGGGCCGGGGAGTAGACAGTACCGAGTTGCGAGTGCCGGGTATCGAGAAACCGGGCCGGAGCGCAGTGCAATGGCGGTGAGTAGCGAAACGCCAGAGGACAGCGCGACTTGAAAGTGAACGGTTGTCGGAGTCGGACGCCGGCACCACGTGAGAACCAGCCGCGAAGCGGCGGAATGTGATAGCCCGGCACGGAAGTGCCGGAGTAGGTCAAAGGAAAACGAACGAGTCCCGTAGGGACGGCACAAGATCCAGCTCAGGAGAATCGAATGTCATATAGCGATAAAGTGATCGATCATTACAACCATCCCCGCAACGTCGGCTCCATGGATAAGGCGAGCCAGGACGTGGGCACCGGCCTGGTCGGCGCGCCCGAATGCGGCGACGTCATGAAGCTGCAAATCAAGGTCAATCCCGAAACCAACGTCATTGAAGACGCCAAGTTCAAGACCTTCGGATGCGGCTCTGCCATTGCCTCGTCTTCGCTCGCCACCGAGTGGGTGAAGGGCAAGACGGTCGACGAAGCTCTCACCATCAAGAACATGGACATCGTGAAGGAGCTTTCGCTTCCTCCGGTGAAGATCCACTGCTCCGTGCTGGCAGAAGACGCCATCCGCGCCGCGATCGGCGATTGGAAGAAGAAGCAGGAAACGTCCAAGCCTGTAGCCGCCGAAGCGAAGTAATTTGAGCAGCGAGCAATGAGCCATGGGCAGTGAGCTAGCTCATCGCTCACAGCTCACAGCTGAATCTTCTATGACAACCGCAATCGAAAATGCGACGCCGCAAGCCACCGCCAAGGGTATCCAGGTGACCGACAAGGCCATTGCCAAAATTCGCAGCGCGATGGCCAAAGAAGGCATCTCGCCCGAACAGGGAGGCTTGCGTCTCGGCGTGCAGGGCGGCGGCTGTTCCGGTCTGAGCTATAACATTCGCTTCGACACGCAACCCCGCGAGCGGGATCGCATCTTCCAGTTCGGAGACGTGCGGGTATTTGTCGATCCGAAGTCGTTTATTTATCTGCATGGGATGACTTTGGATTATCAGGAAACCCTGATGCAGCAGGGTTTTGTTTTTGTGAATCCGCAGGCGACCAAGTCATGCGGCTGCGGAACTTCGTTCTCGGCCTGACGCCTGGCCGGCACCTGTGTGGCGCGGACACTCCTGTCCGCGACTGCGTGCGCCACCGGACAACCTGGTTGGGGCAAGGGACACGGAGTCCTGCGTAAGCGCAGTGTGAGGAATCTGAAACGTGACCAAGTCTTCTCTGACCGCAATCACCAAGCCGGTGCCCGAGGGAACCCACTCATGCTGGTCCTGCGGATCCATGCGCGCTGCGCATTTCTGCGAGTCCTGTGGGAAGGTCCAGCCGCCGGCGCCGGTCGACTATTTCACATTTTTCGGCTTGCCTCCGAAGCTGAATCTCAGTGTTCCCGCGCTGGAAAAGGAATTTTACGAACTCAGCCGCAAACTCCATCCCGATCTGAACGCTCGCGCCGGCAGCCAGGAACAGGAATGGAGCCTGGAGCAGAGTTCGCTCCTCAACGATGCCTATCGAACGCTGCGGGATCCCATCAAGCGTACGCAGTACCTGCTTCGGTTGGAGGGAGTGGAGTTGGAAGAGCAATCGAAGAGCGCGACCGAGCAGGCTCGTGCCAGCGGAGAAATCAAGAAACAGATCGTGCCTCCGGACTTGCTGGAAGAGGTTTTCGAGCTGAACATGCAGCTTGAAGAATTGCGCATGAACAAGAAAATGGGCGAGGACGACCCTGCTCTGATTGAAGAAATTGGCAAGCAGAAGCTCGAACTTGAGGCCAAGTATGAGTCGCTGCTCGAAGAGTTGAAATCGTTTTGGACTGAGTGGGACGCCGCGATCGATCGTACCCCGGCCGCAGCTTCTACGAACGAACGGACCGCGATTGTCGGCAAGATGGTCGATGTCCTGAACCGCCGCAATTACATTCGCAATCTGGTGCGCGATGTGAATGGGGTGCTGGAATCCTGAAATTTCATGAGCAAGCGAACCGGATGAAATAGTCCGAAGATAAAAGGTAGATGAACGAAGAGCGCATTGTCGGTATAGACCTCGGAACCACGAATTCACTCGTGGCCTTCATGCAAGGGGATGTCCCTGTCGTGATTCCGGGTGAAGACGGCTCGAACCTGGTGCCGTCCGTCGTCGCGCTGGATGAAAATAATCAGGCGATCATCGGAAACTCGGCTCGCAAAAATCTCATCGAGACGCCGGAGCGCGCGGTTTACTCCATCAAGCGATTGATGGGGCGCGGCGTCGAGGATGTCCAGCAAGAAGTGAAGCTGTTCCCGTTCCGCCTCGCCGAAGATTTGCAACCCGGCGAAGTGTTGCGAATCACGCTGGGCGCTAAGACTTTCACGCCGCCGGAAATTTCCGCGCTCATCCTTCGCCAGCTCAAGCGCAACGCGGAGCGCTTTTTCGGCGCTCCGGTCAGTAAAGCAGTGATCACCGTTCCTGCCTACTTTAACGATGCCCAGCGGCAGGCCACGAAAGATGCGGGCCGCATCGCGGGCTTGGAAGTACTGCGATTGGTCAATGAGCCCACAGCCGCGTCGCTCGCTTACGGGCTCGACAAGAAGCAAAACGGTATTGTCGCTGTGTACGATCTCGGCGGTGGCACGTTCGACATCTCGATTCTCAAGCTGCACGATGGAATTTTCGAAGTTATCTCCACCAACGGCGACACGCACCTTGGCGGCGACGACATCGATAATCTGCTCATCACCATTGCCCTCGATGATATTCGCGGCGATTTAAACGTCGATCTCCGGCGCAATGCTGAGGCGGTTCAGGCGATTCGAAAAGCGGTGATCGAGGCCAAGATCGCGCTCTCCACGCAGGCTTCGGTGAAGCTGGATATTGAACTGTCCGGCGGCAAGCGCTATCGCCGCGAGATTACGCGCGAGCAGTATGAGCAGTTAATTCAGCCGATCATCGATCGCACCGTCGGTCCCTGTAAGCAGGCGCTGAAAGATGCGAATCTGAAGCCGGAGCAGATTGATGAGGTCGTGCTGGTGGGTGGTTCCACGCGGATTCCAAAAGTGCGTGCGCTGGTCAAGGGACTGTTTCAGCGCGAACCGCATACTGACTTGAATCCCGACGAAGTAGTTGCTCTGGGCGCGGCCGTACAGGCGAATATTCTCGGCGGCGGCTCGGAAGCCACGCAGAACATGCTGCTGCTCGACGTGACTCCGTTGTCGCTCGGCATCGAGGTCGCTGGCGGGGTAACCGACAAAATCATTCTCCGCAATTCCACGATTCCCGCGTCAGCGACGCAGTTTTACACCACGCAGATCGATGGCCAGGCGAATGTCGCGATTCACGTGCTGCAGGGCGAGCGCGAACTGGCTGCGGATTGCCGCTCGCTGGCTCGCTTCGATCTGAAGGGCATTCCGCCGATGGCCGCCGGCATTCCCCGCGTCGAAGTGAAGTTTCTCATCGATGCCAACGGCATCCTGCACGTTTCCGCGCGCGAGCAACGCAGCGGCAAAGAGGCCGAGATTCAGGTGCAGCCGAGCTACGGGCTTACCGACGACCAAGTCGAAGGCATGATCCTGGATTCTTTCGACAACGCCGAAGAAGATTTCCGAAAGCGTCAAGTCATTGAGGCCCGCAACGAAGCGGCGACCATCCTCGCGGCTCTGGAAAAAGGAAAGAAGAGCGCCGCCTGGGGTCAGCTCACGACCGACGAGAAGAAGCAGATCGCGAAAATGGAAAAAGCCCTCGCCGCGGTCAATGCGGAAGATGACTATCAGGCGATCCGCAAAGCCATCGACGCTCTGAACCAGGGCACGACGCGGCTGGCCGAGTTAATGATGGACAGCGCCGTTTCATCGGCGCTCAAAGGCAAGAACATGGACGAGACGGATCTTGGCGAAGGCCCCACCGCCCCGCATCCCATGGCAAAAGCAGAATTTGAATGAAGCAGAATTTGAGTGATGACAGCGCAAGATTGAGGTGAACATGTCTGAAGAAAAAGCTCAAGGCGCGGGTACCGCCACCGAAGAAGCGCCCGGCGAAAATACGGTGCAGGTGACATTCCTGCCCGAAGGCAAAACCGTGCAATTCGAGCATGGCAAATTGCCCTACGAAGATCATGGCAAGGAGCAGTCACTGCTCGATGTGGCGCTCAATTTTGGCATTCCGCTCGACCACGCCTGCGGCGGCAATTGTGCGTGCACCACCTGCCACATCTGGGTCAAAGAGGGCGCCGAGAATTTGTCGACGATGGACGACGACGAGGCCGATCGGTTGGACATGGCTGCCGATCTGCAGTTAAACTCGCGTCTCGGTTGTCAGGCACAGATCACCAAGCCCGGCAAGGTGGTCGTGGAGATTCCCGCGTGGAACCGGAATTATGTATCTGAGGAACATTAAAAGCACGGTTTCAGAGTTTCAAGGTTTCAAAGGTCAAAACTGGGACCTGCGGCTTTACTTTGAAACGTTGAAACCTTGGAACTTTGAAACCTTGAGTATTTCAAGGAGCGCAGACATGGCCAAGAAACTGACCTGGGACGATGCTGAAGATCTCGGTATTCTGCTGTCTGAAACCCATCCCGAACTTGACCCGCTCGCGGTCCGGTTTACTGATCTGCACCGCTACGTGACCGAGTTGCCCGATTTTGCAGGAGATCCCAAAGCTTCCAACGAAGGCAAACTGGAAGCCATCCAAATGGCGTGGCACGAAGAATTCCAGGATCGCACCCAAGCCTGAACGTTCAGCCGGAATGGAGCGGAGTGGTCGTTCCACTGCGCTTTTACATAACTTTGACAACTCCTCAATGGTGTTCGGAATATCATTTGCTTCTAGGTAACGCAGACCATTGACCGTCCTCTCTCCGGTCAATTGAAAAGGGCACGGCAACCGGCCGTGCCCTACTTTTTAATTTGTTCGTGCCGTTATCGAACGGAAACTGGGGCTGGTTCTTCCACATTCGCCTCGCGCAAGAATTTCGCCGCCTCTTCCGGGGGGGTTGGATTGATGTAAAACCCTGTCCCCCACTCGAATCCTGCAGTCTTGGTCAGCTTCGGCATGAATTCAATGTGCCAATGATAGTGATCGTTGGTCGGATCCTGCACCGGGGAACTATGGACGACCAGGTTGTAAGGCGGATTGTCGAGCACTCGGTCGGCTCTGCTTAACAGATCTTTCAACGATCGCGCCAGGTTTTCAAACATGTGCGAAGAGGAGTTCTCAAACGCCGACTCATGCGTCTTAGGCATGATCCACGTCTCGAACGGAAACCGCGGCGCGTAGGGCGCCAGGGTCAGAAAGTTTTCGTTTTCCGCAACGACGCGGATGCCGCTATCCATTTCCTGGCGGATGATGTCGCAGAAGACGCAGCGCTCTTTGTAAAGAAAGTACTGTTTCGCTCCTTCGAGCTCCTGCGTGACGTTGATGGGCAGGATTGGCAGTGCAATCAGCTGCGAGTGCGCGTGTTCCAGCGAAGCTCCGGCGGCTTCGCCGTGATTCTTGAAGATCAGAATGTATTTGAAGCGGCGATCCTTCTTTAGATCGAGGATGCGATCGCGGAAGGTCCAAAGCACGTCTTCGATTCGCTTAGGCGCTAGAGTAGAAAGACTGGCGTTGTGGTCGGGAGTCTCGATGATCACTTCATGGGCGCCGATGCCGTTCATGCGGTCGAACATGCCCTCGGCTTGGCGGTTCAGATTGCCTTCGATGCCCAGTGCGGGAAACTTGTTGGGCACCACACGCACCGTCCATCCGGGCGAGTCCCGTTGCGGTGGAGGGCCGCCATTCGGATTGGGGCGGTAGGCCTGAATTTCCGGCGGTGTCTTGCCCTCATTTCCATAGCAGAAGGGGCAGAATCCCCCCTTAATTTTCATATTCTCGCGGACAAAATCGGTTGGGCGCTTGGCCCGGTCCGTCGAAATGATTACCCAACGGCCAACGATAGGATCTTTTCTAAGTTCCGGCAATGCTATGATTCCTTTCCACGGGACTGCGCAAACTTCGTATTCTACGCCAGAGAGGCGTTGGCAAACACTTCGATCTGCGGGCGGGGACTACAACCGTCATAGTATACGCTCACGATATCGAATCGCCACTGGCACTCGGGTGGTAGACGCCGCCGATATTCACGCGCCACTTGGGCGATCTCCCGCCGCTTGTGTCGGTCCACCGCCGACTCCGCAGTTTTCACATTATGCGATGTCCGAGTTTTAACTTCAACAAAACAAAGTACATCATGATCCCACGCGATGAGGTCGATCTCGCCCGGGCAGCGTGGCGTGCGGAAGTTTCGTGCCACAACGACATAACCGCGCTTGCGCAGATGGAAGTACGCCGCTTCTTCTCCGCGAGCGCCGGTGCGCTGGTGGGCCGGCCTCTCGTCTCGTGTTAGGGTTCGCCCTGCCAACCAGTCCAGCGTACGAATCGCGGCTTGTGTGATCTGTCCTGAAATCATTGATTGCCGTCGCAGTCGGGAACTGCGGGTTCCCTTTGCAGCCAAAGGTTAGAACAGTTTGAATGGACTGGATGTGACGAGTCGCACTTCAGCGAAGTAAAGTGTGCAGAATCGTTCCGATTCGGGAATAACCAAATTCCTCGGTCAAGCGAGGCTTCTCAGGTGAATCCCCTATACACCAAAATGCGCCAATCTCGCCTTGACTGTGCTGCCCAAAGTTCTATGATTGCTTAAGTGCTCTTTCCATGGGAAGGGGACCATTCCAAACCAACAAGTCTGTTAGCTGGACTGGAGGAAGTCCCTTATGAAACTGAACGACAGCATTACGACCTATGACATTGCCGAGGCCCTACAGGGCGAGTCCGGCAAATTCGAAGTAACCAGCCCCAACGGAGAACGCTATTTCGTTACCTGTCAAGCGGGGCATTCGATTTCCAGCCTTGAGTGGGCTGGCAATGAGCCTAATCTCCAACCTTTCCTGGTCCGCAAGGTGGCCCAGCCGATTACGACAGAAGGTCGTACTAAGAGAACGGCCGCCTAGAACCATCAGACGGTTCGATAATCAAAGCCCGGTTCCCCGCTCAGAACCGGGCTTTCCTTTTTCCGCCCATTCCGACTCGCTGCTCTTTGCCTAATTCACCGGAGTAAAAAAATCCCGCCGGCGCCGTTGCACAAGGAGCCAGATCGCTTCGCCTACGCGCCCACCGCCTTGATGCACTCTTCCAGTACATCCACCGCAACGTCGGCTTCGTCCTTGGTGACCACCAGCGGCGGGCAGATGCGAACCGTGCTTGGCCCGCAGCCCAGGAACAGGACGCCGTGCTCAAACGCCATTTCCACGATACGATCGCGCTCCGCGTTGCCGTATTCCTTGGTCACTTTATCCTTGACGATATCGACGCCGATCATCAGCCCGCGCCCGCGCACGTCGCCCACCAGTTTTAGTTTCGAGGGCCAATCCGCCATGCGCTTCAGCATATGGCTGCCGACGCTGGAGGAATTCTCGATCAGGTGCTCTTTTTCGATCACATCGAGAGTAGCCAGCGCTGCGGCGATACAAACCGGATTGCCGCCAAAGGTGGAGGCATGCGATCCGGGAACCCAGTCCATCACATCCGCCTTGGTCATCGTGACGCCGAGCGGCATACCCGAAGCGATGCCTTTGGCCATGCAAACCATATCCGGCTCGACTCCGGTGTGTTCGACCGCAAACCATTTGCCCGTGCGTCCAATGCCGCTCTGGACTTCATCGACCACCAGCAAGATGCCGTGCCGATCGCAAATGCGGCGCAGTTCCTGCATGAAGATCTTAGGCGCAACCACGTATCCGCCCTCTCCCTGGACCGGTTCGACGAAGATTGCGGCCACTTCCTCGGGAGCAAGCGTCGTCTTGAACAGCTTTTCTTCAATGAAGCGGGCACAGCCTAGCGCGAAGTTGTCGGCATCCTGCGTGCCGCCGACGCAGCCGCGGTACACGTCGGGATACGGCACGTGGGTGACTCCTGGGACCAACGGAGAGAATCGCCGCCGCTGTTGCGGCTTCGACGCGGTCAGCGACAGCGCACCCATCGTCCGTCCGTGAAACGCGCCAAAGAACGCGATCACGTTCTGCCGCTTGGTGTGATAACGCGCCAGCTTCAGCGCGCACTCGATCGCCTCGGCGCCCGAGTTCCCGTAGTAAATCCGGTGCGGCCCTGCCATGGGCGCGATCTTCGACAGCCGCGCCGCCAGTTGCACCATGTTCTCGTAGTAGAAATCCGTGCCCGACATGTGAATCAGTTCGCCCGCCTGCTTCTGGATGGCGGCTACGACCGTCGGATGGCAATGGCCGGTCGAAGTTACGGCGATACCGGCGGAGAAATCAAAAAATTCGTTGCCGTCGACATCGGTGACGACGATGCCGCGTCCGCTCTTGGCCACCATTGGGTAAGAACGGGTGTACGACGGCGAAATATATTGTTCATCGCCCTCGAGCACGCGCTTGGCGTTGGGCCCGGGCAGGGCGGTCTTGATCTTGGGGCCGATGGCGGTCATGGTTTTGGTAGTCATGGGAATCTCCTCTGTTGTTAGCAGCCCGTGCTGCGATCTGGTTCGGTCTTCGGAAAGCTACGGCTTCAGTCTTGCCCTTGTCGCCGACCGGTTTTGCGAAGAGCAGAAGTCGGCCGTGTCGCGATTGGGATCGGGAAGGGCACGACTTCAGTCGTGCCGCTAAAGCGCAATGGTGAAGTGGGCTTTAGCCCCTGAGGTTCGCTCCAGCAGAGCGCGACTCGGCGAATCAGCCGAAGGATGGAATTAATCGCTACCGAAGAGAGAGGGACGCAGCCGCGAAGGCAGATTCGCGCGATACCGTCGCGGGCACACCAGGCCATGCAGCCAGCACTCGGCCGATTGCGCGCGCGCATTGGGATAATTTTGCAGCATCACGAACATTCCGCGTCACCTCTTGATTATAGTCGCGAGCCGCTCACGGCGTAACCCCCAAAAGTAACCTACCGCTGCCCCGGCGGCGAAGCCGCCGCACCGGCCCCCACCAGCACCGCGCACATTCACCAGCGATGGCGCCTCCGTCCTTACGCTAGCGTCTGAGATAATCCTTGGTTGAGCCACATTTCCATGCGTTCTGCACAGCGCCCAAGTCGGTGGAGGGTGATTCTTGCCTTCGGACTCGTGTACCTGCTTTGGGGCTCGACCTATTTGGCGATTGATATTGCCGTGCAGACGATTCCTCCGGCGCTGATGTGCGGATTACGCTTTTCGGTGGCAGGCGTCGTCCTGCTTGCGGTCTCGGCCGCGACCGGCAGAAAAGTTCTGTACTCGGCGCGGCAAATCGCGCTGGCGGCGGTGGTCGGACTGCTTCTGCTGATGGGAGGCAACCTAACGCTCTCTTATGCGGAACTGGCCGTATCGTCAGGGCTGGCGGCATTGATCATTGCGATCACGCCGTTGTGGTTTCTGGTGCTCGATTCGTTGTTGCTGGGGGATCATCACATCTCGCGGCGCGGCAAAGTCGGACTGCTGCTGGGCATTGTGGGCTTATTCATTCTGGTCTGGCCGAAGCTCGCGGCGGGAAGCATGGGGCGCCGGGAGTTCTGGGCTTCGATCAGCCTGATTGGCGGATCGTTCAGCTGGGCTCTGGGGTCGGTGCTCTCCAAGCGCTGGCAGTCGGGCATGGACGTCTTCAGCGCGACCGGCTGGCAAGTCACGGCGGCGGGCGTGGGAAATTTCCTTTTCGCTCTCTTTGCCGGAGATCTCAGCCGCGTCACATGGAGCGCCCGCAGTCTTAGCGCGGTGGGTTATCTCGTGGTCTGCGGTTCGTGGATCGGCTATACCGCCTACATATGGCTGCTTAAGCACGTGCCCACGTCGAAGGTTTCCACCTACGCTTACGTTAATCCCGTGATCGCGGTTTTTCTGGGTTGGCTGATACTGCATGAAAAGGTGGATCGCTTCATCCTGGCGGGCAGCGCCATTGTCGTGCTCTCGGTCATT
Source organism: uncultured Acidobacteriota bacterium (assembly GCA_963730015.1). GTDB lineage: Bacteria > Acidobacteriota > Terriglobia > Terriglobales > Acidobacteriaceae > Sulfotelmatobacter. The sequence goes on along the minus strand of CAVSPZ010000009.1, from coordinate 2,333,302 downwards.
CTCGTGACCATGGCCAAGGTGAAGGAGAAGACCGTGGCCGAGGAACTTCCTGCGGTGGAAGCGGCGGGGGATTGAGCAGTGGCTAGCGGTCAGTGGCTAGTGCCCAGTACAGAAGCGGACCACTGACCACTGAATTCCCGTGTTGCGCGCGCCTCGGCTACGGGCGAGTTCATTCGTCGGATTCTTCATCGTCCTCCGGATTCGTGACCACATCCACCACATAACCTCGGATGGCGAACGTCTGCTTCCCGCCTGCGGACGCCTCAAACGTAACTCGGATCGGGCTGCGCTGCCAGACCGGGGCGGGGCAGGCTGAATCCGGGCGGGCTTCATCGAAGGCGGCATTGGGAAGTAATTTCTTCAGGACAGGCTTGCGCCGGTTGAGTTGTACAACCGTGGCGAAGACCTTCTTGCCGTCGGCGGAGACTCCGCAGTAAGAAACGTAGTCGCGATACCAACTCGCGGCCGAATAATAGTTATCGAACTCGGGCAGGCTGATCGAGGAAACGCGGCCGGTGAGGCGGTCGACGAGCAGCCATCCGCCACGCTGCCATTGCCAGCGGAGAGTGGATTCGTCGGGAAGGCTGTCATTCACACGAAAAGCTCGTCTCACGACGAACAGGCGCTCGGTCACTTCGTGCAGCGTTCCGACAGCATATTCCTTGACTCGTCCATCGACCAGGAGCGCGCGAACCCTAAAAGGCAGGGGCTTGTCGGCGGAATCCGGCAGCCATTGCACCGACATCCATTTGCCGAACGCGATGACGTGGACCTTTGCGGCCGCTGCCGACCGCGCCGTCAGCATGGGAACAATCAGGAAGGCGAGCATGAGCCGGAGAATCCGTTTCTTCCCCATGAAGCGAGAGTAGGTAGGACGAAGCGGCAAAACAAGGATGATCGTCACATGTTGCGAGACGGGGTACCGAATCGGGAATAGCCAGCTTGCTTAACCGGTGATACTGTTGCAAAATCCCAGTGCAAGATCTGGGCAAGAAAGAGAGAATGGCAGTAGAATCAAAGCTTGTACGGAATGATCGTTGGTTGTGAGCCTTACTCCTAGCTCCCGTATCTTGCGCCCGACTGCGCATACAACTTCCAAGGGAGATGCCGCTTCTTATCCAAACATGGGGGACCTGTTACCACGGCGTCGAGCGCCGCGGATTCTGGTGGTGGACGATCAGGCCAGCATTGCCGGCCTGATGAGCCAGTTGCTGGCCATCCGAGGCTATGACGTGGTCACGGCTTCGAGCGCGGACCAAGCGGAAGCCGAGGTAAAAAAGCAACTGCCGGACCTGATCCTCTCGGATGTGATGATGCCGGGGAAATCGGGCTACGACTTCTGCCGCGGGCTCAAAGACAATCCAGCCACCAGGCTGATTCCGTTTGTGCTCATCACCGGCCTAAGCGACAGCAGCGACAAGGTGCGCGGGATTGAGGCGGGCGCCGACGACTTTCTGAACAAGCCCGTGCTCGCCGAAGAACTGATCGCCCGCGTAAAGTCGTTGTTGCGGCTCAAAGAATTCACCGATGAACTGGAGACGGCAGATTCCGTGCTGTGCACGCTGGGACTGATCGTCGAAGGGCGCGATCCTTATACCGAGGGTCACTGTGAGCGGCTGTCGGTTCACGCGGCAGATTTGGGCCGTCACCTCGGAATGGATGAAGATTCGATTCTGGCGCTGAAGCGCGGCGGGTATCTGCACGATCTGGGCAAAATCGCCGTGCCCGATGAAATCCTGAAGAAGGGCAGCGATCTGACCCCAGCCGAATGGGAAGTGATGAAGCTGCATCCCATCACGGGCGAGAATATTTGTCGGCCGCTGCACTCGCTCAGCCTGGTGTTGCCTATCATTCGGCATCATCACGAGCATTCGGATGGCTCGGGCTATCCGGACGGGCTGACCGGATCAGAGATTCCGGTGCTGCCGAGAGTGCTTCAGGTGGTGGATGTCTACGACGCACTCCGCACCGCCCGCTCTTACAAGCCCGCTCACACCCATGAGATGGCCGCGCAGACCATGCGCGAAGAGGCCAGCCGCGGACTGTGGGACGTGGAACTGGTCGCGGAATACTTCTCGATGCTCGAGCAGCGACGACAGGTGGCGTAACGCCCGTATTCTGTGGCAGAAAAGCTCTTGACCTCAGAGGACGCTGAGGATTCTCCGCGGAGATCGCTGAGGAACCTTCCCAGGGTTAGCCCGCTTCGCGGACACTGCGCACGTTGCCGGAATCACGCTCCCCCGTTAGAATTGGAAGCACAGCCATCCTTGTAGGCCCGTAGCTCAGTCTGGTTAGAGCGCTTCCTTGACACGGAAGAGGTCGATGGTTCGAGTCCATTCGGGCCTACCATTCACAAGGCAAGCTTGGGTGCCCCGCCCTGGTCGCGTTTTGTGCGACAGGGTGAGGCTTTTGACTTCAGCGTCTCTTTCCTTCTGCCAGAGTCTGGGCTTACACGAACTGCATGAGAATCGATCCGGCCAGCGAAGCCAGCAGCGCGATCGGCATGGCGACCACGCCGATCTTGAAGAAATCCCAAAAGGTGACCTCGAGCTTCTCTTTGCGAAGAGCAATCAGCCACAGAATCGTCGCCAGCGATCCGGTGATCGACAGATTGGGGCCGAGATCCACTCCGATCATGACGGCTTGCGCGATCGGCCCTGTGGCATGAGCGGACTGAAGCGTGCTGCCGGCGATCAGACCGAGCGGCAGATTGTTGGCCAGGTTGTTTGCGATACCGACCGCGAACCCTGTGATCAACTGGCTGGCGGTATTGCCCACATGCTGCGCCCAGGCCAGCCACCGCTGCATGTAGCGCACGGCCCCGATGCTCTCCATCGCGTCGACGAGGATGAAAAGGCCGCCGACCAGGGCGAGTGTCTCCCAGCTGATTTCACGCGCGAGGACGAGCGGATTGGCCTTTTCCTTAAGACAGACCATGGCTGTGATCGCCACGGCAACCAGGCAGGTCGGCAACCCAAGGTCTGTGCCGAAGGCGGAAGCTACGAGTAAGACCGCAACCATGGCTCCGAGGCTGGCGAGCACAAGCTTGCCGTTGCCGTTCAAGGTCTGGAGTTCGACATCATTCCCGACCGTCGCGCGAAGTTCTTGGCGAAACAGCCAGCGCATCACAACGTAAGTGGTGAGAATCGACAGAACACTCGGAACGCCAAAGGCCATCAGCCATTTTCCCAAGGGGGGCATCGCATTGTGGAAGACAACCAGGTTCGCGGGATTCGAAATGGGCAGAACAAACGAGGCGGCATTCGCAATGAAAGCGCAGACGAAGAGATAGGGAAGCGGCCGCACTCGGGCCTTGCGAACCGCGGTGAGGATGGCGGGGGTCAACACGACGGCCGTGGCGTCGTTCGACAGAAAGACCGTGACTGCGGTACCGACGATATAGACCAAAGTGAATAATCGGACGCAGGAGCCACGAGCATTGCGCACGGCGATGGCCGAAAGCCAGTCGAACAGTCCGTGCTCGCGCGCGAGTTCCGACAGCAGCATCATCCCAATCAGAAACAGACAGACGTCAACCGCTTTGAGCAGAGCCCGGCCGACCAGGGGGAGCGAGATCAGTCGCAGAGCGAGCAACGACAGCACGCCGCCACTGATCCAATAAACTTCCGGAATGTTGCGCGGCCGCACCAGCATGAGGACGATGCTGATTGCCACGATGGCCGGCGGGAGAACATGCGCTAGGGTCGGAGAGATCATTTCTTCGCTATAGTGACCCCGCTATCGTGACTCCAAGGTGCTGGGCATGCTCTAGGATTTTGTAATTCTAAAATATTTTATCGGGTAGTAGGATTCGCTTTCGCGCTGCCGGGTATAGCACGCAAATGAAGCCGCGGGCGCGTCGTATGGCGGGTTCGGTAACTTCCGCCGAGGCAAATGCCTTTTCCGCGAACATTACCGATTTAGTAATATGAATCCTGTTGGGAACACTCGGAATGAAACGACGCGAAGTGCTGCGCTTGCTGGCGACGGGGGCCGCATTCCAACTGGCGCCGCGCCAATTGATGGCCGTGCTGGGGGAGGGACGCGCGCTGTTGGCCAGCCAGTCGTCTGCGCGGACCTTGAACGCGCACCAGGATGCAACCGTGAAGGCGATGGCAGAAATGATTTTGCCGCGCACCGAGACGCCCGGCGCCGCGGACGTAGGCGCCACGGCCTTCATCGATCTGGTCCTGACCGAGTGGTATGACGAGGCGGACCGCAAGCGTTTTCTGGCTGGAATCGACGATGTGGATGCACGCTCAAACTCGATCTTCGGCAAGGATTTCCTCGACTGTCCGACCATCCAGCAGTCGCAGATCATGGTGGACCTGGGCGAGAAAATGGCGCGCGATCTTGCAGGGCTGGACGATCAGTCGGTTCCGGAAGGCGATTTTCCCGTCGATCCGGATTTCTATGCCATGATGCGGCGCCTGACCCTCACCGCGTATTACACTTCCGAGGCCGGTGCGACCCGGGAATTGCATTTTGAAATCATCCCCGGACAATTTCAAGGATGCACCACCGACCAAGCCGAGAAGGAGGAGCCGAAGCAATAGTGAGTGAGCAAACTACTTTCGACGCGATCGTGGTCGGCTCGGGGATGACGGGCGGCTGGGCGGCTAAAGAACTAACGGAAAAGGGGCTGAAAACGCTGGTGCTCGAGGCTGGGCGCCCGATTGTGCCCGAGCAGGATTACGTTGAGCACGTTCCGCCATGGGAGATGAAATTTCGCGGTCTGGGTGATCGCCGGAGCCTAATGAAGGATCAGCCCATTCAGAGCACCTGCTATGCGTGTGATGAATGGTCGGCGAAGTTCTTCGTCAGCGACAAAGAGAATCCGTATACAACCGCGGCCGGCAAGCCCTTCCGTTGGATTCGCGGCAGACAAGTCGGAGGCCGCTCGATCACGTGGGGACGGCAGAGTTATCGCTGGAGCGATCTCGACTTTGAAGCGAACCTGCGGGAGGGAATCGCGATCGACTGGCCGATCCGCTATGCGGACATCGCGCCCTGGTACGACTACGTCGAGGAGTTCATCGGCATCTCTGGCGAGGCGCTCGGGCTGGCGCAGCTGCCCGACAGCAAATTTCTTCCGCCGATGGAATTGAACTGCATCGAGAAATCGGTGCGCGAGCAACTAGCGAAGCATTTTGGCGGCGAGCGCGTGCTGACCATTGGCCGCGTCGCCATTCTGACTCACGACCACCGGGGACGGGCGGCTTGCCATTACTGCGGACCGTGTGAACGAGGATGCATCACGCGCTCCTACTTCAACAGTGTGAACGCGACCCTACCGGCTGCCGAAAAGACCGGCCGCATGACTTTGCGACCGTACAGCGTGGTGCACAGCGTGAGCTTCGACGCGGAGACGCGGCGGGTAACGGGCGTACGCGTGATTGATGCGCGCACCCGCAATGCCATCGAGTTTCGCGCCAAGGTAGTCTTCTTGTGCGCTTCGACGCTGGAATCAGTGCGCATCCTGCTGCACTCTTCCACTCCGGAATTTTCCAGCGGACTCGCCAATTCAAGCGGAGAACTCGGCCACAATTTGATGGATCACGTGAAGGCCGGAGGTGCCGATGCGACCATGCCCGGATATGAAGAGCGCATCCAGATTGGACGCCGTCCCAACGGCATTTACGTGCCCCGGTTTCGCAATGTGAAGAGCAAGCATCCCGAATTCGTGCGAGGCTATGGGTTTCAGGGGCAGGGCTCTCGCGACGGATGGGAGCGAGGTATCAATCAGACCGGATTTGGAGCAGATTTCAAGCGATCGCTGAGCCGTCCGGGTCCGTGGACATTCACCCTGTACGGGTTCGGAGAGTGCCTGCCGGACCATCGAAATTTTGTGGAACTCGATCCGACCATGGTGGACGCGTGGGGCATTCCGGTTCTGAAAATTCATTGCGCGTGGAGCGATAACGAGCTTGCGATACGGAAAGATATGGCAATCGCCGCGGCCGAGATGTTGGCGGCGGCAGGAGGACGGGATATCGAACCGTTTGCTGATGAAGCTCCACCGGGATTTTCCGTTCACGAGATGGGCACCGCCCGCATGGGGCGCGATCCGAAAACTTCGGTGCTCAATTCGTTCAACCAGGCCCATGACATCAGGAATCTCTTTATCACCGATGGAGGAGCGATGGTGTCTTCCTCGTGTGTCAATCCATCGCTCACCTATATGGCGCTGACCGCGCGCGCCTGCAATTACGCGGTCGAGCAAATGAAAAAAGGGGAGCTGTAGGATCCGTGCAGCCGGATCGTGAAGCTCGCCGACGTGCCGGAACTCGCGGAGTCTAGGCGGGCTTGCTGTCAGAGAACGTTTCGGTTTTCGCGTCCCAGAAAATCTTTTTACCTGTCCAGTAGGATTCCGCTGCCATCATGCACGCGACCGAATGCGCGAAACCCGCATTCACCGACGCATTCGGTTCCTTGCGCGAGCGCATGCAGTCGAACCAGTTGCCCATGTGCTCGAGCGAAAGATCGTCAATGCCCATCGGCGGCAGGCCCTGCTGGCCCGGAAGCAGGATGTATTTTGAGGCGCGCTTCTGGTCAATGTCAGAATCGTCTTCGTGCGTGCCTTTTTCTTCGACCAGTTGATAACGCGGGCTGCCCTCGCCGCCGATATTGATGAGCGTGGCTTTCTTGCCCATGTAACGCGTGAAACTGGGTGCATCGTTGCCGAAGCTGGTCGAATAGCTGACCAGAAATTCCTTGGGATATTCGAGCAGGGTCTGAAAGGTGTCGGCATTTTCGCGACCATCGTGCCAGGCGAACACGCCACCGTGCGAGACGACGGAGACAGGATAGTTGTCGCTCATGAACCAGTGCACCGTGTCGATGGCATGGCTCATCCACTGATCGGGAATCCCGCTGGAAAATTCCTTGTAGAGGCGGAATTCACAATATATCTGCGGATCGAACGGGCGGGAAGGCTTGGTCATCAGCCAGGCTTTCCAATCCGTGTCCTGCTCGCGAATCTCCTTAACCTCAGGACGGCCGCGCCAGCGCGGCCCGTGGTAGTTCCAGACGATCTCCACCTTGGTGACGTTGCCGAGAGCGCCGCTGGCCGCAACTTTTTGCGCGGCGACCTGATAGGGCTCGCTGCGATGTTGCGTGCCGACTTGCACCACCGTTTTGGCTTGCAGCACGGCATCGCGCGCGGCTTTCGCCTCGGACAAAACATTGCCCATCGGTTTCTCGACGTAGGCGTCTTTGCCCGCTTCGGTTGCCATTCTCAAGATCGGCGAATGGGAATGCTCCGGAGTCGAGATGAGAACGCCATCCACTTCTTTCATGGCCAGCAGTTCTTCGGGCTGCTGAACGGCGCGAGGAGTTCGTCCGTAATAGGTCGTGTTGGTGGCGACGGCCTTGTCGCGGTTGAGCGTCCACAAATCGCAGACCGCGATCATCTCGACCTGGTGGCTGGATTTCAGTTTGGAGGCGATCAAATCGAGATCGCCGCCGCGGCTGCCGATGCCGATGTGGCCGAGCGAAATGCGGTCGTTGGCGCCCACGATTCGTTCGTAGGACAAGGCCGTGTGCGGCAAAATCGCGCTTCCGGCGAGAGCGGCGGCAGATGTTTCGAGGAAAGTGCGGCGGTTAATCGAAAACCTTTTAATCATTCAGTGCTCCCGAGAGTACGAAGAAATAAATCCCAAAACGCAATCGCATGGGGCAGACGCGGTTTCCACGTCGGTTCCTGCTTCGCGTGGCAATCGGCCCGCGATGCGTCAACTGGTTTTCAATCCGTTCGGAACCAGCGGCAGCGCGCAGAGCCGCGTTCCCGTGGCGTCGAAAATGGCGTTGGCGATGGCCGGAGCAAGGCCCACCAGCGGGCACTCCCCGGCGCCGACCGAAGGAATGTCTTTGCGGTCGAGCAACACGGTTTCGAGCTTGGGAACGTCGCTGAAGCGGGGCACGCGATACTCAGACAGGCGGCCGTTCAGAATTTTGCCGTTCTCGAATTCGATCGCTTCGAAGAGCGCTCCGCCCAGGCCTTGCACGTTCGACCCTGCGATTTGATTGCGCAGATTGTCGGGATTGACGATGGCGCCGCACTCGAACGCAGAGACGACGCGCGCCACTTCCACGTCGCCCGACTTGCGATCGACTTTCACTTCGGCGAAGGTGGCGATGTTTCCGAGCTTTTCATAGCCGCCGCCCATGCCGAATCCCTGACCCTGACTTTTGCTTTGCCCCCATCCGAATTGCTTGGCCGCGGCCTGGAACACAGCGCGCAGTCGTTCGTCCTTCAGATTCTTCAGACGGAATTCGAGGGGATCCATTTTCACGGTGTGGGCGAGCTCGTCCATGTGGGACTCGCGCGCGAAATGGTTTGCGGTCGCGGCCAGCGCCCGGTACGAACCCTGGCGCAGCGGAGACTTCACCGCGTGGAACACGATGCGTTGGTTGGGAATCTCGTAATAGGGACGGATGCCCGCCGATCCGGAGTTGTAGTTGTGAAATTCCCACGCAGTGATGGTGCCGTCTTTGCGCACGCCGCTGGTGACATCGATGACTCCGGCGGGACGGAAGTAGGCCCAGGTAAATTCTTCTTCGCGGGTCCAGACAACTTTCACTGGACGCTTGGCAGCCCGCGCCAGGCGCGCTGCTTCAATCGCGGTTTCTCCGGTGTGCTTGCCGCCGTAAGCGGAGCCGGTGTCGGGCATCAGCACGCGCACGTGATCTTCAGGAATGCGGAAAGCCTCGGCGAGTTGTCCGCGAACGCCGAAGGGACGCTGCGTTCCGGTCCAGACAGTCAGTTGATCGCCGTCCCACTTGGCAAGTGCGGCGCGGGGTTCGAGCGGAACGTGCGCGATATAAGAAACCGTGAAGGTCTCCTGCAGCTTGTGATCGGCGGAAGCCAGCGCGGGATCGACCTCGCCCGTATCGTAACGATCGCCGTCCCCGGTGGGATCTTTGCCTTCGACCGTGTTCGTGCGGAGATAGTCAAATAATTCCTTGTTGGAAATCTGCGGATCGGATTTCCATTCGGAGTGAATCGCGGCGACGGCGTCGGCCGCGGCTTTGGATGTGGGTGCAGCCACGCCAATGAAATTGCCATCATGCACCACGGTCGCGCCTGTCTGTTCTGCCTTCTGCGTGTCCACCGAGACCAGCGTGGCGTCGAAGGTGGGAGGCCGCAATATTTTTCCGTAGAGCATGCCGGGCAGCGTCTGGTCGGAGGGATAGCGATGACGTCCGGTGACAAAGTCGACGCCATCTACCTTGGGCGTGGATTGTCCGGCAACGGTCCATTTCGCCGCGGGGATCAGAGGATCCTCCACTGGGAGAGTCTCCGTCAGTTGCTGGCCCTTCATCAGCGCCGCATATTCAATGGAGCGATTGCCTTGCGGGTCGGTGATCTTGCCCTCGGCGGCCACGAGATGCTGAGCGTCGGTCTTCCACTGAGCGGCGGCGAGGCCGATGAGGACATCGCGCGCCGCGGACGCGACCTTGCGCAGTTGCAGATTCATGGTGGGAGTAGTGCGGCTGCCGAATGTGCCCATATCAAAGGGCGTGAGCTGCGTGTCGCCCATGACCATCTCGATGCTGCCGAGGGGCACGTGGAGTTCTTCCGCAACCGCCTGGGTCAGCGAGGTGCGAATGTTTTGCCCGACTTCCACTTTGCCTGTGTACACGGTGGCTTTGCCGTTCTCGCCGATGTGCAGCCAGGCATTGATTTCGGTGGGAAGGGACTCTCCGCGATGCGGACGGCCTGCGCCGGATTCCTGCGCGACGAGAGCCGGCTTCAGGACTGAGGCGACCACGAGACCGGCTCCCAGAAATTTGAAAAAATCGCGGCGGTCGAGGTCGAAGCGATAGGGAGCAGCGGCCCGGAGTTCGTAGCGCTCGGGCTCCAGCGGAACGTGGACTGGCAGCGGGTTACTCATCGGCTGGCTCCTTTCGCGACGGCGGGCTGGTCCATCTGGGAAGCTTTTTGGATGGCGACGACGATGCGCGGATAAGTTCCGCAGCGGCAGACATTGCCGTCCATGAAATCGATGATCTCGTTTTCCTGGGGATGGGGATTTTTCTGCAGCAGCGCGACGGCCGACACGATCATCCCCGAAGTGCAATAGGCGCACTGCATCGCACCGGCGTCGAGGAACGCCTGCTGCACGGGATGCAGACGATCTCCGCTGGCGAGGCCTTCAACGGTTGTGATTTGCTTTTGAGCAACCGCGCCCACGCGAGTCAGGCAAGAGCGCTGAGCCTTGCCGTCGATCAACACGGTGCATGCGCCGCATTGGCCTTCGCCGCAACCGTACTTGGTTCCGGTGAGATCGAGTTGCTCGCGCAAAACCGTGAGCAGGCTGGTTTGCGGGTCGGTTTCGACGTTGTACGGCTTGCCATTAATCGCGAGACGAATCGTTGCCATTGCGGACTCCCAGAACGAGGACTACAGCGGCGGATTGGCTGACGGTTGCCTTTTCCTGAATGATATACCTTGCGGAAGGAAAAACCTTAACCGCAGGTGTGGGGAGAACATGGGCGCCTTTGCGGTTGGAAAATCCTAAATCGCAGAGAGCGCTGAGACTTCGCAGAACGGAGGAAAATTACTTCCATTCGCGCTGGTTAATCGATAATCGCCTGATAAGCGAGCTGGTTCACGAGGCGGTCGAGGGTCAAGTCGCCGGTGGGATGCAGTTGCGCCATGAAGATGACGATCATCTGCTCCTTGGGGTCGACGGTGAATCCGGTGTAGAAGAATCCACCCCAGTTATATTCGCCGATCGATCCGAGGCCATCGAGTGGGCCTTTCAGGCCTTCAATGCCGAATCCGAGGCCGAATCCCTGGTCCGGGCCGATCTTTCCCAGTTGATCGTGGGTCATGAGTTCGACCGTCTTGCGGCTCAACAGCCGAGTGTTACCGAATTTGCCGTTGTCGAGCATCATCTGGCAGAAGCGGGCATAATCCATGGCAGTCGAAACCAGCCCCGCTCCTCCGGAGAAAAGTTTTTTCGGGCCGCGGGAGGGATAGTCGGCCGAGTAGACGAATGGCCCTTCGCGAATCGGAGTATCAGGGAAACGGTTCAGTCCCTTGTCTGGATAGTAAGTGTAGGCCGTGGCCAGGCGGGCGAGTTTGTCTTCAGGGGGATAGAAATACGTGTCCTTCATGCCGAGCGGTTCGAAGATGCGCGTGCGGAAAAATTCGTCGAGAGGTTTGCCGGAGAGAACTTCCACCAAACGTCCAACCACGTCGACGCTGAGGCTGTATTCGAAGCGGTCGCCGGGATTGAAGAGCAGGGGAACTCCGGCCAGGCGCTTCACGCTGTCGCCGATGGTGCCGTCATATGGCAGCAGACCGCTGGCCACGCCGACTTGGTCGTACATCGGTCCAAGATCTTCGTTCCAGTTATAAGTGAGTCCGGAGGTGTGGCGCAGAAGATCGCGAATCGTGATTTCCTGCGTGGCGGGGATTGTGTAAGGCTCGCCGTGCGCGGGCTTCACCAGCACCTTCGGATTTTTGAATTCGGGCAAGTATTTCGAGACGGGATCATCCAGCAAGAACTTGCCCTCTTCGTAAAGCATCATCGCTGCGACGCTGGTGATGGGCTTGGTCATGGAGCAGATGCGGAACATGGCGTCGGTGGGCATGGACTTTCCGGCTTCGCGATCGAGCATGCCTTGCGACTTGAACCAGGCGATGTGGCCGCGGCGGACGACGAGGGTGACGGCTCCGGCGATGCGCTTGCCGTCAATGTCCTGCTGCACGGCGGCAGCGATGCGATCGAGGCGTTCGGAAGAAAGCCCAAGTGATTCTGGCTTGGCAGCCGTCAGGTCCTGGGCCAGCGCGGCAACAGTAGTGAGAATGAGAAAAGCGAGCAGAAGCGGAATGGCTCTCCGCTTCTGCCCGGCAAGAGAAGTGGAACGCATGGTTCCTCCCGGATTATGACTTGATCGTTTTTGACGCCGCATCCCAGGTGACCGGCTTTTGCCGGAAGTAGGATTCGTTGGCCATGTGGCAAGCGATGGCCGCATGGTTTCCGAATACGGCGTCCTCGGTCACCGGCTTGCGCGACTTCACCGACTGGAAGAAGACATTCAGGTGCGGGCGCATGTCGTCCCAGTCGTGGCCCTTGTAGAGCGTATCTTCGCGAGTCGGTTCTTTGCCGATTTGCGGATCGTGCTCGGCATGCCACTGCTTGAAGTACTCTTCGCGCATCTTGGCCGGGAAGCTTTGCGCGTAGTAGCTGGGCTCAGTGTCGAGGCCGGTCTGCGGCGAATGGCGCAACTCAAATTCTCCGGCTTCGAGCAGGCCCTTCGGCCCCAGAAAGCGCGCCAGTTCGGGCGTCTCGCAGCCGAGGTCGAGGCGCACATAGACAGGAATGCCGTGATAGTCGAAGAGCACGGTGTGGAAGTCGGGCATGTCGCGGCCATCGTTGAAGCGGAAGATGCCGCCCATCGCGGTGGCGGAGCGCGGAATCTCGTTCCATCCGAGGGTCATCATCATGCCGCTGATCAGGTGCACCATAAGGTCGCCAGCGACACCGGTGCCGTAGGCTCTCCAGCAGCGCCAGCGGGCGAAGCGAAGCTTGTTGAAGGGGATTTTCGGAGCGTCGTTGAGCCAAGTGTCCCAGTCGAGCGTTTCGGGAGAGAGATCGGTGGGCGGAGGATATTCCCACGCGCCGGTGGGGTCGTTGCGTCCTAGAGTCAGTTCTACCATCTCGACGTTGCCGATCGCGCCTTTTTGATAGAGATCGCGAGCCGTCTCGCAGAGCACGGAACTGACGCGCTGCGAACCAATCTGCACGACGCGATTATTTTTTTGCGCGGCTTCGACCATCGCCAGACCGTCGGCCACGTTGTGCGACATCGGCTTCTCGCAATAGATATCCTTGCCGGCGTTGCAGGCGTCGACCACGACTCGCCGGTGCCAGTGATCGGGGACGGCGGCCACGATGCAGTCGATATCTTTGCGGTCCAGCAATTCCTGATAGCGGCGCGTCGTCGGCAGGCTGGGATTGGCGGTGATTTCTTTGGCCAGCGTGTGCCTCCCGTCGTAGAGATCGGCGGCGGCCACGCATTCGATGCCGGGGATGGTGATGGCCTGCGTCAGCAGCCCGGATCCCTGCATGCCTATTCCAATCATGCCGAAGCGCACGCGATCGCTCGGCGGAACGACTCGGCCCAGGGGATAAGCTTCGAGTTGCACGGTTTTCGAGATCAACAGCCCGCCCGCAGCGGCCGCGGCACTGCCTTGCAAAAAGGCGCGTCGAGAAAGAATGCGTTTCATGCCAATCCTCCGTTGGTGGAATGAACTACGACCTGCCCGTCTTGTTTCGTTACTTTTTCAAAGGCTTGATGGCGACTTCTTTGAAGAACACGATGTCGTTGTCGCTGTGGTTTTGCAGTCCGAACCAGCCCAGGAGAGGCCGAGGTCCGCGTTGCGGCTCGAAATCGAATTTTCTTTCCGGCACCGGATCGCCCTCTTTGAAATCGGTGACCTTCACGCCGTTGAGGACGACGATGGTGCGCGGCCCATCGAGAGTGATGTCCATCGTGTTCCACTCCGGTCCGGGCTTCCACGCGTGCTTGACCAGGGGCTTGGTAAGCGAATAGAGCATGCCCGTCTCGTGATACTCATCCTCGCTGGGCGTGGATCGTTCCGGGTGATTATCGATCTGGACTTCGTAGCCGTAGTGAACGGGCATCCACTCTTCGCGCGGCTCGAGAGGAATGCGGACGAATACGCCGGAGTTGTCGTTCTCGTCGCGCATCTTGTACACGACGTGAATCTGGCAGTTGCCGATCTTGCCGCCGGTCCAGTAGAGCAGGCCCATGCCGCCGTGGGTGCGGATGAGGCCGTCTTCCACGGTATCGCCGCCCGGGCCAACGTGCTTCCATCCAGTCAAGTCTTTGCCGTTGAAGAGCTGTCGCCACTGGTTGGGATCGCCCTTACAGACGTTTTGATCATCGGCGGCAAAGGTGAACAGAGTGAAACCAGCGAGCAGAAAAAAGCAGATAGTGAAACGTTTCAGCATGGGAATTCTCCGGGGGATTTGCGGTCGCTACCATAGGACAGACCAATCTACTCGCACCCGCGTGGTGGAATCAAATGGAGCGACAGCGGTTTTCAGGTCCGGGCTGAAAAAGGATAGAAAGTCCGGCAAATAAAAAGCGCCTCGCCATGAAGCGGGGCGCACATTCGGTTCGAAAAGGATTAGTGGGTGAACGATACATTCAGTCCGGTGGTGAAAATAACGTCATTTTTCTTGGCGGAGATCGGCGGATTGGAGACGTAGATGTCGCCGAACTGATTCTGCCAGCCCAGCCACTTGCTGATCTTGGTGACGGTGCCGAGATTGAAGGTGCCGCGATATTGCCCGGTCTGCTGCAGGTTGGGATAGAAATCAAAATTCTGCGTGACCACGGTGCTCTTGCCTAATTTCTGGTTGAGTTCCTCGCCAAAGGTAAGGGCCACATAGCGATTGGTCTCGCCGTAAGATTCGAAAATTCCAGTCGGCGTGGTGGAAGGAGGAGTGGGCGGAACCTGGTTTCCGTTGGAGTAGGTTTCGTGGGTGTAGTTAACGCCGCCGAGGAAGTCCAAAATCGTTCGATCCGACTTGATGGCGTGGTAGCCGAAGCCGCCGCTATACACCTGGCGCAGATCGAGGAATTGCAGGGCGTTGCTCATGAAGTCGCCGGCGCCGAAGGCGAACAGCCGCGGATTCACATTGCGATCGTAGCGGAATCCGCCAGTTTCCAGATTGGCTACGGTGGTGGGAGTGGCAAGATCGTTTTTCGTGTCGATCGAAGTCGCGTAGAGGATGATGTTGTCGTGGAGCGTGGGATGCGCGGCGTTGAAGGCGAGCGCGAGGTTTTCGGTCTGGCTGTTGCCGCGGGCGACCGAGAATCCTACGTTCGCGCCGCCATTCCACCCGTGCATCAGGCCGGGATGCAGCGACTTGTCGTAGGCCAGTTGCTCGGCGTCGTTGCGTATCAAGCTCACGTCCTCTTTGGGGGCTTCGACGGTGCCGGCGGTTTTGGTGGCGATTTCCAGTTTGCCGTCGGAGGTGGTGACAGGGCCGACGGCCGTTTTGCCGCCTTTCAGGCTAACGTGCAGTTCCTTCTCGGTCTTGATTTCCTGGATCGCGTCGAACTTGAGCGTGACGTTGCCGCCGGCGTCGGTATGCAGGACGAGCGTTTTGCCGTCGGACTTGACCACCGTGCCGGTCAGCCGATCGCCGTTCTTCAACGTAACCTGGTCCGCCCACAAGGCCGAAGTGAGTCCCACAAATAAAAATAGGGTAAAGAGTTCGAATCTGCGCAGCACAGCCTACCCTCCAATTGTGAAGTTTATTGAGACAAATCTAGTTGGGGCCCGGAACCACGTTAAGAACGAAGATAGGGAAACAGAGACAAAGCGGCAGAGATCACGACCGATGCGGCTCGACGAGGAGTCGATTAGGACTTTGTTTCGGTCTTATTGCTCTGCTCGGTCGAAGCCTGCGTCGGGGGATTATCCTTAATGCCATCTTTCATGCCATCTTTCAGGGCGCGAATCCCCTCGCCCAGACCCTTGCCGAGTTCCGGTAATTTTTTGGGACCGAACACCAGCAGCGCAATAAAGAAAATGATCAGCAGGTGCATCGGTTGAAGTAGACCTTCAAACATCGGAGCCTCCAGGGAATGCCAGCAACTTAAATTCTACGCTATCGGAAGGTCGGAGGGGAAGGTTTGGGGAGACCCAGACCCTGCGCGGCCTTCCATAGCCTTGTAATGGTTTTACCGGAGGGCGGTGGGCAGGGCGGTGAACCCTGCCACGCCGGGGTGTGATTTCAATCACAATCCATCCTCGCGCCCAATGGCAAGGTAAAGAAACAAGCGTACCGTCAGGTTACCTCCGTGACCTTACCTTCGGGTTCTCTGGCGGGCTATGTTTCCCACAGGGCTGCACAAGGGACGCTCCTTAGAGTCCCTTCAAAGCCGCTACCCGCGAGCGAATCCACAAGTTGGGGAATCCGGTGAGAGTGAAGCTTTGGCAGTTCTGGCTCCTGTTCGTTCTGGCGGCAGTAGCCACATCTTTTGCAGCGGGGCAAGCCGAGGATTCCCACCCGGTAAACACCACGGAACTGGCCGCATGGCTCACCGGCGGTGTGCCCAGTGCTCGGCTGGCTCATCTGGTCACGGAACGGGGCTTGGCCACTCTGCCGACCCAGGCCGAACTACGCCAGTTGGAATCAGCGGGAGCCGGCAAAGACCTGTTGCGGGTCGTGAGTTCGGGAAACGCGCTGTCAGCGAAAATCGGACCGGCGATTCCGGTGGGCTTGCTGAAGGCGGCCGAGGAAGCGCGACAGCAGCAGTCTCACGAAGCTGAGATCGATCTACGCGCAGTGTTGGCGCACGACGGAGAGAATCCCGCGCTGCACTTCGCGCTGGGCGTGATGCTGCGGCAGCAGGATCAATTCGACGACGCTTATGACGAGTTGCAGGCGGCACTGCGGCTCATGCCCGATCTTCCCGAAAATCACAGCGCGATGGCCTACCTGTTTTACCGGCTGGACGACGGGCCGAATGCCATTGCCGAGGCCCGCACGGCACTTAGCATCGATCCGGAAAATGCGGAGGCCTATCAATACCTCGGCCTCGCGCACTATTCGCTGGGGCAGTATCAGGCCGCGGTGCATGCCTTTCTGGAATCCCTGGCTCACGATGCCAATAATGCCGACACGTTCTACGACATGGGAATTGCGCTGCACGCGGCGGGAGATTTGCCGGGGGCGGTTATGGCCTACCAGCAGGCGATCCAGTTTCGGCCGACTTTCTGGGAAGCTCATTCCAACCTGGGGTTAATCCAGCACGAAGAAGGAAACCTGGAGCAGGCGGTCGTGCAATACCGCGAAGCCAAGCGTATCGCCCCGGGTGAAGCTTCGGTCCGCAACAACCTGGGAAATACCTATTGCGATCAGGGCAACTTCGACGCTGCGATCCAGGAGATGAAAGAACTCTATCGCCAGCATCCCGAGTGGCAGCAGGGCCATGCTTGCCTGGCGAGCGCCTACATGGCGAAAAACAATTACGACGCGGCCGTGGCTGAGTTGCGGCTGGCGGTAGAGCAAAATCCGGCGGGATCGACCGAGCACCGCATCCTGGGCCAGGCGCTGCTGATGGATAACCAGCCTGAAGACGCGGTCCGCGAACTGAAGCTTGCGGTTGAGCTCAATCCCGACTCCGAGGCGGCTCATCACCTGCTGGGCACGGCATTGTTTCAACAAGAGAAGTTGCAGGCAGCCGAAAAGGAATTCCGCGAGGCGCTGCGGGTGAATCCTTCGGCTGACAATCACTACGCGTTGGCGGCGTGCCTGATGAGCATGGACCGCTATGAAGAAGCTTTGTCGGAAGTGGAATTGGCAGCCAAACTCGATCCCGGGCGCCAGCTCTATCGCGCGCGCCGGGAGGAATTGCTGAAGTTGATGAAAGAAACTGGTGATCGGTCAACGGCAAGATGACCTCATGGTCAGTCACTGACCCTGTCCTTTCGAGGCGTGGGCGAAGCCGGGGATAGCTTTTAGATTAGGGGCGAGGCGCGGAGTGCGACTCGCCGTTCGGATCCTGCAGTAATGGAGACTTACGATGGCAACGAACCTGACAGGAACACAGCAGGCAAGAATCAGCGGAGCCATTCAGGCAGCATTGGCGAAAGAAACCAGCGCGCGCCGGATGGATTATTCCCCTGTCGCGAAACCCGAGGACTCGCCGCGCAGGGCCTCCGGATACGGCCTGCCTTGTTCCAAATGTCATCTGTATTATTCTGCTGATCTGGACGTTTGCCCCACGTGCAAGCACAACGAGCGCGTTTCTCCAATTGTGCCGCAGGTGCCGCTACGTCCGGTGCAAGCCGCTGCTGAGCCGGTTCACGACAGCGCGGAAGTCGAGCAGGAACGGGAAGAATTCCTGAAGCAGTTCAAAGCGCAATTGTTGGAGGCGCACGCGCAGGTTGTGAACACTCCGGAAGCGGTCTGCAAGTTTGGCGAACGCCATGAGGGAGAGACGGCCAGCGCAGATGTCTGCACCAGTTGCTACGAGCGGTTGCAGGAGCGCGTCGATGTTATGGAGGCCGCGTTGCACATCGAGTTGAAGGAAGCGGGCCAGATTGTCTACGACGCGGTGTGGGCTGATCCGTCCGATCCGGGCAAGACGTACGAAAATGCCGCCAGCGCCTTGCTAGCGGAACTGCGCCGGCGAGCCGGAGTCAGCAGCGTGTTCGGTCCCTTTCAGCCGTTGACCCACTAAGCGCCGTTTGCTCGCAGCGAGATGCTGATTATTCGGCCTTGATTCCTACCCATTTTTTTCCGCCGTACAGCTTGTAGGCGCCATTGTCTTCCACCAGTTTGAGCGGCACGGGACGTTTCAGTTCCTGATCGACCTCGGCGGCTGCTTCGAGCACGTCGGTGTTCGCCACATCCATCACTATGAATTTACCGTTTGCGCTGAAGCCGAAGCCGTACTGGCCGGGCGGCAGCGTCGCTCCGCCGATGGTCAGCTTGGTTTCGGTGATCAGCAATCCCTGATATTTCTGCTGAATCGCAGTCGAGTAGCCGGACGCATCGACCAGGGCCGCCAGCATCATCTTGCCGTCAGCCAGTTGGAATCCCACGGCATTGCGCAGTTGCACCGGCGCTTTCTGCCCGCGATAGAAATATTCCGTAGGAACCGCCTTCTTCAACTCGTCGCTCGTGAGCACGTGCTTCGTCGCTGTTTGAGGCACGGCAGGACCGGCAATCAAAAGCACTGAAGCTGCAAGGATGCGGAAAGGCATGCGTTTCATCGAGATTCCCTCACTCATGGGCATGTGTGTTCCCCGGAACTGTATCTTCTTTTAGCGGCCGGGTGCAAATTCAAGAACTGACAACTGAGAACTGGGAACTGACAACTGTTTTTTTCACTTTGACCGCAAGATCCGGATAGTGGAGAAATCGACCTTTGCCGTACGCTTTCCTTGCCATGACAACCAATGCCATACTCGAACTGGAAAGCCTCACGGAAATGTCAGCATCGAACGCGAAAATCGAAACCGCCGACCCACGCTGGAATGCTGTGATCACGCGCGACCCCCGGCAAGACGGGCAATTCGTCTTTGCGGTCTCGTCGACCGGCGTGTACTGCCGTCCCTCGTGCGCCGCGCGGCGGCCGCGTCGTGAGAATGTTCAGTTCTTCGCTCGGCCCGAAGCGGCCGAGCAGGCCGGATTTCGCGCCTGCCTCCGTTGCCGTCCTAAAGCTGCCAGCGGTAATAGCGAGGTAGACGCCGTCAAGGCGATCTGCCGCTTCATCGAACAACACCTCGATGAGCCTTTGACTCTGGATCGTCTGGGGAAGGAATTTCACCAGAGCCCGTTTCACCTGCAGCGGCGCTTCAAAACTGTGCTGGGCGTGACGCCGCGCGAATATGCCGACTCCTGCCGCCTGCGTACTCTGAAGCGCAATCTACAGGCCGGAGATTCCGTCACCCGGGCCATGTACGACGCGGGATATGGATCAAGCAGCCGGCTCTACGAGCGCACGGCATCGCAGCTGGGCATGACGCCCGACAAGTATCGCCGCGGAGCGATAGCCGCGACCATCCGCTTTCACTGCGCCGATTCTCCGCTGGGGCGGATGCTGATCGCGGCGACGGATCGCGGCATCTGCTCGATTCAGTTTGCCGCGAGCGAAGGCGAGTTGCTGGAAGGACTGAAACGCGAATTTCCCTTCGCCGTCCGCAAGGCCGACCAAGGCGGGCTGCAATCGTGGGTGAGCGCGTTACTCCAGCATATGAGCGGTAAAGATCTGGACTCGTCGCTTCCGCTCGACATTCGCGCCACGGCCTTCCAGCGACGTGTGTGGGCGTATTTACAGTCGATTCCCTTCGGCAAGACCAAGTCTTATAGCGAGGTCGCGAAGGCGATCGGCAGGCCAAAAGCCTGTCGGGCAGTGGCGCGCGCCTGCGCTACCAATCCAGTCGCAGTGGCAATTCCATGCCATCGCGTCGTCCGCGAAGACGGTAGCCTGGGTGGATATCGCTGGGGAATGGAGCGGAAGAAAACTTTGCTGGCGATGGAGCGGCGATCATAGGGAAGACTTTTATTCGTGTGGAGCGGGCACTCTTGCCCGCTGGCTTTGTGGTGCTGCAGGCAAGCGGGCAGGAGTGCCCGCTCCACACAGTCCCGGCTTGGCGGTCGACAGACGATCACGGAGATGTCGGGCTCTTTCTATGATGGTCTGTTTCGCACGGCCAGCCAGTTCAGAAATGCGATGGCCACGGTCGCCAGCAGGATCAGCGATTTGCTGAAATCGACCCCGCTCAGCAGCGCAGCGCAAATCAACACACCGATCCCCGCAACGGCCGATCCGGCTGGAAGCCGGAACCACGCGCCGTCAGGCTGTTTGCGGCGCAGCACGGGAACAGCCGCGCACACCGCTCCGTAGTAAAAAAGTCGCGACACGGCGGACAGAGTAACGTTCCACGTGAAGCTCCCGGCCAGCGCCAGCACCCAGCACAGGATTGCGAAAACCACAATCGACACGTGAGGCGTGCGATGCTCGCGATGCACGGCCGCAAACCAGCGGGGAAAATCTCCCTGCTCGGCAAAGGCGAACGTCGCGCGCGGTGCGGTCAGAAAATTCGCGTTGAGATATCCGTAGACGGAGACGAGGGCGGCGATGGCGACCAATCCGGCACCGCTCGGTCCCAGCACAATGCGAGCGACCTCCGCCAGCGGGCGATTGCTGTGCATCGAAGGCGGCAGCACGCCCACCACCACCCACTGAATCATCGTGTAGATCAGAGTGATGATCGCCAGGGCGACGAACAGGGCAAAGGGTGCGTCCCGCTTGGGATTTCGCGCTTCGCCCATGGGATTCATCGCCGCTTCATATCCGCCATAGGCGAAGAAGAGCAGCAGCATCGCGTCTCTCCACGTGCCCGCCGTGGTGTTCGCCGGCGGCCATGAGACCGCCGCATGCCCGATCAGATAATAACCACCCGCTAGAGCCACGATTGCGAGCGGCACCAACTTGGCCACGACGAAAAAATTGCTGACCAGAGTTC
This sequence comes from uncultured Acidobacteriota bacterium, assembly GCA_963730015.1. Taxonomy (GTDB): domain Bacteria; phylum Acidobacteriota; class Terriglobia; order Terriglobales; family Acidobacteriaceae; genus Sulfotelmatobacter. The sequence continues at coordinate 2,312,265 of CAVSPZ010000009.1, read as the reverse complement.
CGTCGCGCACGCCGCGGTAATTGATCGCCAGAAGAATGCCCAGCAGGATCGTGATAATAGCGAACCGCGCCAGCGGATGCGCGACTTGCGGCCAGAACGTGCCGAGATAAATGACCAGCAGGTTGGCGTTGGCAGCGCAAGCGGTGAGACGGCTGAGCATCATCATCCATCCCACTTGCAGGCCGGTGAAGCGTCCGAAGGCTGCGCGGCAGTAAATATAAGTCCCGCCGGTTTGCGAAAACTGGGACGCGACTTCGCCGTAGCAGGCGATGATGACGGCTGTCGCCATTCCGGCAAGGAGGACGGCCCATATACTGTGCTTGCCGAGCAGGTCCGCGACCTGCGAAGGCAGTCCAAAAATGCCGCTACCCAGGATGCAATTGATGGTGAGCGCGACCAGGCTCCAGCGGCCGATGGCGCGAACAAGGCCCTCACGGGATGGAGTTTCCTGGCGCGTTAGTGGCATTGTGTGGGTCGCGGGTTATGCCATAATACAGCCCCCCTCGGATCGAACCTTGTCCCGCTTCCCATCGATTCTCGGACTTTGCCTGATCGTTGCCGCCGTGGGTGAACGAAGGCCTGGCCGAGCTCATGGAAGCCCTCAGCTCCAGCGGCTTTGCGCCGGAGCTCGCCCAACTGTTTCATCAGCATAAGGAGATTCCGTTCTCCGTGCTGGAAGGATCGTTCGTCCGTTTTTCGAATGTGCAGGCACAGGTTGCCTACGCCGAGTCGTTGACTGCGGTAGAGTATTTGCGCGACCGCTACGGGATGGGCGAGGTCATGGGCATGCTCGAAGGCATTGGCTCCGGGGAACCGGCCGAGCAGGCCCGCTGCAACAGCACCGGATTAGACTACTCAAGATCTTGAACGGCGCCTGGGCGAATACCTGGCCCGGTGAGCCGCGCTGTTCCCCGGCAATCGTGTCCATCTTTCGTCCGGCCGCAACGTCGAGACCCCGTGCCAGACAAGCGTTTTCACGAGGAGTGACCTTTTTGCGGACCAAAGTAACGCAGAGAATTACGAAAGCGCATGCCCGTGGGACATCTATTCGCTGGGCCTTGCCGATGAGATCGTTGGAATGGCAAACCGAATGGCCTCTGAAGACATGGACGACCTTCATCTCCGCATCGCGCGCGTCACGGAAGATCTGCGCACGATCCAACAGGAACTCAATTGTGCGGCCATGCAGGCTCCCAGCGATCCGGAGTTGATGGAGGCTCTGAATTCCATGTCAGAGACCGAGCCGATCGAGAACCTACGCGTTGCGCTCGATCAGATGCGTCATTTTCTCTGGTTCTATGCGCAGGTCATGAACAATGAACCGGAACTGGGAGACAAATTGCGCCAAGCGGCGCAAACCGCCAGCGATGAGAAGCCCAAGCTCAAAAGCTCTTTTCTGGATAAGCTCTCGCGGGCCGATGAGTTGATGCTGCTGCACCATCTGGCCGATTCCAAGCGCCGCAAGCCCAACTAGCCGATACTTGATCGAGGGAATTCGAGCCGGGTTCTCACTCGAAGACTAATAGCCGCGCCCGCCCACCACGGTTTTGACCACCTCACCCGCCGGACTCAGCACCACAAAGTCCGCAACCGCGCCGGTAGCCAGCACTCCCCGCTCTTCCGCCAAATGAACGGCTCGCGCTGGATTCAGCGTGGCCGATCGCACGGCCTCACGCAGATTCCAGTGAGAAAACTTCGTAACATTGCGAACCGCGCGATCCATGGTGAGAACGCTTCCGGCGAGGCTGCCACCCGACGTGCATTTGCCGTCTTTGACATCGACCTGAATGGGACCGAGTTGATAACGGCCGTCGGGCATGCCAGTCGCGGAAATCGCATCCGTGATCAGCACCGCGCGTTCGACTCCCTTTGCTTGCAGAAAAACTTTCACGACCTCTGGAGCCACGTGGATGCCGTCGGCGATCAGGTCAGCGCTAAGCGAGTCGTTGCTCAATACTTCGCCGATAATTCCCGGCTCGCGATGATCCAGCGGCCGCATCGCATTAAACGTATGCGTCGCATGGCGCGCTCCGGCCCTGACGGCAGCTTGCGCTACCGGCATCTCGGCATCGGAATGGCCGATGCTGACGCAAACCTTGCGGCGCGCCGCTTCCGCGATGACTTCCATCGCGCCCGGAATTTCCGGCGCGATCGTCATCATGCGAACGTGTCCGCGCGCGGCCTGCCAGAGACGGTCGAAAATCTCGACCGTCGGCTGCAAGAGATATTCCGGAGGATGCACCCCGCGGCGCTTGTGACTCAGAAACGGCCCTTCGAGATGGATGCCGAGCGGCTGCGCCTGCACAGTATCGCCACTGGTCACGGGTGTCGCCGCAGCATCGATGGCGTCTGCCAGGCGCTCCAGCGCGGCACAAGTCGAGTCGAGCGGCGCCGCAACGGTGGTGGGGAAATATCCCGTCACCCCGTGCGTTGCCTCGAATTGCCCGAGGCGCGGCAGTTCCGAGACAGACGCCCGCATCACATCGAGCCCCGCTCCCCCGTGCATGTGAATATCGAGAAAGCCCGGAGCAAGAATCGAGTCCCCGAAATCGATCAGCGAAGCGTTACCCGGACCTTCTTTCGCGGAGCGCGAGAAAAGATCGCTAATCCGGCCGTCTTCGATTACGAGCAGCGGATCTTGAATCTCCTCTGCCGGAGTGTAGAGCCGAGCCGCCGTGAATATCGTTCTCATAAAAGATCGCGAGCGAAGACTTATCGTATCCGTCCGCGATGTTTCTCACAACTTGGTCAGTGATGAGTCTGCTGACCACTGACCACTAGCCGCCGACCACACGCGGCCAATTCCGCTCACGGGTTCGATGGCGAATCGTCAGCCGCGCCGCGAAGGGGCTCTCGTCGGAATGCTATAATTCATTGTCCTTGAATTTTTGATCGTCCAGCAATTTCCGCGAAGGGCGCAAGGCAATTCCACCGCGTCTGCAGCGAAGTCGGGGAGTGGCTCAGCCTGGTAGAGCACCTGGTTCGGGACCAGGGGGTCGGAGGTTCAAATCCTCTCTCCCCGACCATTTAATCCCAAGCAGCTCATTGGATTAGCGGCGATCCCAGATTTCGGATTTCCTCAATTTGGGTCCGTTTGGGTCCAGTTAGCAAATCTTCCACCTTCTGGACCGCTTCTTTCGCTCCCGCTGGCAACGAGTGAATATACGTTCCTCGCGTAATCTCTGGGGAAGAGTGTCCGAGGAGCGATTGCACCGTGCCAAGCGGAGTTCCTACTGCGTCCAGCAGCGTCGCGTTCGCGTGCCGCAAGGAATGCCAGCCGATCTTTGGAATCTTCAGCTCCTCGCATACCGGAGCAAGCTGACGGTTCCTGAGATTTCGACGACAAAGCGGAGTTTCCTTCTTCGTGCAGAACACGAGAGCATCCATAGTGAAGGCTCTTGGTCTGACATTCGTTAGGATCTCCACTCCCTTCGCACTCAAAGGCACCGTGCGGACGCTAGAACGGGTCTTGGGTTCGTCGAAATGTCCCTCGTAAAGCGTGCGGCATACACGAAGGAGCCCAGCCTTCAAATCGACATCTTGCCAGCGCAGAGCCAGCAATTCACCGATTCGTAAGCCGGTCAAGACCAACACCCAAACGAGCGATCTGGACGGTTCGGGAAGCTTTTCCAGTAAGGAACCTAGCTGCTCCGGAGTCAAGACCGTTTTTTCGGGCTGTAGCCCACGTCGCGGAAGTCTGGTTTTGCGTACCGGATTGTCTTCGATATAGCCCCAGAATTCCGCCGTTCCCAAGATTGTGCCGAGCGTAGTTCGACAATGTTTGACTGTGCGCCATGAAAGACCTTCTTTCACTTTGTTCGCGAGAAACATCTGAATCGATTCCCGCGAGATCAATCGCAGCTGAACATTCCCGAACACAGGCAATAGGTGAGAGTTCACTACGTACTTGTAATGCTCTTGCGTTGCGTACTTGAGAGTTGGGTGAGCTTGCGCTTCCCACTCCTGGACGAAGGAACGAAACGAACAACACGAGCGCGGATGGTAGTCGGCGCTGTTGACCCGGCGAAGCCGGTCGGACAGAACCATTTCCGCGTCACGTCTCGTAGGGAGATCCGTAACGGTGCCCAGGATTTCGGAACGGCGCACAAATTCAGTTTCGCCGTTTGCTCCGATTACTGGTTCCCGATATCGTGCAACCCACACTTTGTTCCTCTTTCCGCGTTTAAAAAGTGAACCGCGCTGAAAGTGCTTCTTGCGAGCCACTTTGCCTCCTTTCAAGGCTCGCTCAGCCGGTTCTGCGTCGACGGAAAGTTTAATTGTTGGCGTTTCGGTATGCAATTCAGCGCTCCCGATATTGCTTCTGCAGCCATTCTTTGACTTCGGGCATGGAGAAACGCAGGTACTTCCCTAATTTCACATGGGGAAGACGCTCGACTCCGCGCCTCCGTGTGCGTTCGTATACCCAGGAAACGGGGACTTTAAGAAAACCCGCAATTTCCGAAACCGTCAGTAATTCATCCAGACTTGTCTGCATAATCATTAGCCCCACAATCACCGTTAAATTTAAGTTGGCGTAAGCTTCGTTAAAGTCTTAACTGCTAAACGGACTTAAATTGCGCAGCTCTATTTAGCGAGTTGTTCAAGCTCTTTAAATAAATTCTCCAGCTTTGTTTTCAGCAAGTTGCAGGCGCGCACCTTGTCTTCGTCGCGAAATAAAAACTTAATCTGCGATTGCAGTCTTTCGATCTGCTTCTTGACCCCGTCGATTTCGGTTAGGAGCGCCTGGATCTTATAAACCTCTTCCGCACGATGCTTAAACGGGAGTTCGTTCCGAGCGGCATCGGAGAGCAATTTCTCCAGGAGTTTTATTCCGTGCGGCCTTCGAACGAAAAGCTGAATCCCGCAGGGATTGCATACGAAGTAGGGCTTGCCATTCTTGTCGGTGCGCTTTTCGAGTTTTTCCACACACAAGAGGCACGGTAGAGACTGCATTTTTGGTCACCTCCAACGTTAACGTTGTGATCGGCCTTTTAAGGCGTTTTAGTCGTTCAAAATCGCCGTGAAGGATTCGAGCATTCGATCGTCATCAAGCCAAACCGAGCTAACAGCTCTTCCATAAACATCGAGCAGTCGAGAAATCGTTACCTTTATGAGCGTCCAAGTTGTATCCGAGGGTGTTTTCTCCAGCAGCTTTATTCCGCGAGAAGTCGTCACCCTCCGACAGCGCAGAGGGGCGGACATCAGCAGTTCTTTCGTCAGATATTTGGACAGGTAACGGGACACGCGGTGTACATCCACAAGGCGGATATCGACCATGAAGCCGCCGCCAACGGCGACCCAGGCTCTACGAATCCATTCGAGATCGATGTACCGGTCGATCAGGATATGAAAATGAGGGTTGCCGTTTTTCTGAAATTCGAGGATTCGAATGTATTGCGGAGCGACTCCGCACTCCCTCTGCAAATAAACCCGCAATTTGGCGAATGCGGCATTCAAATAGCGAACTGGATCTCCCTCAATTTTCTTCGGATCAAGTGTCAGAGTAAGAAACCTTTGCAGCTGGCGGGCTTCCGCCATTGTGCGAATCGCAAGCTTATAGCGTTTTGCTCGTCGATGACCGCAGTACGAACAATTCCACGATTTGCAATTGACTCTAAGGGAGCAAACACGGAGAAGGAAAGAGTTCGACGTTCTGCGAGGTGGCTTAGAGACTTTGCACGTTGGTTTGACCGCGTTGGAGGATCTGATTTCCCCGCCCCTGCCGATCCCTCGGTTCTATGGACGATATTCAAACGTGATTTCGACAAGAAGGCAGGCCAGGTTTTTATTGCAATGTCCTTTAGAGAAAGCAAGACGTTAGATGGAGCCTACAAAGCCTTTCAGGAAGCGGTCGAGCAGTTCAATGCCGACCATCCCAATGCACCCCTCGCGCCTCTAAGGATCGACAAGCAAGAGGGGGAAAGCTTCGAAATCCCCGCGCGAGTATTTCAGGAAATCGAAAGCAGCCGCCTGGTCATTGCCGATCTCACTGACGAAAAGCCCAATGTTTATTGTGAGGTGGGATATGCCAAGGCAAGAGGCATCCCGTTCTTTCTTACCTTCCACAAAAAAGTGGCTGATGGAAAGACGACGACAGAAAACAGAGTGCACTTCGACCTACAGCCTTATCGATACATAGAATACGAAACCACTCACGAACTTCGCGATAAGCTGAAAGAGGAGTTAAAGGCTTGGCACGAACACGGCTAAAGGAAAGCTCAACCTAAAATGATGGCGCTCTCTTCTCAGTTGTATAAGCGCGTCGTAAGATCAACGTTCGCATCGCGTGGAGGACGAAGAAGATGGCGGAAATGACCAAGAAAAGGATGGGTGAGTTTGTTAGGCAAGCGTTTGCAATACTCCTAAACCATCCTGACGGAGTGCCTGCTAAGGAGTTGCTTGCGAAGCTGGAGCAGTCGCTAACACTGACTGATTTCGAGAAGAGCGATTATCCAAATCGCCCCGGCGTAAGGCGCTTTGAAAAAATCGTGCGTTTTGCGACGATCGCTCCGGTAAAGGCTGGGTGGCTTCTAAAGAGCAAAGGAAAGTGGGTTCTTACGGAAGATGGGAAAAAGGCGTACGAAAACTTCAAGGACCCCGAGACCTTTCAACGAAAGGCCGATGCACTATACAAGGAGTGGGAAGCGGCTCAGCCGGGCGCCGATATAGATGACGAATCAGATCCGAGTGACAGCGCAACTACAACGCTCGAAGAGGCGGAAGAGCTTGCGTGGAGCGAGATAGAAAAATATCTGCGGAACATGAATCCCTACGATCTACAAGCTATGGTCGCAGCGCTGCTCCGCGCCATGGGCTATCACGTCACCTGGATAGCGCCACCAGGCCCTGACAAGGGGATAGACATCCTTGCATATACTGATCCGCTCGGAACCACTCACCCGAGGATCAAAGTACAAGTCAAAAGGCATGCGGATTCAATAAGCGTCGATGGCCTTCGTTCTTTTATGGCTGTTCTTGGAGACCCGGACGTAGGCATTTTTGTCTCAACCGGCGGATTTACGTCTGCCGCAGAGCAGGAAGCACGGACGCAAGAGAAACGAAAGATAACCCTCTTGGATATGGGGAAACTGTTTGATCTGTGGGTTCAACACTACGATCAGCTCAGCGAATCTGACAAGCGATTCCTGCCGCTGAAGCCGGTTTATTATATCGCCGCTTTAGAATAGTACTGACATCACGGGATGTGACGAAATCCGCCGCTCCAGAAGGGAGCGCTTCTCCAGAGTCCTCTGTATAAAGCTGTCTTCCAATGATTCGGGCCAAGACTTCGTCGAAAGCCTGTCGCCTCAATCCTTAAGTACTCACGCAGCGCCTCGTAGTTGTTGCCAGGGTCTGCATAACGGCGAAATGTTGCACCGCGATCCCCAATCTCAGTTGTAGCTTCGCGCTGATAGCGATTGGCGAGCCGAAGAATTCTAAAATGATGACGAGCTCTCGCAAAAAGGTGCGGGTGAACTCGACGATCCTTATTACTAAGATCGAAGGTTACCGCGACAGTATCGGGCTGAACAGTAATAACACAGCTAAGTAGGGCGATATGAGGAAGTTGATGGAAATATGCATGCAGACATTGTTCGCTTGGAATCAATCCAACCGTCTCGCCTTTTAACAAGTTGCAGCGTGGACAAGCGGGTATCAGATTCAATGAATAGACGGCATATTCCGGATATCTCAGCCGAGGAAGGTAGTGATCGAGGGTGCTGGCTTCCCCAAACGGTTTCGAGCAGCCGCTGCAACCACATCAGCACTGGCATATCGACGTTTCTTACATCAATCTCTGCGGCACCTTCTATTACTTGTGCAGCGTTCTGGATGGGTTCAGTCGCTTCCTCGTGCATTGGGATTTGCGCGAGTCGATGCGGGAAGCGGATGTCGAAGTAATTCTCGAACGCGCCAAGGAAAAGCACCCGGAAGCGAGGCCACGCATCATCTCGGACAATGGGCCGCAGTTCATCGCACGCGATTTCAAGGAGTTCATTCGCATCTCGGGCATGACTCACGTCCGAACCTCGCCTAGCTACCCGCAGTCAAACGGAAAACTGGAACGCTGGCACAAATCTCTGAAAAGCGAATGCATTCGACCGGGGACGCCGCTGTCACTGGAAGACGCAAAACGCTTGATCCAACAGTATGTGGATCGTTATAACCATGTCCGGTTGCACAGCGCCGTCGGTTACGTGACGCCGAGCGACATGCTTGCGGGGCGACAGGCGGAGATACACGCAGAACGCGATCGCAAGTGGGGAATCCGGTCGAAGGTGAACGCGATTCCGGTCTGAAGCCGAACACCATTCCGTTGTGATTCCGAACAGCATTCCGGTCTGAAGGTGAACGCCGATTCCGGTGGGAAGGCGAACAGTTTTTGTCGTCTACCGGAATGGCGTTCGGCTTGGAGCGGAATGTTTTCCACAGGCGAAGCGCAGGAAGGGGCAAAGCGACGCTGGACAATCACCCGGCATTGAAACTCCATAAATAAAGGAGATCAGGGTGCCGGCCAGGAGAAAGTCCATGCGGAAGACCAAGGAAGTTCTGCGGTTACGGTTTGAGTTGGGGTTGGGACAGCGCCAGATCGCGCGCAGTTGTGGGATGGGGCTGGCTACGGTCCACGACTATTTGGAACGAGCAGTCGCCGCCGGAATCGGTTGGCCGTTGCCCGAAGGCCTGAGGGAAGAGGAACTGGAAAGCAAGCTGTTTGGGAACCAACCCGTGGCGGTGCAAGCGGTGCGGCAGCGGCCGCAACCGGACTGGAAAGCGATTCATGAGCAACTGCTGCAACATCGTCATCTGACTCTGCAGTTGCTGTGGGAAGAATATCGGCAAGCGAACCCTGAGGGCTATCGCTACAGTTGGTTTTGCGAGCGCTATCAGCATTGGCGGCGGCACCTGGATGTGGTGCTGCGGCAGGAACACAAGGCCGGGGAGAAGATGTTTGTGGACTGGGCGGGAGCCACGATTCCCGTCTACGAGGCCACGACCGGCGAGGCGTGGCCGGCTTCGTTGTTTGTCTCCGTGTTGGGGGCCAGTTCTTACACCTACGCGGAAGCGACTGGCGATCAGCAGATGGAAGCCTGGATTCAAGCCCACATCCATGCGCTGGAATTTTTCGGTGGGGTGCCGACGCTGGCGGTACCCGATAACACGAAAACGGCAGTGACTCGCGCCTGCCGCTATGATCCCGATCTCAATCCCACGTATCAAGAGTTCGCGGTGCACTATGGGATGGGAGTCGTGCCCGCGCGTCCGTACAAGCCGCGGGACAAGGCCAAGGCCGAGAGCGCGGTGCAAGTATGTGAACGCTGGATCATAGCGGCGCTGCGGAACCGCAAGTTCTTCAGCTTGCCGGAACTCAACCAGGCGATCCGGGAGTTGCTGGCGCGACTGAATGAGCGTCCGTTCCGCAAGCGGGACGGATCGCGGGCCAGTCTGTTTCACAGCCTGGAGAAACCGGCTCTGGCGCCCTTGCCCGCCGAGCGCTTCGACATGAGCCAGTGGTCGCGGGCCACGATCAACATCGACTACCACATCGCGTTCGACGGGAACTTCTACAGCGTGCCCTACACGCTGGTGCAGCAAGTCGTGGAAGTCCGCTCCACCCCCACCACGGTGGAGATCTTTTACCAGGGCAACCGGATCGCCTCGCACATGCGCAGTCGCGGGCGGGGTCAAACCATCACGAATGGCGAGCACCGTCCCAGAAGCCATCAAGCTCATCTGGAGTGGCCGCCCTCGCGCATGGTGAACTGGGCGCGCAGTATCGGCCCGCACACGGCGCAGTTGTTCGAGCGCATCCTCAACGACAAGCCCCACCCGGAGATGGGCTACCGTTCTTGTCTAGGCATTATTCGCTTGGCCCAGCAGTACTCGGCGCAACGCATGGAAGCCGCTGCCGAACGGGCCATCCTCGCCCAGGCCTGTCGCTACCAGAGCGTGAAGTCGATCCTGAAGAACTCGCTCGACGCCCTTCCTTTGTCTCCACCACAACCCGGCTCTCCACCTCTGACGCATGACAACCTCCGCGGCGCCCGCTACTTCGACCAAGGAGGGCCCCGCTCATGCTGAACCAACCGATGATGGAAAAACTGCTGGCCCTGCGGTTGCACGGCATGGTCGAGGCCTTGAAAGCACAGGAACAAGATCGGACCGTGAACGAGTTGAGTTTCCTGGAACGACTCGCTCTGCTCGTGGATCAGCAATGGACTTGGCGCGAGAACCAGGCGTTGGCACGAAGACTCAAAGCGGCCAAACTGCGGGGAGCGGCCTGCGTGGAGGACATCGATTATCGGGCGGTGCGCGGCCTGGAGAAGACCGTCGTGCGCGCACTGGCAAAAGACTCCGCCTGGGTTCGCCATCACGAGAACATCTTCGTGATCGGACCCTGTGGCGTGGGCAAAAGCTTCCTCGCATCGGCGTTGGCGCAGAAAGCCTGTCGCGACGGCTACTCGGCACTCTATCTCCGCGCCGCTGCCCTGTCTCGGGAACTGGCCCTGGCCCGAGCCGATGGCAGTTTGCGCCACTTCCTGGCACGTCTCAGTCGCATCGACGTTCTGGTCATCGATGACTGGGCCATGGCCCCACTGAGTGAAGCGGAGCGACGCGAAGTCTGGGAGATCTGCGAGGATCGCTACCAGACTCGCTCCACCATCCTCACTTCCCAGCTGCCGGTTTCGCGCTGGCACGAGCAGATCGGCGATCCCACCATCGCCGACGGCATCCTCGACCGCCTGGTGCACAATGCCCATCGTATCGAGATGCGCGGAGAATCGATGCGCAAAAAGAACAATCTGCCGGACGAGAAGAAGGAATGAGTTGTTCTTCTACATAGAGAAGCAGGGGATAAAGGGGCTGGCCGCCCCTTTCCCCTGCACCCCAAATCCCCGCCCAAGCTCCTCCGCTTCGCTCCGGACCCGCTCCGGACACTTTCAGTTGACGAAGCCGAACACTTCTTGCACAATCATCACGCCAGCGTCGCTTCGCTCCGACTGCTGTTCACCTTCGCTCCGGAATGCCGTTCGGCTTCCCTCCGGAATCAGCGTTCACCTTCACCGGAATACCCACGCAAGCTGGAAGCCGCCAGACAGCAACGCCAGAGTCGCCGCCAGCAAGCCGCGTGAAGAGTGAAGCGGCCAGGCGATGGACAGCCCAAGGAAAGCCATTTTGACCCACAGTCGATGAGTGATATGGGATTTTTTCGCCGACCACGACGAACGGAGGTAGGATAAGTTCAGTTCATGAGCACTGATCAACGGCGAGAACTGGTTGACATCATCGACTGGACAACGATCATAGGCGTCCTCTCAGTTTTGCCCTGCGCATATTTCTGGGGCTGCGGCGCGGCCCTTGAGCTGTTCCACGTTTGGTGTAAAGGAAATACGGCTTTGGTAATGCTCGGTGTTCTCTTGGCCGTCCCTCTCTCCGGGGTTGCTGGCACCTACGGTTCACGCGCTTGGTATGTCGTTACGGCGGCTTCAGTTGGTACTTTGCTGTTCTTCGTTCTCAGGCTTCACTGATTAACATTCCCGCCCTCTCGCTTTTATCACTGTGTGTAGAGTTGGTTGCCAAAAGAGACTACCCTCACGATTCGGGTCTGGCCCGGTCTGGGTTTGGCGTGATTCACGGGCCAACTGGGTGTTGAGAAACGGCAGGTCGTTGCGGAGCTACAATGATCTTGCCGGGCGAAACGGAGGCGGGCACTGCGGGGACGCAACCACGCCGAGGGATAACCCGGTGGGCTCATCGAGACGATGAACAGGGGCGTGAGGACTCGTCCTTGCGCCGCCAACCTCCATCGGATCGAAAGACCCCCATGCCTTGAAAATCCCCGCCCCGCAGGGGCGGAATCTACACTAACGGAGAACGTCGCTTCTCCATTTCACGCTGAGCCAAGACATTTAGCACCCACGCGTTTACGACAAATGTCCGTGCTGTTGGACAATACCATCTTTCCATCGAAGGCAGGTCTGTGCTCTTTCTTGGCTTATGGATTACTTTCGTAAGATTGATTTGTGTCTGCCGAAGGGAACAAGCTTAGTGGCCACTGTAATGGCGACCGCCCGTCCCTCGGCGGGGAAGGACGAGACTTACAGAAAATGAATTCATTTCACAGGAGAGTCGCATGAAAACGACAACTGCAATCTTGCTCTTGCTGTTGACAAGCTTCCTATATGCGAAGGACAAGCCCGAGTACCAAGTCGGCGTCTTCGTCGGCTCGTCCGACACGAACGATGGAACCATAACCAAGAAAGGCTGTGTCGGCCTGCTCAATTGCGGGGCGGTGACCAAAAGCCTTGGTCGCACGCAATACTCTGTCAGAACTCCTGAGGGAGACTACATCATGGAGTCGCCCGTCAACTCGTTGGGAAAACATCAGCCGTGGTTTATGGACAATCTCACAGAAGGCGATAAGGTCGTGTTTTCCGCCTCCTGCAAAAAGGATGGCTACTGCATAATTCGGATGCCGAACCCGGAGAAACCTGACAAGACGATTACGACAGTCAGCAGATTTCCGACCCTCGCAGGGCAAGTCGAATGCGACAACCTTGTGCGGAACAGGGAAGCTGTCAGCAGAAGTAGAAGCGCAAGTCTGTCCTAAGCCATGAACTCAATCTGACGAACTAAACCGGACCTCGCGATTCGTCCGACTGCTCGTCGCGTAGCCCGCTCGTCTCGATCAATCTCTCTTGAGTCCGGTCAAATGACCCATAAAACTTGGGTCCAGTTTGGGTCCAGATAGCGCCGAACACCCCCCAAAACCCCACTAAAAGACGCAGAACCATGCTAAGCGAATCAACAGGTTAGACAACCGGAACCGCTTCGGGACCAGGGGGTCGGAGGTTCAAATCCTCTCTCCCCGACCATATCAAATCAACAACTTCCAAAATCGCCGGGAATCTGAGGAATTCCCAAAGGACTTACATTCGCGTTGCCGGCACAGGTTGCGCCAAAAACTCGCGCCACACCGTAGCGGCAGCCATGCTCACAGCTTCAACTCTTTCTTCCCACCATGTGCGGTTATAAACATTTTGGGTTACGTCGACGTTAGCGTGTCCCATGTTGTCCCGCGTCACTTCCGGCCGGACGCCAATGCTGCTCATCAGGCTGGAGTGCATGGTGCGAAAGCTCCGGAAATCGGTGGAAGCGGGCAATCCAAGCTTCTTGATCTTGGGCTTGAGTTGCCGCCGCAACAGATTCCGCCGGTTCACCGGACCACCTTTTGCGTTCGTGAAAACCAGGTCGCCCGGATTGCGATGTTTTGACCGCTGCCAGGCCGCATCCAGCACGCCCCGCAAGATTCCGTGCGAATCGAGCGGAATGCTCTTGCGACCAGCATCGGTTTTGGTATCGTCGAATTCGCCTTCGTAGAAACGCTCCACGATTTCGATTCGATCCGAGTGAATTCTCTCCCACCGCAAAGCTGCAATCTCTCCGACCCGCAACGAACCGACAACCACCAACGTGACGATGGATTTCGTCGGCTCCGGCAAATTGTCGATAACACGGCGAATGTCCTGTTTCGCGAGCACCAACGGGGGCTTTCGTGCCTTCTTGCGTGGCAACCGGACGCCTTGTGCGGGATTGGCGCGAAGCAATTTCCACGCTTTCCCCTGATTGAGCAGCGCCCGCAAACAGCCGTGCATGTTGCGAATCGTTTTGGAAGCCAGTCGCGGAGAAAAAGAGTTGAAGAAATCCTGAAGTTCGATGGTCCTCAACTTTGTGAGTTTCATCGAACCCCACTTCGGCAAGATGTAAGTGTCGAGATGATAGTCGTAGCTGATGCGCGTCGAGTTCTTGAGCAGCGGCCACATCTTTTCCCTACAAATTGCCACCAGACCTGCGTGTGAATGAAGTCACTCGTGGCATTTCTCCTTCTTCAGGTCGGGCCGGGCAAGAATCAGCAGGAACGTGCTTTGGCGAATTGCCTCCACGTCGTGAGATACGTCGCGGTCGAGCGCCAGCAACTCTCCCCTGGGTACTTCCACGGTTGCATTGGGGAGGTGGAGGCGTACATGACCAGCGAGCATCAAGATGGCAAACCGTGCACTCGTCTTGTGCTGCTTGAAACGGGTCCCGGCTTTCATCGACACCAAGACAATCCGGAGATCAGGATACTTGACCAGCGTTCGGGCACTGCGACCAGCATCCGTTTGCCAGGTCTCTTCCTTCCACATGCTTTGAACTTCATTGGGAATTAGCACCTGTAGCAGAGAGCTCCCGAGGTGAGGTAGCCGGTTCAGTCCATAGGGTGATTCCTCAATTTGCGCAGTAACGCACTGTGTAGCCATATCCTTTATTCCTTTCGGCAAAGTCACTCAGCCGCGACGGCGCGGGTTACCACAGGATTGCTGCCCTCGGGAAGTTGCTCCAGGGAAACTACAGAAATTCCTTCCCGTAACGAGAATCGGAGCGAGTGTTGGCGCGAGCAATCACCACAAAGCCAGAAGAACACGCTGGCTTGCGAGGGTTTGCTCGCGCAGATCGCATTGGGAATATCCCTGCACGGCTCCACGGGCCGCCGTACATCGAACCGGAACAGTTTTCCTCCGCGGAGATAGTGAAAAGGTTTTCCACACTGTGGGTTGGAGCACTCGGAAATCATTGGCAACTCCCGCCGTTACGACCGGCTGAAACCAATGTGCCGCATGTGAGAAAAACGCACAATGAAGCGTTCGTACTGAAATTCGGGACAGTTGTACGGGGAACTGTTAGATGAGCTTCCGCTGGATCGCATTCATTACTGCTTCCAGGCGGTTGTGGGTGCGGAGTTTTTGGTTGATGTGGTGAAGGTGATTGCGAAGGGTCTGAGGGCTGATACCCAGACTGCTGGCGACATCATCGCTGTCCTTGCCTTCGGCGAACAGGCGTAAGACATGCTTCTCTTGCTCGCATAGCGCAGGAGCCGGTTCCGCGCGCACAGGAGCTTCGGCCAGCGAGCTGACTTGCTTCGACAATTCCAGCATCTTCTGCATTAGCTCTTCGTTCTTCTTCTGCTCGGTGATGTCGTGTGCCATGTGCACCATCAGGCGGCGTCCGGTGCGCTGATTATCGAACACGATGGTAGACATATTGACCCATAACCGCTCCCCTGAGCGCGTCTTGACACTCATGTCGAAGTTGGGAATTTCCGTATTGCCCCCAGTGCACTCGGCCACGCTGCAGTGCTGGTGGCATACCCGGGTACCCAACGCCCCCATGCCTTCCAGAATGTCATAGCAGGTTCTGTGGACGGCTTCGGCAGCGGAGTAACCCAACAGCTTCTCCGCAGCCTTGTTCCAGGACAAGATCTCCCCTTCTTCGGTCACCGCAAACGCCGCGTCGGTGGTTCCTTGAAGCAGTGCAAACAACTCACTCTCCAGCATTTACCTGCTCCTGTGACAACTGACTATGCCGATGGTACGGATGCTCCATTGAGATCTATCGCCTCCCGATACAAGTATAGGTCAGCCGGCAACCGGACACCGACGAAGTGGAAAACGATAGGCCGGCTGGAAAAGACCGCAATTATGAAAATGAGCCCTCATTATCGAATTTCAGTTGTGAAAGCTATTGTCAGCATGCTTTTTCTGATCCCCGCAACAGCTACCCTGACAGCTCAGGAACACAGCGGACATCAAGCAAAGGTTCAAACCACGATTGTCGACATAGTGCGGGACCCAACCGACGTTCCTCCAAGTGTCGGGAACAGACAGCCAGCCGTAGTTCACGTAACCCTCACGGCTGAGGAGATTATGGGCCAACTCGACCCCGCCAGCGGCACAACCTATCGTTACTGGACATTTAACGGGAAGGTCCCAGGGCCAATGATCCGCGTGCGGCAGGGCGACCTGGTCGAGGTCACCCTCCGCAATGATTCGCGCAGCCGCATGGTTCACTCCGTGGATTTCCACGCTGCGCTGGGTCCAGGCGGGGGCGCAGCATTCTCGCAGGCGATTCCGGGGCAATCGAAAACCTTCACCTTCCAGGCAACCACGCCAGGACTTTTTATGTATCACTGTGGCACGCCCATGATTGCCGAGCACATTGCCAATGGAATGTATGGGCTGATTCTGGTTGAACCTCCGAGCGGACTCCCCCACGTCGACCATGAGTATTACCTCATGCAGGGCGAAATCTACACGACAGCGGCGAAAGGCAAAGCGGGACTGCAACAATTCAGCGACGCGAAGCTCATGGAAGAAGATCCTGAGTACTTCGTCTTCAATGGAGCTGTGGATGCATTGAGTAAACACTATCCCTTGCGCGCCAACGAGGGTGAAACGGTACGGCTGTTCTTTGGGGACGCCGGACCCAATGAGACATCATCACTGCATGTGGTCGGAGAAATCTTCACACGCGACTATGTGCAGGGCTCATTAACTTCACCTCCGCTGTCCGGAGTTCAAACGGCCGCTGTGCCGCCAGGCAGCGCGGCGATCCTCGAACTGGTGGCAAGCGTGCCCGGCCAGTTCAGCGTCATGGATCACGCCATGGCCAGAATGGCCAAGGGACTGCTTGCAATCCTGGACGTGACTGGAGCCGAGAACGCTACGCTGATGCATGCCGGGCCAGCATCGCCAAATGTAAGTTCACAAGGATCGACGGCCCGGGTGACCGGGATGACCCAAAGCGATGTCGTCGCGAACGTGGAGAACAGTCCAGGTTCGGCCGATGGGGCCCATGCTTTCTCGACGTCGACAGCTGAGAAACAACAAAGCAATTCTCACGAGATGGCAGGCATGGCGATGGAACCGGCTGCTGGAAAGACGATGCACACAGGCCATGCGCAGCCCACATCGGCCCTGCCGGCAATGAGGCCGCCAGCATCCAATGCGATCCAGTTAAACGGCTGCTTGACACTTCTGGAAGACGGGCGGGTAATGTTGCGGGTAACCCCGTCGTCCAAAACCTACCGCTTGGAGGCGCGACCTTTGTTGTTTTCGCAGAATGCTGACAGGCTGGTGCACGTCACTGGACGGTTCGGCAGCGTAGTCGCGGTGGAGGATCCGCGAATTCCGAGCTTTGTGGTTGATATGCTGGACGAGCTTGCACCGAACTGCTCTGCGAAGATAACGCCGGCCATGCTGCGCAAGGTCGCGCAGAAAGAGGGTTCTCTAGCAATTGCAGGGAAATTCACTGTGAACATGGGTGACATGTCTTTTCTGCCGGCCACCATCACTGTGAATGTTGGCCAGAGAGTCATTTGGAAGAACACTTCTTGGGCAGTTCACAATGTGGTGGATGACGCCAGTAAAGCAATTTCGGTAATCGACGTGAAGCTGCCAGCCGGTGTGCAACCGTTTGATTCAGGTTACCTGCAACCCGGGCAAACCTATTCCCGTGTGTTCACGGTGCCGGGAATTTACCGCTACGTTTGCACTCTCCATGAAACCAACGGAATGAAAGGAGTAGTCATTGTCAGACCGTCATCAGTGTTGGCAGCACAGCGATAGATTCGCTAAACCTGCAGTTTCCAGCGTGACAAAAGTCATGGCCGACCCGCGGAGTCAATTCTATGGTGTTAAGAGGCGATAAGGGGATAAGGTCATGAGTCAGATTACGGCCAATACCAGCGTGGCAGAGATTGTGAAGCTCTGCCCAGGCGCGCGACGCATTTTCGACGAGCATGGATTGAAGGGCTGTGGCGGCGAGCATGGTCCAACCGAACCACTGGGATTCTTCGCTGCAGTCCACCAGGCGAACCTGAATGAACTGCTGCGCGAGATCAATGCGGAGATGGAGAGGCCATCCGCCCGGCCCTACGCGTACAAGGAGAGCTTGCAGGATTACATCTATCGCCGTTTCTTCAAAGCTGGCGTAGCGATCGTGCTGACGGTCGGTTGCCTATGGGGTGCGATCAACCTTCTGCAAATTGGGTTGGGCAAGAACTTCCTGCAATTGCGTCTGCTGTCCTCGATCCATGCCCACGCCCACGCCATGATCTTCGGTTGGGTTGGCATGTTTGTCATGGGCTTTGCCTACCAATCATTCCCTCGCTTCAAGAACACCACACTTTGGCGGCCGGGTTTGGCCAATCTGAGCTTTTATCTTTTGGGATCAGGAATCGTGTCCGGAATGGCGGCCGAAATATTGCTGCCTACGCCAGCTTCCTTCGTGCTGGGTGCGTTTTCCGGCGTAACGGAAATCGCGGCCGTCGTGATCTTCCTGTGGGTGCTGTACCGCACGGCGCGACAGTCAATTGAACCGCACAACCCGTACGAAAAGTTCATTGCCAGTTCTTTTATCTGGTTCCTGCTGGGCACGATTTTGGAAGCCGTGTTCTTCTTTGCAAAGGCAACAGCTCATTCCGAGCATGGCATGATCATGCGTATCGCGCTGATCGATGGTCCGCTGCGAGACATCCAGTTGCTCGGCTTCGCGGCACTGATCATCGCTGGCGTGAGCCAGCGCTTCGTGCCGCATGTCTATGGTCTCGGGAAGCCAGTACATGATCGCCAGACACTGATCTTCTGGTTGATCAATGGCAGCTTGCTACTGAACATCATCAACTATGTGCTGCTGCTCAGCACCCACAAGCTTTATTTCGCCATTGGCCTCGAATTGGCCTATCTGCTCATGCCGCTGTGGGCCGTGTTGCTGGCGGTGCAGATTGGGGTGTTCCGGAGGCCGACGCAGCCGGATCGCACTTTCAAGTTCATTCGTGCCGCTTATGTTTGGTTGGTGATCGCTTGCAGCATGATGCCGTTCTTTCCACTCTACGGAGTTCTTACCCATCAAGTTTTCGCGCACACGTACATGGGCTCTCATCGGCATGCCTTCACCGTGGGTTTCATCAGCATGATGATCCTGGGAGTCTCTTCGCGCGTTGTGCCCATCCTGGCGGGAATCGATGCCAAGCGAATGAACTCGCTCTGGGCACCATTTCTGCTCTTTAACGTGGGGTGCGCCGGACGAGTGGTTTTGCAGATCCTAACTGATTTCGTGCCCAACGTGGCTTACCCGCTGATCGGCTTCACCGGGTTCATTGAATTAAGCGCCTTGTTGTGGTGGGGAATCGAGTTGTGGCGAACCATGAACGTCGCCAGAACCCGTCACGCCAATATGGTGAGGGCTCCGTTTCCCCTGGCGGCACGGTGAGAAGGTTGCTTTGCGCTTTCCACTTACGAGCCGCTTGACGCATCTGAAAGTAGGAAAGGCAGAAACAAAATATGAGTTCAACTACTATCACACGTTCAGAAATTGCTGGGGCAGAAGCTTTACCGTTGCTGGGTTTGGTGAACTACCAGGAGGGTTCGGTCGTAAGCCGGGTCGTTCTCAAGCGGGAAAAGGGGAACGTCACAGTCTTTGCTTTCGATAAAGGACAAGGGTTAAGCGAACACACCTCTCCATTCGACGCCCTCGTGCAGGCAGTTGAAGGCGAAGCGGAAATTACGGTCGCCGGCAAGCCCATAGCCGTGAAAACAGGCGACGTCGTCCTGCTGCCGGCGGAAAAGCCGCATGCGGTGAAAGCGACCACACGCTTCAAGATGGTGTTAACGATGATTCGGTCGTAAAACAGAGAGACATGTGGTATTCCGCAACCGACCACACTCTGCTGCTTCTGTGACAAAAGTCCTCGTTTGACTGTCACGTCGGTACCTAGTATCAGGATGTGAGTACGCCACCCGAATTTATGTGCCATGGCTAAGCCCAGAATAGCGTTGAATCCGAAACACCCTGAGCGTCTTTGCTGGGGGTGCGAGAAGTTGTGCGCAGCTAATGACCTTCGCTGCGGAAACGGAACTATTAGAACTCAGCACCCAGTTGAGCTGTTCGGTGAAGACTGGATCGAATGGGAACTGGACCCTCAGGGCGGGGAGCCTGAACGAAGAACCTAATTTAAGGGGAATTCAACTCCCATGTCCACTCTCCCAACGCGCATCGAAAGGGAAGCAGGCAGGCGGCTAGCGGCGAGCGAGATCGTTAACATCACTGCCGCGCGTGAGAGGGCGCTGTCCCGCATGCTGATGCTGTATATCAGCACAGGTGTGGTGTTCATGCTGCTTCCGGGGACCTTCCTCGGAGTCTGGAACTTGCTGACCATCAGCAGCCACCGCGCGGCAAATTCGGTTTCGCCAGCATGGATCCAGGCACACGGCCACGCCCAGATCTTCGGCTGGATCGGTAGCTTCATTCTTGGAATCGGGTTCTACTCAATCCCCAAACTGCGGCGCATGGGATCGTTTGCTCTTGCGCCGGTGTCGTGCGCTTGGGGACTGTGGACTTCAGGTGTTGCCCTGCGCTGGCTCGGGAGCGTCTATCCTTGGCATTGGCGCGTGCTTGTTCCACTCTCTTCGGTTAGCGAGTTGACCGCCTTCCTCGTCTTTTTCCGTATTGTCTCGGGCCATCGCGCCGAAGATTCGGGGAAAGCCACGTTAGACGAATGGGTCTTTGTCGTGATTGCAGGCTCACTCGGGTTGTTGCTGACATTGTTGGTCAATGTTGGCCTCGCGTTTTATCTGGCGTTTCAAAGTACGTCACCGGAAGTGCCTGCCAACTTTGATCAGCGGTTTCTCGTGCTTGAGACCTGGGGATGTTTAGTGCCCTTTGTCTGGGGATTCAGCGCCAAGTGGCTACCGGTCTTTCTTGGTTTGCGGCCCGTGCGTGGACGGATTCTACTCCTAGCCATTGCCTTAAATTCAGGTGGAGTCTTGCTCGCGCTTGCTGGCGCGATTTTGCCCGCCACGATATTGATCCTCACAGGTTTAGTCACTGCCATTACTGCGTTACAGTTGTTCGAACCTTCAGAACGTCCAGCCAAGGTGAAGGGAGTTCACGTGAGCTTTCCCTTCTTCGTGCGACTCGCCTACATCTGGGCGTTGATTGCAGCCTTTCTCAGCCTTTGGGCAGCGATGAGCCGAGATTCGGCCGGGATCTGGGGGGCGTCGCGTCACGCTCTAACAGTCGGCTTCTTAGCTACGATGGTGTTTGCCATCGGCCAGCGCGTGCTTCCGGCATTTTCCGGGATGCGCCTGCTGTTCAGTACCAAACTGATGTTCTGCTCTCTCTTGCTGCTTGCAGTCGGCTGTCTCTTGCGAGTCAGTTCAGAAGTGTTGGCCTATCAAGGTATGGTTCGCGCTGCCTGGTCATGGCTTCCGACGTCCGCGATTTGCGAGATGGCTGCCGTCACCGTCTTTGCATTCAATCTCCTCATTACGTTTGCACGCCAGGCCCCCGCTATCGCAGCGCAACCTCTTCCCGAACCAGGATAATTACGCCCACCGACAGAGCGAGTCGTTTCAGATGTTAGGGAGCAGATCAAAGTACTCATCATCCTCGTTCTTTCCCCCTTCTCCCGCGCCCAACTGTTTCTCTGACTGGATAAACTCGATGCGCTCGATCCACTTGACCATCTTGTAGCCAAGTTGATTCTCGACACGCAGCCGCAGTGGAGCTCCATAAACGTCTCGAAGTGGTTGGCCATTCATCCGAAACGCAAGCAGGCATTCCGCCTTCCGCACATTCTCCAGGCTCTGTGTGTCGTAATATGGGCCACCGTAGAGTGCTTCGCCGAAGGAGAAGAAAGCCACAACTTTGGCTTCCGGTTTCGGGCGTACGAGGTCAATCAGCGTCTGCATCGGAATGCCGCCCCATTTGGCAATGCCACTCCAGCCCTGAATGCAGTGATGCATTGTGATGTGCTCCACCACGCCCATCTTCTCGATGTCGGAGAGCGAAAGTACCACTGGGTTTTCGACCAGACCGCCGATTTGCAGCTTAAAATCCTGAAAGCTGCGCTCGGCAAGACGTTTCCAGTCCTCTCGCACCGGCATCTTGCCGTTAGGCCAGAAGTACGGCGAGATATCCTGCTCCGAATAGTTCTGGTGCGGAATGAGCCGGTTCAACGTGAGCAGTTGCATAGGGTACGTCACGGACTTCAGTGCGTGTTGCAGACCACGCGGATGGTTCCATGAAATATAGTGCGCTGCAATCCATGAGAGAACCACCACTCCAATTCCCACGAATCCCAGATACATGCCCATATACCCATGATCATCCGTCCCCATCACGATGTGGTTCATGTTCCTCGCGAATCCTGTCATCACAACTAGCGTGACGTGCACCACGAGAAAAGCAAAGAAACTGAGCATGGTGAGGAAATGGATGGATCGGGCCGACTGCCTGCCGCCAAATATCTTGGCGTACCAGGGAAAGCGGTTCACCACCGCCGGTGACATAGCAATGCCCGTCGCAATGGCCAAGGGTCCGAAGATAAAGACGACAGTGAAATAGGCAATCTGCTGCAGGGCGTTGTAGCCATAAAAGCCGTTTGGCTCCGCAGGCATATGGAACGTCGCGTAGTGCACCCATGTATTCCAAGCCTGCAAAAGAACCATCGACGACGTAGGGACGATCCGGCGCCACTGCTCGGTATCGAACAGCATTATGATAAAGAAAACGCCCGTGAAGATGAATCCGTGAACGTCGATGAAATGCCAAACCCGCGCAATGCCGATAGTGTGTCTGTAACCCGGCGTGCCAACAATGGGCGAAAGATAGCGGGCATCGTCTTTTGCGGTCCAGATGCGGTCGCGCGGAACTTTGAGGGGCGTCAAACGGATCCATTCGCTTCCCGGAGTACAGTCATCATTGAAATAGAGACGAGGATGATCGAACAGGATCGATAGGCCACTTCGAATCAGCAGCATCACAAAGAAGAAATTGAAAAAATGGCAGTAGCGCACCCACAGCGGGAACCCGTGCGGTCCAACGAAGTTGTTGGGATAGATCTGAGGCACCGGAGGAACGGCGGGCAGACCAGTAATCGCAACTTCAATCCAGGAGGCGAGGACCGCGGCCAGAACCACGGCTCCGATTCCGATGAGAATGGAGGGGCGAACCCAAATCCGGAAGCGGCGATCCTTGGGGTAGTGCACGGCGCCGTGTGCCGCATCGAAGGGAATCATGACTGAATCCCGAGGTGTGCTCCTGTTCCAGAACGCACTCGACCCTCCAATCAATAGCAGTATATCGTGACACGATATACAATAGAGCCCTAGTCAAGCGACAAGCGATGACGACCCGTGGCAATGCCGCACCCAAGCTGATCACCAATGGCTGATGTAACCATAACGGTCGACGGAAAGAAAGTAGTCCAATCAGCCGGGACGCTGCTGATCGAGGCCTGCAAGAGTGTAGGAATAGAGATCCCCTCCTTCTGTTACTACCCTGGTCTATCTCTGCAAGGTGCTTGCCGGATGTGTCTTGTAGAAATCGCCAAGATGCCGAAGCTGCAGACCGCCTGCACCACTTTCATCAGCGAGGGGATGGTGGTGACCACTCAGAGCGACACGGTCAAGCAGGCCCGTAGGGCAATGCTCGAGTTTGTGCTGCAGAACCATCCCCTGGATTGCCCGGTTTGTGACGCCGGCGGCCAATGCGAACTGCAGGACGCAACTCTCAGCTATGGCCCAGGAGAGTCCAAGCTGATTGATTGCAAGAACCACAAAGACGAGCAGCAATGGTCCCCAGTCGTGTACTTTGATCGGCCTCGGTGCATCATGTGCTACCGCTGCGTGCGGATCTGCGGTGAAGGCATGGATGTCTGGGCCCTGGGTATTGCCAATCGGAACTCAGCCCAGCTGATTGTCCCCAACAAAGGGGATTACCTGGAGTGCGAAGAATGTGGCATGTGCATCGATATCTGTCCGGTTGGTGCCCTAACGTCCGGTCCCTATCGTTACAAAACCCGGCCATGGGAAATGAAGCACGTGGCGACCATATGTACGCACTGTGCTGACGGATGTACCACGACCTTGGCCGTGCGTCCCAGCGAAACTGGAATGGAGATTGTTCGTGGGTCCAATCGGGATAAGAGCGGGATCAATGGCGATTTTCTCTGCATCAAGGGACGCTACGCGTTCGATTTCACCGCCCACGCCGAGCGGCTCAAGCAGCCGCTAATTCGTAAGGATGGCCGTTTGTTTCCAACGTCGTGGGACGAAGCCTTCGCAACTGTTGCTGGGCGATTCCGCCAAATCCGAGATGAGTTTGGCGGCAAGACGATCGGAGTGATCGGCTCAACGCGCACGACTAACGAAGAGAACTATTTACTGCAAAAGATCGCAAGGGTTGTCCTTGGGACCAACAATATCGATCACCACCGGACGGCGGATTTTCCCGCCTTCTTTCGTGCTCTTGCGGACAAACCTGGTACCACTGCCAGCATGAAGGACGTTTTCGAGGACCCCGCCATTCTGCTCATTGGCAGCGATCCGACGTATCAGCATCCATTGCTCGCTTGGCAGATGCGGAACAATGTGAGGCTGCACCAGGCACGGCTTTACTTGATCAATTCAAGAGTCATCAAGCTCACCCGACAAGCCACGTGTTTCGCCCGTGTAGACGAAGGCAGCGAAGAGAGGGCGGTGGCGTTCCTCGGTGGGGACGATAGCGCGCGTGACAAATGCTGCGCGAATCCAGCGGATCGGAACGACCTGACTGCGCTGCGAGAAAAAATATCGACAGAAAAGAACCTTATCGTGGTGTGCG
This sequence comes from uncultured Acidobacteriota bacterium, assembly GCA_963730015.1. Lineage (GTDB taxonomy): Bacteria > Acidobacteriota > Terriglobia > Terriglobales > Acidobacteriaceae > Sulfotelmatobacter. Next base: position 2,287,782 of record CAVSPZ010000009.1, on the reverse strand, counting down.
GTGCTGAATTGCAAGGAGGCGACATCGCTCGACTCGTCCGAGTCATGGCTGCAGCGATACCCAGCTGCAAGTGGGTTTGCCTGGGTGACTACGCGAACTCCCGTGGCGCTTCCGACATGGGGCTATACCCGGATTTGCTTCCGGGGTATACACCGCTTTCGGACGGTGGCGAGTTTCGTGAGAAATGGGGCGCACAGTTTCCCCGGGAGCCGGGTCTGAATCTACTGCAGATCCTGGAAGCCCCCAAGAATGGATTGCTCAAGGCCCTATACGTCGTTGGTTCAAATCCCGTAGGCCGTTACCATGTCGACCCATTTGCGCTGCGTGCGACATTCTTGGTTGTGCAGGATTTGTTCCTGACGGAGACTGCTCAGCTGGCGGATGTTGTTCTTCCCGCCACTTCAGCTTACGAGAAATCGGGAACCTTCACGAATACCTGCGGTGATCTCCAGAGATTGAAGAAGGCTGCCGAGGTGGTTGGTCCTAAGAGCGACCTGGAGATTATCGCTCGCATTGCCCAATACATGGGGTATCCAATCGAAAAGTTGGTCAGGCGTGGAGAAGGCATTCGCGCGGATGCGGGACAGTCACGAGGCGCTCAATCCGGCGAGGTGGATCGCCAGGCCGTGTGGACGGAAAGGCAGGACTTGGAACCACGGCTAGCCCCGTTTGACCCGAATGCAGTCCTGGACGAGCTCCAGAGCGTTGTTCCTGCCTATCGATCTCGGCATGTTGATTTTTCCGGCTTGACGCGGCTTGCCACGCTCAATCGAGCGGCTGGAGCTGAGGAACAGTTGATCACTTCCTCCCAAAATGATCTGTTCTCGTCAGGTAGCTGGGGTCGTTATTGTTCGGCTCTCAATAGCGTGATGGAAAGTCATCTTCTCTTGCCGTATGAGCCAGATTCTGGAGACCGCGAACTTTTTGCCGAACCGAGAGAATGGAATGACCCTGGAAGCGTTCGCTCAGGCTCATAATTTGCCACGCCGCTGGCTGGAACTGAGACGGCGATGCGAGGACATGGTGAGGCAACCCGATTTTTGGTACCGCACAGATCTACGACAACAAGCCAGCCCCTTGGCGACCCAGGCCTCCGATATTCTCGACTCAACGCTCGTTGAGACAGCGCGGCGAAGCCTCGATCGTTCTGACGTGCCAGTGATCCCTACTGCCAAATCGAAATGAGATCTGTATGAACGACAGAACGGTACGCTTTGTCATTTGGAGGCAAAACACTCCACAGTCAGAACCTTTCTGGGAAGAGTTCGATCTCAAGTGGCGGCCGGGTATGAATGTGATCAGCGGCCTGATGGACATCGCCATGAATCCCGTGAATCGCACGGGAAAACCGACAACCCCCATCGCCTATGACTCCAATTGAAGAGGCGGGTGAAAATGTCACCAGCCCCAACATCTGCGAAGCGCCGGGCTCGGCGCGTTGAATGCAGTACGATGGTTCTAGTTGCAAATGAAATATGAATTTTTTGCGAAAACTCCATTTTCGTCTTTTGGGTCTCCTTCTTGTTCTGCTGCAACTCGGCTTTGCGCAAGAGATCAGCTTCCGTATCACACCTCGGCGTCCGGTGGAGGAGTTGCGCGCAGAAGCGCTCAAGGAGCAACCACCTCACGAGCCGGGGACTTTCCTCAAATCTGATCTGGTGGAGTTGGTCAAGCTCGATCCAACTATCAAGCTCGACATCCGCTATGCCACTTCGAACAATTTTCTCGGTACGCCCGTGTACACCCAGGCACGCGCTTTCCTTCAGCGGCCAGCAGCGGAAGCGCTGCTTCGCGCCCATCGCGAACTCAAGGCTCAGGGATACGGATTGATCATCCACGATGGCTACCGCCCGTGGTACGTCACGAAAATCTTCTGGGATGCCACGCCCGACGACAAAAGGATTTTTGTGGCTGATCCGGCAGGGGGCTCCAGGCACAACCGCGGATGTGCGGTGGACCTGTCGTTATGCGATTTGAAAACGGCCGAGGAAGTGAAGATGCCCAGTGGCTACGACGAAATGACCGATCGCGCCTTTGCCAACTACGTCGGCGGCACGCGCGACGAGCGCGCTCGCCGCACCCTTCTGCGCCAAGCCATGGAAAAGCAGGATTTCAAGGTTAACCCCGAGGAATGGTGGCACTTCGACTATAAGGATTGGAAACAGTACCCCATCCTCAATGTGAAGTTCGAAGATCTCGGACAGTAGAGGTGTTGCCGCGGCACGACGCTAAGGAGCATTCGTTAATTTCGGCAGCATCCAGCGATCGAGCAGCCGCTTATATGCAGGTTCCGGTAGTTGTACCAGCAGTGGCTGGCGCGTCGGATCGAGCCAGGTAAGCAGGGTTTCCAGTTCGCGTTGCGGCATGGCAGTGCATCCAACGGTACCCTGGTTATGGCTGTGCCAAATGTGGAGAAAGACGCACGAGCCGCCGCCGGGCTCGGGTGGGTTAGGGTCGCCCGCAACAGTGCCATTGTGATCTACGAGGATTCCCCAGCGGTACGACTCCCCGGCGTTCCGCATGTGCTCTGAGCTGTTCCAGTCAGGAGCAACGACAGAGCGGTCCACTATGCGGTTATAGAACCTTGAGCCGGGGTCGTCGACGCATTCGATCGATGGGGTCAGGCTCAGATAGGGCATCTTTAATCCCAGCAGCGGCTGAGAAGAGTAGCCGAATGCGGTCCCCAGAGCGAAGACGCCGGCGGGGGACTTGCCGTCTCCTTCCTTTTTGACCGGGTCGGCGGCTGAGCGGACTTGGGCATCATCGGTCGCAATGACGCCGATACCCCACCCTAGTCCATTCTTCCCGACGACAATCGAGATCGGGGTTCCCACGGGACGCCATTTTTCATGCTCAGTGGCGCGCTCGTAGCGGCGTAACCATCCTTCCACCGCATTCCAGTCCGAAGTAGTGACTACGATCATCTGTGTGGAACGCGCGAAAGCATCGGATTTCGAAGTTCCGGCCTGAGCCGGGGCAGACACACCCCAGCCTACGATCGACAGAACAAGAAAGAGAATGAGCACATGTTTCATCAAGAGCAGTGTAAGGCTATCAATTTTATCAATCATGTTTACCAACCATGCCTTCCGCGCCCTGCGCCATCATTGTTAAGGCCCCGGGATCGAACTCCATCACCGAGGCGGAACGCTTTGTAATGTGGTGGAGGACGGTGACCTGCATCGCCGACATAAGGAGAAACCTCAGCATTCGTTCCTCTCGCCCACTGCTGATCTCATTGATGCAACTCTTCCCGGAGCATCCCTTCGAACACCTTGAACCGCAGGGCGCGCAGCGCCGGAATCTGACCTACGTGCCTGCCGAGTTCCTGCGCCTCATCTGTTTTCGGATCGTATGGAGGCCAAGGCGGAAGCCCTTTGCTGTCCGGTGTGCCCGTCCTGGCAAACTGCACCCAAGAGGCAATCAGGATGTTCGAAAGCCTCTCGTCATCGGGACTGCTGACCCAACTCGTCCAGTACCGCTTGCTCAGGAGGATACTCTCCTCGCTGTGGAAGGCGCCAAGCGCTTCAAACGGACCCGAACCAACATACGTGAAGTTGTACAAGTAAGCTCGTTGCCCGGAAGCCGCAACCTCGCGCGCCAGCAAGCGAGATCCGAATCCGAACTCGTGGTCGGTTTCCAAGTTGCAAACCGCTTGAGCGACGTCGTGATCGGTCTTTGCTGGATAGGCTTCGAAGACCTGCTGGGCATGCGCTCCGAAGTTTTCGATCAGCCAGTGGTGATATGCCTCAACCGTCCCGGGATCATGGGACTTGCCTCCAACCAGGGGACTCTTGAAGATTGAGACTTCATCGGCGTTGCTGCCGACAACGACCGGTATCTTGGCCTGTCGTCCCTGCTCAAAGGCGATCGCAGGTTGTTCGCGGAACACCCAGCCGTCAAGCACGGGATTGAAATCAACCTTCTTTTCTTCGCTGGCGACGTGCAGGAGTTCAGCGGCCGGAATGGCGCGAAGATGCAAGAGCGCCTGGGAATCGTCGGCGACATCCAGATCTGCGGCAATGCGCTTGCCATCCGCCTCCTGATGATCAAGGGTGGGAGAGAGGCCGTCCACGCCAACGCCGCTTTGCAGGATTGCGCCCTGGAAGAGACCATCCGCCAATGGAGAGGCCAGCAGATCACAGACGTCGAGGGAACCGGAAGATGCGCCGAAGACCGTGACCCGCTGCGGGTCACCGCCAAAACTGGCGATGTTTCCCCGCACCCACTTCAAGGCCGCCATCTGATCGAGCAAGCCGTAATTTCCGGACGAATGATGTGGCGACTCTGCGGTAAGTGCGGGATGCGAAAAATAACCGAAGACTCCGAGACGATAGTTGATCGTGACTACAACGACGCCATGCTTCGCCAGCACTGGGCCGAGTGGCGGCCACTCCTGCGATCCCTCAATGTTTCCGCCGCCATGAATCCACACCATGACCGGGAGCTTCTTCATACCATATAGGTTTGTTGTCCAGACGTTTAAAAAGAGGCACGCCTCAGCGGTGACCATTTGCTTTCGACCGAGCATCTCCGGCAACCACGGACTCGGCAGTTGCGGACAGGCAGGGCCGAAGGCATCCGCTCTGCGAATTCCATGCCAAGGCGGAGGGGGTTGCGGCGGCCGCCAGCGCAGCGCTCCCACCGGTGCTGCAGCGTAAGGAATTCCGAGGAATGCAACATCGCCGGAACTGGAGGTGAAATGAATACCCTCGAGTACGCCCGAGGCGATAGTGACGCGCAGAGTCGATGGAGACGAGTTCGCCTGCTGGGCCGAGCTTGCAACGCCGGCGCACATCAGCACCAGCAAGGCCGCGCGCATTCTCGATCGGACACCTGTCCTCATTCACTCGTTCCCCGGTCATCTCGCTTGGAACACGGACTGCAACGAGAACTGTAGCGTTCGCGGTCCGTGGCAGAGCTTGAGCCGTGATATGAACTTATGCGGAGGCCCGGTTCGTAATGGGTTGGTTATTCCTCCAGATCAGAACTCGTACCTTAGCGCAAACTGCATGATGCGCGGATTGTTCAGCAGGCCGGAATAATTTCCAAAGCTGCCGCCACTGCCCAAGGTTAGAGCGGAAGATAGCAGGCTCGATTGCACATCGAAGATGGCTGAGTTCGTTATGTTGAAGACTTCCCAGCGAAACTGCAGGCTCTGTTTCTCGCTGAAGGGCATCTTCCATCTTTTCGCCAGGCCCATATCGATGCCGAAGTAGCCTTCCCCACGGATGACGTCCCGCTGGCCCGATTGGCCGGCGTAGGCTGGGGCGAAGGAGTTAATCGCAGCCGGGCCATTGGCGAAAATATTGACATTGCCGGCGTCGGGACCGCTCTTAATGTGGTATGCACCGGTGGTGACAGGCGCGACCAGGTTGGCGTTCCCTTCTTGCTCAAAGTTGGTTGGGAAATTACTGTACCCATTGTCGACGTTGACCGGGAAGCCGGAGGTCCACCGGAATAGCCCTGAGAGTTGCCAACCGCCGATAACGGCATCGAGCGGCCCGTGAGCCCCGTTCCCAATCAGTCGGCCGCGTCCGAACGGCAGCTCCGCAACCCAGTTAGCATTCAGCTGATGGGTGGCGTCGAAGGACGAGACTCCGCGTTCCTGCTGCGGGGCCCAGGCATTAATGATGATGTTGTTCAAACTGCTGATACTGCTCGCGGGCGCGATCCGCTCTGCGTCGGAGGCCAGGTCGATGGACTTGGAAAAGGTGTAGTTGAAATCAAACTGCACGCCGTGGCTCATACTGTGGCGCAAGCTTACTTGCAGCGCGTGATAGCTTGCGTTCGCCATGGAACGCCAAGCATACAGCGAACTGAATTGCTGGCTGTAATAAGTGTTGGGTCCCTCGATCGGGAAATACGCTTGATTCGGGTTATTGAAGTCTGGAATCCCATAGATGTCGAGATTGTAAAGTCCAAGGGAATCGTTGAACTGTGTAGCGCAGAAGACGTCGAAGGCAGCGACAACCGGGCTGGTTGTTCCTAGCGTGTTGCCTCCCGTACAACCATTGATTGTGTAGGCGCCGCCGGGGGCCAAGGGCTGGATTTGATTGGTCCAGAAGGCGCGCACGTTGGCTGGCACTTGACTCGGATCGAATGACTGCGTTGCGGCATTGTTGCCGGCATTAAGCTGGGGGCGAAATACTTTGGCTAATGCCGTTTCAGCCGTAAAGTAATCGAGTCCTGAACCTTTGTCATAGATGTCGAGTGGCATCGCCATATCATCCTGGGCGAGTTGGCGACGAGAGAGCCTGCCTACGTAAGCCGCTTCGAGCGTGAATTTCGAGCCAAGATCGCGGCTAACGGCGAAATCGATGTTATAGGAATACGGAGTTTTTAGCTTCTCATCGATTCCCCAGGTGATGGCCAGGGTGCTTGGGTAAATGGCAGGAAACGTACCCGCAGGTGCGGGGGTGAAGATCTGGTTGCCCGCGTAATCGGCCTGCGGAATCGTATGCATGTCTGTCAGACGGGGAGCGATGACTGAAGTTTCGACATCGGAGGGATTTTCCAACTCAGTCGACAATCCGAAAGAGCCATTCTGGTCGAAGGTATCGGCGATGCTTTCTCCAACCCGGTCATAGAGCATGGCGAAGCCGCCGCGGACGCTGGTCTTACCGGGCCCACCAAAAATTTTTCCGAGCGTTCCGTCGCTCCACGCCGGTGAATAGGCAAAGGACAAACGCGGAGCAAGATCGTGATAATCCCAACCGTAATAGCTGGGTTTGCCTCCATTCGCGGGTCCCGACCAGTTATAGGCAATGAGCGGCTGTGCGCTGGAAGGCAGACCCTGGAACATTCCCTGCCTGCGATTGTTGAACCACGTGTTGAGGCTCATCGTAGGTGATACTTGCAAACCGTTGGTTTCCCAGGGTGGTGAGAACAACGAGTAACGCAAGCCCAGGTTCACGGTCAGATTGGGTTTTACCTTCCAGGAATCCTGTGCGTACAACTCATAGGAATCTTCCCCGAAGCGACGAGAAACCGGCGTGCCCTGAGATAACGCCTGGCCGCTGCGATCGTAATTGTAGTTTGCGTTCACCAGCGGAATCATGCCCAGCAAAGCTGTCATCGGGTAGTCGTAATTACTAACGAAACTGGAATCAACGCCGGGCAAGCCGTACGCGGGCAAGCCAGTTTTGGGATCGATGTAAGACGGATTCAATGGCGATGAGCTGTTCTGGGAAAGTCCTGAATTTTGCAACCAATCGGGATTGGCCACTCCGCTGCTGAACGATAGGTTCGAGTTGCTCTCGGGATTTCTCAGGATTCCGATTTGGGTACCAAACTGCCAAGTGTGGTTGCCCCGCGCCCAAGATATGTCGTCGTTGAAATTATGAATGGGACGTTGGAATGAGGATGAATAGGTAATACCCTGTGAAACCACGAGCAATTGGTTCCACGGCTGGTTACTATCGCCGACTGTCCCCAGACTCTCCCGGATGAAACCGTATCGGAAATTGTTGAGGAGCGTTGGCGAAATCACCCATGTATAGGACGTGATGAGGCCCTTATTGAAGTTGACGATCGTCAGCTCGGGGGCTGCGCCCGGCAGGAAGGGAGCTTGCGGATTATTTTCATTGGCGAGCGCTGCACTGAGTGAAACGCGCTGTTTACCATCCGTTGTAACGTTATAGTCAAGCTTGCCGATGTACCAGTTTTTCGTGTTATGTGTACTGCCTCGAAAGCGGTACCCCGCCGTGTTTACCAGGTCGCCGGTAGTGAGATCATTGGGTAGAGGATAGGTGGAATTCATGTATTGCAAAACCACCGGATTGGGGCCGTGCGGGCCCAGACTGGTTTTGTCCATGGCCGTGATTTGCTGCGGCGAAAGAGCTTGATAGCCTGGGAGTGCCGTGTACGAAGCCGAGCTCAGTCCGGCAACCGTATTTCCGGGGCAGAGGCTGGTATTGGGGCTGCCATCGGGGTTGGTCTGGCAGAGGTACTCAATGACTCCATCCCTCATGGACGCGGTGGGAACAGTTCGCAGAGCGCTTACCGCTTCCGCATCGCGGTAACCTTCATAATTAAGAAAGAAATAAAGCCGGTTTTTTAGAACGGGTCCACCAACGGAGGCCCCGAAGATGTTGCGATTTAACTGCGGGGGCAGGTTGGGCTCTCCTGACTGCAGTTGGGCCTGCTTGATGAAGTAGTCATTAGCGCTGACGTATGAATTCCGGTTGTATTCGTAGACCGAGCCGTGGAATGAATCGGTGCCGCTCTTCGTAACCAGTGTGACTTGCGCGCCAGAGGAACTACCTTGTTCGGCGCCGTAATTGGCCGTAGTTACACGAAATTCCTGCACGGAATCGAGGGTGACGGGCAGAACCGAGGTGAACGCGTGACCACCCTTGTCATTGACTGAAATGCCATCGACGGTAACGTTGCTTTGGTCGCTATGCGAACCGTTGACCGAGCCGCTGCGGGTGTCAACGGAACTATCGATATCAGGGCTGTTGCCCGTATAGACCACGCCGGCCTGAAGCGAGAGGAGATCGGGGACATTTCGGCTTTCCAGTGGAAGTTGCTTGATGCTATTTTCGCCGAAGGCAGTGCCCAAGGATGCATCGCTCGTATTCACAGCTTCAGCTTGCCCAGAGACCTCGACCTTCTCCGTTGCGCCCCCTATGCTCAACGCCATGTCCAGGGTGACGGGAAGGTTCACCAGCAGGGCAACGTCGCGGGACTCATATTTCCGAAAGCCTTCCTTCTCGACCGTTATGGTGTAAGTTCCGGGAGGGAGCGCAAGGAATTTGTATTCTCCCGAACCGTTGGTCCGCATTTCACGCTCGAGCGCCTGTTCGGTATTCTGGATGACAACCTTAGCCGCTACTACAGCAGCCCCGGATTTGTCCACGACCGTACCCTGCACGGATGTAGTCCCGGTTTGCGCAAAGACTTTAACCGAGGACAGTAAAACAGAAAGGCCGAACAGTATCACAGCAACTTTTAGGAAACGGATCATGGCTCCTCCTCGAGGATTCTTTCCGTAACAGCCGCAAAGCGCACGGCACTGCTCGAACGCGTGCATTTATGCTGGGGAGTTGGTCTACCGCTGCGAATGCCAGACTACCGTCCATATTTCGCCCCTGGGATTTTGGACGCAGCAGACAGCGAAACCTGTAGCGCTACAGGCACCGGCAGTGTATGCTGGTATGCGACTGGTGTCAAGCGCATATTCAGAGCATTTTCTTCGGCCTTTTTGAAGTAAACTGCCCTTCGCTTTTTCCTGATGCACCGGCCTTCGGCGGCAGGAGGCTAATATCCCGGAGAAAGAATGAACAAGCGTCGCGTTACGTTGCGGGATATTGCCAATGATCTCGGCCTAGCCGTTATTACCGTTTCGAAAGCGATTCGCAATCACCCTGACATCAGTAAACAGACGAAGGCGCGCGTCCAACAGCGCATCCGCGAACTGCACTACCAGCCAAACTGGGCCGCGCGGAGCCTGGCGACGGGAAAAAGTTTCAGTATAGGCGTCGTGGTTCCGGACCTGGTCCATCCTTTCTTTGCCGAGGTTGTGAAGGGGATTTCGGAAGAGGTACGCGCAGCAGGCTACTCAGTCATGATCGCTTCCTCTGAAGAAGATCCACAGATGGAGCGGCAGCAAGTCGAGTTCTTTCTCGGACGCCAAGTGGATGCGCTCATCCTGGCCTCAGTGCAATCAACGCCGGAGATCGTCCAGTTGATTGAGAGCCGTGGCGTGCCCTTTTCTCTCATCGACCGGCGTCTGGAGAATGCGAACTGCAATTTCGTGGGCGTAGACGATGAGCGCATCGGCTACATTGCCACGCAACACTTGCTTGAAGTCGGGTGCCAACACATTGCCCACATTCGCGGGCCCGAGATCAGCACTGGCATTGGCCGCGTGCGCGGATATCTGCGGGCCCTTGAGGAGCATCAACACAAGGTACGCGCAGAGTACATCGTAAGCCGTGACTCGAGCGACACGCGGGCGGATGCCAGCGGGTACGAAGCGATGAAGCGCCTGCTCGAAATGCGCCCGGTGCCGGACGGAGTCGTGTGTTACAACGATCCGACTGCGCTCGGCGCAATCAAGGCCATCTTCGAAGCGGGTCTCAAGATTCCTGACGATATTGCTGTGATTGGCGCCGGCAACGATCGATATGCCAGCGAATTGCGCGTTCCGCTCAGCACCATCGACCAGCAACATCACACCATTGGCCAACGGTCGGCGACGTTGGTTTTACGTGCAATTTCAGCGGACGAGCCGATTAGGCCGAAGGTCGTTTTGCTGGTCCCGCGGCTTATCGTGCGGGAATCTACGTTGCGCCGAGAAGCGCACGCAATCGGAAACCCTTGAGCTTGACTCAGGCCCGTGAGCGATTTGCGAGGCCAAAAGGAGATTTGTGGTCAAGAGCACCGCCAAGACGGAATTCCCGCGACCCCCCGCCTTCCAATATTGCACGGTTCGCAGACCGGGGCAGCCCGCTTTATTTTGTGAATCCGTTGCCCTCGAACGGCTCGCGGCGCGCTATGGAACGCCGCTATATGTGTACTCGGCGGCAATGATCCGCGAGCGGATAAGGGGGTTCGCTCGCGCTTTCCGCTCGATTCGACACACTGTTTGTTATTCCGCAAAGGCCAACTCTTCCCTGGCTATCCTGCGCTTAATCGCCCGTCTGGGCGCAGGGTTCGATGTGGTCTCCGGTGGTGAACTCGAACGAGTTCTCCGCGCGGATAGCCACGCGACTCAACGCGTGGTGTTTTCCGGCGTCGGCAAGACCGTGCCAGAGATGGAACTTGCCCTACGAGCCGGAATCCTCCTGTTTAACATTGAGAGCGCTTCCGAGTTGGAGACGCTAGCCGAGACCGCAGCCCGTATGAAAAGGCAAGCCGCGATTGCAGTGCGCGTGAATCCCGACGTTTCCGCGAAGACTCATCCCTACATCTCGACCGGCTTGTGCGAGCACAAGTTCGGCGTGCCCATTCCCGAGGCTGAGACTCTTTACTCGAAGGCCGCAAAGCAGCCTTATCTGAAGGTGGCGGGAGTGAGCGTGCATATCGGGTCGCAGATTACGGATGTCAGTTCTTTCACTGACGCGCTCGAGAAAGTTGCCGACTTGGTGCGCGCTCTCCGTTCACACGGGCACGATATCCGCTATGTGGATGCGGGTGGTGGCCTCGGCATTTCTTATGAAAGTGCCGCGGACAATTTCACGCAACGGATTTCCGCCTACGCTCGCGCTGTGCTCAAGCCTTTGCGACGATTGAACGTCCATTTATTGCTGGAGCCCGGGCGGTCTATCGTGGGTCCGGCGGGTGTACTCCTGACGCGCGCCATCTATAGGAAGACCAACAACAGAAAGCGTTTTCTGATCGTGGACGCGGGGATGAATGACCTGCTGCGGCCGTCCCTTTACCATGCCTACCATGAGATCGTGCCAGTGACTCTCTCCGCCGAGGATACAGAGGTGACCGATGTAGTCGGGCCGATCTGCGAAACTGGTGACTTCTTTGCTCGCCAGCGCGAGATGCCGGTCGTGCGGGAAGGCGATTTGCTAGCCATTTTGGATACCGGAGCCTACGGCGCTAGTTTGGGATCGAACTACAATACTCGCTCTAAACCGGCGGAGGCGTTGGTCGATGGTGCGAAGGCACGGCTGATCCGAGATCGGGAAAGCATTCGGGATCAAATGCGGCTCGAACGTTTGTGAGGGATTGTCGATTGATTTCTGACACTCCGTCATTCAGCCAGATGACCGATTACCTTAGCCTCGACACCCGACGCTGCTTAAAAAAGTAGAACACTGGAACGCCCGCCAGAATCGCCAGGCATCCGCCAACTGAACTTTTCAGATTGTCGGTAAACGTGTAGTAGAGAAGCGCCGCGGAAACCAGTACAAACACTACCGGAACCACCGGATATCCCCACACGCGATAAGGCCGGTCGGCATGGGGGTCCCGCCGGCGAAAAACGAACACGGTGCTGCCTGCGATCATGTAGAAGACCCACTCCGCGAAAATCGTCAGGGAGAAAAACTGCCGGAAACTGCCTCCCAGCAGCAGCAGAACGGTCGCCAGCCCACACTGCACTATGATCGCGACTGACGGGGTGTGAAAGCTCGGATGAACTTCTGCCATCGCCTTGAAGAAATTGCCGTCGCGCGCCATTGCGAACGGCACACGGGCTCCGCTCATCACGGTGCCGTTCAAGGTGGCGATCATTGAAATGGCCATGCCCACCGACACCAAGCCGGCGCCTGTTGTCCCCAGCGCCAGCGCTACCGCATCCGACGCAGGGCGCTCCGAGCCCGCGACCGCCGCTGCGGGCAGCACATACTGTACCGCCGCGTTCACCAGGATGTAGAGCGCGGCCACCGTCGCCACACCCCAAATCAGCGATAGCGGAACATTGCGCTGCGGATTCCGTATCTCGCCGGCCACCATGTTCAGATTGTTCCAGCCGTCATAAGCCCACAGCGCCGCCACGAGAGCCGCAAAAAAACCAGCCACGCCGCCTTTCGCCCCGGTAAACTCGCTGGCGAAATTAGCCCATGTTCCTCCGCGATACGAGAAACCTACCGCGACAATTCCGAGGATGATCGCAACCTTCAGCAACGTGAACAGAAACTGAAATTCTCCCGCCCGGCGCACGCCAACGTAGTTTAGCCATGAAACCAAGATTGTGGTTCCGATCGCCACCAGTTGACCGTAGGTGATGGTGAACTGATGCGACATCGAAGTATGCGAGAACAAGGCATGCGAGAAGAAAGAAAGGACCGGAAAGGTTCCGAGAATCCGCACCAGTCCCGTAGTTATCGTCGCAATCGAAGCCGGCTTAGCAATCAGAAACGTCGCCCATGAGTACAGGAACCCCGCCAGCGGCCCGTAGGCGTCGCGAACATACACATACTCGCCGCCGGCCTGCGGCTTCATAGCGCCCAATTCGGCATAAGTCAGCGCGCCGAAAAAAGAGAGCACGCCCCCGACGATCCACGCGAGAAACACAATCTGTGCCGAGCCCCCGGCTTGCATCATCTCGGTAGGGACAAGAAAAATTCCGCTCCCGATGATCGTCCCAATCACCACCGCTCCGGCATGTGACAACCCCAGGTCGCGCGCCAGTTCCGGGCGAGAGTGACTGTCCGTTTTTAATTTGTCCATCTTATGACCGGCCGTTTGGAAGGAGGATTTGCACCCCGGAGTTTGCAGAGAAGACAACTATTTTGAACCGTCTTGATCGGAAGTTGCTTCTTGATTCTAGAAGTTTCATAACCAGCTAATCAACGTACTCTCGGCGGACGCGATGGCCAATCTGGCACAGAACCTCATACGGAATGGTGTTTTCAAGCTCTGCATGTTGCCAAGCAGAAATGACACAATGATCGCTGGAGCCCAGGAGGGTGACCATATCGCCCAAGGCAGCACTTGGCACTGAGGAGACATCAATCATTGTAAGATCCATTGCGATATTGCCTACAATCGGGGCGTATGTATCTCGAATGATGACCTGTCCGCGCGAAGATAAATGCCGGCTGAGTCCATCGGCGTAACCCACTGGCAAGGTCGCCAAACGTGCTGGAACCCTAGTCACATACCTTCCATCGTATCCGATAGCTTGATTGGCCCCTACGTCGCGCAGCGAAATGACTCGAGTTTTCCAGGAAAGCACGGGAGTGACATTCGGCAACGATATCGGCCGGCTGGCCCGGTCACATGCAAAGTGGAGGTTATACCCATAAAGAGAGATGCCGGGCCGGACCATGCTCTTCCAAGTCTCGCGGCGGGCAGCTAGAGCTGCCGTGTTTGCGACGTGAGAGTAAATCGGTTCGAAACCGGCTTTTTCCACCATGTCCTGCACCTTCTGGAAACAGCTGAGTTGCTCCGCAACATCAGCTGCATCGAGAATCTCCGCGGATTTTAGATGGGTAGCGATGCCCTCCAATTGCAGCGCTCGCGTGTTCTTCAGTACTTGCAGGACCTCTGGCAGAATCCGGCAGCTTGCTCCCAAGCGAGCCATGCCGGTATCAATTTTCAGGTGAATGGCAAAAGGCGCACGCGCGAGCTTTGCTGCGGCTTTTGCCAACAGGTCGATATGCCATGGCTCCCAAATCAGTGGTGTGAGATTGTGGGTGATAACTTCATCCTCTTCGCCTCGCCAAAAACCAGTCATCAATAGGATACGTGCCGCAATTCCGGCCTGCCGCAGACGAATTCCTTCTTCCGTCGAAGTGACGCCCAGCCAGGTCGCACCCGCTTCCTCGAGCGCCCGGGCACAAGGCACAACTCCGTGTCCATAGGCGTCAGCCTTGATGACCGCGCAAACCGCGATGTCTTTTCCAACGTGCTGTTGAATGTTTCTGAAGTTCAGCCGTAGGTTGCCCAGCGAAACTTCAGCCCAAGTTGGCCTCATCCGATTGCTCCTGCAGCATCGTCAGTCACACGGGCTCTACACAAATCCTCGGCCATTTGGGAAGGATCAGCTCCCCTCATAAGCCCGGACGACCCGGTATCCATCGTTGGCGATCAGCAAGCTTCTGTCTGGGTTCAGCATAGGCGACGAGCAGTGACAGGTGTGCGGCGGCTGTGATGATGGCTGCGATGGTGTCTTCTTGGAGGATTTAGCCCGCCCCTGACCTTAAGAAACGCTACCCGTCTCGTGTGCGCCTCTGTCCAAAGCCGCTAACACAAATGTTCGCTGCCGTTGCGGTCGCATTCTGGAAAGAGGACCCTACATCCCGAGCCGCGAATCGCTTCACAACGCGCTCTGAACAGAGCCTGTGTACTCCACAAGCCTACAAGTGTCAAGGGCACCGCTCACAAATTCCCCAGAGAAAAGCTTTGCGACAAGATGATAGGGAGAGTCGAGCATAGTGACGTGATGCCGCAATGCCGCAGGGCTATTGGCTTGTCATCGACTAGCGCTGCAGGAAGCTGGCTCCTCAACATTGCATGGCAGAGTGGGGCAGAAGATTAGCACGTGCGTTTTGGACGTGACACCGGACACAACAAGCAGTGACAATGATCATTGACCTGTGCCCGTAAGCATACTTAACAGCAATCGTGGAATTCTGTGGCCGGTCGCGATGGTTGATATTGCGGTGGTTGATCCCGCGACTATAAAAGACGTGGCTACTTACACTGACCCTTTACGTTACGTGTGGGAGTAAGCCACGTTTTTGTGAATGGCCGGCCAGTGGTGCTGGACGGCAAGATCACTGAGGAGCTTCAGGGGCGTGTGTTGCGAGGAAGGGCCAGGATAGAAGCTACCAACTCAACCGAAACCATGAGGGCGGGGAAAGAAATCAAACTTCTGACAATCTACTGCCCAGATGGGATGCGAAACTCCAGGATCAAAATACAAAATTGAACTCGCCCTTCAAGTTGGAAAGGAGCCAAAAGCTTGCCCATTGAGGATCTGCCCGCCGAACCCGGAATGCGCCTTGAACAGGTGGACACTCCGGCACTGCTTATAGACCTTGACGCCTACGAATGGAATATTGGCCAGATGGCGAAAGAAGCCGCCAGTAGCGGCATGCGATTACGCCCCCATGCCAAGACGCATAAGTGTGCTGTCATCGCGCTGCATCAGATCGCGCAGGGAGCCGTTGGTGTGTGTTGCCAAAAAGTAAGCGAGGCTGAAGCTCTGGTGAATGGGGGTGTCCGCGATATTTTCGTTACCAACGAGATCATAGGTCTACATAAGCTCACCAGACTTGCCTCACTCGCAAAACGGGCGGCCGTAGCCGTATGCGTCGATAACCTGGATAATTTGGAGGAATTGAGCACGGTTGCTGCTAGCCATGATGTGCACTTTGGTGTGTTTGTGGAGGTAGATGTCGGAGGCGGTCGTTGTGGAGTTCAAGAAGGTGAAGCAGTACTGGCATTGGCACAGCGAATTCAGTCACTGCGGAATCTCGAATTCAATGGGCTGCAGGCTTATCAAGGACGAGCCCAGCACGTTCGAACCATCGCCGAACGCAAGTCTGCCATCAATCAGAGCGTGGACACTGTACGCCGAATCCTGGATTTGCTGTCAGGCAAAGGGCTCTCCTGCGAGGTGGTGAGCGGCGCGGGTACAGGTACGTACCCGTTCGAAGCTGCCAGCGGTGTATACAACGAAATACAGCCTGGTTCTTACATTTTCATGGACGCTGACTACGGGCGCAATCTGACAGAAGCGGGAACAGAATTCACCGAATTCCGCCAAAGCCTTTTTGTTTATACGCAAATCATGTCCATAGCCAAGCGGAACTACGCCGTTGTGGATGCCGGACTCAAGGCTCTGGCATTCGACTCAGGCATGCCAGTTCCTCTGGATTTACCAGGTATTCGATACGGTCGACCATCCGACGAGCATGGGATCCTGGATCTTAGCGACGCTCCGGGCGGTGTGTCGCTTGGCAGCAAGATCAAACTAATTCCAGGCCACTGTGATCCGACGGTCAACTTATACGATTGGTATGTCGCGATCCGCGGCAATCGCGTTGAGGCGCTGTGGCCGATCGTAGCCCGTGGAGCTGTGGGCTGAGTGACCGATTTTCGAGACGGACGTAGTATTCCTCGGAGAAACATTGGCGCCGGAATCCCCTGACACGCAGATGACGTATCACCTGACGCGGCTTGCGATGTCGCGCAACAATCCCTGAGGCACTTCGATTCAGGCGTGGAAGGAATCTTTCATGAAGAATCTCTTGCGAGTGGTGCTTGTGCTTATCTCTTGTTGCGTTTCCATCTTCGCGGCGGATGACGTCATTCACAGCCGCTGGGCCGATTCTGATCCGCGGCTCGACACGAATCCGATGTCTTCGTTTTGGCGCGGGTCGGGACCCATCTACATGGAGTCGAATGCGCTCGGCAAAGATGAGCCGAAATATCGGACTGAGATCCGTACTCGCTGGACGAAGCAGAACCTCTACTTTCTTTTCGTCTGTCCCTATGAAGAACTCAATCTCACGCCGCATCCGAATACGTCGGCCGAGACCAACGAGCTTTGGAATTGGGATGTCGCGGAAGCATTCATCGGCGCGGATTTCAAGAACATAAAACGCTACAAAGAATTCGAGATTTCACCGCAAGGAGAGTGGGTCGATCTGGATATCGATCTCGATCGCCAACATGATGACAGCGGTTGGAAATGGAATTCGAATTTTGAGGTCTCATCGAGGATCGATAAGGCCGCTCACGTGTGGTATGGGGCGATGCGAATTCCGTATGCTGCCATCGACAGTCGCCCGGCGGCCGCCGGCAATACTCTCCGAATTAATCTCTTTCGTTGCCAGGGACCGGAGTCCCGTCGCCACTACATTGCCTGGCGAGCGCCGATGCGTGACAGTTTCCATGTTCCGGAACGCTTTGGCACTCTGAAGCTCGTGGAATAAGAGCAGCACCGTATAGGTTCCTGCCACATTGATGAGCGGCGTCACGCCAAAGCTGTAGCCCTCCTCCAAACGATGCGGGACCTACCCCTTCAATCCCGGGGATAATCGTCGGCCCGGGCTGGCAAAGTCTCGCCTTTGTCGGGAACATTGAAATATTGCGGGCGGGCTTTCTCCCACTCCACCATGCTCAGACCGGAAGGATCGTACAAAATGCGGCCTGCGCGAATCGTCATACGAGCCGTCAGTTTCGCGTTTCCGTCAAATCTGGCGACGCCACAATCGATGTAACTGAAATGACCTTTCGCTAGTTCGAGGACCGCGATATCGGCGTCCTTGCCCACCGTCAGAGTGCCCAATTCGGTCCGACGAATCTCGGACGCTGGATTGACAGTGGATCGCCGGATGATGTCATCCAGCGGCACGCCCATGGCCAGGAATTTTGACATCACGTTGGTCATGCTGACTTCGTTGTAATTTCCCGTGTGTAAGTCGGTGGACATGGAATCGGGAATGAATCCTTGTTCCTCGGCAGGAACCGCGTTGCGAAACCAGAAGCTGCCGGATCCATGGCCAACGTCAAAGATCACGCCCCGCGCGCGCGCTTCCGCCAACGCGGGATTGAGTTTGCCGTCGGCAAGGATTATGGGAAATTGCTGGGCAAAGACGTGGGTGTGAATATCACCGGGCCGCATCTTCTTCAGCAGCAGATCTTCGTAAGTTCTATCTGCGCGAGGCCAGAAGTCGTACATCACCGGAACATTCGCGAGCGTCGCACATTCAATCGCACGATCGACCGCAGCCCACGGCACGTGCTCGGCATCCCAAGGCTGATTTGTCCAGTAATGCGCAGTTTTTACTCCCACGATGATGTCCCGATATCTCGCGATCGTGGCGGCACAAGCTTTCGGGTCCATCTCATCCAGACTCTGTTCCAGCCCGCCTTGCATCCCGTTCCCCACGATATTCAGGAAAGCCAGAACGCGCACTTTGGCGCGGTCGATGACTTCCTCCTTCTCTTGCAGGAAGGTTTCGGCACCTGCCGTACCGGCATCGACGATGGTGGTCACGCCACCTTGCAGCGCCATATCCGCCGGGATGCCAAGCGGGAGAGCGTGCGCCCGGGCTTCCGGAGCGAACCAATTCAGTGGCGCTCCTCCGTGACCGACGTGATAGTGAATATCGATCAGTCCGGGCGTGACGAAGAGGTTGGAAACATCCACAACTTTTCCGGCCTGATCGGCAGGAATATTTTTTTCGACCGCGGCTATCTTGCCCTGGAATACGGCAACGTCGCGTACCTCGTCGATGTGATTGGCAGGATCGATAACGTGGCCGCCTTTTAACAGCAGATCATAACGAGGTGGAGTTTGCGCAAATGTTACGAGGGTAAATCCGATGACGATCGCGAGTGATGTGATGATTGCAAGTAATGTTTTCATTCGCCTCTGCCTGGCTCTGTGGGGTTTGTGTTGAAGCGAAAGTGTATCCACACGAGACAAGATTGTCATCATCGATGACGAGCGCGGCCCAGCACGGGTTGTAAACCACAGACCCCCTGGCGTAAGCTGATCGGCTCTCATGAGGTTCAGTCCGGCAAAATGGGAGCGAACAATACTGAAGGAATCATGGATCGTCGTACTTTTGTAAAGGCGGGTTGCATCGGAAGCGCTTCGCTGCTGATGCAAGGTCTGAGTCCGATGGTACGGGCGGATTCTCTTCCGGCCCTCCCCCCCATTGAGCTGCACGGTCTGCCCGGTTATGCGGCGTCGCCACTGGGGATGCCGGGATTGTTTCCCGGGCGAGTAATCGAGATCCGCGAACCCAAAGCTATCGTGGGGAATCGCGTGATGCAGTCGATCGTGCGCCCTATGCTGGAGCGGGCGATGATCGAACTGACAGGCGAAAAATCAGTTCGCGACGCGTGGGCAAAATTCATCGATCCGAACGACATCGTTGGCATCAAGATCAATCCATCGGGTGCGCCTGCTTGTTGTTCGTCTCCCGAGATCATACGAGAGATCATTGACGCCGTCCGGTCGGTTGGAGTGCCTCTGCGAAATATCGTCATCTACGACAGATATTCGTATGAGATGGATGTCGGCAGCTATCAGGCGCTGTTGCCGGTGGGAGTTCGCATCGTGGGCATCCAGGACGCCTTCACCGTGGGCATGGACGGCTACGAGCCGAGTGTTTATTGCGATGCCAATTTTTTCGGCGAGTGGGAAACCCGATCCTACATGGCCAGGATTGTGGCCTACGAAGTAACGAAGATTATCAACGTGCCCACCATGAAGGACCATTCGGCATCCGGAGTTACCGGGGCTCTTAAGAACCTGGCCTACGGTACTTTCAATAACGTTGCGCGCACTCATCAAGTGCCCTATTCCTTTACCAATCCTGTGATCGGATTGCTGTGCACGGTCGAACCGCTGCGTTCGAGATCGGTGCTGCATATCATGGATGGAATGCGCCTGGTATGGCACGGGGGCCCGCTCACGCAGGTCCAGGATTTTATCGAGCAACCAGGAATTCTAATGGTGGCTACCGACCCAGTGGCGATGGACACTGTTGAACTGGAGGCGATCGACAAGACACGGCGCGAACACGGTGCTCCGTCCGTTTGGGAACACGACCCGAGCAGCATCACGTCAAACGCCAACTTGTTCTATCACGATGCCTCGAAGAATCTGTTCTTCCGGCAGCCGGGACATATTGCAGCGGCGGGGAAACTTGGACTCGGCATCTCCGATCCGAAGCAGATCGATCATCGTCTTATCTCAGGCTGATGGTGATGACGGAAACAGCTACGCCTAAATCTCCACACGACTGGCCTACCTTGCTTGGCGACAATGCCCGTACCGGTGGCCAGGGACAAATTAAATTACATTTTCCGGAGAAGGCGGCCTGGCAATATCGTGCCGGCAGCGCCGTGCGGTCCGCTCCAGTGCTTCGAGAAGGAATTTTGTATGTTGCTTCGGTCAGCGGAGTGCTGCACGCAATCGACGTTGCCACGGGAACATCCAAGTGGAAGTTTCAGTCGGAGGGCCAGGTGCATGCCACGCCTTCTCTCTTCGAGAACATAGTTCTTTTTGGTTGTGACAACGGCAAGATCTATGCCCTGGATCGGCATTCGGGGGAAAAACTGTGGGAGGCGGCCAGCCAGGCAGAGGTATGGTCATCGCCGGTCGTCCGCGATGGAGTCGTTTACTTTGGGAGCGCGGACGGGAAGGTCTATGCAGTCGACGCTGGAAGTGGTCACGAAAAATGGTCCGAAAGCCTGGGTGGAAGGATTTATTCCACGCCGTACGCCGCTGACCATCAGCTTTACGTGGGTTGCGGAGACGGCAAGGTTTACTGTCTCGCAGCCGATTCCGGAAGGATATTGTGGGGAACATCCACGGGCAACGGTATTGATTCATCTCCCGCAGTGGCCAATGGCCTCGTTCTTATCGGCTCCGAGGACTTTTGTGTTTACGCGCTGAACGCGAGCACCGGAGAAGTGCGCTGGAAATATGAAACGGGCCTCGGCATCGCGTCTTCACCAGCGGTATCGGGAGATTTTGCTGCGATTGGCAGCAAAGATGGATTTCTGTACGCCTTTGATGCTCAAACAGGCCAGTTGCGCTGGAAGACCGGGGTGGGGGAAGTGGTTACGGCATCACCCGTGATTGCCGAGGGTGGAGTCTGTATTCAGGCGGGAGGCGTGTTTGCCCTGGATCCCGCCAACGGAAAAATTGTGTGGAGAGCCGGACTGGGGACGGCAATCCAGTCCGTTCCCGTACTAGCAGACGACGGTATTTATATAGCGAGTTTGAGCGGTGAGATTTATGCGCTGCGATAAGCGATGGGCGGCAGCGCTCGTCATAGTAATTCTGTCCGTCGGTTCGAGCGCCCAGAGCTCAGGCCAGCCAATTCTCGTTTACAAGGAAAAGTACGTCATGGGCACGGTCTTCGAGATCGCTGCCTATGCTGAATCTTCCGAAAAGGGTTCCGCCGCGATTGACAAGGCTTTGCAGGAGATCGTCCGAATGGACGATCTGATGAGCAACTATAAGCCTGAGAGCGCATTGAGCAGGCTGAACCGTTCCGCCCATTTCCACACTCAGAAGGTTCCACCCGACTTGTATCGCGTGATTGAACAAGCAGTGCAGTTTTCCAGACTCTCGGGCGGGAAGTTCGACATTACCGTCGCGCCGCTGGTAAACCTGTGGAAAGCTGCGTTGTCGGGCGACTCGATGCCTTCGCTTTCCCAGCGACAACAAGCAGAGGATTGTGTCGGCTACGAGAAGATCGAATTAACTCCGCCGGACCAAATTGCATTTCGATCTTCATGTATGCAGTTAGATTTGGGCGCGATCGGCAAAGGATATGCCGTTGACCGCGCGGGTGAGATGCTGCATTCCTCCGGCATTCGCAACGCGTTAATCAACTCCGGAGGGAGTACGATTTTAGCGATGGGATCTCCTCCCGGACAACCTAGCTGGCTTATTCACCTGCGCGATCCTTCTCACAAGATTAATCCCTACGTGATGCTTAAGGACCAAAGTGTTTCCACATCAGAGCAAACGGCCGCTTCTTTACTTGCGCCCGAGTCGGCTGGGCATATTATCGATCCCGCGACTGGGAGGCCCGTCGATAGTCAATTCGCGGTCAGCGTTATCACCTCTTCTGGAACTCCTTCCGACGGGCTTTCGACCACCTTGCTGCTGTTGGGACCGAAGGTTGGGAAATCTTTGGTCGAGGGCATGAGCAACGTCTCCGCAATCTGGCTTTCTCCGAAAGGAGAAAGCGAAACCGTAACCAATGGCCCACAAATTTTTTTCGGGAAACCGTTGTGATTACTCAGGGCTCGAGAACGGATCGCATGAGTTTCAGGAATATGGTTATTTTCAGGAACATGGTTGTATTGTGCCTTTGCGTCATATTTTCGCCGTCTGCATGGAGCACCGTTTTTGTGCAGTGGGACGACACCAGGTTACCTCGGGCGAGTTCGCTCGGAGTGAACGAGATCGTGGTTGCCTGGGAAGGCGGTGCACCTAGCGCGCTGTTGGCGACTGCGCGCAAACAAGGATATCGGGCATATGTTAAGACGCCGCTCGACCAGGCGACCTCCGCAGCAAAGGGATGCGCGAAAACGGGCTGCGCAGGAATTTTTCTGAACGTTCTCGAATCAGAGAGCGTGGAAACCGAGAAATCCATTGCCAGCTTGCGATCGGCTTACCCGAAATTGCGAGTTCTGGTGCTCAACCCCAATGGCAAGCAGCCCAGGATGAGGGGCAGTCTCATCATCAAGCGCAATTCAGTGCTGGAAGTGTCAAGCCCGACCGCGCAACCATGGATTGATACGAATCTTGCATTCATCAAAATTGAGCAGCGGGCTCGCCGCCCGCAGATTCCGCTGTATACCTTTTCATGGGCCGATCAGGGGCCGCAAACAGTCCTGACGGCCGATGATTATTCCCTGGCTGTCGCCGAGGCCGGCGCATTTCATGCTGATTTGGTTCTACAGCTGGACGAACATCTGCAGCAAGGGCTGAACAAACGTGATGCCGAGGCTTGGGCACTCTGGAATCAAGTCCGCTCGATGTTGAAGTTTTCTGCCGATGCGGGTACGAGAGGATTGGAACCAGCTGCCAACGTGGCGGTGATCGTCGATCAGTTTGATACCAATGATGAAGTTGCGAATCTGCTGAGTCGCCACAATATTCCATTCCAGGTGTTTGTCGCCGCGGACTTGAAGACAGAGCAACTCAAGGCCTTCGACGTTGTGATCGTGTTTGCAAAACCGGACGCCGAAACGGCAGAGCGGATTAAGAATTTGGCAGCGGGCGGCGCAACTGTCGTAGCAGTGGATGCGCACGGCAAGTATTCGTGGCAGAACAGCCAACCAGTCCAACTAAACGAGCACACGACTTTGTATCCAATAGGCAACGGAAAGGTACTCGAATTGGCAGAGCCGGCCGCGGATCCCGAGACTTTCGCGCAGGATATTCGTCGGCTTCTGGGCAAACAGAATGCGCTGCTAAGCCTTTGGAATGGACTGACTATCATCGCTGTGCCTTACAAAGACAGTAGTGCAAGGATCACTCTACTGGAGTTGGTGAATTACGCCGGCGAGCCGCTTCGTTTACAGGTGCGAGTCAAAGGATCGTTTACGACGATCCGTTACGAGACGCCCGAACATGGATGTTGCGAGTCTCTTGAGCCTGTAAGACATGACGGATTTACCGAATTCGTGATTCCGGAAATACGCATCGCGGGACGGGTACACCTGGAATCGCAATGATTATTTACGCGATTCTTGCAGAAGTACCGCTACCGAAACCTGCGGATAAACAGCGTATGGCGGTCTGATCGGTAAAGGCCTAGCACGTAAATCATGGGTTTTGCCTTCGTAGAAAGAATCTGTTGCCTGATTCTCAGTACTGCGGCGCCTACCGGAAGGCCGAGAAGCCGGGCTGTGGGAGCATCGGCGGCGGTAGCGTCGATTTCTTCGTCAGCGTAGCCGATCTGAAGTCCGTGGTCATGCTCCAGCACAGCAAACAACGACGTGCGGTCCAGCTTGGCCCGAGTCAGATCACCGAACTCGTCAGCCGATAAATAGCAGGTTTCGATGGCGAATGGTTCACCCTCGCCGAGCCTCAAACGCTCGATCTTAATCAGCGGACTCGTGACCGGCAGAGACAGACGTGCTGCAATTTCCTGTTCGGTCCCAATGATTCCAAGAGAAAGCAGCTTGGAAGAAACAGCCAGACCACGGCGCGACATCTCCTCCGTGTAGCTCATCAGCTTGTTGAAGTGGATCTTGGGTGGTGCGACAAATGTACCCGCACCGCGACGCCGTACCACCAAACCTTCACGTTCGAGACCGGTCAGCGCGTGCCGTGCGGTCATCAGACTTACGCCGTGAATACGCGCAAGTTCCCGCTCGGAGGCTACCGCATCGCCCGGTCTGAGTTCCGCCGATTCGATCCGCTTGCGGATGCTGCCCTGGATACGCTTGTAAGCTGGCGTACGGCTGCGGTGATTGTCAGACATATTCGACCCGTTACCTTAGCTTGGACCCGTCCATGACGCAAGTCACACATGGCTGACAGGTGCTGTCTGGGCAGCCAAGCCTATTCGTAATGCTATATAGGTGTATGACAACTCTCTGTCTAAGGCCTAGATCTGCCTCTCGTTGAAGAAGGTTTACCCGGTACAGGTCGTGCTATAGAGCATTTGGCACCATGGTTAAGATGCCGCGTTCTAGCTTAGCTGTGCCATGGCCGCTTTCCAGAATGTCTCGATCTACACCGTCTACCTATAATAACAGTGGTTATGTGCGTACAATTACACCTTTCTCTGGGACTCCTGACATCGCAACCGGTTCGCCCAGCTCCGTTGCTGCCTAATGTGATATAGAGTTTTCCGAAATTTGTCCACAAAAAACTCGCCTATAATCTAATTTTTTTCTTGACGACGCCAACTCATATGCTATATAGCATAGTCGCTATCGAATTGTTGCGCTTCTTGGTCGACGCGGTGGGCGGAGCTTTTTTAGGAGGTTTGCGATGAGAAAAGTGAATTACGCATTTATGGTTCTGGCGGTCTTGGCGGTGCTCGCCACTCTTCTGACACCAGCCTGGGGCCAGGAAGTGACAGCTGCGATCGTGGGGACGGTGACCGATCCCAGCGGCGCGCCCATCAAGGGGGCTTCCGTCACAGCCACCGATTCGGAACGAGGCACAGTGTGGACGGCGCAGACCAATGACAGCGGCGCCTACAACCTGCTGCGCCTGCCGATCGGGAATTACGGTATCAAGGTCAACGCGCCGGGCTTCGAGACCGCCGTGCACCCCCCGTTCACACTTGTGCTCAACCAGACCGCCAAGGTGGATGTGCAATTGAAAGTGGGCAAGATCTCGGAAACGATCGAAGTGAGCAGTGCGGCCCCGCTGCTGCAAACCCAAAGCACGGACATCAGCACTCACATTGATCACGTCGTCACCGAGAACGTCCCGCTGCTCACCAGAAACTACGCCCAGCTTTCGTTGTTGACGGCAGGCGCGGTCAGCACCAATCCCGGAGCTTTCACCTCGGGCCAGAACACCTTTCAGGTCGGCCGTCCTTACATCAATGGCAATCGCGAGCAGACCAGCAACTACATTCTCGACGGCATCGACAACAATCAGCACGACAACAACGAGGTGGCCTACTCGCCCAACCCCGACGCGATTCAGGAATTCAACCTCATCACCCAGAATCCTTCCGCCGAGTTCGGAAACTTCCTGGGCGGCATCCTGAATGCGACCATCAAGTCCGGTACTAACTCCTACCATGGCAGTGCCTTTGAGTTCTGGCGCAACGACAAACTCAACGCCAACTCCTGGAGCAACGGCCTAACCACCCCGGTCACACCGAAAGCTGCCCTCCACTTCAATCAGTTTGGAGCCACTTTTGGCGGTCCGATTGTTAAGAATCGCCTCTTCTTCTTTGTCGACTATGAAGGTTTGCGCAATCCCACTAATTCGTCGCAGACCGCCGTGGTCATGAGCCCCGCCGAGCGCACGGGAAATTTTGCCGAGCTCTGCACCGATGCGGGCGGAACCTTCAACGGCTCAGGAATCTGCTCCGTCGCCGCCGGTCAGCTCTATGCGCCAGGGGCGGGCACCGCGCCGACTAGTCGCGTCGCGGTTCCCAACAATAACCTGACAGCCGCGGGCCTGACTCTCAGCCCGGCGGCGACAAGCATTGTGAATTCCCCGCTGTATCCGACCGCCCCGGGAAACATTCTGACCTACCTGCAGACCACCCTGAACAGCGCCGACCAGGGCGACATTAAGATCGACTGGACGCCCAACGATAAGGACCGGATCTCGGGCCGTTACTCGCAGCAGTCGGTCCGCAATCCCACGACACAGACTTTCCTGCTGGCGAACAACGGGTTCCCCAGCAACCTATACCCGCTGCACAACGGCGTCCTCGATTGGACCCACAGCATCAATCCCACTATGCTGAACGATCTGCGCGTGGGCTTCAGCTATTTCCCGGTGAGCCAGAATTACGCTAATCCGGTGAACGAGAATCTTCCTACGACATTCGGAATTCCGGGCTCGCCGGTTTCGTTCATGCCTTCGATTCAAGGCCTTCTTAGCGGAGTGAGCACTATTGGAAATGCTCTTTCCGCCGCCAACATTTTCGCCGACACCGTCCTTCAGGCCGACGACTCGCTGCTGAAGACGATCGGCAATCACGATTTTCACGTCGGTTTCCAGTTCAACCGCTATCTCGACAATTTCCTCTATCCCGGTAATGAAGGACTAGCCGGATTCTTCAACTTCAATGGACAGTACACGGCCCAAGGAACAACGGGCGGTTCCGGCCTGGCCGACTTCATGCTGGGCCTTCCCAACAACTACGGCATCGGCGCCGGCACCGGTAATCGCCACATGCGCAACAACCTGTTTGCGGCGTACGCGTTGGACAACTGGCGCATTCGCAAAGACGTGACGTTGAACCTGGGGCTGCGCTGGGAACTGTTTACGCCGCGCGCCGCAGCCGATGGCAACGCCGTCAACTACGATCTCAACACCGGAAATCTGATCTTCCCCAACTCCAACAATGAGGGAACCGGCTCTGCGCTCTACAAGCAATACAACGGTATCACCAACTTCGAGCCGCGCATCGGAATCGCCTGGCAGCCGAATTTCGTGAGGGATACGGTCATCCGTGCTGCCTGGGGCGTGTCTAATTTCATCGAAAGCAATGGTGTGAACAACCTGCTCACGCAAAATCCACCCTTTGAGACGTCGCACAACGTCACCTACGCTCCCACCACCAGCCTGCCGGGCAGCACCCTCGACCAGGGCTTCACCGGCTTTCCTACTGGCTGCACGCTGGCGCTGGCCGAGGCGTTTTCTCCCGTGTGCTTCAGCGGCACCAATATTCACGCGTTCAACGTGAACCTGCGGCCCACTGTCCACTACCAGTGGAACCTGAGCATTCAGCATCAGATCGGCAATTCCACCACGTTCCAGATCGGTTACGTCGGCCAGAACAACCAGCACCTCTCGAATATCACGATGCTGCAGCAGGGAATCCTGAACCCGAACGGCACAGTTTCATCCAGCCCTTTCCTCAGTCCCACCTTGGTAGGTACCTATACCTGCCCCGGTGGCGTGCTTCCCTGCACGCACCAGCCGGGGTTGGTCGGACAAGCGCGCTATACCACCGACAACGCCGTTGGCAACTACAACGCCCTGCAGGTGATCTTGCAGGAACGTCTAACTCACGGCTTGCAGGCGCAGGTGAACTACACCTGGTCGAAGTGCATGAGCGATTCGCCCGGGTTCTACGGTCAATACGGCGATAACGTGGCCACCGAGGCGCAGACCATCGCCGGCTGGGCTTTTCCGCAAAATCCCTATAATCAACTCGGAGACTACGGCCGCTGCGCGCAGAACGTAACCAACAATTTCAACGGCTACGTGGTTTATGAATTACCATTCGGCCGCGGCAAAATGTTCGGCAACGGGATGAACGCAATTGAGGACGGCGTGGTCGGGGGCTGGCGGCTGAGTTCCGGTTTTGTCTTCCACACCGGTTTTGCCCAGACCATGTTTGCCAACGCGGACTATTCCGGCACGGGAGGTTTCTCTGAGCGCGCTAACTGTGTACCCGGTGTATCGTCGAGGGTCCCGATGACGTTTGATCCGTCGAGCCTGGGAGTGCACTTCCTGAATCCAGCCGCCGTCACGAATCCCGCGTCAGGGACCTTTGGCGATTGTCCGGTTGGCGCGTTCGATGGTCCTGGTTACTATTCCGCGGATCTGGGCCTCGCCAAGGACTTCCGCATCATTGAAAAGCACTCGATTGAGTTCCGCATGGACGCGACCAACATCGCGAACCATCCTATCTTCAACTTTGGACAGGAGTACAGTGGACAGCACACTGTCGGCGCATCCAACTACGGCGAGATCTTCACGTCGCAGGGATCGCGGCAGATTCAGTTAGCGCTGAGATATCACTTCTAAGCAGAGGAAACCTTCGCCACCCCGGGCGCAAGCAGGAGCCGGTACGGATTCCGTACCGGCTCCTTTCTCTCCGCTAAACCGGCACGTTTCTCACACAACAGTTCCCGATGGCCGAGAAAATGCCGCAAACGGGGATCTTGTAGTCGACCACCTTCGGGTTTGAGCTATCGATTGGCTTTGAGCTGTGACTCTCGTAAGGCCGGTGTTTCTCGAAAATGAATATTTGAAGTGTTCAGTGCTGCCCGATCTCGGGGGTCACGTTTACTGCGATCAGATTGCAATGGCCCGCCAGCGGTTACGGATACAGCGATTCCGGGAGTAGGCGTTCAATGGTTTAGCAATACCGGACAGTTTACCAGCCCAGGCGCCGGTACATTCGGGGATTGCGCAGCGCAACTCTCGGGCTTACGCAGGGCCGGCTTCGCCGATGTCGACATGAGTTTGCATAAGGACTTCCCACTGACGGAGAGGTTCCGACTGCAGTTCCGTACTGACTTCGCCGGATGAGAAAAACTCGGTGATGCGTGTGCTCCAGAAGATGCACGCCACCAGCCGAAATCTGCTTTTCGACTCCGACGATACTGCCTCGCTGCAGACTGCCTTCGATCCTGCCTGGGAATCCGCCGTGCCATATACGGTGCTGATCGCTCCCGACGGCAAGGTGTTGTACCGAAAACAAGGCTCTGTCGACGTTCTGGAATTGCGCCGGACCATTCTGGCGAACTTGCCTTCAGACTACGAAGGTTTTAACCGGTATTGGCCGGAACAATAAGCCGTATCGAAGTTATTTCTGGCCCGTGTGCGTCAATGTTTGGCGCAATCTCACGGGCTGAAAGTGTGATCAACTTCCACGGGATGTCCACGGCCTACACGAAGATCTCACCCGGCAAAGCGGTCAGCGTCCGTGAAGCGAGAGTGTTTTGCACTAGCGGCCTGGGTCGATCCGAGTCCGGTGGCACGGCTTGTTTCCGTTCGATCCGCAACTTGAGCGTGCGTTCAATCTGCCGCAACTCGATCACTTCCACACCCGCAACTAACGTTGTGGCCCGGCCCTGCGATCCGGCGCGTCCCGTGCGGCCGACGCGGTGGATGAAATCCTCTGCCATCTTGGGCACATCGTAGTTGATGACGTGGGCCACGTCGTCCACGTGCAAGCCGCGCGAAGCGATGTCGGTGGCTACTAGCACCTGGAATTGTCCCTCCTGAAATCCGCTCAAAGCTTTGTTGCGCTGCGCCTGCGAGCGGTCCCCATGAATCATCGCGGCATTAAAGCCATCCCGTGCCAGCGATTTGGCAATTCGTTCGGCGCCTCGCTTGGTGCGGGCGAAGACCAGCGTCTGGCCCGATTCGTTGTAGAGCAGTTGCCGCAGCGCGTCCATTTTTTCTGCCGGCCGTACTTCGATAGCGGTGAGTTGTACGCTCTCCGCTGGCTTGAGCACCGAACCCAACGCGACTCGCACCGGTTCGCGCATGTATTCATCCACCAGGTGGGCAACGGATTGTTCCATCGTTGCCGAAAAGCACAACGTTTGCCGGCGCGTGGGAAGGACGGCCAGAATGCGCCGGATGGCAGGCAGGAATCCCATATCCAGCATGCGGTCGGCTTCATCGAGCACCAGCATTTCGATGTTGCGTAAATCCGCCAGCCTCCGGTCCAGGAAATCCTGCAGGCGCCCGGGAGTCGCGATGATCAACCCGCAGCCACCGCGCAGGCTCTGGATCTGCGGATTCTCTGACACGCCTCCAATCACGAGCGCCGCCTGCGGCACGTTCTTGCTGCGTAATTGCTCGTACTGCTCGTGGACCTGCATCGCGAGTTCACGGGTTGGCAGCAAAACCAGAGCCCTCGCCTGACGGGAGGGTTCGCGCAGCAGCAGCTCAATCAACGGAATCAGAAAAGCGAGGGTCTTGCCGGTGCCGGTCTGGGCGGTTCCGATTACGTCTTTGCCTTCGAGACCGGGGGCGATGGCGCGTTCCTGGATGGGGGTTAGGGTTGTAAAGTTAGCTTTCGCCAGCTTCTGCTGCAAAACAGCAGACAGTGGCAGTTCTGAAAATGTAGTCATTCGGATTTGTTTTTCCTAGGAGGGGCCTGATCGTCACACACTTAAGACACAGGTCGGAGTTTCCGGGCCGCTCACGTTCAATTTGAATTTGGCGCTGAGTAAAACGGCAGGCAGGGATAGCGGAGATGAAGCTGGTTCAACCGGGAACCACCGCGAGACAAGCAAACCGTGCAAAAGCGTCATAAACAGTATAGCAGAAGCGGGGTTTGCACCCTGGAGCGGAATGCGATTCAAAATTCCCATCCTAAACTCGCCAAACGGCGGCGAGTTTAGGATGGGGCACCCCCTCAATCTGCGTATTCGCGTGTAGGCGACCGGTCGATACTTTTCCCTGTCAAGGTTTGACCGGGAGCGCTCCCCGCACGATGTTTGAGTAAGCGGACTCGCCATCATCGTTTATGGCGCGCACCCGGTAAGCGACGCGCTCACCCTTTTTCACAGTGGTGTCGGCATACTCGGTTGCCGTGGGTGGGAGCTTTGCGATGCGGTTCCACGTTGCCTTCTCAGTGGCACCGCCATCGGCGCCGATCCAGCGTTCCACCACGATGCCAGTCGGGTCGCCGCCGTGCACCTCCCATCCCAGCTTCGCGGCATTGCCGGTAACGGAAAGATTGAGCGAGCTTGGCGCTTCGGGAAGAACCGGCCAATCGAAGTAGTTCTCGTCGGTGACCGCCATAATGCTGTCTTTGACGGGCAATAGTTCCAGTGTGTCGGTAGTGCCCGCTTTCCACGAAACTTTTTTAATCTCGCCTGAGACAACATCGATCAGGACGGGATGCGTGATGCCCGTATTCTTCAGCGACAGCGTCGCGTAAAGCGGCGGGAAGGAATTTCCCGGAAGGCTGTGCGCTGCGAACCAGTACGCGACGATGGCTTTTCCTTTATCCGATCGGAATCCGTATCCCATGAAAGGGAAACCGGCGTGGCGGCGCAGGGCGGGCAAGTCCGCCCCTGAGATCTCGATCGATGGATCAAACTTGGTATCGGAGAATAAGGCGTTCGTGTTCTGCAGCGCAGAAAACACGGGACGAGGCGTGAAGTCATAATCGTGGTTGGTAATTCCGTGAATGAGTCCAAAATCGTCGTACTCGTTTCCGTCAGTCCCGGCGGCCAGCAGCCAGACAAACGTCTTCACTCCGGCTGCGAGGTTGTAGACAAATCCGCGAGGCACGTACTTGGCTTGCACCGATTCATCCGAGCCCACCCATGAAGGAATCGAATTGAATTCGTCATCGAAGAAGGGAATGTCAGGTTTCACCCCGGGATAATGTGTGACCAAATCCCGCAGCGCCCGCGGAGATTCCGTCTGGTAGGCCCCGTAATCCATGGTCTCCGGATTCATGTTCTGACCATAACCGGGATAGGTGTGATACGCGTACACGTCGATTCCCGAGGCGCACTGGCAGGTGTCGAAGGCGCGCTGGGTGAAGTCCCGCACAGGGTCGGCCTGCCCGCCATAAATCACTTTGGCTTGCGGATCGGTGCGGTGCACGGTTTCGATAAAAGGAGCGAGAAGCCTCCCAAACTGCTCGGGATTGCCCCAGGGATTCCAATAACCGATATCCTCTTCATTTCCTAAAGCCCAGTAGTGGATACGATCACGAAAATGGTTCACCATCCATGCGGCATATCGATTGAAGGCTGCAATTTGCTCGGGAGTGGTCGGAGGCCAGAAAACGGAATACAAACTGCGGTCATCGTTATGAAATGATCCGGGCGCGGGGACACTCACATCCGGGCGCTTGCCGCTGGGCGACGTGTACATGGCGTTGCCATAGATCAATTGCACCTGGATGTTAATTCCGTTATCGACCAGCGAGTCGACGGCGTCTTCGAGTTCCGGCGAGCTCGAAAATACTCCGCGCTTCTGCTCAATCCAGTCCCAACTGGTGCGGTCCGAACTGTTTTCATATTGTCCGATGCGGGCCCACTTGAAACCGGCATCGAACATTCGCGTCCACCACCAGCGGTTCCAGGGGAGATAGGGGTCGCGCGGCATGTCGGAGTTGATGCCGAAGCCGTCGTGGATTTGCGACGAGCGCTTGGGAGGAACGTGGTCGGGAAGCGGGCGCGCCGTTTGAGCGGGGCTGAGCGGAATCAGAAACAGGAAGGCTAGCGCACCGAGAACCGAGTAGCTCAGCGGGGAAAAGCTTGACCGCAGAGCTCGCTGAGGTTTCGCAGAGAGCGCTGAGAAACTGCGGCGGCAAAGTGAGCCACCACAGAAAACGGCAAACTGCCTCATCCACTTCTGCGTTAAGCTTTCCCTCATTGTTTCCTCCCGTTTGTGGCGACGCTGACAGATTTTCTGGCGAATCAATTCTGTTCTTCTACGCAGGAACCTCAACCCATCGTCGTTCCCTGGCGCTGAGTGCAATCAGGTCGCAAAGTCGGACCTCGTAATGGCCGGTTTCAAAAGTAGGGAACGAACGCGGTGCTTTGAAATCGCCGGCGGCGATGTAGCGGTAGAGATCCTTGAAAAGCTGAACAAAGGTGTCGGGATATCCTTCGGCATGGCCGGCGGGATAAGCCGCGTAACCGCGAGCCTGCGGGCTCATGAGCGACGGATCTTTGATCAGCCACCGATTGGCTTCTTTGCGGCTGCCGATCCAGAGGACATTGGGCTGCTCCTGGTCGAAGGCCAGCGAGCCTTCCGAGCCATCAATCTCGAACCACATTCTGTTTTTGCGCCCCGCACTCATCTGCGATACGGTCACCACTCCCCGCAGGCCGCCCTCGAAGTGCAGCAGAATGGAACTATAGTCGTCAGTGGTCATGTGCACGGGCTCGGTGGCCATACCAGCAGTCTGCTTAAAAGTCTCGACCGGCCCGGTCGGCCGCTGTCGCACGGGCATGACAGTGGCCATATCGGCGCAGAGTTCCCTTATCTTGCGGCCCGTGATCCAGCCGATCAGGTCCATCCAGTGCGTGCCAATGTCCGCGACGGCGCGCATCGTGCCGCCGAGCGCGGGATCCAGCCGCCAGTTCCAGTCCGTGGGATAAAGCAGCCAATCCTGCAAATAAGTGCCATGCACGATTCGCGGCTCGCCGATCGCACCACTCTGCACCAACGCGTGCGCCTCCTGACAAAGCGGGTAGTAGCGAAGATTGTAGGTCACGGCTCCCACCTTTCCGTGCTTTTGTGCCAGCTGAACCAGGGCCGCGGTTTCTTTCGTGTTCATGGCCAGGGGCTTCTCGCATATCACATGCTTTCCTGCGCGCAGTGCGGATTCCGCCTGCGGGAAATGAAGGTTGTTCGGAGTGCACACGTGCACAACATCGACCGACCCATCCTTCGCCAGTTCGTCCATCGATTCGTAAGCGCGCGCGATGCCAAGCGAGCGGCATTGCTCCTCGGCCCGGGCGAGCGAACTTCCCAGCACGCCCTGTATGGGGATCGCCAACCGCCGCAAGGCTTCGATGTGTGCTCTCCCCACAAAACCACTGCCAATCACTGCTGCTCGCAAGTTCATCTAAGAGACCTCGATCGATTCACCAACGCGCAGGCAAACGCCATTTGCGCGGTGGTCACATTTGAAGCGCCGTCGTTCATTCTGATCCCGCAGCCGTTCGCAACGCCAGTGGAAGCACCGCGGAATCAATCCAGGCATCGTCATCTCCGCTGGGCACGCCGCCAAATAGCCACCAGTGCTCCACATGTTCCACGACATCGCCTGGTCGCAACTCGACCAGGGGACCAAGGGTCTCCAACTCGAGGAAGTCCGGGTTGGTGAACACTTCGAAATTGCAGCCGAAATCGGGATAGCGAGCACCGTGGAAGACCTCGGCGCGCTTCACGAAGAGATCCCCGCGGTTGAAATAAGCTCCCCAGCCGGCCGAATTGTAGATGCCTCCCATCTGCTCTTGGAAACGGCCCTGGGGGTTTGGCGAATGACGCAGCTGAATATAGTCCGTTCCCAGCACCCAGCGAGGGTCGGCGAAGTCTGTGTAGGACCAGAGGCCGAATACGCCTACGGGCAGATAATGGTCTTTGTCCATCGCGATCCGAGGGGAGAGCGGCAGGATCGCGCGCCCGTCTGCCCGCATCATCGTAGGGGACCACGGCGCCAGCAGGGTCGAGCGTGCATCGTGGTTCGTTATGCGGTGCGTGACGCGAACTTGCGAGCCTGCGGCGGCCAGTTCGATCTCAACTTCTTTCTGCAGGTTGGTGCCCGGAGCCGAATCTTCTTTCTGCGCCGTGAAGCGAACCGCATGGCCGTGCTGAGAAACGGCGACTGGAGCGTTGTCGGGATAGTAAGTTCGCTCTACTTCCGGAGATACCCACAAGCGGTGCCCACCATAAAGACGGAATTCAGAACCGCCAGTCTTTCCCGCATCGCCCTCGACTTCATGGAGCAGATTCTCCCCATCGCGAAAGCCGTAGCGCAGGATCCGCGGACCAACGTCAGCAGTGATAACTATGTCGACGTCCCCATTGGACAAGCGGTAGGCACGGTTCCAACCTCGATAAGAGATTTGCTCGAGCATTGTCCGGAAGCGGCCTCACGCAAGTTCTTTGGCGTTTTTTTGAATCTTGGCGAGAGCGGCCGCGATTTCATGCATGTCTTCTTCATCTCCCAGAAGCGCAGGCTGAGGAATCCACACAGTTTCCCAGGCGGCCTTATGGGTCACCGGGAATTTGTTTTTCAGAAACGCGTGCTTTGCCTTGGCCTGCTTTCCGCTCAGGCGATTCCGATACTTGCCATTGCGGAACATGTGCAGCTTATGAAGCGGCGGGTAACTTGCCTGGTTGGGAATGCCTTCCGCGTTCATCGCTTCAATGAAGCGCTCGGTGGATATGTTGGCGAATTGCTTTTTGCTGACGTGAAAAATGTACGCGTACTGGCCGTTGCGCGTGCAACGCTCGTCCAATTTCTGGGGAGTGATCCCTGGGATTTCGCGCAACAGGCGGTCGAGGATGCGCGAGTTGTGGTGCCGCCGCTTGGTTTGCTCGTCGAGACGGCTGAGCTGTACGTTCAGCACGGCGCCCTGCCATTCGCTGAGCCGGTAATTGGATCCATAAATAAAGTGGCTGTAGAACCATTCTCCGGGCATGCGGCCGCAGTCATGCACGGAGCGGGCTTGCAGCTCAAATTTATCGTTGTTGGAAATAATCATTCCGCCTTCGCCGGCGGTCATCAGCTTGCTGGCCTGAAAGCTGAATGTGCCGGCGACGCCAAAGGTCCCCACGCGCTGTCCGCGCCATTCCGTGGCGTGCGCATGCGCCGAGTCTTCAATCAACGCTAGCCGCTTGCGGCTGGCGATTTGCTTCAATCGATCGAGATCCGCAGGGTGCCCACCCATGTGCACCGCGACGATCGCCTTTGTCCTCGGAGTGATCGCTTCTTCGACCAGGTCGGGATCGATGCAATACGTCCCCGGATCGACATCCACCATTACCGGAAGCGCATTGGCAAACAAAACGGCGCTCGCCGTGGCTACGAAAGTGAAATCAGGTACGATGACCTCATCGCCGGCGGTGATGCCAAGCGCTGCCATTGTCACTTCGAGAGCGGCGGTTCCGTTGGTGACCGCAATGCCGTGACGCGCTCCTTGAAACTTGGCAAAGGCGCCTTCGAACTCCAGCGTCTTGGTGCCGGGAGTCCGCCACCAGACGCGGCTCTCCAAAACCTCTTTCAGAGCCTGCTCTTCATTCTTGTCGTAATACGGCCAGACGGGAAACGGCTTGCTTTTCGCTTTTTTGCCACCGAGCACTGCCAGTGTAGACATGATTGCGCTCTCCTCGATGCTCTCTAGTACTCGATGCTCTCTAGTATTGGTTGAATCCGGTGGCATAACGGAAGGCTTCGACGTAGTGCCCGTCTTTCTTTGGCTGTTCGTGCCGCATCATCTCCTTGGCCTTCTCCATATCTTTGGGCTCCCAATCGGGCCGGTATTGATGAACGGCAGGTTCGAACTGGCTCACTTGCTTGCAGGCGGCATCGAATTTCAATTCGGCAACGCTGTCGATGTTGACGAAATAATTCGCCTCTTGCGGGGAGGGATAGAAGAAATACATCTCCGGCACCTGATACGGTTCCAGCCCCATCTGCAATTTTTGATTGGGGAAGTAGAGCCAGAACTCAGCAGCGCGCACAGCATCGATGGTGTTGAAAGCGGCCATCCGATGGTCGCTTTTGTGCCAGCGTTCGTACCATTCGCCGGGATCCACGCTGAGGAGCACATCCGGCCGGATGCGGCGGATAATCGCGGTCGCCTCCTCAGTCAGCTTCGGCTGCGCCGCATACTCCAACATTCCGTCGTCATATCCCATCCAAAAGATGTTCTCTTTCGGTGTGCCCAACTGCCCTTCAGAAATCTCCTGCTCCGCCCGGCGGATTCGCGCCAGGCGTTGCGAGTTCATGTCTGGATCATAGGAGCCCTTGTCGTCATTCGTGTAAACCGCGATGTACACCTTGTTGTGATTGCGATTCAGCAGGGCGATCGTGCCGCCGGCGCCGAACACGTCATCATCAGGATGCGGCGTAAACACAAGGATCGTCTTGTTTTGGAGATTCTCCAGCCGGGTTTGCTGAGCCTGAACGACGCTGACGATTGACCAGAACACGACAAAAAGACAAGCCAGACGGGTGCGCATTGGGAATACCTCGTGGCAAAACTGAAATGGTTTATTAAAACGATTAAATCCTGCTTTAGCGAGCCCCTCGCTGTCAAGAGAAATATTGGGCAAGGCCTGATTGATTCGAAGCGAAAATAAGCCATATCGGCACCTTTCTTCTTGACAGCAAGATATGCTTTGGCTCAGGATTGGATCGTTTTAATGAATCAGTTTAGACATTCGGGACACACTGAGAATCTGACGATGCGCTTGGGGGGGCCAATGCTTCGCACAGTCCATGCCGTGATTCTGTTGTTGGCGTTTTTCGGTTTACTTCTGATTACCACCACACCGGCCACAGCTCAGGTCGACCGCGGCGCCATCGTCGGCACCGTCACCGATCCTTCGGGAGCGCGGATCTCGAATGCGCAGATCACTGTGACCAACCGCGAGACTGGCCAACCTGTCCACCTGACCACGGACGACGAAGGCAACTACAACGCGAACCTGCTGAAGATCGGTACCTACTCAGTCTCGGCCACCAGGCAGGGCTTTGAGACCACGACTCAGTCCAGCGTCGATGTCGCCGTCAACCAGAGCGTGCGCGTCGATCTGGTGCTGAAACTCGGGTCCGCGACCGAGACAGTAGAAGTGACCGGCGCAGCGCCGCTGCTGCAGACCGAATCGTCTTCTCTGGGAACGGTCGAGACTGAGCGGCGAATTTCTGAGCTGCCGCTCAACGGCAGGAACTTCATACAGCTTGCTTACCTTGGGCCCGGCGCCAATGGTGGACAGACCGGATCCAACGTCAGCGGGGGCGTTTTTGAAAACGAACGCGCCAACGAAGCGATCTCCGTCAACGGCCTGCGCGTCTCCAACAATAACTTCCTGCTGAACGGAGTGGACAACAACGAGTTCGGTCTGGGCGGGGTCGTGGTGCTGCCGCCGCCGGACGCCATCCAGGAATTCAAGACGGAAGAAAACTCCATGAGCGCCGAGTTTGGACGCGGCGGTGCTGCCGTGAACGTGGTCCTCAAGTCGGGCGCTAACCAGCTGCACGGCGGAGTCTACGAATTTATCCGCAACGACAAACTGGACGCGGTCAACTACTTCAACCAGGGCCAGCAGCCGTTCAAGCGCAATCAGTTTGGAGCTTTCGTAGGCGGGCCCATCCGGAAGAACAAGACCTTCTTCTTCGGGGATTATCAGGGCTCGCGTTTGCGGGCGAGCCAGCCATTCTTGTCTACTGTGCCCGTTGGCACGGTGCCCGGCGGCGCATCGACGACGGACGAACGAAGTGGTAACTTCCAGGATCGGTTGACGGGACAAACGTTCTCCCCCTGTTCCACTCCCAGCCCGGGCGACACGTTCGACACCGGAACGATCTTCGATCCGCTCAGCACAAACCCCAACTATCTATGTGCCGACGGCAGCACGGTTTCCCTGCGCACTCCAATTTCGTACAACGGCCAGGTCAACGTGATCCCGCCGAGCCGCATCAATCAAGTTGGTTCCAACATTGCGAATTTCTATCCTCAGCCCACCGACCCCACCTCGCTCACCAACAACTATCTTGCCAATCAGAATCAGATCAACGATCAGGATTCGTTCGATGTTCGCGTGGATCACCGCTTCAGCGAGCAGGATCAGGTTTTTAGCTCGTACAGTTTCGGCGACGTGCGCAGCCAGCAACCCGGACCGCTCGGGCCGCTCTGGGGAGGCTCCGATTGTTGCCCGAGCATCAGCGACTCTCGCGCCCAGCACCTGGGCATTGGATATACCCATACTTTCTCCGAGCGAGTGCTGAACGATCTGCATGGCGGCTATTTCCGCTACGCCGTGAATGCTTTGCCCTTTAATTTCGGCAAAGACCTGGGCACGCAACTCGGGATCCCCAATGTCAATCGTCCCGGATATCCCAACTCCTCCGGCCTGACCAATATCGATGTCGCGGGATTTACCTCTTTAGGGGACTCGCAGTGGCTTCCGGAGCATGTCTTTGAAAACATCACTCAGGTCGCCGATACGCTGACCTGGATCAAGGGCAGACATTCGCTTAAATTTGGCGTCGATTTCCGGCGCCAGCAGCGAAACTTTTTTCAACTTTCAAATGCGCGCGGATACTTCGATTTCGGCGGAGGATATACCAACGACCTCACCACCGCCAACGGAGGCAACGCTCTGGCCGACCTTCTGTTCGGCGTGCCGGTTTCCAACGAGCAGGACTTCCTGGCCGGCCTCTATCCCACCCGTTACTGGGATCTCGCCGAATTCTTCCAGGACGATTTTCACCTCAGCCGCACTCTGACCGTTAACTTGGGACTGCGCTATGAAGTCACTTCGCCCGCGAACGGTCGGGTCGGAAACTTCGATCTCAATCGCGCCATCGTTAATACTTCTTACGGACCGGGCGCGGTGTCCCATGCCGGCGTGCAGTTTGACAAAAAGGACTGGGGACCTCGCGTTGGCTTCGCATGGTCGGTCGAGAAGAACACGGTCGTTCGCAGCGCCTTTGGAATGTTTTATTCGGCAGAGGCGAATATCTTCGACGACCTCGGGCTCAACCCTCCGCAACTCAGCTTTTATGCCGCAAACTTCAGCGCCAACGCCGTTCCCGTTGCGAGTCAACTTATCTCCAGCGGTTTCCCGAGTGCATTGCCTGTGGGCAGCGCCACTAGCATCAGCGGTCCCGTCAAGACAACGGGGCCGAAACGTGTGATCCCTCGTATTCTCGAATGGAACCTGAGCCTGCAGCATCAGTTCACACCAAACTGGGTCGCGCAGGTCGGCTATGTCGGCACTCGCTCCTACGACTTATGGAATCACGAAGCCAGCGATCTCAACCAGGCGCCGCAAATTCTCGACACCAACTTCTGCGGACCTGATCCCACGAATTGCATCCCGAATTACGGTCGGCGCTATTTCGCGCAGCAGCCGAATATGACCCAGGTGTTGCCGCTGGACTATCCCCAGTTTCAGACTTTCTACAATGCGTTTCAGGCATCGCTGAACAAGCGTTTCTCGAGCGGCTTCAACGTGCTGGCGGCGTATACGTACTCCAAGAATCTGGGCAACGCGGATGGCAACGTGGGCGGGTACGTCCAGAACGCGTATTTCCCCAACCTGGAACATGGACCGGTTGCTCCGGATTTGCGGCAGAGGTTCTCGCTGAGCTATCTCTACGAACTGCCAGTCGGCCACGGCCGCCAATTCCTGGGCGATGCTCACGGCTTCCTGGATGGATTCCTGGGAGGATGGCAGGTTGCAGGAATCACTTCCGCGCAAACCGGCGAAGCCGTGAATGCCGTCATGTCAACCGACCTGAGCAACACCGGAAGCTTCAGTTATCGTCCCAATCAAGTTGCCAACCCTTACGACTTCTCCTTCAATACGGCATCGCAAGGTACCGACTTCGCCTGCTCCAATCCCGGACACCAGACTCTCGATTGCTGGTATAACCAGGCGGCATTTGCCGCGCCCCCGCTGGCCTCGGGACAGCAATCCGCGCATAGCTTTGGCAATGCCAAAATTGGGGATCTCCGCGGGCCGCATCTCGTGGACTTCGATGTGGTCCTGCAGAAGAACTTCAAGATTCACGAATCGCAACAGATCGAGTTTCGCTCAGAGTTCTTCAATCTCTCGAATCATCCAAACTTCGGATTGCCCAGCGGAAGCTCGTCGGCTCCAGTGGATGTGCAGGGAGGCGCCGCGATCACGAATACGGCGACGGACAATCGCCAGATCGAGTTCGCGCTAAAGTACACATTCTAGGTTCAACGCGGGCATCGTCGGCAGCCGAGGCGGTTATGATGGATAAGATGATTCATCCACCGAGTCCGTTTTGTTCGGAGTAGCAGCATCAAATCGAAGGCCGGGTTTAAGGATGATGCTGTGACGCGATCCAAGACGAAAACAGGTACGACGATCACCATCCGCGATGTAGCGAGGGAATGCGGGCTCTCAGCGACCACCGTGTCCATGGTGCTGAACCAGGCTCCTTTGGCGAGCTACATTCCCGAATCCACCAAGCAGCGCATCATCCATGTCGCAGAGGGACTCGGCTACCAACCGAACCCCTTCGCCCAGGCTTTACGGAGTCATCACAGCCACACCATTGGCGTGATGGTACCTGACATCGCGGATCCTTATTGCGCCCAGATTCTGCGCGGCATCGAAAACAGCTTTTCGCAATCGAGCTACCTGCCGTTCTTGGTGGATATTCAAAACAAGCGCTCCCTTTTCAAGAAGTACCTCAACGTCTTGCTGGCGCGGCGTGTGGAGGGTTTGATCATTCTGGCCAACTCGCTTTCTTTCGAGACCGAGCTTCTTCCCGCGTTGGCGAGCCGAAAAATCCCTTCCGTGATTCTGGGGCGGGAGCCTGAGACCGATGCCTTGAGTTGGGTCGCCACCGACCACGAAGACGGCACGCGGCAAGCTCTCGAACATCTCTATCAGCGCGGCCATCGCAAAATCGCGTTCATCCGCGGGCCCAGCATGATTGTCGACAGCCAATACCAATGGGATGGAATTTGCTCTTTCGCCAGCGCCGCCGGTTGGGAACTGGATCCGAGGCTCGTCGTAACTCTGACGGATCCTTTTTCGAGCTATGAAGCAGGATTCGAACGGACGAAAGAATTGCTCGCCTTCAAACTTCCATTCACCGCGCTGGTGGCCTTCGACGATATGACGGCTTTCGGCGCGATCCGCGCACTCATCAGCGCAGGCCTGCGAGTGCCGCAGGATTGTTCGGTGATCGGCTTCGACGATATTCCGGCCGCTGCCTTCTACAACCCCGCGCTGACGACCGTCCGCGAACACATGGAAAAACTGGCGTCGATGGGGGCCGAGATTATGCTGGAAGCCATTCGCGCACATCGCAAGAACACGCCGATCAGCCCCGTTCACCGCAAGATCAAGCCGGAACTAATTGTCAGGGAGTCCACCGCGCCGCCGCTGTGAAACAGAGGTTTCAATCCTTTCTCCTCCCGACCATTCTTTGCGCCGTTTGCGATTCCTGGATCCGGCTCACAGGCCTTCCAGCACCGCTTTCAGATACTTCCAGAAACTCGTGACGGTCGAGATCTGCACGCGTTCGTGCGGGCTGTGCGGATCGACAATAGTAGGTCCGAACGACGCCATCTGCATTCCCGGATACTTCTCTCCAATCACGCCGCACTCCAGTCCGGCATGCATAGCAATCAGCTTGGCGGGCTGACCGAACACTTGCTCGTGCGCTGCCTGAAGTTTCCTCACGATCTCACTTTTCGGTTCCGGTTTCCATCCGGGATAGTTGCCGGAATGTTCGACCTCGAATCCCGCCAGCCGAAACACTGTTGCCACCATGCGGGCGGCAGCCTGCTTGCTGCTCTCAATGGCGCTGCGCTGGCTGGTGATAATTTGCACCGTGTCGTCCTTGGTAGTAATCGTGGCAAGATTGGTGGAGTTCTGCGTTAACCCGGGCACGTCCGGACTCATGGCCAGCACGCCGTGCGGCACGGTGACCAGAAGATCCACCACTCGTCTCGCGTCGGCCGAATCCAGCACCTTCTCGGGGCGCGTGACCTTTTCAGCCGTGATCTTCAGCCCGGGGTCAAA
This sequence comes from uncultured Acidobacteriota bacterium, assembly GCA_963730015.1. Classification (GTDB taxonomy): domain Bacteria; phylum Acidobacteriota; class Terriglobia; order Terriglobales; family Acidobacteriaceae; genus Sulfotelmatobacter. Next base: position 2,245,202 of record CAVSPZ010000009.1, on the reverse strand, counting down.
TGCGCCCAGATCTTCTTTGAATTCGGACTCGGCCTTCGCGAGGATCGAGCGCAGATCCTTCTCTTTTGCCGAATCGAGCAGCACTACCGCGGAAGCCTCGCGCGGAATCGCATTCTGCGCGCTCCCGCCATCGATTTCGGAGATCTCGGCAGGATGGTGTTCGAGCAGAGCCTGCAGCAAGCCGCCTAGGACGCGCAGGGCATTGCCGCGTCCTTGATGGATGTCCACTCCCGAATGTCCGCCCTTCAGGCCGGAAACCTTGATTCGCCAGGCCGCATTCGCGCTTGCCGGACGAGTCGTCACTTTGCGGCGCCCCGTCGTTTTGATTCCACCCGCGCAACCGATGCAGATCGTGCCGGTCTCTTCGTTGTCGAGATTGAGAAAGTATTTCGATTTCAGCAGTCCCCCGGGAAATTCCGCCGCGCCCGTCAAGCCCGATTCCTCATCGATGGTAAAGACGAACTCCAGCGGTCCATGGGCGATGTCTCTACTCTCCATCACCGCCAGAGCCGCCGAAATACCGACCCCATTGTCGGCGCCCAGCGTGGTTCCGTCGGCCCTCAGCCAGTCTCCATCGCGTTCCACCTGGATGGGATCGGTATCGAAGTTGTGAGCCGTGCCTTCATTCTTTTCGCAGACCATGTCGAGATGGCCCTGCAAAAGCGCCATGGGCGCGCCCTCGCGGCCGCGATGCGCCGGCTTGCGGATCACGGTGTTGCCGGCGTTATCGTGGATCGCTTCTAACCCGACCCGCTTTGCCTGCGCGAGCACATATTCGCGGGCGGCAGCTTCTTTGGTGGAAGCGCGCGGAATTTTCGTCAGTGCGGCAAAATATTTCCAGACTTCTTTCGGTTCCAGATCGACGAGTGCGGATGTCATGACCGTATTGATCTCCTTCCTATAACCACAAAGGAGTGTAACGCGCCCGGAGCCTTCCCGTTCGTGTAGGGGCGGACGCATTCGTCCGCCGGGCGAGGCAAGCGAGCGTCCTCGGCCCCGATTACCGCACGGCTGGGGGCGGCCGCTGCGCTCGACGCAATGGTGAATGAAGGACCGATCGCGATGTCCGAGGTGGAAGTGATCCGCTACGTGCATCAGGACGGCGTCCGCTCGCAGCCTTAGACTCCTGATCTTCGATCGCCAACCGTCCGCCGTCTAATAGGTATCGTGTGCACGCGGCGCCGCGGTTGACTGGGAAAGCAGCTCCTGCATGATGTGTGCCCCAGAACTCGTACCCACCAGGTCGGCTCCGGCCTCGATCAGGGCCCGCACTTGCTGGGCCGTCTTGATCCCTCCCGAAGCTTTTACCCCGACCTGCCGAGGTGCAACCCTCCGCAGAAAGCGAATCTCATCCGGAGTGGCGATGCCTACGGCGCCGCCGCTGGCATTTTTCAGATATTTCACGCCGGCCTCGACACTCAAAGCAATCGCACGCTCGCGCTGCTCTGGGCTCAGCAATGGGAGTTCGAGCATGATTTTCACGGGAACATTTTCTGCCGCGGTCACAACTCCGCGTATATCGTCGAAGTATTCTTTTTCCATTCCGGAAAGCAGGAAGCCGAGATTCGGCATGAGGTCGATTTCTTGCGCTCCTTCTGCGACCAGATTCCTGGCCTCGCAGGTCTTCCCCGCACTAGTCATGGTGCCGTAAGGGAAATCGATAAACGATGCAACCCGAACGCCCGTGCCGTCCAAAGCTTCCTTCGTCTTTTTCACCCATGCCCCAGGAATCATGGCGGCATGAAATTGGTATTTCGCACATTCGTCGATGTGGCGTTTCCACAGTGTCTCGGTCAAGACATTGGAGATCAGAGTGTGTTGAATATGCCGGGCAAGGCTGCTCGCTTCGGTCATTCGCGCTTGGTTGATCGGTTTTGAGTCGATGGAGTTCACAATGCTCACCTCGCCTCTGTGGGCGAATCGGCAGCAGCAATGCTGCCCAGCCAGTCCGGTGCCGCCATCTTATGATCGCTCAGAAACGCCAAAACTTCCTCCCGACCCGGAAGAGAAGGAATCACGCCCTCTCTGGTGACGGCCATCGCTCCTGTGATGGTGGCGAATTCGACTGCTTGTTCGATGCTGCTGCGATGCGCCAACGCGACGGCCAGTCCGGCGTTGAATGCGTCGCCGGCTCCAGTCGTATCGACCGCCTGTACCTGAACCGCAGGAAAATGAGTTTGCGAATCGGCATTCACCAAAAGCGCGCCCTGTTCGCCCAGCGTAATCACAACGTGCTTCACGCCGCTGCGAATCAACTGTTGAGCGACGACTTGCGGTTCCACCACGGCGTCCGGCGGGTATCCTGCCAGCACCTTGGCCTCGCCCTCATTCGGAGTTAAAACGTCGACCGAGCGCAGCAGGGAAACTGGCAAAGGAGCGGCGGGTGCCGGATTGAGCACAGTAATCGCGCCATTTGCCCGCCCCCGCTCCATCGCGCTGGCTGCCGCTTCCACAGGAATCTCCAACTGCGTCAGAACGACAGACGCGGATTGCAAAGCCGTTTCCGCTTCGGCCACATCCGCCGCGCGCAGCAAAGCATTTGCGCCGGGATCAATCACGATGCAGTTCCGCCCGCTCTCTTCTTCTACCACGATGAAGCCCACCCCAGTCGGTGCTTCGCGAGACCGCTTCGTGTGCGAGACACCGACGCCCTCCTCGCGATACAAGTTGAACGCCGCATCTCCGAACCGATCATTTCCAATCCGGCCGACGAATTGAACTTGTGCTCCCAGGCGTGCGCAACCCACCGCTTGATTCGATCCTTTACCGCCAAAATCTACCCGATAGCCACGGCCCATCAGAGTCTCACCCGAGGTCGGAAGCCGGGGAACTTTCATGGTCAGGCCAGTCGCGTAACTTCCGACCACGACGATTTGCGGAGCGCCCATTCGCTGAGGAAATTCCTGCTCGAAAGCGAGCTTAGCCTACCACAACCTCAACTCCGGTAATCTTACCGACAGACACGGCAATACCCATCCAGTTTTTTCCATCGTTCTTCCGGTCGGTTCTCGGGTCTCGGCTTCATCCGCCTTGACCCTCCCTGATACCGATGTTAGTTTCAGTCGCATACGTGGCTTTGCGGGAGACATCTATCTGAACGGATCACGGAAGCGGCTGCCGGCGGTCGATCTCGACCGGCGCAAGTTTCTGTTTCGCTTCTGTCAGGCCGCTGGAGCCGCTTTTCTTCCCTCGCGATTGTGGGCGTTCAGCTTTCCCGAATCCCGGAGATCCGCAATTAACGAAGACCTGGCAAGCCCGGCCGGATTTTTTCTCCGCCCGCGCTACCGCAGCGAACGGCCGCTCGACGCGACGTTGCTGAAGGTCGACGCGCGCCTGGACCGGTTCGTCACCGAACAGTACGCCGACCAGATTGCCGCCATTCTCACCGGTTGGAGCGCGAATCTTTTCAGTTCACCGCGCGACCTCGGCGCCATTGCGAGAACTCTGTCGTCGCAGTTTGCCGGAGCGTCGCCCAAGCCCGCTGAATCTCGCATCGTGCGCTCGGCGCCCACGATTGAAGTGCGCGTGAACAAATCTGCCGGTCAGCCCAGCCTCGACGCCTCCGCATTTCTGCGTGAATGGCAGTCGAGTCTAAACGCACTGTCGCGCATTGAAGTCGTCGAGTTTCAAATCACGGCTACGGATGTTGCCGAGTCTGCCGGATCCAATCAATCCCTCGTTTTCAAAACTCGCGTTCGCTACGAAATTGTCGGCAAGGGAACCGGGTTCCATCGTGAGCAGCGCGTGGGTAACTGGGATCTTTCGTGGGAACAAAAAGCTGGTGAACCGTTCCGGCTTGCCAGTTGGCATGTGCTTCATGAGACGCAAGCACGCTCGCTGTCGCCCGTTTATGTGGATGTGACGGCCTCCGCGCTGGGCGCCAATGCATCCTACGCAACGCAAATGCTGCACGGGTCTGACTATTGGCGCTCCGTTCTCGATGGGGCTTGCGGTATCGACATCTACGGCCACAACGGAGTTTCCGTCGTTGACATCGACAATGATGGCTTCGACGATCTCTACATTTGCCAGCCCGCCGGACTTCCCAACCGTCTCTACCGCAATCGCGGCGACGGAACATTTGAAGACATGACTGAAGCCTCCGGCCTTGGCGTTCTCGAGAACACGGCCTGCGCGCTGTTCGCCGATTTCAATAACGACGGCCGCCAGCATGCGATCCTCGTGCGTACAGACGGGCCCGTGCTGTTTCTCAATGAAGGCGGAGGAAAATTCCGGCAGAAGGCTAATGCCTTTCACTTCACTAATCCTCCTCAGGGAACTTTCACCGGAGCCGCGGTTGCCGACTACGACCGCGACGGATGGCTCGATATTTATTTCTGCTTGTACGCTTATTACCAGGGCACGGGGCAGTACCGGTATCCGTCTCCCTACCACGACGCGGAAAACGGGCCACCGAATTTCCTCCTGCGAAACCAGCACGACGGCACGTTCCGCGATGTGACCGGCGAATCCGGTCTGAATCAGAACAATACTCGCTACAGTTTTTGCTGCGGATGGAATGACTACGACAACAACGGCTGGCCGGATCTTTACGTGGTGAACGATTTTGGACGCAAGAATCTATATCGCAACAACGGCGACGGGACTTTTACCGATGTAGCCCCACGAACTGGAGTCGAAGACGTGGGCGCAGGAATGAGTATTTCTTGCCTCGACTTCGACAACGACGGCGCCGGGGATTTCTATGTCGGCAATATGTGGACCGCGGCCGGCGTGCGTCTTTCCCTGCAGCCGACGTTTAAGCAGGGCTCGCCCGCAAACATTCGCGCTCTGTATCAGAAGCATGCCATGGGAAATTCTCTGCTGCGCAATCAAACCCCGGTCTTCGCCGACGTGACTGACGTTGCCGGGGTTGGCGTCGGGAGATGGGCGTGGTCCAGCGACGCATTCGATTTTGATCACGACGGCTTCCCCGATTTCTACATCGCGAATGGCATGGTCTCAGGCCCGTCGCGTTCCGACCTGAACAGCTTTTTTTGGCGACAGGTCGTGGCGTATTCTCCCGACGAAAATGCCGCATCCCACGATTACGAGCAGGGATGGAATGCTATCAATGAACTCATTCGCGCCGACAGTACCTGGAGCGGTTTCGAGCGCAACATCTTCTACGCGAACAATCACGACGGAACTTTTACCGACCTCTCCGCCGTGGCCGATCTCGATTTCATCGAAGACGGCAGATCCTTCGCCCTGGCCGATTTCGATCACGATGGCCGCCTGGAAATATTCCTGAAGAACCGGAATGCTCCGCAACTGCGTGTGCTGAAAAATCTGATCGAGAATCTACCGCCATCGATTGCCTTTCGTCTACGCGGGCAAGAGAGCAATCGCGACGCAATCGGAGCCGCAATCACGATTAAGACCACTGCGGGCAAGCAAACGCGAATGCTGCAGGCCGGGTCCGGCTTCTTGTCACAGCACAGCAAGGAAGTCTTCTTCGGCCTGGGCGAAGCGAAAGGCCCGGTGCGCGCTTCAATCCGGTGGCCCAGCGGGCTTGTGCAGGAACTGCCGACTCTTCCCATCAATCATCGAGTCTGGGTTGAGGAGGGTACGGTGCCGTCACGCATCGAGCCTTTCAAGCCCTCTGCCAAGGCCGCTTTGCAGGTTTCGAATCCCCCACAGAAAATCGAATCGTTGCCCGCCGAGATCGAGACTTGGCTGCTGGCTCCCGTTCCTGCACCGGATTTTTCTCTTCCCGATCTGTCGGGGAAGCAGCGAACTCTGTCAGCAATGCGCGGCAAGCCCGTGCTGCTTAATTTTTGGACGACCGCCTCCGAAGAATGCAAGCAGGATCTTCAACGCTTTAAAAAGCGGCACGAGCACTGGGCTGCGCAAGGCTTGTTGCTGTTAACAATCAATGTGGACAAGTTTGCCGACAGCCGCAACGCGCGGGAGGTTGCCGCGAATACGGATCTCGACGCTTTCCAGCGCCGCTTTTCGTTCCCCATCCTATCCGCGTCCGACGATATCGCCGCCGTGTACAACATCCTCTACCGGCAATTGTTCGATCGTCACCGCGATCTCAGTTTGCCCACGTCGTTCCTGATCGATACTGCGGGTCAAATCGTAAAGGTCTATCAAGGCCCGATTTCACCGGAGCATGTGGAGGAGGATTTCCGCGCGATCCCGCAAAGCGACGCTGAGCGATTAAAACGGGCTCTGCCATTTCCGAGCGCGACCAACACCTTCGCCTTTGGACGCAACTATCTTTCTTCCGGCGCGCTGTTTTTTCAGCGCGGATATCTGGATCAGGCAGAAACGTTCTTTCAGCAGGCGCTGGCCCAGGATCCGTCAAGCGCGGAGGCCCTCTATGGAATCGGAAGCGTCTACCTGAATCAGAACAAGAACGCCGCGGCGCGCGAAATGTTTGAACGATGCGTGAAGTTGCCGCCGGCCTATCCCGACACCTTGCCCGATGCCTGGAATAACCTCGGCGTTCTCGCCACGCGCGAGAATCATGTCGAAGATTCGATCCGATTTTTCCAGCAGGCGTTACAACTGAATCCAAATCACCTGCTGTCGTTGGACAATTTGGGCAATGCCTATCGCCTGCAGAAACGGTGGGGCGATGCCCGCGACGTGCTCGAACATGCGGTGCAGGTTTCGCCGGACGATCCCGAAGCCAACTACAGTTTGGGGATGGTGTTCGCCCAGACAGACGATACGGCGCGGGCTTACGAGTATCTGCGGCGTGCACTGCAGGCACGGCCCGATTATCCCGAAGCCTTGAACAATCTGGGCGTGCTTTACCTGGTTACGCAGCGCCGGGACGACGCTGTAGCCAGTTTCGAAAAATGCATACGCGTCGCTCCCGCCTTTGACCAGGCATATCTCAACCTCGCACGTGTCTACGCTTTGCAGGATGCTCGTGACAAAGCGCAAGCCGTTTTGCAGGAACTCCTCAAGCAGCATCCCGGCCACCCGCAGGCCATGCAGATGATGCAGCAACTCCAGCAGTGACCGGACGAAGCTACGGCTTCGGTGTCGGCGCCTTCAGCAGGTCAACGAATTCCGTATAGAACTTCTGCGTATCCAGATCCGCCTGGATTTCAACCGGCGGCCCGACGAATTTCGGCTTGTCTTGTTCGGTCCAACTGAGAGTATCTCCGTAACTCGGGCCGCGATTCAGGTCGACATCGAGATAGCGCGTCTCTTTCGCCGTGATCAGGCTGGGATCGAGCCATGCCAGCGCCGTTAGTTCATCCCATAGGTAGTTGTATGCCCCATACAAGCGCGTATAGGTTCCGATGTAGCGCGCCGCAGGCGAATCCCCCGCCTTGACGCGATCGACCAACTCCTGCGTCATTCGCGTCTTCACCGAAATGTCGACCGTCGTGCAGACAATTTTTTTCCACGGCGCCGTCAGCACGATGTGCGCGGCCTCCGGATCGAACCACAAATTGAACTCGTGCCGCGGCGTGTTGGCAAATTCCGGATCGTCCGTCTTCGGATTCAGGCTGCCTCCCATGAAGACCAGTTCCTTGGCCAGACTTGCGAATTCCGGGTCGATCGCAATGGCCAGCGCCAGGTTCGTCATGGGGCCGCCTTCGTAGATGGTGATCTCGTGCGGATACTTGCGCACCATACGCACCAGAAAGTGCGCGGCATCTTCGTCCAGCGGCTTGGTGGTGGGCTTGCCTTCCGGCATTTCGCCCAGCTGATCGGCAGGATGATACCAGTGCGGCGTCCACGCTCCCACCCACGGCACGCTCCCGTACTCCTGCTCCCAGAGTTCGGTTTCTTCCTTGCGACGCACCAGCGGATACTCCGCCCCCGGCACCACGGGAATGTCGGTTCGCCCGATGATTTCCAGCGTGCGCAGCGTATGCGCCACTTCATCCTTCAGCCAAGCATCGCCGGTCACGACCGTAACGCCCAGCACTTTAGTTTGTGGAGACTGAATCAGCAGCAGAATCGCCTGTTGGTCGGTTCCCCCCGGCCCAGCCGCGTCCTGATCGATGATGATCTTGGGCTTTGACGGATTCGGCTGAGCCCACGCCGGAAAACTCGCCAGCACTAAAGCTGTGAATAGAGTCAGGGAAATGAATTGGAAGAAAGAGGGAAGTGGGATTCTTGAGTGTTTTGTCATGAAGCTGTGCATTTTATCGGTTTGACTTGTAATGCGCCACTTTCGTCGCTCCGCCAATTTTCTATCGTTGCCGGGTCTGGCTACCACGACTAGAATTCAGTGTCAGACCTGCGCGCAACCGCTTCGGCCTCCCGACGCCCGATGATTACTCGTTTCTTATATTCGACCGGCTCTGCTGGCATTCGTCAAAGTCTGGGGACACTCGTCCTTCTCGCCATTCTTTCTCTGCTCTCGCCGTGTCAGCAGGCATCCAACTCCGCATCTTTGGGCGGCAGAGTCCGGGATTCGCAAGGTAAGCCAGTCGCCGACGCGCTGGTGCAACTGCAAGGCAAAGACGCAGCGAGCGCAATGACCGCGCGCACCGACTCCGCCGGATTCTACAAGTTCTCCGCGGTGCGTGCGGGAGTTTATGCTCTGCGAATCGTGATCAACGGATCAGTCGAGACGGAAGTTCCCTCGCTCGTGCTCGTTCGCGGAGAGGCGAAAACATTCGATTGCCTGGTGGGTGCATCGAAGACGGCGAACCCCGCAGATTCTTCCGCAGCTAAATTCTTCGACGAGCCTCATTTCATTGTTTCGGGAGTCACCGACACCACCAATCTCGGCGGGCACGGTTCCGACACGGCGATGCGCACCCGTGAGTCCCTTGCGAAGGATACTGCTTCGCTTACCAAGTCGGCGCCGACCCCGAGGCCTGCCGAGTCGGCCAGCACTGAAAAATCTCTTAGGGAGAACGCATCCCGCCAGCCCGCCAATTTCGACGCTAACCATCGTCTCGGTCAATTTTTCGCGGAAAACGGCCGAGCCGACGAGGCGATTCCGTATTTGAAGCGCGCCCAGGAATCGAATCCGGCGGATTACGACAATTCCTACGATCTGGCGCATGCCTACTGCGAAACCGCCGACTACGACCAGGCGAGACAAATCATCAACTCATTAATGGCGGCGCACGACACGGCCGAACTGCATCACTTGTTCGGCGATCTGGAAGAGAAATTGAAGGATCCTCTCGAAGCGGTTCGCCAGTACCAACGCGCCGCGGAAATGGATCCCAACGAGCCCTATCTGTTCGACTGGGGTTCCGAACTTCTGCTGCACTATGCCACCGAGCCCGCACGGGACGTCTTCGCCCGCGGCAATCGTTTATTCCCGCGCTCCCAGCGGATGCTGCTGGGCCTCGGGGCGGCGTGGTTTGCCCAGGGCAACGACGACAATGCGGTCCAGCAAATCTGCCGGGCGTCCGATCTGGATCCGGCCGAGCCCAGTCCATATCTTTTTCTTGGAAAAATGCAACGCGCCGAGACGATTCCGTCAGAAGCGGCCGTCGAGAAGTTGCACCGTTTTGTCTTGCTTCAACCGGCCAATCCCGAAGCCAACTACTACTATGCGGTCGCGCTGTGGAAGCGTCGGCCGCAATCGCCCGACAGCGCCAGCCTTTCGCAAGTAGAGACTCTGCTGAACACGGCGGCTCGCCTGAATCCGCAATATGCGGCTCCGCATCTTCAGCTTGGCATTCTGCATTCGGACGCGGGAAACTATCCCGCTGCAATTTCCGATTACGAAAAGGCGATACAGATCGATCCCCAGATGGAGGAAGCTCACTACCGACTTGCCCAGGCCTATCGCCAGCTCGGCCAAGCGGACAAATCCAAAGAACAACTGCGGCTATACCAGCAACTCTCGCAGGAATCCGCGCAGAAGGCGGATCGGGAGCGCCACGAAATCCGACAATTCGTTTACACCCTGCGCGGTCAGCCGCAGCGTTGAATCCCTGACTCGGCTTAGGCTGCGCCGTGTATTCCGGCTGTGTTACACTTTTTGATTCACAAAAGCAAATCGCTATACGCAGGACTCTCAACCCATACATGCTTTTTTCCAAAGAATATGTGGGCTATCTGGCCCGCGAAGTCACCAAGAGACTGATCGCCGGAAAGTTCATCGAAACTTCAACCGTCCCGGCAGTAACCGAGCGGGTGAACGCCGCTTTGGTTGACGAACTCTCGCTTGAAGACCGCATTAACGACGAAGTGCGCGTCATCCTCGAAGCCTACTCCGACGAAATGCAGAAGACCGGCGCCAACTACCAGGAAATGTTCCGCAAGGTGAAAAGCGAGCTGGTGCGGAAGTACAAGGCGGTCCTGTGAGACTGAGCCGAGACAAAGTTAACGTGCTGGCCCGGGCGGTTGCCGACGTCCTCAAGCAGATGGACGAAGTCGAGTTCATCGAAGATCCCAACACCATCCGCCAGGAAACGCGAAAGATTCTGGAAGACCTGCTGAATCAGGAAGCCAGGATCGATCTCGCCGCCCGGCAGAAGATCGATAGTCAAAAGCGCACCATCCTCGAAGGCTCGCAGGAGTGGGACATCCTGTACCGCAAATACTACAACGAGGAAGTCAAAAAGCTCGGCGTGTAAGAATTCTGACATTCAAGCCACTGTCGCCGTCTCCTGTCCACTCCTTGCGCCACTCTCACCTCGGCAGCTTAAAATCAGCAGATGGCGATCCCGGTCCAAGTCCACGAGATCGAAGCTGTAATCAAGCGCGCCGCCGCTGATGCGGGTTTCGATCTGGCGGGCATCGCTCCGGCCGGCGATTACCGCGAACTCGAATACTTTCCCGCCTGGATTGCCGCCGGCCACGCCGGCGAAATGAAGTATATGGAAGCCCGCGATGAGCAGGGTGAACTGAAGCGCGCCGCTCTCGCACGCGTTGCCCCCTGGGCGAGAAGCGTGATCGTCTGCGCCATCAACTACAACACCGGGCATCCTTACTCAACCCAAATGCAAGATCCCAGTCACGGCTGGATCTCCCGCTACGCCTGGAGCCGCGAGGATTATCACGACGCAGTCATGCGCCGCCTCAAGCAGGTGGAAGAGGCCGTCTGGGGCGGGCACTCCTGCCCGCCAGCTCTAACCACTCGCTCCTACGTCGATACCGGACCGATCGTCGAACGCGTCTTTGCCAAATATGCCGGCGTCGGCTGGATCGGCAAGAATACCTGCATCATCAATCAGAAAAAAGGCTCGTGGCTGTTTCTCGGCGTGATCCTCACCTCGCTCGAACTCACGCCCGACATGCCCGCCCCGGATCGCTGCGGCACATGCACGCGCTGCATCGTGGCCTGCCCCACCGATGCGATCCTCGAACCCTACCGGCTCGATTCCAAGCGATGCATTTCATACCTTACGATTGAAAAGCGCGGCAGTATCCCCGACGAAGACTTGCGCCGCGGCATGGGCCGTCACGTTTTCGGCTGCGATATTTGCCAGGATGTCTGTCCCTGGAACCGCAAAGCTCCCTCGTCGGCGGCATCCGAGTTTGAGCCTCGTCCGGCTTTGGTGAATCCGGCTCTCGCCTGGATCGCCGAAATCTCTGAGGAAGAGTTTCGCGAGACTTTTCGTCGTTCTCCGATCCGCCGGGCCAAGCGTGCCGGACTCCGCCGCAATGCGCTGATCGCGATGGGCAACAGCCGGAATCCGGAATTTCTCCCCTTGCTGGACCGCCTGGCTTCGGATCACGCGGCTTCGGATGACGATAAATCCGTCGCCGATAGCGCGCGTTGGGCAGCGAGAGAACTGCGAAGACAGCGCTGCGCCAACATCCAGGAATCCTGACCACAAAGGGTTGCCAAAATTCGCTCAAATTTTCGCTAATTCCGACGCGGAATTCTCTGAACTTCCGTAACTGGTTTTTTCGCTCAACAGCAACTAATCTTTTCGTAAGGGGTTCTTAAATAAGCAGGTTAGCCTAAATAAGTTGCGGTAGGAGTAATGGTGACTTTCTTACGCCACAGTCGGTTGATGCGGCGCGTATTCGGCGGGGTAGTCCTGCTCGCCTTGTCCTGCTCGATTCTTGCCCGCGCTTCGGCCACTCTGCTTCTCGAAGAGCCTTACGGAAAGCTGGGATTCTTTACCGCGACCGGCCACGCCGCCGTCTATCTTTCCGGCGTATGCGCCGATACGCCCCTCGTCCTGCGACGCTGCGCGCCGGGAGAAACCGGGGTTGTCATCAGCCGTTACGACGGGATCAGAGGTTATGACTGGATCGCGATTCCGCTCGTCCCCTACCTCTACGCCGTGGACCGTCCGGAAGATGTGCCGCTGTTTGCTGACGCCAAGATGACCGCGTTCCTTCGCGATCACTACCGCCGCAAATATCTGGAACAGGTCGCTCCCGACGCCAAGAATGGCGAGACTCCCGGCGGCAATTGGTACGAACTCGTCGGATCTTCCTACGATCGCACCATCTATGGCTACGAGATCGAGACGACGCCGGAGCAGGATGACGCGCTCGTCCGCAAGCTGAATTCTTCTCCGAACGTATCTCATTTCCGCCTGGTTCGCCGCAATTGCGCCGATTTCGCCAAAGACATTCTGAATTTCTATTACCCGAAGACGCTGCATCGCAGCGTGGTTGCCGACGCCGGCATCACTACGCCCAAGCAAATGGCGAAGCTCTTGACCCGCTACAGCGACCGCCATCCGCAGATCCATTTTTCCCGTTTGGTAATCGCGCAGGTCCCGGGCAGCATGCCCCGCAGCACTGCAGTGCACGGCGTGGTGGAATCCTTTTTCAAAGCAAAGAAGTACATTGTGCCAAGCGCAGTAGCCAGCCCGATCTTCGCCGGCTGTGTGGCCGCGGTTTATGTGGGAACCGGCGCGGGGCACTTTGAACCCGCCCGCGACGCCAGAGTTTTTGTCGTGGGCAGCGGTCCCGAGGTGCCGCTCGATCGCGAAGATCTGCGGGCCTATCGCGAGGAACTCAAGCACTTGTTGGCCCAGGCGCATCCGGAAAATCCGGCGCCCAACGCAGACAAAACCTGGGAACGGCTGCAGTCCCACGCCCAAACCGCCGTTGATCCCGAGGGCCGTCCGATTCTTCAGTTACGTGTCGGAGAGCAGTTCGTGCAGGTCGGCGATTCCGCAGAGACCATCCTTGCCGGGAATGCTCCTCCGCAACTGGTGCGTCAACTGCTGGAAGCACGGTTGCAATCAGAACTCAGTCACCGCTCCCCACACGGCATTACCGAAAACGAACTTGCGCGTGACTGGAAATTGTTGCAGGAGACGTTGCCTGAGAGTGACCCGCCTTTGAGCGCCCGCTCCGCACAAACCTTGCGCGGCAATCGGCAATAACGAGCCTCTGCGCAGCCTCGGCGGTCCACCGATCACTAGCCACTGAGCACTGCAGACGGCGAGGCTGGCTATTGTTCTCGCGGCGGGTGCGGCGGCATGCCCGAGCCCGGAACCTGATCACCCTGCTGTTGTTGCTGTTGCAACTGCATCTGACGCTGTTGCATTTCCTGCAACACCTGCTGCGGCGTCTTCACGGCGGGCTGATCCCCATTGTTTGCCGGCTGATCCGGCTCGGCGGGCTGATCTGGAGGAGCCTCATCGCCGTTCATGTTTTCTTCGGAGGCTTCCGCCTCCGCGTCCGACGCCGCATCTTCAGGCGCGTTATTGGCTTGCGTAGCCGCAGGCGCGGGATGAGCCCCCGCCGGACTTGGAGCCACGTCGGGCCCGCTCTTGGCCACCAGCACTACTCGCGTCAGCACCGCATCGTCGGCAGGAGATCCCAGCAGCACATAGTTGAAACGGGATCCGTTAAGCAGTTCCGCGACCACAGCTCGGGCCGGACCGGGCCCTAGATGCGTTACCACCCGATCCGGCGCCGGAGGAATGTCGATCTCGGCTCCGGTCTGCTTGCGAACCGCCCGCAGAATATCGGCCAGCGTCGAGTTCGCCGCCACGATCGTAAGCTGGTTGTTCTGGAAGCTCACTTGAGGCGGCACGGCCGCAATCGAATCCAAAGGAATCTGCTGTACCGGCCCCGTCGGCCCGGAGGGAAGAGGAGGAGGTGGCGGCTGCTGCACCTTCTTTTTCTTCTTATGGGTCTGCTGGGTCTGCGTCGTCGCGCCCGCAGGACTCGAAGCCCCCAGACTTACCGTGATGCCCAGCATCAATGCGCAGGCAAGTCTCATGAATTTCGGTCCGGTGATGCTCATGGTTACTCCCGTTTTGAAAGCAAGCTTTGGGGGGACATAGAAGGTCGCCTATGCAGGTAATTTTATCACTGGAAACTAAGCTTCCACAGACCTGCTCCCGAGAATAGGAACGGTCCAATCCTGGTCTCTTGCGTATTCCCGTCGACGAAACTCGTGGCGCGCGATTGCAGTCAACCATTTCCGGCGGCATAAAATCTTATCAACCGTGTCCAAGTCAGGCGTAAACTGGCCAAGGCATTCCAACTCTCTGAAAGTAAAGGCGGAATCCCTATGAATCTGCCGTCGCGTTACCCTGCGGCATGGTTTTCCCTGGTGTTAATCCCTCTTTTATCGTGGAATGCCAAGGCGCAAAGCTGCCAGACCGCGGACGAGTTGGATGCTGCGACCCGAACCGCCATCACCACCGCAGCTCAAAAATATTTTGGCATGGCCGCGAGCGGGGACGCCGCCTCCTTACGGCAGAACGCCATCCCCACCCTCGCTGCGGATTTCTCTGGAATCGAAGCCACCGTAAAGGAACACCAGCCGGATCTCAGCGGAGCCCAAGCCACTGTCAAATCTTCATTCCTGCTCGATGCCTCCGGAGTGGCTCCCATCCCCCATGCCGAGTTTTATTGCGGCGTATTCGGCAAAAATGGACAAACCGCCAACAGTGCTGCCTTCTATCTCGATAACCTTCCGGCGGGCAAATACGCTGTGGCGCTGCTCGACGCGACTTCTCCCAAAGGCAAGACGATGTTTTCGGAGATATTGCAGCAGATAGGAACCGACTGGAAGTTAGCCGGGCTTTACATTCAATCTGCACAGATCGCAGGACACGACAGCGATTGGTTCGTCGCGCGCGCTCGCGAATTCAAGGCTAAAGGACAACTCCACAACGCGTGGTTCTATTATGAGGAAGCCCGCAGTCTGATTTTCCCCTTGCCCTTTATGAGCACCCTGGCCACCGAGAAGCTTTATGACGAATCGGCAGGGTCGCAGCCCAGCGATCTCCCTGCCGGAGGCAAAACCGCTAATCTCACGGCAGGTGCGGCTACTTACAGGCTGACCGCTGTCTTTCCTGAGATTGTAGGCAACGATTTGGATCTAATCGTCCGGTACAAATCAGCAAATGTTTCCAATACCAACCTTGCATATCAGGACAACGTGAACGTAATGAAGGCGCTGGTGACCAAGTATCCTGAGGTCAGAGATGCTTTCGCCGCCGTAGTAGCCCGTGCCGTCGATCAAACCGGCCACGACTACGGCACGCTGCTGGCCATGAAAGACATCAAGTAACGTTCGCCGAGCACCGTCGCACGGCTACCGTAGAGCCGGCCAATTTGTAGGCGTAGCGCCGGCGTCCCGCCGGCTGTCGTGAGGGCGTCTCGCCCTCACACCCGAACCCAATTCGAAAAGTGGCCAAGCCGCTTAACCCGCCGAGCCAGCCATCAACTCCTGCAGGACGCATTCCTTAGGATTCTTATCGTCCCGCAAACCCAGAAACACCGGCGCCCGCAGTTTCGGACTGCTTCCATCGCCAGCACCGTGCGTCCACTCCGCGTACTCAATTTCGGCGACCAGTTCGGGCTTCACCCAACTCACTCGACGCAGTGCCTCAACCTCACCAAAGAACGGATTCGACTTCGTCTCCAACTTCTTCAGCGTTTTCCAAATCTCCGCCAGCGATTTCTGATTGAAGCCGCTGCCGGCCTGCCCCACATGGATCAGGCGTCCCTTATCGTCATAAAGCCCCAGCACCAGCGAGCCAAAATGCGCGCGACTGCCTTCGGGCTCAGTGAATCCGCCGACGACGCATTCGATCCGGTGCCGGATCTTGATCTTCAGCCATTCGCCGCTGCGTCGTTCTTCATAAAAACTGTTGCGGCGCTTGGCCACAATGCCCTCGAGTCCCTTTTGCCGCGCGATTTCAAACAGCGCCCGTCCCTGCTCCTCGTAGTGATCGGAATATCGCAGCGCGTCTCCCGCTATAATCACCGACGCCAGCTTGCGTTTGCGCTCTTCGAGCGGCACCTTGCGCCAGTCCTCGCCATCCAGGTACAGCAAGTCGAACGCGTAATACAGCACGGGAACATCCGCCTTCGCCGCCGCCCGCTTGCCGCCCGGACGAAACCCGGTCCGCTGCTGCATCAGGCTGAACGACGCTTTCCCCTCGGCATCGAGCGCCACTACTTCGCCGTCGAGAATCGCATTCTTCGCCCTGACGAACCCCGCCATATCTTTCAACTCCGGATAGCGCCCCGTCAGCTCATTCTGATTTCGCGAAACCAGCCGCACCTTGCCATCCACGATGAATGCCACCGCCCGGTACCCGTCCCATTTGATTTCAAACAGCCAGTCCGCTCCATCGAACGGCTCATCGATCGATTCCGCCAGCATGGGATGGATCGCCGCCGGCATCGGCCGCTTGACAGGCCGGGAAACCAAAACCGCGGAGGACGCGGAGGAATTCCCGGCCGTTGAAGATGTAGTTGTCGAAGTTGTTGCAGACGAACCCTTACCGTCTCTTGCGCGGCCCCGCTTTCCTCTGTGTTCCCCTGTGCCCCCCGTGGTGAATTCCGGCGTCTGTCTTCCTTCGTGTACCTTCGCGTCCTTTGTAGTGACTTTTTTTTTACTCTCGACCCGAGCCACAGCATCCGCCAGCCACGCCGCCTTCAATCTCCCGCGTCCTGCCGGACGGCTGCTCTTCCACTCTCGCGATCCGGCATCGCCGGCGATCTCATCCATGCTTCGCTTGCTGAGCACCGACTCGTCGATCTCCCCGGCGTCATATCCTTCCACGACATAATCGTCGTGCTTCTTGATCATCAGCCACTCGTTGCCCTTGCTCCCCGGACGCCGCCCTTTCATCTTGACCAGCGCGAAATCCCCCTTCAGCCGCTTCCCGTTCAGCCGGAATTTCAAATCGCCCTTGGCCAGCATCGCCACGGCCTCGGCGTCCGTCCCAGGCACATACTTTCCCTCGACCGGCACAGGAGACAGCGGCTGCCACGTGCCCACGTCCCACACCATCACACTGCCCGCGCCGTAATTGCCCTCGGGGATATTTCCCTCAAAATCAAAATAAGAAACGGGATGATCCTCGACCTGCATCGCCAACCGCTTGTCCGCAGGATCGAGCGACGGGCCTTTCGGCACAGCCCACGATTTCAATACGCCTTCCATCTCCAGCCGGAAGTCATAATGCAGCCGCGTGGCCTCATGCTTCTGCACCACGAAGCGGTTGCCTTTCTTCTTCTCCACTTTCGGGGGAGGCTCGGGCGTCTCTTCAAACCGCCGCTTGCGTTTATATTCTTCGAGAGCCATATTGGTTCGCCATATTCTAGTGCAACGCTTTGTAATCGCGCGCCTGTAATCGCGCGCCTGTAATCGCGCGACTGTCATCCTGAGCGGAGCGGGAGCGTCGCGAAGCGACGTTCCCGCGGAGTCGAAGCATCCCTACCCGCTACTCCAGCCTTTGATGCCAAAGACGCACTCGTCGAACTCCGCTGAAAGTGTGGCGAACCCCAACCCCGATTCGATTGCAGGGATGACAACTTTCAGGGTGCAGTTTGCGGGCGCACTTCGTCGAGGGCGCAGCAATGCCTGGGATGTTGCCCGACCCAAACAACTCGCTATAATTCACGTTCGCCCTGCCTATGAAACGCGAATTCCCCGAACTCCCGCTGGTGGGCGTCGGCGCCATCATCATCGAAGGCGACCGCGTCTTGCTGGTCAAGCGCGCCCACCCGCCGATTCAAGGACAATGGTCGATCCCCGGAGGAGTTCTCGAGGTCGGCGAAATGGTCCGCGAGGCCGCCATCCGCGAGGCTCGCGAAGAAACCGGCCTGATTGTCGAGCCCGGCGAACTGCTCGGCGTTTACGACCGCATCCTGCGCGATCCGGAAAAGCGCGTGCAATATCACTACGTGCTGATTGATTTTCTCTGCCGCATGATTGGAGGGGAACTGCAAGCCGCCAGCGACGCCGCCGAAGTGCGCTGGTTCACGCGCGAACAGTTGCCGGCGCTGAAGCTGGCCGAAGATACCGAGGATGTGATCTCTAAGGGATTTGAGAAGCTAGGGCGTTGAATCCTGTTCATCGGGTCCGCTGCCCGCTTGCTCTTCGAGAATCCGACCAGCGTCTTCGACGTTGGCGGCGTCCACCCGCAATTTGACTCCACCGAGCGCGTTCGCGTTAAACCAGTCCATCCTGACCATGTTGTCATCGAATAGGAAAGCTTCGATTCCAGCGGCCTCAAGCAAGCCTTTCGCCAACTCTGCTTCGAGCAGGTTCCAGTAACTGCGGATTACGACCAGATTTCGGAACTCCGTGGAAGGCGAATCCTCGGGCGCTTGCAGTTCTCCGACGTAGAGGCCCCGATTCGCAAGCTCTGTTCGCAGGGTCTCGCGAGCAATGTCCGTCAGATCCGCCATTTGCGACGCGACTTGCTCCAACTCGCCGTCCGCTTGCGCGGCATAAACCTCGGCCAGGCGCCGGCGTTCCTGTTCCGTATCAATCTTCGTCATGAGGCAAGATCATACTCCGGCTTGGTCCGCGGGAATTCGTGTAAATCCGAGGCAAGAATTGTACAAAAATAGAACGGCCCGCAGCATGAAGCCTGCGGGCCGCCCGGTGGACTGGTTGGGATTGACCAAGAGGTGGTCACTCTAACGTGGCCTCTACGGCAACTCCGGGTACTCCTGACCGACCTGCGTCAGGCGGAATCAATCCTTAAATCACCGGTAGTGTGCGGGCTGTAGCTCCGGACGCAGTTCTTGCGAATTCCGCGTCCCAAGCCCCGCTTAGAGCAACCGCTCTAAGTCTCAGCCACCTCACCTGGTCTTTGGATACTTCTACAACTGCCTTCTGAACTTGTCATCCGACCACCTCCTTTCCGGTGTAAGCGCAGATTAGTACGAAACGCGCCGTGCCGTCAATCGGGGGACCGCCGCAGGCAACATCAGGGATTAAACATGTAGCCCCGGACGCATTCGTCCGGGGTTGCGCGCCAAGCGCGCAATGAACACGGTTGGAGGTGAAGGGAAATTCCAGGTTTCGCCAACCCTGACAGTCTGGGGAGCTAATTAAAGCCGAGCCTCCCGCCAATGCCAGTCACGCGGCTGCGCCGCGGGGCGGACGAATGCGTCCGCCCCTACACGTTACGGCAGCCCGAACGCATACACCGCGCTGCCCGCCGCGATCGCCACATACTCTTTTCCGTCCACCGCAAACGCCATCGGAGGCGCATACACCGCGCCCCCCATCTGGAAATGCCACAGCGGTTTGAGCGTCTCCGCGTCGAAGGCGATGAAGTTTCCCTCCGCATCGCCGCTGAACACCAGTCCGCCCGCCGTCGACAGCACGCCCGACCACGTCGGCGACGTATGCTGAAACTTCTGTTTCACCTCGCCCGTCGCCGGATCGATCGCCTTCAGAAATCCCAAGTACGGCTCCGCCTCCTCCGACGGAAAATAGGCGCTGCCGTAGAAGGCGTGCCCCGCCTCATACGGCTGCGGAGCCGTGCTGAAAATGTCGCACTGATCCCGCGCGCTGACATAAAACAGTCCCGTCTGCGGATCGTAGGTCGGCGCCATGAAATTCGTTGTCCCCGCCGCGCCCGGACACACCGTGCGCCCTTCAAGCGTCGGCGACGCCTGCTTGTCCGCCACCGGCCGGCCCTCGGCATCTTTCCTGTCGCTCCAAGTCTGCTTCCCGTACGCCGTCGCCGAGATTAACCTTCCCGTCGTGCGATCGATCACGTAAAAGAATCCATTGCGGTCGGCCTGTGCGAGGATGTGTTTTTCTCCCGCATCGATCATCACGGGAACCTGCGTCGCGTCCCAGTCATGTTCGTCGTGCTTAGTGAACTGGAAATACCAGTTCAACTTGCCGCTGTCGGCATTCAGCGCGAGCAGGGAATTGCTGTACAGATTGTCGCCCTCCCGCCCGGCGCCGCGGTTCGAGGGCGAAGGATTCCCCGTCGGCCAGAAAATCTGGTTTGTTGCCGGATCGTACGTTCCCGTATTCCACGCCGGCGCTCCGCCCACCTTCCATGAATCGCCCGCCCAAGTGTCGTGCCCCGGTTCGCCCGGGCCAGGCACGGTATAAAAGCGCCACTTGCGCTCGCCCGTATTGGCGTCGTACGCGTCGATGAATCCGCGCACGCCATACTCGCCGCCGGAAATGCCAATCACAATCAGATTCTTCACCGCTAGAGGCGCGACCGTGAAGCTGTGCCCCACCCGATAGTCGGCAGCGGTCACATCCCAAATGACGTTCCCCGTCTTCGCATCCAGCGCGATCACGTGTGCGTCGAGCGTCCCCAGAAAGACTTTGCCGCCCAGAATCGCCAGCCCCCGATTGACCCGCCCGCAGCATGGACGAATATCTCCCGGTAGTTGCCGCTGGTACATCCAGATCGGCCGCCCCGTGCGCGCATCGAGCGCAAAGGCGCGATCATCCTGCCCGGTGGCATACAGAATTCCGTCAACCTCCAACGGCGATGTTTCAAACTTGCCCGTCGCGGCGATCTGATAAACCCACTTCGCAACCATGGAATGCGCGTTGGAAATGTTGATCTGATCCAACCCGCTGAACCGTTTTCCCGAATAATCTCCGGAATAAGTCATCCAATTCTCCGGCTCTTTCGCGGAGTGGACGATACGGTCAAAAGTAACTTGTGCATGCGCGAACAAGGCGGCAAACAAAAGCAGAGCGACCCAAACCAGCCGAGAGTTTCTCAGCGATCTCCGCGGCAGTCCTCCGCGTTCTTTGCGTTTAAAATGTTTAGCGCTCCCAATGTCAGCCCTCATTTCGCCCCCACCCCAACCAGAAACGCCACAATGTCCTCCAACTCCTGATCGCTAAGAGTGTCAGTGGAGTACACCGGCATCATCGACTCCCGGCTCTTCTGAAACGATCGCAGCTGATCTTTCTCCAGCAAATGGATGTGTCCGCCCATGTCCATGATCTGCACGCTGAAGCTGTCTTCATTCATCGTGACGCCTCGAATCTTTTTCCCGTCCGCGGTCACCACCGTGACGCTTTCGTATTCCTGGGGAAACTCTTTCGTCGCCTCGGTCAATCCCCACGCCAATCTCCGGCTGGGATTGCGCACCGAATCGATCAGCGCCTCCCGCGTGCGCGATCCTCCCACCAACGTCAAGTCCGGACCCATCCGCCCGCCTTTGCCCTCGACCATGTGGCACACCGAACAATTCGCGTCGCCGTAAAACAGCTGCCTGCCATGAGCCGCGTCCCCCGCCGATTTGGCGGACGCCTTCACCTCCTGGCTGCGAATGTAGGTGATGATCTGCCAGATCTCTTCGTCGGTCATTCCCACGCCCTGGCCGTTGGTCCCATTCGCCGGCATCGCGGTTCCGGCGATGCCGTTGCTGATGACTTGAAACATCTCCGCATCCGTATGTGCGAACTTCCTTTGCGCCCGCGTCAAGTCTGGACCACGCCCGCCGCCCTTGGCGCCCAATCCGTGGCACAGCGCGCAATTAATGCGGAACTCGTACTCGCCCGCCTTCGCGGCCTTTGCATCTCCCGCGAACGGATTGCGGTCGTCCGCCCCACGCGCCCCGATCGCCAGAAATACCAGCCCGATCATTCCCAAACGCCAGCGTCCAGACATGATTCACCTGCCGAAGAAGTTGCCGCATTTTACGCTAAGGGCTCAAGATTGCAGCGTTGGAAATCTCGTCCCGAAGTGGAGAAATACCATCCGTCCCCGGCCGGTCATGGCCGGAGGATATCTGCCCCCTGCACCTTTGGTTCTCTACACTGAAATCCTGCCCTCCAGGTGTCGATATTCCTGAGGGAAGAGAGGATTTTCCCTAGGCGTCCAAGTGATTGAGCCCTCAGCCTTTCCAGCGGAAGGCTTGGGCCTGGGGAAGGCCCAGATGAGCCAGCACGCGATAAGCGAATTCGCGGGCCATCTCATCTAATGAAGCAGGACGGAAATAGAAGGCCGGAATCAGAGGAAAGATGGTCGCACCGGCGTCGGCCGCCCGGTACATGTTGCGGATGTGGATTTTGTTGAGCGGCGTCTCGCGCACGCACAGCACCAGCGGACGCTTCTCTTTGAGCGAAACGTCGGCGGCGCGTTCGATCAGTTGGGCCGCGACGCCGTTGGCAATGCGGGCCAGAGTGCCCATGCTGCACGGGATCACAATCATGGCTTCGGCGGGATAAGAACCGCTGGCCACGTTGGCTCCGATGTCAGCATTTGCTTGTATTTGAAATTTTCGCGAGGCACGGCCGCCGGACGAGTCCGACGAGCCAAGGATCTGGCCTATTAGATCGGATCGGCCTTTCAGATCCAGTTCTTCGGCCATGACGCGCAGCGCACTGTCGGAAGCGATGAAATTCACGGTTTCGACGCGCTCGTCGCCCGCCACCGTCAGCAGCAGGTGCCGCAGGAAGATGGACCCGCTGGCCCCGCTGGCAGCGATGGTCAGATTTTTCGGCGACTGGTTGGACAAAGCGCCTCCTGCGAACGGAATGGCCCTAGGGCAGTCTGGGCGAAGCAAGAGGAAAAAATCCGCTTCGCTCCAGCCCGAAAGGGCAGGATGAAGCCCGCCGCGGATTTTGGGTGAGGCGCAGCGTTCACCGCCTCGACTCTAGCCCCGCAGGGGCGGAATGAGATAGCCCGGCACGTAAGTGCCGGGAAGAGACGCAAAGGCAGAACGGAGTCCCGTAGGGACGGCACGTTCGCTCAGGAGCATAGGGAGTCACGCAACCAGAAGTCAAGACGAACGAACTGAGAACTGACCATGTCCTGCACCGCGAATCTTCGATCCCGCCGCAGCGCCGCTGAACTCCACGCGGTGGCCGGAGTAGAACGCGAAATTCGCGTGCAGGATTCGCACAGCCGCCGCAAATATCTTCGCGATTTCAACCAATCGTTCCGCAACTACGAGTCCGTGCTCGATGCCGAGCAATTGCGCGGGTGCCTGCATCCGGCCGACGCAATTCTGATCGGCGACTATCACGCCTTGCCCTCCGCGCAGCGGTTTGCCGCCTCCATCCTCGAGCAGCGCGCCCTCGCCGGAGATCGTCCCGTCGTTCTGGGCGTCGAAACCATCTTTGCCCGCGACCAGCACATTCTCGACGAATGGTGGCGCCGCGAAATTGACGAGTCCGAACTCCGCCAGCGCATTCGCTTCGATCTCGATTGGGGATACGACTGGACCCCCTTCTACGAACTCCTGGTCACCGCCCGCGATCATGCCGAAGCTTTGTATGGTCTCGACTGCATGCCGCGCGAAAACCTGCGCAAGATCGGAGCGCGCGATCGTCACGCTGCCGCGAAACTCGCTGAAATTCGCCAGCGCCATCCCGATGCTGTCATTTTCGTTTTGTTCGGCGAGTCGCATCTCGCCCCCGCGCATCTGCCCCGCGAACTTCGCCGGCAGTTGCCCGACGCCAAGGTGCTCACCGTGCTGCAGAATATCGACGCGCTCTACTGGCGCGCCGCCGGAGAGCGCGCCGACAAAGTCGAAGCGGTCCGCGTGAATCCGGACGTGGTTTGCGTCTTCAATGCGACGCCGCTGGAAAAATACGAGAGCTATCGCCTCTTCCTCGATCAATGGAGCCGCTGCGATGACGGGCCTGATTTCGCTCCAACCATCTACAACCTGATCGATAGTCTCGCCAGTTTTCTCGAAATCAACCGCTATTCGCCGCATAACGGCACGCAGCCCAAGTTTCTCGTCGACATGCTGCCCGAGGTCTATGGCGGCTCATCCGACGCCATGTTGCAGCGCTTGCTTTCGCGCAAAGGCATCAGCGAGCAAGAGCGCGAATCCATGCTCGCATGCGTTGCCGAGCGCGGCAGCGCCTACCTGCCGCAGGTGAATTCGTTCTACATTCGCGAATTTCAGATGATGCACGCCGCCGAAGACGCAGCACGCTTCCTGCATCAGGCTTGCCAGGGATTGCCGCACCGCCTCAATGGACATTCCGCGGCCGAAGAAACCGCTGGCGCCGCCCGCAACGCCGCCATCGACCGCTTTTACGCCCGTGTCGTGGAAGATGCGGTCGCCTATTTTGGATCGCGCGTCCTCTATCCGTCGCGCGCGGTTCCGGGATCCGAAAACGGCGTGCCGCTGTCGCGCGCCGCTTGTGAGAAAGCAGCCCAGGCCGCCATGCGTGCTGAAGAAGAGAGCTTTGAGTCCTCCGCGCGCGAATGGGGATACCGCATCGGCGGCCAGATTTATGACGCGTATCTCGCAGGGAAAATCGCACCCGGCGGGCTGCGCCGTCTGTTCTTAGCCCATCTCGACGAACCCGGTCTGGCACGAAAAGTCTGCGCCACGGTCATCTCAAAGCTGCGCTCCATTGCGCGCCCGCAGGCCCGCGCAGCAAATGCGTGAGCAGTGAGCCATGAGCAATGGGCAATGAGCAACTGCCCACTGCTCATAGCTCACCGCTCATGGCTAGAGTGCTAATCTAATCTTCACCGGCTGAATGCTGAATGCCGAGTGCTGACTGCCTCTTGAACGCCGACTCCATCCGCAAACTTTTCGAGCAGGTCCGCCGCGGGACGCTCACTCCCGACGGCGCTGTCGATCGCTTGCGACACCTTCCATTTGAAGATCTGGGCTTCGCCAAAGTCGATCATCATCGCGCCCTGCGTGCCGGCATGCCCGAAGTAATCCTTGGAGAAGGCAAGACCCCGGCGCAGGTAGCCGGAATTTTTGCGCGTCTCGCCAAGCACGGAGGCAACGTCCTGGCCACGCGCGCCAACGAGAAGCAGTTCGCCGCGGTGAAGAAGAAGGTTCGCGGCGTGGAGTATCGCGACCTGGCCCGCGCTATCGTTCTGAAAAAAGATCCTGCGCAATACGGCAAAGGCGTCATCGCCGTGGTCTCAGCTGGAACCAGCGACATTCCCATCGCCGAGGAAGCGGTCGTCACCGCGGAACTGATGGGCAACGAAGTGGAGCACTTCTACGACGTGGGCGTGGCTGGCATTCACCGTCTGCTGGCCAATCGTGAGGCGCTTTCGAAGGCGCGAGTGGTCGTTGTCTGCGCCGGGATGGAAGGCGCCCTCCCCAGCGTAGTCGGAGGCCTGGTCGGCGTCCCCGTCATCGCCGTGCCCACCAGCATCGGCTATGGCGCGTCGTTCAAGGGCATGGCCGCCCTGCTCGGGATGCTCAACTCCTGCGCCTCGAACGTCAGCGTGGTAAACATCGACAACGGATTCGGCGCCGGATACGTCGCGTCCCTCATCAACCGTCTGCCTTGAGCCCGCCAGCCTGCGTTACTTCGCCTTGGGTTTCTTGCTCATATCGACCTGCACCGCAACCGGCTTGTCGCTCTTTCCCATATCCACCAACACCACATGCATCAGGCCATCCGGACCCACGGTCGATACCGTCGTCTGTTCTTGCGCCACGCCGTTGCTCCTCGTCCCCACAATGTCAATCGCTTGCTCGGCGACCTGCAAACCACTGCTCGGATCGCCCGGATTCACTTGCTCCACCTGCCGCGTCGTACTCTGCTGCCCGTCTGCACCCGTGCGCTGAACCGTATCTTCGCGTTTCACCAGTTGCAGGCTGCCGTCGCCCGTCAGCCCCGGAACATAGGTCGAGTACGTCTCGGTCGTAGCACGTTTCTCCCCGCCGCTGCCGGGCCCATCCCGAGTGACGGTGCGCTCTGCCACCGATAGCGCCCCATTCGAATCCGGACGGCGCACACTCTCTTCCTTGATCTGTCCTCCGCCTGTCTGTTGTTCGGTGGTGCCTTCGCGAATCTCGCTCACCTGCCAATGCCCGGCGCCGTCGGAAAGCATCGTCGTTTTCTTGAATTCCGTTTTCCCGTCCGCCTTCTTTTCCGTCAGTTCTGTCTGCACCGTCGCGCCCAGCCGGCCCGTTCCATCCGCCGAATACACGGTGCTCTTCGTATCAGTTACGCCCGGGCTGACTTGCTTTGAATCGACCAACTCCCGCTGCACCACCTGCAATCCCCCGCTCCCGTCCGAACTGGAGGTCGTGCGCTCGGTCTTTTCCTCGCCACCAGCAAGGCTTCGCGTCTCTTCCTGCCTCTGCAGGATCAATGTCCATTCGCCATCCGGCCCCGTGCCGTAGTTCCGCTCGGTCGTTCGTACGGTCGTATCGTTGACTCGAACCGATTCTTTTTCCGTCTCCGAATAAGGAATGTAGCGACCGTCCGGCCCCAGCGTTTCTGTCACAGTCTTGTCGATCACGTGGCCATTCGATTCGGTGTGAACGTCTCTGGTGCGCGTTGGATTCGCGCCGCCTCCCGGTTCCTCCACCTGGTTGCTGGACGTCCACGATCCGCCGCCGGAACCGCTCTGAGCGCGGCCGCTTGGAGTCAGCCACAGCAAGCACACTAGCGCCATCCCCACCGATAGCCTCAGCGATCCGTTACCCGTCATACCCTGATTATCGATCATTCCTGGCCGTTTTGCTCGGTTCAGCGCAATAGCGGGGAAGACCGCGAAATGCGCGCCCGGCATCGCCGGCGAGCCTTAAGCAAACACTTTCGACTGATTTGGAAGATAGAGACTTCGAAGATTGGGAGTAATGTGACAGGAGGCTGGGCCGCCCCGTTGCTCGCCTGCACCCCGATCCAAGGCAAGATCCGTTGCGGCCCACTTCTACTCGACAACCACTCGCTTGATTTCACCCAATAACGCGGCCAGCTTCTCTTTCCAACAGGTCGGTTAACGAGGGTGAAACCGACCGCGTCATTCTGCCGAAACTCTCAGCGACCCACAATATCCGGAAAGACCTAAGACTGTACGATCTTCTCCAGCGCGATCCGGCTGCGGATCACCAGCGTCGCGCCTTTCAACACCATCAGCTGTTTCTTCTTGAACTGCGAGAACAACCGGCTCACCGTCTCCCGCGTCGTCCCGATAATTTCCGCGATCTCTTCATGGGTCAGCGTCATCTTCACTTGCGACGATCCATCGTCCTGCGCGGTTTTCGTCGACCACGACAGTAGCAGCTTGGCAAACTTCTCCGACGGCGAGGCCGCCAGCCCCAGCGTCCGAATCTCTTCATACGCCGTGTAATAATTCCGGCTCAATTGCTGCGCGATCCGCACCGCGACCTCGGGATGATCCTTCAACATATGCAGCAGCGAGTCCCGCGGAATGAAATTCGCCTGCCCCGGTTCCATCATCTCGGCCGTCACTTCATACGGACGGTTCGAGACCACCGCATTCAAGCCCAACACGTCTCCGCCTTCCGAAATCTTGGTGATAATCGTCTTGCCTTCCCGCGACGAAGTCGAGAGCTTTACCTTGCCCACGCACAACACAAACACGCCCCGCGGTTGCTGCCCCTCGATGAACAGCATCGCGCCCTTGGGATAAATCGCTGTCGACTTGATCTCATTCAGCCGTTGCGATGCCTGCGGCGACAGGTTGCAGAACAGATGTTCGCCTCGAATCGGACAGGTTTGGCAGTTATCGAGGATATTCAGACCGTAAGGAGCTCGCATTGGAAACCTCCTGGGCAAGGGAGCCTGAACGTTGCTCGTCCTCGCACGCCATGGTTGTGGCAAGTTGTGATCCAAACCACACTCCGCCTCCGTCCCTCGAGAGGTTCCTTGTATATGCTAGAAAACAAAAGACTGCAAAGAGCAGCCCAATTCGGGAACCGATGGGTGAAAGCGCCCAACGCCCGCAATTCGGGTTATTTCCCGCACGGGGCTGCGTGATCTGGATCACTACCGAACGTGACCTTAATAACCAGATCAAGCTCGGCCGAGCCTGTGTCGAACTGGATCGCCACCGAAAATGGTGGTTTTGAGGTAAAGCGAGGCGTTTGAGGTGTAGAACGGTTCTTGTGGGGACAGCCGCCATCGGCTGTCCAGCCGCGAAGCGACGCAAGAATACAGCCCCCAGCACAAGCGGGTAGTGCCAGGGTCGTCGGACCATTCTCCAACCTACCCAGACACCTCGAGAATTCCTCTGTGTTCCCCCGAGCCCTCTGTGGTGAATTGCCACCCAGCTCTAGGGCCCGACCGTCACCTGCAGCGCCGACGGCGTCTGCATCCGCTCGCGGTAGATCAGATTTTTTGCCGCCACCTCGCCCACCGCGTCCACGTTCACCACATAGGCACCATGCGGAAGGGTCTCGCCGAAAGGCAATTCCTTGCCGATCGTTCCTCGTACCAACACAAAATGCTGATACCCGATCGCAGTCGCTCTCCCGTTGGCAGCGATCGCCATGACAATGAATGTCAGATCGACATCCTCAGGGGTTGCGTTCGAGACGTCCACGCTCCCCTCGATCCTGTTTCCGTTCACATGCGCCGGAACCTTCCAGGTCAAAATCAAGGCCGACTGCACGTGGAGCGTGAATCCCTTTTGCACGGCCTGTTGCGGCTTGCCCCCATCCCGCACCGAAACCGTGAATTGAAACTCGCCCTTGTGCTCGGGCGAACCCTGCAGCAGGCCATCATCTTCGAGCTTCATCCCCGGAGGCAGCGCGCCCTTTTCCACCCGCCAGTGCAGCACTGGCACGCCTCCGCGCGCATGAAATCGATACTCGTACGGCATCCGCGGATAAGCATCCGGCAACTCCGACTCGTTTTGGATGAGCAACTCCGGTTCGCTCTGCGGCGTTCCCGCCGCTCGCAGCATGCCGATGGAAAATACCGCGATCCCGGCTGCGCAGGTCACAGCAATCAGCGACGTTCGAATTGGCCGTGTTCCGCTCATCTTAGATATTTCTTGGCATGGGTCTTGCCTGATCCCCATTCTTCACCCTTACTCTCCCACAGTACCCACGCCTCCGTACAGGGAATGTCGAACGCTCCCGATCTTGCGGCCCATTCCTGCTCATGGGGGGACGGACACAGCCTGCCCTGAGCGTAGTCGAAGGGGCCGTCCAGCGGCCCGGACGTACTGGGCCACAGCCCCTTTTACGACCGCTTGCGCCCTCAGCCTCATCCGATCTTCTTCCCCCAAAACGTCCCCCAAAACGTAAGTCACATTGACTTGGATTTAACATTTCTGAAAAACTACCCTGTCGTCGCGCTTTTCTCGTGGAACTTTTACTCAATCTCGCATGGCTGCTACTGGCGTTGCCCGCCTATTGGCTGTGGCGCCATGCCCGAAGCCTGCCTCCCGGCCGCCGCTTCACTTCCTTTCAATGCCTGCTGGCCTTGGGATGCATGCTCGTCGTTCTCTTCCCGGTAATCTCTGCCACCGACGATCTCCACGCGATGCGTACCGAGATGGAGGAATCTCCCGCCGGCAAGCGCAGTGTCTGCCAGAAGAGTGGCGAAAAATCATCCTCCGCCAAATGGCACAGCCAGCCGCTCGTGGCCGCCGTTTCCGATTTTTTCGTGGTGCACCCTGCCACCTGGCACGCTGTGCCCGTCCACGCGCTGTTCAGTCCACAATTCCGCCGGCCCGACCTGCGTCCCCGCGCCCCTCCTCAGTCTGCCCTCGCTTAGTTCTGTGGATCGCTGATCGCTCCAATTTGAACTTCCGCGGCGATTCCCCCTCTTTTTTACGAACCTCTTATGCGGGAAACGAGATATGAAGTGGTCGCTGAAACCTCGGCGGCCGCCCGCTAGGCGTACTTAGGTTTTCCCGAATCGTGCCATCGATTCGGGGACGGAGTTTTTTGAATGCGGTGGATTTCTATAAATCTGGTGTTCGCCATCCTTTGCTCTGCCAGCCTCTGCGCCCAGACACCCGCGCAGGCGAGGCCCTCGTCTGCCCCTGTCATCTGGACCTGGGATCAGGTCAAAGCCAATTTTGAACTCCAGAACACCACCCTCATGGCTGCCAAGCTGAACATCGACGAACTCAAAGCCGAAGAAATCACCGCCCATCTTCGCCCCAATCCCGATTTCACCGTTACCGCCGACGGCACCCAGATCGTCCCCAGCCGCGGCGTCTGGCAGCCTTTTGCGGGCACCTTTGTTTCTCCTGGCATCAGCCAGCTATTCGAGCGCCGCAACAAACGCAACCTTCGCCTCGAAGTTGCCAAGCAAGGCACTGCCATCGGCGCAGCCCAGGCCGCCGACACCGACCGAACCTTGCTCTTCAATGTCCGCAGCGCCTTCGTCGGCGTGCTTCAGGCTAAGGCCGTCCTGCATCTCGCGCAAGACAACCTCGAGTACTACGACAAAATCCTGAAAGTCAGCCGCGACCGCTTCGACGCCGGCGATATCGCCCGCATCGATCTTGACCGCCTCGAACTCGGACGCCTGCAATATGAGTCCGACCTCCAAACCGCCCTGGTCAATCTGCGCACCACAAAAATCAATCTGCTCGCCCTCCTCGACGATCGTCGTCCCGTCGACAGCTTCGATCTCGATGGTCCGTTCGATTTCAGCGACGAAATTCTTTCCGACGACGACTACCGCAAAGACGCGCTCGATGCCCGTCCCGATCTTCGCGCCGCCGTTCTTTCCGTGCAACAGGCTCAGTCCAGTTACAAGCTCGCCGTCGCCGATGGATCCACCGATCCCACCATCGGCGTCTGGTTCACTCACAACGGCTCGTTCAACAATCCCGACGCGCTCAACACGATCGGCGCCAGCGTCAGCATCCCTCTGCGCATCTTCGACCGCAATCAGGGAGAAAAGCTGCGCACGAAAATCGATATCAACCGCAACCAGAAGCTGCGCGACGGAGTCGAAACCGAGGTCTACAGCGACGTCGACTCCGCCTACGCCACCGTCGCCAGCAACATCGCGCTGCTCCAACCGTATAAGCGCCAATATCTCGAGCAAGCCGTCCGCGTGCGCGATACCGTTTTCTTTTCTTATCAGCACGGCGGCGCGTCTCTGCTCGATTTCTTCAACGCCGAAAGCGACTACCGCACCGTGCAGCTCAGTTATGTGAACCTGGTCGGCGCTTATCTCACCGCCGCCGCGCAACTGAACCAGGCCGTAGGCCGCGAGGTGATCCAATGAACAAAAACAAGTATGTAGGGCAAAACCCAAGCAACAACCATGTGGGGACAGCCGCCCTCGGCTGTCCGGCCGAGCGAAGCTCGACAGCTCTTTCCTCTCGCCACAGAACTACGCACGCCCTAGCGCTCGCACTCTGCTGCGCCCTTGCCCTGACCCTTGCCGCCTGCAGCTCCGGCAAAGCCAACCCTCAGCAGGAAGCTCCGCCCAAAACCCAAGTCGAACCTGATCTCGACGCCAACAACTTCAAAGTCGATCACCCCGACCAGTTTCCGCTCGCCACCGCCGTCGCGCACCTGGCCGTCTCCGCCCTCAACGTCACCGGAGTCGTCCAGCCTGATATTGTTCGCGCCGTTCCCGTCGTTTCTCTGGCCTCCGGCCGCGTCGTCGAAATCAAGGCCAAGCTCGGCGATGCCGTCGAGAAAGGACAGGTCCTGCTCCGCGTCCAGAGCGCCGACATTTCCGGCGCCTACCAGATTTACATCAAGGCCGAGAACGATGAGCGCCTGGCCCGCATCCAACTCGATCGCGCCAAACTGCTTTACGACAAAGGAGCCATCGCCAAAAGCGCTCTCGAACAGGCCGAGGCCACCGAGGCCGACGCTTCCGCCGATCTCAAAGCTTCCACTGAGCAACTTCATCTTCTCGGCATCGACAAAGACCATCCCTCCGGCATCGTCGACGTCAAAGCTCCGATCTCCGGCGTCATCACCGACCAGCAGGTCACGAATTCCTCGGGCGTGCAGGGACTATCCGGCCCCAACCCGTTTACCATCGCCGATCTTTCCTATGTCTGGATCGTCTGCGACGTTTACGAAAATGATCTCGACGCCGTCCGCGTCGGCGACCAGGCCGAGGTTCGCTTGAACGCGTTTCCCAACCAGGCGCTCAAAGGACGCGTCGACAATATCCTCCCCATCCTCGATCCCAACATCCACACCGCCAAGGTCCGGATCGAAGTGAAAAATCCCGGAGTGATTCGCATCGGCATGTTCGCCACAGCCACATTCTACGGACGCCATCCCGAGTCTCACACCGCCGTTCCCGCCGCCGCCATCCTTCACCTGCACGACCGCGAGTGGGTCTATATGCCGCTCGGCAACGGCCACTTCCGCCGCACCCCGGTCGTCACCGGAATCATGTTGCCCAATCAGCAGCAGGAAATCGTCTCTGGACTCAAGCCCGGCGATCAGGTCGTCACCAACGCCCTCGATCTCCAAAACACGGTGGAGCAATAGATGATGAATGTTCTGCCGAATTTCGATCTCAACTCTCCAGCCCGGCGTCGTCCCCCAGCCCGGCGTCATCCCGAGCGGAGCCGCTTTTCAGGCGAAGCGAGGGATCTCCCGCGAAGCAACTCCGCAATCGGCTCCGCGGATAAGCCCGCAACGAACTGCGCCACTGAGCACTGGCCCCTAGCCACCGCCAACTGGACGAATCCATGATCCGTCGCGTCGTCGATTTCGCTCTCGGCAACCGCCTGCTCATCCTCGGGCTGGCGGTTGTCCTCTTCGTCTGGGGCATCATCTCGTTCCACAATCTGCCCATCGAAGCCTATCCCGACGTCGCTGACAATTACGTCGAAATCATTACCCAGTGGCCCGGAATCTCCGCCGAGCAAATCGAGCAGCAGGTCACCATCCCGCTTGAAACCGCGATGAACGGTATCCCCGGCGTCGTTCACCTTCGGTCCTTTTCTTTGTTCGGGCTCTCTGATCTGAAGCTGATCTTTGAAGACGGCACCGACAACGCCTGGAACCGCGAACGCGTCCTCGAACGCCTCAGCCAGGTCACGCTCCCGCCCAACGTCTTCCCGCAGATGGGCACCGACTGGAGTCCCGTCGGCCAGATCTATTTCTTCACCCTCCACAGCACGAATCCCAAGTACGACCCGATGGAGCTCAAATCCATCGAAGACTGGATCGTTGAAAAAAATCTGAAGTCTGTTCCCGACATCGTCGACGTCGCCAGCTTCGGAGGTCCCACCCGCGAATATCAGGTTCGGCTCGACCCTAACAAGTTAGTGGCCTATGGTCTCAGCCTCGCCCAGATCGAGCAGCAACTCACCAACAACAACGCCAACGCTGGCGGAAGCTTCATCCAGGAAGGCCTGCAGCAGATCAACGTTCGTGAAGTCGGCCTCGTCAGCCGCGTCCACGACATCGAAGAAACCGTCGTCTACACCAAGAGCGGGACCCCGCTTCGCATCAAAGACATTGCCGTCGTCGAGCAGGGACCGAAAATCCGCCTCGGTCAGTTTGCCCGCGCATGCAGCTCTTGTCCCTATGGCCCCAAGGGGGCCATCCAGCATGAAGACGGCAAGATCATCGACAATGACGATGTCGTCTCCGGCATCGCCCTGCTGCGCAAAGGCGCCGCCGCCGATCCCGCTCTCCGCGCTCTCCACGAAAAAATTCAGGAGATGAACGATCACATCCTCCCGCCCGGTGTGAAAATCGTTCCCTTCATCGACCGCAGCGATCTCGTCCACTTCACCAGCCACACCGTTCTCCACAACCTCACTGAAGGCATGATCCTGGTCTCGATCATTCTTTTCCTGTTTCTCGGTAACGTCCGCGGCGCCATCATCGTCGCCACCACCATCCCGTTCTCTCTGCTCTTCGCCTCCATCTGCCTCGATCTCAAGCAAGTCCCCGCCAACCTGCTTTCTCTCGGCGCTCTCGATTTCGGCATGGTGGTTGACGGAGCCGTGGTCATGATCGAAAACATCGTGCGCCACATGAGCTTTGCCCATGAGACCGAGACTCCCATCGAGCGCATTGGCAAAGCCGCCCATGAAGTTCAGCGCCCCGTCTTCTACGCCATCGGCATCATCATCACCGCTTATTTGCCAATCTTCACTCTGCAGCGCGTCGAAGGCCGCCTCTTCCAACCCATGGCCTGGACCGTCGCCTTCGCCCTGCTCGGTGCCCTGATTTTTTCCATGCTGATCGCGCCCGTGCTGGCCAGCTATGCCTTCGCCAAAGGCGCCAAGGAATGGCATAACCCGTTCATGTCTTTTGTCACCGAGCACTATCGCCACGCCGTGCGCTGGGCCATTCGCCACCGGTACATCACCGTTGGCATCGCGGGTACCCTAATCCTGCTGGGTAACTTCCTCGCGTTCAGCGGCATCATCGGTTCCGAATTCCTTCCTCATCTGGATGAAGGCGCGCTCTGGGTTCGCGGCACGCTCGCTCCCAGCACCGGTCCCGACGAAGGCATCCGCGTCGCCAATCAGGCTCGCATCATCCTCTGCTCGTTCCCCGAAGTTCCGCAATGCACCAGCCAAGTCGGACGTCCCGACGATGGCACCGATACCACCGGCTTCTTCAACACCGAATATTTCGTCGACCTCAAGCCCAAAGAAGAATGGCGTCCCATCTTTCACGAAGACAAAGATGAACTCATCGCCGCCATGCAGCGCGAGCTCGACAAAATCCCCGGCGTGGTCTGGGGATTTTCGCAGCCCATCGAAGACAACATGGAAGAAGCCGTTAGCGGCGTCAAAGGCGAGCTGGCCACCAAGGTTTTTGGCGACGACTTGCGAACGCTCGAAGGCAAAGCCGACGAAATCGTAGCCGTCATGCGCCAGGTCAATGGCATCGAAGATCTCGGCGTCTTCCGCGTCCTCGGCCAGCCCAACCTCAACATCACCGTCAATCGCGATGCCGCCGCCCGCTATCAGATCAACGTGGCCGACGTGCAGGACGCCGTCCAGACCGCCGTCGGCGGCAACGCGCTGACTCAGGTCTTGCAAGGCGAGGCGCGCTACGACCTCGTTCTCCGCTATCTCCCGCAATACCGCGACACCAAGCAGGAAATCGAGAATATTCGCCTGCTCGCGCCCTCCGGTGAACGCGTCTCCCTCGCCCAGCTTTGCAACATTGAGGTCGCCGACGGAGGCTCTGAAATTTACCGCGAAGGCAACCAGCGCTACATCGCCATCAAATACAGCGTCCGTGGCCGCGATCTTGGATCGACCGTCGAAGAGGCCATCAAGAAAGTGGGCGAGCAGGTGAAGTTGCCCACCGGGTATCACCTGAAATGGGAAGGCGAATACGCCAGCCAGAAGCGCGCCAATGCCCGCCTGCTCATCGTTCTTCCCATCACCATCTTCATTATCTTCGTCATTCTTTATACGATGTTTAAGTCATTCAAGTG
Organism: uncultured Acidobacteriota bacterium; assembly: GCA_963730015.1. Lineage (GTDB taxonomy): Bacteria > Acidobacteriota > Terriglobia > Terriglobales > Acidobacteriaceae > Sulfotelmatobacter. The sequence continues at coordinate 2,210,026 of CAVSPZ010000009.1, read as the reverse complement.
GTCGATGCTGATTATGGCCAACGTCGCCATCGCTCCCATCGGCGGCGTGCTCGCCCTATTGCTGACCGGCACAAACTTCAGCGTCTCCTCCGGCGTAGGATTCCTCGCGCTGTTTGGTGTCTCCGTCCAGACCGGAGTCATCATGCTGGAATACATCAATCAGCTCCGCGTGCGCCGCTTCACCATCGAAGACGCCGCCGTCGAAGGCGCCGTGCTCCGCCTGCGTCCCATCATGATGACCATGCTCGTCGCCACTCTCGGACTTTTGCCCGCGGCCATGTCCCACGCCATCGGCTCCGACTCGCAACGCCCCTTCGCCATCGTGATCGTCGGCGGCCTGATGGCAGCGTTAATCATGAGCATCTTCCTGCTGCCCACTCTGTATGTCTGGATCGCCGGCGAACGCGACGTCCTCCCGCCCGGAGAACCCGGCTTCGCCGAAGGCGAACACGTGGACTAATCGAATGGGCACAGCCGCGAGGCGGGTAATGATTAAGCCCAAACATAAGCCCCGGGTAACGGTGAACAAGGGGAAGAGATCCAAGAGGAAGGGATCTATGTGGGGACAGCCGCCATCGGCTGTCCAGCCGCGAAGCGGCGGATTGGGACATCGATCAGGATGCAGCCGCGAAGCGGCGAAAGAATGCAGCCCACGGCGCAAGCCGTGGCGAGCCACGAAGCGTATGGGATAGCCCGTTACGGGGTAGGGATGTTTCGACTCCGCCGTGAGCTTCGCTGCGCTCCGCTCACGGCTCCGCTCAACATGACAATTCCGATGGAGAATTTTTGATCCGGGGAAGGTGTGTCGAGCCGCGTCAGCTCAATGCTCGGGGCTCATCGCTCATCGCTCATCGCTCATCGCTCAAAAACAAAGAGAGTTCCAAGGTGGTGTGGGGTCCATTCGTCTCGGCCAGTAGCTCGCTTCTGACCCTCGCTCGACCTGCTCTCAAAGCCTCCCTTGCGGGGCGCTTCGCGCGATCGTCAGCTTGGGCTCCGGGCTCACCGCCAACCGGATAAACCTACCCTACGCCTCGGAACTCTATCCTGCCTTCAACATTTCTTCTTCGTTCGCCTCGACCAGCGCTTTGCTATAGACCCTTGCTTGCCCTCCTACCCAATCTTGCGATCGGGCAAGTGACTTCGCTCGAGCCCCGGACGCCGCACCAACCGGAAAAACTTAAGAAGCTGTCAAAGAACGATCTTGTTGTACGTCCTTCTATTTTTTCAGTCAACGAAAATTGCGGCTTTGTAAGTACATGTCTTTTCAATCGACTGCACGCCGTCCACAAGCCCCTGACCGGAAATGGTGCAACCCGCAACTGCATTTCCTTCAGAACCCGCTCTGGACGCGGCTTTCCATATGATTCATGAGCGGCAATCAATCTTGCTGATTGAACCGGATCCTGTGACCGCTCTGTGAATATCGCGCACTTCCCGCCCCGGACAAAGGGTTTCGAGACTGAGTCACGAACGCAAATGCCGCAACAGTCCCTTTCAGCCCGCTAGAGAGCGCGTCTGCGAACAACGAATCGGAGGACGGGCCAAGCTAGAAGCCCAACAAGAGAGTACAGAAGCATGTTTGCAAAGAGTGCAATGGCGTAGACGAGGAGAATGTTGGATATTGAATGGCTGCCTTCGAGAGCCATCGTGAAGATTGAACTAGGCCACACCGTTGCTTCGAACTGCCCGAACATCGCACCAAACAGCTTCCATCGAAGTAGCAGTACAGCCGGGACAACTAGGCCAAATGCGCTCCACTACACAAGCCACTTCGATAGGGTAAGTTTCATGTGGGAATGCTAGGGCATGTATGGCTGATCTTCAAGGCCCTCAACCGTTCCCCCATCTGGAACCCAGGGCGGTATCGCACCAGCGGTGCCGCCTTTGTGCTGCCCGGAAGCAAATTCCTTATGAGTTCTTACTCTTCTTCGCGCCGGCCGCCGTCTTCCTGCCTTTGCCGCTCACCAGATCCGCGATCGTCGTATGCTCCAGGATCTTCGCCGCTGCGTCCCGCACCGCCAGAAAGACCTCGTACAGCGCCCGGTGGTCCGAGTCTTTCGCGATCAGCCCACGCAACTGCTCCGCGTCCCCCATCGGCGCCAGCGGACCATCCACCAACCGGATAATGTCGCTCAGCGGAATTTCCGCCGGATCGCGCCGCAACTGATATCCCCCGCGCGCCCCGCGCACGCTATCCACAATGCGCGCATTCTTCAGCTCCAGCAAAATCAGCTCGAGAAATTTTTCCGGCAGATTGCTCTCCGCCGCGATGTCCCGGATCTTGATCGCGCCCTGCTCGTGCCGCCGCGCCAGCGTCATCATCGCCTGCAGCGCATACAGTCCTTTTTGCGAAATCTTCAAGTGCGACTCTCCCGCCCCGCCCTGCATTGTGCCCCATTTCCCCGCGCTTGCCTAGCACCCAAGTGTGTGTGGAGCGGGCGCCCCGCCCGCTGCTTTTGACTCTGCTCTTGAATTTCTTGGAAAGGTGCTGCTTCTAGATCAGTTCAGTAGTCCACAAATCATGCAGATGCACGATCCCCTCGACCCGCCGCTCCCGGTCGACCACAATCAACGAAGTGATTTTCTTCTCTTCCATCACTGCGATCGCCGTCGCCGCGAATTCTTCTTTTGCGATAGTCTTCGGATCCCGCGTCATCGCCTCCGCCGCCGTCAAATCCATTACGTCTTTCCCCCGCTTCTCCAGCAGTCGCCGTAAATCCCCATCGCTGATGATTCCCACCAGCCTCTCGCCCTCAATCACGGCCGTCACGCCCAGCTTCTTCCGCGACATTTCGTAGATCACATCCGGCATCTTCGTCGCCGGTGCAACCCGGGGCAGCGCATCGCCGCTATGCATCAGGGATTCCACCCGGGCCAACCGTTTCCCCAACTTTCCCCCCGGATGCAGGTTGGCAAAATCTTCTTCCTTGAATCCCCGCCGCTCGCTCAGCGTAACCGCCAGTGCATCGCCCAAAGCGAGCATTGTAGTAGTCGAAGCTGTCGGCGCCAATCCCAAAGCGCAAGCCTCCTGCGCCACCGAACAATCCAAAGCCACATCCGCTGCCCCCGCCAAAGTCGAGATTTTCTGGGTGGAGCGGGCGCCCCCGCCCGCTGCTTTTGACTGTCTCTCAGGAACCGCCTCGGATCCGGGTGCCCCGTCCTTGTCTCGCGTTTTTGGCGAGACAGAGCCTGCCCTGAGCGAGCGAAGCGAGTTGAAGGGGTGGGGATTTTGACTTCGATTCTGCGAAGCCTCTGCCCCGCAAATCTCGTCCCCCGTCATCGCAATCAACGAGACCCGCAGCCGCTTGATCGTCGCCAGCAGCGCCAGAATCTCCTCCGTCTCCCCGCTCGCCGACAGCGCCAGCAACACATCCCCGCGCACCACCATCCCCAAATCCCCGTGCAGCGCCTCCACCGGGTGCAGATACAGCGCCGGAGTTCCCGTCGAACTCAGCGTCGCCGCAATCTTCCGCGCGATCAGCCCGCTCTTGCCCATCCCCGTCACGACCACGCGCCCCGCGCAGTGAAACATTAAATCCACCGCCCGCTGAAACGCCTCCGCCATCGGACCCCCAATCCGGTCCGCCAGCGCTCCCAGCGCCTCCGCTTCAATCCGCACCACGTTCTCGCCGGTATGTTTCATGAATTCAGATTTCCAGAACGAAGGATGTTAGCACCAATCAAGACCACAGAGGACGCGGAGGAATAATGGCGGAAAAGGAAAAATGCCTAGGAGCGAACGTTATGCCTAACGAGAGAAAGAGAAGAAACGTCCTAAAAATTAAGATGCTTTCCATCCTCCGCGACCTCGGCGTCCTCTGCGGTTTTCATTTCTGCTAGAGTTTTCACCTCTAGAAATGATCTTCCCCTACCACCGTCGGCGCCTGCACTGCCTTCTGTCCAAGGATCGCCAACCCCCGCGCCTGGATCACCCGATCCCACGGCCCGGCCTGCCAGTTATCCCGCAGCTTCTCCGGATGTCTCCAGGCCGGCAGCGTCATCATCAGGTTTCGTCCGGTTGCATGCACATACGGTTCGTACATCGATCGCAGCTTCGCCAGCTTCTCCCGCCCGTAGTCGTCGCTCCGCAAGCGCAGTCCCGCCGCGTCCAGCGCCCCGCGCAACGCCTCCAACTCTGCGTCCGGCAATCGTTCCGGCGCCCCCGGATCATGCCTCGCATTCACCACCTGCGCCAGGTCCACCGCCGCATGGCGCGCCATGGCAAACGTCAACTTCGCCTGCCCCGGATGCACTCCCTCAATCCCCGTCAGCAGCAGCGCGGTCACGTCCAGCATCGTCGTCAGCGCCGCCAGCCAGGACTGGTTGCTATGCTGCGACCGGAAAAACGTCAGCACTGGATACGAAATCTGCGACTCCAACAACTCTGCGGCCCAGCGCTCCCAGTCGCGCAGCACTTCGTCCATCACTCGCTGATTCACCCCGGGCTCTTCCGTCCTCCCCGCTAGCCGCACCAACAACTCCGCCGCCGATGGAGGCGATCCCGCCCGCGCATCCAGCATCGATATCTGAATTTCTCTCCGCGAGAACGACGAATACACCACCGGAATGTATCCAATTACCACGCCCAGAAACGCGAACCCCATTCCCGCTTCGAACACCGACAGCGCCCGGGCGAGGCCCGAAGTCGGCACAATGTCGCCATATCCCAGCGTGAAAAAGGTCTCCCCGCTGTGATAAAGGATCTTGCCAAACGTCAGCCGCTCGCCGCTGAGCTGTTCGTGTCCCCCGATCCCGTACTGGATCAACGCAAATCCCAGGATCAGTTCGGCTGCCCAAACTCCCATCAGCAGAATCACCGACAGTGGTCCGTAATATCCCAGAAAATTCTGTTGCCGCGACGTTGTTTTGATGTGGCTCGCAATTTTCCGCCATGGAATCCACGTCCGCCGGTAGAAGTACGCGGTTAGCTTGAAGTTCCGTAGCACCCGCCGCGGCAGCACCACCGTCTCGAACGCATCCAGCAGCACCACCCAGATGACGACGACCCCCAACACCGCCCCGACAATGCTGACATGTGGATGCATACGGATGTTCAATCTAGATGCGCTCGAAAGATTATCAGATTCGCAACCAGAAATAGGAAACGTGAGCACCCAAGGGGACACAAGGGTGCCCCACCCGTATGGCTCACTTTGCGAGAGGGTGGGGATTTTGACGTGAAGTATTCGGAATCCCTTACTGTGGTGGCTTGGAAGGCGGAGTCTGCTGCTGCGCCGGCTTCGTCGTATCGCCAGGCTTCTTCTTCGCGGCCGGCTTCTTTTTCGCCGCCGGCTTCTTCGGCGGTTCTGTATCGTCCACAATTATTTTCTTCGGAGGCTCCGCCGGAATCGCCGCCTGCGCCGTCTTCAAGTCCGTCCGCAGCCGCACAATCTCCGCCTCTTTCGCTGACGACAAATTCTCAATCCGCTCCGCCAGTTGTTTTCGCGTCCCCTCAAACGAACTCAAATCGTTTGACAGGGACTGCAGATCATCCTTCGATCCAAACGCTCCCGCGCCTTCCACCACGCTGCCGAGTACGTCGTATAAGGCGTCGAGATTGCGATAGAGCTTGAATGTCGCTGGCAGATCCTCCGGGGCCGAGCGCAATTTCGCGAGCATCTCCGGCAACGCTTCCTGCAGATTTCTCTGGATTGAATCCACATTTCCCAGCGCCTGTCTCTTGTACGCCGTATCCGCCTTCCAATGCTCAATCCGCAGCTTCACCAGATCCGCCTGGGTATCTTTCGACGTCGCTTCCAGCTGCGACAGCAATCCATTCAATTGCGTCACCGACGCGTACGAGACCGGTTGCCCCTGCCCGCCGGCCGGTGCCGCCGAAATCGCAGGGCCCGATTGCCCCAGCGCAGCCGCCGTGCACAGGAAAGAAATGAGAGATAACCGCAGAAGATTGCGTTTCATGTTCGAGCTCGCCCGTTCGCGCACCAGAATACTACAAGCCGCCCTCCAACGTTTATCAGGTGAATCCTCGACCTGCCTTCGCCCGAATAGCCCCGTCATCCTGAGGGCCGGCCTTTAGGCCCGAAGGACCCGTGCACTCTGCCGGCCGCCAAATAGAACCGCTGGTGAACCTCACAGCTTCCTCCGTGAAGAATAACCATCTCCTGTGAATGCCTGAACTCTCTCGACTCTCCCCCAAGAACAAGACGATAATGAAATTGAATATGCCCTCGAATTTTCACCTCCGGCAAGCTTTGCTCCCGCTCCTCGCTCTGCTGCTCGCCATTCCCGCGCTCGCCCAGCAACAAGACACCGTCCACCGCCTCATCCTCAAAGACGGCTCCCACCAGCTCGTTACCAAATATGAGGTCAAGGGCGACCGCGTCCACTACTACAGCTCCGAGCGCGAAAGTTGGGAGGATCTCCCCAGCTCTCTGGTCGACTGGCCCGCCACCGAGAAATACGAGCAAGGTCGCACCGAGGCTCCCGAAGCCGTCCAGCTCGATAAAGAACTCGACCACGAAAACGAACTAGCCGACGCCAAGCTTCCTCAAGTCGCTCCCGGACTCCGCATCCCCGAAGATTCCGGCGTCTTCCTTCTCGACAATTTCGACAGCCAGCCGCAGCTCCTCGAGCTTCATCCTGCCGAAGGCGATGTCGACCAGAAAGCCAAAGGCAACATCTTCCGCGACGCCATCACTCCCATCGCCGGACTCAAAGCCGTCATCCAGATCGAGGGCTCTCACGCCGCCATCCAAGCCCACGTCGACGTCCCCTCCATCTACCTCAACATCGACGCCCCGCCCGATCCCGTCGAACAGGCAAAGAACCCTCAGCAGCCGCCCATCTCCGATCGCTATCGCATCCTCCGGGTTGAAATCAAGGGCAACAAGCGTATCCTCGGGAACCTCAAGCACCAGGTCGGCGGCAAAGTCACACAGGAGGAGCACCTCATGAAGTCCACCACCATCCAACTCGCCGGTGGATGGCTCAAACTGACTCCCTCCGAAAGCCTGGCGCCGGGGGAATACGCCGTCGTCGAAATGATGGGAAAAGAAGGAATGAATCTCTACGTCTACGACTTCGGCGTCAACCCCAAAGCCCCCGCCAACCCCAATCCCTGGAAGCCGGAGATCAAACCATCCACTCCAAAGCCAACCAGCCCGTGAGGGCAATGACGAAGTCAGAAGTCACAAATAGAAAGTAATAAGTGGGTTTGTGGGGACAGCCGCCCTCGGCTGTCCAACCGCGAAGCGACATAAGAATACTGCAACCCAATTTCCGTAGCTCACCCCACAACAAACCAGGGGCAGGGCACTACTAATCCCCCGTGCCCTTCATGCAGGTCCGAAACACTCAACTCGCCAGAACCCGGCACCTCGCCGCACCTTAGGTCTAGCCTGTGAGTAATCTCGCTCCCCGCTCCCACCGCGCCCATAATCAGTCGATGGATTTTGCGCAACTCTTCGTCGGATTTCTGCAGCCCGTAGCGCTCGGATCGGCAGCCGTCTTCATCCTGTTCTACCTCGTTCGTCTCAAGACCCCGCGCCGCTCGCCAGCTTTTTTATCGCGAAAGCCCTCTCGCTAAACCTGCCCGGTTTGCCTACCTCGCTCCCCGCGTGAGATATTACTCTGCTTCCGGCTTTACCTGCGTTTCTAGAGGCTACGTGTGCTCCACGCGGAATCCTACTCATGCGCCTGATCCCTCGCGATGCTAAGTTTTTCGATCTCTTTGCTGAACTTTCCACCAATCTCACCGACGGAGCCAAGTTGCTCCGCAGCATTCTCGCCGATCCTTACGATATGGCGATGCGCGTCAATCAAGTGCAAGCCATCGAGCATAAAGGCGACAAAGCCACTCACGCCATCATCACCAAGTTGAATCAGACTTTCATCACCCCGTTCGATCGGGAAGATATCCATCGCCTGGCCTCCTCGCTCGATGACGTTCTCGATTTCGTGAACTCCGCCGCCCTGCGCTTGGTGATGTACAAGATCCACACGCCCCCGCCAGTCTCCGCCGAACTCGCAGGAATCATCGTCCTGCAGTGTGAGGAACTGGCCAAGGGCGTGTCTCTGCTCGAAAAAAAGGGCCACGTCATGGAGCACTGCGAGGAAGTCAACCGCCTCGAAGACATGGCCGACCACGTCAGTCGCAAAGCTATCGCCGACCTCTTCGAGCACGAAAAGGATCCGATCCATCTGATCAAACTGAAAGAACTATACGAAGTGTTGGAGTATGCCACCGACAAAGCTGAAGATGCCGCCAATGTGCTCGAAGCCATCGTCGTCAAGAGCACTTAATCACAGTTTGCCAGCTTTCAAAGTCTCCAGGTTTCAAGGATTCCTGAAACCATGAATCTCGAGACAAAACCTTGCAACCTTGAAACGTTGAAACCTCTCATTTCAAACCATGAATAAAGACCTTGCGCTGGTCCTGATCACGATCCTGGTAGCGCTGATCTTTGACTTCCTCAACGGATTTCACGACTCCGCCAACAGCATCGCGACCGTGGTCTCCACTCGCGTGCTCTCCCCCAAACTCGCCGTCCTTTGGGCCGCTACGTTCAATTTCCTCGCCGCCTTTTTCCTCGGGACCGCCGTTGCCAACACCATCGGACGCGGCATGATTCGCCTCGAACACGTCGATCAATACGTCGTCATGGCCGGACTCTTCGGCGCCATCGTCTGGGATATCCTCACCTGGTGGTGGGGACTTCCCACTTCCTCTTCCCACGCCTTGATTGGCGGATACGCCGGCGCCGCCATGATGCATGCCGCCATTCACACCGGCACCAACTCTATGTTCTCCGTCATCATTCCCGAGGGCTGGTACAAAACTCTCATCTTCATCGTCGTCGCTCCCATCATGGGCATGTTCCTCGGCTTGGTCTTCATGGTCGCCGCGCATTGGATTCTCCAGAACAAAGCTCCGCAAACCGTCGACAAGTGGTTCCGCAAACTGCAACTGCTCTCCGCCGCCGCGTACAGTCTCGGCCATGGCGGCAATGATGCGCAGAAAACCATGGGCATTGTCGCCGGCGCTCTCTACACTGCCGGCTTCATGTCCAAATCCGACATGCTGGCCAATTGGGGACGTTTTCACTGGCCCATCATCTTGGCCGCTCACGCTGCCATTGCTGCCGGCACTTATTTCGGAGGATGGCGCATTGTCCGCACCATGGGCCAGAAAATCACCAAGCTCAAACCTCTGGGCGGATTCTGCGCTGAGAGCGCCGGGGCCATAACATTGTTCGGCACTGCGCTCGCCGGAATTCCCGTGAGCACCACTCACACCATCACCGGCGCCATCGTCGGCGTTGGCGCTGTCCATCGCCTCTCCGCCGTCCGCTGGGGCGTTGCTGGACGCATCGTCTGGGCCTGGATCCTTACCATCCCCGCCTCCGCCGTGGTGGCCGGCGCAACATTTTTCCTGATCCACGTTCTGAACCCGACGGGGTGAAATCCTTCGCCATCCTGAGGTGCCGCTTTTGTACCCGCAGGGATGAAAAAGCAGGGATGAACAAAAAGGGCGGAACGCAAGCGTTCCGCCTTTCTATTCTAAAAACCTAAGACCCTACCCCTTCACGCTGATCTTCGAGAATGACAATACCGCCTTGCTCGGCGTCGGACGCCCCATCGAGAGCGCCGGACGGAAGGTCGTGAAAATCAGCATCTCCTTCACTTGCGGCAGCACGCTCTTGGAATTGTTGGGATCGGAAAGAATCCGGTAATCTTGCACCCGGCCGTTCGCATCCACCAGCGCCTCAATCACCAGCGAATCGTCGTCGATCGAATCCATGGTCATGCCGAACGCGCTCGGCTGCAACTCCGGACCGGTGTTGACCATCACCAGCGGCACATCGTTTTTTGCCTGCAGCGAGGCTGGCGTCACAAAATACACCATGGCAATTCCAAAAATGATCAGAGCGCTGACAAAGCCGGCGGTCACTGGAACCATAAACGCCTCGAGCGTATTCTCCAGTCGCACCATCAGGCCCTCAAACCGCGGACGCCTGGCATGCGCCGCCTCCCGCGAAATCGCCAGCCGCAGTTTCAATCCCAGATCTGCCGGCACCTTCGGTCGCCCTACGCTTACCAGCAACTGCTGCGCCTGCCGCAATCCCTGATACTCTTCGTTGCACGCCCCGCACTCCGACAAATGTTCCTGCAGTGCGAGCATCTCCGTGCCCGTTACGGCTCCATCCAGATATGGCGAGAACAACCGCTTCACCTGGGGGCACTGCAATCCCGCTGTTTTCCTTGTGCCCATGTTCCCAGCGCCAATCATGGCATCACCTCGACCCTTCTACCCGCTCCAGCAACCTGCGGCCGCGTCCGTTCTTCCGGTGCAGTCAGCCCCAGTTCATTTCCAACTTCGCGCACATACGGCGCCAACCTTTGCCGCAGCGCCTCTCGTCCTCGTGTCAGCCGTGACTTCACTGTGCCCAGTGAAATCTCCAGCACTTCGGCGATCTCCTCGTACGACATCTCTTCCAGATCCCGCAAAATCAATGTCGTGCGATACGGCTCCGGAACTTTTCTCAACTCTTCTTCCACGCGGTGCTGCACTTCGCGGTGCGCCACCCTGTCAAACGGAGAATCCCCAGGATCCGTCAGCGCTACCTGCATCGCGTTCTCGGCCGCGCCCGACGTTTCTGATTCCGCCGGCTCGATCGAAGTTTCCTTCGCCTTGTGCCGGAACCACCACCGCCGCCGATTCGCCGCTTCGTGCAGCGCGATCCGGTAGATCCACGTCTTTAGACTGGATTCGCCGTGAAAATGTTTCATCCCGCGAAACACTTTCAGAAAGACATCCTGCGTAGTGTCGGCCGCGTCCGCCGGATCATTCACCACGCGGTACACCAGTCCATACACCGGCTGCTGAAACTCTCCTATCAGCCAGGCATATGCCGCTTCTGAGCCGGCCTTCAATTCCGCGACGATCGCCGCTTCTTCCTGCGACCGAATCCCTATCGCACTTGCTAATTCTCCCAAGGTGGTTGCTCCCGCCATAATGGCGTCCCCTGATTATAGGATTTTCCACCCCATCGCGTCCGGGATATTTCATTTCCAGCCCACCCGGCGCAGTCGCAGCGATGTCCAGACCTTCACTCTACATAGACTCCACCGGCGGGTTCCGGGTTCCCGCCTGTAAACAATTTATTTTCAATCAGATCGGCGGGCGATGATGGCGAGTGGCCCGGGCTTTTGATCGCGCTGACACCGCCAATAGAGTGGGTGCCCCGTCCTTGCGTTCTTTGCAAGGGCGGGCATTGATGCTGCCGACACGGCACGCGTTGGTTTGGCACATTTCCATCTGCTCTCCAAGACCGACCGTAAGAACCAGACGATTCAGTATGTGTATGACGCGCTCTACCGGCTGACGCAGAAGACCTATCCGGACTCGACGAGCGTGGAATACGCGTACGACCTGGCTGGCAAGGTGCTGCAGGTGAGCGATCCAACTGGGACGTATGGCTTCGCCTACGACAACATGGGGCGGCTGATCGGGACTTCGACGCAATATGCGTACATGCCCGGCCTGAATTTCCAGAATGCTTATGCCTACGATGCGGCCTCGAACCGGACATCGCTGACGGCGCCCGATGGCGGTGTTACGACCTACGGTTACGACACGCTGAACCGGCTGAACGGACTGGCAAATTCCTGGGCCGGATCGTTCGGCTTCGGCTACGACGCTCTGAGCCGGAGAACCAGCCTGACGCGGCCCAACGGTGTGAATACCAGCTACGGCTACGATTCACTGTCGCACCTGCTGAGCGTGCTGCACCAGGCAGGCAGCACGGTGCTCGATGGCGCGAGCTACACCTATGATTCGGCAGGAAATCGCCAATCGAAGACGAATTATCTGACCGGGGTAACCTCGAACTATGGTTACGATCCGCTGTACGAACTGACCCAAGTCACGCAGGGTGGTAGTACCACGGAGACCTACGGCTACGATCCGGTGGGGAATAGACTGTCGTCACTCGGCGTGCCGAATTACGACTACAACTCGTCGAACGAGCTGACTTCGAACTCGAACGGCAGCTACACGTACGACGCAAACGGCAATACCCTCTCCGACAGCTCTGGAAAACAATACTCTTGGGATTTCAACAACCGATTGACGCAGGCCATCGTGCCCAATGTCGGCACGACCACCTTCCGCTACGATCCGTTCGGTAGGCGCATTCAAAAATCAGGGGCGCTCGGAACGACCAATTTTTTGTATGACGGCGCGAACCTGCTCGAAGAAATCGATAACAGCGGAAACGTACTGGCCAGATACACGCAAGACCGCGATATCGATTCGCCGCTCTCAGAATTTCGTGGTAGCACGACGAGCTACTACCAGGCAGATGAGGCGCTGGGTTCGGTTACGTCGCTCAGCAACAGCGCTGGTGCGCTTGCCAGTACCTACACCTACGACAGTTTCGGGAATCTGACTGCATCCACTGGAACTCTCACCAATCCGTTCCGGTATACCGGTCGCGAATTCGATTCAGAGACGGGGCTTTACTTCTACCGGGCTCGTTACTTCGATCCCGCCGTTGGCAGATTCATCTCCGAGGACCCGATTCGTTTCGGTGGAGGAGTTGATTTTTATCCATACGTCGACAACTCGCCTGTTAACGCTGTCGATCCGCTGGGCTTGGTTGCGGGGCCAAAGAATCCAAGAGCGGGTACACGTTGCAGGCCGACCGACTCGTGCAGCACGTTAAAGGGGAAAATCTTCCTTCTTGAACAGACCATCAGTTCTCACCAGGGTTGGGACTGGACCATGGGATGGCCCAGAGGCGGAGGACGGCATAGTCAAGAGATCGCAGATTTTTGGAATGCGTTGGCTCGATGCTTCGATCTTTTCGAGAAGAAATGCAAGAAAGATCAGAAGCAGTGCGATAAGGATGAAGGCTTTCCAGAGCCTGCTCCGCAGCCAGCACCACAGCCAAATACGCCGAGCGTGATGCCGATACCCATTGATCCGATTGTCCCACCGATGCCAATGCCGGAGCCAATGCCAGAGCCTATATTCCCGCTCGAACCTGTGTTTCCATTTTGAGGACCAGCTTGAGGAGTGAAATGGATAGGGACTTCTTGTTTGCAATCGCCGAGGACGAGGCGCGGGAAGGGTCGATTCCCAAAGCCGATATCGTGGCCAGCATCCGCAGCGACGACACTGAGCTTGCGGGAGCTATCTATGACATCGTTACGACCGACAAACTCAAGAAGAGAATCGAACCGCCTCTATCGGATAAGGAACTCGATGGCCTCATCACAGAGTACTTCGAGCGCTGCATCCTTACTGATCCCAAAGGTGAATGGACACTAACCAGGTATGGCGCTGCTTGGGAAGCCCAAGCTTGCATCTTGGACGTTTGGGAGAGCGAGGGCGGAAGCTCCGAATCGTTCGTGAAATGGAAGAAGTGGATGGAGAAGCTGTACCGAGCCGGGGATGAAAAGATCAAGCGGGCAATAGTGGATGGAATCTTAGAACATCTCTTCGAGAAAAAGGGCCTGCGCCAATCCTTTGCCGATTGGAAAGCTGACTCCAATCTTAAGACTGCCTACGATGAGGCACAACTGTGGGCCGACACGCAGCCTAAAACAGCTAAACCAGGGACAGCCTAAGCCAATTTTTTTCCTTAGCTGCCCTGATCCGACCGTCAGACAGAGTACCTTCCGCTGGCGTTTCCCGAGCCGATGGCGCGTGAGTTTCTGATCGGATGAGGTCAGGGATGGTACTCTCGTTTTCTCGCCTTTGCAGGAGACAATCCAAGTGAATATCAACGACAGTGCGGTGAGCCAAGACGGGTCCTTGAAGGTGACGCTGACGGCCTTCGATCCGGCCAGGGGTAAAGGGCAGATCAGGATCGAGGAGCTTGTGGAAAAGCGGGGCTGGTTTTACGTGACAGTGAAGTTCGCGGCTGGGGGTCAGAACCGGATCGATTACAAGACCTGGGATGTCCACAAGACGCCGGTGTACGAGGTGAGCACCACGGTTCGGAACGACTCGGTTTCCGCCATCGAAATCGTCCCGGCTGGGAACCTATAGGGCCGGTTTCCCAATCCTGCCGAGGGGTGATTCCCAAAGATCAAAACCTGCGCCGCCTACGGCGTCGGGTGTAGGTAATGACACGACACCCATAAATGGTTGCTGCGCAGTAACCTGCGGTTGCCGCAGGGTAACCACTGAAAACGAGGGAGTTGCGGGATTCCGGTAGCTATATAGCTACTTTGGTTCGCGTGCGTTAACCTCTTGAAAACACGAGAGAGGAGTTCCCGCGATGGCGAAGCCGAAGCCGATCCTGCGCACGCGCACCGTTTCCACGAAAGTGACCGAGGAAGAGTTCGCCGGGTTGGAAGCCCAAGCCGCCGAGCGTGGCGTGAACCTGAGCGAGTGGGTGCGGGAAGCCTTGCTGGACCGGCTGAAACCGGACGAGATTCCCGGCAACGCAACCCTGCTGGCCGAGGTAGTGGCGCTGCGAACTATCCTGATCAATCTGGCGGGCGCACAGGCGCGCGGGCAGGCCATGAGCCAGGAGAAAATCCAAGAGCTGATCGCTTACGCCGACCGGGAGCGATTCCGCCGTGCGGAGGAACGGGTGAGCGAAGCGGCCAAGCGGCGCAAGCACAAACCCACGGAGACCCCCAAAAAATGAACTACGCCGTGCTTCTATAGGGGGTGGGAAACCCTCTGCAAATCACGGATGTGAGGGACAAACGAATGCTGTTCAATGGTGAATCGAAACCGGAAATTATCGACTACGGGAGAAGGCGGCTCGACGAGGGTGTGGACTCGGCCACAGTGGCGAAGGAACTGATGCAGCGATGGCCGTATGAGGTCCACGATTTAGGGGTTGCCATCGCCGTGGTGGCGTTTGCAAAACAAGCGCTCCGCAGCTAATCTCCCCTTTTTCCGCTGGCGAGTGTACGGGGCGCGGGAGCCGAGTCAAGCCTCTCCGCTTCGCTCCGCCCGCTGGCGCGGCGTCGCACAGAACGCGACGGGCTTGACTCGCCTCCCTCTCCGCCCCTGTGTTGCTCCGCTATGGAGAAAAGGGAAAGAAAAACGGGAGCCAGAGCGCGACGGGAGAAGCCGGACGCGCCCAGACACCATCCCTTGCGCCTTCGGCGCAACGAAAAGCGGACTGCCGGAAAACGCGGCGCGTCCGGTGAGTGTCCGGGCTTTGTTCGGTGCCTGTCCGGTCGTTGTCCGGCTGGGGCGATCTGATCAGGATGCTCTACCGGGAGTGTTCTGCAGGAAGGTGTCGATGGTGGTGAGCAGCGCTTCTTGCTTCCGGCGTGGCAGACGCTCGATCTGTTCCAACCGCCGCAACACGTGACGGCTGTGCTTGCGTGGTGGCTCGACCGGGAGAGGCTCGCTGGTATGCAGCAACTTCTGGATCGGCACATCAAGCGCGGCAGCGAAACGCAAAGCCATCTCTGCGCTGAGGCGCAGCTTGCCCGTCTCGTAATCAGAAACCACAACCTGGACGATGCCGACGCGTTGGGCTAACTCGCGCTGGTTATAACCGCGCATCTTGCGGAAATCGGACAGGCGCTTGCCGAGTGCGCGGCTCACTGCCTTGGAATCCGTGTTGGGTTTACGAGCCATGACAAGGGTGAGTGTAAGAGTCATCTGGAATCCCTCTTGACCTAGACAGTAATTTACTTTACATTCCTGTGGACAAGTTGAACAGAAGAATCCTCTTGACAGGTTTTTTCGAGAAGCCCTGAAAACGGGGGGAAGGAGCCGCGAGGCGATGCCCTATGTTCCGCCGGAGGTGAAGGAGCGAATCAAGCGGGAAGTTTCCATCCAGCGACTCGCAGAGGCGCGGGGCATCCAGTTGCGGCGTGTGGGCCGAAACCTCATGGGACTCTGCCCCTTCCACAAAGACACGCGGCCCAGCCTCAGCATCGACGTGGTGAAGAACGAGTGGCACTGCTTCGGCTGTGACCGCAAGGGAGACGTGATCGAGTGGGCGCGATGCGCCGAGGGCGTCAGTTTCACGCACGCGCTGGAACTGCTGCGACGCGACTATCTCCCGACCGCCACCACGAGCGCAAGCCCGCCGCCGAAAAACTCGACGGTGCCCAAGTTGCCGCCGTTGTTCGAGCCAACGGTGGACGATCAAAAGCTGCTGGGCATCGTGGTCGATTACTACCACCGCACGCTGAAGCAGTCGCCGGGAGCGCAGCAGTATCTCGTCAAGCGCGGCCTGCAATCGACGGAGATGGTCGAGCACTTCAAGCTGGGCTTTTCCAATCGCTCGCTGAATTACCACCTGCAGGATAAGAACCGCGCTTTGGGTTTGAACCAGCGCGGACGACTGGAGGAGTTGGGCATCTTGCGGGAGAAGAGCGGGCATGAGCACTTCGTGGGATCGCTGGTGATCCCGATCCTGAATCTCAATGGCGAAGTGGTGCAGATGTACGGACGCAAGATCAACGACCGTCTGCGGCCCGGAACCGAATATCACTTGTACCTGCCGGGGCCGCGCTGTGGCGTGTGGAACGAGCAGGCGCTGATCGCGTCGAAAGACATCATCCTGTGCGAGGCGCTAATCGACGCGCTGACGTTCTGGTGCGCGGGCTATCGCAACGTGACGACCAGCTACGGCGTGAACGGCTTCAACGACTCGCACCGGGAGGCGTTTCAGAAGCACGGCACGAAGAGAATTTACATCGCCTACGACCGCGACGAGGCCGGAGAAAAAGCGGCGGCGAAACACGCGGAAGAACTCATGCAGATGGGCATCGAGTGTTTCCGGGTGCAGTTTCCGCGCGGCCAGGACGCCAACGAGTTTGCGCGGAAGCAACAGCCTGCGGCGAAGTGGCTGGGGATGTCTCTGACCAGCGCGGCATGGCTGGGCAAAGGCCAGCGGCCCACGGTTGCGGTGATGACGCCGGCATCGCCGGCGTCACCGGAGGAGGGAAAACCAGAGCCGATGAAAAAGCAGGAGCCATCCCCAACAGAAGAAAAACCCAAAAGCACAGCTAAAGAAAAAAGAGCAATCGAGAGTCCAACTCCGTCTCCAACTTCCTCGACTGCGGCAGAGAGTGTTTTTCCATTAGCTGCACCTTTAGAAAGCGTGCAGCGGGAACAACCCGCGCAAGAACAGCGCCCGATGCCGCTGAGCGCGCCCACTGCGCCGCAGATCAAGATCGACAACGGAGAAATCGTAGCGAGCTTTGGAGCGCGCACCTACCGTGTGCTGAATCTGGAGAAATGTACCAGCCTGGGCCGGATGCAGGTCAACGTGAAAGTATCCGGCACGAATGTGCGCGGCGAGTGGTGCTATCACGGCGACACGTTCGACATGGAGAGCTTTCCGCGCCGCGCGGCGTTCATCAAGCAAACGGCGCACGAGCTGGCGGCGAAGGAAGAGACGATCCAGCGCGAAGTCGGCCAACTGTGGGGCGCGCTCGGCGACATGCAGCGGGAGATGCTGCGCAATACGCTGACGCCAGAGGCGGAAGAAACGATCATGACGGCCGAGGAGAAAGCGGCCGCAATGGAACTGCTGCGCGATCCGCGCCTGTTGAAGCGGGTGCTGGAGGACTTCGAGAAATGTGGCGTGGTGGGTGAAGAGACGAACAAGAAAGTAAGCTATCTCGCCGCGGTGTCGCGCCTGCTCGAAAAACCGCTGGCGATTGTGGTGCAGTCGGCATCTTCGGCGGGCAAGAGTTCGTTGATGGAAGCGGTTCTCGACTTCATGCCGGAAGAGCAGCGGGAAAGCTACTCGGCAATGACCGGGCAAGCGCTGTTCTACATGGGACAAAAAAATCTGAAACACAAAATCCTTGCCGTCTCGGAAGAAGAAGGCGCGCAACGCGCGGCCTATGCGCTGAAGCTCTTGCAGTCGGAAGGCAAGTTGAAAATCGCCTCGACCGGCAAGGACCCGGTGAGCGGCAAGCAGGTGACGCACGAATACACCGTAGAAGGCCCGGTGATGATCTTCCTCACCACCACGGCGCAGCAGGTCGATGAGGAGTTGTTGAATCGTTCGATTGTGCTCACGGTGAACGAGGAGCGGGAGCAGACGCGGGCCATTCATCGCAAGCAGCGCGAGGCCCGCACGACGGAAGGACTGTGGGCATGGCGGGAACGCGCCCGCATCGTGAAGCTGCATCGCAACGCGCAACGTCTCTTGCGTCCCATCGCCGTCGCCAATAACCAGCCCGACGCGGACGAAGACTTTCCCGACCACATGACCCGGACGCGGCGCGATCACGCGAAACTGCTGACGCTGATCGACTCGATTGCGCTGCTGCATCAGCACCAGCGGGAGATCAAGCGGGACTCGCGCGAGGGTGACACGCTGGAATACATCGAGGCCACAGCCGAAGACGTGGCACTGGCGAAACAACTCATGCGCCAGGTCATCATGCCTTCGCTCGACGAACTGCCGCCGCACACGCGCCGCCTGCTCGGGGTGATCGAGCAGATGGTGAAGGAAGAGTGTGAACGCTTGCAGATCGAATCTTCGGACTACCGTTTCACGCGGCGCAGCGTGCGGCAATACAGCCGGTGGGGCGACACACAGTTACGGGTGCATCTGCGGCGGCTGGAAGAAATGGAATATCTGCGGGTGCGCTATGGCGGGCCGGGACAGACGTTCGTGTATCAGTTGCACTCCGAGGAAGAGGAGGCCAATCGTAACCATGCGGGGTCGCGGGGGGTGCGCGGGGACCGCGCGGGGGTGGGTGAAAGCGAACTATCGCCAGTAAAGACGCGGGTGCAGACGCCAACTGCGCGGTTTGCCGGAAGTATATTAAGGGGCAACGGGGCCGATCCCGGCCAAATCGTAGTCGTAGCTAAAGCGAATGGCGCGGAGAAACCGAACGGCCACGGGCTGGCGAAACACGCGGCGGTGAGATGATGGCCCGCGTCACGAAGAAGCGCCATGTGGAAGCCGAGCCACACACGGCACTTGGACAGTTCATGGAAGAACATCTGGAATGGCTGCTAATCAACAACTACTCCCAGGACACTGCCGACCATGCGCGTTGGTCCATCGCCGACTTCATCCGTTGGGCTGAGCAGCGCGGGATCGAGCATCCGATGGAAGTGACGCGCCCGATCCTCGAAAGCTACCAGCGATATCTCTACTACTACCGCAAAGGGAACGGACAGCCGCTCACGTTCCGCACGCAACACTCGCGGCTAACACCGGTGCGCCGCTGGTTTCGCTGGCTGGTGCGCAACAATCGCATCCTGCACAACCCGGCCTCCGATCTCGACCTGCCTCGCATGGAGAAGCGTCTTCCGCGCACCATCTTCTCCGCTGACGAAGTCGAGCGCGTTCTCGTGGTGCCCGACATCGCCACGCCGGTGGGCCTGCGCGATCACGCCATGCTGGAAACGTTCTACTCGACCGGTGTGCGGCGCAAGGAACTCATGCAACTCAAGCTGTACGACGTGGACCGCGAACGCGCCACGCTCACGATCCGCCAGGGCAAGGGGAAGAAGGACCGCATGATTCCGATCGGCGAGCGGGCGCTGGCCTGGGTCGAAAAATATCTGCGAGAAGCGCGGCCACAGTTGGCCGTCGAACCGGACGACGCCACGCTGTTTCTGACGCAGTACGGAGAGCCGTTTCATCCTGACGCGCTGAGCAACCTGACACGCGACTACATCGCGCAGGCCAACCTTGGAAAATCCGGTTCCTGCCACACGTTCCGTCACACGATGGCGACGCTGATGCTCGAAGGCGGCGCCGACATTCGCTACATCCAGCAGATGCTGGGACACGCCGACCTGAGCACCACGGAAATCTACACGCACGTGGCCATCCGCAAGCTGCAACAAATCCACGCGGCCACGCATCCCGGCGCAAAACTTGAGCACCGGAAACCAGAAGACACGAGCGACAACGGCCACGGCGAGGAAGAGAAAGCCGCATTGCTGGCCGCGCTCGAAGCCGAGGACGAAGAGGCAGACTAAAGCTGTTCTTGACGAGGTATGCCATATCTGGCATATTCGAGAGGTACGATGAAACCACTGATCTTCGTTGCCGACTCACACCGCGCTCTGTTGGAGTTTCCGAAAGCCGTGCAGCAGCAGGTTGGCTTTGCTCTCTATCAGGCGCAGATGGGCGGCAAGCACATCGAAGCCAAGCCGCTGAAGAACGTCGGGGCCGGAGTGCTGGAGGTGGTTTCCGATCATCGCGGCGACACGTTCCGCACGGTCTACACGGTGAAGCTGGAAAAGGCGGTGTATGTGCTGCACGCCTTTCAGAAGAAATCGAAGCACGGCATAGCCACGCCGAAGAACGTCATGGACCTTGTGAAACAGCGGTTGCAACGTGCCATCGAGATCGACCGCGAAAGAGAGAAATAGCGATGCCCAAACGCACAAAAGATTACGTGGTCAGCAGCGGAAACGTCTTCGCCGATCTTGGACTGCCAAACCCGGAGGAGGCCTTGGCCAAGGCCGAGCTTGCCCACAAAATCGCCCTGCTGATCCAGAACAAGGGGCTGACCCAAGTGCAGACCGCCAAACTGCTGGGCGTCGATCAACCCAAGGTCTCAGCTCTTCTTCGCGGGCGTCTCTCCGGCTTCTCTCTGGAGCGGCTGATGCGCTTCCTGCTGCTGTTGGGACAGGACATCAAAATCACGGTGCAAGCCTGCCCCCGCTCCCGGTCCCAGGCTCGCGTGCATGTGGCATAGAGAACAGCCTCGCATCGTTTGGTAACCGCCGCGCACTCGACTGCCCCCGCCACGGTCTCTCTCCCTTGGAACCCTCTCGTCCGGGCACCCCCATCTCTAAGGAATCCCCAAGGGAGAAAGACCCTTCTCCCGCGCCTGTTCGGGTTGGTGTGCGCTGTGGCGCACGCAGGCGCTCCTGTAGGGGGCTGTCGAGCGGACCACGGGCCCCGGTCCGGCTGCGCTGCGCGGCGGATCGCAAACCAACGCTGGCCTGAAGTACCTGCCCCTGAGTCCCCAAAGTCACTTCTTTGCGTGTGCCCCGGTGACTACAATCAGCGGTGATGGCCGCCACAGCCGAAAGACGAATCCCCGCTCTCACGAGGAGCGAAGATATTTTTTCTTTAGCTGTGCCTTTCGCTGCCATCGCGTCGGAACATCGCATCGGCGCAAACGAACTCAGGGGCCAAAAACCGCATCAGGGGATTTTTTCCAAAAATCGCACAATCGCATCAGGGGCGATGTGGGCTAAGTGGCCGGGAATGCATCAGGTTAGCGGGCAGTGGTGGTCAAAAACCGTGTTGGGGATAGTAATAGACGCAAATGGCAATACCCTCTCCGACCCCTCCGGCCGCAGCTTCACCTGGGACTTCGAGAACAGGCTAACTCAGGCAGTCGTGCCCGGCACCAACGGCGGCACGACCACGTTCAAGTACGATCCCTTCGGTCGACGAATTCAGAAAGCTGGACCGCTCGGGACCACGAACTACCTCTATGACGGGGAAAACGCGATCGACGAAGTCGACAGCAGCGGAAACGTCCTTGCGCGCTACACGCACGAACCGAGATGGGATGGGCCGCTATCGATGCTCCGTGGCGGGGTCACGTCGTACTACCACCAGGACGGACTGAACTCGGTTGAGTCGCTGTCGAATTCTGCGGGAGCACTTGCGCAGAGCTACACCTACGACTCTTACGGCAAGATCACAGCGTCCACCGGAACGCTCACCAACCCCTTCCAGTACACGGCTCGCGAGTTTGATCCTGAAACTGGCATTTTCGAATATCGCGCCCGCTACTACGATCAGACCATCGGAAGATTCCTGAGCGAGGATCCCAAGCAGTTTGCTGGCGCGGGCGTGAACTTCTACGACTACGTGCGCAACAACCCGGCCAACTTTAGAGACCCGGCAGGACAGATTCCAGTTTGGGGTTGGTGGTGCGGCCCCAACTGGACGGGCGGAACATTCGCACCATACGATCCCTCGCGCGCAGGGCAATATCACAAACCGTGGGGGGATACGGATAAGGCATGCATGCAGCACGATATCTGCTACTACGAGTGCAGGCGGGATCACCCTTGTAGCAAGGGGGATCGGGCCAGCTGCATGAGAAACTGCGATGCCAACCTTTTGACTAATGCCCCGTACTCAATCATAGGCAACATCGTTTCCACCGCAGTGTGGGACTTTAACAAGAATCCCGATACAGGCGAGAACAGCAACTCGTGTCCGAAATGTCCCAAAGTTAGCGATAGCAACACGCGATACCACTGCACTCTGTTTGGCGTTTGCTCCAAGCAATGAGCATGACGACAAGAACCGCATGACGGCTCGCTGCCGAGCGGAGGGAACTATGGAAGCGTTAAAACCAAAACATCCTCGATGGGTCTATGTCTTGCCGGTTCTTCACCTGAGTGCCTGTTTGATCAGTATGGTTGGGCACCTAATCCCAAGTCTGCAGTCCCTTGGGATCATCTGGGTTGGAATCATGCTGGCCGACCTGCCAATCTCGGCTGTCGCGTATATCTCAGCTTGGTGGAATGGTCCGATAACCGCAGCTTGGATCGTTGTCATTGGGACATTGTGGTGGTATTTCCTAAGCCGGGTCATCGAGTGGTTGTTCAACCGGAACAGGGTAAATCGGGGACAGACGGGTGGAGTGCACCCCTGAGGTGAGACAAAAGAACTAGGGACAGTTGCGTTGCAAACATTGTAAACCGGGGAGTGGGGTCTGGGGCGAGGGGGCGGTTAGCCCCCTCGCCCCAGTCAGCTCTGTAGAAGCTTCCGGGCTGCGGGCCCAGAACTGCTGCTCGAAAGCGGCGGGCGTTTGATATCCGAGCGCCGAATGCAGCCGCTGGTGGTTGTAAGTGATCTCTAAGAACGTCGCCAGGTCACCGCGCAGTGCGTCCAGATCGCGCCAGTAGTTGCCGCGTACTTGCTCCTGCTTCAGGGTCTTCATGAAAGATTCGGCCTTGGCGTTGTCGTAAGGATTGCCCACCCGACTCATGCTCGGTTGCGCGCCATGGTCGGCGAGCAGGGTGAGATAGTCGGAACATGCGTACTGGATGCCGCGGTCGGAATGATGAATCAAGCCCGGCGCGGGTTGTCGTTCCGCCAGTGCCATGCGCAACGCCTCCAGTGCCAAACTCGCGCCCAGATGCCGCGCCAGCGCCCACCCGATCACCCGCCGGGAATGTGCATCCAGCACCACGGCGAGATAGACAAACTCCTCCTGCAATCGCACATAGGTGATATCGGCCACCCAGAGTTCATTGAGGTCTTGCGTCACCAGGCCGCGCGCCATGTTCGGCCATACCCGCCAGCCATGCTGCGAATCCGTCGTCGCCGGCACAAATCGCCGCCTGCGCAAACCGAGCAGATTGTCCTCGCGCATGAGCCGCAACACGCGCTTGGCGTTGACCGGGAGCCCGCGCTGCCGCAACTCTCGCTGCACTCGCCGATAGCCATAGAACCGCTTCGCCACGATCACTTTCTGGATGGCATCGCGCACTGCCGTATCTGCCTGTCGCGGTGCGGAGGCTTCCCAGTGCCGATAAAATCCCGCGCGGCTCACGCCGCTCAACTCGCACATTCGCTCCACACTGAGGCCGCCTTGCTCGGCCCGCTCCGCGATCAACGTGCAGATCGCTTCGCGTCCACTCCGATGCGCCGCAAGGCTTCGCCGAAAAAATCCAGCTCCAACTCCTGCTGCCCTACTTTGCGTTCTAACTCTGCGATCCGCTTCCGCGCCGCCAGCAACTCCCCACGTCCGGTCATGGCTTCCGACCCACTGCCCGCGGCCAGCGTTTGCTTTCGCGGTCTTCCTCTCCGCCGATGCACGAGCCCAGCTTCCCCTAACTCTGCGTACCGATCCTTCCACACGTACAGCCGCTTCCGTCGAATGCCCAGCTCTTGCGCCACCGCGCTTACGCTTTCTCCCGATAGCACCCGCCGTACCGCGGCCAGCTTCAACTCCTTCGCGTATTCAATCTGCTTCGGTTCGCCTTGTGACATGCGTTCTCCTCTCGAGAACTGTCACCATTTTCTTTGTCTCAATTTTGGGGTGCACTCCAACGGGACGAACCCCATTCTTTTCTCCCGATCTGGGAATGCCGAGCTAGAAAATTACCTCCCGATCTGCAGGCACGCACCCCATCTCTGATATTTTCTTGGTTATGGCTCGATTTCCCCGCGTGGTCGTGGTGGACGTTGCCCATCATGTTACCCAGCGAGGCAATGCCCGACAAGTCATTCTCGCCAGCGACGCCGATCGGCTGACTTACCTGGCTTTGTTGCGGGAGTACGCGCAGCTTTATCGCCTCTCGCTACTCGGCTACTGCCTGATGTCGAATCACGTTCACCTCATCGCCGTCCCGCACACGGAGGCAGCGCTTGCACAATGTCTGAAACAGGCGCACGGACGTTATGCGTCATACTGGAATGGCCATAAGTCTTCCACGGGGCACGTGTGGCAAGGGCGATTTTATTCTTGTCCGCTGGACGAGAAGCACTTATGGGAAGCTTTGCGGTATGTCGAGCTGAATCCAGTGCGTGCGGGGATGGTGGAAAAGCCGGAGCAATGGCCATGGTCGAGCGCTGCAGCCCACTGCGCATTCGCGAAGCCAGATCCAATATTAGAAATGGAGCGCTGGAGAAAGCGTTGGACCGCGGACCAGTGGCGCTCCTTTCTCGGGCAGGCAGAGTCGGCTACGGAGTTGGCTACTCTGCGACGCTTTACTCACACAGGTCGGCCATTGGGGAGTCCCGTGTTCGTGACCGCGTTGGAAACGTCGATGTTGCGTCCGCTCGCGGCGAGAAAAAGAGGACGCCCGAGCAAAGCCGTCCCCGATCTGCGCCAGCTCAGCCTCATCTCAGTTGCCTAATCCCGCAAATGGGGTTCGTCCCGTCTGTATGAATGCATAAGTGAAATGAAGAAGGGCTCTCCGAGCGGCTACGATGCTGAGACCGGCGACGAAAGCGCCGACTCAGAAAGCGCGCCAGGAGAACCCCATGAACAACATTCACTATATCGGATTCGACGTTCACAAGAAAACCATCAGTTTTTGCGTCAAGACCGCCGCGGGCGAGATTGTGGAGGAAGGCAGCACCCCGGCGCAGCGCGAAGCCCTGCGGGAGTAGGCCGTAGCCAGGCCGCAGCCCTGGCGGGGCGCGATGGAAGCGACCCTGTTCAGCGGCTGGATCTACGACACGCTGAAGCCCTACAGCGAGCAGTTGGAGATGGCGCATCCTGCCAAGATGAAAGCCATCAGCGCGGGCAAGAAGAAGAGCGACACCATCGACGCCCGCACCATCGCCGACCTGGTACGCTGCAACCTGCTGCCGGCCTGCTACGTGGCCCCGCTGCGCATCCGCGAACTGCGCCGCCTGCTGCGCTATCGCAGCCTGGTGGTGAGCGAAGCGGTGCGCATGAAGAACAAGATGGCTGGGCTGCTGATGGAAACCGGAGCCGTCTATGTGAAGGAGAAGTTACACCGCAAGAAATACTTCGCCAGTCTGCTGGAAGAACTCGAAGAGGTGCCGGAATCGGTGATCGATCTGCTGCGCTTGAGTCGGGGCGCGCTGGAGATGTTCGAGAGCACGCAGAAGCGACTGGTCCGCGAGTTGCTCGCCGATCCCGAGCTGACACAACGCGTCGAACGACTGATGACGATTCCAGCGGTCGGAGAAATCACCGCTCTGACCTGGGCCCTGGAGATCGGAGATCCGCAGCGCTTCCACTGCAACTCCGATGCCATGAGCTATTGCGGACTCACCGCCGCGTTGAAATCTTCGGCGGGCAAGCAGCAACGCGGGCCTATCTCCAAACAGCGCAACCGCTGGCTGCAAACTACGTTGATCGAAGCTGCCAAGCTGGCCCCGCGATGGAATCCGCAACTGGCCGCGCTGCACGCCCGCGAACTGGAACGCGGACATCGCAACCGCGCCACCCTGGCGGTGGCGCGCAAACTCGTCACCTATCTGCTGGCCGTCGACAAAAGCCGTCAGCCTTTCCAACTGCGCGTGCCGTCGGAAGGGCCGACACAAAAAGCTGCCTAAGAAGGAAAAGCTTTGAACCCAGCGGCGATCCACCGGCCGTTCCTCGCCAACTCGGGGACTGGGCTGAGGAGTCACGACTCCCGATGCTCCTTACCGTCTGTATCGAGGCCGGCCGGTCAACCCTAACTCATACTTCGTGGACCGAACCCACTTTCGGTTCCCGCAAATGGATGTCTGGCCAAGCTGCTGCTTTGGCCGCTACGCAGGATCGCAGGCCGTTCGCTAACTCAACGTGCGTATCCCCGCTTCGAGAGCCTTCTTCTCCAAGTGCCAGGAGACCTCCGCCTCCTCTTGACTTTTACTTATCATGGATGTCCCCGATTTTAGATGTCCCCGATTTTAGATGTCGGCGGGAGAAAGCGTAAGCGCGGTGGCGCTACGCCACCCCTGCTCCCCGGGCTTCCATCCGCTCGGGCACCGACAAGCCCAGATCGCGCACAATCTTCGCCAGCGCCACTAGTAACTTTTCGCAGCCCTCGTCGAGAGCCAGTTCCGACTTCTCCAGAAAGGCATAAGCCCCATCATGCTGCAGCCGCACCGCATTCTTCTGCGACAATCCCGTGAACACCACCACGGCAATCTCCGCCGTCGCGGGATCTTTCTTCAACGTCTTCAATACCTCCGGCCCCGCCATCTTGGGCAACAGCATGTCCAGCAGAATCAGATTCGGTTTCTCCCGCTGCGCCGCTTCCACCGCGTTCGGACCGTCGACCGCCGTGCTCACTTCATATCCCGCCCGGGCCAGTGCCCGCTCTGTCGCCATCCGCAGAAACTTGCTGTCTTCCACCAGAAGAATTTTTGTCATGCTGGCCACAATCTTCCCCTTCGCGCGAGCGGACTTCTCCCGATCTTTTCCGGAATGCGTCCCCGCGCCCCTTCGAGGTTCTTATCGGCAGATTGTGGGCGGGACTTAAGACAATGACTTTTCGGATGACGCGGCGGACGCGCTGCTCCCTCAGTTCCCAGTTGTGCGGACCAGTTTCTTTACCGCCGCGCGGCACGCTTCGCGCAACTTTTCCTCATGTCCCTCGGGAACCGACTTGGTCAGCAACAGCGTCGAGGTTCCGTGGAGCAGTGCCCAGATCGCCAGCGCCAGCTGGGTGTGATCCTCCGGGCGTCCTCCCAATCGCTTGACCAGCAGTTGCTCGGCGAATGCGAAGTTCGGCCGTGATTCCCGAATCGGCCGCGCGGCCCTTCGTCCTTTGGGCGGAGACATTAACCGCGCGTGGGTATAGAACAACTGATACTCGTTGGGCATCTCCAGCGCGTAGTCGACATACGCCTCGGCCATTCCTTCCAGCGTTTCGGCTTTCAAAAACTCCTGCCGAATCCTCTCCGCGATCCGCAACAGCAGCCCGCGCAACAGGTCCTGCCGGTTCTTGAAACGCCGGTACACGGCAGGAGTGTTGGTTCCGGCCGCCTT
Source organism: uncultured Acidobacteriota bacterium (assembly GCA_963730015.1). Taxonomy (GTDB): domain Bacteria; phylum Acidobacteriota; class Terriglobia; order Terriglobales; family Acidobacteriaceae; genus Sulfotelmatobacter. The sequence continues at coordinate 2,182,654 of CAVSPZ010000009.1, read as the reverse complement.
GGCCACCGCCCGCATGGTCAGCGCCCGTTCCCCGCCACGCCTCCACAGTACGTCCGCTGCATGCAGAATATGTTCTTCCACGTCGGGATCGGGTTGACGAGGCATTGGTTCTCCTTGGCTCTGAGGCCGGTTCTTTTGAGGATTACATAGACGGTGTAGACATAACACTTTCGCGCACTCCGGCACAAGTCCTGCCCTGGGTCGCCCGAGGGGAACGGAATTATGTTGACAGCGTCAATATAACCATGTATAAACAATCAGGCAGTTGGGCCCTCCCCCGCATTTTCCCGTTCAGGAGTGTTGCCGATGTATCCGTATGAAGACCCTGCTGGCCGGGTCCCGGTCCTGCAGTTGAATTCCGAGTTACAGCAGGCTCAACTGGAACTGCTGAGCGCGCATTGCGCCACGCACCAGCTTCGCCTGCACTATTCCGCCGCCGATCTGGCCCGGTTCGGGCGGCGCGACATTCTTGAGAAATCCGCTCAGGCCGCCAGCGCCCTCAACGAGTTCTACGCCTCGATTGAGAAAAAGCTTACGCTGCCGGAGAACCATCCGGTCGCCTCTCAACCCACCCCCGCCCAGATCGCGCAGGGTGTGGCGTGGGTCTCAACCTATCTGCAGGAGCAGCGCGACTATTATTTCCCCGCTTCCGGTCCGCTCAGCCCCCAGCAGAAGGCCTCCCTGTGGCCGTATTTCTCGCCCGCACTGCTCGATCAAGTCCGCGTCGTCGAGTTGCACGGCGCCCGCGTGGCCGTTCCCGAATTCTTCGCCCAGGCTCGCGCCCTCGGTTTCGAGCCCCCCGAGATCACGCACATGGATTCGATAACCTTCCTCGACGTCATCGTCTTCAACGAGGAACTTTCCGAGCGCGCCCTGTTTCACGCGCTCGTGCACACCGCCCAGATCCAGATCCTCGGGCTCGAACGTTACGCCCAACTCTGGATCCACAGCTACATCAAGTCCAGAACACATTTCACCGTGCCGCTCGAAGTTCACGCTTTTTCTCTGGCATCGAAGTTCTTACATCCCACGGCGGAGAGATTCTCGGTGGAAGATCAAATTCTCCGCTGGGTCGACGACAACCGCTATTAGCCCTTGCGATCCCGCCAGGGTCGTCAGTTTGAGTTGTCCCCCCATCGCGCGCTGCGGACGGCCTCAGGCCGCCCGCAGCGTGGCGACCATTGCATCCCAAGGCACGCCTCGAGCGATCATCATTTGAAAACCCTCGTCGTGCCTTGTATAACTTGGGACGACTCCTTGCCCGACGCGCCTATCAATCCGGCTCCGCACAAATCTCGTGGCTGGAGACTGGTTGCCGCCGGCCTGCTCCTTCTCGCCTTGGCGCTTGTGGTTGTCTACACCGGGCACGCGGCATTCGCAAGCCCGCTGGCGATCGTCGTTCTGGCCGCCATTGGACTGGCCGCGATTCTGCTGCAACTGCGCCTGCGCAACGATCGGAGCACCTCCGTCCGCGCTCCATTTTGGCTGAATGTTGCCGGCCTGGTTTTCGCGCTGGCGGCTGTCTTCGCCGACGTCCTTCACCTCAGCCCGCGCCATCTGATGATCGCTGCGCTCGGAGCCGTGGTTTGTTTCGGCGTTAGCGGCACTGTTGTCCTGCGCGCTCTCCGCCGGCACCGCGGCTGAACGTCTTGCACATGACAGGAAACAAAGGTGTCTAGCCGCCCCGCCACGTTCGGGCCGCATATGGCACGAGGGGGCCATTTACCGGATAGGGGGTCAGAGTTACAGTTGTCCTCGAGCAGCACTTGGGGGAGGGCTGATCAACGAACGTCCCACGACTCAAATTGAGTCTGGGGCGTTTTGTTTTGCGCGCGAGAAAGCCGCCGCGCCGCGTCTGTGAGTAGCGCCGCCGTCCCGGCGGCTATCGTGGCGGCGTCTCCCCGCCACCTGCGGCCGGGACAAAGGAAGGACTCGTTCCCAACCGAGGTTTCGCCGCCTGAAGACTCGTTCTTTCCGTCCTTGTTTTGATGATGATAGATTTGTGAGGCTCGTTCCTTCACTGGGACTCATGCACGTTGAGGAACTTTGATGCCCGCCCCCATACGTCGCCGCGAATTCCTCGCGGGAATGGCCGCCATCACGGCGATTCATGCCGCATCCCGCTTCGCGCCCGCGAATGATTCCAGTTCGCCCTTCCGCGTCGCAGTCATCAACGATGAGATCTCCCAGGACTTCGGTCGTTCCTGCGAAGTTGCCGCCCGCGTATTCGGCATGCAGTGGATCGAACTGCGCGGCATGTGGAAAAAAAACATCGTCAACCTTGACGAGAAGGAAGTCGCGGAAGCCTGCCGCATTCTGGAAAAATATCAGCTCAAAGTGACCGACATAGCCAGCCCGCTTTTCAAAGTCGATTGGCCGGGCGCTTCCAAATCGAAGTACAGCGAGGCGAAAAGCTTCGGAGCAAACTTCACTCTCAGCCAGCAGGATGAGGTTCTGGATCGCGCCATCGCCATGGCGAAAGCCTTCGGAACGGACCGGGTGCGCTGCTTCGATTTCTGGCGGCTCGAAGATCAGGCGCCCTATCGCGCCGCCCTCAACGACAAGTTGCGCGACGCCGCTGCCAAAGCCGAAAAGAATGGACTGATTCTCGTTCTCGAAAACGAATCCGCCTGCAACACGGCAACGGGATCGGAGGCTGCCAAAGTGCTGAGCGAAGTGCAAACGCCTGCGCTGATGCTCAACTGGGATCCGGGAAATGCTGCTGCCCAAGGCGAGGTCCCTTATCCCGACGGCTACAGCCATCTGCCCAAGGAGCGCATCGGGCACTGTCACTGCAAAGACGCGGTGAAAAAGGGCAAGCACTACGATTGGGCCCCGATGGGCGGAGGCATCATCGACTGGGCGGGCCAGTTCAAAGCCCTCAAGGCCGATGGTTATCGCTATGCCGTGAGCCTCGAAACACACTGGAACGGCGGCGGCTCGCCGGAAGAATGCTCGCGTAAAAGCTGGGCAGGAATGAAGAAACTTCTACAGCAAGCGGACGCGCTATAGGAAGTAGCCAGTGGTCAGTGAACAGTGATTGGTCGGCAGCAAGAACTCAATGAGTTGCTAGTCGTCCGTAACTGACTACGAGCCACTGGGAACCGAGAACTGACCACTGAGAACTGACCACTGACCACTGACCACTGACCACCGACCACTGACCACCGACCACCGACAAGGAGGACCGCATGACCGATCAGACTCGACGCGCTTTTCTGAAGCAGGCCGCCATCGGAGCGGCGGTGCTGGCCTATCCGTCGTCGAAAGTCCTCGGCGCGAACGACCGCGTGCGCGTGGGCATGATTGGCGTGGGCGATCGCGGCAACGATTTGCTGGGGCAAGTGCGCTCGGTATCCAATGTTGAACTGGTCGCCATGGCCGACGTCTACAGCCGCCGCCGCGATCAGGCGAAGAGCAAGGTTCCCGGAATTCAGACCTTCGACGATTACCGCCGCCTGCTCGACATGAAAGATATCGATGGCGTAATCGTGGCCAGCCCGCTGCACATTCATGCGCGGCATTTTGTCGATACGCTGGCTGCCGGCAAGGATCTCTACGCCGAGAAGACCATGACGTGGTCGATCCCTGAAGCGGACAAGTGCCTGGCCGCCGCGAAATCTTCCGGCCGCGTCGTGCAGATCGGACTCCAGCACCAGAGTTCGGGCTCGCTCGTCGACGCCAAACAATGGATCAAAGATGGATGGGTCGGCAAGGTCACGCAGGTCGAATCGTGGATGAGTCGCAACACGCCGCACGGTAAAGGCCAATGGGTCAGGCCGGTGCCGTCCGACTGCACCGCGCAGAATGTGGACTGGGCGGCGTTTCTCAACGGTCGACCCGACCGCCCATTCGATTCCTATAAGCTGATCAACTGGCGGTTGTTCTGGGAATTCTCCGGCGGCAATTGCGCGGAAAACATGGTTCACCAGATCGCCTGGATCATGACCGCGCTCGATTTGCCCGAGCCGTCGGCGGCCTACATGTCAGGCGGAGTCTTCTCCGAGAAAGATGGACGCGAAGTTCCCGACACGATCGCGGTGACGCTCGATTTCCCCAAGGACATCGTTGTCACCTGGCAGTCCACCTTCAGCAACAAACATTATGATTTGGGCGATCGCATCCTGGGCAGCGACGGGACCCTCGAACATCATTTTGAGGAAGCGCTCGAATACTGGCCGGAGAAAATAAACCGGCCTGACGGAGAATCCACGAAGGGGCACAGCCACGATGAGGGCCACATGAAGAACTGGATCGAGTGCATCCGCAGCCGGGGCACGCCGAACGCGCCCGCGGAGATCGGCTACCGTTCGGCGATTGCGGTGCACATGGCGAATCTGTCGTACAAGAATAAGAACCGCATGACTCTCAAAGAAGCCCGGGCGGTCGCGCCGGAATACTCATGATCGGCGCGGTCGATATCGGCGGCACAAAAATCGCGGTCGGCATGGTCGACGACCACGGCAAGGTGCTTTCGCGGATGGAAGCACCGACCGATCCCAACCGTTATTCCGATAGCATCGAATTGGTCGCGCACATGCTGCGCAAGACGGCGCAGCGAGCCGGCGCAGAGATCACAGGCATCGGCATCGGGTCCACCGGCCCGGTCGATCCCATGCGCGGCGAGTTTGGCGACGTCGACTTTCTTCCGGGATGGCGGGGCAAGAGTCCGGTCAAAGATCTCTCAGCGGTTTTCAACGTCTCAGTCGCGCTCGAAAACGACGGCGACGCCGCTGCCCTGGCCGAAGCCGGATGGGGCGCCGCTCGCAATCGCACGCGCCTGATTTACGTCACCGTGGGCACCGGAATTGGCGGCGGGATCGTTCTCGACGGCAAACTCTATCGCGGAGTCGATGGCGCCCATCCCGAAGTTGGGCATCACGTGGTCGATCCTGCCGGTCCGCAATGCACTTGTGGATTCCGTGGCTGCTGGGAGTCGCTGGCGGCCGGTCCGGCCATGGTGGCCTGGTTTCAACATAACGCGCCGGAGAATGATTCTCACCGCCAGGGAATCACCGCCCAACGCATTTGCGAACTCGCACGCGAGGAAGATGTCGTGGCGCTGAAAGCGGTGGAAACCGAGGCCTACTATCTGGGCCTGGGCCTGGCCAACCTGATCAATCTCTTCACCCCCGACGCGATTGTGCTTAGCGGAAGCGTGATGAAGAGTTCAGATCTGTTTCTGGACCGCATTCGCGCGCTGATCCGCAGCGGCTGCCGCTTCGTGCCCGCCGAGAAGACGGAACTAACGCTCGCTTCCCTGGGAGACGACACCAATCTCATTGGCGCGGCCCGCGTATGGCATTACCGCTTCAATAATCCTTGACACGGCAATCCCGGCAGAACAGAATTCCTGAACTGCAAATCGGCGCGCCTCGCTTGGGGTCAATTGAATTAGGAGTTCTGCCGTGCCTCAGAAGATGGTTCGCTTCGACGATTTCCAACTGGATTACAGTCGCTTTCAGCTTTTCCGCCGCGGCATCCCGGTTCGGCTGGAGGGCCTGCCCCTGCAACTGCTGATGTTTCTGGTTGAAAAAAGGGGACAATTGATCACGCGCGAGCAGATCTCCGGTGCGTTGTGGGGCAAAAACGTCTTCGTCGACGTCGAACAGGGAATCAATACTGCTATCCGTAAAATTCGCCGCGCCCTCGACGACGATGCCGGCGAGCCGCAGTACCTGCAGACTGTGGTCGGCCGGGGGTACCGTTTCGTCGCTCCCATCGCCGAAGGAGACTCTGGCAGCCCGGCACCCTCCGCGGGAATCGTTTTTTCCCCCGAAGAACTGGGACGCGCCATCATGACTGCAGCCGGCTTGGATCCAGAAAATCCCCGCGGCACTCCGAAGGCTCCCTCCGAAGACTGAATTCAAAGTGCGTCGCGCAGCCGGAAACCGCTTCGCCCCCGAACCAGTGGCGCCCGCACCCATCTTCAGATTGCTTCAGATCAATTCAGCCCGTCTCCATGGACACCACCTGCAATCGCGGGCAAGATCACGAGCATGATTTGTTCCCCGTTGCGACGGCCACGAGTCAAAGCTAATTCACGGAGGTGATTTCATGAACGGATCAAACGCTATCGGACAACGCAAGGGGCTGGCATCGCTGGCAATCTTAATGGGCGCGCTCTTTACCATATGGCTGCTTCCGGCTTATGCCCAGCAGGATGTTGCTCCGAGCTGGTATGACCCGTGGGCCGCGCCAACGACTGCGGTCGCTCACCCTGCGCAGGCACCAGCGGTGGTTCATTCCTCGCAACCGCCGCTGGCCCCTCACCGGCTTCAAGCGGCGGAGAAGGTTCCGGCCCCCGCTCCGCGCGCCGCGAAGCTGCGGGTGAAGGAAACGCACCTCGATCCCAGCGTTCACAATGTTGCCTATAAGCGCAGTGAAACTCCGTCTGGGAATTAGCCTGATCGCTTCGTGTCTGTCACGAGTCGATCTTTTACCGCCGGTACGCGCGCATCCCGACTCATCCGAGCTTCTCGGGAAGCCGCGTACCGGCCTTTTTGCCGACCCGGCAGCCTCTGATACGAATCCTTCTTCGCACGGCATCCTTGCCTTCACCGGCAGCATCTTCCAGTTCACCCACGGATCTGTTAGTGTTTTCTGTTTCCCCTCTGTGGGTCCGTGCGTGAGAGAACCCGCAGGCCACTGACGAGAGGATTTGTATCCGAGTCGGGGGTGAACGGAAAGGACGAGACCCGCGTGATTGTCGGAGTTCCGAAAGAAAGCTATCCCGGAGAACGTCGGGTTGCCCTCGTTCCCGTCGTCATTCCAAATCTCATCAAGGCCGGGCTGGAAGTGATCGTTGAATCGAGTGCGGGCGAGCAAGCCGGCTATCCCGACGCAGCGTATGTGGAAAAGGGCGCGAAGATTGTTCCGGACCGCGCCGCCGTCTTCGGTGCCGCCGACATTATTGTTCAAGTACTCTCCTACGGCTCCAACGATGTCACGGGTAAAGCCGATCTCCCGCTGATGCGGCGCGGGCAGGTGCTGATTGGATTCCTTCGCCCCTTTGGCTCGGCAGAGGTCGTACAGCAGATCGCGCAAGCCGGGGTCACGTCACTTTCCGTGGAACTGATGCCGCGCACCACGCGAGCGCAAAGCATGGACGCGCTTTCGTCGATGGCCACCTGCTGCGGATACAAGGCGGTATTGATCGCCGCCGAAACCTCGCCCCGCATTTTCCCCATGATGACCACGGCTGCGGGCACGATTACGCCGGCGCGCGTGTTCGTCATTGGCGCGGGGGTTGCCGGATTGCAGGCGATCTCGACGGCGCGGCGCCTTGGTGCGGTGGCGAGCGCCTACGACATGCGTCCGGCGGCCAAAGAACAGGTGCAGAGTCTCGGCGGACGCTTCATCGAACTTCCCATCGAAGCCCAGAATGCGCAGGACGCCCGCGGCTACGGCACCGCGCAGGACGAAACCTTCTACGCCCGGCAGCGCGAACTGCTGACGCGCGTGGTCGCCGAAAGCGATATCGTTATCTCCGCGGCCGTGATCCCCGGCAAGAAATCGCCGGTGCTGATCACCGCCGACATGGTGAAGAGAATGGCTCCCGGTTCAGTGATCGTCGATCTGGCGGCCGAGCGCGGTGGCAACTGCGAACTTACCCGCATGGGCGAGACGCTGACGGTGCAGGGAGTCTCCATCATCGGCGCCATCAATTTGGCGAGCACTGTTCCTTATCACGCCAGCCAGATGTATGCCCGCAACTTGACGGCATACCTGACGTACATAGTGAAGGACGGCAAGCTGCAGCTGAACCCGCAAGATGAGATTGTCCGCGAGACCTTGATCACCACCGGCGGCGAGATCGTGAATGCCCGCGTGCGGGAATTTTTCAAGCTTTCGGCGCTGGCGCCCGCAGGGGGATAGGCTACGGTATTCGATGAAGAGGGTATTGGAAAGGGCTCGGCTTTCGCCAAGCTATTACTGATCTTTCTAAAATTGTCATCCTGAGCGGAGCAAGAATTCGCGAAGCGAATTCTCGCGCAGTCGAAGGACCCCTGCGATCTGTTGAACGTTCGCGGTCGTAGGGAATTCTCGCAGCACGTCGTCCCGGCTGCGGGGTGAGAACGCCTCGCAAGCCGCAAGTAAGAGCATAGGGGTCCTTCGACTCCGTGGCTGCTCCGCTGCGCGGAGCACCCACTCCGCTCAGGATGACACCGAGAACCAGAACTGAAACGTCGTCGCCACCGCCAGCAACATGATCGATCACGTGCAAAGGAGCAAGTATGCCAGCGGATTTCATTTCTAATCTTTATGTCTTCATCCTAGCCGGCTTCGTGGGCTTTGAAGTCATCCGGCGTGTCTCACCCCTGCTTCACACGCCGCTCATGTCGCTGACCAACGCACTTGACGCGATCGTCGTGGTGGCGGCAATCATCATCGCCGGACGCCATGAGACCCGACTCACTACCGTGCTGGGTGCGATCGCGGTAGCTGCATCGTTCAGCAATATGGTGGGCGGATTCCTTATTACCGACCGCATGTTACGCATGTTCAAGTCCGGCAGGTCGAAACAATCATGAACGCGTTCGCCCTTCAGCAGTATCTCGATTTCGCCTACATTATCGCGGTTGTCCTCTTTATTCTTTCTCTCAGGTTCCTGAGTTCGCCGGCGAGTGCGCGCTGGGGCGTTCTGGCGGGAGAGATCGGCGCCGCACTGGCGGTCATCGCCACACTTTTCAACCCCGAACTGGTGCAGTACAAGTGGATCCTGATCACGCTGATCATCGGCGCGGGGGTGGGCATCCCGCTCGGCTTGGTGCAGATGACGGCGGTGCCGCAGCGAACCGCGTTGAGCCACGCGTTTGGCGCGCTTTCGGCAGCCATGATCGGCATCGCTGAGTTTTACGTGGGCACAGCGCCGGTCACGCGCTTTCAGATGGGCGAAATCGCGCTGGAAGTTATTATCGGGTCACTGACGTTTACGGGCAGCGTGATCGCCGCGGGAAAGCTGCAGGAAATTCTGCCGCAGCGGCCCATTGTCTATCGCGGACAAAATATCGTCAGCCTTTCGGTGCTGGGAACGGCTCTGGGGCTGGCGGTGGCGTTGGTGGTGAATCCCGCGCACGCGATGCTGTTTCCGGTGATGGTGATTGTGGCGCTAATTTTCGGAGTGCTGCTGGTGACTCCGATCGGCGGCGCAGATATGCCGACCGTAATTTCGCTGCTGAATTCCTACGCCGGCTTTTCGGCGGCGCTCTTGGGATTTGTTCTGAACAGCAAGGTGCTGGTCGTTGCGGGCGCGCTCGATGGATCTTCCGGCTTCATCCTGTCCGTGATCATGTGCAAGGCCATGAATCGCTCTTTCGCCAATGTGATGTTCGGAGCGTTCGGACAAGTTCAGGTGTCGGCTGCCGGCGCAAAAGAAGAACGGGTCGTGCGCAGCGCCACGCCCGAGGAAGCGGCAGGTATTCTTGCCGCCGCGAACAAAGTTGTGATCGTTCCCGGCTATGGCATGGCCGTCGCCCAGGCGCAGCACAAAGTCCGCGAATTATATGACGTGCTCACCAAGAAGGGAATCGACGTCCGCTTCGCCATCCATCCCGTCGCCGGACGCATGCCCGGCCACATGAACGTGCTGCTGGCCGAGGCCGACATCCCCTACGACCGCCTCATCGAAATGGACGAGATTAATGGCGACTTCCCGCAAACCGACGTCGCGCTCATCATCGGCGCCAACGACGTGACCAATCCCGCCGCGCGAACCGATCAGTCCAGCCCGATCTTCGGTATGCCCATTCTCGACGTTGACAAAGCCCACACCGTGATGGTGATCAAGCGCAGCATGAACCCGGGCTTCGCCGGCATCGATAATCCGCTCTACTACCTCAACCAGACCCTGATGCTGTTCGGCGACGCCAAGCAGTTCGTGGGCGGAATCGTGCGCGAACTCGGCGGAGGACATTAAGCGATCTACCCATTTATCAACGACGAAGGTCACGCGGGATCACGAAGGAAACATCAGCTGAAAGCCTTCGTGCTCCTTCGTGACCTTTGTGGTTTTTTGCATTTCTGAAGTGTAAGAGAACGGAAAATCTTAGAGCGGCAAGCTCTTATGGTGGGCTTGCCGATGGTGCGAGGATTCTTATGCGTGCACGCGGAGGTCTTTGGGTTTTATTCCTCATTCTCATCCTGGCATGCTGTGCCACGGCTCAATCTCAGCCCCAACTCAACCTCATGCCCATGCCAGCCAGCGTGCAAGCCGGCGCGGGCCAACTACCGATTACACGATCGTTTTCGGCCGCGGTCACCGGAGCGCACGATGCGTCGCTGGACGCGGCGGTGCAGCGTTTCACGGCACAACTTTCGCAGCAGACGGGAATTCCATTTCGTCCTAAACCCGGGGCGACTCCGGTGTTGACCCTTCATGCCGACCACGGCCGCGACCCCGTGCAGAAACTCGGCGAGGATGAATCGTACGAGCTGACCGTCACTGATTCGTCGGCTCAGCTTACCGCGCCAACACCGCTCGGCGTGCTTCGCGGCCTGCAAACTTTCCTGCAACTTGTCCAGATCACTCCCACCGGCTTCGCCGCGCCCGCCCTCACCATCAAAGATCAGCCGCGATTTCCCTGGCGCGGCATGCTCATCGATGTGAGCCGCCATTTCATCCCGCTCGACGTGCTCAAGCGCAATCTCGACGGCATGGCCGCCGTGAAGATGAACGTGCTGCACTGGCATCTGTCCGACGATCAGGGCTTCCGCGTCGAGAGCAAGACTTTTCCGAAGTTGCAGGAGATGGGCTCCGACGGCCTGTACTACACGCAGACGGAGATTCGCGAGTTCATCGCCTATGCGCATGATCGCGGCATCCGCGTTGTCCCCGAATTCGATATGCCCGGCCACAGCCGCTCGTGGGTCGTCGGATATCCCGACCTCGCCAGCGGCCCCGGCCCGTTCATGCTGGAAGACGGCGATCCGATCATGGATCCCACGCGCGAATCAACTTACAAGTTCCTCGAAAAATTCATCGCGGAAATGTCGAAGCTGTTTCCCGATGCCTACTTTCACATCGGCGGCGACGAAGTGGATGGCAAGCAGTGGAATGCCAATCCGAAAATTCAGGAATTCATTCATGCGCACGGCATGAAAAACAATCAGGACCTGCAGGCGTATTTCAACCAGCGCCTGGAAAAGATTCTGACCAAAAATCACAAAATCATGGTCGGCTGGGACGAGATCCTTCACCCCGATCTGCCCAAGAGCATCGTCGTGCAGTCGTGGCGCGGCCAGCAATCGTTGGCTCTCGCCGCGCAACAGGGCTATCGCGGCCTGCTTTCCTACGGCTACTATCTTGACCTGATGTGGCCGGCCGCGCGGCACTACGCGGTCGATCCCATGAGCGGCGCCGCGGTCGCGCTCACGCCCGAACAGAAGCAATTGATTCTCGGCGGCGAGTCCTGTCAGTGGGCTGAATGGGTCACGCCGGAAAACATCGATTCGCACATCTGGCCGCGCAATGCCGTGATCGCCGAGCGTCTCTGGTCGCCGCGGGACGTAGTCGATGTGAATTCCATGTACACGCGCATGCGAGCCGTCAGTCTCGAACTCGAGTCACTCGGACTGGCGCACAATTCCGCCCGCGACCGCATGCTGCAACGCATGGCCGGAACCGCTGACATTGCGCCCTTGCGCGTCCTAGCCGAAGTGGTCGAACCGGTCAAGGATTACGACCGCTGGAGCGAAGAGCAAAAAGGCCCGATCGACTTCCACATGCCTCTCAATCATCTGATCGACGCGGCCTATCCGGAAAGCGGTGCTGCGCGCCAGTTCAGCGATCTGGTGCAGCAATTCATCCACAGCGGCTACAAAGATCAAGCAGCCGAATCGCAGATTCGCACCAGGCTCATGCTCTGGCGCGGCAACGACGCCAGGTTGCATGGGTTGCTTGAGTCATCGTCGCTGCTCGAAGAAGATGTTCCCATCTCGCAGAACCTGGCAATGCTGGGCGCTGCCGGCCTGCAGGCGCTGGATTATCTCGATAAAGGCCAGCCCGAGCCGGATCTTTGGAAGGCGCAGCAATCAGCCGTGATCGAGCAAGCCAAAAAGCCGGTAGCAGGGCTGCTGCTGCAAGTGACGACACCGGTGGAGCAGTTGGTGCAGGCAGCAGGCAATCCGACAGCTCACTAGATAGGGCTTTAATCACAAACGGCACGAAGTTACACGAAGGATTTTTTTAGCAAGGATTTCCTTAGTGGAACTCCGTGCCCTTCGTGGTTTATGGGTTTGAGCTGTCAGGAATCAGATCGCGTCGTGTTATTCTATGAACACCAGCGGTGCACCGTCTCGGGCGGATTTCCCCGCAATTCCTGAAGAAATTCAGAAGCTTAAAGGATCGAAGAAGCCACAACCATGCTTTCCGTCAGCAACGTTTCCATGCGCTACGGCGCAAAAATCTTATTCGAAGAAGTTTCCACGGCGTTCACCCCCGGGAAACGCTACGGTCTCACCGGCCCCAACGGCGCCGGCAAATCCACTTTCATGAACCTGCTCAGCGGCGAGCTCGATCCGCAGAAGGGCACAGTCGTCCGCCCGCGCAAGCTCGGCGTCTTAAGCCAGGACCAGTTCGCCTTCGACGCCTACTCCGTGATCGATACCGTCATCATGGGCAACAAGCGCCTGTGGGCCGCCCTGCAGGAGCGCGACGCCATCTACGCCAAGCACGACATGACCGACGAAGACGGCATGAAACTCGGCGAACTCGAAGGCATTGTCGGCGAAGAAGACGGATACTCCGCCGAAAGCGATGCCGCCATTCTTCTGCAAGGCCTCGACATTTCAGAGGAAATCCATGCCCGCAAGATGGGCGAACTGCAGGGTGGACAGAAAGTCCGCGTGCTGCTGGCGCAGGCCTTGTTCGGACATCCGCAGGCCCTGCTGCTCGACGAACCCACGAACCACCTCGATCTCGACTCCATCCATTGGCTGCAGGGATTTCTGAATGCCTACGACGGCGTGGTGATCGCCATCTCGCACGACCGCCATTTCCTGAACAGCATCTGCACTCACATTGCCGACATCGACTACGAGACCATCATCACCTATACCGGCACTTACGACGACATGGTAGTGGCCAAGACGCAGGTGCGGTCGCAGATCGAGGGGCAGAATGCGCAGCGCGAGAAAAAGATCGCCCAGCTGAACGAATTCATTGCGCGTTTCGCCGCCGGCACGCGGTCGAGCCAGGTGCAGTCGCGCCGCAAGGAAGTCGAGCGCCTGCAAGTCACCGAACTGGCGAAGTCCAATATTCAGCGCCCGTTCATTAAGTTTGAGCAGAAGCGGCCGTCGGGCAAGCACATCCTCGAAATCGAGCACCTGAGCAAGGCCTACGATGACAATCGCGTGATTCGCGATTTCACCGCCAGCATCTCGCGTGGAGAAAAAATCGCGCTCATGGGACGCAACGGAGCGGGCAAGACAACCCTGCTGAATGCTTTGCTGGCGAATTCTCCCACTACTCCGGAAGCGGAACTGCGCAAGACCAGCGGCTACGACGGTTCCTTCCTCGATGACGGCAAAGTGATCTGGGGACATGAAGCCTCCATCGGATACTTCGCGCAGGATCATCGCAGCCTGATCGAGACTGGCACAACCGCCATCGAATGGCTGCATCAGTGGGACGGCGCCGCCGTCACCGAGGAACTCCGCGGAATCCTCGGCCAGATGCTCTTTGCCCGCGACGAAGCGACCAAGTCGACCAGTGTTCTCTCGGGCGGCGAAGCGGCTCGCCTGCTCTTTTGCAAGCTGATGCTGCAAAAACCCAACGTCCTGGTCCTCGACGAGCCCACCAACCACCTCGATCTCGAATCGATCAACGCGCTCAACATCGCCTTACAGCGCTATCACGGCACGGTATTCCTGGTAACTCATGACCACGATCTGATCGACGAAGTCGCTACTCGCATCTGGCACTTCGAGAGCGATCACAAGAGCACCGACTTCAAAGGTACCTACGAGGAATATCAATCGGCCGTGGTTGCGGTGTAGGCTTTCTTCTACCATAGAGACACGGAGTCACAGGGAAGAACAATGGAATTTCTCTGTGACTCTGTGTCTCCGTAGTGAGTTATTCTTTGCACCATTCCCGCTGCATGTAAATCAACCAGGTTCTCCACAGCTTTACACAGCGTTCCTTGTTGCGTTAAGTTTGCGAGTTGAAAGATAATGACCGTGGAACGCTTTTGCGGTGGCCGCAAGAGCGGCGAATTCAGTCCCGTGTACAGCCGAGCCGATTTACTCAGGATTCTCCACATCACGCCGCGCCAATTAGCCAATTGGGAGCGCGCAGGCCTGGCAACGTCCGCCGACGCTTATTCTTTCTCCGACATGCTCGAGATCAAGAAGATACGAGATCTCTGTGCCATGAGGGTGCGCCCCAACGTCATCCGCCAATCCCTCGATGCCATGCGCAAGCGTGCTGCCGGAGTCGAGAATCCGCTGCTCGAAGCGGGAACGTGGTCGACGAACAAGCACCGCGTTGCCTTTCGTCATGAGGGCAAGCTGCTCGAACCGATCGCCGGACAGTTCCTGATGGATTTCTCCGAGCGCGAAAAAGTGGTGACCAGCACGCCCGTTCCCAAGCCCGAGCCCACGCCGCGGGAACACGAAGTAACCGCCTGGTTCGCGCGCGGGGTTGCTCTGGAGGAAAATCCGAGCACTCAGACGGAAGCCATCGCCGCGTATCTCAAGGTGCTCGATCTTGAGCCCGCGCATGCCGCCGCTCACATCAATCTGGGCACGCTTTATTACAATCGACAGGATTTTGCGCAGGCTGAGACGCACTACCGTCACGCCATTGAATCCGATCCGCGCTACGCCCTGGCTTATTTCGACTTGGGCAACGTGCTCGACGAAACCGGACGGGTGCAGGAAGCGGTCCTGACCTACAAGATCGCAATTCAGCTTGCTCCCACCTACGCCGATGCCCACTACAATCTCGCGCTGGCCTACGAAAAACTGCGCGAACCCCGCAAGGCCCTCAAACACTGGCAGTCTTACATCAAGCTCGACACGGCGGGCCCGTGGTCGGTACATGCCAAGAGCCAAATCAAACGCATCCTGCAGGCCGACGGTCTGAAACTCGTCCACTCCCGAAAGAACGCATCCTAAGTGGCTGGCCCAGCCTCCTGACCTAGGGCTCGAGTTCGCCGCGGTTCGCTTACTTCGCGCGGTAAACGGTTCTTCCCGCCACCATCGTCCACACCACCTTGGTATCGCGCATCTCTTCCGGAGAGACAGTGAACACGTCGCGATCCAGCAGCACCAGGTCGGCGCGTTTGCCCGGCGCAATCGATCCGATGGAATCCAGATTCATCGCATGCGCCGAATTGCGCGTATAGGCGTAGAACATCGCCTCCCGCGGCATATCCTGCGACGCGTCCAGCACTCCTTCGTCTCCCTTGCGGGTCTCCGCCTGATAGATTGCGCGGAAGACGTTGGCTGTCGAAACCGGCCAATCGCTGGCCCCCGAGATGATTCCACCGTTGTCGAGAATCGAACGCGCCGGGTACTGCCACTTGTAAATGTCCGCATCCACGTACGGCTTCAGGATTTCGATCGTGTCATTGGAGGCCTCGGCCCAAAAAAGCTGCAGCGCGCTGACCACCCCCAACTCGCGGAACCGGGGAAAATCTTCCGGCCGGACAAACTGCTCATGGGTCAGCGTGTCCGGAAGATGCGAGTCTCCATTGGCGGCGCGCGCGGCGGCAATGCCGTCCAGCGCGGCTTTCACCGCACCGTCGCCGATGGCGTGCACGTGGATGATCAGCCCCTGCTTGTCGGCCAGGATGCAAAGTTCCGCGAACTTTTTGGGATCAAACAGCAGATCCCCATTGTGGCCCGTCTTCTTGTAAGGCTTGGTCAGGTGCGCCGTTTGAGATGGAAATTCCGCGACTCCGTCGGCGAAAATCTTGATTCCGGTCACGTGGAGATGCGGAATGTTCTCGTATTCCTGGCGCGTCTTCTGCACGGTGGCGAGTTCGGCGGCAGGATCCTTCGAGAGAACGCGTGGGAAGGCGTCGATCTCCGAGTTGAGCTCGCCGTGGTCGGCGAGCATCTTGTAGGCGCGCAACACATCGTCGGTGGCCAGAGGATCGAGCCAGGCCGTAATGCCCAGGCTGTAGTTGTATTGCAGCGCCGCGCGCCCGGCGGCCAGCAATTGGGCGTCAGTGGGCTCGGGCAGAAGCGGCTCGATCTTCTCGGTGCCGGCATCGACCAGAAAGCCGTTGGGCTGCATGTTTTTGTCGACGCCGTAGTACGCGCGCTCATCGGGAGTGAGCTTCTTCAGAAAATCCGCAGTGATCCCCGCCCGCTGCAGCAGGGCACGATTGGCCCACGCGGTGTGACCATCCATGCCTCGAAGCAAGACGGACTGGTTCTGGTACGCGCCGCTGCTGAAGTCGGCATTGAGGACGTCCGGGTGCGACCAGAACGCCAGCGGCAGGCCAAGTATCTCCACGATATCGCCGCGCATGCCGCGCCCTGACTTCTTCGCGTCTTCGACAAACGCCGGAAGCTGGTCGAGCGAATTCACTTTGTCGGTAGCGTCGGCCGCGATCAATCCAAGCCCGCCGTCGATCGAATGGCTGTGCGAATCGATGAAGCCGGGAAACAGGCTCTTGCCCCCAAGGTCGACGCGCTCCGCGTTGGCGGAAACGGCCTTCTCAACTTCGGGAAGGTTTCCGACCGCAAGAATTTTGTCGCCGCGAATCGCGACGGCCTCCGCATAAGGATTCTGCGGATCCCCGGTAAAGATCTTGACGTGGAAAAGAATTCGCTCCTCAGCGGTGCCTTGCGCCCACAGCGGGAATGACGTGAACAGTAGCAGTCCTGCGAACAGAAGAAACCGGTAATGTCCCAAGATTCGTCCCATGGATCGGCCTCCCGACAACGTTGTGTAAATCAAAGTAAAAAACGGAAGTAGAAATATACACAAACTTTGGGATAAAAGGCGGTTCATCTCGTGCCGGTGGTTGCCGAAAGCCGGCAGCGGGGCGAAAGTTATTGGGTTGGGGGTCTCAGCGATCTCAGCGACGTTTCTCTGCGTTTTCTGCGATTAAAAGATTTTCCCCGCAGAGCCCACAGAGAAATGCCGCAGAGTTCGCTGATAAAGTCTGGAGGCAAGATAGTCTGAGCCGCGCCCGCGAGTCGTGTCGGTGCTAACATTAACAGTTTGCCCATCTCTGATAACAAAGGTGTCCTCCATGCCCGAAACCCTGCAAGCCGCCACGCCCGCTCCGCTGACCACCTTGACGGAAGACGAAATCCTGTTCCGCGACAACATCCGCCAGTTCGCCGACGAAAGAGTCCGGCCTCTGGTCAAGGAGATGGACGAAAAAGGCGTCTTCGACAAAGATCTCATTCACGATTTCTTCCAGCTCGGCCTGATGGGCATCGAGATTCCCGAGCAATACGGTGGCGGCGGTGCCAAGTTCTTCGAGGCGATCCTGGCCGTTGAAGAGCTCTCTCGCGTGGATGCCTCTTCCGGCGTCATCGTCGACGTGCAGAACACTCTGGTCAACAACGCCCTACTGCGCTGGGGCAGTGAAGATCAAAAGAAGCGTTACCTGCCCCGCATGGCCCGCGAGATCGTCGGCGCTTACGCTCTGAGCGAAGCCGGATCGGGCTCCGACGCTTTCGCTCTCCAGACCCGCGCCACCCTCAAGGGTTCCGACTACATCCTCACCGGTCGCAAGCTCTGGATCACCAACAGCAAAGAGGCGGGACTCTTCGTCCTCTTCGCCACGCTTGATCCCAGTGCCGGATACAAAGGGATCACCGCATTCCTGATCGAAAAAGACTCCCCCGGCTTCACCGTCGGCAAGAAAGAAGACAAGCTGGGTATCCGCGCGTCGTCCACCTGCGAGCTGATCCTGGAAGACTGTCGCGTGCCCAAAGAAAACGTGCTGGGCGAGCCCGGCAAGGGCTACAAGATCGCCATCGAGACGCTCAACGAAGGCCGCATCGGCATCGGCGCGCAAATGATCGGCTTGGCCCGCGGCTCCTGGGAGTTTGCCTGCAAGTACGCGGTCGAGCGCAAGCAGTTCGGCAAAGCCATCGCCGACTTCCAGGGCATCCAGTTCCAGATCGCGCAGATGGCTACCGAGATCGAGGCTGCCCGTCTGATGGTCTACAACTGCGCCCGCATGAAGGACGCCGGAGTGAATTTCGTGAAAGAAGCCGCCATGACCAAGCTCTTTGCCTCGCAGGTAGCCGAGCGCGTCACCTCGCTGGCCATCGAGATCTACGGCGGCTATGGATTCACCAAGGACTATCCGGTGGAGAAATACTGGCGCGACGCCAAGATCGGCAAGATCTACGAAGGCACGTCGAACATGCAGTTGGCCACGATCGCCAAGCTGGTGCTCGGAAAATGGTAGTCCGGGGCCGCATCAATAGCGATGCCGGGCGCCGCTAGGGCGTGAAGTGCAGCTCTACGGTTTCCTTGGATTCCCCTCCAGCCGGAGCATACTTCCACTGGGTGATCGCGCTTTCCGCGGCTTCCACCAGAATGGGGCTGCCTCCCACAGATTCCACTTTTGTCACTTTCCCGTCCGGCGCAACCACGGCGATGACCTTGACCGTGCCGCCCAGGTTCATCCTCTTTGCGATGTCGGGATAGCGGGGATCTACTTTCCGAAGGAGTTTCCGTCCAGTTTCGTTCGAAGATTGCTGACTTTGGGCCAATCCTGCGGGTCCAAGGCAAGAACAAAATACAAGAGCGAGAATCAGAGCGTACTGCTTACGCATAACGGGGGTCCCTGAGAAAAGGAATTTTTGTCCTGTAGCACTCGCTGATTCGATGGTAGGCAATTGCGGCCAGTCTTGAAAAGTAACTACGGTAACCAAGGCTCATCCCGAAAAGGTAACGTCGCCCAAAGCGAATAGGCCCATCCGCGATGCTTTCACTCCGACGACCAATCCCTTTCACCCGAACGACCAATCATGGCTTCTCATTATGTGCAGCGACTTGCATAGTATTCCCCTCGTTTGTTGCAAGGGCCATTCGTTAAAGCCTTTACAACCAGTGATTTAACAAGCGCCTTCCCATTGGTTCCCTGGGTGCACTTCCCTCAGTACTTGCCGCATTCGCGGCAAAAGGATGGAGCGCCACTTGACGACCTTATTCGGGATTGTCGAATCCGCCGAACTCAAGAATTTCGAAGCACCCGCCCCACCCCGGAAGCGTGGCTGGCTGCCGCTTCTGACCGTACTGTTCCTGATCTCGTACGGACTCATGACCATGCTGATCGTGGAACAGGGACGGACGATCGAGTCGCAGCGCGCTCTGATTTACGAGCTCTTCGGCGATAGCACCCAATTGTCTGCCATGAAGATGAAGGCCAGCGTTGAACGCCCCCAGGCGGCTCAGGCCCAGTCGGCTTTGACCCAAGCCCCGTCTTCGCATAACCCGTCGTCCCAGAACCAAACTCCGTCAACCCAGGCTCCAGTAAAGCACGCCCCGTCTTCCCAGACAGCACCTCGTAACCAGAGTCAAGCGGCAAAGCCCTTCCGCATGCCCTCCCGTCCAGCGTCGGACTTGGCGGACAGCAAGCGTGCGTTGATCACGATTTAGTTGGGCACGATCTAAAGACAGGCTCCAGCCTGCGCAGTGGTAGGTGAATTAGAAAGAGCAGTACCCAGGAAAAAACAATGAAGGTTCTGACCCTAGCCTTGTTGTTTAGTCTGCCCCTCGGCTCGCTTGGACCGCAAAAGCCCCTGCGCCAGCCTTCCACCCAGCTCACCCGCCACGCGAAAGGCGGACGCTGGTACTTCGCCGCCAGTGGCCACGCTGTCTACTGTTATGGCCCCGTGATGACCGTCCCCAACAGCAATGGCGACCTCCAGAAAGTTGCCACCTTCTGCCGCGACGGCAGCGCCGTCGTCCCGCTCAAAGACTAAGCCCCGTCGGTCTGGAAAAGTAAAGGCGCGACTCCCCGGCCCTCTCTGCGCTGGATGAAAGCCCGCTTGCGTCCAACTACACCCGTGCCGCATCAAATGCCCGAATACTCGGAGGCCACCGATTTCCTTCGTGCACCTTAGTGTCCTTTGTGGTTATGATCTTCCGTTCCTAAACCATGCCCGAACTCCCCGAAGTCGAAACCATTGCGCGCGGCCTGGCGAAACGCGTCACCGGAGACGTCGTCGAATCTGTCTGGCTAGGCCAGAAGAAAGAACCGCTGAAATCTCCTGGGCCCGAGATCGCCGCGGCGCTAGAGCAAAGCCGCATCACCGCCGTCCGCCGCATGGGCAAGCACATCGTTTTCGACTTAGACCATGTGGGTAATGTGGAGCGGGCGCCCTCGCCCGCTAAAGGTCGAAAGCGAAATAAAAACCCGAAAGGATCAAAGGGTATCTCGACCTCGAATCCCCCCCCCGCGCCCGCAGAGCCGGACAAGAGCGTCCGCCCCACATCCGGCCGTGCCCAATGGATCGTCCACCTCGGCATGACGGGCAGCCTGCGCGTCTGCGAACCGCAAACGGAAGTCGCCAAACACACGCACGCCATTCTCAAACTGGCCTCAGGCAGGGAAGTGCGCTTCGTCGATCCCCGCCGCTTCGGACGGCTCAGCGTCGCCACGTCCGCGGAGTTCGATGCCACCGGCGTCGAGCCCCTGGAGATCGATCTCGAAGCGTTTATCGCCCTGTTTCGCGGACGCAAAACTCCCATCAAGAGCGCTCTCCTCAACCAGAAACTCCTGCGTGGCGTCGGCAACATCTATGCCGATGAATCTCTGTTCCGTGCCGGTCTCCGGCTGCGCCGCCGCGCCTCGTCGATCACTCGCGATCAACTTGCCAAGCTTCATAGCGCCGTCAAAGAAGTTCTGAAAGAAGCGATCGCGCTCGGCGGCTCCTCGATCTCCGACTATGTCGGCGCCGAGGGCGAGGAAGGTTTCTTCCAGCTGCAACACCGCGTCTACGGCCGCGAAGCCGAGCCCTGCCTCGTCTGCAAAACTCCCATCAAGCGCGTCGTCATCGCCGGCCGCAGCAGCCACTACTGCCCCAACTGTCAGAAGTAAGACTGTCATCCCGAAGCGGGCGCATTTTTGTCGCGTCATCCCGAAGTCCCGCGATTTCACCAGCGGGACGAGGGATCTCCCGTGGGCATACAGCCCAATGAAATTCAAACTGATTCGCTACCAAATCGCGCGTTCCGCTCGTTTCCTTATTCAAAATTCAACAATGTTTTCTGTTACTCTCTTCCGTTATGTCCGACTACTCCATCGGTGTCGACATGGGCGGCACCAACCTGCGCATCGCGGCCATCAACACCGAAGGCAAGATGCTGGAAAAAATCACCACCGGCGTGAAACTCGCGATGGGCCGCGATTACGTCATCGGAGAAATGTGCGATGCCATCCTCCACCTGACCGAGCGCCATCGCAACGAGGGAAAATTTCTGGGGGCCGGCATCGGCGTTCCGGGCATCATCGACGTCGAGGCCGGCATGATGCGCAAGTCCGCCAACCTTCTTCCCGAATGGTCCAATTACCCCGTGCGCGACGAGATTGAACGCCGCCTCGGAGCCCGCATCTTTCTCGACAATGACGCCAACGTTGCCGCTCTCGGCGAACAATGGCTGGGCGCGGCCCGCGGCGTCGACAATATGGCGATGCTCACGCTCGGCACCGGCATCGGCGGCGCAATCATCTTGAACGGGAAAATGTTTTACGGTCTGAGCGGCATGGCTGGCGAGTTCGGACACGTCACCATCGAACCCAACGGCGTTCCCTGCGGCTGCGGCAACCACGGTTGCGCCGAGCGCTACGCGTCAGCAAGTGCGGTACTGCGCATGGCCCGCGAAGCGATCGAGTCCGGGCAAGCGCCCGAACTAGCCGCGGCCGCCGCTTCCGACCCGGATTTCAGCGCCAGGTCGATCTACCATCTCGCCAAGCAGGGAAACGCCGACGCCCAGCGCATTTTCCAGCGCTTCGGAGAGGTGCTGGGAATTCTCCTCGCTGGTCTGGTGAACATTCTCGATCTGGATATGTACGTCCTCGGTGGTGGCGTAGTTAGTGCCTGGGACGCCTTCGCTCCAAAAATGTTCGCAGAATTGCGCGAGCGCTCGCTGGTATACGCCGCGTCCGCTCCCGACGATCCTTTGGCGAAGAAGGAAGGTGCCTCAGCGCAGATCCCCAGCTATTTTCCCAAGAAAACCATCATTACCCAGGCGATTCTGGGCAGCGATGCCGGACTGTACGGCGCCGCGAGAGTTCCCGCAACTTAAGCTTGGCGAACGTCGGCCTCGCGAACTTTGATCGGATCTGCGTGCCGCGAATTTCCGACTTTCTCCATCGCACTCAGAAAGCCCTCATTCTGCTCCCCAGTTCCAATCGTGACGCGGATGCAGTCGGGCGCGCCCCACGCCGTCAGCGGACGCACGCTTACGCTCTCTTTTCGCAGTTGCGCCGCGACATCCGCGGCATTCTCACCCAGGTCGCAATAAAGAAAATTCGCCCAAGTGGGCACGACTCGGTAGCCGAGTTCCGATAGCCCGACTCCCAGCAACCCAGACTGGTCGGCGTTGTTCGCAACCGTGCGCGCGATGTGTTCCTCATCTTCCAATGCTGCCAGCGCCGCGGTCTGCGCGACCGACGACACCGAAAACGTATTCTGCATCCGCGCGCAGTAGCCCAATAACTCTGCCGGGCCCAACCCATAGCCCACGCGCAGTCCGGCCAAGCCGTGCACTTTCGAGAATGTCCTCAGCACCACGACGCTGGCGCCCCGCCGCGAATATTAGAGCGAGCGCGAATATTTCACCTTGCGCCGCTCCGCAAAATGCGCCGCATATTCGTAGTACGCCTCGTCGAGCACGACCACCACATGCCCCGGAACTTCGGTAAAGAATCGGTCGAGCGCATCCGCATCGAGTATGGTCCCCGTCGGATTATTCGGGTTCGCCAGGAAGACGATGCGGGTGTGCTCGTTGACCAGGTCCAGAATCGCGCTGAGGTCGATGCCGTCGTTCCGCATCGGCGCCTCGATGAGCTGCGCTCCCGTGGCGTGCACCGCCATTCCATACACGACGAACGACCGTTCGCTGGTCACCGCGTTCAATCCTTCAGCCAACAGAGTTTGACAGAGCAGCGAAAGCATCTGCGTCGACCCGGCCGTGACCATGACCTGTTCAAACGGCAGATCGTGAAACGATGCCAGCCGTTCGCGCAGGCGGGAGCAGTCGTCATCCGGATAAGCATGAAGCCCCTCCAGTGACCGGCGCACCGCTTCCAGCGCTCGCGGAGAAGGCCCAAAGGGATTTTCGTTGGAATCGAGCCGGATCAGCGCCAATTCTTCCGCGGGAACAGCAGGTTTGGCCGGCAATGTGGACAGAGGACTTCCCATCTCCCGCGCGGCCTTCGACAGCAGATCGTAAAATCGGCTCATGCTCTACGCCCGCGTCTCGCGCCTTTTACGAGACGGGTTGACGCATCATGATACAGATTTCTTCGGCTTCGCAATTCCACCTTTGCTGGCGGACTTCAGCCGCTCAATTTCCTTCAGCGTCAGCGAGCGGAACTCGCCCGGAGGCACGTCGAGCGCCAGCGGACCGTACCGCACCCGCTTGATCTTCTCCACATGATGCCCGACTGCCTCGAACATGCGCCGGATCTGCCGGTTGCGCCCTTCAATCAACGTGATTTCGTACCACGGATTCGTCGCTTCCTTCACCACACGCACCAAGGCCGGTCCAGTCTTCACCCGCTTCCCATCGTCGGTGGCAATGGAAACTCCAGCTCGCAGTCTGGCCAGCACCTCTTCTTTCGGCGTGCCCGCCACTTTCACCACATAAGTTTTTGCCACGTGCGAAGCCGCTTTCATCAGCCGGTTCGCGAGTTCCCCGTCGTTAGTCAACAGCAATAATCCTTCGCTGGCATAATCGAGTCGCCCCACCGGATACACGCGCCCCTTCACGCCGCGAATCAAATCCATCACCGTCGGCCGTTTCTCCGGATCGCTGACCGTGGTCACATATCCCTTCGGCTTGTTGAGCAGAAGATAGACGTGCCGCCGCTCACCCTGCAGCAGCTTTCCATTCACGCGAATATGATCGCTCTCCGCATCGGCCTTGCTGCCCAGTTCCGTGATGGTCGTGCCATTCACCTGCACGTGCCCGGAGGCGATCAACTGCTCCGCCTTCCGGCGGGAAGCAATTCCGGCAGCCGCAATAATTTTTTGCAGGCGTTCAAGGGGCATGTTCGTTGCTTCAGAGCAAAGTGAGTTTACTCAATCGTGAATTGCCGAACCGTGAATTGCCGAACCAACAGTTACGGAAAGAATTTGTGAAACAATTTAGCCCAGCGCTTCAGCGCTGGGGGAGTGAGCCCGAAGGAGGAAACAAGTCCGGGAGGGACGGCACAATCCCCCGAACTCTACCCCGCCTTCTCGGTCGTTTGCATGTTCTCCACCGCCGCTTCCGGGCCGCCGCCCTGACTCGACTTCTCGGGCGCCGCGCCGCTCTCCGCCGGCGAAACTGCGCTCTCCGCCGGAATCAACTCCGCCTGAAACGACTCCGCCACCAATTTCTCGAACTCCTCCATGCTAGGCAGTTCATTCACATCCTTCAGGCCGAATCGCATCAGGAATTCCTTGGTCGTCTTATAAAGAATCGGACGCCCGATCACTTGCTTCCGCCCCGCGGTCGTAATCAATTTCCGATCCAGCAGCGTCCCGATCACGCCGCCGGAATCGACACCGCGAATATCGTTGATCTCCGGCACGGTCACCGGCTGCTTGTACGCAATCACCGCCAAAGTCTCCAACGCCGGCAGCGACAGCCGGATCGGCGGCTTCAAACTCTTCGCGAACGATCGCACCACCTCGTGCTGCTCCGGCTTGGTCGACATGCGATATCCGCCCGCAACCTGCCGAATCTCAATGCCGTGATCCGGACCGTCGTACTCTCCCACCAGTTCTTCGAGGCAAGAACGCACGCGCGACTTGATCTCCGCGTCGTCAGAGAGTCCCGTGGCGACAATCGTCTCCTTGACCAGCGCGGTCATCTGCTCCAGCGTGATCGGCGTCTCCGCCGCATAAATAAGAGCTTCGAGTTGAGCTTTTAAAGACATAGTGGTCAGTGGCTAGTGATCAGCGATCAGTGGAGTCAGAACTGGCCACTGATCACTGGCCACTGCTTTTTCATCTCCAGTCGTCCCGTACCGCCGCCTGCTGGTTCATCACATCTTCGAAGTGCGTATGCTTGCGGACCGCAATTTCGCCGAACAATTTCTCCTGCCGCACTTGAATCGCCTGCAGCCGCACCAGTTCCAGCAAAGCCAGGAACATGCAAACCAGCGCCGGGCGCGATTCCACTCGCATCAGCAATTGCTTCAGCCGGATCGGCCGGTCTTCCAGCGACAGCCGCCGCCGCAGGTAATCGATCATCTGCCCGACCGTCACCGTCTCCTCGTCCACGTCCAGCACCGGACGCGTGCGCACCCGCTCCAGCACTTGCTGAAACGTCTTCACCAGATCGATCACGTCCGCAGCCAACTCCGGCTCGGCGCCTTCCGCGTCCATGAATTCTTTCAGCGAAGGATTCGTCAGCACCGCATCTTCGATCTGCTGTTTTTGCAGCAGCATCTGCGCCGCCGACTTGAACTTCTCGTGTTCCAGCAGCCGGTTGACCAGCTCGCTGCGCGGATCTTCCTGCTCCTCCGCAGTGGCCAGCGGATCGCGCGGCAGCAGCATCTTCGACTTGATGTGAATCAGCACCGCCGCCATATAAATAAATTCGGCCGCCACATTCACATCGAGCTCGCGAATCTTCTCCACGTACGCCAGATACTGCGCCGTGATCTTCGCAATTGGAATGTCGTAGATATCGATATCCTGCTTGCGAATCAGATCGAGCAGCAGGTCGAGCGGCCCTTCGTAAACGTCGCTGACCGCGACCGCAAAAGGGAAGTCGCTCTCTTCCTTTTTCGTTGCGTCTCTCCCGCCCTTCGCCGCAGAAGAAGTCGCGACCACAGCCGGCGGACCCCCAGCCGCATCGACGCCGGAAGCGATTTTTGATTCCTCAGTCACGGTTAACGCCTTATCAAGTAAATTGTCATCCTGAGCGAAGGAATTGGTCCGCTGAAAGCGGACTAGTTCTGCAGTCGAAGGATCCCTGCCCTCTTCTGTCCACCGTTCCTCGCCGGATGCGCCATCCTTGTCGCGCCTTTGCGACGGGGCGGGGATTTTCGACTCTCACTTCCCCGGCGCCTCGTACTCCAGCGACATTCCCATGCTCGCGCGCACCTGATCCATCGTCTCGCCCGCCGTCTTGCGCGCCTGCTCGGAACCCGCCTCCAGAATATCCCACGCCAGCCGCGGATTCTCCTCAAATTTTCTGCGCCGCTCCTGCATCGGATTCAGCAGCTGCACCAGCGCGTCGGCTGCCCAACTCTTACACTCGATGCATCCAATCCCCGCCGACCGGCAGCCTTCGTTGACCTTGGCCATCGTTTCTTTGGAGCTGAAAATCTTGTGCAGATCGCCCACCGGGCACACATCCGGATTCCCCGGATCCGATCGCCGCACCCGCGCCGGATCGGTCACCATGGTCTTCAGCTTCTGCCGCACGACGGGCTCCGGATCGGCCAGCATGATCGTGTTCCCGTACGACTTCGACATCTTGCGCCCGTCCGTGCCGGGCAGCTTGGCCGCGGGCGTGAGCAAGCTCTGCGGCTCGGGGAAAACGACGCGTTCAGTTTCATAAATGACCCGGGTCTCGCTCTGGAGAATCTGCTCTGTGACTCGTATCGATAGCGGATAGAATCCGTTAAACCGGCGCGCAATCTCCCGCGTCAGCTCCACGTGCGCCACTTGATCTTCACCCACCGGAACGAAGTCCGCGCGGTAAATCAGAATGTCGGCCGCCTGCAGCAGGGGGTATCCCAAAAACCCATACGTCCCAAGATCTTTATCTTTGATATTTTCCCGCTGCTCTTTGTAGGTGGGCACGCGCTCCAGCCATCCCAGCGGCGTAATCATCGACAGCAACAAATGCAACTCCGCGTGCGCCGGAACGTGCGACTGAATAAAGATCACCGCCCGCTCCGGATCGAGCCCGGCCGCAAGCCAATCAATCGTGACCTCAAGCGAATTCTCTTTTATGCGGGAAGTTTCGGCGTAATCGGTCGTGAGTGCGTGCCAGTCGGCCACCATGAAAAAGCATTCGTACTCGTCCTGCATCCGCACCCAGTTCTGCAGCGCGCCCACATAGTTTCCCAAGTGCAGCTTGCCGGTCGAGCGCATACCGCTGAGCACGCGTTTGCGAGTTTTCGGCGAACCAGTCATTTTCTATGAAGCCCCGCGCTCAGACACGGCCAGCGATGCAGGACGGCCTGTAAGAATCAGATGTTGAAATGTCATGCAGGGCTGAGTTCGATACTACCATGCGAAAACCCCATTCTGCCTGAGGAACAGGGCACTCCGAATGTGGAGAAAGCGGCCGAGGCTGTTGGCCGCGAAAGCGGCAAAATGTGGGGACAGCCGCCCTCGGCTGTCCGCCGCGCCGCGCGCGGCCAGACCCCCCACTCGGAGCGCATCGCCCACCGCGAAATGCTTTATAATTCGCGCCGCCCCACAAACTATCCCAGACCCCGTGACCACGCTCGCCCGCAAACTGCGCGCCACCGATTACTTCACCCTGGGATGGGGCACCATGGTCGGCGTCGGCTGGCTCGTCATCATGGACGACTGGCTCACCCGCGGTGGCGCCGTCGGCGCGCTCCTCGGCTTCGTCATCGGCGGCTCTGTCCTGCTTCCCATCGGATGGGTCTACGGCAAATTGGTGATCGCCATGCCCGATGCCGCCGGAGAAATCGCCTACACTTCCGCCGTCTTTCCCCGCTCCATCAGCTTCGCCACCGGATGGATGATGACTCTCGCCTACTTCATCGTCTGCCCGTGGGAAGCCGTCGCGGTCGGCCGCATCGCCGCCTATATCTTTCCCGCGCTCGATTCCATGGAAATCTATCGCGTCGCCGGACGCCCCGTTTTTCTTCCGCATGTCATCATCGGTCTCGTGTTGACGGCCCTGCTCACCGTCTTGAACTATCGCGGCGTCCGCCTCAGCGCCACATTTCAGAACTGGACCAGCTTCGGCACGCTCGCGCTTTTCGTCCTCTTCGTCGGCCTCGGCGTCACGCGCGGCTCTCGCGCAAATTTTCCTCCGCTATTTACTCACACGCCATTGATTTCGATTCTGCTGGTTATTCAGATCGTTCCCTATTTCATGACCGGCTTTGAATCCGTGGGCAAGGCGGCAGAGGAGGCCAGTTCCGACTTTCGGGCCAGCGGCTTCTATCGCGCCATCTGGATGGCCATCCTCATCGGCATTCTCTTCTATGCCAGCATCGTCGCCGCCGTCGCCTTTGTAGCCCCGTGGCGCAAACTGATTGGCGAAAGGTTCATGACCGCCGTAGCTTTTCAGCAGGCTCTGGGCTCGCGCTGGATCGTCAACGTCATCCTTGCTGCCGCGCTGCTCTCGCTCTTCAAATGTTTCAATGGAAACTTCGTCGCCGCCAGCCGCCTTTTTTTCTCTCTCGGCCGCCGCGGCATGATCACCGCGCGCGCCGGGGAGATCCACACTCGTTTTCAAACTCCGTCCATTGCCGTGCTCTGCGTCGGCCTCGCAACCGGTACCTGCATGTTGCTGGGGGATGCGATCCTGGTCCCCATCGCCGAAGTCGGTTCGGTAGCGTGCGCCATCGGATGGACGGCCGCCTGCGCGTCCTGCCTAGCCCTGGCCCGCGCCCGGTCAAACGTGATTCCATTATCGGCCACCGAACGCGGCGTGGCCGTCTTCGCGCTACTAGTGGCCACCGCGCTGGTCCTGATGAAAATAGTTCCGGGAGTCCCCGGCCATTTCACCACGTACGAATGGCTAGCACTGTGTATCTGGATTCTGTTGGGCGCAGCAGCGTCGCTGGCAGGAAGCAGAAAGTAGCGCCGCGGCGCGACGTAAAATGTAGCGCCGCCGTCCCGGCGGCTGTCCCGGGGGCGTCTCGCCCGCGGGGTGAGGGCAAGGCTCCAGTCGCCACAAAGCATCGATCTGGCGTTTAGAGTGAGTGTGAGAAACCGAATTCACGGAACAGGTGAGTGAGAACCGGAATTGTCGGAATAACGGCGGAATAAGCGCAGCCAGAACGCAGCCGCGTAGCGACGGTATGGGAAAGCCCGGCACGGAAGTGCCGGGTGCAATGCGAAATTGACGGCGAGTCCCGTAGGGACGGCACCGTGTTAGCGCGGCGTCACCACACACCTCGCTCGTCTACGCCGAATGCTTGCTCCTCCCCCGCAACGCATCCTGTAATGCCTCTTTCAGCCCCAAATTCCGAATCAACCGGTGCAAATAATTCGGATGCACTCCCAGAATTCCTGCCGCCTCCACATAATTCCCCGAGGTCTGCTCCACCGCGTCCACAATCAACTGCCTCTTCAACTCCTTCACGCTCGCGTGATACTTGCCCTCATGCATCTCCGCCGGCGAATTCTGTTCCAGCAGAGATTCCGGCAAATCCTCCAGCAGCACCATGTCCGACGATCCCATCACCAGCGCCCGCTCGATCGCGTTCTCCAGTTCCCGCACATTTCCCGGCCATTCGTAATTCACCAGCGCAGCCATCGCCTCGCGCGACAACGGCTTGGGCTTCACCTTGCAGCGCTTGGCATCTTTCTGAATAAAATGCCGCGCCAGCATCGGAATATCTTCCCGCCGCTCGCGCAGCGGAGGCATGGTCAACTTCACGACCGCCAGCCGGTAATAAAGATCCTGACGGAATTCCTTCTTGCGAACCGCCTCTTCCAGATCGCGATTGGTCGCGGCAATCAGCCGCACATCGATCTTGATGGGATGTGTTCCCCCCACCCGCTCAAATTCCCGCTCCTGTAACACTCGCAGCAGCTTCACCTGCAACGCCGGAGCCAGTTCTCCAATCTCATCCAGAAAAACCACTCCGCCGTCGGCGACTTCCAGCCGCCCTTTCTTCTGCGCTGCCGCGCCCGTGAACGCGCCGCGCTCATGCCCGAACAGTTCGGTCTCCAGCAAGGTCTCAGGAATCGCCGCGCAATTGATCGCGACAAATGGCTTGCTGCTCCGCCGGCCGTTGCGATGCAAGGCTCGCGCCGCCAGTTCCTTGCCCGTTCCACTCTCGCCTTCGATCAACACGGTGGAGTCCGACGGAGCCACCCGCGCCAGGAATTCGAAAATCTCCTTCATGCGCGCGCCTTCTCCCACCAGGCTCTGCTCGCGTCGAACCTCGCCGGCCAGCCGCTGATTCTCCTGCTCCAGCCATTGCCAGCGCCGCGCATTGTCCAAAGCCACCGCCGAGATTCCGGCTACGGCTGCCGTCAACTGCAAATGGTCTTCATGAAACCGGTTCGCGGAATTCGTGCTGTCGAGATAAATGCACCCGATCGTCCGCTGGAACACGCTGAGAGGCACGCACAGCAGTGACCGCACGTCGGAACTGGCAAGGCTCTCAACCTCGCGCAGTTCCTTGCTCGCTGGTACGTCGACTCCTAGAATCGCGACATTTTCCTGCATCACCTGGCGCGCAATGGTGCGGCTCACGCGGACCAGTTGCGGCTGTCCCGCATGTCGCGTGCGCGCGTACATACAACTGAATTCCTGGCTGGCGCCCTCGGCCAGCAGGATCGCGCCCCGGCCCGCCGGAATCACTTCGAAGATCAGATCCAGTAACTGCGCCTGCAACTCTTCCAGACCCCGAATCGCATGCACCACCCGGCTGATCTTGAGCAGCGCACTCAGATTCCGCGCCACATGCGACGAGGCCGGCAACTCGCGCAGCAGGCGATCCGGCTGCAGGTAAACCACTTCTTTCGGATAAAGGATCTTTGTCTCAGCTGCCACTTGGCTGTCATCGAATTCAATTCGACTGGCCGGTCCGACCTGGTCGCCTTCCTCCACCAGAAACAGGAATACGGAATCGCCCGTCGCGATCTCATCCCCGTGCCGCAGCCACTGCTCTTTCACCGGAACCCCGTTCACCAGCGTCCCGTTGCGGCTGTCCAGATCTTTGATCTGAAAGCGGCCGTCTTCCTGCCGCAGCAAACAATGTTTTCTGGAAACTGACGGATCGACAATCGCGACCAGGTTCGTCGCATCGCGCCCGATGGTGGCTTCTTCGGCGGGCAACAGAATCAGGGAATCCTTCGAGGGTCCCGCCATCACCAGGAGTCTAGGCCGCAATCAGATTCCCCCAACCTTGTGCAGAACTTCTTATCACAGAGTTCGCCCAAATGCATCCCCTGCCTCGCGCTTTTCCAATATCCGAACAGCTAGCGCGCCTATCCGATCAGATAGTGCTCAGCCCTTTTCGATGGTTCGGGTCGGGCTCGGCAAGCTTTCTCAAGAAGAGCTAACTACTCTGAATTCAACCGGATTGGGCCCCATCAGAGAAAGTCTCACAGTCCATGTCCGATTGGACCTCGGCATGCACTCACGTAGGTTGGCACAGTCGGCAAAGCGATGGGGGAAGCGCTTTCGAGCATTATCCGCCGGCATAGCCAAGTCAGGAGTTCGGGGGACCCCCTCATCGAGCTCCTGACCTTTTTCTTTCAGATCAAGGTTTCAGTCTGTCGTGCTAGGCGAGAATGAGCAGTCTGTCATGCTGAGCGAAGGTTGAGCGGAGCAAAGCGAAGCTCAACCGCAGCCGAAGCATCCCTATAAGCTATAAGAATCTGAATGGAAGGATTGAGAAAGACCACGTGGGGACAGCCGCCCTCGGCTGTCCGGTCGAGCGCATCTCGACGGCTGCTGCGTCGAAACTTCAACCTGCAATGCAGCCGCTATCCTGCCGCAGCCTCTCCGGCCGTTACCGGCTCCGGCACAACCGCGGTCCCATCCCGATAGCTCACCGTCCGGCCTGAAATCGCCGGCACTCTTTCGCCCGGAACCAGTATCCCCACCAGGTTGAGCGGGTCCGCCGCCGAGAGCGTCAGCGTCTCTCCACTCAGCGGCAAATTCCGCGTGGCCCGCACCAACTCCACCGCCACCGGCAAGGCAAACTGCTCGCCCAGAAATCCATCCACAAACCTTCCTCCGCGAATTTCGCCGCGATCCTCCAGCCGCCGGAATCCCATCAGCAATTCCCGCCAGGGCGGCAGATTCGATTCCCGCGCCAGCACATCGCGCACGACAATTCCATATCTCCGCAGCAGCATCCAGCACGCTGCCTCCACCGCTCGCGGACGCTCCACTGCCGCATCCGCATGCAGCAGCGCCCACCGCCCCGCACTGTGCCGTGGACGATTCGTCTTCCCCACACCTTGTCCCGCCCTGCGCTTCGGATCGATCAGCGCCCGCAAATTATCAAACCCATCGGCGGTCACCAGCCCGGCCGCCACCAGTTCCCATAAAGCCGTCTCGATCTCTGCCTTCAGCTTGCCCGTCCCCCGCACAATGTCCGCAAAGAACGAAGCCCCGCGCGACCGCAGAAACTCGAGCACCACCTGCGCTCCATGGCTCAACCCGCGCGCCTCGGAAAAATCGGAATCCGGGTGCCCCATGGCCTGCCCTGAGCTTCTCGAAGGGTCTCGCGTGTTTTGCGAGACGTGGGGGTTTTGTCGTATCGCCATCCAATCCGCTTCTTCCCGCACAAAAAACGTAATCGGCGCCACGCTGGTAGGAATCACCCGTCTCTGTCGTGGCGCATCCGAATCCGATGACCCTCCAGACTCGAGCGTCGCCGGATGCGGCGACAACCGTCCCCACCCCACCGCCCCCGTCATGCAAAGCTGATCCAGCAACTTGGGATCGTAGTCGGTAATCCGCCGCGCCAGAATCTGCCGCTCCCACGCATTGGCCGGAATCTCAAATCCCTGCAACTGTTGCAGCACTTCGAGCGTCCCGCGCTCTCCGGAGACTTGCGCTCCCGGCGCCACATGCTGCCACCGCGCCAGCCATCTCATAAACTGCGCCGCCGTGACCGGCTCAATCTGCTTCCGCAGCATCCCCACGGTGAGCCGATGAATCCGCGCCAGCAGCCTCCGCTCGCACCATTCCGTCTCAGATTCTCGTGAGAGATGTGTAAGGTCAGCAGAGGAATATGTGGGGACAGCCGCCCCCGGCTGTCCAGTCGAGCGAAGCTCGGCAGTCCCGTGTGGCGCGGGCACTCCTGCCCGCGTGCCGGCGGTGCCACTAAACTTCCCACGCAGTACAGTCCCCGAAGCCTCCATCCGCGGCAAAGCCTTTTCGATATCCGAACCCGCCAGCCCTAAAACATCCCCAAGCTCCGACGCAGTAGCCGGCCCCACATGCGACATCCATCCCGTCACCAGAGTCAGCAAAGCCTCATCGCGAGAAACCGTCCCCGACTCCACCTCAGCCAGACTCTGCTCAAACACGGCGGAAGGAAATAACGCAGTAAAGCTGCGCGCCCGCTCCGCCGCCACCCAGTAGCGCTGGCGCCCCGCCGGCTGTCCCGAGGGCGTCTCGCCCTCGGCGACCACTGCCACTCCGGCCCGCCCCTGGTTCACCAGTCGTTCAAAGTAGCCCCGCCAACCGGCAACGCCCGTGTGGGGGCCGCCGCCCTCGGCTGTCCGGTCGAGCGCAGTTCGACCCTCGCCCGACCCAGCAGTCGGGTGCCCCAAACCAAACTGGCCACCGTTTGGCGAGTTCAGTGTGGGGATTTGTCCTGAATTCTCCGCTGCCCCCACCGACTCCGGCAGCGCCACCAGCGTGTGCAGCACATCATGCAGCTCATCCGCATCCCGCACATCCGGCCAGGCCTCTTCCCGCACCTGCGCAATCGCCCCCGGATCCAGCCCACCCACTTCCTCCAGCACCGACTCGGGCAGCACCCGCCGCATCTCCACCGCGCGCGCCCGCCGCTCCTCCAGCGGAGCGTCATCCAGATACGCATACGGATTCGCATTCAAAATCTCATGCGAGAACTGCGACGGCACCGGCGTGTCCACCGCCAGCACCCGAATCGCTCCCGAAGCCATCCCGCGCAGCAGCGTCTTCAATCCCTCCACATCCATCGCCTCGGTGAGCACATCTTTCATCACCTCGCCCACCAGCGGATGATCCGGAATCTGCCGCTCCCCTTCAATGTTTTCAAAGCAAGCCGCCGCATCCGGAAACACCGACGCCAGCAGATCATCCGACCGCATCCTCTGAATCTGCGGCGGAACTTTCTTTCCATTCTGAAAGCGCAGCAGCGCCAGCGCCCGGTTCGCATCCCAGCGCCAGCGCGTGCCAAAGATCGGAGAGTCCAGCGCCGCCTGTTCCAGAATCGGCTGCACCGTCTCCGCCTGCAGAAAGTGAAAAACATCTCCCAGCGGAAAACTATGCTGCTCGGCCAGCGCGATGTTCAGCCCGTTATCGGTCGCCGCCGCCTGCAACTCAAAATTGAATCCCACGCAGAATCTCTTCCGCAGCGACAATCCCCACGCCTTGTTGATCCGCCCGCCAAACGGTGCGTGAATGACCAACTGCATCCCCCCGCCTTCATCAAAAAATCTTTCGGCGATCACTGTGGTCTGCGTCGGAACCGCTCCCAGCACCGCGCGCCCCTGCAGGATGTATTCAATCGCCTGCTCGGCGCCCGAATCGTCCAGCCCGCATTCTTCTTTTAGAAAACCAACTACCTTAGTCACTTCCGGCTGCGTCGCCGAGAATCCTACCGGCGAAGTCTGCGGCAGCATCTCGCTGATCTTCTGCCGCAACTCTCCCACGTGCGCCGACAATTCCTCGGTGCGCGCCGGAGCCTCGCCTCTCCAGAACGGCACGCTTGGCGGCGCTCCATGCGCATCCTGCACCAGCATCCGCCCCGAATTTGTTTCGATGCGATGGATCATCCACGACGTATTCCCCAGCAGCATGATGTCGCCGCGATTGCTCTCCACCGCAAAATCTTCATCCACGGTTCCCACCACAACCTGGTCCGGCTCGGCCACAACGGTGTAAAGCGAATTATCAGGAATCGCTCCTCCGCTGGTGATGGCCGCCAGCCGCGCCCCACGCCGCGCCCGCAACTTCCTATTCACTTTGTCGCGATGAATGTATGCGCCATACCGTCCGCGCCGCGCCGCAATCCCCTCCGCAAGCATCTCGAGAATCGAATCGAAAGTCTCGCGCGTCAGATTCCGATACGGATAAGCCCGCCGCACCAAGGCAAACAACTCATCCTCATCCCACCCCGAATCCTGTGGCGCGGGCGCCCCCGCCCGCGAATCCGCAAACGTAATGTCACTCCTGAAGTCCTGAGATGCTCCGTTCAGCCTAGAACCGCTACCGAAGCCGTCGCTTGCATCAGCATCTTTCCTGGGGGCCCGCGGGCGGGGCGCCCGCGCCACATCACCGCTCGCCGCAGCGCAAGCCGCCACAATCTGCTGCGCTAGCACATCCAGCGGAGCCTCCGGAATCATCAGCCGATCCAGATCCCCCAGCTTGATCGCCCGCACCAGCGCCGCGCACTCCATCAAATCGTCGCGCGTCGTACAGAAAAATCGCCCCTTCGGTACCGCCCCACGCCAGTGCCCGGATCGCCCCACCCGCTGCAGCGCCACCGCAATCGCCCGCGGAGAATTAATCTGCACCGCCAGATCCACAAATCCCACATCGATTCCCAACTCCAGCGACGCAGTCGCCACCAGCACCCGCACCTGGCCTTCCTTCAGCTTTCTCTCCGCGGCCAGCCGCAGCTTGCGCGACAGTGAGCCATGATGCGCCGCGACATTCTCCTCGCCCATGCGCGTGCCCAGTTCATGACATAGCCGCTCCGCCATCCGCCGCGTATTCACAAACACCAGCGTCGACCGGTGCTGCTTCACCAACTCCACCAGCCGGTCGTAAATCGCATCCCACATCTCATTCGAAGCGACAGGCCCCAGCGGCATCGGTGGAACTTCGATCCCAAGATCCAGTTTCCGCCGATGCCCGACGTTGACAATCACGGGATCATTCGGGTGCGGGCGCCCCATCCTAATCTCGCCGTCTTTTGGCGAGATTAGGGTGGGGATTTTCTCCGCAGAGAAATCGAATGCCGGCTCTTTCCCTTCAACCTGGGAAGGGCACGAGTTCACTCGTGCCGTAAGAGCGCCAGAAAGATTCCCGGCTTCAGCCGCTGAGGCCTGCTTTTCGGCGTCGCGAACGCCCGTCAGAAAATGCGCCACCAACTCAATCGGCTTCTGCGTCGCCGACAACCCAATCCTCACCGGACGCCGGTGCGTCAGCGCATCCAGCCTCTCCAGCGACAACGCCAGATGCGCCCCCCGCTTGTCATCCGCCACCGCATGAATCTCGTCGACGATCACCGTCTCCACGTCGCGCAAAATCGCTCGGCTCTTATCCGCCGTGAGCAAAATGTAGAGCGACTCCGGCGTCGTCACCAAAATATGCGGAGGCCGTTTCAGCATCGCCCGTCGCTCGGGCTGCAGCGTATCTCCAGTCCGCACCGCCGTGCGGATCTCCGGCATCAGCAGCCCGCGCTCGCCCGCCAGCGCCAGAATCTCCCCCAGCGGAATCTCCAGATTTTTCTGAATGTCGTTCCCCAACGCCTTCAAAGGAGAAATGTAGAGAACTTCCGTCCGGTCGCTCAGGTGCCCCGCCAGCGCCTTGCGCACCAGCCGGTCAATGCAAGCCAGAAACGCCGCCAGAGTTTTGCCCGATCCGGTAGGCGCAGAAATCAGTGTGGTCCGCCCGGCCAGAATATGCGGCCATCCTTGCTCCTGCGGCTCGGTTGGCGTTCCAAACCGCGAGACAAACCACTCTGCCACCAGAGGATGCGCCCAGGCCAGGGACTCAGGAAGGGACTGCATTCGGGTATTCTAGCTCGAAATCCAACTTTCGCCAAATATTCGCCAGTGTGCTGGAACTCCATCTTTGATTCGAGAGAACCCCCGCGTGGGGTCATCCTGACCGGAGCCGCTTTTCAGGCGGAGGGAAGGATCTCCCGTACCCCCACAGCTCTCCTTCGTGTACCTTCGTGTCCTTCGTGGTAAAGGATCTTCAACTCGAAACCCCCAACGTCAGGCGACTCGCGCCGTGATCCTGTTTACGCCTGCTAACGACAGCCATGCAATTTCTCTCGGGCTTTGGGCTAAACTCTCGCTATGCGAAAGCTTGCACTTGTTGCCGTTTCTGTTCTGCTCGCAAGCTGTCTTTCGACAGGGCAAGTGCAAGCACCCAACGCAACGGTTCAAACTGGCCTCCCAATCGCCAACGAGCGTTCCCACACCGATAAAGGGGCGGGCGAGATTCCCACGTTTCATGCTCATGCACGTCAGGTTCTGGTTACAGTCGCAGTCTGGAAACATGCAGCAAGGAGTGCAGCCTCGGTTCCCAAGGAGGTTTTGAAGCGATACCCCTTTTTGGCGAATGCATACACTATGCCCCCAGTAGCCCGGGGATTGTCCGAGAATGATTTTCACATCTTCGATGATGGCGCGGAGCAAAAGATCAACTACCTGGAAGAATCCGACTTCTCTTGGCGGGACGTTGATGACCAACGGTTTTTCTACCCTCAAATCCGGGGCACCTGGGGTGGATTTCTTTCAGAGGGTGTATGGCTTGCAGCGCCCACCGCGACCTATACCATCGGGTATATTCCGCCGCTGTCGCAATCGGGCGACTGTCACACGATTCGAGTAGTGGCGGGAGACAACGCCGTGGTGTTGAATCGCAGCCGCTACTGCAACACCGATGAAGGCGACACGGCGACAGTGGAAGGGAAACAACTCGCCGCGCAAATGGAGAACTTTGCTAAGTCCGGCAAACGTGGATCGATCAAGGTTTCCGGCCAGCCATTTGTGTTTTGGTCCTCACGTGTTTTGTCCCTCATGAGGGAGAACCCGGAAACCAGCGTCGGTTCACGTTCCACGTCCACCGCTGCAAATTACACCTATGTGGTCGTGGTGCATGATTCCGGAGCACCGGCGACCGTGCAGATTGCTACAGAATACGAATTGGGGACAAAGTTGTGGGATGATCCTTGCCCGAGCAAACGTGGGACGATCTACGTTTTCGGAGTCGTCTACAAGGTGAACGGAGAAGTTGCGGCGCGATTTGGCGACAGCTATCCATGCCGCGACGTACACAATCCTTCTCTCATTCAGTTTGGCTGGGACCCGCCCAGCACCCACGGGACGATCACGATTCCGAGTCGCTTCAACACGCAGGTTGAGTTGCATCCCGGGGACTATGACGTACACGTTGTCGTAAGTGATGGCCACAAATTCGGACAAGCACGGATGCCTTTGCGAGTGGAGTCCCTTGACAGCCAGGCGCTTACGATCAGCGACATTGCATTGAATGGCATTCTGCAGGATGCATCCTGGCTTTTGCGTGAGGCGGCCTGGGTTTCGCCCGCACCCCTTGTGCCGACTCCGCTTGTCAGCAAGCACGCTCAATTCATACCGGTGCCGGACGCGCAGCTCCCGAAGAAGAGTTCTCTGCCTCTCTACTTTGAGATTTACGAACCTTTGCTCGCAGATCGAGGCGCTGAGGTTTCATTCCGGATGAAGATTACGGATCTGAAAGACGGCACGTTGGTCATGAATGCTGGGCCGACAAGTGCCGCCGAGTGTGTCACACCAAGGAATGTAGTGGTTCCTATTGCGCTGAACGTAGACACACAGAAGTTGCAAAGTGGCCAGTACAAACTTGAAATACGGGCGTCAGATTCGGCGGGCCGCACAACCGAGTGGCGGATGGCTAAATTCGAGATTCAGTAGGCATTCATCAAGAATCTGCAAGCGACCTGCCGCGACCATCCCTAGCATACCCGCCTGAGCTACGACACTTTCTTGTCCAGATACGGGCGGGTGCGGTGCTGTTCCTTCATTTGTTCGATGGAACGAACTCGCCGGCCAAGATCGGCAACTTTTGCCAGTTCCTTTTGGATTGCTTCCAGCCGCTCATGCCGCTGGCTGTGCGCAATCTGAGCCTGCGGTTCATTTCGGCTGCCCCGTCGATACTGGTCGTTCAACTCTTGCAGCTCTGCGATCTCGGCGCGGAGGCTGGCGATCTTTTCCCGAAGCACTCCCAGGTGGTCCATACCTATTAGGATAGCATCCGGCAGATTGGGCACCGGTCCCAATCGGTTCGCAGCTGATCACTAGTGTCCTGCGCGCGAAAGAATTATGATTCCGGCAACCGTGTAGAGTCGCAAAGTCCCGCTCGACGGGAATTCGCTCGACTCTCCGTCATGGGTTCAATTGCGGGTTGCGGGGGGGCCATGAAGGTTCTAGTGGTCGAAGCAGACGATGCGGTCTTAAAAGCGACTGGCATTATGCTCAACAAGCTCGGTTACAAAGCTGGACTGGCGCTAAACTGCGCCGAAGCGTTGCGCATTGATTCCGAACAGGGACCGTATGACGTTGTTCTCATCGCCCTGAAATTCCTCACCAGCTCGGGCGCCGGTGGCGACAGATTTATGGATGCCCTGCGGCAGAAGAATCCCCAGCAAAAGTTCGCTTTTATGACTTCATCCCCGGTCCTGAAAAAGCCATTTTCGATCCAGGAATTGGACGATTTCATGGGCGCGTTTCGCCGGCCCGCGAGCAGTCGCTTCGGATAGGCGATAGCCAGACCCTCCGGCCAAGTGCGGCGGGGCTAGAGTCTGTCTCATATATAGTTTTGGGAAGGGCACGGCTTCAGCCGTGCCGCTACCGTCCGGAAAACCCCGGGCTTTAGCCCCTGAGGGCCTGGCCGCTTGCTTTGAAAACAATTTATGAGACCAGTTCTAATCAGCGACTCCGCATCCCAAGACTGAGACAGGCGCAGCGTCCTACTTAAGCCGCACGGCGCACCGCAAGCCCGGGCGCGGCTGCCTCTTTCCGCATCAGCAGCTTGAACACAAGAAAATGCGTGATCAGAAGCAGAGGCACTCCAAAGACCGGGATGAAATATCCCGCGCCCAGTGATCCCGGCGTGTTCGCAAGCGAGATGCGGCCACCCTGGTAAAACGCATTCAGCAAGTCAACAGTCCCAAAAATGTTGAAGACCCAGACCAGAGGTCCGGCCAATCTGGTCCTGAGCGCGGCCAGCGCAATGAGCGCTAGGGTTGCGGCTGCCAGATCACCATAAGCCAGTTCGCGAGCGAACACCGTGGCGGACAGCTGCGGAGAAACCACGCCGGGAATCAAGACTGCGAGACCGATGTACCTGAACCCGTGCAGCACGAGGATCGGCCTGACCGCTTCCGTGCGTTCCCGTTTGCTGATCTCCGGCCAAATGTATTGGGCGGCGAAAACTCCCCACGCAAGAAGACCGAAAGCCACAGTGATGCCCCAGATCAAAGGGATAGGCATGATGCGCTCCTTCATGCGCCTTGTCTGTAAAACTCTTCCATTAACAGACAGGCGAGTTACGCTCATAATTGATGATTCAAAGTGCGTTCAAGACTCATCGAATGGCGCAGGGTACGTCCAAGAACGAAGAAATCATCTACACGCCTTCGGTCGCGAGGAAACCGCTATGCATGCTGCTGTGCTGCACGCGCTTGGAAAACCGCCCCGCCACGAGCAATTCCCCGAGCCAACCGCGGGTGACGGCGAGGTCATCGTGCATGTTCACGCCGCGTCGCTGAAACCTGTCGACAAGCAACTAGCCAGCGGCTCGCACTATGCCAGCCCGCGCGAGTTCCCGCTCGTGTGCGGCTCCGATGGTGTAGGGCATCTCAGCGA
This sequence comes from uncultured Acidobacteriota bacterium, assembly GCA_963730015.1. Taxonomy (GTDB): domain Bacteria; phylum Acidobacteriota; class Terriglobia; order Terriglobales; family Acidobacteriaceae; genus Sulfotelmatobacter. The sequence goes on along the minus strand of CAVSPZ010000009.1, from coordinate 2,141,998 downwards.
CGGGCAGCGTGTCTTCTTTGGTGGAACCCGAGCCCCTTGCGGTGCGATGGCACAACGCACGGTCGTGCGCCGAGCATTCTGCTTTCCGGTCCCTGACGGCGTCGATGACGAGACTGCCGCGGCCCTGCCCAACCCGGGCGTCTCCGCCTGGCTTTCGCTAGCTCACCGGGCGCGACTGGCGCCGGGCGAAAACGTCCTGATCCTCGGCGCGACCGGAGTGACTGGTAAGCTCGCCGTAAAAATTGCGAAACTTCTGGGTGCAGGTCGCGTGGTCGCTGCCGGGCGCAACCCACAAGCCTTGGACAGATTGCTTCAGCTTGGTGCCGACGCAATCATTCGCTTCGATGTGCCCACGAACGAACTCGCCGAGGCATTTGTGCGCGAGGCCGGCCAGTCCGGATTTCAAGTCGTGATTGATTACGTGTGGGGCAGCCCCGCAGAGACATTCCTGGCTGCGATAACACGCAAGGAGTTTGCTCTCGTTACATCCGAAACTCGCTTCGTCCAAGTGGGGGAAAGCGCCGGGCCGACTATTTCACTTCCCGCCGCCGTGCTGCGTAGCACAGCGTTGACCATTCTCGGAACCGCAGGGATTCCGCCTCGCAGCGTTCTGGTCGATGCCTTGCAACAAGTCATGACCCACGCTGCCAGCGGAGAGCTTAGTATCGAGACGGAGCGTGTCCCTCTCGCAGATATTGAGAATGCCTGGCAACGCGATCAAACACGCCGCAGGTTGGTGGTCATCCCATAACTGCAGAACAGATCTGTCGCCAAGAATAGCCGGATGGGAGTCTCTCGGAAGTGCTGGAAGCAGCTTGGCGCTCAGGGATTTTGAGCGCTATGGCCTCGTTTCGTAAACCCTCGGCAAAACGGCAAGCGACGAAGCAGGAGGCCTCCTGCTATTGCAGCTTCGCGTACTCCGCTTTCGCTTCCTTCAGGACGGGGAGGTCGGGGTCGGCGTCTTTCCAGAGGGCAAGGAAATCCTGATAAGCCGTGCGGGCGTCTGCTGTGTCGCCAGAGAGAGCATAGGCACGGGCCAGATGTAAGCGCGCTAGAGGGGCTAGGGGCGAGTTAGCAATCATCGTGCGGTGATCGATGAATTTCTGGAATTCGTTCGCAGCTTCCTTGCCCTGGCGCAGCAGCAGGTAGGCCTGTCCGCGGGCATAGGCGGGGTAGAGGAGCCCGCCCGGCCCGCACTGCGGCTGAGGAAATGCGAGTTCATAGCGGGCAGTGGGCTCGAGCACTTTGAGCGCTTGCGCCGCATTGCCGCGCCGTATTTCAAGGTACGCTCGGATAGTGGGCAGCCAGTAACCGTTGAGCGCCGTGTTTAACGGGAATTGTCTTTCGAGTTCGTTCACCAGTTCCTGCGCTCGGGCGGCGTCTCCCGCACGCGCTAAAGTGAGGGCCGCAAGAATCTGAATGTCGCGGGTGGAAGCCATGGCCAGTCCCGCCTTCACCTCCTGCTGTGCCCTTTCGGAATTCCCGAACTCAGCCTCCTCCAACGCCGAATACAGCTTCCACTGCACGGCGGTTTCCTTCAAGTCGGCATGAAGAGCGGACTCAACTGCTTGTCTGGAGAGCTGTCTTGCTCTCTCCATGTGTCCAAAGGACGCCTCGGTATCAGACTGAGCGGAAAGCAGCGTGTCTTCAGCTCCGGGCTTGCCCGCAGCCCACGCCGCCTGGCGCTTCATCTCCTCGGCATCGCCCTCAAGGAAAGCCAGGACGTACTTGTCATCATGCAAGAACGGACCTTCGACTTTGCGATCGATGGCTTGGCGATATACGGACTTGGCTTCGTCGAGGCGATCGAGAGCGAGATAGTCCTCCATCAGATTGGAATAATCGCTGACGTTTCCGGGAAACAGTCGGAGGGACTCCCGCGCTTCTGCAATTGCTTTCTCATATTGGCCCAGATACTCGTACATCAATCCCTCTGCGTTGTGGGGTCCGAAGTCTCGTGGATAGTCTTGAGCATATAAGTCATACGCCTGGAGGGACTTTTCCGTTTCCCCAGTCACGAAGGAATAGTAATTGCCGGTGACGGTTAGCTTTTCCCGCTCGGTCAGCCGATCCCGCAATTCATAGGCTTTGCGAAGGTTTTCTGTGGCCAGACCCGGCTCGTCAAGATCAGCAACGTACATGATTCCCAATAGCGAGTAGGCACCCGCAAAATTTGGGTCCAGTTCAACCGCACGCTTAACAAATGGAATGGCAGCGACATCGCCTTTTTCGTAAGAAGTCTTTACTCCCAAACTGTAGGCTTTCAGGGCTTCAAGGGAGGTGGTGGTAGCTGCGAGAAGAGGAGTGTCAAATTTCTGGACGGTGCTAAGCGATTCACCTAGTTCCGCACGTAGTTTTGTACTTGCCTGATCCAGGGCTTTCAGGACGTCTTCCTTCTTGGCGGCTTGCACTTGTTCTTGGGCCAAGCGATCCCCGGTTTGGCAATTTCCGGCATTGACTGCCACTACATACTCGCTACCCAGAGTTGAAATCGAGCCGGCAATCACGGCGGTGCTCGCGGTGCGTTGACAAATCTCCCGCGCTGTCGCTTCGTTCAAACGCTCGCCGACCGGGCGCCCCATCATGCCCAGGGTCTCCTTCACCTTCTGGTCGGAGAGGATGTTCAGAAACGGAGACTGCTGTAGTCCTACGGAAAGTGCCGTCTTCAGGGTGTCGTCGAATACCGTATCGCCCGTGCTGTTGGCAAAATCGGCGAGAACGATGGTGTCTTTTTCGGTCAGGCGGTGTGCGGTCTGGCGGGATCGGAAATAGAACGCTCCCGCGATTGCGGCGGCGACTAGTATTACCGCCGCGGGAACAAGAACTTTCAAGAGCTTTCTGCCCCGTACAGGAACTTCGGCGAGCTTCAGGGAGCTCGATGACGGAGATGGAGCAAGAGAAGGGGATGAAGCCGATGTAGGCGACAGCGGTTGGGCGACCTGAGAACCGCTTTCCTGTGCCACCGCAACTGTTTCGCAACTCGCTGATATTCCGTGCCGCGATTCCGTTTCCCGTTTCAGCCGCTTTAGATCAGCGCGCATTTCCGCCGCACCTTGATAGCGGAGCTCGCGGTCTTTCTCCAGCGCTTTATTCACGATGCGTTCCAGTTCGGCTGGCACGTCGTGATTCAGTCGCACCGCGGCGACGGGGGCACGGTTCACGATGGCTTCACAGATCATCGCCGAACTTTCGCCATGAAAGGGCAAAGCACCGGTCGCCATCTCGTACAGCACGGCTCCAAACGAGAATAGATCGCTCCGCGCATCCAACTCTTTCGCTCGCACCTGCTCCGGCGACATGTACGCCACGGTTCCCACCATCGTGCCGGGACTGGTCAGATGTTCCGCATCCAACGTCTGCGTGTTCAGCGACGCAATCTGGCTCGAAGAACTCCCTGCCAGACTGACCTTCGCCAGCCCAAAGTCGAGAATTTTGGCGTGGCCGCGCTTGGTCACGAAGATGTTCGCCGGCTTGATATCCCTGTGGACGATGCCTTCGGCGTGAGCCGCGTCGAGTGCGTCCGCAATCTCGATGGCGAGCGCCAAAATTAACTCGGTTTCCATCGGTCGGCCAGAAATGCGGTGCTTCAGCGTTACGCCGTCCAAAAACTCCATGACGATGAACGCTTGACCGTTCTGCTCATCGATCTCGTGGATCGTGCAGATGTTTGGGTGATTCAGTGCAGAAGCGGCTTTGGCTTCACGCTGGAAACGGGCTAATGCCTGCGGGTCTTTGGCGACTTCATCTGGCAGGAACTTGAGGGCGACGAAGCGACCGAGTTTGATGTCCTCAGCTTTGTAGACCACACCCATCCCGCCGCCTCCGAGTTTCTCGACGATGCGGTAGTGTGAGATGGTCTGGTCAATCATGCGTGGCAAATCTTACGTTGGAGAAATCGGCAAGTCAATGAAGGCCAGAGGGTTGGCGGCAGACCGAAAGGATTAAGTGATGAAACATCGCCGTTACACTCGCCGTCCGCTAATCGGTAGAACAGACTTCAGTTCCCGCCGGTGCTTCACCTTCGTGAATGTGCCGACGCCCACCGCGCCCAGGACTCCGCTGCCCACAAAGTTTGCTGTCGCTGAGAAACACACGGCTGGTTCTCCGCTGTGCAGGATGACACGTAATCATCGCGCAACGCAAAACATTTTGGTAGTGGCTGAATTTCAGCCACTACCAACATTTTCCATGACGCAACCAGCCTACATCGGCGAAAGAAGCCCAAAAAACAATGAAAACCGCCAAGGACGCAGGGGACGCAGAGTTTTTGTTCTCAGAAAAAAAGACGTCGGCGGCCTCAGTGGTTTTGGTCTGTTTTTTTGTTTGGCTGAGAGCTAAGAGCTGAAAGCTGACAGCTGAACGAAAAAACCCACCGGATGCTTGCTTGGGGCGTGCTCGGGTCAGCATCCGATGGGCTACCGTTTCTCCTTACTCACCCTGTTGTTTTCAGGAGTATGTAATAAAAATTAAACACCCGAAGCGCTCTTCCTTTCGTCTAATTTTGTAAAGCTTTGTAAAACCTGGAAATTTCCGAGAGACGTTATCCCGAGCGCCCACGTTTTCACCAGCGGGCGGAGGGATCTCCCAGCACTAGCGCCACCTAGCGCTCAAAACGTATGAAAGAAAAAGGGGCTCGTGGGGAACCCACGATCGCAAAGTACTTGCTCGTCCGCGTCCTCAGCGGTTTTCATTTCCCCCGCGTCACTCCGGCAGTGACGGAGGCTTCGATGCCATTAACTCGGTAAAGCGCTTGTCCTTGCGCAACGTGGCGAATTCCGTGTCCTTGTACACGTTCTTGAAATCTTTGTATCCTTCTTCCATCGCCTTGCGCAGATATTCCAGCGAGCGGTCCGAGAATCCCATCTTCGCGTACAGCTTCGCCACCGTGTAGTCGTAACGCGCACGGTCCGCGGGACTTGGCAGTTGCGCCTGGACTCCTGCCCTGGACGTCCGCTCAAACACATCCGGATCGAGTTCCACCGCATGCTGGTACGCCTGCACCGCCGGCTCGAAGCTCTTCTTCGAAAACAGCGCCGCCCCCAGATTGCTGTAGAACGACGCCGACATATTGTCCAGCCCGATGGCGCGCCGATACTGTTTCGTAGCCGCACCGTATTTCTTTTCTTCGTAATACACCACGCCCAGATTGTTGTAGGCATTGGCGAAGTTGCGGTCGACCTTGATCGATTGTTCGAACGACTTCTTGGCCTCGTGGTAGCGCTGCATCATCAACTCCGTGATCCCGACTTTGTTCAGCAGGCCCGCCGAATGCGGTTGCTTCGCCAGCGCGGCGTGATAATAATCCAGCGCATCCAGATACAGTTTTTCCGCGCGCAGGCCATCTGCCGTCTGCTCCAGATCGGCAACCGTCGCATTCGCCGCCGGAGGATCAATCGACCGCAGCAGCGGTGGTTTCACTTGCACTTGTTCGGAGGCCTGCGCCGCAGCGAGTGCGGAAAAAGCGCAGACACAAAAGGCGGTGAGCACAACGGGAAGGACAACTCTCGGGCAGACAGTCATAGGCCACCCCCAGCTATTTGCGCCTATTCTGGCACAGTTTCAGCCGGGCGGCGAAGATTTCTTGTCACTTGCCTCAAATCTCAATGCGGCCCGGTCTGTCCACTATCTGGGGGTTTAGACACCGGAGCCGAGCTTTTGTCATCCTTGAAAATTCCCGCAATCTTGCCGAAAAACCCCTTCTTTTTCTTCGCATCCTGCACGTTATTGGGATCCTGGCCATTCGTCTGGCCGCCGGCCTGCTGCTGCTCCTGCGGCATCACCGGCTTACTGCTGGCGCCGAAGATCTTCGACAAGAATCCCTTCATGCCCGCCTGCTCATCGCACGTGTCGCGAGGTTCGGTCCCAGCTACGAACGCCGAAACGTAGTCGTCCGGACAGTTGGACGTGGCCAGCCGGTTGGTCGCCTTGTCCAGTTGCACATCGACCACGCCCGCGGGCTGCGAAAAATCCTTCATGTTGGAATACGCCGGCAGCTCAAACGCCTTTTTCATGAACTCGGTCCAGATCGGCGCCGCCGTCTGCGCCCCGCTCAACCGCAGGTCGCTGTAATCGTCGTATCCCACCCACACGATGCACAGCAGGTTCGAGGTATATCCCGCGAACCACCCATCGTGCGAACTCCCTGTCTTTCCTGCCGCCGGAGGCGTGAATCCCCGCAATCGCACCGCCGTATATCCCAGCCCGTTGTTGATAACTCCTTCCATCATGCTGGTCATCACGTAGGAAATTCGCGGATCGAGCACCTGCCGCTGGTCGGTGTTGTAATTGGAGATCACGTCGCCTTTGCCGTTCCGCACCGAACGCAGCAAGATCGGCGACAGCCGGATTCCGTCGTTCGCGAACACCGTGTAAGCTCCCGCCATCTCGAGCGGCGACGCGTCATACGATCCCAGCGCCATCGCCGGAGTCGCCTTCACCGACGTAATTCCGGCGGCTTGCGCCAGGTCCGCCACTTTGTCATAGCCGGTCTCTTCCGCCACCTTCACCGTCGCATTGTTCAGCGACATCGCCAGCGCGTACCGCAGCGTCACCTCGCCGTGATATTCCTCTTTATAGTTACGCGGCTCGTAAATCTGATCCCCGTAAGCGAAGCTCGAAGGCTCATCGGTCACCGTGGAAGCCGGCGTGATCACGGTCTGCGAGCCGTCAAGCGCCGTGTTCATCGCCGCCGCATAGACGAAGGGCTTAAAAATCGATCCCGTCGGCCGCTTGGCGTTGGCATGATTGAGCTGGCTCCATCCGTAGTCCCGACCCCCCACCAGCGCCAGCACCGCTCCGGTATGCGGATCGATCGCCACCAATGCCACCTGCGCCTGCGGCCCCTCCTGCACGGTCGTTTCATATTTCTTGCCGACCTTCGCCCGCTTGGTCCGCAGCTTCTTCACTTGCTCGTCCACCAGCTTGATCCCGTCCGCCACGGCTTGCGCCGCCGCTTTTTGCAGATCCGGATCGAGTGTGGTGTAGATGCGGTACGAACTGTCATTCAACTCGTTTTCGCTGAACTTGCCGATCAACGAATCCCGGACCATGTCGACAAAATACGGAGCGTCGCTGGCCTCCACGTTCGGCGGGGCCAGCTTCAGCGGAACCGCTTTCGCTTTCTCCGCCTGGGCTCGCGTGATGGCGTGCGTATCCACCATCGCATCCAGCACCAGATTCCGCCGGTCCATCGCGCGCTCCGGATGCCGGTAGGGCGATAAGTAGCTCGGCCTCTGAATCAATCCGGCCAGCAGCGCCGCCTCCGGCAGCGTGATGTCCTTCAGATCTTTGTTGAAATAAGCCTTGGATGCCTCCCCGAAACCGCTAATGGCAAACGATCCGCGCTGCCCTAAATCCACCCAGTTGGCGTAGAACTCAAAAATCTGCTGCTTGCTGAACTTCTGCTCCAGTTCTTCCGCAATCAGCATCTCGGTGAGCTTGCGCTTGATCGATTTTTCCGGCGTCAGGAAGAAGCCGCGCGCCAGTTGCTGGGTCAGCGTCGATCCGCCCTGCGCCCGCCGTTGCCGAAGCACGTCTTCCCAGATCGCCTCGAAGGTTCGTACAAAGTTCACCCCGCTGTGCTCGAAGAAGCGCCGGTCCTCGATCGCCAGCACCGCCTGCACCATCACCGGAGGGATATCGTTGTACTTGACCACCTCGCGCTTGGAGCGCTGCTCCGCGTCGAAAAGCGCCGTCACCAGCTGCGGCTCCAGTTCGTATGCGGAAAGTTCAATCCCTCGGCTGGTGATGCGATCCACCTGCCCGTCTTCTATGCTGATGCGCGCCGACTCCGGCGAATGATACGACTCCTCTCCCGGAGTAATTTCGATTCCGTCTTTCTCCAGGTGAAATGTGCCCAGCTTCGACTCGCCGTCTTTGTCGGAATATCCTGCCCGGCGTAACTCCGCGGCGATCTCCTTCGCCTCGATCTTCTCCCCGTCGCGCACCGTGCTCGGCAGCGCATAAATCTTCGCCGAATTCGCGAACACCGGCGTTCGGAACCGCTTCTCAATGATGCGGTCGTATTTGATGTAGAAGTAGGAAAACGCAACCGTGAAGCTCACGGCCAAAATCAGGAAAAGTACCAGCGCTGCCCGTAGCACCGGGTCGCGAGGCATCCCCCGCACCGTCTGCCCTTTTTCGCCGGTTTTCGCAATCTTAATTTTTATGGCCACAGTCTCGACTCTACGCGCGGATTTCTATTCAGACGGCAAGGCAGGGGCAAAAAGGTTTGAAACCATCTCCCTCCGCCCGCGATTGTCGCACTTCTCCCCGCAGGAAGATCCAGAGGAACGAAGTAGCGGTAGCGGTATCCCCATTGTACCCCTGACTCGGGAAACGAAAAGAGACCCGCCGTACATGCGGGTCTCTAAGCCGTCAACACTCAGCTGTCAACACCCGTCACGCGCATGCGTTGATCTTGTAGGGGCGGACGCAGCCTGCCCTGAGCCTGCCGAAGGGTCCGCCGCGCGAGCGAAGCGAGCGTTCGTCTGCTTGTCATCGTGAGGCTACGGGGTATCGGACGCCGCCCAGTAGCCGGTCGTCGCCAGCGGTACCGGCGTAACCGGCTGGGTCAGCCCCCCAGTCGTCGCCACATTGAAAACTCCCAGGCTCGCCGGAGACACTCCAAAATAATAGAAAAGGTAGCTCCCGCTCTGGTCAAACTGCCCCCACGGCGCGGCCTGCAAGGTCATGAACGGCGATCCCTGCACCGCACTCAGCGCTCCCGTGGTCGGATTCATTTGATACGCTTCCACCGGATTGGCTACCCCCGCCGCATTCAAACTGAACGAGTACACAAACTCCCCATTCGTTGCCGTGGGCTGCATCGCGATGTTGTACGGCGCATAGTTCGTCGTGTACTCCGTCCCGGGAACCGTCAAAGCTCCCGTCGTCTGATCGATGCTGTAGACGTACAGATTATCGTCGTCGGGGAACCCGTCATAGAGCGTCTCGCCGCTGATCCCAATCAGAAAATTCCCGCTCGGATCCCCGCTCATCTCAAAGATCGGCGCCGTATACGTCCCTACTACCGTCAGCATCCCCGCGTTGGTTCCCGTTCCCACTGAAAACGCAACCGCCGCCGTGCCCGCGTGATCGCTAGTGTTTTGTGAAGCGTAAAGAAATCGCCCCAACCCATCCATCGCCAGATTCAGCGGTTGGAAGCCGGGAGTGAGGAAGGGCGATCCGTTCACTGCCGTCAGCCCGCCGTCGCTGCCGATCTGATAGACCGCAATCTGCTCGTCGGTCGCGGATGAGATAAAAAGCAGCGTCCCGGCCGGATTGGTAATGACCGTATCCTGCGTATAACCGTTGGCCGGGATTCCGCCGATCGCCGGAAGCGAGATCGGGAATCCATTCAACGGAGTTAGATCCCCCGAGGCATCGATCGTGAATCCGTAAATTTGCTGCACCACCTGCAGCACCACGTACAGATACTGCCCCTGCGCCACCACCATTCCCGCTCCACCGGCGTTCGACAAAATCGAGGGCCCGGTTACTCCCGTGCTCGCGAAGGTGCCCGCCCCGGTGTTGTAGACATAGCTGTCAACCGTCCCAGCTTGGTCGACGGCATAGGCGTATACCGAACTGGTTGATCCGGTTGCCGGCAGGGTGCAGGTTCCCGACGTCGAAGAAGATCCATTCGAGGTTCCGCCTGTGGTTGTCGTCGTGTTGCCCGGGACCGCTGTGGAACAGCCTTTCGTGGAACATCCCGCCAGCGCCATCACCCACATCAGGCTTGCCGCGGCGACAATTATTTTCGCGAGCTTCATCCGGAACCTCCCATGCCGTGCTGGACCACTTCCCGCAATTCCGCGTAGCCGCAATTGCGTTCGAAGATCTTCAGACGTGGTTATTTATTCGCGATGGTAGGACGGGAGTAACCAGTTGGCAATATTACCGATGTCACGCATCCACACTGTCGATTCGGCCATGACACAAATCGGCGGTCGGCGGCCCCACGCGACCGCCCGCTAACCCAGCCTGACGATAGATCCAGCTTTAGAAGCCCTTGTTCCCGCTGGAAGGAGTGAAATGCAAAGTAAAGGGATATCCCGGCATGTCCACGGGAACGGTGTAATCCGCCGCAACGTACACGGCCAGCATTCCGGGGGTTCCAATGCGCGTCACCGTCACCTGCTCGGGAGTCAGCGTGATGTCGTGCTCCTGGGCTTTCTTCATGACGGAGTTCAGTATGTCCTGGTCCGTCTGACGCGGGTTGGAACCCGCGATCATTGCGATGCTCCTCAGGTCGTCCTGAAACGAATAGTTGGTCAGCTCCGGCGGAATCACCGTCCAGCACAAGTACATGGCTCCCACGACTACCAGAATCCCGACCAAGGCTTTAATCGTTCCCATGTCACACCTCATGCCCGGGTCGAAAACGAAGCCTCAACTCAGCCCGTCCGCCCGAGCAATCCCTGTAAATGTTCGACAATCGTGGTGATGCTAACATCGCACACTTCCCGAGTCTCGCGGAAAACGACCTCGACAGTGCCTTCGGTAACTTTCTTTCCGACCGTCACCCGAAACGGGATTCCGACCAGATCCGCATCCTTGAACTTCACTCCCGGCCGCTCATCCCGGTCATCGAGCACCACGTCGAATCCTGCCGCTTCCAACCGCTTCGCGATGTCTTCCGCCGCAGTCTTCACCGCCTCGTCTTTCACATTCACCGGCGCCACTACCACCTCAAATGGAGCAATCGCCGCCGGCAGCCAGAACCCGTTCTCGTCATTTCCCTGCTCCACCGCCGCCGTCAGGATGCGCTCGATTCCGATCCCATAGCTCCCCATGATCGGCATCACTTCCTTGCCGTTCTTGTCGAGCACCCGCAGTCCCATCGACTCCGAATACCGGTAACCAAGCTTGAAGATGTGCCCGATCTCGACCGCCGTATCGATGCGCAGCGCCTTCCCGCAAGTCGGACAACCCTCTCCCGCCGTCACCGCCCGCAGATCTGCGTACGCCGTCGGATGAAAATTCTTCCCCGGCGTCAGATTCTTCAGGTGATAGTTCTCTTTGTTCGCGCCGCCAATCAGGTTCGCGCGCCCTTCGAGCGCCTTGTCGACCAACAGCACCGGCTTGTCTTCATGCTTCTTCAAATCGCGAGCCCACTCGATGCCGACCGGCCCCAGATATCCCGCCGGAGATTTGAACAGCTCTTTGATCTCTCCCTCTTCCATGGGCCGGGTGGCGGTCGCCACGGTCGAGTTCAGCTTGGCCTCATTCAATTGATGATCCCCGCGCATCAGCACCACAATCGCGCGCGACGTTTTTTTGCCCTTCGCGTCGACCTCGTCTGCCATCAGCGCCAGGGTCTTGATCTTGTTCTTCGGCGACACGCCCAGAAATTTCGCCACATCTTCAATCGTCTTTTGCCCCGGGGTATGCACTTCGAGCGGAGTCCCATCGCCCTCGCTCGCCAGATCCGCCACCGCCTCCAGCTTCGAGGTAGCCTTCTCCATGTTCGCCGCGTAATCGCATCCGTCGCAGCTCACAATCTGATCTTCCCCAGCCGGAGTTCGCACCATGAACTCGTGCGACTCCTTCCCGCCCATCGCTCCCGAATCGGCCTCGACCACCATGTACTTCAACCCGCAGCGGTCAAAAATCCGGCGGTAGGTCTCGTAATGCTTCCTGTAGGAAACATCCAGCCCGGCCGCGTCGATGTCGAACGAATACGCGTCTTTCATCATGAACTGCCGCACCCGCAGCAGCCCCGCCTTCGGACGCGGCTCGTCGCGAAACTTCGGCGCTATCTGATACCAGATCTGCGGCAACTGCTTGTAGCTCCGCAGCTCTTTCAGCGCGATCGAACGTCGTGACCTCTTCCTCGGTCATGCCCAGGCACATGTCGGCGCCCTTGCGGTCTTTCAGCCGAAACAGGTTCTCGCCCATCAGGCCCCAGCGTCCGCTCGCCTCCCAAAGCTCCCGCGGATGCAGCGCCGGCAAGTAAAATTCCTGCCCGATCCGGTCCATCTCCTGCCGCACGATGGCCATGATCTTGTTGAACGACCGGTTGCCAAGAAAGAGGTAGGAATAAATCCCCGCCCCCAGTTGCCGGATATATCCTGCCCGCACCAGAAATTTATGCGAAGCCACTTCGGCATCCGCCGGCGCCTCGCGCAATGTAGGAATAAACAGCTCTGACCAACGATGCATAGTGTGAGTACCGAGTCCCGAGTAGCGAGCACCGAGATACAGGCACAAGCCCGATTCAAAGGAGAATCGGCTATTGTAAACGATTGCGTTAACTGAACCTGGAGGGATTGAAGTGGGTAGTGTCCTAATTTGAAGTGGAAATGGAAATAATTCGGCAATCAAATTGCCTTCATGTGGGGAGGGAGTGAGTATTGTCCAGCGAATTTAGTGATCTTCCGCCGTTTGTGGATAGCGACGCGGGTGTGGTTATTGCAAAGCAGGATGCGAACGGAAGGATGGTAATGGCGGTGGACACCACCACTCTACCGCCTGATCTTTTTCGTAGACTTTTTCCGTCTGGCAAAGCGGACAGAATACACGTAACGGCTCCATAGTTACCACCAGCGTTTTGTAATCAGTCACCGCTATACCCCGTATCGTTGAAAAGGCTGAGAGGGGGTTACCGCCCCGATATTTTGAGGTCGGTAACCCGCTGGTTACGTAGTCGGAGGCCGCATAGCGGCATCCCCTTTCCGCCCTCGCCCGGTATTTGAGTACCGGATCATGTCGGTCCAGCAACCGACACGGGGATAATTCTATGCCGCAACCTGACTTGGTTCGGCATGGAAATTCAACAAATCGGCAAGGTAATTATCCCTTGAACTCACGTGGTAAACTTGTGGTATGTCTCGCCGTGGTGCGACTCGCGCACCGCTTGTCTCCAGAAAATTCGCCAGTGCCGTTGAACGTGTCAGATGGGCAGAGCACGACATTCAGCACTTGAAAGAACTGGGCCGACTTTTTTTCTCGTTGGACATGCACGAACGAATTAGAGAGCGTGATGCTGACGGAACCCACTATATTGACAAAATCCGCTTCACTAAGAGAATGCCGAGCACCATTACCAAGTGTACGGTTTCTGCACTTGAGAACCTGAGAGCGGCGCTGGATCATGGAGCCTGCGCGACCGTTCCTAGGAACTTCAGGAAGCGCACCTCTTTCCCTTTCGGAGATACGAGGGAGGAATTCAAGCGACACCTCAAATCCAAAGCCAAGCACGTCCCGCCAGAAATCCAATCGCTTTTTATGAAGTTCAAGCCTTACAAACGAGGGAATCCGCCCCTGTGGGGCTTGAACCAACTCGCTAATACCCATAAACATCGCACCATTGTTCAACCTGGAATCGATGTAAGAGAGGTCGAGTTTGTTGGGAATGCCGACCCCAATTCTCCGCTTGCCTGTATACTTCGCGGCTCGCGACCTACATGGAATCGCAGACAAAACGAGATCATAATTTCCAAGATGCCTAGCGATTCGACCAGTCAGTACGATGTTGATATGTCCCTCGGCGTAGCCTTTGGCAGGGTTCCAGTTTTTGCCGATATGCCAGTTCTTAGCGTCTTGCGTTATTTGGCGCGCAATGTCGAGGGCATGCTTTGGGTTATTGAAACTGAGGCCAGAAGGATCGGGGTTGTCAAATGACCATCGCACACTCCCGCCATTTCTTCCGCCGTGTTAGACTGACGGAAGCATGGCGGGCATACGCTCATCCCGGCAAGGTAGAAGCGAACGACCCGTTGCGAGTCATCGAATTTTGCAGCCCTCAAAAGAAGTACAAGCTAAAATGGCTCCGTTGGCGCCGGCGTCATTTGAGCAGGTACTGAGGCGGGCGGCACAACCGCTTGCGAAGCGCGCTTCAAAAACGAAGTAAAAATCAAATTCCCCTGATCCCTCCGGTTGTACCTGAACGAATACTCATCCAAGTAGCTCTGCAAATATTTTTGGCTGACTTGATGGTACACGCCGCCGATTCCGCGCTTTACTAGCGACCAGAAGCCTTCGATTGTGTTCGTGTGAACGTCTCCCATCACATAAACCTTGGAAGTGTGGTTGATGCGCTTGTGCTCTTTCACTCTTCCGCCGACGCGATCATAGATTCTGTATTCATCGGTGAACACTGTGCTCTTGGGCAGGATGTGCTCGTGCACCATGCCAAGCACGCGCTCGGCTGTGACATCGGGTGTTGCCAAAGCCTTCACTCGTCCAATACGTTTCTTGGTGCTGCGCTCAACAATGCCGATCACGGGAGATTTCTTTTTGTCGCCGCGCAGCGGTCGTCCGTGCTGTCCTTTACGCTTCCCGCCATAATATGTTTCGTCCATCTCCACCGCCGATCCCTCCAGTTGCATGTCTGGTTCGGACAGCAACGAGCGAATCTGGCGGAACATGCGCCAAGCGGTTTTGTAAGTTACTCCGGTTTCGCGCTGAATCTGTTTCGCCGAGATGCCGCAACGAGTCGAAGCCATCAAGTACATAGCGTAGTACCAGAGCCGTAACGAAGTGCTGCTGTGCTCAAAGATCGTGCCAGCCATCGGCGAAATCTGAGTTCCGCAGTGATCGCAGGAATATACTGGGCGCCCGCTGATGCGGTAGTGCTTGCGCTCTTGCTGGCACTTGTCGCAATAGGTCACGTTGCCGGGGAAGCGCTGCTGCATCAGGTGCTCAAGGCAGGCGGCATCGTCCGGAAACTGACGGTTAAAATCGTTGATCGTGTACCGGAGATGGGCTGGAATTGTCTGTCGGCGATTCATGGCAAAAACAGTATGCCATTTCTCTTACGTGATGTCAAGGGATAATTACCATCGGCAATTGTCCAGACCGTTTTGGTAATCCCTGCGGCCATCGCAGGGGTCACTCTAAGCGAGTTATGGATACGGCAGAAGTTGTAGAACGCGAAATGCAGCGCAATCGCAGCTTTCAGGTTAGCCAGTTTCTTTGAGAAGGCATTGGTTAACCGCGTCAGCCTGCGAATGTGCATTCGCATCGTCAGGTTTTGCCGCTCCACGTAGCTCGTTGAAACGTGATCTTTCTCAGGGTTCCCGGAGATGGGCTTGGATACCGCCTCCATGAACCTACTCGGAAGATAGCCTTCGGTACTGGGCTTTGCCGATTTGTATATTTTCATCAGTTGCGCGAAGTCAACGTCAGAGCCGAAGTGTTCTTCGATGGCCCGGATATACGGCCCATAGCCATCGGTTGTGATTTGCGGTCTACCCGTGATGCGGGAATGTAGGTCTTTGATAAACCAGTGGGTGTTAGCGGGACTGCGCTTGCTGACGCGGTAGGAAATAATTAGCTTGCTGTTAGCGTCCATACCCACGTAAGTCCACTGATCGCCAACTTCTTCAGGGTCTTCGATTCTGGTGTTACGTTCTTTCTTTTGGACGTAGCCCCAAATTTCGTCGCATTGGATGTATCTGGCCTGTGATGGGCGACAATCATACCTCCCGAGCAACGACAATTAGAATTCCCGATCAGCGACAATAGCCAGGCTCTGATTTTTGGTTCTTGGCGACACTCACAATTTGGTGACAGACAAGCAGGTGAGGAGGTTGTTTGCCTTGGGGAAAGTGGAAACGAATCTGGAAACTGCGGCGGCGAAAGCGGGTATGGATGCGAAGACGGCGCGGAAGTACCGTCGGCTGGGGCGAGTGCCGAGCGAACTGACGCCGGAGAAGCGGTGGCGGACACGAGAGGACCCGTTCCAGGAGGTGTGGGAAGAGGTGCGCAGCCTGCTGGAGGTGAACCCTGGGCTGGAAGGGAAGACGATTTTTGAATATCTGCAGCGGCGTTATAGCGGGCGATTTGCCGAGGGGCAACTGCGGACGCTGCAGCGACGAGTGAAAGTATGGCGGGCGACGGAAGGACCGGTGAAGGAAGTGTTCTTCGCGCAGCGCCATCAGCCCGGGAGGCTGAGTGCCAGTGACTTCACGCACATGAGTGAGCTGGGGATCACGATCCAGGGACAGAGTTTTCCGCACCTGCTCTATCACCTGGTGCTGACGTACTCGAACTGGGAGTCGGCCACGGTGTGTTTTTCGGAGAGCTTTGAAAGTTTGTGTGAGGGGTTTCAAAACGCAGTTTGGGAACTCGGGAAAGTGCCGCAGCGGCACCGAACCGATCGACTGTCGACAGCGGTCAACAACATGAGCACGCCGGCGGAGTTCACCGAACGGTACGCTGGGCTGCTGCGTTATTACGGAGTGGAGGGAGAGAAGATCCAGGCGGGGCAAGGGCATGAGAACGGAGATGTGGAACAACGACATCATCGTTTGAAACGGGCTCTGGCGCAGGAGTTGATGCTGCGCGGGAGCAAGGATTTTGTCAGTGTCGCGGACTACCAGGAGTTCGTGGCGGGATTGTTGGCGCGCTTGAACGCCGGACGAAAAGCGCGCTTGGCAGAAGAAATCGCCGTGATGAAGGAGTTGCCGGAACGACGCTTGGAGTCGTGCAAGCGGGAGCGAGTGAAGGTGGACTCGGGGAGTCTGATCTATACGGACCGAAATGTGTACTCGGTGCCCAGCCGGCTGATTGGCGAGCAGGTCGAGGTGCGGTTGTACATGGAGCGGGTGGAGATCTGGTACGGGCAGAAGAAGGTGGAAGAGATGCCGCGGTTGCGTGGGCGGAGGCGACACCGGGTGGACTATCGCCACATCATCGACTGGTTGGTGAGAAAGCCGGGGGCGTTGGAGAACTATCGCTACCGGGACGAGTTGTTTCCGACGAGCCGATTTCGCATGGCGTTTGATGAACTGAAGGACAAGTTGGGCCCGCGGGGGAGCAAGGAGTATCTGGCGATCCTGGAGCTGGCGGCGAAGGAGAGCGAGGCGAAAGTAGATGAAGCGCTGCGCGGTTTGTTGGAAAAAGGCGAAGGATGGGTGCGGGCGGAGGCGGTGCGCGAGCGGCTGAGAGTGGAGCGGAAGGGGAGCATTCGCGAGGTCGAAGTGGCCAGCGTGGATCTGCGAATGTTTGACGAACTCTGTGGAAGTGGGGAGGGGCTGCAATGAATGGGGAGACGGGCCAGGTGAGAACCGCGCTCGTGGAAAATCTGAAAGAGCTGCATCTGCCGGCGATACGGGGGTGCTTTGAGGAAACGGCGCGGCGCGCGGAAAAAGAAACGTTGAGTTATGAGCGGTACCTGCTGGAACTGGCGCAGCGAGAGTGTGAGGAGCGGCGGCGAAAACGGATCGGAAAGCTACTCAAGGAATCCGCACTGCCGCTGGAGAAGTCCCTGGCGAACTTCGACGGCAAGCGGTTGCCGGTGAAGGTGAGTCGACAGATGAAGGTGCTGTTGGAGGGAGGATTCCTGGACCGTAAAGAGAATTTACTGATCTTCGGGAATCCTGGCGCGGGGAAAAGCCATCTGTTGTGTGCCCTGGCGCAAGAGCTGATCGCTATGCGCGGGAAAAGGATCAAGTACGCCACTTGTGCGCTGCTGGTGCAAGATCTGTTGGCTGCGAAGCGGGATCTGCGGTTAAGCAAGGAAATCAAGAAGCTGGCGAAGTACGACGGTCTCATCATCGACGAAATGGGATACGTGCAGCAAAGTCGAGAGGAAATGGAGGTCGTGTTCACCCTGTTGGCGGAGCGTTATGAACGCGGCAGCGTGCTGCTGACGAGCAACCTGCCATTCTCGAAATGGGAAGGCATTTTCAAAGATGCGATGACCACCGCGGCCGCGATCGATCGCCTCGTCCATCACTGCGTAATTTTGGAACTCAACATCCCGAGTTACCGCATGGAGCAAGCCAAGAAGAATCGGGATGCGGGCTTGGAGTCCGCGGAAGCAAAGTGACCCTCGATGATTTCTTTAACAACACAAACGCGGCGGCCGAAGGGCTGTGGAAAAAGCCGGGCCGTGGAAAGCGAGGAAAACCAAAAGCAGGTTTTCCTCCCTTCCCACCGCCCTTGGAAATCGCGCACAACCCGCGCGATTCCCACTTTTCCCACAGCCCCGACTGCTGCTGGTATCTCAAACAACATCGGGAAATCTAATTGTCGTTGACCGGAAAGAATGCTTGACGCCGGACAGGCCTGAATGCTGTGTATCGTCGCATCCATTAGCGCCGCGCAATGCTCGCCTGCGGACACGGCCAAGCGCATGATCGTATCCCGATGGATTCCAGTCATGCGTTCAGTTGCCCGGATGCTATTGCCTTCTAGTAGCGCGGTGAGGACGGTTTCTTTCTGTGCGGGAGATAGGGTATTCATGTCGGTCCTTGCCTTTCCCGCGAGGCAAGCCGATAATTTGCTTTGAGGTCGGCATTGCGGCTTAACCCCGCGTGCTGATTCGGCCCCGCCGCTGGTGACAGCCAGTGACGGGGCTTTGTGCTGCGTTGCGGTTAAGGTGTCAGCCTGCTACTGACGCCCGACTAGGGGATGGTGGAGGTCTCAAGCTCCACCTCCTTTCCCCTCCCTAATTCTTTCCTGCGTGCCAGCGGTATCCGACTTTCGGAACGTAGTCAATTTCCAGTTTCAAGCCAAGGCGAGTAATGACCGTATGAATGGACGCTAACGGGTTTTGATACCCGTGCAAGTCGAATCCGCGACGGGCTAATTCATCCCTGATCTCCGTAGGCGATAGGGGCTTGTCTGAGGTTCGGACTACCCAGCGGATCGCGTCAGTAAGGCCCGAAGGACGCCCGGAGGCGTTGCGCGTCATCCATAGCTCGATTTCCTTGGGGCTTTCCTCGCAGATTTCCGCCAAGGCGCGGATCGTTTGCCGCAATTGAGCAATGCGGGTTTCCGTTTCGTCTCGCTTTTGAATCAGGCTTAACAATTCGGCCTTGGCATCGCTGAGTGCTTTTTTGTAGTTTCTTGGTTCCATACACATGAGGTTACACAATGTATAATTCAGTGTCAAGCGAAACGTGCAAAGAGCGCGAGGAATTTTCTGGCGAAGTGCTGAATTGGGAAACGGCGATTGCGGACGCGAAAAAGATGCTGATCGCTGCAACTGGCGATAGAGCGAAACGGCTGAGGCGGGCTATTAGTGTTTTCGTGGAGAACGTCCGCCGTGGCGACCCTTGGCCGGGGAGTGTGACACAATGAGGGAATCGGGGGGGTATTTTATGAGTCAAGAAGAAAAGGACGCCGCACTTGGACGACTCATGCGGGATGAGCGCGACAAGTTTGAGCAACTCGCTCAACTCAAGGCCGAGGCGAACAAGATTGGCAAGTTTCTAGTCAGGTTCGGGGAGTCGCTAAACTCTCACGCCAGCTCGGTGGTTTGGGAGGGGCAAACGGTTCCGCCACAGTACGCCGCGAACGAACGTTACAAGGATGGAGATTTTCCGACAGTGGCGCAATTAAGGGGGATTACGGAAGAAATTCGCAAGACCGAGGGAGAGAGCGCCTTGCTCCGTAAGCAACTAAGCGAAATGGGATACCCCACGGCGTCGTTGCGTAAATGACCTGTGGAAATCAAATTAGGACACTACCTTGAAGTGGATACACTTGACAATGATCGAGGACTGACATCCAATGATCTAAGGTTATGCCGAAAGCCCGCTATCGCTACAACATCATGCTCCGGCCGGAACCCGAAGGCGGTTACACCGCACTCGTTCCGGCTCTACCCGGTTGCGTTACCTACGGCCGCACTCTGAAAGAAGCCCAAGAAATGGCCAGGGACGCAATCTCTGGCTACATCGCGAGCCTCCGAAAACACAATGATCCCATACCTAGCGATGAAGACACCCTACTCACCACGCTAGATCTCGAGTACGCGCGCTGACGATCGCGCGGTGAGGCCAGAGCGGCATACGAGCAGATTTCGATCTGCACAGTGCGGGCCGGACTGCAACCTCTTGGAAACGAGCTCTTTGTTTCAGTTTTCCACCTTTGCGCAGACCTACTGTTACTGCTGGTTTAATAGGCTTCGCAACTGATATATAACGGTGGTGATGCCAAAACTGCCGGCAGTCAAGCCGCGTCAGGTCATTCGTTTCCTTGAACGGAATGGCTTCGTCCTTGACCATACATCAGGGAGCCATTTCATCTACTACAATGCCGCATCTCGACGTCGCGCAGTCGTTCCCAGCACAATCGTGACCTGCCCAAAGGCACTCTGCTTTCTCTGTTGCGGGAAGCTGGCTTCACGCGCCAGGAACTAATCGATTTCCTGACTGGAAATTAGCGCGAGATCCTGCAGCGTGACGCTCGGCACTCAGTACTCGCAACCCGGTACTACCCCGCCAGCTGCTTCAATATCTCTTTCCCCAATTTCTGCGCTTCCCCAAAAAACTTCTGATACTCCACAAACAGCCGGTTCAATTCCAGCGATCGGTCGGCCGTCAGCTTCTTGCGCAGAATCATGTCCCGCACATGCACGGGATTCGGCAGGGTCGCATCTTCGTTCAATTCTTCCAGCGCCGTATTCGGATCGTAGTGGTACATCCCGACATTGTACCGCCCGAATCGAGCACGAACCTCAGCGTGTGCAAAAACCCCGAGGGTGCCCCATCCTAAACTCGCTGCCGTTTGGCGAGTTTAGGGTGGGGATTTTGAATTTCGCGACGCCAAATTTTCTTTCGCCCCTTCCGGGCTTTGGTCTTCGTTCTCTGTCCTCACCCACCGCTTACGCGGTGGGCTGCAATCTTTCGCTCCTGCGGAGCTTCTGGCTAGTGCGGGCTGTGGAAAGGTTGCGGTGGGAGGGGAAGCGGATCTCGGATTTTGGGCCTCTCCCTTTCAAATCAAAATCAACTACAACAGCAGCGGGCGGGGGCGCCCGCTCTACATTCACTGCTCCCACATCACCTCAAAGTCGAAAGCCCCACTCTAAACGTCGCAAACTACGCGCCATTTAGAATGGGGCACCCTCTTCTTATTGACCCGATTCTTGTTGACCCGATTTTGCTGATGGCTGACGGCTAAAAGCTGACGGCTGCTCTTACGTTCCTTCGCTCCAGCCGGCCAGGTACTCTTCCTGCTCGGGGGTTAGTTTGTCGATCTTGATGCCCATCGACTCCAGCTTGAGTTTGGCCACGCGCTTGTCTAACTCGTCGGGAACTTTGTAGACCGTCTTCTCCAATTTCTTCGAGCTCCGCACCATGTACTCGACCGAGAGAGCCTGGTCGGCGAAGGACATGTCCATCACGCTGGCCGGATGGCCTTCGGCGGCGGCCAGGTTGATGAGGCGGCCTTCGCCTAAAAGGTTGATCTTGCGTCCGTCTTTCAGCGAATACTCTTCGACGAAGTTGCGCGTGGTGCGCTTGGACGACGACATGGCTTCGAGCGCGGGGATGTCGATTTCGACGTTGAAGTGGCCCGAGTTGGAAATGATCGCGCCATCTTTCATCAGCGCGAAATGTTCTTTCGCTAGCACGCTCTTGTTGCCGGTGACGGTGCAGAAGACGTCGCCGAGCTTGGCGGCTTCGGTCATGCTCATAACGCGGAAGCCGTCCATCACGGCCTCGAGGGCTTTAGTGGGATCGACTTCGGTGACGATGACTTCGGCTCCAGCGCCACGGGCGCGAGAGGCGAGGCCGCGGCCGCACCATCCGTAGCCGGCGACGACGAACTTGGATCCGGCGAGCAGGAAATTGGTGGCGCGGATGATGCCGTCGATGGTGGATTGTCCGGTGCCATAGCGGTTGTCGAACAGGTGCTTGGTGTCGGCGTCGTTGACGGCGACGATGGGAAACTTGAGCACGCCTTCTTTGGCCATGGCGCGCAGGCGGATCACGCCTGTGGTGGTCTCTTCGGTGCCGCCAATGACGCCTTCGAGCGCGTCGGTGCGCTTGGTGTGGAGGATGGAGACCAGGTCGGCGCCGTCGTCCATGGTGATGTGCGGCTTGTGATCGATGGCGGCGAGGATGTGGTTGTAGTAGGTATCGTTGTCCTCACCCTTGATGGCGTAGACGGGGATGTTGTGGTCGCGGACGAGCGAGGCGGCGACGTCATCCTGCGTGGACAATGGGTTGGAGGCGCAGAGCACGACTTCGGCGCCGCCATCGCGCAGGCAGATGGCGAGGTTGGCAGTCTCGGCCGTGACGTGCAGGCAGGCGGAAACGCGGATGCCGGCCAGCGGCTGGTTCTTGATGAACTCTTTGCGGATGATCTGCAGCACCTTCATGGACTGGTTGGCCCACTCGATGCGCTTCTTGCCCAGATCGGCTAGTTCGATGTTCTTGATATCGTAATTCACTGCTGCTGTTGACATGCTTTCCCCTTCAATGGCGCGCCCGAGAGCGCTGAAACTGAATTTGATAGTTAATGATAATGGATTGCTACGGACTCGATCCTTGTTTCTTTTCCGCAAGCTTACATGAAAATCATTTACCACTAAGGACACTAAGGTTCACGAAGGGAAACCGGAATTCGTTAGTGTTCCTTCGTGTCCTTTGCGGTTAAAAGCGTTTACTTGCGTGCGGCTACCGGTTCCCGCAGGCCGGCGTCGCTCGCCAGCTTGGCGGCTTTGTCCGTCGCTTCCCAGGTGAAGTCGGGATCGTTGCGCCCGAAATGGCCGTACGCGGCGGTCTTCTTGTAGATCGGACGACGCAGGTTCAGCGCATCGATGATGCCCCGCGGCGTCAATGTGAAGTGCGCGCGAATGATGTCCGGAATGATCGTTGGATCGACTTTCTCGGTGCCGAAGGTCTCGACCAGCACGCTCACGGGATCGGCGACGCCGATGGCATAGGCGAGTTGGACTTCGCAACGATCGGCGAGTCCGCCCGCGACCACGTTCTTCGCGATGTGGCGCGCCATGTAGGCAGCCGAGCGATCGACCTTGGTCGGATCTTTTCCGCTGAAGGCGCCGCCGCCGTGGCGTCCCATGCCGCCGTAGGTGTCGACGATGATCTTGCGCCCGGTCAGGCCCGTGTCGCCCATAGGGCCGCCGATCACGAAGCGTCCAGTGGGATTGATGTGGTACTTGGTGTCTTCATCGAGCAGTTGCGCCGGGATCACGGCCTGAATGACGTGCTTCAAAATTCCCGCGCGGAGTTCGTCGTTAGTGACGGTCTCGGCGTGCTGCGTAGAGATGACGACCGCGTCGACGCGCAGAACTTTTCCATTGGCGTCGTATTCCACTGTGACTTGGGATTTGCCGTCGGGACGAAGGAAAGGAAGGGTGCCATTCTTGCGAACCTGCGAGAGCCGCATGGTCAGCTTGTGCGCCAGAGAAATGGGAGTGGGCATGAGATCCGCATTCTCATTGACGGCGTAGCCAAACATCATTCCCTGGTCGCCGGCGCCGCCGGTGTCGACGCCCATGGCGATGTCGCCGGACTGCTTATTGATGCTGGAGATGACGGCGCAGGTGTTGCAATCGAAGCCGTAGACGGCGTTGTCGTAACCGATAGCGCCCACGGTGCCGCGGACGACGCTTTGGAAATCGACGTAGGCCTTGGTGGTGATCTCTCCGGCAATGACGACGAGGCCGGTAGCGGTGAGGGTTTCACAGGCGACGCGGCTGACGGGGTCGTCGGCGAGGCAGGCGTCGAGAATGGCGTCAGAAATCTGATCGGCGATTTTGTCGGGATGGCCTTCGGTGACGGATTCCGAAGTAAATAAATAACGATTCTTCGACAAGTTTTTTCTCCTTCAGTGCGCGTGTCCTTTTCAATTGGCGCGGCTTGCAGGCTGCGCGTCGGCACGCGTGTTGCAGAAAACCCAGGGACTTTTGAATCGGGCGGGACCCGCGATGGACGCGGCCGCGACGGAGCGAACGGCGATAAGGAAGTCCAGTGAAGAGGCTAACAGAGCGCCTTGCGGCATGCAATGGGTTTGGAGCTAAACGGCGGGGAATGAGTTGAATAGCGGAAAATCGAAGGTGGATGGAGGGAATGGGCGGTTGGGTGTGCTCCGGGACGCTTGTGCATCGAATTCCTTGCCGCGTGTTAGGAGCATTTGAGCGGGTAGGGGTCCTTCGACTGCGGTTGGCCTTTGCGCTTTGGCGCAAAGGCCAATCCTCGCTCAGGACGACAAACATGATTGTTCCAGTGCACACCCCGATCACCTCGCTCACTATGACAATAATTTTTCGTTTGTCTAGTTTGCTGGTGGGGATTGGGCAGGGACTGATTTGAAGCCGGAGGCGTCGAAGGTGACGATTTTGACTTCGGATTCGTCGCCTTGCGCGGGAACTTCCTGGCCGTTGAAGAGGAAGGTGACGCCGGCGGCGTTGCCGACTCGGACGGTGATCTGGCGCGAGGCATGGACGGACGTGTTCGCCGGCGCAATGAGCGTTTCCTGGGTAACCAGCTGGCCGTCGGCAAGGACGGAGATCCAGGAATTCTCCGAGGCGCGGATGACCAGCGTCAAGGTATCGGATGCATGGTCGGAGGATTTGGGAGCCGTCTTGTCGAAATTGTGAACGGTGACGTTGGGGGATTCTTCGGTGTGCGCCACGGGAGCAGAAGAAGCCGCGGTTGCAGGGCGAGGTGCGGAAGGCGGCGGCGAGGCCGGCGCGGACGAGTGGGCGGAGGATGACACGCTGTTCGACGGCTGAGGCGCGGGATTTGCTGGCGGCGGCGTCGACGGGGCTGCCTGAAGCGCAGCGGCCTTGGTGCTGGCCAAGGCGGTGGCCGGGCGCGCGGCACGGGAGTGACGGATCCAGAGAACCATGGCCAAGGCAACGGTAATGGCCGCTACCGTGACCAACCTCCAGGGAATTCCGCTGGGGTCGCTCGAGAAGGCTCGGCGAGACGGACGGATATCTTCCGCACGCGGCAGTTGCAGGTCGGGAAGTTCCTCGACTTGAACGGGGGGCTGCGATTTTGGGGCGGCGGGCGGCTTGGGCGCAGGCTTGGGCGATTCCAGGTTGCGCCGTTTTGGCGCGGCTGGCGGGGAGGGACGCGAAGGTTCCGGCTCCCACACCTCATGGGCATCGACCTGAGCTTCGCGGAGGCAAGTGAGGTAGTCAGTCACCGCCTCTTCGTCATCGAGGCCGAGGTGCTTGGCGTAGGCGCGAATGAAACCTTTATTAAAGACGCCGCCGGGGAGCTGATCGAAGTGTTCCTCTTCGATGGCTTTGAGCATGCGCGAGCTGATCTTGGTTACGTTGGAAACCTGATCGAGCGAGAGTTCTTTTTTCTCGCGCGCTTGACGAAATTTGTCCCCGAAATGGCCCATGTGAATGCGTCGGCGCAGTGATGTTGGGAACATGATAGGACAAGGTTGCGATGCGCGCCACAGTCAAGAGTGAAACTGTCGTTAGCACATGATATGTCCGGTTGAGATAGCAAGTGATGTGTCCGCTTTGCAGGCGGCGAGGGTAGGAGACCATGGAAGGCATGGTGTCTTACAAGCAGGCCGCAGTGGAGCGAGCGATGAAGGTACAGGAAGTGATTTTGCGGGCGATGGCGAAGAAGATCACGTGGTGGCAAGCGGCCGAGATCATAGGGATCAGCGACCGACAGATGCGGCGCTGGCATGAACGGTATGAAGAGTTCGGTTTCCGGGGGTTGTTTGACCGGCGGCGGGGGAAACCGTCGCCCAAGAAAGTACCGCTGGCGGTGGTGGAGAAAGTGTTGGGGCTGTATCGGGAGAAGTATTTCGATCTGAACGTGCGGCACTTTCACGAGAAGTTGCAGGCAGAGTATCAGGTCGAGATCAGCTACAGCTGGGTGAAAGGGCTGCTGCAAGGAGCGGGGATGGTGGCCAAGGGGCGCAAGCGCGGGGTGCATCGCAAGTTGCGTCCGCGACGTCCGTTGCCCGGGATGCTGCTGCACATCGACGGCAGCGAGCATCGCTGGTTTCAGGATGAACGCTGGCACGACTTGCTGGTCATCCTGGACGATGCCAACAGCGAGATCTACTACGCGCAGTTGGTGGAAGAAGAAGCGACAGCGACGGTGCTGGCGGGGCTGAAAGAAGTGGTCGAGCACAAGGGTGTGTTCTGCGCCTTGTACAGCGATCGCGGCAGCCATTTCTGGCTGACGCCGAAGGCGGGAGAAGCGGTGGATCGGCACCGCCTCACGCAGGTGGGGCGTGCCATGCGCGAGTTGGGAGTGCGGATGATTCCCGCCTACTCACCGCAGGCGCGGGGACGGAGCGAACGCAGCTTTGGCACCTGGCAGGGCCGGTTGCCGCAGGAACTGCGGCTGCATGGGATCGGGACGGTGGAGGCGGCGAATGCCTTTCTGCGCGAGCATTACATCGGAGAGTTCAATCGCCGCTTCCAAGTCGCCAGCGCGCAACCGGGGAGCGCCTTTATGCCCTGCCGAGCAAAGGATTTGGAGCGCATTTTTTCGTTGCAATTCGAGCGCACGGTGAACCGGGACAACACGGTCAGCTTTCAGAACCTAACGTTGCAGATCGAACCGGTGCGTTGGCGGGGCACGCTGGCGGGATGCACCGTGATCGTGCACCAACACCTGGATGGAACCTTGAGCCTCAGCTATGGGCCGCACGCCTTCGGTCGCTACGACGAGCGCGGCAGTCCGATCCTCAACCCAAAACTGGCGGCCGGCAAGGCCGTGGAAAAGACGCGGGGTGGAAAAGTCCAAAAGCCGACTTTCCCACCCCGCTTGGAAATCCCGCAAAGTGCGCGGGATTCCCACTTTCCCACCGCCTCGGCGGCGGCGGGAGATTAACCAAAACCGGACATTACACTTGCTACGAAAAGCGGACGTTTTAACTTGCTAACAACACAGTCAAGAGTGAAACATGGGGGTAACCAGCGGAAGGTCTGAATTCGTTGGGCCGGTGGGGAGATTTCATGCGAAGTCAAAATCCCCACTCCTTGCGGCTTCGCTCAGGGCAGGTTCTGTCGCCAAGAACGCGACAAGGGTGGGGCACCCTGCTTGCTACTGGGATTTTTTCTGGAGGGGTATGGGGAATTGGGCTTGGCAGGTCTTTTCGGGATCGTCGAAGGCTTCTCCGGAGCGATCGCCTTCGGAGGCTTCGAAGTAAAGGCCGTGCTTGAGGTGGTCGGGGAGTCCGGTGAAGCGGGCCTTGCCATCGACGTTAGTGCCGACCTGGAGATCGAGCTTGCGGACGCTGGCGAATCCGTAGGCGATGTGGACTTTGATGGTCGCGGCGTAGATAGGCTTGCCGGCGTTATCGGTGATGGTGAAGTCGGCGGTGCAGGGGCCGAGGCCGCCATCGACCGAGGGGATGGAGTGAGGATCGGGAGTTTGGGCGAAGGCCGGGGTCATCAGCAACAGGAGTAGGAGAGTTTTCATGGCGGGGACATTATAACGGGGACATTATAAGGGGTTTCAGGCGGAGGCTGCGGCGCCGCCGAACAGCCGGGGGCAGTGTCGGAGATTATAAGTCGGCTTCTGATTATCTGGTTGCTTCAGCAAGCCCCAATAGGTTGGGATTCAGATCCCGAGCTCCCCGAATCTGCTCGTACACTGTTGATGTGCGGCCGGTTCCGAGACCAAGTAGTGTCTGAAATGCGGCTGCCGGCGTCTTGCGACGGTTGTGCCGAAAAACGAATTCATCGAGGTAAACTTGCAGTTGGTCCTTGCTCACTCCGTGGTAGGTTCCAATGAGCCACTGCTGGAGGTTCCCGATCGCCCGATCGGCAAGCGGGACGGCGGATTTTGCACCTTTGCGCAACTCCGTTCGTAGAGGTTGGTTTCGAACGACATGTTTGAAGCCAGCCTCTAAAAGACCTGAGAAACTCTTAAGCCCGTCCGTATAGATCGTGGATCCAGGTGCGATGTGCTGGCTAAGAAACGACATTATGGTCGCGGCCTTAAAGTCGGGAATTACGCTCATGCGGACACGCCCTGAAGCTCGCCCACGCTTTTCGACCGCCACCAAGACAAGAGCTGCCCTCCGATGCTTGAGTTGTCGGCTTCCTCGGAGTCCAGCTTGCTCGCCACCAATCCACGTCTCATCCACCTCTACCTCACCGCGCAAAGGTTCCCTCGCGTTGTTCACCATTGCTCGGCGGAGCTTGTGCAGCATCATCCATGCGGTCTCGTAGCAGGTCAGCCCTAATTGACGCTGCAGCAGTAGTGCAGATACGCCACGCTTGTCCGTGGTCATCAGGTACGCCGCCCAGAACCAATGGGTCAGCGGTGTTTTTGTCCGATGAAGGATAGTTCCAGATGTCAGCGAGACCTGATAGCGACACTTGCAGCATTGCTGCCGCAGCTGCTTCACCAACTCATAAGCTTTTTCATACCCGCATCGCGGACAAGTAAATCCATCGGGCCAACGACAAGCTGCGAGATATCGTTGGCAGGCTTCCTCCGTGGCAAAGTCGGACTGGAATTGGCGGAGCGTCTTCGGAAACGGCGGTCGTGGCACGCGTTAACACTACCTATTGGGGCTTGCTGAAGCAACCAGATAATCAGAAGTCGGCTAGAAAGACGTTGGCTCACTACCCACCTTCCAAGGAGTCCGCAATGTATCCCAGGCTTCCTGGTTTTTGCGTCTCACTCATGCCCGCAGTTCTGGTTGCCTGTCTGATCTCGACTCGCGTTGAGCACGCCGGGAGACGTGTCTATCCAAAGGATCGAAAGAACGGTCATGCTTTAAACCGAAGACGGATTGAATGCGAAGACGGTGGGATTACAACCGATCACTCTGATAACTATTCTATTTCGGGGTAGAAGATACACAGCCCTGTTTCAGCGCGTAACTTGTTGTAAATAAACTGTTTAGCCGATGTACTCTTTGATCCGTCGCTGACCTCTTGCCGCTCCCTGTGGAAAAACATGCCTTTTGCGAGCAACTTTACGGAGGAGGACAATGTCTAAGATCAACCAATAGATTCTTATGCGCACGTTTGCCCGGAGTCCCAGCAAAAAACGGGGAAGAAGATTTCGGGGGAAGTCTTCCTAGCATGAACGCGGTCGGCGCGGTCATTCTTGGATAGAAGGCGGGGTGGTGTGATTCGGGAACTTTCTATGCAGCTGATCGTTGGAGTTTGGTATGAGTACGCGGTGCATTGCTGAGGTATTTCTGCTTGCCGAGAATCGTCTTCTGCGCGAAGCCCTGGTGCGGTTGCTCGCGAAGAAAAATGATATCCGGGTGGTCGGAGCGAATCCGTACTCGCCGGCGGTGCACGAAGAGATCATCGCCGCGCTGCCTAGTATTATCGTGCTCGATTCGAGCGGCCTGACCTTTTCCAATTCCAGCCTGATTTCTACTCTGCGGGCCGCGATTCCTGGCGTCCGCGTCGTGATGGTCGACATGGATTCGGATGAGACTACATTTCTCAAAGCGGTGCGCGAGGGCGTCGTCGGATATGTTTTGAAGGACGCCTCCGCCGTGGAAGTCGCAGCGACGATCCGCGCGGTCGCGACCGGCGAAGCCGTGTGCCCGCCCGCCATGTCGATGGCGTTATTCCGGGTGGCCGCCCGGCAGGCAATTCCGCCCTCAACTTTCTCCTGGGGTGTGGACCTTGGATTGAGCCGCAGAGAGCAGCAACTGGTCGAGTTGCTGCGTGAGCGTCTCACCAACAAAGAAATTGCCGCACAGCTTAACTTGTCGGAACAGACCGTGAAGAACCACGTGCACAACATACTCCGCAAAGTGGGTGCGAGCGACCGGGTAACCATTGTCGAGCGCTGCGAAGTCGAACGACTGCGTTCCACTGCCGGAGTTCGCGGGTAGTTTCCCGCGCTCTGTTACGAATTCGCCATAACTCCTGCTTTCCTCCTCAAACTAAGGCGAAATTGTGGCCATTGTCCCGCTGATCTTAGGGAGCCTCGTCCAAGCGCTGGGGTCGTAAATCCGTTTGGCCCCAAGCCTTGTAGTCACCGCGTGATCACAATCACGGGCGTGCGCGGTGAGAATCACGGCCTGCTTGAGGGCTCCTCATTAAGCTGAATAGGAAGTGTGCATCGGCGTTTGCCGGCCGCGGCAGAACTTCGCAGACAGGGTCTGAAGGGCCCCGGAATGCCACGAAAACTTGGTGCCAAACTGATTCTTTCGCTCACGATCCTCATCGTCGCGATCAGCGGCATTAGCGGCTACCTGAATTTTCGCACTCAGAAAAAACAGTTGGTCGACACCATGATCCTAGGTGCGGATCAGCTCGCGCGCGGCATCACCGGCGCCACCTGGCACGCCATGCTCGACGATGACCGCAAGGCCGCGTACGAGATTATGCGCGTGATTGCCGATAAGCAGGGAGTCGATCGCATTCGGATGTTTAACCGGGAAGGCCGGCTCGTGTTCTCGACCGACTCCAGAGAGCAGCCGACGATGGCGAGTTCTTCCAGCGAGGTTTGTGCAAGCTGTCACAGCAAAGACGCCGTCCGCAACCGGCCCTCCGAAGACGCGCGGGTGCGCTATGCCAGGTCCCCTGACGGGGTCAAGACCATCAACATGGTGGCGCCCATCTACAACGAGCCGTCGTGCAGCAACGCGAGTTGCCATGCGCACAAAGCCTCAACCAAGGTGCTCGGCGTAGTGGATGTCGCGCTGCGGCTGGACCCGGTGCAGAAGCAGACCCGCGCGATCACTTTGCAGACCATCCTGTGGACTCTATTTGAAGTGGGAATCGGAGCCGCGTTCGTCATCCTGTTCACGCGAAGGTTTGTGGCCACGCCGATTCAAGGCTTGATCGCCGGCACAAAAGCAGTCAGCGCCATGGAACTCGATCAGCCCATCGACATCGGCAATGCGCGCGGCACCCAAGAACTCGATGAACTGGTGGATTCATTCAATCGGATGCGCGAGCGCTTGAAACTGGCGGTCGCCGAACTGAACGATATGCAGCAAACGCTGGAAGATAAGGTCGAAGAGCGCACCCAACAGCTCAAAGCCGCGCAGCGCAAGCTGGTTCAGTCGGAGCGACTGGCCACGCTTGGCCAACTGGCGGCGAGCGTGGCGCATGAAATCAATAATCCGGTTTCCGGCGTGCTCAATCTGTCGATGCTGCTCGAACGCCTGATGGCGAACGGCGCGTACCCGCCGGGGCGGGAAGCCGAATTCCGAAAATATCTAGGACTGATTTCGACCGAAACGGCCCGCGTGGGCCGAATCGTTTCCGATCTGCTGGCGTTTTCGCGACGGTCCAAGCCGCAGCGGGCGCCCGCCGATCTGAACAAGCTAGTGCGCACAACTATCGGATTGGCTGACCACAAGCTGAAGCTGATCAGCGCCGAGGTCGTGCTGGACTTACAGGAAAGCTTGCCGCTGGTGGAATGCGACGCGTCGCAGATGCAGCAAGTAATTCTGAACCTCGTTTTGAATGGAGCGCAGGCCATGCAGCCGCGCGGCGGTGGAAAGCTTACCATTCGCACACGCCTCATCCCGCAGGAGGAATGCGCAGAGCTGTGCGTCCAGGATACGGGAGAAGGCATCGCTCCCGAGAATCTTTCCAAGATCTTCGACCCATTTTTCACGACCAAAGCCGAAGGCAAGGGCGTCGGTCTCGGCTTGGCGGTGTTGTACGGGATTGTGAAGGCGCACGAGGGCGAAGTGGAAGTTGTCAGCCAGCGCAACGAGGGTACGACGTTCACCGTTACGCTTCCGCTGAAATCACGAAGCACAACGGCGGAGGCGCGGGAAGTGCAGGTACAGAGTGTGTGAACGATCTTTGTCTGGTGCCGATCGGCAACGTGCCGGGAAAAGCGTTGGATTGGATCGAGAACGCGACCGCGGAATGGTTTCCCTTGCCCATTCGGCGCTTGCCCGCATTGCCCATTCCGGAAAGCGCGTATGACTCGAAACGCAAGCAGTACAAGTCGGTTGAGATGATGAAGCTCCTGGCTCAATCGGCGCCGCGGGACGCCGCCCGCGTGCTGGGCATTGTCGATGTCGATCTGGCGATCCCTATGCTCAGTTTCCTTTTTGGCCAGGCGCAGTTTGACGGCCCGATTGCGGTAGTTTCGCTGTGCCGCCTGCATCAGGAATTTTATGGATTGCCGGCGCAAGAGAACCTGCTGCGCGAGCGCACGGTGAAGGAAGTGCTGCATGAACTGGGACACACCTTCGGATTGGTCCATTGTTCGGAACCAACCTGTGCCATGAGCCTGGCCACGCACATTGAACTGGTCGACTCGAAGGCGGAACGATATTGCGAGCGTTGCGGGATGCAACTGGTGCAGCGCTTTTCCCGGGAGGGATGAGTATGAAGAAAAATTGGCCGATCCTGGTCGTGGACGACGAAGACGTGATGTGCGAGTCGATGGCGGCATGGCTGCGCGAAGACGGATACCGCGTCGACACCGCTCCCAACGGGCAGCAAGCCGTCGAACTCGCCCGGGCGTCGGATTACGCGATTTGTTTTGTCGATCTGAAGATGCCCGGCGGCATGGATGGAATTGAGACCATGATGGAGATTCATCGCGTGCGCCCGGACGCGTCCATCATCATCATTACCGCATACGCCACCGTCGACACTGCGATTCAAGCCATGAAGGAAGGCGCTCAGGAATATATCGTGAAGCCGTGCAACCCGCAGGAGATCTCGATGCTGGTCTCGCGCATTCTAAAATTGAAAAAGCTGCAGAGCGAGAACGCCATCCTGCGCAAAAAGTTAACGCGGCAATATCGGCATCATGACGTGATCACCAAGAATCCGCGCATGGGAGAGATCCTCTCCCTGACCCAGGAAGTCGCCAGCCTGCGCAGCACGGTTTTGATTCGCGGCGAGAGCGGCACGGGCAAAGAGTTGATCGCGCGGGCCGTGCACTTCTCCGGAAACCGCGCCGAAAAGCCGTTTATCGCCGTTAGTTGCGCCGCGCTGGCCGAAACACTGTTGGAAAGCGAATTATTCGGCTACGAAAAAGGTTCTTTTACCGGTGCGATGGCGCAGGCCAAGGGAAAATTCGAACTGGCCGATGGCGGCACGATTTTTCTGGATGAGATCGGAGACATTTCTCCCAAGTTGCAGGCCGATCTTTTGCGCGTGTTGCAGGAGCGCCGCTTTTACCGTGTCGGCGGCACGCAGGAGGTCGAAGTGGATGTGCGCATCATCGCGGCGACCAACAGAAATCTGGCCGAAGAAGTGCAGCAGGGAAGATTCCGCGAGGATTTGTTTTACCGCCTGAACGTGATTGAGATTCGCTTGCCACCTTTGCGCGAACGCCGCGAAGATATCCCGCTGCTCGCCGAGCACTTCGTTCAGCGCATCTCTTCGGAGCTGGGGAAAGACGTGAACGGCATTTCCACGGAAGCGTTGAAATTGCTCATCGCCTACGATTGGCCGGGGAACGTCCGCGAACTGGAAAACGTGATCGAGCGCGCGATCGTAACGTGCCATAACGGGATGCTCGACGAGCAGGATTTCTCCTGGCTGCAGCGCGCCGGAGGGCAACCGCAAAGCTGGGAAGTTCCCGATGTGCCTCTTGGAGAGTTGGAACGGCGAGCGATTGTCGCCGCCCTCGAGCGCAAGCACGGTAACGTGAAAGAAGCTTCAACCGCGCTGGGCATTGACCGTTCGACGCTCTATGACAAGCTGAAGCGCTACGAGATCTCGCACTGAAGTTCTTTGGCGCGAGCCGGGGGGCGTTTACGTTTCGAGAAACGTGTCGGCGAG
This sequence comes from uncultured Acidobacteriota bacterium, assembly GCA_963730015.1. Classification (GTDB taxonomy): domain Bacteria; phylum Acidobacteriota; class Terriglobia; order Terriglobales; family Acidobacteriaceae; genus Sulfotelmatobacter. The sequence continues at coordinate 2,108,613 of CAVSPZ010000009.1, read as the reverse complement.
CACCGTTTCCCAGTCCGCCTCCGGCATGGCATCCATCAGGTGAGGAAGCATCGTTCCGCCATCGGCCAGAGCCGGTAGAGTGTTCGGAGCGCGCAACTGCATTTGCAGGCGCTCCAGTTCGCGAGCCACCCAGCCGTTCACTTCCGGTCCGCGCAGCAGATGACGCAGTGTCGCTGGCTCGCGCAGGTCGAGCCGGGGACGAATCTTCAGATACCAGCCCTCGCGAGGACTTCCGAGAGCTAGAACAGTACCTTCTAACGGAGCCCGCAACCTTATCTCCTTGCCGTTCTTCTGCATGCGCCATGCGGTCTGGTTCAGTTCTAATTCGTCACTCACCGCCGGCATGATCCACGAATCCGGATCTCCGATCAGATGGGTCGCCAGTTCATCGAGGCCGATCGTGACCGTGCCATCTTCCGCCGGTTTTACCCAAGTGTGTCCGCGATGATAAAAGTGGTCCTCGGGAAAGTTCAAGCCGGAAGATTGAACTCTGTGGGCCGCAGGCAGAACGGCAAACTGCGAATACTTCTCGCAATGCCGGCAATCGAAGGCGTTGTCGCACGTTCTGGAGATCACTCTTCCAGCGAGTTCATGGCGGCAGCGCCGGTCTTTTTCCGGCAGCTCCGCGAAATCGGATTTCCAGCACAATGCGGCGGCACGATGCGTCTGGAAGTCGCGATTGGTGCGCCACACGGCGGATATTATTGTCGCGAAAATTGTCGCCACCACAGCGAAGAAGAGCGACAAGAAAACGACGTGGCCGACCGTCCAGTGAAATCCATCAATTCCCGGAAACATGCGTCTCATCTCCTTTGGGAAACAGCGTCAGATAGCGATACGAAAGCGAATAGAGAATCACGCCGTACGCGATCACTCCGGCGAAGCTGGCGACTTCCTGCCAGCTTGGGGTGTAACTCAGGAACTCGTCGAACGGCAGAGTGGGCACAGCCAGCGTCTGCACAGTTAGCACGAAGCGGTTCAGCAATACGCCGAGGCACGCCATGGCCGCGCCGCACAACAGCCATCCGCGATGCGCCGCAATCTTGCGATAGCTCAGCAGGAATGCGGGAAGCAGTCCGAACACCACGATCTCCGCAAACAGAATCGGCGTCCCGAATGGCTTGTGAATGTAGAACTGCCACGGGGCGAATCCTTCCGACGGAGAAGTAAAGTTGAGCCAGACCAGGGTGTCGACCGATTTCGCCGCCACGTAGATTGCGAGCAACAAGCCTGAGATGAATCCCAGCCGGCGAAAGAGTTCCTGCGGTACCAGCTTGCGGCCAGTTACTTTCTCGACAGTCGCTACGATCAGCATCAGGAAGCTGGGGCCGGTCGCAATCGCGGACAGTATGAACAGAAAAAACGTAGAAGGCCAGATGAAGATGCCGTTGCGGAAGGCGAACGGACGCCCGCGCAGCACGCCATAAAGCCCACCGAGCGATCCCTGATGAAAGAACGAGAGCAGAGTTCCAACCCCGGCCAGCACCGGAACCAGCTTATGCAGTTGATGTTCAAAAACCAGGAACGATGGAAGCTTGCGCAGTTGCCGGTTACGCAGCAGGATCGGAATGTATTCCAGGCTGAGCACCAGTAGATAGCAGGAGATGCAGAACGTGACTTCCGTCAGCATAGAGTGCGTGTTGGGATGCCAGAAGGTAAACCACGCGCGCAGCGGCTGGCCGACATCGATCATCAAGATCGCGACCGCGCCGCTGTAGCAGATGAAGCCGACGACTACGGCGGTGTTGAGAATCGGTTTCAACTCCTCCCGCTTCAGGATGTAGACGAGGAACCCGGTGAAGAATGCGCCCGCTCCCAGCGCGATAATGCCGAGATCGAGAAAGATCCACAGGCCGAAGGCGAAGCGGTTATCCATATTTGTCTGGTTCAGCCCGTGGTAAAGGCAGAGGCCGGCGGCGTAGACTCCGACCGCGAGCAGGGCTGCCCACGGCGCCAGCCAGAGCAGGAAACGCGAAAGGGAGGTTCGCTCTGCTCCGCGCGCAATCCATCGGCTGTCGGTCAAAACAGTGCTAGCCATGTTGCACCTCCGAACTATGCGCGGAACTTGATTCGGCCAATGCTCTTACCCATGGCTCTTTGGACCGGTAATACAACTTTGGTTCCGTGCCGAGTTTCGCCAGCAGGCGAAATGCTTCGGGCGAGCGGGACTCAGTTGAGACCGGATCGTTTGGATCGGCCAGATTGCCGAAGTGAATCGCATTCGTGGGGCAGGCCTCGACGCAAGACGGAACATAATCCGCCGGATCGATCTCGCGTTTGCCGACGGCGGCAGCTTTCTCTTTCGCCGCATGCAGGCGCGCATGGCAGAGATTGCATTTCTCCACTACGCCCCGCATGCGAACCGCGACGCCGGGATTCAGGCTCTTTTCCATGCCCGTCGGCCATGCGGGATCCCACCAATTAAAGTAGCGTGCGTGATACGGACACGCCGTCATGCAGTACCGGCAGCCCAGGCAGCGTTGCGGCATTTGCATCACGATGCCGGTAGCCTTGTCGACTTCGACCGCCTGCTGCGGGCACACTTTCACGCAGGGCGTGTCGTGCTCGCAGTGCATGCACATAATGGGGATGAAAGCTTCGCGGCGGGCCGAGCCTTCCGCGCCGTTCGAAACTTTGCGCACCAGCACGGGAGTAATCCCAGTTCGCGCAGTGGCTTGCGGAAGCGCCGGAACATTATTTTCCGCGGCGCAGGCGACCATGCACGAACCGCAACCGGTGCAGCGATCCAGATCGATCACCATGCCGTAGCGGGCGTTCATACTGTCCTCCTGTCTGGCGCATCCCTTAAGGACGACTCGTTATAGAGTTTCGACGCCAACGGAGGTAAAACCGGGGCTGGCCACAACGCTGGCCAGTTCTCAGCCGCAGCTGGAGCGGTTGGCCATTCTTTCAGTTCGCAGCGGATGCCTCCGGGCGGCGGCGCTTCGCCGACCCAGACGGCTCCTTTCCACAGTTGCTCCTCGAGTTTTTGCGCCGAGGCAAATTTCGCAACTGGCGTTATCTCGTCTCCGTGCACGTTTCCTTTCCGCGCCCGGAAAATGTTTTCGCAGCGGGTGTGGATGATCTTCTCTGCTGGAATTAAAGATGGGTCGACACTGGCAAGAAACTGTGTGGCGCTTTGCACCTCTGACGTTGGTTTGACGAGGCTGGGAGCGACCGCATACGTCTCAACCGCGAAAGCAGGAGCGGTTGGAACATCCGTCAATTCTTCCAGGAAGCCAGGCGCGGGGAGTAGCCAATCCGCTCTGCTCGATCCCCCATCCCATGCCGCGAAGCGGAAGATCTCAGCGTCAGTTTCAGGAGCGAAATCCCAAGGCACGGAAGCATCGATCAGCACTGCGCGTGGGTTCGTGACCGCGGTTTCGGGGGCAATATGCGCGACAGCGTCTTTCGATCGGCGCACGATTCCGCCCGGCGTTCCGACTGCGCCCAGGATCACGTTCAAAGCCGCAACCGACGCATTTTCGTCAGCCGCAATCGCTACCGCAGGCACGCCGGCCACGATCGTTCGAGCTAACTCGCGGATTGCATCGGCAGGCATCCCGGTTTGCATCGCGGCTTCGTCTACCGAGACTGACGGGATGGGGCCGCGCGCTGGAACCAGTTTTTGCTCGAGCAGCGCAGCCGCCAATCCCGCAGCCAAAGCGGACTCCGAACCTTGACGGATCGAAATCCATTGCCAGGCGCGAGCAGCCGTTCGGGAAAGCGTTGAATCCACCTGGATCAGGCGCAATTGCAAATCGTTCTTGCCCGCGGCCCGCTCCGCCCAAAGACGAGTGAAGCGGCCGGGAGCACCCAAGCCATCGAGCATCGGCGCGCTGAAGCTGATGATGGTTTCCGCATTTTCCAGGTCGTAGCCAAGGGCAGACGCAGGAACTCCACTCCATGTCTCGTAAGGTTTCAGCGCGCGCGCGGCCGAACTTTCCACCAAGCGATAACTGCCGTGTTGTTTCTGCGCGAACGTTTCGAATACGGACGAAGCGGCGCGCCCCGGATAGCCGTCCACGATGACAATCGGGCCCTCGGCCCGCGCCTTAGCGAATGCGCGCTGTGCTTCGGCCCACGAAGAGTTGCTTCCAGGATGACGAACGGTGCGCAATCTCTGCGGATGCCAATTCAGTTGATGCGCCCCAAAGCCGAGCGGGCAGAGCGCTCCCCGCGTGACCGGATGTGTACTCAATCCCGCGACGCCCACCGGCCAGCATGCCGCCATGCGCACGCGCACCCCGCATCCATTCGGACACAGCGTGCACGACGATTGCTTGACCTCGACCGGGACGCGCGCAGGTTGCGGAATCCACGGCCAGTTCTGACTCCAGATCGACGTATCGTCCAACAGCTTCCAGGGAACCGGAGTAACGATGAGGCCTGCCGCGGCTCCCGCGCTCCACACCAGCAGATCTCGACGTGTGAACTTCATGCTGCTCCCTTCATTCGTGACAACCTAAGCAACCCACTTCAACGTTGTGGCGGCGATGGCAATCTTCGCAGTCGCTCATCTTCATGCCTTCGTGAGGCGCGCGCCGCAGCCGCGAAATCGAATGTCCCCAGATGTCGCGGCTGTACCCACTGATGCGGTTCACTTGATATACGCGCACCTGATCGGACTCGCCGTAAGTGGAATGGCACTCCGTGCAAGCCAGCCCGGCGAGCTTCACGTGAATCGCGTGCGAGAACCAGACATTCGCCGGCTGCCGCGAATACACCAGCCACGGAGTTTCATGCCCGGTCTTGATGTAGGTGTCGACCAGGGTTGCCTCGGCCTTGCTGTCCCCGATGCGATCGGAATGGCAGCCGGCACATTTCTCCATGGGAGGAAGTCCGGCGAAAGTTCCATCCTCGCGGATGGTGTGGCACTCGGCGCAGTCGGCGACGCCGGATTTTTCCGCGTGCGTCTTGTGCAGGAAATCGACCGGCTGATGTTTCTGCACGTAGAGCGCGCGGGGAAACACCACCCAGCCGACGAACAGCGCCACCGCCAGACCGAACCCGAAGAAAAAAGTGTTGCGCGCCATACTCAATCTCCTGCCGCCCAATCCGTCCGGGAAAAGAAGCGCTGGAACAGCCGCACCAGGTATTCGCGCGCCAGAAATTGCGCGACCCCGCGCACCGGAGAGCCGCCATCGCAGCCGGGAGCGTGGGTTTCATGGATCTCGTTCGACAATCGCTCGCGCTCGGTCGCTTGCCAGGCTTCGGCCTGCGGCCCTGAGATCAGGCCGGCACGCGTGCGGCCAGGAATTTCCCAACCTTCGAACAACCATCCAGCGCCGTACGGATCCGCCGTCAAGCGCGAGGGATCACTGCGCAGGCGTGTATTTACCTTTTGAATCATTAACGGATTCGGAAAGCTCATCGGCCACTCCACGCCGTGAACTGCGAGCGCGAGAGCGGGACAATGCGTCCCCCGCGAAGAAACAAACGTGACCGCATCCACAACGCCAGTCACATCGGCGACGAATCCATCGATGCCGATATGGCAAAGGCCGGATTCCTCGGCATCCAGCCAGAAATGATTGGAGGTGTAGAGCAGATTGGCTGGAGGCTTGGTGGCGTGAGGTTGCGCCAGATGCAGGTACGAATCGCAATAGCGATAGGTGTTGCTGGTGCAATTCGACAATTGCGAATCGCTGAAGGGCACCAGTTTCGGAATGGGCGAAACGCCGCAGAATTGCACGCGGATCTCTTCCAGGTGCGGGCAGCGATCCTGTGGTGTGCCGTTCTTGGCCGCCAATTCACACTCGACGTAGCGCGGCGTCGTGCAGCGGCCGCCCTCCGTGGCCCCAGGCCCGTCGAGGATCAGCTTGCGCACCGGGGCGGCGTGGCAATAACGAGCTCGACCTTCTTTGAGAAACGGGCAAGACATAACCTACTCCTGCGATTTCTTGTTCGTGGTTTCGGATTTGGGAGATTCAACTTTTTCTCCGCCATCCGCCATCGTCAGTCCAAACTCCGGAACTGTGAAGCTGTGCGATCCATGCAACAGTGCCTTCAGGTCCGAGTCGATATTGCGCAGACTCACCTGTGCGGGGACTTTCACTTTGCGAGCCAGCAGATCCCAGCCCACCGACAAAAAGACGACCAGCAATGCAACCAGAGTGACAAGCCCCAACGCGAAGTTCGTAATGTTGAGCCACATCGTCCAATTCTCTCCAGCCATATGAGCCAACCTCCTCGCCGATTGGAAACCTCGGCCACTTTTACAAGTGCAAGTGGAAGGCCATCATGTGAAATCAACCGCTTACAAGCAATTTCGCGGCGCGCGCGTTGGGATTCCCAACATGCGGCGTAGGTATTCCCAACAGTTCGCCGGAAGGGTAATGGGCTCTTTGCAATAGATTGAGCGATGACTACAATTTCAGTCCATGCGGAAAGTTGCCGGAATCGCTCTCATTTGCTGGCGAGTAATCGGACTTGCAATCTGCGGCATCGTGTAGCTTCGCCTGCCGATTCCCGGAGTTATGCTCCGACATCTGGGCAATTTCGGATTTTACGTTCACCCGGTGGAAGGACCCATATCGTCGCTCATGTTGCTGACGGTTGGAATTCTTCTGCTGCGAAGATCGAAACACGCGCCTTCCACGTGAGCGAAATGGCCTTCCATGAGAAGGCCGGTCGGAGTCAAGTGGGTTCTGTTGTTTTTTCGTTGGACAAGGGTTTCTCTCTCCGCCGAGCGCCACTCCTGTCGCCACCCTTCCATCCGCACTCTTTGTGAGGGCTGTGCGCCCGGTGCAAGTTGGGTGTTCTCGTTTCAGCCGGTGCTGCCACCTGTTAGTCGACCTCTCTTTCATCTTTGTGGATGAAAGTTGGGCCAGGCCATTAACGCAGTCACCGGAACTCGGCGTTTTGGGCTCTGTTTTTTCCTTCCTAAGAATGTTTTGACTTTACGCTGCTGCCGGCATCGCCCTCCGGTTGCTGTTGTGCAACGGTTCGTACGCTTCTGCGCTCACCCACAGGTGATGCAGCAGTACCGCTAGTTTTCTTGCGGTAGCGATGATGGCCCGCTTCTTCCCGTTTCTTCCGCCGCGTTCGGCCAGTTTCAGTCCCCAGCGGCGCAGATCGCAGTCGACCCCGAATGGACCCAGAATATGCTGCGCCCCTTGCACCAGCAGCGTTCGTAGATAAGGATCGCCTTCCTTGCTGATATGCATCTGCGGCTCGCTCTGGCCAGAGTTTCGTCGTCCTGGCTGCAGTCCCAAATAGCAGCCCACATCGCGACTCTTGCTAAAGCGCTGTGGATCTTCCAGCGTCAGCAAGAAGGTCAGCGCGATCAGCGTGCCCACACCTTTAATCTGCTTCAGCAGGGCCACCTGCGGATAGCTTTCCTGCGCCAACTTCTCAATCCGCTCGTTGTACTCGCGGATGCGCTCACTGAGTGATTCGAGTGCCGCCAGCAATGGCTGCAGCGCCGCTTGTAGCTCCGGACTCAGTCCTTCCGCTTTTTCCGGATTCATATTGCGCACGTTGCATCCACGCAATCGCTCGCCGTAGCTCTTGGCCAGTCCGCGGGCGGTGTTGACCAGCGCGGTGCGCGCTCGCACCAGTCCCGCTCGGGCTCGGATCACCGTCAGATCGGCCTGCGCCTTCGCGCTGCGATGCTTCACCGGACACAGCAACTGCGGATCGATCCGGGCCAGCCGCGCCAGAGTCTGGGCATCCAGACGATCGTCCTTCTTTCGGCTCTCCCCGATCAACCGCACGTTGCGCGCATACGCCACGATCACTTCATGCCCCAACTCCGTCAGGATTCGGCTCACCCAGGGCGAGTGCATTCCCGTTTCCAACGCGATCCGGCTGCGCGGCATTCCCCCGAACACTTCCCGCATCGCTTTCGGAGTCGTGCCCAGTTTCTGTTCCTGCAGCACTTCGCCCACTTCGTCTAGCAGGCAATACCAGCTTGAGCGATCACCCAAATCCAGACCGATGGTCAGTTTCGGTTGAGAAAAATTCCTGATCTGCTGCGTCGCTACGGTGCTAATCTTCTTCATTGCCGGTCTCCTTTATCTCTTGTGCCTTGAGCACGTCGATAACTTGGGAGCGTACAGCATCCCGTCGGAGACCGGCCTTCTCCCTCGAAAACACTTGGCTCAGGCGATGCGCGGCTGGAGAGTGACTGAGTGTCCGAGACTCTCCAAACGCTTGACCAAGTATCGCTTCAAACCCTCTGCGTGGAGTCGGTCGAAGTAATTGCCGCCCAGATCGGTGTAGGTGCAGTGCTTCCGTTGTAGGTGATATCCGATTACCAGGATGCTATGGGCAACGGCGATGATGGCGCACTTCCTGCCTCGACGGGCGGCCAGCTTCTTAAACTGAGCGGAAAGATAAGTGTTCTTCGTGCGAGCCGCAGCCCAGGCGGATTGACATGCCATTCGACGTAACCATGGACTACCTTTGCGAATCTTGCTGCTGATCCGCTTGCCTGCACTCTCGTTGTTTCCCGGACACACGCCTGCCCAGCTAGCAAGATGCGCTGCAGTTGGGAACTGACTAACATCTGCTCCCATCTCGGCGATAAAACTCCAAGCCGCCACCCGATCCACCCCGGGAACCGTCACCCAGCGATTCAATGCCTCCGCCAAATCTGGGTGCTGTTGCCCGATTTGCTCGAGTCGAGCGTCCAACAACTCGATTTCAGTTTCGATAAAGTACAGTTGGCGAAGCAAGCTCTGCAGCAGGAAGCGATGATGATCACGTACTTGGCCTTCTAGAGCTGCCTGTAATTGCGGGATCTTGGCGCGTAGGTGCCCAAGGGCGAGATCCGCGAGTCGTTCGCAACTCTCTTCACCGCCGATGATTGCCGCCAGAATCGCTCGCCCACTCTTGCCGAGGGCGTTGCTGGCAACGCTTGCCAGCTTGAGATTGGCATCCTCGAGCACTTTCTGAATGCGGCTGGCAATACGAGAATGCTCCTGCGAGAGGCTGGTTCGTGCCCTGGTGAGATCACGCAGATCGCGAATCACCAACGGGGGTATGAAGCTGCCCCGCAGCAGTCCGTGTTGCAGAAGTTCCGCGATCCACTGACAGTCCTTCGTGTCCGTCTTGCGTCCTGGAACTGCCTTGATATGCTGGGCGTTCGCCAGAACGATCTGAAAATGAGTTTCGAGAACGTTCCATACAGGCTTCCAATAAACGCCCGTGGATTCCATCGCCACGTGCTCAACGCCAAACTCCTGCAACCACACGACCAACTCTCGAAGCTCGCGTGTCGTGCATCCGAAACGGCGAATGTGCTTCAACGGCTTGCCGGATTGCGCTATCAGAACACAAGCAGTGGTGGAGGACTTGTGCACATCCAGCCCGCAGCACCGCGAATACAAAACTTCCATGGCTGTCTCCTTCCGCCGTGAGACGTAAGGATGCACAAATCGCGAAAATCTCCCTCGCGTGCTCTTCTCCGAAGAGAAGGCAACAGTCTGTTGTTCTCAACGGCATCCAGGGTCAAACTCATCCGCGGGCTCTCAGGCTCCACTAAGGCGAACGACCGCATACGTCCACGGCTCCGATAGCTTACTCCCGTTTTCATAGGCCGTTGTGCCCCAAAAAAGGCATGTAGAACTCATCCCATCTGTTACCGACAACTGACACCCAATCAGCCCACGCTTGCGACGCGAATTAGCTTTTCGGGACCGCGCGACCCGAAGGTCGCTCCGTTCTTTCCTTGCCTGACCGACCAGTTTTCTTGTTCGTAAAACATGACCCGCACAGGATGAGTGTGGGCTTGGCGATAATGCTCGGCTATGCTTTCGAGAACATGTTCCTGCGCCGTCGTGTCAGTTACCCCATAAACCGACATATCGTTGTAGAAGGCGAGAAAAATCCCACGTCTCTCCACGCCGCAGCCGACAGCCGCATAACCGGGCCTCACTTTCGACATGGGAATTACGTGCGAACTAGAAGCAGCTTGGTCGAGGCCGGGGCATTCGCCTAAACGGTCCGCACCTGTTTGTATGAACTGCATTGCGAAGAAGAAAAGCGAATACAGGACAGTCAGCGGAATCGCCATTCCAAACGCAACCCAAAACCGACGCATCGCTCCCCCAACCAGCAGAAGAACGCCAGTTGTGGCCAGAAAGACGCACAAAGGCGGATAGAAAACGTCTGACCACGATACTGGATAGCGTGAGTGTTCCCACAGCTTGAAAACGTTCTGACGTTCCAACAGATAGTTGGCCCCTAGCCCACCTGCCAGCAATAGCAATCCTGCTATTACGCCCCGCCTGTCGTGACCTGCTGCACTCGTCATGGCACTGGCCTCGCACCTAACACGAAGTAGCCACACAAATCTGGGGTGAACCCCTCGGTTGAGACAAACTATGTTGGCACACCTGCTGTAGTTTCGTTTTCTGAACCCTTCCATTGAGACAATCTATCGTTGGCACATTTGGCATTCATCGATTGGTCTCACTGATTTTCTTCAGCAGGGATGGGGTCTGGGGAAGGGGACGGCGCTTGAGTCCCCTTCCCCAGCAGCTCTGTAGAAGATTGAGCTGAGCGGGCGAAGAAAGTGAGCGTCGCCCCCTTCGAATCTGCCATCCCACTTTGGCACTCGGCTTGTCGTTCAAATTCCTCCGGCGAGCGATACCCCAATGCTGAATGTAACCGTTGTTGGTTGTAGTACTGCTCGATGAAGATTCCGATGTTCCCCCGCAAGTGCTCCAGATCTTCGTACGAACTCGCGTAAATCTCTTCCCGCTTTAGAGTCTTGAGGAAGCTCTCGCAGCTGGCATTGTCATACGGGTTTGCCGGGCGACTCATGCTCGGGATCACCTGGTGCTTGGCCAAGATTCTCACATAGTCGCCGGAAGCATACTGTACTCCGCGGTCGGAGTGATGCACCAGACCCGGAGGCGGCTTTCGCTCTGCGATCGCTTTCTCCAACGCCGCGATCGGTAACCGCGCTACCAGCGTTCCGGCCAATTCCCAGCCCACCACTTTGCGAGAGTAGGCATCGAGAATCACGGCGAGGTAGACAAACTCACGATGCAGTCGGATGTAGGTGATGTCGGCCACCCAAAGCTGATTGACACCGGTCAACTTCATTCGGCTAGCCAGATTCAGGTAAACCTCCAACTGGTGTTGAGAATCCGTGGTGACCACGAAGGCACGCGGCTGCACCGCAAGTAAGTTATCCTCCCGCATGATGCGAGCGACACGCTTGTGGTTTACCAGCATCCCGCACCGTCGCAGTTCGGCCGCAATTCTTCGATAGCCATAGCGCCGCCGGTGCTCCACGGCGATCTGCTGAATCGCCGCTCGCACCTCCATATCCTCTTCCACCGGCAATCGCTCCTGGAGGCAACGATAGAAACTAGCCCGACTGACTCCTGCCAGTCGACACATCCGCTCGATACTTAGGCCGCCTTGCATGGGCATCACTTCTCGGATCTGTTCATAGATGCCGTCTCGCCAGAGTTGCTTCTGCTCTGGCGTCGAGCCTCGATTTTTTGCAAGGCACCTTTGAAAAAATCCGCCTCCAGCGTCTTGTCTGCCACCACCCGCTTCAATTGCGTAACTTGTTGCCGCAGTTCACGCTCGCGCGAGTTTGCCGGTGGTCCTTCGCCGTCTTCGATGGGCTCCAACTGATCTCGCCATTTGTAGAGCAGTCGGCGGTGCACCCCCAGTTCCTGGGAGAGCGCGACGATATTATCGCTGCGCTTCAACCGCTCGACCGCCATCTTCCGAAACGCCTTGGGATATCGACCTATCACTCGTTTCTTTGCCACTCGCAGTTTCCTTTCTCTGCAAAGTGTGCCCATTGCGAGTGTCTCATTTGATGGGTTCAGTCCAAATCACACCAATAATAATCATGCCAGCAAGCGGGAAAGAACATAATTGGTGAAAAATCCGGATTGCACTCATCATGTCGGCGATAAGTGCTCCCGGGCAACGACATTTGACTTGTGCAGTGCAATCTTGGAATCGGCTCAGTCCGGGGCCTTCCCCCACCTGCTGAGGGGGTTGCGTGCCGCGAGGCACGCTGATACTCCAGGTGACCGGGCTGAGCCATAGTCGCGGTCAACTGACGAAATATCGCCATAGCACTCATCGACGAGCCGTGAGTGTTAAAAGCCCCTAACGTAGAAGTGGCGCAGCAGAAGGAGAACGAGCTGCGCCACGTTATGAACGAAGGCAACTTCGCGGGTGGGTATTGGGGTTAACGCGAGAGTTCCTTCAATTTCGATTTACCTTGCAGAGCAAATTATCAACAACACAATCGAGGGTCTGTTCAAAATTGCACAGTCTTGACATGTGGCTTGGCGCGGGATCGGTGACTGGTGAAATATCCCGATCTCTAACAATGTCGGCGCTGTCAAGCACTATGCGCGCACACCACTGCGTGCACTCGTGGAAGAACGCCATTTCGCTCTCGTAGATGGTTTGCGCGTTTCCAACCTTGGGCCCGCTTCTAATCGTTAGGGTCAGGAACTCAGTCCGACCCAACCATCTCTTCGATCACCAACTGCGATCATGATTACTTCTTCGAACTCCCCTGCCGAAGGGGAGCGGGATGCCCAATCATTACGTCGGTGATTTACTGCACACCATCGGGATTTCCGGGCGCTCCCGCGTGCGAACCGAGCTTTTGCATCTGGCCATAATCCCACCCCTGGCGCCACATCCAGTACAGATGCACCGCCAGTTTCCGGGCCATCGCTACTTTTGCAATCTTGCGTCCGCGCCGCATGGCCAGGTGGAAAAACTTGCCGCGCCACTCCGGTTGGCTGCGCACTGTGACCTGCGCGGCTTCCACCAGCAGAAACCGCAGCAGCACATTGCCTTGCTTGCTGATGTGACCGAGTCGGCGACGATCTCCGCTGGACTCTTCCGTCGGAACCAGTCCTACATAACTGGCAATCTGTTTGCCGCAGTGAAAACGTTCGGGCGTTCCGATCACCAACTCGAAGGCCAGTGCCGTCAGCGGGCCGACTCCCGGATGCGTCATCAGCCGCCGCGTCACCGGTCGCTGCTCCACTTCCTCTTCTAACGTGCGCGTCAGCTCCTGGATCTTGGGCGTCAGTTGATCCAGTAAGTCGAGCAAGTCTTGGCGTCGCCGACTGGCCCAGGGTGCCAGCACGATGGACTCCAGTTGCTTGCGACCGGCCGGGCGCCACAAGGCCTTCTTACGCCGCAGGCCTTCGTTGAGTGCGACCACATGCAGCTGATTCATCACCCGGGTGCGCATCTGCACCCACCGATGCCGATGCCACAGCAGTTGCCGCAGATCCCGGTTGGCTGCGTCCGGCACCCAGATCCGGGGAAAGCGGTCTTCCATCATCAGCCGCAACAACAGCTGTGCATCCTGCCGATCCGTCTTCTGCTTGCGTACCCGCTTGGTGCGAATCTCGGCCGCGTCCCCGATCCACAACTCAAACTGCAACTCGCGCAGCAAACGCTCAAACCAGCGCGAGTGCCCGCTAGATTCCATACCCACACGTACTGGCAAGTTTCGTTCTTTGAGCTCGCGGTAGAACTGCTCGGCTTCTTCGCGGTGACTCAGACGCCGTTCGCCGCACTCCCCGGTTTCTGTGTCTACAAAAGCAATTTGCTGGAAGCCCGGATGATAGTCACAACCTATAATCAGCATGTTCGGCTCCTTTCCTCCGAGCCCTTTGGTTGGTTTGCGCCTCCAAAGTTTACTCGGGCCTGGGAGCCGACATTGTTATGGAATCATTACGCTCACCATCTCCCAGTGCGGTTGAGCCACGCGCTCACGTGAAACCGCATCCACGAATGCCCGCGCCGAGGCTTTGCGCTCAAAACCTTCATGTGCGTTCGAACAGCAAGCGCCACTTGTGAGCAGCCTCTCCCACAACTGTGAGCATGATCACAAGCTGCCCGCTTCTTCCTCGATACAAAGACGTTAGGGGTCGCACTTCATCGATGCGACCCTCGTTTATGTGTGTGTTTCGCGAGTTCTAGCAGATTCCCATTAGTGCTCACTCATTAGTGCATTACTACAATGGGCGCGCCCATGAATCAGAAGTGGAACGGACAGTTCTCCTGCTTCGATCTTGTTGCCAAAACCGACGCGCATTTGCGCAGCGTGGTCGAGGTGCGCGGCATTGAAATCGGCGGCAACGACTTTGTCGTCATGGCCGGTCCGTGCGCCGTCGAATCCGAAAGCCAGTTGATGCAAACGGCGGAAGCTGTCGCTGAAGCCGGAGTGCGCATCCTGCGCGGCGGAGCGTACAAGCCGCGCTCGTCTCCGTATGCGTTTCAAGGTTTAGGCGTGGAAGGCCTGAAGATTCTGCGCAAAGCGCGCGAGGCCACTGGACTCGCCATCGTCACCGAAGTCATGAGCGAACAGGATGTCGAACTGATCGCCGAATATGCGGACATCATGCAGGTCGGCACGCGCAGTATGGAGAACTATGCTCTGCTCGAAGCGCTCGGCGAATGCGGGCGTCCGGTTCTGCTGAAGCGCGGCATGACGGCAACGCTCGAAGACTTTCTGCGGTCGGCGCAGGTGATCGCGGTGGCCGGCAATCCCGACATCATTTTGTGCGAGCGCGGAATCCGCACCTTTGAAACGGCGACGCGCAACACGCTCGATATCGCCGCCGTTCCCGTGCTGAAAACCGTGTCGCATCTTCCGGTGATCGTCGATCCCAGCCATGCCGCCGGAGTTCGCAGCCTAGTGCCTGCGCTCTCGCGCGCAGCGGCGGTCGTGGGTGCGGACGGGTTGCTTGTAGAAGTGCATCCATCGCCCGATGAGGCGCTGAGCGATGGCATTCAGTCGCTGACCTTCGGTGAATTCCGTCGCATGATGGCAGACCTGCAGCCTTACCTCGATCTCGTGCAATCCGATCGGCAGCTGCGTCCGCAACTCCTCGCAGTAGGAGGCGCCGATTAGTGCTGTCTCGGTCCATACTGGCCTGCACTCTGCTCGCGATTGCATTACGGCCGGCAAAGCCCGCGCCCATCGCGACCGGAGCAGATCTTCCTCCACTTCTCTACACCGTCGCGAGTTCCTACGAGCCGCTGGCCTGGATGCATGGCGCCGATCGCTTCCCTTCCGGAGCCACGATCATCATGCGCGACGAAAATCGCGAGCGCGCTCTCGTCCCGGATTTTGCAGCCTCGGCGGACCCTGCCGTCTCTTTCGACGGCCAGCGCATCCTGTTTGCTGGAAAAGCGCATCCCCGGGATCATTGGCAAATATGGGAACTCGCGTTGGAGAGCGGCGCGGTCCGACCAGTCACGCCCGCAGCTGACGACTGCATCCGGCCTTTTTATTTGCCGGAGGATCGCATCGTTTATTCGCGCAGGGCACAAGGCCGATTCGCTATTGAACGATTGGATCTGATCGGAAAGAATCCGCTGCTGCTGACGTACGGCCCGGCAAACTTTCTGCCGACGGATATTCTGCGCGACGGGCGCATTCTATTTGAGGCCGGCTTTCCGCTGGGATCAGAAAACGTCCCTGAGATCTACACCATCTATTCCGACGGAAGCGGCGTCGAATCGTACCGCTGCGATCACGGCGCGGCGCGGCATTCCGCACGTCAAGTCCATTCTGGAGACGTGATTTTCGCATCGGCTCACGGTCTGGCTCGTTTTACTTCCGCCCGCGCTCACGGCGTTCCGTTGAATGCTCCCGCAGGGGAATATGAGGGAGATGTCGCCGAGACCGCTTCCGGCGATTGGCTGCTGGCCTGGCGTCCAAATGCAGCAGCGCAGTTTCGACTGATGCGCTGGACTCCCGGTTCTGCCGATTTGAAGCCTGCGCTCGGGCCGGTAAATGCGAATGAGATTCAACCAGTCTTGCTGGCTTCCCGCGCCATTGCCAATCGACATCCCTCTGGATTGCACGATTGGCCGAACGCGAACCTGCTTTGCCTGAACGCTTACACCTCGAAGTACAAGTTTGCACCGGGATCCATCCATTCTGTGCGCATCTTTGCGCGAGACGATCAAAGCAACTCGAAATTGCTCGGAACTGCACCGGTCGAGCGAGACGGTTCATTCTTCGTTCAAGTCCCTGGCGACCAGCCTCTTCAAATCGAACTGCTCGACGCCTCCGGAAAAACCCTCCAACGCGAAGCCGGATTTTTCTGGATGCGCCGCGGCGAGCAGCGCGGCTGCGTGGGCTGCCATGCCGGACCGGAGACTTCGCCAGAGAACGCTGTGCCAATGATCCTTCTGAAATCCACGATTCCCGCGGACATGACTGGCGCCTCTCCGCAATCTGCCTCAGGAGGACATTAGCGTGAAACCCCGCATCCTTTTCCTACTGCTGCTGTCCTCTTCATTGTTGGAGCAAACATTGTTGGCGCAAACCCCGCCGGCGAGCACCCCCAGCACCATTCGCTTCGAAGATGCTACGGCGAAATCGCGGATTGACTTCACCCACAATTTCGGCGCGCAGAAACTTGGGTCTCTGCTCGAGAGCACCGGCGCCGGCTGCGTCTGGTTCGATTACAACAACGACGGATTGCCGGATCTGTACGTGGTCAGCGGCAAGCCTCTCGAAGAGGGCATGCATCCTTATCCGCTGAAGCAGCCTCCGGCCGTTCCGCCTCACAATCATCTTTACCGCAACAATGGCGACGGCACCTTCACCGACGTCACCGATCAGGCCGGAGTCGCAGCCAACATTTATGGAATGGCCGCCATCGCCGCCGACTATGACAATGACGGCTTTGTCGATCTCTTCGTCACCGGATATGGAAAAGCGATTCTCTATCACAACAACGGCGACGGCACCTTCACCGATGTCACCGCCAAGGCCGGCATTCATGTTGACGGATGGTCGATCAGTTCTGCCTGGCTCGACTACGATCGCGACGGCTGCGTCGACCTGTTCGTCGGTCGCTACGTAAAGTTCGATCCCAAGTACCGCAATTACTACGCCGCGGATAATTATCCTGGCCCGCTCGACTACGCCGGCGACACGAACCGCCTCTACCACAACAATTGCAACGGAACGTTTACCGATGTCACCGACAAATCGGGCATCGGAGCCTACAAAGGCCGCACCATGGGCGTCACCGCCGCTGACTACGACGGAGACGGCTATCCCGACATCTACGTCGCCAACGACAAGACGGAAAATTTTCTGTTCCACAACAAGCGCGACGGCACCTTTGAAGAAGTCGCCGGCGAACTGGGCGTCGCGTACGGCCAGAATGGCGAGAACACTTCCGCCATGGGCCCAGTCTTTGCCGATCTGGACGGCGACGGCCATGTCGATCTTTGGGTTACCGATTCAAAATACAACCGGCTGATGCGCAATGCGGGAGCAAACGGGTTCGAAGATATCGGCCCGTCCTCCGGCATTTCGCAAGCCACGGCGCAGTACACCAGCTGGGGCAGCGGCGTTTACGACTTCGATAATGACGGCTGGCTCGACATCCTGATTTTTCACGGCGGGCTCATCCATCTAGTGCCGCAGGAGCAGTCGCTGTTTCGCGGCCTGGGAAACGGCAAGTTCGCCGACGTATCGCGCGCTGCCGGATCTGTACTCGATGTCAAGACCGTCTCTCGCGGCGCCTGCTTCGCCGACTACGACAATGACGGCAAGATCGATGCCTTCGTCGTGAACCTGGGCGCGCCCGCCACTCTGCTGCATAACGTAACGCAGAACGCGAATCACTGGCTGACGGTGAAATTGAAAGGGAAGAAAAGCAATCGCGACGGTATCGGTGCACACCTGGAGCTGTTGGCAGGCGGCCGTAAACAGATCGCCGAGCGTTTTGCCGGATCGGGATATCTCTCGCAAAATGACGGCCGCATTCATTTTGGTCTAGGCGCGGCCAACAAAGTAGACAAGCTGACGATTCGCTGGCCCAGCGGGCAGGAACAAGTTATCGAGAACGTAGCGGTCGATCGCATCCTCACCGTGGAGGAGCCCTAGATGCCGGCTGGCGTCCAATCCCAGTCCAGCTTTCGTCTGATGGCCAGAGTCGCCGGTGTTGTCGCCGTCGCGCTGCTCGCCATTGCGGCTCAGCCTGCTCCAAAACAAGCGGCGTCTCTCAAGGAACGCTATCTCTCGCCCATCGAAATGGTTTTTTCCAAAGATGGCCGCGAGCTTTACGTAGTCTGCCAGGACAGCGATGAAGTTCGCGTCGTAGGCGTCGCGTCGGGCCAGGTGTCGCGCAAAATTCCCGTCGGCCACGTTCCACGCGGAATTACGCTCTCGCCCGACGGCCACCGTCTCTACGTGACCAATGCCTGGTCCGACACGGTTTCTGTCATCGACTCGGCCTCGTGGGAAGTCGTGCAAACTCTTCCCACCGGATTCGAACCAGCCGGCGTGGTCGTCGATGCGAAAGGCGATTTCTTGTATGTCGCTAATCGCCTCAGCAGCGACATTTCGGTCATCGATCTCAAGAGCGGCATCGAGATCAAGCGTCTCCTCGCAGGACGCGGCGCCAGCTATCTCACTCTATCCCCGGACGGAAAGATCTATGGCACCCACATCTATCCGAATCCGGGAGCCTTCCGCGCGCAGCCGACTTCAGAAATCACCGTCATCGATGCGGCCAGCCAAACCGTGGTCGAGCGCAAGGTACTGCGTAACGTGGCCGGCATGTTCCATATCGCGTTTTCGTCGGACGGCAAGCTCGGCGTAGTCGCGCAACTCCGGCCAAAAAATTTGGTCCCTCTGGCTCACGTCGAGCACGGCTGGGTATTCGGCGACTCGCTCACGTTGTTCGGCAGTGATGTTGGCGGGACGGTGCAAGTCCCTCTCGACGAACTCGACCGCTATTACGCGCTGCCCTGGGGAGTGACCATCGCGCCCGACAAATCGAAAATCTTTCTGACCACCGCGGGATCGGAAAGCGTCACGGTGATCGATGTTCCACGCCTTCTGAAAACGATTCGCACCCGGCGCGAGCCTTTCGCCAACGATCTGTCGGCCTCCGCAGAATACGTGTCGGCAAGAATCCCTGTCGGCCACAATCCCCGAGGCCTAATTCTTTCGCCCGACGGCAAACGCCTCTACGTTGCCAACCGTCTCGACGACAACATCACTATGATCGATACGGACACAAGCGCCGTCGCGTCCACAATCGATTTGGGCGGACCGAAAACTGTTGACGCGCTTCGCCGCGGCGAGCGCCTTTTCTACACCGCGGCCTTCGCCTTTCAAGGCCAGTTTGGCTGCTCGAATTGCCATCTGGACTCGACCATCGATGGCCTGCAATGGGACTTGGAGCCGGACGGTTTCGGCAAAGACATCGTCGACAATCGCTCGCTCGAGAACCTGGCAGGAACCGAGCCCTTCAAGTGGAATGGCGGCAATCCCGATATGCCCACGGAATGCGGGCCGCGAACGGAGAAATTCTTTTTCCGCTCGCAAAGTTTTACCGAGCAGCAACTCACCGATCTGGTCACATTCGTCTATTCGCTTCCGTATCGTCCTAACCGCTATCGCCTGCCGAATGGAGACCTCACTCCGGCTCAGGAGCGCGGCAAGGCAATTTTCGAGCGCACGAAATCCAAGAACGGACTACCCATCGTCGAGTCCAATCAGTGCACGTATTGCCACAGCGGGCCGAAGTACACCAATCAGAGACAGATCGACGTTGGCTCGGGCAAGCCGACTGATCGTTCTCCGGTCATCGATGTGCCGCAACTTCCCAACGTGGCCTATTCCGCGCCCTACCTGCACGACGGCTCGGCGCGATCGCTGGAAGAAATCTGGACCGTGTTTAACCCGAAAGACACGCACGGCGTGACCAACGATCTTACGAAAGACGAATTGAACGACTTAGTTGAGTACCTGAAAACGTTATGAAGACGAGACTATGGTTCGCAGCACTGGCATTCGGCCTGCTCTCCTCGCTGGCCCTCGCGCAGGACATGCCGATGTTTCGCTGGGTCAATTTCACGACGGCGGATGGCCTTCCCGACAATCACGTCTTCTGCGTTCTGGTGGACGGGAAGCGCATATGGGCGGGAACCGAGAACGGCCTCGGACTCTACGAAGACGGCGCGTGGAAGATCTTTCGCCCTGCCGATGGACTCGCGCATCAGGCGGTGCTCTCGCTCGCGCTCGATAAGCGCACCGGCGATCTCTGGGCTGGAACCATGGGCGGGCTCAGCCGCATTTCTGCCGGACGCATCGACACCTTCACGCAACTGAATTCCGGCCTGAGCAACGACATTGTTTATGGAGTGGGAGTGCAAGGAGATTTTGTCTGGACGGCAACCGCCGCCGGCGCCAGCCGTCTCAACACCCGCACCGGGCAGTGGGATCTGTTCAACGAACGCAATACGCCAATGTATGAAATCTGGACTTACTCAGTGAGTCCAGCCGCAGACAAAGTCTATTACGCGGTGTGGGGCGGCGGCGTGCTCGAATACGACCAGCCGACCGGCCGCTGGAAAGATTACAGAGATCCCGACGGCGAGACCGAACTCGTGTTGATGAAAGATCAGGGACTCATCCACGAGGTCACGACCTCGGTCAGTTACGTCGACAAGATCTTGTGGGTGGCAACGTATTTTGGTGCAAGCCGCTATGACGGCCGCTACTGGCACAACTTCCTGCAGAAAGACAGTGGCCTGCCCAGCAATTTTCTGAATCAGGTCAAGGCCGTCGACGCCAATCGCGCCTGGTTTTCGACCGATAAAGGATTGGCATATTACGACGGCACGAATTGGGCGGTGTACACTCCCGCGCTCGATACCCATAAGCCGGAGATGCTGGTGCGCGACGCGGCAGGGTCCGTCCGCAAGATTGCAGTGCAGACCGCCCCGGCGCACAACTACGTCCTCGGAGTGGATTTTCAAGGCGACGATCTGTGGGTCGCGACTGCCAAAGGATTAAGTCACGGAATTCGGCTGGATCGTTCTTCGGCAACAGCCAAGGTTCTAAAGCAAGAGGCAAGCGGTAAGAAGCGCTAAGGACAAATAAACAGGAGCCATCTTATGAATCTTCAGGAATTACTCGCAGAAGTGGAAACCGCCCCGGTTGTAAAACGGGCCATCACCAACCATTCCACGCTGAATGAGGCCTACGACTACGGAAGCGCATTCTCGCGCGGAATGCGCATCGATCTGAATGGGGTGACCATCCTGTTGATCTCGGGAACAGCCAGCATTGACGAACACGGACGCACCGTTCACCTCGGGGATTTCCGCGCCCAGCTCAAGCGCACGTTCGAGAACATCAGCAAGCTGCTCGCGGCCGAAGGGGCCACCTGGCACGACATCGTGCGCACTACCTGCTACCTGCGCGATATCGAGCGCGACTACCAGGTTTTTAACGATGAGCGGACCACGTTCTACAAGCAGCAAGGGCTGGATCCTTTGCCCGCGTCCACCGGCATCCAGGCAATTCTCTGCCGCCCCGATCTGCTGATCGAGATTGAAGCGATTGCCATGTTTCGGCGCGAATCTAGTGCGGAGTAGACCCATGCGTCTCACGTTCATTGCGATCATTGCCGCCGTGCTCGCTTGCCCAGCCTTTGCGCAAAACTCCGAGCCTTGCGCGTGCGGCAAAAATCCTCCGGGCCCTCCCGCGCCTCGCTCGCTCAAGCCTTACACCGGCGCGCCCGAAGACTTGCGCCCGTTCTCGAAGTTCACGATTCCTTATCACGAGTTCTATCAGGATCTCATCGAGTACAACGGCGCCGCGCGCGACGTTCCTGATCCCGACCTGAAGGATCTGAGCGAGATTCGCATCGGATTTCTCGCCCCACTCTACGATCATCCGGATCAGGAACTAGGCAACCACATGCTCAACGGCGCGCGCCTGGCACTCGACGAGGCCAACGCCGCCGGCGGTTATGGGGGCAAGCCTTTTCGGCTGATCACTCACAACGATTACAACAACTGGCAGAACAGCGACGCATCTGTTGCTGGCGTGGCGCGGGATTCCGCCATCTGGGGCGCAGCCTCGAACGACGCCGTTCGCATGATTTACGACGACAAGGTGTGGGCGATGTTCGGTTCCGTCAGTTCGGAATCGACGCACATCGCGCTGCGCCTCACGCTCAAGGCAGAAACGCCGCTGGTCAACAGCGCGTCGACCGACCCCACCATTCCCGAAACTGCGGTTCCTTGGTATTTCACGGTCATTCAAGACGATCGCGTGCAGGGCTACACGCTGGCGCGGCACATTTATAGCGAACTGGGTTTCAAGCGCGTCGCGATTCTGCGCGTGAACGATCGCTACGGACGCTTCGGCGTCTTGAAATTCCGCGATGCCTCGCGGCGGCTCGGACATCCTGTGGTGATCGAGCAGAAGTACATGCCAGGCGATACCGATTTTCGCCGTCAGTTACAGGTAATCGAGGATTCGCGCGTGGATGCGATCGTGCTCTGGGCCGACATCGCTCCGGCTGCCATGATCCTGCGGCAGATGCAGGAACTGGGAATGCACCAGCGCGTCTTCGGCAGCCATCGCACCATCGGTGATGATTTAGTCAAATTGGCCGGCTCCGCAGCCGAAGGATTCGAGGCGGTTTTTCCCTACGATCCCACGCGCACCGATAAACGCTGGACGGAATTCACCCAACGCTACGAGGCGCGGTATCACGAAAAGCCGGATCAGTTTGCCGCTCTGGCCTACGATCAGATGCAGATTTTGCTCAGCGCCATTTGCCGCGCCGGCCTCAATAAAGGTCGGATTCGCGACGCCTTGACTGGCTTAACTAGCTATCACGGCGTGACCGGCGACATGGCATTCGATCCCAATTGCAAGAACATTGCCCCGATGTTTCTTGCCCGCGTGCATAACGGGCAAATCGAATATCGCCGCATCACCATGGAGAAGCCCTACGCTCGCGTGGGAGAAAATGGCGTCTCCTATAATGGACCGCCAACCCCGAACCAAAGCTCAGATCGCATGCAGATTGCCGTCTTTGGTCCTCATGCCGATGAGGCGGTGCGCGCCCCAGAAATGCTCCAACTGCTCAGCGCGTTAAACTCGGCTGGCAAGCATGTATCGCTGCTGGCGATTCCATCGGAGACCTCATGGGGCAAAGCCTCGAACGATCTGGTCAAAGCCGTGTACGACGATCATGTACTCGCGCTGATCGCGCTCGACCGCGCCTCCAGTCATCTGGCGGAGCAAATGGCGGTGAAAGCGTTCGTGCCGGTGCTGGCAATTTCCTCCGACCGCATGCTCACGTCCACAAATATTCCGTGGATTTTTCGTATGCCCCAAGCCACGCCCCTGCAGGCAGCCGTGAATTGCCTATCAGCTGCGATCGACCGTTCAGGACCGAACCGTGCCGAAATCCGCAAGCTGCTCGCTTCTGGAGAGCCCGTCGCCGGAGTCCGATTTGATCCCACTGGCGAAGGCCAATAGCGAACGTTTTTGCTGACTAGAATCCGTTCTGCCCCTCCTGACCCATCCAAAACCCGCGCCCAGCAAGCCAAGTCACGGATTCGACTAAGCAAAAAGAGGGATACCAAAAAGCCAAAAATCGTATAAACTGCTGAAGCCCTGCGGATCAGGGCTGCGCCATGGAACTCGCTGGACCCCCGAAAAAATTGGCTGGCCGTTATGAGGTCAGGGAGATCCTCGGCCAAGGCGGCATGGGGCTCGTTTACCGCGCCTACGACACCGTCGTGCGCCGCGAAGTCGCCGTCAAGACCATTCTCGACATTCCCGATCCCGCCTCTTTACAACTGTTTTACAAAGAGTGCGATGTGCTCGCTTCCATGAGCCATCCCAACATCGTCGAGATCTTTGACATCGGAGAATTCGAGGACGAGGGCAAGAAGAAGCCTTATTTCGTGATGCCGCTTCTCCCCGGCACGACCCTCGATCATTTTGTTCGCAAGGCCAGCCATCGTCTTACCGTCGAGCGCACCGTTGAAATCATTTCGCAGACCTGCCGCGGACTTCAGGCTGCTCACGAGCGCGGGTTGGTGCATCGCGATCTGAAGCCGAGCAACATTTTTGTGATGGAAGACGACTCCGTCAAAATCATCGACTTCGGCGTGGCCCACATGGCCGACACGCACACCACGCGGGCGCAAAAAGGCACTCTGCTCTACATGTCTCCTGAGCAGATTCAGTTAAGGCCTCTTTCGGCGGCGTCGGACATTTTTTCCTTGAGCGTAGTCTGCTATGAGGCGTTGACGGGTAGGCATCCCTTCCAGCGCGCGCGGGCCGACGAAGTTGTGGAAGCCATCCTGAACCAGAGTCCGCCGCCCGCCTCCGAAGTGAAGTCGGCCGTTTCTCAATCGCTCAGCCGCGTGGTTCACAAGGGAATGGCCAAGCAGGCCTGGCACCGTTTCTCGAACGCGCGCGAGTTGGGTGACACGTTGGGAAAGGCGCTGCGCAACGAGAACATCGAGTTCTTCGATCCCGAACGCACGCGTCCGCGACTGCAACGCGCGACCAAAGCGTTGGCGGACGGTGATCTTCAGTTTGCCAGCGAGATTGTCGGCGAACTTGAAGCCGAAGGCCACATGGACACGGAGATCGGGTCATTGCGTCGCCAGCTCGACAGCGCCGTGCGCCGCAAGACCCTGGCCCAGTTGCTCGACGCGGCCCGCGCCCGTTTTGAAGAGGAGGAAGATCCGCTGGCGCTGCAGAAATTGCAGGAGGCTTTGCAGATTGAGCCCGACAATGCCACGGCGCTCGCGCTCAAGAGCAAGATCGAGAATCGCCGCAGCGAGCGTCAGATCGAAAATTGGTATCGCCTGGCGCGGCAGCATATCGAGAACCACGCGTATCCGCACGCTCGCGAGGCCCTGCAAAATGTGCTGCAACTGCGCCCCAAAGAAGGTCGGGCTTTGCAGTTGTTAGCGGAAGTCGACCGGCAGGAACAGGACTACAAAAAACTCCGTCAGGAAAAAGAACAGATCCATCGCGCTGCAATGGATGCGTGGGAGAAAGGCGATGTGAGCAGCGCCCTGGCCAAGTTAGGCGTCGTCCTCGAGCTCGACCGCAAAGCTCCGGATTCCGTCAACCGCGAGAGTGGAGCGCATTACCAGAGCTTCTACAACGAGGTGCGCTCTGAGCACGATGCGATGAACACCGCCTACGCGGAGGCGCGCAAGCTGCTTGCCGATCGCAATTTCGCGAAAGCGCTGACGACCTGCCAGACGTATCTCGCCAAGTACCCGACCAACGCGATCTTTCAGGCTCTTCGCTACGACATCGAAGAGCAGCAACGTCAGGAATTGTCGGCGCTGATTGCGCAAGTCGATCGCCAGGTCGAGGCCGAACCGGATCTCGACAAGCGAGTCAGCATCCTGCGCGAAGCCCTGGAGCAGCATCCCGGCGAATCGCATTTCGAGCGCGCTCTGCGCCTGGTGCAGGACAAGCGCGACCTGGTGAATTCGACTGTGGCCCGCGCGCACCTGCACGAAGAGCAGGGATCATTCAGCGACGCGCTGAATGATTGGGAGATTCTGCGGACCATCTACACCCAATATCCGGGATTGAAGTTCGAAGTCGAACGGCTGCAGAAACGGCGTGATCAGCAAGCCCGCATTGAATCCAAAACGCGGCTGATCGAACAGATCGATTCCTGCCTGCATTCCAGTGACTTCGGGCGCGCGTTCGAGCTGTTGCAGGAAGCTGCGAAAGAATTCCCCAATGACGAAGAATTGCAGGAGCTTGAAAAGCACGCCCAGCAAGGAGCGGAGCGCAAGACCGAGGCGCAGCGCCTGATGGCCGAAGGCCAGGAGTTGTGCGCGCAGCAAAAGACCGGGGAAGGCATCCCACTTTTGCGTCAGGCTTACGAACTCGACGAAAACGATACGATTGCGCGCGCCGTGCTGGCTAACGCGCTAGTCGAGGAGGCGCAGGCGCTGGTCGAAAAGGATTGGCGTGAGTCGGAAAAATTAGCCAAAGAGGCGTTTGATCTGAACCCTTCGCATCCCATGGCGAAGACGCTGCGCACTCTGATCCTCGACCAGAAGCGGGAGACCTTCGTGGGCGAATGCGTTTCGCAGGCGCGTAAGCTGCAGACTTCCGGCGATCTGACCTCGGCTCTCTCGCGCGTCGAAGAGGGATTGTCATCGTATCCGCGGGAGATGCGGTTGATCCAGATTCGCGACGCCGTCCAGCGCGATCTGCACGTGCAGCGCCGCCAGACGCGCCGCCGCGATCTGGAGGAGTTGCGCCGCCTGGAGAGCGAAGCCGATTCGGCGACCGATGTCGAGGCGAAGCAAACTCTGGGCGCAAAGGCGCGCGCGCTGGCCGACAAATATCTCGAAGACGAAGAAGTGCTTTCCAGCGCGAATGGACTTCTGCAGAAGCTGAATCTGCCCGCTGTTACAGGAACGGGAAGCAGTCCGGCCGCGGCGTCGGCTGCGACTTTGTCTTTTGCGGCCGCGCCTACCATCGAAACACCGCAGAGCCTGATTCCGCAGAAGCCCGAAGAAAATGCTCCGGCTCTGGCAACCCAATCCGCGACGCCCAAGTCTGAAGTACCCAAGTCGGCAGCGCCCTCGCCCGTTCCAGCGAAGCCCAGCGCGAAGCCGGCGGTTCCGCCTGCGCAGAGAAAACAGAAGCCCACGCCAGCTCTTCTGCCAACTGCAATCAACAGCAAAATCGTCCTTGCCGTCGGTTCGGTCGTGGTGGTCTTGGCGGCACTCTTCTTCGTTCTTCGAGGACACAAACATCCCGCAGAGCCTGTGGTTCAGCAGGCGACGACGGTTCAGCCGGCCGCGCCCGTTCCCCAGCCCGAGCCTAGCCTGCCTACCATCAAGCTCTCCTCCGACGCCGCCGCGGGAAAAGTTTCGATCGACGATCAACCGCCCGTCGATTTGCAGGATGCGCAATGGGGACTCGACAAGCTGGCAGCGGGCGATCACACCATGAAGTTTGAAAGTCCGGCAGGCAGCTTCGAAGTTTCGGTCTCCTCCACCACCGCTGCCCTGCCCGTCGTGAAAACGCCGATCACCGCCAAAGGCATTCTCGCCGTGATCGTCAGCAGCATGGGTGACCGCATGCATGTGTATGCCAGCGATCCTGCCGCGAAGTTGAGCATAGATGCACAACCGCCAACCGATATTCCAGTCGACGGAGTTGACCTTTCATCGGTGACCGCCGGAGCTCACGAATTAACCATCAGCCGCTCAGGCGAAGAATATAAGCTTTCGATCGATGTGACCGCAGCCCCTTCGCTGAATGCTTTTGTCGAGTCCGGGCAAAATGTAGGCTCGCTGGTGGTTGTCACTGGGCAGGATAAGACGAAAGTATTTCTGAACGGAAAAGCGCTCGAGCAACAGACTCAAGGCGGCGAGTTGCGCATCGCGAATCTTGAGCCCAAAGAATACGTCGTGCGGGTGGCCAAGCCGGGGTTCCAGGACGTGGCCGACCAGAAAATCCGCATTCGCAAGGGGCAACAGGGAAGGCTCGTCTTCGGGCTTCTCCCGGTGCCGCACATGGCGTCGCTCGTCATCCAGGGCGGACCCGCGGGCGCGGCTGTGCTCGTGGATCAGGCGAACGCCGGAACCGTAGCGCCTGACGGCACGCTGAATCTGTCGACGATCGCCCCCGGCGACCATGTCATCGAACTGCGCAAAGACCGCTTCAAGCCCCGTCAGATCAAGAAGCATTTTGTAGCGGGAACGCCCGTGACTCTTACCAGCGCCGATACCGCACTGGAAGTCGCTCCGGCGCAGGTGAAGATCACCTTCTCTCCCGCGGACGCGCAGATCGCCCTGACCAAGCAAGGCGAATCGCCCATCAAAGTCAGCAACGGCAACCCCGTGAGTCTGCCGGGTGGCACCTATACTCTTTCCGCTCGCATGAGTGACGGTTTTGTACGTACAGCGGCGCTCGATGTTGCAGCCGGACAATCACGCGCTCTCGATCTTTCCCTGGCTCCTGCCGGCATGTCACGCTGGGATGATCCGGCGGGCTGGAAACAGGAAAATAGCGGTTTCGTCCGCAAGGGCGGCGATTATGTCCTCTACGGCGTTTCGCCCACGTCCGGAATCTTCGTCTTTTCCGCCATGTTGACGAAAGGTCATCGCTTGCAATGGGTGCTGAACTACACCGATCCCAACAATTACGATCTCTTTCAGGTGGATGACAACAATTTTTATCGCACGGACGTACGCAACGGGCAGAAAGTAAGCGAGGCAAAGATTCCGCACAAAGGCGGTAAAAAGAGTTTTCGCACATTCCAGATTCGGATCTCGCCCGGGGAAATCGTTCACCAGATCAAACAGGGAGATGTCTGGTTTGTGATCGATCGATTTACGCAGCCGGGCATGAATCTCGCCCAGGGCAAGTTCGGTTTTTATCTCCCCGGCGGCGATCAGATTTTGCTCTCGAACTTCGCCCATTATCTCGACCTGAATCTGCATTAAAGGTACGCCGAGTTCCTTTTTCTTTTGCAGAAACCTCGTACAATTTGAAAGCGGCGCTTCCCGCGCTGTTGTTTTTTCAAAGATGCCAGGCCCCACGATTCCTGTTTGCCGACGAGTGCGCGTGATCGACTCCCACACCGGAGGCGAGCCAACGCGCGTGGTAATCAGCGGCGCGCCCGATCTCGGAGAAGGGTCGTTGAGCGAGAGACTGGAACGCTTCCGCCGCGAACACGACAGCTTCCGCTCGGCGGTCGTGAACGAGCCTCGCGGCTCCGACGTGATGGTCGGCGCGCTGTTGTGTGAACCGACGGACCCCACCTGCGCCGCTGGCGTAATTTTCTTCAATAACGTGGGTTATCTCGGAATGTGTGGCCATGGGACGATCGGGCTGATGGCCACCTTGTCTTTCATGAAGCGCATTGCACCCGGAGAACACAAAGTCGAAACTCCGGTGGGAACTGTGAGCGCGGTCTTGCATTCCAACGGAGAAGTGACGGTCAACAATGTCGCGAGCTATCGCTTGACCGCGAATGTCGCAGTCGATGTGCCGCAATTTGGCAGGGTATTCGGCGATGTGGCGTGGGGCGGCAATTGGTTTTTTCTGGTGCGCGATCATGCGATGGAGATCTCGCTGAAGAACGTCGAAAAATTGACCGAGTTCACCTGGGCGATCCGCCAGGCGCTTCAACAACAGGGAATTACTGGAACTGGACAACAGGAAATCGATCACATCGAACTCTTTGGACCATCGCGTCTGCCCTCAGTCGACAGCAAGAATTTTGTTCTGTGTCCCGGCAAAGCGTACGATCGTTCTCCCTGCGGCACCGGCACCAGCGCCAAGCTCGCATGCCTCTACGCCGACGGCAAACTGCGCGAGGGACAGGTGTGGAGACAGGAGAGTATCGTGGGCAGCGTGTTTGAAGGCAGCGTTTCATTACGCGATGGGAAGATATATCCGAGCATCAAGGGTTCCGCGTTTGTAAATGCCGAGTCGGAACTGGTGTTTGACCCGCTGGATCCCTTCGGCATGGGAATTCCAACATAAAGAAACCGCCGCGATACGGGCAGTCGTATTCATTCACTTCAGTGAGCAGGACTTCTCAACTTGGATTCACGCGAGCTCATTCAGCGCTTCGAAAAGTTGTTCGGGCAGAGCCCAAGGATCTTCCGCGCCCCGGGCCGCGTCAATCTTATCGGCGAACACACTGACTATAACGATGGCTTTGTGATGCCCGCCGCTGTCGGCTTTTCAACCTATGTAGCCATCGCAAAACGGCCCGATCGAAAATTGCTGATTCGTTCGGAGGAGTTTCCGGAAGATTTCGAGTTCGACCTGGATTGCTTGCCCGAGAGCCGAACCCGCGCGTGGTGCGACTATGTGCTGGGTGTCGCCCGGGTTCTTCAGCGGCGAGGCTATCGCCTTCCCGGGGTAAATTTGGTGGTGCATGGGGATGTCCCGATCGGCGCGGGCTTGAGTTCTTCCGCCGCAATCGAGGTCGCTTCCGCACTTGCCCTGATCACCGTAGGAAAATTTGAGATCGCTTTGCCGGAAATCGCCAAGCTGTGCCGGCAAGCCGAAAACGAATTCGTGGGCGCGCGCGTAGGCATCATGGATCAGTTCGTCTCTTGCATGGCGAAAAAGGGCCAGGCCTTGCTGCTCGATTGCCGCTCGCTCGCCTTCCAGCTTGTGCCCATCCCTCCCGGCATCCGACTCGTGGTGTGCAACACCATGGTCAAGCACGATCTGGCGGCCGGTGCTTACAACACTCGCCGTGGGGAATGTGAGCAGGGAGTGCGTTATTTCGCCAGCAAGAACCCTGAGATTCGAGCGCTGCGTGACGTCTCCGTAGGGATGCTGGAGCAATACGCGGACGATCTTCCCGCGGTGATTCGGAAGCGGTGCACCCACGTTGTGCGTGAGAATCAGAGGACGATCGACCTCTCGCATTCACTCGCTGTCGGCGAGTGGCCGCGAGTGGGGCAGTTGATGAGAGAGTCTCATCAGAGCCTGCGCGATCTCTACGAGGTGAGCTGCCGCGAACTCGATATCATGGTCGACGCGGCGGAGGGTCTGCCGGGATTCGTTGGCGGACGCATGACTGGAGGCGGTTTCGGAGGCTGCACCATCAACCTGGTTCGCGGAACCGATGCCGAGGAATTTACCGCCAAAGTTTCCGAGTTCTACCGCAAGGCCACCGGCATCGTACCGCAAATCTACCTTTGCAATGCCAGCGACGGAGCCGGCGAGGTCAGCTAGAGGTTGTCCGATCGCCGGCGTCTGGCGTCCACGACTGCAATTTCACCAGCCAGTTCGCCGGTTCGGGAAGGATTGCGAACTTAGGCAGAGCTCCCCGCACCATCGCCACTTCGTCACAGCAGTGAAACCGCGGACAGGCGTGGCAATCTTTGTAGATCTTGTCGGGAAGATCTTCGCGTTGCGCCACGGAGAAGCCTTGACCGGCAAAGAAGTCCGGCTTGCGGGTGAAAAGGCAAATGCAATCGACGCGATGGCGCTTCGCTTCCGCGAGCAGCGCTTTCACCAGGCGTCCGCCCCCACCTTTGCCCTGCGCCCAGGGTGCAACTGTGATCGAACGAATCTCGGCGAGATGTGTTCCGTAAAGATGCAACGCTCCGCAACCGATGATGCGGCCTTCGTCTTCGAGGACCACGAAGTCCCGCACGTTCTCGCAGATCTCCGGCAAGGTGCGCGGCAGCAGTGTGCCGTCCCCGGAATACGCCGAGATCAACTCATGAATGTGTTCTGCGTCGGGCAGAATGGCTTTACGCGTGCGCATGGACCTCCTCGCGAAGCGACTCGATTTTCTTTTTGGCGATGGCAATGGCGTGGCGAACCCGGTTCGGCGCGGTGCCGCCCGGCACATCATGAATGGCGAGCACGGACGCAAGCGATAGAGATTCGTAGAAATCTTCACCGAACGCGGGACTGAGCGAGCGTAGATCCTCAAGCAGGAGATCCTGCAACTCGCAGTTGCGCTCCACGCACATTTGCACCGCCTTGCCGATCCGCTCGTGCGCCAGTCGCGACGGAACTCCGCGAGTTACAAGGTAGGTTGCCGCCGCCCACGCGTTGATGAAGCCAGATTGCGCGGCGTGCTGCATGCGCTCGTGCTCGAATTCCACCGCCTTCATCCATCCGGTTGCCAGAGGCAGCATCTGCAGAAGCGCATCCGTGGCATGGAAAAGTGGCTCCTGCGTCTCCTGCAAATCTTTGTTGTAAGCCAGCGGCAGGCCCTTGACGGTTGCCATGAGCGCGACAGCGTTGCCCACAATACGCCCACTCTTGCCTCGCACCAGTTCGAGCAGATCCGGATTCTTCTTCTGCGGCATCGCGCTGCTGCCTGTCGAATAGGCCTCGGGCAAAAGGACGAATCCATATTCCTGGGAAGAGAACAGAATCATCTCTTCCGCCCAGCGGCTCAGATGCAAAGCGATCATCGACAAGACGTTCACGAACTCGACTACGAAATCGCGATCGCTGGTAGCGTCGATGCTGTTTGCAGTCGGCGCGTCGAAGCCCAAACCGTCGGCCATGGAAGCGCGATCAAGAGATAGAGTCGCTCCCGCAACAGCTCCCGATCCTAACGGACAAACATTCACACGCTTGCGGCAATCCGCCAGCCGGTCGGCGTCGCGCAGGAACATCTCCACGTACGCCAGCAGCCAATGTCCGACGAGCACCGGTTCCGCTCTCTGCAGATGCGTATACGACGGCATCGCCGTATCGGCCGCGGTTTCGGCGCGATCCGCAAACACAGTGCAAAGTGCGCCAAGTTCCGAACGCAGTTGATCGATGGCCGCTCGCACGTACAAACGCAGATCGGTTGCAATCTGCTCGTTGCGGCTGCGGCCGCTGTGCAGTTTGTATCCCGTATCGCCGATCAGAGCGGCCAGATGCTTTTCTACGAAATGATGCACATCTTCCGCTTCCTGGTCTTCCAGAAATGCCGGCGACGCCGCCGCACGCTCCGCTATCTGCTCCAATCCCTGCAGAACGCTGATGAGTTCATCCGCCGATAGAATTCCAGCATTCTTCAAGGCGCGAGCATGTGCGCCGCTGGCTGCAAGTTCGTAGCTCAGCAAGCGGCGATCGAACTCAAACGACCGCTGCCATCGTTCGAAATCCGAGTCCAGCGGCTGCCGGAATCTTCCCGACCACATCTTCATCACGCGATCTCCATGCGTGCCCGCGCGCGCGACCGCGACGGCAGCCCCAGAATTCGGATGAATCCCTCCGCATCTTTCTGGTCATAGATGTCGCCCATCGTGAACGAGGAGAGATCGGTGCGATAGAGCGAATTCTCCGATTCCCGGCTGACCACAGAGACGGTGCCTTTGTACAGCGCAAGCGTGACCTTGCCCGTCATCTCCGTCTGCGTCTTGTCGACAAAAGCGTCGAGCGCCTCACGCAGCGGCGTGAACCACAAGCCGAAGTACACCAACTCCGCATACTTCAGGCCAATGTGCTGCTTAAAATGCGCCACGTCGCGCTCCAGGCAAAGTGCTTCCAACTCGCGGTGCGCCGTGATCAAGAGTGTGCCGCCCGGCGTTTCATAGCATCCCCGCGACTTGATGCCCACAAAACGGTTCTCCACCAGATCCACGCGCCCAATGGCGTTGCGGGCGCCGATTTCGTTCAGTAATTCCACCAGCGACACCGGATCTATTTCCATCCCATTCACCAACCTTGGAATTCCTTGAACGAACCCGATGCTAACCCGCTCCTCTTGGTCGGGCGCATCCTGAGGCGAGCGCGTAATCTGCCAGGTGGTTGGCAAAGGCGCGTTCCCTGCGTCTTCCAACTCGCCGCCTTCATGGCTAATGTGCCACAAATTGCGGTCGCGGCTGTGAATCTTTTCGCGGCTGGCAGCTACCGGGATTCCGTGAGCCTCTGCATAGTCCAGGCAGTCTTCCCGCGACTTCAACGTCCACTCGCGCCACGGCGCAATGATCTTCAATTCCGGAGCCAGCGCCTGGTAGGTCAACTCGAACCGCACCTGGTCATTGCCTTTTCCCGTGCATCCATGAGCGACCGCGGTTGCTCCCTCGCGCAGCGCCACTTCCACCTGGTGCTTCGCAATCACCGGGCGGGCGAGCGAAGTGCCGAGCAGATATTTGTGCTCGTAAACCGCGCCAGCTTTGAGCGCCGGGAAAACGTATCCCGTCAGAAATTCGTCGCGCAGGTCTTCGACAATCACTTTGCTCGCGCCCGTGGCGTAGGCCTTCTCGACGACGGCCTCGATGTCGTCTCCCTGCCCAACGTCTCCCACCATCGCGATCACGTCGTAGGAATAGTTTTCCTTTAGCCACGGAATAATGATGGACGTATCGAGTCCACCGGAATACGCAAGAACAACTTTTTCAGGCATGAGCGCTCCTCACGGGCAGGCGCACCGCGCCACCCAGCAATAAATAAAGAATGGATTTCTGAACGTGCAGACGATTTTCCGCCTGCTCGAAGACCACGGAATTCTCGGAGTCCATCACCTCATCGGTGACTTCTTCCCCGCGATGCGCGGGCAGGCAATGCATGAACACCGCATGCGGCGCGGCTTCCGCCATCAGTTCGCGATTGACCTGGTAGGGCCGAAAGATCTGCGCGCGCTTTGCCGCTTCGTGCTCTTGCCCCATGCTGGCCCAGGCGTCGGTGTAGACCGCATCGACGCCTGCGACCGCGGCATGAGGTTCCGTGAGAAATTCGAGTTGCGCGCCCGTCGCCTTTGCAATCTTTTTTGCCTCGGCAACAATCTGCGGATCGCATGCGTGCGTCTTCGGCGTCGCAATCCGCATCGACGATCCCAGGCAAGCGCAAGTCAGCAGAAGTGAATGCGCCACATTGTTTCCGTCGCCGACATACGCCAGAGAAATCTTCCGCACATCGCCAAACCGTTCCTGCAGCGTGAAGTAATCCGCCAGCGCCTGGCAGGGATGCTCCACATCGCTCAGAGCGTTGATGACCGGGACAGAGGTGTAGCGAGCCATATTCTCAATCGTTTCCTGCGAGAACGTGCGCAGCACGATGACGTCGACCCAGCGTTCGAGATTGTGTGCGATGTCGCTCAACTTCTCCCGCGCGTCGAGACGGCTCTGCGATTGATCGACAAACATCGCCGTGCCGCCCAGGCTGACCATTCCCGATTCAAACGTGATCCGGGTGCGCAGCGACGGCTTCTCAAAGAACATCACCATCTGTTTCCCAGTCAGCGAGCGCTGAAAAACCGTAGGCCGCGACTTCATCAGTTCCGCCAGGTGCAGCACCGCCTGCACTCCCTGCGGCCCGAGATCGCGGGTTGAGACCAGGTCCGGACACCAGAATGTGCTGGGAAAAGTTTCCGGTACATTCGGTGCCTTAGTTTGCAAGTGCGTATTCAACATTAGCTCCTCGTTCGATATTCGCTAGAACTCGAAATCACACCGCTCACGCGCAGGTGACTTCGGTTCCACAATTCAATTTCGTCAGATAAAACTGCGGCAGGGCATCGGCTTCGGCCGCCGGCAATATGCGCACTCGTCCTACACCTTGTTTTAATGCCTGCGTGCAGGCTGCCAGCTTGGGCAGCATGCCTCCGCTGACGACCGATCCGGCCGCCAGATCCTGCGCCTGCTTGGTGTTGAGCCAGGGAATCACGGAACCCGCCGCATCTTTCACTCCCGGCACATCCGTGAGGAAGATCAACGCATTCGCGTGGCAGGCAGCGGCGCAAGCCGCGGCCATCTCGTCGGCGTTCACGTTGTAATACTCGCCATCCGCGCCCAGCGCCAGCGATGCCAGCACCGGAATGCCGCCTTGCTGCCACAGAGCCTCGATCCAGCAAGGTTCGGCAAAACAAATCTCGCCGACGAATCCCAGATCGTTTCCGCGAATATGTTTCCGGCGCGCGCGGAACGTCATGCCATCGCCCCCGCAGAATCCGACCGCCGGCATGCCCGCGGCCTGGATCGCCGCCACCAATTTCTTATTGACCATGCCTCCGAGCACCATCAGAGCCACATCGCGCGTCTCCGCGTCGGTCACACGCAGTCCGCCGACAAATTCACTTTGCTTGCCCAGTTGCTTCAGAACGCGGGTCAACGCGCTCCCGCCGCCGTGCACGACGGCCACGCGGTGCCCATCCTGCGCCAGTTCCGCAATGGCCTTCGCACATTTGCGCAAGGTGGCGGCGTCTTCCAGCGCGGCTCCTCCGATTTTGATCACGATGGTCACTGCAATCCTTCTCCCTCGCCCCATCCGTACATCAGATTCATGTTTTGCACGGCTTGCCCGGCCGCGCCCTTGAGCAGATTGTCAATGCAAGAAATCAGAACCAGCCGCCGTCCATCTTCCGCCAGGCAAAATCCCAGATCGCAATAATTTGTGTGCAGCGAGAATTGCACTTGCGGAAGCTTTGGCGGCTGAAAAACCCGCACCCACTGCTTGCCCGCATAAAAACTCCGAAAACACGATTCCACTTCGCCGGCCGTCATTTGGCGGCTGAGTCGTACGTAAATCGTCGACAGGATTCCCCGTGGGATCGGAAGCAAGTGCGGGGTAAACGTCAACTCACACGCCTCCAGCGCAAGCTGCTCCACCATCTCGCCCATGTGCCGGTGATTGAAAACCGAATAGGCAGACAAGTTGTCGGCGACGGACACAAAATGCGTCTTCGCCGTCGGCTCTTTTCCCGCGCCAGAAACTCCCGACTTCGAATCGGAGACGATTCCGCGCGTGCGATCAATGACCTCGGCCTTCAACAGCGGCGCCAGCGCCAGAATCACGGATGTGGCGTAGCATCCCGGATTCGCCACCAGATTCGCGCCGGCGATACGGTCGCGGTTCAACTCTGGCAGTCCGTACACGGCACGTTCGGTCAACTGCGCCGCCGTGAGCGCGTCCGCGTCCTGAAAGTTATAGATGGCGCGATGCTGCTCCTCTTTCAAGCGCCAGGCGCCGCTCAAATCGATGACTCGAATCCCCTGCGCGATGGCTTCCGGCACAAGCAAGCGCGAGACCTTATGCGGAGTCGCGAAAAACAGCAACTCAATCCCTTGCTCCTTCAGCGCAGGCCACGCCAGCGGCTGTAGCGGATAACCTCCGTTCCCCGAAAGAACAGGGAAAATGTCCGCCAGATCCGCAGCACTCCCGTTGTCCGCCGAGCGACGAAGCAGTACCGGCTTCTCCAGTCGCGGATGGCGCAATAAAAGCCGCGTCAGCTCCAGTCCCGAATATCCGGTCGCGCCCAGCACCGCAGTTTTGAGTTCCGCCATCACCCCAGCATCTCCTCGACCCGCCCCGCCAGCGCCCGCGCCTCGTCCTTGTCCGGACAGACAATCAAGATCGTGTCGTCTCCGGCAATCGTGCCCACTACTTCGCTCCAGTCGGTTTCGTCCAACGCCGCAGCCACCGGTTGCGCGCTGCCCACGATCGTCTTGATCACCAGCAGATTCTGCGCGGAACGAATATCCAGCACGAACTCACGCACCAGTCGCGACACCGGCGGCAGCGCCACCCCGATTCCGCCTTCGCCCTGCGGCAGCGCATAGCCGTGCGCTGTCTTGCTGAGATTCAAGTCGCGAATGTCGCGGGAAAGCGTCGCTTGCCCCACCTTGAATCCTCGCCGCCGCAAATGCCGCTGCAGGTCCTCCTGGCTGGCAATGCTGCCATGCTTCAGCACGTCCAGGACCGCCCGTTGTCGTAAGGTTTTATTCATAATGAATAAATATTCAGTGTGGTGAATAAATGTCTTTGTATCTTAAGGGAGTGGCTGCAAATGTCAAGCGGAAATCTCCGTGGATGGTGGCTCGGTTTGTCACCTGCTCCAAGGGGTCCTCAGCGATCTCTGCGAAAGCCTCCGCGGTCTCTGCGGCTAAAGTCTCTTTTGTCCTGCACAAGATGGTCGGCGAATTTCGTCGGCGCCCCAGAAAGAGAAATCAGGCGCAGGCGTCTCCGGCTTGGTAGACTACTTCGCGCTGATGGCATCCACGCGCGGAGAAGCAATGAACTCGAAACCGGGTCTGCTGGCGGAACTCATTGCCGAGTTCCTCGGAACGTTTGTCCTGATTCTGCTCGGCAACGGTGTTGTGGCCATGGTCGTTCTATTCCCTACAAAGAATCCCGGAGAAACCATCCATGGCGGCTTCACCAATATCACCCTCGGCTGGGGACTCGGCGTGACCATGGGAATTTATATCGCCGGGAAAGTTTCGGGGGCTCACCTGAACCCGGCCGTGACTCTTGCGCTCGCGGTCTTTCGCAAGTTTTCCTGGAGCAAGGTCGTGCCCTACTCGATTGCCCAGACTGCCGGAGCGTTCGTGGCCGCGGCCCTGGTCTTCTGGAATTATCGGCCCGCTTTTTATCAGGTCGATCCGCAGCTGCAGAGCACTGCTGGCATCTTTACCACGTTTCCCGCTTTTCCCGGGCTGCCGCAAGCCGGCTTTCTCGATCAGTTGATTGGCACCGGATTGCTCGTTCTTCTCATATTCGCGATCGTCGATGAGTACAACGCGCCGCCGGGAGCGAATCTTGCTCCGGCCATGATCGGTCTGGTCGTGGTCGCCATTGGCATCAGCTTTGGCGGCATGCACGGATATGCCATCAACCCGGCCCGCGATTTTGGTCCGCGACTCTTTACCGTACTCGCCGGCTTCCGCAACAATGGCCTGACCGACGGTAGTCACGTCTGGTGGATCCCGGTCGTTGCTCCGCTGATTGGCGGACTCCTCGGAGCCGCAATCTACGATTTCGGAATTCGCCGTTTCTTGCGTTCCTCATAACCATGCAGCGGTATTTCTGTTCGGTTTTCTGGAAGAATTTGAAAGGCGCCATGAAATACGTTCTAGCTCTCGATCAGGGTACAACCAGCTCGCGGGCGCTTCTGTTTGATCGCGATGGAGCTGTGCGCTCGACTGCGCAGCGAGAATTTGAGCAGATCTTTCCTCAGCCCGGCTGGGTCGAACACGATCCCGAACAGATAGCATCTTCCCAAATCGCGGTCGCGCTCGACGCTCTTGCGCAGGCCGGAGCCCAGACCAGCGACGTGGCAGCGATCGGCATTGCCAATCAGCGCGAGACGGCAATTCTCTGGAATCGCGATTCGGGGAAACCCATTCATCACGCCATCGTCTGGCAAGATCGCCGCACTGCCGATTTTTGCGAGCGCCTTCGCAACGACGGCCACGCCCCGCTTATCCAGCAACGTACCGGCTTGCTCATCGATTCCTATTTCTCCGCCACCAAGATTGCCTGGCTCCTGGAAAATGTTTCCGGAGCGCGTGCCCTCGCCGAAGCCGGCAAGCTTGCCTTCGGTACCGTCGATACCTGGCTGATCTGGAAGCTGACCGAAGGCCGCGTTCATGCCACCGACGCCAGCAACGCCTCGCGCACGATGCTCTTCAATATCCACACCGGCGACTGGGATCAGGAACTGCTCGACTTGTTCAGAATCCCGCTTTCGATCATGCCCGCGGTGCGCTCGTCCAGCGAGGTTTACGGCGAAGTTGCCGGCGTCCCGGGACTGAACGGAATCCCCATCGCGGGAGTGGCCGGTGACCAGCAAGCTGCGCTCTTTGGCCAGCGCTGCATCAGCCCGGGCATGACAAAGAACACTTACGGCACCGGATGTTTCATGCTGCAGAACACGGGCAGGCGCGCAGTGCCGTCGACGAACCGGCTGGTCACAACGGTCGCATGGAAGATCGGCGACGTGACCAAGTACGCGCTCGAAGGCAGCGTCTTCGTGGGCGGTGCGGTGGTGCAGTGGCTGCGCGATGGCCTGAGGCTCATTCGCAAATCCGAAGAGGTGGAAGCGCTCGCGAAGTCGGTTCCCGATAACGGCGGCGTATATTTCGTTCCCGCAT
Source organism: uncultured Acidobacteriota bacterium (assembly GCA_963730015.1). GTDB lineage: Bacteria > Acidobacteriota > Terriglobia > Terriglobales > Acidobacteriaceae > Sulfotelmatobacter. Next base: position 2,069,502 of record CAVSPZ010000009.1, on the reverse strand, counting down.
TCGTGGGCCTGGGTGCTCCGCACTGGGATTCCTATGCCCGTGGTTCGATCTTCGGGCTGACGCGCGGCACTACGGCGGGCCATCTGGCTCGCGCCGCGGTGGAAAGTATCGCGTATCAGGTCGCCGATTTGCTTGACGCCATGCGCCGCGATTGCGGCGATGCGGTTCGCGAGCTGCGCGTGGACGGAGGCGCCGCCGCCAACGACAGCCTCATGCAATTTCAAGCGGACATCCTGCAGGTTCCCGTCGTGCGCCCGGCGGTCACCGAGACGACGGCGTTAGGAGCCGCGTATCTGGCGGGTTTGGCCGTGCTCTTCTGGCCGCGCGACCAGAAGTCGTCGGACATAAAGAAGGATCGCCGATTCGAGCCGCAAATGCCGGACTCACAAGCGCGGGCCCTCCGCGACCGCTGGAACGAAGCCGTCTCCCGCTCCAGAAACTGGGAACCCGTAGCTCCCAACCCCTAGCGCACGTCCTGGAACGGCCGTAGCGCCGCCGTCCTCGGCGGCTGTCGTGGCGGCGTCTCGCCGCCACAGGCCAGCCTCACAGCGCCATCATTCGTTCCGCTTACGGTTCTTACCAGCTTATGGTTCGTACCAGAAAACCGCGCCCTTCGTGATCGTCGGCAAAGTGAACTCGACGTAATCTCTGTGGCGTACTCCCTGAACCTGCTGCATCTCCCCGAGGAATGGCAAATAGAATCCTTTCCCCTCTGACGCCGACGCGAGGCTCACGGTCACTCCTTTTTGTGGAGTCTGAATCGGATTCGATCCCCCGCGCAGCCCGGCGAAGTTCGCCAGAAAGCACTGGATACGCCCATCTGGCCCTCGCGAAATCGAAGTCGCGATTTCTGTCGACGCCTGGATCTGCACTGTCTTCCCGCCTCGCAGGCTGGCGAGAAATTCCGCCTGCGAGTCCGGTGACGCATGCGCGAAATCTTTTTCTAAAGCCGCTCCGTACGCCTTGCCTGGACAACTCTGGAACCGCACTACATGTTCCGCATCGCCAAGTTCGGTGGCGTCAGTCCCCGTGACCACCACCGTTCCGCCGTTCCCGGCAAACTTCTTCAGCCACTCCCGCTCGCTATCGTTCAGCACCCGGACATCCGGCAACACCAGCGTCCGTCCGTGAAACTCCCCCAGCGTCCGCGGCGTCACAATCTGAAACTCAAGATGCTTCTGCATCAGCAAAATTAAAATCCCGCGATACGACTCAATAAACTCCTTCGCAAAAAAGTCCCGCGTCTCCGGAGAAAAGTAAACTCCAACTGGATCCACCGGCGCGCGCGGCAAGTAGAACGTCTTCTCATGCGCAGCAATCCATTCGAAAATCTTCTTCCTCGTCGGCAGATCGTTCGATCCCGCCATCGAGTGTCCGGGCGCATCCCAGAAGTTTGCGCCGACCATCACCTGCGACATCGCGAGATTCATCATCGCTTCTCGCGCATCCACTTTCTTGTCGCCGTCCCACGAGTAATTCAGAATCCACGTCGCCTTGCCTTGTGCGAAGGCGCGAAACGAATGCATGCCCACCTGGTATCGGAACCAATCCAGCGGCTTGCGCGACGACGCCATATGATCGCCTTCGCCAAATTCGTATTCATGCGCAATCGCATCCACCACCGCGTACAGGCTGTAAACGTCGGCGCCCACCCGCACCGCTTCTTCTTCGATCCCCGGATAAATCTCTGGAATGATCTTGATCTGCGGATTCACTCCCTTCGCGTTTTGCGCAATCTCCGCCAGAAAATCCGTGAAAGTTTGAATTCTGAATTCCACCCACTTGCGAAACGCCGGATCGGAAAAATCTCCCAGCTTCAAATCTTTCTTCGCATCCAGCCCAGTCTCGCGCTTGAACGCCGCCACCGTCGCGTCGTCGAAGCTCGCCCACGTATCCTCCCAGCCCTCGAAGTGCGTCATCCAGTAAGGAATATCGATGTAAATGCCATCGATGCCGGTGCCCGCAATCTGCCGCACGCGCTCCATATAAATCTTGCGCCACTCCGCGGCATACGGACTCACCCACACATCCTCATCGCCTTGCCGAATCCAGAACGCCGTCCCGCCTCCAAAAATCGCGGGCTCCCCTGTGATCTTCCGCTGCAGCCAGTCGGGATGATCTTTCGCCATCGTGTGCGCCACTTTGTCGCCGTGCGCCGTGATGCATTCCGTTCCCGCGATGTAAACGAAAGCGTGATTGCCGACTTTGTGCGCCGCTTCCGCCACCGCGCGAATCGCCTTCAGTTTCTCTTCCGGATGCACAAAGCTCTCGTATCGTCCGGGGATGTCGTTGTCGACTTCAATCCCAAACACATCGCTAGCCTGCGCGCGTTGTACGATTTCGGCCGCGTCGCCGCCTTTCAGCCCGTAAGCGCCGATGCGCACATAGTTCGTCCAGTTCTGCTGGAAAGTACCTGGCGCGGAATCCGGAATGGAGGCGGAGTTTTGTGCGAGCACGAAAATCCCGCACCCGCAAAGGGTCAGCGCAGAGAACAGCCCGAGTATGGTTTTCATGATAGAGCGACCTAAAATCGCGAGCTCCGCACCGGCTCAGAACTCAAATCTCAATCCGAACTGGAAGGATCGCGGATTTTCCAGTACAGTCCCGTTCACGCTATCACTGGTAATTGTCCCAAAAAGCGGATCTCCCACGGCCGTGTTCGGCGGTGCGAAACGGGGGTGGTTGAGTGCATTAAACATCTCCACCCGCACTTCTATTCGCGTGCCTTCTTTGGGCACGAACGACTTATAAACATTCAGATCCATGTTGTGGAGGCCGTCGGTGCGCAACCCGGAAAAGTACCGTGGAGCATTCCCGGGAACCTGGTCGCCGGGGTCCCCAAAGCAGTTGGAGTTGAGAAAGGCGGAAGGACTCGCATTCTGCCAGGTCAAGGCCGCGGAGTGCACGCTGGTACCGGTCTTAAATTGCGAGCACACCACTTGCGGGCGCTGGGTGCCGTTCGCCAGCCGGGCGTTGGACATGCCGAGGGCCAACGGTTGTCCCGATTGCTCGGTGATGATCGTCGCCAGCGACCAGCCTCCCACCACGGCGTCGACCCCCCGGTTCATATTGCCGCCGATCCATTGCTTGCGCCCAATGGGCAGATCCACCACCACGGCGGCCGCTAGCCGCTGTGGCGTGTCGTTGCCCCCAATGCTGTGTTCCGCAGACAGGCGATCCAGTTGTTGCGGAATGCCGGCCCCGAGCGAACCGATCCAGTTGTTCCTGCCCGCCGACGAATCGTCGGTTGCCTTCGATATCGTGTAGCTCCCCTCAAAACTGATGTGGTGCGTAGTGCGCTTCTGGAAGCGAATCTGCAAAGCGTTGTACCACGAACTCGCTTCCTCCAACATCAGCCCTTCAAAGTCACCGGCGAATTGCGGGTACTGGTTCAACAGGGTCCCCAAGGGCAGCGTCGCCTGGCCGTAGTTTGAATTAGGTTCGTTGAAGCAGGGGTTGGAAGCGGTGGGCGTGCAAGGGGTATTGAACATGGAATAGAACGGGTTGCCCACATTCGTCTGAAGAAAGTTGCTTACGCAGCTATCCCCGGAGCAAGTCGAATCCGTCGGAGTGACCGCCGCGGTGATCTGCGCCAGCAAAGCCGAAGGGATGAAAGAGCGGTTGTTTGTGCCGGCCCAGGGCAGATGCGTGCTTCGGTTCGCGGAGTAGTCCACGCCGAGCACGATCTGGCTGGGAAGCAGCCGCTGGATTCCCAGATTCCACTGGTAGATGTTGGCATCTCGCGCCGCCGTCGTTCCCAGGTCGTTCGGATTCTGATAACCCCAGTTCGCAAACTGGCCATACTGCGTCCCCTGCGGACCGCTAAAGCCTCCCGGAAATGGATTCTCCAGAGTCGCGGATTGCGTAGCGAAATTGTCGTTCGTAAAAAACAGGTTCGCGGTCTTGCGGAACGCCGACCCGGGATACTGGAAGTTGGTGGCCGGGCTCATTCCAAAATAGATGCCCGCTCCTCCCCGCACCACGGTCTGCTGATCGAGTTGGTACGAGAAACCCAGCCTCGGCCCAACGTCTTTCCAGTAAGTCGGAACCGTCCTCATGCTCGACGTCGGGAACTGCGTGGTGCCGAGCACCTCTTGCGACGCTGGGTAGTTGAGTCCAACACTTTGCATCCACGCCTGTGCGCTGTACGTGCCCGCCTGCGCCGTCGCCGGGACAACGTTCAGTGGGATATTGACGCCGCTGTCGGCGGCGAAATTGCTGAACTCGATCTGGTTGTGGCGCGACGTGTACGGCGAACTCCACTGATAACGCAAGCCCAGATTGATCGTGAGTTTCGGGGTCACCTTCCAGTCATCTTGGACATAAAACCCCGTCTCCAGCGAACGGTTCGCGACCGAAGGAGTCACCACCAGCTGACTGGAGGCGTTGATATTATCGCCGTAACCAAAAGCCAGACTAGCGAATGGATTGCCGGTGTACAGATTGCAGTTACCGTCCACAAATGAATTTGGGTCGCAATCGCTGTTCGGAGTCGGCGATGTCGTGTCATCCGTAAAGGTGATGAAGCCGCTCGGGTAATTCGGCTGCCAGAAATTGTTGTAGAAAATTCTCTGCTCGCCGCCGATCTTCATCAGATGAGTCCCTTTGGAAATCACCAATTGCGAGGAGTAACTAACCAGGGTGTGGGCAAAGGTAGTGTTAATGCAGCACTGATCGTAGAGATTTGTCCAAGGCGAACTTCCCTGCATCAGAAACGTCGGCATCTTGTCGATCCCGTTGGCCGTTTGGAACACCGACGGCAAGCCCTGAACGCCAGAAGGCAGCGAGGCGTTGAAACTGGAGATCGTCGGGATACTCGGGAGCGAAAGTTCGTGCACCCGGTCGACTCCGATATGGCTGGTCCAGACGATCCGCGAGTTGATGGTCCGGGTGTATTCCAGCGAAGCGTTTTGCGCCACCGTCACACCGCTCTTGATTCCGTCATTATCGAAGCCGTCGCCCAGCGTCAGCGGAGTCGTAAAGTTGCTCCAGCCTCGGCTGTAACGGCCACTGATGCGGTTCCTGTCGTTGATCTGGTGGTCTATCTTGATGTCGAACTGGTAGTCCGGAGCGTTCGCCAACGTCGTGAAGTTGTAGTTGTTGAACTCGTTCGCATTGCTGGGTTGCGGATAGAGATTGAGGACGGCCAGCCCGATGGGATCCACCTCGTTGGCTGGAATGACATTCACTGCACTAATCGAGTTGCCGTTGCAGTCGAACCCGACCTGCGGCCTGTTGCCACTCGGGCAAATCCCCTGCTTCGGGTCGTAAATAGGATTCGCTGCCCCCGAAAAATCGCCTTGCCGCTCCGCCAGAGTCGGCACGGTCACAACTCCGCTGGACGCGCTGGAGCTTGCCACCTTCTCGAAATCGACAAAAAAGAACGTGCGGTTCTTGATGATCGGGCCGCCCAGCGAAAACCCACCCTGGTCCCGCTTGCTGTTTGGCTTGGGGCCGACGTTGGCGGGATTGAAGAAGTCGCGCGCATTCAAGTCTGCGCGCTGCAGGAAATACCAGCCGCTGCCGTGGAAGCGGTCGGTCCCGCTCTTCATGACCATGTTTACTACTGTGCCGCCGTTGTTGCCGAACTCGGCCGAGAAGCTGTTGTTCTGCACCTTCATTTCCTGCATGCCCTCGACCAGCGGCTCGTAGTAAACGTTGGTATTTCCTCCCTCACCTTGTTCTGGCGCGCTGATCAGGGCGCCATCCAGCCGGATCTCGGCAGTCGCGTTGCGCTGCCCGTTGGAAGTGAAGTTCGTTCCCGAAGGATAGTTATCACTGGTGCCGGCACCAGACGTTTCGGTCACGCCCGCCGCCAGAAACGTCAGGCCAAAGAAGCTGCGGTTGGCCAGAGGCAGTTCGTGTACATATTCGCTGCTGATCTCCGAGCCCAGCGTTGCGCTGTCGGTATCGAGCAACGGCGCCGTCTGCGTCACTTCAATGCTTTCGCTCACGCCCAGCGGATGCAGCACGAAATCCACGCTGGTCTGCTGATCCACCTGCAACACCACATTCTTCTTTTCCGAGACGCGGAAGCCCGCCACTTGTACTTTCACCGTGTAAACGGCTGGGCGCAGCCCCGTGAAGAAATATTGCCCGTGGTCGTCGCTGTGCGAAGTCTGCGAAATATTGGTGGCGTCATTGGTGATGGTGACGGCTGCGTTCACCATGATGGCGCCGCTCTGGTCCGTCACCGTCCCGCGCACTTGCGCCTCGTAGGACCCTTGGGCGAACCCTGCTGTCGGCGCCATCAATGCCAGTAAAAATGCACCGATAAAGGATGCGACGGAATGCCAGCTGAGACGGTGAACACGCATAGAGCCTCCCCCCAAACATCTTTCGTATCATTACGAGTCAACACTATTACTTTCGTTTATGCCGAAAGTCAAGACAAATCGCAGCCAAGAACTCAGCTCGAAAAGCTCTCTCTTGACCACGTTTCCAGCCCCTTTCATGCGAGGACCCATGACCACGAGGGACACGAAGTCACACCAAGGAAAAGGCTTCCTTCGTGGTACTTTGTGTCCTTCGTGGTTATCGCAGTTTAGGCAAATCTTACGACTGCTTTCTCCTTGTTTCGAGCGCTTTCGTCACGTACCCTGATCTCTCATGCCTCGGCTGAGCCTTCCCCGATCTTGCCTGCTTCTATTGCTCGCCGCGGCTGTGCTCCCGGCGCTTGCCCGGTCGGCTTCCGCCGTACATGCCGAGCGCCAAGGCGACGTCCTTTCGCTGTCCAACGATGTCATTTCGGCGACCTGGTCTGTGCGGGACGGAACGCTGCGCTGGCAAAGCCTCACCAACCGCCTCACTGGAAAGACTCTGCCGATCGGTGACAGCCCCTTCGAACTGGTTCCCAAAGAAGGCGCGGTGCTCCGTCCGGCGGATTTCAAAATGATCGCCGAACCCGCAATCGAAGACGTTCCGAATCACGCGAATTCTTCCCGGGCCGCTGATCATTTATCCGGCCGGCAGATTCGCATCGAACTGGAAGATTCCTCCAAAAGAATTCGCGTGACCTGGAAGGCTATGCTCCGCGAGCACGCCAATTATGTTCGTGAAGAAGTCACGATCCACGCTCTGGAGCAGCCTCTCGCCCTGAGCCAGATCGTTCTCGTCGATGCGGCGGTGCCTGGGGCAATCGTCTCCGGTCATGCCAAAGGATCACCCGTCACGGCTGGAACCTGGTTTCTCGGTTTCGAGCATCCCTTGTCGGATTGCCGCGTCCGCGCTGATCGCGCCTCCTGCTGGCTCTCCCGCGAGTTACCCATCCAGCCCGGCCAGACCGTCACGTATTCCGCCGTGTTCGGAGCCACGCATCCCGGACAACTGCGCCGCGATTTCCTCACCTATCTCGAACTCGAACGCGCCCATCCTTACCGTACGTTTCTGCATTACAACTCGTGGTACGACCTGGGATTTTTCGATCGCTACAACGAACAAGAGGCCGTGGCAGAGATCAACCGCTTCGGCGAGCAACTCACGAAACAGCGCGGCGTCAAGCTCGACAGTTTTTTGTTCGATGATGGCTGGGATGATCTCACGAGGCTATGGAAGTTTAATCCCGGGTTCTCCGATGGGTTAACTAAGGTTGGACTAAGTAAGGTTACCGAGGCAGCCGCGGCTTACGGCGCTGCGCCCGGCATCTGGCTGTCGCCGTGGGGAGGCTACGACAAACCGAAAGAGCAGCGCCTCGCCTCGGCGCGCGCGCAAGGCTTCGAAACCAATGAAGGTGGCCTCGCCCTTTCGGGTCCGAAATACTATCGCTACTTCCGCGACACCTGCTTTGCCATGATCGACAAGTACGGCGTGAACCAGTTCAAGTTCGACGGCACGGGCAACGCGAATGAAGTCATCGCCGGCAGCGAATTCGACAGCGACTTCGACGCCGCGATTCATCTGATCGGCGAGCTGCGCGCCAAGAAGGCAGACATTTATATCAACCTCACGACTGGAACATATCCGTCGCCCTTCTGGCTGCTCTATGCCGATTCGATCTGGCGTGGCGGCGACGACCACAGCTTCGCCGGCATCGGCTCCAATCGCCAGCGCTGGATCACCTACCGCGACTCGCGGATCTATCGCTGGGTGGTGGAAGAAGGTCCATTGTTCCCGATGAATTCGCTGATGCTGCACGGCATGATCTTCGCGCGCTATGCCGAGCGCCTGAGCGACGATCCCGGCCACGATTTTGCGGACGAAGTGCATTCGTACTTCGGCACGGGAACACAGTTGCAGGAGATGTACATCACGCCCTCGCTGTTGTCTTCTCAGGATTGGGATGTGCTGGCCGAAGCTGCGAAGTGGTCGCGCGCCAATGCCGCGACGCTGAAAGATTCGCACTGGATCGGCGGCGATCCTGCGAAGCTGGAAGTGTATGGCTGGGCAGCATGGTCGCCGGAAAAAGCGATCGTGACCCTGCGCAATCCCAGCGACCGGCCACAGGATTTCGACGCTGATATCGCGGCCCTGCTTGAGCTGCCGGCTCACACTACCAACTCATTCACAGCCAGCAGTCCGTGGAAGGTAGACGCCGTGGCCTTGCCCTTCAGGATTTCCGCGCAACCACGTTCGTTTCATCTGCAACCATTTCAGGTGCTGACCCTGGAATTGGTTCCTGATCACTCCACGCGACGATGAAATTACTAGGCTGCGTCCTAATGACTGTAGCTACTACCGCACTGTCTTTGGCATCATATCGGCAGCAAGATCTTGACGATGAAAGCCGCCATCCTGTCGTCCCCGCAACCGATCTCGGAACGTCCTCTTCAAATTGTTGACGTGGCGAACCCGCGCATTCGATCCGGGCACGTGTTGCTGCGCGTGCGCGCCTGCGGCGTGTGCCGTACCGACCTTCACATTGTGGAAGGAGACCTGGCGCCCAAGCAGCTGAGAATTATTCCCGGTCATCAGATCGTGGGCGAGATCGTCGATGGCGCGACCAGCGAGCTTCCATTGGGTACACGCGTGGGCGTCTCCTGGCTGGGCGGCACCGATGGTACCTGCACCTATTGCCAGCGCGGGATGGAAAATCTCTGCGACTCGCCTACGTTCACCGGCTACAGCGTCGCGGGTGGATATGCGGAGTATGCCTTCGCGCGGTCCGATTTCGTCTTTCCACTGCCCACATCGCTTGACGATCTACACGCCGCGCCGCTTTTGTGCGCGGGCATCATTGGTTTTCGCAGCCTGCGCGTGGCGGGCGTGGAACGGGGTGAGCGCGTGGGCCTGTTCGGCTTTGGCGCGTCGGCGCATCTTGCGATCGCGGTGCTGCAGGCGTGGAAGTGCGAAGTCTACGTTTCGAGCCGAGGCAAGTCGCACCGCGAGTTTGCCGCGTCGCTGGGCGCGACCTGGGTGGGAGATGAAACCGAGAAGCCGCCCGTGGAACTCGACCGCGCAGTGACGTTCGCACCCAGTGGGGACGTGGTGGTGTCGGCGCTTTCCAGCCTGCGCAAAGGGGGCGTGGTGGCGATCAATGCGATTCATCTCGACCGCATTCCTCAGTTCGATTACGACCATCTGCTGTGGGGCGAGCGCCAGCTGCGCAGCGTTGCCAACATGACGCGCGCCGATGCGCGGGATTTTCTGGCGCTGGCCGCGCAGATTGGGCTGCGGGCTAAGGTGACGGTGTTCTCGCTCGATCAGGCGAACGAAGCGTTGATGGCGGTGAAGAACGATGCGGTGGATGGCGCCGCGGTGATTGTGCCTTAGATTTCATGCAGATTTGGTTGTGGTTAACGAGGCACGCTCGGCTTCGCCTGCGCGGCACGGACGAAGGCGTCCGTGCCTACATGTATAGTGTTCCTGCAGGAACATTTGTCTTACTTTAATGTATGTACAAAATGGGGCAAGTCTCTTGCCTGCTGGGGGATGCGGGTTTGGCTAATTTTCCATCTTTTCGCTAATTCGGGAGGGAGAATGTGACTACCAGGAGCAGGCAGAAGGCTGCGGCTTGGGCCAATTCGCTCCAGCCTAGCTTGCGCACTACCAGGGGCGTGGGTTTCTGGATGAAGTAGAACCATCCACGGAAGAGCAGCGGAGCGAAGGCCAGCGACGCGAATTGCGGCAGCAATCCACCCACACACGCGACGGTAAGAGCTGCTGTGAGCGCGACTTGGCCGGCTGCGAAGGCCCATCCGCGGGAGAGCCGGGCTCGGAAGCCCTCGACCCGCGCCGTGTGCAGGCGCAGTTGTACGTAGTGGATTTGATTTCCGGCAAAGACCAGATTCGTGATCCAAAGGATCCACGCAGTTGCGTCGAATTTTCCAGTGATGACGTAGTATGCAGCGGGAGCGGATGCGGTCAGGCCTATGGTGCCGACGATTTGCGACAGCATTCGCGTGCTCCGTCCTAATTTCTTCAGGAGGGCTTGTGCGGCGAAGGCCGCGCCGGCAGCGGCGCCGATCCACCATAGATTGGAATTGCGGCCCGCCCAGAGCAGCGTGGCTAAACCAAGGGCCGCGACGCTCGCCAGGATTGCGATTGCAAACATCACTGTGCGGCGCTCGTCTTTGGTTTGGGCGCGCATGGCCGAAGTTCCCAGCAGACTTTCGAACGGAGTTCTGAGCCAGAACAAAGCCAGGGCAGAGGTCAGCAACAACAGGAATGGGACGATGTTTCTGCTTTCGCGGAGCGCGAGGCCGGCACCGGTGATCATGGGAACCAGAAGCAATCCCCAAGCCCCGTGCTCGCGCGGCACAATTAGTGCGTGGCGGCGCTCGTGCTGAGCCTTCTCCGAGAGTGGTTCAGGTCCGCGGAAGGAGACTCGAATCTCACCGAGATGCAAACCGCTCTTGCCGCCCAGGGTGTTCGAGACGTAGGTCACCCAGGTTTTCTGTTGTTCTGTCAGTTTGGTTCTGTTTGCCATTATCGCCATCCTGCCATGTGAATGTGTTGCATGCCTTTGACGGCGCGCATGTACTGCGCGCGCTCGAAGGCGCCGGGATCGGGGCAGCGCAACTGGCTCATGCTGCCTTGCATTTGAGCGACCGATTCGTATTCGTGTTCTTCCATCCAGTCGCGCAGTTCGCGATCGACGTGGCGGAGATGATTGACGCCGTGGCGCATCAGGGACGAGCACATCATGGTGACGTTGGCGCCCACCATGAGCAGCTTCACCACGTCTTCCGCGCTGTGCGCGCCGCCGGTAGCGGCCAGGCTGGCGCGAATGCGGCCATAGAGAATGCCGATCCAGGTGAGAGGAAGACGCAGCGACTGCGGCGTGCTGAGCAGAACGTTGGGACGGATTTCCAGTTCCTCGAGATCGATATCCGGCTGGTAGAAGCGGTTGAAGAGCACCAAGGCGTCGGCGCCCGCATCGTCGAGACGGTGAGCCATATTCGCGAAGTTGCTGAAGAATGGGCTCAGCTTCACCGCGACCGGAATGGTTACTGTGCTCTTCACGGCGTGGACGATATCGAGATAGGTTTTTTCGATGTCGGCGGCGGTGAGCTTGGGATCGGTGGGAATGTAATAGATGTTGCACTCGATGGCGTCAGCCCCGGCACGCTCGATGTCGCCGGCAAACTTCGTCCATCCGCCCAGAGTCGAGCTGTTGAGACTGGCGATGATGGGGATGCGGACAGACGCTTTGGCTTTGCGGATGTGATTCAGATATCCCTCAGGGCCGGTGTGAAACTCGCTGGCCTGGGGGAAGTAGGTGAGGGATTCGGCGAAGCTCTCGGTGCCGGCTGAAAGGTGGTAGTCGAGATCGATCTCTTCCTGGCGCAACTGCTCTTCGAAGAGCGAGTAGAGGACCACGGCGGAGGCCCCGGCCTCTTCCAGACGGCAGATTCCTTCTACATCGCGCGACAGAGGAGAGGCTGAGACTACCAGCGGGGAGGACAGCTTCAGTCCGAGATAGGTGGTGGTGAGATCGATCATCGACTTCTCTCCTTAGTTCGGCTTGTTGCAGGTACAAGTCAAAATCCCCGCTCTAACCGCAGAGAACGCGGTTAGAACGGGGCACCCTCTTATTTTTCTACGACTGCCGGCGTCTTTTCTTTTACCGGGGCCGATTTAGCTTCTGTCCCTTTCGGCGGGGCCGCTTGTTCTGTTTTGCGGCTGGCCATGTACTCGTACATGTGGAAGCGGCTCTCCACGTCTTTTTGCGCCAGCTTCCACAGGCGGTCTGCCTCTTCCGGTTTGCTCTTGGTCAACATCTTGAAGCGTGTCTGCTGCAGCAGGTATTCCTGCACTTTACGAGTGGGAGCGCGCGAATCAAGAGCCAGCGGATTCTCGCCGATGGCGGCGCGTTCCGGGTTGTAGCGATAGAGCAGCCACTGTCCGGACTCGACCGCAACTTTCTGATCGGTCATGGCCGTAGTCATATCAATGCCGTGGGCGATGCAGTGCGAGTAGGCGATGATGATGCTAGGACCGTCGTAGGCTTCGGCTTCGAGGAAGGCCTTGAGCGTGTGCTCGTCTTTCGCTCCCATGGCGACGCTGGCGACGTAGACGTTGCCGTAGGTCATGGCCATCAGGCCGAGATCCTTTTTCGGGTTGGGCTTGCCGCCGGCGGCGAACTTCGCGACCGCGCCACGCGGAGTGGACTTGGACGCTTGTCCGCCAGTGTTGGAATAGACCTCGGTGTCGAGGACTAGGATGTTGACGTTGCGTCCGCTGGCCAGCACGTGATCGAGACCGCCGTAGCCGATGTCATAGGCCCAGCCGTCGCCGCCGACGATCCAGACAGATTTCTTTACCAGCATGTCAGCCACCGCGAGAAGCTGTTTCGCTTCCGGCGAGTTGAGCGTGCGTAGCTTTTCTTTCAGGATGTCAACGCGCTGGCGCTGCTCGTAAATATCCGCTTCATCCTTCTGCTTGGCCGTAAGAATCGCGGTGACGAGATCGTCGCCAACGTTGGCGGCCACACGGCGCAGAAGTTCCTGAGCGAATTCGGTCTGCTTATCGATGGAGACGCGGAAGCCAAGTCCGAATTCGGCATTGTCTTCGAAGAGCGAGTTCGACCACGCCGGACCGCGGCCGTCGGAATTCTTGGACCAGGGAGTGGTGGGAAGATTGCCGCCGTAAATGCTGGAGCAGCCGGTGGCGTTGGCGACCACGGCGCGGTCGCCGAAAAGTTGTGAAACCAGCTTGATATATGGAGTTTCGCCGCATCCGGAGCAGGCTCCGGAGAATTCGAAGAGCGGCTCCTGCACTTGCTGTTGGCGGATGGTGCCGATTTTAATTTTGCGGCGATCTAGTTCCGGAAGCTTGAGGAAGAAATCCCAGTTCTCGCTTTCGGGAGCGCGCAGCGGAGGCTGTGGCACCATATTGATAGCCTTCAGCCGGACTTCGCTCTTGTTCTTGACCGGGCAGACATCGACGCAGACGCCGCATCCGGTGCAGTCTTCGGGCGCGACCTGGATGGTGTACTTCATGCCCGCCCATTCTTTATCGCGCGCATCGCAGGATTTGAAAGTGGACGGGGCGGCGGCGAGTTCCTTGCTGTCGTAAACCTTGATGCGGATGACGGCATGAGGGCAGACCATGGCGCACTTGCCGCACTGGATGCAGATTTTAGAATCCCACGCGGGAATCTCGAGGGCGAGATTGCGTTTCTCCCACTTCGCGGTGCCGGTGGGGAACGTTCCATCGCAGGAGAACGCGCTCACGGGAAGTTCGTCGCCGCGTCCGGCGTAGATGGTGCCGAGCACTTCGCGATCGAATTTAGGGGCGCCGGGAAATGCAGCCGGGATTTCGTTCTTGCTGGTCACGGCCGCGGGAATCTTCACCTCGTGCAGATGAGCGAGAGTCTCATCGACCGCCTTCATATTTTTCGCCACCACGTCTTCACCCTTGCGGCCATAGGTGTGGCGAATCGAGTCGCGGATGGCTTCGATGGCTTCGTCGCGCGGCAGGACCTTCGAGATGGCGAAGAAGCAGACCTGCATGATGGTGTTCATGCGCGAGCCCATGCCGGTGTCTTTGGCGACCTGGTAGGCGTCGATCACGTAGAACTTGGCTTTCTTGGCGATGAGCTGCGATTGCACTTCGCGGGGCAGGTGGTCCCAAACTTCGTCGGGGCCGAAGGGGCTGGAGAGCAGGAACGTGCCGCCATCCACCAGCGAACTGAGCATGTCGTAGCGCTCGAGGAAAATCCATTGATGACAGGCTACGAAATTCGCTTTGGAGACGAGATAGCTGGAGCGGATGGGCTGCGGTCCGAAGCGCAGGTGAGAAACGGTCATGGCGCCGGATTTCTTCGAGTCGTAGACGAAGTATCCCTGGGCGTAGTTGTCGGTGTTCTCCCCGATGATCTTGATGGAATTTTTGTTCGCGCCGACTGTGCCGTCTGCGCCGAGGCCGTAAAACAGGGCGCGGACCACGCTGTCGGGCTCGGTAGAGAACGACGCGTCGTAGTCGAGGCTGGTGTGGGTGACGTTGTCGTTGATGCCGATGGTGAAATGATCTTTGGGTTCGGGCTGCTTCAGGTTGTCGTAAACGGCCTTCACCATGGCGGGGGTGAATTCCTTGGAGGATAGGCCGTAGCGGCCGCCGAGCACGGCGGGTGCATCCTTCATCGCGCCGTAGCCCAGTTTCAAGCCTTCATTCAAAGCGTTGACGACATCCAGATAAAGAGGCTCGCCGATGGCGCCCGATTCCTTGGTGCGATCGAGAACGGCAATTTCGCGGACGGTGGCGGGGAGGGCTTCGAGGAACGACTTTACGGAGAAGGGACGATAGAGGCGAACTTTCAGCAAGCCTACTTTTTCGCCGTGGGCGTTGAGGTAGTCGACGGTTTCGTGGGCGACTTCCGCGCCGGAGCCCATCATGACGATGACGCGCTCGGCGTCGGGGGCGCCGACGTAGTCGAACAGCTTGTAGCTGCGTCCTACGACCTCGGCGAACTTGTCCATCACGGCCTGCATCTTGGCGGGGGCGTCGTCGTAGTAGGAGTTGGCGGCCTCGCGAATCTGGAAGAAGACATCGGGATTCTGGGCGGTACCGCGCAGCACGGGATGATCGGGCGAGAGGGCGCGCTGGCGGTGCTCGATGATGCGATCCATGTTGATCAGGGAGCGCATATCGTCTTCATCCAGCATTTCAATCTTGTTGACTTCATGCGAGGTGCGGAATCCGTCGAAGAAATGCAGAAAGGGAATGCGTGTCTCAAGCGACGCTGCATGGGCGATCAGGGCCAGATCCATGGCTTCCTGCACGGAATTGGAGGAGAGGATGGCCCATCCGGTGGTGCGGCAGAGCATGACGTTGGAGTGGTCGCCGAAGATGGAGAGAGCGTGCGTGGCCACGGTGCGCGCCGAGACATGGAACGCTGTCGGCGTCAGTTCGCCGGCGATCTTGTTCATGTTGGGGATCATCAGCAGCAATCCCTGGGAAGCGGTGAAGGTGGTGGAGAGGGATCCGGTCTGCAGGGCGCCGTGAACGGCTCCGGCGGCGCCGCCTTCGCTCTGCATCTCGATGACGTGGGGCACGCTGCCGAAGGCGTTGGGGATGCCTTCGGACGACCACTGGTCCGCCCACTCGCCCATCGGCGACGAAGGAGTGATGGGATAGATGGCGATCACTTCGCTGACTCCATAAGCGACGTGAGCAACCGCCTCGTTGGCGTCCATGGTCTTAAATTTGCGCTTCATGAAATCCCCCATTCGGAATTCTCGACGGGAACCACGGGAGTGGTCCTGCGATAGATTCAGGATGCAGGATGGGGGGTAGGGATGTCGGGATGTGGGTTCACAGCCTTGTGTGATTGAAATCACATCGATGGAGAAAGTGGCTGAAAAATCATGGTGGTACGGACTTAGGTAAGTTGGGCGTTCTTTTTCCAGGATGGGAAAGGCTTTACCGCAGAAGGCGCTGAGGATTCGCAGAGAGGGCTGAGGAAGCTGGAGCGCGGGCAGAGTCAGTTACTAGCATCTGGCGCGTGGGAATTGCTTATCTCGCGGGCGTGATGGGACAATAGCCACTTATGCATAAATCGTTGATCGCAGTGGTGCTTCCAGTTCTTGCGGCCGGGATGATGCTACCGGGCTATGCCCAGGGGCAGCAGAGTCCGGCGGCTCAAAGTTCACAACCTTCCTCTAAGCCAGCGACGGGGGCGTCCGGCGCCAAGACTCCGGCGAAGAAAGCGCCGGCTACCACTGCGAAGAGCACATTCGCATTGAAGACGCAGAAGGAGAAGGCGAGCTATGCCCTGGGCATGAGCATTGGGTCGGGGCTGCACCGCCAGTCGATACCGGTGGATCCAGCGATCCTGGCGCGCGGGCTGAGAGATGCCATGGCGGGCAGGAAGACGCTGATGACCGAAGACGAAATGAAGGCCACGCTGCAGCAATTGAGAGCCGACGTCAACCAGCAGCAGGAAGCGAAAGCGCACGCGGCGGGCGAGGCGGGCCGGAAAGAAGGGGACGCATTTCTGGCTGCGAATAAAGCGAAGCCGGACGTGACGACGCTTCCTGATGGTTTGCAGTACAAGGTTTTGAAGGAAGGGACGGGGCCAAAGCCGACGGCCAGCGACACGGTGAGCGTCAACTATCGCGGAACGCTGCTGAACGGCACGGAATTCGATAGCTCTTACAAGCGTGGGCAACCGATGTCATTTCCTGTGGGCGGAGTGATTCGGGGATGGACGGAGGCGCTGCAACTGATGCCGGTGGGATCGAAGTGGCAATTGTTTATTCCGCCCGACCTGGCGTACGGGGATAACCCTCCGCCGGGCGCAGCAATTAGTCCCGGGGCGACATTGATTTTCGAAGTGGAGTTGCTCTCAATCGGGGAGCAGAAGAAATAACTTCGTTCTTGACTGCTACGAAAGGCCGCCTGCGCCATGGGGCGGCCTTTCTTGTTTTTCGGCGGCATTGTCTGCGAATACAAAAGACTTTGACCGCAGAGGACGCTGAGGATTCGCGGAGATCGCTGAGGAACTGCCGGAGCCAACTACCCACGGCGGAACTCGGCGAAACTTGCAGTGATTCTGGGCACTGGCATCCGGCTAGCAGCTTATTAGAGAGCGCGGCCCAGGTGTTCTTCTGCCGAGAGGTTGGCGCCCGCCAGCAGCAGCAAGCCGGATAGGAAAGCCCAGAACATCATGCTGACGGAGAGCGCGAAGGGGCCGTAGACTTCCTGAAAATTCAACCAGGGCAGCGCCAGGATATAGGCGTATTTCAGAGCTTCGGAGAGCAGTCCCATGATGATGGCCGCGGGCAAGACGGCGCGAGCGGGCACTTTGCCGTTGGGCAGCAGCCAGTAGATCAGGAAGAAGATCGCGATGCTGGCAGCGATGGCGAACACTTTCATCATCAGGAAACCGGCCAGCCGGACAAATCCCGTGCCATATCCGCGCAGCAGGAATTGCATGAAGGCGACCGGGCCGGCGGTCAGGGCGATGGAAAGCAGGGCCAAAGCGCCGCAGGCGAAGGCCAGTCCGAACGATACGATCTGGTTTCCGAGATAGGAGCGGTTGTTTTGGAAGAGCCAGATGCGGTTAAGCGCGACCTCAAGCGGCAGGAAGACTCCCGAGGAGGTGACCAACAGAATGACCAGCGAAACCAGTTGCACGCGCTGGCGGGAATTGACCATGGCGTTGAGATTGCGGATCACGAAATCCTGGCCGGCGGGCAGGTAGTCGCGCAGAAGTTGCAGAACGACCTCGTACATGACGCGGGAATGAAAGACGCGGCGGATCAGCGTCATCATGAGCACGACGAAAGGGAAAAAAGAGAGGATGGCGTTGGCGGCGACCGAGAATGCAAAAGTGTGCACTTCGGTGCGCATCAGGTAGCGGGCCGTGGACACGACCAGGCTGGGACGCCTGCGGCGGAGAGGACGACCAGGCTGCGCCGGCGTCGGTTCGGATCGCGGCAACGTCGAAATCGGGCGATCGGCCATGGGGAAGCTCAATCGTACCAGAGAGGAGGTCGAGGCTCGGGAGGGCGGAAAACCTCAGTTTGGCGGACGGTTACCGGGCAATTTCTTTATCTTTGTTAAAGTTATGAGAGACGACGTAAGTGACCCCAGGTCATATTTCGATTACTTTCTAATTTCTCTTGCGAAACGTTTTAATACTGCTTATCATCTTCTGCTCAATACCGGTTAGTGGTCCGGTGGTGAGACCAGAGGTCGGGTTGACGTTTGTTGTGTGGTGGAAACGCGCCAAATTGTCGGACTCCGGAGTTCCCACAGCGAGAGGTTCTGCTGGGGAATTGCGGAGTCTTTTCCTTTTTGGAAGTAACTCCCCCTGCACTTCATAAACGCAACCGAACTTCTGATGGTTTCTTCAGGGGCTTCGGTCGATGGGAGCGCAATCCGGGAACCTGAAAGAACAATTCTTCGCGATTGGTGAAAGGAGTTTTATCCGTGAGAGAGAAAGGTACAGTGAAGTGGTTCAACGGGGCGAAGGGATATGGATTTATCCAGCGCTCCACGGGGGAAGATGTGTTCGTGCACTTCTCCGCAATCCAGGAGAACGGCTACCGCACGCTGAATGAGGGGGAGACCGTGGAGTTTGACCTGCTCAAGGGCCCCAAAGGCTTCCAGGCGGCAAACGTCGTCCGCGCCTGATCGGGCGAACGGAAATTGAACGACCCCTCCCTGTCCCGGGGAGGGGTTTTTTGCTGGGCAGAATCGGCTTGCTCGATGCTAGTTCCGAGGCTTGGAAACAGGGAATTTGCTGCGAGTGCCAAGCTCGCTGCTAGTTCCGAGGGCGCTCGCCTTGCTCGCGGGGCGGACCCTTCGACTCCGCTCAGGGCAGGCTGCGTCCGCCCCTACATTAGAAGCCGGTAGCGGCGGCGGCGGTATTTGGGTGTAGGCCGATAATCTGATGGATGTTGGTCATTTTCAGGATGTGCTCAACGTGTTCGCTGGCGCCGGCCACGCGCAGCTCTCCTCCCGCCTGTCTCATTTGCCCTGCCACGGCGACGATGATGCCGATGCCGGTGCTGTCGAGGTGGGTGACGCCGGAGAGATCAAAGATGATTTTCTTGCGGCTCTCGTCGACAAGTTTTTTGGTGGTCCATTCCACTTGCCGGCAGTCGTTGCCCATGGTGATTTTTCCTATCATTTCGAGGACGACGATGTCAGGCGGAAGCTGCCTGGTTTGAATGGTCAAAGGCATAGGCGGAACTCCTTCTGAGCGTGCGGAAGGCGCTTAACCGAAAACCACGAACAGAACAACGTCCGTATCGCCAGCTGCTGAAAAGGCGGCAGCTCGGGTCGGCGATCACAGGGGAGCCATCTTAGGACGGAGGGATGGGGGCGGTCAAATTCAGTGGACGCTAGAAAGATCTTAAGCAGTGGACAGCGAAAGATCTTAACCGCAAAGCACGCTGAGGTTTCGCAGAGATCGCTGAGAGAACCCTACCGCAAATGCCATCCCGCCCGTGGAACGGTCCCCTTCGCTTCGCTCAGGACAAGCTGCGTCCGCCCCTACACAATCAACGGACCTCCAGCGAAACCAGGTCGCCTTCGGGGCCGCCGCGTGACTTGTAATTGACCGTGACCTGGCGATCGCGCCAATCGCAAGAAAAATCGTCGGCCCCGATCAGCAGCAGGGCGCGGTAGTCGGGGGCGCGAAGTTTCAACACGCCGGATTCAGAATTGACCGTGAGCACGGCGGACGGAGATTGGGAACAATCCACTTTGACCAGCCGGCCTTTGGCGAATTTGGTGGGGCGCCGGTCCTCGCCGCCGGGCTGATCGGTTTTTTCTGCGGCTTCGCGTTTGGCCTCATCCTCATCGAGAACATCGAAGGGTGTTTTCTGCGGAGCGTACTTGGGCTGCGCCGCGTTCGCGTCCATCGAGATGCCGTATTTCCGTTGGGCGGCGGCCTCCTCGATCAGCTCGCGAGCCTGCGCGGCAATTTGCGGATTGGCGCTGGCTTTCAGGCGGTCGAGCTGGCGGTCGGCGGCCTCCCAATTCTTTCCGGCGACGTAAATCTGCGCCAGGTGAAATGAGTAGCGCTCGTCGCGCGGGCTTAAAGTAATGGCGGCGCGCTCCGCCTGCAACGCGGCCGTCGGGCCTCCGCCCTCGTTGCGGGCCAGAGCCAGCAAGTCATAGGAGTCCGCCATTTCCGGATACCAATCGAGCACGGCCTTGAGATCGAGCATCATATTGGCCAGGCCCATCATGTCCGCGTGTTTGGCCTGTGCCATGCGATATTTCAGAACCGAAAGGTAATATCGCACCCAGAGGTCGCGGGGATTGAGTGAGGCGGCGTCGCGCAGTTCGGTGAACGCGTCGTCGAATTCGTTGTGCTGGATGTGGTCCCACGCCAGAATGCGATGGGCGAGCGGGTTGCCAATGGCATTGATGGGGAGCTGGTCGGGATCTTCGCCCACTCTTTTGGTTTCCCGAACCTCTGCTTTTTGATCGGCGGCGGTGGGCGTGGTGGCCAACTCCTGCAAGGTCTTGAGGCCAAGTTCGCGGCGCTCGGGAATGCGGATTTGGACTCCGGCATAGAGGGCGCGAGCGTCGGCCTCGGGCAGGGGAGTCGCGATGATCGCGGAATCGTCGATGCTGACGGGAACGGGAAAACGGTCGATCTGCTCGGAATTGGCGGGCGCATTCGGGTCTGGGTTGGATTGCCGAGCCGCGTCCACCGCCGAAACCAGTTCCGCCTGAGAGTGGAAATAATCTTTCACCGCCTTCTCGAAGTCGTCGGCGCTCATGCCGTACGCCTTCTGAATGGCCTCTTCCACGGGAACGTGCTGGTTGAGAACCATGCCGAAGTAAGCGCCAGTCTCGGGAAGCTTTTTTTCGTGCAGCAGGTAGTGCATCACGATCCACGACTCGGCGTAGTAGAGGGTGTGATGCGTGCCTTCGTTGCGGGCGGAAGTGTCGTGCTTCATGGTGAACAAGTCGGGCAGCGAGAGCCAGACCTGGGCCTGCAGCAGTTCGGTCAGCGATTTGGCGGGATGCGTGTCGACCTGATTGCCGAGCAAATCCTGAGCCGCCGATGGGAGCAGCTCGGGATCGGCGCCAAGCTCGACCTCCTTGTTATCGAGGTGGATCGAGCTGAAGTATTCGGCGAGACCTTCATCGAACCATCCTTGAGCGGGAGGATAGTTGTAGTTCAAAAGCATGATGGCGAAATCGTGGGCGACGGCGCGCCAGGGGTCGGGTTCAAAAAGATTGAGGACGATGAAATCCTGATCCTCGCCGGGGATTAGGAATCCGGGAGCATCGATCGGCTGGCCCTGACGCGAGGGGGCGAGCTGATAGTAGGACTTGTCGCTCTTGAAGGCCAGGATAGTGAGCGGGACCGACTGGTTCAATTTCTGCTTGCTGAGCAGGATGGCGAAGACGGAGCGCATCTGCTCGAAACGCAGAGCGATCTCGCGGCCTTTTTTGTCGCCCGCGTCGGTGACGACGACGAAATGTCCAGACCGGATTTCAAGCCAGGGAGAAGGCGGCGTGTTGCCCGCCTGAGAGCGAGCGCAGAAAACTAACGCCAGCAAGGCCAGATAAAGCGCAATGGAGCGGGCGTGGAGCATAGGGCCGCCGGAAGGAGGAGAAGCTTCTAGAAAATGCTATCACGGGGAGAGGTTCGATGCTCTGGGGGAATGCCTGAGTGGCGTCGCAACCGGACGCGTGTGTGGTCAATGTTAAAGATTCAAAGCGGCG
Source organism: uncultured Acidobacteriota bacterium (assembly GCA_963730015.1). Lineage (GTDB taxonomy): Bacteria > Acidobacteriota > Terriglobia > Terriglobales > Acidobacteriaceae > Sulfotelmatobacter. The sequence goes on along the minus strand of CAVSPZ010000009.1, from coordinate 2,047,923 downwards.
TGGGCTCACTTGCGCTGGAGGCGTGCGCCGTTATAATTCCCGGTTCATGTCTTGGGTCGTCGTTTTTCCCGGTGGCCGGATCGTCGCGGCAGATTCAGTTTTCGTTGAAAGTAATTTATTAAAGACTCGTTGAGAGGGCATTCATGAAACGGATTCTTCGCAGGGTTGCGGCTTGTGGCTTCTTTCTGATTTCCACGGTATGGGTGCACGCGGGCGAGACGAAGATTCTCACGAATCATCTGGGATACGAAGTGAGCGGGCCGAAGCACGCGGTGGTGCTGGGCAAGGCTGGCGACAAGGTCGCTGGCTGTGTGTTGAAGGACAATGCCACCGACCGCGATGTTCTCTCGTTGGAGGCGAAGGTGGCTGGCCCCGTCCAGAAATGGAGGGATTGGTATTTCTGGACGCTCGATTTCGATTCGTTCGCGATTGAAGGGAAGTATTACGTGAAGTGCAGTACCGTGGACGGAAGCATCCGGTCGTTTCCTTTTGTCGTGCAGCGCAATCTGCTGGAGCGCAACACGGTGTCGGATGTCATTTATTACTTCAAAGAGGAGCGCAGCTCGGGGGAGATGGATAAGGCCGATCATCATCTGAAGTTTGACGGGCCCAAGGCCGGGACGGTCGATGCGCACGGCGGCTGGTGGGACGCGACCGGGGATTACGGCAAGCATTTGTCGCATCTTTCGTTTTCTACGTATTTCAACCCGCAGCAGATTCCGCTGGTGATCTACAGCCTGGTTAAGAGTTACGAACAAACGAAGCTGCGCGGGCTGGCCGACTTCGCGCGCTACCAGCCGCGTCTCCTCGACGAGGCCATGTTCGGCGCCGACTACCTGGTGCGGCTGAAGGTGCCGAATGAATCGTTTTACCGGTCCGTGTCGAACGGCGGTGTGGATCAGGTTCCTGCAAAGCGCAGGATTGCCGGCGAGATGAAACGTTTCGGCATCGAGTCGAAGCCGGGGCAGGGCGCGAAGGATATGGTCGAGTCCGCCAATAGTGATCTGGAATACGAGGTCGGCTACCGCTCGGGCGGGGGGATTGCGATTGCGGCGCTGGCCATGGCGAGCACGTATCCGGTGGCGGGCGAATTTTCGAGCGCGGAATATTTGAAGACCGCTGAAGATGCTTTCGATTTTCTGGAGAAAGAAAATCTCAAGCTGGTCAACGACGGCAAGGAGAACATTGTTGATGACTATTGTGCTCTGGCCGCTGCGACGGAACTATATCGCGCGACACACGCCTCGAAGTACAAGGATGCGGCGGACCGGCGGGCGAAGAATTTGATGGCGCGGCAGATCAGCGCGGGCGGATATCAGAATTACTGGCGGGCGGACGATGGCGAGCGGCCATTCTTTCATGCATCCGACGGCGGATTCCCGGTGGTGAGCCTGCTCTACTACGCGGAGATTGCCGGTCCGGAAGCGAAGCGGCAGGTGCTGGCGACGGTGAAGAGGGCGCTGCAGTTCGAGTTTGCCATCACGGCCGAGGTGAACAATCCGTTCGGCTACAGCCGTGAGTATGTGCAGGATAAGACGGGCGCGCGGCGCACCAGCTTTTTCTTTCCGCACACCAGCGATGCCGCGCCGTGGTGGCAGGGAGAAAATGCGCGGCTGGCGTCGGCGGCGAGCGCGGCTCGCCTGGCTGAGCGCGTCTTTCCGGATGATCCTGCGTTTCAAAAGCAGTTGGAATCATTTGCCACCGATCAGCTGAACTGGATTCTCGGGCTGAATCCGTTTGACTCGTGCATGCTGAATGGCGTGGGGAGGAACAATCCTCCTTATATGTATTTCGATTCCTGGGAATTCACTAACGCTCCGGGCGGGATTTCGAATGGAATCACGAGCGGGTTCCGCGACGAGAGCGATATCGATTACCTGCTGACGTATCGCGAAACCGGGGCGGATAACGACTGGCGGTGGGGAGAGCAGTGGCTGCCGCATGCGGCGTGGTATTTGCTGGCGGTAGCGAGCGGAGGGGAGACGCACTAGAGGAGTTTTCGGCGTGACTAGAGAACGTTGGGCTCAGATAGGAATCACAGCTGAATTTCTTCGTCGTCAGGACTTTAGGTGAGTTCTTCCGGCTCAGGCACGTCCACGGCGCGAACTTCTCGAGCTCACTGGCTGCGGTCTATGTCGGCGGCGCTTTGATCGCGGCTTGCTCCTGCTGGGCGGCCGTGACCTTCTACTTCTTCCGACGCTATACGCTGTCCGCCTAGATCGCGCTGGCGACTGTACCCGTTCTGCTGCTGTACAAAATTGCCGTGATCGGCTGGTAGTGGCAGCTCGTTCTCAAATGATGATGCGAAAATCGCGGAGGCCGGCCCCCGGCAATTTGAGGCAATGGGTATCGTCAACCATCCTCTTGAGGTCTTGGCAACAGCATTATTCTTCATTGACTTGCCCCTTTTCGAGTCGTAGGATTCTGCTCCACTGATTAGCCGAACTACCTCGCACTGCCGTATCGGCGAGAAATTCCGGGCGAAATTGACTCGCTTCTAAAGGACGACACGGAGGAGGGCGCGATGAATCGAGAACAGGCACTGAAGATTGTGTTGGTGTTGGTGGGATTGATCTTCTTGTTTGGTGTCTACCCGTTGATGATGTTTCTGTGGTCGAGCGGGTGGCGATGGCAGCCGAACCAGCCGCAATACGAGCAGATGATCCTTGGGGTCTATGCCACGCTGGGAATTTTCCTACTGCTCGCAGCACGTAATCCGTCCGAGAATCGCAGCCTCATCGCCTTCACGGCGTGGTCGAGCCTCGTTCACGCCGCTATTATGGCTGTTCAGGCATTTCAGCATGCGAGCGAACGCGGACATCTGCTGGGTGACATACCTGCGCTCGCTATTGTCGGCGTTGCGCTGATCGCGCTCGCGCCAGCAAAGCAATCGGCGTAGCGGGCATCGGCATCCGGTGCATAGACGGCCTCCCGTCGCGGGCGAAGATAAGCGTAATCAGGATTTTGCAACAACAATACTTAGCCCATGTGCAGAAGAGATTAAAATACCAGGCTGTTTTGTCGGTGATCGGTGAGAGGTGTCTCAGATCTCCTACTCCACGGTGAGCCCGATCGTAGTGTTATGCGACAAGTTTCCACTCGTGCCCGATATGGTCAGATTGTATGTTCCCGGTGGGGTACCCGGAATCGATCCTCCGCCTCCGCCTCCGGAGTTCCCACCCCCGCAAGAGACCAATGCCAGCACAAGAATACCTATTCCGATCGTCGCCGCAGTTCGGTATTTTCTCGCTAACAACAGCGTGGCAGCCGGCCCGAGCCCGAGCCCGAGCCCAATAAGCCAAAACGCTCCCAAAGGAAACCTCCTTAGCGGGAACTGGCTAGTACGGGAGAGTGTCGCGACTGAAGGGGCCGTCGTGGTGACGGTTACTCTTACTGTGACGGCAGAGGACCCATCGAGTACAACGGAAGACTTCGAAAGTGCGCATGTCGCTTTCGACGGAGCTCCCGTGCAGGCCAACTGCACCGTGCCAGAAAATCCTCCACCAGAGGCTAGCGTAAGGTTGTAACTCGCATCACTCCCCGCAGTTACAGACTGAGAACTCGGTACGACCGACGATGAGAAGTCCGGCGGACCAGCCCAGCCTGTCAGCGCCAGGACCTGTGCGCCGGAGCCGGAGTTGTCGCCAAAGGTCAGGCTGCCGTTGCTGGCGCCGTTTGCCGTTGGCGTGAAAGTCACGTTGATGGTGCATCCTTGGCCGATAGCGTAGGGGCTTGTGCAGTTGTTAGTTTCCGCGAAGCTTCCAGTGGTCGCGATCTTGGTGATCGAAAGTGGAGCGTTACCCTCGTTGTTTAACATAATCGATTCTGGAGTGCTAGAGGTTCCTACGTTTTGCGTGCCAAAATCCAGCATCGATGTCGAAAAGGTTACGGTCGGTGTGCTCAGCCACACCGAGGCGGTCTGCGGTGACACGTTCATCGTATTGCTCGCGCTGAACTGCACCAGATCAAAACTGCCGTCACCATTGAAGTCGCCAGCCGGGAACAGAGTTGTACGTGGGTAATAAGTGGGTTGAAATGGGACCGGCGTTTGAAATGTGCCGTCGCCGTTTCCGAGCGCCACAGCTTTACTTCCCGCAAGGCCCGCAACCGCCAGGTCGGGCTTGCCGTCCCCATTAAAGTCCCCAACAACGGTATCCTCAATAGCGAGGTAGGTGGGCGTTTCAATAGGAAGCTGGAAGGTCCCATCTCCCTTCCCCGCAAAGAAGAAGATTCCCTGGTCAGTTCCGACCGCCAAATCTACCTTGCCGTCTCCATTGAAGTCAGCCGCCTTCACGTCGTAGGTGAAAAGAGTTTCCGTACTGTAGGAGGAAGGGCTCGCGAAAGTACCATCCCCTCGACCCAGGAAGACGAGAACGGAAGGATTTACCGCCCCTTGCGGATCTGTGACGGCGATATCTAAGTTGCCGTCTCCGTTAAAATCGCCCGCGGCCAGACTAGTCGCAATCCCAGGTACGTTATTAACGAGGTTCGGTTGAAAAGTTCCATCTCCGTTACTTAAGAGAACGTAGAGGGGAGAGAAGGTGTTAGAACTGCCCAGTGAGAGCAAGGCGAGATCTGCCTTGCCGTCATTGTTGAAGTCCCCGCCGATCATGTCCTGCACGTTAAAGGTTATGTTGACGGGAGAACTGATTGGGTTCCCAAATGTCCCATCGCCATTGCCCAACACGACTGAGATACCGCCGGTGGCGGGTACGAACGCCGTCGCAACATCCACCTTGCCGTCACCGTTAAAGTCCCCCACTACCATCTGCCCAATACCAATATTCGACACCGGCGTCGAGACTGGCTGTTTAAATGTGCCATCGCCTTTACCAGGAAGCACTGCAATGAATCCCGTGATCCCTTGTGCATTCTGGTTGAACTGAGCCACCGCAACATCGAGTTTGCCGTCGCCGTTGAAGTCGGCCGCGGCTGAGCCCGCAATTCCGCCCGACGCAGGCAACGTAAGATCGGTATAGCCGCCAATACTCCCGCTTCCGGAACCCAGGAAGATGGTGACTTGATTGTCGATCGTGTCAACAGCAGCTAAGTCCGAATAGTTGTCATTGTTAAAGTCGCCAGCCGCCATCAGCGCCGCCGTCCCGGTAAAGGCGATGGCCAAAGGCTGCTGATAGGTTCCATTTCCGTTCCCTAACAGAATCGAAATCGAAGAGGGATAACCAGTCCCACTACCTACGGCGAGATCCAATTTGCCATCGCCGTTAAAATCTCCCACTGTGACAGTCATCGGGGAAACGCTCATGCTGGTGGAGAGCGATTGGAAACCCCCACTGCCGTTTCCCAGCAAGCTCACCAAGTCATTGTTAACAGGGCTCGTGAAAACGATGTCCAGATTGCCATCGTTGTTGAGGTCGCCAATGGCCATACTACCGTCAGACGCCCCAATGGCAAGACCACTCGCTGGAAAGCCTCCGCTCCCATTATTGAGCCAGAGCGAAATGCTTCCCTGAGCATTCAGAACTACTAAATCGGGCGCTCCGTCACCATTGAAGTCCCCACTCGCGATGGCATTGGGACTCGGAAGGCTGGCTGCAGTTGCTTGTGGTTGAAATGTTCCATCACCATTTCCCAGTAAGATTGTAACTGTTCCGTCATCTTGGTTTGCGATCGCCAAGTCCAGTTTCTTGTCACCATTGAAATCTGCCGTTACGATCGCCACAGGCAACGTGCCGGTGGGATAGGTCACTTGACTGTTGAACGTTCCATCACCAACTCCGAGCAGAATGGATACTGTGTTGTCCTTGCTGTTGACAACTGCCAGATCAGGAATGTGATCCCCATTGAAATCGCCGCTGACGAGGGCTACTGGTGCGGTGCCGACCAGATAGTCGACTTTGGGAGCAAAGCTTCCATCTGACCTGCTGAGGACCACTGAAACGCTGTTGTCACTCTCGTTGGCTACTGCGACATCGAGTCTTCCGTCACCGTTGAGATCAGCCAACGCAATACCGGATGGTTTGTTGCCCACTCCGAGTCCTGCTCGGCTGTAGAGATATGTCTGCGCCAAAACCATCCCCGACAGCGCAGCGAAAACCAGCAGGAGGATGAAAAGCCTCGAAGAGAGCGGGGTCTCTCGTTCAAGAATCTTCATCAAACGGTCCTTAATAGCCATCTCTAAGTCATTGCACCGTCTCAGGCCCGTCAACGGTTGCACTCTGCTTACACCGGAATTTGCTTTATGGTTGCGAGAGCGACACAATCCTATACCCATCTGGCTCGTTCGCGAAACTGTGGAACAAATTGCATCGGGAGCGATACAAGATCAAGCGCCAAAAGACCCCTGGCGGACACCTGGATCGCGCCGAGAATCGCGGGTCATTCGGAAGTAATTGTTTCAATCAGACCGTTACACTCAAGTGCCCAGCGCAAGGCCATGATGAGTGTAATGGGGAGATGTTTCGCCAACTACCGGAGATACCCTCAACCCGGAAAGCAGGAAGCCTGTCGAGCCAGGGAGACTCGGAAAAACCCAGCCCGCGAGCAACGCCGGTTCCTGGCGCTGCTCGCGAAGCGGGACGCAGGACTATTTGTAAGTGGCGTTGGTGCGGGCAAGTTCGTCGCGGTGGGTACTGAACTCCACCATCGAACTAAATGCTGGTCCGTCCAGCGGGTTCGCTTTGAGCATCTCCGTTAGCGCAGCGCTGACCTTATCCAACCCTTCGGCGTTCGCCGTGATATAGAAAAGCCAAAACGTATTCGGGTTCGTGGTATGGATCGCCTCGGTGTCAACTTCCCACTCGTGAATCGTGCCATCAGCTAGCATCTTCTCCATTAACGGCGCGATCACATTCTTGGTCAGCTTCTCAACCGCATCGCCCTGCGCATCCGCTTTTAGCGTGTACGACGACCCGTGAGTGTAGGCACCCTTCCACGCCCCGGAATGCCAGTTGTAATAGCGGCTGACGAAGAGGTTGTCCCAGTGTTTCGTAGCAGTGCTCAGGACGGGAGTCGTCGCCGAGCCTGATGTGTAGGCCTGGTCGAGCACATTGAGCACTCCCGCCATGGACATCGCAGACCACCAACCGTCGTGGGTGGCTTGATCCGGCTGATGAATCAGGCTCATGTCATTGCCATAAGCCACGATCGTTCCACTGGCGAAAGCTTTTTCCATCAACTTCTCGTCCGCAGCGTCACTCTCGGCCATTTCGGCCCACTGTGCCCGGGGAATGCTCCAGTCGGCCACGTAGGTGTACATCGGCGGCTTCTCTTTCACCTCCATGGTTTGCGCGCTAGCTCGTGGGGAAGAGACTGCGGCAGCAGCAGCGAGCATCAACACGAATGCAACACCGGACCACCGTTTCTGGTTCATGGTGTAGTTCTCCGTTCTCGCAACAGGATTTTCGATTTGCTCTCATCGAGCGTCGTGAGTGTACACCTGGCGCAAAGATGGTGCCAGGTTCTTCCTGCAAGACCCAATCTAAGCCCACGAATCGTGATGGGCTCTTTCATAATTTCCGTTTTCGTTGACGAGAGCGATTTCCCTTCGAGTAGAGAAGGTCGAAGGACGAGACCAGGCCATTGTGCTCATTGCGTTCCACGCCGAAAATGTGGGGCTACGAGTCCGAGCGCGAGATGCGTTCGGGACAGCCGGCAAGATGCCGGCGCTATGATTAGTCGCCGCTGGCGTGGTTCTGGGTGGGGACTAAGACCAGGCGCGGGCGGGCCGGTTCGGGCTGCATGGGGCTGCCGAAGGCGTGGATGATCCCGATTACCAGAGCATACGCCGCGAGCACGCCGAAACTGACGGAAGCGACGACGGTGAAGCAGAGAATGATGGGCATCAAGAACGGATTCACGATCAACCAACCTTTACCAGCTGTTATCTGATGCAGGGCTCTACGATTCGTATACTCGGGTCTTTTCCCTGTCGAGCGGCCCTTCCAGCGCCCTTCGAGCATCCCTTCCAGCAGCGCCCCTGCGCTCCTGTTTAAATCTAACCGCGTTGACGCTCCGCGCTGTTGCCGACTAAGATACGGAGTAGAGCTGTGCATACTTACTTTCGGACAATTCTGTTGCCCTGTCGACGTTACGGAAGGGACACACCCCTCGGCGAATAATGGCGATTACCAAGATTTCGGTCCGGGGCGCCCGGCAGCACAACCTGAAAAATATCAGTGTGGAGATCCCGCGGAACACGCTTACGGTGGTGACCGGGCTGAGCGGGTCAGGAAAGTCTTCGCTCGCTTTTGACACGATTTATGCCGAGGGCCAGCGGCGTTACGTGGAGACTTTATCGGCCTACGCGCGGCAATTTCTGGACCAGATGGAGCGTCCGGATGTCGATGGAATTGATGGACTTAGCCCATCCATCTCGATCGAGCAGAAGACCACCAGCCGCAGCCCGCGGTCGACCGTCGGTACGATCACCGAAATCTACGATTATCTTCGCCTTTTATTTGCTTCCATCGGAGTGCCGCACTGTCCGAAGTGCGGGCGCGCGATCAGCCGCCAGTCGGCCGACCAGATCGTGCAGCGGGTAATGGCGCTGACGCCGGAAGACCGGGTCATGGTGATGGCGCCGATCGTCCGCGGACGCAAGGGCGAGTTCAAGAAGGAGATGGAGACGCTGGTCAAGCATGGCTACACCCGGGCGCGGATTGACGGCGAACTGCTGAGCCTGGATGACGACATCGCCATCAACCTGGATAAGCGGAAGAATCATACGATCGAGGTCGTGATCGACCGCCTGTTGGTGAAGCCGGGGATCGAGCATCGCCTGGAGATGTCGGTAGGACTGGCGATGAAGCTGGCGGGAGGGTTGGTGCAGGTTGCGGTGGTCGGCGGAGAAGAACAGCTTTATTCCGAGAAGCTGGCATGTCCGGATTGCGGCATCAACGTGCCGCAATTGGAGCCGCGATCGTTCTCGTTTAACAGCATGTATGGAGCTTGTCCGGAGTGTCACGGTCTGGGCAGCAAGTACGATTTCGATCCGGCAAAAGTGATCGCCGACTGGTCGAAACCGCTGCTGGATGGCGGGCTCGGGCCGGGATCGGCGTCGCAGAATCTGATTCATCAATTGCAGATTGTTTCGGCGGCGTGCGGGATTGACTTGAGCACTCCGTTCGAAAAGTTTCCCGAGAAGACGCAGGATTTTCTGCTCAACGGCGAGCAGGGACGCGGGGGCAGAACGGGCTTTCACGGCATCTTCGGATATCTGAAACAGAATCTGGAGGAGTCGACTTCGGACGGCTACCGCGACTGGCTGATGGATCACATGTCGGCGACGGAGTGTCCGGCGTGCCATGGAAAGCGGCTGCGGCCCGAGAGCCTGGCGGTGAAAGTGAACGGGATGTCGATTGCCGACTTCACGGCCATGCCGGTGTCGCGGGCGCTGGAAGTGGCGCAGGGCATCAAGCTGGCCGGACGCGAGGCGGCGATTGCCGGACGCGTCATGCATGAAGTAGTCGAGCGGCTGCAGTTCCTGAATGCGGTGGGGTTGAATTACATTTCGCTGGATCGTTCGGCCGCGACTTTGTCGGGCGGTGAGGGACAGCGCATTCGGCTGGCGACGCAGATTGGCTCGAAGCTGCGCGGCGTGCTGTACGTGCTGGATGAGCCTTCGATCGGACTGCATCATCGCGACAATGGACGACTGTTGAATGCGCTGGAGAACTTACGCGATCTGGGCAACACCGTGCTCGTAGTGGAGCACGATGAGGAGACGATTCGGCGGGCGGATTACGTCGTCGATCTGGGGCCGGGCGCGGGACGGCACGGCGGAAACCTGGTGGCGCATGGCACGCCGGCCGAGATCATGCAGGAACCGAATTCGCTGACCGGGGCGTACATTTCGGGGCGGACATCGATCGAGATGCGGCCTGAGCGGCGAAAGAAAAATGGGGCCGGGCTGACCATTCTGGGCGCGAAGGAGAACAATCTCAAGAATCTGGATGTGACGTTTCCGCTGGGCGTGATGACGCTGGTGACCGGCGTGTCGGGATCGGGCAAGTCGACGCTGGTGAATGACATTCTGTATCGGGCGCTGGCGCGGCAACTCTACCGCTCGCGCGAGAAGGCGGGCGAGCACAAGGCGATTTCGGGCGCGGAGAATATCGACAAGGTGATTCGCATCGACCAGTCGCCGATCGGGAGGACGCCGAGGTCGAATCCGGCAACCTACACCGGAGTGTTCACTGCGATCCGCGACTTGTACGCGATGTTGCCGGAGTCGCGCGAGCGCGGCTACAAGGCGGGCCGGTTTTCCTTTAATGTTTCGGGCGGACGTTGTGAAGCGTGTCAAGGCGAGGGACAGCGCCGCATCGAGATGAATTTCCTGCCGGATGTGTATGTGCTCTGCGAAGTCTGCGGCGGGCGCCGCTACAATCATGAAACTCTGGCCGTGAAGTACAACGGCTATTCGATCGCCGATCTGCTGGAGATGCCGGTTTCTGATGCATTGCCGATTCTGGAAAACATTCCGCAGGTGAAGCAGAAGCTGCAGACGCTGGTTGATGTTGGGCTGGGATACATTCATCTGGGGCAGTCGGCGGTCACACTTTCCGGAGGCGAGGCCCAGCGCATCAAGCTGGCGCGCGAATTGAGCAAACGCCAGACGGGCAAGACGCTCTACCTGCTGGATGAGCCGACCACCGGGTTGCACTTCGATGATGTGAAGAAGCTGCTCGACGTGTTGCATCGTTTGACGGACCTGGGAAACTCGATCATCATCATCGAGCACAATCTCGACGTGATCCGAAACGCCGACTGGATCATCGATCTGGGGCCGGAGGGCGGCGAGGATGGCGGACGGATTGTGGCGCAGGGCACGCCGGAGCAGGTGGCGAAGGTGAAGAAGTCGTATACCGGGCAGGCGTTGGCGGAATATTTTGGTAGATCAGTTCTCGGTTCTCAGTCGCCAGTTCTGAGTTAGAGGAATGTTCGTTTGTCATCTTCTGATAATCCGCAGTTCGACCCGCAAGCGCCGGTGAATTCCGGGCCGCCGGGAACTCCGGCGCCTGATCCATTTCATTCGAATGCTGCGTCTTCCGTTGCTGTCGCCGTCGGCCCGCCTCCCGTGGAGAATCCCGTGTGGAGCGGTTGGGATGTGCTGCTCATTGTGGGGCTGACGTTCTTTACCATTCTGGTTTCTCAGTTCGCCATTCTTTTCGGAGCGAAGTATTTTTTTTACCCGCACGCCACGCTGGCGGATCTGGCGCAGCGGCCGTTGCTGCTGCTGATTTCGCAGTTTCTCATTGACGGGTCTGTCGCGCTCTACCTGTTCGCACTGGTGGAGGGCAAATATCACGTGGGGTTCTGGGACGCGATCCGGTGGAACTGGCCGCGGGCGGAATGGAAGCTGCTCGCCATCGGCGTGGCGATGCTGCTGGCTCTGAGCGCGCTGGAAAATATTCTGCCCATGCCCAAGGAGACTCCTTTTGACAAGCTGCTCGAGCGGCCGCGAGACGCCTATCTGCTCGCGATTATTGCCGTCAGCCTGGGACCGTTAGTCGAGGAATTATTCTTTCGGGGATTTTTCTATCCGGTATTGGCGAGGCGATGGGGAGCGGCATGGGGAGTATTCCTCACCGCGTTGCCGTTCGCGCTGATGCACATGCCACAATATGGATACGCGTGGGGCGCATTGATGATCGTGCTGATCGTGGGGATCGTGTGCGGGGTGGTGCGAGCGGTCACGAAATCGGTGGGAGCCAGCTTCCTGGTGCACGTTGGGTATAACGGAATGCAGATGCTGATCGCGGTGGCAGTAACTCGCGGATTCACGCATATGCCGAAAAGTTTACTCGAGATCAGCTTTCGTTGACCCAGTTCGTGTATCTGGACATTTCCTTCCCGGGCGGGGATTCGGCCCGTTTTTCCGGTATAGTAAGCGGATTGTGTTCGAGTCGATGAAGCATGCAGTCTGCATCTCCTGATCCCGGAAAAGGCACGCCGTCCCAGAAGATTGTGGCCGACGCCTTGTTGACGACCTCCATTCTGGAGGCGATTCCCGACGCAGTTGCGGCGGTCAACCAGCAGGGTGTCATCGTGCAAGTCAACGCGCAAACCGAAGCGCTATTCGGCTACACACGAGACGAGTTGATCGGACAAAAGATCGAGATCCTAGTTCCCGAGCGGCAGCGCCCGCACCACGACCTACATCGCGAGCAGTTTCACCAGCAACCCAAGATTCGCCGCATGGGATCGGGTCTGGATTTGTATGGACGGCGGCGGGACGGCTCTGAATTTCCGGTCGAGATCAGCCTGAGTCCCGTCAGTACCGGCGACGGCATGATCGTGCTGAGCGCCATTCGAGACATCAGCGACCGCAAGCGGATCGAGCAGGAACTGCGGCGGGCGAATGAGGAACTGGACAAGCGCAAGAGCCGCGAACTGCGGGATTCCCAGAATCGCCTGGCCCTGATTGTCGACTCGTCCCAGGACGCAATTATCGGCAAGAATCTCGACGGCATTGTGACGCACTGGAATAAGGGCGCGGAGGAGATTTACGGCTACACCGCGCAGGAGATGATTGGCCAGCCGATCTCGATGCTGGCTCCGCCGGAGCGGGGGGACGAGATTCCGTCGATCCTGCGGCGGATCCGCAGCGGCGAGCAGGTGGAATACTTCGAATCGGTACGGGTCACGAAGGACAAGCGCAGGTTGCACGTCTCCATTGCGGTTTCTCCCATATACGATGCCGACGGCCATGTGGTGGGGGCGTCGACCATCGCCCGCAACATCACGGCGCAAAAAAAGATTGAAGACCAGCTGCGGCAATCGCAGAAGATGGAGGCGGTGGGACGGCTGGCGGGCGGAGTCGCGCACGACTTTAATAATCTGCTGGGAATCGTGACCGCGTGCTCGGAACTGCTGCGCAGCCGTGTCGATGAGGGCAGCCTGGAGTACATCGACAATATTCGCGAAGCGGCGAAGCGCGGTGCATCGTTGACACGGCAGTTGCTGGCCTTCAGCCGCAGGCAGCCGGCGCAGAGGCAGGTGCTGGATTTGAACGATCGTCTTAAAGAGGTGAGCAAGCTGCTGAAGCCGCTCATGGGAGACGATGTTGAGGTCGTGCTCCGGGCGCACTCGAACAATGCCATTGTGGAAGCCGATCCTGGGCACCTCGATCAAGTCATCGTGAATCTGGCGGTGAATGCGCGCGATGCCATGGCGCGCGGCGGAAGGCTGATCATCGAAACGTCCGTTTTCGATTTCGATGAAGCATTCGCGCACGAACACCCGTCCATGACCGCCGGACGTTACGTGATGATGGCCATCAGCGATAACGGCGTCGGTATGGACGAGGCCACGCGCTCCCGCATCTTCGAACCATTCTTCACCACCAAAGAAACCGGCAAGGGCTCCGGCCTGGGCCTGGCGACGGTGTATGGCATTGTCAAACAAAGCGGCGGACACATCTGGGTCTACAGTGAAGTGGGGCATGGAACGACGTTCAAGATTTATCTTCCGAGCGCGGACAAGAAACTGGGAAACGGTGGAGAAAAGCAGGAAGACGAACTGCCGCCTCGGCGAGAAGGAACGACCGTTCTGCTGGCGGAGGACGACGTGGTCATGCGGCGCCTGACGCGGAAGATGCTGGAAGAGCACGGCTACAAAGTTCTGGAAGCGGAGGATGGAAAAGCGGCGCTGGATATCATCGCTTCCGGCACAGTGTCGATCGATCTGACCCTGACCGACGTGGTGATGAAAGGCATGACGGGACCGGAGCTTGTATTGCGGCTGATCGATTCGTTTCCGGCGATGAAAATTGTGTATATGTCGGGATACACGGGAGAGTTGATCACGCATCAGGGCCTGGACGCCGGCATTCGGCTGCTGGAAAAGCCGTTTACCCGCGCCAGCCTGTTGAAGACCTTGGACGCGGCGTTAGAGTGAACCTGGGCATTGTCTTAGGCGTATCATTCCACTGTTTGATTTTTGTCTTCTGGAAAAATTTTGGAGGGATATGAAAGGCAATCCTAAAGTACTCTCGGAATTGAACAAAGCTTTGCGGGAAGAGCTGACGGCCATCAACCAGTATTTTCTGCACGCGGAAATGTGCGAGAACTGGGGATATCACAAGCTCTCCGAGTTCATCAAGAAACAATCCATCGGCGAGATGAAGCATGCGGAAGTGCTGATGGAGCGGATTCTGTTTCTCGACGGCACTCCGTCGATGATGCCGCTGGAGTTGAAAGTCGGCGGAACGGTCAAAGCGATGATCGAGAGCGATCTGGCGCTGGAGGTTGGGGCGGTGAAGCAGTACAACGATGCCGTCGCCATCGCCACCAAAGAAGGCGACAACGGGTCGCGCGATCTGCTGGTGCAGTTGCTCAAAGATGAGGAAGAGCACGTAGACTTTCTCGAAGCCCAGATGCACTTGATTAAGGAAGTCGGCTACGAGCGGTATCTGAGCATGCAGATGGGCGAGAACGAAGGAGAGTAGTGAAGAAGAGTAAAGTGGCGCGGGCACTCCTGCCCGCGAACGGTTCCAGGAGCGTCCTACAGGGCGACGAATAGTTCCTGCTTGAGTCTGGCCAGCGGTTCGGGATGGCCGCGCTTCTGATCCTGAAACGGTTGCCAGAAGCGGAACACCCGAGTCCGCCCCATCGGACGGAATAGCAAGACCATCGGGTTGAATTCCCGCCCTCACCCGTACGACCGGAATGCACTGACTGCCAGCGACCACCAGCGCCACTGACGGCGCTCCGACCAATTGAGAACGACCGCCCGTTCGCGAACCAGCGGCATAATTTCGCTTGACATGTATTCGCGCCAGATCGGGCTGTCGGAATACACGAGCAACACATCTTTTCCTCTTGGAAGCCACCAAATCTGTATTAATAGCCGCAAGGTACACCGGTGGAGCACGGCCAGGATCAAGGCCAGAAGGGCAAGAGGAAGGACGAAAGGCAGCAGCAATAGCACGAGCACTCCGCTCAGAAGCCTCTGCGGCAGAGTCAGTTTCTTTCGCATTGCTCACTCCCTGCTACTTCACGGTTACGGTCAGGAGTTGGGCTCCTGAGACTACGTAGTCGAGGGCTGGGGTGGCGGTTTCGTCGACGTTCGATTCGGCGCTGACGATCATTTCCTGGTTGCCGCGCATTCCATCCATGACGTTCATCACGCTGATGGGCAGCGTGGGCATGACTTTGTCGGCTACGCGGGCTTCCGGATCGGCTTCGAGCAGGGAAACGTAAAGCCGGTTGTTGGAGTGTTCTTTATTGAGCAGCGCGATGGTGGAAGCCAGGTCGAGCTTGCGGCCGAAAGCAGGATTGGCGCGGTTGACGCGATCCAGCGTTTCGCCATCGCTGACCAGAATGCGAAGAGTTCCCTTGCTGGCCGAGGTTGGAATTTTCACGGGAATCTGGCGCACTACGCGTTCGCCGCGGTAGGGAGCGAGAACGGTTTCGATGATGACTTCGTCGCCGGGGCGGGCTTCGGTCACATCGGTGCGAGCGCTCTCCAGACGCGCCCAGCGGCGTTCGCGAACCAGGTCGAAGTCAAGATTTACGCTGTTTACCGCGGGAGCGCTGTAGGGATTGTCATAAATGCGTTCGAAGCGCTCGCCGAGCGAGAGAGCCGCGGCCATGGCAGCGGGCTGTCCATTTTCTCCGGGGACGAACATGTTGCGCAGGCCGACTTCCGGGAAGCCCTTGACGTTGATGCTGCCGTTCATCCGGTAGGTAATTTCCTCGCCGTATGCATTCACGCCATGCAGCGCGTTGAACACGGTAGCCATGATGGCGACGGGGCTCAGGCGCGGGTTGTTCAGGACTTCATAGTGGAATTCCTTGGCGCTGCCGCTGCCGTGAATGCTGAGCGTGACCGGAATCATGTCGGGCTGCTTGTCAAAAACTCCCATAATTCCAGTATGCCGATCTTGTACGAAGACGCCGGCGCGCTCGGTCGTGTTAATGATCTTGAAGGAATTGAGCGGCGAAGCCAGCGTAGCCAGCACTTGGGCCTTATTCATGGGCAGGTCCACGGAACCGAACTGCAGTAAAGGATGCCCGCAGGCGAGGAGGCGCTGCGGATCGATGTAAGTGACCGTGCAGGTCGCGGCGATATCCATGTCGCCGCGCACCAGAATCGCGCTGACTGCCGATCCGGGTTCGAGCGGCTCCGGTTGCTTTTCTTCGCTGACCGAACCCGCGCCCATCACGGGAACGATGCCGGCGGCGGCAAACTGCGGCGCGAACTGTCGCACGGTGTCCTCGGAGAATCCGTTGAACACGAGCGGAGTATCGATGGGTTTTAGATAATCGGCAAAGTTCTGTACTGAGCCTGGAAGCGCCGGGGTGTCTCCCGGAGTGGCAGTTTTGCCGGCGGCATTGGTCACGATCGGCTTGAGGGCGGCCGTCTCTTCGGCTGGAGATTTGTCGAGCGCATTGATCTCGAGCATGTCGGCGATCGGGGTAACGCCGCCAATCGGTTCCTTGGAGAATTCACCGATGCGGAACGCCAGAGCCCCCGCGAGCTTGCCATCGATATAGACGGGGCTGCCGCTCATGCCCGCCACCACGCCGGTGTATTCCACCTTCGCTCCGTGCAAGCGAACCAGGATGATGTTGCCCTTCGGTCCATTGACATTGTGAAGCACGCCAAGGACTTCGACGTCCATCGGTTCCGGTTTCACGCCTTCAAAAACGGTGTAGGCGACGCCGCGCATGCCCGCATGGATTTGACTCACGGGAATGGTTGGCTGCGAACTCTGTGCCAGAACGAAGAGAGAAGATAGGGAGATACCTAAGACGAGAAGCGCTGGAACAACTTTTCTCATGTAAAGCCCCGACCGGACCCGCCAACGGGCCTATTCAACTTGGATCCAGATCAACTGCGACCGCGTTGCCAAGAGGAGGAAGTTTCTGGGAACAGGCAAAACATCCCAATTGTGAATCCCTGCGTCTATACTAACATAGAGGATTTTGGGGATCACCATGTTTAATGATCAGAAGGGAAAGATGTTAGAGCGTGAGACCGCGTCCCGGCGGGCTCTGTGCGCAGTGCTCTGCGTGTTGCTGTCGGGCTTGCCGATGGCTGTGGCACAGGACCAGCAGACGCCGGCGAACCAGACTTCACCATCGACCTCTCAGACGCCTGATAACGGCAAGCCCAAGCAGGATGTTCCGGCCGAGGCCGGTGGTCCCGGCGACAACGTGGGGCCGTATGCCATTCCCAAGAAGAAGGCTGAGGATGCTCCGCCGCCACCGCCTCCGGTGACTCCCAAGAAAGTCGATGATCTTCCCGACTATTCACTCAAGGTGAACGTTCCGCTGGTGAATGTGGACGTGATGGTCACCACCAAAAACGGGCAGTTCGTGCCGGGACTGAAGCAGGAAAATTTCCGGGTGAGTGAAGACGGCGTGCCGCAGGAGTTAAAGCACTTCGGGGTATCGCAGGCGCCGATCACGGCGGTGCTGCTAGTGGAGTTTGCAGCGACCAATTATGTATTCATGATTCAGGCCTTGCAGGCTTCCTATGCGTTCGTGAACTCGCTGAGGAAAGACGACTGGATTGCGGTCGAGTACTTCGACATGCAGCCGCACATTCTGGTCGATTTCACGCAAGATAAACGCGCGGCTTACGGAGCTCTGAATCAACTCCAGATTCCCGGATTTTCCGAGACCAATATCTTCGACGCGCTTTATGACACGCTCGACCGCCTGGACCGGGTGGAAGGAAAGAAATACATCATCCTGGTGACGACGGGCGTCGACACCTTCAGCCGATTGACCTACGACAAAATATTGAAGAAGGTTAAGGACACCAAGGATGTAACCATCTTCCCCATCAGCGTGGGATTCATCATCCGGGAAATGTGCGATGTCAATCCTATGTATTGCCGCGGCGCACATGGCATGGGCATTCCGGTCGGGCGCATGGATTACCTGCAGGGCGATAACGAGATGAGGACGTTTGCTTCTATGACCGGAGGCCGCGCCTACTTCCCGCGCTTCGAAGGCGAACTGCCGGAACTGTTCGGCGACATCTCCCAGGACATTCACAACCAGTACATGCTGTCGTATTCCCCCACGAACACGAAGCTGGATGGAACGTACCGTAAGCTGAGGGTGCAGGTAGTCGCGCCCGACGGCGGCCCGTTGAAGGTGAGGGACCAGAAGGGCAAAGACGTCAAAATCGAAGTGGTCTCGCGCGAAGGGTATACGGCCAAACACACGGTGGATTAGCGAGTACCGAGTACCGAGTACCGAGGGAACTTCTGACGGCTAAACCGTCAGTGGACGTGGAACCAGTGATCGAGTACTAAGAATACTGCTGCGCCTACGAAGACCAGAAGCGCCATTTTCATGGCAGGCTCTTTGTTGACCTCCGGAACCAGGTCCGACGCGGCGACGTAAATCGTTACTCCTGCGGAGAGCGGCAGCCCGGCACTGACGTGATGGCGAAAGATGGCCATCGTCAAAACTCCCGCCAAAGTAGATCCTCCTAAAACGATGGACGAGGCCCACGCGCTGCCTCGACTGCTGCCGCTGGCCAGCATGACTGAACTCACCGTAAAACCCTCCGGAATTTTGTGCAGGAAGATGGCGAAGAAGATCAGCCAGCCCAGCCACGCCGAGACCAGAAATCCGGAGGCGATCGCGATGCCGTCGAAGAAGGTGTGAATGATCAGGCCGAAAAGGACGGAATACGAGCGGTGGGAGTGTGTGAACTCGCTGGTATGCGTCTCTTCGCCGAAGTGGAAATGAGGCGTGACCGTGTGTTCGAAGAAATGGATGATCAGATAGCCCAGCAGCACGAGCAGCGCCGCGGGTCTTCCGCTCAGCTCCAGGCTTTCCGGGATCATCTCGACTAATGCGGTGGCCAGCATGAAGCCCGCTCCGAGCGCGACAAAGTAGCGCAGGTAACGCCGCTCCCAGCGCCGTTGCACGATGATGGCTCCGCCGAAAATGTTGGCGGCGGCGGCGGTGAGGCCGAGCAGGATGCTGGTGAATATCGGGGTCAATGTTAAGTACCGTGTACCGGGCACTGAGTACTGAGTACCGCATGCCGAGACAATCTGCTACGGCATTTTCTGCTTCAAAGAGTTAATAAGGCCACTCAGGATTCGGCTTACTTCGTCGGCTCGTTTGAGCAGATCCGCCGCCTGATCTTCGGACAGATAATTCCTGCGCTGCGCGATGATCACTTGCGTTTCCAGTTCGGCGAGCGAGCCGCGAGAATGACGAAGAAAATGGAGAAATTCACGATTGCTGTAATGCGCCTGTCCTTCGGCAATATTGCTGGGGACGGAAACGGCGGCGCGGCTGCCAAGCAATCAGATCCTTGTAATGCTGTGTGATGGGGGACTTCAGCTTACAACGAAAACTCGGTGCTCGGTACTCAGTACTCGCAACTGAGCCGGTACTCAGTACTCGAAACTCATCCGCTGTGGCGGATGTGCATCACGTCGCCGTCTTGCACGATGTAGTCTTTGCCTTCGAGGCGGAGCGTGCCTTTGGCGCGGGCGTTGGCTTCGGAGCCGGCTTCGAGGAGCTGGTCCCAGCGGATGGTTTCGGCGCGGATGAAATGTTTTTCCAGGTCGGAGTGGATGGCTCCGGCAGCCTCCTGCGCCCGCGTGTTGGCCGGGATCTGCCAGGCGCGGCATTCGTCTTCTCCGGCGGTGAAGAATGAGATCAGGCCGAGCAGCTTGTAGGTAGTGCGGATGAGGCGGACCAGGCCGCTCTCTTTCAGCCCGTAGCTCAAAAGAAATTCCGCCGCGTCGGCATCGCTCATCTCCGAGAGTTCGGCCTCGACCTTGCCGCAAATGGCGGTGGCCGCGGCGTTCGGTCGCGCGGCAATTTCGCCGAGCTTGTATTTTTCGACGGCCTCGTCGAGTTCCTTGCCCAACTCGGTTGACTCGCCAATATTCAGCACGTAGAAAATCGGCTTCTCGCTGAGGAACATGAATCCGCGAATGCGCTTCTTGTCCTCGGGAGTCATCTGCATTTCGCGCAGCGGTCTTTCTGATCCCAGATGCGCGTTGGCGCGCTTGAGGAGCTCGAATTCTTTTTCCAGCTCCGGCGTCTTCATCTTCTTTAAATCTTTTTCCAGCCGCTCCAGCCGCTTTTCGATCTGGCCCAGATCGCTCACCATGAGATCAAATTCGACGTTCTTGATGTCGCGTAGCGGATCGATCTCTCCGGCATGGGGGATGGCGGGATCCTCAAACACGCGGACCACATGGGCCAGAGAGTCAACCTGCCGCAGATGGCCGATGTAGGCCGTCTCTTTCAGCGCATCCTGCCCGATGGCCCCCACATCGACATAGTCGACCGAGGTGTGCGTGAGTTTCTTCGGATTGTAGAGAGCGGCCAGGCGGTCGAGCCGGTCGTCTGGAACTTTGGCCACGCCGATGTGGGCTTCGCGTGGATTGGCGGACTGCGCTGACAAATGCGCCTTGGTGAGGATTTGAAATAATGATGTCTTGCCTACCTGAGGCAAGCCAATAATGCCGGTTTTCATAAGGCAGCTTCCCGCCGCGGCTCCTGGGTTCTATTTTTGAGAATTCTTGGCGCTCGGATTCGATCGCGGCAACCTGCCCACGTTTGAGCGACTTTCCAGAATAAACCATGGAATCGAAGAATGCCCATGGCCCCGGGCTTGTGATGGCTCAGTTTGAGGCGGAAGCAAAGTCACAACCACGAAGGACACGAAGTTACACGAAGGAATGCTCGAAAATGGCTGTCTGTGATCCTGATCACATTCGAGAGTGACACGTCCAATAGGGCGATGAAGGCGATCGCCCTATGCTCGCTTCAGACGCAGTTCCACCGAGCTGTCCGGCTAGGCCGCGGGGAATTAGTTCAGAAGCTACGACTGGAGGAGAGTAAATGTCAGTGAATCCCAAAGCGACCTGGTACCACAGCAATCAGTACAACGCAGCGAGTACGTGCGAGCATTGTGGGGGAGTCGTCCGCCACGAGAAATGGTGCATCACCTGCGATCCCATTGTGCAATACGCGTACGGCGTGGTGCTGGAGCCGGAGAGATTGACTCTGCGGGACCGGCTGATCCTGCATGCGCTCGGAGTCTCGTGGGTTACGAACCGATGCCAGGGATCGTGCCAGCCGGCTTAGCGTCCGGCGGTCTGCGCCCCAGCCGCAACTGGAGCTGAAATTTTCACCGTATCAGGCTGAGTCCACACCGGCTTGCCCGTGGCGAGGTCCAGGCGGTTCATGGTGACCGTTACCTGCTTGCGATCTACCTCAACCATCAGATAGTGGTAATTCACTTCCTTGCTCTGAAAGGGATCGTCAGGCGCGCGCTCGATGGGATACGCATGAGCGCCTCCTCCGCCGGAGACGAAATAAGTGACTCCGTTATGCTCATGCCGCTCGTAATTGTGCACGTGTCCGGAAAAAACGATCATGCGATAACTGGCATGAGCCTGGCGGGCTTCTAACACCTTCGCTAAGGCCCGCTCCGAGGCGCGCGCCGAGTGTCCGCCTCCGAACAACTTCGCGTTGGACGAACTGGTATAAGGCGGATGGTGAAACATCAGAAAGACAAAATCCACGTCGGCCGGAACGTGATCCAGTTTGGCGGCCAGCCATTCCCCTTGCGGGCCGGCCACTTCATCCTCAGAACTATCCAGCACCAGGAGCAGCGCATTGGCCACACGCACCGAGTAATAGCGGCTGTTCTTGAGGTCGGGGAAACGCTGGAAGTAGTTGCCCAGCGCGATCTTCGCCTCGCCATGCAAGTCGTGATTTCCCAGCGCCGGGTAAATTGGGATCTTCTTGTCGCGCCAGATTTGGGTTTCACTGTCCCATACTTTCCAGTCGTTCGCATCGAAGCCGTTGTAGACGATGTCTCCGGTGAAGCAGACGAACGCTGGATTCGCCGCGGCGATGGCCTGCACGAGTGCGACGCGCACCGCGGGATTGGCCGGTTCCGTGTCTTTGGGATCGTGAAAGCGCGTGTCACCGTAGGCCACGAAGCGGAACGGAGTCTTCACGTCGAGCTGCAGATCGACGCTGGAAGTTTGCGCGGTCGATTTCTTCGTGCAGCAGGCCAATGCCAACAGCGTGGCCGTCACGAAGAGCACGAGCGCGGTTTTTTCCGGAAATCGGTATCGAGAAGTCATGTTGTTTTGCGAAGAGTTCTTATTGTCCCACGACCAGCACTTCGAATTGTCCATTTTCCGCGGTGGAGAGGAAGAGCCGGTGCGTTTTCGGATCGAAGGCCATGGTCTTGGCGCGGGGCGCGGTTTTCACGGTTTCGACAACCTCATACGTGTTGGGATCGTCTTGCTCGATGACCGTGATTGTGCCTTCGCCATTGGAATTGAAAATGAGCTTCCTCTCCGGATCGAATACCGTGGCGTCCACGTGATCGCCGATGGGCAGCGTGGTGA
The DNA here is from genome assembly GCA_963730015.1 of uncultured Acidobacteriota bacterium. Classification (GTDB taxonomy): domain Bacteria; phylum Acidobacteriota; class Terriglobia; order Terriglobales; family Acidobacteriaceae; genus Sulfotelmatobacter. The sequence goes on along the minus strand of CAVSPZ010000009.1, from coordinate 2,025,599 downwards.
TCACTTTTCCCGTGTCTGCATCGAGCACGGCCATCACCTTGCTGCGGCATCCGACGAAGAGACGCCGGTTTGCCCGGTCCATGGCCATGCTGCTGGGGGAAGAACAAGGAGCGGTGGGCCAGCGCTGCTCGACCTTCAGATCGCGGGAATTGATCTTCACTACCTGGCTCTCGTCTTCGAGATTATCGAAAACATATCCGTGGCCGTCGGCGGCCGCGAACTCAGGCCCGCCGCCCAGATCGACCGTGCCCACCACTTTGCCGCTGGCGGCATCGATGGCGGTTGCGCTGTTGCTGTCGCCGTTGAAGGCGAAGACGCGCTTGGAGGCATCGTCATAAATGATGCCATCGGGATCTTTGGGGCTATCGATTTTCGCCAGGACCTGCATCGTCTTCAAATCGAACATGATCACGGTATTGGCTTTGCCATCGCTGAGGAAGCCGTGATTGAATTCCGGCGCGAGGGCAATGCCATGCATGCCGACGGTGGGAATCGATCCCAACTTTTCTCCGGAATCGAGGTCCAGAATCTCCAACTCGGTGCCATGAGAGACATAGAGCCGGCGGGCCGCGTCGTCCACGGTCAGGTAATCCCACCCGCCTTTGCCCGGAATCGGAATTTTCTGGATGACCGAGTAGTTGGGAGAAGCGGCGAGGGCGGATACAGAGCAAGCTAGAAGCAGAAGTGTCCACAACGATTTGCGATTTGGCATGGGTTCAATCCTCAGGCGCGAGCTTAGAGCCCGCGCCTGAAATTTGTATGAAAGGAAAAACCGTTCTTAGAAATGCACGCGCACCATGAACTGAAGCTGCCGCGGCAAACCGGTGCCCGTGTTGGGAGAAGCGGCGTTGTCGTTGTTGATGTTGAAGTTCACCGTCGTGTCGATGGTTCCGAACTGGCTCTGTGGTGTCAGGTAGCCCGCACCTGAAGAGTCAGTGTTGTAAACGAGGTTCAGACCACTCGGGTCGCCGAATTGCACGTGGTTGAAAATATTGAACGCCTGCACGGCGAACTCGAGCGAAGTGCGCTCTGTCAGTTTCGTCTCTTTGGTAAGGGCGAGATCAATCTGCCAGTAAGGCAAGGCACGAATCGCGCCGTTCGGTTCGTTGCCAAACCGGGTGAAGTTCCCGTTCGCATCTTGCGGTGGGGGCGCGAAGGCAGCGGCGTTGATATAAGGCGAGCCTGAATAGGGTCCTGCAACGGGTTGTTGGTGAGGCAACGTCAACGGCACTCCCGGGATGATGTCGGGACGCTGGCTGTCTTGATCGTCGCCGTTGGGAAGAAGGTAAGTGAACGGAAGCCCGACGAATGGAGAATTCGGATTGATGATGGAATTAGATTGCACGTCCATGGCGACCGTTAAGGGATGGCCCGTATGCCAAAGGCCAACGCTGCTCAGTTGCCAGCCGCCAAAGATTTTTCCCCTGACTCCAGGAGCGCTCATGAAGGGCTTTCCCGGCCCGAAAGGCAGTTCGTACACCGCATTGACAGCAACGTTGTTGCGAATGTCGAAAACGCTCGGCCCTTTATCGCACTGGAGGCAGTCAACATTTTCCGGCCCATTCGACTCGCCGCCGCCCACAGAGCCGTCGTTAATCGAATGAGACCAGGTATAGCGAGCTTGAAATTCCAGGCCTTGGCTGAAGCGGCGCTCTAGAGAGAGTCCGAGTGCGTTGTAGGTGCTCGACCCAACATCGTGTTTGTAGTCGACGGAGCCAAAGGGGTTGCCTCCTGGGTAGTACTGGTCCAGCGTGCGCACGCAATCGCCGTCGACCGGATTAAAGGTGACCGGCTCGGTACAGAGATTCACAGCGCCGCGCGAGAATAACCGCAAACCGCGGCTGCCGAGATACTGAGCCGAGGCCAGAAAGTTGGAGGGCAGTTCATGCTCCAGGCTAAGAGTCCAGGTCTCCACATAAAGATCCCGCCGTCCTTCCCGCTGCAAGGCCCGCGGATGGTTGGCTTGCTTGCTGAGGCTGCTCAACCCTTCAAAAGTGGGATCTTTTTGTTGAAATTCCGTCTCCAAATTGGGGCCAGTCGTGGAAAAGTTATTAACCAGAACGCGGAAGGTGTCGCTCTCTAGCCCCGCATTCAAATCATCATTCTGTGCGGCTCCGTGATAGAGGCCGAAGCCCGTGCGGACCACGGTCTTTCCGTGAAGCGAATTGGGCGCCCACGCTAAAGCGAGTCGCGGATCAAAGTTCACGTAACTGGCGTTGTACAACGCCGGGTTCGCAGGACAAGGCGCAGTATTGATGGGGCCGGGGCTGGGCGCTGTGTTGAATGATCCCGTCCCAAGGCACACGCCGTGAAAAGTATTCACGTCGAATACCGTCGTGCGGTTGGTTGCCTCGTGGGCCACGCCGTAATAATCCCAGCGCAGGCCCGCCGTCAGGGTCACGGTCGGAGTGGCCTTCCATTCGTCCTGGAAGTAGGGCATGAAGAAGTTGCGGCGCAGCCGATGGCAGCACCAGGGAGCAATGTAGTCGATGTTGGAAAGGGTAGCCTGCGATAACGAGTAGTCGTCACCGAAGGTTAAGACGTTATTGGAAGTCTGCCCTTGATTCAGCCGCACCCTCCGATATTCCATCCCTGCTTTGAAGGTGTGGCGGCCGCGCGACCAGATCAGATTGTCGATCAGGCCATAAGTCGTACCGACTTCGATATCGGCGCTGTCATTGTTGAGGGTGATGAAATTATCGGTGCTGACCTGGTAGGGCAGAGCGCTGGCTTGCGGATTATGGAAGGGCGCGCGATTGACATAGAACTTGAGTTCGTCGAACAGAGTCGGGCGGAAGGTGTGCTGCAGCGCCAACATGTAGTTCGCCGGATGATTGATGGTTTGTAATTTGTCCGACTGAAGGCTGGAGTCATTTCCGTTGGGAGCATCTACCAGGCTGATGTCGCGTTGCGCGCGACCGTAGAGCAAAGTGTTCTCGCTTATCTTGTGGTCAATCCGTACTAGCCATGTGTCTTCATGCACGATGGTCGGAGCCGCGAAGGTAACTAGATCCTGGTTGCCCCCTTGGTACTGGAAGGCGCTGTCAGGAAAAACAAATCGCGGCATGCAGCCATCAATGGACCCCACCGAGGCTCGCCACGCGTACGCCTGCATGATTTGGCACATCTGTGGCCCGTAACCCAGGCTGGTCGCGGTATTTAACACGTACTGCTGATAGGGCACGGTAACATTTTGCGGCTCGGGCGAAGGGAAGGCGGCGCAGCATACTCCGGCGGGTACCGTGACCGCATTCGTCACCGACTGCAACTGGCGGATCCCTTCATAGCTGAGGAAGAAGAATGTGTTGTTTTTCTTGATCGGGCCTCCCACAGTCATTCCGTACTGGCCGAGGCGGAAGGGAGGAATAGCAGGCTGCTGAGCGAGGTTGTAATCGTTATAGTTGCGGGCATCAAAGACGGAATTTCTGAAATAGCCGAATACCGTGCCGTGGTAGTCGTTGGTGCCGCTCTTGGTCTCTACGTCGATCTGGCCGCCGGACTGCGTGCCGTATTCCACGTCGTAGAGCGCGCTATTGACGCGATATTCCTCGATGGCATCCTGAGAAATCTGCAAGCGCGTCTGCGATTTCTGGGCCTGCTCCTGGATGCCGCCAGCATCGACGCCGTCGATGGAAAAGTTATTGTCGTCGCGGGCGCGGCCGGCGAAGCGTATGGTGCGCTGATCGCCGCCGCCGTCGTCTTGCGCAAACGGCGCGAGCAGCGTGAAACTGGACCAGTCGCGGCCGTTGTTCGGCAGATTCGCGATCTGGGTCGTATCAATGACCGTGGCCGCCGAGGCGGAAACCCGGTCCGCCGGGGCAAGGGTTGCCTTGACTTCAATCTGTTCGTTGATGGTGCCCACTGCAAGCTGTACATCTAGTGTGCGGATTTGCCCGACGCGGAGCACCACATCCTCGATCACCTTGTTCTTAAAACCAGAGCCGCTGGCTGTGACCGTATAACTGCCGACCGCGAGTCCGGGAAAACGGTAATAGCCCTTGGAGTTGGTCTGCTGCTCCTGGCTGAGCTGGGTGTCGACTGCGACAATTTTTACGGTGGCTCTCACGATCACGCCTCCAGAAGAGTCGCTGATCGTGCCTTCCAATTCGGCACGATCCACCTGGGCGAACGCAGTGCCCGCTCCCAGCAGCATCACTGAAATTGCTATTAGAACGGCAAACAATTTAAGGGGGCAGTTCGATAGAAGAGATCGCATGGCTTCAACTCCTTGAGAGGCGACCGGCGCGGGATCAATTCGTACGTTTAAGTCCGCAGAGTCGCGTCCTAATGTCTTGCCTGGAATGAGGGTTTAAGATGACGGCAAATCCTAGAACGGCAATGTGACTGAGGAATGAATCGCACGTTAAAATTTCTTCAGATTGGGGAATTCAAGCCGCCCGTCCCCTTTAAACTGTGGCTGATGATTCGTGCGGTCTGGTGCTGAGCCGATGAAGCTGCTGATTGTGGAAGACGAAGCGCGAATGGTGGCCCTTCTGCGCAAGGGATTGACGGAAGAAGGTCACACGGTCACGTGCGCCTCGGATGGTGCGGAAGGTTTTGAGCTGGCTCGATCTTACGAATTCGACGTCATTCTCCTCGACATCATGATGCCCAAGCTCAGCGGATATGAGATGGCCAAGCGTCTGCGCGTGGAAAAAGTGCGAACTCCGATCCTGATGCTGACCGCGCGCGATGCGGTGCCCGATATTGTTCGCGGCCTCGATCTCGGCGCCGACGATTACATGACGAAGCCGTTTTCTTTCGATGAGCTCGTTGCCCGCTTGCGCGCGGTGAAACGGCGGGCCCTGGCGGCGCAGGATTCGAGCTTGCGCGTCGGCGATCTGGTGCTGGATCCGTCCAGCCGGGAAGTGCTGCGCGGAGAAGAGCGGGTTTCGCTGACGCGCACGGAATACAATCTGCTGGAACGGCTCATGTACCGCGCCGGAAAAGTGGTTTCCCGGCGAGCTCTCATCGAGGCGGTCTGGGGATTTGATCGCGAGATTGAAGAGAACACACTTGACGCCTTTATGCGCTTGCTGCGCAACAAAATTGATTTGCCGGGCCGCCCCAAATTAATTCAAACGGTGCGCGGCGTCGGCTACATGATTCGTCCGGACGGGCAGGTATGAAACATCTCTCCATCGGAGTTCGACTCACGCTGTGGTATCTGGCGATCTTTGCGCTGGGAGAACTCGTCTTTGGCGCGGGCATGTGGTTTATCCTTCGCGAAAACTTGTATGACATGGTGGATGACGATCTCGAATCCCAGGTGGATGATCTGAAGAGTTTTCTGGAATCGCAGAAGAAGGACGTTTCCATTGCCAAGCTGCAAGAGGAAGCGAACGAGACTTACACGATTGAGCACTCCGGGGATTACCTCGCCGTCTATGCGGAAAACGGAGAGCTGATTTACCGATCGGCGTTCCTGGAAGCGCATCCGCAGCTTCTTTTGCCGGCAGGCCAGATCAAGCAGGCGCGCTCCCGTAGCCAGAAGATTGGCGGCCAGCACTTCCGCTTTATCTACGAAACGCTGGCTGTTAACGGGCACGTGTTCACGGTAGAGATGGGGCTTCCGTCTGACGATGCCGTCGATACCCTGCATTTATTCCGCTTCTATCTTCTGATGTTTGCTCCCTTGCTCTTGCTCATCGCCGCGGGAGTTGGTTACTGGATGAGCCGGCGCGCTTTGTCTCCCGTGGATGCGCTGGTGCGAACCGCGTGCGAAGTGGGCGGCGCGAATCTCGGCAGCCGCCTGCAAAAGCTGGAAACCGGCGACGAGTTGCAACGTCTTTCCGATACTTTGAACGAAATGCTGGACCGAATCGAAACGGCGTTCTTGCGGGTCACGCAATTCACGGCCGATGCCTCGCATGAATTGCGTACCCCGGTTTCGCTCATCCGCACCGAAGCGGAATTGGCGTTGCGCCGCTCGCGCGGTGAAGCCGAATACAAGGAATCTCTGCGCCACATTCTGCTCGAGGCCGAGCGCACTACGGTGCTGATCGAACAGTTGCTGTCCCTGGCTCGCGCCGATTCCGGCCGCGAAACGCTCCATATGCAAACTGTGGATCTGCATCAGACGTTGCGAAGTATGGTCGAGAGCTGGCAGCAGGTGGCCATCATCCGGGATTTGCAGTTCTCCGCCAAGATGGATGAGGACGGCGCCTTGGTCATGGGGGACGAAACCATGCTGCGCCGGTTGATTGACATTCTTCTCGACAACGCGTTTCAGTACACTCCTTCGCCGGGCACCGTGTCTCTGCTGCTGGAACAACGCGAAGACACGATCGCGATTGCCGTGCAAGACTCAGGAGTGGGCATCGCGGAAGAAGAACAGAGCAAGATCTTCCAACGCTTTTACCGCGTCGACCAGGCCCGCAGCCGCGGGCGCGGTGGCACTGGACTCGGCCTGGCCATCGCTCATTGGATCGTCACCCAGCATCATGGTTCGATTCGTGTCGAAAGCCTGCCGGGACAGGGCGCGACTTTCCGCGTGGAATTGCCGAAGATCGCCTCGCCCGCCAAAGCGCCTCTTTCCGTCTGACCAGCGTAGACCCGCTGCCTTTCCTGCATCCGACTCCACGAGTTTAGTGGCTCCCGCCCCTCACACTGAGAAGCTTTTAACCCGCTTGCAGGGTCGTTGACACGGTTCGTGCATGATTTTCACTCGGGTTACTGCGCCCCATGGCGAAGCTCACAATCATCGACGAAGAGCGCAACATCCTTCGCCACCTCGCCCTGTCGCTTATTTTCTTGGCGACCTTCATTTTTTTGAACCGGCCCGAAGTCATCCTGATTTCTCATCTTGGATCGGTAGTGTGGTATCCGGCTGCAGGATTGGTTTTCGCCTTCCTGTTGGGAGTCAGCCCGTTCTACGCAATTGTGGCGTTTATCGGGAACGCCCTGACTGGCATGCTGATCTACGGACAACCGCTCACAACCTACAGTGAGACGATTGGACCGATCGGGATCTTACTGTTCTACGCCATTGCGGCGCGCGATCTCCGCGGCCCTTTAAAAATCGACTTAGGCCTGCGGCGACGCCGCGATGTTGTCCTCTACGTTTCCATCACAACCTTGGCGGCGCTGGCATCCACGCTCGTCGGAGTAACATGCCTGGCCCTCGATCATGCCATCCGGTGGAACGAGTTCGGATCCGCATTTCTGGTGTGGTTTCTCGGCGATGAAACGGGAGTGCTGGGAGTCGCTCCCTTTCTTCTGATTCACGTGCTGCCTTGGGTACGTAGACAACTCTCGCCGGCGCCGGCGGAAAACCGATTGCCGCGCGCCTATCCTCGCAAGAAGGCATCCGTATTCTGGACCGGCGTGGAAGCATTAGCGCAGACCGCTGCGATCGTGACTTTCCTTTGGATCGTGTTCGATGTGGCCTCCGGACAATTGCGCTATCTGCTCTTCATCCCGGTGATATGGGTCGCGCTGCGGCAGGGAATCCGCAGAGTGGTTTCCTGCCTGCTCGCGTTAAATTTTGGAACCGTGGTGGCCTTGCATTTCTATCCGCCTGTTTCCAGCTTTCTTCCGCAGACAGGCCTGCTCATGTTTGTGGTTTCGGCCGTGGGGTTGATCGTAGGTTCTTTAGTGTCCGAGCGCCACCACATAGCCATCGAACTGCTGGAACGCACCGCCGATTTGCTGGATGCGAATACTCAGCTGGCGGCCGCCAAGTATAAAGCCGAAGAAGCCAGCCGGGCCAAGAGTGAGTTTCTGGCGAACATGAGTCATGAAATTCGGACTCCGGTGAACGGGATTCTGGGCATGACGGGACTGGCACTGAACACCGAACTCAGCGCAGAACAGCGCGAGTACCTGGGCATGCTGAAGTCCTCAGGAGATTCACTGCTGGGCGTCATCAATGACATTCTCGATTTTTCCAAGGTCGAATCCGGCAAGCTGGACCTTGATCCCATGGAGTTCGATCTGCACGACGCGGTGGCTGAGACCATGAAGGCTCTTTCCCTGCGCGCCCATAAAAAGGGACTGGAGATCGCATATGAAATCGATCCGGAGGTACCGGAGCATCTCATAGGCGATCCGGGGCGGCTGCGGCAGATTCTCACCAACCTGGCGGGGAACGCGATCAAGTTTACGGAGCACGGGGAAGTCATCGCGCACGTGAAACTGGAGGCTTGCGCCAAGCAGAAATTCACACTGCATTTCAGCATTGCTGACACCGGGATTGGCATCCCTCCGGAAAAACATGCTCTGGTCTTCGAGGCCTTCGCCCAGGCCGACGCAAGCACGACGCGCCATTACGGCGGGACCGGCCTTGGCCTCGCCATCTGTTCGCGGCTCGTGGCTTTGATGAATGGGCGAATCTGGCTGGAGAGTGAAGTGGGCAAGGGCAGCGTCTTCCATTTCACGGCGGAGTTCGGCGTGGCTAGGACGGCGCTTCCCGATACGGCGGCCTGCCCGGCGGACCTGCGGGAACTTTCCGTGCTGATTGTCGATGACAACGCGGCCAATCGGCGCATTCTCGAAACCACCACCCGGAGTTGGGGAATGCGGCCGCTAGCCGTAGAAAGCGGCGCCGCGGCCCTGGAGGCGATCCAACCAGCCAACGGCAACGAGTCTCTCTTTCGTCTCGCCCTTATCGACAGCTGCATGCCGGGTATGGATGGGTTCGAACTGGCGGAGCGCATCCGGCAAAGTCCGGGTCTATCGAACACCATCATCCTGATGTTGACCTCGGCAGGCCAGCGCGGAGAGGGGGAGCGCTGCCGCAAGCTGGGAATTGCCGCTTACCTGCTCAAGCCGATTCGCAACTCCGAGCTGCAAGCGGCCATGCTTCTGGTTCTGGGCCGCGGAGAAGGCATTCCTGATCGCGATCTTGTGACCCGGCACAACACCCGGCAGCAATTGAGAAAGTTGCGTATCCTGTTGGCCGAAGATAATCCCATCAATCAGACGGTCGTGGTGAAGCTGCTGGAAAAGATGGGTCACCAGCCGACTGTCGCGCGAGACGGCCGCGAAGCCTTAGCTGCGCTGGAGACTGCCGGCTACGACCTGGTTTTCATGGACGTGCAAATGCCCGAGATCGATGGGCTGACGGCGACGCGCAAAATTCGCGAACGCGAAAAGGGAACTGGTTCTCATATACCAATCATCGCCATGACCGCACATGCGATGAAAGGTGATCAAGAACGGTGCTTGCAGGCGGGCATGGACGGATACCTGACCAAGCCGGTGAGCAGCGTACAAATTGCGGAGGCGATTGCGCGGGTTCTGGGCGCAGAGCAACTGCATACGCCACCGCTGGAACCGCAACTACAAGAAAAGCACGCGGGCTGGGATCGGGCTGCGGCGCTGGCGCGAGTCGAGGGTGACGAAGCGCTCTTGTCGGAACTGGTGCAAGTTTTCCTGGAAGAGGTCCCGGAGCAACTGCACAGCATGCAGCAGGGTCTCGCCGCTGCCGATTTCGAAGTCATCGAAAGAACGGCGCACACGCTGAAGGGCGAGTTGATGTACCTGGGACTGGCGGAGATTGCCGAGAAAGCCAGAGCGCTTGAGCAACAGGGTCGAGAGCGCAATTTACAGGCGGCTGCAGAATTATTCCCGGATTTCAATTCCCAGTTACTGAAGGCGGCTGCCGCCATGCACGAGGACCATCCCGGTCGAGTTTCCGCCGCGCCTTTCACTCATAACGATCGGGCTCGTGTCGCCAGGTCGCAACGGGACCCATCCCGGCAGAAGCCCGCTTGAAACGTGCCCGGTGCACACCACCGGCGTTGATGTGTGCTCCTCGCAAGAGTTTGCTCCTCGCCATACTCACAATCGAAGATCAGGGCCAACGTCCGCGAGCGACACACGTTGAATTGATATAATCGGTTCACCATCTTCAACCATCGCCGGGATGGCGGAACTGGCAGACGCAGCGGACTCAAAATCCGCCGGGCTTCGGCCCTTGGGGGTTCGACTCCCCCTCCCGGCACCACAGTTCTCTGGCTTACATACCTGCTGTCTTCCGTAACCTGCCTTGGCAGTTTCTTACTGTTTTCCCACTAAAACTGCGAAAGAATTGAGGCCATGCCTAATAGACGCGTGGCTCTTATACGAGCGGTCAAAATCGACGGGAAGTGGAAGTATCTCAGCCCAGTGGTGTCCGAAAAGGGCACTGTCAGCCCGGAGTTCGTCTGGCTCAAGGGCAAGAAAACCTACGTCTCAGGCGGTGTCTGGTATATCCGCTGGTACGAAGGCAAGCGGCAGATCGGCAAGATGTGTGGTCCGTCCTTAACAGACGCACGAATCGCAAAGAGCCGACAGGAGCAGGTGCTCGCTTCGCAGGCCGTGGGGCTTGAAATCAAGGAAGACGAGAAGCGGCTCACCATCGACGCGGCCTGTGACCAGTTCATCGAAGACCTCGAACTGAAGAACCGGAATGCAGACACTATCAGCGGCTATCGTCTGGTAATCGACGGCTTCAAGGCCGTCTGCAAGAAGCGGTTTCTGGATCAGATCGACAAACGCGACCTACTTCGCTACGCGGACAGCGTTCGCAAGGCAGGACTCAGTCCCCGTACCGTCTCCAACCGCTGGTTGGCACTGCTGACCATTCTGAAGGCCAACGGGATCACGGGGCTGGTCCAACACCACGACGCTCCCAAGTTTGTGGAAGAGGAACCACAGGCTTACACGGTGGACGAACTCACCAAGTTCTTCAAGGTTTGCACCGATGAGCAATGGCTGCTGTTCCAGTTCTTCCTGCGCACGGGCTTCCGCATGATGGAAGTGATGACGTTGACATGGGCCGATTTGGACTTCGTCAACAAAACGGTGAGCGTCCGTCCGAAGCCTCAGCACGGCTTTCGCCCGAAGGGATGGGAGACGCGCACTGTTCCGCTCGCAGACGCGTTAGTCTCGCGTTTAGAGAGCCGTAGAAAGGACGCGAAGCCCTCAGACCTCGTCTTCCCCACGCGCTCCGGCAAACTGAACAACAAAATGTTGCAGGCTTGTAAGAGAATCGCACGCCGGAGTGGGCAGGAAGAAACACAGTGGTGGCTTCACAAGTTTCGAGCCACGTTTTGCACCATGCACGCCGATGCCGGAGTGCCGCTCCCTACGCTTCAAATGTGGATGGGCCACAAGGACATCGCAACCACGATGCGTTACATCCGGCCCAACCGATCACCGGAGATCCAGACGAAGTTCAACGCGACGTTTGCGGGGTTGTGAATGTTCGGTGGTGGTGGCTAATTTGAATCCTTCTTGTCCCAACCACCCTGATGCTCGCAGCACCGGTCCCCAAATAACTTTAGTTCGTCCTTGGATAGCAGGGCACCGCAGAAAAAACACACGAAGCCTTTCTGCCGGGCCACGGCTTCCCAAGCATTTTGTTCTCGCTCAAAAGTCTCTTCCTGAAACCTTTTATAGCCGCCCATGTTGCACCCACTCAAGTATGCCACGTTTTGCGGCTGTCGATAACACCTTCCAAAACTAGAACAGCCCCACCGAGTTGGCGAGGCTGTTCGGATGTCCTTGGGGTCGAGTCCTACTCTTGCACCTTGCCTCCAACCGTAGCGGATTACGGCAAGGTCCAAACTTCGCTCCCGGTTGGATGGTTCCAACAAGGTAAGTGCCCGGTCACTTTGTCAGGCAAGTCCTCACGACCCCGTTTGGACTAGATCGCTCGCCAGCCAACGATGGCCCAAACGGACAGGACGCTGGCGAAACTCCAGAATATCACAGACGCCAATTTTGTTTGTAGACGAACAAAAGGCGAAATTGGTACCATCCCTACATGGACGAGGGTCGCAAGCGCGTGCTCGGCATCATGCCTTGGTTCAGCCTGAAATGGAGAAGCGACGTTCTCCGTTAGTGAGTATTCCGCCCTTCGGGCGGGGATTTTCAAGGCATGGGGTCTTTCGATCCGATGGAGGTTGGGCGGCGCAAGAACGAGTCCTCACGCCCCCCGTTCATCGTCTCGATGAGCCCACCGGGTTATCCCTCGGCATGGTTGCGTCCCCGCAGTGCCCGCTTCCGTTTCGCCCGACAAGACTCATTGTAGCTCCCCAACCACCTGCCGTTTCTCAAACATCCGGTTGGCCCGTAACTCCGCCTTGCGAGTATAATTCGACGTGAAAATGAGTCGACCGTTTGCATCATTTGAGTTTCTAAATCGAGGCTGGGACATTCGCGTACTCGAAGGCCAGTCGCTACGGTCGGTGTTCGTCGTGCTATTGGTGGATTTGTTCATGCTCGGGATGGTTACCTTCATGATGATTTACGAGGGTTTTCGCTTGCACCGCTTCGACGGGACAGCCGCGATTCTTTTTCTGGTCTTTATTCTCCCTGCCTTTCGCTATTCGCGGCTCATCTACCGGCGGCTCGGTAGCTGATCTTCGGCGATCAGACCCCCTCTGGTCCCTTGCTCTTCACGCAGCTTGCTGGCGGCGACTCTGACGTTGCTGTCTGGCGGCTTCCAGCTTGCGGTCGCGCTCAGTGTGAATCTCGACCTGTCGCCCCGCGAGCATGTCCTTCGGTGTCACGTAGCCGATGGCACTGTGCAACCGGACGTTGTTATAGCGATCCACATACTGTTGAATCAGGCGTTTCGCGTCTTCCAGTGACAGCGGCGTCCCCGGTCGAATGCATTCGCTTTTCAGCGACTTGTGCCAGCGTTCCAGCTTTCCATTCGACTGCGGGTAGTTAGGGACGTTCTGGGCCTTCGTCCTGCTCTTGTGCGAGTTTCAATCCACGCGCCCCGCGCGGGGCGCGACGGCGACCCAACCAAAACAACCGAGCTTGTCGGAGTTTCAATCCACGCGCCCCGCGCGGGGCGCGACCCCGCGCCGCCGTCGGCTCCAACGGCATTGCAGGCGTTTCAATCCACGCGCCCCGCGCGGGGCGCGACGACGATGCGCCCGAACTGACGCCGGGTGAGCGGTTTCAATCCACGCGCCCCGCGCGGGGCGCGACTGCCCCCATACTAACTGATGTCTTCTGAAGTAGTTAGAAGGGTCGAAACGCGATCCAAGCACTTGACCACCCACTGGACGGATGCTTCGGGGCAGCGAATAGGCTCAACTCCTGAATAAACAAGCATTTGCAAGATGCGCGGACATCCCAGAGATTTGACCACCGCTTTAGGTTCGCTCAACGCGGCGACCACGTTGTCACACGATCAGAGGGCCTTCGGGATCATAGGTCGGTTTGGCTCCTACATGTTCCACCCGACCATGCCAGTTTGCACCCAGAAAATAAAATCGCAGACTGTTGATGGGCGACAATCATACCTCCCGAGCAACGACAATTAGAATTCCCGATCAGCGACAATAGCCAGGCTCTGATTTTTGGTTCTTGGCGACACTCACAATTTGGTGACAGACAAGCAGGTGAGGAGGTTGTTTGCCTTGGGGAAAGTGGAAACGAATCTGGAAACTGCGGCGGCGAAAGCGGGTATGGATGCGAAGACGGCGCGGAAGTACCGTCGGCTGGGGCGAGTGCCGAGCGAACTGACGCCGGAGAAGCGGTGGCGGACACGAGAGGACCCGTTCCAGGAGGTGTGGGAAGAGGTGCGCAGCCTGCTGGAGGTGAACCCTGGGCTGGAAGGGAAGACGATTTTTGAATATCTGCAGCGGCGTTATAGCGGGCGATTTGCCGAGGGGCAACTGCGGACGCTGCAGCGACGAGTGAAAGTATGGCGGGCGACGGAAGGACCGGTGAAGGAAGTGTTCTTCGCGCAGCGCCATCAGCCCGGGAGGCTGAGTGCCAGTGACTTCACGCACATGAGTGAGCTGGGGATCACGATCCAGGGACAGAGTTTTCCGCACCTGCTCTATCACCTGGTGCTGACGTACTCGAACTGGGAGTCGGCCACGGTGTGTTTTTCGGAGAGCTTTGAAAGTTTGTGTGAGGGGTTTCAAAACGCAGTTTGGGAACTCGGGAAAGTGCCGCAGCGGCACCGAACCGATCGACTGTCGACAGCGGTCAACAACATGAGCACGCCGGCGGAGTTCACCGAACGGTACGCTGGGCTGCTGCGTTATTACGGAGTGGAGGGAGAGAAGATCCAGGCGGGGCAAGGGCATGAGAACGGAGATGTGGAACAACGACATCATCGTTTGAAACGGGCTCTGGCGCAGGAGTTGATGCTGCGCGGGAGCAAGGATTTTGTCAGTGTCGCGGACTACCAGGAGTTCGTGGCGGGATTGTTGGCGCGCTTGAACGCCGGACGAAAAGCGCGCTTGGCAGAAGAAATCGCCGTGATGAAGGAGTTGCCGGAACGACGCTTGGAGTCGTGCAAGCGGGAGCGAGTGAAGGTGGACTCGGGGAGTCTGATCTATACGGACCGAAATGTGTACTCGGTGCCCAGCCGGCTGATTGGCGAGCAGGTCGAGGTGCGGTTGTACATGGAGCGGGTGGAGATCTGGTACGGGCAGAAGAAGGTGGAAGAGATGCCGCGGTTGCGTGGGCGGAGGCGACACCGGGTGGACTATCGCCACATCATCGACTGGTTGGTGAGAAAGCCGGGGGCGTTGGAGAACTATCGCTACCGGGACGAGTTGTTTCCGACGAGCCGATTTCGCATGGCGTTTGATGAACTGAAGGACAAGTTGGGCCCGCGGGGGAGCAAGGAGTATCTGGCGATCCTGGAGCTGGCGGCGAAGGAGAGCGAGGCGAAAGTAGATGAAGCGCTGCGCGGTTTGTTGGAAAAAGGCGAAGGATGGGTGCGGGCGGAGGCGGTGCGCGAGCGGCTGAGAGTGGAGCGGAAGGGGAGCATTCGCGAGGTCGAAGTGGCCAGCGTGGATCTGCGAATGTTTGACGAACTCTGTGGAAGTGGGGAGGGGCTGCAATGAATGGGGAGACGGGCCAGGTGAGAACCGCGCTCGTGGAAAATCTGAAAGAGCTGCATCTGCCGGCGATACGGGGGTGCTTTGAGGAAACGGCGCGGCGCGCGGAAAAAGAAACGTTGAGTTATGAGCGGTACCTGCTGGAACTGGCGCAGCGAGAGTGTGAGGAGCGGCGGCGAAAACGGATCGGAAAGCTACTCAAGGAATCCGCACTGCCGCTGGAGAAGTCCCTGGCGAACTTCGACGGCAAGCGGTTGCCGGTGAAGGTGAGTCGACAGATGAAGGTGCTGTTGGAGGGAGGATTCCTGGACCGTAAAGAGAATTTACTGATCTTCGGGAATCCTGGCGCGGGGAAAAGCCATCTGTTGTGTGCCCTGGCGCAAGAGCTGATCGCTATGCGCGGGAAAAGGATCAAGTACGCCACTTGTGCGCTGCTGGTGCAAGATCTGTTGGCTGCGAAGCGGGATCTGCGGTTAAGCAAGGAAATCAAGAAGCTGGCGAAGTACGACGGTCTCATCATCGACGAAATGGGATACGTGCAGCAAAGTCGAGAGGAAATGGAGGTCGCGTTCACCCTGTTGGCGGAGCGTTATGAACGCGGCAGCGTGCTGCTGACGAGCAACCTGCCATTCTCGAAATGGGAAGGCATTTTCAAAGATGCGATGACCACCGCGGCCGCGATCGATCGCCTCGTCCATCACTGCGTAATTTTGGAACTCAACATCCCGAGTTACCGCATGGAGCAAGCCAAGAAGAATCGGGATGCGGGCTTGGAGTCCGCGGAAGCAAAGTGACCCTCGATGATTTCTTTAACAACACAAACGCGGCGGCCGAAGGGCTGTGGAAAAAGCCGGGCCGTGGAAAGCGAGGAAAACCAAAAGCAGGTTTTCCTCCCTTCCCACCGCCCTTGGAAATCGCGCACAACCCGCGCGATTCCCACTTTTCCCACAGCCCCGACTGCTGCTGGTATCTCAAACAACATCGGGAAATCTAATTGTCGTTGACCGGAAAGAATGCTTGACGCCGGACAGACTGTAGACCTGTACACGCGACGTCTCCCACTGGCGGCCGAACTTTTCTGCGATTCTATGCACGATGTCAGCGCTCGACACTGGGACATCCAGAAAGCCGTCGCAAATCAATTCCTGAAGCCAAATGTACGGCGTGTCCCCTGGCAAGGAGAGTTGGGCGGTCCTTTGTTTGAGTTCGTCAGGTGTCACATTGATCCAAACGCCTCGCGCCAACGCGGACCGAGACGGTAGAGCCCCGGCCCGGGAGAGTCCACCCAAGCGCGGTCCTTTGCACGCGTAAAGTGCGCGCGATTGAATGCCCCTAGGTGAGACGTTAGCTTGCTCCACTCTGAGCGAACCGTTTCTGCAGAAACGCCTGCTCCGTCCGCCCCCTTAGCAAGATAAGCCAGGAGCACGACAAGCCGAGCAGCTCCGCTTGAATTGCTCGCGGCGTACGTTCTCGCAAATGCGCGAACGGGCAAACTAAAATCAATCGAGTCGATCGTCGCCACAACGGCGGTTCCCCGCGCTTCCTTGCCGCGTACTGGCGGGTCGCCTACTGGCGACAGTTCCATATTCCCCTCGTACTTATTTCCGTGCTCATCGGTGATCGAAAGTGTTGCTCTCACACGAACCTCCAAGCCCTACTGGACATAAACGTATTTGCCACCCTGTTTGAACCTGCGCAGGCTCCTGCTACGGCTCTGAGAAACCATCGCGCCGGAAAGTGTTGTCAGTGGGTAGTGATGACCGATTTCGGCAAGCTTCTTCTGGACGTTCGAAAGCCCCCGTGGCGTCCGGAAGTAGTCCTCAGATTTCAGTGAATCGATGAGTCTGGGAATCTCGCCCTTTCCCTTGGCGGGACCTCCGACCGATCTTGGAACGGCCGTCCCGGAAACCGCATAGTTCTTCCGGAGATTTTCTAAGACCGCAACGACCTCGTCGGCCGTGCCCTCGAGGTCCACGCTAACTCCGCCAGGGATGCTGATTTTCGCATTCGCCATTTGCACAACCTCTCAATAATTTGGGCATTAATTAACATGGCTAACCCAAATCAGCAGATTCCCGGCGGTAAGCTGATTTTTGCCGAGGGTCGAAAGCTCCGTTTCGCAAGCGGAGAGGTCGTCTGAGGTCGGGTGTCGGGCATGGGGAAAGCAAGCGCTGTGGTTCCATCGACTGACCGTGCAAGGTCACGCGCCACGACAAACCGCTCACGGTATCCCAAGCCGTGACGGGCTTCCCCATCACACGTTCGCAAGCCGATGGCAGCGGGTCTTTGGTTCCATGCCCGACGGGTGTAGTATAACGGCAGAAGATGACTAACCCAACGCGAAAACTGCCGAACTCTGAAATTTTCGAAAGCGCGTTGCGGAAACTTCTGCGCGTGTCGAAGTCCGATCTAATCCAGATGCTTGCGGATGAGAAGAAAGCGAATGAGGGCAAGCCTAAGCGCGGACCGAAGCCCAGACGCCGCCAACCAGCTCGGTGAGACACTGTCCTGCTTTAAAGTAGCGATAGTTATTCATGGTGTTTGTCCGGAGTTCGTAACAGAAAGTAGCTCGATGGTGTGATTGACGCGGCTTTCAGCGTGGGCTAGAGTGTTCGCGCGTTTTGCATTCCCCCGCTGGGAACGAGATTCTTCCGCAACACGCCCGTGGAGGGGCACGCCATGAAAAGCGTACCGGAGTTCCTGCTAGCTTTGCTTCTTCTCTCACTCACTGCATTCGCGCAGCAGCATCGGCCGGTCGTGTTCATCAGCAGCGACGTGAGCATCTCCACGTCGGCCACGGGCTTTGCTTTGGGCCCAGTCGCCACGGCGGGCGCATCCGTTTCGAAAGACGACAAGACAACCCAAGTGGCGCATGAACTGATGAAGTCGTGCCCCGAAATTTCGCTGACGCTGAGCGATGCGTCCCCCGACTATATGCTGCTCGTACACCATCAACCAGGCTACTGGAATGCGGTGAATGAACTCATGGTGTTAATGCCCGATAAATCGGTGCTCTTCGCCACGGGCAACAAGCGGAACTCGCGCACCGTGAAGGACTCGTGCAAAGCCATCATGGCGGACTGGCAGAAGCGCCGCCCGCGGGCGGACGACGCGGCTTGGTGGAAGTCCGCGCAGCCAAAGAAGGATGCGGCACGATGACGACGAAGTTGACGCTGTGACGTTCCTGCTGGATCATCCGACTTCTTAGTTTTATGAGAGGCGAAGCCGTTTCTTTTGTTCTTCTAAATCACCCAATCGGCTACGGGCTTGCCGGAGTTTATCGGCTAGTTCAAAGTGATGTTCCCAGTCCTTGATTGCTTGCATTGTCTCAAGGGGCGTGAGCTCAACTTTCAGTCCATATTGCTCCTGTTCGCGGCGATAGATGTGCGTGGCGGGAGAATTTTGCATCCAGTACCCAAACTTACTAATCTCGACGCCGATCCGCTTTGCCTTAACCTCTAACGCGGCGATTTCCTCTTCGGTCTCTTGATACTCTAGCAAGATCTTCCCTTTTTGCTCGCGCTGTTCTTCCGGACTCATAGTCGCATACTATCGCATTTTCACACTTGAACATATCCCGCACAACTTTGGGGAGTGGTGCCGTGCCTTAAACGTCAACGCAGTTACGGGAACTCGATAAGACGCTGGTGATTCAGGACAACGACAAGCCGCTTGCTGTCTTGCTAAAATACGAGCATTTGTTGGCGATGCAGGAGCGGATATTGAAGTGCGATGGCTGTACTGGAAAAGATAGATGACAAACGAAAAGGTGCCAGAACAGTTCGACTGGGTACATGCCCGTTCCGAGTGTTCACTGCCGCACGTCTTCAAGGAATTAGAACAGGGTGTGCGCACAGACATAGAGGCAGCGGAGGCATTAATGCCGGAGCGCTATCCCCTCCATTTTTCTGTAGCGCAAGTAAATAGCAGCAGGTTCTCCGCTGTCCGTGTGGACGACCCGATGGCGGGATTGAGCCGCTCAATAAACTTCGTGCGCACGAAGGACAGTATAGAGGTTCACGATGACCGCGACCAAGTTCTACATTCAGCCAGCCTCGGTCTTAATAACGAAGGTAAATGCAGGCTGTTCGTGAACGACAAAGAACTAACTCAATGGCAGTTTAGAAAGATGGCCTTAGAGAAGCTGTTCTTCGGACCGCACGAGTGACTTCTTTGGGCCGCCCGCGCGGCACCTTGAGAAATGAAGTTGTTACTTATTTTCCGTGGCTTCGCGCACGATGCGGAGGGTGTCAAGCCTGTGGATGTGAAACGGCACCACTACCCAACTTTGGTCATCAGTGCTTCAATGCACGCGGCGTTTTGGGGCCGCGCTTCCGGTAATAGCGATATCGCTCAGAATTGACTCGCGCTGTCCTTGCCCGTGAGTTCGGCGAACGTGAGCCGCTTCCCCGCAACCTGTGAGAGCGCCAGCAAGAAACGGTCGGAATCGTCTAGCGGATTGTCTTTTGTGGCGCGATTGTTGAAGCGAAAAACCTGCTCATCGACGTAGCGCTCTAAATGGAACGGCTCGACAGCAACGTAAGTGCCTTTCAGATTCCGCTTCAGCAACGACCAGAAATTTTCAAGGCCATTCGTGTGAACCTGTCCACGCACGTACTCTTCGGCATGGTTCACGACTTCGTGAACGTATTTTTCTTTCAGCCCATCGTAGGACACCGCGTCATCGGAATAAACCTTGGAGCCGTACCGGACGTTGTTGAGCACTTCGGTTTGCAGCGTTTCGCGCTTCCAGTTCGGCACGACCTTGGCGCGAACCTTGCGCTCGTCGCGGTCGAGCATGCCCTGCACGATGGCCTTTCCGGTCGAGCCGCCAGTGTGTCCCCCTTGGGCGGCGAATCGTGCGCGCCGATCCCGGTGCATGTTTTTCAATTTGCCGCCAACGAAAGTCTCATCGACTTCGACGCCACCAGAATCTTTGCCGCCGATCTTGAATACAAAGGCTTGCGTTTTGAGCGCGAGTCTCAACCGATGAAGCATGAACCATGCGGTCTTTTGCGAGACGCCAAGAGCGCGGTGAATCTCGTAGGACGAGACACCGTTCTTGCAGCTAACCAGCATCCACAGCGCGGGGAGCCACTTCTGCAGCGAGATCGGGGAATCCTCGAAGATAGTCTCGACCTTGACGGAGAACTGACGACGGCAGTCGCGGCACTTCCAGCGCTTCTGCGTTTTTAGGTAGTAGGGATTCCGACCTTTGTCACCGCCGGGAGTCCAGCAGTCCGGGCAGCGAGGGCCATCGGGCCAGCGCATCATGGCTACAGCGTCGATGCAGATTTGTTCGTCGCTAAAGTACTGAATCGCTTGCTGTAAGGTCTTGGGGTTGTCGCTTGCACTGTCCATGCCAGAACTATAGCGAATTGGCGTGGGTTAGTCAAGGTAATTATTACCTAGGCAAATCGTTAAGAATGAACGTTTTACGAGCATGCGGTGCGAAAAAAATGTGCGGATTGATCAACGCACGGGGCGGGGCGGGTTCTCATTCAACAATCAACAATCAAAATTCAACAATGTCACCGGCTGTATTGATTCTTCTTCTTGTCCTCGTGGCGCTCGATGCCGAGCTGAATCAGGCGATCGATCAGATCGGAGTACTCCAGGCCAGACGCCGCCCACAGCTTGGGATACATGCTGATGGCGGTGAATCCGGGCATGGTGTTGATCTCGTTGAGAAAAATCTTGCCGGTCTTGGGATCCATCAAGAAATCCACGCGCGCCAGCCCCGAGCAATCGACCGCCTTGAATGCCTCGACGGCCAGCTCCTGAACTTTCTTGGTCTGCGCCTTGGTGAGTTTCGCCGGGATGATCAGCTTGGAACCTTCGTCGAGATATTTCGCGTTGTAATCGTAGAACTCCTTGATGGGAACAATTTCTCCGGGGACGGAAGCCACCGGATCGTCGTTGCCGAGCACCGAGCACTCGATCTCGCGGGCCTTTTGCTTGTTGCCGCCGACGCCTTGCTCGATCACAATCTTGCGATCGAATTTTGCGGCCTCTTCGATCGCAGGTCCGAGTTCTTTCCGATTGTGCGCCTTGCTGATGCCCACCGAAGAGCCGAGATTGGCGGGCTTCACGAACACGGGATACTTCAGCCTGGCCACCGCTCTCTCGACTTTCTTCGGATCTTTCTCCCAAGCGCTGCGCAGAACGGTGACGTGCTTCACGATGGGAATTTTGGCCGCGATGAACAGCGACTTCATGATGTCCTTGTCCATGCCTGCAGCGGAACCGAGAACTCCGGCGCCCACGTAAGGAATATCAGCGAGTTCGAGCAGGCCCTGAATGGTGCCGTCTTCGCCAAACGTCCCGTGCAGCACCGGGAAGATGACGTTGACGTTAATGGCGCGGTCGGAGGCGCGGCGCATAAGCGCGGCATCAGTCTGGAAAGGGACAAGTCCACTCTGGCGATGCACGGGCTCTGGCGGGACGACAACAGCCTCGCCCCGGGCCAGAACCGCCGCCGGTTGCGTAATGTCGGGATCACCGGCGCGGAGGTTGCGCGGTTCAATCGTGAGTTTGCCGGCGAGGAGATTCTCAGCATGCTCGGCGGTGAGCCAGCGTCCGTCTTTAGTGATGCCAATGGGCACGACCTCATATTTGTCTTTATCGATTGCGTTCAAAACAGAGGCGGCGGAAAGCAGCGACACTTCGTGCTCTCCACTGCGCCCGCCGAATAAGATGCCGACGCGAAGCTTTTCCATGCCCGTTTAGTGTGGACGCGGAGCAAGGATTCCGTCAATCGCAGGGATGGTTCCCAAAATCATCGACCACCAAGGACACTGAGGTTCACGAAGGAAAGCTAAAGGATTTTCTTACCGAAGGCCGACAGCGCCAATTCCACCGCGAGATCGGCGGTCCGGTTGTGCTCGTCGATGACGGGATTCACTTCGACGATTTCGAAGCTGAGCATGCGGCCGTGGTCGGCGATGATTTCCATGGCCAGGTGCGCCTCGCGGTAAGTCGCGCCGCCGCGAACCGGGGTGCCGACGCCGGGCGCGTCCTCGGGATCGACCCAGTCCATGTCGAGAGAAATGTGATATCCGGCAGTGCCGCGACCGGCGAGGCGCAGAGCCTCCTCCATCACGGTGCGCATGCCGCGTTCGTCGATATCGCGCATGGTGAAGACTCCGATGCCCGTGCGGCGGACATTTTCTTTTTCGACCGCATCGATGTCGCGCACGCCGACCAGCACGCAGTTCTCCGGCTTCACCTTCGGAGAAAAATCGTAAATGTTAGCGAGATCGCCCGGCCACAAGCCCATCAACGCCGCGAGCGGCATCCCATGCACGTTTCCGCTAGGAGATGAATCGGGAGTGTTGATGTCGGTATGAGCATCGATCCAGATGAGACCAATGCGCTGGTTGTGCTTTCGATAGAACTCGGCCACGCCCGAGACCGTGCCGACGGCCATGGAGTGATCTCCACCGAGCGCTAGGGGAACCCTGCCGGCTTCAAGGGTTTTGAACACGAGTTCGGCGTGCTTGGTGCAGGTCGCAGTAATCTCTTTCAAATATTTGGCGTTGGCGGCGCCTTCTTTTTTTTGCTCCGGAATCGCGACAGCAACATTGCCGCCGTCTTCGACCTCATGACCGAGGGCCTCCAGGCGCGCCTCGAGACCGGCAACGCGAACGGCGGAAGGTCCCATATCAACGCCGCGGCGGGATTGGCCGAGATCAAGGGGAACACCAATAACACGAATCTGGCGGGGAGAGATGTTGGTGGTCGGCGCGGATGTAGTCGTCATAGGGTCAATCGACTTGGATTGAACTCATTGGGTAATTGAGAAATTGAGAAATTGAAAGACTTTGACGCTACGCGATTCATAAATTTACTCAACTACTAAATTACCCAATTACTCAATTCCTTCGCTCAATCTCCTTCACGGGTAGAGCCTATACAGCATCCTGGGGAACGGAATGGTTTCGCGCACGTGCTCCAGGCCGCAAATCCACGCTACGGCGCGCTCGATGCCCATGCCGAAGCCTCCATGCGGAACGCTGCCGAATTTCCGCAAATCGAGATACCACTGGAAGGCTTCTTCCGGCAAACCGTGCTCGTGGATACGCTGCAGCAACAATTCGTGCGAAGCCATGCGCTGCGAGCCGCCGATGATTTCTCCGTAGCCCTCGGGCGCGAGTACATCCACGCACAGCGCCAGTTCGGGACGCTGCGGATCGGGCTCCATATAGAACGCCTTCACTTTGGCGGGATAGCGATGCACCATCACCGGCTTGTCAAACTGCGCAGAGAGATAAGTTTCATCGGGCGAGCCGAGATCGCCGCCCCATTCGAACGTCGATTCGAGCGCGCCCTTGGCGTGGCCTTCCTGCAGATTTTTCACCGCGTCGTCGTAGCTGATGCGCGGAAATGGCGGCTCGATTTTTTCGAGCTTGGAAATGTCGCGGCCGATCGTATGCAGGTCGGCGCGGCGCTTCTCGAGGCACCGCTTGACGATGAAGCTGATCAGGCCCTCGGCCAGTTCCATCACGTCGTCGAGTTGCGCGTAGGCAACTTCCGGTTCGACCATCCAGAATTCGGTCAGGTGACGTCGCGTCTTGGATTTCTCAGCGCGAAAGGTTGGGCCAAAGGAATAGACCTTGCCCAGCGCCATCGCAGTCGCCTCGACGTAGAGTTGGCCGGACTGCGTGAGATACGCCTGCTCGTCAAAATAGTCCACGGGAAACAGCGTGGTGGTGCCTTCACAAGCCGCGGGAGTGATGATCGGCGGATCGGTCAGTGTGAATCCGCGGTCGTCGAAGAAGTCGCGAGCCGCTTTGATGATTTCGGCGCGAACCCGCAGAATGGCCGCCTGGCGCTGCGAGCGCACCCACAGATGGCGGTGCTCCATCAGGAAATCCGTGCCATGCTCTTTGGGAGTGATGGGGTAAGGATCGGACTCGGGCACGCGCTGGATCACCTGCACGTTGGCGACATCGAGTTCGTAGCCGCCCGGCGCGCGCTTGTCGGCGCGGACTTTGCCCTCGACAATCACGCTCGATTCCTGGGTCAGCGTTTTGATCGCGTCGAAAACTTCGGGCGTGACCGCGTTCTTGGGGACGACCCCCTGGATAATTCCAGAGCCGTCGCGGAATTGCGGGAACAAAAGTTTTCCGCTTTCGCGCAGGTTGTAGAGCCAGCCGCGAATAGTGACGGACTGGCCATCATGCTTGCCGATTTCTGAAATAGTAGTGACAGGTGGCATAAAAATCAGGTTTCAAGGTTTTAGCGTTTCAAGGTTTCATGGCCTCAAGGCGCTCCGTCTCATTTGTCCTTGAAACTTTGAAACATTGCCACTTTGAAATTTAGGAACTTTCCAGCTTGTCAAAGGTTTCCGCAAGTTTTTCCAGCGGGTTCACTTTCTCATCTTCGCCAAGTTCCAGCAACAGAGGCGGAGTTTGCGGCGCCGAACCCAGCAATTCCATCGCTTCTTTCCAGTTAATGGTTCCCTGCCCGGGCCACAGGTGCGAATCTTTGTCCTTCGCGTTGTCATGGACGTGCGTCGAACGGATGTGCGGGCGCAAAATTTCAAACGATTCGCTCACGGAATTCATGATGTGGGCGTGCCCAAAATCGAAGCACACACCGACATCATCGAAATGCGCGCCCCGAATCAGTTCCACCAAACGATCCGGCGTCGAAAGGTCGTTGGGGATATTTTCCAGCAAAATTCGGACTCCGAGCGGCTTGGCAAAGGCGCGCAGGTGCTCGATGGAGGTCATGGCCGCCTCAAACTTCTTCTCGTCAAAGCTTTCATTGGGCGCGCCCAGATGCTGCACCAGGAAGCGAAACGGGATCTGCTCGGCGATTTCGAGGGCACGCTTGATCTCGTCTATGGCCTCGATGCGGTTGGCCCGGTCGGTCGAAGAGATGTTGAGCGGCGGCGCACCCGCGCGTCCCCACTCGTAATCGGCGTAAAGCGGTGAATGGACGGAGTTCAGCGGGATCCCACTGCCGCGGAACCACTCAGCAATTTCCTTCACGTGCTGCTTGCGATTGGCGTAGTCAATATGCTGGCGCGCAGCAAAAATTTCGATTGCCTGGACGCCGCTACGCACCAGGCCGTCCAGAATTCCCGGGTGCAGCCGTTCTTTCACAAATAGATAGGTTGAAACCGCTCTCTGCATGCCAGCCCTCGGGAAATGGTTAAACGATAATTGTTGATTGTGGAATGAAATCCCAACACAAACTGCCTTGCCATTCCACAATCAGACTCAACCATCAACCATTGCTTTCCTAGTATCCCACGGCCTTCCCGTTACTGTTGCGGATATCGGTTGCGCCCAGGCGTTCGCCGGTTCTTTCATCGATGGCGATGCACTCGGCGTCGCTCCAATAGGGCGAAATCTGGTCGCCGCTGCCCAATCCGATTTGAATGTTGTATCCCATCTTCCGCAAAGCATTCAACGTGTCTGGAGAAAAATATTTTTCCACGTTGACGACGTCCGGCAGCCATTGATTGTGAAATCGAGGCGCATCCACCGCTTCCTGCAGATTCATGCCGTAGTCGACCACACCCATCAACACGTTGGCTACGGTGGTGATGATTTTCGAGCTACCCGGTGAACCCAGCACCATCACCGTTTTACCATCGTGAACCACAATCGTGGGAGTCATCGAGGAAAGAGGCCGTTTACCCGGACCAATCGCGTTGGCCGCGCCTTGAATCAGGCCGTCGGAATTGGGAACTCCGGGCTTGGCGGAGAAGTCATCCATCTCGTCGTTGAGCAAAAAGCCGAGCCCATCGGCGGTAACGCGGGAGCCGAACCAGTCGTTGATGGTGGTTGTGACCGCAACGGCATTGCCTTCAGCGTCAATCACCGAATAGTGCGTGGTGTGATTGGATTCAGGAGGCGCCGCTGCCGGCGGATGGACGGCGGCGTATTGCTCCAGTTCATTAAAAACCGACGGCCGCTTCAACTCCTTGCTGGGCGTGGCCTGCGCGGGGTTGATTGAATCGCGCCAGGCTGCGGCATATTTTTTATCGATGAGCTGCGACACCGGGATTTTAGAAAAATCGGGGTCGCCGAGAAATTCGGCGCGATCAAAGAACGCTCGACGGAAGGCCTCCACGGTGAAGTGAATGGATTCGGACGAGCGGCTTTGCATCTTCGCCAGATCGTAGCCTTCGAGAATGTTGAGCGATTCGATCAAAACAATTCCGCCGGATGAAGGCGGAGGCGCGCTGATGACTTCGAATCCGCGGTAGGTGCCACGCACGGGTTCGCGCTCTTTCACTTCGTAGTGCGCCAGATCGTCCGCCGTGATCAGGCCTCCGCCCTTTTGCATAGCGGCTGCGATTTCCCGAGCGAGAGCGCCGTGGTAGAAGTCGTCTGGCTTTTCGGCGATTCGCTCTAGCGTTCGGGCGAGGTCAGGCTGGCGAAAGATTTCTCCGGGCTTGTAGTAATTGCCATCGCGCTGGAAGACACGATGCGACTCCGGAAACTTCGCCAGATATTCATCGTGCAGATCCGCGGCTTCGTTCCAGGTAAGCGGATAGCCGTCGCGTGCGAACTTGATCGCGGGGGCCATAACCTGCTTCAGGCTGAGCTTGCCATATTTCTGTTCGGCATAGACCATCCCCGCCACGGAACCGGGCACGCCGATCGATTTGTATCCAATCTCGCTGGCGTCTTCGATCACGTTGCCCTGCGGGTCGAGATACATGTCGCGGGTGGCGGCCGCCGGAGCTTTTTCGCGGTAGTCGAGAAAATGCGTTTTGCCGTCGGCCATGCGGATCAGCATGAATCCCCCGCCGCCGATGTTTCCCGCGGGCGGATGCACAACCGCCAGCGCGAATCCGACAGCGACGGCCGCATCCACGGCATTGCCGCCGGCCTGGAGAATATCCACTCCCACCTGCGAGGCCAACGCGTGCACGGTGACCACCATCGCGTGCTGCGCGCGCACGGCATGAGTCGAGGCCGGAGCGGAGGGCGCGACGGCGATGAAAACTGAGGCCAGAAAAAGTAGCACCCAGAATTTACGTGGAAATGATTTACGCGGAAATAGCATGCCGATTGAGGAGTTCAACATTGCAGAGACAATTGAGGCTAGCCGACCAAGCGGGCAGAGTCAAATGTAACGATCCGTCGAATATTCTTGCCGGAATGAATCGGAATCCTTCATTCTCGAATCCAAAACGAGCAGGAGATTGAAATGCAAACTCGCACTCTTGGTAATTCTGATTTGAACATTACTACTGTCGGTTATGGGGCCTGGGCCATCGGCGGCTCGGGCTGGCAATTCGCATGGGGCTCACAAAACGACAACGATTCCATCGCGGCCATTCACCGCGCGCTGGAATTAGGCGTGAACTGGATTGACACGGCCGCGGTCTACGGACTCGGACACTCGGAGGAGGTGGTCGCGCGAGCCCTGAAATCGTGGCCGGGACCGCGTCCTTATATTTTCACGAAATGCGGGCTGCGCTGGGATGCTAGCGGACAAGTACGGAAAGTTCTGAATGCCGATTCGATTCGCGGTGAAGTTGAAGCTAGCCTGCGGCGTCTGGGCGTCGAAGTCATCGATCTGTATCAGATTCACTGGCCACCCGATCCCGATTCTCCGGAGTTGGAAGAGGGCTGGTCCACCATGGCCGATTTGAAGCGCGAGGGGAAAGTTCGCTGGATTGGACTTTCGAACTTCAACGTCGAGCAATTGAAGCGTGCCCGCGCCATTGCGCCCGTAACCTCGCTGCAGCCGCCCTATTCGCTAATCCATCGGGAAGTTGAAACGGACATTCTGCCGTATTGCCTCAAAGAAGGCATTGGGGTGATCGTTTATTCGCCGATGGCTTCGGGGCTGTTAACCGGAGCCATGACGCGCGAACGGATCTCCAAGTTGCCGAAAGACGACTGGCGGCGCGGACATCCGGATTTTACCGAGCCGAATCTGGCGCGGAATCTTGCGCTGGTGGATCGCTTACAGGAAATTGGCCGCCAGCATGGCCGATCGGCCGGCGAAGTTGCCGTGGCCTGGACCCTGCAGAATCCGGCGGTAACGGGCGCGATTGTGGGCGCGCGCAATGCCCGCCAAGCCGAAGGCGTCATGCGCGCCGGAGATCTGCATCTCAACGGAGATGAGGTGCTGGAGATCGCGGAATTTTTTGCCGCAACCGTTTCCTGAACAAATCAGAACGACTCGACTGCTTCAGCGCTCGATGGAATGAAGCAGCCGTTGCTTCACTTGCGGCCACTCCGAGGGAAGAATGGAGTAACGAGCGGAATCGCGTGGGATGAAATCCGCAGCCATGCGGTGGGCGCGCAGGATTCCTTCAAACTGCCCGCCGATGCGCTCGATTGCGGCGCGCGAACGCTGGTTTCGCACATCGGTGTGAAAGCAGACGCGCAGAACCTTCCAGTCTTCGAAGGCGTGGCGCAGCATCAGAAACTTCGTTTCCGTGTTGGCCGCAGTGCGGATGGCGGAGCGAGCGAACCACGTGTAGCCGATCTCGCACGCGTCCGGCATCTTGCGTCCATGCGATGGATGACCTGACGGCCACGCCCATCGTTCAAGATTAAAGAAGCGCGTGGAGCCGATAACCACCCCGTCTTGCGTGCGCACAATGGCGAATGACACGGCGGTGCCGGCATTGCGCCAGGCGAGAGCCGTGTCGACATAGGCCTGCACTTCGGCGTTGCTCTGAGGTACGGGACTCCAGCGGTAAAGTTCACGATCGTTAGCCGCAGCCACGACTAAGCCGTCGACGTGATGGTGCTGCAACGGCTCCAGTCGAACTTGCTTCCCCTGCATCGTGAAAGTTTCCGTGGGCATAGTTTCAATATGCAATGGCGTCGGAAGAAGGCCCTTTACCACGAAGACCACGAAGGATCACGAAGTCTTACTGGCAGGGTTTCCTTCGTGCAACTTAGTGTCCTCCGTGGTTCTCGCTCTTCACACCTGCTGCCGCGCTTCGCCGAGGGCCACGGTGACATCCATCTTGCGCTTGTTGCGGAAAATCGTAATCTTCACCGTATCGCCGGCGCGGTGATTGTCCATCATCTGCGCCAGATCCTGCTCGTCTTCTATTTTTTGACCGTCGATCGCCACGATCAAATCTCCGCCCAGCATGATCTGAGTATTGCCGAGGTAGGCGCGCTCGGTGCCGGCCCGCAATCCAGCCTGATCCGCCGATCCTCCGGGCGTGACCTGAATGATGAGTAATCCGTAGTCAACGGGCAGGCCGATCTCGTCCGCCAGTTCCGGAGTAATCGCAATCGTGCGCACACCAAGGGCGGGGCGCCGAACGCGCCCAAGGGTCATGAGATCGTTGAGCACCGCTTTGGCGGTGTTGATGGGAATGGCGAAGCCGATGCCGGCGTTCTGGCCGACATTCGAAAGAATCATCGTATTGATGCCGATCACTTCGCCGTGCCAGTTCATCAGCGGTCCGCCGGAGTTGCCGGGATTGATGGCGGCATCGGTCTGGATGGCTTCGTCGATCATGGCGCCGTTGGGCTCGCGAACCGGGCGAATCGAGCTGACAATGCCCCGCGTCATCGTGCCCGCCAGGCCAAAGGGATTGCCGATCGCATAAACCTTCTGCCCCACCTGCAGGTTCCGCGAATCGCCCAGGATGGCCGGAACCAGGTCGGGAGCCTTGATCTGGATGACCGCCAGATCGTGCGGCGGATCGGTCCCCACGATGGTGGCTTTGTATTTCTTGCGATTGTGCAGCGTGACCTCTACCTGGCGCGCGTCGGCGATCACGTGATAGTTGGTGAGGATGTGCCCTTCCTTATCGATGACAAATCCGGAGCCCTGGCCTTCCTGCGGAACCAGGCCGTAGAAGAAATCAAACGTCATGGCGCGCGAGGTCACGTTCACCACGGACGGAATGTTCTTCTTGTAGACGGAGATGTTGTTCTGCTCTTCGCTGTCGAGGGACTCATTGGGAGCAGCTTCGGTGATCTCGACCTGCGCGGGCTGCGCAAACCAGTTCAGCGAGTGCAGTTCACCCTGCGAGTTGGAGCGCCAGGTCGTGAAGTAGAAGAAGGCTCCGGCAATCGCCAGCGCGAGAAGCAAAGGCCGCAAAAGTTTCATATTTCGTCCGTCCGATTTCGATGAGAGCAAAGATTAGTACGATGCCGAGGAGCAAAAAAGATCCCTTGATCAATTCTAAACAATGCCGACGGGTTGAGCACGCTCTGCGGTTCACGCGGACGCGGGGATGCCCGATTCCAGTTGCTGCTCCCGCAAATAAAGAAAGAGTGGCAGTCCGAGCGAGACTCCCACGGTGAGCACCGCTAGGATGACCAGCCACCGATGTCGAATCCTGACACGCTTGCCCTCGATGCGCGTAAACGCGATAAGGACAACCGCAGAAACCAGAACGTCCATCCCGAAAAACGCTCCAATACGATTCGCAAAGAGTTCGCGGACAAACAGCGGGAGATTCAATCCGTGCTGTAGCGCCCATGGAATGAATTCCGCGTAGGGAACGACGAGGCCCAGAATGCAGAGGACCAGGTAAAGCGTTTTGGGCTTCATCCCGGCATTCTATCCGAGGCGCAGGTTTTCGCAGATCGAATCGCGAGCGGAGGCCGGTCTAGCGAGACTCATGGCGCGTAGCGCCCGAGCCTGCCTCTGCTTCCTGACTCAGCTGCTGCCACACTCGTCCTGCTTGTTCGCGAGTGCTCTCGAGCGTTCCGGAGTTGTCGATGACGAAATCGGCGACCTTGATTTTTTCTTCGTCAGGAAGTTGCGCGGCCATGCGGCGGGCGACTTCTTTGCGAGCCGCTTCGAGATCCACCTTCTGCCGAGCAGCGAAGCGCACCGCCCGCTGCTCAGGGTTGCAGGTCACGACAACCATGCGGTCGAAGTGATCGGCGGCGCCAGCCTCAAGGATGAGCGCTGCTTCGACAATCGCGACCCCCTGCGGATACTGCACCCCAATGGCTTGCATCCATTCATTCTGGCTGCGAATGACGGCCGGATGCACAATGCGATTCAACTCTTCGATGCGCGAAGCGGTTTTGGCCGCAGCAGCGGGTCCGAAGGCAGCCTCCGCCAGCTTGGCGCGATTC
Organism: uncultured Acidobacteriota bacterium; assembly: GCA_963730015.1. Classification (GTDB taxonomy): domain Bacteria; phylum Acidobacteriota; class Terriglobia; order Terriglobales; family Acidobacteriaceae; genus Sulfotelmatobacter. The sequence continues at coordinate 1,994,752 of CAVSPZ010000009.1, read as the reverse complement.
ACGCTTCCGTCGCGATTGAGAATGTCTCGCCCAAAATGCCGGACGACTTCGTTATAAACGGCCTCGCCCGGACTCATCAGCGAGTGCGCGATCCGGTCGGCCTGGACAAGGTACGCGCCCAGCCCGACAAACATCTCGCCCACCACAGACTTCCCCGAGGCAATCCCGCCAGTGAGCCCGACTTTCAGCATGAGAGTTGCAACATTGTTTTCACCACGTAAATGCGGAGCCGCGCAGAGGCGAAACGCTCGAGTCTAATCAGAGCCAGTTCAAGATTATTCAAGTCTTTCTTGGCCGCTTTCTTCTCCGTGACTCCGTGGTGGATTTTACGCCCGCGATAGCTCCGGCACGCCGCTTCCGCGCCGCATCTTCGCCGCTTTTACCGTATTAAACATTAACATCGCAATCGTGAGCGGGCCGACGCCCCCTGGGACCGGAGTCACGGCGCCGGCAACCTCCGCGACTTCGGGATGCACGTCGCCGATCAGGGTTGACCCTTTCTTGCGAAAAGTCTCCTCCCGCTTGGCATTGCCGCGGAAGAACTTCTGAAACTCTCTCTCATCGGTGATCGTATTCATCCCGACGTTGATCACGGTCGCTCCCGGCTTCACGAAATCGCGGGTAATCATGCCGGCGCGGCCGATGGCCGCCACCAGAATGTCGGCCCGTCGACACACTCCCGGCAAATCATGCGTCTTCGAATGGCAAACGGTTACGGTGGCGTTGGCATTGATCAGCAGCATGGCCGCCGGCTTGCCGACTATATCGCTGCGCCCGACCACGACCGCCTCGCGCCCGGAGATGGAAATGTTGCTGCGCTTCAGGATCTCCATCACGCCAGCGGGCGTGCACGGTACCAGGCCGGGCCGCTGGGTGGAAAGGAATCCGACGTTCATGGGATGGAAGCCGTCAACGTCTTTGGCCGGATCGACGGCCAGGAGCACTTTTTTGGAATCCACCTGTGGAGGCAGTGGAAGCTGCACCAGGATGCCATCAATCTCGTCGCGCCGGTTCAAGTCGGCAATGAGCGCGAGCAACTCGGCCGTCGATGCGGTTTCCGGCGGGCTCAGCTGCTCACTGTAGATGCCGACTTCTTCGCAGGCCTTCACCTTCCCGCGAACATAAATTTCTGACGCGGGATTATGGCCGACCAGCACCACGGCCAGGCCGGGGCGCACACCGGCCGCGGCCATGGTTCGGACTTCGGCGGCGGCTTCGCTGCGAATCTGTTGCGCGATCTTCGTTCCATCCAGGATGAGGGCAGGCATGATTTGGGCTTCCGGCGCGACTTCCCTGCGCCGGACCTTGAATTTTACACCGCCGGGAGCGGTGCAATCTGGAAGTCAGCTACCGCAGAGGCACAGAGCCACGGAGAAAACGGATAGCACATCGAAAGGCGTCATCACGAAGGCCCGCGTTTTCACCAGCGGGCCGAGGAGCCTGCCCTGAGTTGTGCATGGGCCTTCGGCCCACCGAAGCAACTGAAAATGGGGTGCTCCATTTCTCGCCGCTTTTGCGAGAAGTGGAGATTTTCGACAGAGCGAAGTCGAAGGGATCTCCCTTGAGCATACGTCGACGAAGTCCAAACCAACTCACACGGCGCGCCCCCGCCCCCGATCCGACCCCTCGGACCCATCAAGATTTATCCCTTTTTCCCCGTGCCTCCGTGGTGATGCACGTCGCGGTGTGCGTTCCGTCACACGAGGCCTACGCCCCCGTGTCGTACAATGCACACGTCATGATTGCCAAAGACCTTCTGGAAATCCTGGTCTGTCCAGCGTGCAAGCAGGCGCTCGAGTACCGGCAAAACCCCGAAAGCTTGAAGTGTACGAAGTGCCATCGGGTCTATGCGGTGAAGGACGACATCCCCATCATGCTGATCGATGAGGCGACGATCGAACCTTAGGGGCGGCTGTGAACCACGCGCGCTGAACTCTGCGGATCTTCGGAAAAGGAGGTTCAGACGTGGCGGCACAATATTATTACTGCACTCAATGTCATAAAAAATACTCTACGCACCACAAACTGTTCGACGCGCTCTACCAGTTCTCGAAAGAGTCTCCGGAACCATGTCCAGCCTGCGGCGGGACGAGGGAGTTGCACTTGAGTCTCGACTTCCAGTTGGGAGCCGGTGACGGTGATTTCAACGTAGTCTCGGCTCTTCTGCCCGAAAAACTGGAATCCTGGCTGGGAGAGGAACAGGAAGAGGTGACGCTTTATCCGTTCCTGGTCGTGCTGCAAGCGGCGGAAGGCAAGCAGTTCTGCTGGATGCCGTTCTGGCACGTCACCGGCAAGGAAGCCCGCTACGGACAGCACGCCCTTTGCCTGGACGTAGCGCAATTCGACAGCCTGGTAGCGCAGGTACGGGCAGTTCTTCCAGTTCTACGACAGCCAGTCGGCAGCTCAGGACGCATTGGCCAGGAAATAAAACCCCGACCTGCTCCCGGACTAATCTGGTCCGGGCTCCCAATTCCCATTCCCAATCGCGTGGCCGAACTCGTGCGCCTACTGGTTGGATTCCACCATCGGAAAACGACACATTGTGTCAGTTTCCAGATTACCCCTAGGTACGAATGGCATGTCGAGGGCAATGCCGCCCTAACGGAAATACGCGCAACTTCCGATAAATCTGAGGGTTGAATGAATCTAGAGGGATTTGGGGAACGTACAGGAAATGTAGGGTGATTACGGCATCCGAATTGCATGCAACTTCAATAGCTGCCGATGAGTCTAATAGGCAAATGTGGGGAAGGTCGGAGTCGGAGGTGATGACGGCCATGACAAACGAGAAGATGGGGATGGGGAATGACAAAGACAGGTTCACGCCGACCGAGCTGGCGGCGCTGAGAAGCGACCTGCTGCAGGGTGGGATGATCGACTCCTACGAAGCGGCGGAATTGCTCCAGGTGTTCCTGATGGGCCGGGGATATGGGGTCTCGGCCAAAGCAGCGCTCGATGCGGCAGGCCGCGTCGAGATGGCGGGTTGCGCCCTGCCGGTTCTACAGCATGAACTGGAGAACCTGGCCATGGTGATGTAAGCACCCGGGCGGTGAACCCGAGTAGCAATCGAGCCGAAGTCTGATGGCAAACCATCCTCAGCCTCCTGAGTTCGGTTGCCGGAATAGGAAGACCAGATTTTGAAACTTTAGCAGCCTGATTCGCCGATCGAAACAAGACCGACCGAACCAGTTCCACAACGGGAAAAAGCCGGGCCAACCAGCCCGGCTTTGTGGTTTCTAGACTTATGTGGAGACGGCTTATGTGGAGACGGGCGCCTCGCCCGTCACGCGGAGTGAGCGCAGCGAGCAATCGCGCCCGCGCCACCGCCCCGCCCCCCCGCCCTGCAAATTCGCCGCAGATGTGAAAGCCCCGCAAATCCGGAAATCTGAACGCGGCGCAACTCGCTGACGAGCCACTACTTGCCGTCATTTGTACATACAAATATGTAAACATGTTCCTGCAGGAACATTTCGGCGAAAATTTTCTGCCAGCAACAGTTCACTCGTAGCGCAGGCTTTCTACTGGATCAAGTTGCGAAGCGCGCGAGGCCGGCACCGTCCCGAAGATGATTCCCACGATGGAAGAAACGATGATGGCGATGATGGCCGACAAGCCTGAGATTGGAAAATGGTAGTCCGTGAAGAAGCGCACGGAGAAAGGGAGCGCGAGGCCGGTGACGATTCCGGTAATGCCTCCGGTCAACGAAATCAGGATCGCCTCGGCGAGGAATTGGAAACGGATTTCGCGGTTGGTCGCGCCGATGGCCTTGCGGATGCCAATCTCGCGAATGCGCGACGTGACTGTCGCCAGCATGATGTTCATGATGCCGATGCCGCTGACCAGCAGCGTGACGAAAGCGACCAGCATCAGGATCACAGTGAGGGCGTCGGCGATGCGCCCTGCCACCGTCAGCAGTTGGGTCAAATTCTGCACGTTGTAAACCGACTCCGGCCGGTGACGCGACTGCAGCACGCGCTTGATCGCCGCCGTTGCCGGGATCACATCCTGCGGGCTCGCCGCGGAAAAATAGATCTCATACACCGCCGACGTGGGAGTGAAGAACCGGCTGACCGTGTACGGAATCAGCATGGAATCTTCCTGAATTTCAGATTGCCCGAACGTGTCGACGCTCTCTCTGAAAACTCCCACCACAGTGAAAGGCAGGCCGCTGCTCAACTTGATGATCTGTCCAATCGAGGCGGACGGCGTGCCGAACAGTTTTTGCGCAAGCTTCTCGGTGATCACGCCGACCTTGTTGCGGCCGGATGTATCTTCGTTATCGAAGAATCGTCCGGCGAGCACGATCAGATTGCGCACGCGCTGATATTCCGGGGCGACGCCTAGCACAAGGATGTCGCGCTGCTTGCCGCCGCCAACGCTGATGCGGTCATTCAAGGCGATGGTCGGCGACGCGGCCACGACGCTGGGAACCTGTGCGCGCACGGCGTTGACGTCATCCACCGTCATGGGGTCCGGAGTGGAGTCGATGCGCTGCAGTCCGCCCTGGTAGTCGGCGTAGATCATGTTGGCGCCGATGGACTGAATCTGCCGAAGAATGTATTGCTTCCCCGTTAAGCCGATGGTGACGACCAGGATCACCGATGCCGTTCCGACCGCCATGGCCAGCGAGGTCAGCGTGAACTGCAGTTTGTTGCTGGAAAAGGCGTCGTAAGCGAAATTAATAATTTCACTGAGGCCGATCGTGAACCTGCGTTGCGTAATCGGCGGTGCCGTTGCGGTGGGCATTTTGAGTGATTAGATGTTAAACCTCACTCGCGGACGCGGGCAATTCGCCATGTTTCAGCGGGCCGCCCGCGACGAAGACCGCGGCAAGAATCACGATAAGGGGATCGACTGGCCGGAAATAGTATGTCTCCGGGTGCGTGATGTAATAGGTCAGCGGAAAAAAGAAGAGAACGATAGCGAAACGCATGCCCAGCCCCGCGTCGCGCTGAAAAACCTTTCGCAGGCCGAGCAGCCCGAGAATGCTCATGGTTGTATCGAGAAAGATGTTGGGCGGATCGAGCGGTTCATCTTTTAGGTAGGCGCGATCGAAGCTCCAGTAGCCGGTCCACATGTAAACGACGCGGCGGCCGGTCATCCAGACGAACCATGCGGGATGGTTGCGGATGTAGGCTTCGGCCTGATGCAGCTTGTGATCCATGTAAGCGATCTCGCCGACGCGCTCGTACTCGGAAAGCTCAGCATCGTTGTGATTGGGATGCAGAGCGCTGTTCACCCAGCGCTGGGAATATCCGTTGTTGCCAATGTAGAGTTCGAGGCCGAAGCCGCTGCGCACAGGGATGAAGCGGTGAAAGAGTTGATAGTTGCGCACCAGCCACGGGGACATCAGGGCGAGCGCGGCCAGCGCGGCGGCGATCATGGGCCCCTTCCAGGGAACGTTCGTTCGAAAACGGCGGTAGACCGTCCACAGCCCAAGCAGCGGGACGACGGACAATGTGACCGGCTCGGTCAGCGCGGCAAGCCCTCCGAAAAGGCCGAACAGGATCCAATCGCGAGTGCGGGAAGAATCTTCGAGGCGCCAGGCAAACAGGAAAAGGCACGCCAGTTCGAGTGTAACCAGACAGGTGGACCAGGCCCAGTCCGCGCCATAATAAATGCCATAGGGTGAGAACGCCCATCCCCAGCCGGCCCACGTGGCCACGCGATCTCCGAACGCCCGCCGCGCCAGAAAAAAAACTGGAATGCAGGTAAGCGCCGAGAACACACTGTTGAGCGATAAGGCCGCAAGCACTGAGGCCTTGGTCTCGATTCCAAAGATCTTGAAGATGCCTGCCAGCAGATAGGAATACACCGGCGGCAGAAGCGCGGAAGCTCCGGTCGGGGCGAAGGGACTGCCGAAGCCGTGGCCAGAAGCGATGGAGCGGGCAATCAATCCAAAGGCCCAGTGCTCGAGGACGAACGGATCCATCCAATCGCGATAGACGAACGGGATCACCGCCAGCCGAACCGCGAGAGCGACCAGCACCATCCAGACGTATCGGTTTGGATTACGCGTGACGCTGCTCATCGGCGTAGGCGGCACACTTTCACTTCCTCGTTGGCGTAGGGACAGACGACCGGACCCGGTTGCGGGTTCGAGAATTCCGCATCGGCGGCCGACAGCACGAACCAGGTCACGCCAAAATCATTCTTAAGCCGCTGGAAATCTCCCGCGCGAAAATTTCGCCATCCGTTGAGGGCAGTCACTTCTTTCAGCCAGCGCGGCGCCAGCGCGGGAACGCGAGCGGCCATGCCGGCATCTTTTTCATAGTCGGCAAGAACGCTGCGCTCGGCCAGAGCGCGAAAGCCGTGATAGTCCTCGCCGGGCAAGGCTTCGTAATGGGGATCGATTGCGAAAAAGCTGTCAGAGGGAGTGTACAGGCGAATCCAATCGAATGCGCGCAGCCAGCCACTGTCCGGCGTGATGAACGGCAACTCCAAATGCGGAGACGCGGCGTACATCTGACGTTGCGCATAGAACATGCCTGCGCTTAATGGGATAAAGAGCAACGCCCAACGATAGCGATGGCGATCGAGCAGATACCTGCCCAGCAGCCCGCCGATGATCAGGAAGAAGAGAAGATAGAGCAAGTGCAGGTAGCGCATCGGCTCAAAGGGACGCAAGCGCTCCAAGCCGGGCGGAAGCATGATCACCAGTCCGACGATGGTTTGAAAGACGCCGTAATAGATAAGAGCAGAGACGAGTGGAAGAAGAACAGACTCGCCAGAAGCGGGCAAGAGTGCCCGCTCCACACAAACTTCGCCCGTCTGTCTGCGCTGAGGCTGAGCGAAGCGGCGAAAAGCGAAGAGCAGAACCAGCGGAGCAAAGACTCCCAGCCATTCATACCAGTGCCAGCGCGTCACGAACAAAAAACCGCGAGTCGCCGCGGCTTGGCGCCAGGCATCGGAAGTTGGCCCGAAGAGCCAGCCCAGAGGAAGCAAAAGCGCGCCCAATGCCGGAAGCGGCGATGGTCTAGCGATTTTAGAATCCCGCAGCGTCCAAGCCAGAAACACGCAGAAGGAAATTCCCAAGCTGGCCATGATGGCATGAATGGCGAAGGCGACTGCCAACAGCAAACCCGTCAGCCAGAATTTTCTATCGATGACAGCCACGATGGCCGCCAGGATGGCAGCGGTCGCGAGAGTTCGCGGGTGAAGATATTGATCTGCAAGATTGATCGCGATGCCGGGCACCGGAAGAGTCAGGAGGGCGGCAATCAAGGCCACTGCGGCCCACTGCGCTTCCGGCAGAGCGAAGCAGCGGCGGGCGATCCGCCAGCAGCCGAACAGAACAAGGAAAATCGCCAGCCACTGCCACAACAACACGTCCCAGAGAACCGGCAGATGAGTGAGACGAACGGAAAATGCGATGAGCTTGTCGAAAATTGTGAGTTGAAATTGCAGGCGGAAAAAATCGGAATCATACGGAAAGAGAGCCGGGTGCAAATCCCGCTTGATGGCTGCCAGGTAGAAAGAATCGTCCTCCAGTCCGGGATGGTATCCCATGACCACGAACGCGATTAGAGTGAGTCCAGCCAATCGGGCCAGGTTGCGGACTGAGAATTCGTCCTTGCCCAGTTGCGTGCTGGGAGCGGTTGGCAAGCTTTCTGGCATGGTGAAGAGGAGACGAAACGCAATATCTAGCGCGCAGTCCCCGAACGGGCAGCGTAATAGCTTTCGCTTCCCGCTTCAAGTCTGCGGCCTTGCTGGCTGAAGCGCGGCAAGTGGGCGAGTCCAAATCTCTGCAAGGCAAACTGCAGCGTGGTGGCGAGCACGCCGAGGCCGTACTCGACGCTGCGGCGGAAATTGATCGAGGACGCCTCCGCGAAATATTTCGTGGGACAGGAAATTTCTCCGATGCGGAAGCCGAAATGGACGCACTGCGCCAGCATCTGATTGTCAAAGACAAAGTCGTCGGAATTTTCCAGCAACGGCAATTCGGTCAGCACCTGGCGGCTGAAGGCGCGATAGCCGGTGTGATATTCGGAAAGCTTCACGCCGAGAAACAGATTTTCGAAGGCGGTGAGGAAGCGGTTGGAGATGTATTTGTACACGGGCATGCCGCCGCGCAAGGCGCGCCCGCCAATGATGCGTGATCCGAGCACGACATCGTAAACGTCGTAGGCCACCATGCTGGCCATCGCCGTAATGAGCAGGGGCGTGTACTGGTAATCGGGGTGCAGCATGATGACAACGTCGGCGCCGGCGTTGAGCGCTTCGCGATAGCAGGTCTGCTGGTTGCGTCCGTAGCCGTAGTTGCGGTCATGCTGGAAAACGTAGAGGCCGAGGCGGTGGGCCAATTGCACGGTCTGGTCGCGGCTGTGATCGTCGACGAGAATGCGGACGTCGACCAACTCGGGAAGCTCGTGCACCGTGGCTTCCAGAGTTTTTTCCGCGTTATAAGCGGGCATGACGACTGCCACACGTTTGCCGTTGATCATGGTAAGGAGGGCGCGGAAACGCCTGTGGATAGTGTACCCGAGATGGCAAGCGGCAGCAGCGCGGCGCTGGCGCGCTATGAGTGTTGGGAGAGATGGGCCGCAGGTACCGGGGCAGTCAGCGCTATGCCTGTTCTCGAAAGTTATGCGTTTCCACTGATGCGCTGCCAGATTCGGGATACTTTTTCAGCCACCGTGGAGGTGAGGTCGTCGGCTTTCTTCGCACCGATGATGAACCTCAGAAGCATGTATGAGATGAACAGACAGGCGAGGAAAACCCATACGAAAGTTCCGAGATCGTTCCGGGAGGGCATATGGACGTCATACTTGATGCTCAAGAAAATCGCTACGAGGATCACGGTTACAATTCCAAGCCCAGTTGTGAACAACCTTAATTGATCACCGCGAGGCCGTAGGCCCGCTAGTCGAATCATTACCAAAATGTAGTGGTCTTCTCGTTCAAGAAAATGAATTGCGGCCCTCCATTTGTCGTAATCGTCACGTGCACCCTTGCGGATTCGCTCGTCGGCCTTCGTAACTATTTTCGCAATTTTGTGCTCATACCCGTCTTGGTCGTACTCACGATCAAAATCCTCGTTAACTTTCATGATGTCAGGAAGGGTCCATCCACTTTCCGTGAAGTACAACATTTTGCGCTCGACTTCGGAGAGCGGAATGTTCCCCCGCTGCGCTTCCTCGACAATCTGGGAAATGAGGAACTCTTTGGCTTCCCGCCCGCTATGGAATGCCTTCATGTGGCGGATTTTACTCCCGTTCCTGATGCACAGGCAGCACGCAATTTAGTACACGCGGACAACCCCATCGTACCGGCTGCACCGAATCCCGCCCTTGCAAAAAAGAGGCTGTTACGAAACTCGTGCCGTCCGCTAAAGCGGACTCGGGTTGTTCCACTTCCGGCCACCCGGCACTTCCGTGCCGGGCTTTCACATCCCGCCGCTACGCGGCTGGAACCTGGTTTTGTCCCACCGTGCGTACTCGCCACTGAGTTTCGTAACAGCCTCAAAAAACGCTAGGACGGGGCACCCACTGTTTCGTAGCGGGAAAGGGAAACAAGGCAGAACGGTGGGCCATCTGTCTCTCACGACAGTTGTCAATCGCCAAAGTTACCTTCGTAACTTGTCCGCTTTCCGCATGTCTTGATCGGAGGCTGCTTGAGGAGGACTATTCAAACGAATCACATTGCTAAATGCGCGTTCTGTCTGCCGGAGCTCACAATGAGCTACAAAATCGAAATCATCGACGAGTACAGCAACGGTGGTTGGTTCTCCGATAATTTGCGATTCTCAACCGAAGCTGAGGCAGTGGGGTGTTCTCAGCACTTCGGCGGCGCGGGTTGGAATGGCCTCATCGACTTGCGTGTTGTGCCGAGTGATGAACCGGCGAACGCCTACTGGACGCAGAAGGGCGCCACCGACAAAGATGGTAAGCCATTTCATACGCTACCGACGCCGCCTACCCCGGAGCAAATACGGGCCGAGGCGGACAGACTCGGTGCCGCATGGGATGCAATCGTCGCAGGTATGGACGCGCCCGCTCTCAAACGCTGACCGAAGAGAAGGTGGCCCTAGCGTCGGTGATCGCTGAAAAAACGTTCACAAGTCGATGCGATCCGAGCCGGTGGCTTAGCGCATATTATCGAGGATCGAGCCTACGATTCCGCCGACTACGCCGCCTTCCACCGCCTGCCTTGGAGCTTCGCGCGGGATGTATTTCTCGATGGCGTGCGCTAGTTTGGAGATGGGCAGAGTCTGCAGCCAGATTCTTCCCGGTCCGGTGAGGGCCGCGAGGAAAATGCCGTCGCCGCCGAAGATCATGTTCTTGATGCCGGGGACGGTCGTAATCTGAAACGAGACGTTGGCCTGAAACGCGCCCACGTGGCCGGGATGCACGCGCAGGGTCTCGCCGGGTTGCAGATCGCGCACCACCAGTTCGCCGGAAAGTTCCAGCCAGGCAGTTCCCTGCCCGGTGACCTTCTGCAGAAGGAAGCCGTCGCCGCCGAAGATTCCCGCGCCCAGGGATTGCTGGAATCCGACACCAATCTGAATCTGCGGGGTCGCGCAGAGAAACCCCTGGCGATGGATCATGTAATCGTGTCCCGGCGAAACTTCCACGGGAACGATGTGGCCCGGCAGTTTGGTGGCGAAGGCAAGTTCTCCGGCAGCGCCGATGGCACGGTACTCGGTCATGAAGAGCGATCCGCCGCCGGCCACGCGCTTGATCATGCCAAACAGCCCGCCTGCGCCCGTGAATTGGGTGTGAGTCGTCATCTGGATCGAGCTGCCCATCCAGGAAAGCTCTCCGGCTTCGGAGATGATGGACTCGTTCGGTTCGAGCGCGAATTCGAGGACTGGCATGGTGGTTCCGGTGATACGGCTCTGCATCGTGATCTCCTCAGTTCACTCCAGTTGAGATGACTTACGTTGAAACCGCGAGCACGGTTCCGTGAAACAGGATGCGGATGTATCTGCGTGAAGTACGGTAGCCGTCGGGCTCGCCATGAGCAATGAGCGGTGAGCGATGATTGATGAGCGATAGTCGAACACGCGACTCGCCTACTTCGAGACGATGTTTTTCGAATCAGGTACAGAATTCTTGGCGGATACTTTGGTTTCGTCTTCGCGCCGCGACCCGGCGCAAGCGGCGGTTCTTCAAGTAGGGACGCCCAGTTTCGGCAACAGCCACTGGGTTAGCACAATGTAGCCCACCACAAAAGCAACTACCCAAAGCCATTGAGGCATGATGACTCCCAGGGACCCGTTCTCGACCGATTAACTGCCCGGCTCTATTCTAAATCTTCCGCCGTGTTGCGATGCGAATTCCTGCGACTGCGCCAGCTTGGCTCCTTATTGAGAGAGGCTTAGGTGAAGCGGCGCAAGGCGTGAATGGCGCGGCCATAAGTCTGCACGGCTTGCCCATCGAAGGTAGAGCAAAGCGGCATTTCCCTCTAAGTTTCGACCGCACTCATATGGCGCGCGGCGAACCCTAGCGCGCCAGTTCGCTTCTTAGATGCTTCGACAGCTTTTCAATCTGTTTCAACTTTTGCGCAAGATCTTTCGACAAGATCCCCCGGCTCAAATTATGAACATCAGGCCGCACGGATGCAGCGAGGGCAGCCAGTTCGTCGGCCTCGCGTCCGAGCGCCTGCGTATCCACAGGCCGGGAATCCATGCTCTCATTCTGCGCCTGCAATTCCTGCGCGTGGCGCATCTGGGGTGGGAGCATTCGAGAGTTTTGAGCCATGCAGAGCAGGCCCATTACCAGCATGACAGCCAAGCTACCCGTCACGTGAGTGAGTTTCACGCCGCCTCCTAAGCGTGCAAGTGCGGAGGATTGTACTACCAGGTTCCAGATTCACCCATGAATTTTTTCGGAAGGGCGACCCTCGGGCATCGTTCAGTTATCGAGTCGGAAACAGATGGACGGCCTTCGGCCTTGCTTCAATCAGTGCGCGCGCTCACCTCAGATCGGAAGCAGGCTTCATGGCCTTGATTGTTGCCAACACCTGCCGAAGCCGGTCATTCGCGTCGTTCGCTGACTCCAGGCTCGCGTAATAGTCGAGGATGTTTTGCTTGAGGTCCGCGGGAATGCTGTGTGGCGGCTTGGAAGTAAGGCGGAGAAGCAATTGCTCATAGGTTTGGTCCGCCAGCGCATAGTCTCCAAGCTTGGCCGGACTCCCGGTATCGAGATCAAGGTTTGGCAGCAGCACGACTCGGGGATCCGGGTCCGATAGATGCTTATGTAGAGTTTCTCGAAAGACATCCGAGGTGTGGTTCACGCTCTGCAGATACCATTCCTCCGTCTTCGGCGTGGGAATTTTCAGAGCGAGGTCGGAGGCAGCGCCGATTTTCGGCACCAGAAACACAAAGACCGCCAGCAAATGGGCTCGGATACCCGGGCCTTTGTAGGCGTGCTTCCAATGGCGCTCGTAATTGGTACGGGCAACTCGTTCCGCGAAGGTACGATACGCTTCGTCGTCGGGATGCGGCGGAAATTGGTGGCGGTGCAGCACAACTTCCGCTTCCGCGAATGCCGGGATGAAAGTGCGCACCGATGTACGGTAACTGCGCAGAGCGGGGCGCGCCCGGCCCAGCACCAGGTGAATATCGAAGCCGTACGTGCTGATAAAGGCCTGTTCCAGAAACTTTCGGGTAGTGGTGCCGTTTGATTTCCACAGGGCTGTAATTGGTGCTGCACCTGTGAAAGACTTGAGATATGGCAACCTTAATTCCTGTCGCATTCGTGGACGGCACAACGAGCGCCTTCGTTTGGAAGTGTTCGGAATGCGATGCCGCCTTTTCCCTAGATCGAATCACGACTAATCCTTCCCAAACACAGTTGGAGATCGTCAACGGTAATTTTGGTGTCCATTGCCGCCATGAACACCCACAGTCTCCGGCGTTTGGTCTGTCAGTCCCCAACACCTTTGAGGATGCAGCCCAGACCGCTTTCCGAGTGGTGCGCGAAGCCACCAAAGGCAAATAAATCTTGCTGATCTGCTATCATTAAATCCAACGAATGTTGCATGAGTTTATCCTCCGTGATTTCCTCAGTACCTTCGTAACTTGTTGCGTGCTATACTCCTCGGTCAAATGGAGTTGGTGCCAACGCCGTCGGGAGACTCCAACATGCAGCAACCAGAGCGCTCGTTTAACCTGCCCATGATGCTTACATTCCTGGAGAGCAAGAACGGCCATCATGCGGTACATTCTCTCGATTTCGACATTGTGTGCGTCGAAAACAGTGAAGAGCAAGCATGGAATAAACTTCGTCTTGCCGTACAAACGTACGTCGAATTTGGGCTCAGTCGCGGATGGAAAGAGCACATCATGTTCAATGCGCCGAAAGCGTTTTGGGACAAGATCACTCCAGATGTGACCACGCGGATCTTGGAACCTATTACGCTTGCAGGCACGGAAAAGAAGGTCATCGCCGTACATGAGCCAGCGGATGGCAGTCTCCGAGCTGCTAGCTAATCTGCAAAAATTCGCTAAAGTTAGAGTTGCGGAAACCCGAAAATTAGAAAGCGGAATTGAAGTAAGAATACTGGTTGGGACGTTACCGTTCCCCATGCACGCGAAGCGCCCAACTTGGTATCCGCTTGTGCTGTCTCCCGGACAGACAGAAGTTGACAGGCGCGAAGTTGAGGCTATCCTGCGGCACTTCTGGAATGCACAACTCGACTTTTTTTCTGGTAAAGTCGTGAAGCATAGCAAGGCTGCCCTCAAGCGCAAATAGGCGTTCATTCTCCCTCGCTTTTCAATATCTTCTCCTGCATCGCCAGAAAGTGCTCGTACTTCAAGAGCACTGCCAGCGGCTTGTCGTTGTCTTGGATCACCAATGTCTTATCGAGTTCCCGCAGTTGAGTGACGTTTAGTGCCCGCAGTTTGCTGATCCCCACATGCTGCACGCTCGGATCAAGGTACGGAATAGAAACCTGATTTGCTTTTGCCATAATCCCTCTATGCTGTCTTGTTCAGCGCCTTCAATACCAATTCTTTATCTGTCCGCGCATTCGGTTTTCTCTCAGGCAGCAACGCGCACAATTCCGCCAAAGTCCAGACGTGATCAGTCAGACCTGCTTCCATCGCTGGAGTCACGCGCAAGGTGGAGTGGACGCGGCAGAAGTTGTAGTGAAAGAAGTACTGCGCAACTTGGTGCCCGTGATTCTCAATCTTCTTGCTGAAGCCGTTTGTCAGCCGCGTGAAGCGCCGCATCCCCATTCTCATCGAAAGGTTCTGCCGCTCTACATAACTGGTGGAGACGTACTTCGGATCGGGCTTACCACTCAATATTCCGGTACGACATCCGATACAAGTTGCTGGGCTGTAGCGCGACTCCCCATCATTCGATGCGCCGTAGAGTTTAACCAGCATCGCATAGTCAATATCCGAGCCGAAGGCGTTCTCTACGGCATCCGCGTACACGCGATGGCCGTCTGTCGTTAGCTGAATTCGATTGCTGATGCGCGAAGCCATGTCCTGCATGAATGCCATCGCCGTACCCGCTCCACGATCTCCGACCATGTAGGTGATGATCAGTTTCGTATCGGCGTCAATCGCTGTTCACGTCCACACATCGCCCCATCCGTCAGCCACTTTCTCCGGTGAAGTGTTTTTCATCTTGGAACCAATGAACGCCCAGATTTCATCGCATTGCACGCGGTTTACGGCAAGGCCGCGCACCATAACATTGTGGTAAGCGGCACAGACGCATCCGGCATCTTCCAACAGGCGAAGGACGGTATGTTTTCCCACTCCAAGCATTCTGCACGTCGCGTTAATCGAGTTTCCCTCAACTAAAGCTGCTATGATCTGTGCCCGTTTTGCTGTACCAAGTTGATTCATTGCCGTTCTACCTTGCCTAATATTAGGCAATATAACGGCAATTGTAAAGCATTATTTTGGCTTTTTACGTTCGTTATAAAGTTGTATGATGGCTGTCGCAAGCCAGAAGGCTAAAAGGACCGCTATGATTTTGAATGTGTTCTCCAGTGCATCGAGATCGCTTTCTGCGCTGCTGATTGTTGCTGGTGGTTCACTGCGGAGCGACATAGAGCAAGTTCGCTCATGTTTCTTCCATTTATTGCTCGCGTGCTCCGTCATTGTGGCGGTAGGTGTTGTGGTAGAGGGAATCGAACATCTGTTATCCACAGGTAAGCCATTCGTGGACACTGAAACTGGAATATTCGACGCCACCCCATTAATTAACTGGCATAAGAAACTAGAGAGACTTGGATGGTTGCTTGTTATTCTCGGGGTGGTAGGCGAAGGAATATTTGAAGCGGCCACTACTTCAGCTGATAACATCCTGCAAGACTTCAACAATACCCTGCTCGCCATTGCCACAGACGAAGCTGGTAGCGCCGCAAAGTCTGCCAAGACCGCCCATGATGAAGCGCACGCGGCTAGCGCCGAGGCTGGCAAGGCCCAACACAAAGCGGATGCAGTGGGGAAACGAGCCAAAGAATTAGATCGCCAACTCCTAGCCGCCAAGAAAACCCTAGAAGTACTAGAGGCTAAACGAAAAGAATTGGAAAAGTCGATTGCTCCACGACCAATGCTCGTCACCTTCGGTAATAATATTGATCCACTAAAGGCTTTTTCCGGAATAAATGTCCAGCTTGAATATGCTCCAAGCGAAGAAAGGAATGCAGGTTCGCTTCGTGGCGTTTTGGATGCCAGCGCAGTCGGATGGCACATAACCGACGATAAATCCAACCCGAATGTCTTGGTGGAAGGTGTGATTATCTGGAGACACCTTTCTCCACTCAGATATACCAGCGGGACAGCCGAGGCGACTGCAGAACAAGACGAAAAACGGTCGGAGGGAGCCGCCAATGCTCTCGCTGACTTCTTGCACTCTTCTGGTTGGGAAGATGTCACGGTAGGAATGGGTTCTAGAGCCGAAGGGCCTTTACACGTTCCTGCGAATACTGTACGGATACAAATAGGCCACAAGCCAGAACCATACTTTTCTCCATCATGGGAAAATCCAATTGATCCGAATAAACCACTGAAACCGCAAATAGAGGAAAGGCTTAAGCAAATCCAAAAAGAGATCGAGAAGCGTAATCTGCCTAAATGAGCCGTCCACGCCTGTGGGCGCGAAACGGCACCACTACCAACTTTCGCGGCACCTTGAAACCGACCCGTTGCAAATAGGCTGGAGGCGCGAAGTCGAGATTCGTAAGCTCGTCGATATCGAAGGCGAACTCGGTGCGAATGTGAGCGTGCGGGCTCTCTCCATAGGTCACTGAATTGCCGAACTCTTGCTTGAGCTTGGAGAACTCCAGAGCGGTGGCGAGATTGACAGCCTGAGAATGTCCAATAGAGTCGCCTAGATAGTGAGATAGAGCGCCCACGGCAAAGGCATATTCATCCAGGGTGCGAGCATTGTGAAAAAGCCAGGCGATGAAATCTCCCGTGCGGACGTAATGCGTCAGGTTGCTGAAAAAGCGCTTGCCGAACGGGTAATAGCCCATGTCCTGAATCGCGGAGCCGCCGTAGGCGTAGGCATGCGCCTCGCGGAGTTGCTCTTCGGTTGCGCCGGGAAACCTCGCTAGCAACAAGGGCCGTATCGAATCGTTCCAGGCAAGGTCAATCAACTCCTCATGGGCAAGAACGGAATACGCGCGAGCATGAGTTGACAACCATGTGAATGCCGCCAGGAAAACGAGTACGCAATTGGTGGCTCTTTTCATCCGCGATACCAGGTTCAACATTCCCGGGGATTACGTCATAACTGCTCTGCGATTCGCGAGAAACCTTAGATGCTAAAGCAATCGCTCTCGCAAAAGAAAGATGCGCAGGCCAGAATCGCAATCTTCGACCTCACCGAGGTCCGATCAATCGTGACAAATTTCTTGACCAATAATTTCCTTCCAACCGTGCGCCTTTCCCGCGGTGGGGATGCGGGATGGATCGTAGGGATCTTCGTCGGGTAAATTCACGACCTGGAGTGCGCGCTGTGCCGAGGTGGGATGCGATGGATTTCGCCGAGGTCGTCAGAGAGCGTTCATGCTGAATCCGATGCAACTCGGCGAGCCCGCGACCGTTGGATCCGCTGAGAAGAAAACATCGAGCGTATGCAAAGTTCAGCGATTGGGTCGTCCGCTAGCTCGACAACCGTCCGATCAGCAGGTCGAAGAAGCGCGGCGCGTCCAAATTCAGCGCCACCCTGGCATTCGGAGTCCATTTGTCGCGCAGCACCGGAGAGATCTTGGTTCCTGCCAAGGTGGGAGCGGCCCCGCGGATCACCATGCTCGATTCCGCCTGCTTCTGCATTTCCGGACTTCGCCGCAGATCGCCCCGGTTCGGGCTGTAGCCGAGCGTCTGTCCCGCAGTCAACTCGCCATTCACCTCGACATCCACGTAGTAATTCTCGAAGGTCAGAATCGACGGATCCAGGAATGCCGACAGTGCGAGAGAATCGTGCATGTTGGGTCCAATCAAGAATCCTTGCGAACGAGTGTGGTCGATGGCATTGCGGGCAATTTTTGCGGCGGCTTGGCTGACCGCGCTCTTTCCGGCGCTGAGTTGGCGAACGTGATCGTCGGTAAGGGCGGTCTTGCGGGTCACATCCAGCCCGACCATCGTGATCGGAATGCCGGACTGGAAGACCATCCTCGCGGCCTCGGGATCGACATAGATATTGAATTCGGCAGCGGGAGTGATGTTGCCCCCCGAAAGCGAACCACCCATCATCACCAAGGAGCGAACCTTGCTGGCTAACTCCGAGTCACTCGCCAGGGCAGCACCAATATTAGTGAGCGGCCCTATGGTAATGAGCGTGACCTCGCCCGGATATTTGCGCACAATGTCGCGAATGATTTGCGCTGCCGGCTCGTTGACCGGTTTCGTGGTGGGTTCGGGAAATACGGCCCCGCCCAATCCGTTCTCGCCGTGGGCGTAGGCAGCGGTCACCAATCGCCGGACCAGCGGATTCCGGGCTCCTGCTGCGACGGGGATATCAGTGCGCCCGGCGATTTCGACCATGCGCAACGCATTGGGGAGCGTCAGATCTAAAGGCACATTCCCGGCAACGGGCGTGATGGCTTCGATTTTCAATTCCGGCGACCGCATTGCCAGAAGCAAGGCGAAGGCGTCGTCAACGCCGGGATCGGTGTCGATGATGACCCGCGACTGGCCACCCGCGCCATCGCGCGCCGCGACCTGCGGAAGCGACATCATGCCCGCCAGGCCGGAAGCGACTACTGCCACGGTTGACGAGGTTACAAACTGCCGGCGGGTAACCGATTTTGTCAGGCGTGAATTCATCTCATGTCTCCCCAGAAAAGCGAATTCGGAACAACAAATCTTGAATCTAAGGCTGCGTGCGCGGCGGCTGGGTCATCAGCTTGATGTAAAGATCATAGAGCTTTTTTGTGTCTACATCGAACTGGACAACCGCTATGTGCTCGTAAGGCGGGACCTCAGCTTCCGCGCTCCAGAATAAAGTTTCTCCATAGCTGGGGCCATGGTCGATATCGATATCGACGTACATCTCTTTTTGCTTCGTAATGATGGTGGGGTCGACCAGAGCCGCGGCCGAGAGTTCGTCCCACATAAAGCTGGGCTGCGAATACTTGGTGAGATATTGCGCCACTGGTGTATTGGCTTGGGCAATGGCATCATGGATTTCTTTGCCAAGATTGGTTTTCACGGAAATATCGATGGGAGTGATGGTGATTTTCTTCCAGGGAGCGCGCATGGAGATGCGCACAGCCTCGGGATCAAACCACCAGTTGAATTCGCGCCGTCCGTCGATCCGGCTGATGCCCCCGTTGTCGGAATACATGCCGCTGCCCATCAGAACGAGTTCCTTGGCCAGCGAGGCTACTTGAGGATCGAGGCGCAATGCCAGCGCGATGTTGGTCATGGGTCCACCGGCCCAGATGACGACTTCGCCGGGATACTTGTGCACCATCCGGACGATGAACTCGGCCGCGCTCTCGGCGATGGGCTTGATGTGAGGTTCGCCTTCGACAAGCGGCGGGACAAACAGCGGATCATGGTATCCGGCTTTGTATGCTTCCCACGCATGCGGGCGCTTCGACAGATCGCTCCAGCACCCTTTGTAGCCAAGCTTTCCGTACAGGTTCTCCCAGCGCTCTGATTCCTCTTTGGAATTCAGCAGCGGGAACAAGGCGCCCTCCGCGACGGGAACGTCGGTACGTCCCGCAATCTCGAGCAAGCGCAGTGTGCGCTGCGTCTCCTCTTTCATCCATTGATCGCCGCTGACGGTGGTGATGCCGAGAACATCAAATTTGTCGGACTGCAAAAAGATCAGCAGAGACTGCATGTCGGTGGTCGCCGGCCCACGAGCATCCTGATCCAGCACGATTTTGATCTTCTGCGCCTGCACTTCATGGACAAGAATGAGGGCAAAAAAGGCCGCAACACAAACTACGAAGCTTCGTCGCTTCATCAATACCTCTCTCTGATTTTCATGTTCGACTCACTCGTACCGAAACTTCATGAGTAGTCGTAGACAGAAATAGTGCTTTTGATGCCCTCTTTATCGGCGGCAACGTGAGGCCCCTGCGATCAAGGTAGCCGCGGCTACTGCAATGGTGAATCGCCAAGCAAGATTTATCATGGGCGCGAAAAAGTTTTGGCGGTGTAGCCTAGCCTCGCACCCGAACAGAAGTCAAGTGTGAACACAGAAACGGTGAGGTCAAACCGGTTTGACAATGTTGCGCCGCCAACCCCGCGAGGAAATCGATTTTGCCGCGAGCACACCGCTTCGAATTAATTTCGCCCGCTGCACGAAAAGCCTTGACTGTGCCCGCTGTCCAATATATGTTCGGCGAATTGTTTTTTCGCAAGCACAGCAGTGACGGGCCGACCGATCGATTAGGGGACGTTTGATCGTCGACCCTGCGGTATCAAGCCACAACTGGGGGACAACACTCATGGCCAACCGCGCCGTTACGGCGTTGTGTGCATTCAGTCTCTTCTTGTGCCCGTTGCTTTTCGCGCAGACCACCGGCAGCATCTCTGGCACTGTTACCGACAAATCCGGATCCGTCATCGCGGGCGCGAGCGTAAGCATCACCTCGCAGGCGACGGGAGTGAGTCGGGAAACAAAAACTGACGGCTCCGGGCATTACGTAGTAACGCTGTTGCCGGTTTCTATCTACACGATCGCCGTCCAATCGGAGGGCTTTCAAAAAACCCAGCAGAAAGATGTAAGGCTGCAAACCGACGCGCAACTGGAAGTCAATTTCACCCTGGCTCCGGGAACGGTCACGCAAACCGTGGACGTCAGTGCCAGCGAACTGACGGTAGAGACGACAACCCCAAGTCTGGGACAGGTCATCAACTCGCAACAGGTCGCCGAACTCCCCTTAAATGGCCGCGACTTCGTGCAGTTGGCGACGTTGACCCCAGGCACGACGCAAGAGACCAATCCCAACAGCTTCTTCAACGGCGGACCCAGCAGCGAAGTGTCGGCCCGCGGATCGTTTTCGCTTTCGGTGGGCGGATCTCGCGCCAGCAGCACCGACTGGCTCCTGGACGGCAACGACAACAACGAACTCACCGCCGGTGGAATCGCAATTCTTCCCTCGATCGATGCCATTCAGGAATTCAAAGTTCTTACCTACAATTATTCCGCCGAGTACGGCACGCGCGCGGGTCCGACGGTATTGGTAACAACCAAGTCTGGGTCCAATCAGATTCACGGATCTTTGTTCGAATTTTTCCGCAACACAGATCTCGACGCCCGCAGTTATTTCGCGTCGACCAGAGAGCAGTTCAACTTGAACCAGTTTGGCGGCGCCGTAGGTGGCGCCATCAAGAAAGACAAGACCTTCTTTTTCATCGATTATCAAGCCAAGCGTCAGCGTCACGGAACTCCGTTTGTAGGACTGGTGCCGACCGCAGCCTATCGAACGGGCGACTACACGTACGATCCCTATGGCACGATGCCGACCAATGTTCGCGGCTCCGCAGACGTGAATGGTTACGGCAACCTAACCAACCCATACACCGGTGCTGCACTTCAATGTGATGGCGCCGACAACCCGATTCCCGCCCTGGCTGATGGATCTCAGCCGGTTGGCGTCCAAGACTGCAACAAATTCCCATCGAACATGATTGATCCCATCGGCCAGGCAATGATCAATCTGTTTCCGTTGCCGAATAGCTCACAGCCTCAGGCGGGCTACAACTATTCCGACGTGCCCGTTCGCAAGCTCGATGAGGGCGAATTCGATATCCGGTTAGATCACAATTTTTCTACCAAAGACTCGATGTTCGCCCGGTTCAGCTACGATCAGGCTACTTCGTTCATCCCTGGAGGTGCGCCCGGGTACGCGGAGCAGAATGCGTTTGCCAGCACGCAGAACATCGACAACCATGGACGAAACGTGGCTATCTCCGAAACCCACGTCTTTTCCGACCGCACCATCAATCAAATTCAGTTCGGATTCAACCGGATTTTCAATTACATCCTGTCGTATGGCAACGCCTCCTGCGCGGGCGCCAAACTGGGCATCCAGGGTTCGAACCTCGGCTCCGCATGTGACAGCTACACCGGCTTGCCGGCCAGCCTCAATCAGTCCAGCAAGTTTTGCATGAGCTGCGGTTTCCCCTCGACGCAGTTGTTCGGCAACTATTACAACCTCGGAGACCGCGGCTTTGCGCCATTTCAGGGCGGCACCAACGTTTTCGACCTGTTCGACTCCTGGCACACGACTCGTGGAAATCACGCGCTTAGCATCGGTGGCAGCATCCGAGCGAATCAGATGAACGTGGTCACCAATGGCTTCCAGGACGGATATTTCCTGCTGTTTGGCAGCTACACCCAGGACGCTTCAGCTGATCTGCTCGTCGGACAAGTGGGCGGGGCGATTCACGATCAGACTTTCAAGGGCGCCACGACAGGCCGCCGCTGGAAGTTGTTCCGTCCCTACGCCCAGGATGATTGGCGGATCACGAAGAATTTAACCGCCAACATTGGAGTCGCCTGGGCTTTCGTGACGCCGATCGTCGAAGCTGAAAATCGTCAGGCAAACTTCGACTTCCAGTCCGGTCAGTTCTTAATACCGGGAGTAAATTCAAACAACCGGATCGGAGTGCAGCTCGATAAGACAGCTCTCGAGCCCAGAATCGGACTTTCGTGGAAACCCTTTGGGACGGAGACCACCGCCATCCGAGCTGGGTACGCAATCTTCCATGACTCTTCCTGGAACCAGGGATCGCAGGGAACGTGGCAGTGTTGTTAGCAAGTTAAAACGTCCGCTTTTCGTAGCAAGTGTAATGTCCGGTTTTGGTTAATCTCCCGCCGCCGCCGAGGCGGTGGGAAAGTGGGAATCCCGCGCACTTTGCGGGATTTCCAAGCGGGGTGGGAAAGTCGGCTTTTGGACTTTTCCACCCCGCGTCTTTTCCACGGCCTTGCCGGCCGCCAGTTTTGGGTTGAGGATCGGACTGCCGCGCTCGTCGTAGCGACCGAAGGCGTGCGGCCCATAGCTGAGGCTCAAGGTTCCATCCAGGTGTTGGTGCACGATCACGGTGCATCCCGCCAGCGTGCCCCGCCAACGCACCGGTTCGATCTGCAACGTTAGGTTCTGAAAGCTGACCGTGTTGTCCCGGTTCACCGTGCGCTCGAATTGCAACGAAAAAATGCGCTCCAAATCCTTTGCTCGGCAGGGCATAAAGGCGCTCCCCGGTTGCGCGCTGGCGACTTGGAAGCGGCGATTGAACTCTCCGATGTAATGCTCGCGCAGAAAGGCATTCGCCGCCTCCACCGTCCCGATCCCATGCAGCCGCAGTTCCTGCGGCAACCGGCCCTGCCAGGTGCCAAAGCTGCGTTCGCTCCGTCCCCGCGCCTGCGGTGAGTAGGCGGGAATCATCCGCACTCCCAACTCGCGCATGGCACGCCCCACCTGCGTGAGGCGGTGCCGATCCACCGCTTCTCCCGCCTTCGGCGTCAGCCAGAAATGGCTGCCGCGATCGCTGTACAAGGCGCAGAACACACCCTTGTGCTCGACCACTTCTTTCAGCCCCGCCAGCACCGTCGCTGTCGCTTCTTCTTCCACCAACTGCGCGTAGTAGATCTCGCTGTTGGCATCGTCCAGGATGACCAGCAAGTCGTGCCAGCGTTCATCCTGAAACCAGCGATGCTCGCTGCCGTCGATGTGCAGCAGCATCCCGGGCAACGGACGTCGCGGACGCAACTTGCGATGCACCCCGCGCTTGCGCCCCTTGGCCACCATCCCCGCTCCTTGCAGCAGCCCTTTCACCCAGCTGTAGCTGATCTCGACCTGATACTCTGCCTGCAACTTCTCGTGAAAGTGCCGCACGTTCAGATCGAAATACTTCTCCCGATACAGCCCCAACACTTTCTCCACCACCGCCAGCGGTACTTTCTTGGGCGACGGTTTCCCCCGCCGCCGGTCAAACAACCCCCGGAAACCGAACTCTTCATACCGTTCATGCCAGCGCCGCATCTGTCGGTCGCTGATCCCTATGATCTCGGCCGCTTGCCACCACGTGATCTTCTTCGCCATCGCCCGCAAAATCACTTCCTGTACCTTCATCGCTCGCTCCACTGCGGCCTGCTTGTAAGACACCATGCCTTCCATGGTCTCCTACCCTCGCCGCCTGCAAAGCGGACACATCACTTGCTATCTCAACCGGACATATCATGTGCTAACGACAGCAGGGAACGTGGCAGAATCCGCCGTTCTATGCGGAGAGTGACAACTTCAATGGGCTGTGCCCCTTTGGCAATGCGAGTTCGGCCACGCCGCTGAATTGCGGTCTGGCCACCAGTTTCCTTCCCGTGTTTACCGCTGCGCCGAATCCGTATGATTTCCAAGGCACCATTCAGTCACAAAACTTGAATTTCAAGCAAGGGCGTGTTCAACAATTCAATTTGAATATTGAGCACCAATTGCTGGGAAATTTAGTCCTCACGGCAGGATACGCCGGATCGCGAAGCCAGCACATTCTGGTGGATGGCGTGAATCTGAACGTAGCATCGCCGTCTGCGTGTTTCCCGGGCAATCCCCTATACGATCCAACCTACACGTTGGGATGCGGTATCACGAGCGTGCCTTGGGGTCCGCCAACGTTTCCGAACGGATCTCCGGTCATCGACAACATCACCGATACCGGTTCCGCTCGCTATGATTCGCTGCAGATTAAGGCGGAAACGAAGAGCAGCCGGCACGGGCTGTATGCATTGCTCTCGTACACCTACTCGCGCACCTTCGATTCCGGCTTCCCCGACGGCGTTGGAACCAGCACCGGAGCCACCTACTGGCCGTTGCCCGGAACCCAAAAGGCAGACTGGGCATTGTCGCAGATCGATCTCAAACACAATCTGAGCGCCAGCGTGATCTACGACCTTCCATTCGGCAAGGGACACGCATTCGGAAGCGGTTGGAATGGCATCACCAACGCCGCACTGGGAAACTGGGAGGTCGATGTGATCGAAAAGATCACCTCGGGATTCCCACTGTTCATCTTCAACAGCTCTGACGGGTCTGGAGTAGGCTTCAATCAGGGGGGCAATAATTACAACCGCCCTGACCAGGTTTGCGATCCCAAGGCTGGCAGTGCCAAATTATCAGAGTGGTTCAACACCAGTTGCTTCGCTCCCGCGGCAGACGGCAAATTGGGTGACGCCAGTCGAACCCCGGCCTATGGTCCGGATTTCGTGAATACTGATTTCTCGGTAATCAAGCATTTTGTTTTGCCCTACCGGGAGAGCATGCGCCTCGATTTCCGGGCGGAGTTCTTCAACGTGTTCAATCATGCTCAGTTCGGAACACCGGGCGTGGACATCTCGACGCCATCCACCTTCGGCATCATTAACTCGACGGTGAACAATCCGCGCGTCATGCAGTTTGCTCTGAAGCTCGTATTTTAGTTTGACCTTGATCATCCGCGGGAAGCTGGCGAGGATTTTCCTAAAACCTCACCCGAAAGCCAGGCGTCTCCCAAATGATCGGCCCAACAATTTCGCAGACGGTATTGTCGAGAGAAACTCGAAGCACTCAAATTCGGCGCACCAGTCCCTGGTTGGTGGCCTGCGTATTGCGGACCAGCAACAGCACGAGAAGCATTCCGACGAACGGAAGCAGGCCCGCGACAATGATGATCGGATCGAAGGAATGGGTACCGGTGGCTCGCCGCGCGTCGGACAAATAACCTACGAACTTGAAGGCTACGATGGTTCCGATTCCGGCGCCGGTGCCGCTCAGGCCGCTCACCGACGCCACGGATTCGCTGTGATAAAGGTCGGACGGCAACACGTTTGCCATGATGGTGAATCCGGCGTAGGAAAATGTCGCAAAGGCGAAGAGGAAGGAAATCAGATAGAGATTCGTTGTGAAGATAGTAGGGATGAGCAGCGTCACTCCGATCCCGCCGTAAATGATCACGGCCTTGCGGGCCGCACCCACCGACCATCCGCGCTTGATCAGGTAGCCCGACACGGTTCCACCGAAAAAACTGCCCACGTCAGCCGCGACGAACGGGATCCACACCGCGATGAGGCTGGTTTTCAGTTCAATTCCTTTCGCGACCAGATAGATGGGGAACCATTCGGCGATAAAAAAGAAGACCGGGTCGGTAAGGCTTCTCGCGATGATCGTCCCCCAGGTCTGCGGCAGTTTGAGCAGGTCGCGCCAGCGCGGACGGGCCGTGCCCTCCTGCTGTGCCTCCGCGTCACGCTTGTCGGCCACGATCATGCGGAGTTCCGCCTCACTGATGAGCGGGTGGCTTTCCGGCGGATAGTAAAGCCAGCGCCACACGATGAGCCAGAGGAAACCGAGTGCCCCGGGAACCATGAACGCGGGACGCCATCCCCAGCGCGAGTAGATCGAATAGGTGAGGAAGGGGGTAATCGCCGCTCCGATGGAGGAACCGCTGTCAAAGAGTGCCGTTGCCAGGCCGCGTTCACGCTTCGGAAACCATTCCGAGACCGCTTTCGTCGCGGCTGGCCAGTTGGCAGATTCGCCCGCGCCCAGCAGGAAACGGAAGGAAGCGAGGCCATAAAACCCACGCGCCAGCGAAGTCAGCATCGAGACGATCGAGTACCCGAGGACGCTAAGGGTGAGACCGCGGCGCGTGCCGATTCGATCCATCAGCTTGCCGAAAACCGTCTGCCCGATGGAGTACGCGATGCGGAAAGCGATCGCGAGATTGGCATAGTCGCTGTTGGTCCAGTGGTACTGGGATTGGAGATAAGGAGCCAGCCAGGAGAGCGTTTGGCGGTCGATGTAGTTGATGACGGTGGAGGCGAACAGCAGCCCGCCGATCCACCAGCGCAGGGCCGGGATCGAGCGTGCGCTGCGTGACGCGGGCTGTCCGGCCGTATCCATGTCGAGGCTGAATTGTGTGTGTTAGCTCCGGGATCTTCTCCCGCACCCTACGCCGAGGTCTCTAATGTCGAACTGAGCAAACCGGCGGACTCCCTGTCGAGATACACGCTGGCGTTGGCGTGCGTGCGCAGAATTGAAGCAGGCGCCATCGGACTGATCTCGCCCTCGAAGCAGGCCTTCATGGCCCGTGCCTTTCGCGACTCGGGCACGACTGCAAGAATCTCTTTCGCCTTCAGAATCTGCCGGACCGACATTGAGATCGCCTGCTTGGGCACCTGTGATATATCGCCGAACCAAGCTTCTCCGACCTGCTGGTGACGGCAGGCTTCGTCAAGATTGACGATCAAGTATGGCTCTTCGGTTTCGAAGTCAGCCGGCGGGTCGTTGAAGGCAAGATGACCGTTCTCGCCGACACCTACGAAGGCGATGTCCACCGCCGCAGATGCTAGTGCCTTGCCTACCTGGCGGATGACATCGGAAAGATCGTGCGCGTCGCCATCGAGGGGATGAAACTTCGCGATTCGGGTTTTGTTCACTAACCGCTCGAGAACTATCTTGCGGAAGCTGGCAGGATGGGTCGCGGGCAGGCCGATATATTCGTCGAGGTGAAACAGTTCGACTCGTCCCCAATCGACATCCGTGGAGTCGGTGAGAGCAGCGAGGAACTCGAACTGAGACGTGCCTGTGGCGGCTATGACGCGTGCCTGGCCACGGTCTCGAATGGCGCCGCGGATCGCAGATGCCGCCTTCTGGGCGGCTGCTTTCCCCAACGAACTCTTGTCGTTGAAAACCTTTAACACCATTTCTTGGCTTCTTTCGCCAGTTACCCCGACCGCGTCCCGCCGTGAATGTCGGGAAATTATACAGGAACTCGAACGACCACAAGCCGCTGCCGCAATTGCGCAGGAATGGAAACCCGGCCAACTGTTTGTTTGAAATAAAAATATGAATGGTGCCGGGAGGGGGAGTCGAACCCCCAAGGTACTAAGTACCGGCGGATTTTGAGTCCCTATCTACAAGAAATCAGGTCTTGCATTTTGTTTTACTTACAATGACTTAGATGGTCTAACCGCGAGGTTCCATGCGGTCCCGTGAGGGCCTTTTTTGAATGTTTGGGCATAGTTTGGGCATAGTTTTCAACTCAAAACCGCAGCGAATCTTCGGCGGATTTTCATCGTGCATCGGTCAAGAAGGTCACTGGAATCTTGGCGCTATGCCCAAACTATATCCAATCTGATCGAGAATCAATGCTCTTCCACTCTCCTTCATTGTACGAGCCGCAGGCAAGATGCGGCTCTCGCTTTCAGCCTTTGTGCCAGCCGGGTCATAGTTATGTGTGACAGTCCGTCCGCCTCAAGTTCATTTCGGATTGAGGTTGCATGATCTGGAAGAGAGGCGGCCATTGTTCTGATACGCTCCATGAGCCAGGCCTCGTCCAATCGCAGATCGGTTGCAAATCTCTTCCAATGCCGCAGTCCGATATTCCTCAGCCGGTATTCTCCGCCGATCTTCATGGCAAGCTTCGCTTTCTGCAGGTTGATGGTCTGGTACGGCAGAATGCTTGCCAAATCGTAGAGCGGCGCGAGTCGTACTGCGCCGTTTCCGCCTAACAGCAGTGCATAGTTCTTTGCATGGGCATCTGTTCCTGCAATAAGCCAATTGAAAATGATGGCATCCACGAACGACTGCACATCCTCCTCGGCATTGCTCGATTGTTCACGCAACAATTCTGTAATCGTGCGTACTCCTGGTCCGCCATCACTTTCATACTTGCTCGTAGGATGAAGGCCAAGCGCCTGACACAAGTCCTCTTGATGGATGCGTGACCAGCGTCCTCCGCTCCGCACGCGGTCGTAACGCTCCACCACAATTGCGATCTCGTCACCGAAGTGCTGGACCGTGGAGTTGGGAACGATCAGTCCGGCAGCTCTGGCCAAACGCAGCGAAAAATGCTCGTTCTCCGCGTGGCCGTCCCATTCGCCCGTCGGTGGCTTGAGAATGTGAGTGGTCGGAACTCGACCAGACGGCACACCCCATCGCTGGCGCTCGAACAGAAGCGCCGTCTTTGGTTGTGCCCCAGCCAAGCTGAACTGTCCCGTGTCTTGAGCACTACGCCATTGAGAATGGTCCGCGCGTAATGCTCTCAACCGCTCGGCAACCTCGTCCTCGGTAAGCCATTTAACCTCTCTGGAAGCCGGCTCCTTTTGCAGTGGTTCAAGACGTTCCGGACGGACAAACTGAACAGCACCTGCGCAGTCTTCACCCACATGTGTGATCAGCCGAAAGACATTCCTGGGAGAAACTTGAAAGCGTCTGCCCCAGTTCTCAAGAACACGGTCATTATCGGGCAGCAGTCCCCACAGAAACGCTTCGATCCGCGCATGGCCGTGCTCTGCCGATGCCAGCGGCATCGATAGCGATAGAGGGTAAGCATTGGGATCGGCTCGCCATGTGTCGGTATAGACGAACGAAAGTCGAGCGTTCTTGTAGTGGACCGTTCCGACCTCGCGGCCATCCAAAAGGGCGATGAGTTGATTCGTCATGACCGTTTCTTCAAGGCATCAAGAACGCTGTTGATGTCCGGTGTTCTGGCGTTGCCGATCAAGGGAGTTTCATGGGAAGAATCCGCCTTCAAATCGACGAACACTCCGAGGCTCTTCAGCGTGCGCAAGATGAGACCGATCTCAGCACGCGCTTTCCCTTGTTCCACCTCGACAAGCCATTTCCGGCTCGTCCCTGCTTTCTTGGCCAGTGTAATTTGATCCATTCCGAGTTTGGTACGACGCTCGCGGATGAACGCCCCCAAATCGGCAGCGGTTCGAATACGCATGACTCACACCTCAACTAGAGCACACGGGGGAGAGTAACCGAACGGTGATAATATGTAAAGAGAGCGTACGGTGACATGTTGAGGTGAGAGCGAACGGTGACACGGCAGTTCAGAAGTAAGGCGTTCGCCCCGGAGCACAACGCCACAACATATCGTACGACGATAGGGCGATGTGCCAACGCTCCTGAAAATGAAGTGAGGCCCCGCGTATGGAGTCTGCGGGACCTCTTGGTTTGGTTCGTGACTCGTAGTGCAGGAGGCCAGTGTATCGCATTCCGGGGGTGTGGACAGGCAAGGCTGATCTTTGAGAATCTATGGACGAGGTTCCAAACTCGCTTCGCCCGATCTGAAGTCGGGTGCGACTTCCAAAGGGACTAACGTTGTGAAGGTGATTTTGATTTTGTTGGTCGTGTTGATCGCGGTTGCAATAGCTCTACTGTGCCCTAAGACTGTAGCCTCCCTGATTCTGGCGGCTTGTTCGTCCTGTGCATCGGCGGCGCTACGGAATGGATCACCGATCGGTGGCATCGCGATGAACATCCGGCGCTGGGGTTACTAGGGTCGCAGTTCGCTGTCCTCGTCCGTCTCTTCTGGTTCTGCCTCTGCGAGTAGCTTTTTCTCAATCTGGTATCCGACAGCCAACTCAATTTCATCCGCGAACAACTTGAGTTTCGCGTTGGTGGTTACCGGATCAATGGCCGCAAGACAACGGACGACGTGCAGACGCGATGGCGATTGCACCTCAAACCTGTCTTCGAGTCGCGTCGGGTGTTAGAGGTCACCAGCGATCTGGTTGCGAAGTATGTAGACCAAAGGCAGCTTGAGAACGCCCGAAATGCCACTATCAACCGCGAGATGGCCGCGCTGAAGAGGATGTTTCGCATTGGCATGTACGCCACGCCGCCGAAAGTCTTCCGCTTGCCGAAATTCCCAAAACTAGCGGAGGACAACATCCGAAAAGGATTCCTTGAGGACGCCCAATACAAGAAACTGATTGCATATTGCCCGGACCTGTGGTTTCGCGCTCTGGTAGAGATCGGACGCACCTATGGGTGGCGCATCAGCGAGTTGGTAAACCTCCAAGTGAAACAGGTCGATGTCGATGGGCGTACGATTCGGCTTGAGCCCGGTACCACGAAGAACAAAGATGGGCGAGAAGTAACAATGACCACCGCCGTCCACAATCTATTGGCGCAATGCGTCGCAGGGAAATCCTCAGAAGATGCTGTCTTCACCCGTTCAGATGGCAAGCCCGTCCGGGATTTTCGGGATACCTGGGCAAAGGCAACGAAAGCTGCCGGTGTTCCCGGTCTGTTGTTCCATGACCTGCGCCGCACCGCTGCCCGCAACCTGCGCCGGGCCGGAATCGCCGAAGGCGTCATCATGAAAATTGGCGGCTGGCGAACTCGGAGCGTCTTTGAACGCTAGAAGAGATGCTGCAACGGCCAGTGCCGGCCGGAGCGATTTTCTATGGCCAGCCACGCAGACGCGCAGATGTAACCCTCGACGCGCAATTGCGACGCGAGACTGAGTCGTTGGCGCTTAGACTACACGAACTTCATGCAACAGGGGAAACGCCAAGAGTTCCGTACCAGAAGAAATGCGACCGATGTTCGCTTTATTCTATCTGCCTGCCCAAGAGCACTGCTGAGAAAAGCGTGGAGCGCTATCTCGCTCGGGCTGTCGCGGTGGCTATTGCTGGAAAGTCCGAGTGAAAAAATTACTGAACACGCTCTACGTCACCACTCAGGGCTCGTATCTCGCCCGCGAAGGAGAGACGGTGGTGGTACGACACGAGCAGGAGAATCGGTTGCGTGTCCCCATTCATACTCTTGTCGGTATCGTGTGCTTTGGACAAGTTTCGTGCAGTCCTCCGCTGATGGGACTGTGCGCTGAAAAGAACGTTGCTCTCTCTTTTCTTACTGAGCACGGGAGGTTTCTTGCGCGGGTACAGGGTCCGGTGAACGGCAACGTCCTTCTGCGTCGGGAGCAATACCGCAAGTCAGACAAGGAACAGGCGGCGGCTTCAATAGCGCGGGCCGCTGTAATGGCGAAAGTGGCGAACTGTCGAACCGTGGTACTCCGCGGGGCTCGGGAGCGCACGGACGGCGATGGCGTGGGTGCGCTGGATGAGGCGGCTGTACGTCTGGCACGAGTGCTCACATCACTTGAGAAGGCCAATACAGTAGATGGCGTTCGGGGATTCGAAGGAGAAGCAGCGAGTGTCTACTTCGGCGTCTTCGATCACCTGATTACGGCTTCCAAAGAGGCTTTTTTCTTTCGTGAACGGAATCGACGCCCTCCGTTGGACAACATAAATGCTCTGCTGTCGTTCTTATATACGCTATTGGTACACGACATTGAGGGTGCTCTAGAAGCAGTAGGGTTGGACCCCGCAGTTGGGTTCCTGCATAGGGATCGGCCCGGACGTCCGGGGTTGGCACTGGATCTGATGGAAGAGCTACGCCCGGTCCTGGCTGACCGGCTGACACTTTCACTTGTCAACCGGCGTCAGGTGCAAACGGAGGGGTTCCGCAGAACTGAGAGTGGAGCTGTTGTGATGGACGATTCTACCCGGAAGGAGGTTCTGGTCGCTTGGCAGAAACGTAAACAGGAGGAAATCCAGCACCCTTTCCTCAACGAGCGGATCGAACTGGGATTACTCCCGCATGTGCAGGCGCTGCTGCTTGCACGGTACATCCGAGGCGATCTAGATGGATATCCGGCATACTTTTGGCGGTGAGATTCAATGATGGTTCTTGTCGCCTACGATGTCAGAACAGATACGGCTGCGGGTCGTCGTCGGCTACGCCGCGTCGCGAAGTTGTGTCAAAATGTCGGTCAGCGCGTACAGTTTTCTGTGTTTGAGTGTCTAGTCGATCAGGCACAATGGGTATCATTCAGGGCTAAGCTCATCGCTGTAATTAAGCAGGAGGAAGACAGTCTGTCCGGCGTCAAGCATTCTTTCCGGTCAACGACAATTAGATTTCCCGATGTTGTTTGAGATACCAGCAGCAGTCGGGGCTGTGGGAAAAGTGGGAATCGCGCGGGTTGTGCGCGATTTCCAAGGGCGGTGGGAAGGGAGGAAAACCTGCTTTTGGTTTTCCTCGCTTTCCACGGCCCGGCTTTTTCCACAGCCCTTCGGCCGCCGCGTTTGTGTTGTTAAAGAAATCATCGAGGGTCACTTTGCTTC
This sequence comes from uncultured Acidobacteriota bacterium, assembly GCA_963730015.1. Classification (GTDB taxonomy): domain Bacteria; phylum Acidobacteriota; class Terriglobia; order Terriglobales; family Acidobacteriaceae; genus Sulfotelmatobacter. The sequence continues at coordinate 1,962,431 of CAVSPZ010000009.1, read as the reverse complement.
CGCGGACTCCAAGCCCGCATCCCGATTCTTCTTGGCTTGCTCCATGCGGTAACTCGGGATGTTGAGTTCCAAAATTACGCAGTGATGGACGAGGCGATCGATCGCGGCCGCGGTGGTCATCGCATCTTTGAAAATGCCTTCCCATTTCGAGAATGGCAGGTTGCTCGTCAGCAGCACGCTGCCGCGTTCATAACGCTCCGCCAACAGGGTGAACGCGACCTCCATTTCCTCTCGACTTTGCTGCACGTATCCCATTTCGTCGATGATGAGACCGTCGTACTTCGCCAGCTTCTTGATTTCCTTGCTTAACCGCAGATCCCGCTTCGCAGCCAACAGATCTTGCACCAGCAGCGCACAAGTGGCGTACTTGATCCTTTTCCCGCGCATAGCGATCAGCTCTTGCGCCAGGGCACACAACAGATGGCTTTTCCCCGCGCCAGGATTCCCGAAGATCAGTAAATTCTCTTTACGGTCCAGGAATCCTCCCTCCAACAGCACCTTCATCTGTCGACTCACCTTCACCGGCAACCGCTTGCCGTCGAAGTTCGCCAGGGACTTCTCCAGCGGCAGTGCGGATTCCTTGAGTAGCTTTCCGATCCGTTTTCGCCGCCGCTCCTCACACTCTCGCTGCGCCAGTTCCAGCAGGTACCGCTCATAACTCAACGTTTCTTTTTCCGCGCGCCGCGCCGTTTCCTCAAAGCACCCCCGTATCGCCGGCAGATGCAGCTCTTTCAGATTTTCCACGAGCGCGGTTCTCACCTGGCCCGTCTCCCCATTCATTGCAGCCCCTCCCCACTTCCACAGAGTTCGTCAAACATTCGCAGATCCACGCTGGCCACTTCGACCTCGCGAATGCTCCCCTTCCGCTCCACTCTCAGCCGCTCGCGCACCGCCTCCGCCCGCACCCATCCTTCGCCTTTTTCCAACAAACCGCGCAGCGCTTCATCTACTTTCGCCTCGCTCTCCTTCGCCGCCAGCTCCAGGATCGCCAGATACTCCTTGCTCCCCCGCGGGCCCAACTTGTCCTTCAGTTCATCAAACGCCATGCGAAATCGGCTCGTCGGAAACAACTCGTCCCGGTAGCGATAGTTCTCCAACGCCCCCGGCTTTCTCACCAACCAGTCGATGATGTGGCGATAGTCCACCCGGTGTCGCCTCCGCCCACGCAACCGCGGCATCTCTTCCACCTTCTTCTGCCCGTACCAGATCTCCACCCGCTCCATGTACAACCGCACCTCGACCTGCTCGCCAATCAGCCGGCTGGGCACCGAGTACACATTTCGGTCCGTATAGATCAGACTCCCCGAGTCCACCTTCACTCGCTCCCGCTTGCACGACTCCAAGCGTCGTTCCGGCAACTCCTTCATCACGGCGATTTCTTCTGCCAAGCGCGCTTTTCGTCCGGCGTTCAAGCGCGCCAACAATCCCGCCACGAACTCCTGGTAGTCCGCGACACTGACAAAATCCTTGCTCCCGCGCAGCATCAACTCCTGCGCCAGAGCCCGTTTCAAACGATGATGTCGTTGTTCCACATCTCCGTTCTCATGCCCTTGCCCCGCCTGGATCTTCTCTCCCTCCACTCCGTAATAACGCAGCAGCCCAGCGTACCGTTCGGTGAACTCCGCCGGCGTGCTCATGTTGTTGACCGCTGTCGACAGTCGATCGGTTCGGTGCCGCTGCGGCACTTTCCCGAGTTCCCAAACTGCGTTTTGAAACCCCTCACACAAACTTTCAAAGCTCTCCGAAAAACACACCGTGGCCGACTCCCAGTTCGAGTACGTCAGCACCAGGTGATAGAGCAGGTGCGGAAAACTCTGTCCCTGGATCGTGATCCCCAGCTCACTCATGTGCGTGAAGTCACTGGCACTCAGCCTCCCGGGCTGATGGCGCTGCGCGAAGAACACTTCCTTCACCGGTCCTTCCGTCGCCCGCCATACTTTCACTCGTCGCTGCAGCGTCCGCAGTTGCCCCTCGGCAAATCGCCCGCTATAACGCCGCTGCAGATATTCAAAAATCGTCTTCCCTTCCAGCCCAGGGTTCACCTCCAGCAGGCTGCGCACCTCTTCCCACACCTCCTGGAACGGGTCCTCTCGTGTCCGCCACCGCTTCTCCGGCGTCAGTTCGCTCGGCACTCGCCCCAGCCGACGGTACTTCCGCGCCGTCTTCGCATCCATACCCGCTTTCGCCGCCGCAGTTTCCAGATTCGTTTCCACTTTCCCCAAGGCAAACAACCTCCTCACCTGCTTGTCTGTCACCAAATTGTGAGTGTCGCCAAGAACCAAAAATCAGAGCCTGGCTATTGTCGCTGATCGGGAATTCTAATTGTCGTTGCTCGGGAGGTATGATTGTCGCCCATCAACATGCGGAAGTTCGTCGGGATCATTCACGCTGTGAAGCCACGCGGCGTGAGAACGAACTACTGGGTCCTCGCTAGTGTGAGTCGCTCGGATGCTTTACGTCTCATCGGCAAAACGCACCAAGTTATGGAAATAGAGCACAGCCTGTTCGCCAGTGAGCTTGAGCTGAAGATGCAGAGGAACTTCTCTCAGGAATTAGACGAACTACGGGGCGTATTCGGAAAGCACGGAAATTGCAGCGCATTTCTACTCCGAAAGATTTTATAAAAGCTCCTCGTCATCAGCTTCCGTAAATCCGGAAAGAGTGCCCTCATCGAAGACGCCCGAAGACCCGGCGGGCTGATCGGCCTCGCTGCAATGGTCGACCTTGCAATGAGGGAACGAGTCAACTCGGCTCCGATTCTAACGGGAAGGACGGGATCCGAGATAAGAGGTATAAAGTTCCTCGGCGATACAGCTGCCCACAACCCGATGGTAAACGTGGACGTAGCCGACCTCCTGCCTGTGATGCCTTTTATCGTGACCGCCTACAAAGAGTTGGCTCTCCATCTTTGAGCGCACGCTTCGCGATGTTTGCAGCGTGGCCACGATGCTGGCCGAGTCAGAGATTTTGATCTTTAATGTCGTCCCTGTCGCGAGATGAAAAATCTCCCGCTACCATCCCCACGAATGCCCAGCCTCGAAAATCGCGAAGGCTGGGGCAACCAATGTCGGGGAGGGGGGCTGGCCCAGCCTTTCCGGATTAGGACATTGTTTGTGGTTGCCCCACCCTTCCCGCGTTCTGTGCGGGAGGGTGGGCCTTTCCGAAGGTCGACGGCACACCCATTCTTTCTCGCCTGCGCGCCGTCGACGGACACTCGATCTCCACTCTCCCCTCGTTTCCCGTTGCCCACGCGAGAAAACTGCTCCAAGTCCAGTCCTCCGGATTGCGCGCCAGTCCGCGGTGCACCGGATTGCGATGGATGTAGCGCAGTTTCTCGATCCGCTTCTGTTCGCTCCACACGGGAAAATCGTAATAACGAACCTGCCAGAAACGCCGCAGATCGGGAGGGCGCAGTTTGTGGGAAGTGGTCTGTTTGAGCATTTGGATCGCGACCGACAGTGGGGCACGCTCCGGTTCGCTGAGGAGCAGGTGCACGTGTTCGGGCATGACTACGTATCCGGTGATGTAACATCCGTACCATTTACGGACGCGTTCCAGTTCATGCTCGAAGGTTTCCCGCGCCGCAACTGGGTCGAGTAGCTTTCTGCGCTGATAACAACTGAAGGTGATGAAGTGCAGGCAACCCTGGTTCTGATAACGTTTGGGCTTCGCTGACATCGGGTAACAGTGTAACTCCACAATGTCTCTGCAAAGGGCGCAGATGCAGCCATGGGGTAACCTCGATTCCTGAATCCGGAAAGTTGTGGTGACCCTCCCCACCCTCCCGCACAGAACGCGGGAAGGGTGGGGCAACCAGAACCAGGGTCTTGATTGAGAAGGATGGCGGGACACCGACGACTTTCCCTCTTGACGCACGCTCGTGCTTTCGGTAACATGGTTGGAACAAGTTCGCTCTTCGACTTTGGTCGGGGGGCGGACCTGAATTTCATGCAGAGTGGCTGAGGGACGAGCCCTGAGACGCCACGGCAACCGATCCTGGATCATATATCCTGGATGACTGGTGCCAACTCTCTCCTGGAAACAGGGAACATGGGATTCGGCAAGCGCGCTGTATTTGCTTTCCGATAGCCTCTTTTCCTTTTCCTGGAAAAAGAGGCCATTTGTTTTTATGGCCGCTTTTTCCGGCTCGTCGTCAGCTATTCGCTGGTAAGGAAGCGCGCCGAACGCGCGATTCATGCGTCGCAAAGAACGCGACGCTTCGCGCGGCGCGCCCAGGTCCTTCGCGAGACAAAAAGCGTCTCGCTCAGGATGACAACCTTTAGGAAAGCGAGTAGCAACATGTCTCATTACGAACTGCGGTGCCGCGAATGTGGACGGACATGGGGAAACCAGCCCCGCTCCATCTGCGACGAGTGTTTCTCCCCTCTGGAAATCGCTTACGACTACGACGGGCTGAAGGCGTCCATCAGCCGTGAGCGCATCGCGCAGCGGCCGCCGAACATGTGGCGCTACTCCGAACTGTTGCCCCTCCCCCAGGGCTTTACCCCGCGTTTGCCGGTTGGATTCACGCCGCTGTTTCATGCTCCGCGATTGGCGGAGAAGTTGACGGGAACGACGGCTGCCGCGGGTAATCTCTACGTTAAAAACGATGCCGTGTGCTTGCCCACGTTGAGCTTTAAAGATCGCGTGGTCGCGGTCGCGTTGTCGCAGGCGAAAGCGTTCGGGTTTGACACGGTCTCCTGTTCGTCGACAGGGAACCTGGCGAACGCGGTTGCGGCGCACGCCGCGCGCGAAGGCTTGAAGGCGTGGATCTTCATTCCCTCCGATCTGGAGCCTGCGAAGATTCTGGGCACGAATGTTTTCGGAGCGAAGGTCGTGCGCATCGCCGGCAACTACGATCAAGTGAACCGGCTGTGCTCGCAGATCGCCGACGAGCATCGCTGGGGATTCGTCAACGTCAATCTGCGTCCCTACTACGCGGAAGGATCGAAGACGGTGGGCTTCGAAATCGCCGAACAGCTGGGCTGGCGATTGCCCGACAACATCGTTTGTCCGATGGCTGGAGGCTCGCTGATCACTAAAATCAAGAAGGCATTCGACGAGTTGATCAAGCTTGGTCTGGTTGAGGCGAAAGAAGTGAAATTCTTCGGCGCGCAGGCGACCGGATGTTCTCCGATTTCGACGGCGGTCAAAACCGGAAGTTCTGAAATCGAGCCGCAGAAGCCGTCGACGATCGCGCGCTCGCTTGCCATCGGCAATCCCGCCGACGGTCACTACGCCATCAAGACCATCAAGAACAGCGGTGGATGGAGCGAAGACGTCAGCGATCCGGAAGTGATCGATTCGATTCGCCTGCTGGCCGAGAGCGAAGGCATCTTCACCGAGACTGCTGGCGGCGTGACGGTGGGAACGGCCGGCAAGCTTTATCGCCAGGGCCGCATTCTGCCCGACGAAACTACGGTTCTCTGCATCACCGGCAATGGCTTGAAGACCACCGATGTGCTCGCCGGGGTTTATCAGACTGAGCGTCCCATCGCGCCGAAGCTGGCAGAATTCGAAGCCTACCTGCAGCGCACGCTGGATGTGGCTGAGATTCCCGGCGTGCTTGCCGCCGCCGAGGAAGCCGCCAGCATAGGAGCAGCCTAACGATGCCGATCACCGTACAAATTCCAACTGCACTGCGACGTTACACCGAGGGCGTTGGCTCGATCACCTGCGCGGCTGCGAATCTGGGAGAATTGTTCTCGGTACTCGACGAAAAGTTTCCCGCGCTGAAGCCGCACCTGCGCGACGACCAGGGCCAGATTCGACGCTTCCTCAACGTGTATGTGAATGAAGAGGACATACGCTTTCTAGGCGGACCAACGTACGCATTCCAGGAAGGTGACGAAGTCTTGCTCGTGCCCTCGATCGCGGGTGGAGCGGAATAGATTGGAATGGAGAAGCAACAAGTCAGAATGCAGAAGTAAGTGCAGCTTTTGATTCTTACTTCTGCATTTTGCCTTCATCCGTCTGACTTAGTGTTGCGTTTCCGCCGACACGTCTCCGGTCGATAAGTGCAGCGTCTTCGAGCGGTCGATCACCCACTGGGGAAACACGGGCGCGCCCTGCGGAATCTTGCCCTGCGTGATCGCCCAGTGCTCGATCCATCCCGTACCTTCTTCTCCAACATACGTGTCCGGCAGGCCGTATGCGGGATCGCTCAAGGCATCTTGCAGCGTGATGAAGCGATAGCCGCGTTTGCGGAGAACGTCGAGCAGTTCGCCGATGTGGTCGGCTTCCAGATTGCTGGCGTGAAGCAGAAGAACTTGCTTCGGCTCGTAGCCGACGACCTTCGCCGAGAGTTGCTCGTCATACGCGAACACCGCGTCGTGATAGGCGAGATAATCTTTCACGATCTGCTGCTGCAGTGCAGTATCGTTGCGCTGCTTCGCATCTTCGTAGAGCCCGGCAAACATCCAGTCCCAGCCGTCGAGGGTAACGGGAGCGATGCGATATCCGCGCTGCGTTAAGAATTCTTCGGCTTTGCGCCGGGTCAGCAGGTCGCGACCCGTGTCGAGATAGGGATGGCGGAAGTAGCGCAGCCTCATCTTGTGCTGCGCCAAGAGAATCCTGATCACGCTCTCGCCCTGCACGACCTCGTCTTCCCAATCCTTCAATTCGATTTGATTCAGCGAGGCGTGGCTGAAGGTGTGATTGCCCAACTCGAAGCCATCGTCAAGCCACATGTCGAGAAGCTTGATGCGTTCATCGACTTCGCCGGGCCGGTAGAGCTTGCGCTCGTTGACGAAGCCGACGACGGGAATCTTCTGGTCGCGCAATGTGCCCAGCAGTTTCACGGTCATGGCGGTGAGTTGGCTTGCCGGAAGCTTGTCGGCCATGCCTCCAGGCAGATCGTCGATGGTCACGGCAACCTGGCGGTCGGGCTTGGCAGATTGCGCGTTAAGAGAGATGGAGACGAACAGGAGTATGAAAACGGTGTGCCACGATTTCATGCAATTCTCCCCTTTGATTAAAGATGACGGCAGAAACGCCATTAGAACACGGAGAGGGGGATCGGAAGTGGGGGGGGGGATTTACCTGCAGCCAGGAGTTTCGGAGCGGTTGGGGCAAACAAAAAACAGTGGAATCGAAGGGTGTTCGTGTATAATCTAACTAACTGGTTAATTAGTGCTGGAGGCGCCCCAAATGGCTCGCATGCTTCGACATCGTCACGCCCTGCATCACCGCATGGGTACGCGCGGCCAGCCCGAGGAGAGCCGCGCCACAATCCTGAAAGCTGCCGCCCACGAGTTTGCGCAGCATGGAATCGCCGGAGCCCGCACCGACGCGATTGCCCGCGAGGCGCGCGTCAACAAGGCGCTCCTCTATTACTACTTCAAAGACAAAGAGACGCTGTACGGCGCTGTACTCGACGATGCATTCTCCGGGTTGAAAGATACGGTGCTGCGCGCCCTCGGCGGGAACGAGTCTCCGCGCGACAAAATCCTGGCTTATGTGGGAGCGTATTTCGATTTTATCGCCTCGAACCAGCTTTATCCGCGGCTGATGCAGCGCGAGATGATGCGGGCGCGCGAAGGCCAGTCGCAGCACATCGACAAAGTCATCAAGAACTACATCCAGCCGATTTTTGCCCGGGTCAGCGAAGTCATGCGGGAGGGAATTGAACGCGGTGAATTTCGCAGCATCAATCCTGTCCATTTCGTGCCGTCGATGGTTGCGATGATCGTTTTTTATTTCAGCAGCGCCCCCATGATGCAAAAGATCGTGGGCTTCAATCCGCTGACGCCGGAGCGGATTGCGGAGCGGCGGGCGGCGGTGCTGGACTTCATTTCTGCCGCGTTGTTTCGTCCCAGAAATAACGCCAGTCGTTCCAGAAGCGACGCAAGTTAAGGAGCACGCTCATGAGCGCGCGCAACCGATTTCTGATTCTGCTCGGCATCATCTTTGTGATGGCCGCAACCTACTACTATTTTTCAACCGACCACTCACGCGATCTGGTATTGATCGGCACGGTGGACGCGAACCAGGTGATCGTGAGCGCGCAGGTCGAGGGCCGCATAGAGAAGTTACTGGTGGATGAAGGCACGCCCGTGAAGGCGGGAGATCTGATCGCCGTGCTGGATCCCTCGGAACTCCTGACACAGGAGGCCGCGGCCACGGCAACCATCGCGAGTTTGCAGCACAAGGTTGCGGAGATGCAGCATACGGAAAAGTCAACGTCAGGATCGACCCGCAGCGACGTGGCCAACGCGCAAGCCAAGCTGTCTTCGGCGAAGGCGCAATTGCTGCAAGCGCAGGCTGCACTGGACCGGACCGAAAGCGACAGCCGGCGAGTCATCGAACTGGCCAAAGCTGGAATTGATTCCGACCAGGAGCGGGTTCAGGCCGAGACGAATCTGCAGGCGGCGCAGGCGACCGTGCAAGCGCAAAAGGATATGGTCAGCGCTGCCGCGGCGGATCTGAAAGCTGCGATCGCGCGTACCTACCAGGCCAACGCGGCGAAGAGCACGGTGGCCTCGACGGAGGCCGATCTTAAGAACGCAATCGCGCAGAAAAATCAGGCTGCAGTCCGGTTGGGATACACCAACGTTTACGCGCCGGTGACGGGAACGGTTTCGGTGCGAGCGGCGCGGCAAGGAGAAGTGGTGGCCATCGGCGCTCCCATTGTCACGATTGTCGATCTCACGGACACCTGGGCGCGCGTGGCGATTCCCGAGACTTATGCCGACCACATCGGCTATGGCGACGTGCTGCGCGTGCGTTTGCCGGGAGGGACGATCACCAGCGGCAAAGTTTTCTTTAAAGGCGTGGAAGGTGATTTCGCTACGCAGCGTGATGTGAGCCGCATGAAGCGCGACATCAAAACCATCGTGCTGAAAGTGCGGCTCGACAATCCCAAAGGCGCGTACGTTCCGGGCATGACGGCCGAAGTGCTAGTGTCGCCGCAACAGATCAAGGGCGGAGGGACGCAGAGCGCGAAGGCTTCGGAGCAACAATGACGGAAACTTCCAATCCGAAACCGAACCCAGCGGCCGCTGCACCCGAAAGCACGGTGCTGGAGAAGCCCGTGTACGATCCCTCGGCGCCTTCGGCGATCGAAGTCGAACACATTGTCAAGAAGTACGGCGACTTCAAGGCGGTGGATGACGTTTCGTTCAACGTGAAAGAGGGCGAAATCTTTGGGTTGCTCGGACCGAACGGGGCAGGCAAGTCGACGTTGATTCGCATGATGACCACGCTGATCCCCATCACCTCGGGGAAAGCGCGCGTCTCCGGACACGATGTGGCCAAGGAGCCGAATGCGGCGCGCAGAATGATCGGCGTGATTCCGCAGGCCCTGACCAGCGATCTCGACTTAACCGTCGAAGAAAACATGAACATTTACGCCAAGCTGTACGACGTTCCGGGGAAGGAGCGGCAGAAGTCGATCGACGAATTGCTGCAACTGGTCGACCTGGTGAAGTGGCGCGATGCGGCGACCAAGACGCTTTCCGGCGGCATGCGGCGCAGGCTCGAGATCGCGCGCGGGCTGGTGCACCATCCCAAAATCTTTTTTCTGGATGAGCCGACCACCGGGCTCGATCCTGTCTCTCGCGTTGCAGTTTGGGAGATGCTGGGAAACATCAAGGAACACCGGCAACTGACGATCCTGATCACCACGCACTACATGGATGAAGCGGACCGACTGTGCGACCGGATCGCGATTGTGGATCACGGCAAACTGGTGGCGCTCGACGCGCCGGTGGCGCTGAAAGCAAGCGTGCCGGGATCAAATGTGATCGAAGTCCAATTCGAGAATCCTCCTGCCGATTGGGAGCAGAAGTTGCACGCGTTGGATGACGTGACCTCGGTACAACACGAGGGCGGCGGAATGTATCGCGTGCTGACCGGCAACGGTTCGCGGACGACCACCGAACTGGTTGAAATGGCAGTTAAGTCCGGGGTCGCAGTGAAGTCGCTCTCGGTGCAGAACACAACGCTCGATGATGTATTCGTTCATTACACGGGGAGACAACTGCGCGACGAACTGCAGAAAGCTCATGCGTTTGTCATGCCACAGCGGCCGGGGTTACAGCCATAGGGTTCGCGTGGCAGATTCAAAACATAAACCACAGAGGACACTGGGGCGCACAGGGGAAGGCTGGAGTTTTCAATGAATCGAATGATGGCGATCGTCGAGCGCGAGATGCGCAAGTTCTTCCGGTCACCGGCGCTGATGCTGGCGTCGATGATTTTTCCCCTGGTGCAGTTGATTATTCTGGGGAACGCTTTTGGCGGAAAGATTCACGATGCCAAGATTGCGTTTGTGGATGAAGATGGCGGGCCGCAGGCGGTGCGCATTCGCGAAGCCTTCGATTCCGTGCGGGTCAATATCCGCACATTTGTTCCCATCGAATACGACGACGAGAAAAAGGCGGTTCGAGATGTGCGCAACGGAAAGCTGCAAGGGGCGGTGATCATCCCGCCACAGTACTCGCAGCACGTCTATGAAGAGAACCATCCGCGGATCGGGCTGGTGGTGGATAACAGCGACAACTTCATGAGTTCGGCGGTGGAATCGGAACTGACCGATTTGACCAACGCGCTCAACCAGCCGACTGTGTCACCGCGCATTCTGCAGCAGACGGCGCTGGATATCGTGGAACTTTATCCTTACATCGAGTACATGAAGTATTTGCTGCCGGGGTCGCTGGTGCTGGCGATGTTTGTCTCGGTGATGATCGGCGGCGGCATGCTCTACATCGACGACAAGGCGCGCGGCGTGCATGAAGGCTATCTGGTTACGCCGATCACGAAGCTGGAGCTGGTGTTGGGGCTGAATCTGGCGGGCGCGATCAAAGCGGTCATGACCGGCGCGATCATTGTCGTCATCGGGTCGATGATGGCGGGCGTGGGAACGATTTTCAATCCGGTCACCGTGATCGGATTGGTGATCATGATCGTGCTGACTTCGTTGGCTTTCAACACCATGATGTTTCTATTGATGGTGCGCATTGAAGATCCGCTGGTGCCGCGGGCGATGTTCGGCATTCTTAATACGCTGCTGTTCTTTCCCAGTGGTTCGGTGTATCCGATTCAGGCGTTTCCGCCATGGCTGCGCGCCATTGCGAAATGCGATCCCTTTACGTACGCGGTGGATGGCTTCAAGTGCCTGCTGTTGAAAGAGACGAACCTGTCGGCCGTGTGGGGAGACATGCTGTTTCTCAGCGTCTTCGCCGCGGCGACGCTGGGGATTGCGATTCCGCTGTTTAAACGAACCCTCTGAAGAATTGGGTAATTGTGTAATTTGGTAATTGAGTAATTGATGGATGAGTGGCACCTCGGGTCTTCAATTACGCAATTACCAAATTTCCCAATTGCTCAATCTTTTCTGGGGAACTTTTGCTTTGTCTGCCGTGTCCGTTATGCTAGAGGCATGACGCTCCTAGACGCGAAGGAATACGATCCGCAAAAAGCGCGCAAACGGAATCTTCGGATTTTCTGGACGATTGGAATCGCTTTGATTGTGTTCTGCCTGGGTTGGTGGTTCCGGTATTGGCCGCAGGAGCGGCTGGTCGGACATTTTTTCCAGGCGCTGCAGCGGCAGGACTATAACGGCGCGTACGGCATCTGGATGCACGATCCGAACTGGCAGAAACATCCGGACCAGTACCCGAAATATCCGTTCAACGAGTTTTATCGCGATTGGGGCCCGGGCGGCGAATGGGGACTGATCAAGACGGGAAAAGTCTATGGCGCGAGCACGTGTCCGGGGCCGGGCAGTGGCGTGGTGGTGGATGTGATCGTGAACGATCGCTCGGAGCACGCGCAAGTGTGGGTCGAGAAGTCCGACGGCACGCTCAGTTTTCCGCCTTGCGAGTTAATCTTCCACTGAGTCGTTTACGGGTGCTAGCCCGATAGTTTGCAGAGTTTTGGTGAGAGACGCTTCATCGCTGACGTTGAAGCAGGTTTTCGAACGGTCGATCTGGCGCATCAGTCCGCACAAAACTTTCCCCGGACCAACTTCGATAAACGTCTGGACGCCTTGGGCGATCAGCAGGCGCATGCATTGATCCCACTGCACGGCGCCGGTGACCTGGCGGACCAATGTGTCGAGAGCGCGGATGTCATCCGTTACGAGGGCCGCATCCACATTGCAAGCCACAGGATAAACCGGCTTTTGCATCGCGACTTGTACGAGGTCGGTTTTCAGGCGATCCTGCGCCGGTTGCATGAGCGAACAATGGAAGGGAGCGCTGACGGGGAGAATTTTGGCGCGCTTGGCGCCGCGCTCGTCGGCTAGTTTTGTGGCGCGCTCGACGGCCGCGGTATTGCCGGAGATGACGATCTGTTCGGGCGAGTTGATGTTGGCGGGCGAGCAGACTTGATTTTGAGCCGCGTCGGCGCAAACCGCAGTCACCTTTTCGAGGTCCATGCCGAGGATGGCGGCCATGGTGCCTTCACCCACCGGAACTGCTTCCTGCATATATTTGCCGCGGTTGCGAACCGTGCGCACGGCGTCGCCAAAGCTGAAGGTTCCGGAAGCGACGTGGGCCGGGTATTCGCCCAGGCTATGTCCGGCAACGAAACAGGGCTTGGGAATGCGAGTTTCCAGCACGCGCAGCGCAGCGACCGATGTGGTGAGAATCGCGGGCTGAGTGATTTCGGTGAGGCGCAACTGGTCTTCGGGGCCCGCGAAGCAGAGTTGCGACAATTTGTAGCCGAGGGCTTCGTCGGCTTCCGCAAAAGTCTGCCGGGCCACGGGATATTTCTCGGCAAGTTCCTTGCCCATGCCGATGACTTGGGATCCCTGGCCGGGGAAAAGCAGTGCGATCATGTTTTCGCTCATGGTGCGATTCAGTTGGAATGTGTGACTTCTTCACGCGAAGCGGGATGCAGCGCGGCGAGGCCGCGCTCGATGGAATCGTTGATTCCGCGCCGGGAAAATTCGGCGGCCACGCGTACGGCGTTTTTCATTGCGTTAGCGTTCGAGGATCCATGCGTGATGATGCAGACGCCCTTGACTCCCAGCAGCGGCGCGCCGCCGTATTCGGTGTGGTCGAGGCGCTTTTTGAAATCGGTGAAAGCGCTGCGGGAGAGCAAGGCTCCGACCTGGCGAGTGATGGTCGCCTTCAACGATTCTTTCAGCGCGGTGCGAACCAGGTTGGCGACTCCTTCTGAAATCTTGAGGGCGACATTGCCGACGAACCCGTCGGCGACGATGACGTTGACCTCGCCGTTGTAGAGGTCGCGTCCTTCCACGTTCCCGATAAAGTTCAGAGGCAGCTGTTTGAGCAGTTGAAAAGCTTCGCGAGTCAGATCGTTGCCTTTGCTTTCTTCTTCGCCGATGGAGAGCAGGCCCACGCGAGGTCCGAGGGAGCCCGGCCTTTTGCCGTACATCGCGCGGAAATAGACGTTGCCCATCACGGCGAATTGTTCGAGGTTCTGCGCTGAGCAATCGACGTTGGCGCCCACGTCGAGCAGCATGGCGGGATTGCCGGGAGCCGTGGGAAAGACCGCGGCGAGCGCGGGGCGATCGACGCCGGGCACCGCGCCCAGGACGATTTTGGCGGTAGCCATGGCCGCGCCGGTGTTGCCGGCAGTGACGAAACCGGAGGCCTGTCCCTCGCGCACCATCCGCAATCCCACGCGCATGGAGGAATCGCGCTTGGCGCGAATCGCCTCCACCTTGTCGCCCATGGTGATGTATTCGCTGGCGTGGACAATTTCGATAGGGAGGCGCGCGGCCGCGGAATGGCGGTCCAGTTCGGCCTTGACGATTGCTTCGGGGCCGACCAGCACGACACGCACGCCATATTGGCGCGCGGCCTGAATCGCTCCCTCGATTTCGGGCTTGGGAGCGCGGTCGGAACCCATCGCATCCAGCGCGATCACGCTAGGCATGGCTCATGAGTTAGCTGGCTTCCTCGACGTTGAGAACTTCGCGTCCCTTATAGTATCCGCACTTGGGGCAGGCGCGGTGCGGCATTTTTTTCTCGTGGCAGTTGGGGCACTCGGAAAGGCTGTGGCTTTTCAGAGCGTCGTGGGCGCGCCGGGTGGAGGTGCGCTTCTGGGAGTGACGACGTTTTGGATTCGGCATAGTGGTTAATTCCTTATTGCGGGGCCTCAGGGCCTGCCGCTGAAAAATCTTAGAGTCAAAATCCCCACCCCTTCGACTGCGCTCAGGGCAGGCTCTCTCGCATAAAACGCGAGAAGGATGGGGCACCCACGTGGGATGCTGGTTCTAAATCAGTGTTCGAGCCGGCTGCGGACATCTTTCAACGCCGCCCAGCGCGGATCTTCCGTTTCCGTCGAACAGGAACATTGTTCCTGGTTCAAATTCTTGCCGCAGTGCGGGCAGAGCCCTTTGCAATCGGCGCGGCAGGTCACTTTCAACGGCAGCGCCAGCAGAACCTGCTCGCGCAGCACATCTTCCAGCAGGAGACCGTCTCCCTGATAATATCCGATCTCGGCTTCCGCATCGGTCACGGAAAGCTCGTCACGGCCGGCGTCGGCGCCCAGCGGACGATACAGCAATTCGAAATCCCGCTGGATGTCTTGCTTGACCGGTTCCAGGCAGCGGGCGCATTGCAACTCGAGGCCAGTTTTCAGCGTTCCGCGCAGGCGGATATCTTGAATGACTTCGTGCTTGCCGTGATGCTCCTCGACCACCTCGGCGTGTCCGGACGTCTTCAGGACGGTACGCTGCCGGGCTTCGTTTCCGAGGTCGATGACACCGGGCTGAAACTCCTCCTCGAAATCGAGAGGATGAAGTTCCAATTCTTTGATGTCGAGGAACATAGCGAACCCTCCGCGGCTATCGCGCCAGCACCAGCACCAGCCCGCGGAAGCACGCCAAGAGGCGTAAGTACCGCAAGGAGCAAGACTTAGGATAAAGGGCGACCGCTTTGGGTGTCAAGGAAGGTGGGGCAATGAAAACCGCCGGGGACGCGGAGGACGCAGAGGTGCGAACCTTTTTCAAAAAGCTTTGGCATCGAGCATCGGAGATGCTTAGCGGGCAGACGGCATCTTCAATCCAAGCGCGTTAACAGTGCTTTCATCCAGCGTGGCTTTGCCGTCTTTCTTCGTAACCACGCCGAAGCTGCCGGAGTAATCCCACATGGCCCAGCCGATATTGTGGCGTTCGAGCGAGGTGCGGACGTTTTTGATCCAGGCAACTCGATCTTGCGGATCGACCTTGCGATAGGCACCGAACTCATTGCACACGAGCGGCACATTGTTTCGCTTGGCCCAGTCGGCCGCCTGGTTGATTTCGGCTTCGATACGCGAGGCATCCCAATGGTCTTGCCCATAACGAATCACATCGAGACGGTGCACCGCGTCCGGCAATGATTGGGCCACATGCGCCGCATTCTGCGGGTCCGACGGATAGTGCAGGCCTTCGAGCCAGTGCCAGTAGTACACGCTCCAGGTTGCGCCCTGATGCGTGAAGATATGAGGTTCGTAGAAATGGAAGACGTAGATGACGTTGGGATCGCGCAGCGGTTCGAGGAAAATCAGGTCACCGTCGTCGTCCCAGCGCGCGCCGGTGGCCAGGATCGTATGGGTGCGCGAGCCTTGCCGAATGGCGGCAGCCAGCTTGGCTTCCACTCCATACCAGCGGTAGGGATCGCTCATCTCCGGCTCGTTCAGGATCTCGAAAAAAATGCGCTCGGAATCCCACGACGCGTAGTGCTTGGCCACCATGCGCCAGAAGTCCGCGAAACGCTCGACGAAGTCATCGTCTTTGAGACGCGCTTTGAAATCTGAATCGGGATGCATGTCGAGTTCGACCGCGAGGCCCGCGTCGAGAATCATTTTCATGGCGGCATCGAGATAGCCGAAATATTCTGCGGTGCCTCCCTGGCGCTGAGCGGCGTCCATCATTGGTTGCGGATTCACGCTGAAGCGCACGTGATCGAAGCCGGCCGACTTGATCAAGGCGATGTCGGCGGAAGTCGTCCAGGATTCGAAGTGCTCCTTGGTGTATCCCTTGGGATCGTAGACCTGCGCGAACCATTCGCTGAGGTTGACGCCGTGGCGCAGGTGGGCAAGGCGGGAGGGAGGGACGGATGATGCCGGAGGGTTTTGGGCTAGCGCTAGGGGAGCGAGAAGGAGGATGGCGGCGATCCACTGGCGGAACATCAATTCTCCTGAAAGTAGTACGTCTGTCTAGCTGGCGGCGCGGAGGGCGAGACGCCCCTTCGAGACTTTGCTCTGTTGAAAATCCCCACTTCTCGCAAAAGCGGCGAGAAATGGGGCACCCATTTTCAGTTGCTTCGGTGGGCCGAAGGCCCATGACTCCTCAGGGCAGGCTCTCCGAACAGTCCGCGGGACGCCTGCGCTACGCGGTCAGCTTAGAATCGGCAGCGCTCGGATTCTTTTCTTCGTCGCTGAATAAATGGCGTTGCACAGCGCCGGAGCTACGGGAGGCACCGAGGGCTCGCCGATTCCTGTCGGCACTTCCTGGCTCGGGACTGCGTAAACCTCGACTGCCGGAGTTTCGTCCATACGGAGGGGGGCGTAGTCGTCGAAGTTGCCCTGGACGACTCGCCCTTTATCGATCGTGATCTTGGCCCGCAGCGCGTTTGCCAGACCGTAAACGATTCCACCCTGAATCTGTTGCTCGAGGATGCTGGGATTTACCACTTGTCCGCAATCGACCACGGCCACGACGCGATGAATGCGCGGCTGATCGTTTTCCATGCTGATCTCGACGACCTCGGCCATGTATGAAGAGAAGCAGCCGAAGCAGGCTACGCCGCGGTAGCGGCGGGCGGGCAGAGGCTTGTCCCAGCCTGACTTCTCGGCGGCAAGCTGCAAGGCTGCGCGGAAACGCGCCGTGTGCCATGTGGTCGTGAAGTAGAGAAGATCCTGATCTTTGGCGAGCAAGTGCAAGCGATACTGCAGCGGATCTTTGCCCGCCGCCACTGCGAGTTCGTCGATAAAACTCTCCAGCGCGAATGCGGCCTGCAGCGCGTAGACCGAACGCATCCAGCCGAGAGGCACGGGCGTTTCGGTCAATACATATTCAATGTTGTAATTAGGCAGCCCGTAAACCGGGCCGGCCTCGTCTGGAAGGTCGGGATCCACGCCATTCGGAACGGGCTGGCCTTTTTGCCCGCTGATCGAGGGCGCGATGATGCGATGGGTCAGGGCAACCGGGAAGCCCGATCCATCGAGCGTGGCGCTGAGCTGATGCAGGCTGGCTGGCCGGTAGGTCGAGAAGCGCATGTCATCTTCGCGGGTCCAAATTACTTTGACCGGAGCGTTGATGGCTTTCGAGACGAGCGCGGCTTCGACGGCGTAGTCGTGTTCGAGACGGCGGCCGAAGCCTCCGCCCATCAGCGTGACGTTGACCTTTACCTGATCGGGATCGAGCCCAACGGCTGTGGCGACTGAATCGCGGCAATCCTGCGGCACCTGGGTCGGCGCCCAGAGTTCGCACTTCGTGCCCTGGAAATGCGCCGTGCAGTTTCCCGGCTCCATGGGCGCATGCGCCATGAAGGGCAGCGTGTATTCGGCGGAGATGTGCCTGCCGGAAGCCTTTGCGGGCTCGCCGGCGGCGTACATGTTCACTCCCTTTTTCGATGCCGCCTGCTTGAGCGACGCCACGACTGCAGCCGTATTGAGATCTTTGTTCGGGCCATCGTCCCAGGTGATGTTGAGCAGGCGGCGGCCCTCCATCGCGCCCCAGACGCTGTCGGCGACTACCGCAACAGCTGAGTCGCCGACCTTGCCTACGTAGGTCACGCCGGAAATTTTCCTCGATTCGTTGCCGTCAAAACTCGAAACCTTTCCGCCGATGGTGGGACAGCGCGACAGGACGGCATATTTCATTCGCGGTAGACGGAAGTCGATGCCGAAAATGGCGTCGCCCTTGACCTTGTCGGGAGTGTCGAGCCGCGCCAGGCGATGGCCGACGATCTTGTAGTCTTTGCTCTGCTTGAGCGGCAGGTCGGTGGGAATCGGCAGCGTCGAAGCCTTGGCGACGAGATCTCCATAACTCAGTGTGCGATTGGAGGCCGCGTGCTTGATGTGACTGTTTTCCGCGGTGCAGCCGGATCGTGGAACGCTCCAGGTCAAAGCGGCGGCGGAGATCAACATCTCGCGGGCGGCCGCTCCGGCTTTGCGCATCGGATCCCAAGTCGTGCGGATGCTGGCGCTGCCGCCGGTGGTCTGATCGCCGAAAAGGGTGCTGGCTCCCGCCTGCTCGATTTCGATCTGTTTCCAGTCGGCCTCGAGTTCTTCGGCGAGAATCATGGGCAACGCGGTGCGCACGCCCTGGCCCATCTCGGAGCGCGCGACCACAATGGTGACTTTGTTGTCAGGAGTGATTCGCAGATAGGCGTTGGGCGAAAAGGATTTGTTGCCGGATTCATTGCCGTGCGGCAGATAGAAGCCGATGACGAGTCCAGCACCGGCGGCGATTCCAGCTCCGACAAATTCGCGGCGGGAAAGTGAGCTCATCGCGCACCTCCGTCGCCGGCTGCGCGCTGAATCGCTTTGCGAATCCGTTCATATGTTCCGCAGCGGCAGAGATTGCCGTTCATGGCCTGCGTAATTTGCTCATCGGTGGGATGGGGCGTCTTCGCCAGCAGAGCCGCCGCGGCCATGATTTGTCCGGTCTGGCAGTAGCCGCATTGCGGCACCTCTTCGGCGATCCAGGCCGCCTGCAGCACGTGCAGACCATTGGCGGAGAGGCCTTCAATCGTCGTGATATTTTTGCCCGCAACTTGCGATACGGGAGTCGAGCAGGAGCGGATCGCGCTGCCCTCGACGTGCACGGTGCACGCCCCGCATAGTCCGGCGCCACAGCCAAATTTTGTTCCGGTGAGTTCCAGCGTGTCGCGCAGAACCCAAAGTAGGGGAGTTTCGGGGGAAACGGTAACTTTCTTTTCACTGCCGTTAATGCGGAATGTGATGTCGGCCATGTTCATCCAGGGTGTGAGTTTGGGAACTGCACAACATGGTATCAGGGGAAGGGATCATGCAGGTGCGGGCAAAAGTGGCTATGAAACTGAGTTGGGCGAGGGCGGGTAGTCGGCCGATTACGCCGAGCGCGGACGGCCTCCGCTTATTTCAATTCTGCGAGCTTTTGGGTTGCTAATTGTCCGGCTTCGTTGCCCGGATTTTCTTTCTTGATCTGCTCGTAAATTCGCTTGGCATCGAGCGGCTGGTTGGAGTTCTGGTAAAGGTCGGCCAGTTGGAGTTGGGCCGTCACCTTGCTGACGGAGATCGTGGGTTTGCTGATCAGTTCCTGATAGAGAGTGGTGGCATCTTTAACGCGGTTGGTTTGTCCGTAGAGCGAGGCCAGAGCATCTTTTGCGAGGGACGAGACTTCACGATTGCCGGCGGATGCCACTTGCTTGAAGTCGCGTTCGGCAGAGGCGTTGTCGGACAGAGTCTCGGCGGTGACGCCCAGGAAGTAGTGCGCCATATCGGCGGTGCGGGTGTGTGGATATTTATCCACAATCGCCTGAAACTGCTTGTGGGCGGCCTGGGCACGGTCTTTCGCCGAGGTAAATGTCGGAAAATCAGGTTGTTCCGGAGTGCCCGCAGGACGCAGTTGCGTATCCATGGTGCGAACCGCAACGGCCAAATCCAGGCTTGCCTTTTCATCCTGTGTGTTCAGGTAGTACCAGCCGCCAACAACGGCGCCGATGACGATGACCGCGGCGACGATGGAGATGGTGAGGGTGGTGCGGTGTTCGACGGTCCAATCGGCCGTCTTTTCCGCGGCTCCCATGGTGACGCGGCTGAAGGCGTCCTGTTTTAGCTGATGGCGGGTTTCTGCGCGCACAAACTTCCCTTCTGCTCGGAGGAATGGCTGGACAAACAACCAGTCTAGCAGCGGTGAAAGATGGCGTCAAAAACGGCTGAATAGAAACGCGGCTTTCCAGCGCCTAACGGATTGCTTGAGGCGTTCGCGGGCGGGGGCGCCCGCGCCACACAAACGCGGCTACTTCAGCGTGACTAACTTCTCCACCAGTTCCGAATAATCTTTCTTCTCGATGCCGTGGACTTGCTTGTTGTATTCATCCACTTTCGAGGAATAGTTCATCGAGCAGAATTTGGGGCCGCACATGGAGCAGAAAGCCGCTTCTTTGTAGTAATCGTCCGGCAGGGTTTCGTCGTGCATGGAGCGGGCGGTCTCGGGATCGAGCGAGAGCGCGAACTGTTTTTCCCAGTCGAATTTGTAGCGCGCGTAGCTGAGGGCGTCGTCGCGGTCACGGGCGCCGGGGCGCTGGCGGGCGATGTCGGCGGCGTGCGCGGAAATCTTGTAAGCGATGATACCGTCTTTCACGTCTTTTTCATTGGGCAGGCCGAGATGCTCTTTGGGGGTGACGTAGCAGAGCATGGCCGCGCCGTACCATCCGATCATGGCCGCGCCGATGGCGGACGTGATGTGGTCGTAGCCGGGAGCGATGTCGGTGACGAGAGGGCCGAGGGTGTAGAACGGGGCTTCGTAGCAGAGCTCGACTTCTTTTTCGACCTGCTCCTTGATCTTGTCCATGGAGACGTGGCCGGGGCCTTCGATCATGACCTGCACGTCTTCCTGCCAGGCTTTCTTGGTGAGCTCGCCTAATGTCTTGAGTTCGGCGAACTGGGCTTCGTCGCTGGCGTCGGCCACGCAACCGGGGCGCAGTCCGTCGCCGAGGGAGAAGCTGACGTCGTACTTCTTGAAAATCTTGACGATATCGTCGAAGCGCTCGTAGAGGAAGTTCTGCTTGTGGTTGTAGGCCATCCACTGCGCGAGAATTGCGCCGCCGCGGCTGACAATGCCGGTGATGCGCTTCGAGATCAGCGGCAGGTATTGGATCAGCACGCCGGCGTGGATGGTCATGTAATCGACGCCTTGCGCGGCCTGCTCTTCGATGACTTCGAGCATCACTTCCGCATTGAGATCTTCGACGCGCTTGACGCGGGCGATGGCTTCATAGATCGGCACGGTGCCGATGGGCACCGGCGAGTGGCGGAGAATGGCTTCGCGAATCTCGTGAATGTTGCCGCCGGTGGAAAGGTCCATCACCGTGTCGGCGCCGTAGTGGACGGCGGTGTGGAGTTTCTTCAATTCTTCATTCACTTCCGACGTCACGGCCGAGTTGCCGATGTTGGCGTTGATCTTGCATAGGCTGGCCACGCCGATCGCCATGGGCTCAAGCTCGGGATGGTTGATGTTGGCGGGGATGATCATGCGCCCGCGGGCCACTTCGTCGCGAACCAGTTCGGGCGCAAGCTTTTCTTTGTGCGCGATGAACGACATCTCTTCCGTGATGGTGCCCTGCCGGGCGTAGTGCATCTGGGAGAAGTTGCCGTCGATATTCTGCTGCTTGCGACGCGAGATCCAGTCTGCGCGCGGCTTGGGGACGACGTAGCCCTCGCCATTCGAACCATTCTTGGAAGTCATAACCAGGCCAACCTCAATCGGAATTCTCTGATTCCTGATTATAACCGCCGGACGTGAGATGCGCCCGCAACAATCCCATGTTGTTTATTGTGCAGACCGTTTACGCAATCGCATTCGAGGCTTAGAATCTTCCCGTTCTTCAAGGAGAACCCTTCAATGCGTCTGCTGCGCCTGCTGCCAGTCGTGTGCTTGCTCGTCACTTTCAGTTACTCGCAATCGTCTTCTTCACTGAAACCCGCGCCGGGCTTCAGCCTCGACACCATCGATAAAAGCATGGATCCATGCGTCGATTTTTATCAGTACGCGTGCGGGAACTGGATCAAGAATACCGAGATCCCCGCGGACCAGTCGCAATGGGTGAGCTTTGTCGAGCTGCGCGAGCGCAACATGGGCATCGAGCACGACATTCTGGAGAAAGCGGCCGCGGGCGGGCCGGGACGAAACGCGATCGATCAGAAAATCGGCGATCTCTACGGATCGTGCATGGACGAAAAGACCGTCAACCAGAAGGGAATCGCAGCGCTGAAGCCGGAGTTGGACCGGCTAAATTCGGTCAAGGACAAGCAGGCGCTGATGGACGAGATCGCGCACGTGCACCTGATCGGGCCGAGCCCGCTATTCAATTTTTATTCATCGTCCGATCTGCACAACGCCGATCACGTGATCGCGTACATCGATCAGGGCGGCCTGAGCCTGCCGGACCGGGACTACTACCTCAAGGATGAGGGCAAGAATCCGGAGATCCGAAAACAGTTTGTGGCGTACATGAACGAAGTATTCGTGCAGATGGCGAAGGATCTCAACGGCGGCGCGGACCCGGGAACGGCTCTGTCGACACAAGACGCCGATACTGTGCTTCGGATTGAAACCGCGCTGGCGAAGGCAGAGATGGATCGGACCTCGCGGCGAGATCCCAAGAACCGCGATCATAAGATGTCGCGCGAAGAGGCGGCGGCATTGGGTCCGAATTTTCAACTGGACCGCTATTTTCAGGATATGAATGCGCCGAAGTTCAGTGAGCTGAATGTGACCAATCCGGAATTCTTCAAGCAGGTCAATGCGGTGCTGGAATCGGAGTCGCTGGATTCGTTGAAGACCTACGTGCGCTGGCACCTGCTCGATGCGGCGGCGCCATGGCTCTCGGAGCCGTATGTCCAGGCAAACTTCAAGTTCCAGCAGGCGCTCAGCGGACAGAAAGAAATTCAGGCTCGCTGGAAGCGGTGCGTCAATTTAACGGACCGCGAGCTGGGCGAGGCCCTTGGGCAAAGATATGTAGAGACTGCGTTTCCTCCCGAGAGCAAGGCTCGCATGGTGAAGATGGTGAGTG
Organism: uncultured Acidobacteriota bacterium; assembly: GCA_963730015.1. GTDB lineage: Bacteria > Acidobacteriota > Terriglobia > Terriglobales > Acidobacteriaceae > Sulfotelmatobacter. The sequence continues at coordinate 1,939,749 of CAVSPZ010000009.1, read as the reverse complement.
AGCTCGAGGAGTCGCTGGGTGCCGACATTCAGAATCTCTCCTGGATGAGCGACGAAACCAAAAAGCAGGCCGACATCAAGCTGAAGGCGATCAACAACAAAATTGGGTATCCGGATGTCTGGCGCGATTACAGTTCGGTGGCGATTGAACCGGGCGATCTGCTGGGCAACGTGCAGCGGGCGAATGAGTTCGAATCGAAACGCGAGATCAACAAGATCGACAAGCCGCTGGACCGCAAGGAGTGGGGCATGACTCCGCCGACGGTGAATGCCTATTACAGTTCGTCGTATAACGAAATTGTGTTTCCGGCGGGAATCCTGCAGCCGCCGTTTTTCGATCCGAAGATGGACGATGCAGTGAATTTTGGCGGCATCGGGCTGGTGATTGGGCACGAGCTCACGCATGGGTTCGACGATCAGGGACGTAAATTCGATCCGCAAGGGAACTATCACGATTGGTGGACCAAGCAGGATGGTGAAGAATTCGAAAAGCGTGTGAGCTGCGTGGCGAACGAGTATTCGAACTTCGTGGCCGTCGACGATTTGAAACTAAATGGGCGGCTCACCCTCGGTGAGAATACTGCGGACAATGGCGGCGCACGCATCGCGCTGGCGGCGCTGGAACATCTGATTGCCGAGGGTAAGACTGGAAAAGAGGGCGAAAAGATCGACGGCTACACGCCGGAGCAGCGCTACTTCCTGGGATTCGGGCGCGTGTGGTGCGAGAAGCGGCGTCCGGAGGTGGCGCGGATGCGGGTGCTCACGGATCCACATTCTCCGGGGAAGTACCGTGTGGATGGCGTGGTGCAGAATATGCCGGAGTTCCAGAAGGCGTGGAGTTGCAAGGTGGGGCAGCCCATGGTGTCAGAGAACGCTTGCCACGTGTGGTAGTCGAAGTTCTCGAAATTCCCAGGTCTCGCAAAACCGGCGAGACCTGGGGCACCCAATCCTCCGAGTCAGCAACTCATACTTCTGTGACTAGTTCGCCCTGTTGGCTGAGTTCGTCTCTACCTGGGTCATGCTCTTCGCCGGAGTGGACGCGGGAGCGGCGCCCGGTGTGCCTGGCTGCTGCGGAGCATATTTCGAAGCGCATTTAGCCTGCAGTTGCTTGGCATGAAAGACGCCGTCGCGGCCAAAATTGCCGTCCGCCAGGGCTTGCGACTCATCCTTGAATGTGTCCGGGGGCGCTTCGGTACCGGTGTAGTCGACGGCAAGATTCTGATCTTGTTCCACCAGCACAAACTGGACGTGGGTTCCAGTGCGCTTGATCGATCCTGGCTGGACGTTGCCGGCGACGCGCAGGCGCTTGGAATAGGCGCCGTCGCCCATCTTGTGCAGTTCTTTGATGGTGACGTAGTAGCTCTTGCTGTCCTGCACGCCGGTGTAGGCCAGATAGCCAAGCAGCAGCAGAATGACTGCCGTGGCCCCTCCGAACTTCAAGTAAATGTTGGCTTGGCTTGACATAGGCAAATCCCAGACGGAGAACCCGTGCTTAGAATTTACGCGCCGCGAGGCGGGGAATCAAGGTGCTGGCTGGGACGGTCGTGGTTCAATTCTCCAAGGCCGGCCTTTTCCCCGTCTGTTCCTTCGGCCTGCGTGGAGGTCTCAAGTAAAAAAGCTTGACCGCAGAGGCACTGAGGATTGGCAGAGATCGCTGGGGAACTCCTGCCGCGGAAGGTTTACACTGCTCGGTCCTAATTCGCAGCACGTTTCAGCCGATTGAACTGAAGGAGTGAAAAGCGATGCCTGACCGGTCTCTAAAGTTTTCAGCTCTTTTAATGCGTATAGTCGCGGCGGTTGTGCTCTCGCAACTTGGTGTCGCGACGCTGATGGCGCAGTCCCATCCGGATGCGAAAGAACTGCTGCGCCAGATGACTCTCGAGGAAAAGATTGCGCAGCTCTCGCAGATTCCCGGGCTTCCCATTGCCGAATTTACTCAGCAGGTCGGCGATGCCAAGCAGTTCGTGCGGAAGTACGGCGCCGGTTCGGTGTTGTGGGTGCGGGAGTCGAAAGAGATCAACGAGTGGCAGCATCTTGCGGTGGATGGATCGCGGTTGCATATCCCAATTTTGTTTGGGCTCGACGTGATTCACGGCTATCACACGATCTTTCCCTCGCCGATCGCGATGGCTTCGTCGTGGGATCCGAAGCTGGTGGAAGAGGCGCAGACCGTGGCGGCTCGCGAGGCCCGCGCGGCGGGAATCGCCTGGACCTTCGCGCCCATGCTCGACATTGCCCGCGACGCGCGGTGGGGACGTATGGTCGAGGGAGCGGGAGAGGATCCGTATCTCGGCGCGGCCATGGCGCGGGCCCAGGTGCTGGGGTTTCAAGGCCGGAGTCTGGGGGCGCCGGATCACGTGCTGGCCTGCGCAAAACATTTTGCCGGCTACGGCGCCGCCGATGGCGGACGCGACTACGATTCGTCCTACATTCCGGAAGAAGAGATGTGGAATATGTATCTACCGCCGTTCAAAGCCGCGGCGGACGCGGGTGTGGGCAGCTTCATGAGCGCGTACATGGACTTGAATGACATTCCCGCCAGCGGCAACCGCTGGCTGCTGCACGATGTGCTGCGCGAGGCCTGGGGATATAAGGGATTTGTCGTGAGCGACGCCCTCGCGGTGCACAGCCTGATCACGCACGGTTATGCCAGCGACGGCCGGGACGCGGCGTTCAAGGCGTTTTCCGCCGGATTGGACATGGACATGGCGAGCGGGACGTATATTGCGAACCTGGCGGCGGAAGTGAAACAAGGGCGCGTATCGATGCAGCAGATTGACGACGCGGTATTGCTAATTCTGGAAACGAAAATCCGGATGGGATTGTTTGAGCATCCGTACGTGGATGAATCGCGTCTGCAACAAGTGCTAAACGCTCCGGAAAGGCTGGAACTGGCGCGGAAAGCGGTGCAGCGCTCGGTGGTGTTGCTGCGGAATGAAGAGAAGCTGTTGCCGCTCGATAAAAATCAGATTCGGTCGATCGCGGTGATTGGTCCTTTGGCCGACGCGCAATTGGACGCGCTCGATATGTGGGGAACGAGCGTGAAGCCGGGGCCTACGGTCGACGTAGTGCAGGGAATTAAAAACAAGGTGGGAGACGCTGTGCGCGTCGAATTCGCGCACGGGCCGAACATAAGCCGGAATATTCCTTCCTTTTTCGAGGGCACGCCATTCATTCCGGCGAAGGAGCAGCCGGCGCAAACCGCAGACGAAGCGCGTAGGGCGATTGATGATGCGGTGGCCTTGGCGAAGCGAAGCGACGTTGCGGTGCTCGTTCTGGGCGAGATTGCGCTGATGAGCGGAGAGGCCGCGTCGCGTTCGTCGCTGAAACTTTCCGGCGGGCAACAGGAGTTGCTCGAGGCCGTGGCTGCAACCGGAAAGCCGGTGGTGCTGGTGCTGATCAATGGACGTCCGCTGGATATTTCGTGGGCGGCGGAACATGTGCCGGCGATTTTGGAAGCGTGGTATCCGGGAAACGAAGCGGGCAACGGCATCGCCGACGTGCTGTTTGGAGACGCGAATCCCGCCGGGCACCTGCCCGTGAGCTGGCCGCGAAGTTCCGGGGAACTTCCCATCTACTACAATCACAACCACACGCACGCTCCGGAAGACGCTCCCGACTTTAAATCACGCTACTGGGACAATCTCAGCACGCCGCTTTACCCGTTCGGATATGGATTGAGCTATGCGACTTTTTCTTTTGACAATCTGAAGCTGAGCCAGATGGATGCGAAAGTTGGCGCTACGCTCGACGTCTCCGTCGACGTGACCAACACGGGAAGCCGCGCTGGGGACGCGGTGGCGCAACTCTACATTCACCAGCGAGCCGGCAGCGCGTCGCGGCCAGTCAGGCAGCTCAAGGGCTTTCAACGTGTCAATCTCGCCGCGGGATCCAAACAAACGCTTCACTTCAAATTAGGGCGAGAAGAGCTTCAGTTCTGGAGCCCGGCGAGTCGGCAATGGGTGGTCGAGCCGCAACAGTTTGATGTATGGGTGGGAGAGGATTCCACCGCCAAGTTGCACAGCGAGTTCCGCCTGACTCCGTAGATCGGAAATAGTCCTTGTTATGTGGAGCGGGCACTCTTGCCCGCTGGCCTGCATCGGCAAAGAGCCAGCGGGCAAGAGTGCCCGCTCCACATGAGCTTCGAGCACTCCGTTACAATGAGAGCACTTCTTAAGAAGGCGGAACGAACTTAATCCTATGATTCATCCCTGGCACGATGTAACTCCCGGAGACAAACTTCCGCAGGAATTCGATTGCGTGATTGAAATTCCGTTCGGATCGAGCGTGAAGTACGAACTCGACAAATCGAGCGGCCTGATCCGGCTGGACCGCATTCTTTATTCGGCGGTGTATTATCCGGCGAATTATGGATTCATCCCGCAGACTTTGGCGGAAGATGAGGACCCGCTCGATGTGCTGGTGCTTTGCCAGGAGCCTGTGGTGCCCTTGACGATCATTCACGCGCGCACCATCGGGCTGATGACGATGATCGATTCGGGCAAGAAGGATCATAAGATCATCGCGGTCGCGACGCAGGATCCGGAATTCAATTCTTATCGCGAAGCGGCGGAGATGCCGCCCCATCGCCTGCTGATGCTGCGGCGGTTTTTTCAGGACTACAAGCAGCTCGAAGGCAAAGCCGTCGAGGTGGATGAGATACGTCCGCCCGCCGAGGCTTATCCCATTGTGCTGGACGCGCTGCACCGTTACAGCGAGCAGCGGCGCAAAGGGTTCAAGGCGGCGAAGTAGGCACTTTTTGCCAATCATCCGGCGGGCGGCGTCAGCCACTTTGCAAATCCCCGGCAAAATGCATAGATTCGCTATCGAGCTATGACCCAGGCCGCTCCGTCTTCCATCATCTCGGTTGAAAACGTCATTAAGCAGTTCGGGCGTTTCGCCGCCCTGCGCGGTGTTTCCGCCGAATTTGATGCGGGGCGGTTTCACGCCATCCTGGGCGATAACGGCGCGGGGAAGACGACTCTACTGCGGGCGCTGGCGGGACTGGCGCATCCCACGCAAGGATCAATTTCAATTTTCGGAAAAAGTCCGCAGGCAGCGTGCCGCGATCTCGGGTATATGGCGCATCCCTCGCTGCTCTACGACGAGATGAGCGGAATGGAGAACCTGCGGTATTTTGCGCGGCTCTATGGCATTGCCGGAGACGAACGCTGTGCCGAGGCGATTCGCGCAGTCGGCCTCGACCCGCAACTTACGCGCGGCGTGGGGCAATATTCGCAGGGAATGCGGCAGCGGATGTCGCTGGCGCGCGCGATTCTGCATGATCCCAAGGTTTTGCTGCTCGACGAGCCGTTCTCGAATGTGGACGTGCATTCGGCGCGCGAAATGGTCGGCCTGCTCAAAGGAATGCGCGACGCGGGCAAAACGATTTTTGTGGTCACGCATCAGGCGATTCTGCTCGAAGGCGTGGCCGATGAATTCGTCTGGATGCAGGCCGGGCAGATCGTGGATCGGACGGCAACGGTGATGCGCGGCGCGACGATGCGCGAGGGCGTGCAATGAACTCGCTCTGGGCACTGACGCTGGCAACGCTGGTAAAAGATATCCGGCTGGAATGGCGCTCTAAAGACGCGCTGAACTCCATGCTGTTTTTCTCGCTGCTGGTCGTGGTGATCTTCGTATTCTCGTTCGATCCGCTGGCGGAAGAGTCGCGGCATATCGTGGGGGGACTGGTATGGGTGGCGTTTCTGTTTGCGGCCGTGGTCGCGCTCAATCAAACCTGGGCCCGCGAACTGCGCAACCAGGTGCTGGACGCATATCGGGTATCTCCGGCGCCGGCCAATGCACTGTTTATCGCCAAAGCCTTGGGAAATTTTCTTTTTGTCAGCGTGCTCGAAGCGTTGATGACGCCCCTGTTCGTGATCTTCTATAACCTGCATGTGCTCGGTCCGGCGTGGCAATTGATTCCGCTTGCGCTGCTAGGCACGTGGGCGCTGGTGGTGAATGGAACGTTTTTCGCGGCGATGTCGCTGCGCACCCGCAACCGCGAGATCATGCTGCCTTTGCTGCTGTTTCCCGTCTCGATTCCGGCGGTGTTAGGAATGGTGGCGGGAACAACCGCGGTCTTGACTGGAGAGAACTCGGCGCACTTCTACATCGTGTTGCTTCTCACCTATGATGTGGTGTTTACTACAGCTTGTCTGGGGTTGTTTGGAACGATCTTGCAGGCGGAATGAAGCGGCTTTTTCCCATCCTCTCGATTCTGACGGCGATTTTCCTGGCGTATGCCCTGTATCAGGCGCTGGTCGTGGCGCCGACGGACGCGCTTCAGGGCGACGTGTACCGCATCATTTACTATCACGTGCCCTCCGCATGGACGGCGTTTCTGCTGTTCTTCATCAACTTTATCGCGTCGGTTGAGTATCTGGTCAACGCGAAGCCATCCAGTCGCACCGCAGCCAAATGGGTCGTGATCGCGATCGGTGTGCTGGGAGTCATTGCAACACTGCTTCCGCAGGTGCAGGCGCTGCTGCCCACGGGCATGCGGCCGAGCGCAGTCGCGACCACGTTCCTGGCGATTCCGGCTTTTTATTTTCTGGTGGGGTGGTTGTTTCCGGGCGAAAAATTGGATGCGCTCGCCGTGACCAGCGCGGAAGTCGGAGTGGTGTTTTGCACGATCGTTCTGGTGACGGGACCGATCTGGGCGCGGCCAGTGTGGGGCATCTGGTGGGCGCCGGGAGACATTCGGCTGACTTCGACGCTGGTGCTGTGGCTGATCTATGTGAGCTACCTGGCGCTGCGCCGGTTTTCGAGTAGCGCGCAGACGCAGACGATGGCGGCGGCTCTTGCGGTGTTTGGCGCATTGGATGTACCGCTGGTTTATTTTTCGATCTGGTTTTTCCGCACGCAGCATCCGCAGCCGGTGATCGGCGGCGGAGGCTCGATGGATCCGCGCATGCTGCACACCCTGCTGATCAACTGGATGGCGTTTCTGTGCTTCGCTTTTCTGGTGGCATGGTCGCGTTTCCGGCTCGAGTTGTTGCAGAGGGAAGTGGAGCAGGCTCACGCCATGGAATCGCTGGTAGGAGCGGGCGTTTCGGCGAAGGCCAGCCTGCCGTTGAATCGGAGCCCACGATGAAGAACGCCGGATTTTTGTTTGCCGCTTACATTGCCACTTGGCTCATTCATGGCACGTACCTGGCGAGTTTGGTGAGGAGATTCGGCCAGTTACGGCAACAGCTCAAGGAACTGGGCAAAGAGAAGTAGGACGGATTAGCGTGCGGAGCGCCACGAGCTCTGCGAATCCTCAGCGCCGGCTATGAAGCCTTTTACCGCAGAGCACGCAGAGAAAAGCTCGCTGAGAGCGCAGAGAAAAATGCGTTCTGGAAAACTCCGGCAACACACTTTAGCCCCCGGATTTTCTCCGCGATCTCCGCGAAATCTCAGCGCCCTCTGCGATGAAAGGCTTTTTACCACACAGGACGCAGAGAAAAGCTCGCTGAGAGCGCAGAGAACTGAATTTTAGCGTCACATCCTAACTCACTCAGCTGCAGCGGTTTCGGGGACCGTTGGTTCCTTGATCCCGTATTTCGCCAGGCACCACAAGGCGCGGAAGCCGTCTTTCCAGCCGATTTTCTTGCCTTCCGCGTACGTACGCCCCCAGTAGCTGATGCCGACTTCGTAGACGCGCAGGTTGCGCCTGGCGATCTTTACCGTGACTTCCGGTTCGAATCCGAAGCGGTTTTCTTCCAGCGGGATCGACTGGATGACCTCGCGGCGGAAAACCTTGTAGCAGGTCTCCATGTCGGTCATGTTGAGGTTGGTGATCATGTTGGAGAGCAGGGTCAGAATCGAGTTTCCGACCGAATGCCAGAAATAGAGCACGCGATGCGGACCGCCGCCGAGAAAGCGCGAGCCGTAGACTACATCGGCCTGGCCGCCTTCGAGCGGTTCGAGCATGCGCGGATAATCGTTGGGGTCATATTCCAGGTCGGCGTCCTGGATGATTACGTAATCGCCGGTAGCTTCCTGAATGCCCCGTCGCAGGGCCGCGCCCTTGCCCATATTGTGGGGCTGCAGGAAGACGCGCATCTGCGGCCAGCGGGTTTGCAACTCGGCAAGAATTTCGCGCGAGCCGTCGCGCGAGCCGTCATCCACGCAGAGCAGCTCAATTTCCAGGTTGACCGAAAGAACGCGTTCCACAACCAGGCGCAGAGTCGCCTTCTCGTTGTAGACCGGCATTACGACTGAGAGCTTCATGGAGTACAGGAATCTTCTATCGGCTTAATCATTTTTCCCTGAACAAGTTCGCATGGGCCACAAGAGAAATCCGGCACGCTCAATTCGCGTTCTTCCATTCGTTCTGCAGGGCGGCCAGGAAGTCGGGAGCGCCGTTGGAACGAAGGAATTCGTAGTCCTCGATCATGGCCGCCACCCCGACGCGAGCCGATGGAAGGGGATTTTCGACCCGGACCACGCGGGAGTGGAAGCGAACTCGTACCGCATCGGTCAGGGTGATGTGCGGAGGAAAAGTAAGCGTGACTTCCAGCTTGGCGCCGGCTACCACGGCCTGGTCGAGATAAAGGAATACGCCGCGCGCGCTGACGTTCTGCGTTTCGGTGTGGACCTCGCCGGCGCCCTCCAGGCGCACAATGGCTGGGAGGCGCATGTCGAAGCGCCGCATCGCACGCCGTTCCTGTGAATTCGGTTGCATGTCCGCTACCAGCGTTGTGTCCGAAGAAAAGCGCATCGTAAACGGCAATACCGCCAAACGTAGTTGTTCAAAATCCTTAACCACAAAGGGCACGAAGGTGCACGAAGGAAAACACTAACGACCACTCAGAGACTTAGCGAAGCGCTACGTCCTCAATGTATAAAATTACCAGCACTTTGCAACTGCAAAATGGCAATCGGAACTGACTCGGTCAATCTGTCCTGATTGTAATAAGCCTATCTCTCGCGTAGGTGGGGAGGAGATTACGCTGAAGGCTGACGTTAGGCGAGCAATTCCGCTGCCACAGCAGATCTCGACGATTAGGGGCTATTTCCCGCGGATTCGAGGTTCGGCAAGCGGGCTGGATGGGCTCGCGTGCAAATCTTTGCAAGCCCCGAGGGACAACTGGAGGGTCGTGAGGAATCGTGGGCGTTCCTGCTATTTTTGCCCGAAGCTCCGGCATCTTTCCTCATAGACAGCTGCATCTGACGAATCTTGGAGCCGGCGGGGGCGCAGGCGGCTTGACTTGCCTATCCTTCAGATGTTTAAGTATTTATTTAATTTTTTCCGCCAGTTCCAGTGACAGCTAGCTGCGGGCGAAGCTCGCCTGAGAAGGGCGCAGGCGAGGCCCGGATTGACTCGTGTGCGCAATCCATCTCACCACTGATCTGAGCGAAAACAATTGAGCGTAAGACTGAGCGACAAACTGATCTGATTGCATCGGAGGAACGCGTGAACGTAGATGGCCGCTGGTGGAGAACTTCTGTGGTTGGAGGCCGTGTCGTGGCGGGAGGGCTGATCTTGCTCGCCGCCGGATACGCTGTCCTCGGGATCGGATTTCGCCCACGTCAGGGGATGGCGAACGTCGTTCCATCTTCGGCTGAACTGACTGCGTCGAACCTGCTTGCATCATCGCGGCCCGCACCCGCCCAAGCCAGCCCGGAAGCGCAAGCCCAAGCCCAAGCTCGTTCTGTGCTTTCCGGATTGCCCCTGATCTTCGAACCGAATCAAGGGCAAGCCCATCTCGATCCAGCCGATGCCCGCGCGAAGTTCGTGGCTCGCGGTTCGCGATACAGCATTTTTCTCGGCTCCGAAGGAGCCATTCTCAGTCTGGCTTCTGAAGTTCAACCGAAGCGAAAGTCCGCCCAGCAGGATGAAGCCTCGCAGGTCCGCGTCACCTCGATCGAGATGAAGCTGGCGGGCGCCAATCCCAACCCCAACATGCGCGCGCTCGAACCGCTGCCCGGCAGAACCAACTATTTCATCGGCAACGATCCGGCAAAATGGCGAGCTGGCGTGCCCCAGTTCGCGCGGGTGAGTTACGAAGACGTTTATCCCGGAATCAATCTCGTTTTCTACGGGAACCAGGGACATCTGGAATATGACTTCAAGGTAGCTCCCGGTTCTGATCCCACTGCGGCCGAGGTGGAGTTTGAGGGGGCTAGGCACCTTGCACTGCAGAACGGAAATCTGGTCATCGAGAACGAAGACGGAGATGTTCAGCTGGAGGCTCCGCGGGTTTACCAGGAGATCGGCGGGCGGCAGCAGATGGTGGGAGGCAAATTCGTTTTGCGCGGAGCCAATCGCGCCGGGTTCGCCATTGGATCTTATGATCGCTCGCGTGAACTTATCATCGACCCGATCGTAAATTTCTCCACCTACTTTGGCGGAAGCCTGGACGAGCATTCCACCACGGTTGCGGTGGATGGCAGCTTCAACATTTACATCACCGGCTCGACCACGTCGCCGGATATTCCGGTCACTCCCGGCGTATTGCAGAGCACGCTCAATGGTACGCAGAACGTGTATGTGGCCAAGATCACGCCGCCTTTGAGCGCCGTGCCGGCAGCACTGGATTACGCTACCTACATAGGGGGCAATGGAACCGACACTCCCATCGGCATCAAGGTCGATGGCGCGGGAGACGCGTTTATCGTGGGGTCAACTTCCTCGACGAATTTCCCGCACACCCAAACTGCCTATCAGGCAACGCCCCTGGCGACGGGAACGCATGTGTTCGTGAGTGAATTGAACGGCGGTCCTTCGCCGGCGCCGGCTTCGACGTTGTTGTATTCGTCGTATCTTTCGGGCAACGGCACGCAGGATCTGGCGAGTGGCATGACGATAGACGCTGCCGGAGACGTCTACATCACCGGAACGACCAACTCGAACAACACGGCCGACGTGAGCACGGGTATTCAGTTTCCCGCCAGCAGCATTGGCGTTGTGGGCCAGCAAAACTCTGGACAGGCCTTCCAGGCGACTTCGAATTCGGCTATTCAATTCTTTGTCACCGTGATCGACACCGCGGCTTCGGGCGTAGAGAGCATTTTGTATTCGACATATTTTGGCGGAGCGGTCTTTAACGCGGCGCCGGGAACGACGTTGCCCACCGCGATTGGCGGAGGCATCGCCGTCGATCCCAACAACAACATCTATTTCAGCGGAACGACAAATTTTCAATACAGAGGATGTTCGGGCTGCAGCGCCGGAGACTTCCCCATTCTGAACGCATATCAGCCATGTCTGGATCTGGCGCAGAAGACCGTGGTGGTGAATCCGCCACTGTGCACCTATTCCACTACCAGCCCGCCTACGGCTCCGGATGCATTTGTGGCCAAGCTGAGCGTTTTCAACAAGGCTCCGGGCCAACAGTTGCAATGGTCGACGTATGTGGGAGGATCGGGGACGGACTCGAGCACAGGAGTGGGCCTAGATCCTGGAGCAGGGAACGTGTACATCGTGGGCACCACGAATTCCCCAGACGTTGCCACCGGCGTGAACACGTTGAGCACCTCGGCGGCGTATCAGGCTTGCCTGGATCAGCCGGGTGTGGCGCTGGGCGCTTGTGCTACGCTCACCAATCCTGCGGATGACGCGTTTGTGGCACGACTGACCAATCCCACCAACACCAACACGGGAACCCCGGTCAATGTGGCGCTTAACTATTTTTCTTATCTCGGAGGCAGCGCGGACGAAGCCGGTCTCGCCATTACCGTCGACTCCAACAGTGGAGCGCTGGTCACCGGATGGACGCAATCTGCCAATTTTCCCGTTTCGCCAGCTCCCAATCCCATTCAAGGGGCGCTCACCGGTTTCCAGGACGCATTCATGGCCCGGCTGAACACGGCGGCAGTGATCGGCCAGACCGTAACCGCATCCTGGGCCAACTATTTTGGCGGCACTACTCCGGATGCGGGTTCCGCCAGCGCGATGACCGCGGGCACTGGCATCACGCTTGACGTCAACCAGAACGCCTATGTCGCGGGCGAGACCAACACCACCGACCTGTACGTCCAGAAGCCCCTGTACACCACTAATAAAGGCGGCTACGACGCTTTTGTGACGCAATTGGGAACGGCGTTGAGCCTGTCGGTTCAGGGCGTGCTGACGCTGGGCAACAATCAGGTTTATATCAGCGCCGGCAATCAGGCGACATTTACTTACACGATCACCAACAACGGGCCGGACCTGGCGAACAACATTGCGGTGACCGATAATTTTAATCAGCAGATCACGGGCATCCCGCTCACGTTTGTATCCGCCACAGCCAGTACCGGAACCTGCGGCGGAGCCACTACAAATTTCGTGGTGAGCTGCAGCCTGGGTTCGCTGCAGTCCGGCTCGACCGCGACGGTCGTTATTGTACTCGTGCCCAACGCCAACGCCAGCGGGACCTCGCCACAGTCTTTCAATGGCGGCACCGTGCAGGTCACCGCCCCGGGCAACATTGTTCTGGCCTCGACGTCGGTCCCGGCAGCCATGTCGGATTACAACATGTTTGTCAGTCCGCTCAACCAGAGTGTGCCGATCGCCGGAGACACGGCCAGCTATCAGATTCAATTGACGCCTCATCCGCTGTACGTGCAGAGCATTACCCTGTCGTGCGCCAACGCTCCTACCGGGTCGCAGTGCAATTTTAGCCCGCAGGCTTCTGTGGCACTGCAGAGCACCAGCGGCGCGACGGTGACCATGAACATCACGACGACGGTGCGTCCGATCGTCATTCCGACGACGATCCTGTTCGGCCGGTATTTCTTTGCCGTCTGGCTGGCTTTTCCCGGATTGATGGTGCTAAGCCTGGGGATCAAAGGCGACCGGCGGCGGCGCCGGATCATGGGCATCACGATGCTTTGCTGGACGCTTTTCTCCCTCGTGCTGCTGCCGGCATGCTCTCAGGCCGTGGTGCAGCCACCGGTCAGCGGAACGCCCGCCGGAAGTTACACCATACTGGTGACAGCAGCTTCGGGCAGCGATTCGAAAACGCAGAGCGTGGGGCTGATCGTGCCGTAAAGATCGTTCCGTAGAGCATCGTTAATTAGAGGACTTCTGATTATCTGGTTGCTTCAGCAAGCCCCAATAGGTAGTGTTAACGCGTGCCACGACCGCCGTTTCCGAAGACGCTCCGCCAATTCCAGTCCGACTTTGCCACGGAGGAAGCCTGCCAACGATATCTCGCAGCTTGTCGTTGGCCCGATGGATTTACTTGTCCGCGATGCGGGTATGAAAAAGCTTATGAGTTGGTGAAGCAGCTGCGGCAGCAATGCTGCAAGTGTCGCTATCAGGTCTCGCTGACATCTGGAACTATCCTTCATCGGACAAAAACACCGCTGACCCATTGGTTCTGGGCGGCGTACCTGATGACCACGGACAAGCGTGGCGTATCTGCACTACTGCTGCAGCGTCAATTAGGGCTGACCTGCTACGAGACCGCATGGATGATGCTGCACAAGCTCCGCCGAGCAATGGTGAACAACGCGAGGGAACCTTTGCGCGGTGAGGTAGAGGTGGATGAGACGTGGATTGGTGGCGAGCAAGCTGGACTCCGAGGAAGCCGACAACTCAAGCATCGGAGGGCAGCTCTTGTCTTGGTGGCGGTCGAAAAGCGTGGGCGAGCTTCAGGGCGTGTCCGCATGAGCGTAATTCCCGACTTTAAGGCCGCGACCATAATGTCGTTTCTTAGCCAGCACATCGCACCTGGATCCACGATCTATACGGACGGGCTTAAGAGTTTCTCAGGTCTTTTAGAGGCTGGCTTCAAACATGTCGTTCGAAACCAACCTCTACGAACGGAGTTGCGCAAAGGTGCAAAATCCGCCGTCCCGCTTGCCGATCGGGCGATCGGGAACCTCCAGCAGTGGCTCATTGGAACCTACCACGGAGTGAGCAAGGACCAACTGCAAGTTTACCTCGATGAATTCGTTTTTCGGCACAACCGTCGCAAGACGCCGGCAGCCGCATTTCAGACACTACTTGGTCTCGGAACCGGCCGCACATCAACAGTGTACGAGCAGATTCGGGGAGCTCGGGATCTGAATCCCAACCTATTGGGGCTTGCTGAAGCAACCAGATAATCAGAAGCCGACTAGCGATCCAAACAACAAAGCCCGCGGGCACCGAGCCGCGGGCTTACTTATTTATCAGGAGAGGTGTCAGGCACCTGCAGAAAGCTTGTGATGGCCTTTGGACTCCGCAATCCCATACTGGCGGATCTTATACAGCAAGGCCTTGTAGCTGATCTGCAGAATGGCCGCCGCTTGCTTGCGGTTCCAATTGGTCTGTTCCAGGGCTTGGGCAATGGCTTGAGCTTCGGCCTCATCTTTGGCGGAGCGGGCCAGCGATTTCAAGCCGCCTGCGTCCGACGATCGGAACCCGGAATCCCCCGAGCCGCCTCCGTTGCCATCGTTCTTGGGCAGCAGTTCGGTGACGGCTAAATTCTCATCGCCAAGAATTAAATAGCGTTTGAGGAAATTGTTCAGCTCGCGAAGATTGCCGGGCCAGGAGTGATTCTGGCACGCCTGCAGCAGCTTTGGAGACAGCGGCAAAGGCGTGCGCGCGTAGTGCTCGGCCATGCGGCTCATGGAGTGCTTGAGCAGAATCGGAATCTCTTCCTTGCGGTCGCGCAGCGGCGGAAGGCTGAGGGTGAATGCGTTGAGACGATAGTAGAGATCTTCGCGCAGGCGTTTGGTGGCGAGCGCCTCGGGAATGTTGATGTTGGTGGCGGCAAGGATGCGGACATCGACCTTGATCACCGAACGGCTGCCCAGACGGGAGAATTGCTGATCCTGCAAAACGTGCAGCAGCTTGGCCTGTAGAATCGGAGGCATCTCCCCGATCTCGTCGAGCAGGATGGTGCCCCGGTTGCAAAGCTCGAACTTGCCCGGTTTCGCGTGATTCGCGCCGGTGAAGGCGCCGGGTTCGTATCCGAACAACTCGCTCTCCAGAAGATCGGCGGGAACGGCGGCGCAATTGACCTTCAAGAAGGTGCGGTGAGCGCGGGGCGAAAGCTTGTGAATCAGCCGCGCCAGAACTTCTTTGCCGGTGCCGCTCTCGCCCAGCAGCAAGACAGGAATGTCGACATTGGCCACTAGGGCGGCTTGCGAGCGAATCTTGCGCATCGCCGGGCTGGCCGCGATGAAGAATACGTCTTCGGCCAGTTCCTCGACTTCGCCGCTGATGGCTTGCTTGCCTTGTCCCAGGCTCAGATCGATGACCGCATCGAGTTCGGCTTTCTGGAAAGGCTTGGTGAGGTAATCCTGCGCCCCGAGTTTCATTGCCTGCACGACTTTGCGCGTGTCGTTCACGCAGGAGAGCATGATGACCTTCGCGCCCGGCTGCTTTTGACGAAGCTGCTCGAGGGTTTGCAAACCGTCGATGCCGGGCATCAGGACATCGAGCAGAATGAGATCGGGCTGCAATCCTTTGTCGACACGTTCCAGCGCTTCCTCGCCGGTGGTCGCGGTTTCCACTTTGTAATCGTCGACTTCGAGTAGCGTCTTGATGTAGCGCAACATGCCCGGTTCATCGTCCACCAGCAGGATTTTGGCGGTTTGCTTCATTTGTTTTTCCCTTTACCGACCGCCGCGACTGCGGGTTTGTATGGAATGAGGAAAGAGAATTTGCAGCCTGCGCCAGGATCACTTTCCACCCAGATCTTGCCGTTCATGCCCTGTACCAGGCGGCGAGCGATGGCCAGACCGAGCCCCATACCTTCCTGATTTTCCGTGCCGGGAAGACGAAAGAAATCGTCGAAAACTTCGAGATGAAACTCCGCGGGAATCCCGGGGCCAGTATCGGAAACACTAACCTTGACGGAGTTCGGGTGCGTCAGGTTCTGACGACGCCGCTCCGAAGTGGAAGGCTGGGATGCCGCACGACGTTCCCACATATATGGCTCCGCATGCAACCACACCGTGCCACCCTGCGGTGTAAATTTGGATGAATTCTCCAGCAGGTTCGATATGATGCGTTCCAGCTTGGGAGCGTCGAAAGGAAAAATCGGCAATTTGTCATTTCCCAGGAAATAAAGCGCGACGCCTTTTTCCTGAAAGCGACTCGACCAGAGGCGGCAGACGCCAGAAAGGCAATCGTTGACGTTGCCCATATCGAAGCGCATGCGCAGGCCGCCGGTCTCCAGCGCGCTGTAGGTCAGGAAATCCTGAATGAATTGTTGCAAGCGCTTTCCGCTGTCCCGCATGTCCTGCAGGACTTCTTTCTGACGATCGCTGAGCGAACCCAGCTTTTCACTGTGCAGAAGTTCGACATACCCATTCAGGATGGAAAGCGGAGTTTTCAGATCATGAGCGGCCGAGGCCAAGGCATTGGTGGTCCGCTGCAGGCGCTCGCGCAGTTCCTTATATTCCTGCAGCAGGTTCTCGGGACTGGGGACATCGCCGTCAGCCCCGGTCGCGACTCCGGACGGCGTTTCAGGGGCAACTCGGGCGTCGGAAACACACGTATTCTTATGCGCAGAGGCCATGAGGAAATACCACAGGTTGACACAGGGAGGGAGTAATCCGCACTCGACCTGTCAACATGAGTGTCGGTAAGCAAATCGTAAGGCAGAGCATGCTGCTTGTCAACGAAAAATGAAACCGAATTACCCAAGTGTAGCAAAACTCTGCACTTTGGGGCCGTTGCTTGGGATGGTTCCTAAACTTCCTAGACCGAACAGAAGGCGAACATAAAGGCCGAAAACTCCCGGTTGGATAGGCGTTTTGCCGTCAAACCACCGGGAATCCCAGTGGTCGTCCCCGGACTCCTACGGTGTTTGCCTGAGATTTGGCCACTGATGTGCTCCTTAAGTAGGGCTTAAGGGCATCGCGGAGAGGTCTGCATGATTGCGACAAGTCGGGGAAATGAGCGGCGTAAGTGGGCGAGGTTGCCGCTGGCTATTCCCGTTTTCGTGCGCAGCCGCGACAGCAAGGGTAAAGAATTTCTGGAATTTGCCACTGCTCTCAACGTCAGTGCAGGGGGAATGTTAGTGGCGATCCGCCGAGTATTGCCGCCCATCGCGCAACTCCGGCTGGAGATCCCCAGTGCACCGATAGCGGCATTGGCTCCCCTCCCCAAAGCGGCGCGAACCCTGCGCGCCAAGACCCTCCGCACCACGCCGGCAGAGGGTTATTATTTGCTCGGACTAAAGTTCTCCAGACCGCTCTCGCTCACTCCCCAGTCGACCACCCGCCGCCGGAGGAAACTAACTTCAACCCTGTGAAAATGTTTGCGCACTGATTACCGAAAGATGTTACTCTTGGCATCACAAATTGATTACCCTGGCTTGAGCTCCGCATTCTTTCGTAAGTTGATAGTCTTCAAGGACATAGTCTAGATTGGAAGGTTCAATCTATAGGCGCAAGATGTGGCGTTCTGGATGCACCGTTACGGTTGAGGTCTCTCCCCCAGACAGCGCAAACCATCCATGACTACTACCAGTGTGAACACGTTAGTCCAGCCTTTGGGAGAGATGCCGCCCGAATCGATCATTTTTGGGCGCACCGACGCCATGCAGGCGGTCCGTGACCGGCTAACGAAATTAGCGGGCGCAAACGTCCCCGTACTGATCCAGGGAGAAAGCGGTACTGGAAAAGACATCATAGCGCGCATGATTCATGCGGCGTCGCCGTGGCGAACCGGACCCTGGGTGAAAGTAAATTGTCCCGCCATCCCGGGAACCCTGCTCGAGAGTGAACTGTTTGGCTACGAGAAGGGAGCCTTCACAGG
This sequence comes from uncultured Acidobacteriota bacterium, assembly GCA_963730015.1. Taxonomy (GTDB): domain Bacteria; phylum Acidobacteriota; class Terriglobia; order Terriglobales; family Acidobacteriaceae; genus Sulfotelmatobacter. The sequence goes on along the minus strand of CAVSPZ010000009.1, from coordinate 1,922,073 downwards.
CGCTTATGGAGTGAAGCCGGGCCGGGTGGAAATGGCGCACCGGGGCACGTTGTTTCTGGACGAAATTTCCGAACTGGATCTGTCCTTGCAGTCGAAGCTGCTGCAACTGCTGCAGGATGGACAGTTCTGCCGAATCGGCGCGCAAGAAGACAAGAAAGTCGAAGTGCGAGTGGTGTGCGCCACCAATCGCAAGCTGGAGCAGGAAATTGAAAACGGAACTTTCCGTTCCGACCTCTTCTATCGGATCAATGTCGTGAATCTGCATATGCCTCCGCTGCGAGAGCGGGCCAGCGATATTCCGGAACTGGTGGAGTACTTTCTCGAGCATCACAACCGGAAATACAACTGCCGAGCCAAACCGCTCTCCGGCGAAATGATGGGCGTGCTGAACAAGTATCATTGGCCGGGCAACATTCGCGAGCTGGAGAATCTGATCAAGCGCTACGTGATCCTGGGCGACGAGGAAGTGATCTCGGCCGATCTGGCGCCGCGCAGCACTGATTTCTTCCATACCGAGATCCCTGTCGACGGGCAAATTTCCCTGAAGAAGTTGACGCGTCAGGCGGTTCGCGAGTTGGAACGAAAGGTGATTTTGAAGGTTTTGCAGAATCATCACTGGAATCGCAAGCAGGCGGCGCGCGCCCTAAGCATCAGTTACCGCGCATTGCTGTACAAGATTCGGGATGCCGGGTTGCCTTCCAACCGGATTGTGAAGCAGCAGCAACAGCAACATCAGGACGGCGCTCCCAAGCAGGAAATTGCGGCCGATTAAATTCCGTGGGTGGGCACAAAGGTTGCAAAAGAGAACCCCGCTTGACGGCGGGGTTTCCTTTTTTCTGCAAGCTGTAAGCGGGCGCTAGCTGCGCAATTCTGAAAGCGCCTTCCGGGCGTCGGTGTTATCCGGGCTCAGCTTCAGGGCCTTTTCCAGTTGTTGGCGCGCCAGGGAAATCTGGTTCGCCTTCTGATAGGCGAGGCCGAGATGATAATGGACGACCGGATCGTCGGCCCCTCCATTCTTTTCATTCAGGCGCAACGCTTCCTGAAACTGATTGATCGCCGATTGATAGATTCCCTTGTGATAGTAGGCCCAGCCCAGAGTATCGGCGAAACTCGGGGAGTCGGGCATGCCTCTGCGCGCGGTTTGCGCCATGTTCATGGCCACGTCCACATTTCCACCTTGCTCCAGAATCACGTAGGCAAGATTGTTGGAGGCGAGCGGATTGTCGGGCGAAATGGCGAGGGCCTGCTGGTACATGGCCTTGGCCTGGTCCCAGTTCTGCTGATCGGAATAAAGTTGCCCGGCAAGAATGAAGAAACGAACCTCCCGCGGATGGCTCTTGCTCGCCTGCAAATAGAGAGAAAGAGCTTGATCGGCGTTGTGTTGCTGCACTTCCACCCGGCCCAGTTTTTCAATGGCATCCACGTTGTTCTTGTCGAGATCGATGGCTTTCTCGAGCGCGGTGCGGGCGCCGGGATAATCCTTCTTTCCATCGTAGAGCGCGGTCGCGAGCAGATCATAAAAATTGCTGACCTGAGGGGACTTGGCTATCTGCGTGTTGGCGGCGGCGATCGCTTTGTCGTAATTCTTCTGCGCCACATAAACATGCATCAGGCCGCTAAGTCCATTGGTGGAAGATGGATCTTTCTCGAGGGCTTGCTGATAGAACTTCTCCGCTTCCGCGAAATGCTTCTGGCTGAACTGGATCGCACCCTGTTCGATGTACGGAGCCGGACTTTGCGGAGCCCGTTTCATCGCTTCTTCCGAGTCATGTTGGGCTTCGCTGTAGTTCCGACTCTGCAGTTCCGCCTGGCTTCGCAAGAGATAGCCATCGCCGGAATAGGGCTGTGCGGTGACGATCTGTTGCGCGGTATCGAGAGCTGCCTGATTTTCGCCGCGGCCGAGTTCCAGGGTGGCCAGCCCTTTCTGTGCCTGGATCAGATTCGGGTCAACGTGAACCGCGGCACGCCATTCGGACTCCGCGCGCCCCGCGTCACCCTGCTGTGAGTAGGCGATTCCCATATGGTAGTGGGCCGTGGCGTTGTCGGGATCGTTGCGCAGCGCTCCTTGCAAAGATTCCACCGCGCCCGCCGGGTCGCCCTGAGCGATTTGGATCTGGCCCTTACAGATCAACCCGTCCACGTCATGGGGATTGGATTTCAAAATTTCATTATTCAGCTTGGTGGCTTCTTCCAGACGATTCTTCAGAATGAGCAGCTGAACGTAGTTCTTCTTGGCCCGGATGTCTTTTGGATGGTCTTCGTGCAGGGAGGCGAATTCTGCGACGGCCTTATCCAGATCGCCCACGGCGTAGTAGTAATCGCCCAGCATACGGTAGCCTTCGGGATTGTCGGACAGGTCCTTCTTGGTTTGGCGCAAGAAGGATTCGATCTCGTCCTTCTTGCCTTCCTGCATGAGCACGGGAACGAGAGCGGCGCGGGGCGCCGGATTTTTCGGATCCATCGCGATGGCGTGCTTGAATTGTTGGTCGGCTTCCGCAAGGCGATTATGCGAAGCGTAGAAACCGCCCAGCAGGAGTTGCGCATTCATCGATTTAGGATCGACCTGAATGGCTTTCTTGTAACTGGCTTCGGCTTGATCGGGCAGATTGGATTGCAGTTGGATCAGCGCTAGCAGAAGATAAGATTCCGATCGGTTAGGGTCGAGTGCGATGGCCTGCTGCGCCTCCTGGATAGCCGGACCCAGATTCTTTTCCGCCAAGTCGTAATAAGCCCAGGCTTCGTGGGTCTCAGGAGTGTTCGGTTGCTTCTCGCGCAGTAAGTCGAGATGGGTTTTGGCTTGCTTGAGCGCATCCTGGACCGCCGAACCATCCGGGTTTCGCACGCCCGATAGAAGATCGGCGATATCGGCATGCGCCCGATAATTATCCGGCGCCAACTCGACGGTGCGATTGAGTTCCTGGAAAGCGTGACTCTTGTCGCCCAATTTCAGATAGACCTGGCTCAACTGATAGTGAGCCTGGGCAAAACGGGGGTCGATCTGTATGGCATTCAAATACTGAATGACGGCCTCGCGGTACTTGCTTTCGGCAAAATACTTCTCCCCGCTGTCGAAATATTTCTGCTTGCGAACGTTAGGATCGCGGGAGCAGCTCGTGAACAGGGCGGTAATGACGCAGCAGGAAAGCAGCAGACGCATGGCAATTGAACGACGCATAGGTGGATTCTCCAACGGGGGACGCAGAACGCGCGCGAAGGTGCGCGGACTCTGCACAAGCCCATGATACTGCAAGCACAATCCTCGAAACAGTTACTGGAGTCATAGGAGACTCGCAGAATCGTTCCAAATTCCGGCTCAGCGCGGAATGTAATTTTGCAGTCTCGGAACCACATCGGCGACAAAAGGCATCATCCGCTGTTGTGCATGGGCGACGCTCTCCCCGGGCAGGAGCGGGGTAGTAATGCGCACCAGGGAACCGTCGCTGCGATGCAATGCGATGGAATCCGCAACCAGGTAATACTTGGCCCAGTATTCGCTGGCGACGCCCCGATCGTGGGCCCAATACCAGTACAAGACGAGTTGCCGGGATTCCCCCTTGGCGATTACATACCGATTGACCGGGAAGGGCGAGTGACCGGGCACCGTTAGCTCGAGGCGAGCGGATTCGACCGCCGCCCACCCCGCTCCCGGTAGACAGTTTTTCGGCGAGTGAATGGTGTCGCCGGCGCGCTGGCTGGGAAAGTAAGCGATGAATAAATCGAGGTACGGCTTACTTCGATCCTCAAGATTATAAATCCGCAAAAGGAAGTCGCCGGGGCCGAGCACCTGGAGAGTGTCCTTGTCCATGGGCACGTCGGTTCCCGTCCATGCTCCCAGTTGTTGCGGAAAGGACTGCAGAGGTTGGCGGGGAGGAAACACTTCGCCGCGGGAATGAGCCCGCAAAAAGATCGCCGTCGCAACGATCAGCAGCGAAGCGCAAAGGAAGCGTGCCATCGGACTTCTCACGATTTTGCACTCCTCTCCGGCCAGATCCAGCCGATCAGAGCATGCAGGCCGTAGAGCAGGAGTAGGGAGATCACAAAGATGATCCATCCCCAGGATGCATGAAAATATCCCTCAGCTTTTTCGGGATCCCAATACTGCACCAGCAGACCGGTCCCGATGATGCGTACACTGTTGGCCGCGACCGCGATTGGTATGGATGCGGCCGCCAGCAGATAGCGCACCCACAGCCTCTTTTCCATCAGATATCCGTAAATGATGGCCAGGGTTACCAGCGACATTAGCGAACGAATTCCGCTGCAGGCTTCCGCGACTTCCAGAGCCATGGAGGGCAGGTTGATGACGTTTCCTTCCCGCAGAATGGGCACCCCGAAAAACGGCAGAATCGCCGCCGAAACCCGCGAGGCCAACAACTGCAGAGGAAAGGTAATCTGGTTGAAAATGATTGCCGGCAACGGAATCATCAGAAATAGGAATGCCCAGGGAAACAGCAGAGCCCGGAAGAAGGTCCAGCCGCAGAACAGGACAATCAGCCCGGCGAGCAGGATCAACAGAGAAGATCGTGCGAGAAACAGCTCCGCTCCCATCTGACCCACAATGAGCCCGCACATCCCGACGGCGATGATTCCCAGACCGAGCCAGGATGGTCTTGACGTCAACTGTGACAACCGAGCTCGTTCTTGCCAGACAACAAAGACCGAGAACAGGGGTACAAAGAAGCCATGCGAGAAATTTGGGTCTTGCCACCACTGTGCGACCAGATGTCCCAACACGGACCAATAGAGCGCGAGTGTCAGAAGTCCTAATACCCCGAGCTGCCAGAAAGGCAAGAACCCGCTCGCCGGTGGTTGCTGGTGAACGGACGCGATCTCAGGATGGGCGAGTTGGCTCACGGTCCAAAGTATAAATTGCGCGGGGGAAAGCTCAGAATAAAGAATAGGGAAACCGCCCTCTCAGTGCAATGACGGTCTGAGTTCGTGAGCGCCCCAACGACACTATCCCTTCGTTGCACCGTTCCCCTCTCGATGTACTTCCGCGACAGTTGTGACTGTGACCATGGCAAGCCGTAGGAACCTGAGTATAATGGGACAACGAAAGTCGCCGGTCCAACTGAGAAGAATCCCCATCACACTCCAGTAACTCGGACCTCAATTACTCCGGTACTGTTTGGAGATTAGCCGGCTCTTTTATGCTACGGGCGTGAGGACGAATTCCTTCTGCGATTTTGATCCTCATCGACCAGATTCTAGCTGCGGCGATGAGAAAAGTTTTTCCCATAGTTGCGGTAAAGCGTAAGAAAACGAGTCTAGTAAGGGCTCGAAATCTCGCCTGCTCAACTTGGTACATGTATAACCAAATCATTGAAAATAAATATGTTATGTGAGATTGTGCAATAGTGGCAGAAGGGGTGATTTTCGGCTATCTTCTTGCTGTACAACTTTTGGGGAAGAAGTTCTGTCGGGAGTTCCTGTCTTACCAGCCTAAGGGCAAAAATGAGTAAATCTTCGGGTGAACCCGGAAATGGAAAAGCGATTGCCGGTGGCGATGCGCTCTCGGAGGACGAGATGACGACCTTCGTCGAGGGTGTGAGCCTGAGCATGCGACCGGTGACAGCTGTCATCCGGGAATTGGCGCAAAGCGATGTCCCAGTATTGCTGCTGGCCGAGCGGGGCGCTGGCAAGCACGCGACGGCGCAGCGAATTCATGAGTTGTCGCGCCGCAGCGCGCAACCCTTTCGCTGGTTTTCCTGCGCAACGTTGAAGCCCGTCGATTTGGAAGATTTTCAGAAATCTGGAGAGGCGCAGGACGGCGCCGGCACGGTGTTCCTGGAGGAACTCGCCGATCTCAACGCCGAGTGCCAGGGATATCTGCAGAGCGCGTTGTCGAAAGCGTCGAATGGAGCCGGCCGGAAGTTTGTCAGGTTCATTTGCGGCAGTGCTCGCGATCTGGAACTGGAAGTGAAGGCTCGCCGCTTGCGCGAAGATCTTTACTACCGCATCAGCGGCGTGTGTTTGCGATTGCCTCCATTACGCCAGCGCAGGGAAGACATTCCACTCATGACGCGCTATTTCCTGAGCAAATACGCGCTGGAATTTCGCCGGGAAAGTCCGAATTTGAGTGCCGAGACGTGGCGGCTGTTCCAGGATTATTCCTGGCCAGGAAATTTACGGGAATTGGAAGATGCGGCGCGCATCCTGGTCGTCTTAGGGGACGAGCAACTGGCCATGGGAGGCCTGCGCGCTCTGCTCAGCACAGCGCCGGCACCCGGCAAGGGCAAAGGAATTTCTTTAAAGGCAGCTTCGCGGGCAGCCTCGCATGAAGCCGAGAAGGAGCTGATCCTCAAAGTGCTCACGCGCACGCGCTGGAACCGGCGGCGAGCCGCCGCGGAGCTGCAGATCAGTTACAAGGCGCTGCTCTATAAGCTGAAGCAGATTGGATACGAAGGTTATGGAGCGCAATAGCTCCACCGGAGAGAGTATGAAGAAAGTGATGAAACTGGCCGTGCTGCTGAGCGCGGTGTTGCTTGCGGCGGGGATTCTGGCGCAGTCGAGCGATCAGCCGAAGGCTGCCGAGAACAAGCCCGACAAACCGCCAGAAGCGGCGCGGGAGACGGGAGCGGCTCCCGATTATGTGATTGGCTCCGATGACGTACTGCACATTTCGGTGTGGAAAGAGCCGGATCTGTCCGAGCAACTTCCAGTTCGTCCGGACGGAAAGATCTCGATGCCGCTGCTCAATGACGTGCAGGCGGCCGGACTGACTCCGCTGCAGTTGAAGGATTCGATTACGGAGAAACTGAAGAAATACATGGCCGACCCACGCGTCACGGTGGTCGTCCTTGCCATGAATAGCCGCCGGATTTTCGTGACTGGCGAAGTTGTGCACAGCGGGCCCATCACACTGTTACCGCACATGACCGTCCTGCAGGCCTTAGCGCAGGCGGGGTTCACGCAATTTGCCAATATCAAGGCGATCTATCTGCTGCGCACGGACAATGGCAAGCAGGAGAAGCTGCCGTTCAATTACAAGGAAGTAGTCAAAGGCAATCACCCGGAGGAGAACATTCTTCTCAAGCCGGGTGACACGCTGGTGGTCCCGTAAGGAAGCGATGAGTAGACGACACATTATCTGGATCGCAGGCATGCTGGCTTGTACTCTCGCTGGAGCGTGGGCGCAGGACAGTTCAACCCCGCCCACCGAAGCACCTTCGCAGAGCGGACAACCGGACCAGCAGGAACCCGTCCCCGCGTACGGACAGCAGGGCAGCGCGGCGATCAACAGCGAAAATCCTCCGCTCTCAGGGTTGGACTTGCCTTCGCTCGAGCCGCATGCGGCTCCACTCAGCTACCTGCAGCCGGGAGCAACCTTCAGCGAGTCGGCGATTACTAACGGCGCCAACAGTCTGGGCGGCGGGACGAATTTCAGTTCCATCACCCGAGGCTTGGGAAGCGTCACGCTTCGCCGGCTCTGGAGTAATTACGATCTGGCCATGGATTACATGGGCGGAGCGGGCTATTACAAGATTCCGGGGCAGGGTTGGACGCTGCTGCAGCAGATGGATGTAGAGCAGAGGATCAACTGGAAACGCGGCAACTTGTCGTTGCGCGATAGTTTCAGCTACCTGCCGGAAGGAAACTTCGGGGCGGCGTATGGATCGTTGGGGTCCACCGGAATCAGTTCTTTGGGCGAAACTCCTTTCAGTTCCTTTTTTGGCGGAGCTCAACTCGGAACTTTGGGCCTGGCTCCGCGCATCATGAATCTGAGCCTGGCGGATATCAGCGAAACCCTTACCCCGAAATCGGCGATTACCGCCGCTGGCGGATACGCTCTTACGCACTTCTACGGCAGCGATACGACCGTTGGCACATCGTTTATCGGTACTTCGCAGGTCTCCGCACAGGCGGGCTATAACCGCGTTTTGACTTCGCATACGCAGATGGCGTTGGTCTACGGGTATCAAGCCTTTGACTTCTCCGTTTATGGAGCGGCGTTTCATTCTCACGTCATTCAAGGGATGTATGGACACCGGATCAGCGGGCGCATGGATTTGCTGCTGGGGGCAGGACCGCAGCTCACGCTGATCGATACGCAGACCGCGGTCTGCAGCAATTCCCTGATTCCGCTTCTGTATTGCACTTCGTTCGGCGGCACGCTGGATACGGCGGTCAACAAGCAAACCCTGCTGGGAGTCGCGGCCCGGGGTCGTCTGCGCTATCAGTTGACCAAAACGATGCTCGACTTGGATTACCAGCGTTTTGAGACCGCAGGATCGGGCATCTTCGCGGGTGCCCAGACCAACATAATCCGACTCTCCGCCAACCGCCCAATTTCGCGCGCGTGGAGGGGATTTGTCGATATCGGATACTCAAGGAATGATCGCCTTCAGCCGCTCACGCCCGAGCAGGTCATGCAATGCGCCCAACACCAGTCTGGAGCACCCGCAGCCATCTGCCCGGCGAACGATGCAGCCTCCTACAGCTATGGATTTGCCGGATTAGGTATGCGGCGGCATTTTGGACGCGCCTTCGATGCCTTTATGACGTACCAGTTCAACGAACTTTCGTTTGACCAGTCCTACTGTGTGAACAGTTCTGTCTGCAACCGAATTTCGAATCAGAATGTCATTACGTTTGGTTTGGATTGGACTCCCCGGCCGATCCGGTTGGATTGATTTCAAGGCTGCGCTTTCCCGCCAGACGGCGGGAACGGGCCAGAATGGATACGAGTGATGATTGTGAACCGCGAACTAACCATGGACGATTATCTGGCGATGCTGCGCCGCCGGGCGAAGGTCATCTTGATCCCGACGTTGCTGGCGCCGCTCATTGGTTTTCTGATCTCCTTCGTGGTCCCTCCAAAGTACACCTCGCAGTCTTTGATCCTGGTAGAGGGGCAAAAAGTTCCAGAAGCCATGGTGCAGCCGGTGGTGTCGGATGATCTGCAGACTCGTATTCAGATGTTACGGGCGGTTGCGACCAGCGATTCGGAAATGCGGCCGGTGCTCACCAGCCTGTTTCCCAACCGCAGCAGCCAGCAGATCGATGCCATGCTCGACGACATGCGGAATCAGCCGGATCTGATTGGAGTTCCGTTCTCCGACCTTTCGCAGATCACGGGTTCCAATGTGAAGAAGAAACCCGGACAGGCCACATCGCCCGGCTTTTTCGTCTCCTACACCGCGCCGAATCCCCGGGAAGCGCAGCAAGTTTGCGAAGCTCTAACTTCGAAAATCATTGCCAAGAACTTGAAGTTCATTCAGGACAACGCGAAGGGCACCGTGGATGTACTGAGCCAGGGCCTGGAGAACGCTAAGAACGATCTGGACGCGATGGATGCCAAGATGGCGGAGTTCAAAAAGCAGCACGCGGGCCAGCTTCCGGGTGACGAAGAGAACAACCTGAAACTGTTGGAAACGCTAAGCACGCAACTGGAAGCGAACACACAAAACCTGAATCGCGCGCAGCAGGACAAGGCCTATACCGAGTCACTGCTGGCGCAGCAGTTGGCGGCGTGGAAGTCCTCGCAGTCCTCCACCAATCCGGAGACGCTGGAAAAGCAGCTTTCCGATTTGCAGTCCCAGCTGTTGCAGTTGCAGGCACGCTATACCAACGATCATCCTGACGTGATCAAAACCAAGGCTGATATCGCGGAAGTGAAAGCCAAACTGGCGGACGTGAACAAGGCATCCGCGGACGCCGGCGACACAGTGATCGATAAAGGTTCGGCGGCCGAACCCGTGGAGATCCGGCAAATGCGCATTCAACTCCATCAGTACGAGGATGGGATTGCGGCTGCCACGCGGGAACAAAAAAGATTGCAACCCGAAATTGCCGCCCTGCAGGGCCGGGTTTCGCTGAGTCCGGCCGTCGAGGAGCAATACGAGCAACTCACTCGCGACTACAGCACCGCGAAGAAGAGCTATGACGACTTGCTCGCCGATAAAGGCAAGGCGGACATGACCGCGAACATGACCAGCCAGGCCCAGGGCGAGCGCATGGACGAAATTCAACCCGCCAGTTTTCCCGACTCGCAGAGTTTTCCCAACCGTCTGATCTTTGCCGCCGGCGGTCTCGCCGCGGGACTGGCTCTGGGCTTTGGGATCACTCTGTGGCTGGAGTTGCGCGATAACTCCATTCGGACGGAAGCCGATGCTGAGGCGGCTCTACAGTTGCCGCTGCTGGTGGCTGTGCCCTGGGTCGGAGCTGAAGTTGAGAAAACTAAGAATGGCAGGTTCTGGCACAAAAAGAAAAAGCCTGACATGGAAAAGGAGACGGTTTCAATTTAAGCGCGGCCGCCTCGGACACGACCTATGTACAAAGAGTTTTACGGACTACGGGCAAACCCGTTCAATGTCAATCCGGACCCACGTTATCTGTTTCTAACGCGCCACACGGAAGAGGCATTGGCTTGCCTGACCTACGGGATTCAGAGCAGGAAGGGTTTTGTCCTGCTTACGGGCGAAGTGGGCACAGGCAAGACCACGCTCATCAACAAGTTGCTGGAATGGTTGCGGCTACAGCAGGTGGCGACGGCGTTCATTTTCAATTCGCGGATGAACGTGCCGCAGTTTCTGGATTACATGATGGCGGATTTCGGCATTCCCTGCGATTCCCGCGCCAAGAGCCAGATTCTGCTGCGTCTTTATAACTGGCTGCTGGATCGCTATCGCGCCGGAGAAACCGCGGTGCTCATCGTCGATGAGGCGCAGAACCTGTCCGAAGAAGTGCTGGAGGAGATCCGGATGCTCACGAATCTGGAAACCTTCACGGAAAAGCTGTTGCAGATCGTTCTGGTCGGCCAGCCGGAACTGGAGCAGAAGCTGAAGCAACCGCAGCTGCGTCAGTTGCGCCAGCGCTTGACGCTGCGCGCGAAAACGCATGCGCTGACCCTGGACGAAACCAAAGCCTACGTGCAGCAGCGGCTGCGCATCGCCGGCTCGAACGGGCAGCAGATTTTCGAACCCGAATCAGTGGTCGCGATTCACCGCTACGCGTCGGGAATTCCGCGCGTCATCAATCTCCTGTGCGAGCACTGCCTGGTGAGTGCGTTCGTGGACCAGCAGAAGATCATAGGGCCGGCGGTGGTGGATGGAGTGGCGCGGGATTTCGATCTTGCCGATCACACCAGTTCGCCCGCAAACATCGTCCCCCCGGCCACGCCCGCTTCCGGAGCGGAAAAGTTTGATGTTGTCGATGCTTTGCGGTCGCTGGCCACGCTCGCGGACCGTTTGCGACAGGAAGAAAAGGACCTCCCCGAGGAAAGGAAACTATGAGTCGAATTCATGAAGCCTTAAAAAAAGCCGAACAGGAACGTGCGGCAACTCAGGGAGGCGGGGTTCCGCCCGGCTACGCGCCAGTCTCCGTGGCGGATACCACCGCAGTGGCGGATCGGCCTTCTTCAGTGGCCGTAACGGCTGTTGCCGACCAGGGCATGCCGAGTTTCACCAGCCCCTTCAGCGTCGACACTCTATTGTCGCGTTGCGCGCAAACCGAGTGGAAACCGGACTTGTCGACCATGCTGTTCATGAATGGCAACGACGGCGCGGAAGGAACCGAACAATACCGCACGCTTCGTTCCCGGCTCTACCATATGCGCGAGAAGATGACGCTCAAGACTTTGCTGGTCACGAGCGCCTTGCCGAAGGAAGGCAAATCGTTCACCGCCGCCAATCTGGCGCAGGTGATGGTCCGGCAGCATGGCCGAAGAGTGCTGCTCATCGATGCCGACCTGCGCGCGCCGCGCCTGCACCTCATGCTGGGAACGACATCTGGTCCCGGCCTCTCCGAATACTTGCAGGGTAAAAATGACGAGTTTTCGATCATGCAGCGCGGGAATCTAGACAATCTGTTTTTCATTCCCAGCGGCACGGGCCTCGAAGATCCCGCGGAAATGGTGGGCAACGGACGCCTAAAGATGTTGCTGCAACGGGTCGAGCCGCTGTTCGATTGGATCATTATTGACTCGCCGCCAGCGATTCCTGTGTCCGACGCCAGTGTGCTGGCAAAGGCCTGCGACGGTGTGTTGATGGTGGTGCGTTCCAATGCCACGCCCTCCGACGTTGCCTCCAAGGCTCGCATGGAATTCCCTGATCAGGCGCTGGTCGGAATCGTGCTCAACGGTACCAACAAAGATGCGGCGCCCTATGCCCGCTATTACTACGAGGCTTACCAAAAGAACAGGACCGAGTCCTAGGGGGGAACGTGATCCGGCTCTTCAACGTGTATTACCCGATACGGACCTTGGTACTCCTGCTGGGAGAAGCCTTGATCGTAGGACTTTCGTTCGTATTGGGAACGCTATGGAGCGCCGACAGTTTGCTGCGGGTCAATAACGAGTTGTTTATTGAGGGTGGCCTGCTGAGGATCATGGGTCTCACGGGGGTCGTATTATTGCTCGCCCACGGGTTCGATTTGTATGACTCATCCCGACTTGGGGTGAGAATGGATCAGGCGTTCCGCATTCTGTTTGTCCTGGGTCTGGTGGCGATCGCACTGGGCGGTGTCATTTATTTCGTGCCGGGGTTCCTGCCTGGAGATAATTCCGCGATATTCGGGGTGGTGATCCTTACGGTTTTGCTGTTCTGCTGGCGATCGGTCTATGCATGGATGGTCTGCCGGCCCTTTTTGTGCGAGCGCGTATACGTCCTGGGTACCGGCGAGCGGGCCCTCCGTCTGGTGAATGGACTGCGCGCCCCAGGGTTGGGAATCGAAGTCGTAGGCTGGACGGGAAACGTCGAAGGCGAACTGACCCGCGAGAAAGTTGCATCCCACCTGGTTGGATTGGCGAAGGGAAAAGGGGTCCATCGAGTGATTGTGGCCATGCCCGACCGGCGCGGAACTCTTCCTGTGGAAGAGCTGCTGGCCTTGCGCCTCAACGGGTTGAAAGTAGAAGAGGCGACCTCATGGCTGGAAAAAATCTCCGGGCGCATTGAAGTGGAGCAACTGTACCCCAGTTGGTTCATTTTCGCGGAGGGATTCCGGTTTAGCGTGATCAACCGCATTTTCCGGCGGCTGCTGAATTTGACTGCAGCCCTGATCGGGCTGACGCTTTCGTTGCCCCTATTGCCGTTTATTGCCCTGGCCGTCAAACTCGGCTCCAAAGGTCCCGTGCTTTACCGGCAACAACGAGTAGGCCGAGGAGGAGAGGTTTTTTACTGCTATAAATTCCGCACCATGCGACAGGACGCAGAGGCTGATACAGGCGCGACCTGGGCCTCCGATGACGATCCTCGAATCACCCGAGTGGGAAAGATATTACGCTCCTCGCGCCTGGATGAGATTCCGCAGATGTGGTGTGTTCTGAAGGGCGATATGCATTTTGTCGGGCCGCGTCCTGAAAGGCCGGAGTTTGTGGAGTGGCTGAGCCGCGAGATTCCCTACTACGGAGTGCGCAACTTGGTGCGTCCCGGAATTACGGGATGGGCTCAGATACAGTACAAGTACGGCAACACGGTAGACGATGCACGCGAGAAGCTCCAGTACGACCTGTTCTACATCAAGAACGCTTCCATGGGGCTGGATCTCCTGATCCTGTTTCAGACGATCAAGATCGTCCTGCTCGGCCGGGGAGCGCAATGATGCAAGGAATTTGGGAGGACCGGCTCCAGAAAAGCGAACCAAAGGCGGCGGGTCAACCGAGAATCCCGGCGGCCCGCGTCTACGAGCGCTCGGAGTTCGGCTACTGGGTGATGGTGGTCTTCTCTTTCCTGTATTACTTCCGGCCAGGGGACATTATCCCAGGCGTCGGTGTATTGCACCCGGCAAGAATTACGGCTGTGTTCGCGGTGGTGGCATTGTTGATGGGCGCGAACAAAATCCGACCTAAACGACTTCCTGCCGAAATCAAGATCATCTTCGCGATGTTTGGATGGATGGTTCTGACGATTCCATTTGCCTACTGGCGAGGCGGCAGCTTTCAACAGGTGTTCTTCGAATTTTCCAAGGCGGTGATTGTCACATTAACGCTCATCGTGACCGTAACCCGCAAGGTTGAGTTACGGCGCCTGATGCTGGTGCAAGCTCTGGGAGTGGCGCTGATGACGATCGCCGCCGTCCTTGTCAATAACCGGACGCAAGGACGGCTGTCCGGGGTTGGCGACGCATTGCTGTCCAACCCCAACGATCTCGCCATCAACGTCGCGTTGAATTGGCCGCTATGCCTACTTTTCCTGATTACAGCCCGGGGGATGGCAGCGAAACTGTTCTGGGCAATCAGTATGCTGATCATGATTTACGCATTGATTCAGACTTACTCGAGAGCTGGATTTCTGGCTCTCATGGTGGCCCTCGTATTTTGCCTCTGGGAGTTTGGCATTCGTAGGAAAAAGCTGTACGTGCTGGGCGTAGCCTTCATCTGTCTGGTGGGCACAGTCGCAGTGGCTCCCGGGAACTACATTGCACGTCTGGAAACTCTGGTGGGCAGATTCCAGCAGGGTGATTACGACCGTGGCTCGGCTGAGGCTCGATATGTATTGCTGATCCAAAGCCTGAAAGTAACCGCGACCCATCCCATATTTGGTGTGGGGCCAGGGAATTTCCCCTCCTACACCGGTCTGTGGCGCGTCACTCACAATACTTATACGCAATTCAGTTCGGAGTGTGGAATCCCGGTGCTGCTGCTGTTTCTTCTGCTGATGCGGCGGGTCTTCCTCAACCTGCGATACTTGCGGAAAATTCCGCGCTCGGCCGATACGGATGAGATGCATCTTTATGCCGGCGCTCTTACGGCGTCGTTCGGCGCGTATCTTTTGGGCGCTTTTTTCTCCAGCACTGGATTTGAGCTGTTCCCCTATTACATGGTCGTATACACGACCTTGCTGTACCGATTGACCCTCATGGAACAAGAACGGAAGACCACAAGCATGGTGAGGACGGCGATTGAGGTTCGTCCGCGAGCATACACTCCGGCGTGATGTGGGGCAGTGTCCATGGATAAGAGAGGGAATTCCTTGGAAAATGTGGTCGCGGTCGCACGCACCAAACCCAGCTACGAGGGTTGCGATGACCGTAGCTGTGCTTCGGAGATCGGCGGGGCCACCACTTCCGCCGAAGTTGCTCTCCACCAGTTGTTTCGCACATGGCGCCTGGATTTGGAGCGTTACGGCACCCCGAACTGGAACCCGCTTGCAGCCTTAATTCCCACCGGTTCCAGAGTTGTGATCAAGCCGAACTGGGTATTTCACGAGAATCAGAGGGGCGCCGGTCTGGAGTGTCTGGTTACCCATAGCAGCATCGTTGAGGGCGTGGCCAAGTATGTTGGCCTCACCAATCCTGCACAACTGGTCATCGGCGACGCACCCGTCCAGGGATGCGACTTCGGACAGTTGCGAAAGCGGGCAGGGATTGACGGGTTAGAAGATCGCCTCCGCCGCCACGGGCTGCAATTCAGCATTGCCGATTTTCGTCGCACCATCCTTGCCCGCAACTCTCTGGAGCGCCAGAGGTCGGAAGGGGTGCGCGATCTGGAAAACTTTGTCCTGTTTGATCTTAAGCAAGACAGCCTGCTCGAAGCGCTGGCCGCGGACGCTTCCAAGTTCCGAGTCACCATGTATAACCCGGAATTGCTGCATCGCACCCACGCAGCAGGCCGGCATCAATATCTGATTGCAAGAGAAGTCATCGAAGCCAATGTAGTGGTCAATCTTCCGAAGCTTAAATCGCACAGAAAAGCTTGTGTGACGGGCACGCTAAAGAATCTGGTGGGCATCAACGGCAATAAGGAGTACTTGCCCCATCACCGCAAGGGAGGCTCGGAAAGCGGCGGAGACTGCTACGTTGGCCGGCCCGGATGGAAGCGGGCCACAGAAGATTTGTTAGACGCCGCGAATCGCCGCCCTCCCAGCACGACCCAAGCGGCATTCGCCTGGATGGCTGGAACCGCTGAAAGAATCGCGGCCAAGCTCGGGGCGGACGAGAATCTCGAGGGATCGTGGTTTGGGAACGATACCATCTGGCGCACCTGTCTGGACCTGCAGAGAATCCTGCGCTATGGAAGGCTCGACGGTTCCCTTGCCGTGGCTCCGCAACGAACCGTCATCTCAATCACGGATGCGATCATCGGCGGCGAAGGCGAAGGCCCCTTGGGCAATACGCCCATGCCCAGTGGTTTTGTTACTGGTGCATTGAATGTTGCAGCAGCGGAATGGATTCACGCGCGCTTGATGGGCTTCGATCCGAGGAAGATACCGTTGATTCGCGAGGCGTTCGGAAGCTTCGAGTACCCCTTAACGAATTTTGCGCCCAACGCCATCCGCGTATGGATGACGGAAACGGAGAAGTCCGCCGCGGATGTCTTTCCATTCGAAGGGCGGGCCTTTGTGCCGCCCCGCGGCTGGCAAGGCCATTGCGAACTCGTGGAAGGCGGCCTTCCGGCACGCGCCCAATTCACCAAACCGCGGTTTATTCGGGTGACCGAGTAAACCATGATTCCGCAAGCGATCAGCAGCCTGTGGTGGCGCAGATACCTGAAGCGAAGCGCAACCTCTTGGACCGACCTGAGCCATTTCCCCCAGCTTCGTCCCGATGAGCAACGTAGAGAGTTGGGCGAACGACTACTGCGGCAGATTCGTTATTTTGGGACCCGAGCGGATGCTCTCCCGGAATGGCGAGAGGCAGCCCGCATCGACAATCCAGAAGATTTGCTCCGCATTTGGCCCGACCTGCCGGTCATTACCAAGAATGATCTTCGCAACCGCTTTCCGGCAGCGGAAATTGGGCGACGTTTCAATCTTGCCGGCCAGGCGAACTGCACCGGCGGGTCCACGGGTGAGCCCGTCCACTTTTTTCACGACGTGGAAATGATCCGGCACATCGCAGCCGCCGTCACCTTCAGTTCCATTCGCATGGGATGGCAAGCAGGGATGCCGACGATCATCGTCTGGGGATCGGAACGTGACGTGAAAAAGGCGACCACGCTGCGGAATCGCGTGCACGGATATCTTCGCAACGAATCCCTCGTGGACGGCTACAACCTTTCGGATGACACGGTGGAGCGAGTTCTGAGGAGTATCGGTCGGACTCCGGTAGCCATTTACGGGTTCACCTCCATGCTCGAATTTGTTGCGCGCCGAGTGCTTGAGACAAAAAGAGAGGTTCGGCCTGGCAGGGTACGAGCCGCTTGGAACGGCGGCGAAATGCTGTTTTCTGAGCAGAGTGAAATTTTTCGGCAAGCCTTCAAGGTCCCGCTTTTCAACCGCTATGGAGGTCGCGAGCTTTCGGTGATGGCCTGCCAGTTCACCGAAGGCGGCCCGCTGAACGTAATGCGTCCGTGGCTTTTTGTGGAGGTGCTGAATGATCGTGGCCGACCGGCTGCGCCGGGAGAAATTGGCCGTCTGGTATGGACCAGCACGGTTTGCCGAGGAACTCCATTCCTTCGCTATGATGTTGAGGATTGCGGCACGTTTCGGGAGTGCGATTCGAACGAGTCGGGCGTAACCGCCATCGAGTCGCTTCACGGAAGAGTTGGCGGAATGCTGGAACTGCCGGGGCAGCGCAAGATCAGCAATTTGTATTGGAATCATTTCTTCAAAGAAGTCAAAGAAGTGGCGCAGTTTCAGGTGATCTTGCGGAAGGACGGACGCCTTCGCATTCTTCTTCGAGGAAACGGTTTTTCCGAGGAGAGGGAAGCCACAGTTCGTGGTTTGCTCGCCCACTTCCTGGGGGATACGCCGGTCGATCTGGAATGGGTGGAGCGCATTCCTCGGACCAAGGAAGGGAAATTGGTCCAGGCGTATCGGGAGGCTTGAGTACCGTTGCTTGTGGATGTAGTTGCAGTGGTGATGGGCGACAATCATACCTCCCGAGCAACGACAATTAGAATTCCCGATCAGCGACAATAGCCAGGCTCTGATTTTTGGTTCTTGGCGACACTCACAATTTGGTGACAGACAAGCAGGTGAGGAGGTTGTTTGCCTTGGGGAAAGTGGAAACGAATCTGGAAACTGCGGCGGCGAAAGCGGGTATGGATGCGAAGACGGCGCGGAAGTACCGTCGGCTGGGGCGAGTGCCGAGCGAACTGACGCCGGAGAAGCGGTGGCGGACACGAGAGGACCCGTTCCAGGAGGTGTGGGAAGAGGTGCGCAGCCTGCTGGAGGTGAACCCTGGGCTGGAAGGGAAGACGATTTTTGAATATCTGCAGCGGCGTTATAGCGGGCGATTTGCCGAGGGGCAACTGCGGACGCTGCAGCGACGAGTGAAAGTATGGCGGGCGACGGAAGGACCGGTGAAGGAAGTGTTCTTCGCGCAGCGCCATCAGCCCGGGAGGCTGAGTGCCAGTGACTTCACGCACATGAGTGAGCTGGGGATCACGATCCAGGGACAGAGTTTTCCGCACCTGCTCTATCACCTGGTGCTGACGTACTCGAACTGGGAGTCGGCCACGGTGTGTTTTTCGGAGAGCTTTGAAAGTTTGTGTGAGGGGTTTCAAAACGCAGTTTGGGAACTCGGGAAAGTGCCGCAGCGGCACCGAACCGATCGACTGTCGACAGCGGTCAACAACATGAGCACGCCGGCGGAGTTCACCGAACGGTACGCTGGGCTGCTGCGTTATTACGGAGTGGAGGGAGAGAAGATCCAGGCGGGGCAAGGGCATGAGAACGGAGATGTGGAACAACGACATCATCGTTTGAAACGGGCTCTGGCGCAGGAGTTGATGCTGCGCGGGAGCAAGGATTTTGTCAGTGTCGCGGACTACCAGGAGTTCGTGGCGGGATTGTTGGCGCGCTTGAACGCCGGACGAAAAGCGCGCTTGGCAGAAGAAATCGCCGTGATGAAGGAGTTGCCGGAACGACGCTTGGAGTCGTGCAAGCGGGAGCGAGTGAAGGTGGACTCGGGGAGTCTGATCTATACGGACCGAAATGTGTACTCGGTGCCCAGCCGGCTGATTGGCGAGCAGGTCGAGGTGCGGTTGTACATGGAGCGGGTGGAGATCTGGTACGGGCAGAAGAAGGTGGAAGAGATGCCGCGGTTGCGTGGGCGGAGGCGACACCGGGTGGACTATCGCCACATCATCGACTGGTTGGTGAGAAAGCCGGGGGCGTTGGAGAACTATCGCTACCGGGACGAGTTGTTTCCGACGAGCCGATTTCGCATGGCGTTTGATGAACTGAAGGACAAGTTGGGCCCGCGGGGGAGCAAGGAGTATCTGGCGATCCTGGAGCTGGCGGCGAAGGAGAGCGAGGCGAAAGTAGATGAAGCGCTGCGCGGTTTGTTGGAAAAAGGCGAAGGATGGGTGCGGGCGGAGGCGGTGCGCGAGCGGCTGAGAGTGGAGCGGAAGGGGAGCATTCGCGAGGTCGAAGTGGCCAGCGTGGATCTGCGAATGTTTGACGAACTCTGTGGAAGTGGGGAGGGGCTGCAATGAATGGGGAGACGGGCCAGGTGAGAACCGCGCTCGTGGAAAATCTGAAAGAGCTGCATCTGCCGGCGATACGGGGGTGCTTTGAGGAAACGGCGCGGCGCGCGGAAAAAGAAACGTTGAGTTATGAGCGGTACCTGCTGGAACTGGCGCAGCGAGAGTGTGAGGAGCGGCGGCGAAAACGGATCGGAAAGCTACTCAAGGAATCCGCACTGCCGCTGGAGAAGTCCCTGGCGAACTTCGACGGCAAGCGGTTGCCGGTGAAGGTGAGTCGACAGATGAAGGTGCTGTTGGAGGGAGGATTCCTGGACCGTAAAGAGAATTTACTGATCTTCGGGAATCCTGGCGCGGGGAAAAGCCATCTGTTGTGTGCCCTGGCGCAAGAGCTGATCGCTATGCGCGGGAAAAGGATCAAGTACGCCACTTGTGCGCTGCTGGTGCAAGATCTGTTGGCTGCGAAGCGGGATCTGCGGTTAAGCAAGGAAATCAAGAAGCTGGCGAAGTACGACGGTCTCATCATCGACGAAATGGGATACGTGCAGCAAAGTCGAGAGGAAATGGAGGTCGTGTTCACCCTGTTGGCGGAGCGTTATGAACGCGGCAGCGTGCTGCTGACGAGCAACCTGCCATTCTCGAAATGGGAAGGCATTTTCAAAGATGCGATGACCACCGCGGCCGCGATCGATCGCCTCGTCCATCACTGCGTAATTTTGGAACTCAACATCCCGAGTTACCGCATGGAGCAAGCCAAGAAGAATCGGGATGCGGGCTTGGAGTCCGCGGAAGCAAAGTGACCCTCGATGATTTCTTTAACAACACAAACGCGGCGGCCGAAGGGCTGTGGAAAAAGCCGGGCCGTGGAAAGCGAGGAAAACCAAAAGCAGGTTTTCCTCCCTTCCCACCGCCCTTGGAAATCGCGCACAACCCGCGCGATTCCCACTTTTCCCACAGCCCCGACTGCTGCTGGTATCTCAAACAACATCGGGAAATCTAATTGTCGTTGACCGGAAAGAATGCTTGACGCCGGACACAGTGGAGTGCTGCACGATGCGTTTATCTATATCCTGTAATCACATTCCCGTCATCTTCCAACAATGTTAAGACACATCCGCCGGGCAGTTTTGCACCTCCAACGAAGCGCCGGAGTCTTCCGCCTGGTGGCCGACAGCCAGTGGCGGAGGAATCGGCTGCTGATTCTCTGTTACCACGGAATCTCCCGCTACGATGAGCACGTGTGGCGGCCCAGTTTGTATATGCACCCCGAGGTTCTCCGGCAGCGATTGGAGATTCTGAAACAAGGGCGCTACAACGTGTTGCGACTGGGAGAAGCGCTGCAGCGCCTGCAGACCGGAGACCTGCCGCCGAGGAGCGTGGTCATTACGTTTGACGATGGCGGCTATGACTTCTACGCCACTGGTTTTCCAGTTATCAAAAGTTTTGGATTTCCTGTCACCGTGTATCAAAACACCTACTACGGCGATTATCAGAAGCCGATTTTTAACGTGGTGTGCTCCTATCTGCTATGGAAAGGGCGGGATCGTATTCTGCGGAATCCGAAAGAGCTGGGGCTCACCGAGCCTCTGGACCTGAGCACTGAAACCAGCCGCGCCCAGATTGTGCGGAAATTGATTCTGGATGCAGATGCGAGCAACCTGACCGGAGTTCAGAAGAACGACCTGGCCGCCCAGGTGGCCAAGAGTCTCGACATTTCCTACGAAGAAATAGTATCGAGCCGGATATTCCAGCTAATGAATTCGTACGAGCGAGCCGAGCTCGCGGCAGCGGGGGTCGACTTCCAACTGCATACCCACCGCCATCGAACTCCTCTGGAAGAGGGCTTATTCCGCAAGGAGATTCAGGACAACCGGCGCAGTCTGCAGCAGTTAGGCGAGACGGCGATCCATTTCTGCTATCCGAGCGGCATTTATCGGCCCGAATTCTCGACCTGGCTGCAAAAGGAGAACGTGGTCTCTGCCACGACCTGCGATAGCGGCTTGGCCAGCAGGCGCAGCAATCCTTTTCTCTTACCCCGTTTTGTAGATACATCGCTGCGCAGTGCGATTGAATTTGAGGCATGGTTGACTGGGCTGGGCGCTTTGATGACGCTTCGGAAGGCAGCCTCGCAGATTGTTCCTGCCGCCGCCGGGAGCGCATCGCAGGTCAACGATGCCGTCCATTCGGTTCTCACGAACGAGGCCAGGAGGAAATGATTGGCGCGAATATTAGTGCTGGACGGCCATAGCCCAGCAACTCTGGCATTTACCCGATCTCTAGGCCGGGCAAAACATTGGGTGGCGGTGGGCTCGCATCAGGGTAGCGATGCACCCGCCGAATTCTCTCGCTACTCCCGGCTGAGCACAAGATATCCAGTTCCTTCCGAGGATGCGTCGGGTTTCGTCGAAACAGTGCTGGGGTTTGCTCGCAGGAACGAGATCGAGCTGATCATTCCGGTAACAGACTTGACGATCGGGCCGCTGTCAAAGTACCGAGATCAGTTTCAAGGAGTGTCCCACCTGACCGTGGGCGCGCATGGGGCGATTGAGGTCGCAGCCGACAAATTCCAGACGGTCTGCCTGGCGCGCGAGTTGGGAATACCCGTTCCGGAAACAACTCTGGTTTCTTCGCTCGACGACCTCGAAGGGATAGTTGGAAACTTAGTTCGAAACGTGGGTTTCCCGGTAGTGGTGAAAGATCGCTTCTCCACGCGTTGGAAGGGGAATCGTGCGGTCATGGGGTCCGTGGTCTACGCCTATTCGATGGACGACCTCAAACAAAAAGTGGAACACAGGCTGAAGGAAGCCGGGGATGCAATGGTCCAACAGTTCGTACAGGGCGAAGGCGTCGGCTTCTCCTGCCTGGCGGCAGAAGCGAATGTTTACCTCCCCTTTATGTGGTCGCGCCTTCGCGAGATAGACCCTCGGGGTTCGGGGAGCAGTGCGCAAAGGTCGATCCCAGTGATGGCCGGGATCCAGGAAAGCAGCGGCGATCTGGTCCGGCGCGTAGGGCTGGAGGGGATCTGCATGGTGGAATTCAAACGGCCGCACCATGGCGGGCCCCCGGTGTTGATGGAAATTAACGCCCGTCCCTGGGGATCAATACCGCTGCCGATCGCGTGCGGGATCGATTATCCACGTCTCTGGGTGGATTGGCTGCTAACCGGCAAGTTGCCGCCCCATGAAATCGAATACAAGAAGGGTATTACGTGTCGCCGTTTGGTGAGCGAACTTACGCACCTGACACACACCTTCCACGGCACACCTCCAGGCTGGCCTGTACCCTATCCAGGTTTCCTTCAAACCTTGCTGAAGATTTCGGTGCCCTGGTATCCCGGTATGCGCTACGCCGATGTTTGGTTCAGCGATCCTTCTCCCGGGGTCGCCGGTCTGGCACGCTGGTTCGGTAGTCACTTGCAGCGATCCAAACCAAAACCAAAATCAGTGGGGTAGAACGTCGTGCAGAACGCGAGAGAAAGCTTCGGCCACCTTGGGCCAGCTGTAATTCTCTTGGACCAGAATTCTTGCGGCCGTCCCTAATCGGCGCCGCTGGTTGGAATCGCGCAGCAGGGTAATCACCGACGAGGCAAAATCGTTGGGCGCATCGGCCAGAAGAATGTTCTCCCCAGTCTGCACCGGCAGGCCCTCCGCGCCCACCGATGTAGAAACGACCGCTTTGCCCATGGACATGGCTTCAAAAATCTTGAGCCGCGTGCCGCCGCCAATACGCAGCGGAACAATGCAAACCGAGCCGCGCGCCAGGAACGGCCGGATGTCCTCGACCCAGCCCGTGAGACTCACCGACTTTTCTGTTTCGACTAAAGACTGCAGTTTGCGGGAAGGATTTCGGCCCACGACTTCCAGAGACACGGCTGGGCACTGCTGTTTGATTAAAGGGAGGATGGCTTCGACAAAAAAGAAGATCGCGTCTTCGTTCGGAAGCCAATCCATCGAGCCGGTGAAGACCAGGGAATCCGGGATTTCTTGCACCGGCAGGGGTTGGAAATAGTCGACGTCGACGCCGGTGGGAATCACCGTTATCTTTTGCGGGTCGAGGAAAGTCGCAAACGCATCACAATCGGTTTCAGAAACCGTGAGCACCCGGTCGGCCAGGCGGAGATATCGCCGTTCCGCGGCTTCCGTCTTTCGCCACTCCCACCAAGAGATCACTTTCCAGACGGGATTGGTTGCAACTTCATAGTGACGCCGCCAGATAACGGCTTCTACATTGTGGGTGAACAGCACCTTGGGAATAGGACTATCCCACGGGATGACGCCTGCCGGCGACACGAAATCGCAGACGATGACGTCGTAAGTTTCTTGTTGCAGTAGCGCGCGTAATTTGTGGCGCACCTGGGAACGACAATACTTGCTAATCAGGTAAGGCTGGAAAGAGAGCAGACGAATGCCATAGTCGAGCATGTCGGCGCGGCTTTTCGACACGGGCAGGAAGAGCGGCACCGAGACTACCCGGTCAAACACATTCTTCAAGGCAGGGTGGGCGTCATTCTGGTGTGCGGCATGGAAGGAAAAGAAGGTGACCGAATGGTGGCGCGCGAGTTCTCGCAGAATGTTGTAGCTGCGGATTTTTCCACCGGTATCCGGCGGTACCAGGCCGCCGGCTTTTACCCACAGGATCTTCATGGCGCCGCGCCTACCAGCAAATCCCTTCGTAGTTACCTGACATTACGGGCCGCGATCCACGTTCGAGGTTCACCAGGTCGATGACAACGTGATCCGGTCGCAGGCACGACTTAAGTTCGTTGCCATTCAATCCGCGGGTGGCAATGACGACGACCTCTGCGCCCTCGACTACCTCGGAAAGGCTAGCCGAAAGCAAAGAGCCGATGTGGGGAATAACTTCCTCGATGTACAGACGGTTGGAGCCAATCAAGTGCCCCAGGGAAACATTGTCATCCCAGATGCGAATCTGCCGGCCTTCGCCCAGAAGGCGCTTGACCAGTTGCACCTGGGGGCTTTCCCGAAGATCGTCGGTGGCGGCTTTGAAGCTCAATCCCAGCATGCCCACTTTCTTTTTGCCGGTGGCAAGAACCATTTCGACGGCACGATCGAGGTGCTGGTCGTTGCTGGGAAGAATGGACTGAAACAACGGAAGATTCAGGTCCAGTTCTTTGGCGCGATAGTTCAGCGCGCGTACGTCTTTGGGCAGACATGATCCACCAAACGCGAACCCGGGTTTCAGATATGTGGGCGAAATGTTGAGCTTGGTATCGGCAGTGAAAATTTCGACCACGGCTGCGGCATCGACGGACAACTCTTTAGCCAGCGTGCCCATTTCATTGGCGAAAGAAACCTTTACGGCATGCCACGCGTTGCAAACGTACTTGACCATTTCCGCGGAGCGGAACGAAGTTTCGAAAATCCGTCCAGGAGCCCATTTGTAGAGTTCACGCAATGTGCCGCTGTGCTTTGGCTCGGAGGCCCCGATGACAGTAACCGCAGGCTCGAGAAAATCGGCAACGGCCGTCCCTTCCCGCATGAACTCGGGGTTGACGCAGACACCGAAATCCTGGCCAAGCTTCTTCCCAGATGATTTTTCCAGAGTCGGAACCACGATAGTCTCGGCGGTCCCGGGCAAAACGGTGCTGCGCAGAACGATCAGATGAAATCCGTTTTTCTTCTTCAGGACCTGGCCGATTTCGCGGCAAACCGGTTCGATGTGACCAAGATCGAGTTTTCCATTGCGCAAACTCGGCGTTCCCACGCAGAGAAAGGAAATGTCGCTGTGCAGCACGGCGTATTCCGAGTCTGACGTTGCATGCAGGCGGCCGGTCTTGTGGCCCTCAGAGATCAGATCACCCAAGTTCGGTTCAACGATGGGACTGCGCCCGGCTTGCATGGCCTCAACCTTGGGCGAACTCAGGTCGACTCCAATGACGTTGTGTCCTTTATGCGCCAGGCAGGCCGCAGTGACGGTGCCAACGTAGCCTAGCCCGAATACGCTGATCGATGGACTCATCGGTTTCTATTTCCTTTTCTGACAAAGAACATAGGCTCTGAGGGTTACAGCGAGCGCCGAAGAATGTCGGAGCCGCACTCTGGCCCAAACCCAGGCGCTGCCGGATTGTATAAGACCATGCAGCTCAATGACATGCAAGACTCTTAGTCTCTGGGCAAATTTTTGAAGAGCGTTAACCACTAGCGTTAACCACTAAGGACACTAAGCTTCACGAAGGAGACCATTGCAAGTTTTTTCCTGCGTGTACCTTTGTGTCCTTCGGGGTTGACGTTCTTCTCAAGGCATTCTTTTAGGTCTGCACTTTTCAAGTCCGCCAGGCCCAAACTACAGATAATATTTAAACACGTAGGTGCGATTTACGGTGGCCGGAGGAAGCACCCCGGTAACTAACTTCCTCAGGGCAGCGCGGCAGGGTATGGATAGTCGCGCTCGCTGAACTCATCGATGATCAACAGCTATTCTTCCAAAAGATGAAGAACCTGGTAAAAAGGGCAGTGGTGCGGAGCGGTTTGCTGCAAGTGGCTGGGCGCCTGCGGGGCGCGGGTGCAGCCATTCTTATGTACCACTCCGTCATGGAGGATCCCGGGTCGCAGGAGGCCTATCTCGGAGAGATTATCCATTCCCGAAAGGTCTTTCGCGCACAGATGGAATTACTTGCGCGACGATTCCGTCCCACCAGCCTCGACGAAGTCGGGCGCCTCGTAAAGGGAGAAGAGGAACTTCCAGATCGCGCTGTCGTGGTAACGTTTGACGACGGGTATACAGATAACTATGAGATTGCGGCTCCGGTCTTGAACGAGATGGGAGTCCCAGCAACTTTTTACGCGACGGTTGACTGCGTGGAACGGCGCACGCTGCCCTGGCCGGCACGATTACGATTCATCTTTCGCAATACTGAAAAAACAAGTTGGGCCGACTCTTCTGGGGCAATTTGGCCGCTGTCCAGCAGTGAGGAGCGGGAAAAGGCGCTGCTGCGTTCCTGCGACGAGTGTTGCCCTCTGACGGACACGGTCCAGGAGAAGTATGTTGTCAACCTCACCGAGGAACTGGGCGCCCAGGTACCCGCCGAATCGGGGGCCCTGATGATGAGCTACGACCAGATGCGGGCATTAGTAAAGCAGGGGCATATCGTCGGTTCCCACACCATGACTCACCCGAACATGGCGTTTGTAAAACCAGAAGTCGCGCGGCGCGAATTGACCGAGTCCAAGCAGCGTCTGGAGCAAGAACTCGGCGGCGCGGTCTCGCATTTTGCCTATCCCTGTCCTGCCTTATCGCCGCACTGGACGGAGCAAACCGTGGCGGCAAGCCGGGCTGCGGGGTACGAAACTGCGGTTACTACAAATGTGGGGTTGGCACGTAGGGGCGACGATCCTCTCCGACTGCAGCGCATTGGGGCCAGCGGAACCGTAGAAGGGTTGCAATGGAGTCTGGAAACGGGTTTCGCCGG
Source organism: uncultured Acidobacteriota bacterium (assembly GCA_963730015.1). Classification (GTDB taxonomy): domain Bacteria; phylum Acidobacteriota; class Terriglobia; order Terriglobales; family Acidobacteriaceae; genus Sulfotelmatobacter. The sequence goes on along the minus strand of CAVSPZ010000009.1, from coordinate 1,895,338 downwards.
GCATCTCAGGTAGAGCCGCCCTTCCGTTTGCGAGTCTTTCGTGGAAATGCCTACCCAGGCAGGCGAAGGAATCAGGCCCACGCATTCCAAATACCTCAGCACCCGGACACTTGTGTCTCAGGGGTCCGGGTGCTGTTTTCGTTCCGAATGTTATGGTCGTCGGCGGACCGCACAATCCAGGTGCAGGGAGATGTCGACTAGTTATCGAACTCCTGCAATGTTCGTATTCAGGATGCTGATGTCAGCGCCAAGAGCGGTTTGCCCCTGAATACCCATTTGGAAATACGGACTGGAGGAAAGCAGTTGGTAATCGCCGCCATTGCCGCCGTTAAAATCCGTGAATCCGACGGCACCGTCGTTCGCGGCGAAGAAATTACCCGTTGGCCATGGGCCTTGCGTGCCCGGATAGCCGACAATGGCATTATTCGTAACCGTATACGAAGTCCAGCATCGATTGAATGTGATCAAGGGCTGCCCCGACTTCGCACAGGCGCCGGTATACTTTCCACCCGTCGACCAGACTGAATCCGTGCCTGCTCCCACAATATTGTCGGTGAATACAATATTGAACGGCAGCTTGGGATTTCGGTAGTCCGAACCGACCAGGAGTAGGGTCTTGTGGGGATCGGTGAGCATGGTTACGTGATTGATAGTAACGTTGTTTAAGGGCGCATTTTCCGCAAGGCCACTGGAAATCTGGAACCCAATTCCATCCCCGTGGTAGGTGGAAGCATTCATATCGTCCACAGTTACATCGTGAATGCTGATGCGTTCGCTAGCGATCGAGTCTACCGCCCCCCCAGTCGGTAGCGGAAATTGCGATGCGCAAATCTGGAACCCGGATCCCACGTGGCTGAAGGTGTTGTAGCGGACGGTAATGTCACGATCCGCCGCCCAAGACCCACGCGGGGTAATTACCATGCTCCATCCCACTTGCGAGAAGCCTCCCCAGCTGTTCTCCAGCACGTTGCCTTCGAGCAGGAGACGCTCTCCGTTCTTTATCTCAAAAAGATTTTTGGAGATGAACTTGACGCCAATGAAATTGGGACTTCCCGGCATCCAGGTCAGTGGCTTAAACATGTGATTCCTGCGGATTTCAATGTCACCTGGCACTGTGGAACCAGTTGCTCCCCCGAACATTACGTTCTCTGCGGCGGCTTCGAGGAAATTATTCACGATCTTGTAGGAGCCGACTGGTAAGAGACTATTCCCTCCGTTAATAGTTTGGGAGTCAGTGCATGCACCGGTGTCCGATATGCAGTGAAAATCGTTGAGATACGAGTCGATCACCGCGACGTTGGTGCTGTCGCCTAAGTAAATTCCGCGGGTGGTCTCATCCTTCGCCGTACCATGAATCCAGACACGGTCAAAGATCAGATGATCCGCTGTGCTGATGGTCTTGACGAGGCCGTAGACAATCCCGGTTCCGGCTAGGCGAGTGATCTCCAACCCGATGATCCGATAATAGTTGGCTTCGGGAGCGACGGTAATGGCGCCCGCGCCGGTTGCGATCTCGACCTTCGCCAGCACATTCTGCGCCGATGAGCAGCTATACGCCGGTCGGCCGGGAAGAGACGAAACACCTGCGTAACAGGGGGTAAGCCGCGTTCCCTCGGCAGGCAAACTGCTGTCTGGGGCGCTTGTGCGGACCGTAATCCAGTGTTGCGCGTCGCAGTTCTTGGCTGGGAGCGTAATCGGTCCTTTGAAGGTTGCACCAGCCTGTAACTGGATCACATCGCCGCACGCGGCATTCTCCAGGGCGATATTTGCATTGCCGCCCGCGGGGACTAGCGTCTGTTTGCCGCCAGATGGAGTGTTCGATAGCGCGGTATTGATGCACCTTTGCGGCAAGGTAGCGGGACCATCGTTCGTCCCGAAATTCGCTTGATCGCCAGCCCCGCAATACTTGTTGTCCGCGCTGCTAGATCCCACAGTCGAGGGCTGGGGCTGAGGCTGAGGCTGAGGCGCGGGCGATGACGGCGTAATCGTGATTGTGGCTGTACCTTGGGCGCTTGGCTCCGCCAGGCTGGTTGCCTTCACCGTGGCTGTTTGCGTCGCGGTCAGCGATGGTGCCGTGAAAAGGCCGGAAGTCGAAATCTTTCCGGCAGTGGCGGCCCATTGGACTGCCGTATTGCTGGTACCACGAATGCTAGCGGTGAACTGCTCGGTTCCGCCAGATTGTACAGTTTCGGTCGACGGAGAAACCACAACGGTCACACCGGTCAGAGCACTGACTTTCAACGAGAGTGGTTTCTGTCCACTGCTGCCCTTGGAGTCGGTGACGGACACTGTGAAAGAGTAGTTGCTGGCATTCGCTGGCTTTCCGGAGATCGATCCGGTAGTCGTGTCTAAGGAAAGCCCAGGGGGCAGGGTACCCGCCGAGATCGAAAACTGATAAGGAGGAGGCCCGCCGCTCACCGAAAGCACGGCATTGTAGGGGCTTCCCTGGACTGCGGAAGGCAGACTGGATGAGATCTGAAGATCGTGCGCTGTCGAACTGTCGGCGGCTTGCCCCGAAGTTGCACATGAAGAAGTTAGGGTTGCAATCAGAAGAACAACACCAAGTGTTATGTGCCGTGTGCGCAGACGTGACGAATAGAATTCGGATCTGATGCAGTTTAGGGGGGTGGCTGTCATTGAAAAACACCTCAAAATGTCGTCTTTTGGGAACCCTTCCGGTAGTCCTTCAGCGACATTAACCGTAGTGATGGGGAGTCGCTAGATCACTATGGGCATTGGCCTAGTGGGAAACCAGAAGTACAGGGAGTGTCCGGAATCGTGGCGGGGAACTGACTTTGGTACTTTTATTGCTCCTGGGTGTTGCGCGAGCGGATTCGCTCCGGTTCTTGGGAGTTGGCAGCAAAGTGACCAAGCTTAGCGACGAAATGCTCAGCAAATCTTGGCCCGCTTTACTTCCCAGGCCTGCAGTTCGCGGCGCAGCGAGCCCCTACCCCTCCGGACTGAGAAGAGTCAGCGGACTCCCGCAATGGCCGCGCGGATGGCGTCAATATCTGCGCCCACGTCTTTCCCGTCCGAAGCCTTGCCTTTGAAGCGGCTGGCCGCCGACAGCCGATCGTCTGCGTCTTCGCGATTGAGATCCGCAAACCCGACCGCGTTCATATCCTTCACCAAGAAATTTCCCGGTGGCCAGGGCCCTTGGCCATTCGGGTAATCAACGATGACATTGTTTGTTACCCGGAAGGATTTCCAGCAATTCTCGAACGTAATTGCTGGTTGTCCGGACTTAGGGCAAGTTCCCAGCCCGGTCGTCCAAACGGAATACTGGCCCGCAGGGACAATATTGTCGGTGAAGCTGATGGCATCGGGGAGACGTGGGTTTTCTGGAGCCACGCCCACAATCATTAGATTCTTGACTCTCCCCCGAGTATTAACCGTTATATGCTTGATGACGACATTGTTCAGGGGCACGTTATTCCGGAACCCGCTCGAAATTTGGAAGACAATTCCATACCCGTTGTAGGCGTCAGCGTCCACATCCTCCAGCAAGTCGTCGTGAATGCTCCAGCGCTGAGCGGCCAGAGAGTCGTTCTGGTCTAATTTCGAAGCAGCTAATTGCATACCCGATCCAGTGTGGCGAATCAGGTTGAGTCGAATCGTAACGTCTTGCACGGCTGCCCACGGCCCACGGGGCGTGAGGAGGATGCCAAAGCCTACTTGGCTGTAACCGCCCCAGGAGTTCTCCATGACATTGCCTTCGAACAGGACACGTTCCGCATTCTTGAGCTCGAACAGATTTTTGACGATGAAATTCTTGCCAATGAAATTGGGCCGCCCGGGCTGCCAACTGAGGGGCTTGAACATGTAATTGCGCCGAATCTCGATGTCAGCCGGGACCTGCGATGCGCGTGCACCACCGAACATGACATTCTCCGCGGCGGCCTCGAGATAATTGTTCACGATCTTGTATACGCCCGCAGGAACATTACTATTGCCGCCATTGATGGCCTGGGAGTCAGTGCACGCGCCTGTCCTGGCGATGCAGTGGAAATCGTTGAAGTAGGAATCGACGATTCCAACATAGCTGCTGCCCCCCAGATAGACACCACGCACATTTTCATCGAGTGGAGTTCCGTGAATCCAGGAGCGATCAATGATGACGTGGTTGACCCCGTCTTCCAACCGAAGCAAGGCATACACGGTGCCCGTCCCGGCGGTTCTGGTCAATTCCAGCCCAATGATCCGGTAATGATTAGCTCCTTCCGCAACGGTGATGGCGCCCGCACCTGCCTTGAGTTCGACCCGGGCAAGGGCATTCTTGGGCGTGGGACAAGGGTAGGGCGGGCGGTCCGGAAGGGATGCCTGCCCGGCATAACAGGGCGTCAGGCGCGTGCCCTCGGGCGGCAAGTCAGAGACCGCGCTCGTACGGATCGTGATCCAGTGCGCGGCATCGCACTTCTTCGCGGGCAGGGTAAAAGGTGCAAATGTTTTGCCCGCTTGCAGGACGATCGTGTCGCCGCAGGAGGCCGCTTGCAGCGCCGCCTCCACACCCTTGGGGTCCGACACCTTGATCTCTTTGCCATGCGATGGTGAGGAAGTCAGCGCTGTATTGATACACCGGTCGGGCAACGCGGCGGGGCCGTCTTTGGCCGCACCAAAATCAGGAGCGTCGCCGGGTTGGCAATATCGATTGTCGGCTTGCGCCATAGCCGTAGTGCCGCCAATGAGCAGCGCAAGCAGTAGCAGCTTCTTGATCATTCCGACTTGAAAATGAGACCAAGTTCTCATGGGGATGTCCTATTTTTGAAAAGGCTGAGACACAATGACGAGCGCGAAGCCTTCCTTTGTAGACTAACAAAAAGCCTATATTGTGGACAGGCGGGACAGCCCTATCTACTCCGTACTCGTTCAAGACGAAATGGAGAGCATCATCTTCTCTCCGGGCGTGGCCCTAGCCAGAACGAGGCTGGTTCCCCAGGTGATCAAGCTCTACCCGGGATGGAATCGCACGGCCGTGTCGCAGAGCCTGATATACCCAGGCAAACAGTGCAGAATTAATCATGCAGAAGTAGTAAGGGAGACGGAGGATTTTGGGTCGAAGGCTGAATATGGCGCCCAGGACCGCAAGACCGTAGAAGAGCACTTGACCGACCAGCAACCAGTTGTAAGGGAATTGGCTGCGCAGAACGACATTGGCAGCGAGCGCCACCAGCATGAACAGTGGAACCAGCAGCCGACCGGTCTTGTGTGACAGCAAACAGAAGAGCACGAAGGGCCTGGGCGGCCACAGCAGGCCCTTAATCTCCCGCAATTGCTCGATGTTTCCAGCCGTGATTCGTACCCGGCGAGAAAATCCTTCCATTTCGTGGGCTTCTTCATAAGCGATTGCGGCGGGCTCGTACGCGACGCGGTAGCCCTGCTCGAGGATGCGAATGGGAATCGTGAAATCGTCGTTGATTGTGTCTGGCGATGGGAACGGATACAGTTCGCGGCGGATCGCATAGAGCGATCCGTGCGCGCCCGTGAATGCGCCCAGCCTGGCCTCCTGTACCTTCAGGAAGGTTTCGTACTTCCAATAGAGATCTTCTTGCGCTCCGAGGCGGGCCTGATCTTTTTTCAATAGCCGGTAAACTCCGCTGGCTGCGCCGATCCGAGGATCGCTGAAACTTTGCACCAGAACGCGAATCGAATTCGGAGCCAGCATGCTGGAGGCATCGGAAAAAGCTACGATCTCTCCGCGTAACTGCGGTACGGCGTCGTTCAGAACCACGGTCTTGCCGCGATTTTTTTCGTAGTGGAGAAGGCGAACTCGTCCGCCTGATTCCGCCTCGGCCAGAGAACGGACGATGTCTGCGGTCGCGTCCTTCGAACCGTCAGAGGCGACGACAATTTCCAGTTTGTCGGCCGGGTAATCGAGGGCGAGACCGTTACGAATTTTGTCCGCGATCACTACGGCTTCGTTGTACGCGGCTACGAGCAGCGAAACCGAGGGCTCAACCGGCTGTCGGCCAGCCGAAGAGCCAAAAATCGCCTGCAGTCCCCACAGCAGAATGGGGTAACCAAAGTAGACGTAGACCGGGAATCCGACGGCGATCCAGAACCAAAGCCTGACCATCGCCTTAGATTGCCGTGGACCGCACGCAGTGCAGTTGGCCCAGGATCTCGTGTGAATCCACGCGGAAGCCGGCGCGCTGCAGGTAGTCTTCCACTTGTGGCAGGGAGAAGAAGTAGACCGGGCAGCCATCAGCCTTCAGCCGTACCTTGCGAATGGCAGCGCGCACCGTGCCGGCACGGGGCCAGGCGGACAGGAAGGTCTTCTTCGTGATCCCACGGATGACCTGCAACCTAGGCAGCGGGTCTGCGACGTAGTCCCAGAATCCGATGGCAATCACCATGTCGAACTTTTCGTTTGTCTTCCAGTCGAGCACATCGCTCAACACGAAGTTACAGCGATCCGCGACGCCTTCTTTCTCCACGAGCTGCCCAGCCAGTTTGAGCATCTCCGGCGCAAAGTCGAGGCCGGTAACCTGCGCGCCGCGTTTCGCGAGGCTGGCGACAAAGCGACCGGAGCCGCACCCGACGTCGCATATCTTGGTTCCGGTCGCATCGCCCGCCTGGTTCATCACCCATTCATAACGTTGGTAGATGTCGCGGCGCAGCCAACGGTCCAGGCCGCGCGAAAGCGGGTTCTTTTTGCCCGTATAGATGGCATCGAATTTGTACGCAATGTCGTTCCAGTATTGCGCGATCTGTTGGGTTTCGTCAGTTTTTTTGCTGGTTCCAGGCATAGAAGTCAAATTCCTTGGCCGAGTCGGCGAGTCCGCTTTCGCGGAAACTGGTGTATTTTCCTGCTTGAAGCACGCTCTGAAAACGGTCAAACGTCCGTGACAAATTCGTATAGTGGCGAAGCCGCGATTTCAAACTTACAGGTAAAGTCGGCTGTTCGGGATCCACCTCCCAGGGATGGATGTAGATCACGATGGGCACACCTTCCTTCTGCACCCTTTTCAACCCCATGCGCGTGTAGAGCCGGGGCAGCAGGCGCAGATAGCCGCCGCCGCCCACCGGCATGTTGTGTCCGGCCAGGCGAAAGGTGGTGATGGGGAATTCCGTCATAGGGCCAGAAGGCGTCTGAAAACGGAACGGCGAGCGCGGCGCACCCGGCATCCCATAGCGATCATGACGTATGGGATAAATGCTGGAGTCGTAAGTGAATCCCAGTTCGGCCAGGATTTCCAGCGCCCAGACCGAGCGATCGATCACAGAGTAAGTGGGTGCGCGATATCCATATACGGGTTGGCCGGCTGCTTGTTCGATGACGTTTTTGGCACGACGGGTGTCTTCCCGAAATTCGGCGCGATCCAGTTTGTAGATCAAGCGATGCCAGTACGAATGACACGCCAACTCATGGCCGCCCGCCGCGATCTCGCGCACCAGACCGGGGAAGCGTTCCGCCACCCATCCCAGGACAAAGAATGTGCCGTGCAGGTTGAGATCGCCCAGCAACTCCAGCAGGCGGCGAGTGTTTCCTTCCACCCGGCTGGCATAGCTATCCCAGCGACTGCGGTCCACCACTCCGGAGAAGACTTCGGCGTGGAAGTAGTCCTCGACGTCCACCGACACGACGTTCTTGGTCATTTCTTCAGCCATTCTTCGTGGATCGACCCCAAAGCCCTTTGTTCTAGTATTGCCCAGGGATATGCAAGTTGAACATTATTTTCCTGCACCCGTTTAGAACCCAAGTAACCCAATTACCCACGTCCTTGACCAAGGCCGGCAAATTGCAGTCCGTAAAGAGCCTTGAAGTCCTTTAGCACTGCACAGTTTTGGCATCCACAGTCTTCCCATTTTCGGGAGTGAGCACCGGGGGAAACATTGACCCAATCAGATTACGAATGCAGGTTTGCAGTTGCCGGGCGCAAAATCGGGCCGTCTCCAGATCCCCAGTATAGGGATCCGGAATCTCACGGTACCGCCAGGGCCCTTCCGCATACGCGCTGAGCATATAAATTTTTTTCTGAAACTCTGGATATAGCGTCAGCAGCTCAGCCTTGTTTTGAAAATCCATGGCAAAAACACAGTCTGCATCTTCTATCATCTGCTGAGTCAAAGGCTTGGCCCGGTGCTCAGCCAGCGAAACACCGAGCTCCGCGGAAGCCTCTTGTGCCCGGGGATGCGCTTCGCTTCCAGCGCAGACATGCAGCCCGGCGGACATGATTCGGACTTGCGGCTCCCTTCCGGCATCGCGTAAGGCCTTCCTCATCAGGAACTCCGCCATGGCGCTGCGCATGATGTTGCCATAGCAGACGAAAACGAAAGTGCGTGCGGACGGTGGAACGAGTCGCTGGTTGTCCGTCCGGATTCGCAGTAGGTCCAGTACATACAATCGGGCATAGATTCGACCGGCGCCCGGCCCGAGGCGACGCACGATGTCCCGCTCTCGAAGCAGGAAACCCGGTACGAATTTTCGCAGCACATCTTTCGCCGCGCTGGCGATGGTTTGCGGCGTCTCCTGTGTCAAGAGATCTCTCCCTGGGAAACCTTGGCAGCAGCAACCGGCCCAGAAACCAACTCGTATCCCAAGCGCTGCATCACGTTGCCCCACGCCGATTCAATGGCGGCAACAGACTCGAGAGCGAGTTGCGATTTCCATCCGCCACTGATAGCGGAGCGCACAAAGGGTTTATCGCTGCGCGTTCCCTTCGTCAGAACCCATTGGCCGGCTTCCTGTTTCTCCAGGGCGCGCATTCTTTCCGGCGAACTCAGTGCAATGGTTCGCTGTAGGGCTTCCGGACTGGCGTCGATCTTGTAGAAGGAGCAGCGCTCGAGAAACGCCGCGACGCCGGCCAGCACGGTCGCGGGGTCCCGCTTCATATCCTCATAGCGAAGCATCAGGAATCCCGGAGTCCCTTGGCGCAGCGCCGTCCAACTGAATACGTTGTCCCGCCAGGAGCCGAACAGACGGTCAAACTCGCCCGCGATGAAGCGTGGGACAAAGCTGGCCATGGGGTAATCCTCGGGAATGTTTCGCGCCTTCACATTGTGGTGATAAAAAGAGATCGCGACATCGCGAGGATCGCGCACGATGTAGATCACCCGCGGATAGTGCGGCTGAAAACACTCGTGACTTTTCAGCAAACGCGGGCGCTGGAGTGCGCGCATAAAGCGATCGGGGTTGAAATAGATTTCCGGGATTCTGGATTCGATATTGGCAAAGGTGACCGGGTCTTTCTGCCATAGCAAATTGCCTACGAGAAAACGGGTCCAAGTGTTGCCGGATCTGGGATAGGAGACCAGAAAAACGTCATCGGGAAAGACCGTCACTCCCCGGCCTGCAATCTGGCGTCCGGTGAGAACGCGGCCCGTGGTTGCCAGCGCGCCCAGCACTCTGCGAACGGTTTCCCGTAACGATTCCATGCGTCCTCAGCTCGCGATTTCGCGAGTGGTTCTCACCTTACGCTTCATCCTGGTACGTCCCCACCAGGGCGAGAGTCACTTCGTCCTCTTCGTTCGCGCCTAAGTGTCCTACATCCCAGGCGCGACCTGCCCAGAATGCCCAACCCAGGCCGGTGGCGTACACCAGGCCCGCTATCCCCACTTGTAGCAGAAGCTCGAGAAAGTGATGAGGAATGAACCAGCGCTGCATGAGCAAAAGAACCGCTACCACAGGGGCGCATAACATGAGGGGCAACGAAAACGCGCGATAGAGATAAGTCCTGATCCTGATTCCCAGCAAGTGGCAAAGATGCTGGGGCAGAAAGAAAACCATCGAGCAGGTCAGCGGAATGGCCGTGCCGATGGCGTCTCCCACAATTCCGTAGGGCCGCACCAGAATGATGCTGAGAATCAGGTTCGCAGCGCCTTCGGCTAGCGCCACATAGGCCCAAGTGCGGTGTTTAGCCATCCCCCACAAGGTGCGTCCGGAAGCGGCCTGCGCCAGCATCAGCGTGACTGGAAAAATAAGGATCAGCAGCACTGGATAACTAACCGCAATGTACTTCGGACCAACCCAGACTTCGATGATGGACTTGCCCAGGATCGTGAGCAAAGCTGTAATCGGAAGAATAATGAATGCGCAAGCACGGTTACCGAGGACGAAGATTTTTCGCAGGCCATCCAGGTCGCCCTTGGCCTGGGACTGGCTCGACATGGGGACGAAGAGCTGGGCCAGACTGCTCACGGTTTCCGCGGCATAGTCCACCAGTCGCGAGCCGATGGTGAAATAGGTAACGGCTACCGCCGAAACAAACTTGGCAATGACAAGGGCGTCCGTCTTGAAGCGCAGGCGCTGGGCCACGATGATCAGAAACGTGGTCCCGCTGTAGCTTGCGATCCGGCGCATGCTGGATCGACTCACATAGTGCAGTCCAAACCGCAGTGGCAGGTGGCGGAATACGTTAGTGGCGTTGACCACTTGGCCGAGCAGCGGCAGGGTGATCGTAATCAAAGCCACGGTCAGCAACCCGCGTCCATGCTGCAGGGCGATGACGATGAGCAGGGCGCGCAAAAGAGTCGAACACGTATTCGTGAGATTGAGCAGGTAGAAGCGCTGCAATCCTTCCAGAATTCCGCTGAAGACGCCCATAGGGAATCCCAGGGAAACCGAGGTTCCCACCATCAAGAGCAGCCAACGTGCAGTAGGCACGAACCCGGCCGGGATTTTGGGGAAAATGGAGTGCACATAATAGGTCATGATCAGAGTCGCGGTCATCGTCACAATACCGATGCTGGTATAACCGAACATGGCCGTATTCACGAGCCGGAACAGATCGTCGCGCTCGTCGGTGGCGGAGTATTTAGCGATGTAGCGAACGATGGAAGATCGAATGCCGAGGTCGAAAAGTCCGTAATACCCGGTGAGAGAGAAGATTAAGATCCACAGCCCGAACGCTTCGTCCCCCAGGCGATGAAGGATGTAGGGAGAAAGAAATATACCTACTAAGACGTTGATGCCCAGGGCGAACCAACTCGACCCAACGTTTCTTATGATGTCGCGTTTTCCCATGGCACTGGGCCCTAATACCGCCGGCCGGGCAGGTAGCGAAGGCTCCAGATCTGAGCCCCCTCCAGCAGTGCGGCAAGCTTTCCCGTCGCTCTGGGCGCAATGGCCAATCCAGCCAATATCAGACTTAGTTTGGACCGGTGAAAATAGGCATTGGCCTCTCGAAAGAGGCTCTTGGCCTTATCAAACTCACGCAAGTGGAGTCTGTATCTGCCCTCCTCAAGCAAATACAGAGCCTTATACTCCGTTGCCCGGCTCTGAACCAGATCTCGATCTGGCGGGGAGAGTGGCAGAGTTCGGAGCGCTTTCTCGAGGATGATCCAAGCCGCCTCATTCATGGCGGCCTGGGAAGCGCCCAGAGATCCAGGACGGCCGCCATTCAAGCGGACCTGCACTTTCCGGGTGTACCCGATTTTGGCACCATGGAACGCCGCGCGTAGCCACATATCGTAATCATCGCAGCGCATCAGGGTCTCATCGAACCAATCTGCTCGCTGCAGTGCTGTTCTACGACAAACCACGGTTGAGACTGGAATGTGGCAGCGCTCCAACACGAGCGCCTGAAAATTCGCTTCCCCGTTAGAAGGACAGCGCTTCATGAACTCGTGAGGATGGTTCGGATCGCCTACCGCCAGGCCGTTGCAGTACACCAGATCTAAAGTCGGATCTTGCTCGAAGAGCTTCATCTGCTCGGCCAGGTGTTGCGGCAGCCAAACGTCATCCGAATCGAGAAAGGCCAGGAATTCGCCGTGGGAGTTTCTGATCGCGGTATTTCTCGCTCCCGCGCAGCGCTTGTTCGGTTGTTTTATGTAGACGATCTTGTCGGCATGTTTTTCCAGGTACGGCGCCAGTACCTGTTCCAGTTGCGGTGTATCTGGCGATCCATCGTTTACCAGGACAATCTCGAAATCATGGAAGGTCTGCTGGAATACGGAATCCAGGCAGGCGCCAATCAACGGCGCCGTATTGTAGGACGGCATGATGACACTGACGACAGGAATCCGCTGCGGCGATGGTTGTGACATAGTCTGCTCGTTAAGAACTGTGGAACACGGTTTCCTTTTCTCCCGCCAGGATGTTGTTCACTGCCTCCACACCCATCATCACGGAGTGATCCATGTTGCCGATCTCGTAGCGCCAGGCTCCAAATCGGCCGCGAGAGTAAATCCCCTTCTCCATAAGTGCTGGTTGAAGCGTAGCCAGCGCCTGGTCACGCCTCAGAGTCGGAATCGGATAGGAGTACTGCACCTTGCGATGGTAGCGAGAGACGATGCGGCTCCGATCACCCGGCTCCAGCATGCCCGCACGAATCAATCCATCCACTACCTTGTCGGTAATCTTCGCCGGGTCGGGGGACTCGTCAATTTTGTAGGACATTTCACACATCAGAGAGCTGTAACGCTCCGTGTCTCCGCCCGGAACGTTAAACGAGGAGTAATGAGAAAAGAATGTGGCGCGGTAGCAGGGCATCTCCGTATCGGCAAAGTAGATCCAGCATTTGCCGGTTTCAATTTTCTTTTCCAGCCCCAGGCCAATGACCAGCAGATTGTTATGGCAGAGATCGGCAGCGGCCTCGGACAACTTCCCATCTTTGGATTCGAGCATTCCGACCAGCAGGTCGAGAGGCGAAGTGGAGATCAGGACGTTGTAACTATCTCCGCTCCCGTCTGCGAAAGACACACGCCGCTGCCGGTCGTCCACGGCGGTCAATTTCTTGGCTGTTTTGATCTTGTCCGGGAATCGCTTCACCATGCGGCGATAGATTTCACCGGTCCCCCCATACAGCGGAAAACGGAACTTGCTGTTCGGTCCCCAACCCGCATCGTCCCGGTCGTACAAGACGTTTTCCAGCAGGCGCTGAAAGTCCACCGTGGCTACGCGCTCGGCAATCCACGATCTTGACATCTGGTCCAGAGGAGTAGTCCAGACTTTCGAATTGTAAGGAAACATGAATTCCTCAGCGATGCCTTGGCCGAACGTGCCCAGAATCCAGTCGCGAAAGTTTGTCGCATCCCCAGACTTGCCGTTGGCGGCAGCCTTGGCAGCGCCCAGCAGGCAACTGACTTGCTGTGGTTTTGGCAGATAACGCAGATTGTTCTGGAAGGGATATGGGATCCAGGAATCCCCTTTCACGATCCAGCTTTCGCGGATGAGGTGGTTTTCCTCTCGCCCGAGCATGTCATCGACAAGTTTGTCGAAGTAGGGATAGTGCGAAAAGATGACGTGGCCGCCTTCGTCCCACACAAATCCATGCTCGTCCACATGAGAGCAGGAGTGGCCGCCCACGTAGTCCGCTTTTTCGTACAGAACCCAGTTTTCGTAGCCGAGTTCCTTCAGCCGGTAAGCCGCGCCCAGACCGGTGGGCCCGCCTCCGATGATTACGATTTTCTTCTGGCTCATGAATTCAATTCGTCCCGGAAAGGTCTTAGGAGTGATCCGACAGAACTCCTCGATCCGCCTTGTACTCCTGGCTGACGGGATAACCCAGGAGTTCCATGACGGGTCCCCACGCCTCTTCAATTACCGCTACCGACTCAGGCGGAAGCTTCTTCCTCCATTGACCGGACTGCGCGGCACGCACAAACGGAATGTCCTTGCGGCTGTCTTTGGTGGTGACCCACTGATTCGCTTGCTGGGCCTCAAGCTTTCTCATGTTGTCGGCCGAACTGAGCTCGACAGCCTTGGCGACCCTCTCCGGCGTGGCATTCAAATTCAGAAACTCCGCGATCCGGATCATCTCGTGATGCGTGTCCTCCAGAAGGTCCTCGTATCGCACCAGCAGGAATTCGCGATTGTGCCCCCGCGCTCCCAGCCAACTCATCACGTTCTCTCCCCAGGAGGCAGGTGTGCCGAGAAAGCCATCCTTCAGGCGGCTGATCTGAAATATGTTCTTGGAGTTCACCATCCAACTGCCCGCGTGCTCTCCCCAGGTGCCGAAGTACTCGTCCGTCTTCATGAACCGTTCGGTGGTGTAAGTTTGAATCGGAAAACCGTCCGGGATATTCCTTTCCTTCAGGTCGTAGTGGTAGGCGGAAACCACCACGTCCCTCGGATCGCGCACAATGTAGACCACCCGGTGATAACGAGGATCAAAGCATTCGTGGCTCTTGATCACTCGCGGGCTCGGGATTTTCTTGAGGGCCTTCCTGGATTTTGCATAGATATCCGGTACTTTGCGCTCTACGTTGGCAAAAGTGATGCGCTCGTCTGGATTCATCAAGTTTCCCAGTAGGAATCGGGTCCAGGTGTTGCCTGACTTGGGATAGGAAACGAGGAAAATGTCGTCGGGCAGAACGAAAAATCCCCGGCCAGCCTGGTCTCTCTCTAAAACGTAATTGATGGCGTAAAGCGCCTTGATGAGTGCATCTTTCATATGTCTAAACCCTGATTCCCAGCTCCGCCCCTTTCAAAAAACTATACATGCCCAACTGGCGTTTGCATTGCACCGGTACATGGCACGTACACAGCACCGTCGTTCGACTGCTGATGTTCTGATGTTCTGATCTTCTAATCAGTGGCTTGCGGCAAGGTGCGGATCGAGGAGTTCAACTCCGAGTTGGTTGCAAATTCTAATCAACCCGACACGTGTTTTCTGACACCCTTGCCCGGCCAGTGATTTGCAATTGTTTCAACTGTGTGGCCGCAATTCAAATACCTTTCGTACCATCGTATATCTCGATGAGAACAAACAAGTTAATTAGTATGACGATCAAGGGGGGTGATACGTCTCTTGCGCCCGCCATGAGAGAACTTTTTCCCACCTGAGGTCACGTCCGGGCGCGTGTCCCGACCATGGGGAGATGACCTTCGAGCGCCGCTAACAAAGGAGGCTCCCGCAGTTGAGACCCGCTGGCCATCAGGCCCGAAAGAAGCGGATCGCGTCGGTTACAACGTAACGGAGTGTTGTCTAGAGTCGCGACAAATCCGCCGCCAATGCTACCGGCCGCCAAAGCCATGACGCCCCGCGGCGCACCGTTTCGTTTCTCAGGCGCATCGTGCTGGCCGGGACTTTCGTGAAGAAATTGAACAGCGTGTCGGAACCTACGGCCACAAGCGCTGGCACTCTCAAGCCGAAGATCAGCACGCGAAGCCAAAGCACGCCGCCCCCACGCCGCTCACGCCGATGAGAATGCCGACGACAAACCCAACCAGGATTTTGGTTGCCAACAGTGGCATCGTCGATTGGTTCCTGTTTTACGCTGGGGCTCCATTCACACCGATGAAGCCTTCGCGTTCCAGGTGCAGAATAATTTCCTGGGCGGCTTCTTCGGCTGACAGTTCGCCGGTGTTGATCGTGACGTCAGCATCCGCTGGAACTTCGTAGGGGTCGGAGATCCCGGTGAATTCCTTGAGAATGCCGGCGCGAGCTTTGGCGTACAGGCCTTTGCGGTCGCGCTGCTCGCAGACCTCGACCGTCGTCGCAATGTGCACCAGAATGAATCCTCCGTAAGGCTCAATCATCTGACGCACGTGCTTGCGGGTCGCGTCATAGGGGGCGATGGGCGCGCAAATGGCGATGCCGCCATTCTTCGTAATTTCTGAAGCAACGTAACCGATGCGGCGGATGTTGATGTCGCGATGCTCTTTCGAAAATCCGAGTTCCGAGGAAAGATGCTTGCGCACCAGATCGCCGTCGAGCAATGTCACCGGACGTCCACCGACTTCCAGGAACTTCGTCATCAAGACGTTGGCGATCGTGGACTTTCCCGAGCCCGAGAGCCCGGTAAAGAAGATAGTCACACCCTGCTTAGCGCGTGGCGGAAAGCTGCGGCGCAGTTCGTGCACAACTTCCGGATAGGTGAACCAGCCGGGAATCTCGCGCCCTTCGTTCAATCTCTGGCGGAGTTCCGTTCCCGAGATGTTCAGAACGCGGTCGGTCTTCTTCACCTCGTCGTCGGGGACGTAGCGGTCTTCCGCTTGCAGGTAGACCATCATGCTGAAGGGCACCATGGTGACGCCAATCTCGGACTCGTGCTTCTTGAAAACTTCCTGAGCCTCATAAGGGCCGTAGAACGGCTTGCCGTTCTCATCTTTGCCCGGGCCGGCGTGATCGCGGCCCACAATGAGATGAGTGCAGCCATGGTTCTTGCGGATCAGCGCGTGCCACATGGCTTCGCGCGGGCCGCCCATGCGCATGGCGAGAGGGAGCAGCGAAAGCCTCTGCGTTCCCTGCGGGTATTTGGAACTCAACAATTGATAGCAGCGCACGCGGGTGTAGTAATCCACATCGCCGGGTTTCGTCATTCCGACCACGGGATGGATCAAAAGGTTGGCTTCCACCTGCTTCGCTGCGCGGAAGGTGAGTTCCACGTGAGCGCGGTGCATGGGGTTGCGAGTCTGAAAGGCAACCACGCGGCGCCATCCCAGGCGAGCGAACTCAGCGCGCAATTCCCCCGGAGTAAAGCGCAAGGTACGGAAATCGTAATGCGACGGCGCCTGCAGACCTTCCACCCGCCCGCCCACATACCAGGGGTTGGCTTTGTTGATCGCATAGTCGGCGCCGGGATGCAGCTTGCTGGTGGTCTTAAACACCGCCTTGGCCTCGGCGGCACGATCCGCCTGCCAGACTTCCTCGACGTCCAAAACCGCCAGCATGACGCCCTCGGCATCGCGCAACGCCACTTTGCTGCTGCCGGGCGTGAGCTTCTTGGCAAATTCTTCGGTTACATCCAGGGTAATCGGCATGGGCCAGAGAACTCCGCTGGCCAAGCGCATGTTGTGGCAGACGCCCTCATAGTCAGCCTTGGTCATGAAGCCGCGCAGAGGAGAGAAGCCTCCGCTCATAAGCAGTTCCAGATCGCAAATTTGGCGGGCCGTAAGGTCCCACGATGGCCACTCGCGAGAGTGGGCTTTCAGTTCTGCAGCTTTTTCGTGCGCGGCCATCAGATTCACCAGTTCGCCGCCGTGCGGAGCAATCAAATGACTAGTTGAAGCAGACAATTGCGTAAACCTCCCAGGTTCGCTGATTTTGGATTAAGTGCATTTAAATTCAATGTCTCGTAGCAGAATCTAACGATGACTGTCGGACGTTCTATTCGGGGGGTACATGCTAACGAAATCGTAAACCCATTGTGGATCAACGACCAATGTAGTCTCAGTGTATACCCAAAGAAATCGCTGCTTTGAGGCACGCAAGTGCCATGCCGGATAGGGTCTTTCCATTGTATGGTAACTCGATAAGGATAAAGGCTAAACCTGATGTTTTCGAGGAACCGCCTGATCCTGAGTCGTATCATGTGCAAATCATTGCGCTATGGAGAAGGATTTGTTCTGTTCACGGCGGTGAGCGTCGTCGATCCCATCAAGCAATGTGGCAGCCGCGTGTCAGCCCATTTTTGCCGAGAGGCTGCTCTATCCATCCATGGCTGGCGCCAAAATTGCTCACGATTGCTTAGAGCACGTTGCAGTGGATGGGGCCGTAGTGCTTCTTACGTCGATTAGTGGGGGCCCAAAAAGATGTTTTGAATTGAAGTCGATAGCTGGAGAATTCGCATGCGACTGTCCCGGAATAGCAAGGTTCTTCCCCTTTGCAAGCTCACAACTGAACTGGCCCTCGGCAAATGGCGGAGGCCCGAATGGGCATTCTCTGCAAAATCTTGCATAGTCTGCTCGTTGCAAATCTTGCTGCTGACATCGTTGTTAGGCGCGTTGGCTGCGGTGCAACTGGCGGCTCAGACGGCCATCACCACTTGGCACTACGATGACGGGCGAACCAGTGCAAATACCAGCGAGGTTCTCCTCGCGCCGTCAAATGTAAATGTCCAAACGTTCGGAAAATTGTTCAGCCAGCCGGTAGACGGTATCGTTGTGGGGCATCCACTTTACCTTCCTGGAGTAAATATTCCTAATCAGGGAACCCACAACGTCGTCTACGTCGCAACCATGCACGACAGCGTGTATGCCTTCGATGCTGACAATCCCAATTCCGGGCCCCTGTGGATGACGAGCATCCTTGCCTACAGTCCGCCAGGAGCGACCACGGTGCCCACCACCGTTCAAAAGAACTCAAACATAGGCTGGACTGAAGTGGGGATCATCTCTACTCCGGTCATCGATCCGTCCAGCGGCACTCTTTACCTGGTTGCCGAAACCTATGAAAACGGAAAGGTGGTGCATCGTCTGCACGCGCTTGACGTGACCACTGGACTGGAGACGTTGGGTGGACCCACTACCCTCGCCGCAACCTTTACCCTGAACAGCTATACTTCTACGTTCACTGACCTCTATCAGATGAACCGGCCGGGTCTGCTTCTGGCCAATGGCCACGTCTACATTGCGCTTGGTTCCAATGGCAGTAGCTATTACAGCCAGGGTTGGGTGATGTCCTACAATGCTTCCACCTTGCAACAAGAGGGCGCCTTTGATGACGACCCGGGCAAGAGTGGGGACGGGATTTGGCAGAAGGGGGCAGGCATTTCCGCTGACAGCGACGGTAATATCTATGCGGAGACTGCGGAAGGCCCTTTCGCGCCCGGTACGAACTTACCCGTAAGCGTGTTCAAACTCAGCCAGGTTGGCACGACTCTTTCCTTAGCAGACTGGTTCACGCCCTATAACTATCAATACCTTTGCAACAACGATCTGGATTTGAACGATGGCGTTTTGATCCTACCCGACCAGCCGGGAGCAGTTACGCATGAATTGATTGCCGTCGGCAAGGAGGGCACCGTCTATGTCCTGAACCGCGACTATATGGGGCAGCTGTGCTCGACTTGTACCACCACGGATACCCAGATCGTGCAAGAGCTCTATAAGGCGGTGGGGCCGGAAACCGGAACTCCTGTCTATTGGAATAATAATGTTTATTTCACCGGGCAAGGCTCTCCAGTTATGGCTTTCACTCTGAACAATGGTTCCTTGGCGGTTCCCCCCTCCGCACAATCTGCCAAAATGGGCGGCGGCGGACACGCAGTGATCACTTCCGATGGGACTAGCAATGGCATTCTTTGGTTTAACAAACCCCTGACTGCCATGGACGCCAGCACCATGAAAGTGCTGTATACCAGCAGTCAGGCTGCGAACGGTCGGGACACGCTTCCACCTGTCGCCCACTTTGCAAACCCCGTGGTTGCGGACGGAAAGGTATTTATAGGGACCCAGAACAGCCTCGTGATCTATGGACTATTCCCAGCTTTGTCGGTGGTCGGAGGTAGCGGGCAGTCGGCGAGCGTGGCTTCGCCTCTTCCCATTCCACTGAGCGTACAGGCGATGGATCCGTACACAGGACAGGTCTTTCCTGGAGTCACCGTAACTTTCAGCGACGGCGGAAAGGGTGGCAGCTTCAACCCTTCCACCGTGACTACGGACCAAAACGGTTCGGCTTCGAGCGTCTATACCTTGCCCACGAAAGCAGGTTCTTACGCGTTGACCGCTTCCGCGTCCGGCTATGCGTCGGGGGCTTTCACGGCAACAGCGCTTCCCGGTGCGGCCACGACCTTGTTGAGTTTCAAAGGCTCCGGCCAAACGGTCCCCGTCAACACAAGCCTGCCTATTCCCCTGGTCACGAAGGCTAGCGACTCCTCCGGCAACGGGATACCCGGCGTAGCAGTGAGCTACAGTGATAGTGGCGCGGGTGGAGTCTTCTCAGCTAATCCTGTGAACACTGACAGCCGGGGGCTGGCGACGGTGAACTACACGACTCCCACTGCCGTCGGTACGGTCAAGATCACTGGCAACGTGACCGGACTTAGCCCTGCGAGATTCCACGAAGCGGTTACGTCCGGCCCGGTGGCTAATATTGTCACGACCTCAGGAGACGGCCAGTCCGCCCCGCCCAGCACCCAACTGGCACAGGCACTGGTTGTGAAAGTCACGGACCAGTATGGAAATGCAGTTTCTGGGGCTAGCGTTAGCTTTGCAGATGGAGGCGCTGGAGGGACTTTCGCCTCAAACCCAGTGCTGACTACTTCGACTGGACTTGCCAGCGATAACTACATTACTCCCCCGAATACTGGAACGGTAACGGTCCAGGCAACGGTGAGTGGAGTTTCGGCTGCGGCAAATTTCACGGTCACCGTGCAGTGACACTTGACTTCTCGAAGGCCTCTGGAAACGTTACGGGTGACTGGGGGAAAAGAGGACCGAGTCGCTCTCCGATCGATCAAGTTTCGGTCCCGTGGTGAGTTCGTATCCCAGTTTCTGCATGGTTGCTCCCCAAGCCTCTTCAATCGCAGCCACGGATTTCTCTGAGAGCTTCTTGCGCCAGCCGCCGGACTTGGCATCGCGGATAAAACGAATATCCTGGCGGCTGTCTTTTGTCATGCGCCAATCCTTGGACTGCTTCTCCTCCAGGGAGCGCATGTTGCTTGCCGAACTTCGCGTGATGGCCTGTTCGATCACGTCCGCGGTCGGATGAATGCGCAAAACCGCCGACCATTTCGCTAGTTCTGCGCGGGGATCAGCCTGCAGGTCTTCGTACCGCGTGAGACAAAAGGAGGATCTGCCCTGGCGCAGGTTGATCCAACTCAGAACGTGATCTTCCCAGCAGCCGAAGCGGTCCGCAAAGGGAACGATATCGGCCCTGAGAAAGCGCGTGACGAAATCGTCCATCGGATAGCCATCCGCGATGATGCGCAGTTTGAGAGCGAAGTAGTAGAAGGACACCGCGACATCCCGCGGGTCTCGCACGATGTAGATCACATGCGGGTAACCGGGATGGAATGCTTCGTGGCTTTTGAGGACGCGGGGCGAAGGCAAAGAACGAAGGGCGCGGTCGGTCCAGGCATAAATGACTGGTAGGCGACATTCCACATTGTCGAACGTAACCGGAGCAGTCGGGTCCAGCAGATTGCCAATGAGAAAGCGAGACCAGGTGTTGCCTGACTTGGGATACGACACTACGAAGACGTTTTGCGGAAACACGGTCAAGTCTCTTACGACCTTCTTCGAGCCCAAGGCCGCTTGCAGTATGCCTCTGACGTAACCCTTGATTCGACTGTCTTCACTTGAGTGCCTGGGCCTGACTCCACCGTCTTTTTCCCCAGCGAGTGACATTCATTTCCTTTCAAAACAACAGGATTCACGGCCAGACACGGGAGAGGATTAGCTTGGTCAAAACCGGGGCGGGAACGGTCGCCAGAGGACACCAGCTTCACAAAGCGAATTATACTTTAGCGGAAATGAGTGTCAACAGTACCGGTGGCACGGTGAGCAACCCGCCATGTGAAAAGACTTCCACGCCCCTTCCGGTTCGCTTTTTTCCTTCCGTTACGAGACGGCACCCACTGCATTGGTTGTACCCGACGCCATCGAAAGCCGCCATTGACGGCTCTTTCTCTTGACAGGAATTGGGGACCGTAGTCTATTATCCCGGTAACGTAGTCTCTTCCAGAGGGAGATATTGTGGACAATCCTCCAGCCATCGCATCTATTCTGCCGATCCTCAAGGACCGGTTTTTGGCCGTGAACCGGGAGCGGTGGTTTCGATGGGTTGCCAGCCATACGGACTACCGTCCCGCGGCAGGTTTTTTCGACGCATTTCCCCGGTTCTTTGTCACCAGCGAAACGGCCTCTGAGCCGGACCGGCTTAATCAGAGGCACCGGGCGCTGATTCAACCCAATGTCGACATCGTCCGTGGCCGCCGCGTTTTGGATATTGCGTCCCACGACGGCCGCTGGAGTTTTGCGGCGCACAAGGCTGGCGCAGAGTATGTCCTCGGCATCGAAGCCCGGCAGCACCTGGTTGAGATGGCACGGGACAACATGCGGGAGTACGGAGTACCCGAGAACAGCGTCGAGTTCATGCAAGGTGATGTGCTCACCGAATTGGATCGATTGGAGTGCGGATCGTTTGACACGGTCTTATGTTTCGGCTTTCTCTACCACATCATCGACCACATGGTTCTCCTGCGCAAGATCGCGCGGCTTAAACCGATGAATCTTGTGATTGATACTGCGATCACCATACATCCGGGAAGCATCATCAGGACAAAGGATGAGGCGGTCTTGCATGAAAGCGCCGGAGCGGTTGGCGATCCGGGCGACCCCGCTCGGACGGTTGTTGGCGTGCCCAGTAGAGCTGCCTTGGAGCTCATGTTACGGGCGGCAGGGTTTCCTGCGGTCCACTACTACGACTGGGCTCAGGCCGGTATCAAACGCTGGGCCGACCTCAAGGACTACTACTTGGGAACACGTGTGTCTCTGACGGCAGCCGCTGATCATCGGGATGCCGTCAATCTTGGGTCAGGGGGAGACAGCGTGGGGGAAACGCAGCAAGTTGCATGAGAGCTGGTGCCTGAGAAGGCGAAGCGGCCAGGTCTAGTTTCAAAGTGATCCAGTCAAACTAGATCCGATCAAAGCAGACCCGGGCGTGCCGGCCGCCAATGATTTCTCTCAAAACCTACCGACAAGAATTTTTCACGGCCTGCGACTCTAGCCGCAGACGGGGTCGTTGTGCTTCAGCCTGGACATCGCCACGGTGTGTAGTGAAGCACCGACGTAATGATTGAGCGTTTTGCTGGCTCTGTTATATTGATGGCAAACGCCACCTCAATGGATGGCGTAGCGCGCCTGAACTCTTGGAGCGATCCTGATCCCCAATGAAACAGATTCTCCGCAAAGGACTTAAGGACATTGTCGTCGACGATGTCCCGGACCCGCTCGTCAGTGCGCATCACGTCCTGATCCGGCCTATTTATTCGCTGATCAGTAGCGGAACCGAGACTGCCAGCATCCACCAGGAAGGGGTTCTCAAGGCGGTTGCCGACAATCCTTCCCAGCTCAGCAAAATCTGGAATGCGGTCAAGGCCCAGGGCCCGGTAAGGACGTTGGCCGAAGTGAAAGCCAAGTTCAGCGAATATGCGGTGTTGGGGTACTCGGGCGCGGGTCTGGTGGTGGAGAAGCACAGCACGATTACGGATCTCGAAATCGGAGATCGTGTTGCCTACGGCGGCGAAGGAACCGGACACGGAGAAACTGTCCTGGTCGGACGTAATCTGGTTGCGAAAATTCCTGAGCACGTTCCCTTCGAGCACGCTTGCTTCACAACGCTGGGCAGCATTGCGATCAACGGTGTACGCATTGCCAACATTTCGTTGGGAGAAAGGGTTGCCGTAATCGGACTCGGCCTGGTTGGTCAGCTCATTTCCCAACTGGCGCGCTTGCAGGGCGGTTTCATTATCGCGACCGATCTGCGGCCCGATCGCGTCGAACTCGCCCGACAACTTGGAGCAGACGTCACGCTCCTTGGAGGCTCTCAGTTGCCCGCGCAGATTCAGTCTGTAACGAACGGCCTGGGAGTGGATTGCGTGATCATCGCTGCGGCCGCGAAGTCGGACGCACCGTGCCGCGCTGCGGTCGAGATCTGCCGGGATCGCGGACGCATCGTGGACGTTGGCGCAGTCGAACTAAGCTTTCCCTGGTATGAGACTTACCTGAAAGAGATTCAAGTGTTGATGGCTCGCGCTTACGGACCCGGAAGCTATGATCCGGCCTACGAGCGCCAGGGGCGGGATTACCCGCTACCTTACGTGCGCTGGACGGAAAACCGGAACATGGAGGAATTTCTGCGGCTCGCGGCTCAGGGTCGCGTGCAGATCGATCCTCTGATCACCCACCGATTTCCGCTTGAAGATGCGCCGAAGGCATACGAAGTCATCCTGGACCCGTCGGTAAGCAGTCTGGCAGTGGTGGTGAAGTATCCAGCGGCCGACTTGGCTGCGCCTCTCGCGGAATTTCAGCCAAAACGGCGAGTGGAGGTGAATGCTCCTGCCAGCAGGTCGGCGGCAATTGGCGTCGCCCTCGTGGGTGCAGGTAATCTAGCCCGCTGGGCTCACCTGCCCAGCCTTAAGAAGACGCCGGGCGTTCGGCTGCGGGCGATCCATTCCTCCAGCGGAGCACGAGGCAAGAGCTATGCGCTGCGTTTCGGAGCGGAGTACTGTGCGAGCGACTATTCCGAAATTCTCCACGATCCGGAAATCCAGGCAGTCGTGATCGTAAGCCGTAACCAGCAGCACGCTTCCCAGGCGCTCGCTGCTCTGCATGCGGGGAAACACGTTTTTGTCGAAAAGCCAATGGCACTGTCGCAGGAGGAATGCCGCGAACTGTATCAGGCGGTCGAAGAAACCGGAAAGCAGCTTACCGTCGGCTTCAACCGGCGCTTCGCACCGACTTACCGGGCCTTGAAGAATCAAGTCGCAAAACGGAACGGTCCGGCGGTGTTGAACTGTCGTGTGAATTCGCCGGGAATCTCCGGATCCTATTGGATGGCCGATCCCGCCGCCGGTGGCGCGATTTTGGGAGAAGCCTGTCACTTCGTGGATTTGATGTACTGGCTGCTCGACAGTGAGCCGGTCGAAGTCTCGGCCTACTCTCTGCCCAGCGGCAAGAAAGATCCGATTGGCGAAAACAATCTGGTTGCGAGCTTTCGTTTTGCCGATGGTTCCATCGCCAATCTTACTTACTGCACGGTTGGAAGCCCCACTTCGGCCGGCGAGCGCGTGGAAGCATTTGCCACCGGATTCGGGGCCTCTGCCGAGGATTTCAAACGCTCGAGCACGCGAACCAAAGTAGTCCTGAACAGCTCGAGTTGGTTCGCTGAAAAGGGCTATGAGGCCCAGATGCGAGCTTTCTTTGCCGCTCAGAAACAAGGTCGGCCGCCGGATGTCACGGTGCGAGACGGCGTGCGCTCCACGTTGGGGTGCCTGCTCATGATGCAATCCGCGCGCGACCATGCACCGTGCTCCATCGACCTGGAAGATTTCCTGGCTCCCTCACCCCGATGAGAGTGCTTCAGCTAGGCCCCTATCCGCCGCCCCACGGTGGAGTACAGAGCAACCTGGTAGCGATCCGCACTTTTCTCCTTCGACAGAGCATACCCTGCGGCGTCGTCAATATTACCCGGCAGCGCAATTCTGCTAGCGATAACGTGTACTATCCCAAAACTGCGGCAGAACTGATGCGCCTATTGCTGCAGTTGGATTACGACCTCATCCACCTTCATATCGGAGGAATGTTGAGCCGGAGGCTGCTCGGCCTCGGTCTCGTATGCACGCTGCTGCCAGGCCGCAAGGCGATCATGACATTTCACTCCGGGGGATATCCGTCCAGTCCCGAGGGTAAGGCGACGGGCCCAAATTCTTTGGCAGGTTTTGTGCTCCGCCGTTTTGATGGTGTGATCGGCGTGAATGCAGAGATCATTCGTTTTTTTGAGCGGCTGGGCGTTTCGCCGGCGCGTCTTCGTTTGATCCAGCCGCATTCCTTTCTACCTGAGCAGGATGCCTCGTCTCCCTTGCCGGAGCCGCTCGCTTCATTCTTCATGGCCCACAACCCTGTGCTGATTTCGGTTGGGCTGCTGGAGCCAGAGTATGACCTGCCGCTGCAAATCGAAGCATTGGGGCAAGTCCGGCGGAAATTTCCCCAGGCTGGATTGGTCTTAATTGGATCCGGAAGCCTGGAGCAGGATCTGCGCGAGCTAATCCGAACCCGCTCCTACTCTCAGCACATTCTGCTGTGTGGGGATGTCCCGCATGCCGCTACCATGCAGGCGATTTCGCGCTCCCAGGTAATGTTGCGCACTACTCTCTATGATGGCGATGCCGTATCGGTTCGCGAGGCGCTTCATGTCGGCGTTCCTGTAATCGCCAGCAACAATGGGATGCGGCCCGCTGGCGTGCACCTGATTCCCAAGTGCGACTTGCCCGCTCTTCTGCTCGCCATCGATGAGATATTGGTCCAACCTGCACCCAGCAAGGCCTTGCCTGGCACGGATGACAGCAACCTAAAAGCGGTACTCGATTTCTACATGGACCTGACGCGCGGCAAACAGCCTTGAGTGGCTTCAGGTTGCCAGGGGCATGCCCCGCCCTTTTTCAAGTGCTGTTTCCATCCTAGGACCCTGGCTTTTGCTCGCTCGTCTTAGCGAAATACAGGAGGCTATTCTCGGACCCAAAGCCCTCGCCCGATGCCCTTTCGGATAACATTTGCCCCCTGTGCAGGGCAGGGCATTTGCCGCTACTATGAAGAGGCATGTCTCCATCGGATCAGCCCCATTCTCCGGTCTTAACCGCTGATTCGGATGTCCGGCAGGGCAGCCCTGCTTCTGCCCTGGCGGCCCGGCGCCGCAAAGTATTTTTCCTGTTGGATTCGCTGAATGTGGGCGGCACCGAGACTCAAGCCGTCGAGTTGGCCACCCGGCTCGATCCGGCTCGCTACGAGGTCACCCTGGGATGTCTCCGTGCCCGCGGCCCACTTCTCGAAAAGCTGACGGGATCCGCGGTCGACCTGCGAGAGTTCTATCCTAAGGGCGGCTTCGATTCTCCCGGCGGAATTTACCAGATGCTTCGGCTGGCCATGTTCCTGCGTCGCGGCGGTTTCCAAATCGTTCACACCCACGATCTCTACGCGAACCTACTGGGCATTCCTGCCGCGGTGCTGGCTCGAGTGCCGGTGATTATTTCCAGCCAGCGCGATCTGGCTCATCTCGACTTGTACCGCACTCGCCGCCGGGTCTGGCTGCGCCGCTTGCAGAATCTTTCCACCGCCGTGCTTACCAACGCGAATGCGGTCCGCGACGCCGTGGCGGCTGAGAAACGCATAGCCGCGAGCAAGCTTCGAGTCATCTATAACGGCGTCGATCTGGAACGGTTCAGCGCGAAAACGCCCGATCGTTCCTGGCTCGCGCCGAATGCCGCGCAAGAAAAATGGATTGTGCTGGTCGGCAATATGCACAGTAACGTGAAAGGCCATCCCTGTCTGATCGCGGCTGCCAGCGCGGTGGTTGGCGAGTTTCCCGGCGTCCGATTTTTGCTGGCCGGAGATGGAGAGCAGCGCCAGAATTTTGAACAGCAAGTCGCGCAACTCGGTTTGCAGGGTAACTTTCTTTTCCTCGGACGACGCGACGATGTTCCTCGCCTACTCGCCAGTTGCGATATCGCCGTGCTTCCTTCGAAAGCCGAAGGATTGCCCAATGCCGTTCTGGAATACCTGGCCGCCGGTCTACCCACGGTCGCCAGCCGCGTCGGCGGCAATGCTGAAATCGTTCAGGATGGCAAGACTGGATTGCTGGTACCGCCGGACGATCCTTCTGCTCTGGCCGAGGCCTTGCTCCGACTGCTCCGCGATCCTGGCTTCGCCGTAAACTTAGCCCACGGCGGTCGCGAATACGTGACCTCGGAATTCAGTTTCCGCCGCATGATCGAAAACACAGACCAGCTTTACACCGAACTTCTACGCCAGCGGGGGATCGAATGAGCCGGGTTGCGGACTGGAAACGCATCTCGACTCGGCTGAAGACGATGAGCCGCGCCGAGCTTGCCGATCGCCTGCGCCAGCAGACTACCGCTCGCTTGGATTTCTGGAGGTACAAGGCAGACGCCGGCGTGAAGCCGCGCTTCCGCTCGCTGGTCGCTGGTCCAGCACGGCAATTCTTTTTTTCTCCGGAGCAGGTTCCCGAACTTTGCTCCAGGTTGCGGCAGCTTTTTCCGGACACTGCCCGGCAGATTATTCAGCGGGCGGAGCGGATCTCGGAGCATCGCTTCGATTTGCTCGGCTACGAAGCGCTCGATTACGGCGCGGAAATCGACTGGCACTCCGATCGCGTGCACGGCAAACGCGCTCCGCTCAAACCCTGGTTTCAAATCAACTACCTTGATTTCGCCGAAGTGGGCGACAGCAAGATCACTTGGGAACTGAATCGTCACCAGCATCTGGTCACGTTGGCGAAGGCCTACCGGCTCACCGGCGATCAGAATTTTGCGGCGGAATTGTTCCGCCAGTGGGAGCACTGGCACGCGAAGAATCCGTATCCCATCGGAATCAACTGGGCCAGCAGCCTGGAAGTTGCTTTTCGCAGCCTGTCGTGGATCTGGGTTTATTTTCTACTGGCCGATTCTCCCGCGCTGCCCATGGCATTTCGCCGCTCGTGGCTGCGCAGCCTGGCCATCTCCGGACGGCACATCGAAAAGTATCTGTCCACATATTTTTCTCCCAATACGCATCTGCTGGGAGAAGCGGTTGCGCTGTTTTTCATTGGAATGCTTTGCCCCGAAATTTCTTCCGCCGCACGCTGGCAAAAGCGTGGATGGGAGATCATCCAGCAACAAGCCGCGCGGCAAGTCCGTTCCGACGGATTCCATTTCGAGCAATCGACCTATTACCACGTCTACGCCCTCGATTTCTTTCTGCATTCGGCCGTGCTCGCGTCGCTGAACCACGTTGCGCTCCCGCCGGAGTTCGATAGCACCATGCGTCGCATGCTGGAAGCGCTCGCCACGCTGGCGCGCGGCGGCATCGTGCCCCGTCTTGGCGACGACGACGGTGGCCGCCTGTTCGATCCCTCGCGCAATCGAGCCGCTCATCTGCTCGATCCTTTAGCTACGGGCGCCGTTCTCTACCAGCGCGGAGACTTCAAGAAACTTGCCGGCGGACCGCGCGAGGAAACCCTGTGGCTGCTAGGGGAAGCCGGCATCGAGGAATTCGACAATCTGCCGGAGGCGCCTCCTTCCCAGGATTCAATTGCTTTCCCCGCGACGGGGCTGTATGTGATGGCGGGTCCTGAGCCGCAACGCCAGTTTGTGGTCGATGCAGGTCCGCAAGGCGCCGACACTGCCGGCCACGGTCACGCCGACGCTCTCAGCCTCACGGCCAGCGTCTCAGGGCAAGAAGTGCTGATCGATCCCGGAACGTTTCAGTACGTAGGAGAAAGCTCCGAGCGCGATCGCTTTCGCGGCACCCGGGCACACAATACGTTGCTGATCGCCGGTCGAGACCAGGCTGATCCCAAAGGTCCGTTCGGCTGGCAACGATTGCCGAGGATTCAGGCAGAAGGCTGGATTTCAGGCAAGACTTTCGATCTGTTCGTCGGCAGCCACGATGGATATGCGCGGCTGCCCAGCCCGGTCTTCCATCGCCGTTTCGTATTCGCCCTCAAATCCGGATTCTGCCTGGTGCGTGATTTAGCGCTGGGCCAGGGAGAATATGACCTTGACCTCGTGTGGCACATCGCGCCGCAACTGCAGGCGCCGGATGGCAGCCAGGATTTCTTTGCCGGGGAGCATGCCGGTCTTCGCTTCGTGACGGTGGAAGGTCACGGGTGGTCGCGCACCGTGGAAGAATTTCCCCATTCGCCGGTATACGGTCAACAGCAAAAGCACAGCTCCTTGCACTTCGCCACCAAAGCCAAGCTGCCCGCGGAATTCGTGACCCTTCTTGTCCTATCCGACGGGCAGAGCGACGATGAACACAATCTGGCCAGCATGGCTGCGGAATCCTCTCCTGTGATCGCCTACCGCTATCGCACAGCCGGGCAGGAGCATTCTTTCTTCTTTGGACAGGGCGAGCCTTGGAAATTGCAGGATTGGAGTAGTGATGCTGAGTTCTTGTATGTCCGGCAGGCTGGCAGCGCTCTTGCCGAAATCATTGCTTGCAATGCCAGTTTCGTGGAACGCGGCACGCGGAAGCTGCTGACTGCCCAGCGTCCGGTCTTGCGCTGTGAGATTATCCGAGGAGAGCCGCTGGAAGTCGTCTCCAGCGATCCCGAAGTGGTTACCGTGGAGCGTGAGGCCTGGGGGACAGATGCCAAGGGCGATCCTCAACTTGTTATCAAGCTAAGTTAATCGAAAACCTATGTGCGGAATCTGCGGAATCTACTTTCAAAATCGCGACTGGCGCGTTCCGGGCGACGTGCTGGCGCGCATGAACCGCAGTATCGTGCATCGCGGTCCCGACGATGAAGGATTCTTTGTCGAAGAAAATGTTGGCCTGGCCATGCGCCGGCTGAGCATTATCGACGTGAAAAGCGGGCACCAGCCGCTGGCCAACGAAAATCGCGATGTCTGGATCGTCTTCAACGGCGAAATCTACAACCACGCCGAACTGAGAGTCGATCTCGAGGCCAAGGGCCACCAGTACCGCACGCACAGCGATACCGAAACCATCGTCCACCTATATGAACAATATGGGCGCGATTGCGTGCAGCATTTGCGCGGCATGTTCGCGTTCGTAATCTGGGACCGCCGCCGCCGCGTGCTATTTGCGGCACGCGACCGCCTCGGCATCAAGCCGTTCTATTACCGCTGGGACGGCACGTCGTTTTTGTTCGGCTCCGAGATCAAAACGATTCTGAATTATCCCGGCATCGCCGCTGAATTCAATCGCGGCACGCTCGCCGAATATCTTGCCTTCGGCTATATCACGGGATCCGAGACTATGTATACGGGCATCCGCAAGCTGATGCCCGGACACACGCTGGAGCTTACCGAACAAGGTGAGCCCCGCATCGAGCGCTACTGGGATCTCACGGCGGAAGTCGATCGTCCCGCGAAGCCGCGTGAATACTATGTGAAAACCTACCGCGAATTGCTGGAACAAGCCGTTGGATCGCATCTAATGAGCGATGTGCCGCTCGGCATGTTCCTGAGCGGCGGCCTGGATTCGAGCGCGGTCGCGGCTCTGACCGCGAAGATTCGCGGCGATCAGATCAAAACCTTTGCGGTCGGCTACGGCGAAGAAGCCTTCAGTGAACTGCGCTACGCGCGCGAAGTGGCCGAGCACATTCGATCGGATCATCATGAAGTTCGCATGAGCCGCGAAGATTTTTTCGAGAGCTTGCCGCGCCTGATCTGGCACGAGGACGAGCCCATCGTTTGGCCGTCGAGCGTGTCGCTGTATTTCGTGGCGCGCCTGGCTCGTGAACACGTCACCGTCGTGCTGACTGGAGAGGGCAGCGACGAAACGCTTGCCGGCTACACGCGTTACGCGTGGACTCTCCTCAATTCGCGCATGGACGGCGCCTACCGTGCCGTTACGACCGATGGCTTGCGCCGCCTGGTGCGCAGGGCCATACGCTCCAGCCCTCTCAGCGCCGGCCTGCATCGCAAACTCGACCACACGTTCCTGCTGCGCGACGGAAATTCCTGGCCTTCGTTTTACTACGACAACTTCTTCTCCGCGTTCTCGGGCGCAGAACAAGCCGGATTGCTGACACCCGAGGCGCTGCGCGCGGGCGGAGACGCTTATGCTGGCTCTATGCAGGCCTGGGAGCGATCGCAGGGCGACCTGCTGCATCGCCTGCTCTACGCTGACATCAACAGCTATCTCATCGAACTGCTCATGAAGCAGGACCAGATGAGCATGGCGGCCTCGATCGAGAGCCGCGTGCCTTTCCTCGATCACGTGCTGGTGGAGTTCACGGCAAGAATCCCCGCGCAGTACTCGATCAACGGTATGGCCGGAAAATTCGTTCTCAAGCAGGCCGTCGAAGACCTGTTGCCCAAGCCAATCATTTATCGTCAGAAGATGGGATTTCCCACGCCCTGGGCTTACTGGCTGGCGGGCCCACAATTAGACGAGTTGGAGCGCATGCTGCTCGAGCCGCGCACGCTGGAGCGGGGTCTGTTCCGGGAAGAGGCGGTGAAACAAATCTTTGCCGAGCATCGCAGCAAAGTTCGCGATCACGGCAACAAGATCTGGCGGCTCATCAATCTGGAAGTGTGGCAACGCGTAGCCATCGATGGCGAGCAAGCAGAGGCCGTAGGCGCGCAACTCACTTCCCAGGCTGCAGTGCGAGCTTAAATCCCCAAATCTTTTTTCTGATTATCGCGACTGCGACGCGGGTTCCTTCGCCGGAAGATGTCCTTCCAGCGCTCGCAGCAGGGAATCGCGCAGGAACGGGCCGCTGGCCATCAATCCGGTCAGCAGCGGGTTGCGGCGATTGCAGCAGAGCGGAGCGTTATCGAGCGTGGCCACGAATCCGCCCGCGCTTTCGACCAGCGCTGCGCCCGCGGCAACATCCCACTCATTTTTCGGAGTCAACGTAAAAGTGATGTCGGCCACTCCGGCCGCCACCAATCCCAGCTTGTAAGCGACCGATCCCATGGGACGAATGCGGTAATCGCCACTTTGAAACTGTTGCCACTCGCCGCGTTTCACTTCGCTGCGGCTGGCCAGAATCAACGAACCTTCCAGCGTCGTTCTCTGGCTGGGCCGAGCCCGCTTACCGTTGTAGAGAACCCCACAATCGATTGCGCCGACGATGGTTTCATTGGTCGCCGGGTTGCAGATTCCTCCCGCGACCGGTCGCCCATTTTCGACGAATCCGACGGAGACGCAAAACTCCGGAATCCCGGCCACGAACTCGCGAGTTCCGTCCAGAGGATCGACTACCCAGACTCGCTTCTTGCCGAGCCGTGAAATATCGTCTGCGCTTTCTTCAGAAAGCCAGCCCTCGCCGTCGCGCAGCAGATTCCGGCGCAGGACGGCGTCCACGGCGCGATCCGCTTCAGTGACCGGATCGTGCCCGATCTTGTATTCGGTTTCAATCGCGCCTGGAGTAAAGCGGGCAAAAACGGTGCGCGCCGCTTCGAGAGCCGCCTCGATTCGCTGCAGAATGTCCGCGTACGCGGAAGAATTCATGTTTTCCTGAGTCATCATTCGACTAAGCCCAAAGCATCCGAGCGCCCGTGATCAACAGCAATGCGCAAAGGATGCGGCGCAACCACAACATCGGGACCCGCGTCGCCAGATGCGAGCCCACCAGTCCGCCCGGGATGGAGCCAATCAGCAGCGAGAGCACCAGCGCCGGATCCACATTACCCAGCCGGAAATGCATTAGTCCGGTAACTCCCGTGAGCACCACAGCGTGCACGATGTCGGTTCCAACGTTGACCTTCGGCGGGAAGCTGTAGAACAGCAGCATCAGCATCATGATGATGCTGCCCGATCCCACCGAGGTCATTCCGACGAGGAAGCCCGCAACCAGTCCAATCAGGGCCATGCCTACGAATCCCTTGGACGTCGGTGGCCGGTTCGCGACCCGCTCCTCAATGCGCCGCTGAAACAGCAGCAGCAATGGGATGATGATCAGCAGCACGCCGACCGCGGTCTTGATAAAGCTGTTGACTCCGTCCCCGTACAGGTGGCGGATGTGCATCAGTAGCTTTACGCCGCAGATCGAGCCCGGAATGCTTCCCGTGGCCAGCGCGATCACCACTTTCCGCCGCACCGTCTCTTTTTTGAGATGCATCAGGCTGGCGGGAATTTTAGTGAAGAAGTTGAACACTGCATCCGAGCCCACTGCCATAATCGCCGGCACTCGCAACCCGAAGATCAGGATCGGGAGCAGCAACACGCCGCCTCCCACGCCGCTCATTCCGATGAGAATGCCGACGAAAAAGCCAACGATAATTTTGAGCGCCAGCAGTGGCATGATCCGATTCGCCCGGGCTTAAGCCGAGGCGCCATTCACTCCGATGAAGCCTTCGCGTTCCAGATGCAGCATAATTTCCCGCGCAGCCTCCTCGGGTGACAGCTCGCCCGTGTTGATGGTGACCTCATCCGCCGAAGCTTCGTAGGGATCGGAAACTCCCCAGTGAATTCCTTCAGAATCCAGCTCGCGCCTTGGCATACAAACCCTTGCGGTCGCGCTGCTCGCAAGCATCTACCGATATCGCGATATGCCTCCATGGCACGCAAATGCGAGTCCGTCAGGGCCTTGGTTATTGTACTGTAAGTTGATAAAGATAAAGGCTAAATGTCGGGTCTCGGGAGACCCGTTGGTACCGGGCCGCAGGCAGGATGCAAATCGTTGCGCACGAGGGAAATGCTTTCATCTTTGTGGAATCGATGGCCAAGTCCCAGCTTCTAGCACTTCAACAGCCACCCGTTCCCCCTGCCGCATAAAGCGGCTTCATATCCTCGCCCGGCGCCAACTTCTCGGAGCGACCAAAGCGCCGCTTCGCCGGGACGCGTAGCCAGCAGCGCATTCTGCGCTCCCGCCTTGAGAGATACGTCGAACTCACTGAGAAGCAAAGAGAATCCGGCTCCATTCGCCTTCATGTATGCTTCTTTCCGCGTCCAGCAAAAAAGGATTCACGCTGAGACGATCCCCAACTGCGGCAGCTTGCCATCAGCACGGAAATCTGCTGCAGTCTTTTCTATTGCGCGAATAAACAGTATGCTTACCGCAGAGCTCCCAAGTGCATTCCGTCGAAACCCTACCCCGGCTGGACCAGCGGTCGGCGAGCGATCGCTGGGCGGGGTGCGTGTCGGTCATCATTCCCGTCTACAACGAAGTGGCGCACCTGGAAGAATTGTTGGCCGCCGTGCAGGCTTCGCCGGTCAAAAAGGAAATCATCATTGTCGATGATGGCTCAACCGACGGCACCCGCGAAAAACTTCAGGCGATGCCGGCGAGGAACGATGTCACTGTGGTTTTTCACGGGAAAAATTGTGGCAAGGGAGCATCGATCCGGACCGCTCTCGCTTATGCGCGCGGTGAGTATGTGCTGATTCAGGATTCTGACCTGGAATATGATCCCCAGGATTACCCGGCACTGCTGCGCCCTCTACAGGAGGGCTTGGCCAATGTGGTGTACGGAGTGCGTCCCGATCGTCCCGAGCGCGGTCTGCGTTTTTTCCTCGGTGCCAAGCTGCTGACTCATCTCACGAATTTTCTCTACCGCACGAAAATCCATGATGAGGCGACATGTTACAAAATCTTCCGCCGCTCGGTGCTGGGGCAGATGAAATTGGAGTGCCAGCGCTTTGAGTTCTGTCCGGAAGTCACGGCGAAGCTATGCCGCATGGGCGAAACCATTGAAGAAGTGCCGATCAGGTACGCTCCGCGCTCGGCGGAAGAAGGCAAAAAGATTCGCCACTCCGACGGCGCGCTGGCCATCTGGACGCTGATCCGGTACCGGTTTCTGCCTCGCGGAAAATGGCTGCGAGAATCTGCTGAGAAGATGCACCCGCCGTTCCCCGTAAGCTTCACCCGCCAACCCAGCGAGTAATTAGCTCCCTTTTTTCAGCTGTTGCTTCCAGCCCAGTACGCGAGCCTTGGCACCCTCGGCTTCGGCCTCGGCAATCATTCCTTTTTTCTGATACAGGACCGACAGACTCGTGTGGGCGAGCACATCGTCGGGATCGATTTCGGCAATCCTCTGGGCGGCGGCAATCGCCTCATCGTATCGTTCCAGATCCTGCAGCGCCCGCGCCAGGCCGTGCATCGCTTCGGTGAAAGTCGGATCGGCGGCCAGCGATTCCTGGTAAGCCGCGACGGCCTTTTCCAGTTGCCCTTCCGCCATCAAATCGAGCGCGGCGTAGTAGCTGTCTTCAGCTTTCTGTCGGGCGTTTGCGTCAGGCATGCGGGAAATTTCCAAGCAGAGCCTGGATTCTAGCATGATCGATGTGGCGACAACCGGTCACTCGATTTCCGGCGTTGGCCTAAAGGAAGTTTTAGGACAGCGCCCGATTTCCTTCGGAAAGCGTATCCGCTGGTGCGTGTTAACAAAATCCAGGAGGCCTCACACCTAGGGCACCGTGTACCTTCGCGCCCTTTTGTGTTTATGATGCTGGCATGCGCTACCCCATCCGCTTTCTGTGGAATGCCACGAAAGGCCATCGCCTAGCCCCGTGGCGCAGTCCCTATCTGCTCTGGCGCATCGAAACCTACACCGGCGTCAAGATGACCCAGATCGGCTTCCTGGAATTCTGGGAGTTCGTGTGGCGCGAACGCCACGAACTGTGGGGATTCCTGAAGTGGACGGGCGACATGGAGCGCTGGGTCCATCCCAAACCGAAGAATTCCTGAGTCGGATCTTCGGACCAGAGAGGGCGCAAGGCAGCAAGGGGGGGCCCCTGTGAACCTCGGTGCCCTCTGTGGTGAAGAGTCTCTAAGCGCCCTTGCCGGCAGCCGCGCCTTCCCCGAGCAGGATGCTGACCTCGCTGCCCTTAGCCGCGCCCGTGAGTTGCGCCGCGGCCGCGCGGTTGGCCACGATTTCCAGATATCCCATGCTGCCCAGCACCGCGAACACTTCGCCCGGAGCCCCCTCGGCATAAGCGGCGCGAATGTCGGAGATCTCTTTGCTGCCCACGACAATCTTGAACGCGGCGTTCGGTGCAAACAGAGCCGGCGCATCTTCCGGCGTCACGTTGGTGATGAGATTTCCGAAACGATCGACTTTCAAAACCACGGCGCGGATCTTGTCGTCGCCCGCGGGTTTCGGCTTGGGCGCGGCGAAGCGCACGAAATCTTCAATCTCGTCTCCGAATTTGTGCGAATCGACCATCTTCGCCAGATATCCCGCCACCGGCGCAAACACATCCCGCGCATGAAAGGTGTTGCTCACGGGCTGCCGAAAATAATGGTCGGAGGTGATGTGCCGTACGTGGATGCGCTCTTCGCGCGCATAAACCATCGAGAGCACGCCATTGTCGGGCGCCACGAAATGATATCCGTCACTCGACGCAATGATGGGCCGCCGCGCCGTGCCCACGCCCGGATCGACCACGACCATGTGAATCGTACCTGTGGGGAAGTAGGAGTAGGCTTGCGAAATCGCCAGCGCCCCATCGAGCACATCAAACGCCTGCACGGCGTGGGAAATGTCGACGATCGCCGCCTCCGGCACAATGTCTAAAATGACGCCCTTCACGGCGCCCACAAAATGATCGTTGGTTCCAAAATCGGTGGTGAGCGTAACAATCGGACGGTGCGGCAAGGTTCCCTCTCTGGAAAACAGAATTTTCCCCGTGCCTGCGAAGTTAATTCTCAGCCCAGCCGCCCGTCAAGGCACGCAGGTAATATGAGAAAGTGTTCAGTGGCCAGTAAAGCAAAGGCCCCGGACACAGACCGCTGAACACTGAACACTGATTTCTTACTCAATGTGAATGTCGCCCGATCCCGTGCGCACGCGCAGCACCGGGCCGCCGCCATGCACCTTCCCTTGAATCGATTTGTGCGCCTCTTCCACGCGGCCCTGCACGGTCATTTCGATCGGCATCCCAACGTCTACGCTTCCCGAACTGGTCGAAAGGTCCGCGTCAAATGCCGCATTTCCCGGCAGCGTCACGTGCACATTGCCCGAGCCCGTGCGGATCTCCCACGGACCATTCTGAGTTCCTTCGGCCGTGACGTTGCCGCTGCCGGTCTCGCCGCGGAATCCGCCCTGTATGCCGTGGGCGTTGATGCCGCCCGAGCCGGTGCGCAGGTCAATATCGCCTTGGCCGGTCTCTTCGATTTCGACGTTGCCGCTTCCCGTGCCGCCGTACACTGCGCCCGAGATCTGGCGCGCCCGCACGTCGCCCGAGCCGGTCTGCAGCCGAATCTCACCCGTCAGGTTGGTCAGCTTTACATCGCCCGAGCCGGTCTGCACATCGACGTTGCCATGCGTGCCTTCGATGGCCTGATCGCCCGAACCGCTGCGCGTGCGAACAGTCGTGTCCGTCGGCACAGTAATCTCGTAGTCCACGGAAATATTGTGCGCATTCACGTAATCGATATGCACGCTGTTGCCCTCCTGCCGGATCGGGGGATTCTGCTCGATGGCGTGCACGTCATTCTGCCGGTCTCCGGTGAGCCAATGATTGCCCACATAAATCCTTCCGTGGATCTGCACCGATCCCGATCCACCCGCCCGCACCGTGACATCGCCGGAGTGGGTCAGCACTTCCAGATCGACCGGCCCGCTCACCTGCAGAGTTTTGTCGAATGTTCCCTGCGGAGTGTTGGAAGCGAAAACCAGGGTAGAGGCAAACAGCACTACCAGAGCGATGGTCAGCGGCGATCGGCTGGACACGGTAGTTGAGCGCAATGTTCGATTTTTATTCATAGCGTAGTGACTCCACAGGTGTCATGTCCGTGGCCTGCTGGGCGGGATACATGCCCCGTGGTCACGGTAATCAGGGAAAACGTCAGAATGGAAACGACAATCGAAATCGGCGAAATAACCGGATGTGCCGACTGTCGGAGAATTTTGCTGAGAGTCATAACCGCCCCGAAAACAACTTCGGCTTCCGGCTTGTGGCTTCCGGGATACGGATAAGCTTTTCGAACCGGAAGCCGGATAGGTTGTTCTGCTACTGCCGTAGAAACTCTGAAACCTTGGAACTCTGAAACTTTGCAACCTTGCCTCTACTGCAACACCACTTCCTGTCCTTCCTTCAACCCGCTCAGCACTTCGGTCTTCGCGCCATTGGAGATTCCGATATTGACGGCAATCTTGTCTTTGCCGTCCTTGCCCTTGGGATCAGGAATCTCGACGGAAGCTTTCTTGTCCTTGTCGTACAGAATCGCGCCTTCCGGTATCTGCAGCACGTTCTTGTGCTCTTCCAGAATGATTTCCGCGTTGGCGGTCATTTCAGCTTTCAATTCGCCGCCCGGATTCTGGATCGACACCCGCACTTCAAACGTGGTCACGTTATCCTTCTCCACGCCCATGGGAGAAATCTTCGTCACCTTGCCTTCGAAGGTCTTGTCTTTGAACGACTCCACCTTGATGCGCGCTCGCTGTCCAAGATAGACCTTGCCGATGTCGCTCTCGTCGACCTTGCCCTTCACGTAGACTTCGCTGGTGTCGCCCAGGGTCATCACGAGCGTAGCGGTAGAACCCAGCACCAGGATCGAGCTGACCGCGTCACCCAGCTGCACGTCGCGCGACAGCACGATGCCGTCGATGGGGGACACGATGTCGGTATAGCTGAGCTGCTCTTCCAACTGCTTCAGGTTGGCCTGGTCCTGCGCCACATTGGCTTGGGCCTGTGCGATCTTTGCCCGCAACACCGTGACCTGCGCCTTCGATACGTTCTGCTTGTTCAGCGCCATTTCGTAATTCTTCTCTGCATCTTCCAGCGCCGATTCCGATACCACTCCATCCTTGGCCATGCTGACGTCGCGGTCGTAGGCGCGCTTCAGCAGGGGTACATCCGGACCTTCGGCATCCACTTTGGCGCGCTCATAGTCGGCCTGCGAGCTTTTCAGATTCGCTTGCGCCGCTTCCAGCGCGGCCTGCGATTGCGCTACCTGCGCCTCAATCTCAATTTTGTCGAGTTGCGCCAGCAGTTGGCCCTTCTTGACCCGGTCTCCGTAGTCGACATACAGCTTCTTCACGATGCCGCTGGCCTTGGATTTCACTTCCACTTTGATGATCGGCGTCACTTTGCCCGTCGCCACCACGCTCTTGGCGAGATCTCCGCGTTCCACCTTGGCCAGCTTGCTGGGATCGATCTTAGTGCCGCCACGCGTCGCCGCGAAGACTCCTCCCGCGATCAGCAGCACCAGGACGGCAGCGATGCTGACCCATAGGATGATTCTGCGACGCTTCTTCTTATTATTCCCGCTACCGTTCACGACGCCTCCTCGCGGCACTGCCAAGTGGAGATTGGGAGCCATTGCGCCCTCACTCGCTGTTACGTAACCCTTGGGGTATTTGTTCCTGAATTCCTGTGAATAATCTGGATTCGCGCATGGACCGGGCGGCTTGCTCAGATCATCTTCCGCCTGCCGATTAGACCAGCTTGCTCATAAAAGGATAGCTGATGTCCCGGCACAATTTTGTGATGCCGCATACAGTTGTGCAGGATGCACCAGCGGGCTGGATATTGATGCCGTATTCCTGGCAACCGCCTTTCAAATGTTAGAATTACCCTTCCATGATCGCCTTTGTGCTGCTCCGGGTCTTAGTGATCCTTCTCCTGGTCGCAGCCAATGCTTTCTTTGCCGCCGCCGAATTCGCGCTGGTCAGCGTTCGCGACACGCGCATCCAGCAACTCATCGAATCCGGACGCATCGGCGCCCGCATCGTCCAGCGCCTGCACCAGCATCTCGACGAAGTCGTCAACGGCGTCCAACTCGGCATCACCATCGTCAGCCTCACCCTCGGCTGGATCGGCGAGCCCATGGTCGCGAGCTTGGTCGGCAACCTGCATTTTGTGCAGCGCTTGCCGCATGTGGCCATCTACGCTCACGGCATTGCCATCGCCATCGCCTTCAGTCTGATCACTTACATGCACGTGATCCTCGGCGAACTCGTTCCGAAGACTCTGGCCTTGCAGCGCGCCGAGCAGATCGCCCTCGCCGTCGCCGCTCCCATGGAGGCCTTCCTTACCCTCACCCGCCCTGTCCTCTTTTTCATGCGCCGCTCTGGAGGCCTGGTGCTCCGCGCCTTCGGCGCCCATCCTGCCCGCCGCGGGGGCGCCGTCCATTCTCCCGACGAACTCAAGCTCATCGTCACCGCCAGCCGCCAGTTTGGACAGATTCCTGAATTCCAGGAAGAGATGATCCACAACGCCATTGAACTCGACACTATTACGGTCAGAGAAGTCATGGTCGCGCGTCCCGATATTTTTTCTTTGCCTTCCGACCTGATGCTCGATGAAGCCCTGGTGCGCGTGGTTGAGGGCCAGCACTCCCGGATTCCCGTGTATGATCCGCAGCGCGGCCCTGAACATATCGTCGGCGTGCTTTATTACAAAGACCTGATGCGCTGGATGCGCCTCCGCCTGAGCAATCTTGGACAGACCACCGCAACCCGCATTTCCCGCATGCAGATCAGCCAGATCATGCATGACGTGGTGGTCGTGCCTGAGACGAAGGTTCTAGCCGAACTGCTGGCCGAGTTCAAAGAGCGCCGCCGCCATCTTGCCGTCGTCGTGGACGAATTCGGATCGACCGCGGGTGTGATCACCGTCGAAGACATCTTGGAGCAACTGGTCGGCAACATCGAAGACGAATTCGACGTCTCCCCCAGCGAGCCTGCGTTAGAGGATGA
Source organism: uncultured Acidobacteriota bacterium (assembly GCA_963730015.1). Lineage (GTDB taxonomy): Bacteria > Acidobacteriota > Terriglobia > Terriglobales > Acidobacteriaceae > Sulfotelmatobacter. The sequence goes on along the minus strand of CAVSPZ010000009.1, from coordinate 1,854,898 downwards.
ATCGGTGCTCGTGCTTGAGGGATCGGTGAATATCCGCGACCTGGAAGCCGAGTACGGCTTGATTTTGCCGCGCGATGCCGGATTCGAGACCCTGGCGGGATTCATTCTCGCGCGCCTGCAGCATATTCCCACGCTGCGCGAATCTTTCGAATATGAAGGCCGCCGCTACACGGTAGAAGAGCTGGAAGGCCACCGCATCGCAAGGGTAAGAATCGAGAAGACGGCGAAGGTAGAAGGCGAAGCGGAAGCCGCCAAGCAGGGAGGAGATTAAGGCAGGGAGGCGATTGACCGAAAATGCCGTCGGAAATGCTTGTCGTTAGCACTAACCCAAGCGCCTGTCATCCTGAGCGGAGCGCGGCGACGAGCGAAGCGAGCCGTCGCGCGAAGTCGAAGGATCCCTACCAGGCCGTTGTCCCCCGTGACAGTCTCAAGGCGTCCTCCCGATGCCCGTTGGCGAGGAGCGACTGAATGAATCACGAAGAGGATCTGATCAAAGCATTCTTCGTATCGACAAAACGCGAACGCTACTTGGAAATGATTGCGAAGCCAAAGAAGCGAAAGAAATTTCTTCTCGAGCTAGCCCACTTCAAGGCGTTGGACCCGCGCCACTGCTGCGCAATTCCCAAGGCCGAACATACAGCGGAGCAGATTGCAGCATTCCTGCGTCGGAAAGGGGCTCCGCAGACTTGCTGGGTTACGTCCGAAGCCTCGGAGCTTGATGGGAAAGAGATGCCGCTATTGGAGGCGTTGAGGGAAGTCCTCGGCCGCCAGATGGGAACATTTCTTTCCTGCGTTCCGGGGAAATTGGCGTACTTTGAGGACGAAGATGATCGCTGGATTCTAGAGCGTCGCGACTAATAACTATCAATTGAGAACTGAGAACTGAGAACTGGAAACTGGAAACTGGAAACTGACCTCTGAAACCCCTCCTCCAACGCGTCCTCTACACCCTCCCGGTCATCTGGCTGGTGGTGAGCCTCGTTTTCCTGCTCATCCACCTGGTTCCTGGAGATCCCATCTCGCAGATGCTTGGGGAAGGCGCACCCGCGGCCGACATCGCCGCCACGCGCCACACCTTCGGCCTCGACGCTCCGCTGGGCGAGCAATATATCCGCTACTGGAAGGGCGTCGTGCATGGCGATCTCGGGCGCTCCATCCGCTACAACCAGAGCGTCACCAAACTGTTGGCCCAACGCTATCCCTACACGCTGCGCCTGACGCTCGCCAGCCTGTTCGTCGCGATCGTTCTTTCCATCCCAGCCGGAGTACGCTCTGCGCGTCGCCGCAACCGCTGGGACGACCGCCTGCTCTCGGTCGTCAGCCTCTTCGGCCTCTCGTTTCCCAACTTCGCGCTCGGCCCCATCCTGATCCTGCTGTTCGCGATCAAACTCGGATGGCTCCCGGTCTCCGGTGCCGGATCGTTCGCCAACCTCGTGCTCCCGGCCCTGACCATGGGCGGTTCGCTCGCCGCCATTCTCACCCGCATGGTGCGCACGTCCATGCTCGAAGAATTAAGCCAGGACTACATCCGCACCGCCCGTGCCAAGGGCCTATCAGAGCGCACAGTCGTCTACCGTCACGCCCTGCGCAACGCCATGATCCCGGTACTAACGGTGCTGGGCCTGCAATTTGGAGCTCTGCTGGCCGGAGCCATCGTCACCGAGAAAATTTTTTCCTGGCCCGGCATCGGACGCCTCACCATCGACGCCATCTCCAACCGCGACTATTTCCTGGTGCAAGGCTGCATCCTCGCCATCGGCGTAACTTATGTGGCCGTCAACTTTCTGACGGATGTGCTGTACTCCGTGGCCAACCCGAGAATTCGGCAATGAAGTGGGCATCCTGAGCCGAGAGGGTAACGGCGAGATTTTCGTTCAGTGGTTTGATTCCGAGTCGCACTGATGTTCCGCGCCGGGTGCCGCATTCTTCGCGACGTTGCGAAGCGTGGGCACGATCCTGCCTGGGACGAAAGCCTTGCTCTTGACCGTATATACAAACACGGTAATATGTATATAGCGATGAGGTGACACTATGGCTGTGACCATGACCACAATCCGACTGGATATGGGCCTGGCCGACGAGGCGGTAAAGGTGCTGAAGGCAAAATCACGCACCGACGCCGTCCACATCGCACTCCGCGAAATCGTTGCACTCAAGCGTTTCAAAGCCTTGATGAAGAAGAACTCCGGCAAGCTGAAGTTCTCCGGACTTGATGAGTGACATCGTCATCTTCGACACATCGGTTCTGGTCGACGAGGTCCGCACAGGGCGCCACCGCAAGAAAATCGAATCGGTGAACGGTTTGGTACGCACCTCCTCGGTCGTCCTCGCGGAACTATGGCGCGGCGTAATCGGGCCCGCGGAACACAAATTCCTCCGCGCTCTTGCGAGAAATCACCCCATCCTGACCCCGACGCAAAAGAACTGGCTGGAGTCTGGCGAGATACTGGCCGACATCCGCGCCGATCAACGCTTCGAGCCGCACAAACTGCGCGACCTGCATTTCGACGTTCTCATCGCACTCACCGCCCGCTCTTACGGCGCCCATCTCGTCACAACCAATCGGGCAGACTTTGAGCTGATTAATCGTTATCGCGAGATCAAACTGGAAGTGTGGTAACACGGGTACTGGGCAATTCGTCTCAGTCGGCGGTCGATAAACGAATTCCCTCGTGGCCGCCGGCTTATGATTTGACTTTAGTTGTGTACCAATGCAAATCGAAAGTGCAAGAGGCGGGGCACGGGCCCCGCCTCTTGTCCCAAGCCACTACGCCGCTTGCAACTTCTTCGCCCGCGCTTCCAGGTCTTTGGGGGCCACATCTTCCACGTGCGTGGCAACGCCCCACAGATGCCCAAACGGGTCTTGAATGAAACCCGAGCGGTCGCCGTAAAACTGGTCTTCCACCGGTTTCAGGATTTTCCCGCCTTCGGCGGCCGCACGTGCCACCACCTGATCGACATCAGGGAGGTACACGTAGAGGCTCACCGGGCTCTGCCCAATCGTGGCCGCACTGGTATGCCCCTGTCCCATGGCGGGATTCTCGTCGGCCAGCATGAGGTGTGAATTACCGATCTTCAACTCGGCGTGGCCTACCTTGCCGTCGGGGCCATTCATGCGAAAAAGTTCAGTGGCTCCGAAGACCTTCTTGTAATAATCGATGGCTTGACCGGCCCCCTTGATGATCAGATAGGGCGTAATAGTGTTGTAATCTTTGGGAATGTACGAGACTTTACTCATGATTTTCCTCCTTAAATGTAGGCTGAAAGGTGGAGGTTTCGGCGCGCCGCGGGTCGCGATGCGGTCCGCTACTGCTTTCTTCTTTTCTATTGCTCTATGGAAACATAACCCGCCCCATATCTCAAGGACGTTGACGAGGATTTAATACTGCGTTCATCCAGCACTTGCCGTGTGTGTCCGAATGTCGGTTGGTGGAATGTTCGGAAGAATTCGCCTTGCATCTATTGTGGAAGCAATTATCCTAACGCCGAACCCTTCCCATCATGTCCACGACTGCGATCTCGGTCCATCCCGGCGCTTCGCCGCTTCTGCGCAGGGTGCGGGACGGCGCGCGCCACAATCCCCTCGCGGCCACGGGCGTCGCGCTGGTCATCCTCTTCGTGATCTTCGCCCTGTTCGCGCCCTGGCTCGCGCCGCAGGATCCCGCTTTGATCCATCTGCCTACGCGCCTCGATCCGCCATCGTCCGCGCACTGGTTCGGCACCGACGAACTCGGCCGCGACATCCTCTCGCGCACGATCTACGGCGCTCGCATCTCCATGCTGGTCGGCAGTTGCGTCGTGCTGACCTCGCTTGCCGTCGGGCTCATCATCGGCTCCATCGCCGGATATTACGGAGGCGCCATCGACCGCTTCGTCAATGTCGTGCTGATGAATGCCTTCCTCTCTTTCCCCGGCATTCTGATTGCGATCGCCTTTGTCGCCTTTCGTGGTCCCGGCATTTTCAATCTGGTCGTTGCGCTCTCCCTCGGCGGATGGGTCGGCTACGCGCGCCTGGTTCGCGGACAAGTCCTCGCCGCCCGCGAGCGCGAGTTCGTCGAGGCCGCCCGCGCCCTGGGCGCCAGCGATCTGCGCATCGTCGTGCGCCACATTCTTCCCAACATCATTCAGCCGGTAATCGTACAGGCCGCCATCGGCATGGCCGGAGCGATTCTGGCCGAAGCCACCATGAGCTTTCTCGGTCTCGGCGTTCCTCCTCCGACCGCTAGTTGGGGAGCCATGTTGAATGATGGACGCGTCTACTTGTTCGAAGCTCCGCACCTGGTTCTGTTTCCCGCGCTCGCCGTCATGCTGGCGGTGTTAAGTTTCAATTTCATCGGCGACGCCCTCCGTGACTATCTCGACCCGCGCTCCCGCATCGAAGCTGGACTCTAGCCTCCGCCCCTGTAACTCACTGATAACGCAGCTACGTACAAATCTTGACAAACATTGCATATTGCAATATAAATATCTCGATCTGAAATACAGCCTGAGGCGATGATATGAAGCTGGGCGAAAAAATCCGCTACCTGCGCGAGGTCGAAGGTTCGCTGCGCGGTCTCGGGCGTCCCATGACTCAGCTCGAACTGGTCCGCGCTATCCGCGAAGAACTAGGCCCGAAGAACACGCTCAGCCAGTCCTATCTTTCGCAGATCGAAAACGGCTGGCGCCCGCACATGACGCAGTCATCGCGCGCCCTGCTGGCGAAATTTTTCAAGGTGCATCCCGGATTTCTGGTCGACGATCCCGAGGGATACCACGCCGAACTGACGTCCGACTTGCGCACCACCGAAGGCCAGCTGGATGTTTGGCTGCTGCAGGGATCGGAGCGATTCGCAAGCGATCCCGAAGTCAGCAACGTACTGATCAAGGCCGCGCGCGAAAAAGATACGCGGCGTTGTTTTCTGCTGCTGGGCGCGATCCTCGACACGCCGGGGCTCGCCGAGCGACTGCTGGAGGCGTTGCGTCCGGAAGCCGCGGCCAGCACTCATCGCCGCACCTCGGGCGCGGAAGGGAGGCGAATCCGATGACCTGGTCAGACTTCTATCTGATTTGTTTCGCGGTCGGTTTTTGCTTCAGCTTCTTTTCGTTCATTTTTGGCGGAGGGCACGGCCGTTTGCATCTGCCGCATTTTCACGGGCACGTCGGCCAATTGCCAGCGGCGCACGGTCCGGTAGGGCATGCTCCGGCAGCGGGCGGACACGCGCCCGCCGCAGGCGCGGCACATGGGGTGGGCGGAAATCAGCAACGCGGTAGCAGTGTTTCGCCGTTCAACCCTCCCGTGCTGGCTGCATTTCTGGCATGGTTTGGCGGAACGGGTTATTTGCTGACGCGCTTTTCAGCCGTTTGGGTAGGTGCGGGATTGATGCTGTCCGTGCTGAGCGGCCTGGTGGGCGGAGGAATTATTTTCCTGTTCCTCAGCAAGGTTCTTATGTCCGACGAAGAGTGTCTCGACCCAGCCGACTTCGAAATGGTCGGCGTGCTGGGAAAGCTTTCGGTGCCGATTCGAGAGGGCGGAACGGGCGAACTGATCTATTCGCAGGCGGGAACGCGCCGGGTCTGCGGCGCGCGCAGCGAGGAAGGCGTCGTGATTCCGAAAGGGACGGAAGTTGTGGTCACGCGCTACGAGAAGGGAATTGCTTACGTGCGGCTGTGGGAAGACATGGCCAACGAGTAGATCGGCAATTGCCGCAGCTCGCGCGGCGGAACAGGAGCTGAGTATGGCATCGGATGTACTACAAGGCGATTTGCTGGCGGAGGAGACCCACTCCGGCCGCGTTTGGAGCCTGCTCATTTTGCCGGCACTGATCGTGCCCGCCATTTCGGTGACGTTTTATCCGGCGGCGCCGGCGCGTTACGCCCTGGCGATTGTGGCCGTGGTTGGACTGGGGACTCTGGCGCTGGTGTTCAGCGGATTTCAGTATCGCTTCCTGCGGCACGGAGTCGAAGTGCGCACCCTCGGATTCACGCTGCGCACGATTCCGAAGCAGGCCATCGTCAGCTACTCGATCGAATCCTGGGGGCTGCCGCGGGGATACGGAATTCGCGGCGTCGGCAACACCCGCGCCTATGTGTGGGGGAACAAGGTGGTTCATATCAAGACGACCAATGGCGACGTTTATCTAGGGCACAGGGATCCGGAAAAGATCGTCCGCGATTTGAACCAGGTGACTGGTTTTGTGACACGCGGTTAGAAATTTTGGGTTGAACGCGCAGCCGGCCCATTCCGAGTTGGTGGGCCCGAATTTCCCGGCGATACGTGACTCGCGTGAAAGCAAGTTTCTGGCGCTGCACTTGTAACAGGAGGCGTTATGTTCTCTGGAGTATCCAATGTAGTGGTGATTTGGATTTTCGTAGGCCTGGGAGTGATGGTCCTGCTGTTCCTGATCAATGGCATGGCGAGGCTCTATCGCAAAGCCGGGCCGCACGAGGCGCTCATCGTGTACGGACTCGGTGGGACGCGCGTGGTGAAAGGCCATGGCACGGTGGTGTTGCCCATGGTGCAGGTCTGCCGCGAACTCTCGCTCGAACTGATGTCGTTCGACGTAGCTCCGCAACAGGATCTCTACACCAAGCAGGGTGTGGCCGTTACCGTCGAAGCGGTGGCGCAGATCAAGGTGAAGTCCGACACGGAATCGATTCTGACGGCGTCCGAGCAATTCCTGACCAAGACGGACGACGAGCGCCAGGGATTGATTCGCCTGGTCATGGAAGGCCACCTGCGCGGGATCATCGGACAGCTTACGGTGGAAGAAATCGTGAAGCAGCCGGAAATGGTTTCCGACCGCATGCGCGGAACCTGCGCCGACGACATGAACAAGATGGGCCTGGAAGTCATCTCGTTCACTATCAAGGAAGTCCGCGACAAGAACGAATACATCACCAACATGGGACGTCCCGACGTCGCCCGCATCAAACGTGATGCTGACGTTGCTGCGGCGGAAGCCGATCGCGATACCGCGATCCGGCGCGCCCTGGCTACTCGCGAGTCGGCGGTCGCGAAGGCACAAGCCGATCAGGAACGCGTGCTGGCGGAGACGTTGTCGCTGGCCAAACAGGCCGAGGCTCAGCGCGATCTCGAAGTAAAGAGAGCACAGTTCCTCGAGGTCACGAAGCGCCAGCAGGCGCAGGCGGACAAGGCGTACGACATTCAGACCAACATCATGCAGCAGCAGGTCATCGCCGAGCAGGTGAAGGTGCAGCAGGTCGAGAAAGAGCAGCAGGTCAAGGTGCAGGAGGCGGAAATCAACCGCCGCGAGAAGGAATTGATCGCAACCGTGCTGAAGCAGGCGGAGATCGAGCGTCAGCGCATCGAAACGCTCGCTGCAGCCGAAAAGCAGCGTTTGATCGCGGAAGCCGAAGGCCATGCGTCGTCGATTCGCGCGCAGGGCGAAGCCGAAGCCGAGATCATTTTCAAGAAAGGTGAAGCCGAAGCGAAAGCGATGAACGTGAAGGCCGAAGCGTATCAGGAGTACAACCAGGCAGCCGTGATCGACAAACTGTTCACGGGCATGCCGGAGATCGTGAGGGCGCTGGCGGCTCCGCTGGCTAACGTCGACAAGATCACGATCGTCTCGACGGGCAACGGCGATGCGTCGGGGATGAACAAGATCACGGGCGACATCACCAAAATGGCGGCGCAAGTCCCGGCGTTGTTCGAAACGCTTTCGGGCATGCCGCTGGGAGAGTTGTTGGGCAAGGTACGGCAGATCGGCGACAAGACCCTGAAACCGGGCGATGCGCCGAAAGCCTAGCGAGGGGTCTGGGGCGCTTATGTAGCTTGTGTGGGGCGGGCACTCTTGCCCGCCTCCCGAGCGCAGCGAGGGCGCGGCGACGCTCGGCTAACGATAGGAGTCAGTCATGAACAGCAAACCGAAACACGCGGGATTCGGCATCGCACTAGGAGCGGCGCTGGGCGCGGTGTTCGGCGTGATTGCCGGACACATGGGCGTCTGGCTGGCGGTCGGAGTCGCCATCGGAGTGGCCATCGGCGCCGCGCTTAGGGGCAGGTCAACGAATTGCCCGCAGTGCGCCACTCTTCACAGAATGCATCAAGAAAAGACTGAAAGCTGAAAGCTAGAAAAAAGGGGGTTCGATATGGCACTACTGGAGCGCGTTTCCACATTGGTCCGGGCCAATCTCAACGACCTGATCGATAAGGCCGAAGATCCGGAAAAGATGATCAAGCAGGTGATTCTCGACATGCAGAACCAGCTTCTGCAGGTCAAAACCCAGGTCGCGATTGCCATCGCCGACCAGCACCTGCTCGAAAAAAAGCAAAAAGAAAATGAGGACAAAGTGGCGGAATGGATGCGCAAGGCCGAGCTTGCCGTCGACAAAAAAGAAGACGACCTGGCCCGCGCCTCGCTGCTGCGCGTGGAAAGCTACCGCGAGCTCAGCGAGAACTTCAAGCAGCAGCTCTCCGATCAGAAAGCGCAGGTGGAAAATCTGAAGTCCGCTCTTCGCCAGCTGGAGCAGAAGCTGACCGAAGCGCAAGCCAAGTCCGACGTCCTGATCGCTCAGGCTCGCCGCGCCCGTGCCGTGGGCAAAGCGAACGACGCGCGCATGGCCTCGGGCGACGGGTCGAAAGCCGCGGCCTTCGATCGCATGAAGCGCAAGGTCGCGCACGCAGAGGCCGTGAGCCAGGCGAAGTCGGAGATCGCGTCCGACAATCTCGATGACCGTCTCGCCGCTCTGGAGAAAGAAGACCGCATCGAGCAGTTACTGGCAGAGTTGAAAACCAAGCGCGGAGCGTGAGCCTGGATTTGGAGCTCTTATTGATGGCTTGTGCGGTGTTCTGCGGAAAGGTACGCGTGGATCAGGGGTAGCGATTTCCTATGAATTTACGTCGTTCGGTGCTGTGCGAGATAGCAATTCGTTCGAAACTAGATTTTGTTGGCGTCGACGTGAACTCGCTTTTGCAGCGATTGATCTTGTTCGACCGTGTAGTTCTGAAATCTTTCCGCTTGCGGGAGATCAGTGCACTGATCCGGGCGTTCGGAAGGGACGGTTTCCGCAGTCTCTTGAGCCTGGGAATTATCAAATTGTCGTGCGAGTTCACAGTGTTGGCCGGGGGCTTCGCCAAAAACGGTGCCCGAAGCACCCCTCACGGGCATCTGAGCTTTGGTATCGTCGACGCTTATGATCGGGACGGCACACTCAGGACCGAACTCAGAGCTCTACAGGGCATCCCAGGGCTTAAGGATCCTGAAAGATCCGAACTAGAGGAGCTCGTTTGGGCGTCGTTTCTGAGGCCCCCGGCGAATTACGGCAAGGGGCTTCTCGCACAGGTAGAGGCTGATATCCGCGGCAACTCGCCCGTTTTCAGAACGGCCGTCGTTGAGCAGATCAAGAAGCAATGTGGCGGGGCCGTGACATCTCCAAACAAAATTGTCATCGAGGTGGAGGAGCCGTCACCTCGATTGTTTAGGATAGTGAACAACTTAGGTGCGTCATTCGGCTTGACTGCTGACTCTACGGATTCGGTGCTGCAAGCCGCGAGCTTCGCGGTCGCAAATCTGAACCATCGCCTAGGTGAGATGCAAAGCTACACCTCGGTCTCGGGATTTCTAGAGGATGAAAGTCCGCTTCTATTCTCCAAATTGGCAGGAGCAATGGCCCTCATAGACCCCGCCGGTCTAGAGCGGCAGTTCGAACGAGTAATCCAAATCGCGGGGGTCCCTGAGTTCCATGAGGGGAACCGCATTGATGTCGACCGGTTGCTACAGTTGCGGGATAGTGCTGAATGCCGCGAATTTCGCGATTGGCTCGGTTCGATTTCAGATACGAATGATACAGAGGTCACCCGCATGGTTTCGGGGCTAAGGCAAAAGATAGGTTGCTTTGCGGGAAACGCATCAGGAAGGGTATTGAGATTTGCAGCTGTAACGGCTGCTGGCTTAGTGCCAGGAGCGGGTCTCGCGGTCGGACCTGCACTTGGTGCAATCGATAGTTTTCTCGTGGACAAAGTCCTTCCGCACTCCGGAATTTTCGCGTTTCTCAGCCAAAAATATCCATCACTTTTTCTGAGAGCGTAGATAGTCAGGACGAACTGCGAGGGGCCGGGGCACTAGGTTAGCTGCATCCAAATCAGCTACTTCAACCTTGCTTGATCAATCACTTGCGGCCTCCCCGCAACAACATTCCAGAATGCGGGTTTGCACTCTCACCCGGTCGCAGCCGGTGCGCCTATTTCTTTATCGTACTGATCCCTCCTTACATCCATTGACGGACCTGCCCGCATCTCTCTATTCTCGTAGAGATCATTCTGATCGATATCCCACCAAGGAAGTGACATGAAGAAGCTCGCGCTCCTGCTTGTGCTGGCTGTGGAACTGGCGGTTTGCGGATGCGGGAATCCTCCCATCCAAACCGTCGTCACCACGAGTTCCAGCGGAAACTGGGAGGCCCAGCTGTTCAGTAATAACGCCCCCGTCAGCAACCTGAATTTTGTGACCTCGTTTAACATCACCAATACAACGGGATTCCCCAAAGAGCCGCTCGATATCACCGGCTTTGGCTTCTTCAATTCAGGGCCATGTTTTGATACCGGGTTGACCAAGGAGACCGAAGTTGGAACGGCCACCCTGGATACAGACAACGCCGGACAGGTCACCGGCAGCTTTACTTTCACCATTACTTCGATCACGATTCCGGGCAACGTACTAACTTTGACGACGTCTCCCAACGGCGCACTGACGGGGATCTCGAACGGAACCACTACAACCACCGGCACTCTGAGCCAGGGAGTTGTGGTGGGGACCTGGACATTGAAAAGCTCGAATCCGAGCTGCAATAATTCGAATCCGAACAACACCAACACTTTCCTGATGTGCCAGGGAGCCGCGACCTGCACGCCTCCGGCGTAAGGCGTTTTCGGGGGCGGTTGTGCTGAAGGCAATGCTCGGGTTTGTCCGCGCCCGGCATGCTTTTTCCCTGTGCGCTCTTCCGTCCGCGTACCGCGCTGCTATACAGTGAAGGCCATGAAGCGCTCGCTGGAGCAGATCGCGAATGCCGTGGGAGCCCGCCTTGTCGGCGACGGCCACGTTGAGGTGAGCGGCATTGCCAGCATCGAGTCAGCGTCTCCGCAAGACATTGTCTTCGTCGAGGACGAAAAATATCTTTCCGCCGCGCTGCAATCCAAAGCCGGCGCCGTGATTGCCCCAGAATTCGCGGCATCCGCCGCCGGAAGGCCGCTGCTCATCAGCGACCATCCCAAGCTCGCGTTCGCCCGCGCCTCGCGGATGTTGCGGGAAAGTTCGCACCCTGAGGTCCAGGCGGGAAACATACATCCGACGGCGGTGATTCATCCCTCGGCCAGCCTCGGGTCCGGTGTTTCGGTGGACGGACACGTGGTGATCGGCGAAGGCGCGCAGATCGGCGCCGGCAGCCGCATCGGTGCTGGGTGTGCCATTGGCGCCGATGTCAAAGTGGGTGCCGCTTGTGAGATCTATCCCAACGTCTCGATCTATCCCGGCACGACGATCGGCGAACGCGTGATCGTGCATGCCGGCGCCGTGCTGGGTAGCGACGGCTTCGGTTACGTGCGCGATCGCAAAACCGGGCGCTACGAAAAATTCCCCCAGGTGGGTCGTTTGGTCATCGAAAATGATGTGGAGATCGGTGCCAATACGACGATCGACCGCGGCGCTCTCGATGAGACCTGGATCCGCCGGGGATCGAAAATCGACAATCTGGTCCACATCGGCCACAACTGCCAGATCGGGGAAGACGTTGTCATTGCCGCGCAGACCGGGCTCTCCGGCAGCATCACCATCGAGAACAGCGTCGTGCTTGGCGGACAGGTCGGGATCGGCGAGCACGCCCGCATCGGCGAAGGCGTCATGCTGGGTGGCCAGGGCGGAGTTCTACCCAACAAGGTTCTACGCGGGAAAGGCGTGGCCTTCTGGGGCACTCCCGCGCAACCGTTGCGCCAGTATCTGAAACAGTTGGCGACTCTGGCACGCCTGGCCAAGAAGGATTAGACGGTGGCTCTGGTCGTCATCGGCGGACATTCGCGCAGCGTCGGCAAAACCAGCGTCGTCGCGGGGCTGATCTCTGCGTTGCCCGAATTCGAATGGACGGCGGCGAAAATCACCCAGTACGGACACGGCATCTGCTCGGCGAATGGCGAGGCCTGCGACTGCGCGACCGGCGAACATTCGTGGGCGATCACCGAAGAGCGCGACCGCTCCGGCGAATCGGATACCTCGCGCTTTTTGCGGGCAGGAGCGGCGCAGGTTTTCTGGGTAAGGACGGAACAAGGCCGCCTCGCCGAAGCCATGCCCACCCTGCGGCAGCGCCTTGAAGGCGCGGGCAACGTGATTCTCGAATCCAATAGCGTGCTGAAATTTCTGCGTCCAGATCTGTATTTGACCGTGCTGGATCCGGAGACGGCGGATTTCAAAAATTCCGCCCGCGAATTTCTCGATCGCGCCGACGCCGTCATTCTGCACGAAACGCCGGGCAGTCCGGCCTGGCACTCGGTTTCCCTGAAACCGGTGGCAGACCGTCCCGTTTTCCGCATCACGCCGCCCCCGTATGTCACTTCCGAAATCGTGAACTACGTACGTTCAAAGCTCGGTTCGATTTCTCAGAGGGAGAAACTGGCAACTGGCAACTGACGACCGGCTACTGGTCTTTGCTATCCTTTTCCGTGCGCCAAATCCACCCCAGTGCCTGGCTTTTCGTACTCCTGTCGGCCGTCTTGCAGATACTCATCTTCCCGCTGCCGGGCGTATACGTTCTCTCCTGGTTCGCACTTGCCCCGCTGCTCTTGGCTCTGCTGCGCGCGCGTGCTGCAGGCGGGCTCGAGGTTTCCGGCGCGGTTCGACTAATCCCGGCCAAGCCCGTTCAAGGATTTTTTCTCGGCTACGTCTGCGGCATTCTCTGGTACGCGGGCACCTGTTATTGGATCTTCGATACCATGCGCCAGTATGGAGGCCTGAGCGCCCCCATGGCGCTGCTCGCTCTTTTTCTCTTCTGCTGCTATCTGGGGCTCTATCACGGTTTCTTCGGACTGCTGGTGAGCCTGCTGGCGGGCCCGCGCGACTATCGCCGCGCCCTGATTGCCGCTCCGTTTCTGTGGGTCGCTGTGGAACTGGCCCGTGCCCGCATTACCGGATTTCCCTGGGATCTTCTGGGCACCGCGCAAGTCGACAACATCGCGCTCTCGCGCATTGCCACCGCAACGGGCGTTTACGGAATCTCGTTCGAGATCGTGCTGGTGAATGTGGCGCTCGCGGCCGCTTTTCTTATTCCTCGGCAAAAGCGCGGAGCCATGCTGGTCGCGGCGCTCGCCGCCGCTGCCGTTCTGCAGGCCGGCCGACTGGTCGAAGCGCCACCGGCCCACGGCGATCACGCTGCTCTTCTCGTGCAGCAGAATATTCCTGTGTCGGCCGAATGGACGCCCAGCTATTTCCAGCAGACCTTAACCGACCTGACAAATCTCACGCTGACGTCCGCCGAGAACAACGCCGCCACAAAAATTGACCTGGTCGTTTGGCCCGAATCGCCCGCGCCATTCTTCACCAACGACCCACGATTTCGCGGCGCGCTGTCCGATCTGGCGCGCCGGCTCAATGTCCCGATCGTTACCGGTTCGATCGGTAGCAACGCTGCCACGCCGAATGCGGACGCTCCTGTTTTCAACTCCGCGGCGCTGATCAGCCCAACCGGCGAGTGGATCGCTCGCTATGACAAGGTTCATCTGGTGCCGTTCGGCGAGTATCTTCCGTTTCCTAGCCTGTTTTCTTTTGCCGGAGGCCTGACCAGAGAAGTAGGAGCATTTGAGCGCGGCTCGTCCCGCCGTCCGCTCATGGCGGAAGGCAAGCAACTCGGCGTCTTCATCTGTTACGAATCCGTGTTTCCCGATGAAGTTCGCCAGTTCGCCAACAACGGCGCGCAGGTGTTCCTGAACATTTCCAACGACGGCTGGTACGGCGACAGCGGCGCCTACGCGCAGCATCTGAACCAGACCCGCATCCGTGCTATCGAGAACAATCGCTGGCTCCTGAGCACGACCGACACGGGCGTCACCGCCGCGATCGATCCCTGGGGACGCGTTGCGGCTCGCGTTCCGCGCAAAGAGCGAACCGCGCTGGTCGCGCCCTATGCCCTCACTTCCGTCACCACGTTCTACACGCGTCACGGCGATTGGTTCGCCTTCGCCTGTGCGATAATTTCTATCGGAGCGCTGCTGCAGCGCTTTTTATCATTTAAATACGGCAAGAAAGTTCAAACGTCCTCATGAATCAAGAGATCGAACAGGAATACGAAAAGCTGAGCAAGAAAGTCCACGAACTTCGGGAGTATCTTTGACGCGGAAAAGCTTCGTCCGCAGCTAGCCGAGATCGAAAAGCAGGCCTCCGACCCGAACCTGTGGTCGAATCCGCAGCGTTCACAACAGGTGATGCGCGAAAAGAAGCGTCTCGAACATGTGCTCGCCACCGACGCCGACCTCGCTCGCCGCGGCGAAGATATCGCCGCTTATTTTGATCTCGCCAAAGAAGGCGAAGATGTCGACAGCGACTTGCAGCGGGAAATCACCGCTCTGCGCGACCTGATCGACAAGCTCGAAACCGAAACGCTGCTCTCCGGCGAAAATGACGCCCGCAACGCCATCGTCACCATCCATCCCGGAGCCGGCGGCACCGAATCGCAGGACTGGGCCGACATGCTTCTGCGCATGTACCTGAGATGGGCCGAGCGGCAGGGCTTCGAGACTGTCCTCTACGATTACCAGCCGGGCGAAGAAGCGGGATTGAAATCGGCGACCTTCGCTGTGAACGGCGACTATGCTTTCGGACTTCTACAGGGCGAGATCGGCGTGCATCGCCTGGTCCGCATCTCGCCGTTCGATCAGGCCAAGCGCCGCCACACCTCTTTCGCCAGCGTGTTTGTTTCGCCGGAAATCGACGACAGCATAGAAATCGTCATCAAGCCCGAGGATATCCGCATCGACACTTATCGCTCCAGCGGCAAGGGCGGACAGCATGTGAACACCACAGATTCTGCAGTGCGCATCACGCACATTGCCACGGGTCTGGTCGCCAATTGCCAGAATGAACGCTCGCAGCACAAAAACAAAGAACGCGCCATGAGCATGCTGCGCTCGAAACTCTACGAATTCGAAATGGAGAAAAAGCGCGCCGCGACAAAAAAGATCGAAGACTCCAAGCTCGACATCGAATTCGGATCGCAGATTCGTTCCTATGTCCTGCAGCCCTATCGCATGATCAAGGATCATCGCACCAAGACGGAAGTCGGGGACGTTGATCGCGTGCTCGACGGAGATCTGCAGCCATTCATTCGCGCTTATCTGCTGGCGCGGCGCGGAGAGAAGCAGTGACGCCTTCCCGGGAAAAAATCTCACCACGGAGGACACGGAGTCCACAGTGGGCAAAGAAAAATTCCCCCCTCGGCCCACGCTTCCTGCTTGCTTTTGAATTCGCGGCCAAAAAACATTCCAGGCAGACGCGCAAAGCCTCGACCATCCCCTACATCGCGCATCTGATGGGGGTGGCATCGCTGGTGCTCGAAGCCGGAGGCGATGAAGATCTTGCCATCGCCGCCCTGCTGCACGACGTGGTTGAAGATTGCGGCGGAGCTCCCATGCTGAAGGAAGTTCGCCGTCGCTTCGGCGACCGCGTGGCGAAGATTGTTGACGGTTGCACCGATGCCGATACTTATCCGAAACCACCGTGGCTCGAGCGCAAGCAGAAATACATCACGCGCCTGAAAAAAGAAGGCACGGACACGCATCTGGTCTCGGCCGCCGACAAGCTCAATAACGTCCGCTCCATCCTCAGCGATTACCGCGCGATCGGCGAATCAATTTGGTCCCGTTTCAACGGTGGACGCGAGGGCACTCTTTGGTACTATCGAACGTTGCGGGACGAATTTTTACGGCACAAACCGAATCGCATTACCCGGGATTTCGACCTCGCCGTGCGCGAGCTCGAGTCTCTGGCCGCGGGCAACCCGGTTTCGGGCCGCCAGCAGTCCGGTTCTGCCTCCGAGGTGTGAAGCTATGGCGCGCATGATCGACCAAATCCGCGCTTCAAAGTTGCCTTCCAACATGATGCAGTTCGCTGCCCGCGGCGCGCTGCAGGTTCCGGCCGCCGAGAACATTGAGATCCTCGTTTATCTCGCGCGCTACAACAAGGTATTCGGCGAAACCGCTCGCATGACCTTGGCCGGCTGGGATCACAAAGCCTGCCTCGATGCCGTCAGCGATCCGCGGACTCCGGCGGAGGTGTTGAATTATTTCATCTCGCCCGACAATGTTCGTCCGAATTTGCTGCCCGCATTGCTGGAAAATCCTTCCGTCCGCGAAGAACAGCTGGTGAAGCTAGCAGCATCCGCCCTGCGCGAGACGCTGGAAATCATGCTCAAGAGCCAGCGTGTGCGTTCGACGCACGTCGTACTGGAAGCGCTGCGCTCCAGCCCATATTTGAAAAAAGAAGAATCGGAAGAGCTGCAACGCTGGTTGCACGCAACCGGGCCGACTGTGCCCACCGCGGCACAAGCGGAACATCAAGAGCATGAGAGCAATGCTTCCGCCGAAGTGGATCCTGCCGCATCGCGCGCCCCCGCGGAGGCCCATATCGCTGCGCCAGGCGAAGTGGCCCATGCTGCAGAGCCTGCGGAGGCCGCCCCGGCTCAGCCCGTTCCTGCTGCCGAAGAAAATCCAGAGGCTACCGTCGGCGTGGACGATGAAACGGTGTTCTCCTACTTCCAGCAACACGCTCAGGATATTGCCTCCGAAGGCAACAAGCCGTTTCAGGCAATTGGCGGGACCTTTGATCTGCTCGGTCCCGAGTATTTTCACGAGGACGAGTCAGAGGCACCCACACCCGCAGTGTCAGCGCCGATTGCCGCTCAGTCCGAAGCTCATGCGACCGCGCCCGCCGCTCATCACCACCCGCAGCCCAAAGGTCCGCCTAAGCGGGAAAACACGCTGCAGAAAATCAATTCCCTCGACGTCAAGGGACGCATTCAGTTGGCGCTGAAAGGCAACAAAGAGGAGCGCTCGATCCTGATCCGCGATGGCACCAAGGTGGTCGCGCTGGCCGTGCTCGAGGCCCCGAAACTAGCTGACGGCGAAGTGGAAAAATTCGCCAGCCAGAAAAACGTGCTGGAAGCCGTGCTGCGCCAGATTCCGCTCAAGCGCCGCTTCATGAAAAACTACATCGTCGTGCGCAATCTGGTCGCAAACCCCCGCACCCCGCTCGATCTCAGCTTGGGATTGGTGAAGAACCTGCTGGTGCAGGACCTCAAGAATCTTTCCAACAACAAGGAAGTTTCTGAAACCATCCGCAAGCTTGCATTGAAAATGTACAAACAGAAACTGGACGCGGCAAACAAGAAATAATGGCTTCGGTTCCGCAATCCGATCCGATCGCTGACCTGCTCCGCCGCTCCCAGACCATTGCCGTTGTTGGCCTCTCGTGCAATCCCCTGCGCCCCAGCCACGGAGTTTCCGCTTACATGCAGAGTCACGGCTATCGCATTATTCCGGTGAATCCGCAGATCGAAGAATGCCTGGGCGAGAAAGCCTACGCGAGCCTGCTTGATGTTCCAGAAAAAATCGACATCGTCGATATTTTTCGCCGTTCGGAATTCGTGGAAGCGATCGTTGATCAGGCCATTCAACTCAAAGTGCCCGCCATCTGGATGCAGGAAGAAGTAATCCACGAGAAGGCCGCGGAAAGGGCGCGCAAGGCGGGAATCTTTGTCGTGATGGACCGTTGCATCCTGAAAGAGCATCGCGCGCGGATGCGTTGATTACGGAGTTACGCCGATAAACACCACGCTAGCGTCGTCCCGCACGCCGGAGCCATTCGAAAACGTCTGCACTTCATCTACGAGGCTCAGCGCGGAAGCCTCCGGCCGAATCGCATGTTCGACCAGGCGGCACAAGCCAAATTCCTCCGCCTGCGAGTTCTCCGCTTCGGTGATCCCGTCGCTGTAGAAAATCAGCCGCGATCCCTTCGACAACGAGACCTGAGTTTCGGAATAGTCTCCATTCGCCAGTCCGAGCGGCAGCCCCCGCTCCACCTCGAGAAAGTGTTCGGCCTTATCGTCAATAAACAGAGGCAGCAAGTGGCCGGCATTGGCAAACGTAATCACGCGCTTCTTGGGATCCAGCACCGCGTAGACCAGTGTGACGAACCTTCCTGCGGGAAAATCGTTGACCAGCAACTCATTCAGCTTCGTCAGCACATCTCCCGGACTGCAGCAGGTTTCCGCTAGCGAACGCAGCATCCCGCGAGTCGCCGACATCAGCAGGGCGGCCGCCGTTCCTTTGCCCGAGACGTTGGCCAGAACAATTCCCCAGCGCCCGTCTTCGAATGGAATAAAGTCGTACCAGTCGCCGCCGACCGTGCGCGCCGGCACGCTCCGCCCCGAAATCACAAAGCCGGGAATGTACGGCGAGCTTTTCGGCAACAGCGCCTGCTGAATGCTGCGCGCCTCTTCGGCCTCACGATCCAGCGCCGCGCGCTCAGCACGCTCCAACTGCAAGCGGCGCGCATTGTGAATCGCCACGGCCGCGTGATCGCACAAGGCCTGCAACATCCGCAATTGCTGCCGTGAAAATCCGTCCACCTCAGGATGCGATGCGGTGAACACGCCCACCAGACGTTCGCCCACGCGCAGCGGAATGGCCACTTCCGATCGCGTGGACAGCTCGCAGGCCACGTAGTATGGATCTTTGCGTACGTCAGGCGCATAGCGCGTTTCCAACGTCGCCGCGACATAGCCCACCATGCCCTCGCGGCCGATCTTCAGGCGGTAGCCCTTGCCGTGCTCGGTGCAGCCGTCCACCCCAGCCAGCACCATATCGCCGCGCTCTTCGTCGTGCAGATAAATACCCGCTTCCAGGCACCCGAAAGAATGCCGCATTTCGGTCACGACGCCGTCGATGAGCTGATCGAGATCGAGGATCGAATTAATCTTTTGCGCCGACTTCTGCACGCGCTGCAGGTCCTCCACCAGATCGGCGGGAAGCGTCCGCGGAGACGGCTCAATATGCGTAAGATTTGGAATCGCAGCCATAGGACCGCCCTACCCTATTCACTTTGATGGATTCAAAGATGCCGCGCGGGTCGTTTACGATTCTTTCTTTCGTGGTGTCAGGTCGGCCTCGGCGGCGCGGGCTCGCTGCCGTTTGATCTCCTCCATCCGCTCGCGGATCCGTTTCTCGATCCCCTCATTCGTCGGACGGTAATAGACGCGGCCGCGCAGATTATCCGGCAGGCACTGCATGTCCGCAACCTTGGATTCGAGGTCGTGCGCGTACTGATATCCGTGCCCGTACCCCAGACCCTTCATTAGGCTGGTCGGGGCATTGCGCAGATGCAGCGGGACGGCTTCCGCGGCCGTCTGCTCTACGTCAGCTTGCACGCTGCCATACGCGGTGTACAGCGCATTCGATTTCGGCGCCACTGACAGATAGACTACGGCCTGCGCCAGCGCCAGATTTCCTTCCGGCATGCCGATAAAATCCACGGCGTCGCGCGCGGCCATGCACAAAGACAAGGCGTTCGGATCAGCCAGCCCGATGTCTTCCACCGCCATGCGCACCACTCGCCGCGCAACGTAGAGCGGATCTTCTCCTGCCTCGAGCATGCGCCCCAGCCAGTACAGAGCCGCGTCCGGATCGCTGTTGCGCACCGACTTATGCAGCGCCGAAATCAGGTTGTAATGTTCCTCGCCCGTCTTGTCATACAGCAGAATGCGTTTCTGCAGCGCGTCACGAACGATCGTGTCGGTAATCTCAACCGAAGTGGGTGCCCCACTTCTCGCCTCCTTTGCGAGAGGTGGGGATTTCGCTAGTCCCGCTGCGACCTCCAGCACATTGTAGGCGCTGCGCGCGTCACCGCTGGTGTAGCTGGCAATGGTCTTCAGCACGTCATCGGATGCAGTCACATGCATTTCGCCGAGCCCGCGTTCTCGATCGTCGAGCGCGCGCTTCAGCAATTGCACAATCTGCCCCTCCGTCAGCAGCTGCAATACGTAAACCCGGCAGCGTGAGAGCAACGCCGAATTAATCTCGAACGACGGATTTTCGGTGGTCGCCCCGATCAGCCGGATGTTTCCTTTTTCTACGTGCGGCAGAAACGCATCCTGCTGCGCCTTGTTGAAGCGGTGGATCTCGTCGATAAAAACAATGGTCCGCGTGCCATATTGCCGCGCCCGTTCGGCGTCGGCCATGACCTGCTTGATCTCTTTGATCCCGGCCAGCACCGCCGAGAACTCGATGAAGTCCGCCTTGGTCATGTTAGCGATAATCTTGGCGAGGGTGGTTTTGCCCGTTCCCGGCGGTCCCCAGAAAATCAGCGAGCCCGAATCATCGCGCTCGATCTGCACGCGCAGTGGCTTGCCCGGTCCGATCAGGTGTTCCTGTCCGGCATATTCCTCGAGCGTCCGCGGACGCATGCGGTCGGCCAGCGGCCGTGTCGTATCGGCCGCGCTGCCGGCATTCGGGATGGGCTGGAAAAGGCTCACGGGCTCATTTCAGCTTAACGCAAAAGCACCAACCACGAAGGACACGAAGTTACACGAAGGAAAATCGTCCAGGTTTCCTTCGTGTAACTTAGTGTCCTTCGTGGTTGACGGTTCTGACTCGGCTGTGCGGGAAATGCCGCTGGCGTCGTCGTGGAGAAACAGTTCTTTAGCCCCGGTGTGCCGTCTCTCTCGCCGACTCCGCGAACTGCAACCCCGGCGCTGCCGGCAGCGCTCCGATCTCCGCCGCGTATTGATAGAACAACCGCAGCCCCTCGAGACAGCCCGCGTCCAGCTGATAATGAATGTTCTCCGTCAAATACTCGCGAACTCCATTCTCGCTGAGCCCTAATCGCGGCGCCCATTTCCGCACAATCTTGTCTAAATTCTGCGCTTCCAGTCCGTGATCGCGCGAGTCGCGAAACACCGCTGCCAAGTCCAGCGCCGGATCCGCTTCCCGCAGCGCCTCCCCGCGCACTGCCCAGAAGGCAAACACAAACGGCTTGCCCGTATAGCGAATCCATTCCTCCGCCAGATCGAGGGTGTGATAACGCCCGCGATCCACCTGCAACGCCGGATCGCCAATCAACAATCCGGCATCACACTGCGCCAACATCCGCTCGAGGTTGGGCTCCATCGCTGTGAAAGTCCGTCCGCCGCCCAGCCATTTCTCAAATAGAACCTTCGTCAGCGCGACCGAGGTCATCGAAGAAGTGTCGAGCGCAACCGTGCGAACTTTCTCGGCCGGCACGTTGCTGACCAGCAAAATCGAACGCACCGTCCGCCGCGAAGCGATGGCAACGTCGGGCAAAATCTGCAGCCCAGGAATTTGCGTGTAGGCCGCCGCTGGAATAATGCCAATATCCGCCTCGCCTTCGGCCAGCGCCCGCGCGCATCCCGAGGGCAGTGTGTAGGAAATATCGAAGTCGCGGGCGGCATTCCCGTGCTCGAAATCCCACATCAAAGGAGCGGTATTCAGGTAAGAAATAGCGGAAATTCGCAAACGTCTCATGAATTTTTCAATTTCGGAATCTTTCCACAATATTAACAAACCAATGTGACGGATGACCTTGACAGCGTTCTCCGGCGGTCAGTACAGTCCGCTCGGAGTCCTCTGTGTCGAATGCCGCTGTCCTGTCCGCGAATACCCATCTTGTCGAATGGCTCGCGCTGTCGCTGACCCCCGGCCTCGGGCCGACGAAGTCTCGCAAACTCGTCGAGCACTTTGGATCGGCCGAAGCCGTCTTTCGCGCCAGCCTTACCGAACTGGAAGGCAGCGGCATTCACGCTGTTTCCGCGCAGGCGCTGGCCACCGGCAAGTCGGCTGAACTGGCGCACGAAGAAATTGCGCGCGCCGCCGCTGCGGGCGCGACTGTGCTTTCCATGGACGACCCCCTCTATCCGCCGCGGCTGAAAGAAATCTACGATCCGCCGCTCGTCTTGTATGTCCGCGGCGGCGCGGAAGTCCTGATCAAGCCCGGCATAGCCATGGTCGGAACTCGCCATCCCACGCCCTACGGTTCCGGCATGGCCGAGCGCCTGGCCTCGGATCTGGCTGCCCAAGGTCTGGTCATTATTAGTGGGATGGCCCGCGGCGTCGACACGGCCAGTCATCGCGGCGCCATCGCCGCAAAAGGCAAGACGGTCGCCGTTTTTGGTACTGGTGTTGATGTGATCTATCCGAAAGAAAATTCGCGTTTATCCGAGCAGATTCTAGCTCTCGGTGGCGCATGGATCTCCGAATTTCCACTCGGCAGTTTTGCCGCTCCCCAAAATTTTCCCATCCGCAACCGCATTCTCAGCGGCATGTCGGTCGGCGTGCTGGTCGTGGAAGCCGCCGAGTATTCCGGCACGCGCATCACGGCCCGCCTCGCGCTCGAGCAGAATCGCGATGTCTTTGCCGTCCCCGGCAACGTCACCAACAAAAATTCCTGGGGACCAAACACTCTCATCAAACAGGGCGCCAAGCTGGTCGCCACCTGGGAAGATGTTTGGGAAGATCTCCCGACAGAAGTACGACTTGCATTGACCCCGCCCGCCTCGCCTGAATCCCAAGGCTCCTCGTCCGCATCTCTATTTCCGGACGAAGGGCTTCCTCCTCACGAAAAACGGATCCTGAGCCTGCTCAAGGCCGACGAAGCCACGCACATCGACGAACTGGTCGAGAAGCTCGAAACAGAATTGTCCTCCTCGGAAATCTTCGCCGCATTGTTCGAACTGGAACTGAACGGCAAAGTAAGGCAGATGCCAGGGAAGAATTTTGTAAAAAGCTTCTGAAAGCTGTCAGCTATCAGCCGTCAGCTGTCAGTTTGTTCGTCGTGAAGGAGGGTGCGTGCAGAACTTCAGGAATCTTAAGGTTTGGGAAAAGGCACATTCGTTGACACTCGATGTTTACAGAGTTAGCAAGTCATTTCCGCGAGAAGAAATGTACGGTTTGACGAGCCAGATGCGCAGAGCTTCCGTTTCGATCGGTGCGAACGTCGCCGAAGGACCTTGTCGACGAGGAGACGTGGATTTCGCTCGCTTCTTGCAGATTGCCGCCGGTTCGGCCGCCGAATTGGAGTATCACTTGCTCCTATCGCGCGACCTGGAGTTGCTCGAAGAGGCTGATTACCAGCGGGTTTCCGGCGAGGTTGTGGAAGTGAAACGAATGTCGGCAGCGCTCATGCAGAAGCTAAGAGCTGAAAGCTGATAGCTGAGAGCTTCTTTCCCGTAACTTGTTGCTTTCCGCCTATTCGTGCTAGCTTCAAAAAACGTACACAAGGAAACAGAGGTTCCATTGTCAAAAGGTTTAGTCATTGTCGAATCGCCGGCCAAGGCGAAGACCATCCAGAAATATCTGGGGAAGGGCTTCTCTGTCGAAGCCTCGCTCGGGCATGTCAAGGATCTGCCCAAGAGCACTCTCGGTGTCGACATCACCAACGATTTCCAGACAGACTACGTCGTCATCCCCGGCAAAGAAAAAGTTGTGGCCAAGCTGAAGAAGCTGGCCGCCTCGGCCGATGCCATCTATCTCGCGCCTGACCCGGATCGCGAAGGCGAGGCCATCGCCGCCCATCTGGCCGATGAACTTGACGGAAACGGTGCCAAGAAAAAGAAAGCCAAGAAGGCAAAGAAGGGCGAGCCGGAAGCTCCGCCGCGCATCCAGCGCGTGACCTTCAACGAAATTACCAAGCGCGCTGTGCAGGCCGCCTTCGAGCATCCCCGCGCGATCGATCAGAACTTGGTCGATGCCCAGCAGGCGCGTCGCGTCCTCGACCGTCTCGTGGGATACCAGGTCTCTCCGCTTCTGTGGGACAAAGTCCGCCGTGGCCTTTCTGCCGGCCGCGTACAGACGGTTGCGCTGCGCTTGATCGTCGAGCGCGAACGCGAGATCAAGGCGTTCGAGAAAAAAGAATACTGGACCATCGACGCTCATCTCGCGGCCAACAAGCCCCCAGCGTTCGACGCCCGGTTTGTAGGCAAAGGCGAAGAAAAGGTTGAAGTCACCAATAGTGAAGATGCGGAAAAGATCCGCGCTGCGCTCGAAAAGGCGGACTGGATCGTTCGCTCGGTTGACAAGAAAGAGCGCCGCCGCAACGCCGCGCCTCCATTCACCACCAGCAAGCTGCAGCAGGATTCTTCCCGCAAGCTGCGCTTCAGCGTGAAGCGCACCATGATGATCGCGCAGCGCCTCTACGAAGGCGTTGAACTCGGCGAAGAGGGCTCGGTCGGCCTAATTACCTACATGCGTACCGACTCCACCCGGGTTGCGCCAGAAGCGATCACAGAGGTACGCGAATACGTAGGCAAGGAATACGGTCCAACCTACCTTCCCGAAACTCCGAACACCTATAAAGAAAAGAAGGAAGCGCAGGGAGCGCACGAGGCCATTCGCCCGACATCGGCCATGCGCCATCCCGACCAGATCAAGCAATATCTGAAAGAAGATGAGTACAAGGTCTACAAGCTCGTCTGGCAGCGCTTTGTCGCATCGCAGATCAATCCCGCCGTGTTCGATCAGACCACGGTCGACATCGACGCAAAAAGTGGCGGCGATGTGTTCTGGTTCCGCGTGACTGGATCCGTCCTCAAGTTCGACGGCTTCCTCAAAGTCTACGAAGAATCGAAGGAGGGCAAGGACGAAGAAGACGAGGAACTAAAGCACAAGCTGCCCGCGCTCGAAGCCGGACAGAAACTCACTCTCAAAGAACTGAAGCCCGAGCAACATTTCACCGAGCCCCCCCCCGCTTCAACGAAGCGTCGCTGGTGAAAGAGCTCGAAGAGCGCGGCATCGGCCGTCCCTCAACATACGCGGCCATTCTCACCACGATTCAGGAGCGGCAGTACGTGCAGAAGCTCGGCGGGAAATTTGTTCCCACCGAAATCGGCCTGGTTGTCACCGATCTGTTGGTGGAAAACTTCCAGGATATTTTCGATCTGCAATACACGGCGCGTCTGGAGGAAGAACTCGACGAAATTGAAGAGGGCAAAGAGAAGTGGCAAGACGCCATGGCCGAGTTCTACAAGAAATTCCAGAAAGACTTGAAGTACGCGGCCAAGCACATGGAAAACATCAAGCGGATGGAGAAGCCCACCGACGAGAAGTGCGAAAAGTGTGGCGCGCCGCTGGTGATCAAGTGGGGCAAGCACGGTTCGTTCTACGCCTGCAGCACCTACGATAAAGACGATCCGAACACCTGCACGTTTACCAAAGAAAATCCCATCAACCTGCCCGACCTGGATTCGGCCGACGTGCAGGGCACGACGCAGGAAGAGTATTGCGAAAACTGCGGCCGGGTGATGGTGCTCAAGCGTGGACGCTTCGGCCAGTTCATGGCCTGCACCGGGTATCCCGATTGCAAGACGACTCGGCGTCTCGATCAGGGCAAGAAAGTTCCCGACATCCCGCTCGACGAGCTCTGCCCGAAGTGCGGGCGCAACATGATGATCCGCCACGGGCGCTACGGCGAGTTCACAACTTGCAGCGGATATCCTGAGTGCAAGTATGTGAAGCAGAATTACATTGGCGTAAAATGTCCGGAGTGCAAAGACGGAGACCTGGTCGAAAAGCGCGCGCGCAAGGGCAACACCTTCTACGGTTGCGGAAATTATCCGAAGTGCAAATTCACTTCAGCCAACAAACCGATCGCCGAGAAGTGCCCGAGTTGCGGCAGCGAGTACCTGGTGGAAAAGAATCTGAAAGCCGGCCCGGTCATCGCCTGTCCCAACAAAGAGTGCGACTACGAACGGCCCGCGCCTCCACCAGCAGAGCCGCCAGCCACTAGCGCGCAGACGGCCAGCAGCTGATACTGAATGGGTGCCCCACCCTTGTCGCGCCTTAACGACCGGGCGGGGATTTTGATCGCCATTGGTTAAAAGAGTTTTTTGTTTCTTGTAGACTTTTCGCGCGTCCTGCAACAATCCAAGGAGAAACTCATGGCCAAGAAACCGACCACCGCCGATGCCCACCTCATCCTCGAACTCTACGATCTGCGCCGCGAAGCGGAAATGCGCAAAGCCCGCTCCTGGGTAGCGGGCGAATTTTTCCCCGAAAATGCCGACGACTTCCTCAAAGTCGCCTGGGCGATGGGTACGCAGGAGAACGCCTGGCTGCGGCAAGTGGGCGGCTACTGGGGCATCGTGACCTCGTTTGTACTGGCCGGCGTGTTGAACGAAGAATTATTTCTGCAGCCCGCCTTCAGCGGCGAACTGTTCCTGATCTACGCCAAAATTCATCCCTTCGTGAAAGAACTGCGCCAGAAGCTCAATGACCCTGAGGCCTTCCTCAATCTCGAAAGGGCGGTTACGCGCACCAAGTGGGGCAGGAAGCGTCTGGAATTCATGATGAAGCGCGTCGAAGTCCTGCGCGAGAAGCGCAAGAGCGCCTCCTAGCCGGGCTGTCGCAAGCTGCAAGTCATCGCGAGATAGGGGTCATCCTGAGCGCAGGCACTTTTCAGCCGGAGCGGAGGATCTCGCGTGTGCATGAGGGCCAGGGATAGTGGTCCGCGCGATCAGCCTCACCCACCGGGCCAGCCCGGCCGCTAGGAGCTACCCGCTGGAAGCTGTTATCCTAATCGACTGTGCGGATGATCTGGTGGTTTCTGATCCTGGGCGTGAGCACCCTGGTAGTAGTGTGCGTGGCCATTGCCCTGTTCATGCACCTGCGAAGACATCTGCAGAAGGCGCACGCTTCGCACGAAGAAGTCGTGGAGCGTAAGGCCGGCGGCGAGTAAGAGCTGCGGATCGGAAATGTCGCCGCGACCGGGAGATTTAGCTTATGGCAAAGATTGCAATTCAGACTCTGAACACTCCGCAAGAGCGGATGCTCGAAGCCTCGCGGCAGGTGGCGCTGGTCGTTGGCGCCAGCCTGTTTGTCGCGCTGTGCGCGCGCATTACGATCCCACTCTTGCCGCTCACCCCGGTTCCGCTCACGGTGCAAAATCTCGGCGTGCTGCTGGTCGGACTTCTTCTCGGAAGCCGTCGCGGTTTCGCGGCGCTCGCTCTGTATCTGGCCGAGGGCGCGGTGGGACTTCCCGTATTTAATCCCACCGGCCTGGGCGGAATGGCGCAACTGCTCGGACCGACTGGCGGATTTCTGATGGTGTACCCGTTCGTCGCCTTTCTGGCCGGATACATCTTCGAGCACAGCACGAAAACGTTCGTGCGCGCAGCTGTCGCGGGCCTTCTGGCAGAGATTCTGCTCTTCGTCGGCGGCCTGACTTGGCTCTATGTTTTCACGCATTCGCTGGCCAAGGCGGCCTACCTGGGCCTGTACTGGTTTCTCGCCGCCGAAGTGATGAAAGTGATGTTCGCTGCCGCCATCGCAACCCGCTGGCGTCGCAGTTGATGTTCAACCGTAATTTTTCCTAGCTGTTGGAGTTCATTTCATGATGCCCGTCACCGAGCAGGAAACAAAAAATCCCGGAAGCACACAAGTCCGCGAAATCAGCGTCGCCCATAGCCCTGATTCCGACGACGCCTTTATGTTCTACGGACTGGCCACGCACAAGGTCCGCACGCCCGGCCTGCGCTTCACGCACACGCTGTGCGATATCGAAACGCTCAACCAGAAAGCCCGCGAAGGCGTTTATGACGTCACCGCGATCTCGTTTCACGCTTATCCCTACGTGCAGGATAAATACGCGCTGATGGCCTGCGGCGGCAGCGTCGGCGAGGCTTACGGTCCCATGATCGTTTCGCCACGCCCCTTCTCCGCGACCGAAATTAAATCGAAGCGGATCGCGGTTCCCGGCACCCTGACGACGGCCTACCTGGCGTTACAACTTTTTGCTCCGGGGATCGAGACCGAAGTCGTTCCCTTCGATCAGATCATCCCGCAGGTGCTCGAAGGCAAATACGAAGCCGGGCTCATCATCCACGAGGGCCAGCTGACCTACGAGAAGTCGGGCCTGCATCGCGTCGTCGATCTCGGCAAGTGGTGGCACAAGGTCACTGGCCTGCCGCTGCCGCTGGGAGGCAACGCGATTCGCCGCGCTCTCGGACCCGAGCTGATGCCAGTCGTGACGGCGGCCTTGAAGGAAAGCATCCAGTACGCTCTCGATCATCGTGAGGAGGCGCTGGCCTATGCCATGCAGTTCGCCCGCGATCTCGACACGGCCTCGGCTGACAAGTTTGTCGGCATGTACGTGAACGACCGCACCCTCGACTACGGCCCCGATGGCCGCGAAGCCGTCCGCCGCCTGCTCGACATGGGACACAAGGCCGGCATCATTGGTCCCGAAGCGCGCGTGGATTGGGTGTAACGAGCGATGGGCAAGGAGCAATGAGCAATGAGCCACCCCTTAGCGCTACACTCCTTTGTGGGAAACTGCGTTTTTTCGGCAGAACACCGTTTCGGCGAGATTGTGGTTCGCTCGCCGCCCATTGCTCATAGCTCATAGCTCGCGTGCCCCAAACCCTCCTCATCGACGCCGACGACACGCTGTGGGAGAACAACGTCTACTTCGAGCGGGCCATCGCCCGCTTCATCTCTTTCCTGAACCATCACGAGTTCTCGGCGGAGCAGGTTCGAGAAGTGCTCAACGACGTCGAGCGCGAATGCATCGTGAAGCACGGCTATGGTTTGCACAGCTTCTCGCACGCTCTAGTCGATACCTTCGAGCGCTTGAGCACGCGGCCGGTTACGCCCGAACTGCACGAGCAGGTCCGCAGTTTTGCACTGGCGATTGAAAATCATCCCATTGAATTTCTGCCCGAAGTGCCGCAAACGCTCGTACACCTTTCCAATCGCCATCGCCTGATTCTGGTGACCAAGGGAGCCATTCCCGAGCAAACGGGAAAGATCGAGCGCTCGATGATCAAGCAGCATTTCGCCGCGACCGAGATCGTCGCCGAAAAAAATGCCGCCACCTACGCGCACATGGTCGAGAAATATTCGCTGGATCCGAGTTCCGCCTGGATGATCGGCAACAGCCCGAAATCCGACATCAATCCCGCGCTGGCTGCCGGGCTGCACGCGGTTTTCATACCCCACGGCGACACCTGGATCCTCGAGCATGAAGAAGTGAATCCCGCTCCGCCCAACCAGACGTTGCTCATTGTCGGCCGCTTCGCCGAACTGCGGGAACACTTCTAGCAGCGCTTCAAGAAACAGTAGTGCCTGGAGTGGTTCTTCCACTTTCGTGGGAGAACAATCTGTGTCACCGTGGTTTCAGCATCGTTAATACCGCATCAAACTAACCAACAAGCCGCCCTCGCATGGAGCAATTGTTGCGTGTTACGCTCAAGGTGCTCTGCGATCTGGCTCCCACTTCGTTCGTGGCGATTCAGACAAACAATTTACGGCGACTGTTACACACAGTCGAAGCGCTTTCCGAGCTCGGGCCCGCGCTGACGGCCGAGCGCGAGTTCTCGGAAACTTCACGCCTGATGCTGTCTGCCGTGATGGAAGCGGCAGGCGCGCGCGAAGGTGCGCTGTTCCTGTTCTCGGACAAGCCCGCCATGCTGACCTCCTCGACCGCGCTGGGCTTCGCGCTGATGCCGGAGCCCGCCTTCATTCCTCTCCTGCCCAAACACGTGCATGCGTTGGCTGCGGCCCGCGGCCCCATTGTTCTGAACTCCTCCACCTACTCGGTATTCCTGAGTTCCAACGGCAACGTCGCGCCGGAACTGTTCAAGTGCCTCGCGCCGCTGAAAGCTGGAGGCCGTCTCGCGGGCGTGGTCGGCCTCGGACGCCGCCCAGGCGATTCGCTTTACGAAGACAGCGAACTCGATGCGCTCGAACTGCTCTGCAGCTACATTGCGCTTGCGGTCCAGAATCACGCGTTGACTCAGACCATCGCGCAGCGCGTTTCTGAGAACTTGAAGCTGATGGCCTCGCTGCATGGCTTTTACGACAACGCTCTCGAAGCTTTCGCCACCGCCATCGACGTGAAGCATGTGAATATTCACGGCCACTCCCTGCGCGTCGGCCGTTACGCCTCCGCGATCGGCGAGGCCATGGGAATGGAATCAAACGAGGTCGCGGCCTTGCGCAGCGCGGGATATCTCCACGACATTGGAAAAGTTGCGGTCGATCGCCGTCTGTTCGGCAAGCCGGGTGCGCTCGATCCCGAAGAATTTCGCGAGATGGCGGATCACACGACGGTCGGGCATCAGATCGTCAGCACCGTGCAGTTCCCCTGGCCGAAGATTCCTGAGGCGGTGCGCTGGCACCACGAGCGCAGCGACGGTTCCGGATATCCTGACAAGCTCACGGTCGAAGATCTGCCTATGTCGGTTCGCATCATCGGCCTCGCCGATTCCTTCGATGCCATGACCAGCATTCGTCCCTACCGCGCTCCGCTTTCGGTGGGCAGCGCGCTCAGCGATCTGGTACGGATGGCTCCGGAAAAATACGATCCCAATGTTGTGCAGGCGCTGCTGATTCAGGTGCGTCGCGATGCGGTGGGCAGTAATCGCACTCCGCTTCTGGATTCCACTGCGGTCAACATCGCGGCCACCGACATCGATCATCTGGCCGCGACTTTGCAGTATAAAGTTTCGCGCGGAAAAGCGTATCTAACCACGTAGGAAGTGCCCGCCGGCTTTCTTGACAAAGCACTCAGTAACATCCACGGCAGCAACTTTTTCTTCCCTCTTGGGTTCATAATCAGCAGACCTGGTCTGTCTGGAGAGTTTTGATGCGATCCAGCTTCGCCAAGCTGTCGGCCTCTCTGTTGTGTCTGAGCCTCGCCTGTGCTGTCCCGCAACTGCTCGCCGGCAAAAAGGAGAAGTCCGAAGAAGCCACGAACGACCAGAGGCGCGCCGTACACGCCCTGAATCGGCTTACCTTTGGTCCGCGGCCCGGCGACGTGCAATTGGTCCTGGCCATCGGCGTAGACCGCTGGATCGATCAGCAATTGCATCCCGAGAAAATCACCGACAGCGCCGTGGAAGCGCGCCTGGCGCCGTTTCGCACGCTGCACATGAGTCCAAAGGAAATCGCCGAGGAATTTCCTGACGGCCAGATGATCAAGCAGGTCATGGATGGCAAGCGGCCAATGCCGTCCGATCCCGCGCGCCGCGCCATTTATCAGGTGCAGATCGCTCGCTTCGAGCATCGTCAGGGAAAAAAGCAGGAGAAAGCGACCGTTGCCTCTGCGGCAGTTCCGTCGGTGGCTCCCGCGGCCTCTGGGCCATCAGCGGAGGAAGGTGCGAAGACCGCCGAAGAACTCGCCGCCGCAGCGGCCGCCAGTCCCGATGCGATGCCCGCCTCCGTGGACAATAACACCGTGCCGCCGACGGCCGACGGCGGCTCCATGACAGGCGCGAGTGCTGCGAAGGATGGGTCGGGCGGGAGCGGTGATATGGCTGCGGCTCCGGGCAAAACAAATCCGGCCGTCGAAGCCGATAGGCGCCGCCGCGACGAGGATCTCGAAAGCGAACTCGATATCAGAGCGCTCATGCATCTCCCTGCCGACGAGCGCTACAGAAAAGTCCTCGCGATGCCGACTGACGAGCAGGTCGCATTCGCAGGAGCGCTGCGTCACGGCAAGGCTCAGGACCTGCTCGCGGACATGAATCCCAGCCAGCGCGAAACTTTGCTGGCCATGAATAATCCGCAAGGCGTGTTGGTGGATGAGCTGGCGCAAGCCAAGCTGCTGCGCGCCATCTATAGCGATCGCCAACTCGAGCAGGTGATGACCGATTTCTGGTTCAATCACTTCAACGTCTTCGTGGGCAAAGGCCCGGAGCGCCTGCTGCTGACCAATTACGAGCAGCAGGTGATTCGTCCGCATGCGATGGGCAAGTTCGAGGACCTGCTGATCGCCACGGCGAAAAGTCCGGCGATGCTGTTTTATCTCGACAACTGGCTGAGCGTGGGTCCGAACTCCATGCAGGCTCTGGGCGTGCCGGCGCATCCCGCGCGCCGCGGCCCGTATGGCTATCCCAGGCCAAATCCCAACGCGAAGCGCAAGGCGAATAGCGGCCTGAACGAAAACTACGGCCGCGAATTGCTTGAATTGCACACGCTCAGCGTGAATGGCGGATACACACAGCGCGACGTCACCGAGGTGGCCAAGGTCTTTACCGGATGGACGATTGAGAAGCCCAACGACGGCGGAGAATTCCGCTTCGATCCGCGCAAGCACGAACCGGGCCCGAAAGTTGTGCTGGGTCATCGCATCAAGCCCAAGGGCGAAGACGAGGGTATGGAGGTGCTGCACCTGCTGGCCACCAGCCCGAAGACCGCGCACTTCATCTCGCTGAAATTGGCACAGCGGTTTGTGTCGGACGATCCGCCGCCCGCCCTCGTCGATCGCATGGCCAAAACTTTTCAGAAGAAAAAGGGAGACATCCGCGAAGTGCTGGCGACCATGTTTCATTCGCCCGAGTTCTGGGCCGACAGCGCCTATCGCGACAAAGTCAAAACGCCGCTGGAGTTTGTAGCGTCCGCGGTGCGCGCCACCGGCGCCGACGTTGACGATGCGATGCCTCTGACGCGTCAGTTGAACAATATGGGCATGCCGCTCTATGGAGCTGTGCCTCCCACCGGCTATTCGATGAAGGCCGAGACGTGGGTGAGTTCGTCGGCACTGCTGACCCGCATGAACTTCGCGCTGGCGCTGACGTTGGGTAGAGTCCGTGGAGTGAAGCTGGATGCGGCGCAACTGGCTGGCGGCTCCCCGCAGTTCGATACCGTCTCTGCGCTATCATCGCTTGAAGCCAAGTTGCTCTCGGCCGACGTTTCGAAACAGACGCACGATTCGATCGCGGCGCAGATTCAGAATCCGTCAAATGAGGGTCCAACAAAAAATGGCATGCCCGATCAGAATAAGAAAGCGCCGCAACCCAAGCTGCCAGATCCGGCTATGATCGCGGGTTTGCTGCTGGGTTCGCCGGAGTTTCAGAAAAGATAGCTACTAGCTCCTAGCTTCTAGCAAACCGCAGAAGTGATCAGCTAGAAGCCAGGAGCTGTTCCCAATGTCTATCACGCGTCGCATCTTTCTTCGCAACAGCGCGCTCGCCGTCGTGGGGACGGCTGCCGTGCCCAGCTTTCTTACGCGCGCCGCGTTCGGAACGGTCGAGGGCGCGCGTCACAAGCGTCTCGTCGTCATCTTCCAGCGCGGCGCGGCCGACGGGCTCAACATTGTTGTTCCTCACGGCGAGCCGCAATACTATGCGATGCGGCCCAGCATCAACATTCCACGAAAGGCCGTGATCGATCTCGATGGCTTCTTCGGATTGCATCCGTCGCTGGCGCCATTTCAGCCGCTGTGGCAGCAACGCCATCTCGCCATCGTGCACGCTGCTGGATCGCCCGACGCGACGCGCTCCCACTTCGATGCACAGGATTTTATGGAGACGGGCACGCCCGGCGTGAAAGTGACCGAAGACGGATGGCTGAATCGTTCGCTGCACAACCTGCCGCCGTCGCCGCAGAATTCTCCGTTCCGTGCGATCGCGTTGGGACCATCGCTGCCGCGCATTCTGAGTGGCTCCGAGCCAGCCGTGGCCATGAACAACATCAACGACTTCTCGGTGGGTGGAAGAAATCCCAAGCCGTCACCGGCGGCGCGCGCGTTTGAGGCCATGTACGATCACTCCTCCGATAGCGTGCTGCATGGCACGGGCGAGGAAACGTTCGACGCGGTCAAGATGCTGAAGGCCGCCGATCCCGGCAAGTACACGCCCGCGCCGGGCGCCGATTACCCTAAAGGACGCTTCGGCGACAGCCTGCGGCAACTCGCGCAACTGATCAAGGCGAATTTGGGCGTGCAGGTTGCGTTTGCTGACATCGCTGGATGGGACCATCACGTAAACGAAGGCGCCGTTGAGGGCCAGTTGGCCAACGTGCTCAACGAATTTTCGCAATCGCTGGCCGCTTTCTGGACCGACCTTGGCGATCTTGGTGAAGAGACGGTCGTCGTGACCATGTCGGAGTTCGGGCGCACCGCGCGGGAAAACGGAAACCGCGGCACTGACCACGGCCACGCCAACGTGATGTTCGTCCTCGGAGGGCCGGTGAAGGGCGGCAGAATGTACGGGCGCTGGCCCGGTCTCGATCAGTCGCAACTCTACGAAGGCCGCGACCTCGCGCTGACCACCGATTTCCGCCAGGTGATCGGCGAAGCGGTCGCGCGCCACATGGGGAACAGAAATCTCGCGAGCGTGTTCCCCGGCTACGACAATCAGCCGGGAAAGTTCCTGAAGCTGCTTGGGTAGGCGAGACTAGATCTCGATCAAAACATCGCCGTCTTCAATCTTTAGGGGATAGACCGCGACCTTGGCGTTCGCGTTGTGTGCGGCCTCGCCGGTTTTCGGATCCCACACCCAGCCGTGCCAGGGACAGACGACTTTGCCATTCTCGATCGCGCCCTGACCGAGCGGCCCGCCGCGATGCAGGCAGACGTTGTCCATGGCGGAGTAGGTGCCGTTGACGTTGGCGATGCAGATGGTCTTGTCACCGCAGGGAAATTCTTTCGCCGTGCCAGACGTAGGGAGTTCGGATTGGGTGGTGAGTTTAGTCAAGTTTGGCATGAGTCCGTGCTCGTGGTTAGAAGCCGAGCTATGCTCGGCTGGACAGCCGAAGGCGGCTGTCCCCACATAAGTTGTTTCACTGACGGCTGACAGCTGACAGCTACTTTGGCTGCAGGGTTTGCGCGATCATCACTTGACGCTTGAAATTCTCGACCATGTTGGGGTCGAGGCGAACCTCGGTGGGCTTCCTGGCCAGGGTCATGGTGTCGATTTTGTCCTGCAACTTGAGCAGCGCGTAGAAAAGATTTTCGGGACGCGGCGGGCATCCGGTGACGTAGACATCGACGGGGACGATTTTGTCCACGCCCTGCAGCACCGCGTAGGTATTGAACGGTCCGCCGACCGACGAGCACGCGCCCATCGAGATCACCCACTTGGGATCGGGCATCTGGTCGTAGATTCGTTTGACCACCGGCGCCATCTTCAGCGTGACCGTGCCGGCGACGATCATCAGGTCGCTCTGGCGCGGGCTGGGACGGAAGACCTCGGAACCGAAGCGCGCGATATCGAAGCGCGAGGTGGACGAGGCGATCATCTCGATCGCGCAGCAGGCCAGGCCGAAGGTCATGGGCCAAACCGCCGATTTGCGCGCCCAGTTGAATACGTAGTCGACGGTCGAGATCAGGAAATTCTTTTCAAACTTATTCTGCAGCCAAGACATGAATGGTCCTCATTGCGATCGACCTGCCCCTACACAGGCAGTCTAGGTAAGGCATTCGGCGGTGTCAAACCTCGGAGCGGGCTAAGCGTGTTTTTTTGGATCTCTTCTCCTAAAATCTTGGATCTAAAGTACTTGGGGTATGCGAGGCGTTGATTGCGTTCGCAAAATATTGATTCGCAAAGGGTTATAGGTAAAATCTTGCGGAATAAGGAGTTCCGGTCCTTATTTGCCGTGTCAAGGATTTCGTGGAACGCGCGATCGAACATGCTGCCAGTTTTCCTCATTCTCTGTGGTTTGAGTAAAGGTCGTTGGTCACATAGAGCAGCATCGGAGCTGTGGAAAAACAGATGCCTACTCCTCGATCATTCCTGAATCGATCGAGAAAGTAGGCATCAGAAAATCAGAGCGCGCCAGGTTAGGGTGCCGGAACCCAGAATTCCATGACGAACGTGTTGGAAGAGGCGAGGATGTCGGCGTAGAGAAAGGGTCCGACGGCGGTGCCGGTAGTGGTTAAGCCGAAGTAGTCGGTACTGCTCTCGAACCCGAGGCCGGTGAAAGTGCCGGTGAGGGCGCAAGTGGTGCCGGCAAAGGTGATGGAGACGTCAAAAACATTCGCCGTAGTGACTTGAGTGAAAGTTCCGCTGACCGTGCAAGTGGGGCTGAGAGCGGCGCTGGTCGTAAAGCTCATATTGCTGTTGGTACCTACAGCAGTCGGGGTGAAAGTAAATGGATACAGGACAGGCATTCCGTTGGGAGCGCCTTCCCCTTCTCCGGTTACGGTGCCGCTGAGAGCAGTGACGGAACCGGTGAGGGGCTTGAAGGTCGCGGCCGTGAAAGTGCCGGTAGCGGGTCCGCTATAGGAGCCGGTGATGGAAGCGGCGGACGCGACGTTGCCCGAGGCGGTGAGGGACAGCGGAGATTGGACGATACCGCTCGGTTCAGCATAGGCCGTCGCGGTTCCGGAGAAGGAGCATGCGCCGGTGAGTGTGGGGAGCTCAAGCGTGTCGCCGGTCGACAGTTGAGCGCTGTTGTTGTCGAAGGCCAATGCCAGGCCGGCGGAATCGATTGCGCCATAGAAAGTATCGGAGCCACCGCTGCTGGTGAGATTGACCTGCCAGTTTCCGACGACATCGTAGGGACCTCCCGTGCACGCCGTACTGTTTGAACTGGAAGAGTTGCCACAACTGATAGTGATCGCAGCAA
Source organism: uncultured Acidobacteriota bacterium (assembly GCA_963730015.1). Lineage (GTDB taxonomy): Bacteria > Acidobacteriota > Terriglobia > Terriglobales > Acidobacteriaceae > Sulfotelmatobacter. Next base: position 1,818,564 of record CAVSPZ010000009.1, on the reverse strand, counting down.
TCAGAGCGAGAGACGCGAGCCACGACAACACAATTATTTTGCGCAACATCCGGTTTCTCCTTAGAGCGGTAAGGGAGCCCGCAACTTCTGACCACAGCACCAGTCCTGGAATATTCACTTATTGGACGGTGCCAGAAGATTTGCTGGGACAGGGAAGTATGGAACGGGGGAAGAAGGGCGGACAAGTGAGTAGTGCGGTGCGCGCAGTTCTGCCGTAAGAAAGAGCTTGACCGCAGAGGTTGCCCAGGATTCGCGGAGATTGCCGAGGAACTCAAGAAGCATGGGCAAACTGAGCCACTCTTGTGTCCAGCCTGAGTTGCCCGCCGGAGTTGGAGGATTGGGGCGGTTCCCGCTAAAATTAAAAGTTCTGTGGATCTCTTATGTCCTTAACCAAACAGCAAGCGCTGGAGATGTTTGAGTCCGATGACCTGATCGGCATCGGGATGGAAGCGGACGCGATGCGGCGTAAGCTGCATCCCGAGGGCGTGGTCACCTACATCATCGACCGCAACATTAATTACACCAACTTCTGCACCGAGTACTGCACCTTCTGCGCGTTTTACCGGCCATTGAAAGGGCCGGCGGCGAAAGAAGGGTACATTCTCGACTTCGACACGATCTACGAGAAGATCCGCGAGACGGTGGAACTGGGCGGGACGGGCGTGCTGATGCAGGGCGGGCTGCATCCGGACCTGAAGATCGACTGGCACGAGCGGATGCTGCGCGGCATCAAGGGCCGTTTCCCGCAAATCCATCTTCATTGTTATTCGGCGTCGGAGATTATTGCGATTGCGGAGTATAGCGGGCTGTCGATCCGCGATACGATTCTGCGGCTGCGGGATGCGGGGCTGGATTCGATTCCGGGCGGGGGCGCGGAGATTCTCGACGACGAAGTGCGCTACAAGATTGCGCGGCTGAAGTGCCTGACCGAAGACTGGATCAACGTGCACCGCACGGCGCACCAGATCGGAATGCGGACTACGGCGACCATGATGTTTGGCGTGGGCGAGAATTACGAGAACCGCATCAACCATTTTCAGAAGCTGTATGAATTGCAGGAAGAGACGGGCGGGTTCACGGCATTTATCCCATGGAGCTTTCAGCCGCAGCACACGGCGCTGGGCGGGCGGCATTGGGACGAGGCCACGGCGGTTGAGTATCTGAAGGTGCTGGGGATTTCGCGGCTGTATCTTTCGAACTTCCTCAATGTGCAATCGAGCTGGGTCACGCAGGGATTGAAAGTCTGCCAAATGGGGCTGCGCTTCGGCGGGAATGACGTGGGGTCGGTGATGCTCGAAGAGAATGTGGTGCGGGCGGCGGGCGTGACCAACTGCACGACCGAAGAAGAACTGCGGCGGATCATTCGCGATGCGGGATTCAGGCCCGCGCAGAGGGATACCTTGTACCGGCAGTATTTTCTGAACTGATTAAGGATCCAGCCTGTGTTTCCCCATGACCTCTGTGGTGCGGATTCTAACCACTTCACCACGGAGCTCACAGGGGAACACAGAGGGAATCGAACGATGACATTTCCGATCAAAGTCTGCGCGTTGTGCGGTGAGGAGTTTGAGTTGAGGCCGGGGAAGCCCGGGTTTGCGAACCGGTGTCCGTCGTGCAGCGAAGAGGAGGCGGATGCGAAGGCGAAGCCTGCGGACGTGCTAAAGGCGGACAAGGGAGCGAACGCGGCGCGTCGCGAGGCGATGCGCAATCTGCTGTATCGCAAGGATAGCTGAGAGTGGCCACTTCTCACGCATACAGCTGGGATACTTTCGGCAGTTGGCGGACGTCCGCCCCACACGGGCTTTTCCACACAAGTCTCTCCACACAAGCCTCGTTCTGGCTGCGGATCCGCGGCGAAAAATCGAGGGGCAGGATAAGATAGAAGGAGATTGAGCGGGCCGCCTCACCGGTCCGGGTACGCGCTCAAACCTTCCTAAACAAGGATGAAACCACTTCTTACATGCATGACAATTCTGCTGCTGGCCGCGGGCGTTGCGGCGCAGAGTTCCGGCGCGGTAGCGGATGCCCCGAAGCGCGCGGCGATTGAGGGCGTGGTCACCAAAGAACCGGGCAGCGAGCCGGTGAAGAAGGCGTTGATCGAACTGATCGCCGAGAACCAGGCTCAGGGCGGGGATTACACGGCGGTATCCGGTGTGGATGGGGCATTCCGCATCGAAAACATTTTGCCGGGACGATACCGGCTGTTCGTGGAGCGCACCGGACTTCTGGATACGGATAAAAGTCACCAGAGCTCCGAGGGCCGCGTGCTGGCGCTGGCTGCGGGGCAGGAACTGAAGAACGTCAATGTGCGCCTGCAGGCGGCGGCTGTGCTGCGCGGGCGGGTGACGGATGAAGATGGCGATCCTCTGCCCAACGCGGAAGTGACCGTGTTGCGGCAGACTTTTGTTTCGGGGCATCGTCATTGGGAGCAGGCGGGGGCGGAGCGCACTAACGATCTGGGGGAATATCGCGTGGCGAATCTGCCGGCGGGAAATGTATATGTGTCGGTGAATCCTCCGCCGGATTTCAAGAGCTTGATCGAGGCAGGGGGCGCGGGTGCCGAGCAGAGCAACTCGGCTGGCGCGTCCACTTCCGGCGCATCCACTTCGTACCAGACGACATATTATCCGGGGACGACGGATCGCAGCCTGGCCGCGCCGTTGCAGTTGCACGCGGGAGACGAGTTCCCCATCAATTTCTCGCTGGCGCCGGGGCCCAGTTTGAGCATCCAGGGGTCGGTGGTGAATTTGCCGCCACGCACCTCGGCTACGATCATGCTGCAATCGCGGGATTTCCGGCTGGTGCTGAATGGGGCGGAGATGCACAAGGATGGCAGCTTTGTGATCCGCGACGTGTCCCCGGGGAACTACGAGATTGTGGCGACGGTGGACGGGTCGGCAGTGCCGATGATGGCGCGGCAGCCGTTGCAGGTGGGATCGAGCAACGTCGAGGGGCTGCGGCTTTCGCCGCAACCGGGAGGATCGGTGCGCGGGCATCTGCGGTTGGAAGGAAAGAATGGCGCGCCGCTGCGGCCCGATTTTGAACGAACTTTTCTGCTGCTCGAATCGACCGAAGACGACGATGACGAAGGCGTGCTGGGCGGCGGGAAGTTTACGAACCTGGCGCACGTGGCGGCGGATGGAAGTTTTGCGTGGGGCGATGTGCCTCCGGGAAATTATTACGTGCAGATCGCGCGCGATGCCGGCGCAAATGATGACTGGTTCGTGAAAGGGTTGCTGGCCGGAGGGCGTGACGTCAACGATTCAGGCATCAGTGTGAATGGCGGAACAGTAGCGCTCGATCTGGTCGCGAGTGCGAACGGCGGCAGGGTGGAAGGCGTGGTCACCGATCATCAGGGTCAGCCGGTGGCAAATGCCGTGGTGGTGGCTGTTCCTGAGGCGCGAATGCGCGGGCGTATGGATCGTTATCGCAAGACGCAGAGCGATCAGAATGGGCGCTTTCAACTGCAAGGCATCCGTCCCGGCGATTACACGGTGCTGGCGTGGGAGAGCGTGGACGGGGAGGAGTATTACAACCCCGATTTTCTAAAGGCCTACGCCGGACAGGGAACCGCGCTGCGAGTGAGCGAAGGCGAGCGCAAGACGGTGTCGCTGGAAGCGATTCCCGCCGCCGCTTCCGAGCAGATGGAATGAATGTCGGCGTGATGGCTTAACAGGCGGCATCCAGCCGCGTTGTTTTTCGCGTTTTGTCCTCCCGCAGGTTGAAAGGCCCCCGTATTTGTCGTACTTTTGTCCGTTTCTGTAAATCCTCGAAACTTATTGTAAACACACTAGTATCAATAGGTTAGCCTTGCATCTTGCCTCCTGTGGTGAACATCCAATTAAGCAAGAGGGTTCATGAAAGGGATGGTGGGGTATGAAGCTGGCGAGATGGAAGGCGGTGGCGGGAAGCTGTTTTCTGGCCGCGATTCTGTCGGTGCCCGCGTGGGGGAACGACACGGACAACGGACATAACGCGATGCCGGGAACGCTGAATTATGTGGAAGGCCAGGCGTCGATGGGAGAGCAGGCGCTGAATTCGAAATCGGTGGGTACGGCTGATCTCGAGAACGGGCAGGTGCTCGAAACCGGAAATGGTAAGGCTGAGATGCTGTTGACCCCGGGCGTCTATCTGAGGCTGGGAAGCAACAGTTCGGTAAAGATGGTTTCCAACTCATTGACCAACACGCAGGTTTCCCTGCGGCAAGGGGAAGCGATGTTGGAGGTCGACGATCTTTACAAAGAGAATTTCATTCACATCAGCCAGCCGGGAGCGGACACGCGCGTGGTGAAGACCGGTCTTTACGACTTTAACGCGAACGATCAACTCGTAAGGGTGTTCGACGGAAAGGCGATTGTTTCGGCGGATGATCGCAATACGACGGTGAAAAAAGGTCGCGAGGTCGCGCTGAACAGCGCCCGGCTCAAGGCAACGCACTTCAACAAAAAGGAACTCACGCAGAACAACGATTTGTATCGCTGGAGCAGTTTGCGGTCCGAGTATCTCTCGGAGGCCAACATTGACGAGGCGCAGGCGTATTACGCCAATGGATGGTACGGTCCGGGCTGGTGGGGGCCGGGTTGGTATTGGGATTCGTGGTTTGACGGCTTCACGTTTCTGCCGGGCGACGGATTTTTCTACAACCCGTTTGGATGGGGCTTCTACTCACCGCTGATGGCGTGGGACGCGCCTTACTACGGCGGCTTCCGCGGCTATCACCACTTCGACGGAACGCGTTCGGTGGCAATTGGACGCGGCTTCCACAATCATGCCGTGACCAGCTTTCGCGGCGGATACGGGGCCGGGGGATTCCATGGCGGAGGATTCCACGGAGGCGGGTTCCACGGTGGTGGATTCGGCGGTGGAGGCTTCCATGGTGGCGGCGGGGGACACCGGTGAGTTCCTTCTAAAAGGAAAGGGAGTCAGAACTGTCTAGGAAGTCAAAGTCCCTACCCTCTCGCATAAAACGCGAGAAGGGTGGGGCAGCCCTTTTTATCTAATTCAAAATTTATTTCACTACTGGCGAGTCGGCATCTGCTGGCTTGGATTCGTCGGCGTGAATTTTGCCGTCATCCTCCGCGTAGAAAGACCGGTGCTGGGCGTCCAGGTTTTTCGGTGTCATCGTCAGGACGTAGCTGTCTTTCTTCCCCTTGAAGCTGGCAGTGTAGTCGCCGCGGTCGGGATTGACCATGCGCTTGGTGAACGATCCGGAGTGGACAAGTTCGGGGAGCGTGGTGGCGTAGTGTCCGTATTGCTTGTTGAATTGGTGCTGGGCGCGGATGACGACGCGCATGTAAGCCAGGGCCTCCGCTTCGGAGTCGGAGCGCGCCGGGTCGCCTTTGAACTTGGGGGTGTACCCGGGGGCTTGCGGCGAGGCCGGCGCCGCGTCTTGCGCGCAGAGCGTGCAGGCGACCAGCGATAGGGCGATGAAAACGACGAATAGTTTGAGAAATGCTTGTGGCGTCGATCGGATCATGCGAGGAGATTCTCCCGGGCTGAATGCGGTCGCATGGAAAGGTTCTGCCGAGGGCGGTTTCCCACACAGCTTTCTAACGATGCCTCGATGCGGGATGCTTTCGATGGCCTTTCCGGCCTGCAAACAGCTGGATTTCATGTTACTCCCGTAATTTCCCTTCGGTCACCTTCTCTTTGCATCGGGTCGAATTATTACTATGCTGAGTAGAAGACTTTGACCCTACAAGGGAAAACTATGAAAGCAGCAGTGGCCAGAAAACCTGTCATCCGAATTGCGGTCGTGGAGAGCGATCCTTTGCGCTTTGTTGGATTCCGCGCATTGTTCGACGCCGAGCCCGAGTTCGAACTTATCTCCGCGACGCTGCCCGAGATCGGCGTGCTGCAAGGCATCGATCTCATCCTGCTCGGCAACCGTTCTGGGCAAAACCTGTTCGATGTGATGGCCAGCCTGAAGGCCACGCGCCCGGATCTGCGAATTATCGTGACCGGGTCGGGCATCGACGAAGAAACCATTTTGAAGGCCATTGCCTCCGGGGCCAAGGGATACGTGGATGAAGCCGCCACGCCGTCGGAATTTGCGCAGGCGATTCGCATCGTGAATCAGGGATCGGTATGGGCGCCGCGGCGCGTGCTGTCGATGTTTATCGAGCGGGTCTCGTCGGCGCCGGGCAGGATTTTCCCGGCGGGCCGCGTGACCTTTACCGACCGTGAGAAGGAAGTGCTGGAGATGCTGGTGGCCGGCCGTTCGAATAAAGAGATTGGTGGCCAGTTAGGAATCGAAGAGCGCACCGTAAAGGCCCACGTAGCGAAGTTGATGCGCAAGGTGGGCGTGCAGAACCGCATCGCGCTGTCGGTGCACGCGATTACGCATTCGCTGGTGACAACGAAGTAGGGAGCTATGCGCTATGAGCAATGAGCTATGAGCAAACGCAGGTTGTGCTCGTGGCTCATCGCTCACAGCTCATCGCTCGCACCGTAACTTCCGGGTACTTACCTTCGTAATCTTGTTGGAAGTTCCGGGGCAACGCATACTCGCCTCACCTACCACAGAACCTGGGAGACGGGGTTGAGAGTGGCGATTAGGGTCACTGCTTTCAGCCCCGCATTTTTTTGTCTGGCTCAGGTTGATCTCAAGATCCCAAACCCTCAGGTTGGGAAATTCCGTTATTCGATTGAGCAGGACGGAAAAGCCTGTCTGAAAGTTCAAGGGTCTTATGGGCCCTTGGCGATTTTTCTTTCGCCCGTCCGGGGCTGGCCCTTTTCCCGCGTGCGTACCCACAGCTTGCGCTGTGGGCTGCATTCTTGCGCCGCTTTGCGGCTGCTTTTTCCGGGCGCCACTTCGTCGGGTGCTTTTCGCAGGCGCCGCTTCGCGGCTTCTTATTTCGCTCCTTCGCAGGATTTGCCTCGGCGATCGGGCAGTCTTCGCCGTGGCGGGGTTGATGCCGCGGGCCGTGCGGCTGTCGGATTTCATTTACAATCCAGATACCAAATCCCAGTGAATTGATTGCGGTGAGGAACCATGAAAAAGCAAGTCGTTCTGCTGATCCTTGCAGTGTTTCTGTGTTCGCTCGCGCTCGCGGCGGACGATCAACCGAAGCAATCGAAGGCGGTCGACCGGGTACAGGAGGCGGCGGACGTGTTGAACGAAATTCAGTCGGCGCCGGATTCGGGCATTCCCGAAGAGATCCTGAGCCGCTCGCAGTGCGTGGCCGTCGTGCCCTCGATGTTAAAGGGTGGATTTATTGTCGGCGGCAAATATGGCCGTGGGCTGGCCAGTTGCCGCACTCCGAAGGGATGGAGTTCGCCGGAATTTTTTACGGTGAAGGGGGGCAGCTTCGGATTCCAGATCGGTGGACAAGCGGTCGACCTGGTGATGCTGATTATGAATAACGATGGGATGCAGCATCTGCTGTCGAGCCAGTTTGCGCTGGGAGCGGACGCGTCGGTAGCGGCCGGTCCGGTGGGGCGGCACGCCGAGGGCAATACGGACTGGAAGATGCGGGCGCAGGTGCTGACCTATTCGCGGGCCCGCGGCGTGTTTGCCGGGGTGAGTCTGAACGGCGCCGTGGTGAAGCAGGATAAAGACAGCACGCGCGAATTTTACGGGCACATGGTGACGTTGAAGGCGGCGCTGACGGGGGAAGTGGAGCCTCCGGCGGCGGCGAATCCGTTTTTGAGCACGCTGGCGAAGTGGGCGCAGGAAGCAGCGAAGTAGGGGCTGGCGCGACTATCGGCAGAAATTTCTTGGCTCACGCGCGTGACTTGTTGCGGCTGTAGGGATCCTTCGACTCCGCGGCGGATTCGCGTGCGCGAATCTGCCGCTCCGCTCAGGATGACAAGCTGGACGGCCGAATGCTGAGTGCCGATTGCTGAATGCGTTTCCTTCCCCTGAAATGAAGTTCTTCCGCGTGATAGAGTGACGCTTTCCTGATGCGGCGAAAACTCGAATACGCGGCTGCGTGGCCGTTCATCAAAATTCTGGGCATTCTGCCGCGACCTCTCGCTCGCGCGTTTGCCATCGCGATCGCGCAACTCGTATATCTTTTCCATTTCCGGTTGCGCCAGGTGGGCATGCGCAATCTCGCGATGGTCTTTCCCGAAAAAAGTGTGGCGGAGCGCATGCGCATCCTGCGCGGGGAGTTCACTTCGCTGGGACGCCAACTGGCCGAGTTGTGCCAATTTCCGCGATACACGCCCGAAAATGTCGACCAGGTCGTGGTGTACGACGGGCTGGAGAATTATGAGCGGGCCTATGCGCGCGGCAAGGGTGTGCTGTTTTTGACGGCGCATTTTGGCGGCTGGGAGCTTTCGGCGTTTGCCCATTCGCTGCACGGGCATTGGGTGAACATCGTGATGCGGCCCATGGACAACGAGTATCTCGACCGCATGCTGCAGAACTACCGCACCATGCACGGGAATAAAGTTGTGCCGAAAGACGATTTCGTGCGCGGTCTGCTGGCGGCGATGAAGGCGGGCGAGACGGTGGGTATATTGATGGACACGAATATGACTCCGCCGCAGGGAGTGTTCGTGGATTTTTTTGGGATCAAGGCGTGCACGGCGAGTGGTCTGGCGCGCATGGCGATGCGCACGGATGCAGCGGTGGTTCCGGGATTCACCATTTGGGATGAGTCGCTGGGCAAGTACCGGCTGCGCTTCGATCCGGCGCTGAAGTTGATCCGCACGGGGAATCTCGAAGCCGATATCATGGCGAATACGCAGATGTTCACCAAGGTGATTGAGGATTATGTGAGGAGATATCCCGAGCAGTGGTTGTGGGTGCACCGGCGGTGGAAGACGAGGCCGGAGGGGGAGCAGGGGCTGTATTGAAGAGGGTTTTGAGTGTAATGGCTGTTTTCGTAAACCATCCGTTAGAATGGCACGTTGCGAGCGGCCAAGCTACTGAGGTCAATGGTCCCCGGGGCCTATGCAGATACACCGTCGCAAGAAACGATTTACGCAGCAAAGAGCAGATGCGATGACCGCTGCGAAGCAGTTGATGAAGCGAATCGTGGAACGCACGCTGGACCCCTACGAAGGCTACCTGCAAATCTGTGGCATCTTCCAACGACAAGCACACCTGCAAATGCCCGAACTGCGCGCTTTCGTGCGAATTGATGACATTGACCCCAACTGGTCAGTATCGGTCACGCCCGAACTGCGTGACGCGATTATCCAACGTGCAGAGGCGTTCTTACGAGGCACCGAGTGATAGGTGGCGTAAGATCGCTGTCACGCTCAAAACCCTTATGGTCATCTGAATGAGCGCGTCTGTTCTAGCCTTGAGCGGCGGTGGCTGGCGGTTGGTGGGAGGGCTGTTGTTAACGTCGGCTGTAATAATGGTAAGCGTTCACCAAGATTTAAGGCTGCGAGTTTGGATAGGCGCGTTTTTGGGATTTTTCATGGCCGTCGCGTTCGGCATCTCCGCTCTGGTTACGGCCATTCGCGTGAACCTTCGGGGTGGTGCTGCGATCTGCGCTGTGGTTCTCTGCTGCGAAATTTTGCTAATCCTGCGCTGGTCGCTTCGGAGAACTTCGGCGTAGGCACATCGGATGAAGGCGGCGGACGCTTATCGACGATGAGTGGCGAAAAATCCTGATTACGCTCACCAATCGCTAGTGCCGGCGCCCCTTTCTGCGGTCTAATGCCCCATGGCTTATACGTGGTTCATTCTGCTGCTGGCGGTGGCGGGGACGGCTCTCTTTCTGCTGATTCTTCATGGCACATCGCTGGGGCAGGCGGTGCATGATGGCATCCCCGACCGGCCTCGTCGCCGGCTGTTTATTGCGTCGGTAAGTTTCTTCCTGACGTTCGCCGGAGTGCGGGCCGTGGTGTACGGCGTGCTGCATCAGATTCCCCCATTCCACTTCGTACAGATGGGCGGACGGCACGTGCATCATCTGGTCTTCGGGATCATCATCCTGCTGCTCGTGGGATATGGATGGCTGTGCGAGGTCGGCAACGGGTCGGACGAGTCGTCGATCTTCGTGGGGCGGCTGATGTCGATTCTCTACGGTGTGGGCGCGGCGCTGACGCTGGACGAATTCGCGCTGTGGCTGAACCTGAAGGATGTGTACTGGTCGCGCGAGGGGCGAAGCAGCTTCGACGCGATTATTTTGTTTGGAGCACTGCTGGCGGCGGGCGCTTGGGGAGCGCCGCTGTGGAATTGGGCGAGAAGGCGTCGGAAGTCTGGGTAGCTGTCGGGGGCGAGGACGAGACGCGCTCGCGACAGCCGGCGAGACCCTTCGACTTCGCTCTGTCGAAAATCCCCACTTCTCGCAAAAGCGGCGAGAAATGGGGCACCCCATTTTCAGTTGCTTCGGTGGGCCGTAGGCCCATGACTACTCAGGGCAGGCTGCGCTACAAAAGTCCGGCGCTACGAGAGTCCCGCTACGCTGCGTTTTAGCTGGTGCGACTGGCTCACCATTAAGAGCGCGGTTTGCGCCAGGCGTTCCAGGATAGCTAAATCGCCTTCGTCGAAGGCGAAAGTTTGCGGAGAGAAAACTTCGAGCAGTCCGACCACATCGCGTTCGTAGCGGATGGGCGCGGCGGCGATGGAGCGGATGCCGAGGCGGCGGCAGATTTCTGCGACGACCCGGGAATCATTTTCGGCATCGTCGCAGCGCAGAGCTCTTCCGGCGCGGATACAAGCTCCGGAAAAGCCCGAGTTGATCTCCACGCGCGTGCCCAGCGGCGGACCTCCTTGCCCGACGCTGGCGCGGCACATCATGGGTCCACCGTCGATCAGAGCGATGGCGGCGCCTTGGCCGCGCAGAAGCGTTCGAGCCCGCTCGCTGATCACGCGCAGCGCCGCATTCAGATCAGGGCCCAGCGACTGGAATTCATACTGAATCGTGGTCGAGACGGGCGGCGCGCCCGCAGGCGGCTCGGCAGCGGCTTCGGCTTCGAGGCTGATGGAACGCGTCTTTCCTGATTCGTAGCCGCCCGATCCGTTGCCACCCGATCCATTACCTCCCAATCCATTGCCCGCCGACGAAAGCGCGGCCCCGAGTGCGCGATCGACGGTGAGCTTGGGAGCTTTGCGGCTGGGCGCGGAATCATTTAGCGCGAGCCAGTGATCGATTCTCTGGCGCGCGTCTTCGGGAAGGTCGGAGAAGCGCACACCGGCACGGCCCAGGGCGTCGGCCCACGCGATGTATCCGGTAGTTTCCAGGTGAGAGTCGGAGTCGGGTAGATCGAGGCGAAGGTGGAGGCGGCGATCGGCGCGATCCGTTTTCATGGGCACCATGGTCTGCATGGAGAGGCCTTGCTCGCTGAGATCGAGGATCATGCCTCCGGTTACGCCGTCGAAGCTGGCGAAGACCGGACCATTCACTTTGTGCCGCACGCAACTGCGCCGTTCGGTGAACATCCTTGAGCCTGGACTCGTGCGTTGGCCGATCGCTGGGGCACGAGATCGTCCGATCAAAAAGACGGTGCACACACCTGAGGCTTGCTATCGCGGTGGAGAACGTCTGTGGAAACTGATCTGGCTGGATGATCGGATGAAACGGCTGCGGTGGGAAGTGATTGACGGGGTTCGCGAGCGCGACTTGGGTATGGCTGGAGGAAAACTACTGGAGGAAAAAAAGGTTTATGGATTCAACACGATTTTCGAGCGTGCCCGGAAGAGTCGGTAGTTCGAGTATTTATGGCTCTCGCGGAGATTCAGGCCACCGACATTCGAATGCACCAGTACTGTGCGAGGCAACCACAAGGGTGCAGGGAACTCGGCGATGCGGACCTCCAAAAACTGAATGTCCGCGGTTAACTCGCGCAAGGGGGTACCGGGGGGAGGGGAAAGGAGATCTGTGCGCAAGCGCACAATCCGGAAGTCGGATGCGTCGACCCAGGCAATACCTTGCATGAAAATTGGAGATGTCTGGTCTTCAAAGCGGAACATCACAGGCAGCCGAACCGAGCCGGGCTTCTGAGCGAAAGCCACCACCAGCGTGAGATGCCCGTCGATTTTTTGTTGACCGAGGTAGCGAAACTGGGATTCGCGCTGGTTGAGGGGATAGAAAAACAGCCATTCGTTGACGAAGCCCTGCGTGATTGGACGCGCTCCGGACTTCGGCAAGGACCGGCTCGCGGATGGCAGCTCAGGCGGAGATGAAGACTGGCGAAGTGAGTTGGAGGTGACAGTTTGCCCGAGGTCTTGGGTTTGGAACTTATCGCCGCTTTTCAGGTCCACTCGATATTCATCGAAGACGACAGAATTCGAATCCTGCGCGTGCGCCAGGACGAGGTAGGAGAAGTTCTGCTTCGTTTTCACCAGGCCCCGTTCGGAAACCACGGCTTCGTCGGAAATCAGGTCAGGAGTTTTGCGTACGATTTCCACTGTCTTGGCTCCAATTTTGTCGAGCAGCGCAGGCAGTTGCGATTGATCTTGCGCAACTTCGAGGTGTTTCAACTCCGGGACAGTTCGCTGCAACTCTGCGAGCGAGCACGAAGCGAAGTTTGGAATATGTGTGTCGGGAACGATGGGAGTGCTCGACACAACAGGAGCCTGCGCCGGTTGGACGGGAGGCCCAGTCGGCTCCGTATCGACTGAGCGCAGCGGAATCGACAGGTTCCCATTGGGGACGGGAGTGGGCACCGCAAACCATGCGTCCTCCAGCGGGAGATCAATTTTGACTCGCCGCACGGCCATGATGATCTGGGAATTCTCGAATCGCTGGACGACCGTAAAGGGGACCTTGATTCCCCCAACATCGCGGTAGTCTGAGTACGTCACCGATCTGTCGGATCCCAGGATTCCGCGGCGCAGAAGCAGGTAGGTTTCCGCATCAAAGTAATACGTTTCGGGTCTCGGAGTGTTCGGGTCGTCTACCTTGATCTCCCATGCCATCCGATCGCCAACTTTCTTTTCTCCGTTTAACCGAAGACGCACGTGTGGGCCGCTCGGAGGCAGTACCACCGGGTCCGCTCCCTGTCGGCAGAACTCCGGTTTCTCCGATTTTGGCTTGTCCTCAGTCCGATGCAGATTGGAATCGATTCTCCAGGAGACCTTGCCGTCGCAGCCGTAGCTGTCGATCGCTATATTGTTTTCGGTGAGGGACAAGCCGTATCTGAGATTAGGAGTCTTGAAATAGAACTCGAAGGCTCCCTGCTCTTGGGTTTGGGATTGTGACGGAAGACGCGCGCCCCGAGAGAAATTTGTTATGTTTCCGAAAAGGGCGCCCTTTAAAATGAACGTTTTGATTGCCGGAAAATTCTCTGCGCCGACTGCCTTGAGATAGTTGGCGATAACCTGATCGGCGGTGACAGCGCTCGGCTGGGCGCGGGCCGGTTGCGGGATATGCAGAAATGCTGCAAATGCGACTGCGGTAAAAAACCATCTTCGGCAGAACATGGTCCCTACCTCGGAAGTTCGCTATTCAGGCGGATCGTACACCCGGTGCCCGAACTGAGCTGTATACAAGTGTAAAGGCCCGCATCCTCTTTCCCCTTCCGGTAAAATCAAGAGTTCCCTTAAGGAGGTCTTATGAGCACTACTACTATTTCTCCGGCCACGGCCACGACTTCATCTGGCGCCCTTGAGCAGATTGCTGAACGGGAGCGGCAGTTTTTGCTGCAGACCTATAACCGTTACCCCGTCGTGCTGACGCGCGGGAAGGGCGTGTTTCTTTGGGACATCGAGGGCAAGCGATACCTCGATTTCGTTTCCGGGCTGGGCGTGAATGCGCTGGGGCACGCGCATCCGCGGATTGTGAAGGCGATTCGCGAGCAGGCGGCGAAGCTGGTGCACGTTTCGAATCTCTACTATCACGAATATCAGGGGCCGCTGGCGGAGAAGCTGTGCAGGCTTTCGGGACTCAACCGCGCATTCTTCTCGAACTCTGGGACCGAGGCGATCGAGGGATCGATCAAGCTGGCGCGTCTGGCTGGACACAGGGCAGGCGGCGAAGCGAAGTGCCGGCTCGTGGCGCTCGAGGGTTCGTATCACGGCCGCACGTTCGGCGCGCTGTCGCTGACCGGGCAGGACAAACATCGCAAAGGTTTCGAGCCGATGCTGGAAGGCGTGACGTTTGTGAAGCAGAACGACCTCGAGGGCTTGCGCGCGGCGGTCAATGACAATACGTGCGCGATCGTGCTGGAACCGATTTTCGGCGAAGGCGGAATCTACGAGTGCTCGGTGGAATTCCTGAGCGAGTGCCGGGCGCTGGCCGATCGCCATAAAGCTGCGCTGATCTTCGATGAGATTCAGTGCGGGCTGGGGCGCACGGGGACGATTTTCGCGTTTCAGGGTTTTGGCGTAACGCCCGATATTGTGGCGGTCGCCAAGCCGATTGCGGCCGGGCTTCCTCTGGGAGCATTCATCGCGAAGGAAGAATTCGCTTCGGCGATTTCGCCGGGGCAACATGGCACGACGTTTGGCGGAGGTCCGCTGGCGTGCCGCGTCGCGCTGGAGTTTCTGGCGATCGTAGAAGAAGAAAAGCTCCTCGAGAACGTGAACAAAGTTGGCGCGTACTTGCAGGACAAGTTGAAGGATCTGGTCTCGAAGCGAAGCGCGGCGGTTGCGGTGCGCGGGCGCGGGTTCATCCAGGGGATTCAACTCGAGATTCCGGCGCGTCCGATCGTGGATGAGGGGCTGAGCGAGGGAGTGTTGTTCAACAGCACGCAGGATACGGTGGTGCGCTTCCTGCCTCCATTCCTGATGGAGGAGAAGCATGTGGATAAAGGAATTTGCGTGCTGAAGAAATTGCTGGGGAAGAAGCGGAAGGCGGCGTGAGCAAGATCAAAAACCCCACCCTCTCGCAAAGAACGCGAGAAGGGTGGGGCGCCTGTGATCTACGAGGGCACCCTCTTATCTACACGCGAAAAAACCGGGGAGCCGAAGCTCCCCGAAGTGAAGCGACAGAGGCGTTGTTTCCCTTAGATAGAGTCCGGCTGGTGGGAAAGAGTTGTCCCGGGTATTGCGATTTATCCGCGATAGTAATTCGATGATCGTAAGTGCAATGAATGACGTTCGGGAGATTGCTCGTCACGAAGCTCCGAAGCTAGATCAGGGCATTGCCGAGTGCTGGATGGATTTTGACGGGGCGCGGATGCGGTATCTGCGTGCGGGATCAGGACCGCCGTTGATTCTGCTGCACGGGTTGATGGGATATTCGTTCTCCTGGCGCTACACCATGCCCGCGCTGGCGCCTTATGCCACGGTGTATGCTCCGGACCTGCTGGGGGCGGGATTCTCGGACCGGCCTTCCATCGATCACTCCATGAAGGCGACCGCACTGCGCGTCCTGAAGCTTGCCGAGAATCTGGGGCTTACAACTTTTGATTTGCTGGGAACGTCGCGCGGGGGCGCGGTGGCGATGTGCGCGGCGGCTGAATGTCCCCATCATGGTTTGCGGGTGCGGAAGCTGATTCTGGCGGCGCCGGTGAATCCCTACTCTGAGCATGGGCGGCGATTGGCGCCTTTTTTCGGTACTCGCGTGGGCGCGGTTTTGTTCCGGTCGGTGATTGGGCAGATGCCGTCGCTTTATCCCTACTGGCATGGCCGGATGTTTGGAGACCAGCGAAAAATTCCGGCGGGAAGTTTGGAGGGCTACAAAGCGCCGCTGGCGATGCCGGGGCTGTTTGACCACGCGTTGAGCATCGTGCGCACCTGGACCGTGGACTTGCAGGAGTTGGAAGGTCTGTTGCCGAAGCTGCGCGCGCTTCCCACGCTTCTGCTGTGGGGCGAAAAAGATCCGGCAGTGTATGTCTCGTCGATGAAGGAACTGGCGCGGCATTTTGATGAAGTGCACACCGTCGTTTTTCCGGGGGTAGGACATTTGCCGTATGAAGAGTGTCCGGAGGAGTTTAGTCGGGAGTTGATTCAATTCTTGAAGTCGTAAACCTGCGCGCACGGGCGGCGGCGAGACGCCGCCGCTACAGCCGGCGGGACGCCAGCGCTACCCAGACCAAATGAACCATTCCATTCTCGAACTGTTGCGGAATGCGGTGGTGCAGTATGGCTATTGGGCGGTGGGGGCGGCGTTGCTGCTGGAGAATGCCGGCGTGCCCGCGCCCGGCGAGACGATACTGCTCCTGGCGAGTTTTCTGGCGTATTCCCAACACGAGTTGGAACTGGGATGGATCATCGTGGTAGCGACAGTTGCCGCGACCCTGGGCGACAATCTGGGTTTCGCGCTGGGATATTACGGCGGGCGTCCGCTGCTGGAGCGTTATCAATCCATCTTTCGGGTGCGGGCATCGAGCTTGGAGCAGGGAGAGCGCCTGTTTGCGCGATACGGCGCGGTGACCGTCTTCTTCGCGCGCTTCATCTTCGGCATGCGCATTGTGGCTGGACCCCTGGCCGGAGTACTGCGGATGCCGTGGCGTAAATTTTGGCTATTCAATTTTCTGGGCGCGGCAATTTGGGTGACCGTGATATCGGGTGCGGGGTATTTGTTTGGGCAGCATTGGCACCGGCTGGAGCGCGCCATTAAGAAGCTGGACATCGCAGCGGTCGTCTTCGTGTTGCTGGTGGCCGGCTGGTTGTGGTGGCGAAACCAGCGGGGAGCAGCGGCATCCGCGAAGTAACGTTTTACACAGCGGGGATTGGACTCGGCGGCTATACTGTGCGGGTGTCGCGGGCGGCCTGTTCAAAAATGTGGGGTTGGGCCGGTCCGGGGCAATGTATGAATCAGACGGGCTGCGTCCGAGCCGGAATGCGGACGAGGAGGAATACATGAAGAAGATTGGGCTTTTGACTCTGCTTATCATGGCGACACTTCTATTTACACTAGCTTTTCCAGCGGCAGCAGCCGGGCCGAAGGCGCCCGCGCCTCCCGTGCCAGCGGCGCCCGCAGTTGCGCCCGCTCCAGCGGCCGCCGCGGTTCCCGCACCGCATCCGCACATTCACGACGCGCTCGAAGCTATGCGGAATGCGAAGCATCAGTTGGAAAGCGCGGAGCACGATTTCGACGGCCATCGCGTGAAGGCGATCAATCACCTGGATCAGGCGATCCACGAAGCCGAAATCTGCGAATCGATGAAGTAAACGAGATCGCGCGAGTTCCGGCAGCGTCTTGGGACGCTGCCCTTTTTATTGCGGCGCAACGGGTCTTGGCGCAGGCTTGGGGGGATGAGTGCCGAACACGTATCCGATGGTAGCGCCTACGCGAAAGACGTTGTCGGAGTGGAATTCGTAGTTATTGGGGATGATGTACCAGTTGACTTCGGGCCGGACGAAATATTTTTGCCAGAAGCTGTAGCGCACGCCTGCTCCGAAGTGAACCAGAAAATGAGTGGCGTCCAGATAGGTGCGGCAGCCGCCGCCGGGGATGGTGCAGTAATTGTTGGCGGGGTAGAACAGCAGAGTCTGGCCGCCAATGCCAGCCATGAAGTCACCCGTAGTTTTGTGCGCTAAGTGAGCGGAGTAGACGCCGTTCACATCATAGATAACCGGGCGGTAGGGCTGAAAACCGTTGTAGAACCCTTGCTTGTAACGGAAGGATGTCTCGGCGTTTATCCCAAAATGATTGGGCAGGCGGTATTGAACCAGGATACTGGGATAAATTCCGCCTGATTCCGGTGGAGGGACGAAACCCTCGGACGCACTGATGTTTTTCGGAGAATAGAGCTCGCTGGCGCCGACGCCGAAATCAATTTCCTGTGCCCGAGCGAAAGTGGCAAATGCGAAAAGCATGCATACGAACGTCGTCGAGACGAACCTTCTCAATCCTGCCCCCTGTGGATGTTGATCTCTCAGACATACTACAAACAAAAGATCACGCACGGGCGCCCAGCGGAGCTGCGTCGCCCGCGCGCAACCGACGTGAAATCGAACTCAGCCGCAGTTTAGTCTGGACCGATAGTGTATCCGATCGAGGCACCGAGGTGGAGAACGTTGCCCGAGGTGAACACGTCAGTATTGTTCATGATGTGGTAGTAACGAGCTTCGGGGCGTACGAACACGTGACCCCAGACGTAGTAGCGGACGCCGGCGCCCAGGTCCACGAGGAAGTGGTTGGAACTGGTGTAGCAGGAGCCGAAGTAGACGCAGTTGCTCGTGGCCGTATAGCCGTAGAAGCGCGTGCTCTGCCATCCGATGCCGCCGAACAGGTCCAGGCCGGCCTTCTTGCTCAACTTAGGCTGATAAACCGCGTTAAAGTCAAAAAGCAGCGGGCGATAAGGCTGACCCGTGCCGGCGAAGTCGCCCTGGCCGGCTCTCCAGTTGGCGTCGAAACCAGCGCCGAGGCGTCCATGGAAGATGACGTCGCCGCCGAGATTGATATAGAGGCCGCCTTTTTCGGGGCAGGTGAGATTCACGGTCAGAGCCTGACCGCACTGAGCGGCGCCGGGCGAGACAAGGGCTCCAAAGCCGATCATGGCATCTCCCTGTTGGGCAGAAGCCAGGCTGGCTAAGGCGAAAAATGCAAATACAGTCGCGAGGAAGGCGTGCTTTCTCAAGAGAAACCTCCTGTGATGATCGCTGCTGCTGTTGGCGTTAGATGCGACCGCCAAACTATTTGGATGCAACATCCTGCGTTGCTATTGATCATAATTCCTGCTCGTAGCAAGATTCAAATCGCCGGAACCTCGGAACCAACGGGGCGGCTAGCGGCGAACGGGATTACCGGGCGGCAGTTGCGCGTCAGGGCGTAAACCCGCGGCGAGCGGAAAAGTTGCGGTGAATCCGCTCAGGAACGCTTGGATATGGCGCCTCCTCCGCGGAGCACGTGATCGATCGCGATCGGCCCACCTCCAAAGAAGATCAAGGCGAACGCGAGAGCAGCCAGGGAGAGGGTGAGTTCGTAGCCGGGGCGATCGGGCGATCCCAGGATTCCGTTGTGCCAGTGCACCTTGGCGATCGCGACTACGAGATCGATGCAGAGGGCAAACGCGGCGGGACGGGTGAAGAATCCGGCGAGGATCAGAATTGCGCCGATAAATTCGGTGAAGGACGAAACGTAGCCTAACCACGCGGGTATGCCCAGGCTGGTCACCAGATGAACGTGGTCGCGCAGATGGCGAAAGAGATTTTGATAGCCGTGCGCCAGCATAACGGCTCCCAAGGCGAGGCGCATGACAAGAAGGGCCAGCGGTTGCAAACGGTCGAGGTAGCGCAAGTCGTTCTCCTGAGGAGAGGATAGCTTACCGCAAGCCCCTTGAGGGCAGGAAAGAAAAGCTGGCCATAGTGGCACAGCTTGATTCCAGAGGGCGTCATCCCGACCGGAGCCGCTTTTCAGGCGGAGGGAAGGATCTCCGCAGCCGCCAGAACTCTGCGGCGTATGTGCGGCCCGAGATTCCTCGCCCCGCTCGTAAGAGCGCGGGGCTTCGGGATGACCCTACTTTTCACAATTGCACCACTATGCTGGCCGTCCAGAAAACGATTGCGCCCCCGAGAGAGTTTTGATAACGTTCTTCCGCCACGAAACCCATGCCGGATGGGGAGCACTCCGGCCAGTTAGTGCGGGTTTCTCTTCTCGAAGTTCCTGGGCCCCTAAAAATAAAGCATGGTTCGACTCGCCAACTGGTCGTGCGCCGGAAGAGCGCTTGGTGGTCGGAAACCCTAATTTTTCAGGAGTAGGTGATGATTTCCAAAAAGAGTTTTAGCGCCCAAAGATTTGTCCTGGCTGTGATGCTGATGCTGGTTCCGGCATTCGCCTGGGCCCAGAAAAAGACGAGCGCCCCGGCGCCGAAGGCGGCACCAGCGCCGCATGCCAGCGCTCCGGCCCATAACAACGCGGCAGCACAACATTCCAACACGTCTGGCCACCCTGCCAATTCGAACATGCAAAACCGCGGCGGGAATAACTCGACGGGTCACACCAACACCACCATGGGCCACGGCAATACCAACAACATGAGCCACGGCAACACCGGCACCGCGGGCCGCGGCAACACCACCAACACGGGCCGGAATAACACGATGTCGAATGGCCGTGGCAACTCGAATAGTATGGGCGGCAAATCGAACAATGGCGCAATGGGACGCACGAATGCGGGGAATGCCGGGCGCGGCGGGAATGCCGGGGGCCGTACGGCGGGCGGTCATGCGGCTCCGGGACGCCAAGTTTCATTGCGGGGTGGAGGCACCGCGCATATCCGTCCGAATGGCCAGATCCGCTCGGTGAATCGCAACGGGATGCAGATTTCCCGCGGGATGCACGGCGGCCGCACCGTGGTGAGCACGCACAACGGAGCACGCGTAGTGAGCATGGGGAGGCGGGGCGGATATGTGCAGCGTGCGTACGTAACGCGCGGGGGACATTCCTATTATTCCCGCACCTACTACTATCACGGTGCTTATCGAGCGGGCGTTTATCGCGGCTACTATTATGGCGGGCGTCCGTACTACGGCTACTATCCCGCCTACTACTATCACCCGGCTTATTACGGATGGGCTTACAACCCGTGGCCGGCGCCGGTCGCCTACGGTTGGGGATGGGGCGGAGCGCCTTGGTACGGCTACTACGGTCCGTACTACCAGCCGTATCCGGTGTACCCGTCGGCGGCATTCTGGATTACGGATTTCATGATCGCGGCGACTCTGCAGGCGGCGTACGAAGCGCAAGCCACGGCCTGGCTGGGTCCGAACGCGCATGATGGCGATACGCTGGTGGCGAGCCTGATGCCTATTCCGGCAGCGGAGACGGCGAAGCTGAGTCCGGAAGTGAAGCAAGCCATTTCCGACGAAGTGAAAGACACGCTGGCGGCGGAGCAGGCTGAAGCCGGGAAAAGCGGCGGTAGTAATTCCTCCGGCGGTGGCCAACCGGCGAATTCCAATGAAGCTCCACCGGCGCTCGATCCGAAGTTTCGCACCTTTATGGTCTCTTCCGACATGAGCCTGGTGCCGGAAGACGGCGATGAATGCCCGCTCTCGCAGGGAGACGTCATTCAGCGTGCGACCGAAACTCCCGACGGCGATGGGAACGTGAATGTGAAAGTCGTCGCCAGCACGAAGTCCGATTGCGCCATCGGCAAAGAGGGGCCGGTTTCAACCGACGATTTGCAGGAGATGTACAACAGCTTCCGCGAAAGCCTGAAGGACGGTATGGGAGACCTGGCCAAGAAGAACGGCACAGGCGGGCTGCCCAAGGCGCCGGATACGACCACGGTAAATGGCGATGTTCCCGCTCCGCCTCCGGATAAGAGCGCGGAGAAAAGCTTGCAGGACCAGCAGGCCGCCGCCGATCAGACGGAGGCCGACGTGAAGCAGGAGGCCGGTTCCGGGTCAGGTGGCGGATCCCAGTAAATCAGCCAGCGCTGCAACGGGAGCATCGGCTGGGGTAGATGTTCCCGATTTTTCGCCGTGAACAACAGTGATTGAGCGATCCATCAATTGAGCGATCATCAATTCAGCAACGCCTCAATTCATCGATTGATCAGAAGCAGAACATTCTCACCAAGATTTCAGGAGGGATCCACGATGTGGCAGAGATTGCGGGTACTCATTCCAGGAGCAACGCTGCTGTTAACGGCGCTGGTTTTCGCCGCTCCGGCAGTCGCGCAGGCTCCCACGCTGCAAGAACAGCTGGCTGCGCAGTACAAGCTGGTGAAGATGGGTTCGGATACAAGCGGATATTCCGTGGTGGATGCGGGAACGCTGCTGGCCATCCAGAAGGGTGGGATCATGGGCGTGCCCTACACCGATAAGACTGTACTGACCACCAGGTACGAAGGCGGCACGGTTCACGGTCCGAACGCGATGATGACCGAGGCGCGCAAGCGCATGTTCGGACATTTCTCGCAGACGCAGTCCGAAGGACAGACCACGCATTTGTTCCAGAAAGGCGACAAGGTGTATCCCACCAAAGTCGACGTGAACTTGGACAAGGACATGGTCGTGATGGGCATCGTTGCCTGCGACACTTGCAACAAGACGGATCCGCCGACTTACAACAAGGCGAACGTGGTGTTCCAGTTTCCCAAAGGCACTCTGGCGAAGGCCAGCGCCGGAGATGTCGAAGACACGATCGGGCAGCTGATGTCGATCAGCGACGATTCGCAAGACGCGCAAGGCGGAGGCGATCAGCAGCAACAGGGTGGCCAGCAACAACAGGGTGGCCAGCAACAACAGGGCGACCAGCAACAGCAAGGCGGCCAGCAGCAGCAAGGCCAGGGTGGTGGCGGCCAGCAACAGGCCCAGCCGGAGACCATTCAAATGGGTATGACGACCGATCAAGTGCAGGGTGCGCTGGGGCAGCCGGAAAAAATAGTGAACCTCGGCGCGAAGCAGATCTTCGTTTACAAAGACCTCAAAGTGACGTTCTTCGGAGGCAAGGTAGTCGACGTTCAGTAACCGGAAAGCTGAGTGCGGCGGCCGGAAGGAAAGGCCGCCGAACCAGCAACTTGGGCGAGCGATATAGTACCTCCGTACCGTGCCTAGTACTTCAGTTACCGCACTCGCGATAACTGAGCATGCGTCCTGCTGCATATCCCACTAATAGTGTCATTCTGTAAGTTAACCACTGCATATAGATTCTGCTCTTTCCTGCGCTCGAGCCGGATTCCAAGAAAACGGCAAAAAACCCGGCAAAACACGGAAATTCGCTATGACCCAAGGTTTTTCAGGGCTGATATATGCTCGGGACACCGAAAGCCCTCGGAGCCGATAGAGAGGGTAAGGCAGTCTCCCAGCAAAGCCCGCAACGGTGGAAACCGGGGCGGGACGTTCGAGTGGAAAAAGGCAAAAGGAACTATGGCCGACTCGCGAGAAGTGATGAACATCCGGCAAGCGTCGCAGTACCTGGGCGTGAGTCCGGACACTTTGTACAAGTACGTCGGCGAGCAGAAGATTCCCGCGTTCAAGCTGGGCAACCGCTGGCGCTTCAAGAAATCGAAGCTCGACCAGTGGATGGAAGAGAAGTCGATGGAGATGGAACCGGTGGCGAAGCGGAAGACCAAGGCAGTGGGGAAAGCTGCCGGGTCGCAGTAGAAGGAAAGTCGAGGGCGAGATGCCCTCGGGACGGCCGGTGGAACGCCGGCTCTACAAAACGTCGCGGGCGAAGGCGCCCGCGCCACACAAAAAGGTGGGCACATGTTTGGACTTGGATCGAAGTCGATTGTTGGCCTGGATGTGGGCTCCTCCAGCATCAAGGCGGTGGAGCTGAAGAAGAAGGGTGGGCAGATTGAAGTTGCGCACCTCGGTCTGGAACCGCTGTCGTCCGACATCGTCGTGGACTCGATGATCGTAGATTCGGGCACCGTGTCGAGCGCGATCTCGAAGCTGTTCCTCGACAACCAGATCAAGACCAAGGCGGTGGCCACCGCGGTCAGTGGACACTCGGTGATCGTGAAAAAGATCTCCCTGCCTTCCATGAGCGACCAGGAGCTGGCCGAGACCATCGAGAAAGAAGCCGCGCAGCACATACCCTTCGATCTGGCCGACGTGAGCTTGGATTACCAGATTCTCTCCGACGAAGTGGGCAGTCCGCAGATGGACGTGCTGCTGGTCGCGGTGAAGAAGGACAAGATTCTGAACTACACCAACGTACTCTCGATGGCCGCCGGACCCCGGCTATCGTCGATATCGATGCGTTGGCCCTGCAGAACTGCTACGAGTACAACTACCAGCCCGCACCCGGGCAGGTGGTGGCCTTGCTGAACCTGGGCGCCAGCGTGATGAACATCAACATCGTGAAGGGTACGACGCCGCTGTTCCCGCGCGACGTCAGCGTGGGCGGACATCAGTACACCGACTCGCTGCAGAAGGAACTGGACCTGAGCTTTGAAGACGCGGAATCGCTGAAGCTGGGCAACAAGGTGGGCACGGTGAGCGAAGATGCGAAGCAGCCGATCCTGCAGCAGGTGACCGAAATTATCGTGCTGGAAATTCAGAAGACGTTTGACTTCTTCCGTGCCAGCGCGGCCGGAGAGCACATCGAGAAGATCTACCTGGCCGGCGGCTCGTCGAAAGTGCCGGGCCTGGTGGAAGCGTTGCGGCAGGAATTCTCGATGCCGGTGGAGTTGTTGAATCCGTTCCAGCGAGTCACGCCGCCGGTGGAAGGACACGGAGCGGAACTGGTGGAGCAGAACCCCGGCCAGATGGCAGTGGCGGTGGGCTTGGCCCTGAGGAGCTTTGAATCCCTATGATCAAAATTAACCTTCTCGAAAACTCCAAAGGCAAGGGCAAGCGCGCCAGCGCCGGCCCGTCGCTGCCCACGATGGAAATGGGCGATATGGGGTCGCCCAAGCTGAAGGTGCTGGTAGTCGTGGTGCTGGCTGGGCTAATCAATCTCGGCTACTGGTACCGCCTGGATCATCAGCAACAAGCCATCGCGGCCCGGATGAAAGTGGCCGAGCAGAAGAATCGCGAGCTCGCCGACGTGAAAGCTCGGTACATGGAGCGGCAGACTCAGGCCAACGCCTACAAGCGGCGCGTGGATGTGATCGACGGGCTGCGTGCGAACCAGACGGGCCCGGTCAATCTGATGGCCATGCTGGGCGAGACCATCAACAACACCGAAGCGGTGTGGCTGCGCAAGATGGACGACAGCGGACCGCAGGTGAATCTGGAAGGAACGGCTTTGAGCACCGATGCCGTGGCCAACCTGATCGCCAACCTGCAGAAGACGGGCTTCTTTAAGACGGTTGAGATCAAGGAAACCTATCAGGACGAGACTATCAAGGACATGCAGGCGTTTCAGTTCACCTTGACCTGCGAGAAGGGGAAGTCGTAGAGGCGGACCTATGGCGAACTTTAGCGAACTATCGGGGATCAAGCAGTGGGCCACCGTGCTGCTAGGCGGAGCCATCGTAACCGGGGCGTTGTACTTCACCGTGTTCAAGAGCCAGAGCGAGAAGAATGCCGCGGCGCAGCATGCCCTGGAAGACAAGATTCGAGAGAACAACGAACTGGAGTCTTACCGGCCCAAGCTGAAGCAGATCGACCAGCAACTGGCCGAGCTCAAACAGCAGCTGGAAATCGAGCAGCGCATCGTTCCCGACGAGAAGCAGGTCGATGGCTTCATGACCGTGATGGACGGCGAAGCTCAGAAGGCGGGTGTGGAACTGCGGCGCTATACGGCGAAAGATACGAAAACGCAGCAGTACTACACGGAAGTGCCCTTCGATATGGAGTTGGATGGTCGGTATTACGCCACCCTGAATTTCTTCGACCGGGTGAGCAAGCTGGAACGCATCGTCAACATCAGCAACCTGATGCTGTCGACGACCAGGAACCCGAGCGGCGCGAAAGCCAAGCGCACGTATCAGTACGCACCGAACGAGAGCGTAGTGGCGACGTTCACCGCGACGACGTATTTCAGTCACGATTCGACACCTTCCGCGGCAGGCCCCGGAGCAAAACCCGGAACGCCGGCGGCGAAGAAGTAGGGACGGATATGAAGCTGACGACTGGCATTGTGGCAGTGGCAATGATGGCGGGCGTGGCCTTTGGACAGAGCCCGGACGCTATCGACAACGCGCGCAGCACCGTAAAGGCGCTGCAGCAACAACAGGCTTCGGGCACGACCGCCGCTAAGCCCGCACCCGGAGCTCCGGCTCCGGCGG
This sequence comes from uncultured Acidobacteriota bacterium, assembly GCA_963730015.1. Lineage (GTDB taxonomy): Bacteria > Acidobacteriota > Terriglobia > Terriglobales > Acidobacteriaceae > Sulfotelmatobacter. Next base: position 1,793,139 of record CAVSPZ010000009.1, on the reverse strand, counting down.
TGAAGGCAGCGGTGATCCCGGGAGCCAAGACCGCGGTTCCGGCGGCGAAGCCGGTGGCGAAGGCTGTGGCACAGCCCATCTCCGCCTCGGCGAATAACAAGCTGGAGCGGGTGAACGTGGTGCCGGGCAGCAACGACATCCAGATTGAAATCAGCTCCAGCCAGGCGGTGACGCCGCGCGTGAGCAAGATGAGCTCGCCGGCGCGCGTAGTGGTGGCTCTGCCGGAGACGGTAGTGGCCAGCGCGCAGAACAAGATTGCGGTGGGCAGCGGCGGAGTGAAGGGCGTCCGGATCGGCATGGACGGCAAGACTCCTCCCACCACCAGCGTGGTCGTGGATCTGGAAAAGCCGATGGCGTTTGAAGTGACGCCGGGTCCGGCAGGCAAGCTGGTGCTGATCCTGCACACGCAGAATGCAGGTTCGACGGTAGCCAAGAATGTTCCGGCTCCGGCGACCAAGGCTCCGGTTGCGGCCGTGAAGCCTGCAGCAGCGCCGAAAGTGGCCGCCGCCAAAGCTCCGGTAACGAAGCCCGTGGCTGCGCCGAAAGTAGCGGACGCGAAAGCTCCTGCGGCCAAGCCGGTTACGGCCGCCGCCAAGCAGGATCCCAAGCAGCAGGCCAAGACCACAGTGGTCGCAGCCAAGCCTGCTCCCGTGGTGAGCGCGCCGGTGAAGGCCGCAGAAGTTCCCAAGCCCAAGCCGGAAGAGAAGAAGTGGGCGATGAACGGGAATCGCGATCCTTTCTTCAGCCCGGTGGTGCAGCAGAATGGTTCGGGATGCTCGACGGGCAAGAAGTGCCTGGAGATTGGCGCCATCAATGTGCGCGGCGTGGTGAAGTCTGACGCGGGCTTCATCGCCGTGGTCACCAACAACCTGAACAAAGCGTATTTCCTGCGGGAAAACGATCCCGTATTTAACGGCTACGTGGTGAAGATCACGGGCGATTCAGTGACGTTCCAGGAGACCGTTCAGGACAAGCTGGGCAAGTCGTTCACGCGAGAAGTGGTGAAAAGAATCATTACTCCGGCGGTCTAAGCAAGGCGGCGTTTCCCTGACCGGGACGCCGAAATCAAGTTCGTAGAAGGACACGCGGGCCAGGCCCGCGGGTGGGGAGAGGCGAAATGCGAAAGCAACAACTGACACTGTTCGTATCGATGCTGGCGATGGGGGTGGTTGCGACCGCTCAGACGCCGAGCCAGCTCGATCGAGTCAACGTAGTCCGGGACACGGACACCATCCGAGTCGAGATGAGTTCGAAGGGTGCAATCACCCCCAAGCTCAGCACTCTGGACTCGCCCGCCCGCGTAGTGGTGGATTTGCCGGAGACCGTCATGGCCACCGGACAAAGCCGCATCGCGGTGGACGCCGACGGCGTCAAGGACGTGCGCATCGGGATGGGTGCGAAAGCGCATCCCAGCACGCGCATCGTCGTTGACCTGGAGAAAGCCTGCGCTTACGAGTTGACTCCGGGCCCGGCCGGCAAGCTGATCTTGACGCTGCATGCCAACGCCATTGCCCAGGCCGCTGCTGAGACCGCTGCCGAGACCAAGACAGTGGCAGCCAGCCAGCCGGCTCCGGTGAAGGCGGATGCGACGCCGACGCCAGTGGCGCAGCCAGCCGATTCGGCGAACAACTACGTATTCGTCGAACCTTCCTATCAGGCCAAGACGGACTCGAAGACCGACGCGAAGGCCGATGTGAAGACCGACGCGCCTGCGGACGAGCCCACGGTTCGCGCCCAGGAAGCGGCAGCCCGGTTCTCTGACAAGACCGCGGCAGAGCTGATTCCGGTCAGCGCGCATGCGGCCCAAACGTCCAATACTTCAGCTCCGACGATTGTCCCGGCGGTGAACCTGGCGGCTGAGCAGAAAGCTCAAGCCGGACAGCAGCCCGTCGCGGCCGGTCCCAAGTACACGGGCGAGCCGATCTCGGTGAACCTGAAAGACGTTGACCTGAAAGATTTCTTCCGCCTGATTCACGAAATCAGCGGCCTCAACGTGGTGCTCGACCCGCAGGTGCATGGCACGCTGACCATCGTGCTCGATGACGTGCCGTGGGATCAGGCGCTCGACATCGTTCTGAAGAACAACGACCTGGCGCGTGAACTGGAGGGCAACGTCCTGCGCATCGCCACCGTGGAGACCTTGAAGAAGGAGGCTGACGCACGCCGGGCCCAGATCGAATCGGAAGCGCTGGCCGTGGATAAGGTCTCGGTCACTCGCTTCCTGAGCTATGCCAAGGCGAAAGATGCGATCATCACGGTGAAGAAGTTCCTTTCGCAGCGCGGCGATGTAGTGGCCGATGACCGCACCAACGCCGTGATCATCAACGATATTCCGAAGGTGATCCCGACCATTGACCGCCTGCTGACGCAGCTCGATCGCAAGACGCAGGAAGTTGAAATCGAAGCGCGCGTGGTGGCTGCTACCCGGCAATTCGCGCGCGATATCGGCACCCAGCTGGGCTTTGGATGGGGCAACAGCACGACCAACATCGGCGGAGCGAGCGCCGTAGGAACCTCGCCTGAAGGCGTGTTTGGCGGGCAGCCCCCGTTCTATTCGATCGTGGGCACGAGCGCCCCGACCGGAACCACTTTGAACCAGATCCCTCTGTTTTCGAACCTGGGCGTCACGTCGCCAACCAGCGGCCTCGGCTTCCAGACTTCTACAGCGAATATCCGTCTGGATGCCGTTCTGACCATGGCCGAGTCACGCGGACTGCTGAAAGTGCTGTCACGTCCGCGGGTCGTAACCCAGAACAACATACAGGCGCTGGTTCGGCAGGGCGTGCGCGTGCCGATCGTGACCCAGGCGCAGTTGGGCGGTCCTCCCACCGTAACTTATGTGGACGCTTTCCTGCGCTTGACGGTGACTCCGCAGATCACTTCGGAGAACACCATCTTCCTGAACGTGGACGTAGAAAACACCACGCCGAACTTCGGTCAGGAAGTGCAGGGCAACCCGGAACTGATCACGCAGCAGGCCACCACGCAGGTGCTGGTGACCGATGGCGGAACGGTGGTGATCGGTGGCGTCATCCAGACGCAGAACTCGATCAATATCGATCAGGTGCCGTTGCTGGGCAACATTCCGATCCTGGGCAACCTGTTTAAGCACACCACGGTGAACACCGAGAACCAGGAACTGATCTTCTTCATCACGCCGCGAATCATCCAGACGTAGTTTAGTTCCGAGTCGGGCGTAACGAGTACCGAGTAAGAACCGCCGGCCTGAAGAAACTGTCAGGCCGGCGGTTGTATTTAGCGATGAGCGATGAGCGATGAGCAATGAGTCGTGAGCGGTGACCAATAAGCGATGAGCAGATCGAAAGCACCTACACAGCGGCTCCGCCGTGGGTACATCTCAAAGCACACGGTAGAGGGGCAATAGCAACGCTGACTGCTCATAGTGCATCGCTCATAGCTCATCGCCCATCGCTCATAGCTTTCCTCCCTGATAAACTTTCCCCAATGAATTTCCAGGCGCGCCAGCGAAAACTGCGGCAGCATCTTGCCACGACCCGCTTTGATGGGCTGCTGATCAGCCATCTTCCCAACATCCGATATCTATGCGGATTTACCGGCAGTGCGGGCTTCCTCCTGGTCGAAGAATCCGGCAGCGTGTTCTTTACCGACGTTCGCTATGACACGCAGGCGCATGAGGAAGTGAAGAACGCGAAGGTAGTGATTGCGCGTAAGTCGGGGCTGCAGGCGGTGGCCGATTTCCTGGGGCAGCGGCGTCGTCGCGCCAGGGGATGGAACATCGGCATTGAGTCGGAGCATTTCACGGTCGCCGAAAAGGGCCGTTTGAACAAGCTGCGGCCCTCAGGTGTGACGCTCAAGGATGCTCCCACGATCGTGGAGCGGGCCCGCATGGTTAAGGACGAGGACGAAATCCAGCGGATCCGGGAGGCGGTGGAATTGGGCGCGAAGCTGTTTGAGCGGGCGATGGAAGTGATGCGTCCGGGGATCAAGGAAGTGGAAGTGGCGGCGGAGATGGAATTGGCGGCTCGCCGTGGCGGCGCGGAAGAGATGTCGTTTCCTACGATCATTGCTTCGGGGGAGCGGTCGGCACTGCCGCACGGGCGGGCCTCTGAGAAGGTGATTCCCCCCGGTGCGTTCGTGGTCTGCGACTTCGGTGTTATACTTTCAGGTTATTGTTCCGATCAGACCCGTACTGTGTGGGTGGGGAGCGTCGCAGATGACGCTCGCCCGGCCTATGAAGCGGTGCGGGAGGCACAGCAGGCGGCGATCCACGCTGTGCGCTCCGGAATCACGGTGGATGAGGTCGATTCTGCCGCACGCAAGGTATTGCAAAAGGCCGGGCTTGGCCGATATTTCACGCACTCAACCGGGCACGGGGTCGGGCTGGAGATTCACGAAAGCCCGCGAGTAGCAGAAGGGCAGCGGGAGGTCCTGCAGTCTGGAATGGTCATCACCATCGAACCGGGAGTATACTTCCCCGGCAAATGGGGTATCAGAATCGAGGATATGGTGGTGGTCACGGACGGCGGTTGTGAGGTATTGACGCCGACCAGCAAGGAATTTCTGGCAGTTTAGTCTTCTTAAGATCAGCTGGGCAAGCGATCTTGGCCCAGCTTTTTCGCGCCGGCCAGGTGCACGGATCGGCAGACGGTCCCGCCGCAAACGAATGAATCTAAAAGAGCTGAAGGAACTCATCGAGTTTTTAATCGAAAAAGATATCGCCGAGTTTGAACTGGAACGCGGCGACGTCAAGGTGCGCATCAAGCGCGCCGGTGAGCACACGTTTGTGCACTCGCAGGCCGAACCACGCTTTTACGCTGTGCCGGCCGCGCCGGGGCCCACGGTCGAACTTGGAGCCGTTCCTGTAGCCGGCGCTTCGGCCGCCGCTCCTCCAGCGCCTGCGGCCCCTCCCGCTCCTGAAGAAGGGTTGCACGCGGTGAAGTCCCCGATTGTGGGGACGTTCTACGAAGCGCCTTCGCCTGGAGCTCCTCCGTTCGTGAAGCCTGGGGACTCGGTGGAAGTAGGCCAGGTTCTTTGCATCGTCGAGGCGATGAAGCTGCTGAACGAGATTGAGTCGGACGTTGCCGGAGAGATCGTCAAGAAATTAGCAACCAATGGCCAGCCGATCGAGTACGGCCAGGAATTGTTTGTGATCCGGCCGAAGAAGTGAGAGCGGAACTTCCGAGGCGCGCCTCTTGCGCGCCTTTCGTGTGTTTATGGCCCCGAGCCGGACTGCGTCCGGCGGACGGCGAAGGTAGCCGTCCCCACATAATTCTTGGCTTCAAAGGCTGAGAGCTGATGGCTGAAAGCTGATAGCTGATTTCATGTTTAAAAAGATTCTGATTGCCAATCGTGGAGAGATTGCACTGCGCGTGATCTGCGCCTGCAAAGAACTGGGGATCCGCACGGTCGCGATTTATAGCGAGGCCGACCGCAACTCTCTCCACGTCCGTTTCGCCGACGAAGCGATCTGCATTGGCCCGCCGCAACTGGCGCAGAGCTATCTGAACATTCCCGGTGTCATCAGCGCGGCTGAGATTGCCAACGTCGAGGCCATCCATCCGGGATACGGCTTGCTCGCGGAAAACGCCAACTTCGCCGAAGTGTGCGAGATGAGCGGCATCAAGTTCATTGGACCACGGCCGGAAGTCACCCGGCTGATGGGCGAGAAGGAAAAAGCGCGGACGGCGATGAAGCAGGCTGGCGTGCCGATTTTGCCCGGCTCCGACGGAATCATTGCATCGGAGGGCGAGGCGATCGAGTGGGCGCGGCAAGTGGGCTTCCCGGTGATCGTTAAAGCTTCCGCCGGGGGCGGAGGGCGCGGCATGCGCATCGTCCGCAATGAAGAGGAGTTGCCGGGCCTGTTCCGGGCGGCGCAGGCAGAGGCCGCAGGGGCGTTCGGCAACGGCGACCTTTACATGGAGAAGTACGTCGAGCATCCCAGGCACATCGAGTTTCAGGTGCTGGCCGACGAACATGGCAGTGTGGTGAGCCTGGGCGAGCGCGAGTGCTCCATCCAACGGCGGCATCAGAAGCTACTCGAGGAATCGCCTTCGACGCAGGTGACGCCGGAACTCCGCGATCAGATCGGTGACGTCTTGTGCAAGTCGCTGGCCGCCATTGGATATTGGAACGCGGGCACCATCGAATTCCTGATGGATCAGGACCGGCGCCTGCACTTCATCGAGATGAACACGCGCATCCAGGTGGAGCACCCGGTCACCGAGATGGTGACCGACGTCGATCTGGTGAAAAGCCAGATCATGATTGCTGCCGGAGCGAAGATGAGCGATGTATTGCTTGGTCCGATCGTGCACCGCGGGCATTCGATCGAGTGCCGCATCAATGCCGAGCATCCGGAGAAGTTCACGCCGTCGGCGGGGAAGATTACGGCATTCCATCCTCCGGGAGGAACGGGTGTGCGCGTCGATACGGCGGCTTATGCCGAGGGAGTGATTCCGCCTTACTACGATTCGCTGATTGCCAAGCTGATCGTGCGCGCCAAAGACAGGAATGAGGCGATATCGCGCATGGCGCGGGCGCTGGAGATGTTCATCGTCGAGGGCATATACACGACCATTCCGCTGCATCGGAAGATTCTGGCCGATCCAGATTTCCGGGCAGGGAAGATCGATACGGGCTTCATCGAGAGATTCCTGGCGAAAAACGGAAAGTCGTAGGGACGGACGCATTCTTCCGCCCCGCGGAGCGAAGCGACGCGTTCCGGTGCCGGGCATTGATCGATAGCCTATTTGAAATGGCCCGGAGAAAACCGTTCGGGGCTACGCTACATGATCCTAATTCCGCGCCATTACGCCATCGTAGACTCATCCGCTCGCGAGTCCACTCAGGATCTAGTCGAAAACGCACGGCAATTGGTCGCCGCCGGTTGTACTCTGCTGCAGTACCGCAATAAGTCCGGCAATGCTCGGGTCATGCTTGACCAGGCGCGGGAATTGCGCCGGCAGTTGCGGGCGGAGGCGCCCGCACCACACGTCCGGCTGATCATGAACGACCGCGCCGATCTCTGTCTGGCCGCCGAGTTCGATGGCGTGCACGTGGGGCAAGATGACTTGTCGCCTGAGTCCGTACGCAAGATCATTGGGCCGGACCGCTGGCTTGGGGTTTCCACGCACAATCCTGAGCAACTGAGTGAGGCCGATCTGACCTCGGCGGACTATCTGGCCATTGGGCCTGTGTTCGCCACTTCCAGTAAAGAGAAGCCGGATCCTGTCGTTGGGCTTGAAGGAGTCCGCCGGGCGCGGGCTTTGACCCGCAAACCTTTAGTCGCGATCGGGGGCATTACGCGGGCCAATGCGGTGTCGGTGATCGAGGCGGGGGCGGATTCGGTCGCGGTGATATCCGATCTGTTACGGGAGCCGCGCAAATCGGCAGAGGAATTTTTGCGGATTCTGCGGTAGAGTCTCTTGACGTTGTGATTGCGGCTGGCGGCACGGGCGAGACGCCCCTGCGACAGCCGGCGAGCACGCCGGCGCTACGCTAGACCGCCAGCGTTAGGTTAGGAGGTACGCCTGAGCACATCGACTACGCAGCCGAGCACGGGCAGCGACTGGGAAGTTCACAGTCATCAGGATCAGGAACTGGTTAAGGGATTGGGCCTGACCAGCGCGACCATGCTGGTCATGGGCTCGATGATTGGGTCGGGCATCTTTATCGTCTCGGCCGAGATCGGGCGCGAGGTGGAATCGCCCGCGTTGTTGATTGGCGCGTGGGCCGTGGCCGGGTTCATGACCATCGTGGCCGCGCTGAGCTACGGTGAGCTGGCCGCAATGATGCCGCGAGCCGGCGGCCAGTACGTCTACCTGCGCGAGGCCTTGGGACCGCTCTGGGGATTTCTTTACGGCTGGACGCTCTTCCTCGTAATTCAAACCGGCACCATCGCGGCGGTCGGCGTCGCTTTTGGGAAGTTTCTCGGTGTCTTCGTCCCCTCGATTTCTTCCACGTATTGGCTCTTGCATCTCTGGAAGGTTCCGCCAATCCATGTTGGACCGATGGTGCTGGGCAACATGGAAGTCGGCATCAACACGCAGAACCTGATGGCGATCCTGCTGGTGATTTTCCTGTCGGTCGTGAACATCTTTGGAGTGAAAACAGGCGCAGCGATTCAGAATGTGTTCACCGCCGCGAAGGTTTCTGCTCTGCTCGGGCTGGCGGCATTTGGCTTTGCCTTCGGCCGCAATCCGCAGGCTCTGGCCGCGAACTTCGGCGCTAATTTTTGGCATAACGCCGGACTGGGCGCCCAGCACGCCGTTCAGGTCGGCGTAGGCGGACCGATCGTAATGGTCGGCACGCTGACGATTCTTGCGGTGGCCCAGGTCGGTTCGCTGTTCTCTGCCGACGCCTGGAATAACGTGACCTTTACCGCCGGAGAAGTGAAGAATCCCAGCCGCAACTTGCCGCTGTCACTGGCGCTGGGCACGGGCATCGTCATCGCGCTTTATATTGCCTGCAACTTTATTTACTTGAGCGCACTGCCGCTGAGCGGAGTGGAGGGCGGAGCCACCATCGTCGCCCGGGGGATCACGCATGCTGCCGAGGATCGCGTGGGCACTGCGGTGATGACCCAGATGCTGGGATCGGTGGGCGGCCTGCTGATGGCCGCGGCCATCATGATCTCCGGATTCGGCTGCGCCAACGGACTGATTCTTTCTGGGGCGCGCGTCTACTACGCCATGGCGAAAGATGGACTCTTCTTCCGCAAGGTCGCGAAGCTGCATCCTACTCATAAGACGCCCGCCATCTCGCTGATGGTGCAGATGGTCTGGACTTGCGTGCTGTGCATTTCGGGCAGTTACGGGCAGCTGCTCGACTACATTATTTTTGCCGTGCTGGTGTTCTACATTCTGACCATTGTCGGCCTGTTTGTGCTGCGCAAGACGCATGCCGAGGCAAACCGGCCCTATCGAGCTTTTGGATATCCAGTGCTGCCGGCAATTTATATTGTGATGGCTTTATTCATCGATGTCGTACTATTGCGCTACAAGCCGCAATACACGTGGCCGGGGCTGATTGTGGTGCTGCTGGGAATTCCAGTTTATTATGCGTGGTCGCGGAGTGCGAAGGTTCAAAGGAGTACATCCGCATGAGCACTGAGGTCCAAACTCAGGAGAAACAGAGACGAATGCCCAACCTTCTGGCTACCAAGCCGCTGAACCTGCTGATGGAAGAAGCCCGCGAGACGGGCGAACATAGCCTCAAACGAACACTAGGAGTTTTCCAGCTCACCGCGTTGGGCGTGGGCGCGATCATTGGCGCTGGCATTTTTGTGATGGTCGGACTGGGCGCGCAGTATGCCGGTCCCGGACTGACTCTGTCGTTCGTGCTGTCTGGTTTGGGATGTGCATTTGCCGGCTTGTGCTATGCAGAGTTCGCGGCCATGATTCCGTTGGCAGGCAGCGCTTATACGTACGCCTATGCCACGCTGGGCGAACTGCTGGCATGGATCATTGGATGGGATCTCACGCTCGAATACGCCATGGGCGCCAGCACCGTGTCGTCCGGTTGGTCGAATCACTTCATCGAACTGCTGGATATCGTTCACATCAAAATGCCGCTGTGGCTGGCCTACGATCACTGGACCGCGCTGAAGACGGCCGAGAATGTGGTCGCGCGGCAGATGGCGCAAACTACGGATTCGTCGCTGGCACCCGGAACGCAGGCCTTTCTGGACAAGGTCAGTGCGATCATCAGTGCCCAATCGCCCGAGTTGCTGCAGCGGGCGCACGGGCTGCTGGGTGCGCCGCACTTGTTTGGGATGGAGATCGGCTTCAACCTTCCCGCCTTTCTCATCGCGCTGGTTATCACGGCGATTCTTGTGGTCGGGATCAAAGAGAGCGCGAGGTTTAACACTGCGATTGTCGTCGTCAAAGTGGCGGTCGTACTCTTCGTGATCGCGCTGGGAGCTCACTACATCAACCGCGCGAACTGGGGTATGGATTGGCACTCCTACGCGCCCCACGGCTTTGCCGGAATCGGAGCGGGCGCGGCCTACATATTTTTCGCATACATCGGCTTCGATGCGGTTTCAACCACAGCCCAGGAAGCGAAAAATCCGCAGCGCGACCTGCCCATTGGCATGATCGCTTCGCTGGCAATTTGTACGGTGTTGTATATTGCCGTGGCTGGCGTGCTGACCGGCATGGTGCACTGGCAGCAGATCAACATTGAGGCGCCGGTCGCCGTTGCATTTCTGGACCGCGGTCTCAATACTGCGGCGAACATCATTACGCTCGGCGCTCTAGCCGGGTTGACCAGCGTAATGCTGGTGATGTTGCTCGGACAGACGCGCGTCCTCTACTCGATGGCCAACGACGGTCTCTTGCCCAAGAAGTTTTTCGCGGATATCCATCCCAAATTTCGCACTCCGTGGAAGAACACAATTCTGGTCGGACTGCTGGCCGCGATCGTCGGCAGCCTGACTCCGATCGACGACATCGGCAAGATGGTGAATATCGGGACGCTCCTGGCGTTCGTGATCGTCTCGCTTTCAGTGTTGGTGTTACGCCATACGAATCCCAGCCAGCCGCGGCCCTTCCGGACGCCGTGGGTTCCGCTGGTCCCGGTCCTCGGCGTGATCTCGAACGGATACATGATGTTTAAACTGGGCTGGGTGAACTGGGCACGTTTGATCATCTGGCTCTTTATCGGGCTGATCGTGTACTTCAGTTACGGTCAGAAACACAGCCGGGTGCAGGCGCTGGCTGCTGGCAATCCGCCGGAGGAATGATTTTGGGTGGGACTCACCGGCCCTCCGCACGGCGCGGAGGGTCGTTTTGTTTTAAGATCGGTCGTTGGTTGCTAGTCGTTGGTCGTTGGCGAACATAACGTGCGATGGGTTTCTCTAACGACTAAGGGCCAGCGACGAACGACCGCCCATGAAAGCCTTCCGCAATCTTCGAATCATCGGCACACTGCTCGCGTTGGTGATGGCGATCGGCACCGCAGGTTATCACTACATTGAAGGCTGGCCCTGGTTTGACGGCTTCTACATGGTGGTCACGACGCTGACCACGATTGGCTATCAGGAAGTGCATCCGCTGTCGCATGCGGGACGCGTCTTCAATGTGTTCGTGATTCTCGCCGGCGTTTCGCTTTTGTTGTTGGGAGTCGGAGCGCTCAGCCAGGCTTTGCTAGAATTCGAGCTGCAGACTTTCTTCGGAAGGCGGCGCATGGAGCGCGAAATCGGACGTTCTCGACGGCCACTTCATCATCTGCGGCATGGGACGCGTCGGGCGCAGTGTGGCTCGCGAACTGGCGCGCAAGCCGGTGCCGTTTGTGCTCATCGACAACGCGGAGAGCAAGCGGCAGCGCTACGCTTCCGAGAATTGGTTGGTGGTGGCGGGAGACGCGACGCTGGAGCAAACCTTGCGTGAGGCGCAGATCGACCGCGCGGAAGGCTTGATCGCCGCCACGACCACCGATGCGACTAACCTGTATATCGTGCTGACGGCGCGGGCTCTCAATCCGCATTTGAAAATTATTGCGCGAGCCAGCGAAGACGCCGCCGAAAAACATCTGCTCACCGCCGGCGCCGATTCCGTGGTTTCGCCGTATTCGTTTGCGGGGCAGCGGATCGCGCAATCGCTATTGCGGCCGCAAGTAGTCAGCTTCCTCGATGCCGCGACTACGCATCTGGGCATGGATCTGGAAATTGGCGAGATCCACATTACTCCCGCATCGAGCTTTGCTGGGAAGACGCTGGAAGGTTCGCGCATCCGCCAGGAACGCGGAGTGATCGTGCTGGCGATCAAGCGCCGCAACAACATGCGTTTCAACCCGGCGCCGGATGAGCGCATCGAGCCCAACGATTGCCTGATCGCCATGGGCGAACCCGCGCAGCTGCGGCAACTCGAACGGACCGCCTCGTCATCATGAACATCCGAAGCCTATGAAAATCGTCACTGCGGCGGAAATGCGCGCCATCGATCGCGCCACCAGCGAGCGCTTCGGCGTGCCATCGCTCACGCTGATGGAGAATGCCGGGGCGGCGGTGGCTGAGCATGTCCAGCTTGCCTGGCAGGCGGACAAAAAGATCGTCGTTGTCGGCGGGAAGGGCAATAACGGCGGCGATGGCTTCGTGGCGGCGCGCTTGCTGCACGAACAAGGGAAGCCGGTTCAGGTCATCTTGCTGGCTGATCCGGCGGAGCTGAAGGGCGATGCTGCGGTGATGTACGGCCGTCTGCCTTTTGCCACCACTGTCGTTCGTACGAGCGAAGAGTTGAACAGCGATGGAGTGCGACAGTTGCTATCGGCTGACATTCTTGTCGATGCCATGCTGGGCACGGGATTCAAACCTCCGGTGAGTGGGCTTTATGCGGAAGCGATTGCTCTTTTGAACGCCAGCCAGGGAAAAGTGATTTCGGTCGATATTCCTTCGGGTGCGGACGCCGACGCGATGGCTCCGCCGCAAGGATTGATCGCGCGCGCGGATGTGATCGTGACCTTTACCGCGCCGCGCCCGGCGCATGTCTTCGGCCAGCTGACAAAGGGACCGACTTATGTTTCAGGCATCGGTTCGCCAGATGAGGTTATCGTTTCATCCCTTCATCTCAACCTGATTGATCCGCGGGATTATGCCGCATACGTTGCTCCTCGTCCGGCGGAAAGCAACAAGGGCAACTACGGGCACGTTCTTGTTATCGGTGGGTCGGTGGGCAAGGCGGGATCAGTGGCGATGGCGGGGATGGCGGCGCTGCGCGCCGGTGCTGGATTGTCGACCGTCGCGACCGCGAAGTCCGCACTCCCGACCGTTGCGGGATTTCACGCCGAGCTCATGACCGAGCCCTTACCGGAAACTGATGGCGGCACGATTGCGACGAGTGCCGGAGTAAGGATCGAGGAACTGTTGAAAAGCATGACCGTAGCGGCGATCGGTCCGGGGATTTCGCGCGATCCACATACTGCCACGCTGGTGCGGTCGCTGGTGGCAAATCATAAAATCCCGATGGTTGTAGACGCGGACGGTCTCAACGCGTTCGAGGGACACACGAACGAATTGAATGGCAAGGGCAGAACACTGGTCATCACGCCGCATCCGGGCGAGATGGCGCGGCTGGCGGGCATTTCGATTGCCGACGTACAAAAAGACCGGCTCGGAGTCGCACGTCATTTCGCTCGCGAACATGAACTGATCGTCGTTCTGAAGGGACATCGAACTCTGGTGGTGCAGCCCGATGGCGAAGCGTGGGTGAACACGACCGGTAACCCAGGAATGTCGACTGGTGGGACTGGCGACATTCTGACCGGGATGGTGGCAGCGATGCTTGCACAGGAAAAGAGAGCGCAGAATCCGCAGACCGCCTTGCTCGCTGTCTGCGCCGCGGTGCATCTGCACGGGCTGGCCGGCGACGTGATGCGAGAGATCGTCGGAGAGCACTCGCTGGTAGCTACCGATCTGCTGCGCGGGCTACCGGATGCGTTCGAGCGCGCCCGCGCGATGGCAGAGAACAAGTTCGCGGGCTGGTACGGATAAGCTGGTCATCCTGAGCGGAGTGCGGCTGCGCGAGGCGCCAGCCGCACGGAGTCGAAGGATCCCTACCTTCTAGGGAGACTCTGATTAAGTCCTCCCTTTCCACAGGGAGTAAAGATAATGTCGTGCCATATGAACTCGTTGCGCAAGCAGAGGACACTGGCGATGATGACGGGATTCGAGCGATACACAAAGAAGACGCGGCGGGCAATGTTCTTGGAAGAGATGGAACAGGTGGTGCCGTGGGGGAAACTGTGTGCGCTGATCGAGCCCCACTATCCCAAGCCGGGCAACGGGCGACGGCCGAAAGAATTGGAGCAGATGTTGCGGATTTATTTTCTGCAGCAGTGGTTCAATCTGGCGGACCCGGCGGTGGAAGAGGCTTTGTACGACTCGGCGACGCTGCGGCAGTTTGCGGGAATTGATTTGGGGGCCGAGCCGGTGCCGGATGAGACGACAGTGTGCAAGTTCCGGCACCTGCTGGAAGAGAACCATCTGGGGGAAGAGATTCTGGGGACGGTGAACCTGCATTTGCAAGCCAAGGGGGTGCGGATCACGACGGGCACGATTGTGGACGCGACCATCATTCACGCGCCCAGTTCGACCAAAAACCGCGAGCAGAGCCGAGACCCAGAGATGCACCAGGCGAAGAAGGGGAAGAACTGGTACTTCGGGATGAAGGCGCACATGGGCGTCGACAGCAAGAGCAAAATCATTCACACGGCGGTGGCGACAGCCGCCAACGTTTCCGATGTGGCGATGTTGCCGGACCTGCTGCATGGCGAAGAAACGCGGGTGTGGGGCGACGGAGCGTATCAGGGCCAAACCGAGGTGATCCGCGAGTGCGCGCCACGAGCACGGGATTTCACCCAGCGGCGCTGTCGCTACAAGGGCCAGATCGTGGATGAAGTGGCGTGGGCGAAGAACCGGACGAAGTCGAAGGTGCGGGCGAGGGTGGAGCATGTGTTTCAAGTGATGAAGCTGCAGTTTGGATTCGTGAAAGTACGCTATCGCGGGCTGAAGAAGAACGCGCACAGACTGTTTGTCACCTGTGCGCTGGTGAATCTGTTTGTGAGCCGCAGAAAACTGCTCGCCGTCGCGTAGCTCGTCCGGCTTCGTCCCGTACGCGCGGTTGCAACGGCGGTACCGACCAGCTCCAGCATCCGAGATCCGAACCGGCAGCGCGGTTTCCTGAAACACTGTTGGTAGTCGACTTAGCATGAGCGCTTATTCAGAGTGTCCCTAGACTGCTTCTCCTTCGCATGAGGACGTTCTCCCGAGCGAAGGCGTGGGTTGAATTGCCCGCAAAGCCGCCGGCGATTCCGGCGAACACAAGGTCCTTCGACTCCGCCCATCCTGCGCTTCGCGCAGCATGGGCTCCGCCCAGGACGAAAAGTTATCTAGCGGACAGTTATCTAACTGGCAACCGAATCGTCTTTCCCTCCGCCGCCGAGCGCCGCCCCGCATCCAGAATCTCCGTGACGGTCACGTTGGTTTCCAGAGAGGACAGCGCATCTTCCTTGGCGCCGTCGAGGATCACCGCTCGCACATATGAAAGTTCGTTGTCGTAGGGCGCGGGCACGGGCTTGGCGGCGAGTTGCTGCGCTTGCTGATCGTCTTTGCGACGCAGCAGGATGTCGTCGTGCTTCACGGTGATTACGTATCCGGTCTGGCCGTACACCTCCATATCTTTGCGGTCGAAGGGCCAGTTCCATGACGCCTGAATGATGGCCTGCGCTCTTGGATACGTCAGGATGACGGTCGCCTCATCATCGACCCGCGGATAGACCTGCGGCTTGATCTGCTGCGTCACCGCTGTCACCGTCTGCGGACGTTCGCCATTCATCAGCCAGGTCATGAGGTCGGCCCCGTAGCAGCCGAAGTCGAACAGGGCGCCAGCGCCGTTGAGTTTCGGATCCGTGAGCCAGGCGAAAAATTCCGGCTCTACGCCAATTTCTTTCGGGCCTTGATGGCCGTCATGCACGACGACTTTGCGGATCTCGCCGAGCGATCCCTCATGCACCAGGTCGTAGGCGGCGTGATTGCTGCGATACCAGGACGTTTCGTAGTTGACCAGCACGTGAATCTTGGCGGCGTGCGCGGCCTTCTCAATGGCCAGCGCGTCTTCGTAAGTGGTTGCGAGCGGCTTCTCCATCACGACGTGAACGCCATGGCGGGCGCAGATTTCGACCACGCGGCGATGATCGAAAATGTTGGTATAGACGAGCACGGCCTGGGGATGCACCTTCGCAATCATCTCCTCCAGATCGGTAAAGAGCAGCGCTTGATCGAAGCCGTATTTCGCGGCGGCCGCGGTCAGCAGTTGGCGGTCCGGTTCGGCGACGCCGACGATCTCGATCTCGGGGCTGTGGCGGAACCGTTCCAGAAATCCGTGGACGTGCCCGTGCACCAGGCCGACGATCCCCACGCGAAGCGGAGGCTGGGTTTGCGCGTCCGAAAAAGTGCTGAAGGTAAGAGTGGAGGCCAGTGCGAAAGTAAGGGCAACAATCGTAAGTCGCGGCATCGATTCCTCCGAACAACTCTTGTGCCAACATGGTAATCGGAGGAGGCGTGCGGAGTGAAAGCGGGCCTGTCCGGTAGGACATTAATCAGTTAGTGAACACGGTGTAAGTCCTTTGATGAGCGCAGCTTCGATCCGGCGTCTGCCGTGCGCAGTGCGGAATTCGGACGAGGGGCTCCCGTAATCTTTTACATAATAACGAGCCGCGCCATACTGAATTTGCGTATGACCCACTTCCCCCAACCGCACCCCACGCGGCGCGCTTCCCGGGTCCAGCTTGGAGATTCGGTCCTGGCTGCGATTCGCCTCGAAGACGGACGCCGCACCAAAGCGAAACTCCAAACCATCTCCGCAACCGGCGGACTGCTGCGCCTGGCCGAGTCGCTGGCGCAGGGCGATTTTATCGAGGTCGCTTTTCAAACCCAGTCTGGTCCCATCCACGGCATGGCTGAGGCGCTGAGCCCGATGCGCAATATCCCAGACGGCGTGCTGCAACCGTTCCGCTTCGTGGCCCTTGAAGACGATGATCACCGCCGGCTCCGCATGTCGCTCGATCACGTGGCCGAGCGCAGTTCGCTGGGCATGAAGTCGAGCGCCTTCTCCACCTACTGAGCGGCGCGGTTGTTTCCGGAGTCTCGTTATACTGTCCGTGTGTCTGGCCAGACCTCAACGGGAAAATTGCTGCGCGAAGTCATCACGCATTCGGCCGAAGAGACGATCGCCTTCGGCCGCACGCTGGCTGCCCTTCTGACTCCACCGAAGCTGGTGCTGCTGCGCGGAGATCTGGGCGCGGGAAAGACCACGCTGGTCAAAGGAATCGCGGCCGCGTTCGAAGCGGCCGGGGAAGAGGATGTCACCAGCCCGACTTTCACCTTGGTGCACGAATACCGCGGGCCGCGCGCCAAGCTCTACCACATCGATCTGTATCGGATCGATACGCCGCGTGAACTGGATACGCTCGCGTTGGACGATTTCCGCTCCGACGACAGTCTGCTGCTGATTGAGTGGGGGGAGAAGTTTCCGCGGCTGCTGCGCGAGCGGGATATAGAAATCTCGCTGCGGCACGAAGGGGAAAGTGGCCGGAAGATTAAGGTCGAGAGCTAGCTACGGTCGGGACGCCGTCGCGGGGTAGCAGAAGCGCCCGCGCACACTGGGCTGGAGCGCTCCATTCCCGCATCATCGAGCACAGGATTACCGCGGCGAAAAAGACGAAGGCAAGACGGTTCGTTCGCATGGTCTGAACTAAATTATAACCTTTGCTGAATCTCGCCTGCCCGGACAGCCGATGGCGGCTGTCCCCACATGTGACCGAGAACTTCTCAGAAGCCCATGATGTTGTAGCCGCAGTCCACGTAGATCACTTCGCCGGTGATGCCGCTGCTGGCGTCGGAGGCTAGGAAGACTCCGGTCGAGCCGACCTCGGCCACTTCCACGTTACGGCCTAGTGGCGCGCGCTCGGCGTGGCTTTTGTGCATGTCTCCAAAGCCGGCGATGCCGCGCGCGGCCAGCGTCTTAATTGGTCCGGCCGAGATGGCGTTCACGCGAATTTTCTTCTTTCCCAGTTCGTAGGCCAGGTAGCGGACCGAGCATTCGAGTCCAGCCTTGGCGACCGCCATGACGTTGTAGCGCGGCACCACTTTTTCCGACGCGTAGTAGGTCATGGTCATGATCGAGCCGCCGTCTTCCATGAGCGGGGCCGCTGCGCGAGCTACGGCGACCAGCGAATAAACGCTGACATCGAGGGCAACGCGGAATCCTTCGCGCGTCGTGTTGATGAAGTCGCCCTTCAGTTCGTCGGCCGGGGCGAAGGCAACTGAGTGCACCAGCGTGTGCAGTTTGCCGTAGCGCTCCTTCAGCGTGGCGAAGAGACGCGCGATTTCTTCGTCTTTCGACACATCGCACATGAAGCCTTCGGCGCCGGGAAGCGACAGGATAAGATCCTTCGCTTCCTGCTCCAAGCGCTCGTTCTGATAGGTGATGGCAAGCTTCATGCCGGCGGCGTGCAGTCCTTGCGCGATCGACCACGCGATCGAGCGCTTGTTGGCGACTCCGAAGACGACGGCATTGCGGCCCTGCAGGTCAGAGGACATGTTCGCTCCTTAGGAATTTGCAAGGATATCAGCCCTCGGAGGGTCTTTACCACGGAGACACGGAGGCACGGAGATTTCGGAATCCAAAAGATGCTACTTCAGAACGCGAATTGGCCTTGAGCCGAAGGGTTTCGGCAAGCAACTCTCCGTGTCTCCTTGTCTCCGTGGTGAAAATCCGTTAGTCAGCGGCTACTTCTTCGCGAACGGTGGCTTCGACCGGCCAACTCGACGCCAGGAATGACAACCCGTACACGCAGGCCAGAATTGCGAAGGCCAGGACGAGGCTCAGTTTGTGCGCGACCATCCCGACGACGAACGCGAGCACAATCTGCAGGAAGGTTCCAGCGAAATAGAAGGTGTTTTGCACGCGTCCCATCAGATGCTGCGGCACCATTTCCATGAGGCTGGTGTTCATGGCGACGCCGCCCACGCCGCGGGCGGAGCCCATGATGAAGTAGGCCGTCATGGCGAGCACGAGAAATCTGGAAATCGGAGCGAAGGCGATCGCGGCTGCGATCAGCGCCATCGAGAAGGCCACGGCGCGGCGGCCGCCCAGGCGCGCAATCACATAGGCGGTGTACAAGGCGCTCAGGAATGCTCCCGTGCCCCAGCTTGCACTCAGCCATCCGTAGCCGACCGCTCCCGCGTGAAAGATACGGTCGCTCAGCGAGGGGGTGACCACGGCTCCAGTCTGCATCGCGCCAAGAAATAGCGCCCAACTGATTCCCAGCAGCACGACGGCGCGATGGTCCCGCAGAAAATGCAGGCCTTCGCGCATCTCGAGCCAGAATCGCTTCAGTTGGCTCTCGGCCGCAACGATATCGGCGCGCAACTCGGCGGGACGGAGAACAACCTGGCGTCCTTTTCGCACCGCGAAGTAACAAAGGAATGAGACCACGTACGTGGAGACGTTGATGATCAGCACGCCGCCCAGGCCGATGTGGTTGTACATGAATCCCACGATCGAGCCGGCAATCAGCCATCCACCCTGCACTCCCGCCATTAGAAATGTATTGGAATGCACGAAGCCGCCTTCGGGCGTGAGTTCCTGAATCAGCGCGGTGATGGTCGGCCAGAACATCCAGAAGCCGGCCGCGACCAGCGTATTCATGAGGTAGAGTTCCCAGATCTGCACGCGATGCAGAAAGGCGAGGATCGCTACTGTCACGATAACCAGCGCCCGCAGCGCGTCGAGCCACATCACCAGCCGCCTCCGGTCTTCCCGGTCGATAATGACGCCGGTGAAGGGGAGCATCAGCATGGCGGGAATGGTCTGGATGATGACCAGCGTTCCCAGCGCCACCTCGGAGTGCGTCGCCTGCAGGATGTACCAGCCCACGGCAGCCGAGTTCATCCCGCTGCCGATCATGGAGATCAGATTGGCGGCAAAGACGAAGCGCAAGGGAAGCTGTCCGAAACTGGCACGCATCGTTCTACTTTAGCAAGAAAGATTTCTCCGCGCGGCAGGGTGACGTAAAGATGACAAGGTCAAAAACGCTTCGAATCAAACGCGAGAGAGATCCCTCGTCCCGCTGGAGGAAAACGCGGGAGTTCGGGATGACGCCCCTCAATCTCGCGCTGTGGAAATGAAACGGACGCACTGCCCGGTGATCACAGGCCTTGCGTGCCGCCGCATTCGGCGCTACGATTCGCGTGCTGCTCAAAAGTAGTGCCATTCTTTTCATATTCCGGAGGCGGGCTATGAGACGCTGGATCGGATCGCTTTTGCTGTTGGTCCTTATCTCCTTCTTATTTCTAATTACTCAAGCAAGCGCGCAAGTCGATCACATCGTGATTGCCGCCGGTTCCGACGCAGATCGCGCGCTGCAGGAAATTTCCAACGAGCAGGACGCGGCAAAAAAAATAACTATGTACCAGGACTTCGTGCAGAAGTTCTCCACCAATTCACAGGCTGTGGCCTACGGAGATTGGCAACTTGCCCAGGCTTACCAGACCAATGGAGACCTGCAGAAGTCGCTCGATTACGGGGACAAGGCTCTGGCCGCGTCTCCGCACAATCTCGACATCCTGGTTTCGCAATCCAGCACGGCGCAACAGGCCAAAAACAATTTGAAGATGATGGAGTATTCGGCCAAGGGCGGAGAAGTTTGCCAGTCCATCGCCAAACAGCCGAAGCCACAAGGCATGAGCGACGACGAGTTCAAGACCAAGGTCGAATCGGATAAACTCTCAGCGCAAAACAACTGCGAGTACCTGGAGACCAGTGGCTACAACGCCATCACGTCCGAAAATGATCCCAAGAACCGCATGACCGAGATCGAATTGTTTACCTCCGCCTACCCGGATTCGAAGTTCAGTGACGCGGTTTCGAATTATGCGATGTACACCCTGGGTCCGGGACAGTTGAACGATCCGGCGCGGCTGGTTTCGTTTGGGGAAAAGATCCTGGCCAAGAACCCGAATTCTTTGCCAGCCCTGCTGCTGCTCGCCAACCATTACGTTGACGCAAACAGCTCTGCCAAGGCGATTACGTATGCGCAGAAGGCGGTTGAAGTGGCCAACGCCGATGCTCCGGATGCCGATAGATCGCGCAAGCTGTCCGCCGGAGCGGCGCATTCCACGATTGGTTGGGCGGATCTGAAACTGGACAAGATGGCGGCGGCAATTCCCGAACTAAAAACTGCGTGCACCCTGCTGAAGGGGCAGGACGAACAGCAATATGCGCGCTCGCTTTATGGTTTGGGAGTGGCATACGGCAAGTTGAACAAGCTGACCGAGGCGAGGGAAGTGCTGAACGAAGCGGTGAAAATTCCCGGCCCGCTGCAGTCGATGTCGCAAGATTTGCTGACCAAGGTGAATGCTGCGCGAGCGAAAGGACGGTAGTTTGGCTGGCCCCTTCGGGCCGTTACTTTTGCGGGTTCACCAGATCTTCGGAGAGCAGTTCCGCCTTCCAGGCCAGGGTGCGGGCACGTTCCGAATCTCCATTCGCCGCGGCCGCTTTCGACTGTTGCATGAATTGGTGGATTTGGGTCACCGTATCCTGCTGGTCCGAGCTGAGTTGCCGGCCCGAGAGCTTCTTTAGATTTTCTTCCGTGGATCCCAGTAATTGAATGGCGGCATTTTTCTGCTGCGAAGACTGGCCTGTGGCCGGTCCGCCCGCCAGTTGGATACTAGGCTCGGCAGTACCGCCGTGGCGCACGACAATTTTTTGTGGAGGACAATTTTTCGGAGGATCGCCAGATTTCGACGCCTGGGCGGAATCGCCCGCTGCCGCCGGACTAGCCGACGGCTTGGCGTCTGGACTGGATTTCGTCGCGGAAATCGCAGGCGCCGCCGCACAATCCGAGGTTGCCGGCCGCTTCTTATGAGTCCGCTTCCCCACCTGAGACGCGCTTGGCTTGTTTGTCACCTGGGAATGAGGCGAAGCGGGCTTACTTTCTGAGGAGGGTGTCCCGGTTTTCTGATCTTGCTGCTGACTGCCGGATGGCGCTGATTCTGGCGCGGCTTGCTCCGTCGACTGGGCCGGACTGACCGCGCGCGGAAGCGCAGCCGCGTTTGCTCCAAACAGTCCGAATAGAAAGATTACGGCCAGAGTCATGCGGGGGTCCCAGGGTGGCAAAATAATTATTTTTCAATTCTACGCCTTCGTACGGCGTGACAACTACGAAAACTCCGCGGCGGATGCCATTCAATCACCGCGCTGGCTGGCTGTGTCGGCGGTATATTCGGAACCATTTTCCGCTGCCGCTCCCGCCAGGGGGATTTGAAAGCGGAAAGTGGTGCCTGCACCCTCCGCCGACTCAAAATCCACCGAGCCGTAGTGCCACTGCAGGATCTGATAGGTCTGGGCGAGGCCGATTCCGCTGCCTTCTTTTTTGGTGGTGAAGTACAGCTCAAAAATTTTGTCCCGCATATCTTTGGGAATTCCGCCGCCCTGATCCTGCACCTCGGCGATGACGACATTGTTTTCGCGGCGTGCTGAGATGATGAGCCGGCCTCCTTGCGGCATTGCCTGCACTCCGTTGATGACCACGTTGAGGATGGCCTGCTTCATCAGGTCGACGTCGACCTTGACCGGCAGATTCTGATCAGGCAAGTGACGCTCGATGTTGACGCCATGTTGTTCGGCATCGGGCGCAGCCAGTTGCGCGACATCTTCGAGCAGATGGCGCAAGTCGATTTCCTCGATATGAAGATCGCGCGGGCGGGTGAAATCCACCAGAGTCTGTACCACGCGGTCGAGACGGCGGATTTCGCTGTCGATGATGTCCACGTGGCGGCGCGTGTCGGGTTCCTCCTGCGCCAGTTTGTTCTGCAAAAGCTGCAGGTGAAGCACGATCGCGTTGATGGGATTCTTCACTTCGTGCGCCACGCCGCGGGTAAGGCGGCCGCTCGCCGAGAGCCGGCGCGACATCTCGATTTCGTCGCCGATGCGCCGCACCGACTCGGTGTCCCGCATGATCACCAGCGCGCCGATCTGCGAATTTTCCTCCTGCACGAAGTCGAGGGAGACCTGCACTCTCTGCCCGCCGGCAGCCTCAAACTCGCGCTGGGAGATCGGGCGCCTGCGCTCGAACGCGTCCAGCAACGCTGCGCCCAGCAGAGATTGGCGGTCGAAGACCTCCTGCACTGTGCGTCCGAGCAATTCTCCGCGCGGTCGGCCCAGGAAGGCTTCCACCGGCGCGCTTACCAGCACCACCCGGGAATCGCGGGCGAACAGCATCAAGCCATCTTGTAGCTTCGACATCAGTTGGTCGACGTTGTCCTTCAGCGCCGAGAAAATCTCCCGGCTGTCGCGAATCTGGCGGCCTAGGTTGGCAATCTTCAGGCTCACCAGGCCGTACTCGTCGTGTTGGGATTCGGACGTATACAGGGCTTCCGGTTCGCCGGCGCTGACGCTGTCGAGATTGCGGCTGATCTCTTTCAGAGGTCCCAGCGCCAGGTTCGAGATGCCGGCCGCGAGCAGCAATGAGGCAAAGATCAGCGCCACCGAAATGTAGAGCGCCTTCATCAGGCGCGTCGCCACCTCGCTTTTTAGGAAGATGGTTTGCACCCCGATGCGGATGGTGCCGAAGGGCGCGCCATTCAGTTCCAGGGGATACGAGACGTCGTAAACCGCAGCGGGACTGAACACCAGGCGAATCTGCTCGCGGAAACGAGCCCGCACTACTTGCTCAAAATTGGGACGCGGTGGAACGATCTTGCCCACCAGGCTGGCATTGGTATGCAGCAACGCCTTGCCGTTGATGTCTACGATGGAGACGTTGTAGATGTAACGCCAGTCTCCGGGATCGGACTGGAGCAGGTTGTTCAGGTCGACATCGGTCTGTACATAATCCGCCAGGGCCCGGCTCAGGGCCGCTGGATTGCTGGTATCGACTGAGGTGCTGCTGAAGTCCGGCACGGCATTGCCGGCGGCATAAGCCAGTTGATGAGTCAGGCTGGTTGCGGTTTCGTAGGCATTCGCGATCCTCAGCCGCAGAATCTGCGAAATATACAAGTACGAGAACGCGGAAACCATCGCTGTCACCATGAGAGTGATGACCAGCACGATGATGGTTTTGCGTCGGAGCATGAGGAACGTTCGGCTTATGCAAAGCGGCGAACCCTAGCCGCTAGGTACTTCCTCTTTACCGGGTACAGCGTCGGAGGTCGCGCTTCCGTATTCCTTTAGCTTATTGTGTAGAGTTTTGAGGCTGATGCCAAGAATCTCGGCGGCGCGGGTCTTGTTATTGCTGGTCGCTTCCAGCGTTTTCAAGATCAGCATCTTCTCGGCTTCTTCGACAGTCGTGCCCACGCCCAGGCGGACGGCGTCCGGGTCGTTGGCTGCAGTGCGCAGCGGGGCCTGTCCAAATCCCGGCGGAAGGTGCTTGGTCTCGATCACAGCTGTGTCGCACACGATGACCGCGCGCTCGATGGTATTGCGCAACTCGCGAACATTGCCCGGCCACGAATAATTGTTGAATTGGTTCAGCACTGCCTCGCTGACCGCAGTCACCTTGCGGTTGTGCTTGCTGCCCATTTCCGCCAGCAGCAACTGCACCAGGGCGGCGATATCTTCCTTGTGCTCGCGCAGCGGAGGCATGTGGATGTTGAACACGTTGAGCCGGTAATAAAGATCGCTGCGCAACTCGCCGCGCGAAACGGCCTCATCGGGAATTTTGTTGGTGGCGGCCAGCACCCGCACATCGACGGATGTTTCCACCTTGCTACCGAGGCGGCGGAGTTTTCGATCCTCCAGAACCCGCAGCAGCTTGGCCTGGGTTCCGATCGGCATTTCGCCGATTTCATCCAGCAGCAGCGTTCCCCCTTCGGCCAGTTCAAAGCACCCGGTGCGGCGTTCGAGAGCTCCGGTGAACGCGCCTTTTTCGTGGCCGAAGATCTCGCTTTCCATCAGCGTTTCGGGGATGGCGGCGCAGTTGATGGCAACGAAAGGTCGCTCTTTCCGCGGACTGAGTTCGTGAATCGTGCGCGCGACCAGTTCTTTTCCCGTGCCGCTTGCGCCGGTGATAAGCACCGATGCGGTGCTGGGAGCGACCATCTCGATCAGCCGGAAAATCTCCTGCATTTTTCGCGACGCGCCGCTGAGCCGGCCGAGCGAGCCCGTATCGCGGAGCCGTCGCCGCGTGGCCTCCAGTTCCGCGCGGGTGTCGAGCAGAGACGCGGCGTTGGAAAGGATCGTTCGCAGGCGGTTGGTATCGATGGGCTTGGTGATGTAATCGTAAGCGCCCATGCGCATGGCCTGCACCGCGCTGTCAATGGTGCCCTGCGCCGTGACCAGGATGACCGCAATGGCCTGAGCCTGCTCGGCGAGTGCTCCCAGTAGTTCGATTCCGCCCATGCGCGGCATCTTGAGGTCGGTAAGTACGATGGAAGGCGACCACTGCGTCGCCTTTTCCAGCCCTTCGGCACCATCGCTGGCCGTTTCTACGCGAAAGCCCCATGAGGTCACCAATTCCGCGAGCCCCGAGCGTTCATTCTCTTCGTCTTCAACGATCAGTACTTTTTCGTGATTCATTTGGCTTGGGCTGACCCTGTTCGATCCTGCCTGGAAAAGCCCACTGGCGTCGACCGAATCCCCACGATACGCGGGCTATGGCTGCCAGACAAGATCCGTTCAGGACCTGCTCTCCAGCCGCGGTTGAGCCGGCAGAATTTCATTTTAAGACCGCTTCGCACATCTTGGTTGCCAAGATCGGCAATTTCATCAGTCTACGCTTTCGCTATAAACTGCTGTGCGATAGAATTTTGCATTCCAGACGACAAGCCTTTTTTTCGCTAATTTGCACTTGCTCCCTGCCACCCCCGGTCTCACCTCGCACCGGGTGGCGGGCTCACATTTTGGAGGTTCTATGACAATAAGCAGGACAACACGTGTGCACCGCACGGCGACTGCTCTCGTGTTCGCAGCGCTGAGTATGGTTATTATTTCCGGAACTGCGCTGGCCCAGAGCGATTCCACGCCGAAATGGGATTTATTCGCCGGGTATCAGTGGCTGCATCCCGGAGCCAGCGTTCCCGCGGCGTTCGGAGATCCGAGCAATCCCACGCCCTACGGCGTGCCGGACATGGCCAAAGGATTCGGTGCGGCTTTCACGTATAACTTCGATCCGCATTGGGGCGCCGAAGCTGATTTCGGGCATAACTGGGGCAATAGCAACTATGAAACTACGCTCTCGGGCGGTCCGCGATTCATGTGGCGCACCGACGACGGGAACTACTTCCTGCATGCCCTGGTCAGCTATAACCGGCTGAACGTGAGCGGGCTGAATGGATCGAACGGCATCGGGTTGATTCTCGGTGGCGGCTGGGATCTGCCCATCACCAAGAAAATTGCATGGCGCGTCTTCGAGGCCGACTACGTCTATGGACGGCACAACTACGCCGACTACGCTGCTCCGCAGTTTCCCGACCTGCGGCGTCCTACCTTAGACGGTGTCCGTTTGCGCACTGGTGTAGTGATCAGTTGGGGCGGCGCACCCGCCGTGGTTCCGGCTGCCGCCTGCACCGTGCAGCCCACCGAAGTCATGGTCGGCGAACCCATCACGGCGAACGTCACCGCCAGCAACTTTAATCTCAAGCACTCTTTGAGCTATAGCTGGAGCGGCAATGGTGGAACGGTGACGGGGAAAGATACCTCCGCCAAAATCGATACCACGAACGTAGCTCCGGGCAACTATGCGGTAACGGCGCATGTGACCGATGCCAAGGCCAAAAATGCGAACGAGGCCAGCTGCACGGCGAATTACACCGTGAAGCCACTGCCACCCAAGAATCCTCCAACCATGTCGATGTCGGCCAATCCGAGCGAACGGGCTCCGGGTGGACCGGTAAGCCTGACGGCGAACTGCACGAGTCCTGATGGCGTGCCCGTCTCCGTTGCCGACTGGACCTCCAGCGCGGGCACGGTTTCCGGCACGGGAACTTCCGCCACGCTAAATACCGCCGGCTTGCCTCCCGGGTCGCTGACGGTGAGCGCGACCTGTACCGACTCGCGCGGTCTGACGGGACAAGCTTCCACCCAGGTAACAATCCAGAATCCTCCACCGCCCCCGGTGGACAAGGCTCTGGAGGCCCGCCTGGCGCTGCACAGCGTCTACTTCCAGACGTCCATGCCCCCGGTGAAGGATCCCAACGCTGGCTTGCTTCCCAGCCAGCAGAAGATCCTGACGACGATGGCCACCGACTTCAAGAAATATCTTGAAGCCAAGCCCGATGCGCACCTCGTTCTCGAGGGTCACGCCGACATTCGCGGTTCCGCTGCCTTTAACCAGGCTCTTTCGGAACGGCGCGTGGCTCGCGTGAAGAGCTACCTCGTGGAGCAGGGAGTTCCTGAGGGCGATATTGAGACCAAGGCCTTCGGCGCTCAGCACAATCTGACCACCGAGGAAGTAAAAAACTCAATCAACCAAAACACCGAACTCACCACCGAAGAGCGCAAGCGGGAGTTGGCGCGGATTGCGGTTATTAAGCTGGCCAGCAATCGCCGGGTGGATATCACTCTCAACGCCGCGGGCCAGACGGAAACGTCAGTCCGCCAGTTCCCGTTCAATTCGACCGACGCTTTGAGTCTGATTGGCGGGCGCGAGAGTGAGAAGAAGGCGGCAAAACGCACACCCAAGAAAGCGGCGAAAAAACCGTAGACTGCTAGGGTAAATCCTGCATCTTTGGAAGCGGAGGGCCGAAACGCCCTCCGCGATTTTTTTTGGCGGCGGCGTTTCCAGCCGGAGAATTCGCCGCCTTAACGGAAGAATCTACACGAATGCCCCGAAAGTGCTATCGCCAAGTCGTTGATTTGGTGAGATTGTAGGTGGTATCCGGGTTGCGACACAATTAAAGCAAAGAGTTAAGCGTGTGGCGGGGCACATGAGTTTTGTTAGCCAGTTCCGTGGTCAGACGATTTGCCTGATACTTCTAGCGCTGCTTGGCGTCATCGGCTGCAACGGACCCGCGAGCGTGCCCAGCGACGAAAGCTCTGCACCCACCGATCAGCATCAAGCGCCGTTCCACGACGAGGCTTCTCAATCCGTTTCATCCAGTTCCGCGAAACTGCTCCACGCAAGCGATCAGGGGGCCAAACCGGACAATCTTCCTTTCCAGGACGAGAATCTTCCGGCTGGAACCCTGGTCACGGTGAGTCTGGAAGGCGCTATCTCGGGTGGAAGTTCCGGCATGCACAACACATTTGACGCAGTTGTCGACGGGCCGGTCGTAATCGAGGGCAATACGCTGATAGCCCGGGGCACGATCGCTTCCGGGCGCGTTCAATCGGTTCGCACATCCAAGGTGAAGCCCGACCGGGGCTATATCTGTCTGGCTCTGGCCTCGATTCACGTGGGTGGCATCGATGTTCCGGTCCAAACCGCTGATCTGTACGCCCGCCAATCGCCGCCGACTAGTAAATCCTCGCCGGTCATTCGTCTGGGAAAGGGCCGCCGGTTGACCTTTCGGCTGACCGCACCCGCTTACATCGCCTCCCAGCGCGCCCAGTCTACTCACTAATCCCGGCCCCGGAAAGTTTTCCACAGAAAGATTTCCCGTTTTAGTGACATCTGCCCTTAGCACGCACAGGCCTCGCTCTCTATAGTGGGTTCGAAATGGGCGCAGAGGAGCCGAGTTGAGACGCCCACGTCCCGTTTTGGGAAAACGAAGGTAGGAAGCAGCGGGATTCTGAGTTCCTTTTGAAACGCTTCCCGCGCAAAGTAGGAATTTATGAGCGCTGCCTCGAAAGTCAGTTGGACGCCAGAGAATTCTCAACCCGATCCCCATCGGCATCTGCTGCAAGCCGAGCGTTTGGAGGCTGTCGGACGTCTGGCGGGAGGGGTGGCGCACGATTTCAACAATCTGCTTACCGGGATCCTGCTCTACTGCGATCTTATGATGGCCAGCATCGAGCCGGGTCATCGTGCGCGCAAGTACGCCGACGAGATCCGCAAAGCCGGCATGCAAGCCAGCGGCCTAGTGCGGCAATTGCTTTCTATCGCTCGGCCTCCGAATTTTCAGCCTCGCCTGCTTTCCCTGAATGAAATTGCCGAGGGCATGCGTAACCTGCTGGCCCGGTTGATGGGGGAAAACATTGAGCTGAAGTTCTCTCTGGATCCGAATTTGGGCCTGATCAAGATGGATCCCACCGAAGCGCAGCAGATTCTGCTCAATCTGGTGCTGAACGCGCGCGATGCCATGCCTCGCGGCGGCGGAATCTCCGTGGAAACCCGCAATTGCAAAATCCAGGCGCTCACCGAATCGGTACTTGGAGCCACCACTCAGGCGTGCCTGTCCTGCGCCCTGTTTGTGGTTCAGGACAACGGAAACGGCATGGACGACTCCACTCGCGCCCACATGTTTGAGCCGTTTTTCACAACCAAGGCTGGGAAGGGAACCGGCCTTGGACTGGCCACGGTTCACGATATTGTGACTTCGAACGGCGGGCTCATCCACGTGCAGAGCGCACTGGCTCAGGGAACCCGCGTCAGCGTGCTCTTACCCCTGGCTCCGGGGTTCACTTCGGAACTCTCGCAGGGCAACGGTTTTCATCCCGTCCCAGACGGGCAAGTACTTTCGTCCCAGGAAGAGGAATGAACGTCATGACGTCAGCAGCCTTAAGCCCGGTGGTAGCAGCACCTCAAATTGAACCCGCCAACTTCCTTAATCTCTTAATCGTCGACGACGAGCGCTCGATCCGCGAGGCCTGCCGTGAGGTGGCCCAGTCGCTGGGATTTTCCGCATTTGTCGCCGATTCGGCTGAGCAAGCCTACCGTGCTTTGGAGGCACAGGCGTTCGATGCCGTATTGCTCGATCTGCGCTTGCCGGGAGCGGGCGGCCTCGACGCTCTCCGTCGCATCAAAGAGCGCCGGCCGGAATCCGTCGTCATCGTCGTAACCGGATACGGAACCGTACAATCCGCCGTGCAAGCCATGAAGAACGGCGCCTATGACTATGTGACCAAGCCTTTCAGCGTTGACGAACTCAAGCTTTTGCTCGAACGTGTGGCTGCCCATCTGAAACTGAAATCCGAGAACCGCCTGCTGCGCGAGAAAGTGAAATCCAAACAGGGATTTGGCGGAATCATCGGCCACGCGCCCGAGATGGAAAAGTTGTACCGCATCATCGCCAAAGCCGCCAACAGCGTGCACCCGGTGCTGATTCTCGGGGAAAGCGGAACCGGCAAGGAGATGGTCGCTCGTTCCATTCACTATTCGGGCCCCTTCCGCGACAAGCCGTTCATTCCTGTCGACTGCGGCTCCCTGGTCCCGACGCTGATTGAAAGCGAGCTGTTCGGCTACGTAAAAGGAGCGTTCACCGGCGCCAACGTCTCCAAAGATGGCCTCATGGCCATGGCTGAGGGTGGAACGATTTTCCTCGACGAAGTCGGAGAGCTTCCCGTCGACCTGCAGGCGAAAATGCTGCGCGCGATCCAGGAGAAGGAAATTCGTCCGGTCGGCAGCACCCGCCGTATTCCCATCAACGTCCGCATTCTGGCCGCCACCAACCGCGATCTGGAGCAGGGAGTGATGCAAGGCAGCTTCCGCCGCGATCTGTATTTCCGCCTGAATGTGTTGAGCCTGCGCATCCCCGCCTTGCGCGAGCGCCGCCAGGATGTTCCTCTGCTGATTGGGCATTTTCTGGAACGCATGACCAGAACCTCCGGGCAAGAAAAGGTGCTCAGCGACGACGCCCTGAAAGCCATGCTGGCCTACGACTGGCCGGGCAACGTGCGCGAACTCGAGAATTGTCTGGAGCGTACCTACGCTTTTACCAGCGGCCCGCTCATCCATGTCACCGACCTGCCGCAGGAAATCGCAAATCTTCCCATCCCCGAATCTTCCAACGGAAACGGGAGCGGCCATGGCAATGGAAACCAGAAGATCATTCCCATCGCCGAACTGGAGAAGCGCACCATTCTCAGCGCCATCTCCGACCTGAACGGCGACAAACTCCAGGCCGCGCGGCTCTTGGGCATTGGAAAAACTACTCTCTATCGCAAACTGAAGGACTACGCCACTCAGGGATACTAGCCGGGCAAACCCGATTCCGAACCGGATGAGACTCCGCAAGTGCCGGGAAGGGAAGCCGCCGCACCGCCCGCGGAGCTAAGCACAATGTTCTCAGAGCGATTCCGTTGGCGGCATAAATGCTATCGAAAAGACATGATTCTACTCGTCACGCCGTCCGCCACCGGTCCACAATGTGCCGAATCCTTGTATGCCGCCACTGGCCAGGAGACGCACTGGGCCCAATCCCTGCAGGAGGCCGCCACTCGCCTGCGCGAACAAACTTTTTCTGCCGCCGTCATTGATCAGTTCTTGCTCGAGACGGAGCCCGAAGAGAGCGATCAGATGATCGAACATCTCGGGACTGCCTTTCCCGTCTACCTCAACTTTGGAGTTACCGGCATGGAGCGTCTGGTGCGCGAGGTACGTTCCGCGCTGCACCGGCGCAAACGCGAGGAATCGGCAGCCCGCCGCTCCGTAGCTGAGCAGATGCACAGCGAGATGCGTGAGACTCTCACGGCCATGCTGCTCTCCTGCGAACTGGCGATGTCGGTGCCCGACGTTCCGAGTCCCGCTGCGGAAAAGATTCGGACTATCGACAATCTCGCCCGCGAACTGCGCCTTCGCCTGGAGGTGAACTGATCCGTGTAGGGGCGCACGTAGCGGGGCCGAAGCGGCTTATGTGGGGGCGGACGCAGCTTGCCCTGAGCGGAGCCGAAGGGTCCGCCCCGCGAGCGGAGCGAGCGTTCTCGCTGCTAGCCCTCCATCGGAGACAGCTATTGGAAGTCGTTTTTTCCGGCGCTGGTGATCCTCGGCTTCGGCATGACGGTCACGGTCGCGCCTCTCACCACCGTCGTTATGAATTCAGCAGAGGAAGACCGTGTCGGCGCGGCTTCCGGAATCAACAATGCAGTGGCGCGGGTCGCAGGGGTAATCGATTGCAGTGCGTGGAATTGTGATGGTGAACGCGTTTAGTTTTCGATTCGATCGAAGCCTGGCTGGGCTCTCCTTGCCGCCCAACGTTCTGCAGGAGCGCCGGGCGAACGAGATCAAGCTCGCCGGCTTGCCGGTACCCGCCGGACTTGATCCGACTGCGGACGCCGCCATCAGGGATCCCTCAAGGAATCGTTTGTATATGGATTTCGAATGGTCATCCTGATTTGCGCGGGCCTGGCTCTGGCAAGTGCTGCGGTCGCATGGCGCATGATTCCGCAAGATCGTAATCGCTCCCGGTTGGCCGTGAAATCCTGACTTCAGCCTTTTCCCGATCGATTTTGTCGTATTCTTACCTCAACGAAACTGAGGACAGGTCAGAGGGATGCGTCTGGTGCTCGCGTTTTTATTGCTATCTTCCTTATGTCTGTTGGCGGCTGCTGTACAGGCGGGGGAGAAGTCTGCAAATTCTCACACGCCGGCGTCGTCGGTTGTTCCGGCCGGCCCTCCGGAGGCCGAGATTAAACCGGTCGCCGATTTTTTTCATGGAACGCGGGTCATCGACAATTACCGCTGGCTGGAAAAAGCGGATTCGCCGGCGACGAAAAAGTGGGTTGCGGAGGAGAACGCTTACACGCGCGCGATTCTCGATCCACTGCCGCGACGGGCCGCCATTCACCAACGACTCACTGAGCTGCTCTCGATTGGAAACGTTACGGCTCCCGTAATCGCCGGGCATCATTATTTTTTTACCCGCCGCGAAGGCATGCAAAACCAGCCGGTGCTTTATGTGCGCGACGCGGTGAACGGTCCCGACCGCGTGCTGTTTGACGCTAATTCGCTGGCCGCCGACGGAACGGTTGCGCTCGACTGGTTTCAACCTTCGGAGAACGGAAAGTATGTGGCGTACGGAACTTCTGCCGCGGGGTCGGAGATGTCGACGCTGCACGTGATCGAGACCAGGACTGGCACGGTTCTGCCCGACACAATCGAACGCGCGCGCGCGGCTTCGATCGCGTGGCTGCACGACAACTCCGGTTTCTATTACACGCGGTATCCCACACCAGGCGACGTTCCGCCAGGACAGGAAATGTACAACCGGCACGTCTTCTTTCACCTGCTGGGCAGTCCGGTGGTGACCGACGATCCGATCTTTGGGGAAGGTCGCGATCCCGAGGATTGGCCCAACGTGCAGCTTTCCGACGATGGGCGCTGGCTGCTGATCACTGTCGAGCAGGGCTGGACGAAGTCTGAACTTTTCCTGATGGACTTGAAATCGGACAAGCCGCCCAGCCGCCTTACCATCGGCAAGGACTCTCTTTATCGCGGCGATATTTACCACGGGAAGATTTACATCACGACGAATGAAGATGCGCCGCGTTATCGCGTGTTCGTGACCGATGCGGGGAATTTCGATCGGGCAGCGTGGAAGGAGATCATTCCGCAGACCGACGCGGTATTGCAGGGCGCGGCGGTGTTTGGGGGAAAGCTGTTTGCGCAGTACGAGCAGAACGCGTCTTCGCAGTTGAAAGTTTTCGATCTCGAGGGAAAGAAGTTGAACGATCTGGCACTGCCCGCGATTGGCACGGTGTTTGGCACCGGCGGCAAATGGAATCACGATGAAGTTTTCTACGGATTCCAGTCGTTCACGTTTGCGCCTTCGATCTATCGCTACGACTTGAAAGACGGTTCGACGACGCTGTGGACCAAGGTCGAAGCACCCTCGATCGATCCGTCGGCCTATGAAGTGGCACAGGAATGGTTCGCGTCGAAAGACGGCACGCGGGTGCCGATGTTCATCGTGCACAAAAAGGGATTGCAGAAGAACGGCAAGAATCCCACCTTGCTCACGGCCTATGGCGGATTCAATGTCAGCCTGACGCCAACGTTCAGCCGCACGGCCTATCTTTGGATGGAGCACGGCGGCGTCTTCGTTGTGGCCAACCTGCGAGGCGGCTCTGAGTTTGGAGAAGATTGGCACCGCGCCGGCATGCTCGACAAGAAGCAGAACGTGTTCGACGACATGATCGCTGCGGCCGAGCATCTGATCTCCGAAAAATATACGGACAGGCGTCATCTGGCGATTCAGGGCGGGTCGAACGGAGGCCTGCTGATGGGCGCGATGATCACGCAACGTCCCGACCTGTTTCGCGCCGTGGTGTGCCAAGTCCCCTTGCTCGACATGCTGCACTATCAGGATTTCCAGATTGCCAAATTGTGGATTCCGGAATACGGCAGCGCGGACAATGCCGAGCAGTTCAAGTGGCTGTATGCCTACTCTCCATATCACCATGTGAAGGCGGGCGTGGAGTATCCCGCAGTCCTGTTTATGACGGCGGATACCGACACCCGCGTCGATCCCATGCACGCGAAAAAGATGACAGCCGAGATGCAGGCCGAAGCGAAGAATGGAGACAGCAGGACGCGACCGATCTTATTGAGGATCGAGAGCAAAGCGGGGCACGGCGCGGGCAAGCCGGTGACCAAGCAGATTGAAGAATTTACTGACGTCTATTCATTCTTGTTTTGGCAGGTGGAGGTAGGAGTAGGGGGCAGTGGGCAGTTCTCAGTTCTCAGTAGTCCGTAGTCACAGGTTTGAATTGTCATCCTGAGCGAGGATTGTTCTTTGCGCCCAAGCGCAAAGAACAACCGCAGTCGAAGGATCCCTACCGGCATTCCATTCTCGGGCTTACCCGTGGGAGATCCCTCCCTCCGCCTGAAATGCGGCTCCGGCCGGGATGACGTCGACGAATTGCTGTCTTCGAAAATTGCTGCGACACCGGACCGGGAAATCGGTAGGGATCTTTCGACTGCGCGGGCCGGCTTATCGCCGGCCTGCTTCGCTCAAGATGAGAAATTCAAAATCACAAACTGACCCAGGGTTGAGGCCGGGGATGTAGACTGGCGCCGGAGGAAAACATGGCGACGAAATACAGGGTGGTGCAGGTGAAGGGGGCGAAGCCGGAGACGTTCATCGTGGTGGGGATCGACTTTGGCGAAGGCGCGATCACGAGCACGTCGGAATCGATGCATGAGAACGAGATGCGGAGCTATCTGGAGAAGGCGGGAGCGTCGAAGAAAGATATCGCAGCGTGGATTGAGCAGGCGCGAAAATATCCGGGATAGAAAACACAAGGTCCCTCGACTGACATCTCCTCAAATTTCATTTTGCGCGCGTGGGTGCGCACGAGGCTTCCAACGAAATGGCAGAGACGGCGGCCAAGCCCGCCGCGTTCAGTCTGCATACGTTCCCGTGGAACGGCGCCCGACTCGGTATGGCCGCCGGCCGACCCAATCCACAACATCGTCCATCCGGTTTTTGAGCGTGACGGCGGTATCGCGAATGGCGAGGCGAGCCTGTTCGCCCGACATAGGGGCGAAGACCAATCCGAGGCCAAGCCCGATGCCCAGACCGGTAAATAGAGTGGAAGCGTGCGACCAGCCGCGGCGGATTTGAAGATCACGGGTTTGAAGACGCGAGGACACGCGCTCGCTGGGGCGGACCGGATCGCGGGCATCGTCGTGCTCGCTCAGCATGCGGGCCACAGATGACCACAGGGCAGCGTCGGTGGCGAGAAGGCCCAGTTTCATCGCGAACCGGAACCAATTTTGCCTGCTCGGACGGCTTCTGAATGTATTCATGAATAATTCCCTTCTGCGCGCCAAGACGTCAGCGCCATAAGACCATCTATAGCAGAGGAAACAGGACGAACTATCCGTCGACTCTGGTATTGCGCGCGAGAAAGGGCTGTATGCGAGTCTCCGCTAGGAGTGTTGGGACGAAATGATCTTGCCGCGAAAAAGTTGGCGGCGGAGATTGCGACGGAGTTGGTACCAGTACGTGTGGAAATAGATGGAACGAGCGGGGCCGAGGCCATAGACGTTACGTTTCCAGCGAGGGTGAGCGAAAAGCTGCCGCCAAAAACACATACGGGTCGAGAGCATGCACCGCGATTGGAACGCTGGGAGCGGAAGCCGGGCGGCGGAGAACCGATCGCTAGAAGTTAAGATGCGGCGGAAGATGCGGCAGGTTGGCGGGTATAAGCGCGTGGAGCGCAAGTCGTCGTTTCTCTGTTCACGGTAGAAGCGTTTGCTTGACAGGAATCACGCCAAGGAAGTAAACGTTCTTACGGATTCGGAGGACATATTAATGAAATCATCCCGCAAGAGGTTTTGGGTTGCGGTGCTGGCTTTTGCAGGCTTCATGGCTCTTTCCTCTGCCGCGCAAACGGATGGAACGCCGCTGGTATATCCGAAAGCGAAAACGGTGGGCCAGGTCGACGACTATCACGGAACGAAAGTGGCCGATCCTTACCGCTGGCTGGAGGACACGGACTCGGCGGATACGAAGGCGTGGGTAGCAGCGGAGAACAAGCTGACGTTCAGCTATCTGGATCAGATACCGTATCGCGGTGCGATCCGGGAGCGGCTGCTGAAGCTGTGGAATTACGAGCGCTTCACCGCGCCGGAGCAGGAGGGCGGACGATATTTTTATCAGCATAATAATGGACTGCAAAATCAGAATGTGCTGCTGGTGGCGGAGTCGCTGAATGCCGAGCCGCGGGTGCTGCTGGATCCGAACACGCTGTCGGCGGATGGAACGGTCGCGCTGGCGGGACGGGCGATTACCGATGATGGAAAGCTGATGGCATACGGGACCGCGGCCTCAGGATCGGATTGGACGGAGTGGCACGTGCGCGACGTCGCGACCGGCAACGATCTGCCGGATCTGATCAAGTGGGTGAAGTTTTCAGACGCTTCCTGGACGAAGGACGACAAGGGATTTTTTTACAGCCGGTACGACGAGCCTAAGGAAGGCATGGCTCTCCGGGATACGGTGTATTTTCAGAAACTCTACTACCACCGGCTGGGCACGGCGCAGAGCGACGACAAGTTGATCTACGACCGTCCCGATAATAAAGAGATGCTGTTTGGCGGAAGCGTCACGGATGACGGGCATTATCTGATCATCACTGTGGAACAGGGGACATCTCCGAAGAACCGACTGTACTACAAAGATCTGACGAAACCGGATTCGCCGGTGGTGAAGTTGCTGGATGACTTCGATGCGCAATACCGCTTCGTGGATAACGATGGGCCGGTGTTCTGGATCCGGACGGATCTGAGCGCGCCGCGCGGAAAGCTGATTGCGATCGATACGCGGCATCCCGAGCGGGCGAACTGGAAGACGGTGGTGGCGGAGGGCCCGGACAAACTGGAAGGCGCGGGAACGGTCGACAATTTATTTCTGTTGAGCTACCTGAAAGATGCGCGGACGGAAGTGCGGGTCTACGACCTGAAGGGAAAATTCGTGCGCAATGTCGATCTGCCGGGGATTGGGACGGCGGCTGGATTTGGTGGAAAGAGAAAAGACAAGGAAACGTTCTACGCCTTCACCGGCTTTGTGACGCCGACAACAATTTATCGGTACGAGCCGGGAGCGGGAAAGAGCACCGTGTTCCGGCAGCCGAAGGTCGATTTCGATCCGACGAACTACGAGACCAAGCAGGTGTTCTACCACAGCAAGGATGGAACGCGGGTTCCGATGTTTCTGACTTACAAGAAAGGGCTGAAGCTGGATGGGGAGAATCCGACGCTGCTGTACGCATACGGCGGATTTGATATCTCGCTGTCACCATTTTTCTCGGTGCCGAATGTGGTCTGGTTGGAAATGGGCGGAATTTATGCGCAGCCGAATTTGCGCGGCGGCGGCGAATATGGAGAAGAATGGCACCTGGCGGGAACACACGGCAAGAAACAGAACGTGTTCGACGACTATTTTGCGGCGGCGGAGTGGCTGATCGCGAACAAGTACACTTCGACGCCGAAGCTGGCGATTCGCGGGGCAAGCAACGGAGGCTTGCTGATGGGCGCGTCGTTGACGCAGCGTCCGGATCTATTTGGGGCGGCCTTGCCCGAAGTGGGCGTGATGGACATGCTGCGCTTCCAGAAGTTCACGATTGGCTGGGCGTGGACCTCGGATTATGGATCGTCCGATAATCCGGAGGATTTCAAGTATTTGTACGCGTATTCTCCGCTGCAGAATCTGAAGCCGGGAACGAAGTATCCGCCGACCATGATTTCAACGGCCGACCATGACGATCGGGTGGTGCCGGGACACAGCTTCAAATTTGCGGCTACCATGCAGGCGGACCAGGCGGGTCCCGCTCCAGTGCTGATCCGCATTGAAACCAAGGCGGGGCATGGGGGCGGCAAACCGATCTCGAAGATCATCGATGAGACGGCGGATGAATGGGCGTTTGTGGCGCACAATCTGAAGATGGATGTGGAACTGAAGTAGGGGCGGCATTCAGCAGTCAGCGCTCGGCATTCAGCCATTTGGCGGTTGTGACACCGGGCTGCCTGAGTGCTGACGAACTTCTCAGCGATCTCAGCGGAATTTCTCAGCGGCCTCCGCGTTTAAGATCTTTTTCTCCGTAGAGGCTGCCGAGAGACCCGCAGGAGTGCCAAGCGCTCGCGCAAAAGTGGTTCTTTGCCCGTTCCGGGAAGCCGTGGGGGCCCGTCCGCGTTATAGGTTTGACCCGCCTTAGGCAACGTGTTATAAATGCCCGTTTTGCGCTAGTCAGACGAGGCCAAAGTCTTTCCTGGCTTGCCGGATGATGACCCGGCGCAAAATCCGACGCGGCCAAGCTCCAACACTCCCATAGGTCTTGCGGTGGAAGCGTGTTCGGAATTCCGGAATCGAGAAGCCAGGCTCCCTTGGGCATGGTACTCGGTTCGTGAGCGTGGATTCCGTTCCGGAAAGAAGTGCCTGAAACACGTAGGTAATTCCTAAAAACCGTACTAATTCGGAGGACTTCATATGCGTACCTGGCTTGCCACTGCAGCGTTGATTACGCGCCGCGTGGCGATGAAAATTTCGGCTGTGGCCGCGCTGCTTACCGTCGGCGCCGCTGCGGCTTTCGCGCAACCCGAGGCCGCAGGCGGAGAAGCTTCGCTCAAATTACCTGATCTTTCGCAGGTCAGCTTCCTTCCATGGCACATTGACGGCCACAAATTGCTGCTGATCGGGATCTTGTTCTGCCTGGCCGGGCTGGGCTTTGGCATGACGATTTACATGCGACTGAAGAATCTGCCGGTGCATCGCGCCATGCGTGAGATTTCGGAGCTGATTTACGAGACCTGCAAGACCTACCTGATTACGCAAGGAAAGTTCATTCTGCTGCTGTGGGCATTCATCGCCGTGATTATCGCGGCTTACTTCGGATGGCTCTCGCCAGTACCGGGCAAGTCAGTCGGGCTCACGCTTCCCATCATCCTTGCGTTTAGTCTCCTGGGGATCGGGGGCAGCTACGGGGTGGCGTGGTTTGGCATCCGGGTGAACACGTTTGCCAATTCGCGAACAGCGTTCGCTTCCCTCCCCGGCAAACCTTATCCGGTGTACCAGATTCCGTTGGAAGCCGGCATGAGCATCGGAATGATGTTGATCAGCGTGGAACTGCTGATGATGCTGGTTATTCTGCTGTTCATTCCGGGCGATTACGCGGGGCCGTGCTTCATCGGCTTCGCCATCGGCGAATCGCTGGGTGCGGCGGCACTGCGAATTGCGGGCGGCATCTTCACCAAAATCGCCGACATCGGTTCGGACTTGATGAAGATCGTATTCAAGATCAAGGAAGACGATGCCCGGAACCCGGGCGTGATTGCGGATTGCACGGGCGACAACGCCGGCGACTCGGTCGGGCCTTCCGCGGACGGCTTCGAAACCTATGGCGTGACCGGCGTAGCGCTGATCGCCTTCATCCTGCTCGGCGTGAAGAGCCCGGCGGTGCAGGTGCAGTTGCTGGTGTGGATCTTCGTGATGCGCGTGATGATGCTGGTCTCGAGCTCATTCTCGTACTTCCTGAACAGCGTGATCGCGAAGGCTAAGTACGGGTCGGCAAACGAGATGAACTTCGAGGCTCCGCTGACCTCGCTGGTTTGGATCACTTCGATCGTTTCGATCGGACTAACGTTCCTCATCTCGTATTTCATCATCCCCTCGTTAGGCGATGATGCTTCGCAGTGGTGGAAGCTTTCCACTATCATTTCGTGTGGCACGCTGGCGGGCGCGTTGATTCCGGAACTCGTAAAGGTCTTCACTTCAACTGAGTCACGGCACGTGAAGGAAGTCGTGATCTCGGCTCAGGAAGGTGGAGCATCGCTGGGAATTCTGTCAGGCTTTGTGGCGGGCAACTTCTCGGGCTACTACCTGGGCCTGTCGATGATGATGCTGATGGCCGTTGCCTATTCCATGAGCACAATGGGATTGGCGGTGGCGGCGGGAATGCTCGCGCCGGCGGTGTTCGCGTTCGGCCTGGTGGCATTCGGATTCCTGGGCATGGGACCGGTGACGATCGCGGTCGATTCCTATGGC
Organism: uncultured Acidobacteriota bacterium; assembly: GCA_963730015.1. GTDB lineage: Bacteria > Acidobacteriota > Terriglobia > Terriglobales > Acidobacteriaceae > Sulfotelmatobacter. The sequence goes on along the minus strand of CAVSPZ010000009.1, from coordinate 1,753,298 downwards.
CCGGTAACGGACAACGCACAGTCGGTGTATGAACTGTCTCTGATTGAGGCGGTGCCGAACGTTGTGGGAGAGATCAAGAAGGATTTCAACCTGGACGTCAACTTCGACCGCGCCAAGCACTTGCTGGAAGCCAACGACGGCGCCGGGAATACGTTTAAGGCCACGGCGAAGCCAGTGCTGATTGGCACGGCTGTGGTGGGCGCTACGACGATGATTTTTTCCATCATCATGGCGCTGACCAACGGGCTTACCGATACGGAAGGCGTGAGCAAGCTGTCGCTGCTGTACGCTCCCTTCTTCCTGGGGCTGATCACGGGCGGTGCGATGATTTACTGGTTCACCGGTGCTTCGACGCAGGCCGTAACCACGGGAGCATATCGCGCGGTCGAGTTCATCAAAGCCAACATCAAACTCGAAGGCGTGGAGAAGGCATCGGTCGCCGACAGCAAGAAGGTGGTGGCGATCTGCACACAATATGCGCAAAAAGGCATGCTGAACATCTTCATTGCCGTGTTCTTCGGGACGCTGGCCTTCGCTTTCGTCGATCCATTCTTCTTCGTGGGCTACCTGATCTCGATCGCAATCTTCGGCTTGTATCAGGCCATCTTCATGGCCAACGCCGGTGCAGCCTGGGACAATGCGAAGAAGATTGTGGAAGTGGAACTGAAGCAGAAAGGCACGCCGCTGCACGACGCGACAGTCATCGGCGATACCGTGGGCGATCCGTTCAAGGACACGTCTTCGGTGGCGCTGAATCCGGTGATCAAGTTCACCACGCTGTTCGGATTGCTGGCGGTGGAACTGGCGGTACGGCTGGCGACTGATCAAAGTACGACGCTGACGCGGGTGCTGGCAGCGGCATTCTTTGTGGTGTCGTTCTCCTTCGTGTACCGGTCATTCTACGGGATGCGGATCAAACAGAGCGCTGCGTAGAAAGCCCGAACCTTTAAGACTGGAACGCCATTCGATTCGATCGGATGGCGTTTTTGTTTTTGCGATGCCGGATCTTCACCACAGAGGACAGAGGGGAGCACAGAGGAAATTTGGCGGGCTGCACTCAAGGGACAGCTGATGGCGGCTGTCCCCGCATGGCTTTTTTAGTTCGGGCCTTTCATCTTGTCTTTTACGCTTTTGGCCAGCTTCTCGATCTCATCAGCCTTCTTGATCACATCCACGGAGAGCACATTTTCGTTGGACTTGTCGACATACGATTTCAGTTCAATGGAAAGTTTCAGCAGTTTGTCGGTATCGCTTTTGAGGGCGGCGACGCGCTCTTTCGCGGCCTTCTTCTCCATATCGTGAGTGAGGCGGGCGCGGGCTTCATCTTCATCGGCCATGGGAGCGCTGATATCCGGAGGCTGCGCGGGAATCTGGGCGTGGGCGGTTCGCGCGAAACCTGGCGCGAAAAAAAGGACGAGAAGAAGGATCAGGCAAAGTCGGTTATGCACGGGAACCTCGGAGACGCAGAGGCACTCTGCTCTTTCAAAATTATACTTTCGGGGATACGAAACGGAAAACTTTCATCACAGAGGACACGGAGGTCACAGAGAAAAAGAAGCCAGAGCCGGGGCTCTGGCTTTCAGTCTTGACGACTACTCGAATCCCTTACAGCGCGCTCATGTTGGCCAGGAATTCGCCGTTCGACTTGGTCTTGCTCAATTTATCGATCAGCAATTCCATAGCTTCCACCGGGGAGAGCGGGTTGAGCACTTTGCGGAGAACCCAGATGCGCGAAAGATCTTCTTTCGGGATGAGGAGCTCTTCTTTTCGCGTGCCGGAACGTTGGATGTCGATGGCCGGGAATACGCGCTTATCCACCAGTTTGCGCTCAAGGATGATTTCCGAGTTGCCGGTACCTTTGAATTCTTCAAAGATCACGTCATCCATGCGAGAACCGGTGTCGATCAGGGCGGTGGCGATGATGGTCAGCGAGCCGCCTTCTTCAATGTTGCGGGCGGATCCGAAGAAACGCTTCGGACGCTGTAATGCATTGGAGTCGACGCCACCGGAGAGCACTTTGCCCGAGGGTGGAACGATGGTGTTGTAGGCCCGGGCAAGACGCGTAATCGAGTCCAGCAGGATGACGACGTCACGCTTATGCTCGACCAGACGCTTCGCCTTTTCGATCACCATTTCGGCGACCTGGACGTGACGGGCGGCAGGCTCGTCGAAGGTCGAAGAAATGACTTCGCCTTTCACCGAGCGCTGCATGTCGGTAACTTCTTCCGGGCGCTCATCGATCAGCAGAACCATCAGAACAACTTCAGGATGATTGGTAGTGATGGAGTTGGCGACGTTCTGCAAGAGCATGGTCTTGCCGGCGCGCGGCGGAGAAACGATGAGTCCGCGCTGGCCTTTGCCGAGCGGTGTAAGCAGGTCCATGACCCGGGCGCTGGCGTTCTCGCGGGCGGTCTCGAGTTTGAGGCGCTCCTGCGGATACAGCGGCGTCAGGTTGTCGAACAGGATCTTGTTGCGGGCTTCGTCCGGGGACTCGAAATTGACGGCTTCAATCTTGACGAGCGCGAAATATTTTTCGCCTTCGTGCGGAGGACGAACCTGCCCGCTGATGGTGTCGCCGGTCTTGAGGTCAAACTTGCGGATCTGGGACGGGGAGACGTAGATGTCGTCGGGGCCCGGAAGGTAGTTGTAATCGGGAGAGCGCAGGAAGCCGTACCCGTCGGGCAAAATCTCGAGCACGCCCTCGGCAAAGATGTGGCCTTCTTTTTCGCTCTGCGCCTGCAGGATTTTGAAGATGAGATCCTGCTTGCGCATACCGCTGGCACCGGGCAGATCCAAGGTCCTTGCGATCTTGGTCAGCTCGGTGATGTTCTTTTCTTTCAATTCAGCAATGGTCATGATTCACCTGAACCCGTGCACTAGAACGTACGCGTTAGTGTCAGCGGGAGATTTTCAAAAGGAGGGGACTCAGGAAAGACGTAAATACAACGCCGGGCAGGAAGGGCGGGACTGGGTTAAGCAGCCCGCCGTTGTGCTTCGGCAACGTTCTCTGGTTCCGACAAAACAGCCTGCCGCTCGGAGTCAGCGATCCGGTCCAAAACGCCGTTCATGGTTTCCTGAATACGGGTGCTGGGCCGGTGGAACTTCCGCGTGGCCTTGGAGGCAAGCTGGCAAAGCATATACCGATTTCGCAAAGTCTGTAAAGCGTCAAACACACGATCAGAGCGCATGCGTCGTAGTTCTCCTTACTTTATGATTGTGACCTTCCGCCTTCGTCCTTTTGCCAGGGAGGGTGACCGGAAACCCCAAGTTCCGACCTAAGTCACTTATTCCGAGTAGGTTGTAAAGGAGTTAGCGTAAAAACTCACTCTTTGTGATAGATGCGCGATGGGGACCCGAAGATGCTCGATTTTCTGGGCTTGGCTTCACAGGCGCAGGATACATAACAATGGCCCGGAAACTTCGGATGTCCCTGGAACACGTTAATTTAGCCGCAACAATTGAGGAGGTCAAGCATTTATTTGTAAATCGGAGTAAAGGTGATATTTGGATTTGACCATTTTGGTTCAAGATTCACGATTTAAAAGAGTTAGCATTCCTAACCGTGGTCCTGGGGGCCGCTTAAAAGTGAGGGCGGCGACGCTGACCGGGGTCGGGATCTCAGCTCGGTTCCGGCTTGCTCAGAGTCGATTGGGATGCCAGCACCCGGCGATCGTCTAGTGCGAAAATTGACGGCATGACCGGCATGAGAATGGATGCGTGGTTGTGGGCGGCGCGATTTTTCAAGACACGGACGCTGGCGAAGAAGGCATGCGACCTGGGAAGGATTGTATCGAATGGGCAAGTCGCCAAGGCGGCGCGAGAGGTCCGCGTCGGGGATACGCTGCGCATCACGAACGAGGGCGGCGAGTTCGAGGTGGAAGTGTTGGGACTCACCGACGTGCGCGGTCCGGCGTCGCTAGCGCAAATGCTGTATCGCGAGACGGAAGCGAGCCGGGAAGCGCGTCAGAAGGCTGCGGCGGAACGGAAGGCGATGCGGGAGTTTGAGATTTTGCCGCAGGGCCGCCCGTCGAAGCGCGACCGCCGCAGGATCATCCAGTTTCGCGGCCGCGCATGAAGAATGGAGTCCAGTATCACTGCTGCGGGATCTTTTTGTGCGGTTGACGGTGTGGTTCGATCCACCTACTATTGCCGCCAATGGTCTCTCCGTCGGAACTCGTCGGCCAAACTATCTCCCACTACCGCATCTTGGAAAAACTGGGTGGCGGCGGGATGGGTGTGGTCTACAAGGCGGAAGACATCAAGCTTAACCGCTTCGTCGCGTTGAAGTTCCTTCCCGAGGACGTGGCCCGCGATGAGCAGGCGCTCAGCCGCTTCCAGCGCGAGGCCAAGGCCGCGTCGGCACTAAATCATCCCAACATCTGCACCGTGCATGAGATTGACGAACAAAACGGGCGCCCGTTCATCGTGATGGAGTTTCTCGACGGCGTAACCCTGAAGCACCTGATCGGCAACCGCCCGATGGAACTGGAGCGGGTGTTTGAGATCGGCATCGAAGTAGCTGACGCACTGGATGCGGCGCATGCGCAGGGGATCGTTCATCGCGACATCAAGCCGGCGAATATTTTTGTGACGAAGCGTGGACACGCCAAGATTCTCGACTTCGGGCTGGCCAAGATGACGATTCAAAAGCCTGAGGCGGCAAGCGCCGCACCCACCGTCACCGTCGCCGTCGCCGTCGCCGAGGAGCATCTGACCAGTCCGGGAAGCACGCTGGGCACGGTCGCTTATATGTCGCCGGAGCAGGTCAAAGGGATGGAACTCGACCGGCGGACGGATTTGTTCTCGTTCGGAGTAGTGCTGTACGAGATGGCGACCGGCAGGCTGCCGTTTCGAGGCGACACTTCGGGAATCATCTTCGATTCCATCCTGCATGGGACTCCGGTCGCGCCGGTGCGGCTGAATCCGGATGTGAGCCCGAAGCTGGAAGACATCATCGCGAAGTCGCTGGAAAAAGACCGCGACGTCCGCTACCAGTCAGCCACGGAGTTAGAAGCTGATCTGAAGCGGGTGAAGCGCGATAGCGAGTCGCAGCGGGTTCTAGCCGCGTCGGGAATCCACGCGCCCTCGAACGGAGAACGTACAAACCGGAAAACGTGGATGCTGGCGGGCGGAGTGCTCGCTGTGGCAGTCCTGGCTCTGCTGGGATTTCGCGCCTACGATGCCGCCGTCCACAAATCACGGTCCAGCGCCGTGGACCTAAAGCCATCGACCGAAACCATCGCAGTACTACCCTTCCGCGACATCACGGCCGCGACCAGCGACAGTTGGGGCATCGGGATCACTGACGCGATCATCAGCCGTCTGACTTCCTTGCAGAATCTGGCGGTGAGGCCGACGACGTTGGTTCTGAAATATGCGAACACAACGCCGGATCCGGTGGAAGCGGCGAAGACTTTGGGCGTGGAGAGCGTGCTGGAGGGAACGTACCAGCGCTCGTCGAATGTGATCCGCGTAACGGTGCAGTTGATCGACGGGAATACCGGCAACACGAAGTGGTCGCAGCGTTACGACCTGAAGAGCGCGGACGTATTGACCTTCGAAGACGAGGTCGCAAACAAGGTCGTGGAAGGATTGCAGATTCAAATTTCGCCGACGGAGCAGAAATCGATTCAACAGCCGGTGACGGCGAATGTGGACGCGTACAACGATTATCTGCAGGCGCGCTTTTACGGCAATCAATATTTTATGGACTCGCGGCTGGAAACGCTCGAGAACGCGCAGCGATTGGCGCAGCAGGCGATCGCGCTGGACAAGAATTTTGTGGACGCGTACGCGCTGCTGGCCCAGCTCTATGTGTACCAGGGAGCGAACTTCCCCAAGGATGGAGCGGCGAACCTTAAGCGCGCGGAAACGGCGGCGCAGAGCGCGCTGGCGATCAATCCACAATCGGTGAACGGCATGGTTGCGCTGGGAGCGGCATACACGGAACAGGGGCGCGAGGGAGACGGGATCCGCATTTTGCGGCGGGCAATGACATTAGCGCCGAATAACTCGGCGGCGTGGGACATGGGAGGCTACGCGTACTATTACGCGGGGCTGAACGAACTTGCGGAACAGTCCTACCGGCGGGTGCTGGAATTGAATCCGACTCCGCGGAATCATTGGATGCACGCCCGCATGCTGCTCTACACGGGCAACGCGCACGAGGCCGCGGAAGAGATGCGGCCCGTGGTGGCGCAGAATCCGGACCAGTACAAGGCGCTGGCTCACCTGGGAGAGTTTCTCTACTACGAAGGCAAGCTCGACGAAGCTGAATCGGTGTTGAACAAGGCAGTTTTGCTGGGGCGCGATTCCGGCGACAACTCGCCGCAGATCCTGGCGGCCTTCGTGTATGCGTCGCGCAACGAACGGGGCAAGATTGATCCCGCCATATTCAAGTACCAACTCGAGACGGTGATTGATGGCGACCAGGCATATTGGACAGGCGGTATCTATGCGCTGTTGGGCGACAAGTCCCACGCGCTGGCGTGGCTGAAGCGGGCGGTGGCTCTGGGAGATGTGAACTATCCCTGGTTCGAACGCGACAAAAATTTCGCCAGCCTGCGCTCCGACGCCGAATATCAGACCATCATGGCTGGTGTTCGCGAACGCTGGCAATCCTACAAAAACGAATTCGATCCCGGTCGGTGATCGAAAAGCTCTTGTCGGCGGGTAAGTGCGCCCGCCACACCTCCGTGTGATTGAAATCACAGCCCGATTGACATCGCCCCGGTAGCGTTAAATCGAATCTTTTTCCCGATTGTGAGGAATCTTTTATGTCGACTGTCTCGCCCACCAGCACCCGCATTTTGAACCCCAAACTAGAGCGAAAGATTATGAGCGCCGAAACCGCGGCGGGGCTGATCCAGTCTGGCGATCAGATTGGCATGAGCGGATTTACCGGGTCGGGATACCCGAAGGCGGTGCCGATTCAACTGGCGCATCGCATTGCGGAAGCACACTTCCGAGGCGAAAAGTTTCAGGTGAGCGTATTCACCGGAGCATCGACCGGGCCGGAGTTGGATGGGGCGCTGGCCATGGCGGGAGGGATTCATCTGCGGCTGCCCTACCAGTCGGATCCGGAGACCCGCAAGCGGATCAACGCGGGCGAGATGGAGTATATGGACATCCATCTCAGCCACGTGGCGCAGTTTGTGGAGTACGGATTCTTGGGCAAGATGGACGTGGCGCTGATCGAAGTAACAGCGATTCTGGAAGATGGGCGCGTGGTACCCAGTTCTTCGCTCGGCAATAACAAGACGTGGGTCGACTGCGCGGAGCGCGTGATTCTCGAAGTGAACTCGTGGCAACCGGCCGCTCTGGAAGGGATGCACGACATTTATTACGGGCTGGAGCCGCCGCCGAATCGCCAGCCGATTCCGCTGACCAAGCCCGGGCAGCGAATCGGATCGCCGTATCTCAACGTCCCGGCAGACAAGATTGTCGGAATCGTGCTGACGGACTCGCCGGACCGCAACAGCGCCTTCAAGGCTCCGGACGAGGCTTCCAAGCGGATTGCCGGGCACATCCTCGAATTTCTTAGCTGGGAAGTAAAAAAAGGCCGGATGCCGGCGAACTTGCTGCCCTTGCAATCGGGCGTGGGCAACATCGCGAATGCGGTTCTGTTTGGGCTGGAAGAAGGTCCATTTGAAGGGCTGACGTCTTATACCGAAGTGATTCAGGATGGAATGATCCGCCTGCTGAAATCAGGTAAGCTCACCACGGCGTCGGCGACTGCGTTCTCGCTCAGCCCCACGATGCTCGACGAAGTGAATGCCGACATGGCTTCGTATCGCGAGCGCATCGTGTTGCGGCCGCAAGACATTTCGAATAATCCGGGAATCATCCGCCGGCTGGGTGTAATTGCGATGAACGGAATGATCGAGGCCGACATTTACGGCAACGTGAATTCCACGCACGTGATGGGATCGCGCATCCAGAACGGCATTGGCGGATCGGGAGACTTCGCGCGCAACGGATATCTGTCCATCTTTATGGCGCCGTCGTCGGCCAAGAAAGGGACGATCTCCACGATCGTGCCCATGGTTTCGCACGTGGATCATACCGAACACGATGTGCAGGTCTTGGTGACCGAGCAGGGATTGGCCGATCTGCGCGGGCTTTCGCCGCGGCAAAGGGCGAAGTTGGTGATCGAGAAATGCGCGGCGCCGGAGTACAAGTCACTGCTGCAGGATTACTTGTCGCGGTCCGAGCAACTCTCGTACGGGAAGCACACGCCGCATCTGCTCAACGAATCGTTGGGCTGGCACAACCGGTACCTGCGCACCGGGAACATGCGGCAGCGGCAGGAAGACTGAGAAAAAATCTTAAAAGCCTCTCAGCACTGAAACGCGGGGCCGAAACATTAGCGCGGCCAGAGCCAGCCGAAGGTTCCGGCCGTCAGCAAGGCGTACACCAATCCGTCGATCACTTCCTTGATGGTGAATCCCCAGGTCTGCCCCTTCCAGATGCCGTTGCTGATCGTTCCCAGGCCGTAGCCGAGAAACGCTGCGGTTCCTACCACGCGAAAAACTGCCAGATAATCCGTGCCGGGCGCAACGGTGTGTGCGGTCAGGTACGCCACGAAGAACGCGATGACCAGGCAGTAAGCGAACCACAAGCCCAGGAACTTCGGCATGAAGGGCTGGCCTGTGGGAAAGACCGTCATCATTCCGACCGGTCCCTGATTGTATTTCTCGATCATGGCGGGCGATTTCATATCCTGGTGAGTACCAAACGGAAAGATGTAGAGGCCGCGCTTCAAACCCGCGCCGCGAAGGACGGGAAGCACTTTCTCTTCATCGGGCAGCTTCAGGTAGTCCCCCTTGTGATAGGGCAGCAGCATGTGCATGATCGAGCTGGCGATGAAGACAATGACCGCCGAGAGCACGATCGGCAGCCAGAGAGCGGAGAGTGGGACCATGGACGCCTCCTGCGACAAAAAGCTGGTTTCGGTTGACTCCGGGAGGTTATCCTTCGCGGTGCAAACGGTCAAGAGGCCTGCGTTCTTAGAAGTGGCGGAGATACGGACTCAGAAGCACACACAGCTCCGGCTGCATCTAACGAGGATCATGACAGCGGAAGGAAATCCAGCACGCATGCAAGTAATTCATTCCGAGGAACACGCGGATGCTCAACTGACGCACTGGCTGGGAGAACTGGTGTCGCGCCACGGCAGCGATCTGCTGCTGGTGGCCGAGGCTCCCGCGGCGATCCGCGTGGAAGGTTCGTTGTGGGCAATTCAGGAAGGAACATTGAGTGGCGATGAGATCGAGGCGATGGTATTGCCTGCCCTGGCGGCGCACGCCCGCCACGCGTATCAGCAGCAGGGTATCGCGGATTCGTCGTATCGCGTGGAGGGGCTGGGGCGGTTTCGCATCAATCTGCACCGGGAGCGCGGACGCGCGGCAGCAACGGTGCGGGCGCTGCCCTCGAAGATTCCGGCGCTCGAGGAATTGCGTCTGCCGGCCGGAGTGGCAGCATTGGCGCGCCTGCAGCGCGGCCTGGTGATCATTGGCGGAGCGACGGGATCGGGGAAGACCACCACGCTGGCTGCGCTGGTCAATGAGATCAATCAGCGGGACGCGCGGCATATTGTGACCATTGAAGATCCAATCGAGTATGAGCACACCCACAAGCGCAGCGTGATCGAGCAGGTGGAGATCGGGATTGACGCGCCCGATTTCCCCACCGCGTTGCGGGCGGCGATGAGGCAGGCGCCGGATGTGATCGTGGTCGGCGAGATGCGCGATCCGGAGACGGCGCGGATCGCTCTGTCCGCCGCGGAGACGGGACATCTTGTGTTTACGACCCTGCATACCACGGATGCGGCGTCGACGGTTTCGCGCATTGCCGATTCGTTCCCGCAGGAGCGCCAGCATTCTGTGCGGGCAGAGATGGCAATGGCTCTGGCGGCGATGCTGACGCAGACGCTGATTCCGCGGCGAAATGGAGGCCGCGTCCCTGCCGCTGAACTTCTGATGGTAAGTTACGGAGCGCGGCAGCATATTCGAAAGAACGCGCTGCAGCATTTGCATCAGGAGATGATGGGCGACAATCATACCTCCCGAGCAACGACAATTAGAATTCCCGATCAGCGACAATAGCCAGGCTCTGATTTTTGGTTCTTGGCGACACTCACAATTTGGTGACAGACAAGCAGGTGAGGAGGTTGTTTGCCTTGGGGAAAGTGGAAACGAATCTGGAAACTGCGGCGGCGAAAGCGGGTATGGATGCGAAGACGGCGCGGAAGTACCGTCGGCTGGGGCGAGTGCCGAGCGAACTGACGCCGGAGAAGCGGTGGCGGACACGAGAGGACCCGTTCCAGGAGGTGTGGGAAGAGGTGCGCAGCCTGCTGGAGGTGAACCCTGGGCTGGAAGGGAAGACGATTTTTGAATATCTGCAGCGGCGTTATAGCGGGCGATTTGCCGAGGGGCAACTGCGGACGCTGCAGCGACGAGTGAAAGTATGGCGGGCGACGGAAGGACCGGTGAAGGAAGTGTTCTTCGCGCAGCGCCATCAGCCCGGGAGGCTGAGTGCCAGTGACTTCACGCACATGAGTGAGCTGGGGATCACGATCCAGGGACAGAGTTTTCCGCACCTGCTCTATCACCTGGTGCTGACGTACTCGAACTGGGAGTCGGCCACGGTGTGTTTTTCGGAGAGCTTTGAAAGTTTGTGTGAGGGGTTTCAAAACGCAGTTTGGGAACTCGGGAAAGTGCCGCAGCGGCACCGAACCGATCGACTGTCGACAGCGGTCAACAACATGAGCACGCCGGCGGAGTTCACCGAACGGTACGCTGGGCTGCTGCGTTATTACGGAGTGGAGGGAGAGAAGATCCAGGCGGGGCAAGGGCATGAGAACGGAGATGTGGAACAACGACATCATCGTTTGAAACGGGCTCTGGCGCAGGAGTTGATGCTGCGCGGGAGCAAGGATTTTGTCAGTGTCGCGGACTACCAGGAGTTCGTGGCGGGATTGTTGGCGCGCTTGAACGCCGGACGAAAAGCGCGCTTGGCAGAAGAAATCGCCGTGATGAAGGAGTTGCCGGAACGACGCTTGGAGTCGTGCAAGCGGGAGCGAGTGAAGGTGGACTCGGGGAGTCTGATCTATACGGACCGAAATGTGTACTCGGTGCCCAGCCGGCTGATTGGCGAGCAGGTCGAGGTGCGGTTGTACATGGAGCGGGTGGAGATCTGGTACGGGCAGAAGAAGGTGGAAGAGATGCCGCGGTTGCGTGGGCGGAGGCGACACCGGGTGGACTATCGCCACATCATCGACTGGTTGGTGAGAAAGCCGGGGGCGTTGGAGAACTATCGCTACCGGGACGAGTTGTTTCCGACGAGCCGATTTCGCATGGCGTTTGATGAACTGAAGGACAAGTTGGGCCCGCGGGGGAGCAAGGAGTATCTGGCGATCCTGGAGCTGGCGGCGAAGGAGAGCGAGGCGAAAGTAGATGAAGCGCTGCGCGGTTTGTTGGAAAAAGGCGAAGGATGGGTGCGGGCGGAGGCGGTGCGCGAGCGGCTGAGAGTGGAGCGGAAGGGGAGCATTCGCGAGGTCGAAGTGGCCAGCGTGGATCTGCGAATGTTTGACGAACTCTGTGGAAGTGGGGAGGGGCTGCAATGAATGGGGAGACGGGCCAGGTGAGAACCGCGCTCGTGGAAAATCTGAAAGAGCTGCATCTGCCGGCGATACGGGGGTGCTTTGAGGAAACGGCGCGGCGCGCGGAAAAAGAAACGTTGAGTTATGAGCGGTACCTGCTGGAACTGGCGCAGCGAGAGTGTGAGGAGCGGCGGCGAAAACGGATCGGAAAGCTACTCAAGGAATCCGCACTGCCGCTGGAGAAGTCCCTGGCGAACTTCGACGGCAAGCGGTTGCCGGTGAAGGTGAGTCGACAGATGAAGGTGCTGTTGGAGGGAGGATTCCTGGACCGTAAAGAGAATTTACTGATCTTCGGGAATCCTGGCGCGGGGAAAAGCCATCTGTTGTGTGCCCTGGCGCAAGAGCTGATCGCTATGCGCGGGAAAAGGATCAAGTACGCCACTTGTGCGCTGCTGGTGCAAGATCTGTTGGCTGCGAAGCGGGATCTGCGGTTAAGCAAGGAAATCAAGAAGCTGGCGAAGTACGACGGTCTCATCATCGACGAAATGGGATACGTGCAGCAAAGTCGAGAGGAAATGGAGGTCGTGTTCACCCTGTTGGCGGAGCGTTATGAACGCGGCAGCGTGCTGCTGACGAGCAACCTGCCATTCTCGAAATGGGAAGGCATTTTCAAAGATGCGATGACCACCGCGGCCGCGATCGATCGCCTCGTCCATCACTGCGTAATTTTGGAACTCAACATCCCGAGTTACCGCATGGAGCAAGCCAAGAAGAATCGGGATGCGGGCTTGGAGTCCGCGGAAGCAAAGTGACCCTCGATGATTTCTTTAACAACACAAACGCGGCGGCCGAAGGGCTGTGGAAAAAGCCGGGCCGTGGAAAGCGAGGAAAACCAAAAGCAGGTTTTCCTCCCTTCCCACCGCCCTTGGAAATCGCGCACAACCCGCGCGATTCCCACTTTTCCCACAGCCCCGACTGCTGCTGGTATCTCAAACAACATCGGGAAATCTAATTGTCGTTGACCGGAAAGAATGCTTGACGCCGGACAAGGAGATCACGATAACGCGAAAGCAGGGGTCGTTCACCATGGAGGAATCGCTGGCGCAGTTGGTGTTCCAGCAGGATCTCACGCGCGAGGATGCGATGACGCGGGCGATCCATCCCGACGATCTGGATACCGTGCTGAAGGGGAAAGGATTCTGAGCGCAACGCCTGTTATCGCTAGCTACGCCTCTGCGGGATGCAACTGGAAAACCAAAAAGAATCTAGCGATTGCTCGGTTTATAAGCTAGTAGGTTTTGTCTTCGGCAGCTTTGCGGCTCTTCGCGTACTCCTCGAAGCCTTCGAATTCAAAGTCCAAGGAAACAATTCCCTTCTCAGGACCCAGTTCTTTTGCGGTCAAATGTACTGACGCAACGTGATCCATGCGTTTTGTTAGGGTCCAGAGCCCATCCAGCCTTTTAAGTTTTTGATAAGTATCGACAACCTCCGGAGAACCATACTTGTGTGATAGTCCTTCCACGACGTCATTAAAGGCTTGTCTTAACTCTGTCCCGTATGGGTCTACATGAATCGCCCTTTCAAGTGCAGAAACCTTGAGCAAACCGTCTTTTGGAGAAAATATTAAGATATAGGCCTTGAATGAAGGATGAGGATTAGGCGCGGTCTTCAAGAACACCATGTCGGGATGATCAGGGGAGTTCACGTAACCCTCTCCCCATAACCTGATCACCTCGGATCGTTTCATTCCTTTCTCAAACCCAAATGGACCTGCTGCGAAGGATTGAGCCGTAATGAGGAGAATCGTAAACAGAAGTAGCGCAAATCGCCTTGTCTTCACAGCTTACATCGCCTTTCCAAGAGGCTAATCAGCCCTCCTACGCGGAGCTTAATCTCATACGGGGTAAAGGCTAGAGCGCCGTCTAAACCCCTGTCAATCCAGTTCGCTGCTCGGTAGTGGGCTATTTTCATTTCGTGGCGGCTGGCCAGTGTAGCAGTAGCCACACATCAACAGGTTGAAGCCTCACGGCGAGCTGTGATTCTACCCATTGCAGGGTAGGTGTCCTAGGGTGAACGATGCCCAAGGAGGTGCTTCAATGGTTGATCCTCACTATGAGAAGTTACTCGAAACATGGAAACCAAGAGGACGGTGCTTCATCGAGGACGGGATCATAGACGACGACCGCTGGCACTCTGCCGACCCCAAGGTGCTTTTGCTTCTCAAGGAAGCACGCCACGAGGGCACGGGCACGTGGGATTTGCGAAGGCATCTAAGAGAGGAAGACCCGACAAATACTTGGCAGAAGTCGGCGTACTGGTGCTACGCGGTTCAGGGCGTCAAGAGCGGGAGCCTGCGCTGTCTTCCCTTCAGCAATATGCCTGAAAGGAAGGCCGAATATGAGAAAGCAGTGGAGGCCTTGCGGGCGAGCGCCATTGTAAACATAAAAAAGATTGATGGCAAAGAGACTTCCGACAATGAAGATATTAGAAAGCACGCCGAGCGCAACCGGCATTTAATTAAACAACAGATAGAATTGATTAAACCTGATCTCGTCATTTGCGGGAATACGTGGCGGTTCGTCGAAAACTGGTGGGACAAGAAAGAAATCGAAAAGATCTATGATGGAGTCTATCGGGTTGGGCAGCACCAGCGCGTCTTCATAGATTTTTGGCATCCGGCATACCGGATTTCCGAGGACCTCAAATACTATGCGCTGGCCGCAATGGTTCACTTCTCACATGCGTTGGCAAAACGGGCCTTGCCAGTGGCAGCCTGAACTACGGGGTCACACGATTGACGAAAAATCTAGATTTCACTCATCAACCGGCAGACGGCTAGGGGGAGGGCCCAAAAATCTCCTCCCTTCTTCGTCATTCTGAAGTTCTGAGGCGTTGCACCTTCGCCAGTGTTCACGCCCAGTAGGTGCGATCGAGGCTGCGGTATTGGATGGCTTCGGCGAGGTGCTTGGGCTCGAGGTTGGGGGCGTCTTCCAGATCGGCAATCGTACGGGCGACCTTCAGGATGCGGTCGTGCGCGCGGGCGCTAAGTCCCTGCTGCGTCATGGCGCGTTCGAGCAGGCGCTCGCAATCGGCCGACAACTCGCAGAAGGCGCGGATGTGGCGGGAGTGCATCTGGGCGTTGCAGTAGAGTTTCTCGCGGGACGTGGCGAAGCGCGCTAATTGCTTCTGACGGGCTCGCATGACGCGTTCGCGAATTTTGGCGGAGTTCTCCGGTTCATTTGTCGAGCGCATTTCCTTGTAGTTCACCGCCGGCACGTCGATGTGGATATCGATGCGGTCCATGAGCGGGCCGGAGATTTTTGAGATATAGCGCTGGATCATGGGTGAGGTGCACTGGCATTCGCGGCTGCGGTCATTGTGAAATCCGCAAGGGCAAGGGTTCATGGCGGCGGCCAGCATAAAGCGCGCGGGAAAAGTCAGCGACATCGATGCGCGCGCAATGCTCACCGTCCCATCTTCCAGCGGCTGGCGCAGAACTTCGAGGACATTGCGGGGAAATTCGGGAAGCTCATCTAGGAAGAGCAGCCCGTTGTGGGCGAGAGAAACTTCGCCCGGGCGTGGAATGACGCCCCCGCCGATCAGTCCGGCATCGGAGATCGTGTGGTGCGGAGCGCGGTAGGGGCGAGTTCCCACCAGGCCTGAGCCCTGATCAAGAACTCCGGCGACACTGTGAATCTTCGTCGTCTCCAGCGCCTCTTCAAAAGTGAAGGGAGGAAGAATGGTGGGCATGCGCTTGGCCAACATGGTCTTGCCCGAGCCGGGAGGCCCGATCATGAGAATGTTGTGGCCTCCTGCGCAGGCGATCTCGATGGCGCGCTTCGCGGTCTGCTGTCCGCGGACATCTTTGAAATCCACGAAAAATTGCTGGGACTCACGCAGAAGCGAGTCGGCGTCGGCTTTCATAGGAGCGATGCCGTTGCCCGAGTTCACAAACTGAATTACATCTAGAAGAGAGCGGACCGGATAAACATCGACTCCGCCCACCATGGCGGCTTCTTTGGCGTTAGCTTCGGGGACGACCATGCGGGATATTTTTCGTCCCCGCGCTTCTATGGCGATAGGCAGTGCTCCGCGAACGCTGCGCACCCCGCCGTCCAGAGAAAGCTCGCCCACAAACAAACAGTCGGAAATTTCCTTTTTCGTGAGACCACCGTAGGCTCCCACAATGCCCAGAGCCATCGGCAGGTCGAATCCCGAGCCTTCCTTCTTAATGTCCGCCGGAGCCAGGTTGATGGTGATTTGGGTGGGCGGAATATCATAGCCGCAGTTCTTCAGGGCGGCGCGAACCCGGTCGCGACTTTCGCGGACGGCAGCGTCCGGCAGGCCCACGGTATGGAAATGGTCCTGATCGCACTTGATGCCCGAGCAGTCGACTTCCACCTGGATGATGTTGGCATCGATGCCGTAAACCGCGGCGCTGAGAGTCTTATAAAGCATTGGGCGACTGACGGCAGATCCGCCCTTCTTGCGATGACGCAGGCAGAATGGTAATCGGGCACACGGAGACCCGAGATTCGTCCCGTATGCCCTTTTGTGCCAGACACCCACATTACGGCTTGGCAGAGGATAAGGCTGTGACGGATGTCACCGCGAGCTGTGGAAATCGCCGCTGCGTGCGGCTTGAAATGAGCCCGCCCGAGCCTACCCGAGCGTGCAACAGCCCTACGAACCAAAGTGTCTAACAATCCGGTTGTTGCCCGATGGCGAAGAAGATAGGATGACACTTTGGTAAACTTAGCCCTCTTCCATGAAGCCAGATCGTAACGATGCAGCACGGAACCCTCGTCCCCAGGGAACTCTTGAACAAGAGGAGTCCCAACTGTGGCGATGGGTGTTGGGATTCATGCTGCTTCTCGCGGTCGCCTTGACCGCCCTGATGTGGGAGCGGCTGGAGACGATTCCCTACCAACTCCGCGCCATTCCCATCGGCGTGCTGGTGCTGTCGGTTCTGTTTGCCGTTTACGCGGCCGGCCGGCGGCGCGAAGTCACCGAGCTCAAGGGGGTTCTGCGCGGACTGCAGGAGCATGTAGGCGCTGCTCCTTCCGAAGAACAACTGGATCAGCTCAGCCAGGTCATCATGCGCTCGCAGCGCAACTTCAAAGAACTGATCGACTCCCTCGACGATCCGGCATGCGCGGTTTCCCTGGATGGCACGCTGCGAACGGTGAACCGCCGCGTCACCGAGCTGACCGGCTTGAAATACACCGATCTTGTAGGACAGAAGCTTTTCGATCTGATTGACGAACCGACCCGCGAAGATGCGGAGCGCAGCTTCGCCCGTTTTATGGAAAAGAAGCACTGGGCCGGAACGCTGCGCCTGCGCCTGAAAAACACGACGCGGCCACTTTATTTCGATTGCGTGGTGAACAGCATCGTCAAGGGTGACGAGGTGGTCGGAGCCAGCATCCTGGGGCGCGATGTCACCGAGCAGCGCGAGAAGGAGTTACGCTTCACCGAACTGTTTGAGACTTTGCAGGAGGGGGTGTACTTCAGCACACCGGAGGGGCAACTGCTGGATGCGAATCCGGCGCTGGTCAGCATGCTGGGATACCTGGAGAAGAGCGAGTTGCTGGCCGTGGAACCTGCGGCGTTGAATTTCGATCCCGGGCAGCCCGTGCTGGGGCGCGCGGTGGATGATCGCGGAGGAGTGCGCACGCGCGAGATTCGACTGCGGCGGAAAGACGGCAAGCCCGCCGTTTTTCTCGATTCCTCGCGCGCTGTATGGGACACCTCGGGGAACGTTATTCGCTACCAGGGTACGCTGGTCGACATCACGGAAAAAAGGGATATGGAGTGGCAACTGGCGCAGCAGGAAGAATTCCGGCGCCGGCTGCTGGAGAGCTTCCCGGATTTGATCCTGGTCGTCGATATGGAGGAGCGCTATACATTCGTGAGTTCGCGGTCGCGCGATCTGCTGGGCTATGCTCCGCAGGACATGCTGCAAAAAAAGATTAGCGACGTAGAGGATCATTCGCCCGAACTGGCTGCGCTGTATCACGATGTGGTTTCGGGGCAACAGATCTTTGGCTCGGCGGAATATAGTGCGCGCCATCGCGATGGGAGCTGGAGAACAATGCGCGCCTCTGCCAGCCAACTGGTCGATGCAGAAGGAAAAATTACAGGCGTGATTATCTCTGTCCGCGACATCACGATCGAACGCAAGCTGGAGCAACAGGTAGTACAGAGCGAGCGATTGGCGGCGATGGGAGCGATGATCGGCGGCGTTGCCCACGAACTGAATAACCCTCTGACCGCCATCCTTGGCGTCAGCGAATTGCTGCAGGATATCGAGACCAACGAAACCGCGCGCAAGCAACTGAGCATGCTGCAGCAACAGGCCCGCCGTGCGGCCGAGATTGTGCAGAACCTGACCTATTTCGCGCGGCCTCCGGCGCCGGGCAAGAGCCGGATCAATCTGGCGGAGGTTGTGGAGCGCACCTTGAACCTGCACGCCTACTCCCTGCGCAAGAACAACATCACTGTTGATTTCCTGAAAGAGAGCGCAGTGCCGTACGCAATGGGAGATCCCCACCAGCTGATGCAGGTGTTCCTGAATCTGATCTTGAACGCGGAGCAGGCTATCCGCGAGGGGCGCGACAAGGGCACCCTGCGAATTCGGCTGGGCAAGGGCGAGAATTCGGTTTGGGTCAGTTTTCACGACGACGGGCCCGGCATCCCCAAGGAAAATCTGACCAGCATCTTCGATCCGTTCTACACGACCAAGCGTCCAGGGCGCGGGACCGGGCTGGGGCTCAGCATCTGCAAGTCGGTGCTCAAGGAACACAATGGCAGCGTAGAGGCGGCGAACACGCCGGATGGCGGAGCGATGTTTACGGTGACGCTGCCAGTGGCGGGAGTGAACTGAACTATCAGCGTCAACTCCCGTGCGCAATAGCGCTTCCAGCCTCGCAGGGAGGAAACGCCAAGGGATCGATTCTCACCGGCAGGTCCACTCCGAATTGAATGACCCGTCCCGCTTCTACAGTGATCCTCTCGGGCAACTTGCCTGCATTGGCTCGCACGCCAAAACGGCTGAGGTTTGCCTCGACGGTGCCGTCCGCCCTGGCCGAGCATGAAAAGACCGCAACCGGCCAGTTCATCGACAAATAGACGGCTGTCCGCGGGCTGATACCAACTCTTTTGGAAACCGCTACAGTCGCCGCAACCTGCAACTGAGAAAGATCGTCAAGCACCTCGCTCAAATAGTCGCTCGTCGGAGTTCGAGCTCCATGTTGAATCGTTCCTCGCCGCTTGCGATGTCTATCAAAGAGAGACGGATCAGCTCCGGCATCCGTATACATAGCTTCGAAAACACGCTTTGTATCGATACCGATCGTCCTCTCGCGACCACATTCGCATTTCGTTGTTCGTTTGAGGCCCCTTGCCTTCGCTTCCTCATCGGCCAGACACTCAAGAGAATTCCAGAAGGCCGCGAATGCCGTAGTCGGTATCGGTGCCGATAGCCCATCTCTTAGGTGTCGTAATGCCAGTCGCCCCGTCTCATCTACCGAACACGACAAATCGCGAGGCGATATTGGAACTGCAGAGTTCAGCAAGGAAGCTTGAAATGTGGCAAGTTCATAACTTTCCCCAACGCGACTGAATGGAACACTGGTCCCCACAACTCTCCCAATGTGAGCGGCCCCGTAGCCTGCGAGCGCCAATGAATCCACCAACATTTCGGCCCAGTCGGTTCCTTCGAGGAGTGCTTGGTCAATTCCGCCACCGGATCGATGGTAGATGTCGACAAGCTGCGCGGTGCATCCGGACGGACGCGAATCGCGTATCCGGAGATAGGCGAAGGACTCTGTCCCTAGCGGATAGGGTGCGTGGTGCTCAAGTTCTGTGAAGGATGTCACCCAAACTCTGGTGCGCCAGCCGAGGGCCTCGTGAGCCGGATCGGCGCGTCGACGCGCGTCATTTAGTGCGGCAAGTTTGTCTGTGCGTTCTTTGAAGTAGTTTCGATTGCTGGCTTCGATCTCACTACGAAGCTGCTGATACAGCTGGCTGCTGATCTCCTCGTCTATCGACCGCGTCACCACCTCCACGAAGCCTACACCTCCAACGTATTCAAGCCCCGGGTACGGATGCGCTTCGATGTAGCTTTTCGCTGCCCTCGCTCTATCTGAAGCATCGGCATGCATGCTCTCAGAGTGGCGCCGCGCTTCAGAAACAACCTGTGACAGTCCCCCATAGCATGGAGCACACGGGTCTTCATATTTAACGAGTTCCCGGACTGAATCGGGATGTCTGCCACCTGGATATCTAATGTACGGCATACCATCTCTGTTCGGGGAGCAACCCTACCGTTCCACCGCCATGGCGACAGCATTCCCTCCACCAAGACACAACGCGGCGATGCCTCGCTTTACATCGCGGCGGATCATTTCGTAGATTAGCGTGACCAGGACGCGGGCGCCGCTGGCGCCGATGGGATGGCCGATCGCGACTGCTCCGCCGTTCACATTCACTTTTTCGGGATTCAACTTCAGCTCGCGCATCACTGCCAGCGCCTGTACCGAGAACGCCTCGTTCAGTTCGTAGAGATCGACGTCTTCATTCTTCCACCCAGTTTTTTGCCAGATCTGCTGCACCGCCCCCACGGGGGCCATCATGACCCATTTGGGTTCGACGCCACTGGTCGCTTGGGCGACGATGCGCACCATGGGCTTGGCGCCCAATTCTTTGGCGCGCTGGGCGCTGGTCACTACCAAAGCCGCGGCGCCGTCGTTGACTCCGGGAGCATTGCCGGCAGTGACGGTGCCATCCTTTTTGAAGGCAGGCTTCAGAGCGCGCAGGATTTCGATGGTCGTGTCTTCGCGCGGACTTTCGTCCTTATCGAAGATCGTGGGAGGCGCACCTTTCCTCTTCGCCGGAATTTCGACGGGAACGATCTGCGATTTGAGGCGGCACTCTTTCATGGCAGAGACGGCTTTGCGGTGAGAAGTCACGGCGAACTCATCCTGCTCTTCGCGCGTGATGCCATATTTCTCGGCGACGTTCTCGCCGGTGATGCCCATGTGGTAGTCGTTATAGATATCCCACAGCCCGTCGTGCACCATGGAATCGACGATCTGCGCGTTGCCGAGGCGGTACCCTTTGCGCGCTTGCGGGAGCAGATAGGGAGCGTTGGTCATCGATTCCATTCCGCCGGCAACGACGATAGAACTGTTTCCGGTCTCGACCGCTTGCGCGGCGAGGGCGACGGATTTCAATCCGGAGCCGCACACTTTGTTTATTGTCATGGCACCTGTTGTGGGAGAGAGTCCTCCGAAGATTGCAGCCTGGCGCGCGGGATTTTGTCCGAGTCCCGCAGAGACGACGTTGCCCATGATGCACTCGTCGACCTGCGCCGGATCGATGCCGGCGCGCTTCACCGCCTCGCGCACGACCAGTGCGCCAAGTTGTGGCGCGGTGAAATCGGAAAGACTCCCCTGAAATTTTCCTACTGGAGTGCGGCATCCGGAAATGATGACAACATCGTCGAAAGAGGCCATGAATCAAGCTCCCGCGAAGGTTTCGCTTGCTTCATTATAGATGTTGGAAGGACAGAATAGTTTCTTATCGCGCAGCGACCTGCGGCCGAAGACCGGCAGCCGATGTGTGCTGAAGAAATCGACTCAGCGATCGCTTGAAAGGAGCATGTGAAGGTCGAACAACCGAAATTCCTACGACGAAGACGCGCCGACGGGAAAAATCTAGTTGACTTTTGCCATGGAAATTCTTTCGTCGTGACTTTGGTGTCACAACTTACGCGAATCGATGCGCATTTTTTTCTTGACTTCATTTTTCATTAACTCTATACATCAACTAGTTGCAGTAAAACACCGCTGCACATTTTCCATGAAGAATGGAAGGGAGAATAGAAACAATGGCAACCAAGAAAAAGGCAAAGAAGAAAAAGAAACACTAAGTAGTTTCCGTAACGAAGGCAAAAGGGGACGCAAAATGCGTCCCCTAAGTTTTTTGTGGCGGGGTTTCAAAGTTCAAGGTTTCAGAGTTTCAAGATCACCGAATACCGTCAGTTGGGCTTCTCCGCGCTGACCTCCGCGCGCCGCGGGATGCGCTTCTCCTGCTCGGGACAGAGGCTTCGGTAGGCGCAAAAACTGCAGTGAATACCGGTATGCGCCTCGAAAATATTATTGGCAATTCCCGCCGCGGCTTTCTTCACGCGCTCCTCTGCCACTTGCAGCTCAGATTCCGTACGAGAGGTAATGACCGGCACATTCTCTTCCAGATTGTGAAAAACCAACGCGCCTACTTTGTATCCCCATTTCTGCTGAGCGGCGATGGCGTACAGCGAAAGTTGCAGACTCTCGTCGGCGTCTTCCTGATCGCGAGCCTTGCCGGTCTTGTAATCGATGATGGCGACGGTGCCATCGGAACGGCGGTCGATGCGGTCGATGCGTCCGACGACAGAAGTATCACCCACGCGGATCTCGAAGGACTCCTCAGTGTGCAGCACCTCGGAAGCGGGAATCGAGGAAGCGAAGGCGAGGAAGTCGCGCAACTGGGCGATCCCTTGCCGCTCATAGAGTTCGTGCTGGTAGGCTTCCTGAATTTTGGCGGCGGCAAGGTCCTGGCGAAAGAGATCGATCAGTTCGTCGCTCGTCCTGGGGCGTCCGAGCCGAATGGAATCGAAATAGGTTTTCAACACGCGATGGATAGCGGCGCCATACTGCATGGCGGCCGCGGGCTTGGCGGGAAGGCGCCAGTCGCGCTCCAGTTTGAACCGCAATCCACAACGTTCGTAATTGTCGACCGCGGACGCGCTTAGCCGTCGATCCAAACCCTCGAGCACGGGGAATTCAAGCCAGAGGGTGGTTCGCGATTCGGGCGGATAAAGCGCAGACGCCGCGGCGTGAATATCGAGCGTGGCTTGCGCGCCCCTTGCCGGAATCGCCCGGAACCAGCCAGCCAGAGTGCGATCGGTCATCAGTTCGCGAACGTACCCGGGAGGAGATTTATCGATTTTGCCAATGCCCTCGCGCGCGTAAATATGCAACGAGTCGCGGGCCCGCGTCATGGCGACGTAGAAAAGGCGGCGCTCTTCCTGGCCGTGAAGAGCTTTATCGTCGGCCTCGGTCAGAGAATCGGCTTGGCGCAGTTCGCGGGGAAACGCGACCAGTGTCTCCTTGTAGGAGCTGGGGAAAGAGTTCGAGTTGGCACGGAGGATAAAGACCTGAGGGAATTCCAGGCCCTTCGCGCCGTGCACGGTCATCAGGCGCACGGCGTTTTCGTTCTCGTCGGACTGCAGCGGAATCACGCCTCCCGCCTCGCGGAAATATCCGAGATAGTCAACCAGTTCTTCCAGTTCGGTGGTCTGGTTGATCTTCTTCGTCTCCCATAGCTCCACGAACTTGAGAGCCGCTTGCAGAATCGGCGAACTGCGGTCGAGCGCGAACTCCTTGACGATGATGTCGAGGGCAGCGCGGGCTTTGGCCTCCCGGCGCCGAATCTCTTCGCGCGATCGCTGAACCGCGGCTAGAACCGCCGAACCGCCTGCGACGCGATCAAGCGCATGAAACATTGGAACCACCCGTTCTTCGCGATTATCGTGCGCGATCGCGCGCATCACCTGGCGCAACTGCTCGGCATCCACATTGAAACAGGGCAGAGCCGCTACACGGAACAGGCTTACATCGTCGCCAGTCGAGGCTACTGCCTGCAGGCAAGCAAACAGGTCGCGGGCTTCGGGAGTGTCGGAAATATCCATGCTCTCGATGACGAACGGGATGTCGGCCTCCGCCAGCGCTTGGACCACATCGTCGCGATGGGTGTGGGAGCGGTACAGTATGCCGAAGTCCGACCATTTGTGTTTGGACTTCTTCTGCGAGTCGCGGATCAAGCTGACGAGATCAGCACCATCGGAATCCTTGCTGGCAAGAATGAACGCGGTCACCGGCGGGCTGGGAAGCGGCTGGCCTGCTTTCGCGGCTTCCTCTTCGCGCGCCGATTGCAAAGGCGTGCGGCGATAGGCATGGACTGCGTCTGCCTGTTGCGCGAGGGCCAGCGGATTCTTGTTGATCATGGCGAACGCGGTGCGCAGGATCGGGGTGGTGGACCGTCGATTCTTCTCCAGTACGACCAGCTTCGTGTCGCTGAAATGGTGGCGGAACAGTTCAAAGGCCGCGCTGGAGGCTCCGCGAAATCGGTAAATTCCCTGGTCGGGATCGCCAACGGCCAGAATATTTCCGGATAGACCGGCCAATCGGGCGAGGATTTTGATCTGAGCGAAATTGGCGTCCTGAAACTCATCAGCGAGGATGAAGCGAGCACGGGCTCGCGCCGCCGCCAGAACGCTCTCCTCGCTCTCAAGCAACGCATGGGCGCGTGTGATCATGTGGCTGAAGCTGCCCAGGTTTTCTTCCTGCAGCCAGCGCTCCATAGTGGAAAAGACGCGAGCGATCTCCCGGCACCGGCCCAAGACCTCCGCATCTTCAAGAACATTTTTTGATTTTGCGACCCGTGGGATGGACACCTCGCCGCGCTCCAACTGCTCGACGTAGTGGGCGTATCTTTCCGGGCTCACCAGTTCGTCGTGACAGCGCGTGACGAACTTAAGCAGATCGCTGAGAAACTGGCCGATATTCGCGGCTCGAATGAAGTGCTCGAGGCGAAGCTCGCGAATGCGGCGGCGCAGGTAGATCCAAAGATCCTGTTCGTCGAGGACGCCGAAATCTTTATGCGCGTCTTTGAGTAGGTTGAAACAATAGTCATGGAAGGTCGTGGCCTGGACTACTTTTCCTTGAAGCAGCTTGCGGACGCGATCGCGCATCTCGAAGGCGGCATTCCGCGTGTAGGTGAGAGCCAGAATCTCTTCGGGTTGAGCGTAGCCCTCGCGAACCAGCCGCTCGATCCGGTGAGTAAGGACTGAGGTCTTGCCGGTACCGGCGCCGGCGATCACCAGCATGGGGCCGTTCACGTGGTCGATAGCTTCGCGTTGACGGTCGTCGGGGATGAATGGGACGGGGCGAAAAGTCGACTTCGACGGCGGCATTGAGGGTCAGCATACCACCTGTGGGGATGAGGAAGATTGTGCAGAAAGTGTCCGGGTACGTGGAGGTGCACGCTGTGGCGGCGAGACGCCGCCACGACAGCCGCCGGGACGACGGCGCTACGCTGTTCTAGTCATTCAGTTGGGAAATGGCTAGTGCGGTTGCGGCTATGGCGGCGGTTTCTGCGCGGAGGATGGTTGCGCCTAGCGAGGCTGAGGTCCAGCCATCTTTGGCAAAAAGCGATAGTTCATCTTCCGTCCAGCCGCCCTCCGGTCCGATGGCGAGAACCACATCTACGTCTTCGCTGCCTGCGAAGAGATCTCGCAGTCGAGTTTGCAGCTCCGATTCGGATAGAACGATCCGCAGCTGACCCGGAACGCGAAGGGCTTCCTGAAGTTTTATGGGATCGGGAACTTCGGGAGGAGCGGCCCGGCGGGACTGCTCCGCGGATTGCACAGCCATTCGACGCCAACGGTCAACGCGCTTGGCGGATGCCGAGGCAAGGTGGGCATCGGTGCGGCGTGCGACGACCGGGATAATCTTCTTCACGCCAAGTTCGGTACATTTCTCGATGGCCCACTCGAAGCGATCGAATTTGAAAATCGCCAACAGCAGAGTGAGATCGGCCACCGCAGCTGCCGGCGTCTCTTCCCCGAGTTCGAACTCCACCCGATTTTCGGAGATGCGAACGATCCGGCCGCGACGAACCGTGGTGTCGGCGACGATGTCGAATTCTTGGCCGACGCGAGCGCGCAGAACGCGCACGAGATGATCCGCATGATGGCCGATGAGAGCGGCGCGATTCTCGGAGACTTCATCGGCGATCCATCTTCGGCGTGTCATCTTCGGCGGGTCATACGAGTATCGAGTACCGAGTCGTGAGTACCGAGCAAAAACACATGATTACTGGAACATATCTTTCATTTTGCCGAGCAGGGAGCGCATCAGCGGTTGGTTGTCGACTTTCGAGAGCGCGTCGAGTTCCTGCAGCAATTCCTTTTGGCGCTTGTTCAGCCGGCTCGGCACCTGCACGCGAACTTCAACGTAGAGATCTCCCTTGGCATGGCCGTTGAGAACAGGAACGCCTTTGTTACGAATGCGGAATACGGTGCCGGGCTGTGTGCCATCGGGGATCTTAAGCGTGTGTTCGCCTTCCATGGTAGGCACGCGAATTTCGGCGCCCATGGCGGCTTGCGCTACCGAGATGGGAACCACGCAATGCAGATCGTTGCCTTCGCGCGCAAAGAAGGCATGCTCTTTGACGTGAAGGACGACGTATAGATCTCCAGCCGGACCGCCGAAGGCGCCGACTTCTCCTCCGCCCGCGAAGCGAATGCGGGTTCCGTCTTCCACGCCGGCGGGAACTTTGGCGTCGACCGTTCGCTGACGCAGAGTGCGGCCCTCGCCTTTGCATTTCAGGCAGGGATCAGTGATGACGCTGCCGGAACCTTGGCAGGTGGGACAAGTGCGCGCAATGCTGAAGAATCCCTGCTGGTAACGAACCTGGCCGCGACCGTTGCACGAGCGGCACGTGGTCGGCCCTTTGCCCGGGGCGGCACCGGAGCCATGGCAGTCTTCGCAGGCTTCGTGGCGGCGAACCGTGACCTGAGACTGAGTGCCGAAGAATGCTTCCTCGAACTCGAGCGTCAAATCTTCACGCAGATCGGCGCCCCGCTGCACGCGGCTGCGACGGCGTCCGCCGCCTCCAAACATATCGCCGAAACCGAAGAACTCGCCGAAGATGTCGCTGAAATCCTGGAAGACCGTGGGATCGAAGCCCGCGCCTTGCGCCGCGCCGCCCAGCCCGGCATGGCCAAAACGGTCGTAAGCCGCGCGCTTATCGGAATCGGCGAGCACCGCATAGGCCTCGCTGACTTCTTTGAATTTTTCTTCCGCATCCGGATTGTTGGGATTGCGGTCCGGATGATACTGCAGCGCGAGCTTGCGGTAAGCGCTCTTGAGCTCAACTTCGGTCACCGTGCGGCTCACGCCCAGCACTTCGTAGTAATCGCGTTTTGCGTTGGTAGCCAAATCAACCTTTCGTCAGGCAAACGATTTCAACGGGGAGACACAGGCTTACCGCTTTTCATGTCATTTATGCAGCCCTGAAAGGGCCACAATTGCACGCCTGTGCGGGGCCCCACTCATTTCCCAGGATTCTTTGCGACTTTCACCATCGCGGGACGCAACAGGCGGTCTTTAAACTTGTATCCGCGCTGCCATTCTTCGAGGACCTCGTGGTCGGCCGCGTCGGACGTTTCCACCATTTCGATCGCCTCATGAACATGCGGATCGAACTGTTCGCCCTGGGCGGTGATGGGGCGAACTCCCAGCTTCGCCAGCACATCCTGCAATTGCTTGTAGATGAGTTCGACGCCGGTGCGGAAATCGGCAGGATCGGACTTGGCCTGCAGGGCGCGCTCGAAGCTGTCGATCACCGGGAGCAAGGACTTGATGGCATCGACCGTGGCAAAGTCGCGGAATTCTTGCTGCTCTTTGGCAGCGCGGCGGCGCGCATTTTCGAATTCCGCCTGCGCGCGGGCCAAGCGGTCGAGCAAAGTGTCGCGCTCAGCCTTCAACTTCTGCAATTCGGCGCTGGACGATTCGACGGCATCGGGCGAGGCGTCGGCGGTTGGCGCCGAAGGGTTCTCGTCGGCGTAGGCGGGAGGAAGTTCGCGCTCGAGGTCAAGCTCTTTCGTTTCTGATTTTCCGTTTGATTTCCCCATAACTGCGGTGTTACTCCGATTCATTCAGGATTTTGTCGAACAGGCGCGCGATGTAAGAAACGGCCGTGATGGTGTGCTGATAGTCCATGCGCGTGGGGCCGATCACAGCCAGGGAGCCCATGACTTCGTTTCCGGCGTGGGCCGGCGCGCCGATCAGCACGAAATTCTGCATCGAGGGCAGCGCCTGATCGAGGCCGATGACCACGCGGACCGCCTCCTGCTTCACGTCGAGATAGGCGCCGAGAAGCTGTACTACTTTTTCTTTTTCCTCGAGCGTCTTGAGCATCTCCTGCAGGCGCTCCCGATCCTGCTCGCCGGCGACCAGATTGGCCGCGCCTTCCACGAATACGACTTGCGAGCCCTGCTCGGCGGCGAGCGCGCCCTGCTTGTAAAGCTGCTCGATCGAGTTCATCAGGCGGTCGTATTCGCTGCGTTCTTTTTCGATGCGGCGCGAGAGCTCGACACGCATCGATTCCATGGTCCAGCCACGGAAATTTTCATTGATGTAGCGTGCGGCCAGGTCGAGATCGGACTGCGGCAGATCGAGCCGCAGCACCCGGTCGCGAACCAGGCCGGAGCGAGTCACCAGCACGGCTAAGACTTTCTGATCACCCAGGCGTGAGAAATAGACATGCTCCAGCGCATTCTTCGGACCGCTGGTCGCGACCGTCACGCCCACGTTGCGCGAGATCAGCGAGAGCACGTGCGAAGTGCGCTCCATGAATTCCTGCACGTCGGTGATGCCGGCCAGAGAATCGGAGATCATCGTCTCTTCCTGCGGCGCCAGGCGGGCAGTACCGGAGATCTGCTCGACGTAATAGCGGTACGCTTCCGTCGTAGGGACTCGGCCTGCCGAGGTGTGCGGCTGCTCGAGGAATCCCGCGTCGGAGAGATCGGCCATCACGTTGCGAATGGAGGCCGGACTCAGGCCCTCGCGGTTGGAGCGCGCGAGCGTGCGCGATCCGACAGGCTCACCGGTCGAGATGAACGTCTCGACGATGGCGGTCAGAATTTCGCGTTCGCGATTCCCGATATTAGGGTCAGCGGGCATGATGCATTATGTCAGTTATGTCAATCCGGGCAGCCAGGGCCGGGAGAAACTGCGCCGGAATCATTTTACCTAACTATTTTAGATGCAGAAGGTTGGGTTTGGGAGCAAAGTTGAGATTCTGTGTGGATTCACGAAACACCGCCTGCGGCTGCGAAAACCGTTAACCACAAAGGATACTAAGGTTCACGAAAGAAGACACGCTGGTATTCTTCTCCGTCGCCCTATGAAGAAGAAACCTCATATTGCGGTCGTCGGGGCTGGAGCCTTCGGCGGGTGGACTGCGCTGCATCTGCTGGAGCGCGGGGCTCGGGTCACGCTGCTGGATGCATGGGGGCCCGGCAATTCTCGGGCATCTTCGGGCGGGGAGACCCGTGTCATGCGGGGCACCTATGGTCCCACTCAGCCTTATACCGAGATGGCGGCGCGCGCGCTCGCGCTCTGGCAGAAATACGAGCGCCGATGGAAGCGGCAGTTTCTGCATCGCACGGGCGTTCTTTGGATGGCCACGGGACGAGATGATGCCTTCGAGCGTGGATCCGTGGAGATGCTGCGGGCGGCGAAGATCCGGTATCAGGAACTGCCGGCGGCGCGGATGAAGAAACGCTGGCCGCAGATCAATTTCGAGGGAATCGAGTGGGGCATTTTTGAACCGGAGTGCGGATATCTTGATGCGCGAGCAAGCTGTGCTGCAGTAGTCGACGCGTTCGTGGCCGCTGGAGGACGGTATTGGCAGGTCGCGGTGATGGCCGATGGATTGGAAGATGCGCCGCTGCGCAGTTTGACGCTCGCCGACGGATCGCGGCTCAAGGCCGACGGCTTCGTGTTTGCTTGCGGTCCATGGCTGGGCAAGCTGTTTCCGCGAACGGTCGGCGATCTCGTGCGCGCCACCAAACAAGACGTGTTTTTCTTCGGCACTCCTGCAGGACATTCGCGCTTCGGCGACGGCCAGACGCCGGTGTGGGCCGATCATCGCGGACGTTTCCGCTACGGCATTCCCGGAAGCGACCGGCGCGGATTCAAGATTGCAGACGACACCCGCGGGCCGGAGTTCGATCCCGACTGCGGGGAACGGGTGGTCAGCCCTGAAACCTTGAAGGATATTCGCGAATACGTTGCATTCCGCTTCCCTGCTCTGCGCAGTGCGCCGCTGGTCGAGGCGCGCGTGTGCCAGTACGAGCAGACTCCGGACAGTCACTTCATTATGGATCGGCATCCGGCCAATGAACGAGTGTGGCTGCTTGGCGGCGGATCGGGACATGGGTTCAAGCATGGGCCGGCGGTGGGGGAGATGATGGCGGAGCTGATTCTGAAGGATCGCGAGCCGAAAGCCCTCTGGCGGCTAGATCGATTCAAGAAGACCTAACCTCAGAGGTCCCCAGGGGAACACCGAGGAATTCCTCTGTGAAACCCTGCGTCCTCTGTGGTTGAACTTTTATTGGATCTGGATTACGTTTGCGGGAGCGTTGGCTTTGATTTCCGCCACGCGGTCGAGCACCTTGCGCGCGAATTCGTAGATCGACTTCGCGTGCGGAGAATTTTCGCCTTCCAGCACCACCGGCTTGCCGCCGTCTCCGGACTTGCGAACCTCCGGATCGAGGGCGATGCTCCCCAGGAACGGAACCTCGAATCGTTTCGCCATGAGTTCGGCGCCGCCGCGCGAGAAAATATCGATCTCGTGCTGGCAGTGCGGGCAAACGAAGTAGCTCATGTTTTCGACCACGCCGGCGATATCGACCTTCATCTGACGAAACATTTCAATGGCCTTGCGCGCGTCCTGCAGCGACACATCCGAAGGAGTCGAGACCACGACTGCGCCCGTCAGCGGCACGGTCTGCACCAGCGACAGCGCAACGTCTCCCGTGCCGGGAGGAAGGTCGACGACCATATAGTCGAGATGCCCCCACTCGACCAGGCCGAGAAATTGACGGATGATCTGGTGCAACATGGGCCCGCGCCAGATGACGGGCTTATCGCCCGGATTGAGAAATCCGACGGAGATGACTTTCAGGCCAAAGGCTTCGATGGGCTCAATGCGGTTCTCGCCGATCATGCGCGGTTGGGTGTTGACGCCCAGCATCAGCGGGACATTGGGGCCGTACACGTCGGCGTCAAGCAGGCCGACCTTGTGTCCCATCTTGGCGAGAGCGACGGCCAGGTTCACCGACAGCGTGGTCTTGCCGACGCCTCCCTTGCCGGAACCGACGGCGATGATGGCGTCCACACCGGGAAGCGGCTGCGGGCCGGGCTGCGCGGGACCTTGTCCATGCTGATGCGGTGTATGTGCGCTCAAAGAATCACGCTCCTGACAGGAATTGGCAAAGAATGCATGCGGAGATGAGGCGGAACCCCAATACTCGATTATACAGGCCGGGACGGTGCTTCGGAGTCCTGGCAACTGTCATCCTGAGCGAAGAAAACTGGTCCGCAAAGCGGAGCAGTCTCGCAGTCGAAGGATCCCTACCCGCGCGATATTTCTGGCCCAATGGGGATCCTTCGACTGCGTTTTCGTCCGCTTTGGCGGACGAAAACTCCGCTCAGGATGACACGTGAAATAAGATGGCACTAAGTTTGACATCATTTGATGCTATAATTGATGCATCGGAGTTCTTATGCGAACTACAGTGGCGCTGGATGATGATCTCGTACGCACCGCCCAGGAGTTCACCGGGGTGGCGGAAAAAACCGCATTGATTCGGGAGGCGCTCAAGGCCCTCATCGAACGCGAAAGCGCTCGCAGGCTGGCGTCCCTGGGCGGCACTATGCCGGGATTGAAAAATGTTCCGCGCCGCCGGCCACGAAAAAATTGATCCTCGCCGACACCTCGATTTGGATTGATCATCTGCGCTCCGGCAACTCAGAACTGCGCCGACTACTCGGTCATGGACAGATTGTCATCCATCCCTTCATCACAGCGGAACTCGCCTTGGGATCGCTTCAGCAGCGCACCAAGACGCTTGCCCTGCTGGACCTGTTGCCACACGTGCGCGTCGCACAATTGAGCGAACTGCGAGTCATGATTGAGGCTCGACGTTTGTACAGTCTCGGCATCGGTCTTACGGATGTACATTTAATCGCTTCTGTATTTATCGATTTGCCTACGCTGCTGTGGACAAAGGACCGGCGGCTGCGCAAGGTCGCCGAAGCTCTCGGCATTCACGCGCGTTTGTCCTAAGGGGTATTCCTGGAATCCAGCGGTCACGAATTCCTATAGGGATCCTTCGACTGCGTTTTCGTCCGCTTTGGGGACGAAAACTCCGCTCAGGATGACAGCTGGAGGGTGACGAGCGGATAATCAGACTCCGCTCAGGACGACAATCGTCTACGACCGTTGGATGGCCTCGCTCAGTACCCTTCCCCTTCCAGCCGCACTTTGCCTTTGAACATGCGGAACAGGAAGAAGAAGTAGCCGAGGGCGAGGATCATGCCCAGTATCCACCAGGTGAATCCGACGGCCAGGCCGTGCTGTCCGGCGGCGGTGTTGTAGATGGTCAAGTTCAGGGCTGGGTCGGTGCTCGCCGGCAGCACCACGGGATAGAGCCCAAACGCCGCTCCCACCAGCATTCCCACGATGTAGAGCGCGGAAGCGACGAAGGCGATTTTTTCGGCTCCCTTGATCATCGCGTGCATCATGACCGCGAGCGATCCGAACACGAGCACTGGGATGACAAATCCGATGGCGTGATGTTTGTAGTTGTCGAGGACGCCGGGGCGGATGGAGACGGTCGCGACCAATCCGACGACGGTTAGCAGCAGTTGCACAGGCCAGGCCCACATCGCCGTGGTGCGGGCGCGGCGGTTCAGATCGTTCTCCGTCTTGGTTGCGATATAGAGCGATCCATGCGCGGTCAGCGTGACCAGCGCGATCGCGCCGGTAAGAACGGTGTACCAGTCGAGGATGCCGTTGTTGGTTCCGGAAGTTCCAAAATTAACCCTGAAGTTGGTCCAGAGCGGTTCGAAGAAATATTCGTCGGGGCGCAACGGGACGCCGCGCACAACGTTACCCAACGCGGCTCCGAAGAAGATGCACAGCAGGATGCTGGCCACGCTGAAGATGACGTTGAAGAAGCCGACCCAGACCGGGTTGTGCATCTGATGGCGCAGTTCGATGCCGATACCCCGCAGCATCAACAGCCAGAGAACCATCATCAGCGGCAGATAGAATCCGCTAAAGCTGGAGGCATAGAGCAGCGGGAAGGCGAAGTAGAGCGTGCCGCCGGCGGCGAGCAGCCAGACTTCGTTTCCGTCCCACACCGGGCCGATGGCGCGCATGATGGTTTGCCGCTCTCTGGAGGTGCGGGCGGCGCCGAGATAGATGACGCCGGCGCCGAGATCGAATCCGTCGAGCACCACGTAAGCGGCCACCATGACTGCGACAATCATGAACCAAAGCGTTTCCATATAAGTCCTTCGTCTGAAATTGACCTTCTCCAGCCACGGACGCCACTACCGCGGCGCTACTCATGCCCCGCTATGGCGTCCACTTCCGGGCCCCGCTCGATCTCCCGGCGCACCAGGAACAGGAAGAAGATGCCGAGGACGGTATACATCCCCATAAATCCGAGGAGGGTGAACATGCCGTTCCCGGCCGAGACCGTTTTCGAGTAGCCGTCGGCGGTGCGCATCAGCGAATACACCAGCCAGGGCTGACGACCGATTTCCGCCGTGATCCAGCCTGCCGTGTTCGCGATGTAGGGGAATGGCAGAGCCAGTACCAGGATCCAGAGCATCCAATGGCTTTGAAACAGCTTTCCACGCCACAGCAGAAAGGCCGCCACGACCATCACCGCAATGAAGATCGTCCCCAGCCCGACCATGATGTGGTAGCTGTAATAGAGCAACCCGAGGTTGGAAGGCCATTGATCTTCGGGAAACGCGTTGAGGCCTTTCACTTCAGCCTTCCACGCGCGATAGGTCAGGAAACTCAGCGCGTTGGGAACGATCAGCGGATTGTCGATTTTCTTCTGTTCGATGTCGGGTTGACCCACCAGCACAAGCGGCGCGCCGGGCTGCGTGGTGAACAACGCTTCCATGGCCGCGAGCGTGACCGGCTGGTTCTCGGCGATCATGCGTCCTTGACCATCTCCGGTAGGAAACAGTTGCAGGATGCTGAAGACAAGTCCGGCAACAACGCCGACTCGCACGAAGATGCGTCCGGATTCGACGAACTTGCCCCACAACAGGTAGAAGGCGCCGATCGCCGCCATCACGAATGCGCCCGTGATGACCGCGCCGCTCATGTTATGGGCGTATTGCCACCACGCCCACGGATTTAGCACCAGCGCCCAGAAACTGCTCAACTGCACCGATCCATCGGCCGCTTTGGCATATCCCACGGGATGCTGCATCCAGGCATCGGTAGCGATAATAAAGAATCCGCTCAGCCACGATCCGAGGAATACGGCGACCGCCGACCACCAGTGGGCGCGGGCGCTCATCCGCTCCTCTCCATAAAGGAAGAGGCCGAGAAATGCCGACTCGAGGAAGAAGGCAAACATGCCTTCCATCGCGAGGGTCTGGCCGATGACGCCGCCGGCAAAGCGCGAGAAGTGCGACCAGTTCGTGCCGAACTGAAATTCCATGGGAATCCCGGTGACTACGCCGAGCACGAAATTGATGCCGAAGATCCGCGCCCAGAAGCGTGCGGCGCGGTTATAGGCCTCGTCGTTGCGGCGCAGTCCCAGAGTCTTGAGCACCACAATCAGCGGCGCCAGGCCCATGGTGAGTTGGGGAAAAAGATAATGAAAAGTAACGGTGAAAGCGAAGTGAAGGCGATGCACTAAAAGCGCACTATCCATAAACGTCCTCGGATCGGGGATACCACTTAACTTATAAGTGGAGGCCGTTGTCTGGATGTGATTTTAGTCACATTTCGCGACGGCTAGCGGCGGTTTTTGCGCCGCCGTTCCAATTCTGCCCGCCGGATTTCGCGCCGCCGCCCCGCATCGTCATAGCGGCGTTGCTGCTCCTCCGTTTCAGGGATCACCGGCGCAACTTTCAGGTGCGTGCCGGCCCCATCCACAGCCACAAACGTCAGGTAAGCCGACCCGACATGCTGAGCGGTGTCGGCAATGTAATTTTCCACATAGACTTTTACTCCGACCTCCATCGAAGTATGGAAGACGCGGTTGACGGACGAGCGGAGAATGACGAGATCTCCAACCCGCACTGGCACGAGAAAGTCGATGTGATCGACGGACGCCGTGACCACGTAGTTGCGCGAGTGGCGATGGGCGGCCATAGCGCCGGCCAGATCGATCCAGTGCATCAGCCGCCCGCCCAGGAGGGCGCCGAGAGGGTTGGCATCGTTGGGCAATACGATCTCCGCCATTTCCGACTGCGAATCGCGGACCGGACGCGGAGTCAGGATCTCGTCTGACATGTTCTTTCCTTTGTGAAGTGGATGTCGTTGCTGGGCATGTGTGTTAAGACTTCTTTTTCAAATACGAATCCAGGAAACACTCTGCCATTTTCTGGATGCGCGGGTCTTCATGCGGGCGGATCCACGCGGCGGTCGCCAGATCGAATGTCAGTTCCCCGTGCACGACGGGGCGATGATCCCGTTCGCAAACGTAGACGAGGCGCAGGACTCGGGCCGCGGGGCGCTTTTCTTGGTCTTTGCGGGTGGAATGGGCCGGGGCAGGAACCGAGAAGCGCACTGCATCCCAGGCGCGCTCCAGGGGAGACCATGAGCAACTGCTGGCGTACCCAAGATTGCAGAATGCTTCTAAAATATCCTGCGACGGAACTTCGCCTTCATGGCCGGGCGCGGTGCAATGGCCGTTCCATCCGCATCCCAGCGGAAGGCGCGCGGGATGCGGCCAGGCGCCATTCTCAAATTTCACGACAGGCATGAAATACGGACAGGCCAATGCAGTTTTCCTTGGAATTGAATTTGCCGGGACTTGGCCATTGTAATCAGTCGCCGACAAATCTGCCTAGCTTTGCGCGAAAGCCGTGGGCGCGCGACTGTAGTAATCTCGTTGGCAGGAACTTGCTATGGATCGCATTGCGGCACTCAATGAAGTGCTGACGGAAAATCCGAAGGATGCATTTGCCCGCTACGGCCTTGCTATGGAGTATTCGAAGCAAGGCGATTTCGACCGGGCGCTCGCCGAGTTCTCGATACTTCTCGAAAACCATCCTGATTACACGGCCGGCTATTTCATGGCGGCGCAGACGCTGGCACGGGCGGAACGCGCCGGCGATGCGAAGAAAATGTTGCAGGACGGCATCGCCTCGGCTCGGCGCACCGGCAACCTGCATGCCCAATCGGAAATGGAAGCCATGCTGGGAGAGTTGGGGTAGGGAGGTTTCAGGTGTCGGGGCTCTGGCTTTTGCTTTTACTTTGAAACCTTGAAACTGAGCAAACTTGAAACCTCGCTTATTTCGCCATTCTCCCCATGCCCCACTCCACGAGCCCTGGAAACAATTGATAAAGCTTCACCGGAATGTGCATCGTCCAGGGAACGATGACTTCCCGCTTCTTCTTCAAATATCCCTGCAGCGTGGCGCGGGCCACGCGTTCCGCCGTAATGCCGCGCACGGAGCCCGGACGCACTTTCTTCAGTTCATTTCCCCGCACGGAATTTTCGCTGAACGCAGTGCGCACGTATCCGGGACAAACAGTGAGCACGTGAATGCCATCATTCTTTAGTTCGACTCCGGCGGCCTTGCCGATCGCGTTGAGCGCGAACTTGGTTGCGCTGTAGGTGGCATGAAAAGGCAAAGGGATGTGCCCGGCGACGCTTGAAATATTGATGATCGCCCCGCCGCCCTGCTGGCGCATCACGGGGATGACGGCCTGCATCGCCGATAACGCGCCGAAGAAATTAGTTTCGAACAGTTCGCGGCAGGCCGCCATATCAACTTCTGCAACCGAATCGAGCAACCCGTGTCCGGCATTGTTGACCCGAACGTCCACACGCTTGAAGTGGTGCAGAGTGAGGGCGAGAACGCGGTCGATCTCTTCCGAGTGGCGAACGTCACAGGAAAGCGCGGCTGTGCGTTCGGTGAAACCGATTCGGCTGCGAGCCGCCTCGGCGCGCGCGGTATCGCGTGAGAGCAGAACTACACTCGCGCCCTGGGCCGCGAACGCTTGTGCAATCGCCTCGCCAATGCCCATGGACGCGCCCGTGACTACGACTACCTTGCCGTCGAGTTCCATGATCGCGTTTGTATGCTCCGCGCGGTAGCAAGTCAAGATAACCACGGTGGTGTCGTACAATCGAAAAAGAATTGTAGTCGCTCGCCTGCCGGAGAAGATGTGGCACTACTCCCTTTGTTTCCGCTCGAGGTCGTTCTGCTTCCGGGAACTCCTTTGCCCTTGCATATTTTCGAGCCGCGATACAAGGAAATGATCCGCGAGTGCCTGGTCAAAGATGCGCCCTTCGGCGTGATTCGCGCGTCCGAAGAAGGCATCGCCGAGGTGGGATGCACGGCCGAAATTATCACGGTCACCAAAGAATACCCCGACGGCCGCATGGACCTGATCGCCGAGGGCCGTAAGCGCTTCGAGGTGCTGGAACTCAATCAGGACCGGTCATTCCTGCAGGCCGAAGTGCTGCTCGTTCCGGATGAACCCGGCGCCGCGGCCGACGCCGAGCGAGTGCGGGCCATTCAACTCCATCTGGAGATTTTGTCGCTGGCCGGCGCAGTGCAGGATCTTTCGGCCGCCGATCAGAACCAGCTTTCTTTTTATCTGGCGGGATCGCTGCCACTCGATCTCGATTTCAAACAGAAATTGCTGGCCATGCGTTCGGAGGGCGAGCGCATTCAGGCCGTATCGGAATATCTGGAGCGCACCCTTCCAAAACTGCGCCGCGTGGCCCGGACGCGCGAAAAGGCCGGCGGCAACGGCCATGTGCACTGAGGCCTGCTTTGACCGTGGAAAAACGCTTCGGGCGACGCGGCGTATAATCGGGAAAAGCTTTTTCTGTGGGGGGTCCGTTCATGAGTGTTCCGCGCACGCTGGGTGATCTGCGCCGCAGTAATTTCTCCGAAGAGCGTTTGCGCACGCGCCGGGTCAAAGATGAATTACGTGAAAACCTGGTAAAGCGCCTGCGTGAAAATGGCGATGCGGCGGTCTTTCCGGGGATTGTGGGATACGACGATACCGTCGTCCCGCAGATCATCAACGCGATTCTGTCGCGCCATAATTTCATATTGCTGGGACTGCGCGGGCAGGCCAAAAGCCGCATCCTGCGGGCGCTCACCACGCTGCTCGATCCGCAGATGCCATACCTGGCGGGCTGCGAGATTCACGACGATCCTTACGCTCCCATCTGTAAACGATGCCGCGAGGAAGTGGCGCGACTGGGTGATGCCGCACCCATCGCGTATCTCACGCCCGATGAGCGCTACGTGGAGAAACTGGCGACGCCCGATGTAACCATTGCCGACCTGATCGGCGATATCGATCCCATCAAGGCAGCACGCGGCGGACACGAGTTGTCCAGCGAGTTGACGGTGCACTATGGATTGCTGCCCCGCGCCAATCGCGGAATTTTCGCGATCAACGAACTGCCTGACCTCGCCGGCAAGATTCAGGTGGGCTTGTTCAACATCATGCAGGAAGGCGATGTGCAGATTAAGGGGTATCCCATCCGCCTGCCGCTCGATGTGGCGCTGGTGTTCAGCGCGAATCCGGAAGACTACACGGCCCGCGGCAAGATCATCACGCCGCTGAAAGACCGGATCGGGTCGGAGATTCGCACGCACTATCCCGCGACCGTCGAGGAAGGCATTGCCATCACGGCGCAGGAAGCGTGGACTCGCCGCAACGGACACGCGCTGCACCTGCCGAATTACGTGCAGGAAGTCATCGAACGCGTCGCCTTTGCCGCGCGCGAAGACAAGAAGATCGACAAGCGGTCGGGAGTAAGCCAGCGTCTGCCGATTTCGGCGATGGAGAATGTGATCTCGAACGCGGAGCGGCGAGCAATTCGCAACCGGGAGAAGCTGGTGGTTCCGCGCGTCAGCGACATTTACGCCGCGCTGCCGGCCATTACTGGCAAGCTGGAATTGGAATATGAAGGCGAGATGAAGGGCGCGGATCACGTGGGGCGCGAACTGATTCGTGCAGCGATCGCCAAAACTTATGACGAGTATTTCACCGGGGCGAACGTCCAGCAGATCGTGCAGTGGTTCGATCTGGGCGGCGAGATTCAGCTTTCGGATTCGGTTCCGGCAGCCGAGGCCCTGGAAAACCTGAAGGGAATCCAAGGACTGGTCGACAAACTTGGCCCGCTCAACGTTACTCCCAAGGATAGTGCCGAGCAGCAGGTCTCGGCGGCGGAATTCATCCTCGAAGGCTTGCATGCGCACAAGCGCATCGGCCGCAGCGAGGAGCGCGTATTCAAAGCCGGGGAAAAGAAGCCGGAGCCGGTGCGGGAAAAGTCGTTCGAAGAAGAACGGCCCTACCGGCAGAGAAGGCAGTTTAATTGAACCGTCGTTGGTCGTTGGCCGTTAGCGCAGGCAAACTCAGAGAGTGCCGCAGGATAACAGAGGCGCTAAACCAACGACCAACGACCAACGACTAACGACGCATTCATGAAGCGCATTCGTTATTCCAAATACGTGCCCGATGCCGCGGGCGAGATGAGCATGGAAGATCTGCTCAGCGCCCTCTCCGACTACCTGCTGCAGAGCGGCTTTCAGGATTCCATGTGGTACGAAATGCCGCAGGGAGAGCACACGCTTGACGAACTCAAGCGCGCCATCGAAGAGGCTCTGCTCAACGGTGAGACGTTCGATGAGAACCTGCGCGAGCAGATTGAGCAGATGATGGCGGAGGGGCAACTGGATGAGCTGATCGAAAAGCTGATCGAGCGCATGCAGCAAGAGGATTACATTTCCGTCGACGAACCGCACGATCCGGCGCCGCAGTCGAGCGTAGGCGGGCAGACCGGCGAGGCACAGCAAGCGAAGTTCGAGATCACCGACAAGAGCCTGGATTTTCTCGGGTTCAAGTCGCTGCGAAACCTGCTGGGATCGCTGGGCAAATCAAGCTTTGGACGGCACGATACGCGCGATCTCGCCACCGGCATCGAGGCCAGCGGATCGTCGAAGACGTACGAGTTTGGCGATACGTTGAATCTCGACATCACAGCGACGCTCTCGAACGCGATTCAGCGCGAAGGGTTCACCCTGCCGCTGAATATCGAATATTCCGATCTGCAGGTACACCAGTGCGAATACCAGTCGTCGTGCGCAACCGTGTTGATGCTCGACTGCTCGCATTCGATGATTTTGTACGGGGAAGACCGATTCACGCCCGCCAAGAAAGTGGCGATGGCGCTGTCGCATCTGATCCGCACGCAGTATCCGGGCGACTCGTTGTCGCTGGTGCTGTTCCACGATTCGGCGGAGGAAATCCCGCTCTCGCAGCTGGCCCGCGTGAAGGTTGGCCCGTATTACACCAACACGCGCGAAGGGTTGCGGATGGCGCAAAGAATCCTGCAGCGCCAGCGCAAGGACATGAAGCAGATCGTGATGATCACTGACGGCAAGCCTTCCGCGCTCACGCTGGAAGACGGGCGCATTTACAAAAACGCTTTCGGTCTCGATCCGCTGGTGGTGAGCCAGACGCTGGAAGAAGTCTCGAAGTGTAAGCGGGCGGGCGTGCTGATCAACACGTTCATGCTGGCGTCCGATTACGGGCTGGTGCAATTCGTGCAGAAGGTAACAGAGATGTGCCGCGGCAAGGCTTACTTCACGACTCCGTACACGCTTGGGCAGTATCTGCTAATGGATTACATGTCGCGGAAGACGAAGACTATTCATTAGCCCTCAGGGCTAAAGCCCCAGAATCATTGCGACTCTCAACGGCACGGCTTAAAGCGATGCCATAAGCAAACCAAATACACCCGGCTTTAGCCGCCGCGAAAGCTGGTAATCGCAACTCGCAGTTGCTGACGCACAACCTTTGCGCCCCCATCAGAGCAGCATGGCTCGCTTTTTCCGTGCCGGCTAAGAATTTCCTCTCACCTTCCCCGAATTCCCACTAGAATGGATCAAACGTCAGCCGGATGCCTTACTGCTTGAGGCATTCCGCTGAACTCCCGGAGGTTCGGTGCACGTCCTGGTCACGACCGATTCGCTCTCTGGTTCGTGGACGTATGTTCGCGAGCTGGTGACAGGCTTGGTCACCCGCGGCGTGCGAGTCACTCTCGTCAGCTTCGGCGAGATCCCTCTCCCCGACCAGATTTCGTGGATGGACCATCTTCACGGCCTCGACTACCGGCCCACGGCTTTCCGGCTCGAATGGATGCAAGAGGCGGAACAGGACTTACCTGAATCATCGGCATACCTGATGGCGCTGGTTCGCGAGCTGCGTCCCGACGTTCTTCATCTCAACCAGTTTTGCTACGGGAATCTGCCGGTGGATGTGCCGCGCGTGGTGATGGCGCACGGCGACCTGATCACGTGGACGCAGGCGGTACACGACCGTTCTCCCCAACCGGCGCGCTCTTTGACTTGGTATCGTCGTACCGTGCTCAATGGCTTGGCCTGCGCCGACGTCGTGGTGGCACCATCGGCCTGGATGCTCGACCGCATCACGGCTTGCTACTGTCGTCCGCGGCGCGGAGAAGTGATTTATCCCAGCCGCAATCCAATCTTTTTCAATCCCTACGTCAGTAAGGATGACTGTGTTCTCACGGTGGGCCGCCTCGTCGACGCCAGCAAGCAGGTCTTCCTGCTGACCCAGCAACAACATCCTTTGCCGGTCTGCATTGTGGGCTCCGAGCAGACCGTGCCTATGCCTCGCATTCCCATCCGCGCGGATGTGAAAGTGGCTACGGAGCGGACCACCGTTGCCATACGCGGCCCCCAAACCGATGCGCAACTGCGCGCCCTCTACAGCCGCGCCGCCATCTATGCCGCAACTTCGCGCTACGAGCCTCTGGGCATGCCGGCGCTGGAAGCGGCGTTCTCCCGTTGCGCGATCGTGGCCAATGACATCCCAAGCTATCGCGAAGTTTGGGGAGACACCGCGGTTTACTTCCGCACTAATGACTCGGCCAGTCTTGCCGAAAACATTCGGCTGCTCAACGAGGACCGTCCCATGCGCCGCGCCTACGCCGAATTGGCGTACACTCGCGCCCGCGAACGTTTTACCACCAAGCGCATGATCGATCAGTATCTGGAACTTTACCGCAGCCTCCGCGCCGCCCGCGTTGAAGCGGCGTAAAGTCGGACATCTTGCGGCACTCCGTTCATTATGCCCACGGCGGCTTTTGTGCAGATTCCGGGAGTGACTCAATTTGGCCCCTAGAAGGAAAAATCTTAACCACGAAGGGCACTAGGGGTCACGAAGGAATTCATTGTCGAGGGTTCCTTCGTGTGACTTCGTGGCCTTCGTGGTCTTGGGCTTGCTTTCGCCTCAAACTGAGCCATCACCCAGATCCCCTCGGCCAAGACATTCAGGCTGCATTGGTGGTATCTTTTCTAGGCTTACTAGAAACCCGTAAGGTTGGAGGAATAGATTCATGGCACAAGTAAAAATCACCGTTCGGCCCAACGGCCCCTACCGCGTCGAGGCTCCCGAAGGCTCCATCGACCTCGTCGACGCCAATGGCAACAAGTTCGACCTTACCGGCAAGCCCGCGTTTTCGCTCTGCCGTTGCGGCGGTTCGGTCAACAAGCCTTTCTGCGATGGAACCCACAGCAAAATCGGATTCCAGGGCGCGGAACTGGCGGTGAAAAAGGTCGAAGGTCAGTCCTAAATAAGTACTAAACACCGGAAGTCATTTGGCAGCGCAGCTGGAAAGGGATTGCGGAGGAATCGTGCACGACAAACGGGACCGGGAACTGGGGATGGATCGCAAGATTACTCGCCGTGATTTTATCAACGGCGTAGCCGTAACGGCCGGCGCGGCCATGATGCCTTGGCAATTGCTGGGCGCTGAAACGGCGGATCGCACGAAGTCTCCCGGCTACTATCCTCCTGCTCTGATCGGAATGCGGGGCAGTCATCCTGGTTCTTTCGAGGCGGCTCACAGTGTGCGCGACGGTACGTTCTGGGATTCCGCCGGCCAGCCCGAAAATACCGGAGAGACTTACGATCTGGTGGTGGTGGGCGGTGGCATCAGCGGGCTTGCGGCTGCGCTCTTTTATCGCAAGGCCACCGGCGGCAAAGCCCGCATTCTCATCCTCGATAATCACGACGACTTCGGCGGACATGCCAAGCGCAACGAATTCCGCGTCAACCACGCCTTCCGCCTGGGTTTCGGAGGCACATTCTCGATCGAGAGCCCTGCGCCTTACAGCGCGGTGGCCAAGGGAGTGATCGAAGAGCTGGGCATCGACGTAAGTTCCTACCCAAAATACTTCGACAAGAATCTTTATCTCTCGCAAGGGCTGCATCCCAAAATTTTCTTTGACAAGGAAACCTTCGGCGCCGACAAACTGACCGTCAATTTCAATCCGCGCGGCTGGAATGAGAGTGAAGACATTATCGATCAGACCTCCCGGCTATTGAAGCAGTTCGTGGCGGAGGCTCCGATTGCAGCGCAAGCGAAGAGCGACCTGCAGCGTCTTATTCAGGAACCGAAGGATTATTTTCCCGGTCTCACTTCGGATGAGAAAAAGGCGAAGCTGGCACGTATCAGCTATGCCAAATACCTCACTGACGTTGCCGGTGTCCACGAAGACATCGTCAAGATTTATCAAGCAATGCCCCACGGACTATTTGGTGTGGGCATCGACGCCGTGGCCGCGCAGGATGCCTGGGGCCTCGGCCTTCCCGGATTCGATGGCCTGAAGTTGGATCCCACGCCGGGAAAGGGCATGAATCGCGACGCCATCCCCAACGAGGAAGCTGAAAAGTACTTCTTCCATTTTCCTGATGGCAATGCGACGATCGCGCGCTTGCTGGTGCGCAGGCTTACTCCGGATGTGATTCCGGGCAATTCTTCGTCCGACGTGGTTCTCGCCAAAGCGAACTATGCCAAGCTCGACGACGCCGGTTCGCCCGTCCGCATCCGCCTGAACAGCACCGCGGTGCGTGTCAGGCACGTGGGCGACATGGCCAGCGCGAAGGAAGTAGAAGTCACCTACGCTCGCGGCGGCAAGGTCTATACGGTGAAAGCCAAAAATTCGATTCTGGCGTGCTGGCACGTGATGATTCCCTACATCTGCCAGGAACTGCCCGACAAGCAGAAAGAAGCGCTATCCTCTGCGCAAAAAGTCCCGCTGCTCTATACCAGCGTCGCTCTTCGGAACT
Source organism: uncultured Acidobacteriota bacterium (assembly GCA_963730015.1). Taxonomy (GTDB): domain Bacteria; phylum Acidobacteriota; class Terriglobia; order Terriglobales; family Acidobacteriaceae; genus Sulfotelmatobacter. Next base: position 1,709,677 of record CAVSPZ010000009.1, on the reverse strand, counting down.
GGACCTCATTTCAGAAGGTCGGCACAAATGCTGTCTACGCCCCCGGCATGTACCACAGCGGAGTAAATCTTGACTTGCCCGTCAGCATCGGCGGATATGAATGCGCGCGCAAGCCCGAAGAACCGATCGTGGCTCATATGATGAAAGCGGCGTGCCATCCGGGATTGCCGGCCCGCCAGCAGCACAGTTACGGCCGCATGGAGCTGTATACGACTACATTCGAAACCATGGAGCGCAAGATTCGCGACCAGTTAGCTCGTACTCTGGGTCCGGGAGGATTTGATCCCGCCCGCGACATCGCCGCTATCACCGTCAATCGCTGGCCGCACGGTTATGCCTACGAGTACAACTCACTGTTCGATTCGTTCTGGCTGGAAGGCGGCGAAACTCCCTGTGAGGTAGCGCGCAAGCCCTACGGACACATCGCCATCGCCAACTGCGACGCGGGCGCGTATGCCTACACCGATGAAGCTATCAATCAGGCCTACCGCGCCGTGGGAGAGATCACGAAGGCCTAAGGCAAGATCGCGAAGGGCTAAGAACAGCCGATGTGGAGACAGCCGCCCTCGGCTGCCCGCTCCACACAATAACCGGCGCAGCTCGGCCGCTCTCGGTGAACCTCAATCTGTGTTCTGGTCTTTGAGTTGCGCCGCCTTATTCCGCGCTTCCTGCGCCTGCTGCTGCATTCCTTTCGCTTCATACGCATCCGCCAGCGCAGTTTCCAACTCGGTATTGTCTCCGCCCTCTTCCCGCTCTTTCAAATAAGAAGCGATGGCGGCATCGTACTGTTTCAACTGGGCCTGCGACATACCCATCCGGTAATAGACATCCCTGGCCTGTGGTTCGAGAAGCAAAGCGGCTTTATATTCGCTGACCGCAGCTTCGTGGTTGTTCTGATCCGCGAGCGCCATTCCCAACCCGATATGCGCATTTGCGTATTTGGGTTCCTGTGCCACTAGCTTGGCGAATTCTTCCTGCGCCTCCTTCGGTTGGTCCTGGCTCAGATATGCAGCTCCCAGGTCCATGCGGGCATTTAGATTCTGAGGTTGCAGATCGAGCACTCGCTTCAGTTCGGCCTCGCCTTCAGGGAATTGTCCCTTGTTGAAATAAGCGTGCGCGAGTGCATAGTGCGCTGAGCCGTCTTGCGGGTTCTGCCGCACCTTTTTTTGGAACAGGTCGATCATCCGGTCGATGCTCTGTTGCGCAGTCATCGCGGAACCGAAGTTCGCGAAGCCGCGCCAGCGACGGATTCCCAGGGCGCTGCCCGTCAAGATCAGGACCATGAACAACATGATGCCAGCCCGCCGAAGCGGCCGATTGTGTTCCGGAGCGAGCAACGCGATGAGCGCGCCGAGAATAAGCCCACTGACCAGCCCGCCAACGTGGCAGGCATTGTCGATGCCCGGAAACATCCGGCCGAGAAAAAGGTTAAAGCCGGCAAAAACCAGCAGGCTGTTCCGCACTCCTTTGATGGAGATGCCCGACAGCGAAAACTCGCCTAATGCGAACGAGGCGATCATCGCTCCTGTCAGGCCGAATATCGCACCCGACGCGCCCACGCTCAGCACGCCAGGGTTCCAGCCCACACTCGCCAAACCTCCCGCGACCCCGGTGAGGAGGTAAACGGCCACGTACGTCCAGCGTCCGTAGAGAGACTCGCAAAGCCCGCCCAGTTCCCACAAGCACCACATGTTCATGGCGATGTGGAACAAGCCGCCATGCAGAAACATGTAGGTCACGAGCCTCCACCATTGCCCCGACAGGGTCAAAGGGCCGAAGTTGGCGCCGAAGTGGACGGAGATGGCTCCGGTGAAGTCCAGCGAGGGCCCGCTCGCCATCACCATCGCGAGAAACACCATCACGTTCGCGCCAAGGAGCACCTGCGTGACCGAGACGCTGGATTCGCGCTGCACCCAGGGCGCAGCCATCACCGGCTGAATGGCGTCTTCTTCCTCTTCGCCGCGTTGCGCCGCCTCGTGCCGCACGCACCACGGGCAAATCTTTCTGAAACTGAAGGCAGGAAGCTGCCGCCCGCATCGAATACAGTTGGCCATGTTATATAGAAAAGATTATCAGCAGCCGCGTAAGTTTGGGGAACTGCAGATCGGCTCATGCATCAGGATTCCTTGAAAAGGGGCTTTCAGCCGTCCTACTACGAGTCCGTAAAAACGCGGGCTTTAGCCCCGAGGGCCTCGCAGCTTGTTTTGAAAACCATCTGTGGGGCCATTCTAGTCTCGCCGTAGAAGGCGCATACCTTCCGGCTAGCAGAGCATCCCCTCCAAAATGGCGCATTTCACTGACTCATCGGTTTCGATGTATCCGGCATCCTAACAAGAATTGCGGAAAGTGCCTTGCCTGAAGAAAAAAGCTGTTGTTAGCAAGTTAAAACGTCCGCTTTTCGTAGCAAGTGTAATGTCCGGTTTTGGTTAATCTCCCGCCGCCGCCGAGGCGGTGGGAAAGTGGGAATCCCGCGCACTTTGCGGGATTTCCAAGCGGGGTGGGAAAGTCGGCTTTTGGACTTTTCCACCCCGCGTCTTTTCCACGGCCTTGCCGGCCGCCAGTTTTGGGTTGAGGATCGGACTGCCGCGCTCGTCGTAGCGACCGAAGGCGTGCGGCCCATAGCTGAGGCTCAAGGTTCCATCCAGGTGTTGGTGCACGATCACGGTGCATCCCGCCAGCGTGCCCCGCCAACGCACCGGTTCGATCTGCAACGTTAGGTTCTGAAAGCTGACCGTGTTGTCCCGGTTCACCGTGCGCTCGAATTGCAACGAAAAAATGCGCTCCAAATCCTTTGCTCGGCAGGGCATAAAGGCGCTCCCCGGTTGCGCGCTGGCGACTTGGAAGCGGCGATTGAACTCTCCGATGTAATGCTCGCGCAGAAAGGCATTCGCCGCCTCCACCGTCCCGATCCCATGCAGCCGCAGTTCCTGCGGCAACCGGCCCTGCCAGGTGCCAAAGCTGCGTTCGCTCCGTCCCCGCGCCTGCGGTGAGTAGGCGGGAATCATCCGCACTCCCAACTCGCGCATGGCACGCCCCACCTGCGTGAGGCGGTGCCGATCCACCGCTTCTCCCGCCTTCGGCGTCAGCCAGAAATGGCTGCCGCGATCGCTGTACAAGGCGCAGAACACACCCTTGTGCTCGACCACTTCTTTCAGCCCCGCCAGCACCGTCGCTGTCGCTTCTTCTTCCACCAACTGCGCGTAGTAGATCTCGCTGTTGGCATCGTCCAGGATGACCAGCAAGTCGTGCCAGCGTTCATCCTGAAACCAGCGATGCTCGCTGCCGTCGATGTGCAGCAGCATCCCGGGCAACGGACGTCGCGGACGCAACTTGCGATGCACCCCGCGCTTGCGCCCCTTGGCCACCATCCCCGCTCCTTGCAGCAGCCCTTTCACCCAGCTGTAGCTGATCTCGACCTGATACTCTGCCTGCAACTTCTCGTGAAAGTGCCGCACGTTCAGATCGAAATACTTCTCCCGATACAGCCCCAACACTTTCTCCACCACCGCCAGCGGTACTTTCTTGGGCGACGGTTTCCCCCGCCGCCGGTCAAACAACCCCCGGAAACCGAACTCTTCATACCGTTCATGCCAGCGCCGCATCTGTCGGTCGCTGATCCCTATGATCTCGGCCGCTTGCCACCACGTGATCTTCTTCGCCATCGCCCGCAAAATCACTTCCTGTACCTTCATCGCTCGCTCCACTGCGGCCTGCTTGTAAGACACCATGCCTTCCATGGTCTCCTACCCTCGCCGCCTGCAAAGCGGACACATCACTTGCTATCTCAACCGGACATATCATGTGCTAACGACACCTGAAGAAAAAAGCTTGGATAGTTGCCCGAGATGAGGTATTTTGCCCAGATCAAGTCTGGAGCGGGCCCTGTCTCACCAAGCCTAGATCCGGGGATAGATCGATTTCGCGAATGGAAGACACCCCTGCCTTCCGCGAATGATTCCAGGTGATTGAGGTCCGGCTCCGGGAGGAATCCAGCCGTGAAATCTCCTCTTGCTGTGTCCACCCTGATTGCCTTTTCTCTATTGAACTGCCACCTGTTCGCGAGTAGTGGAGAACTGCCCCCGCCCGCTCGCTCCGATACTTCTGTCAGTTCTTCTGCAGAAGATACAACGCCTGCGGCTTCGTCGCAGTTCGAGATCCCCGGTCCCTTGCGATCTTTTTTGCGCATGGCCGGGATCAGTCAAAAGATTACGGTGGAAGAAGTCCTGCCCTTGCTGAGCCGGAACGTGTTCACCCAGGGGTATGAAGGCACACGCCGGCCGACCGAATTCCTGATCCTGTTGAGACGATACGTGGTGCAGGCCAGGGAGCTGTCGGAATTGGCCGCAGGTACTGGCATGGTGATTCGGGTTTCCAATTGTGACAATGCCAGGCCGCTGCTGCGCATTCTGGGGTATCGAGCCCGAGCAAACTGTGGGGAGCCGGGAACATCTTTGCAAACCGAGGATGCTGAAAGGGCCTTTCTCGCCATTGATTCCGGCTTTCCCCTGCCTGACCTTGAGCAGACTCTGCAAGGCGGGAAACCCTTTGAGTATGCGTACTCCTCGTCCACCGTGCCGGTGCTTTTCGCCGAAGGCGAATGGACTAGGGCGAGCCGGAAAAACCTCAAAGAAAACAGCCTGGACCTGCTGGACACAATCCTGAATGACTCAGCGGTCGCACGTCTGTACTGGGCGCTCTCCCAGATGGACCTCGAAACCAGCCAGACCCTGCAGCGGTCGATCGGGCTGGTGGGCCTGCTTCCCCATGCTGCAGTCCTGGATTTTTACGGGAGAGGTCTGTGCATCCGGGACGGCCGAGTCCAGGTCCCGGGAGGAGTGGGAGCGGAAGCCGCGTGGAAGGAGATTGTCGGAGCCAGTCCGGCGTCTCCTGCTGCCTTTGTCCCGAGATTGCTGGCCAAGGACAAGGGCTGGCTCGCCGCCTACTTTGACGTGCTTTCGCGGGTGAGTGGAACGCGGCAGGCATATTTCACCGACCCGCATCGACTGCGTTTGTTCTACGCAGGATTGCACTCGCTGGATACTTCGGTCCCCGCCACGAGGGGTATTTACCGGCCAGCGCCGGGACTCTTGCTTCTGGTCAGTCGACTTCAGTTTGAGAGCAGCGGTGAGCCGCTCGTTCCTGGAAATCTGGAAGTCTGGAAGGCGATTCTTCTCGAGGGGCATCCCTCGACTCGGGTGCGCAGGTGGGAGGCGCGGACGGCGCACCTGACGGATCCGGATCATCTCCTGCAGATGCTGTTCGCTCTGTCGCGCACGGCAAGCGAAAACGGGCCCCTGGAGATATTCATGGGGGTGAGTGAATTAGATCGCCGACGATCTCCGGAACATCGTCTGGCCCCGGCGACGGTCCAATTGCTGGCACGCCGCTGGGAGGATTTCAGCGATCAATACCGCATTTTTGCCGAGTTTCCCGAACTAACCGACGAATCCCTCACACTATTTCTGGAAGTAGCTCAAGAGCTGAACAGCTTGCCCCTGAGTCTTCGCGGGAACGCGTTCGGCGCCCTTCAGGCAAACGTAGGAATCTGGCAGATTCTGGCGCGTCAAAGAGAAATTTCGAACTCGTCCCTCGATAAATCATTCCAACAGGTGATCAAGCCTTTCGCCAGGATTCGATCGGCCGCTCAAGTGTATGACGCGGGGCGAACTTCCCTCGCCGAGATATTCCGGTTTTCGACGGGCAACGCCAGACGTTCGCAAGACGAAATTATCGATTTGCTGGCAGGTCCCCGGCAGACCACTCCAGAAGGCGAACGGATGCACCAGGAAGTAGCAGCCAGGATTCGCGCAGTACTAGACGACCAGCGACTGGTCTCACTCGACACCCTTCTGGCGGTGGGGGACGGGCTTGCCGAAAAGGCACGAGGGAAGCAACCGGCGGAGTACGTGATCCTGCTGGCGGGCGAGACGCGCGAATTTGAGATGCCGCGGCCGATTTTCACCAACGGCGAGAGAACGGAATGGGCCGCAGGCATCTATAACAATCATCACACCGACGTGCAGATGCGAACCAACTTGCCCAAAGTGCTCAAGTCGCCCAATGCTTCGCGCGCACAAATTGAGGAAGCGCGTGGACAGCTCGCGTCGTTCCTGCGAGATACTCTGGTCGGTTTGAACTATGCCTATTATGAACCGCCAGGCGCGCAGGCCCTGCACAATAATCCGCTGTTCGTTCGCTCTCACGATTTTGCCGGGGAATCAGTCGAGGGCATAAAGACACTGTGGCAGGCGCCACAACTTCTGGGACAAGGTTCTCCCGCGGGCGGCGGCGCCCATTTTGTGGGCTCATTGGCCGACTTGCCCTACGCCTTGGCCGATCTCGAACAGGATTTCATTTCACCGGACAATGTTCAGGCATTGATCTGGAAGCAATTGACCCCGGAACTGTTGACCTCTGCAACCTTGCCCCGCTGGTGGAATGTGAGCCCATTGGAACTTCATGCGATTGCCCTGTACCAGCGCGCCGGAGAAGAACTCCTGACCGCTTCGGCCAAAGACGAGGCTCTGCGAAGCAAGGTCCTGGCGATTCTGTCCAGTCGGTTGCTTCCGAAGCGATTAGCGCAGATCGAGCAAGAGCTGCGCTCTGACCGACCAGCGGCACTACTTCAGCACATAATGCCGGCAGACACTTTCTATCTGGCGGCAGAGTTCCGGAACAAGTACCCGGAAGAACCTGTGGTATGGGGGAGCGCCAGCCAGGAACTGCAAGATCTTTGCCGACAGCACCCAGAGCAGGTCAACTGGAAGCAGTTGTCCCACGATTTCGGCACGCCCCATCCGGAAATGGCGCAGAACTACGGCCTCGAGCTACTGAACGTGGCGCCCATGCCGCCATTCTCCGGATATTCCAGCCGTTTTCTTGCGGAAACCTGGGACTCCCCTAATCTGTATTGGGCTCGGCTGGCCGATGAAGCAGGGTATTCGCCCGTCATGCTCAACCATCTGGTGCCGGAGTTGACCCACAGGATGATCGAAAGGATCTTCGCCACCGACTTCGAAGATTGGCCGGCGCTACTGCGGGCGATGCACGAAACGGCAACAGAATTTCGCGAAGGCAAGTTGGCATCGCCGTCAAGGATTAGCTCCATTCGACCTTGACCGGTCTTTCGACCGCAGGCCCGATCAGTAGTCCCGATCAGCAACCCGGCGGCCTCATGCATATGGGGTCGCAAAGCTAAAGGAAGTGTGAGCCCATGCAAAGGAAATCATTTCTGCTGCTTCTGATGCCTCTGCTTTTCGTGCTGAGCCATGAAACTGGCAGCCAAGCTCAGGAGAGCCCCAACTTCCACGTTGTGGTCAACATGGTCCAGCTCAATGTAGCGGTGACCGACAAGAAGGGAAACTACATTACAGGACTCCGCCCTTCGGATTTTGCCATCCTTGAGGACGGGATCGTGGAGAAGGCGGCCACCTTTGCCGAAGGGGACGAACCGGCCCGCAGTCTGAGCGAGTTTGCGGGAGCGTCGTCTACGGATGCAAGCGCGACGGCTAAACGCTCCACGGATGGGGCGCCCCAGACGTTTGGAGAGTTGGTCCGCGGAGCCAATGTCTTCGTCCTGTTTGATACCAGCGATTACATGTATCGCGGCTTTGTCTTCGCGCAAGACGCGATTACCGAGTTCATTCGCTCCCTGGCAACCGCCGACAGGATTGCGTTCTATTCCTATAGCCGGGATATTTCCCGCGCCGCTCCGCTTACTTCCGACCGGTCGCAAGTTTTGCGGGCTGTGCGTTCGACCGTAGCCGGAGATCAAGCGGCGCTGTACAACGCGCTCTTGCTGACGCTGAAAGACGCGGCTCAAAATAGAGGCAGGAAAGTCGTCGTCGTGTTCTCGAATGGCCCGGACAATTCGAGCGTAGTGCCCCCCGAGGATGTTGCGGAATTCGCCCAGTCTGCCGGAGTTTCCATCTACATGATCAGCACACAAACCGCAAGATTAGAACCGGTGTCGACTGCGGTTTTTGATCGCATGACCGCCGCCACCGGCGGCAAGGCCTACTTCGCCAAAGATTGGAAAGATGAACACCGGGCATTTGATTCCATCCGCGACGACTTGGCTCATCTCTACTCGCTGAGTTACTACCCCAAGCCCAACCCCAATGCGGGCTGGCGGGCCATTACCGTGAAGCTCACGGGCGATCAGTTGAAAAAATATAAAGTGCGCACCCGCAATGGATACCGCCCTCAACCGGCGCGATTTTCGGGCGCCGACAGAACCACAGCGTCTGGGTTTGTTCCCGACCCGCAGTGAATGGAGCGGCCTCGAAATCGTACACTCCGATTCTGGGTGGCGGATCATTTTCGTTGCCGGGTTCAGATGGATTATTCCTGCGTCCTCGGCGTAACGAGTTGGCAACAACTCGGACAATAGCTGCCCATATTTGGTCGTGGGGCGGGTTTTTATTTTGCTGGAGATTTTGGTGAAATGACCTTGATGACGTCAATCTGGCACGGAAAGATGGATAGAGATCTGTTTCAGAATCATGGATCGTTCACTGGCGCGAGCGATGAAACCTGTTCACAACTCCTGCCTTAGGATGGCTCTTTAACTGGAAATGCGCTCTCGCTCGGGCACGCACACTTTGACTCATTGTGAATGGATTCTGCAACGCAGTGGGCGGGAAATACTGGTTTATGCTATCGAGCGGATGAGACGCATCCACCTCGGTCACGGGATACACACTGCCATTGAGTGCGCCTCCGACAAACAACTCGCTGCCATTGAACAGAAGCGCGCCGGACCAGGTCTCAACGGAATCGCCATAAGCGATCGCCGAGACGATGCGCGGCACGGCCGGATTTGAGCAATCCAATCCGAACACGATGCCATTATCGTTTAAGGTTCCAACGTACACGAGGCCACCAGCCACTGAAACAGCAAGCGCTTCATTCAGCGGCGTCGAACCATCAAAGGGGTAACTTCGCCCCAATCCCGTTTTTGAAAGCAACACCGGCTGTGACGGATTGCTGATATCAACAATTCCCAAGCCGTCGACGTCAGCCGCAACGTAGGCCGTCGTTCCCTGAATAGTCACGTCCTCTGCCAGCGTGAAGTTATTAAGCGTCGAAAGAAGCACGGGCGATTGCGGGCTACTTACATCATAGATAAGTAGCCCTGCTGCATTATCTGCCACTAGCAACAGGCTCCCGAACACTCTCACTTTGATCGGTAGATCACTCAATGTGATCGTCTTCACGATGGCGGGTTGGGCGGCATTGGTAATGTCCAGCACAATCAGGTTGTTGTTGCTGTCTCCTGCGTAGAGTGTATTGTTCGCGCGAGCAAGACTCCCGATGGCAGCAGTAGCGACCGTTCCGATGAGAGTTGGAGACGAAGGCTGTGTCACGTCGATGACGCCGATGCTGTTGCTCATGCCGAAGTACACGTAGTGGCTCGCCCCTTGAACCGAAAACCCGGCCTGCGCCGGGTCGTCCACGATGTACTCACCCAGTCGGTTTGCAGGAGTGCTGCTGACGTCATAAACTTCCAACGCTGGTCCGTCGAATGTTGAGGTTGCCGCGTACAGGGTGTTTGATTCGAGGAGTAAATCGTAGCTGGCGCTCGATAGGTGAGGTCCGCCGTAGAGGATTGCCTGGCGAATGGGGCCGCCGGTCGTAGTAGCGTCATAGATTGCAATTCCGCCGCCGATTTCCGATTCATAGGCATAACTTCCAACAAGCGGCCCACAAACGCCGCCAACAATCACTCCATCGAACAAGATCGAAGTCACCTTCGGTTGCTGAGGATTGGAAACATCTACCATCTCGCAACCCTGTTGCTCGGTCGTTGCCAGAAGTTGCGTACCGATTAATTCTCGAGCGTTGATGCCGTCAACGTAACCCTCCTGCACGGGTAGCTGCTGGGAAATGTCGTATATCTCCATACCACCGAGTGCTCCGAAAAGCAGATTGCCCGAAGCGTAGAAGTTCAAGCTCCGCGCATTCACGGTTCCTAGCAGGTTCGGCGGTGATGTAGTGAGGTCATACGTGAGGATGTAGCCTCCTTGCAAGAGGTCATTTGTCTCAACGGATACAAAAAGACGATTGCCCACAGCGAGAGAAGTGTCCGGAAATAAACTGATTCGCATCAGCAGGCAATGTCAGATTTAAGGTCGTGCTGGCAATCGTTCCGGCTGTCAAGTCGTACTTCATCACTTGACCATAAGACCCTTCTAATGGAATCAGCGTGAGCACACCATCATTGTCTGCAATGTCCCACCACTGCGGAAGTTGACCGCGGGCTTTAAGCACTGGGACCCCGCTTTGAATGGAGTAGATGGTCACCGTGCTCGGACATCCGGGGATTGCGAAGTCACAGCCTGTGTACGAATACAGATACTGTCCCGCAGCAAAGACAGAGCCAGACGAATTCGCTTCCACCGCTGTGAGCCAGGCCGGATGGAGCGGGTCGGTGATGTCGTACACATCGATCCAGAAGTAGCTGTCTGTCCAGTCTCCTCCGTGATTTGTAGCCGCCACATAAAGCCGGTTGCCGCTCACGGCCTGGTTTGTCGTATACGTTCCCAAAAGCGCCTGGGTGTGCTGATCAACGTAGTCATAGATCCGATTCAACAAGCCGGGGAACGCGCCCGTCACTCCCACCGAGGTTTGTTCCGCCACACCAGAAGAAGTTGCCGAAATTAAGGCCGGGCCTCCGCTTTGAACAGATGTCCCAGCCGAGTACAGCCCGCCCGGTTGCAGTGAGCCCCCGCCCGCCAAGAGGCTCCACGTAGGCCCCGCGCTCGCTCCAACATCGGAGAGTTGGAGCGTCCCCCCAAGAGGCACCAAAGGAATGCTTGGAGTTATACGGAACGGATGCAGTCCCAAGATCAGACTGTCGCAGGACTGCGTGCCCGTAATGCAAGCGCTGACATGCACAAAGGAATCCGATGCGACACTCGCCGGCGCAAAGTACGTGGAACCCGAAAAAACGCCTTGATCCGCAGTGAAGGTCACCGTGCGCGGCGTCGAGTCTCCAAGCAATGCGTATTTGAAATCGATCGATTCACCCGCACCTACATCGTTTTACCTCCGTGGTTTTGCCACGTTTTTGTGTGGCACGTTTGCAGGTAGCGGCCTCCGTACATTTCTAAACGATCAGTTTGAGCAGAGCTTGTTAAACGACGGCTATCAGATGGTCGGCAACATGCTTGTAGAGACTGGCATTGACACCAGCGTTCCTTCAGAACTGACGGCTTTGCCGGATACGTCTTTCGCGCCAAGCTCATCTTGATGCTGGCAGAAGGAGCTTCCTTCAACACCATTAAGCGCAGGCTGCAGACCAGTGCTCCCACGATCGTCCGCTGGAAGCAGCGCTTCCTCGAATCCGGGCTCGACGGGCTCGACACCTATCATCCCGGCCAGAAGGCCAGGGTTCTGACTCCCGCTTTGCGGGCCCGGATTCTGGCCGCCACCCGCAAGAAACCCAGCGACGGTGCCACGCATTGGAGTTGCCGCAAACTGGCGACCGCGCTGGGAGTCAGCAAGGACGCGGTGCATCGCGTCTGGAAAGAAGCGGGACTGAAACCCCATCGCCTGGAGCGTTACTTGGCCAGCGACGATCCGGAGTTCGAAAGCAAAGCGGCCGACATTATCGGCCTGTATCTGCGGCCGCCGCAGCATGCCGCCGTGTTCTGCGTCGACGAGAAAACCGCCATCCAAGCCCTGGATCGGCTCGATCCCGTTCTGCCGCTTTCGCCGGGGCGAGCCGAGCGTCATGGCTTCGAGTACTACCGGCACGGAACGCTTTCTCTGTATGCCGCGCTGGACACCAAAACCGGCCGCGTGCACGGAAGAACCACGGCCCGCCACACCAGCCGTGACTTCGTTGCCTTCCTCGGAGAAGTGGTAGCGTTGTGCTCGCCCCGGCAGCAGATTCATATCATCCTCGACAACCTCTCTGCCCACAAAACCCAACTCGTTCGAGACTTCCTGCAACAGCATCCGCGCGTGCAGCTTCACTTCACTCCTACGTATTCCTCTTGGCTTAACCAAGTCGAGATCTGGTTCGCCAAGATCGAACGCGAGGTCATCGCCCGCGGCATTTTCACCTCGGTCCCGGACCTGGCTCGCAAACTCCGTCGTTACATCAACGCCTACTCCGCCAACGCTCACCCGATCCAGTGGAAATACTCTGACCCCGGCCGCCGGCTGCGCACTAACGAATTCACTGCGACAGGCCACTAGTATCGGAACCGCTGCTCTGCCCGGATGGAACGGTTCCCGGACAAGCATCGCCGGCGAACGCGAACAAAGACGAGAAAAGCAGAAGGACGAGGAGCAACGAGGGGCGCGACATGCGGATCACTCCTGATATCCGGTTAACCGGACGTTTTCCTATTTCCTATTTGCAAGAATCCCAGGGCTCGATCCGCTCAGAGAGTATCACAACCTCCAAGACGCTAACTCGCAATGGCTTCTGCCGACTCGATCTCGTCAATTCAAATGAATCGAAACTTGAAAGGTTTTCAGGTTGTGTCAGCGACAGTGTGGGCAGAGTTCAGGAGGCTGGGTTCCAGTGATTCAGGAGAGCCCCATACGCTTGCGCACTGGCGTCCACCAGTTCCGGCAAATGACAGAAAACCCCGCCAGTCACTGCTTGTTCGTGCCCAATCATTGAATTGTGCAGTGTTCTTCGAACGCCGTCGAGCACAATGAGAGCATCAATCAAATCCTGCTCGTCGGAATACTCGATCACGCGCGGCAACAGGCTGTCGCAGAGTTGATCTAGGTCCCATTTGCTGGCCTTGTAACACTCGATGGCCTTGTCCGAGAGGTCATTGCTCGCTGGGTTCGGCGCAGCCCGCAATAGCTTTGCAAGAGCTGAGAGGCCTTCAATGGTTTTGGGATCCGGTTTGTCTCGGCCCTCTTGAATGTCAGGCATCGGACGCAAATCGTTTAGTACGTCGATACCGATGAGGATCTCGACGGCCGAATCGCAGAGATGGGCTGCTATCGCGCGATAAGTCAGTATGTCGACACGCGACCATCGGCGACGCGCAGTGTGCTTTAAGTAGCTACCGATGACCCAGATTGCAACGGGAATGCCTACAGCAGTGCAGACTAATCCTGCAGCCAGATTTACGGCCATCGACTTGGCGTCTAGTCGAAGACCCACTGCCAGGCAAACGAGAGCAATCACAGAACAGCCGAAGGCAAGGGTCAGCCCGACATTTTTGTTGAGGAGTCCTCTACGAATAGCGGTCCTCTTTTCTAGGGACATTGTAGGGGTATTCATGGACATCTGCAGTTATCATTTGGGGCCGTAATATGCATCAAGGCCCGGACTTACATCCGCCTCAACTCTACAAAGGTCGTTCACATACTCCGCCATTAGCTGAATAGCAACCAACCGCCACGAGTCCCGCAGGCCTCGCTGACCTAGCCAGTGTATGTTTTTGGATCATCCCAAGACCGGGTGTAGCGACTCCCCAGCTCAATCGACGCGGCGTACTTCTCTGGATCATTCGTTTTCATCCAAAGAAGTTTATAGACGGTGTCAACCGCATTCTTCATGATGATTTTCATTTCGGCTTCTGTTATGTGCGAATATTCTGATTTTCCAGCACAAGTAGGGCAATCTCTTCCTGCATGAACATCTTCGATGGGCCCGTTGCGGAACGCCAATGCAACGAGGCTCTTGGCCTCCCGGGCCAACGCGGGATCTACTGTCAATCTTCCTTTGGGCATGGCGTCTCCGAGACTCGAAAATCATACGCTATGCCTTCAGTAAGTGATTCGTTCCGCGTTTTGATCTGATTGCGGTTTTGCTGCTTCTGAAAGTGAGCGTTGTTAGAGTCGACGCGATCTTCTTCCGGTTTTTCCACGTGTCCTTTCCCGCTTCCTTCACTATTTCCGCGACATTCAGCCCTGCATACAGTCCAAGTAATTTGATCAGCCAATCAACGTTCGTGAAGAACACCACCCACGAGGGAGGCACTCCTCCCCTGTAAAACATCTGACGTTCATTAACCTGCACATCAAAATCAGGACCAAGCTCAGCGCTGAATCTCTGAAGGTTTTCAAGCGGAATGTCAGATGTCGAATACGCTCGCATTTTGGTCCCTCCAAGACATCTTTACGTGCTGCGTTCAGCCCTGCCCAGGCGCCCCACGCAGCCGTTCCGCCGTGTCCCGTTCGCGCTGGTACTGGTCTCGCGCCAGGCGCCGTTCATCCTCTGTCAGCTGCGCAAGAAATCCAAAGCCCTTCACGCAATCAGCCGTGATTCTCTCGCGGTCTATGACGATGGCGCGGTTGAGAAGTTGACGCAAGTCATCCCAGTCGAAATCCCTGCCATCCTCGAATTTCCGCATCAGGCGCGCAGGATCGAATGTATCTCGTGCCTGCCAGAGCTTTAGCACCACGAGCCGGCGGATCAGCGCCTGGTCGAGCGGGCGCGTGGCGAATATGCCGAGATCGTAGATATCGCGCGCCTTGTTTCGCTGATAACACGCGCGGATCTTCTCGGCTAGGATCTCAGCCAGAGCCAGGCACACAATGTCTGTCGGCGCGAAGGGAAGGAATCTGAAATAGCTCTGAACGATCTGCGGCCGTCTTTCTGTGGGAAGCGTCGGGGTCTCGCGGCGACTGACCTGCAGCCTGATTTCGCTGCCACCCTGATTCCATTCGTGAGAATAGGCGGGATTGACCCCCCATGACAAACCATCCTGGGTTTCGTAGTAGCCCTCATCGGGAAGGCTGAATTGAATACCGTGGAAGGGCTGTTCAAAAGCCTCCATCATCTCGAGAATGATGTCCTCGTGATCGTGTTCTTCGATGCCCGTAAAATCGAGATCGGTCGAAAAACGTCCATGAGAGCCGAGAAACATCTTCCTGAGGCACGTCCCGCCCTTGAATGCCAGCCTGTCCAGGATGCCGCGCTCCGACAGGAGCTGTAGCAAGAGGGTCAGCACCATCTCCTTCTCCGCGATCATGATGTCGCGCAGGCCGGACTCATTGGCGTAACGCTGTACCTGCGCCTGAGTGAGCATTTCTATGTGCCCTTCTTGACAGATTTCCGTCGCCCAAGCCCAGCACTGTCGTACAGGTCCTCACGGTTGACGTTTACGAAAATACGCCACGTCTTGTCATAGCCGATGGGATTCCGCACGGTATGGTAGTGCGGGGGACCGAGGCGCGCTCTCGTATTGCTGCCCCCGAATTCCATCAAACGCTGGCGCACTTCGGAAGGCATATCAGACTGGACATGATCGGCAAGCCAGCCAAAGCGCCGCACCAGCGCGCCAGAACCGATTCGCTCCAAATAGCTGGTCACCTTAGTCCATTCAAAGCGACGGCTCGCGTTCGCCAAAATGGTCGCTGCCTCGCCCACACCTCCGGCTAGCGCCGGACGATCGACGCAGTCGATGGCGGTCTTTTCACGGTCGGAGATCATGACGGTAAAGCCGAGAACATCGACAGGCCCGAAACCAAAGAATTTGCTTGCGGAGGGATTGACGATCCGCACACGCGACTCTCCCACTTCGCGCGCGCGCACACGAACCGGCGTCACTACAAAGATTATTCGGCGGTGCTGTGTCGTCAGACCGTAATGAGCGGCGGCGCTGCTAAAACCGATGTAATAAGGATCAGCGATTCGGCTGGCACGGGCAAGAAGATTACTGTCCCCCAGAACGTCGGGACCCTGCTCCGGCGGTATGAGAATGTATTCACCCCAGGTTGCGCGCTCAAGCCAGCCCTTGCGGCGTAAGGCGTCGATTACATGGTCGGCCGCCTTCGCGCCGCCGCCCAGCAGTTCGATGATTTCCGGCCGCGTCGCCGTCCGCTGCCGCCTCTCGGTCAGCGCCAGAACGACTTTGCTTTCCTGAGCGGACAATGTTCGTGTAGTTGATTCCATGTTTGTACTCTATGTAACGAAACCCCCTTATTAAGGGGGTTTTGACGAGTACTATACAGGCTTAGGAATTAGGCAGTCAATCACACAATGTAACGAAACCCCCTTAAATATGGGGTTTCGTTACGTTAATAGCAGGCTAATGATATAGGCGAACAAATGGCGAATATGATAAATTCCCTTGAGTGACTCTCAAGACCTGTACCGTCGCCGTGGAGGACCTCGCAAACGTCATCCATTCGGTCAACGTCACAGCGGGAACGCTCTACGAAGCTGTCGCCCAGGCACTAGCCACGCTGCGCGGAGAGCCATGGGTGGCGGAAATCGGCAAGGGTTTGACGACCGTTACGGTGAAGGCTAGGCACCCCGAAGTGACTCACATCGTCAGAATCCAGGACTTCGAGAACTGGCTGAATCGTCCCGGTAGGACGCCGGCGGAAATAGTCCTCAAAGCTAAGTTGCGGGACATACTTGACCCGAACAAGCGATAGGAGAAACACGATGCAATGGGCGGCATCTTTGCGCAGGGGAACCGCTGCCGGTATGCTCTGGGGGCTCTCGTACTTCTTCTGGCGCCGCCTGCAGGCCACGCCGGCAAGCGCCTGACCGCGCACCGCCGACTGTTTAGGGCGTAGGAGTGCAAGGAGGCGGGCCGGGGAATTTCTATTGACCGCTCAATTTGCGCTTGAGCCAAAACCACGCTTCTCTCAAGTCAACGCTCAGACCGTGGAAGGTCATAGTCCAGCCGAAAATTTTCTGTTCTGTCTTTGGCTGTCCTGGATCATGCAACAGCGGTGAAAAGATCGGGCAGTCGGAATAGTGCATCGGGGTTAATTGCTGCCATCGTCTTTGCCATGATTCAGCCGGCGCCCCTTCTCTGTCCGGCGCTCTCAGCGCAAAGTCACGGTCAATCTCGTCCGTGTACTCTGCAAGTTCGGAAGCGAAGACCCCGAACCGCTCAAACGAGACTTCAGGACAGAAGCGGCTGTACATAAATGGTCTGTCTGCCAACGAAAAGATTCCCGTTTCTTGTTCCCCAGTCTTCGGCCAAAGATAATGCCTCTCCCACTTTCTCAGTAGCCTTTCGTCTTCTGATTTTTCAATCGCCGTCGAGCCTGCTGTTCCGAGCAACGAGAGGCTCTGGTAAAAGCGGGGACATCTTTCGACTGATGCGAAAGGGCAGCGCGGTTCTTTCAAAACTTTGCGTTCAGATATTTCCCTACACCAGTTCAAACCGGGACTCTGGACTGTCATTGAGCTACTCACATTGCGGATTATAGTGTGCTAAGCTACTTCGCGCATGGCGTCCTTTCACATCTGGCTAGAGGTTCTGTCCTACGTCAAGGCATTCTTTGAAGCGGTCACGCTCGGGGCTGATCTTCGAGAGCAATATCAGAAGCACCGGAATGAGCAAGACACGATTGCTGAAGCGCGGCGAGTCAGCGAAGTCTTTTCGACATACTCGGAGCAGGAAGTTCGGGCAATTCTTGATCGGCTCAAAGCTTGCCAGGATCGCTTTGTAAAGGAAGGTGACGGCGCGGCCCGAAGGCGGTGCTTCTGCCAAGTTTTCAAAGATGTGATTGAGGGGAACGGCGGGATACTTCCACGGATTGACGATTGGGAGAACATCCATCGGCAGATGAACTGCCCAAGATAAAGACCAAAGCCACTCTTATCGGCTGACATCCAGGTACTTTTTGAATTTCGCTTTCGCCGCGCCGGTTGGGATTTGTTCTGCGAACCACGTTTCCTGCTCGTGCATTTCAGACACAACTTTCTCGTGGTCATATCCTGGCGGAACCGGCTGGAATATGTCGCGATATTGATTGTGGGCCGAACGAAGCGCCCAACCTCGTTTCACGATTTCATCGATGTACGCGGGAATCTCGGGGCCGAACAGAAAATCGGCTTCTGCTGTTGCAGTAATGAAGTTCTGCAATTCAGCAATTTCAGGCTTGAAATCCCTTTGGACGCGGATCAGCACGGCGCGGACTTCTCGGTATATCTGAATGCGCCTTTCGTAGCGGTCGAACTCAAATTTTTTCTTGTTCACTTGGTACTGCTGGTACGCGATATAGACCGCAATCGCCGCGATGACTGGCGTCAGCAGCGCCTTCAATACGTCCAACGTCACTGCGATCCAATGGGGCACTCTGGCGAAGCGTACCACGATTGTTCTGCCGAAAATAGCAGGCAACGATGTACCATTCGGAGCATTCAAGGCTGAAGGGGATGAGTACACATGGCCGTATCGCCTGATATCCGCAAGCGTCTGCTGTACGCGAAATACCTTCTTTCCCGCGCTAAGAAAGATCAGAATGACCGTAATGAACTTGCGGTTGCAGCGTGTCTGTTGCTGATGCACGATGCGACGGAATTGCTGATGCTGGCCGGAACGGATCATCTCGGCATCGGTTCAAATTGGAAATTTATGGAATTTTGGGAGAAGGTGAAACAGAGCGGCCACAAAGAGCCGGGCCACAAGACTCCAATGAGTCAGCTAAACGACATGCGAGTGAGCCTGAAGCACAAAGGTATTTTGCCGCGTCCGCAATCAGTGCGTGATCTGTTCCCGAGAGTTGAGATTTTTTGCGAAGAGGTCAGCAAGGACTTGCTTGGCCTGGATTTTGGGGATTTGAGTTTGGCTGATCTTGTTGCGGATGATGAGGTGCGCAATGCGTTACGAGATGCAACGCAGGCACTGAGCAGTGGTGACAAGAATCAGGCATTCATAAACGTGCGGATCGCATTCGACGAGTTGCACCGTTTGATTTCCCAAGATGTGCCTCTCATCGATGAGCCGCGCCGTCTCCGTTCGTCAAAGAGTGAAATTCCAAGTGACGCAATGGATGATCTCTACACCCTATATGAAGGCGTCAAAGAATGTGTGGAAACTCTCAACGTGTCCATGCTAGGAATTGATCCGATCAGATACACGTTCTTCATCAACAATACCCCGCACATCTCCTGGACTGTTTCAGGACTTCATCAGACAACGCTAAGCCGCGATTACAACAATATGCCCGATGAAGTGTTCCAAACCTGTTTTGAATTTGTCGTTGACGTAGCCCTGAACGCTTCACGCTAATGTTCTTGACAAACGAAAGAAAGCCGGGCTGGATGCGAGGCAAAAATGCGCAAGGAGCCGCCCTGAGCGTAGTCGAAGGGGTGGTGCATCCTCAGATAGGAATTTTCAATCCTGGAACCAAAGGCTCGGCCAGCCTCCCCGGTTTCCCCCCCGGTTTTCCCTCGGCGTTGAGTCACGTGATGACCTGTGCGACGCGCTCGTGTGGCTCATTATGTCTCAATCCAATGGATCTTCGGCAGTTCCAAGCCTGGTTCACCAAACCCTGTAAGTCGATGGCCCGAAATATAATCGGCCACTGGAGACTATGCTAAGCCCAACCTCAGTATCATTGATTGTCGCAGTTTCGAGTTCCGCTGTGGCAATCGTGCTCGCCGTCGCCAATGTTTATGAGCGGTACATCCGCGAACGTCAACAGACTCTAATTCGGGCTCTTGAATATCTGACAGCCGGGTCGCAAAAGAGAAGTGTCGGCATCGCTCTTATCGAAGGCTTGTGGTACAGAAAGCATCCGTACTACCGCGCGATCATTCCTGCTCTGACAAATCAGGCCGTATATTTATTGCTGGAGACAGATAGCAAGGGGCGTCATCAACTTCATACTTGGCTGCGAATTATGGATTTGATTCTCCGAGTGCCCGCAAAACAATCGCTTCACAGTTTTTATATAGAACTCGTTGAGGCCCTCGAATCGAGAGCAGAAACAGTTAGTGCTGAAGCTTCTGGACTCGATATTAGTCCCCAAACTGCGCGTTTGTGGGCGGATACCTAATGCATAGAATTTTCTGATCCAACCCTTTGAAAAAGCCACCCTGAGCTCGGTGAGCGCATCCGTACCCGAGGCCCGGAGATGCTGAAGAGGGGTGGCGCTACTGTTTAATCTAGCCCAGAGGTTCGGGGCCTTGGCCTGCAGGGCAGCGCTGGTTTCCGGATTGACTACTGTAACCGAACCGAATGCGTTTACGTTAAGAGCGTTTGCGAGAACGTCATTTAGGTAACCCCAGTCAGTCCAGAACCCGACGACAAGCAAGTCTTTCCCCGGCAGTTCGAGCTCCATCCACTTTGAACACGTTGCGACACGGTCCGCGACTGTTGGCTCAGCAAGCTGGCCATCCGTCCAAAGTGTTTTCCTTCGGTCACGAAAGTGGCACCCATGGAACTTGACGAGGGGACTTGCGTCATTGCTGAACTCTCGTGCCTCGTGACCGTCGAGCGCTCCACGCATCGCGATCTTTCTCTGTTGAGCCCACTGCTCAATCAGCGTATCGAAATTTGCCGACAGCGCTGCCGTTGCCGCCCTGGAAACCAGAAAATCCGCTACAGCAGCATGTCCGTCGTTTGGCTGCCCGACCAGCTCGTTCCAGGGTACGAGACTTCCTATGAAGACGCTTTCGAACTCCGCCGTGCCATAGAAATGGCCTGCCAGCTTGCCGATGTCATCCCGCATCGCCGCGGGAAGAACCTTGATGTGACGGTATCGTTCATAGCACTCTTGGGACACCCGGATCGCAGACATCAGATCACTGGGCGGCGGAATGGACAGGCCGGCCCCGCAAAGCAATACCAAACGGTTCGCTTCGATACTTCCGAGAAGCCGAGTGAGCGTGGGGTCATCAAAGATCATGTTGCCGCTTACGTAGTACCTGTGCTAATAGCTCTAAACTACACGGGCTAAACCAAAAAGTCTCTGTTTACGAACACCACGGCGGTGGGGGTTGCAGAACTGGATGTCCAAGGTGTGGCCGACACTGCACGAAAGCTGGAGTCTGGAAAGTAACTCGCGCGACTGCAGCTAGATGATAAGCTTCGTTGGCTTGGCAAGAAATCGCCGTAAGTGAGATGGCTGTGGTGGCGCGCACCTATTTCTATAGCCGGAATTCGGCTTTCAGTTGCCGGAGGTCGGCTTCAAACTGATCGGCCATGGCGTAGGTGTAAATGCGCGTGATGTCGCCGGCGTTCTGATATTCGACGATCTTCCGCAGGTCGCTCTTGCGCTGCTTCCAGGTCAAGCCATCGGTGAAAAACAGGAAGGCGGTATCGGGCCGCTTGGCGGCGATAATCTTTTCGATATCGCCGATGATGTCTGTCATCTTTGAGCCTGTGGCTCCATAGCCTTTCGACTCAATGAGGATCCGTGCATCCGCCTTGGACGGAATCGCAAAGTCGCATTTCGCCGCCTTGCCCCTTGGCCCCGTAAAAGTGCACCTCGCGACAAACTGATCGTCGAAAACCTTGCGGACGATAGCTTCGGCAAAATCTTCGACGCCGCGGCCACGTTTCTGCCCGCTTATCGCACTGCCGCGTCCGCTGCGAAGACGCTCCACGAGAATATCGCTCCATCGTGGCACGCGGTTTGTTTGCTCAGCCATCGCTTCGAGGATCCCCAGCCGCAGGAGCGCATCCAGGAACTTGGGCTTGTCGGCCCTGTAGCTAGTAACGCCCGCAGCGCTTCCGCCCAGAGCGTCGCGCAGTGCGCCCGTAAAAGTATCTTTCGAGAGGCCAAGGAAAAGGCGGCAGATCAGCAGTGCATCATCGAATTCCCTGTCCAGAAGGATTCTCACATCGTCCAGGGTGTATACCTTCTTGACCGCCATTGCCTCGATCTCAGCAATGACCCGCCGCGAGATGTCATCCTGCCAATCGACGGTGAGGGGCTGGAGACCCGCCAGAATATCGTCGAGATTCTGCGCGACAACCTGCATCAGCGTCCCACCAGAAGGTATTCCTGTACTTCCGCGCGCTCCACGCCCTTGTGAGTTCCGAAGTGATAGCGGTGGGGCTTCTCATACGTCACGATATTTTTCTTGTAGCGGCGCACGAGATTTTCGAGCACGTCGAGATCGGGATATCCGTTGGAGCTGTAGGACAAGACAATCGTACTATTCCGGAAGAGCCGGAACATCCGGTCAAACGCGTCGGCAGCGGTCCGGCGATAGCTGAATGGCGTAAACCGCTTCTGTATTTTTTTCACTTTCGTGTCATGCATGATATCGAGGCCCCGCCAGTAGCAGGACAGGCCTTCGAGAAAGTGATAGCGCTTGATGTAGCAATTGTCATCTGATCGAGGCACGTAGGGAGGATCCAGATACACCAGATCGACGCCGCGTGGCCGGAGATCGAATACATCAGCGCGCTTCACTGTGTGTCTGCGACCGTTGTCAAACACGACGCGATTGAACTTCTCCACCTGCTCAAGAAAATGCTCCTCGATGGAAAGCTTGAGATCCCGCCTGCCATCATCATAGCGATTGCCGGTGATAGTAAATACGCCGCGCGGCTGCTTTTTCAGACACGACCGAATTAGGGCGGCGCGAGCGAGCGCCTGCTGTTCGGGAGTGGGGAGCTTTTCTATGTTGTGGGAAACCCGGTCAAGAAAGCGGAGATCCTCACGCTGATAAAAAATCCCGCCGAAGGTCTTCTCAATGAAGTCTGGACCATTCTTGATGGGTCCGAGGATCCTCTTGAGAGCCGGGCCGTCCAGCTGATAATGGCTGTTTCCGATGGTGGCCTGGGCGATTGTTGCGGAGAAGTTGAGAAAGTCTGACGCGACCACTCTCCTGCCCATGGCTTTCAGCAAATACGCAACACAGCCGCTGCCGGAAAATGGGTCGGCTGCGGTCTCGAAATCGAGCGTGCCGAGCACACTATGGATCCACGGGAGCAGGCGGTTTTTCGAGCCCATGTAGCGAAATTCTGGATACTCCTTCACCCGATCCGGCAAAGGGGCGGCGATATCGTCACGGCTGTAGATGACGCGGATCGGAGCTTTGAGGGGTTTCCGGACCGTTGCGTGCGGTAGCGTGCTCATGGGCGACTCGCGAACAAGGGCCATTGATCGGCCACGTATTTTTCAGCGGCATCGCGCACGATCCAGGCGACGGAAACCTTCTTCTTTTTGGCAAGGTCTTCCAAGGTCTGATACAGATCAGGGGGAAAAGTCACTGATGCGCGCGGCGACGGGGAAACTTTGATTTTCTGATCTTTTCGCTTAGCCGTAGCCATGGGAACCTCTGATAGACTTTTCGTGTTGCACCACATTACACCACCGTGCTGCACAGGGCAATAGATGGAACAAAAAGCTTAGACAGATGACGCAGGAGGAATCATGACACTCCGTCCAGGGGAAGCTCCCGGCCGAGGGATCGCCGTTTTCCCCTTCTTGAAAACACGGGCCCCGATTACATTGGGGAATTTCACCTTCCGACCTACCGATGATACGACTGGCCTGGAGGAGGAAGACGTTGCACATGTGCGTGAAATCGCGCAGATGCTGTACCTGCAGGACGACCTGCGGATTGAATCAGCAACGTATACCGTCCTTCCGTCCATCGATCTTGACAGAGATGAACAGACCCTTTCGGAGTTGAAACGAATCCAGTCGGTCGTCGCGTTTTGTTACAGCCACCCGCATCCGACATTTGGAATTCCGTTCTTCTCATCCGATCAGGCGAGCCTTGCTGTTTTTAGTCCTGAACCAGTTTCCATTTTCTTAGTGCGTCCTGAACATAACGTGCAAGCGACGTGTCCGCCGCCTGAACTCATCCAGGACGAATGGCACCGCGTGCCCGGCTATTACGGCCGCTACAACTTCAAGCATCCTTTTTGGGTTGTGAAAAGCTCGCGTGTTTACCCCCACGTCCCGCTCATCGGGTTGAACCTTAGCCAGGATCTTGCCTACGACTTGGGCCGATGTTTCGAGTCGCCGACGTACCATCTCCTGCCCAGGCTGCTCACCGAACGAGGCGTGACGGCGGAGCGCGTCTTGAGAGCGCTCGGCTGGTTCAATCTTGCAAACACAATGCATGTAGACGATGACAGCGCCATCCTGGATCTTTCGGTCGCGTTCGAAACCCTTCTGGGGCTGCCTAAAGACGCAAAAACAGACCGTTTTGTGGATGCGATCTCGTTGCTTCTGGGGCGAGTGGAGCGACTCGATACGTGGGCCGCGCAGTTTTATGACGCCCGCTCGGATGTAGCGCACGAAGGAGAAACCACACGTCCGCATTTCGCTCCGCTCAAGCAAAAGGGACAGATGGAGGCCGCCCCTTATCAGTCTCACCTGGTGTACGGCAGGCAGATTTTTCAGTTGTGCGTCGGCGCTGTGCTTTTCGGCGCGAGCCTGAGCAAAGACGCCGGCATTGCCGAGAAATTCATAACGGACGAGGAGCGTCTGCAGTTCATCTGCAGAACTCTGGAAGATGAAGAGAAAACGGTCAAGGAGCGCTTTGACGCTATCGCCCAAACGGTCAATCTGATCGATAACTTTCGGTTCGTCGGTGAAACGGGGCCTCTGATCAAAACGATAGCAGGCGCAGTCCAAGCCGGGGCCAGAACATTGCTCCGGTCCGGCGACCTTCTTGACCCCGCGCTTCAGACGGCTGTGGAAAGGGTCGCGAACGCGCCGCGGACACACGATTGTTACGAGGTGCTTGAGGCATTGAAAAACTTGCATGATCTGAAGATCCCAATGCCCGCGGACCTGCGATCGCCAGAATGGATAACCCGGCGTCTGGCAGAAGTCGCCTGGCATTATTGCCTCGGACCGTATTTCTGGCTTACGGAGCAACGGAGCAATCAAGCATCTCAAGCGAAAAAAGGATCCGCATGACATTCAGGGGACTGTTCATCGGCATTGATCGCTTTGCATCCCCTGAAGTCAATTGGCTGACCTGTGCTACACGCGATGCGACGGCGCTACACGCGCTCTTCACTGACACACTCGGTGGTGAAACGACCTTGTTGACGGATGGACAAGCAACTACGGCTGCCATCGGAGAGTGCTTCGACAGGCTGGCCGCGAGCGATCCCGATGATGTCGTGGTTATTGCCTTTTCAGGGCACGGCACCGAAACACACGAACTGGTCACTCATGATACAGATCCTTACGACCTTGCAGCGACAACAATTCCGCTCACGACGCTCGGCGAATGGTGCGCACGCATCCCTGCACGCCGACTCCTAATTGTTCTCGACTGCTGCTTTTCCGGTGGTATGGGTGCCAAAGCCCTTCAGGTCGAGGGCATACCCCGTGACATTCAGTCCGTAGAAGGAAAACTCAATCAGATTAGCGGCCACGGTCGCGTGATCCTAACCGCTTCAGGTCCAACGGAGAAAGCGTGGGAGAGTCCGCGACTCGGGCATGGTTTTCTTACGCTGCATCTGCTCGAAGCCTTGCAGGGACCTGCGGAAATCCGCGCCGGTGATCGAATGGGCGTCTTGCGTCTGATTGACTACGTCGCCCGGCGTGTTGTTGACGCAGCGAGACAAATCCGAAGAGAGCAACATCCTGCCGTGCGCGGGACGTTCGACGGGGAGTTCACATGGCCGGTGCTGTCGCCCGGACCGATTTACCGGACGGCGTTCCCTGATCGCGGTCGGCCGGTTGCAACAGCCGAGGTCGCCAGCCTCGGCAGTTTTGGTTTCCCGCAAGCCGTGATCGAGGCTTGGGCCGGCGAGATCCCGAGGCTGAACCAACTCCAACTCGACGCGATCAACGAATACGGTATTCTCAGGGGCGAGCATCTGGTGGCCTCGGCACCGACGTTGTCAGGAAAAACAATGCTTGGTGAACTCGCCGCTGTGCGCGGCGCGCTCGATAGACGCAGGGCCCTGTTCCTCCTGCCGCTGAAGGCCCTGGTCAACGACAAGCTTCGGCAGTTTCGACGTGTTTACGGCCAGTTTGGCATTCGCACAATTGAGGCAACCGGCGAAACTGACGACATCACTCCGCTGCTGCGGGCACGATACGACATCGCGCTGCTCACTTACGAAAAGTTCACAGCCATTGCGCTGACTCACCCATACATTCTTGAGCAGGTCGGAACCATCGTCGTAGACGAAGTCCAGATGATCGCGGATGAGGGCCGTGGGGCAAACCTTGAATTCATTCTGACACTGTTACGGATGCGGCGGCGCGATGGGCTGGAGCCGCAGGTCATCGCGCTCTCGGCGGTTATCGGGGATACTAATGGGCTTGAGCGATGGCTTGGCGGCCGGTTGTTACGCCGGACCGAGCGCCCGGTGCCGCTCGATGAAGGGATCATCTGTTCGGAAGAGCGTTTTCGATGTCTCGACGGCGACACGGGGCAGGAGCGTACTGTCGATCGGTTCATACGACCGCAGTACAGGGAGGGCAAGCATCGGGACTGGGTCATTCCGCTGGTCCAGAGACTGATGCAGGAGGGTAAGCAGGTAATTGTTTTTCGTGAAACAACGGGCGAAACGAGACACGGAGCTCTATACCTTTCCGAGGCGCTTGGGCTTCCTTCTGCTGACGAAGCATTGACCGATCTCCCTGCCGGAGACCCGTCTCAAGCCACAGGGCATTTGCGCCAGGTCCTGGCGCACGGAGTCGCGTTCCACAATTCCCATCTTCATCCGGACGAGCGCAGGGTCGTCGAGGAGCACTTTCGGCGGCGTGACACGCGCCTACGTGTAATCGTTGCAACCACAACACTCGCAATGGGGGTCAACACGCCGGCATCCGCAGTCGTAATTGTGGGGCTTGAACACCCGGGACCACAGCCATACAGCGTTGCTGAATACAAGAATCTGGTCGGACGCGCGGGGCGTCTTTCCGGGCCGGCAGCAGATACCAAAATCCTGCCAAAGCCGGAACCAGGGACTGTTGGCGAGGCTTTCGTCATGCCTTCGATTCGCAGCAGAGATATCGCTTGCGCTAAGAGGCCTGATGTCCGGTGCCTCGAACATTTCCTCAAGCTGCTCGATGTCGTCAATAATGCGTTCAACGTCCATCCAGAGCAGTATAGCGAACCAGCTTTGCCGCCCGACGAACGAACGGTGGTCCGCTGCACCGAATTGACAGCCTCAGCAAAACATCTTTCTCTGGCCAAAACCTTTGGAAAAAGAGTTGTAATCGAAGCGGCAGGGCATAAAATACCGCAAAACGCCGGGCTACCGTTGGCAGTCGACATCCTGGGTTCTAGCGGACGTTGCTGTCCGGAAGCCATCTGCCCTCGGCAGGCTATGATGAGCTAAGTCCGGCAAATATGTGGGTCGCTCACCGTGGAACCAGCCAATCAGCCCCGCCCAAAATCGCTTCCTGCGGGAACCTCGAAACGAGGCTCGAATTTCGCCTCGCTGGGCCTTGTTATTGGCTTGGCCATTCTGATCATCACGATTCGTCTCGCCAATTTTCAGTCTCCACGAGTGGAGTTGGCGCTCTGGATTGCGGTGATCAGTGTAGTTATTGTCTTCGGGTTGTTATCGGCCGGCGTCATCCGCAGACTACGCGGCACGGAACATGAGGCGAGGACCGTCTTTCAAGACAGAGAGCTGGAATTCCACCAGATGGCCGACAACATCCAGGAAATCTTCTGGGTGATCGACGCTCAAACCAAAGAAGCCACTTACGTGAATCCGGCATACGAAGCCATCACCGGCCGCTCCTGCCAGTCGTTGCTCGAAAACCCTTCTTCCTACGAAGAGGTCATCGATCCTGGCGATCGAGTTCGCGTGCTTGCCAAGCTCGACGAAGCAGTTCGCACGGGAGGCTTCGATGAAAGGTTCCGCATTGTGAAGCCGGACGGGGAGGTCCGCTGGATTTGGGTTCGCGGTTCTCCCCGCCGAGACGCAACCGGAAAAATCACCCGCCTGGGAGGAACGGCGTTAGATATCACTGCTCTCAAGAAAGCGGAAGACCAGGTAGCAGCCAATCTCGCCAAGGCAAACGCGGCCCACGAAGAAGCGGAAGCCCTTCGCAAGGCCACTCTTGCCCTTACCCAGGACCTGCGCATGGATTGTGTTCTCGACGCGTTGCTGCGCTCGCTGGCCGAATTGGTTCCCTACACATGCGCCCGCATTCTCGTGCCCGAAGCAGGACCGCACTGGCTGGCGCTGGGCGAAAAATCGTCTCCAGAACCTGGCAAGAAATCTCCCCGAAGCTCTCTGACTTTTGTGGCGGATGAATCGCCGTTTTTTCAGCGCATCTGGTCGGAACAGAAGCGCGTCCTGATCTCGGACACAAGCAACGACAAGGAATGGGAGACTTTCGAGGGGCACCAAACAATTTCGCTCCTGGTTCTGCGTCCCTCTTTTCGCCTCCGATGAATTGTTAGGGTTCCTCTCGGTTGGCCATGTTGAGCCGAATCACTTTACCGAGGACCACCTGCGGCGCGCCGAGTTGCTGGCTATACCGGCTGCGGCGGCCATTCAAAACGCTCGTCTCTATTCAACCGCCGAGATCTACGGTTCAGAGCTGGAGAAGCGCCTCGCGGACCTCCAAAGGGCCGAACGGGCGCTCGATCAATCGGAAGCCGACCGCCAGATCTTAGAGGATAAATTTCAGAAGATATTCCATTCAAGTCCGATCGCTTTCTCCATTGCAACCCTCGAAGAGGGACGTTATCTGGAAGTGAATGCCGCGTTTGAACTCCGCTACGGATATCGCAGGGAGGAAGTGCTGGGGCGTACCGTGCATGAGCTTAGGATGTGGGACGATCCTGCTGACCGAAGATTGATGACCACGCACCTTCAGCGCGGAGGACCAATCCGCAATGTAATCACCCGGCTGCGGAGCAAGTCCGGCGAGGTAAAGCTTACGGCCTACTCGGCCGACCGGATCGAGTTCGACGGGCAAGCCTGTGTCCTTGCGGTTTCCGAAGACGTGGTGACCCATGATCCCAAGCACAACCATTAACCCGCGAGAGCATCGCTTAGAGTTGCGTTAATAGTCTGGTCGAGCTTGGCGACGGTTGAACGCTGGCCGTAACCTGCTTTTTTTCTGCTCTGTCCAGAATTCCGTCCACCAAAAATAAATCTCACCACTTGTGCGCCGAAATACGCCACGATAGTGATTATCCTTTCCGCGAGAAGCCGCTGTGGGCAAGAGAATTGGGGTAAGTGGGAAGCGAGGGATTCAACCAGCCTTAGAAAGAACAGGGAGTAGGCTGCGTCGTGCGTCCTGCGCAACCCTTCACAAAGACGAGACTTGGCCGACGACGAAAGAGCACCTGCGCCTTGACGTGAATGTCGTTGCGAGTGCTTTCTACCGAGGTTTGCGGACCTGCAGGCTACGCTCCGAGCGGTCCGGAAGACAGGAAACGGCGCGAGAAATCAACTCGTTCGGCTCTCGCGGCGACATTTTGTCCGGTTTTCCGACCATTAACACTCGGCCTTTTTTTCGACAGTCAAACTCCAGACCGATCTCCTGTGTTGGTGGCCACGACCGGCGGCCCGCACACGCGCCTCTTCCGCGTGAGGACATTCTCCACATTTCTCATCTCGTGAGTTCAACACCTCCGCCTGGCCCGGATGTGATTCCCAACTTCGATCTTTAGTCTTTGCTCAAGGGTGGGGTGCAGTATGGCGCGTGCGGGGAGAATACTTCTTTGGTGGGACCGGGAGGCCGATCAGGCGGGAAGACCGATTCGTGCGGATGTGAGATTGGCCGGCCATGAGATCTGGAAACAGGCATGTCGGCGGACGCAAGCTCTTCTTGACGATCATGGTCCCGCTGCCGAGCTCATGGAAAACACGATTGCGCAGGTGTCGCGTTACCTCGACCGAATTGGGGCTCCTGAATCCTCACAAAAGCATGCGCTTCTCATGGTGGCTTTCTGCCGCCGGCTGCGGCGCTATGCGACCAAGTTAAACCGCCTCGAATTGGTGGGAGGGGCCGGCGAACTGTCAAGCCGCACCTTAGGCGAGGGTTGGATCGCCCAGGTGAACGCGCGTCTGGAACTCGCGAGGATGGTCCGAAAACTCAGCGATAAGAATGGCACCGTTCTGATGCTCAGGGCTGCCGGATACGAGTGGAAGGACGTTGCGCAAATATTGGGAAAATCGCCGGCGGCCATCCGCAACAGTTTCTGGCGTGAGATAGAGAGAATCAGGTGGCCTTCTGACGTCCGCCGTCGATGAGCAGGAAACTCGCGGATCTCCATGTCCAGTTCGGGTGCGGCTGACAACCCTACGCAGTGGCGCCCAGATCGTCGTCCTCATCCGTCTCTGATGCTGCTCCGTTCCTCATCTGTGCCCCATAAGCTGCCTGCTCCTTCTTCGCTTCTCTCACGGGCAGAAGTTGCATATGGCTCGGAGGAAATACGAACGTCTGGACAAAGCTCAGCCGCTCGGGGTTCAACCTTCGCCCGACAATCTCCCGGCTATGTTCGCTGCAGAACTCACAAAAGGCTTCTGCGTCAATGATCTGTCGACGAACTCCACTCGCCTCGACGATTCGGCACTTCAAGAGTCCCAGATCAATCCATCTTTGCACTTCTTCTGCACGAACATGCAAAGCCCGAGCCAGACTATGTTTCGTAAACCAATCCTGTCCCATGCGCGCGCTGGCCCCGAGCCGATGCAACATGGCATGCACCGAGGTCCGCGGGCGCCGGAGCAGTACCGTAACTTCCTCGAGAGAGTGTGACGCGATCAAGTCAACTTCTGATTATCTGGTTGCTTCAGCAAGCCCCAATAGGTTGGGATTCAGATCCCGAGCTCCCCGAATCTGCTCGTACACTGTTGATGTGCGGCCGGTTCCGAGACCAAGTAGTGTCTGAAATGCGGCTGCCGGCGTCTTGCGACGGTTGTGCCGAAAAACGAATTCATCGAGGTAAACTTGCAGTTGGTCCTTGCTCACTCCGTGGTAGGTTCCAATGAGCCACTGCTGGAGGTTCCCGATCGCCCGATCGGCAAGCGGGACGGCGGATTTTGCACCTTTGCGCAACTCCGTTCGTAGAGGTTGGTTTCGAACGACATGTTTGAAGCCAGCCTCTAAAAGACCTGAGAAACTCTTAAGCCCGTCCGTATAGATCGTGGATCCAGGTGCGATGTGCTGGCTAAGAAACGACATTATGGTCGCGGCCTTAAAGTCGGGAATTACGCTCATGCGGACACGCCCTGAAGCTCGCCCACGCTTTTCGACCGCCACCAAGACAAGAGCTGCCCTCCGATGCTTGAGTTGTCGGCTTCCTCGGAGTCCAGCTTGCTCGCCACCAATCCACGTCTCATCCACCTCTACCTCACCGCGCAAAGGTTCCCTCGCGTTGTTCACCATTGCTCGGCGGAGCTTGTGCAGCATCATCCATGCGGTCTCGTAGCAGGTCAGCCCTAATTGACGCTGCAGCAGTAGTGCAGATACGCCACGCTTGTCCGTGGTCATCAGGTACGCCGCCCAGAACCAATGGGTCAGCGGTGTTTTTGTCCGATGAAGGATAGTTCCAGATGTCAGCGAGACCTGATAGCGACACTTGCAGCATTGCTGCCGCAGCTGCTTCACCAACTCATAAGCTTTTTCATACCCGCATCGCGGACAAGTAAATCCATCGGGCCAACGACAAGCTGCGAGATATCGTTGGCAGGCTTCCTCCGTGGCAAAGTCGGACTGGAATTGGCGGAGCGTCTTCGGAAACGGCGGTCGTGGCACGCGTTAACACTACCTATTGGGGCTTGCTGAAGCAACCAGATAATCAGAAGTCAACTAGCTTCTGTTGCTCGGTTTTTGTCCATGGCCGGTAGCTTCGCTTCGAGGTGATTCCCATCTGGCGCACGAACCTCCAGCAGGCTGCACGCGGGTTTCCCGAGACTGCCGCAATTCTTGTAATCAGCCCCTGCAACGCCATTTGCGTGTTGTGCCCATCTTGGCCTGAGGCCTCGGATGATATGGTGCCCACATATGTCCTCACCATCTCTCGCGCCTCCCCAGGCCAGCGGAAGGTACGACGGCGGGCTGGTTGATTCGATTCCCCCATGTTCAGCAAAGACTGTGGAAGCCGGACCCCACATCCCCTCCTACTTATATATGGCTTCGAAACAGAAATGTGTCTCACCTGGAATTGCACTTTTTTGGCAGCGTGCGATTGTGGCGTTGGTCTGATGTGCTCCTCTTAAGGGAAGGGAACGGGGACGACGCTGACCCGGATGTCGGGACGTTATTCGGCATTTTCAGTCGATCTGGAGGCAACAGCACAGACATTAAATGGGCGCGGTCGCCGTCATACTCACCGCAAGTTCGGATACGCGGCCGCATCTGTTCGGCACGATAGGCGAATGCACACAAAGATTTTCATCGACACCGATCATGGATCGTGGGATTCTGCTGAGGGCAACATGGCAGTTGGGCTTGGACTCCGTGCTCAACTGGGGCGTGCAGAATGGATTCGGAAAAAGAACTGCTTGACGCATTTGACAGGGTCGTGCATGAAGACTTTCCCAATCCTCAGCGCGTCGCGTGTCCCGGGCGCGAAATCCTGCTAAAACTCGCGCAAGGGCGCCCGGACGGTCAACTCGCGCACTTGCTCGCCCACATCCGGCAATGTGCTCCCTGCTTTGATGAGCTGAAAGACCTTCGATTCAAAGCCCAAAAGCGATATCCGTGAAATCCGCCCCGCAGGGCTTAAGGAAATTGCCAGAATGCTTGAGACGACCGACACCACCGCCCGCGCAGCCGTTTGGCGTGAAGTGAGACGAGCGCGGTTAAAGAGCTTGAGAAGAAGCCCCCAGGAGAGGCGTCAATGAGCCGATGGCACCCTCCAGGCCCCATAAGAATGTTTCTAACGTATTGAGTATAGAAGCATTAGTTGCTGGCTCGCCGGTGACGCAAAGGCACCTTGACTTCGACCCCTTTTTACATCTAAACTTTAGATGATAAATCGAGGAGAACAGCGTGGAGCCAGTCGAGCTCAAACTGAAACAGGCCAGTGCAGTACTGGGTATGCCCACGAAGGAACTGCAGAATTTGGTCCAGTTCGGCGTCGTCAAGCCGCGACGCCGGCGGGGACTCTACTTTTTTGACATGCAATGTCTCTACCAGGCGCAAGTCGCCGGTCATCTCAAACTCGCCTTGGGAACGCCTGCGAATAGGCTGACGGAATTTGTGGAGGCTTTTTCCGAGTTCTTGAAGAGAGGAAAGAATGTTCCAGACGTGCTAGTGTTCAGATCGTCCTCCAAATACTGGACGCGATCGGTAGAAGTCAGACTTCCTTTCAAGGAGCTACGCGACAACCTTGAGGCGAGACTGCTACGAGTCGATTTGTATCGTGACTTGCCGAGGGGACGAAAGCGGCCAAACTGGAAAGAGGAGTTCTTGGCTACCTTGAAGGAGGCATCGCAGGATGTCGGCGATGTTGCTCCGCGGGATCTCCAGCGTGCAGTCCGCGAATACCGCACCTCCAAGAAAGAAAAGCCGGAGATAACCGTTGTCGCAGAAGCGGCGCAAGTCTAGGGGCGTGGTCGACACCTCCGTGTTAGTGGCTGGCGTCGCTGGAATGAAGGGCTCAGTCCACGAGAGTAATGTTGCGAGCGCAAACTTTATACAGCGCTGGGTAGAGAAGCGACCGTTCGTCTGGCTCATCACGGAAGAAATTGTGGAGGAATACAGAGAAGTCCTCGCCAGGCTTGGCGTCCGTCGTCCTCTCATCGGGAAGATCATCAACACGCTTCGCGCCAAGGGCGAACCTGTCAAGCCCGGTCCGACTCGCAATCTCTCCCCTGATCCCGATGACAATCACATTTGTGATTGTGCTGAGTATGGAGATGCCGACTTCATCGTCACGCTGAATCCGAAGGACTTTCCCCAAGCATCTCTGCGCGCAAAAGTAATTGGCCCAGACGATCCGCTGCCCGGTCGGCGCGCAACGCCTCGGCACAGGAATTCATGAAACGTGTTGATGTCTAACAGGCCCCACTTGGCCTCACGCGGCTGGTTGTTGCGCAACGGCCATGTGTGTCAGCTGTCCTACGCCCGTGATTCGGGCGCAATCACAAGCAGCAACCGCTTGTGTTCAGACTGGCGACCACCGACTCCGGAGCGCGCACGGACCCGAATTTGCGCGCCAGCTGCCAACCTCATTTCACTCCAGTTACGCTGGAGAGACGGCAAAGAACCCGGTCGAAAGTGTATGCATACCACCGTTCATCGTCACTGAACGCAATATACCGGACATTGAGCACTCCGGCCCGCGAAGGCGGTGCAAGCTGCTTGACGAGCACACGCTTACCGGTGGACAGGTCGAGACGCTCGACCCGCGCGGGTACTTCCCCGCGTCGATAGATCAAAACCGATCGACCGTCTGAGGACCAGTGGATCATTTCGTCGTCGGCAGCGGTCCCCGGCACAAGTTTTGGTGGGCCGCCAGCCACGGCATAGATTGAGAATGTCCCATCCGCGTCTCGGGCAAGGATGGAATTTCCGTCGGGAGAGACAAGTCCATGGGTGGTTCCTGGTGGCGTCGCCGCGTGGGGCAGTCCATCCGCCAGTTCCTGTACATAGCATCTCCCAGCCTGTCCGGCTTCACTACCGCAGGCCAGAACTCGCTTTCCGTCTGGGAAGAATCCGGCTGAGTCATAAGTCTGGATGTTGCCATTCTCGAGCGGCCTGGGCTCACCGGCTCCGGTCGGATAAAGCGTCAGCCGCATCGGAGAAGCGGGAACGATTGACAAGGCCCATTTGCCGTCCGGCGAAAGCCCTTGCGCATTGCCATCACCCAACCGTACCACGGGCGAGCCGTCCATCTTACGTATGCAAAGCGCGTAGTTGACGCCCACTGTTGTGGAACCGTCGGAAAAGAGCAGGGTCCGGCCATCGGCGGACAGCACAGCATTGTTGGAACTGTCCAGCCACGACATTTCCTGCTCGCTCTTCGATCCAGGAGCCAAGGCCATGAGCCCTCTTGATATTCGCCACGACTAACCAGCAGCTTGCCATCTTTCGACACGTCGAGGATCCAAAGATCATCCGGCGCAGCAAGCACCGTCCTCCTTTGGCCCGACAGGGTCAACTCATAGATGATGAGATTGAACCCGTTCCCAAGCTGACCAGAGAAGAGGATCGTTTTCCCCGTTGGCGCCCACGCCAAGCCCTCTTCGGCCTGGTAGCCGTCCGAAAGGACCGAAGCGTGTCCTGCGAGGTCAACCACGTCGATCGACCCGCGGTCATCGTATTTGACGGGATGATCGAAAAAGGCGATCCGGTCTCCTTGCGGCGAGAAACGGAGGTCGCTCAGATACCCAGACGTTGCGTAAAGCACTTTCCCGACGGGAAACTCGAGGCGGTCCTTTCCGTCAACCTCGCGGATGACGGCCAGTTTTGTTCCATCCGGAGACCAGTCCGCCTCTCGGACATCCTGCAGAATCTCGCGAGGTGCGCCTCCTCCTATTGCAACTTCTGACAGCGTGCCCCTGAACTGTCGTTGCGCAAGATAAACAGCATGAGTGAGGACTGCGACTTCCCCTTTCGTCGATATCGAGAGCAGTCGGACATCGTGGAGGCCCATAGACTGCGGAGCAGGATAATCCGCACGGTGGATAAACAAATCCGGAATGTTGCCGTCGGTGGCGGAACTGTACAAGACAGTTTCGCCATCCGGCGTGAATCGCGCGTTGAAGACGGCCTCAGATTGAAAGGTCAGTTGTTGGAACAAAATATTTCCTAGACCGGAGGGTTCTCTCTTCACGAGCCTGGTCAGTAGGTATCCCACTGCGGTGCCGGCAAGAAGAATGACCACAACCACGAGACGACGAAGCCATTTAGGCCGACCTGATAAGTGGCGTGCGGGTGCCTGAACCGCGATACTACTGGACGCACCGGAAAGGGCTTCGATGGCGAAGGCTAGATCGCTTGCCGACTGGAACCTGCGCTCTGGCGCCTTCTCCAGACAGCGGCGGACAATGCGCTCCAGACCCGGACTCACCGGCGGGCCACCCTGGGTCAATTCGGGCGGTTCCGCTTTGAGGATGGCGTTCATCGTCTCAATGCTGGAGTCACCCTTGAAAGCGCGCTTCCCGGAGACCATCTCGTAGAGAATCGCGCCGAAACTGAAAATGTCAGAGCGATGGTCCGTTGCTTGCGCGCGCACCTGCTCTGGGGACATGTATCCGACTGTGCCCAGAACAACACCAGCAGCAGTTGGCGTAGGGCCGGTTAGAGTTGCCCCCTCTGCCGAGACCTCGGCTGCACGCGTCTGCTTGGCCAGTCCGAAGTCCAGAATCTTAACCCGCTCATCGCGAGTGACGAACACGTTGTCCGGCTTCAGATCACGATGAACAATTCCTTTCTCATGCGCCGCCGAAAGTCCACTCGCGATTTGCATGGCATAGTCGGTTGCTCTGCGCTGCGGCAACGGACCGCTGCTGAGGCGTTCCCGCAAAGTCTGCCCGTCTAGAAACTCCGAGACCAGGTAGTGGATTCCACCCTCGGTGCCGACGTCAAAAATAGAAAGTAGGTTCGGATGATTCAGCGCGCTCAGAACACGTGCTTCGTGCTCAAACCGCTGCAAGCGGTCGGCGTCACTGGCAAAGGGCTCGGGCAGGACCTTGACCGCAACGATTCGGTTGAGGCGAGTATCGAGAGCACGATATACCTCGCCCATGCCGCCTGCGCCCAGCGTTGTCTGGATCTCATAGGGTCCCAGTTTCGTACCT
The DNA here is from genome assembly GCA_963730015.1 of uncultured Acidobacteriota bacterium. Lineage (GTDB taxonomy): Bacteria > Acidobacteriota > Terriglobia > Terriglobales > Acidobacteriaceae > Sulfotelmatobacter. The sequence goes on along the minus strand of CAVSPZ010000009.1, from coordinate 1,673,336 downwards.
GCGGCCAGTGTCATTTTCTCTTCAACTCCGCGGTCCAATTGGCAACCACGGTGATCGGTGGAGACTCTCCCGTATTCACGAGTTGGTTGAGCAGGAATTGCTGCCGGCTGCGGTAAACCGAGTAGTCCACATGGGTTGCACCGAGAAAACTTTCTGCCGGGCGGATGGAGAAAAGTGGGCGAGGGGGCCGGAATTGAAATGTAGGGCCTGGAATCACCTCCGTCGCCATCATCGTCGTGCCCGAGATGAAATAGATCTCCCGGCCATCAGCGCTCCACAGTGGCCAATATCCGCCACTGGAGGACACTTGCCATTTGCTGCTGCTGGGCGGGAACGAAGAGACAAAAACCTCAAAATCACCGGGATGGTTTTCATCAGAGCAATACACCACGAAGCGGCCGTCTGGAGAGAATCGGCCGTTCATTTCCGCTGCGGATGTCATTGCAAATGGCTCGGGTTTGCCGCCCGGGTTGAGTGGCAGAAACAGCAGGTCTTGGCCTGTGACTGGCGAATACTCGATATAGAGGAGAAAACGATCGTCCTTCGAGATGTCCGACGGTGAGTCAATGTTCACTGATTTCAGCACCAGTTCCGCATCCCCCGAACCATCTGCCCGCTTGCGGTAAATGTTATAGACGCCGTTCCGATCCGAGTTGAAATAAATCCAACGCCCGTCATGCGACCAAGTGGCGCTTCCATTTCCAAAGGTATCAAAGGTGAAACGCGTAAAGGCACTGCTAGCCACATCCACCAGCCAAAGAGCATACGCGCCTGGTACATTCGGGTCTGGCATCGACACCGCGATCTTCTTCTGATCAGGCGACAGGGCCGGCTCGTTGTACCTTCCCGGGGGCCCGATCGTTCGAATGGCGTTCCCGCTTCGGTCCACCAGGGTAAGCTGCGAAGTCGTCGATACATCGTTGCGATAGACCAGGAGTCCCGTTGCAGAAGCGGAGGCCGAAAGATAGCCTGTGGGACCGAGAATGCCGATGGGTGAAATATTTTCAGCTAAGCGAACCGGGTTGCCCGTAACCCTTAGGTGGTCGGTGCTAAAGGATTGCGCGACCAGGGAACCGCCGCTCGAATACACCAGATATCCGTCGGCGTAGATTGCCGCAGAGCCCGTGGGCAAGGTGACGAGAACCTGCGTTTTGGTCGAATCGAGGGAACCGACGGCCACGGCATCGGGAGACTGTTCGTTGCCCTTGCCCTCTTCCAAGAAAACGAAATGGCGTCCGTCCGGCAAGAAAAACGGCCAGCGGTCGCTTCGCTCCTGGCGCGCAGGATCGAAAACTGTGGCGGGAACCGGCGTGCCTCCCGTAGCCGGTATCTTCATGAGTACGCTGTTAACTTCCGGGGCAAAGACGATGGTCCCGTCGGCACTCCACGCCCCGCCCCGCGAGGTCCCCATACCGCAAAGGTTTTGAATCGAGCCGTTGTCCAGATCGAGCCGTTTCAGTTTGCCGCTGGCGAAAAATCCGATCGACTTGCCATCGGGCGCCCAAAAAGGAAAGTCGCCCTGTTCCGTTCCCGGAACTGGCTGCGCTTGCAGCGAGTCGAGCGGCCGCGTCCACAGCATCTGCTTCCCGCTCGATATCGCAACGAAGACCAATCTCGTTCCGTCAGGCGAAAGCGCAAAGGCACTGCCCAATTGCGCGTCGTGCGGCGGAACGATCGTTAACCGCAGGGATTGTGGCGTCGCCGCGGAACGGTGGAAATATGCGACGGCAAGAAATGACGCAATGACTACGAGTGCAGCGGCCAGCGCCCACGGCAGAACACGGCGCCAGAGCGGAGACGGAATCGGCGCAGGGGCAGCAGCCAAGGACGACGAATCCTGCGACGCTCCGGACAGAGCTTCTTCAATCGTTATGCGCGCATCGCCGATGGATTGCAGCCTCTGCCTCGGGTCCTTTTTCAGACAGCGTCGCAACAACTCGCAGATGCGCGGCGGCGCTGCCTCTGAAATCGAAGACCAGTCAGGCTCTTCTTTGATCACCGCTGCCAGCGTGTCGGTCACGGTTTCACCGCTAAACGCCATCTTGCGGGTTAACATTTCGAACAGCACACAGCCGAACGACCAAATGTCGGCGCGGCGGTCGACGGATTTGCCCTTGGCCTGCTCCGGCGACATGTACGCCGCGGTGCCGAGGATGATTCCTTGTTGCGTTGCGAGCCTGGTAATGGTCGGCGAACTGGAGATGTCCGACAACACCTCATCCCCTTCGAGCGCTTTGGCCAAGCCAAAATCGAGAATCTTTACCGAGCTGCTGTTGGCAAGCTTGATATTCGCAGGCTTAAGATCGCGATGCACTATCCCGCGCTCGTGTGCGTATTCAACCGCTTCACAGATTTGCTTCGCAAGGGGCAGTGCTTCGTCAACGGGAATGGCGCCTTTCGTGAGTCGATCCGCAAGCGTCGGCCCTTCCACCAATTCCATCACCAACGCGCGAACTTTTCCGGAGTCTTCCAGGCCGTAGATTGAAGCAATATTGGGGTGATTGAGAGAGGCAAGAACCTGCGCTTCGCGCTGGAAGCGCGCCATTCGCTCCGCATCTGCAGCGAATGCTACCGGCAGCACCTTCAGCGCGACGTCTCGGCCGAGCCGGCTATCACGTGCGCGATATACCTCGCCCATGCCGCCAGCTCCCAGAGCGGATACAATTTCGTACGGCCCGAGCTTCGTTCCGGAAGTTAGTCCCACGGATAGGCGGATTATACAGGGGGCAGCGTGTAAGCGAGACAGTTACTGCAGCTTCGCGTACTCCGCTTTGGCTTGCTTGAGGATGGGAACATCCGGGTCGGCGTCTTTCCACAGGGTGAGGAAATCTTTGTAGGCGGCGAGCGCCCGGACGCGGGCGGCGTCGGCATCGGCACCTTGCGCGGTTCTCGACTGCAAGGCATTGGAGCGAGCCACGCCCAGACGCGCTAACGCCCCCGTCCAGCAGTTCCAAACGATACCGCTGTGGTCGAGAATCTTCTGAAACTCGGCGGCAGCAGCCGTGCCCTGTCCCGCTGCCAAGTATGCTTCTCCGTGTACATACGTCGGATAGAGGCAGGAAATATTGGCGACGAACGGAAGTGTCCCGAACTCGATGGGTGTAGCAGCTTGCAGGGCATTCAGGGCGACAGCGGGGGTCTTCCGGTTAAGCGCCAATTGCGCCTGAATCGCTGGCAGCCAAAGCGCGTGCATCTGGGTGTCCAAGGGAGAACGCCGGTTGATGTCTTGCGCCAGGGATTCGGCACGTGCCGCATCATCCGCCATGGCAAACGCAAGCGCGGCTTCGAGCTCGACGACCTCACTGGTGGGTGCGAGTTTTAAGCCGTCGGCCGCTGCCTGTTTGGCTTTCGACGCATTGCCGAAGGCGGCTTCGCGCACAGCCGCATTCTCCTGCCATATTGCCCCACCTTCCTTGCTGTCGGCGCGGATGGCGGAGTCTACAGACTGTTTCGTCAGTTCCCGTGCCTTGCCCAAATGACCTGCGTATGCCTCAGTGTCGGAGGCGAGAGAAAGCCCGAAGTGCGCATACGCGGGCTTGGTGGCCAACCACTGTTGCTGTTCCGCCATCGCCGCGGAGTCCGCCGCCAAAAAGGCGAGGGCATACAGAGCATCGTGGAGCGGGTAATCATCCAGTTTTCGCGCCATCGCCTGCTGGATGGTCTGTCGCGCTTCGTCGAAGCGCTGCAAGGGGAGCAGGTAGCCGGCGAGGAAGTAGTATGGAGCGACACTATCGGGGGCGAGGCGCAGGCCTTGGCGATCCACGTCGACCGCTTTCTCGTACTGTCCCAGCGAGGCGTATACATAGGCACGATCGATATATGCTCTATCGTCTCGCGGGTAGCTCACAATCTGCTGCTGATAGGTCTGCCCCGCTTTGTCCAGATCCCCGGTTACGTTCTCATAGTAAGTGGCGGCGATCACCAAGTTTTCCCGCTCGCTGGCATGATCCCGCAACTGGAATGCTCTCGTAAAATATTCGTTGGCCCGCTCTTGCTCCTCCAGATGCGAGTAATCGTCGCCCACTCCCCAATATCCCATGGCAAAGTTCGGATCGAGTTCGATGGCGCGTTGATGGTAAGGCAGGGCTGCGGCGGTACCTTTGTCGTGATACGTCATGTCGCCAAGGCTAAACGCTTTCAGAGCTTCGAGCGAAGACGTGGTGGCCTGTGCGAGTGGAACGTCAAACTTCTGCACCGTAGCTAGAGATTCGCCCAACTCGGTGCGCAGCTTCGATGCCGCCTCGCCCAGCGCGTCCAGCACCTTCTCCTTGGACGCGGCTGTCACTTGCTCCTGTGCCTGCGTGTCTCCGCTCTGGCAATTTACCGCCTTCAACCCCAGCACATATTCGCTGCCCAGGCTGCCGATGGATCCGGCAAGATATGCCTTGCTTCCCGCCCGCAGGCAAACTTCGCGGGCAACCTCCGGTGTCAGTTTCGTGCTGGCCGGACGGGTCATCTGTTGCAAGGTCTTCGCGACTTCGCTGTCAGAGAGCACATTCAGGAAAGGCGATTGCCGCAGGGAAACGCTTAGCGCCGTCTTCAGAGTGTCGTCGAACACCGCATCGCCTGTGCTGTTGGTGAAGTCGGCAAGAACAATCGTGTCCTTCTCGGTCAGGGGCCTGGTCTGATGCGACCGATAGTAGAACCAGCCCGCCACGAGCAAGGCGACCAGCAGGCCGGGAATCGCAATTTTCCAGAGCTTTCCAACCCGCGCCGCAGAGGCTTCTGGCTCGGCCACCATGCCTGAACTTGCCGCAGAACTGCGCCCGCTCTCGCTGTCCCGCTTCAGCCGCAACAACTCGGAACGCATGTCGGAGGCGTGCTGATAACGAAGTTCACGATCTTTCTCCAGCGCACGGTTAATGATCCGTTCCAGATCGGAAGGCATGTCAGGGTTCAGCCGTGAGGGAGGCAGCGGAGCGCGGTTCATGATCCCGTCGAAGATCACCCCTGTACTCTCACCACGAAAAGGCAACACGCCTGTCGCCATCTCGTACAAGACGACGCCGAACGAGAACAAATCTGTACGGGCGTCCAGTTCCTTGGCCCGGACCTGCTCCGGCGACATGTATGCGACCGTGCCCAGCGTCGAACCGGGACTGGTTAGGTGCGGTTCGTCGACGGTAGCCGTCATCGTGTTCGCCGATGCAATCGGGCTTGACAACCCGCCTGCGGGAGACACCTTCGCGAGCCCGAAATCCAGAATCTTGGCGTGGCCACGCTTAGTGACAAAAACATTGGCCGGTTTGATATCTCGGTGGATGATGCCTTCGGAATGCGCGGCGTCGAGCGCGTCGGCAATCTCAATCGCCAAGCCGATGAGAACCTCCGTCTCCATGGGCTTCCCCGCAATGCGATGCTTCAGCGTCACCCCGTCCAGGAACTCCATGGCGATGAACGCCTGCCCATCCTGCTCGCCTATGTCATAAATCGTGCAGATATTGGGGTGATTCAGGGCGGAAGCGGCTTGGGCCTCGCGCTGAAAGCGGGCCAGTGTCTGCGCGTCGCGGGCAACTTCACCCGGCAAGAATTTGAGGGCGACGAAGCGATGCAGCCGCGTGTCCTCGGCCTTATAGACCACGCCCATGCCCCCGCCGCCAAGTTTCTCAACAATGCGGTAGTGCGAGATGGGCTGGCCGATCACTAGGCAATGCCCGGTTTTTCCGGGTGGCTTCATCTTACGGATGCGGGCCGCGGCCAGTCAACGAATGACAACTGCGGCGTGATCGTGTCGAATCGAGACGCTGACGCTTGTAACGGTGCATCTGTGGAAGCGCCTGTGCTCCGCAATTCTTGTTCGGGCTACCTAAGTTCAACTCGGATCGTCAGCAATCCGGGAAATCGGAAAACCCGGGCCGGAACGCGCTGCACGGTGGCCAACAGCTGATGACTCATCGGCTGCCATCCCTAAGGGCCGCTTCAAACCATTACGTGTGTGAGATTCCCGATTCGCTATGTGACTTGGCATCCAGATAGGCCTATCAGTGGAGGGTCACCTCCGCTGGGGTCAACAAGCATCGATGTAGAATACCAACTCACCGCATTCTCCGATGGAACTCCGCCACTGTTTTACCAGGCTCCGCATATTGTCGATCAGAGCGGCAAGGTCATTCTTATTGATGACTACCCCTTGCTCTTCCATGCTGTCTTTGAAACTGGCGGCATTGAAGCGGTCGTCTGCCTCCATGTAGTCCAGAACCTTGTTGCCATCTTCGAGCCACACTGCTTTGTTATCTCCGTATTCGTGTTCGTCGCTGGCGGTGCCAACTCGGGCGGCAAGGTCGTGGAGCAGCGTAATCAAGTCCTCGGGTTCAATGAAGCAGGAGGAGTGCATATTCCATATTTCTTTCACTGCCCGAAAACTTTGGCTCATGCCGAACCACCCCTCTTTCTCTTCTTTCTTGGAAATGTGGAATCCGATGGCTTCGCTCTCATTCGATGCCATAAGACCGGATCGACAGGAAGTGAGGTTGTGCGACCCGTGCGCAGATTCACGAATCCGCCGTGGTACGAGAGCTGCCCATATCGGAATAGCCGCGCAAGCATCCCCAGCGCCTGGTAGCCTAACAGCGTACTGAAGATCTAGGGACACTCTGAATAAGCGCTCATGCTAAGTCGACTACCAACAGTGTTTCAGGAAACCGCGCTGCCGGTTCGGATCTCGGATGCTGGAGCTGGTCGGTACCGCCGTTGCAACCGCGCGTACGGGACGAAGCCGGACGAGCTACGCGACGGCGAGCAGTTTTCTGCGGCTCACAAACAGATTCACCAGCGCACAGGTGACAAACAGTCTGTGCGCGTTCTTCTTCAGCCCGCGATAGCGTACTTTCACGAATCCAAACTGCAGCTTCATCACTTGAAACACATGCTCCACCCTCGCCCGCACCTTCGACTTCGTCCGGTTCTTCACCCACGCCACTTCATCCACGATCTGGCCCTTGTAGCGACAGCGCCGCTGGGTGAAATCCCGTGCTCGTGGCGCGCACTCGCGGATCACCTCGGTTTGGCCCTGATACGCTCCGTCGCCCCACACCCGCGTTTCTTCGCCATGCAGCAGGTCCGGCAACATCGCCACATCGGAAACGTTGGCGGCTGTCGCCACCGCCGTGTGAATGATTTTGCTCTTGCTGTCGACGCCCACGTGCGCCTTCATCCCGAAGTACCAGTTCTTCCCCTTCTTCGCCTGGTGCATCTCTGGGTCTCGGCTCTGCTCGCGGTTTTTGGTCGAACTGGGCGCGTGAATGATGGTCGCGTCCACAATCGTGCCCGTCGTGATCCGCACCCCCTTGGCTTGCAAATGCAGGTTCACCGTCCCCAGAATCTCTTCCCCCAGATGGTTCTCTTCCAGCAGGTGCCGGAACTTGCACACTGTCGTCTCATCCGGCACCGGCTCGGCCCCCAAATCAATTCCCGCAAACTGCCGCAGCGTCGCCGAGTCGTACAAAGCCTCTTCCACCGCCGGGTCCGCCAGATTGAACCACTGCTGCAGAAAATAAATCCGCAACATCTGCTCCAATTCTTTCGGCCGTTGCCCGTTGCCCGGCTTGGGATAGTGGGGCTCGATCAGCGCACACAGTTTCCCCCACGGCACCACCTGTTCCATCTCTTCCAAGAACATTGCCCGCCGCGTCTTCTTTGTGTATCGCTCGAATCCCGTCATCATCGCCAGTGTCCTCTGCTTGCGCAACGAGTTCATATGGCACGACATTATCTTTACTCCCTGTGGAAAGGGAGGACTTAATCAGAGTCTCCCTAGGCGATACTCGCTTAACCGCCATCCCCAACCCTCTTCCCGATTCAGTTTGTTGGTTGGTAGGAGAGGTTTCCGATGCTAGAGTCCATGGCAGGCGCCTGCGTCGGGGACGGCCCTCCTGGTTGAAGCCAGTTCGATTGGCGTCCCAGCGGTCGGTCCGGATTTGATTTCGAGTCTGAGAGAAGCTCATGCCCAAGCGAAGGATGGCGTTGGACCCAGAGTTGGCAGAGGAAGCCAGGGGCATTGTCGCTTTGGCATTCCGCAACGGGCCGATCGAAGATGTCCACGCAGGAATAGAGTGCCCCACTTGCGCTGGAAAACCCGAATACTCACACATTACGCAAGCCGAGATGAAGAACATCATGAAGCAGGCGGTGGACACGGTCTACAGATTGCTCTGGCTGAAACAGAACGATCCCGAAAAGTACGAAGCGACGCTTGAGTTGGGGAGCCGCTACTCGCGATTTTGGGATCAGCCGAAAACAGACGTTGGCTAGATAGTCCGGATATCTCCCGATGAGCCAGAAACTCAACGTATTCGTTAGCTCGGTGCAGAAGGAACTCGAAGACGAGCGCGTGATCGTTCAGAACCTCCTGAATACCGACACATTCCTCTCCGCACACTGCGCTCCAGTACTCTACGAGTTCGAGCCGGCGTCGCCCGACAAACTTGATGAAGTTGGGGCTGGCCACAAGGCAAGGACGCGGTCGTTCATACGGGTTATGTCCTGGCGACCAAAACCTGAGCCCGAATTGTCAGATAATCGTCAGATGAAAACACGCAATCGTCAGATGCCCCTACGTTCGAGGCCAGGGCTGAATCGTCAGCTAATTGTCAGGCTCTCACCGATAATCGTCAGGCTGGAGCCGGTTGCTTACTCTGGTTGCGGCGTCGCGGTACCGACTTCGGCATGCGCAAAAAGGCGGATCATGACGCTGATTGTCGGTACGAATCCGATCACTACGGTGCCGACCATCAACTCATTAACATTGCCGCATGCGTAAACACGCCTGAGACACTGTGACAAAGTCCGGCGCGTCGATTATAAAAGCACTATTGCTTTAGCTTTTTGCGATCTGCATACTCGGGCCCGGGTGCAAAGCCACTTGCAATGAGACACAAGCCTGGCATGCCGATCACCTTTCTTGCGCTGGCACTGCTCGCCGCCACGCAGGCAGCCGCCGTCGAGCATCCGGGCGTCCTCTCTAAAGATGCCGAGTGTTCGTCCTGTCATGCGAATAAAGTTAGAGGCAAGTCCGTGCATTCTGCAATGGCGATTCCGTGCACTGTCTGCCATCTGAGCGAGACCAAAGGTGACATGACGACGCTGATTCTGATCATGCCGAAGGCAACAATCTGTTTCGCCTGCCATGAGAAATCTGCGTCATTGCCGCGGCATTCTGCGGCGGCCCAGACACGGTGCCTGGAGTGCCACGATTCTCACAGCAGTAGCCGTCCCGCGTTGCTGCGTGAGGACGTCAATCTCCCCCGAGCCAATTAGTTTCTGGTATAGACAGGACCTGCGTCACGCGAAGCTGGGTCTGATACGGAGTGGATGTAGGCGATCAGTGCCTGAATGTCGGGTTTTGCCAGCGTATTACCCCACGCCGGCATCAGTGCCGATTTGCTTAAAGCCGGTCCGCCATAGCTGATGATGGCCGTGAGATCGGCATCGCTGATCTTATTGAACGTATCGCCGTCGCTGAATGGATGCGGTTTTACCTCAAGATTGTCATAGTTCGAAACGCGTTCGACCGTGGATTCAGGGTCGTGGCAGCGTTCACAATACTGATCCGCCAAATGACGCCCAAGGGTTTCCCGATAGCCGAGAGCGATTTCTTCTATTTTGAGTTCGACTTTCTTGTGAGACTTGTCATACGTCGAGGCGACGTTAAGGAGAGGTTGGAGGCTGAATCACGCTCATACGTGACCAGATTCACAATTAAGGTCATTAGGCAGCCACTGAGGATGCCGCCTCTGCCTAGTGGACTGTCGCAAAGTAACCATTACTAGTTGTTATGCTTCTAAGTTGGTATGGCGACAGACAGCGAAGTGTCCCTCACCAGCAACCAACGTTCGGAACTCAGCAGCATCGCTCAATCGCGTACCCTGCCGGCTGGCTACGTCTTTCGCGCCAAGCTCATCTTGATGCTGGCAGAAGGAGCTTCCTTCAACACCATTAAGCGCAGGCTGCAGACCAGTGCTCCCACGATCGTCCGCTGGAAGCAGCGCTTCCTCGAATCCGGGCTCGACGGGCTCGACACCTATCATCCCGGCCAGAAGGCCAGGGTTCTGACTCCCGCTTTGCGGGCCCGGATTCTGGCCGCCACCCGCAAGAAACCCAGCGACGGTGCCACGCATTGGAGTTGCCGCAAACTGGCGACCGCGCTGGGAGTCAGCAAGGACGCGGTGCATCGCGTCTGGAAAGAAGCGGGACTGAAACCCCATCGCCTGGAGCGTTACTTGGCCAGCGACGATCCGGAGTTCGAAAGCAAAGCGGCCGACATTATCGGCCTGTATCTGCGGCCGCCGCAGCATGCCGCCGTGTTCTGCGTCGACGAGAAAACCGCCATCCAAGCCCTGGATCGGCTCGATCCCGTTCTGCCGCTTTCGCCGGGGCGAGCCGAGCGTCATGGCTTCGAGTACTACCGGCACGGAACGCTTTCTCTGTATGCCGCGCTGGACACCAAAACCGGCCGCGTGCACGGAAGAACCACGGCCCGCCACACCAGCCGTGACTTCGTTGCCTTCCTCGGAGAAGTGGTAGCGTTGTGCTCGCCCCGGCAGCAGATTCATATCATCCTCGACAACCTCTCTGCCCACAAAACCCAACTCGTTCGAGACTTCCTGCAACAGCATCCGCGCGTGCAGCTTCACTTCACTCCTACGTATTCCTCTTGGCTTAACCAAGTCGAGATCTGGTTCGCCAAGATCGAACGCGAGGTCATCGCCCGCGGCATTTTCACCTCGGTCCCGGACCTGGCTCGCAAACTCCGTCGTTACATCAACGCCTACTCCACCAACGCTCACCCGATCCAGTGGAAATACTCTGACCCCAGCCGCCGGCTGCGCACTAACGAATTCACTGCGACAGGCCACTAGTAAGATGGGATACTCGTAGGATCATGCCCCAAACTCCAATTTTTTGATCTGCGAAAGCAGAACGGAGAGGCCACATGGGTAGCTCCATAACACGGAGAGATGAACGGGAATTGCATGACGCGCATTTTGCCATGCGTGTTTCTCTGATTGTTGGTTTGGCGATGCTGATTGGCAAGACCACCATTTACTTTATGACGCATTCCGCCGCCATTTTTTCCGACGCAGCCGAGTCGGTCGTTCACGTAATCGCGGTCGCGTTTGCTTGGTTCAGTCTTCGGCTTAGCACCAGATCGGCTTCTGCTCAGTTCCTCTACGGTTACGAGCGGATCACCTTCTTCTCTGCTGGATTTGAGGGCGCGATGATCGTGGTGGCCGCGATCGCAATTGTTTATGAATCGATTCGCAAGTGGATGGCCGGGCTACAGCTGGAGCACCTGGGAGCCGGAACAGCTCTGATCCTGCTGGCTGGAGTGCTCAATGCGGGCCTTGGTTACTATCTCCTGCGGACTGGTCGGCGCACCAACTCATTGATTCTCGAAGCCGACGGCAAACACGTTTTGACCGACAGCTGGACCAGCTTCGGCGTAGTGGGAGGACTTGGACTGGTGCTGCTGACGCACTGGAAGCCGTTCGATCCGCTAGTGGCCATCGCGGTCGCGGCAAATATTCTCTGGTCAGGAGGGCGCTTGGTCTGGGGTTCAGCAGTCGGGCTGATGGATTATTCTGATCCTGGAGCCGGCCGGAAGATTCGGGAGAAGTTGGATGCAATTTGTGCGGAACTGGGCATTCAATACCATGGCGTACGTTTCCGAACCACCGGCTACCGCCAGATCATCGAAGTACACTTGTTGTTCCCGCGCCTGACATCGGTTACTGAAGCCCACCGCTTGGCAACCGCCCTCGAAGAACGACTGCCGATCGAACTGGGGATGCCTGCTGAAGTAACGACTCATTTGGAGTCATTGGAAGACCATGCCGATGTTCACCGCGAAGAACACTACACCGGCAAACCCGAGTAAGGTCGTGAGAGCTCGCTTCCTTAGAAGAGAAAGTCGAAATCAAAAAGCACCTTACGATTGATATTGCCGAAGAAACGTCCGTACTGCGGGTCAGCCACATTCGAGTGGATTTCCAGCGCATTGAAATGATTGGTCAGGTTCATCACCGTTGCGGACAGCCGAATCGCGTGTTTGGGCGTGACCTGGATGTCCTTCGAGGCGCGAAGGTCAAATGAGAAGTATCGGGGGAAGCGAGGCTGGGCGCCCGGAATGGAAGTAATGTACTGCTGCAGTACGTTTGTCGGTTGATAGGGGAATCCGCTTCGATCTTCGATCTTTGGCATCACGCGGAATTTCCTGGGCAAACTGTACATTCCCCACAACAGAAAGCGATTCGGAATTTCGCTGGGTAAACTGGCAACGAGATTTGGGTTCATGATGGGGAATGGCAGGTTGCCGAGATAAGTGTTCGCATCGTTAACGGTTCCTCGCGCGTACTGGCGCACGTAAGAAAAGAATATTTGGCGTTTCTGCTGGCCACCAAAACGGGCAATAAATTCCAACTGCCGCGTCTGCGCAAAGCCGGTCGAGCTGAGAACCAACGCCGGCTGGTTTTGAACAACCTCGGGCTGGATCGTGAGCATGTCGTGAGCCTGACCCTGTAGATACTTGACCCGAAGAGTCATGAAGGGCGAAAAGCTGCGGTCCAGTTCTACGTTCCAGCCGACAGTATAGGGAGCAAAATTTCCGCTCTTCTGGGCACTGTCAATGAAGGGAAACTTCGACTCCGCAGCCTGCTCGGTGAGATTGATGTACTGGATCGGGCTGCCGGCCACTCCCCCCGAACTGTTGTACAGCGTGACGGTCTGCTGAGGATAACTGCTGAACGCGTAGGTATTGAGGGGCACATTGTCATAGAAAATACCGAGGCCCCCGCGAATAACAGTTGTCTGGCTTCGGTCCGGCGTCCATGCAAAACCTGCGCGCGGGGCAATCCGAACCGTATGGGTGATCGTCTGACTTTCCCAACGAGTTCCGAGATCGAGTGCGAGATTGGGGCGCAGCAGCCAGTGATCCTGCACGTACAAGGAGGGCTCAAGATCGCTGACTGAAAATGATCCGGCACCGCTGAAATCTATACGGCTGGCCGGTTGACCGGTCGAGTTTTCGATCAAGACCGGCCGGGCAATAAAGTCTCCTGCATCTTCGGCATGGGCAACGACCGACCCAATCTGGAGACTGTGTTCCCCAAGGAAATGCAGATTGCGTGGTCGCCAGTTCTCGATCCATTGAACCCGCGTGGCGAGGCGCGACTCCCTGCCAAAATAATTGCCCTGATTTCCGATCGGGGTGAGGATCATCTCCGAGTTGCCTTGCGGATCAATGCCGGTGCTGACACGGGTTATGGCGACAGTATTTTGCAGTAGACCCTCCCCGATAGCCAGCCGGTGGATAACAGTGCCGGTAGACTCGTGCACATTAATGTCGGGCGTTACGGGCTGGGGATTGAAGTAGTCCAGTCCCGAATAGGTCAGCAGGTGAGGAGCGAGATGGAAACTCACACTGAGCGTCTGGTTGGGAGACAAGATCTCCGTAAGCTGGGTGAAAGAATTGATCGCTGTCGATGTTGTTTGGTTCAAGGGAAACGGAAGCGTATACACTTCACTTTTGCTGATTGCGTATTCATCGTCTTCCAAGAAATAAAGCTTTCGGTCGATCAGGGGGCCGCTAAGATCCAGCCGGGGCGAGGCATCCTTCAGGCCTTCCAGATGGGCGCTTCTGATTCGGAAATCAGGCAGGGGATCATTAAGAGCGTAGTGCCACTTCTGTTCTCCCTGGCGCGTTTCGGCCGTGACCACACCGGCGGTGAACTTTCCATATTGCGCGAGGTATGGCATCTCCGAAACCGAAACATTCTGGACGCTGTCGATGGGTACAGTCAGCCCGAACATCCCGGTAGCGGGGTCCGTTACGTCAACCGAGTTGACCAGGAGAGCGCTGTGATTTTCTCCATAGCCTGCGATTCTCACACTGCCATCACTGGTGCGGACGACGCCTGGAACCAGAGGCAACGTATCTGCCAGAGTCGCCGGACGGCCAGGTGTGTCTTGAGCCTGCTCCGGCGCTATTGTGGCCTGACTGCTGGACTCCTCGGCGACGGGATTTGAAGGGGTACCGTGAACCTCTACGCTCTGTTGACTCAGTTCGGCCTTCGATAGAACAACCTCGACTTCCGTACGCCTGGTACTTGCTTTTATCTCCAAAACAGTACTGGTCGCGAGATAGCCTTGCTTACTAACCGTCAACTGTAGGCTGGCGTGCCCTTGAAGGGTGGCTGTTGCTCTCCCGGCAGCGTCGGTCAACGCAGTAGCAAGAAGTTGCCCTTGAGCATGGATTTGGATCTGGGCCTGTGGAACGGCCTCGGATTTGTCATCGATCACCGACAAAACTATGACGATTGATGGCGTAGCTCGCTGCTGCGGGGTCGCCGATGCCACACAAATGCATCCGAACAGAACCAGAAGTGCCATCTCAGAGCGCAAGGGTACCGATGAAACGCCCAAATCGGTATCAGCGACATATCGCACTGGATTCATAAGCGCTCGATGCGGTCGCTGGGCACCGCGCAGACGGTCCTGATGCATTCGTAGACTTGTTGTCCCGAGTTCCCAGCCCGATCACCATGGCCATGTCTTTCGGATAGACCACATCGCGACCTCGCGCCAGAAAGTGGTAATAGATCGACATCGCCGCTCCATAGGATCCGAATCCCGCCGATACTACCCGCGAACGCGCAGCCAATCCCACAATCATTCCCACAAAGCGGAATCCCGATGCGCCGTTCGCTGCGCTGTGTCCGGCTTCTCCCACGCTCAGATTCCCCTGTCCTGCGTCGCGATCCGGTGCGGCTTGTGTAGCCGCCAGCATCACCTGAATACCTGTCGTCAAATAACGCGTTCGCGGCGTGGTTACCTGAGCTCCACCTTCATCGTCCAGCTTCAGGTGCTCGTCTTTTGCCACGGCTACGGCTTCCAGATTCGTCTCGACTTTCTGCTCGAGCCCGTTCGGCGGCGCAACCTGATGAAACAGGATGCGCAACTGCCCGTTGTGTCCCATCCGCCGTGCGGGCTGCGCCTGCACCACTGAACCCTTGATCACGCTTCCCTCTGGAAGAATCAGATGATCCGACACCACCAGCGGTGCTGTGATCAGCGCCTCCACCGGGTCTCCCTGTTTTGCCGTCGCCGAACTCAGCGCTGTCACCAGACGGGCATGCACGACGCTTCCGTCCGGAGGCGGTGCTCCGATGTCGGTCAAGGCTTCGAGCTTCAGCGCCTCCTTCCCAAAATCCAGCGACTGCTGGAGGTCCGCGTTGAAGGTCGTTCCCGCGTCAATGTATTGCGGATGCACTGGCAGCTGCGCCAGCGCAATCCGTTTCAGCTTGTGCATCTTCCCGGGCTCGTGGATCTGCTTCTGTAAATCGTTCCATTGCCGCCGAATCTCCTGCCGTGTCGCGCTCACTTTCTTCGACGCCTCATTCTCCACTTTGTTTTTGTTTTTTGCCTTCTCATTCGCCGAGACAAACTGCAGAACTCCATCCGGTGCCGGCGACGCCAGAGTCCGGATCGCAACATGCCTCCCGTCACCCAGCACCAACTCGTCAAACTGCACATGCACGCTGCGCGCCGGGGAGAAATTCCCGTCCGTCGCATCCAGGACTCGCGTCTTCCCCGGTACGCCATCGATCGCCGCCACTTTCCCGTTCACCACTGTCCCCACCGGAATCAGCAGCTTGTCGAATGCATACACCGGCTCCACTGTCTTGCCATGGATCGCCTGCCCTACACTGCGAATCCGCACCTCCGAGTCCAGCGCTACCTTGATCGGGGTCCCCGCCGCCACGCTCATCGGCATCGTCACTGGAGCAGCCTCCGTGTTCTCTGCCAACCTCTGCGATGTAGCTGCATCATCGCTCTGCGGCGTCCCCGCCGGAGGCCGCGGCCTGAGAGTCTGCGCAACACTCAGGCCGCCGTACAAGGTAACCGCCAACACTGCCCGCCCTAATACAATTCGTTGCATTCGAGTAACTCCCGATGGTTCGGCGTGGAAAAGGCGAGTTCTACGGCCGCTTGAATCGCAGGGCCAGATAACAAATACCGGATGCCCCAAAATGCGAAATAAACCGTGCTTTCTATGAAGCAGGAGGAATAGAGATTGGTTGCAATCGCGGACCGAGAATTGCGATCCGTGGATGAAATCATACTGGCAGTCAGTATCGGATGCGACGATTAGTCCAGTGGATGAACAAATTGTCATCTTCCCGAAAGCGCGCGGTAATGTTTCGAACACATCTTAGTCTTGGGTGCCTACTCGCGACGCGAGGTCATAGCGTGAACCGGTAGCCTGCTACCGTCGCATCGTCTGCTGCATCATCCAATTGAACCAGGTTCATGGTTGCCCATTCGCGGGCGCATTCGGCTTTGTGTTGCCCGGGACGTTCTTCGTGAAGCGCTTTGCCAAGAACTCCTGGAGTACAGTCGAACCCGCGCGTCCGGCCAAGCCAAGCGCGGCATTGGTGAAGACCAGGCTCGCCCCCCGATTTGCGGCGGGATAGTACGCATTGGAGAGCGCGCCGGAACAGATGTCCCCGAGGAGATAGGAATAGTTCGGCATGAGATGTCCGCTGTCACTGCGCGCGACAAAGGCGTTACTCAGCGCATGGTAGAGGCGCGACTTCTTAGATCCAGTTCCCTGGTAGAAGTAGCGTGGATCCTGGTGGAACAGCGAGGGAAAGACTGCATGGCTCAGGAAGTCACTAGAGCGTCCATCGGCAAATTTTGCGGCCCAACGCTTGGCGTAGCCCGCGGTGCCTTGCCCATAGCCGGAAAAGCTATTATTCGCTTGTTCGATGCCTGCTGCTGCGCTGACACCCACGAACGAAGTCCAATCGAATGTGTCGTGCGAGGCAAGCGAGAACTTCTGTTTCGAGGTGAGCGGAGCTGCGTCGGGAACGTAGCTTACATAGAAGTTCGGGGCGATCCCGATCAGACGCTGCTTCTCTTCTGCCCTTATCTGCTCAGCAGCGATCAGTTCCGCGGGACGGACATTGACCACTGTATTCGCCGTCGCAACCGGCAATAGAATCTTAGGAACCTCATAGGCCTGTTGTGCCGTGATGGAGAATTCCGTAGATGTGAAGCGCTCAAAACCGCTAGCTTCGACGATGACAAGATAGGAACCAGGAGGGAGGGCGGTGAAGGTAAAGTCACCGTTCGGCCCAGATTTTACGTTGCGCCGCTGCGACCCGGTTCTATCGGTCAAGCTGACCTGTGCGCCTGCAACCGTGGCTCCGCTTACGTCGAGCACAACGCCGAAGACGCTTGCTGAGCCCTCGCGGGGAGGCGCCTGTTCAGAAGAACTCTGCTGATCCAATACAGCGCTAGGTGCGTCGGGGAGTTCAGAGTTGCTCGCTATTGCCGCAGTTTGTTGCTGACCAATCGCACTAGTAGTGATTAAGCATAGGAGGAGTAGCGGCGCCATCGATAGCATCATCAATGCAGCCGGCAAAGCGCCAACCGTGAAGCGTCTCATCATTATTCTGGCTCTCCTCTGAACAAAGCTTATGGCCCTCGGCCATGTGTCGCTGCCCAACACTCAGGCTACTGCACAAGCTAGCCGCCAACACTGCCCGCCCTAACACAATTCGTCGCATCCACTAACTCCCGATTGTTCTGCCCGTGGAAGAGCCGAACTCTCTAAGGCCGCTCGAATCGCAGGGCGAGGTAACAAATACCGGATGTCCAACAATGCGAAAGAAACCGTGCCTACTATGAAGTGGTAAGAACAGAGAATGGTTGCAACCACAGATCGAGATCACCGTCTGTTGATGAAATCCATATCGGCAGGGAATGCGACGATCGGTCGGTAGATGAACAGATTGTCATCTTGCGGAAAAGGCGCGGTAATGTTCCGGACATATCTTAGGAGTGGGCGCCTCGTCTCGACACGAGGCCATCGCGGCATCGGAAAGCGTGAGGTGAGCAATGTTGAGGAATGCCCGGGGGAGTTCTGTCTCTGGCCTCCTTGTCGTTTGTCTGTTCGGTATGTTGGCTCCGTTTCTCATCGCTCAGACGTCTGGAACCGGTGCGTTGACGGGCAGGGTTACTGACGTCTCTGGCGGCGTGGTTGCGAACGCCACTGTGACGGCGACCAGCGCAGAGACTGGACAAACGCAAAGCGCGACCACGGGACCGGATGGCGGCTTCAAAATTGACCTGTCTCCCGGAAATTACCGGCTGAAGTTTGAGGCAGCAGGTTTCAAGACCTTGGAGATCACTTCTGTAACGGTCAGTGGGAACGAGGCGGCGGTTTTGGACGAAAAGCTGGAGGTGGAAGAACAAAGCACGGGCTGTCTTGGCTCAGCGTGAAATGGAGAAGCGACGTTCTCCGTTAGTGTAGATTCCGCCCCTGCGGGGCGGGGATTTTCAAGGCATGGGGGTCTTTCGATCCGATGGAGGTTGGCGGCGCAAGGACGAGTCCTCACGCCCCTGTTCATCGTCTCGATGAGCCCACCGGGTTATCCCTCGGCGTGGTTGCGTCCCCGCAGTGCCCGCCTCCGTTTCGCCCGGCAAGATCATTGTAGCTCCGCAACGACCTGCCGTTTCTCAACACCCAGTTGGCCCGTGAATCACGCCAAACCCAGACCGGGCCAGACCCGAATCGTGAGGGTAGTCTCTTTGGGCAACCAACTCTACACACAGTGATAAAAGCGAGAGGGCGGGAATGTTAATCAGTGAAGCCTGAGAACGAAGAACAGCAAAGTACCAACTGAAGCCGCCGTAACGACATACCAAGCGCGTGAACCGTAGGTGCCAGCAACCCCGGAGAGAGGGACGGCCAAGAGAACACCGAGCATTACCAAAGCCGTATTTCCTTTACACCAAACGTGGAACAGCTCAAGGGCCGCGCCGCAGCCCCAGAAATATGCGCAGGGCAAAACTGAGAGGACGCCTATGATCGTTGTCCAGTCGATGATGTCAACCAGTTCTCGCCGTTGATCAGTGCTCATGAACTGAACTTATCCTACCTCCGTTCGTCGTGGTCGGCGAAAAAATCCCATATCACTCATCGACTGTGGGTCAAAATGGCTTTCCTTGGGCTGTCCATCGCCTGGCCGCTTCACTCTTCACGCGGCTTGCTGGCGGCGACTCTGGCGTTGCTGTCTGGCGGCTTCCAGCTTGCGATCGCGTTCTGCGTGTATCTCCGCCTGTCGCCCCGCAAGCATGTCGCTCGGCGTCACGTAACCGACGGCGCTGTGCAACCGGACATGGTTATAACGATCCACATACTGTTGGATCAAGCGTTTTGCGTCTTCCAGTGACAGCGGCGTCCCCGGTCGAATGCATTCGCTTTTCAGAGATTTGTGCCAGCGTTCCAGTTTTCCGTTTGACTGCGGGTAGCTAGGCGAGGTTCGGACGTGAGTCATGCCCGAGATGCGAATGAACTCCTTGAAATCGCGTGCGATGAACTGCGGCCCATTGTCCGAGATGATGCGTGGCCTCGCTTCCGGGTGCTTTTCCTTGGCGCGTTCGAGAATTACTTCGACATCCGCTTCCCGCATCGACTCGCGCAAATCCCAATGCACGAGGAAGCGACTGAACCCATCCAGAACGCTGCACAAGTAATAGAAGGTGCCGCAGAGATTGATGTAAGAAACGTCGATATGCCAGTGCTGATGTGGTTGCAGCGGCTGCTCGAAACCGTTTCCCTTGCGCGATGGCTTGCTCTTCCACCGAGATAATAATCCAGCTTGCTTCAACACTCGCCAAACGCTCGCCGGACTAACTGCCACAACGTCAGCGTCGAGCATCATGAACGTCAGCCGCCGATAACCTTCCAGCGGATTCTGCAGATGGAACTCGATGATCGCTTGTTTCTCCCACGGCTCCAGCCAGAAATCACGGGGAACCCAACCGTTGTGCTCGTTGACGCAGCCATAACGCTGCCGCCAGTCGTAAAACTTGCTGGCAGTCACGCCCAGCCACGGGATAAACCGTCCGACGCCGATCTCGGCCTTCTTCGACCAGCGTCGGACGAAATCCACGACTAGATCCCGCACATCATGCGGCACCCAGACACCGGTTAGAGTTCCCCAAGACTTTTTTTTAGTGCGATGTGCTCAGCCATCAGCTCAGCCAGTACCTCGTCCTTGGTCTGCACCTTCTTCTCCAAAAACTCGATCCGTTTCTGCTTTTCCTCCACTTGGCGGTGGGGACGCTCTTGAGACTGAAAAGCGGCGGCTCCGTTCTCGAACAGTTCCTTCTGCCAGCGGTAGAACACCGTTGGGCGCAGGCCCAGTTCTTCACACAGCTCCGAGACTGGCACCTTGTTCACGAGATGCCGCCTCAAGATGGCTACTTTTTCTTCCGGGGTGAAATGCTTCCGTTCCTTCCTCATACGTTCGCTCCGTTATCTTAACGGACGAACGCTTTCTCCATTTCCAGCTGAGGCAGGACACAACCTCAACCTTCATGAAGAAAATCTCTGCCGAGATGGGATCCGTATCGATCGGAATGGTGGCCCGATAGGCCTTCAGCTTTGTCCAGCTTTCAATTATTCTTTCTCTGGGTGCAGGAACCGTCGTTACATACACGTCGAGCTGATCGGTCAGGTCTTCGATCGAAAGAGCAACGACTTGTTTGTAGATCCGTTGATGACAGGCGAGCATCGCCCGATCGGCAACACGCTCGGAGAACCGGCGCGCCAGGTCCGGATGGAAGTAATGACCAGAATTGTTGTCACGCAGCGTCGCCAGAAATATCAGACGGGAAAGATCATTGGGCAAAGAGACAGTGAGCGCCCTCAGAACGTCCACAACGACGTCGCCATCGCCAGACTCCCGGGGGAATATCTTCCCGAGGGCGCGGGGGCGGAGTGCGTCCACGCCACGTTGAGTCTCCGATCTCGTTTCATCGATCTCCGATTCGATCAGCAAATCTCCAACATTCCGCAGGATGTTGGCGGATAAACCAATCTGCATCTGACGAGCGATTCCGTCGATAGGCCTGGCACCTAGGCTCCGTTTGCAGGAATTGCTGCAGCAAAAAGATTTTTCGCTGAAAACGATAGCGACGGTTCATCGTGTGACAACTCGGATCCGAGAAGAGCGATGACGAGGTTATGGGCCATGGATCAAACGACGAGCACCGCAGAGTTGGCGATTGCGTCCGGCGTCCGAGAAGTCACTTCTGAAGATGGAGCAGTTCTATTGGATGTTGAACAAGGAATTTGCTTCAGCCTCAACCCGGTCGGACTCAAAATCTGGGAGTTGTTGAAGAAGGGATGTTCTCTCGAGCAGATTGCGGACGCGCTGGGACAGGAATTTCCTGTAAGCCGACCTCAGCTTGTTTCAGATGCCAGGGAATTCATCGCAGCGCTCGAAGAGAAACAGTTGGTTCGCAGACCGAACCAGGCGACACCCAAGAAATCTGGATTCTTCGAGAACCTGCTGCGGCGCAAGAGACGCTTTTCGGCCCAATAACCTGGGCCGGATGCCGGGCCGTTCACTGGTGCTTCCGGACAATGAGTGGTGGCCAGACGTGAACGACTTGCCCGATGATCGATGCCGCACGCGGTGTCTTGAAAATCATTACGGGCTGATGAGAGGTCGGATAAGGCACGATGAACAAGGTTTCGCGTGAAAGGAAACACCACGAGCAGCTGAAGCCATTCTCGTGCCATACAAAATAGATGGGCCGCTCCCGAATATTCCTCCATTCCCCAATTTCAACGGCATTGCGGGATTTGTCGATGACGACGATCGAGCCGGCCGGAACTAGTTCGCCCATCGTGTCATCGTTAATGCCGACGATTCCGAAGCGAAAGTCCGCCCCATCGAGCTCGCGACGCACAGCCGCAGGAATACCCAGTTCTTCGGGGCTCTCGGTGACCAGCCGCGTGGTGTCGAAACCGATGCTGGTCTGAAATTTAAGAGAAAATGGGCGGTCGGCGTCGGTGAAGGACCATGGTTCTTGTGGGGTGCGGGATTCCGATGGGAGTGGAAGGATATTTCGAGCTTCGCCTGGCTGCACGCCAAAGGCATGCAGCACTGAAGGGTAGGGCACCTTGTAGCATTCGGAGAGGCTGGCGACTTCGAAGATATCCGGCGGACTATGACCGTCTTCGATATCAGCGAGCCGTCCGCGCCGAATGCGATAGCGTTCATTCGCCGCTCGGCTTGCTGATTCTGTTGTCAGACGCTCAACCCCCACACGCGTGAGATGAAGTTCCTCACGAAGCTCACGCAGCCAATCCCCCGGATTCGTCATGACCACTACTCCCGTCGTAACCGATTTGACGGGAGCGCCTCCGCGAGACCGATTCAGTCTTGCAGAGTGCTCCTCATGAATGGCTCAGCACCCCCTCGTTTGCGAGCCGCCTTTGATTTCTTCGGTCAAGCTGAGTCAAATCCGACTTAGCCCACCGGAAGTCGTTTTCGGCACCAAACATTCCCCATTTTGCTCCCAGCAGTCTAAAAGCAAAATCGACGAAAGCAACACAAATCGTTCATCCGTTCTGAAAACCGGACAGACGGAAATGCCCGCAACTCATGTTTTCCCGGCGGTCAGACATAAGAAGAACGGTATCTGCTTCACCGGTGCGCACCTCGCTGGGAGCGACATACCGCTTAGAACACCTCCAGCAAAGAAGGTTTTGTTTTGTGCACGATTCTGTGCAGCTGACGAAATGAGTAGCGCGCCAGAGGGCTTGCGTAGCGCCGGATTTAGCTACCCGACCTGCCACTGGAGCCAACCTGGTAGTTACTCAAATGATTGGTAGTAGGGACATTGTGCCTTTCAATGGCATGTTGTGCGTATTTCAAGCCGCCCAGAATATTGAGACTGAACTTGCGCAATTCCAAGCACGAAAAAAGTTTTTTCGCAGAAAGACCGGTGCAGGTTTACGGTTCACCATCATTCGCATCAGATGTGGGACTAAGTCCAAGCCTAGAGCTGCCACCTCCGTAGCCCTGCATGTTCGGGAGGGTCCGTACATGGCTCAAGCAGTACAAGCACCTCCGCCAACACCAGTTGAACCGGTTACTGAAATTCTCCACGGCATCGAGATCACAGATCCGTATCGTTGGCTTGAGGATCAGAACTCCCCACGCACGAGGAAATGGCTCGACGAGCAGGCCGCATACACGCGTGCGTATTTTGCTGCGATTCCCGAGCGAGAGCTAATTCGAACACGGGTCAGAGAACTCCTGGCCATTAAGGAAGTCATCTCCGAACCTTGGAACGTCGGCGACCGCTATTTTTTCCTCAAACGCCAGGGAGACAGGGAGCAGCCTGTCATCGTCATGAGGGACGGATTGTTTGGGCCGGAAACGGTTCTGGTAGACCCAACCCGGCGAGGAAACGGGACTTCGACTGCCGTTTCTATTGTCGCGATTTCTCGCGATGCTCGGTTCCTTGCCTATTCTGTGCGACAAGGAGGCACCGATCACTCGGCTATAGAGATCTTTGATATCGAGCCAAACGCCGTACTCCCGGATTGTCTGCCGGAGGGTTTCTGCACGGGGTTCGCCTTTGAGTCGAATGGCACGGGTTTCTACTACTCACACCACGATCTGCGCGACCCGCGGCCTAATTATAGAGCCGCGTTCTGGCATCGCTTCGGCAGCAACCGATCGCAAGATGTTGAAGTGTTTTTCGCCGGTGAAGAACCGAATCTCTTCCTGGGAATTCTCGATTCACCGGAAGCCAATCTCTTGGCGTACACAGCGTTCACTACCGGCAAACATCCGACCACATCGATCTACTTGCACAGCCTGGTGCCGGGACAGGCTCCCAAGATCTTGTTACGCGATATCGCAGGCTGCTTTTCGCCGTTCTTCGCGCATGGCCAGCTGTTCGCCTACACGGACTTCGCGGCTCCGAACTTTCGGATCGTTCGTATCAGCCTCGACGATCCGGATCCCGAGCATTGGCGAAATATTGTTCCACAGTCCGATCGCCGCATCCAGCAGTTCACCGTTGCGGGCGACCGAATCTTCGCGACTCGCGTCGATCGTTTTTCAACTGAAGTCGAAGCATTCAGCATCCAGGATGGCGAGAGGAAGGATGCTCCATGTTCTTCGCATGGCACTATCGATCTCCTGAATCCCACGACTCGATCCGATAGTTTGTTCTACAGCCACACGTCAATTGCTCAACCACCGACCGTCTACTGCTATAGCACGCGAGACGACAAATCTTGTCTCTGGCAGAAGCCGACTGTCTCACTTGATCCTTCTTTCATCGCTGTCGAAGAGACCGGCTATCCATCGAAAGACGGCACTTCGGTTCCGCTTTTCGTCGCGGCCAGAAAAGATCTATTACATTCGGGGCCGCTGCCAACCTTTCTTACAGGTTATGGCGGATTTGGGAGTTGTGTCACACCGCGCTTCACTGCGTTTGCAACCTTTCTGATCGAAAAGGGAGTGCTGTTTGCTGTTCCCGCTCTCCGGGGAGGGTCGGAACTCGGCGAAGAGTGGCACCGGGCGGGCAAGCGCGAGAACCGCCAAAATTCGTTTGATGACTTCATCGCCGCCGCGGAGTGGCTGATATCAGAGGGGCGCTCTCTACGCGGCCGCATTACCATTGGCGGCGGCTCGAATGCTGGCCTTCTTGTCGGCGCTACCATCACTCAACGCCCCGACCTGTTCCGCGCCGCCATCTGCCTCGGGCCTCTGCTCGACATGACTCGGTATCACCTCTTCGATTTCGCTGCGGGATGGACAGAGGAATACGGATCACCCGAAGATGAGCAGGACTTCCATCGCCTGCTTAGTTATTCACCCTACCATCACGTGCAAGACGGCGTGCACTATCCTGCTGTCCTGCTCATCTCGGGTGACGCGGATACGCGCTGCAATCCAATGCATGCCAGGAAGATGGCGGCTCGTCTCCAAGCGGCAAATCATCCGGAGTTTCCCATCCTACTTGACTACAAGCCGGAGTGGGGCCATACGCCGGTGCAGCCGCTGTCGACCAAGATCGAGGCTCTCATCGACAGACTCACATTCCTCTGTCACGAGCTCGGAATTCATGCCGGGCAGGGGAGGGCGTCATGATGCTTTTTATTGGCGCGTTGTTAACACTATTTGCCTATGACGTTCTGAGCACCTTCCGTCGCTTCGAGACCATTTATTCGATAGTCAAGAGCTGGCCCGTCGCCAACGCATCTTCTGGTCAAGACACCGTCAAACGTATCTGCGTGGCGGTCAACTACGCCTGCATCTGGTATCCAAAACAAGCTCTTTGCCTGCAGCGTTCCTTCGTCACTACGTATTTGCTCAGGAAACATGGAGTACCAGCACACATGGTTCTCGGAGCACAGAAACTTCCGTTCAAGGCCCATGCCTGGGTCGAAGTTGACGGGCAGGCAATCAACGAACGATCCAATGTTCAAGCGACCTATGCGGTCTGGGATCGCTGCTGAGCAAGGAGTTGGGTATGAGCGTGCAAGCGGGCATTTGGAATTTCGATGGCCAGCCGGTCGACCGCAAACTACTCGGTGACTTCAGTCAAGCTCTGAAGCAGCAAGGTCCAGATGGGGAGTTTTGCCGCGCGGACGGAGGGGTCGCACTCATTTATCGGCCCTTCCACACGACTGCCGAGTCGCGTCAGGAAAGACAACCTTATTTCTCGCACCGGGGTTCTATTCTCACCTGGGACGGCCGCCTTGACAACAGAAACGAACTTATCCCCGACTTGCGCAATGATCTTGAAGCCAACCCAACCGACATTGCGGTCGTTGCGGCCGCCTTCGATCGCTGGGACAGCGAGTGCTTCCGCCGCATTGTCGGCGACTGGGCCGTCACGACCTGGCGTCCGGAAGAGAAAGAACTGGTCGTTGCTTCCGACTTCATGGGTGTGCGGCACATTTTCTACCACTTGAGACCAGATCAAATCCGTTGGTCCACCGAGATCACCCCACTCGTGCAGCTTGCGGGCGTTAGGTTTCATGTTGACGATGAATTCGTCGCAGGATATCTCGCGCACAATCCAGACGGGCGGTCGACTCCATATCGCGAAATTCGCGAAGTTCCGCCGGGGCATTTCGTTCGCGTTCGACCCGGCGAAACGAGAACAGAGCGATTCTGGCGGTTTTCCCCGCGAACAAGAATTCGTTACAAAACCGACCGCGACTACGAAGAACACTTTCGTCACGTTTTTCGGGAGTCGGTACGCCGCAGGTTGCGTTCGGACTCGCCGGTGCTCGCCGAACTGAGCGGAGGCCTCGACTCGTCGTCGGTCGTCTGCATGGCCGATGACATCCTTGCCAACGAAGGGGCAGATACGCCGCGACTGGATACGCTTTCGTTTTACGACAGGACGGAACCGAAGGGAGACGATTGGATCTATTTTCAGAAGATCGAGGAGAAGCGTGGCAGACCTGGCATTCACATCGACAGCAGCAAAATGGCTAAATCGCAGGCGTCACTGGAGCTTCGTGAATTCTGCCCGTTTCCAGGCGCTCTCGGTGTCAGCAATGAACTCTGCGATGAACGCTCCGGAGAAGTTCGCAAAGGCGGTTACCGCGTTGTTCTTTCGGGACTCGGTGGCGACGAGTTGATGGGAGGCATCCCTGATCCGCGGGTGCTGTTGGGCGATCTGATTGTGCGATGTCGGTTCCTTCGCCTTGCCGGGCAGCTCGCGGCGTGGAGTCTGGTCAAGCGCCGCCCTTGGATCCACCTTCTGTGGGATTCCGTCGTCGACGCGCTCCCCGCGGTGCTTGCGCAATATCTAGTTCCGGAAGCAAAGCTCTAGACCTGGTATCGGAGGGATTTTGCAAGTCGCACTGGCCTCAAGTATCGGCTGACTGGCGCGAGCGAGACGTTCGGGTTCTGGCTACCGACGCGGCGTTCCATCGTCGGCGGCGTTCAGGCAATGGCGTATAACCTGGCGAAAATGCCTGCACCAATGCCGGTACTCGAACAACCCACGTATCCGTATCTGGATCAGAATCTGATTGAGTTCGTTCTCGCGACACCCGCCGATCAATGGCTGCGGCCCGGCGAACGGCGTTCTCTCATGCGGCGTGCTCTCGCTGGCATTGTACCGGCGGAGGTTCTCGCCCGAAGAACTAAGCAGTTTGCCGCGCGCACCCCAGCGCTGATGCTGGACGAGCACTGGGGTGACATCCAGGCCGTATATTGTTCGTCAATCAGTTCACGGCTCGGATATGTGGACGATCCCGAGCTGCTGAAAACCGTGAGCGATCTTCGCGCGGGGAAAACGGGCCATTTGGTACGCGTGCTCTGGACGATTTCACTGGAATTCTGGTTGCGAGACCTGGCGCAGCGCGGACTGCTGGAACTGCCGGCATTTTCCCCACTGGCCATTCGCAAGCGCGAACTACCGATCAGCGCCTGACAGCAACCAAACACGCTTCCGCCCGTTCACAGCGGACGGAATATTTCAACCAAAGGAGAACCACCATGACGTACAGCAAACCAGAAGTAAAGACGCTGGGGGAGGCCAGAATGATCATCCAGGCCCCGCCCCACCAGAAAATCCCAGGGTCCCCGACAGATGGCGTGCCCCTCAAGGTCACCAATCCGGCGTACGACCTGGATGAGTAGTCGTCAATCCCTCCCGGTGGTTGCCGCCACCGGGAGGCGACTTACAAGTCGACTCGATCTTAGCACGAGCCAGGGAGTTTTGGACGCGGAGATAACAGGAGCGAAGCATGAATTCCGAAAAGCCAGACGTGGCCACTCTCGGAGACGTAGAATCACTTCGTCAGGGGGACCATTCGCCCGCCTTGCTTTCTTTGTAAACACCAAGATCTTTAACGCGCAGACGCGGCTGCGTCGCGGTCATTCTCGTCGAGCTGGCGCAGCTCTCGCCAGCGCTTGTACTGTTCCGCCTTGGCCAGATCGGGGTCCTCCTTCCCGTTAAGCCAGAACTTGAGCCAGTCGACGTTTCGCTGATAAATGGAATATCGATGCTTCGGCTGGTTCTTCTCATGGCCTTCGTTGGGATAAATGAACATTTCAACTGGCTTCTTCAACGCCCGCAAAGTATTGAGCCGCTGCATATCCCAGGTATATTCCGCATCGGTACCATTGATGAGCAACGCGGTGTGCACATTCGCTGCGTTCAGCGCCACGGATACCTTCTTGTATTTAGCCAGCATGTCGCTGTCGGGCAGGCCGAGGCCCCTCGCATGCGACATGTTCGATCGGTCCAGATCGTCGATGAGGTAATACGCGATTGGATCCCATCCTTCTCCCCCGCTATCGATCGCGACGCGAAACAGATCGCTATGGGCGATGCCGTAGTTGACCAGGTCGCCGCCATAACTGAGGCCGGTAATCGCGACGCGCGACCGGTCGACGATGCCCATCTCTGAGAGCTTGGTGGCAGCGGCTTCCATGGCCTCGATGGGCCCCTGCCACGTCCGCAAGCTGCCCTCGAAATCGTCGGGGTTGCGGCTGGCCTTTCGGGTCAGAGCGTTAAAGTTCAAGACCACGAAACCGTTAGCGGCAAAAACATGAATAGGGTATTCGTCACCCACGGCGCCGCGAAGAAAACCGCCGTAATCCTCATAGGTGGTAATGACAAGAGGATAGCGTTTCCCCGGCTGGTACCCCAGCGGCAGCACATAGCGGCCCCAGAAATGTTCGCCTTGCTTGTCGGTGACATCGATCCGGCGCGCCGGAGTGATTTGAAGATTCTGCACCTCCGGGTTTATGGCCGCCAGCGGGCGCACCTCGCCGGTGGAAAGATCGGCAAGCGCCAGTTCGTCGGCAGTGGTATTGTCCTCGCGAATGTACACGGCGAAGCGATTGGAGCGATCCGTGGAGTACAGCCCCTGAAGGAAAGGAGACTCGAACACTACGCGGGGCTCGCCCCCAAGCGCGGGCAGGGCCATGAGTTTTTCGGGACGCGGATCATCTGGATTAGCGCTCCTGTCCGGGATATAGATTTCCTTACTGTCAGAGGCCCACCAGAACAGCCGCGAATAGTCGTCCCAGGTCGCCACCGTCACCGCAGGGCCACCGGCAAGCGGTCTCACCATGAGTGGATACATGATCCACTTTGACTTGGCAGGATCGTCGATCATACCCTCGTACGCGACCATTTTATGATCCGGCGAGACTGCGAAACTCCCAATCCTGAGGTCATCGATCTCTTTTTGAGTGAAAATCTTGCGCATCGTCGTTCCAAGCGGGTCGTCAATGTCCGTCGCGCCAAGATTCAGCTCCGCGATTTCCGCCTCCGAGGCTTTGTGCGCCTTGTTGTCGTTCAAGTCGACAATCCATGGTTGGTTGTCACCGCCGGGAGTGGAGGCGATGCGATCGATAATCGGCTGGCCCGTCGCTTCGAAGCTGCCATCATAGAGGATGCCTTCTTCGGCAAGTTGCTTACGGTCAATGGTTGGGGAAGTTGCGACCATCATGAGCAGCGTTGCACCATCTTTGCTGAGATAGAAGTTCTGCACATTCTGTTGGGCGTGGGTCACCTGCTCCGGTGCGCCGCCTTCGCGCTTCCATCGCCACACCTGCGAGAGGCCCCCGCGTTTCATGGTGCGGTAGATGTATTTGTCGTCGGGCGACCATTGGGGGTCTTCGTGCACCCACTGATTGATCACGTCCCAACCCGGCGGACCGGCAGTGCCGAGACTCACAGGTTGGCTGCCTTTCGCCGTACTCATCACGAACATGCCGGTGCGGTAACTGTTCGAGTCGTAAACTGCCTGCCGCAGCACGAAGGCTACATACCTTCCGTCCGCTGATATCTGCATTCCATTGAAGTCTCGAAGTGTCAGCAGGTCCATGCACGTGACGGGGTGGGGCGTGGTCTTCTGAACGCTGAGTATTTGGAGCGGGGTGGCGTCAAACGCAGCATCGATGCCCGCGCGCGCGTCTTCGAGATTTCCCTTCGATTGGGCCAGAGTTATACACGACATCATGGCGATCGACATCAGTCGAAGAGAACCTCTGCGCAGACGGTTCAGTCTCAATTTCCATCTCCTGTTCAACAAATTCAGAGGTCAGCGTTAGAAATTCAGCTTCAGAGCCAGCTGCACCGACCGTGGCCCGCCCAACTGGTAGAGCGTGCTGAATCCTCCTCCGCCGTCGTTTCCAGTATTCAAACTTTGACCAAGAGTCTGGTCAGACCAACCGAAATAAGAGGAGCCGAGTCCTCCATCGGGAGGACCAAAGTTCGGGTGATTGAGAAGGTTGAACATCTCTACCCGAAACTGCAGCTTGATCTGTTCGCGAAGCGGGAAATCTCGATGTAACGCAAAATCCCACTGCCATGCGCCAAAGCCGCGCAAGGCGTTGCGGCCAAGATCTCCTTGCCGTGTCGGTTCGCCCGTGGTTGGGTCGAGAGGAGGAGGTGTAAAGGCGGCGGGATTGAACCCTTTGCCACCAGGGCATTGGGTCAACAGAACCGGGAGGCATTGCGCTTCGCTCAGGTAGAAGGGTTGTCCCGGAACCACGTCAGGACGGATGATGGCTGGTGTTGGGCCGATCTGATAGGTGAACGCGGGAAAAGCGACAGTAACCGGAGTGGCAGAACGAGCCTGTAATGTGTTTTGGGTTGACCAGCCCTGCGAAAAAATCTGGACGAGGCGATTGCCGTCGGCCGCGGGAATGTCATAAGTCAGGGCGGCCGATACCGAATTCCGAATGTCAAAATCCGAGGGGCCGCGGTTCAAACTGGCCCCAAGCTGCCGGGAATACACGTCGCCGAGTGTAAGACCGCCGGAACCGGTCGAGCCCGTATCGATCGAGTGCGCCCAACTGTAAGACGCCAACACCTGCAGGCCCTCGCTCAATCGCCGACGAAACTGCAATTGTAAGGCGTCATAATCAGAGCTTCCGTAGTTTCCGACCAGGTCGGCATACGAGATGTTTGCGTTAGGAGCGCTGTATGCCTCAGTAATGAGCAAGCGGCGACCCGCAGCGCCAGCGTAGGTTGCCGAAACGGATTGAGCGGATCCGATCGACTGCTCAAAGGCAAGATTCCACTCCTGCGTGTACGGTGCCTTCAGTTGCGGATCGAGAGTGTAGAGAATTGCGTTGTTCGGGCTGATTGGCGCCGGCTCCCCGCCAGTCGGAGACGTGGGATCAAGCGGGTACTGGCCGTACACATAGTTGAAGCTGCCAAAAGGATAGAAGACGCCCTCAATCTGAAGCTGCGTCGTGGCCAAGTCGTAAAACAGTCCCCAACCACCGCGCAATACGCTCTCCCATCCTTTCTTCTGGAAAAGTTGATACGCGACTCCAACGCGAGGCGCAATGTTTGAATATTGCGCCCTGAAAACCGGAGTTCCCGGAGGGGCAATCCCAAGCGTAGCGAGATTATTGAAGTTCGTTGCGGCCGGCAAACTGGGACCGCTACTTGTTCGCGGGCTAAAATCGACGTCCCAGCGCAAGCCGTAGGTAAGAGTAAGACGCGGCCGGACTCGCCAAGTGTCCTGAGCAAACAGGCCTAGATTCTGCAGAACAAGCGGCACCCGGCTGGATGAATAGACGGCTGCAGAGACCAACGTGCCAGTTTCCATCTGGCTGACGTTCAAAAACCCTGCACCCTGCTCGTAGGCAGGAATGGCCACGCTCGGCGTGAGCCGGCGATAATCAACGCCGAACTTGAAGGTATGAGAAGCGACTTGAAATGAGACGCTGTCGACGAGATTGAGTTGGCGTTGCGTCTGAGCTGTCGTGCCATTGCCGGCGAACAACTGCGCGAGGCTCTCTACGCCGATGTTCACCTCAGAGTTCTGATTGGTGTACGGGCTTGGCAAACCAGCGGCAGAACTAAGAAATGGTATGGCCCCACCAAAATTGTCCAGTGTGTATGCAAAGCTGGAATCGACACGGCTGTAGTTCGCCCGTAGATCGTTGGTGAGAGCCGGTGAGGGGATCCACGTAGCGCCCACAGTGGAGGTCTGCGTCGGCATCCCTATGGTTTCGAGTTGGCTCAACGCGTCCCCAGCCAACGGTCCAGGACGCACTACAAGCGACGACGGCGAGTAGTTGTATCGCCCAAAGAAAGTCAGCTTGTCGTTCAGCCGATGGTCGAGACGCAGGCTAGCCGCGTCGAGCGAGGAGCGATTCGAATAAGAAGCGTTTAACGCCGCCGATCCGGTCTCGCCAGAGGCCGGACACAGGAAGTTCGTGATGGGATTGCACAGAATTTCCGGGCTGTTGGGACTGGGCAGCGGAAACGCGTTGATAAATGGCTGCATTGCCGGAATGGTATTTTGCCGCGAGTTCGTCGTGCCCGCCGTATAGCTTGCGTCGGGTACGACGGACAGCGAGGTCTGAGGCAGGCGAAGGCGCATTCCCTCATACGAAAAGAAGAAAAAGGTTCGGTTCTTGATGATCGGGCCGCCGAGCGTTCCACCGAAATCGTTCTGACGTTCCTCCGCTTTGGGCAAGGGAGGAACGTTCGTAAAGCCATTGAACCAGTTGCTTGCGTCGAGGGCGTCGTTGCGGAAGTAATCGAATGCCGTACCGTGGAACTGGTTCGTTCCGGAACGTGTGACGATGGAGATTTGCCCTCCCGGAGTACGTCCGAATTCCGGCGCAAAGGTTGAAGTCTGGATGCGGAACTCCTGCATAGCATCTACCGAAACCAGACTGTTGGTCCCACCCTGTGCGCTGAATCCACCCAGCGAGCCGGAAAGAGTGTCGCTCGCGGCAGAGTTTGAGCTCATGCCGATGTTGGCGCTTACGCCGTCGATCATCCAATAGTTGGAATCCGGGCGCTGGCCGTTAATGCTGAACTGCCCATCGGACGCGTAACTGCTGGTGGTCAGGACAACACCCGGAGTCAACTCAATCAGCGTCTGGAAACTGCGGCCATTCATAGGGAGATTTTCAGCGAATTGCCGATCAACGACTGTGCTGATCGTGGCAGACTCGCTGTTTACCAGTGGAGCTCCACCCTCAACAGTGATCGACTCAGCGACTGAACCCACCTTCAGCTTGAAATTCTGCTCGAGATGGTCCTGGACGTTTACCGTGAGGCCCGTTACGTTAACCGTCCTGAATCCGGCAGCGGAGATTTCCATGCGGTAACGTCCGGGCCTGACGCTTGGAAACGTGTAGAGGCCACCGCTATTCGTGCTCACGCTCGTGGCGGTATCGCGATCAATGTCTACAAGCTTTACCTGGGCACTCACGATATTCAGTCCGGTTGAGTCCACAACCTGCCCGGAAACGGTCGCAGTCTCGGATTGTGCCCAGGTAAAGTTGGCGACGAGGGAAAACAGCAGCAACAAGAAAGATAATCTTCCCACAAACCCACAAGAGAAACGGAGCATCGGTTTGCATTCCTCTATATACGTATGCCGACAGAGAAGTGTGTTTTTGCCCCGTGGGAATAATTGGGTTCAACCGCCGCAAACGATATAGGAGGGAGTGATGCAGTGCCGAGGTCCCTACAAAAGAATCCAAGAAAGGAGTTTCTTCGAGCAGCCCTTCTTGGCAGGAACTCTGTAACCGATATTCCTGTGGGAGAGCACTACCACCGGGTGATGAAGCAACTTGGGCGGCAAGAGCCCCCCCAAGAGCAGAGTGCCGCAATCACGCTGACCCTAGCGCCGGTCTCCCATCAACGCTTTAGGCGTTTGGATTCAGTCCTCTCGAACTCATGACTCACTTTTCGTATCAGCGTCGCTGCATCCATGCCGAGCGCGTCTGCAATTTCGAGAATACGGCGCAAGCTCGGGTTTATGAGGCCACGTTCAAGTTGACTTATATACGAGATATCGCAGCACAACTGATCAGCGAGTGCGGCTTGGGAGAAACCCATTCTGATGCGATATCGAGCCACGACGGTGCCGACCACTCCTTCAAAAGTGTTCACTTTCTGTCGACGGGAAAGACCGAGTGGCCGTGCCATATTGAAAATAGGATATCGCGATGTTCGAACTGCGTAAAGTTCGTGCACTTGTTGAGACACTGGGGTGGCCGAGGACGGTCTTCTTGCTCTCTCTGGCCCTTCTCGCATCGCGAATCGTGACTTTTGAACAGTGCATGATTCTTCTTTTGATTGCGCTGGCAACTCCTTTTTCTAAGCAATCGTGATGTGCCGGTCAGAGAGTCAAGAGATGGCTAGTGCAGCGATAGGCAGACTTGTGAGTTTGATTGTCGCCGATGGCTGGGATTGTCTCCCTGGAAGGAGACAATATTTGCTTTCCCCCAGGTTCTTTCACCGCTTTGCAAGAAGATTCAAAGCGATGAAACCAGAATTGTTTTGCGCCACATATTGGGGCCGTCGCAGGTCGAACTCGGCGATGAAGCTTCCCAAACAAATTGATTGAGACACGTCTTCGGTCTAGAGGCCAACTCACTTCATGAAGACGCCTGATGCCGCCAATGGTTGACAAACTGTAATAGTGTCGTTGGAGTCGGGAGCGCGGAGGAAGCTTCTGAACTTCTCATACGGGTTGCGGCTGGCGAGACTTGCGAGGATCCGTCCCCAAGTCTCGTTGAGCGCCGCGGCAAGCTCGTTCTCAAGGCTCTCGAGCAGAGCACGGGCCGACATCAGATCTTCCGGATCAAGGTCTTCGACTGCGCTCCAAGAGAACGGGAATTTGTTCTTCCAGGCTTCCCAAGAATTCGGGTCCTCGGGGAGTTTGGGCCACAGTGTTTCGCCATGACGCTCCCCGCGTCCCAGCACGGGGTTGTGGATCAGCCGGTTGCGATAGGTGTCGATCTTCCGAAAAACCAAAGGGAAATCATTGGGCAGCCGGCGCGGCAGGAACTGAACAGCGTCACCGCTAACATGCCGCACCGCGTCGTAGAAGTCCTCGACGTTTTCGCAGCACGTCTGAAGCAACGAGATGATCTCCTCGGGATGAGTGGGTCTATCTGGTACAGTTTGGGCCTGCTCCAGCCTTAGTTCGGCGGCTCTCGAGAGCCTGTAGAAGACGGAGTAGTGGCAAAGGGCAAGCTTTTGCCATTCCGAGGGGATGTCCCTCCGGACACGAATCCAGGATGGTCTCCGCCTGCTCCAGGAAGGAGAACTCTGTTTGTCAGCGGAACCACATACAGCCGCCAGAAGACCTCGTAGTTGCCGAGCCGGTCCCGAATCAAGAGCCAACGCTCATGTTCGTGGCGATCCCCAGGTTCTGCACGTATGCAGCTTCAAGATTGCTTCAGGGTTAGCTTGGGGTCGCTGAGCAGGGTTCCTCAGGGTGACCGGACTCGCTTGGGCTAGAACCAGCAGTCCTTCGATTTTCTCAAAAAAGCCGTACCGCGTACGGCCACTCCCTTTGGCGCTGTGCCACCTCCGATACCAGACGGACGCACAGCGGATCGGCCCGGATGCCCCAGAATTATGGCACGTCGTGAGGGATTAGGTTAGCGGCGTGATCTGTGGTTTGCCCAACGTAACCGATTTCGATCGCCAAGTCGGACGATGCGCCCTGTGCAAGTTTTTAACCGAATGTTCTTTTTTTATTAACGAAGGCTCAACCTTGGGAAGCGACAATGCGCGGGCTGATGATTATTTTACTTCGTCAGCGTTTTGTGTCTTAGGGGCGCAGCGATACAAAATTCGAAGGTGGTGTGTTTTCGAGACGCTAGCAGTTGTTCCCATCGGATCGAGTCAGCTCCAACCTGAGGAAAAAAAGGCCTGCTAACGCGGGACGGCGAAGCTTTGAGTCTGTACTTTCAGTCCTAACCGAAATTCGAAACCGAGCTGAAGTCTATTTTACTTTGTCTGCGTTTGTCTCCTAAGCGCGACCCCAAAGTCGGACCTGGGATGTGTGCGCATGTCCTAGCAGGCTGCTGAAAAACTAGCGATGGACGTAGTTTCCTTTTCCGTCTTTCATTGTTTTCATCATTAATCTATGTCGGAAAAGTTGATTCTCAGTGCTTTTCCAGCCTCCAGCGCTATCTTTTTGCGCTGCGGGACACACTTCGGCCTCGACTTACACCGCAGGAACTGGGGCCGCGAGGTTTCGCATGCGCACCAGATTGTAGCCTTCTCGTAACATACTCGGCTGTGGATTAGCAGTAGCTGCCGGCGGCGTATGCTCAGGCGCAATTGTAACCACGGCCCCAAATTTCCCAGTGGCTCAGGGGATTGCCAACCGTGTGCGAAACCGGCGCGGATTGGTGACGTGCCCGCGCTTGTCGTGCCGCAAATGGACGGATCCATAAGGAGCATACACGAAACTTTGTGTCTGGAGGCGCAAATGGGCTTACTCCCAGGTGTTCCCAACGTCGAGAGGTTTCAACCGTTACGCCAAGGCCTGCTTCCAGCCTCAAACGACGAGGGTGATCAGAAAGGCGATCAGTTCACCTTCCGCCCCTTACGGGTCTGCTGGTCGCTTTCTGAGTCTGGAGATCGGCCGCGCCCGGTCGAAAATGTCAGAGCAGAGAAGAGCCATCGTGCTGCAAGTTGATAGATATATTGAACCGCAACTGTTGGAATGACGAGCAAGCCGGATTCAGCATCGAACAGATCATCGAGCGTCTCAATGGGGATGAGCGTCGAGATCCTCTGGATTTGATTTCTTGGCGTATTGAGCGCTTGATAGCGAGCGAAGTGCCTGAAATGCGGATCAGGTTTCGCGGCCAAGGCTGGGCCTGAATTGGCGAATCGACTTCCGACTTTGCTCAGCTACGTAGGTGAATCGGATTCCGTATCGTCTCTCGGCTGCCCAAACCACAGCCCCAAACGCTTCAACGATTAGATTGGAGGGTGGTAGCCGAAATGACAATTGGATTGCTTCCTTCACTTTCAGGTCAGGCACTTCCACTTGCACTCCCTCTTGGCTGAGGTTCCGGCTTACCCCGCGCATCGTTCGCGTATCCACGATGCAAATTACATGAGCACGCATCGGAACCCGTTCGTATTCCCGCCGATTTTTCAGCAAGCCTCCCCTAGCCTGCTTAATTCATCAAGACTGAGATTTTTTTGCGAGGATGTGCGATCGGGCATTTTGAGGGGCAGAGTCGTCAAGGTCATGAGCTTGGTGCGGGACAGTTCGGCGTCACGACCTGAGAAAGAGGATTTTGAACACGGCTCCGCAGAAACCAGCGACTGGGGGTTGAGTTGGGAAGCAAGGAAAGGGATCAACTGCTGTTGACGGCGAGGGCGGCGGAGCGGAACAGGTTCTGAAAGGGCCAGCCGGTGGCGAGATGGAAGCGGACGCAGCGGGCGGTGTGGCGGACGCGAGCACCGATTTTGAAGAGTTGGGCGCGCAGAGTTTCGATCTGCGCCGAGCGCCAAGGCCGGGGTAGATGCCGGCGAAACAGATTGACCAGATTGTAAGCGAAGCCATACAGCAGCAGGCGGAAGGCGTTGGCCAGAAAGCGATGGCAGCTCAGGCGGTCGGCGCGGAAGCCGTTTTTGAATTCCTCGATGCGGTTCTCGCACTCGCCGCGATCGTTGTAGAAGGCAAAGACCTCCGAGGCGCGACCGCTGCAGTTGGTAATCACGAAGCGCAGATTGGTTCCGGTCGCGGTGTGCTCGGCTTTGTAGCAGATGCGGCGCTGGCGCGGCTAGCTGCGGGCGCGATGACGGAAGCTGGAGAAGTGGCGCTGGGGTAATTGGGTGCGGCGATAGCGCCGTCTCAGTTGCTTCTGCAGAGGTTCGGCACGTCGCTGGAAGACGCAATTGGCGGGGATGCCGAGGGCGTACTCGATCTCGAAGAACTCGCAGAACTGGTAGAGCAGGGGCAACGCGAAACCGGCGTCGCCGCGCAGTTTGATTTTCACGCCGGGAAATGCGGCCTCCAGTCGCGGCACCAGACGTACCAGCATGGGCACGATGCGGGCACGGCTAGAGGCATTTCCCGCACGCAGGCGTGCCGCCAGCAGGCATCCGGTGTGGCGCTCGAAGATGAGCATGGGGTGGTACATGTGCTGGTTGTAGGCGCCATTGAAAAAACTGAGCTGCTGCTGGCCGTGCGTGGGATCGTCGGTGGAATCGATATCCAGCAGGACCGCGCCGCGCTGGCGCACTTGGTCGCCGCAGAGACGGATGAACTGCTCGACCAGAGCGTCATTGAGGTGCACCAAGTCGCGGGCACAAGGCGCATTCTCCCAGCGGCTGAGGGTAGGCTGGGAAGCGAGCGGATTGCCGAGTTTCTGATCGGCGACGATCTGCAGCATAGGATCGTGGCGCAGGCGGTCGGCATCGTTGGCGTCTGCGTAGCCGGCGACGATTTGGTAGATGCGTTGTCGCAACAGTTCGAGCGAGTCGTGACGGACGCGCTCGTCCTCCCGCGGATCACTGAGCAGCGCGGCCAGATCGCGGGTCAGATGATGGCGCTCGTCGAAGGCGCGCAGCGGCAGCAGACCGGCGTCGCTGGTGATCTGCCCGCCGGAAAAATCGGCGCGAACGGGTTGATGACGGTAGAAGGAGAAGGTCAGCTGTGGTAAAACACTTTGTATCAAGCGATGGATGCTCCGAAAGGGAATGCTGGGTGCGCAAACCCAGTGTTCATCATTCCTTTTAGAGCATCCTTTCTTTTTTGGCTAGAGACTGGGTGAATAATCCAGGCTAGCCCGTGGAAGTACGGCGTTCTTCTTCTGTTTCTAGCGGAGGGTGCCTCGATAAAGCATGAGGGCGAAACCAGCAACGGAAATCGCAAGCAGGATGTAAGGCCATAACGCAACGATTCGCCTCAGTCTAGAAGTGTCCTTGGCTGTCATGACAGTACTCATCGCCCTGCAGCGAAATTCAGTGTAGCAAGCGAATGTAACAACTAGATTAAAATCGGGGTGGCGAGGCGATTGGTGGATTCATTCATTCATTCACTCAACGACGCGTGTTGGAACTGAGAAAAGAGATCGCAGCGCTTCAGCGCGACAACGAATCGTACCAACGGAAAAGGAGCCACACTGATTCAGAATTCAATGCCAATGAGTTGAGAAGGCTTCGTCTCCTGGCAATCAAAGGAGCACTGCTAAGACTGAGCGGACGCTCAAAGAGAATTCAATAATGCATCGCAAATGCATCGCAATGGATGCTGTGAAGGTTTGCGGTCCAAGATCCCACGAGCGGAGAAGGGCAGAGCTGGGACACAGTGGACAGTGAAGCCCGAAAGGGTCATTGACTCTCCCCAATCCAGCTCGTGAACGGGTTCTATTTTTTCCGAACGAAGAAGGCGGCCGCTAGCAGCATCCGCGCGCAGCAATCTGACGCAAAGTCTGCAATTCCAGCTGGTCATAATGATTGTGGCTGATGAGCACGGCGTCGATTTCTAGCAAATCATCGATCCGGACTCCAGGTTTTCGTCGGCGCCTCGGACCTAACCAGGACACAGGACTGGCTCGTTCCGACCAAATTGGATCCGTCAGAATGTTAGATTTGCGTTGCTGAGTAAGGACGATCGAGTGATTCACCAGTGTTCGGATTCGTGCTCTGGACCTCGTCTCTCCATTAACGAGTATTCGCTACCCCCTGTCTCGGGAGAGGCCGATTACGTGTTGCTCTTAGTGTTTCCATCGTTCCCCTGCTAGTGGTCTGAGGATGAGGCTGGGACACCGAGCCAGTACAAAGCAAGTTGGCGTTACTTGTTCCAGCGTTCCCGCGCTTTTTAGTCCGCACCACCGATCATCGTCGATAAATTCATCGGCACTTAATATAAAAGAAACACAGCCGAAACAGGATCCTGGCCGAACTAAGCCACAACGAAGTCCGCAAGGATACGGCGCCCGCCCTCGATCGCGCTGCTCTCGCTTCCTGCATTTCCTGGATCATTTCGCGAAAATCGCGCATTGTCCGGATAAGGCTCGACTGCTCGCCCTTCGTGCGCCAATCGTCTGAGATGAGAAACGTTCCAAAGTCATTCTCTATTCCGCGCCCCTTATGGACCTCCGCTTCGAAGAGATCGAAGCTCACGCCGATATTCCTGGCGTTGTGGATACACAAATGCACCGGAGTGATTCCAACGAGTCGACGTTTGCAGCCGGCCATGAAAACGAAGGAGTGGTCCAACAGGTGTTGGACCACTCCTTCGTCGAGATGTTTATTCTTGGACAATTTGCATCAGCGGATCCGACGAACTCGGGACCGACTGAGTATCTCCAAGGTAGTTCACGGTAATGTTATGTGTTCCGGACGTTGAGAACGCT
Organism: uncultured Acidobacteriota bacterium; assembly: GCA_963730015.1. Taxonomy (GTDB): domain Bacteria; phylum Acidobacteriota; class Terriglobia; order Terriglobales; family Acidobacteriaceae; genus Sulfotelmatobacter. The sequence goes on along the minus strand of CAVSPZ010000009.1, from coordinate 1,633,374 downwards.
ATCGTGAAATTAGCCGCCCCAGAATTATTTAATGTCACCGTTCCCACCAGTTTGGTGCCGTTCACGAATTGCACACTTCCTGTGGGGACAGGTCCTCCGTTAGAAGCGACTGTGGCCGTAAACGTAACCTTCACCCCGGGGTCCGAGGGGTTTTCACCCGACATCAGTGTGGTCGTTGTGGGGAAGCGATGGATCAGCTCGGCAAACTGCCCTGAACCGGCATTGTGATAAATGTCGGTGGGATATTTGGCGGTAACGGTATGGGAGCCGTAGGCCGGAAATGAGACGCCGGCCAACATCGCGACCCCAGTGGTTGTGGTGCCCGATCCAAGGAGAGTTGCACCGTAGAAAAAGTTAACCGTAGACCCGTCCGGAATGGGAACATTTGAAGTGACCGTTGCCATCAGGTTGAAGGGTTGATTGATCAGGGCTGGGTTGAGCGAGGAGGTGACTTGCACGGTTACGGGAGCTTTGAAGATGTTCAAGAACACCGCCTCGACTCCGTTTTGGCTTGCACAATTCGTTTTGGTCGCGCAAACGTTCGAAACGAGAATGTCGGACTTTGTGTCTCCATTCACGTCCGCTACTGCCACCGAAGTGGCCTGGTACCCTGGCGAGACGTACCCGACCGGTGGCTGGAACGTACCATCGCCGTTGCCCGCCAACACACCCAGTGAGCCCGTAGCGGCACAGACGCCACCTGTCACCGAAGAGCATTCATTGGCCACGGCGATATCCGGCCTACCATCGCCGTTAAAATCGGCCACCGCCACGGATAACGGCCGCTTACCGCCCGTAATGTAAGAGACAAAAGGCTGGAGGGTTCCATCCCCGTTGCCTAATTGCACCTTGACTGAGACTTGGTCAGCCACAATCGCGTCCAGCTTACCGTCACCGTTTACATCCGCGAGTGCAATGGAGATAGTCCCACCCGGAAGAGCAACCGAGCTGTTCTGAGTAAAAGTTCCATCCCCGTTGCCCAGGAACACACCTGTGCTGGCGACGATATCCAGATTGCCATCGCCGTTCAAGTCTCCAATCGCGAGCGGTCCACCCTTGTCGGGACCTATCGCCGTGTCGGTGAGGGTGAACGTTCCGTCGCCATTGTTGGTTAACAGGCGGATAGAGCCGGTGACGCAAGTCACAGTCTGACAATCGCTGGTGACGACTAGATCAGGCCAGCCGTCGTTGTTAACGTCGCCGATCACGACGGCTTCGGTGCCAAGCCCCCTGCGTCGTAGCTAACCGCCGTCTGAAAGGTGCCGTCGCCATTACCGATTAGCACGCCCACTCCGCCACCGATGGATCCTGGAACGCCCGAGACGAAGTTCGTCACGACCAGGTCGGGTATACCATCTAAGTTCACGTCCCCCACAGCTACAGCAAAGGCGTTGGTGCCACCCGTTCCGTACAGGGTGGCTGCTCCGAAAGTGCCGTCGCCGTTATTGATTCGCACACTCACTCCATCGGTGTTGGCAACGACCATGTCTGGGAAACCGTCGCCGTTCAGATCTGCGGCGACCACGAAATTTGCACCGCTGCCACCCGAGTCGTAAGTCGTCGGGGTGGCAAACTTTACCGTGGGCGTCGCAGCAAAGGATGGGTTAATTGTGAACAGTTGAGAGAGAAATACTGCCAGGAAAAACCCAAGCTTCATCGAAGTTACCTCCACAGATTGGGACTTGCTGGGAAGGGTCCGGCGCTACGAATGTAACGGTATCTCTATTTAGCTGTAATTATGTGACCGCAAAATTAATTCTTTTGCGAGCTGTTATCTGCTTGAACTCCTCGTCACCACGGAAAACGAAGACTTGGTTGGGCTTCGCGGCACGCACGTGTTCACACCCGATGGACATGACCCCTTCAATGTGTCCTGAAGGGGGCCCGACCGGGGGTCTCAAGACCCGAATGAAATGTGCTCGGCAGGCAAGGCAGTCCTTTTTGGCGAGGGCGAAACGGACCACAACAAGCACAATGCGGCCAAACGGGGCTAGCAGCCCGGGGTGTAAGTCCGGATGCGTAAGCAAAAGAGCTTGAAGGATCCACAGGTAGGATTCGTAGAATGCGCGTATGGCGATGGGGACGCGCAAGCAGCGGGAAAAGCAAGAAGACATTTGGATTGCTCATAGGGAGCTGCCTTCGGCGCCAGGACATCCGTTCTATCAGCGGCTCAATGAACTGCTGGAGGCGGAGAAGTTCGATGAGTTTGTGGAGGGACGGTGTGCGAAGTTCTATGCGGCTAAGTATGGCCGGCCGTCGCTGACCCCGGGGATCTACTTCCGGTCGCTGCTGCTGGGCTACTTTGAGGGCATCGACAGTGAACGCGGGATTGCCTGGCAATTGGCGGATTCGCTGGGGTTGCGGCGCTTTGTGGGGATTGGTTTGGATGAGGACACGCCGGATCACACGACGATTTCGCGCACCCGCCGTTTGATCGACGTGGAAACGCATCGCGAAGTGTTCGGCTGGGTGCTGGGTGTGCTGGCCGATCGCGGGTTGGTGAAGGGGAAGCGGATCGCGATCGATGCAACGACGTTGGAGGCGAACGCGGCGATGCGCTCGATTGTGCGCCGCGACACGGGGGAAAGCTATGAGGAGTTTCTGCGTGGTCTGGCGAAGGCTTCGGGCATAGAGACGCCGAGCCGGGAAGACTTGGCACGGTTGGACCGCAAGCGGAAGAAGCGGATGTCGAATAAGGAGTGGGAGAGCCCGGCGGACGGGGATGCGCGGATTACGAAGATGAAGGACGGGCGCACGCACTTGGCGCACAAGGCCGAGCACGCGGTCGATCTGGATACGGGTGCGGTGGTGGCGGTGACGCTGCATGGAGCCGACCTGGGCGACACCGTGACGCTGGACGCGACGCTGAGCGAGGCGGGGATCGCGGTGGCGGAGTTAGTGAAACGCGAAGCAGCGGAGCAGAGACCCGAGGATACGCCCAAGGTCAACGTCGAGGGAATCGAAGAGGCGGTAGCGGACAAGGGTTACCACAGCGGCGCGGTCTTGGAGCGGGTGAAGAGTTACGAAGTGCGTACCTACATTCCGGAAAAGAAACAAGCGGGGCAGCGCCACTGGGAGGGCAAAACCGAGGAGCAACAGGCGGTGTACCAGAATCGACGGCGCGTGCGCGGCGGCTACGGCAAGAGCTTACTGCGGCGGCGAGGCGAACTGGTGGAACGCAGCTTTGCGCACTGCTACGAGACGGGCGGCATGAGGCGCACACATCTACGCGGACACGAGAATATTCTGAAGCGGCAACTGGTCCATGTGGGGGCCTTCAACTTGAGCCTGATCTTGCGCAAAGTGCTGGGTGCGGGCACGCCGCGGCAGTGGAAAGACCTCGAGGGGACGCCTTTTTTGCTGTTTATTTACTACTTACTCGTCGGGAAAATCGAAATCGGCTCTCCGGAAGCCGAATCTCAATATCTTGTACGAAATCGGTCATCGAATCACGAAGCTCGACTCGCAGCTCGGCGCGGCTGGTCGTGCCGAAAATTAGTTACTTACACCCCGGGCTGCTAGGGGGCTGCCGGTCTGGAAGCATGACAGCCTCCTGTTTCCGAAAGGAACCAAAGATGGTCGGGCAAGTTGCTGGGCCTGCGCTCAAGAAAAACGGTTGCAAGGAAGCCGTGCACAGGACAATCCAGACTCGAAGCTGCTGATCGACATCATGACAGATGCCGATCCCACTCGATTTCCGCGGTCCCTACCTCGACAGATATGCTGCGCGACAACATCTCCATCCTCAGAATCACTCGAAGACCGTTCTTGGTGCGCTCCAAGACACCTGCTTCCCCAGCGAAAGGCCCCTTCGTGATCCGTACTGTAGCCCCCACGACGGCGTCTGAGCAGGGCTCGATTCTGTGGGCCAAAAGGCCGTCACGAAGCGACCGGATATAGTCGCCTGGAACTGGCAATAGCTCTCGCCCAGCGGACACAATGGATACGACTCCAGGGACTTCTAAGACCCGCCGGCGGTTCTGGGCGGCAATTTGCACAAAGAAATAGCACGGGAACAAAGGCAGCTGCAGATCGACAGTGCAGCGGTTCTTCCATTTGTGACGAACCTGGTAAAGCGGCAGGAAGGCTTCGATCTGCCGTTGTTGGCAGTGCGCGAAAACCCGCTTCTCGTGTTTTGCAAAGGTAAATACCGCATACCACTGCGGCAGAGTCACCTGCGGTAAAGTCGAACTCAAGCCTACACGCTGTTTCCCGATGGTCAAGACCGCGGATCCCGGCAAAACCTGTTGCAATTGCATGCTGAAGCGCACACTCATCGAAATCCCTCAACCCACCCGTCTCGGACGTTGCGATCTAACCGTCGCGTTTATGCAGGATTCTATCTCGCGCGCCTACGTCAATGAGTGACCGCCGCATGAATCTGCTGTGAACAATTTGGCTGCCAGCTGTGCAGACAATTGCGTAACCTGTTGGCCCGAAGATTCACCAAGAATTAACTGCCTATTCACATCGCTGTGCCCATCGGCTGTTATCTTTCCGTCCACTCGGATACTGGTCGCCGCGTAGCTTGCGCCAAAGGTGAAATATAGGTTGCTAATTGAGGAAGGCGAAGCCTTGTTTTGAGGCTTGTGAGCTTCAGGGTCGTTCTACCATGCTAGGTGCGGCCCAGAGTGAGAGGATGTGACGGTATGTCAACTCCAAGTTTTTCATGTTGCATTGTGTGCTTGTTTCTAGCGGTCACCTGCCTGGCAAGCTCGCAGACTGCGAGTTCGGCGCCCGCTTCGCCCACGCCCGCTCTGCAAAACCGGAACCCGATCTACCGAGTTGCGCCGAGCGACGTTCTGGCAGTTTCCTTTCCCCTGTCCCCTGAACTCAATCAATCGGTCACAGTCCAACCAGATGGCTTTATCACTCTTGCTAATGTAGGGAGCGTTTACGTTCAAGGACTGACGGCGCCAGAGATTGTGGAGACCCTGCGAAAGTCCCTCTCAAAAATACTCCACGATCCGATCATCGCCGTCGACTTTACGAATTTCCAAAGTGCGCAATTCACCATATTTGGACAGGTTGCGAAACCCGGACAATATCCGCTCCGCTATGACACAACTGTATCTCAGGCCATTGCAATCGGCGGAGGATTCGCGGGTGGGGCCAAGAACCAAGCGTTCCTGCTGCGCCGAGTATCTTTTGATTTGTTGGAAGTGAAAAAACTCGATGTCAAAGCCTTTGTGCATGGCAAGAACCTGTCTGAAGATGTGCAGCTGCAGGCCGGCGATATGATTTACGTACCGGAGAGCTTTATCGGGAAGTTACGCAAGTTTCTCCCCTACAGCACAGGCATCGGCGTGAGCCCCTTGGCGATCGCCCAAGCTTACTAACAACCAAGCATTGGGTGGCATGTAATGGCAGATCCTGGCAAAGTAACTCAGACGAACGGCGAAACGATCGGGGTGCGCAAGTCAGACCCCACACTTCGAGATCTCCTGGCCCCGCTCTTCCGACGGAAGAGAACGGTTATATACACGTTCTGCGGGGTCTTACTGGGTGCTATATTGGCGACCATTCTCGTGTGGAATACGCATCAGGCCAGCATGGAAATCCTTGTAAATTCGGAACGTCTGGAACCCATGCTTACGCCGGAATCGACGCAAAGCGCGGGATCGGCCCCTCAGGTAACAGACGCGCTTGTTAACTCCGAAATTGAACTTCTCAAGAGTCCGGATCTCTTGGAGCAGGTCGTCAGGAAGAACCACCTCGACAAGATTGAGCGCAAGTCGTGGAGTAACCTCATTGTCTACGGCAAACAAGATGATCCCTGGTATATCGCGAAAGCAGTCGATAACCTGGGCCAGGCACTGAATATGAAGGAAGTCACGAAAACCACGATGATCGGGATTACGTATAACGCGTTCGATCCAAAACGTGCGTTTAATGTCCTACAGGCATTGGCGAATGGGTATCTTGAAAAGCATCTGGCGGTGAATCGCCCGCCGGGGTCTTACGTTTTCTTTAGCTCTGAGGCTGACAAATATCAACAAGCGCTGCAGCAATCGGAAGCTCGTCTTGCGGACTTTTCAAAGAAATACGGCGACGCCGCTCCCGATTTAGAAAAGGAGGCTATGGCGCAACACGTGATTGAGTCTGTGGCGGCACTCCATGAGGCTGAGCAACATATCGCTGGCGACCAACAGCGAATCCTGGATAACGAATCGCGCCTTAAGGTCACGCCCGAACGCTCTCTGTCACAGGAGGCGACAGATTCTGCTCAAGCCTTGCTGCAAAAACTGCAGGGCGATCTACTGGATCGGCAAGTTAAAAGAACCCAACTGACTCTCAAGTACGACCCTGGTTATCCCCTGGTACAGGAACAGGACCGGGAGATCGCACAAACGCAGACTGCTATTGCTGAGGGCGGAAAGTTGAAATACTTCAACCAGACGACCGATCGCGACCCCACGCATGAGCTGATTCGTGCGGACATCGAAAATACGAAAGCTGATCTAGCGTCTCACCAGGCATCGGCTGCTGCCCTTGAAAAAACTGTCCAGGCCTTGCGGACGCAGATGGTTGAATTGGATCACAGAGCGCTGGAGCAGGCGGACCTGGCTCGCGAACTCAAGGTGAATGAGACCAATTATTTGCTCTACGTTTCCAAGAGGGAACAGGAACGCACTTCCGATGCTCTCGATGAAAAGCGCATCGCAAATGTTTCCATCGCAGTCCCTCCCGTTCTGCCGATCCTTCCCTTCTTCAGTCCGGTTTTGGTGATGCTGATCGGCATCGCTCTCGCTGTTTTCTTGAGTCTGGGACTAGCATGCGTGTTGGAGTATCTCAATCCATCACTGCGCACCCCAGATGATGTGCTGGAGGTTCTTAGGATACCGGTGCTGGCCAGTGTTCCCAAACAGAGCGCATAACTTTCACGAATGATCATTGACTTTTACAACTTGCGAGAGCAACCGTTCGGCGTAACTCCGGACCCGCGTTTTTTATATATGAGCGCGGGCCATCGGGAGGCCTTGGCCTCGTTACTCCATGGCACCCAGGCCCGGCGGGGCTTCATGTCCCTCCTAGCCCATCCCGGCATGGGCAAGACCACTATTCTGTTTCAGCTTCTAAGTCAGTTGAAGGATTCAACGCGAACGTCCTATCTGTTCCAGACTTTTGGCCAGCCTGAAGATCTGCTTCATGCCTTGTTGCTCGACCTGGGGGTCACCGAACACAGCGGGAGCATGGTTGGTATGCAGGAGCAGTTGAACCGCGTGTTGTGGGACGAGGCTAGTCGCGGTCGAACGGTTGTAGTCGTCATTGATGAGGCGCAAAATCTTAACGACTCCACTCTCGAGCTTGTGAGAATGCTCTCAAACTTCGAGACTACCAGTGACAAGTTGGTACAGATTGTTCTCGCTGGACAGCTCCAGCTTCGCGAAAAGCTAGCTTCTGCCCAGTTGGTTCAGCTGCGACAGAGGGTCTCGATTCGCGCTCACCTCAGCCCCTTCCACGGCGACGATACTCACGCCTACATTGAGCGTCGCCTTCGAGTCGCCGGTTACGACTTCCAAAACCCGCTCTTTACGCCTGAGGCCGAGGCTCTGATTGCAAAATACAGTGAAGGCATTCCTCGGAATATAAACAACATATGCTTCAATGCGCTTTCTCTGGGATGCGTATTAAAGCAGAGAACGATCGAAAAGAACGTTATCCGCGAGGTTTTGGACGATCTGGAACTCGAACCCAGAGCCGATGAGGTGTCGGGCATGCGGTGGATCGAATGGAAGGCCACCAAACTGAAAACCGAGCTGCAGGCTTTGACTTGGCGCAGCAGCATTGCGTTATTGGCGACGCTGCTTGTGCCGCTCCTATGGGTCGTCGTCCGCTCACACAGCCAACGACCCGCTCCTGCTCTTTCCGCGGTAGCCACCCCTCGAACCCTATTGGAAGATGCCGGCCAACCTGTTTCTAAGGATGTAGAAATCGACAGCAAGTCGGATACGACTTCGAACGGCCAATTGCAGACTGGCGAGCCACTAACACCAAAGCCCATTCGTCAGATCACTGTGCGCTCTGATTCCCAGAGTGGCAGTAAAACAAACGTGCGGCCAGGTACGACCCGGGCCCAAACGCCCGATCCTTCTACGCTTTGGAACAAAGTAAAAAAAGGTCGCAGCGATGCTGAGGTAGAGTTGGCTCGAATCTATCTGGAAGGCATTGGTGTGGAACAGAACTGTATGCAGGCTCGAGTTCTGTTGCAGGATGCATCCCGAAAAGGAAATACACACGCGGCGGACTTGCTCGCTGACTCCGCCAGCCTGTGTCATTGATGAACAACGATGAGTAAAAACTTTGAATTGATACAGGCACAACAGCCAGCACTGGCGGAAGGAGTTGCGGCCGTTTCGGAGCGCACGCCCCTTTTGTTTCCAAGTCTTGAGGCCGTCAGCACTCCGCAAGCTGCGTCGCAAAAACTCGACCAAATGGCCCAGGAGGAGTGCCTCAAGCTGGTTCAGCGCATTTTCCTGGCGCAACCGGCAAATGGAGGTCGTGCCATTGTTTTTGCAGGAGTGGACCGCAGAAATGGCTGCAGCGGAATCTGTGTCGAGGCTGCGCGGAGCTTGGCGGCCAATACTTCCCGGAGTATCTGTGTAGTGGACGCGAACTTTCGATCTTCTTCTTTAAATCGCCTCCTCGCCGTACCAGACGAGAGGGGTTTGGCAGACTGTATGCTCGAAGAAGGCGCAGTGCGAACTTTTACGAGGCAGCTTGAACCTTCCCACCTGCACTTGCTCCCCGCCGGGTTTCTGACTCCGGAATCGCCCAACCTGCTGAATTCTGAACGCCTCGCGTCACGCCTAGGAGAATTACGAAAAGAGTTCGATTACATCTTGATCGATGCTCCCGCCCTGAACGTATATTCCGACGCCCTTGCCCTGGGTCGTGCCGCGGACGGAGTTGTGGTAGTGCTCGAAGCTGATTCTACACGCCGGGAATCTGCTCTGAAGGGAGTGGAAAGCTTGCGTGAGGTCCAAATCGAAGTCCTAGGAGCAGTCCTCAACCGGAGAACGTTTCCGATCCCAGAATTTCTGTATCGCAGATTGTAGCCTCCTGTAAGTTTCCGCTAACGCCATCACTCCAGCTCTTTTTCCCCGGAAGGTCTGCTGTGAATACAGTTAAGCGTCGCCTGTTCCTCGCCTTGCTCAAGGTGTTTAACCTTGCGCTCATGGTCGTGGCGTTCGGAATCACCATGGCTTTTTTAGCCCGCGAACAGGATGGAGGCATACCACTCTCCGAATTCCTTTCCGTGAGAGTGAAGCTGGTGAATTTCCTGGAGTTTGCCGCCATCCTTTTCATATGGCACGTGGTTTTCTCGCTATGCGGTCAATACCAGTCGCATCGACTCGTTAGCCGGCGTGCCATGCTTGCTGAGGCTGCCAAAGCGACGACCATCGCCTCCCTTTTGTTGGCCGTCTTGGCCTTTGGCTTCCGTATCAGCATGATCACGCCCCGGTTCCTTCTTGCATTCTGGGTCTTCTCCTCTGTCCTGGTGGCCGGAGCCAGGCTGCTCATTCGCAGTTTTCTTGAGACCATACGTGTTCATGGGCACAATCTTCGATTCGTACTCATATTGGGAACGAACCGGCGCGCTATCGAGTATGCGCAGCGATTGGAGCAAATACCAGAGCTGGGATATCGCGTTCTTGGGTTCGTGGACGAACAATGGCATGAACCCCACCTTCTCCGATCGAAACCCTCTCTTTGCTGCAATTTCGAGGGACTCGCCGAGTATTTGCGCCGCAATGTGGTCGATGAGGTGGCCAATTACCTTCCCTTGCGGTCCTTCTATGAGCATTCTGCAAAGGTTGCGAGTCTTTGCGAGCTGCACGGCATTTTCATGCGTTTTGATCCCAGGCTTTTCGACCTGAAGATTGCGCGTGCTCATGCCGAGGAGTTTGATGGTAGCGCCCACATCACGGCACACTTCGCACCCCTGGATGGTTGGCCATTGTTTTTAAAGCGTATCCTGGACGTGGTTATTTCGCTAGCACTCCTCATAGTTCTCGCCCCGACGCTGGCGATCATCGCTTTGCTCGTCAAATTAACTTCAGAAGGATTAATATTGTTTAGGCAGGAGCGCATCGGCCGGAATAAGCGCCGGTTTCTGATTTATAAGTTCCGTACAATGGTGGCCGATGCGGAGAAGCTCATGCCTCAAGTGGAGGCTTTGAACGAGGCTCGGGGGCCGGTTTTCAAAATCAAGAATGATCCGCGGATCACACCTATTGGCCGATTCCTCAGGCGGACGAGTCTTGACGAACTGCCGCAACTGGTGAACGTCCTGATTGGAGACATGAGCCTAGTAGGTCCCCGCCCACTTCCGGTGCGCGACTATGAAGGCTTCAACGAGGATTGGCAAAGAAGGCGCTTCAGCGTAAGACCTGGAATCACTTGTCTGTGGCAGGTCAACGGGCGAAGTGATATTCCTTTCGAGCACTGGATGAGACTTGACCTTCAATATCTCGATGAATGGTCGATCTGGCTCGATATGAAAATTCTGGCCCAGACGATACCCGCAGTCCTGAAGGGCTCCGGGGCCGCCTAGTTCTAAAGTCGCGGTTCTCTAAGCTCACTGAATTTCGCCCCCGCCGAATGAATGTTCTGATCATTCACAATACCTACCGCCAGTCGGGTGGAGAAGATGTGGTGGTTGCACAGGAGAGTAGCTTACTCAGACGAGAAGGACACTCAGTAAGTACCTACCAGCGCAGCAACCACGAACTCGATTCACTCTCATTCGTTCAAAAGCTGAGCCTCATCAGCCGGATCGTATCGGCTGACGATAGCAAGACTGCTGTGGACCGTCTGATCAGAGACTTCAAACCAGATGTTGTTCACGTCCACAATACCTTCCACATGGTCTCGCCGTCAGTGTACGAAGCTTGCCGCGACCAGAATGTACCCGTTGTCCAGACCCTTCATAATTATCGGTTCTTGTGTCCGGCGTCGACCTTCTACCGCAGCGGCGGTATTTGTGAGGAGTGTGTAACACATAGCCTTCTGCACAGCGTGAAGCACGGGTGTTATCGCGAATCCCGTGCGATGTCCGCAGCTATCGCGCTGGTGCTCAAAACCCATCGAACAAGACAAACCTGGACGAACGGAATCGACGTGTACGTAGCCATCAGCCGTTTTGTGAGAGACAAGCACGTCGAGTCTGGCTTCCCGCCCAGCAAAGTCCTTGTCAAGCCAAATTTTGTTGATCCGGATCCAGGCGAGCGTACTCGTGCCGGAGAGGGCGCGGTATTTGTCGGCCGTCTTTCCCCGGAAAAGGGCGCCTCGACTCTCATCGATGCCTGGCGGCGGCTGCCTTCCCCAGTTCCGCTCGTGATCGTGGGGGATGGTCCTTTGCGACAGCAGCTAGCGGCAGATACCTTGAGTGCGGGTCTCAACAATATTCGCTTCGCCGGCCTACTGCCGCGCGACAAAGTCTATGAGGCGATGAAGAAGGCTGCATTTCTGGTTGTCCCGAGTGTCTGGCATGAACCCTTTGGATTGACCGTGGTAGAGGCTTTTGCCTGTGGGACCCCCGTTGTAGGCGCGCGAGTTGGAGCCATTCCAGAGATTCTGGAACACGGAGTGACGGGTCTGCATTGTGAGCCGGGAGATCCGGACGACCTGGCCGAGAAAATCGCGTGGGCATGGGAGCACCCGCTTGAGCTAGCAGCTATGGGGAAATCGGCTCGACAAGTGTTCGTACAACGTTATACCGCGCAGATAAATTACCAATTGTTGACGGAGATCTATGCATCAGCCATTCACGCGATCAAGCGAAACGGGACAGCCCGCGCCGCCTACTTATAACGTTCTAGGCGTCCCTGTACATGCGGTTCAGATCCCTGACGTCATTTCCAGGATCGAAACCTGGATCCAGGGCGGTTCGCAGGGGAACTACATCGCAGTTACTGGTATGCATGGCATTGCCGAGTCGCGGACGGACTCCGTTTACAAGCGCGCACTTTTAGCTGCGGACTTGGTAGTGCCTGATGGCATGCCGCTGGTCTGGCTCGGGCGATGGCATGAGCACCCGCTTAAGCGCCGTGTCTATGGGCCAGAGCTTATGGAAACATTCTGCCGTGAGACCGGGTCGGCTTACCGCCATTTCCTTTATGGCGGCGGTCCTGGAACTGCAGAGCGCCTTAAGAACTCCCTCAACCAGCGCTTTGGGACCCTTGTCACGGGAATGTATTGTCCTCCATTTCGGCCGCTGACGGACCAAGAGCTAGAACATGTTATCTCGCTAATAGAAGCAGCCAAGCCCGATATCTTGTGGGTTGGACTTGGCACTCCCAAGCAAGAAAAATGGATCTACGAAAATTGCGAAAGAATTCTGGTTCCCGTCATGATAGGCGTCGGAGCAGCATTTGACTTCAACTGCGGTCGGACTCGCCAAGCTCCAATCTGGATGCGGGAGAATGGACTGGAATGGCTATTTCGCCTCTCGACCGAGCCGCAACGACTTTGGCGACGCTACCTCGTTTCTATCCCGAAAGCGACGGGTTTGGTTTTGCTCGAGCTCGCTGGCCTCTTAACTACTAACGCAGTTCTAGACTAGTGGACTGTCGCAAAGTAACCATTACTAGTTGTTATGCTTCTAAGTTGGTATGGCGACAGACAGCGAAGTGTCCCTCACCAGCAACCAACGTTCGGAACTCAGCAGCATCGCTCAATCGCGTACCCTGCCGGCTGGCTACGTCTTTCGCGCCAAGCTCATCTTGATGCTGGCAGAAGGAGCTTCCTTCAACACCATTAAGCGCAGGCTGCAGACCAGTGCTCCCACGATCGTCCGCTGGAAGCAGCGCTTCCTCGAATCCGGGCTCGACGGGCTCGACACCTATCATCCCGGCCAGAAGGCCAGGGTTCTGACTCCCGCTTTGCGGGCCCGGATTCTGGCCGCCACCCGCAAGAAACCCAGCGACGGTGCCACGCATTGGAGTTGCCGCAAACTGGCGACCGCGCTGGGAGTCAGCAAGGACGCGGTGCATCGCGTCTGGAAAGAAGCGGGACTGAAACCCCATCGCCTGGAGCGTTACTTGGCCAGCGACGATCCGGAGTTCGAAAGCAAAGCGGCCGACATTATCGGCCTGTATCTGCGGCCGCCGCAGCATGCCGCCGTGTTCTGCGTCGACGAGAAAACCGCCATCCAAGCCCTGGATCGGCTCGATCCCGTTCTGCCGCTTTCGCCGGGGCGAGCCGAGCGTCATGGCTTCGAGTACTACCGGCACGGAACGCTTTCTCTGTATGCCGCGCTGGACACCAAAACCGGCCGCGTGCACGGAAGAACCACGGCCCGCCACACCAGCCGTGACTTCGTTGCCTTCCTCGGAGAAGTGGTAGCGTTGTGCTCGCCCCGGCAGCAGATTCATATCATCCTCGACAACCTCTCTGCCCACAAAACCCAACTCGTTCGAGACTTCCTGCAACAGCATCCGCGCGTGCAGCTTCACTTCACTCCTACGTATTCCTCTTGGCTTAACCAAGTCGAGATCTGGTTCGCCAAGATCGAACGCGAGGTCATCGCCCGCGGCATTTTCACCTCGGTCCCGGACCTGGCTCGCAAACTCCGTCGTTACATCAACGCCTACTCCGCCAACGCTCACCCGATCCAGTGGAAATACTCTGACCCCAGCCGCCGGCTGCGCACTAACGAATTCACTGCGACAGGCCACTAGATGTTCTGGGAAAGGAACCGTCCCATGGGAAAAAAGAGGATTCTTGTTACGGGCGCCGGCGGATTTATCGGTCATCATCTCATAAAGCGACTCGTCCAGGAAGGACACTGGGTGCGTGGCGTTGACGTTAAGTTGTCCGAGTACGAACCCAGCAGTGCAGACGAGTTTGAACTCTTGGACTTGCGCAAGTACGACGCCTGTCTGCAGGCGGTGCGGGGGCAAATTGACCAAGTCTATAATCTTGCCGCCGATATGGGCGGCATCGGGTACATCAGTGCCTCGCATGCCCAAATCGCGAAGAACAACATCCTCATCAATGCACATATGCTGGAAGCGGCACGTCTGAACAACATCAGCCGATTTCTCTTCTCATCCTCCGCCTGTGTTTATGCCGGTTATAAGCAAAAGGAGGCCAATATAGCTCCCTTGCGCGAGGAAGATGCTTACCCGGCCGATCCGGAACCGGGTTACGGTTGGGAGAAACTGTTTAGCGAGGAGTTGTGCCGCTATTACACGAGCGACCACGGCTTCGATACGCGCACCGTTCGTTTTCACAACGTGTATGGCCCGCTCGGCACCTACGACGGCGGCAGAGAAAAAGCCCCCGCTGCGATTTGCCGCAAGGTCGCTTTAGTCAGCGACGGTGACGAGATCGAGGTTTGGGGTGATGGAAAGCAGACACGGTCATTTATGTACATTGATGACTGCGTTGAAGGGCTGATGCGGATTATGGCCTCATCGTTTTCGGAACCTCTGAATCTCGGTATGTCAACGATGGTAACTGTTGATGATCTCGTGGACCTTATCTCTAGAATCGCGGCCAAGCGTCTGGTGAAACGGTATGATTTAACTAAGCCGCAAGGCGTCCGCGGGCGGAATAGTGATAACTCGCGTCTTTTCCAGCTATTGGGATGGGAGCCATCGGTGTCGCTGGAGGCGGGCTTGGCTGTTACCTATCACTGGATCGAACAGGAACTACAGAACCGTAATCGGGCCCGCTTGAACGCGACCAGTCATGCCGCCGACTGAGGTCGTTGGCTAGCGCTTATGCGGATCTTACTTTCTGCTTATGCTTGTCGTCCCCACGCCGGAAGTGAACCGGGCGTCGGCTGGAACTGGGCTACCCACCTTGCCAAGCGCGGCATGGAGGTTCATGTCCTGGTTGCAAAGCGCAACCAGGAACCGGTCGAAGCGGGTCTGCAAGGAAACTCGCTTCCGAACTTACATTTCACTTTCGTGGCCGTTCCGTTTGGACAGGCAAAGAAAAATGAGGCTGTGCACTATGCACTTTGGCAGATTGCGGCTTTAAAGGCGGCCCGGGAACTTACCAAAAAGTTTCGCTTTGAAATCACCCACCACGTGACTTACGCTAGCATTCACGTGCCCTCGCAGCTTTGGCGTTTGGGGATACCATTGATATTCGGACCGGTGGGAGGGGGTCAGACGACCCCGTCCAGCCTATTGCCTTACTTCGGGCCTGAGAAGTCCAAGGAACGATTGCGCTCGGCACTCACCGGAGCCCTGAAGTTTTCACTTTTTCACCGGAACTCTTTGCAGCAGATGAGTTGGATACTGGCTGCTAACCGGGATACTTTGCGGCTAGTGCAAGGCTTGGGCTGCAACAACGCCAGCCTAATGTGCGACACAGCGATCTCCACTGACTACTTTGCCTCAAAGCCACGAAAGTTCGAAAATCGTAGTGTGCCTCTCAGGCTCCTTTGGGTAGGACGAATGCTTACACGCAAAGCGCTTCCTCTGGCGCTGGACGTGCTGAAGGCTGCAGATACAAATGCAACATTGACCATTGCTGGCGATGGCATGGATCCCGCCGCAGTACATCAGATGATCCGCGACCGAAATCTTCAACAACGAGTGTTCTGGAAGGGTACCCGCCTGACCTATCAAGAACTGCGCAGCGCGTACGCAAAGCATGATGCAATGCTATTCACCAGCCTGCGCGACTCGTTCGGGTCACAGTTGCTCGAAGCTCTGGCCATGGGGCTTCCGGTCATCACCGTGGACTTGCAGGGCGCTCGTGATTTTGTGCCCGACGATGCTTCGTTGAAAGTTGCCGTCGGGAATTGCCAAGACACCGTACGCAATTTCGCGCACGCGGTGGAACGGTACGACCGGCTGACTCCGCAAGCAAAGTCCCTTATGTCCAGCAAAGCATTGGCGTTTGCCAAGACGCTGAATTGGACTGAGCGCGCCGAGTTCACCGAGAAGCTCTATCGCGAGATCCTTTCGAGAATCGCAGATTCACAACGAACCTCTTCCTCGAATGTGGCGGCGCTCACCACATAGCTGAAGAGTCGTTACCGTCTTCGATGTTGGTTTTGAAACATCTTATTCGATATGGGCACCATCTCTTTCACTATTCAGTCGCGCGCCAGGAAAGGACTCGGCGTACTTCGGGCCTTTTTGGGCCTCTGTTTCCTTGCAATATTCACGGTGGTGGTGATCATCCTCGGAGGAATCAATTCGAGCTTTCTCCAGTTTCTCGTAGTGTGCTTCATTTTTGTCGCCTCGCTGTTGGTTGCGCGACCCTTGTCGGGCAGAGCTCTAGCAGGGGAGCGAGAATCGGTCCTGATGAGCGCTTCAGTGATTTGGGTGTTCTTGATGGTCTCCGAATCAGTATTCATCCACAACCAGAGCACGGGCAGCGCCGCGAGCGGACATGTGGGTGCGACCGCCAAGTACCAGGCATTATCCTGGATATTGTCCTTCTTTGTTCTCGCGGTCCTTACTTATCTTCGGCCAGCTTACCTCCGGCGATTGTTTGCTGGTCCATTAAAGTGGGCATTCATTTTCGCGATTGTTGCAGTACTCTCCTGTCCAATTTCGCCCAAGCCTTTATACTCGTTTGCCTTGACATTCAAGCTTTGCGTGATTGTCTTGACACTGTTTGTGATAGGAGAGGCGATCGAGGATCAAGCCGGGATTCATAGGCTCTTCGTGGGTCTACTGTGGGGAACGCTGATCGTCGTCGTCATGGATTTCTTGAACCCTTTGATGGGACCGGATCCGGTATTCACACCGGATGGACGGTTCGGAGCGATGATTGGGCTCTCCGGCGATTGCGGCTTGCTTTTGCTCTTGAGTGTTTTGTTTCTCTGGCTCAAAAAGAATCCTTGGTTTCTTTTCTGTGGTCTGTTTTCCGTGGTCTTGATGATGTTGGCCGGAACCAAGGGTGGCATCGTGGCGAGCTTTGTGTCGCTGATGATGTTCTTTGTGATGCTGAAGAGGCCCGCGCAAGCTGTAGCTGTAACCTCCGTGTTCACCGTCATTTTCCTGTTTTGCGTTGCATTTACACCATTGGGAAAGAGTTTGGAAAAATACACGGAGTCGGGAAATGCGGGCACTCTCACCGGGCGAACCAATCTATGGAGCGCCGCCTGGCCGAAGATTCGGTCACACCCGGTACTGGGCAACGGATATCGAGCCTCCAGATTCTTATCGAAAGAAGTTGCCGGCGCATTTGCGGAAGCCGGGAACATGCACAATTCGTTCCTCGAGACCTTGTATAACACCGGCTTGGCGGGCTTGATTCCAATGTTAGTAATGAACCTGATCGTCGCGCTTAACCTCAGGGTCGCAGTTACGAAACCTGTCAGCACCGAAATGCGCTACTACGCCGCCGCGGCGTTCGCTCTCTATACTCATTTATTCGTCTGGGGTCTAGTCGCGACCACCATGGGCGGCGCGCCGGACAACCGCTTCATGACCTTCTTCGCCATTCTCCTGGTCAGCATATTTCTGCGGGCTCAGTCCGATCCGGTGTACCGAAATACTATCTATGCCAACTACTCTCGCTGACCTGGACGAACCTCGGAATACCTCCGGAGCGATGGAAGAGATTCGCGTTGCGTGGCTCTTTCCATCGCTTGCGCGGGCGTATTATTGGCAGCCGGTTTTAAAAGCGTTTAAGGCCCACTGTCCACGCACTGCAGTATTTACGGCAATATGGCCAGGCTTTGCGCCAGGCTACGAGGGTGCCTTCGAACTCCACATCCTGCCCGGTTTACGCTACATCGATCTCAAAAAACAGCTAGGCGATTCCCGCCGAGGATTTATTTGGACTCCACCTTCGATTTTCAAAAAGTTGGCGGCGTTCGATCCGCATGTCATATTCTCCGCGGGCTTCAGTGGCTGGACTCTATCCGCGTTGCTGTTCAAACTACTGCGGCGTTCCCGTGTCATTGTTTATTGGGAGGGCTGCTCGGCCCAGTCCATTGGCAGTTCCAGAACCAAGCGGGCGCTTCGCCGTTTGATTGCGCGCTTTGCGGATGCGGGCGTCAGTAATTCTGAAGAGGGAATGGAATATTTGCGCGATGTCCTCGGCATGCCGCAACACAAGCTCGTCTGCCATCCTTTCCAAGTACCTGATTTGTCCTTACTTGATGCGGAGTCGTTGGAGACGAACCAGCCCACTATTGCGCGTCCGGCATTCTTATACGTGGGTAGCATCAGTCCGCGAAAGGGATGGAATTACCTCCTTGAGGCGACCCGATTGTTGGTGAGCCGGGGGATCCGGGGGTTTTCCGTGGTTTTTGCCGGCGCTGGCGAGGAAGAGGATGAACTGCGCGCCGCTATCAAAGCATATGAATTGGGCAAAATCGTTCATCAGATTGGAGCGGTCTCTTATCAGAAGCTCGGCCCTTTCTACCGGAATGCTGATGTTTTCGTTTCCCCCACGCGTGCGGATACCTGGGGAGTGGCTGTGCTTGAAGCTATGGCTTTCGGCAAGCCGGTGCTTTGTTCCAAATACGCCGGTAGCAGGGAACTGGTCACGCCGGGCGAAAACGGCTATATCTTCGATCCTTTTGACCCGGCCCAGTTAGCCGATTGCATGGCCAAGTTTATTCAGGACCCGGCCCTTGCCGCCCGCTTTGGTGTCCGCTCACTCGAGCGGATGATGCGCTATACACCTCATCGTTCCGCCGAAGTATTGGCGAATGTGGCTTTCCAGACCTCGAGCGCCGCGACCTTGAGCAGCGCTTCCCTGACACTCTGATGAACCACAGATCCATTTCTGGGAAAACGCCTCCATAGAACATGACGAAACCCATTGAATACAGCACTGACCTGCTTAACTCAGCCAGAGCACCGCTCTTTGTTCTGAGCGTGTGGCGCTCAGGTTCTTCTCTTCTATATACGCTTCTCAACCAGCATTCTCAGATTGGGTTGCTTTATGAAGGCGATTTGCCGCGCCTGCACCGCTTTTTGCGCGGACATTTTCAGAATGGCTCGTGGCGGGAGAGATGGGAATTCTGGAACCAAGGCCCCTCAAGACACGGCATCAGCCTCGAGAGTATGCCGGCCAATGTACCCGACGCCTGGAAAGCTACGCGGATTGTTTACGAGGAAGTCGCTCGGCGCAAAAAGGCTACCATCTGGGGTGAAAAGACCCCGCACTGGTACGACTGCCCCCTGCGAATGGCCGGACAATTCCCCGACGCGCGCTTCATTTTCCTTTGGCGCGACCTGAATGCGGTTTTGAAAAGCATCGCTGCGGCGGCCCGTAGGGACCGGTTCTTTCGAAAAGCCGGCTTCAGGGAAAGAGTCCTGTTGGGAAACCAAAACCTGCGGCAGGCCTGTGATGTTCTCAAGGCGAATGGCCGTCCGGTGCACGAGGTGAATTATGAAGACCTTGTTTCCAAACCAACCGAAACGATGCAGGAAATCTGCCAGTTTCTGAATATTCCTTTCGAGAAACACATGACCTCTCTCGAAGGAGCGGACCGGTCTGCCATAGCCCTTGGACCCCATCACGCTCTGGTTCGAGGGAATGAAATTGTGGCGCGGAAAACGCCATTGCAGACTCTTTCGCCGGCTGTCCGACGCAAGGTCGACCGGTATATATTCCTATGGAAACAGCGTTACAACGGCACATGGCCAAAGTATCCCCTTGCCCTCCCCGAGGGGACACGGCCACCCTCGTTGCTTGAGCTCTGGCGCGACCGCATTGTCTATCAGGCGGTGCTCGGCCGCGATCATCTTGTCGCGATGATCTATTCCGTCGTGCCCGTCGACTGGGCCCGTGGAATTCGCCGCATGCTCAAAAAACGAAGTCATCAAACGAATACTCCGGTGGCTGCCTGAGTGCGCTTTCTATGGCAACGATGGAAGAACTGCCAAATTGGTCAAGGCCGTTGAATAGTGGACGGGGTCAAACGTTCTTAAAGAAGGTACGCGTAGCTCTGACGCCGCGTTCAGCGCTCTTGCGCACCAGGCTGCAAAATGGGGCCATTGTGGAAGGCTACAATCGGGCCGGCTATGGTGGCCGCGGAGTTTTCGTCTTCGGAGACTCGCTCGAGCCTGAGCTCTGTCACTTACAGCAATTCTTGAGCGCCGGGCACGTTTTTGTCGATGTTGGCGCAAACGTGGGAGTCTTCACGGTAAAGGCCGCAAAGGAAGTGGGTAAGAACGGTTTGGTTATCGCGATCGAGCCGTTCATGGAGACTGCGCTCCGGCTTTCCAACAATGTGCGAGTGAACGGCTATAGTAACGTTCGTATACGAAGTTTCTGTATTGGAGCTCAAACCGAGCCCACGCGTTTTTACCTGAACAAGCGCAAGCCGAATTCCTTCAGTCTGGTACCTAACGGCAATGCCGACTCGATTTCTGTGCTGTCGGTTTCACTCGACGATCTTTGCCGCTGGGAAAAACTACAGCGTTTGGACTACCTCAAGATTGACGCGGAGGGCGCAGAAGCCGCGGTGCTCGAGGGTGGACGGGAGTGCATCCGCCGCTTTAGGCCCATCGTTCAAGTGGAAGTAACCATCAGCGGCAGCAATTTGGACCGGAGTTATCGTCGATTTGGAGTTCCCCGCGGCATAAACAATCTCTTTATTCCGGCAGAGAACGCGCGTGCGATTGCAAGCGCCACAAAATTAGGTTGGGCAGAAATAAACGCACCCACAGCAGTCTGAAACCGTTGTACCAGAGCCGAACCGCGATACTCTAGCCACGAAACGTCCTTTATGCACAAGCCACTTGTAAGTGTGATCATTAACAATTACAACTACGAGCGGTTCGTGCCGGACGCGATTACAAGCGCGCTGAATCAGAGTTATGTCCGAGTAGAAGTGATCGTCGTAGACGACGGCTCAAATGACGGCTCTCTATCCGTAATTGAGGGCTTTGCGAGAGACGTTCGAATTGTATCGAAGGTGAATGGCGGACAATCGTCCGCTTTCAATGCGGGTTTCGCCGCAAGCTCAGGCGAGATCATTTGTTGTCTGGATGCGGATGACCTATTCGCATCGAACAAGGTGGAAAAGATAGTTGAGGCCTATGGAGATCGCGCGATTGGGTGGTGCTTTCATCCATTACAGTATGTCGACGCTGGGCTTCGACCCATTCCCGGTCCGCACGATGTCCGCTATCTGACTGGACCGTGTGACCTGCGAAGTGAGTACATGCGCGGCAAACCTGTTTTTTGGGCTCCCCCAACTACCGGGCTCACGTTCCGACGGGCGCTTCTGCAGAAGTTGCTTCCGATGCCGCCCCATATACGAATCACTGCCGACAACTATCTAACCTTTTGTGCTCCTGCTTTCGCCCCCGGCTTCTACATTTCAGATTCCCTTGGTCTTCAGCGCATCCATGGTGCGAATGCTTACACGGCAAAACAAGACCCGCTGCTTAAAGCCGCGGTACAGTTGTCCATCGCAAAGGGAATGCACGACACTTTTCCGGAGCTCACACCGCTTGCGAACAGGTTGTTCGCGAACGCTGTGGCCGCGATGTTGACCGCGGGTGCTGGCTTCCAGGATGTCGCGAGTGAACTCGGGCAATACTTAGCCAATTGTGCAGTTGCGGATAAGGCCGAAGTCCTCGCACGAACAGCATATCGCGTTTTACGTCCCCGTCGGCAGCACACGCGAAGGTTACCCGAACCAGTCGTCATCGACCTCCATTCCGGGATCGGAGACTCTAACTGAGATTTACACGATGAGTTCCACAGCAAATTCAACTTTGCAGCCCCAGGGATTGGTGATCCATACTATTGCTCCTCCCAGTGGTTTGTTGGATCTCGGGCTGAGCGAACTGTGGGCATACCGCGAACTCTTGTACTTTTTCATTTGGCGTGATTTGAAAATTCGCTATAAACAAACGGCAATCGGCGCGCTCTGGGCTATTCTCCAGCCTTTCTTGACCATGCTCGTCTTCAGTCTTATTTTCGGGCGGTTGGCTCACTTGCCCTCGAACGGTTTGCCGCACCCGGTTTTCTACTATAGCGCGCTGATTGCCTGGATTTATTTCGCAGGAGCACTCCAACACGCCACCAGCACAATGGTCGAAAACCAGCGTATTATTACAAAAGTTTTTTTCCCAAGGCTGCTCTTGCCGATCGCTTCGGTTGGCTCCGGGCTGGTCGACCTTGGGTTCGGACTTGCGGTGTTTTTTGGCATGGCGATCTATTACCACATCGTGCCTGATCTCGCACTTTTGCTGCTACCTCTATTCGTATTATTGGCAGTGTTGACCGCCTTGGGCGCGGGACTATGGCTGTCGGCGCTTAATGCCATTTATCGCGATGTTCGCTACATCGTGCCCTTTCTGATCCAGTTTTGGATGTTCGCGTTGCCCGTCGCATACCCGAGCAGCCTGGTACCGGAACGCTGGCGCTGGCTCTACGGCCTGAATCCGATGGCGGGAGTAGTTGACGGCTTCCGCTGGTCCCTGACCGGCCATGGACAGCCGCCTACCCTTTTACTCGCGGCTTCGACGGGCATGGTTCTGGTTCTTATAGCCGGTGCCGTGGTCTACTTCCGCAAGGTGGAAGGAACGATAGCCGATATCGTGTAATTCAACTCTTCATGTCTGATTATGAGTGACGTAGTCATCCGAACCGAGAACCTGGGAAAGAGTTATGAACTGGGTGAACGCGAACGCTATCTGGCGTTGCGTGACCTGCTTGCGCGCGCGGCCTCCGCGCCTGCGCGTCTACTCGTGCCGCGAAAGCAAGCCGCTTCGATCAGCAATAACGGCAATGGGAAGCGTTCACGTATCTGGGCCTTGAGGTATGCGAATCTCGAGATCCGCCAAGGCGAGGTAGTGGGCCTTATTGGCAGCAATGGCGCGGGCAAGTCAACCTTACTGAAGGTGCTTTCCCGTGTTACCACGCCGACCACCGGCTTCGCGGAAATTCGCGGACGTCTGGGGAGTCTTCTGGAAGTGGGAACCGGATTTCACCCCGAGCTGACCGGGCGTGAGAATATCTTCTTCAGCGGCGCCATTCTCGGAATGAGCAAGCAAGAGATTACTCGAAAGTTCGATGAGATTGTGGCATTTGCTGAAGTAGAAAAGTTTATCAGTACTCCAGTGAAGCACTATTCCAGCGGAATGTATGTAAGACTGGCGTTCTCTGTCGCGGCACATCTGGAGCCGGAAATTTTATTTGTAGATGAGGTGTTGGCGGTAGGGGACGCATCGTTTCAGAGGAAATGTCTCGGCAAAATGGGACAGGTCTCGCGCGATGGCCGGACCATTCTGTTTGTAAGTCATAACATGGCGGCAATCAAAGCATTGTGCAGCAGAGCGGTCTTGATGAGAAATGGCACTGTTGCCGCTTCAGGCAGTGTAGCCGATATGGTAGATGAGTATCTGGTGAGTGCAGCATCTAATGCGAGCTCCAAAGAGTGGCCAGATTCATCTGAGGCGCCAGCCAACGACAACATTCGTCTCTCGCACGTTCGAATCACTCCGCCGGAAGGCAAACCGGTGATCACAATCGATACGGGTGCTCAGATCAAGATTGGGTTCGAGAACTTTCGGAGAAACATTTACCTTGGCTGCACGATCTACGTGACTAACTCCGAAGGCATCATTATCTTTGCTTCGGGTCACCCTGTCAGTCCGGATGGGGATTCCCGTACGGGTTTCTATCAATTGACGGCCAGAATTCCACAGCACTTGCTAAATGCGGGTCGCTATTCCATGGATCTCGTTTTCGGCAAAGACCAGCGATATGTCCTGCTTCGAGTGGACCAGGTCGTCTCCTTCGAAGTTGAAAATGTCGCTCGAGGTGCGAATATGAGAGTTGCGCCCGGCGTAGTTCGACCGCGTCTTTTCTGGTCCCATTCCTTCTCGGAGGAGCCTTCGTCGGCTGAGCAGGCATCATCAGTTCAGCATCAGCTCTAGTTTCTGCTACGTTCGGGACACAATCGGGTTGGCCATGTCTGCCCCATCAACCATTCTCTTAACAGACGCAACCGAGATCGACATCAGGGCCGCTCGCGCCCCGAAACGCGCCGACCTGATGCGCCTGGTCGAGCCCACTGGGCTGTCCCAAATCTGTCTTCAGATCCATCGCAATCATGCGTTCGAGTTAGTCGGAAGCGTCTTACCGCCGTTCCTGTGGGCAGCAGGGATGAAACCAATCTTTGATTACGGTGCTTATGACGACAGTCTCAGCTTTACGCAGCTCAATCCGTTTGCGGTCCAAGTTGTCGCGCTCGACTTCGAACGGTATGGCGAGTATGGACACAGAACGGACTTTCACCGGTGGGCCGCCAGCCGTCTCGAGGCTCTGCGGAGCAAGACAGACGCTCCGATCGTAATTTCCGACTGGCCCTCGGATGACGACCACGCTCAGCGTTTCAATGTTGAGTTGGAGAAAACCGCCGAGCAACTGCCTTCTGTCCTGATCTGGAAGGTGTCTGAGATCTTTGCAGAAATGCGCTCTGCTTTCTTTGAAGGACGCGCGGCGCGTGCCAAGGGTACGCGTCTGAGCGACCGCGCTTGTGTCGAACTGGCACGCAATCTGGGATTAGTTCGGCTGCCCAGCGCTCTTTATCCGCGCATCAAAGCCGTTGTTATCGATTTGGACAACACTCTGTATGACGGCGTGCTCGGAGAAGACGGAGTAGCTGGAATAAATATCACCGAACAGCACTCGGCCGTTTCTGAGCAACTGCTTCGACTTCGGGAAGAGGGAGTATTCTTGGCAGTTCTTTCTAAAAACGATGAACGCGATTTCGAGCGGCTTTGCGCGAGACGGTTGGATTTCCTGCTGCGGCGCGAACACTTTTCCGCTGCCAGCATAGGCTGGCAATCTAAACCGAAGGGGCTGAATCATATTGCCGAGCAACTCCGAGTTGCCACCGACGCAATCCTGGTTGTCGACGACAACGCCGGGGAGATCGAGCAGATTCGCGCGGCGCATCCGAAGACTCATCTTTTGCACGCCCGGAATGCGACGGAGACTTTGTTTTGGCTGCGGCATTATCCAACCCTCAATGGCTACCCGGCCAACCTTGCAACCAAGCTGAGGGTCGAGGACCTGGACGCTTCCCGTGCTCGCGAGGAACTGCGGGCTTCCACTTCCAGCAGCGACTATCTGCGTGAAATGCAGATAGAACTCAACTATGCCGCAAACTCGATCCGCTCACGGCAGCGGCTAGCCGAGCTATCGCAGAAAACGAATCAGTTCAACACAGGATTGCAACGATTCTCCGAAAGCGAAGTGGGCCGAAGGCTGCAAGCGTCAGATCTCTTCACAATATCGATCAGCATGCGCGATAAATTTTCCGATAGCGGGATCATCGCGGGTATCTTTGCGCGAACCGAAGGTGAATGTTTGGTGATCGACGAGATCTGCGTGAGTTGCCGGGCTTTGGGGAGGAACGTCGAAAATCCGATGATCGCCCTGGCTCTCGCTCCCACTATCGAGCAAAACCGACTGCGCAACATTGTCTTCAAATGGCGTGAAGGACCGCGGAACCTGCCGGCGAGAATGTGGCTTGAGAGTTTTACTGGCATGCACGATCTCCCAGGCCACGCCACAGTTACAGTTGCATGGGAGCAACTGCCACAACTCAGCCAACATTTGTCAGCACCAATTTCCAGTAAATGGGAGCACATGAGCAACTAATGACACGACCGGACATTCAGAGCGGTGTGGCTGAATTGCTAAGCATTACCGTAGGACGGGATATCGCGCTCGGGGAAACGGTTATGCGCGATTCTGAGCCGGGATGGGATTCGCTCAAGCATGTGGAGCTGATCTTTATGCTTGAGGACCGCTTTGGCATTCAGTTCAGCGAGGAAGAAATGGGTGAGTTGCGCAGCTCCGACGAGATTGTTCTCTCGATTGAGGAGAAGCGTGCGGCATAACGTCAGCCTGACCTGCGTGCGCTATCGCCTACGGCCGGTGACGGTGGAAGACGCTCCCCTCATCGTGGCGCTGCGTACAGATTCGGCGCTGAGCCATTTTGTTCACGAGACTTCTACGCGAGTTGAAGATCAGGTCGCATGGCTGGAGCGTTACTTTGACCGAGCCGACGACTACTACTTCATCGTGGAAAACGTGCATTCGTTTGAACCGCAAGGGACAATCGGCTTGTACAACGTAGATTTGGAACAAAATAGTGGTGAGTGGGGGCGCTGGATTCTCAAGCGGGGTTCCATGGCCGCTTTAGAAAGCGCTTGGCTCATCTACGAGGTCGCTTTCTCGAGGTTGAGCTTCGACGAAGTGTGCAGCCGCACGCTTGCTGAGAATCACTCGGTGATTTCATTCCACGACAGCTTTGGCGCATTGCGATCTGCGCTGTTGCAAAAACATTTCACACTGCGCGGTGAGCGCAAGACCGCCATCGAGCATCGGGTCACCGCTTCCGAATGGCCATGCCTCCGTGACAAACACTACTCGACCATCGCTAAACTTGCCTCTCGTATTCCATCACATTGGCGTAGCGTGCCCGCCTGACGACTTCGCGCGAGGAAAGGAGCGCGAAGCACTCGGGCTACTTGGTTATATCCATGAAGGAAAGGAATGGATTGATGAGCGACTCGGGATGAAAGGCCAGTTTCTGATCGCAGCAGATACCGGCGCGCCCCGCATGGAGTTGGTGGCCCCCTATGGTAACAACAGCCCGGTAACATCGTGGCTGGAACGAGGTGTCAAGCTATACCACATCGCATACTTGGCGGACAACTTATCTGCTGAGATCGAGCGTATGCGCAAAAACCGCGCCAAGGTGATGTTGCCGTCCACGCCTGCAGTCGCTTTCGGTGGCCGTAATATCGCATTCCTCATGATGCCCAATCGTCTTTTAATTGAACTTATCGAGAAAGGTTAAGTTACCGCGCAAGGCTTACTGGGGGACCGACACCCAGTCCCAGGTGACTTCTATGCTGATACCGAACACTTCATCTCCGCGGTCGAATGGCAGGGGCTCGAACCTCGACTTTACTCAAGCCACGGGGAGTTCGCAGGACGTCCGCAAGACTTGGAGCTTGGACGACTGCAGAGTGATCGATCTGCCCAAAATTAATGACCCGAGAGGGAATCTCACTTTCATCGAGGGCGAGCGGCATGTACCGTTCGAGATCAGGCGCGTTTACTACCTTTATGACGTACCGGGAGGAGCAGAGCGTGGCGGACATGCCCACAAGGACTTGCATCAGCTCATCATTGCTATGTCAGGCAGTTTCGATGTGGTTTTGGACGATGGCCGGCAGAAGATGCGATTTCACCTGAACCGTTCCTACAATGGGTTGTATGTGTGCCCGATGATTTGGCGGGCACTGGACAATTTTTCCTCAGGCTCCGTCAGCATGGTTCTTGCCTCGAACCTCTACGATCCGGCTGACTACTATCGCGACTTTGATGAGTTTGTTCTGGCGAGAAGCCTATGAAAGTAGCCTTTCTCGATCTTCGAGCTGTGTACGAAGAGCTTCGAGCTGACCTAGACGCTGCGTACCATCGCATCATGGAGTCGGGATGGTATTTGTTGGGAGACGAGCTGGAGCAGTTTGAGAGCGAGTTTGCCGCATACTGCGAAGCGCGTTGCTGCGTAGGCACTGGCAACGGCTTAGATGCCTTACACCTTATCCTGAGAGCATATGGGATTGGCGACGGCGATGAAATTATTGTTCCGACTCACACGTTCATTGCCACCTGGCTTGCAGTGTCATATGCAGGAGCCGCGCCGGTGCCTGTCGAATGTGATCCCGAAACATTCAATATTGCGCCCGAACTCATTGAGGCATCGATCACACCGAAAACCAGAGCGATCATACCCGTGCATCTGTATGGGCAGCCAGCAGACATGGATCCGATCATCAGGATTGCTAACAAACACGGATTGAAGGTGATCGAGGACAATGCTCAGGCGCAAGGAGCCAGGTACAAGGGCCGGCGTACTGGGGCTTTGGGCGATGCGGCCGCAACCAGCTTTTACCCGGGCAAAAATCTGGGTTCGTTTGGAGATGCGGGCGCGGTCACCACGAACGATCCTGAATTGGCGCATCGGGTTCGCTGTTTGCGGAACTATGGCTCAAGCAAGAAGTATCATCACGATGCCCAGGGCTTCAATTCACGGACGGATGAGTTCCAGGCCGCATTCCTCAGGGTTAAGCTAAAGAAATTGGATGAATGGAACGATCGCCGGCGAGCGGTTGCCTCGCGTTATGTCCACGAGTTAGGAGGTCTGCCCGAATTAAAACTACCGTCTGTTCCCGGCTGGGCAGAACCAGTGTGGCATGTTTTTGCGCTGCGCCACGACGATCGAGATCAGTTCCAGGACTCTCTTGCCAAAGCTGGTGTGGCCACTTTGATTCACTATCCAATACCGTCGCATCTTTCCGGAGCTTATGCAAAGGCAGGATGGAGACCGGGTGACTTTCCCATATCCGAATACATCGCCAAGACCGAATTGAGCTTGCCTATTGGGCCTCACCTGGAAGCTGAAAGCCAGAAGATTGCGATTCAAGCGGTTCGTCACCTTGCGAGCCAGGCAAGGAAGTCTCAATTCGCCGTTTCGGTTTCATATCCCTCGCGGAACGAGCACCTGCATCTATAAGGACATTTGATTTCGATTACATGTGCGATCGGAATCGCGAAAACAAATGAAGGAGAGAAGATGACATTGTCTGACCCATCGTCCGTTGCAGAGTGGAGCGACGCGCTGCTGCTTCCGAGAACCCCTAGATACAAACAGATGCCAATGTATATGTGGTGCCGCCGGACGCGGTTGGGCGATCTGTCCCGGGGTTCGAAAAAATTCGTTCACGAGATTTCGTCCTGGCTCAGCTTTAAAGGAGTGACTCTGCCGCGCGTGGGAGAACTGGCGCGCGCGGTGGCTTTGCTGGAAACTTGCGGCTTCGATACAACTGCCGCCCCGGCAAATGACGAGTCGCCAATTATACTGCTCTCCAACGGAGGCAGGGCAGGGTCAACACTATTGCAGCGAGTTCTGATTACAGATCCAAACTTGCTTTTGTGGGGCGAACCGCTTGGTGAAATGGCGTTGGTGACAAGAATTACAGAGATGATCAGCCATTTGGAACAGCCGCTGAAGCTTGGAACGTGGAAGAACCAGACAGATGCCAGCTCGCCCGCCTTAGTAATATCGTGGATCGCACAATTGTACCCTTCCACGACTTATCTCCGCGCGGGGTTGCGCGCTATCTTCGATCAGTGGCTCGCGAAGCCCGCCCGCGATCGGGGGTACGCACGCTGGGGATTCAAGGAAGTTCGCCTGGGAGCAGCCGAGGCGAGCCTTTTGCATTGGCTATACCCAAACGCCAAGTTCGTCATCACCTGCCGCCATCCGTATGATAGCTACCGCTCGTTTGCCGATGCTCGCTGGGTCGGGTATTACCGCCATCCGGAGATGCGGGTGGACTCGGCCGCCACTTTCGCTTATCACTGGAATCGTCTGGCGACGAGTTGGCCCGATCTCCCGACCGGATTCCCTTGTTTTCACATGAAGTATGAAGATCTGGTGAGCGGAAATGTGGATTTCCGAAAACTGGAATCCTGGCTGGGAATCAAAATCAATGAAGATGTTGCTCTCTCAGCGTCGGTTGGCGGAACCACCAAACGTAAGCGCCTTACCTGGTACGAACGCATGATCATTGCGCGAGAGGCTGCGGCGGGAATGCGGGTCATGAGCTATTCAGCGTAGATCGGAGAACGATTGAGAGCGAGAAGAGCGACGAATTCCTCACATGATAGTTAATCCTTTGGTTAGCACAATAGTCCTCTGCTACAACCAGTCTCGATTTGTCTCTGAGACTCTCGATAGCGTCAAAGCTCAGACATACGAGAGGACACAGTCGATCGTCGTCGACGATTGTTCTTCCGACGATTCGGTGGCGATCATCGAGGGATGGCTTCAGCACAACGGAGTAGAGTGCAGGTTCATTCGTCATAAGACGAATCAGGGCATCTGCAAATCGCTGAACGATGGCTTGGCAGTGGCCTCGGGCAAATACATTTCCATGACAGCTTCGGATGATGTGTGGCTTCCAGAAAAGCTTGCACAGCAAGTGGAGATCATGGAATCGCAACCAGATCACGTTGGGGTGTTGTACAGCGATGCCTTCCAGATGGATCAAGATGGGCATCTTTTACCCGGCATGTTCATGTCTGGCTACGGAAAGCTGCCACAGATACCACAAGGTCAAGTGCTCGATACACTGGTGAAAGGCAATTTCATCCCAGCTATGACCACCCTGGTCCGGCGAAGCTGTTACGAAAAACTCGGCTGCTTTGATGAAAGTCTGCCTTGGGAAGACTGGGACATGTGGCTCAGAATTGCGCGGCAGTACTCGTTCGTTTATTCTCAGTCGCCTTCGGCCAAATATCGGGTGCACTCGCAATCATATTCGCATTCTGATTCAGCGCGCATGTACAAGGGGTCGTTTGCGATCTGCGTCAAACAACTTCGGCTTGGGGCACTG
Source organism: uncultured Acidobacteriota bacterium (assembly GCA_963730015.1). GTDB lineage: Bacteria > Acidobacteriota > Terriglobia > Terriglobales > Acidobacteriaceae > Sulfotelmatobacter. The sequence goes on along the minus strand of CAVSPZ010000009.1, from coordinate 1,602,991 downwards.
AATGAAGTTCAAAGAACAGTGCTCCTTGCAACGGCCTGGAATTATGTGATGGAGCTTTATAAGCGCAAAGATCCCAGCGCAGCTCAGGCCCTGTTGCAGCTTTGGCAAATATCAGGAAACAAGCGAGCTGCATGGCTGTATCCGTTTGCGAGATTCGGAGTTCCTTTGCGGCATTTACAGCGGGCTGATGCATACCGCAAAATACTGCGAAATTTGTTTGCGCGGCGGCCGGTTAAGCGTGAGCAGAGCAATATTTCAGTGCACTCTATTTAGCACGGCTAAGAATTCCCCCGCGCACCTGCATCATGAGCACATCCACACCGAAGGTGAGCATCATCGTCCCGAACTATAATCACGCCCGTTTCCTGCCGCAACGCCTCAACAGCATCCTGCGACAGACTTTCCAAGATTTCGAGCTGATCCTGTTGGACGACTCCTCCACCGATGATAGCCGATCGATTCTCTGGCAGTATGGCCGTGATCCTCGAGTGAGAATCGAATTTAACGAAGTCAATTCAACAAGCGTGTTCAAACAGTGGAATAAGGGTGTGAGGCTGGCGCGTGGCGAGTATGTCTGGATTGCGGAATCTGATGACTATGCGGATGAACGGCTCTTGCAGAGGCTTACGGCGCGACTTGATGCCGAGCCAAGGGCCGCCCTTGCTTATTGCAGGTCGTGGCGCGTCGTGCACGATCGGGTGGACGGGTTCGTAGATCCTCTTTTACCAGGAAGAGAGCCAGATCGATGGACAACAGACTATTGTGAGGACGGTCACGAGGAGTGCTGTAATTACTTGGTACGTTGCAACACTGTTCCCAATGCCAGTGCGGTTGTTTTTCGGAAAATGGCATACCACCGTGTCGGCGGCGCGGACGAAAGCCTGTATCTGTGCGGAGATTGGAAACTCTGGGCGGCGATCGCTCTCACTGGAAAGATCGTATATGTCGCCGAGCCTCTCAACTATTTTCGGTTCCACGAAGCCACCGTACGCAGTCTGTGTAAACACAGTGACGAGGAGACCTTCCGAGTTCAGTGGTGGATCGTCGAAAATGCGACGCGACCAGAGTTCCATAAGAGCGATGAACGTGCGAAACTTGCGCTGGCGAACTGCTGGATGCACCTAGCATTCCAGAACTATCCTGATTTCCCAGATATCACTCGTGTAGCTGTTCAACGGGTGCGAGAACTTGGATTCAAGAGGTATATCCCACCCTTCGGTACGGTGAGAGGTCAATTCCTCAGACGGGTTATCGGGTGGAAGGCAACTAAACGAATGAGCATGCTTTCTCATCGCTGCAGCGCCTGGGTCCGGAATGCATTGGCTGAAACTGTGGAGTCTTCTGAACGGTGGCTGCACCTGCGCCGGCGCCGAACAAGTGCGCCCAATCTTGACACGAGCAATTGACGAGACTGATAACCTCAACGCTGAGTTTTGAGAATTCATTTCATTTCTCAGGATGTGCTGGAGCCCTCATAATGTCCGCCGATAAGAGTTCAGGGCGAGTTTCGGTGCCATTAGGCCCGGTTTCTGGAGGTTTGGCCCAACTGATCGCTGCTTTCCATCTCCCCGGTCAAATAAGAAAAGCCCTGCCGCCGCCTGTACTCGAAGGCATGTATGAACTACGAAAACGAGTCAGAAGAAAGTTGTTTAGTCGCGGGTTACCGCGGGACGGCATCTTCGAGCAGCCTATCCACCAAAAACTAGCAAGCGCTTCAATCTCAATCATCGTTCCTATCCATGATGCGCCGGAGGTCACGAAGCGCTGTCTTGGTAGTCTCGAGCTTTATGCCCGGGAAGCTGAAATCATCCTTGTGGATGATGCTTCCAAAGACCCCATCACACTTGGCATCATTCAACGGTTCAGTTCGCGCAACGGATGGAAAGTTATTTCTAACAGCGAGGCGTGCGGCCACAGTGCCGCTTGCGAGGCAGGGGCTTGCCTCGCCAGTCGTCCTTATTTGTGTCTGTTAAACTCTGACACCGTAGTTACGCCATGGTGCTGGCGACCCATCGTCGAGGTATTCGAGACATGCGCGGCTGTGGCCGCTGCTGGCCCATCTACCAGCGAGTCCCGGAATGCACAGACTCTGGATGCGGCAAGCCATTGTCGCCACTATTGGAACGACAGCCAAATATGTGCCTTTGCGGAACGATTGGCCGCCACCGCTCCCCAGCCCCCGATCGTAGAATTGCCATGGATTTGTGGTTGTGCCTTCTTCATACGCCGCGAATTGTGGGAGGGGCTAAAGGGATTCGATCGCAACTTACCAGATTACGGCAACGAAGTTGAACTTTGTGCACGAATCTCCGGGATGGGATACCGAATAGTGTGGGTCCGCAACAGCTATATCCATCATTTGGGACGTCAGAGTTATGCAGATACAATCGGTGATCGCGAAATCCAATCACGGATGCTCGCGACTTACAAGTATGTTCAGCGAAAACATGCAACACGGTCCTCACACACGCCCGAAGAAGGCGGATAGAACACATGAGTGTTAGCGTAATTATTTGTACTTATAACCGTTGCGACATTTTAGAGACAGCCCTCAGCAGCGTTATGGCTTCTGCGCTTCCCGAGTCAACTGAGTGGGAAGTTGTGGTGGTCGACAACAATTCGTGCGATCATACGCGCGAGGTCGTCGAGGGTTTCTGTCGCAGGTATCCGGGGCGTGTCCGTTACCTGTTCGAACAACAACCCGGCAAGTCGTATGCCCTCAACACCGGTGTTTGTGAAGCTCGGGGTGATATCCTTGCTTTTATGGATGACGACCTGACGGTCGAGCCAACATGGCTCCAGAGCTTGACGGTGGCTATGAACGACGGCCAGTGGGCGGGAGTGGGAGGAAGAACGCTTCTAGCACAAGCCTTCTCGCCTCCTAGTTGGCTGACTCTCGACGGACCCTACAGTTTAGGAGCGGTACTGGCGGCTTTGTTCGATCTGGGTGACAATCCTTGCCAACTCACGGAAGCCCCCTACGGTGCGAACATGGCCTATCAGAAGAAGATGTTTGAAAAGTATGGGCTCTTCCGCACTGACCTGGGACCCAGCCCGACCAGAGAGATTCCGCGCCCAAACGAGGACACGGAATTTGGTCGGCGGCTTTTGGCCGGGGGGGAGCGGTTGCGTTACGAACCGTTAGCGATTGCATATCACCCACTCCCTGAAGATCGGATCAGACAAGATTATTTCTTGGATTGGCACTTCGACTTCGGCCGTGCCATAGTTAGGGAGTTTGGGCGCGGGCCCAATGTGCTAGGTATCCCGCGACCTTGGCTCAAAATGCTAGCAATATGGATTAAGACAATAGTGCTGACCGTACCGCGATGGATAGTGTCCCTCTCTCCGCACCGAAGATTTCACTGGAAGTGCATGGTCTGGGTATCCGCAGGCGGGATCAGCGAGCTTTACCGATTTACTCGGTATAACCTGCACATCGTCCGTCATCCAGACTCGTAGTGAGTGCTTCAGATCCGTCAAACCGCAGCAACTTGCGGGTACGTTCGTGCCAGCAGCGCGCTCAACGATCTGCATACACCTCCGAAGGCGACACACAGGGCACATGATATGCCGCTTCTTAAGTCATTTGTCAGAGCTCACACCACTAAAGGATTCTTCGAGGTTATCCGCCAAGCTAATTCGGAATGGCGGATATACAGGCTGCACTGCAGAGGCCTGAAAAAACTTCGGCCCCTTTTGCAGCGCTCCGAAAAGAAACTCAATCTCGGCTGTGGACCAAACTGTAAATCAGGGTGGATCAACATCGATCTTTTTGATTCGCGCGCTGATGTTCAACTCGATTTGCGCGAGCGGTGGCCTTTTGACGACGCAGCCGTCAGCTACATTTATAGTGAGCATGCGTTCGAGCACTTCGAACCACACGAAGAAGCGGCGCATCTGCTTACCGAGGCCCAGCGTGTTCTTCGGCCAGGCGGGGCTTTTGATGTCGGCGTTCCTGACACGGAATGGCCTCTGCGAGCCTACGCAAATCCCAGCGACCCGTATTGGACGTTCGCCAAAACAGTTCATCCCTCATGGTGCGTAACCCAGCTCGATCACCTGAACTATCATTTTCGACAGCGGACCGAACACAAGTACGCGTGGGACTATGAGACTCTTGCGCGTAAGCTCAACGAGTTCGGGTTTACGGACATCGCCCGACGCGAATACGATCCTGCTCTGGACTCGGAATCCCGTAAAATCGGAACTCTATACGTAATAGCGAGAAAGCCCCTGCACGACGTACCGGAACCTGATACATCGGCCGAGATGAACGGGGAGCTTGCTGCACGATAGCCCAGTATGGGGCGCGGACGGCTAGTTCGTGTTCTGATCAAATATCGACAAACCATCGCCATTGTGTAAGACGAGCGGTTTCACTCCTAATATGCGAGTAGCTATCTGCATTTGTACTTTCAGGCGGCCGGAACTTCTCCGCGACCTGCTTCACAGAATCGCGGGCCTGACGTTTGGCAGAGTTGAGAAACCTCGAATCCAGATAGTTGTCGTTGACAATGATGAGCTAGCAACAGCCAGAGAGATCTGCGATGCGGTTTCGCTACCCTGGCCAATGCATTATGTGGTGGAACCCAAGCCCGGAATAACACACGCCCGGAATCGGGCCATCGCCGAGGCTGAAGACACTGATTTCATTGCTTTCATCGATGATGACGAGGTGCCTACTGCCCGATGGCTAGATGAGCTTCTTGGTACTCAACGTGAGTTCGCCGGCGACGTCGTTTCTGGCCCAGTTTTCCCCAAATATACGCCGGAGATCCCTGAGTGGGTGAGGAACGGAGGTTTTTTTGAGCCGCGTACCTTTCCCACAGGCACGACGCGAAACACGTGCGCCTGTAATAATGCCCTGGTAGCGACTCATGTGCTTAAACGAGTCCCAACGTTTGACCATGACTTTGCATTATCTGGAGCCGAAGACACAGACTTCTTTCTCCGGGTGCGGAAAGCCGGACACAAGATCGTATGGTCGCAGGAAGCCGTCGTCTTTGAAATCGTTTCTATGAGCCGCGGGTCCGTCTTCTGGATCCTTCGCCGAGAATATCAGACGGGCAACGGCTGGGTATTCTGCGAGGCCAGTGTAGACGGCCGCTTGAGCAATCCAGCAGCCCGGTTTGCTAAAGCGTGCGGCCATGTTGTCATAGGTTCAGCTAAAGCGGTGCAGGGGTTTTTATTGTTCAATAAAATCGCCGCCGTCCGCGCTCTTCAGCGAGTGACCTTGGGAACCGGGATGCTTGTTGCTCTTGCTGGCCATAGATTCCTTGCTTATCAACCCAAACGTCAACCACTCGAGACGGACGAGCGCATTGTGCTCACATCATCGTCGAAAGCAACGAATTTGTAGATCCTGCAAGCTGAGACTCAACCAATCCGCGCTAAAGTAGGTGGCATGTTTGCTACTCTTCATCGAAAACTTGCTCTTTTCACTGTTCTTTTTCTTTTCCTCTCACTGACTGTCGTCGGGTCGAACGACGACTCCCCGCTGAAACTGACGGTCGCCTCTCCTGTAAAGCTCACCCTAACTCAGGGCGGCGGAGGTGTGCGCTCCGCCAAGATCGAAATTCGAAATTCCGGGGAAACGAAGCTGGAATGGACGGCTTCTGCGAATCAGGCATGGCTTCGGTTTGAGCCTGCGGAGGGTTCGCTGGCTCCGAAAACGTCAACTACCGTCGCACTCGTGCCAGATCCTGCCGGCTTCGCGCCGGGGACATATTCAGCATCCGGGCACATATCGGTGTCGAGAGCTGGATCGCAAAGCTTCGTTGTTACTATGACAGAGCAGTCGGCTTTCGCCGGCGTCCCCATTGAGGATTCTGAACGTACCTTTCCGCCGGACTCCAGGGTGGTGAATGTGAAGACGGACTACGGGGCAAAAGGGGATGGGGCCAGCGATGACACTGATGCTATTCAACGGGCGATTTCGTCCACCGTGCATCATCCGCAGCAAGGACCAAGGATTATCTATTTCCCGGCGGGAACGTATCTTGTGTCACGACCGCTCCGCGAGGCAGATCTGACGCCGAAATGGAATTCATTGCTAACCTTGCAGGGCGAAAATCGCGCTACCACGGTCCTGAAGTTAACGGACCACAATCCGCTGTATCAAAACGCGGGTTCGGGCAAAGCGGTTGTGAAGTTCGCCTCACAAAACGGCAGTCCCCAAGGAGGGGGGAATAGTGCCTTCGACAACAACATCTTCGATCTGACGATTGATGTAGGCCGTCTGAATCCGGGGGCGATAGCTCTCGATTTCATGGGTAACAACCATTGCGCTCTCCGCAACGTTACACTCCAGTCGAGCGATCCTGATCATTCAGGCGCGATCGGGCTTGCACTGCTGCGATATGCGGCTGGCCCTTGTCTGATGAAGAACATAGTCATCAATGGCTTTGATTACGGAATCAAGGTAGCTAACAAAGAGTACAGCATCACGCTCGAGGATCTGACTCTCCTGAATCAAAAGCTCTACGGAATATTCAATGCGGGCAACGTTCTTTCAATTCGTCATCTGTTCTCTACGAACCGCGTGCCAGCTATTCACAACGACAGTCCCGTCGGCTTAATAACGCTGATTGGCGGGACGTTGCAAGGCGGCTCCAGCGACTCTTCAGCCATTCAGAACCAGGGAGCGCTTTACGCTCGGGATGTCACTTCGTCAGGGTATGGCTCCGTGTTGCACGGCCAACGGGGGAATTCAATTACAGAATATGATTCCGGCCCGACCTTCAACCTTTTTGGGGGCAAAGCGTCATCACTGAACCTTCCCGAAGAGGAGACGCCTCTCTTCAGGGATTCAGACCTGAGCCATTGGAAGAGCGTGACGGCTTATGGAGCAGACCCTACCGGCCGGGGTGACAGCTCACGGGCAATCCAGGCGGCTATCGATTCTGGTGCAACAACGGTGTATTTTCCGACGGGAGTGTATACCGTTCACAAGACTATCGAGATTCGCGGCAAGGTCCGTATGCTGGAAGGCTTCGATTCCTCGCTCAATCCTTCGGGCGCCTTATTCAGCCGGCCAGCGAATCCCGCGCCGCTGGTGCAGATTGAGTCGGGCAGCGCGGACGTCACTTTGGACCACTTCCGCATCGGAGCTTATTATCCGCGACCGGTCCCGGGCGTTGTCTTCATCCAACAGGATTCGGCGCGACCATTAATTCTGCGTGATATCACAGTTGGGAGCTATCCCACCACCGTTGCTTACCAGAACACCAGCCGGGGAACAGGTACCCTGTTCGTCGAAGACGTGACGGCCAGTCCCTGGCAAATCCTTTTTCCGCAAGACGTATTTGCCCGGCAAATCAACCCAGAGGCAAACTCTACAAAGATAATCAATAAGGGCGGGAAGCTGTGGATCCTCGGCCTGAAAACCGAGGGCACGGGCACAAACATCGAAACCGATACCGGCGGAGCCACAGAAGTCCTGGGCGGACTTGTCTACCCTGTCTGGAGGATTTCTCCGGAGATTCCAGCCTTTTCGGTTAAAGATTCACGAGCATCCTTTGTTTATGCGGTTAGCAACTACAAGCAGCCTGCTGCAGGGACCAACTTTCTGATCCAGGTTCAGGAAACCCAAGGCGGGTCAACGAAGTCTCTTCCGAGCGCGTCCCTTCCTGCGCGAGGTCTTGGCACAGCGATCCCCCTCTACTCGTCGGGGGAGCCCCCACAAGATTCTAAGAGGCCACCCAAGCCCGGAGTTACGCATTAGTAGCCGTCTCTTCTTTGCCCCATGGCCGGGGGCTTCAATAATCCCTTACTGTTTTATCGAGTCTTCGCACGGTTTTCGATCTCTTGCAAAGCCGCATAGATCCGGGTCCGTCCGGGATCGTATTGCAACGCCTTCAGGTAGCTTTCACGCGCGACCTGCAAATCCCCCAGTTGTAGGTAAGCAACACCCATATTCTCGAAAGCGTCAGCCCGCAAAGCGGCACTCGTGTCTTGGCCTGCGGTCAATTGATAGTGGCGTACCGCTTCTAGCACTTTCCCCTGCAGATGCAAGTCTGCACCGATGTTGAAATTCGCCAGCGGATCTGCGGAGTTGATTTGCAGTGCTTGCCTGAAGTACAGCAGAGCGTCCTGATAGCGCCCTTGTTTCTGCAAGGCCATCCCGACCTTGTCTGCGGCGAGATAGTTGTCGGCGGTTACCTGCCACGCGTGTAACCAAAGTTCGTGCTCGCTGCGCCAGACATTTATTTGGGTTCGTGTAGCCGCAGCCAGGAACACTGCGATTGCTAGCACGGTCACACTTGCCAGCCGAAGCCTCGCAGTTGAGGAAACCCGCATGGCTTCGGCGCCGGACCACACGCCCGCGACCAAGAGGCCGATCATCGGGATGTAGGCATAACGATCCGCTCGTGACTGCGATCCGACCTGCACGATGCCAATTACCGGAACGAGTGTGCCCAAAAACCAGAACCAGCCCACCATCAACCAGGGGCGACTCTGTCTTTGGTTCCAGGCTAGTACCGTCGCTCCGAACAGGAAGAGGAGAGCTCCTGCAAGTTCAACAAGAGGCGGACCGTGCTGCGGCCAGGGGTACAGAAACGCCAATTTGAACGGCCAAATCAGCTTCCAGGCATAGAACCCGTCGGAGATGATCGCGTTTACGAGCCGCGATGCAAGAGACACTTGTGTGATTGAGGTAATCGCTCCCGACCGGTGCTGCGCGATGATAGTGATCACAGCGCTAAAAACGGAAAGCGCGAACAGTACAATCTTTTCCGTCCAGAGCTTGCGCAAAGTGAATAACTCCTGCCACGCATTCACTCGCTCCAGCGGCCATCGATCAAGCACTACCAACAGAAAAGGCAAGGTTATGGCCATTGGTTTGGAAGCCAGTGCGATAAAGAAGAGTCCTGTGGTGGCCGCCAACCACGTGAGCTTTGTGCTTCGCACATAGCGAATGTAGGTTAGCAGTGCCAGAAGCGACCAGAACGCGCTTAGCAGGCTCTTCCGCTCCGCAACCCAGGCCACAGATTCAACGTTCAAAGGGTGGACGGCGAAGAACAGCGCGACTGAGAGAGAACAGCCAGGGCGGCGAGTTGACACTGCCAGAACCAGGAAGAGTAAAGCCGCATTCGCGGAATGAAGCAACAAGCTGGTCAGGTGGTGACCGGCGGGGTCCAACCCAAATACTTGTACGTCAGCTGCATGGGAAATCCAGGTTGCAGGGTGCCAGTTCCCATGTTCCAAGGAAGTCCACGCCCACAGGATTGTTCTCCAAGTTAGTCCTTCTTTCACATGTGAGTTTTCCGTTATATAGTCAGGGTCGTCAAAACCAATAAAAGGATGGTGCACGATCGGCAGGTATAAGCATCCTGCGACCAGAGCGACTCCGAGTATCGCAATCCCCATACTGACCCATGTTTGTGAGGAGTGAGTTATGGGAGTTCGGTCGCGATATGCCCCCGTCTTCTGCTTTATTACATCGGTTCGCGTGATACTCATTTTTGATAAATAGAAGAGACTTCGGGCGAACCTCCAACCACTTTCCCTTTCACTCGAGACTATGGGCATTTTCGAGGCTGAGCACCCACGGTTTCTGTAGTTTGTTATGGGCAGCCTTGGCAAACAGGGGTTCGGGCGAAATAGTATCCGAAGGTGACATCACCACTGACCGGCGTGCCTGTGCTGTCCGCTAAATCGTGCTCCAGTAAGAAGCCCTGAGTAGCGTCTATAGGATAAAACGCCATCTTCAAGCTCGTGGTGCCAAGGTCATTAATAAAGAACGTATCCGAAAGGGGACCATGGAAGCGATTTGGAACCGGGCCGGGTTGGATTGTTCCGCTCAGCGAAGTATCACCCAACTCCGGTCCAAATCCCCCGTTGAAATCCAGCAAACCGGATAAGTTATCGTTGTTTGATGTAATTTCTCCGAGTATCTCAGTTGAAATTCCCTGCACATTCTGCATAGCCGCGGCTCCGTACAAACCCGAGATTGGTGCCCCGGCGACGACTGGGTAAGCGATCCCGGTACCTACGCCCCCACCAAACAGCGTCCCCGATCCCGAAGCAAGTGTCGGCTCTATATCGGCGTCGAGCATAAGCGCCGGCCCGCCCGGGGCGATCATATAGAAAACCCATGCCGGTCCCGTACCATTCGCGTGATTCGTAAACGTGAAGTCCGGGAAACCGGTCACAGCTGAGGTAGGAATGTAGTAGCGACCCGTTCCGGCCGGGTCGGTTATGACCGTGGGATCGCTCCCAGGTCCCACCGCATACGCCGCCTGGAAGTGGTCGTCAATTTGCACCAAACCGTCGCTCTGGGACTCGTCTAGGAAGCCGTTCGACAGAGTGCTGACACCGGTCGTGGAGACGGTCGCGGAGAAGAGACCAGCAGCCGTCAGCGAAGCACTCCCTCCGCCCAAATCCTGGCCGAAGACGCCGAAGACATAACTGCCCTTGAATTTGCCTTTCCCAAGGTATGTTCCCGTCGAGGCGCCTTGGCTATAAAGGTCGCCTACAGTGAATGCGAAACTGCCGTCACTCTCAATCAACTTAGCGCGAGTCCCATCGATGGGATATGCAGTGAACTTTATGGGATTGGCAAAGTCAGTCGCAACAGAAACCTGAAATGTTCCGAAGGAATCAGGCGCACTCAGCGTTCCAGAGACCGCCGAACTGGGAACCACTACACCCGGGCCGTAGAGGGTGGGATTGACGATGTCAAAGGCGCTGCCCGCACCGGAGATCGCCAGAGGAGAATCGATGTTGAGAACCCCCCCCAAGGCCATACTTAAAACATTTATGTCGGCTCCCCTTGCCACGAAGGCGTAGCCCAGCGATGGCGCTGGTGCACTGGTTTGAAGATCCAACATCCCCGTCGACACCTCGTTGCTGGATGCTGCAATATTGGGATCGTCGAGCTTGGAGAGCAGGGCATGCGAACTGGACAATACAACCATGTCGAACGTTTCCGCCCCATTTTGGCCAACTGTAACGTTGTTCGTGTTAATCACAAGCTGGCCACGCCCATCCCCGCCTACGAAGTAACTACCACCGGTCACTGAATCTGTAACAGAAGAGAGCAGTCCCGTGTTTGGGTTGACAAAGTTGACCGTTCGTTCTCCAGCGACTACTTTGCCATTACCGTCGAGGGTAATCACGCCCGCCCGCTGATAAGGGAAGCCGGAAAAGTCCGATCCACTTGTTCCCACCACATATGTGCCCGCGAGAACGCTGCCGAACGCGGTAATGGTCAGTTGACCTTTCACGTTCTTTGTGTTGTCAGCCACAGCGAAAGCGACAATGCTGACCGTTTCATTGTTTCCGGAAATCGCGACTGGTGGAGAATAGGTCACAGGTTGACCACTGCTGGTGTGCTGGGAACTGAGCGAGCCACAGTTTCCCGTTTGCGGGCAGGTTAAAGACCAGTCTACGCCGGCGTTACTAGGATCGTTTTGTACAACCGCCGTCACCTGTGCGGTTCCATTGATTGGAACCGAGCTGGGCGGGGCAGGTTGAAACACCACAGTAACTGCCTGCCCCTGGGTTGGAGGAAGCGGATTTTGCACATTGAGCGTGCTTCCTCCGCTGCACGCCGCCATTACAACCAACATCGTCAATATCACGGTCGAGAGAAGCAACCTGGAGCAGGTATTTTTGTCCACCGTTCCTCCTGGGCGTGGCAGTAGATTCCGCGCGGCAGATTACTGCCCTGTTCCCCGCAAAAAGACGGTTTGAACCTGCCCGCCATTGAAAGTGATCGTCATCGTGCCCTGATCAAAGCCGACAACTTGCGGCATGAATGAAACCGATATTGAACAACTGCTACCTGGTGCCAGGCTCTGTCCCAGACAGTTGTCAATTTCAGAGTAGTCGCCTTTTATGAGAATCCCTGTAATATTGACCGTCTGCGGGCTCGGATTGTTCACGTCTGGATAGGTTGGATCGTTGAGAAGCGTCAATGTCAACGGCGTCGCGCTAATTTGCCCCTTTGCCTGGACGCCGAAGTTCAATGCCGCACTTGGCGACATACGGAGAGGGCTGGGAATATTTGCCTTGAGCGTGACTGGGAACCGGCCCGCATCGATCTCACACGCCGATGTCGTGGTGCTGATGCATTGGAGCGTATTGAGCTGCAAAAAGAAGCTGAAGTCGTTGCTAAGCTGCTGAGTCGCCGGCTGCGGCACAAATCTTACCGCCACCGTGCACGATTGCTGCGGCCCAAGCTGCGCCCCAGTGCAGGTATCTGACGTGATCGGGAAACTCGGGTTTCCGCTGACTGGATCAATATCGCAAACGTAGGTGATCGTCGTACCGGATGCGCCGATCTGGGTCACCACTTGTATCCCAGGAACTGTACCCGGAACTAACGGTCTCGGCAGAAACACGGTCTGAGCGGGCCCGCCACACGGAGCCGGATTCACCGGGGGCAGGATTTGGATCACACTGTTGCTCTGGTTCGTGAACGTAACCGACTGAGGGGCGCTGCCCGGGCCATTGAGCGATTCCGACCCAAAATCAAGTTCGGGAGTGGAGGGTTGAATCGCACTCAGACCGACACCCGTAGCCGGAGCCTGAAAATTAGTGTTGCCGTCAGGACTAGTCTGCGTTTTGACCAACATGATAGCGGTTAAGGCGGGAGGTGAGGGCACCGATGAAGACACGAAAGGTGGGCACTGGGAACGTGCTAGGGTGCTCGGAATCCATGGACAGCTTTGTTGGGGATTGAATATGACTGTAATCGTGCAACTTTGTTGAGAAGCCAGAGAGAACGATGAGCCGGGCGGATTGGAGCACGTGTCCTGCTCGCTGAAGTTGGGGATGCCGTTGAAATCGCTTCCGCTGAAGTTGATGCTCCCATCCAGAGGTGCAAAATCTATGCTCAGACCGCTTACGGTTACTCCCGAAGGATCGGTGTTGGTTAAAGTTAACGATTGCGATGTTGCGCCCGTACCGAGCAATTGCGCAGGAAATGTGAGCGAACCCGGAGTCAGAGTTACGGGCTGCGTGCACGCCTCATTTGAGAATTGAGTTGGAATGTTCTGGGTTCCAGTGTCATGGCCCAAGGCCAGGCAAACGTCACCAACATCACCGAACGCATTCCCGCCGGGGCAGTTTGAGGTGCTTACACCGTACGCTTTCGTGCCACGCAACACATAACCGCTAGGGGTGCCAGCAAAGAATAGTTGCGATGGTACTGTCTTGTTGGAAGGGTTGCCTATACTACCTGCATTTAACCCGTTAACCTCGAAAACCTGGAGGATCACAGAATTGCCGGTAATCTCGCCAGTGACCGAGGCCGATGCCAAGCAGGGATACCCCTGAAAACTCAAGGAGCCGGTAACCGTTGCGCTGCTGGCTCCCGTGTTGGGTCCTTGAGACAGTATTCCGGTAACCGGAAAATCCCGCCCCCCCAGAAGACCGTTGATGCCATTCCCGGTACTGTGAAAGCTGCCTTGGACTGCACCGACCAGAGGAGGAACCAAGACCGCACTCCATTGCAGCCCGGTCTGTGCGGTGCCGCAACCTTGTCCGTCAGTCGAGTCATAGGTGCCCATCAGTGTAGTGCCGTCCGAACTCAGTATCCCCTTCAGCGTGTAGATCTGCGGACCGGTCAGCACGGTCAAGGTCACATTCTGTCCTTCCACGGTTCCCGAAACTGTGGCGGAGCCACTGTTACAGAATGTCCCCGGTTGTGAGGTCGACGAAAAGGCATACGCGAATTGTCCGCTGACGGAACCTTTAGTCTGCGTCAAGAACCCGCCCTGGATGCCGCCCTGCAGCGAACTATCGAGAGCCATGTTGGTAATCTGCCAGTTGCCGGCGAGCTGCCCGGAAGTTTCTGAGGAGTTCGAAGAACCACCACATGCGGAGAGTAGGGCAAGTCCCCACACTAAAAGGAACAAGCATGCCACATGCTGTCCGCTAACAGCGGAAAACCTCTGAATGTTATTCCCTCGTCGTGCTCGCATATCTTGGTTTGCGATCAAAATATCTTCGACTCCTAAAACGCCAACTTCAGCCCGAACTGCATAGTTCGAGGGCGATGCGCGTCCAACGGGTGGAGAAAGCTCGCTCCGGTTATGCAGTCAGCGCCTCCTGCGCCCTGGAAACCCGCCGAATACGAGGGGCCGGCGTAGCAACTGACCACATTGTTTCCCGTGCCGCCCACGTTATCCGGGTCATAGATACGGAACTGGGTGTGGTTGAAAATATTGAAAAACTCAGCCCGAAATTCCAATTGGCTGGACTCAGTTGGTCTGAAGTGCCGCAACAATGCCATATCGAAGTTGATGCGGCCGGGATTGTTTAGGAAATTTCTTCCAGCGTTGCCGAATGTGAGCCCACGCGGCGCTACAAACGGCATCGGATTCTGGAGTAGCGGGCCGAAACTCTGGGGATTACTCGAAGCTTTGCCCGTCCCTTCCATAACATCAGGGTAAGACTCGGCGATGCCAAACCCGCTGTTTACACCCGCGTTGTCGGTCAGCGAGATGCCCGTGTTGCCCGCGCTGTTGATAACCGTAAAAGGAGTGCCGGTTTCGACGAGTGTGACTCCCGAGATCTCCCAGTTGTCCGCGAGCCAGTGTAACCAGCGGGACGATTTTGAGGCCAGCGGTGGGTCCTGTCCGTCGCCGGTCGGGTCGCCTGCGTGACCGCTCGTCACCATCTCCAGCCACCTCGGAAAGCGAGCCAAATTGTAGATATAACTTATGCTTGCGAGGTGTCTCTGATCAAAATTGGAGCTGGCCCGATTTCCGCGAAGATCGTAAGAATCCACCAGAATTGGATCGCTACGATCCGACGAGTCGTCGATGGAGTGGCTATAGGAATAGGAAGCACTCAGAGTGAGCGGGCCGCTGGTACGCCGGACGGTGGCCTGCATTGCATGATAACTCGAGTTCGCGACATTCTCCAGAGACAGGACTTGCCCCAATCCCGCATACGGGCGCGGCAAGGAATTGACGCTCGGTAGCCTGGGCGATGCGCATGCTGCCTGCATATGCATATAGGCAGGACTTTGCGGTGTGATGATGACCCCACTTTGCAACTGAAACGGCGTCGTGCCATCTCCGGGCACGCCTCCGCCGACCGCCGGCGATAACGTACAGTCGTCGATAGTCAAGGGCTCGTTCGGCCCGAACGGATTCTGGCTCAATAGCAACGGAACCATCTGGTTGAGATTTCGCTCTAAAGTCAGGTGAGTTCCTCTGCTTCCAACGTAAGAAATGCCTGCGACGAAGTTTCTTGCTAGTTCCTGCTGAATGCCGAAGCTCCACTGCTGGGCGTAGGGCCACACTGCTTTGGTAGGGATGGCCGTGACATTGAGGGGATAGACTGCCCCGGTCGGCGGCGCGGTGCTGGAAGGGTTCACGTTACAAGCTGTGTTATTCGGATCGAATGTGGCTCCATAGCCCACATTGCCAATGCACGGATAACTCACCGGAAGGGGCTGAGTCTCGCTCAACACGAGCGGTGCGCTGGCTTCGAGCGATCCCGTGTTCGCTTCGTTGCCCGTCCCGTGTTCAAAAAAAATCCCATAGCCGCCCCGGATGGAAGTCTTGCCATTGCCCCGTGGGTCCCAGGCAAATCCGACTCTGGGCGCCGGATTGAATAAATGTCCTTTCATGCAGCCGGCTGGCACACCTGCCGTCCCGCACTGCACCAATCCCAATGCGGTTACGACTGAGGGATCCAGACCGAAGTTGGAGGCGTCGAACAGAATGGGCGCGCCCGGTAGCACCGCTCCATTGCAGGTGCTGGCCGTGGCGATGGTCTTATCCAAGAGAACTCCCGAGCACGGGTCCACTGCGAACCGGGACGGATTGAAGCGGGCCGATTCCCAGTTCCAGGCATTCTTGTTCTTCTCGTGATAGGTGCCGAACAAGCTGACTCGCAAACCTAAATTGACTGTCAGCCGTTTCGTGACCTTCCAATCGTCTTGAAAGTACGGTTCTGCAATTGTAAAACGCTGGTAATAACGGCGCTGCGCCGAATCCTGGCTGAAACTTTGTATGAATCCCGTGGGGGTTCCGCTTAGATTGTCCTGCAGAAGAAAGTCAGCGAAGGAGTTGCCCGTGCTGTGCACCAGGTTGCTGAATATCAATAAGCCTTGGGTTTCTCCAGAGGCCCCGCCGATCGCATTGTTGTCCTGATTGCGCTGGGAATACACGACTTGGCCGCCAAACTGGAGGGTGTGATGCCCTTTAGCCTTGAACACGTCATCGCGCAGGGAGTAAGTAGGGTTAGTATGGCCCCACGGCATATAGCCGGCATCGGCTGCAAAACCACGCCCGCCGTAAGCCGCATTGGTGCCAAGAACTTCCACCGTAGGCATCTTGCCGCCAAAGCCGTTATTGAAGATGTATCCCATCGCACACTGCGGAATACTCGTGATGGGGTCGACACTCAGTGCTGGATTGCACCCGGCTGCCGAGGCATCGCCCACCAAAGGCTGATCCAAACTGGGATCGCGTTGAAATACCGCGCCGCCTGGGCCGTTTTCATCTACTAAAGTGATGATGGAATTCGAGTAGCTCAGCACCAAATCATTGAGCAGCGTGGGCGAGATCGTGTCGGTCACCCTTGCTACCAAGCTTGTACCAGGGCCCACAAAACGGTTTTGCACCGTGGGAAAGGTGGCCGCGGACGGATTCGTGGTTCGCAGAATACTCCACTGTGGCGCCAGGACAGTCGTGTTCCACGCATCGTGGATGTAGCGAAACGAAGCTCTCATCGTCGAGGTGAGGTCGTGATCGACGCGGAACAGTTCTTCTCGCCAATAAGTGGGAGGCGAGACCGCCGCATCGTAGCAGTGGTTAGGATCGGTAGGATCGGGGTTCGCCACCGTATAGTCGCAGCCCACCGGGGAATTCGGCAGCGGAATGAGATTCGAGGTCAACATCGATAGCGCATTCTTATCGACCCCCGTGCCTGATGTCAGACCTGAGCCGGGCGAGGGCAGCGACAGGTGGTTTAAGGGCGGCAGCATGTTAGACGGGATACCAATGGATGGCAAGGATGGACAATCGGGAAATTGAGTGCGACTGAAGCCCTGCGAAGCAGTCGTTCCAGGCAGCGGGCAGATATCTGTAAAGTCGAAATCCTGATAAACGGTTCCCCCAAGCCCCGGTACCAGGTTTTTGCGAATTCCCTGCGGCGTCATGATGAGGCCGCGCTCTTTCAACGAGGGTACCGCCTGGTTGTACTCGGTCGGAGTCTTTTCCAGGCGAAATTCCTCCGAAAAAAAGAAGAAGGTCTTCTTTTTGGCGGGGTTATACACGTGAGGAATCGCCAGCGGACCGCCAATGGTTCCACCAAAATCCTGCCTGCGGTACAGTGGGGCCTTTGTGCCAATGTCGAAGTAGTTCCTCGCATTGAAAAACTCATTGCGGATGAATTCGTAAAGGTTCCCGTGCAGCTTATCGCCGCCGGACTTTGTCGTCACCTGTACAGTGCCTGATGCTGTGCGTCCAAACTGCGCTCCGTAATTCGACGTCAAGACTTTTACTTCCTGGATCGCATCCAGACTCGGATAAACCATTAACGTGCTGGCCGCTCCATTGAGCCCGGTGTTCAGCACGTCACCGCCGTCCACTTCGAACGTGTTGTATTCCACGCGTCCGCCATTCACGCTGTATTTCACGCTACCCTGCACGCCGACCTTGGCTTCATCCTGACCGGTCTGATTGCTGACACCCGGAGCCAGCGCGATCAACTGCGTAAAATTCCGTCCGTTCAGCCCAATCTTGACTACTTCTTTTTGTGTGATAGTGCCGGATACCGCGGCAGTTTCCACCTCGACCTGGCCCGCGGTTTGACTCACGACATTCACCTCTTCGGTGGCCTTGGCCGGTTGCAGCACGACATCAAGCGGCACTTCGGAGGCAGCGACCTTGATGTCAGTCATCTCCTGCACGCCGAAGTTGGGCGCACTTACAGACACCTTATATGTTCCCGGATCCAAACCCGTGAAACTGTAGCTCCCCTTCGAGTCTGTTTGCGTCTCCCATGTACGCCCTGCAGCGTTGCTCAAAACTACTTTCACTCCCTCAATAACCGCACCGGTCTGGTCACTGGCCACGCCGGAGATCGACCCCTTGCCAGCCACGGCCTGCACGACCGGAGCCGGTGTAGTTAGCTGCACCGGAGCAGAGCCCTGGTTCGCGGCTGCAGTGGGCGCGGGCGCACTATTAGCTTGCGCCGGCATTGCGTTCTCGGGCGCCGCCCCTGGCGGGGGTACAACCGGTATTGTCTGGGAGCTCGCCGCCGCTTTCGGGAGTTCGCCTTGCACAGGGGCATCCATTTGCAGTTTCTGGCCAGCTGCCAGAGATATGTACTCCAAATTCAGGGGAGGAAGGTTTGGGACTGTCACCAACAAGCTATAAGTTCCGGAACGAAGGCCCGTAAATTTGTAATCACCCTTGTCGTCAGATTTGCCTTCCAGCTTCACCCCAGCCCCATTGGTCAGGACCAGTTTGGCTCCGGGTATCACCACGCCATTTTGATCGGTCACTGAGCCGAAAATAGAACCGTTCCCCGCTGCCGCCTTGTGCTGGGCCTGGGTGGCCGCAGACATCGGCAGAAGCATAACTCCTAGCAAAGCCAGGAGCATCGCGAACACGAATTCACGTGCAGGCACACCATTCATGTCGCACTCTTGAGTTACGGGATACACGCTGATGAAAATCGAACAGGGATTCTACAAGACGGGTCGAGCACAGCAAAGTTAAATGACCGTGAATATCGCTGCACAGCAGGCCATGATTTGTGACGAGCATTTTTTCAAACATTCACATAGCTGTGGCACGAGTGTCACAACCAGCGAGCTATTCTCCACGCGATCCGGAAAAACATCGCCCAACGTTCGGAAGGAAACGGCGTTCGCAAGCATTGCGTTGTGCTGATTACCCAAGAATGCAAGTTCAACCGCCGCAAGTGAATATCCTGCGCGTGGGCTCGTCCCTCGTGTGCCACCTGTACCACTTTTTTCCAATTCCAATGAAAGGAATATCTCTATGTCGCGTTTGAAATCAGTTTTCGCGATCGCAGTACTGATCGCATCTGTAGGCGCAGCGCAATCGGCGCATGCGACAGCAACTCTCAAGGTGCTGATGATCGGGGCCTCCGGAACTTGGCAGGCCATGGGAACCGGCACGTACAAAGGCGGGAACTGTCCGACCGGTGCAGTTGGCGGTTGCGCCGCCGCTAGCTACGGCAGCGTTAACGTTATTGACACCCGGGGCGCGGGATACACTGACACCGGCGCCACCATCTGGATCGTGTGGGACCACGCGACCTCAAATCCGACCTGCTCAAGCGCGTGCAACTGGTGGGCATACGTGAAGGTGGACAGCGTCGTCGGGAACCGCTGCTACTTTGCGACCCCGCGCTGCGAGGTTCAGGTTACTATCACCACCGCAGGTCAACAGAAGATCAATCTCGGGGCCGGGTCTAAGGCTTGGCCGAATCCCGAACCCGAGCCGCCAGCTCCGATTATCTCTGTCCTCTCCGGGGGAACACAAAGGGCACAGGTGGGCGTCAGCGAGGTTCGCCCGGAGGATGCGGCCTTTGCCCAATGCCGTATCAACTCCACGCTGGGCGGCGGTAGCGATGGCTTGGCTGGCTTGGGATACGGCCTTAACGCGTCCGGCACGTGCCCAGCTTACCCCTCTGCAAATTATGACGGCACCGATCTGGTGTCAGCCTATCCAGGCAGCACCTCGACCGCTCACCCACTGGCCTTCAACATCTCCGGGCACGATCCGATCACCAATTCCGCTGTTCCCGCCTTCACCACTGTCAACCTTGGCGCGGAACTGCTGATTTTCGCCACCAACAGGCTATCTTCATCCGGGTTGGTGGGTGTCAACAGTGTTACCCTCTCGCAATTGCAAACCGTTTACTCCGGGGCCTCTTGCAAGGCAAGCGATCTTGGGGGCGGCACCGACAACATTCACGTCTTCTTCCGTGAGCCGCTGTCGGGAACTCATAATGGCGCTGAATACACGGCATTCCGGCTCCCACGAGACAGTGCGGGTAACTATGCCGGTAAGAGCCAGATGACCGGCTGGAGTGACGGAGCAGGCCACGGCCTCGGAACTGTAGCTCACCCCGGGTTCGAAATAGCTTGCACAGCCGGCGGCGACCGTTCCATGCCCGTAGGAAATGGAGACGAGACCAGTTTTGTCCAGAACTCCAACAACGCAGCGGTCATGGGAGCGGGCAACGCGCTCGATGGCATCGGTTACTTGTATTTTAGCTATGGCAACGTAAGCTCGTTGGCCGACAAAGCACAGTATGGCTATCTGCAGATCAACGGCATCGATCCACTCTGGGAGGCTTACAGCAACAGGGTCGATCCAGGTCAACCTACCACCGCTGGCTATCTGCCTTCCGCTACAGATCTACCGGCTGGAGCGGCTTCCGGTCTGGGTGGTGGCTGTGAAAGCGCCTTCCCATGCCCCGAAACCCGGATTTGGAAGGGCCAGTTGTCTTACCCCAGCATACGTAGCGGCCAATACCGGCAGTGGATCATTGCACGGCTGATCGGCGCTACCGGAAGCACAGGACTGGCCAATGCCCAAGCGCTGGTCACCAGTGCACAAGCCAGCGTCGTTACCACGGTTCCGGACTTCATTACCTCGGCCCCGGTAACGGCGACGATCGGTGGAGTATCGTTCACCGACCCCGGCGTCAAGCTCCTGCGCTCCCACTACAATCAGGATGGCGTCGCCCCAAAAAACCTTGCACCTGATACCGGCGGCGACGAAGGCGGCTGCATTATGGCTCCTGCGTCCACAGCCACCAGCTTGGTTCAACGTGAACTGGGTTGCGTGCCCGGCCCCTAACTTAACCTGCTCGATCTAGCCTGAGGGGCGAGCCGTGAAGACGGCTCGCCCTCTCGTTGTCAGCCATTGGCTTCTGCAATTTGATGAGGAGAACAGATGTACCGCAGAATTCTATTGCAAGTGTTTATCAGGAAGTTTGCATTCGGGATCGCAGTTTTGTTTCTCGCGCAGATCGCGGCCGCGCAATATGTGCCGAATCCCTTGGTGATTGCCGATCCCCGGGACACCCGCTTCCAATCCGTCAAAGAGGATCGGAGTACGCCAGCGTTGAGCACCAGCAGCCTTAAGCCGGTTCAGCCATTGATCATGGATATCAGCTACCACCCGGAGCAATACACCGTTCAGCTGATCGAATTACAGTGGCGCTTTGGCGACCCGATTGATCTTTACGTGGTGAAGCCGGCAGGCGCGAAGAAGCCTCCGGTGATCCTGTATCTCTACAGCTATCCGTCGCAGACCGATATTTTCAGGAGCGAGAAGTGGCAGCGCACCGCCATCAAGGACGGATTCGCCGCAGTGGGATTTCTGACCGCGCTGACCGGCCACCGCTACCACGAGCGCCCGATGAAAGAGTGGTTCGTCAGCGAACTTCAGGAAAGCCTGGCGGTTTCGGCGCACGATGTGCAGATGGTGCTGAATTACCTGGCCCAGCGTGGCGATCTGGACATGGACCGCGTCGGGATAGCGGCAGAGGGTTCGGGAGGTAGCGTCGCGATCCTAGCCTCGGCGGTCGACGACCGCATCAAGGCACTGGATGTCTTAGATCCGTGGGCCGACTGGCCGACCTGGATGGCAAAATCCCCCTTTGTCCCCGAAGAAGAGCGCGCCAGCTATGTGAAACCTGAATACCTGAAAAAGGTCGCGACCCTGGATCCGCTCGAGTGGCTGCCCAAGATCCAGGCGAAAAAATTTCGCCTCCAGGACGCCCCCTTCGACCTTGAAACGCCCGCCGAAATTCATGGGAAACTGCGCCGCGCGGTTCCTGCCGGCGCGACAATCGTCACCTACAACACGGGTAAGGAATATATAGCAGCCGTGACCGATAACAAGCAGATGGACTGGATGTATCGGGAGTTGCGGGATTTGCCCGATCCCAAGGCGGCGACCGCGGTCGCAGCGGAGCACGGTAGCTCCCGCGAGACGGGATCGAGCAGTCATTGAGCCGATACGGACGCGAAAATTTCTTCAAGAATTAACCGACGCGTCGCCAGCGACAACGTGGATAGCTGTAGCATCACGGGTTCGTTCAATTTCTAACGATCTTGATTTTTGGATCTCTGATGCCTGGATTTATTTTTCCAAAGTGCCGCGAGATTTGCGTCTGGCAGCCCATTTGGCGAACCGATGAAGGTCTATGTTCATAAACGTGGCGTGGGAGAGCGCGGATATATCCTTCTCGTGCTGCTGCTGGCGGTCGCGCTGCTTACCATCGCGCTGCTGGCCACCGTCCAAGGCGTTGCGTTCGAGTTGAAGCGGGACCGCGAGGAGGAAATGATCCATCGCGGTGCGCAATATGCGCGGGCTGTACGCCTTTTCGTTCAGAAATTCCACCGCTATCCGGGGAGCATTGAAGAACTGGAGAAAACCAACAACATCCGGTTTCTGCGTAGACGCTACAAAGACCCGATTACGGGCAAGGACTTTCAGCCGCTATACATGGACAACGTGGCGGCTTTTTATCGGCCCCCTGTGCCGCAGCCTTCCCCTGCACCACAGGAAACCAAGCTGGACTCAAGTTCTCCAGAATACGCGCAATACGCGGCTGAGGAAGCTGTGCGACAAGCGGAGGCCTACGGACAACCGTTGCCTCAAGGTTCCAACAACGCGAGTGCTTCTGCCGCCGCCAACAATGCGCCTCTACCAGTCGACGGTGCGAGTGCTGCTGCTGGCGCGCCGACCGAGAGCCCGGACGAGGAGAATGAGGCCCCACCCCTCAAGGGGGAGCCCATCGTCGGCGTCGCCAGTCTCAGCAAAAAGGAGACCATCCGCGAGTTCGACGGAAAAAATCACTATAACCAGTGGCTCTTCATCTTCAATCCCAGTAATCCCACCTCCGCAAGGGGACTGATCAAAACCCCGGATCAACCCGTTCGAGTGTCGACGACGCAGGCTGAGAATTTGCAGAATGAAAACTCGCAACAAGCCGCCGGCCAAACCCAGGATCCATTGAATGGCAGCAGTTCGCCCAGTGCTTATCAGCGGCGGGCGAAATAGGAACGGATCCGCTTTCCCAAGCGGGTGTTTTTGGCCGGCAAGGCCCGACGCGGGTTCAAACCCCCGCGTTCATTGCGGTGCGTCGTCCGGATTCCCAAACCGACCACGGACAGCCACACGACGTAGCGACCCAGAATGCTTCAGGCAAGTAGTGCAAGAGACCTCACGGCTTAATGCCCAGAAGCAAGGAAGGCCAACAACTCTTTTGCACGCTGATATTCGGGATGTACTTGCAATCCTTTCTCTAGCATTGTGAGCCCCTGGTCGCGCTGCCCGCTGGCCGCGAGCAGTAACGCTACCTGCAGATACGCACCCTGAGGCAAGTCTGTGTCTGGTGTCTTTTGCAGTGTCGCCAAAATTCGGTTTGGCATCGCCGGATCTACGCGGTAGGCCTCTCTGAAGCTCGCGAGCGCATTTGAGAAGTCGTGCGAGCCGACGTATGCAAGCCCGATATTCAGCTCTGCGCCGGCTCGAACATGCGCCAGCTTTGCACCTTCGCTTAATGCGATGACAGTTTGAAATTCGCGAATCGCATCCTGAGTGCGGCTATGCGAACCGTAATACGCTCCTAGGTCAGAGCGGGTTGCCAGATCTCTTGGATTCAGACGTACGGCATTCAGATAATGTGGTAGGGCTTCCTCGTCATCACCCTGTTCCATCAGAGCAGCGGCGAGGTGTTGTTCGCTGGTTGAGCTATTGGGCGAAACCTGAAGTGCCCGCGACCAGAGGGAAACGCTGTCCTGCCAGTAATCGAGTTCGCGCGTGGTCAGGAACAAGAGTGTTGCGAGCGTGAGAATTGCGACCCACAGCGGCACCGCAGGAGGGAGCTTAAGAAACGCGGCCAGCTCTTTGCCGCCCCAGGCCACAATCAAGAAGACCCCAATTAGCGGCAGGTAGGCGTAACGGTCTGCCATTGCTTGGCTTCCCACCTGCACAATACCTATCACCGGAATCAATGTCCCTAGAAACCATAGCCATCCGACGAGGATGTAGGGATATCTAGCACGATTTCTCCAGACCGCTGCGGTAACCGCGCCCAGAACTGCTGCAGCCAGAATTGGCTTCCAAAGCGGGAGCAAGTGGCCTGGGTGAGGATAGTCTATGGCAAATTGAATAGGAATGAAGGTTTTCCAGATGTAGACGACATAGGAGTACAGGCCGTTAGACAACCGCGTGCCCAGTGGGTACACGTCCAGCGATTGGACGGCTCCGCCCGCTTTTTGTGCCCAAATGGTTATCGCACAGCTGGTCGCCGAGAGAAACAGCAGAGGCACCTTTTCGACGAGCAAGGTTTTCAAAGTCCGCTGCGGCAAGGGGAATGCTGGGTTTCCAGGCGACAATCCCTGAATTCTTGCTAGTGGCCAGTAGTCGAGGAGTAACAGCACGAAAGGTAAAGTAACCGCCATGGGCTTCGAAGCCAATGAGAGCGCGAATAAAACACAAACGGTTCCCAGGCGGCTCGGTCGTGGCTTCCTGACGTACCAGCCATACGCAGCGAGCGCAAGGAAGATAAACATGGTGCTCAGAACATTCTTGCGCTCCGCAATCCAAGCAACCGACTGCACATTAAAGGGATGCCAGGCAAATAAAGCGCTGACGAGAAAACTGCGGCCCAGTGCTGCTGTCACCCGAAACAGAAGCAGGAACAGCAACACAGAGTTCACGCAATGTATGAGCAAGCTAGTAAGGTGGTGATATCCAGCATCCAACTGGAATAACTGACAGTCCAGTGCGTGAGAAAGCCAGGTCACGGGATGCCAGTTCGCCTGCTCCGTAGTGGTAAACGACCAACGCAACACGCCCCAGCCTCAGCGATCACCCAAAACCGGCCACTGATTATCACCTGAAAACCGGCCAACGAGAATAGCGTCCGGGACATTGAATCCCGCGGAGGCTTGTAGGCTCCGTGGGCATGGCCAATGTCTTGAACGAAGAGAAGAAACAACAGGTTTTAGCTCTGGGACGGCTGGGCTGGTCGCTGCGGCGCATCCAGGAAGCGACCAAGATCCGTCGCGAAACCGCCAGCGCTTATCTGAAAGCGGCCGGGATTGCAGTGCGTCTGCCCAGTGGTTGGGGGCGGTGCGAACCAAAACCGGCCAACGAAGTGATCACCGACTTTGGCGCGGCGAAACCGGCCATTCCGGTGATTCCCGATGCCTGCAACCTCAACCCCAACCCCAACCCCAACCCCAACCCCAACCCCAACCCCAACCCCAACCCCAACCCCAACCCCAACCCCAACCCCAACCCCGAAAACCCTTCCCATAAGGGAAGATCAAAAACAACTTCAAAACCGGCCAACGAGATCGAGGTGATCACCGACTCTGCCGTGGTCTCCGGCCCCAGCGCCTGCGAGCCATACCGGGAAGCCATCGACTTGGGGATCAGCCGCGGACGGAATGCCATGGCCATCTGGCAGGACTTAGTTTCCGAGTACGGCTTCGCCAGCAGCTACCAAAGCGTGCAACGCTTCGTGCGGAAGCGGCGCGGAACGCAAACCCCCGAAGCCCGCGTCGTGATTGTCACCGCGGCTGGCCAAGAGGCACAAGTCGATTACGGCACCGGCCCCATGGTGCGCGATCCCGAGAGCCGCAAGTATCGGCGCACCCGGCTGTTCGTGATGACGCTGGGCTGCAGCCGCAAGTCGGTTCGTCTGCTAACCTTCCGCTCCAGTTCGCGCATCTGGGCCGAACTGCACGAACGCGCCTTTCGCCGGCTGGGCGGAGCCACCCGCATCGTCGTGCTCGACAATCTGCGCGAGGGCGTGCTTGTCCCCGACATTTACGATCCCGCTCTCAATCCTCTCTATCGCGACGTGCTCGCGCACTACGGCGCAGTCGCCATGCCGTGCCGGATCCAAGATCCGGATCGCAAGGATCAGGCTTCATACTGCACCTTGTTGGACATGTTCGATGCAAGTTGAGGATAACGGCGTCTATCCCGGAAGCGCTTTCCGGGCTGGGCTTGAGGCAAGGGACCGACGACTGGCTCGAACAGCACACGTCCCGTGTCATCAGCGCGAACAGCGCGCAGCACTCCTTCAACGGCGAAGCGTTTGGCGGTGCTTGAGTGTACTCCCATCTGCGCAGCAACTTCTGGTACCGTGAGCCAACCGTTGCTGCGAAGATGTTGGACGTAGGATGGAATGTCATATGCGTTGCGAATGTGCCGAACGATCAACCGGGTAAAGGAGTGCTTCCTGCCGGTACGGAGCGAACGTGCGTTGAGAGTCCGTGCGATCTGAGCATCGGTTTGTTCGGTGGCTAGAACACGGACGAGTTCGACGATGTCCGCGGGGGTACGAACCAGATCCGGGGCGCTCAGAGGCAACGGCAGTTCCATCGATGTCGTTGCCCCGGCTTTCCAGCGGATGTGAATATGGATTTTCTGATTCTTCACGAGTGTGACGTCTTCGATAAGAAGCCGCAGCATCCGCTTGCGATCTCGAGCTGGAGTACGCGGATCGTTCCACACACGCGGAAGATCGGAAGCCAGCGCATGGACGCGGTCCCGATCTTCATCCGTGAGTGCTGATGGTTGCGACTTGCTCATCCGAGAGTACTCTTCCTCGGCTTGAGACAAGCTGGTGAGCTTTTCATTCCACTGCCGCTCCAGATTATCCACGACCAAGCGGTTTTCGGGACGAGCCAGCAAGTATTGGCGCTGAGCCAGTTCGGCTTCTTCGCGAGCACGTTCCACCTGAGCTCGCCGCAAACGATCGACTTCAGCCTGTCGTGCCCGCAACTCTCCAAACACCTCCAACGCCACATCCAACGAAGCTGGATTGACGGCTCTCAGGACGAGTTCCGTGACGGCCTGATCGATCTGGCCGCCGGGCAGATGTTGGCATATCGGCTGGGCGGTTTGGATTCCGCGTCGTTGGCAAACATATTCCGGGATCAGATGACCATGGTCGGTGTGATATCTCACCGTCATGCGTAGACCACACACGCCACATAGGACAAGACCTTGCAGCAGGGCGGAGCCTTCGCGAGGCGGGCTGCTGCGACGGTCCTCACCATAGCCCTTCGCATTGGCGAGTAGTTTGGATTGGTTGGATTCAAACTCTTCCCAGGAGATGTATCCCAGATGCATATTGGGCAAGAACACCGACCATTCCTCACGCTTCAGGCGTCGGTAGCGAAGCTGTCCGGCGATGATAACTTTGCGCTGGCGAGTTCGACCGTAGACGAATGCTCCTGTATAGCGCGGATTGTGCAGAATGCCTAACACACGGCTGTGCTCCAATGGTCCAAACAACAGTTCACCCGCGCGCACGCCTGAGGTGATGCGTCTGGGCCAGAGGACACCTTCGGTCTTGAAGTGATGGACGACGCGCAGGGCCGAACCTGTCTGGCGAAAAGTCTCAAACAATAAGCGCACGCCTCGTTGAACCTGCTGGTCGGGATCGAACACGACCCGCCCGCTGCTGTCATACACAAAACCGATCGGCGGCTTCATCCACAGATCGCCTCGCCGGGCTTTGTTGAGCTGGCCGCCAATCAGTCTAGCCCGCAGCAAGTGCAGCTCGGCCTCGCTCATCGTTCCTTTCAAACCCAATAACAGGCGGTCGTTGAAGTGGCCGGGGTCGTAGATTCCATCCTCATCGAGAATAAGGGTATCCGCCAAAGCGCAGATCTCTAACAACCGGTGCCAGTCCGTCGAACTGCGCGCCAAACGCGACACCTCCAACCCCATCACCAGGCCAACCCGGCCCAGTCCGACCTCGGCAACCAGGCGTTGGAAACCATTGCGGTTGTCCGCAGTGGCTCCGGATAAGCCCAGGTCTTCATCGATCACGACGATCTGATCGGCAGCCCATCCCAGCACCTGCGCGCGTCGCTTCAGATCGTACTGACGTGCCGTGCTCTCGCGGTTCTCGTGCACTTGCCGAAGTGTAGACTGGCGAACATATAGATATGCCAACCGTCGCAAATGCTCGGCGGCAACTTTATTGGATGTGTTCATGCGCCCCTTTTCTCATGCAAGACAAAACCATGTTGGTCAATAACGTGGTCAGATCGGGCCGCAGGACTGACGGAAGATCGAACGACTCCTGCGGTGCAGTTTGCGCGATCGGATGTGATCTCAGTGCAGTCAAAGCTTCCAGCCAAGCCATCATTCCATGTGACAAGAACAGTGCCAGACCATGACCACGGCGAGAGTCCGCATGGAGCGCCTCCCGACGCAGGGTTTCGTACTCTTGCTTCCAGTCGATCAGCTGATCCAGGGTCTTCACTGGAAGAGACCCCTCATCGTTTTTTTTTCCTCCGTGCCAGCGCGCGTTCGATCGAACGCGGATTAATCGAAACGCCAAAACGTTTCTGGATGGCCTCGGTGACGTCCTTCTCCGCCGGCGAATCCGCACGCCACTGTCCGGCAAAATCGAGGATCTCGGCGGTGCACTTGTGAGCGCGCTTGGGACCTCTCCGGCGAGGAAGTAAACCGGAGATACCCCTCTCCTCAAACGCGGCCTCCGCCGTGTAGAACGCCTGCCGGCTCACCCCGAATGCGACTGCAGTTTCGGTCACCGCTTGTCCGTCGACTTGGTGACGTTGCAGCATCTCATAACGCACTTGCACGAGATCGCGGGAGTCGAAGAACTCACCTTGGCGGAACCCTTCGTCGCGCACGGTATCGGGATGTGGATGGAGTGCTCCCTGTCGGCGGAGCGCCTCGGCTTTGGCATCAACGGCACGGCTAGGTTTGCTTGCTCCCGGTCGCTTCATGGCTGTCAACCTTATTATGTCCATATCAATACAACTGTCAAGATAATTACGTGGGGCTGTCGCCTCGCGATATACTATTGACTGCACAATGCTGCGTCCATACTCTTGAGTCGACGCCGCCGCTGATGAGATCATGTACATAATAAGCATGACATAATGGACGTAATTTACATGACACCTCGAAATCGCCGTCATCGCCTCCGCCTCAAAGCCATCAGGTCTGCTAAAGCCATCAAGTCTTCCACGCGAAACTGAGATCGACCACCGCCCACACTCACATATGCATCTGCAGGAATCACATCAGTCCAACTCACAGGCACGGAAAACGGTGATCCATCCGCAAGCTGAATCGTCACCCGGTCATCGCCCCAGAGTTTCTTTGAAACAACAAAACGAAAGGACTGACCGCAAAGCGGGTGGAAGGGATGAATGATTCGAACCTGTTGCGAATCGATCAGATCACATGTAGTTGACGGCTTTGGGCAAAGGCAAAGTCGAATCCGGCGTCGGTCATGCGCAGAAGACACCGCTGAAAGGCTTGCGCTTCGAGACTCTGGAAGAAGCCCAAGCCTACCTCGATCACTGGGAACAACGCTGGGCCGACACGCGCATCCACGGCACCACCAAACGGCAGGTCGCCGCCATGTTTGCGGAAGAGAAACCCACGTTGCTGCCACTGCCGCTGGAACCCTTTCGTTACTACCAGTACGGTGAGCGCATCGTGCATCTGGATGGTTGCGTCGAGGTCGAGGCCGCCTACTACGGCGCACCGCCAGGCTGGATCGGGCGCGTGCTGCGCGTGCAATGGGATGAGCTGTACGTTCGTCTGCTCGATCCTAAAACCGGGCAACTGCTGCGCGAACACGTGCGCCAGAAGCGCGGTTGGTATCGCATTAAAGAAGATGACCACCCCAAGCGAACACCACTGCGTACCTCCCAACTGCTGTGGCGAGCCGGTCGTGCTGGGTCGCACATCGGTGCGCTCTGCGATGCCATCCACCACCAGCAAGGCGAGGTCGGTGTGCGCCGCATTCTCGGCGTTCTCTCCCTAGCCAAGAAGTACGGCACCGCGGCGGTCGATGAAGCCTGCGCCGCTGCGCTCGACATGGGAGTGCAGGAATACCGCTTCGTGCGTCGCTATCTGGAACGCTGCCCACAAGCCCCGCTGAGTTTGCAGCAAGTCGATCCTCTGATCCGCGAGCTGGTGCAATACCGCGACTTCATCAACTACAGAACTAAGGAGATAGAAGAATGAATCTGATCGAACTCGATCGTGCGCTCAAACAACTTCGCCTGGGCGGAATGGCCGCCGTGCTGGAGACCCGCCTGCGCCAGGCCCAGGCCGAACCGCTCGCCCCCATCGACCTGCTGTCGTGCCTGGTCTCCGACGAACTCGCCTTGCGTGGAGAACGCCTGCTGGAGCGGCGGAAAAAGCAAGCTCAGTTCCGCGACTCCCAGAAGACTCTCGACAACTTCGACTTCGCTTTCAACAAGAAGATGAATCGCGGCCTGGTCTTCGATCTCTCCACCGGCACCTTCATCTCGCGCCACGAAGATGCCCTGTTTCTCGGCCCACCCGGCACCGGCAAGAGTCACCTCGCACAAGTCATCGGCCAAGCCGCCATCCAACAGGGATACCGCGTGCTCTATCGCGAGACCCACGCCTTGCTCGATGATCTCGCCGAAGCCACGCTCGACGGCACCCGCAAAGAGCACATGGAGTTCTTGGTGACCGTACCCTTGCTGATCATCGACGATCTCGGCATGCGCAAGCTGCCGCTCACCGCCGCTGAAGAACTGCTGGAAATCATCATGCGCCGCTACGAGCGCGCCAGCACCATGCTGACCTCGAATCGCCCGGTGGAAGACTGGGGCAAACTGTTGGGCGATGCGGCCGCCGTGAGCGCCATGCTCGACCGCTTACTGCATCACGGCCACGTGCTCAAGTGTGGCCCGCGGAGCTGGCGCACCAAAACCGACTTGCCACCTCAGGAGGCGGCAGGATAGAACATTCTCAGTCCTGGACGGCCACTTCCGTTGGCCGGTTTTGAAGTGATAACTGTTGGCCGCTTTTGAAGTGATCACTGAGGCCCCAGCTCAGGCCATGAGAAATGTAGCTGTTCTGATATACATAACCACTGTCGTCGTAGTTTATAAAACTATACGTGCGCACCTGGCTGTAAACCGCAAATGTGCCAGCGATTAATAGCAACGCAAGCAGGAGTGCGCGCAAATCCGCGGACTGCTGAATTGCAGGTTGAGTCCGTAAATGCTTACGAGCGCGACGCATGGAACGTTCACGTGTGGCCGGCGAGAACACGTATTACGAATAACATGGAAACTCGGGCCTTTTCGCAATTCACCAGAAATTAACAAACAGGCAGGGCTCGCTATCGAGTGCTGAGGTTCTTTGAAGGCAGTCTTCTTGGGTCTCGCCAGTACAACTCCCAGATTCCGCTCGATCACCGGCGCGTTTCTCAAGTGGGGCGTTAACAATCCTTTAGGGCCTGTGTAATCCTTCGCGGGCAACGAAGACATGTTAAAATGCTTGGAAACCCGGCATCGAGCTTCAGTGCTTGCGTGCAGGCTGATTGCGCTTCGGGCAGTCACCCAGCTCCCTACTGGTCGTGACCAACAAGATCCGCTGAAAGGTACGGGGACGATCCCACGAAACCGCCAATTTGCAGCTGCATTGGGCGGCCTGCCGTTCCCTGCAGATTAAGACCGCAAAGATGAAGCTGTCCTCCGTCAGCCGCATAGGAAGGCTGAGGCAAGTCTATCACCAACAAGACGGTGCTGGGTGACGTCGTGGCAGATCCGTCATAAAGTTTCACGCCGATCGGCCCCGCGGGAGTTGCCCCAGGCGTATTGGTGGCATCGGCGATGATGCAATCGGCAATGTGCTGTACGCCGGCGATTCCTGGCTTGGTCGCATATGCGTTAACAGTGCTGTGTGATGTGGTCCATACGGACCACTCCGCTGGCGTGGCACTCTGGGCGTGTGCCGTGGGTGCGGATGCCAATTTGTAGCTGAGCAGGCAAGCGGCTACGATGATGAGCGTGAAAGCGGCAAGTATTCTCTTGTTCATTGTCCTTACCCCGTAGCCAAACCATAGCAAGAACTTTTCGCCTGGGCAATGACAGGAATGTGAAGTTGAGGTGAAAGTTAATGAATCGCCTAACGTCTCACAAAAACCACCGCAAGCGAATCCTGGTATACCAGACTAAACCGCGCATCTGACGCGAGCACGATGGCGAGCGGCTTCCGCCGCGGCAGCAAGAACAAATTTGCTTGCGCTAAATAAGGATCCTCCGCATAAGAGGCATCGCCGTTCTCAGTCAGATAGAAGCGAGTATCGATCTCGTCTCCATAAAGATCGGTGCGTCCATCGATAGCCACGGGATACTCAGGCATGTACCACGAAATAAATCCGCCCCAGTCGAAGGTGTTGTAAAGCGGCCCCCGCTGGGGGTGATCATGCAGGAAGTTGATCGCCTGCACGGGATACATGTCAGCAATGGCTAGGCGCAAGTTGGGAGAGTTGAAACCCATGCTCCGGGCGTATAGGGTGATCAGCAAAGCCACCACCACGGCGAGCCCTAACTTTTCTGCTATCGTGTCGCTGTACGCACGCTTACCTCCCTCGAGTGCTTCAGCGATGCACGCCGCTGCTGGAATACAGATAAACCAAGAATCCCGCGCTGTACGAAACCCTACGATGCTGGCAATGGACAGCAGAGCCAGAAGGAACGGATCGAGCCTTTTCTGGCTTCCCAACGCATAGAAGGCAAAACCGGTCAGCAGCAGCTGTACGAAATCGCTGTAGTTGCGGAATCGGAGAGCTTGGAATTCCCCGATGAAGGAGTAGGGGAATTTTGCCTTCACGTAGCCGAAGACGACGAAGTACAAGTGGTAGGAATACGGCCCGATGCACGTAGCAACCACGCAAACTCCAAGAATCGCCAACAGGGTCGAGGACGGCAGGGAGGGGGAGAGCCAGGAATCGGGCGCAAATCTCGCATACTTTGCCGCCGCCCTTTGCAAAAGACTGATAGCGACGAACAAGCCGAGCAGAAAAAGACCGTAAACGAACTGAACGTGTGCGTTTGCCCAAAGAACGAACAACGGCGGAAGCCAATATAGCAACTGCGGACGACCTGTGCGCCGGGCCTCAAGCAGGAGCGTGAGCGTAACTGCGAACAACATCATTGAGAAGAACACCGGCCTGGGGAATACGTTAAACAGGAACGCCGCGCAGGTAGCGGTGGCCAGCAGGCAGGCCCTCCAGAAGGAACCGGAAAGCCGATGGATCATCCAAAAGACACTGTAGGTGACGGCGAGTGTGAGCAATAAACCATATACACCGATACCAATCAGGTGAAAGCGAGAGTGAAAAAATGATAGAAGAACTTCATAGATCCAGCTGTAGGCCATCCAGGGCCGATCGGCCGCGGTGCGAGACAGGATGCCCGTGTGGGGAAAGCCCGAGTGTTCAAGGATCCAGTCGCCAACCTTCAGATGCCACCAGATGTCGTTGTCGACGACACTGAACCTTGGCAGGAGCGAAGGCGCCGCGACGACGGTCAGCAACACGGCGAGCACCAGAACACGCAATCCCTGAGCTTTTGAGAATCCATGCGCCGGCTCAGGGAAAGGAAGCTTTTTGTGGCGATGTTCACGTCGCTCAATTGGGCGACGGTCTGTACGTCCTTTCAATTCCATAGAGTCGGTTTGCATCTGAGTGATGCCCAAGGCAGCAGGTCGCGCGTCCGTGAGTCAACGCTTTGATCCGAGCTAGTCAGTGTACAAGATCAGCAGGGCCGCACCACCAACGGAGCGCTTCAGCTTAGCAAAAAAAAGAAATGTGGCTTGCAAACTACGCACTCGCGGGTCGAAGCGGTCGACTCCCGGTGGCTGATGATTGCCATCGGAAATTCACAGAAAATTTACTCCATTTTAATTTTCCGGTCATTCAGAGTAGCTCCCCGGCTATTATGATTCACCGCGTCCCGGGTGTCGTTTGGTTTCTCTCGTCTCCGTGCAGCTCGACGTGGGCGAGGTTCGCGACAAGCAACCTTACATTTATATTCCATCGGTCGGTGACTATATAGCTGCGCACTGCCGGTTTCGGGTTCAATGGAGCGACCTCGCATGTCGTTAGTTTTCTTGATTGACGGTGTGATGGAGCGGCGCATCCGCGCTGAATCTACTCTGCGAGAAGCAGGTTATCAGGTAGAGGCGTTTGCAACAGCGCGTGCGCTCGATGTCGCAAAACAAGCGCGTCCCGACGTGATCATTGTGGCTCTCGAACTACGGGATCAAGATGGAACCAGGATTCGCGATTCCATCCGTAAGCATTCTACCCTGCTTGCGACTCCTCTGGTTTTGCTCGCAGATGGCAAGAACGACCAAGATCGCGCTCTGGAGAATTCGGATCTGGAGGCTTGCGTCTATTTTCCACTCCTTCCAGGGGAACTGCTGAGCGCTGTTGAGCACGCACTTCGCCAGGGGGCTGAATCTCGTGCCAGGGGCTCTGAGCCTGTTGACATCGTCATCGATCCGTTTGCGATGACAATCTCTGTCCGGGGAAAGCCAATCACCGCCACAGCCCTGGAGTACAGGCTTCTCGATTACCTGGCACGCCATCAGGGCAAAGCTTTCACTCGCGATGCATTGCTGGACGCCGTGTGGGGTGATCTTCGATTCGTGACGCCGCGTAGCGTCGACGCCTGTGTGCGTCGGCTTCGCAGCAAGATCGAACCCAACCGTTCCTCGCCGCAGCTTCTCCTGACCGTTCGCGGTACCGGTTACAGGTTAATGGCGACGCCAGGTTGGGACACGGGAAGGGGGGCGTGTCAGTGCAGAATGTGTGAAGCCGCCCGAGAACAGGTCAAGAACTCGGTTTCAAGGGAGACGTTTGGGCGACGCGACAATCTCAGGCGAGCAGCATCCCGCCTCTAACGTCCAGCAGACTCAATCGCATGGTGCGATGCTATCTGCAGGATTGGCTCCGAGAATTGGAAATGGCCAAACCGCGAACCGTAACGCACCAGGAGTCTTGAGCCTGAAACCTTTCTGGAAAAGAAAAAATAATGCTTCCAAACTCTCGCTTAATCTTGCCGATGTTAACTGCGGTGTTCTGCGTGGCTGTGTGTACCGGTTGTTCAACGACGTCACATTCCAACTCCAATTCGAATCCTCTCTGGATCGCTTCCTCGAACGACCAGATGATAAGGTCCTACACCATTGACAACAGCGGCTCGATAACCGCAGTAGGGAGCGGGGACGGCGTCACAGCTGGACTGCAACCGTCCTCTATCGTTCTATCACCTGACCGAATTACTTTGTTCGTCGCCAACTCGGGCGATAACACGATTAGCTTGTACACTCTGGATTCCAACCAAAGCAGCCTTACCTCCGCTGGTCCGCCGGTCCCGGCAGGGAACATGCCGGTCGCTCTTACCGCAGACCCAGCCTACAATCTGCTCTTTGTCGCCGATAAGGGTTCGGATTCGATCATGGTTTTTGCCATAACTCCCGGCGTTCTGACGCTCAAGACTTCCTTCGCAATCGAGACGCCGCCTGCTGCTGGCGGTAGCGGGCCCGTAGCTTTGGCCATCTCTCCGGCTGGGTTTTCCTGCATCGACAACAGAGCGCCCGTTCCAGTAACACAGAAATGCTTTGCACTCTACGCGGCCAACCAGACCTCTGGCACCGTAACCGCGTACGATTATTTCGTAGACAGCGGCGGGAATTTCATCCGTGGGTCGATTGATTTGAATGGCAACTTCATCGTTGGGGGACCGGTTGCCGGATCCCCGTATACGGTCGGAGCAAGTCCCGCCGCCATTGGCTTTTCCCGATGTGCGGGCGCGGGCGCTGCGATTACTACGTGCCAGTCGGCAGGCGTCAACGGCCTCTTTGTCGCTAACTCGGGGTCCGATGACATTACAGTCTTCTCTGCGTGTATCCAACTGCCGACGTGTCAGTTTGGGGAATCCAGCCCGGATGGAACTCTAACCCAAGTGGGTAGTCCGGTCCCTGTCGGCGCAACCGGACCAACCATCCTATTAGTGAATCCAGTCGCAGATTTTGTGTACGCAGTGGATACGGGCTCGAACCAGATTTCTGAACTTCAGTTTGCGTCCTCGACTGGCACTCTGACCCCGCTCGGAGCGACGAGTCCGGGCGCCAGCCAGATCCTGTCTGCAGCCATCACGACCAACGTTGCCAGCACTTCGCAGAACTGGGTCGTGCTCACTAGCGTCGGGACGGCTTCCGTTTTCAGCATAGGATCAGATGGAAGCTTGACCTCCTCAAGTCAAGCCTCCATTTCAGGACAGCCGTCCGCCATGCTGATCGAGTAAGGATGCGGATGCCTCGAGCTCGATTCTGCGAACAGCTCGATCCTCGGCGAGACCGGAGAGCCGGAGCCGGTTTGGCTTCGGCTGGATCGCCGAAGCCAATTACGGCAGATAATAGCGGAAAAACGTCTCCACTATGTTTTCATTACCTCGAGGTTGCCCCAATGCGCTCGCTCCTGCAATACCAGACCATGTGTTCCTGACAAAGTACGAGTATTGTGACCCCCACTGCACTGTCCCTTTCGGCCCCTTGTAAAACCGATACCAGAACCCTGCGGTCCCCTCGATCACGTTTCTAGTGACAGCAGCGCACGAACCCAACGCTCCCGGCAGGAATCCGCTGGATGATGTTGGGAACTGACCACCCGTTGGCTTTCCGGGTATCGTTTCGGAATAGCAGCCGGAGTTGTTGGCCATGGGATCGCCATATCCGACGTACGGATCCTGGCCCGAGCTAACCGGGATCAGCGGATTCAGAGTCACATGACGTCCTACGAATTCTGCTCCGGCGTTGAAGTAGAGATCGAGTTTGGCTGTATGATATTCCAAGGTTGCCAAGCCTTGAGCGCTCTTCAGCGCAGCGAGCGTTCCGTCTGAGTTCACTGTGACGTCCGGCAGCGAGGAACTGCCATAACGTCCCATGCCGTCGCCAGCCAGGAAATGTCCACCAACATCGATGTGTTTGTGTAGCAATGAGACGCGCGCATTCGCCCCGTAACCCGCTGTTGTAGTGGAGAAGTTGTAGGCACCGAGCGCGGACGGTGTGGTCACCGCCGCATTGGGATAAACACGATCGCGGAAGCGGCGGATGATCCCGAAGATCTCAAAATGGCCGAACCCTGGCTCTGCTGCGGCTTTGAACACGAAATCCGGAGCCGAATTGAACGAATACGTGCTTGAGGGGTTATACAGTCCGCCGCTTGCACCGGCGGAACCTAACAGGAAATTTTGCGCCTGCCCGCTAGCCGAGAATAGGGTTTGGGCATTTTCGATGGAGGCCCCCAGCCAATACTTATCGAATAAACGCTTGGTCACGCGAAATCCAAACTGGCGCTCCCAACTGAACCCGACATTGTACTGTGGGTCAATGGTCATTGGCAAAGCTTCTGAGCGGTTATCAAGACCTTTTTTCGTTTCGGTGACCAGGCTCCACATTTGGCCTCCGGTGAAAGTAAACCCGTCATTAAGCGCTGCCTGACCCCAAGCTTGCCGCTGCCTGAGGGTGTAGCTGTTGCTTTGGTTGTTGTTAGAGGTTACGCCTGCCGACAAAAAATCGCCTTCGACATAGCCCGCTAACTCGGCATAGTTCAGCTTGCCGTTCACCAGCATTGAAATGCGCGACTGTCGCCCGCTGCCAAAAAACTCACTCAACCGGTCTGTGGCTGATCCTGGCATCGGAATCGAGTTAAAAGGCGTGTTCAAACCAGCTCCCAGCGCGTGCTGCCTCCACACCGTCTCTGCCGCGAGGAACCCGCCGGGTGTGATCGCGACACCCTTGTAATGCAGCGTCAGCGGGCTTTCGATGGCACTTCTCAGGTTCGACTGCGTCTCTTGGAGACTGAGGACTGTGCCGGTCACGCTTTGTTTCAAGTCGTCGAGATCGCCGCGGAATGCTGTTACGCTCTCGCCTTGCTTGTCCGCCTTGGTTGCGGCTGCGGACGCGACGGTCTGGGTATCGTCCAACTTCTGCAGAAGATGCTGAATCTGCTGATCACGGCCTTGGACTTGGTCGCTTAGCTGTTTAATCTGCTGCTGTTGCTGCCCAATTTGCTGCTGTTGCTGTCCAATCTGCTGTTGCTGCGCATCCAGCGCCTTCCGCAGCTCGGTCAGTTGTGCGGCCACAGCGGGATCGATTCGGCTGGCCATTCTGCTGTTCGGGCTCTTCGCAGCTGCCGGCGCCGTCTGCCCTGGGAGAGCAGCTGACGCGCCCAGTAACAATCCTAAAGCGATGAATCGCTTCATTTTCTTCTCCTGGTAAAAAAATGAACTGCAAATGGCTCTGCCAACGTATCAAAAGACACGAATGTGACAGTGCAGTCTGACGATTTTATGACCCGGGAGTCCTGGAATTATGAAGCAAGTTTTAACATCGTGTTAATAAGTCGATGGGAATGGCACAAGATTTCGCCCAGTTTCGCTGACCACAGACGACTCGCCCGCGCCACTGAGGTGTGTGTCATGTTGTCCGTTTGCGCTGAATCGTCATGCCGTGAGGTTTTGCAAAAACTCTTCGCTTCCGTTTCAATAAAAAGCTGCATCGAGCTGCTGCCGCGGAGCTTCGCAGGAGTGGGTATTCCGGTGAAGGTGAACGCTGATTCCGGAGGGAAGCCGAACGGCATTCCGGAGCGAAGGTGAACAGCAGTCGGAGCGAAGCGACGCTGGCGTGATGATTGTGCAAGAAGTGTTCGGCTTCGTCAACTGAAAGTGTCCGGAGCGGGTCCGGAGCGAAGCGGAGGAGCTTGGGCGGGGATTTGGGGTGCAGGGGAAAGGGGCGGCCAGCCCCTTTATCCCCTGCTTCTCTATGTAGAAGAACAACTCATTCCTTCTTCTCGTCCGGCAGATTGTTCTTTTTGCGCATCGATTCTCCGCGCATCTCGATACGATGGGCATTGTGCACCAGGCGGTCGAGGATGCCGTCGGCGATGGTGGGATCGCCGATCTGCTCGTGCCAGCGCGAAACCGGCAGCTGGGAAGTGAGGATGGTGGAGCGAGTCTGGTAGCGATCCTCGCAGATCTCCCAGACTTCGCGTCGCTCCGCTTCACTCAGTGGGGCCATGGCCCAGTCATCGATGACCAGAACGTCGATGCGACTGAGACGTGCCAGGAAGTGGCGCAAACTGCCATCGGCTCGGGCCAGGGCCAGTTCCCGAGACAGGGCAGCGGCGCGGAGATAGAGTGCCGAGTAGCCGTCGCGACAGGCTTTCTGCGCCAACGCCGATGCGAGGAAGCTTTTGCCCACGCCACAGGGTCCGATCACGAAGATGTTCTCGTGATGGCGAACCCAGGCGGAGTCTTTTGCCAGTGCGCGCACGACGGTCTTCTCCAGGCCGCGCACCGCCCGATAATCGATGTCCTCCACGCAGGCCGCTCCCCGCAGTTTGGCCGCTTTGAGTCTTCGTGCCAACGCCTGGTTCTCGCGCCAAGTCCATTGCTGATCCACGAGCAGAGCGAGTCGTTCCAGGAAACTCAACTCGTTCACGGTCCGATCTTGTTCCTGTGCTTTCAAGGCCTCGACCATGCCGTGCAACCGCAGGGCCAGCAGTTTTTCCATCATCGGTTGGTTCAGCATGAGCGGGGCCCTCCTTGGTCGAAGTAGCGGGCGCCGCGGAGGTTGTCATGCGTCAGAGGTGGAGAGCCGGGTTGTGGTGGAGACAAAGGAAGGGCGTCGAGCGAGTTCTTCAGGATCGACTTCACGCTCTGGTAGCGACAGGCCTGGGCGAGGATGGCCCGTTCGGCAGCGGCTTCCATGCGTTGCGCCGAGTACTGCTGGGCCAAGCGAATAATGCCTAGACAAGAACGGTAGCCCATCTCCGGGTGGGGCTTGTCGTTGAGGATGCGCTCGAACAACTGCGCCGTGTGCGGGCCGATACTGCGCGCCCAGTTCACCATGCGCGAGGGCGGCCACTCCAGATGAGCTTGATGGCTTCTGGGACGGTGCTCGCCATTCGTGATGGTTTGACCCCGCCCGCGACTGCGCATGTGCGAGGCGATCCGGTTGCCCTGGTAAAAGATCTCCACCGTGGTGGGGGTGGAGCGGACTTCCACGACTTGCTGCACCAGCGTGTAGGGCACGCTGTAGAAGTTCCCGTCGAACGCGATGTGGTAGTCG
This sequence comes from uncultured Acidobacteriota bacterium, assembly GCA_963730015.1. GTDB lineage: Bacteria > Acidobacteriota > Terriglobia > Terriglobales > Acidobacteriaceae > Sulfotelmatobacter. Next base: position 1,563,041 of record CAVSPZ010000009.1, on the reverse strand, counting down.
ATGTTGATCGTGGCCCGCGACCACTGGCTCATGTCGAAGCGCTCGGCGGGCAAGGGCGCCAGAGCCGGTTTCTCCAGGCTGTGAAACAGACTGGTCCGCGATCCGTCCCGCTTGCGGAACGGACGCTCATTCAGTCGCGCCAGCAACTCCCGGATCGCCTGGTTGAGTTCCGGCAAGCTGAAGAACTTGCGGTTCCGCAGCGCCGCTATGATCCAGCGTTCACATACTTGCACCGCGCTCTCGGCCTTGGCCTTGTCCCGCGGCTTGTACGGACGCGCGGGCACGACTCCCATCCCATAGTGCACCGCGAACTCTTGATACGTGGGATTGAGATCGGGATCATAGCGGCAGGCGCGAGTCACTGCCGTTTTCGTGTTATCGGGTACCGCCAGCGTCGGCACCCCACCGAAAAATTCCAGCGCATGGATGTGGGCTTGAATCCAGGCTTCCATCTGCTGATCGCCAGTCGCTTCCGCGTAGGTGTAAGAACTGGCCCCCAACACGGAGACAAACAACGAAGCCGGCCACGCCTCGCCGGTCGTGGCCTCGTAGACGGGAATCGTGGCTCCCGCCCAGTCCACAAACATCTTCTCCCCGGCCTTGTGTTCCTGCCGCAGCACCACATCCAGGTGCCGCCGCCAATGCTGATAGCGCTCGCAAAACCAACTGTAGCGATAGCCCTCAGGGTTCGCTTGCCGATATTCTTCCCACAGCAACTGCAGAGTCAGATGACGATGTTGCAGCAGTTGCTCATGAATCGCTTTCCAGTCCGGTTGCGGCCGCTGCCGCACCGCTTGCACCGCCACGGGTTGGTTCCCAAACAGCTTGCTTTCCAGTTCCTCTTCCCTCAGGCCTTCGGGCAACGGCCAACCGATTCCGGCGGCGACTGCTCGTTCCAAATAGTCGTGGACCGTAGCCAGCCCCATCCCACAACTGCGCGCGATCTGGCGCTGTCCCAACCCCAACTCAAACCGTAACCGCAGAACTTCCTTGGTCTTCCGCATGGACTTTCTCCTGGCCGGCACCCTGATCTCCTTTATTTATGGAGTTTCAATGCCGGGTGATTGTCCAGCGTCGCTTTGCCCCTTCCTGCGCTTCGCCTGTGGAAAACATTCCGCTCCAAGCCGAACGCCATTCCGGTAGACGACAAAAACTGTTCGCCTTCCCACCGGAATCGGCGTTCACCTTCAGACCGGAATGCTGTTCGGAATCACAACGGAATGGTGTTCGGCTTCAGACCGGAATCGCGTTCACCTTCGACCGGATTCCCCACAGGACACGGGATCCAGGCGCTTAGGGGTCGGGTTCTGCACGAATGGGACTCATGGCCTTCTTGCTGCTCAGGCCTTCAACAACGTGCCACGTCAGCGGAAATGGGACAGTTTGAGACCGAAAGTTAAGCTACACATCTGAGATTCAGTTCACCCGCAACAGGGTTCCACGAACTTGGTGTCGCGCTCTGTCTCTTTTTGCTGCTCCCAAGCCAGTTTCGGTGACCTGCGGCGTGCAGTTCATGCAGGAGCAACGAGTAGGCGGCTCTCCCTCTGCTCCGGTGTCTCATCGTTCCAAGTGTTTGGCATCAGTCAACCTCCGGGTTACTGGACCAATTCAATGGGAGCAGGGGCCGTCGCTTTCTGCGGTTCAGCCCACAGCAAGTCATCTCCGACAACTGCTCGAATGGCTCGTTGCGTTGTCACATAGTCCCCGATTGATCCCCACTCACCTCGTAGCAGAAACAACAGATTCAAAATTGCGGCCAGTGAGAGATGGCCGAACGTGCCCTCCGATGAGCCGGGGACTGCTTGCTCAAGCCTCTTACTGGCAGTTTTCAAAATGGATTGGTATACATTCTGTCTTGCTTCTTCTGGTGGGTTCATTTTGCAGACTCCTAGCTGCCGCATCCGCCTGCTAGGCGTTCCACCGTGGCGCTTTGCGCTCGGTTGGCGAAGTCGGAGCACGTCCGACTCGCTCTTGATGCTTGGTTAATGATACGGGAACGCAGAGCATTTGCCCAGCATTCCCCATGGGAACGGGTCAAAGAGTGTAATGTTCGCCAACGACCTCTGATATCCCCGATTCGGGTGGTCGTACTGCGCGCAATGTGAAGGTGTGGCGTCTTCGTTTATCTTCACTGTCATTGCATCGTTAAAGGACGCTGCTTGGCAAGCCTTTGAACGAGGGCGTCCGGAAACCACCTTTCAGACAAATCTGCGAGTACCCGTCCGGACCTAACCAGCGTCTTCGCACTACCCGGCCGGAGCACTTAAAGACTCCTCACTTTTCTCGCTGCCATACCAGTTCGAATGTCTGTTTTATCCCGCCTCTCGGCATCGGAGGCGTTCGCAGGGTCAACCGATCGCCCTGAAGTGAAACAAAGCGTGTCTGATCTGTATTCACCCAATTCTGCAGGGATGAAATATCGATGTGGAGAGTTTCTTTGCCTGCAGATAGCGAATAGCGGCCGCTATAAGCGATAAAGGTAGAAAATGCTTCTGCTCTTTCGTTTGTGGGGGCGGCAATTCTGTCGGACACTGAGAGCGACTTCCGTTCCCCCATTGCTATCATTGTTATCATCCGGCCCTCAGCGGTAAAGATCATTGTCCCGGTGGGATTATGGCCGTACACCTCTTTGTTGATGATTCCGGCGTCGGTTGAACTCGATGCTGAAACCAGTCTCCAGGTGCCGACCAAACCGCCTTCCGCTCGGACAATGTCGACGGCAATCATCGATAAAAATGCGATGCACGATAAGGTCACGAGAACACGACTTCTGGCCATCAATCTCCTCCCTTCAAAGTTTTGCGGGCGGCGGTGACGACGGTATCGACTTGGGGCAAAACTGTTCTTTCAAGGGGTCGGCTAAAAGGAATGGGAGCATCTAGGGCCGCGACCCTCTCGACAGGTGCATCGAGATCGTCGAATGCCTTTTCCTGAATAATGGCGGATAACTCTGCACCAAATCCGCAGAAACGATGCGCCTCATGAACGATGACCGCGCGGTTGGTCTTCTTAACCGACGCTAAGATTGTAGCCAGATCCAGCGGCTTAAGAGTCCGAAGGTCTATGACTTCGGCCGATATACCCTCTTGATCGAGCTGGTTTGCTGCAGCGACTGCCAATTCTACGGTTTTCGAGTAGGCGAGCAATGTTGCGTCCCGTCCCTCACGAACGACGCGCGCGCTACCAATCGGGACGGTAAAGTCACCGGTGGGCACTTGAGTTTTCTGGAAATAAAGAGCCTTGTGCTCCAGAAATGCAACGGGATTGCCGTTTCGAATTGCTGCTTTGAGAAGACCTTTCGCATCTACCGCATTGCTGGGCGAGACAACAACCCAGCCCGGCATATGGCAAAAGAGTACTTCCAGGCACTGAGAGTGCTGAGCAGCCTTGCCCCCGCCGGACCCTTGCTGAGTTCGGACTACGACTGGAACGGAATTCTGACCTCCCGAAATGAAGCGACTTTTCCCCACATGATTAAAGAGCTGGTCTCCGGCCACGAAAGCGAAGTCAACGAACATCAGTTCGAGAACGCTCCGATAACCGGTTAAGGCTAAGCCTAAGGCAGCCCCTACGATGGCTGCCTCAGAGATCGGAGTGTCAAAAACACGTTCTGGTCCAAATTCTGACAACAATCCCCGAGTCACGGTAAATATTCCCCCGTACTCGCCAATGTCCTCACCAAGCAGAACAACGGTCGGATCTCGTGCCATTTCTTCCCGTAGCGCCTCATTCAATGCTTGCGCATATGTCAAGGTGCGATCGCCGCTAAGAACTGGCTGGTGGGTCAAGGTAGACATTGAGCATCGCCTCCTCAGATTTTGGTTCGGGGCTTTGGCGGGCGAAAGCAACTGCCTCTTCAACCGCAGCGTCAACTTCTCGCTCGATCTTCTCAACGGTTCCCGCTTTTAACTTTGCAAGTTTTCGGCGCGCGACCAAAAGCGGATCACGCGAGCGCCACAAATCAACTTCCTCTTTCGGTTTGTACGTCTGCGGATCTCCGAACATGTGGCCAGTTAGGCGATATGTCATCGCTTCGATGAGCGTGGGGCCCTCACCTTGACGCGCACGTGCAACCGCCTCGGACGTTGTTTTGAAGACAGCTTCAACGTCGTTTCCATCTACGGAGACTCCGGGCATTCCATATGCACAGACCCGTTCAGCAATCTTGTCGACGCTGGCTTCCTTACTGATGGGTGTCATCTCGGCATACAGATTGTTTTCGCAAAAAAAGATACAAGGGAGCTTCCACAAAGCAGCCATATTCAAGGACTCGTGAAAAGCTCCCTGGTTGGTTGCACCCTCACCAAAGAACGCAAGGGCCACTCGCCCATTTTTCGCCAAGCGCACACCAAGGGCCGCCCCCACCGCGATTGGGATACCACCAGCAACTATTCCGCTACAACCGAGGTTGCCCACACTCGCATCTGAAAGCAACATAGATCCGCTGCGGCCGCGACAGCACCCAGTCTCACGCCCGAATAGCTCTGCAATGACTGCTTTGGCTGAAGTCCCCTTAGCCAATGTCGCACCATGCCCCCGGTAGGTGGCGGTTATGTAGTCGTCTTCCCCCAGAGCAGCGCATGCTCCGGTGACTGTTGCTTCTTGGCCGATGCACAAGTGGAGGGAGCCGTATATCTCTCCTGCCCTAAACAATTCCTCTAAACGTTGCTCGACCTTTCGGATCTCATACATCTTCCGATAGAACTGCAGGAGGTCCGGGGCATGATACGAAGAGTGAGCCCGAGCGTCGCGAACACTCGACGGCTGCCGCTTTATCTTTCCCATAACAATCTCATTCCACTTATCAATGGCTAAGGTCGCATCTCGGCTTGCTTGCAAGTCGCGGCTCATCCTCTCCACGCCCTCCGCGACTATTTAACTGCAATGACGTCAATTTGGGAACATCGGCAGTGGCGTCGCTCCCTTTGGAAGCGGCGTGCGATTTACATTCAAAACCATAGAAACGAACGTGTAGTAGCCAGTGAGACTCACCAAATCGATCGTTCCTTGATCGCCAAATGCGGCGATCGCTTTAGCGTAGGTTGCGTCGCTGACGCTGTGATTTCGAAGAAGTTCAGTGCAAAAGTCATAGACGACATCCTCGCTCTCAGACATTCCTTCTGGTCTTCGACCCTCCGACACGGCCTTGATGATGTTTGGACTTAGCCCGGCCTCCGAAGCAAATCCAGAATGGTGAAACCACTCAAACTGTTGACTCCACTGCCGTGCGGTGACCAGGATTGCCAATTCTCGGAGCTTGGCCGGAAGTGCACTTTTGAAGCGCAGATAGTCTCCCATCGCTTTAGCCCGAATTAAGACTTCGGGGCTTCGGAGCAGCGGAATGAATGGGCCGGTGATGGGCTTCCCCCTGTCCTGAAGGAATTCATCGGCAGCTCTTTTCTGCGCAGGAGTCATTTTTTCGGCGGGGATCCTACCCATCCGCTCCTGAGCCGCTGCAACCACACAAAGTGTAACCACGAAGTAAACAATGACCAGCTGGGACAGCGTCTTCAAAGTAGGAAAACGGTCACGCGAGTCTTGTTCGATTCTCCGCATATCGCACTTTGCCGTCATGATGTCGCCTCCAGCAATCAGAGATACATTTGCTCCCAGATCCTCAAGCATGGCAAACATGCAGGATTCACTTATTCACGAATCTGAACATCTGAACCCTTCGTCCACCGCCGACAACCCCTGCCTCGCCCGTAATGATGTCGCCTTTCGAATCCACTGATAAGCTGTGTAAATTCTCGAATTGGCCAACCTGATGCCCAGGTCTGCCAAATTTAGATAAGAGGGTCCCAGTCACACGGTCCATTACCCTCACTTCTTCATCTCCGCCGTCTGCCACATACATGAACTTTTGATCCTTGTCTGGGGAAAAATCCACCCATGCGACCGAGCCAATCCCAGTCAGCTGTGCAGTTTGACTTTTAACCAAGATGTTCCGTTTGAAGTTGCCCATCTTGTCGAAGACCTCGACGCGATCTCCGTTGCGATCGCAAACATACAGCAATCCGTCCTTGCCCATAACTACGCAGTGAACAACCCCCAAAAAAATGCCACCCACCCCTTCATCGGTTTGCGCCTTGGTCGCCTGTTTTCCCCATTGACGCAAGAATCGTCCTTCGCGGTCGAAGACAACGATTCGACGATTTCCGTAACCATCGGCAATGTATACGTCGCCATTCTGCGGATCGACGGCGATATCCGCGGGATTGAATAGCAGCGTATGACTCGAATTCATTGAAGCGCCGGTAATTGTTTCGTCGGAAGTATCGAACTTTTGCTTGGTTCCTATCTGAAGCAACAGTTTGCTACCATCATGCGAGTATTTTTGAACAATGCCATCCTTGTTTCCCGTCGTCCACAAGTTGCCCTCATAATCGATAAAGCAACCATGACGACTTTCCGGTAAGACTTTCGGGTCACCCCAAGAGTTGACCACATTACCTTCTTGATCTAGTTCGACGATCGGAGGCGCAGGCGTCGCCATCTTCTGTTGTTTTGGCGTTAAATCGCTTCTGTTCACGATGAAAACATGGTCATTCGCATCCGCACATGTTCCCGCGACCTCTCCTGTCACCCATCGATCTGGCAATGGTTTGGGCCATGATGGGTCGAACTGGAACCTCGGACCGTTGTTGACTGGTTGAGCCGATTGAGCCTGCAACCTAGAAAGACTCCCATTCGTGAGCCCCAACAAGAACAAGACAATGAAAGTGTTCTTTGCTACCGCGGCCCACCGTCGTTTTGTCATTAGAAGCCCTCCGCACCTATGCGTGAATGATTCTTGCCTTATCCGGTACACTTATATCTGATTGATAAGCAATTGCCCACGGCACACTACAGCCTTATTTACTAATCTCTGACGACCTATCCGGGTCTTCTGTTCGCTGTCGACAAACTGGAAACTGCCTTCTTGTACTTCGAAGACAGCACAATTGGCTTCCGTTCCAGGCTTGAGGGTACCGAGCTGCGCGCGATAGTCGAACACTTTCGCCGGGGCAATGGTAACTCGCTCGATAGCCATATCGAGATTCATGCCGAGCGCCAGGAACTTCGACACCGTTGTCGGCAGATCGTAGACCGGGCCATCCACATTTCCCAGGCTTAGGTCCGTACTTATGGTGTCTGGAAGAAATCCTTGCTGCAAAGCTTTCTCAGCTGTTTGAAAGCTGAAATGTGAGCGACCGTGAGCAGGATCGAAGATAATACCGCGATGACGAGCCTCTATCACCTCGGGAAGAATCCTGCCGTTCGCGTCAAGAATTCCGTTGGGACGATCGTTGTAGATGTGAGTGAAAATATCGCCCTTTCGCATCAACTTCAGAATATCAGGGAGTGGAGAGTAAGGGTCGCTGATGTGCGCCATCAACGGGAGATTGGTAGCCGCAGCGGCTTCTAAAGCTCTCCTGAGGCACTCTAGGTCGTTCGTTCCCTCGATTGATTTTTGCAAGCGAACTTTAATCCCAACCACGGTCGGCTTGTTCTCCTCGGCGGCCTTCGCGGTTAGTTTGGGGTTAACGAAATCGAGATCCTTCATCGCATCCTTCGTTCCGAACACCGTTCCCAGCTCCCCTATATCGACCAGCGCCACGATGCGGGTGGACGATCCACGCACGACGTATTTCATTAAACCGCCTATCATCGGGTATCCAGCAGAACCGCAATCGACAACGGTCGTTACCCCTCTGCCAAGGCAGTAGTGGTCGGCGTTCACCCCGCCGAAGCCGTCGAAACAGTGCGCATGCAGATCGACGAAGCCGGGTGTAACAATCTTGCCGCGAACTGAAACGACGTTCCTGGCTCGATCGTCAGAACAATTGCTAGACAAGTCAGAGATCTTTCCGTCCTTGATGGCCACGTCCATCGGAGCATGCAAACCTTGTCCAGGGTCGATCACCGTGCCTCCTTTAAGCAACAGATCGCAGTCCGGGCGGGACCTTTGTTCTCCGACAGGAGGCAGATTCCCAGATGCCCAGACTCGAGCAACGAACGCACCGCCACCAGTCAGAAGGCACTTGTGAAATGTACGGCGCGATATCATCGTAGTTATTGGTGTGCCTTGGATGTCGGATCGCCTATCCCCTCGATCACCATGGTTGCCCCATGAGCAATCAAAGTCCACTCCCCTCCCAATTTCACAAAGACCTCGGTAGTCTTTTTGGTGTCGTGTTGCGTTGAGGATCCTGACTCTTCGATTGCATTCCGACTGGTAGCTGTGCCGAAAAAGACCACTGTATCTCCATAATCTTTGAAGTACCCCTCCGTTGGTTCGACCGAGAGATCCTGTACATTTCCTGAGGCAATTCCATCGAGAACCTGCGCTTTGGTGATAAATTCTCCATCTGGAGTGAGCCAAACTATGTCGTCTGCAAGAGCAGGTTTCAATTTGCTGATGTCCCTAGACCGAATTGCCGTTCTGATCTTGTCTCGAAGGACGACGACCTCCGAGTCACTTTTCGTGCCGTGAAACTCGCCACCGCCTTGTCCACTAACAGGCAGCGTATTGATGAGCATCACTAAGAGAGTCAGATATGGCATCCATTGACAGGATCGTGGCATAGATTCACCCATTCGCAAAAAGTAGATAATTCCCGGGTTCCGCTTTCAGTGCCTCTGGTCGGACACTACGTCATCTCATAAACCGCAATAATCTCCCCAGCAGTTAGGGTGCTGCGGACTTTGTGACTGGAGCTGAGTGGTGGGTTACCAACTGCCAGGTACCATGTTTCTTGACATAGACGTTGAAGAATCGCCTTGGTGAGGGCAGGGGTTGTCCATCAAACAGCTCCTCCATGGAGGCGAATCGTGTCACCACGACCGTGTCTCCAAACACGTAGAAATGCTTGTTCTCTTGCTTGATCGTTTTCACTTCGTTGACTTTGCCGTCTGACACAACGAAAGGTTTGAGTCTACGGTTCGCGATAATATCCACGAACTGAGACTTCGTGAATCGCTCTCCAGTCGGAAAAGTCCAGACAAGATCATCCGCATAAATACGATTCATCGCTGCACGGTCATGATTTTGGTGAGCCTGGATTCGCTGATCTTCCACTTTGATGACTTCTTCCTTCAGGTCCTGCTGCGCAGCCAGCTTTTCGTCACAACCAAAAAGAAATGCAGCTAGCAGGATTACTGCACTCAGAATGATCTGAACATAACTGGGTCTCATGTTGCCGATCCTCTCTTCTCGTATGTTTCTGACTAGCTTGACAGTAACGAGCGCGCGTTGTCGCAATCTCCGTGCCTGACGCGGAGCTACGTTACCATATAATCTTCAAAGCAAATTGGAGCTCACGTCCGTCAGTAGAAGTAGAGTCAATCAGTCCAGCTCCTGAAATCGGTGCTCCGGTTTGGTCGAACAGCGGGCTGTTGTCAATGGGTGCGTTGAGGTTGGGATGATTAAACACATTGAAGGCTTCGAAGCGGAACTGTACATTCATGTTCTCTGAGATTCGTCTGATGCGATTGTTCTTTACCAAGGAGAAATCGAAATCCATCAAACCAGGCCCGTAGACCTCGTTTCGACCCCCGTTACCTAGCAGATTGGAGCACGTCCCCGGTATAGGAGAACCTCCACCAGGCGCGAATGGTACGCACAGCGGTGCCATGGACGCAGGCACGGTGGGGAGGGTGAAGCAGTTTAACTTGAGGTAGCTCCTCACATTCCCCGGATTAACCTGCGTTCCGCAATCGCCCGATGTCAGGCGATTGGGGTAGTCGTAGGGGTCTGAATTGTTCAAGCCAAGAGGGTCTCCGCCTCCACCCAGGAGGGGAGTAAAGGGAAGTCCGCTTCTAATCGATAGGATGCCTCCCAATTCCCAACCGCTAGCTGCCCAACCCAATGGCCCCTGAAGCAATGATCCACCAGGAACAAGCCACGTATAGCTACTTGCCAGATTGTGAGTAACATTGAAATCTGAAGGGCCCCGTCGATATTTTCTGGAGAATAGGAAGAGACTGGAGATTCCATTCGCAAATGCGTCACCGATGATGCTCGAGGATCCCTCGTCAAGGGATCTGCTCCATGTATACGATCCTTGAAACTGAAGGCCGTGGCTCATTCTCTTTGTGACTTCCGACTCAAACCCGTTGAAGGAGGAAGTGTTCGTCCATTCCATAGCATCAATACGACCGACATTTGGATTGATCACCGTACCGCTACCTATCGGGGCAGGCCAGAGATAGCCAGCCGGGGTTAGTGTTGGCTGCACGTCGTTGACGTTGTCACTCCGAAAGGGCAAATGGACTGCTTCGGAGCCAACATATGCAACCATCAATGCGAGATTGGGAGTGAGCGCGCGTTGAATGTTGAGATTCCATGTCATCACGTAATTGGAACGCGGGTTACCCTGGATGTACGAATTGCGCAGAGTGGCGGCGGGTCCAAGAAGAGAGAACGCTCCCGCCGGGAAAGATCCGGGAGGCAGACTAGTCACACTCCCCTGCTCAGAAAAAGGAGCTGCATTAACCTGCATGATCCACATCTCATATAGCAATGGTAAGACATCGAACATTCCAAAGCCTCCGCGAACAGAGGTTTTGCCGTCTCGAAACGGATCCCAAGCAAACCCTATACGGGGTTCGACGTCGCGATATGTTGGATTTGCAAAAAGTGGGTTACCAAGATGAGGAGAAGGATCTGCGACCTGGCGCAGAGCCGATAGTTTGTTTTGTACTTCCGTTGGAACGGTCGCCAGCTCATAGCGGAGTCCTAAATTGAGGGTAAGATTGGATCGCCAGTGTATGTCATCTTGAAAATAACCGCCAAATATACTCTGCCGAAACCCTCGCTCAGAAGCCTTTCCTGGGATAGCCGCTGCAAATTTCTTTGGTTGGTTAGTGAGGAAATCAACCAGAGAGCCGAACTGGAATTGACCGACAATATGCGTTGCCTGAAACCCGTTCAGATCGATTCGTTCGAATGAGAAACCGAGTTTGAAATCATGACGCCCCCTGGAAATATTGAGGTCGTCGTAGCCCTGAAAAGAATTTGAGAACTGTCTAATTACCGCGATCACCGGAGAGAAGGATGTCAGTCCTGGGACGTCGATTTCGGGCGGACCGTAACCCGGAATCGCCCCCAATGATGGATCCAGAGCCAGAGGATTAATCGCTGAGTTTCCTGTGCCACCTTGTCCATCCGTCCGACTGTATCCGAGCCGAACTGCGTTCAGCACCTGGGGCTTGAAAATGTGACTTTCATCAATCGCAACCAATTGCCTCCCGGTGCTGGCAGGAGTGAGCACATCGTTTAGGCTGTCAGGCTCGTTAAGAACTCCATGATCGTATTGATAAGTGCCAAACAAACTGTCGCTCAGCGCGAGCTTGTGGTCGATTCGCACGGTGGCAAAATTCTCGCTAGCAACTTGTGCAGCTGGGAACGAGTAAATTCCAGTATTCCCCGGTGGTAGCAAACCATCATTGGCGGGACCCCAGAGTGGAAGATACTTTGCCACAGTTGGGTCCACCGTTATCGTGGTAGTCGTACCATCCGGATTTTGGATGATTCCCATTCGGGCGTTAGCCGAAGGAACATCCGCTAAAGTGGTGACGCCTCGGTTCTGGCGGATACCCTCGTAGTTTCCGAACACGAATGTCCGTCCCTTGATGATCGGCCCGCCTGCAGATACGCCAAACTGGTTCCGCTTGAAAGGAGGTTTTGGAATTCCGCTGAAATTGTCAAAGAAGTTCGGCGCATCAAACGCGCTGTTTCTTATAAACTCATATAAATCGCCGTGGAATTGATTGGTGCCAGACCGAGTCGCGGCGGTGACGACTCCACCCGAAGTTCTTCCATACTCCGCGTTATAGTTCGCGGTTTGAACAGAAAACTCTTGAACTGCATCTACGCCTAAAGTGACCCCATCGACCACACTACCTGGGCCACCATTCGTGAAGTCATTTACATTGATTCCGTCAACGAGGTAGCTATTCTGCTGTGGCCGAGTCCCGGAAATCGTCATTTGGGAACCAAAGCCTCGGCTACCCCTCGAGAAACCTGAAACCGAAGTGTCAAGTTGTAGCGACTGAAGCGAAGCCACTCCCGGCTGAAGCGTCGCCAGTTGCGTCCAATCACGCCCATTTAGCGGTAGCTCCCGGACCGTGGTTCCGTTAGCCACCGCGTTGATTGCTGACGTTGTTAGCTCGACAGTCGGTTGCTCCGATGACACCGTGATGCTTTCCGATGTTGAGCCCAGTTGCATTTCAAAATTGATTTCTAGCGCGTCTTGTACGTGAAGAATGAGATTTGGCTTGATCACTGTCTTGAAGCCACTCTTTTCGACTTCCATGCGGTACGTCCCAGGGGGAACATTTGCAGCATAGTAGATGCCTGCCTGGTTTGTTGTGCTTTCGTAACGAAGGTTGGTACCGGTGTTGATCACTGTGATCTTGACGCCAGCCAGCGTGGCCTTACTCGGGTCAGTGACTCGACCGGTCAGAGAAGCGTTTGCAGACTGTGCATGAACTAGATTAGAGGCGGAAATAAAAAGCATTATGGCCAGCGCTGCCATTCTGCGCATAGAGTTCGGTCCCCCCTCGAACCAAATGTCTATCCGCTTCTACGTCAGGCATGCCGAATCTGTACCACCTGATGGGCGACAATCATACCTCCCGAGCAACGACAATTAGAATTCCCGATCAGCGACAATAGCCAGGCTCTGATTTTTGGTTCTTGGCGACACTCACAATTTGGTGACAGACAAGCAGGTGAGGAGGTTGTTTGCCTTGGGGAAAGTGGAAACGAATCTGGAAACTGCGGCGGCGAAAGCGGGTATGGATGCGAAGACGGCGCGGAAGTACCGTCGGCTGGGGCGAGTGCCGAGCGAACTGACGCCGGAGAAGCGGTGGCGGACACGAGAGGACCCGTTCCAGGAGGTGTGGGAAGAGGTGCGCAGCCTGCTGGAGGTGAACCCTGGGCTGGAAGGGAAGACGATTTTTGAATATCTGCAGCGGCGTTATAGCGGGCGATTTGCCGAGGGGCAACTGCGGACGCTGCAGCGACGAGTGAAAGTATGGCGGGCGACGGAAGGACCGGTGAAGGAAGTGTTCTTCGCGCAGCGCCATCAGCCCGGGAGGCTGAGTGCCAGTGACTTCACGCACATGAGTGAGCTGGGGATCACGATCCAGGGACAGAGTTTTCCGCACCTGCTCTATCACCTGGTGCTGACGTACTCGAACTGGGAGTCGGCCACGGTGTGTTTTTCGGAGAGCTTTGAAAGTTTGTGTGAGGGGTTTCAAAACGCAGTTTGGGAACTCGGGAAAGTGCCGCAGCGGCACCGAACCGATCGACTGTCGACAGCGGTCAACAACATGAGCACGCCGGCGGAGTTCACCGAACGGTACGCTGGGCTGCTGCGTTATTACGGAGTGGAGGGAGAGAAGATCCAGGCGGGGCAAGGGCATGAGAACGGAGATGTGGAACAACGACATCATCGTTTGAAACGGGCTCTGGCGCAGGAGTTGATGCTGCGCGGGAGCAAGGATTTTGTCAGTGTCGCGGACTACCAGGAGTTCGTGGCGGGATTGTTGGCGCGCTTGAACGCCGGACGAAAAGCGCGCTTGGCAGAAGAAATCGCCGTGATGAAGGAGTTGCCGGAACGACGCTTGGAGTCGTGCAAGCGGGAGCGAGTGAAGGTGGACTCGGGGAGTCTGATCTATACGGACCGAAATGTGTACTCGGTGCCCAGCCGGCTGATTGGCGAGCAGGTCGAGGTGCGGTTGTACATGGAGCGGGTGGAGATCTGGTACGGGCAGAAGAAGGTGGAAGAGATGCCGCGGTTGCGTGGGCGGAGGCGACACCGGGTGGACTATCGCCACATCATCGACTGGTTGGTGAGAAAGCCGGGGGCGTTGGAGAACTATCGCTACCGGGACGAGTTGTTTCCGACGAGCCGATTTCGCATGGCGTTTGATGAACTGAAGGACAAGTTGGGCCCGCGGGGGAGCAAGGAGTATCTGGCGATCCTGGAGCTGGCGGCGAAGGAGAGCGAGGCGAAAGTAGATGAAGCGCTGCGCGGTTTGTTGGAAAAAGGCGAAGGATGGGTGCGGGCGGAGGCGGTGCGCGAGCGGCTGAGAGTGGAGCGGAAGGGGAGCATTCGCGAGGTCGAAGTGGCCAGCGTGGATCTGCGAATGTTTGACGAACTCTGTGGAAGTGGGGAGGGGCTGCAATGAATGGGGAGACGGGCCAGGTGAGAACCGCGCTCGTGGAAAATCTGAAAGAGCTGCATCTGCCGGCGATACGGGGGTGCTTTGAGGAAACGGCGCGGCGCGCGGAAAAAGAAACGTTGAGTTATGAGCGGTACCTGCTGGAACTGGCGCAGCGAGAGTGTGAGGAGCGGCGGCGAAAACGGATCGGAAAGCTACTCAAGGAATCCGCACTGCCGCTGGAGAAGTCCCTGGCGAACTTCGACGGCAAGCGGTTGCCGGTGAAGGTGAGTCGACAGATGAAGGTGCTGTTGGAGGGAGGATTCCTGGACCGTAAAGAGAATTTACTGATCTTCGGGAATCCTGGCGCGGGGAAAAGCCATCTGTTGTGTGCCCTGGCGCAAGAGCTGATCGCTATGCGCGGGAAAAGGATCAAGTACGCCACTTGTGCGCTGCTGGTGCAAGATCTGTTGGCTGCGAAGCGGGATCTGCGGTTAAGCAAGGAAATCAAGAAGCTGGCGAAGTACGACGGTCTCATCATCGACGAAATGGGATACGTGCAGCAAAGTCGAGAGGAAATGGAGGTCGTGTTCACCCTGTTGGCGGAGCGTTATGAACGCGGCAGCGTGCTGCTGACGAGCAACCTGCCATTCTCGAAATGGGAAGGCATTTTCAAAGATGCGATGACCACCGCGGCCGCGATCGATCGCCTCGTCCATCACTGCGTAATTTTGGAACTCAACATCCCGAGTTACCGCATGGAGCAAGCCAAGAAGAATCGGGATGCGGGCTTGGAGTCCGCGGAAGCAAAGTGACCCTCGATGATTTCTTTAACAACACAAACGCGGCGGCCGAAGGGCTGTGGAAAAAGCCGGGCCGTGGAAAGCGAGGAAAACCAAAAGCAGGTTTTCCTCCCTTCCCACCGCCCTTGGAAATCGCGCACAACCCGCGCGATTCCCACTTTTCCCACAGCCCCGACTGCTGCTGGTATCTCAAACAACATCGGGAAATCTAATTGTCGTTGACCGGAAAGAATGCTTGACGCCGGACAACCACCTGAAATCCAGGTCGACCGCGACACGATCCTCGTGCCTTAGCCCCATAAAACTGTCAGATCGTCTCCTCATCCGATTTGTGGGAAGAAGTGTCGCAGGGCGCAAAAACAATCCGCCCAAAGCAAACGAATCGCATAGCAGCGCACAGGCCGATTCTTGACGCAAGGGCTAACAGCCCGGGGTGTAAGTCCGGATGCGTAAGCAAAAGAGCTTGAAGGATCCACAGGTAGGATTCGTAGAATGCGCGTATGGCGATGGGGACGCGCAAGCAGCGGGAAAAGCAAGAAGACATTTGGATTGCTCATAGGGAGCTGCCTTCGGCGCCAGGACATCCGTTCTATCAGCGGCTCAATGAACTGCTGGAGGCGGAGAAGTTCGATGAGTTTGTGGAGGGACGGTGTGCGAAGTTCTATGCGGCTAAGTATGGCCGGCCGTCGCTGACCCCGGGGATCTACTTCCGGTCGCTGCTGCTGGGCTACTTTGAGGGCATCGACAGTGAACGCGGGATTGCCTGGCAATTGGCGGATTCGCTGGGGTTGCGGCGCTTTGTGGGGATTGGTTTGGATGAGGACACGCCGGATCACACGACGATTTCGCGCACCCGCCGTTTGATCGACGTGGAAACGCATCGCGAAGTGTTCGGCTGGGTGCTGGGTGTGCTGGCCGATCGCGGGTTGGTGAAGGGGAAGCGGATCGCGATCGATGCAACGACGTTGGAGGCGAACGCGGCGATGCGCTCGATTGTGCGCCGCGACACGGGGGAAAGCTATGAGGAGTTTCTGCGTGGTCTGGCGAAGGCTTCGGGCATAGAGACGCCGAGCCGGGAAGACTTGGCACGGTTGGACCGCAAGCGGAAGAAGCGGATGTCGAATAAGGAGTGGGAGAGCCCGGCGGACGGGGATGCGCGGATTACGAAGATGAAGGACGGGCGCACGCACTTGGCGCACAAGGCCGAGCACGCGGTCGATCTGGATACGGGTGCGGTGGTGGCGGTGACGCTGCATGGAGCCGACCTGGGCGACACCGTGACGCTGGACGCGACGCTGAGCGAGGCGGGGATCGCGGTGGCGGAGTTAGTGAAACGCGAAGCAGCGGAGCAGAGACCCGAGGATACGCCCAAGGTCAACGTCGAGGGAATCGAAGAGGCGGTAGCGGACAAGGGTTACCACAGCGGCGCGGTCTTGGAGCGGGTGAAGAGTTACGAAGTGCGTACCTACATTCCGGAAAAGAAACAAGCGGGGCAGCGCCACTGGGAGGGCAAAACCGAGGAGCAACAGGCGGTGTACCAGAATCGACGGCGCGTGCGCGGCGGCTACGGCAAGAGCTTACTGCGGCGGCGAGGCGAACTGGTGGAACGCAGCTTTGCGCACTGCTACGAGACGGGCGGCATGAGGCGCACACATCTACGCGGACACGAGAATATTCTGAAGCGGCAACTGGTCCATGTGGGGGCCTTCAACTTGAGCCTGATCTTGCGCAAAGTGCTGGGTGCGGGCACGCCGCGGCAGTGGAAAGACCTCGAGGGGACGCCTTTTTTGCTGTTTATTTACTACTTACTCGTCGGGAAAATCGAAATCGGCTCTCCGGAAGCCGAATCTCAATATCTTGTACGAAATCGGTCATCGAATCACGAAGCTCGACTCGCAGCTCGGCGCGGCTGGTCGTGCCGAAAATTAGTTACTTACACCCCGGGCTGCTAAGGGTGATTGGCCTCTTTTCGGAGCAAAGCGTATAGGAAGGGCTTACTAGTTGGTTTGCTACTGCCTCCCTGCGGCTCGATCGTTACAAAAACTGCATCAATATCCTCAAGCTGTTGCGCGTTGTCCAACCGTAGGGCCCAACGTCGATTTACCACGCTATCCATGTAGAGGATACCTAGGTTAACGGGTTTGCTTCCCTCGGTCTCTTGCTTGCCCCATGCTTGGAATGTCAGAGATTTCACGCCGACTTGGCGATCGAGATCAAACGCATAAAAAATCAATGACTTTCCCCGCGTGTAGAAGACCCTACCGAATGCTTTTCGCGTTCGACTACTGCTGTCGACGTCGAACACATCCGCAATATACAGCTTTCGCGCCCCCATCAGTTCGCGAATATCCCCGTCATAAGCGAGATACTGTTCATCCTTTTGCAGCTTGCTTTCATTTTCGCTGTTAATCGCGCTAAGTTCATGTACGCTTGATTCAAGGGCAGCGAGCCGCAAAATAGTTCTCTCTTTTTCAGCCTGGAGCTGCGTTAGCTCTGCTTCTGCACCCTCATAGGCTTGTCTCGCCTCAGCAAGTTGTTCGTCTAGCCTGTTGCGATCCTTGGTCACATCCTGCAACTTGGCGTCATTTGCGGCAGCGTCGGCGCTCAGCTCTTTAGCGCGCGTTTCCAACGAAGACATCATTGAGCGCATGCTTAGAAGTTCGCGTTGTTTCTGTGCATTTGCCCCCTGCAGGCGCGAAAGGGCCGTAGCTTGCTCCCGCAATAATGTCTCCATCCCCCGCTTTTCGATCGTTAACTTAGGAGTTTGGTCTTCTGGACGCGGTTGTGTTGCACGGAGCGATATTTCGTTATGGTGACGATATGGCCAGAGCGCGATTGTGACGGCTAAACAGAGCACCAGCGAGGCCGCTACCATCATTGGACCGGTCAACGGCCGATTTCCCAAAGCAGTCCCGAATCGCACCGGAACCGACCAATGGTTTGTTGTTCCTGCCGTGGCAGGCTTTTTGAATCTCCGCAGCACCTCCGAAAACGGCCGTCGTTGAATACGATGGCAAGCTGGCGCAAGCAACGACATCCTTGCATTAAGAATTACGAATTGATCGTAAGCCGTGCTGCAGTCCGCACAGTTCTCTAAGTGATCTCTCAAGTCGTTCAGTTCAGATACGCTCAACGTGCCCGTACTTGCGAGCGCGCCAAGCTCCATGAACGTATCGTGGCCAGTTAGCCTCTGCTCATCGGACATCATAAGTCACTTCTCCGCAGCTTCTGGACAAAGATGCTCTTTCTCAAGTGTTCTAGGCCCCTGTAATAGTGATGACGGATGTTGCCTAGAGGTTCGTTAAGCGTGGCGCTAATCTCTCGGAGGTCAAAGCCTTCAAAATAGAATAACTCCAGAGTGAGACGCTGCATTTCCGAGAGGTCTCCTAAAGCCTTGTCGATCTGAGCGCGGTTTAGCTTTGACCCGAGTTCACGATCGAGATCCGCACCCCCTGCAAGAGTTTCCTCAACACAACTGATTTCTGTACCACGCTGGAAGTGTCTTCGTTCGAGGTACGCCCTCCGGTCGAGAGCTTGATGGTAAGAGATTTGTGCAATCCAATTCTTGGCGGTCCCTTTGGATGAATCAAAATGCTCTGCGTCCCGAAAGACGTGGAGAAACGTCTCTTGTACAACATCTTCAGCCTCAGCATGATCCCGAAGAACACGCATGGCAATTGTATGCGCCAGTCGAGAGTAGCGAGCGAAGAGCGACTGACACGCATGGGCATCATTGGTGCGAAGCCTCGCGATTAGTTCGTCGTCGGTGGGGAGCCCCGGTTGTGATGCAGGCTCGAGAGGAACGGATCGACCGCCAGTTCCTCCCCATGGGAGGGTCAGCCCTCTTCCCTGCAGCGGAGTACTCACTTTAGGCCCCTTCGGCTCGTGAATGAAGCGTCCAACGACGGCGTAGAAACATTTGTAGACGCAAACGCCTATATCCCACAGGTGTGGGACACAAGTACCACAGCTAGACCCAATATTTCAATAGCGAGAAACAAAATAAATCGCGGGTCTTCGTTGGTACAGTGTGGCCAATTCAGACGTATACCTAAAGATAGCGGGCGCGAGCAGTCGGAGGACGTAGGTGCGCAATCTGAATTGGTCCGGTCTGGATCGGAGTGCGGCGAACCCGCATAGACTAAGGAGCAGGCAAAGCATATGAAGAAGATCGTTGTCGTGATCATTGTTGCAGGTCTTCTTGGAATCGGTCTACCAATATTGTGGTCGACCGCAGTCAAGGCCTCGGCGGAACCGGGGGACGAAGCCGTGGCTGCTCATCGAGAAATGTCGAAGGTGGACTTCGACGGGATAGTGAAATCCTTATCGAACTGGGGGCGCTGGGGTAAAGACGATCAGCTTGGATCTCTAAATTTGATCACGCCCGAGAAAAGGAAACAGGCCGCTCGCTTAGTCAAATCCGGAGATTCGTTCTCCTTGGCTCACAATGTGATCACAGTAAAAATCGGCAATTCCCCGCCTTTCGAACAAAAGATGGTGAGAACCGGTTTAACCCCTGGAGCAGAGAGCGCTAGTGATAGCTATTCCGTTCAATACCATGGTCACACACAGACACATCTCGATGCTCTATGCCATTTCTTTTACAACGGTCAGATGTACAACGGTTTTTCCCAGAAAGAGGTGACCGACAAAGGGGCAGCTAAACTCTCGGTTATAAACATCAAGTCGGGTATCTTCACAAGGGGGGTCCTTATAGACTTTCCTCGACTTTATGGTTCTAAGTATCTTAAGGGAGGACGGGCTATTTACCCATCGGACTTAGATGCCTGGGAAAAGAACACTGGTGTTCACATTCAGAGTGGCGATGCTGTTTTTATCCGTACTGGCCGCTGGGCAAGATGGGAGGCCGAGGGTGAATGGGATATGCAGGCGAACTCTGCTGGACTACATGTCTCATCTATGGCTTGGTTTAAGAAGCGAAATATTTCCGTCCTGGGAAGCGATATGGTCGCAGATGTCGCACCATCAGGAGTGGCGGGCGTCCGGATGCCCGTGCACCTCGTGGCCATTTATGCGATGGGCGTCATTCTCATAGATAACTGCGACTTAGGAGCGATTAGTCAGTACGCGGCGGCACATCAACGGTACGATTTTCTTCTGACAGTCGCACCACTGGCAGTCGAAACTGGAACTGGTTCGCCCGTTAATCCCATCGCCACTTTTTAGTGCAGTTCGACGGCAAGGATCAAGAGCTTCGCACCTCCCTTATAAGGTTTCTAGGGCCTCTGTTCTTGGCGAGGCTATCGCTTGTTGTACTCGACAAGACTGCTTCGGCTGTTTCATAGGTGCAGAGTAAGCGTCCGAGTTGCACCGTATTGTTAAGTGTCCACGAATCGGTTGAGTGGACACTTGGGCAGATGTGGGATTGATGTTCCAGGGCAGTAACTCTTCGATGCGATTGATGGGGTGGTCGGCGATGCGGGTCAGCACCTCGCGCAGATAGGCTTCGGGATAGAGGCCATTGAGCTTCGCCGAGCCGATCAGGCTATAAGATCGCCGCGGCGCGCTCTCCACCCGCATCTGATCCGGCAAACAGGTAGTTCTTCCGATTATGTACACGTGTACATAACCGGAATTATGCGCAGTTCGTGATTATGTGCAATTGCTGAGCGCGACATGCCCTGAGGCGGTGAGAATCCGCTCTGTATTTCCATCCTGGTTTCCCTCGAACTGCACATAATCGGACAATCTCCCCGCAGGACTTCCGTCCTGAGGAGAGATCATGCGTGGTCTTAAAAATACTGTTGACGTCCGAAGCTTGATTCATCTTTATGTAACGACACTGGAGGCCCGTGGCTACCGGCCGTCAGTGATCGGGGCATACAGAGCTGCGGTGGAACACTTTGTTTCTTGGGCAGCACCTAACGGTGATCGCCTGCAAGTGAGCAAAGCCGCAGTCCGGGATTTTCTTAACGTCCATCTGGCCGATTGCAAATGCCTGGGGCGCATCCAGCGTGGAGTCGTGACGGTCCGTTCGGCGTTGAACCACCTGTTGATGGTCCTTGGTGAAAGCAAACTGGCATCAGAGGTGCAGTTGTCCGCACACCTCGACATCGAACTGCAGAAGTTCTGCGAGTACGCAAGCGATATATGTGGGCTTGCGCCTGCAACACTCATCTCACGGCGGCAGTGGATTGGACGTTTCCTGGCTCATCAGTTTCCCAAGGGGAGCGTCGAAGTTTCGCGGCTATCGCCGAAACAAATCCGAGACTTCTTCTCTTCCCAGTGTCGCGGCTACCGACCGGGCACTGCACAGGTGATTGCCTCCGCCATTCGCAGTTATCTACGGTTCCGAGCTTTGCAACATGCCGATCAAGTAGAGTCCCTTCTGGCGGCGGTTCCTTCGGCTGCGTGCTGGCGACTAGCGGCTCTGCCCAAGTACTTAGAGACGGACGAAGTTGCCTTGCTCATGGCCGCGTTCGACCGAACCCTGCCTCAACATCAGCGTGATTACGCGATCCTTCGTTGCTTGGTTGATCTGGGGCTCCGTTCTTGCGAAGTCGCGGCCTTACGTCTGGACGACATCGACTGGAAGAACGGCACACTGACCGTCCGCACGGAAAAGTCTCAACGATGTGATGTGTTGCCCCTGCCTTCTACTACCGGACGGGCGATCGCTGAGTATCTGCGTAAAGCCCGTCCCGCCAACGAAAGCCGTGCGGTTTTTGTTCGTCATCGAGCCCCATTCCACTTGCCGGTGAGCCCCAGCGTTATCCGTTCTGTCGTTCGACAGGCGGCTGTGCGCAGTGGCCTCATGGACCGGCTACATGGTCCGCACCGATTGCGTCATAGCGCAGCCACACGGATGCTGCACCAGGGCGCGACCTTGAAGCAGATCGCCGACATACTGCGGCACAGAAGCCTGGATACGACTGCAATCTATGCCAAGGTCGATGTACCGCGGCTGGCTGCAATCGCGCAACCTTGGCCCGGAGGTGCTGCATGAGACGGCCCACAATGACAAAGCAGGTCGAAGAATATCTGACATTGCGGCGTGCCATGGGTTTCGATTTGGTAGGTGAGGGATACCAGCTTCATGCCTTCGCGCGCTTTGTAGAGGAGACCGGCCACGCCGGTCCCCTAACGACGGACTTATTGCTCCGCTGGGTGCAGGCTGCAAAAAAGCCGGGGCCTGTCACAGCAAGCCGCCGTGTCGAAGTGCTACGTCCATTTCTCAAATACTGTCGGCAGTTCGACCCTGCTTGCCCGGTGCTTCCATTGGGGCTTTGCGGTCCCGCTCATCGGCGGATCCCACCACACATCTACACAGAAGCGGAAATTATTGAACTGCTTGTTGCTGCTCGCGAACTCAAGCCCGATGGAATGCGCCCACTGACATATGTGACGTTGCTCGGTACGTTAGCGGCGACAGGGATGCGCCTCTCGGAGGTGCTCCACCTGGAGCAAGCCGATGTTAACTTGAAACAGTCAACCCTCATGGTCCGCGAGACGAAGTTCAAGAAATCGCGGTTAGTACCCCTTCATTCCAGCACAACCGAGGCCTTGTCACGATACGCGAAAGCCTGCGCCGCAATATCTCGGCAACCCAGCGTCAAAGCGTTCTTCCTCACCACGGGCGGCCGGTCGATTCCCTCCAGAACGGTTCACCACACCTTCGATGTTTTGCGTCGACAGTTAGGCTGGGTTGCGCGTGGCGGACATCCCCAACCAAGAATCCATGATCTGCGCCACACCTTCATCTGCCGGGCGTTGTTGCGCGGCCAGCAAGAGAATCGACTTGATCATGTGGCTGATGCCATCGCGACTTATGTCGGCCACGCGAAGGTTTCCGACACGTATTGGTACGTCACCGCCATCCCGGAGCTGATGGGTATCGCCTCCGACCGCTTCTCCCGTTTCTCCTCGGAGGGTTGCCGATGAAGAACACTCCGCAAACCCATTTTGCGAAGCTGGTACAGGAGTTCTTTCTCGATCGTCTGATTCGCCAGCGGAACTCCAGTCCACAAACTGTGGCGGCCTATCGCGATTGTTTCCGTCTGCTGTTCGGGTTTGCCCAGGAACACCGGAACAAGCCGACGGACCGTTTGGTCCTAGCCGATCTCGATGCTCCTCTTGTACTAGCGTTCTTGGATCATCTCGAGAAAGTCCGGAAGAACTCCATTCGCAGCCGGAACGCTCGATTAGCGGCGATCCGCTCCTTCTTGCGTTTTGCCGTTCTCAAGGACCCGCAGTCGTTGGCCACTATCCAACGCGCACTCGCCATTCCGATGAAGCGTCACAGCAGGCCTTTGGTCGGATTCCTGTCGCGCGAAGAAGTGCAAGCCATAATCAGCGCTCCCGATCCCGCCACCCGGACCGGACAACGCGACCAGGCTCTCCTGGCCACACTCTACAACACAGGCGCTCGCGTGTCTGAGGCCATCAACATCAAGATTGCCGATCTCGCACTGGGTGCTAGTCCCAGCATTTGGCTTCATGGCAAAGGACGCAAGGACCGTGCCGTGCCGATCTGGCCTGCAACCGCGCTTCGGCTCCGTCGCTGGCTTATGCAGATCGAGCGGGCGCAGGATCACCCCTTGTTTCCCGCGTCATCGGGTGGCCCGCTGACGCGGTCGGCGGTTACCGATCGCCTGCGACGGGCCGTGCAAGCCGCCAGGGGTCAGTGCGCGAGCCTTACCCGTAAGCGTGTCTCGCCACATACCTTCCGGCACACGACCGCAATGCACTTGCTGCAATCTGGGGTTGATATCACAGTCGTTGCTCTCTGGCTTGGTCATGAAAGTCCAGCCACGACCCACATCTATATAGAAGCCGATCTAAAGATGAAGGAAGCGGCGCTAAAGGCTATGCAACCACTAACCCTGAAGCCGATCCGGTACCGACCACCTGATCGAATGCTCCATTTTCTCCAAAGCCTCTAACTTATTATGCGCAGTTCGCATGCGTCAGTACCCCGTCGGCCTGCATCGTCGGTCTACAGACTCCACATAATCGCGGACTGCGCGTAATTCCGATTATGTACACGTGTACATAACCGGAAGAATTACTTGTTTGCCGGATCGGATACAGGCGGAGAACGCGCGGCCGTGATCTACAGCCTGATCGGTTCGGCGAAGCTGACCGGTCTCGATCCCGAGGCCTATCTGCGCGAAGTGCTGACCCGCATCGCCGATCATCCTATCAACCGCATCGAGGAGTTGTTGCCCTGGAACATCGGCTCCACTCCTGCCGAAGTGTCCACTTAACCGATTCGTGGACACTTAGCAAGACGGTGCACTTCGGACGCTTACGGTTTTGAGCGGCGGCAGTAGAACTCTGCTACGGTTTGCGAACCATAGGGAGGACCACCACCGCCGTGATACGAGTGTCGAGTATTTTCAGCCAGATGTTGCATTTGTTTTCCCGCCAGGAGTTCGAACGGGTCGTGGCCGTGGCCGAGCGCCGCGCCGAGCGCCATGCACGCAACTGTTGGGCCGCTGCCGCGAGGTCGCCGGCCCGCACGGATTCCGCTTCAAGAACAAACTGCTGAGTCTGGACGCCACTCTGATCGAAGTCTGCGCCAGCGTGTTCGACTGGGCGCAGTACCGGCGCACCAAAGGCGCCGTGAAGCGTAAGCGTCCGGCGGAGCTTTCAATTACCCACAAGTTGAGCACCGATGATGGCTCCCAGTTCTATGTCGGTCAGGCGAGTCAGGCCTCTCCACATGACTTTATTGCCGGGTGGCGGGTCGTGGGCACGAGGGAGGTAGCCGCCGAAGTCGGGCGAGTTTGATCAAATAGGTGCCCAGTGATTTCGTGTGTTTGCCCGTGTCGGCTTTGTCTCGAATCAGCGTATCGAGTAAGTAGAGTTCGAGTTTTGTGAACCCGGTGTCCTGCGTAGCTCCCGGCTGGCTGCGATGGATCATCGTCATCCAAAAGATGCGCCAGCTCAGGGATGCAGAGGATTGCTACCAGATTGACCAGCCGCTCTGCGGTTCGCAGTCTGGATTCCTCCGCCTTACAGACCGGACTTCAGGATTTTGTGGAAGGTCTCGATCTTCCAGCGCTGCGCATACCATTCCAGTTTCTCAATGGCCTGCAGGCACGAACGGACGGGAAGATCCGTGAGCAGTTTCCAATCGATCTTGTCCCGCCCCTGTGGCTGGCCGCGTTCCTGGGCATAGGTGACGGTGAGAACCAGTTGCGGATAGTTCTTCTGCTTGCCTATCGGCGGCAGCACCACCAAACGGCCATAGCGAATTTCCAGTACCGCATCCGACACTTTTCCGTGCTTGTTCCTGACCGCAATGCGGTGGAGACCTTGTACCGGCACATGCTTCATCTCCTCAGAGATGGTTCCGCTCCCATCTCCCGCGAAACGATCCACGCAGGTACGCACCAGAAAATGCGCTCCGCCTCTTGCGTGGCGCAGAACAGTTCATAAATGTCGCTTTCACGGTCGCCGATATATGGACGCAGCGTTCGGGATGTTCGAAAAGTGCGGTCGACGGCCGCACATTTTCCAGCCAGCGATAACCTCCTTCCGCTCGATCGGCACCCGCGTCGGATTGATTTTCTTTTTCAGGGCATTGCAGCCTTTGAACTCATCGCGCGTCCAGAACTTGATCGCTGCCAAACCCAGGGGCAGCCCTTCGGTTGTTACCGCCAGACTGGAGTGCATCAGAATGCCGCAGACGGTGTAGTGCAGTGGGCGACCTTTTTTGTTTTTGCGCATATACGATTTGTGAAGGATGCCCACCGGAGCTACATCGTTGCGGTGAAAGGTGAATTCCGTCGTGTCGTGCAGCATGAGGATCAACGCGCCACAGGCGTGGATTCGCTCCCGGGTCGCTTGAAAGTGTCCACCCAAAATCTGCCCTTCGTTGATCCGCGGATTGGAGAAAAAACGGTAGGCCGCTTTGGTGTTGGCCCAATCTTGACTTGCCCAAGGGATGCTTCCCCCGATGTTATCGGAGAACTGTTCAAGAAGCCTTCGCAACCTCCTGGCGTGGCGTTCATCGTTGAACTCGCACCTCGCCAGTTCGCTGTCGATCCAACGGTCACACTGCAAATCTGCAGCTCCTCTGCCGCTCTTTCCTCATAGCGGCAGTTCGCCACTTTGCGCCCACCCTCCAGAAGTACTTACCTTGAGGCCGAACCTTCTTCCTCAACGTACCCTAACGGAGAAATCCATGCTATTTGATGGGCGACAATCAGAACTTCCGAGCCGGAAAGAATGCTTGACGCCGGACACTATTTGTGGGTAATTGAAAGCTACTTCGGACCCTTACCGTGAAGCGGCATCTGCTGCTCGATCATCAAGCCTCAGCGATCACCCAAAACCAGCTTTTGAAGTGATCACTGAGGATCAAGGGCTGCTGCCCAGTTTCGCCCTCGTGACCGAAGGCCGCGTGCATGAAAGCCGCGTGGCGCGCATGCTGCGCTTCGATCCCGGCACCATCGTGGTCTTTGATCGCGGGTTCACCGACTACGCTTGGTTCTCCACGGCGTCTACTTCGTCACCTGCATGAAGGACAACGCCGATTACGGTGTCCTGGAGCGCCGTCCCGTCCCCGAGCGCGGCCCCCGGTGCAGCGCTGATTTCGCTACTCTGAAGTGGCCCCACTTCGATCATTACATTTGGCCCCACCCTAACCGATAGATCGGCCTACCCTGATTTCTGCCAGCCAGGACGGGGAGGGCGATGGACAGGAGACGCAAGGTGGAGCTATTCGAAGAGATTAGGCGGGAGCACACGCATGGAACCGGTTCGATTCGCGCAGTCGCGAAGAAGCTGGGCGTGCATCGGCGGATGGTGCGACAGGCGCTGGCGAGTGCGATCCCGCCGGAGCGCAAACTGGCGGTGCGGAACAAGCCCAGGCTGGGTCCGGTGATGCAGTTCATTGACGAGATTCTGCGCGCCGATCAGCTGGCTCCGCGCAAACAGCGGCACACCGCACATCGCATTTGGCAGCGGATCCGTCAGGAGCGTTCGGACCCAGTGGCGGAAGCGACGGTGCGCCGTTATGTACGGGAGCGCAAGCAAGAGTTAGGGCTCACGGCGCGAGAGACGTTTGTCCCGCAAGTGTACGACTGGGGCGGCGAAGCGCAGGTGGATTGGTACGAAGCCATGGCCGAGATCGGAGGCGAGCGCCAGTCGGTTCAACACTTCGCGATGCGGTCGATGGCGAGCGGCGGAGCGTTTCACGTTGCCTACTATCACGCCACGCAGCAGGCATTTCTGGAAGCGCATGAGTCTGCATTTGGCTATTTTGGTGGCGTGTTCCGGCGCTTGCGCTACGACAACCTAAAGAGCGCGGTGAAGAAGATTCTGCGCGGGCATCAGCGGGAGGAGACGGAACGGTTGATCGCGTTCCGCTCGCACTGGGGCTTTCAGACCGAGTTCTGCAATCCGGCGCGGGGCAACGAGAAGGGCGGAGTAGAGGGGGAAGTGGGCTATTTCCGCCGGAATCATCTGGTGCCGGTTCCGCAGGTGAAGAACCTGGAAGAGTTGAATCAGTATTTGCGAAGCTTCTGTCAACAAGACGAACAGCGGCGGATTGCAGGCCAAGCGATGCCCGTCGGGGAGGCGATGCGGATCGAACGCGAGCATCTGTTGCCGCTGGCGGCGGAAGGATTCGAACTGGCGGAGACCAGTTTTCCGACAGTGGACGGCAAGGGCTGTGTGAAGGTGCGGACGAACTTCTACTCGACGCCCTTGCGGCCGGGGACGCGCCCGCAAGCGAAACTCCTGCCGGCGTATGTCGAGATCTGGCAGGAACGGGAGTGCGTGGCGCGGCACGAGCGTAGTTTCGGCCGCTATGAGCAAGTGCTCGATCTGGAGCACTATCTTGACGTGCTGGAGAAGAAACCGGGAGCGCTGGCGGGATCGAGTCCGTTGCGGCAGTGGCGCGAACGCGGGCGCTGGCCGGAGAGTTTCGACCGGCTCTGGCAGAGCTTGCAGGAACGGCACGGCAAGCAAGTCGGCACGCGGGAGATGATCGAGTTACTCACTCTCGGCAAGAGACATGGCTGGGAGCGGCTGCAGCAGGCGGTGGAGAAGGCGCTGGCTTTGAGTTGCACAGATGCGGCCGCGGTGCGGCATCTGCTAATGGCAACGGAACTGGGTCGTCCAGGCACCGAGTTAGTTGAGCTCAACGGACTGGAACGCTACGAACGACCGCTGCCTCAGATGAATGAGTATGACCAGTTACTCAGTCTCGCTGCCAGTACGGCGGAGGTGGCGCGATGAAAGAGCAAACTCAGGCTCTCGAACACGCCAGTGTGAGGCAGTATTGCAAGGCGCTGCGCATTCCGATGATCGGAGCGAACTTCGTGCAACTGGCGGAGCAGGCCATCAAAGAACAGCGCAGTCACATCGGGTATCTGGAAGCGCTGCTCACGATGGAGTCGGAAGAACGTGACCGGCACGCCGTTCAGCAACGGCTGCGCGATGCCAAGTTACCGCGGCTGAAAACGCTGGAAGAGTTCGACTTCAACCAGGCGCGGCAGATTCCGGCGGCAAAGATCCGCGAACTGGCCGAAGGTGGCTACATCGAGCGCGCGGAACCCGTGGTGCTGATGGGCGAATGTGGTACCGGCAAGACGCATTTGGCGACGGGCCTGTGCGTGGCCGCGTGCCGGCAGAAGCGGCGAGCAAGATTCACCACAGCCGCAAACCTGGTCAACGAGCTGGTGGAAGCCCGGCAACACAACGCGGTGAAACGGGTGCTGTCACGCTGGTTGCGCTACGACGTGATCGTGCTCGACGAAGTAGGCTACGTGCCATTAGCTGACATCGGAGCCGAGTTCTTGTTTCAAGTGATCGCCGAACGCGCCGAGCGAGCCACCTTGATCGTGACCACAAACTTACCGTTTTCCGAGTGGACGCAGGTGTTTCCCAATCCGCGCTTATGCAAGGCGTTGCTGGACCGGATCACGGATCGAGCGCACATCATCGAGACCGGCGCCGAATCCTACCGCTTTCGCAGAACCCTGGAGGTGCGCCAGAAAAAGAAAGCATCGTAGCGATCGACGGAGTTAGCTTCTACATTGCTGGTGCAAAGGAAGGGGCTCAAAAACGCCGCCCCTTCCTCTGCACTCCATCCCGGCTGGAGACGCAAGACCTTTGCCGAACTAAACTGGGTATCCTTATTACTACAGGTGGGGCCAAATGTAAGTATCGCGGTGGGGCCAAATCAAGTTGTCAAACGCAAGCGCGATGAGATCGTCTTCTTGTATAAGCTGGCTCGCAGCGGCGAGCGCGATCTGTTCCTGCGCCGCATCGAGGTCTGGGAAGAGGCTCAACAACGCACCCTGGTGTTTCTCACCAATCAAAATGCCGCTTCCGCGCCTGCGAACAAGCTGCCTGCCCCGATCCACGAGCAGAGCAGCGTCGCAACGAGCACATAAGCAGCCAAAGTCCGCCCGGCCACCAGAAAATCAGCCTTGGTCTTGATGGTGCGCATCCGAATGAGGCTGACCGTCAGTAGGACAGCGACGATTGCCGCCAGAACCGCGACATAGATGTTTGTCATTGAGACGTTATTATCCGTAGCGGCGTTTCTCCAGGGCATCAAAATCGCGTCGCAGTTCAGCAGGGTTTCCCATATCTGATTAGATGGAGCAAACTCGGAAAAGTATCGCTATATTATGCGGGAGTCAATAGTTGGGTAATCTTGTAAGTTTTGCAGCTCCGGGCCAAGTTACCTCCTGCCGAGGCTCACACTGAGAAGGAGAGCCACGCCTAGGAGCTTGTTGAAAAATATCGTTTACGCAGCGTGTGGATCATTCTAAGAGCCGCAGGGGTTGTTGTTTTGGATTTCGCTCGGCCGCCATCGGCGGCAACCGAGGGTCGGGACCGCTGATTCATGCGCTCTGCGCCCGCAGTTTCGGGATACGGATCAGGTTGAAGCCCGCGCAGCTGAACACGAACAACCAATCCACCTTCGCCAGCCCGCGGAGTTTCACCTTCTTCAAAGGCCCAATCTGCTTCAGCCATCCGAACGGCTTCTCCACCAACCATCGTTTGCTTAAACTGATCGCATACCCTGGATGCCGGCTGGTTCGTTCGTCGATCGCGCCGTGTCGTCGCCGGGCTACGTGCGGCGTCACACCCAACTCGCGCACCGTGTTGACGAAGTCGCGCGTGTCATAGGCTTTGTCCGCTCCCGCCGTGATCCGACCTCTGCGTTTCTTGATCAACTCGTGCAACATTAATAAAGCCGCATCGCGCTCCGCCCTGCCATCCGCCTGCGTGGTCATCGCTGCCGC
Source organism: uncultured Acidobacteriota bacterium (assembly GCA_963730015.1). Lineage (GTDB taxonomy): Bacteria > Acidobacteriota > Terriglobia > Terriglobales > Acidobacteriaceae > Sulfotelmatobacter. The sequence goes on along the minus strand of CAVSPZ010000009.1, from coordinate 1,532,851 downwards.
GATCAACCCATTCCGGTTCTCCACCAAAGTATGCCCCAGATAGCTCAGCTTGGATTCCTGGCCTGCCGACTTCTTATAAAGCCGCGATTCCGGGTCCGTGCGCGAGGCATGCGTCTGGTTGCGGCACGACTCACCATGAAAATCTCCTCCGCTCCCCGACCCGCCCTTATCCTTGCGGCGAAAACTCTTCTGCCCCGCCCAAGCCTCGATCAGCGTCCCGTCCACAGTGAAGTGCTCGTCCGACATCAACCCCGCCGCCTGCTCTTTGACATGGGCGAAAAACTTCTGCGCCAGATCCTGGTTCAACAGCCGGTCGCGGTTCTTGCTGAACACCGCGTGGTTCCACACCGCGTCGTCGATCTCCAAACCGACAAACCAGCGGAACAACAGGTTGTAGTTGAGCTGCTCCATCAGCAGTCGCTCGCTGCGCACCGAATAAAACACCTGCAACAGCAACGCACGCAATAACCGCTCCGGCGCAATCGACGGCCTTCCCACCTCGGAATACAGTCCATCGAAATCCTTGGACATCTCCGCCAAGACTGCGTCCACCAGCTTCCTCACCCCGCGCAGTGGATGATCCGCTGGTATCCGATCTTCCAACGCCACATAACTGAACATCCCCGTTTGCAGTTGCTGATCGTCTCCTCGCATTCCTGTTTCTTATCACGCATCCGCAGTGGTTTGGCAGTGGTTTTTCAACAACCTCCTAGTAGTCAATGATCTCAGTCAGTGGAAGTCTCGGGTTTGAGGTAGTTATCGAACCACCTGACACTGCGTTCATAGGAGTCGTGTGTGTGGGCGGGCTGTTTCTCAACGCCATGCCCGTCGTTGGGGTAAATGGCCATTACCGCCACCTGATGTAAACGCTTCATGGCCATGAACATTTCCTCCGCCTGGTTCAACGCAGCATAGTTGTCCCAAGCACCCTGGATGAATAGCGTCGGCGTGTGAATATTCTGGATATACTTGAGCGGTGATACAGCCCACAGGCGATCGAGATCGTCGTAGCCACGGACGTTTATGTCGCTCTCCGGCCAAAGGAAATGCGCATTGATTCCGTAACCACTAAGTAGATTGCTAGTCCCAGAAACGGGAATGGATGCCCTGAAACGGTCAGTGTGGGTCGTGATCCAATTGCACATGTGTCCGCCGTAACTCACGCCGGTCACACCCATGCGGCTGGCATCGATAAACGGGTAATGTTGCAGAACGTAATCCACACCTGACATTACGTCCTTGTAATCTCCACCCATTACATCGCCTACGACTAAGTCGGAAAACTTCTGGCCGTAATCGGTGCTGCCACGCGGGTTCATAAAAACGACCACGTAGCCCGCACCCGCAAACCGCTGAAGCTTGGCGGTTGCGAGCAGATCGTAGCCATACTGATAATGGGGGCCACCATGAACGTCGAGGATCATCGGGTACTTGCTTTTGGGATTGAAGCCGTGGGGACGGATGATCCAACCCTCGATCGTCAGTCCGTCGAAACTGGGGAAAGAAAACCGCTCGGGTTCAATTGTATCCAGGTCGTCCACCATGTCGCGGTTCAAATCGGTTAGCTTTTCGTATTGTCCGCTTCCAGGAACGGTGCGAAAGATTTCTGGCGGATGCGTCGCATCCGTGAAAGAGTAGAACACGTCGCTACTGCGGGCGACCACAAAACTGGTAATGGTACCTTTGAGGTCAATCAGTGGAACGGGCTTACGACCACGCAGCGCCACCGAATACAGCAACAGCTTGCCCTCGTGTTCGGCCCTGAAATACACCTTACTCCCATCGCTTGTCCATGTCGGATCGTGACACCACATGTCCAGCCCTTCGGTAAGTTCTTCAGGCTGGCCGTCAGCACTAAGCACGTACACTTTTTCAAACTCCGCATCACTTTCTTTGCTACGGTAGTCACGCTTCCGCGCGAGGTAAGCGATCTGGAGCGAGTCCGGCGACCATGACGGGGCGTACTCCGGTCCGGGTGTGTGCGTCAACTGTACCAGCTGCCCGCCGCTGGGCGAGAGTCGCACCAGGTCGTTATTCGAATTGTAGTCGTCTTCCCCGGTACGGTTGGAGACGGCGACGATCCACTTTCCATCGGGCGACCAGTCAATTGAGTGATAGTCATAGTCCCCGGAAGAAACTTGGATCGCTTTTTCGCCTTCTGTCGAGATCACCCATACGTGTGTGCGGCGTAAATCGGAGTAGTAGTAGTCGGTTTTGTATAGAAGCCGGTCCACCACCATTACGTCATTGCCATTGGGTGGATCAAGGGGGGAGGGCAAGTTCGAATAGTGCCGCGGTCCGGCGGCCGTGAACGCCAGTTGCTTGCCATCCGGTGACCAGGACAGCTCGTTGCCGGTGGGTCCCAGAAACGCGTTGGATCGTTCCAAATTTGTTAATTTCCTCGGGTTGCTTCCATCCGCATTCATTACCCAAAGGCCCAGCTCGCCTCCAATCGAGTCGAAGTACGCGATACGCTTGCTGTCTGGAGACCACCTGGGGCTGGACGCATGTCCTTCTAGTGCCGTTAGTGAACTGGGCCTACCGCCGCGAGTGGGCAGCACCCATATGGATGAGTAGTTCTCGTTCTTGGCGACGTTTCGCTCAGACACCACGAACACCAACTGGTCTCCAAGAGGCGAGAGGCGAAGCGAGTGAACGTCCTTGATTCGGAACGGGTCCCGGTCTCCCCAAGCTTTCTTTTCGGCGGCTTGCGCCGGGGCGAGGATCGTGACTGCGAACAAGAAGCCCAGGAAAAAAATGACTGCTTTACACATTTTTTGGTCCCTCCATTGCCTTCGCTCTGAGAGGTTGGTTGGATTGGACTATGCCGCGTTTCGAGCCGCAGTTGTTGGATTGTTGGTAGCCCAAAATCGTACCCGCAAGCCTCTGTGACTGAGAATCCATGATGGCGCAATTACTGCTGCCACCGTTTCAGCTAGTTTAAATTAGTCCTCTGCCACGCTACACTAACTACGTACGAACTGCCGCGTTTTCTAACCAATTCGACTTTAATGCCGGCCCGCGGATCGGAGTAGTTCGCCACCTTCCCAGGACGCACGTCGTAGGTCGCGTCGTAAAGAATCCCGCATCTCTCGATCATGGCGGGATCTGCACCCTGCTGCGCTGGGAGTAACCTTATTGGCCCGTGCCCGTTTTCCTCGGTTGCGTCCACCGTGTAAATAAGCACTCCGTGGTCGCACAAGTGGCTGTCCTGTCCGACAGTCTCCCGCAGTTCGATTACGTAAGCAGTGGAAGGTCCTGTACGCACCATGATGGCCTTAAGCCCACCCGGCCTTTCCAGTGGTGTGATGGTGGCCTGCAGCGTTCCAGGCGAGGTCATGCACTTCACCTGGCTCGGGTCGAGCCAGCCCAGCTTGAGCTTGTCGTATGCGAAATAGTGGCCTCCAGTAATGTTGGCGCTCATATCGCTCCAGCCACCTGCAAAGTGCCACTGCAGTGGTCGCGGTGCGAGGTAGTCGTATAGATCTGGCAGTCCAAAGACGTGTCCCAACTCGTGCACGAATACCTTGGAGCCAAAATATGGGATGATGCGACGGATATCAGCTCCGAATGTGATCGCCTCACGGATCTCGATGCCTTGCGTGAATATTCCTTCTCCAGGCTGGGCCTGGAACGTCGGCGACGGAGGGATTTGTGCTCCTATGGCCGCAACGATGGAGACGAACTGAAACTGTTTGAAATTCACGTCCGCTTCAGCCAGGTGGATTGCCTCTGCGATGTAAGCCCTGTGCTGCTCGAACGTCATCGGGGGAACCTTGCTGGTAAAACCGTATTCGACCGATGGCTTCGACATGCGGTACCACTTGGGAACGGGCATTACTTGCAGCGAGACCCTGCCATACGACACTTCCTTGAGCCATTCCTGTGAATGCGGCACCAGCAGGTTGTAGAGATCAGTGGTGGATTCCCTGTGCTCCGCGTCTGGAAAGTCCACGAAGATCATTACCGACCGTATGGCTCCCATCGGGCGCACAAGAAACGAGTAATCCGTCGGTCCCGCATTCGGTTGTGCGACAGAGTCTGCTTTCAGTAAGCAAACGGGTTCCCCCTGGTTAGCCGGGGACTGGGCTTCAACCGGCGCAGTTCCCAGAATCAGACATACGACCCAGGTTACGACCTGCACTAAAGCAGCTATCGAGCCTTTCCGTCCTGTAAGCATAATTTCCTCCTCCCGTCAGTTGTTGACGCGGCAACCCTGAGACCGTCTATTTGCTACGGGGCTCACGTCAATGGTCTGTCCATTGCGGCACCCCAGATATCGCCAACGGTGAAGCCTTCCGGGAATGGATCTTCGGGATCGACTACGTAATGCGCAAAGCCCGTAATCCACGCCGTGCCGGTGAGTGTGGGTATGACGGCACGACATGTGCCGACCTGCGCTTCGCGCACGAGACAACCTGTGAAGATTGTCCCTAGAATACCCTCATGTGGAAATGATTCGTTGAGCCGGAGTTTGCCCTTAGCGTAAAGTGCGGCCATGCGGGCGCAGGTGCCAGTTCCACAGGGTGACCGGTCGATGGCGCCAGTCCAAGTGGCGGGCCTGCTCCAGTCGAGCTCGCCAGTTGAGACGACCACAGCGTTCTTGGCAACAGCATCAGGGTTTGTGGGCGGGCCGGTAAGTTCCGCGATGGTGATACCACGAATCCCGGGATTCTCAGGGTGCACGACCGGCAGTTGTTCGCGGGCGGCGGCTTTGATCATTTCGCCGACCCGAACAATATCCCGTCCCTCGTCGGGCGTGAGCCGGAGGCCGAGCGGCTGTGCCTCGGCCATGACGTAAAACATCCCCCCATACGCAACGTCGACGGTCACAGTTCCGAGTTGCGGCACTTCAACTTTCGCGTCCAAGTGCGTGGCAAACGCGGGGACGTTCTCGAATGTGACGCGCTTCACCTTACCGCTTTGCACCTCTGCATGTACCACTACCAAGCCGGCCGGCGTGTCTAGCATGATTGTGGTGGTGGGCTCGTGCGCAGCCACCATGCCTGTTTCGATCAGAGTAGTGACCACACAAATTGTGTTGGTGCCCGACATAGGTGGGTATTCCACCTGTTCCATGATGACGAAACCGGCATGCGCCTTGGGATTGGTCGGTGGCAGCAACAGGTTGCAGTTTGCCGCGGGATACCCCCGCGGCTCGCGAAGCATGCGTTTCCGAAGACCGTCGGCATGCTGCTCCAGGTAGGTCTTCTTCTCGAACATCGTACGACCCGGCACGTCGAGCACACCGCCGGTGATTACTCGTCCAGGCTCACCGCATGCGTGCAAATCTACTGCGGTAATCAAGTTTGATAAGCGCATTGATCTCCTTTCACAGGTAGAAATCGGTAAAAATACTCGCACACCCACTTCGGAGTTGAGTTGGGTGCCTGGAGCCGATCGACTTGGCGCAAACGACACAGGCTCGTAACCCTCATAAGCCATGAGAGAGCGGAAACCTGTGAGAAAGATCGAGTCCTATTGAATACGGCAAACCTTGCCCGCTTTCGGACTTTTGCGGCACGGAACCGCTGTGAGGGCTCCGGAACCCAAAGAAAATCGTTGGATCATCGTCAAAGATCCACATGTGGTTTCCGAAAGTCTGTAGGAGTCGTTATAGTGTTACCCACGTCCCTAAGTTGTTCTCCAACGCTCGTTTGTAAATCATTCCACCGACCGCGACATCCTCGATTGCGAGCCCGAGATTACATGTTATCGTTCGTTCTGTTGCCGTTTCTCGGCAGGCTTTCCGTCGCATAATAAGTTGGCCTAAATCAGCATGAATCGGGGGGATAGACTGAAAATACCCGAGCTGACGATAGTACTCTAGTTGAGGCACGTCGTCTGTACAGAACTTATCTGCTTCCCTGAGCGCATCTGGATGCCAGTAGGAGTCGAAGTCCACAAGTGAGGCGAACGCTCCCTCACCTAACCAGCCCGGCCGGATTGTGGCGTGCGGGACGCGTAGAATGGGACCGGCAGTAATAACTATGTCGGCGTCAACCACGGCTTCTCTTGGATTAGTTACCGCAACGACGTCCAAGCCGAGCTGCGCCGACATTTCAGCCGCACACGCCTCTCGGACTTTGGGATCGACATCATATACGCGAACCCTCTTAATATGAAAAACAAGGTTTAGTGCTTCAAGGTTGCCTCGGCCCTGCACGCCGCAACCGAGGATACCGACACTCTCGGACTCTGGGCGCGCAAGGTACTTCGCTGCTACCGCCGTGGCGGCCCCAGTTCGCTTTGATGTTATCCAACCGCAATCCATCACGGTAAGCGGAACTCCGGTTTCGGGGTCGTTAAGGATCAGCAAACCGTTGATATAAGGAAGTCCGCGCTTGCCGTTATCTGGGTACCCCGCCACACACTTCAGGCCCGCAGCATTCAGCGCAGGGATGTAGGCCAGCATGGCATGAATGAAGGCGCTTGGCCTTGTTTGAATGCCGGGCTTCGGTGGCATCTGCACGCGGCCCTCAGCCTTTTCGCGAAACGCGCGCTCGAGAGCCGTGATGATTTCAGCCATGCTGAGCCCGACGGCCTCCACATCAGCTTGAGACAGATACAGCAGTTGTTGTCGCTTGCGCTCGGCTACGGCTGATTTAGTTTCTCGCTCGTAATTGTTACGACTCGACTCGGCGATGTCAGGCTCAAGCTCAAGCTGCGCCCGGTTCTTACCCATCTCGAACACCTCGATTTGTGGAAACAAGGTGGCCAAATCACGGATCGCTGCCGTGCGATTCGCCAAGACCGCGTGTGCAGATCACCAGTTACCTTACCCACAGCAGGAAAAAGCTGCAGCCACGCCCAGGACCACTCCCAATTGAGGTGCGGTCCCGGGCGCGTCAGGATTATTGAACCATCCGGGGCCCGGTGATCTTCGTTTCCCGCACTTTAAGTTGTATCCTATATATATTATTCATTGCAATCCTAATTCGAATATAATATACTTTGTTCCAAAGGTGGGCGGCGCGAAAGTCCGCCATCGAGGATTTTCACGGGTAACAGCGTTGAACGGCGTGAACCCCCAGGCCAGAAAGCCTGCGGGATGGGTGCGATAGTACACTCAAGGTGCCGCGTGGTTCGCCTGCTGTGCGGCTGGCTAAGCCGCAGCCAGCCTCCGGTTTGCTGCAAGCAACGTCATGGCAACTTGATAATTCGCCCCCGAAGGCCAGTCGCAGGACCCAGCTGGTTGCTAAGTTTCGGTTCTGCAGGTGAGCAGCGGCGAGATAGCCTTGGAGGAGAGTGAGGAGAGTGAGGACTGCGATGGCAGATCTAGTCGTGATGGAGCCAGAAACGGCGTCGCCGCAAGCCGCGCGGCGTGCCAAGTTCGTTCCTGAATGGATCGTGCATCCCGAGGCGGCGCCAACCCGGCGAGTTCTAATAGGGGTGGAGCGCAACGTCTCCGCGAGACCGGAGCTGTTCGCCGAGCGTGCTCTGTCGGCAACGCACAGCTATCAGGAGACAGAGGGCGAGCCGATCCCGATCCGCCGCGCCAAGATGATCCGGCGCATCCTCGACGAGCACCCGATCGTCATCCAGGAAGGCGAAGTGATCGTCGGGATGAAGGCCCCCAAGTCGCGCGGGTCACCGGTCTTCCCCGAGATCAACTGCGCATGGGTTGAGCGCGATCTCGACCGGCTGGCGACGCGCAAGGACACGCCGTTCTTCGTGAGCGACGAGGCTAAGCAGATACTGCGCGAGGCCGTGTTTCCGTACTGGCGGGGACGCCAGATCTACGACCGCTTGATGGAGGCGGTGCCGACCGAGTTGTGGCGCGCCGACGATCGCGGTGTCCTCTACCACTACTTTCGCTCGCGCACGATCGGCCACATCACGGCTGGCTACGCGAAGGTTCTCGTGAAGGGGATGAACGGCATCAGGGCGGATGTGGCCCGTGCCCTGGAGGGCCTCCGCCACGAGGACGCTGGCTACATCCATCGCAAGCAGTTTCTAGAGTCGGTGGCCCTAGTGTGCGAAGCAGTGACGGTCTTCGCACACAGGCACGCTGAGCATGTGCGACAGCTCGCGGAACGAGAGCCGGACGCGGCGCGGCGTCCAGCGCTCCTCCGAACCGCCGTCGTCTGCGACAGGGTACCGGCTGAGCCCGCGCGCACGTTCCAGGAAGCACTCCAGTCGTTCTGGTTCACGCACCTCGTGCTGAACCTGGAGACGGACGGACATGCTTTCGGACCCGGCCGCTTCGACCAGTACCTCTACCCTTACTACCTCTACAGCATCGAGTCAGGCGAGATCACACAGGACGAAGCGCAGGAGTTGCTGGACCTAATGTGGGTGAAGTTCGACGAGATCACGCTAGCGAAGGATTCCGGTGAGTCGCAGACGAGCAGCTCGTACCCCGAGTTTCAGAACCTGAACATCGGCGGCCTGACGAGAGATGGCCGGGACGCGACCAATGAGCTGTCGTTCATGAGCCTGACCGCCCTCGAGCATTGCCGGCTGCCGCAGCCTGGTTTGTCTGCACAGATCAGCTCGAAGACGGCGTCCAAGTTTCTCCTGCGCTGCTGCGAGCTGCTGCGCCAAGGGATGGGAATGCCGGCGATGTTCAACAGCGACGTCCTGGTGCTCGGCATGGTCAACCGGGGTAAGACGCTGGAGGATGCGCGGGCGAGCAGCGTGCACGGGTGTGTGGCATGTTTCTGCGATGGCAAGGACCGAATGGCTTCGAGCGGGTACTTCAACCTAGCCAAGTGCCTGGATCTGGCGCTCAACGACGGCCTGGACCGACTGACGAGCGAGCAGCTCGGGCCGCGGACCGGTGACCCGGCGAGCTTCACCAGCTTCGAAGAGGTAGTGGCCGCGTTTAAAGCGCAGGTGGCGCATTTCGTCGACATGAAGGTCTACTACGACAACATCATGCGCGACATCTATGCCGTGTACTGCCCGGTACCGTTTACTTCCGCAGTCATCGACGACTGCATCGAGCGGGCCCTAGATTGGCACCGGGGCGGCGCGCATTACAACATAGCGACGATGTCCGGGGTGGCGGTCGGAACAGTGGCCGACGCGCTGTCGGCCATCAGGAAGCACGTGTTCGACGAGAAAAGCTTCACGATGTGCCAGCTCAAGGAGGCGCTTGATCGCGACTGGCAGGGCTTCGAGTTGATGCGCCAGTTGCTCGTGAACAAGACACCTCACTACGGCAACGACGACGACTACGCCGACGACCTAGCGGTGCTAGTCGCGCAGATCTTCTGCGGGGAGGTGGAAAGGCACCGTGACATCCAGGGGGCGAGGTACTGGGTCGATCTGCTGCCCACTACTTCGCACATCTCCCTGGGTGAGTTGACCGGCGCCACCCCCGACGGGCGGCATGCAGGCACGCCGCTCTCGGAAGGCGTGTCGCCCGTGCAGGGGCACGACCTGAAGGGCCCGACGGCGGTGGCGCGGTCGGTTGCAAAACTGGATCACGCGCGGACCAACGGCACGCTGCTGAACATGAAGATCAGTCCGCAGTGCGTGAAGACACAGGAGGACCTGCGCAAGTTGGCGGCGCTCATACGCGGCTACTTCGACCAGGGCGGGCACCATGTTCAGTTCAACATGATCGACCGCAAGATCCTGGAAGATGCCATGGTTTGCCCAGAGAAATACCGGAACCTGATCATACGCGTGGCCGGGTACTCCGACTATTTCGTGCTTCTGAGCCCCGACATCCAGCGAGAGATTCTTTCCCGCACTGAGCACGGCCTCTAGCCGCCCTCCATCCCGGGGCGGCCGGCGAGGCATCCGCGGGGGGAGGGCGGTGCACTCGAGGCTGGGTGTCGAGTGAACTAACCGTGGTCGCTTCGCGACATTCTGCCTAAGGGCATGCTTGCGTCAAGTCTCATGATCGATCGGTCCAATGCTAGACGGGGTGAAGAACATATTTGCCGCGGTTGGATCTGGGATATCAAGAAGTACGCGTTGCACGACGGGCCAGGCATCCGAACGACTGTCTTCTTCAAGGGGTGTCCGCTCAGGTGCTTGTGGTGCTGCAACCCGGAGTCCCAACTCTCAGATCCTGAACTCGTGTGGCTCAAAGAGAGGTGCTTGGCGTGTGGCAAGTGTATCGCCGCCTGTCCGCACGGGGCCGTGTCGATCGACGAGTTTGGGTGGCGGCAAGTTGATCGCAACGCTTGTGATTACTGCGGGCTATGCGCCGTGGGTTGCCCAGGCGAGGCGATGAATCTCACCGGTCTCCTGATGGACGTGGACGAAGTCCTGCGCGAGGTTGCACAGGATTCGGTGTTCCACGACCGCTCGGGCGGGGGGCTGACGCTGTCGGGAGGTGAGCCGTTAGCACAGGCGCAGTTTGCTATGGAGTTGCTGCGCCGCTACAAGCAGGGAGAGTTCGGCGCGACTACGGTCATCGAGACTTCGGGTGCCGTCGAATGGGAGGCGATTGCGCTCGTTCTGCCACATATAGATCTTTTCCTGTACGACATCAAGCACATGGACTCAGAAAGCCACCGGGGCTTTACCGGTGTTGGAAACGAGCGGATCCTCGAGAATGCCAGGCGGCTTGCCGAGGCGGGTGGCAGATTGGTCATTCGCATTCCTTTGATTCCCGGCTGCAACGATACTGAGGAGAACGTTCGCCAAGTCGCTGAGTTTGTGCGGCAACTGCCGGGCGTTGAGCAGGTTGACATCTTGCCGTATCACCGTCTTGGCGAGCCCAAGTACCCAAGGCTTGGACGGAAGTACGTGTTGACTAGAACGGACCGCCTCTCTGAGGAGCGGACCGGATACTTCCGGCACCTGCTGGAATCCTATGGATTGCGGGTAGGGGTCGGCGGCTGACCTTCCGACGTAGGAATTTGCCTGTCGCTGAAGCGGCGTCGGATCTCCGTCCTCCAGTTCACAGGAGAAATCTGCGCCGGACAGGCAACGGAGAAATCAAGTCTCAGGAAAGTTGGGGTAACCATTGACCTCATGGACGTGCATAGAGATCCACGATTTCCTCGATGGCATGTCGGCACACCGCGCAAAACTCCGGTCCTGAAGTGCGGAGCTCTCCCATGATGCAGCGCTGCTGCGGCCTATAGTAGCCGTTTTCATACTTAGCGCCTGCGAACGCTCCTACGTTGTTGGCGTAAGGCCCCGCCGAGTGATAATACTCTTGTGTTTCGCGCATCTTACTCCGGGCTTCGTCGATCTCGGCAGCGGATCGGCCTTCTGCGCGCATGCGCTCAATCAGCCTCAGCGAATCGCGAACACTTTTCTCGTAATCCCCTTTTGGCCATGGAGTGGGAATCGGTGTGCCGGTAGTAACTAGGCTTTTCCACTTCAGATCCTGCGGATCGAGCAGCGCGGTGACGTTTGGCTCCCAGGGTTCGACGCGAGTGTTTGATGGCGAGTAGGCAACGTTCGCGTTGAAGTAATACTCATCCCCGAGGTCCGCGAAATGATGCCCGAACTCATGAATAAATAGAGGAATGGCGGCCGGATTATCAATACTCACGCTGGCATAGGACCCGAAGATAGCTCCGTTGCCGTACTCCTTTTCGTTCATCACAATCCCCATTACGTCGTAAGGGGCGAAAGATGCCAGAGTGCGAATGGCCCGATTGTCGAACGAAAGCGCATAACGCCCTTGGCCGAAAACATCGAACTGTGAGCCAAAAAGAGTGTTGCGGTGAATACCAGCGGAAGGGTGCGATACACCCGAATCTGGCGAAGGAGTGCAGATCGCCCACACATTAAAATCCTTACGCCGCTCTTGGAATGGGGAGAAGGTGAAAACGCCCTCCGTCAGCCGGCGTATGTCTTTTTCGCATTTATCCTGCTCGGCCGCGGTGTAACCCTCACCCAGGAACAGCAAATCCACCTTGATTGCAGAGTCACCATTCTTCTCGATTTCAAGCACGCGTCCGGAAAAAGGCGGCTTCGAAGTATCAATGTTCTTGTCTTTCGGATCGATGTTGGTTGACCAGATCTCACGAAAGTTGTTCTGCAGGTCGCGCTTTTTCACGACGATCTGCACAGGAGCATCTGGAGTAGGGAAACGAAGTGATTCGTGGAAAGTGCGGGTTGCATTTTTCGCTTCGTCAGTGGTCACCCACTCGCCGTAAATGGATGAGAAACCGCGCGAGTACAAGACACGCTTGCTGCTCAGGTCCCTGACTTCGAAGAAGTACGTGCCTCGGTTCGTAGCGTCGATTGGCTTATTGGGATTCCCGGGCCAGGGCAGAGGTTCAATAACAACGCGGTCGACGCTGAACAATTCCTGTGTGGTGTTGCCGGTGTGGAAATAATCTAGACGCATGGTTGCTGGGACACCGGCTGCAGCGTCCAACGTGCAAGAAAGGATGAGCCAGATTGCCATTGCCAGGTTCTTCAAATGCATAAACACCTCACCGATGTGTAAGATTGCGACTTACGTAAGAGTGCGCCCTCGCTACCGATTTAGAACACGACTTGATCAGCAGAAACGGGCACTCGGTCTAAATGAGAACGACTTCCCGTTGTATGCGGCCGGTCACCTCGGCCGCACCCGTTCGCACCAGCATGTTGACCTCGCTGCGCAGGCCGAACTCCGGCAGATAAATGCCGGGTTCGATCGAGAAACAAGTGTTCGGGATCACGTCGCGCTCATCGTGGGATTCGAAATTGTCCATATTGGCGCCGTTCCCATGGACCTCGGTACCAATAGAATGCCCGACACGGTTGTTAAGGTACTGCCCGTATCCCGCAGCTTCGAGCACATCGCGGGCAGCTTTGTCGACTTCCCAGCCAAAGAGTTTCCTCCCGGCCGCAATCGAAGTACGAACCTTATCGATGCCCGCATCACGCGAGCGCCGGACAATTTCGAAGATCTCCCGTACCCGATCAGGCAGTGAGTTTCCCACAAAACCGGTCCAACTGATGTCGTAGTAGACAGCTTCAGGAGTGTTCTTCTTACCCCAGACATCCAGCAGCACGAAATCGCCTTTCCCAATTTGGGCGGAATGATCCGAGGTGGGCACGTAATGGGGATTGCCGCTGTTTTGATTTGCCGCTACGATCGGCGGTCCGTCCGCCACGAGGTCCTCGCGCCGGAACGCCTCCACCAGCCATTGCTGGATCTCGAACTCGTTCGTACCGCCGTTTCGTGCTCGTTGGCCAATCTCGCGGAAAACTGCGGCCATGATCGCATCAATCGAGTCGCGCGCTGCGAAGTGAGAGCGTACCTGGCTCTCCTTCAACGTTGCCTCGAATCTTGCTACCAGGTTGGCGGAGCTAACGACGTTTTTATCGAGGCTGCGGATTAGATCCACGGTCCCTGCATCCACGATCGACACCGTGAATATCATGCTGTTGGGCGAGAACTGCATGGCAACGTCGCGCACTTCAGAAAGCATTGCGCGCAGGTTGTCCACAAGTTCCTGCCAGGCAGCGTAAACGCGCTGGTTGCCCGGCAGCGAATCCAAGTGGAAAGGCTCGATTCGATGCAGCAACTTGACGGGTTCGCCGTGAGTGGGAATCAAGTAAAACCAGCGCCTGGAAACCATCAGGGATTCTGGCAAGCCCAGAATTCGATAGGCGATTGTGTCGCGGTGATGATGGTCGCAAAACAGCCACGCATCGATTGAGTGATCTCTCAGTGCAGCCTGGATATCTTCGATCTTAGCCATAATTCCTCATCTGGCTGCAGCCCGAAGGTTTTCCGTGCGCAGCCACACTCAGCGGCCTATCAGCTTGCCGGGAAGGTTGCATGTCCCTGCACAACTCCACAACGAAATCGTAGAAACGCTAAGTGGATTAAGATCACAGACAGGGATTTGAATCGTGTATATTATATCCATTATGCACTAAGGAGACAACGGCTAAACCTTAACCAACTCGAACCAACTCGAACCAACTCGGTGCACGACTCTGCCGCATGGAAAGCAATCAGGCTTATATGGGAAAACTTACAGGTCGATCGATGATCGGGTTTCGGGATGGTGCATTTGAAGTTGAGCCATTCCACGCAACGAATCCAGCCACGGGGGAACATCTTCCACCGGGCTTTTTTCCAGCAACGCCGGAAGAAACGGACCTTGCCGCGCGCTTGGCCGCCGACGCTTTTGCCGTCTACCGTCGCACCTCGGGGAAAGAGAAAGCCGCATTCCTGCGCATAATCGCCAACAAGATTGAGTTGGTTGCGAGTGAGGTAATCGATCGCGCTGGACTGGAAACGGCGCTACCTCAGGCTCGTCTGCAAGGAGAAACGGCACGCACGTGCAGCCAGCTTCGTCTGTTCGCCACAGTCGTAGAAGAGGGTTCTTGGGTCGGGGCGCGGATTGACCTCGCTCATCCCGATCGTAAACCGATTCCCAAGCCAGACCTGCGTTCCATGTTGCGGCCGCTAGGCCCGGTGGTGGTTTTCGGAGCGACCAACTTTCCTTTGGCTTTTTCGGTTGCTGGCGGAGATACAGCGTCTGCCCTGGCAGCGGGAAATCCCGTGATCGTGAAGGCGAACGCAGCCCACCCCGGCACGAGCGAACTGGTCGGGCACGCGGTGCGTGAGAGTGTTCGAGAGTGCGGCCTGCCCGAAGGTGTCTTCTCGCTGCTTTTTGGCCCTGGAGCGCGCGTCGGAGCCGCGCTGGTGAAGCATCCTCTGGTGAAGGCGGGAGGATTCACCGGCTCCCGCTCGGCGGGAAGAACGCTCATGGATCTTGCAGCGTCACGCCCTGAGCCCATTCCGTTTTACGCCGAGATGAGCAGCACCAATCCAGTGTTCATACTTCCGGGCGCGCTGCGAGAACGGCCCGACAGCATTGCGGCGGGACTGCATGCATCCTTCACCATGGGAGCTGGCCAATTCTGTACAAAACCAGGAATGGTTTTTCTCGCGGGTGGCGCGGATGAGGCTCCATTTAGAAATAAGCTGCGCGAACTCGTGGAAACGTCAGCGGAATTCAGACTCCTGACTGCAAATATCCATTCGTCCTACCAGGCCGCAGTGGCAAAGCGCGAGTCGGGGGGCACGGCGACCGTCGCCGCCCAAGCTGCTGAACCCTCCGCTGGCAGTGGTTTTGCCGTGGGTTCGATCTTATTTGAGACCGACTCTGTGTCGTTCTTGAAGAACCGGGGTCTCGATGCGGAGATCTTCGGACCCACGACACTGCTCGTGCGCAACACCAATCGCGATGAAATGCTCGAGATCGCTAGAAATCTTGAGGGCCACCTTACCGCAACGATTCACGGAAACGATCAGGACCTTCGCGATTTTGCTGATCTGATCTCGGTCCTTGAACGCAAAGTTGGCAGGCTGGTATTCAATGGCTTTCCAACTGGCGTCGAGGTCAGTCACGCGATGGTGCATGGTGGACCTTGTCCCTCTACCTCGGACGGACGTTCAACATCGGTAGGTAGCCGGGCGATCTTTCGGTTTACGCGGGCGGTTTGCTATCAGGGATTTCCGGATCACGCGTTACCGGATGAGTTGAAAGACGCCAATCCATTGGGTATCTGGCGAATAGTCGAAGGACAGATGACACGAGAATCAAATCGCTGATCCCGTCTAGCTGACGGTGATCGGAATCTCTTAATTTGCTTTTCCTGCGGGGTGAATGATGCTGCCAATTTGTTGTTGGCGCAAGCTCTTCTGGTTCTTGCTGGCCACAGTAATCCTTGGTCGTTTCGGTTTCTGCGACGAGACAAGCGACAAGAAAGAGAAAGAAGAGGGGTTTCGATTTCGTTTCGTCGGACCGAAGGTCGGCAATCGGATTGCTGCCATCGCCGGCGTGCCGGGAGATGCCAATACCTACTAGCCGGTGCCGCTTCGGGAGGAGTCTGGAAATCGACTGACGGAGGCAACCGTTGGGAACCGATCTTCGACAAAGAACCCGCGGCAGCGATAGGCGCATTGGCGGTGGCGCCCTCTGACCCCAGCATTGTCTTTGCGGGAACGGGAGAAGCGTGGGCGATCCGCTAAGCCGACGTTGCGGGAAACGGGGTCTACAAGTCGACGGATGCAGGTAAGACTTGGACCAACGTCGGCTTGGGTGAAACCGGCCGTATCGGCCGTATCGTCATTCATCCTAAGAACCTCGACATTGTCTTTGTCTGCTCCCTAGGCCGGTTGACGGGACCCCAAAAAGAGCGCGGTGTCTACCGCACCACAGACGGCGGCCAGCACTTGGATCGAGTCCTGTTTGCCGACGAAAATACAGGGTGCTCCGGGCTTGCGATGGACTCGCAGAATCCGCGCGTCCTTTTTGCCGGGATGTGGCAGGCCGAGATGCATACCTACGCCGAACTGAGCGGCGGTCCGGGAAGCGGAATTTATGTTTCCCGCGATAGCGGCAGCAAGTGGACACGATTGGAAGGACACGGACTGCCCAAACCTCCGGCCGGCAAGGTCGACGTTGCTGTAGCACCCACCGATTCAAACCGCGTCTACGCACTGATTCAGACGCCGGATCAGGGGTCGTTGTGGCGTTCCGACGATGGCGGCGAGAAATGGTGCCTTGTGAGTTGGGATCGATCACTGATCGGTCGAGCCGGCTACTACATTCGCTTAGCCGTCTCCCCCACGAACGAGAATGAAGTTCTGGTGGCGAATAGCGACTTCCTCCGGTCGCTGGACGGCGAAGAAGTCTTCCGATCTGTGCCGTGGGGAGGCGATACCCGCGACATCTGGATCGATCCCTTGAACCCGGACCGCTTTGTGATTACGGACGATGGTGGACTGATCATCACTACTGTCCACGGCCGCGGCTTTCACCGCGTAGTTCTGCCGATTGGGCAGATGTATCACGTGGCCGTCGACAATCAGGTGCCCTATTTCGTGCACGGAAACATGCAGGACGGCGATGCGCGGGATAAGCACTCCGGTGGATGACGATCCCGACGATGCGCCGGTCGACGATAGCTGGGACCACCACATTGGAGGCTGCGAATCTGGCTTCACTGTTCCGGACCCAGCGGACCCCAACGTTGTCTGGGCCACGTGTTACGGAGATGAGGTGACGCGCTGGGATGCGCGCACCAAGATGGCGCGATCAGTTAGTCCGTGGCTGCACACTCTTGATTCGCCACCGAACGGTCTCAAATATCGCTGTCACTGGACGCCGCCCCTGGCTATCGATCCGTTCGATCACAACACTGTGTACTACGGCTGCCAGGTGGTCTTGAAAACGACCAATGGCGGACAAAGCAGGTCGGTGATCAGTCCGGATCTCTCAACCCAGGATCCCAGCCGCATCATTCCCTCGGGCGGAATTGTCGGCGACAATCTCGGCCAATTTTATGGCGAGGTCGTGTATGCTATTGCGCCGTCAAAGGTTCAGAAGGGCCTTATCTGGGTGGGGACCAATGACGGACAGGTCTGGTACACCGAGGACGGTGGCGCCCAATGGAACAACGTTACGAAGAACATTAGCGGTATGCCGGCATGGGGAACTATCACAAGCATCCAGCCATCGTTCTTCGATGCCGCCACAGCCTACATCTCGGTGGATTTCCATTTGATGGACAACCGAGACCCTTACGTGTACAGGACCGCCGACCGCGGTAAGACTTGGAAGCTAATTAGCGCTGGTTTGCCGAAGCATGCTCTTTCTTATGTCCGCGTAATCGCGGAGGATCCCAACCGTGTCCGGCGTCAAGCATTCTTTCCGGTCAACGACAATTAGATTTCCCGATGTTGTTTGAGATACCAGCAGCAGTCGGGGCTGTGGGAAAAGTGGGAATCGCGCGGGTTGTGCGCGATTTCCAAGGGCGGTGGGAAGGGAGGAAAACCTGCTTTTGGTTTTCCTCGCTTTCCACGGCCCGGCTTTTTCCACAGCCCTTCGGCCGCCGCGTTTGTGTTGTTAAAGAAATCATCGAGGGTCACTTTGCTTCCGCGGACTCCAAGCCCGCATCCCGATTCTTCTTGGCTTGCTCCATGCGGTAACTCGGGATGTTGAGTTCCAAAATTACGCAGTGATGGACGAGGCGATCGATCGCGGCCGCGGTGGTCATCGCATCTTTGAAAATGCCTTCCCATTTCGAGAATGGCAGGTTGCTCGTCAGCAGCACGCTGCCGCGTTCATAACGCTCCGCCAACAGGGTGAACACGACCTCCATTTCCTCTCGACTTTGCTGCACGTATCCCATTTCGTCGATGATGAGACCGTCGTACTTCGCCAGCTTCTTGATTTCCTTGCTTAACCGCAGATCCCGCTTCGCAGCCAACAGATCTTGCACCAGCAGCGCACAAGTGGCGTACTTGATCCTTTTCCCGCGCATAGCGATCAGCTCTTGCGCCAGGGCACACAACAGATGGCTTTTCCCCGCGCCAGGATTCCCGAAGATCAGTAAATTCTCTTTACGGTCCAGGAATCCTCCCTCCAACAGCACCTTCATCTGTCGACTCACCTTCACCGGCAACCGCTTGCCGTCGAAGTTCGCCAGGGACTTCTCCAGCGGCAGTGCGGATTCCTTGAGTAGCTTTCCGATCCGTTTTCGCCGCCGCTCCTCACACTCTCGCTGCGCCAGTTCCAGCAGGTACCGCTCATAACTCAACGTTTCTTTTTCCGCGCGCCGCGCCGTTTCCTCAAAGCACCCCCGTATCGCCGGCAGATGCAGCTCTTTCAGATTTTCCACGAGCGCGGTTCTCACCTGGCCCGTCTCCCCATTCATTGCAGCCCCTCCCCACTTCCACAGAGTTCGTCAAACATTCGCAGATCCACGCTGGCCACTTCGACCTCGCGAATGCTCCCCTTCCGCTCCACTCTCAGCCGCTCGCGCACCGCCTCCGCCCGCACCCATCCTTCGCCTTTTTCCAACAAACCGCGCAGCGCTTCATCTACTTTCGCCTCGCTCTCCTTCGCCGCCAGCTCCAGGATCGCCAGATACTCCTTGCTCCCCCGCGGGCCCAACTTGTCCTTCAGTTCATCAAACGCCATGCGAAATCGGCTCGTCGGAAACAACTCGTCCCGGTAGCGATAGTTCTCCAACGCCCCCCGGCTTTCTCACCAACCAGTCGATGATGTGGCGATAGTCCACCCGGTGTCGCCTCCGCCCACGCAACCGCGGCATCTCTTCCACCTTCTTCTGCCCGTACCAGATCTCCACCCGCTCCATGTACAACCGCACCTCGACCTGCTCGCCAATCAGCCGGCTGGGCACCGAGTACACATTTCGGTCCGTATAGATCAGACTCCCCGAGTCCACCTTCACTCGCTCCCGCTTGCACGACTCCAAGCGTCGTTCCGGCAACTCCTTCATCACGGCGATTTCTTCTGCCAAGCGCGCTTTTCGTCCGGCGTTCAAGCGCGCCAACAATCCCGCCACGAACTCCTGGTAGTCCGCGACACTGACAAAATCCTTGCTCCCGCGCAGCATCAACTCCTGCGCCAGAGCCCGTTTCAAACGATGATGTCGTTGTTCCACATCTCCGTTCTCATGCCCTTGCCCCGCCTGGATCTTCTCTCCCTCCACTCCGTAATAACGCAGCAGCCCAGCGTACCGTTCGGTGAACTCCGCCGGCGTGCTCATGTTGTTGACCGCTGTCGACAGTCGATCGGTTCGGTGCCGCTGCGGCACTTTCCCGAGTTCCCAAACTGCGTTTTGAAACCCCTCACACAAACTTTCAAAGCTCTCCGAAAAACACACCGTGGCCGACTCCCAGTTCGAGTACGTCAGCACCAGGTGATAGAGCAGGTGCGGAAAACTCTGTCCCTGGATCGTGATCCCCAGCTCACTCATGTGCGTGAAGTCACTGGCACTCAGCCTCCCGGGCTGATGGCGCTGCGCGAAGAACACTTCCTTCACCGGTCCTTCCGTCGCCCGCCATACTTTCACTCGTCGCTGCAGCGTCCGCAGTTGCCCCTCGGCAAATCGCCCGCTATAACGCCGCTGCAGATATTCAAAAATCGTCTTCCCTTCCAGCCCAGGGTTCACCTCCAGCAGGCTGCGCACCTCTTCCCACACCTCCTGGAACGGGTCCTCTCGTGTCCGCCACCGCTTCTCCGGCGTCAGTTCGCTCGGCACTCGCCCCAGCCGACGGTACTTCCGCGCCGTCTTCGCATCCATACCCGCTTTCGCCGCCGCAGTTTCCAGATTCGTTTCCACTTTCCCCAAGGCAAACAACCTCCTCACCTGCTTGTCTGTCACCAAATTGTGAGTGTCGCCAAGAACCAAAAATCAGAGCCTGGCTATTGTCGCTGATCGGGAATTCTAATTGTCGTTGCTCGGGAGGTATGATTGTCGCCCATCAGTCATCGGATCTTTGACCGTAAGCTCGCGAATCACGAAGCTCGCAAGAAGCATGACAGCCATTACGGCCAGGACTCTGATTAAATCGGAGCCGAACCAGTCTTTTTCTTGTCCTTTGTCGAGCATGATCTGCAGGGCGCCCATTCCGACAGCCAGCATCCCCAATCCCCAGGCATCGACGCGCAGCGAGCCGCGACGGATATAGGGCGGATCATAAATAAACAGATAAATCAAGGTCAGGCTGAGAATGCCAACCGGCACGTTGATATAGAAGACCCAGCGCCAGGAATACGAATCAGTGATCCAGCCTCCAAGCGTCGGGCCGAGAATCGGTGCGGCCACGATTCCTAATCCCCAGTACGCCATCGCCTTTCCGCGTTCCTGGTCGGGGTACTCTTCCAGCAGAATGGCCTGCGAAAGCGGCTGGAGCCCTCCGCCGGTGGTGCCCTGGAGCACGCGAAAGAAAATGAGCGCAGGCAGATTCGGGGCAAGGCCACACAGAACACTCGACAAAGTGAACCCCGTGACCACGGCCATCAGCAGGCGCTTTCGCCCCAAGTAGTTCGCCAGCCAGCCCGTGATCGGAAGAATGATGGCGTTGGCCACGATGTAGGAAGTAAGCACCCAAGTCGCCTCATCGACGGTTGAGGAAAGAGAGCCTGCGATGTGGGGCAGACTGACGTTTACGACCGAAGTATCGAGTACTTCCATGACGGCGCTCGACAGCACTGCAATGGCGATGATCCAGCGCTGACGGGAATGAACGGAAGCTGAGGAGGTAGGAACGATGAAGACCGGAGAAGCGGGATGTGGCGATGCAGTCGGGCCCGAACCGGGCACCGTCCTAACTGTTGTTGGAACAGGACTTCGACTTGAGGCAGCCACCTCTCGCCTCACACAACTAGCCTATCGATGTGGTGGGGTGCGGTTCGGTGACCGCCATCACGACTGGCATGGAAACGACGCATCACATGACTGTGTGACCATAAGCACAGAACAATGGGCGTCATCCGAATGGAATGCCAGAAGGGAGAACTGGGCCAATTTGCAGCAGTGCTAAAACTCTGCCGCTCTTAGAGTTGTGTGCTCGCGATGCTATCCTGATTCGCTCAGAGAGACTCCGCAGATAAGGTGTACCAATGCGTTCTCCCTGCTCTATGCTTCCCCCGCGATGTGAAGAAGAGATTGCCCGCCGCGTGAGTGCAGAACGGCTGCGCTTGATGCGGGCCGCGGGACTCCTGGAAGAACCCATCGAGCACTTCCGCCGCCCCACGGAACGCCCTTTCACTGCCGAAGAACGGGACCGCGTGACCATTCTGTTCGGGGGTTTGACCTGGAAGCATGAGCGCCTGATCCAAGCCGTGTTTCGCGGCTGCGGCTACCGCTGTCAGATGTTGCCGAACCCAGATTTAGCCGCCTTTCAGATCGGCAAGGAATACGGCAATAACGGCCAGTGCAATCCTACATACTTTACGGTAGGCAACCTCATCCAATTCCTGAGGTCGCTGGAAGCCAAGGGCTTCTCCCGTCAGGAAATCCTCGACAACTACGTCTTTTTCACCGCTGGTTCCTGCGGACCTTGCCGGTTTGGTATGTACGAGTCCGAGTACCGCATGGCCCTGGAGAATGCGGGTTTCGGGGGCTTCCGCGTCCTGCTCTTCCAGCAGGAGCACGGCATCAAGGCTGCATCCGGCAGCCCTGGTCTGAAGTTCTCCGTGGACCTAGGCATGGGCGCACTCAACGCGCTGAACCTGGGTGATGTGATCAACGATCTGGTGTACCAGATTCGCCCTTACGAGACGATTCCAGGCGCGACCGATCGCGCAATCGAAGAAGCTGTTGATCGGCTCAGCGACTTCCTGGAGAACCGCAAGCGCTACGAAATCCTCGAGCGCACGCCGCGATGGATTTCACAACGTCTGGCTGGAAATAAGAAACTCAAAGATATCTTCAACACCCTGGGCAAAGTTCTGGATCATCTCTACGCGGAAGACTTTCTGAAAGTTATGCACGGCGCCTGTCAACGATTGAATCAAATAGAAGTAGATCGGACACGGGTAAAGCCCATCGTCAAGATCACGGGTGAATTTTGGGCACAACTGACTGAAGGTGACGGCAACTTCAACATGTTCACCTTTCTGGAGCAGGAAGGTGCCGAGGTCCATATAGAGCCCATTGGTTGCTGGGTCACATATCTCCTGTATGAGGCGCGGGCCAATGCGGAAGCGAGAAAGGGTCTAGATGCTCCTTATTACAACCCCCACTGGTGGGAGTGGAGGAAGCAACTGGCAAACGAGTCGAAATTTCGCCGGAATTGGTTGTTGCTTCGACTCAGCGAAGTAATCTGGAGACGCCAGTATGCGCGGACCTCCCGCCATCTCGGCAGACTCACGCAGGCGCTTGTTCCGCAGCGAGAACTCGCCGATTTAGCGCATCCCTTTTACCACTCCCTGGCTCGCGGCGGCGAAGGGCATCTCGAGGTAGGCAAGAATGTCTACTACACCACGCTACATCTATGCCACATGGTGCTGGCATTGAAGCCATTTGGTTGCTTGCCGTCTTCTCAGTCTGACGGCGTGCAGTCCACCGTGGTGAACCGCTTCCGGAGCATGATCTTCCTGCCGATCGAAACTTCCGGGGAAGGGGAGATCAACGCGCATAGCCGTGTGCAGATGGCCCTGGGCGAAGCCAAGATCAAAGCCAAGGCGGAGTTCGCGCAGGCACTGGCTTCTACCGGCAAGCAGCTCGACGAGATTAAGACCTATGTCGCCGAGCACCGCGAACTCCGGAGTCCCTTTTATCCCGTGCCGCACCGGCAGGGTGTAACTGGAGTTGCCGCTAACTTTGTCATGCACGTTAGCGATTTGACGGGTGGTAGGGCACGCCTCGCCAGACTACCCGCCGAAATCCGGGGGCAGTAGGAGCTTCTGTGGCTACCACTGCACAACGCGCGTGCGTCTCTGATCGGCAGTCGGAACTGCCTGAGCCGCAACGAGGGGGCATCCGCTATCGTGTGGGCCTGGACATCGGCTCCATCACGGTCAAGGCCGTCGTCGTCGAGACAGAGACGGACCGCATTCTCTGGCAGGACTACCAGCGGCACGACACGCGTCAGCCCGAAAGACTCCTGGAATTTTTGCGGCGCATGGAAGCGGAAGTGGGCATCGCTCCTGACAACTGTCGGACGTTCATCACCGGCTCCGGCGGCAGTTCACTCAGCAACTTGATCGGGGCGAAGTTCGTTCAGGAGGTCAACGCCGTTTCTGTTGCCGTGGAGAAGCTTCATCCCGAAGTGAACTCGGTCGTTGAGCTCGGGGGCCAGGACGCCAAGATCATCATCTTCAAATCGGAAGGTGAAGATGGCCGAAAGAAAAAAATCCCTTCGATGAACGACAAATGCGCGGGTGGTACCGGGGCGGTTATCGATAAAATTACTGCCAAGCTGAAGATTCCGCCTGAGGAGCTGTGTAACCAAGGCTATACAGGGATCAAGATTCATCGGGTTGCGGGCAAGTGTGGCGTTTTCGCCGAGACCGACATCAACGGGCTGCAAAAGCAGGGTATCCCGGCCGAGGAGTTGATGGCCTCGCTTTTTGATGCGATTGTTCTGCAAAACCTCACAGTACTCACTCGCGGTTACACGCTCCGTCCCCATGTGCTGCTGCTGGGTGGACCGAACCGCTTCATTCGTGGCATGCGCGAGGCCTGGCAACACAACATTCCGCTGATCTGGAAAGAGCGGGGCGTGGATCTGCCACCCAACGCTGCTCCTGCAGAGCTGATCAAGACTCCGGAGAACGCGCTGTATTTTGCGGCTATTGGCGCAGTGGAGTTTGGCAAGGGAGAAGACTCGGAGATTGGCCAGTACCTAGGGACCGAGTGCCTGGAGCATTACATCCTCGAAGGACGCCAAAAGGAAAAACAAGCCTCCGGCAGTCGCGGCTTGTCTGCTTCGAGAGCAGAGTTGGAAGAGTTTAAGACCAGATACCAGAGGCCACAATTCGTTCCAACCACCTTCCACCGCGGCGAGCAAGTAAAGGCTTTCATTGGCCTCGATGGAGGCTCGACATCTACCAAAGCCGTGCTTCTGTCGGAGCAGGGCGACGTGGTTGGCAAAGCCTACCAACTCTCCCATGGCAACCCCATCCAAGACACGATCGGCTTGTTCGAAAATCTGCGCCAACAGGTGGAGATTCAAGGTGCAGTCCTCGAAATTCTTGGCGTGGGCACGACCGGCTACGCCAAGGACGTCCTGCACCGGGTGTTGCACGCCGACGTGGCTTTGGTCGAGACCGTGGCTCATACCGAGTCAGCGAAGCGGTTCTACAAGGATCCGCACGTCATCGTGGATGTCGGTGGGCAGGACATCAAGATCATCGTCCTCCGAGATGGTCGCGTGAAAGATTTCAAGCTCAACACACAGTGCTCCGCCGGCGACGGATATTTTCTGCAATCCACGGCAGGGGGATTTGGCATCCCCGTCGAGCACTACGCCGACGTTGCCTTCACCGCCGATGCCATGCCCGTTTTCGGCTACGGTTGCGCGGTGTTCCTGCAGTCTGACATTGTCAACTTCCAGCGCCAGGGGTGGCGGGCGGAAGAAGTCCTGGCCGGCCTGGCAGCTGTCCTGCCCAAGAATGTTTTCCTGTACGTCGCCAAGGTGCCCAACCTCGCGGCTCTGGGCACACGCTTTGTTCTGCAGGGCGGGACGCAGAACAATCTCGCGGTGGTGAAGGCGGAGGTCGATTTTCTCAACGCCAGTTTCGGTGCGGCAGGAAGAAAACCGGGGATTGTGGTTCACCCGCATTGTGGCGAGTCAGGAGCGATCGGCACCGCCCTCGAAGCGATTCGCCTGTGGCGGAATGGGCGCTCCACCACCTTCATCGGACTGGACGCCGTCCGCAAGATCAGCTACCGCACCACGCATAGTGACGATACACGCTGCCACTTTTGCAAGAATGCGTGCCTGCGTACTTTCCTGGATGTGCAGACTGGAGACGTGGAAAACTGGGCACCACCGTCTTTCCATACCAAGGTGGCGCTCCACCCTGGTGAGCAGCGCATGATCATCGCGAGCTGCGAAAAAGGTGCGGTGGAGGATGTCGAGACCATGCGCGGGATCAAGGCCAACCTCGACGCCACGAAGGCTGCCAATCCGAACCTGGTAGAGATGGCGGCGCGCGAAGTGTGGCGCTCGCGTCATCCAGAAAATGTGGCCGGTCCAATCCCAACCCGTGCCTGGACCGTGGCTGGCCGCCGACGCATCGCACGGATGAAGGGGCGCGGGCAGTTGCGTGTCGGCATTCCTCGCGTCCTGAACATGTACGCCTACGCGCCTTTGTTCAGTGCTTACCTCGAGAGCCTGGGCGTGCAGGCGGAAAACATCGTCTACTCGGACTTCACCAGCGGAGACCTGTACCGTGCCGGCTCCAGCCGTGGCTCGATCGATCCCTGCTACCCCTCAAAGATCACCATCGCGCACGTCCACAACCTTATCTTTCACAAGCACTCGCACAAACCGTTGCAGGTGATTTTCTTTCCCATGTTCGACGTGCTGGCCTCGCCGCTCGTCAACACTACGGGGCACAACGCTTGTCCCACCGTCTCGGTAACACCGGAAACCGTAGAAGCCGCTTATACCAAAGAGACCGACTTGTTTCGTGAACATGATATTCGATATACGCATCCGTTGGTAAACCTTTCAGACCGTAAGCTTTTTGCACGCCAGATGTTTGAGGCATGGACACCGATTCTTGGGGTCTCGGAAGAAGAGAATGAGCGCGCAATTGAAATTGGTTACCGAGAGTTGGGGAAGTTCGAAGCCAGCATTCGCCGCCGCGCTCGCGAGGTCCTTGATCAGCTGGAATTGCAAAACAAGCTGGGCATCGTCATGCTAGGACGGCCCTACCATCACGACCCCGGCATCAATCACGAGATTCTGGAGCAGTTCCAGAAACTCGGATACCCAATCTTTTCGCAGAGCACCTTGCCGTTGGATGAAGACCTGCTGGACCGCTTGTTCGGGAACGAAGTGCGCGCAGGCATCATCAAGCATCCGCTAGACATCTCGGATGTGTGGAAGACCGCCTTCTCGGCCAGTTCCAACCACAAGATTTGGGCCGCCAAGTTCACGGCCCGCCATCCGAACCTGGTGGCAGTCGAGATTTCCAGCTTCAAGTGCGGCCATGACGCGCCCATTTACAGCGTGATCGAGCAGATTGTGGAACGATCAGGCACGCCCTACTTCTGCTTCAAAGATCTGGACGAAAACCGGCCGTCAAACACCATCAAGCTTCGCGTCGAAACCATTGATTATTTCTTGAAACGTTACCGGGAAGGCCTGTTACGCCGAAAGGAAAAGGAAGACGAAATCGAGCGACAGCTTGCGGAGTACGAACACGATCTGCGAGAGCAATTTCGCCGAGAATCTGAGCCTTTGGTGCACGCTTCCTGAAGTTCGTCCATCGGAACGTACGCCGCGCAACTGACTCCTGCCAAGCAGATGCCAACTGCGGTCGCTTCTTCCTCAGTCTCCCGCGTGCTATTCGAAAATCCTTGGCGTTAAGGCGTCTTCTGCACAGTCAAGCCTACTGCGCAGAGGATCATTCCTGCTGCTGGATCGATGCCGATGTTCGAATTAATCCTCGAATCGTATTTGTGTTCTCCTCACATCAACAGGAGGTCATCCTGGACTCACTGGTGTCACGATCCTCGGTCCTTTCTTATGTGACTGTGCCCAAGAAATGCGAAGGCGGTCGAGATACAGATAGACCACTGGAGTGGTGTAGAGCGTAAGCATCTGGCTCATGATCAGTCCGCCGATGATGGTGATGCCCAAGGGCCAGCCTATCGAGGGGCTTGCGACGCGCGGAGCTCTGACTGTCAGTCAAACACAGGTGAGGGTCAGGATCGTGCCCCTGGTCACTGCAACTTAGGGCGCGCTGGAGTAGAAAGGTAACAGGCCGGGAGTCGCCCGAAAGGCAAGCTCTCAACTCCAGCGCAAACCGCGCGGGCTGAGGCTCGGCGACGCCCGGCTAAGTTTTCGAACTCCGTGATCCTCGTCACTGCATTTCCAAAAGCGACAGGAGTAGTGTATGGGCGTCGACGGCTGAAAGGGTTGGCTAAGTAAAATTGACTAGTCCGAAATAGGCCGAGTGATTCGCTTGGTGAGGTAACTCGCCGAGCCACCAAACCCGAAAAAACCGACTGCTGCGAGAAACAGCCGGGGCTTGGAACCGCAAAAGCGGTAATCGCATCAGGAGTTGTGGTGGTGCACGCGTCCACGCTGCCAACTCGCTCGCATAAGTTGACGGCTAGAGCGTAACCGATACCGCAGCTCCTTATCTTTTGTCCGTCAGGACATCCAACCGAATCGTCAATTTCAAGCATCGAGGCGATACTTTCTGTGTCAGATGTTCCGGAAAAGAGGGTCACGATGAAAGTGAAAAGCGTATTACTCGCGCTCCTATTCGGTTTGACACCACTGTTGTGGGCGCAGGAGCCACAAGCGCCGCCGACTGGTGGGAGCCAAGCTCGTGCGGAGCAGCGCCAAAAGATGATGGAGATGCATAAACAAGAGCTGGAGGCCATGAAAGCCGACATCGAGAAGATGAAGTCCTCTCTCGCGCAAATGAAGACGAATGTTGCGGCGATCCAGGACGCTGCGGAGAAAGGACGTTGGCAGACGAATGTGGACATGTGGGAAACGGTGGTTAACCACATGGACCGGATGCAAAAGCACATGGAGTCCATGGGACCCGGGATGATGCACCATCCGGGCATGGGTGGCCCGCCTCCCACTCCGTCCGCCGAGAAGAAACCGCAGTAAACTGCTCGGAAGCGAAGACTAGAGTTTGGAATCTTTGGCAACTACGGGGTCGGTTCTCTCCTCCAGGAGGAGACGCCGAAGGGTGCGCAAGTCATTGAGCAAACGACGACTGACCTTGATGTGCTGTTCGATTTTCTCTAGCGTGTACACAACTAGCCGAAGGGCGTCGCGGCGGCGTGGGATCTGAGAATCGGCCTCTCTCGCGATGTCGGCTTCCTGCTTCGCCGCATCGGCAATTGTTGGCCAACGGCCTTGGACCCGCCTGGAATGTACCCGACTCCTTAACGAGGCGAATGACCTGCGGCAGTCGGCGAACGTGGAGGATCATCGCGACGCGCTTGGTATCTACGATGCTGGCACAGGAGTCTTCGAACAAGCGCACTCTTATTGACGGCGGGACAAACCGCAGTCTGCAAATGGAATCAATTTACACGCGCGTCACACTCGCAAACGTGGTGTTAGGATTACTAGAAGCAGGTGCTTCATGGGCCCCGTCTATGGTCTCCATGTTCTTGAGAACTGCCTCACGTGCCCGGCGAG
The DNA here is from genome assembly GCA_963730015.1 of uncultured Acidobacteriota bacterium. Lineage (GTDB taxonomy): Bacteria > Acidobacteriota > Terriglobia > Terriglobales > Acidobacteriaceae > Sulfotelmatobacter. The sequence continues at coordinate 1,504,308 of CAVSPZ010000009.1, read as the reverse complement.
AAAAGAACATTTCTTCTGTAATCTCTCCGTTGGCGCCCTACAACGCCTCAACGAAATCAACGCAGCCGCCATTTATCCGAAGCGAGCCGTGCTCTTCATGGAAGGGCAACAACCGCGTGGCGTCTTTGTGCTCTGCGCGGGACACGCCAAGCTTTCTACCTCTTCCTTCGCAGGCAAAACGATCATCACGAAGGTATCCGAGTCGGGAGACGTTCTCGGCCTGAATGCGGTCTTTGCCAACCGTCCTTACGAAGTTACCGCCGAAATGACGGAGCCTGGACAGGCCAATTTCATCCCCGGCGATTCCTTGCTGCAATTCCGGAAAAACCACGGGGAAGTTGCCTGGCGCGTCGCCGAACAGTTGAGCCGCGACTACTACGCTGCCTACGAGGAGATCCGCATTCTCGGTCTGACCCGTTCACCGTCGGAAAAGTTCGCCAAGCTCCTGCTTTCCTGGTGGACCAAGGCCGCGCAGAACGACCGTGCCACGCAAATCAAGCTCACGCTGCACCACGAGGACATTGCGGAGATCCTCGACACCACCCGAGAGACTGTCAGCCGCCTGTTTTCTAAATTCAAGAAGAAACAGTTGCTGCACATCAAGGGGAAGACCCTCGTGATCCGCAACCGGCGGGCCCTAGAAAAGATCGCGCCCAGGTGGGATTCCTGAGGTGTGTAATCAGCTTGTTTCCCCACTCCCAAGCGTGATCTGTGAAGGCGAGCTATTGATCCGATGTAATAACACGATGTTCTTCTTGTTCCGATGCCTCGTAGTTGGCTTGTTTGTGATTCCTACACAAGCTGCAGAACTGAAACCGGACACTGCGGCTGCCTTTGATCGCTATATTCGTGCCAACGAGGCCGCGATGGCCGACGATTTGCGCAGCGGTCATTTCCTCTGCATCGATCGCCTTCCCGATGTGTCCCGGCAAGAAACATACGCGAAACTCCGTCACGGCCAAATCTACATTGAGCAGCTGCATACGAAAGAAAAAGATGGCAAATCGATTCAGATTCCCGGCGGTCTGGTTCACCATTGGGTTGGCGTGATCTTCACTCCGGGCGCAACGCTCCCACAAGTTCTCGCTATCCTTCAGGATTACGATAACCACAAGAACGTCTACAAGCCAGAAGTACGGCGCTCGAAGCTGCTGGAGCACAACGGTAACGAGTTCAAGGTCTATTTGCAGTTTTACCGGAAGTCGATTGTCGCTGTGGTGATCAACGTGGATTTCGATGTGCACTACACGATCTCCGGCCCTACGAGGGTGCTGAGCCAGTCCTATTCCACGCGGGTTGCTGAGGTGGAGAATCCGGACAAGTCGAATGAGCGCGAACTCCCGGTCGGAAACGACCACGGCTATGTGTGGCGTCTTGACAATTACTGGCGAATCGAACAGAAGGATCACGGCGTATACGTTCAGGTGGAGTCTGTCGCACTGAGCCGCAGCATTCCTCCGATATTCGCGTGGCTGATCAACCCCTTGGTTAGAAATATTCCGCGGGCTATTCTTTCAAACCTCCTGAATGCCACCTGCAGCGCTGTCACGACGGCTGAAGGTGCTGCCGATCCGATTCAGTCTCATAACCCCTCCTTCGAACCACCTATCGGGCAGTGCATGACCATGGCTGGTCCCAGGGGTACACGTCTACCAATTTCCGGTGTACGATTCCGGAGCTTTCAGCAGCCAAGCGCGGTCATGAGTGGCCAACAGTGTGCCTCGACCAGGCAATGATGCAATGATCGACCAAACACAAGCCGGAGACTTCACATGCTAGCCGCGATTGACCTTGAGCAAGAAATCATCAAGCTGAAGGGCCAGATGAATGCAATGATCCTGGCCCACTATTACCAAGACTCGGAAATACAGGACTTAGCAGATTTCGTTGGCGACAGCCTGCAGCTATCTCAGAAGGCAGTAGGAGTTTCCGCGGAGGTGATTGTTTTCTGCGGCGTGCTCTTCATGGCGGAGACTGCCAAGATTCTGAACCCGCAGAAACTTGTCTTGCTTCCAGACCTGGCATCGGGTTGCTCCCTGGCGGACGGCTGCCCGGCGCGTCTGTTCCGTCCGTTTCGTGAGCGATACCCGGACCACATCGTTATCAGCTATATCAACTGCAGTGTCGAGATAAAAGCGCTCAGCGACATCATCTGCACATCAAGCAATGCCGAAGCGATCATCCGGCAGATCCCTGTTGAGCGGCAGATTATATTCGCTCCGGACCGGCATCTCGGCCGCTATTTGATCAAGCAGACCGGCCGGGACATGACGCTCTGGCCAGGCAGTTGCATCGTCCACGAAATGTTTTCGGAACGGGAGCTGGTTAGACTGAAGGAGCGCCACCTGGCTGCGCTAGTGCTAGCCCACCCGGAGTGCCCCGAAGGCATCCTGCGCCACGCGGATTACGTCGGTTCAACCACCGGCATCCTCAGGTACGCGGAGAATAGTCCGGCAAGAGAGCTCATTGTTGCCACCGAAAGCGGCCTTCTCCACCAGATGGAGAAGGCATGTCCCGGCAAGACGTTTATCGTGGCGCCAGGCGAGGGCGGCTGCTCATGCAGCGAGTGTCCGCACATGAAACGGAATACCATGGAGAAGTTGTACCTGTGCCTGAGAGATCGCACTCCGGAAATCACCATCAACGAAGCGTTGCGGCTGCGCGCGCTGCGCCCCATCGAGCGAATGCTGCGGATGAGCTAGGCGATTCACTAAGCGAGATGGACGCACGTGAGACAACCTCCAGCTTGCGGGACCCAGGGAAATATGCCTGTGCGCGCAGGAGGCAGTCACAATCACTGGCGTGACCTCGCCAAAGCCGTCTTGATCAAGGGCGGACGTATCCGCCTGGCTCACGAGGTGCGATCGCGACCTGAGGCTTCCGGCGGAATCATGAACAACCTGCCGTGGTATCAAGGCTACGGTCGACTGGACTTCCATCGGCGTGCTGACAGATTGCGCTCCGGTCGTCGACCTGAACTTTGAAATCGGACCTTATGAATACAAACGCAGTCCACACGGATGTCCTGGTGATTGGCAGTGGGCTAGCCGGCCTTTCCGCTGCGTGGCAAGCAGGGCAGCGGGGATGCGCGGTTGCGCTGGTGACTCGCGCGAAGGACATTCACGACAGCAATACGAACTTGGCTCAGGGAGGCATCATCTATCGAGGCCGTGAAGAGTCTCCGGAACAGCTGGTTGAAGACGTTCTTGCCGCCGGTGCCGGGTTGAGCTCGCGTCAGGCGGCTACGCTCTTGGCCGAAGAGGGGCCGCGCCTGGTCAAGGACATCCTGATCGACGAGCTTGCCGTCCCCTTCGACCGCTCGCCAGAAAATCCTGCGGAGCTAGACCTCACATGCGAGGCGGGCCATTCTATCCCGCGGATTATTCATTACAAAGATAAGACCGGCTATGCCATCGAGAAGACGTTCGTCGAGCACGTGACCGCACATCCCAAGGTGGACGTCTATTCGAACGCGACCGCGGTAGACCTGCTCACTACATCACACCACTCCCTCGAACCGACTGATGTGTATCGCCCTCTTGCCTGTGTCGGCGCCTACGTGCTGGATCAAAACAGCGGGAAGATTTTTCCGGTTCTAGCCAAGGAGACCATTCTCGCGACCGGGGGTCTTGGCGGCGTTTTTCTTCATACAACGAACCCGCAGGAGGCGCGCGGAGACGGAATCGCCTTGGCCCATCGCGCAGGAGCTCGTTGCATCAACCTGCATTTCATCCAGTTTCATCCGACGGCACTGCTGGCGCCAGAAGGCCGGTTTCTGATCTCGGAAACTGTCCGCGGCGAGGGTGGCAGGGTGGTAGACCGGCACGGCAGGGAGTTCATGCAGCGGTATCATCCGGCGGGATCGATGGCTCCCCGCGACATCGCTGCCCGGGCTATTTACCAGACAATGCTGGAAACCGGCGAGCCGTGCGCGTATCTCGACATCACGCATAAGCCAGCCGACTGGTTACGGCAGCGCTTTCCTGGAATCTGTGCGCTATGCCTTGATCGGGGCATTGACATCACGCGCGACCGAATTCCCATAGTTCCTGCGGCACACTATAGTTGTGGCGGAATTGTAACCGATGGCGGGGGCTGCACGAACATCGATCGGTTGCGGGCTGTTGGCGAAGTGGCGTGCACCGGGCTCCATGGGGCCAATCGCCTAGCCAGCACCTCATTGCTCGAATGTCTGGTCTGGGGAACCCATGCTGGGCAGCAGGCTTGCCAGCAGATCGAGTCAGGCCGTGAATTTTACTTTCCCGAAATCGCGGATTGGCGACACGAGCGCGAACCGGTCGATCCGGCGCTCATCGCGCAGGACTGGCTCATCATCCGCCACACGATGTGGAACTATGTGGGACTGATCCGCAGCGAAAGGCGATTGAATCGTGCGCTCCGCATCCTAAGCGAGTTGGACCTGGAGATCACCCGCTTCTATGAGAAGTGTGAGGTGAACGACTCGGTGATCGGCCTGCGGAACGGAATTCTCACTTCGCTGCTGATTCTCGAATCCGCACGACAAACGCGCGAAAGCCGGGGGTGCCACTTTCGCATCGACTGACCTCCAACCGTAGCCACTTTCTAGCCCACATCCGATCGTGCCGACAGTCGGCACGCAGAATCGGCCGTGAGGTGCCGTCTGCGCGGGACGGACGACAGAACACGGGCAGGGTCGAACGCAGACTCCCCGCGGATCGCTATCAACAATTCGCCAAGATCCCGGCACCCGATTCGCTTCCCAGCAATACGTGCTGACCCGGTCCGAACATGCGAAAGCAACATTTGAATCAAGACACAAGGAGATCCTTCGACCGGCAAAATGCCCAGTGCGCAACATCGGCCAGCCAGATGCCGCCAACTCCGACGCCGGGACCGCAGCGCTGGCAATTCTCCACGATCTCAAACTCATACTCCTGACGCCTCAATACTGATCGCAAAGGTGGTCGGCGAGCTTGTGACCAGGGACACTGAAATTTCGCTGTGCGGAGAGTACAAGAAAACAAAGTCATTTTCCGAGAGTTGCTCCTCGCCAGTAATTCCTGGGGAATAGATCGCAAACCACTGGATACCCGTGGCAGGTCGCGGGCGCAACCTTCCGCCTAATCAACCAAGAGTGGTGAGGATTCCATGCTCGCCAAATGCGCCAATCCAGCCTGTTCCGCTACATTTCGTTATCTCCACGAAGGAAGGCTATTCGTATTCGAGCCGAAGCGCGACGTGCCAAAGCGCGGACCGCCGGCTGATCCGGAAGACACGGGCAGATCGCACAATCCCCAAAACTTCTGGTTGTGCTCCTCATGCTGTTCTGCCATGACGGTACGACCTGATGGAGATCACGGAGTGACCGTGGTGCGTAAGCAAGGAGTGCCACAAAGCGCTTTCGTGATGGAAGAGCGCACTCGGATGGCCGCTTGAAAAAGTCCATCCCTGGCGTGAAGTCTTGCTGTTTTGGAGGTGTGTATGAAAAGGGAAAGCACACTCCATGTTCTAAAGAATGAGCTGAAGTTTGTGCAGAAGGGCGGCTACCACGCAACGCTCGTTTGGAGGGCTCCACTGGTCTTCGAAGACTCGCCAACCTGTCCCAAAGAGCAATGCTCTGCTTGTCCGGATACTAACTGTGTGCTGATGAGTTTTGTTCCGACGAAATGCCGCTACGAGGCCGTCCCGTGTCGTCACATTCCTTTGAATGAGATCGGCGAGACGCTAGACAGCCTGTACAGGACAGGAACGAACGAGGAAATTGAACAGACATTACAAAGCTGGCTGCTGGAGACCATCCAGCAGCTCGAAGAGCCATCTGAGCAGCGGTGGCTCGAACCAGCGGCTTAAGGGTGTACAACGGGATCGCAGACAAACAAAACGAGAAGATGCGCCATCCCTCATGGGGTTCGGTTCAAATGCCCGAACCCCAATTGGAGACCAGAATCCAGGTCAATCAGGGTTGTCGGACCCTGGAAGGCCACGTCGTGTGGCGACTGCCGCGCAGGCGGGCCCCAATTATCAAGAAGTTGCTGCGGAGGCAATCGTGTCCTTTGTCGAGGAGCAAACCCGTCTTTCTATCAAAAACATATTACTGGCAACTGTGTTTACTGAACCTTCGGAAGTGATCCTGTCTTACGCAGTCGGTTTCGCGCGCCGCTATCACTCAAGAATGTCTTTGACAGGCGCGGCCTCTCCCGGAGCGATTTGCGAGATCATCAGAAAATGGGAAATCGATTTTGTGGTAATCGGGACAAATACTTGTGAATCAAGGAAGTCTAACCTGGACACGGCAGTTGGGGAAATGCTCCGCACTGTGCCGTGTCCCATGCTGGTCATAGGCCCGAGGGTCACGCAGATGGGTCTGGCGAACGGAAAGATAGAGCGACTTGTGTACGTGACTAACTTCACGGCAAGCTCTTTGGAGGGCGTGTCGTACGCGCTTGCTTTGGCCCGGGACCATGACGCAGAGCTCAAGTTCGTGCATGTCGCTGAGGAGAGCCCAATGCGTCCTTTTCATTTCGGGAACTCCAGGATTGCTGCTTTTCGAAAACAGCTGGAGAGCCTGGTTGCCTCGGAAAATGGTCTCCTGCAGGAATCGGAGTTTGTTGTTCAAGAGGGCGATAGGGCGGAAGGATTGGTCAGGATTGCAGCCAACTTGGATGCGAACTTGATTGTAATGAGTGCACGCGCGATTCCGGGAAAAATATCCCCATACGTGTTTTGGCCTATTGCTGGTCAAGTAGTTTGCTGTGCGCACTGCCCTGTACTCACAGTCCGGGGCTTTCCGTCTGAGGAGTGGTGGACGGGCGTGCCCTAAGTGAGGTTCTCCGCTGGGGGAGCGGGAGGTTAGTGTTTCGAGGCCCGGGCACAGCGAAACAGCCAAGCGCAGGTTACTGAAATAAACGATGTCCCAGTTTCGCAAAGATGTTTTCACCGGCCGTTGGGTAATCGTGGCCGAAGCCGACGTGGTACGGCCATCGGATTTCCACTTCAAGAAATTCGTGCGGGGGACGGCTTTCTGTCCATTCTGTGAGACCCATGAGGCTTCCACACCGCCAGAGATATTCGCTATCCGGCGGACGGGTTCACCGGCGGACGGGCCGGGATGGGTGGTTCGCGTGGTGCCGAACTCGCAGCTGCGGTTGAGGGTGGAAGGTGAACTGAGACGGCGCCCCGAGGGATTCCACGACCTGATGAACGGCGTGGGCGCCGATGAGATCGTCGCAGAGACACCCCGGCACGACCGCAGCCTCCACGAGTTGGAGGTGGACGAGATCGCGGATGTGATCCGGACCTACGTGGCCCGCATCCTCGACTTGGAACGGGACACGCGGATTCGGTACGTCCTGATATTCAAGAACCACGGCGTGGAAGCCGGGGCACACACCATTACGCATTCGATTTCGGAATTGATGGCCCTACCTGTGACGCCGGGTCTCATTAAGGCGAAACTTATGGCCGCGCGCGACTACTTTGCTTTGAAGGACCGCTGCATATACTGCGACGTTTTGCACCAGGAACTCAGGGAGCGGCGACGTCTGATTGCGGAGAATCATGATTTTGCATGCTTGGCGCCGTTTGCCTCAGGCTATCCGTTCGAAGCCTGCGTGTTCCCGAAAGTCCACAGCAGCGCTTTCAGCCGGATCAATGCCGTGCAGATTGAGAATCTCGCGAGAATCCTCCGCGACGTCCTGCAGAGATTGGACCACACATTAGGTGGTCCCCCCTATAACCTCTCGCTACAGGACAGACCTTTCCTTCGCCCACGCGAGGGCTACTGGAAGACGATCGAAGAAGACTTTCACTGGCATCTGGAAATCCTCCCGCAACTCATTGGACTGACCGGTTTCGAGCGGGCCTCCTGGTTCTCCTACAACCCGGTGCCCCCAGAAACTGCCGCAAGATGCCTCTCGGGTTGACGAAGCGTAAGTCCAGAATTGCCTCGTGGTCACGACAGTCATCTCTTCCCTCAGGCAGGGATCTCACCTGGACAGAAGCTAATCCACCGCGATGCGACGCAAAAGCCTGAAATCATTGAGAAGCTTTGCCGTGCCCAGCACCACGCTGCATAGTGGGTCATCGGCAATGCATACCGGCAGGCCGGTTTCATCCCGTATTCGCTTGTCAAGGTTTTTCAGTAACGCACCGCCTCCGGCAAGCACGAGCCCGCGGTCGCTGATGTCAGCGGAGAGTTCCGGCGGAGTGCGCTCCAAGGCGACACGGATGGCGCTCACAATGGCGGCCACGGATTCGTTCAACGCTTCGCGGATCTCGCTGTCGTCCACGGTGATCGTTTTGGGGATGCCCTCGATGAGGCTTCTTCCCTTAATCTCCATGGTCATTGGCTTGTCGAGAGCGGTTGCGGATCCAATCTCGATTTTGATCTTTTCCGCCATGCGCTCCCCGATCAGGAGGTTATATTTGCGTTTCACATAGTTCATGATGGCCTCGTCCATGTGATTGCCAGCAATGCGCAGCGAGCGTGAATAGACGATCCCAGACATTGAAATCAGTGCGACGTTGGTCGTACCACCACCGATGTCGATAACCAAGTTCCCCCCAGGTTTTGTGACGGGCAGTCCGGCGCCGATGGCTGCCATCATCGCCTGCTCGACCAAGTGGACTTCTGCAGCCTTGGCTCGGTAGGCCGAATCGGTCACGGCGCGCCGCTCAACTTGAGTGATTTCGGAGGGGACGCTGATGATTACGCGCGGATGAACCAACGTCCTGCGTTGATGCGCTTTTTGGATGAAGTAGGCGAGCATTTTCTCCGTGACCTTAAAATCAGCGATCACCCCGTCTCTTAAGGGCTTGATCACACGGATTTTGCTTGGTGTGCGGCCTAGCATCTCTTTGGCTTCTTTGCCCACGGCCTGCACTTCTCCGGTGGTCTCATCGAGAGCAACCGCTGAAGGTTCGTTGATAACAATGCCGCGACCGCGGGCATAGACACGGGTATTGACCGTGCCCAAGTCAATCGCCAGGTCCTCAGAAAACAAACTCGCGAGTGGACGCAGATTTTTGAAGGGAATTCGCGTTGTCCACTCAGGGCGCATAAAAGCAACTTCCGCGAGCCCCAAACCTGCGCCGGTTGACGAGTGGACCGACGAGGGATGATGAGAAACTCGATGTTTGTCGCGAGGTGCGGTCAACGTATTCCGGGATCCGTTTTCCAGAGCAAATAGCCAACGAGGCTTGCCAGAAACGCCACTGGGAAGGTCCACAGCGCGAGAGGCAATGCTGCGTCCGGAGGGATGCCTATTTCTTCGTGAATGGTGAACAACAAATACGCCAGAACGTACATTGCCACCGAGGCGATCCCGGCCAGTGCGACCGAGAGAGAAAGACAGCGTTTGAGCGTCCGTTGCACGAGTGCCTCGTAGAACAAGAATGTGCTTCCTTGCCCGAGTCTTGGTTTCAGCAATCAGGGCATTTGCCCCCTTTTCCCTCATAGCACGCGGACTCACACCCTGCCGTGACCCTGCTCACCGGCCCCTGTGAGTCAGACTGAGAAGGTCCGCGGTGCCAGCATGACCGCTCTGAGTCAGTGCCATTGCAATTCGGCGGAGAAAGGGAGCCTAATATTAGGCAGCGCCTTCCGGCACGAAGGTTCGTCTTGAAAGGTATCCGCCGCCACAAGCGAGGAGGCTTTGCATGAGGACGCTGACACACTTCAAGAGGCGCGGGGACAGTTTTTTTCACCTTGATCCTCAGCATGTAGTCTTCTTGCTTGTCGCTGGTTTCGTGCTGGCAGCGCTGGTTGTTTTGGTATTGGTGCCGTCGGCGAGGTAAACGAGAGCACTCGCTGTTGATAGCCCCTCGACAGGAAGAGACGATTGATGTTGCGTTGGAGTTGCACACATGTCGGCGATTCCCCCACAGCTGCCGTGGAGGCGTTTCGTTCGCGTCCTTCGTGACCTCGGCTATCGTCCACTGAAATCACACCGAGGATCACTGAGGCAGTTCTTCTGTCCCAAGCGTAACCCAAACCTATTTTCATTCCACGAGCCTCATCCGGGCGACACACTGCATAAAGGAGCTTTGTCCGACTGTCTGCGCAAACTCCGACTTAGCCCGGATGAGTTTGCTCAACTGCTTGAGAGGCATTGAGCCAACTGCAAGCATTATCGAAGATAGTGGACTGCCACGCGCACGCGTGCGATCGGACATCGTCGGCGCCGGCACAGCAGATTGAGCGGCAGAGGGGTCATGAGAAGGGAAATCAGATACAGAGAAGAGCTTGTCCATTTCGGAAAGCTGTTACATGAACATGGGTATGTCGCTGCCACGAATGGCAACTTGTCGGTGCGGCTCGATGGCCAGTCACTTCTCGTCACGCCCACATCGGTTAGTAAGGGCATGATGCGTCTGCAGGATCTGATTGTGGTCGATATGGGTGGGCGCAATCTGGCAGGGCGAGGCAGTGTAACGAGCGAAATCGCGATGCACCTGCTGATTTATGGAATGCGGTCGGACGTGAACGCGGTAGTCCATGCCCACCCGCCAGTCGCCACTGGATATGCCGCAGCAGGGATTCCTCTCAAGCCTGCGCTCGTTTGCGAAGCGGTCATTGGCCTAAGAGGAGTTCCGTTGGCCCCGTATGCCACGCCCGGCACGGCGGATTTGGCTGACGCGCTGAGACCGCTGGTTCCGGAGCATGAAGCCATACTAATGGCAAATCACGGCGTGGTGACGTATGGCGAAGATTTGTTGCGAGCGTACCTGAAAATGGAATTGGTGGGGTATTTCGCGACGATTTCACTCGTTACGAAACTGCTCGGACAAGAGCACTTGCTAAACGCAGAGGAAATAGAGCTGTTAAGAGAGCAACGGCAGCACAGATCTAAGAAGAGTTCTCATTCTCCCGATGCTGCCCACAGCTTCTTTCCGCAACAACGAATGCTGCTCTAGCGCAACACGTGATTTTGATCAGAAAAGGAGGAACTATGCTGGGACGAGCGAAACCGAAAGGAATTTCTCTTCACATTGGACTCAATCGAGTTGATCCCATTCATTATGCAGGCTGGAAAGGCGAGCTGTCGGCCTGCGAAAACGATGCCCGTGACATGGAAACAATCGCCACAAGTCAGGGCTTTGTTGCTCAATCACTGCACACGAAAGCTGCAACCTCAACTGCAGTGCTCGGCGTAATGGAGAAGGCGGCGAAGGAGTTGTTCGAGGACGACTTCTTCTTGCTGACCTACTCCGGCCACGGCGGCCAAATCAATGATGCGGGCAATGACGAACCGGACGGGCTTGATGAAACGTGGGTACTGTTCGACCGCCAACTGGTCGACGATGAACTGTACGCAGCCTGGTCGCTGTTTCGGCCCAGCGTGCGCGTCCTTGTTTTGGCGGACAGCTGTCACAGTGGAACGATGACAAAAGCCATATTCCTGGACCCAACTCCTTATCTCGCACATCTCAATGCGCGTGTGCGGGCGAGTACGGGCGCTAACCTGAGGCCCAAATTTCTGCCGTCCGACGTGCAAGCCAAGATCTACAAGGAACGGGCGACACTGTATGACGACATTCGCAGGAAGACTCCACGAAGAGAGAAAGTCAATGCGGAATGCAGCGTGATCTTGATCTCGGCGTGTCAAGACAACCAGGTTGCCATGGAGGGAACCAAGAACGGCCTGTTCACTGAGACTTTGCTGAGAGTCTGGGACAAGGGCAGGTTTCGAGGCGGATACCATCACTTTCGCAATAGGGTTGCGGGCATGATGCCGCCGACCCAGAGCCCAAAATACACGATCGTCGGCCATCGCGAGCGGGCTTTCGAGCGCCAGCGACCATTTTCGATTATTGTGCCGCAAGCTGCCGCCGCGGCGTGAACGCGAACCGATGCTGAAATGGTGAGTCCCTGCGGCGGGAGTCAGTGATCGAAATAAGTCCCGTACGATTTGTTCGCGAAGAATGTGACACGCATGTCAGTGATGCCAGTCATTGCGGCGCTGGCCGGTGGAGACGAGAATGAAAATGCATACGTGTGTTTCTTGAATGCTAGACACCGATTCTTGGCTCGCCCCTTCCTAGTGCCTCTCGCGACATGAGGTTGAGCGAGGCTCCTTCAGCGCAATATCGGAAGGAGGATGTTGTGAAGTCTCAAAAGGCAAGAAAATCCAAATCTAGTCGACCCGGTCTCCCGTTCAGTCTTTCATCACCTGCCGATCTTCAATCGAAAGTGCAGAAACTGCAGTTGGCAATCGCGCGCCGCGCGCATGAGCTGTTTGAAGCGCGTGGCCGGGAGCACGGCCATGATCTGGAAGACTGGCTCCGGGCAGAATCCGAACTGCTGTGTCCAGTTTCTATTGCAATGTCAGAATCCAAAGATCGGGTCAGCGTTCGCGCCAATGTCGCTGGCTTTGATCAGAGTGAAATCGAGGTAAGCGTTGAACGGAGCCGCGTCATGATCCTCGGCAAAAAGACACAAAGCACAAGAACTACGGAACCGGGGACGACCGAGCCACGAGGTTCACATCCCGATCAAATTCTGGAAGTGATCGACCTTGCCACCGAGGTGATTCCCGAGCGCGTAGTCGTCGACTGGAAGGAAGGAGAGCTGATTCTCGAACTTCCTGCGGTCTCGAAGAACAGGACTGCAGCTTGAAACAGAGCCTCAAATGCGCCTTGACGAGTACGGAGGATCAGACAATGCATCCCTGGTTGAGCCATGGTCGAGGCGTTCTCGGGAACGCAACTCCATTACTTCCTCCGCAGGCTCAAGGGAGCAGGGGATTCGCAGGAAAGCGAATTAGCGAGGGTGGGTCGTGGAAGCAACACCCAGGGGAGATATTATGAACGGTCTTATGTGCAGTTTGTGGGCGAGAGAAGAAGGCCAGGACATCGCCGAATACGCCGTGATGCTGGCGGTGATCTTGGTGGTGGTTGTTGGCACACTAAGATTGATCGGCTCAAACACGAATAACGTCTTCTCCAGCGTGGCCAGTACGCTGCAATAGAACCAGGCGTGCAACAGCCAGTTGGGAGGAATCTCGGAAACCGGCGAAACTGCGCTCGCTCAGTCACGCTCTATGGTCCAACTGGGACGAAGGGGTAGTATGCAACTGTTGGCGAGATCTCGATTCCGGCCGACGCCTTCGATCATCTGCACCGAATTTGTGAACGCTCTTTTGGGGGACTATGCGAGACGCGATTTTCAGGTTCGCTTTTGGGACGATAGTACCTGGGGGACTGGAAGGCAGCCGCGTTTTACATTGTTTCTTAAGCACCCTGGGGCACTTCGTGCTATGTTTTCCTCCCCGAGCGAGCTCACTCTGGGTGAAGCTTACATTCACGACGACTTCGACATTGAGGGTGACATCGAAGCTGCCTTCGATCTATCCGATTATCTCCTCGGTAAGGAACGCAGCCTGTGGGAGGGTTTTGATCTCAACGAGCGGCTCAAGAAGCTGCCTGCGAGCGATCATCCGCGAACGGGCTTACATCTCGTAGAGTTCGGTGGAAAGGTCCATTCCAAAGAGCAGGACCGGCAGGCAATCAGCTATCACTATGATCTCCCCGCAGGCTTTTATGCCCTGTGGCTGGATCCGCGCCTGGTTTACTCCTGCGCGTACTTCAGCAATCCGGATGAGGACCTGAATTCCGCCCAGATCCGAAAGCTCGACTACGTCTGCCGAAAGTTGCGGCTGCATTCCGGAGAGCGTCTTCTCGATATTGGCTGCGGATGGGGTGCGTTGATAATGCACGCAGCTGCCCACTATGGCGTCGAGGGCGTGGGGATCACACTGAGTGTGCCGCAGGCGGAGATGGGGCGAGAACGCTTGCGGGCCGCGGGACTGAACGATCGCTGCCGCGTGGAAGTTTCCGATTACCGTGACATCGATCATGACCAGAAATACGACAAAATCGTAAGTGTCGGTATGTTTGAGCATGTCGGCGAAGCTCTCCTTCCGGAGTACTTCCAGAGGGCGTGGAACCTGTTGCGGCCTGGCGGTGTGTTCTTGAATCACGGAATCTCCCATTCCGCTATCTATCACAGACGAGGACCCTCCTTCACGGACCGCTACGTGTTTCCCGATGCCGACCTGGTGCCGATCAGCACCAGCATTCGAGCGGCAGAACTGAGTGGCTTCGAGGTGAGAGATGTTGAGAGCCTGCGAGAACACTACGGCTTGACTCTTCACCATTGGGTCAAACAATTGGAATCTCACGCGGAAGAGGCTCGTCAGATCACCAGCGAGACAACCTACCGGATCTGGAGGCTCTACATGGCGGGCGCTGCCCATGCATTTCGGAGCGGCCGTCTGAATGTCTACCAGACCTTGCTGGCGAAGCCTACGAACGGGCGGAGTGGCTTGCCACTGACACGCGACGACTGGTATCAAACGCACGCTTAGGTACACGTGAGCCTCTGAGAATTGGTCGGTTGGCGTCGACGAGTTTCCGCCAACAGAAGTCTCATCCCATGCCCAACTACTACGTTGAGAAACTCTCTGGCGAGCGCCTCCGTGCTTGCTACGATCTCGCCCCGCCCAGAACGAAGGCCTACCTCGAAGCGGAGATAGAATTCGTCCTTCAAAAAGCGTCGCCTTCGATGACGATCTTGGAATTGGGGTGCGGGTATGGACGAGTTCTTCGATGCCTCTTGCACCGCGCGCGAGAAGTTTTCGGAATCGATACCTCATTGCCCAGCCTGCGGATGGCCACGAATTTCCTCGGACGCAAGAAGTCACTTCACTTAGTCGCAATGAACGCAGCCCACCTGGGCTTTCGGGATCGGACGTTCGACCTGACCATTTGCATCCAGAATGGAATATCGGCGTTCGGGACAGACCAGCGAGCGGTTTTCACTGAGGCAGTTCGCGTCACTCGAGGGGCCGGCACGGTGCTCTTCTCGAGCTACTCGGGTCGTTTCTGGGAAGAACGCCTTAAGTGGTTCGAAATCCAAGCTGAACACGGGCTCATCGGTGAGATTGATCACCATTTAACGGGCAACGGCGTTATCGTCTGCAAAGACGGCTTTCGCGCTACGACAATGAACGCTGAAAGCTTCCGAAGCCTGGCTGCCTGTCTCAAGCTCACCCCAAAGATTATCGAAGTCGATGTTTCAAGCCTGTTCTGTGAGGTTGTTGTGCCCTGAACCGCCCTTTTGTCTTTGTGCATTGCGCGATTAGCCCTCAGATCAGATTGGAAACCAGAGTCAGTGTGGCTTTGGAGGCGGCCTTCGCGATCCATACCAGATTGGCGCTACCTCGCGAGTGAAGATCCGGGCGGTAACGGGGCCGATGTGTTTGAACTCCTGAAGGAGGGCCGACAGCTCAGCGCCAGTTCTTGCGTGCTCAATCATCCTCGTCATGCTGCCGTAGCCCTGCTTTAGTTCATGGCACACGTCGAGCAGTTTGGTCGCGGTCGAAAAGTCGAAACGCACAGAGTGCGCTTCGTCGAGCAGCCGGACCAATTCGTCCCAGCCAGCGTCCAGCACTTTGTCCGAATTCCGCAGACCCACCGAAACGAGCCGGGCGTACGCCCGTTCGGCGATTTCCTGCTGGATCGGCTTGCCAAAGAGCAGGCAGGCCAGAAACCACTTGAACAGCTCTGCCTCGTTCCGCGAAGACAAATCGATCCCTAGCTTCTTTGCCACAGTCGCTGCCATATGCGTCCGTCCGCGCCGACTTCAAAGCGTCGCCAGAAAATCCTTCCAAGGAGTCGCGACCAGCGTTTCGGTCATCGAATGTCCATAAGCGCGGATGATCATCGCGGCTTTTTCGATTTGCTTTGGATCCTCTGCTTCGACGAAGTCGACGACATCGAAACGTCCTAAGGTTGCGAAGCTGCCCTTCCAGGTGATATCTGGACATTGCTTCTTGATCTTCGCCGACACGGCGGCAGCCAATTCCTTGAAGTTCTTGGGATCTTCGAATGCCTCAGGGGAAAAGCGACTCAAAATAATGTAGGTTGTCACAGGATGCCTCCTTCCTTGTCCGAGTGCCAGTCTGTCACCTTGACCTGATGGACGGCGGTCTGCTAACTCAGGCTTCTACCATCGCGTCGGTAACAAATCGGAACCTGAGAAATGCGTGTCCCTCAGGAGTGAGCACAACATTACAGCCATGCCAGGAGATCAACTGCGTTTCCTCCAGAAACTGCAGCTATGGGACGAACCCGCCACCTTCGTATATCTCTGGGAAACGAGCCGCAGCCTGCTCATAAATCGGGCGCAACCTCGCAGCGGGCATGCCCGAGGTGCCGCCTGAGTCGATCAACTCCAAAGCAGCGATCGGAGCTTGCCAAAGAACCGAATAGACAGGATCGAATGCTTCGGAAATCGAGAGGAGAGGCGGCTGGGCTAACGCAAGGTCTCTTTTGTGACGGATTGCACGCGAGTCGAGCGTAACGGCAATCAGAGGTACCAAAATCGCAGTCACAGCCAGAAATGAGGCAATGGCCAAAATCAGTACAGGCATGGCCCACCTCTACCGGTGCCGCTCGGTTCCTCAGGTTAGAGTGCTCGGTGATCGAGATCGTTGGTGGCAGCCGGGTTCACCGAATCAATCATACGCCCGATGAGAACTGCCATGCGTTGGTAGTGCGACCCCTTCCAGTAGAGACGGTTGCATCCTGGGCAAACGTGGAACTCGTCGTAGTGTTTTCTCGACTCTGGAGGGAGGTGATGGCTGATCTGGTCCTTGGGGACGGCTTGCAGCGGGGTGTTGCAATCGAGACAACGACGGAATGGGGAAACTGATCCGGACAGATTGAAACGCCGAAGTACCTCGAGGAGTTGTTCTCGCGGCTGGGCTGCGCACTAGGTAGCCGCGAGTCACTAGGCTGCGCTTTAGTAAACCGCGATCCCTGCTCAAGAGACTCCGCTGCTGGTCTGCGGAGATATGCGCGAGTTCCTCGTCGCGACAGTCGTTGCGATATAGGCTGTCGAATCCGAGCATTCGGAGATAGGCTGCGAGCTTGCCGAGGTGTGTGTCGAGCACGAAACACATTTCGGCGCCTGATCGAGGCTGGAGACAAGTGAGTGGACTAAGATCGATCGAACGAAACACCGGATACACACTGATTCGGTCTCCATCTCGCAGGAGGTAGGAAAAAGTTACGGTCTCGCCGTTCGCCAGAATGAGGTCGACCTCGGTGTGCGGTATCCCGAACGCTTCGACTATATCTTTCACCGATACGACGGCTTCAAACGCATGAGAGAAACACTGTCTTCTTTTCGGCTGTGGGAGCAAGTCATTCAGCTCGGCATAGAATCGAAAACGCGCTCGCTGCATCGGCTGCCCTCTGTTTTGGTTCAGCGTGAAATGGAGAAGCGGCGTTCTCCGTTAGTGTAGATTCCGCCCCTTCGGGGCGGGGATTTTCAAGGCATGGGGGTCTATCGTCCGATGACTCGTTCTGCGCAATGCACAGCGCGAGAGGATTGGCTCCCGCGCTGCTAAACATCGGCTCGATGAGCCCCACCAGGTTATCCCTTAGCATGGTTGCCTCCCGGCAGAGCCCGCTTCCGTTTCACCCGGCGAGGTCATTGTAGCTGCGGTAGAAGAGTGTGCAAATCTTAAAGATGCCGTCTGCTGCCGGCGAAGTTGTCGCTGCCTACGAGCGTCTTCTAACTTGCGATCGCGAGCCGCGTGGATCTCGGCCTGTCGTCCGGTGAGCCTGTCCTGCGGCGTCACATAGCCGATCGCGCTGTGCAGTCGCACCGTGTTGTAGTGATCCACGTACATTTGAATCAAACGGCGCGCATCGTCCAGGGTCAACGGCGTCAGAGGCCGAATGCACTCCCGTTTGAGCGACTTATGCCAGCGTTCGATTTTTCCGTTCGATTGCGGGTAAAACGGTGAGGTGCGCACGTGCGTCATCCCCGAGATGCGAATGAACTCCTTGAAGTCCCGCGCGATAAACTGCGGTCCGTTGTCGGAGATGATCCGCGGCTTGGCGTCCGGGTACTTCTCCTTGGCTCGTTCCAGAATCCTCTCGATATCAGCTTCCTTCATCGACTCTCGCAAATCCCAATGCACCAGAAAACGGCTGCATCCATCCAGCACGCTGCATAGGCAATAGAACGTGCCCGACAGGTTGATATAGGAAACATCGACATGCCAGTGCTGGTGCGGCTCGAGCGGCTGTTCGAAGCCGGTGCCCTTGCGCGACGGCTTCGCTTTCCAGCGCGACAGCAGTCCCGCTTGTCGCAGCACGCGCCATACGCTCGCCGGACTCACGGCCACCACATCGTGATCTAACACCATGAACGTTAGTCGCCGATAGCCTTCCAACGGATTCTTCAGATGGAAACTCACGATCGCTTCCTTCTCCCACCGCTCCAACCAGAAGTCTCGGGGCACCCAACCGTTGTGCTCATTCACGCGTCCATAGCGCTGCCGCCAGTCGTAGAACTTGCTCACGGTAACGCCCAGCCACGCAATGAATCGGCCGACGCTGATCTCACTCTTCTCCGACCAGCGCCGGACGAAATCTACCACCTGATCCCGCACATCGTGTGGCACCCAGGTCGCGGTCAGAGTTCCCCAAGGCTTTTTTTTAACGCGATGTGCTCCGCCATCAGCTCGGCCAGGACCTCGTCCTTGGTCTGCACCTTCTTCTCCAAGAACTCAATCCGCTTCTGTTTCTCTTCGGCCTGGCGGCGAGGATGCTCCGTCGTTTGGAAAGCAGCCGCTCCGTTCTCGAACAACTCTTTTTGCCAGCGGTAAAACACGGTGGGTTGCAGTCCCAGTTCCTCACACAGCTCGGAAACCGGGACCTTGTCTAAAAGATGGCGCCGTAGAATGGCCACCTTCTCCTCAGCTGTGTAGTGCTTGCGCTCTTTGCTCATACGTTCGCTCCGCTATCTTAACGGACGAACGCTTTCTCCATTTCCAGCTGAGGCGGGACACCTCCTATTCCGGGAGAATAAATGGCGTTCCTCTAGCGTTTGCGTGCTGCGGCGTTCTTCACAAAGCAAATGCATTCCGTGCCGGGCCGGGAATCGAGACTCACTTTGTGGTTCGGCTGCCAAGTAAGTCCACCCGAAGGTGGCGGCCACGCACACAACCCCTGCCGCAACACAGCGACCTGTCCGAGATGATAGCTGTTGTGCGAGGCGATCGTTTGCAGCATTTCCAGCGGCGTCTTCGTTCCACGTTTGGCAAGAACGTCTGCTTTCTCCGCGGCACTCGTCATTGTTCCGAGCCCCCGGTCGAACTGGCGCAGGGCTTCTCGCCACTCTGCGGCACTCTGGGGCGCGGTCCTGCCGGGCCAGCCGCCCTGAGCGTGCTTCGGTACCGAAGGCTTCTGCCCGGCTAACCAGTTCACCGCCCACTGATTCCAGTAAGTCATGTGATTGAGTAGCTGGAAGATGGAATGCGACACGCCCTCAGGCTGCACTCCAGAGAGCTTCCAGTCGAGTCCGGCGGCTGCGTCCTTCACGGAGACATGAGCACCTTTCCCCGACAGAGCGTTGAGAATCATCTTCTTGAGGATCTTGCGATCAGCAGTCACACGACCTCCGGTAAGTGTGAGCGGCGACCAGCCGCTAATAGTCAATGACACCCTCTCGTGGCCCCGAAAGAATGGTTGCAACGGTTGCCACAAGCTATCGACTAAATTGGCGATTGTCAGCTGAACGGCCTCGCAGATGTTCGTTCAGACCATCGCACACGCCTCGGTCACTTTTTCGAGGAAATGTTCCAAAACGAACAACTGGCGCTCAACGTCATTATTCGCCGCAGGGTCTGCCAGGCATCTGATCTCGCTCTTCAGTTGTCTCCTGCGCCAATTGAGGGAATCGGCCAAATCTTCCAGTTCGTCGAAGCCCAACTGCAAATTACGAGAGAGCCCCTTACCCACTAGATCACGACCGATTTCCAATTCATGCCGCAAGCGAGACTCACCCGAAATCTTCGGAAGGGAAGGCATTGCATCGCAGGACAAACGACCCTCGTCTTCG
Source organism: uncultured Acidobacteriota bacterium (assembly GCA_963730015.1). Taxonomy (GTDB): domain Bacteria; phylum Acidobacteriota; class Terriglobia; order Terriglobales; family Acidobacteriaceae; genus Sulfotelmatobacter. The sequence continues at coordinate 1,484,408 of CAVSPZ010000009.1, read as the reverse complement.
GCCAGCCGTTTCAACAGTTCGAACTCTTCCATTGTTAGGCATAGTTGCATAGAACCAACCTCTGCGCCTTGAAAAGCATCCGCGGGGACTTCTGCGGAGGGCCCTCGTTTATGGTCCTCAGAAAATGACGGCTTGTCAGTGACCAAGGAGCGACCGCTTGGCAGCAATCCCTGGCGATCGAGTTTGCTATGGGGCCTCGCGCCGCACTGAGTGGCCATGATCTTGCGTCGCCGGACGATGCGGCCTTCCTAGACCGGAAGGAGACAGAACGCGCGGAACGCCTTTACCCGATTCTCCATTTGCTGGCGGAGTGCATTCTTTTCGTTCTCCGGAATCAATCGCAGCGCTGTGTAGGCCGCTACGCTCCGATCGATAAGGCTGTCCCACTCCTCGATCCGGATGAGTGCGACGCAGTTCGCACAGACAAACCAGTCAGCTCCCGGAACGTCAGTTGGATAGCATTGAAGCCCCCAAATTGGCTTCGACGCCACCCTTGCGCTTACTCACTGTCCGGACAACTGCTGCCAAACGCTCCGCGAGAACCACGTTACGGTCTGAAGGCTGCGGGGAGCGGATCGCAATAAGCAAGCACAGTGATGCTGGCGGAAGCCGTTGCTTCTGGCCGACCCTTGCTCGTCGCCGTTATGTGATACACCCCCTGGATCTTTGGGGCCGTATATTGGCCAATCTCTGTGACGATCCCGCCGTCCTCCTCCTCTACCGACCAATTCACGGCTTTGTTGCCGATGCCATCGACCGTTGCGACAAACGTGAGCGTTTCACCCGCAAAGAGAGTTGCTTTCGCAGGAATGATGGTCACGGTAACGTTCGCCAATGGAGGGGCATCGGCTGACTCAATCAAGAGGCTACCGGAGGCGAGCACAATACCGAGGAATAGAACGGGGAGCATCTTGCACACCTTAGATGCTGGCTTTTCGTCTCTGCCACATCTTCCCCGAGCACACATGTCGTTGTCTGTGATCACGGTTACCGATGCACTAGGAAATGGAGCGCCGAAGTGACTGGCGGCGTAAAATGGTCCTAGCAGTAAAAAGAGCTCGCTGGCTGGCCGAACCTCGGCTCCTGAGGTTCTAGCCCGCCTTGTTGATTTGACCCAGTTTCTAGACCTCGTTCTTCACGAAGACCAATCCTGGTCTCCCCTGGTCCCAAGGAGGTGCCCTATGCTGGGAATGAGCTTACTTTCCTTTCTGATTCTCACTTTCGTCGCAGCAGTGGTTGCTGCTGCCTACCACTACGTGATTCGCTATCGCTTTCTCGAAGGCAATGACGCTCTGGTCGGTAAATTGGTCATCGGGTGGTTGGGAGCCTGGCTGGGTTCCCCGGTGCTTGGTCACTGGCTCTGGAAGGTTGAGAACGTGTACATCGTGCCCGCTATTCTAGGCGCGATCGCAACGATCCACCTGACGATCTTGACGGGAAAGGCGGTGGCGAAGCTCGCGAGCATGCGGCCCGCTGTGGCGGAAGAAAAGAAAGAAGAGATCCGCCCCGCGAAACCGGCCGTAGCGGCCTGAGAAGCGCTGGCCAAGCCTGAATCGTTCGAAAGAAGCGGCCTTTGTGCCGACGAAGTATAAGTGTGCTTTATAGGTCGTTTCTATGCGAAGCGAGCGCTACGAAGCATAATGCAAGAGGAAAGCCATGTTGTTCCGAGAAGAAGACGAAGACCTTGAAGCGCTGCCATTCGCGGACCGAGCCGAAGCCGGGCGCATACTCGCGGGCAAGCTGTCGGCCTATGCCAACCGCAGCGACGTAATTGTGCTGGGACTTCCTCGGGGTGGCGTGCCCGTGGCGTCCGCAGTCGCGGACGTGCTGCGCCTCCCGCTGGATGTCTTTGTGGTAAGCAAGCTCGGCACTCCATGGGAGCAAGAACTGGCCATGGGCGCGGTTGCCGAGGATGGCGTGCAGGTACTGGATCTCTCGCTCATGAAACTACTAGGGATTTCGGAAAAGGATATCCAGGAGGTAGTCGCGGTCGCGCGGAAAGAACTTGAATCCCGCAAAAGCTTGTATCGGGGCGTTCGTCCGCTGGAGCTGGCAGGGAGGACGGTCATTCTCGTGGACGATGGCATCGCGACGGGATGCAGTATTCTGGCCGCGATTGGAGCGATCCGGCGTAGACGCGCCACGCGAGTTGTAGTTGCGGTTCCGGTGGCCCCAGCCTCGGGCTGCAGCGCGATCCGGATGGAAGCCGACGAAGTCATCAGCGTGGAAGAGCCGGAATTGTTCCTGGCAGTCTCGCCGTGGTATCGGGATTTCACGCAAGTTAGCGACGAGGATGTGCAAAAGTTGCTGCAAAACGCGGAAACCCCACTGCCGCGTGCTGCTTGAATGTGTCGCACCGTTGATTGCAGGAGGATAGAAATGAAGAGACATTTTTCTAACCGGGGCGAGGCGCTACCCGAGGTGACTGCAGCTCGTGTTCTGGCTCACCGGAAGGGGTCGGTAAAAACGTCGTTCGTGACTCAAGTGGACCCTCGGACCGGCGTTCCATTCTGGTCCTCGCAGCGAAAAGAAGTCACAAGTCCTCCGCAGAGGAGGCAACCGAGACGCAAAAAGGATGTCACGATTTCGTTGTGAGCCGTTCGAAGGGAGGACATTATGCGATCGACTACCAAGAAGCATTCCAGAATCATCAGGGGCAAAGTACAGCGCACTTCCCGAAGGGAGCCCAAAATCAGTGCCGCCGGTGCTATCCGCCGGATGGGCGATGAGTGGGCTCGCCATTGGAATGCGGGAGACCTGGACGGAGTTGCTGCCGTTTACGCTATAGATGCAGTCTACCTTCCGCCGCACCACGAGGCCGTTCACGGGCGCGTCTCGATTCGAGAGTACTTGAAGGCGCCGCTCAGCCATGGCGTGTCTGACCTGGCCTTCGAAGTCACCTACATCAAACAACAAGGGCCTGTCGCCTGGGATGTAGGCACGTACCGCATGACTATTCCGCAGAATGAAGGCACAAAAAGGGAGGACCACGGGAAATACCTCACAGTGTGGAGGCGCGTGGGACAAAACTGGCTGATCGCAGCCGACGCCTGGTCGAGTGATTTGCCGCCCTCGCCTTGATGACTTGGCCTGGTGCGGTTATGTCGCTTCTCCGCAAACCGCATGATTGTGATCAGAGAGCATTGAATGCGGACACGGTGGGGAGGAACTATGGAGTTGATATTGAACACCGAAGAGCAGGAGCTTCTGCTACGCATTCTTGAGCAACGCCATCGAGAGCTGCTGAAGGAGATCGCGCACACGGACCACCACGAATTCAAGCAAGGACTGCGCAAGAATGAGAAGCTGCTCGATTCAATGGTGAGCCGCTTGCGGGGAGCGACAAGTCAAGAACTTCGTGCGTGACAGCTCGTCTGGCCAGGCGAGGCGCTAGGTGACCCGAATGATGAGCTTTGAAGAAATCGAGCACACGGCCGACCGAGCTTTTCGCGTGACAGGCCACGACATGGTGGCCTTGCTCGAAAACGCCGCCCGCGCTATGCAGGCGCTGGAGGGAGATGGAGCGAAAACGACTGCAGAACGATTGGAAACGAGAGAGATCAAGGTCGAGGGAGTTGATGGGGAGTCGCTGCTGGTGAATTGGCTGAACGAAATCCTGTACCTGGAGCAGGCGCATCACCTTGTGTGTGAGCAGTTTCGCATTGATGAGGTCAAGAATCATTGTCTGCGCGCACGAGTGGAAACCCGGGAGTGTGACCGAACCTATACCCACATCAAGGCCGTAACCTTTCACAATTTGAAGATACGCGAGACCTCCGAAGGCCTTGAAGCTGAGATCGTGGTGGATGTGTAGCGTTCCTGTGGAAACGGCGATGCTTGGCAAAGAACATGTTGAATGTGTGGCCGAATATGTGTGGGAGATCCCCAAAACATTTCGCGAGGATATGCGTGTGCCAGCACGTCTTTATGCCGACGAAGATCTGCTAGATGCGGCTCTCTCGGACAATTCGGTCGTGCAGCTCGTGAACACAGCCACCCTGCCTGGGGTGATCCGATACGCCATCGCCATGCCCGACATTCACCAGGGCTATGGCTTTCCGATCGGGGGAGTCGTAGCGACACGCTTGCCGGAAGGCGTGATTTCCCCCGGCGGCGTCGGCTATGACATCAACTGCGGCGTAAGGCTTCTGGTATCGATAGCTTCGGTTAAGGAGGTCAAACCTTACCTGGAGGAGATCGCCTCTCGCTTGTACGCGAATTGCCCGAGCGGTGTGGGTTCTCATGGACAGTTGCGTTTGGACAACACGGAGTTGGACCAGGTTTTGCATGAAGGTTCGCGATGGATGATGGGCGAAGGATATGCCTCGCGTGACGACCTGGATCGTACCGAAGAATTCGGCCGAATCCCGAGCGCCGATGCTACTTTCGTCTCTGACCGGGCGCGCGAACGCGGGCGAAACCAGCTCGGGACACTGGGGGCCGGAAACCACTTCATCGAGGTGGATACGATCGCTGAAGTCTACGACCAGGCCACCGCCGCGCGCTTGGGTCTTTACTCGGGCAGTGTCGCGGTCCAGATTCACTGCGGGTCTCGCGGCCTCGGCCACCAGATTTGCGAAGACTACGTAAGCCGATTTCAGAAAACCGCACGCGACTACGGCATCGAATTGCCAGACCGCGAGTTGGTTTGTGCGCCATTTGATTCCAGAGAAGGGCAGGAATACTTTCATGCCATGGCCTGCGCCGCCAACTTCGCATTCGCCAACCGGCAATTCTTGGCAAACATGATCCGACGGAGCTTCGAAGAGGTTGTAGCCGGCAAGATCAAGAATTTCGAACTGCGCCAGGTGTACGACATCGCACACAACATGGCAAAGATCGAAGAGCACGACATTAATGGCCGGTCAGTACGGGTTTGCGTACACCGCAAAGGCGCGACCCGGGCATTTGGACCTGGATCGAGCGTCCTCCCCGACGATCTCCGCGATCTCGGCCAGCCCGTGCTCATACCAGGTTCGATGGGCACAGCCTCGTATGTTCTGATAGGAACGAGGGCAGCCATGCAGCAGACTTTCGGTTCCACGTGTCACGGCGCGGGCCGAGTCATGAGCCGAGCCAAAGCCAGGAAGATGGTGAGTGGAACAGCATTACGCGACCAGTTGAGGAGCCGAGGAATTCTGATTTGTGCGGGATCGATGAGTGGGCTGGCAGAAGAAGCTCCGGCGGCTTACAAAGACGTGTCGCGAGTGGTAGAAGTGGTCCACAAGCTGGGGATTGGCCGGAAGATCGCTAGACTGGAGCCTCTCGCCGTCATCAAGGGATAGCGGAACCGATCATCGTAGCCAGATCGATATGTTCTAGATTGGATTCGTACCGAATGACAACTATGCGAGATGTTCCCTGTGAGATGTCCCCCCAACTTTCCATCTGCGTGACTGACAAATATGCGTCTTCACGGCAGGCGACTTGTACCGCGAAGGGCGGAACTGAAATCTGAGGTAATTGCCTTGCTTGATCCAGGGCTTAAGGAGAAGGTAGCACTCGTAACCGGAACGAATAATCCTCACGGGATCGGCGCTGCGGTTGCGCGGGCTTTTGCTGCGCAGGGTGCGAGAGTCTTTCTCCACTATTTTCGATCGAGGCCCACAACGGCTGTGAACGCTCAGTCGAGTGCAGACACGTCACCTGGCGAATCCTTCTATTATTCCCAGCAGACTAAATCGATCGAAGAAGTGCTGGAAAATGTTCGCGAGTCTGGCGCCGGAGTTGCCGCATTCGAGGCAGACTTCGCCGATCCAGCTCTCATAACGACGCTATTCGACCGGGCAGAGGAAACTCTAGGGGCCGTCGAAGTGCTCGTAAACAACGCAGCATACTGGGAAGCGGATACGTTCCTCCCTTCGGGAGTTGACCTGCCCAATAAGCTTGTGGAATTGTGGACCAATCGTCCGCGGAGTCTCAACGCAGCGGCGGTTGACCGAATTTTTGCTGTGAATACCCGTGCGCCGGTACTGATGATGGTGGAATTTAGCCGCAGGCACATAAAACGATGCGTTTGACAACTTGATTTGGCCCCACCGCGATACTTACATTTGGCCCCACCTGTAGTAATAAGGATACCCAGTTTAGTTCGGCAAAGGTCTTGCGTCTCCAGCCGGGATGGAGTGCAGAGGAAGGGGCGGCGTTTTTGAGCCCCTTCCTTTGCACCAGCAATGTAGAAGCTAACTCCGTCGATCGCTACGATGCTTTCTTTTTCTGGCGCACCTCCAGGGTTCTGCGAAAGCGGTAGGATTCGGCGCCGGTCTCGATGATGTGCGCTCGATCCGTGATCCGGTCCAGCAACGCCTTGCATAAGCGCGGATTGGGAAACACCTGCGTCCACTCGGAAAACGGTAAGTTTGTGGTCACGATCAAGGTGGCTCGCTCGGCGCGTTCGGCGATCACTTGAAACAAGAACTCGGCTCCGATGTCAGCTAATGGCACGTAGCCTACTTCGTCGAGCACGATCACGTCGTAGCGCAACCAGCGTGACAGCACCCGTTTCACCGCGTTGTGTTGCCGGGCTTCCACCAGCTCGTTGACCAGGTTTGCGGCTGTGGTGAATCTTGCTCGCCGCTTCTGCCGGCACGCGGCCACGCACAGGCCCGTCGCCAAATGCGTCTTGCCGGTACCACATTCGCCCATCAGCACCACGGGTTCCGCGCGCTCGATGTAGCCACCTTCGGCCAGTTCGCGGATCTTTGCCGCCGGAATCTGCCGCGCCTGGTTGAAGTCGAACTCTTCCAGCGTTTTCAGCCGCGGTAACTTGGCATCGCGCAGCCGTTGCTGAACGGCGTGCCGGTCACGTTCTTCCGACTCCATCGTGAGCAGCGCTTCCAGATACCCGATGTGACTGCGCTGTTCTTTGATGGCCTGCTCCGCCAGTTGCACGAAGTTCGCTCCGATCATCGGAATGCGCAGCGCCTTGCAATACTGCCTCACACTGGCGTGTTCGAGAGCCTGAGTTTGCTCTTTCATCGCGCCACCTCCGCCGTACTGGCAGCGAGACTGAGTAACTGGTCATACTCATTCATCTGAGGCAGCGGTCGTTCGTAGCGTTCCAGTCCGTTGAGCTCAACTAACTCGGTGCCTGGACGACCCAGTTCCGTTGCCATTAGCAGATGCCGCACCGCGGCCGCATCTGTGCAACTCAAAGCCAGCGCCTTCTCCACCGCCTGCTGCAGCCGCTCCCAGCCATGTCTCTTGCCGAGAGTGAGTAACTCGATCATCTCCCGCGTGCCGACTTGCTTGCCGTGCCGTTCCTGCAAGCTCTGCCAGAGCCGGTCGAAACTCTCCGGCCAGCGCCCGCGTTCGCGCCACTGCCGCAACGGACTCGATCCCGCCAGCGCTCCCGGTTTCTTCTCCAGCACGTCAAGATAGTGCTCCAGATCGAGCACTTGCTCATAGCGGCCGAAACTACGCTCGTGCCGCGCCACGCACTCCCGTTCCTGCCAGATCTCGACATACGCCGGCAGGAGTTTCGCTTGCGGGCGCGTCCCCGGCCGCAAGGGCGTCGAGTAGAAGTTCGTCCGCACCTTCACACAGCCCTTGCCGTCCACTGTCGGAAAACTGGTCTCCGCCAGTTCGAATCCTTCCGCCGCCAGCGGCAACAGATGCTCGCGTTCGATCCGCATCGCCTCCCCGACGGGCATCGCTTGGCCTGCAATCCGCCGCTGTTCGTCTTGTTGACAGAAGCTTCGCAAATACTGATTCAACTCTTCCAGGTTCTTCACCTGCGGAACCGGCACCAGATGATTCCGGCGGAAATAGCCCACTTCCCCCTCTACTCCGCCCTTCTCGTTGCCCCGCGCCGGATTGCAGAACTCGGTCTGAAAGCCCCAGTGCGAGCGGAACGCGATCAACCGTTCCGTCTCCTCCCGCTGATGCCCGCGCAGAATCTTCTTCACCGCGCTCTTTAGGTTGTCGTAGCGCAAGCGCCGGAACACGCCACCAAAATAGCCAAATGCAGACTCATGCGCTTCCAGAAATGCCTGCTGCGTGGCGTGATAGTAGGCAACGTGAAACGCTCCGCCGCTCGCCATCGACCGCATCGCGAAGTGTTGAACCGACTGGCGCTCGCCTCCGATCTCGGCCATGGCTTCGTACCAATCCACCTGCGCTTCGCCGCCCCAGTCGTACACTTGCGGGACAAACGTCTCTCGCGCCGTGAGCCCTAACTCTTGCTTGCGCTCCCGTACATAACGGCGCACCGTCGCTTCCGCCACTGGGTCCGAACGCTCCTGACGGATCCGCTGCCAAATGCGATGTGCGGTGTGCCGCTGTTTGCGCGGAGCCAGCTGATCGGCGCGCAGAATCTCGTCAATGAACTGCATCACCGGACCCAGCCTGGGCTTGTTCCGCACCGCCAGTTTGCGCTCCGGCGGGATCGCACTCGCCAGCGCCTGTCGCACCATCCGCCGATGCACGCCCAGCTTCTTCGCGACTGCGCGAATCGAACCGGTTCCATGCGTGTGCTCCCGCCTAATCTCTTCGAATAGCTCCACCTTGCGTCTCCTGTCCATCGCCCTCCCCGTCCTGGCTGGCAGAAATCAGGGTAGGCCGATCTATCGGTTAGGGTGGGGCCAAATGTAATGATCGAAGTGGGGCCACTTCAGAGTAGCGAAATCAAACGAGGAGCGCAATTCGGCAGAATCATCAACGTGAGCACTGCCGGTGCTAAACGCTTTCCATCTGAAGTCACTTATGGAGCGAGCAAGTTTGCTCTCGAGAGTTACACGAGGAGTGCGGCTATGGAACTCGGTAAATTCGGCGTGACCGTAAACGCGATCTCCCTGGGGCCCGTCCAGACGGGCTGGATCACCGCGGAACTCGAGCACGCAATCCTGCCAACGATCCCACTTGGACGAGTCGGTACCCCAGAGGAGGTGGCCGATGTTGTCGTTTTCCTTGCCTCCCATCAGGCCCGCTGGCTGACTGGGCAGCGGATCTACGTTGGCGGCGGGCACGGAATGTAGGGCTGAGGAAGGAATTAAACCTCAACTCCTCTATCACACTCTCACGGGGAACCGGAATGCTCTTCAAGCGGCGGTAATGATCCTTTCAGTTCCGTGCTTGGGAACCTGAGCAGGCTCGCAGATGCTCCGCAAAGCCGCCGCAACAACGCTTGCTTCGATGCTTGCCTTGCGCACCACATCCCCAAGGGACAACATGCCCACGAGTTCGTGTTTTTCGTTCACCACCGGCAAACGCCGGACCTGATGGGTTTTCATCAAATCGAGCGCAAGGGAAACGTTATCCTGCTCGGCGCAGCATACCGGGTCTTGTCGCATACATCCATCGACCCAGCTGGATGAGGGATCCCTGCCGGCGGCGACCACGTATAAGCAAAGGTCACGATCTGTCACTACGCCGACCAATCTAGGAGTGAAAGGGTCTTGAATGACGGGCACGATTCCAGTATCGCTCTCCTGCATCAGCAGGGCGGCCGACAGTGTCGAGCTGGACGGCCAGCAACACACAGGGTTTTTGGTCATGATCTCGCTGACTTTCATAGAGGCCTCCCCGAATCACCGACAGCCGAAACAGGCAGCAGTTATTTCGCCTGCAGCGATTCGATGTACTTGTTCAGGTTAGTGACCCGCAACTGCACTTCGGAGCTATGTTCCTGGCTCATGCCCCAGAACAGGTCGCCCCAAACCGGCATTTCTTTCGAGCCGTGTGCTGGCAGGCGCAGGTCACCTTGGATCGCGTTCATGACGTGGTCCGATGGATATTTGCCACCATTTTTTCTGGCCAGCGTCGTCAAGTTCGGTGGCGGTAGCTTCAGGGCGCCGGCGGCTGGGCCGCTGCCCTTGCCATCGACGCCGTGGCAGACGGCGCAATAGGTGGTGTACATCTCTGGGGCCGAAGCGGGCGAAGTCGGCGTGACTGAAACATGCCTGATTTCCTTTTGTGGGGACGCACCGAAGACTGCCAGACAGGCCGTGAGTCCAACGATTGGAAAGATGCTGCGAACGAGCATAGTATCCTCCTTCCCCTGGCACAGGACGTGCGCGGCTGAAGAGCTTCAATCCGCAACTGCGGTGTAGAACCTCCTTTTCCACTACATCTATTATCCGCTTATCAGGAAGCAAGGGCACTGGTTCTCGAGAAGGGCCCAATTCAGTCCGAGCCCGATGTAGAACACGGGAAGGCGAATATCTAAGATTGCCATGTTCAAGCTGCAAAGACGAGCGAGCTTGGGAAGGTCGTCGTGCTCGCGCGACCCGTCCCAGTCGATTGCCCAGTGCGATTTGTTCTGCTTCCTTTCGGAAACAAACCGAAGATCGAAACAGGTCCTGTGCTTTCGGTCATATTAATCCAGGTGTTTTAGTGTCAGTATGACTAGGGCTTGAGTTGGCTGGACGCCAGGAAAACGGGAGGCGTTTATGTCAAGCGTCGCGTCGCGCCGCATGGAACGCCACTATGGCGCTTTCTCGCGTTCGTTCACACTCTCCAGCACGCGGTGGACCCGGAAAAGATTGAGGCTGATTACGCGCACGGTGTACTGGCGATTCAGATGCCTAAACGTGCCGAAGCCAGGGCAAAACAGATCAAGGTGAATGTGCCGAAGTCGCTGAAGGCCGCGTAGTTGACCGCGGAAGAGCCTTCCCAAGCTCTCCCACCAAAGGCGTCCTTGACCTCGACCAGTGTGGAGGCGCAGACTTCTCTTATCCAGAAAACACAATCTTTCCCACGACTGATGTTCGGAGCGGAACGTAGGGAACCATCTAACTGATTCGCGTTCCGTGAAACCAGTCCTGTCCGAAAGGAGGTCCCATGAAAAGGCTATTGTTCCTTTCCTTCGCGTTCGCGCTGGCGATTTCTCTGCTGGCGCTGGCCCAGGATACTACCAAGGCAGCTCAAACAAAGTCGCAGACGGCAACGGCTGAGAAAGCGCCTACGAAGGCGGTCACGGTTACAGGAAAAGTCGGCGCCGATGCAAAGACGTTCGTGGATAAAGATAACAAGAGCTGGACGGTCACTAATCCGGAAGCTTTGAAAGGCCACGAAGGACACGAGGTAACGCTCAAAGCTAACGTGGATGCTGCGAAAAATGATATCCACGTCGTTTCCGTCAAGATGGGGAAGGAGGAAATGAAAGAGACGACCCAGAAGGAGGAGAAAAAGTAGGCTTTCGAAGACAACAGTCAGAAAGGAGTGTGCTATGGCACAAGATCCGAGCAGGCTTACACCTAACGTCGTAGCCGACCCGAAGCGCGAAGAGGAAATTTGCCGCCGGGCCTACGTACTCTATGAACAGCGTGGCCGGGAAGACGGCCATGACGTCGATGATTGGCTCCGTGCTGAAGCGGAGCTAATCGCACAGCCTATGAAAGCCGCAGCTTAGCGCGAGCCGCGCGTCGCTGCGCACAAGCCCCGGTAGAGCCGGGGCTTTGTTCTGCAAGTCTCGCACGTGGCCATTCAGATTGAACCGTGTTCAAGCGGGGTCTAGAATTGTGTTGTGGTGCGGGAGGGCCAGATTGATGCCCCACTCCGAGTTCTTCTGCCACGCCTGCAATCGACCCTTCTGGAAGACACTGACTCCCGTCGAAAACAATGAGGACAAAGTTGTCTGTCCACGCTGTGGCAGCGAAGAAGTCGAGCAGAGATGGTTCTAGCTGGTCGCCGCCAAGCAGAGTGCGTAAACAACTCGACAAGTTCCAACCGGCTTTGAAGCATGGCTGTTTCTCCGGACGAAGGTGCGACGGACGCCCTCGATAGGAGGTAACTGAGCACTACACACGCGCCGCAAGAAGACGAGGGCCCTTGCGCATAACATGCGCCCCGCGTGCCACTGCCTGCACAAGCGGCCTGCAGCATGGAGGTTCTATGCCAGCAAAGAGATTACGAGAATTTCTCGACAGTCAAGCTATCCCTTATGTGACTATCTCTCACGCGGTTGCCTATACGGCGAAGGAAATCGCGGCGCTTACGCACATTTCAAACAAAGAGCTCGCGAAGACGGTCATTGTAAAGATCGACAGCACATTGGCTATGGCTGTCCTTCCCGCTACTTATGAGGTCGATCTTTCCTCGTTGCGCGCCGCAACCGGCGCAAGAAGCGTCACTCTCGCCAAAGAATCAGAATTCAGGGAGTGGTTTCCGGAATGCGAGATCGGTGCCATGCCGCCATTCGGAAATCTGTATGGAATGACCGTCTATGTCGATGAGAGCCTCACCAAGGACAAGGACATCGCATTCAATGCCGGCTCCCACAATGAGTTGATTCAAGTCTCCTATGCGGACTTCGAACGGCTGGTCAAGCCGACGGTCCTGAAGTTTTCAGAACTACCGGATATGGAGTCAATGGGAGCGTGGCACCTTTGACGGTCGAGAGGCTTCTGGCTGTGTCGGAGCTTTGGCGGCCAGTGTGAGTTCCGTGATCTCCAACGCTAAGACTGCGCCAGGAGCGCTGTTCAATTTGGTGTTACTGGAGGTCGCCAATGATTCCTATTCCTGCTGTTGTTGTCGTCATCTTCGTTTTGTATGTACTCAGTGCCATCAAAATCCTTCGTGAATACGAGCGAGGTGTGATATTCCGACTGGGCCGATTACTACCCTATGCCAAGGGACCGGGAATCATCCTGGTGTTTTTCCCGGTCGATCGCATGGTACGAATCTCCTTGCGCCAGGAGGCGCTCGAGGTAAAGCCTCAGGACATCATCACCCGTGACAATGTCACTCTGAAGGTAAACGCAGTGATCTTCCTCCGTGTCATCGATCCGCGGAAGGCGGTGGTCGAGGTGTCCGACTATCTCAACCAGACGTTGCAATTTGCTCAGACCACACTGCGCTCAGTACTCGGCGAGGCTGAGTTGGATGAATTGCTGGCCCACCGCGAAAAGATCAACATGCGTCTGCAAAGCATTCTCGACACCCACACTGCTCCGTGGGGTGTGAAAGTCGTGAATGTGGAGGTGAAGCAAGTGGATCTGCCGGAGTCGATGCTGCGCGCCATGGCCAAGCAAGCGGAGGCGGAGCGGGAAAAACGGTCAAAGATCATCCACGCGGAAGGGGAGTTCTCTGCCGCACAGCGGCTGGTGGATGCAGCCCACTTGCTGGCCGAAGAGCCGGTCAGCATCCAGCTGCGCTATCTCCAGACACTGACCGAAATCGGGGTGGAGAAGAACACCACGTTGGTTTTCCCCGTGCCCGTGGACATATTTTCGTGCATCACTAAGGTTGCCGAGAGAGCCTGAAAGCGGAGTTCCACGTCCGCCGGATGGGAGAGTTAGAAAGAGAGGAAAGGCCATACCTCGCGGCTCAGCGAACGACGTTCCAATGTTGAGCGGCGCGGCCTGAGCGAGGGAGAGACGGTTAGCTTGCTTGTTCGATCTTCTCTTGACATGCTATGCAGTGTTTCGTCCACGGCACGGCTTCCAATCGTTTGGCATTGATCTCACTCCCACAGGAGAGGCAGAGGCCAAAGCTGCCGTCGTGGACTCGCAGGAGCGATTCTTCCACCATCTCAAGCAGATGCCTTTCGTTTGTGCTCTGGCGAAACAGAAAGTCCTTGGTGTACGTGCCTGCCGCGCGGTCGATCACGTCGGAGGCCAGGGTATCGTCAATCGTCCGTCCGGACTGTTGTTTCTGGATGACGCTCCGATGCAGTTCCTGCCGGCGAGTTTCGAGCCTTTCTCCGAATTGTTGCAGCCGCTTCCGGTCCATATCCGATCCCGCGAGTTGCGATTATAGCTCCGAGCGACCCGAGCAAAATGCACTTTTCGCTTGCCTCCGCAAGTTCGACGACCCAAAGCAGTTGCAAGTGGATGGCTTGCTTGCGGAACGGTTGGACCAAGGTCTCGACAGCCGCTATATGTCGACAGAATCACAGATTGGCGTGATGGAGATTATGGGCGGCAAAGGGAAATGATGGTGGAGGCCGTAGATCGGTGCCCTTACTGCGTTTCGGACAGTGAGTTCCTGCGCATGATGGCTCTGGCCGACGGGGCGTTTGTATGCACACTTTGTGGCCACATGACGATTCCGAGGGAAGACTTCAAGTGTCACTGCTCGAAGTGTGTGGAGATGCGGTCACTCGATGTGCGCCACCGCGGCTGAAATCCCGGTCGCTGTTTTGGCGAAATTCGCGGCCTTGTCTACGTTGCCAACACTGGCAGGAACGTAGCGTGATGAGATGGCAATCTGGTTCCGGTGCACGTTCGGAATAAGCTGAAAAATGTCACGAGAAGACAGATTGGAGCGTTTCAGTTTCATCAGCCGAAGGAACTTCCAGCCCGCGTATCTCGAGCTGTGGGCGAGGTTCCGCTGATGTGACGCTGTTCCACTCACGCCTCGCGGATAGCCCGATCTCAGTTCCCTGACCTGAATGTTGCTTTGTTCAAAAGGAATTCGCGATGGATCGCATTCCGGCGAAAGACAGATGTCACAGCTGTACGGCCGCAAGCAGGCCGGCGATCTAGGCCAACCACAACGCAAACCCGGCAAGATTCAGCCCAATACGCCAGGTCACACTATCGATGATGTAGTTATACTTGGCATCCATAAAACACTCTCCACGTTCTCACCTTTTGCACGCTTAGGCATTTGTGAACGTTAGCGTCATCTGTTCAGTGCCTCGTTAGAGAATACGTAATTGGCTTGGCAAAGGTTCCCCTGCCAATACACACAAAGGGTGCCAGAATTCGTCTTGCGCTCATTTCGGTTCGGGTTCGCTGGAGCCGCATGTTTCTTGCGGGCCGTTGCGTCGGACATGGCGCTTACCGCTGGGCCTCCGCAGTTGGCAAACGTTGTGCAGAGGTTCATAATTCCCACGACTTTGCCAAGCCAAGGGAAACGGTGCTGGCAAATAAGTCTCCTCTTGCTGGTATGCGGCCCTAGGTAGTGGCATCTCAGAGGAGGATCTATGGCACGCATCAGCCGAGGCCGAGTCATTTTAGGCGGTCTGCTAGCGGGCCTCGTGATCAACATTGTCGAATACATTACGAACGGTGTAATCCTGGGAGCGGCATGGGGCCGGGCGATGCAAGCGCTCGGCAGACCGGCCCAATTCCATATCGGTGCTCTCGTTGTTTTTAACATCTGGGGTTTCTTGCTGGGCATTGCCAGTGTCTGGCTCTACGCGGCGATTCGGTCGCGGTACGGTGCGGGGTCCGTCACTGCTTTGCGCGCTGGTTTGGCCGCCTGGATAATCGGATCATTCCTGCCCAATCTTGCCAGCTATCCAATGGGCCTTTTCCCGCTGCGGTTGCTAGTAATCACAACCATCGTTGGAGTAGTTGAGATAGCAGCGGGTACGCTGGCCGGCGCCTGCTTATACAAGGAGGACTCCGTGCAGGTAGCGAAGGCTGCGACCGTTTGAATGAGAGTGGCCCGAAGTGGCTCTGTCCGGAAGGCGCGCGTTTCTGCGCGCCTTCGTCCTGCAGCAGGGGACGCCTTAGATCTCCTATTTCTTTGGGTGACCATGACCGCGCAACGGACACGTCGCTACGAGCGACGCCCTCCGCCGCTGGGAGACCTAACAGGTGCATCAGACGTTGTCGTTGCTTCATCGATCGACGGACAAAGGGGATCGCTGCATCGACTGAGAGCACCTAAGCAGAATCCCATTCGTGCCTAGACAAGAGGAAATACAAGGTACTTGTATCCGCCAAAGTTAAGAGCGAGTCTGCACGCGGCACCCCGCGAGCGCCGGGACAGAAGGCCACCACCTAGCCAGCCATCTCACAGGTTCGGTGAAGACCGCCACCCAAGATGCAGTGCCGACATTGATGGCCAAGCCCAAGACACTGACGGACAAGAACCGGCCTATGCGCATTGATGTGTTCTCTGTGGCTGTTTGGCGGAAGGGCCCACCTGCTGTTCAGGCAGTAGCTGTTAAGCACCGCGACCAGGAACGAGATCCCTTTGAAGAAGCTGTATAGGAGTTCAGTTCGCCCACGGTGGCTGAGGGCAATTAGCGTTTTCAACACGGCGAGATCAACCGCAGTGTTGATCACTCCTACGATAGCGAATCGAGCGATCTGCGATGTCAGCGGCATGGCAGCGTGCTCCGAAACGCTCAGAGGCCCAGCCGGACAGCCGGTGAAGTGTGGCATTGACGGCTGCTCCGACGACCGATGAGTGCTCGCGTGAGTTGGGAGGAGAAAGACCGGGGCGGCTCGCGGTGTTTTTGGGTGGTTTCTTTGCGCACCACGCCACGGCCAACCCCGACCTGTGTCTGTACAATCGCTCCGCCGGTGCCGCAACCTCTCTGAGCGCCCAGCAGCGTATTGCCGCGCAATCTGGGCGCTGCTGCCGGTGTCTAAGCGCTCCGCCTGTCCGCCGCCGCATAGAACCATCTCTGCTCGACTTCCTTGCTGCCGCATTCCGGACAAGTGACAGTGCCTTCTTTGTATTCCGCAGAAGTCAGCGTCTTTGAGAACGGCCGGTTGCAGGAGTAGCAGAGAAACTCGTATTGGGGCATGACTCCCCCTTCTGAGACGATTCTAGTCGCCTCATTGAAGCAGCTTCAATGGCAGAGCCTTGCACGGGCCGTTCTCGATTCGCCTATGGACGGTCTGCGATCCACTCCAATTCTCAGAAGCGATCGGGACTGAGTGCGCTGATATCCATGCTCGGTGCCCCGTCAAGAACGTATTCGGCTATCAGCTTCCCGGTGCAGGTCCGGCTAAAGGACCAGAGCCACTTCGCAAGCGCTGGGTCGAATCGGGGAGCTACATATAAAGGACTGAGTGGATGAAAGAGCGATTTGAGGGCCTGGCGGACGCGGCCCGGTTTGTTGATTGGCGGGTGGCCGGGCGCGATGGATCCGGCATTCCCAAAGGAGGCTGCTTTGCCAATCTGATCACGCTCCAGAACGGTGACTCTTGCACCGCGCTTGGCCAGGAAATAGGCGCAACAGATCCCAATTACGCCACCGCCGACAACGACGGTGTGCCGATCGAGTGGCCGTGTCGAAGGAACGTTTCCCGTGTCTCAATTCTCCCTTCTTCGATCCGAACACTGAATTTTAGTCGCCTGTGACGCCGCCTCGCTGTGACGCTGAACATAGTGGAGCGGTGAAATTAAATGTGGAGCGCTATTCCGGTCGGAAACCCAGTCATCCTGGAAGGTCGGTTGGCCACAATTTTTGAACCAGCCCTTTATTGAGGCCTAAAATTGTGATCAGGAGGCGACTATGCCTCACTACGAGTTCTTCTGCCGCACCTGCAAGAAAACCTTTTCAAGAATGTTGGCCCTGGTCGACTGGGGAGAAGAAGAGATCACGTGCCTGCACTGTGGCAGCGATGAGGTCGAGCAAGTGTGGTCGGCCTTCTCGCTTTTTACATCCCAGGAGTGTGCGTGAAGTGGATCCGCTTCTGTCCCGGCGAGGTTGAGATGAAGTTCGGTCATTTCTCTTTCGGCTCCATACAGATTGATGACACAACCTACGAGCATGACGTGATTATCGATCGTGGAGAGATCCTGAAACGCAAGAAGAAGCCCTCGAAGCGGTTTCAAAGCGACTTCGGGCACACGCCGCTGTCTGTTGAAGAGGACATCCCCTGGAAGTGCAGGCAGCTGGTTATCGGAACCGGGGCGTATGGCAGCCTGCCTGTGATGGAGGAAGTCAAACGCGAAGCACGCCGGCATCATGTCGAATTGGTGGTTTTGCCGACCAGCGAGGCCATAGAAAGACTATGTAAGGATCCTGAAGACACCAACGCAATCCTCCATGTGACGTGCTGAGGCATGGGCTGGCTGCCCCACCCTAACTTTATCGCGTGTTCGCCACTATGTAGACGTAGCGCAATTGGCCTGGGCCAGTGTTTGTTACGTTGTGCTCAGTCTCGGGTGGGCAATAAAGGGCGGAGTTCGCCCTCACGGGCAATTTCGATCCGCCCTGAAAGGTCATTTCGCCTTGTCCTTCAAAGACGACCAGCAACTCCTCATTCTGACCCGTGCTGTGCTCGCCCACCGATCGACCCGGAGCCAGAACCACGAGCCCCGACTTCATTTTGACGCTCTCAGGCGGGCCTTTGAGCACGGGAAGGTCGCCGTTTCCCGATGCGTCCAGTTGGATCACCTTGGGATGTGGTTTGCCCGTTGCCCCCTCCGCCGCATAAGGCGCAATCGGTGCAAGGAGCAGCAAGGTCACGGCAGTAAGGAATGGTCGCGAAAGAAAGGTGTTCATCGCTGATTGGCTCTCCTCTGCTGGAATCCACAGCTACAAGCCAAGTTTCATCCGGCCAAGTGCACCTCGAACGATCCTGTCTTGTCACGGACGATGCCGATGGCGGTGAGTATCCGCCCCACGGCCATGAGCGGCCAATACATCCAATATTTCCGCCGAATGGCAGCCATGGCGTGTTCATGCTCGGCGCGGTCGGCGAGGAATCGAGCCGTGCCGTCGAACGCCTCGCCACCGATGGCCAATTTAATCTGCGGCGTCTTTTGCACGTTCCGCACCCACTGACGACTCACGTTCGCCGTGCCGATATAGAGCTTCTCCTCGTCCAGCACAAACCAGATCGTGACATTGTAGGGTTTGCCCGACTTGCGCCCGTAATGCGTCAAGGTCAGAGTCTGCCTAGCCGCCACCCGCTTTAGTCGTGTCAATCTGTTCAATTCCATAAGCTCTCTTCTGCGAGCATCACAACAGCGACGAGCCTGAGCTAAAGCCCGTATGCCTCTCTCGGTGCCAGATGCTGCGGGAAACGTGGCAAGAGCAGCTTTCGCCCTGTGTAGCAGAAATGGCATTCATCGACGTAACCGTCGTTCATTGCGAGCCCGCCCTCTGTGGCGAGGCGTATTGGACCACCTCGAAGCAGTGGTCCGGCAATTGGATGTTTTTGCGCGTCGTAGCCGCGCACCAGATCAGGCAGCGGCTTTTCCCAAATGTTGCCCATGCTCAACCCTTGGCACAAGTGCACATTGCCGTAGGCGTCCACGTGGACCCGTTCGGGATTGAGCAGGTCTTCGTGAGGGCAGGTTGTGAGTTCACCGCGAGGACGCACCGGGAGCCCGGCCGTGAGCTTTTCCGCTGCGCGCCCTTTGAAAAGGACACCGCCCCCAACAACTGGTTTCCCTCGGCGGTCTTCGGAAGCATGAGGAGACACGCTTGGTGGCTCAATCGAGATCGTGCCGGTCGGAATGCCGAGCTGCTGCGCGGCTTGACAGGCATATTCAGCTCTCCGGTCGTTTTTGTCGAGACGGTGAAACTCGTCATCGCTGACGCTGAAATCCACGATGCCCAAGTCGCGAATCGGACGTAGCCAGTGCAGGCCATCCTCGACCGAAGTCGCCCAATAGCCGTTGCTGACGATGCCAGCGTCGAAGCCTGCAGCCCGCACCATGCGTAGACCTTCCAGCAGCAAAGGATAGAACAGAAACGGCTCCCCACCCTCGAAATACACAATGTTGACCGTCCCTAGCCCTTGAATCTGCCGGATGAGAGCTCGTAGCTGTCCGATGGTGAACGTTGCCTCGCGGCTGGGCCCGCAATGCAGGAAGCAGTGATCGCACTCGTTGGTGCACTTCAGCGTGAGCAGGATGTGGATCCCCGTCAGCACGTTCTCCTCCGCGGCACGGCAGCGCAACAATACAGCAATAATGTTCCGCCTTGAGAAAGGCGGATGCAGTGATCAAGGGCACAGAGATTGGTTCGTCGGGGCGAATCGCCGCGCACGAGACTTGCTCGTTCAACACTGAACCTTTTGGCGGCAACTTACAGCGAACTAGAATGGAATCTCTTGCTATGGTCAAGCGCGCACCAACCCGGCGCCTTCCTCGTGAAGCAAAACCCGGCACCAAAGGTCTGAGCCTGGCTGAGTGTGAGCGTGCAATAGACGGCCAACCGAAGAAGATTCTGCCAGTCGGCAAACTTCCCCTTGAGCAATTGCGATCGTTGCTGAGAGATCCGCCGAAGCATGATCCCCGCCTGCTGATCGGACCTCAGATTGGCGAGGACGCGGCTGTCATCGATGCCGGAGATCGCTATCTCGTCGTAGCGACAGATCCCGTTACCTTCGCCACAGACCACATCGGGCGTTACGCGGTTCACGTCAATGCGAACGATGTTGCCGTTCTAGGCGCGCGCCCGTTATGGTTTTTCGTCGTCATGCTCCTTCCGGAGAACCGCACGACGCCCGAACTGGCCGAATCGATCATGAGTGATGTACGGACTACGTGCGAGGAACTGGGTGTCGCGCTCGGCGGCGGGCACACCGAAATCACCCAAGGTATCGACCGCCCGATTCTGGTCGGTCAGATGCTCGGCGAGGTCGCCCCAACTCGCCTTGTGCGGAAGACTCGCATCGCCATCGGCGATCAGATCCTGTTGACACGCGGAGTAGCTATTGAGGGCACCGCAATCCTCGCCCGAGAGAAGTCCGAACGGCTGCAGGGACGGGTTGATGCCGATCTTCTGGCACGGGCCGCGCGTCTCTTGATTGAGCCCGGCATCAGCGTGGTGAGTGCGGCGCTCGCGGCTGCCAATGTCGGCGAGGCCGTACATGCGATGCATGATCCGACCGAAGGCGGGCTTGCTACTGGACTCTTCGAGTTGGTGGCGCCTGCCGGTCTTGGCCTTCGGGTCATTCGCGAGCGCATCCCCGTGCTTCTTGAAACCCTAAGGATTTGCAGTGCACTCGGGCTCGATCCGCTGAAACTGATTGCGTCTGGCGCATTGCTGATTGCCGTCGCTCCAGACAAAGCGGACTCGGTCCTTGAGGCCATTGAGGCCACTGACGTTCCAGTTGTGATGATTGGCGAGGTGCGCCCGTCGAGTGAGGGCATTACGATTGTGACAAATGGGGTCGTCGAGCCGCTCACGCCCGCAGTTCGGGACGAGATCGCACGAGCCTTCGAAGGCGGTTAGGGTCGGAGGTGTCGGACACGTCAGTCTCCGCATCGGAGGTCGAGCGAAGCCACTCAAATATGAACTGTGAGCACAGGACAAGGCCCCAGCTGTATTACTCGATAAGTGGTGGAACCAAAGATGGCTGTGTCCAACGCTCCACGACCACGTACTCCCATGATCACCAGGTCCATTTGTGCTTCAACGGCTAGTTGAATAATCTGCTGGTATGGCTTGCCGATTCGCACCGTCACCTTGACAGTGCACTGTTCGGGCGTTTTAGCCACAATGGATTCCTCCAGCTGACTTGCTACCTTCTGAATCTCGCTTTCAAGCTCTGTCAACCTCGAGACATCTTCCAGCACGTGCAGCAGGGTAAGTTCCGCGCCGCATTCCTTTGCCATGGAGACTGCGTACTCCGAGGCGCGATGACCATGGTCTGAAAAATCTGTACAAAGAAGCATCTTTCTTAAGTGGACTGGCTCGGGATCGTGCACGGAGCTTATGAAATGATGTGCCGGCTTTCGTACCGCTAAGACTGGACACCGCGCTCGTCGCAGTATTCTCTCTGTCACGGATCCCAGCATTAGCCGATCAATCCCTCGCAACCCGTGAGTTCCCATCACGATCAGATCCACTCGCCGCGCTTCGGCCAGAGAGAGGATCAGATCTGTTACCGAACCATCCTGCACGACGCATTCGGGCCGAATCTCGTGCCGCGCGTGGAGCCTCGCAAATTGCTGAAGCTTCTTTTGGCTTTCAGCGCGGAGTTGCCGAGAGATCTTTTCGTCCGCATCTTTATTGCTGTCATAGCCTACGAGACCGCTATAAAGAGGATACAAAACGTGCTGCAGGATCAACGTCGCCTTGTAGTGCCATGCTAACGACCGCGCGTATTCGTAGGCGTTGACTGAAAACTCTGAAAAATCGACGGGGCAAAGAATAGATTCAATTGGCGGCATGACCCGACCTCGAGTGGTCTTCGTCAGCTTGGAGACGGCCTTCCTCTTTTATCGCACGGAATTGCCCTGCCGAATATGATCCGCGTCACATACGCTGTGGCGCTCATGGCCCAGGTTCTCCAGCTTCGACGAGACCTTGGCTAGCATTGGATCGAGACCCCAGGGGCCTGACAAAACATATTTCAGATCGCACTCTGTGCTTGGTGTCACTGCGAGAAACTGCGGGCTGGCGTAACGTGAGTGTAAGTTCAACCCGTTTGTTGGGCTTTCAACAAAGAAAGGAGGATTCTCCGTATGTTCGCCCGCATTCTCGAAATCGCTCCGAGCCCCGATAAGAAGCAAGAGCTGATCTACGCGCTGAATCAGGGAATAGTCCCGATCCTGAAGGAGGAGCCGGGCTTTGTTGAGACGCTGGCGTTCTTGCCGGAAAACAAGAGTGATCGGATCCTGTCGATTACGTTCTGGACCGAGAAACGTTTCGCAGAAAAATATGCCAAGGAAGCCTATCCGAAGGTCGAGCAGATTATGAAACCCTTCCTGGCGATTCCGATAGCCGTCAAGACGTACACGGTCGAGTCCATACTATCGAAGCGCTTCGTCGACATCCTGACCGCAGCGGCATAGCGAGAAGCGTGCACATTATCCGGAGCTGCATCGCAGCAAAAGTCGGAGCGAAACGAATCGTGCTCGGATCGTGGGGATGCCCCCGATTATTCGCGCCTGTTCGTGCCCCAAGGCCCGATGGAGGCGAAGTTGGCGGCCTGCCCGATTCGTCTGCCGTAATATCGCGGTAGCAATCATTGACCCGGCGCACTGACTTTCAGCTAGGTGCGCAGGATAATAA
This sequence comes from uncultured Acidobacteriota bacterium, assembly GCA_963730015.1. GTDB lineage: Bacteria > Acidobacteriota > Terriglobia > Terriglobales > Acidobacteriaceae > Sulfotelmatobacter. The sequence goes on along the minus strand of CAVSPZ010000009.1, from coordinate 1,461,799 downwards.
TTGACAGGGAGGTGACTATGTTTCAGCGATTTGCAGCGGGTACTACGGTCGCTTCCATTGTGATTGCGATCGCTGCCGTCGTTGTGAGCGTCATATCCGGTCTGAAGTTCGAGAGGATCTATCCCGTCACCATTCTCTGGTGTTGCGTACCACTCATCTGGGGAGTCTGGGCAATGCTGACACCTGGGGCTTGGATGCCGAAACGATTGCCGCTTTGGGGAGCGTTTCTGGGACTCTTCGCGGGATCGATGGCAGTGCTCGTCCTGAACCTGCCTTCCCGGTTTCTAGAAAAGCCGGTCTCGATGCTGGTGCGTGTCATCGCCGTCCTGGCCGGAACGTTGCTCTATTATCTGATGTGGATGCTGGTGCGCGGAGCTTGGCGCTGGCTGGCGGCAAAAACTTCCGCATGACGATCTGCTCCAGTGCAACGACTGAAGTAAACCGGTCAATTCGCGAAACATCATCATTGCACTCGTTGGCCTTTGTCGCTCGCATCGGGGCAGCGCGATAGAGAAACCGAGGCTCAGGTGCTGCAATGTGTTCGACGCCACAGACACTCTGGTCTGACAAACGCTATCGTTTTTGGGTGCAGGGCTGAGCACACCGATCCTCTTTTTCCAAAACCTCGCGGACACACGCGGTGAACGCCCTTACTGAGCAGCGGGTTTTGAAGTTGAGAGATGAGATTGCCTCGCTCCAACGCGAAAATGAATTGTATCGGTCGCGACGTCATCACACCTTAGAAGAAAGGCACGGGGATGACTTGAGACGATTTCGCCTTCTAGCGATCCGAGAAGAGCTTGGAAGGCTTTTCCAGCCGAAGAGTAGTGCCTCAGCCTGATGTGTTCTCGGGCTTTCTTACCAATGAGAAATAGAACCACAGCAGGGTCGTAAAACCCACACCTAACACCACGAAAGAGATGATCATCAGAAAATTCGTCCCGAAACCCTTGCGGCCCATCACCGTTACGATGCTCACGAGTTCCATGCTCATGATCGCCAGCAGAGTCAGAAATACCGGTGCAAGCGCGTAACTAGCTGCTTTCCTGCGGAACAGAAGAATTGCGGTTATGCATAAGGCGGGCAATATCCGGGTACAACACCGGATACTCAGAATGGGGGAAGCTACTTCCAGTCAGTAGCATATTTTTGATGGATCATCCGGTGAAAACCCTGTTGTACGAGTTGTTCGTCGAGCCCGTCTTGCGGCTTTTGCAACGAGCTACGATGAAAGGACAGTTCCCGTGGAAGGCTGCATGAAGGACTACCAGCCACTGAAGATTAACTGCCAGTACCCAAGTGGGCACCAACCGTGACACAGCGCCGACTCCTCCTCTGGCTCTGTAAGAAACACCCCAAGATGAACCACCACAAACTCTAGCTTTCGGCATTTGGGGCGTTTCAGAAGCGGTCCGCTTGTCTAAACCCGATACTCTCCGTGTCACCACACGCCAGGCGGCGCGGGCAGTTCATAGACGGTGACTTTCGACTGTGAGCGCCTCTGCCAATTAAACTTGCAAACTCTGGTTCTCGTACAGCAGCACGGCCTCGGTCTCCTGCGAGTCCACGGGACGGTAGTACAGCTTGGTGTCCTCGAGGAAGACCTCGATAAACGCCGGCCGGGTGTTGATGGTGCCCCGGATCAGCGCCTCCGACAACGGATCTTCGATGTACTTCTGCAAGGCCCGCCGGAGCGGACGCGCGCCGTAGCTGCGATCGCCGAGTGTCTGACTGAGGACCCACTTCTTGGCCTCGTCGGTTACGGTCACGGTGATTGACTTCTGCGCCAGGTTAGCGTCCAACTGGTTGATCATCAGCTCCAGGATCTGAATCAGGTCGTTCTCCGTCAGCGCGTTGAACAGAATAACTTCGTCCAGGCGGTTCAGGAACTCGGGGTTGAAGGTACGCTTGACCTCGTTCTTGACCAGGCCTTCGACCTTCTCCGAAATCATCTCTTCCTTCTGGGACTGGAAGCCCATGCCTTCCCGCTTCTGCAGATGGCGGGCCCCGATGTTCGAGGTCATGATGATGATGGCGTTCTTGAAGTCCACGGTGTTGCCCAGACCGTCGGTGAGCTGGCCATCTTCAAACACCTGCAACAAGATGTTAAACACGTCCGGGTGCGCCTTCTCGATTTCGTCCAGCAGGACCACCGAGTAGGGCGCGCGCTTCACACGCTCGGTCAACTGGCCGCCCTCTTCGTAGCCCACGTATCCCGGAGGCGAGCCGATTAGCTTCGAGACCGAGTGCTTCTCCATGAATTCCGACATGTCGAACCGGACAAGGGCCTTCTCGCTGCCAAACATGAATTGCGCCAGGGTGCGGGTGACTTCGGTTTTGCCGACGCCGGTCGGCCCGAGGAACAGGAACGAGCCGATCGGGCGGTTCGGGTTCTTCAGTCCGGCGCGCGAGCGGCGGATGGCCCGGGCCAGGGCGCTGATGGCTTTGTCTTGCGAGATGATGCGCTTGTGCAACTCTTTTTCAATGCGCAGCAGCTTCTGGGTTTCTTCTTCTTTAATTGAAGTGATCGGGACGCCGGTCCAGCGCGATACCACATCCTCGATGTCCTCCCGACCGACTACGCCGGTGGAGGATTCATCGAGGTGGTATTTTTCGCGAAGAGCACGCAGGTTCCCGCGTTCTTTGCGTTCTTCGTCCGCATAGAAGCACGCCTTCTCGAATTCGTGGTTCGCGATGGCGTTTTCCATGCGGTGAACGATGAACTTGATGCGCTTCTGGACCTCAGTGATCTCCTCAGGCAATGAGGTCTGGCGCAGCTTCACGCGCGCTCCCGCCTCATCGATGAGATCGATTGCCTTATCGGGCAGGAAGCGGTCCGGAATATAGCGATTGGAATGCGCTACGGCGAAGTTGATGGCGTCGTCGGTGTAAGTGACCGCGTGGAACTTCTCGTAGCGGTCCTTAATGCCGAACAGAATCTTGGTGGCGTCGCCTTCATCCGGCGGCGGAACCTTGACGACCTGGAAACGGCGCTCGAGCGAACGGTCTCTTTCGATCGACTTGCGATACTCGCGCGGCGTAGTCGCACCGATACACTGAATTTCACCGCGTGACAGCGCCGGCTTCACAATGTTCGCCGCATCCAGTGAGCCTTCTGCCGAACCGGCACCCACGAGCGTGTGCAACTCGTCAATAAAGATGATGGAGTTCTGTGATTCCATCAGCTCCTTCATGATGGTCTTCAGGCGCTCTTCAAACTGGCCACGATATTTGGTGCCCGCCACGATTAATGACAGGTCAAGGGCCAGGATGCGCTCATCCGCCAGGAACGACGGAACTTCCCCATCGGCGATGCGCTGCGCCAGTCCTTCGACGATAGCAGTCTTACCTACGCCTGCCTCGCCGATCAGTACTGGGTTGTTCTTGGTGCGGCGGCAGAGAATATGAATCACGCGCTCCAACTCGCTTTCACGTCCCACCAGCGGATCGAGCTGCGTATCCATCGCGGCCTGGGTCAGGTCGCGGGAAAACTCACTCAGCAGGGAAGATTCGCCATGACTCTGGGGCTGAGCTTTTTCCTGGCTGGTATGGGCCAGTTCCTCGCGGACGGTCGAAAGGTGTAAGCCGCGTTCGTGCAGGATCTCGGCGGCGAAGCACTTCTCTGCACGCAGCAGTCCCAACAAAAGATGCTCGGTTCCAACGTGCTTGTGCGAAACGCGCTCAGCCTCCTCGGCAGCATAATCCAGAACCCGCTTGCACTCGTTGCTCAACGGGAGATCGACCGAGGTCGAGACCTTCTCCCCGATGGGAATGTGTCCCTCAATCCGCCTGCGGATGGACTCGACCGAGGCATGACAACGCAGGAACCGGAAGATGAGAGCTTTGTCTTCGCGCACAAGTCCCAACAGCAGGTGCTCCGTTTCTATGGAAGGAGAACCGAACTGATTGGCCTCGTAGCGCGCAAAGAAGATGACGCGCCGTGCTATCTCCGTATACCGTTCAAACATGAGCCTTCTCCCCGCCACGTTCTCCGGTAAGCTGTCGGATTAGTGACAAGCCCCATACCCTGGAGAACCCTCAGGCCCATACATCATTATGCAATCAAGATACCAACGAACCCAAGTTCCTAACGGACTCGAGTTCATGATACTCCGTACCCGACTGCTGTTTCTCTGCAAACATGGCTACAACAGACGCCGACAGCGCGAATTCCGCCGCCAGCGGGCTGCTCAAAAATCGCTTCTCCTCTCACGATGCGAGGTACAATGATTTAGCCAGGTGGAACGGCAGCGGGCTCTGCAGGGATGCAACCGTGCCGAGGAATAGCTTGGTTGGGCTCATCGATACGATCACTGCATCCGCGCGAATATCCTTCTCGCGCTCCTGCCACCCGCATCGGACCGGTAGAGCCGCATGCCTTGAAAACCACGCCCGAAGGACGGGATCTACACTCCCGGAGACACTCCTTCACGCTAAGGCGGCACATCTGCAGTTGGCGCGCAGACACTTGTGCACGGCAGCGCTTGGCGCGAGGAATGTAAAGACTGCCTCATGGAAGAAGGTTCTAAAATTCGCAAGATCGCGTTTGTCGGCAACCACTTGCCGCGCAAGTGCGGCATTGCTACGTTCACGTCTGACCTGCTTGCCGCCGTGGCAGCTGCGCATCCCCAAAGCCAGTGTTTCTCAGTATCGGTGAATGACGTTCAAGGTGGCTACGAGTACCCGGAAGTGGTTCACTTCGAGATTGAGGAGCAGGATTTGTCGTCTTATCTACGTGCTGCGGACTTCCTCAACATCAGCGACGTGGACATCGTCTGCTTGCAGCACGAATTCGGCATTTTCGGCGGGCGGGCCGGCGGCCATATCCTAGCACTCCTGCGCGAATTGAGAATGCCCGTTGTCATTACCTTTCATACCATTTTGCGCGAGCCGAAAGTCGACCAACGGCGCGTAATGCACGAGTTGGTCGCGCTCTCGACCCGGCTCGTGGTCATGGCTGAGCGGGGGCGACAGATGTTGCAGGAGATTTACCAGGCACCGCCGGCCAAGATCGATCTCATCCCACATGGCATTCCCGACGTAGGTTTTGTCGATCCGACCTATTTCAAGGACCAGTTCGGTGTGGAAGGCAGGGTGGTGCTGCTCACGTTCGGGCTGCTTTCGCCGAACAAGGGGATCGAATATGTGCTCAACGCCCTGCCGCACATTCTAGCCGAGTTTCCCGACGTTGTTTATATTGTGCTGGGCGCCACCCATCCCAACGAACTACGCGAGCATGGCGAAGCCTACCGGCTCAGCCTCGAAATCCTTGCCAAAAAGAACAAACTCGAGAAGAACGTCATCTTCTACAACCGGTTCGTAGAACTTGAAAATCTGAAGGAGTTCATCGGCGCCGCAGACTTTTACATCACGCCTTATCTCAACGAAGCGCAGATCACGTCGGGCACCCTAGCCTATACGTTTGGTGCTGGCAAAGTGGTAATTTCGACACCGTACTGGCACGCTGCAGAATTGTTGGCGGCAGACCACGGCGTGCTGGTGCCGTTTGGCGACGCCCCGGCCATAGCCCGCGAGGTGATTAGTTTGCTGCGCGACAACACCCGCCGGCATACCATTCGCAAGAATGCTTACAAGCTTGGCCGTGAGATGGTATGGAGCAACGTGGCGCGGCTCTATATGCGCTCGTTCGAGTTGTCACAAATCGAGGGGACGGCGCGATCTCGAAAATCTCTCGCCACGAAGACGCTCGACCAAAAGCTGCGGGAACTGCCGGAGTTGAAGTTGAGTCATCTCTCGCGGATGACCGATTCGACCGGAATCTTCCAGCACGCCATTTTTACCGTCCCGAATTTTTCGGAAGGCTACTGCACGGATGACAACGCTCGCGCATTCATCCTCGCGGTACTGCTCAGTGAATTAGGAGAAGAGCCAGAGCGCGTGCGGACGCTGGCCACAACCTACGCGGCGTTCTTGTACCACGCGTTCGATCTCAGAGTGAAACGCTTCCACAACCACATGAGTTTCGATCGCCGCTGGCTCGACGAACAAGGGTCAGAGGATTGTCAAGGGCGAGCGCTCTGGGCGCTGGGCGTAGGCGTGGGGCGTTCGCCTTATCGGAGCTTCCAGATCATGGCTGGACAACTCTTCACGCTGGCGTTGCCCGCTCTGACGGAGTTCACTTCCCCGCGAGCGTGGGCGTTCGGCCTTATCGGCATTCATGAATACCTGCGCCGGTTGAGCGGTGACAGCCTGGTCAACCAAACCCGTGAGACACTCACTTCCCGGCTCATGGAACTTTTCGAAAGGACCGCCCAGCCGGACTGGCGCTGGTTTCAAGAGGATCTGACTTACGACAACGCGAAGCTCCCACACGCATTGATTCTGAGCGGACGTGCAACCGGACAACAAGCGGTGCTTGAGCGAGGCCTGCAGGCCCTGCGCTGGCTGGCGGAATTGCAAATCTCCGAGAAGGGTCACTTTCGATCCATTGGCACCAACGGATTTTATCGCCGCGGCGGCATGCGCGCCAACTTTGACCAGCAGCCCATCGAGGCGCAAGCAATGGTCTCAGCCTCTCTTGAAGCCTATCGCGCCACGTCGGACCGCTGGTGGTACGAGCAGGCGCAACGAGCCTTCGACTGGTTCATCGGCTGGAACGATCTCGGATTGGAACTCTGCTCTCCCAAAACAGGCGGCTGCCGCGATGGGTTGCACGTGGATCGGGTCAACCGGAACCAGGGAGCGGAATCAACCCTGGCCTTCTTGCTTTCGTTGGCGGAGATGCGCTTGGCGCAAAATATGCTGACGAGTTTTAAGGAACCGATCGCCGCCTAAGGGTAATCGCGGCTTCCGGTCCCGTATCTTTGGAATAACCAGTCCATGAACGCCAACTCGATTCACGTCAAACGCAAGCCCACGATCCTCCGGCCTGACCAGTCCCGCGTACTGCTGCGGCCATTCAGTCCGGAGGATCCCCAGCGGGCCGGCAGGATTATCGCCAGGATCATGTCGCTCCCGGAAGACCGGGTCGGCTCTCTCCTGGACGAAGTATCCGCCGAATTCTCCCAGCGACACCAGCAGATCCACAAATCCTTTCTGGAACGATTCGAACAGGTTCGAGACCTTCTGTTGACGGATGAGAAAATTTCCGAACAAAGAAAGCTGTTGATCGGCTCCTATTTCGTTTGCGAATTCTCCTTAGAATCCGCAGCCCTGTTCAATCCGTCCATCGTCCCGCACCCTGACCAGTCTGACCTGCCTCCCGGCGCTCTGCGTTTTATCCTCAGCTTGCGCGCCACCGGGGAGGGACACATTTCCTCCATCACTTTTCGGACGGGTATCATCCACGTCGACCATGGGATCGAGGTCCTAGCCCCAACCGGCTTCCTCACCGAGCCGCGTCAAATCCCGAACCCCCGTTACGAGAAGGCGCTCTTCGAGCGGAAGCTCTTTGAGCTGGGATTGACCAACGAACTCACGCACCGGGTTATGAACAAGTTGGGGGAGTCGTTTGCATTGGAAGAACTGCGCGCCGACCTCGAAGCCGACGTGAAGCAGTCCCGCCTGTCGGATCGGAACGCCGTCCGGGGAATTTTGATGCTGGCCCGGTCCAACTGCGAGGTTCAGTTCCAGCCCCAACAGCGGCTGTGTGAACGCATCATTTTCCCGGCCACGCCGTCGCAACGCAACGGCATCGAAGACGCCCGGTTCGTGTGTTTCCAGAACGATGACGGCACCCACGTCTACTACGCTACCTTCACGGCCTTCGATGGCAAGGTGGTCTTGCCGGAACTGGTGGAGACTTCTGACTTCCTCCTCTTTCGGTTCATCACCCTGAACGGTCCGGCCGCGGAGAACAAAGGCATGGCCATCTTCCCCCGGAAAATCAACGGCCTCTATGCCATGCTCTCCCGCCAGGACAACGAGAACATCTACCTCATGTTTTCCGACAACGTGCACTTCTGGCATGAACGCAAGGTGCTCCTTAAACCGATGTTTCCGTGGGAACTGGTCCAGCTTGGGAACTGCGGGTCCCCCATTGAGACCGAAGCGGGCTGGCTGGTCCTCAGCCACGGTGTCGGCCCCCTGCGAACGTACTGCATCGGCGCCTTCCTCCTCGATCACGATAATCCCGGCAAAGTGATCGGCCGCCTCCGCGAACCCTTGCTCAAACCGGACCAAAGGGAGCGTAAGGGGTACGTGCCGAACGTCGTTTATACCTGTGGCGCTCTCCTCCACAACGGCGAACTGATCATTCCCTATGGCATGGCCGATCACGCCACCGGTTTCGCTACGGTTCCCCTCGATGAAGTGCTGGCTGCCATGCACTAGGAACGATCGTCGAACACCATGACAAAGCCCGACAAAAGAGTGGCTGTCCTGTCGCCGATAGCCTGGCGAACGCCTCCTCGGCAATACGGCGCCTGGGAAACGGTGGCTAGCAACATCACCGAAGGGCTCGTCGCCCGTGGCTGGGATATGACGTTGTTCGCCAGCAGGGATTCTGTGACCCGAGCTCACCTGCATGCCGTGGTGGACAAGGGGTATGAAGAGGATTCCGCCGTCGATCCCAAAGTAGCCGAATACCTTCACATCTCCGAAGCGTTCGAGCGCGCTGCTGAGTTTGACCTCATCCACAGCCACTGCGACTTCATGGCTTTGACCTACAGCCGGCTGGTCAAGACACCGGTCCTGACTACCATCCACGGATTCTCGTCAGCCAAAATCATGCCCGTCTATCAGAAGTATCGTGACGGATACTTCGTTTCCATCAGCGACTCCGATCGAGCGGCAGAGCTGAATTACCTGGCGACCGTCTACAACGGCATCGATCTCTCGTTGTACCCACTTCAGGAACCCGGCGGTGATGACCTGATTTTCCTCGGTCGGATCCACCCGGATAAAGGTGTTCATCTGGCCATTGAGGTTGCTCGTCTGAGCGGAATGCGTTTGATCATCGCTGGTATTATCCAGGATGAGGCCTATTTCCGGGAACAGGTCAAACCCCATCTCGACGATCAAAACATCCTTTATATCGGACCGGTGGGCGTGCCGGGCAAGAACGAACTGTTTGCCCGAGCCCGAGCTCTACTGCACCTGAACACCATCCCGGAGCGATTCGGACTTGTCCTGGTCGAAGCCAATGCCGCTGGCGTGCCCGTCATCGCGATGGATCTCGGCTCTTGCCGTGAGGTGATCAAGGACGGGCAGACCGGTTTTCTGGTTGACAACGTCACTGAAGCAGTTCGGGCCCTTGGACGAATTTCTGAAATCGATCGTCGTGGCTGCCGCAGCCGTGTCCGGCAATACTTTTCGATCGATACCATGGTGGAGGGATACGAACGGGTTTACTCGATGATTTTTGCTCTGGAAGCGAAGAGACGACTATGAAGCCGGACATTGTCAGACGGTACCGCCACAACCCCATCCTCACCAAGGCCGAAATCCCCTATCCAGTGGAAACCGTTCACAACGCGGCGGTCGTGAAGCATGAGAACGAATACATCATGCTTTTCCGCTCCCATCTCCGCACCGGACGGTCCATCATTGGTTTGGCACGCAGTCCCGACGGATTCCGCTTCACCGCCGATCCAAAGCCCTTTCTGATTCCTGACAGGGACAGTCCCTTTGCCGCCTATGAGGAGTTCGGCGTGGAGGACCCACGCGTGACCCGGCTGGAAGGGGAGTACATCATCACCTACAGCGCCTATTCGCGAAATGGAGTGCGGATCGCCCTGGCCAAGACGAAGGACTTCAGTCAGGTAGAAAGAATTTCCCTAATCACAGAGGCGGATTATCGGAATGTGGTGATCTTTCCCGAGAAGTTTGATGGACTGTATGCCCGGCTTGACCGTCCTCATTCGGAAATCGCCCCCTGGTCAATCTGGATTTCCTATTCTCCGGATCTGTGCTATTGGGGCCAATCTCAGCTCATCATGAAACCTGAACCATATCACTGGGATGAAATGAAGATCGGTCCCGGCGCACCGCCGATCAAAACGGACCAGGGATGGCTTTCCATCTATCACGGAGTTTTCCGAACTATGGATGGATCGGTCTATCGTTTGGGGGTTGCTCTTCATGACCTCGAGGACCCGGCAAAGGTCATCGGTGTGGGCGACTCGTGGATTTTGCAACCGGAAGATCCTTGGGAAATAACTGGATACGTCCACAACGTGGTCTTCACCTGTGGTGCCGTTCCAGAGTCCGATGGAACCGTGAAAATCTATTGGGGGGGTGCAGACACGGTCATGTGCGTGGGCGAAGCGAATGCCTCGGATCTTGTCGCACTATGCCTGCATCACGGCAGACCGGCAAAGTAAGCATGGCATTTTCAAGAGTCCTAAATACCCCTCGATGGTATTTAATCCCCCAGACGCTTATTACGTGCAATGCGAGATTCTAACAAAATAACATTATCCGCATCCGCGAACGGCGGAATATCTATTTGAGGTGACCCCGCCCACCCGCACTGCGCCCCGCACACTAGCGCATAATAACTGGCGTCAACCTTCTCCACATCGGTGAGGTGAATGAATCCCTTTTGTTCCAGATGCCGTTAGCGTGCTGCAATACCGCCCCGCCCCGCCCACTCGGGCGCGGGAGCCGACATTGTTATGGGATCATGCCGTGACCGTGCTCGCCGGTTCTTGGCGAACCAACAAAAGAACGTCTCTGCTGCCATTGTGGTTGGCTCGGAACCAGTCTCATTGCAATTTCTTCGAGAAAAAGAGCCTAATAAAAGAGGGCATCCCGCCAGGACGTTTGTCCCTGAAAGGGATGCGCCGCCACGGGCGGAGAGGCCTTTATGAAGACGCTGATACGTCTCATTCGCGAGCTTCGTAGGAGCGCAGCCGGGAAAACATTTCCCTTAAAACCTGCGGTTCACGCTCGGAGGACTTCCCATTCCAACCCAATGGGCCACAGAATGTCGATTGGCTCGGAACATTGCGGGCAAACGAACCTGTGGATCACTTCTTTCGTCTGTGTCGATTTCTCGCTCGACAGCACGTACTTGAACTTGCATCTAGGGCACACGACTGGCGTTTCAATCATCGCATCCGTCCCTTATCGCGCCGACGAGGCGAGCATCAGCACGATCACCACACCGCCCAGAGCCTTCGTACGCGAGTACAAGCGACGGATGTGCAAACTGATCGGAGTTAAGCCATGACTAATGCCGAAACGATTGAAGAACCTGTCCTAGAGCAAAAGCGCCGCGAGCAAGAACTAAAGGCCCTCCATTTAAAGACGGGTCAACACGCTGCGAAATTCGCAATGCTCGCGCAACTTCTAAGAGATGATCCCAGAGCGATTGTGTTCGATGAACAGTCGACGCGTCGAAGATCCGATAGCGTAGCCCACTTTGATTCGAAAGAGTTTAGCGGCTTAGAGATCAAGGAATTGGTCGGTCAGATTCGAGAGTATGAAGATCGCCTATCTGATTTGCGGGCGAAATTGGAATAGCTTCAGGCGCGAACCCGGAGATAGCTGTGGGCGATCGTGTGTGAAGTCACCTCCAAAATCGGTTGCCACAAAACGATCGGGCAGGGGATACCTTAATGGCCCAAGAAGGCCACAATGCAGTTCTCAGCAGGACCGTCCGGGAACACCGCGAGGTCAAAGAGCGCGAGGCCCGACTTGATACCCGTAGCTAAGAACATTGCCGAAGCCATCCCAGTTGATGAGGGCAGGAAGGGCCACGGGACGATCACTACCCTAGTGAGATATCCGAATCCGAAATGTGATAGCCAAGACTTCTGGGTCGAAGAGGAGAAGATGCACAGGTTCCGTGTGCCAAAGGGAATTTCAGACATTGGATATTTCGATGAGTCCGCAATAAAGAAAGCAAGAGTCCTCCTTCTTGATTCCTTCAGCCCGCGTACGTCCCAGGAATAGAGGTTCACACTATGGAAGACATTTCAATCGCGAGCCACACTGAAAAACTCCGACGAGAAATTGAACTGATACTGGAAGAGGAGCGCATCTACAGTAATCGGAGGGGCCATTCATTCGCCGACAAAGCAGAGCATGAGAAAAGGAAATTCCGAATTGTTGCGATTCGTGATGAACTCAAAAGGCTTGTGGAAAAAGAAACGAGCAACTTAAGCCACGGATCAGTCTGGTACAGTTGACTGCATCATTGGAGACGCGGCAACTTAGCCGTTGTGGAAGTGGCCGTACCCTCAACACATAAAGCAGATCTCGTTGGACAGAAGTTGCAATTTGAAGCCGCGCAAGAATGGCGATAAGGTCCGAGCAGAGGATCGGCGATTAGTATGGGCAAAGCCCCAACAGCGGTTGCTCAGGGAGAATCTGTGGTCTTCAGAACCGGCCACTTCGGGACCGTGAGGAAAGCTGTAATCTGCTCTGCCCTGATGCTAACTGCGGAGCGTGTTCTGGCCGCCTCCGAATTTACTTTCCAAGGTCGCGTCGGGTACACATCGGGAGACCAGTGGGAGCCCGCGCTCGCGACGGATGCCCGCGCTCACATCTATATTCTCTTTCCGCAATATGGCCCCATAGCTCAATGTCCAGCCTGCACAACTCCCACCATGGCCCTGTTGACCAGCAATGACGATGGTGTTTCCTGGGACGCCCCGCGGCCTCTGTTGACTTCATCGTCCGGACAGTTTGATGCCCAGATCAAGGTCGATCCTGTTGATCGGGAAACTCTTTACGCATCGTGGTTGCAAGGCAAGCACGATGTGATTGTGGGCCGCTCGCAGGATTTTGGTCATTCCTGGTATTTCTCCGTTGCCCGACACTCCCCCGAAGTCGTTATCGATAAGCCCGTACTGGCCATCCGCAGCCCCGATGTCTACGTGAGCTTTAACCATGATCAGACGCTGGCGGTTGCAGCGTCCCATGATTACGGGCAGAATTTTTCCTCTACGGTAGTGAATCCTGGAGCTGGGCCAGGCTGGTCGCTGGCGGCTGGAGCCACGGTCGATCCCGCGGGCAACGTCTACTTTTCGTGGACGGCGTACCCGCGAATAAATCTTCTCATGAGATCGGTGCAAGTCTTTGTCAGCCGATCAGCAGACGGCGGGCGGAGCTGGAACACCACGCCGATGGATGTTTCCGCAGCGGCACCGGATTGCGCGGCTCAGGCTTGTTCAGCTGGCTTTCTGGCCTCCCAGATGGCTCTCGCTTCGGATGATATCGGAACAATCTACGCCGTGTGGAACGCCGGCTCAGTGACAGGCGGTCCGGAGCGCATTTATTTCTCGTCTTCCACGAATGGAGGCGAAAGTTGGTGGGCGAAGGTTGACGTCTCAAACGCCCCGCCAGGAGTGGAGCATTGTTTCCCCGCTATCACCGCCGGCGGAGCCGGTGACGTTCGCATCGCGTGGATGGACACGAGAATGGTGGATGAGCAAAACCGTCCACTTTGGAATACCTTCTACCGCTCTTCCACCAACGGTGGGGCAACCTGGTCATCAGAGTCGCAGCTCTCCGGACCGATGCGCGGATATGATTACATCCTGCCCCGCGGTTTCCTATTTCCTTTTGGCAACTTGTTTTCCATCGGCATCGATAACCTTGGCACCACGCAGGTCGTGTGGGGCGAAGGCCAAAACTACAAGTCTCCGGGCTCGATCTGGTACGCCCGAGGACGGTAAAGTCGCACCTTGCCGAGATCGTTAACTCGCGGTCCCGAACGGGACCATAGATCGATATGCTTCCAGCGGATTCTGCGGATGGAAGTGGATGATGGCTTTTCCCTCACCTCCAGCCAGAGATAGCGTGGCATCCGGCCGTTGTGCTCATCCCCTACCGCTGTCGCCAGTGGTAAAATCTGCTGGCCGCCACGCCCAGCCAGGATCGGGACATTCATCCTGGGCATTGGTTTCTATTCCATTCCCAGGCTGCGGTGACTGAATTCGTTCGCGTTATCGGCGGTTTGGTCATCTTGGGCACTATGGACCAGCGGCGTCGGCGCTCGCTACTGAATTCGAACTGCGGGTCAGGCAACTGCGGCTTACGGCAGAGATGTATACCTCGTCAGTTAAGCTCCGCGTCTGGTGCGAGCAAAACAGGAACCGTGTCTACGTCCCCGAGTGGCTGCTTAAGCCATGGCGCCCCACCGTGGATCCAACCTTTAGCGACGCCGCGTGACCACTTGGGCGGCAGAGAGTTGCAAGCGGAACTGCGCAGTCCCGGCGCGAAGGTGTCGAACGAAAGCCTCTTGGTCTAGATGAATACCGGTCATTGGAATCGTTGCCGCCAGTCGGAACACAGCGTCATCCAAGGCTGTACCATGTTGCCATTCCGCAAGAAGACCCTGTCTGTACAGCAATCTAAGTTGAGCGTGGCGCAGCCACACCGCGGGCACATTCGCGTCGGGACTGCAAGCGCGGGCCATTGAATCGATACTCACTACCCCGTCTTTCCCGCAATAATGCTTCGCCCTTTCCACGCACAGCCCGTGAAGGCATTTGAGATCCTGCTCGGCGACGGGTGGTATGGCAGCCCCTTCTTCTGCCGCCTTGATGAAGACTCGGAAGGACTCCAGTCGGTAAAGTTGCTCATCCGCCATCTCTGTCACCAGCTGAAGGAGGTCCGGAGGACCAGACGATTAGGGTTTTTCCGTCGCTTTTCTCACGATCCGGGCAGCGGCTTGGCTGAAGTCCTCGCCGGGCTTAGGCTTCTTAGGAGTTTGCTCTGGCCGCGCTTGGGTTCGCTTTTCAACTCGATCGGCCTGTCGCAGCGCTTTGTCGGATTTTGTTCGCTTCTCTGACATACCCATAGCTTTCTCATGTGGATTTCAGGTAGCGGGGCTAGTGTGAATTTAATTCACGAACCGCTCTGGCGTAATCGTCAGTCGCGTTCTTTAACTCAGTGCTAAGGTGGTTCGGATCTTCCGCACCGGCCTTCTTGAGGGCATCCAGAACCTCTTGCACCTTCTTCTCGGCTGTTCTTACTTCCTCAATGGTTGACATGGCGATTGCTGCGCTCTCCACCCCGTTGCTTCCGAGAGGCAGTTATGCTGCACCTCGGATGAGAACTCGCCCGACTCCCCGCCGTCGAGTGGCGACTGGGCGAGAAGCACTCGCCCGTTGCGGGAGTCAGGCGCAGTTTGCGGTATTCAGTTTTAGTGCCTCCTGCGAAGCATTAGAGAACCTTGCTCCCGCCCTGTCTGTGACGTTCATCACTCGAATTGCCACTCGTAGAAGTGAGCACTGAGTCTCAAAATCGCATTGCTGTTACAACATCGCCATCACTCATTGACCCTGGTGGTAAGTCTCAACGCCCCTCCGGTCGAAGACCAGAGGGGCGTTGCGGCGGGTCCAATGGCCAGATCAACCGATCAACCGCACGGATTTCAAGGTTTGCTGGTCGCGACCAGAGTGCGGTTCTCCATCGGCAGGAACTCGCGGACGGTGTGTCCCGTGTAGATCTGCCGTGGACGCGCGATCTTTTGTTCCGGGTCGGTGAGCATCTCCTGCCATTGCGCCAGCCAGCCGGCTGTGCGAGGGATGGCGAATAGCACGGTAAACATCTCTGGCTTGAAGCCCATGGCCTGGTGGTGGTGTCTGAAATGTGCGGGTAACCGCATGCACATAGAACCGAACATCTGAGGCACAACGGATCAGTAGATCAGCGCAGTAGGGTTCCAATTCGTTGCAGAAGGGAGGCTCAACGCCCGAGCCTGGGGACCGAAACGGCGAAACTTGTAGAGTAGTACTAACCTGAATTGCAGAAGAGCTGAAGCGTTGACGCTTCAAATCCGAAAGACGCTGACTCCCGAAAAAATCCCGAAGTTAAGAGAGTGCAAGGGGTAAGGCGTGTCTCGTTAACAACTTAGGAGAACGCTGCTCTGACTCTTAATCAGTAGGTTGTAGGTTCGATTCCTACCGCGCTCACCATCTTTTCAACCACTTGCCAGTTGTCGTAAACCTGAAATTTCCAGGAGTGCCGTAAAGTGTGCCGTAGCGGGATCTGCTACGCCGCAGCCGGCGGCACGCCTGGTGCAGTCTTAGGTTTCCGGTCTTCTTCAGCACGCGAGTGCCAAAGTCATGGCGACCACAGTAGAGCACCAGGTTCTTCGACAGGCCTGCTTTCGTACGGGCCTGCCGGAACTTAACACCGATCGTAGTGAGATGGCCCGCTGCGGAACGCTTGGACCGGAACACCTGCGGAGAAGACTGAGTGCCCCGTCGCTCATCGGTACATCTCTATCCCGCGATTCGGGAGCAATCGCAGATGCTTTCCGATGTCCGAAGTTCGACTGCATCACCACGGGAGCCTTCCGAGCTTCGCGTGCGAGAACGTACCTGTCGGGCCGTCCGGGCCGAGCAGCGCGAGGCGCACCGCCTCGCGGGCGCCCTCCTCGACAGTCTCCGTGCCCTCATAGTTGTTGAGGTTTGTCTTGGTGAAGCCTGGGGAGCAGGCATTGACCTTGATCCCGGTCGACTCCAGCTCGATCGCCATGGCGAGCGTCATAGCGTTGAGAGCCGTCTTGGACGCAGGATAGACGGGGCCGAAGACCGAGCGATAGGCATAGGCTGGGTCCGAGTTCCTCGTCAACGAGCCAACGCCGCTCGATACGTTGACGATGCGGGCTGCCGGCGCCTCGCGCAGGAGCGGCAGCATCGCCTGGTAAACGGCGAGGACGCCGAAAACGTTGGTCTCCCACACCGCGCGCACTTCATCGAGCGACACGTTGCTTGGGCGAGTCAATTTAGCGTACTCCGCGATGGACATGCCGGGCAGCTTATTCGTATTCGAGATAGCCGCGTTGTTGACGAGCACGTCAAGACGGCCAAGTTCGCTCCGAATGCGCTTTGCCGCGGCGGCGATCGAAGCCTGATCCGTCACGTCGAGCTGGAGCGCGCGTGCATCCGGCCCAACCTCCTTGGCCGCAGCCTCGCCGCGCTCGAAATTGCGCGACCCGACCAGCACCGTGAAGCCGTGCGTCACGAGATCCTTTGCGATCTGAAGACCGATTCCTTGATTAGCCCCGGTGATCAGGGCGACGGGTTTGTTCTGCATGGTAATCTCCTTTTTGCATCGATGCGTGGTCAACGCCGCAGCGCTCCGCTAATTCAGCCAAGGCGGAACCACCTTCCGTATTTAGACGTGCCGCTGTTTCACTATCGCTCACGCGTTAGCCGGGCAAAACCGCGGCGTCCGCAGTGTGTTCGAAACATTTCATCGCATTCAGATCGGCGATGAGCCCAGGACCGATTGGACGCCATCCAAGCCTTTGCTGCGTTAACGCGCTGGACCGATGGCGTCGAGATCCGCGAGTATTTCAGCCGGGATCGGAAGCGTCGCAGCCTTCAAATTCTCACGAAGATGTGCCACGGAAGATGTTCCGGGGATCAATAAGATGTTGGGCGAGCGCTGGAGAAGCCAGGCTAATGCAACCTGCATGGGCGTGGCTTCGAGTGATGCCGCGGACGAGTCAAGTGCCGACGACTGTAACGGTGTGAAGCCTCCCAGCGGGAAAAATGGAACGTAAGCGATACCCTGGGCAGCGAGAGTATCGATGAAGGCGTCATCATTCCTGCGGGCTACGTTGTAGAAATTCTGCACGCAGACGATCTCGGTAATGGTTTGAGCCTCCGACAGCTGCTTCGGAGTTATGTTGCTTAATCCGATATGACGAATCAATCCCTGGCGCTTCAGTTCGGCAAGCACGGTCAGCGGCTCCTCAATCGAACCCTCCGACGGCTCCGTCATGCCTCCAACGCGGAGATTGACAACATCGATGTGATCGAGCCTGAGATTTCTAAGGTTGTCATGAACTCCGTCGATGAGCTCCTGGCGGGAGAGAGCATGAATCCAGGACTTGTCTGAACCGCGGCGAGCGCCCAGTTTGGTGACGATCACGAGACTATCCGGGTAGGGATGAAGCGCCTGCTTGATGATCTGATTGGTCACATGCGGTCCGTAGTAGTCGCTGGTATCAATATTGTTCACGCCGGACTCTACTGCCTCGCGAAGAACAGCAATGGCGGCATTGAGGTCCCGTGGGGGTCCCCAGACGCCGGGTCCGGCGAGCTGCATCGCACCGTATCCCATGCGGTTCAAAGTCATCGATGTGCCGGGTAGCGTGAAGCTGCCAGCAAGATCAGTCTGTTCAATCATTCCGTTCCTCCCTTGTTACAATCATTGGATGAAGGATTCTTCAGGTTTGGACTTCGCATATGCCGGCTGAGGCCATCATTGCATTTGAGCCAAGAAAGACGCCCGTCCAAGCGAGGTCGACGGTCACGGTGGAGGCGATTTCTGAGGCGACTATTCAGGTTTTGCTGCGTCATGGGGCAGAGCGATTGACGACGACACGGGTCGCCGCGCGTGCCGGTGTCTCGGTAGGCACCCTGTATCAGTACTACCCGAACAAGCAGTCGCTGCTGTTTGCGGTGTTGGAACATCATATGAATAACGTAGCGGCAAGGGTTGAGGCTGCCTGTGAGAGCGCGTCTCATAAGCCGCTGGCCGAAATGATTCGAGACATGGTGGAGGCGTTCGTAGATGCCAAGATGGAGCGCGCCGACATTTCCGTGGCCCTCTACCGAGTCTCGGCGGACGTCGGAGGGCCCGCGCTAATCAAACGGATCAGTCAGCAGTCTCGGAAAAGTGTTGAGGCGATGCTGGAGACAGCGTCCGACACGAAGTCGCCACCCGACAAATTCGCCATCGACATAATGCTTGCAGCGATGGCGGGTGCAATTCGCTCCATGCTCGAGGCAGCGCCGTCATCCGCCACAGTCCGCAAATCACGAGAGCATCTGGTGCTCCTTTGTCAGTCTTACATGATGGCCGCGACAGCTAAGCGCGTGTAGAGCACTCTTAAAGACGGCCCAAGACTGGCATAGATCGGCGCTTACATTGTGAGGACGGCGCGAAACCGGGCCTTGCCCTCCGCCACGCGGTCATAGGCCTTCGGTGTCTGTGCCAACGGGTACGTCTCCACAATCGTTTTCACTTTTCCTTGCGCCACGAAATCAAGCGCCTCGTAAAGATATTCGTGTAACCGCGGGAACCTTTGATGGTAGTGCCGGCGCGGCTCTGGCCGCGAAGACGCCGCTCGGCCGGCTCGGTCGCGTTTCTGATATCGCACCCCTGGCAGTGTTCTTGGCATCAGATGAATCAGCCTGGATCACCGGAGAGATCATCCGCGCGGCAGGCGGACTGGTTGTAGCCACCTGAGGGCAGCGTGCAACATCGGCGGCTAATCTCGTCAAATCAATGCAAGCCAAGAGCGAAGCTGTTGCTCGGAAAGGAAAAGTCGCATGAAGCGCACCGCAAGCACCCCATCCGCTCAGATAACTCATAAGAAGACGCAGCCGGAAGAATTTGATCTGGTGATTCTCGGTGGCGGCACCGGTTCCACTGTCGCCGCGTGGACTTTCGCCGGAGAAGGCAAGCGCGTCGCAGTCGTCGATCGCAAATACATCGGCGGGTCTTGCCCGAACATTGCGTGCTTGCCGAGCAAGAACATCATCCACAGCGCGAAAATCGCGGACTACTTTCGACGGAGCAGGGAATTCGGCATCGCTCACGATGGATTCGCGATCAACATGTGGGGCGTCCGTGAGCGCAAACGCAACATGGTTTCCGGGTTGAACGAAATGTACCTGGAGAACTACAAGAATACGGGCGCCGAGTTCATATTGGGCACCGGGCACTTCGTTGCTCCGAGAACCGTGGAAGTCACCCTTGCCGACGGGACCACACGTCAACTCCGGGGCGCGAATGTGATCGTTAGTACGGGCACGCGTGCTGTGCTGGAACCAATTCCTGGCCTTCCGGAAGCACAGCCCCTCACGCACATCGAGGCTCTTGAACTCGATGAAATTTCCGAACACTTGCTGGTGGTCGGTGGAGGCTACGTGGGAGTGGAGTTGTCGCAGGCGATGCGCCGCTTTGGCAGCAGGGTGACGATGATCGATCGCAGCGGGCGGCTGATGTCCAAAGAGGACCCGGACGTATGCGAGGCTCTTCGCAAGCTGTTCGCCGATGAGGGCATCGACATTCTGCTGAATGCCCGAATCAAGCAAGTGTCGGGCAAATCCGGCGACTCGGTAAGTGTCGTCGTGCAGAATGGCGAGCAGAATGGAATTGAGAAAGTCCTGAAGGGTAGTCATGTCTTGGTCGCCACCGGCCGCACTCCGAACACCGAAGGGCTCGGCCTGGAACTGGCCGGCGTTGAGCTCACCGACAAGGGATACATCAAGGTCAACGAGCGGCTGCAGACCACCGCGCCCGGCGTCTGGGCGATCGGCGAGGTCGCCGGTAGCCCGCAGTTCACGCACATCAGCGTCGACGATTTTCGCGTAGTCCATGCTAATTTAACCGGCGGCAACCGTGTGACCACGGGCAGGCAAGTCCCATATTGTCTGTTTACCGACCCCGAACTGGCTCGCATCGGCCTGAGCGAAACAGAAGCGCTGGCTCAAGGGATCGCGTATCGCCTGTTTAAAGTACCGATGGAAGCCAATCTGCGTGCACGAACGCTTTCGGAAACCCGAGGGTTTGTGAAGGCCCTGGTGGAGGCTGATAACGATCGCATCCTCGGGTTCACGGCTTTCGGTGTCGGTGCGGGAGAAGTCCTGGGCGCCGTCCAGATTGCGATGATCGCAGGGTTGCCCTACACCGCGCTGCGCGATGCGGTCCTGACTCACCCGACCCTGGTCGAAGGTCTCATACCTCTGTTCTCGTCTCCGCCGTCAGCGCACAACGCTGTCGAGATAAGGGGGACGCAGATCCCCGCCGCGTGAGTGAAATGCAGCAGCGACGCAGAAGAGGCGAGCGATGCAACTGCCTCAATATCCGAGCTGCTTATTCACAACGCTATCGAGGGGGTCATCCCTCTCAAACCGGCTGTACTGAGTCAGAAAGAAGCGCATCGCCTGATCCTGCCAGTCGGCCGTGTGGTCCGCACAGTGCGGAGACAACAAGACATTTTCGAGCTTGTACAGCATATGATCCACCGGCAGCGGTTCGTGCTCAAACACGTCCAACCCGGCCCCTCTGATCCGCTTGCTCGTCAGCGCCCGCAGCAAAGCTGCCTCGTCGATGACCGGCCCGCGCCCCACATTGATTACGACCGCAGTGTTCTTCATTACGCCGAACTCCGCATCACCGATGATGTGCCGCGTCTCCTCGGTCAATGGAGCCGTCACCACAACGTAGTCGCAGCCGGCGATCATCTCCCGGCGTTCCTCCGGCTTGTAGAAATGTTCGACCAGAGGATCCGCCGATCGAGGATCCGCCGATCCTGGAACATGGCGCCTGGTTGCGAGCACACGCATGCCGATGGCGTGCACGCGGCGAGCCACCGCGCGGCCAATATCGCCGTAACCGAAAATCCCGACCGTCTGTCCGCTGATCTCTTCCACGTCGAACGGTTCCCAGACCACTGCCATCTGGTTGCGAATCATCCGCCGCAAATCTTTGGCAAAATACAAGATCGCTGCTAATACAAACTCTCCGAGCGAGGCGCTGAACACTCCGCGGCCATTGGTGAGCAAGACTGGACTCTCAACCAATTCCGGAAACAACACGTTGTCGAGGCCTGCGGCCCGGGAGTGTACCCAGCGCACCTTATCGCATACCGCGAACGCCGCCCGCAGCAGGTCCCGCGATCCCGACCATTGCAGGATGACTGTCGCGTCCGCTGCCGCCCGCGCACACGTGGCAACGTCGCCACATATTGTGTGAGGTAGTCCGTTCAGCATCGAAAACTGCGGATCGTTTTCCGAAGCCAGCACCAGCACCGGATTTTTTTTGCTCATCCGAATCACCCTGTAACGCGGGTCGGCCGACCGCGATTTGTCGGCAATAATCCCACGCCATCGACTCGCGACGAGTCGCGGACGTTTAGTTTATCAATGGACTTCTCCACCGGGACCGCTCGCGTGTCGCACTCCACTCCTCCCGAGAGTTGATCGTCATCCGGATCATTCGCGTCTCCGCAGAAGCTTGCGAAATCAGTTGCTATCCATCCGGAAAGGACGCAAACGACAGCCAGGGCATGCCCTTGGGACTAGGGCTTCAGAAGTGCCTTCCCGTAACCAACCGGAATGGCGAAGTTCGAGCCGCCGAACTCGCGCACCATGGCAAAATTAATTCCGATGACTTTGCCTTCATCATTGAAAAGCGGGCCGCCCGAGCCGCCCGAGGTGGTTTGGGCGTCATAGACAATCTTGTCAGGCAGGACATCTCCGATGTGTCCCTGAGTGGTGATCGGTCTGATCAGTTGACGACGCGCCAGTTCTTCCATCACCTGTTTTGAGTCGCCCTTGGATGCAGCCGCAATGGACTGGAGGGTCTCTGCTCCCGCTCGAGCCAGAATTGCATCCAGCGCGGTGGGATATCCCAGCAGCACGACGGGACCGCCGCTGATTGCCGAACGGCGGCCATCGGCAAGGGCTATCTGCTTGATTCCGAGTTGCGAAACATCTGCCTTTACGACAGCAACGTCAGCGGTAGAGGAAATCTTTTCGGTGCTGATGGCAATGCCGTGCGGAACGCGCGGGAAATACGCACTCATCTCTACGGCCACCGGTTCAAGCCCTTGATCGAGCATTTCCTTCAAATCATCGTTCTGCCACCAGGGTTCGGCCACGTGATGGTTGGTGAGGATTTGCCCCGAGCTGGAGGCGAGAAATCCCGTACCAAAAACATCCAGGTGTACTTCCGGTCCGCTTCCAGTGAGGCTGAGGAGCGGGTTGTCATGTTCATCAGTCTTCGGGACGCCATTGCTGGTCATCTCCGCGTAGTGCAATCTCAATCCGGTGGTGTGCTCCCGGAAGGCCAGCACAATATGGATAAGGCAGACGCTTGGCTCATAGGATCGAATGATTGTTTGCGCTACCTTGCCCTCGGTCTCGAGCTTTTGCAGACGGGTTTCCACTGCGGTTAACTGATTTTGCAAAGCCGACGTGTTCTCGTCTTTGCTGGCTGCAATCTGCGAGCGCAGATCTCGGCTCTTTTTCTGAAGCTGCACTCTTTGTGGGTCACCCGCCAGGGATGGACCGCGTTCGCTCGCCTCAAGATCCCGGCGTGAGCTATCCATCAACTGCTTTTCAGTCAACATCCCGGCTTGCAATCGAGTGATCGCGGCGTAGACGCGGGTATTCTGTTGTTGGTTGCGGCGATACGAGAAAAAGAAGACTATCGCCGCGATCGCAAGCACGGCAATGGCTGCCAGTCCGCCCACCCGAAGGGTCCGGCGTTCCTCGTTGACCGCGGTCACCACTTGCTGGGTAGCGCTTCGATTCTCCTCGGCAGAACGCAACCGCTCGCGAAATCCGTCGGAAAGGGATTTATCTCGTAGTTGGGAACGCACCCGCGAGAGCAGTTCGTGGGAGTCGAAGGGCAGTGACAGTACATCGTCGGCGCCAAGATCAAGGCCCCGAGTACGCTCGGCGGATCCTCCCGGCGAGAGCATCACAACGCGAATATGTTGTGTCTGCTCGGAACCCTTGATTTCGGAAAGAAGGTCACAGCAATCCAGCTGCGGCGGATCCGCACCCAGAATCACGGCGTCAGGATCGAAGGCGACGACTGCGTTCACTCCTTGCTGGTAGTCACTCGAAACCACGTATCCCGCATCGCGCAGCACGGCGACGATTTGCTCCCTAAGAGCGGCATCGGATTCCACCACCAGCAATCTTCCAGCTTTGACGTCCATCATTACTAGGATGGTGCCAGACCGACGGGGGATTCAGTCCGCCCAAATTTAAACAATTGCTGGCGACGCAGGGATGCTGAACGCCGCACTCCAGGTCAAGCACGGTGGTGAGCGCCTGCACCGTAACTACTTGTGTGGGCGGGGCAGGTTTTAGGTGTGTCGACGATTGACACATGTCGAAAGGATGTCTCGACAGTCATTGCCACCGGCATCTCATGATCCTCTCCTATCTTCGTTGCAGTGAAGGACTTCGCTGGGAGTACCCCTGACGGCTGCTTTGGGCTGTCAGGTGCTTTGCCTCTCCTGTCGTGGGGAGAGTCATGCTTCAAAACCTTTTCATCGTCCATAGGAGGGCATGGCTGTTCTGTGTCATGTTGCTATGCCTTTGTGGTTCAAGGAATTCCAACGCTCAGGAGCAACTGTCGCTTTTGCCTGAGGCGCCCAAGCCGCAGCCGGGAGTCATTGTCGGCACCGTAGTCGACATAAATGACGACGCCGTTCCGGGCGCCAGCGTCATTCTTCAGGGCCCTGCTTCCAAGACTGCTCGCACTGTTGTGTCGAATGACAGAGGATTTTTTCAGTTCAACGATGTCGAGCCTCAGACCTATCACATCAAGGTCAGCGCCCAGGGATTTGCGGATTGGACATCGCCGGACATGGCGGTCAAGCCGGGCCAATACGTAATCCTGCCGGTCCCCAGGCTCCAGATCGCAATGGCAGTTACCTCGGTGACCGTAGGTTATTCCGCCGAGGAGGTTGCCACAGAGGAAGTCAAGGTCGAGGAGAAGCAGCGCATTCTCGGCATAATCCCAAATTTCTACATTAGCTATGATCAAGATGCGGCGCCGCTGACGGCCAAATTAAAATTCCAGCTCGCCGCCAAAGTCAGCTTCGATCCGATCACTTTCGTCGGAGTAGGTATCGCCGCCGCGGCCGAGCAGGCCGGTGAACACCCCAACTACCCCGAGGGCTGGAAGGGCTTTGGTGAGCGCTATGGCGCTGCCTATACCAACGGCTTCACCGACATTATGATCGGTGGCGCGATCCTGCCGTCGCTCCTGCACCAGGACCCCCGCTATTTCTATAAGGGTACGGGGACAACGAAGTCTCGTGTTTTATACGCCCTTAGGAGCCCCTTCGTGTGCAAGGGAGATAACGGGCGGTGGCAGCCGAACTACTCGACGATTGGCGGCGATCTGGGCTCGGCTGCCATTTCGAATGCGTACTATCCCGCATCCAATCGCGGCGTCGGACTATTCTTGGGGAATTTTCTGATCGGCACAGGGCAGCGGGCCGCCGCGAATCTCGCGCAGGAATTTATCCTGCGCCGCCTGACGCACAAAGCTCCTCAGTAGGTCGCTCGTTCAACGGGCATCAGGCTTGTGTATTAGCAAGCTTCAAGGAGAAATGAAATGTCTGCCCCACAGGCCGTAATCCAACGTCCTCCGTTGCCGCCCTTTTCACACGAAACGGCCAGTCAAAAAGTTCGACTGGCGGAAGACGCCTGGAATTCTCGTGATCCGGGAAAGGTGTCCTTGGCTTACACAGTTGACTCACACTGGAGAAACCGCTCCGAATTTGTGAACGGAAGGCAGGAAATCGTCGCGTTTCTCAAACGCAAATGGACCAAAGAGCTGGACTATCGACTGATCAAGGAGCTTTGGGCCTACGAGGGAAACCGTATCGCTGTGCGCTTTGCCTATGAATGGCACGATGACGCTGGGAACTGGTTCCGCTCGTACGGCAATGAGAACGGGGAGTTCGATGAGAACGGGCTGATGCGCTTGAGGCTTGCTTCCATCAACGATCTGCCGATCCAGGAGAAGGAGCGAAAGTATCACTGGGCGCTCGGGCGCCGTCCCGATGATCACCCAGGGCTAAGCGATCTTGGGCTTTAAAGCGGTTCAACCGGTAAGGTTAGTTCGGCCCGGTCTCCTGTACGCCAACCATCTCGTTATTCTCGAGTCAACATGACCTGTCCTAGATGGTAAGACAGGTGATTCGTTCGATTCAGCAAGACAGCCAATCGGTTCCGGGTCGGGTCTTTGGCATAGTCTTCCTCGGACATGGCCTGATGCTGCAGCAGCCACTCATCTGCGGAGAGAGTCTGAAACTGCGCGAGCAATTTCTCGTTCACTTCGTCCCAATATTGTTTCAACTGTCCTGCCGAAGGTATTTCTGCTACCGCCTTGTCGGGATTGTCGATGAAAACGGCATCCAGGTCTGGGTGCAGCCGTGGTCCCAGGCCCAGAATCGAAAACATTCGGTCGTGAACAGCAATGAGATGTCCCCACAGATAAATGACACGGTTCTTTCCTGGCGCTACTTCACCGAGGAACTGGTCTTCCGTGAGTCGTGAAAATATCTTGTCAGCTCTCTCCACGACGAGCCGCCAAGAATTGATCGCCACTTTTACCGGTAATTCGTGAGACGTCATTTGAACTCAGCTCTTTTCTTCCGTGTCGATCCGATCGACCGAACGTAAACTGCACACCTCACAGCTTATTAATGCTGAACGAGCTTGGGTGCATAAAGATGAAAAACCTCGCGGTAGGGCTCGACCGGATAGCCTTTCGCTTTCCAGGCTTCGAGGCCGCCTTTGAGGAATTTAACCTTGGAGATATGCCTGTCCAAGGCCCGACGTAAGACGGCGCGGCTAGTCTTATCCCCCCGACAAGTACAGTAAACGATCGCCTCTTTATCCTGAGGGATCAGGGTCGGTGACGCCAACACGTCGGCCGGGGGAATTCTTCGAGCGCCTGGAATAATCTCAGAATGAGCTAACAGATCGAGCGGCTGGCGGACGTCAAAGACGGCGATCTCCTGATGGGAGCCTAAGGACACTCTGAATAAGCGCTCATGCTAAGTCGACTACCAACAGTGTTTCAGGAAACCGCGCTGCCGGTTCGGATCTCGGATGCTGGAGCTGGTCGGTACCGCCGTTGCAACCGCGCGTACGGGACGAAGCCGGACGAGCTACGCGACGGCGAGCAGTTTTCTGCGGCTCACAAACAGATTCACCAGCGCACAGGTGACAAACAGTCTGTGCGCGTTCTTCTTCAGCCCGCGATAGCGTACTTTCACGAATCCAAACTGCAGCTTCATCACTTGAAACACATGCTCCACCCTCGCCCGCACCTTCGACTTCGTCCGGTTCTTCGCCCACGCCACTTCATCCACGATCTGGCCCTTGTAGCGACAGCGCCGCTGGGTGAAATCCCGTGCTCGTGGCGCGCACTCGCGGATCACCTCGGTTTGGCCCTGATACGCTCCGTCGCCCCACACCCGCGTTTCTTCGCCATGCAGCAGGTCCGGCAACATCGCCACATCGGAAACGTTGGCGGCTGTCGCCACCGCCGTGTGAATGATTTTGCTCTTGCTGTCGACGCCCACGTGCGCCTTCATCCCGAAGTACCAGTTCTTCCCCTTCTTCGCCTGGTGCATCTCTGGGTCTCGGCTCTGCTCGCGGTTTTTGGTCGAACTGGGCGCGTGAATGATGGTCGCGTCCACAATCGTGCCCGTCGTGATCCGCACCCCCTTGGCTTGCAAATGCAGGTTCACCGTCCCCAGAATCTCTTCCCCCAGATGGTTCTCTTCCAGCAGGTGCCGGAACTTGCACACTGTCGTCTCATCCGGCACCGGCTCGGCCCCCAAATCAATTCCCGCAAACTGCCGCAGCGTCGCCGAGTCGTACAAAGCCTCTTCCACCGCCGGGTCCGCCAGATTGAACCACTGCTGCAGAAAATAAATCCGCAACATCTGCTCCAATTCTTTCGGCCGTCGCCCGTTGCCCGGCTTGGGATAGTGGGGCTCGATCAGCGCACACAGTTTCCCCCACGGCACCACCTGTTCCATCTCTTCCAAGAACATTGCCCGCCGCGTCTTCTTTGTGTATCGCTCGAATCCCGTCATCATCGCCAGTGTCCTCTGCTTGCGCAACGAGTTCATATGGCACGACATTATCTTTACTCCCTGTGGAAAGGGAGGACTTAATCAGAGTCTCCCTAACAAAGAATAGAGTTCCTCGGGAGCGATGGCGTGCTGCTCCATCAACGACCGTTGATCCCTATTCCGTTTCTTCCAAAGGATCGTCGTTAGCGACAGTACGACTACGACAACACCAATTGAGGTTAGGACCACGGCCATTCTGCTGTCCCTCCGGCTCTTTCTGCACCAGATTCAATTCTTAGCCAAGAAGATTCATTTCCTTGCGGTAGCAGCGCGAGACGAAGTTGCAGCTTTCCGGCAGCAGAGCTGTACGATGAACCACAAAGGCCACGAAGTTACACGAAGGAACTCTCAAGAAGTTTTCCTTCGTGTGACTTAGTGTCCTTCGTGGTGAAACCCGTCTGTAACGGACCGCCCCAATTAAGAAAACCGCAATCTTGAAATTGTGAGATTCGTCACATCGGCACTTTCCGTCCGGCGTTACTATCAAGCGTCATCCTCATCATTAAGAATTCGGAGATTGCCATGGAACCGTTTCGTTTTCATCTGTTCGTATGCACGCAACAAAAGCCAGAAGGAGTCACATCCTGTCCGGCCAGTGGGTCGTTGGCGGTGCTCGATGCTCTGGATCGCGAGACACAGGCGCGCGGCCTGAGCCACGAAGTGCAACTCACGACCTGCGGCTGCATGGGACTGTGCGACGAAGGCCCGGTGATGGTTGCCTATCCGGCAGGAGTTTGGTACCGGCGGGTGAAGCCATCGGACGTGGGTGAAATCCTGGACACACATGTTGGCGGCGGCAAGCCGGTCGAGCGGTTGGTATGGAATGATGCCCCGGCCATGAAAGCCATGTCGGTCGAGCATGGAGAAAAGTTCCACGCCGCCATGGCTGCCCGAGACAAAGCCGGGATGCTGCCTGACCGCCTCGAGCAGATAATCCGTGGCTTCATGGCCAGCCGGTGCATTCTTACTGCACTCGAACTGGATATCTTTACCACCGTCGGGGAAGGAGCCAATGCCGAACAGATTGGGGCGAGAGTCCACGCCAATGCTCGCGCGGTGAGCATGCTGCTGAATGCGCTTGTTGCTCTCGGACTGCTCTCGAAGAGCGGTTACGATTACAGGAATACGCCTGAATCGGCGCGCTTCTTTGCGCAGGGCTCCAAAGACAATCATCGCAACGGCCTGCTGCATACCGCGAACATCTGGCATCGCTGGAGCACTCTGACCGATGCGGTGCGGATGGGCACACGCGTCCCGATCGATCGCACCAGTTCGTCCGAGTGGACGCGCAACTTCATCGCCGGCATGCAGCGCAACGCCAAAGCTCGGGCGCCACTTCTGGTGAAAGCTTTGGGCACGGCCGGGGTGCGCCGCATTCTCGACCTGGGCGGCGGCTCTGGCGCCTATTCCATCGCGTTCGCCAAGGCTGCTCCGGATGTGCGGTGCGAGATTCTCGATGTTCCAGAGGTCGTGCCGCTTACCACGGAATATGTCAATCAGGCTGGCGTGTCGTCGCAAATCAGCGTACGCGCTGGAGACATGCTGCAAGGCGAATTCGGCCGCGGCTATGACCTCATCCTGCTGAACGCGATCTGCCACATGTTTTCCGAGGATCAGAATCGAGACATTTTTCGCCGTGCTCGCCAGACGCTGGCTCCGAACGGGCGTCTTGTCGTGCAGGATTTCATCCTCAATCCTGACAAGACCGGGCCGCAGCACGCAGCGCTGTTTTCATTGAACATGCTCGTCGGCACGGAGTCGGGCGCGGCTTACAGCGAACCGGAATACACGCAATGGATGAAGGCTGCGGGGTTCGCGGAAGTAAGCCGAACCAACCTGCCCGGGCCCAGCAGCTTGATTGTGGGACTAGTGAAGTAGCCAGCAGCTGCCAATACGTTTGGCGGCGAAGAAGCCCGTGAATTTTATTCGATGCCGAGTTGCTTCTGGATTTGCTCCAGCGGAACTCCCTTGGTCTCGGGAACCATGGTCTTCACCCAGATGAGCTGCAGCACCATCATGCCGGTAAAAAAGGAAAATATGTAGCCGGTGGGGAAGGCGGCGAACACCTTCGGAGCAATGGTTGTGAGCACAGCTGCCAATATCCAATGGGTGGAACTGCCGAGAGTTTGACCCTCGGCGCGATGGCGATTGGGAAAGATTTCGGAGATAAACACCCAGATCACCGCGCCTTGGCCGACTGCGTGGGCGGCGATGAAAGCAAAAATACAGGCCGGCACGATCGAATAATGTTGGGTGAAGAATGCCCAAGCAGCCAAGCCGAGCGAAATGATATAGCCGAACGAGCCAATGTAGAGCAGGGTACGGCGGCCCAGGCGGTCGATCATCCAGAGACCAACGAACGTGAAAATGAAGTTGGTAATCCCGATTCCGACCGATTGCAACCGGGCGGCATTGGCAGCTAGTCCGGCTAGTTCAAAGATGCGCGGCGCGAAATACAGAATCACATTAATGCCCGACAACTGATTGAAGAATGCAATCAAAATAGCCAGTAGAATCGGCTTGTGCAGGCGTCTCGTCCAGAAATGGCCTGACGAAACTTGTTCCGTGGAAGCGGCGGCAATTTCATTCGCTTGTGCTGCGATCTCCAATTTCGAGAGTTCGGGCTCGGTTCGCTGCAGCACCCCAATAGCAGCCTCGCGGTCACCTTTGCGGGTGATCAGCCAGCGGGGACTTTCCGGCAGTCCCAGGCAGAACAAGGCGTAGAGCAGGGAAGGAAATGCGGCAACTCCGAGCATCCATCGCCAGGCGTTTACTCCAATCCCAGCAAGCAGCGCGTTCGAGACGTAAGCGATCAGAATGCCTAATACAATATTGAACTGGAACATCCCCGCCAGGCGTCCGCGATGCTTGGGGGGCGCGATTTCGGAAATGTACATTGGCGCCACCACCGTGGAGATGCCGATGCCCAATCCACCAACCACGCGAGCGAGAATGAATGTGCTGACGCCGGAAGCCAGTCCGGACCCCACGGCGCCCGCAAAATACAGAACCCCAATCCAGAGCAGGGTGGCCTTGCGTCCAAAGCGATCGGCCAGCCAGCCTCCGATCAGCGCCCCGGCAATGGTCCCGTAGAGCGCCGAAGCCATGGCGATCCCATGCACGGTAGGGCTCAGCCCCCACAGTGTCTGTATGGTTTTTTCCGCGCCGGAAATGACGACGGTGTCGAAACCGAAAAGAAAACCGGCGAGCGCCGATGTGAGTGACCAGAAGAAGATGCGGCCGTTGAGCGTGCCTGGCGCAGACGTTACCACAGAGGGATTCGCTTGCGGTTCAAGATTCACGGGATTGTTTAAGCCGTTACGGTGCTCGATTACTCTTTGGTGAGCGGCAAACCTTTTTCGCGCCAGCCCCGAATTCCGCCATCCATCGAGATCACCTTGGTATATCCCATTTTCTGCAGATTGTCAGCCGCTAAAGCGGAGCGGAAGCCGCCGCCGCAGTAAAGAACCATCTCGATGTCGAGTTGGGGGACGCGCGCTTCGATGTCGCGCTCAATGACGCCCTTGCCCAGATGAACCGCGCCGGGCAGATGATCTTTCGAGAATTCGCTTTCTTCGCGGACGTCGACGAGCAGAAACTTGTCGCCCCGGTCCAGTCTTTTCTTGACCTCGTCGACATTGGTTTCGCGGATGCGGCTGCGGGCGTCGTCGACAATCTTGAGGAAACGAGGGGGATGTTGGTGGGCCATCGACTTTTCCTTTCCAATATGCACAGGTGGCGGCGATCCGGCGCGGCCGGCCGATTGCTCTCATGGTACCAAGCAATGCATCGTTTGTGCGCGTGCAGCGCGGTGGCTGTATCGATTAGCATGAACGCTTGCCGCTGAAGGGGAAAGTCCGGCGCATTGGCTTGGCTCGCGCGCTTTCGAAGCTGGGATATTGCTCACGCTCGCAAGCCGCGGAACTGGTTCGCGCCGGACGAGTGCGGCTCAACGGCAGCGTGCAGCGCAATCCCGAAAAACCGGTGCGGCTCCATTCCGACCGCATTGTCGTCGACGAACACGAGGCTAGGCTGGGGAAAAAGATCTATCTCATGATGAACAAGCCGCGCGGCCTGGTCACAACCGCATCCGATGAAAAGGGACGTGAGACGGTCTATTCGGTGCTGGCCAGCAGTGGCGACTCGCTGCCGTGGGTTGCGCCGGTTGGACGCCTGGATAAGGCGAGTGAAGGCCTGCTGTTGCTGACCAACGATTCCGAGTGGGGGGCGCGCGTGGCCGCTCCGGAAACGCATTTGGAGAAGACGTATCACGTGCAGATTGCGACCGTCGCGAACGACGGCATGATTGCCGCAATGTTGCGGGGAGTCAAGATCGACGGACAACGTCTCAGGGCGAAAGAATGCCGGCTCCTGCGTTCGGGAGAAAAGAACTGCTGGCTGGAAATCACGATTGAGGAAGGCAGGAATCGCCAGATTCGCCGCATGCTGGCCAGCTTTGGAGTTGACGTGCTGCGGCTGATGCGAGTGTCGATTGGGCCGCTGCCCCTGGGAACACTTGCCAAGGGAACGTACCGCTGGCTGAGCGCAGAGGAGAAGTTGGTGCTGGATCGGGCCATGAAGAAGCGGGCAAACTCCGTGCACGGCCGACGAGCGTGCTAGACTCCGCTTTGTCCTGGAGAACTGAGTGCGCGATCTTACATTCCTTCCTGCCCTAACCCTGGCGCAGCACATCCGCGAGAAAAAACTTTCTGCACTCGAAGTTACGGAAGCTCATCTGGAGAAAATCGAGAGGCTGAATCCGAGACTGAACGCATTCGTCGAAGTAGATGCCGAGCGGGTGCGGCGCGACGCGCGCGATGCCGATGCTGCAGTGACGGCCGGCAGGCCTTTAGGCCCGCTTCACGGTGTGCCCATCAGCATCAAGAGTTCGATCGAAGTTGCTGGCATGAAGTGCGAGGCCGGAACCCGGCTGCGTGCGGGATTCGTTGCGGCGCACGATGCTCCGCTGGTAGCACGACTCCGAAACGCGGGCGCGATCATACTCGGGGTTACGAACACGCCGGAAATGCTGATGGCATGGGAAACGGACAACCTGCTCTACGGGCGAACGAACAGTCCGTGGGATCTGGAGCGCACACCCGGCGGTTCCAGCGGAGGAGAGGCGGCGGCTATCGCGGCTGGAATGTCGGCTGGTGGCGTGGGCAGCGACGGCGGCGGATCGATTCGAGTTCCCGCGCATTTCAGCGGCATTTGCGGGCTCAAGCCCACGCCGGGGCGCATCCCTTCCACGGGCCACTTTCCGCCATCCGGGGGACCATTTGCTTTGATCGGAGTCGTTGGCCCCATGGCGCGGACGGTCGACGATTTGAAATTGCTGTTCGAGGTGATGCAAGGTCCCGACGATGGCGAAACCTGCGCGGCTCCCGTGCCCGTTCGCTGGCCGGACGAAGGGGAGGTGAAGCGTCTGAGAGTTGGCTACTTCGAAGACGATGGCCGGACGCCCGTTACTGCAGAAATTCGCGACGCGGTTCGAAGCGCTGGGGAAGCTCTGCGCCGAGCAGGATTCGAAGTTGAGCCATTTCGTCCCACCGGCCTCGAGGAAGCGCGAATCCTATGGAAGAAATTCTTCGTCAAAGTCGGCGGCATGCTGATTGGCCCGATGTTTCGTGACCGCGAGAGCGACCGGAGTCCAATCTTGAAGCAATTCTTGGAATGGTCCGAGGCAGAGCCAGAGTTTTCAGGCGAAGCGCTTCTGGACGCATGGATCCGGCGTGATACACTCCGCGCTGATTTTCTGGCGCAGATGCGGAAGTACCCGATCTTGTTGTGTCCGGCGGCGGCGATTCCGGCATTTCGCCACGGAGAGCGCAGTTGGACGATCGAAGGAAAAACTGTGCAGTATCTGGATGCCTGGAGCTATGCCGAGTGGTTCAACCTGCTGGGCAATCCTGCGGCGGTCGTTCCCGTCAGCCGGTCCGCAGGAGGCCTACCTATCGGCGTGCAGATCGTGGGGCAGCCGTGGGAAGAAGAGCAGGTCTTGGCGATCGCCGCCGCGCTGGAAAGAGAGTGCAACGCATGGCAGGCCCCGCCGATCGGGTGAGCGGTTGGATCCGCAAAATGGGGCGGCTAATGAGGGCCGGGGGCGCATTCGCCATCGAATAGTATTTTTGGATTATTTCCACCGCAATCTCCGCTGTATACCTTTGTATCCTCGTGATTTTGGCTCTCTGTGGGGCTGGTCACGCAACGCATCTTTCGACGCAGTGCAACCATGCAAGCAATGCCAGCTTCCAGGGGAATCACCGTTCGATTTTTGGCTTGGCTGGTCGCCTTTCTCACGGTCTCGGCCGGCTATCTCTACGCCTTTCCTCAGCCCAATATTCTGTACGCTGGCGTCGTCCTGCTGCACGCCTTTGGAGGCGTGCTGGCCGCCCTCCTGCTAGTTCCGGTTCTGATCCGCTTGCTGCGCTCTGGCACTTTCTTTGGGCGGGCCGGATGGTTGCTGATTGCGGCGGGAGCGGTTGTGGGACTTATCCTGATCAAGACTGGAACGCCGCGTTCGGAGTGGAACAAGCTCTATTTCCATATTGTGATCTCATTGGTGGGCGTTGGCCTGCTCATCGCGGATTGGCTGGGCAGACGCGGGACGAGCAACTCCGGCCTGCTGGGTTCAACCGGAACGGCTGGTGCACTCCGAGCCGTCCTCTGTCTGGTTGTGCTGGCTGGCATCGGCTACGCGGCGCGCCATGTGCGCAACTCCTGGCAGACGCGCAATCGCATCGAGAATCCCACCATGCCGCCCGAGAATATGAATGGCGAGGGCGATGGCCCCGACGGTCCATTTTTTCCGAGTTCAGCGCAAGTCTACGGCAAGCAGAAAATCCCCAGCAAGTTTTTCATGGAATCCGATTCCTGCAAGCGCTGCCACGAAGACATCTACAACCAGTGGTTCAGCTCGGCACACCATTTTTCTTCGTTCAACAATCAGTGGTATCGCAAGGCGGTCGAGTATATGCAAGACACGGTGGGAACCCAGCCGTCAAAATGGTGCGGCGGCTGCCACGATCCGGCGGTGCTGTACGCCGGATTAATGGATACGCCCATCAAGCAGATCGTGCATCGTCCGGAGGCGCAAGCCGGGCTGGGCTGCATGATGTGCCACTCCATCGCCCGGGTGAAGAGCACGATGGGGCAGGGCGATTTTTATCTCGAGTATCCCAAGCTGCATGAACTGGCGGCCGCGAAGAATCCGGTGGCGCGTGCGTTGCATGATTTTGTGATCCGGCTGAATCCGGAGCCGCACCGGCGCGTGTTCCTGAAACCTTTCATGCGCGATCAGACAGCGGAGTTCTGCTCGACCTGCCATAAAGTGCATCTGGATGTTCCGGTGAACAATTATCGCTGGTTCCGAGGATTCAACGAGTACGACAACTGGCAGGCTAGCGGAGTGTCGGGGCAGGGAGCGCGGTCGTTCTACTATCCGCCGAAGCCGCAGCAGTGCGCCGATTGTCACATGCCGCCCGCGGCGTCCAAGGACGCGGGGAATATCAATGGCTTTGTGCACTCGCATCGCTTCCTGGCTGCGAATACGGCAGTACCGACCGCCAACGAAGATGCGACGCAGCTCAAGCTGACAGAAGACTTCCTAAAAGGTGGCGCGGTCACGGTGGACATCTTCGCGCTGTCGCCGGCGCAGATTCCGCTGAAGGCGGGGGTAACCACGCAGTCCGATTTGTCGACCACGTTTGCGGTTGGAGAAGAAGCTGAGAGCAAGATCACGGGCGGAAATGCGGGGGAAGCCGCTCCGGTTACGGCTCCTCTGAATTTGGTGCAGCCGCCTTTGCGGCGAGGCGACACCGTCCGCGTGGATGTGGTGGTGCGGACCAAGAAGGTAGGACATTTTTTCCCCGGGGGCACGGTTGATGCTTACGACACCTGGCTCGAACTGAAAGGCACTGACGACAGGGGCCGGATCGTCTTCTGGAGCGGCATGGTCGAGGATAACGGCCACGGTCCGGTAGAAAAAGGCGCGCACTTCTACCGATCGTTGCAGATCGATGCCCACGGCAATCCCATCAACAAGCGGAACGCGTGGGCCACACGAGCGGTCGTCTACGTCAGACTGATTCCGCCGGGCGCCGCCGACACGGTTCATTACCGCATGCTGATTCCTCAGAACGCCGGCAACAAAATCATGCTGCATGCGCGGCTGTGCTACCGGAAATTTTCGTGGTATGAAACGCACGAGGCGTTTGCCGGCGAGCCCGACCCGACGAAGCCGAACGCGGTTTCTCCCGACTACGACGATCGTCCCACAGTGTTCACCGCGTCATTGAAGGGAGTTTCGGCGAAGGAAGAAAAAATTCCAGACCTGCCGATCGTCACAATGGCCGAGGACGAAGTTACGCTTCCAGTCATTGCCCGGAACGCCCCGGAGCCGCAGCCGAAGACGATGGTTCGAAAGGACGAATGGCAGCGCTGGAACGACTACGGGATCGGATTGTTTCTGCAAGGCGACCTGAAGGGGGCGGCGGCTGCCTTCGAAAAGGTGACCGAAGCGGATCCCAGTAATCCGGACGGGTGGACCAATCTCGGCCGCTGTGCCGTGGCGGAGGGCGATATGGAGCGCGCCCGCGCCGTACTGGAGAAGGCGCTTAGTCTATCTCCAACACTAGCCCGGGCAAATTTTCTTTACGCTAAAGTTCTGCGTTCGGACGGCAACTATGAGGGCGCGGCGTCTCGTTTGCGAATGGTGCTGGCAGAGTATCCGCGAGATCGGGTGGCGTTGAACGATCTGGGGCGCGTGCTGTTCTTGCAGCGCAGGTACGACGAAGCCGTGAAAACGCTGCAGGGAGTTTTGGCTATCGATCCGGAAGATTTGCAGGCGCACTACAACCTGATGCTGTGCTACAGCGGCTTGGGAAATGAGAAGCTGGCCAAGGAGCATCAGGAGCGGTACATGCGCTTCAAGGCCGACGAATCATCGCAGGCGATCACCGGGCCGTATCGTCAAGTACATCCTGAAGACAATAACGAACGGCAGGCTGTGCACGAACATGTTTCCGTCCCGCTGGCGAGTGTCACTACGGGTCCTGTGGGGACAGCCGCCTCGGCTGTCCAGTCGCGCAGAGCCCGGCGGGTGTCGACAGCCGCTGCCGGGGCTTCCAGATAAATGAACGTTCCCGGCAAAGCTTTCACCACGGGGTCACCGAGTCACGGAGGAGGATCCTTCTTCTGTTTTTTTCTCTGTGCCTCCGTATCTCTGTGGTTCGGTCTGACGGTTGCAAGCGGCGCCCAGACTATCCACTTTCGCGATATCACCGCGCAGGCGGGCATTCATTTCGTCCACAACAACGGCGCGTTTGGGAAAAAGTGGCTGCCTGAAACCATGGGACCGGGTTGCGCTTTCATCGACTACGACAACGATGGATATCCCGACATCCTTCTGATCAACGGGGACGATTTTCCTGGGCATCCTCATGGCGGCGCGACCACGCTGAAGCTTTATCACAATAATCAGAACGGAACTTTCACGGACGTGACTCGCCGCGCCGGGCTTGCTATTCCGATGTTCGGCTTCGGAGTTGCCGTCGGCGACTACGACAACGACGGCTTTGACGACATCTTCGTCTCGGCGCTGGGCCAGAGTCACCTTTTTCACAACAACGGCAACGGCACGTTCACCGACGTCACCAACTCAGCGGGCATGTGGGGGCCGAGGGAATTTTCCACGGGTGCGGCCTGGGTGGATTACGATCGCGACGGCAAGCTTGATCTCGTGGTCGCAAACTATGTGCAGTGGAGCGAGCAGGGGGATCTCTATTGCACGCTCGATGGAGCACACAAGTCGTATTGCACGCCGGAGTCGTATAAAGGCACGTCCGTTCGGCTGTGGCACAACCTGGGAAACGGCAAGTTCGAAGATGCCACGCAGAAGGCCGGACTGGGCGATCCTACGTCGAAGAGCCTGGGCATCACGATTCTCGATTACAACCAGGACGGCTGGCCTGACATTCTCATCGCCAACGATACTCAGCCCAACAAGTTGTACCTGAACAAAGGCAATGGAACGTTCGAAGAGCGTGGCGTGGCCGCCGGCATTGGCTTCAGCGAGGACGGCGTCGCGCGCGCGGGTATGGGTACCGACGCGGCCGACTACGACCGCAGCGGGCATCCGAGCGTGCTGATCAGCAACTTTGCCAACCAGATGGTTTCGCTCTACCACAACGAGGGGAACGGTTTGTTCGTCGACGAAGCGCCGCAGTCGGAGATCGGACGCGATACGCTGGTCACTCTCGGCTTCGGATGCTTTTTCTTCGACTACGACAACGATGGCTGGCCTGATATTTTCGTTGCCGATGGGCACATCGAAGACGAAATCGAGCGCGTGCAGAAGCGCGTGAGCTACGCCGAGCCTCCGCACCTGTTCCGCAATCTGGGCGGCGGAAAATTCACCGAAGTGACGGAGCAGATGGGAAAGTCGTTTGCTGCGCCCAAGGTGGCGCGCTCCACGGCCTACGCCGACATCGACAACGACGGCTTTCTGGATATTCTGCTTACCACAAACGCCGGGCCAGCGTATTTGTTTCACAACGAGGGCGGAACGAATCGCAGCCTGCGCATCAAACTGGTTGGCACGAAATCGAATCGGGACGGCATTGGCGCGGTGGTGCGGGTCAACGCCTCCGGTGATAAACAATGGAAGATGCTGCGCTCCGGATCGAGTTACCTGTCGCAAAGCGAACTGGTCCTGACGTTCGGGCTGGGCGCACACACGAAAGCCGACAACATTGAGGTCCAGTGGCCGAGCGGGCAAGTGGGCAAACTGGCCAATGTCGATGCCGGGCAGACGGTAACGGTGGAGGAAGGGAAGGGAATCGTCAGTCATCGCGCGTATTCCGCTGCGCATGTATTTTCGGCAGCGAAGTAGTTCCGTGAATGTCATCCTGGCGAAGTCGAAGGATCGCTATCGCTCAAAGTGCATGGTGCGGGGTAGGGATCCTTCGACTCCGTTTGCTCGCTGTGCGCGAGCAAACTCCGCTCAGGATGACAAGATCAGGTGACAGGACAGAACGCTGTTTCCTCTGTGTTCTTGTGCGCCCACTGTGTTTAAATCTTTAAAGAAATGAATCTGAGAATTTCGGTTGCTCTTTTAGCTACGCTGCTCGCCGCCTTCGGAATCGCCAATCCCGATTCACAACCCAATTCCATCGACGCCGCCCGCCTGAATAATCTGGGCTGCGCCTACATGAACCAGCAGCTCTACGAAAAGGGATTGAAAGAGTTTCAGCAGGCGGCCGCTGCCGACCCCAAGTTCACCATCGCGCGGCTGAACGAGGGTGTGGCGTATCTGAATTTGCAGAAGGTGGATGACGCCCGGGCCGCGCTGGAAGATTCGCTGAAACAGGATCCGAAGAGTCCGAACGCATGGTACTGCCTGGGATTGCTGGCCAAAAATATGGGCGATGCGCCGGCCTCGATTGATGCGTTCCAGAAGGTGATTGCCATCGATCCGAACGATGCCGACACGTGGTACTTTCTCGGCACAGCTTACGCGCAAGCCAAGCAGTTTCCGCAAGCGATCGATTCGTTCGATCACGCGCTGAAAATCAATCCGCTGCACGCGTCGGCGGAGTTTGGATTGTCGCGCGCCTACCAGCAGTCGTCCGATGTGAATGATGCACGAGCGCACCTGAAAAAATTCCAGTACATCACGCAGAACAAACTTGGCTCCCCCATGAGCCTGACCTATGGCGAGCAGGGACAGTATTCACGCACAGTGGAATCGCCGCAGGCTGCACTGAAGCCTCCGGCGCAGATCAAGGTACAGTTTGTGGATGTGACGAAGGAGGCGGGACTCGAACAAACTGGAGCTGTTATTCGCAATGGGGCACCATCTCCCAGTAACAGCCCGGGCGCATGCTTTCTCGACTACGACAATGATGGTCAACTTGATCTTCTTCTGACGAGCAACGGACATCGCGGAGCACTTTCCCTTTACCACGGCCTTGGCAACGGCAAGTTCGAAGATGTTACCGAAAAAGCTGGCGTTTCTCATCTCGACGCCTTCAGTTGCTCCGCGGGCGATTATGACAATGACGGATTTAGCGATCTCGTCCTCGGTGATCAGGAGGGAGTCCTGCTGCTGCATAACCAAAAGGACGGCACTTTCGAGGACGTTACCGAGCGGGCTGGCATAAAGCGGGAATCTCCCGCAGCCCCGCACTTTGCGCAGTTTGTATTCGGCCTCAACTTCGTTGATTTTGATCACGACGGCGATTTGGATCTTTATGTGTCCGGCCAGGCAGAGGTAGCCGGTGGTCAAGTTCAGGGAAGCAATATAATGTGGCGCAACAATGGCAATGGAACGTTTACCGATGTTTCTGAATCGGCGGGGCTGAGCATCGGTGGAATGAGCAGTATTGGCACCGACTACAATAACGATCGTGCTGTAGACGTACTCGTAACCCGTCTGCAAGGCTCGCCGATCGCGTTCGAAAACCCCCGCGAGGGAAAATTCAAGACACCACAGGTTTTTCCCGCATCTTCGGGCGCAACGCTGGGCGTCGCTGCCCTCGATTTTGACCACGACGGTTGGATGGACTTTGCCTTCACAGAGATGGGTGCTCCCGCCCTCACTCTCTGGCGGAACAATCACGGCAAGACCTTCGATCAGGTGAAACTTCCCGAAACCAACTGGGTCCGCGCCTATGGCGTTGCCGCCTTTGACTACGACAACGACGGATGGGTCGATCTGGTCGCGGTCGGCGAAACGAAGGACGGCAAGGGCGAAGTGCGTCTCTTCCGCAACCTCGGCCCCGACGGCTTCAAAGACGTCACCGCCGACGTCGGCCTCGACAAGATTCAACTGAAAGAGCCGCGCGCCATTATCACCGGAGACTACGACAACGACGGCGCGACCGATCTGCTGATCACGCAGAATCACGGGCCCGCGGTGCTCCTGCGCAACGAAGGCGGAAATCAGAATCACTGGATGCGGCTTGCGCTCAAGGGATTGAACGACAATAAATCCGCCATCGGCACGAAAGTGGAAGTCTTCTCCGGCGGCAACCGGCAGAAGTTCGAGATCTACGGCTCGAACGGATATCTCGGCCAGAACTCGCCTTACCTGACCGTTGGCCTGGGCGACGCGAAAGAAGCCGATATCGTGCGCATGCTGTGGCCCACCGGAGTGCTGCAGGACGAAATTCATGTTGCCGGCGACAAGCAGCAGAACCTTCTGGAGATCGATCGCCGCGGCAGTTCCTGCCCCACGCTCTTCGTGTGGAATGGCGAGCACTACGAATTTGTCGCCGACATGCTGGGCGCCGGCGTCGTCGGACACTGGGTTGGGCCGGGGCAGCGCGACATTCCGCGCCCGGTCGAATACATCAAGCTCAATCGCGACTCGGTTCATGAAAACAACGGGAAGTTCAGCTTCCGTTTCATGGAGCCTCTGGAGGAAGCCGTCTACCTCGATCAAGTACGGCTTCTGGCCGTTGACCATCCGGCGGATCTCGATGTGTATCCCAACGAGTATTTCGCGTCGAACCCGCCGTATCCTCCATTCAAAGTGGTGGTGAGCCACAACCCGCAACCGTTGGCGGGCGCGTGGGACGATCATGGCCACGACATGCTGCCTGATTTGCTCGCGCATCGCTATATCGGCGACTTTGCGCTCACCAAGTTTCTAGGCTTCGCCGAGCCGCACACGCTCACGCTCGATCTGGGCGAGGCTTATCACGGAGAACCGCTCTGGCTGTTAATGCATGGCGAGATCGAATACTTCTCTGCCAACAGCATGTATGCCGCGTCGCAGGCGAAAATCGAGGCGATCGCTCCGTATGTGGAGGCGCTGGGCGCGGATAAAAAATGGAAGCGCGCGGTCGACGATATGGGCTTTCCTGCCGGCGGTCCGCGGACGATCACGGTCGATCTGACGGGGAAGCTTCCGACCGGAACGAAGAAAATCCGCATCACCACGAATCTGCAGATTTATTGGGACAGCATTCTGGTCGACCACACGCGGCAGTTCACCGAAGGCCAGTCGCATGCGCCGCGCGTGACTCCGGTGCCGCTGACAAGCGCCGATCTCGAATTCCACGGGTTTCCGTTCAAGATCGAGGGCACGCCGCCGGGAAATGTGAAATACATTTACGAGAAGACCAGCCCGACGGGGCCGTACACTCGGCCGAAGGGGACCTACACACGCTACGGCGATGTTCTGCCTTTGCTCACGGCCACCGACGACAAGCTGGTTGTCTTCGGATCGGGAGACGTTGTGCGGCTGGAATTCAATCCTGCGGATCTTCCGGCGCCCCCCAAGGGATGGGTGCGCGATTATTTCTTTGCCGCCAATGGCTATGAAAAAGATATGGACTTCTATGCGGCCGAAGGCAACTACGTTGCGCCGCTGCCATTCCTGAGCATGGACGAGTATCCCTACACGCCGAAGAAATCGTTCCCGCTCGACGATGAGCACGTCAACTATCTACTCGAATACAACACACGGCACATGTCGGGCAACGAGCAGCGGGGATACTGGTTCGATTACGGCGAGAAGAAGTAGGCATCGTTGATTCATCCGGCTACAGAAACGTTTAAATATTGACATTTTCCTGCCTTCCATAATCCAATAGCCGTTCCCATGGAAACCTCGACTGTCGCTCCATCCGCCGTTCCGCGCCTGCGCCGCACGCTGACGCTATGGGACCTGATCCTGTACGGCATAATTGTGATTCAGCCCGTGGCGCCGATGTCCGTGTTTGGGGTGCTCAGCGATCGCGGCCACGGGCACGTCGTTACCACGCTCCTCATAGCTATGGTCGCCATGCTGTTTACAGCGTTCAGTTACGGCCGTATGGCGCGGGCCTATCCCAGCGCTGGCTCTGCGTTCACCTATGTTGGACAGGAAATTAATCCGGCGCTCGGTTACGTCACGGGTTGGAGCATGGTCATGGACTACATTCTCAACCCGATGATTTGCATCGTCTGGTGTAGCCAACAAGCGTTCGTTTTTGCACCGGGGATTCCTTATTGGGGCTGGGCGCTTATCTTTGGCGCGATTTTTACCTTTCTCAATCTTCAGGGTATCAAGACTTCGGCCCGAGTCAATACGTTGCTCGCGGCGGGAATGGGTGCGGTCGTAGCAGTGTTCTTCATGGTCGCCGTTCGGTACATTGCGGGTCATCCCCACGATGGCGCGTCATTCTTTACTCGACCCTTCTTCGATCCCCAGCTATGGAACACGAAAGCCGTTCTGGGCGCCACGTCGATTGCAGTGCTGAGTTATATCGGCTTCGACGGCATTTCCACGCTTTCAGAGGAAGCCGAGAATCCGCGTCGCAATATTCTTCTGGCCACGGTGATGACTTGTTTTGTCATCGGAATCCTTAGCGCCCTCGAGGTATATGCTGCGCAGCTAGTTTGGCCCGCTTCTCAACCTTTTCCGAACAGCGACACCGCGTTCACGTTTGTCGCAGGTCGCGCGTGGAAGCCCATGTTCGCGATCGTCGGATTCACGCTGCTGGTGGCAAACTTCGGATCGGGCATGGGAGCGCAGATCGGCGCCGCGCGCCTGCTCTACGGCATGGGACGCAGCAAGGCGCTGCCGCCGGCTTTCTTTGGCAAGGTTGATCCCAAGCGGCACGTGCCTCGGAATAACGTGCTGTTTGTCGGAGCCATTGCCCTATTTGGCGCGTTGTTGGTCAGCTTTGGGCTGTTCAGTTACGGACTGGGCGCCGAGATGCTCAACTTTGGAGCGCTCATCGCCTTCATGGGAGTCAATCTCGCGGCGTTTGTGCGGTACTACGTGCGCGAAGGCAAGCACAATGGAGTGCCGCCCC
The DNA here is from genome assembly GCA_963730015.1 of uncultured Acidobacteriota bacterium. GTDB lineage: Bacteria > Acidobacteriota > Terriglobia > Terriglobales > Acidobacteriaceae > Sulfotelmatobacter. The sequence continues at coordinate 1,418,428 of CAVSPZ010000009.1, read as the reverse complement.
TTCTGCTGACCGCGTTGGTAATTGCTCTCGTACTATGGCCGGGTTCCAGCTGGACCTTACTAGCCGCCGCTGGAACTGCGCTGGCGATCCTAGCTATATGGGCGCCGCCGCTCGCTGGATTTACGATTTGTTTCTTCCTCTGGAAGAACCTGAGTTGGAAAGCCTGGATCGTTGGCAGTATCTGGATGGCTGTCGGCATCGCCTTTGGAGCGTGGAAGACACACGGCTTCCGCGGTGACCTGGTCAACTTTGATCTCCCGCCCGAAGAAGAATGAGCGAATCGAGGTAATTGGGTAATTTGAAAACCCACGGCGTGCTTTCAACGGTCTTCAATTACGCAATTTTACCCAATTCCACAATTACCCAATTCTTCTCACTCCACGTTCCAGCCGCTGACTTCCACCGTGGGTTTTGCTGTTCCCAGTTCGCTGGCGTGATAGGTTGCGGTGACCTCGCGCTTCTCGCCGGGCAGTAAGGAGACGTAGTTGTCTTCCCAGACGACCGGAAGAACTTCTTCTCCCTTAGCGCCCTTGTCGATTTTCAGGCGGATGAAGAAGGCGAGGCTCTTGCTCGGGTTCTCCAGCGTTACGTGCGTGATTTCTTCTTCGCCTTTGCGCTCGGTGCGGTCCGTGACTTTCAGCTTGACCTTCGGGAGTTGTGAGATCGCGGTGAAGTCGGCATAGGATGCGGTCGGAGTCATCCACCAGGTGGTCTTTGCCCAATCGAGCGTCTCGGGCTTGGTCGACAGCCAATAAAAATTCGAGCCAACCAACTTGCCGGCAGAATCTTCCAGGCGCAGGACCAGGAAATAGGTTGGACTGAGGCCGGAAATGTCTGGCAGCGCGAAGATTTTTGCAGTGCTATCGGCGCCCGCATCCAGCGTATTTTCCTGCGTGAACTTCTCGGTCGTGTCGAGATTGTAGATTTTCGTGGTGAGCTTCAATCCCTTCGCGTCTTCGTACTGGCTGCTGACTACCCAGATGGAGTGGTCGTCGTAGCCATAGATCGGGTGCAGCGCCTCCATCGCGCGCTTGGCGCCAAAATATCCTCCGCCGGGACGCAAGTAGTAGTCGTAGAGATGCCAGATCATAGACGGCCAGGCATTGTTGAGCATCCACTGGATCACTCCCGTGGCCTCATATTTATTGCGGCTGTAGGCCTCGTACATGGCGCGCACGCCTTCGTAGGTCTGCATCTGCGATTTGATGGCGAAGTCGTCCACGCTGTCAGACTTTCCGTAGCGGTTGGCGAGCGCCTCGCTGAACACGTTGATGGTTTTAAATTCGCCGCCGCCCGCGTGATAGTTCCACACGTCATCAATCGGCCACAGATGATCTTTGCCGACCATGGCGCGAATGCTCTCCACGGGCGGAACGGCCGGTCCCATGCTGGTTTCGCTATCGAATCCGTAACCGCCGCCGCAGCCGCCGGGATTGCAAAGCTTACGGCCGGGCTGACCTTCCGGCGTGTCGACCTCCCAGTAGCTGGGCGCGACATATTCATAGGGGCCACTCATCTTCATGCCACTGTCGCCGGTGACGCTGGTCTTCTTTCCCGTCGCGGATGAGACGACAGGATTCGGCCAGAGCAGATCTTTTTCGATATCGAGATACATCTGTTCGACATCCGGTGGAGGGGGATTGTCGCTGCCATTCAGCCACATCACGAGGCTGGGATGGCTGCGCAGCCGGTAAATCTGATCGCGGAGTGACTGCTTGGCGATTTCAAAATCCTGCGGCTTCCAGCGCGGCCAGCGTTCCCAGAAATCGCAGCAACACCATCCGGCCATCACGAGAATTCCCTTGTGATCAGCCAGATCGTAAAATTCCGGCGTCTCCAGCTTGCCTTCGAGGCGGACGGTATTGAGGCCCAAGTCCTGGACATAGCGGAACTCGTCATGGAGACGCTGCGAGTTCTCGCGCATCATCATGTCAGGAGTCCAGCCGCCGCCGCGAATCAGGATGTTCTTCCCATTGATCTGGAAAACTCGTCCGCCCACCGAGTTTACGTCTGACTTAATTTCGCGGATGCCGAACTCGCTGCTGGAGTGGTCACTGACGGTTCCATCCACGTCGAATTCCATGGTGAGCTTGTACAGATTTGGAGTGCCCATCTGCGCCGGCCACCACAACCGTGGATTCGCGAAGACAAGCTGGCTGAACTTGTCCGGAGCAAACGTGACATCTTTGGCCTCGTTGGCAGCGAGTTCCACGTCCTGCTCGAACTTTACGTTCTCGATCTCGCCCTGGAGTTCGCCTTTGACCGGATGATTCGTGCCGTTCTTGACCTGAGCGGTGACGGTGAGTTGCGCGCTGTCATTCGCAGGTGAATTCAATTTCGAGACGACTGTGGGATAGCGTAGGGCAACGGGGCCGCTGTCGGTGAGATAAACGTCACGCCACAGTCCCATGTTCTTGTCGGGCGGCGCAGGATTCCAATCGACAAAGGTGATCGCGAGATCGTGTTCGGTAGGAGCGTAGGCCTGCACGGCCAGAACATTTTCCGCGCCCGGCTTTGCGGTCTCGCTGACATTGAACTCGTAGGTGCGCCACGCGCCGGCTACGTCGTCTGAGTTCGCGATCTGCTTGCCATTCAACCAAATGTTTGCGCGATAGTTGATGCCGTCAAACTTCAGCCAAACGGTCTTGCCCTTATAACTGGCTGGCAGAGCGAATTGCTTGCGGTACCACCAGGAGAGCGCATAGGGGCTGTCGGGCGCCATGGCGATGTTCGAAAAATTTCCGCCAATCGGATAATTGACGCCGGGAAACTGGCGTAGATTCATGGCAAAAAACGGGTCAGGAAGGGTCTTATCCTTTACCAGGGCGGCAACTACGGTCGTCGGCACGGTTACTTCATGCCAGCCCTGGGGAGAAAACTGCGGCGTCGAAATGACCTCGCCCTTGGTTTCGACTTTGGCCGAGGTCTGCAAGGTCCAGCCCTCATGCAGAGCTAACCTGCTTTCGGTCGGGTGCTTGCCCTGGGCGGCGGAAGAATTCTTCTCTTGGGCGACGAGAGATGAAGTTATGAGCAATAAAGTCAACAGAAGAAAACCAGGGGTTAGACGATTCCGTAAGCTCATGTTGCTCCTATGCGAGGTGCGGGTCTTGGATCAACAACGACATCTTCCGAAAAATGCTCTGCCAGAATGGATAACACTTCTATTAATTCGTTTCAATAGCGCATTTTTTCCCTGATGTGAGTTGGGTGGTTTCGGCGCAGGCGACCCCAGCAAGCGAGCAAAGATTTGCGCAAGGCGATCCGCGACCGGCAAGGGAGAGGGCCGCATCCGGTAGTTTATAATGGAAAATTCGCCCGACTATCCTGGAGTGACAAGAAGATGATCCGATTTCTGCAAACCGAGGGCCCGTTCAAGAAGTTTGTTCTGGGAGGCCTGCTCCTGCTCATTTGTGCCGCTATGGTCATCGCGTTCGTTCCTGGCGGATTAGGTTCCGAGTTGACCGGTACTCCGGGCAAAGGAGTTGTGGCCAAAGTCTCGGGCGCCGATATCACAGCCGACGAAGTGCGCGAGACCGCCCGGCAGATGCTGCAACAGCAGATGCCGCAGGGCGGGGCCAATACGAGCATGCTGCTGCCCTTCTTCGCCCAGCGCGCAGCCGAACAGTTGATCACGCGCCAGGCCCTGATCGTCGAAGCCGGCCGCATGGGTCTGCGCGTCACTCCCGCAGAGGTGCGCGACGAACTCCAGCACGGCCGTTATGGTGCGACTTTCTTCCCGGGGGGCAACTTCATCGGCCAACAGGAATACGAGGATTTGCTGCAGCGCTACAACCTGACCACTACCAAGTTTGAACAATCCGTGGGCGACGACATTCTTCTGACCAAGTTGCAGGCGCTCATTTCCAGCAGCGCGGGTGTCAGCGACGCGCAAATTCACGAAGAGTTCGTCAAACAGAATGCGAAAGTCAAATTCGACTACGCCTATTTGAAGCAGGACGACCTCAAGAAGGGCCTTCACCCCACCGACGAGGAATTGAAGGCTTATTACGAGAGCCACAAGGCAAGCTATGCCAATTCCATTCCAGAGAAGCGCAAAGTCAAGTATGCGGTGATCGACCTGGCGAAGGCTGAGGCCGATGTGCAAGTCACGCAAGACGATCTGCGAGCCTATTACGATAATCACCGCGATCAGTATCGTGTCCCCGAGCAAGTGAAGGTCAGCCACATTTTGATCAAGACGCCGCTTCCCGGTCCGGACGGTAAAGTGGACGAAAAGGGCGTTGCCGAAGCCCAGCAACGGGCCGCCGATTTATTGAAGCAAATCAAGAACGGCGCCAAGCTGGAAGATTTAGCCAAAAAATATTCGGAGGATCCCGGCAGCGCGAAGCAGGGCGGATCCCTGGGCTGGATCGGCAGAGGCCAGACCGTCCCCGAATTTGAAAAGGTCGCGTTCTCGCTGCCGAAAGGGCAGATCAGCGATCTGGTGAAGAGCAGCTATGGTTTCCACATTATTCGCGTGGACGACAAGCAGGACGCGCACACCAAGCCACTGGATGAGGTCAAGAGCGAGATTGAGCCAATCCTGAAACATCAGAAGGCGCAGCAGATGGCGCAGAAGAAGGCGGAAACTCTGCTGGCGCAGGCGCGTACGCAAGGCCTCGATGCCGCCGCCGTGCAGGGGGTTCCTGTGATTACGTCGGACTTCTTTTCGCGGCACGACACGCTGCCCGGCCTGGGGCAGTCTCCGCAATTCATGGATGCTGTCTTCTCGGCGGAAGAGAAATCCCCACCGGATGTAGCTTCCACATCCGAAGGCATCGCTGTGTTTCAGTTGCTTGCAGTCAAGCCCCCGGCGACTCCGACCTTTGAAGAGATTCGCAGCCGGGTGGAAGACGAATTCAAGAATGAGCGGTCAAACATCTTGTTAACTCAAAAAGTTCAGGAGCTTTCCGATCGCGCCAAGGCCGAGCACGATCTGAAGCGCGCTGCCAAGGAACTCGGCGCCACCATGAAAACCAGCGACCTCGTGCTGCCCGATGGCCAGGTGCCCGATGTAGGCTCGATGTCAGGGCAGGCTTCGGTAGCGTTCACCATGAAACCGGGAGAGATCAGTGGCCCCATCAATAATGGCGGCAACGCGGCCGTACTGCAGTTGGTGGAAAGTCAGCCGCCCTCGGAAGCAGACTTTGCCGCGAAACGCGATCAGATTCGCGATTCGCTGCTGCAAGTCAAGCAGCAGGAACGCTTCTCGTTGTTTGTCTCGAACCTTCTCGACGAAATGACGAGGTCAGGCAAGATCAAGCGCAACGAAGAAGAACTCAAGGCGCTGGGCCGCACCGGCAGCGAATCAGGAATGTAGCGGCGCAGACATGTCCTTTCCCCGCGCGGCTGGCATCCTGTTACACCCGACCTCTCTGCCCTCGCGCGGCGGCATTGGCGATTTTGGGCCCGCCGCTTACCAGTTCGCAGATTTTCTTGCCTCTGCGCGGCAGGGCGTCTGGCAAGTGCTACCGCTGGGTCCGCTTGGCTACGGAAACTCTCCGTACTCCTCCACCTCGGCATTTGCCGGGAATCCCTTGCTGGTCAGCCTGGAACGCCTCGCCGATCATGGCTGGATCGACCGCGCAAAGCTCGATGGACTTCCTTCTCCGGATGGCCCGGTGGAATACGAAAAAGTCTTCGCTCAGAAGATGCCCCTGTTGTTTGAGGCGGCGCGAAGCTTTTTGCGAACGGCTTCGCCCGAGGCTTCCGGAAGGTTCGAGTCGTTTCGCGCGGAGAATGCCTGGTGGCTCGATGATTTCGTTTTATTTGACGCATTGCGGGCGCGGCACAAGCTTGATCCCTGGAATCGCTGGCCGCAGGAACTCGCGCACCGCGAGCCAGATGCGCTAGCCGACGCTCGTGCTGAACTTTCCGACGACATTCGCGTACGCAGCGCGGTGCAGTTCGCGTTTTTCCAACAATGGCGAGCGCTGCGGCGGTATTGTGCGGAGCGCGCCATCCGCATTGTGGGCGATGTCGCCATCTTCGTGAACCACGACAGCGCCGACGTGTGGACGCATCCCGAACTGTTTCGCTTGGACAATAATCTTCAGCCCGAAGTCGTTGCCGGAGTTCCTCCCGATTTCTTTAGCAAGACCGGGCAGCGTTGGGGAAATCCCCTGTACCGCTGGGATGTGATGAAGGAACGCGGGTACGAGTGGTGGATACAGCGGCTGCGCTGGGCCACGCAAAACTGCGATTACATCCGGCTCGATCACTTTCGCGGCTTCGATCAGTTCTGGGAGATTCCAGCCAGCGAAGCCACGGCCGTGAATGGCCGCTGGGTCGACGGTCCGCGAGATGATCTATTTGTCAAACTTCGCGAGGCACTGGGCGGCCTGCCCTTTTTTGCCGAGGACCTGGGTTATATCACTCCTGAAGTGCACGCGCTGCGAGACCGTTTGCAGATTCCGGGCATGGCGGTGTTGCAGTTCGGTTTCGGCGATGAAGGCGCGCACATGTATCTTCCGCACCGCGCTCAAGGCAAAGTCATCTACACGGGAACCCACGACAACGATACCGTGGCCGGTTGGTGGAATTCTGGTGCCGCAGAACACGAAAAGCGAAATGCCGAGGCCTATGTGGGGCGTTGCCAAGACGGCATTCATTGGGCCTTTGTCCGGGCCGCGCAGTGCTCCCCCGCGAATCTCAGCATCATTCCGTTGCAGGATGTCCTCGGCCTGGGCAGCGAGGCTCGCATGAATACTCCCAGCCTGCATGGCGGCAACTGGCGCTGGCGATTCCGTGAGGGTCAAGTGAACAGCGATCTTGCCGCGAAGCTGGCCCATTTGGCGGAGCTGAGCGATCGCCTTCCGGCGCCGGTCACGTCCCAGATCAGTCAGACCTTCTTTGCTTAAGCCTGTCGCTTGAGGCAGCGGCGTTTCCCGCCATTGTGAACAGGATGTTAACGTGGCGCATTTTTGCTGGCAGATCGTGTATAGAAGATACGGGAGTTGAGCGTGAGTGAAGCCATCATCGAAGCCGTTGCGGTCGAGAAGTCTTATCCGCAAGCGGACGGCACCCGCATCCAGGTTGTGGGTTCGACCAATCTCGTGATCGAACCGGGAAAGATCATTGCGCTGCTCGGTCCCTCGGGTTGCGGTAAGTCCACATTGCTGCGCATTCTGACCGGCCTTTCGCAACCGAGTTCCGGCACGCTCTTGTGGCATGGCAAGCCGCTGGATGGACAAACGCCGAACGTGGCCATCGTCTTTCAGAGCTTCGCTTTATTTCCCTGGCTCACAGTTCTCGAAAATGTGGAAGCGCCTCTTGAAGCCAAGGGGGTGGAAGCGGTTGAACGCCGCAAGCGTGCGTTGCGCGCACTCGATACTGTCGGTCTTGACGGTTTTGAGACTGCATATCCAAAAGAACTCTCCGGAGGCATGAAGCAGAGGGTAGGATTTGCTCGCGCCCTGGTTGTCGAGCCTGAAGTCCTGTTCATGGATGAGCCCTTCTCCGCGCTCGATGTTCTCACCGCCGAAAATCTGCGCGGTGAACTGCTGGAACTCTGGCTGAACAAAAAGATGCCCACCAGCGCCATTTTTATCGTGACCCACAATATTGAAGAGGCGGTGATGCTGGCCGATCGGGTGATGGTGCTGGGCAGGAATCCTGCGCGCATTCGCTCCGATTTCACGATCCGGCTGAAGCATCCGCGCGAACGGAAGTCGGCGCGTTTTGTCGAACTGGTCGACTACATCTACAAAGTGATGACTGAGCCCGAGGTCGAGCATGCGCTGCCCGACGCGGAGACTACGGCAGAAATCATTGTTCCCGCCGCAGGTCTGACTCCGGACGCTCGCAAGAAGCAGGAAGCGCCCATTCGCACCGCGCGATATCAGATGCTGCCACATGCGCGCGTCGGCGGCATCGCCGGACTGGCGGAATTGCTGCGCGATCGTGGGGGACGCGAGGATCTGTTTCGCCTCTCCGAAGAGTTGGTGATGGACGTCGAAGATCTGTTGCCGATTCTCGAGGCGTGCGTGCTGCTGGGCTTCGCGTGGCTCAAAGAGGGCGACGTGCAGATTACGCCACAGGGCATTGCATTCGCCGACGCCGACATTCAGCAGCGCAAGATTTTGTTCCGGAACGCGGCCCTCGAGCACGTCATGATTTTGAAGCAGATCGACAGCATTCTGAAACGCAAGTCCGATCATGCCATCGCGGACGAATTTTTCCACGATATCCTCGACGAGCATTTTGCCGAAGACGAAGTGCAGCGCCAGTTTGAGACGGCCCTGAACTGGGGACGCTATGCCGAAATCTTCGATTACGACCGGGCCAGCGGACGCCTGACACAAGCTGAGTCGCCGACCGCGCCGGCGCCGTCGACTGACACCCCAAATCCAGCGGCGACATCCTGAGCCGGACCGCAATTCGAAAGTCGCGATCATGAAAAAGACCATCAGCATGCGGGGATTCTCGGCGTACCGGATCTGGACCCAATTGCCCGGCTTCGAGATTTCGTACCTACCCGACGTTCTGATGTTTGCCGCCGCGATCGCACTGTTCTATGCGGTCCTGATCGTTGGCCGCGCTTGGCTTGGCCCCATCACTCCTGAAGTGGAAATCTCCCGCAGTCTGTGGGCGCTGCCTGCGTACGCGGGATATTCGCTTCTGCGCATCACGATTGCCTATGTGTTCAGTCTCGCCTTCACACTGGTCTATGGCTACATCGCCGCCTACAATGCGCGTGCCGAGCGCTTCATGATTCCGTTGCTCGACGTTCTGCAATCCATTCCGGTGCTCAGTTTTCTGCCGGGTGTGATGCTGGCGATGGTTGCGCTTTTTCCCGGACGTCAACTGGGCGTCGAGGCCGGCGCGATTCTGCTGATCTTTACCGGCCAGGTGTGGAATATGGCCTTCAGCTTCTATGCCTCGCTGAAAAGCATCCCGAACGAGATGCGGGAGGCGGCCAAAGTTTATCGCTTTAGTTGGTGGCAGCGCTTCATCCAGGTGGAATTGCCGTTTGCGGCTATAGGGCTGGTATGGAATTCCATGATGTCGGTGGCCGGCGGATGGTTCTTCCTGATGGCCTGTGAAATGTTCGTGCTCGGCTCGCGCGACTTCCGCTTGCCTGGCCTGGGATCCTATCTGCAAACCGCTGCCAGCGCGGGTGACACCGCTTCCATTCTCTGGGGCGTCGCCACCATGATCGCAGTGATTGTGCTGCTCGATCAGTTCATCTGGAGGCCGGTGATCGCATGGGCCGAGCGATTCAAAGTTGAGCAGGTAGAAAGCACGAACTGTCCCCAGTCGTGGGTGCTCGACTTGTTCCGCCAGTCGCGCGGCCTGAACAAGCTTCGCGATAAGACTGTGCAGCCGCTCAGCGAGCGCCTGATGATGTATTTCTCGCGAGAACGTTCATCGGGCGAAACGGAGCAACCGAGCCTGTGGAAACTCTGGCTCGCGCGTGTCCTGGCTATTTTATTCCTTGCGGCCACGAGCTACGGAATCGTTCGCGTCGTGATGCTGCTCAGCGGCCTGCAGAAAGCCGAGGTGCACGAGGCCGCACTCGGTTTGCTGGCCACTTTCCTGCGCGTCAATGTTGCCTTGCTGCTCGGATCGCTGTGGACGATTCCCGCCGGCGTGATGATTGGTTTCAACCCGCGCCTCGCACGCATCGCTCAGCCGCTCGCGCAGATTGCCGCTTCGGTTCCCGCCACCGCGCTCTTCCCGGTGGTTCTATTGCTGCTGATTCGCGTCGGAGGCGGGCTTGGCGTCGGATCAATTGTGCTGCTGTTGTTGGGAACGCAGTGGTACATCCTGTTCAACGTCATTGCTGGGGCGATCGCAATTCCGACAGACTTGAAGGAGGCGTGCTCCGTGTTCCGATTTACAAAAATCGAACGCTGGAAGAAGCTGATCCTGCCGGGAATTTTTCCCTATCTGGTGACCGGCCTCGTGACCGCCTCCGGAGGCGCATGGAACGCCAGCATTGTCGCCGAATATTTTCATTTCAAAGGCCAGATCTACACTACGGTGGGCCTCGGGGCCACCATCAGCCAAGCCACCGACAGCGGCAATTTCCAACTGTTGCTCGCGGCGACGATCATGATGGCAGCCACAGTGGTCACCATCAATCGACTGGTCTGGCGCAGGCTTTACGGGCTGGCCGAAACTCGTTACCGCCTCGAGACCTAGGGAAATCATTTGGCAGGGGAAATTGCACGTTACCCGCGATGGTTACTATCGAGTATCCCCTGGTGCTGATTTCATCAGCTTTTAACTTGCGCTTCATTCTGCCGCAACGCGGTTGCGGTATCCCTAGAGAATGCCATCCGACCAGTGGCACACGCCTGCGACTGATGCCCGGGGACCGCTGCGCGTCCCTGATTTTTCGGCTCTGGCAGCAAAGTTAACTCCGGGAGCCAGAGCGCGAAATCTTTATCAGCGCGTGCAGCAATCGCCGGAAGGATTTCGTCTGGAGAGCCTGCTCGAGGAGATGCGCATCCGCACCCGTATCGAGGCGGCGGATCGAGCGCGCATTCCCCTTCGTGGTCCGGTTGTGGTAGTGGCCAATAATCCCCACGGAGTACTCGATGGAGCGATTCTTTCCACGCTCCTGACGCAAGTTCGTCCCGACGTGAAGGTTCTCACTCACTTTCTGTTCAGCGATATTCCTGAGCTCCAGCGCTCGTGCATCTTCGTAGATCCGTTTCAAACCGACCGCTCTCTGGATGCAAATCGCAAAGCCCTTCGCGAAGCCGTAGCGTGGTTGCAACAAGGGGGCATGCTCGCGATGTTCCCCGCGGGTGAGGCCCCACACTGGCAAATGCCGGTGGCGCAAATTGCCGATCCTGCATGGAACAATACGGCAGTGCGTTTGATTCGTCGCACCGGCGCCCTGGCGCTGCCCGTGTATTTCTGCGGGCACAACAACTTCGGATTTCAAGTCCTGGGGATGATTCATCCCAAACTGCGCAGCGCGTTCTTGTTGCAGGAATTTCTGCAGCAAGCGGGCAAGGCTGTCGAAGTCCGCGTGGGCAGCCCGCTTTCGCCGGATGCGATCCTTACTATGAACGACGACCGGGAGGTCACCGCGTATCTGCGCTGGCGCACTCATCTGCTGGCCCGTCGCAACCGGATGGAAAGATCGCGGCCCCTTACATCGCGCACCATTTTTCGCGTGAAGATTCAGGAACCGATCGCCGACGCCGTGCCCCCACAAACGCTCGCGGACGAAATTGAAACGCTGCCTGCCCGCAACCGGTTGGCCGAGAGCGGCGACCTTTCCGTCTACGTTGCGACGGCGGTTGAGATCCCGCACGCACTGCTGGAAGTGGGACGTCTGCGGGAATTGACTTTCCGCCAGGCCGGCGAGGGCACAGGCAAGAGCCGTGATCTCGACTCCTTCGATCAATACTACTGGCACGTACTGCTCTGGAATTCGGCCAAGCGCGAACTCGTCGGAGCTTATCGCGCAGGAAGCACCGCTGAAATCTTGAGGGAACGCGGTATCCGCGCACTCTATACCAGCACGCTTTTTCGCTATGACGAGCGGCTCTTCGAAAAGCTGGGGCCGGCGCTCGAACTCGGACGATCGTTCGTTCGTTCTGAATATCAGCGGCAATATGCTCCCTTGCTGCTGCTGTGGAAGGGAATTGCCCGCCTCGCGGCGTTACATCCGGAAGCGGCGGTGCTTTTCGGTGCGGTCAGCATCAGCAACGACTACAACGAAGCGTCGCGCGAGATGATCTACCGCTTCTTTGAGGCCCGCATGCATCGCGATGATCTCTCGGCCATGGTCGAGCCGCGGCGTCCCTTTCGCACCAGTCTTCTGCGGCGCTGGGATTGCCGCAGTATGTGCCGTGCTCTTCGGGATATTGACGAGTTATCGCAGCCAATCACCGATATCGAGACGGACGGCAAGGGCCTGCCGATTCTCTTGCGACAATACGCCAAAATTGGGGGCAGGCTGGTCGGCTTCAATGTGGACCGCAAATTTTCCGATGTCCTCGATGGTCTAGTGGTCGTGGACCTGCACCAAACGGATCCCGCCGTGCTGGACCGTTATATGGGACGGGAGGCTGCAGCTACATTCCGAAGAATTCACGGTCTCACGGCCGCGGGCTGAGCTACTGCGCGGATTTCAGGCGAGTCGCTTGCGTGGGGAGAATGCACGCCTGCTGCGAATCTTTGAGAGCTTCATCGAGCTTGCGCCCGGTGCTCGTCATCTCCTCAACGCTCATCCGTTCCTGCAGACGCTCGAAAAGCTGGCGCTCTTCTTTGCGGATATGGGCTGACAGCCGCTCTGCCAGCGCCCGTACGTCCTCGGCCGTCATCGTTTCTATTGCCGCCCTCGCGAATTGCCCGCGTAACCACTCGTGATCCAACAGCAATTCTTCTACCAGTGGAACGAGTTCAGCGAACTCGCGTGCAGCAGGAAACAACACCCCTTCTTCCGCCGCAAAATGAAACTGGATTTCACTCAGAAAAAGCTGCGCGATTTCCGCCTGCCACGCCGCTAGATCGGCCTGGGCAATGGGAGAGGCGCGCTCAATCCGCACGCACAGCGCCAGCGCATGCTGGTGCTGATGAGACAGCGGAATCAGATTCTTATCGCGCAGCATAATCGCCGCTCAGGAGTTCGCGGTCTCCAGTTTCGAACTCGCCGTCACGCTTTCCGTCGGAGTTGGTTCCGCGGCGGGACGCACCGTGAGCCAGTCGGTTCTGACCCGCTCCCACTCCTGGATCAGCATGCCGTTGGCCTCGAAAAAGCTACGGATGCGGTATCGCTCCCAACCCGCCACTTCTTCGAGAATCGGCGCCAGCACCGCCACCGCGCTGGTACTCAACACCGTGCGCTTGGCGATCTGAGAGACATTGCGCGACTCCGAAACCGCGATGGTCAGTCCATCGCGCGAGTTGATGTACAGCATGACGTGAATGTCGGAGCTGCCGTCGCCGGTGTAAACCACGTGGTCCGGACCGGCAACCTGCTGGAGAAGGAGATGGTCGAGAACCGCAACCTTTCCGTATCCGGCGGTCGCGCGCACAATCGTGTCAATCTCACCCGTGGGTTTATAGAGAAACTCCGTGCCGAAAATATGATCGGCAGGAACAATATCCTCCAGCGCCGACCGAACAATCTCCACCGGCGCCGCAGAGAGCACATAGAAATCGAATTGATGGCCGTCGATCCCAGACTCGAGCAAATGATAGAGAAGCTTGATATCGCTCTTCAGCCGGATCCGCTTGCCCACCTCGCGCAGGTGCTCTTTGCGCACCTTTGAATGAAACTCCGGATCGTGTAGCAGCAGGTACGCGAGTTCCGCTCCTTGCTGTACCAGATTGATCTTGGCCATGCCCTTGGATTTTCGTTCGAACTCCTCCGTCGGGATGCCAACCAGTTCCGCCAGCACGTAGCCGGAATCGTTAAAAGTGAGCGTCTGGTCGAAATCGCTCGCAAAAATGTAGCGTTTCAGAACATTGTCTGCCATAACTATTCGATTCAGGCGCGAGGCCGATGCCCCATAAAAAGAATTGATTGCGATTATATCCCCGCATAGTTAACTCGTTGTGAATAAAGCGTGGCAACAATGTGGCGCGGGCGCCCTCGCCCGCGTTTGCGTGAAGCGCCTAACAGTCGGTTCGTGTCGGTAAGCCGCCTTTACTAAATTCCAACGCGCGTCCAAAATAGATGTTCCGGTTCGCAGAAGCCAAGATCTGATCTGTGGCCGCATGCGAAAGAAGGATTCGGGAAAGAAAAGAGGAGCCTCATGGTAGTAGCAACTGGTGAACTTATTCGCGCGATGAATTATGTGGACGACATTACGGCGACGCTGCGCCGCATTTGCATTTATATCCCTGCCATGAGCCCGGAAGAACGCAAGCGCCTGGCCGAATCGTTGCGTGGAGCGGCCACGCAAGTCAGTGCCGCCATCGCCGATCTGGAAAAGGCGGAGAAATAGGTGGCGCAAGTCCAGACGATTGCTGTCATCGGCGCCGGCACCATGGGACGCGGCATCGCCCACGCAGCCGCGCTGGGCGGTTACCGCACGATTCTCGAAGACCTGTTGCCCGGCGCCTTGCGTAAAGCCGAAAGCGAAATCCGCGCCAATCTCGATAAGGCTGTTGAGCTCGGCAAGGTAACCGCCCCCGATGCCGACTCCGCGTTTCGCCGCTTGGAGTATGCCGGATCGGTCGAAGAGGCCGCGCGCGAAGCGGATCTGGTCATTGAAGCCGTTCCCGAGGAGATGGAGTCGAAGATCGAGATCTTTACCCTGCTCGATAAAATCTGCCGCCCTGCAACAATCCTCGCGTCGAACACCTCATCGCTGAGCGTCACGGAAATTGCCAGCGTGACCTACCGCGCGAAAAAATGTGTGGGCATGCACTTCTTCAATCCCGTACACAAGATGAAGCTGCTCGAGATCGTGCGCGCGCTCGAGACCGGCGACGACACACTGACCACCGCTGTGGAAGTCGGCAATCGTATGGGGAAAGAAGTCGTCGTGATCAAAGAATCGCCCGGTTTCATCACCAGTCGCATCAATGCCATGATCGGCAACGAAGCTTTCTACATGTTGCAGGAGGGAATCGCCTCGGCCACTGATATCGACAAGGCCGTCAAGCTTGGCCTGAATCATCCCATGGGCCCGTTCGAACTGGTCGATCTGGTCGGACTCGACACGCGGCTCAGCATCCTGGAATATCTGCACAAATCGCTGGGAGAGAAATATCGTCCGGCGCCGCTGCTGGTGCAGTACGTAAAATCCGGACGCCTCGGCCGCAAATCCGGCCGCGGTGTCTTCGAGTATCCCGAAGTAAAGGAAAAAACTCCGGTTTGATCGCCGTGGCAGGTTATCGGCTACTCAGTTGCGAAGCGGCCCAGCGCTTATTTTCCGGTTGCTCCGTCGAGCCGCTGCCAATCCTTGCCGATCGCCAGGCACGCGGCCTTTACCGAATCGCCGAGCAGAAACGAGTTGCCCGACGCGATCACATTCCCGTTTTTGTCGGAGAGAGCCCAGCGGTTCCCCTTGCCCCCTCCATGCTGGAGGAGAAGAAAGTAATCCGCTTTCTCCTTGATCATATTTTCGGCGAACGGCTGGCACTCCTTACGCCGCTGGAGTTCCTGATAAACTTTCGCAACCTGCGGTTCCTTGCCGTTGTGCGACGAGTCCACAACGACTTGTGAATTGTCTCCCGGCCCAGGATTCGTCACCGCATTCGGCATGACGTAAATAACAGCACGGCGTCCGCCTGGGGCGGAGTTTTTATCTGCACTCGATCCTGCCTGATTCTTAGGGAGCGCCCACAGTTGAAACGCTAGAAAATTCAGCAACAGTACGCCGACAGCAGACCGGCTCATGACTTTCTCCTCGCCACGACATCGGCTGATGCGACTTCTATCCAATGGGAACCCCAACCCCTTGCCGAGGTTGTCCCAATTCTCTGTATAGAATTGTGAAGCGGGCGCAAAACGACCTGGAATCCCTCAGTGTTCCTCTGTGCCCCGTGTGGTGAGGCTCTGCAGATCACGCCGGCCAAAACTCAGCCCGGCAAGGTTTGCGGTTTTCTCGGGGTCGACTCCTTTGCTCGCTACCAACACGTTAAAGCTTTCGCCCATTCCGGCGGGAGTGACCAGATGCTTCAACTGCAGAGCGACCTTGGCTCGCTCCTGCGGCAGACGACAGTCTTCGAACGCGTCCGCAAACTGATTCGCTTCGCCAATCCCCATCAGAAATTGTGATTGTGTAACCAGCTTCTGCGCATGCCTGCCTTGCCTCTCCGCGACAGCGGCCAGCGCTGTGAAGTTCACGTCCGCGGTGATGTCTTGCTCTCCCGGAGCTTCGTAAGGATTTGCACTCACCGAGTGTTGACGAATTGCCTTCAGCGTCCCGCGATGCCGACCAGCCAGTTGCTCCGCGCGCGTGTAGCCGTAATCCACGACGATCACGAATCCGCGATCCACGTGAGCCGCGCTCGACATGATCTCTTGCGCCTGCAGTGGGACCTCAACCTGCTCTCCGTCTTCCGGATGAACCGAGTAGCGATCCAGAAACTCCAGTTCCTGAGACGAAGAAGGAACCCAGCTCTCAACGAACTGGCTGTTGCGTGAGCCAATCCGCAGCGTGCCTTTCGAACTGAGAACCTCAACCGGAATCGCATCAAAGAATTCGTTGGCGAAAACAATGTGTGGGAAGAGCGCGACCTCAGTCGTACCATGAGCCGCAAAATTCCCGGCCTCGGCCCCTGAGGTTTCCGCAGCCAGTATTGCTTTCCCCTTTTCGAGATGTTGGGCCAAAGTGGCTTCTATCCGATCACGCAGTGCCGGCGACTGTTCGACGAGTTCGTAGCGCAGCGCGCGGAAGAATTCCGGAAATTTCTTTTCCGACCAGTCCAGCACGTCCTGCGCGAGCAGCCCGCGCCCCGGACCGAGTTCTCGCAACACAATGGTTGCAGGCGCGCCCAGCACGCGCCATATCTCGTCGAACTGCCGCGCCAGCAAACGCCCGAAGACGGCATGCACGTCGCTGGAGGTATAGAAGTCGCCAGCCTTGCCGAATTGCCCTGCCTGGCGCGAGTAGTAGCCGCATTCGGGATGATAAAGACACAGTTCCATGTAGCGTGAAAAAGGAATCGGCCCGTGCTCGCGGATTTTCTGCTCGATGATTTGCCGGAGTTTGTTCAGAGTCCCTTCTTCTGCCGGTCGGCGCGATCTTGCGGCGTGCGGATGAACATCTCAACGAAGTAATCGTGCAACGCAGCGTAGAGCTGCCGCTGGAAGCTCCATTCGAACTGCGGATCGTCGAGATCGCGGGGATGCAGGTCGAAATGATAGATGTGCACCGGAATGCTCGCGTCTTTGAATTGAATGATCACTTCGACGCCGTCGCCCTTAGTGCGCGCGGAAAAGGTCAGCAGCGGGTGCTCGTACAAGCGGAGTTGCGCCAGCACACGGTCGAGACGAGCGGTTTCAGACACATCGGGATTGTAACGAAAGCCGCGAGAGCTTCAAACCAGATCACCGAGACCGCAGCCATGCTACTCGTAGCGCAGAGCTTCAATTACTTTGAGAATCACGCCCCCACGCCTCCGGGGAGGAGCGTGGGGGCCCCCGGGTAACGTTCAGGCGAGGGGTCTCAATCCCGCCCAACCATCTGATCAGAGATACGCCGCCGGGATCACGAAAGTTCCCGTTGGCTTGTGGTTCTTTAGAATCCAGTAGGGCCAAAAAGTTAGCCGGTCAGAGGAAAAGACGGCTACCGATCGATAAACAGGAATAGGTTCAAGTTTCGCGATCCTACGGTCGATGTTACCCGTGGAAGTACTCAGTGTGACGGAGGTCCGGCATTGGCACACAATCAAACTTCGCCCGGGGACGAACCATGCTCGTTTGCGACGTTTAATGTCGATTCGGCGCAAAAGCTGGTCATAGTCCGTTTCGGAAAAACGGTGACCGTTAGAGACATTGAGCGATATGCGGCGCGATTACGGAAAAATCCGGCATTCCAGCCTCTCTTTTCCGAAATCACCGACCTCAGGGATGTCGAGAAACTTGACCTCAACGCGGACGAATTTCTCCGGTTGGCTGACGAGGTTGATCCCTTCTCAGACCAGTCCAAGCGAGCGTTCGTGGTGCGAAACTCTGTCCAGGCCCATGCTGCCCGCATGCACAAGATTCTGCGCACACAGAGAAGTTCCGAGATATTTCAGTCGCTCGAGGAGGCCGAGCACTGGGTTTCTTCCGGCGCGCCCACGCCCTCACGTTCAAAGCCTGTTGCGCACCCCTCGCGACGACAACGTTAGTTATTATTGCGACTTCTGCTTCGGTCGTTCGTAAGGCTTTTGCATGTATTTTCGCGCTTCCTCGAGCGCGCCGAAGGTGTTGTCGTTGGTCTGCAGAGCCTGGCGATATTCGTTTACGGCGCGTTCGCGCTGGCCGGTAATGTCGAAGATCTTGCCCAGTTGGATACGGCTCCAAACTTCGGTCCAGCGGGGATCGCCATCGCCGTTAATCGACGAGCGGTAGGCGTTCGCAGACGATTGGTAGTTTCGCTGCAGAAAGAACACTTCGGCGATGCGGTAATGGGCAAGCGAACTGTTTTTGTTTAGATCGAGGGCCTTGTTGTATTCGGTCAGTGCGGCGGAAAGATCTCCCTGCTGCTGGATGGCTTGTCCGCGAAGGATGGCGGAGCGCAACTTCACGTCGCTGGAGTTAGTCAGGACGTGGTGGTCGGGATCGATCGAGATGCGGCGAGGCCGACCGAAAGTTTCAACCGAAAAAGGCGAGCTCGTGCCTACTACTTCAATCCGTTCGTTCTCGGTTTTTCCGTCGGTATCGATTCTGAGGTCCACCGGCATGCGGAACAGATCGAGGTCCTGCGAAATCTCGCCGGTTACGCGAAAGCCGGGAATCTTTTCGTCCTTCGGCGATTGCACGGCGGCGGCGCCTCCCAGCCGATACGTGGTGTACTTCAGTTTGAATTCCGGCGCGCCCGTCGAGTCGAGCCACTGAGAAAAGAACCAGGTGAGCTGACTGCCGGAAATTTTTTCGGCGACTTCGCGAAAATCGTCCGTGGTGGCAGATTTTCCGGCATATTCCGCCGCAAATTCGCGCATGGTCTTGTTGTACTTGTCTTCTCCCAGAACCCAGCGCAACATGTGCAGGATCATGGCTCCCTTGTCGGTCGTGAGCGACTGGAACTCGGTGGAGAACGTGTCCAGCGTGTTGGCACTGGAAAGCGGCACAGTGTCGTAGGCCAGGGCGCCGACCGACATATCCTTTACCGCTTCCTCCAAACCGGCGGCGCCGGCGGCGTTTTCCACGTACATGGCTTCGGAATAACGCGAGAAGCCGTCGCTGAGCCACCAGTCGTCCTTGGTTGCGGGACTCACTGAAACACCCCACCACTGGTGTGCGATGGCGTTGGCCAGCAGGCGATAGTTGGTTTTGTCGGTTATCGAGGGACTCGCCAGTCCCGCGATTTCTGGAGCCCATACGTAGGGAAGCGTGTCGCCGGGCAATTCGACCAGGTTCAGCCTCTGCGAAGGCGGCAACCCGTAGAGGGTGATGAAGTACGTGAACTCCTGCACCGCGGTCGTCGTATAAGCCGGCGCGACGCTCTGATGGTTTGGCTTGAAGAAGACGTGCAGGTCCATGCCGGCTTCGTCGCTCTTGTACTCCTGAAAGACTCCGGCAACGATCGTGCCCGGAAAACTGGATTTGTCGGACACGAAGGTAAACGTTTTGGTGGGCAGAACGCTCTCAGCGGCTTTCTTGGGAGGAGCAACATCCGAGACGCTGACTTTGCCGCTGCCGATGACCAGCATGTGCGCCGGCACATTCACGCTGATGGTCGATGTGAAGCGGTTCAGGCCAAAGTCGTTCACCGGAAACCAGCGGCCGGCGTAAAACAGATAGCTGGTGTCGTCCCCGATATAGGCCAGGCTGAGGCCGGGCACCGGGCTGTTGTCGGCGTTTTCCAGCGTTCCTTCATACTCGAAGGTCAGGGTCGTCGAAGCGTCTTTCGCCAGTCCGGACGGCAGCGGAACCCGCACCGTGGAGTCCTGGGTAACGCGCTCGGCCGAGAGCGGCTGATTCTTTTCGTCGGTGACCTTGGTGACCCGTAGATCGTTATTCAATTCAAAGATGGCGACGCTCAGATCCTGGAGGGCGGTGAATTTCACTTTAGCCTTGGCCGTGATCTGGTGGAGATGCGGTTGGAGCGTGGCCTGAATCTGATAGTCGTCGACGCGCAGGCGGGCTTTTTCCGCGCTCCACGAAGGCAGCGCCGATAAAAACAAAAGGAATAAAGTCAGAATGCTCTTAAGGACGCCCAAGCCGCGCCGCCGGTCGATCCACATTCGGGAGGGTCTCCAGGAAATGATAACCCATTTCCTCTGATGAAGATTCTGACGTAAAAGATGTCGGGGCACAAGGACCGGAGATCCCGAGGCTCCCTGACCCCGCGTTTACTCGCTCGTTTTCGAAACAGATTGAGCTCCAGGCCAGAGATCCCCTGACCTAATTCTGCGCCGCGGATGGGTCGGAAGCACGCGGCGTGAACTTGCGGGAGAAAAATTCCTGAAAGACGCCGACGGCCGCCGATCCCCCTATGCCGATCGCCGCATTCTCAAAGGTGAGCCCAACGCCGCGGCTCGAAGCAGGGTAGTAAAGATTCGAAATCCCGCCCGCAGCCAGGGTGCCCAGCATATTGGAGTAATTCGGCTGCCAGCGTCCGTTGTCGCCTTTGCAGATGACCGCATTGGCGATAGCGTAAAGGAACCGCGATTTGCGGGTGCCCGTCCCTTTATAAAAATATCGCGGATCCTGTTTCAGAAGACTCGGCAGGATCGCGCCGCCAATGAACGTTCCGGAAAAACCGTCGGCGTAACTTGCGCCCAAGCGCTTGGCATAGCCTTGCGCGCCCTCGCCGTAGCCGCTGTAGGCGTTGTCGGCCTGCTCGATTCCGGCAGTGGCGGCGGCGAGTCCGAATGAGACTGGGTCGATTACCGATTTCCACGCCAGTTGAAATTTCTGTTTGGGGTTGAGTGGAGCCGCGTTCGGAACGTAGGTGACGTAGAAGTTCGGAATGACGCCGAACAAGCGCTGTTTCTCCTCCACATGAACCTGCTCTTCGGCGACTTCTTGCTGCGTCTCGTGGACCTCAACCTCGACTGTAGTGGCGACGACGAGTTGGACCGGAGGGGTCACGTAGTCCTGGCTGGCTTGTAATACGCCAGACGTCGTCTGGGTGGCGAATCCGGGCGACGTGAACGAAAGTTTAAAGGGCCCGGGCGGGACGCCGGCAAAGTTGAAATTCCCATCGTTGTCCGATACCGATTCTATGGGAGGAGATCCTTCCTCCTCCAAAACGACCTTGCTATTCGTGATGACGGCTCCGTCTTGGTCGACGACTGTGCCGCGGATGGTCCCTGATTTCGGCGGCGTCGCCAAATCTTGAGGAGTTGCCGTTTGGGGCGTCATTGCGCCCGTCCCATTCGGCGCCACAGCAGGAGTCTGTTGAGATTGTCCCGGAGCCGCGACGATTATCAGCACGAGCACTGACAGCGCCAGGCGCCACGCCGCTGAGCCAACCGCCAGCGGACGATCGCCAAACCACGTGGACCGGTTCTTGGCAGCTTGCCGTCGACAGTTCCGTGTATGCGCGCTTCCTACCAGGAGTACTCCTCTTACTACTTTCGTGACAGCCGTTTTATTTCGCGCCAGCTGGTGAATCCGGATCGTGAGGTTATGCAGAATTGGTCTTAGACCCTCGCTAAAATTACCGCACCTTGTACGAATTCGCAGAACACTTTAGTACTACCACTGACTTTTAGATGCGCTTCGGTTGCCCAGCGCGAGAATGATTTCCGCGGCACGGTCGGCCGGATGCTGGTCCGCTTTTCCTGCTTGTGGGCCACGGAGGACGGTCTTTACGCGGGCCAGGCCTTCCAGCATACGGTCCCGGGCAGAGCCGTCGGGCAGGATTTCTTGCAACCGCGCAACTACGTTTTTCGCTGTGAAGTCCTGTTGCACGAGTTCTGGAACGATTTCCTCTTCGGCGATCAGATTGACCATAGCAAAGCGGGGAACCTTCACTCGCGGTTTGCCCATCAGATAAGTCAGGGCCGAGACGCGGTAAACCATGAGGAACGGAGTGTTCATCATGGCCGCTTCCACCGTCGCCGTGCCGCTGGCAACGATTCCCGCGCGCGAATGATAGAGGGCAGGCAAGGCGTCCGGCACCATCGTTATCTTTTGTTCGCCGATCAAGCTTGAGAGAAAACTGCGGTCGAGCGTGGGCGCGACGGGAAGCACGTATTCGTAGCCCGAGCCGAGTAGACCCGCGGATTCCAGAATCGTGGGCAGGTTCATGCGCACTTCTTTGACCCGGCTGCCGGGCATCAGCGTGATCCAGGGCTTGGCGGGATCGAGATGGAATTCCCGAGCGTACTCGGCACGCGTCGTGGTCGGGGCCGGGAGTTCCGCCAACGGATGGCCGACGAACGTAGCATCCACTCCGCGGTCGCGGTAAAACTTTTCTTCGAACGGGAAAATGACCAGCGCCTTATCGATGTAGTTGCGGATCAGGCGGACGCGTCCCTGGCGCCACGCCCAGAACTGGGGCGCGACGTAATACACCGTGGGGATGCCGCGCTTCTTCATCTGGCGGGCGACTCGCCAGTTGAACGCCGGAGAGTCGATGACGATGGCGAGGTCAGGCTTGCGGCGGTCGGCCTCTTCAATCAAGTGCCGATAAAGCCGGAGGATTTTCGGAAGATGGCTGAGGATCTCGGTGATGCCGACAACGGCGAGGTCCTTGGCGTCGACCAAGGTGTTGCAGCCGGCAGCCCGCATGCGATCTCCGCCGACCCCGAAAAAAGCTAGCTGCCTGTTTTGTGTGGGGACAGCGCGACGCAAAGCCTCGATCAGCTGCGCGCCATACATTTCTCCGGAAGCCTCGCCGGCCGAGATCAGAATGAGCACGCAGACATTGTAAGGGACAGGCTTCGCGTGGCGCGGGCGCCCACGCCCGCGGTTATGGAGCAACGATGCAGCCTGCTTTTTCCATACCCTCGACTCACCCCAACAGAACTGTAAATCGACGGCGATTATTTTCAGTCATCCGCGCTGACCGTCGACTCCCCGGTATTCGCGGGCGAGAGCGCCCGCGCCACATCCCCTATCTCCTGATCTTTGTATTGCAGCTGGTAGAGCTTGTAGTAAATGCCGCGATGGGCCAGCAGTTCCTGGTGGGTGCCCATCTCGCGGAGTTGGCCTTTGTGCATGACGATGATCTTGTCGGCGCGCTGAATGGTCGAGAGCCGGTGGGCGATGATCAGCGAGGTGCGTCCTTCGACCATGTGGGCGAGAGCGTCGCGCACTTTGAATTCAGTTTCGGTATCCACGCTGGAAGTAGCTTCATCAAGAATCAGGATTCTTGGCTCGTGCGCCAACGCGCGGGCGAATGAGATCAGCTGCTTCTGTCCAGTAGACAGCGTCGATCCGCGCTCGCGGACTTCCTCGTCGAAGCCCTTGGGCAGCGCGCGAATGAACTCGGCGAGATTTACATCTTCGGCAGCTTGCTGCACGTGTGCATCCTGGATGCGCTCAGTGCCCAGGCGGATGTTGCCGCCGATCGTGCCGGTAAAAAGAAATGGATCCTGCAGGACGACACCGAAACGGCTGCGCAGATCTCCTAAATCCATCTCTTTGACGTCAACGCCGTCGATGCGGATCGCACCTTTCTGCACGTCATAGAAGCGCAGCAACAGCGAGATCATGGTTGTTTTGCCGGCGCCCGTGTGCCCAACGACCGCGGCCGTTTCTCCGGGTTCGATGGCGAAGGTGACGTCGCGGAGAACCCAGTCGGGTTCCGAGGATCCACGATGGCCATTGCGTTTGTCCGCGGCCTTGCTCTCGTCCGGCACATCCCGATACGCGAACCAGACATGATCAAACTCGATGCGTCCCGGTCCTTGCGGTTTCTTCGTCACGGTCGGCGTGACAATGTCGACCGGAGTATCCAGGAGTTTGAAAATGCGCTCGCTGGCCGCCATCGCCGATTGCAGGATGTTGTACTTTTCGCTGAAGTCCATGATCGGGCGGAAGAAGCGCATGGCATATTGCGTAAACGCAATCAGCACGCCCAGCGATGCCGTAATCGAAACCAGGTGTAGAGCGAGGTGGGGTTCGCGCGTCAATTCAACGGTCGTAACCGAGATCTTCCGAATAACGTCCTGCCCGCCC
The DNA here is from genome assembly GCA_963730015.1 of uncultured Acidobacteriota bacterium. Classification (GTDB taxonomy): domain Bacteria; phylum Acidobacteriota; class Terriglobia; order Terriglobales; family Acidobacteriaceae; genus Sulfotelmatobacter. The sequence goes on along the minus strand of CAVSPZ010000009.1, from coordinate 1,394,724 downwards.
CACCAAATCACGGAAGCGATGGCGATCGCCGAGAAGAAATCCACTACGGGATAGTAGAGCGCATAGGCCAGGATCGCGTCCTTGTACGCGTCCATGTGGCTGCGATTGATCTCGGAAAATCGCTTGTACGCCCGCCGTTCGCGGTTGAAAAGCTGCAGCACCACCATCCCGCTGACGTGCTCTTGCAGGTAAGAATTGATGCGGGCGATGGCCGTGCGAATGCGGCGGTAGGAATCGCGAACTTTATCGCGAAAAATTTTCGTCGCGACTACGATGAACGGCAGCACGGCAAATGTGATCAGCGCCAGCTTCCAGTTCATGCATAGCATGATGCCGAGAATTCCCGTCAGCACGAACAGGTCTTCGAAGATCGAGACCACGCCGGAGGTGAACATTTCGTTCAGGGCATCAACGTCGGTGGTCACCCGCGTGACCAGGCGGCCGACCGGGTTCTTATCGTAGAAAGCTACGTGCATGCGCTGCAGGTGCCGGAAAATCTGGCTGCGCAGGTCGAACATTATTTTCTGGCCTGTCCACTGCATGAAGTAGGTCTGCAGGAATTCAAGAACGAACGCGAAGAGCAGCAGGCCAAAATAAATTCCGGAGATCTGGGCGATGCCGTGCAGCGGCGACGGGCTGAGCCAACTCCACAGGCCTGAGGCCGCTCCAGGAACCGGCGCGAGATAACGGTCGACTGCGACTTTGACCAGGTACGGGCCCAGCACGTCGGCAAAAGATTTCAGAATGATCGAGACAATGGCGATCGTCACCTGCCAGCGATAGGGACGCAGGTAGGTGAGCAGCCGCCGCATCAGTCGGCTGTCATACGCTTTGCCTAATACTTCTTCTTCCTGGGCCATCGGTTCTCGGGTACTGGCTAGGACGAACGGGCGGACAGGCGCTGCCAGCGCCCGTCAACAGGGTACCTCAAATAGATGGCCGGAACACTCGGAAGAATGGAAAACGTTTGCGATGGGATAATAGACAAGTGAGTCTCGGGATCTACATCTCCGTGCCATTCTGCAAGACCAAGTGCAGCTACTGCAACTTCGCTTCCGATGTGTTTTCGCGCTCCGTATTCGCGCGCTATGTGGATCGAGTTTGCAGCGATATTGAGAATGCGGAGAAGGCTGCCGCGGAGATGGGCGGCCGTGTCGAGCCGGAAGTGGATTCGATTTACCTTGGTGGTGGAACGCCCACCGTACTGGAGGCAGGGCAGCTGCGCAGAATGTTCGACGCCGTGCGCGCGCGTTTTTCGGTGCGCGCCGATGCGGAGATTACCGTGGAGTGCGCTCCGGGAACGCTGGCGCCCGATGTACTGGAAACGTTGCTCGGTTGCGGAGTGAATCGCGTAAGCCTCGGGGTGCAGTCGTTTGCGGATATCGAGGCGGCAGCGGTCGGGCGGTTGCACAAGCGCGACACGGTTCTCAACGATATATCCCACCTACGGGCGGGTGGAATTACAAACATCAATATTGACCTGATTGCGGGGCTTCCGCATCAGACGCCCGAAAGTTGGAAAGAGTCGCTGGCCACAACGATTGCGACAGAAGCGCCTCACGTGAGCGTTTACATGCTGGAAGTGGACGAAGATTCGCGGCTGGGACGCGAGTTGATCGCGGGCGGGACGCGCTATCACGCCCATTTCGTGCCCGACGAGGACGCGGTCGCAGATTTCTACACCGCTGCATGCGAGACGCTCGAAGCAGCAGGGATCGTGCAGTACGAAATTTCCAACTTAGCGCTCTCCGGCTTCGAATCGCGCCACAATCTCAAGTATTGGACGCGGCAGCCGTATCTCGGATTCGGGGTCGACGCGCATTCGATGCTGATCTCTGCTGACCCTGCGTTCGATGCTGTGCGCCTGGCCACGGCCGACGCCCTGGAAAAATATGCGGCGGGCTCGCCCTTGATCAGAACCCCTGTCTCCCGGGCGAGTGCGCTGGAAGAAACTTTCTTTCTCGGATTGCGCTTGAACCGGGGATTCGATCTGCGGGACATCGCTGGAATCTTCGGTCAGCCCGTGCTCGACGGCCTGCGTCCCGCTATGGCAGAGCTCGTTCGCGATGGACTGTTACAACAATCCGGCGATTGCATTCGCCTAACGAGCCGCGGGCGTTTGTTTTCGAACGAAGTTTTCCAGTCGTTTCTCGCTCCGGCCAGCGTTGCCTCCCAAGGCTGAAGGCGAGCGTATAATTCGCAGAGGATCTCGATCGCTGGTTGCGGAACAGCGTTGCGGGCCCACCGGGCAAACCATCCGGTCGGTTGGGTGGCAGCAGCAAACACGCAGAATCGCCAGTGTTCATGCGGTTGCTTCCGTCCTTCTCCTTTCTTTGCCGGCAGTAACTTCATCCTCTTTCAGCGCTATGTTCTAATCGAATTTCGGGGCCGTTGAAGCCCGCTGAGTTTGACCGGAGCTGCCTGACAGCAGTGGCCGCGCATCTGGAGGAACTGTGGATTTCCTACTGAATGAAGAGCAGTTGCAACTGAAGAAGAGCGTCCGCGAGTTTGCCGAGCGCGAGATCAAGCCGCATGTCATGGAGTGGGACGAAGCCGGTGAATTTCCGCTCGCGACCATCAAGGAACTGGGCAAGATGGGATTGCTGGGAGTGGTCTTCCCGCCGGAGTACGGCGGGGCGGGCATGGGCTATGTCGAGTACGTCACCGCGATTGAGGAACTCTCGCGGGTCGATGGATCGGTGGGCATCATCGTCGCGGCGCATACCTCGCTCTGCTCGAATCACATTTTTCTCGCCGGCAACGAGGCGCAAAAAAAGAAATACGTCAGCAAGCTGGCGACCGGCGAATTCATCGGCGCCTGGGGCCTGACCGAACCCTCTTCCGGATCGGATGCGGGCAGCGCGCGCATGACCGCCATGCGCAAGGGCAACAACTGGGTGCTGAACGGCACCAAGACTTTTTGCACGAACGGACATTATGCCGACGTAGTCGTGGTTCTCGCGGTGACCGATCGCACAGCCCACACGCACGGCATTTCCGCGTTTGCGGTGGAAAAAGATACCAAGGGATTTCGTCCGGGAAAAAAGGAAAACAAACTCGGCTTGCGGGCCAGCGATACGGCCGAGCTCATTTTTGAAGACTGCGTGATTCCTGCCGAGAATCTGCTGGGCGCGGAGGGCCAGGGATTTCCCGACGCCATGCGCGTGCTCGATGGCGGCCGCATATCGATTGCGGCTCTATCGCTGGGCATGGCCGAGGGCGCCTATGAATCGGCTCTGAAGTATTCCAAGCAGCGTCGCCAGTTTGGCAAGGCCATCAGCGATTTTCAGGCGATCCAGTGGAAGCTGGCCGATATGGCCACCGAGATCGATGCGGCCATGTTGCTCACCATGCGCGCCGCCTCCATGAAGGATGCCGGAATGAAGACCACGCAGGAGTCGTCAATGGCAAAGCTCTACGCCAGCGAAGTTGCGGTGCGCTGCGCCAATGAAGGCGTGCAGATCCATGGCGGCTACGGGTTCATCAAGGATTATCCTGCCGAGAAGTTTTACCGCGATGTGAAGCTGTGCACGATCGGCGAGGGGACCAGCGAGATTCAGCGCTTGGTCATCGCCAGGCAGTTGTTGAGAGATTAGTCTCGTTTGTCATCCTCACCGAAGCCAAGGACCTATGCAGCCTGCTGGGTGGGGGCAAATTGCATAGGTCCTTCGCCGCAAAGTACGTGGCCCAGGATGACAAATCCGGCCATAGGCCTAACGATGAGCTTCTGGTAGATTCCTGTTTCCTACCCCCCTGCTTTACACTGGTCGTTTGAATACTGCCTCGAATCCCGATCCCCAGGTACGGATTGATTCCCTGCGCTCCGGCGATGCCCGGGCATTGGCACGCGCCATCTCGACCGTCGAAAATCGTGCGCCCGGATGGTCCGATCTGCTGAAGGCCTTGTTCCCCCACACGGGCCGCGCGCGCGTGATCGGGATGACGGGCGCGCCGGGAGCAGGGAAGAGCACGCTCCTCGATCAACTGGCCAAGCTGTATCGCAAACAGAATCGCACGGTCGGAATCGTCGCGGTCGATCCCACCAGCCCGTATACCGGAGGCGCGATCCTGGGCGATCGCATCCGCATGCAGGACCACTTTGCCGATCCCGGAATCTACATCCGCAGCATGGCGACGCGTGGGTCGCTGGGCGGCCTGGCCCGCACCACGGCCGATGTCACAAGCGTTCTGGACGCTTCCGGGCGCGATGTGATCCTGATTGAAACCGTCGGCGTCGGACAGGATGAAATCGACATTGTGCGGCTGGCGGACATCACGGTGGTGATTCTCGTCCCTGGGATGGGCGACGACGTGCAGACCATCAAGGCCGGTATCATGGAGATCGCCGACATTTTCGTCATCAACAAAAGCGATCGCGAAGGCGCCGAGCGGGTGGAGCGCGAGATTCGCGCGCTGCAATCGCTGGCCACGCGGAACGATGGCTGGACGCCTCCGATTGTGAAGACCGTCGCCAGCGAAGGAACGGGTGTGCCGGAGTTAGCCGCGGCAGCCGCCGAATATGAAAGCTATCTGCAAAAAGAAAATCGCGCGCTGAGGAAGAACGTAGAAAACTGGCAGGAGCGGCTGATAGAGATGCTGCGCGATACCATGCTCGAGAAGGCGCGCGCGGAACTCGGAGACGGGAATCTGATGCGGCTGGCGGCGGAAGTGGCCGAGCACAAGCGCGATCCATACACGTTGGTGGAAGAACTTGCAGCGAAAGTAAAGAACAAATAGTAAAGGAACATGTAGCCCCGGACGCATTCGTCCGGGGGCGGACGAAGTCCGCTAAGGAAGCATAGGATCACACAGTATGTTTCAGATCGATCATCTCGGCATTGCCGTGAAATCGCTGGCGGCCGCGAAGTCCATTTACGAGAAGCTAGGCCTCAGCGTCTCGCCCGAAGAGACCGTCGAGCGCGAGCAGGTTCGCCTGGTGATGGTGCCCGTCGGAGATAGCCGGCTGGAATTGCTGGAGCCGACATCAGAGAGTTCGACGATCGCCCAGTTCCTCGCCAAGCGCGGCGAAGGCTTGCACCATGTCTGCCTGAAGGTTCCAGATTTGCTCGCTGCGGTGGAGCGGCTGAAAAAAGACGGCGTGCGGCTGGTCTCCGAAGAGATCAAGACCGGCGCGGGCGGGCACCAGTATGTCTTCGTGCATCCCGCCAGTACGGGCGGCGTGTTGCTGGAGTTGGTGCAGGCCTAAAACCCGGCCACTGATTTTCACCGATTCACACGGATACATCCAAATCATGCTTCTACTCGTTACCGACACCTCGGGCAAGCACGGCAGTGTCGCGCTGGTGCGGACGGGTGAGGGATCCGGGGCAAACGGAGTGCAGGTCATCGAAGAGGTTCCGCTGGCGGGCGGAACTTTCTCCGCCCAACTCGTGCCGCAGATTGCCGCTCTGCTGTCGAAGCACGGATTCAGCAAGGCTGACGTTGATGCCTTCATCGTCGTCTCTGGCCCGGGATCGTTTACCGGTCTGCGCGTCGGACTGGCGGCAATCAAGGCGCTGGCGGAAATTCTGCACAAGCCCATCGTGCCGGTCTCGCTCCTCGAAGTCATCGCACTGGCGAGCCATCGCGAAGGCAACGTGGTGGCGGCGCTCGATGCGGGCCGCGGCGAAGTGTATGCCGGCGAATACAAAGTGGCCGCACAATCCGCGCAGGTTTTCCGGGAACGAGTGCTCACCAGGGATGAGTTCCTATCTTCGGCGAATGGGTCGGTTGTGGCGACCATGGTCGCGAGCCTGGCCGAGGCGGTTCGCCTTGCGGAAATCCCGGTAGACATGATCGAGGGCACCACGGCTGGAATGATTGCGCTTTTAGGATGGAAAAAGTTGCAGGCTGGCGAAACCGTCACTCCGGAAGAGCTGGAAGCGAATTACATCCGCCGCACCGACGCGGAGATCTTCGCAAAACCGAGTTCGTCGTGAAGATTCGCAAGGCTAACGCTGACGACATTGCTTCGATGATGAGCCTGGCGCGCGCGTCGGTGACCGCCGCTCGTTGGACCGAACAGCAATACAGAGAATTGCTTTCGCCGGCGGCGAAGGTGCATCGGCTGGCCATCGTGGCGGAAGCGGCGCCCGAAGTTCTTAATCCCTCTGCGCCCCAAAAAGGCTTGCTCGGATTCCTAGTAGCGCGTTTCCTAACCCCCGAGTGCGAATTGGAGAACATCGTCGTCTCGCCTGCCGCTCGCAGGACGGGGATCGGCAAGCGCCTTCTCGATGCCCTGCTGCAAGCCGCGCGCGAAACAAACAATGCAGCAGTATTTCTTGAGGTACGCGAATCCAACCACGAGGCGCGCGCCTTCTACGAACACGTGGGATTCAAACTCGACGGCCGCCGCAAGTCCTACTACTTCAATCCCTCCGAAGACGCCATTTTGTACCGCCTGGCCGTCGACTAAACCGTTCTCATAGTGAGACTGCCCCATTTTTTTGGCATTGCCCGCATTGTTAAGCCTGTGTTAATTTGAGGCCATATCAGGTTTGGAGGATGCTGGATGCTGACTCCGAAAGACGAACTCCTGACCAGTCATGAGGTATTCCGCAGACTGGCTCAGGAGCACACGCGGTACGCGGAACGTCTCGAGACACTCACCCAAAAACGCTACCTCAGCGAAGACGAGAAGCTGGAAGAAGTCCGGCTGAAGAAGCTCAAACTGCGCCTCAAAGATCAGATGGAATCGATTGAGCGCGAGTACCGGCAACAGTACGGCGTCAACGTAGCATAAATCTTTCTCTGGCCAGCTTCTGGGCGGATCGACCGCCGTGGGAGCAACCTACCTCACGAAGGGCGCTTTGAAGCGCCTTTTTTTATTTATACTTACGTGTCCCCGCATTTGGACATCTGCTGGAAGATATAATGAAACATCCCCATGGTTCGTGACGGTTACCTCTACGCGCTGCCCCTGATCGCGGTCGCTGTCTTGCTCGCGTGGCTGACCAGCGCTGCCTGGGCGATTGTTCCGGTGCTGCTCGCAATTTTTTTCCTGTGGTTCTTCCGCGATCCAGAGCGGGCAATTCCGGATGACGGCGGCGCCGTCGTATCTCCGGGGGATGGCAAAGTAACCGATGTCGCCCCCGTGATGGTTGGCAACAAGAAACTGCTGCGGATCAGCATTTTTCTCAACGTATTTGACGTGCATGTGAACCGTTCCCCCATCGCCGGAATCGTCCGTGAAATCCGCTACCAGCGCGGCAAGTTCCTGAACGCGATGAACGCGACTTCCGCCGAGCAGAATGAGCAGAACATTGTTACCGTCGAGGGCGATGGCCAGCAGGTCGTCTTCAAGCAGATTGCGGGCCTGCTGGCGCGGCGCATCGTGTTCCATCCCAAGCTGGGAGATCGCCTGGAGCGCGGCCAGCGCGTCGGGCTGATTAAATTCGGATCGCGCGTGGACGTGCTGTTCGACGCCTCGGCGCGGGTTAGCGTGAAAGTGGGCGATCGCGTCAAAGGCGGCGCCAGCGTGCTGGCCTACTTGCAGCCGCAGGGCGCACTGGCGGCTGGTACCTCCGCTCAGGAAAGGATCCATTAATGGATCAGCCGGTTCCTAAACCGCGACGCCGGATCAATAAGGGGATGTACATCCTCCCGTCGCTGTTTACCACCGCCAATATGGCGCTGGGTTACTACGCGATTCTCGAGGTGATGCACGCCAGCGCCATCGATTTCTGGCATCTGGACAATGCGGCCAAGGCGATTGGATTTGCGGTGCTTTTTGACGGCCTCGACGGACGCATCGCCCGCATGACCGGAACCAGCAGCGACTTTGGGCGAGAGCTGGATTCTTTAGCCGACGCAATCACGTTCGGTGTCGCTCCCGCGATGCTCGCCTGGACCTGGGGCTTTCGTCTCATGCCTGAAGTTCTGCTGAAAGAAGGAAACTGGACTCTGAAGCTGACGCAACTCGGGGCGATTGCCAGTTTTCTTTTCCTGATCGCGGGAGCCAGCCGCCTGGCGCGCTTCAACATCACGGCGAACCCCCAGCCCTCGAATCCCGGGCGTCCGGGGAAGAAGTACTTTGTCGGCATGCCCATTCCGGCGGGCGCGGGCGTTATCGCCGCAGTAGTGCACTTCTTTGCCGGCGATCCGCTGGTGTCCGCCTATACTGCGCTCCCCTGGGCCGCCATGGTGACCACTGTGGGTTATCTCATGGTGAGCACCTGGCGTTTTTATAGCTTTAAAGACATTAATTTCCGGTCGCCCCATCCCTTCCGCCTGATCGTGCTTCTGGCAGCATTGTTCGGACTGATCTTCTTCTTCTCCCGCAGGATGCTCTTCGCGATTGCGCTTCTTTATATGGTTTCGGGGGTGTTCTGGCGGCTGCAGTGGATCTTCCGCCGCCGCCCCGATCCCCCACCTCCTTCCTACAAGGAGGCGCCGCAGGCACGATGAGCGAGTCCATCAAAACGGCGAATGCTCCCCAATCCCTTGCTGTGCGCGGCAAGCTATATCGCGCGGCTATTGTGGGCGCCGGCTCGCTGAAGGGCAAAGAGATCGCCGAGATGCTGAACGAGCGGAACTTCCCCGCCGCTGACATTCGCCTGCTCGATGACGACGAAGCCCTGGGCCAGCTCGAGGCCATGGGCGACGAGATTACTTTCATTCAGCGAGTGCGCGCGGAGCAGTTCGAGAACGTGGACTTCACATTCTTCGCCTCCGACCAGGACAGTACCCGGCGCAGCTGGAAAGACACTCGCGACGCGGGCAGCGCGATTATCGATCTCTCAGCCGCTCTGGAAAAGGAAGCAGGGGCCAGCGTACGCTCGCTGTGGGTCGAACGGGAACGAGGGCAGGTTGCTCCTCCCGAACTGCAACCCGGCCCGTGTGTCACGGCCCATCCGGTTGCGGTGACCCTGGCGCTGCTCCTGTTGCGGTTGCGAAAAATAGGGATGATCCGCCGGGTGGCGACAACGGTTTTCGAGCCGGCATCCGAACACGGGCAACGCGGCATGGATGAACTCCACCAGCAGACGGTGAATTTGCTCTCGTTTCAACCCCTGCCGAAAGATGTATTCGATGCCCAGGTCGCGTTCAACATGGTGGCGCGATACGGCCAGAAGTCCGAGCCCGCGCTGGATTCGGTGGAGGCGCGCATTCTCCGCCACTATCGCAAGATTGCCGGCCCTGACGCTCCTCAGCCTTCCCTTATGTTGCTGCAGGCGCCGATTTTCCACGGGCACGCGTTGTCGGTTCTTGTCGAGCTTGAAGATGCCGTCGACGTTGCGGCGATGTCGCAGGCGCTGGCCGGCGACCATGTTGCCATCCCGTCGCCCGAGGAAGATTCGCCGAGCAACGTCAGTTCGGCCGGGCAGCCGGATATCCAGTTGTCGTTGAAGACTGATCCAGTGCACCCAAACAGCATATGGTTGTGGGCTGCGGCCGATAATCTTCGCATCTCGGCCCTGACGGCCGTGGAATGCGCCGAGAGCATGACTGCGACCCGTCCCACGGGAAAGATTCAATGAGCAAGATTGCGGTGGCGCTGCTTGCGCTCCTGGTGAGCGCCGGATGCGGCTATCACACCGCCGGCCATGCGGCCCAGATTCCCGGGAACGTCAAAACCATTGCCATTCCTGCTTTCAAGAACGAAACGCTTACTTATCGCATTGAGCAGATGCTCACCGCCTCTGTGGTGCAGGAGTTCACGACGCGCACCCGCTACCGCATCGTCAGTGATTCGGCCGATGCCGACGCCACGCTGCATGGCACTGTGCTTTCGACCGTCGCATCTCCGCTGACCTATGACACCGCAACCGGCCGGGCCGCGAGCGTGCTCGTGGTGGTGAGTATGAAAGTTGCGCTGGTCGGCCGAGACGGCAAGGTGCTTTATCAGAATCCGACGTATCTGTTTCGCGAGCAATATGAACTATCGCAAGACCTGCAGAGCTTTTTCGAAGAGGATTCGCCGGCCTTCCGGCGCCTCTCGCAGGACTTTGCGCGAACCCTGGTTTCGAACGTCCTTGAGGGATTCTAGATTGTGAAGCGGCTGGTTCTGGCGTTGTCGATGATCGCGCTCGCCACCGCTTGTTACAGCGGGTCGAGGCCGCCGCGCGTCGGATCGCCCGCCAAGGATTTCTCTCTGCGCGATTCCGATCGCAACGTGACCCTCGCGCAGTTTCGGGGACAGGTTCTGGTCCTCAATTTCTGGGCGACGTGGTGTCCGCCGTGCGAGGAAGAGCTGCCATCGCTGATGCGCATGCAGGACAGCTTGCGGGCGCGGGGTGTGACCGTGTTGGGCGTGAGCATTGATGTGGATGGCGATGCCTACCATCGCTTCCTCAAGCAACGCGACGTCAACTTTCTGACCATCCGCGACCCGGAACAGAAAATTGCCACCCTGTACGGAACGGCCGGATGGCCCGAAACCTACATCATCGACCGGCAGGGCGTGATGCGCAGAAAATTCGTGGGCGCGGTCGACTGGACATCCCCGGAAGTCGTCGATTATCTGTCCAAGCTGTGATCCATTCATGTCGCCACAGCCGGTGAAGGAGACGTAGCTAGGTACGTCTCTACGGCATTCGGCATCAGCCCCCGAGGCTGACCAGGCCGGTACTATGCGAACTGCGCTCTCTTTGCTAAAGTCGAACACGATAGGCGTTGCCCGACGCCTGCAATTCTGATGCGAGCTTTCGCCCAAGCCGAGCGGTTTGTGAGTGAACTGGAGTCGCGCAAGCTGCGCGCGGCTTACGTCTTCGTGGGCGATGAGGCCTTCTTCCGCAAGCGCTTTCGCGATGCCATCCTTGAGCACCTGGTCCCCGCCGATCTGCGCGACTTCAGCTTCTTCGAATTCGATTTAGCCGAAACCGACCTGGCCGAGATTCTCGATCGCGCCCGCACGCCCTCGCTGATGGCTCCTTTTCAGGTCTTCTTCGTGCGTGGCGTGAAGAATCTCTTCGGCCGCGGTTCGAATGAAGAAAAGCTGGCAGCTATTGAGGAGTACTGTAAAAATCCCAATCCTGACGCGCTCGTGGTCTTTGTCGCCGACCACATCAGCATTCCCGCCGACGCCCGCCGCATGGAGATGCAGGATAAAGAACGCTACCAGCGCATCCGCGACACTATGGGACACTATTGCGGCATCGTCGAACTGGCACGGGTGGAAGAGGGCGAGGCTGTCCGCTGGATCACGGATTACTGCACCAGTCGCGAGGTGAAGATGGAAGCCGACGGCGCTCGCGAACTGGTCGATGCTCTCGGCGGCGACATGATGATGATCTCCAACGAACTGGAGAAGCTGATTCTCTATGTGGGCGAAAAGAAGCGCATCACGCTGGGCGACGTCGAGACCATGGTGCTGGCCGCCAAGCAGCGCTCGCTCTACGAACTCACCGACGCGATTTCCAGCAAGGACCGCGTGCGCGCCCTCGAAGTCCTCGACGCGATCCTGCTTTCCGGGGAAGGCGAAGAGGCTGCCATCGGGCACATCTACATGCTGGCGAAAACTTTCCGCCAGATGCTGGTGATTCTCGAACGCAACGTTCGCGACCAGCGCATGCTGTGGGCCGCGTTGTGGCAGGGATTCCGCGTGCCTCCCTTCGCTGCCGACGACATCATCAAGCAGGCCCGCCGCTACAAGAACCGCCGCGAACTGACGCGCGCGATCCGCCTCGTAGCCAAGGCAGACCTGGCGCTGCGCTCCAATCCCGTCAGCAAACGCATGGTGCTGGAGCGTCTGGTGATGGATTTGACGACCGAGCCCAAGCTGGAAACGCCGGGCTGGATGCAAGAACAGTTGCCGGTGTAGAAGGCAGCTGTCAGCCATCAGCATTCGGCCCTCAGCCCTCCGGCAATGCTTCGCGCCGGCGACCTGACGAAGTCGGCTTCCCCCGCATCCTGCGACATTTTCTTTGTTTGTTGCACAGGCACCCACTGCTTCGCCGGGTCTGTGTCGAGGCTCGGCCCTTTCATTTTTTTTCGATCACTTTCTCTAAGATATTAATTCTAAACAACTTGGAGTGAATGGATCGGCGGGGAGGCGCCCAGATCCTTGCATCGAAAGGAGTTACAGGCAAAATATTCCAGAATAAGGACTTAGAAAGTTGCGCGATCGCACGCGCGAGCCCTCCAGTGTCCGGCGTCAAGCATTCTTTCCGGTCAACGACAATTAGATTTCCCGATGTTGTTTGAGATACCAGCAGCAGTCGGGGCTGTGGGAAAAGTGGGAATCGCGCGGGTTGTGCGCGATTTCCAAGGGCGGTGGGAAGGGAGGAAAACCTGCTTTTGGTTTTCCTCGCTTTCCACGGCCCGGCTTTTTCCACAGCCCTTCGGCCGCCGCGTTTGTGTTGTTAAAGAAATCATCGAGGGTCACTTTGCTTCCGCGGACTCCAAGCCCGCATCCCGATTCTTCTTGGCTTGCTCCATGCGGTAACTCGGGATGTTGAGTTCCAAAATTACGCAGTGATGGACGAGGCGATCGATCGCGGCCGCGGTGGTCATCGCATCTTTGAAAATGCCTTCCCATTTCGAGAATGGCAGGTTGCTCGTCAGCAGCACGCTGCCGCGTTCATAACGCTCCGCCAACAGGGTGAACACGACCTCCATTTCCTCTCGACTTTGCTGCACGTATCCCATTTCGTCGATGATGAGACCGTCGTACTTCGCCAGCTTCTTGATTTCCTTGCTTAACCGCAGATCCCGCTTCGCAGCCAACAGATCTTGCACCAGCAGCGCACAAGTGGCGTACTTGATCCTTTTCCCGCGCATAGCGATCAGCTCTTGCGCCAGGGCACACAACAGATGGCTTTTCCCCGCGCCAGGATTCCCGAAGATCAGTAAATTCTCTTTACGGTCCAGGAATCCTCCCTCCAACAGCACCTTCATCTGTCGACTCACCTTCACCGGCAACCGCTTGCCGTCGAAGTTCGCCAGGGACTTCTCCAGCGGCAGTGCGGATTCCTTGAGTAGCTTTCCGATCCGTTTTCGCCGCCGCTCCTCACACTCTCGCTGCGCCAGTTCCAGCAGGTACCGCTCATAACTCAACGTTTCTTTTTCCGCGCGCCGCGCCGTTTCCTCAAAGCACCCCCGTATCGCCGGCAGATGCAGCTCTTTCAGATTTTCCACGAGCGCGGTTCTCACCTGGCCCGTCTCCCCATTCATTGCAGCCCCTCCCCACTTCCACAGAGTTCGTCAAACATTCGCAGATCCACGCTGGCCACTTCGACCTCGCGAATGCTCCCCTTCCGCTCCACTCTCAGCCGCTCGCGCACCGCCTCCGCCCGCACCCATCCTTCGCCTTTTTCCAACAAACCGCGCAGCGCTTCATCTACTTTCGCCTCGCTCTCCTTCGCCGCCAGCTCCAGGATCGCCAGATACTCCTTGCTCCCCCGCGGGCCCAACTTGTCCTTCAGTTCATCAAACGCCATGCGAAATCGGCTCGTCGGAAACAACTCGTCCCGGTAGCGATAGTTCTCCAACGCCCCCCGGCTTTCTCACCAACCAGTCGATGATGTGGCGATAGTCCACCCGGTGTCGCCTCCGCCCACGCAACCGCGGCATCTCTTCCACCTTCTTCTGCCCGTACCAGATCTCCACCCGCTCCATGTACAACCGCACCTCGACCTGCTCGCCAATCAGCCGGCTGGGCACCGAGTACACATTTCGGTCCGTATAGATCAGACTCCCCGAGTCCACCTTCACTCGCTCCCGCTTGCACGACTCCAAGCGTCGTTCCGGCAACTCCTTCATCACGGCGATTTCTTCTGCCAAGCGCGCTTTTCGTCCGGCGTTCAAGCGCGCCAACAATCCCGCCACGAACTCCTGGTAGTCCGCGACACTGACAAAATCCTTGCTCCCGCGCAGCATCAACTCCTGCGCCAGAGCCCGTTTCAAACGATGATGTCGTTGTTCCACATCTCCGTTCTCATGCCCTTGCCCCGCCTGGATCTTCTCTCCCTCCACTCCGTAATAACGCAGCAGCCCAGCGTACCGTTCGGTGAACTCCGCCGGCGTGCTCATGTTGTTGACCGCTGTCGACAGTCGATCGGTTCGGTGCCGCTGCGGCACTTTCCCGAGTTCCCAAACTGCGTTTTGAAACCCCTCACACAAACTTTCAAAGCTCTCCGAAAAACACACCGTGGCCGACTCCCAGTTCGAGTACGTCAGCACCAGGTGATAGAGCAGGTGCGGAAAACTCTGTCCCTGGATCGTGATCCCCAGCTCACTCATGTGCGTGAAGTCACTGGCACTCAGCCTCCCGGGCTGATGGCGCTGCGCGAAGAACACTTCCTTCACCGGTCCTTCCGTCGCCCGCCATACTTTCACTCGTCGCTGCAGCGTCCGCAGTTGCCCCTCGGCAAATCGCCCGCTATAACGCCGCTGCAGATATTCAAAAATCGTCTTCCCTTCCAGCCCAGGGTTCACCTCCAGCAGGCTGCGCACCTCTTCCCACACCTCCTGGAACGGGTCCTCTCGTGTCCGCCACCGCTTCTCCGGCGTCAGTTCGCTCGGCACTCGCCCCAGCCGACGGTACTTCCGCGCCGTCTTCGCATCCATACCCGCTTTCGCCGCCGCAGTTTCCAGATTCGTTTCCACTTTCCCCAAGGCAAACAACCTCCTCACCTGCTTGTCTGTCACCAAATTGTGAGTGTCGCCAAGAACCAAAAATCAGAGCCTGGCTATTGTCGCTGATCGGGAATTCTAATTGTCGTTGCTCGGGAGGTATGATTGTCGCCCATCACTCCAGCGTGCTTCCCATACGGCCGCTCGTGGGAGGGCGTGAACATGGTCCCAGTCTGGTCGTTTCCCCTATCTTCGGTAAAGGTTGTTCGTCACAAGGCTGAAATTCCCCCTGTGGAAAACGGGTGGGGTGGGTAGGGACCCGTCGACTGCGGTTGATCGTGGCATCGGGTCCCCCAGGTATCCGGCTTACTTGAACGAGTTGGCGTTCGGCTTTGTAGGGTGCGGAAAAGATATCTTGCAAGCCAAGAGCGGTCCGGTAGTGGTGCAGTTTGAATTGCACAGGGTTAGAAATCCGGTCGGCCTGTGGGAAACTGTGGGCATGGCAAGGCCAAACAAAGAACAGAAGGCAAAACGACGGGCAACAAAAAATGCAAGGAAAACGAAGAAGAAGCAGCGCAAAGAGACGCGGGACGCTTTTGACGGCATGAAACAGTTAGAAGATAGCCTCAGACAGAGAAGCAAAGGCTGATGAGGATTTCGGCCAAGCCGCTGCTCGGATCGTGAGAGAAGCTACCGAGGGGAAGTAGACGGTAAATACAGCCGGAGTTGTACTGGACTTTTTCCATACATCTCCGCCATCTTGTCTCTGAGTTCCCGCATCGTTTGGCACGTTTTCGCAACGCCAATCAGCGTGTAGATGTGCTGGATCAGCTTTCTCAATCCGTACTGCTCCGTCAACCACTGATGCCAATTCCGACCCTTTTGCGGATGCGGATTATTGTCCTTTAGCCACTTGCAAACGTCAGCATCGAGATAGGAATAGACGAGCTCTGTGACGAGAATGCCCCAGTATTTAGGCCGCGCCGTGACAGTGCCTTTCCAGTTGGTTAGGCGAGCAAATTCGATCCATAATTCTTCGGGGAACGTGCTTTCCCATGCTCGCATTTCTTCAGCTAGATATGCCTTCAATTTCACCCGCAGCGCGTCCGCTGCGCGGTCGTACTGATAACCCGTCGCTTCGTCGATAAGGGCGTCTAGTCCGACCTTCGCGCAAGCCGCCAAGAGAAAACTCGCTTTCATCGCCATTTGTTTTTGGCGGTCCGTCAACTTGACGAAATCACTGGTCAAGCTAGCTTCCATCGCCGTGACGAATGCACGCCACACTTCGATTGCAAGATCGGCAGGCAAACCCTTTACGTCGCGCTCCAATCCTTCCACTTCCGGCAGCGAAAATGCTACCATTCCCTCGAGCACCATGTCTATGTTAATAAAGGGCTTAAGCGAAGAAACCCCTAGGTATTTCTCGAGGTCTCCTCCGCCCCTGATTCCTGTTAAAGATTCGGTATAAGCCGTCCTTCCAATGACGCGCTGCCCATTATCCAGTACGTAGCAAGGAATCTCAGAGCCGACTAAGGGAAGCACGCCTTTGTACACGGCTTTGGGGAGCTTCCTCTCTGGTACTCGCACGATTTTCCCTTTTCGGTTTTCCCATCTTGCGGATGCTGCCTTAGAAGCTCGAGCCTTACGTTCCTCCGGCGTCATTGACTGCGCCAGCACAGTGGCGCTTTTCGCTCGCCCTGTAACTTCTTCCATACGCACCTCACTTTTATAAGCTATGCTTGCATTTTATGCTTGCATTGTCAATAGCTAAATGCTAGCATTCGTTCATTGTGAATCGTCTTGCCACCAAAAGACGCATGGCCGTTATCGCCGCCTTAGTCGAAGGCACATCGGTTGCCGCACTGGAGTTCTCGCCAGTAATCCCGACCCCTGACCACATCTCCACATCATTCGTGGAGCGTAGCAACCTCTCGATGAGAATGGGAATGCGCCGATTTACGCGGTTAACGAACCTTTCAGCAAGAAATTGGAGAACCACGGTCATGCAGCTGCGCTGTACTTCATGCACTACAATTACTGCCGCGTCCACAAAACTAGCGAGCGGTGGAAGCAGGCTTGACAGACCACGTCTGGAGCATTGGGGAGTTGATTAACTTGTTGATAAGTCAATAGGTTACTAGTAGTTACTTTGGTATATTTTTTTCTTGCCTACGAGGATCATTGTGCTTATACTATAGACCGGGTGGGTAAATCCTGAGCAAACCGCGACGCCCCTTACCGGGTATCGTAAGCGCGCTGTAAGCGCGTCGGATTCAGGGTCCATCCAAGATTTTAAAAAGAGGTCCCCAGCTTTGGGGGCCTTCTTTTTTGCCCTAATGATATGAAAGAGGCATACATTTTCGCGGACGAAAGCGGTGACCTAGGTTGGACTCTGGACAAGCCATATCGCGCCGGAGGGTCAAGCCGCCACCTGACGGTCGCGTCCGTTTGTGTCCCTCCTGAAAAGCGACACCTGCCTAAGAGAGTGGTGCGAGATCTCTACAAGAAGTATGGTTGGCCCACTTCCCAGGTGGGGAATCCGGTCGAAGGTGAACGCGATTCCGGTCTGAAGCCGAACACCATTCCGTTGTGATTCCGAACAGCATTCCGGTCTGAAGGTGAACGCCGATTCCGGTGGGAAGGCGAACAGTTTTTGTCGTCTACCGGAATGGCGTTCGGCTTGGAGCGGAATGTTTTCCACAGGCGAAGCGCAGGAAGGGGCAAAGCGACGCTGGACAATCACCCGGCATTGAAACTCCATAAATAAAGGAGATCAGGGTGCCGGCCAGGAGAAAGTCCATGCGGAAGACCAAGGAAGTTCTGCGGTTACGGTTTGAGTTGGGGTTGGGACAGCGCCAGATCGCGCGCAGTTGTGGGATGGGGCTGGCTACGGTCCACGACTATTTGGAACGAGCAGTCGCCGCCGGAATCGGTTGGCCGTTGCCCGAAGGCCTGAGGGAAGAGGAACTGGAAAGCAAGCTGTTTGGGAACCAACCCGTGGCGGTGCAAGCGGTGCGGCAGCGGCCGCAACCGGACTGGAAAGCGATTCATGAGCAACTGCTGCAACATCGTCATCTGACTCTGCAGTTGCTGTGGGAAGAATATCGGCAAGCGAACCCTGAGGGCTATCGCTACAGTTGGTTTTGCGAGCGCTATCAGCATTGGCGGCGGCACCTGGATGTGGTGCTGCGGCAGGAACACAAGGCCGGGGAGAAGATGTTTGTGGACTGGGCGGGAGCCACGATTCCCGTCTACGAGGCCACGACCGGCGAGGCGTGGCCGGCTTCGTTGTTTGTCTCCGTGTTGGGGGCCAGTTCTTACACCTACGCGGAAGCGACTGGCGATCAGCAGATGGAAGCCTGGATTCAAGCCCACATCCATGCGCTGGAATTTTTCGGTGGGGTGCCGACGCTGGCGGTACCCGATAACACGAAAACGGCAGTGACTCGCGCCTGCCGCTATGATCCCGATCTCAATCCCACGTATCAAGAGTTCGCGGTGCACTATGGGATGGGAGTCGTGCCCGCGCGTCCGTACAAGCCGCGGGACAAGGATCAGGCTTCATACTGCACCTTGTTGGACATGTTCGATGCAAGTTGAGGATAACGGCGTCTATCCCGGAAGCGCTTTCCGGGCTGGGCTTGAGGCAAGGGACCGACGACTGGCTCGAACAGCACACGTCCCGTGTCATCAGCGCGAACAGCGCGCAGCACTCCTTCAACGGCGAAGCGTTTGGCGGTGCTTGAGTGTACTCCCATCTGCGCAGCAACTTCTGGTACCGTGAGCCAACCGTTGCTGCGAAGATGTTGGACGTAGGATGGAATGTCATATGCGTTGCGAATGTGCCGAACGATCAACCGGGTAAAGGAGTGCTTCCTGCCGGTACGGAGCGAACGTGCGTTGAGAGTCCGTGCGATCTGAGCATCGGTTTGTTCGGTGGCTAGAACACGGACGAGTTCGACGATGTCCGCGGGGGTACGAACCAGATCCGGGGCGCTCAGAGGCAACGGCAGTTCCATCGATGTCGTTGCCCCGGCTTTCCAGCGGATGTGAATATGGATTTTCTGATTCTTCACGAGTGTGACGTCTTCGATAAGAAGCCGCAGCATCCGCTTGCGATCTCGAGCTGGAGTACGCGGATCGTTCCACACACGCGGAAGATCGGAAGCCAGCGCATGGACGCGGTCCCGATCTTCATCCGTGAGTGCTGATGGTTGCGACTTGCTCATCCGAGAGTACTCTTCCTCGGCTTGAGACAAGCTGGTGAGCTTTTCATTCCACTGCCGCTCCAGATTATCCACGACCAAGCGGTTTTCGGGACGAGCCAGCAAGTATTGGCGCTGAGCCAGTTCGGCTTCTTCGCGAGCACGTTCCACCTGAGCTCGCCGCAAACGATCGACTTCAGCCTGTCGTGCCCGCAACTCTCCAAACACCTCCAACGCCACATCCAACGAAGCTGGATTGACGGCTCTCAGGACGAGTTCCGTGACGGCCTGATCGATCTGGCCGCCGGGCAGATGTTGGCATATCGGCTGGGCGGTTTGGATTCCGCGTCGTTGGCAAACATATTCCGGGATCAGATGACCATGGTCGGTGTGATATCTCACCGTCATGCGTAGACCACACACGCCACATAGGACAAGACCTTGCAGCAGGGCGGAGCCTTCGCGAGGCGGGCTGCTGCGACGGTCCTCACCATAGCCCTTCGCATTGGCGAGTAGTTTGGATTGGTTGGATTCAAACTCTTCCCAGGAGATGTATCCCAGATGCATATTGGGCAAGAACACCGACCATTCCTCACGCTTCAGGCGTCGGTAGCGAAGCTGTCCGGCGATGATAACTTTGCGCTGGCGAGTTCGACCGTAGACGAATGCTCCTGTATAGCGCGGATTGTGCAGAATGCCTAACACACGGCTGTGCTCCAATGGTCCAAACAACAGTTCACCCGCGCGCACGCCTGAGGTGATGCGTCTGGGCCAGAGGACACCTTCGGTCTTGAAGTGATGGACGACGCGCAGGGCCGAACCTGTCTGGCGAAAAGTCTCAAACAATAAGCGCACGCCTCGTTGAACCTGCTGGTCGGGATCGAACACGACCCGCCCGCTGCTGTCATACACAAAACCGATCGGCGGCTTCATCCACAGATCGCCTCGCCGGGCTTTGTTGAGCTGGCCGCCAATCAGTCTAGCCCGCAGCAAGTGCAGCTCGGCCTCGCTCATCGTTCCTTTCAAACCCAATAACAGGCGGTCGTTGAAGTGGCCGGGGTCGTAGATTCCATCCTCATCGAGAATAAGGGTATCCGCCAAAGCGCAGATCTCTAACAACCGGTGCCAGTCCGTCGAACTGCGCGCCAAACGCGACACCTCCAACCCCATCACCAGGCCAACCCGGCCCAGTCCGACCTCGGCAACCAGGCGTTGGAAACCATTGCGGTTGTCCGCAGTGGCTCCGGATAAGCCCAGGTCTTCATCGATCACGACGATCTGATCGGCAGCCCATCCCAGCACCTGCGCGCGTCGCTTCAGATCGTACTGACGTGCCGTGCTCTCGCGGTTCTCGTGCACTTGCCGAAGTGTAGACTGGCGAACATATAGATATGCCAACCGTCGCAAATGCTCGGCGGCAACTTTATTGGATGTGTTCATGCGCCCCTTTTCTCATGCAAGACAAAACCATGTTGGTCAATAACGTGGTCAGATCGGGCCGCAGGACTGACGGAAGATCGAACGACTCCTGCGGTGCAGTTTGCGCGATCGGATGTGATCTCAGTGCAGTCAAAGCTTCCAGCCAAGCCATCATTCCATGTGACAAGAACAGTGCCAGACCATGACCACGGCGAGAGTCCGCATGGAGCGCCTCCCGACGCAGGGTTTCGTACTCTTGCTTCCAGTCGATCAGCTGATCCAGGGTCTTCACTGGAAGAGACCCCTCATCGTTTTTTTTTCCTCCGTGCCAGCGCGCGTTCGATCGAACGCGGATTAATCGAAACGCCAAAACGTTTCTGGATGGCCTCGGTGACGTCCTTCTCCGCCGGCGAATCCGCACGCCACTGTCCGGCAAAATCGAGGATCTCGGCGGTGCACTTGTGAGCGCGCTTGGGACCTCTCCGGCGAGGAAGTAAACCGGAGATACCCCTCTCCTCAAACGCGGCCTCCGCCGTGTAGAACGCCTGCCGGCTCACCCCGAATGCGACTGCAGTTTCGGTCACCGCTTGTCCGTCGACTTGGTAACGTCGCAGCATCTCATAACGCACTTGCACGAGATCGCGGGAGTCGAAGAACTCACCTTGGCGGAACCCTTCGTCGCGCACGGTATCGGGATGTGGATGGAGTGCTCCCTGTCGGCGGAGCGCCTCGGCTTTGGCATCAACGGCACGGCTAGGTTTGCTTGCTCCCGGTCGCTTCATGGCTGTCAACCTTATTATGTCCATATCAATACAACTGTCAAGATAATTACGTGGGGCTGTCGCCTCGCGATATACTATTGACTGCACAATGCTGCGTCCATACTCTTGAGTCGACGCCGCCGCTGATGAGATCATGTACATAATAAGCATGACATAATGGACGTAATTTACATGACACCTCGAAATCGCCGTCATCGCCTCCGCCTCAAAGCCATCAGGTCTGCTAAAGCCATCAAGTCTTCCACGCGAAACTGAGATCGACCACCGCCCACACTCACATATGCATCTGCAGGAATCACATCAGTCCAACTCACAGGCACGGAAAACGGTGATCCATCCGCAAGCTGAATCGTCACCCGGTCATCGCCCCAGAGTTTCTTTGAAACAACAAAACGAAAGGACTGACCGCAAAGCGGGTGGAAGGGATGAATGATTCGAACCTGTTGCGAATCGATCAGATCACATGTAGTTGACGGCTTTGGGCAAGGCCAAGGCCGAGAGCGCGGTGCAAGTATGTGAACGCTGGATCATAGCGGCGCTGCGGAACCGCAAGTTCTTCAGCTTGCCGGAACTCAACCAGGCGATCCGGGAGTTGCTGGCGCGACTGAATGAGCGTCCGTTCCGCAAGCGGGACGGATCGCGGGCCAGTCTGTTTCACAGCCTGGAGAAACCGGCTCTGGCGCCCTTGCCCGCCGAGCGCTTCGACATGAGCCAGTGGTCGCGGGCCACGATCAACATCGACTACCACATCGCGTTCGACGGGAACTTCTACAGCGTGCCCTACACGCTGGTGCAGCAAGTCGTGGAAGTCCGCTCCACCCCCACCACGGTGGAGATCTTTTACCAGGGCAACCGGATCGCCTCGCACATGCGCAGTCGCGGGCGGGGTCAAACCATCACGAATGGCGAGCACCGTCCCAGAAGCCATCAAGCTCATCTGGAGTGGCCGCCCTCGCGCATGGTGAACTGGGCGCGCAGTATCGGCCCGCACACGGCGCAGTTGTTCGAGCGCATCCTCAACGACAAGCCCCACCCGGAGATGGGCTACCGTTCTTGTCTAGGCATTATTCGCTTGGCCCAGCAGTACTCGGCGCAACGCATGGAAGCCGCTGCCGAACGGGCCATCCTCGCCCAGGCCTGTCGCTACCAGAGCGTGAAGTCGATCCTGAAGAACTCGCTCGACGCCCTTCCTTTGTCTCCACCACAACCCGGCTCTCCACCTCTGACGCATGACAACCTCCGCGGCGCCCGCTACTTCGACCAAGGAGGGCCCCGCTCATGCTGAACCAACCGATGATGGAAAAACTGCTGGCCCTGCGGTTGCACGGCATGGTCGAGGCCTTGAAAGCACAGGAACAAGATCGGACCGTGAACGAGTTGAGTTTCCTGGAACGACTCGCTCTGCTCGTGGATCAGCAATGGACTTGGCGCGAGAACCAGGCGTTGGCACGAAGACTCAAAGCGGCCAAACTGCGGGGAGCGGCCTGCGTGGAGGACATCGATTATCGGGCGGTGCGCGGCCTGGAGAAGACCGTCGTGCGCGCACTGGCAAAAGACTCCGCCTGGGTTCGCCATCACGAGAACATCTTCGTGATCGGACCCTGTGGCGTGGGCAAAAGCTTCCTCGCATCGGCGTTGGCGCAGAAAGCCTGTCGCGACGGCTACTCGGCACTCTATCTCCGCGCCGCTGCCCTGTCTCGGGAACTGGCCCTGGCCCGAGCCGATGGCAGTTTGCGCCACTTCCTGGCACGTCTCAGTCGCATCGACGTTCTGGTCATCGATGACTGGGCCATGGCCCCACTGAGTGAAGCGGAGCGACGCGAAGTCTGGGAGATCTGCGAGGATCGCTACCAGACTCGCTCCACCATCCTCACTTCCCAGCTGCCGGTTTCGCGCTGGCACGAGCAGATCGGCGATCCCACCATCGCCGACGGCATCCTCGACCGCCTGGTGCACAATGCCCATCGTATCGAGATGCGCGG
Organism: uncultured Acidobacteriota bacterium; assembly: GCA_963730015.1. GTDB lineage: Bacteria > Acidobacteriota > Terriglobia > Terriglobales > Acidobacteriaceae > Sulfotelmatobacter. Next base: position 1,371,822 of record CAVSPZ010000009.1, on the reverse strand, counting down.
AGAATCGATGCGCAAAAAGAACAATCTGCCGGACGAGAAGAAGGAATGAGTTGTTCTTCTACATAGAGAAGCAGGGGATAAAGGGGCTGGCCGCCCCTTTCCCCTGCACCCCAAATCCCCGCCCAAGCTCCTCCGCTTCGCTCCGGACCCGCTCCGGACACTTTCAGTTGACGAAGCCGAACACTTCTTGCACAATCATCACGCCAGCGTCGCTTCGCTCCGACTGCTGTTCACCTTCGCTCCGGAATGCCGTTCGGCTTCCCTCCGGAATCAGCGTTCACCTTCACCGGAATACCCACCAGGAGCGAAAATGGGTGGACATGCCTGCACCAGCGAGAACCGACTTTGCGAATGCGGTGTTGGAGATGTGCCAGAAATATTCTGATATCTCGCTTCACGCAATTATCGTGAAGAAGGAAAACGTCGAGCCTCACATCAGGAGAGACCCCAACAAACTTTATAATTTTATGGTCAGGCTTAGTTTGTTAAATCGTCTTTGCCAATACGATGAAGCTACACTGATTCCCGATGCCCGCTCCATCAAAGTGGAGAGTGGGAATAGCTTGCACGATTATTTGCAGATCGAACTCTGGTTCACGAAAGGAGTTAGGACAGTACTAACGACGCAGCCCTTGGAGAGCAAGAATTGCTTGGGTGTTCAGTTTGCCGACATGCTATCTGGAGTCGTTCAATCCTGCGTCGAAGATCGGCATTTGTCTGATTACAAAATCATCGAACCTGTACTCAAACCGATATATTTGTTTTTCAAGCTCGGCAAATCGAGTGCCAAAGCGGTGACGAAGTAAATTCAAACTGCACCACTACCAGCAGCCCTCAGGCGCTGAAGCGCGGATCTATTTTCAGCGTCTTAGCGGCACGAGTGAAACTCGTGCCCTTCCCAGTCTTAATAACCGGCTCCTTTTCCGCAGCCAATTTGGCCGTCGCAGGTTGCAGTTCCTATATTCATTAAGGAGGCCTGTTATCTGCGCAACAAAATCAGAATCGACAGTTCTCCTAGTGCCATCATTGCGGTGTTAGTCCATGCTTGATGTTCCCTCCTATCTCGCCCGCATCGCCTACGCGGGGTCAACTACGCCCACAGCCGGGACTCTCCGCGCGATCCATCGCGCGCACCTGCTGGCTGTCCCCTTCGAGAACCTCGACATCGCGCTCGGGCGCACCATTGTCGTCCATGAAGCGGCTATTGTCCGCAAGATCGTCGAGCAGCGGCGTGGTGGATTTTGTTACGAGTTGAATGGCGCCTTTGCGGCGCTGCTGCGGGCGCTGCAATTTCGCGTCACGCTGCTTTCGGCGCGCGTTAGCAGGGCAGGGGGCGGTGAAGGTCCGGAGTTCGATCACCTCACGCTGCGCGTCGATCTCGACCAATCATGGCTCGCCGATGTGGGGTTTGGAGACTCGTTCCTCGATCCTCTTCGGTTGGAGCCCGGAGTGGAGCAAGAGGATCCAGCGGGCAAGTTTCGTCTGCAGCCGCTCGGGGAACGCCTGCAACTGGAAAAGCTGAGCCCGGACGGGGTCTGGAAACGGCAGTACTCGTTCGCACAGCAACCCCGCAATCTCGAGGACTTCGCGGCGATGTGCTCCTATCATCAGACGTTGCCCGAATCGCATTTCACACAGAACTGCATTTGCACACGGGCCACGCCCGACGGCCGCATCACATTGTCCGGCATGAAACTGATTGTTAACCGCAACGGCAGGCGCGAAGAGAAGATGTTGTCTTCCGAAGCAGAGCGCAACCAGGTTCTTCACGAATTCTTCGGAATCAGACTGTAGATTGATGATTTCGCGCCCCAACGGAATCGCTGCCTCCACGTTAAGACCGCCTGCATTACAGCAACAGAGAGTCGCTCTGTGGAAAACGAGAGAGGACGGGGTCGGGTAGGGATCCTTCGACTGCGGTTGTTCTTTGCACTTTGGCGCAAAGAACAATCCTCGCTCAGGATGACAAATGTTCAGGATGACAATGCCCAGGATGACATCCTAAATCCGGTAACCGCTGAGAAGCGACAACTGAGAGCTGCCAACTGACAACTGAGAGCTGCCAACTGACAACTGAGAGCTGCCAACTGCCAACTGCACTCTACTTCATCGCGCCGACGCGCACGCCGAGGCGGGACTTGTAGCGCGACGCTGTATTCTCGTGCAGCGTGCCCTTCTGGATGGCCTTGTCGAGGGCTGAGACGGTCTTGCGGTACATCTGCTCGGCGGCTGCCTTGTCGCCTTTGGCGATAGCTTCGCGCAGGTCGCGCAGCTGGCTGCGCAGGCTTGAGGTATTGGCGCGGTTGCGCGTGGTGCGGCGCTCGGTTTGACGGGCGCGTTTGAGCGCCGAAAGATGATTTGCCATGTCTGGTTCGTTACCTTCGTGTAAGCAGAGAGATATTCGGGTGGGTCCGAATTCGCTATTATAGGGGAGCAACTCCGGACCGGTCAAACATGAGCAATGAGCTATGAGCAGTGAGCAATGAGCTCTGACCCGGACAGGTGTATAGCTCACCGCTGGTTCCTCACTGCTCACTGCTCATCGCCAGGGATCCGCCAACATGACGGACACACTCGATCGCCTCAAAGTGCTGATCAACTTGTCGACGCCATCATCCCAGTCGCTGCTGGACGCATTGGCTCAAACGGTTCCCCTCTCAACGACCCGGGCTGAGGAGATTGCCACGCTACGGGATTGGGCAAATACCCGGGCAGTTCCGGCCTCTGCCCGCGACGCCAAGTCCTCCACAGCCTGAGGATTTCCTCTTATTGACGCGCCTCTTGCCCCGGGGTACGCTGTCTTTAATGGTAGTGACTTGCCCGCTGGGCATACGCATTTCGACTCGGCCCGTCTCCAAGCGAAACCTTGCTTTGTCCGTAGGCAGAAATTGGTGTATCCGAGACCCTGAAACCACCGTTAGCCATTTCACTGTGGAGTGCAAGAACCCACGCCGTAACTTACCAGCATGAAGAAAAGCATCGGGGTTAGCCCCAACATCGAGACATTTTTCGGCACGCGCGACGAGAACGTGCGCTTGCTGGAAGATGGCCTGAAAATCACGATCAACCTGCGGTCGAATGCCATCGAGATCGAAGGCGCCGCCAAGGACGTGGCCCGCGCCGAACAGGTTTTTGCCGATTACGAGAGCCTGCAACGATCCGGGCACGCCTTCAGCAATGGCGACCTCAACAGCATGGTGCGCGTGCTGACGTCCGACCCGAATGCCACGCTGCGGGGCCTGGCCGAGGCCGGGCGCCAGCGTTCGTTTGGTCGGCGCACCGTCCAGCCCAAGAGCAGTAACCAGCGCCGCTATCTCGAGGCCATCGAAAAGCATGACATGGTCTTCGGCATCGGCCCGGCCGGCACGGGGAAGACTTATCTGGCGGTCGCCATGGCGATCTCCGCGCTGCTGGCTAAGCGCGTCAACCGCATCATCCTGGCGCGTCCCGCGGTCGAAGCCGGCGAGCGCCTGGGATTTTTGCCGGGCACGCTGCAGGACAAAATCGATCCTTACCTGCGCCCGCTCTACGATGCCCTCTACGACATGCTCGATCCCGAGAAGGTGGATCGCTACCTGGAAAAGAATGTCATCGAGATCGCGCCCATCGCCTTCATGCGCGGGCGCACGCTGAACGATTCGTTCGTCATTCTCGACGAAGCGCAGAACACGACTTCCGAGCAGATGAAGATGTTCGTCACGCGCTTGGGATTCAATTCCAAGGCCGTGATTACGGGCGATGTGACGCAGATCGACTTGCCCAACGCGCGCCGCAGCGGCCTGCTGGAAGCCGTTGATGTGCTGAACAAGGTTGATGGATTGGCGTTTGTGCACTTCGACGAGGCCGACGTGGTGCGTCACCATCTTGTGCAGCGCATCGTTCGCGCCTACGACGAGCACAAAGCCCGGGTAGCCGAGCAGCAGATGCTGCTGCTGGCCGAACCCCGAAGTGCCGAGGCGGCAGCCGCGAATGAGAAAGTGGCGTCCATCGTGCCCGCCGGGTCCAAGGCGTCGCAAGCTGCGGGATAAAGCGGCTCCTTTTCACGGCATCGGCAAAGGTATTCTGGCTTGATCATTCTGCACAAGAAAATTGCCGGATTGAGCGAACCCTCGCTCTCCCGTTTTGTGCTGCGGGCGCGCCGAGTCGCGGGATTACGAGGCGCGGTGAATGTGCTGATAAGCACCAGTTCCGCCATGCGCGCGCTCAATCAGCAGTTCCGCATCCAGAATAAGGACACCGATGTTCTCTCCTTTCCGGCCGCATCGATCGCCGCCAACGGCAAAAAAGCTTTCGCCGGGGAAATCGCGATTTCTGCCGAGATTGCCGCGCAGAACGCCGCCCACCTTGGACATTCCGTCGCTTTGGAAATCAAGGTCCTGGTTCTGCATGGAATTCTTCATTTGGCGGGCTTCGATCATGAGCGCGATAATGGTGAGATGGCGCGCAAGGAAGCGAAATGCCGTCGGGCTCTCCGCCTGCCTTTGAGTTTGACGGAACGCAGCCTGGCCGGAGCGATAAGCACAAAAGACACGAAGTATCACAAAGGAAGCCTGAGAGATGAATCCTTCGTGAAGCTGCGTGTGCTTCGGGGTGGACGACGTGGAATTCGGAGGCCGGCATGACCTTTGCCGTCGCCTTCGCGCTGCTGTTGCTGATCGGACTTTTGACCCTCGTCTCATACGTGGACCGCGTCTATCAGGAGGCCGGAAAGTTCCTGTCCCGCGAGTTTCAGGACAACATCGACGCCTTCGAGCAGCAAATCGAGCCCAAACTCGGAATCCCCCGCAGCCAAGCCTCGCTAGCGATGGCGGTGCTCACGCAATTGACGACTGCGGTGATCGCTCTGCTGATCGGCTACCTATTGTTCAGCAATCCGGATTGGGGCATCTACGAAGTCCTGCAGGCAGGCATCGTCCTGCTGCTGATCGTCATTGTATGCAATCGTTTTCTTCCTTTCGTCTTCTTCTCGCGCACCAAGGGCGAATGGCTGATTCGGTGGACGTTTTTCTTGCGACTCCTCATGTATCTGGTGCGTCCGTTCACCTTGATTCTCGGATTTCTGAAGTCAGTCGCGTCTCTGACGAAGACGAACACTATGGAGGAACCGGAAACTTCGGCAGAGGCTGTAGACGCGCTGATTGAAGCAGGGCAAGAAGAGGGCATCATCCAGGAAGGGGACCGCGACTTGATCCAGTCGGTAGTCGAATTCAGCGGCAAGACGGTGCGCGAGGCCATGAAGCCGCGTCCCGCGATGTTTGCGGTCCCCGCAAATACCACCGTCGAGAATTTCATTGAGATGCTGCGAACCCGGCACTATTCGCGCGTGCCCGTGTATGAAGGCAGCATCCACAACATCAAGGGCATTGTGTATGCGCAAGACGTGCTGCAGGTTCCGGACAGCGAAGCCCACGTGCGCACGCTGGATACGATCATGCGCCGCGATGTCCACTTCGTTCCGGAAAGCAAGCTGGGCAGCGATTTGCTGCGCGAGATGCAGAAGCAGAACATCCGCATGGCGATCGTCGTAGACGAGTATGGCGGAGTGGCGGGACTGGTCACCATCGAGGATCTGGTCGAAGAGATCGTGGGCGAGATTCGTGACGAGCGCGACAAGCCGGAAGTCATCCGCGACGGCGAACGGGCATTCATCGTTTCCGGTGGAATGGACGTTGACCGGCTGGATGAACTTTTCGGCATGAAGCCGGAAGGCAAAGAATCGGCGACGATTGCTGGGCTGGTCAGCGAACTGGCCGGCAGAATTCCGCGCAAGGGCGAGGCGGTCGAAGAGCACGGCTTGCGCTTTGAAGTGCTCGAATCCACTGACCGTAAAGTCGAGCGCGTGCGAGTCACGGCGGTACAACCACGACAGCTGAAACTCATATAAGAAACTACGAGCAATGAGCCGTGAGCTATGGGCAAGCCCATTCGGCAAGAGGACGGCTCCTCGGACTACTAGAGCCTGCTTCATAAATAGTTTTGGGAAGGGCACGGCTTCGGCCGTGCCGCTAGCGGTCAGCAAAATGTGGGCTTTAGCCCCTGAGGGCCTCGCAGCTTGCCTTGCAAACCATTTATGAGACCGGGTCTAGTCAGAGGAAAATAATCAACTCTCCATGACGTCGAAAACCTAGTAAGCTCATAGCTTACAGCTCATCGCTCATAGCTCGAATGCCCTTTCGCTCCGGTTTCGTCTGCATTCTCGGCCGCCCTAACGCGGGCAAGTCCACGCTGCTCAACGCGCTGGTGGGCGAAAAGCTGGCCATCATTTCTCCCAAGCCGCAAACCACGCGCAACCGCATTCAGGGTGTGGTTCACATTCCGAAACGCAAAGGGCGCGACGGCGGTCAGATCGTGCTCATCGACACGCCGGGCGTTCACAAGCCGGACAGTTCTCTCGGCCGCAAGATGATGGTTGAGGTCCGCGAGGCTCTGGAAGGCAGCGATCTCGTTCTGGTGATCATGGACGTGAAGCATAAGCTCGATCCGCGGGACGGGCTTGCGCTCGACCTGGTCCGACGCAGCAAGGGCAAAGCTTTTCTCATCCTCAACAAGGTGGATCTTATCGGCGAAAAATCGAAGCTGCTGCCCATCATCGAGGAATATCGCAAGCTTTATGACTTCGCTGAAGTCTTTCCGATCTCAGCCCTCAAGCGCAAAGGGCTGGATGTGCTGCTCGATCGTGTTCTCTCGGCCCTTCCCGCGGGGCCGGCGTATTTTCCAGAAGACCAGATTACCGATCAGCCGGCACGTTTCATGGCGGCAGAAATCATTCGGGAGCAAGTCCTGCTCAACACCAGCGAAGAAATTCCTTACGCCACCACCGTCATTGTCGAAAGTTTTGAGGAAGGGAAGCGGCTGACGCGAATTGCGGCCACAATCTATTGTGAACGCGATGGACAGAAGGGAATTCTGGTCGGTAAAGGCGGACGTATGCTCAAAAAAATCGGAACATCCGCCCGGATCCAGATCGAGCGCATGCTGGGAACCAAGCTCTTTCTGGAGCTTTATGTCAAAGCCGAGCCGGGATGGCGCGATTCGCGTAGTTTTGTGAGCGAACTCGATTGGCGCCGCCAGTTGGAACAACGCATGCTGCAGCAGGGCCCAGACGAACCGATGGAGACCATGCCCGGAATGCCGAATACCACAAAATAATGAGGTTGTGATAAGGTAGCGGACGCCTCGAAAGAGGCGGCAGCCTTGCCCATTCTTCATCCCTGCCGGTAGAATCTATAGGCCACTGGGGCGGCGGCAACAAGGACAAACGAACCTATTATGGAAGCTGGGGATTCTCCCGAGGAACACCTCCCGGAGTACGACTTCGATCCAGAGAAGCTAAGCCTGCGCGTGAGCGTCATGCTCGCAGCCGACCGTAAGTCTGTCGATCCGGTCGTCGAGCAGGTCATGCACGCCGTGCGCGAAATGAAGTCCGTGAACGGCAAGGAAGAGGCCATTGAACTGGCCCTGCAAGAAGCCCTGGCCAACGCCGTGGTCCACGGGGCGAAAGAAGATCCAACGAAAGTCGTGGAATGCCTGGTGATGTGCGACGAGCAGCGCGGGCTTCTCATCATTGTGCGCGATCCCGGGGAAGGTTTCGATCCGCAGGCGATTCCCACTTGTACCATGGGCGAAAACCTCTATTCCAATCACGGCCGCGGGATTTTTCTGATCAACCAACTCATGGACGAGGTGAAGTTCCACAAGAACGGCACTGAGATTCATATGGTGAAGCGGTAGGCGCTTCTTGCAATGTGCTCAATGGGCATTCTTCTCAACACTCGCCAGTTGTTCCTTCGTCGCTTTGAGCAGGTCTGACAAGCTTACCCTCTGCCCTTTTTCGACCCGTTTCGAAATCATCGTCAGAGCATTTACACTCAGCGACGTGCCGTTGTAGCGGAGCGTTGGGTCGGTGCCGTATTCGTCCGTTACCATGACCCAACGTAACGGCAGCGCGGACGCTAGCACATCTCCGAATGCCACGCCCAGACTCTGTAATTCGTATGTTTGGTGCTTGGTGAATGCAGAATCATCAATCAGCTTCTGAAGAGTAGGAAGATCCTTCTGGGTTCGGGTCAGTTCGGCGCCGTAACGTTGCTTAACGGCAGTGGAGACAACTGCCCGCTGTCGATCAAGTCGGGCCACGTCCTTCGATGATAATTCGCCAAACGTTGGTCTAGATCGATCCTGCCCGGCGGCATGAGTTGTCTCAAGCCAAAAGAGTGATGACGCGAACACGATTCCGAGAAATAACTTGCCGATTATCATTTCGACGGTGCTCACTTTCGTTACTCTTTCGCCGCGATGCCTAAGGCTTTCATCTTCCGGTAAAGATGGCTGCGCTCGAGGCCGAGCACTTCGGCGGCGCGGGTAACGTTGCCGTGATTCTCATCCAATTTCTTCAGGATGTAATCGCGCTCGTAGGCGTCGCGGGCCTGGTGCAAGGTAGAGAATTCGCTCTTCGGGATGCGCCGGTGGCCATCGCGATAAACCAGCGGAGGCAGATGCTTGTTCTCGAATCGCGTCGTGGTTGGATTCATGATGACGATGCGCTCGATGACGTTGCGCAATTCGCGCACGTTGCCCGGCCAGGAATACCGCATCAGAACTTCGATCGCATCGTCGGTAATCTCTCGCGGACGGCGCCCGTAGGTAGCCGCCAGTTCCTTGAGAAAATGCCGCGTCAGAAGCGGAATATCTTCCTTGCGTTCGCGAAGCGGCGGAACGAAAAAAGGAATCACGTTCAGCCGGTAGAAAAGATCTTCGCGAAAATTGCCGCGCGAGATTTCCTCTTCCAGGTCCTTGTTAGTCGACGCGATCACTCGTACGTCGACCGTAATCGTCTCGTCGCTGCCCACGGGCGTAAACCGCTGCTCCTCCAGCGTGCGCAATACTTTCGACTGCGTCTTCAAGCTCATGTCGCCGACTTCATCGAGAAAGAGAGTGCCCCCGTGGGCGCGTTGGAACTTCCCCTCTTTATCGGCGGCCGCCCCGGGGAACGAACCTTTGCAGTGTCCAAACAGTTCGCTCTCGATCAAGTCTTCGGGAATCGCCGCGCAGTTGACCTCAACGAAGGTCTCGTCTTTGCGCAGGCTCTGTGCGTGAATGGCATGGGCCACAAGTTCTTTGCCCGTGCCTGATTCGCCGTAGATCAGGACGCGTCCGTTGGTCGGAGCCATCAACCCGATCTGCTGGCGCAGAGCCTTCATCGGGATGCTGCTGCCGACGATCACGCTCTTGGCCTGAAGCTGCTTCTTCAGATCCACGTTTTCACGCTGCAGCTTTTTTGCTTCGATCGCGTTCTTGACCAGGATCAGGGTCTTTTCCATCCGCAGCGGTTTTTCCAGGAAGTCGTACGCTCCCAGCTTAGTCGCGCGCACGGCGGTTTCGATCGTGCCGTGGCCCGAGATCATGATTACTTCCGGAGGATTGTCGAGGTCGCGGATTTTGGCCAGCGTATCCAGGCCGTCAGCGCCGGGTAGCCATATGTCGAGCAAGACCACGTCGAACGGGCTTTTACGCAGGAGATCGAGGCACGCTTCGCCAGTTGCGGCGGAAGAAGGAGAATAGCCTTCATCAGCCAGGATTCCCGCCAGGGAATCCCGGATTCCCGCTTCGTCGTCAACGATGAGGACGTTAGGCATGTTGGACGGTCGCAGCCGTCGATGTGGGCTCCGGCACCACTGGAAGCTCTACGATGAAACGAGTGCCCATCGGCTGATTTTCCTCTACGCGAATCGAGCCATGGTGATCTTCGATGATGCGGTTCACAATCGCAAGCCCCAGACCGGTGCCGCGCTTCTTCGTGGAAAAATACGGCAGGAACAATTTTTCCTTCAGTTCGCGCGTGACCCCGTGGCCGGTATCGGCAACCATGATCTCGACCGCGTCGCGGCTGGCGACCAGTGTCGTGGAGATTTCAATCTCGCGCACGATCGAATTCTGCGATGCCTCCGCCGCATTGTCCACCAGATTGGCGACTGCCCGTTTGATGGCCTCATGGTCGGCCAACACCTGCGGCAGATCCGTTCCCAGCGATTTGTGCAGGCTGATTCCGTCCAGCCTGCCATTGAACATGGAAAGCGCGCTTTCGATGATTTCATTGATGTCGGCCGGCTGCGGCTTGGCGACTGGGAAGCGTGCCAGCGTAGAAAACTCGTCCACTAGTTGCCGCACGGTCTCCACCGCGCCGGCGATCGTATCGGCGCATGCCCGAATTACATCCTGAGAAACTGGCTCTGCCGGAGTGGCGCGGTCCAGATGTCTCTGTATACGCTCCGCGGACAGAGCAATCGGGGTGAGAGGATTTTTGATTTCATGGGCCACTCTGCGCGCAACTTCCCGCCAGGCGGCCTGCTTCTGCGCCTTGAGCAGATCCGAAAGATCTTCAAACACGACTACGTATCCCGACCGTGCCCCGTGATGTTTCAGCGTGGCCACGGTGACGGCTACATTTAACGGGCCGTGAGGCAACTGCATCTCCATCTGGCTGGTGGTGATGCCCATGCGGTCGGCTCGACGGAGAAGCGGTTCGAAGTCTTCAACCACTTCGGCAGGGAACACTTCATGCAGCGATGCGCCGCGCAGAATCAGGCTCGATTCGTCATGTCCGGCATCCGGATGGAACATGCGCAGCAAGGCATGGTTGACGTGGGTGACGCGGCGCCCCGCTTCCAGCGAGAGCACGCCCGTGGGAATGCTTTCCAGAATGGTCTCCATCTGGCGGCGGCGCTGATCTAGTTCTGCGTTGGCATCGCCCAGATCGCGGCTGGACGCTTCGATCTGGCGGCGGCTGGCCTCCAGGTCTTCCGCCATGCGATTGAAAGAGCGCACCAGATCCCCGATTTCATCGGCGGCTTTCACATCCACGCGGTAATCGAGTCGCCCGCGCGAAATTTCGCGAGTGGCTTCGGCCAATGCTGCCAGTGGCCGCGTTACCAGTTTGGCCAGAAATAACGCCAGCCATGTGGTGACGAATAAGACCATCATGGTCAGCAGCAAGAGAAGCCCCATGTAGGTCTGGCGGACGCGACGGCGTTCCCGGCTCAACTGAAAATAGCGTTGCTGGCTGGCTTCAATCTGATGTACCGTCTGCGAAAACTCATGGGGAAGCGGAATCGCAGCCAGGATCATCCCGCCATTATTGGCCGCAGCGGCGCCCAGCGTGTAATCGGTATCGTGCCATGTGAATCGGGCGGGGCGGCCGGCGGCAGCCTCGGTCAAGGGAAGTCTGGGTTTCAGCACCGGCCAGGGTGCGGGCGCGTTGAAACTGGCTTCCGCATTTCCGTCGAGTACCGCGATGGCGAATCCGCCCTGCAACGTCAGTTCGTGATGCTGAAATTGTTGCACGACTCCGGAAAAACTGTGGCCGGAAAAAGCTCGCTCGATCTCCGGAGAGGCGGCAATCGCGGTTGCTTCCGCTCGCGCATTTTGCTGCGCATATCGGGCTAGCAGTGAGGTCATGGCTTCTGTATCGGCGCGAACTTCTTCCACCGGGGTCGAGAACCACTTGTCAATGGAGCGGTTCATCAGTCCGTAGGCAAACCAGTACATGACCATGACTGGAACCGACGAGAGCAGAAGCGCTCCCGCCACCATGCGCGTGCGGAACTTGGATCCCAACACGCCCAGCCGCCGTTCTGCGAACAGCTTCAGCAGATTGCGCGCCAGAACAAAAAACAGAGCAACGAAGAGGATCGAGATCAGCAGAGAAAGTGCGTAGAACACAACTGTCTGCTGATTGGTTTCCGGTTGCAGAATGGTTTTATCGAATGCGGTCTGCGAAACCAGAATCGCCAGCAGAAGAAAAACAGACACGGCCAGCAGGATGAGAACCTGCTTGCGATATGAGGTCTTTTCCGGACGGATTGGATCAGATTGCGCCACGGCTTTTCAAATCCGAAACCGCTGCTCTCACGCCCGCCTGTGCGCTTCGGAGATGCCTTGCATTATAGATGCATCTCGCCGGGCCTTGATGCGCTGCCGAACCCGGCGAGGAACTAGGACGGCTCGAAGGAATCGGGTCAGTTCGTGGGAGTCGTCTTCGCGGCGAGCGCTTGGAATACGGCTTGATAAGCCGGCTTGATTGTATAGTTCCGATCAAAGGGCAGGGCCGCGCCGCGCGAACCGTGCGAATGCGAGCCGATCCAGGAATACTTGTCGGTGAATCCCCAGGTCTGAATCGCGGTACAGCCCGGATTTTGCAAACACGCCCGCGCCACGTCCCCATAAACGTCAGCCTGCCGCTGCAAATCTTCCATCGAGGCCTTGCCGGCGGAATCGACTGGCAACGAAACATCAAGCTCCGTAATATGAACTTTCAGGCCCAACGCGGTCAGGCGGGCTATATTCGCGCGCAGGGCAGCGGGGTCAAAATCGAGCTGCGAAATATGCATCTGCAGCCCGACGCCGTCGATGGGAACTCCGCGCTGCTTGAAATTTTTGACCATCGCGTATATTGCATCCGACTTGCGGTTCATCCCCTCGCCCTCCGCCTCGTTGTAGAAAAGCAGAGCATGCGGATCAGCCTCGTGAGCCCAGCGAAAGGCCTGTTCCACGTAGGCTGAGCCTTTTCCTGAAAATCCGATTCCCGGCTGGTTGTACCACGGCGAGTCCTTGAACCGGCCGTTCTCGTCCATCGCCTCGTTGACCACATCCCAGGCGAAAACCTGGCCCGCATAGTGCTTCATCACCGTGGAAATGTGTTCCTGTAATAGCTGGGACATCTGCGCCGGGATGAAGTGCCCTTGCTCCAGCCACTCCGGATTGCTGTGATCCCAAACCAGGCAATGCCCGCGCACTTTCATGCCGTGCGCCAGCGCGAAGCGGACCACGGCGTCACCTTCCCCGAAATCAAAGGAGTCCTTATTTCGCCGTACAACCCACCACTTCATGGCATCCTCGGGTTCAACCATGTTGAATTCGCGAGCCAGGGTCTGCGAATACGCGGCTTCGGAAAATAGAGAAGGACGCACGGCAGCGCCCAGCAGGATCCCAGCTTGATCGCCTGCTTGCCGCAGGGTGACTGGAGGAGTGGATGCGGCCATAAAGAGGAAAAGCGGCAGCAGAATCGCGCAACGTGGAGCCGACGGCAATCGAGTCATGAGTATCACTTACGCGCTGGCAGGAACTGTTGTAAAGGGCACATGTCACATTGGGGCTGTGATTTTCCACAAAAATGTTTGCCCACTCCCACGAGAAGCCCGTGCATCTCGTTGTAAACCTGGGCCAGAGCCGTTCGGTGCGCAGTGCTCATTGGGGAAGGAGAATGAGCGGCTCCGCGAAATCCGGATTCCAGTCCCGGAGCTGCGTTCGCTGGCTTGTGTTCCAACTCCGCAGCAACCGGCAATAGAGATTTCTGAAAGAGCTTCCGGATTTCTTCGTATTCCGTCCTTTGCGGCAATATCCCATGGCGATCAAGTATGCGCCGCGTGTACGCGTCCACCACGAATACGGGATGATTTCCGGCATACAAAAGAATCGAGTCCGCGGTCTCCGGGCCGACACCATTCAGGTTCAGCAGTTGCTCGCGCAGCCTGTCCGTAGGCTCAGAAAACATCCGGTCGAGTGAGCCTTCGTATTGCTTGTCCACAAAAGCGATGAAGGTCTTTAGACGCTGCGCTTTTTGGCGGAAATATCCGGAAGGCCGAATCAGCCGCTCCAGGCGTGCAAGCCTGATCCTCCTTATTCCTTCCATGCTCAAAACGTCGGCGCGGCGCAGGTTCTGAAGAGCGCGTTCCACATTCGTCCACGCCGTGTTCTGCGTGAGATAGGCGCCGGCGATCACTTCGAAGCGTGTTCTCGCCGGCCACCAGTGTTGCGCGCCCCATGCGCGATAGAGCACAGCGTAATAATTCCGGATCGCGTGTTCTGCGCGGGCTGCGGTCAAGTGAGAAATTCCTAAGGTTGAGTGTAATCGAGCGCATCAATGGCTGCTGAATGCAGCATCGTACTCTCGCTCCGGCTTACTGAAGTGCATGTACCGGAGCAGCCAACATAGGGGTAAAAAAGGCCAAAAATGGGCATTTCTCATCGACGGCAGCGATTTAATGCGCTCAAACCACGGAGCGTCGCCAGGTGCAAGTACCAAAGTTACTGGCGCAGTAATCCGCTTGCGTTGACAATTTATGTCAACGCGAATGGGCTGCGTTTCTCTCCCAAACGATGGGCAGCCGCTCGCGCCATGCCTTGCGCAAGTGTGAGGCATCGTTCCATCTACGTGGCTAGGAGATCTGCGTATGTCTCAACGGCTGGGTGACCTTCTGGTCAAAGAGAAGATCATCACCCCAGAGCAGTTGGAACAAGCGAATAAGGTTCAGAAAGAACAGAGCTGTCGCCTGGGCTCAGCCCTGGTGAAGCTCGGCTTCCTCACGGATGAGGACGTCACGAATTTTCTTTCTCGCCAGTATGGCGTTCCGGCCATCAACCTTTCTTATTTCGAAATTGATCCTGCCGTCGTCAAGCTGATTCCGTTCGAGACCGCCAAGCGCTACCAAATTCTTCCTCTCAGCCGCGTGGGCGCATCGCTCACCATTGCCATGGTCGATCCGACGAACGTGTTCGCCATGGACGACATCAAGTTCATGACCGGCTTCAATATTGAGCCGGTCGTTGCCTCGGAAAGCTCGATCCTGGCGGGCATTGAGAAAGCCTACAGCGCGGGCAAAGAAGAAGATCTCGAAGCCGTGATGCAGTCGATGTCGGAGATGAACGAGAGCGACGTCGAACTGAATGAACAGAGCGAGCAGGAACTGGCTTTGTCGGAGCTGGAAAAAGCCGCCGACGAGGCCCCAGTCGTCAAGTTGGTCAACGTTGTGCTCGGTGACGCCGTGAAGCGGGGCGCCAGTGACATTCACATCGAGCCTTACGAAAAAGAATTCCGCGTCCGCTTCCGTATTGACGGCGTGCTGCAGTCGATCATGACTCCGCCGTTGAAGTTGAAAGACGCGATCACCTCCCGCCTGAAGATCATGGCGAAGCTCGACATCAGCGAGAAGCGGCTGCCGCAAGACGGCCGCATCATGCTGAAGATGAATATTGCAGGCCGCAAAAAGCAGCTCGACTTCCGTGTCAGTACGCTGCCCACCCTGTGGGGCGAGAAGATCGTGCTCCGCTTGCTCGACAAAGAGAACCTGCGCCTCGACATGACCAAGCTCGGTTTCGAAGCCGAGTCGCTGGTGAAGTTCGAAAAGGCGATCTTGAAACCCTACGGCATGGTGCTGGTCACGGGGCCGACCGGATCGGGCAAAACCAACACTCTCTACTCATCGATCTCTCGCCTGAACCAACCCGACACCAACATCATGACGGCGGAAGATCCGGTCGAATTTCAGCTGCAAGGCGTCAACCAGGTGCAGATGAAAGAGCAGATCGGATTGAACTTCGCCGCTGCCCTGCGATCGTTCCTGCGGCAGGACCCCAACATCATTCTGGTCGGCGAAATTCGAGACTTTGAAACCGCGGAAATTGCCATCAAGGCCGCGCTGACCGGCCACCTTGTGCTCTCAACGCTGCACACCAACGGCGCTCCCGAAACCATTACACGACTGATGAACATGGGCATCGAGCCGTTCCTGGTGGCGACGTTGGTGCATTTGATTTGCGCCCAGCGCTTGGTGCGGCGTATCTGCAAAGACTGCATTGAGCCCATTGACGTGCCTCCGCAGACCTTGATCGATGCCGGCTTTACTCCTGAAGAATCGAAGACCATCAAGATCCAGAAGGGCAAAGGCTGCACGGTCTGCAACAGCACCGGATACAAGGGCCGCTGCGGCTTGTACGAGGTCATGGAGGTTGACGATGAGATTCGGGAACTGGTTCTGGTCGGCGCCTCCGCGGTCGAATTGAAAAAGAAAGCCATCGAGCGCGGCATGATCACGTTGCGGCGCAGCGGTTTGATCAAGGTGGCGGCGGGTATGACCACGCTGGAAGAAGTCGCGCGCGAAACGATTCACTAGTTGGCTTAGTCGACGAAAGGGAAGGAATTTCTTATGGGTCTGTCGTTAAGCGATCTGCTCAAGAGAATGCTGGAGATGAATGGCAGCGATTTGCACATTACCACCAACTCGCCGCCGCAAATTCGTGTGCATGGCCATTTGGTGCCGCTCGATCTTCCGCAGATGACGCCTGCCGAGACCAAGCAGCTGGCTTACAGCGTAATGACGGACTCGCAGAAACATCGCTTTGAAGAGAGCCTCGAACTCGACTTTTCGTTCGGCTTGAAGGGCTTGGCCCGCTTCCGCGCCAACGTTTTTAACCAGCGCGGCGCCACGGCCGCTGTCTTCCGCGTGATTCCGTTCGAGATCAAATCGTTCAACCAGCTCGGCCTGGCTCCGGTCGTCAGCAAGCTCTGCGACAAGCCTCGCGGACTCGTGCTGGTCACGGGACCGACCGGATCGGGCAAGTCCACCACGCTCGCCGCCATGATCGACAAGATCAACAGCGAGCGTCACGACCACATCCTCACCATCGAAGACCCGATCGAGTTCGTGCACATGAACAAAAACTGCGTGGTCAACCAGCGCGAACTGCACGCCGACACCAAGAGTTTCAGCGACGCCTTGCGCGCCGCCCTTCGGGAAGACCCCGACGTGGTGCTGATCGGCGAAATGCGCGACCTGGAAACCATCGAGTCGGCCTTGCGTATCGCGGAAACCGGCCACCTGACCTTCGGTACCTTGCATACCAACTCGGCGACGTTGACGATCAACCGTATCATCGACGTCTTTCCGGCGCACCAGCAGCCGCAGATTCGCGCCCAGCTGTCGCTGGTGCTGGAAGGCATCATGTGTCAAAGCCTGGTTCCCAAGATTGACGGCAAAGGCCGGGCCATGATCATGGAAATCCTGGTGCCCAATGCCGCCGTGCGTAACCTGATCCGCGAAGACAAAATTCACCAGATCTATTCGTCGATGCAGTCGGGACAGGAAAAGTTCGGAATGCAGACCTTCAACCAGTCGCTGGCGACCGCCTATTTCCAGAAGCTGATTTCTATGGAGACCGCCATGGCGCGCTCCAGCAACGTCGACGAATTGACCGAGATGATCAACCGGGGGGCCAGCCTGTTGACCCGGCCGACTACGGCGGGAACAACTCTGGCCCGGGGAGCCGCGCCCTCCAGGCACTAGCGCGGTTGGAGCAAAGCTTTTGAATCAGTTCAACGTTCCCACAGCAGGATCGAGAATCAGGAGAAGCTAAACCATGCCAGTCTTTACATTTTCGGGCAAAGACGCGTCGGGACAGAAGGTTTCCGGAGAACGGATCGCGGCCAACAAGCAATCGCTGGCCCAGAGCCTGCGGCGCGAGCGCATCACGCCGGGCGCCATTCGCGAAAAAGGCAAAGAATTTTCTCTGCCCACCTTTGGTTCCACTAAGGTCGGGACCAAGGAAATCGCCATCTTCTTCCGCCAGTTCTCGGTCATGATTGATGCCGGCCTGCCGCTGGTGCAGTGTCTGGAGATTCTGGCTGCGAACCAGGAAAACCCAGCTTTCCAGAAGACCTTGACGGGCGTGCGTACCACCGTGGAAAGCGGCTCCACGCTGGCCAATGCCATGCGTCAGTACCCCACCATCTTCGACGACCTCACCACCAACATGATCGAGGCCGGCGAAACCGGCGGTATTCTCGACATCATCTTGCAGCGCCTGGCGACTTACGTGGAAAAGGCGGTGCGCCTGAAGGCGGCAGTGAAGTCCGCGCTGATCTATCCGGTCGCGGTGGTGAGCATGGCCGCCTTGATTGTCGGCGCCTTGCTCAAATGGGTGGTGCCCATTTTCGCCAACCTGTTTGCCGGACTGGGAGTCGACCTGCCTCTGCCCACGCGCATCGTCATGGGGCTGAGCGCGGCGGTGCAAGCGTTTTGGTGGGTGGTTCTGGTTGTCGGGGCTGCCCTGTTTTTCGGCATCAAGCAGATTCGCAAGCATCCGCGCGGACGCTATTACTTCGACAAGATGCTGATCAACCTCCCGGTGATGGGGACCCTGCTGCGCAAGATCGCGGTCGGCCGCTTCACCCGCACCCTGGGCACGCTGATCACCTCAGGCGTTCCGATTCTGGAAGGCTTGAGCATCACTGCCCGAACCTCGGGCAATGCCGTGCTAGAAGAGGCCCTGATGAAAGTGCGCAAGGCGATCGAAGAAGGCCGGACCATTGTCGATCCGCTGCGCGAATGCGGCGTCTTCCCCAACATGGTGACGCAGATGATTGGGGTCGGCGAAGCCACCGGTGCGATGGATTCGATGTTGCAGAAGATCGCCGACTTCTACGAGGAAGAAGTGGATGCAGCGACCAAAGATATGCTGGCCATGTTGGAGCCGATTATCATCGGAATCCTCGGCATTTCGGTGGGCGGAATCGTGATTTCGCTGTACATGCCGCTGTTCTCCATGATCGCCAAGCTGGCTGGATAAGTTCAGGTTTCAAGGTGACAAGGTTTCAGAGTTTCGAGTAGCAATCCGCGAAGCTTTGAAACCTTGCAACTATGAAACCTTTGAAACGTTGACGTTTCCTCCAGGAACCCGATGCTCTCCACGTTCGATGAACGCAATTGGCTCACATGGCTGGTTCGGGTTCGCATTTTTATCCTGACGCTGCTGCTGGCCATTGAGCTGGCGGTCATGCAGTTCAGTCCCGCGCGCCTGCCTTTGCGCCTGTTCATCAGCACCATCCTGTTCTGGTACAGCCTTTCGTTTTTCTACGTGCTGCTGCTTTCCTTGTGGCGCGAGCACCGCCAGCAGGCAACGCTGCAGGTTCTTACTGATTTATTTCTGGTAAGCCTGGTCGTACACGAGACCGGAGGGTGGGACAGCTCCCTCAATTTTCTCTACCCGCTGGTCATCATCGTCGCCAGCGTGCTTCTGCCACGCGTGTGGGCACATCTGGTGGCCGCTCTGGCCTTCATCCTCTACGGCACGGTGCTGGAACTGAATTACTACGGGCTCGTGCCTTCGTATTGCGCGACGCATCCCGGGCTGA
Organism: uncultured Acidobacteriota bacterium; assembly: GCA_963730015.1. Classification (GTDB taxonomy): domain Bacteria; phylum Acidobacteriota; class Terriglobia; order Terriglobales; family Acidobacteriaceae; genus Sulfotelmatobacter. The sequence continues at coordinate 1,352,858 of CAVSPZ010000009.1, read as the reverse complement.
AGACGCTGCAGGCCATCATTTTCGTCAATCTTTTTGCATTTTTTGCGATTGCCTATCTGGCTGGGCTGCTCACCACGAAACTGCGCCAGGTGGGAGTGCAGCTCAAAGACACGAGCGGAGCGCTGGAAAGCCTGCAGGTACTGCATGAGCATATCATTCATTCCATCAGCAGCGGCCTGATCACCACTGGTCTCGAGGGCAGGATCACTCTGGTAAATGCCGCTGCGCAACGGCTGCTAGAGCGCTCTGCCGCCGATCTGCTGGGTGTCCCGGTTCATCAACTCTTTCTGGATGCGTTGCCCACGGTGGAATCGCCCCAGGCGCACGGCGAAGTCCGCTTCGATGCGCCCGCGCGATTCCGCAAAGCGCTCCGGGTCCGTGTGGCGGGCCTTACGGTGCCGGGGCGCGGGAACCAGGGGTATGTCTACGTGCTCGACGATCTCACCGAGATTCGGCGGCTAGAGCGTGAAGTCCGCATGCAAGACCGTCTGGCAGCAGTCGGCCGTCTGGCCGCGGCGATTGCCCACGAAATCCGCAATCCCCTGACCTCGATCGCCGGTTCAGTCAGCATGCTCTCCGGGGTTCCGGAGATGAATGAAGATCACCGGCGGTTGCTGGATATCGTGACTCGCGAGTCCCAGCGCCTGAACAGCATCATTACCGATTTCCTCGCCTACTCGCGCACCAAGCAATATCACTTTGCCAAGGTCGATTTGATTCTGCTGATGGAAGATACGTTAACGCTGATGGACCACCGTATGACCGCGGAAAAAACCGGGATCAGAATTGAACGCTCGTTCCCGATTCGCGAAGCGTGGACGCTGGCGGATGGCGACAAGCTCAAGCAGGTCTTCTGGAACCTCTCGGAGAATGCCGTGCGCGCCATGAAGAACGGGGGAACACTGACGGTTGGCATCGAAGTATCGGGCGACGAGTGGCAAGTCAGTTTCAGCGATACCGGCGCGGGCATGACGCCACAACAGACCGAAAAGATTTTTGAGCCGTTTCAGTCGAACTTTGAAGGCGGCACCGGTCTCGGCCTGGCGATTGTCTATCAGATCATGCAGGCGCACGAAGGCAAAGTATTTGCGCGATCCAAGACCGGCCAGGGAACGACCTTCGTCTTGAGGATGAACCGCCTCGATTCCGGAAAGTCGATCTTTCCGGATGAAAACGTGACCGAGAATCCCCGCGTTCTCGTGCCGGCGCGTCCTGCCGCCGCGGCAGCCGGAGGAGGTAAGCGTGGCTAACATCCTGGTCTGCGACGACGAACGCTCCATTTGCGAAATGCTCGATATTTCGCTGCGCCGCGAAGGCCACCGGGTCGAGACGGTTCAGGCCGGTCAGACCGCAAAAAGCAAAATCGATGGCGCGTTGTACGACGTCATCATCACCGATATCAAGATGCCGAACATCGACGGCATCGAAGTGCTGCGCCATGCTCACCGCGTTTCGCCGGATTCCGCCGTTATTCTGATCACGGCGGTCGACGATTACGAAGCCGCCGTGGAAGCCGTGAAGGCGGGCGGCGCCTCCGACTATATCCGCAAGAGTCCGGGGCTGGTCGACGAAATCAAGCTGGCGATCAATCGCGTTCTCGAAAAGCTGGCGCTCAGCAAGCAGAATTTCGCGTTTCGCCGGGATGCCGCCACCCGAAATTCCCTGGACAACATCATTGGCTCCAGCCCGGCCATGGAGAAACTCAAACAGACGGTCCGCACCGTAGCGTCTACCGCCAGCACGGTTTTAATTCATGGTGAAAGCGGCACGGGAAAAGAACTGGTGGCTCGCGCGGTGCACGTATGCTCGCCGCGCGCTACGGATGCTTTTGTTTCCGTCAACTGCGGCGCCTTTCCCGAAACCCTGCTCGAGAGCGAGCTCTTTGGATACTTGAAGGGCGCCTTTACCGGTGCCAGCCAGAACAAGCGAGGCCTGTTCGAAGTGGCCGACGGGGGCACGATCTTTCTTGACGAGATCAGCGAAATGACCCTCGCCATGCAGGTCAAATTGCTGCGCGTGCTGCAGGAACGCACGGTGCGTCCGGTGGGCAGTACCAGCGAGATTTCCATCGATGTCCGCGTCATCGCAGCCACCAATCGCGATCTGGATAAAGCTGTGGCGGAAAATGTCTTCCGCGAAGATTTGTACTACCGCCTGAATGTCATTCCGATCCGCGTGCCTCCCTTGCGCGAGCGCCGCGAGGACATTCCTCTGCTGGCCAATCATTTCCTCAAGAAATACGCCAATGCGGCCGGGCGCAGCATCTTGCGCGTGCATGCTCCATCCCTCGACTCGCTTTGTGGCTATGAATGGCCGGGGAACGTGCGGCAGCTCGAGAATACGGTCGAGCGCGCTGTGGCGCTCGAGACTTCAGACCAGCTTCATGTTGAACTCCCGGCGGAACGACCGAAAGCCCGTGCCGCGGCAGCTTCTGCCGATGGGTCGGCATTTCCCGAAACGGGGGGCGAAAACACCCTGCCGCAAGGCATCGGCATGGAAACCTACGTTGCCGGAATCGAACGATCCCTGCTGCAGAATGCTCTTAATCAGAGTGGAGGCGTGCAGACCAAAGCTGCCGATCTGCTGGGTATTTCCTATCGGTCGTTTCGACATCTGATGAAGAAATACAATTTGTAAGTCCCCGACCTTGCTGTGGAAATCCAAACATCGGAATCCCAAAGGGTCTGCAGACCTGGTGTGAATCGTGTAATTTGTGCCGGAAGGATCGGTATTGTAGGAACTTTCGACTAAGGTGTTCACCCTAATTTTGGATTGCGAAACCTTTCGCCAAGTTACTCCGGCTGACAAATGAAGGGTCGTCGTCCCCTTTTGACAATATCCCGCAGTCGTGATCTGCCATTCACGAAGCTCACTCTGCTTTCTCCCACGCAAAGGCTTGTGCCCATTCGCGTGTGTTTTGGCGCACCAAATCGACGTTGCGCGGTTGAAATGGCGACATCGATGATTTGGTGATCGGTGTTTTCCCGAATTGCAGAGAGACCAAAATTGCCCGCAAGTCCCTGTGGAAAATAATCTTCCGGGTTTTTTACCATCCCGATCGCAGAGTTGGCAACGTGGATGCTATGAGATTTGAAAAGCTTACAGCCACGAAGTATCGGGCGAAGGCAACTATCAAAATCTCGTTAAAGAGGGAGGACGGAATGAAGGAGCAGACTGTTCGGCTCGGTCCGCGCGAACAGCAAATTGTTGAACTGCTTTTGCAAGGTTGTGATAACGCGGAGATTGCCGGTCAACTCAAAATGGCGCGGCGAACCGTAAAAGCTCATTTCAACCGGTTGTTCCTCCGTTTCGGAATCACCGGAGGCATTAAGCGAGTCAAACTCGCTACTTTATTGTACCGGAGGCAATCATGTCTGCAAATGAACGCTATGGCACCCGCATCCCCAGTGAACGGGAGCACCGGGTCATCCAACTCGTTGCCGAAGGCTTGAAGAACCGCGAGGTGGCTCAGGCTATTGGAACGACCGAGCACGTGGTGAAGAACTATCTACGCGTAATTTATGACAAACTTGGGCTCTGGAACCGCGTTGAGTTGGCACTTTGGTACGAATCCCGCCGGAGTCCTTCCGCCCTACTTATGTAATGGATTTGTGGTCCAGGCAAGCGGAGCATTCATGCGGGCATTCCGTCGGCACGATGCAACGCTAGCCTGGAGCCCGAATCGTTCTTTCCTGAAGTTCCAGCTGAAATTCTACTGGCAGCCGAAGGCTGGCAGGTTGCGCAGCCGTTCTCCGGCTCCAGCTACACCCTTGCGGGCGGCCGAATCCAGGAGCACGCGCGCCTGATCGCAATTCTTGGAAACGCCTTCCCCCTTCAGATACAGATCTGACAGAAGCACCGTTGCTTGCCCATTGTGTTTGGCGACGGACTTCCAAAGCCATTTCGCCGCTTCCGAGGTATCGCGTCCCTGACCCGCAGCGCCGTTGAGATAGCCCTCTGCGACGGCAAGTTCTTCCCCGCCATTTCCCACGGGCGGTTGCGTCTGTTGTGCAGCGGGAGCCGGAGAAGGAACCGGCGTGGCCGGCGCGCTTTCCGCGGCCGCGTTGTGAGCCAATCTTGTTTCTGGCGGATTCTTCTGCACATCCTCAGGCGGAGGTATGTGCGCTGATGCATCCGGCGCGGGCGCCTGCTCGGACGCAGCCTTCGCAGCCGACGAAGATGGAGGGGCTGCAGCAGTTGCAGCCGGAGCCGTATCGCTGGCAGCGGCTGGAGGAGGAGCCGACACCTCGTGCGAATTCTGTGAGGCTTGCATGCCGTGCCATGCCATGTATCCGAGCACCACGATGATGACCGCCAGCACCGCTCCAATGTAGTAGCGGTAAGGTGAGGAAGGTTCCGGCTCATACGCCCAGTCCGCGCTCTCGTCCGAACCAGCCTCCGGGGGCGCTTGGAACAGGGATAATCCATTTCCATTAGAGGGACGTCCGAACTCTCGCTGCACCGGATACGATTCGTTGGGACTCTCTTCGTCGTATTGCGCCTCGTGTTGCTCTTGCGGAGAGCTTTCGATCTGCTCACCAGCGTCCGTGCGGGAAGGGTACTCCTGCCCGTCAAATGGCGCGCGTGAATGATTGTCCCCGAAGATTGAACGCGCTCGCGCCTCTCCCAGCCCCGCGCCGCACATCCCGCAATATTTGTTCGACACAGGGTTTTCGCGACCGCACGCGTCGCAGCGGGTATGCTTCACAGCCTGGATGGGAGTCGGACCCAACCTCGAATCCGAAGTCCGGTTCGACTCTTCGTCCTGCCTGGACCTTTCCGCCTCCAACTCCCGCAGCAGTTCCAAAACCGCCTGTTCCCGCCTTTCGGGAGGGCTCGTGAAATAAACCTCGGCCCAGCGGCCCATATTTTCCGCTAGCAGCGGATTCGATAGCGGATTCAACTCGGCTAGCGGCAACGTTCGCGAACCTAGAGGATGGTCATTTTGACCCAAGCAAGATCTCCGTTTTGGACTACCCGACAATTTTTCGGACTACAGCCACTTGGTAACTATGATTGCACTCCGCGTGCGCGAGGTTGTCAATCCTAAAGCTTGTGGAATGAGAGGGAAAGCGCCAAACCCCGTGTCAGTTACAGGTTTTACGGTAGGCCGGCTGGAACTGGTCCAACTGTGCTTCGCGCTGCGTGGTGTACTTTCCGGTCGCGGTTTTGCCGTAAAGATCGGCCCCCGGGCAATAGTAAAGCGCGGTGTGGAGATCGACCCAGACCTGCGTCGACGGATTGCCTTTATCGGCGGGAGGCTCGGGGGCCTCTGCCAGTCCCAGGGCAATGAGCATGCGCTCGGATAGCGGCAAATCGGGTTGAGTCGTCTTGTGGGGCGCGTTTGCTGTCGGCACCGCCGAAGGCTTGGCGGTCACCGAATGGTTCGACCACATTCCCCAACGAATTACGCAAGCGATCAGGATCACGGCGATCGCCAGGTAAATGTCTCCCCGCCGCGTATTCCAGAACCGCCGGAGAACGTTCTGATTTACGTTCGCCACTTGTTCCAGAAAATCGCGAGCCGATGTAGCGGAACTCCAGTCGGCGCGAACGGGCGGCGGGGGCGCAATAAGAACTTCCAGTGCTTGGTTGCCGCGAGGGGCCGGAGCATCCATTTCCGAAGCTGGTTTCGCGCCCGGTGAATCGATGGACGCTGCCGCCCCCAGCGATTCCGTCCCGTCCCTCGTCTCGGCATCGTGCAAACCAAAGCGCGGAACAATCTTCCGCTTCGATCGATCAGGCGGATTCAAAATCGACGTGCTTCGCGGCACTTGTGCTGCCCCTTGATCTCCCGGCTCAGCCGAAAGCTCGTCCAGTTGCAGGTTCGTAGAGGGCCCTGGCTTTCTGGTCTCCTGCATGTGCCATAACGATGCCACTTTGCTCTGGATGCTGACCGGTTCATAGTCTCCGCTTCGCGGCGTTCCGCATTCTCCACAGAACTGTTCGCCGGCCAGCAGCATGTGCCCGCACCTGTAGCACTTGTACGAGGCTGTCGCTTCGGGGGCAGACTTCTCTGCCGCTGCTTCCTCCGCTGGGGCTATCTCCGCTATCGGCGCGGGGTTCGCAGCCGGAGCATCCTTCCACGAAAGTTCCGGCTCGCGGGCCAGCCCCTCCGTGATGATCCCGGCCATCAATTGGCAGGCGTGAACATCCTGCTCGGTGAACGCGCCCGCGTCGGAGAAGAACAATTCCAAAGCGCCAACACTCTTGTCATCGTAAAAGAGTGGGGCGGCAATCAGAGAGCCGATCCCGCGACGCCGGCATTCTTCGCGCTGCATCAAATTCTCCGAATTCGTATCGGTGCACCGGAACACCTGGCCACTTTCCAGGCAAGGGGCGCACAGCGCCTCGTCCACGGAAACCTCACTTCCCGGAGAGAGTGTCCGGATTCCAGCCACCGCGCGGTATCGCACGGTATCCCGATTCACGATCGCGATCGCGGCACCGGCCGCTCCACAGATATCGATCACTTGATCCACGACCAGGACCATTGCCTCCTCGGAACCTAAGTTATGAACTTCAATCTGGCTCTGGGTTTCCATGACTCGCGCGAGAATCGACGAGTAATCCGTGGCAGCCGCAACCTGGGGATCGGGGCCCGGCGAACTTACCGGCCGGGACGGGATGGCAATCGAAGAATTAATCGGAGCCGGAGAAATAATCGGAGCAGCAGTCGGCGCGGCAACGCTCGAAGTCATAGAGAGAATCGCCGCGGCATCTTCCGGAGCGGGCGCACTTTCGGCATTCGCGTGCTCGCCGGCTGTCCTGGCGGCGTCTCGCCACCACTCCAGACGCGAAGACGCGGTCGTCCGGCTCAACTCGAGGCTCGACTTCAACTCCTCCAGTTCATGCTGATGCTCTTGCACCACGTACGCCGCTTCCAGCACCCTGGCGAGTGTCTGCTCATCGAAACCGTTTTTCTTTTTTTCTTCGGACACGATTCCGTTTTTCCGCAATCGCTTTCTGGTCGCGCATTCCACCATCTATATTCCGAATGCGCTTTTCCTAAATTGCAGTTGCCACACCCAGCATCAAATATCAGTCCGGGATGAAAATTGAGCTTCGCGTAGGGGATGCGACAAATCCTGAGTCTCCTGGAGCCCGGAAACCCTGTATTGTGTCCCTAGTGTAGCGCTGAAAGCGCCTACTTGCGAGGGGTTCTGACCAGAGTTTGGGCAGGAAAAAGGACAGTAGGGGAGCGCCTTGGTAATCAGATTTTAGTAATCAGTTGGGCTGAAGGGAAGCATATCTACTCCGCAACCGGAGCCAGCGTGGCGTCTCCTCCGCCGTGTTTGCCGCTTAGATAATAGTACACGGCGGGGGTGATCACCAGAGACAAGATCATCGAGACCAGAACGCCCCCGATTACCGCGATCGCCAGCGGTTGCAGCATCTGCGAGCCCGCTCCAATGGCGAATGCCAGCGGCAGCATTCCCGCGATCGTCGCCAGGGCTGTCATGACGATAGGACGCAAGCGCCGGCGGGCGGCTTGCAGCATCGCATCCTCCGCCGACATCCCCAGGCCGCGCATTTTTTGGTCCGCGTCCAACAGCAGGATGCCATTCTTGGCCACAATGCCGATCACCATAATCATTCCCATGAATGAGGAGATGTTGAACGTGGTCTGCGTGATCAGCAGGGCGATGAACACCCCGGAGGTCGAGAGCAATGCCGAGGAGAGAATCGCAATCGGCGCCGCGAAGGCTCCAAACTCGAACAGCAGCACAATAAACAGCAGTAGAATTGCCAGGATCAGCACCATTACCAGGTCGTGGAACGAGCGCTGTTGTTCCGCATAGGTGCCGCCGTATTCCACGCGGATGCCCGGCGGGATATGCATGCCGGCAATGGTCTTCTGCACATCGGCCATGCCGCTGCCCAGGCTCCGGCCTTCCAGGCGCGCGGTCACGGCCACGTCACGCTGCAGGTTCTCGCGCAGGATTTCGGTTTGCCCGGGATTCTCGATCACGCTGGCAAGTGCGCCTAGAGTGGCCGTATGCCCGGTGCTGCTCACCAGCAGTGTGTCGCGCATGGCCTCCAGTGATGACCGGTTCGCGGCCGGAAAACGCACCCGCACGGTGTAGGCGCGGTCATTCGTCACGACCGGCGTGGGTGAGGGTTCACCCTCAAGGATGGCGGACGCATCGAGCGCAATTTCTTCGGCGGTAAATCCGGCCCTCGCGGCCACGCTCGGATCGACCTGGAACGTGATGGCCGGGCCGCTGATGGTATTGTCGATTCCGTTCAGAATGTCCACTACGCCATGAATTTTTTCAATCGCATCCGCCACCTTCGGCGCCCATTCCTCAAGCTGCTTTGGATCCTGCGAAAACAGCTTGATCTGAATCGGTTCCGGAGCCGAGGTCAGATCGCCAATCATGTCCTGCAGAACCTGCGTGAACTCGATATCCAGCGCGGGTTCCTGCTGTTTCACGTCGGCCCGCACCTCGGCAATGATCTCTTCGATACCGCGGCTGCGTTTGGCTTTCAATTTGACCAGGATGTCGCCGGAATTCGCCTCGGTCACCGCGGCCAGTCCAAGCTGCAGTCCGGTACGCCGCGAAGTGCTTTCCACTTCCGGAACCTCGCGCAGCATTTGTTCGATGTGCCCGACCACCCGGTTCGTTTCCGCCAGGGAACTGCCTGCGGGCATGATGTAGTCCAGAACGAAGCCGCCCTCGTCCATCTCGGGTAAAAGATCGGAGCCCGAAAATGTGTAACACACATACGAAGTCACGATCAGCAAAGCGCTGAAGGCGACCAGAAGCCACGGCCTTTCCAGCGCGCGCCGCAGCCAGTGTTCGTGAAAATTGACGATGCGCAGGAAAAAACCGCTCAGATGTTTTTCCTCGGCGGCTAACAGTTTGGCCGCATCGGGTTCCTCTCCTTCACCCGATTCTCCGCCGGAGTTCGGCCGCGCCGTTTCAGATTCCGCCCGGGGCTTCCCTTTCTTGTCTCGGCTGCCCCTGATGAAGTACTGGCTCAGGGTCGGAGTCCAAGTCACCGCCAGCGCGAGCGAGGTCAGCAGCGAAACCGTCATCGTCACAGCCAGCGCGCGGAAAAAGACCCCGGTCACGCCCGTGATTACGATCAAGGGAATGAAGACGACGACCGGTGTAATGGTCGAGCCGATCAGCGGTATGGTGATTTCTTTGAGAGCGCTTTGGATCGCCTGCAGCCGCGTCTGCCCCAGGTCGCGATGCAGGACAATGTTTTCGACCACCACGATCGCGTCGTCAATCACTAGTCCCACAGCCGCCGCCAGCCCGCCGAGGGTCATGAGATCGAAGGTTTCGCCCATCAGCTTCAGTGCGATAAACGTCACCAGCACCGTCACCGGGATGACCAGCCCAGCGACCAGCGATGTTCCCCAGTCCCGCAGGAAGACCACCAGAATCACCGAAGCCAGAATGAGCCCTAGCAGAATGGCGTCGCGCACGCTCTTGATCGATTCGTTCACGATGATCGATTGATCGTAAAAAGGCTGAATTTGAATTCCTGGCGGCAGCGTCTTGCGGATATTTTCGATCTCGTTGTGAACTTCATCCGCCACCTGCACCGTGTTTCCATCCGGCTGGCGGTTGATGTTCAACAGAACTGCAGGCTTTCCATTTGCGGTGACGACCGTATACACCGGCTTCACGCTGCGAGTGACCGTGGCGATATCGCCAATTCGCACCGGAATTCCCGCCGGCGTGTTCTTGATGACCGAGTTCGCGATCTGCTCGGGCGTGCGCACTTGCCCGTTCACCAAGCCCAGATACAGTTGGTGGTTGCGCTCCAGCAATCCCGGCGAATCAATCAGGTTGGTGCGGCGAACCGTGTCCAGAATGTCGGAAACCGTGATGTCTGAGGTCAGCAGTTTCGCCGGGTCCGGCATGATCTGGAATTCCGGCTCCTGCCCGCCTTGCACGATCACCGTCGAAACTCCTTCCAGACGGTTCAGGCGAGGCTTCATCTCGTAGGTAGCCATTTCCCAAAGCTGCGTCTGGGGAGTCGTATCCGACGTCAGGCTGTAGCCGATCACGGGAAATGCCGCGAAGGTCAGCCGGTGCGCTTCGATCTGGGCCGTCGGAGGCAACTCGGGCTGCACCCGCGAGATCGCCGCATTCACATACTGCAGCGTCTGGAACATGTCGACGTCCCAGCGGAAGTAGAGGTCCACTTCGGCCGACCCTCGGCTCGTGATAGAGCGAACGGTCAGCAATCCCGGTACGCTGTTAACCGCTTCTTCGATCGGACGCGTTACCGTGACCATCATCTGATCGATCGGCATGACGCCGTTGTCGACGGCGATCAGCACGCGCGGAAAATTCGTCGATGGAAAAACCGAAACCGGGATCGTGAACGCGAGATATGCCCCCAGCAGCCCCAGCGTAAGAATCAGGAAGATGATCGGCCGCGAATGCTGCGCGATCCAATATTGACCCACACCCCCGCGTTCCCGTGAGCTCACAGCCCGGCTCCGCCAGACTTATTTGGCAGTTTATTTATCATCGGAAGCCCCCGAACCGGCCTTCGAGGTGGCTGCCGCCGACTTTGCTCCGTCGCCTGCCGCGGGAGCTTCAGCCGCCTCGATCCTGATCTTGGTCTTGTCGGGCAAACCGTAGGCGCCGTTCGACACGACCTTGTCGTTGGCGGTGACGCCCTCGAGGATCTGAACGTCGTCACCATTGCGAATGCCAAGTTTGACGGCCGTCTGATGAGCGCGGCCATCGCTGCCCGCAAGCATCACGGTCGTCGATCCATCCGGCGCGGTGAGCACGGAACTTACCGGAACCACCAAGGCATCCTTCACGGTTTGCGCAGTCAATGAAAGCTGGACGCTGGTCCCGGGCTTCAGCGCATGTTTCGGATTCTTCGCGTCGAACCAGACTTCCACGGTGGTGCTGCCGGGATCGAGCGCCGGACTGATGATCGTGACTGTCCCCTCCACCGGCGCTTCAATTCCAGAAACCGTCATCGTGCCTTGGTCACCGACTTTCAATGCGGCAGCGTCACTCTGTGGTATATGCGCCTTGGCAATCACAGAAGAAAGATCCATTACCGTGAGCAGGGGCGTGCCGGCCGCGGCCATCTCGCCCGGATACAGAGGGCGGTCAGTAATAAACCCGTTGATGGGGCTGCGGATCTCCGAGTAGCTCAGCTGCGCCTCCGCTCCCTGATATTTGCCTTTGGCCGACTCCAGCTGTCCGGCGGCGGATTTCAGTTCCTGTGGCTTCCCGATCGCCATCAGCGCCTCGAGGTGGCGCTTGGCGATGGCGTACTGATTGCGCGCCTGCGTGATATCCACCCGCGACTGGTCCAGCTCTTTTCGTGGCAAAGCTCCCTGCTCGAAAAGCTGCTGGCGGCTCTCGAAGACTTTCTCCTCTGCGTCGAGCGCCTGCGTCGCTTGCTGCACGTCGGCTTCCGCTTTCTGGATTTCTTCCGGCAGGTTGGCCGCGGTGGTGGTTTCGTAAGTGGCCTGCGCCTGAGCGTAAGCGCCCTTCGTATCTTGGGCCGCGGCCGCCAGGTCGCGATTCTCCAGAACCGCCAGTAGCTGTCCTTCATGCACCGCGCTCCCGCGCTGCACTAAAAATTTTTGCACCGGAGCGCTGATCTTGGGAACAATCGCCGCCTGTTGTCTGGGAAACAGAATTGCTTGCGTCGTGATCGTGCGCTGAATGTTCGTCTTCTCCACTGCGGCGACCTGCACTGTGACCAGGGGTTCTTTGTCGGCCTGCTCGGACGAGCAGCTGGTGAGAATCATCAAGCTAGCGACGAAGGCGCACGCCGCGCTTGCCAGCTGACGGCGCCTCCAGCGTCCAGCTTGATCCCAGTTTTTGCAGACTGCGTTTCGGGTTCGTTCCATCGGGCCTAGAAGGTTCCTGTCAGTGTCTGTAAGTTTGCTACCGCAAGGCGGTAGCGGGACTGGCCATCGTCATATGCGTCGCGGGCCTGCGTCAACGTGTTCTGCGCATCCACCACTTCCAGTACGGTTGATTCCCCGGCCTGGTAGCGCATGGTGGTCAGCCGCAGGCTCTCCGCCGCCAACTCCGCCGAACTGGCCAGAGATTCCATCTCTGACCGTGCCGTTTCGGCTTCGCTGTAAAACTCCCGTAGATGGCTGAGTAGTTGCCTCTGCGCAAAACTCAATTCCACGTGCGCCTGATCCCGGCGCAGCTTGGCCTGCTTGAGCTTGCTGCGATCGGCGCCCCAGCTGAAAATTGGAATCTGCAACGTGGCTACCCCGGAGTAGCCAAGATTGCGGATACCATCCGTGCGGATGGCAAATTGGGTGGAATCAATTCCGTAAAAATAGTCCACAGTCAATGCCGGCAACAGCCCGCCCCACGCTGCCGTGACCTCATGATCGGCGACTTCGTAAGCGGCCAGCGCCGCGCGCAGGTCAGGATTGCTTTTCTTGCCGGATGCTTCCACCTCCGCAAACGTAGGCAGAGGCTCTGGCGTCTGCAGGTCATCGACCACGGTAAAGTCTTGCCTGAAATCGGGGAAGAGCAATACCGCCAGATCAAGCCGGCTGCGCTCCATATCGATCTGAGCTTCCTGCAGAGCGCGTTGTTGTTGCTGATCCTGAATCCGCGCTTTGATCACATCGGCATGCGCCACCTCACCGCCATGTTCGAGCTTTTGGCTGATATCGAGAAACCGCGATGCCTCGGCCGCCGCGCGCTGCGCGTTCGCGTATTTGCGCTGCGACACCACCAGCCCGTAGTAGGCCTGAGTCACGGTCACCACCAACCCCCGCTTGGCGACTTCCGCCTTGGCCCTGGCCACAGCCAATGCGGCGGCGGATCGCCGATAGTCCGCTAATGTCGTCAGGGAGAGCGCCTGGTGTACATCGGCCTGGCTGACGTATTCGTGCACAGCGTTATTAGCGATGTACCTGGACGGCAGGCATCCCAACACCGAGGTGGAGCAGTCTGCCGGACGCGCCCCCGTTCCCTGCGTGTAAATGAACGAGTTGTTGTAGTTAACGTCCGGCAGCAGCCCCGCCCTGGCCTGCACCCGGTCCTCGCGCGCCAGTCCCAAGTCAGTGATCGCGGACCGGTACTGAGGATCATTGGTGCTGGCGCGCTGCAACGCATCCTGCAGCGTAATCGTCAGGGGTGCTCCTTGTGTCTGCGGGGTCTGCGCGGTCGATGCGGCCTGTGCAAAACTGCTCGATGTAGCCGTGAGCAGGCCCAAAACGAAAAGGCAGGTCCTCGCTCTCTGTCCGATGTGGGATTTGTAATATTGCTTGACTGTAGCGGCCTTCTTTACCTTCCTCACCGGTCACCTCACCTATTCAAGAGCGTGAGCTCCAAAGCCGAACTCTCTGAATCCAAACCGATTGCCTTCGGCAACGGGGCGCGTCAAAGCCCGCTGTGCTGTTGCCACAACCAACCGACGTTATCGCTGAAACCGAAATCTTGACCGCCCTGACGTCTCTGCTTTAGCCGGTTGGACCATTTTGGAACTCGCACAGGCTAACACGCGCCACCTGAAAGCCACCTGAAAAGCCGGGCCTTCGCCCACAAGTGCAATTGCACAAAGGTACTTAGCTCTGATCCATCCTTCCCTGCGAATAAACGGCGAAGCTCGTGCTTTCACTTAGCGTTTCTCATTTTGCAGTTCGGCAGGAGGGCAAGCCATCATGATCGATCTTCAACAGGTAAAAGTGACCCCTCGCGACCAGCAGGTTCTCAACCTTCTGGTGCAGGGTTGCAGCAACAAAGAGATCGCGGGCCAGCTCAACATCAGCCCGCGCACCGTAAAGCAGCACCTGCGCACACTGTTTCTGCGTGCCGGAATTCGCGAGGGCCGCAAGCGCGTGAAACTCGCCATCGCTATCTTCAGCCAGGAGGGCCCACAGTCATGACGCCCCGCGAGCAACTCACAGCCAAAGAAATCCAGATCGCGACCCTGGTCTGGGAGGGTATGACCAATCGCGAAATCAGCAGAATCGTCTGTACCACCGAGCAGGTGATCAAGAACCACCTGCGCAGCATTTTCGATAAGCTCGGCGTCTGGAGCCGCCTGGAACTGGCTATGTACGTGGCCAGCCATGGCGGCCAGGCCTGGATCGAGCCTCGCACGGAAACGGCCACGCTTGCCCAGGCGGTCGGCGCTCGCTAAGCCACATCGCTCCATTGAACCCGGCGTCTCAGGAACGAAACGCGAAGCGAATCCATCGAGTGAAGTTGACGATGGTTGCAGACGGGAAGCTTAAACTCTGCAAAACTTTTCTGACCGTCGCCGTCTCCGGGAGAGCACAACTCAATAACGCCTTAAGTATCAGTAGCTTGCATGGAACTATCGCGGCATCGCAATTGCACCGTGTACGGAGTTTACAAGAGCGGGCTCAACAGCGGCCGAGCCGGCTTCGCGACCCCGAGGCGAAACCTGCGATGGCGTACAAAGAAACCTTCTGGATGGCGTGCGATTCTCCCGAGCAACTGCGGGCAGAATACGGCCCTTTCCATACTCGTTCCGAAGCCGAAATTGAAGCCAAGAAACTAGGCTTCGGATACCTTCTGCGCTACGAGCATATTCTCGGACCGAACGAAGAGATCGAGGAAGTGCGCTGCATCTTCGTCGAGCTGCCAGGGGCCGCTCCCATCGGCGTAGAGACAATTCCGGTGAAGCTTCACACCCGCTGCGCCACCTGTGGCGAGTCGGCCATCCACGACAAAGGCTGGCAAGCGGAGGTTTGGGCCGATATCCACGAGTTTGAGCATTCGCGTCACCGCGTGCGACTCTTCGAGCACGCCCGGGGTAGAGGTTTGAAGGAAATCGCCGACTGGCGCGGATAGTTCCGGATTCGCCTGGCAGGCTGCTGAAAAACTCAGATCCCGATCGAGTTTTGAAAGGGCGCGGCTTTCAGCCGCGCCGCAAGCTGTTAGTTCTTGTTCGACAGGCCGCTTGCCGCGGCCCGATCCAGCAACCAAACCAGATTGCCATCGCTCGGACGCACCAGCTTCGCCGGATACTGTTCGCCGGGCGCGTCCTCTTCCAAAACCGTCTTGAGCACGGTGGCCTTGTCCGTTCCGCTGACCAGAAAGGCGACGCAGCGCGCGGCATTCAGCACCGGAAGAGTCAGCGAAAGCCGGTGGGTTTTCAACTTTTCAACCCAGTTGGCGACGACCAGCCGCGATTTCTCGTGCAGCGCGGCGGTGCCCGGAAAAAGAGATGCGGTATGCCCATCAGGTCCCAGGCCAAGAAGAATCAGGTCAAAGCGCGGCACCGAATCGGGATCCAGCTTGAAAAACTTGCGTAGCGTTTTTTCGTAATCCTCCGCCACGGCGGCCGCATCTGGATTTTCCGCTGGAATTCGGAACACGTTCCCCGGCGGCACCGGTACCTTGGCCAGCATGGCTTCGTCCGTCATCCGGTAATTGCTCTCCGGATCCGTGGGCGGCACATGCCGTTCATCTCCCCAGAAGAAAAACATCTTGTCCCAGGGCAAGACTGTGCGAGCGTTGGTAGCGAGCAAATTGTAGAGGCTTTTAGGGGTCGAACCGCCAGACAGCGCAATCGCAAAGCGACCCCGTTCGGCAACGGCCTCGTTGGTAGCCTTGATGACTTCCTCCGCCGCCGCTGCAAATAATTCCTGCGGAGTACTCAGGATGCGAATTGTCGCGGAAGAACTCACTCAACCCACTCCGTCCGAATTCAACCTTGGCAAGCGCGCATCGCCGCGCATCGGGCCGCGCCCATCAGTCCGGCTTTGTCGTTAGTTACAACGTGCACCGGCATCGACTCCACCAGGGGGCGCATGCGTCCTTTATCCAGAAACGCTTGCATGAAAAGCGGCCCCTGTAACTTGGCAAGGATTTTGGGAGAGATGCCGCCGGCCAGGAACAATCCACCGGTAGACATGGCTTTGAGAGCCAGGTTGGCGGCTTCCGCGCCGTAAACGCGAATCCACAGATCCAGGGCTCGCTCCGCCAGGGGATCGGTTCCCGCCATAGCTGCGCGAGAGATGGCAGCCGCGGCATCTCCCTGTTTCATCGCAGCCGCCAGTTCGGGAGATTCCTTTCCCTTTTGCTCGTCTCGCAGAAACTCATACCCATTCACCAGCCCGGGTCCCGACAGGATGCGCTCGTAGCTGACATGTCCAAAGCGGGCTTTTAAAAAGCGCAGCAATTCGATCTGCAGTTCATCTTGCGGAGCAAAATCCGTGTGCCCGCCTTCGCAGGCGAAAACGTGGTGCCGGACTCCATCCCAGAACAGCCCCGCTTCGCCCAGTCCGGTGCCGGGCGCGATGACCGCCTGGTTGCCGACCGGCGCGCCGCTGACCTGATTCAGCGCCACCAGGTCCGCCGAGGTCAGGGCTCCGATTCCCCACGCGCTGGCTTCCAGATCGTTGATTAACAATGTGGCGGGAAGATGAATCTGTTTCGCCAGCCGCGATTGCTCGATAATCCAGGGCAGGTTTGAGGTTTCCACGCGCCCGTTGCGCACCGGGCCGGCGATGCCGAAGCAAGCTGCCTCCGGATGTGTGCCCGAGTCGTCCACAAAGCGGGTGACAATCTCGCCGAACTCTTTGTGCTCGCGACTGGGAAAAACGCGCTCCGACACCAGTTGCAGATGCCCGTTCTGGGGTTGAAAGTAAGCCAGCCTGGCATGGGTCCCACCAATATCGCCGGCCAGAATCATTTCTCGAAATTCCTCCAGCGGCGGCCGTCGCGTTCCAGTAATTCGTCGGCCTCCTTCGGTCCCCACGTGCTCGACGCGTAGTTGGGAAAATTACGCGGCGGCAGCGCCTTCCACAGATCGAGCACGGGATTCACCACCGACCAGCCCGCCTCCACCATGTCCGCGCGCTGAAACAGCGTCTGATCCCCGATCATGCAATCGTGCAGCAGCCGTTCATAGCCGGTGCTGGGCTGCTTGCCAAAGTATTCCTGATACTCGAAGTTCATGTCCACCGTGCCCAGGCGCATCACCGGGCCGGGGACTTTCGCCGCAAACTGCAGCGAGATTCCTTCCTCCGGTTGGATGTGCAGCACGAGCTGGTTGGGCATGAGGTGTTCGACCGGCGTGTCGCGAAACAGTACGAATGGGGCTCGCCGAAACTGTATCACGATATGCGTATTGCGTACCGGCATCCGCTTCCCGGTGCGCAGATAGAACGGAACATCGGCCCACCGCCAGTTGTCGATCAACAGCTTCATGGCCACGAACGTTTCCGTCCGTGAATCCGGCGGAACGTCTTCTTCCCCGCGATAGGCCGGAACCCGCTTGCCCTCCGCGGTCCCCTCGCCATACTGTCCCCGTACTGTACGGCTCAGCACTTCCTCGTCGCTCATCGGTTGGATGGCATGCAGAATCTTGGCCTGCTCGTCACGCACCGCATTGGCGTCAAATGAAATCGGCGGCTCCATCGCCGTCAGGCTGATAAGTTGCATGATGTGGTTGGGCACCATGTCGCGCAACGTTCCTGCGTGATCGAAGTAACTTCCGCGCCCTTCCACGCCCACCACTTCGGCCACCGAAATCTGAATGTGATCGATGTAGCGGCGGTTCCAGAC
The DNA here is from genome assembly GCA_963730015.1 of uncultured Acidobacteriota bacterium. Classification (GTDB taxonomy): domain Bacteria; phylum Acidobacteriota; class Terriglobia; order Terriglobales; family Acidobacteriaceae; genus Sulfotelmatobacter. Next base: position 1,335,339 of record CAVSPZ010000009.1, on the reverse strand, counting down.
CGGCTCAAAGATTCCATTGGCGAAACGGAAAGCCAAAATATTCTGTACCGTCTCTTTGCCCAGGTAATGGTCGATGCGGTAAATCTGCTTCTCGTCGACCAGTTTCAACAGCTCTTGGTTCAGATTCTTCGCGGACTCCAAATCGTGTCCAAACGGTTTCTCGATCACCACCCGCCGCCAATGGCTGTTGTTCTGCTCCATCATTCCGGATTTCGAAAGTTGCTCCACGATGGGACCGAAAAAACTGGGCGCGGTCGCCAGATAATAGAAAACGTTCTGGTGGGCCGAGTGCTCCTGATCGATCTTCGCGAGAAAATCCTTCAGCTGCGGGTACAGGCCGTTGTCGTTGAAATCACCCGCGAAGTAGTAGAAGCGGCGCGAAAACCATTCCCATAAATCGTCGTCGACGCACTCGCCGCAATAGGACTTGACGTCTTCATAAATTCTTTTTCGGAATTCCTCATCCGACAATTTCGCGCGGGCCACGCCCACTACGGCAAACTCCCGCGACAGCAATGACGCGCGCGCCAGGTTGTACAGCGCAGGAATCAGCAGGCGTCCGGTCAGGTCCCCGGCCGCACCGAAAATGACCATTACGCACGGATCTCCCTGCTTCCCAATGCGTGGCTGCGTTGACGTGGGCTGTTCCGCTATTTGTGCCATGAGCAAATCCTCTAACTCGTTACAATCCGCAATCGCTTACGCCGTTTTTTTCGTTTTCGCTGGATCCGTTTCGACGTGGCCACCAAATTTCTGCCGCATCGCCGACAGCATTTTCTCCGCAAACGTATGTTGCTGCCGCGAACGGAATCGCACGTACAAGGCAGCCGTCAACACATCTGCGGGGACCGCTTCCTCCACCGCGGCCTGGATGGTCCAGCGCCCTTCTCCCGAATCCTGCACGTAGCCTTCATACTCCGAGAGCGTAGGATTTTCCGTCAGCGCCATGGCCGTCAAATCTAGCAGCCATGAGCTGATCACGCTGCCGCGACGCCATACCTCGGCAATATCCGGAAGGTTCAAATCGAAGCGTATGTCTTCGGGCAATTCCTTGCTGGTCGCGTTCTTGAAAATGTCGAAACCTTCCGCATACGCCTGCATGATGCCGTACTCGATCCCATTGTGCACCATCTTCACGAAATGGCCGGAACCGGTCGGCCCGCAGTGAATGTATCCCTCCTCGGCGGTGCCTCCGAGCTTCTCTCTCCCCGGCGTTTTGGGGATATCGCCCTTCCCCGGCGCCAGCGTCTTGAAAATTGGATCCAGCCTCTGCACCGCTTCCTTGGGACCGCCGATCATCATGCAATACCCGCGGTCGATGCCCCACACGCCGCCGCTGGTGCCCACGTCGACGTAGTGGATGCCGTTGCCCTTCAGTTCTTTCGCCCGCCGCACATCGTCTTTGAAATAGGAGTTGCCGCCGTCGATGATGGCGTTGCCCGCCTGCAAATGTTGCGCCAGCTTCTGCACAGTTTGTTCCGTGGGCCCTCCCGCCGGAACCATGATCCACACAGCTCGCGGAGCCTTCAGCTTGGCGATCAAGTCTTCGAGCGATGACGATCCCGTCGCCCCTTCGCCCGCCAAGGCCTTCACCGAATCGGCACTGAGGTCGGAAACAACCAGCGAATGCCCGCCGCGCATCAGCCGCCGTGTCATATTCGCGCCCATGCGCCCCAACCCCACCATTCCCAATTGCATTCTTTGTGCTCCTTACCGTCGGTAGCGTAGCGCCGGCGTCCCGCCGGCTGTCGCGAGGCCATCCTGGCCTCGCGCTCGAGACCCGGCAAAATCTAGAAGGCTTTCTTAACCCCGGTCGCCAGAGTTTCGGGCAGGGAACTCTTCAGCCGGCTCACGGTCTATCCTTTTTGTTGCGTGCTTTTCTCTACCGCAGCCAGCAGTTTGTCGAACGCGTCGGCGAATAACTTGACGCCGTCGTCCGTCAGTTTGTCGGTCACCTCTTTCATCGAAATGCCGGATCGCCCGAGATCATCCATCACCTTCTGTGCGCCCGCCACATCTTCGGTGAGACTGTTCCGCAATCGGCCGTGATCGCGAAATGCATCAATAGTGGCCGGCGGCATCGTGTTCACCGTATCAGGCCCGATCAGTTCTTCAACATAGATCACGTCGCGATAATTCGGATTCTTTGTGCTGGTGCTCGCCCACAACACGCGCTGTGTCTGTGCGCCCTTGGCGGCCAGCGCTTCCCAACGCGATCCGCTGAACAGTCGCTGATAACGCTGGTAGGTGAGCTTGCCATTGGCGATTGCGACTTTGCCCAGAAGACTCTTCAGTCGCGCTTCCTCGCTCCCATCCGACGCTTTTTTCAGACGTTCGTTCACCATGGAATCGACCAGCGTATCGATGCGGCTGATGAAGAAGCTGGCCACGCCGGCCATCTTTTTCAAATTGCCGCCGCGCTTCGAAAAATCTTCCACTCCGGCGATGTAGGCCTCGGCCACTTTTTCGTAGACTTCCTGCGCAAACAGCAGTGTCACATTGATGTTGATGCCTTCGCCGATGGCCTGCCGGATCGCGGGAAGTCCCTCAGCCGTGCCCGGAATCTTGATCATGACGTTGTCGCGCTTCACCGTCTTCCACAGGCGCCGTGCTTCGTCGATCGTCTCCTGCGTCTTCCGCGCCAGATAGGGAGAAACTTCCAGACTCACATACCCGTCGCGAAAATTGGATTGCTCGTAGACGGGCCGCAGCGTGTCCGCCGCATCCTGAATGTCGCGAATCGCTATCTGTTCATACCGTCCGGTCGCGTCGAGATCTTTCCGCGCGGCCGGCGACTTCAGCATGTCGTCGTATAGGGAACTGTCCGCAATCGCCTTTTCGAAGATCGAGGGGTTCGAAGTCATGCCTCGCAACCCATCATCCGCAATCATCTGTTTCAACTTCCCGGTCGTGAACAAATCGCGCCGGATGTAGTCGAGCCACATGGCCTGGCCATAACTGAGTAATTGTTTGAGTGGATTTTGTGTGGCTTTCGAATTTTCGAGAATTCCAGTGGGCTGCATGAGGGCCTCCATGATCGATGGGTGATGTTTGTTGGATAACCGGTGCACTTGAATCGTCGTGCAGTTCCGGCCGTCTTCACCGTGGGATTACTTAGCCGCGATCGCGGCGTGCGCTTCCGCGACCACTTTCTCCACGGTGAAGCCAAAATATTTCAGCAGATCCTTTAGCGGAGCGGACGCGCCAAAGCGGTGCATCCCGATGTTCCGTCCCTTACTTCCCGTGTAACGTTCCCAGCCGAAAGTTGCCGCCATCTCCACGGACACGCGCGCGGTCACATCTGCCGGCAGAACACTTTCCTTGTATGCCGCGTCCTGCTTGTCGAAAATCCCCCACGACGGCATGCTGACCACGCGCGCTGCGATTCCTTCCGACTTCAACTTTTCATACGCTTCGACGCAGAGTGAAACTTCGCTTCCCGTTCCCATCAGAATGACCTGCGGCTTTCCTCCCGGAGCGTCGGCCAGCACGTACGCTCCCTTGCTCACTCCGGATGCCGGCGCATATTTCGTCCGATCCAGCGTTGGCAGATTCTGTCGCGTCAGCACCAGCGTTACGGGGGAGTGCTGCAGATTCGCGATAATTTTCCACGCCTCGACCACTTCATTCGCATCGCCCGGCCGCAATACCACCATGTTCGGCATCGCCCGCAGTGATGCCAGTTGCTCGATCGGTTGATGCGTCGGCCCATCTTCGCCGACGCCGATCGAGTCATGCGTGAAAATAAAAATCGACGGGATCTGCATCAGCGCGGCCAGTCGCATGCTCCCCCGCATGTAGTCGCTGAAGTTGAAAAAAGTGGCTCCGAATGCGCGAATGTTCGAAACCGTCATGCCATTCACGCTCGCGCCCATCACGTGCTCGCGGACGCCGAAGTGCAAATTCCGGCCGGCATAGTTGTCCGCCTGGAAATCTCCCGCACCTTCAAACTTCAGCGTAGTTTTATTGGACGTTGCCAGGTCCGCCGATCCGCCAATGAGCCACGGAATGTTCTGCGCCAGCACGTTCAGCACTTTCCCGGAACTTTCGCGCGTTGCTACGCCCTTGGCATCGGCAGGGAACGTCGGAAGATTCTTGTCCCAGCCGTCGGGCAGTTCGTGGTTCTGCATGTGGCTCAAACGCCCCGCCAACTCCCGATACCTCTGCGAGTAATCCGCAAACAGCTTCGCCCACTGTGATCGCGATTCGCGGCCGCGTTTTCCGATTCCTTCGCGGAAATGTTCCAGTACGCCCTCCGGCACCAGAAATTTCGCGTCTTCCGGCCAGCCATAAAACTTCTTGACCAGCCGCACTTCTTCCTCCCCGAGAGGTTCGCCGTGCGCGGCATTTGTGTCCTGCTTGTGCGGAGAACCGTACCCAATGTGGCTGTCCACAATAATCAACGTCGGTCGATCCGTGGTTTTATGGAAGGTCTCGAAAGCTCGCGCCAGCATCTCCAGATCATTGGCGTCAGCCACGCGCGTAACATTCCAGCCATAGCCGACAAATCGTGTCGCCACATCCTCGCTGAACGACCAGTCGGCCGGACCATCCAGCGTGACCGAGTTGTGGTCGTAAATCCAGCACAGGTTGGAAAGTTTCAGATGCCCGGCGAGTGATGCTGCTTCGCCTCCGATCCCTTCCATCAGGTCGCCGTCCGAGCAAATCGCATACACGTTGAAATCAAAGATCTCGAAGTTCGGACGGTTGAAATTCGCCGCCTGCCATTTCCCCGCAATCGCCATGCCGACGCTGTTGCCTACACCCTGCCCGAGCGGTCCGGTCGTAGTTTCTACGCCGGTGGTGATATGCGATTCCGGATGTCCCGGAGTGCGGCTGCCCAGTTGGCGAAAGTGCTTGATGTCGTCCAGCGTGATCGAATGATCCCTGGTCACCTGCCCGTTCTCATCGATGCGCCGCACTTCGGTCAAATACAGCATCGCGTAGAGCAGCATGGAGGCGTGCCCGTTGGAGAGCACGAAGCGGTCGCGGTTCAACCAGGTGGGATCGGCGGGATCGTAGCGCAGGAATTCCTGCCACAGGCAATACGCGACAGGAGCCAGCCCCATCGGCGCCCCCGGATGCCCGGAGTTGGCCTGTTGTACCGCGTCAATGGCGAGGGTTCGAATCGTGTTAATGCACAGCGCATCCAGTTGCTTTCCCGTCACTAAAACCTGATCACTGGCGACCATACGATTCTTTCCTCCACTGGATTTGGTCGGCGCTCGACCGCTGTACTTAATTTAGAGTTCCCACCGGCAGAAAGGGTTCAATAGAGGAAGTGTATCAATTTCCCGGAACGCGTGGATTGGCCAGCGGTGAAAAAATAGGTAGGAATCAGAAACGGAGAGAACTAAGAACTAAAGGAATGACCTTATTTCAATAGTTGTATGTAGCCGTTCTCGCTGTGGGAGGCGCGCGTCGCGTCCTGCACAAATTTCAGAAACTGGCGAAGGTTGTCGCGCTCCTCGGCCGTCATGCCTTCGAAGCGAACCCGAACCCCATTGGCCGGGCCGCTGCGCGTGACGACTCCGGTCAAGGCGAAACCTTTCACCCAGATTTTCCCGTTCGGCAGCCATAGGCCAATCTCTACTTTAGCCCCTGGCTTTACAGGATTGGCGGTTTCCACCAGACATCCGCCCGCGCTCGTGTTCGACAGGTTCCCCCAGATGGGTGACGGCGCGTCGTCGACTCGAAGTTCGACGGCCACGAAGCACTTGATTCGCGGATGCTTACGCCGGTCGCTACTCCAGTTGCTGGCAAACAGATCCGGCTCAAAAGGAGGCGTGGGAGAAACCGGGGTGGGAACAGCATGCGGACTAACCGTGTTCTCGACTGACTGTAAAGCGTCCGCATTGCCCTTGCTCGGGCTCGACGCGCCGGCCTTAATTTCACGCATTGCCGTCAGCAGGGCTTCTTCCCGCTGTTCCGGCGGCGCTTCGCGATAGGCCTGTAACAGCTTTCCGACTTGCCGGACCAGGTCCGGGTCAGAAAGTATTCGCGTCCAGTCAGTCCCCATTGCCGCACTCATGCCATTTTGTCTTTCGGTACCCGAGTTTTGCCTCGTCTAGATTAGCCGACAGTTACTCGCATTCAAGATGACCTAAGTCACATCCAAGAAACGCGACGGTGCGAGGAAAGATTCGAGGGCTACGTTGCGGGATCGACAATTTCGGGTGCGAGCCAATCGACGTGCGAGCAAATCAACCTCATTCGGCGTCGAACGTGACCTGAACCACTTCCGTGGTTTCCGCTTGCGCCGGTTCGAACTTCCACTTTCCCACCGCATCCAGCGCCGCATCTACCAGTACCGGATTTCCCCCTAGAACGCGCGTGGTTTTCACGGCGCCGTTCGGACGGACCACGGCTTCCACGCGGACGGTGCCGTGAATATGCATCTTACGGGCTAATTCGGGGTAGTTCGGAGCGACCTTCGAGGCCACTTTTCGATCCGATGCTGCCGTTGCCGAGTTGCTTTGCGCAGCCTGCATGCTTACCGTCAGTGCAATGAATGCCGCCGCTAGCAATAATAGGACACGCTTCCCCACGATTTGCTGCCCCTTTCGTACAAGCCCAGATTAAACGGGGCCGGAAATTGCAGCAACGCACCGAAGGCATTGTCCCTTGGAGGCGCAGCCAACGCCTCTAACCCCATGAGCAGTGCAGTTTGGAGGGGTCATCCTGAGCGGAGCCGCCTTCCAGGCGGAGCGAAGGATCTCATCTGCACACCCCCCCGGACCCCGCCCACAAGCTTCAAGACCCACTTGGTCTTTTTCTTCAGAATCGTTTGCATCACAAACTCTCGTCGGAGAATCGAGTGTTGCGAGTTATGCTATAGGACGGAAAGGACATTTCGCTCCCGCCGTCTATGGGGGCAGTTCCCTAATCCAAGAATGCAATGCTTATCGAAATCGCATCCCGCTCAGATTTTCGCTCTCGTTTTCTTAATCCTGTCTTCTCCCGCTACTCTGTTTTCGCAGTCGACGAGTGGCAGTCCCACCACTACCCCAAGTGTTTCTCTCCCCGGCCCGGAAAACCCTTTTCAAGGGAGTGAACCGGAAGGCAAGGCCACTGCGGAAATTCTGCAAATCGACTTCAAGGACGCGATCGACCGCGGCCTGCGCAATAATCTCGGTTTGCTCCTCGCCTCGGATCAGAGTGAGACAGCTCACGGCGAACGCTGGAAAGAGTTGTCCGAACTGCTTCCCAATGTCAGCGGACGCATCGTGGAGAACGTCGAAACCGAAAGCTTAGCCGCTTTGGGTTTCAATAAACTTTTACCTCTCTTCGCTCCTCCCGGTGGCGCGAGCGCCTTCCCTCGGGTCATCCCGGCCTTCAATTTCTTCGATGCCCGCGTCAATCTCGGCCAGTCGCTGTTCAATTTTAAGAATCTGGAACGCGAGCGCGCCGCCACCGAGAGCGAGAAGGCCGCCAAACTCACCTACAAAGACGCGCGCGAAATGGTCGTCCTGGCCGTGGGTAACGCGTATCTGCAAGCCATCGCGGCCTCGGCCCGCGTCGAAACCGCTGAGGCGCAAGTGAAGGCAGCGCAAGCACTCTCCGACAAGGCCGCCGATCAGAAGAAGGCCGGACTCACTCCCGCCATTGACGCCTTGCGGGCCCAGGTCGAATTGCAGACCCGCCAGCAACAGTTCATTGTCGCTCGCAACGATTTGGCCAAATCCAACCTAAGCGTGGCCCGGATCATCGGCCTGCCCCCCGGCCAGAATTTCGTCCTCACGGAAAAAGCTCCCTATCAAGCCCTTGCCCCGCTGCCCCTCGATATTTATCTGCAGCGCGCCTACGCTGGCCGATCCGATTATCAGTCGGCGATGGCCCGGGTTCGCAGTGCCGAGCTCTCCCGCCGCGCGGCTGCCGCCGGACGCTATCCTTCCCTCGACCTCGGGGCCAACTTCGGGGATATCGGCGTCGCACCCGGCCAATCCAATGGCACTTGGCAGGTTGACGGAGGTCTCAACATCCCCATCTTTGCCGGCAACCGGGTACATTCCGACATACTCGAAGCGGATGCTCAATTGAAACAGGCACGCTCACAACTCGGCGATCTGCGCGGAAGGATAGACTACGAAGTCCGCACCGCCCTCCTCGATCTCAATGCCGCCGCCGAGCAGGTCGATGTCGCCCGCAGTTCCGTCGACCTTGCGGAACAGGCCTTGGCTCAATCCCAGGATCGCTTTACCGCCGGAGTAACCGATAATCTTGAAGTCGTGCAGGCGCAGGAAGCCGTGGCCGGCGCCCATGAAACCTATATTCAAAGTCTTTATGCTCATAATCTCGCGAAGGTCGAACTGGCCTACGCCATCGGAGACGCGGAACAAGGCGTCAAGCGATATCTGAAAGGCATTCAATAATTTATGGAGCAATCGACACAGAGTCCGCCGGCCGCGTCCAGCCCCGCAACGGATCGGCCGGAATCCAATAATAAGCCGTTGCCCGCCACCGAGCGCGATTACCACACCCGGCCGTCACGCACCCAGAGTTCGGGTCTTCGCATCGGCGTGGTGATCGCGATTGTCGTCTTACTGATTATTGGCATCTTTGCTTATCGTTATTTCACCAGCTACGAATCCACCGACGATGCCCAGGTCGATGGCCACATCAATTCCGTCAGCGCCCGCGTCTCCGGCCACGTTATCAAGCTCAATGTGCAGGACAATCAGTACGTGTCGGCAGGAACCGTGCTGGTCGAAATCGATCCGGCGGATTATCAAGTCGCTTACGAACGGGCCAAGGCCGACTTTGAGGATGCGCAAGCCGCTGCTGTCGCTGCCGGCGTGAACGTCCCCGTTACTTCGGTGAACACCAGCAGCCAGGTCTCCGCCACTCAAGCGGATGTCAACAGCGCTCGTGCCGGAATCCAGGTGGCGCAGCAGCAATACGAGGCTGCCAAGGCCGAACTGCAAGAGGCGGAAGCCAACGATGTCAAAGCCCAGAATGATCTCGGGCGCTACAAGCAGCTGGTCGAAAAGCAGGAAATCTCCTCGCAGCAGTATGACCAGGCCGTGGCCGCTTCCAAGGCCAGTGCCGCAGCCGTCGCAGCCGCTCGCGCTAGTTCCGACGCCGCCCGCCAACAGGTAACCCAGGCGCAGGGCAGGCTCGTCCAAGCCGAAGCCAATTATCGCTACGCCAACACCGCTCCCAAGCAGATGCAGATCATGCGAGCCAAGGCGACCTCAGCGCTCGCCGAAGCGCAGCGCAAAAAGGCCGACCTCGACCAGGCCGCACTGAACCTGCAATACACAAAAATCATCGCGCCCGTAAACGGAATCGTCAGTGATCGCACCGTCGAAGTCGGTCAGAATGTCGCGCCCGGGCAGGAGTTGATGAAAGTCATCAACCTTGATGATGTCTGGATCACCGCCAACTTCAAAGAAACCCAGCTCCGCAATATGAAAGCCGGACAGCACGTCACCATCGAGGTCGACGCCAACGGCCGGAAATATGAAGGCAAAGTCGACAGCGTGGCCGGAGCCAGCGGCGCCCGCTTCAGCCTCCTGCCCCCGGAAAATGCTACCGGAAACTATGTAAAAGTCGTGCAGCGCGTTCCCGTCAAGATCGATCTGAATCCCGGTTCGAATAACGACCACCAGTTGCGTCCCGGCGAATCCGTCACACCCAAGGTTTGGCTGAACGAATGAGTGCAGCCACCACCATGGACCAGGCCGATGCCTGGCGCCCCGCGGTCAATCCGTGGGTGATCGCTCTGGCGGTCACGTTGGCCACCTTCATGGAGGTGCTCGATACTTCCATTGCCAACGTTGCTTTGCCCCACATTGCCGGAAGTCTTTCCGCCGGGCAGGACGAGAGCACGTGGATCCTCACTTCATATCTGGTCTCGAACGCAATTGTCCTTCCGCTGAGCGGCTGGCTGTCGTCCATTGTCGGCCGCAAGAATTTCTACATGGGTTGCGTCGCTCTGTTCACTATCAGTTCGTTTATGTGTGGACTAGCGCCAAATCTCTCGGTTCTGATCCTTTGCCGCGTCTTTCAGGGCGCCGGCGGAGGCGGCCTGCAGCCCAGCGAACAAGCCATTCTCGCCGACACTTTTCCTCCCGCAAAGCGCGGCATGGCTTTCGCAGTCTATGGCGTTGCCGTGGTGACCGCTCCGGCAATCGGCCCCACGCTCGGCGGCTGGATCACCGACAATTTCACCTGGCGCTGGATTTTCTTCATCAATATCCCCGTCGGCATCCTCTCGATTCTTCTCACTTCCCGGCTCATCCAGGATCCGCCGTACTTCCATCGCCGTAAGCTCAGGGAAACGCACATCGATTACATCGGCCTGGGATTTGTCGCCTTGGGGTTGGGAACCTTACAGGTCGTGCTCGATAAGGGTCAGCGCGACGATTGGTTCGAATCGCACTTCATCCTGGCCTTGACCGTGATTGCGACGGTTTCGTTGATCTTCCTGATCTTCTGGGAATGGCACAGCAAAGATCCCATTGTCGATCTGCATCTGTTCCGTGATCGCACCTTCGGCATTTCGAATCTGCTGATGTTCATGCTGGGCTTCGCTCTGCTCGGCAGCACGCTGCTGCTTCCCTTGTTCATGCAGACCATGCTGGGATACACCGCCCAGCAGTCCGGCTTGGCTTTGATGCCCGGCGGGTTCGCCATCATGCTTTTGCTGCCCCTGGTGGGTTTTTTGCTGTCCCGTTATAGCCCGCGCTGGCTGCTGGTTTTCGGTCTCGTCGTGCTTTCGGTGTCGCTGTTTCACATGACGCGCTTTGATTTGGAGATCGATTTCCGGACCACCGTGATTGCCCGCATGTTGCAGGCTGTGGGGATGGCCTTTCTTTTCGTCCCCATCAATACCGCCGCCTACGCCTTTCTTCCCCGCGAAAAGAACAACGCGGCTTCCGGCCTGATGAATCTCGCCCGCAACATCGGCGGCAGTGTCGGCATTTCCGTGGTCACAACCATGCTTGACCGGCGCAGCCAAGTACATTTGACCGATCTCTCCCAGAATCTGAGCCGCTCCAATCCCGCGTTCCAGAACATGCTGCAGGGAGCCACGCGCGCCATGCAGGCTCACGGAGCCAGCCAAGCCGGCGCGACGCAGCAAGCCTACGCTCTGATTCAGGCCAGCGTGCAGCGCCAGGCCACCATGCTGTCTTACATCGATTGTTTCTGGTTCCTCGGGGTCGCCATTATGCTGATGATCCCGGCGGTTTTCCTGATGAAAAAATCGAAACCCGGCGGAATGGCGGTACACTGAAATCAGCCATGTTTCGTCTCGTTACCATCGAACGGGAGTATGGTTGCGGCGGCGGCGCGATTGCTACCCACTTGGCGTCCCGCCTGGGTTGGAAAGTCTGGGACCACTTGCTCACCGAAGAAATCGCGTGTCTGGCTAATGTGGATCCCTCCGCGGTCATGCGCTGCGACGAACGCATGGATAGCCGCCTGCATCGGTTGTCGAAGGCTTTCTGGCGTGGTAGTTATGAACGCAGTTCGCCGCTCGGTGACCAGATCTTTGATACCGACCGCATGATGGCGATGATGCAGGAAATCATGAACGAGATTGGACGCGAAGGGCATGCGGTCGTCGTGGGCCGCGGCGCGCCCTACCTCCTGCGCGAGAATCCCGACGCCTTCCACGTTTTCCTCTACGCGCCGCGCGCCGAAAAAATCCGCCGTACGATTGCCGTTGGACACTCTGCCCACGAGGCCGAAGAACTCGTCGACACCATCGATCGTGAGCGCATCGCCTACATCAAACATTACTTCAATGCCGACTGGCCCACCCGTTCCCTCTACCACCTGATGCTCAATACCGCGGTCGGCGACGAACCCGTTGTCAAAGTGATTCTTGATACGATGCGGATGGTCGAGGGAAAGCCGAAAGCCACGGATTACGAGCACCCCACCCAGCAAGCCTTGTCGCGCTGATCTCCCCGAGGCGATCGGTATTTCTATTCTCTGACGCCGGTGTGTGCGCCTGCTCTGCTGCTATTTTGCGGTTCCTGACAACACACCGCCATCGGTCACTGAGCGTAATCCTAATTTCTCACCAACTGAGCCGCCGGGGCGCAGCCAGCCGTTACAATAAGGGCGATTTTGAATTACCAAACGGAGGCTCCGTATGGCTCGCCCACGTATTTGGGTTTCAAAGGAGGGCAGCGGCAAAACGATGTACGTCGAGTTGAGCGTATATCGCAACGGCTCTAAATTGACCATCTCTTGTCCCGATGATGACGAGTTTAAGTTCTATGCAAACGACAGTGGTCTAAGGAAATTTGCAGACAAGTTGGAAAGGCTATTTGAGAAGCACGTGGAGCATCGCGCGCCAGAGCGAATACACAAGGAATAGTAGCCCAAGAAGGTAGAGCACTACCGCGGGAACGCCGACAACCAGTTCTCCAACGAAATCTACCCAATTCTTACGGGTCATCCGCTCTGGGCTACTGCTGTGCGGACCCGGCTCTTTTTCAATTTGCGATTCGGGCATCCATTTTTGGAGTTGGGGATTGATCTGCGGCAAGTCTGGCTCAGGCATGTACCCCGAACCTCCACAGCGACAGCAATTCTCGTTCGTGCCGTTACAAGTACAGGGTTTCATCCTGCCTATTCCTACGATCCCCCATTGCCGTCGCCGCGACCTGCCACCGCTCCTCTTTGCGCACGGAACATGATAGATGGGATTAGCTGGCGAAGGCCATATCGCTCATCCTATGAAAGAGGATGTCAAGAGAAAAATCTTCTCCCCGCCCCTCTGGGAGATGCGGGCGTGGTGACTTACATCCAGCCCTACCTCATTCCTCACTTCATTCTTAGAGAGGTTATTGGTTTGGTCGCTTTGGCTCGCCGCACTTCTCCGCGGCGATGCCAACCCCAGTTGCTTGTCCCAACTCGACGGTTTCATGAAGTCAGTGGCGCACGACGCCGTTCGGTTCCGAAGCTACGCAAGCCAAGACGTTGGCTTAAGTGCCAACCATGATCCTATGTGAGGCTCGAGGCCTACAGCTTTTTTCGGTTATCCGAGGGGGCATAGGATTGACCCGGAGACTCGGTGCTGGACTACAGCACACAGAGTGCCTGAATGAGCGAATGGATACTCTCCCTCGAACCGGAGCATCGCAAGAACCGATTGGCCACCACCGAGGCATGAAAACCTTGGGAGACACCTGGGTTCTATTCGATGCTCAAGCTGCTTGCGTCTTCAGCTGTTCGGCGTCGAAACGTTCCTCCTTTTTCCAAAGTGTCAACGTAATGGCCGCGATCTTGCGCGCCAGCGTCAGACGAGCCATCTCCGGCTTCATCCCCTTGGCCAGCAAACCCGCGTAGAAATCGTGGAACGGCCCCCTGCCACAGCTGGCCCTGGTGGCCGCACTCTTGAAGATCTCTTTCATCTCATGGTTGTGATTTCGATTCAGACCACGAATCTGCTGGGGTTTCTTGGAGCGTTGCAGTTGTCCGATTACAAAGCGGTATTGCGCACTGTCGTGCGTCTCAATGCCCAGCCCACTATAGGTCCAGAGTTGCCGCTTGCTGCGGAACCGGTGCGGGGTTTGCATCAGCCCGATCAAGCGGGCGGCTCGAATCGGACCGATGCAGGGAATCTGGCGCAGCAGTTTCGCGGCCTTATGTTTCCGGCTCTCGGCCAAGAACTCAGGTCGGAGGTCTCGCCGTAAGGCCTGCAATCCGTCCAGCTGTTGATAGAGCAGCTCCGCGCGGCGGCGCACCCCGGCTTGCGGAATCTTACTCAACCATTCCTCTCGAGAGCGCGCGGCATAGACCTGGGTGCCGGCACAAGGAATGCCCCAACCGCGATACAGCGCCTTCAATCGATTCATCACGCGCGTCAAATCTTTGCTGATGGTCTGATAACTGCGCCCCAACTCGCGTAGCGTCCGTAGTCCATGTTCTCCGTGGTAGACCGGTCGCAGCATCCCGGTGCGTAACAAGTCGGCCAGCTTGTGCGCATCCACCTTGTCGCTCTTGCTGCCCTCCTTTAACAAGGCATTGCGGCGCGGATTGCACACCACAATGTGCTGCACCTGCGGCTGCAGCAGATCATACAGCCAGGCGGCCCAGGTGCCTTCTTCCCAGGTCACGTGCAGCTCGCCCCGTAGACCGTGGAGAAACTGCAGAATGCTGCTGGCTTTGGTTTCGACGATGGTTTCCATGACCAGCTTTCCAGTGCTATTCAGCACAGCGATCACAATGGCTTCCTTGTGCACGTCCATTCCGATATATTTGACGTCGTGACTCATTGGAGTTGCCTCCTTGGGGGAAAGCTCATTCGTGTCGACGCTTGTCTTTCCCTCAAGGTAAAGTGCCATTCTCCCGCCGACTTGCCTATACTCTCCTGTAGTCCTTTTCCACCGCGCACACCACTGCAGTTACTCTCTAGCGCCGCCGTAGCGGAGCGAAGCCCAGCACAGCGCAGCGGAGCGGAGGCGGCGTCTCATCCGGCTTCGACCTTCTGAAGCGGGGCGCTCTTTCATAATGCATTGAGACTTGGCCGAGTGGAAAAGGCGTGTCCGGTCGCTCAACCACCGCTTGCGGATTCCGCACAGCGTTATTTTGATCGCACCCATGACCCGTGCCCGGATGCCTCGTTTCTGTTCCTTTAGTTCCTCCCAATCGTGCCGTACGAGGAGTTCCTCAGCGATCTCTGCGAATCCTCAGCGTCCTCTGCGGTTAAAGCTTTTTCTTTCTTCACCGCCGGGAATTCGCGAAAGGAGTTATCCACAACCGTCCTGTGACAGATGACCTTGACCCTCTCCCGGCAATCAGCAGATGATGGTCAAGGCGGAGGCGGTCAGCGCGGTGGGCGCTGAAAATCCCGTAAATCTCTTGTCGTCAAGATTTTGATCCTTAACCCTTACGCCCTGAAGATTTTGCAGACACTTTTCGCCAAACCCGCGCCAGTCAAGCCTTTCCGAGGGGTGGGGGGGAGGGGGGTATCCCGAGCAACTCCAAATTTCCCGAAACCGACCTCGCTTGAGCACCCTCTTCCCAGCGCTTCCCATTTTTTTTCCGCCCCATCTCCACAGGATATCTTCCACCCACACGCATGAACTACGACGCCATCCTGGTGGTCTCCTTCGGCGGTCCAGAGTCCAGAGAAGACGTAATTCCGTTCCTCGAAAATGTGTTGCGCGGCAGAAATGTTCCGCGCGAGCGCATGCTCGCGGTAGCCGAGCACTACTATCACTTCGAAGGCAAGAGCCCCATCAACCAGCAGACCCGCGAGTTGATCGCGGCGCTCAAGAACGAATTGAACGCGCACGGCCCGCAACTGCCCGTCTATTGGGGAAATCGCAACTGGCATCCCATGCTGGCCGATACCTTGCGCCAGATGCAGCAAGACGGAATTCAGCGCGCCCTCGCCTTCGTGACTTCGGCCTACAGTTCCTATTCCGGTTGCCGGCAATATCGCGAGGACATCGCGCGCGCCCGCGCCGAAATTGGAGCCGAAGCCCCTGAGGTCGACAAGCTGCGAGCCTTCTTCAATCATCCGGGATTCATCGATGCAACCGAAGAACGGCTGCGCGATGCGCTTCGCGAACTTCCTGAAAGCGCTCGCCGCGACGTTCAAATCGTCTACGTCGCGCACAGCATTCCCACATCAATGGCGAACAGTTGCGATTATGTTCGCCAACTGGAGGAAGTGAGGAAGTTGGTTTCCGCGCGGCTCGGGATCGCGAACGACGTGCTGGTCTATCAAAGCCGCAGCGGCGCGCCGGGACAACCGTGGCTCGAGCCCGACATTCTCGATTACCTGGGCGACTTAAAGTCGCGGAATGCGACGAGCGGAGTGGTGCTGGCTCCCATCAGCTTTATCTCCGACCACATGGAAGTCCTGTACGACCTCGACATCGAAGCGCGTCAGCTTTGCGATTCGCTGCAACTACCCATGGCTCGTGCCCGGACGGTAGGTGTGCATCCGAAGTTCATCGCCATGATTCGCGAATTGATTCTCGAAAGAACCGCGGCGGGAGATCGCCGCGCACTAGGCTCGCTGGGCCCGCGTCAGGACGTGTGCGCCGAGGACTGTTGCCCAGCCCCGCAGCGACCAGCGCGTCCACCGACGCGCTGAAAAAAGGTAGTGGTTCAGTTTGAGGCAAAGACTCAGTGCGGGGCAAAGGCAACGGCAAACGAATGAGGGAGAAACATGGTGCGCCCGGAGAGATTCGAACTCCCGACCTGTTGCTCCGGAGGCAACCGCTCTATCCAGCTGAGCTACGGGCGCGGACCTTTATTTCGAACATTATACGCGAGTTTTTTCAGCTTCGAATTGGGGTCCAAACAGGGCGCAGACATTGCACATGAAATTTGTCCAGCTTGCGCGGTATACCAACTCTTCGCCTTGTAGACTTGCCGAGAGGTGAGTCTTGAAAGCGTCAGCGAGTTGAGAGCGATCTTGCATAGAAACGAGAGACGCAGACCAGAAGAGCACAAAACGCGTTTGACGTATGCATTGCGTAAGTTGGTACAGCCATCCTTGCTGATGTGGTGCCGCAGGGGCACACAAATTTGCGCGATCACCGCCGTTCTTTCCACGTTTATTGCAGTTCAGGCAGTTGGCCAGGCAGCTACCGGTACTCTGCGCGGCAAAGTGTCAGACACGCGCGGCCATACAGTCGACGGCGCTCAGGTGCTGCTCTATGTCGCAGCTCACACCGAAGTGAAGGCAACCGCGGTGAGCGATCCACTCGGCCAGTTCGAATTCACCCACCTTGCGCCTGCAAGCGATTATCGCTTGCGCGTTACGCACAGCGGGTATGTCAGCATCGAAGCTGCAGGTATTTCGCTGCGGGCAGGGGAGACCAGGCAACTGCAGATCACACTGGACCCGCGGCGAGCGCTGTCCAACGCGGTGACCGAGGTCACTCGCACGGGTGTCGAACAGCAGGTGCGCACACTACCGGTACGCGGACAAGCATCCGGCAGTCTCGAGACACTCACCCCCGGAACCGGCGCAACCGGGGGCACGTTTGGATCGTTTCCCATCAACGGCAGCCGCGCACAATTCAACACCTATATCGTCAGCGCCACAAATAACCTCGATCCGTTCCGGAGTGCAGAAGCGATCGGGCAGGGCGGCGCCTTTGGTGCTCCAGCGGTCCTACTGCCGCTCGCTGCCATCCAGGAAATCGAAGTGCAAACCAATACTGTCGCCGAGTATGGTCCGTCAGGTGCGGCTGTGCTGACCACGATCAAGAGGGGCGGGCCGCACCTGCATGGGTCGCTGTTTGAATTCTTCGATAACGACAAGCTAGCCGCTAACAATTTCTATAACAACGCCTTTGGGCGCCCACGCCCTGAGTTTCGGAACAACCAATTCGGATTCACCGTCGGCGGCCCGCTGCCGTACAACAGCTATTTCTTCAGTTCGTACGAAGGGCAGCATGAGCGGGTTGGCGTTACCTTTGCATCTCGATTTCCCACCCAGGCGGAAATCGCCACGGCAACAGCGCTCATCCAGGGATCTGGGCGCTTGGTGAACGCGCTGGCCTCGCCCATTCTGGCGCTCTACCCCGCCTCGCTCGGACAGGGTCCGCTCAGTTTTTTTGATATTGGGCGCAGCGACGGCAACACCCTGACGCTGAAAGCGGATCACGGCGAGAAGGGTCAAAACAGTATCTCCGCTTCGTACGCTTTCGGCGCGAATCGCCAAAGTTTTCCGCAGGGGCAGTTCGGGTTGGGAGCAGGCTCGCGGCTCCCGGATTACGCTTCGCAATCCCACGATATCGTGCAGTTGTTTGCTACCCAGTGGCAACGAGCGCTGTCGTCGCGATTGGTCAACTCTGCCCGCTTCGGTTATTCGCGTTACAACGAAACAACGTTTCCTGGAGACACGGGCTTCAATGCAACGGCAATCGGCCTGAATACCGGAGTCAACTCGGCCCGCGATTCCGGTTTGCCGGAAATCGATATCGCGCCCGGCGAATACGAAAATCTCGGCGCCCCTCTCTCGCTGCCGCGGGGCCGCGCCAGTAACGTGTACGATTTCTCGGATGGTATCGGGTGGAATCGCGGCGCGCACCAATGGAAATTCGGCGGCAGCATAACATTACTTCAGGAGAACGCCTTCACCGACACCGGCATGCGCGGGCATCTGGCGTTCGACGGCTCGCAGCTCGGCGACCAACTCACGGGCGACTTCGCGCTTGCCAGCCTGACGGATCTGCTTGCTGGCCTGCCTGCTCCTGGCGTAACCGCCATTGCGCGTGGCGACTCACAACGCTACTTGCGCCAGCATCGCTGGGCCGCGTTCGTCGAAGACGGCTGGCAGGTGCGCCCGTCCCTTAAGGTCACTCTTGGATTACGCCACGATCAATTCTCTGTGCCTACCGAGAAGCAGGGCCGGCTGAGTAACTTCCTTCCGGACGCCGGGCTGGTACTGGTCGGCTCTGCTGGACTTGAACACGAATATCAGCCGAACCTCAACGACTTTGCGCCACGCGCCGCGTTTTCGCTCGGGTTGGGTGGTTCTCGCACGCTGAGCGGCGGCTGGGGAATGTATTTCGATGCCCAGTCGTTTGACGAATTGATGGACAACAGCAGTAACGCAAACTCCGTGCTTGCCGGGCCGATATTCAATCCTATCGGTGCCAGTGCAATCTTCACGATCACGCCGCCGGCGCCCGTGCCCTTTGGCCCCGGCATCCAGATCTTTGGCGCAGTACCGGAGCCGCCATTCGATGTTTTTGCTGTGAGCACCCATTTCCCCGATGCCCGCTACCAGAACTTTGATCTCGCATTGGAACAACGGCTAGGCGCGCAACAATCTTTGCGCATTGCGTACTACGGCACGCGCGGCACTGATTTACCCGTGGTGATTGACATGAATCAGCCAATCCCCGGCAGTTCCGACCCGGTGAGTGAGCAGGCTCGCCGGCCGTTTGCGGCAGCCTTCCCGCAGTTTCGCGTGATTAACACGCTTTCCACTATCGCGTATTCGAACTACAACAGCCTGCAGGTCTCCGCTCAGCGCTCGGCCGCCAACCTGACATTTCAGGCTAGCTATACGTTTTCCAAGTCGCTGGATGATGCGTCCGGCGCCGGCGGATTTTATCGCGGGCCGCCGGAAGACAGCCGCACCCTGCGCCGGGACTATGGCCGCTCGGATTTTGACCTCCGCCATCGCTTTACTATTACTTATGCCTGGCGCATACCAGCGCCCGCCGGTCTGCCCGGCTGGCTGCACGTGCTCGCCGCTAACTGGCAACTGAATGGCATTACGACTCTGCAAACTGGCGGGCCACTCAACATAACTTTGCCTTTCGATAATTCCGGGACGAGTGAATTTCGCGACCGCCCGAATTTGGTCGGTAATCCTCACGTGGCGTTCAATCCGCTCGGGCCATATCTGAATCCGGCAGCTTTCGCGCAACCTCTGCCTGGGACGTACGGCAATCTGGGAAGAAACGCTTTCAGCGGGCCGGGGCTGAATGACTTTGATATGTCAGTGGTGAAATCTCAACAGATCTCTCGCGATTGGCGCTTGCGCCTGCGGGCTGAATTTTTCAACATATGGAACCATCCGAACTTTGCCAACCCGTCCACAACCTTCGGTTCTGGCTTTCAGCTGACCAGTACCCCGGATTCGTTTAATCCTTATTTCGGCAATGGCAAACCTGAAAAAATGTAGGTCACGCCAATGTTCGACCTCGCTCGCCGGCTTGAACTGGAGAGGCGCGCGTTTGGGTCGGAAGCTTCAGAAACGATTGGAACCATGGGAGACCTGGCTACTACGCTCGACGAAGAAGGTCATTCAGCGGAAGCCGAGAAACTTCAGCGTCCGGTGCTTGCGGTTAAAGAGCTAGCTGGCCATACACAGAATCCCCAATAGTCCACGCGAGTGGCGAGTGCCGCTCCCGTTCCCTCTGAAGGCTTGTTTTCCTGAGGCCAAGATCGTGAGCCAGAGAACCCGGCGGGTCTGTCTTGACAACATGATTTTCCGGGCCTAGTCTGCCTGCGTTGCAAGCGGAGCCGGTCAGCGGTTACCGGAATCACCACTGACCCACTTTCGCTCGATTCCACGGGGGCCTATCTCTTAACGTTCGGAGGATCGTATGGCACATGGGATTATCTGGTGGATCGTTGTAGGTCTGATTGCTGGCTGGGCGGCGGGACGAATCATGAAGGGAGGCGGATACGGCATGATTGCCGATATCGTTCTCGGGATTGTGGGCGGCATCGTCGGCGGCTGGGCCATCGGGCTGCTCGGCATCGGAGGCGGCGGCTTCATCTGGAGCATCCTGGTGGCGATCCTGGGAGCGGTCATCCTGATCTGGATTACCAGGCTCATCAAGAAAGACGCCTAAGTAAGGTCCGCGTCATGTTTCGGATGACCATCGATCTTTACGCGGACTCTCATAGCGAATCTCGCGAAAGGCCCTCCGGCTCATTGATCTCACTGAGCAAGAGGATTTTCTGTCTATTTGCGGCGATCACACTTAATTGACCTCGCATAGGGGATTCTGAGCGTAAGCGCGATTTTGCAACAACTATCACGGTCGATGGTTGTCTTGACGATGCGACCGCGCTCCCTGCCACGCGAGTAGCAGGCATCCACTGAGGAATAGGACTTGGCTCACGTCAAACATACGATCAATCCAGACGTTATCCAGATGGAGCCCAAAATACAAGACTGCGAGGACACCGCAGAGAAGAGTGTTTGCCGCAATAATGCCTATCCCCACGCGAAGACGCGGCCACTGATTAGCTAACCTGTACAGCGGATAGAGCGGCAACAGGGCAAAGAACGTCGCCACAGAAGGAAACAGAGGATTGCTGCCGATCTTGGCAGCATTGCCGTGCGCTAGAAGGATCCACGGCAGCGCGCACAGCACAAGACCCGCCAAAATCACTATGACAAAGCTTTTCTTCACACCCATAGACTACTCGTCCAGATTATAATTGGCGAAGACAGGCCTTAGCACGTTTTGACGCCTCGATGAGTGCTATCAGATTTTTCGCCAACAATCCTTGTGCGCAAGCGCTAACTCCGCGGCTTTCATTGACTTGACCGATTCGCGCACGTAAGATTTGCCCCTGATGATCGGGCAGACCATCTCGCGCTACCGCATCGTCGAAAAGCTGGGCGGCGGCGGGATGGGTGTGGTCTACAAGGCGGAGGATACCGAACTCGGCCGTTTCGTTGCACTCAAGTTCCTGCCGGATGACGTGTCCCGCGACCCGCAGGCACTGGAGCGGTTCCGGCGTGAAGCCCGCGCAGCGTCGGCGCTGAACCATCCCAACATCTGCACCATTTACGACATCGGCAAAAGCGGCGAGCAGTCCTACATTGCGATGGAGTTTCTGGACGGCGCGACGCTCAAGCACCGGATCGCCGGCCGTCCCATGGAACTCGAAACAATCCTTTCGCTGGCAATCGAGATCGCTGATGCGCTCGACGCAGCCCACGTAAAAGGAATCATCCATCGGGACATCAAACCCGCCAATATTTTTGTCACGGAACGGGGCCACGCCAAGGTACTGGACTTCGGGCTTGCGAAAGTTGCCGCAGGAGGCAGTTCATCGGGTGCGCCGGTGAACACCCTGACGCTCACCGTCGATGAGCAGCAATTAACCAGTCCGGGGATGACGGTAGGAACGATTGCCTACATGTTGCCCGAACAGGCCAAAAGCAAGGAACTGGACGCGCGCAGCGACCTGTTTTCCTTCGGCGCGGTGCTGTATGAGATGGCCACCGGCACGCTGCCTTTCCGCGGAGAAAGTTCGGCCACAATTTTCGAGGCCATTCTCAACCGCCCTCCCGCGCCGGCCATGCGCCTGAACCCTGATCTGCCGCCCAAGTTAGAAGACATCATCAACAAGGCTCTGGAGAAGGACCGGAACCTGCGCTACCAGCACGCAGCGGACATACGAGCCGACCTGCAGCGACTGAAGAGGGACACCGATTCGAGCCGGAGTTCGGTCGCGGCGGCGGCGGAACAAGTTGCTCCTGTCACGGCTCGGACGCCGGTCGCGGGACGAGCGCAGCTCAGCGCTAGCGGCAGCGCAAGCGCCGCTTCAACTCCCGGTGCAACAGCGACGGTATCGCTCGCCAATCCCCGGCGGTGGTGGATCGCCGGAACCACCTTGGCGCTGATTCTGGTATGCGCTGCGGTTGGTTTCTTTCTGTACCACAGCCGAAGTAGCCAGCAGGAGATTTCGTCCATAGCGGTGCTGCCGTTCGTCAACGCCAGCAACGATCCCAACAGCGAATATTTGAGCGACGGCCTCACCGAAGGGCTGATCGACAGCCTGTCTCAGGTCCCCAACCTGGCGGTGATGTCGCGCTCCTCCGTTTTTCACTACAAGGGCAAGGACGTCGATCCGCAGGTGGTGGCGCACGACCTGAAGATCGACGGCGTGGTGACGGGACGGGTTGAGCAGCACGGAGACCATCTGATCATCAGCGCCGAGTTGATTGACGCACGCAATAATCACAATCTGTGGGGTGAACAGTACGACCGGAAGGCGACGGACGTTCTTTCGGTGCAAGCCGAAATTACCCAGGCCATTTCGACTCGGCTGCGGGAAAGGCTCACCGCGGAAGGGACGAAGCAAGTTGCCCCAGGAGGGACGAAGGACCCGGAGGCGTATCAGCTTTATCTGAAGGGCCGCTTCTACCTGGAGAAGCGGACACCGGACTCGCTGGACAAGGCCCATGGCTACTTCCAGCAGGCAATCGACAAGGACTCGAACTTCGCGCTGGCCTACCTTGGACTGGCGCAGTACTACGACATCGCACCGGACTATGCCCCGGTGAAGGCCAGCGACACGGCACCGAAGGCGCGGGCGAATGCGGAGAAGGCCCTGGCGATCGACGGTTCCCTGGCGGAGGCGCACGCTTTGCTGGGAGATGTGCACGTGAGCTCCTGGGAGTGGCCCGACGCCGAGCGGGAATTCAAGCGCGCCTTAGAGTTGGATCCGAATTCCGCGCCCACGCACCGAATGTACTGGCTCTATCTGACGAATGTCGGGCGGCTAGACGAGGCCTTGACCGAGATTCAGACGGTGTTGCGGCTGGATCCACTGAATGTGAAAGCCAACGACAACCTGGGCCAGCAGTACCTCATGATGAAGAGATACGACCAGGCGCTCGATCAGTTTAAGAAAGTTGTCGAGATGGATCCTGGATTCGCTCCTGTGCACGGTGATCTTGCGAACGTGTATTTCGTTACGCGCAAGTACGACCTGTGGATTCAGGAGATCAAGCAAGCCACCACCATGGCCAATCAGCCGGAATACGTTGCGATCGCTGATGCCGTCGGGAAAGTGTACTCTCGTTCGGGCATACAGGCAGCGTTGCGGGAATGGGCGGAGCAGGAGAAGGCTTTGAGCAAGCGGGAGTACGAGGATCCTGCAGGTGTTGGTTTTGCTTACGCGGCCGCTGGAGAAAAGGACGAAGCGTTTGCTTGGCTGGAAAAGGGCTTCAAGGAAAAATCGGAAGGCATGCAATATATCAAGTTCGTAGTTTGGCTCGAGCCTGTGCGTTCCGACCCTCGGTATGCAGACTTGTTAAAGAGAATGGGACTGCCCCAGTAGGCGATATAGCTTCCAAGGCATACGCATTCCCCAGCTGCGTTTTTCGGCTGTTGTTACCAGGACTATCGCGCATTGACCTTCCAGCCCGATTTGAGCATCGCAACCTTTCGTTTCGTTCGGTATACCGGATCGATGCTCAGTCGAGCCAGTTGGGAACGACACACAACGACGCCCAAACTGCACGAGTCGCGGTTAAAATGCAGTTCGTAAATCGGCGGACAATTCGTCCGTCTTTCGATGTGCCGGCCACGTCGCATCTTAGCAAGGAGGGCTATGAAACGAGTCACCGGAATTGGCGGCATTTTTTTCAAGTCCGAGAACCCCGATCAGCTCTATTCCTGGTACGAAAAACATCTCGGTATCTCCCGCGAACCGCACGGACAAGGCGCCTCCTTCGAGTGGCGCGAACTGCGCGGCGCTGACGGTACTGAGCCCGGTCCAAAGGGACTCACTGCCTGGTCGATCTTTCCGGCGACAACCAAGTATTTTGGCGACAGCAAGGCTGACTTCATGGTCAATTACCGTGTCGACGACCTGGACGCGTTGCTGGATGAACTGAAGCAATCCGGAGTCAAAATCGATCCTCATCGAGAGGACTCTGATTTCGGGCGCTTTGCCTGGATCAGCGATGCGGACGGCAACCGAATCGAACTCTGGGAGCCGCCAAAAGAGAAGAAATGATTAGCTCAAGCTGTAATATCTGAAATGAAAAAAGCTCATTTGCTGATTGCCACACTGTTTCATGAGCCTGGCATTCGCGACCGCAATGTCCACAGCGATCCACAGCCAAAGCGCCAAATGATTACCATCACTGACACCTTTCTTCCTCGGAGATACAAAGAGACTGTCCCTCAATTTGAAGGAAAAAAATCGCGTACGTTGCGCCGCATCAACGTTTGAATCAGGGTCCGCAGGCAACCGCTCTATCCAGCTGAGCTACGGTCGCAATGCCACAAGAGCAGTTTACACGGGTGGGCCGAGAAGCCTCAATGCGGGCACAAAACCGACGCCGCTGCGCGGCTGGACAGCCGATGGCGGCTGTCGCCACAAAAACTTGCGGGTGGACAGCCGAAGGCGGCTGTCGCCGCAAGGATCTCTTTCCTGTGATTACTGGTGCGACTTCACCAACGATCGCGTCTTCCGCCGCCCCCACCGCCGCGTCCGCCGCGGTCGCGGCCACCGCCCCCACCACCACCTCCGCCGCTGCGTTCCGTCTTCGGACGCGCTTCGTTGACGTTGATGGTGCGTCCGCCAACCTGCGAGCCGTTCAACGCAGTAATGGCTTTCTCGCCATCCTCGTTGCTGGCCATCTCCACAAATCCGAAGCCGCGCGAACGGCCGGTGTCGCGGTCGGTCATGATGCTCACGCGGTCGACTTGTCCGTAGGACTCGAACAACTGCCGCAGTTCGTCTTCGTTGGTATTGAAGCTGAGATTCCCCACAAAGATATTCTTCACGCGTCTGCCCCTGCATTGAGCTGTCGGAAGTGCAAGCTCAGTTCGGCGGACTTGGCAGGTCGGGAGGGCCTTCCTGAAAATCGGTACCGGAGCTGGCAACAGTCAAATGCGGCGAGCAGTATAGCAGGTTTTCCGGAATTGGCCTGTCAAATTGAAGTTAGTGCGAAAGCCGCCTCGGAGCGCTCGGCGCCGGAGGCTAGCACTCGTCCACTTTCCAGTAGCCCTCAGGATGAAATCCCATCTGGAGCAGGCGGTTCCTGGGATCGTGGCGCTTGCCACAGCCGGGACAGACCAGGTAGCGGCTCCAGGCCGTCCCTTGATGATCGTAGTTCTCGGCGACGGCGAAGGTAGTGCCGCAACTGCAAGGGATCAGGAACATGCGCAGGCGGGCGTTTTTCCTTGCACCTTTTTCGGACTTGGTCAGAGCTTTCACGACTCCTCGACCACGGCGTACGAACTCTTTTTTCGCTTATTCGCCTGCAGGACTTTTTTCCGCAGGCGCAACGATTTCGGCGTGATTTCCACGAACTCGTCGTCGGCGATGAATTCGATGGCCTGCTCCAGATTCAGCGGCCGGAAAGGCACCAGGCGAATCGCCTCGTCGGCGGTAGAGGCGCGCATGTTCGTCAGCTTCTTTTCGCGGACGGCGTTGACGTTGAGATCGGTGTCTTTGGCGTTTTCGCCGATGATCATGCCTTCGTAGAGTTCCACGCCGGGGCCGACGAAAAGTTCTCCGCGCTCCTGCAGGCCCCAGAGCGCATATGCCGTGGAAGTGCCCGAGCGATCGGCAACCAGAGCTCCGGTCAACCTGTGGGGAATCTCGCCCTGCCATTCCGTGTATCCATCAAACAGAGCGTTCATCACGATGGTTCCGCGAGTGTCGGTGAGTAACTGGCTGCGCAAGCCGATCAGCCCGCGGCTGGGCACGCGGAACTCGACCCGCACACGGCCGTAGCCGTGATTGTGCATGTTGGTGACTTCGCCCTTGCGCGATCCCAGCTGCTCCATGACGACGCCGACAAAGTTTTCGGGCACGTCGACGGTGAGGTGCTCGACGGGCTCCATCAGCTTGCCATCTTCCTTATTGCGCTTGGTAACGATCTCCGGCTTGCCGACCATGAGTTCGTAGCCCTCGCGGCGCATCATCTCAATCAGGATGGAGAGCTGCAGTTCGCCGCGGCCGAGGACTTTAAAGGAATCGGTGGTGCCAGTTTCTTCGACGCGCAGAGAGACGTTGGTGAGCAGCTCTTTTTCCAGGCGCTCGCGTAAATTGCGCGAAGTCACGTAGGTGCCATCTTTTCCGGCGAACGGTGAATTGTTGACGGTGAACAGCATGGCGATGGTGGGCTCGTCGATGGCGATATGGGGCAGCGGCGCCGGGTTTTCTACCTCGGTGATGGTCTCGCCGATGGTGATTCCTTCCACGCCCGCGACCGCTACGATGTTGCCCAATTCGGTTTCGGTGATGTCGGTACGCTTCAATCCGGAGAAGGAAAAGAGTTTGGTGATCTTGGTTTTATGCAGGGAGCCGTCGAGCTTGGCGATGGCGACGTCTTCGCCGGTAAACATCTTGCCATTGAAGACGCGGGCGATCGCGAGGCGTCCGAGGTAGTCGCTGTAGTCGAGGTTCGCGACCAGAATTTGCAGCGGT
This sequence comes from uncultured Acidobacteriota bacterium, assembly GCA_963730015.1. Lineage (GTDB taxonomy): Bacteria > Acidobacteriota > Terriglobia > Terriglobales > Acidobacteriaceae > Sulfotelmatobacter. The sequence continues at coordinate 1,308,696 of CAVSPZ010000009.1, read as the reverse complement.
CCGGAGGGATCTCCTTTGGGCGGGGGAATCGTCTTCAGGATCGCATCGAAGAGCGGGCGCAGATCTTCTCCGCCTCCCAGAATGTTCGTGCTCGCCGTGCCCGTCTTGGCGTTGGTGTAGAGGACGGGGAAATCGATTTGCTCTTCCTTGGCGTCGAGGTCGATGAAGAGATCGTAAATTTCGTTCAATACCTCCTGCGGGCGAGCGTCGGAACGGTCGATCTTATTGATGACCACGATTGGAGGCAGCTTGGCTTCGAGGGCCTTGCCGAGCACGTAACGCGTCTGCGGCAAAGGACCTTCGCTGGCGTCGACGAGCAGCATAACGCCATCGACCATCTTGAGAGCGCGCTCGACTTCGCCGCCGAAATCGCTGTGGCCCGGCGTGTCGACAATGTTGATCTTCACGTCGTGATAGAAGATGGCCGTGTTCTTGGCGAGAATGGTGATGCCGCGCTCGCGCTCCAGTTCGTTCGAGTCCATCACGCGTTCGACGTGATGCTCGTTGGAGCGGAAGGTGCCGCTTTGCTGCAGCATAGCGTCGACCAGCGTGGTCTTGCCGTGGTCGACGTGCGCGATGATGGCGATGTTGCGAATGCCTGAACTCAAAAAGGAATCCTTCCGGAAAAGATGTCTACTACCACTTTACTATGACAGGGAAGCGGGTGGGTTCTCCAAGGGGCTCAGCGTTGTTCGGCGATGGGATCTGGATCCGCAAGGTAGAGAATCCGATACAACTTGAAATTCGCATTTTGATATGTCAGTTGGAGGCCGGAGGTGGAGTGTCCTACGTAGCGCTCGAGGAAGCCGTGGTCGCCCTCGAAGGCATTGGTTGTGATCAGATACGTAGCGTGAATGTTTCGCGCGTATTGCCGCAACTCTTGCTCAGTGCCGCGGTAATTGTAGGCGGAGGCCGTTCGACCGGTGTAGAGCGAGAGCGCACGAGCACGATAGTAGATCAGCACGTCGCCCGATGCCGTGCGATCGCGGACCGCCTGACAGAGTTGGTTGAACTCTGGTAAACCGTTGCTCTGGCGAATCGGTCCAAAGTCGGCCTTGCGATAGGCTGCGACATAGGGAACAGTGATCAGCAGCAACAGCCCGCACAGGACGGCAGTAGAGTGGTGTGGAGCGAATTTCGCACTAAGGCCGCGGAGGCCGGTTAAGGCGAGGAAAACAATCCAGGGAAGGAGAGGGAAGACCAGACGAATACCGGGAGAGAACGGCCATAGAATAACCATTGCCATATAAGGCGCGACCAACGCCTCAACGATCGTCAACCCTCGCTTGGATTGAAAGAAGATGCCGGCTAGCGTGAGGACAGCAACGATTCCAAGGACGAAAAACGAAAACGCATTTCGCCTCGAAGCCACCCAAAAACCTGCCAGAGCGCGTGGGTAAGAAATGAGATTTGTCCCCATTGTTTGCAGAGTAGGTTGAAAGTGCCCATCGTAGCTGCCGATACTGGAACCCACGAAGCGGCTTTGGGCCACTAAAAGGACCGCGCACACCAGGAGCGCAATAAGAGTAAGCCGCGTGATTACGTGGGATTTCAGCAAGTCATAGAGGAGTAGGCCGGCAATGAGCGCGATGCCGGCAGTGCGCGTGCCGATCGCGAGATACAAAGCGAGGCCGATCAGAATGGCCCATCGCCACCAACCTGGCTGATTGCGGGGAACCCATCGCACCAGCAATGCGACGATATAGAAGAACAGTAAGAAGGGGAGGTCGGAGAGCACATTGTCTTTGGCATCCCAGAACACCGGGCTGAATCCGAGGATAGCGACTAACGCGAGAGCGTAACCTTTCCCCAGATCGCGGAGCCAAAAGGCATATACCGCTGCTAACGTGAGCACAAAAAAGACTACTTGCTCCAGTTTCATCGGAATTAGATCCAGCCCAAAGAGTCTGTAGACCGGTACCAGGAGCAATGGGAACACTGGTGGATACATTCTGGGGCTGACGGGGGCGTGCGGATTGAAGAGGTAACCGGTGTCCGCGTAAGGTCGTCCTTCCACAATGTTCTGGGCGTGATGGACATACATCGCGAAATCGTCACCCCAAATATGGCCAGGCCGTATTGTGGCCGTGTAGAAGAGACCGATGGCCGCGAGGAGACAGGCTAGTTTAGGATTCACACCGGAGCAGGAAATTTCCCGGGTTTTTCAAAGGCGCTGCTAGTGTCGTAATTGTGTACTGGCTCGACACTGCATGCTACTGAACTCTGAAGGGGTTTCTCTAGAGTCTTAGCGCAGTTTCTTGCGGTCGAGTTCCATTTCGGGGCCAAACCTTGCCCCGACCTACGGGATAGGTAAACCGTGAACCACGAAGGACACGAAGTATCACGAAGGAAAACCCTTGCCACCAAAGTCCTTCGTGATACTTCGTGTCCTTTGTGGTTTACGAACTTGGGACAGCTCTTTCCCTTATGCCGAAGAACTCTCGACGAGTTCCGCGCCAACTTCCGCGCTGCCTTCGGCCCCGACCCGCAAGCGGTACCAGACCACGATCGTCACCAGCGAGAAGACAAAGATAATCGTCGAGACGGCATTGATCTCAGGGGTGATGCCGCGGCGGAGGCGTCCCCAGATTTCCAGGGGCAGGGTATTGTCGCGGCCGATCAGGAAGAAGCTGACTGCAATCTCGTCCATCGAAAGTGTGAAGATCAGCAGCGCCGCGCCGATGATGGGCAGTTTTAAGTTGGGCACCGTCACGCGCCAGAACGTCTGCCAGTAATTTGCGCCGAGGTCGAGCGAGGCCTCTTCCTGGGCGCGGTCGAGTTTCTGCAGGCCAGCGAAAACTTCGGTCGTTGCCACGGAGATCAACGCGGTCCCGTGGCCCAGGACGATCGTCAGCAGGCTGAGTTTCGTGCCGGTCAGGTTGAACAGCATCAGCAATGACAAGCCCGTGATGATGCCGGGGAGAATCAGCGGTAGCAGCACAAGTCTTCGAAATAATGCTTTGCCCGGAAAGTCTGCGCGATCGAGAGCCAGCGCCGCGGGAATCCCAAACGCCAGCGAAATGGCCATCGCCGCAAAGGCGACCTGCAGGCTGTTGAGGACCGAATCCCAGATCGCGCCATCGGCAAAGAGAATGCGATACCAGTCGAAGGTCAGATGATGCGGAGGAAATCCGCCGACGCCTTGGCCATTGAACGAGTACAGAATGAGGACAGCGATCGGCAGATAGAGGAACGCGAACACGGCCGCTGCATGCAGGAGCAACCATCGCGAACGTGCCGCGTACCCACTGCTCGCGCTCATGAGAAACTCCATTTCTTTTCGAGCCGTTCAGACAAGAACAACAGGCTCACCACGATCACGAGCAGGCCCAGCGAAATCGCGGCGCCCAGCGGCCAGTTGTAGGCGGCACCAAACAGGCTGACGACGATGTTCGAGATCATGATCCCGCTGGGACCGCCGAGCAGCAGCGGCGCCAGAAAATCGCCCAGGCTCAGCACGAAGGCAAAGGTCGCCCCGGCTACGACGCCGGGAATCGATAGCGGAAAGATCACCTTCCAAAATGTTTGCGCCGGCGTTGCGCCCAAATCATGTGAAGCTTCGACAAGATTGCGCGGAATATGTTCGAGCGCGGCGTAGATCGGGAGAATCGTGAACGGAGTGTAGATGTGCGTCAGCGTCAGCACCACTGCGAATGGGCTGTATAGCAGGAACTCGAGCGGACTTTTGGTGAGGTGCACGTACTGCAGCAGCGTGTTGAGCACGCCGTCTGAGCCCAGAATTGTTTTCCATGCGTAGGCCCGCACGAGGTAACTGACCCACAGCGGAATGATCACCATCTGATACAGCAGATCTTTTCGCTTGCCGGCATAGAAGGAAAGAAAATAGGCGAGCGGATATCCCAACAGCAGCGAAAACAGCATGACGCGTGCGGCGATCCACATGGAGCGCAGCAGGGTTTCCCAATACGTCGTTTTTTGGAGCATCTCCTTATAGTTGTCCAGGTTCCACGAGTGCACGATGGTCTGCGCGGGCGAGACCGACCAGAAGCTGTAGCAGAACATCAGCGTGTAGGGCACGAGCAGAAATACCGTGACCCACACTAGCGGTGGCGCGGTCACCAGCGTTTTGTACGCGCGGGAGAACATTAATTCCTTTCGGGAGATTCGCGAACCGGGACAGCATCGCCCGGCGAGAATTCGAGCGCAGCCTCGTTTGCCACTTCACCGGCGGTGGGTGTGCGCACGACCAGCACGAGTCCGTCGGCGCACTCGACACGAAGTAATTCAGTCGCGCCGTGAAATGCCTGATGCACAACTCGGCCGCGAACGCCCGCCGGGGTTGTTTGACGCGCCAGGCGGATGTGCTCGGGACGCAGCGAAAATAGCGCCGGGCCGTCGGGCAGGGAAGCGGGCCAAGATAACGGTCCACAGCGCGCCATGCCGGACCGTACCTCCGCCCGAAGTAAATTCGTGTGGCCGATAAACTGCGCGACATAGGCCGTTGCGGGACGGCTGTAAATCTCGCGCGGCGTGGCCACCTGCTCCAGTTCGCCGGAGCGCAGCAGGGCGATGCGGTCCGACATGACCATGGCTTCTTCCTGATCGTGGGTGACGAAGACGAACGCGATGCCGACCTCGCGCTGCAGCGATTTCAATTCCACCTGCATCTGCCGCCGCAGATTCGCATCCAGAGCCGAGAGCGGTTCGTCGAGCAGAAGCAAGCGCGGCCGGTTGACTAATGCGCGCGCCAAGGCCACGCGCTGCTGTTGCCCGCCGCTGATTTTCGAGGGTTTCGATTTCGCGAACGAGCTCATGCGAACTTTCTCGAGCGCCTCGGCGACTCTTTGCGTGATCTCGGCCTGCGGACGTTTCGCCACGCGCAAGCCATATCCCACGTTTTGCTCGACGGTCAGGTGGGGAAACAAAGCGTAATGCTGAAACACCGTGTTCACGCGCCGCCGGTAAGGGGGCTGCTGGTCGAGCCGCTCGGAGCCCATCCACAACTCGCCCGAAGTTGCTGTTTCAAAGCCGGCAATGATGCGCAGGAGCGTGGTCTTGCCCGATCCGCTCTCGCCTAGAATGGTGAGGAATTCTCCCTCGGCGATCTCAAGGGAAACGTTGCGCAGCACCACATTCCGCCCGAATGTCTTGGCGACGTTTCGGATACTGAGCAATGTGGACTTGGGCACGAGTGATTCACGCGCAGAGGCTGCGTTCGCTACGCTGTTCTGGGAAGCCATCCAGTGTTATCCTTGCCCGCGACTACAGTTACTGTGCGGCTTTCACATCGTTCCAGATTTCGGTGTACTTCGCCCGTCGCGGCACATTCTGCCAGAAATACAGCCGCTTCTGATAATTGTCGGCATCGTCCAGATGGAGCGTCTTCACTTCATCGGGTGTCATAAACTGCGCGGCCTGCGGATTCGCCGGGACATAGTGGGTCTTGTCGGTGACCAGTTTCTGGGTCTTGGCCTCGATCATGTATTCCAGAAATTTGTGCGCCAGTTCTTTGTTCTCGCTGCCCGCCGTGATCATCAGGTGATCGATCCAGCCCGTCGTGTTTTCTTTGGGAATGGTCTCTCCCACGGGAAATCCCGCTTTCTTCAAATCCGCGGTGTTGAGGGGCCAGCCCATTGCAATCACGATTTCGTGGCTCTCAAACAAGTTGGTGAGTTCGCCGCCGGTCGACCACATTTTGCGGATGTTCGGCTTCAACTCCAGCAGCTTTTTCTTCACCGCATCGAGTTCTGAATCGCTTAAGTTATAAAGATGAGACGGATCGGGCTTGTCGTAGCCCAGCACCTGCGCCGCCATGTACACAGTCGACAGATCGTCCCACACAGAAACTTTTCCCTTGTACTTGGGATCCCAAAAAACATTCCAGGAATCGGGCGGCTGCGCAAATACTGTGGTGTCGTAAATGATGGGATCGGGACCCCACATGAAGGGCACGCCATAGACTTGGCCGTTCACGCGCACCAGGGGCAGGGAAGTGAGCTGCGGAGAAAGCTGGCCGTAGCTCGGAAGCTTCGACAAATCCAGAGCAGCGGCCAAGCCGGAAGCCGCAATCGACGTGGCCACATCGCTCGACGGCGAAATCACATCGTAATTTCCCGCGCTCCCGCCGCGCAGTTTGGCCACCAGTTCGTCGCTCGATCCCATGTACGACGCCGAGACCTTGCAGTGATTCGCGGCTTCGAACGCCTGAATAAAAGACGGATCGGCATAGCCTTCCCAGACCAGAAGGTTGAGTGTAGGCGTTTTCTTCGAACAGGACCCGAGGAATAAAAGCGCCGAGAGCAGGGGCAACAGGCGCGCTGCACGTTGCCAGTTCATGTTTCCTCCGAAACCTCACCTGGGTTAGGAATCGCAACTCTAAAACGTTGGTGGAGTATTGACCCACAAAACTAATGTTTCTTTGCGGCCGGGATTTTTCCAACGATGTGGCGTGGTGCTTTCGAAATAAAAACTATCTCCTGATCGCAGATGGTATTCCTCGCCGTCAACTGCGATCTCCAATTCGCCCCGCAACACATAAATGAATTCTTCCCCTTCGTGGGTGTAAGGATCGCCGCTGCCGGCCTCGGGCGCGATACGAAACAGGTGCGGCTCCATGACCGTTTCACCCCAGGCCAGCAACTCCATGCGAACGCCGGTGCCCGCTTCCAGAACTTTTCGCTCCGCCTGCCGCACCTGGCGGCTGCTGTTTTCACTCGCATCAAAGAAATCGAGAATGTTGGCTTTGTAGAACCGGGCGAGTTTGCGCAGCGTTCCGACCGATCCGCTCATCTGAGAACGTTCCAGGGCGCTCAGGAATCCCACGGAAATTCCGACGGCCTCCGCGACCTGTGCGAGCGAAAGCCGGCGCTTGGAACGAAGCCGCCGCAGATGTCCCCCAATGGCTCCCGCATTCCCGTCGGCGACGGGATGCACCTTGCCTTCGCGCTTCAACAACTGCACGATCGCGGCGGCATTCAAGCCGCGCACCTTGCGCAGAAACCGCGCGCGCTTCAGCAGTTTCACATCTTCGGCGGTGTAAAGACGGTATTTACTCTCCGTACGGTGCGGACGGGCCAGGCCGAGGCTCTCCCAGGAGCGGATGACGGAAGGCGATACGCCCACTTTGCGCGCGACATCTCCGATTTTCAAATAAGGTTCAGGCATGAGCGATTGTCAATCGAGCGACTTGCGATTCCGACTATCTATGAGAAATTTCCATGCGTTGGACGCAATTTTTTCCCCTTGACAGTGCCCCAGTGTCTTCTCTAACCTTGCGGGATTATAGCAAGGTTGTAGCCGGAAACAAGTAGTCTGCTTTTTTCAATAAATCCCAAAACTCTCCCGGATGTCGGAGGTACCATGCCGTCGATGCGAAGCCGCTGGTCGAAGCTGTGTGTGCGTGCGATGTCTCTGGGGGTGCTCTGCCTGGCCCTCTGCGCTCTAACTGTGCCGCTGCTGGCGCAAGGGACCGGAGGACGTATCCTCGGCCGCGTTGCGGATCCGTCCGGCGCCGTCCTCGGCCAGGTGAAGGTCGCTGCGACCAATGACGCCACGGGCGTCGGCCATGACGCTCTGACGAACGATAGCGGGGACTATGTGTTCCCCGATCTGCCGGTGGGAACGTACTCCCTGACCTTTGATCTGACGGGATTTAAGAAGTCGGTTCGGCACGGTATCGCGCTCGACGTGAACCAAGTCATCACGTTGAATATGACGATGCAGCTAGGTGCAGCGCAGGAGGTTGTCGACGTCACCTCGGAAGCCCCATTGGTCGACACTACCAGCACGCAACTGGGCGCGGTTGTGAACAATCGCTCGGTGAATGAACTTCCCCTCAATGCCCGTGACACATATCAGTTCCTGCAGTTGCAGCCGGGCGTGCAATCGCAGTTGGGATCAAGTGGCAGCACTTTCTATGGGAGCGGCGATGCCGGAGCGGTGTCGGTGAACGGAGGCCGCGGACGTTCTAACAATTTCAGTGTTAACGGCGGCGATGCTAACGATGCATTCGTGAATCTCCCCACGGTCCAGCCCACCCCCGACGCCATTGAAGAATTCCGTGTCATCAGCAATACCTTCGACGCCGAGTACGGCCGAAATTCCGGTGCCGTGGTGAACGTCATTACCAAGTCGGGCACCAACCAGTGGCATGGTGACATTTACGAGTACTTCCGCAATACGGTGTTAAACGCACAAGGATATTTCAACACCGTCAAGCCGCAGGAAAATCAGAATCAGTTCGGCGGGACGTTTGGAGGGCCGCTCAAGAAGGACCGGACTTTCTTCTTCACCTCGTATGAAGGACGCCGGGTAAGGCAAGGCATTTCCGGGCAAACGGTACTTGTGCCGACTCCGCAGGAGCGAACGGGAGACTTTTCCGGCCAGGCGGCCTTTGGCGGTGGAATCGCAGATGCCTTTGCCGCGCAAGCGTTGGATGGCCGTCCGAATTGTGATTCCTCGTTGGGCCTGGCGCAGGGTGGCATCTATAGCATGTACACCACCGGTGGCTACAGCAGCACGAATCCGCTGCCTTGGGCGAATGTTTTCCCAACGAATGTGATACCAGCGGGGTGTCAGGACCCGGTCGCGGTGGACCTTCTCCGTTTCGTACCAGGTGCGAACCGCTCGGATGGTTCCTATCAGGCCGTCCCGGTGAGTTCCGAACGGCAGGATCAATTCACGGTCCGCATTGACCACCACATCAACGACCACCAGAATTTCAGCTTCTACTATTACTACACCGACGACAACCAACTTCAACCTTTCTATGACTTCCAGGCTTCGGGCGCGAACATTCCGGGATTCGGAGCCAAGGTGGGGTCGCGCTATCAACAATACAATCCCAGTCACACCTGGACCATTAGTAACTCCCTGGTCAACGAAGCGCGCTTCACGTATATGCGCGAAGGCCAGCTGACTTTTCAGCATCCTCAAAACACCGGATCCATTTACTCGTCCTGTTCTTCCGCGGCGGCCCAGGCGGTCTGTTTCAATGGAACGTCGGATTCCAGCGTCGGATCGAACTCAATCGTGGGTCAGTTGGGAACGAACCCACAATACGGCATAACTACGGGCCTGCCGTCGGATCGCACGGGAGTTCCATTCGTGGGCGTTGCGGGTGGATTTGCCATCGGCAACGGCTGGGAAGGCGAACTGCCGCAGGTCGGAAACTCCTTCATGTGGGCGGATAATCTGACCTGGGTAAAAGGCAGTCACACCGCGAAGTTTGGCGTCGATGTTCGCCGCGACCGCTTCGACCAGACTCTCTATTACAACGTAAGCGGAGACTACTCGTTCAACAGTACGACCGAGAACTCGGTGTATTCCTCCGACAATTACCCAGGATATTTGCTCGGACTGGATGACAGCTACTCGCAAGGTTCGGCGCAGAGAGAAAACGTCCGCACGACCGGTTTCTATCTCTTCGCGCAGGATAGCTGGAAGATCAATCCTTCCCTTACCCTGAACTACGGTCTACGCTGGGAATTGGATACGCCGCTGACTGACGTACTCCACCACGTTCAGACTTTCCGGCCGGGCCAGAACTCGACCGTTTATCCGTGCCAGTTGACCGCTGGCGAGCAAGCCAGTTTCGGCGTCAGCACCTGCGCGGATGCGGGCGTCGAACCGACCGGCCTGGTTGTTCCCGGAGATCAGGGCGTGCAGGCGGGCTTGACGCAGACTTACTACAAGGCTTTTGCGCCACGCATCGGCATTGCCTATAGTCCAAACTTCACCAACGGAGCCTTGGGCAAGATTTTTGGCAGCAATGGCAAAACCAGCATCCGTTCCGGTTGGGGGCTGTTCTATAACCCGATGGAGCAGTTGGTGCTCGAACAGTTCGGTGCCGAGCCGCCCTTTGGAGGCAGCACCTATCTTCCCGCGACGTTCCTTAACACTCCGTTTATCGCGCAAAGCGGTACCGTCAATCCCAATCCGTTCAATGGCATCCTGAGCCCGGCGCCTGGTACGGCCCAGGATTGGTCCAGCTTCCGGCCGATGCTGCTCTACGGTGATTTCCAACCGCACATGCGGACGCAGTACACGGCGCAATACAACCTGACGATTCAACGAGAACTGGCCCGCGATATCGTTATGCAGCTCGGATACGTTGGCTCGCAAGGCCATCGCTTGTTGGCGTCGCACGACATTAACGCCGCCAATCCGCAAACCTGTCTCGACATCATGGCGATTGCCGCCAACAACGCAGCCAACGTCCAGTCGTACGGGGCTCCCGGGAACTGCGGACCCTTCGCCGAAGATAATCAATATTCCGTTACCCTCCCGGCGTCCAACGGAACCCTCTTGCCCAACGGATTCCATCTGCCCAATGGCACCACAGTGCAGGCTGCAGGACAGACCTTGAATCTGGTCGGTCTGCGCCCGTATTCGTCGCCCAACTGCGACCCGACGATGCCGGCGTTTACGGCCGGTAGCGGTTGCCCGATCGACGGTGTTCCAGTCTTCACCAACATCTTTGCGGAAGACACGATCGCTCCTTCCTCGTATAACTCGTTGCAGGCGAGCTTGGAGAAACGCTTCTCGCACGGCGTTCAGTTGCAGGCGGCTTACACGTTCAGCAAGTCTCTCGATTGGGCGTCGAGCTTCGAAGAGACGGTGAATCCCTTCAACTACAAGGCCAGCCGCGCGCTGTCGCTGTTCAATTCCGCGCAGCGGTTCGTAGTGAACTACGTTTGGGATCTTCCGGTGCGCAAGTACAGCGGCTTCGCGGGCAGGGCGCTCGATGATTGGCAACTCTCGGGCATCATCCAACTGCAGACCGGCTTCCCGATCCGCATTCAGACCCAGGATGATAATGAGCTGATCAGCAGCTTGTTCTTCCTGGGAGCGGGGGCACCGCAGTTGACCGGTCCGCTTCAGATTCTGAATCCCAAGACGAATGGGGGACAGTATCTGAACGCCAGCCAGTTCTCCGATCCCACGCTCGGAACCTTTGCCACTACGCCGCGTTCGATCTGCTGCGGGCCCGGTGAAAACCAGTGGGACATCACCGTGTCCAAGAAGATCGCGCTCTCGGAAGCGAGGTATTTCCAGTTCCGCGCCGACATTTTCAATCTGTTCAACAAAACACAGTTCTATAACCCAGACGGCAACTTCAGCGACACCACCTTTGGCCTGATTCAGCAGGCTCGCGATCCCCGTCTGGTGCAGTTTGCTTTGAAGTTCTACTTCTAGCTTAGTAGTAGAGTAGAAAGATCGATCCCGGGCGGGTTCTACCGCCCGGGCATTCTAACGGCCCGCCGCCCGGAAGCGGCCCGCCTGAGTCTTCCCGGAGAACCTCGATGTATCCCGATCTGCAGAAAGAACTCGCCACTTTCGAGCGGCGAACGCCTAAATCCGCCGAAGCGCATAAGAAGAATCTCAAACGCATTCCTCTCGGCGTTGCCAGCAATTATCGCGCGTACGATCCGTGGCCGATCTTCGTGAAAGAGGCCAGCGGCAGCAAGTTTCGCGACCTCGATGGCAACGAGTACATCGATCACAACCTGACCTTCGGTGCGCTGATGGCTGGACATTGTCATCCCGCGGTGATGAAGGCCGTGGAAAAACGTCTCTCCACCGGAACCATGTTTGGCATGCCGCATGACATGGAATGGGAGCTCGCCGAAGAAATCTGCAATCGCTTTCCGATTGAGATGTGCCGCTTCGGCAACAGCGGTACCGAGGCCACGATGCACGCCATCCGCCTGGCCCGTGCCGCCACCGGTCGCGACAAGATCGTTAAATTCGAAGGCGCTTACCACGGCCTGCACGACAGCGCTCTGGTCAGCGTGAAGCCGCATGCTCCTGAATTTGGAGACGTCAAGAATCCTACGGCGGTTCCCGGCGGACTGGGCGTGCCGAAATCCGCGGTTGCCAATGTTACGATTGCGACCTTCAACGACCTGAGCACGGTGGAGCGACGCTTCAAGGAAAATCCCGGCGAAATCGCCGCGATCATCCTTGAACCGATTCTGATGAACGTCGGGCTGTGCATGCCGCAACCCGGGTTCCTGAAAGGCCTGCGCGAAATCTGCGACAAGAACGGCGCGCTGCTGATCTTCGACGAAGTCAAGACCGGCTGCAAACTAGGATGGGCCGGCGCCAGCGAATATTTCGGCGTCATGCCTGACATGATCTGCCTGGCGAAATCGATCGGCGGCGGATTGCCGCTGGCGGCATTCGGCACCAGCAGATCTGTGATGGACCTGATCTCGCAACACAAGGTCTTCCACGGTGGAACTTACAACACAAACCCGGTCTCGATGGCGGCTGGTCTGGCCACGTTCCGCGAAGTTCTGACGCGCGAGAACTATACGCATGTCGACAAGCTGGGCAAGAAGCTGGCCGACGGCTACCGGAAGACCATCGCGAAAGTTGGCCTGCAGGCCTACATCGCGCAGGCTGGAGCCAATGGCGCGCTCATGCTGTATCCGAAAGAGATCGTGAATTACCGCGATTGGACTGTAATCGATGTGGACCTGTGGCGCCATTACTGGTTCGGCATGGTCAACCGCGGCGTCATGGCTCAGCCCTACTGGTGGGATGAGCAGTGGACGATCTCGGTGCAGCACACTGAGGCCGACATCGATAAGCACCTGGCTGCGTTTGACGACATCGCGGCCTCGCTCGCGAAGGCGCAGCAGGAGCGCACCGAACGCGTCCCGGCTGAAGTCGCACATTAAAAGCGAGTGGTCAGTGGGCAGTTTTCAGGGTTCAGTACGCTCGAACGTTCGGAGCCTGCAGCTGCCCGCTGATTACTAATCACTGACCACTAACCACTGGCCACTGATCACTTAACTTTGTCCTCAACCACCCAACCCGCTCAGCCCCACTTGATTCGCGCTCTCGGGCGCCGCGATCTTGTGCTGCTCTTCGTGGTTGCTGTTTTCAATCTGAACGTCGTTCCCTCGATCGCTGCCAACGGTGGCGTTACCGTCTGGCTCTGGATCATCTCTCTTCTTCTTTTCTTCTGGCCGCAAGGCATCGCGGTGATCGAACTGGCGCATCGCTATCCCGGCGAGGGTGGCGTCTATCTCTGGGCCAAAGAAGTCTTCGGCGACTTTCACGGATTCCTCTCCGGCTGGTGCTACTGGACGAACAACATGCTCTATGTGCCGACGGTGATGCTCTATTTCGTCGGCGTGTCGGTGTACGTGTTCGGCCCCGGACACCAGGGATTGGCCGACAACAAAGTATTTGCTTCGGTGACATCGCTCGCCCTGCTGGCGCTGCTGACGTTCTTCAATATTCTCGGCCTCGGCGTCGGCAAGTGGATCAACAACCTGGGCGCGATCGGGACTTTCATCGCCGCCGCTGTGTTAATCGGATTGGGAGCGGTGATCTGGTCGCATTTCGGGACCACGATCACGACGGCCGATTTCAAGATTCCCGCCAATCCGAAATTCGTTCTGAATTCTTTCGGCGTGATCTGCTTTGGTCTGGTCGGCCTCGAACTGGCGTCCGTCATGGGCGACGAGATCCAGGACCCGCGACGCACGCTGCCGGGCGCGGTCGCTCTGGGCGGCATTATTTCAGGAACTCTGTACGTTGGGGCGACGCTCACTCTGCTGATTGCCATTGGCAAGAACGTGAATGTGCTGCAGGGAGTCGTGCAGGCCGTCAGCCAGATGGCGGGCCGGATCAGCATGGGCTGGATCACGATTCCGTTTGCAGTGATGCTCAGCCTTTCGATCGCGGGCATTGGGTCAGCGTGGATTGGCGGCTGCTCCCGCATTCCATTCGTCGCCGGACTCGATTCCTACATGCCGTCGTGGCTGGGAAATATTCATCCGCGCTACGCCACTCCGTATGCGGCATTGATTGTGCAGGGGATTGTTTCGGCGGTGTTGGTGATCTTGAATTTCGCCGGCGCCGGAGTGCAGGAAACCTTCCAGAAGTTGCTGTCTCTGGCTGTCGTGCTGCAGTTGGTGCCGTTCGTATACGCGTTTGGAGCGCTGGTGAAGTTCGCGGTTACGGAATCGACGCCGAAGGGTCAATATGGCAGAGGCACCATGTTTGTTGCCGGACTGAGCGGATTCCTGACCACGATCCTCGGAATCGCGCTGGTCTTTTTCCCGGCGCAACAAATTACGTCGTTGTGGTCGTATGAGTTGTGGATGGTCGGCGGCACATTGTTTTTCATCGGCCTGGCCGCATTTTTCTTTTTCGTCTACGGCCGCAGAAAAGCGCTGCAACGTGTCCACCTCGCCGCAATCGCCGAGCCGGTGTCTGCGAGCGAGGCTCGGCGTTGAATGTGATCTATGTGGAACAGTCTGGATAGATACTCGAGCCGGAAAGCTCCAGCCCCGAAGGGGCGGCAAGTGATAGCCCAGGACGGAAGTCCTGGGTAGGAAGTCAACAAGAGAATGAGTCCCGTGGGGACGGCACGATTTCCCGTGCGTGAGGCCGAATGTGCCGCCCTCAGAACGAACCAGGAGGCCACGATGCCTAGCGGAGTTCAAACGGAAGTCAAGACGTACCAGATGTTCATCAACGGCGAATGGGTCGGGAGCAAATCGGCGAAGACCTTCCCGGTCTACGATCCCTCGACAGAAGAAGTTATCGCGCAGGTCCCCGATGCCGCTGCCGACGACGTGAATCGTGCTGTTGCCGCCGCCAAGGCCGCATTCGAAGAAGGCCCGTGGGCGACGACCACCGCGCAGGAACGCGGCCGCGTGCTGTTCCGCATGGCCGACAAAGTTCGGCAGAATCTGCCGGCTCTCGCCGAACTCGAATGCCGTAATACCGGCAAGCCCATTGTCGAGGCGGAATACGATCTCACCGATGTCGCGACTTGCTTCGAGTACTACGGCGGCCTCGCCACAAAGATTACCGGCCAGGTGAATCCCGTTCCAGACAATGCGATGTCGCTTTCGCTGAAAGAACCGGTTGGCGTTGCGGGGCAGATTATTCCGTGGAATTATCCAATGCTGATGGCAGCGTGGAAGCTGGCTCCGGCGATCGCAGCCGGATGCACCTGCGTGCTGAAACCTGCCGAGCAGACGCCCCTGACGGCACTCGAATTCGCGAAGCACTTTGCCGACTGCGGATTGCCGTCTGGAGTCGTCAATATTGTTACCGGCTTCGGCGAGACGTGCGGGGCCCCCCTGGTGCAGCATCCGGATGTGAACAAGATTGCCTTTACTGGCAGTGCCGCCGTGGGCAAGATCATCGTGAAGCAAGCGGCGGACACGGTGAAGCGCGTCACGCTCGAACTCGGCGGAAAGTCTCCCAACATCTTTTTTGCCGACGCTGATTTTGAAGCCGCCATCGATGGTGCTCTCTTCGGCGTCTTCATCAATCAAGGCGAAGTCTGCTCCGCTGGCAGCCGCATCCTGGTGCAGAAATCCATCTACAAGAAGTTTGTCGACGCGATGGCCGAAAAAGCGAAGAAGATCAAGCTTGGTCCGCCGCTCGAACGCGAAACCAAGATGGGTCCGCTGGTTAGCAAAGAGCAATACGACCGCGTGAACCAATATCTCGAGATCGGCAAGAAGGAAGCGAAGCTCGCTTCGGGCGGCGGGCGTCCCGAGAAATTCGTCAAGGGATTTTATGTCCAGCCCACAATTTTCTACGACGTAAACAACAGCGACCGCATCGCCCGCGAAGAGATTTTCGGACCGGTTGCGGCTGTGATTCCGTTCGAAGATGAGAAGGAAGCGATGAAGATCGCCAACGATTCTCCGTACGGCCTGGCCGCTGCCGTCTGGACCCGCGACATCTTCAAAGCCATGCGCACGGTGAAAGCATTGCGTGCCGGAATCGTCTGGGTCAATCACATGCAGCCGACCTACGTCGAAGCGCCCTGGGGCGGATTCAAGCAGTCCGGATTCGGCCGCGAACTTGGACCATGGGGTATGGAGGAATATCTCGAAACCAAGCAGGTCCACATCAACCTGAACGAAGCGCCGATCGGCTGGTACTGAGAGGCGTGGCCAGTGGTCTGTGACCGGTGGCCAGTCTTCAAAATTCGATTTTCTGGCCACTGATCACTTGTCACTGGCCACTGGGAAATAGAAATGTCCACCATAAAAATTCGCACCAACATCCCCGGGCCGAAGTCTAAGGCCCTCTCCGAACGCCGCGCGAAAGCCGTACCCCGCGGCCTTTCCCACGGCACACCGATTTATGTTGCCAAGGCCGAAGGCGCCTGGCTGGAAGATGTTGACGGCAACCGCTACCTCGATTTCGCAGGAGGCATTGGCTGCCTCAATGTGGGTCATCGCCGCGATGAAGTCGTCGACGCCGTCAGGAATCAGCTCGACAACTTTCTGCACACCTGCGTGCAAGTCACGCCCTACGAGAGCTACGTGCGGCTTGCCGAACGCATGAACGAAGTCACGCCGGGAAAGTTTACGAAGAAGACAATCTTCGTCAACAGCGGGGCCGAGGCCGTAGAGAATGCCGTAAAGATTGCGCGCGCTTATACCAAGCGTCCCGGTGTCATCGCCTTTGAAGATGCGTTTCACGGGCGCACCATGATGACGCTGGCGCTGACCAGCAAAACGCATCCGTACAAGGCGGGGTTCGCGCCGTTCCCGAGCGAGGTCTACCGGGTTCCTTACGCGTACTGCTACCGTTGTTCATACTCGAAAACCTATCCGTCGTGCGATCTTTATTGCGCGCGGCATCTGGAGGACACGTTCAAGCGAGTTGTGGCCAATGAAGAAGTCGCGGCCGTGATCGCCGAGCCGGTGCTGGGTGAGGGGGGATTCGTCGCGCCGCCGCCGGACTACTTCAAGGTGCTGATCGAGTTGTGCCATAAGTACGGCATCCTCTTTATTGCCGACGAAGTGCAATCCGGATTCGGCCGGACTGGTGCGCTATTCGCGAGCGAGCGCTACGGCATTGAGCCGGACCTTCTTGTGACGGCAAAGTCGCTGGGCGGCGGATTGCCGCTGGCGGCGGTGACGGGACGCGCTGAAGTCATGGATGCGCCCGGGCCTGGGGGACTGGGCGGAACATTTGCCGGGAATCCGCTGTCGTGTGCCGCCGCGCTGGCGGTGCTTGATTTGTTTGAGCGCGATAATTTGCTGGCGCGCGCTAACGAACTCGGCGATCACTTTCAGGGGCGTGCCCGCGAGTGGCAGCGCCGCTGGCCGATGATCGGCGACGTGCGCGGCTTGGGCGGGATGCAGGCCATCGAACTGGTGCAGTCGCAGGAAACTAAAATTCCAGCGAGCGACGAAACCAAGAAGATCACGCAATATTGCTACGAGCACGGGCTGATCACGATCACGGCCGGCACGTACTCCAATGTGATCCGCGTGCTGGTGCCGCTAGTTATCAGCAAAGAGCAGATGGATGAAGCGCTCGACGTGCTCGAGTCAGCGATTGCGAATGTCTGCGACCAGAAGGGCGCGGTAGCACAACTGGTGTAGGTCGTAGCGCCGTCATCTTGGCGGCTGTCCGGAGGGCGTCCCCACCGACTGCGAGCGCGGGACGCGCTCGCGATAGCCGGCGGGGACGCCAGCGCTACATGCCCGCGGAGGCCGCCGATTGCTAGTATGATGTTCATAGTTTGTCAGCATTCCGCGTACGTAAGCACGAATCCTTCACGATAGCCGAGGCTTTATTCGATGACCGTAGCCGCACCTCCCAACATCAAAGTGGCCAACTTCGTTAACGGACAGTGGAAAGAATCCAGTGCCAGCGAATGTCGTGACGTCGTCAATCCCGCAACTGGCGAAACCATCGCTAGCGTTCCGCTGGCCGGCGCGACTGACGTCAATGCTGCCGTCGAAGCGGCTGCCGCCGCGTTTCCGGAATGGCGCCGAACACCGCCGGAAGATCGCATCCAGCCGCTGTTCAAGCTGAAGATGCTCCTTGAAGAGCACACCGACGACATCGCCCGCATCATCACCCTGGAAAATGGAAAGACTTTCGGCGAGGCGAAGGCCGAGATGCGTCGCGCCATCGAGAACGTGGAAGTGGCCTGCGGCATTCCCATGATGATGCAGGGCTACAACCTGGAAGACGTGGCGCGTGGCATCGACGAGATGATGATCCGGCAGCCGCTCGGCGTGGTCGCGGCCATCGTGCCCTTCAATTTTCCAGGCATGATTGCGTTCTGGTATCTGCCTTACGCCATCGCGACCGGCAACACGTTCATCCTAAAGCCCAGCGAGCGCGTGCCGCTGACCATGCGCTATATCTACGAACTACTCGAAAAGACCGGGCTGCCGAAGGGCGTAGTGAGCCTTGTGAACGGTGGCAAAGCCGCAGTGGACGCGCTGATCGACCATCCCAAGGTTCGCGCCATCAGCTTTGTGGGATCGACGCCGGTAGCTCGCTACATCTATTCGCGGTCGGCCGAGCAGGGCAAGCGCTGCCAATGTCAGGGCGGCGCCAAGAATCATGTCATCGTTTTGCCCGATGCGGACATGCCGATGGCGACGCAGATTATCAGTGACAGCGCCTTCGGATGTGCCGGACAACGCTGCCTCGCGGTTTCGGTTGCGGTGACGATCGGCGAAGCGCAGAAGACATTCCGTGATTCCATCGCCGATGCGGCGTCGAAACTGAAAGTTGGCAACGGACTTGAAGAGGACGTGCAGATGGGACCGGTGATCACGCCGCAGAGCAAAGAGCGCGTGGAATCGCTGATTGGAGTCGGGGAGAAGCAGGGCGCGAAGGTTCTGCTCGACGGACGCAATGCGAAGGTTCCGAAGCTTGAACGCGGCAACTTCGTAAAGCCAACGATTCTCGACAATGTGCCGGCCACCAGCGAAATTACCGACACCGAAATTTTCGGTCCGGTGCTGAGCCTGGTGCACGCCGATAGCATGGACGAGGCGTTGGCGTTTCTCGAACGCAGCGCTTACGGGAACCAGGCGTCGCTGTTTACGTCGAGCGGATCGGCGGCGCGCCGCTTCCGCTACGAAGCGCCTGCAGGCAATATCGGGATCAACATCGGCGTCGCCGCACCCATGGCCTACTTTCCATTTAGTGGCTGGAAGAACAGCTTCTTTGGCGATCTGCATGGACAGGGGCGCGATGCTATCGAGTTCTACACCGACAAGAAAGTTGTCGTCGAGCGCTGGGCCAAAGAGCACTCGCGCAAGTTCTAAGTGCGACAACCTCAGCGGCTAAAGCCGTAGCTGATGGAGAGTCTGTATGGCACGACTGGAAGTCGTGCCCTTCCCAATTCGTGCTGCACTTAATTTGAGGGAGTTCGAAAAATGACTACTACTGTTGCGAATCCGGCGATGACCGGGCAGGAGATGGTTGATCTCACCCGGAAGCACACACTTTTCGAGTGGTCGGCGCAGTCGAAGGTCGATCCCATTCCCGTGGCCAAGGCCAAGGGCATTTACTTCTGGACGCCAGAAGGCAAGCGCTTCATCGACTTCAACAGCCAGTTGATGTCGGTCAACATCGGCCACGGCGACGAGCGCGTGATTCAGGCGATTCACGAGCAGGCGCAGACGCTCTGCTACGCGAATCCGTTCATGGCAACCGAACCGCGGGCGCGGCTGGGAGCGAAGCTGGCGGAGATTACTCCGGGGGACATCGACACATTTTTCTTCACCAACGGCGGCGCGGAGGCGAACGAGAACGCGATCAAGATCGCGCGCTTCTTCACCGGACGACACAAGATCATGGCGCGCTACCGGTCATACCACGGCGCGACCGCGGGCAGCATCACGCTGACGGGCGATCCGCGCAGATGGGCCGTTGAGCCGGGAATTCCGGGCGTGGTGCGCGTGCTCGATCCTTATCACGGAATCGAACGCGGGTGGGAGTCGGCGGAAACTTCGCTGGCCATGATTGAAGAGACCATGCAACTGGAGGGTCCGCACACGATCGCGGCGTTCATTCTCGAGACTGTTGTCGGAACGAACGGCATTCTGATTCCTCCCGACGGCTACATGCAGGGTGTGCGCAAGCTGTGTGACAAGTACGGCATTCTGATGATCGCCGATGAAGTCATGGCTGGATTTGGACGCACGGGCGAGTGGTTCGCCATCGATCACTGGAAAGTCGTGCCCGATTTGATCTGCATGGCCAAGGGATTGACGGCGAGTTACCTGCCGCTGGGAGCGGTGGGAATGCGGCATCACATCGCGCAACATTTCCAGGACAAAGTATTTTTTGGCGGATTGACCTACAACTCGCATCCGATGGGATGCGCAGCGGCGCTGGCAACGATTCGCGTGTATGAAGAGGATCATCTCATCGAAAACACGAAGAAGATGGGTGCGATCATGAAAGAGTTGGGAGCCGAAATGCAGGCCAAGCATCCATCGGTGGGAGCGGTGCGGTCGATCGGGCTTTTCGGAATCTTTGAGCTCATCCGCAGCCGGAAGACGAAGCAGCCGATGGCTCCGTTTAACGGAGCGTCGGAAGAGATGGCGGCGCTGGGGAAATTTTTCCGCGAGCAAGGGCTGTACACGCTGGTGCGGTGGAATTCCTTCTATACGAATCCTCCGCTGTGCATCAACGAACAGCAACTCCGCGAGGCGTTCGCGATCATCGACAAGGGACTAGAGATTACGGACCGGGCGGTGAAGGACTAAGGCTCGCATCCTCTGCTGCTTATTTGCTGATATCTGGCTTTTCTCAAAGTCTAAATCCCCACCCTCTCGCAAAATGCGCGAGAAGGGTGGGGCGCCGCTTGTATCTCACCCTCTTGTATCGTTCAGAACGAATACTTCAAGGAAAATTGAATCAGCCGCGGCGTGCCGATCGTGGCTGTGATGGGAGCGTAGCCGCCCACGTTTGTGGTTCCGGGAATCGCGCCGACCGCGGGTGATACGGGAATCGCAAACGAGGGATGGTTGAAGAGATTGAAGAAGTCGGTGCGGAAGCGCAGGCTTTGGCGCTCACCGAGGTGGAAGGTCTTGTCGAGGGTGAAATCCACATTCTTCTGCGGCGGGCCGATGATGCAGTTGCGAGGCGTGTTGCCGTAGACCGTAGCGTCGCTCGGGCTTCCGTTAGAGAGCGTCGGAGCGAGCGGGTCGGGAGTGTAGGCGGCTGCATTGACCCAGTTCGCCAGGCGCGATTGCATGCTGCCTGTGGCCAACGCGTTAGCGCAGCTGGAGCCTGGGGTAAAGGTCGCAGTCGAAGAAGGAGTGCTGGCCAAGGCGTAGGCAGTTCCTCCAGCGGGATCGTAGACGGAGAAGGGAGCGCCGGATTGCAGGATCAGCACGCCGCTGGCTTGCCATCCAGCGAGAGCGGTTTTGGTGAGGCCGGTGGTGTGAGAAAAGAATGGCAACTGGTAGACGCCGCTGGTGACGAAGCGCTGGCGGCGGTCGAAATCAGAGAGGCCGCGGGAGACGCGGGGATCGGTTTGATCGTTAACGCGGGTCAGAAATGCGACCGAGGCCGTAGAGACATCGTCAATAGATTTGGAGTAAGTGTAGGCGCTCTGGAAATAAAGTCCCTTGCCGAAGCGATGAGCTAACGTGGCCTGCAGAGAGCTGTAGTGAGAATCCGAGTTAGGAGCGAAATCCTCAAAGTCACCGGGAGCGATGCCGATATAGGGCGCGCGGAGCGAGGCGTTTTCGACGGTCGTGTCGACAATCTGGCAGGAGACGGACGGACTCAGAGCCTGAAGATTTGTACAACCCTGTCCAGGAATAGTGACCGGATTGGCGGTACTGGCGAGCGTGGCTTGATCGGGATCATAGGTTGAGCGCAAGCGGCTGCCCTTCGTTCCGACGTAACCGAGTTCGGCAAACCAGTCGTGGCCAAGTTCGCGTTGGATCGTGAAATTCCATTGTTGTGTGGTGCCGACGACCCAGTGCAGCGGAACGGCGAGTTGGATCAATCCGTTTACGTTGCCCGTAAAACCGCCGCCGCAGGCGGTGCCGACTCCCGGGGCACTGTTCCCCAAAGTGCAGGGACTCGGGTTCACACTGTTTACTATGGCTGCGGTGGGCACGTAGGTTTGAGTGGGGTTGGCGCCGAGTGCGGGAATGCCGTTGGGGAATGCGGCGCTGGCGGCGAACAGGTTGGCCAAGCTATCGGCTCCGGGTAAGAATCCGACGAGGAAGGGATACGTAGGCGGCACGATCGCCAGGTTGTCAACGGCGCCGAGATCTTCGCGAACGCTATAGATGCCGTAGCCGCCGCGAATCGACGTCGTGTGGTGTCCGCCTAAATCATAGGCGAAGCCGATGCGCGGTTCCCAGACGGTTGCGTATTCGTTGTTGAGGCCGGCGGAGTTGAGGGTTCCGGTGATCCCGGTGAGGCCGAATTTGCTGATGCACTTGGGATAAATGTAGGGCTGGCCGGTGGTGATGTCCAGGTTGGGATCGGTGTTGCCGGTGTGGCAAAGAGTGTCGAAGGGAGCGCCGACAAACTCGTTTCTGAAGCCGAGGTTAATGGTGAGGGATTTGGTAGCGCGATAGTCGTCCTGCGCGAACCAGGCGCGGCTGGGAATGCGGTAGTCGTGATTGCCCAGACCTCCGCCGCCTTCAGCGAGCAGGGGAGATCCGACGAGGAAACTCTGGAAATCGGAGTAGGGTCCGGTGGCTCCGGAAACAAAAAAGACGAGACCGTTGTCGGCAATGGGCAAGCTGCGGCGCATGGCGACGCGGTCGATTTCTCCGCCGAAGCGGAACTGATGAGCTCCGCGTGTCCAGCTGACGGTGTCCAGGAACGTGTAGTTGTCGGACAGGGCGAATTGCAGTTGCGTGGGGTATGCGCCGAAGGCCCAGGTGCCGAATTGGAGGCGGTAAATGTTGGGGTCGCCAGCCTGGCCATTCACGCCCACGGAAGTGGGCAGGTTGATGCCGACTTGGGAATTGGTGACGGGCGGAATATTGTTCAGGCGGTCGCTGATAATGTTGACGCCGAAACGAAACTCGTTCAACAGATTGTTGTTGAAAACGTGGGTTTCGGTGATGCTGCCGAAACGGCTGTGCAGCGGAATATCGAGCGGAAAATTAAGGTTATTGGGAGTCGGCTGACCTCCGGTCTGGATGCCGTAGGAATCAGCGCCGAAGGGCTGAAACTGCTCAGAATCGGACCAGAAGAAGCGCTCCGAGAGTTGGTCTTTGCCGTTGCGGAATTCGCGATCCCAATTGGCGGTGAACTGATTGTCGGTGAACCGGCCGGGATCCGTGATCAGGAATGGCTCCGGGGTCAGGCACGGGGTCGTGGATGGAACATTGGTGAGCAGGGGATAGAGGTATCCGCCGGCAAGGGGACCGAACTGATTGCTGGGTACGGTGAGCAAGTTGAAGGCGACGGGATCGATGCTGGGTACGCCGCAGTCGGAAGCCATGGCGCTCGTGGACTGGCGAGCAGCTAGCGGGACGTAAGGGATGCTGGTGTTGATGTAGGTGCCGGGGGAGTCGCCGCTGCGCTGGCGCGTGCCCTGGTAGTTGACATAGAAGAATCCGAATTGCCCGCTCTTACCGACGGGGCCACCGAGATCGCCTCCGAAGATGTTTTGTTTGACGACAACTTTGCCGAGGAAGTAGTCATTGGCATCGAGTGAGGTGTTACGGAAGTATTCCCAGAGATCCCCGTGGAAGGTTGCGGTGCCGCTCTTGAGGGTGGCGTTGATGTTGCCGCCGCCGTTGCGTCCCTGGCTGGCGTCATAGAGGCTGGTGGAAACCTTGAATTCCTCGATCGCGTCGGGGCTGGGTAACGGAGTGTAAGTAAGCTCGCCGAAGGCGTAATCAGCGACGGTGATGCCATCAATCAGGTAGTTGTTGTTGTCTTCGCGGCCGCCGTTGACGTGCATGTAGACCTGTCCGCGTCCGAGTTGGGCGGCGCCATTGAGATCGGAGGATGCACCGGCGGAGAGCGCGAGTAACTGCTGGAAGTTGCGCGTGGCCGAGGGCAGGTCATTGATGGTCTGAGTGCCGAGCGATTCGCCGGTGGTGGCATCGGAGGTGTTCACTTGTTCGACCTGAGATTGCACTTCGACCACTTGTTTGACGGTGGCGGGCTTCAATGCGGCGATCATGCGGGTGGTTTCGGTGATGCGCACGACCACACCGGGGAACTTGGTGTCGGGAAATCCTTTGGCATTGACTTCAACGGAGTAAGTGCCGACGGGCAGGAGGGTGGCGGTGAAGCCGCCCGAGGAGTCGGTGGTGGGCTGGCGAAGAATCTCGCCCGTCGCTTCGCTGAGGATGCTCACCTGAGCGCCTGCGATCACGGCGCCCGAGGTATCCTGCACCACGCCACTGATGGCGCCGGTGGCGCCGCCTTGCGCGAAGGCGGTTGAAGTGAAAGACAGAGAAAGCAGCAACAGAATTGCCAGAACTCGAACAGCGGACATGGACCCCTCCTTGCGGGTGTTGTTCGTCTTAGTTCATCTGCAAATGAGTGCTGGTGGAAGAAACGCGACTCGGAGAAAAAGCTCTGAGCCGGAAAATTTTGCTATTTTACACCCGGCGATAAAATTCGCAAGCTTGGGTTTTGGGAGATTATGGGTCAGTTTTGAACTGACCACTGCCCTGTGGGAAGGGCAAATGTTATGTCTGCCGCGCAACGCGGTGCCGTGAATCAGGCTGCGGGTTTTGCTTGCGGGTAGCGTCCGGTAATCTTGCGGAAGAAACCGTGAATGCGATGAACTCCTCTGCTTGAGGGCAGAAACATGAACGGGCATTGACCGGCGATGACGTTGATTTCTTGCGCGCGGCAGAAGGTGACAGCTCTGGGGCTGACCGCGCCTGCGCCCACGCCCCGGTGCATCCAGACCATGCGGATGCCGGCTCGAACGCAGTCGGTGACCACGGTCTCGGTGACTTCCGGAGAAGTGATCAGGAGGGCGGCTTTGACCGCAGGGGTTACGTCTTGCACGCGGGCGAAACAGGGATGGCCGAGAACGTTCGGAGTATGGGGATTTACCGGAACAACGTCATAGCCGCAACGGAGGAGTTCCTGGAATAGCGTTACGCTGAAACTGCCAGGCTCGCGCGAGACGCCGATCATGGCGATGCGTTTCTGCGCCAGGAATTGGCGGATGGTTTCGAGAGAAGTTTGGGGCGACATGGGGCCCTCCTGCCGCAAGTGCAAAATACTGCGCATCCGGAATACGGGCAGTGACTGTGGTCACGGAACACGGGCGGGCCCCTGCCGAGGACGCGGCGGAGCGAAAAGGGCGAGGATACGCGCTAAAAGGCTTGCAGATTGGGGCAAGCAGAGGCACAATCTATGCGTCACATAAGAGGCCAAAAGGCCGTCGGGTAAAAGCCTTCCGCTCAGGGGGTGTCAAGATGAAGAAGCGAATCGTTCTGCTTGCCTTTTTGTCGGGGACGCTGGCGCTACCAGGCGTGGCGCAGCAAAGCAATTCCACCGCAACGGATAACAGTGCATCTGCCCAGAGCACGCGGGAACCGCTGCCCTCGACGACGTTGACGGATTTCTGGGACGGAGATGATCCGAATTTCGGCAATCTGATCATGCATCCGTTTGCCACGAGAAAGTATGTGCAGCGGAAGGTCAATCCGATCAAGGATCGAATCAACGAGTTGGATGAGTTGACGTTCGAGAACGGCCGGATGATCAAGGACGTGGATACACGTGCGCAGCAGGGTCTGCAGATGGCGTCGGAGAAATCGAGCCTGGCCGACCAGCACGCCACGGATGCGACCAACAAGGCGCAACTGGCACAGACGACGGCGACACAGGCGTCAACGCGAGTATCCAATGCAGAGCAGATGGTGGGCAGCCTGGATCAATACAAAGGCACCGCGGAGACCGAGATTCGGTTTCGTCCGGGACAGAGCGAGTTGAGCAAGAACGCGAAGGACGCGCTCGACCAGATGGCAGGGCCTCTGAAAGACCAGAAAAGCTACATCATCGAAGTGCGTGGATTTTCGCCGGGACGTGGGCAGGCGGCGATCGCGAGTTCGCGGAAGATGGCGGATTCGGTGGTGCGATACCTGGTGACTGCGCACCAGGTTCCCGTCTACCGCATTTACGTGATGAGTATGGGCAACGCATCGGTCGCGGCCGACGGAACCGCTGCCAAACGCGTTACCAGCGGGCGCGTTGAAGTCAGTATTCTGAAGAATGATCTGGTGAATACGGCGCAGCGCTGAACTGGAATCGGGAATAGATAGATTTGGACGACCGGCCAATCCCACTGGGGTTGGCCGTTTCGTTCTGGTGGTAGCAAGTCCTTTCTGGCCGAACCGGTTGATCTTCAGGGAATCTCATTTTGGGAATAACGACGGCGAATTGTGATTCGAATCACAGACGGGGAAAGATACTCCCATAGATGATTCAGAACAAAGCTGCGCGGACGATCGCGTGAAAGGCGGGAACGCTTCTTTGCGGAAGGAGCGTTGCCGAGGCTGTTGCGCTTTCCTTGAGGCCGTTCCTCCGAATCGGAAACGCTGCAGTTGAGATCCAGTGAAATCTCATCAAGTGAGGGTTGGCAATGAGTTCCGCCGATCAAGGGACACCTTACGAAAGATTCGTAAACGGGTTGCGAACGCGGCCTCAGTGCTATGGCTGGGCTCTGCTAGCCATCGTCGCGGCAGGGTTGTTGCGGTATGGCCTGGATGTCGCGTTCGGATTCGCCCAGCCTTACGTGATCTTCTATCCCACCATCATGTTGATCTCGCTGTTGGGCGGGTTGGAGCCAAGCCTGTTGGCTACGGCGGCTTCGGCGACGTTCTCCTGGTACTACCTGCTGGAGCCGCGGAACTCGTTTGGCGTAGCGAACCGGCGCGATTTGGTAGGGCTGCTGCTCTTTACGGGGATGGGTGTGATCATGAGCGTGGCCGGAGATTTGTTTCGACGGCGGGCGCAGCGGATGCGGGGGTTCGAGAAGGCGGTCGAAGGCCTGGAAGAAATGATCGTAGTCATGGATCGCGATTACCGCTACCGGATCGCGAACCAGGCGTTCCTAAACTATCGCGGGATGAGAAAGGAAGACGTGATCGGGTGCCCTGCCGCGGAGATCTTGAATCCGGGAGTTTTTGAAGATGAACTCAAGGCGAAGTTGGATGAATGTTTTCGCGGCAACGTGGTGCAGTTCGAAATGCGCTATCGCTATCCCCAGCGGGGTGAGCGGGAACTTCTGATCAAATACTTTCCGATTAAGGGGTCAGGAGGCATCGACAGGGTTGCGGCCGTGCTGCAGGATATCACCGACGAGCGAGAAGCGGAACGCTCGTTGCGACTGTTTCGTGCGCTGATCGATCAATCGAATGATGCGGTGGAAGTGGTCGATCCGGAGACTTTGCGGTTCCTCGATGTCAACCAAACGGCGTGCCGGCAACTGGGCTACACGCGCGAGGAATTGCTGTCGATGAAGGTGCCTGAAATTGTCGACGCGGAGGTCAGTGAAGCGCACGTTGAGAAGGCTCACGAACAATTACGAAAGTCAGGATTTCTCGTGCAGGAGGCCAGATATCGGCGCAAGGATGCTTCCACATTTCCTGTAGAAATCAGTTTGCGACTGGTCGAACTGGAGCGCACGTACATTGTGTCGCTCAGTCGCGACATCAGCAAGAGGAAACGGGCCGAGGAGGCGCTGCGGGAGAGTGAGGACCGTTATCGCGACCTGATCGAACATACGGAAGATCTGGTGTGCACGCATGACCTGGATGGAAGACTACTGTCGGTGAATCCGGCGCCGGCGCGGGCACTGGGATACGAAGTCAGCGAGTTGCTCAACCTTCCGATGCGGGAACTGGTGGCGCCGGAATTTCGAGAAGAGTTTGACAGATACCTGGAACGAGTTGAGAAGCATGGAGCGGACCAGGGCTCGCTGTGCGTGGTGACGCGCGGCGGAGAGCGGCGGATCTGGGAGTACCGTAACACGCTGCGCACGGAAGGTGTGGCCCGGCCTATCGTCCGCGGCATGGCGCACGACATCACGGAACGGAAGCGCGCGGAGGAGGCGCTGCGAAGACGGGAGGAAGATTACCGCAGCTTCGTGGCCAGGAGCTCGGAGGGCATTTTCCGCGAGGATCTGAGTGCGCCGTTGCCCATTGATTTGCCGGAAGACGAACTGATCGAGGGCATTCTACATAATTCTTACCTGGCGGAATGCAACGATGCGATGGCGCGGATGTACGGTCTCGAATCGGGCGGGGATCTCGTGGGCAAGCGGCTTACCGAGCTGCAGCCGGCGAACGATGCCCGCAATATCGAGATGACCCGGGAGTACGTACGGTCCGGATTTCGAGTGATCGACCGGGAGTCGCACCAAGTGGATATGGCAAGCAATCCAAAAGTCTTCCGGAACAGCATTCTTGGAATCGTGGAGAACGGCAAGTTGGTGCGGACGTGGGGCATTCAGCGTGATGTTACGGAGCCATGCCGGCTCGAGGAGGCACGCAAGAAAGCGGAAGAAGCGTTGCGACAGAGCGAGACGCATTTCCGGTTGCTGGTGGAGCAGGCTTCGGATGGAATTTTCATTGCCGATCCGCAGGGTAGATACATCGATGTCAATACGGCTGGAGAGGAGATGCTGGGCTACACGCGCGAAGAGCTTCTGCAGCTTTCGATTGCGGACATCGTGACGAAAGATGAGATTGAGCGAATCCCTTTGGAAGTCGCACGTTTTGCGGGTGGAGTTACCGTTCGGAGCGACTGGAAATTTCGGCGCAAGGACGGGTCGGTCTTCCCAGGCGAGGTTTGCGAGAAACAATTGCCGGATGGGCGCTTGCAGGGAATCGTGCGCGATATGACCGAGCGCAAACAAGCTGAAGAGGAGATGCGTCGCAGTGAAGAACGATTTCGTGTCGCGCTGAAGGATTCGCCGATCACCGTGTTCAATCAGGACCGGGACTTGCGCTACACGTGGATTTATAACCCACAGCTCTACTGGCAGCAAGAAGCGATAGGCAAGACCGACGATGAACTTCTTGGGCCGGCGCGGGCGGCCGCTCTCACGGCTTTCAAGCAACAGGTTCAGAACACGGGGGTGGCGCAACGAAAGGATGTGACGATCCCGCATAACGGCCGCGGTTATGCCTTCGACATGAGCATTGAGCCGCTGTTTGACGCGGAAGGAAATGCAATTGGAATTACCGGGGCTTGTGTCGATATTGCACGGCTACTGGAAATGACCGACCGCCTGCAGAACGCGAAAGACAAGCTGGCACAAGAGAAATCCTACCTGGAAAGCGAGATTCAGTCGGAACTTGGATTCAAAGAGATTATCGGGCAGAGTGGTGCGCTGCGGGAGGTCCTGAAAAAAGCGCGAGTGGTGGCGCCGACGGATTCGACCGTTCTGTTGTTGGGAGAAACGGGAACGGGCAAAGAGTTAGTGGCGCGATCAGTGCATTCGCTCAGTGAAAGGCGTGACCAGACATTTGTCAAACTGAATTGCGCCGCGGTTCCCTCCGGGTTGCTGGAGAGTGAGTTGTTCGGTCATGAGAGAGGGGCATTCACCGGCGCCGTGAACCAGAAGGTCGGGCGAATCGAACTGGCCGACAAGGGGACGCTGTTTCTGGACGAAATTGGAGAACTGCCTCCCGAGTTGCAGCCGAAGTTGTTGCGAGTGCTGCAAGATCGAGAATTCGAGCGACTGGGCGGAGTACTGACCAAGCGGGTAGATGTCCGGATCATCGCGGCGACGAACCGGGATTTGCGGCAGGACATTGCAGATAAGAAATTCCGCGAGGATCTGTTCTACCGGCTGAATGTTTTTCCGATCGAATTGCCTCCGTTGCGCGAGCGGCGCGACGATATTGCGATGCTGGTGCAACATTTTGTGCGCAAACACGCCGCGCGGATGGGGAGAGAGATCACCACGATTCCGGACGAGACCATGCGGATCCTGCGCAGTTGGAGCTGGCCGGGAAACATTCGCGAGCTTGAGAACATGATCGAGCGCATGGTCATCCTCACGAAAGGGCCGGTGCTGACGGCGCCCCCGCCAGAATTGGAAGCGTGGGAGTCGAGCGAAGATAATCTGACGGACATGGAGCGCGATCATATTATTCGCGTTCTGCGAGAGACCAATGGAGTGTTGTCCGGAACCGCCGGAGCCGCCAGCCGCCTGGGAGTGAAGCGCACGACCTTGCAATCGATGTTGAAGCGATTCGGGATTGAGCCGCAGGAATTCCGACGAGGCAACGGAACGTTCGCGGGAGAGTAGCGTTCCGACCATACGCCGTGCTGGCTGGAGAGACTCCTACTATCTCACAGGACCCGTTTTTCTCCACGAAAATCGTCGACCACGAAGGACACAAAGTTACACGAAGGAAACCCGTGCAAGTTTTTCCTTCGTGTGATTCTGTGTCCTTCGTGGTTGACGCTCTCCTGCCACCAACTATTTTTCCAGGCGGTTGTATTTGTTCAGGACCTCGCGCAGACGATCGTGCGGAAGAGCAATGACGGTGTGGTTGTCGATGCCGGTCATGGTGTCGGCCGCGACCATGGCGTTGATCACAGCTTCCTCGGTGGCCTGGACGGTGGCGAGGAAAATGGGATCAAGAGAATCGTTGGGCAGCATGGTTAGTTGGTGTAATCCCTTGGTGCCAACCGCGCCGGGATTGGCCGTGGAAAAGGCGATGAAGATGTTGCCCGAGCCATCACCGGAATAACTGCCATCGCGTCCCAAGCCGAGCGAAACTTTCCTGGCGACGCGCTTGAGTTGAGTGGGGATCAGAGGAGCGTCGGTCGCGACGACAACAATGATGGATCCGGTGTCATCGCCACTGGCATAGGCGGGATGGTCAGGGATTTCCTTCCCGACAGGAACGCCAGCGATGCGCAGCTGATCTCGGCGACCGTAATTGCACTGCACCAGAACGCCGATGGTGTAGCCGCCGAATTTCGCGTCGAGCACGCGGGAGCTGGTGCCGATTCCGCCTTTGAATTCATTGCAGATCATGCCGGTGCCGCCGCCCACATTACCTTCTTCGACGGGGCCGGAGTGAGCGGTGTCGAGAGCGTGCCAGGCATCTTCGGGCTTGACGTGAAATCCGTTGATGTCGTTGAGCCAGCCGTCCCAGGTTTCAGCGACAACGGGCAAAGACCACCAGTATCCCTCCATGTCGGGCGAGCCGTGCTTGACCTTCCAGGCGATGACGGCATCGCGGACGACGCCCACGCTATGTGTGTTGGTGATCATCACGGGACCGTTGAGAAATCCGGAGTCTTCCACCCATGTAGTGCCAGTCATCTCGCCATTGCCGTTCAAGGTGAACCAGGCGGCGAATACGGCGTCGTTGGAGCTTTTACCGCGAGGATGAATGGCGGTGACACCTGTACGGACCGGACCTTTTCCGACTTCTAGTTTGCCGTTGCCGGAGATCAAAGTGGTGTGACCGACCTCGACGCCCTTGACGTTGGTGATCGCGTTGTTAGGGCCGGGCGTGCCGTCGAAGGGAACTCCGAGATCGCGGGCGCGAGGCTTGGTTTGAGCGGAAAGACTGGCGGCGAAAAGAGCGAAAGCGAGAGCGATTCTGGACTGGCAGACTTGCGCGAGCATGGGCCCTCCCGGGATCGAAGCAGGCAAGTATAAAGGATGAGCCGTGGCGCGGTCTTCAGACCGCAACTTTTTCGCGTGCTAGAGGAAGGAGCATACATACAGACGCAATTCTGCCGGAGTAGAATGTCAATCAAGATAAATTCCCTTGGGGGGCCAGATGGAGAGTTGGAAGAAGGCGGCGGTGCTGGCATCGATTGGGGCAGCGGCAATTCTTTTTATGAAGAAGAGATATCCGGCGGGCGTGCTGGCGACGGGTGCAGGGCTGGCCTTGTTGGCGTCGGAGTATCCGGAAAAATTTGAGAAAGTACGCCGAGCGATGCCCGAATATTTTGACCGGGGCATGCAGGTCATGGAGATGGCTGCCAAAGCCGGCCAACGCATCACCGAAGCGGCGGGACGTAGCGCCGTGGATGCGTGGGAAGAAATCGGCGGATAAGATCTGAAGTGGACAATCGGATTTCGGACCCACCGGGCGGACCCGGGTTCACTCGATGCCGAGTTGTTTCCGCGCTTCGGGGCTGAGGCGTTCGGGCGTCCAGGGCGGAGTCCAGACAACATTGACGGCGGCGTTGCGGATGCCGGGCAACTGCTCCAGGCGGGATTTCACCTGCATGCTGATATTGACGTGCTCGGGGCAGCCCTGGGCGGTGAGGGTCATGTCGACGGCAACGTCCTGCTTTTCGTCTTCGGCAGGCGTGAAATTCACTTTGTAAATCAGGCCAAGGTCGACGATGTTGACCGGGATCTCCGGATCATAGCAACTCTTCAGTGCGCTTAAGACATCTTGTTCGGTGACGGCTGGCATCGCGATTCCCTCATTCATCAGTTTACCCTAGAGTTGCCGAATCGAGCGCCGGGCCGGAAAGTGAGTTCGTTTGGCGATCATGAGTCCCGAAGCCAGAAAGAGAGTGCAGTTGGCGCTGCTGGCAGCGCTGGCAGTAGCGAGCATTCGGGCTGGGTACATTTTCTATCAGCGGCATGAAGACCGGCTTGCGGAAGAACGGCAGAAGCAGGCCCGCGACGTGGGATATTCCGATCCGGATTATTACGTCAGCCCGAAGAAACTTTATCCCTATGATGTGAAGAGCGCGAAGCAGCTTACCCAACAACCGGTGTGGGTAAAGGAAGGATATCGCTACGCCTATTACCAGTATGACGCGGCGAGCAAGCGCGTCGAGTTCGGGCACGAAGCGGGGTTGCTGGGGCCAATCGAGAAGCTTGCGATTACGGATGTGGTGACGGCGACGGCTCCGGGGGCAGAACCAAAGCGGCAGGTCATGGCCGTTTTCCGGAAGGAAGATAAGACGTACGCGGTGCCGATTGGATACGCGGCGGATGGAGAGTACAAAATCTATTCGGACGAAATGTTCTTCATCCAAGATCCGCACGATCTCTACAAACATTGGACACCCGATGTTTGGCAGGCCGTGGAACAGCATCAAGTGAAGCCGGGGATGAACGAACTGCAGGCGGATTTTGCGATCGGCATGGGTATGCCGGACGCGGGTAGCAGCTCGGAAGAAAAGACGGTGCATTATCCGAATGGAGGGAAGCCGCTCGTGATTGTGTATCACGATGGGAAGGCGGCCGAAATCAAGGCAGATTCGTCGGGATCATAAGGGCAGGACTTCGATATGAAATTCTGGATGTGAAATTCTGATGGAGCGCATCGAAAATTTCGTTCCTAGGCTCGAGTAAATCTGTTGACCGGAATTCCGACAACCCATAATCTGTAGACGAATGCAGTCTCATCTCCATCACCGCCGTCACCATCATCCCGCGCACAGCGCGCCGGCGGAGATGCATACCTGAGACTGCAAACTTAATCAAAAAGCACTTTTCAGGTTTGGCCCGCTGAGACGATAGAACTCAGCGGGCTTTTTGTTTTCCGGGAGGATTGGCTTTATGGAAACGGAACTTGATTTCGAAAAGATGGACGGACTGCTGCCTGCGGTGGTGCAGGACAGCCGCGACGGAGAAGTCCTGATGGTGGGATTCATGAACCGCGAGGCGATGCAGCAGACAATGGAAAAAGGATACGTGACGTTCTTCAGTCGCACGCGCGGGAAGTTGTGGATGAAGGGCGAGAGTTCGGGCAACCGGCTGCGGGTAATCTCGGCGTGCACGGATTGCGATCGCGACACATTGCTTCTGCGCGTGGAGGTGGAAGGGCTGGGCGTGGTCTGTCATCGCGGCACGCGGTCCTGCTTCACCGAAACCGTGCCGGTGCGAAAGGCGGAAACCGAGGCCAGCGTGACGAGGGAGACGCGATGAAAATGCGTATCGGGATTCCCAAGGGCAGCCTTCAGGAAGCGACGTTGCAGTTATTCGCGCGCGCGGGGCTTCCCGCGTACACCAACGGTCGATCGTATTTCGCGACCACCGCGGATCCGGAGATCGACTGCATGCTGATTCGCGCGCAGGAGGTCGCACGCTATGTGGAGCATGGGGCAATCGATGCAGGGCTAACCGGTCTCGATTGGGTGATCGAGAGCGGGTTGGAAGTGGTGACTGTGAGCGATCTGATTTACGCCAAGAGAAGCCGCGGGAAAGTGCGATGGGTGCTGGCGGTTCCCGAGGATTCGTGCGTGCAGTGTGCGGAAGATTTATCGCATTGCATTGTTGCGACCGAACTGGTGAAAGTCACGCGTGATTATTTTCAGCGGAAAAATGTGGACGTACGCGTCGAGTTTTCCTGGGGCGCAACGGAAGTGAAGCCTCCCATGCTGGCCGACGCGATTGTCGAGGTGACCGAGACCGGCAGTTCGCTCAAGGCGAACCGGTTGCGCATTCTGGAAACGGTGCTGGAGTCGAACACGCAATTGATCGCGAACAAGAGTTCCTATCAGGATCGCGACAAGCGCAAAAAGATCGACAATCTGGCGCTGATGCTGCAGGGGGCAATGGAAGCGCAGGATCGCGTTGGATTGATGCTGAATGTGCGCAAAGAAAATCTCGCCGCGGTATTGGCAGTGTTACCGGCCCTGCAGAAGCCCACGATTTCTCATCTGAGCGATGAGGACTGGCTGGCGGTGAATACGGTGATTGACGAGGGCGCGGCGTGGGAGGTGATTCCGCGCCTGAAAGAAGCGAGCGCGGAAGGGATTGTGGAATATCCGCTGAACAAGGTGGTGCTGTGATACGCATTCTCAGCGGACGCAAAGCGGCGGCAGAGGTTGAGCAACTGGCCGCTCGAGGAGCGAACTTTGCGCGGCTGCAAGGTCGAGTTCAGCGGATCGTGAATGAAGTTCGGCGGGATGGGGACAGGGCACTGCGGCGATGCGCGGAGCAGTGGGACGGGCTCACTTCTAGGCAGCCGCTACTGGTCTCGCAAGCGGAGATGAAGAGCGCGTTGCGATCCCTTGCTCCGCAGTTGCGCGCGGCGCTGCGTTGTGCGGAGGAAAATATCCGGCGCTTGTGTGAATGGCAGAAGCCGAGATCATGGACGAGAACGCACAAAGGAATTTCACTCGGGCAGGTAGTGCAACCGCTGGAGTCTGTGGGCTGTTATGTGCCGGGAGGGCGATACCCTCTGCTCTCGACGGTGCTGATGACCGTGATTCCGGCTCGGGTTGCGGGAGTGAAGAACATCTCTGTCGTTTCGCCGAATCCATCGGCAGAGGTGCTGGGCGCGGCGGCAATGCTTGGTGTGAAGCAGTTCTATCGCATTGGTGGGGCGCACGCGATCGCGGCATTGGCTTACGGAACGGACAGCATTCCACGAGTGGACAAGATTGTCGGCCCGGGAAATGCTTACGTCACGATGGCGAAAAAGCTGGTGTCGTTCGATTGCGCGATTGATTTTCTGGCTGGACCAACGGAAGCCGCCGTCGTGAGCGACTCAGGCAATCCGGAATTCATCGCGGCCGATCTGGTAGCGCAGGCTGAGCACGATGCGGACGCGTTGTCGGTGTTCATCACAACCTCTCGCCCGTTGGCGGAGGCTGTTCAGCTGAATGTGCAGCGGATGGCAAACGGGAACCCCACCGCACAAGAATCTTTAGGCGCTCATGGCGCGATCTTCGTCGCCCCTTCGCGAAAGCAAGCGCGGGAATGGATGAACCGACTGGCTCCGGAACACATCACAGTCGAGGAGGAGGATTTGCCGTTCGTCCAGAACGCAGGCTCGATTTTTGTGGGCGACTATTCTGCGCAGGCTGCGGGTGATTACGCGTCCGGTCCGAACCATGTACTGCCGACTGCCGGACAGGCTCGATTTCGAGGAGGGTTAAGCATGTTGGATTTCGTCAAAATCATCACCGTGCAGAAGGTTTCTGCCGCGGGGCTGCGGAGAATCGCTCCGGCAATTCAGTGTCTCGCCGCAGCGGAGGGATTACCGGCGCATGAAAACTCAGTGCGAATGAGGTGCCAGCATGCTTAGCCCGCGGGAAGCGGTACGAACGATGCCTTCGTATCATCCGCCGCTGGCGGGACGGGAAGGATTGCGCCTGGACTTCAACGAGAACACCGTGGGATGCTC
Organism: uncultured Acidobacteriota bacterium; assembly: GCA_963730015.1. Taxonomy (GTDB): domain Bacteria; phylum Acidobacteriota; class Terriglobia; order Terriglobales; family Acidobacteriaceae; genus Sulfotelmatobacter. The sequence continues at coordinate 1,272,886 of CAVSPZ010000009.1, read as the reverse complement.
ACCGCGAGTGCTGGAAAAGTTACGGCGAATGACAGCGGACGATTTTGCGAAATATCCGGAGCGCCAGGCAGTCGAGGCTGCCGTCGCAGGATTCCTGAACGTGAGTGCGGCGGAAACGCTGCTGACCAACGGCATAGATGAAGCGATCCATCTGCTGTGCCAGACCTACGCCGGTTCAGGCGACGAAGTGTTGATCGTGGCGCCGACCTATTCCATGTACCGGATTTATGCCATGGCCGCGGGCGCAAACGTGATCAGCGTCCCCATGGAGAGAAACTTCAGCTTTCCTGCGAATGAGTTGAAGCGGCGCATTACGTCCCGCACACGGCTGATCGCGATTGCGAATCCCAATAATCCGACCGGAACGGTGGCGACGCGCGATCAGCTTCTGGACCTAGCCCATTCTGCCCCGGAGGCGGCGGTACTCGTCGACGAGGCATACTTTGAATTCTATGGACAAACGATGCTCGAGTGCCGGAACGAGTCGGCCAACCTGTTTGTGGCCCGGACATTTTCGAAGGCTTATGGAATGGCGGGTTTGCGCGTCGGCCTGCTGATCGGGGATGCGGAGCAGATGCACGCCGTTCGGCTCGTATGTTCCCCGTACAACGTCAACACGGTGGCGCTCGCGTGTGTACCAGAGGCGATTCAAGGTCAATCGTACCTGGCGGAATACGTGGAGGGGGTCCTCGAAGCCCGCGCCCGCTTGCAGAATATGCTGGCCGCGAGCGGGATTGAATTTTGGAGGAGCGAGGCAAACTTTGTGCTGCTGCGGGTGGGATCGTCGAGGGCCGATTCAGCAAACTTCGTCGAACAGATGCGGCGGCGGGGGATTCTTGTGCGCGACCGATCGAGCGACCCAGGATGCGAAGGATGCGTCCGCATCACGCTGGGGCCGAGAGAACACGCCGATCGATTGCTGGAAGCGCTGCAATCGACAATCGAGGAATGCGGCATCGCGCAGGGGGTGTCGGGAAGATGAGAAAAGGGAAGATCAAGCGCATCAGCAAGGAAACGCAGATCGAAATCTCGCTGACGATAGAAGGGAGCGGGCGGTACAAGGTGTCGACCGGAATCCGCTTTTTCGACCACATGCTGGAGTTGTTTGCACACCATGGAGGATTCGATTTGACGGTGAAAGCGCGTGGCGACCTCGATGTGGATCAGCACCACACCGTGGAAGATGTTGGAATCGTGCTGGGACAGGCGTTCGATAAAGCGCTGGGCTCGAAACGTGGCATCCTGCGGGCTGGATATTTTCTCATGCCGATGGATGAGACCATGGGCATGGCCGCGGTAGATTTCTGCGGGCGTACTGCCGCGGTGGTCGAGACCAAGGTGAATACGCGGCTGGTAGGGGATTTGCAATCGGAGTTGGTCGACGATTTCTTCGAAGGCTTCGCGCGGGGGGCGCGGGCCAATGTGCATGCGCGCGTGCTTTACGGGCGATCGAGCCATCACAAGATTGAAGCGCTTTTCAAGGCGTTCGCGCGGGCGCTGCGCGCGGCTTGCTGGCGCGATCCGCAAATGCTGAGGCTGTTACCCAGCACTAAGGGCGTGCTGTGATGATCGCGATCGTCGATTACGGTGCAGGCAATCTGGTCTCGGTGAAGAAAGCATTCGACTGGCTGAGGCAAGAGAGCGTAATTACGCCGGATCCGGCAGCAGTTGCGAAAGCGACGAAGATGGTGCTTCCGGGAGTCGGACACTTCGCATCGACAGCGGCGCTCGAAAGTTCAGGCTTGCGGGAGGCGATCGCAACGGCGATCGAGCGAAGCGTCCCATTTCTCGGGATCTGCGTCGGCATGCAATGGATGTTTGAGCGCAGCGAGGAATCGCCGTCCGTCGCGGGATCGGGAATGTTAAAGGGGGAATGCGAACGCTTTCCCGAGTCGGTGAAATCTCCGCATGTCGGCTGGAACTCGTTGGAGATAGATCCGCGGTCGCGATTATTTCGCGGCGTGCCGTCGTCTTCGTTTGTCTATTTCACGCACTCCTTTCGCGCGCCGGTTGACGACGCGACCGTGGCTTGCTGCGAATATGGGGGGGAATTCTCCGCGGCCGTCGAACGGGATCATTTGTTCGGAGTGCAATTTCATCCCGAGAAATCCGGAGAAGTTGGATTGAAGCTGTTAAGCAATTTCTGTGCGATCTAGCATGCTGACAAAACGCATTATCGCTTGCCTGGATGTGGACGGTGGACGGGTGGTCAAAGGGGTGCAGTTCCTGAACCTGCGGGATGCGGGCGATCCGGCGGAATTGGCGAAGGCGCATAGCGCGTCGGGCGCGGATGAGATAGTGCTACTGGACATTTCGGCCGCTCACCAGCAGAGAGCGACGTTGCTCGACACAGTGCGGCGCGCGGCCGAGGAGTTGTTCATTCCGTTCACAGTCGGCGGCGGCATTCGCACGCTGAAAGAGGCGTCCGGAGTGTTCGCGGCGGGCGCGGACAAGGTCAGCATCAATTCTGCTGCTCTGGAAAATCCTGATCTTATTGCACAAATTGCTCTGCGTTTCGGTTCTCAAGCCGTGGTCGTTGCCATCGATGCGAAGCGTCGTAAGGACCGTTCCGGATGGGACGCATTTACGAAAGGTGGAAGAGTTCCAGCCGGCCGCGACGCGATCGAGTGGGCGGCGGAAGCAGAAGACTGGGGCGCGGGAGAAATCCTGCTGACTTCGATGGATCGCGACGGCACCGGAGCGGGATTCGATTGCGAATTGACGCGAGCGGTGGCCAGTGCGGTGCGCATTCCGGTGATTGCTTCCGGAGGGGCAGGCGGGGCGGCGCATTTTGTGGAAGTATTTCGCGAAGGACAGGCAGATGCGGCACTCGCAGCCTCGATTTTTCATTATGGATTCAGCCGCCTCGCCGACCTGAAGCAGGAACTCGGGTCGGCAGGAATTCCCGTGAGGTGGCCATGCTAATCCCGTCGATTGACCTCATGGGCGGCAAAATCGTTCAGCTGGTGCAGGGCAGGAACAAAGCTTTGGAGTTCGAGGACTTCGAGGAGTGGACGGAGCGCTTCTCGAAGTATCCGCTGGTACAGTTGATTGATCTGGACGCAGCGATGGGGCAGGGAGGTAATGCCACTCGCATCGCGGAAATCGCCGGCCGTTTGCCGTGCCAGGTGGGCGGCGGCATTCGGTCGATTGAGGCCGCGCGATCTGTGCTGGATGCGGGCGCACAGAGGGTGATTGTGGGCTCGGCGTTATTTGCGGACGGGGATGTGGACTGCGCGTTTGCAAAACGGCTGGCGGAGGCGGTGGGCGCAAGCCGGTTGGTCTTTGCGTTGGATGCGATCGGCGGACGGGTTACGACCCATGGATGGCGTAAGATCTCCGATGTCCGCCCGATCGAGATGATTGAGGTGCTTGACCGGTGGTGTACGGCGTTTTTGTACACACATGTCGATACGGAAGGACTATTACAGGGATTTCCGCAGGAAGTGATTACCCCCTTGCGAGCGGCAACGAAGCGGCAGCTGATTGCGGCGGGTGGGATTCGTTCGCAACAGGAAGTTGATACTCTGCATGCGATGGGCGTCGATGCAGTAGTCGGCATGGCAATCTATCGCGGGCTGATTCCCGCCTAGCGTTGCGGCCAGAAAAAGCTTAACCGCAGAGATCACTGAGGACTTCGCGGAGATCACCGAGAAAATCTACTTCGGTGTGAGCGGACTGAATCACCCGCCCTGCGCTTGAGTTGCCGGGTTTTCCTGTGAAGCTTATCTTGGATCTTAGCGGCACAGGAATTATTGCTATGAACGTTTTAGTTCTGAACTCCGGTAGCTCCAGCCTGAAATTTCAGGTCATTGCCACCGATCTTGAACAGATCAAACAGCACCAGGATGATCGCATCTGCCGCGGCGAAGTGGAAGGCGTCGGCGGAGAGGCGATCATTCGAACGCAGTATCGCAACCAGCAAGGGCATACGGAGACCGCGCCCATCCGGGACATGACTGCGGCGCTCGACTATCTGCTGCGATACATTGCGTCCGAGCGGTCGGGCATCAAGGAAATCAAAAGCACTGCCGACGTGCATGCGGTCGGGCACCGCGTGGTGCATGGCGGGGAGTTGTTCAAGGAGTCGACGCTGATCGATGATCGCGTGCTCAAGGGGATTGAGGACTGCATCGATCTGGCGCCGCTGCATAATCCAAACAATGTGAAGGGAATTCTGGCGGCGCGCGATCTGTTCGGCAAGGATATTCCGCAGGTCGCGGTGTTCGATACGGCGTTCCATCATACTCTGCCCGAGCAGGCTTATCTCTATGGCGTGCCTTATCACTTGTACCGGCGGCACCGAATCCGGCGCTACGGGTTTCACGGGACATCGCATCGCTACGTGGCGTTCCGTTATCGAGCGCTGCGGGGGCTGACGCGCCAGCAGACCAACATTATTACGCTGCATCTGGGGAACGGATGCTCGGCGGCGGCCATCCAGGGCGGTTCTTCGGTCGATACGTCGATGGGAATGACGCCGCTGGAGGGCCTGGTCATGGGCACACGGTCGGGCGATCTTGATCCGGCGATCGTCAGCGTGATCGCGCGCAAAGAGGGCATGTCGTCGTCGGAAGTAGATACTCTGCTGAACACGCAATCGGGGCTGCTAGGGATTTCCGGGCTCACGAACGACATGCGCGAGTTGCAGGCGGAACTCAAAGAGCATGACGACCGGCGCGTGCGGCTGGCGATCGAACTCTTCTGTTATCGCGCACGAAAATACATAGGTGCCTATCTGGCCGCGATGGGCGGAGCGGACGCGATCGTGTTTACCGGCGGCATTGGAGAAAACTCGCCGGACGTACGGGCACGGATCTGCGCCGACATGGAGTGGGCCGGGCTGCGGCTGGATGCAGCCAGAAATCAGGCGACCGTGGGGCGCGAAGGCCAGATCAGCAGGGACGATTCGAAGCTACTGGCCTATGCGATCCCTACGGACGAAGAACTCCTGATCGCGCGGGACACGGTCCGCGTCATTCGCGGCGAACCGCACCCCTCATAGGGTCCCGACAATCCCATTCTCAATACGGCCAAACCCAATCGGTGGCCTCGGGCTTGTCGATGCCGTACTGATGCGCGTAATTGCGGCATTCGATCTGCTGGTTGAGGAACCTCTCTTTAGCGTGTCCGCCGATTTTCTGCAGGCGAGGCACGCGGTCCACAACATCCATCGCCAGGCTGAAGCGGTCCACGTTGTTGTTGATGGCAAGTTCCAGAGGCGTGTTGATGTTGCCCTGCTCTTTGTATCCGCGCACGTGAATGTTGTCGTGGTTCGTGCGGCGATAGGCCAGCCGGTGAATCAGCTGCGGATAGCCGTGAAAATTGAAGATGACAGGCTTGTTCACGGTGAATAGTGAATCGAAATCGCGGTCTGGCAATCCATGCGGATGCTCGCTGGTCGGCTGCAGCTTGAAGAGATCGACCACGTTGACAAATCGAATCTTGAGGTCGGGAAATTCTTTGCGCAAAAGAGCCGTTGCCGCCAGGGCTTCTTGCGTGAGAATGTCTCCCGCGGAAGCCATAACGACATCAGGCTCACCGCCTTCGTCGTTGCTTGCCCAATCCCATATGCCGATGCCTTTGGTGCAATGCGTAATGGCATCGTCCATGTTCAGAAACTGCATGTGCTTCTGCTTGTCGCAGACGATCACGTTCACATAATTCTGGCTGCGCAGGCAGTGATCGGCGACGGACAAGAGACAATTCACGTCCGGAGGAAGATAGATTCGAGTCACTTTGGCGCTTTTGTTGACGACGACGTTGAGGAATCCGGGATCCTGGTGGGTAAAGCCGTTGTGATCCTGACGCCATACGGTGGAAGTGATCAGCAGATTCAACGAAGCGATCGCGTCGCGCCAGGAAAGATGGCTGCACATCTCCAGCCATTTCGCGTACTGGTTGAACATGGAATCGATGATGTGCACAAAAGCTTCGTACGAAGAGAAGAAGCCGTGGCGTCCAGTGAGGATATAGCCTTCGAGCATGCCCTCGAGCGTGTGTTCGCTGAGCATTTCTATGACGCGGCCGTCGGGAGCGAGATTGCCGCCGTCGTTGTCTTCAGGAAAACGTTCCTCGATCCAGAATTTGCGGCTGACTTCGTAGATTGCGTCAAGCTTGTTCGAGGTGGTTTCATCGGGACCGAAGACGCGGAAGTTGCGCGGGTTTTCCCGCATGATATCGGCCAGCATGCGACCCAGAGGGCGAGTGTTCTCCGCCTGGGATTGGCCGGGCTTTTCGGTGGCGTTGGCATAATTACGAAAATCGGGCAGGCGCAAAGCTTTCTTGATGCGTCCGCCGTTGGCGTGAGGATTGGCGCTCATGCGGCGTGTGCCCGCAGGCGCGAGTTCGGGGAACACGGGCGCGAGCTTGCCATGGGCGTCGAAGAATGGATCCGGCTTTTGCGAGTGCATCCAATCCTCAAGAGCACGAAGCTGCACCGGATCTTTTTTCACATTGGGCAAAGGCACCTGGTGAGCGCGCCAGAAGCCCTCGAGGAAATGGCCTTCCATTTCGCGTGGAGCCGTCCAGCCCTTAGGTGAGCGGAGCACGATCATGGGCCAGCGCGGGCGACTTGGAACTCCCTGGTTGCGAGCGGCTCTTTGATGCTCGCGAATTTCGCGAATGCAGTGCTCCGTGGTCGCAGCCATGGCCTGGTGCATGCTAGGGACATCGCTGCCTTCGACAAAGTAAGGAGTCCACCCGTAGCCGCGGAGCAGATGTTCCAGTTCTTCGCGTGAAATGCGCGCCAGCAACGTGGGATTGTCGATCTTGTAGCCATTCAGGTGGAGGATGGGGAGCACTGCGCCGTCACGCGCCGGACTCAGAAACTTATTGATGTGCCAGGAAGTGGCGAGCGGTCCAGTTTCCGACTCGCCGTCGCCGACGACCGCGGCAACAATCAGTTCAGGATTGTCGAAGGCCGCGCCACAAGCGTGCGAGAGAACGTAGCCGAGTTCTCCACCCTCGTGGATCGATCCGGGCGTTTCCGGAGTGCAGTGGCTGCCGATGCCGCCCGGAAACGAGAACTGTTTGAAAAACTCGCGCAAGCCCTCAGGATCCTGACTTTTCTCCGGATAGATTTCGGAGTAAGTGCCCTCTAGATATGTCGGCCCCAAGACACCGGGCGCTCCGTGTCCCGGCCCGGCGAGAAAAATCATATCGAGGTCATACTTCTTGATCAGCCGGTTGAGATGCACATAGATGAAAGACAATCCCGGGCTCGATCCCCAATGTCCGAGCAGACGGTTCTTGATGTGTTCGGGACGCAAGGACTCTGTGAGTAGGGGATTCTCCTGCAGATAAATCATGCCCAGACTCAGATAATTACAGGTTCGCCAGTAGGTTTCGGTCTTGCGAAGTTCGTCCGCACTCAGAGGGGTTGCAGTGATGGTCGATCGAGTGGGTTGGTAAGGACTCAGTTCGTTGCTGTCGGCTGGAACACTGACTTCGAGGATGCTCATAAATCACTCCTCCCGATAGCCTATGCCAGCAACTCGCGTTGTGACAACGGGCGGAGCGATTTTAAAAAAGCAGATCTGACCGACAGCCAGCTTCAATGCCTCTGAATCACCCGTGTGATTCGTTCAAAGGCCCAGTCAATTTCCTGACGGCTGATGACGAGCGGCGGTGCAATGCGAATTACGCGGTCGTGGGTTTCCTTGCACAGGATGCCTTCCGTCTTGAGAGCTTCGCAGTAAGGACGCGCCGGGCTGTGGAGTTCGATCCCGATCCACAAACCTTTGCCGCGGACTTCTTTCAGGTCGGAACTGCGCAGTGTCTGCAGCAGGGTCAGAAAATATGCGCCCAGTTCAGCGGAACGTTCGATCATCTTCTCTTCGATCAGGACGCGGAGCGCGGTTCGGGCAATGGCGCAGCCCATCGGGTTACCGCCGAATGTGCTGCCGTGGTCGCCGGGTTTGTACACGCCCAGAATCTCGCGCGAGGCCAGCACTGCGGAGACGGGATAAAAACCTCCGGCGAGCGCCTTGCCGATGATCAACACATCGGGCGTGACGGCTTCGTGCATGTAGGCGAAGAGCTTGCCGGTTCGTCCCAGGCCGGATTGAATTTCGTCAGCCATCAGCAAGACGTTATTCTCGCGGCAAATGGCCGCTGCGTCTCGGAGAAATCCCTTGGGTGGAATGACCATTCCGGCTTCGCCCTGAATCGGTTCGACTAGAAACGCGCAAGTGTTGGGAGTAATCGCTTCGCGGAGGGCGCTGGCATCGCCGAAGGGAATGATCTTGAACCCCGGCGTGAAAGGACCGAAGCCGTCGCGGTATTGCTCATCCGTGGAAAAACTTACGATGGTGACAGTGCGACCGTGAAAATTATTGGCGCACACAATAATCTCTGCTTTGTCCTGCGGAATGCCCTTAACCTTGTATCCCCACTTGCGCGCTGTCTTGATCGCGGTTTCAACCGCCTCCGCGCCTGAGTTCATGGGGAGAACCATGTCGAAGCCGGTCAGATCGTGAAGTTCCTTATAGAGCAGCGGCAATTGCTCGTTGCGGAATGCACGGGATGTGAGCGTGACCTTCCGCGCCTGCTCCGCAAGAGTTTGCAGAATCCTGGGATGACAGTGCCCTTGATTCACCGCCGAGTACGCCGCCAGGCAATCGAGGTAGCGTTTGCCTTCGATGTCATACACCCATACGCCTTCCGCACGCTCAATCACCACGTCGAGGGGATGATAGTTATGAGCGCCATACCGGCTCTCGAGTTCGACAAAATCCTGGGTGTGCAAGGGCTGCTCTATGAATTGCGTTGCCATAAGTTCCTCTCGAAAGATGATGAGTTTGTGTTCCTCGCGTTCATTTTGTTTCCAAAAGCATCGTCAACAGGGCCATCCGCACGTAAAGCCCGTACTTCGCCTGGCGGAAGTACATGGCTCGAGGATCGGCGTCGACCGACTTGTCCAACTCAACCGTGCGGGGCAGAGGGTGCAGAATCATGGCATCCTGTTTCATGCGCCGCACAACGGTTGAGTCGATGGCAAAACTCTTAAGGGCGTCATTTACTCGGCCATTCGTGTCCCGCACGCGCTCGGGCCGGATTCGCGTCTGGTAGACCACATCCACTTCGCCGATGACCCGGTCAATATCCGATTCGAGTTCGTAGCGGACGCCGTGCTCATCGAGATACTCCAGGATGTCCGGCTTCATCTGGAGTTGCGGCGGGCTGACGAAGAACATCTTGACTCGATCGAACTTGGCTAGCAGATAGGCCAGCGATCTGGCCGTACGGCCCTTGTCCAACTCACCGATTATGGCGACGCTGAGGCCATCGAGCGGACGCTGCCGGTAAATCGTGTAGAGATCGAGCAGGGCCTGGGTGGGATGCTGTCCACCCTTACCATCTCCGGCATTGATCACAGGGACGGGCGACACCTCGGCGGCCCGTCGCGCACCATGATCTTCAGGATGCCGGATGACGATCACGTCCGAATAACTGCCGATAATGCGAATGGAATCCTCGAGCTGCTCGCCTTCGACCTCCGAAGAAAACGCGCCTGCATTCTCTGTGGATAAGACCCTGCCGCCCAGGCGATGCATGGCCGCTTCGAAAGAGAGCCGCGTGCGGGTGGAAGGCGCATAGAAAAGCGTGGTCATGATGCGGTTCTGATAATCGAGCGAGCCGCCGCGCGCCACCACGCGCTCCATGCCGCGCGATCGCTCGAATAATTCCATAAGCAGCGGAACGGTGAATTGCTGGGATTCCACCACGTGTTTCAACGTCGGCCCGCCTCTCAGTGGCGAATCGAACGTTGGAGGCTCGTCGGTCTTGCGAGAAGTGATGGTCGCCTGAGGCATCTAATGTCCTCCCACCGGAAGTTCGAACTTTGTGTTCAGCTTGATTTCGATATGGTCACGATCGGGGAATATGTGGGTTCCGGCCGATCCGCCGACAGACTGGCACAGATTCTCGCAAGACGTGATGATGGCTTCCTTCCCGCCGTGGCTCAGAAAGCGCAGAACGGATTCGATCTTTGGACCCATGTTTCCTGGTGGAAAATGACCGGTTTTCGCGTACTGTGCTAACTCCGCCGCACTGACGTTCTGCAGCGCATGCTGTGTGGGTTTCTTGTAATCCAAATACACATAGTCCGTGTCGGTGGAAATCACGAACAGATCGGCTTGCAGGCGGGAAGCCAGCAAAGCAGACGCACGATCCTTATCGATGACCGCCTCCACGCCTTCCAAACTGCCCTTGTTCCAGATCACCGGAATGCCGCCGCCGCCGCACGCGATGACAAGCACCCCCTGCTCGACCAGATCTCGAATGACCTCCAGTTCAACAATTTCAATCGGGTCCGGTGAAGGGACGACGCGACGATACCCGCGGGCTGCGTCCTCCACGATCTCCCATCCCAAAAGGCGCTGGCGCTCCTCAGCGTCGGCGCGCGAATAGAAAGGACCAATCGGCTTGGTGGGATGCTTCATCGAGGGATCATCCGGCGAGACCAGACTCTGCGTGAGAACCGTCGTTACCGGTACGTGCAGGCCTGCGCGCTGCAGTTCGGTCCGCAGCGATTGCTCGAGAAGATATCCAATCTCGCCCTGAGTCGATGCTCCACAAACATCCAACGGATGGCCCGGAACCTGGCTCGCTCCCCGCTCCGAGCGCAGAAGCTGGGCTCCAACTTGCGGACCATTGCCGTGCGTCAGGACCATCCGGTAGCCGGCGCCGATCAGCCCGACAATCTGCACCGCAGTCCGCTGAGCGTTAGCCCGTTGCTCGGCGATCGTTCCTTTTTCTCCCGAGCGAATCAGGGCGTTTCCGCCAACGGCAACGAGCATGGTCTTCATAGGTTGCAGTCATCCCTTGCGCACGGATTACGCGTGCACCAGCTCCCGCAGCTCGACAAGTCCCGGCAATTTCACGAACTCACCTTTCATCAGCTCCAACATGATTGCCTTTTGCGAGTGCAGTCGGTTCTCCGCCTGCTGAAATACCAGCGATCGCGGAGAATCGATTACTTCGTTGGTCACTTCATCGCCGCGATGGGCTGGCAGGCAGTGCAGAAACGTGGCATCGTGCTTAGCCCGGCGGAACAGAGTGGCATCCACTTGGTAAGGGAGGAAAATATGTCTCCGCTTTTCCGCTTCGGCTTCTTGTCCCATGCTGGCCCAGACGTTGGTGTAGATCACATCCGCTCCGGAAGCCGCTTCTTCGGGATCGTTGGTCACGGTGCAAGTGCCGCCAGTCTCGGCGCCGCGCTCACGAGCCCAGCGCACAGACTCGGCGTCGAGTTCGTAGCCCGGAGGCGTGGCCACCCACGTGTGCGCACCGATCTGGGCCCCGACGAACATAAGCGAGCGTGCCACGTTGTTGCCGTCGCCCACGAAAGCGATCTTCAGCCGGTCCAGATGGCCTTTGGCCTCCCAGATGGTGAGATAGTCGGCCATCGCCTGGCAGGGATGGCTGAAGTTGGTGAGCCCGTTGATGACGGGAATGTTGGCGTAACCCGCCATCTGCACCACTACTTCGTGGTCAAAGGTGCGGATCATGATGCCTTGCACCATGCGTTCCAGGTTCTTGGCCACGTCGTACACCGACTCGCGTTTGCCGAGATTGATCTCAGTGGGTGAGAGGTAGAGCGAGAAGCCGCCCAGCTGCTGGATGCCTACGTCAAACGTGACCCGTGTGCGCAACGAAGGTTTCTCGAAGATCATGGCCAGGGTCTCACGCCGGAGGGCCGTGCTGAAGCCCGTGGGATCAGCCTTCACCTGGCGCGCAAGAATGAGCAGGTACTGGATTTCGGAAGGTGAGAAATCTCGAATGGAGAGAAAATCCTTGCTATTCATTTTCCGCCTCCTGCGGGTAGCGGCGCCCGGCGAACTCAGGAATTTGTGGGGCTATAAATGCGAATAGGTAGTAGGCACGATGACCACGGAACAGGACATTAAAATTATGAAAGTCCCTGCCCGTGGCACGAAGAATCAAGACGCGCTTCATGCTTACCCTCGCGGGGAAGAGTGGGGTTTTTACTGCCTATGATCTCGCTCACAGGAAGGTCCGGCTGTACCCGTGATCACAGCGAAAGGTGATCTTGTGGGGAGGCTATGGCGGCAGGGTAGAGGCGGATCTCTTGGGGCTTTCCCTTGTGATCGCGATCACGTCTGGACATCAGGCAGTAGCTAATCCCTGACGCCAGTTTGAGTTAGGTTGTGTTCAGCTCTAAGATCGGAAGGTTAGCGCGGACGCGGATGCAGCCGCCCGGCAGAGCAGAATCGTCGGCACTCCGTTTCCTCAAACTATTTTCAACCCCGCACTGGGGATGCTATGATCAACAGGAAGCGAAGGACCGAGCGCTCTCGCGCTGGGCCCGCCACACTCCTCAGTAGCTCAATGGCAGAGCATTCGGCTGTTAACCGAAGGGTTGTAGGTTCGAGTCCTACCTGAGGAGCCATTCTTCTTGCTACCCGCAAATACAGGCGATTTCGAGGCTATTCTTTCGTGGAACAGGGTGTCCCTGATCTATGCAGGTTCGCCTACCTGCTGCGTGCCGTCAACATTAGCAATCAGTCGGCTGCCATCTCTTGCACCTCTGGCTGGCATGGAAGCGGCGATGTGATCGGCCCGCGAAGTTCCGCTTCCAACGCCGCCAGTTGAGCATCGATTTCCTCCGCAGCTTTACGCTTGCGGATGACTTCGTCGCGATATCGCCGCAGGAAGTAGTCGATAGTCTCGACGCGGATCTTGATTGAGCCCGAGGGCTTGTTCTCGTCTAGATCTTTAAAGCAGAAGTACGGCGTGCCGGACTGCTCGATGATTCCCTCGATCACGCCATAGATCGGAGCATCATGTCCGCATTTGAAGCTGGAAACCTCGAGCGCCACCAGATTTGGATGGCGCGCTGTGAATTTCGCGGCCCACACTTTGTTGTTGGTGCTGCAGGAATATGAGTTCTTCCAGGCATCGCCAATGTCCAGGGGATGACTGATCACGCCAGCGCGCACTTCATCGCCGAACAGTCGCTCCAGCATGTCCTCATCGAGTGGCAGTGTGTTCTGCGAGAAGATGGGATAGCCCAGCTTCTGGAACTCTTCCATGATCTCGTGATTGAGTCCGGGATCGTGATGATACGGCCGGCCCAGCATGACGATGCCAATGCGGTCTTCGCGCTCGAGTTGATCGAGAACCTGGCGCGCCTTGCGACGGATGCTATTTTCGTAATCGGCCAGCGCCTTATAGCCGACCTCAACCGCGCGATCATTCTCCTCTTGTGACAATCCGAGGATCGGCTGCCACGCCTGCAGCATTTGGTGGGCGAACAACTTGCGATCGGCGAAGTTCAGCACCGGATCGAGGTATTTGACATTGTGCTCGGTGAAGACGTCGCTCTCTTTTGTGAAAGCGGCCTTCACGGTCTCCGGCGTTGCGGTCACGGTTGGGCACGCATTCGCTCCGACAATCTTCACGAGTGGCGACGTCAGCACGTCGTACATCGGGAAGAAGATGACGTTCAGCGGCTTCTTGCGATGTTTTTCCTGGATCAGATTGTAGACGTGAGAAATACCGATTTTGGCAGGGAAGCAGGGATCGATCGCGCCGCGGCTTGCTCCCGCCCGATACAGATCGGAACTGGTGTAGTCGGAATAGACGATGTTTTCCGGTTGCACACCAAGGCTTTCCAGGTATCCATTGAAGAGCGGCGCGTAGCTATAGATGTTCAGCACGCGGGGAATGCCGACGCGAAGCTTTTTGCGGTTCTCCATGAGCGGAATACGCTCTTTCGCCGGTTTGTTCCAGAATTTTGCGGTTGGAACCGGATCGGCCACGCTCTTCGCGTTTACCGGCCGGAAGACTTCGTGAGCAGCGATGTCCACAAAGTTCGGATGCTTGTCTTTGACTTCGTCGAGACCGGCCTTGATGTCCTTCATGTCGTTGACGTCTTCGACCAGGCCCTTTTCACAGGTTGCGATGATCAGCCGCTGCTCGCCATGCATGAGCGGAACCTTGGTCACCTTCTGAATTGGAACGACGCTCAGTTCGTCCTTGGGAGCGGTTCGGATGTCGATGAAGGTGCGCAGGCAATTGTTCTTGCAGAAATTGCAGCGCGTCGCTTCGTTGCGCGCGGTGCGATATTGGATTTTTCGCACCGCGTCCAAACCGACAAACGTGGTCTGCTGGCCGTTGCGCCAGAGGCGGAGAGACTCAGCGGCGGCACCGATCGCGCCGGATTCGCCGCAGAACTCATGCACGATGATCTCGGGCTTCTTGCCAGCCGCGCGGAAGCTGTTGTTGATGAAATCGACTTCGGCTTTCACCACCGCCATATTGTTTTGCGTTCCGCCTTGCAGCACAAAGCGCGTGCCCAGCGCCGCGAGATTGGGAATGCTAGCCACATACAGGAACACGTTCTTGGGCAGAACGGAGGCAAGACCTGCGAGGATTTCCTCGGCGCGCCAGCCTTGCCGCTGGAAGTTGACGATGTCCGACTGCATGAACACCGCGCAGCCGTAGCCGAAGACGGGCATCGACTGGGCTGAGAACGCTAGATCGGCATATTGTTCGACGCCTAATCCAAATCCTTCCGCAGTGGACTGCAGAAAATAGCCATTGCCCGCCGAGCACTGCGTATTCAGCTTGAAATCTTTCACACGGCCGTTGTGCAGGATGATGATTTTGATATCTTGCCCACCCACGTCGACGATGACATGTGGATCCTCGTAAAACTTGAGCGCTGATTCGGTGTGCGCCACGGTTTCTACCAGCGCCACGTCGGCGTGCAGGACATCTTTTAAGATGTCCTTGGCATAGCCGGTGGTGGCGACTCCTAGCACCTCGAGCTTGGCGTTCTGCGCTTCCACTTGTCCGCGGAGATTCTCGAACATCTCGATCGTGTCCTGGATCGGGTTGCCATTCGAGAGCTGGTAGGCCTTGCACAGGATGTCGCCGCGATCATCGAGCAGCACGGCCTTGGTGGAAGTCGAACCTCCGTCGATGCCGATAAAACCGCCGACGGTCTGACCTTTCTGAAATGTTGCCGGCGTAAACTTCTTGCGCCGGTAGGCTTCCTTAAATCCGTCAAGCTCTCCATCTTTCGAAACCAAACCCTTGGCACCGGATTTCGCCTTTTCTTCCTGGCGGCCGAACTCGATGTAGTACACCAGCTTCTCGCAGCCCTGGTAGCAGCCGACGCAATCGTCTTCACTTTTGCCGAATTCAATCGCGCCGAGGGCGGCGAAATATTGTGCGTTGTTCGGAACCTTAATCAGATCTTCCGGCTTGGCGCCATCGGGAATAGCAACTTTGCGTTCCTGCCACATGCGGGGAATGTTGGCCTGCCAGGCCTCGCGCATGCCCTTGATGAAGCTGTTCGGACCACCGAGCAACAGAACATGCGGTCGAAGCGTGTGGCCGCGGGTCAGGACGCTGAGGTTCTGCAGCACGATGGCCTCGAAAAGGGAAGCCATCAGCTCATCTGGCGGCGTCCCCACTTTTTGCAGACTATTAATATCAGTCTCGGCAAAAACGCCGCACTTGCCGGCTACCTTGTGCAGTTTGATACCGTGGTAGCCCTGCAAGGCGAGTTCGGCCACCGGAATCTTCAGCTTTGCGTTGATCTTGTCGATCACCGCGCCCGTGCCGCCGGCGCACTTATCGTTCATCGACGGGATTTTTTTCTTGCGCCCGGTTTCGTCGTCATCTTTGAAGACGATGATCTTCGCGTCTTGTCCGCCCAGCTCAATCACGGAATACACTTCGGGATGAAGCTTTTCGACCGCGAGCGACACGGCCGTAACCTCCTGCACAAACTTCGCGCCAATCTGCTCGGCAATCCCGCCACCACCTGATCCCGTCATAAACATGCGCGTGTTGTGCCGGTTGATGCCGACTTCCGCCTCCATCCGACGAAGAAAGTCCAGAGTCTTTTCCGGTTGCTTGGTTTCGTGACGCTGGTAGTCCTGCCAGAAAATCTCGTCCGTCTTGGCATCGACCACCGTTGCCTTCACCGTTGTGGAACCGACGTCGAGCCCTACCAGGAACTGGGTGTGGTGGTCGTGGGG
The DNA here is from genome assembly GCA_963730015.1 of uncultured Acidobacteriota bacterium. Classification (GTDB taxonomy): domain Bacteria; phylum Acidobacteriota; class Terriglobia; order Terriglobales; family Acidobacteriaceae; genus Sulfotelmatobacter. Next base: position 1,256,867 of record CAVSPZ010000009.1, on the reverse strand, counting down.
CTTTTGATAAGGCGCCGCCGCAATGCTAACCAGTTGCGGTGTTTTTTGTTGTCCTGCGAGATGGTCGTGCATTCAATTCTCCGATTCTGTTCCAGCGGTAGATGTGGCCGGCACACGCGACCGCGCTGTCGGCCAGTGGGCTAAGCAGCGCGGGGCAGCGCGATGCCCGGTACGCGGGTCCTCCGCCGGAACCGGCTGCTCCTGTCCATGCGATCGCTAACATGCATGATGAACTGCGCTGCCGTACCCGCGATCCCCTCGCGATGAGGTACGTGGTAAAAGGGCCGCTTCAATTCGGGATGCTCCGCGATGTACGCGCGAATTTGCTCCATGGTTTTGCCGGTAGAACTCAAACATTGCTCAAACTCTAGTTTGGCCTTCACCTTGGCCTCACCGAGCGCCATCTGCACCCGGCTGTGCGCGTTGACCTCGCCCTCGCCCGAGGTTTCGATGGGCAGGAAGATCATGTCTTTAAACTTGTTGATAACGGCTGACTGCACTCCATCGGACTGCGATGATGGCATGCAACCGAATGGCTTCAGTGCTAGCACCATATGGCAGAGCCGGTGCACGGTGTAGTAGACGTTTTTTCCAACCTCAAGGTGTCCTTCGCCGCCACGCGCAAACTGGTTGTAGAAGGGATGCGCCATTTCCGCCAGCTCCGTCTGCGGCACCAAGTGATGCGTGATCCCGCCCATATGCTTGATCGTCCGGTGATACAGGCCGTTCCACATCCACTCGCCCACGCCAAGGCCCATCAGCTTCTTGCGCAATCCCAGATCATTGGCAAGGTGTTTCTTCAATTCCCACCACTGCGGATTCCGGTGCGGACGGTTGACTGGCCACTTGGCTTTTGCGTGCGCCTTGGCTTGATACAGCAGGTACGCCACCCAGGTTGCGATCGGCTCGACCAGCACCTGCGCGCCTTCGCGCTCCAGGAATTCAAACATGTGGAAGTTGCCGTCGCCCTCGGTGAGCTGCGCCCAGAATTCACCCGTGATTTTCACGACCGGTTTTACCTTGGTGCGATCCAATTCGATCGAATCGAGCTTCTTGCTGGCAGCGGCCAGGGCATTGAGGTAGTCCTTGCCCCAGAGGTGCTCGTGCATCTTTCCGAACACGTTGACGGTGTTGCGCAGAATCTTGTTGTTTTTGAACTTGGGTTTTGCCCAGTCGGGCGCGCTCTGCTCAATTTCGAACGCGTGGCGATTCTTGAGATCATGGCAGAGTCCATTCACCGCCTCGCGGAATACTTCGTCGGTCTCGCCTTTATCCACCTCGAATGGGCGAATCTGGTAGATCAGATCGTTGAGCACATCGCCCAGGTGCATGGCGTTCAGCATGCCGAATCCAAAATCGATGGTGAACTTCAATCCAGGCTCGCCCGAGGCGGCCTTGATCCCGTCGCTGTCCTTAAACAGCAGCACGCGAAAGCCATCAAAGCCGGCGTTCTTCAGCGCAAAGCGGTACTCGGCCTCGTACATGCCGAAGCGGCATGGACCGCATGAGCCTGCGGTGAAGAAAACATAATTGTCCAGAATGTCCTGGCGCGGAATACCTTCCTTTTCCAGAAACTGAAGATACTGCACAAGATTGCCCACGGTGAAATAGGTCGGATTACACTGTCCGTTGTTGCCGTATTCCTTGCCGATCTGGAATGCGGGCACATCGGGCACGGGCAACTTCTCACAGCGGTACCCGCAGCCTTGGAACACTGCGCGAATCAGATCTTCGTGCTTCCACGTGAAGCCGCCGAACAGAATCGTCACACGGTCGCGTTCGTCTGCCGTGAAGGCTCGCTCGATCGGGCGGTGGAAGTGGGTCGGCTGGTCAAGTCCGGCAATCTTCCGCAAGCGCATGCGCTCGGCTTCCAATCGCTGCTTGATTTCGGAATCGTTTTCAATCTGGACGAAATTCGTCGCCATAAGATCCTCCGGCGGAGTGTTGAATTTGAGCGTTGCTTCTAAAGCTGGTTATGGGATTGTGGACTGATTCGCGCCATGGCTGGCGTCGAGCGGGGTCCACGGAAGGCAGGAGACAGCGAACTTCGGGATGAGAGGACATCCCTGTTACTACGGACTTTCTACTGAACAGCATCCGAACTCCACAAATCGGCTAGGAGGTTCGAAGTCTTACACCGCCGGAACTGCTGTGAGAGAGTTCCGTAGGCGCCGGAGTTAGCAATGAACCGCGTTGGGATGCCGACCGCTTAGGAATCAGTTGCCCAGTTTCTTTTGGATCCCACCCACGGAGTAGCAAACGTTGACCTTGAACACTTTTTTATCAAAATGTAACCCCAGAGATCAAGCACGCACGATACGATATGCCCTAGAATATCAGCAACACAAAATTAGCCGCACAATGAGCTTCAAAAGCTGGCCGTTCGTTCGATCGAGAGCGACCCATTGGTAGAGACCGAACCATTGACGCTATAGTCGTAGTGATCAATGGTCAGAAGCTTCTTGCCATAGAGTCGAACGTCGACAAAGGTTACGTCGCGTAGCGGAAGCCAGAAGTCGTCAATCTTCTGGTACTGACGCACGAAGTCTGCCCGTTGGATCCAGAAAGAAAGCTTCTTCGCCGGATGGCCCTCAATCCGGACCACCGCATAATCGTCGACGTCAATCCACAGCTTGCCTTGGAACAGATATTTGTCGCGTCGTTTGGGAATCGCCTGTGCGACGAAGCAGCGGTAAGGTCCCACCTGTTGTTCACCGAGCAGGTCCAGAGTGTAGTTTGCTGGGGAGATCGCGCTATCGTGATGCTGCTTACCTGCTGTGGTTTCGATCTCGCTGGCGATTAACGCATTAAGCGCCAAACGACGAACCAGGACCGATCCCTTTTCGGAGGTGACCGCAAACTTCTTTTGGTCCGGTGCCCGGTACTCCATCTGCCCGGCTTCCTCGGCATGTACCTTCCCCTGCAGATCGACGACCTGATAGGTCCTGAAGGCGGTATAGTTCACGAGCGTCGCGGTACGAAAGGCGTTGTGGGCAAGCAACTCATCGAAGAGTTGGATCGCCGTGATGCCAGGGCGTAACGGTTCAAGCGGTGTCGTAAGTTCGGCTCGGCCCTGGGGATTCAGTTGCGCGTGCGCGGTCATGGCGAACGTTGTCATCGCCAGAAAGGCGGCGTCAACAAAAAATAATCTGATCTTCGTGTTCGGCGTTGCCGGGTTTCTTCGCAGCACGGCGATCTCCTTTCAGTCCTCGAAACTGCGCACCCCGCCCTGGAATTTGTTCTTGGCGTTTGCCCAAAGCCACTTGATCACCCGGGCATCGTTGTAGCAGTACGCCAGGTTGTGGTTGAGGGTTGAGAAACAGTGCTGCTGGCAGGTGGACTTCATTGCCGATAATTGGGTCTGGTCGAATTTGGGCTGATCTATGTTTCCCCAATCGAAGGTTGCACCGTACATGGGGAAGCAAGGAGCGACCGTGCCGTCCGTGCGGATGATGACATTGTTCTGACCGGCGCGACAGTTCCACTCCGCAAAATGCAACTCGCCGTTAGGCTCCTGGACGATTCCCGGCATCGAGGCCAGCAGTTCAGCCTGGTGCCCGTTGCCCTTAGTTCCATCACCGTTCCAGCCATATTCCCGCAGGTCGAGCCCGGAAGACATGCGCACAAAGGCCTTGATTTCCTGCAGGCGTTGCACCGAGTTCACCATCTGATAGCCGGCTTTGTTCTTTTGGATCAACCAATCGACCAGCGAGTCGACTTCGCGCCAGTCCTCAGGACGGATATAGGTGGGGTTGTCGTACAGGTGCTTGAAGTGATCGTCCTGTTCGAGCATCGGAGTTTCGTTGATGTGGTAGTCGGTGGCAATGCGGTGGTCGTGCGCGTATTCGGTGAGCTTCCTAACGTCTTGCAGGTTGTTGCGACAGATGTTGATGTTGAAGAACACCAGGTAGCCGTCTACATATTGTTTGCGCAGGATGTGTTCCAGGTTCTTTTCCGCGGGAACGAAGGCCTTGGGCAGACTCGGCTGCAGATCCCACGAGTCCAGCGCGAAATTAAATACCGCTACGCCGGCATCGCCCAGGCGGTCCGCAAAGTCTGGCTTCAGCAAACGGCCATTCGTTGCGATATAAACCCAGAAGCCTTTCTTTGCGGCGTAGTAAACAACTTTGTGAATGAAATCCGGCCGCAAGAGAGGCTCGCCGCCCATCAGGGCCAACACGCGACAGCCATTGTCATGCAGCCAGTCGATGGAGCGCCGGGCCACGTCCTCGGTCATGCCTTTGATTTTGTTGTTGTAGGACCAGCAGTACCAGCAGTCGAGGTTGCATTTGTATTCGACAAACAGGTAAGCGGTGATGGGATGGAACTCGCCGGGCAAAACTCGCGAGCGGATATAGGGAGCTAGCCATCCGCGCGAGTACCGGTAAACATCTTTTGCACCCCAATTTCGCTTTTCCGGGGGGATGTCAGGACCGGAATCGTGCAGCCGCTCGGGAAATTGGGGAAAGACCGGTTCCGGGAGGGTGAGGCCTTGCGCTTGCGCCGGCGCCGGTGGGCGCTGGCTCGAACCCACGAGGAGATCATGGATTGCTACGTCGATGCGGAATTTCGCGGCTGTTGCCATCGTGATCACCTTTCAACTTATTTCGAAGGGAAGCCGTGTTTCCCAACTGCAGACACGCGCAGCACACCAGGCCAAGGTGGAACGCTTGTCTCGCGTTGCCTGCCTTGGCGGGTCTTTGCGTCGTTCTCTCCGCGTAAGATGCTGGGCTATTGATTAGGTTGCGCGTTTTCTTTAATGCACGTCATTTGCGCTTGACGGATTATTCGCGAGCTGACCGCCTATGTCTCTCGCCTGAGCCCGCCAGCAACCACCTTGTCCCGCTGGTTGCACGGAGCCTAACTACTCGTGGGGAAGATCTATCTCCTGGTATCCGATCGATAAAAATCGGGTAACCGGCAGGAGCCGTTGGATGTTATGCATTGGGTGTGACGCGGTCAACTGCTACATCGAAGCAATTAGGAGTAAGGCAGAATCCACACCAGCAGTGAGAGGAATTCGAGCCTCACTTCAATTTTTCTTTGCCTTCTCCGGAGGATTCAGGGCGACGGCGGCCTCGGTGGTGAGCAGAAGGAAAGTGAATGTCTCCTGGAGATACAGGTGGACCGCGGTGTCGGTGTGGCTGAGATAACCGATAGAGAACGTCCTGACCGATGTGCAGTTCGAAATCGCCGCCACGGGTGGTCAGCACGCAAGCGCCGGCAATGGCGGGTGCCCATATGATTTGATCTTTCACCAGCCGTTTGACGTGCTCCAACACCGGGTATCCGTGGTCGCTGGTTTCGGCGAGTGCGGTGTAGGCGTCGGCGCCGAGCAGCACCGCATATGGACCGTTCACCCCGACGAGACGCAACTGGCTCAAGCTTTGGGCAATCGCATCCGGATACTCGCGCACGTCAGCGGGGAGCGTCATGAGCGGATTGCTAGTCCCTTGGCGAATGCCCCTAATGCCGGCGGCGGCATAGCCGTCGAATATAGCAGCGTCCTCGGCAAATGCGATCTGTCGCGCGGCGTCCTTCGCCGGTTGCCAGTCCGAATCGTTTGCGCCACGATCGACGTCGTCGATCGCTTGTCGATCCAGTTCGAACGGAACCCGCAGTTCGACCAGCGCCTTCACCTCGCGTTGCCTCGCGATGATGCCTTTCGCAGGCGCGGTGATCGTGCGCAGGTGGCCGATACCGACGGCAGAGAGGCCGGTGCCAGCCGGCCCCTTTAGGTCGACAACGCGTCTTCCCGCGAGGTAGCGCTTGAGCGTCCGCGAGGTTTCTTCTTCGATCTGAGCCCATGCGGAATCGGAAATGGGAGCAAGCTCACGATGGAGATTATTCATGTCGTACGTCTCCTTTGAGAGAACCGATGCCGAGCGAACCGTCGCGCACCGATGGGATGGATGAAGAAGTCACTGCGGTGGCCGAGACTGAGGGTTCCGCAACTACAAGCTGGTCTTCAAGAGGCTGCTCTTCGGCTACGTCCTCCAGAAACGTGGCCGACGGCACGAAGAACAGGTTTCCGGTGACGGCGCGGCTGAAGTCGAGCAGCCGGTCGTAGTTGCCCGGTGGCCGTCCGACGAACATGTTCTCAAGCATCTGTTCGATGGTACGGGGCGAACGACTATAGCCGATAAAATAAGTTCCGAATTCACCATGCCCGGGCCGGCCGAAGGGCATGTTGTCGCGCAGGATCTTGATCTCTTTTCCGTCCTCGACGATGGTTGTGAGCGCGCTGTGTGCTGAGGTGGGTTTGACCGCGTCGTCCAGTTCGATGTCGGACAGCTTGGTGCGGCCGATGATTTTTTCCTGTTCCTCCGTGGACAATGTGTTCCACCGCTCAAGATCGTGCAGATATTTCTGCACGATGACATAGCTGCCACCGGCGAAGGTTGGATCCTCCTCGCCGATGAGTACGGCATCGGCGGCTGCCTGGCCCCTCGGATTCTCCGTCCCGTCCACGAAGCCAATCAGATCGCGGTCGTCGAAGTAACGGAAGCCCTGGACTTCGTCCACCGTGGAAACGGTATTTCTGACACGCGCCATAATCTGCATGGCCAGTTCGAAAGATAGATCCATGCGCTTGGCGCGGATGTGGAACAACAAGTCGCCCGGCGTGGAGACCGCGTGACGTTGCCCGTCGCGAATCTCCTGGAAGGCATGCAATTCTGCCGGCCGCGGCTGCCCGAAGAGGCGGTCCCACGCCTCGGAACCAAATCCGATGATGCAGGAAAGTCCACCTTCCAGGTCTCGAAATTCCACTGCGCGGACCAGCGCGGCGAGGTTTCCGCAAAACGAGCGCAGAGCGGCGCGATGCTCAGCGCCCGGGTTGAGCGTGGCGACCAGGAAGATCGCGGCGCGGGTAAGCGGCGCGGATACGGCCTGCGCGAGGGCAGGTTGTTTACTGGCTGCTTCGGGCGCGCTCATTGCCTTGGGATGGGGATCGGGCTCCATTGGTGTCGTTCCAGAGAACAGAAGTGTAACTCACTCACCACGGGTCTCAGCAACTTGCCGTTCTTGCCAACTAGAAATCACAGTTTTCGTCGCTGCCAGGGGCAGCAGGGCCTGAAGTCGCAAGCCTGACCTGGGTTCTCGTTGGCACTCGAATGAGATAAAACGCGAAGTGCTGCAGATAGAGCGCGCCGTCCAAGATCCGGCGAGCAACAGTTTTTCATGTACCAGCCAGGGTCTGGCTCAATAGGCATTCTTGCTATTGAAGATCCGCAGCAGTGTCATGGTGATGATCTGCAGATCGAAGGTAAGGCTCCAGTTGCGCAAGTAATAAAGGTCGTACTCCACGCGCTTGGCGATCGACGTATCGCCGCGCCAGCCATTGACCTGCGCCCAGCCGGTAATTCCAGCCTTAAACGTGTGCCGAAAGTTGTAGCGGTCAAATTCGCCCAGGAATTTCTCAACGAAATGTGGGCGCTCGGGGCGCGGGCCCACGATGCTCATGTCTCCCTTGAGGACATTGATGAACTGAGGCAATTCGTCAAGATTGGTTTTCCGCAAGAAGACGCCCACGGCTGTTCTCCGCGGATCGTTGGCGGAGGTCCAGCGCGTGTCACATTCTTCGCGGGTTCCCATCCGCATGGTGCGAAACTTTAACATGCGGAACAGGCGACCGTTTAACCCCACTCGCTCCTGCACAAAAAAGATAGAGCCTGGGCTCGTTATCTTGATCGCCAACACGATCAGCAGACTGATCGGAAGCGTAAGCAGCATAACGAGGATAGAAAATGCGACATCGAAGATTCGCTTTTCGAACAAGTAAGGGCCGGTCTCTGCCAGCGTTGGCCTTAGATCGAGCATGTGAATGCCGCCCAGATCGATCAGCCGATCGCGAATCCCAACTCCTTCGCCAAGATCAATCACAACCCGTGTGGGCACACAAAGCTTCTCCAAAGCTGGAGCCACTCTCTGAACATGGCTGAGCCGGCCTGCGGGCAACGCGATGATCACGTCGTCGATCGAGTGCCCGTTCGAAAACGCCGGTATTTTGTCGACCTCGTAGATCGGACCTTCGACCGCAATTTCCTGATCGGGCAGCCGCACGAATCCCGCAACCTTGCAGGGAAGAACCTCGCCATGCATCAACGACGTCGCGACCCGGCGCGCGAAGCGGTCGGTTCCGACAATTAAGATCCGCACTTCGTTCTTGCCGCTTTTCCGCAGCATTTCCAAAACTACTCGCGAAACGATACGCGCGATCGTCGCCAGTACGAACAATGCGAATGCGCTGATTCCGACGACCAACCGGGAGTAGCTCTCTTGCCGGTAGAGAAAACCGAGTGCCATGACGATCGCATAAGTGAAGGCCAGAGCTTCCAGCAGGCGACGGCTCTTTTTCCCCGGCGCGTAGAGTTGCTCGACGCTCCAAAGCCCCGATTCCTCTGCGGCAATCGCCCAGACGATAGTGGTGAGCAGCATGATGCTCCAATAGGATGGCAAGCCGGCGGGGGCCGTCCGGGGAAAGAAAAGATTGAATCCAAAACGAATTTTGATTGCGATGTAGTAGGCGCCGGCCGGCAACAGCAGGGTTAAAATCCTCAAGTAATATCGAACGTAACTAAGCCGGCTGCGAATCATACAGAACTTCCACTACTGCAAAACGTCAAGCGGTCATCGAACTATTCATTCGAACACTCGAAACGCGCTCAGCCGCCGTTTCAAGGCTAGCGGGAGACAATTCTGATTGAGTCCTAAGAACAGTCCGAGCGATTTAGCGAAATCCTGTCGCAGGCCCGCCCTCGCGGATTGTGTCGGAGAGTAGGTGCCGGAATGTCGAAGTTTGTCCTTCAACATCTTGAACGCGTCCCGCAGCAGCGATTGCCGCGTCCCCGGGGCGTCCCAGATTTTCAGCAGTTTCAGCGTGTAACCAATATCGAAGTAGCGCTTCAATAAGCCGATCGTGCTGTGATCGTGTGAGTGGATGACGGCCGCCTTGGGCTCGTACACTATCTTCCAGCCGCTATCGAGAATTCGTTTCGCGATCCCGAGATCCTCAAAAACCTTCAAGTCTTCGGGAAATTGCGTCTTCTCCCACACGCTGCGACGAATTGCGGCATTCGCGTCAGAAAAATGGTAGAAGCGGTATCCCAGTCCATTGCGGTGTGCCGGATCCTTCACCAGTCTTCGCTCCCCGTAGACAGCATCGAGGGCCTGGCGCCGCTCAAGAGAAGAGCCCGATTTCGGAAGCTGGCGACCATACACCGCGCCAACCTTCGGATCGTCAAAGTTGGCAATCATGGATTCCAGCCAGCTCTCCGAAGCGGGAATGGCGTCCTGGGAGAGAAAGACGAGAGTTCGTCCCTGCGCCAGTCTGGCCGCGAAATTCCGTGTGCGCGCGTGGTGAAAGTCTTCCGGGAGAATTTGCGCAATGCGAACCGGAAAACTTCGCAATAGTTCGAGCGTTCCATCACTCGAGCCGGAGTCCACGGCAATCAGTTCGCCTGACACCTTGCCCGCTTGAGCAACGACCGTTGGCAGAAGGCGCTCCAGGTGCAGCCTGCCATTCTTGGTCAGCACAATGATGGATACTTCAACCATTACATCCTCGCCGAAGCCGTTCCCACAGAATGGGTTGGACTAAAGCCAGAAGATTTGCCTTCGCTGAGATGCAAGTACTCCGGCAATTGCTGCAGCCATTTTTGGGTTTGACCGAGTTGGATAACACTATTGGACCCGCCGTTTTCATAATTCATGGTCCGCATACTCTGGCCTATTTCATATCGCCTGGCGACGGAACAAATCAGCCGCCTGTGCCTCGCTGCTGCGCTCGCAATTCTTTCCGAGAGCCATCTGGATGATCTCGGATGTCTTGCGTGCGGTGTTGTGCCACGAGAACAACTTCGATCGTCGCAATCCACTTTCCCGAAGTCGCATCCGCAAAGCCGAATCGTGTACGATCCGCCGAATTCCTTCCGCAATTTCCGCGATGTCCTGGGGCTTCACCAAAATCGCCGCGTCGCCCACCACTTCCGGAAGAGAGCACACATCTGACGTCAAAACGGGAATGCCACAAGCCAGGGCCTCCAAAGGTGGCAGTCCGAATCCCTCGTAAAGGGATGGAAATAAGAATCCGATCGCGCCTCGGTAGGCTTCGGCGAGCGCTTCGGTAGATGTCAGTTCCTGGAAGACGACATCACGGAGCAATCCGAGTCGTTCCACATGCGCGAGGATTTCCTTGTCGGCGGTTCCCGACAGAACCAGGCGAACGTCTTTGCGAACTCCAGAGACGGAATACGCGGCCAGTAGTCGCGGCACATTCTTGTGCAATTTTCTGCTCCCTACATAGAGCAGATACGGGTACCCCGGCTCATGTCGGCGCCCGGTTGGTTCGAAAGGGGCGCCGACTCCATTGCCCACATTGACAATCTTTTGCTCGTCAAGCTTGGCCCAATCTGCAATCTCGTGCCGCGAGTACTCCGAGACCGTTAATACGGCGGCGGATTTGTGGCAAGCGGGTTTAATTACATGCTGGTAGTAAGAGCGCTTAAGGAGGCTCGAACTCTCTCGCACACGAAGATGATGAAGATCATGCAGCGTGAAAATGAACGAACCCGACCACCACAGAGGAGAGTTATATCCCGGACTGAAAAACAATTTTGGACTTAGACCCCGCAGCGTTGCGCCCAGCAGTGCGGGATCCAGCGGGTGCGAAGGCTGGCGTCGAGCCCGGAAGGGAACAAGGTACGTTAGGCGTCGCTGCACCTCCGCCGCGAATCGGCCAATCCCGTGGTTGCCGATCCAGCGCGAGTCATAGAGGACTTCGATCATTTCAGATGCCCTCCAGACCGGCTGACGGCAAGTGCCCTGGCGCGGATAAAACTGGTTTGTATCGGATATGCTCACGATAAGTTCTGCCGGCTCCCAAGGACGACGCAAAGCGCAGAAACATGGCGATGAGTAAGGTCTCCGGGAGCAGCCACCCAGTGCCGATCTGGAAGACGCTGATACCGGCCAGGAAGGCGAGCATCAGAAAATCGGCGGGATGTCGCGTGTGTGCCAAACGCCGCACCCAAACCCGCGCCAACCATCCTCTCAAAGCAGCAAACAGGCCGAGGTAAACAATCGCGAGAAAGCCAAAGTCCGCATACTGGACACCGATTCCGAACGCGGGAACCCCCTTGTCTTCCTCCAGAGAGCCCGGAAAGAACTCTTCATCCAGGTAAAATGCACCGAAATCCTTGGGCTTGTCCGGCATGACAGCCCGAGGCACAAGGCTTACGACATTGGACTCCCAGGTCAGACGGCCGTATTGCAGAGGCATGTTGGAATCGATCACCAACATAGCGTTCCGCACGTAGTCGGAATATTCACTCACCCATTCCAAGGCCTCCAGCGGTCCTCCCAAAGAAACCGTGGCCGCGAACATTCCCACGAGCAGTGCTGCCAATCCCAGGCAGATGAGTAAGGCATGCGCGAGCTTGACTTTCTTATGTCTGACATAGGCCTGGAAGAGTAAGGGCAATAGAACGATTCCCAGAAGCTGACCTTTGCTACCGTGCAACGAGATCACCATGGCAGAGATAACAATGACGATTGCTTTTCGGAAGTTAGACTGTCTGCTGAACAGAATGAGAATGACAGCAAGATACGCACATGCGCTCGAGGTGTAGTAACTCGTTCCGAATCCGGTTCGAGTCTCTTCGTAGATACGCCGCGGATCATAGATGTACTCCTTAAACTCAAGGAGCAATGGGGCGAACAGTAAGCAAGCGAGCCCGAGGCTGGCGAGGGCCAGGGATCCAAAATGTTTGTATCCGTATGCAGAAGGCAGACGGATAGGCCGCGTCCGTGGGCGGGTGTAGGCGTAAGCGAAGACAACGCTCTCCACGGCCAAAGTTGTATAGACATAAATGTAACCATAGGGACTCGCCTCCACGCCGAAGAAATTGTTGTAGGCCAACGGGAACAGGTAAAAGGCCGGAATATTGACGAGAAGGGATGGCGTCAAGATATTAAGGTAACTGCGTTCCCGGTAGCTTATGAATGCATACGCGGCCAACGCCGCTGTCAATGACAGCACCAACGTCGTGTTCGCGAGTCCGGCTGAAATCATGATCGTCTCATCGGTGGCGTGGTTAGACGTGTATGTACACCCAGGTCAACATTAATTAGCAAGAAGTGCGCTCGTGCGTGATACCCGCCCACACGGCGCGAATCCTCTGCCAGTCTCCGTTAAGAGCTCTCTTGGCGAGTCTCAAGCCACCGCCCGTCAAGAGCGGAACGAAGGGAGCGACGGCATGCCTGCGGAAGAACCGCGCAGCCGATGCATTGAAATACGTATCCAGTCTGACGCTATTCTTGCCAACCGATGCCGACCCCTTGTGCCAGATCTTGGAGTCTCCTGCTACTGCGAGTTTCCATTTGGCGTTACGCAGACGAAAGCAAAAATCGGCGTCCTCCCAATACATAAAGAATCGCTCGTCCAGAAGCCCTACGCTGCCTAGCGCTTCTCGCGATAGCAGCATGCTTGCGCCGGTAATGAAGTCAACCGCGTCGTCTGGCACCGGTGCAAGAAAATGTCGGGAACGGCCAAGCCAAAAATTCACATGCCCGCCGCCCCATGCCTGAAGGTGCTGAGGTTCCTCCATGTAGTAAATTGCCGAACCCACTGCAGCGATGCGTCGATCTCCTTGGGCCTTATCCATAAGGCGCTGCAACGCTTCAGGATGCACGATCGTGTCGTTGTTGAGGAGCCAGACGAAATCGGCGCTATGACTAAGCGCGTGACGGATACCCAGATTGCAACCGCCGGCAAAACCCCGGTTCTCGCCGGTTTCTACAATTGTGACCTCGGAGAAGTCGGACCCGATGCGAGCGGCCGAATCGTCGCTCGACCCATTGTCGACAACGATCACTTCGTAGTTTTGGTAATCCAGCTGACGAAGGGAAGAAAGACACATCTGCGTATCTTTCCAGCCGTTCCAGTTCAAAACTACGATCGCTACTCGATCCTGCAATGCTCCTCCTAACTCGTCTCCATCAAGGTTCTGGTGCAACCTTGCCAAAACCATTTACGTCGTACCAAAAGAACAGATGATAGAAACTTCCGGGTAGACGAATGCGAGAATCAATCCATGACCGGATCGGGTGCAGTACCATCGCCGCAGCTTTCGCACCGGCCTTGGCGATTCGGTAACTCAAACGAGATTGTTTGCGCTCCATCTGCCTTAAGACTTCTTGTCCAGCTTCGGTCTGGAAGAACAACTGCGCCGCATCCGCGTTTGCTCGCGCCTTACGACAGGCAGCGGCGAAGGAGAAAAACTGGTGGTGGTACCCAACGGCGGCAGGGTTATAGCGGAGCGTCATTCCGTGCTTGCTCAAGCGGTAGCCGAGTTCAGTGTCTTCGTACGCGGCACTCCGGAAGGATTCATTGAAGTGTCCGTATTCGCGTAAAAAGGCCGTCTTTACGCTGAGATTGCAGGTGTAGAAGAACCGAAAATCGAGTTCAGTAATGCCGCGAGTAGACCGGTACGCGAAAAGCATCGCATCCTCGCCGTACCAGCGCATGAAAGGAGTGGGATTCACCTCGGGTGACCACGTCACATAGCCGAGAATCGCGCTATAAATCTCGGGATGTTTTCCATGCCACGCGCTATGTTGCTCGACTAAATCGTGCGACGGGACAATGTCGCTGTCCGTGAACAAAACCAGACGCGACTTGGCTTCGGAGATTCCCAGGTTTCGTGCAGCCGCGGGACCCTCATTCGATTGCCTCAAATAACGCACCGGCAGACGCGATTTACCACGAAACTCCTGGACGAACGCTTCCGTGCCGTCTGTGGAACCATCATCCACAATCAGTAACTCACGGATCAGCTCAGGAGAAGACTGTTTCTCGTATCCGGCTAACGCCTTTGCGAGCAACTCCACCCGATTGTAGGTCGGGATGATTACAGTCAGGGACGAGTTATAAGGCATGTCAGGCATAGTCCACCCGTGTAATTCGAGTTAGGACAAAAAGTTTGCGATACGAGGGCTCGCGGTTCACGAATTGAAGCACCTTTTCTACCAAGCGCGGGGCCATAAGAAGAGCCAGTCGAAACGCATAGTTCCAAGATCGGAACATTTCCGTTCTCATCATCCAGTAATGAAAGCGGAGACTCTCATTGGGAATGACTCGCCTTGTCCACCCGGCTGGAACTTCGGCGAAAAGACTGTCATCAGGGAAAGGATGAAGCATATGTTCTTCCAGCCAAACCGGAGGCACCAGTTTCTTGTTTTGGTAGTCTCGGTACAATTTCCGATCGAGCTCAGATGCAGCATGCCCGCACGGATAGCCGAAAACCACGATCCTTCGCGACACTCTCAGTGCCTCATCGACCATTGTCTTTCTCAGCACGGGCGGTACATGTTCCATGACATCGGAAACCACGACTGCGTCGAACGTCCGATCACGAAACGGCAGTTGGCTCCCCGAGCACACCACCGCACGCATATGATTCACCGGCCGCGTTGTAAAACTGACATCGCATCCGACGAATGATCGATTCCAGAATTCTCCCAAGCCCAACGATCCCGATCCCACCTCCAACAACTCTCCCTCGGCAGGAAGTTGACGCTTCAACTCCTGCAAGATAGGGAAAAATCGTGCGGCTCGATTTAGCACTTCAGCCAGCCCTCCTTAACCGCTGGGCTAGGGGTACAAAATGTTCGATCTTGCTCCAGTCGTACTCGTCGAAAAAACGACTGAATAGGATGATTACGGAGTAAAGCAGGCCGAACCCAATCGTCATCAAAACAAGGCCAAGCCAGGAAAGTTCCCGAGGCGGACGCAAGACGAACAAGGCGGCAAGTGAAATCAATGACGCGAGCGCTGTCTTGAGATAGCCCTCCCGCAACGGACGGGTCAGGGAGTATCCCGTGCGCCGGTGAAATACCGCGATGAAATAGGCAGACGCGACGATCAACGAAATCGATGTCCCAAGTACGGCTCCTGCGAAGGCGAACTTGTAGATCAGCGCCAGGCTCAATACCACATTCAGAACAATTCCCAATAGAGCCGAATGGATTCCTGGTTTCAATTCTCCCCTTCCGGTAAATATGCAGAATCCCGGACCGGTCGCAAGATTGAAGAAATTGACGAGCAATAGAATGCTCAACGGTATGGCGATCATCGTTAGCTCCGGCCCCAGCCACAGTTCGACGAAACGTCGCGACATCACGGCTGCGTAACAAACAACAGGCACGCCGAAAAGAGCCAGATATTTGTGCGTGCGGTAATACAGTTCTCGCAATCGATCTTCATCGCCCAGCGCACTGAGTTCGCTGGCGGCAGGCAACACGGGGCTCAAGATGAAACCGACTGCACCTCGAATCTTCAGGGCCACGTCGCTGGCGATGTCGTACCAGCCGACCGGCGCAACGCCCACCAGCATCGCAAGAAAAACCTTTTCTACCTGGTTATGAACTGCAACTGCGGCCTGAGTCACATACAATTGCAGGCTGAAGCTGAACATCTTTCGTGCTTCTGCGGTCTCGAACCGCATTGGATTTATCTTTACTTGAGGCAGTAATTTCCGGACTATGACGACATTCGCAGCCAGCGTAAGCATGCCAGCGACAATGTAGCCGTAAACCAGCCCGCGAAGTCCCCAACCGAGGAGCAGCAGAACGCCGCCGAAAAGGGCCCCCATAACGACGTTCGCAGCGCTGACCATGTTTGTCATGTCCAGGCGTTGCAGACCGCTGGTCACCGATGAGAAAAGCAAGTTGAGAATATTTGCCGCGATGACGATCAGAAAAAAACGGAACAGGGCTATTAATTCGCCGGGGACCAGAGTGCTTCCGTGAAACAGATGACGAGCCAATTCCGGCGCGGCAATCCAGAGAACAGTGATGATGATCCCCGCCAGAACTAGAAACAGAACGAGTCCAGAATTAAGGAGCTTCCCGAGTGCGAAGAAATCCTGCCGGGCATAGTACTCAGCAACGAATTTGCTGAGAGTTCCTACAAGTCCCATGTCTGCCAGCGACGTCAATCCGTTTATGGCAAGGAAAACCGCCCACGTTCCGTATCCAGCGACACCAATTTTGTGGAGGATCAGCGGGGTAATGAGGAAGGGAATCGGCGCAACCAACACGTAGCGCAGTCCCCCGAAAATGACATTCCGAATGATTTTGGCGCTTAATCGAGGCTGTGACGTATCCTGGGCAGCGGCGTACGTCGCTCGCTCGACTGCGAACGTATCGACAGGAATCTCTGCCTGTAATAACCCGGGCCGCGAATTGTGTCGTTCGTTCATTTCAAAACCAACTACGTAGTCTCTCTTCGAGGGAACCGCTTTCTGACGAAGTCCGGAATTCCACTCCCAACTTCACGCCAGATCTCTTGCGCTAAAACCTTCCGAGGATCTTTTGGGTCGATACGCAGCCAGCGTTCCCTCTGTAGCACCCACCAGGTGGCGAGACCGGAGACGATCAACGTGCCCAAAACCATGAGCACCAGTCGAGGCGGGAATGACTTCTTCTCCGGGATCCCGGCGACGTCGAGTACTTTGATGCTGGGCACCTCGCGAGCTTCTTCCACGCGCGCCATCTCGTACTGCTTGGTCAGGATTTCGAAGACGGTCTCCTGAACTTTGGTTTTCCGGTAGAGGTCTGACCAGGCGACGCCCAAGATCGGCAGTTGCCGAATCGGAGGTACCACATCCGAATTCTGGCTGCTGTCGCCGCTATTTTCAGCCGCCTCGCCGCTGGCGCCTCCGGGCTGCCCGCCCATTTTTTGCAACTGACGCTTGTATTCCGCGATGCGGGCCTCCAGCGATCGCACTCGGACGTTGTTGCTGGTATAGATCTGTCGCAATCCTTCGAGTTCTGTTTCCGCTGCGATCAGTTCTCCCTCCAGTTCGCCCGCGGCCCCGATCATGGCGCGGCCCTGTTCTTTCACATCGAGCGCAGTATTCTTGCTGGCAAACTCGCCGAAATTCTTCTCCGCGTTTTCCAGATCCTGCTGTACCTCTTTCAGCCTGCCTTCCAGGAAAACCCTTTCCCGGCGCGCGGACGACGTATCCAGCGTGACCATAACCCGGTTCAATTGCTCCACATATTCCCGTCCCATCGCGGCTGCGCGCTCCCGACTGTGATCGCTGACCTTGATGGTGATGATGCCGCTCTTCCGATCCGTCGTGATGTCAGTCCGATTCTCCAATTTCTTGCGCGCGTCTTCCCAACGCTTCTCGCCGTACACCTTGCGCAGATCGAACTTGTTCACTAGTGCGTTCTGCACCGTCTCGCTCTTCAGTACGCCCACAAACAGGTCTCCGGAAGTTTTCACACCCAGCAATTCGGTCCCGAAGGAACTCAAATCGCTCGCCTTGCCCAGAGCCGCGACCATCGATGCGATTCCCTGGCTGGCTTGATCGGGTGGCATCAGTCGGGTCGTCGTCGTATAGCGCGCTGGAATCAGGAAGACGATGATCGTGGATGCCACCAGGCCAATGAGCGCAGACCGATAGAGCAGCGCCCGGTTTTCCCAGAGGATTCGCCACTTCTCGACCGAATTGTCGTCCTCGCGAGGCCCTCCCTCCGGAATGGAAAGCAGTTCCGGTTCGAGTTCCGGTTCGGTATAGCGCTTCGCGATCTCTCTGGTTGCCATGTTTCCCCGGTGTTCTTCTTGTCCGCCTCTTCACTGATCTGCACTGCGCCTGCGCGAAAGACCTCTAGGCCAGAACGTCAACTGGATCGACGACGCTACATTCGACTGCCGGGCCGGCGAGATCACGGGAAAGGTCCACGCCTCGTACTGCACGGCAGCCGACACACTGAAACTTGAATGCACCCAGAGATCAGCATGGACGCCGGCGTCTGCCAGCGTTCCACCGTCTGGAACGAACTCGTGGCTTACTTTGAGATGCCGGAACTCAAAGGTCAGTTTATTGCGGGGGCTGAGCCAATATGAGGTCCAAGCCTGTACCCCTTGACCTTCCCGCCCTACCCAATTTCCCATCAAATTCCCTGCGTTTACGTAGCCGGAGATCCAGGTTGGGTTGTAATAAAAAAAGCCCGATCCCACATTCCCGCCAATCGGCGGATCGGTCTCAACCCCTTCCACCCGCAAATCCATTTTTGGCAGTCTGGGCAGGCGCGGAATGTAAATTCCGCCCAGCCAGGCCGCCACGTCCGGGCCCACGACCGGGCTGATCGTGTCATGTTCGGTGAAGGCGTCGGCATAGAAGGTCAGCGCGTTCTTTATCTGGTAGCTAAAATCCACACCCGACCGCCGGGAGCCGGGCTTGTTCACAGCGCCCGGGATCGTGTTGTCGGTGGAGAATACGCTGCGAAGAAAGTTATGCCACGTGAGCGGGTAGCCCGGCCCACCGTAATCAGTGGTTCGCGACATTCCAAACTCGAAGTGCGCGGTCGGCTTGAAACTGAATCGTTCTCCGTGAACGATGGGCTGGGGATGCAGCGATTGTCCATACTGTCCCACCAGTCCCTTAGGCGTGAACATCAGTTGGTATCCCGAGTACTGTCCGAGGAAGAACTCCACTCGCATCGGTCCCAGCACTCCAAAAATGCTGGGAAGCTTGAAGGGTGTGACTCGATTGATGCGGAACATGGTGAGCGGGTCGGCATTGTCGCTGATCATCATGCCGCCGCCTTGGTCCGGGCCCCACCACAAGCTCTGCTTGCCATACGAGAATTGCCAATCGGAAAAGTTCATCGCGACATAGGAGTCGAGAAGGCGGCCTCGATCGATCATGGGCGTCGGCGTGTCAGGTGGTACCGGGTAGGGCGGAGGAACAATGGAGTGACTGAAGTCTTCCGTCGAAATTGCGTTGCGTGCACTCAGCGGCAGCGCCGGTGCAGACGGTGAGTGTTGAAACTCGCTCCGTACATACATGGCGAATGGACCATCCGCCACCCATCCTGCCAATCCTGTAACGTTGTTGAATCCCTGCTCTTCGGGACGTCCAAAATCGTTCACGATCGTCTGGCCGAAGTGATAACCGTCGGTCAACGGCTTTCCGACAATCTCCGTGCCTCGCGTGTACGATTGCTCCAGCCGGATCTCGGCATTGTCTCCGCCCCCCAGCCAGTCCATCTCGTTGCTGAACTCTTTTGCCAACTCCTGGTAAAGCCGCGCCGCCTCGCCGCTACCCTCGTCGTCGGCAATCCGATCCTCGGCTTCGCTCAATTGCCGCGCACATTCCATGCGGGTCCACGGACGCATGCCGGCAATCGCGCTGTTGATATAGCCGAGCGCGGCCAGTCGTTGCAGCGCCGGATAGGTCCAGCTATCCAGCGGGACGTAGGGCGAGCCCATCGATTTCGCCTGCCAGTGCGATGGTCGTTCCGGACGAATCCCGGGAATCTCCCAGGCGGAGCCCGATAGCTCCGGATCGTGATGTTTTCGGTAAACGTAGGCGCTAGTTAAATATCCGAGAGCCGCTCCGACAAGAACGTCGGAAGGGAAATGCTGTTTCGCGTTGATGCGCGACGCGCTGATGACGGTCGCCATACCGTAGGAGAGAAATTTTACGAATGGGCTGGGATATTCATGCGCCACCACTCCGGCGATCGCCCATGCTCCCGCGGCATGCTCCGAGGGAAACGACGCTCCCCCTTTCCAGAATTGTCCATTGGCATTGTCCTGGTAGGGGCGTTCCCGTCCCGTCGCGTACTTCAACGCCTCCACCGCGACCAAAGCATCAATCGCTGCTTCTCCGCTCAGGAAGCCGGTTTCGCGCTCGTGCTGGTTGTGAGTCACCAGCCCCAGAAAATAAAGCCCGGCTGCTCCCCCGGCCATCGAGTAGGCGCCGTAGTCGGAGATGTGACGATATCGGGTGAGGGTGTTCGGATCATTGGAAAGATGACGGCTCAGGTCGCTGTCGGTGGCGAACAGCGCTGCCGCGAAGCCTGCCAACGGGACCAGCCACGTGGCATCCGGCAATCGAATCTTGAACGGGCTTCTCCACATTCCCACCTGATCGTGCAGCAAAGCTCGAGGCAGGGTGATCACCTTGTTCGCGGTGTCTTCGGGCTGGGGAGCATCCGGAAGCGTGTCTGCATCCGCGTTTTCCAGGGAGTCGCTGCGCGCCGCGTTCCTGCTGTCATTCACATTCGACGCCGCCGGTGACTGCCCGAGCACCACCGCACTGCTGAGAAAGAACATCGCGATCATCACGGCCCAGGCTCGTCCACGTTCTTTCACGGCTGTCCTCAATACGCCGCCGCCAGGATTGCGCTGGTCGTAATCGAGCTCAAAATCTGCGCGTTCGCGAATAGCGTCTTCCAGATCGGCGGACCACCCAGCGCCTTTTCCGGAACCACAACCATGTCTCCGGGCTGCAACGGCACATTCAGGCCATCGCCGGAAACCCAGAAGGAACTGTGACTGCCGACTACAGTTCCGTTGGCGCGGATCACGAAGGTGGCCTTCTTGTTGGCCATGTTCGTGGTGCCGCCGGCTTGTTGGAGGTACCACTTGGCACTCTTGCCCGGCCGGTAGGCCACCGCGGTGGCGCCATAAACCTGACCTTGCACCAGCACGTAGCTTGGCCTCTTGGGCACGACGAGCACGTCGCCCGCTCGAACCGTAATGTCGCGCGGCGTGTTTGCCCACTCTTTGATATGGGAAGAAATCTGTACGGTGACGCGCCCCGTGGGCGGACTGCTCAGCAGGTCGTCCATCGCGCTCTGCCATTGCACCATCGCCGATTCCGCCGAAAGCCTTTGATCGGCGTCTCCCGTGCTGGTCGCGGTGAGCCGCAGCGCAGCCTGCTGTTCGCGCACCCGCTGGATCAATTCGCCGTAAGAACGCTGTTCTAATTTCTGTACCTCTGAGCGCAGCAACACTGCCCCGTATGGATAGGCGGCCGGCGAAAATCCTCCGGCTCGTTTTAGTACTGAGCTCAACCGTTCTCCCGGCCTGATTCCATAACTTCCGGGATGCTCGACTTCGCCCCGAATTGAAATCGATGCGCCCAGATCGTTCCACCCGGGCATCTGCGCCACGGTAAGCACGTCGCCATTGTTCAACACCGGATTTTCGTCTCCCTTACCTTCAAGTGCATCGGCCAGCACAATTCGCTGCTGTTCCCCCGTGACCTCTTTCTCGTTTTCCCAGGAATAATGGGTCAGATCGGCCGTCTTCACGTCTGCACTTGGCTTCAATCCGCCGGCCGTGCTAATCAAATCAGAGACGTGCATGCTGGCCGTGAGCGGATATCGTCCTGGCCGCGCCACTTCGCCTCTCACATAGACGGTCGCCGGTTCCACGGCTGCTGGATTTTTATGGATCAGCAAGCGATCGCGCGAATGGAGCACGATGTCTTCGGCTTTGTTCCCCCGCAGCGCGCCACTCAAATTCACGTTGAGAATTTTCATCGTGCTGTCGGACATGTAACGGAAGACCTGCGCGTCTCCATCGGCGGCATCAGGAGAGAGTCCTCCCGCCAGATGAATGGCGTCGCTGAGGTGGATGTCTCCCGAAGTGCGATATGTTCCCGGTGCGCGCACATCGCCCCACACCGAGACTGACGGCGGATTTTCAAAGTCATACCGGCCGAAGAATTGCACGGTGTCCAGCGGTTTCAATTCTGGCGCGTGAGCTGGATCCGCAAGCGCATCCGCCACGCTGAAGCTTTGGACCGTAGGCCGATAATCGGGCAAGCTCAACCGAATAATCTCGCCGTACTGCAATGCCGGCTCCGGCAGCAAGTCTTTGTAGGAGGCAACCAGGTCCGTCACCCGCATTCCCGCGTGATAGGAATATTTCCCCGGCAGGATCACATGGCCTTCGAGATAGACTGCATCCTGCGTGTAAGGCGCGATGGGGAAGATCCGAATCTTGTCCGCATCCTGCACCTGGAACGATTGCAGTTGCTTCATCGCGTCCCCGCTCGAATCATCCACAGGAATGTCCAGGTTCAGCATGGTTTGCTTGGCATGGGCGATCGTGCGCTGCACCTCGATGTGCTGCAGAGTCGCCGTGGGGAGCAAGCCTCCGGCCAGCGCAATCACATCGGCTAGAGATTTTTCATTTCTCTGCTCGTAGATCGCTGGACGCCGCACCATGCCTTCAATCGTGATCTCCGGTCCGAGCGGTGGCACCATCACGGTGTCGCCGCTTTCCAGTCGTTGCATGTCGCCCTTGACGCCGTGCAGCAGCAGGTCATAGACGTCGACCTGTTGCACCAGATCGTTTCCGCGAAAATGCTTCAAGATGCGCAGCGATCCGCGACCGGTAGGGCCTCCAGCGGCGAAAAGCGCGTTCAATGGGGTCGACAGAGAACTGATGTCATACGCTCCCGGCCGCACCACGTCGCCGACCACGTACACGCGGATGGTTCTCAAACGCGAAAGAGAAACGTCTGCGGAGATATCGCGGAACTGTGTTCGAAGCGTTCGCTGCACCGATTGCTGTACGTCCGCCAGGGACTTTCCGGCAACCAGCAGCGGACCGACTTCGGGCAAACTGATTCGGCCTTCGGGGTCCACGGGGCGATTGAAACGGCGCGATACGCCGCCCCACAGGTCAATCGAGATGGTGTTGCCCGGGCCGACCACGTACTCCGGCCCCACCGGGAGGTCCATCGGAATCATCTGTAAATCGCGCGTGCCATTTTCAAAAATCTGCATACCGAATCGCTGCAATGCGGGCGGCTGCGGGATAGCCTGCAGGTACATGTCGTAGAGGGATGGGATCTTCTCGTAAGGATTCGGTCTTCTCACCAGACGCTGCGTCGGACTGACTGCTTCCCGCTCCCGCTCCGCGTTCCACATTCTCTTGCGGCGTTCCACGTCATAAGCCGATCCTTCTTCTCCTGAAGCGGACAGACTGCCGACATTCGCGTTGGAAGCTTCGAGGTTGGTATTCGCCGAAGAACTCGCTGATAACTCGGGACTGAGATCCTCTCCCATGAAATCAGAATTCAGTGTCAGATCCTCGGGCTCAGCGTTTGGACCTCGTGCTCCGCGTCCCTGCGGATTCATCTCCGGCGTATCCGGCCCCATTTCGCTGCCTGTGCCTAGTTGATCGCTTCCGGAGTCTTCTGCGCTGGTTCGCATCAGTTGCGCCGCGTCACTACCCGGCGCGGGAGGCGGGTTCGGTGTGCCTGGGGGAAGAGATGGAATATTCTGCAGGTCGGGTGCGCTTCCACCCGGCAGTCCATTCATGTCGGGCTGCTGCCCGGGAGGCAATTCCTGAATCGAAGAATTGTTATTGCCCTGCGTCGTGCAGTCGCGATTGGTGGGATCGCACGTCTGCGCCTGCCCCACTCCTGGTTGTTGTTGCTGTCGTGACCGGTTCCGCGATACCTCCTCGTCTTGCGCGATATATCTGGCTCTCTCTCGAATCAGGAGCTGCTGCTCCTGGGCCATCGGAGACTGCGGATTCAGCGTCGGTTTCAGGTAGCCATATTTCTGAACCAGGCTTGTAGCCACCGCGCGAAAGACGGTGTCATTTTGCAGGCGATCAAAGATCGCTTCTTCCGTAAGATCGTCATCCGAAATCAACTGCCCGTGGTCGGTTGCGTCCTTGGCAATCCATCGTTTCAACTCCATCATCAGCCCGGGATCACGATGAAAAATGACGGCGAGTTGACCGACGGTAGCAGCGACCCGCGACATGTTCTGCCGCGCCAGTTCGGATTGCGCGATCACCGGACGTTGCTGGCTCGTCTGCGCGAGTAACCCGGCGCCGCTGCCCGCCACCGCGAGCGCGGCGTAAAGCGCTGCCGATCCGACTATGCGGAACAGATCAATCGCGTCTCTCGATTTCATCGACGGCCCTGCTTTCTGCATCGTCATTCGTGTATTCCGAAGTTCCACGTGCCTACCTTTAAGTTCGCGCTAAACCCACTAGTCCCGGTTTCTCGCGTATCGCGTTCAACACTCCGGCCTCCGAACTCTCTACCGGCTTATTTCGAATATCGATCCTGGCCCAGTAATAAACTCCGCGATTCTGCTCCGGTGCCAGCGCTAGAATTCTCATCCTCGGATACCGCCCTAGCAGGAATCCGCTCTTGCCTAACGGCTTTTCCGGTTCCTCTAACGACAGGATCAGCACATCCGGTAGAGTCTGTTCCACCACGTCGTTCAGGTCGTCCTCGTTCACCACCTCACCTACAATTTCAATATCCGGTTGATCCGAGATCGTCGCGATCACCATTTCGCGCATGAGACGAGGCTGGTTGGCGACGAGGACGCGCACGCGTTTCACGGGGCTCTCCTTTACTTAAAAAGTATGAGGCGGCGTCAGAAAACTACAAGGTTCAAAAGCGACCTAAACTACGCGGCTAGGCACGTACCGGTGTCTAGTACCGAAAATTAGGAGATGAAAGTACTGAAGAAGTACTAAAGAAGAATGCAAACACTTTGGGAAGGTGGAGACTGGGAACGAGTATCGGCAAATAAGCGAACGTTATCGATTGGAATGAGGGGACACCCAGACTGGCGTCCGTGATTAGCGGCCTTCACGAACGCCAAAATGGCGCGAGACCTGGGCCTGCTCTGTTCTCGCTACTGCGCAGTTGTTCCCGTGGAGTAACTCTCAGCCCGGTTTCTAACCTTGTTGCCGATCTCTTGCACTTTGTCGCTGATCGAAGTGCGCAACTCAGTTCCGCTCGACGGAGCCAGCAACAGGCCAGCTCCCACTCCAATGCCAATTCCGGCGGCGAACGCCACCAAATTGCGCAGAGTGTGATCTTCCCGCGGATAGATCGCGCTCCGCGCGTTATCTGCCATCTCCGACGCGCGCTCCGATGCGCGGTCTACCTGTTCCGCAGTTTGATCCATGATGTAAACCGCAGTCTTCAACGCCGACCGTACCAGCTTGCTCAGCTTCATCGTGATTCCCCTTTCGCATGTTGAACAGTTTCAGAATCTTGAGGTTAGACGCTGGACGCTGGGCTGTCAGTACATGGAACCTTGTAATTGCCTCAACAACCGTGCGTAAAAATAGCGGGGGTGACCTCTTACGCTGGCAACTCCGGCGCCTGATCGAAAATCTAAAGACTCAACGTTTGGTCCATGATTCGCCGTTATTTCGGAGCCTGAAACTGAAGCTCGACAGAACAATCTGGACGTTGATCGCCGCGGTCTGCATCTGTGTGCCTGCTTTGCCGGCATTCGCGGCGCTGGGCGGAGATGTCGCCTCGGTCCAGGCGGACCAGGCTCATATCAACGCCAGTCTCCGTGTGTCGCAATCAAACGGATACACAGTCCATGAACTTCGCTGTCCCACCGGCGCAGTCGTACGCGAATTCGCGTCGTCTTCCGGAAAGATATTCGCCGTTGCGTGGCAGGCGCCTACACTGCCGGACTTGAGGCTACTGCTTGGCTCCTATTTTGATGAGTTTCAAAAGGCGGCCGCTCTGAGCCGCAGGCCGGGGCACGCTCCGCTCTTCGTCCAGCATTCGGGATTGGTGGTTCAGTTGGGAGGCCACATGCGCAGTTTCACCGGGCGGGCCTATCTGCCTGATCAGTTGCCGTCCGGCGTTCGCTTGGAGGATATCCGGTGATCGCAAGCTCCTTGCCTTCTCGCATGATTGGTGCCGCGGTGGTGTTGGCTCTCGCGAACACGTTGGCCGGTTGCGGAGGAAGTTCGCACTCCAACAGCATCAACACCATCTCCACATCCGGAACGAATGTTCAGCCGATCGCAGTGAACGCCGGTCCTGCTAATGAGTACGCGAATGGCGTTTTCACGAGTGTCACCGTCTGCGTTCCCTCCACTTCCAATTGCCAGACCATCAGCGGAATCCTCGTCGATACCGGATCCTATGGCCTTCGCCTCTTGTCCTCCGCCGGCGAGGGCGCCTTGACGCTGTCGCTTCCGCAGCAAAACGCTTCCGGCAATCCCGTGGGGGAGTGCGCTCCTTTTGTGAGCGGATACACCTGGGGGCCGGTGCAGTCCGCCGATATCAAAATGACCGGCGAAGTCGCCAGCAACGTTCCCGTGCAGATCATCGACCCAACCTTTGCTGCAGTGCCTTCCACTTGCAGCAGCGGCGGCGTCCCGGAGAACGACACGCTGCAGTCTCTGGGGGCGAACGGAATCCTCGGCGTTGGTCCCTTCGCGCAGGATTGCGGCGGGAGCTGCGATCAGACGGGCGCCGGGAACCCCGGGCTGTACTATCAATGCGCATCCACATCGTGCCAGGTCATCGCCGAACCCTTGACGCAACAAGTGCAGAATCCCGTCGCTCTTTTCGCGACCGATAACAACGGCGTCATTATCGAACTGCCCAGTGTTTCTGGCCCGGCCGCCAGTTTGAGCGGATCGATGGTGTTTGGAATCGGGACGGAATCGAACAACGCTCTCGGTACTGCCACGGTCTTTCCGCTGGACGCCAACGGAGAATTTTCCACCACTTTCAAAGGACAGGCCTATCCGGCGTTTGTGGACAGCGGGTCCAACGCATTTTTCTTCCTGGATGAAACGCTCACTGGGCTTACCGTTTGCCCCAACAGCTCTGGCTTCTACTGCCCCGGTTCCCCCGCCCATCTCTCTGCGACCACCGACTCAGGAAGCGCAACGTCCAACGTGACCTTCACGATCGCAAACGGGGAGACACTCTTCCAGAATCAAGCGGATTTCGTCTTCAACTCCCTCGGCGGTCCCAATCCCGGAACTTTCGACTGGGGGCTCCCATTCTTCTTCGGACGCAACGTCTTCAACGCCATCGACGGCAAAAGCACTCCAGCCGGCTCCGGCCCCTTCTGGGCTTATTAACAACTAAGTGCGCCCGTCCCCGGGGAAATGAAAAACCATTCGCGTTTTTCCTCGTTTGACCGGCCCCGCGTACAATATTGTCTTGTCCTCGGAGAACGTTCGAATGACCACGACTCATCATCCTCGTCCGCAAGTTGCAGCGGAGGTTCCCGCCGTTCCCCTTACGACCGAAGGCTACAGCGTTCTGCACCAGATGATGCGCCTGCGCTGGCCTGCCTGGCGCGCCCTTTCAGCCTCGGAAAAGAAATCTATCGCTCAGGAAGCATCCGAAGTCCTCTCGGCGATGGAGAAACATTCTCCCGGCCAGTCCGCTCTTTATTCAGTCATCGGTCACAAGGGCGACTTAATGCTGATCCACTTCCGCAACTCTTTTGCCGACCTCAATCAGGCCGAACTCCAAATCGCCAATCTTCGCCTGAGCGATTACCTGGAACCGACCAGCTCCTATCTTTCCATCATCGAACTGGGTCTCTACGAATCCACGCTCAAAATCTATAAAGAGCTGATGGACCAGGGCATCGAGCCGCATTCCGACCAGTGGAAATCCGAAATTGAGAGCAAGCTCAACCGGCACAAGGAAGCGATGCATCCGCGCCTCTATCCGGAGATTCCGCCAAACCGTTATGCGTGTTTCTATCCCATGGATCGCCGCCGCGGAGAAGAAAAGAACTGGTACAAGCTTCCGATCGAGGAGCGAGCCCGCCAGATGAACGATCACGGCCTAGTGGGCCGCCGCTATGCGGGAGAAGTCAGACAAATCATCAGCGGATCGATCGGCTTCGACGACTGGGAATGGGGCGTCGACCTCTTTGCCGACGAGCCACTGGTCTTCAAGAAACTGATCTACGAAATGCGCTTCGACGAAGTCAGCGCCGTGTACGCCCTTTTCGGTCATTTCTATGTAGGCGTAAGAGTCCCGGCGGCAAAGCTTGACAGTTTATTGTCAGGAGAGCTTCCGTCCTGAGAGCCAGAAAAAAATTCCGGCTCCGTTTTATCTGTGCCTCCGTGTATTGGTAGTGAACAAATTATGTATTAGGAGATCTCATGTCTACTCTCGGCCTTATCGAATACAAAGACGCCAGCCCTGAAGTCCGCGCCGTTTACGACGACATCATGGCTACTCGCAAAACCGACTGGATCAATAATTTCTGGAAAGCCATCGCCCACGATCCCGCTACGCTCAAGCGTACGTGGGAGGACATCAAGCAGATCATGGCTCCCGGAGCCCTCGACCCGGTTACCAAAGAGTTGATCTACGTCGCCGTCAGCGTAACCAATCAGTGCCACTACTGCATCGCCTCGCACACGGCATCAGCACAAAAAAAGGGAATGACCGACGCCATGTTCAAGGAACTCATGGCCGTCGTCAGCATGGCCAACGAAACCAATAAAATGGTGACGGGCTATCAGGTGGAGATCGACCCGCAGTTTAAGAAGTAAAGCAAGGGATAGGGAAGCGAGGTGGAAAGAGAAGATGTGGGGACAGCCGCCCTCGGCTGTCCGCCGCGCGCAGCGCGGTCACTGTGCTCGTGGTCAGGCCTTCTTGCGAGCACGCTTCAATCCAGACGGCGCCTTCCACTCGCATTGCTTCATATCCACTTTCCGGCCGCGAAACCGGACTCCCTCCGCTTCCAGCCGTAAACGCTGCTCGATCGCCGAGTCGCCCGTCAGCTTGATCTGTCCGCCGGCCCCCAGCACTCGTTGCCAGGGCAATCCAAACCCGCGCCGTAGAATTCGAGCCACCATTCGCGCCGCTCCGGGAAACCCAGCCGCCCGCGCCACGCCCCCGTAGGTCGATACCTTTCCTCGCGGAATCGCGCGAATCGCCCGCTCCACGCGCAGGAGCATCGTGCCCGATTTATCGGAAGTTTTTTTGGATTTGGTCATCCTGAGCGCAGCAGTCCGGCTCGCCTCAGCGAGCCGGACTGCGAAGTCGAGGGATCCCTACCCGCGATCCCGAATGTGAACGTAACGAAACAAAGCGTGAGGGTAGGGATTTTGATCACGCAGCCTGCCGAAACGCCTCCAGCGCCGCGTATTCCGAGGTGTACACCTCAAACACCGTTAGCAGCTTCGTAACTTGCAGCAAGTCTCCCACGCGCGTGGTGAGATTCGCCAGCTTGATCGCGCCCCCGGCATTGTGGGCCGTTGTATGCAGGGCCACCAGTGTCCCCAGGCCGCCTGAATCGATATAATTCACTTCGCCCAGGTTGAGCACGATGCGCTTCGCACCATCCGCGATGGCCTTTTTCACGTCATCCCGCAACAGCGACGACTCGTCGCCAAACACAATTCGCCCGCTGCACTCGATTGCCAAAATTCCATCTACCGTTCGCTTCCTAAGCTTCAATTGCATGATTACCCCCGAGCGGCTCGCCGTGGAATACCTATGCAGCCGCAACACATAATCGCGTTTCCAGCCTATTCCTTGCCACCGATGTCCGCAAGCTGGTCACGTGGTCCGCATTCATTTTAGCCTGCCCTCCACGTTCTTTTCGATCTCCGCGGCGGAAAGGTTTTGCTCTGCACCAGGCATCCCACGCCCCACATCCCGTATAATCGTCTCTTCGCCCTCATGAGTTACACGGTCCTGGCCCGCAAATACCGTCCGCAGAAGTTCTCCGAGGTCATCGGACAGGAGCACGTGACCCGCACCCTGCAAAATGCCATCGAGCAGGGGCGAACCGCCCACGGCTACATTTTCAGCGGCCACCGCGGCATCGGCAAAACCACGGTCGCCCGCATCCTCGCCGCCGCCCTCAACTGCCGCTCCAAGGATCATCCTGTCCCCGAGCCCTGCGGTATCTGTGAGTCGTGCACCGAAATCCGGGCCGGGAACTCCGTCGACGTTATTGAGATCGACGCTGCCACCAATCGCGGCATCGACGAAATACGCGAGCTTCGCGAGGCTGCCCGCTATCGCCCCGCCCGCGATCGCTTCAAAATCTACATCCTCGACGAAGCCCACCAGATCACTGATGCCGCTTTCAATGCCCTGCTCAAGACGCTGGAAGAGCCGCCCGATCACATCGTCTTCATGCTCGCGACCACGCAGCCCGAGGATATTCCGCAGACGATTCGCTCCCGCTGCCAGCACTTCAGCTTTCGCGCCGTAAAATTCGGCGACATTGTCGCCCAGCTTCGCGACCTGGTCACGCGCGAAAAAATCGAGGCCGACAACGATGCCCTCGCCCTTCTAGCCGAGGCGGGGGACGGATCCATGCGCGACGCCCTCTCGATTCTTGACCAGGCGATCGCATCTTCGACTGACAGGCTTACCGCCGATTCTGTTCGCAATCTGGTCGGTGCAGCGCCGGCTCATATCCTCGAACAGGTGATGCAAGCGGTCTCGGAATCAAGAAGCGAAGAAATTCTCCGCCAAGTCGATCATTTAATCAGCGAGGGACACAGCCCCACGCACTTCGCCCGCCAGATGGTCCGTTTCCTTCGCAATGCCACGGTTGCCAAAATCGCGGGTAGAGATTCCGCCCTGCTGCAAATCTCCAGCGAAGAGCGCGAGCGCGTCGCTCGCGTGGCAGAACTGTTCGGCGAAGAAGATCTCACGCGCCACCTGCAGATCATGCTGCGCACCCACGGCGAGCTCGGATACAAGCAGGAGCAGCGTTTCCATCTGGAGCTCGGCCTGCTGAAGATGGCTCACGCGCAAAAGTTGATCCCCATCGAGCAACTGCTCAGTGACGTAGCCGGCACGGTTCCAGCGCAAGGCGCACAGAGACCGCCGGCGAGGCCGTCGATCGTGGGAAGTCAATCCTCCGCGGAGGCCCGTCGTTCTGAGCCGCCTGCGGCACGTCCAAATTATGTGAGTCCCTTTGCCGCAGACTCCGCCCGCAAAGGCACGCCGCGCCAGGAAGATTCCGCGCCTGCAGTTCCCGCGCCCGGCCCGCGCATCGTAGCCCAGGCCAGTCAGCCTGAGCCGGTGATCCTGGGTTCTAACGCGCTCGATCCTGATCGTAGAGACGTGGTTGGTACTGTCTCTGCCGGCGCAATTCCGGCTGCCGAACCTAAGGCCGATCCGCAAACCGAAACGCAGGTTTCAACGGCCCCGTCTTCGGGTGCTGCCGAGCAAATCGAAAGACTGCAGGGCGCTGTTCTACAGGCCCTCAGCGATGCGAATCAGCGCATCCTGGTTTCCATGCTTTCGTCCGGTGAATGGAGCGTGCAGGGCAATGAAGTCGTCATCAAAGTCGCCGAATCGCAGGCCGTCGTGGACATGTCCCTCGGCCCGGAAGGGAAGCGACTCGCGATCGCCTCGGCCAGCGGTGTCTTAGGTCGCGCGGTGAAGCTGAGAGTCGTACCCGGCGCGGACGTTGCTTCGGAGCCAAAGAAAAATGGCACCAAGTCGTTTTCTTCCGGCCCCGGCGGACGCAGCCGCGCCGAGCAAGATCCCGTCGTCCGCCGCATGCAGGAAAAATTCGGTGCCGAGATAAGAACGGTGATCGACTATCGGGAAAAGCGATGAAAGGATATTTAGTAATTGCGTAATTTAGTAATTTGGTAATTAAAGAACACGCCAGGGACGTGTCTCCGCGCAAGATTACCCAATTACCCGATTACACAATTACAAAATTATTATGGGCGGATTCAATCTCCAAGAGCTGATGTCCAAAGCCAAAGCGCAGTACGAGTCTCTGCAGAAGAAGATGCAGGAGACTGTGGTCGAGGCCTCATCCGGCGGCGGAACGGTGACCGCAAAAATGGATGGCCGTAAGCAACTGCTTAGCCTGCGCATCGATCCCGAGGCGGTCAAATCCGGAGACGTCGAAATGCTCCAGGATCTTGTCTTGGCCGCCATCAATGAAGCTGCCCGCAAAGTCGACGCGCAAATGCAATCTACGGTAGGCGGCATGCTCGGAGGCCTCAACATTCCCGGACTGTAATTTCTGAGGATTCAACGTAAACTCTTGTCATCCTGCGAAGCGAAGGACCCATGTACTTCCTAACCCCCGCGAAACGTGTTGCCCTCCATCTGTTGTCTCTAGGAGTATGTCTTGCGTTTCTAGTCTCTGCAGCGGCAGGGCAAACCACAGCTTCCCCATCGAAAGAGGCCCCCATGACCCAGCACGCCACCGGACCCTTCGACGTCAAGGTAACTCACCAGGATGACAACTCTGCCGACCCACTTCTCGCCCGCATGATGCTCGACAAGCACTATCACGGCGATCTCGAAGCGACCGGACAAGGCCAGATGCTGACTGCCGGCACGGCGGTCAAGGGCTCAGGCGCCTACGTCGCCATCGAAAAAGTCACCGGCACCCTGAAGGGGCGCACCGGCAGCTTCGTCCTGCAGCACGCAGGCACCATGACTCAAAACGTCCCACAACTCACGATCATCGTTGTTCCTGATTCCGGTACCGGGCAACTGGAGGGAATCACGGGCAAGATGACGATCACGATCGCCAGCGGTGGCAAGCACTCTTACGACTTCGAATACGCACTGCCCAACACCAATTAAGCAATTGGTAATTTAACTGGCGCCGTCCGCGAGCGTTTACAATGCTCTCAGCACGGTTTCCTATTTCTCAATTACAAAATTGCCCAATTACTCAATTCCCCATGTCCAAGTTTGCCGAACCCATGTCGCGCCTTATTGATGAGCTGAAAAAGCTTCCCGGTGTCGGCGCGAAAAGCGCGCAGCGCCTGGCCTTCCACATCCTGCGATCGAGCGACGAAGATGCCGAAGCCCTCGCCGCCGCCGTGCGCGACGTCAAAGCCAATCTCCGTCTCTGCTCCGTCTGCAACAACATCACCGACGTTGACCCCTGCGTCTACTGCACCAGTCCCACGCGCAACCAGCGCCTCGTCTGTGTCGTCGAAGAGCCCACCAACATCGCCGCCATCGAAAAAACCAAGCACTTCAACGGAGTCTTCCACGTTCTTCATGGAGCCATTTCTCCCTTGCACGGGGTCGGGCCGGAACAGCTTCGCATCTCGAACCTGATTTCCCGTGTCGATTCTGGCAATGTCGATGAAGTCATTATCGCTACCAACCCCACGGTTGAAGGCGAAGCCACGGCGGTCTATCTCTCGCAGCAGCTCAAGCGCGCTGGTGTGAAAGTGACCCGCATCGCCATGGGAATCCCGGTGGGCAGCGACATCGAATACACCGACGAAATCACCATGCTCAAAGCCATGGAAGGCCGCCGCGACATGTAGTCCGGACCAGGCTGCATGCGGGGACAGGTATACTCCGGTGTCCCCAGCCCTACCCCATGTTTCGGACGACTCTAGAAAGAAAGAGTGTGCAGAAGTTTGCGGAAATGCCGCAACGGAAGCTCCTGCCGGATGATGATTCGAAGGTTAATAGTTTAAATCTAATTACCTTGAGATCAATCAGTTACAGCTTCCCGGCGCCATCCCGATGCGGTTCTTCCAAGCTGGAAGCCAAGTTGCACATTTCCCCCTATTATTTCTTTCGGGAGCCTTCCCGGCGGAGTTTTACTGGCCGATCAGAGCAGGACGATCGGTCGCGCCGTGTGGAGTGTAACCGCATCCAACTCGACGCAGGAAACGCCGGGCCAACCAGCCCGGTTTTCTTTTTCAGCTAAATCTGCCAGCCGTGTGCATTCCGCGCCGAATCAGCAGGGCATTTCCGGTTCTAGGAAGCCATTCGGTTCTTCTTCGGTTGCGGTGATGCCTTCCGGCAAAGTCCCGCGGTTGTACTCCGCCATGCGGTTCTTCCACTTCAAGAAATCCGTAATGCTCTGCGGCTCAATCCGGACTTCGACGCG
Source organism: uncultured Acidobacteriota bacterium (assembly GCA_963730015.1). Classification (GTDB taxonomy): domain Bacteria; phylum Acidobacteriota; class Terriglobia; order Terriglobales; family Acidobacteriaceae; genus Sulfotelmatobacter. The sequence goes on along the minus strand of CAVSPZ010000009.1, from coordinate 1,223,420 downwards.
GCGCAAACTCGCCAGCAGCAGATTCATCTCATAGCGAAATCCCAGGGTAGTCCGCAAATTTTTAGCCGAGGCCTGTAGCATCTCGACCCGCCCGTGGCGGCACTCCAGCAATCCCCAACCGGCGGGCAACTCTTCCATCTTCACCAGGCCCGGCGGAGTCATATAAAACCGTTCGCTGCCGACACCTTTTTCCGGCTTCAGACGAAACGGCTTGGCGCGATCGGCCAAAAAATCAGCGCGCGTGACTTTGCACTCCACCAGAACCGAATGGCACGCCCGCTTCCATCCAATGGCATCCGGCATCTCGCCGCTGACGCAGGCCTGCTCCGACAGCACCACTCCGCAACGATAGCCTCGCACCCATCGCACCGCCCGTTCCACCAGTTGCGCGTGAGTCATAGACTTAGAATTTGTAACCGAAGAAGGATGTTCGGGAAAGTGTCTGCAGAGTGTCTAGTGCGGGCGCCTGACCACCACAGGTCTTCGCAGCACGGTTTCGAGCAGGTATCTTTCCGCCGCAATGGCTTGCGCAGTCGGAGTTCCGTCCGCGTATCCTTCTGCGGCGATAACCAGCGCTTCGTTCTTCCCTAAGAGCGTGGGCTTTCGCAAAAAGCCGTTGACGCGACGTGAGGAGGGGTTTGCGTTTTCGATCTTCACTTTTCGAACGTGCCCATCATGCGCCAAGTCCAGAGCATTGGCGAGCCGCAGAACCGCCGCCAGCCGAATGATGTTCTTCTGCTCGTCGGGCAAAAGGTCGCGCAAGGCTTTGTGACTCCGCGTCGGCAGCGCTCCACAATGAAATCGCGCCACAATTGCTGCCTGCGCCATGCTCTCCGCTTTCCATCCCAGAGGCGTGTCGTGTTTCTTGATCAGCTCCAGCGATTCCTTGTGATGCCCCTTGTTGCCTTTCGCCTTGCCGACATCATGCAACAGCGCGGCGATATACAGACTCGATCGCTCGTCATCAGGGGCGCCATTGGCCGACTCGGCTCCAGTCGCAGTCCGCGGCAGCAGTCCGCTCCGGACGAGGCCGTCGTACAGTTCCAGCGCCAGACGCGCTACGCGCTCGGCATGTGCAAAATCCGGATCGAGCGCCTTCGCCCACAGCTTCATCCGCCGCGTGGCAATCGCCTGAATCTGCTTGCCCTGCGGCAATCCAGCCCGCCACACACTCCACAGCGAGTCCGGACCAACCGTCCTTCCCCGATATTCGTCAATGCGCTTCGTCCGTTCTTCCGCGATGCGCGCGTGCCAGATCTTCCGAGAAGGCTCATCATGAAAAACGTGGCAGGAAATCGCAGTCGCCCACAGCACATCCAGGTCGTGCACCTCGCCCAGCAAGTCCTGCATGTGCTTTAGATCGTTGCTCCAAAGCTTGTGTTCTTCCGGTAAAAAATTCTCCACAATGTAGCGAAAGCGTTTGATGCCGATACGTAACGTGTGGAACGCCACCTGCGACCGGTTTCGCATGGCCGTCGTGTGCAACTCCCGCGCAGCGGTCCAGCGCTCCAGCGCCAGATGCTTGAAGACCGCGCTGCCCGGCCGAATGCGGGCGGCCCGTTGCGGCAACGAGTCGCTCCATTCCCGCCATTGTTTCCGGTCAAACTCTTCCAGCGCTTTGCGAGCTTCGTGTTTGTGCTCGGTCTCGCGGGCGCTCAGGATCTGCATTAACGCCTTCGCCGGATCATGAGCCGAGGCTGCGCCTGCCGCTTCGTCCAGTTCGGCTAGAGTTGCGCTAGCCTCCGGGATCGGTCCCCTCGCTTCGACTACGGGACTCACCGCCACATTCAGCTTGTCGATCCAGTCCATCATGATCTGCACGTCGCGCAGGTCTCCCAGTCGCTGGAACAAGCTCCTGCCGGCCTTCTTCATCGCTTTCCATTCGCGGTCGGGATCCATCGCGATCATCCCGTCCGCCAGCGAGCGGCAGCGCCGCAGCGACACTCGCAGATCGTGGACCGGATCGGCGCGGAAGTCCGCCGCAGCGTTGTCGCACTCTTCCAGCACGCGCAGCATCCAGTAGCGCAGACCCGTAGATTTGAGGGCGTTCGTCATCTCGTAGCGCAGCGCAATAAGGGAACACTCCCGCGGATATTCTACTGAAGACGGCCGCTGTCCGTTGGCGTTAGTTTGGGGTTGGGCGCGGTACGAGGCGCGGCGAACCCCTCACGATCGAAGTTCCGCAGGGTCGAGTTAATGAGCGGCAGTGAGCAGCTTTCCCAGAACCAGCAAATAGCCCGCGATGGCAACGATGCCATGCACCCGTATCGAGCGATACGTTGCCGGCCAAGGGAACATCAGATAGCCAAAAACCGGCATAAGCTTGTCGGGCCACACTAGTCCCGCGACGCCGAACACGAGATTCAGCTGAACGATGGCGTAGAAAATTAGGTTATCCATTTTTCTTTTTGCCACGAGAACAACATTCTTATTACATCTCGAACTACCCGGGGATGGGAGATCACGAAAGTACAAAAGCGCAGTTCTGCACTGCAGAGGCGGGCATCGTGCTGTACCCACCGGCTTCGAGGAAACTCGGCGGCCAAACCAAGCCCTTCGCCATACATCCAAACAAATGGAGGAAATTTCCATGCGAAACTTCACTTTTCTCATTGCATTTCTATTGGGTTCCTTTGGCCTGTTGCTTGCGCAACCACCGAACAGCTCCGCCAAGGCCAAAGATCAATCGTACTGAGGCTGCCTCAAAGGTGCCCCTGGTGCCTTTCGTTTGACCAGCGACTCCGGCGGAACTTATGAACTCGTGGGCGATAGAGAACAACTCATGAAGTTGTCGGGGGACGAAGTCATGGTCAAGGGCAGCGAAGGGTCAGCCAGCGCAATTGACACTGGCGCCCCGGGAAACTCGGGCTTGGCGACCAGTAATCCGACCGCCGGTACCGCCCCTACAATCAGAGTCTCCAGCGTGATGAAGACTGCGGACCAGTGTTCGAAATGAAGTGGGAACGGTAATGTCCCGTGCGGAGGTTCGGCGCGCACTGCCAGGATGGCTCCCGCGGCGAATAGGCCAATTACCTCCGTAACGTTTGAGGGCTTACCGTTTCGGCTTACCCTTGAGACAAAAGCAGCAGTTAGAGGGGGCTTTTATCTCGGGCGCAAAGACATCGCAAGGATCGCGTGCGGCCTCGGCGCAAGCGTTTGTGCACAGCTTGAACATCCTGATCAAGTATGCGCGGATGTATGGCTACGAGCACAAGCGCACAGAGGCGCAATTTCAAACCGCGTGGAATGAGTTGCAGACGGCCCTGCCCTCGGGCGGAGACGCCGGTTTTCTGCTGGGCGTATCCGACAACAAGCTGCTACTCGATGGCATTCCTCTCGAATCCGGTCAAGCCGAAAAGAGCTTTGCCACGCTGCTGACCACCGCCGGACTAGCCAGCCTCCATTTCTCCAAAGACGTTTCCGAGGAAGATTTCGGCCGCCTGGTGCGCGCTTTTACCGTGGCCGGGTCGAAGGCCACTGACGTTTCCAAACAGATCAAGGAAGCGTTAGGAGAGAATAAGGCCGGAAGCACCATCAAGATTAACGAAGTCAAGTTTGTGGCAGCCGATCCGCTGACCGGAGATGTCAGTATCGCGGCGCAGATCGCTGCCCAAACCTTGGGCCCTGAGTTTAAGCAGTGGCTCAACGATCCTCAGAAGCTGTTGCAGTTGATTGCCGCCGCGGAAGGCGCGAAGGCTGGTGGCGTCGAGAACGCCTCCGGAGTTCCCATGGTTCCCATGGGCAGCGTGCCCAACGCTCCTATGGGCAAGGCGGGCGCGGCCGGAGGGACGGCTGCTGGCGCCGCTACCGGGGTAGCTCCGGTCTGGGAAGGTAGCATCGTTCCTCTCCAGGAGCAGGAAGTCATTCAGGCCATCCGCTTACTCACGCGTTTTGGCCAGGTGCAGCAAGATCCCAGCGTAAAAGAAGAAGATCTACAAAAGGAACTCAGCCTTACCGATCCCAATACGCGGATCAATCTGCAGCAACTGCTGGGCAGCCTGGCCGCGAGAGTCTCCGACCAGCACGAAGAGGAAGAAGATACTCCGCTGCTGATGAAAGCGGCCGAGCACATGGCCATTCGCTTCGCCCTCGATCGCTATCAAAAGGGCGAGGTGAAAGTGAATGCCGTCCACCAGATGATGGAGCACATGAGCCGCCAGATGGACTCGCTCCGCCAGATCCTCAAACTGCAGGAAGAAAAGATGAGCAAGGCCGGCATCCTGGTCGAATCGCATGCCGACATCCTCGACCGAATGTTCTGGGCCGAAGTACCGGAGTCCGGCAAGAAAAGCGTTTTGCTCTCGCATGAAGCCCCGTGTGTTCCAGCGCGTAACTTGCGCCAGTTCGTAGAAGTTCTGCTCGATCGCCAGGACAACGAGAGCGCGGCCGAGATCCTGAACAACTATTCCGGATGCCTGGGCGCCAAAGAAATCGAAGCCCGCCGCAAGACGGCCATCGGCATCAGCCAAGTTGCCGACCTGTATGCCCGCCTGGGCGGAGTTGCCATCGCGCAGGCCGTCCGCAAATTGAGCGAGCAGTTGATTGCCGAAAAGGATTCGGAACTCCAGAGCCTGTTGAGCGCGGCTTTCGTTCGCCTGAGCCAAGAGGCCAGCGCCGCCAAGAATTACGGTGCGCTCAACGAAGTTTGCGCCGGGATGGAGTTGATCAGCGTGGAGCGTCCGGCCTTCATGTCTGACTTGCGCCCGCGCGTCGGCATCGAAAACCGCCTGCCGGAGTATATCGAGGAGGCCGCTCAGCAGGACCCGATTTCCGGAGACTTGCTCGCCGTCTTGCGCCGCACCAGCCAGGTTGGAGCCGAGCATCTCGCCGATCGTTTCTTCCGCTGCATGCGGCGCGATGAGTGTGACCGCATGCTTGAAGTCGTCAATCAGCTCGGCCCTCCCGTGATGCTGCAGTTGCGCGAAATCCTGCGGACCGGGCAGCCTCGCCAGGCCTCCGCGGCGGTAGGTTTGGTCAGCCGTTTTGATGTCGCCACGCTGCTCGAATTGCTCCCGGTGCGTATGCCCGAGTGGAACCGCTTCTATCACGACATCGTGGTCCGGCAGGTCGCGTACGGTAACGCTCCCGACCGCGGACGCACCTTACTGGAACTCACTGAAGTGCTGGATCCCTTTGTGTTGCCTGAAGCTGTCGATGAGATCGGGATGAGCGGCGACTTGACCGCCGCTCCGCCTTTGATTGCCATGGCTCGGCCCGGCGACGCCGCTTCCCGCTCTCCTTATGTGCAGTTGAAGGCCATCGAGTCGCTCGGCCGCCTCAAAGATGCGGAAGCGGTCCAGACTTTGCGCGAAATCCTCGAAGCGAAGAAGACTTTTGGATGGGCGCATCACCGCGAACTGCGAATTGCGGCAGCCCAGGCTCTCTCCAAGACCGACCCGCGCTACAGTTCGCAGGTCATGTCCGATAGCGGGCTCGAACCGGGGGAACTGGCCATCGCGCCGCTCGACTTCGCTCCTGCTTGCCCCTGGGTTCGGCAACGGCGCTACGAGCGGCTGGTTCTCGCAAAAACCATTGTCGGAACCATTGGCAGTTCTTGGGGCAAGTCCAGGATTCTCATCCGCGAGTTGAGCCTCGGTGGCGGCATGGGAACGAAAGAGGATAACCTCCGCATCGGCAGCGAAGCTGACCTCGAAATTTCGGTTGGCATGCGAGCCAAGATCAAGGCTCACGTCCTGCTGCGCCGGGCTAGGGTCAATGAGGTCGGATTCGAAATCGTCAACTCCGATCTCGAAAGCCGCTACAAACTCCGCCGCCTCCTCGTCGAAGCCCTGAATTACGCTCCCCAAAACCGCAGTCAGGAATGGGGCGGCGAACGCAAAGTGTAGGGAGCGAGGTTTCAAAGTTTCAGGGTTTCAAGGTTTCAAAGGATCGCGACAGTCAGACCTAAAATGCAAAAAGCCTCCGCACATGCAGAGGCTTTTTGCATTTCAAGATAAACTCTGCAACCTTGCAACCTTGCTCCTACTTCACCTTGGCGAAAATGATGACCAGGGTATAGAGCGCGAGCGATTCGATCAGTGCAAGTCCAAGAATCAGCGCCAGCTGGATGCCGGGACGAGCGGCAGGATTGCGCGCCAGCCCTTCGGCTGCGGCGGCGGTCGCCTTGCCCTGTGCCAGGGCACAGATGCCTGACGCGAACGCCATCGAGAATCCAGCGGCGATCGCGACCCAGTTGACCTCGCTCGAAGCTCCGCCCTGCGCGAATGCCGGGACGGCGAACGAGAGTGCGGACAGTACCATGAACAGCTTGCTCAACGTGCGCATTGTGTTTCTCCTCGTATGAAATTTGCCGCCAGGAGGTGGTTGACGTCATCCCGTACAGACGCCCTCACGCTGGAAGCCCGTGGCTAGTGACCACTTGTCAGTGGTCAGTGACTGAGCCTGACCGCTGGCGACTAAGCGCTAGCCCCTCGCTGCCGACCTCGCGAACCGGGAATCGGATTACTGGCAACTGATCTTAGTGCTCCTCGGCCACCGCGCCCTGCAGATAGACCGTGGTCAATAGGACAAATATATATGTTTGCAAAAGCGAAACGAAGATATGAAGCCCCAGGAAAGCAACTGGGAAGATCAACGGCAATAACGAAAAAACCACCAACGTAACCATGTCACCGGCAAACATGTTCGCGTACAGGCGGATCGTGAGCGACAATACGCGGGCCAGGTGGCTGATCACCTCGATAAGAATCATCAGTGGGGCCAGCGCTGGCATGGGACCGGCAAAGTGTTTGAGATAGCCAACCCCCGCGTGCCGGAATCCTTGAAATTGGTAATACGCGAACGCGCACAGAGCGCAGCCCAGCGGCACGACCGGAACGGCTGTGGGCGATTCGAAGCTGGGGATGAGGCCGATCAGATTGCTGAACAGAATGAACAATCCGAGCACTGCCAGAAACGGAGTGTAGCCCTCGCTGTGATGTCCGATGATCTCATTGCTCTGGCTCTGAACGAACCCTTCGACCCACTCAAACGCGTGCTGCAATCCGCCTGGGCTTTCAACCGAGAGGCGCGAGCGAACCAGAAGAAACAGAATCAACAGGAACGAGAAAACCAGAAGCTCCATAGCGAGCGAATTCGGTATCGGTGCGGTGGGATACTTAGGTTCAATACCCATCTGGCGAAGCAGAGATGTAACCGGGCTAGCGAAAAGATGATTCAGAATTTCGGTGAACCAGAGTTGTTCAGGCATGAGCACTTTGCCGTTCGCTCCAAGCTTTGTAGTGATGGCCCCGTACCGCTAGACGCCGCGAATCAACGCGGCATAAACCTCGTAGCCTGCTTCGCACAGGATGGCTGCTACGGGCAAAAATAAGCCCGCAAGAAGCCCATTCAGGCTCGCGGGTGAAACAGTCAATATAACATAGGCGCCAACCGCCATCAAAATGTAGCGCAACAGAAAACGGAAAACGATTCCATCCGACGATTGCGACGTGGGAGCACCCGCGGCACGATCCACGAATCCGCTAATCACGCGCTTGAGCCAGTGGAAATTGATGTAAGCGATGAGGCATCCCAAGGCGAAGCCGGCAGCCGAGCGCACCCCAAATTTCCACCAGGCAAACGCGGTCGCAGGGGGCGCAATCACAGCCATAAAGCGCCGGATACGATCGAGCGCGCCAGAGTAGAAGCGCTCTGCGCCCAGCTGCGAGATGGGTTCGGTCTGGGGAGGATCAGGCATCAGAGATCGGCAACCTGCCATGGTACGCGAAAGGCGAGGCCAGGGGCGAAGCTCAGCCAGTCCTCTAAACTGAAGAGCACCTACTTACTGTCGCGCAGTACCGTGCGGATCAAGTCGAAAAAGCCGGCGGCGATCCCGACCAGTATCCCGACAAGATAAATCCAGGTTGTGTGCAGCCAGCGGTCGAGAGCGGCTCCAACGAGCCATCCCACAACCAGTGCGGTGGGGAGGACAAACGCCAGTTGGCTGTACCGCCCCACCTGCACCCATGGACTCTGCTTGTTTCGGGGATCACGGTCGCGGGGTGGGGTGGAAGAGGGCATCAGTTGCGCTCCGCGCAAGGATTCTATCGTAAACAGAACGCATCGGGCACACTAGCGCAGAAGCGGGCAAGCCGGCCGGATTCTCTAGTACGCGGCTGCTGGAACGTAGCGCCGGCGTCCCGCCGGCTGTCGCGAGCGCGTCTCGCGCTCGCCCCTGGCCCGAGCATACAGCCTGCACGTTTCTAAGGGAGAGTTGCCAGAGAGGTCTCTACGATCAGCGCATCAGTTTCGCGACATTCGGATTCTGTGCGAGCCCCAGCGCCCAGTTCACCGCCTCGATGAACCGGTTCGGCATGATCCCGATATAGAGCGTAGCCAGGCCCGTGACGGCCAACGCCGCTCGCATCGCCAGGCTCACCGGTAAATGCTCTTCGCCCTCTTCCGGCTGCCGCATGAACATCGCATTCGCGATCTTCAAATAGTAGTAGAGTCCGAAGACGGAGTAGAGAACGCCCAGTGCAGCCAGCACATAATGCTGGCTCTCAATCAGGCTCAGGAAGATGAAGTACTTGCCCCAGAATCCAGCCAGTGGCGGAATTCCCGCCAACGACAGCATGAAAATCAGCATGAGCACCGCTTCTACCGGCGCCCGCGAGTACAGCCCGTTCAGGTCGTCGAGTTCGTCGCCTGCAATGTTCCGATGGCGCAGCGAAGTAATCACCGCGAACGCGCCCAGGTTCATGAACGTGTACACCAGTAGATAAATCAGGATGCCCTTGATGCCGTCCGGACTGAGTTGCGTGGCCGTTCCCGCGATCAGCCCCAGCAGCATGTATCCCACGTGCGCGATGGAGGAATAAGCCAGCAGGCGCTTGGTATTGGTCTGCGTGAGCGCCGCGAAGTTCGCGCCCGTCATGGTCGCGATGGAGACGAATACCAGCAGCGGCACCCATACCGGGCGAAGCGGCATCAGTCCGATCACCAGGATCCGCAGCAGCATCGCCCATCCCGCCGCCTTCACCGCGACGGACATGAATCCCGTGATGCAGGTTGGCGCGCCTTCATACGCGTCCGGCGCCCACTGGTGGAAGGGAATCGCGGCGATTTTGAATAATAACCCGGTCATGGTCGTGACCAGCGCGATCACCGCTACCGCCTTGTATTGCGGATCGACCGCCTTGCGCAGCAACTCCTGATGAATCACCGCGAGATTCGTGCTGCCGGAAAGTCCGTAGAGCAGCGAGAGTCCGTAGGCAAAAATGCCGGAGGAAAAAGCGCCCAGCAGGAAATATTTCAGCGCAGCTTCGTTCGATCGCCGATCGCGCCGCAAAAATCCGACAAGAACGTACGTGGAGATCGCCATCAGTTCGAGTCCGATGAAGATCAGCACAATGTCGAAGCCCGCCGCCATGCACATCATGCCCGCAACCGAAAGCAGCATCAGCGCGTAATACTCGCCGTGGTTTTCGTGCTCGGTTTCCAGATAGCGTACCGACATCAAGATCGCGACCGCCGTGCCCGCCAGAAACAAGTACCAGAAGTAGATAGCGAAGCGATCGACCATCATCGTGTTCATCATCGCCGGGTGGCCGCCGAGATTCCGCTGATCCAGGAAAGTAAGGATTGTGGGCCGGAAAGGATTCCATATCGCGGCCGCCGAGAACGCGACACCGAAAAGTGCAACCACGGCGTTCAGCCACTTCTGTTCCGGAGGGAGCATTAGGTCGAACAACAGGATGCCGAGGGCAAACAAGGCGAGCAAAGTGATCGGCAAAGCCAACAGATAGTCCACCGCCGAGAATCCGAGCGCGCCCACTAGTTCTTCCCCTTTGGCGGAGTGACGGACGTTGTGAGGGCAGCGGGTGCGACGAGCGCTGACGGCGTTTGCGCGGACGCATTCACCGTCGGTGCTGGCTGCGGATAATCCGGCCGCACGACCGCAATCGTATGGTTCACCGGCTGCTCAAGAATCTGGAAGAACGGTTTGGGATAAAGCCCGATCCAGAAAGCCATGACCAGCAGCGGGACGAACGTCGCCACTTCGCGGGGAGTCAGGTCGTGCAATTTTTCATTCTTCGGATTGGTGACGGTTCCGAAGAAGACTCGCTGGTAGAGCCAGAGCAGGTACGCGGCGGCAAGAACGACCCCCGGAACCGCCCATGCGCCCCATCGCCAGTTTTCCATGAACGTCCCCTGCAGGATCGAAAACTCGCCCACGAAGCCGTTCAGCAGCGGCAGTCCCATCGAGGACAGGAACATGATCATGGTGATGGTCGCGTAGACCGGCATCACATTCGAAATTCCGCCGTATTCGGAGATCTCGCGCGTGTGCCGCCTCTCGTAAAGAATGCCAACGATCAAGAACAGCGCGCCGGTGGAGATTCCGTGATTGATCTGCTGCAGCACTGACCCGCTCAGCCCCAGCGGCGTGAGCACGAAAATTCCCAAAGTGCAGAAACCCAAGTGGCTGACCGACGAGTACGCCACCAGCTTCTTCATGTCCTTTTGCATGAGCGACACGAGCGCGCCATAAATGATGCCGATGATCGAGAGCACAATCATCCAACTGCGCACTTTGGTATGAGTCAGCACATCGGGGAAGAAGGGAAGCGAGAAGCGGATGAAGCCATACGTCCCCATCTTCAGCAGAACGCCGGCCAGAATCACTGAGCCTGCCGTCGGCGCTTCCACGTGCGCATCCGGCAGCCACGTGTGGAAGGGGAACATCGGCACTTTGATCGCGAAGGCGAAGAAGAAACTCAGAAACAGCAGGATCGCCACGTGCGGACCGTAGTCGGAATAGATCTTCGGTGCCGTCTGGTAGAGCGCTTCGAGGCTGAATGTGTAGATGCCCGTTACCGCGTGATGGTGGAAGTACAAGAACAGAATGCCCAGCAGCATCAGCACCGAGCCGGCCAGGGTATACAGGAAGAATTTGATGGCGGCGTAAAGTTTCCGCGGGCCGCCCCAGATGCCGATCAACAGATACATCGGCACCAGCATCGCTTCCCAGAAAACGAAGAACAGGAAGAAATCGAGCGCCATGAATACGCCCAGCATCCCGGTCTGCAGAAACAGAAACCAGACGTAATATTCCTTCACGCGATTCTCAATCGCGGTCCACGAAGACAGAATCGAAATCCATCCCAGCAACGTGGTCAGCATGATGAGCAGGAACGAAATGCCGTCGATGCCCAGCACATACCCCGCGCCGATGGAGGGAATCCAATTATTCGCCGCGCCCTCCATGAATTTGAAGGGAGCCGTGTCTCCGCTCTTCACCAATGCCCAGAACGCGGGCACCAGTGGCAGCGAGATCAGAAATCCGCCGAGCGCGAAAATATTGGCGATCCAGCGAATCGCGTCCTTGTTGTCCTTCGGGACAAACAGCAGCACGAACGCGCCCACCAGCGGCGTGAACAGGATGATGGAAAGTATGTGAGATTGCATAATTAGCTTCTAGCTCTTGGCTATGAGCGATGAGCAGTGAGCGGCGAGCAACCCCGGCGTTGATCGCTTATTGCTCACGGCTCATTGCTCATTGCTCTCAGTGATACACATAATAAAAAACAAACCCGACCAGCCCAGCGGTCATGACCAGCGCATACCACTGCACCAGTCCCCACTCGAACAACCGCGCCGGATAACTCAGCATGCGCGCCAGTATTGCCGGCCCGTTGACGCCGACGCCGTCGATGATCCACTTGTCCCACCAACTGGAGAGCGTCGCGGCAAGCCGCGTCATCCATCCCGCTGCGTTGACCGCGCCATCGACCACGTTCGCATCGAACCACGAACTCGCTTCGCCCAACCCCATCGCGCCCAGCCGCACACCGCCGAGTTTACGGCGCCCGGTGAAGACGTAGTCATAACCTTCGTCGACGTAATACTTGTTGAGCAGTGCGGCATAAACGGGTGGCGCGGCGGCCGCGATCGGCTCGACGTAGCCCTTATCGGCGTCACGATAGGAACGTCCAGCCATGAACCAGCCGAGGCCGGCCGCGCCCACCGACAACAGCATCAGCAGGTATTCGGTTGGGCTTGTGTGCTCTTCTTCTTTTTCTCCGGCTGCGAGCTGCGCACCCTTGCCCTCTTCCACTAAAACGTGCGCCTCGCCGCGCGCAAACACCGGATCGAGGTAGCGCGCGAAGCGATCCGATCCTCCCAGGCTGTGCGGCCATCCCAGAAATCCCGCGAAGATCGCGCACACCGCCAGCACCACCAGCGGCATCGTCATCGACTTCGGTGACTCGTGAATGTGGTGCTCCACCTCGTGGCTCATGCGCGGCTTGCTATAGAACGTGAGATAGATGAGGCGGAACATGTAAAACGCCGTCATCAGCGCGGTGATGTAACCAATGCCCCATAGGACGCGGTAGGCGCCGCCCTCGCTGGTCCACGTCTGCCAGAGGATTTCGTCTTTGGAGAAGAATCCGGCGAACGGAGGAATCCCGGCAATCGCCAGCGTCGCAATCAACATGGTCCGGTAGGTAATCGGAATTTTCCCCGCCAGCGCGCCCATGTTCCGCATGTCCTGCTCGCCGCTCATGGCATGAATTACCGAGCCCGCGCCCAGGAACAGCAGCCCCTTGAAGAACGCGTGAGTGAAAACGTGGAACACGCCCGCAGCAAACGCCCCCACTCCCATAGCCAAAAACATGTATCCCAGTTGCGATACCGTCGAATACGCAAGAACGCGCTTGATGTCGTTCTGCACCAGTCCGATCGAGGCCGCAAAAATCGCAGTCAGGGCGCCTACAATCGCGACCGTCTTCATCGACGTTGGCGCCAGCAAGAACAGCGCATTCGACCGCGCCACCATGTAGACGCCCGCCGTGACCATGGTCGCGGCATGGATCAAGGCCGAGACCGGTGTCGGGCCCTCCATCGCGTCTGGCAGCCACACATAAAGAGGAAGCTGCGCCGACTTGCCGCAGGCCCCGACAAAGAGAAGAAGCGTGGCGGCGGTAATGATCGGATCGCCGATGGCGAAATGTCCGGATCGCGCCGCCGCGGTGACATCAACGTAGCGCAGCGATCCCATATACCAGGCGATGAAGAACATTCCCAACAGGAATCCCGCGTCGCCAATCCGGTTGACGATGAATGCCTTGTTCGCCGCATCGCTCGCCGATTTCCGCTGAAAGTAAAATCCGATCAGCAGATACGAGCACAGCCCCACGCCTTCCCAACCCACAAACATCAGTGCGTAATTGTTGGCCAGAATCAGCGTGAGCATCGAGAACATGAACAGGTTGAGGTATCCGAAAAAGCGGTAATACCCGCCCTCATGCGCCATGTAGCCGATCGAATAAATGTGGATCAGCATCCCGACCCCGGTCACGAACAGGAGCCAGATGCTGGAGAGCGGATCGAGCAGAAATCCAGCGTCCGCCTGAAACGCCGCCTGCGAGCCGTCGTGCGTAACGTAGTTCAGATGGCCGGTGTCGGTACCCAGCCAGGTATAGAGAATCTTCTGATAAGGCTGATGATTGTTGACCGCGGCCCACGAGTTATATTGCACAACCGTGCCGCAGGCGAATAGAAACGCCAGGACCACCACGCCCACGCACACCGCGCTCACGCTCGACTTCTGCAGCTTGCGCCCGAAGAAGAACATGATCGCCGCACCCAGCGCGGGCAGCAGCGGGATCAGCCAGATGTATTCGAGAAATAGCATGTAAGCTCTCAGCCGTCAGCTATCAGCTTTCAGCAAAACATTCCGTTCAACGAGCCGTGCACTTGCACTTGTAAAAGCTGACAGCTGAAAGCTGATAGCTGACAGCTGCTTCTCTACCACTTCAACAAATTCACTTCGTCCACATTGACCGTCTCTTTATTGCGGAAGAAAGCGATCAGAATTCCTAGTCCGACGGCAGCCTCGGCCGCGGCATCGGTAATCACGAAAATCGCAAACACTTGCCCGTGCAGCGCGCTCGGACCATGGATCCCCTGCCAGTACCGCGAGAACGCCACCAGGTTCAGATTGACCGCGTTCAGGATGAGCTCAATCGACATCAACACGATGACCACGTTTCGCCGCGTGAGCACGCCAATCACTCCCAGCAGAAACAAAGCCGCGCCCAGAACCAGGTAGTGCAGCGTCGAGATGTCGAGCATTGCGTGCATATGAGCTAGGAGCTATGAGCTGTGAGCCATGAGCTGTGAGCCATGAGCCGTGATCAACTCGGCAATTAGTGTCAAGTGATTGCTCATTGCTCCTCGCTCACTACTCATCGCTCACTCAAATCCTCTTCTTCGCCATTACCACTGCCCCGATGATCGCCACCAGCAACAGCAGCGATGCGATCTCGAAGGCGAACATGTACGTTCCGGAATGCAGATCGAACAACAGCGTCGCGATCCGCTGCGTGTTGTCGCTTTCCCCGTAACTTAAACGACCTTCGGGAAACAGCACCCGTCCTTTGGTCGTCGTCGTGTAGACCGTAATGAAGAGTCCGCCCAGCGCCGCGGCGGCGACAATCCCGATCAGCCACTGTTTGTTGAATTGCCGCTCTTTCTGCGCGCGCTCAATCGAGATCAGCATGATCACGAACAGGAACAGCACCATGATGCCGCCGGCATAAAGAATGATTTGCACGCCAGCGACGAACGGAGCGTAGAGCATCAGGTAGAGTCCGGCCTGGGCCAGCAACGTGGTGATCAGCGCCAGCGCCGAGTGCACCGCGTTCTTCCGCGTGATCACCAGGATGCCGCCGATAATCATCGTCGCGGCCAGCAGATAAAAGAAGAACGGAGTTGCAACCGGAGGATTCATCGGTGCAGCACCTCCTGGACTTGCGCCCACAATTCCGTCCGCATGCCGACCACCGCCGTCAGGATCAGCAGCGTCAGTCCCGTCGGCAGCAGAATCTTCCATCCTACTTTCATCAGCTGATCAAACCGGTAACGCGGGAACGTGCCACGATACCAGATATAGAGGTACATGAATCCGGCAACCTTGGCCGAGAACCAGAAAATGTCGCCGATCCGCACGCGCACGCCCGGGATGAACAAGATCAGCCCGATCCCCGCCAGCACCACGCCGAATCCCGCCAGCCCGATCGTCTGAATCCGGAACAGCGGGTGCTTCGGCATGCGCGCCGTGCTGTAGAAGCACATCGCGGCGAGAAATAAGAACGTGATTCCCGGGATCAGCGAAAACACCAGTTCCCAGATCGGGCCGGTGAGAGTGTTTGGAAATGGCCGCAGCCATCCGCCCAGCCACAGCGTCACCGCGATCGACGAGACCGCGATCATCGCCGAATATTCCGCCAGGAAAAATAACGACCAGCGGAACCCGCTGTATTCGGTATGGAACCCGGCGGTAAGTTCCGATTCGGCTTCCGGCAGATCGAAGGGCGCCCGATTCGTCTCGGCGACCATGGCGATCGCGAAGATGGCGAATGCGACGAGCCCAAGCGGGAAGAATTTGAAGAGAAACCAGACTCCCTGGGCCTGTTGCGCCTGCACGATGCCGATCATGCTCAGCGTGCCGCCTTCCGCGCCGAGACTCGTCATCATGATCGCGGTCACTACCGCCAAGCCCATCGCCACTTCATACGAAACCATCTGCGCGCTCGAGCGCAGTGCTCCAATCAGCGGATAATGCGAGTTCGACGCCCATCCCGCCGTGACGATGCCCAGCACGCTCAGCGACGACACGCCCAGCATGAACAGAATGCCGATGTTCATGTCGGTAATGGCGTGCGTCGGTCCAAACGGCACGACCACGAACACTGTGAACGCCGCCAGCACCACAATAAAGGGCGCGACCCAGAAGACGATCGCATCCGCCTCGGCCGGGATGATGTCTTCTTTCAGCAGCAGCTTCAGCGCATCGGCAATCGGCTGCAGCAGTCCGTGCGGTCCCACGCGCATCGGCCCCAGCCGCACCTGCATGTGCGCCAGAATCTTGCGCTCCAGCCAGTTCATGCAGATCACTGCCACCGACAGTCCCACAAAAACCAATAGGATATAGACGGTCGCCCAGAAAATATTTCCCGCGCCTCCGGGCGTGCGGTCGCTGTCGAGGTAGGACAGGATGTACTGAATGAACTCGTGCATCAGCGGTCGACCTCGCCCAGCACGATGTCGAGCGTGCCGATCACCGCAATCACGTCGGCTACAAGCTGGCCGCGGCACATCAGGTCAAGCGCCTGCAGGTTCACAAAGCTCGGCGGACGCACCCGCACCCGGTAGGGCTGCGTCGATCCGTCGCTCACGATGAAATATCCCAGTTCGCCCTTCGGTGCTTCGATCGAGTGGTAGACCTCGCCCACTGGAGGCTTCATCACCTTCGGCACCTTCGCCATGATCGGCCCCTCAGGGATGCCTTCCACGGCCTGCTCGATGATGCGCAGCGCCTGCCGCATCTCGATCATGCGCACGATGTACCGGTCATACGTATCGCCGTTTTCGCCCACCGGAATCTCGAAATCGAAATTCTTGTAATTCGCGTAGGGCAGAGCCTTGCGGATGTCCC
This sequence comes from uncultured Acidobacteriota bacterium, assembly GCA_963730015.1. GTDB lineage: Bacteria > Acidobacteriota > Terriglobia > Terriglobales > Acidobacteriaceae > Sulfotelmatobacter. The sequence continues at coordinate 1,206,973 of CAVSPZ010000009.1, read as the reverse complement.
ACTTCACGCCGCTCGCTCGCAGCACCGGCCCGGTTACGCCCAGCGCAATGCAATCCTTGCCGGAAATTTTACCGACGCCCTTGGTCCGCTCCAGCCAGATGCGGTTGGTCGTGAGCAATTCCTCGTACTCATCGATCTTCGGCTTCACGAAGCTAACAAAATTCCTAACGTCTTTTTCGAACCCTTCGTACGCCTCGTACTGCAACCCGCCAATGCGAAAAGCATGCGTCGTGAGCCGCGCGCCGCAATACTTCTCGAAAATTTTGAGGATCTCTTCCCGGTCGCGGAAGGTATAGAAGAGCGGCGTGATCGCCCCGATATCGAGCGCGTGCGTTCCCAACCAAAGCTGGTGGCTGGCGATGCGGTTCAGTTCAGTAAGGATGACGCGGATGTACTGCGCCCGCGGCGGCGCTTCCACGTGCAGCAGCTTTTCGACCGCCTCGCAGTATCCCAGCCCGTTCGAGACCGCGGCCACGTAATCCATGCGGTCGACGTAGGGATTAAACATCGTGTAGGTGCGGTTCTCGGCGATCTTCTCGACGCCCCGGTGCAGGTATCCGATGACGCACTCGAGGCCCATCACCTTTTCGCCGTCGAGCCGCAAAATCACGCGCAGCACGCCATGCGTCGCCGGATGCTGTGGCCCCATATTGATGACGAGCTCGTTCGCATCCAGAAACGTCTTGTCCGGCGTTTCCAGGTCCAGCGGCGAGAGTGTGTTCGGATCGGTCATTTGACGAATTGGGAAGGGCGCGACTTTAGTCGTGCCGTGAAAAGCTCGCACTGGATTTGGGCTTTAGCCCCTGAGGGTCGCGTCTCTGGTGCGGCCAGGCAATGCATCCCTCTTCGAATCTTATTCATTGCCCGCTCTCGATTCCGAGGTTGATCTGCACCCATTCACTATCCTGTTGCAGAATCCCGTAATCCTTGCGCAACGGAAATCCCTTCCAGCCATCCGGCAACAAAATGCGCTTCAAATCCGGATGCCCGTCGAACTTGATCCCAAACATGTCGTACACTTCGCGCTCCAGCCAGTTCGCCGTCGCCCAGATCGGCACCGAACTCGGCAAACTCTCCCCATCGGAAATTTGCGTCTTCACGCGCACCCGCTCATTGCGCGGAAACGAATACAACACCCACACCACGTCGAACTGTTTCTCGCGCTTGGGATAATGCACCGCGGTAATGTCCACGCAGTAATCAAACTGTTCCTCGTCGCGCATGCGCTGCAAAAGTTCGGGGATTAGAGATCGATCGACCTCCATGTAATTCTGCCCGACGTACGTCAAAGGCGTAATACCGGAGCCGTACTCGCGCTTTAACTTCGCGACCATCGGCGAGTCCCACGGGACCGGCGTCGGAACTGGAGCTTTCGGAGGCGCCGCGGCCGGTTTGGCTGCGGGAGTCGCAGGCGCCGCTTTCGGCGGTGTTGTTGGAGTTGAAGTTTCCGAGAGAGGAGAAGGCTTCGTGGGAGTGGTTTTGGTTTCCGATTGAACCGATCCGGAAGGTGTGGATTTCACGCCGCCCGGAGTTGCGGGCCGATCCGCCGTCGGCTTCGGTTCACCTTCCGGCGGCGGTGTCGAGGGAGATTTGATTTCGTCCGGCATAAGGCGACGGCACAAAACTCCTGCGCAGTCTGCATCGGGAAGAACGTTAACTTTTATCAGCTTGAGCGGATGGTGTCAACGCGCTCGCGCACACGTGGCACGCCTTTTCGATCGCCCTGTTCTGGAATTGTCATCCTGAGCGAGGTGGTCGCGAGCGCAGCGAACGACCGCGCAGTCGAAGCAGCCCTATCGTGCGTTGCCGTGTGGTTTCTTAGCCGCGCGCCTGCGCCTGATAAGTCTCGATCAAATCACGGATCCGCTGCGCATCGCGTTTCCGGTGGCCATGGCTGGTAATGGGATCGGTCCCACCAGTCGACTCGATGACGATTTCAGACCAGAAGACCCCGGTCGAGATGTGTACTGAGGCGACCTTCGAGATCGGAATGCTCTCTTCATTGCTGCCGAACAGCCGCGACTTAGTTCGAATTACCCGCTGCGGGCTTACAACCAGCTTGGTCGGAAAGAAAAAATTTCCCTGCGTCCAGCGGGATGCCGAGAAAGCTTGCCGGAGAAGAGTCCATCGAGTTTATAGCAGCATCCGCCAAGTTGCCGGAACCTCACCAGCCGCCTACCCAATCCTGAGCCCGAGGTTGCCAATTACAAAATTACCCAATTTCAAAATCTCCAAAATCAGGCGCAATCATTCAATCCCTACACCCATTCCAGCGCGCCTTTTCCCCAGACCCATATATAGCCCACGATGAGGATGGCCAAAAAAATCAGAATCTCCAGCAGTCCGAACAGCCCGAACGCCTTGAACTTCACTGCCCACGGAAACAAAAAAATTGTCTCCACGTCGAACACGACAAATAGGATCGCGATGATGTAATACCGTACGGTGTACCGCCCGCGCGCGCTGTCGATAGGATCGATGCCGCACTCGTACGGCATGAGCTTAGTCTTGTTCGGATTCGATGGCCGCACCAGCTTGGCCAGCAGCAACGTGATGGGCAGCAGCGTGCCCACGATGGCGATGAAGATGAAGATGGGAACGTAATTTTGCGGCATAAGATTCGTCAATCAGCGCAGCACGCCATCCTAGCGCAGTGAGCACCCGACTTCAAGCAGACCACGCGGCGACAGTCGCCATCGGCTGTCCGTCGAGCGAACTCGACTCTCTGGCATAACTCTCAGACCGGCCCCGCCGAACTATCCCTGGCCGTGGACGGTTTCCGCATTAGTTTTCATCCAACTCAAACAAAGCCGTTGCGCGCCAGCGGTAGTTCGCGAACGCGTTTTCCCGTTGCCGCATATATCGCATTGCAGATCGCCGGCGCAATAGGAGGCACTCCCGGCTCTCCCACTCCCGCCGGTGGCGCGGTGCTCTCCACGATCTGCACATCGACGTGCACCGGAGCATCGTTCATTCGCGCCACTTGATAGTCCGAGAAATTCGACTGGTCGATTGCTCCATTCGTCGCCGTGATCTCTCCCGTCCGCGCCACGCTCGTTCCGAACACGGTCGCTCCTTCAAATTGCGACCGCACCATCTCCGGATTCGCCACGATCCCGGCATCCACCGCCGTGTAGACATGAGGAATGCGCACCGCCCCGCCATCGTCGACTTCCACTTCCACCACCGAGGCGACGTACGTCAGAAAGCTGCGATGCACCGCAATGCCCATCCCGCGTCCATTGCCGCTCTTCGACTTGCCCCAGTTCGCCTTCTCCGCCGCCATTTCCGTCACGCGCCGCAGCCGCGCTGTGTCATACGGATACTTCTGCGCGATCTCCGGCGGCCCGTGTTGCGGGCCCTTCACGACATGTCCGGATCCAATCAACTCCAGCAAGTAGTCATAAGGATCGCGATTCGCCGCATACGCCAGTTCATTCGCAAACGTCTGCACCGCGAATGCGTGATAAATATTCGCCACCGACCGCAGCCAGCCGATGCGAACGTGATTGACCGCTGCGCCATTCTCCGAGCGGAAATTCGGAACATCGAACGGGATGACATCCCATCCCAGCGACATTTCTCCCGCGCTGCCGTACACCGCGTCCTTATCAAAAGTCGATGAAATCGGCGGAAAGACGGACCGCTGCAGCCACGCCTTCGGCATCCCCTTCTCGTCGAGCGACGCTTTGATATACATCGCGGCCACTGAGTGGAAGTAATCGAACTTGATGTCATCCTCCCGGCTCCAGACCACTTTCACCGGCTTGCCCGTTTTCTTCGACAGCACCGCCGCTTCGACCGAAAAATCGGCCATGGATTTGCGCCCGAAGGCTCCGCCCAAAAATGTTACGTGGCACACCACATCTTCTTTCTTCAGTCCCAGCGCCTTGGCGACTTGCTCTCTCACCGTGACCGGATCCTGCGTTGGCGCCCACACCGTGACCTTTTCACCTTGCACGTCCGCGACCGCGACTGGTGGTTCCATCGAGGCATGCGCCAGATGCGGAGCATAATATTCAGCCTCGACAATCTTCCCTCCCTTCGCGAACTCCGCGTCGGGATCTCCCACGCTGAACACCACTTTCCCCGGCTGCCGCGCCGTGTGCTTGAGTTCCTTCTTGTATTCCTCGGAGTTGTAGCTGGCGTTGGCGCCGTTGTCCCATTCGATCTTAAGTTCATTCCGGCCTTTGAACGCGGACCACGTGTTGTCGGCAATCACCGCAACGCCGCCCAGCGGCTGAAACGCGTGCGGAGGTTTGAACGGATCGATTGGGATCGTCTTCTTCACCCCCAACACTTTCATCGTCGCCGAATCGTCAACGGATTTTACTTTCCCTCCCAGCACCGGCGGATGCGCCACTGCCGCGTACAGCATCCCGTCGACCCGCACATCCATTCCAAACAGCGCCTTACCCGCGCACACTTCCGTGACGTCATAGCCCGGAGCCGGCTTTCCGATATACCTCCACTCGCTCGCCGGTTTCAGTTTCACGTCTTCTTTTTTCGGCAGCGGCTGCTTCGCCGCCAGCACCGCCAGTTCTCCATATCCCAGTTTGCGGTTCGACGCTTTGTGCGAGACCGTGTGCACGGGATCCGCCACGCACTCTGCCTCCGGCACTCCCCACTTCTCGGCCGCCGCGCGAATCAGCATCAGCCGCGCCGTCGCTCCCGCCTCCCGCAGCGGATCGAAAAACTCCCGCACCGAGTGCGATCCATCCGTGTCCTGCGATCCATATTTCTCGTCGCCATCTCCCTGGATCACCGTCACCCGGCCCCAGTCCGCATCCAGTTCATCGGCGAGAATGCGCGGCAGGCTCGTGCGCACTCCATTCCCCATCTCCGTGCGGTGCGCCACAATCAGCACCGTCCCATCGCTTTGAATACCCACATACACGCCCGGATGAAATGCAGCCGTGTCCACCGTTGGAGTCGTCATCGACACGTTTGCCGCCGGTGCTCCATTCCCCGCCGTTAGTGCGAATGCCGGAACCGTCCGCACACAAAGCACAAACGCGCTTGCCCCCAGCATCCCTTCCAGAAAATGCCGCCGCGACATGTTCTCGATCGTGATCGTTCCTTTGGATTCTTTTTCCGCCGTGATCATGCCGTCTCCTTCGCCGCTTGCTTGATCGCGGCCCGAATCCGCTGGTACGTCCCGCAGCGGCAGATGTTGCCCGACATCTCGTCGTCGATGTCGGAATCGCTGGGATGAGGTGTCGACGACAGCAACGACACCGCCTGCATGATCTGTCCCGGCTGGCAGTATCCGCATTGCGGAACATTCACTTCCGCCCACGCCTTCTGCACCGGGTGAGGTCCGTGCGCGGAGATGCCCTCAATCGTCGTGATCTCCAGGCCCTCGACCTTGCTCATGGGCTCCGTGCAAGACCGGATTGCTTTCCCGTTGGAAAGCACCGTGCACGCGCCGCACAGCGCTATCCCACAGCCGAATTTCGTTCCCGTCATTCCGAGGATGTCCCGCAGATACCACAACAGCGGCATCTCCGGATCGCCATCGAAGGATTGCAATTGTCCATTGACTTTGAGATGAACCATAGACACGTCCTGGGTCGAGTGATTGAGAAATTGATGAGAATATTTTACTGCCGCAAGAGAGTAGAAATGCAAATTCAAGCCAGCAGTTCATGAACTCCCGCGTCTGCGGACCGTCGACTTTACAGGGAGGGAATCATCCTGAGCGCAGCCGTTTTTCCGGAGGAAACGGACGCTCCAGCCGCGAAGCGGCGGCATGGGAAAGGCGAGCACGGCAGTGCCGGGTGGAAACGAGAGAGACGCGCGAGTCCCGTCAGGGACGCCACCCTCACACAACTTTATCCGGAAACACAAAGACAGCTCGCGCCAACTCCGATTGCAACGTCGACTCCCGATAATACCGTCCGAGAATTCCGTCCTTCCACGTCAAAAGATCGGGATTGCGATCCGCAAACTCATCCCACTCGCAACCAGGGAACCGAGCCTTCCGCTCCCGGATCAGAAAAAAGTACGCATGCGTAATCGTCTCGTTATAAAGCTGAGGTTTCCCGCGAGCCGTGGCAAACCGCTTGAGCGCCGTGGCAAATTTCCCAAGTGCTTCCAGGGGCGGATACTCACAAAGATAAGCAAACGCCAGCCGCACATGGTCCTGATGATGGAAGCCGTCGCCGGGAAGGCCATCGGCCTCAAAACGCCGAATAAGCTCTTGATTCTGCATGAAAACTCGAACTCTCATTTCCCCACGGCAATCGCGAACGCCGCCGTCGCATAGATCACCAGATTTCCCACTCCGTACAACCCGTGCAGCAAGTGAATCAGAATCGCCATCACAAACACCGCCAGCAGCAGCCACGTCCCGCGCACGGCCGCTTGCGGGATCAACAGCAGAACGCTCCCCGCAATTTCCCCGAATCCCACAATCATCCGCACCATCGCGGGCATGTGGGTCCGCGCAAAATCGTGCGCCGCGCCCGGCATTACGAACAGTATCGCCTCGATCAGAACCACCACTCCCAGCGACCATTGCAGCACCGTCAATCCAAACTTCGTTTGCGACCCGCTCATCGGCTCTCCTCTTGTCCACTCTGCGTCCGTGTGACGAAGCTTCAGCTTTTCGAACTGCGCCGCGACTTGGCTTTGATCTCTTTCAGCCGGTGGCTCGCGCTCGAATCCAGATCGAGTTCGTAAAACTTCTTCAGTTCCCGGATCCGCTCCAGCGAGGCCGCGCTGAACGGAGTTTTCCCGTCAAAGGCGTGCAGCACGATCCCCTCCAGCACGTCCCCCAGCGTCATATCGTGATACTCCGCAAATGCCTTGAGCACTTTCAGGATGCGCTTCTCCATCCGCACCCCCGTCTGCACCCGTTCGACTTCAAAGATACGATCATTCATGTGTACCAATATACCATGGTACCAAGATACAAACTAAACGAGTCAGCCCTTCACCGGCGGAGTCGCAGATCGATCGAACTTCTGCCCTGGATCCTCTAGGGAGACTCTGATTAAGTCCTCCCTTTCCACAGGGAGTAAAGATAATGTCGTGCCATATGAACTCGTTGCGCAAGCAGAGGACACTGGCGATGATGACGGGATTCGAGCGATACACAAAGAAGACGCGGCGGGCAATGTTCTTGGAAGAGATGGAACAGGTGGTGCCGTGGGGGAAACTGTGTGCGCTGATCGAGCCCCACTATCCCAAGCCGGGCAACGGGCGACGGCCGAAAGAATTGGAGCAGATGTTGCGGATTTATTTTCTGCAGCAGTGGTTCAATCTGGCGGACCCGGCGGTGGAAGAGGCTTTGTACGACTCGGCGACGCTGCGGCAGTTTGCGGGAATTGATTTGGGGGCCGAGCCGGTGCCGGATGAGACGACAGTGTGCAAGTTCCGGCACCTGCTGGAAGAGAACCATCTGGGGGAAGAGATTCTGGGGACGGTGAACCTGCATTTGCAAGCCAAGGGGGTGCGGATCACGACGGGCACGATTGTGGACGCGACCATCATTCACGCGCCCAGTTCGACCAAAAACCGCGAGCAGAGCCGAGACCCAGAGATGCACCAGGCGAAGAAGGGGAAGAACTGGTACTTCGGGATGAAGGCGCACGTGGGCGTCGACAGCAAGAGCAAAATCATTCACACGGCGGTGGCGACAGCCGCCAACGTTTCCGATGTGGCGATGTTGCCGGACCTGCTGCATGGCGAAGAAACGCGGGTGTGGGGCGACGGAGCGTATCAGGGCCAAACCGAGGTGATCCGCGAGTGCGCGCCACGAGCACGGGATTTCACCCAGCGGCGCTGTCGCTACAAGGGCCAGATCGTGGATGAAGTGGCGTGGGTGAAGAACCGGACGAAGTCGAAGGTGCGGGCGAGGGTGGAGCATGTGTTTCAAGTGATGAAGCTGCAGTTTGGATTCGTGAAAGTACGCTATCGCGGGCTGAAGAAGAACGCGCACAGACTGTTTGTCACCTGTGCGCTGGTGAATCTGTTTGTGAGCCGCAGAAAACTGCTCGCCGTCGCGTAGCTCGTCCGGCTTCGTCCCGTACGCGCGGTTGCAACGGCGGTACCGACCAGCTCCAGCATCCGAGATCCGAACCGGCAGCGCGGTTTCCTGAAACACTGTTGGTAGTCGACTTAGCATGAGCGCTTATTCAGAGTGTCCCTAGAGAAAGCCCCGCATCGAAGAGCGCATAATCGAAGAACTATGCAATGGAGGCGGAAATGAGAAACTTCCTTGCCGGAATTCTCGCCGCGCTGCTTGTGCTCGCCCTCGGCGGCTGGCTCTACCTGAAGCTGGGCTACGCAGATCTACGCTCGAGCGTTCCGCCCTCCTGGTTCGAGTCGCAACTCGCCACCGCCGCCCTCAAGGCATCTGCTGCGCGTTACGCGCCTCTACAACCCAATCCAATTCCGGCAACGGAGGCCAACCTGCTAGATGGCGCGCGCCTGTATCGGGACAAGTGTGCCGACTGCCACGGCCGTCCCGACAACCCGGTGAGCGATTACGGTGCGTCTTTTAGTCCCCGGGCTCCCCAGTTCATGCGGGCGCATCCCCGCCTGCCCGAAAACCAGAACTTCTACATCATCAAGTACGGCGTGCGCCGCTCCGCCATGCCCGCCTGGGGAAATATCATGGCTGACAGCGAGATCTGGCAGGTGGTCACGTTTCTCGCCCGCCTCGACCATCTGCCGCCCTCGGTGCAGCAGGAACTCCACCGACCCGCCGGAAGCAATCCCTGATCGAAGTGCTCGCGCGTCCGTCGAGCCGCTAAATTTGCGCTCCCATGTATACTTGGCCCGCCTCGATACGAAGACTTGGGGACCTGGCTGCATTCTGCTTTCTCGAGGCCTAGGAGAACAACTATGCGAAAAACGTTGTCTCGTTTTCTCATTGCTGCCGTTGTGGTGACCGCGGTCTGCCTGCCGTGCTTCGCCCAACAAGGAAACCTCCGCACGGTTTTGTTCGTTAGGCTCAAGTTGGACCAGCAAGACAACTGGAAGGCTGCTGTAAAGGACTTGGTAGCGTTACACCAAAAGGCCGGGAGCGATCAGCAATTTACGATCTGGGAGTCGCAGACCGGGCCGGTCGAGTTCGCCGTTGTCTGGTATTCCGCCAAGTGGAAGGATATGGGAGAGAATGATCCGAAATTGAAATCTTCCGCGGCCGATCTGGCCGGGATTTTTGCGCGCCTCAATGGCCAGACCGAGAACATGAACATGTGGATCGACGAGATGCAGCCCGACATGGCGATTTCCTCTAAGGAAATCCCCACCATGGTGCGGACGGGCAGGACTCGCGTCGTGCCCGGGAAAATGGATGAACTCAAGGACGTCTTCCGCGAGCAGATTGTGCCCGCGATCAAGAAATCCGGAGCCACGTCCTTCGGAGTTGCGGTCGCCCGCTACGGTACCCCGAGCAACGAAATCCACAGCTATTTGGGGTTGAGCGGATGGGCGGATCTGGATGGTCCCATCGGCACTGAAAAGGCGATGAGCCCCGCCGAACACAAGGCGTTCATAGCCAAAATCCAGCCGCTGATCGAGAGCACGGAATGGACCATCTGGAAGTACCAACCCGACCTGAGCTATATCCCCGCGCCGAAATAAGTTCCCCAGGAAGGGCGCGGGTTCTACGAGGAATACAAAGGGTGTGCCCCACTCTTGTCGCGCATTTTGCGACAGGGTGGGGATTTTGATCTTGCCTCTTCAGCGCAAGCTCAGGCTCTAGCGCAATTATGCCAAGTAGCAGCCGCAGGATTGTAGCGCTGGCGTCCCGCCGGCTGTCGCGGGGACGTCTCGCCCGCGCCTCGGCCGGGCAGCACACCTGCAAATCCCTTCGCCAACTCCAGGCCAATCCGAAAACATTGTTTATAATCTGCTTTCCATCACTCCGGTAAAAGCAAGCCCCGGAACGGGCGGAAGAATATCTAGAGGACCGCATTGGCACTCGACGAACATATCTATAATCTGCGCCGCGAAAAGCTCAAGCAAATTGAAGCTCTCGGCCAGCCCACGTATCGCAGCAAATACGAATTCACTCACACGGTCGAACAGATCCTCGCCGACCACTCGCCCAAGACCGCCGAGGAACTCGACCAGAACCGCGTCAACGTTCGCGTCGCCGGACGCATCATGGCCATTCGCCTCATGGGCAAGGCCGGATTCGCCCACATCCAGCAGGACGGCAAGAAGCTGCAGATCTATGTCAAGAAAGATGCTGTCGGCGAAAAAGGTTTCGAGCTCTACAAGCTGCTCGATCTCGGTGACCACATCGGCGTCAGCGGATACCTGTTCCGAACCCGCACCGGCGAGCTCAGCGTCCACGTCGAAGAAATCACTTTCCTCAGCAAGGACCTTCTCCCGCTGCCCGAAAAATGGCATGGCCTTACCGACGTTGAGTTGCGCTACCGCCAGCGTTACGTCGATCTGGTGATGAATCCTGAGGTGCGCGAAGTTTTCCTGAAGCGCACCAAGCTCGTGCAGTCGATGCGCCGCACCTTCGACTCGCACAACTTCATCGAAGTCGAAACGCCCATGATGCAGCCCATTGCCGGCGGCGCCGTGGCGCGTCCGTTCGTCACGCATCACAACACGCTCGACATGGATCTCTACCTCCGCGTCGCGCCTGAGCTTTATCTGAAGCGGCTCGTGGTCGGCGGCCTCGATCGCGTCTACGAGATCAACCGCAACTTCCGCAACGAAGGCTTGGGATGGCGCTGGAATCCCGAGTTCACCATGCTGGAGGCGTATCAGGCCTACACCAACTACGAAGGCATCATGAACCTGACGCAGGAGGCGATCACTGAGGCCGCCATTGCCGTGAATGGCAGCCCGAAATCAAAGTGGACTCGCCAGGAAGAAGGAAAAGAAATCGTCGAAGAGCTCGACTGGTCCAACTGGCAGCGCCTCACCATGCGCGAAGCCATCATCAAATTCTGGCCCGAGAAAGCAGGCGCACCGCCGGAAATGAGCGACTTCGCCAGCACCGAAGGAGTCAAGAAATTAATCGAGCGCTTCAACGCGGGACACTCGCATACGGCTTACGATCCGGCCGCTCCCGCCGGGAAAAATATTGCGTCGCTGTTTGAGGCGGTCGCCGAACCGCACCTGATGCAGCCGACGATCATCTACGAATTCCCGACGGCCGTCTCGCCGCTCTCCAAGCAGAAGCCGGATGAGCCCGATTGGACCGAGCGTTTCGAGATCTATGCCGGACAGATGGAAATCTCCAATGGCTTCAGCGAACTCAACGATCCCGAAGATCAGCGCCGCCGCTTCGAGGCGCAGTTGAAAGAGCGCGAGCGCGGCGACGAAGAAGCCCATCAGATGGACGAAGACTACATCCGCGCGCTCTCCTACGGCATGCCTCCCGCCGGCGGCGTTGGCATCGGCATCGATCGCCTCTGCATGCTCCTGACCGACTCGCACACCATCCGCGACGTAATCCTGTTCCCGCTGCTCCGTCCGGAGAAAATCACTACCGCAGAGGACACAAAGAACACAGAGGACAAAAAGTAGAAAGCTAAGCCCCGAAAAATCCAAGCCCCGTGGGGAACAGATTTTTGTGGGGACAGCCGCCCTCGGCTGTCCAGCCGCGAAGCGGCGAAAGCGCCGGGCTTCAGCCCTGAGGACGCCGCACCTTCCAATACACTCCCGCCCGTGCCGGCCGGTTTCTATACTTTCGACATCAGTTTGGGCTCCGTAATGGGCGGCGCTGCCGTAGTGTCCGGTAAGCCCTGGGGACACTGGGTCGGCGGCGCTTTGCCTTTATCGGACAAAGGCTATCGGGATGTCTTCTTCGCGCCGTTCGCGTTGGCTTTCTCGGACGCACTACGCGGCGGGTTATATGGCGGCTGCTCTGGGTTGAAGTTTGTGCTCAGGTAATCGATCAGCGCATCACGATCGCCCGTGTCAACCACCGCTCCCCACTTCACCATCTTGTCAACTTCCTTGCTCCATGCAGCTTTGCTGAGTCGCTGCTGCACGATGATGCGGGCTTCGTGACATTCAGTGCAGGAAGTCGTGGCCTTGGCCTGCATGGGGCCGGGCGGTAGGTCCTCGGTGGCCTTCACCGAAGCGGGCCTCTGCCCGAGCGCGTTGAGTTGAAACATTGCGGCCACCATGAAAACAGGCGCCAACAGCATCGCAGACACCCTGGCTGAGTACGGAACGCAAAATCGCCGGGTCGAGTTTTTGTTTTTATGCGACATGGACCCTCACCTCGTCGACGGCATTGTAGAGATAACCGCTCGGGTTCCACGCGGGCGTGGCGGGCTGAGTCCGTCCCTGGCTGTCGAAGGCACGGGAGAGGATGACATAGTCGCCATCTTTGGCCTTCCACTCATAGCTCCAGAGGCGCCATGCATAGTGGGCCTGTTCGTGTCCAAGATTGGCGGAATTCCAAGTCGCGCCACTGTCGGTCGAGATCTCAACTTTCACGATATCGGCCTCGCCCGCCCACGCTGCTCCATGCACCGCGACTCTGCCGGCTCTCAGGTTGGCGCCGTCAAGCGGGCCCGCGATCACCGACTTCACGGTCAGAGCCGTGAGCGGATGCGTGTCTTCCGGCTTCACCGACTCTCCTGGCTTCACTGGCTGGTTGGGAAAGCGGTATCCCGGGCTCATGAAGTTTCCCACGAACTCTGATTCCAGAACTTTGATCTCGGTGAGCCACTTGCACGACGCGGCGCCAACCCATCCGGGCATAAGCGCTCGCGCGGGGAAGCCGTGATGTTTGGTCAGCGGCGCGCCGTTCATGTGTGTGGCGATCAGCGTGTCGGAGCCGAGAGCCTTCTCGATCGGAATGCTGCGAATGAATGGAGGCACTTTACCCGGGACTTCGTCGAGGCCCCGGAACATGATGTGCTTGCCGGTGGGTTTCACGCCTGCAGGTTGCAGAACGTCGCGCAGCCGTGGTCCTGAATAGCGAGCCGTTCCTACCGCGCCCTTGCCCCATTGCACGCCAGGAACCTGTGGACGATACAGGCCGCGCCCGTTGCCGGCGCATTCGAGAGTGTTGACGACGGAATGGATTTCGAGCTTCGACAACTCCCCTAGGGTAAGCGTCAGCGGCTTCTCCACTTCGCCGCCAATCGTGAGTCGCCAGTCTTCGGCGCTGAGTTCGCTGGGTTCATGCATGTGATTGCGGACGAAGAAATGCGGGATTGGAGTCAGCCAGCGGTTGAAGTATTCGACGGGCGTTTCCAGATCGACGAAGCGGATGGAGCGGACGATCATTCCGTCCTCGCCGGGGATATCAATGGAATTGCTCTGCGCTGCGGACATCGCCCAGGAGAGCAGAGACGGACTGGCATTCATTGCGAAAGCGGCGGCTCCGACTTGCCGGAGGAAGTTGCGTCTTGAAGTCATAAGAAGGTTTTGTGACGCATTTGGAAATTCTGGGGATAGATTAGCATTGCCGTCGGGGTTTTCGTTATCTTGGCTCTGGAAAATAGGCCGTTACCGTACGGAAACACGGTACAGGAGCGGCCTCACTATTGGAGCTCAGATACTTCTCTGGATCCGGCCGGGTCGTGGTCAGAACTGAAGCTGGACGCGGCTCATCAGCACGTTCTCGCTGTGCAGAGGAGTGGTCGAGCCCGGCGCCATTCTGAATCCTGTGTGCTCATAGTCGGTCATCAGCTTAATGTCCCGGTTCAAATACCAGTTCACGCCGATGCCTTGCTCCTCCGCAAACCGCGGGGCTGTCGCCGGATTCGCAAACCGAGGAAACGCATCTCCATCGATGCGCACTTGACTGTAGCGCAGAGCCAGTTCCACCGCTCCCATATGGCGGAAGCCGCGGTTGGGCTCGAACGAATTCCGCGCGCGAATCCTGCCGTAGCTGTTCTTCTCCCCTGTCAGCATCACCGACCCTTGGACCTGCCAGGCCTCATTCCGCACTCGTCCGGTGATGCCTTTGTTCAGCACCTCCTGCGAAGAGAGCACATACTCGCCCATCGCGCCGAAGGGTCCGGCGTAGTAGTAGGCCTGCGGCTCGAGCCGGTTGTGTTGGCCGTCCGCTACGGCGCTCGACGAGTATTTGAAGAAGGTGGTCTGGGCCATAGTCTTGAGACCCGCAATTGTGCCGTGTTGATCGCCCTCGGAACCGCCCACTCCAAGCCCGAACTGACGGATGGCGCTGATGCTGGTTGTCGCGAAAGGATGAAAAAATACCCGGGCCGCCGCTTCGTTGGCCCACGCCCACTGGGTGAAGACGCCGTTCGATCCGTCACTCGATCCATCGAAATATCCGGCGGCATACGAGATCGAATCGGAGAACAGCGAGCCCGAGAGTTGTGCGCCGATGTAGCGCAGCGGCACCAGATCCGATGCGAGTGAGCGTTCCGCAAAAGTCAGATCGCGATCCTGCCGCAGCACTTCCAGTCCGATCGGTTCCTTGAACTTGCCCACGCGCAGCTTGGCGAACGGGATCGTCTTCAACTCGAGATACAACTCCTGGATCTGCGGATTGTTCTGCCCGAAATCCGGCATGAAGCGGAAATCGACGTTGCCCAGCACCGTGCCTTCAAACAATGGCCGAATGCGGCGGAACAGGAACGTGTCGAGCTCTTGGCCGTGTATGTTCGAGGAAAACATGCGGTCATCGGCCTGCGCGTAGCCGTGCACATGCAGTTGCGTGGCCTTGTCCGCAGTTGAGATCCAAAAGCCGTCCTGGCAAAATGATACCGGGCCGTATTGGCCAGCCGATTTCACCGTCGGCTGCACCGGCGACGGCAGAGGGCTGCCTGACACCGCACTGAACGAGGCCGGCGAAGCATTGGTATTTGGATACGGCTGGGTTGGGTCTGCAGTCTGCGCGCCGGCGAACGTTGCGAACGCCGTCAGAATCGATGCTGATAAGAGAACGGTAGCTTTCATGGATATCCCTGCCTTATGGAGTCTGGTCATTGCGGGGGAAAGAAATCTTTGTGATATTAGTAATACTATTAACTTAGTCGAGATTCGTGCCATTCGATTTTTCCTTTTCACGACTGCTGGTTGATTTCCGGTGGAAGGCGGACAGCCCGTCCGGCCGATCTTCTATGTGGCGGGGGTCAGCCCCCACTTGTTATGCAGATGGCGTTCCATCCCTTTGAAGACGATGCCGTCGACGATGTAACCAATGGCGATGATCAACAACATGACGGCGATCACGGCACTCATGTCGTTCAGGTCGCGGCCCATCATCAGCACCTGACCGAGCCCAAGACTGAGGTAGAGCATCTCGGCGGTGATCAGCGAGCGCCAGGCAAAGGCCCAGCCTTGCTTCAGGCCGGTCACGATAAACGGCAAACTGGCTGGCAGTAGCACATACCAGAACAGCTTGAATCCTTTAGCTCCAAGATTGCGCCCCGCCTGGCTGTAGATTCGCGGCATCTGTTTGCGGCCGTCTTCCATGGCGAGCGTGACGGAGAGCAGCGATCCCATGATCACGACGAAGAGGATCGCGTTCTGACTCAGCCCAAACCAGAGCAAGGCCAGAGGCCACCAGCAAATGCTGGGCAGGCTCTGCAGGCTGACCAGCAGGCCTCCCATAGTTTCCTCGAGGAACTTGTTGCTGGCCACGCCAAGACCGAGAATCATGCCGAGCAACACGGAGATGCCGTAGCCGATCAGCACACGCTGCAGGCTGACGCGGATCGCGATCCAGTAAGTGTGGTCGGCAAAGCCATTGTGGAGAGCTTCAGCGACGCCCCATGGCGTCGGGAAGAGATATGGTGGCCAGATTTTGAGTTCGGCAAATAAGGTCCACAGGCCAAACAATCCGGTGTAGAAGATGAGATAGCGCGCTGCGCGTTTCATGCGGAAACTCCCGGCTCGATGCGCGGCTTCACGCCACTTTTGTATTCCGCTTCGAGCGAGCAGTTAATTTCTTCGCGCAGTTCGTCGAGAACGGCGCGCGCGGCGAGCGCAACCTGCGGATCTTCCAGGCTTCTGGGCCGCGGCAAGTCGACGGGAAATTCGCTTTTCACCCGCCCTGGACGAAACGTGAGCAGGACGACGCGGTCGCCCAGGCGCACCGCTTCGCGAACGTTGTGCGTGACAAAAATGATGGTGCGTCCGGTTTCGCTCCAGATGCGCTCGAGCTCGTCGTGCAGCAGATCGCGGGTCTGAGCGTCGAGGGAGGCAAAGGGTTCGTCCATCAAAAGAACGTCCGGCTCGGTCGCGAGCGCGCGGGCGATGGCAACGCGCTGCCGCATGCCTCCTGAGAGTTGGTGGATGTAGCTGTCTTTGAATTTGGCGAGATGCACGAGTTGCAGATAGTGGAGCGTTCTTTGCCTCCGCTCGGCCTTGGGCACGCCTTTCATCTTCATGCCGAATTCCACGTTCTGGCCGACGGTGAGCCAGGGGAAAAGGCCGTGATCCTGAAAGATGAGAATGCGATCGGTTCCGGGCCCCTGGACCGCCTTGCCGTCCACAAGAATTTCGCCCGAAGTGGGCGCCTGCAGTCCCGCGACGAGGTGCAACAGCGTGGACTTGCCGCACCCGGAGGGGCCGACGATGCAGACGAATTCTCCGGCGCGGACTTCGAGATTGATGTTGTCGAGAGCCAGAAGCCGTTGGCCGTCCTGAGTGCGATAGCTCAGGCAGATGTCACGCAATCCAACTTTGGAAATCTCCAATGCGCAAGCGCGGTGAGACTCGTGGAGCGGGACTGGGCCACGCTTCTCTCCGGGCCGCGCAACGCGGCCTCGGAAAGAAGGTTCGACCGAAACCGCAGCCCGACGCGCATGTGCGTTCCAGTTCATTGAATCGCCTTTCGGTTCTTCTCCGCGAGAACCTGGTTGAGAAGCCCGAGATCGTACAGGCCGGAGAGATCGGGCATCTGGCGCCCGAGAAATCCGTCGTCGAAGGCCTGCTGCGCCGCGCTGCTCAAAGCCGCATGCAGCGGATCGTACGTGACCTGCATCCGCGAGAAAGCTTCGTCGAGAACGATGGAGGGGAGCGCCTTGCCGGTTTCGCGTTGGATCTGTTCGTTGAGCAGTTTTTTGGCTTCAGACTGATGGGAATTGATCCAGTCGGTCAGATCGACGTTGGCCCGGATCCAATTCTTTACCAGATCGGGATGTGCTCTCAGGAATTTGGCGTTGACCACCAGCAGGCCGATTACAAACTGGCCGTTGGGCCAGAGCGAGCGCTCGTCCACAAACAGGCGGCCGTTGCCTTCGTGGATGAGTCGCGTGGCCCACGGTTCCGGAGCCCAGGCGGCATCGAGATCCTTCTTGAGAAAAAGAGTGAGCTGATCCGGATTGGCCATGGGCACGATCTGGACGTTGCCGCCTTTGTCGTTGGTTTTCAAGCCATGATTCTTGAGCCAATTGCGCAGCGCCACGTCCTGCGTGTTGCCGAATTGCGGCGAGGCAACGCGCTTGCCGTGAAAGTCTTCGGGCTTGTTGATGCCGGAATCGTTGCGCACGATCAGCGAAGCTCCGCCGCTAGCGGCGCCGGCGACGACGCGAAGCGCCTCGCCATTAGAACGGACATATCCATTGATTGCCGGGTTCGGTCCGACATACGTCATGTCGATGGCGCCGGCGAACAACGCTTCGATCGCGGAGGGCCCGGCATTAAAGCTGGTCCATTGAATCTTGACTTGCGGTCCCATCGCCCGGTCGAACCAGCCATTCGCCTTTCCGACCATAGCCTGGGCATGCGTGATATTGGGAAAAGCCCCCACGCGGATGGTGGCCTGAGCCCATCCCGAAGGAACGATCGCGATCAACAGGCCGAGAACGCAGATTGTGCGTGCCGTCACGCTTTGGATTCTCGAATCACCCTGGAACCGCTCGAATGCTGACATAGGCCGATGATCCAATAAAGTTAATTGATGTAATAGACTTTATTAACATAAAGGGGTATGCACGCGCTATTCCTTTTTCGTCCCCGGACAGCAAAATGATTACCGCTTTGGCATCAACAAGTTGAAGGCATCAGCGCCGTGCCCTCGTGGGTGGAATGTGCAGGAACTTGCAGCTTGGGGCGCAGAAAAGTTCTACGAGCAGATCTGCAATCAAGAGAATTTTCTTAAGTGAAAAAGGAATGCCTACGGGGTGCAGATGCGGAGAATCTGCACCGTAATGTTGTCGGGGCCGCCGCGCTCGTTCGCCATTCGCACCAGCCGGAGGCAGGCGTCAGCGGGGGTATTGGCGCGCACCACGGCGGCGATTTCCAGATCGCCCACCAGGCCCCAGAGGCCGTCGGTACACAAAAGCAGGGTGTCTCCGCCCTCGAGCGAGATGGGTTGTTCGGGAACATGGGGAATGATGTCACGGCCCGATCCCAGGGCGGCGGTGAGGATATGTCGCTGGGGATGGGATTCGGCATCCTCGGAACGCACGATGCCGCTTTCGACCAGGCGGCTTACATAGGAATGATCCCTGGTGAGGCGAGAGATGATTTCGCCGCGAACCAGGTACAGGCGGCTGTCGCCGATATGGGCAAAGCAGAGTTTCCGGTCGATGATCGATAGAGCCGTGCACGTCGTTCCCATGCCTTGAAACTCGGGATGCTCCAGGGCATAGCGCTGGATCATGTCATGAGCGGTCTGCAAAGCGGTGACCAGGGTAGTCTGGGCGTTGCCATCGAAATCGCGATCGTAAATGTGGCGCACGGTTTCCACCGCGAGGCGGCTGGCTTCCTGTCCACCTTCGTATCCGCCCATGCCGTCGGCGATGGCGGCGAGGCAGCCTTTGTGGCCGAAATCGTCGTCGGAATCGGGCTCCCAGTAAAGGAAAGAATCTTCATTATTGCCGCGCTGCAGCCCGACATCCGTAAGGCTCGCGGCCTCAATTCCGCGCTTCGGAGTTTTGCAGTCAACTGGCATAGTTGGGAAACTCGAGCTGGCGCTGTATGGGAAAAGCTATGAGCGATGAGCTATGAGCAGCGAGCAGAGGTGATAAGCGGAATCCTCATTGCTCACAGCTCAGTCCCCACACAGAATTGTGTAGCCTACCATTTTCGAAGGGGGTTTGGACAGCCCAGGATTTCCGCGGCGTGGTGCAGTTTGAATTATGCTTTCGGAATCAATGTCCGATCAGTTCAAGGACATCTTCGCGCAGTTTGGTGTGAGGAGGCCACACCTCTAAGGGCAGAGTCCCGAACCTCAGTGATCCTTTGTCGCTTCTCTCACGATGCGGGCAGCGGCTTCGCTGGCATCCTCTTTGGATAGAGCAATTCGCTCATCGTGGCAGGTCTTTGCAGCTATCGAGAACCACGCTCCCGGTGCTACCTTGACGCATTCGCCAAATCTGCAGGGTTCGCCCGGTTTCGCGTGACACTTGGGGCACGGAACCGTCAGATACTTCTTGATCTCCATGTCCACAGTCTCACACACCCCCGACCCGATTGCTACCCCTTTGGATTTCAAACCGGACCACTACGATTTTCTGGTCCGGAAAAAGAAAAAAGCCGCAAAGACAGCGGCTCTCTCTTCTACCGTTTTGTCGAGCTTGGGCGGCGAATGGGGCCGGATTACTTGCCCGAGTGTTTATCTTTGTAGACGCGCCTGCTCATGTTGTTAGCTTCGTGATTGAGCTGGCGCTGGTTTTGCTTTGTGAGATGGCCGTTGTCCTTGGCCATATCGCGCTTTTCGTTATTCTGCAGGCGCTGTTCGCCGTGCTCCAAGCGAGCGGTCTGGCCGGGCCTGAGCTGGCCGTTCTTTACACCATTGGCAATGCGATTCTGCTGGTTGGTTTCGCGACCGTTGACTTGATTCACGCGCGGATGGCCGGGATCGACCTGGCCCGCCCCGGCACCGGAAGTGTTTTGAGCTTGCGCAGAGGACGATCCGACAACCATCAGACCACTCACTGCAAGGACGAGGAGTGACTGCGTGATTTTGTTTGTCATGCGAAGGTAAACCCCCGTAAAAAAGTTTAGTTTTGCGTTTTGAAAATCCAGCGTTACCAAGGGGAAATGCAGACCAGGCCAATCGCGTAATCTATGCGAGGTAACCTTTAGCTGATTACCAGCGGTATGTGCCGGTCTCATTTGGCAAGCTGTGGCCCGAAGAGTTAACATCGTGCGCTTCCCAAACTTCCAAAGGATCTTCATGAAAACCATTCTCCAGGCTTGCTTTACCAGTGTGCTCACGTTGTGCGCAGGGGCTGTACTGACGGCGGGAATCGTACAAGCGCAGACGTCATCCTCATCATCCCAGGCCACGTCTCTGCCCAGCGAAATGCCCGAGCACCTGCAGCCGGTAACGGACAGCTTTGACTACATCAAGCGGGACGTAATGATTCCCATGCGGGACGGCGTGCGGCTGCATACGGTGATCGTGATTCCCAAAGGAGCGAAGCACGCACCCATGCTGCTCACGCGCACTCCGTATAACGCGACTGCGCAGACCAGCCACGCCGCCAGTTCCCACCTGGGAATGATTCTGTACGGCTACGATAACCCGCTGGAGACGATTCTGGAGGGTGGCTACATCCGCGTAGTACAGGACGTGCGCGGCAAGTACGGCTCCGAAGGCGACTACGTGATGACTCGTCCGCTGCACGGCCCGCTGAATCCAACGGCGGTCGATCATTCCACCGATACCTATGACACGATCGATTGGCTGGTGAAGAATGTTCCGGAGAGCAACGGGAAAGTCGGCATCCTCGGAATTTCCTATGATGGATTTCTGCCGCTGATGGCGCTGGTGAACCCGCATCCCGCGCTGAAAGTTTCAGTGCCCATGAATCCGATGGTCGATGGCTGGATAGGCGACGACTGGTTTCACAATGGCGCGTTCCGCGAGCAGAACATGCCTTACATCTACGAACAGGAAGCGACGCGGTCGAACACGGAGATGTGGTGGAGCGATCACTTCGACGATTACGATTTTTATATGGCGGCCGGATCCGCCGGAGAGTTGGGCCGGCGCCATGGGTTGGAGCAGGTTGGATTCTGGAGAAAGTTGCTCGAGCATCCCAGCTATGACGCGTGGTGGGAGCAGCAGGCGATGGACAAAATTCTGGCGTCCCAGCCCCTGAAAATTCCTGTGATGCTGGTCGACAGCCTGTGGGATCAGGAGGATATTTACGGCGCGCCCGCCGTTTACAAGGCGATCAAGCCGAAAGATACAGGCAACGACAAGGTATTTCTGGTAATGGGGCCGTGGCATCACGGCCAGGAAATCGCCGATGGCAGCAGCCTCGGACGGCTGCGGTTCGGGATGGATACGGGCCTTTATTTCCGGAGAAATATTCTGTTGCCATTCTTGGATCAATACCTGAAAGACGACGCGCCGAAAGCGGATGTGGCTCCGGTGACCGCCTTTGAGACGGGAACGAATACGTGGAGGCGGTTGCCGGCCTGGCCGGCGGGATGCGCAAGCGGGTGCGCGATTCATCCCACGCCGCTTTATCTGAAGTCCGGATTGAAGCTGGGCTTCGCCGCTCCGCAGTCCGGCGATGCCGCGTTCGACGACTATGTTTCTGATCCGGCGAAGCCCGTTCCGTTCCGCTCGCGTCCCATTCAGCTCGTCGGCTACCAAGGCGAATTTACCTGGTCGCAATGGCTGGTGGATGATCAGCGTGAGGCGTCGGGACGTCCGGACGTGGTGGCCTTCGAATCCGATGCGCTGAAGGAGCCGGTGAAGATCAGCGGGCAGCCGGTGGCGAATCTGATTGCCTCCACCAGCGGCACGGATTCGGACTGGGTCGTTAAGGTGATCGATGTCTATCCCGACGAATTCCCCGGCCAGCCGGCAATGGGCGGGTTTCAGCTAATGATCTCGGCTGACATTTTCCGCGGACGCTATCGCGAGAGCCTGGAGACTCCGAAGCCCATCGCGCCGGATCAGCCGCTGCTCTATAAGTTCACCCTGCCCACGGCCAATCACGTGTTCTTGCCGGGACATCGCATTATGGTGCAGGTGCAATCGAGCTGGTTCCCGCTCTATGACCGGAATCCGCAGACGTTTGTGCCGAATATTTTCTGGGCCAAGCCCGGCGATTATAAGAAAGCGGTGCAGCGCGTTTACCATTCGCCCGATGAGGCGAGTTTCATTGAACTGCCGTTGGTGGAAAAGCAGTGAACCGGAGTAGCGATCCTTCGACTGCGTTTTCGTCCGCATGCGCGGACGAAAAACTTCGCTCAGGATGACAATCGCGAATATGCGAAATTTGCTGGTTGCGTGCGGAATCTTGTTGCTGACGTCGTCTGCACTCGCACTGGGGAAGCGCTTGTGGGTGCTGCGCGATTCCGGCGAGATGGTCGAGTTCGATCCCGCAACCTTTGCGGTAAAGCAGAAAATAAAGGTTCCAGCGGAAGCACTGAAGTCGCCGGGGAGCATTTCCGTGAATCACCTCGGCCAGATTTTGTACGTCCCGCCGGTATCGCTTCCTCTCTCGGACGAGGACACGGCGGCCGCGCATAGGGTTTGGATCTGGAATGGGCAGGCCGCGGCCACGATCGACCAAGGCATCGAGCACAAAGAGGAAGAAACGGGATCGAATCAGGCCGTGACCGAGTCGGCACCCACTGCGTATCTTTCGGCGGACGGCAATCATCTGTTCTGGTTTGCTAACCAGGAACGGAGATTGCAGCGCGAAGACGTGGACCTTTCGACCGTGACCACGTGGCAAGCGTGGCAGACCGATCTAAACGGCCGAGGACGGGAAGAAATTGCCGCACTCAAGTTCCCGGATTGTCGCTGTCCGACGGGCAGTTGCGAAGAGAGTTGTCCTACGGCAGTGGTCTGGGCCTCAGACGAAGGCGTGGAAAAGTTTTTTCTGATGACGCAGTTTGTCGCGGCCCGGACCACGCCGACTTACAAATCGACCTCGCGCTACTCGGAGCAAGGCGGCAAATGGACGGCGGAAGCCCAGCCTGAGCCTCTGCAACGCATGCTGGACGCGGCTTCCGACGGAAGCGTGATGGTTGAAGCGATTCCGGATACCGGCTGCTGCGGCTGGTCGAACCAGAGTGACGACCAGACGTTGGTGCTGGCGAACGGGAAAAAGACCACCGTGTTTGACGAGCAGGCGACCTACAAAAATCCTGACTATGATGTGAGCTTCTATACGTCCACTGCGCAGTTATCGCCCGATCTCGAATCCGTGGCGATGACGATTGTCGCGACAGCCGAACCCGACAAGCCGATTCAATTATCGGAGCAGGGACAGGCGAATCCGGAGGAGTCAGAGCATATCCGCAAGGCGCTGTCGGAGTTGCCGGCAGTGGAAGTGAAGAGCATGGAGGATTCGCCAAAGCGGATTGCTCTTGTGCCCCACGCCACGCTGGTGGGATGGATCAGCGAAAAGGAGTTGCTGCTCGTCGAGGATCATGTGCTCGTGCTGTACAACGTAGGGACCGGAGCGCGAAAGAAGTCGACCGTGCGCGTGGAGGACGTGGGTAGGGTGTTTTTGCGGTGAAAGGGATTCACTCGGACAGTGGCGGACGCCACCTGACCGAATCAGATCAACATCGCCCAGTTTTAAGCAGTTTCTGCCTTCCCCTGCCGGCCCGGTAAATCATCCATCCATGAACGGTGAGCTTGAACATCGGCTCCGGCTGCCTTGGGATCGAGTTGGGAGCGCTGGTCACCGATGCTTCTCTGAAAGTCAAATTCCCCACCCCTTCGACAGGCTCAGGGCAGGCTCTGTCGCACAAAACGCGACCAGGGTGGGGCACCCCTGTTTCATATCTTTATTACTTCTTCTCTAGCGACACAACTGCCGGGGCCAGTAACAGATCCTGATAGTCGAAGCTGAAATCGGCCAGCGGAGACACCGCCGCCATTTTTGCGCTGGCGATCGTGCCGTCGGGATTCAGCGAAAACGTGATGAACGCGTCTTCGATGGTGCGCACACGCCAGTGCGCTTTGAACGTGTCGTACTGCCAATGCTGCAAGTCGCCCATCATGCTGGGCGTGTGGTCGAAGCTGATCACGAGCCCGCCGTTTTCATACTTGATCGTGATGGGTCCATACCAGGGGTCGTTGTAGACGCCCGCATATTTTTCGAGCGGCAGCGACGGCTTGGAGTTGGCGTCGCGCGCGGCAGCCGCATGTTTCATAGTCTCCTCCGCGTCCTTCTCCTCTTTATCTTTTACCGCCTTGAATGCGGCAATCCAATCGGTTGGCGGAAGATGGAAGTAGTGATCCAGCACGTGATAAAGGATGGCATCGAAGGCGCCATCTTCTTCAGCATTGGTGAGGATGACGACGCCAAGATTTTCTTCGGGCACAAGCATGACTCGCGAGACGAAGCCTCCGACGCCGCCGGTGTGGCCAATCAGCTTGCGGCCGTGATAGTCACTCAATCGCCATCCGAGCGCATAGTCGGCAAAATTCGCCTTCAAACCGGCGAGCGGCGTTGGAGGATCGCCGATAGGAAGAATGGTCTGCGGCGTCCACATCTCCTTTTGCCGTTCTTCCGTGAATAAATGACCATCATGGTCGACGAATTTTCCATGATTGAGCTGCAACTGAACCCACTTGGCCATGTCGGCAGCGCAGGAATTAATCGAGCCTGCCGGGCCAGCGTTATCGAGGTCTTCGAAAGGAATCACTTGCAACTTGCCGTCGACGCGCGAGTGCGGATAGGCGTAATCGTCCCCGCTCTTATACAGCGTGGTGCTGACGTTGGAATGATTCATGCCCAGCGGGGCGAAGATGTGCTCGCGAATGTAGTCGTCCCAGGAAATGCCGGTGACGGCGGGAATGATTTGTCCCGCGGTCATGTAGAGCAGATTGTCGTAGGCATAGTGGCTGCGGAAGCTCGAATGCGGCGGCATGAAGCGCAGCTTGTGAATGACTTCCGCACGCGAATACGTCGTATGCGGCCAAAAAAGTAGATCGCCCTCCCCGAGTCCCATGCCGCTGCGATGCGTAAGCAGGTCGCGAATCGTCATCTCGTGCGAGACGTAAGGGTCATACATGACGAAGCCGGGCAAGCGCTGGTACACCGGATCGTCCCAGGAGAGCTTGCTTTCGTCGACAAGTGTAGCGAGCGCCGCCGTCGTGAAGGCCTTCGTGTTGGAGCCGATGCCGAACGTGGTGAATTCGTCGACCGGTGTAGGGTCGCCAAGCTTGCGCACGCCATAGCCTTTGGCTACGAGAATCTTTCCATCCTTCACAATCGCGACTGCCATGCCGGGAACGTCGAACGTCTTCAGGGAAGACGCGACATAGCCATCGAGGTCGGCGGGCGGGGCGTTCGAGGCGGAGGGTTGGGCAGTGGCGTAACTAATAAGAATAAAGACGATTACATTTAGCGGGACAATGTTAAGGCGCATCCGGGACATGTAGATCTCCTAAGAACGATTCACGTGCAAGAATTGCGACGCGGAGATTAGAACATAGAAGCCGGCAATTCTCAGAGTCATGCGCAGACGATGTGTCGGTCCAGGTTGAAGGCCCCGCTGTACAAAGATTCCCGCTTCGTATACAAACGACTGAAAGCCGCAAGCGAGCAGGGTTTTGGGGATCCATCCAAATGTATCTCAGGCCGAAAACGTTGCAGGAGGCGGTTTCCGTGCTGTCTGGTTCGGGCGGCCAGATTCTGGCCGGAGGAACGGATTTTTATCCGGCCTTGGGAGAGCGGCTGCCGCAAGGCGATGTGGTCGATATCACGGCGCTCGGAGAAATTCGTGGAATTTCTTTCGAACCAGAGCACATCCGTATCGGCGCCCTGACCACATGGACGGATGTGATTCGCACGCCGTTGCCGCGGTGTTTTGACGCGCTGAAGGCGGCAGCGCGGGAAGTCGGCTCGGTGCAGATTCAGAATCGCGGGACGGTGGCGGGGAATTTGTGCAACGCGTCTCCGGCAGCCGACGGCGTGCCTTCACTGCTGGTGCTAGATGCCGAAGTCGAACTGGCTTCGGCCGCAGGAAGAAGGCGCATGCCCGTAGCCGAGTTCATCACCGGAAACCGCAAAACGCAGCGCCGGGCGGATGAAATTCTGGCCGCGGTGCTGGTCCCGCGTCACATGGAAAATGCCGCCTCGGTCTTTCTGAAATTGGGCGCGCGGAAATATCTGGTGATCTCTATTGCAATGGTCGCGGCCGTCGTGCAGGTAGACAAGGATAGACGGGTGGCCGAGGCCCATGTTGCGGTAGGTTCGTGCTCGGCGACGGCGCGTCGATTGACCGGGCTGGAAAAGGATCTCGTCGGCCAGTCGGCAGTTGCGGGAATCGGAGTCCTCGTGCGCGCCGAGCATCTTGCCCCGCTTTCTCCCATCGACGATGTGCGCGCCACGGCGGAGTATCGCCGCGATGCATCGCTCACTCTGGTCAGGCGCGCGCTCGAAGCCTGCGTGGAAGGAAGCTGACATGGCCACGACGCACAATCCGGTCGAGAGCGCGCACGTCGAATGCGTTGTCTTTTCGGTGAACGGGCGTTCCGCGAAAGTAAAGGCTCCCGGAACGCGGTGCCTGTCGCGGGTTCTGCGCGACGATCTCGGACTTACTGGAACCAAGGTGGGATGTGACGCCGGCGATTGTGGCGCCTGCACGGTGCTGCTCAATGGCGATCCCGTGTGCTCCTGTTTAGTCGCAGTGGGACAGGTGGGCGGCTGCGAGATCACCACCATCGAAGGATTAGCGACGCGCTCGCCCCTCCTGAGTCGTTTGCAGGAATCCTTTCTCGCTCATGGTGCGGCGCAGTGCGGAGCGTGCACGCCAGGGATGCTGGTTTCGGCGACGGCACTGCTCGAGAAAAATTTATCTCCCAACGAAGCGGAGGTGATGGATGCGATCGGCGGAGTGCTGTGCCGCTGCACCGGCTATCGCAAGATCATCAACGCGATCGTGGAAGCTGGCAGGCCGCAAACGATCTCGCCTTCTCCCCAGCCGGGATCGGCAGTCGGTGCTCGCCTGGTGCGGCTGGATGGAAAGAAGAAAGTTTCGGGCGAAGAAATCTTTGGCGCGGACGAAATCCCTGCCGGCGCGTTGGGAGTGCGCGTGGTTCGCTCTCCGCATCATCGCGCGCGATTCCAGTTCGGCGATCTCGACGATTTCGTTCGATCTCATCCCGGCATTGTGGCCGCGCTCACCGCCAAAGACGTGCCGGGCATTGACTGCTACGGCGTCATTCCCAAGTTTGCCGATCAGCCGGTATTTGCCCACTCGGAAGCGCGCTATCGCGGTGAAGCCGTCGCTGCCGTAGTTGGCGACGCGGCCGCGCTCGAGGCGTTGGACCTGGCGGCATTTCCAATTCAGTGGGAACAGTTGCCGGCAATTATGACCATCGAAGCTACCCTCGCACCGGATGCAGATCGAATCCATGCTCATCGCGAGCGGAACATTCTGGTGCGCGGCCGGGTGGTTTGCGGCGATGTTGAATCAGCATTGGCCAATGCGGATTGCGTGGTCGAAGGCGAGTACGAGACCGGATTCGTCGAGCACGCGTACATCGAGCCGGAAGCCGGATTCGCGCGGAGGGTGGGCGATACCATTGAGATTCAGGCGTGCACGCAATCTCCCTACATGGATCGTGCCGACATCGCGAAGATCCTCGGGATCACGCCGGAGAAAGTGCGGATTATTCCAACCGCGGTAGGCGGAGGATTCGGATCGAAACTCGATCTTTCCGTGCAGCCGTTCGTGGCGCTGGCGGCGTGGAAATTGAATCGTCCGGTGCGCATGGTCTATTCGCGGACCGAGTCGATCGTGTCGACGACGAAGCGGCATCCGGCGCGCATACTGCTGCGCGCGGGCGCGACGCGCGATGGCCGTCTGACCGCGCTCGATTTCACAGCGGACTTCAACACCGGAGCTTATTCTTCGTGGGGGCCGACCGTGGCCGGGCGAGTGCCGGTGCATGCCTCGGGGCCATATCAAGTTCCGAACTATCGCGCCCTCACCCGCGCCGTGCATACCAACATTGTTCCGGCGGGAGCGTTTCGCGGATTCGGTGTGCCCCAGGCGGCGATTGCACAAGAGCAACTGTACGACGACCTCGCAGAAAAAGTCGGAATGGATCCTCTGGAATTTCGCATCTTGAATGCGCTGGAAAATGAAACTCCGACTGTGACGGGGCAGGTGCTCGGCGAGGGCGTCGGCATGCGCGCCTGCTTTGAAGCCTTGCGGCCGAAATGGCAGGCCGCTCGCGTGCGCACAAAAGCGTTCAACGCCAACGTCACGGGTCCGCTGCGGCGCGGTGCGGGAGTTGCCGGCATGTGGTATGGATGCGGCAATACATCGTTACCCAATCCCTCGACGATGAGAATCGGATTGAAACGGGATGGACGGATTGCGCTGCATCAGGGTGCGGTCGACATCGGTCAGGGATCGAACACGATTGTGACGCAGATCTGCGCGGATGCTGTGGGCGCTCCGGTTACGCATTTCGATCTCATCTCCGGCGACACGGCGACCACTCCGGATTGCGGCAAGACTTCAGCCTCGCGGCAGACGTTTGTGACCGGCAAAGCCGCGCACATCGCGGGAAGCAAGCTGCGCGACGAGATTCTGAAACTCGCCGGCGCATGCAAATGCGGCTCGATTGAGTTTGGTGACGGAACTCTGACAGTCGTCGAGAATGGCAAGCGCAGAGCAGTTCCAGTCAGCGAAATGCCGCTCGACGAGCATGGATACGTCATTACCTGCGAGGCGACATTCGATCCACCCATCACCCCGCTGGATGAGAATGGGCAGCGAACTCCCTACGCGGTGTACGGCTTCGGCGCGCACATGGCAGAGATCGAGGTCGACGTGGAACTCGGAACTGTGCGCGTGTTAAAGGTGACGGCGGTGCACGACGTGGGGCGCGCCATCAATCCGACGCTGATCGAAGGACAGATCGAGGGCGGCATAGCGCAAGGCCTGGGCATGGCGCTGATGGAAGAATTTGTCCCCGGCAAGGGAGAGAATCTGCACGACTATCTGATTCCTTCGGCGGGTGACATTCCTCCAGTCGAATCGATTTTGATCGAGGATCCTTCGTCCATCGGGCCGTTCGGCGCGAAGGGGATTGGAGAACAGGCGGTGATTCCGACGGCTCCAGCGATTCTGAACGCGATTCATGATGCGATCGGCGTGCGCATTCACAAAGTGCCGGCAACCCCCGACCGCGTGCGTGCCGCAATCTTGTTGAAGGCCGAGGTGGTGCGTGGCTGACGACGCCATCCGCTGCGATGCCTGTCCCGTGCTTTGCTATATCAAGCCGGGTCGCACGGGATCATGCGACCGTTATGGCAATCAGGAGGGCAAACTGGTGCGGCTCGATCCGCACGTTGTTCTCGATCGCGCGGTCCAACGCGGCCAGTCGCTTGTGCCTTTTCTGGAACGCAGCGGCGACTGGGATGGCTCGCTGGTGAGCCATCGCGAGACGTTCGTGACCGCGATCGGCGCCGGGACAACCTATCCCGACTACAAGCCCGCCCCATTCATCATTTCGTCCGAGGTGCAAGGCGTCGACATGGTCACAGTCGTAACCGAAGGAATCTTCAGCTACTGCGGCGTGAAGGTGAAGATCGACACCGACCGCCATCTGGGCCCGGAATGCAGCGTGGTGCGTGCGCAAGGCGAAGCGGTCGGGCACGTGACCACCAGCGAATACGGTTCGCAGATGCTCTCGCTCGGCGGCGTGCGGCATTTGACCGGGGGCAGCCGTCAGGAAGGCACGGCCACTTGCGACGCGCTGCTGAATCTTTGCAACGGCAACGCGGTTGAACTCAAAATCGACGACGGAGCGAAAGTCACGGTGCAGGCGGGCAAGCCGCCGGTGGTCGACGGCGCCCAGGAAGAGCGCATGCGCGTCGGATGCGGCTCGGCGACGATCGGAATGTTCGCCAAGCAGTGGTTCGGCAAAGTGGACGAAGTTGTGGTCGTCGACGATCACATTACGGGCGTGCTCTCTGAACATCAGGCGGGAAAATTGCTCGGCATCCCCGAGACCGGGATCAAGCTAAAAGGAAGACGATCCACGCCCGGACGATATTTTCAAGTCGCCGAGCCGGGAACGTCATGGGGTGGTACGAACATTGAGGATCCGTTAGCGATTCTAGGCAAGTTCAACGCAAAGAAGGCCTGGCCCGGACTGCGCCTGCTGATGGTCAGCACCACGGGCGAGCATTACGCATACTTCGAGCTGGCAGAAGACCTGAAGCCCCACGAAGCAGAATTGCCCGCAAATCTCCGGGAATCGGTGGCTCGCATCAAGGAAAATTGTGAGCCGGCGCTGTGCACTGTTTTATTCATGGGTGGCGCCGGCGGATCGCTGCGCGCCGGCGTGACGGAGAATCCGGTGAAGCTGACGCACTCCGTGCGCGACTCGCTGACCCGCGTGACTTGCGGAGGCGTGCCCGTTTACGTGTGGCCCGGCGGCGGTATTACATTTATGGTCGATGTGACCCGCATGCCCCACAACGCGTTCGGATACGTGCCCACTCCGGCGCTGGTGGCGCCGATAGAATTTACCTTGAAGCTGGAAGATTACGGTGCGCTTGGCGGATATATAGAAAACGTGCGGCCTCTGAGTTCGATTGTGGGCGATGAAGAAGGACGTAAGCGAGTGAACGCGCTGGCTGACAATCCGTGGCCGCTCGAATCGACGACGATCGCGAAAAAGAAATGAGCCAGCGGGCGCAAATTCGAAGATTAGACGATGGACGGCGCCTGCATCTGCACGATGGGCCCATCGATCTGATCGTGGAAGCATTCGGCCACCCGCGCGAAGTCGAGGCCGCCTACCGCGCCGCCAGCGCGCGTTTTGTTACGCTCCTCGATGAACTGTGCGCCGAGCTTTCGTTCTTGCGGGCGCCTTGTTCCGCCGAAACAGAATGGCCGCGCGGTTCGACTGCGCGACGCATGACGGCCGCGGTGATGCCTTACGCCGCCGAATACTTCATCACGCCCATGGCCGCGGTCGCCGGCGCTGTGGCCGAAGAAATTCTCGCCAGCATGGTCGGCACAGCCGAGCTCTCGCGCGCTTACGTCAATAACGGCGGCGACATCGCCCTTCATCTGAACGCGGGCGAAACCTTTATCGTCGGCATGGTGGAACGGCCGGATCGTCCGTCGCTGTTTGCAACCGCAACCCTAGCCTCCGATCATCCGGTGCGCGGCATTGCGACCAGCGGCTGGCGCGGGCGAAGTTTCTCTCTCGGCATCGCCGACGCAGTTACCGTGCTGGCCGACCGGGCGGCGGCAGCCGACGCGGCTGCGACGATCATAGCCAATGCCGTGGACCTTCCGGGGCATCCCGCCGTGACGCGAGTTCCGGCGCGTGAGCTTGCGCCGGACAGCGATCTTGGAGAGCGCATGGTCACCCAAGCGGTTGGTGTGCTACCTGACGCTGAAGTCCATCAAGCTCTCGCGGCGGGGATGCAAACGGCGGAGCGCCTGCTCAGAATTGGATTGATCCGCAGCGCCGCGCTCACCTTGCAGGCAGACATTCGTGTCGCCGGGGAATTACCTGATGCCAACTTAACATCGAGCGTTCGCGAAAGGGGCCTGGTGCATGCCTGAAGTCGTCGTCCGAAAGAAACTGACGAGCGTGGAGGAAATTTTTCACGAGGGTGGCCCGGTGGCCGAAAGGCCCCTGCGGCGAGCGGCAGCGTTGGCTGTGATTCGCAATCCGTTCGCCGGATCCTACGTCGCCAGCATTGAGGGTTTCATGGACGATCTGAAGCCGCTGGGCCTCGAGATGGCGCGCAGCTTGGTCGCGGCGCTCGGCGGCGATGCCAAGGTCGTCGAAGGCTACGGCAAGGGCGCCATCGTCGGATCGGCGGGCGAACTGGAGCATGGCGCGTTGTGGCACGTACCCGGCGGCTATGCCATGCGGGAAGTGCTCGGCGGCGCCAAGGCGATTGTGCCTTCAACCAAAAAGGTCGGCGGTCCGGGGACGCGGTTGGATGTGCCCATCACGCACATCAATGCGTCGTATGTGCGCAGTCATTTCGATGCCATGGAAGTTGGCATCAGCGATGCTCCGCGGGCCGACGAAATCCTGCTCGCTCTGGTCATGACAACCGGCGCGCGCATACACGCCCGGGTCCGCGGACTCAAGGCGTCGGAGGTCAAAGGCGAAGACGGGCTGCGGTGAAAGGGACTGCCTTTGAAAGGGAAACGATGAAAGCGAAAATTCGCAAAATCGCCACATTTGTCGAAGAGACGCAGCGCGAGATGGGACGCGAGATCTCTCCCCCAACGCGGAAAGCCGCGGCTGTGGCCGTGATCGAGAATCCTTGCGCCGGAAAATATGTCGAGGATCTTTCCGAGCTGACGGAAATCGGCGAGGAGTTGGGCGAATTGCTCACTACGCGAGCGGTGGCTGCGCTTGGAATTTCCGGCCCGGCAGCGGAGAGTTACGGCAAGGCAGCGGCCGTGGGCGAGAACGGAGAACTGGAGCATGCGGCGGCGATTCTTCATCCCAGGCTGGGGACGCCCGTGCGGCGTGTGCTGGGCAAAGGCGCGGCGCTGATTCCTTCCTCGAAGAAACGCGGAGGACTGGGCACCGTGCTCGACATTCCTCTTGGGCACAAAGACGCGGCTTTCGTGCGCAGCCATTTCGACGGCATGGAAGTCAGCTTGAATGATGCGCCGCGCGCCAACGAGATCATGGTTGCGGTTGCCGTGACCGACAGCGGGCGTCCACTGGCTCGGGTGGGTGGATTGAAGAAAGATCAGATCAAGGGCGAAGACGGACTGCGGTAAGAATCAAGAGGTTTCTCCGCGTTCTCGGCGAATCCTCAGCGAACTCTGCGGTTAGGATCTTTTGAGCAGATTTCGCAAGGCACAGCCCGCGGAGCTTCGCTCCGCCGGACAGCCGAGGGCGGCGGTCCCCACATAGTTCACGGCGCCCGCATCAGAAAAGAAAATCCATCTACGTTGTAGAGAACCTTCCCGGGCGAATCCGGAATCGGTTTCACTCGCCCGGCCCGGACCGCATCGAATGCCGGAACCAGTCGCGGCAGAACGGAGGGCGGGGCGACCGCCACATTGTGCGCTCCTAATACCAGCTTGACTTGCGGCGCGAGAGCCGCGAGCCGTCGAATGGAAGCCGCGTAGGCATCGAGATCCGTCTCCGGGCGGTATAGCCAGATCGGCGCCGGATAATAGGTGTCGCCGGTGAAGAGCAGTCCGTTCGCGCGATCGAGCAGCGCGATCGCGTCGGGCGTATGGCCCGGGGTTGCGATCACCTCCACGCTGCGGCCGCCCAGGTCAATTTTCTCTCCATCGTGGATATACGAAGTGATCTTCCACGGACGCGTCACGTAAGTCTTCGCGTCGAATCCCTTGGGCAGCGTGCCGCAGATCTGATCGGGCGTTACTTCGGCCTGCGCGTCTTCGCGCGATCCGCGCGCATTCTGGCGAGTAAAGTCGGTGTCCATTCCATACACCGTATCGAATTCCCAGTTGTCGCCAACATGATCGTCGTGCGTATGGGAGTTCAACACAACAACGGGAAGCTTCGTCAGTTCGGCAATGACTTTCTTAAGATCGCTGATGCCCATGCCGGTATCGAACAGCATCGCGCGCTTGTCGCCGAGAATCAGGTAGCTGATCGTCTCTTCTGATTGATGCGGCTCGTAAATGGCGAAGACTCCGGCGGCGGGTTTGTACACTTCGTACCAGGGATCGCTGATGGGGACGCGTTCGAGCGCTTTGTACTCCGGGCGCGGCAACGGGCGGCACCAGTCAGGAATTGAAGTCTGCGCTGAAAGCTCGGAGGTCAGAGGGAGGATGCTTGCCACGAGTACAAGAACCAAGCCACTCACGACCTTTGCCATTTTGGCGCTCGGCTCCGCCTTCGCTTGGACGGCCGAGGCGGCCGTCGCCACATGAGTTTTCCCGGCCTTAGGAATTGTCACGGCTTCACAGCCTCCGGCACACGCGTTGGCGGGGGAGTGTTGCGGCTGCGTTGGATGCTGACTGCGCCATCGGTGATTACCATGCCGATCCCGGGCAGGTCTCCTTTTTGAATGCTGTCAAACAGGTTCCTGCCGGCCGAATGTTGCGCAGTGTCAAGAAAGACGAAACTCGCTTCTCGTCCCGCCGCGATCAGACCGCAGTTCAGGCTCCGCATTTTGGCCGTGTTTCCGGTGGCCAGACAAATCGCCACTTCCGCCGGAATTTCTCCCAAAGAAGACAGCATCGCAATCATTCTCAAAATGCCAAGCGGCTGCACGCCCGAACCGGCAGGCGAATCCGTCCCCAAAATCACGCGCTGCAGTTGCTTCAATTCTTTGGCCGTCCGCAGCGCCAGCAATCCCGCCCGCTCGTTGCCGTTGTGAACGATCTCGAGCGCGCGCGGCGATCGTTCGCACAGCGCCACGATCTGATCATCGGGCAGGGCCGTATGTCCTCCGTTGACATGGCCAATCACATCCGCATCGGTTTCGAGGACCATATCCTTATCGATCAGGCTGGAGCCGGGAATCGACGGGCCTCCAGTGTGAATCGTGCTCTGGATGCCGTATTTGCGCGCCCATGCGACCATTCTCTTGCCGGTGGTTCCATCCTTCACGCTGCCCAGCCCAACTTCGCCGAGAAACTTCACGCCCGCCGCGGCCAGTTCTTTGAAGTCCTCCTCGACCATGCCTTGTTCCAGCACGGGTGCGCCGCCATAGACTTTCACGCCTCCCGGACGAAATGCCTGAAAGGTTCGCTGCGCAAAGATTGCCATCGCCTTCAGGCCGACAATATCTTTGGGACGGCCGGGCGTATGCACTTCACCCGCGGAGACCATCGTGGTCACGCCACCGTGCAGGCAGCTATCGATCCAGCCCAGCTGGTTCTGCCGGGGCGTCCAGTCGCCGCACACCGGGTGCACGTGGCTGTCGATCAGGCCCGGAGCCAGCGCCGTCCCTTTGGCATCGATGGTGGTCGTCGCGCCTTCCGTGTCAACTTCCTTCTGCTTGCCAACTGTCTGAATGATGCCGTCCACAGCAACCACCGTGTCGGCATCAAGAATGGGATGATCAAGATCGCCGCAGAGCAGCAGGCCGATGTTGCGGATGACCAACTTACTGCAGGCCGGCTTAGCTGGAGTATCGTGACTCATGCAATGTTCTCTCGACAGATGTTTTTGAGTTCACAAATCATACGCGACCCTTCGTCGCTGGAGAAGCGGCGCGATAGGCAGGATAGTAGGTCAGTTTCCCAGAGGAGTCATCCCAACGTCTCGCGTTTTCACCAGCGGGACAAGGGATCTCCCCTGCCCATACGGCCGACGAAGTTCAAACTGACTCGCTATCGACAGGCAAGGTTCCGCAGCCGGATGGCATCCGGCCAGAGCCCTGTATTTGTCAGCCCGGAAACAATGATGTTACGCTCGGTTTTCGTGCGCAAGGAGAGACATGGTTTCCCGTGACTTTATTTTCTGGGAAGTAGATGTGCAGCGCGACTTCATGCTGCCGGGAGGAAACTTGTATGTGCCACGAGCAGAAAAATTGCTCCCCAATATCCGGCGCCTGACCGATGCGGCACGGCAGGGGCGCGTATTCCTGGTGTCGCACGGATGCTTTCATCCACCGGGCGATCCGGAATTTAAAATCTTTCCTCCGCACTGCCTGCAAGGAAGCGCCGGATCGGAACTCGTGCCCGAAGCGCTTGCCGATAAAGTTGTTCGCGTGGCCAATGACCCGGCAGCGAAAATCCCAGACGACCTGTCCTCATATCAGCAGATTTTGCTGGAGAAGCAGACGCTCAATATTTTCGAGAGCCGCCATGCCGACGAACTGGTTCGGCGACTGGGCAATCAAGCGGAGTTTGTCGTCTTCGGCGTGGTGACGGAATACTGCGTCAGCTTTGCCGCAAAAGGACTGCTCGAACGCGGGCGGCGCGTCGCCGTGGTGCAGGATGCGATTGAAACCTTGAAGCAAGAAGACGGCCAGAAGAGGGTGGCGGAGTTGCAGAGGTTGGGGGCGAGATTCATCACCACGGATCAGGCTCTCATCGCACTGGGCCGCTGAGAGCCTGGCTCATCCCATAGACTCTCCGATCCTAGTGATGGTCATGGTTGCCGTGGTTATGGCGCCAGGTCCAGTATTCCTTCTGCTCTCCGGGAGGAAGCTTTCGAAAATCGCGATGCGGGTCACGATGGATCTCATCGGCCCAGCGATGGTAGTAACCCTCTTCATCGCCATTCCATACGTGATAATCCGTGTAGTACGGATCGTAAACGCGATAATAGTGATGTTCACAGGCGATTCCTGCCATCGACGAAGCCAGCGCAACAGCCAGCAGCAGCGAACTCAGGGGTTGCGAACCACGGCTCATGTTGTTCTCCTCCAGAGATGAGAAACCCATCTGACGCCCATTAGTTGCTGAGGCGTCGAGTGAGGTTTCAAAACTTCGCCATGCCATAGTAAGGTCAGCCGGACTGGCTAACGTTTTCTTCCGAACGGTATTTCCTTTTGTTTCGAAACCTTTTGTCATAGACTAAGGTGTTTGCATGGAGATTCGGTTGGGAAATCCGCTACGAACACTGTTGGATCTGCCGCAGCAGGAAAAGGCTGAGCGCGGGCTCGAGCACACGCCACGCGAAATCTGGCAGCAGCCCGAAACCTGGGCCATGACCTACCAGCGGTGCGTGAATCAGCATGCCGAGTTGAATGACGCTCTTCGGCGCGCGGGGATCGGCCGGGGAAATGTTTCTTCGCCTACCGTGTACCTGGTCGGCGCCGGAACCTCGGATTACACCGGACGGGCCCTGGCTCCGCTGCTTCGCAAGCGATGGGGATGCGAAGTGTGGGCCCTTCCCAGCACCACCCTGCTGACCGAATTCCAGGAATTTCACCGCCCCGGTCGCGAGTACTTGTGGATTTCGTTTTCGCGCTCCGGCGAAAGTCCGGAAGGCGTCGCTCTGTTGGAACGCGCTCTCCGCGAGAGGCGAGAGATTCAGCATTTGGTGATCACTTGCAATCAGCAGGGAGCGATGGCGCAACTTTGCGTGCGCCATCCCGATCGTGCTCTCGCGCTTGTCCTTGATGAGGTCGTAAACGATCGCGGTCTCGCGATGACGAGTTCCTTCAGCAACATGGTGCTGGCGGGGCAGTGCGTGGCGCAGTTGGACGATCTCGGCCAGTTTGGAGAAGTGGTCTCGCGGATCTCGGAAAGCGGACGGCAGTTTCTTCCGCTCGCGGCGGAAACCGCGGCCGAGGTGACCACGCTCGGCTGTGCGCGCGCCTGCTTCGTTGGTTCGGGAGCGCTGCGTGCCGTCGCGGATGAGTCTGCCCTGAAAGTGGTTGAGTTGAGCGCCGGCAAAGTGACGACGCTGGCCGAAACGCCGCTCGGACTGCGGCACGGGCCCATGTCGAGCGTGAACGAGCAGACGGTGTTCGTCGAATTCTTGTCGAGCGAACCGGCCCGGCGCGGCTACGAACTCGATTTGCTGCGCGAAATTGACCGCAAGCGTCTGGGACGGGTTCGTCTGGTGGTCACTGGCGGCGACGGCGAGGATGTATCCGATCTGGCCGACTACCGGTTGCCGGTTGGCTGTGGTCTGGATTTCCCCGATTACTTCCGTCCTGTGATCGATGTGATGCTGGGGCAGTTGATCGGCTTGTTCGCTTCCATGCGGTGCGGGCTGAAGCCGGACCAGCCGAGTCCGAGCGGAACCATTACGCGAGTGGTCCAGCCCATCAAGCTCTATTCCTGAAAACTCTGCACGTCAGACTTACTCCGCTGGATGTTCCACGACATTCGCCTGCGGAACCAATTGCCGGTAGATATAGTCAGGCACATTGCCATTCCAATAGCCGGCAGCTTTCGCGTATCCGACGATGCCCAAAAAAAGCACGGCGATTCCCGCAGCCATGGTCCATGCCGGAAGCCGCTCCGCTTTCGGAGATTGCTTCGGCGACCGCGTCCACTTCGGCAGCGCCATCTGCAACGCGCCTTCCGCCGGACACACCGCGATACATTCCAGGCATCCTGTGCATTCGGCCGACTTGATCGAAACCAGCTTGTCAACCGGCAGGGCTGAAGGACAGGCCTTGGCGCACTTCGCGCAATCGATGCACGCATCCGCAGAGCGGCGGATGCGGAACGGGCTGAGCAGGGAAGCGATGCCCAACAGCGCTCCGTAAGGGCACAGGTAACGGCACCAGAAATTTTGTACCAGCACTGACGCTACTACGAGAAGCGCGAGTATGACCGCTGCTGTGCCTCCAACGTAGCGGAAGAAATTCAACATGCGCACATCAGCGATCACGCCGTACGGACTGCGCATGAATTCTTCAACCGCATCGGCTGACATGTTGCCGACAGCCCAGACGAAAAATCCGAGCAACACATATTTCAAGCTGCGTAAGGGAAGGTCGAGCCAGCGCGGCAACGAGAAATTGCGCCGCAGGATGCGGCGTCCCGCCCGCCACAGGAATTCCGAGAGCGTACCGACAGGGCAGAGCCAACTGCAGAAGGCTTTGCGAAACAGAAAAGCGATGGCGAGAAAGCTGAGAAACAGGAACAGCGCGGCCGGATGGATCCCAGGCAGATGTCCCGAGGTCAGCCAGTACTTCAGGTTCATCAGTCCCGCGATCGGAAGCCAGCCTTCGACGCCGGCGGGCCGCAGGGAATTCCGGTCATGGATTCCGAGTTCGAAGCCGCGAACCCAGAAGTAAAACGCGCCGCCGATCCAAAGGTTAAGCAGCAGAAACGCGATCTGAAATGTGCGGCGAAATAGTTGGGAACGATCAGGTTCAGCGCGCCGCGCCAGTTTCTTGCGCAGAGCTTGGAGCCGATGGTCCGAGTCATCCGCTACGGAACCCGCGTGCTCCCCGGCCAACCCTGCCGCGGGTGGTTGATCGATGTCGATCTGAGTCGCCATCTCGCGCCCTGGCTACCGGACTATGCCGACACCGTGCGCGGGTGGGCGGGTTCGTAAG
The DNA here is from genome assembly GCA_963730015.1 of uncultured Acidobacteriota bacterium. Lineage (GTDB taxonomy): Bacteria > Acidobacteriota > Terriglobia > Terriglobales > Acidobacteriaceae > Sulfotelmatobacter. The sequence goes on along the minus strand of CAVSPZ010000009.1, from coordinate 1,168,208 downwards.
GACAGAAGGGATCGGTGCCGAGCGCGTCGCCGGTGTAGGCAAAAGCGCGAGCCCGAGATCCGCCGCAGATGTGGCTGTATTCGCAGGCGCCGCATTTGCCGTGGAACTGATCGGGAGAGTGCAGGGCGCGGAAGATATCGGAGTTGCGATAGATGTCGACCAGCGAATCGGTCCGCACATTGCCGCAATGCAGCGGCAAGAAACCTGAAGGATAAATTTCTCCCAGATTCGAGACGAAGACAATGCCGTGACCGTCGCGCACCTGGAATCCACGGTAGACCGAGGTGGTCTTCATGTCCGCGGTCGCCATGTTCGACTTGCGCATCTGCTCCACTGCGATGCGGCGATAAGACGGCGCTTCCGTGGTCTTGATCTGAAACGGCGAGTGCGGCGAGAGATCGAACACCCACTTCATGATGGACTCGCCTTCCTGGGGCGAGACTTCGTTCAACTGCTTGCCGCGGCCGACGGAAATCAGCATGAACAGGCTCCAGCGCATGACGGGAAAGCTGGTGCGCAGCAACTCGTAGATGGCGGGAAGATCGTCGGCCGTTTCTTCGGCTACCAGCGTGTTGACCTGGATCGGCAGGCCGATGCGTCCGCAGTGGCGGGCGGCTTCCATCGTGCGCTCGAATGTGCCCGGCACGTTGCGGATATTGTCGTGGCGCGCGGCCGAGGAGCCGTCGAGGCTCAATCCCATGGCTTGAATGCCGTGCGCCTTCAGCTTCGTGATAGCGTCGTTGGTCAGCTGATCGGTGGCGGCGGGAGTGATGGAAACTTCCAGGCCGATGCCTTTCGCGTGGTCGATCAGTTCGTAGATGTCTTTGCGGTTCAGCGGATCGCCGCCGGTCAGAATCACGTGAGGCAGAGGGTTGCCGAATTGGAGGAGCTGGTTCAGGAATTTCTTGCTCTGCTCGGTCGAGAGTTCGAGCGGATTGGCATTGGGCATGGCTTCGGCGCGGCAATGCTTGCAGGCCAGCCCGCAGGCCTGGGTCATCTCCCAGTAAACCAGCATGGGATTCCTGGAAAAGTCATGAGCCATATGGCCCATGTTCGGAGTAGTGCCTGCAACCATCATGACGTCCCCCCCTTAACGGCTAACCCTATGAAAGAACTCCCACAAGCAAGGTCAGAGTACTTTCGGGGGTGAAAAAAGGCTGTGATTAGGATCACAGGGTAAAGTGACTCGTCTCGCAAAACCCAATGGGCAAGGCTGCCGGACGTGCTGAGGGTAGGTTGGAGGGAGGGATCTTCCCATCGTCGATCAATCCGCACATTTTTTTCGTGTCTGTTCCGTAAAGTATTCATTCTTAATGGTTTGCCTGGTTTGGATCGGAGTGCATCCGTGTAAATTCTTGCATCAAAGGAACTTACAGCTAAAATATTATGGAATAAGGACTTAGCTTCGGAATCGAGAACGCGGGCTCCTCGCATTTTATCGGCGCTGTTCGCTAAAATATTGATTCTTAATGACCTGGAAAGATGGCATCGGCGTGGCCTCGGGCGAAATATTGATTCGCAACGACTTATTGCTAAAATACTCCGAAATAAGGACTTAGGTTTGGGCTGCAGGCCGTTGAGGGGATCGGTCGTGGAGAACTGGATGGAAGAGGCGTCGCGCATGTAGCGAGCTTGCTCTTCCTGGAATCCTCAGCAAAGGTTGTTCGTCACACCGAATGGGACTTTTGTTGTGGAAAGCTGTGGAAAAAGTCTGTGGAGGAACCGCAGAAGGCCGAGCTGTGAATCAGGAAGATCTCGTGATGCCGGCAACAGGAATGCCCGCGCTTTGAACACCGCGAAGCGTGTGGGGGCCCGGCGGCGCGGGGCCTCGGCGGCGGACAAAATCCCCGCGTCTCGCAAAGGACGCGAGACATGGGGCACCCAGCCTTTTTGAGGGATACATCGCGGATCGGAGATGTGGGCCACCCGCCCCGGGCTTTTGATCTCTTTGGAGTCACCACCACGGTGGGTGCCCCGTCCTTTGCACACTCTCCAAAGGGCGGGAACCACGAACGCGTGCGCCACTGGGTTTATGTAGAGCAGAGCGTTGTGTCGGCAGCATCGTACCCGCCCTTGCAAAAAACGCAAGGACGGGGCACCCTCAGCAGGGACGTTGTTAACAAGAATCCCAGGGCCAAGGCCAAGGCCGGGCCACCCACGAGAAAAACTAGTGTAACGTCCCGTCTCTCCCCACATTTCTAGTCCCCTTCTAGTCCTTGTCGGAAAGACGCTGTTTGCGTACACTCTGGACGCGAGAAGCTTTCGCCTTCTTCTTCCGCTTCTCGGCCTTTACAACTTCATCTTTGGGAACGTTGAAAAGGGTTTTCATACCTTCTTCAAAGTTCCTTGTTGCTTCTGGCCCTTCTTTGTACTCAGGTTGCTTCATAATGGAACCACTCTCTCAAATTGTAGTCATCGCAAAGCAAATCCGCCGTGATATCGCGAAGCTACTCGATCATAAGAAAGACGCCCAAAGTGAGGATGCCCATGCTGGCGATGACCAAAGCAAACCAAAGCAGACCATAGACGTTCAGGTCAGATCTGAAATACAAATTCCAGGAGCTGTAACAAAGAAATACGAGTCCGGCCAAAATAAGAGCTACCGCCTGCAGTGGACGGCGTTTATTGTTAATACTCTTACGCTCGTCGTGCTCTGTGTTTATGCTGCTTACACCATTAAGATTTATTGCGCCAACAAGAAGGCAGCGCAAGCGGCCCAGGACACCTTCGGACAAATCCAACAGCAAACTACCTTGATGCGGCAGCAATTGGTGGGCAGTCAAGGAGCCGTTCTTGATTTGGGCATCGCCGAAAATAGTCTGCCTGGTGACTTTTTCGTTCAAGTTACAAATTCTGGGCACGTCACTGCTACTGATGTTCATCTCAAGGTTGATGCCTCTCAGCAAGTACTTAAGGATGGAACTTTGATTGGTGAGCCATTTCACTTTGAACTTTCTGTCCCACCTATCGCAGCCGGGAGAAACTGGAATCACACTTGGCACCAGCCATGGAGTCTTACAGAATACGAGCGCCAGCAAGGGGGCCATTGGGCTCCCGATTGGCCGGGTAAAAGAACCTTCGTTTTCCGGGCAGAAATCACTTATCAAAATGGATTTGGAGATCAAGTCCCAACTCAGAGACTCTGCAAGCAATGGCTGCCAGGATTTTCCATTGACAACAAAGGGCTGCATTTCGGGGCAACTAGTGGCCTGTCGCAGTGAATTCGTTAGTGCGCAGCCGGCGGCTGGGGTCAGAGTATTTCCACTGGATCGGGTGAGCGTTGGCGGAGTAGGCGTTGATGTAACGACGGAGTTTGCGAGCCAGGTCCGGGACCGAGGTGAAAATGCCGCGGGCGATGACCTCGCGTTCGATCTTGGCGAACCAGATCTCGACTTGGTTAAGCCAAGAGGAATACGTAGGAGTGAAGTGAAGCTGCACGCGCGGATGCTGTTGCAGGAAGTCTCGAACGAGTTGGGTTTTGTGGGCAGAGAGGTTGTCGAGGATGATATGAATCTGCTGCCGGGGCGAGCACAACGCTACCACTTCTCCGAGGAAGGCAACGAAGTCACGGCTGGTGTGGCGGGCCGTGGTTCTTCCGTGCACGCGGCCGGTTTTGGTGTCCAGCGCGGCATACAGAGAAAGCGTTCCGTGCCGGTAGTACTCGAAGCCATGACGCTCGGCTCGCCCCGGCGAAAGCGGCAGAACGGGATCGAGCCGATCCAGGGCTTGGATGGCGGTTTTCTCGTCGACGCAGAACACGGCGGCATGCTGCGGCGGCCGCAGATACAGGCCGATAATGTCGGCCGCTTTGCTTTCGAACTCCGGATCGTCGCTGGCCAAGTAACGCTCCAGGCGATGGGGTTTCAGTCCCGCTTCTTTCCAGACGCGATGCACCGCGTCCTTGCTGACTCCCAGCGCGGTCGCCAGTTTGCGGCAACTCCAATGCGTGGCACCGTCGCTGGGTTTCTTGCGGGTGGCGGCCAGAATCCGGGCCCGCAAAGCGGGAGTCAGAACCCTGGCCTTCTGGCCGGGATGATAGGTGTCGAGCCCGTCGAGCCCGGATTCGAGGAAGCGCTGCTTCCAGCGGACGATCGTGGGAGCACTGGTCTGCAGCCTGCGCTTAATGGTGTTGAAGGAAGCTCCTTCTGCCAGCATCAAGATGAGCTTGGCGCGAAAGACGTAGCCAGCCGGCAGGGTACGCGATTGAGCGATGCTGCTGAGTTCCGAACGTTGGTTGCTGGTGAGGGACACTTCGCTGTCTGTCGCCATACCAACTTAGAAGCATAACAACTAGTAATGGTTACTTTGCGACAGTCCACTAGTGTTCACGACTGCTCCGACATCCAAGAATTTATAGAGACCAGTCGAGAACAAGAAAAACGAGCCGAGGCACACTCTCGCTAACCCTGTCACGGCAATTAAGTATGCAATGAATTGCAACGTGTGGCGGGTGGCCCACTCAAGGGGCTGGCCCAGACTTGCTGCGCGCATTACCGTGAACCTGGCTGCCCCACGCTTCGTGGGGATCGAAGCGTGGGCACCACGGACGATGGCATCAGGCGCTTTTCTGTTGTCCCTACGGGACTTGGTTCCTTCTTTGCTTGACTTACCCCGGACTTACCCTTCGGCTGCGCTCAGGGCAGGCTGGGGCTAAATTATTTCGCCGCTCCGCGGCTGGATGGGGTGGGCCTACGGAACGTGCTTCGACCATCGAGTGACTTGGTGCGCGCTTCGAGCGTCGAGTCAAAGTCAAAAGCAGCGGGCGGGGCGCCCGCTCCACATGGGCCTCGTGCCCACCCTAGTCTCATCGAGACGCTGGGGGCTGGCCCACCTTTGCACCACCACGAGGTCGGCTGCCCCACGCTTCGTGGGGGTTCGAAGCGTGGGCACCACGGACGATGGTATCGGGCGGCTTTTCTGTCGTCCCTACGGGGCTTGGTTCCTTCTTTGCTTGAACTTACCCCGGACTTACCCTTCGGCTGCGCTCAGGGCAGGCTGGGGCTAAATTATATCGCCGCTCCGCGGCTGCGGGCGGAGTTGCGAGTCGGGAAAATCTTCTGATGCCGGCAGCAGGGATGCCCACGCTTCGAACCCCGCGAAGCGTGGGGCAACCCGGTGGCGCGGGGCCTCGGTGGCGGACAAAATCCCCACGTCTCGCAGAGGACGCGAGACATGGGGCACCCGGCCACCCGCCTGCGGATTTACGCGCATCTTCTAAGGATAAATCTAATGAATTTCGAAGATTTGTCGGTGAGAATCCGTGGCCTATTTCTTATTGAGCGCAGGTTGCTGTCGATCATCGCGAATCTTGACTTCTCGCAGAGCGACGTGTGATTTTTCCTTATGTCGAATAATGCTCCGCAAGAAATCGGCGACTTGCTGAAAGGTAAGCGCGAGGGCCGGATCGGGGTCGTCCCACGCCAGAGGCGTAGAGCGCACACCCCACCATGATTTCGTCCATTCCCAGAAGCTCGGACCGCCCTTTCCGCGCTGTTCGCGCCAGGCGCGGATGTCGTTGTGGAGATACCCGAAATACTGGCCAGGCCTGTAGTGGGGAACGCACTGCACTTCCAATCCTAACGCGTCACGATAGGCCATGCGGCAGATGTCGATGCCGGCGCGCGCCGGAGCCTCGATATACCACCAGGGCCGCGCATTGATTTCGAGAAGCTTGAAGAGGGCGTCGCGTTGGTCGTACTTGAACTCCGCGCTGAACACGCCGCGGTAGGAAACTGCTCCCAGCAGATACCGCAACACGGAGACGGCGCGCGCGACTTCCTCCAGCGCAACGCTGACCATAAACGTGCTGTTGCCCAATCCCGCAGGATTCATGCGCAAGCGCTGCCGGGCAAACAACGCGCAGGTAGTTCCATGGCGGTCGATGAATCCTTCGACGAAATATCCCGCGGCCGGCGGGCCTGGAATGAATTCCTGCAGCAGGATCGGGAACGCCACGTTCTCCATGGCGCGTAGTGCCTCGTTCCGATAATTGACCAGGAATCCTTTGACTCCGTAGCGGCTGGAAAAGGCGGCCGAAGAGAGCGGCTTGAGAATGGCGCCGTGAAAGTCGGTTTCGGGCAAAGCCTCGAGTTGCTGGTGAGAGTTGATCTGCTGCGTGCGCGGATGCGGCAACTGCTCCCTTTGCAGCAGCTGGGCAAACTGCCACTTATCGACAAAAGCTTCAATGACTTCAGGCGCGGCGATGCTCGCTGGAAATCTTCGCGCCAGTTCCGGAGGCAGAGCGGCAGCCGCGCTGAGCCAGTCGTCGGAACAAGGCAGAAGCACGGCGCCCTCCAGATCAAGCTTGGAAAGCAAGGCGGTCAGATGAACGGGCTTCACCCCGCGGCTCACGCCGGGCACAGGACGATACCAGCGCGAGAACCGGGAAATACCATTTTCTGCGCCGACTGCATACGCCGGAATGCCAGAACGGTGAAGAAGCCGGAGAACCGCGTTCAGCGTGATACCGGCGCCGCCCAGTGTGATCACTGGCGGGAAGGCAGGACCTCCGGCAAACGCCGGCGCCGAATTCTCCAGGGCCGAATTCACGGATACGAAGCAGCGCGGAGGGGAGGAAACCGCTGGTCTGAAAGCAACAGATTAGTCTAGCAACTCGGAGGCGCGAGTCCACACCGAGAGCGAAGAAGAAAGGTCTGTGTCGTCCGTAATCTTTCCTTATTTGGGACGGAGGGGGAGAGAGCCGGATGCCCCGTCCTTCGCGCAGTTTGTTTGCGAAGGGCAGGAACCACGAACACATGCGCAACGGGGTTTTGTGCGGGAGGGAGAAAGGCTTTGCCTCGGCAGCATCGTACCCGCCCTTGCAAAACGCAAGGACGGGGCACCCAGCAACCACGAGACTGGGCCGGCCCAAAAACAAAAGCCCGGGTCTGGGGGGTGAGCACCGAGACCCGGGCTGGCTGTTCCGAATTGGGGGCGAATGGAGGGGGCGGATATCCGGCGGTCCGGCCTGGGCCAGGGGCTGCCGGGGAGCGGAACCACTCACCCTCACAAAGGACGCCCGCTTGGTAGCGGCGCGGGTTCGCGTTACGGAACAGCGATATCGATTGCGGCTTACTTCTTCTGCTCTTACTTGTTCTGTACCCCGCGAATGTAGGAGACCACCATCTTCACCTGGTCAGGGGTCACGCCCTTATTCGCGAACGCATGCATAGCCTTCTTTTCCTTGCCACCGTTGGCGATGGCGTCGGTCAGGTCGGCATCGGAGGCCTTCCTGGCGTCGTCGGAAACCAGGCTCGGAATTTTGGCCGCCGGCTTTCCAGCGAGATCGGCGCCGTGGCAAGCAGCGCACTTTGCTTTATAAATGGCCGCGCCGTCGTCAGCCGCCCACGACAGATTGGGCAAGATCAGGAATAATGCGAGCGCGATCATCACGATCAGGAGCACTAGCTTCGTCATCTTCATGATTGCTGTTTTCCTTTCCGCACAAAACGTCTTGTCGTAGGCACTGCAGCCAAGCACAACAAAATCCCCAGCACCCCGGCAAGACGGGATAAGAACCTATTAACCGTCTAGCAGTTTCTACGCTCCGGGACAGATCATCAGTGATCAGGATCACGTCGGGCCGTGATCCCGATCTCCTGCTAAGTTTCTGATAGCGCGGCAGATCGCGCCAAAAGACTCGTGTTCCGCGTGATATGCCACACTGTTGAAAATATAAACAGGCGCTCGGCCGATGGATTGCGACGGAAATCCTTGAAAACAAATGACCCGACACCTGGTTCCCTCTCTGCGATTTGGTACCAGGCTTGCGTTTGTACAGTTGCAACCAGCGCCCGAGGTGTTCGTCATGGAACCAACGCTCATGGTGATCGGACTGAACCACCGCACGGCGCCACTCGCCATGAGAGAGCGTTTCTGGATTGGCGAGAACCGCCGCTACGCAGTCTTGCGGAAATTACAGAGTGCGGAGGGAATTGAGGAGATTGTCGTTCTTTCCACCTGCTGCCGCACCGAATTTCTAGTATGGGCCAGCGAACCCACGTTGGCAGCGAATTCGCTGCTGCAGTTTCTGGGCACTGAACATGGATTGAAGCTGAGCGAGTGGCAGCACTTCTATCGTCTGCTCGACGAAGCGGCGCTAATCCAAATTTTCCGCGTCACCTCGGGGCTGGACTCCCTAGTGCTGGGTGAGCCTCAGATTGTTGCGCATGTGAAAACTGCTTGGGAGCAGGCGCGAACCGTCGGCACCGTCGGGCGTTTTCTGAACGCGACTCTGGAAAAGGCGCTGAGCGTTTCCGAGCAAGTGCGCACCGAGACGTTGCTCACCCAGTGGATCGTTTCCATCCCTTCGGCCGCGCAGGAACTGGCCTGCCAGATCTTCGGATCGCTGGAAAACCGGCAAGTTCTGCTCATGGGCACAGGAAAGACGAGCGAACACGCTGCCCGGCAGATGGTCGAGCACGGAGCGGGGTCGATTGTAGTGATCGACCAATCCACAACCAAGGCGCGCGAACTGGCCGAGAAGTTGGGAGGCACGGCCGCCACGCTGGCCGACCTCTGGAAATGCATGCTGCGCACCGACATCGTGATCAGCGCGACCGGCTGCCCGCATGTAGTCTTGACCCGCGAAGAAGCCGAGCGCATTGCCGACGAAAGAAACCGCGTGGCGCTGATGATCCTGGATATCGGGATGCCGCGCGATGTCGATCCGGAAGTGCGGCGGGTGGATGGCATTCTGCTGTATGACCTGGAGGGTCTGGAGCGCGCCGTCAAGGGACGCGGCGTGGAGCGTTCGGCGGCAGCCGCACAGGCGGAGAGCATCGTCGCGGCCGAAGCGCAGGCATTTCGCAGCCAGCTCAAGGCACAGACCGTGGTGCCGACCAGCGTAGCCTTGCGCCAAAGATTAGAAGAGATTTGCCGGCAAGAACTGGAATCCTTTATCGAAGAGCGGGGACCGTTTACCCGGGAGCAGGATCAATCGCTTCACGCAATCACAACGCAGGTTATACAGAAGATTGCCAGCTCCCTCGCCCGCGAACTCAAGGAACTTCCGGAGAAGGAGGAGCAGGAGCGTATGACGGCAGCGGTTACGCGCCTGTTCCACCTGGAACCGCCGCAAACGGCGCTTGCCGGCACCAGATCGAAGAGAGAACCAGATGAGCGAAAGAGTCAACGAGCCGTCGCGATCAATTACTAGCGCGGAGGCGGGTGCGGATTCGAACATCGGTGCCACTTCATAAAAACTCATACGGCACCCCGGGGCTTCCGACAGGAAGCCCTGATCTTTTCCTGGCCTACGCCTTCTTTGCCTAGGCGGAGGAATTTTCCGAAGACCCAGAATCGGTCTTTCGTCATCGCCGCCCGCGAGCAGTTCAAACTTCCTCAGCTGGTAGTGCAGCGCGTCTCGTCATGACGCCTCCGAAGGCGGAGTCTCTTCCTTAATTAGTTATCTCATTTGGGACGGGAGTCGCAGTTACAAAGCTTTACCAAAAAATGTACATCCAAAGCGGCCGGCCTGGGATTATTATTATTGCGCACTTATAAGTGCACTGGCCCGCGCTAAGTACGAGGGGGAGCGAGCCAGTCCTGGTAGCTCTTAGTTCCTGTTCTTGCGGCCGCAAGGGTCGCGTATGGAGGAGTTATGCCGTCGGCGCCCTCGTCTTCTGATCCCTGTTTTTCGTCGCGTCTAAGCTGCCCAGTCTTGATTGCGGTTGTTATGGTCGCTCTGATTGCGACCACCGGTTGCGGCTCCAGTTCCAGTTCGACATCGATGCCAAAACTAAGCGGTAATACCTCGGTCACGGTGTTGCTTTCGAGCACAGCGAACGATCAGTTGTCAGAATTTGACCTCGGTCTTCAGAGCATCACTTTGACTAGCCAGTCGGGCAAGACGGCTACTCTGGAGTCATTGCCCACGTCAGGACCGGCGCTGGGCGCCGAATTCATGCATCTGAACGGCACGGTTCAACCACTGCTGACTGCGACGATTCCGCAGGATATCTATACCAGCGCAACCGTGACGCTCGGCGGCGGTGCTTTTGTCTGCATCGCCCTTGGTCAAGTCGATGGAGAACAGACCCTCAGCGAAGCCATTTACTCCCTCTTTCCCCCCTCGGCGACAGTGAACTTCCCATCGCCTCTCACCGTGACGGGCACGAGTATGGCTCTCTCACTCGACCTGCTGGTGTCACAATCGGCAACCATCGGCGACTGCGTGAACGTCGACGGATTTACCGGCTTTTCGGCCGCACCGACCTTTAGTCTTACGCCCCTCACTTTGGCCGCCTCACCGACGAATTCGGCCAATGGCAAGGTGATGGGGATCGACGGAGAGGTCACAGCAGTCAGCTCGGGCGGCCACAGCCTTACGTTGTCGATACCCGACTACGTGCCTGCGCTGACAGGGCTGCCAGTTTCTGTTCAGTTCGACAGCAACACTGTGTATCAGGGGATCAGTGGTTTTTCGGCCTTGACGGCGGGCACGTTCGTAAATATGGATGGCGCGATTCAATCCGATGGCTCGCTGCTGGCGAAGCGGATTGAGGTGGAGGACCCCTCTGCCGTATACGTGTTTCGCGGCCCGCTGATGCAGGTAGCCTCTTCGACATCGGCATTTTTCATGCATGCTCGCGAGATGCAGGGCGCTGGCATTCCTGGCTATCCAACCGGCGAGGGTGCGCCATTTAGCTACGGCAGTGCAGCCTTTCAGATCTCCGGCCAGCTTACGAACCTGGGAAGCTTGCCCTTTGTGCCTAGCTTCAATGCCTCGAATATGGTCCCAGGCCAGGAGGTGTATATTTCAACAGCCACCCTCCCCTTTAACGGGCCCTACCCGGCGGCCACCACGATGACCCTCATGCCGCAGACGATCAATGGCAGGGTCACCGCGTCGTCCCAGAGCGGCAACTTTACCGATTACACCGTGACGCTTGCGTCTTACGACTTATTCCCCATGCTCGCCGTGCAGCCCGGTCAAACCACGGTCGAGAACAATCCCGGCCAGGTGGAAGTCTACGTCGACAGCAACACGCAGTTGCTGGATGCCACGACTCTCGGCGTCGGGAGCACGTTCCGCTTCTACGGCCTGGTATTCAACGACAATGGCACGCTGCGCATGGATTGTGGACAGGTGAGTGACGGCGTCGCGTTCTCGACTCAATCGACTTCAGCCTTCAAGTCGGCTGCTGGTCAAACTCGGATTGTTCGCCGTCCAGGGGCAGGAACCCTGCAACCAGCGATCACAGAAATCACACGCTCGCGCTGAGGACAGCCACTTCCAAGTGTGCAAGGGCAAACGAATAAACGAATAGAGGATTCAGGGTTCCTAGTTGGCTGGATTTTCTGACGCCACGGAGTCGGCGGCCTCTTCATCGCCGCCGGCGACAAGTTCAAACTTCTTCAGCTTGTAGCGCAGGGCGTCGCGGCTGATATCGAGCAGGCGCGCGGCGTGCGTCTGATTGCCATTGGCCTGTCGCATGGCGAGTTCCACCATGGCGCGCTCGACTTCTTCGAGCGACGTTCCTTCTTCCGGGATATAGAGCCGCGGCAGCACGCGTCCATTGGCAAGTTGCTTGCCCCCGCCGCCGTCGCCCGAAGCGCTGCTGGCCTCGAACGCTGTCAATCCGCTGCGGGCAGCTTCGCCCACGGCGAAAGGCATGTAGACCGGGCGCAGAATCGATTCGTCTTCGAGAATCATGGCGCGCTCGATCGAATTTTTTAGTTCGCGAACATTGCCCGGCCAGTTATGCGACACCAAGAGCCGTCGCGTTTCCGGGCTGATGCCCTTGATCGCCTTCTTGAATTTCCGGTTGTACCAATCGATGAAGAAGTCGACCAGCGGAAGAATGTCCTCGGTGCGCTCGCGCAGCGGCGGGATGAAAATGGCGATGATGGCGAGCCGGTAATACAGATCCTGCCGGAACTGGCTCTCGCGCACGGCTTTTTCCAGGTCGCGGTTCGAGGCCGCGATCACGCGCACGTCCACTTGCATATCGCGCGTGCCGCCCACGCGGCGGATGACCTGGTCTTCAAGCACGCGCAGCAACTTGGCCTGCAGTAGCGGCGAGAGTTCGCCGATTTCGTCCAGAAACAGCGTGCCCCCATTCGCGGTTTCGAACAGGCCTTTCTTCATCTGCTTGGCATCGGTGAAAGCGCCTTTTTCGTGGCCGAAGAGTTCGGCTTCCATCAAAGTCTCGGGAATGGCCGAGCAGTTGATGGCGACAAACGGCCCGTTCTGGCGCGAACTTTCGTAGTGAATAGTCTTGGCGACGAGGTCTTTGCCGGTGCCGCTTTCGCCCTGGATGAGGATGGTCGTGGCCTCGCTGGCCGCGACTTTCTGTACGAAGCTCATCAGTTCGGTGGTCTTGGGCGAAACCGCGACTACCTCGTGATACCCGGTATGACGCCGAACTTCTCCCCGCAGCGACTGCACTTCGGTGCGCAACCGGGTAGCTTCGAGCGCGTTCTGAATGGTGACGCGCAACTCCTCGAAATCGAGGGGCTTGCCGATGAAGTCGTAGGCCCCCAGTTTCAGGGCGCTCTTCACGTCATCCAGTTGGGGATCAGCGGTGATCATGATGACCGGCGGCGCATCCTGCGCCTTCTTGATCTGCTCCAGAACCTGGATGCCGCTTATATCGGGCATGCGGACATCGAGCAGCACCAGATCGGGAGACTCGTGCTGGGCCAGGCGCAGGCCGGGATCGCCCGCGGCGGCCTCGACGACCTGGTATCCCCACTCTTCGCACTTCTGGCGCAGCGACCAGCGCACCAGGCGCTCGTCATCGACAATCAGGATCTTCTCTGCCGGCATGCAGACCTAGATTACTACGGAAGGGAAGTCGAGGGCACGCCGGGTGGCCCGAAGGGGGACGGCGTATGGGCCGTTGGCGAAGGAAAGCGGGCGCAACTCGGGGGATCATCCGCACCGGATGTTGTTGTCGCCGATGATCTGGAATACGGACACAAGGTGGGTCACGCCCAGAAGTTGCCGGATGGGCTTTCCAATGTTGAAGAGTTGCAACGCGCAGCCTGCCGATTTCGCGGAAACGTACAGCCGAACCAGCGCGCCCAGGCCGGTGCTGTCCATGTGGGTTAGGTCCGTGAAGTCCAGCACGATTCGTTTGGAGCTCGGAATCAGCTGGCTGACCTCGAGGTAGAGGCGGTCGCTCACCCCTGCCACAAGGCGGCCGGTGCATCGCACTGCGATGCAGTCGCTGGTCCGGTCAACTGCAATGGTCAGAGGGCTTGCGGTGGCTTGCTCAGGCATCCATACCTGCCTTCCGGAAGAATCGAAACGGGTTGAAATCGCTGCGCGATTGTACACATTGCGGTCTGGAATGGAACAGGATATCGAAGTTGCCATGCCGGCTACTGGATCGACTTTCGCGTGGAATGCAGGCCGTCGATGGGCCTACTTCGGATCTGGTTCTTCTGCCGCATCCTTGTTCAAGTTGTCGGAATACTCCGCGTCCGGAGCGAGTTTCTGATATTCCTGAAGGTGAGACGCCGCATCCACCGAGTCGTTCTTTGCCTGATAAATCTGGGCCAATAAGAGCTGCAACAGCGGCTCGCGATGCTGTGTGTCGATGCTTTCAGCTTTCAAAGCGCTCGCTTCCGCTTCGCTCAACTGGTTCAGGTTGAAATAGGCGATCGCGCTGAAGAAATAGGCATAGGCGTCATTGACGGCGTCGATCTCAAGCGCGCGACCGGTCAGGTCCAAAACCTCGTTCCATTCCTGTTTGCGTCCTGCAATCTCGGCCAGGCAAAGATACGCGGGCAAATAATTCGGATCGGCGGTTGCCGCCCGCGAACAGGCGTCACGAGCTTCTGCCGGCTGCTGCCTGGTTTCAAGAGTCTGCCCCAACATGACCCATCCCGCGACATATTGGGGATAGATTGCTGTCGCCTTGCGCAAGTGCTGCTCCGCCTCAGGAAGTTTCTTGTTTTTCAAAGCCACGCAGGCGTCTTCATATTCTCTTTGAGCCTTGGACGGAATCTGCAAGCTTGTGACACTGGTAGTGCTGGGCATGCCCGGAAACGGCTGGATTGAGCATATTGTCTTTTCGCCGGCCTGCTGTCACGCGTCGCCTTTATCGATGACAACGCGTTCATCGGGTGTGGCGGGTAGCCGTGCTGCGGTTTTGTCTTGCAAGGGATAGTGCAGCATCTGCCCGAGCAACGGGACGGGCAGCAAATCAATCATCAGGGCGCAGAGCATCCATTGTTTCGATCTCAGCACTGCCGGCAAACGGAAGCCATGTTGCTTGCGCTGTGTGATCCCCATAACGCCCCCTTGGGACGTGGTTTCGATGATTCTGCGCCTGCAGCCCTTCGGAAACAAGTGAGAAACGATTGGCCGGGCGTTAGCTGCAAAAATGAGGACGGGGAAGTAGCCCCTGCCCGCGCATCCGATGTGACCCATATCACAGACACGATCTCCTCAGGGGGCCAGCATTAAATAGTCTCGAATAAGTCTTGCCTCCGCGAAGAGTCATTTCCCGCCACCTGGAGGCAGCTCGCGGCAGGCGACGAAGGAGTTCCGCGGCACGTTAACCAAGAACGACTAACGGGAGGTGTGCATGCACCCGCAAGAACGGTGGTCCCCACGATTTCTCTACCTGCTTTTTCTACCGGCTATCCTCTTGTCGGCAGCTTGGACCCAGGATAAGACAACCTCGCCGGCATATAACACCATCGAGGGAGCCAAGATTTTTCAATACCGCTGCGCCGTGTGTCATGGAGTTGATGGACGAGGGCATGGGCCAGACTCAGTTGTCCTCAAGCATCACGTTCCCGACTTGACCCTAATCTCGCAAAGAAGCGACGGTAAGTTCCCCTACCAGCGAGTCAAGGACGTCATTGGAGGGGAAAAAACTGGACTGCTTTCGGAACTTAATCGAGAGATGCCAGTTTGGGGACCTGTCTTCCATGAGGTTGAATCAGACCAAGACTGGGGAGAGGTAAGGCTGGAAGCAATCACCAAGCATGTGGAATCCATCCAACAAAAATAGGCGGCTTCCGATCCAGATGGCGTGAGCCAGGCCTGAGACGTATTAATATTCCGGGGTTGATTCTTTCACCTTCTTGGCTTCGGCGCCGGGAAGCCAAATAGAAATGCCGGTAATCTTGAGGCAGCTTCGATGAAAATATGCGTTGTGAGCATGGTGGGCATGGCATTGTTGGTTGCGTCGGTGGTTGCCGCACAGACCAAGGTCGCCGGCAAGATGCAATGCCCGAAGCCGGAGGTAGTCGGCAGAGTGGAAGCTGGGGACGAGGCCGGACACCGGTTGACCTTGGAGAAAAATACTTGCCCGTGGTCGACGCCGATGGAAATGCTGGGTGAACAATCGAAGGATGGAACCTACGTTGCGTTCTCCGAAAACAGCCCCACTCGAGCCTCCACCCGTGGAACTTATGTCGGCAATATGGACAACGGCGACAAGTTCTTCCTCAGCTTCGATTGGGCCGTCGTGAAAGACGGGAAGCCGAAAAGTGTGATTGAGAGCGTCAAAGGCACTTGGATGTTCACGGGCGGAACGGGAAAGCTGCAGGGGATTAGGGGCAAGGGCACGTACACGGCGTCGGAGGACGAGACTGGTGGAGTGGTGAATATGGAGGGCGAATACGCGGTGGCCAAGCAGCGGGACTGATTCGCGCTATCAACACGCACGCCGCCGCGAGGCAAGACAATATGGATAAGCCAGCACTAGTTTCTCTTACTTTCGACGACGGACTGCGATGCCAGTTTGAGCGAGCCCTTTCTATCCTCGAACAATACGGCTTCTCAGCTACGTTCTTCCTGGTCGCCAACACAGACGCGATCCACACCGATGGTTGCGAACATCCAGACTGGCCCAAGACCAACTGGAGTGAACAGGACATCCAACTGCTCAGAGGTATGGTTCGACGCGGACATGAAATCGGCGCCCACAGTGTGAACCATAGGCGACCAGAATTGGACAAAGACCCGAAGCTCGAAGCGGAAAATTCCAAGCGATGGATTGAAGATCGGTTAGGAGTGGACGTTCCGTCTTACTGTTACCCGTTTTACTACATCACTCAGCCCATTCGGAACGCTGTAATCAGCGCAGGCTACAAGCAAGCGCGGGGGGGACGCAAAGTTCGTATTATGCCCGGCAGAGTTCTTTGGATTGGTTTGCGGTGGACTGTCATCAGATTTCAAGGACAAATGAGAACGTGGGAGCATGGATACGATCGGACTGCTGGCATGTGCTGACGTTCCACGGAATCGGTGATGAGCAAGATGGCTGGGAACCTGTCACGGCAGCCGAGTTGGCAAGGCAAATGGCGGAACTGGCGAAGCATCGGGACTCTGGCTCCGTGGAAGTTGTTACTTTCAAAGATGGAGCAGACCGCTTGCGGCATCCGACTGCCAAGTCCCACCCCGAAGGAGGGCATCCGGAAGTTTAGGGGAGGATTGCCCTGATTCCTGTGATCTCACAAAAATCGATTAACGCCGGATATAGCTCTTCGCCGTAGCCAAGGCACGCATATTCGTTGGTCCAATGCTGCAGCAAAACATCGATATCGCAATGCGCCGTTACGAAACCGTGAGGCCAGAATGGGATGCCACATTCGTTGAGCCGCCTTTCGATCTGATCCGGTGGGGGCTCGAAAATGCTGGCTCGAGTAATTACCATCTGAAACTCGCCGTTCACTCTGCCCAGCCGGGCTAACACTCCTTCCCCCACTTTGCAGATCAACTTTACAGAGAGTCCGCCCGCTTCGCCTTCCGTCGGGATACCGTGCTCCGAAAATCCGGCGGGCCCCAGCTTGCTGGCCAAAGAAGGCGGGCAAGCCCCATCCCCGATGATCTTGATTTCTTTT
Organism: uncultured Acidobacteriota bacterium; assembly: GCA_963730015.1. Taxonomy (GTDB): domain Bacteria; phylum Acidobacteriota; class Terriglobia; order Terriglobales; family Acidobacteriaceae; genus Sulfotelmatobacter. Next base: position 1,151,399 of record CAVSPZ010000009.1, on the reverse strand, counting down.
GTTCTCCTATCAATGTGCTGCAAATCGCCGTAATACACTCTCTCCTTACTAAATTTGGTGAGCAGGAGAACGGTCAGGGCAGTATTGAAGTCACCCAGCGTAGAAGTGCCAACTCCATCCTCAAGCATCATGCTTTGCGCAAAGCAGCTGGCAGAATAATCGCCGGCAAGACCCGGAAAAGATTGAATCGTGTAGAAATCGAATTTTTCTTTCGCAACAAGTTTTCTTAGTGCGAGATATAAACGCATCGAACGCTCGGTCACTACGTTTTGCTCGGGGAGCTTGCCAAAGAGCTGCTTCAGCCTGGGCTGAAGTTCGTCGAGTTCGCTGGTCGAGATCGATTCGGCAGTTTGCGTCAACTCCGTGGTGTCGCGCGAGTCGATATCGATGCCAAACATTCTCATCCATTGGGAAGGATCGGCAGCGCCGCAGGTTTGTCCCATGCCACGTCCACCAAATGTGCCGATAGTCGATAGGTTCAAAAAGTTTTTGAGATGAGAAGCTTGGGCGTAGCTGACGATCTTGCCTACGGTGTCTGCCTCTTCGAGAGATCCGTATACAAACTTGTGCTCGACACCGATTTCGAGCAAACCTCCATGCAGCACCAATCCGCCAACCGGCCGCCAGCCTTGAGAGCCGGGGTGCGTCCATAGGAGCAGGCCTTTGCCGCTTGCGCAGTAATCACGAATCGCGGCGACCATATGCGCCGCCCACACCCAGGTCCCGGAAAATAAGACGACCGCATCGACCGCATCGTCGCATTTCATTTTTTTGAATGCGGCGCGAGCTTCTTCTTTGCTGGCGACCACAACGCCATGCTCGACAACTTTCAAACCTGCCGCAACCAATGCGCTCTTGGCACGCTGAACCAATCCATCATCAATGAATGGCGTGCCCATCGGGTCTTTTAGACCATCTTTGTGAACCCCGAACACTATGAATCCGATTGTGGCCTCGATCACCGTTCCTCCTAAATTCGCCTTTGATTTTAGGCGCCTGTAATCGCAGAGAGCGCTGAACACAATTGGCGGTATTGCTTGGCGTGTTGTCCGTAGGATGCCGCAATCGCATCGTCGGGTAATACCACCGAAACCTCACGGACTACGACGTCCACGGCTTCCTGCAGGCTCCCGTATTCTCCGGAGGCCACGCCGGCGAGTATGGCTCCGCCAAGACACACTGCCTCTGGACACTCCATTACATGCAGCCGCCGACCCGACAAAGCTGCGCGCAACTGCAGGCCGAGCGCCGACCGCGAGCCTCCTCCAGTGACATAAACGTCTCGAAATTCTCCCACGGCGCTTTCCAGTATTTCGGTCATCTGGGATATCTCACAAGCGAGTCCCTCGAGAATGCCTTTGTAAATCTGGCCGCGGGTTGTGTTCGGTCCCAAGCCGGAGATGATTCCGCGGGCATGCGGGTTGAAGTCGGGATTGCAGGTACCGATCAGATTAGGAGTGATGTATAGACTCGTTGGACCCGCTGGCGCCTCCCGTTCCAGTGTCGCGTAATGGAGCGACTCCACGTCCCATGGATCCTCGCCCTCTGCGAGCACGCTTTGACCGCAACCTTCTCCGTATAGCAGATCGTGGAACCACTTGATCATGATTCCCGATGGAAAATATGCCAAGGTGACGAACTTGTTCGGGACCACGTGGCAATAAGTGTTGAGGGAAGCAGCCAGCGCCGCATCCGGTAAGCTGGGCTCGTCGGAAGCAGCCAAGAGGCATTCGTAAGTTCCCATCGAGTCGGCGACGCGACCCGGAACGATAGCGCCAACTCCCAGGCCCCCGCAGGGTTGATCGTGGCCTCCCATCACCACAATTGTTCTTGCCGAGAGACCCATTTGGCCGGCTGCGGCCGCATCTAATTTTCCCGCAATCGTTCCAGCGGGTACTGGAACGGGCAGGCACTCGGCATTTATCTCGGTGGCGGCGAGAATTTCCTCGGACCACCGGTGCTGCCGAATATCAAATGCCAGATAGCGGGAGGCCAAGGAATAGTCGATATAAGGATTCAGTCCGAGTCGCGAAAGAACATAACCAATCACACTCAGGAAACGAACCGAGGGAACAAAGAGATCCGGCCGGTACTTACGCAACCAGAGAATTTTTGGAACCGGATACATGGGATGAGCGACCAGGCCGGTGATTTCGAAAAGTCGCTTTCTTCCGAAGGTTCTTTCGAGCCATGTTGCTTCTTCCGTGGCTCGAGTGTCCTGGTTGAGGATGGCTGGAGCGATTGCCTCGTTGCGTCCATTGACCGGCACGAATGTTTCGCCGTGCGAACTGAGGCACAACGCTCGGACAGGATCAGAAAGGTTCCTGGATACCGCTTGCGAACATTGACACACCGCCTGCAAAAAACGCTCGGCATTGATCTCTGCCTGGGAAGGAGCGGGGGACTCAGGTGTGTACGCGCAGGCGTGCTGCGCAAGTATCCTACCGGTAGAGGCGAACACCACGGCTTTGCATCTACTCGAACCGATATCGATGGCAAGCAAACTCATGAAGGTTTGCCCATCACGTTCTGTTTACGCCAAGCCGCCTGCGGCTGGGAACCCGCTGTCGTCATCTCGTGATCGCTTGCGATTCTGCCATTGGCACCGCGTCAAGAGCAGCGCGCGCTTGTTCAAGAAATTGGCTCATGTTGTCGGCTTGGAACACATTGCGGCCAAAGAAGACGCCGGCTGCTCCGCAGGCCGCAACCTGACGGACCGCGTCGAGTGCGTGTTTGTCCGACGCATGTCGGCTTCCGCCGAGCACCAGGATGGGTATGGGACACTTTTCCACTACCGAACGCATGGATGCTATATCGCCGCTGTAATCCGTCTTAATGCAATCCGCGCCCAGTTCGACTGCCATACGCGTGTGCAGGTTCAGCCATTTAGGATCTCCCGGATTTTGCACATCCTTTCCCCGGGCCAGAGATTCAACAATCAATGGGATTCCGACGCGCTCACATTCGCGGGCGACTTCGGCGTTGCGAGTGATCTCCTTCATCTCGAACTCGGCATCACCGGTGCCGACGACGAGATAGGTCAGAACCGCGTCTGCTCCGTGTCGTAACGCGTCTTCGGGCCGGGCCAGGAGCGCGCTATGCAGCGCGCCGCTTCCGTTCTGCCCGATGGCAGACCATACCGTGGTCCAATCCAAGCGGGCAATTAGCGGCGGGATGGGGCCGAGTATTGCCGAACTCGTGAATTGACGAATGAGCCCAAGGTTCAGCAGCAACGCATCGACCTCGGCTTGGGCAAATTGGCGAATCTTTCCTAAAGGGTCCTCGGTCCCAGGAATTGGCCCCAGTACCAATGCGTGATCGAAGGCAACGACGAGGGCTCGGCGTTTCGAGCCTCCAAGCACGCGATTCAACCGAATCTTCTTGCCGCAATCGCCCACAGTTCCTTTACGTCCTCGCTCAATTCTGATCTAAAGCCGTTCTCAAAGCTAGCCAGCGCGTGATCGATTGTCAATCTATTTGTTCTAAAATGTTCATTTGCTACGCCGCTTGTGGGGCCCTTGCAGTTCCGCCACAATCACCTCGACGCCCGTTTCCCGCAAGCCCTTGATGTATTTCGCATTGGTGCCGGAGTCGGTTACGAGCACATCGATGTCCGTCACGGGGCCGACGTAGGCAAAGCTCTGCGTCCCAAATTTACTGTGGTCTGCCAACGCGATCCTGGTCTTCGCGGCTCGCGAGATCATCTTCTTGATTTGGGCCTCGGCGTGGTTAGCGGTAGAAACTCCATAAGAAAGATCGATCGCGCTCACTCCCAGGATTGCCTTGTCCACCCGAATTTCGGAGAGTGCCCGCTGGGCCCATTCGCCGGAAAAGTAGAATGTGTCCTTCTGCAGATCGCCCCCGGTGCAAAGAACAGTCACGCCTGCACTTCTTTGTAACTGACAAACGATGGCAGGAGAGTTTGTCACCACGGTCAGCCGATTCCGCTGATTCAAGCCACGGGCGAGCTCATACACCGTCGTGCTTCCCTCAAGAAACACAGTCTCGCCGTCCAGCACCAGGCGTTCAGCCTCGCGCGCGATGGCCAGTTTTTCACTGTTATGGCTGTGCGACAACGTCTCATAGGAAGGTTGGAAGTTGGTGCTCGACATGCGGGAAACCGCTCCCCCATGAGAACGGACCAGTACGCCCGCATGCTCCAACGTTGCCAAGTCTCGCCTCACGGTCGCGGCCGTAACCCCAAGAGCAGCGCATAGGTCGGAAGCGGTAACGGTGCGTTGACCGGAAAGAATTTCTCGAATGCGAAATCTACGCTCTTCTGCAAGCATGAAGTCTGTGCTCTCCCGGCTGCCCAACCTGGTGTGGAATCGGTGGCTCCGCGCGGCACCAATTGTATTTGGGAGGTGAGCGATTTGTATCATACAAAATGAGCGTTGAGGGACAAAATCGCTCACAAACGAACAGATTGATTGACAAAAAGGCAAGGTATCGGTAGATCCGCGCCATTATGAAGTGACCGCAACTACCCCACACCGAGTGCACCGACTTGCCCGCCTATGGCAATGAAGACTGAATCGCAGCCCCACCTGACGCGCGCTTTCGGTTTACTTCACGCCACGGCCCTGAACATTTCCAACATGGTTGGAATCGGGCCCTTTATCACGATTCCGCTGATGATGGCTTCCATGGGCGGCCCGCAATCCATGCTGGGCTGGGTGACAGGGGCGCTGATCGTGATTTCCGATGGTCTGATATGGAGCGAACTCGGGGCGGCGCTGCCCGGCTCAGGCGGCAGCTACCATTTTCTTCGTGAGGCCTACGGCCATCAAACTTGGGGCCGCCTGATGGCCTTTCTGTTCATCTGGCAATTCGTTCTGAGCGGTCCTTTGGAAATCGCGTCGGGTATGCTCGGATTCGGAAACTATTCCACCTACCTCTGGCCGGGATTAACTGGTCGAGGCCAACAATACGTGGCGGTTGGTGTGGGCCTTGCCGCTTTATTCCTTTTATGCCGGCAGATGACATTCCTGCGCAAGGTGACCATCACTCTTTGGGTGGGTACCGCGCTGGCCATGGTAGCCATCATCGTCACGGGCTTTTTCCACTTCAATGCTCACTTGGCCTTCGATTTTCCTCCCGGAGCAATGGCCTTTAATCGTGGCTTCATGCTCGGTCTCGGCAGCGCCACTCTGATCGCGGTGTACAACTATCTCGGATCACTCTTGTCCAAATTAGGTTTTGAGCGGCGGGGGTAGAACTCTGCTACGGTTTGCGTTGCGAGACGTGAATCGTAGGGAGGGCCACCACCGCCGTGATACGAGTATCCAGCATTTTCAGCCAGATGTTGCAGTTGTTTTCCCGGCCAGAGTTTGAACAGGCCGTTTCCGAGCACCGGGCCGAGCGCCACGCTCGCGGGTTCAGTTGCTGGGGACAGTTCGTGGCCATGTTGTTCTGTCACCTGGGGCGGGCGCAGTCCTTGCGCGAGATTTGCGGCGGACTGGCCGCCAGCGAAGGCAAGTTGCGGCACTTGGGATTGCCCGATGCGCCCAAGCGCTCCACCTTGGCCTATGCCAACGAGCACCGGCCATGGCAGTTGTACCGCGCCGTGTTCTATCAACTGCTGGGTCGCTGCCGCGAAGCTTCCGGTCCGCATGGTTTCCGCTTCAAGAACAAACTGCTGAGCCTGGACGCCACCCTGATCGAACTCTGCGCCAGCGTCTTCGACTGGGCGCAGTACCGGCGCACCAAGGGCGCTGTGAAGCTGCATCTGCTGCTCGATCATCAAGGGCTGCTGCCCAGTTTTGCCCTCGTCACCGAAGGCCGCGTGCATGAGAGCCGCGTGGCCCGCACGCTGCGCTTCGATCCCGGCGCCATCGTGGTCTTCGACCGTGGCTATACCGACTATGCCTGGTTCTCTGCGCTCGACGCCGACGATGTCTACTTCGTCACCCGCATGAAAGACAACGCCGATTACGGTGTTGTGGAACGCCGCCCCGTGCCTGAGCGCGGCCCCGTCCAGCACGATGAGATCATCTTTCTGTACAAGTTGGCCCGCAGCGGCGAGCGCGATCTGTTCCTGCGCCGCATCGAGGTCTGGGACGACGCGCAGCAACGCACCCTGGTGTTTCTCACCAATCATCGCCGCTTTGCCGCCTCCACTGTCGCCGCTATCTACCGTCAGCGCTGGCAGATCGAATTGTTTTTCAAGGCGCTCAAACAAAACCTCCGCATCAAAACTTTCGTTGGCATCAGCGCCAATGCGCTGCAGATTCAGGTCTGGACCGCGCTGATTGCCATGCTCCTGCTCAAGTACCTGCAACTGCGTGCCCGCTTCGGTTGGAGCCTGTCCAATCTCGCCGCTCTGCTGCGCCAGCAACTGTTCGTCTATCGCGATCTGTTCTCCTGGATCGATCAACCCTTTCAACCCCCGCCCCAACTCGCTCACATCGCCGAGCAAATCCCGCTTTCCTGGTAACCCAACTTGGACAGCAGAATGGCAACCTCAACCTGGGAGCGACCACTGAGAAGCAGAAAATGCCCCAATTCCCTTACTCCTGCTCCTCAATCCCGGTTAATTTGGACAGCAGTGATCTCGGATATTACGATGTCTGCTACATCGGGGACGAAGTGCAGAATCCTTCCTACGTAGTGCCGCGCTCGATTCTGTATTCGCTCGCCGTCTGCTGTGTGGGATACCTGGCGCTCCATCTTGCTCTGATCGGGGTCGTGCCTTGGCGGGAAGCCATTCATTCGAACTTCATCGCCTCTGATTTCATGGAGCACGTGTACGGCAGAGGCGCCGCGATCGCAGTAACAATTTTTGTCCTCTGGTCGGCATTTGGTGCCGTGTTCGCGCTTCTTTTGGGTTACTCGCGAATTCCTTATGCGGCGGCCATCGACGGCTATTTTTTCCGTCCGTTCGCGCAACTGCATCCCACGAAAAATTATCCCCAGGTTTCGCTTCTGGTTCTGGGCGCGGTTTCGATCGCGCTGGCGTTCCTCAAGCTTGATCAGCTTGTCAGTGCGTTGATCACCACCAGAATCCTGGTGCAATTTCTGGGACAGCTGTTTGCCATTCCCCTCTTGCGGCGAAAGTTTCCGGACAGTGCGCGGCCCTACAAGATGTGGTTTTATCCCGTGCCGATGGTCATTGCTTTCTTCGGGTGGGCCTATGTTTTTCTGACCTCGGGCTGGCTCTACATCAAAATCGGTCTACTGACGCTCCTGACCGGCATTCTGGTGTTCTTCATCTGGGCGAAGTGGAAGTCTACCTGGCCGTTCAATCACGAAAGGAATTTATGATCCGGCGTACTGTGTGCGCTTCTCGGCGTCCCAAAGAACTGGTAGGCAAAATCCGTTTGGTGCAAATTGCATGGGTCTTGATAGTTTGCGTGCTAATTCTGGTCGAAGGCGGATTCGGCTCCTCTGACCCGTCGAAAGCTCCCCAGGCGGTCGTTGCCGTCGAGGGCCTTTCTGTGGTGGTTCAGCCGGGCGACGGCACCTACGACGTCCGAACAGGAAGTGGCGGACACAGCATCTTTCATGCAAAAGTAGCGGCGGAGATCGATCACAAATGGGTCAAGTCGACGGACTATCCGAAACACGAGATAGCTCAAGCGGACTTTGAGGATGCTCTTGGACACGGCAGGAAAATTACAGTCACTTCGTCCGGACTTCCGAAGCTCCCCGATCTGGCGTACACCCTAGCAATCTATGAGGGGAGAAGTTTCGGCGTCATCGAGGCTGAGGTACAAAATCACACCGGTAATCCGGTAACCATCCAAAGTATCCGAAGCGTTGAGGCCGACGGGAGCAAGATCATCGATCTTGGTGGCGTGCAGAGCGCCGACCGGGTTCTCTCCGACAGCTTCAGCGAAGACTGGCCCCCATTGCAGATTTATGATTTAGGGAAAGCTCCGCAGGGGATGCACCGCGCCGTAGGCAGCCAGCTTATCTACAACCGAGAGAGCAAGGAGAGCCTGTTCCTCGGGGCTCTCACCTCCAATCGCTTTCTGACTATTATTCATCTGCAAACGCAATCTTCCTCGCCGAATGCCCCTCACATCGTTTCTTACACAGTCGATTCCACCGGAACTACTGAGATACAAGCGACCGATCCCGAATCCGGTCTGCGCGAAGGGCCGGCGGAAAATCTGATTGAATTGAGCGTTCCTCTTTCCGCGGGCGAGTCACTGAGTTCAGAGCGCGTGATGTTTTCCGCTGGCACCGACTATCATTCGCAACTTGAAAATTACGGCGCCGTGATTCGGGAAACGCATCACAGTCGCGTCAGCACAGACAACCTGATGGGATGGTGGAGTTGGACGGCCTACTATACAAAAATCACTCAAGGCACCGCGCTCACGAACGCTCAATGGTTGGCCGAGCACCTCGAGCGATTGGGCTATGATTATTTTCATTTCGATCTCGGTTACGGATATTCTCGCGGTGAATACGCCACGCCCAATGCCTCGCAATTTCCCCGTGGCATGTGGGATTTAACCCGCCACATTTCCCGCTTGGGGTTGAAGGTTGGCCTTTGGACCGCTCCGTTTGAAGCGGGCGAGCGGTCGTGGATCTACGAGCATCACAAAGATTGGCTGGTGCACAACGCACATGGCGATCCTATTTCCATTGGAGACGCCGAAGAGGTAAAGGGTGAACGCCTGTTCGTCTTAGACACGACTCACCCTGACGCTCAGGAATATCTTCGACAGACCTATCGCACGCTGGTTCGGGAGTGGGGGGCGCGCTACATTAAGCTCGATTTCATGGACAATACGGCGATCGAGGGTTATTACCATCGCCCGAACACCACGGCACTCGAAGCGCAGCGAATCGGACTGGAGATTATCCGCAAGACTGTCGGCGAGGGCGTGCTTCTCGATAAAGATGGGAGCCCGATGTTGAACCCGGTCGGCTTGGTGGATGAGGGCCGCGTATCCCAGGATACGGGCCATACGTTTCTCCGCAGCAAGGGAGCTGAGCCGGGCATCGCGGCGCGCTATTACATGCATCGCAACTTTTTCATCACGGATCCGGACGCGTTCACGGTTTCCCGGCAGCTTTTGGAAGAGCGGACGATTGAAGCTCCGGCTACATTGAATGAAGCTCAGGTATCGATAGCGCTGGCGGCGGTTTCCGGTGGAATGTTCGAGATCGGCGACGACCTCCCAACCCTGGGGAAAGATCCGGAACGTCTGGCGTTGGTCAAGAATCCTGATTTGTTGGCCATGGTAAAGCTGGGGCAGGTGGCCGTGCCTCTGGATCTCATGACCTACACAGATCAGGATGAGCAACCGAGCGTCTTTTTGCTGCGCGAAGATGAACGTCAGTCGATGCTGGCAGTTTTCAACTGGACGGAGCAGCCGCGTTCCCATACTTTCACGCTTTCCGACCTGAACCTCACGGCGGGGCATTCGTACACCCTACGTGACGCGTTCGCGCCAGATCAGCCGTTGGCGATGACCCGCGAAACGCTCCGCCTGGACGATCAACCCGCACACTCGGTCAAGCTGGTCAAAATCATTGACACTTTAATCCCGGTGGCCGCGCCTTCGATTGTCTTCCAGGTCCCGACTCAGGCGAAAATTGGGGAAGAGATTACGTTCTCCAGCATAGTGTCGAAAGACGGAGTTCCCGCACTTGCTTATCATTGGGACTTCGGCGATGGAGTGGTCGCCGACGGCGCAATCCTGACTCATGCGTATACTGCAGCGGGAAACTACACGGTGCGGTTCACGGCGGAAGGCCTTGACGGCAAATCCGCAGAGCAGACATTCTCAATCGCCGTCAGCGGATCGGTGATTCTTCCGCCTCCTCGGCGTTACTTTGAAACGCGCGAGCCTCTGGGAACAGGGATATCAGGGACGCAGTAGCAGTTCAGGCATACGCTCTTCTTCTCCGTCACCGACGTGAGTCAGCCATTGAAATCCAGCGGTTCGACGCCACTCCGCTGAACGGGATCGTCGATCTATCGGATTCCGAGTAGCACGCCTAAATATCCGCGTACCTCGGCAAGCAGCGCCGGGTCGGCCTTCGAGTGGAATGCAGCTTTGCGCGCCGCCCAGTCGAGACTCTTGACGTGATCGACCAGAACCGCGCCGTCGATCTTGTCGACTGTGACGGGCAAAGCGAAAGGATAGGGTTTTCGACGACTGGTCAGCGGGCACACTATGACCAGGCCGCTGGCCCGATTGTAGGAATGGTCAGTAATCACCAAAGCAGGGCGTCGCTTCGCCTGTTCACGGCCGGCCTGCGGATCAAAATCGAGCCAGATCAGGTCTCCCGCCCGTGGAACGTAGCGGGCTACCACTCCAGTTTCTCCTTGCCTCGGGCTCGCCCAGTTTCGACTGCGGCATAGCGATTCTCTGGCGTGATTTGCGCGACCAGCTCTTGCAAGGTCGGTACCCGTTTCTTGTCGGGCCGCAGCTGAATGCGTCCGTTGACCGCCTCGACCACAATGGGATCGCCTTCGCCGACTCCAGCTTCCTCGGCCACAGGCTTGGGAATCCGGATCGCGAGGCTGTTGCCCCACTTTACAATCTGCGTTGTCGCCATGGGGAAGCTCCTCCGTATCCACACAGTATATACGAAGGAGATACGAGAGATCTACACCGTCAGAGTGATCGATTCGCCGGTGCCGGCGCGCTGCAGCGGCAGGACGACCGAGAACGTCGTTCCCTTGCCCACAGCGCTGGTGACGTCGATGCGGCCCTGGTGGTCTTCGATGATGCGGCGGGCCAGGGAGAGTCCTAAGCCGGTGCCGTCGCCTTTCGTGGTGAAGAACGGGCGGAAGATGTTGGGCAGGTGATCGGGTGAGATGCCGCGTCCGTTGTCCGCGACTTCAATGACTGCATTCGTCCCTCGCAGTTCGATGGCGACGGCGACCTTGCCATTCAGATCGATGGCCTGCAGCGCATTGAGCAGCAGATTCAGCATTACCTGGTGGATCTGATCGCTGTCGTGCTCGACTTCCGGCAGCGACGGATCTTTGTGCAGCGTAATCTCCACCGCTTTCGAGAGTGCCTGTTGCCGCCCCAGCATCACGGCGTGTTCCACGGTGGTGTTGAGGTCGCTCTTGCGGACTTTGGGCGGATGGGGACGGGCCGTCTGCAGCAAGTCGGTCACGATGCGATTGATGCGGGCGATTTCCTGCCGCACATCTTTGACCACGGCGCGCGCCGGGCTGGAATCGGGAAGATCGCGGCCGATGATTTCGATGACGCCGGCAATTCCCGCCAGCGGGTTGCGGATCTCGTGGGCCAGGCCGGTGGCCATCTCGCCCAGAGTCGCCATGTGCTCGGCGCGCGACATCTGGGTGCGATGCAGGCGCTCAATTTCGACGCGGCTCTCGCGCAGTTGCTCGACCATCTGATTGAAATTCCGGCCGAGGTCTCCGATCTCATCGTTGCGTTGCGAAAAACTGACGGAGACGCGGAGATCGCCCCTGCCGAGTTGCGCGATCTTTTGCTGCAGTTCGACCATGGGACGCTGCACCGTGTAGGTCAGAACGACCAGCAACGCGCCGCAAATGGCAACGGCGCCCGCTCCGGCAACCAGCAACACGATGTGGCGTTCAGGATCACGCCAGGAGAGAGTGGCCAAAAGAAACAGCAGCATGCCGCCCAGCAGGACGCATGCAATCGGCACCAGCGCTTTGATTTCCCAGTTGATGCGAAACCACGGTAATTCAGGATCCTGGGTTTCGGCTGCGCCAAGTTCCGCCACGGCCTCGGAAACCGGTTCCATCGCACCGTCATCGCTCAAGTATCCCGTGCTGTACCTGCTCTTGCGCGATGGTCGACTCGCTTCCACGGGGTGGGCCTCGGGTTCGGCTGGCGAATTGTTGGTCTCTCTTGCAGTCTCAGGCATAAGCGTGCAGTCCGGGCAACAAGTAAGTCACCCCGAAGAAAGTGAACATCACGACGGCAAATCCGAGAATGGCGAAGTAAGCCGCTCGCCGGCCGCGCCAGCCGCGCGTGATGCGCATGTGCAGATATCCGGCATACACCAGCCAAGTAATCGCCGCCCACGTCTCTTTGGGATCCCAGTTCCAGTAGGAACCCCAGGCCCGATTAGCCCAGAAGGCGCCGGCGGCGATCATGAGGGTGAGCAAAGGGAAGGCAATGCAAATCGTTTTGTAGGTAATCCGGTCGAGCGCTTCCGCATCCGGCAGCAGGCGCTGCAAATCTTCGCGGCGCCACAGCAGAAGCAGGTAGAGCAGGTTGGCGAAAATTCCGCCCACCAGCGCGGAGAGAATAAAAGGGCTCGCGGCCAGGCTGGTGGCGTAGAGGCCGTCCGCGTCGAGCGAGGCATATTGGCCATCGCGGGCGCGCAGGATGAAGAAAACCAGGGCCAGGGTCTGCAGCAGAATGCTGATGAACAGTGCCCGATTCGCGAGCGCGAGATAACTCTCGTCGCGCTTCACGCGGGCCAGAATGTAGAGCACCAGCGGCGCGGCGACCGCGGCAAAAACCAGCAGCATCAGCCAGCCGAGATCGGGAATGGTCACGAACAGCCGCACTCCGCGCGAGATGAAAACTTCAGTTTTGTTTTCGGCATCCCAGGCGACCACGTTTAATCCACCCCACTTTTCAAAGCGCAGCAGAATCGCGGCGTAAATTCCGGCGGTGAACACGCTGGTCGCAGCCAGGAAGCTCTCGGTCTTCACTTTGTCCTGGATCAGAAACATCATGGCCAGAGCAAAACTCAGAGCACACGCCGCATAGGCCAGCATGGCGAGGGTCACGTGCACGTGCAGCCAGGTGGACTGCAGAGCGGGCACCAGCGGACGCACGTCGCTGCGCAGCAGTTGCATCAGTATGACGCCGACAATCGCTACCGGCATGGTGACGGTGCCGATTACTTTCACTCCATAGCGTTTTTCGGCAATCAGCGTAAGCGCGGCCAGCGTCCACACAAAGCTCAGCAGCATTTCATATACGCTGGCGAATGGGGGATGGCCGGCCTCATACCAGCGGTGCGCGACCGCTCCGGTATTGGCGATGAGGCCGGCCCATGTCGCTAACGAGGCAAACTTGATGTAGGAATCCGTCCCGGTGACGCCGAAGCCGAGATACAACGCGCCTGCGCCCGCATAAAAAACCAGAGCCGCATAGAGCAGGTTGGCTTCGCTCAGGATGTTTCCGCTCTTCGCCACATTCAGCAGAGCGATGGCCAGCAGGAACGCGATGCTCAACCCCACCATCACGACCAAAGTCATTCCGGTCGCGGGATGCTGTTCTGCTTTGACTCGTTGCATTGTTGCTTCCTTTCCTTTCTTAAGCCGGGCTTATCTTCCGGAGATCGACGCAGCCCGGGGTGTTTCAGTGGCGGCGGCGACCGCCGGTTTCAATTCCTTCTGAATCTCTGCCACGACTTTCTTGAACTTCATTTCGAAGGCGTCGCGGTTGCGATTGGCCGAGCCGCCAATCCATAGCGCCAGCTTTCCAGTCGTGTCCTGCACCGGAACAATCCAGAAGCGCATGTGGATGACGTAGAAAACGAAGGTGAGGCCGATCGCCATCAGAACCACTCCGCCCCAGACCGACCACTGACCAGGCTCGTGAGAAACTTCCAGCCCGGTGAACACCCCGGTCTTCAGGTCTTTCGGCTGCAGCGTGTACGGCGACGACGCATTCTCATCGATGCCGGGAATTTCCGGCAGCCAGTAATTCACGCTGGCCTTCGCCTTCTTCGAAGTCACGATCAGATGCACGGCGGGATTGACCACGTCGTTGCTGCGGGCATACACATGGCCGTCCTCCACCACGTAGTCGGGGACGAACTCCGCCAATTGCACGCTGGTATCAGCATCGAGTGCGGCCGTCTCGTTCATGGCCAGCGAGATTTCCTGGGGCGCGCCGCCTTTCGCGGGAGTTGCGCTCAGAACTATTTTTTCGAGCTTGCCGGTGCGTCCATAGCTGGCCTGATAGAAACGTACTCCGTTGTAGACCAGCGGATCGTTCACCACGATTTCTTTGTTCGAGATCTCGCGCCCATCGGCGACTACAGCCAGCTTCGACCAGTATTTTTTCGGCGTGCCGTCGTTATAGGTGTCTTCACCGGCGGCATCGCAGCGAATCGCGAACGGTAAGTCTTTCGTGATTCCATTTTTCATTTCGATCTGATTGCTGGCTTTCCCGGGACTCAGCATCAGGAAGCCGCGCCATCCGTAGATCGCGTCAACGATGCCGCCCAGAAAAATCAGCAGCAGGCTGGCATGCACGATGTAGACGGCCAACTCGGAAATGCGGTTGCGCTCCGAGAACAAAGAGAAGCTGTCGGTGCGCACGACGCGCTCGGCTTTGAATCCAGAGTGCCGGAGCGCGCGTTCGGCCGCGCCCAGTCCTTGTTCCTCATCTGCAATCGCGATGGTGGCATGGACTGGAAGAACTCTGCGGAAGTTTTCATCAGGACTCTTATAAGGCCGCGCGAAGTAGCGCCAGGAGTTGGGGAAACGCTCGACCGAGGCCGCGATGATGCTGAAGCTGACCAGAATCATCAGCGCCACGAACCAACGTGCATGAAAGACATCCGTCAGGCCCACCGCGTCGAGGAAGCGCAGCATGGCCGGAGAGTAAGCCCGCGCCATGTCATCGGGATCGGTCATGGGGCGCTGCAGAATCACGGTTCCGGCAGCGGAGAAGATGACGACCAGGATGATCAACACGACGCCAGTCTTGATGGAGCTGAGAGTCTGCCAGACTTGGCGGATCGCAGAGCGAAGTGACGGGGCCATATCTTTCTTGTTCCTCGCCTTGAACACAATGCACGTTCCACGCCAACGCCCCACGTTTCTGCTAAAGTCTCTATATTCAGAGGATTGCGATGATTCGACAGTGCTGTGATGGGAAGGATGTGAGGCATTACACTCATCGGATAAGGCTGGCGCAGCCATTTGACCCAGTAGCAACCAGCGCGTGATTTCGGTCACAATCCACGGAAAATCGATTCGATTGAGACCTCCGGGTGAAAGCATTGAGGCATGCGTGATTTCACCGACTTAGTGTGGGAGAACGCCCATTCAAGAGAGTTCAGGCTTCTTCTTGCAAACCAATGCCGTTGCAAGTTCGGTTTTGGAACGTGTTATGTTGCAATACCTTACAGGTCAAACCGGCGCGAGTCGGATTTTCACATCGCGAAGGCGAGGTTCGTGCACATGCTGCGCTTGGTGACCGTTGTGGCATTCAAAAAACATGAACTGAAGGCTCCGAAAACGGAATTGCAGCATGCCCTCCCCCGTTCTCTCTGGATCGTCGTATTGATATTGGCGACTACCAGTGTGCCTGCGCTGGCCAAAACGCATCCCGTTCCGCTCGACAAGAATGTAG
This sequence comes from uncultured Acidobacteriota bacterium, assembly GCA_963730015.1. Taxonomy (GTDB): domain Bacteria; phylum Acidobacteriota; class Terriglobia; order Terriglobales; family Acidobacteriaceae; genus Sulfotelmatobacter. Next base: position 1,136,103 of record CAVSPZ010000009.1, on the reverse strand, counting down.
ACTCCGCGAAATGCCTGGAATGTCATGAGGACAAGACCAAAGGGAAAGCCGTCCATTCCGCGATCGCGATGGGGTGCCTGAGCTGCCACGAGGTGCGGGTTAACAAAGACATCACTCGCGTAAAGTTAATCACTGCAGTTCCTTTCAAAGTCTGTCTGAACTGTCATGCCGACAAAGATGCCACGCAGATAAAGGGACGCGTCCACCCACCCGCTGTTCGCGATTGCCTGAGCTGTCACGATCCCCACAGTTCCGACAACAAGAATCAACTGCTCAAAGCCACGTCCGGAGAGAAGAAGGACGACAATCTCTGCCTCACTTGTCACACCCAGGGCCTGAATGTTCCCGACAAGGGAAGTCGGCACGCTGCGCTCGACATGGGCTGCGATACCTGCCACATCACACACAAGACGGGTGAACCAGGGAAGCGCGAATTCGATTTCCACCTGACCAAGGATGCCCCCGCGCTCTGCATCGATTGTCATGACGTGAAGGACGCCAGTCTGGTGAAAGCACATCAAGGACAGCCGTTCGAAAAGGCCGACTGCCTGCAATGCCACGACCCGCATGAGTCCGCCGTGCCGAAGCTGATGGCGAAGTTCACCCATCCTCCTTTTGCGGACAAGAGCTGCGAGATGTGCCACGCTCCGGCCAAAGACGGCAAGGTAGTTCTGACCCAAGCCAACGTCAAAGACTTGTGCTTGACTTGCCATTCCGAAAAGGCCGACCAGATCGAGAAGGCGAAAGTTCAGCATCCGGGCGCGGCCGGCGACTGTACCGACTGTCACAATCCACATGCCAGCAAATATCCGGCGTTACCAAAAACCGATCCCGTCAGCATTTGTGTCGGCTGCCACAGCGATATCGGCGATCTGGAGAAGAAGCCGGTGCATCACCAGCCCGCGTTCAAGCAGGGATGTGCGGTTTGCCACGACGGGCATGGGAATGACAATCAACATCTGCTGCGTACTGCGTCCGTGAACAAGCTTTGCCTGGAATGCCACGGCCCAGACTCGAAACCGCAAAAGCTCGTAAGCGACCACCTGGTCGCGATCTTTGGTGGCAAGGTGAAGCTACCTGAAGACTATTTTGCCAAGGTTCCCGTGCTGCCCTTGAAGTACAACCTGGGGCATCCGGTGGATGGTCACCCGGTTTCCGACATCATGGATCCGACCGACGTAACCAAAGTAAAGACCGCGATGAACTGCCTGACCTGTCATCAGCCGCATGCTTCGGCGCAACCCGCTTTGCTGGCCAACGACCAGGCTAACAACGCATTATTCTGTGCAAGTTGTCATAAGAACTTGCAACGAACTGGGAAATAATGAGGCGGCCAGCAGTGTTCTCGCAATGGAATCTAAAACGAGGGAAGCAACCATGATCGCGCGACGTCACAATTTGATTGGACCGGCAAGCGTTTGGGTCGCGCTGGCGCTCTCGCTGGCTTTCGCCTGTCCATCCTTTGCCTCCGATTCCCAAAAAAAGAAGAAAAAGGACAACCAACCGCAAAAGGTAGTCTCGGTTCTCGAAGGCATTGACACCTCCAAGATCGTTTGGCCCCAGCCGCCGAACATCACTCGTATCCGCTACCTCAACTATTTCGCGGGCGAAAAACTTCCCGACTTCAACACCAAACCGGCCAAGTCGAAGAGCGAGTGGATGGACCGTCTGGCTGGCACCAGCGGGACCAAAGCGAATGATCCCCTGAAGAATCATTACTTTATGGGCGAGCCGCACGGCCTGGCGGTCGATTCCAAAGGCAAACTTTATGTTGCCGATACCAAGGTGGGCGCGATTTTCGTCATCGATCCGGAAACTCGCGACACCGAGATGATCAAGAACGGCAAAGATGCCAACTTCTCCACCATCTATGGTTTGGCGATCGATGATACCGACCGGCTCTTCGTCTCCGATTCTGGCAATCACTGCATTTTCATCTTTGGCCCCAATCATAAAATTCAGGCGGTGATCCGCCAAGGATTGGTCGAGCCGGCGGGAATGGCGATCGATCTCGAGAACCGCTTTCTCTACGTTGCCGATGTGACGCTCGACCAGGTGCTGGTTTACGACGCCGACACTCTACAGTTGCTGCGCAAAATCGGCACCACGGGCAAGGATCACACCTTGACCACTCCCGGAGATTTTGCGAAGCCGACCGACGTTGCGGTGGATAAAGACGGCAATATTTTCGTCGCCGATATGCTCAACGCGCGCATTGAAAGCTTCGATGCCGACGGCGAATTCATTCGCGCCTTCGGCAAGCGCGGCGATGGCCCGGGATACTTCGCCATGCCCAAAGGCGTGGCCATCGATTGCGACGGTCACATCTGGGTGACCGATCCCATGCAGAATCGTGTTCAGGTGTATTCGCAGGAGGGCCAGTTGTTGATCTACATGGGGCTGGTCCAGGGAATTTTGCCCGGCATGTTCTCTGGCGTGCAGTACATCACCATCGACAAGGATAACCGTGTCTTCACCTCCGAGGTCTTCCCGGGACGCGTGCAGGAGTTCCGCTACGTGACCCAGGAGGAAGCGCGCCAGGAGTATCTGCGGCGCGAGGCGGAGAAGAAAAAAGCCGCAGAATCCGCGCCGGGGAAGCCGGCACAGCCCGCCGCGCCCGTCACGACGCCAGCACCGCAGACGAAGCCACCCGACAAGGCCGACCCCGGCAAGGCGACCGATCCCGCGACCAAATAGCGGCCCGCCGAATCCCAAGCAGGTTCGCGGGGACGAGGTCGACTCGGCGAACGCAAATCCCTTAGCTAGAGACCCTCCTAATCATTACCTCCGTATGGGACTGCGGGTCTCTTCCGGCATGCGGTTTCGTTTGGGGAATTTCACGATGGGACTGCGGGAAAAGGCTCAACCATCCGCCAATAGCTAGTGATGAAATCTGCAACACTGTCAAAAAGCACGCCCAAGCTTAGAAAAATCAAATACTTAGACGACTGTGAAAAAATTCAGCACTCCTGCTGCCACGGTGACCTTCGTGCAATTCAACTAGTGAGTCGGAACCGGACAAGTCGCTGTCGTCCAGTCCGAGTTGATCAACTCATGGAGGCTCTACTAATGAAGAAGCTATTCTTAGCTATTTTGCTTTTGGTCATGGCTTCGGCTCTTGTGATGGGCCAAGCCGTTACCGCAGGAAAGGCGACCAGTTCAGGCGCGGCGAATGCTGTTGCTCCCACGATTGACGTCCTGGGCGCGCATAACAACTACGGCCGCGGCTGCGCGGGCTGCCACTCTCCCCACAGCGGCAACGCCGGTGCGGGCGGAAACCCAGTCTCCGGTGGAACGAAGGATCTGTGGAGCGGCACCAATGCCCTGTTTGCCCAGGACATGGGACCACTCCTTGTCGGCGCCACGTTGGACTTCAGTGACATCGGCACCAGCAGCACCTCGAATCCAACCGGCACCTCCAAGAAATACACTCTCATCCTGCCCAGCACGCAGAATCCTGCGACCTGGACAGCTCAGCAATACTCCGACGTTCGTGGCATCGTGATGTGCCTCTCTTGCCATGATGGCGTGGTGGCCAAGGGCGCGATGATGACGAACCACGCGTACGAGCAGCAGATTGGCGCTCTGCCCTCCAGCTATGGTAATGCTCCCATTCCAACCCTGCTCGGCGCATCGGGCGCGGCGGGCGGCTTCAGCTACAACAACTCCCACCCGGTGGGCGACAACGCGACCATGTCGGCCGTGTTGGGCAGCTACTACAACGCGACAGGCGGCAATGGCGGCCTGACGTATACCATGAACTCCACGAACACGTCCGTGGCCAGCATCACCCCCAGCGGCCAGTACTCCACGTTCGCGGCATCGTATGGCTACCCAGCTCTGGCGGGCGTGACCCATGGCACGAACACCTCGTTCCAGCCGGTCAATGCTTCGGGCGTTCCGTACATCGTCTGCACCACCTGCCACAACCAGCATGTGATGAACGTGTTTGCGGCAAACTCGAATGCACCGATCGCCGGCGCTACTACCGGAACCTACGCGACCTATTTCTTCGTGAACGGTCCGTACAACGTCAACAACGTGACTGCGGCATTGAATGGCTATGCGCAGTCCACCACTCAGTTCTGCCGGCAGTGCCACTTTAGCGAGTCGAACGAAGCCAACGGTGGCCCGATCACAACGCAGTTCTAATCGCTCGGCTGTTGGATATGAATCAGGGGAGAGAGGGTTCTCTCCCCTTTTTTGAAAGCAAGCAAGGACGTAAGGAGTTCCAGATGAAATCCCAGATCACGGCCGCCGCGGTTCTGCTGTTGACAGTAGCCAGCGCCAGCGCGCAGGTGGCGTCGCACGCGCCCACCGCGCTGGCTCCGCAAGCGGCTTCGGCGTCGTCCAGCTTCCAGGTGACCGGACGGGCGGTGGTGCGGGTGAACGGCACGGAGTTGACGGACCGCGATCTGTTGCGCGAGATGCTCGCCATGTTCCCCTACGCCCGGATGCACAACGGCTTTCCCAAGCAGCAGGAAGCGGAAATCCGGAGCGGGGCGATGCAGATGATCGTCTTCGAAGAATTGGTTTACCAAGAAGCGCTGCGGCGAAAAATGACCATTGCTCCCGAGCGAATTCTGCGCGAGGAGAAAAGATTTCGAGGGCAGTTCGAAAACAGCGCGGCATTCAATGCGTTTTTGAAAGCGGAAATGGATGGTTCGGAAGCCAGGCTGCGCCGCCAGATCAAGCGCTCGCTGCTGATCCAGGCTTTGCTCAAGAGCGAAGTCGACAACAAATCGGACGTTTCCATCGTCGAGGCGCGGCACTACTACGACCAGAATCCGAAGCAGTTCGCACATGACGAACTGTTCGCCATCCAGACGATTTCGCTTCTGCCGCCCAACAATGCCAACCCGGAAACGCTGAAAGAACTAGGCAAGAAGGCGGAGAGCATCTATCAGCAAGCGAAGGCAACCCACAATTACCAGGAGTTTGGGTTGCTGGCGGAGAAAGTTTCTGAAGACGACTACCGCGTCGACATGGGCGATCACAAAACCGTAAAACTCCAGAGTCTTCCCCCCGAAGTAGTGAAAGCCGCACGCGCAATGAAAGTTGGGGAGGTGAGCCCGCTGCTCCAGTTGGGCACGGCCTACTCGATGTTTCGCCTGAATGCTCATACTCCGGCGGGCAAGAAGAAATTTGCCGAAGTGCAAAAGGAACTCATTAACCGGCTGCAAACGCAGAAGACCGAGAAGCTGCGCATTGCTTTCGATAAGAAGCTGCACCAGAACGCAAAGATTCAGGAGCTGTAAAGTTCGGGGTTTGCCGTGAACAGTAATCATCCAGGGGTTCGCGAAGCGAGCAAGGGATGGGTGAAAGGTATCCAGAATTCGGTGGGGTTTTGGACAAAGCTGGGGAGAATCTTGATTGGGTACAATCCAATGTCGCGTCTGCTGTGGGGCCTGCTACTGTTTGCCTTGCCGGCGTCGGCGCAGGTGAAGGTCGGGCAGAACCTCAGCTTCAACATGACGGGAGGCGTCGGGTTCGGCTATAACGGCGACTACGGAAATGTTGGCGGTTCCGATCACGGCACGGGGATCAACGGTGACGCCAATATCTCCGGATATTATTACAATCCTAACTTCCTGAACTTCTACGTAACGCCGGTGTACGATCGCTCGCAGGCGAACTCCGGCGAGGGGTCGATCATTGGAACCACCAGTGTCGGGGCGGGCGTCGGCATTTTTTCCGGCAGCCACTTTCCCGGGACAGTTACTTTCGGCAAGAACTTCAACGGCAGCAGCAGCTTTGGCCTGCCGAACATGACGGGATTCACCACCTCCGGCGAGTCTACTCAGTTCGGCATTGGATGGTCGGAACTGCTGCCTAACTTGCCCCCAGTCCAGGTGAATTATTTCCAGGATAGTTCATCGTCCACATTCCTTGGTACCGAGCCTAACGAGAACGATCGTTCTTCGACGCGCAGCTTCAGCTTGCAAAGCCAGTACCGGCTAGCGGGTTGGTCCTTGAACGGCCGCTTCCTCGATCTCTGGACGCATACGCAATTGCCTTCGTTCCTCACCACGGGCGAGGAGGACACGACCGCCCAAAACTCGAGAACATTTTCTTTTACAACCAACCACGCTTTGCCGCTGCACGGCTCGGTCGCGTTCGGCTATGGCTACTCGAGCTTCGACGGGAACGGCGACGGAACCACGACTTCGGGCTCAAACAATGACTTTTCGGGGAATGCTACTTTTGCTCCCTTGAACCGTCTTACTACTTTATTTGGAGCGCAGTACAACACCAGCCTGCAAGGCGAGGTGGAGCAGCAGTTGATTACGGCGGGAAGCGTAGCTCCGCAGGTCAACTTTGGGTCGAATAGCTCTTCGCTCTCCCTCTATAACTATGACATTCTCAACATCGGCAAGGGCCTGGGCGTGGCCTTTAATTTCAACCGGACGCAGCAAGAGATCTACGGACAGAGCGTAGCATCCAACCAGTTCGGCGTTATCCTCGACTATCGCTTCAACAAGCCGCTGTGGGGAATGTTCTACTTTTATGCCGGCGTGAATGATCAGTCGACGCAGGACGGGCATCAGGGGACAGGGGCGGTGGGAGGAGTAAATTTCACTCGAAAGGTGTCAGCGTTCGAGTTGAACGGAAGCTTCTCCTACGCGCAGAATGTGCAGACCGTCCTGGCAACAGAGGTGACCTCGAATTATTCATATCTGGCGAATGTGAGGCGCGAGCTCAGCCATCATCTGCGATGGTACGCTAATTTTAATGGCTACCACAGCGGAGCGAGCCTGGTAGCGGGTTCCAGCGCCCATTCCGAGGGTTACGGGACGAATCTGATGTACCGTGGCTATGGAGGGGGATTCACTTACACGAATTCCTATGGAACGGCGCTGCTAACGGGGAGCGGGCTGGTGTCGACGCCGATTACGGCTCTTCCCGTGCTGAATCCGAATCAATATTTATTGGAAAACAGCTCGTCGTATACGATCGTGGGGTCGGCGACTCCGATCAATCGCTGGACGATGAACGTAAATTACAGCAAAGCGATGTATGATACGACCACACCGGCGCTTTATTCTTCGAACTGGTCCAAAGTTCTGACCGCGTACACGACGTGCCAGTTCCGTCAGATGTCGATCGGCGGCGGGTATACGCTCTTGATGCAGAGCGTGGGGGCTGGCTCTACCGGCGCCTTGCCAGCGAGCTTTTCGTCCTTCTATGTTGGGATACAAAGATGGTTCAAGCCATTCTAAGGCGGTATCCGTGAGGGTTTGGTCTGGATTCTACATAGGCCTCATGGTGGTGCTCAGCTGGGGCGGGGTGGCTGCGGCATCCAAGATCAAGGTTGAAAAAAATGACGCGCCACCTCCGCCCGATCTCCTGCTGGAAGGCGGTCGCAAGCTGGCGTTCGTCCGAACGTTTCAGGATGATCACGATGTAGAGCCGAAGCGCGGCTTCTTTAAGAAAGTCGTCGACGTGGTGGCCGGCCCACCCCAGAGGCGCCAGGCCATACGTCCCTATAGCATTGCGGTCGATTCGCGCGGGCGCGCGATTGTGACGGACCCGGGTGCGATGGGCATCCATATCTTTGACTTCCCGGACCACAAGTACAAGTTCATCAGCCGGCGCGATAAAGACGCGAATTCATTGCGCTCGCCTCAGTGCGTAGCCGTCGACGCGCAGGATAATTTTTACGTCACGGATTCGGAGATGGGGAAAATCTTTGTCTTTGACTCGAGTGGCAAGTTCAAACGCATGATCGGGAGCTTGAAGGGTGGGGAAGGATACTTCAAGCGGCCGACCGGCATCGCGGTGGACTCGGTGGAGCAGCGGATCTATGTCACCGACACTCTGCGTAACAAGGTTTATGTGCTGGACATGCAGGGCCAGGTGGTGCAGACGATTGGACAAGCCGGAACTCAGCCTGGCGAGTTTAACTATCCGACCGAAGTTGTATTACATGGGCAAGACGTTGCGGTCGTGGATGCGATGAACTTCCGCGTGCAAGTGTTCAATCGAAGCGGCGGTTTCGAGTACGCGGTGGGTGCGGTTGGCGACGGCGTCGGGAGTTTCTTCCGGCCAAAGGGATCGGCTTCGATAGCGAGGGCCACCTTTACGTGGTCGATGGCGCCTGGAACATCGTGCAGATCTTCGATCAGCAAGGCGAACTGCTTTACTATTTCGGCACCGAAGGTTCGGAGCCCGGAGCGTTTGATCTGCCTTCTGGTCTGTTTATCGATCACAACGACGCGGTCTACGTGGTGGATTCGTACAACAGCCGGGTGCAGGAATTTCAATATTACGGAAAACGGGATCAGACCGGGGGCCACTAGGAATGAAGTTCTGGTTAACACTCGCGATTCTAGTGGCACTGAGCGGCGGGGCTCAGGGGCAGATGCAGGGCGATGTTCTGGGAATGCACGATCTGTCTCCCAGCGGAAAGTCTCCTATCAAGGGTGGGGCCTTGCCTCCATGCCAGTACTGCCACGCGCCGCACGGCGGACTGGGCAAAGGACCGTTGTGGGCACAAACATATTCAACTCAGACATACACGTTGTACCGGAGCACTACAACTTCAACTCAGACCCTGCAACAGCCCCCAGTGGCGGGCCCTAGCAGTCTTTGCTTGAGCTGCCATGATGGCACGGTTGCACCGGGCCAGACCGTTCCTTACGGCAGAATTCAGATGCAGGGGAACATGAATGTCAGCGACATTCTGGGCACCAGCCTGCAGAACTCGCATCCCTTTAGCTTTCGTGGTCTGAAGGACCAGGCAGACCTTGCGGCAAGTCTTGTTTCAAAGGGTCAAACTCAGGATCCGCTGAACAAAGTCGTGCTTATCAACGGCGGTGTCGAATGTGAGAGTTGCCACAACCCGCACATCCAGGGGTTGGACTCCGTTTCTCAGAGCTTCCTGGTGCGCGACAACTCCGGGGGTGCGATGTGCCTGGCCTGCCATGGTACTGCTCCTCGTAATGTCGGCAATGAGCAAAATCCGCTGGTGCCCTGGCCGACGAGTGTGCATGCAACGATTTCGAATGCAACTCTGCCGGCGGCAAATGTCGGGTCGTACACGACGGTGGCAGGAAATGCGTGCACCAGTTGCCATGTGGAGCACAACGCAAACGGTCCGGCTCGACTGTTGCGAGGCACTACTCCCGCGCTGGCCACGGTGGATCCTTATACCCAGGACTGCATAACCTGCCACAACGGGAACAACAACATTACTCCCGCACTACCCAATATTTATGCCGAATTTTCCAAGACTTCCTTTCATCCGTTTCCCAGTGCGAACAACATGCACGATAGTAGCGAAGCGATTCTATTGAACAACAACCGCCACGCTACGTGCGTCGACTGCCACAACCCTCATGCAGCGCAAAAGCTCGGCAACACGTTTCCGCCTTCCCCACAGATTCGAATATCGCAGGCGGCTGTAAACGGGGTACTCGTGAGTGATGGCGTCACGACTATCTCTCCAGCTCAAAACCAATATGAGAACTGCCTGCGCTGCCATGGGAGCAGCTCCGGAAAGCCTACATCCTCGAAATTCGGATACCTCCCGGTGCGATACGTTTCTAATGCGGCAGACCCCGTCAACGTGATTTCACAGTTCGCGGCTACCGCGACATCAAGTCATCCCGTTACGCACGCTCGATCCTCGATGTACCCCCAGCCCAGCCTTCTTCCCTACATGGCTCAATTAAATGGAGTCAGTCAGGGAAGAGCGATGGGTACACAGATTTTCTGCACGGATTGTCATAACAGCGACGACAATCGGGAATTTGGGGGTCTAGGCCCGAATGGTCCGCATGGATCGAAATGGAGTCACATCCTCGAGCGTCGCTATGAGTTCAGCCAGGCTCCAGGGCCCGGCCAGCGCATTACGGATCTTTACCCCAATCCTGATCTCAGCGTGAATGGCCCCTACGGGATGTGCGGCAAGTGTCACGATCTCGCCAATCAGATCATGCACAACACGAGTTGGAACCAGCATTCCAGCCATATCGCTGCTGGCTTCAGTTGCTCCATTTGTCACACCGCCCATGGCATGGGAGGCAGAAACGGAAACGTGAGCGGAGACCGGCTGGTGAATTTCGATGTGAATGTTGTGGCCCCCAACGGCGGTATTCCCATTTCCTACAACGCCGCCACGAATAGCTGTGCTTTGGTCTGCCACGAGACGGTGCACAATCCCAACGGTACCGTCACACCCTTGATGCTGCGGAATGGTTACGGCGTAAAAAAGTGAGATAGCGTCGACGAGCCCAGACGACCCTTACGACCTACTAATGCCGTTCGTCCTACTCAACGACTCAACGCCCGACATCGAGCAGTACGAACGGGTAGCAAATTCGGTTCTGCCCAGAGTGTCTCGTTCCCGCAACAGGGTCATGCAACCGCTCACAGTCCATCGCAATAATCCTAGCCGCGTTCTGATTATCTGGTTGCTTCAGCAAGCCCCAATAGGTTGGGATTCAGATCCCGAGCTCCCCGAATCTGCTCGTACACTGTTGATGTGCGGCCGGTTCCGAGACCAAGTAGTGTCTGAAATGCGGCTGCCGGCGTCTTGCGACGGTTGTGCCGAAAAACGAATTCATCGAGGTAAACTTGCAGTTGGTCCTTGCTCACTCCGTGGTAGGTTCCAATGAGCCACTGCTGGAGGTTCCCGATCGCCCGATCGGCAAGCGGGACGGCGGATTTTGCACCTTTGCGCAACTCCGTTCGTAGAGGTTGGTTTCGAACGACATGTTTGAAGCCAGCCTCTAAAAGACCTGAGAAACTCTTAAGCCCGTCCGTATAGATCGTGGATCCAGGTGCGATGTGCTGGCTAAGAAACGACATTATGGTCGCGGCCTTAAAGTCGGGAATTACGCTCATGCGGACACGCCCTGAAGCTCGCCCACGCTTTTCGACCGCCACCAAGACAAGAGCTGCCCTCCGATGCTTGAGTTGTCGGCTTCCTCGGAGTCCAGCTTGCTCGCCACCAATCCACGTCTCATCCACCTCTACCTCACCGCGCAAAGGTTCCCTCGCGTTGTTCACCATTGCTCGGCGGAGCTTGTGCAGCATCATCCATGCGGTCTCGTAGCAGGTCAGCCCTAATTGACGCTGCAGCAGTAGTGCAGATACGCCACGCTTGTCCGTGGTCATCAGGTACGCCGCCCAGAACCAATGGGTCAGCGGTGTTTTTGTCCGATGAAGGATAGTTCCAGATGTCAGCGAGACCTGATAGCGACACTTGCAGCATTGCTGCCGCAGCTGCTTCACCAACTCATAAGCTTTTTCATACCCGCATCGCGGACAAGTAAATCCATCGGGCCAACGACAAGCTGCGAGATATCGTTGGCAGGCTTCCTCCGTGGCAAAGTCGGACTGGAATTGGCGGAGCGTCTTCGGAAACGGCGGTCGTGGCACGCGTTAACACTACCTATTGGGGCTTGCTGAAGCAACCAGATAATCAGAAGCCGCGTAGACTTCACGACTGCTCACTGCACGATCAGGGTGGCAGTCGTGATGGTTACCGGATTCGGCTGTGCTGCTGTCGTCCCCTGAACCAGGATCGTGTATGTCGGGGAGGTCGGAGGTGGTGCAGTATTACTATTTCCTCCGCCACAGGCAATAAGCAGCGAAAGAAGAGCGCACAATACTACAATCGCGAGGCCCCGGCAGAGTTGCTTCTGTTTTAGGTAGCCCGCTACGAAAATTCCGGCCAATGGAAGGAAAGCGAGGTAGATCTGTGCCACAACCCAAAATCGTACAGCGCTTTGCAATGCCGAAGCAGTGGAAGGCAGATTTACTGCAAGTGTAAACGGAACTGCACTGCTGCCCGGGAGGATGGTTGTAATGGTTGTCCCATTTTGCGAAAACACGCAGCTTGCGCCAGAGGGCAAGGATTTCTGCAAGCAGGACAATGTAATGGCCTGGCCGGGACTTCCGGTGTTCGGATTCAAAGAGATCGAATACGTCGCCGTGCCCCCCGGGGAGACAGTTTGTGGCGCGGGCTGAGACGCAGAGGGTGCCGTAACAAGGGTCACGGACTCCGTTCCTATAGCAGTAGCGTCGGCCTGAGAGACGGCCTCAATGATCACCGTTGCCGGTGACGGCACTGTGCTCGGCGCCGTGTAATTCCCCGCCGCATCGATCATTCCGAACGTGGAGTCGCCGCCCTGTGCCCCTTCGACATACCAACTCACAGCGGTGTTCGTAGTCCCAGTCACCGAAGCGGTGAAGCTTTGAGTAGTGCTGGTAAAAACTTCGGTTATAGCCGGATTTGTACTGACCGAAACGGTCACGGTCGAACTGGGAACCGCAATCGTCGCTTGCGCGGATCCAAGCGAGGTGCTGTCGGCCTGCGAGATGGCGGAAATCGTCACCGTGGACGGGGTCGGGACGTTTGCTGGAGCTTGAAACAGGCCGCTGCTAGAGATGCTTCCGACAGTGGCATTGCCTCCTGCAACTCCGTTCACTAGCCAATTCACATTCGTATTGCTGGTTCCAGTCACGCTTGCAGTGAATTGCTGCAGAGCATTCACAACCACCGTCACCGGAGTTGGTGCAACTGTGATGATGAGCGAGGAGACAAGTTCGCGGATTCGCGAATTATCGGTATCGGCAATGAACAAATCACCGGCAGAATTGGCGAACACACCCAGCGGCGAGTCAATTTCAGCACTGGTTGATTGTCCGCCATCCCCCGAAAATCCAGCCTGCAAAGGTATTCCAGCAACGGTTTGAATGTACCCGGTGCCAGCAACCACCTCGCGAATGGCTGCGTTATTGGAGTCAGCGACGAAAATGTCTCCAGAAGAGTCCACAAAAACGCCATAGGGTTCGTCGAGTTGTGCGCTCGTCGCGGGTCCGTTGTCCCCGGTGTCGCCCGGCACTCCGATGGTCCCGGCCACGGTCTGAATGGTGCCGCTCGCCGCTGAGACTTTGCGAATGGCATTGTCGAACGTATCGGCAATGAAGATATTTCCGGCGGAATCGAGCGCCAGACCAGCAGGGAAGTTGAGATAGGCGCTGGCTGCGGGGCCGTCGTCGCCGCATCCCGTGGTGGACGCATCGCACGTCTGGGTCGGGGTTCCAGCGATGGTTTGAATCGCGCCTGGCTGAATCACGATGCCTGCGACCGTAATGGGCGAGCCAGTTGTATTGACCACGCGAATTGCGGAGTTATCGGTATCGGCAATGTAGATGTTCCCTGTCGTGTCCACGAGTACGGCATAGGGATTCGCGAGTTGCGCACTGGTGGCGGCGGCGCCATCTCCCGAGAAGCCAGCTGTGCCGGGAGTACCGGCCACCGTTTGGATCGTGCCGGTTGCCGCGACTACCTCGCGGATGGCCGAGTTGGCGGTATCCGCGATGAAAATATCGCCCTGGGCATCGAGGAAAACTCCACTAGGGTAGTTGAGTTCCGCAGTGTTTGCGGGCACGCCGGCGCCGGAATACCCTGCGGTGCCGTTGCCGGCAATCGTTTGAATCTCGCCCGGTGGAATCACAACTCCAGCAATCGTCACCGATGAACTGCCGGTGTTGACCACACGAATCGCAGAGTTATCGGTGTCGGCGATGTAAATGTCGCCGGAATTATCCGCAAACACAGCTCCCGGAGCATTCAATTCTGCGTTGCTGGCGGCACTGCCATCTCCGGAGTACGCAAGGGTGTTGTTTCCCACGAATGTCTGGATCGTGCCATTCGAGGCTGTTACTTCACGGATAACAAAATTCTCTGTATCCGCGACGAAAATGTTTCCCGCCGTATCGACGGTCGTTGCGTTCGGATAATTGAGCGTGGCGCTCGTAGCGACACCGCCGTTACCGGTATAACCTTCCACGCCTGGTGTACCGGCAACAGTCTGAATGTCGCCCGACTGGATCACCGTTCCGGCGATCGTAACTTGGCCGCTGCCCGCGTTGATCGCGCGAATGACGAAGTTCTCTGTGTCGGCGACGAGGATGCTTCCCGAACTGTCTACGGAAACTCCGCTGGGTAAACAAAGTTGTGCGCTAGCCGCTGGACCACCGTCGCCAGAGTAGTTGCATACGGCGGCAAAAGCATACTGAACGCCGGCGATAGTCTGGATCTGGCCGTTTGCGAAGGTAACTTCACGAATTACCGAGTTGTCCGTGTCCGCAATGAAGATGTTTCCCGAACCATCCACAAAGACACCTTGGGGCAAGTCGAGCAGAGCACTTGTGGCCGGCCCCCCGTTGCCGCTGTAGCCATTGACGGTTGGCGTACCGGCGACAGTTTTGATGACACCAGTTGTGGCCAATACTTCACGGATGATCGAGTTGTCCGTGTCCGCGATGAAGATGTTTCCCTGATTGTCCACGAAAATGCTTGTGGGGTAGTCCAACTGTGCGCTGGTAGCTGGGCCGCCATCGCCTGCGTAGCCGGTAATACCGGGCGTTCCTGCAACCGTCTGAATATTCCCAGTGCTCGCCAGCACTTCGCGAATGATGCTGTTGTCCGTGTCAGCGATAAATATGTTCCCCGAAGTGTCAATAAAGACGCCCTGCGGCCGGTTGAGGGTAGCGCTCGTAGCTAGGCCGCCATCACCGGAATAGCTGAAGGATCCGTTGCCGGCTGCCACCGTTACGACTCCCGCTACCGACACTTTCAGTATTTGACTCGAAAGATAGGAATTCGCGATGTAGGTGTTTCCAGATGCGTCCTGGGCTACGGCCACCGGATATCCGATGCTGGAACTCAGTGCGGGCAGACTATTCGGACCGCCTCCAGCGATCGAGTGGATGACATATTGGCCGAACGAGAATTCGGGAACCAAGGAAACCGCGGCCATGAGAAGGGAAATAGAGGCAACGCACTTCAGGAAGCGCATGTTCAGTCCGCCTTTCTGTGGGAAAAGCGATCCAGGCGTAGGACCTTCGTGGTTTCCGGGGCACCGGGCGTCTTCAGCTTCAGGACGAGTCTCGGTTTGCTTCCGTGTGCCCATAATTCATACTCAGAGCGCCGCACTGTGAATGCCTGCGTCACAACGGTCGAATCATGGGGTGGGAGCACAATCGAGCAGGGCTGAGAGGCGCCCTCTCTCACAGACGGGAAGTCCCGGAGAATCAGTCGCTCAATGGAGAGGCCGCGTGATCCGCGGTTCGTGAAGTGGATTCGCAACTCGACGCGCGTCTGCGCTCCGAGTTCGCTCTTGTGGGTCACTTCGTAGGAGCCAGAGAGCTGGGAACTATCACTCGCTCGGGCGCTTATTGCGAGCAGGGTGAGCACGAGCAGGCCCTTACATGTACGAATGACCTTGCACGTCATATGACTGGACCATCCTTGTCTGGGAGCCTTGCGGCCCTCTAGCGTTGCTTTGTCTCTTTCCGAACCTGGCGATGTACGTGTTCCCCCGAACGGACACGAATTCTGCGGTTGCTTCAGATGCCTCTGCTCCGGCTTACTCGATCCCACAGTCCAAAGCAATTTGTAATCTTAAGATATGCAGGCCAGGAGAGTCGGACAGGTTACGGGATCACAGCGGATTGTGATCGCAATCACAGCCAGTCGAGCGAAACCACATCCCGAAGAATGCTCACCACTCGTTCCTATCTTGTCAAGGAAGAACTTTGCACTCTTCGGCGGGAACCGGCGAGTTGCCCCGGGAATTGCGACGAGAGAGCATCGAGCCGAATAATCGGGGAGCGCCGTCCATCGTCAATAGCTTGCCAATATCAACCTGGTGGTCGCGATTTCCCGGTTAAGATCTTGACTCATACTGGCGGCGCGGGCTTCAGCTGCGCGGGCTTCTGCTGTGCGGCCGGTGATCTCCAGTGCCTGCGCCAGAAGCAAATAACCAACTGGCGTAGGTTGAAGCTGCACCGAATGCTCATAGTCTTCTGTGGCTTTTTCGATCTGCCCGGTTTTCTGCGCCAGCAACGCCATTCCGCGATATGCCTTCGAGTTGGTCGGCTGCTCCGCTAAAGCGGCTTCGAAATCTTGCTTAGCCGCATCGTACGCTTTGAGCGAGAGATGGGCATATCCACGATTCACGCGCGCCGTGGTCACCCAATGAGAGTCTCTGGTCAGCTGAAACACTTTCGCATAACCATCGAGAGCTGCTTGGTAGTTCCCGTGGATTTGCTCATAGGTTGCGATATTGAGCGTGGCTTCCGGGTCATCGGGCCGGAGTTGGAGCGTGCGCTGGAGGTGGGGCAGAGCCTGCTCGATCCTTCCCGCGTCGATCAACGCAGTGGCGAGGTTGTCTTCGGCAATGTAGTTTGCGTCGGTAATGGCGACGGTATGCGTCCACAGCGTGATGTTGTCTCTCCAGAAACTGATTTGCCGCTGCAGTGCGATTCCAAGCGCCATAAGAACGACTGCGGTGCCGACTGCCACGAATGCTCTTGGAACATGCCACAATTCTGCGAGCTCTGCTGCGCCCCAGCAAACAATCAAGAAAATTCCCAGCGTTGGAATGTACGCGTAGCGGTCGGCCATCGCCTGAGCGCCAACCTGTACCAGCCCGATCATCGGGACCAGCGTTCCTAAGAACCAAAACCATCCTACGAAAAAAGGGCGGCGGCGCCGAAAAACTATGGCAAGAGTTGTAAGGATGGCGATCGTCAAGGCGGACAAGACGGCAGCACGGACACTGATCGACAGATCTGGATGCGGGTAAACGATGGCCAGATTGACCGGCCAGAAGGTTTTCCCCAGATATCTGACGTAGGAGATCGCCGCATTCGCCAGGTGTGCCCATAGCGGAAGGTTCAATTGCGTCGCGTCCGCTTCTACCTTCATTGTAATGACTGCGCTCGCGGCCGACATGGCAAACCAAGGCACTTTCTCCCAAACCAAACTCCAGAAACTCTGGATGCGTTGTTCTGCGCGTGCGGGTTCATCAAGTTTTTCCCGTCCGAGACAACACAAAGGCCAGTAGTCCAGTAGCAGAAGAGCGAATGGGAATGTAATGACCTGGGGCTTTGTCAGCAGTCCCAAGGCATAAGCGAGAGTGACCAACAAATATCGTCGAATGCCGGGCTTACGCGTGTACCAGCCATAGGCGGCTAGTGCGAGCAAAAAGAAAAGCATGCTGAGAACGTTCTTACGCTCGGCAACCCACGCCACCGACTCCACATTTATGGGATGGAGGGCGAAGAGCGCAGCCATTACAAAACTGCGGCAGAGTAATCCGGTGGCGGCTTCGAGGATCAAGAACAGGATGACCACATTGGCCGCATGAAGAAAAACGTTGACCGCATGGGGGCCTGCTGCGTTCAACCCGAAAATCTGACAATCGAGAGCATGCGAGAGCCAGGTGATCGGGTGCCAATTCGTCGCTTCCGAAGTGCGAAAAGCCCAAATAAAAGTGTTCCAGGTCAGTCCGGCACGGATGTGCGAATTGGCCGTAACATAGACGCCATCATCGAAATTCAGGAACGGATCACGAATGACCGAGCTGTAGAGCAGGATCGTTCCCATCGCGAGCAGAAGGGAGCAAGCCACTCGGTGTTTTTGCGGAACCGGGAAAATGCCTGATTCAGCACTTTGGTGGTCGAGGGATCGACCCAACGCATCTTGTGACTTCATCGATTCTGTTCCTGCATTTGACAACCAGTTCGGACTTGGGACAGCTGCGACCTCCTAGGCACTGAGCTTACGGCAGGGACGCGAGTTCCTTGCTAGCCTCTTCCATGTTCGGCGCTAATTGCAGTGCTGATTCATAAGCAACTCTGGCCTTCTCGATGTTTCCCTTGGCTTCTTGCGCCAGTCCCAGGGAGTAAAAGGTGAACGCCGAAGGTGAGCGCAGGTTGGCTTGGTCGAAATCACGAATTGCGTCGTCGAACTGCCTCGATTGCAGTTCTAGAGTTCCGCGTGCGATATAGCTGTTTGCTTCGTCTGGATTAAGATGAATGGCTTCATCCAGTTCGGACTTCGCTGCTGGCAGGTTATTCACCCCCAAGAGCATGTACACGACGCCGAGATTATAGTGTGCTTGGGCTGCTTCAATGATGTCCGAGGTGTGAGCAATGGCCAAGCGATACTCGTCCGCGGCCTCGGCCAGTCGGTTCTGGCGGTGGAGCAGAATGCCCATATTGTAGTATGCATCGCCGAGTTCTGGATTGTACTGGACTGCAGACTGAAAATGCGGGAATGCTGCATCGGCCTCACCTTTGTCCATCAGTGCTACCCCAAGGCTGTTTTCTGCAACCCCGTTGTGTACCGTCACCTGCAGGGCGTGGCGGAACAAAGTCTCACTATCCTGCCAATATCCGATTTGGCGATTGGTCAGTAGAATTAAGGGCGCGATCAGAGCCGTGAAGCCTGCAATTACAACCGCGGGTTTTATTTTCCATTCGCGGACATGGTCCGCAATGAGCCACACCAAAGCAACAAACACGCCGATCAATGGAAGACCGGCATAACGATCAGCCATGCCTTGCCGTCCTGACTGAAGTAATCCGATCGTTGGGACGGCAGTGCCCAAATACCAAAGCCAACCCACAACGAGGTATTTCCTTTTGCGGAACTGCCAGACCAAGGCGCTGATTACGATTAGTGCCAAGGCAGACGATCCTAGTTGCCAGACAGCCAACCGATTCTCTGGGTGGGGATAGAAAACTGCAAGCCGCGTGGGATAGATGGCCTTCCACAAATAAGCGGCGTAAGAAAAGATGGCGTTATTTACTCTCCATGTGAGTGGCATTACCGTGGTGAGGACGTGCTGCGTTCGCTGCACCTCAATAGTGATTCCTGCTGCCGCCGCTGAAAGCAAAAGAAAAGGAACCTTTTCCTCGACTAAAGATAGAAACGTATGCCGAGCGCGTGTTCCTTCTCCTGACGAACTCTTCGCAGCATATCGGTCCAGTGGCCAGTAATCGAGGAGCAACAGGACACACGGCAGCGTAATGACAACGACCTTGGACATGAGAGCAAGAGCGAACAAAACCGCTGCCGACGCGTAGCGTGCAACGCTGGGTTGCTTCGAATACCAGAGATAAGCATTCAAAGTCAAAAACATAAAGAGCAATGAAAGAACCTCTTTGCGTTCTGCAATCCAAGCGACGAATTCAACGTTGAGGGGATGAACCGCGAAAAGCACCGCGACCGCGACACTACGCCACAACCGCCCGGTTGCAGTCGCGAGAAAGAGAAATAAGAGGGCGACGTCCAGGGTCATCAACAAAACGTTTGTGAGATGGTGGCCCCAAGGGTTCAGGCCATAGAGTTGGGCGTCCAATATGTGGGAAATCCAGGTCAGAGGATGCCAGTGTGCGGAAGTCGTGCTGGCGAACGACCAGGCAAAGTTGCCCCAGGTTAGACCACTTGAGACGTGGATGTTATGGGTGACGTAATCGGGATCATCATAGTTGGTGAACCCATTCCGCAAGGCAGGCAAATACAGTAGCAAGTCCAGCAGCGCAAGGAATACGGTGGTCAGAACTAGTGAAGAAACACCCGAGCCGAAACTCCATCTGAGTGACGTATTGCGCAGGTAGCTGTCAGAATTCGTTGAATACATTCAACGGTTCCTCCCGCTAACAACAGCCGCGATGCTGATCCGCGGCAGTTTACGTTACCGGTAGAAAACGGAAGGCACAACATTTGGTGTCACGCGAGATTGTGATCGGGATCACGCGGAAAGGGTCATAATCCTGCCAGCATCGTGCCCAAGTTATGGTAAGTACAGTTCCGAGGTCAGGCTGAAGCAAGTCAACAGTTCGGGGTTGCGAGGACTAGAGGCCGTTTCTTACTCGCCACTGGAGCGGCTAGCATCATTTAGGCCCAGCGTCGGCGCCCAGTTGACGATCTGTGCTGTTTGTTCCCAAAAATACCCTCTGGCGCAATCGCAGTGCATTGCTGTTATTCGTGTCAATTTGCAACGCTGCGCCTAATTTCACATCCGCGGCCTGGTAATCGCCGAGATCCAACAGGATTTCCCCTGAGTTGGTCAAACAGGCTACTGCCATCTCCTTGCTGTCGGTGAGACTTCCCGCGATCTGATACTGCTGCAGGGCGTCTTGCAGTTGATTTCGGTTAAACAGAATTTCAGCCAGGTTGTAATGACACAACGCATCCTGTGGACGCAAGATGCATGCTTCCGCGTAGTGCCCGTAGGCGTCATCATATCGACCTTGGGAAACAAGGGCATCGGCAAGAGCTTCTTCAATGGCCGGGTCCGGAGAACCGGCAATCACGGCGGCCCGTGTAAAGAGATCCACACCATTCTGCCAAAACGGCAAGTAGTTCACCGTTGCGACTGTCAATGCCAAGATCAGTGCGGCTGAGACGACTGCAGGTACGAATTGAGGAATGCGGCTCCTTGTCGGCAGATCGTACAAGCCCCAGGAAATGATGATGAAGAGTCCGATACAAGGAGTGTAGGCATAACGGTCGGCCATGGCCTGGCGCCCCACCTGAATAATGCCGATCACAGGGAGAAGGGTCACAAGGAACAGGAACCAGCCCATCACAAGATAGGGAGCACGGCGAGCGGACAGGACTGCAATTGTGATCGTCAGGAGAATCACACCCGCTGCCAGGACATCGAACCAGCCCAATGCGTGTTGAGGATGTGGGTAAAAAATCGCCAGGTTGGCGGGCCAGAACACTTTTCCGATGTACCGAACATACGAAACGATGGCATTTCCCAAACGCAAAAGGAGAGGCAACTCTAATATGCCTGCGACAGCACCGCCGGAACGCTGCGCTGCCATGGTTATTCCAGAACTGACCGCGCTCATTACGACCAACGGCAATTTTTCGAGGAGCAACCTTCCCCAGCGGCGCCGAAACGAAGCGCCTGAGTTGCGATCCAAGGGCCAGTAGTCAAGAAACAGCAACACGACCGGCAGGGTCACCGCCATGGGCTTCGACATCAGAGCCAGGGAAAAGCCGAGGAGAACAACCGCATATTTTCTCCAACTCGGGTTGCGTGCATACCAGCCGTACGCAGCAACGGTCAGTAAAGAAAACATGGTGCACAGCAGACTTTTTCTTTGTGCCAACCAGGCAACTGATTCCACGTTCAGCGGGTGAACCGCAAACAGGGCGGCAACGAGGAAGCTGCGCCAAACCGCACCGGTCGCCTTTTGCAGCAGCAAAAACAGCAAAAGAACGTTAATCGCATGTAGAACGACATTGACCAGATGGGGAGGTCCCGGGTTCAAACCGAACAGCTGACAATCCGCCATGTGAGATATCCATGTCAGGGGATGCCAATTTGCCGCATGAAAACTGGTAAACGCCCAAGCGAGATTTCGCAGATTCAGCCCTGTATTGACATGAATGTTCCGGGGAACATATTGGCGGTCATCGAAATCCAGGAACTGATGATGTATGACCCGACCGTACAACAGAAGTGTGGCCAATACGAGCGGTACACCAAGCAGTATGGGCTTCTGGCGCAAGTCGCAGATCAATCGGTCAAAAGCGCGGAAACGTACCTTTGGCAACTCGGTCATGGGAGGGAGTTCAGCCTCACTGCGGCAGCGGTTTCGCAGGTGTGCCGGGTTTCACGCCGGCGTGCTTTTTGGCTTCGGCCATCAACTGCAACACTTTATCTTTGCCCTCATAATTCGGGTTCGTATCCAGCAATTTTTGCCAGGCTTCGACCGCAGACTTGACATCCATTTTGCCTTGCCACTCCACGATCCCGAGGTTGAACAACGCATTGGGCTGGTTCGGTTCGTACGAGAGCGACTTCTTAAGCTCGGTGATCGCCGAATCCGAGTTGCCGGTGTACCAATAAGCAGTCGCCATATCCGTGCGTACACTGGCATTGGCGGGCTCGAGCTTCAGTGCGCGCTGATAGTAGTCGATTGCGCTGGGGAACAAGTGGGCGTCATAGTAAATGTTCCCAATCCCGGCGAGAAGATTTATATCGTTCGGGTTCGTTTTGAGCCTCTCGATCATGGGTGCAGCTTGCACATCTGCCATATGTTGCAGCTGCTCAGGCGTCGGAGTTTGCGAACTGCCGTCCGATCGAGGGTCAGGTGCGGCCTGCGAAGTCGTGGCCGGTGAAGCGACCGCAGGAGCTTGCGATCCGCGGACCAACCAGCCGACGACGACCCCTATCAGAAGGCACAGAACTGACAGCGTGTAGGCCTGCACACTGGTCCATTCTGTCGTTGGCGTTGATCGATTGGTTTCCGTCATAGTGATTCTCCCTGTCCTGTGAATGTTCTCGCCCTAATCGCCGCGAGAATAAATCTGCAACTAGTTTTTCCCATGTCCTTTGACTTCGGCGATCAGCTTTTGCACTTGAGCATTGCGTTCGGTACTGAGCTGCGGGTTTGTCTTCAGCAGTTCTTGCCAAGCGGCCAACGCTCCTTTCGTATCTTGTTTGCCTTGCCACTCAATCATCCCCAGGTTGAAAAGGGAGTTCGCGTCTTTGGGGTCGTAACGCAGCGCCTGCCGAAGTTGCCCGATGGCTCCATCGACGTCCCCGCTGTAATAAATGCAAGACGCCATCTCTGTGCGCACCGCAACATTCTTGGGATCGACGTTCAAAGCCTTGTCGTAATAGCCTGCCGCGGCTACGAATTGGTGGGCGATCTTATAGATGTCACCGGTTTGGATCAGGAGATCTTTGTTTTCCGGATCCTTCTTCAGCTTTTCCAGTAATGGTGCGGCTTTTACATCGGCCATCTGCTTCATCTCGTCCAGGCTCGGCGTGTGATTGTCCATGCCGCTGGGTTCGGATTGCTGCGGCAGGGCCACTTCCTGAGCGGCCGATGCGGGTGACTGTGAGCCATGAAACAAATAACCCATGGTTGTCCCGATCACCAAGCAGACGACGGCCATCAGGTACACGTGCCTGGCTTGCCAGGTTGATTTCGAGGTCATCTGCGGGCCTGCTTCCTTGACCATGTCCCCTTGCTCCCTGAATCCGGCCTTCTACGTCTTCTCGTTCTCTACCTTAACGGTCGAGGGGAGACCCCCGGCTGCATTTCGTGTCACGTCCTAATGTGATTCAAATCACATCGATTTCACTAATGGCGGGACGACATTGAGACCAGGACGCCAATAATGGAGTCGATTCAAAAGTCCTGTGTTGCGACCCACCCGTTCTCGAGATGATATGCAGGCGGCAGCATGCCACGTTCGCAGGAAATAACGAGCATGATTACTGTGCCAATCGGCAGCCGTCCGGAGAGCAAGCACCTTTCCTACTGGAAGCCTTGGCATGCCATTTCAAAACTCAACGAGTGTCATTTCGTGGTAGCCCTGTGCTGCTTGGCCGCAATTCGCGTGTTTGTTTACTCCGCCGCTCTTCCTTTTTTTAATAATGTCGATGAGGGCGCGCACTTTGACTTAGTCCTGAAATACTCTCACGGAATTGTTCCCCGCAAGTTAGATCTTGTTTCCGTGGAAGCGTTGAATTACATGTTGCTTTACGGGACACCTGAGTACCTCCTGAAGTCGCAGCAGGTTCAATCTCTTTCTCCAAATTGGGCTGCGTCGGAGCAAAGGAAGACCGCGATCCTGGCGAGGGGACTCCGTAAGCAAATCGTTAACATTGAATCATCGCAAGCTCCGCTGTACTACGCGGTAGCCGCTTTGTGGCTGCACCTGGGCCGGTTGTTCGGACTCCCCGGTGGCTTCTTGCTGTATTGGATTCGCTTTCTGAATGTGTTTCTGGCCGCGGCACTGGTGTGGCTGGGATACGCTGCCGCGCGCCTTGTTTTCCCGGAGAGACGATTTATACGTTTGGGCGTTCCGGTGCTCCTGGCCGTTCTGCCACAGAGCATCTTTTATGCGATACAGAACGACGTTTTGTCACCCTTGTGTTTTGGAATGGCGTTCATCGCGTTGGTGCGATGGATGCGCGCTGATGCGCCAAGCGCACAGCTCGGCTTATGCACAGGTCTCTCGGTGGCGGCCGTTTGCCTGGTTAAGGTGAGCAATCTGCCGCTCGTGGCCGTGGCGGCGGTGGTTGTGCTGATCCAGAGTTGGCGTCTGGCTCGCGCCGGAAGCTTACGCGCTGCAGGACCCGCCCTCACGCTACTGGTGATTAGTGCCGCATTGCCAATCGGGTGCTGGGCCGCATGGAACCTTCACAACTTCGGTGATCTCACTGGATCGGGTCCGAAGATTGAGGTGTTGGGCTGGACACAAAAGCCCGTCAGTGAATGGCTCGATCACCCGATCTTCACGCTACGAGGATCAGCAGACTTCTGGTCAGAGCTGATGGCTACCTTCTGGCGGGGCGAACTTATGTGGGGCATGCAAGCGATTGCTTTGCCGGCGGCCGATGCTTTCTACTGGGCTTCTTCGGCATTTCTGCTGGGCGCGGCTATGGTCGGACTATTCCCGCGATTCGCGCCTAAATCGAGGCCACAGCGAGAAGCGCTTTGGCTCGGTTTCTTCGCCTTCATTGCTGCAGTCGGGTACCTTGCCGTGCTCTCGTTGGCGTTCGACTATGGCAACTGCTTCTATCCGTCTCGCGCCCATCCATACTTCACTTCCGGCCGACTGATCGCTGGCGTGTTGATTCCATTTCTCCTGGTCTACCTGTACGGCCTCGAACGGGCAGTAGCATGGCTTCACCGGGAATGGCTGTCGTGGTGCGTACTTGCGGGTATGGTTGCAGTCATGGCCAGCTCGCAGATTGCCCTGGCCCGCGTCGTTTTTCCCAGCCGCTGGAACTGGTTTCATTTGGTCGCGGGATAAGGATAGGCACGATTCCGCACCCGAGCCGTATATCGTCTAAGGTTGCAAGTCGAGAACAGAGGCTGAGTCATCCCCAGAGTGGCTGCGAAACTGTTGGTGATGGATCGAGGTTCGCCCTAGCGCCGCAAAGTTGGCATCTCCACTCATCGCGACGCAGCACCTGCTGCCGCAGAGTTTCGTACGACGCCGCATCCAGCCTTAAGCGCGCGGGTTTCGGGCCGATCGGCTCATGATACCTTCCGGGCCAAGTCTTTGAGAGAAGTTCCAGGAGCGAAACGCCGTCAGCGTTCCAGTTTGGGAAAGTTGGCGCATGATCCCGTCATTCCCAGTTGACTTCTGATACAAACGGATGGAATCATTTCTAGCAGCTGATCCGCAATTCTGACTTGGGCCACAACGTTTGTTTGCCGTCACCGTGTTCATGAACGACGGCGGGTGTCGAAGGGAACGTATCCATGTCTGCAAATTTTGGGGCCCCTCGCCTTCTGCTCTTCTCTGCATTATTTCTTTGCGTTGTCTTTGCCCAGGGCCAAGCGGGCCAGCAGGTTGTCGATAAGGGCGCTCAGTCCTCGACGGCAGCGCCGGCCGGTGCGCCTTCCTCCGAAGGCTCGAAGTATGTGGGCGCGGATACCTGCAAGACCTGTCACGAAGACATTTACAACGCTTGGGAGAAAACACCGCACTGGAAGACCACGCTCAATAAAGAGCCCTCACATCAAGGTTGCGAAGGCTGCCATGGTCCCGGCGCAGCTCACGTGGCTGGTGCCGGCGACATAACCAAGATCTTCACGTTCAAGGACATGTCCCGACAGGAGACAAGCGCTCGCTGTCTGACTTGCCACGGCGAGGCTCACGCACAGTCGCATTTTGCCGAATCGGCTCACTCCAGTAACGATGTTGGCTGTCTTGATTGCCACTCTCCTCATCACGCCAAGGAGAGCCAGTTCCTACTGGTTCAGAACCAGCCCCAGTTGTGCTATGGCTGCCACACGTCGGCCAAGGCAGACTTCGCCAAACCCTTTCACCACCGGGTGAACGAAGGCCTGATCGAATGCAGTGACTGCCACAACCCGCACGGCACGGCGACCGTGAAGCAGTTGCGGAGCCTGCCCAGCGGCGATGGGGTCTGTTACAAGTGCCACGTCGACAAGCAGGGACCCTTTGTCTACGAGCATGTGCCGGTGAAGACCGACGGATGCACCAGTTGCCACACTCCTCACGGTTCCACCAATCCCCGGTTACTCCGGGTGAGCCTGGTGAACATGCTCTGCCTGCAGTGCCATACCTTCCCGACGATAGGTCCGATGGGACCAGTACACAATCAGTCGGCAAAGTATCAAGCGTGCACCATGTGCCACACCCAGATTCACGGCTCCAACTTCAGCGCAGTTTTCTTCAAGTGAGGGAATAGAGATGACGCCGCCAACAAACCTGTTCCTTCAATTTTTGTCCGGCCTTTGCTTGACGGAGTGGATCGCGCCGAGAAGGAGCCTGATCTCAAAATCATTTGCCGTCAAATTGGTTTTGGTCGTGCTTGCGTCGGCGTTCGTCGGGTTTTCTCCTGAGACGCTTTCCGCGCAAACGTCCGGCTCTACACAGACCCCGGCTACCGAGCCAGATGGCATCACGAGCGGCGGCTATCAGATTCATTCATCAGTCGAGCTAGGCGGCAGGGCGGTCGGGCTCAGTGGCAGCGGGGATATGTACGATACTCTTGTAAACCTGCAGAGCGGTCCGCGGTTCCTTGACGAGACACTGTCCATGCGATCGCTGGACCACCAGGGCCTCTTGTTCGACGATCTCGACCTCAACAGCTTTGGCTGGGGAGGGGACCCCAACAACGCCCTGCGGCTTCGCGCGGACAAGAACAAATGGTATAACCTGCAGGGCAGTTTTCGTCGCGACCAGTATTTCTCTGATTACGATCTGCTGGCGAATCCCCTGAATCCCCCAACTTCCACCCCCTCGATTCCTGTGCTGAACTCGCCCAACGCATTTGCGACGACGCGGCGAATGACCGACTTTGATCTCACCCTGCTTCCACAATCGCGCGTGAGTTTTCGCCTGGGTTACTCGCACAACAACATGACCGGTCCGGTCTACAGCAGCGTTCACGAGGGCACGGAAGGACTGCTGCTTCAACCCTGGAACACCACGATGAACTCCTATCGCATGGGAGTGGACTGGAAGGTGGCGCCGCGGACGGTCCTCAGCTACGACCAATCTCTCAATTATTACAAGGGAGACACGGACTCTTCCCTGACTCCCTTCGCGCCAGCTCTTTTGCCCACTGGAACTCCGGTGGAGTTGGGTCTGTCGATCGACACTGCGAACAAGGTGCCCTGCGCTGTTGTACCGCCCGCGACTAGTCTAGTCAGCGCAGGAACGCTGACCAACGTCACGTGCAGCGCCTACTTTGGCTACTCGCGGAACCAGCGGATTCGCACCTCCACGCCCACCGAACGGCTCAGCTTGCGCAGCAGTTATTTCCAGCGACTCGAGTTTGTCGCTTCCTATTCCTACAGCGACGCCGAGATGAGCACTCCTTTGTACGAATCCTTCGACGGTCTGATCACGCGTACCGCCACCCGCGCTTTTCTCGGCACGGGGATAGCAAATGCTACCCGAATCTCTGACAACCTCGATCTCGGCGTGACCGTGCACCTGACCAAACAGTTACGCCTGATCGACAAATTTTATTTTTTCGCTTTCCGCATCCCGCAGAACGGAAATTTCAGCGAAGTCGACAACGATTGTATAAATCCTGCAACGTGCACGCTGCTGACTCCGTTGAGCGCTACCGCACCCACCGCGACACCTACTCTCACCCAGTCGTCCTTCAATCAGAGCCTGAAAAGAAATCAATCCGAATTAGCTTGGGATATTTCGAAGAAAGTGGGGGCCCGAATCGGCTTCCGCTATGGCGATCGGGTGTTCAACCTGTTTAATGATTTTACCGGAGGCGAAACGTTCAATAGTTTTTCCACCACAGGCGAGGATCACTTTGTGGTTCATGAAGACACCGCGCTCCTGGGCTTTTGGGCGAGGCCGAGCCACAATCTGCGGTTGAATTTCGATATGGAGCACAGCAACTACGACAACGTGATCGTTCGTATTGCTCCCCGCAAAGAATCTCGATACCGTTTTCAGACCAACTATAGCCCGCGGCCCTGGGCTGTCTTGGGCGGCTCCATCAACATTCTCGAAGATTCCAACGGCAACTCATTCACCAATTATGTCGGGCATAACCGGAACTATGGGGTCACCGCTTCGCTCGCCCCACGCGAGCGCGTCGGCGTGGATTTGGCATTCAACTATAACGATGTGATTCAGAATGCTCTTATTTGCTTCGCCGACACACCGCCGACTGGAGTGACTCTCCCCTTCGTGACCGGTGCCGCCTCTTGTGCGGCGAACGAGCCGACGAATCCTCTGCAGGCGAACTCGTTCTATACAAACCACACTAGCTTCGGAACGGTCACGGCCAGGCTTCGATTCGATCGGATCACAACCCTCAATGTGGGCGGGAGCATCACGAACGTCGACGGCAGCGTGCCGCAGTTCAATATCCTGCAGCCTCAAGGCTCGGCGCAGTACACCTACTATCAGCCGGTGCTTTACCTGAGCGTGAACTTGGGCCACAAGCTGGCATGGAACACCGGGTGGAATTACTACCAATACAACGAGGGCTCGTTTGTCGGGCCCACTGCGCCGCGCTATTTTCATGCCAACACTCTGACCGAGTCGCTGCGTTACGCTTTTTAATCACATAGAACGAACGCCGGCTGCGACGCACTTGGCGCATTGCTGTTTTGCGGTGCTCGGGCAAGTCACGGTCTCAGCTATCCTCAGTGATCACTTCAAAAGCGGCCAACAGTTATCACTTCAAAACCGGCCAACGGAAGTGGCCGTCCAGGACTGAGAATGTTCTATCCTGCCGCCTCCTGAGGTGGCAAGTCGGTTTTGGTGCGCCAGCTCCGCGGGCCACACTTGAGCACGTGGCCGTGATGCAGTAAGCGGTCGAGCATGGCGCTCACGGCGGCCGCATCGCCCAACAGTTTGCCCCAGTCTTCCACCGGGCGATTCGAGGTCAGCATGGTGCTGGCGCGCTCGTAGCGGCGCATGATGATTTCCAGCAGTTCTTCAGCGGCGGTGAGCGGCAGCTTGCGCATGCCGAGATCGTCGATGATCAGCAAGGGTACGGTCACCAAGAACTCCATGTGCTCTTTGCGGGTGCCGTCGAGCGTGGCTTCGGCGAGATCATCGAGCAAGGCGTGGGTCTCGCGATAGAGCACGCGGTATCCCTGTTGGATGGCGGCTTGGCCGATGGCTTGTGCGAGGTGACTCTTGCCGGTGCCGGGTGGGCCGAGAAACAGGGCATCTTCGTGGCGCGAGATGAAGGTGCCGGTGGAGAGATCGAAGACCAGGCCGCGATTCATCTTCTTGTTGAAAGCGAAGTCGAAGTTGTCGAGAGTCTTCTGGGAGTCGCGGAACTGAGCTTGCTTTTTCCGCCGCTCCAGCAGGCGTTCTCCACGCAAGGCGAGTTCGTCGGAGACCAGGCACGACAGCAGGTCGATGGGGGCGAGCGGTTCGGCCTGGGCCTGGCGCAGGCGGGTCTCCAGCACGGCGGCCATTCCGCCCAGGCGAAGTTGTTTGAGCGCACGATCGAGTTCGATCAGATTCATTCTTCTATCTCCTTAGTTCTGTAGTTGATGAAGTCGCGGTATTGCACCAGCTCGCGGATCAGAGGATCGACTTGCTGCAAACTCAGCGGGGCTTGTGGGCAGCGTTCCAGATAGCGACGCACGAAGCGGTATTCCTGCACTCCCATGTCGAGCGCAGCGGCGCAGGCTTCATCGACCGCCGCGGTGCCGTACTTCTTGGCTAGGGAGAGAACGCCGAGAATGCGGCGCACACCGACCTCGCCTTGCTGGTGGTGGATGGCATCGCAGAGCGCACCGATGTGCGACCCAGCACGACCGGCTCGCCACAGCAGTTGGGAGGTACGCAGTGGTGTTCGCTTGGGGTGGTCATCTTCTTTAATGCGATACCAACCGCGCTTCTGGCGCACGTGTTCGCGCAGCAGTTGCCCGGTTTTAGGATCGAGCAGACGAACGTACAGCTCATCCCATTGCACGCGCAGCACGCGCCCGATCCAGCCTGGCGGTGCGCCGTAGTAGGCGGCCTCGACCTCGACGCAACCATCCAGATGCACGATGCGCTCACCGTACTGGTAGTAACGAAAGGGTTCCAGCGGCAGTGGCAGCAACGTGGGTTTCTCTTCCGCAAACATGGCGGCGACCTGCCGTTTGGTGGTGCCGTGGATGCGCGTGTCGGCCCAGCGTTGTTCCCAGTGATCGAGGTAGGCTTGGGCTTCTTCCAGAGTCTCGAAGCGCAAGCCTTTCAGCGGTGTCTTCTGCGCATGACCGACGCCGGATTCGACTTTGCCTTTGCCCAAAGCCGTCAACTACATGTGATCTGATCGATTCGCAACAGGTTCGAATCATTCATCCCTTCCACCCGCTTTGCGGTCAGTCCTTTCGTTTTGTTGTTTCAAAGAAACTCTGGGGCGATGACCGGGTGACGATTCAGCTTGCGGATGGATCACCGTTTTCCGTGCCTGTGAGTTGGACTGATGTGATTCCTGCAGATGCATATGTGAGTGTGGGCGGTGGTCGATCTCAGTTTCGCGTGGAAGACTTGATGGCTTTAGCAGACCTGATGGCTTTGAGGCGGAGGCGATGACGGCGATTTCGAGGTGTCATGTAAATTACGTCCATTATGTCATGCTTATTATGTACATGATCTCATCAGCGGCGGCGTCGACTCAAGAGTATGGACGCAGCATTGTGCAGTCAATAGTATATCGCGAGGCGACAGCCCCACGTAATTATCTTGACAGTTGTATTGATATGGACATAATAAGGTTGACAGCCATGAAGCGACCGGGAGCAAGCAAACCTAGCCGTGCCGTTGATGCCAAAGCCGAGGCGCTCCGCCGACAGGGAGCACTCCATCCACATCCCGATACCGTGCGCGACGAAGGGTTCCGCCAAGGTGAGTTCTTCGACTCCCGCGATCTCGTGCAAGTGCGTTATGAGATGCTGCGACGTCACCAAGTCGACGGACAAGCGGTGACCGAAACTGCAGTCGCATTCGGGGTGAGCCGGCAGGCGTTCTACACGGCGGAGGCCGCGTTTGAGGAGAGGGGTATCTCCGGTTTACTTCCTCGCCGGAGAGGTCCCAAGCGCGCTCACAAGTGCACCGCCGAGATCCTCGATTTTGCCGGACAGTGGCGTGCGGATTCGCCGGCGGAGAAGGACGTCACCGAGGCCATCCAGAAACGTTTTGGCGTTTCGATTAATCCGCGTTCGATCGAACGCGCGCTGGCACGGAGGAAAAAAAAACGATGAGGGGTCTCTTCCAGTGAAGACCCTGGATCAGCTGATCGACTGGAAGCAAGAGTACGAAACCCTGCGTCGGGAGGCGCTCCATGCGGACTCTCGCCGTGGTCATGGTCTGGCACTGTTCTTGTCACATGGAATGATGGCTTGGCTGGAAGCTTTGACTGCACTGAGATCACATCCGATCGCGCAAACTGCACCGCAGGAGTCGTTCGATCTTCCGTCAGTCCTGCGGCCCGATCTGACCACGTTATTGACCAACATGGTTTTGTCTTGCATGAGAAAAGGGGCGCATGAACACATCCAATAAAGTTGCCGCCGAGCATTTGCGACGGTTGGCATATCTATATGTTCGCCAGTCTACACTTCGGCAAGTGCACGAGAACCGCGAGAGCACGGCACGTCAGTACGATCTGAAGCGACGCGCGCAGGTGCTGGGATGGGCTGCCGATCAGATCGTCGTGATCGATGAAGACCTGGGCTTATCCGGAGCCACTGCGGACAACCGCAATGGTTTCCAACGCCTGGTTGCCGAGGTCGGACTGGGCCGGGTTGGCCTGGTGATGGGGTTGGAGGTGTCGCGTTTGGCGCGCAGTTCGACGGACTGGCACCGGTTGTTAGAGATCTGCGCTTTGGCGGATACCCTTATTCTCGATGAGGATGGAATCTACGACCCCGGCCACTTCAACGACCGCCTGTTATTGGGTTTGAAAGGAACGATGAGCGAGGCCGAGCTGCACTTGCTGCGGGCTAGACTGATTGGCGGCCAGCTCAACAAAGCCCGGCGAGGCGATCTGTGGATGAAGCCGCCGATCGGTTTTGTGTATGACAGCAGCGGGCGGGTCGTGTTCGATCCCGACCAGCAGGTTCAACGAGGCGTGCGCTTATTGTTTGAGACTTTTCGCCAGACAGGTTCGGCCCTGCGCGTCGTCCATCACTTCAAGACCGAAGGTGTCCTCTGGCCCAGACGCATCACCTCAGGCGTGCGCGCGGGTGAACTGTTGTTTGGACCATTGGAGCACAGCCGTGTGTTAGGCATTCTGCACAATCCGCGCTATACAGGAGCATTCGTCTACGGTCGAACTCGCCAGCGCAAAGTTATCATCGCCGGACAGCTTCGCTACCGACGCCTGAAGCGTGAGGAATGGTCGGTGTTCTTGCCCAATATGCATCTGGGATACATCTCCTGGGAAGAGTTTGAATCCAACCAATCCAAACTACTCGCCAATGCGAAGGGCTATGGTGAGGACCGTCGCAGCAGCCCGCCTCGCGAAGGCTCCGCCCTGCTGCAAGGTCTTGTCCTATGTGGCGTGTGTGGTCTACGCATGACGGTGAGATATCACACCGACCATGGTCATCTGATCCCGGAATATGTTTGCCAACGACGCGGAATCCAAACCGCCCAGCCGATATGCCAACATCTGCCCGGCGGCCAGATCGATCAGGCCGTCACGGAACTCGTCCTGAGAGCCGTCAATCCAGCTTCGTTGGATGTGGCGTTGGAGGTGTTTGGAGAGTTGCGGGCACGACAGGCTGAAGTCGATCGTTTGCGGCGAGCTCAGGTGGAACGTGCTCGCGAAGAAGCCGAACTGGCTCAGCGCCAATACTTGCTGGCTCGTCCCGAAAACCGCTTGGTCGTGGATAATCTGGAGCGGCAGTGGAATGAAAAGCTCACCAGCTTGTCTCAAGCCGAGGAAGAGTACTCTCGGATGAGCAAGTCGCAACCATCAGCACTCACGGATGAAGATCGGGACCGCGTCCATGCGCTGGCTTCCGATCTTCCGCGTGTGTGGAACGATCCGCGTACTCCAGCTCGAGATCGCAAGCGGATGCTGCGGCTTCTTATCGAAGACGTCACACTCGTGAAGAATCAGAAAATCCATATTCACATCCGCTGGAAAGCCGGGGCAACGACATCGATGGAACGGCCGTTGCCTCTGAGCGCCCCGGATCTGGTTCGTACCCCCGCGGACATCGTCGAACTCGTCCGTGTTCTAGCCACCGAACAAACCGATGCTCAGATCGCACGGACTCTCAACGCACGTTCGCTCCGTACCGGCAGGAAGCACTCCTTTACCCGGTTGATCGTTCGGCACATTCGCAACGCATATGACATTCCATCCTACGTCCAACATCTTCGCAGCAACGGTTGGCTCACGGTACCAGAAGTTGCTGCGCAGATGGGAGTACACTCAAGCACCGCCAAACGCTTCGCCGTTGAAGGAGTGCTGCGCGCTGTTCGCGCTGATGACACGGGACGTGTGCTGTTCGAGCCAGTCGTCGGTCCCTTGCCTCAAGCCCAGCCCGGAAAGCGCTTCCGGGATAGACGCCGTTATCCTCAACTTGCATCGAACATGTCCAACAAGGTGCAGTATGAAGCCTGATCCTTGCGATCCGGATCTTGGATCCGGCACGGCATGGCGACTGCGCCGTAGTGCGCGAGCACGTCGCGATAGAGAGGATTGAGAGCGGGATCGTAAATGTCGGGGACAAGCACGCCCTCGCGCAGATTGTCGAGCACGACGATGCGGGTGGCTCCGCCCAGCCGGCGAAAGGCGCGTTCGTGCAGTTCGGCCCAGATGCGCGAACTGGAGCGGAAGGTTAGCAGACGAACCGACTTGCGGCTGCAGCCCAGCGTCATCACGAACAGCCGGGTGCGCCGATACTTGCGGCTCTCGGGATCGCGCACCATGGGGCCGGTGCCGTAATCGACTTGTGCCTCTTGGCCAGCCGCGGTGACAATCACGACGCGGGCTTCGGGGGTTTGCGTTCCGCGCCGCTTCCGCACGAAGCGTTGCACGCTTTGGTAGCTGCTGGCGAAGCCGTACTCGGAAACCAAATCCTGCCAGATCGCCATGGCATTGCGGCCGCGGCTGATCCCCAAGTCGATGGCTTCCCGGTATGGCTCGCAGGCACTGGCGCCGGGGACCGCGGCAGAGTCGGTGATCACCTCGTTCTCGTTGGCCGGTTTTGAAGTTGCTCTTGCTTTTCCCTTATTAGAAAGGTTTTTGGGGTTGGGGTTGCAGTTAGGGTCGAGGGGATCGGGAATCACCGGAATGGCCGATTTTGCCGCACCGGAGTCGGTGATCACTTCCTTGGCCGGTTTTGGTTCGCCCCGCCCCCAGCCACTGGGCAGACGCACCGCAATCCCCGCCGCTTTCAGGTAGGCGCTGGCGGTTTCCCGACGGACATGGGTCGCTTGCTGGATGCGCCGCAGCGACCAGCCCAGCCGTCCCAGAGCTAAGACTTGTTGTTTCTTCTCTTCGTTCAAGACATTGGCCATGCCCACGGAGCCTACAAGCCTCCGCGGGATTCAATGTCCCGGACGCTACTCTCGTTGGCCGGTTTTCAGGTGATAATCAGTGGCCGGTTTTGGGTGATCGCTGAGCAGCTACCTTGTGCGATCATTTGAAATTAAGGTTTGGACACGGCTTCTGAAACGGCTCTGGTGATATGCCTTCGTCCACCACTCGATTTCTGCATCCTTCCACCGCCTTGGTACGGGAATCCGGAGATGGTCAAATAGTTCGCACAACTCCCTGGCGCTTAGATTCGGATTAGATCTAACAATGGCTCTTCGCTTTGCGGGCCCTTCATCCATGCCATTGCGACCTCTTCATTGGTGCCATTATGACGGGCCTTGGTCCTCCAGCCAAGCCCCGCCGCGGTGCATCGTAATCGCCCTGATGATCGCTTTTGGGCCCAAAGCGCCACCTTCCGCGTCGAGGCCTGTTCACCGACAGCAGGGCAAAGGTAACTGGCAGAGCCGAGACGCATCGGATGGATGATCCGAGCGTGCTGTTCTTGTTATCGCGACGGTCATCTCTGGAAAGCGGGCTCGGTTTTTTGCGAATGAGTGTCCTCACAAGCTAGTGTGACCTCAATCACCGACGACGGTGAGATGGTCGGACCATAGTGAAAATCACGTTCGCAAGTTGGTGCTGAAGCTTGGGCGGTCCAATTCGAACGAACGTTCGAATAATGCCAAGAGGTGGAGTGTGAAAGTTCCCCTCGCCGTCGCCCCCCGGAAAGATCTCCTGCTTCAGGGCCGTCATCCCGACTGCCATTGCATCGAAGCTAGTCTGCGCTCCCGCCCATGTTCTGCCGCTGTCAACCTGATGCTGGAGGATCCCGGATTAGAGGCGAAGCCTGGCTGGAGTCGGTTTCCGCTTCTCATGGTTCGCAGTTTGCCCAGTGGTTAGAGGCCTGTCAAAGGGTGGGACGCTCAGTCCGAATCCGTGTCGAACGCGGTAACAACCGATCGTAGGAAACGGGAACAGAGATTGTA
The DNA here is from genome assembly GCA_963730015.1 of uncultured Acidobacteriota bacterium. Taxonomy (GTDB): domain Bacteria; phylum Acidobacteriota; class Terriglobia; order Terriglobales; family Acidobacteriaceae; genus Sulfotelmatobacter. Next base: position 1,100,807 of record CAVSPZ010000009.1, on the reverse strand, counting down.
GGAGAAGAGAACGGAGCAGCACTAATTCAAGTTCGGTAGGGAGGTGCAGCATGGCAGCTCGACTTGCCGCAGAATGGTTCGCCATTTGTGGAGGGTGCGAGGTCACGATCCTCGATATCGGCGAACCCCTGATCGACGTACTCAAACAAGTAGAAATCGTGCACATGCCCGTCTTGATGGACCACAAGCTCTACGGTCAGACTGGGGAAGGTGCGGAGATGGAAATCCCCGCAGCGGATGTCGGGCTGATCTCGGGAGGAATCCGCAGCGAAGAACACAAAAAACTGGCGCAGGAGATGCGCAAGAAATGCAAGATCCTGATTTCTCTGGGCTCGTGCGCATGCTTTGGCGGAGTGCCGGCGTTGGCAAACCAGTTCAGCAGAGAAGATCTGTTGGAAAAGGTCTACAGAGACAGCGTGACCACCGAAAAGAACGGCTTGCCTCACGAGCAGATCCCCGAGCTTACCGACCGGGTGTACGCGGTCCACGAAGTTGTGAAGGTGGACGCGTATCTGCCCGGATGTCCAACCACACCAGAGATGGTGGCGGGCGCACTGGTTGCCCTTCTGGAAGGCAAGCCGCTGCCTGCGCTGGCATCGAAGAGCGTTTGTGATGAGTGTCCCACCAAGCGTGAAAAGAAAGCTGTCACCACGCTGAAGCGCCGCCTGGATGCGCCGGATTTCAAGCCGGGAGCGCCGCTGAGCGAAATGCGTTGCCTGATGGAACAGGGAATCCTGTGCCTGGGGCCAGCGACCCGTGCTGGCTGCGGTGGCAGCGATGGCAATCCGCGCTGCATCCGCGCTTACATGCCGTGTGAGGGCTGCTTTGGCCCGCTGTCGGACAAAGCCAATCCCATGGTGGACATGATGGGCGCACTTTCTTCCATCGGACTCGATCCCAAGCAGATTCCGGATCGAGCCGCGACCTTCAACCGTTTTGCCGGCGCTGGCCGCCTGCGGCCGACGCCTCGGAGGTGATGCATGGCAACGACACTCGTCATTCAACCGGTCACCCGCATCGAGGGCCACGCCAAAGTGACCATTCAGCTCAACGACGCGGGCAACGTAGACACCGCGCGGGTCAACGTGATTGAACTGCGCGGCTTCGAAAAGTTCTGCCTCGGGAAGCCGGTGGAGGACCTACCGCGCATCACGCCGCGCATTTGTGGTGTGTGCCCGTGGTCGCATCACCTGGCCTCGGCCAAGGCTTGCGATGCGGTCTTTGGAGTCGACCCGCCTCCCGCCGGCAAGAAGCTGCGCGAACTGTGCAACAGCGTCGCCTTCATGGAAGAGCACATCCTGCACTTCTACATCCTGGCGGGACCCGATTTCCTGCTCGGTCCGGATGCCGACTATTCCGTGCGCAATGTCATCGGCGTGCTGAAGGCAGCGCCGGACATTGCCAGAAAAGTGGTGAAGGTGCGCCACATGTGCGCCAAGATGCTGGAGACCTTGGCGGGCAAGCCCATCCACCCCCAGGCCGCCGTTCCTGGCGGTTTCAGCAAACCACTGTCTGTGGCTGAGCGTGATGAGTTGCGCAAGCAAGCGGATGAGGCGCTGGAACTCGCCAAGTTCTCGATTGCGTTCGCCAAAGAGAATATCTTCCCCAAGTACCTCGACGTGGTGAAGTCGCTGGGCGTGATCACTACCGGCTTCCTCGGCACCGTCAACGACAAAGGTGCGCTCAACCTCTACGACGGGAAGCTTCGCCTGATGGCGCCGAATGGCTCCTATCAGGACTTTGCCAACGATCGCTATACGGAATTCATTGCCGAGCACATCGAATCGTGGAGCTACCTGAAGTTCCCCTACGCCAAACAGTGGGGCGAGGGTTTCTCGATGGATGCCGATCATCCCAAGGGCGTGTATCGCACCAACACGCTGGCGCGGATCAACGTCTGCGACTTTATCGACACACCGCTGGCGCAGGCGGAACTGGAGGAATTTCGGGCGAAGTTCGGGCGGCCCGCACAGTTGACGCTTCTCTACCACTGGGCGCGGCTGATCGAACTGCTCTATAACGCCGAAAACGCCATCCGGTTGCTGGACGATCCCGACATTACCAGCACCGAAACGCGGGTGAAGTGTACGCCACGAGCAGCGCGCGGCGTAGGCGTGACGGAGGCGCCGCGGGGCACGCTCATCCACGATTACACCACCGATGCCGACGGTCTGATCACCAACGTCAACCTGATCGTGGGCACCACGCACAACAACGCTCCCATCAATATGTCGGTCACACAAGCCGCCAAGAGTTTGATTCATGACGGCAAGTATGACCAGGGAGTGCTGAACAGAGTGGAGATGTCAATCCGTGCCTACGATCCGTGCTTGTCCTGTGCGACCCACCGACTGGACGGGAAAATCTCCATCAAGCTGGATATTTTCGACGCAGAGGGCAAGTTGCTCGATACGCTCGCCAACTGAGCGGCAGACGGACAAGGAGGAAACATGCGCGAGATCGATCCATTCGAGGTCGCGCAGTCCGATGTTCCCGACTTCTGTCGAAAGCCGACCGTGGTGCTGGGTGTTGGGAACATTCTGTTTGGAGATGACGGCTTCGGGTGCGCGGTAGTGGACTATTTCGAGTCACACTATCGTGTACCCGAATCTGTCTGCTTGCTGGACGCGGGTACCGGCGTGCGCAAGCTGTTGTTCACTCTCTGCCTGAGTCCGGTGCGCCCACGGCGCTTGCTCATCCTGGACGCGATCGATGCCGGACGCACTTCCGGAGAGATATTCGAGATCGATCCCGCCGAGATTCCTCCGGTCAAGCTCGACGATTTCTCGCTGCACCAGTTGCCTACATCCAATTTGTTGCGCGAGTTGCAAGAAAGCTGTGGGGTCGAAGTGCGCGTATTGGCCTGTCAAACCGGCCCCCTGCCTGAAGAAATCTCACAGGGTCTGTCGAAAGAGATCAGCGCCGCCGTGCCGCAAGCGGCGGAGTGGCTGGTCCGCGAATATTTCCCCCGAGCTACAGCGCCGCCCGTGAAGAGTGTTTTCCGCACATCGTCTGAACAGGCTGGAGGCATGATATGAGCCCGAATCTCGCAATGATCAGCGATGGCAAGAAGTTCATGTGGGATGGGCAGCTCTACGACAATCGAGAGGAGGCATCACGCGCTGCGAAGGCCTATCAAGAAGAAGACTTTCAGATCCAGCTCGCGGAAGACGGTGGAAAATTCCTGGTGTACACCAGGAGGCAGGCCAAGGAAGTCGCAGTCACTGCGCAGTAGGTAGAGGTGGTATATGGCAGTAGGCACATTGCCCATTCAAAGCGATCCAACACTGCTCGCCGAGATTCGACGGTATGGGAAGTTCGATCCTACAGGCTGCTATCAGTGCGGAAGCTGCACGCTCTCCTGTGATCTGGTTGGGGGATCAGCGACTTTCCCCCGCCGGAGCATACGCTACGCACTGCTGGGACTGAGGCAACCTGTCCTCGAAAGCCTGGATCCATGGGTCTGCCACGACTGCGGCGACTGTTCTGTGGTCTGCCCGCGGCAATCGGAGCCCAGGATCTCGATGCAGACGCTGCGGCGCTTTCTTTGCGTGCAGTACGACTGGACAGGCATCGCCTCCAAGTTGCTCCAATCGAAGGCTTGGTACCTCGGCTCCTTGTTCTCGGTGGCGATTGCCGTCCTGTTCCTGATTATCGGATACCACTTGTGGTACGTGGGGATGGCGGCCAAGGACTTTGCCGCGACGGCGCTGGGACTGGATCACATGTTCCCGCTGATGACCTACTACACGTTGACGGTGATCCTGGTTCCCCTATTGCTCTTGTTCTCGCGTGTCTTTCGCATCTGGCGACTCACCATGGCTGGAGGGAGACAGCAGCGCGCTCCGCTTTCGCTCTACGTGCTCGAAGCCTGGGTCTACGTCTACCACTCGGTGACCGACTCGCTGATGAGAAAGTGTCCGGAAAAAGGCCGCTGGCTGGGACATTGGATGATGGCCACGGGCGTGGTGATGATGCTGGCCGTCAAAGTCTTCGCTCTGCGATGGTTTCAAACCGACAATCTCTACCCTCTGTATCATCCCCAGCGCTGGCTCGGATACCTCGCGACCGGCCTGATTCTGTATGGCCTGGGAGACATCTTCGTAGGCCGCTGGCAAGCGCAGAAAGAGATCTACAAAGAGTCATGCTTTCAGGATCTCATCTTTCCGATCCTGCTCGTGCTGACTGTGCTGAGCGGCCTCGCAGCCCATACCTTCCGCTACGCCGGCTTTGCACTGACCTGCCACTACATATACGCCCTGCACATCATCATCGCGACGCCGATGCTGCTGGTCGAGATGTCGTTTGGAAAGTGGTCACACATGGTCTATCGACCGCTGGCCCTGTATTTCCTGGCGGTCAGGGAGAAAGCCGCGCAGCAGGCGCCCGCGGCGGAGGTGGTTCCTTATGCCCTCTGAGAAATCCCAAAACGTACCGGTAGGCGCTGCCCTGGTTGTAGGAGGCGGTATCGGCGGTATGCAGGCAGCCCTCGATCTCGCCAACGGCGGGATCAAGGTGTATCTGGCCGAGCACGGCCCTGCCATTGGCGGGGTCATGGCGCAACTCGACAAAACTTTTCCCACCAACGATTGCGCGATGTGCACCATGGCGCCGCGCCTGGTCGAGATCGGCCGCCACAAGGACATCGACATTCTCACCTTGACTGAAGTGGAACGTGTCGATGGGCAGCCAGGGAATTTCACGGTCAGCATTAAGCAGCAGCCGCGTTTTATCGACGCGACAAAATGCACGGGTTGCGGCGCCTGCGTGACGGATTGTCCAGTAACGCTGCCGTCCGAGTTCGATCAGGGATTGGGGGAGCGGAAAGCGATCTACCGGCCGTTCCCGCAAGCCGTTCCCAATATCTTCAGTATTTCGCGCCGCGGGACCTCTCCCTGTCAGGCTGGATGCCCCATCCATCAGAGCGCGCAAGGCTACGTAACTCTGATCGCGCAAGGACGCTTCGACGAGGCGCTCCAAGTCATTCTGCGAGACAACCCGATTCCGTCCATCTGCGGGCGTATCTGCACGCACCCTTGTACCACCGCCTGCACCCGCACCAAGGTGGACGATCCAGTGAATCTGCCGGCGTTGAAGCGCTTCGTTACCGACTATTGCCGCGATTACAAGTTGCCGCAGCCGACTGCGCCCGAGCGTTCCGAGAAGATTGCCATCGTGGGGTCGGGCCCAGCCGGTCTTCTGTGTGCCTACCAGCTCCGGCAGAAAGGCTACGGCACGACGATCTTCGAAGCTCTCCCGGTCGCGGGCGGGATGCTGGCGGCAGGCATTCCTTCCTTTCGCTTACCCCGGCCGCAGTTGAATGCCGAGTTGGACAGGCTGCGCGCGATCGGGATCGAGATCCTGCTGGACACGCCAGTGGGCCTTAGCATCACGTTCGAGGAATTGCGCAGGAGCTACGCCGCGGTCTTCGTCGCCATCGGAGCGCACGTAGAACGGAAACTCGGCGTTCCGGGGGAACACCTACCGGGCGTGACTGGTGGGGTGGAGTTCCTGCAGCGTGTGAATCTCACGGTTCCGGGGGCGCCAGGGCATCGCGTACTGGTCGTGGGAGGTGGCAACTCCGCTCTCGACGCTGCCCGCACTGCTCTTCGCTGCGGGGCGGATGAGGTAACGGTTGTCTACCGGCGCACGCGAGCAGAAATGCCGGCTGATCACCGTGAGATCGAAGGCGCAGAGCACGAAGGTGCCAAGTTTATGTTCCTGGCGGCGCCCAAATCACTCCAGTCGGGCCCCGACGGGCGCGTGGTTGGCCTGGAGTGCCTGAAGATGAAGCTGGGCCGGCCCGATGCCAGCGGCAGGCCAACTCCGGAGCCGATTCCCGGCTCCGAGTTCGTTATTCCTTGCGACGCTGTCGTGGTCAGTATCGGCCAATTTCCCGATGTGAATGCTTTGGGTGAACGGCTGGGCCTGTCGACAACAAAATCGGGAACGCTCCGTGCTGATCCCCTGACCCTGGAGACGGACCTTCCCGGTGTGTTCGCTGGCGGGGATTGTGTGACCGGTCCCGATGTGGTGGTCGGGGCAATGCTCGCGGGGAAGAAGGCCGCCACCTCGATCGATCGCTGGCTCAACCGACAGGATCTCCGCGTGGGACGCGAACTGGAAGGGCCGTATCACACTTCGTACGTCGTGGACACGGCTGGCGTGCTGATGCAACGCCAGATTCCCGTACAAGCCCTCGACCCCAAGACGCGCGGAAAAACGTTTGCCGAGGTCCACGTCGGCTATACGGAAGAAGAAGCGATCGCCGAAGCAAAGCGTTGCCTCGCGTGCGGAATTTGCTCCGATTGTCATCTCTGTGCAACCGCCTGCCAAGCCAATGCGATTGACTACACGCAAAAAGCGGAGACCAGCGAGTTAAAGGTAGGAGCCATTGTCCTCGCACCCGGATACGAGATCTTCGACGCGCGGTTGAAAAAGGATCTCGGCTATGGCCGCTTTCCCAATGTGCTCACATCCCTGGAGTTCGAGCGGATTCTTTCCGCCTCCGGACCCTACTCCGGCCATGTGTGCCGACCGTTCGACCGGCAACAGCCCAAGCGGATTGCGTTCCTGCAATGTGTTGGCTCGCGGGATTCCGACCGCGACTACTGCTCGTCCGTCTGCTGCATGTATGCCACCAAGGAAGCCATCATCGCCAAAGAGCATCTCGGCGAAGGTCTGCAATGTGACGTCTTCTTCATGGACATGCGCGCCTTCAGCAAGGGTTTCGAGCAGTACTACTGCAGAGCGCAAGAGCTCGGTGTGCGCTATATCCGTTCCCGCGTGCCAAAAATCGAGGAGGTCCCCGACACGCGCAACCTGATCGTCCAGTATCTCGGCGAGAACGATTGCAAGCTTTCGCAGGAATACGATCTGGTCATTCTGTCGGTGGGCATGCAGCCACCCAAAGACGTTAAGGTCCTGGCCGAACGATTCGGTGTGGCGCTGAACCAGTTCAACTTCTGCGGGACCTCCACCTTCCGGCCTGCGGAATCTTCGCGGGAAGGAATCTTTGTGGCGGGACCGTTCGCCGAGCCCAAGGATATTCCGGAAACGGTGATGCAGGCCTCGGCGGCCGCCTCCCGGGCGCTCTCGCTCTTGCGCGAGGCCCGCGGCACGTTGATCACTCCCAAGGTTTACCCACCCGAACGGGATGTGCATGGAGAAGAGCCGCGCATCGGAGTCTTCGTCTGCCACTGCGGGACCAATATCGCCGGCGTGGTCAATGTCCCGGACGTTGTGGAGTATGCCAAGACCCTGCCCAACGTCGTGTACGCGGAGAACAATCTTTATACCTGCTCCAACGATACGCAGGATCGGATTAAGGAGAAGATCGGCGAACACCATCTGAATCGCGTAGTCGTGGCCTCCTGCACTCCGCGAACCCACGAGCCGTTGTTCCGCAACACGCTGGCCGAGGCCGGTCTCAATCCCTACCTGTTTGAGATGGCCAACATCCGGGACCAGTGCTCGTGGGTGCACATGCACGAACCAGAGAAAGCCACCCAGAAATCCAAGGATCTGGTGCGCATGGCACTTGCCAAGTCCCGGCTACTGGAACCTCTCCACCGGCAAACGGTCGGGGTGGAAAAGTCGGCCTTGGTCATCGGCGGAGGACTATCGGGCATGACTGCTGCGCTGACGCTGGCACGGCAGGGCTTTGATGCCTATTTGGTGGAAAAAGAAAATGAGCTGGGCGGAAATCTGCGCCACATCCACTACTTGCTCAACGGAGACAGGCCGCAGGAAGAATTGGAACGCCTGCGCGACGAGGTCGATCGGGACAGCAGGATCCATCTCTTCACCGGCGCCGTTATCGAGAAGATCGACGGCACCATCGGCAATTTCAAGACAACCATCGCAGCCCAGGGCAAAACCACCGAAGTCACACACGGGGTCGTAATCGTGGCCACGGGCGCAAAGCAGTATCAACCGAAAGAATATCTGCATGGTGAGGACGACGCTGTAATCACGCAACGCGAACTCGAAGCGCGCCTCGCTTCTGGGGACGGCTTCTTGACGCGGGAAGGCAATCAGTCCGCCAAGACCGTCGTCATGATCCAGTGCGTGGGCTCGCGCGAAGCCGACCATCCTTATTGTTCGCGGGTGTGCTGCGCCGACGCCATCAAGAATGCGCTGAAAATCAAGGCGGTCTCTCCCGAAACCAACGTATATATCCTCTACCGCGACATCCGGACCTACGGATTCAAAGAGAGCTACTACACCAAGGCGCGCCAGCAAGGCGTCGTCTTTGTACGCTACGACGAAGGCTGCAAGCCGGAGGTGTCACGAAATTGCGAAGCACTGCAGGTCAATGTCTACGACCAGACTTTGGAAATGCCAATCAGGATCTCCGCTGACTGGGTAGTTTTGTCCGCGGGTATTCATCCCCATGAAGACAATCGGAAGATTGCGCAGTTCCTCAAAGTTCCGCTCAACAGCGAGGGATTCTTCCTCGAAGCTCACATGAAACTGCGCCCCGTAGACTTCATGACGGACGGCGTCTTTTTGTGTGGGTTGGCCCATTCTCCGAAGGGCATCGACGAATCCATTCTGCAGGCTCAGGCAGCGTCGGCGCGAGCGGCGTCGGTTCTGGTCCAGGAGAGCCTGGAACTGGGAGCGAATATCTCGCACGTGGTGGATGAGAGCTGCGACGGTTGCGCCTACTGCGTGGACACGTGCCCTTACAAAGCGATCACCCTTCTCGAATACAAGTGGCAGGGTTCGATCAAGAAAGTCGTCGAAACGAACGACTCCACCTGCAAGGGCTGTGGCTGCTGCCAGGCCACGTGTCCGAAGAAGGGCGTATTCATCCGTGGATTTACCCTCGATCAGATCGAGGCCCAGATCCATGCAGCTTTGGGAGTAGAGTGATGGAAGACAACTTTGAGCCTGTGATCATCGCCTTATGTTGCAACTGGTGCTCCTACGCCGGCGCAGATCTGGCGGGCGTTTCACGGACCCAATACCCTCCCAGCATCCGCATCGTGCGCGTCATGTGCTCGGGCATGGTGCATCCCAACCTGGTAATTGACGCCTTCACTAAAGGGGCGGACGGCGTCCTCATCTGTGGCTGTCATCATGGAGATTGTCACTATCAGGAGGGCAATTACAAAACCGAGAAACGCGCGGAAGCCATCCGCCTGATGCTCGCGGATTTCGGTATTGAAGAGGAGCGTTTTCGCTTGGAATGGGTCTCGGCAGCCGAGGGGCCGCGGTTTGCACAGGTGGTGCGAGAGTTCACCGAACAAGTGCGGAATCTGGGAATCAGTCCCTACCGGTCGTGAAAAGTGATCAGCCAGTGGATAGCGCCGATTATCGTTTGGGTGGCGGTGATTGTAGTCGCCCTGACAGTTGCAGGAGTCCTGCTCGCCGAATGAATCGGTTTGCTCGGATGGGTCGGTTGAATTGATCGCCTCCGAAAGGGAGGTGAGTCGTGGTCTGCATTATTACCGGAGCCACAGAATCAGGCAGGGACACCGTAGGCAGGCATCTCGCGGATACTCTGGGATGGGAATTTGTCAATGCGGAGAAGCTGCGGCCCAAAGGCGACCTTGAGGCAAACCGCTGCGGCGATTCACGGGCCAACGCCGGTCCGACGTGGCGTATCGAAGCGTTGTCGGCTGCCATTGACATCTGGATCTATGAGTGGCGGGATGTAGTGGTTTCGTGTCCGATGCTCATAGAAGCAGACCGCAAGCGACTCTGCCAAAAGTCATCCCTGGTTAAGATCGTCTGCCTGGAAGCATCCCTTGCAATCGGTCCCGCCCACGTCCTTGATCAATCCGCCGTCGTTGGATCGCAATTGCAAGCCAGATGGTGCGGATCACAGGACGAGCGACGGTATGTGCTCACAGTCGATACATCCCGCCAGGTCGAAGAGATTGTCGCGGAGATGACGGCTGTTCTGACTTCCGCAAGGCCGCGGGTGGAAAAGTGTTCATGAACTGAGTCGGATTTGCAGCCCAGAGCAGGTCGGGTTCCCGGAACGCACCCGCAGCACCGCCGAATCGTTGAATTGGCCTGGTCGGCCCAGGCCTCGCCTGTCGGGCACAAAAGCGCAGCGGTCGAACCGCTTTGCCTATCACAATGGTCCGCAGTCCGATTGCCTGCTACGCGGACAGTCCCGATGCAAATAAAACTCCCACTAAAGGCGCTGTAGCAGGAATTCGAGCGAGTTTCTTTCCCGGCTGTTTCAGTCCGAACAAAACCGCTTGCGCGGCGGACGCTGCCGCGTGTATGCCGCAGCGCTGTGAGTCTCGTCACGGTCAAGGTTGAGCAAGTGAAGTTGAATAACGGTGGCGGGCGATGGAATCGCCGCCGGGAGCATATCTATATACAGGACCATAGTAGTTGGTCAGACGCGTGTCACTGCAGCAGCCCTCGGACTTGTTTGGGTGACGTTGCCACGAAGACAGCCGTGGAATCCCTGTGACTGAGTGCGGATGCGCGGGTTGCTTTGACTGTGCCGGATGTGCCGAGGGAGGAGGACGATGGAAAACGCGGTCGGTCTGGTCATGACGGGCGGTGGGGCCCGCGGGGCTTACCAAGCCGGTGTTCTCAAGCGCATTGGCGAGCTAAAACGCGTCCGAACACAGGGCAATCCTTTTCCGATCATCGGAGGCGCTTCCGCGGGCGCGATTAATGGCGCTGGTCTGGCCACGGGTTGCGACGATTTTGCTCTTATAACCCAGCGTATTGCAGAGGCTTGGGCGACCCTCAAACCTTCCGAGATTTTTCACTGCGGGCTCTTATCCCAGGCGCACAATTCCCTGAGCTGGATGCTCGATCTCTCCTTCGGAGCAATTCTGGGGGGAGGCCATGCCCGATCGTTGTTAGATGCCACTCCCCTCCGTGGTTTTCTCAGCCGGCATCTCGACTGCGAACGGATCCAGGAAAACATCAAGCGCGGGAACCTCTACGCTCTCGCGATTTCCGCGACCAACTATAACTCTGGGAAAAGCTATCTTTTCATTCAGGGAAAGAGAGGCCATCCCATGTGGAAGCGGGTCCGGGTGGTGACGGTGGCCACGAAGATTACGGTCGACCACGTTTGCGCGTCCTCGGCGATTCCTATGCTATTTCAGCCGGTAAAGCTCAAAACCCCGCGCGGGTCCGCCTTCTTCGGTGATGGTTGTTTGCGCCTGCAACAGCCGCTCAGCCCGGTGGTTCGCCTGGGGGCGGAAAAGGTTTTCGCGATCGGCGTCCGCTGTGGAAATAGAGAAAGTCAAGAGGAAGCCACAGATCAGAGAAACCCTTCGCTTGCGCAGGTTCTGGGGGTTCTCCTGAACGTTATGTTTCTGGATCACCTCGCAACTGACATCGAGCACTTGGAGCATTTGAATCAGTTGCTCAACGATGGCCACATCAATCAGCTTGGTATTGAAGGACATGAAAAGATACGGCCACTGCGGACTCTCGTCATCACGCCTTCGGTCAACTTGTCAGATCTGGCGGAGCAGCACCAGCGGGACATGCCAGCTCTGATTCATTACTTTGTATCCAGTTTGGGACGAGACGCGGCTTCCTCTGCCAATCTGATGAGTTACCTGCTATTCACGCCCAGCTACACGCAAGAACTCATTGAGATTGGTTACCTTGACGCCAGCGAAAGAATCGAGGAAATCGAAGAGTTTCTCTATTCTTCCAACGAAGGTGACGCTGAGCGCCCACTGGCCGGCGGAACGGAAGGGAACGTGCCTAAGGCAGGCTCAGTAACGAAACGGGCAGGAAACGTGGTCAGGTCCCGCGGCTAAGCATCCGCCTCGAATGCACGCTTTGCCTGCAGCGTGTTCGTGTATGCACGCCCAGGTGCGCCGAGCTACAGTCCAGCAGTTCTACGATGCCATCACCGAGGGGAAACCTATTAGCGCGACGGCATGCGGGAAACACGACGAGGCGTGATTCAAGTCACAGAACATAGCGCGCAAGGGCTGAAGAATGAGTTCGTAACTTCGCCAGCAACTCGTCTGGTGATTGGCGGCCCGGCCGGGCATGAAGGGTAGCCTTGCGTTTTCCAAAACCAACCAAGCTACGGACTCTCTCGCAAATCGTTTTCTTCTTTCTCTTTCTGCTTCTTCTGGTGCGTACTGAGTTCCGAGGCTCGCTGACGGCTTCCAACAGTGAAATCCGTCTGCCTTACCCCGTTTCTTTCTTCTTCCAGCTGGATCCGCTGGTGGCAATTTCGAACGCACTAGCTAGCCATGCGCTCTACCGCGGCTTGCTGTGGAGCCTGGTGTTTTTGATCCCCACCATGTTCCTGGGTCGCTTTTTCTGCGGATGGATCTGTCCCCTCGGCTCCATTCATCACTTTTTCAGCAGCTTCAAATCGGAGCGCAAACGCGGCAAACAACTCATTGACTCGAACCGCTACAAACGCTGGCAGACCACCAAGTACTACTTGCTCATCGCATCTCTAGTCGCGGCCGTGTTCGGCACGGGCATCGTCGGCTGGCTGGACCCGTTCTCGTTGTTGGTGCGCTCCATCGGTTTGTCGATCCTGCCCGCAACCAACTATGCCCTGCGGGGATCGTTGAGCATACTCGAGCACAGCCGTTATGGATTCGTGCAGAGCATCGGCAGCGGGTTGCACTTCATCATGGGAGCGCTGCTGCTAAGTTTCAAGCAGCCCTACTTCCGTTTGGGGATCTGGCTGGGCCTGATCTTTGTCTTCCTCGTGGCGTTGAATTTCCGCATCACCCGCTTCTGGTGCCGCGCACTCTGCCCGCTAGGCGCGTTGCTGGGCATCGTGTCGCGCTGGTCCGTGCTTGGCCTGGTCAAGAATCCCGAGCATTGCAAAGATTGCAATCGTTGTCTTCTGCGCTGCCAAGGCGGCGACGATCCGATCGGTGGCGTGCCCTGGCATCAGTCCGAGTGCCATCTGTGTCTGAATTGCGTGGATGAGTGTCCGGAGCACGGGTTGCGATTCCAGTTTTTTCCCGGACAAGAAGGAGTGGGTGCAAACCTGCAGAGGCGGAAAGTCCTGACCGGCCTGGCCGCGGGCGCTGCTCTGGTTCCGCTGGCGCGCAGCACTTCCGGGTTTGCCGCAGAACACCATGAACGCCGGCTGCGCCCTCCCGGAGCGCTCGATGAAGAGTATTTTCTCTCTCGTTGCATTCGCTGCGGTGAGTGCATGAAGGTCTGTCCCAATAACGCGCTGCATCCCGCTTTTTCCGAGGCTGGGATCGAAGGTCTGTGGACACCCGTTCTAGTACCGCGAATCGGATACTGCGAAACCAGTTGTATCCTGTGCTCGCAAGTCTGCCCCACCGGAGCGATCTGGGAGATCACAGCAAGAGACAAGGGCTGGTCCGTCGACGTGGGCCGCACCGACAAGCCGGTCCGCCTGGGGACGGCTTTTTACGATCGCGGCCGGTGCTTGCCTTGGGCGATGGCGACGGACTGCATCGTGTGCGAGGAATGGTGTCCGACGTTGCCCAAGGCAATCTACCTTCGACCGGCGGAGGTGATCGATGCGGCGGGCAATCCGAAGGAAGTGAAGCAGCCTTATCTCGATCCGTCGCGCTGCGTCGGATGTGGCGCCTGTGAATACGCCTGTCCGGTGCAGGATCGGCCGGCGGTGTACGTGACCAGTGTGGGCGAAAGCCGGTCGCGCACCAACCAGATCCTGCTGAATCGGAGGAAGGGATGAGAGTTGGTACAACTCTTGCGCAGCGACTAACAGAAATTGGCTCTGACGAAATTTGGATCCTTGACATGGAGATCCTTGACATGGAGTTTTCATGCAACCCGAAACAATCCCTCTAAGCCGTCGCGACGCGCTGATCAAGCTGCTGCGAGTCGCTGGAGCCGGCGCCGGTGCAGCCGGGCTGGGGCTTTGGCTGAGTAAGCATAGTTGGCGTCCTGAGCCCGCACTAGCGCTGGCCGCGAAGCGCGGCCACACTGTGGCAGCTGATCCGCAGTTCCCTGAGATGGCGATCATCACCGGCGACGACCCATCGCAACTGGCGCGTCAGGTAATTGAAGAGCTAGGGGGAATTCGCCGCTTCATCGCGCGCGGCGACGTTGTCCTCGTGAAACCCAACATCGGATGGGATCGCACTCCCGAGCAGGCGGCTAATACCAATCCCGATGTGGTGGCCGAAATCATCCGCCAGTGCTTGGACGCGGGCGCCAAGCGCGTCATGGTCACCGACGTAAGCTGCAACGATCCACGCCGCTGCTTTCAGCGATCCGGCATTGCCGAGGCAGCGCAGCACGCGGGAGCTGAAGTTCGCCTTCCCGATCCGTCGATGTTCAAAGAAGTGGATCTGCAGGGAGAAATCTTGCGCGCCTGGCCGGTCCTCGATTTGTTTCTAAATGTGGACAAAGTCATTAACATCCCGATCGCCAAGCACCACAGCCTGACCGGCACAACGCTGGGCATGAAGAATTGGTATGGCATGCTGGGTGGCCCACGTCATCAGCTACATCAGAAGATTCACGAAAGCCTGGTGGACCTGGCCGACTTTGTCCGCCCGACTCTGACCGTCATCGACTGTTACCGGATCCTCGTCCGCAATGGCCCAACCGGAGGCAATCTGCAGGATGTGCTGCTGAAGAAGACGCTCGTCGCGGGAACTGATCCGGTTGCTCTGGATGCGTATGTGGCGAAGGCGTACTGGAACCTCGGGGCATCTTCACTGCCTTATCTCAAGATGGCGGCCAATCGCGGGCTGGGGACGTACGAGTTCGAAAAAGTTCGAACACGGATCAAGACTTTGTGATCTTGATCCGCTGCAAGTCGATGAAGCACCGAGGAAGTCAGAATGAAACTTTGGACGAGATGGAGTGCCGTGCTGATCGCTGCCGCGCTAACGCTGGCAACGGCACAGGTGCAGCGTTCAGCATCCCACAATAGCGGCTCTGCTACGCGAGCCGCGGATGCGTCGCAGCAATTTGCCAAGCTCCTGCGCGAACCTCTTCCGGGCCACGCGAGTGCGCAGGCCCCGCCTTCGTTCTATAACCCCGAGAGTCTTTATCAGCAGATTGACGGGGGAGCGGATCTCTATCTCCTCTATGACTTCAAGCGCCTGCTGCATCAGGATTTCAAGAGCGGCGCAGCAGAGCTCACCGTGGACATCTACGACATGGGCGGGACCGAGAATGCGTTTGGCATTTATGCGGCGGAGCGCTCGCCTGCTTACAAATTCGTGGCGATCGGTGCCGAGGGATATCGAGATCAGGGAGTGCTGAACTTTCTGCAGGACCGCTACTACGTGAAGCTTTCCGGATCCGGCGCCAACGCGGATGGGCTGCTCGACCAATTTGCGCGGCTTCTCTCCGCACGAATCGGGGGAACGCGAGCGCTGCCGGCCCTGCTGGAACGGCTTCCCCGAGAACATCGCGTTCCTCACTCCGAACAATATGTGAGAAAGGATCCGCTGGGGCATGCATTTCTGGCGCCGGCGTACGTTGTGGCCTACGCGCAAGCGAAGCAGGAAAGCAAACTGGTAGTTTCGGTGGCGAACGGCGCCCAAGAAGCGAAGTCGCGACTGGAACAACTCGCGAAGCATTTTAAGCAAAGCGGTGAGTGCTCTTCCGCACCCGAGTTGGGAGAAGGTGGAATGCGGGCAAGAAACAACTACGAGGGGCGCCTGATCGCACGCACGCAAGGGCGCTATGTCATTGCGCTGCTGAATCCCCCGGAGAACGGCGCCGCGATTCTGAAGGCTGTAGCGCGGAGCCTTCCGTAGCAAAAGTGAACGCATTTCATAACGCTGTGAAATCTGTTTTCAGGAGTTGAGCCATGAAAAACGACGGAAACTGGAATCGACGAGAATTCATCGTGAAACCGATTCTGTGGGCAGGAACGGCAAGCGTTTTAGCCAAGACGAACCTGCTAGCGAGCGCAGCGTTCGAGACTTCGGCCTCGCCCGTGTTACAGCGCACATTGGGAAAGACCGGCCTCACTCTACCGGTGGTCAGCATGGGAGTGATGAATGCCGATGTGCCAGGACTGCTGCGCCGCGCGTATGAGCTGGGCATACGACATTTTGATACGGCGGCAGGTTACCAGAACGGACGCAACGAGGAGATGGTAGGACAGGTGATCAAAGAGATGGGCGTCCGCGACAAGGTTGTCATCTCCACAAAGCAGCCGTCGCCGAACCGTTCGCAAAACGCGGCCGAGGCCAAGCTGCGCTTCGTAGAGGGCGTGGAGGCAAGTTTAAGAAGGCTGCAGATGGACCACGTCGACATTCTTTACCATCACGCGGTGGATTCTGTAGCGGACGCGCGGGCAGAAGGGCCGATCGAGGCGCTGCAAAGCTTGAAGAAAGATGGCAAGACGAGATTTATCGGGCTATCGACACATACCACCGTGAATGTCTTGAGCGAAGCGACACGCCTGGGCCTGTTTGACGTAGCGCTGGTTATGCTGAATTACACGATGGCGCACGATACGCAAATTCTCTCCACGATCGAGAAGGCCGCCAGGAGCGGAATGGGAATCGTTGCGATGAAAACCCAGGCCGGAGGCACCGTTAAGCCGGACGCGAAGCTTCCCAAAGAATTGCCGCCGGCGAGCCAAACCGCGCTGTTGAAGTGGGCGCTGAATCATGAGTTCGTGACTACGGCCATACCGGGTTTCAGTACATACGAACATCTCGAACAGGATTTTTCTGTGGCGCGAAACTTGGCCTATACGCACGAAGAAGAAGTCTTCTTGGCAGATAAGGCTTTCCTGGCCGAAGCAGAGTTTTGCCAGCAGTGCGGCGAATGCCGCCAGGATTGCCCTAAGCAGGTCGATATACCTCGGTTGATGAGGTCCCATATGTATGCGGTGCAGTACCGAAATGTCGGCATGGCGCGCGAGATGCTGGCGTCTACCGCTCCGGGCCGAGGACTGGAAGCGTGTAGCGCCTGCGAATCGTGCCTTGTGACCTGCCGAAACACAGTACAAATCGCGCGCAAGATTGTGCAACTGAAAGCGCTACCAGTCAGTCAAATGCTCGCCTAGTCACGCGATTGCCGCAGGCCGCAGCATAAAATCGAAGAACCCGTCGAATGTGGTGGCCGATGATGGCCGCAGCATCGTTCTCCAGTGCGCCCTCGCGAATCGCCTCGTACTCGATCGGGAGATATTCGCTCAGCAGGGTCAGCGGGCATGAAAAACGGTCGAGATTCTGCAGCAGGCGCTTTACTTCTTCTTGTACGGAAGGTTGGGGCCAGTAATAACGGCAGCGGTCGCTGAAACTGAAGGCGCGCGAGAGGCGCAACTCGTCATCGTCGCCGCGGTAGTACGAACGCCAGTACGCCGGGTTGCGCAGCATCTCGGACTCCAGCGCCTCCCACACTTGTGATAATTTCACTTCGCGCTTATGGCCAAGGATCTCGCGCTCTATGCTGCCCAGTGCAAAAATTGCTTCCCGATACGCGAACGTAAGCCAGGGGCCAACCTTCAGAATTGCGAAATGGTCCTGCACCATCTCGGCCAGAGCGGCGGGGGACTGGTAATCGGTGGAATGGGCCTCATAGCTAAGCTCTGGACTTGCCGGCAATCCTGCCGACAGCGCACACACTTTCTGGCGATCGTAGTCGAAAACCTTGGCGTCGCCGAATTCCACGGCAGGTTGAACGACCAATCCGACCACGTTTTCCCAAGCGGCGAGCAAGCCATGCGCTCGGAACGCGGAGCGGAAAATGTCCAAAGTGCGATGAACATCTTCGACCTTCGTCGGGGCTGGACATTCCCCCTCTGCCACTTCTCCGCCCGGAGCCGGGACCTCCGTCCCAACAACGTAAAGCGGTCTCGGCCAACCAGTCGGCATCTCCTCGCAAGCTTGCTCCGCAGCTCGGCACAAAATGGCAGCACGTTCCGCGACCGTCTTCTCATCGAGAACCTTCGCATCGTCGCCACACGACATGCTCGTGTCCAGGTGGATCTTCTGGTATCCCGCATGAACGCACAGACGGGCCAGATCGCAGGCCTTTGCCATGGCTGTAGCCGCCGGTTCACTGCGCCAGGCAAATGGTCCCAGATGATCCGCCCCGAGCAGAACGCGAGCCGCTGGCAATCCCGCTGAGGCGGCCGTGGCGCGAATTGAATCAGCGAACTGCTGCGGCGTCATATCCGTATATCCGCCGAACTGGTTCACCTGGCTGGATGTCGACTCCACGTGAAGACAGTTGCCGTCCTCGAGCGTTTGCTGAATGGCTGCATCGATCACTGCGGGGTGTGCCGAGCAAACTGCGTAACTGCCGACAGCCTCGCCGCTGCGATTTCGCTGGACGACACTTCGCAGATATTCACTCGGACCCTGGGCCAGCGTGGGGCGATCCATCTCGACAGGATTAGTTTTCTCTTCCATCGCTCTCGCATTATAGATTCTTGCGCTGAGTAGCTGTCTAACTGAGGTACGCCAATGGCGCGTGCGAGGTCTGTTTAGTCTCGTTCGCAGTCAAGCTTGACCCCATGACCTCATCGGTAGAGTATGGGTTGCTGCTGCGACGACAAACACACATTGGGAGATTGCTGCTGTGTCGAAAAAAATTCGAAGATTGGTTTTCAGAGTTGGACTCGCAATTATCGCGGGCACATTGATGATCGCGCTGCCGTGTGTGGCCCAGCAGTTGACGAACGACGCGCTGTCCGTGACGGTCAATGCGCAGGAGGGATCGTACCAACTGTCGGTTCCCGGTGGCCAGCCTCTGCTCAGGTCCCGTGTGGCAGCGCAGGTTGACCACCAGTGGCTGCGCTCCAGCGACTACCCGCAGCACCAGGCTGCGGAGTCTGCCTTCGAAGATGATCTCGGCTCCGGCCAGCAGGTGACCGTCACTTGCAGCGGACTCGACGGAAAACCCGATCTGGTTTACGTGCTGCAGCTCTACAAACAGCGCCCTTACGGCACCGTCCAAGTAAAGGTGCAAAACAGCGCGGGAAGGGAAGTAACCGTTCAGGCCATTCGCAGCGTGGAGGCCATGGGCGAGCCGATCGTCGATCTCCGCGGTGCGCAATCGGCCGACCGGGTTCTCTCCGACAGTTTCAGCGAAGATTGGCCGGACCTGGCTCTCTACGACCTCGGTGGAGCGCCCGACGGAATGCATCGCGGTGCAGGCAGCCAACTCATCTACAACCGGGAGAGTAAGCAGAGCTTATTTCTTGGCGCTCTCACCTCAGACCGATTTCTGACCATCCTGCATCTGCAAGCTGAGGGTGTGGGGGCGCAAGCCAAAATCGCATCCTATACCGTTGAATCCACCGGAACCACGGAAATTCAAAAGGACTTCGATCTGAAGGATGCTCCCGCCGACGATCAGGTCGAACTAAGCCTTCCCCTTAAACCCGGGGAAAACATGAGTTCAGAGCGATTGATGTTCGAGGCCGGACCGAATTACCACGATCAACTGCTGGCCTACGGGGATGCGATTCGTCGTCTGCACCATGCGCGGGTTTCTGTTGAGACTCCGATCGGTTGGTGGAGTTGGACTGTCTACTATGGCGCCATCAACGAGGGCGAAACCCTGACCAATGGCGACTGGCAAGCCGAACATCTGAAGTCATTCGGGTATAAGTATTTCCAGGTTGATGAAGGTTATCAGTATGCTCGCGGTGAATATACAACTCCGAATGCCACACAATTTCCAGATGGCATGCGGTTTGTCGGGCATTACCTCGTCGGGAAAGGCCTGACATTCGGCGTGTGGACCGCTCCGTTTGAGGTGACCAAAAGAGCTTGGGTCTACGAGCACCACAAGGATTGGCTGGTACACAACGCGAAGGGCGAACCAATTCCCATTGGTGATGTCTGGAACCAGAAGACAGATGTGCTGTACGCGCTGGACACAACCCATCCCGGAGCGCAGGAATACCTGCGCCAGACCTACAGGACACTGGTCCGCGAATGGGGAGTCCGCTTCATCAAGCTCGATTTTATGGACACTACGGCAATCGAGGGCTACCGCTACCGGCCCAATACGACGACTCTGGAAGCGCAGCGCATCGGACTCCAGATCATCCGTGACACCGTGGGCGACGAGGTAATCTTAGACAAAGACGGAAGTCCCATGCTCAACCCCGTGGGGCTCGTCGATACGGGCCGGATCTCCGCGGATACGGGCCACAGCTTTGAGAGGACGAAGAATGCCGCCTCTGGCATCGCTGCCCGCTTCTATATGAATCGTAATTTCTTCGTCGATGATCCGGACGCCTTCAACGTCACCGCAACCCATCTTATGGAGCATGCGCACGAACGGTCCTCGATTTCGCTGGCTGCGGCCGAGGCGTCGATCGCGCTGTCTGCAGTATCCGGCGGCATGTATGAGATTGGCGATGACATGCCAGTCCTGGGATCAGAGAAGGATCGGCTGGCGCTGGTGGAAAACCGGGAGTTGCTGAATATACCCAAAATCGGCCGAGCTTCCACTCCGTTAGATCTGATGACCTACGAGCCGGAGGATGGACAGCCCAGCATTTTCTTGCTCCGGGAAGATCAACGACAAGCCATCTTGACGGTCTTCAATTGGACGAACACGATGCGCTCGCACACGCTAAAACTGGCGGACCTCGGCCTGCCTGCCGGCCACACGTTTGCGGCGACGGATGTGCTGAACCAGAATGAGACCGTCACGCTCGCGGGTGGCGCGATGCGACTCGAGAACCAACCGCCCCAGTCGGTGAGGGTGATCAAGCTGATTGACACGAGCGTTGCCGCGGCTGCCCCAACCGTGACGGCGCAGGTGCCCGCAGCGGCCAATACCGGTGAGACGATCAATCTCTCGGCCGAAGCCGAACCTGGCGATGTGCCCGCAGTCGCTTATCACTGGGACCTCGGCGACGGCACGAGCGCGGATAGCCGCAAGCTATCCCATGCCTACACCAACGCTGGGGAGTTCACGATCCACCTCACCGTGGACGGAGTGGATGGTGTACCGGCCCACAAGGATTTCTCCGTCAAGGTAACCGGTAATCTAAAAGCGCACTCTAACCTCACCGACAATCGACGCTTCCTAGAGCCAACCGATCGCTAAGCGAAGATGCGCAGTTCATCGATTGATTACGCATTACGCGACCTTCGCCCGCAGCGCGCCGCCAGCGAAATAGATCAGCATGCCCAGGATGGCGATCTCGGAAGCGCGCGCGGCCGATTGGCTTCCCATCAAGACTCCCACGAGAAAAACCAGAAAACCAACTCCGAGTATCCAGGTCCCAATAGACGCCAGGGTGAGGCCCAGCTTGCTGGTTGCAACAGTTTCGGCAGCGGCGTGATCTTCGATTGCTTGGTCCAACCAATCGCTGCGAACTGTTTTGGCGAATCTTCCCCCCAGACTGGCGATGGGACAAATGCATAATGCCACCGCGCCGCTAATCAACGTTACTGGGGCAACGTCGAAATGAAAGCCGAACCGCAGCACGGCGCCAGCGATTGCTCCGCCAAGATACCCCGCCATAGCGCCCTGCCAGGTTACTTTTCTCCACAGCAATCCATAGACGATTGCGATCACGAATAGTGGCATGTCGACGATGCTGATCACCGTGAGATACGCCTCCACCGCGCCCCCCAGGTAAGGGATCAAGCAGGTGATACCAATCATCAGTAGGCCTGCAACCAGCGTTGCTACTCTCACGGCAACGAGTAATTGCTGCGGTGATGCACTCTTGTTTACAAAACGTCCGTAGATATCGTTAGTGATCAGGGTTGCGACGGCCCCAAGATTTGAGCCGATCGTCGAAAGTCCTGATGCCATGAAACCGCAAATTACCAGCCCGAGTGCGCCGGCAGGAACTAAATGCACAATGAGCGTGGGAACGGCCAGTTCACCTTTTGCCAGTCCAGGGTAAAGCACTCTGGCCGCAAGACCGGGGGTGATCCATAAGAAAGCGAACGGGGTGATCATCAGAGCGGATATGACCATTCCTTTGGAAACGACGCGAGGATCTCGAGCAGAAAACGCCGATTGCAGCAGCCCTTGGTCCAACGATGCCCATTGCAGTCCCAACAGCAAAATTGCCAGGATGAATTTCCAACTGTACTTGCCGGAGTGCGGCACGAACTGCAAATGCCCCGCTGGCAGATGAGCCACCATTCCCGGCCACCATCCTACTGATCGCATCGCAATGGGAAGAACTGTCAGGACGCTGAGCATCACCAGCAAGAAGCCCAGATTATTCGTCAGCACAATCGACCACATCCCACCGGCGGTGGTGTAGACAATCACGATGCAAGCGAACACCACCAGCCAGAGTGCAAAAGAGGGAATGCCGGTGAGTTGTTGTGCCGCCATCACGCCGGCATAGAGCACGACGCTGATCCAGAACGTCAGGCGAAAAATCCAGAGCACTCCCACCAGGCCACGAACACCGGGCCCATAGCGCATCTCAAGAAACTCTGGGACCGTCCGAATGCGTAAACGCCGCAAGAAGGGAATGACGTAAAGACCGCTGAAGACCAGGGCCATATTGCCGGTCCACGTCAGCCATATGATGGAGATGCCGCTCTGATAGGCGGTTCCGCTCACGCCAATCAAGCTGAACAGGCTGATATTCGCCGTGGTCATACTGGCGGCGAGGATGAATGGAGTGAGTTGCCGCAGGCCAGGTAGAAGTCATCCGGCGCGCCGATCCACTTATAGAATCGGGAGCCCAGCCATAAAACACCGATCAGGAAAGCAGCCACGATCGCATAATCAATGGTCTTCATGTGCGAACCGGTTCGGCTCCCATCTGGGCTGCTTCGTCTGTCCTCTCGGCGAGAAATGCCTCCACTTCAGGACGAGTGGGAAATCCCTCTATGCCCCCCAGCGCCCTTGTGGAAAGCGCGCCACAGGCGTTTCCCCACGCGACGCATTTCTGTAAAACTTCTCCTTGCAGATGCTGAAAGAGGAAGCCGGCGTTGAAGCTGTCACCCGCACCGGTTGTGTCTACCGGTTGGACGGCAAATGACGGCGCCGAGACGACCTGATGGCGGCGAATTACGGATACGCCTCTGCTCCCTCGCTTAATGACAGTCGTATGCCCGAAGCCGTCAAAGAACTTCATGGCAGCATCTAAATCCTGCGTTCCGGAAATTCCTGCAGCTTCCACTTCGTTGGGCAGGAACAGGTCCACGTGCTGGAGCAATTGCCGGATGCCGCTGTTCCACTGTTCGTGAGGATCATGATCCGGATCAAGCGAGGTGGTAAGTCCGGCGGATTTCGCGCATTGAAACAACTCCAGGCAGCCGGATCGCAACCCCGGTTGTAAGTAATAACTCGAGAGGTGAAGATGACGAGCTTGCTTGACGTAATCGAGATCGATTTCGGGGAGAGCGAAGCTTTCACGAATCCCCGGATAACTCACCATCGCATAGTCATGCGGAAATGACATCGAAACACAAACGCCTGTCGGCAGCGTTGAGTCTCTGACGACGCGCGAGGTGTCCACCCCTACACTTTTCAACGTGTCGATCAGAAAATCGCCGAGGTGATCTGTCCCAACCTTACCCACAAAGCCGGTGGCCGCACCCAGTCGCGCGATATTGTAGGCAAAAATAGCGGACGAACCACCCAAGGTAAACTTCATGCCCTTGGCATGCTTGAGTTTCCTGAATTCCGGCAACGACGGCAGGCCAGTAAAGATGAGGTCTATATTGATATCGCCAACCACCACAATATCCATGCCGCTCCTCTGGTTCACATCAGTTACTCGAGTGGGTTGCCGGTGGCACGGGCGCGGTAGTATGCGAAAAGTTGCATCGCCGGCATCATGAGAAGCAGATACGCCAATTCAGCGAGTCCTGAGCCGATCTCGAAAACAAAGTCCGCCTTCTCGCGGATCTTATTCGAGGCCTTCTCGCAGATTACGAACTTGCACGCTCCTGAAGGTCGCAAGCGCTCCAGTAACCCCAATTCGTACGTTCGTGCGCTCTCGGCATGAAGCAAAGTTACCAGTGTCTTCTGGCTCAACAAATAGTTGGGTCCGTGCATGACTTCCAACGATGGATACGCCTCTGCAGGTGCTTTCACCATCTCCTTCACCTTCAGCATCGCTTCGGCTGCCAAGCCATAGAATGGGCCTTGGCCGAGGCCAACATAGTCATTGAACTGCCTCTCTTCCGCGATGAACTTCACCATGCCGCGGCAACTCTCAATCACGCGGCGGCAGGCTTCCGGCAGTTTGCGCAGTTCCCGAATGATCTCGTGATTTCCCGTGCTGGTTGCGATCAGGTAGTGAAGCGCCAGCAGACCGCCGGTAAATGAGCGGGTCATGTAGCGGCTTTTCTCCGCGGCCGCCGTCAAAAGCAGTCCCGGTTCACAGATTTCAAGCAGCGGGCTGCTGGTTACAGTAGAAAGAGCAACGGGCGTAGCCGATCGCGACTCTTTGAACCAGCGTGCGGCGCCTACGGTCTCCACTGACTTCCCATTCCGCGACACAGCCAAAAGCGAATACGTCTCATTTGCTGAGAACAGAGCGCTAGGAAAAGTGCAAACTTCGGAGCCGGAAACAGCCACAGCTCTACGCCGACTCAACTGGGTAAAGAAGGCCGCCGCGGTCAGACAGAGATAGAACGAACTGCCAGAGCCCGTCAGCACTGGCTGACCGCTGCTTATCCATTCCGCGATCTTCTTGTGCTCCTTTTGTTCGCATAATTCAAGGATCTGCTGCCATACCTCCGGCTGAGAATGAATTTCGTTCAGCGTGTATTCAGTCATTTTTTTTCAATCCGTTTGTGTCGTCGTTGGAAGAGATCTCTGAATTCCCGAATGGTTTGAACGCACCAATAGAGAAGCATGACCAAACCAATCCCGAAGACGCTCCAGGTGATCCAATCGATCTGCATGACATTGTTCAGGATAGAACCGAGGCACGACTCCTGCGAGAACGCGTCTCGATATGTTTCATTTCATTTCCTTTTCCCCCTAGGTGAAGGGAAAGATAACCGCGCAAAGCTTACCATATGTTTCTTTTGCTTTCTAAAGTTTTCTGTTATCTTCGTTCTCGTCAAGGAAGGCAGCTGCCAAATGCCAACCGCATTCCCAGGACAACAAGGAAGAGCCGCCCAGTTATTCGCTAAAACTCCAGAACAACAGCAGCAATCAGGATATTTCCACACCTTGCCCGAGATTTGCCGTCAACCTCAGACCTGGCGCGAAACCTGTGAACTGATGATCCAGTCGACCGCGGCTGTGAACGCATCCTTGCGCGGAGTGAAGAGTCTCATATTCACCGGTTCCGGCAGTTCTGAATACGCCGGCGACTGCGTGCGCGCCACGTTGCAGGCGGCGTTGGGTATTGACTGCCAGGCGATCGGCGGAGGCGTGCTACTCACCGAAAAAACGGAAGCCGTGCCCGTTTGCAGGCCTCGCCTGATGGTTTCTCTGGCTCGATCCGGAGACAGCCCTGAGAGCACCGGAGCGCTGTCGCTGATGCTCGAACACGACCCTGAAATGCGTCATCTCGTGCTCACTTGCAACGGCACTGGAGCCCTGGCTCGGACGTATCGCGATCATACGCAGGTCAGCGTTATTACCCTGGGCGACAACACCAACGATCAGAGCCTGGTCATGACCAGTAGCTTTACTAATCTGATTGTAGCTGCCCGTTTTCTCGGACTCGCGAAGCACCCGGACGCCTACCGGGCGATCTGCGATCAGGCGGCAAGCATCGCCGCCGAAATCGTCTCATCGCAGTTTGACACCCTGGCGCAAGTTGCAGAATCAGGTTTCAAACGAGTCGTCTACTTGGGCAGCGGTTCGCGTTTTGGCGTCGCTCGCGAAGCGGCTCTGAAGATGCTCGAGATGACCGCGGGCCGCGTCACCGCGCTGTACGAGAATTATCTCGGGCTCCGGCATGGACCCATGAGCTACCTCGACAGCAACACCCTGGTCGTTTGTTTTATCTCTTCCGACCAAACCAGGCGAGGCTACGAAACGGATCTCCTTCGCGAACTCTCGCAGAAGCGCCTTGGCCTGCGGAAGCTGATGGTGGGAGAAGCGATCCCGACCGACATTGTCCGACCGGACGATGTGGTGGTCGAATGTCGCGGCCTCAAACAGTTGGGCGATCGCAATGCGGTATTGGTGGATGCCGTGGTGGCGCAATTGCTGGCTTTTTTCCGATGCATGCAGGAAGGCTTACGTCCAGACTCACCTTCCCGCGATAACGTGATCAACCGAGTCGTCCAACGATTCCCGTTGTATGGGATGTGACATCTGCTCGCAGGTCGGCCAAGCAACGCGGGGGCAACTATGATCAATCGGCGGCAGTGGTTGTACGGAGTGGGAGTCATAGCCGGCGCGGCTGCCCAGCCCGGCGCCGGCTTCGGCATGGACAATCAAGAATCACCGAAAATACAGCATCGCCCTTTGGATCTCCAAGACTTCGAACCCAAGAGCATGCTGCAGGTGCATGAGTCGCGCATCGAGCGTGCGAAATTTCCTGTGCTCGATTTTCACACCCACATCACCACGTCGGCCCGATCCGAAAATGGTGTCGAATTGGCCTCGGAACGTAAATATCTGGGCACGCCGGAAGAGCTTCTGGCCGTGATGGATCGCAAGAACATCCGCGCCATGGTGAACCTCACCGGCGGCTATGGCCAGGGCTTGGGCGAGGTCATCAACAAATACGACCGAGCGTTTCCCGGCCGCTTCTACACGTTGACCGAGCCCTGCTACGAGCGCTGGAAGGACGCGAACTATCCTCAACTTCAGGCCCAAGCCATCGAGCAAGCCCATCGGCAAGGCGCGAAGGGCTTAAAAATTCTGAAGACTCTCGGTCTGTATCTTCGCGAGAACATCACTTCCGGCGAACTCGTAAAAATCGATGATCCGCGATTCGATCCCATGTGGGATGCCTGTGGCCAATTCAACATGCCCGTAGCCATTCACGTATCCGACCCGGTCGCGTTCTTTACTCCTACCGATCGCTTCAACGAGCGCTATGAGGAGTTGAATAATCATCCGGACTGGTCTTTTTACGGAGGCGACTTCCCCAGCAACGCAGAATTACTGGAGGCCCGCAACCGGGTCTTTGCCAGACATCCCAAAACGCAGTTCGTTGTGTTGCACGTGGGAAACTTCGCCGAGAACCTGGCGAATGTAGCGCAGAACCTCGACCGCTTCCCGAACATGACCGTCGACATCGCCGCCCGCATCGGAGAGTTGGGCAGGCAGCCACGCACGGCGCGGAAATTTTTCGATAAGTATCAGGACCGCATCCTGTTCGGCACCGATGCCACCCCGCACGGTGATGAGACTCCTCAACAGGTATTTAACGATCAGTTGTACGAAATCTACTACCGATTTCTGGAGACGGATGACGAATACTTCGACTACGCTCCGGCCAAAATTCCACCTCAGGGGCGCTGGCGAATTTACGGTATCCATCTGCCGGAGACGATTCTTCGCAAAGTGTATTTTGAGAATGCTGCTCGTCAACTGAGAGTGTAGGGCCGCTGGCGCCAGCCCGACCCCATCCGAGTCTGATGGCATCCGTGTCGGTAGCCCGCAGCTTGTTATTCCTCAAGATTTTCGCTTGCTGTCGAAGCGGCGGTTTTTTCTGGACAAAAGACAACAAAACGATATAAAAGGAAAGGTTCCGTTAGTCGTCGAAGAAGTTTCTATGCTGCAAAACAGCGGCAGGGCAGAGCCGGCCGCGTTTCATGCCGAGCCATTGATCGACACTGCATCGCGTCCGCGGAAGGAGAATCACTCATGAGAAAGACCATAGGAGTTGTTGTTTTTCTGATCAGTGTGGCCGTGGTTGGGTTCGCGCAAGTCGATACTGGCAGCCTGGTCGGGACGGTCAAGGATGCCAGCGGCGCACTCCTGCCCAACGTCACCGTCACAGCTACCAATACGGACACCGGCATTGCCACCCCGACAAAAACGGAGCAGAACGGCGAGTACGTGATTACTCCGCTCCACATCGGCCGGTACTCTGTTTTGGTCGAGGCCAGCGGCTTCCAACGGGAGATTCGCAAGGACATCGTGCTCGATGTGCAGCAGAGCATCCGGCTGGACTTCACTCTCAAGGTCGGCTCGGTTTCGGAAACGATGGAAGTCAGCGGAGCCCCTCCGCTGCTCGAAACTGAGAGCGCATCCCTGGGCAACGTGGTTACCGCCGAAACGGTGGAAGAGTTGCCCTTAAACGGGCGGCGTTACACCGACCTCGCAGAACTCACCGCGGGAGTGTCGAAGGTCATCGAGGGACCGGTCAACGGCGGCAGCACACCGACCAACGGGAACGCGGGAGGAAGCTTCGCGGTCAATGGCACGCGCGGGGATCAGAACAACTTTACTCTCGACGGCATCGACAACAACTCCAACGATAACGGAGATGTGGCTGTACTGAGCAGTGTTGACGCCATTGCCGAATTCAAGATTGAGACCTTGAACTATTCCCCGGAATTCGGCCGCAGCGGCGGCGCGGTCATCAACGCCACTACCAAGTCGGGCACCAACAAATTTCACGGCAGCGCCTGGGAGTTCCTGCGGAATGACGACTTGGATGCCGCGCAATACGGTTTTGGCTCTGTCCTGACCAAAGCACCTTACAAGCAAAACCAGTTTGGGGCGACCTTCGGCGGACCGATCAAAAAAGACAAAGCGTTTTTCTTCGTCGATTACGAAGGAACCCGCATCCGGCAGGCGCAAAGCGATATCGTCACCGTGCCGACCGACGGCACCAACGGTACCTCCAACGAGCGGGCGGGAGATTTCAGCGGCATTCTGGGTTCAACGCCATCGGGCACAGATGCGCTAGGTCGGCCCATTTACCCAAACGAGATCTACGATCCAACCCTGCTGCCCGCTGGGTGCGTGGCCGGCTCGATCCCACCTTGCTACCGAAACGGTTTTGGATTTGATGCCGCCGGGATGCCCATCGCAGGACAGGCAAATATCATTCCCGCGGGGAGCCTGAATACCCTCGGACTGGCCTACGCCGCTCTTTATCCTTCGCCAAACCAGCCGGGACCGAACGGAGACTATTCCACCCTCAACTATGCAGTGAATGCGCCCGGAAGCGACCGGATCGATCAGATGGATGTGCGGGCCGATGAGACTGTCACCGACAAAATCCAACTCTTCCAGAGATTTTCGTACATCAAGGACACGCGTTTTCAGGCGCCCGTGTTCTCCGGGATTGCGGACGGAGGCGGTTACAACACCGGAGGGCGGCCTCTGGACACAGAGGGGGCGGTGTTCGGTTTGAACTATGCCATCAAGTCGAACATGGTGAACGCGTTCCGCGCTGGATTTAACCGCGTCCACTACGTCTCCAACTCTCCTTCCTATGGGCAGCAATTCCCCCCTGCGAACCTGCAGGTGCCGGGTGTGCCCAACGATCCCCTCATCAACGGACTGACGTGGTTTGCTCCCGGCGCGTACGCCGGGCTGGGCGAGCCGCTGTATACGCCGACCCGCAGCACCACCCAGGACATCCAGATCAACGACACGTTAAGTGTTGTGCACGGGAAGCACTTGCTCAAGTTTGGACCGCAGTTTCGCTTTGACCAGTTCAACCTTCTGCAGATTGGCCAGCCCCGCGGCAACTTGTCGTTCAGCGGCCAATTCACCTCCGATTCAGGCTCTCTGGGAGATGGCACCGGCGACGGCGTGGCTGACATGCTGGTGGGGCTGCCGATCACATCCGCCATTTCGAGCGAGGTGTATTTCGGCAATCGTCAGCACACGTTCGGGGCGTTCGTTGAGGATACTTACCGAGCAACGCCGAAGCTGACGCTGGATCTTGGGCTGCGCTGGGACTATGCGACACCGGTTTACGAATCCCAGCATCGCCAGAGCAATTGGGATTACACGAAAGGCATCCTTGTTCCTTCGGGGACCCCCGGTTATCCCAAGAACCTGGAGACCACCGACAAAGACGACTTCGCCCCGCGCATTGGCTTGGCCTACAGCCCCTTCCCTTCCAAGCCATTTGTGATTCGGGCAGGGTATGGGCGCTTTTTTGTCTTCTATGAAATTCGCACGGGAGACCCGCTGCAAGTCGACTACAATCTCCCGTTCTTCTTCGAGCCTACATTCAACAGCGACGGCATAACGCCTTCGCAAGTTACCCTGACGTTCGGATTCCCGGCCCTCAGTCCGAGCGAGGCGCCATTCGCGAATGTGACCAGCCAGGACTGGAATCCTCACACGCCGTTGTATGACCAGTGGAATCTTAACCTCGAATATCAACTGCCGGGCCAGATTGTCATCAGTCCCGGCTATGTCGGGACGAAAGGCACTCACCTGCAAGTCCTGCGCGACTACAACCAGATTCCCACGCCGCAGGCGACGTACGATCCGACCTTGGCGCCCTACTGCGACCCGACCGCCACCCTCCAATGCCAATTTGGGACTTTCACGTCGATCACGAATCACGGAAACTCCACCTACCACGCATTTCAGATCAAGGCTGAAAAGCGGACCAGCCATGGCTTGTATTTCCTGAGTGCGTTCACTTTCGGCAAAGCCATTAACGACCAGCCTGAAATCTGCTGCAACGCTCCGTGGCCGCAGGACAGCTACAATATCCCGGCAGAAAAGGGGCTGGCGGACTACGACAATCGCAAGCGCTGGGTGAATAGCGTCGATTACCTGTTGCCTGTGGGCAAAGGCCAAGCGTTCATGAACCGGGGTGGCGTGGCCAACTCGATTCTTGGCGGATGGCACGTAGGCGGAATTATTACTCTCCGCTCGGGCTTCCCCTTCTCGCCGGCCATCGGATTCGACCCCAGCAACACGGGTTCTCCGGGGTTGCAGCGCTCCAACCAGACAGGTAGCGGAGCGCTGCCGCATCCCAGTCCGAACCTGTGGTTCAACCCCAACGACTTTCCGGTTCCCAACTGCCCCAACGGTTGTTTCGGCAATGCGCACAAAAACATTCTGGAAGGACCGGGAGAAAAAACAGCAGACTTGTCGGCGCGAAAAATATTCAATGTCACAGAACGATTCAATCTTGAGTTTCGCGCTGAGTTCTTCAACGCCTTCAACCATGCGGTCTTTTCTCAACCCGATAACTACATCACCGACGGCCCTGGAGCTACCGGCGTGATCACGTCCACGGTGATCCCGCAGCGGCAGATTCAGTTTGCTCTGAAGTTAGCGTTCTAGTCTCTCGCTTCCCTGCGCAGTGGCCCGAGCCGGCAGGGAAGCGGGAACTCTCTTGCTGACAGGCGTGCCGAATGGCTGCTTTCGGGACCGCGATGCCAATCGTCCGCATCCTCGATATACCGCCGCGAAGATTCCCGCCCCGGCCCGTCTGTAGCGGCGTCGGGACCAGGAATTCCTAACCGAAGGAGGACATGACTTCGATGCAGCGCAGAGACTTTCTCAAAAGCAGTGTTGCACTGGCTGTCGCAGCCGAACTTGGAACTGGCAAAGCGCAGGCATTCGTCCCTGCTCACAATTGGGGAAAATACGATTTCGGTTCCGGCCCTGCGGTGACCGATCGCCTGAATCAGGGGCCCTTCCCGCAGTATCCACCCGATGCCGTCATTCCTAGTGATGAAGTGGTGATGACGACGACTCCGTCCGAAGAAGTTGTGCCGAACTATGGCAAAGGTCTGATCACCTACATCACGGCCGATATGGGTACCGAGGAAATCAAATCGGACAACGTCAAGCAGGCGATTGAGGATCTGGTTCGATTTCCTCTAGGGCAGCAGCTCTACATACGGCCGACCTGGAGGGAAGTGCAGCCGCGGCCCGGACGCCTGGAATTGCCCGACTACATCAAACTCGTCTTTGATCTGGCCAAGAAAAATAACAAGCGCATCGGCATGCGCATTCAAATGAGCGCGCCCGACTATACCCACGCAGCTGCCCTCCCCGATTTTGTTCTCGATAAAGTACCGAAGGTCGATTTGGTGTTGAGCGACAAGGAGAGCAGCCGGGAGGCGGAAAGATATCTGCGGAATCCGCACGGGAAGTATCAGCCGCGATTCGACGATCCATTCTTTCAGCAGGCGTTTAAAGATTTGGTTGCAGCATTAGCGGCGGAATTCGACGGAAATCCTCAGGTCGAGTTCATCGATACCTTCATGTACGGCTTCTGGGGCGAAGGTCACACCTGGCCCTTCGCCAACAATCCCTTTCCTGACTATCAAACCGCCGAGTGTACGTGGATCCACATGCTCGAAGTTCAGCTTGAGCACTTCACCAAGACTCCTTTATTGACCAATACCCAGCCAGACTACAGCCGGGTGGGCAATTCTGAAATGCTGGACCGCACGGTGCGCAGCAACAACTGGATTCGCAGCGACACCATCTTCATTGAGAACGAGCAGATTGAGGCGCTCAGCAATCGCCCGCCGTGGATCGCCGCGTTGCTGGAACAAGGTCTCCCAGGAAAGCCTCCCGACGCGGCGGCCGTGCAGGACGGAGTCTCGCCAGCGGAAAACATGATTGCCCACGTGATGGATATTGGAGCGAACTACTGGTCGCTTTGGAACTTCCATCAGATAAGCGCGAAGAATCTGATGAGCTACTACCAGGCTTATCCGGCAGCGTTCGATCGCATCAATCGCCGCATTGGCTACAACGTGAGGCCGTCATTCATCTGGAGCTATGAAGACGGCGGGTACGTCGGCCTGATTATCGGCTTCGCCAACGATGGCATCGCCGGTGTTCCGGGCGTGCTGCGCGTGAGTGTCGAGAGTCAAGACGGCAAGACACTCAGGAGCGGTTGCCTGGATGCCGGATATCCTCTGCCGGGAAAGATCCGGCAGGCGCAATTTGTGCTGCCCAAAGGCACCAAATGGGAAGGATTGAAGCTGCGAGCCGAGATCGAGGTGAAGGGCATGCGTTATCCCGTGCGTTGGGCCTGTCACCAGAAGCTGAACGATGACGGCTCACTCACTCTGCGACCCAACCTTCATCATGGCATTTAGCCACACCGCGATCTGAACCTGAGGAGGTGCAATTATGCGCAGGCGCGACTTCTTGAAGACAAGTGCAGTTTTGGCAGGGGCGAGCAGCTTTGCGCCTCGCCGAATGTTCGCCGATGTTCCTGACCATCTCTGGGAGGGCTATGACTTCGGCTGCCTCAGCGTAACCAACCGCCTCGATCAGGGCCCATTTGGCATCGCCCAGGATGAAGGCTGGTTCACGATTTTTGCCACGCAGCCCTCTCGCAATCACATCCGAAATTTCGGCACGGGCCTGGTCGGCTACACCTGGGAGGAAAACGGTCCGGCTCTAACCGTGCAGTGTGGCAAAGAGACGCTGGAACAAGGCGTGGAAAAAATGGCGTCCCAACCATTCGTCGATGTTTTGTACATCCGCTGCGACTGGCGAGATGTACAGACCAGTCCCGGAAAGCTGCAACTTTCTCCGGTTTGGGAAGCAACATTCGAGGCCGCCAAGCGTCATAATCTCGGCGTCGCTTTCCGAATCCAACTCTCCAGTCCAAATATCCAGCCCAAAAAACTCTCGATGCCGGACTTCCTGCAAGGCAAAGTTCCCATCGTCAACATCGGCCACAAATCGAAGGAGCACCACACCGGCTTTGATTTCTACGAGCCGCGCTATGACTCCCCCGAATTTCAAAAAGCCTTTACCGAGTTGAATGAGTTGCTCGCCGCGAAATTCGAGGGTCATCCCCAGTTGGAATACATGGACTTGATGATGTACGGATTCTGGGGAGAAGGCCACACCAACGATCTGCCCAACCCGTTCCCCGATTACCTCACCGCGGAAAAGACTTTTGTTCACATGACCCAGCTGCAGATCGATGCCTGGAAGACGACTCCACTGGCGGTCAACACTCAGCCCGACATCAGCAATGTCGGCAACCGGCAGGTCCAGGATATGGCGGTTCGTGCGGGATGTTGGCTGCGCTCCGACAGTCTCATTATGGATGAGCCCATCCAAATCGAAGAACTCGGGCATCGTCCACCGTGGGTCGCCATCGTCATGGAAGATGGTGAAAACCGCCATTATGTGCTCCCCGAGTTCGCTGCCGAGGAGAAAGCTTGCCTGAGCAAGTTGTCCGACTCGATGCTCACG
The DNA here is from genome assembly GCA_963730015.1 of uncultured Acidobacteriota bacterium. Taxonomy (GTDB): domain Bacteria; phylum Acidobacteriota; class Terriglobia; order Terriglobales; family Acidobacteriaceae; genus Sulfotelmatobacter. The sequence goes on along the minus strand of CAVSPZ010000009.1, from coordinate 1,066,871 downwards.
TTTGTTGGACCCGACGACGAAGCTCTGCCGACCGACGATTATCCGCACCGCATCGGCGGCCCGATTGATCGTCCCTATCGCGAGAGCGCGAGTTTCCATGCTCTTGATATCGGAACAAATTATTTTGGTCTCTGGACCGAAGCCGATAACATCCGGCGCTACTACGAAAAGTATCCCGATTCGCTTCGCGCGATGGAGCAACGGCTCGGGTACGGTGTCCGTCCGTCCATCATCTGGCAGAGAAAGCGCTATGACACGATGGAACTGATTCTGGGTATCGTCAACGATGGCGTCGCCGGCGTGCCGGGAATTCTGGGCGTGTACGCCGAGACTCCCGACGGCCGAGTCAAAGTAGGAGGCAATCTCGATGCGGGCCAACCGTTCGCCGGCAAGTTGCGCCAGGCCTCGATCATCCTCCCCAAGGACATGGACGGTCAGCAGATCAATCTGCGGGCCGAGATTGAGGTCAAAGGCGTGCGGAGGCCCGTCCGCTGGGCTTGCCACGAACGAACCAATCCCGACGGTTCTCTGACCATTCGTCTGAAAAAGGGCAGCGATCCAGACTGGAAAAAGGGAGTATAAGGATTCCCGCTCACGAGAGCCGACAGTCATAGATTCGACATCGATCCGAAAGGGCTGAACATGGAATCGCGTCAGCTTTTATTCCTGAAGTCGGTGATTCTTCGCCGTTCGATTGCACGGCGAGTGTTATCTGCCGCCCTCGCGTCTGTACTCCTTGCGCTCCCAGCGGTAGCCGCGGATGACAAGCCTCAGGCCGGTTTCGACCCGCAGCGACTCAGCAAAATTCAGCAAAGAATGCAGGACTACGTAAATGCCGGAGAAGCCGCCGGAATCGTGACTATGGTCTTCCGAGGCGGCAATGTGGTGCAAAAGACAGCGGTCGGAATGCAGAACATCGAACAGAAGCGTCCCATGCGCGAGGATTCGATCTTTCAGATCATGTCCATGACCAAGCCCATTACCGCCGTCGGGATCATGATGCTCTGCGAGGAAGGCAAGATCGGTCTCTATGATGAAGTTCAAACCTACCTGCCCGAGTTTCGCGACCAGATGGTCAATATCAACGGATGGCTGAAGAAGCCCACGCGCCCGATTCGCATCGGCGACCTGCTTTCGCACACATCCGGAATGCGCCAAATGCCTGAGGGCGACATGAAGGACATTCACTGGAAGATGGATCACACGCTGGCGGAAGCCGTGGCCTCATTCGCCAAGGAACCGCTCGAATTCGAGCCCGGCACGAAATGGCTCTACAGCAACACAGGATTCGCTACCCTCGGCCGCATCATCGAAGTCGTTTCCGGCCAGTCTTATGAAAGCTTCATTCAAAGCCGCCTACTGCAGCCGCTTCAGATGAAAGATACGTTCTTCTATCCGCCCGCCGAAAAATTGGACCGCATTGCAATCGTTTACTCGCCCAAAGACAACAAAATGATTCGCGCCGGATCTCAGATCCTGGGCGGAGACCCGGGCGCCTTCCGCAAAGGCGCGAAGTATCCGGGACCCGAATACGGTCTGTTCTCTACTGCGGAGGACATCTCGCATTTCTGCCAAATGATACTGAATCACGGGACCTGGAAAGGCACGCGTTTTCTTTCGCCCGCAACCATCGAAGCCATGCGGGAGGTGCAAACCGCAGGCATGGTGGCTGGCTGGTATCCCGGAGCCGACTACGGGCTGGCTTGGGAAATCATCAGCAAGCCAACCGGAGTTTGGGGCTTGCTCCCGCTCGGATCTTTCGGCCATGGCGGCGCGTTCGGAACCCAGGAATGGATCATCCCATCTCGCGACATGATCACCGTCTTCATGGTGGCGTGCGATGGGGAATGTTCCGAGCGCCCAGAGCGCGCATTCCAGGAGATGGCTATCTCAAGCCTGGAGTAGGAATCAAAGCTCGACAGCGAAACCACGTATGGCTTCCTGATCCTTATTCCGGCTCCTGGACTACCGGGGGGACCGCTGTGGCTGTTGCCCTTATCTTGAAAACTCAGAAGAGAATTGCTTACTTGAGCCCTTCCACGAGATAGAGGTCTGAAAGAATTCGGTGATAGCCGTACAAGCATGTCTTGCCGTCAGGCGTGAGCAGGATAGGACCAATGCGGCTTACGCCGGCTGAATCGGAGGGCATCAGCTCCTTCCACAGAGTCTTGTGGCCGGTCGCCAAATCGAGCCGATAAACTTTGGCGGGCATGTCTCCCGGCTTGTAGAAATAGATTGCTTTCGCGTCATCACTCCATTGAATCGGTTGCTCTCCTGCATCAATCCCGGGAACGGCGCGAGGTTCCCCACCGGCGACCGGGTAAAAGTACGCTTTTTCATCGGGCCCGATGCCGACTACCTGCTGACCATCCGGGGATAGAACCAGAGCCAGAGGATCGATTCCCTCCGGCGAGATCGGTACGGGTTTTGCCTCGGGCGAATCCTGGCGATAAATGCGGGCGCCGTGACCTGGTTCCTTGCCGGAGAACACAAAGCGCTGGCCATCAGGAAGCCACTTCGCCCGGCTGTGGTTGATCGAATCATGGGTCAGAGGCTTGGACTCACCCGGCCCGGTTGGAAGAAGAAGGAGTTGGGCCGGCGCGGAGATGGTGCTGACAATCACCCACTTGCCATCGGGTGATGTACTGAGCGCCATGCCATCGCCTAACCGGACAGCCGACGCCTCGCCAATCTTTCGATCATAAACAGAATAGTTCGGGCCTCCACCTTCCCCGGCCTCGGTGAACAGCAAGTCTTTGCCATCGCGCGACAGGTCGGAGGGGTAAGAGTAGTCGAGCCACGACATATCACGCTCTTTGTTCTCGCCGGCAACCAGGCCAATCAGTTCTCGCCGCCACGCGTCCTTGGCGAGGAGTACGCGACCATCCTGCCAAATATCCTGCAGCATCAGGGTCCCCGGAACCCGCGCGATGAGCCGCTCGCGGCCGCCAAGCGTGACCGCGTAGATGGAACGCTTGAGCCCCAGGTCGGCGGCGGTAAACCATATTTCCTTGCCGTCGGCAGACCAGGCTAATCCCTGTGCGGTTTGGAATCCCGACGCCACAGTCTTGACGTGTCCACTCAGGTCCACAATCTTGACTGAACCCGCATCATCGCCGGGCAAAGGATGGTCCAGAAACGCCACCTGATCGCCTTTTCTCGAAACTCGAGGATGGCTGATCCAGCCGGAGGTCTGGTACAGCACTTTCCCGATGGGAAACTCCAGTTGGTTGCGACCATCGACGTCGCGCACGATAGCCAGGTCATTTCCATCAGGAGACCAGTCTGCCCACTGCACGTTCTCTAACACGGGACGAGGAGATCCGCCGTTGAGCGGCACTCTGGCCAGCGTGCCTACCTGGGCATAGACTCCGGAGGGGCGGCTATCCATCGATACCGCCATTTCTCCAGAAGAGGAGATCGCCAACAGCGCCGCTCCCACAAGGTTGAGGGAACGCGACTGCGGACTCTCAGGACTGGTGATGAACAGATCGATCGGAGATCCTTCCCAGGAAGCTCCGTAGACCACCGACTGCCCGTTGGGTGTGAAGTGCGCCGACCGAATGGTCCCTCGGCGAAAGGTGAGTTGATGGTAGGAAGGCTGGGACGCCGGCGTCCAACTGCCCCGCAGAAACCAGCCTGCTCCTGCGCCCAGAAGGAGGGCCGCACAGGCGATCAATCCCGTTAACGCGAGGGAATATCCTTTTCTGGCCACGGCTGCAGAAGCCTGAGTTCCGGCCGCCTGTGCTACGGACACCGTGCCTTGCACTGCGGCACTCCGGCTTGAGTCCAGGTCGCGCTTCAATCTCTTTAACTCGGCGCGTATTTCAGAAGCTGTCTGATAGCGCAACTCACGATCTTTTTCTAGCGCACGTCCAACGATGCGGTTGAGATCGGCGGGCAAGCCAGGGTTGAGCTGCGGCGGCGGCGTCGGAACGCGATTGAGAATGGCCTCGAAGATAACGGCCGAAGTGCTCCCGCCGAATGCCACTTGGCCCGTACACATCTCATACATGACGGCGCCGAAGGAGAACAAATCGGTGCGGGCATCGAGCTCTTCCCCTCGCGCCTGTTCGGGAGACATGTAGGCAACGGTGCCTACGGTGCTGCCCGGGCTGGTGAGTTGCTCCTCCTTGATATCTGCAATCGTGGAGCCGTCCATCGAAGCCGAGAGATTGCGGCTGGTGTTCAGCTTCGCCAGTCCGAAGTCGAGGATCTTCGCCTGTCCCCGGCTGGTAACAAAGATATTGGCGGGCTTGATGTCGCGGTGCACAATGCCGCGGGCGTGGGCTGCATCGAGTGCATCGGCAAGCTGCAGGCTCAGGTCTAAGAACTCCTCAGTTTTGAGCGGCCGGTTTTCGACTTTGTGCTTGAGCGTCACACCATCCAGAAACTCCATGGCGATGAAGGCTTGTGTGCCTTCCTCACCGATGTCATAGATAGTGCAGATGTGGGGATGATTCAGGGCCGAGGCAGCTTGTGCTTCGCGCCGGAAGCGTAGCAAGGCTTGAGGATCTTTGGCGACGTCATCCGGCAGGAACTTAAGGGCGACAAAGCGGTGCAGGCGCGTGTCTTCGGCCTTATATACCACACCCATGCCGCCGCCACCGAGTTTTTCGATAATGCGGTAGTGTGAGATAGTTTGGCCGAGCATGGCGCGACGCCATGGTATTCGGGATTCCAGAGCAAGTCAACGAAAGCTAACCAGTTACCAACGGCTTAATGGTCAGTGGTGGGCTTTGGTGCGCCTGGCTGTCGGCTGGCAACCGTTCCGCTACGGCTCGACCTCATACAGGGCCGCGGACCGAGGGCCTTCCTCTCCGAAGATAGAGACGAATGCAGCCTAGTCCCGGGCTCGCATAGCCGAGCTGCTTTCGGTAGCTCGGGATGGCGTATTCAGTTCGTCCGTAACATGCTTCTGCACCATGTCCCACTCGGTTCGCAAAACCATTTCCTTGATGCTGAATTTGTTTTCGCGGCGGGCATCGTCGACTCGCACCGCCATTTCGTTGTTATGCAGGCGGAAGTCAATCACGTCGGCCAGCGGAATCAGTTGATCCGACGACCGTCCGACGATCACAAACACGACTTTGTCCGATAGCAGCGTGTACTCCGGGCAAACTTCCGGGCCCATCTGCGCTGCCGGACCGCCGCCCATCGCCATCATGAATCCATGATGCGCGGGCAGGCAGTCCGTCATTCTCATCCTCACCACAGTGCCGTGTTGATACACGCCGGCCCAGGCGCTCGGCGCCAGAGAAACCAGCAAAGCGATCCACATTCCGTAGCGGGTGCATTTCGTTTCAGCGGTCTTCGTCGTCATAGTTGTATCCTTTCCGACAGTGAAAGTGCAGGTTCAAGTTATGTTTGGGAAGAATACGGAGCGAATGAAATCCCGCAGTACGGTTGGGTAACTGGTACGTGACAATGTAAGAAGCGCGCAAGTCGGCCAGCACGGCTTGCACAAGATCGACCGCATCATTCGGCAACTGAAAAGACCGCCCTCCGGTCGATTCCGCCATCTGTTGCAGGGTGCGGCTGCCTTGCGAAGAAGAATCAGAGCGATCGACGTTCACGGCATAGAGCAAAGCTCCGCTGGCGATTATCGCCTCCAGCGCGTCGCGGTAAGAGGCCATGCTGATCGTGTCATGCCCGTCGGAAAACAGAATCACCACCTGGCGCGCGGCGGGCGCTTGCTGGCTCGTCACCAGACGGGCCGTGTAATTGACCGCATCGAATAGGGGAGTCGCACCCTCGGCTTTCGCCGCCAGCAATTTCTGCCTGACGGCCGGCGCGCGGCAGTCTTGCCCGCACAATAGCGCGGGCCGCATTCCCGCAAAAGTGACAACCGAGATGCGATCGTCGGCCGAAAGCGAATCGGACGAGATCAGCTGCAGAATGTCCTGCAGCACTTCCTGAAATCGCGACGCAATCGATTCGCTGTCGTCAACCAGAAGCACCAGATCGAGTGCGGTATCGCTGGCGCGAGCCAGGCTGCGAAAATCTCGAATGACCATGTCGTCATCGACGATGGCGAAATCGTCCTTGCTCAGATCTTTCACCGGATGATTGCGCTCGTCGGTCGCGAAAAAGACGATCCGGACCTCCGACGTGCCCGTGCGATACGTCGTAAGCGGATCGTCACTGTTGCTGCTGGCGTAGAAAAGACATGGGAAAAACGCGAGAAGAACAGCCAATGACCAGCCCTGCCGATGAGACAGCAATGCCATTACTGGGCACTTCGACAGACGGCGCCCAGACTCCAGCGTGCGAAGGTATATCGATGTTACGACCGTCACGCGGCGTTAGTTGCGTCTCAGCAAAGCAGAGTTGCAAGGAAAATGTTTAGGTGACGTTAGAGTTTGCTTCAAAAATAGGTTTGGGAAGGGCACGGCTTTTAGCCGTGCCGCCAAGTGCTGCCCCATTCAGACGGCTTTTAGCGGCTGAGGGAAATCTTCTCAGCAGCTGAACCGAAGGGTAAGGTCGATGTCGATTGATGGCCGGGAAATCTACGTGATGCTGACTTCCGTATACGTGCCGTAGACCTGCCGCAGGGCTTCGCAGATCTCGCCCACAGTGGCGTAGGCGCGGACCGCGTCCACGATGTAGGGCATGGTGTTAGCCGCAGAGACATTGCCGTTCCGTTCCGCCTTCGGTTCTAGGGAGGCCGCTTTCTTCAGCGCATCGAGCGCGCGCTGGACTGCCTGATTCGAGCGCCGCGCGCGCAGCGTCTTCAACTTCGCCGACTGCTGCCGGGCCACGCTTTCATCGATGTAGAGAATGTTCGGCGATTCCTCTTCAATGGCAAACTTGTTGACGCCGACGATCACCTTCTCGCGGGCCTCGGCCGCACGCTGATATTGGTACGACGCCTCGGCGATTTCCTTCTGCGGATAGCCGCGCTCGATCGCCTTCACCATCCCTCCCATGGCGTCGAGCTTGCCGAAATAATCAAAGGCGCCGTTCTCCATCTGCAGGGTTTGGTTTTCAACGAAATAGGATCCGCCCAGCGGATCCACCGTCTGCGTAACGCCCGATTCATAGGCGATGATCTGCTGCGTGCGCAGCGCGATGCGCGCCGCTTCTTCGGTGGGAAGAGCGAGCGCCTCATCGTAGGAATCGGTGTGCAGCGATTGCGTGCCGCCGAGCACCGCGGCCAGCGCCTGCAGCGCGACGCGGGCAATGTTGTTCATGGGTTGCTGCGCGGGCAGCGAAACTCCAGCGGTCTGGGTATGGAAGCGCATCAGCCAGGTACGCTGGTTCTTGGCGCCGAAGCGGGTCTTCATTACTTGCCCCCAAACCTTTCGCGCGGAGCGGTATTTCGCAATCTCTTCGAAGAAATCGTTGTGCGCGTTGAAGAAGAAGCTGAGCCGCGGGCCGAACTCGTCCACATCCAGGCCGCGGCGCCGCGCCCACTCCACGTACTCCACGCCGTCGTACAAGGTGAACGCCAGTTCCTGCAGTGCCGTCGATCCCGCCTCGCGAATGTGATAGCCGCTGATCGAGATGGTGTTGAAGCGTGGCGTGAACTTCGATCCGAATTCAAACGTGTCGATCACCAGCCGCATCGAAGGCGCCGGCGGATAAATGTATTCCTTCTGCGCGATGTATTCCTTGAGAATGTCGTTCTGAATTGTGCCGGAAATCCTTTTCCAGTCGGCCCCTTGCTTCTCCGCGACTACTAGGTACATGGCCCACAGCACCGATGCCGGTGAATTGATGGTCATCGATACAGTAGTTCTCTCCAGATCGATGCCGTTGAACAGAATTTCCATATCTTCCAGCGAATCGATGGCGACGCCGCACTTGCCGACTTCGCCTTCGCTAGCGGGATGGTCCGAGTCATAGCCCATCAGCGTGGGCAGATCGAAGGCGACGGAAAGCCCGCTGCCGCCGTGCTCCAGCAAATATTTGTAGCGCTGGTTGGTTTCTTCCGGCGAGGCGAAGCCCGAAAACTGGCGCATGGTGTAAAGCTTGCCGCGGTATCCGGTGGCGTGAATGCCGCGCGTGAAGGGCGGTTCGCCGGGATAGCCCAGATAATTGTCTTCGCTCCAGTCCGCCGGCAGATCAGCCTGCGTGTAGAGCCTGCGAATGGGAACGCAGGAGATAGTGGTGAAGCGCGCGTGGCCGTGTTCGTCCACGTTCACGCCGGTGGGCGCGCCGATCGGCCGCTCGGGAGCTTTCTCGATCGTCGAGGCCAGCGTCGTCTCCGCCCAATGCTTCTCTGCTTCGGAAGGATGGCGGTTCTCAAAAACGTCGGCGACCGGACGGTCAGCCACTTGCGGCAGATTGGACTTCGCGTTGGCCTGCGGGTTGGACTGATACGACGGCTTCTTTTCCATGCGATCCCCAGTGATCTAGTTCGATAATAGGGAACGGAGTACGGTTGGAGCAAGGCAGTTCATCAGTATGAAACGACCGGTCGGTCGTTCCACAGTCGACAGCAGAGCGCTGTCATCGGCGGGTCTTGTCATCCTGAGCTTCGTCGAAGGATCCCTACCGCGCCGACGGCCCCGCGCGTTAGCCCCGGCTCGGTGCCAGCGTTCATGCGTCTTTATACGAATTCCTCGACGAGCCACTGGTGCCGCTGAAGTGAAAGGGATCCTTCGACTCCGGGACTACTTCGCATTCGCGAAGCCGTCCCTCCGCTCAGGATGACGACTTGTTGCGCGAGAGGTCCCACGCCTTGGCGTACTTCCACGAAACATAGACAGCGTGATAGAGGTGCAGCAGCAGGCCTTCGCGTCCGTCGAGGAATCCGAGGCGAAAAAAATAGTTGTAGATGAAGGTGAAGAGTGGCCGCAGCACGATGTTGCTGAAACTGAACCGGACCTTCCCCTTCGCGGCAACTATCTCGGCGCCCAGCGACGAGTAGCGGTTCATGTGCTCGATGTAGTCGGAAAGAGTGGGGTAGGAATGGTGGATGAGAGCACCGCGTGTGATCGCGAGCGTCGGCCCGTCGACTCGCACATCCTCATGCACGGCGCGGTCTTCAAATCTCCCCGCTCCCCGGCGAAACAAACGCAGCTTTTGGTCAGGCCAGAATCCACCATGGTGAATCCATCGTCCGAGAAAATAATTCTTGCGACGGATATGGAAGCCAACCGGCGATCCTGCGAGCACTTCTCTGGACCCTCCCATCGTAAGGCACCACTCGCGGGGGCTCCCTCTCGAAGGCGGCGCTGGGTCGGTTTGGCCGGTGAACTCTCGAATCAGTTCTGGGTCGACTTCCTCGTCCGCATCCAAACTCAGAATCCAGTCGCCTGTCGCTTTGTCGATCGCCGAGTTCTTCTGCGCGGCGTAGCCCTTCCACTCCTCGACGAAGACTTTTGCGCCGTGGGATTTCGCGATCTCCACCGTGTGATCGGTTGAGCCCGAGTCGACGACGATGATTTCTCCTTTACCGTCAGCGACCAGCGGTGCGACGCTGCCCAGCGTGCGGCCGATGTTGGCTTCTTCGTTGAATGTGATGATGACGACCGAGAGATTCATAGTGCGTATTCGGAACTCGGCATTGTCTCACGGCGTGAAGTCAGAATGCAGAAGTCAGAATGCAGAAGTCAGAATGCAAAAGTCAGAATGCAAAAGTCAGAATGCAGAATGCAGAAGTCAGCTCGCGAGTCATGTAGCGATGTCTTATACTTCTGCATTCTCACTTCTGACTTCTGCATTCGGCTTCTTCCATCGCGCTTCAGAAAGCAGGAAGACAATCAGGATCACGAGCTCCGGCTCGATGGGATGGCGGTAGCGCGCGTGCGGATAGACGAAGTAATAAATCGCCGGATAGAACGCGACCAAGCCCGCGAAAAGCCGGGCTGCGGGCCGCTTCTGGCGCAATGCACGGGCGAGCCCCCAGAGAGCGAGAACGGACGTTGCCAAGAATCCTGACGTGCGGAAGTCGACGGGAGCAAGGCTGCCGGTGGCTCGCGGCACTCCATTCCAATAATAGAAGAAGCGCTTCAGGCTGATTACGGCAAAGCGTGCCGAGTGCGCGCGAATCCACTCGAAGGCCTGGCGCTTGCACGCATCGGCGTATGCGAGCTCGCCCATGCGCTGGAACTTTTCCAGCTCCAAGTTGTTCAGGTTGGGCTGAAGATAGGCCATCAACATGCCGTCGGCGTACGGACCATTGCCCAGGCGAAGTTGCGGGCCGAAGTCGTCGCGCAGGAAGACGAAGCGTCCAAAGACTTCGTAGTTGCGAATGACCCACGGGGACAGCACGGCGAAAAAGACGATCGAAGCCAGAGCCACACCTGCCAGCGAGGGCAGCCCGCGGCGATATCGCTGGCGCCAGATCCACAGGCCGCAGAAGGGAAGGAATGCCAGCATGGTGGGATTGGCTAGAGCGCCCACGCCATACAAAGCACCGAACAAAATCCAAAGTCCGTAATCATGGCTCCGGAAATCATGGCCCCGGACGAAGGCGTCCGGGGTTACATGAGCTTCTTGTAGCCTCAGCGCTAGCAGGAACAGGCAGGAGAGAACCAGCGGCGTGAAAGTCGTGTCCCACAGCCAGTGAATGGACCAATACCACACGTATGGATTCAGTGCCCATGCGTAGGCAGACCAGACGGCATTGCGTTCGCCGAATGTTTTACGCGCGATTAGAAAAATGGGGATCGTGGTGAGTGTGGCGAACAGGCTGTTGATGCTGAGCAGCACCCATGCGGAAGCGTGCGTGTAGATGCCGAACACCTTGAAGACGCCTGCCATCAGGAAAGGGTAAGGCGGCGGTTCCCAGGCGGAGGGGCCGGTGTTGCCTTCATAAGGGCTGCTGAATCCGTGGCCCTGGGCAAGGGAGCGGGCGACGCGGCCCATCTCCCATCCGAATTCGAAGTTGTCGTTGCCCGCTCGGACTCGATATTGATGGAGCAGGCCGATGGCTGCGATCTGCAGCGCGAACGACAGCGGCAGGAGCCAGAGAAAGAATCTGGGCAGCGCGGGCCGGGTGGAGGTCGCCATCGGGCGTAGTGTATCAGGCGGTTGGTTGGAGGGACTGGAGGATGGCATCGGGGGCAAAGGGAGCTACAAATCGTCAAAATGTTCCTGCAGGAACATTCTTATGTACAGAAGTGTATGTACAAGTGGTTAGACCATCAGTCCGGTCCGCGATTCTAAGCTGCGACCGGGGACAGTGGCGCGGCGGTCGGGACAAACTGCGTCGCGACTGGACAGCCGAGGGCGGCTATCTCCACATAGTCCTGGCCACGGCTACATCTGGCCTCCTTGCGGAGACTGGGCCGGCTGCGCTGGGGTGATCGCGGGGACGGGGGCTGCATCCTGGCGCGGCACGACATAGGGGATACTGGGCAGGCGCGTGACTTGTCCGCGAGTGGCATCGGCGATGTCGATGTGCGCATGATCGAGCAGCAGGCCGGTGGCGCGATCGAGTTCGATGCGCGACTTCTCGTAGGCAGCCTTGGCGGAGACGAGATTGGACTCGCCGGTTCTAAGTGTGGCGGCGTCTTGCAGGATGGTCACCTGCGTCGTGAGTCCGACTTTTAATTTCTGCTGGTCGGCATCCAGAGTCTGGTGTGCGAGGTCGACGGCGGATTGCGCGGCCTGAACGGCGACCCGGTTCTGTTTAACGTCGAATTGCGCGTTGCGCACCTCGATACGCACCTGATTTTCCAGCTGAATCTGGCGGACCTTCGCCTGGCGGTATTCGAGTTCGGCGCGCACCTGGTCGGATTGCGCCAGGCGATTGCGAATCGGGATGGTAAGGCTGAGTCCGACGCCTTTGTCGGGGGCTGTGGAATTTACGGTTTGGTTAAGCGTCCCACCATAGCCTACCGAAGACGTTGTTCGAAAAGGCGGCGGTAGAGAGCCTATGTTCGAACAGGGCACGTTGTTGAATTCGCACGCATGATTGATATCTCCACCCACGCCGGAACCCCCGTAGTAGGCGAAGGCCTGGAGCGTTGGCAGCATGGCATTGCGGACAGCTTTGTTGTTGATGTCGCGGGAATTAAGGTCGATGCGGCTTTCGACGAGTTCGGCGCGGTGCCCGAGCGCGTCGTTGATCAGATCCTGAATCGGAGTGATCGGCTCTTCCTGCGGCAACTGCATGGCTGAAGTGGGGATGACGTCGGCTTCGGCGAGGACGGGGTCTTCAATACTGCGGCTGAGCGCATTCTTCATCAGCAATTCCTGCAGCTGCAGGTTGTTCTGGGACACGATCAGGTTCTGTTGATCGGTGGCGACGGTGCTCTGCGCGCTCACCACTTGAATGGGCGGAACGGTGCCGACCTGCGCCTGGTGTCGGGCATCGTCAAGAGCTTTCTGCGCGTAGGTCAGAGACTCCTGCTGCACGCGGACGTTCTCGTAGGCGTAAACCAGATCCCAATACATGTTCTCGATCTGGTCGACGGTGGTAATGATTTGTAGGCGAAAGGCTACGTCGGAAATCTCGCGGTTATTTTTGGCGATGCGGATGAAGCGCGTATTGGGAAGGAATCCGAAGCCTTGCAATAAGTTTTGTGTGAAGCGGAACTGAAAGTTAGATCCTAATTGCGGGGTGAGCAAGCTGGTGGTGTTATTGGTTGTAAGGTGCGTGTTGTTGAAAGCGCCAGTCAGCGCGCCGCCCCACTGAAATCCTTGCGTATAGGCGAAGTCAGCGGTGTAGGTATTCTGGGCCACGACGGGCACCGGACTGAAGGGACTCGTAGATTCCGTCTCGTCCTTGTCGAGCTGAAAAGTTCCGGTCAGCACAGGGTCGAAGCTGGTGATGGGAGCGCCGATGCCGAGGGTGGAACTGACCAGGCCGTTGGTTCCGGTGCCTGCGCCTCCGGCCGCGACGGTGGTGCCTCCAGTGCCGGATCCGACGGTGCCGCCGAGCCCGCCGACGCCGCCTCCCGGAGTATTTTGAACGATGCCGGTGTTGACGCCGAGAATGCTTCCGCCGGACCTGGCGCGAAGCAAATCGGCCGCCGCAATGTTCAGGTTATAGCGGGCAATCTCAAGATCGAGATTGTTTTCAAGCGCGAGAGCGACCGCGTCATCGATGGAGAGATATATTTTTCCGTCGCGCATGAGGGAGTCGACGCGGGCCGAGTTTCCCAGATTCGGCTGCGCCAGCGGTTCGGCCTCGTAGGGCTGCAGGAATTTGGGGAAGGCCGAGCGCGGAACAGCGTAGTCCTTGAGATGGACCGTGTCAGGCTGGGCCGGTCGCGCCGCTGCCGGAGCCGTGGTGGCCGGCGGCGGATTCGCCGGCGGATTCTGTTGCGCCGAAAGAGCAAGCGGTGCGACTGCGATCGCGGCTATCCATATCCATGCGAAATAGAACGCCGAACGCCAGGTCATCGAAAATAAACGCGCTAAAGACATGTGTTTCTCCTTAAGCAGAAAGGCAGACTACAAATGGAAATCTGGGATTATGAGCGCACTCAGAAAGGCACCCATTCATCTTAGCGGGAGAAGTTTGGCGGAAAACGTCCGCGATTGTAAAGAATTGTTAGGGAGACGAAGCAAAAACGCCGCTGTCGTGGAAGACAACGGCGTTTGGCGAGGCTGCGGTTCTTCAAGAAAAGTTGGAATGGGCAGTTATTGCGGCTGCTGGGCTGACGGCGTATCCGCAGGCAGATCCTTGCGCGGGGCCACGTAGGGGACGTTTGGCAGGTGCGTGACTTGTCCCCTGGCAGCGTCGTCGATGCTGATGTGGTTGTGGTCGAGCAAAAGCCCAACCGCGCGGTCGAGTTCGACGCGTGATTTTTCGTACGCGGCCATGGCCGAGAGCAAAGTGGACTCGGCGGTTGCCAGCGCGCTGCGGTTCTGCAGGACGGCCGTTGTAGTGGAAGTGCCGAACTTATATTTCTTTTGCTCGGCATCGAGCGACTGCCGGGCGTAGTCGACCGCGGCCTGTGCGGAAGCCACGCTGGCGCGGTTCTGTTCCACGCCAAACTGCGCATTGCGGACTTCGATGCTGACCTTGTTTTCGGTTTGCTGCAGCGCCATTTGCAGCTGACGATATTCCAGTTCCGAGCGGATCTGTACGGCCTGCGCGGCCCGGTTCCGGAGCGGGATGTTCAGTTGCAAGCCGACGCCCTTGTCAGGGCTGCTGGAGTCAACCAGCTGGTGATATGTGCCTCCCAGGCTTGTAGTAGGAAAGATCGGATCAAACGGGCTGCCTTGGCTCGCGCAACCGAAGATTTGCTGCAGCTGCGTCGGAGGATTGGCGCAGGCCTGCAGCGGATTTTGGGTTCCTCCCAGGCCCGCTCCGCCGTAGTAGGCAAACAGGTCCAGAGTTGGCAAAAGGGCGCTGCGCACCGCCTTGTTGCTGAGTTCTTGGCTGTTCAGCTGAATGCGGGAGACGGCGAGTTCGGGACGGTGGTGAAGCGCGTCGTTGACGAGATCCTCGGTGGGCTGGGGCTGCTCGTTCCCAGGGACTTCCATGGTCGAGGTGGGGATGACTTCGGCCTGGGCGAGAGCGGGATCGTGCAGTGTGCGGCTGAGGGCATTTTTCATGAGCAACTGTTCCAGCTGAAGATTTGTCTTTGCGACGGTCAAGGCCTGCTGGTCGGCGGCCACGGTGCTCTGCGCGCGTACCGACTCGATGGGCGCGAGGCTGCCAATCTCCACCTGCTTCTTGGTGTCAGAGAGTGTCTTCTCCGAGAAGGCCAGCGATTCTTCCTTCACCCGCAGGTTCTCGTAGGCGTAGACCAGATCCCAATACATGTTCTCGATTTGGTCGACCGTCGTGATCACCTGCAACCGGAAGGACACATCGGAGAGTTCGCGGTTGTTTTTGGCTATGCGAATGAAACGAGTGTTTGCGGGAAATCCGAACCCCTGCAGCAGGTGCTGGGTGAACGTTGCTTTAAATGTGGATATGATCTGCGGGCTTATTCCCTGGAAGGCGCTGTTGGTCGTGACGCGTGAATTATTGAAGGCCACGTTCAAATTGGTACCCCAACTGAATTCCTGCTGATAGGCAAAATTCACGGTGCCGGTGTTTTGCACCAGCGCGGCGCCGATGGGTGCGACACCCTGGAAAATGTTGGTTGTGAGCTGCTTGAAGTGGTCTTCCTGGAGAGTGCCCGTTAAAATGGGATCGAAGCTGTTGAGCTGCGGTCCCAATCCCAAGGTAGAGCCGACCAGACCTCCCGCACCGGCACCCGCGCCGCCCGCGCCCAGCGTGGTTCCTCCAGTGCCGGAGCCGACCTGTGCGCCCAGACCACCGACGCCGCCTCCGGGAGTATTTTGGATGATGCCGGTATTCACGCCGAGAGTGGGAGCGCCCGCCCGAGCGCGTAACACGTCGGTATCGGCGATGTTCAGGTTGTAGCGCGCGATGGCGATGTCGAGATTGTTCTCGAGGGCGAGCGCGACGGCGTCGTTCAGCGAGAGGTAGAGCTTGCCGTCGTGCATAAGCGAGTCCATCCGCGGAGTATTCGAGAGATTCGGTGGGGCCAGATGGCGGGCTGTATACGGCCCGATCGGATTGGGGAAGTGCGACACGGGCTTGGCATAATCCATCACCGGCAGAGGGCGAGCTTCCAGCGTATTCTGGGGCGTGGGAGCGGAAGGCTGCTCCTGGGCCCAAGCCATGACGGTCAGCAATGCGAATAGACTCGCAGTGGTGGCGACTCGGATGGTCGAGGCTAAACGGGCAAATGGCATCTGCTCATCTCCGATCGTTAGTACCGATAAATTAAGACGTGCAACCGAGAATGCTTGGGTTTCACTTGAGACCGCCGATCGACCCAAGATACAGTCCTGCTCAGGCATTGGTACGCAAAGCGGCGCTGAAAGGTTCCTCAAAGCCGGGACAAAAGCACGCCTCCAGCTACCATCTTCCGTCCGGATCTGCGGGCGGAGTTTCCGGGGGACGCTCGAGATCGACATCGTCATTCAGATCGAAGCAGAATTCCGCGGAAACCGTCTAGTATATCCGACGGGAAACAGCCGCGCGGCTCGGCCCTTCGCTGGCTCGCACTGCCCGAAGTGCCTTCGATGATGGGAACGCGGCATCGGACTCGAAAAGATCAGAGTCGAAAGATCGCGAATGCGCACTCTCAAATTAACCGTGGCCTATGATGGGGCGGAATTTTACGGCTGGCAGGTGCAGCCCGACCATACGACGGTGCAGGGCACACTCGCCTCAGCCATTGGACGCGTCACCGGAGAAAAGGTATTGCCCCAGGGATCGGGGCGAACCGATGCGGGGGTGCACGCCCTGGCGCAGGTGGCGACATTTATGACGGAGTCTTCCGTGCCTACGCAAAATTTGGTGAAGGCGCTGAACGATATTTTGCCGGCTTCGGTGCGAGTGCTGGACGTGGCCGAGATGCCGGCCGGCTTTCATGCGCGGCATGCGGCTCGGGCGAAAAACTATCGCTACCGGATTTATCGGGGAGCGATCTGTCCGCCATTTCTGGCGCGCTATGTGTGGCACTATCCGTATCCGCTGAATGAAGAGGCGATGGAGCGGGCGGCGGCGCTGGTGGTGGGAGAGAAAGATTTCACGTCGTTTGCGGCCGTGGATCCGGAGCGAGGACACGAGGCGGAAAACCGGTCGAACCTTCGCACGATATTTTCCTCGGCCTGGGAGCGTGCCGGAGAGGAATTGATTTACAGCGTGAAGGGATCGGGATTCCTGCACCACATGGTCAGAAATCTTGTGGGAACGTTCCTGCTCGTAGGCCGGGGGACGTTGCAAGTGGACGACATCACGCGCATCCTTGAGGCGAGAGATCGGTCGGCGGCGGGAGCGACTGCGCCGGCCAGCGGGCTGTACCTGGTGAGCGTGGAGTATTTGCAGTCCGAGCAAGAAGATTAGGAAGATGTAGCCACGTTCTTCGAGGGGCGGTGCTTTATGCCTGGCGAGTTGGAGATGACTGCGGCGAAGATTCCGTCGATGAATCCGGCGACGGGCGAAGTTCTGGGCGAAATCGAGTGTGCTAGCGAGGAGGACGTCCTGGCTGCGGTGAGCCGGGCCCGTGCAGCGCAGGCGGCGTGGTCAGAGCTGGGAGTGCGGCGGCGGATCGATATTCTGCGCGAGTTTCAGCGCAGGCTGCACGCGCTGAAATCGCGCATCGCGGAGGCCATCACGCGCGAAGCGGGGAAACCGGCGGCCGAGGCGCTGGTCACCGAGGTGCTGGTCGTGCTCGATGCGGCGCGCTTCCTCATCGATAACGCCTGGGGATTGCTGCGGGATGAAGCGGTGCCGCACGGAAACCTGGTGACGAAGTTGAAAAGCGGCCGGCTGGTGCGCGAACCGCATGGCGTGATCGGAATCATTTCGCCGTGGAATTATCCCTTTTCAATTCCGGCGACGGAGGCGCTGGCGGCGCTGGTGGCCGGGAATGCTGTAGTGCTGAAGCCCTCGGAATTGACTCCACAGGTCGCGCTGGAACTGGCTTCGCTGCTGCATGCGGCGGGCGTGCCGGCGGACGTGTTGCAGGTGGTGATTGGCGAAGGTCCGGTGGGCGCGGCGTTGCTGCGATCGCCGATCGACAAGCTGGTGTTCACAGGCAGCGTGACCACGGGAAAGCGGATTGCCGCGGCCGCCGCCGAGCGCTTGCTTCCCGTGGTACTGGAGTTGGGCGGCAAAGATCCCATGCTCGTGCTGGACGATGCGGACGTGGATGTGGCTTCGAGCGCGGCGGTGTGGGGAGCGTTTGTGAATGCGGGACAGGCCTGTCTTTCGGTGGAGCGCTGCTATGTGCATCGCAGTTTGTACGAATCATTCGCCGCGACGTGCGCAGAGAAGACCAAGCAGTTGCGCGTCGGCAACGGCATGGACGCCCACACCGACGTGGGGCCGATGATCCGGGAGCGGCAGGTGCGCATTGTGGAAACACACGTGGAAGATGCGAAGGCGCGTGGGGCGCGCGTTCTGGCCGGAGGCCGGCGGCTTCCGGAGTTGGGGCCGAACTTTTATGCTCCCACGGTGCTGGCCGACGTGACCCACGACATGCGCATCATGCGCGAGGAAACTTTCGGTCCGGTGCTGCCGATCATGGCGTGCGCGGACGATGACGAAGCGGTGCGCACGGCCAACGATTCCGAATACGGATTGGCGGCAAGCGTGTGGACGCGCGACGCGAAGCGCGGCGAACGTCTGGCCCGCCGCATCCATGCCGGCACCGTGATGGTGAACGATGTGGTCTCCTGCTTCGGGATTAGCGAGGCTCCGCACGGCGGCGTGAAAGCCAGCGGCGTAGGCCGTACTCACGGGCGCTTTGGCCTGGATGAAATGGTGCGGGTGAAGTACCTGGATATGGATCGCATGCCGGGAATGAAAAAAGTCTGGTGGCATGGATATGGAGAAAGTTTCCGCCGGCAGATGGAAGGATTTCTGGATATGCAGTTCGCGCGGGGAGTGGGAACGCGGCTGCGCGGAGCGTGGCGGGCGGCGGGCGTGGTCAGAAGGAAGCAGTTGTAGGCCGGGCACGCCGTATGAACTCTGGCGCGGGGCATTGCGCGAATGCATTGCTGCCAACGGGAAGCCGTCTGCGTGGTAGGGATCCTTTGACTGCGCGGGAGGTTCGCGAAACGCGAACCTCCCGCTTCGCTCAGGATGACAGGGGCGCCGAAGGACCCCTTTCACTTGCCGAATCAATCATCGATGCGGTCGTTGTGACTGGGCGGCTGCGAGACGACCAGGAAGCGCACGGCGGTCGATGACGGATTCCGGATCTGGTGGCGGGTTCCAGGCAGGATGCGGATTCCGCTGCCCGCGCGAATGAGCGTGGTCTCGCCCTCGACTTCCATGAGAACTTCGCCGGTCAGAATGTAGAAGAACTGCTGGGCGTGCTCATGGTGGTGGCGAATTTCGGCGGATCCGGGCGGCATGAATTCTTCAATCACGCTCAGGTTCTTGTCCTTTACCAGGTGCCAGCCATCGCACTCGTGTCCCCAGCGGTAGTGCTCGGCGTTGTCGCGGCTAATCGCGATGGGGCGAACTGCTTTGGATTGGGAAGCGGCGGCTTGTGCGGCGGCTGGTTTTTGCGTTCTCGCCATATGCGTCCCCCGTTTAAAGTAGTGGTGCAGCTTGATTCTGGAGGGCGTCATCCTGAGCGGAGCCGCGTTTCAGGCGTAGCGAAGGATCTCGCGGGAAGCACGCATTATGCTCTTCGCGAGATCCCTCGCCCCGCTCAAAAAGGCGCGGGGCTTCGGGATGACCCCACGCTTCAAAATTGCATCACTACCAACCTAGAGTAGCAGAGACAAACGCGCCGCGGTTTCAGCTACAATGGGCGCGTAAGGCCGAATCCGGCGGCAGCGGGCCGCGCGAGCGAGGGTACGTCCTTTGGCGACTGGCGAAGCAGTGACTTCCAACGCAGGCAACGTTTCGCAACTTCCTCACCACAAAGTAAAGGTCAAGAAGGCGGGACAGCGCGCCTGCAATGAGAAAGACGCCAAGGGAAAGTTCTGCGGCGGCCACTTGAAGCTTTGGTCCTACACGAAGGACGCCGTCGAGCGCGAGTGCGGAGATATCGAGAAGGCCTGGGGACCGCATGCCGAAGTGTATCGCTGCGAGAATTGCAAAGCGCTTTACCTGCCCACTCCTGGGGAGACGAAGGTGAACGTCGCAGGGCAGGGAATGATTTCGGTATTCGGGCTGACGCTGCCGCCGAAAGAGAAATAAACAGGCTCTCAGCTGTCAGCTCTCAGCTTGAACCGTACAGTGGGGATTGACTGGGGTTATTCCAAAGTTGCGCCATGACGGCTCTGAGGAGCCGAACTCGTACCTTGCGAGCGGCGCCAAGAGCTAATGGCTGAAAGCTGAGAGCTGAAAGCTTGTTTGCATGAACACTTCCGATCTCATCTACGACTGGAACCAGAATTTGCCGCCGGGGCTGAAGTTTCCCGGGCCGGTTTTGCTGAATGATGAAAGCCTGCGCGATGGGCTGCAGTCGCCCTCGGTGCGCGACCCTTCAATTCCCGAGAAAATTGAAATTCTGCATCTGATGGAGGCGTTAGGGATCAACGCCCTCGATCTGGGGCTGCCCGGAGCTGGTCCGCGCGCAGTCGAGGCCGTGACCGCGCTGGCGCGCGAAATTGTCGCGCACAAGATGAAGATTCAGCCGAATTGCGCGGCGCGCACGCACGAGAACGATATTCGTCCGATCGCGGAGATCGTGCAGAAGACGGGCCTGCGCATCGAGGCGGCGACGTTCATCGGATCGAGCCCGATCCGCCGCTTCACCGAAGGCTGGACCGACGACTTTCTACTGCACACCACCGAGAAGGCGATCAAATATGCCGTTTCGCTCGGGCTCGACGTGATGTATGTCACCGAAGACACGAGCCGGTGCGATCCGGAAACTGTGAAGCGGTTGTACGCAGCGGCGATTGCCTGCGGCGCGCGCGCGATTTGCATCTGCGATACGGCCGGGCACGCCACGCCGATGGGCGCGCTGGCGCTGGTGCGCTTCGTGATCCAGGAAGTCGTGAAGCCTTCGGGCGAGAAAGTTCGCGTGGACTGGCACGGGCACAGCGATCGCGGACTGGCCATCGCCAACTCGATGGCGGCGATTGTTGCGGGCGCGAATTGCGTGCACGCATGCGCCATCGGATTGGGCGAGCGCGTGGGCAACACGCAGATCGATCAGATGCTGGTCAACCTGAAGCTCATGGATATTGCGCCATGGAATCATCAGGACTTGACCAAGCTGAAACATTATTGCCAGGCCGTGTCGCAAGCGACCGGAGTGCCGATTCCCGCGAATTATCCGGTGGTGGGCGATGACGCGTTTCGCACCGCGACCGGAGTGCATGCGGCGGCGATCATTAAGGCGTATCACAAGAACGATGTCGTGCTGGCCAACACCGTTTATTCTGGCGTGCCTTCGCATGTCTTCGGGCTCGACCAGATCATTGACGTTGGTCCGATGAGCGGGAAATCAAACGTGCTGTTCTGGCTGGAGCGGCACGGGATTGCCGCCAGCGACGATGTGGTGGACCGCATATACCAGCGCGCCAAGCAGAGCGACCATACTTTGACGGAATCTGAAATTCTCGAGTGCGTGCCCGCGGCCTCGAGTAAGAAATGAATCGAGCAAGAAATGACTCGCCCATGACTCAACCCATGCGACATGCCATTCTCGGTGCCGGCGGCGTTGGCGGGCTGATCGGCGCATGCCTGGCGCGATCCGGCGCTACGGTTACGATGGTGGTGCTGGCCGGAGTCGCTCGCCGAATATCCGGATCAACTGCAACTGGAAAGCCCGTTCGGAAATTTCAGCGTTGCGGTTTCACGCGCGGCGGAAGTGCCGGCCCGCGACGTGCTCTGGATTACCGTGAAGGCAACCCAGTTGGAATCGGCGCTGGAAGCGTTGCGCAAGCCGGAGTCCGTGGGAGCCATCGTCCCGCTGCTCAATGGCATCGACCACATTTCGCTTCTCAACTCGAAGTACGGCACGGACAAAGTGATTCCCGCGACCATCGCCGTCGAATCGGAACGCGTCGCTCCGGGTCACATTGTTCACCGGTCGCCGTTCGCGAGGATGGGTTTTTCTTCGCGAGGGCACGCTTTGCTGGCCGCGACAGCCGAGCAGCTCCAGCAAATGGGTTTCGAGTGCCGCTTCGTTGACGACGAGCCCACGTTGATGTGGACCAAACTCATTTTTCTGGCGGCGTTCGCGCTGACCACCACCGCGTCGGACAAGACCACGGGAGAAATTCTGGCCGATCCCGAATGGCGCCAGTTGGGATTGGGGTGCATGCGCGAGGCCAGCGCGGTCGCCATTGCCGAAGGCGCAAAGATTGAGGTAGACGCGCTCATCGCCGGAGTGATGAAGATGCCGGGAAACATGCGCAGTTCGATGCAGAAAGACGTAAAGCAGGGCAAGACTCCGGAACTCGATGCGATTGCCGGACCGATTCTACGTGGCGCGCGCCACCACGGCATTGAGGTTCCGGCGGTGAAAAAGCTCGTCGCTGCAGTCGAACGGAAAGCGGGGCTTGCTCACTGGATCGTCTAATATTCCTGATGCTAAAACGTAGCGCCGCCGTCCCGGTGGCTGTCGCGATTGGTACAAAATCACGTTTGCACACAATGACCGGCGGTCAAAACGTAAAATGGCCTGCTTACAACAGCGACAGGGGTGGAGCTACCAAACCACATAATATTTCGGTTCAAAGCCTGAGACGACACACCCACCCAAAATCACTTCACCTCGTTGTGCTCTTTCGGCAGTTTCGCGGGTGGGCAAGCCCATCACCAAGGGAACAAGCCTCGGTCGCCCTCCCTTCGGAATCGGGAGTACGTCGATCGGAGAGAAGGTCAGTGGGAGCCAGATTGTCAATGCGATAAAGGACGGGCGAATGGTGGTGCGCCCATACTTGAGGAAGAGTACCCACGCAGCTATCAAGAACGGAAGACTGACAAATCGGAATGCGCCTACCCAGAAGAGGGTCGCCACGAGCAGAACGAGAAAAACGACAATACGGCGGATTCGCGGGCAAAGCTTCGTTTCGTAAGTCACAGTCAGCCCTGCGGTTCTCTTTCGTGTCAAATCTTGCATTTCAGAATCCGCATGTCAAGTGGCGTGACATCCTGATTACACTCATCGTGAATGTTCGGCTAGTTCTGCCTGTTTTCGGAAGGTCTTCGAAGTGGTTGTCCTCCTAGCGGTAACCTGAACGCAGAAAGAAGCCAGCGACCACGAACATTGGTAACGTCACTTCTGTCTCCTAAAAATTTAGTCTGTTAGCAGTGACGATAAGAGTACACGGACGCTAAGAAACCCGCATATTTGCTAGGGTTTCTGCATGGCGCGTCGTATTGTAAACTAACGCATACCCTTTCATGAGCCCGAATCCTCCGCGCGCGGAATTGCCTGACCTGGCGCCTTCGGTGCAGCAGGAAGTGGCTCGTCTGGCCGCTGCGCCCGAGGTGCGGTCGGCGTTTAACTGGTTTCGCGCGCAAGCGCCGCAGTTCCTGCAATGGCAAATGGAGATGGCGCGGATTCCTGCGCCTCCGTTTGGGGAGTCGGCGCGGGCCGCGTGGCTGTCGGAAAAATTCTGCGACGTTGGGCTGGATGATGTTCGCATCGACGACGTGGGCAATGTGTTCGGAACGCATCCTGGATTTGGGCGCCGTTATGTGGCGTTGAGCGCGCACATCGACACGGTGTTTCCGGCGAACACGCCGCTGAACATACGGCAGCAGGGCAGCCGCATTTACGGGCCGGGAGTTTCCGACAATGGTGCGGGAGTGGCGTCGATGCTGGCGATTGCCGCCTTGTTGCGCGCGGTGCGCGTGCGGCATGCGTTGCCGTTCGTGTTTATCGGGAACGTGGGTGAAGAGGGCGAAGGCGACCTGCGCGGTATGCGGCACATTTTCTCGACGCCGCGCTGGAAAGATTCGATTGCCTACAGCCTGGTGCTCGACGGCGCGGGCGCCGATACGATTGTGGCGGAAGCCCTGGGCAGCCGGAGGTTTGAAGTGATCGTGCGCGGTCCGGGCGGGCACTCGTGGAGCGATTTTGGCGCGCCGAACCCGATCGTGATCCTGGCGAAAGCGATTGACACTTTTACCGCGACGGTGGTTCCGGCGGTGCCGAAAACGACCTTCAACATTGGAGTGATCCGCGGCGGCACGTCGGTGAATTCGATTCCCGAGTCGGCGAGCATGAAGGTGGATATTCGTTCGACGTTGATGACGGAAATGGAACGGCTCGAGCATGCATTGCGCCGCGCGCTGAACCGCGCCGTGGAAGAAGAAACCATGGCGGCTGAGATGCGCTCGCCGGCGCAGAAACGGCCGTCGGGAGTGAGTTGCGAAGTGGTGGTGATCGGGAACCGTCCGGCGGGCGAGTTGCCGCCCGGGGCGCGGATTTTGCAGGTGCTGCGGGCGGTGGATGCGCAACTCAACAACGGGGCGCAGGTGCAGCGCGCGTCCACGGACGCGAACATTCCGCTGTCGCTGGGCCTGGAGGCGGTAGCGATCGGCGGCGGCGGCTCTGGCGGCGGGGCGCACACGCTGCAGGAGTGGTTCGACAGCAATGGGCGCGAACTCGGGTTGAAACGAATTTTGCTGACTATTCTTGCGTTGGCGGGGGTAGGGGAATGATGGTGGGACTGGTGCGGGCCTTGTTTCGAAACGATGTGCCGTCGATGTCGGGACTCTTGGCTGGTGCTTTTGTCGTCGCCTTATTTTCAGCGACAAGTTCCAGCGCGCAGAACGCGGACGCGCCTGCAGCGTCCAAGCCCAAGGCGGATGTGATTTTTATTCACGGCAATATTTATACGGGAGTGCCCGCCAACAGCGCGTTCAGCTCAATCGCTCGCGAAGAGGCGATCGCGGTTCGCGGAGACCGGATCGAGGCGGTGGGGAAGAACAGCGATATCGAGAAGTTGAAAGGTCCGCAAACCCAGGTGATCGATCTGGGCGGGCATTTTATGATGCCGGGATTCAACGACGCGCATTTGCATTTGGCTGATGCTGGCCTGAACAGACTGAGAGTGGACTTGACTGGCGTGAAGTCGCTGGACGAATTGCGCACGCGCGTGCAGAAAAAAGTGGAGGAATCGAAGGCGGGGGAGTGGATTCTGGGCGGCGGCTGGGATGAGACATTGTGGCCGGTGAAAGCAACGCCGACTCGCTGGGATCTCGACGAAGTATCGGACGGGCATCCGGTGTTTCTGGTGAGGATCGACGGGCACATCGCCGTCGCCAATACTCGGGCGCTGCAACTGGCCAGCATCGATTTAGCCAGCCGCGATCCCCAGGGCGGGCACATTGACCGGAACGAAACCGGAGAGCCGACCGGCATCCTGCGGGAAACCGCGCAGGGAGCGGTCGAGAACGTGATTCCCGCGCCCACTCACGAGCAGCGCCGGCAGGGCATCGAGCTTGCCCTCGCCGATCTGGCGGCGCATGGCGTGACTTCGGCGCAAGATTATTCGCCGCCCTGGGAAAATTTTCAGATCTACGAAGAACTGGAAAAGGAAGGCAAACTCACGGCGCGCATCTCGGAATGGCTGCCCTTTGACGAACCGGTGGAACAGTTGAGCCGGGAGCGCGATTCGCATCCGCAGTCGGACTTGATGCTGCGTACTGGCATGTTGAAGGGATTCATGGACGGATCGCTTGGTTCGCACACGGCGGCCCTGCTGGAGCCGTATGCGGATGACGCCAAGAATTCCGGCTTGCCGCGCTACGAGGTCGACAAATTGAACGAGATGACGAAGGAGCGAGTGCTGGCCGGCTTCCAGATCGGATTCCATGCCATCGGCGACAGAGGCGTGCAGATGGCTTTGGATGCGTTTGCCGGAGCGGAGAAGGCTGCCAAAGAGGCGCATGTGAAAGCGCCCAACGGCGGCGAAGATTTTCGTTTGCGGGTCGAGCACGCGCAGGTGACCACGCCGGCGCAATTTGCCCAATTCAAGCAACTCAAAGTGATTGCTTCCATGCAACCCAGTCATGTGCTCACGGACATGCGCTGGGCGCAGGATCGACTGGGTCCGAAGCGGGCAGCGACCTCTTACGCATGGCTGGCATTCCTGAACAAAGGGGTGGTGCTGGCGTTCGGAACGGATTATCCGGTCGAGCCGGTCAGCCCGTTCCGCGGACTCTACGCGGCGGTCACCAGAAAAAGTGAAGACGGCAAACAGGAATATTTTCCGGCGCAGCGTCTCACCATGGATCAGGCCATCGCGGCCTACACTACGGGTTCGGCCTACGCCGAGTTCGAGGAGAAGGAAAAGGGCAAGCTCATTCCCGGCATGCTGGCCGACTTTGTCGTGCTGGATCGCGACGTAACCTCGGCGGCGGCGGAGAAGATCGTGGGCACCAAAGTCCTGCGCACCGTGCTGGGCGGTAAGACCGTCTATGAAGGGCAGTAAGCGCTGGAGCGTCGTCCATCGCAATCGGGAGAGCTGAGCAGATCGTTTTCCGGCCTGTGAAATCGAACATCCCGTAAAACGATTTGACGCTTTTGCGCGTCTAACCTTTGGAGCCCCTCAGCCGTCGTATCCGTACGCGCCCAAACGAGCATCCCGATCGCATGGTGTAAATGGGTATAATAATAGGGGCTTACAAGTTTCCGGAGGAAGTGCACATATGGACTCGGGCGCGATGTGGATGCGCATGAAGGCTCACCGCTGGGCCTACACTCTCAGTATTCTGGCTACGCTGACCGTTGGCATTCTGATCGGCACAGTGATTTCCCAAGGAGTAAAGGGGAAAGAAGGGCAGCAAAAAGGCGACGCGACGCCTCTCACCTTGCCGTCTCCGCAGGTGATGTCAAATACCTTTTCCCAGATTGCCAAACAGCTGGAGCCCAGCGTCGTCAACATCAATACGGAGTCGACGATCAAGAATGTGCATCGCCGGCGCGGTGATAACGGTGGTGGCGGAGACGACGAAGATGGCGGCGGCATGGACGACTTCTTCAACCACTTCTTCGGAGCTCCGGGTGGCCAGGGAGCAGGACCCGGGGATGGGCCGATTCGCGAACGTTCGCTGGGTTCCGGCGTGATTGTCGATCCGAAGGGCTACATTGTGACCAACCGGCACGTCGTCGAGAAGGCGGACCGCATTCGCGTTCGCTTTGAGGACGATGCTCCGGGCGTGCAGCACGATGCCAAGGTGATCGGAACGGATCAGGAAACCGATCTAGCCGTAATCAAGGTGGACGTTGATCGTCCGCTGCCAGCCGCGAAGATGGGCAATTCCGACGGCATGCAGGTGGGAGATTGGGTGCTTGCGATCGGCAGCCCGTTTGGACAAGCGGGCACGGTGACGGCGGGCATCGTTTCCGCCAAAGGCCGCGACATTGTTCCTGGACGCCAATTCCAGAGCTTCATTCAGACCGACGCGGCCATCAATCCGGGCAATTCCGGCGGGCCGCTGGTCAACATGAACGGGGAAGTGATTGGCATTAACACCGCCATTTTGAGCGAGACCAACGCGTATGCCGGCATCGGATTTGCGTTGCCCTCGAAGACCGTGGTCGATGTTTACAACCAGTTGACCGGGCCCGAGCATAAAGTTTCCCGCGGCTCGATCGGAATTACGTTTGATGCGGTGCAGAATCCGGCGATCGCGCGCGTCTACGGCACGGGAACGGGCGTGACCGTCTCGAGCGTGGTGCCGGGCAGCCCGGCGGATCAGGCCGGACTGAAGACCGGCGACACGATCACGGCCGTGGATGGCAGGGGCGTGAGTAAAGGGAACGATCTGGTATCGGATATTGCTTCTCGCAAGCCGGGATCGAAGGTGAAGCTGGCTTTCATCCGCAACGGCAAGGCGCAAGACGCTATGGTCACGATTGCCGATCGCGCCAAGCTGTTTGCGGCACGCCTGGGCGAAGATCAGGACAATGACGACGAAAGCACACCCAAGCAGAGCAAGTTTGGATTGACGGTTCGGAAAGTGACTCCGGAAATGGCGGAACGCCTCGACATGCCGGAGGGCAAAGGTGTGATCGTGCAGGATGTAAAGCCCAACTCGTTCGCCGAAGACGTGAACCTGGGCCGCGGCGACATCATCCTGGAGGTCAACAAGCAGCCGGTGAACAGCGAAGAGGATCTGGCCAGAATCGAATCGAGCCTGAAGAGCGGCCAGGACGTTGTGTTCCTGGTGCGGCAGCGCGGCTCGTCTCGACAGGATGGCGCCATCTTCGACGCAGGCACACTTCCGTAACGTAGTTCAGCCCAACCGAAGCTGGCACTGTGCACCAAGATCGAAGAAGATGACAGTGCCGGCATCGAGTTGGGCGGCTTTTTGTTTTTTGAAATGCGATGCTGCGGAAGTTGAAGGTTAGGCGCAGATGTTCGAGCGTAGGATTCCAATCCGAAAAACAGGATTCGGTGCAGTGTGCATCGTGATCGTGGCCTGTCTGACGCTGGCGACGGCGAGTTTCGGTCAAGATGCTGGGGATACGACGCAGAAAAAGCCGGCCACCGCTAAGAAGACGACTTCCAGAAAGAGGAAAAGCCACCACTCTGCTTCCTCTACAACGAAAACTACCGGCAAGACGCACAGCGCCTCGAGAAAACGGTCTTCACGAAAAAAATCGGCGCGCGCGCGCGGGCAGCAGAAAATCGATGGCGAGCGGGCGCAGGCCATTCAGGAAGCGCTGATCCGCGAGCACTATCTGAGCGGGGAAGCGACCGGCACATGGAACCAGGCCAGCGAAGAAGCCATGCGGCGTTATCAGGCGGACCACGGCTGGCAAAGCAAGACGGTCCCGGACTCGCGTGCGTTGATCAAACTGGGCCTGGGACCAAGCAAGGATCATCTGCTGAATCCGGATAGCGCGATGACCACCGTGCCCGACGCGCCCAAATCGCAGCCGATGCCGACATCATCGTACAGCGGCCCAGCGAGCGCGAATCCGGTACAGCCAGCGAATCCCGTACCGCCCGCCGCGCCCGCCTCCACTCCTGCGGCCGCTTCTTCCAGCCCGCAGTAACTTGTCTGCGGCAGCGTGGGCGTTCTTCGCTAATCCTTACTTGCCGTTCTTGCGGGAATTTGCCAACAACGGCCGGGGAGAATAAGGCAGAGGCAGATTATCGATAATGGCGCGGGGATTCGCTTCCACCAAGGCTTCTGCGACTTCCTCTCCGCAGATTTCGGCCGCTGCTTCGCGTGCGGTGGAAAGGATCGGAACACGCTTGACCGTGTCGTGGGCGTCGGTTGCCAACACGTGCAGGGACTGGTGTTCGAGCAGCCACTCGGCGGCGCGGCGGCTGCGTTCCCCCCAGAATCCGGTCAGGGACGAGCCCGTCACCTGCACTACGCAACCCTGTTCGGCCCACTCGCTGATGCGCTGCGGATGTTCGCGAAGAATCGGATTGCGTTCGGGATGGGTGACGATCACCGTGATTCCGTGATCCGCCAGCTTGGCGAAAGAATCTGTGATCTGCTGGGGGATGCTGAAATTGCTGAATTCCACCAGCAAGTAGCGCGTGCCCCCGATGACATAGCGAGCGGGATGAGCCAGCGCGTCCTGCACGTTCTCGTAGGAAAGATGGAAATCGCATCCCAGGCTGATCTGGAGGGAGTCTCCGACGAGTTCCTGCAGGTGGGCGGTGATCTGCTCCAGATATTCGCGGTCGTAATGATAGCGATCGTTGGCATGGGGCGTGGCCACCATGTGGGTGATGCCGTCGGCGGCCGCCATGCGGCACATGGCCACGCACGTTTCCCATGTCTTAGGGCCATCGTCGACTTCGGGAAGAATGTGGGAGTGGATATCGATCACGATCGCTGGGACACCGCGCCCGCCGGGCTAGGGACCACGTTTGATTTAACCAGATTTGGCGGGGAAAGAGGAAGGTCACTAATGTCACTGACGAGGACTTCGACGGCGCGGCGCAAGGCTCACCAGATGGTCGGCACAGCTCCCGATTCGCGGATGGCTCGGTCGACAGTGACGAGCGCGAGTCCTTGCACGATAGCAGTGGCACCGATGATTCTGTCGGCCGTGTCTTTCGGGTAGTGAGGAGGAAAGGCCAGTGTCTGCACGCAAACGCCCCTGGTAATCGGCAGCACCACGAACTTCTGCTCCACCTCGTAGAGGAAGGATTCCAGGCTGATATCAATCGCAAAACGCTTCTTCTGGAAAGCCATGGTCAATTCCAACAGGGTGAAGTCAGAGATTGCCAATCCTCTTTCGCTCTGGCGGGCCCGATCAATCGCGGCTTTGGCTTTCTTTGAGATCCGGATTTCATCGAACGCCAGCCAGAGAACTACGTGAGTGTCCACAAGGATCAATAGAGGTCGCCCCACTCCTCAGGACTCAGAACGGGAGACACGACATCGCCCAGGATTTTCCCTTTCCCTTTCAGGAAGCCGAAGATTTCGTCTTTTTCTGTTTCGATCGGGACGAGTTTCGCCACCGGCTTGCCGCGCTTGGTAATGATGACAGACTCGCGCTTGGACTGAACTTCGTCCATGACTGCCAGACAATGGACTTTGAACGATCCCGCTGGCATGGTTTTCATGACCGGAGCTCCCTTGTGATCATGGTCATTATACCATGGTCATAAGCGGTCCAAGTAGGCCGTTGAAGAGATCCAGCGCAAGGCCGTTTTCCCCTCAGCTAGATTTTGCTACGCGTTTCCGTAGCGCTCGCGAATGAAATCGGCAATTCCTGCGTAGGCCCTGGTCAGCGTTGCCTCGTCCGGCAGGAAGACGATGCGGAAATGCTGCGTGCCGGGCTTCTGGCCGAAGCCGGAGCCGTGCACGACCATGACGTGCTTCTGGCGGATCAATTCTTTCACGAAGATTTCGTCGGTCTCCGGGATGTCGATTTTGGGGTAAGCGTAAAAAGCTCCGCGCGGAGCGACGCAACTGACGCGCGGCGTCGACTCGCACCATTTCTGCGTGAGATCACGGCGCGAGCGCAGTTTTCGCCGTACTTCGACCAGATGATCCTGCGGGCCTTCGAGCGCGGGTTTGATCGCGTATTGCTCGGGATGGTTAGCGCACAGGCGCGCACGCAGCAGCCGGTGCACGCCTTCGCAGTAGGTCTTCACCGCGGTGGCGTCGCCGGAGACGATGCCCCATCCGATCCGCCATCCAGGGACGAGATAGTTCTTTGACATGCCACCGAAAGTCACGCAGGGCACGTCGGGCGCGACTGCGGCAAAGGCGAGATGAGGGGTGTCTTCCAAGATCAGCTTGTCGTAGATCTCGTCGGCGAAAACTAACAGATTATGCCGGCGCGCCAGTTCTGCGATCTGCTCGAGCATCCGGCGCGTGCACAGCGATCCCGTAGGGTTGTTGGGGCTAATGAGAACTATGCCGCGCGTGTGCGGCGTGATCTTGCGCTCGATGTCGGCCAGTTCGGGCTGCCAGGCGTCTTCTTCATTCAAATCGTAAGCGTTGAGTCGGATTCCTAACTTGCACAGAACGGCCGAGTAGAGCGGATAGTCGGGGCTGGGAGTCAGAAGATCTTCGTTGGGATTGACCAGCGCCGAGAGGCAAAGATCGACAGTCTCGCTCACGCCCGAGGTGACGAACACGTCGCGCACCGTGGTGATGCCCTTGCGCGCCGCTTCGCCGCGAATGGCCTCGAGCGCCGCGGGGATGCCGTCGGAGGGCGCATATCCGTTTTTGCCGTCGCGCATGGCTTTGTGGACGGCTTCGATGATGTGCGGCGGCGTCTGGAAATCGAAGCTGAGCGGGTCGCCGACATTCAGCGGGAGAACCTTGTGTCCCTGCTTAATGACTTCGTCGGCCACGCAGGCGAGGTCGCGGATGGCATAGCGGACGTTATGAAGGCGGGAAGCGGCAGCGATCTCGCGGGTCTGGGTTACGGGCATAACCAAATTCTAATCGCAGAGGACGTGGAGGACGCAGAGAAATCCGTCTGATTGTCATCCTGAGCGGAGTGGGCGGCGCGCGGATGCGTGCCAATCACAGAGTCGAAGGATCTCTACCCCCGTCCGAACGCATTCGGGCCATACGAGGAATTCTCACTTGGATCTCGCTCGCCGTGCTCGAAAAGCATCGTGAGAATGCCTTGCCGAGCCGGTGGCGATGCACGCGAGCACGGGGTCCTTCGACTCCGCAGCCTCTTCGCGCTTCGCGCGAAGAGACTGCTCCGCTCAGGATGACAGAGTGCTTGGCGCGCGCTGCAACGAACGCGCGCACTGCGACGAATGCTTAGTCTTCCCGGTCGATCTGCGCCTTCTGCAGCTTGTCGGAGTAATCGACGTAGACTGACTTCCACTCGGTGTAGAAATCAATCGCGCCGATACCGCCTTCGCGGTGACCGTTGCCGGTCGCCTTGGTGCCTCCGAAGGGCAGATGCACCTCGGCGCCGATCGTGGGCGCGTTGATGTACGTGATGCCGGCATACAGGTCGCGAATGGCGCTGAACGCCTTGTTCACGTCTTTGGTGTAGAGCGCCGACGACAGTCCGTACTCGATGCCGTTGGCGATTTGGATCGCGTCTTCCAGGCCCTCGCAAGGAATAATCGAAACCACCGGGCCGAAGATTTCTTCCTGCGCGATGCGCATCTTCGGATCGACGTCGGTGAATACGGTCGGCTCCATAAACCAGCCGTGCTGGTACTCTCCCTTATTGAGGCGGTTGCCGCCGCAGACCTGCTTCGCGCCTTCGTTCTTGCCGATTTCGACATAGCTCAAATCGGTCTCCAGCTGTTTCTCGTTGATGGCCGGTCCCATCTGCACGGTTTCATCGAGCCCGTTGCCGACTTTCAGCTTCTTCGCGCGCTCGACCAGGCGCTCGACGAATTCGCGATACACGCCCTTCTGCACGATCATGCGGCTGGTCGCGGTGCAGCGCTGGCCAGTGGTGCCGAACGCTCCCCAGAGGCCGCCTTCAATGGCGAGGTCAAGGTTGGCGTCGTCGAGCACGATCATGGGATTCTTGCCGCCAAGTTCGAGCGAGCAGTGTTTGAAGCTTTGCGCCGCGATGCCGCCCACGATGCGTCCAACGGCCGACGAACCGGTCAGCGAGATCGCGCGCACGTCCGGATGCTCGGCCAGAGGCGTGCCTACTTCTGCGCCGAAGCCGGTCACGATGTTGATGACGCCTTTCGGCAGCCCGGCATCAGTGAGCGCGCGCACCAGGTTGAAGGTGGAGAGCGGAGTGTCCTGCGCGGGCTTGATCACGCAGGTGTTGCCGCAGACTACCGCGGGCAGAAGCTTCCACGACGAGATCGCCATGGGGAAATTCCACGGCGTGATCATGCCGCAAACGCCGATCGGTTGCCGCACCGCCATGGCAAACTTGTTCGGCATCTCCGAAGGAACCGTGGGACCGAACAGGCGGCGGCCTTCGCCCGCATTATAGTAAGCGGCGTCGATGGCTTCCTGCACATCGCCGCGCGTCTCGGCCAAAACTTTGCCCATTTCGCGGGTCATGTCGCGGGCGTAATCTTCTTTGCGTTCGATCAGGATCTCGGCCGCGCGGAAAACAATTTCGGCGCGCCGCGGCGCGGGCACCAGACGCCACTTCAAGAATGCCGCTTTCGCCGCTTCGACCGCGGCGTTCACATCGGCCTTCGCCGATCTCTGAAAGATGCCCACCAGATCGCGCGTGTCGGCAGGATTGCGATTTTCGAAAGTTGCTCCGGTAGTGGAGTCCACCCACTCGCCGTCGATAAGATTTTTGAAAACCCGGGTCTGGCTGTCGCTGAGATGAGCTGGAGTCGCTAGAGTGTCGGTCGCCATAAGATCTCCTTAATGAATGCCAAACCTTTTGATGCTACAACTTACAGGAAGGAGCGGCAAGGCGGCAGGCAGCCTTCACCGCAAGGATGGTCCACGTGCCAGACCTCAATAGCGCAAAAACGGAACGATCTGGAGTCTGATCACTTCGGTAACCTTCCCGGCTGATTACCTGTTCTTCCCTTTGTTTTCCTTGTGCTACCGTTTTCTTTACTCGCTTTTCACGAAGGTTCGACAGGCAAAGTGTCTTCTGACAATCGCAAACCGGGAATCCACGTCGCGTGGACGACTGTCACCTACCGCAGTCTCGTCCTGCTTATTTCCGCGGTGGTGGTGGCGCTCTTCATTGCCGTGCGCGTGGCCTTCCCGCAATTCACCGAGAACAACGTCAAGAAGGCAAATAATATTTTCGGCATGCTGCTGGAGCGCGTGGCGGGTATGGCTCCTACGGCCGGGACAGGAGTCTTGACCGCGCAGCAGGCGCACTTCACGGCGCTTGATGGAACTGTACGGGTGAAAAAAGGCGACGGAAATAGTTGGGTGGCGGCCGATTACAACATTCCTTTGGAAAAGGGCGACGTGGTGCAGACCGGTTCCGAGGGCATGGCGAAAGTGGTCTTCAACGACGGCACCAGTTACACCGTCAAGCAGGATTCGCTGATTGTGATTGAAGAGAATTCCGCGAACGATCAGCAGCAAACCAATGTCGCGGTCGCGGTCAGCACGGGAACGGTGGACCTTTCCACTGCGACCTACAGCCAGGGATCGAAATCGCAGGTGATTGTGGCGGGCGCGACGGCTTCGCTATCGCCCGAGTCGGCGGCGCAAGTGCACAACGATCCGAAATCGGACCAGCACGAGATCCTGATGAAAAAAGGTACGGGCGAGGTCTCGCGCAACGGTGAAACCGTGAAACTGGCCAACTGGGAAAAAGTTACTTTCCAGGGACAGCAATCCCATTTGGAAAAGGCCAAGGAGATTGGGCCGCCTACGCCGATCGCTCCGGCCAACATGGCTCCGCTGTTTTCTTCCGGCGAGGCGACCAAGGATGTGGAATTTTCCTGGACCCCGATGGCGAATGCAGTTGGTTACCGCCTGCGCATCTCCCGCAATCCTTATTTTTCCTCTACACTGGTTGACAAAAAGATCAATACAGCTGCAGTAACCGTCACGAATCTCGGGGAAGGCGCCTATTACTGGATGGTGCAGTCCTACGACGCGGTGGGCAAGGAATCGGTGGAGAGCGAGAAGAACCGCTTCACCATCATTCCCAAGGGCAAGGAGACGGAAGCGATCGATCTGGAGCTGGATCCATTTATCCAGCACGGGCACGTGATTGAAGTAACCGGCAAAACGCAGGTGGGAGCGCGCGTCATGGTGAACGGCAGCGAGGTTCCGATGGTCAGTTCGGATGGCCAGTTCCATTACTTCACGCCGCCGTTGCCGGCCGGAGAGGCCGTGATTACGGTAACGGCGCAGACCGCGCAGGGCGGCGTGAACACGCAGCAGAAAAAGATTGTGATTCAGTAAGGGCAAGGTTTCAGAGTTTCAAGGAATTCAGAATCGGGTCGGTGAGGTTTCAAGTCAGGCGCCAATGCTTTGAAACCTTGAAACTTGGGTTTAGTCAGGGTGGGCCGCTATCCCGTAGAATAAGGACAGTCACCCCTGAAAAGATAAACACCTGCCGGGATCTTTCCCGGCGGGAAGCATGGTAGAAAGACGGATTATTTCGTCATGTCAAACAACGGATTCCACTCAGGCTCAACGCGCAACCACAACCTGCGGTCGCTGTTCAGCATTTTCTCCAGCGATCTGGCGATCGATCTCGGCACCGCCAACACGCTCGTGTACGCGCGAGGGAAGGGCATCGTGGTGAACGAGCCTTCCATCGTGGCCATCAATAAAAACACGGGCGAAGTCGAGGCGGTGGGCAAAGAGGCGAAAGAGATGCTGGGCCGCACGCCCGGCAACATCGTCGCCATCAAGCCCATGAAGGATGGCGTCATCGCCGACTTCAAAGTCACCGAGAAGATGCTGAATTACTTCATTCAGAAGGCGCATAACCGCAAGATGCTGGTGCATCCGCGCATCGTGATCGGCGTGCCTTCGGAAATCACGCAGGTGGAAAAGCGCGCGGTCATGGATTCGGCGTATCGCGCCAAGGCGAGCGAAGTGCACCTGGTGGAACAGGCCATGGTGGCCGCCATCGGCGCGGGCCTGCCCATTACCGAGCCCAGCGGCAACATGGTGGTCGACATCGGCGGCGGCACCACTGACATCGCGGTGATTTCTCTGAGCGGCATCGTCTATTCGCGGTCCGTGCGCATGGCCGGCAACCAGATGGACGAAGCGGTCATGAATTATCTGAAGCGGAAATACAATCTGCTGATCGGCGAGCGCACCGCCGAGCAGATCAAGATGGAAATCGGCTCGGCGCACCAGCTCGACAAGCCGATGACCATGGAGATCAAAGGGCGCAACCTGATCGAGGGCGTGCCCAAGACGATCACGGTCGACGACGGCGAAATCCGCGAGGCGCTGAGCGAGTGCGTTTCGACCATTATGAATGCGATTCGCGTCGCGCTCGAGCGGACTCCTCCGGAGCTTTCCGCCGACATCAGCGACCGCGGCATTGTTCTGACCGGCGGTGGGGCGCTGTTGAAAAATCTCGACAAGCGCATTCGCGAAGAAACCGGCTTGCCGGTTTCGATCGCCGACGACCCGCTGTGCAGCGTGGTGCTGGGCACAGGCAAGATGCTGAGCGACTTCAAACTGCTCAGGAAAATTTCAATCGAATAACTGCGAGTTGCGAGTACCGAGTACCGGGTACCGAGCAAAACAGAATTCTCAGTACTCGCGACTCGTACTCGATACTGTTTTATGGAATCCGTACTCGGCCGCTATCGCAACCTGATCATCCTGGTAGGCGTGTTGTTTCTGCAGGTGCTGGGGCTGGCTGTGCAGGTCAAGCGCGGCAGCAATGAAACCCAGGACACGCGCCTGATCCGCATATGGGCGGTCGACGGCCTGGCTCCTTTCGAGCGTGCTCTGGTCTGGATCGAGAACGGCACCGGCAACATCTTTCATAACTACATTTATCTGCGCGGAGTGCGGGCGGAGAACCGCCAACTCAAAGAGCAGATCGAGCAGATGCGGCTGGAGCAGGTCCGCTTGAGCGAAGACGCGGCGCAGGCGCGCCGCCTGCAGAACCTGCTGGCCTTCAAAGAACAATTCGTAGCGAAGACCGTGGCTGCGCAGGTGATTGGGACTAGCGGCAGCGATTTTTCGCGAGTTGTCTACATCGACAAGGGGGAGAATGCCGGCATCGCGCCCGACATGGCCGTCATGACCGCGGACGGAATCGTGGGCAAGGTACTGATGGTCTATCCCTCGGTCGCGCAGGTTCTGTTGATCAACGATCAGACGAGCGGGGTCGGAGTCATTTTGGGGAATACGCGGCTGCAGGGCGTGCTGGCCGGGACCGTCAATGGTGAGGTCACGCTGAACGGCGTTATGAGTGATGAGCAGGTGCCCGTCGGAGAGAATGTGCTGACCAGCGGCGGCGACCAGATTTTTCCCAAAGGATTGCCCGTCGGTATCGTCACTAAAGTCGGCGCTGGCAAGGACCTGTTTCTTAGCATTCGAATCAAGCCCGCGGCCGACCTGAGCAAGCTGGAAGAAGTTCTGGTGCTGGTCGAAAAGCAGGAAAGGCAGGCGACCGCCGACACCAACGTGCGCGTGCGCGCCGCCGATATTCTTGCGCAGCGTTTGCCCTCGGTGCCCGATAAGCCCGCGGATGCAAATGCCACGGTCCCTGCCGCCGGACAGACGAAACCCGCTGGGACAAATTCCGCAGCGGCGAATACCGCGCCCAAGGCCGCGAGTACCCCCGGTGCCGCGAATGCGCCGGCGACCAAGAACGCGGCCGCCCCTGGCGCTGCGAATGCGCCAGCGACCAAGACCACAACCGCCGTGCCGAACGGGGCCTTGCCGAACCAGCCGGTGAAGCGGCCAGCGGCGCAGGCTTCGGGGCAATCGGTTCCAGTTCCGAAGAAGAATGTCGTTGCCCCGGCTACCAAGCCTGAGACCGCCCAGACCAGCCCGGCGGTTACGCCGGCGATCACCGAAGAGAAACCGGCGAATCCCACTCCGGCCCAGCCCAATCCGCCACCGCCTGCCGCCGACAACAGCCCAAACTAGCGTGCCTATCACTTACACATCCGGGGAGCAGGTTGAGGTTTACCGGTTCAGCATCCCGGTAACGATTGGCATTCCGCTGCTGGCGCTGTTCACCCAGGCTTTTGTCCCGCTGAGGTTTCCTGGCTTTGCCAAATATCTCGACCTGCCGTTGCTGGTCACGATTTTCTTCGCGATGGCCCGGCGCAGTCCCGTTGCTGGCCTGTTTACCGGCGCCTTCATCGGGCTCGCGCAGGACATGCTGGGACACAACCCGATCGGCATTTACGGGATCGCTAAAACCGTTGTCGGATACGGCGCTTCGTCGCTGGGAGTGAAGCTCGACGTTGAAAACGCCGGGGCTCGCTTCCTGGTAACCCTCGGGTTTTATATGGTCCACTCCGCGGTCTACTTCATCGTTGCGCGGCTGCTGGTGAACATGACGCAGCACTGGAACTGGGTCCATGGAGTTTTGGCAGGCCTGGCGAACGCGTTCGTGGGTATGTTCCTTTACTTCGCGCTCGACAAGTTCAAGCAGAGAACGTGAGAACCGTCGTTAGTCGCTGGTCGTTCGTCGTTGGGATCTCGATAACGACTTTGGCGCGTGGATAGTGACCTCAGTTACCTGAATCTCATTTCCCGATGAATTCGCAGCGGCTTACAATGAGAGCAACGCACCAATCCAACGACCAACGACCAAGGACTAACGACTGATGTTCGGCCGCGACGAAAAAGTATCTCCGATGCGCCTGACGGCGGCGCAGTACATCATCCTCGCCATCTTCCTGATCCTCGCTTACCGCTTGTGGCAGCTGCAGGTGATGCAGAGCGATTACTACTCGCTGGCCGCGGAGAAGAACCGCATCCGCAACGTGCCGGTGCTGGCGCCGCGCGGCAAAATTCTCGACCGCTACGGGCGCACGATTGTCGATAACTACCCGTCGTTCTCCGCGCTGCTGCTGCGCGATTCGACGCGCGACCTGGAAGCCGACGCCGACCTGATTGCGCAGGGCTTGCATCTCGATCCCGATGAAGTGCGGGCGCGCATCCGGCGCTTCACGTCGATGCCGCAGTACCAGCCCATTTTTCTCAAAGAAGACATCACGCCCGACGACCTGCAATTCATCGAGTCCCATCGCAACGAACTGCCGGAGCTTGACACCATCATGGCGCACCGCCGGTTGTATCCGCGCAACGGCTTCATGGCGCACTTGATCGGCTACGTCGGCGAAGTCACCGAAGACATGCTCAACCAGCCGCAATTCGAGCTCTACAACCCGGGCGATGTGGTGGGAATTTCCGGCGTCGAGCGCCAGTACAACAACCTGCTGATGGGCACGAATGGATCTCGCCAGGCCCTGGTCGACAGCCACGGACGCGAAGTGGGGCGTCTCGGCGAGACGGAGGCGATCCCCGGCAAGCCGCTGAAGCTGACCATCGACATAGATTTGCAAATCGCCGCCGAAGAGCAGTTGCAGGGCAAGAATGGCGCGATTGTCGCCATGGATCCGCACACCGGAGAAATCCTGGCCATGGCCAGCGGGCCCACGTTTGATCCCAACGATTTTGCGGTGCGCGTCTCGCGCGATGAATGGAACAAGCTGGTCAACGATCCCGACAAGCCACTTTTGAATAAGGCGATTCAGGCCCAGCTGGCCCCCGGGTCCACCTTCAAGATCATTATGGCGATGGCGGGCTGGCAGGAGGGAATCGCGCAGACCCTGCACGTCGATTGTCACGGGAGCGCGGAATTTTACGGTCGCAGATTCGGCTGCTGGGTGAAAGGTGGCCACGGCCCGGTCGACCTCGAGAAGGCGATTTACCAGTCGTGCGACGTTTTCTTCTACACCCTGGCGGAGAAGTTGGGCATCGACCGCATTGCAAAATACGCGACGGAACTGGGATTGGGACAAAAGACGGGCATCGACCTTCCCAACGAGGTTGCGGGCGTGATGCCGTCGGAAGAGTGGAAGATCAGGAACTTCAAGCAGAAGTGGTTTGCTGGTGAAACCATTTCGGTCGGCATCGGGCAGGGAGCGGTCGCGATCACGCCGGTGCAGTTGCTGCGAGCGATCAGCGCGATTTCGATGGGCGGAAAGATGGTGGTGCCGCACGTGATCAATCCAACGGATATGCCTCCGGGCTTCGTCGAGGCCAGTCATATCACCGAAGTGAAGAATGTGCCGCTCGATCCTAATGGATGGAACTACATTACCGACGCGATGTCGCGGGTGCTGTTGCCCGGGGGCACGGCCCCGTCGGCGCACATCCCGGGAATCGATATTGCGGGCAAGACAGGATCGGCGCAGGTGGTCTCGCTGGCAACGCGCGCCCGATTCAAGAACGCCGACGATCTGGCACAGAACGGCTGGTTCGTGGGCTTCACGCCGCGCCGCAATCCGGACATTGTGGTTTGCGTCCTGTTTCAGGGCGGCGAGCACGGCAGGCTGGCCGCGCGCCTGGCGACCCAGGTAATCAAGGCTTACGTCGACAAGCAGCAGCGCACCCCGCAGAAGATGGTCGAGAAGCCGAAGGGCAATGGAACGGTGGACGTGGGCGGATTATGGAGCGTGCCCGGTGCCGACGGCGATAAAGACGCGCTGCAAGGTGGACGCTTCCTACTCGATCTGCCAAAGAAGGGGCTGGTGCTGGCGACGGCCGCGCCGGGAATGAATTGAGTACAGAGTTGCGAGTACCGAGGTCGTCGCATTCTGGCAGGGGAATGTTTGAGGTAGGGATCCTTCGACTGCGCATCAGCTTCGCTTCGCGAACCTGATGCTCCGCTCAGGATGACAGAAGACTTGGAGTTTACTGAGAACTGAGAACTGGCAACTGGGAACTGACTTGTCACGCTACGTCTCATATCGCGATTTTGACTGGCTTCTGCTGGGCTTCGTGCTGCTGATCTGCGGCATGGGCGTCATGGAGATCCATAGCGCCACCGTGCACACCAAGTTCGCCGGCGCGCATATCCGGCAGATCTACTGGGTGGTGGGCGGCGTCGGCGCCATGTTCTTGATCAGCCTGGTGAACTACCAGGCTCTGCTCGACCAGATTCACTGGTTCTACATTGCCGCGATTGCTTCGTTGATGGCAGTGATGGTTTTTGGCCAGAAGTATCTGGGCGCGCGGCGCTGGATCAAAATGCCCGGCGGCAACCACTTCCAGCCCTCAGAGTGGGTCAAGCTGATCCTGATTCTGGCGGTCGCGAAATACTTTGCTGACATGCGACAGCGGGAGCTCTCCTGGTCCGATTTCATGAAGGCCGGGGCGATTGTCGGCATCCCGATGCTGATGGTGTTGGCCCAGCCTGATCTAGGAACCGCCCTCACCTACGTTCCCATTGCGGTGATGGGCGTTTTTCTGGGTGGCCTGCAATGGAAGCAGGGGCTGGCGGTCGGGCTTTTGGCCGTGGTAGGGATCAGCGCCGTCTTTCTTGTACCCAAAGTTCACGTGCTGAAGACCTACCAGAAGCAGCGGCTGACCAGTTTTATCGACCCCGAACTGGATCCCAAAGGGTCGGGGTATCAAGTTGAGCAATCCGAAATTGCGGTCGGT
The DNA here is from genome assembly GCA_963730015.1 of uncultured Acidobacteriota bacterium. Classification (GTDB taxonomy): domain Bacteria; phylum Acidobacteriota; class Terriglobia; order Terriglobales; family Acidobacteriaceae; genus Sulfotelmatobacter. The sequence goes on along the minus strand of CAVSPZ010000009.1, from coordinate 1,026,034 downwards.
TCCGGAGGCTTGTGGGGCGGGAAAGGCTCGCAAACACACGGCGCGTTCCTGCCCGTTCCGCAAACGGACTTCATTTTCGCCGCGTTTTCCGAGGAGCATGGATTCGTAGGCGCTCTCGCGGTTCTGCTGTTATACTTCATTGTGCTGATGCGTTTGACCCAGAACGCGCAAACAGCGCCCGACCGCGCTGGCACGTTTGTGGTGATGGGTGTGGTGGCTGTGCTTAGCTTCCATATCCTGGTCAATGTCGGCATGGTGGTTGGCTTTATGCCGGTCACTGGAATACCCCTGCCGCTGATGAGTTATGGTGGGTCTTCCGTATTGTTCATGTTCCTGGCGCTGGGGATGGTCATGAATGTTCGTATGCGCCGCTTCGTGAACTAGCCGGGTGAGCCGGCTGGGAAGCAAAAGGGTTCAGGAACTGATAGTTCCAAGAACAGGAAGACAGGCAGGAAGCAGTTTGCTGCTCCTGGGGAGCAGCCCAAAAATATCGATCGCCCTCGCGAAAAGAGGGCATTTCACCGGCCAGTCGAGCAGTCAAAGGCCGGGCAGGATTGAATAAAGCAGTCAGCCGGGCAGGGAACGGCCCCCCGACCAGAATGGTCTGAGAGTGCGGTCACAACCCCGGCAACCGCGAAAAGCGATACGTGCAAAATCTTCCCAAGCTTATGCAACGGTCCAGGCAGAGGGAAAATCTCCCTGTCCAGCGCCGTCCCCGGTTCGGGGCAGCATCGCGACCCTCAATCCTCCCGCTCCTAGCCTGACTCTGCCCCGGGAAATCCTGCCCCGGCCTCTTTCCGAAGCCGCCGCGGGACCGGAGTATCCATGAACAAGGAATTATTTGTCTCTTCCACGCCTCACGAAACCAAAGTGGGGCTGGTGGAAGACGATCTGCTCGCGGAGGTCTATCTTGAGCGCGAGAACGAGTACACACTAGCCGGCTCGGTTTACAAGGGCCGCGTCACCCGCGTGTTGCCCGGCATGCAATCTGCCTTCGTCGACATCGGCCTGGAGCGCGATGCTTTCCTCTACGTCTCCGATTTTATGGAGTTGGAAGAACATGACGACGATCTGACGGACGTGGTTCCGGCGAATCGCGGCGTGCAGGATTTACGTCCGCAGCCTGTGCGGACCGAGTCTCAGCCTTCCGATTCCGAGGGCGAGGAAGTCCAGATGACCGCCATGGCGGACGAAGGATCTTTCGAGGCCGAAACTTTGAGCGCCGGTCCGGCGCCGGTTTCCGCGGAAGAAGCGGGCGAGTCGGCGAATGGCGGAGATTCTTCAAGCCGCGATCGCGGCAGCTGGCGCGGACGCCGCCGCCGCCGTGGCGGACGTTGCGATGGACGCGACCGTGGATCTGATCGTGGGCCAGACCGTGGATTAGACCGGTCGTCCGAATCCCGCTCGGCCCGGCCGGCGGAGAGTTCCACATCCCGCACGCCCTCCCGACCTCCAGCGGGATATCAGCCGATTCTGTTGCCCGGAGAGTCCATCTCGAAATATCAGCGCTACTCGCAGCAGCCTCAGCCTCAGCCTGTGGCTGATTTCTCGGCGCCATCAGCGGAGTCGGCGTCGCCCTTAGCGGCAGCGTTTCCCGAAGACGAGCCCATTTTCGCGGCGGGATCGCTCTCCGAACCGCTGCACGAAGAGCATGAAGATGCTCATCCGATGCCGGAAGAGCACGCCGAATCAGCTTCTACCTCGGCAACATGGAGCCAGGAATTCCGACGCCCTGAAGATGCCAGCGCACCGGTTTCCGCCTGGGCGACCGAACCTCGCACCGTGATTGAGCGCGCCGTGATTGAGGAAGTGCACGAGGAAGACCACGTCGAAGAAGAAGAGCACTTCGAAGCAGAGAGCCATGCATCGGAGAATCATGCAGCGGAGGATCGGACCGCCCCTTCACGTTACGCCGAGCCCGCACATTCGCGCGAAAGCGAAACTCCGGCATTCGCCGCTCCGGGCACGCTCGAAGAAGAAACCATCGACGAAGAGGAAGAGGCGGGTACCGCACACTATCAGGCGACTTCCGATGAAGGCTACGACGAGTTCGAAGAAGAAACTCGCGCCGCGGATCAGCCCGAACACCTGAACGGGGACGCGCGCGAAACGGTAACGGACATCCACATGGCCTCGATGATCGAGTCGGGTGCGGTGCCGCCGGCCGAAGGTGCGTCCGCCGAGTCCGAAGAAGACAGCGAAGAAATTGAACTCGAGGAAGCGCAGGCCCAGGCCGAAGCCATGCTCGACGCCGAGGCTCGCGGCACCGGCACCGTGGATGCGCGCGCGGAAGTTCGCGCTCCGGCCGCGACCGCGGGATACACGCAACGCTCGCAACGCCAACGTTCCGGCTATGAACGACCCGGCTATGACCGTCGCGGAGGTGGCCGCCGTGGCGGAGGCGGACGCCGCTTCCGTCGCCAGTCCGCGCCGGTTCCGCTGATCAGCGACTTGCTGAAAGAAGGCCAGGAAATTCTCGTCCAGATTGCCAAGGAGCCCATCGGCAAGAAAGGCGCGCGCATCACCAGTCACATCGCGCTGCCGGGACGCTTCCTGGTTTACATGCCGACCGTGAACCACACCGGCGTCTCGCGCAAGATTGCTTCCGAAGAAGAGCGGCAGCGCCTGAAGCGGATCATTTTGAGCGAGCGCGAAAACGGTCATGGAGGCTTCATCGTCCGTACCGCCGCGCAAAGCGCGAGCGAAGAAGAGCTCCGCGCCGACATCCGGTTCCTCAAAGGCCTGTGGCAGGACATCAAGAATCGCGCGGAAAATTCCAAGCCGCCCGCTCTCATTTACCACGATCTCAACGTGGTCGAGCGCGTGCTGCGCGACCAGGTCACCTCCGACTTCAACGTGATTTGGGTCGACACCGAGCCCGAGTACGAGCGCATTCTCCGCTTCTTCAACCGCTTTCAGCCGGGGATGGTCAAGCGGGTCAAGCTCTACACCAAGGAAACGCCGTTGTTCGAGCAGTTCGGCCTGCAGGAAGAAATGAACAAGGCGCTCAAATCGAAAGTCTGGCTGAAGAGCGGCGGCTACATCGTCATCAACCAGACCGAAGCGCTGGTGGCCATCGATATCAATACCGGCAAGTACGTCGGCAAGACCGCGCGCCTCGAAGACACGATCGTCAAGACCAACGTGGACGCGATCAAAGAAATCGTGCGGCAGATCCGGCTGCGCGATCTGGGCGGCATCATCATCATCGACTTCATCGATATGGACGAGCGCCGCAACCGCCAGCGCGTCATGCAGGCTCTGGAAGAAGAACTCCGCCACGACCGCGCGCCTTCCAAGACGCTGCAGTTCAATGATTTCGGGCTGGTCGCGATCACACGCAAGCGCGTGAAGCAGTCGCTCGAGCGCACCATCGGAGCGCCCTGCCCGTACTGCCAATCGACCGGATACGTGAAGTCGGTGACCACGATCTGCAACGAGATCTATGTGGAGGTGCGCAAGATCGCCAAGCACCTGGAGCATGAAGACGTCATGCTGCGCGTGCATCCCGATGTCGCGAAAGAATTGAAGTCGAACAATGCGCGGCTGCTGAACGAGATGGAAGAGTTGACCAAGCGCACCATCATCGTGAAGAGCGATCCGGCGGTGCATCAGGAGCAGTTCGATATCAACTGAGCGGCGAGCGGTGAGCTGCGAGTTGTGAGCCAGGTGTTTCGACGCCTGGCCACCATGTTCGACTACTCAACTCCGTTGGGACTTACCGCTGGGTGTAAGAACGCGCTGCCCGGATCCGGTTTTTGATCGCTTTTTCCACCCCACGTCCAGTACATGCCCACGTACGCGTAGTTCTCGGTCTGGCCGGCAACGGAGTGTCCGTAACAGAACAGAAACTGTTCGTTCGGATTGTGCTTGAAATGGTAGTAGCCGCCAAAGTCGATCAGGGTGGAAGGCCGCGTTTGTGGAGCCGCAAGGCCTTCTGCGCCATGCGAAAACACTTCACCACCGAGTTCCAGGCGCTCGCCAAACGTATACTTCAGAAGAAATCCCTCGTACGGAAAATTCCGATATCCGGTCTGCGGGACCACCTGATATCCCGCGCCCCCATCCAGCAGCCATTTTCCGATATTCTTTTGCAGCCACAAAGGAAGCCGATACCACACTTTCCCCACGCCTAATCCCTTGCTGTAGTTTCCCGTCGGCATCTCGAACATGGTGAAGCTGCCGATCTGCGGAATGTGTTTGGTCTCCTTGAAGTACGCAATCTTCGCGCCCAATTCCATATCCGTGAGCCCGAACTCGGTTGAACCCACTCCCGCCGGAAGAAACGCCGGATTGTTCGACGGCGCCACCACTCCCCAAGGCAAAATTGCATGCAGCTGGACGCGCGGAATCGCACCCCAGTTGAACTCGAAGGCGGGCCCGGTCGAGTCGGTCTCTACCCGAGTTCCGTCGGCCCCGCCAAAAATGTAGAACTCGTAGTGATGCAGATCCACCGGCACCGGATCGTCCGTCTGATACGGCGGCCCCTGCGCCCACATTCGCAAAGCCGCGACAAGTAGAAACAGCATCGTACTGGCCAGCCATTTGAGTTCTTGTTGGATGTTCGACCCCTGAGAAGAATTGCGCACAAACTGAGGCATAACCGCAGCTGCCGTCTCTGATCATTTCAGCCACTCCGCCCGCCGTCAACTCGGAGCAGGCTAAAGCCCCGAACGTTGGAATTTGAAATCATTCGCCGCTTCGGCTGCCCCACCCTTGCCGCGTTTTGTGGGGGGTGGGCCGCCTTCGTGCGTTGTTTTCCTTTCCCGCTACGAAACGGTGGGTGCCCCATCCTTGCGTTTTTTTTGCAAGGGCGGGATACGGTGCGGCCGGTACGTTGCCATCCCTAGCGGCCTGATACAGAGTGAAGAGTGCAGTGCTGTGGATACCATTATAAGATGCCAAAACCCATGGTAAAATGGAATTTATGACGACCCTTACGGTGGATAAGGCTGGTCGCGTTGTCTTGCCGAAACCGGTCCGCGATGAACTGCAGCTCAGTGCCGGAGATTCTCTGGAGTTGGAAAGCTCTGAGGATCAAATCGTCCTGCGCCCGGTGAGGAACCGGGTCGGGATGAGGAAGAAGCAGGGTATCTGGGTTCTTGATCTCGATGAACCGATTTCTGCCGCCGCGACCAATCGAGTGCTGCGTGACATCCGCCGTGAGCGCGAACAGGCCGCGCTCGGCCGACCGCAGTTCAAGGCTCGGTCCGCGAAGCGGGGGAAGTTGCGATGAGGTCGTTCTTCGACACATCGGTATTGGTCCCCGTCTTTGTCCCTGGTCACCAGCATCACGAGCGCAGCCTGTCTGCTTTTTCGGCGGCTCATCTGAGCAGCGGGTATTGCGCCATGTACTGCTTGGCTGAGGTGTATGCGAGCCTGACCAGATTGCCGGGCAAATACCGTGCTGCACCCGAACAGGCGATCCTGTGCTTGGAAACAATCCAAGAACGGCTGAACGTGATTGCTCTGGAAGTTGCAGAATACGTTGCGGCGATCCGCGAAGCTGCCGGCATGGGTATCGAAGGAGGAACGCTGTACGACGCACTACTGGGCGCGTGCGCTATCAAGGCGAAAGCAGACGTTCTTTACACGTGGAACACGAGAGATTTCCAACGACTAGGCGCCAATGTCAGCAGGCTCGTGCGCACGCCTTAAAGTTTTTCGCTTCCGCCTTTAGCTGACATTAGCGAGGGTTTTTACCGCGATGTCCGACTGGTTGCGCAGCTTCTGCACCGATTCGTGGATTGCCTTCGCCGCTACCCCGGCGCCGTTTTGCTCGGCATTTTTCGCCATGCTGCCGGCATCTTCGGTAGAGCTGCTGGCCATATCCAGAAGCACGACGACCGAGTCGGCATGCAGCTTCCACAGCGACGACATTTTCTGGCTGCGCTTGAGTTCTTCGAGTTCGGTGCGGATGCGCGCCGAGATCGACACCATTCGGATCAGGGTGCGCGCCACCTCGGCCCGCAAGCTTTTCTCTTCCAGATATCCGGCGCCATAGGCGTCGGCTTCGGCTACGGTCAAAGTCAGGTTGAAGAAGCGCATGGGCACGATTTGCCGGTATTTCGGATCGGCGACGCGCACAAAGACACGAATCGATTCCTCGACCCGCCGCAGCTTACCTTCTTCCGCCGAGATTTGCTGTGCCGTGATGGCGGGCGGCTGAAACACGGGAGCCGCCACCGGAGCCTTCGCCGCCGCAGCCACTTTCGCCGCCTTGGCCGCAGCTCCGTTTCCGCCTGACGCTCTGGAACTCTGGGCCACCGGCGTTAACAGCGAGCGCCGGATCGGCGGACGCCGGTCCAATTCCTTCTTCAACTTCGATACGCGGCGGAATTTTTCCAGCGTGCTGCCGTAATCGGCCTGCAGCAGTTGTTTCTCTTCGATCGCCGCCACGTGCTCCACCGTGACTTCCACTCCGTCGACCGTGGTCAGAATTGTTCCGCCCATTTCTTCGAGGGCCTGTCCGAAATTCTTGATCTCAGCGAGCGCCTTGGCGAATAACTCGTCAAATTTCTTTCCGAATGCCGTGTTGTAAGCCGAAACCGTCGCCAGCACGCCGGGATGGTAAAACGACGCATCCAGCCACTGCTTCAGCTCGCGCACGCGGCCGATCATGCCCGAGTCGATCAGTGCATTGAAATCACGGAAGCGGCTGACCTCCTCCAGAAACGGATCGAAGCGGCGCAGCAACTGCACGTGCTCTTCCGGCAGGGAAGGCACATCGGTGTCAGCCAGGATTTCGATCAAAGCGATTTCGAAGGGGGACAGCGGCAATGCCCCGTCCAGCCCGTACCCGCTCTGCTCCCATTGCCCGGGAACGCGCGGATGACGGTATAGGAAGGTGGCGATCAGATCGGTCTTGTCGCGATTGATGTCACTGGGCTCGCGGCGCTTTACGAAATATCGCAGCAGCGCCTCGGCCACTTCAGAATCGGTCTCGGGAGTGAGCGCCTGGCGCAGCATCGCCGGAGTGATGGCCATGTCGAGCAAATGCAGCCAGCGGTACATTCGCGACAATGTGTTCGGCAACTCCCGCTCGGAATGGCGCAGCGCGTCCTCGTCGAGACCGTTTGGGATGGGGACATCCCCGCCGAGCGTCTCCTTCAAGAGCTTCTGATAAAGCCCCTGGACGGTCGCCAAAATGGCTAGCTCAAACCGAAGATCTTCGGCCAACACCTTGCTCCCGAGAGATAGAGTTCCTTTAAAACTTTACTAATGTTCAAGTAAAGCCGAAAGGTTACCCAAGTTACTAGGGTGCGGGGGGAATCGCGGGACGTTGCCGCGAGGATAATTCGGGTTTCCGGGCTGCCGGGAGCTCAGAATACGACGGTCTTATTGCCGTACACCAGAACGCGGTTCTCGACGTGCCAGCGCACGGCCCGCGAGAGCACGACCTTTTCCAGGTCGCGGCCCTTGCGAATGAGGTCATCGACGGTGTCGCGGTGGGAGACGCGAACCACGTCCTGCTCGATGATCGGGCCGTCGTCCAGCACCTCGGTGACGTAATGGCTGGTCGCGCCGATCAGCTTAACGCCGCGCTCAAACGCCTGGTGATACGGCCGCGCACCCACGAAGGCCGGGAGAAAGGAATGGTGGATGTTGATGACGCGCTGCGGGTAGCGATGCACGAATTCGTTCGACAGAATCTGCATGTAGCGCGCCAGCACCATGAAGTCCGGACGGTGCTGGTCGATCAGCGACTGGATGCGGGCCTCGGCCTCGACTCTGTTGTCTTTCATCACTGGAACGATCGCGTAAGGAACCTTGTAGAAATCGGCAATGGCCTGGTTGTCGGCGTGATTGGAGATGATCAGGGGAATGTCGCAGGCCAGTTCGCCGCTCTGATGGCGGTAGAGCAAGTCCACCAGGCAATGATCGTACTTCGAGACCAGAATGATCATGCGCTGCCGCTGCGACGACTGCGCCAGCCGCCACTTCATCTGGAAGCGCGTGGCGATCGGTTCGAAGTGTCGGCCGAAATCGGCTAGCGCCTTGTCCGAGAGATCGATATCGAAATCCTTGGGATCGAACTCCACCCGCATCAGAAACAGTCCAGATTCTTCGTCGGCGTGCTCGTCCGCATGCAGGATGTTGCCGCCGTGCCGGTAGACGAAGTCGGCGATGGTCGCGACTTCTCCCTTGGCATCGGGGCAACTGACCAGCAGGATGGCGGAGTTTTTCATACACGCGTTAGAGCTATTTTGTCGCGGAGGATTCGCCGGCTGCGTCAAAGAAAATCTTTGTCGTTTTGAGCGTATCCATGTCCACGTCATCTCCGCTCACGAAGATCCAGACTGCCCAGTATCCGCCCGCTGGCAAAAGCAATACAGACCGGTTTACATTTCTGATTGTGGTAAGAGAGCCAAGGCTGACCTCACGCGTGGTCATTGACAACGGGCGTGAGATCTCAAGCATAACTCTTCCAGCATTGTCGAATGCTCGTACTCGAGCCTGAGCTCTCACCACAGAGCCGGGGGTATCGAGATGTCGGAGAACCTGGGCAGCAGCCTTCTGAACTAAATCGCGTTCTGTCGCGGATTTGGGAAGGGTGATTTCTGGAAAACACTCCGGATCAACGGCGATCATCAGTGCCATGGGATCGAAGGAATTCAGTTTCATCCCCTCCGGGTGTTTTGTTACGAAGAGCAAGTTTTTCGAGCACTGGCTTTGCGAACTTTGTGTTCTGGAGCCAGGATTGTCGGCCCACGCAAACTCGTGCGCAAGCGTTGTTTCTTTGTCGTTGACTGCCCAGCCCTTGGGAAGCTGATAACGAAAACCGAGTTCTGAATTGGTGTAAAAGCTCCCGGACGTGGTGCCTTTGCTCAAGCCGGCGATGCGGCTTGAGGCTGCTATTTGAGCCGAAGCTAGATACGAACACAGGAGTAATGGGATGATTCCATATCGAGTTGTCCTTACCATTTGGCACTCCGGTAAATCAAACTTCAACCTGGCTTTGCGTCCTACTTCCGCAACGCTTTCACAATCTCCCGCGCCGCGTTCGCTCCCGAGCCTCCGGTCAGCCCCGCGCCCGGGTGCGTTCCGCTCCCGCATAAATACAGATTCTCGATCGGCGTGCGGTACCGCGCCCAGTCCAGCAGCGGGCGCATGGTGAAGAACTGGTCGAGAGCCAACTCCCCATGGAAAATCTGCCCGCCGGTGAGTCCGTACTTTTCTTCGAGGTCCAGTGGCGTGATGATCTGGTGCGTGAGAATCAATTCCGGCAAATTGGGCGCGTATTGCGCCAGAGTTTTCACTACTGTCTGCCCGAGTTCTCGCCGCTGCTCGTCCCAATCGCCCTTCAGTTTGTACGGAGCGTATTGCATATAGATCGACATCACGTGCTTGCCTTCAGGGGCGAGCGTGGGATCGGTCAACGAAGGAATGGCAGCTTCCAGATACGGCTGCCGGGAGAAGTTGCCGTACTTAGATTCGTCGAAGGCGCGCTCCAGATAATCAATTTCATTGCCGATATGAATGCGGCCTCGGAGCGCGGCGGAGTCACCATTCTTCAGGGCGGTGAACGTCGGCAGGCCGGAAAGTGCGAGATTCACCTTCGCGACTGTTCCATTGCCACGATAGTGCTGCAGCTTTTGCACGAAGTCGGGCGAAAGATGGACCGGGTCAGTCAGCTTGAGCAGCGTGCGTTTCGGATCGGCGTTGGAGATGACCGCCTTCGCCAAAATCTCTTCCCCGGTCGAGAGAATTACGCCCGTCGCAACACCATTCTGCACGCGAATTTCGATCACTTCCGCGGCCGTGCGAATCTCCGCGCCCGCAGCCTTCGCGGCGGAAGCCATGGCCTGCGTGACCGCGCCCATGCCTCCTGCGGCGAGAGACGCCGAACCGGCCGGATGCGAGTCTGCCGCGGCCCGAATCAGCAGGACCAGCGCGCTTCCCGCCGACCACGGACCGAGAAATGTTCCGAACACGCCGCGCGCGGCAATCACGGCGCGCAGCAACTCCGTCTCGAAATATTCCGATGCCAGATCGGCCACCGCCATCGGTCCCCAGCGCAGCAGCCGGAACATATCCTTCTTGCCCAGCTTGCGAATGGCGCGGCCGGTCTTCAGCATGCTCCACAAATCGCCGCGGTCGGGGTGGTCAATATCCGGAGGCGTGGTGGCGAGCGCCTCGGCGATCACTTTGCTGATTTTTCCCAGCGACTGCTCCAACTCCGGATACTTCGCCGCATCCTTCTGCGAAAACGCCGCGATCTCTTGCGCCGACTTGCCCGCGTCCTGATACAGCGTGAGTGCGCGGCCATCGGGCGAAAGCGCCGTAACGCAAACTTCGGGCGTGATCAGTTTCAGCCCATGCTTTTCCAGTTGCATGTCGCGGACAATGTCCGGCCGGATCGGGCCTGCCGCATGCGCCAAAGTCGAGCAGCGAAATCTGGGATGGAATTCGTCTGTCACCGCGGCTCCGCCGACTTGCGTGCTGCGTTCGAGCACGAGCGGCTTGAATCCCGCTCTGGCCAGATAAAACGCCGTGATCAGCCCGTTATGGCCGCCGCCGATGATGACGACATCCCGCTTTCCGTTTTGCCCCGCCATTTAAGCCGCTCCCTTGAAGTCTTTCAGAATTTCCAGCGCCGCCAGCCGCCCGTTCGCGCCCATGATGCCGCCTCCGGGATGCGTCGCCGATCCGCACATGTATAGATTTTTGATGGGCGTGCGGTACTGCGCCCATCCAGGCACCGGACGCAGAAAGAAAAGTTGTTCCAGGGAAAGCTCGCCCTGGAAAATATTTCCCTCGCTCAAGCCCCACTCGCGCTCCAGGTCGAGCGGCGTCACAACCTGCTTCTGAATGATGATGTCTTTCAGATTCGGCGCGTATTGCGAAATCGTGTCGACCACAGTGTTGCCGAAGGCTTCCTTCTCGGTGTCCCAACTTAGCCCGGGCGCCAGCTTGTACGGGGCATACTGCACGAAACACGACAACACGTGCTTGCCCGGCGGCGCAACGGACGGATCGGTCAGAGAGGGAATCACCATGTCGATGTACGGACGTTTGGAAAAATGTCCATACTTCGCATCGTCGTAGGCGCGCTCCATATATTCGACCGACGGCGAAATGGAAATCGCGCCGCGCAGATGCGCGCCCGGCCCCGGCATGCACTTAAAGTTCGGCAGCGCGTCGAGAGCCATATTCACTTTGCCGGACGATCCGCGAAACTTGTAGCGATTGATTTCCTCCAGAAAATCGCCGGGCAGATGTTCGGGTCCCATGAACTTGGTAAACGTGAGCCGCGGATCGACGCTGGAAGAAACCACGTCCGCATAAATTTCGTCGCCGTTGGCGAGAACCACGCCCTTGGCCTTGCCGTTTTTCACGATGATCTGCGAGATGCCCGACTGGGTGCGGATTTCGACTCCCGCCTCGCGAGCCGCATCGGCAATCGCATTGGAGATCGCGCCCGTGCCGCCGCGCGCAAATCCCCACGCGCGAAACGCTCCGTCGATCTCGCCCATGTAGTGATGCAGCAGCACATACGCCGTTCCAGGAGAGCGCACGCCGAGGAACGTTCCGATAATTCCCGAGGCCGACATCGTCGCCTTGAGCACGTCGGTCTCGAACCATTGATCCAGAAAATCAATAGCGGACATCGTCATGAGTTGGACCTGGTTGTATTTGTCATAGCTCGACATGCCCTGGAATCGCCGCCCGATGAAAAGCAGTTTCATCAGTTCGCGCGGATTCAGCGTCGTCGGATCCGGAGGAACCATGCTCAGAATCGGTTTCACGAAGCGGCACATGGCCTGCATCGCCTTGCCGAATTCGTCGTAAGCTTCGGCGTCAACCCGCGAGTGGCGCGCGATCTCGCGGTGCGTCTTGCCGTGATCGTTCACCCGCCAGAGATAGTCGCCGCTGGGCATCGGCGTAAACGTGCCGTCAAGGGGAAGAATTTCCAGGCCGTGTCGCGGCAGGTCGAGATCGCGAATGATCTCCGGCCGCAGCAGCGACACGACGTAAGAGCAGACCGAGAACTTGAATCCCGGCACGATTTCTTCCGTGCAGGCCGCGCCGCCCAGCACGTGGCGGCGCTCGAGCACCAGCACTTTCTTGCCCGCGCGCGCCAGATACGCGGCGTTGACCAATCCATTGTGGCCGCCGCCGATGACGATGACATCGTATGAATTAGAACCAGCCATTCGCTTCAGCTCCTAGCTTTCACGTTCGGATGTGAGGAAACGCAATGATACTCGCGCTGCAGGGAAGGTGGTAGGGAAGATCAGAGCCCGCTGGGACGGACGCTCCATTGGATGAGGCGGCTCATAAGGAGCCTCATTGTAGCGCACAGAACTGTTCTGGCGCTAATGAATCGCGATGGTCAACGCCGCGCCTGAAATGCTAAGACCCTGGGTCAAGTTGCCCCCGCCTTGTTCCCTGCATATAATCCGGCTTCGAGCACTTCATCAGCGAGGAAATATCTTGCCCATCGGAACCGCATTTCACGAGAGAACTTTTCCCCTTTGCCAGAGCCTGAGCTATCGCGAATGGTCGGGCTACTACACGGTCAGCGTCTACGAAGTGCATCATGAGCACGAGTACAACGCCATCCGCAACGCCTGCGCGCTGATCGATATTTCTCCGCTCTACAAGTATCTGATCACCGGCAAAGACGCGACCCGCCTGGTGAACCGCGTGATCACCCGCGATATCAATAAGGTGAAAGTCGGCCAGGTCATTTATTGCTGCTGGTGCGACGAAGAGGGCAAGGTCATCGACGACGGCACGATTTCGCGGCTGGAAGAAAACGTTTATCGCTGGACTGCTGCCGATCCCAGCCTGCGCTGGTTCCGGCAAAACGGCCTGAACATGGACGTCCAGATCGAGGACATCTCGGAAAAAGTCGCAGCCCTCGCGCTGCAAGGGCCGACTTCTGCCAAGCTGCTGAAAGCCGTGGCCGAAGCCGACATCGCCAATCTCAAATATTTTCGCGTCACGCGTGGCAAGATCGCCGGCGTTTCCGTCGACATCTCCCGCACCGGCTACACCGGCGATTTGGGATATGAAATCTGGATACCGTGGAATGATGCCGTCAAAGTCTGGGATGCGCTCGCCGACAAAGGCAAGCAGTTCGACCTGCACGCGGCGGGCATGCTGGCGCTCGACGTGGCCCGCGTCGAAGCCGGACTGCTGCTCATCGAAGTCGACTACACCAGTTCGAAGAAGGCGCTCATAGCGTCACAAAAGTTTTCGCCCTACGAGCTTGGCTTCGCCAAGATGGTTCATCTCGAAAAAGAAAACTTCATCGGCAAGCGCGCCCTCGACCAGGATGCGAAGAAAGGCGTCCCGCAACAGTTGGTTGGTCTTGAAGTCGATTGGACCGATGTCGAACAACTGTACGAGCGCTACGGCTTGACGCCGGCCGCTCCCGCGCAGGCCTCGCGCGTGGCCGTCCCGGTTTATTCAGGCGAAAAGCAGGTCGGCAAAGCCACAACCACGAGTTGGTCTCCTACGCTGAAGAAGATGATCGCCCTGGCCAGCATCGAGGCCGGACATTCGAAGCCCGGCACGTCGCTGCAGATAGAGATCACGATCGAAGCGATCCGCCTGAAGACGAACGTGAAGGTGACGACCCTTCCGTTCTTCAATCCGCCGCGGAAGACGGCGACGCCGGTGTAGTCTTGAGTTATCGGCTAGACGACATCCGCGCTGCCCGGCGCTTGCCCGCAGCGTAGATCCAAACTCCAATCAACAGCAAAGCTCCGCATCCGCCGACGATTTTCAAGAGCGCCAGCGGCTTGTTTGGCTCATCCGGTTGCGGAATCAGCGACAGCGCGATCGTCAGCGCGGTGGTGCAGAATCCAACGGTCGCCACCAGCTTCGCTATCCCACTTCCTCCCCGCACGCGAATCACGTCCGGCCCGGCCGGTTCGCTTTGTAGCTTGATCATGGCCGCAAACAAGAATAGATACGGAATGAAGTAAGTAATCACGCCCATGCTGACCAGAACGTCGTAGGCGCCCTTGACGCTGGTCCACGCCTGCCCCAGAAAAATGAAGATCATGCCCAGCAGGAACTGCGTGAGCAGAGCGACCCACGGCGTCTTCCAGCGTGGATGCAGCGCTCCAAAGGCTGGCGGCAGAAATCGATCTAATCCCGCAACAAACGGCAGCCGCGCTACGGCTGCCAGATAAGCTCCTGCGGCACCAATATTGCTCAGGGCAATCAGAAACGCTGCCACCGGCAACACTCCAGGAAATCCCACGCGCGAGGCCGTGGCCGAAACCGCTTGCACCAGGCCTTGCAAGCTGTTCACTTCCGTCGAAGGCAGCGCGAGCAGAACGCACACCGTTCCCAGGATGTAGCAGATCGTGACCGTCACGCCTCCCGATAACAGCGCTAGCGGAATCGTGCGGCGCGCGTTCTTGATCTCTTCGCCCATGAACGATGCGGTCTCGCATCCGCCGAAGGCGAACGTCAGCACCGACCAGAAAATGACGTCGTTCAGGTGCGTGCTCGGAGTCATGGAATGCACCGTGAACGAGGTGGCCGATCCGAAACGATGCCAGGCCACAAATCCCAGCACGATCACAATGCCCACCGGAATCCACATGGCCAGCGCACCCACGTTGTGCAGCCATTTGCCGACGTTGAGCCCGACAATGTTGAGCAGCGTGGCCGCGGTCAGCGTGAGCAGGGAAAAGACAATATAAAAAGTGGCGTTGCCGGAAAGATGCTGCCATGCCGCCTGCCGCATGAACAGCACGTTGCTGGCGGCGAAGTAGAGCACGGCAGGGAAGTACGGTAGATTGCTGGTCCAATAGGTCCACGCCGACATGAAGCCCGAGAAATCGCCGAAGGCGCGTTTGCTCCACACATACAATCCGCCTTCGCTGGGATAGCGCGACGAAAGCTCCAGCACCGAAAGCGCCAGCGGCGTGTAGAAGCAGAACCACGCGCCAATCCATATGACGATAGAACTGGGTCCAGCCGCGGCCGCCGTTGCGATCCAGCGCAGGCTGATGCCTGTGATGACATAAAACAAGACCAGGTCGCGAAAGCCCATCACCTGCCGCGGACGGTTGGGATTCTCGGCCTCGGCGATGGAAAGGCCGGGAGAGAGAAATCCGGTTTTCTCCGTTTGCTGCTTCGGGTTTGCTTCCAACAAGAGTTGTGTCCCGGGGTCAGGCTGACGCGAGCAAGAATCAAGAATCGAGAATGAAGAGGAATAACACTTGCGTGGAGGCGCGGCAAGGTGAAAGTTGTAGGAGTAGCGCGCGAAGAAAATCACGCGCCGCGCCTTCTCCGTGTAGCGCTCAAACATCGTCTTACTCCACGGCCGCTGTCTTCGCTTGCCGCTTCCAGTACAAGTAGCCCGGAATTCCGATGAGCACGATCGCCGTTCCCCAGAACGCTTGGATGGGCCGCGTGATGATTGTATTCAAGGTCCACGCCACGCCGATGATTACATAGATTGCGGGCAGCCATGGATATCCCGTGCAGCGGTACGGCCGCGGAATGTCGGGGCGCTTCCAGCGCAGCCAGAACAGCCCGATCACGGTCAGCGTGTACGACAGCACCATGCCGTAGATCACATAGGTATAAAGCTGGTCATAGCGGCCGCTCAAGGTGAGTGCGGCGGCCCAGACTCCTTGTCCGATGAGGCTGAACGCCGGCGTGCGCCACTTGGGATGGATCACCGCCATGCGCTTGAAGAACACGCCGTCCTGCGCCATGGCGAGATAAACGCGTGCGCCCGACAGCGTGCAGGTCGCGGCCGCGCTGAAGCACGAAATCGCGATCATCATCGACAGCCACCCCGCCGCGCGTGGCGAGAACAGCACCGCCGCCGCCGCGTGCGCGATCGTCTCGTGCACGGCAATCTCTTTCATGGGCAGCGCGTACATATAAGTCAAGTTCATCGCGATATAAATCGCGCCCACCGCAAGCACTCCCAGAACCATCGCCAGCGGTACGTTCTTCCTCGGCTCCTTCACTTCGCCCGCCACCCAAGTGATGTAGACCCATCCGTCATATGCCCAGAACACGGCGATCAGTCCGACGCCCAACGCGGAAATCAACTGCGCGGGGCCAAGGCCCGTGCTCAAGGAGACTCCGTGCGCGCGGAAGTTCGACCAATTCCCCTTGCCAATCGCAAAGCCGAGCACGACGAACGCCGCCATGGCGATAAATTTGGTCCACGTGGAAACATTCTGCAATAGCGTGCCCCAGCGCAAGCCGACGACGTTTACGTACGTCAGGATCGCGATCAGCAGCAGTCCGAATAAATGCGCTCGCGTAACCGAAACTCCGAGGATCGAAAATACGATGTGTTCCTGCGACACGAAGGGAAACACGTTTCCCGTGTAAGCCGCCGACGCGACCGAGAGCGCCGCGATCGATCCGCCGTTGGCCACGGCAAACAGCATCCAGCCATACAGAAACGCGATCAGATCTCCGTAGGCCTCGCGCAGGTAGATATACTGCCCGCCCGAATCGGGGAACATTGAACCAAGCTCGGCAAAGGCGAAGCAGGCGCAGAGGGAGATCAGCGCTCCCAGCACCCACACCAGCAGAAAAAGCACCGGCTGTGGCAGAGGGCCGGCAATATCTTTCGCAGTAAGAAAAATCGATGACCCGATGATGCCGCTGACCAGCAGCAGCACCGAATCGAGCAGGCTGAGCCCGCGCACCAGGGTCGGCTGCTTGCTGCTTCCGCTTCCTTCCGACGGTTGCGGGTCCACGGCAGCCAGGACTTGGGAAGGTTCCATTATCCGATTCCGAGTTCGTCGGGCGATTCCAGCGCCGTGCCGCAGCGGCGGCAAATGACCGCGCTGCAATCTCCGCAGATCAGCGGATCGGTCACCTCCTCCGCGCAATTGGGACAATAAAGCGGACCGGGAGTAGGCTCGGGAACAGGATTCTCAGGGCGGCTAGCCATAAGGTAGAAAACTGTAACACAAGTAGCAATCGATGTTGGGTCTTTCGTCCTTCGTGTACCTTAGTGACCTTCGTGGTTATAGAATTTAACTTGCATAAGCCACGAAGGTCACGAAGGTTCACGAAGCATGTCAAACAGACCACAAACTCCCGACGAAAAACTGCAACTGGAATTCAACCGCTGGGCCGCTGCCGGAGAAGGCGAGAAGATGGAGCGCCATCATCTCGACATCATCGAAAAGACGATTCGTCTCATGAATCTCCGCCCCGGCGAGCGCGTGCTCGACCTGGGCTGCGGTTCGGGATGGGCCACTCGTCTGCTGGCGCGGCTTGTGGGCGACGGCCCGGAAGGATTCGGACAGGTCGTCGGCCTTGATGTTTCCGACGAAATGGTGCGCCAGGCCCGCGAGGCCTCGAAAGATTTCGAAAATATCCTCTACGTCTGGGGATCGGCTGCCCAGATTCCCTGGGAAGAAAACTTCTTCGACAAGGTGCTGTCGGTGGAATCGTTTTATTACTATGCCGATCAGGACCGCGCGTTAATGGAACTGTTTCGCGTGATGGCGCCGCGCGCCCGGCTCTTCATCCTGATCAATCTCTACAAAGATAATCCCTATTCGCTGCAGTGGGTCGACAAGCTGAAAGTTCCGGTGCACGTGCGCTCGGCCGCGGAATATGTCGAATTGCTCAAGAAGCACGCGTTCGAAAACGTCGAAGCCCGTCGCATCCCCGACGACACGCCCACGCCCGACGATTACCAGACGAAGTCCTTCAACACTCTGGATGACCTGCGGGCGTTCAAGCGCGAAGGCGCGCTGCTGCTTATCGCGTCCAAGCCCGACCTGCGAACTCCCGCGCCGGGTTACACAATCTATTAGCTTGTTTCAAAAATAGGTTTGAGAAGGGCACGGCTTTCAGCCGTGCCGCCACGTTCTGTTTCATTCGCGCGGCTTTAGCCGCTGAGGGAAACAGGCGGGAGGGGCTAGTGTCTTGCGATCAGATCAGCACCGCGACCAATCGATCTCTTTCTGGCTTCGAGCAGCAGGAAAACGCAGAAGATCGTCATCTCCGGTTCGATCGGATGCCGGTAGCGCGGCAAGGCGTAGACGAAGTAATACACCGCCGGATACAGCAGCATCAGCCACAGCATCAGCCATGCGCCCGGCCTGCGCTGTCGGAGTGCGCGTCCCAGTCCCCAGAACGCGAGTACGGACGACGCGATAAAAAGCGAGTCTTTGGCTGGTCCGAGCCATGCCGGATCCGTGATCTTCGGCGGCGACGCCCAGAAGATGATGAATCGCTTCCAGCAGAGTCCGGCGAATCGAGCGTAGTCTGCCTTGATGAAGGCCAGCGCCTGCTGTTTGCGCATCGCAATGTAAGCAATCTCGCCCATCTCCTGAACCTGCCGCATGGCAACGGGATCATGCGGAGGATCCAGATAGAGCATCAGCGTTCCGTCCGCGCCATTCCCGTTGCCCAGCCGCAACTCCGCTCCGAAATTGTCGCGAATAAAAATGAACCGGCCGAACGTTTCGTAATTGCGGATCAGCCAGGGTGTGATGCATGCGAAGAAGACGACCGACGCCAGTACCACACCCGCGAAGGATCGCTTGCCCGTTTTCGCGCGCCGGTACCATGCCCACAATCCTGCCGCGGGCAGAAACGCCAGCAGCGACGTGCCGTTCAGCGCCACGATACCCCATAGCAGTCCAAACTCAAACCACGGGAGCCAGCCGTCGCGTTCCTCCATGGCGATTGTGAGCCAAAACAGGATCGCCAGAAGCAGCGCGGACAGGCTCGTTTCCCATGCTGCACGCGTGCACCAGAACATAATATTGGGCAGCAAAGCCCAGGCCCATGCCGACCCCACCGCGACCTTTTCGGAAAACATGCGGCGCGCGATCAGAAAAATGGGCAGGCACGTCAATGCCGAGCACACGCTGTTGAATGTGAGAATCACAAACGCCGAGGCTCTTGAATAAATCCCGAAAACTTGGAACACTCCCGCAATGAGATACGGATACAACGGAGGCTCCCACGCGGTTGGCCCTGTCGGCGGGCCAAACTGGTTGCTGAAGCCGTGTCCCGAGGCCAGCCCCGCGCCGATCCGCCCCATCTCCCATCCAAAACTAAAATTGTTGTCGGCGGTCTTGAACCTATAGGTATGGCCGATGATGATCCAGCCGACACGCAATAGCAGCGCAATGCTGACGATCCAAAGAGGCGAGTTACGGATCTTCTTCCATCCGCGAATCAGCGCACCAGAATTGAAGCGACGATCCGCCGCGGGCGTGGATTCCATGCGTGCTTCTATTTGTAGCTGAGTGCAACCGAGGGAGCAACTCGACACGACCGAATCGGCTGTGAACGCCGTGGTCCATCGCGCATTTCACTGGATGTCTCCTGTCTGCAACGCCGTTCTCACAAAGCCGAATCCTGTAAAATAGGACGTTCTGTCCGGAACCATCCCTCTTGACCGTGAATTTCATGATGACCCCGTTGTTTGTGTCGATGATTGGCCCCAAGGGAATTGGCCCCTATATCCGCCAGCACTTTCTCGACACCACGTTTCGCGGTCTCTATCACGCCAATGCTTTCGATATCGCGCTGCTCGTGCCCTACTTTATCGTCTTGATTCTGCTGGCGGGATACGGCGTCCATCGCTACATCCTGGTCTATCTCTACTACAAGCACAAAAAGAATCGCACGACGGAGCCGCCCGCACATTTTGCGGAACTGCCGCAGATTACCGTGCAACTCCCGATTTTCAACGAGCAGTACGTCGTCGAGCGCTTACTGGATGCGGTCTGCAAGCTGAATTACCCCCGGGAAAAACTCGACATTCAGGTGCTCGACGATTCGACTGACGAGACTGTCGAGGTGGCGCGGGGTCTGGTCGAACGCTACGCGGCGTTGGGCAATCCCATCCGCTATCTCCATCGCACCAATCGCCACGGGTACAAGGCGGGAGCGCTGGCGGAAGGATTGCTGTCGGCCAAAGGAGAGTTTGTCGCCATCTTCGACGCCGACTTCACCCCGCCCGAAGATTTTCTGCTGCGCACCATTCATCACTTCACCGATCCCAAAACCGGCATGGTGCAGACCCGCTGGACGCACCTCAACCGGCATTATTCCTTCCTGACCGAGGTCGAGGCCATCCTGCTCGACGGCCACTTCGTCCTCGAACACTCGGGCCGCGCCCGCACCGGACTGTTCTTCAACTTCAACGGCACCGCCGGCATGTGGCGCCGCGCCGCCATCGACGAAGCCGGAGGCTGGCAGCACGACACTCTCACCGAAGACACCGATCTTTCCTATCGCGCGCAGCTTAAGGGATGGAAATTCATCTACCTGCAGGATGTGGAGTGCCCCGCCGAACTTCCCGTGGAGATGACCGCATTCAAGACGCAGCAGGCCCGCTGGGCCAAGGGATTGATCCAGACCGGAAAGAAAATTCTGCCTCGCGTGTTGTCGAGCGACGCTTCTCTGCACACGAAAATTGAAGCCTGGTATCACCTCACGGCCAACATCAGCTATCCGCTGATGATCATGCTCTCGGTTCTGCTGCTGCCGGCGATGATCATTCGCTTCTACCAGGGCTGGTTTCAGATGCTGTACATCGACCTGCCCCTGTTCATGGCGTCGACGTTTTCCATCTCAAGTTTCTACCTGGTCTCCCAGCGCGAATTGTTCCCGCGAAGCTGGCCGCGCGCGCTTTTATATTTGCCGCTCCTGATGGCGCTCGGCATCGGCTTGACCATTACCAATACGAAAGCCGTGATTGAAGCCTTGATCGGCAAGCAAAGCGCCTTCGCGCGTACTCCCAAGTACAGCGTGGTTTCGAGGCAGGATAAAGTCGGCGCCACCAAATATCGCAAGCGCCTGGGATGGGTGCCCTGGCTGGAACTTATCATCGGCACGTATTTCGCCCTTACCGTTTACTATGCGGTCGAGAATGAAAATTACATCACGGTTCCATTCCTGCTGCTGTTCGTCTTCGGCTACTGGTGCACCGGACTGATGTCTTTGTTGCAAGGACGATTCAGCCGCGCCTCGCTGAGAACGACGACGCACACCAAGCCGTTTCCCGTCGGCGTATGAGTTTTCCGCGAACTGAACCCCCTTCGCGTGACGCATAGATTCCGCCCGATCTTCTGGCCTTCCCTTGACCCATCGGTTTACAATCCAGTCGCTGAAACTTCTCATGCCCAACTTGCCGCGTGAGAGTTTCGGAAGGAGGCTGCGATGCTCCGCTCGCATAAAGTTCTCCACTTCGCTTCCGTCGTGATTCCGGCCCTGTTGCTGCTGAGTTGTGGCAGCGCCCACGATTCCGACGAATATTTTGTTCTGGTCTCGGCCAATCTGCAAATTCCTTACTGGAAGACGGCAGGAACTGGATTCGCCAACGCCGCGGCGCAGATGAAGGTGCGCTCCGATTTCACGGGTCCGCAGAACTACGATCCCAAGGCCGAGCGCGACGCCGTCGATCAGGCGGTGCAAAAGAAAGCAACCGGCATCTTGCTCGGCGTCACCGATCCCGCTCTGCTCAGCGACAGCATCGACAAGGCCGTGGCCGCGGGCATTCCGGTGATCACCATGGACTCGGACGCACCCACCAGCAAGCGCCTGTTTTTTATCGGCACCAACAATTACCAGGCCGGCTTCACTGGCGGCCTGCGTTTGGCGCAGGAACTCAAAGGCAAGGGCAACGTTGTCGTCTTCACCATGCCCGATCAGTCCAACCTGCAGGAGCGTCTCCGCGGATACAAAGAAGCCCTCGCCCGCACTCCTGACATCAAGATCACCCGCGTCGTCGACATTCAGGGAGATCCCCGCATCGCCTTCGACACCACCACGCAGATCATCGGCAAGGAGCGCGACAAGGTCGATGCCTTCGTTTGCCTCGAAGCTCAATCCGGCAAAGAGGTCGCGGGCGTGCTCGACAGCTATCACGTGACCGGTAAGACCGTGATCGCCATGGACACCGATCAGGAGACTCTCGACTGGATCAAGAAAGGGGTCATCGCGGCCACGATCTCGCAAAAGCCCTACACCATGGCCTTTGTCGGCATGCAGATGCTCGACAATCTCTATCATCACAAGCCGCCGTCGCTCGAAGCGGATTGGTCGAAAGACGGCTACGCGCCGATCCCCACGTTTGTCGATACCGGCTCGACCCTGATCGACAAAACCAACGTCGACGCCTTCATTCAAGCGGGAAAGAATCTGGCCGCTCCGAAATGATGCGGCGCCAGACTCGAACCGTCTCATAACCAGACTCGAACCTGTCTCATAAATGGTTTGGGAAGGGCACGGCTTCAGCCGTGCCGCTACCGGTCAGTAAGAACGGGGCTTTAGCCCCTGGGGCCTCGCAGTTCGCTTTGAAAACCATTTATGAGACCAGTTCAAGCTCATACACTCCACACAAAGGAATCAATGATGCGTAAGATCTTGTTATCGCTTAGCCTGATATTTACCTGTTCTCTGGGATACGCTCTGGATCGCCAGCCCGGCGCCGATTATCACGCGCGCCGCGAAGCGCTGGCCAAGAAAGCCGGCGGCGTAGTTGTTCTATTGGCCCCGCTCGAACCAATGGATTCGGTCTACGCCTTTCGCCAGGAAAATAATTTCTACTATCTTTCGGGCGTGACGGTTCCGGGCGCAGGATTATTAATCGCTCCCGCGGCCGAAGCGCAGGGCGACGTTCCCGCCCGCGCCTATACCGAAATCTTATTTCTGCCGCCGCGCAACTTGCGGCTGGAAAAGTTCACCGGCCCGCAGTTGGGTGGCGACGATCCAAACGCTCCCAAGCTAACCGCCTTCGATCGGGTCGAGGAGACGGGCAAGTTGCCTGAGGAAGTCGCAAAGTTGCTGGCCAATCAGCGTCCCGTGATTTATACCGAACTCGCGTCGCAGGGCAGCACGCCCGCGAACACGCCTGCCAGCGAAGACATGCTGGGATTTCTTCACCACAGCAACGCGATGGTGTTCTTCCAGGATGTGAAGCCCCTGCTTTCCTCGCTGCGCACGGTGAAGGACGCGGGTGAAATCGCTTTGCTGCAAAAAGCTGTCGACGCTTCGGTCGCCGCCCATTTTGCCGCCATGAAGGCCGTAAAGCCGGGCGTGAAGGAATACGAGATCTCCGCGCTCATGCAGTATGAATGGGATAAGCGCGGCTGCGAGCGTCCCTCCTACGCGCCGATCGTCGGATCCGGACACAACTCCACCGTCCTGCATTACTCCGAGAACACCAATACCATGAAGGCTGGCGACGTCGTCGTAATCGATGCCGCGGCGGAGTATTCCATGTATGCCGCCGACATCACGCGCACCCTGCCCATCAACGGACATTACACCGCGCGACAAAAAGAAATTTATGACATCGTGCTGGGGACCCAGGAAGCCGCGATGGCCGCCTTCCAGTCGGGCAAGTCCATGCTAGTGGGCGATGGAGAAAATTCCCTCAACAAAGCTGCGCGCGACTACATCAAAACTCACGGCAAAGATCTGCATGGCCAGCCGCTCGACCAGTATTTCATTCACGGCCTCGGTCACTACCTCGGCCTCGACGTGCACGATCCTGGAGATTACAAAGTCCCGCTCGGTCCCGGCATGGCCTTCACCATCGAGCCGGGAATCTATATTCCGGAAGAAAACATCGGCGTGCGCATCGAAGACGATTTCCTGGTCGGCGCCGACGGCAAGCTAATCAAGCTAAGCGCCGCGCTCCCGTCAAAAGCGGAAGACGTAGAAAAGGCAATGGCCGGGAAATAGATCGAGGATCCTGAAGGATCGGCATCAAACAGCACAAAACGAAGCTGCTCAAAACGAAGCTGCTCAAAGCGAAGCAGCCCGAAGACGAAGCAGCGCAAAGCGAATCAGCAAGCCGTGAAGCGGCGAAAGAATGCAGCCCACGGCGCAAGCCGTGGGTAATCATCGGGAAATGAGCAAGCCCCGGAGGGGCGAAGGAAACGCCCCAACACGAATCTCGGCGGGGTCGGCAACCACGCGGATAACGGCGCGCCCCTACGAAATGTACTCCCGAATATATTCGTCCTTGGTGTGAGCCAATTCCCGAACATCTCCGTCGAACGTCACCTTCCCGTCGCGCAAAATCAGAAAGCTCATCGGCACATCGCAATACTGCCCATGAGGCAGGACACGCAACTGGTTCGTCTTTTTATCGAACTCGTGCGTCGCCAACGTAAATGCGTCCTGCAAGCGATGCGTTACGAGCAGCGAACTGGTGCGGTAAACGTCCCGCTGTTTCATGATCAATTCCACGATGGTATTCGAGGTCACCGGATCGAGCCCGCCGGTCGGCGAGTCATAGAGCAGCAACTCCGGCTGCGTAATAATCGCGCGCGCGATCGCAACCCGGCGCCGCATGCCTCCCGAAAGCTCCGAGGGAAACAAATCGAGCGTGTGTTCGAGTTCCACAAAACGCAGCGTCTCGCGCACGCGCCGGTCGATTTCATCGTCGTAGATGCCGTGCTCCTCCGTCAGGCGGTAGGCGACATTTTCCCGCACCGTCAGCGAGTCAAACAAAGCGCTCTCCTGAAAAACCATCCCCAACCGCGAGCGCAGGGGAAACATATCCTCTTCGCTCAACTGGGTGACTTCGTTGCCCAGCACCGTAATGCGTCCCGAGTCCGGAGGAAACAGGCCCAGCGCCAGCTTCAAAAGCGTGCTCTTGCCCGATCCGGCCACACCAAATATAGCTTTCGTTTCGCCCAGGGGTAGGCTGAACGAGACGCCACGCAAAAGTTGATTGTCGCCGAACGCCAGGTGCACATCCTCGAAGACGATCGCCGCTCCGTTCTCCGGCAGCACGGCATTCGTGGGACAGTCAATGGGCAGGATCGGCGCAGACATGAGTTACCTGTAAGACAAAACCGAAATCAGCAGCTTGGTCACGAAAAAATCCGTCACCAGAATCAGCACCGAGGCCGCGACCACCGCTTGCGTCGTTGCCCGGCCCACTCCTTGCGTGCCGCCGCGTGCCGTGATTCCGTAGAAACAGCCGATGGTGGCGATAATGAAACCGAATAAGGCCGGTTTGAGCAATCCCATGAAAACATCCTGAAACACCAGCACCTGCCACGCATTGCTCCAGTACTGCCGTGCATCGAGGCTGAGAAACAGCTTCGCGACCATCAGGCCCCCGGCGAGCCCGAGCAGATCGGAAATGATGCTGAGGAAAAAGAGCATGAACACGGTCGCCGTCACCCGCGGCGTGACCAGCTTTTTCATCGGATCGGTGCCCAGCGCGCGCATGGCATCGATCTGCTCGGTGACCACCATCGATCCCAGTTCGCTGGCCATGCCCGAAGAATTGCGTCCGGCTACCATGAGCCCGGTGAGCACCGGGCCCAGTTCGCGCACCATGGAGGTCGAGACCAGTTGGCCGATCAGGGTGATGGAGCCAAACCGCTGCAGCGTATTCGCGGTCTGCAGTGCGAGGACGCCGCCGGTAAAGAAGCCGGTCAGCACGACAATGGGCAGGGAGCCCACGCCGATCAAGTCCGCCTGCTGCACCATGTCCGCAAAATAAAGCGGCTTGCGGAAAAGGTTGGTAATGGACTGCGCGGCCAGCAGCGTGTACTCCTGAACCGCGATCACTTTTTCTTTCGCGAATTCCGTCGGCGAGAGCAGTTCCATGCGGTTCAGAAGTCCCGCGCGCAGAGAGCCGGCAGCCGCAGGGCTTCATCGCAATATAACAGAGATGGCCGCCAGCCATCAGCCGTCAGAGGGCTCGACCCTGTTTGGGTTGTTTGCATGCGCTACCCGACACGATGGCTGCCCCACGCTTCGTGGGGTTCGAAGCGTGGGGAGACGATCTTGTAGTGGGCCAGGGGAACGAAGTCTGGGCCGGCCCGCCTGAAGCTTAATGCAGCCAGTCCTAACAGGTTCCTTCAATCGAATTGCGACGCCGCTGGAAAAAACGTCCAGGCAATGAATAGAATGCCGCCACGGAGGATCAGACAATGACCAGCCCAGCGACTCAAGACCGCTTTCCGTACCAGAACCAACCGATTTGGTCGAAGTCAGAAAGGGCCATCGCGCGCAAAGCCTTCGAGGGCGCTCTGAAGCGGGAGCTTCACGAAGTGATTCAGAAAGCAAAGCGGAAGTGCAGCCAGATCAAGGAGCCGTCGGATCTGTGGGACTTGGAACGTTACCTGACCAAACGCCGTATAGAGATCGACACCAAGTATGTCTTCCGGGCCTCGCGCCGCACAGACGTTTTAGGAAGACTCTTGCAGGAAAACCGGCTCAGCGAGGAAGAACTGAGCGGCCTGCGGGAAGACAAGCTGGGATCTATCCGCTCTTACGCCAGATTCTTGGCGAAGATGGACGCAGCATGACCGGGGTTTTGAGCACTAAGGCGTGGCTTCGTCAATTATGCGGCGGCCCAGCGGGCGCTACGATCCAGACGTATTCAAAAACTTGAGTCCCCGTGTTCGTGACGTTGTGCCTGGTCGCTGGTGGAATGTACGCCAGCATTTTCTCCGTCAGCGGCACATCGGGATGTCCCTCGATCTTGGCAACGCCACTCCCGCGAAGTATCACCAAAGCTTCCTCATTCCCCGAAGTCGAGTGCCAGCCGACGCTCTCTCCCGGCTTGAGCCTCACCGAGCCACTCCGCATCCCGCTTGTCTGTGGAGCTCCCTTGAGCAGTGGGCAGTCACCCCCGGCGCAGTCCAAGGCAAAAGTAATCGGCTCACGTTTTACATGTTCCTGCGCCGCGATGACGCCGAACGCGAGGGAGACACAGACGAGTACAAGCCGAATGTTCCTCATGGTGATGTGAGATCTCCTGCAGCGGGATGCTAGTCTCTGCGCCTCCAGATTTCAAATCTGCGGCAGCCGAGACACTACGGGGTCGGTCGGTTGGCGATATGCTGTAATCGGGGTTCTAAGTACGATGGCATGGGTACAGCAGTATCGCGCTAGCGACCGTCAGGCGTAGAGTGATTTAAAGTGATTTTTTTCAGTCGAATACTCGCAGCTTTCTTGTTTCTAACACTTCTAGTGTTCTCCCAGGAGACACAGAACCGTCCTTCTTCGGACCCGGCTGTTCTTCCAATCCAGTGCAAAACTGCAGATCAACCGTCTGCCCAGAATAATTCTCAGGATCAAAACAGCCGGGTCCAGCAAGATACAAAGAAGAGCAAGGAAGGCCGGATGTTTTACGTGATGCCCAACTTCTTGACGGTAGAGAATGAGTCGCAAGTGAAACCGATCTCCTGGAAAGAAAAGTTCGCCATCACAGCGAAGGGCGCCTTCGATCCATATGAATTCGCAATCGTGGGTGTTGTGGCGGGCATCCGTCAGGCGGAAAATGCCTATCCTGCGTTCGGACAGGGAATGGCGGGATATGGGAAGCGGTATGGAGCGGCTTTGGCCGATCAGGCCGATGGCAATATCATGGTTGGCGGTGTGTTCCCCTCGATCCTGAAAACAGATCCTCGCTATTTTCGATTGGGGAGGGGTGGGTTGGTTCGCCGCTCCGGCTATGCCATCAGCCGCATTCTCATCACCCGAAGGGACTCCGGCGGTCGTATATTCAACGTTCCCGAGTTTGCCGGCAACGCAACGGCGATCGCCATTTCCAACGTCTACTATCCCGCCGCCGATCGGGGTTTTTCGGCGAGTTTTGCCAACTGGAGCGTGCAGATGGGCATCGACGCCTTCGGGAATGGGCTGAAGGAGTTTTGGCCGGATATTCACAGACGTTTGCGGAAGAGTGAGGGCTCTCCCCTTCAGTAGTGAAAGCACAAATCCCGCAAGCGGCGCAGCCTTGCCAATGGGGCAGCCATTGACAACTGACAACTGACAACTGACAACTGACAACCGCCCTACCCGCGCCCCTTCTTCTTGATCTCGATATTCAGCCGGCGGATCTTCTGATTCAGCGTCGACAGTGGCACATGAAATCGTTCCGCGGCTTCCGTCTGATTCCAGTTGCAGCGTTCCAGCATGTCGATGATCACGCGGCGCTCCACATCTTCCACAATCTCGAAGAGCGATGCGTCGGAAGGCGGATCGTGTAATACCAGCGAGGAGCCGCGGCCCATCAGCGATTCGGGGAGAAGGTCCATGCTGATCTCCGGCCCGGACGACAGCACCACGGCGCGCTCGATCACGTTCTCCAGTTCGCGCACATTTCCCGGCCACGAATAAGCCATCAGCGGCCGCAGCGCCTCTGGCGTGACGCGCGGCGCGGGCCGGCCATTTTCTTCGGCGTATTTCCTCAGGAAGAACTCGACCAGCAGCGGAATATCTTCCTTGCGCTGGCGCAGCGGCGGCAGTTCCACGGTAATGACATTCAGACGATAGAACAGGTCCTCGCGGAACCTGCCTTCGCGCACCATCTGCCGCAAGTCGATGTTGGTAGCGGCGATGATGCGCACATCGACCTGTATCTCCTGAATGCCGCCCAGGTGCATGAAGCGCCGGTCCTGCAGCACGCGCAGAATCTTGGCCTGCGTTTCCAGGCCCATGGTGGCGATCTCGTCCAGAAACAGCGTGCCCTTGTCG
This sequence comes from uncultured Acidobacteriota bacterium, assembly GCA_963730015.1. Taxonomy (GTDB): domain Bacteria; phylum Acidobacteriota; class Terriglobia; order Terriglobales; family Acidobacteriaceae; genus Sulfotelmatobacter. Next base: position 997,597 of record CAVSPZ010000009.1, on the reverse strand, counting down.
GCGACTTCGAACAGCCCTTTCTTCGAAGCGATCGCGCTGGTGAACGCTCCCTTCACGTGGCCGAAGAGTGTGGATTCCAGCAGATCGGTCGGCATCGATCCCGTATTCACCGGAACGAACGGTTTGTCGCGGCGCGGCGAATTCAGGTGGATCGCTTTCGCAATCACTTCCTTGCCCGTCCCGCTCTCGCCCTGCAAAAGCACGGTCGACCGGCTGTTCGCCACCTGCGCGACCAGGTCGAAGATCCTGAGCATGGGCTCGCTCTTGCCCACAATGTTTTCGAAGTTGTAGCGCTGCTTGAGAGCGCGCTTGAGCTGAACGTTTTCTTCTTCGGCGCGCCGCCAGCCCACCGCGGCCCGCACGTCGGCCAGCAGTTTCTCGTTGTCCCACGGCTTCTGAACGAAGTTCGCCGCTCCCGACTGCATGGCGCGCACCGCATTCTCCACCGTGCCATAGGCGGTGATCATGATGACCGGCAGGCGCGCATCGTGCGAGCGGATCTCCGCCAGAATCTCCATCCCATTGCGCCCGGGGAGCGTCAGATCGAGCAGCACCAGATCGAACGGGCGATCGGCCATCTGCGCGAGCCCGTCCTCTCCGGACGCCGCGCTATCGACTTCGAACCCTTCCAGTTCAAGTAGAGTCTGAAGCGATTCGCGAATTTCCGCCTCATCGTCGACGATGAGAACCGATCCTGCCGCCGACGGACTGCTGCCGTTGTTCACGCCGCGCGCAATGACTGCTGCTTCAGACATGGACTGCCTTCCTGCTCAGTGGAAAATCCAGGGAGAACGTGGTGCCCGCTCCCGGATTGCTTTCCACTCGAATTTTTCCGGCATGCTCTTGAATAATGCCGTAGGTGACGGAGAGTCCCAGACCGGTGCCGCGGTTCTGGCCCTCCTTCGGTGCCGTTTTCGTAGTGAAAAACGGATCGTAGATGCGCTGAATGTGTTCCGCCGCAATGCCCGAGCCGGTGTCGGAGACCCGCACGCTGACCATCTCCCCATTGCTGGTCGCAACCCGCAGCTTCCCGCCGCCGGGCATGGCATCTTTTGCGTTAAGAAAGAGATTCAAGAAAACTTGCTGCAGCCGGCCCGGGTTCCCCTGAATCGCAGAAAGCCCATTGGTCAGTTCGGATTGCACCTGGATCTTCGCCGTCTTGAATTGGTGTTCTAGCAGCGCCAGCGTGTCGGTGATGACTTTGTTAATGTCGACATCGGCGAACTCGGTGCCGCTGGTGCGCGAGAAATTCAGCAGGTTGTTGACGATCTCCGACGCCCGGAACGTCTGCCGCGTGATCTTCTCCAGCAGTCCGGACTTTTGCGGATCTCCCTGCAGTTGCTTGGCCAGCATCTGCGTGTAAGAGGAAATGACAGCGAGCGGAGTGTTGACCTCGTGCGCCACTCCGGCCGCCAGCAGCCCGATCGACGACAGCTTGTCGGCCTGCGACAACTGGCCTTCCAGTTCCACGCGCTCGGTGATGTCATCCATGATGACCAGCCGCCCGATGACCTGGAACTTACGCGTGACCAGCGGAGCGATCGCCACATTCACCGTGCGCGTCTCCTTCGCCGGAGTTTGCAGGCGGAACTTGTAAAGATTATTAATGCCGGCATTCTGCCGCACGCGGTGCAACTCTTCCACAAATTCCGATGGAAAGATGTGCTGCACGGTTTGCGTCAGCGCCTGCCAGCGCGGAAGCGCATACATCACTTCCATCTGCGCATTCCAGCTTTCGATGCGGTCTTGCATGTCGAGCGCCATCACGCCCACGTTGATCGACTCGACAATGTTTTCGTTGAAGTCCTTCAGCCGTTCGTACTCCGCCACCTTCTGCTGCAGCGAAGCGTAGAGGCGTCCGTTCTGGATGGCGATGCCCAGATATCCGCCCAGCGTCTCCAGCAGTTCGACATCTTCGCTCGACAGGTAATCGCCCTTGTTGGTCTTGCCCAGCCCCAGTACCGCAACCGTTCGTTGCTGGGCGCGGCAGGGAATGTAGTAATTCAGATCCAGCTTGGCGATCGCTTCCTGCGATCCTGCAGTCTCGCGCGGCACCTGGTGCGTGTTCTCGAAGAACATGTGACCGGCAGGCTGCGGCCGCGGCGCGCTTAGGAAAGCTAAATCCAGCCGTCCCACCGGGCTCATGCCCACGGACTTGGCCACTACGAACCGTTCTTCTTCGTCGTCGGAGCGCTGGAAGATCGCAATCCGGTCCACCGCCAGCGTGCGCGACAGCCGGTCGAGCACCGACGAGAGCAGGGCATTCAGATCGGTTTCCGAACTGAGCTCGCGGCCAAATTCGATCAACGTTTTGCGATAGTCGTAAACCGTTCGATAGAACCAGTGGTCCACCCGATCCTGAATCCACTTGCGCACCGGATCAAACAACAGGGCCGTCACCACCACCGCCAGGATCAGCCCCACCGGCCCGCTGGCCGGCTTCTGCATGTGAACCAGTTCGGCAACGCCGGCCACCAGGCCAAAGTACAAACCCACGACCGTGGCCGCGGCCAGCGTGTAAACCACGCCCCGCTTGAAGATCAGGTCCACATCCATCAGCCGGTAACGGAAGATGGCATACCCGAACGTGAGCGGCAGCAGGCCCAGCGACAGCACGGAAACATTCGTGGCAATCTCCGGCACCCAAGCCATCTCGTGCGGAAACACATAAGACAGGACGTAGAGCAGCGTGTAGGGCGCGATCGCGAGCACGGTGCCGCGCGTAACCCATTTCAACTGTTGGCGCAGAATGGTCGTGTTGGCGCGCCGGTAGCTATCCCACAGCACGGCGGCCGCAATCAGGAAAAACAGCGCTCCGTAGGAAACGTCGAGACGATCCACGCTGCGGCTCAGCCGCCCCGTAGCCTCCAGCAGCCGCATGGCGGCCAGTCTCGCGCTCAGAAGCAGCGCACCTGGCAGGTAGGCGAAAGCCAGCATCCACCGGTGCTTCCGTACAAACTCCCGCCGCTCGGGAAACGTCAACACAAAGTGCAGGAAGAGCGCTGGCTGCAGCACCCAGGCGACGATGTTGCCCCAGTAAATCGTCCAGTCGAAATCGTTCAGCTTGCCGGTGTACTTGAACGAATACGCGACGAACGAAACCAGACAGAAGATGTAAAAGTGGGTCGATCCCGGCGCCGTCCAGCGGCGTAGCAGAACATAAATTCCAATGCCCAGGTAGATCAGCGCGATCAGCCGCAGGGAATTGTTCAGCGAGCGGTCGGCCGGCACGAGAATGACGTTGGAATCCAGCGTCACTCCATCGCGAATCAGGGAATAATCGGCTTTCGACCAGATGCCGGTGCGGTATAGCTGGCGTTCCAGCGCGGCGGTATTTTTTACGTCCTGGCCATTCACCGTGACCAATTCGTCGCCGGACTTGATTCCGGCCTTCGCTCCCGGACCGTTCGCCAGAATCTCGTCGGCGACCAGGCGGCCGCCTTTTTCCGTCCACTGCACTCCATCGTCGGGAGCGGTGACCTTTCGCTCGGTCTCAAAGTTGAAGCCGGCGAACACCACGGCGGCCACGGTCAGCAAGAACAGCAACACCGCCACAGACCGTGCTTGACTTTCCCGATTCATCGGCTTCGGCACTAGCCCCGAACCCTTAGAGGGCGGAGGTGGGGAAGGGAGTTCCCACGATTTGTTAATGAGCAACTTCGCTGCCACCCTAGACTCCGCCGGAAGGACTATTAAGCCGCGTGGAATTAGCTACTTCCAGAATTATAGATGCATTTTCGAACAGCAAGTATGTCTTTTTGGATGTTTCTGTGGGATTCCGTATTTTATTTCCCTTGCATTTGTTGAGCTTAGATTAACTTCTTCAATTGATGGATTGCATCCGTGATGGTGGAGAAAGGCAGTGACATTTCGTCTACGGGATGTGGAAGATGGATTTTTTGCTTTTCGCCGTGGTCCAGAGAGTTGGCGTCATCCCGAGCGGAGCCGCTTTTCAGGCGGAGGGAGGGATCTCCCACCCGCGAAAAGCCGCAGCTTTCCCGCACCCCTCCGCGTCTTCTGCGGATTTTCTCAGCGCACTCTGCGTTTTAAGATTTGAGGCCGCCGGCAAGAAAAGCACTCAGTTTGAGATGACCCTCGACGAGCGATATCCAAAGTTCAAAGCGACGCACCAACCACACTATCCTGCCTTGCGGTCACCGGGGACGTTCGGCCGGTTCATCATCCCACTCAAACGTGAGGGCGCGCGCGCTGGTCTCGATCGGCTCCAGTTCTGGGATATCCTCCGCCACCGACGCGCCCAATTCCGCGAACTTGCGCGCCGAAACCAGCACCCGGTTCTCTAACGACCCGATAGCCTGGTTATAGGCCTCCACCGCCCGGTCAAGATTCGTCCCAACGCCCGTGATGTGGACGGCCAGTTTGCGCAGGCGTTCGTGTAGTTCTTTCCCCAGCGCGCTGATCTGCTGCGCGTTCCGCGCCAGCTTTTCCTGGCTCCAGCCATAATTGATGGCCTTCAACAGCGCAATCAAAGTCGTCGGCGAGGCCGCAATCACACGGTTCAAAACTCCGTGCTCGATGAGCCCGGTGTCCTGCTCGAGAGCCGCGCTGAAAAATGTCTCGCCCGGCAGAAACATGACGACAAACTCGGGAGTCGAATCGAACTGCTCCCAGTATTTTTTCCCGCTCAACGTGTTGATGTGATCGCGGACCTGCCTCGCATGATTCGCCAGGCACGTTCTCCGCGTCTCTTCATCGGTCGTTTCGAAGGCATCGAGAAAGGCTTGCAGCGGCGTTTTGGCGTCGACCACAACTTGCTTGCCGCCGGGAAGCTTGACCACCAGGTCTGGACGCAGCCGTCCCGCCTCGCTGTTCACCGTTTCCTGCTCGGCAAAATCGCAGTAGGGAAGCATGCCCGCAATCTCCACCACGCGCCGCAACTGGATCTCTCCCCACCGTCCGCGCACATTCGGAGTCCGCAATGCACGCACTAGATTGCCGGTTTCGGACTGCAATTCTTTTTGCGTGGTGATTAGTGACTGCACCTGCGCCTTGAGATCTCCATACGCTTCGCCGCGCGCAATCTCCATCTGCTGAATCTGCGCGTCCACTTTGCTGAGCGACTCGCGCACCGGGGCCACCAGGTCAGCCACGGCTTTTTGCCGCGCCTCCAGATCTCCCTTGGCCTCGCCCTGAAAGCGTTTGAGAGTTTCCTGCGCGATCTGCAGGAACGAGGAATTGTTGCTCTTCAACGCATCCGCGGCGAGCGCTTTGAAGGCGTTTTGCAGATCTTCCGCCGCCCGCGCGCTGCTTTTTGTCAGTAATTCGATCTTTTCGTTGCTGGTCTTTCGTTCCGATTCGAGCTCCGCTTTCAGCCCCGCGCGACTCTCCACCAGCTTCTGCTGATCCTCCAAAAGCCACGCCAGATCAGCCTTTGCGGCCGATAATTGCTTGTCCGTCAACGACAAACGAGCCTGCAGCGCGGCACTGCGTGAGCGCAGCGCCAGCCAAGCAAGCACACAGCCAAACAACAGGCCAATGCCCCCACTGATCCCTAGTTCCATAGACGCAGGTAACTTCTTTCGCCCACTCCCAACCCCTAGCCTAACACCAGCAACCAAGCTTTCAGCCTGAGCGGTTTTAAGTCCGCAAGGCGCAAATGCAAGCGATCTTCCCAGGGATCTGCTGAGTAGGCAAAATTGATGCCACGAACGTCAAGATTGCTTTTAGCGTTTCTGCTCGGCATGAGCGCCGCGAGCTTTGAGCCGATGACGCAGCTGATGGCATTCCCAGCCTCCGGCCGGCCGCAAGAAGGCAAACTTCATCCCGTTGCCGCGAGCGCGCCCGACATTCCTTTTATCGATGACGAGTTCCAAACCGAGCAGCAGCTTCTGTCCCTGGCCAACCAGTCACGCCGTCAGGCAGGAGTTCCTCCCCTGACTCTCGATGCCGGACTTTCCCGCGCCGCCTTCGAGCACGCGCAGAGCATGCTGCGCGCGCACCAACTCTCTCATCAATTTCAAGGCGAGCCTTCGTTGCCGCAGCGCCTTGGCTCTTCGGCGCGCCTCCTGCTCGATCAGGAGGGAGAAAACGTGGCGCTCGACTATGACGCCGAACACGGTCACGAACATCTCATGCTTTCTCCTCCCCATCGCGCGAACCTGCTCAACCCGGCCTACAACGTGGTCGGGCTGGGCGTGGTTCGCAGCGGAGACCAGCTCTACATCGTTCAGGACTTCGGTCACGCCCTCCCTAACTATTCTGCTGTAGAGGTAAAAGACCACGTCGCCGGCGCCGTGCAGCAGAAGCGCCAGCAACTCAGCCAGGCTCAATTGCAGCGCCGCGATCTGCAGGATGCCGACAGCGCTGCCTGCTCCATGGCGCAAGCCGACAAGCTCGGAACCCTCCCCATTCGCAGGCTGGCCGAGCACGCGACCGTGCTCACCTATACCAGCCTGCATCCGGAGACCCTGCCCAGCCCGGCGAATCATGCCATCGCCAGCCACAACCTGCACACCTTTTCCGTCGGAGCTTGCTATCGCCGAACCGAAACTTATCCCACCGGCGCGTACTGGATTGTGCTCTCGCTGCAATAGCGCAGGCTGCAATTCTGCGTCAACCTAAGGTTGGATATCACTCACCGAGGCGTCATCCCGATAGCCAGCGCATTTCAGCTGGCTGAGGCATCTCCTTCCCCACGCCTTCATGAGCGGGAGATCCCTCCCTCCGCCTGAAAAGCGGCTCCGCTCGGGATGACGCCAACTTCAAATTCAGGGGACCGACTCATCTCCGATTACTCTTTAGCATCTGCCCCGAAATCGGATATCCTATATTCGTCCTTCTGCCGGCGCGCAAATCGTTCTGATCTGCCAACCCGGCATTTCCAAATCGTAACGGGTAGATCCGGAGACTGGGGTCATGGTTGGCGCGCAGTCGGTTCTCGCTATTTCAGGCAGAGTGATTTTCGGGCTCATTTTGTTGACCTCGGCTGAGTTGGCGGCCGCGCAAAGCGGCGGACATGGAATCTCGATTGGCGGCGGCGTCTACACCGCGCCCAACGGCGTCGACGAGAAAGACTCGCTGAAAGATTTTCATCAGGCGTTGGCGGTGCAGGCCACCAGCCAGCAGATCACCAACTTTCAGCAGCTGGTCAAGAACGCCAGCGCCGCCCACGACCAGCTCGCCGCGTTCGCTTCCGCCAAGTCGCCGCGGGATGGAATCGCGGCTCTCGATCAGTCACTGGAATCCGCGCGCGTCGCAACCAAAAAATTTCAGGACGGACTTTCCGAAGAGCAGAAATCGGGCCTGCGAGAAACCCTCCGTAGGTTGGACAAAGCCGATTCCGATCTGGCGCAGGAAGCCAAGCGCTTCGACCAGACCGTGGAATCTGAAACCGCTGCCGCGGGGACCGCGCCGAATGCCGCCAACCTCGATACCGCCCTCGCCAGTTTCTCGAACGCGCAGCTTGCCCTGGGACGCGAAATGGGCATCACGCTGGCCAGCGCCCAGGATGTGTCGTTCAATCTTCCGGCGGTGAAGAACCCCGTCAACCTGGGCGGGCGCACGATTTCCGTAGCCGCCTCCGGTGTCCTCGCCCAGACCGTAGCGCAGGGTGATCTTCGCACCTTCCGCCTCGACAGCACCCTCGATCTCACCGACCTGCAGCAGAACATCACCACGATCATGAACGCGCTATTGCGCGAGGGCAGTGCCTGTGGCGAGCGTCTGGGACTCCGCTCGGCCAACATTCTTCCCGCTCCTCCCGCCAGCCTGCTGGTGTTGCAATTGCACTTCGAGCGCTGGCTGTGCGCGGGCCAAAGTTCACCGACCGAGTTGGCGGAAAGTGATGGCTCGGTGGAAGTGAAGGTGACGCCGTCCGTGCAAAATTCCGCGTTGCAGATGGCTGCCGAGTTCAGCCGCATCGACGCCACCGGCATGATGGCCGACGACCTGCGCTCCGGCGATCTGGGCGACGATCTCCGCGACAAAGTCTCAAAATCCATGCTGCTGGCCGTGCAGGCTGGTGGCGATTTCAAAACTACGCTTCCCCAGTCGCTCCAGAATGCCGCCACCCTCGACAGCGCCAAATTTCAGGATGGAGGCGCAGGCATCCTGCGCATGCTTCTGACGGGCCAGGTGCGAATCTCCAACGAGCAAGCCACTGAGTTGGCCAACCAGCTGAACCAGGCCCTATCGGCGCGCGCGGCTCAATCCGTGCAGCCCGAGCCGCCCGCCACGTCTCCAGCGCGATAGCGAGTGTGGTGCGTCAAATAGATCGACACCTGTAGGCCGCCGTTTCCCCTGTGATCCTCTGTGCATTCTGTGGTTAAAGCCCTTGACCTCCTGGCAGGACAGCGGATCGCGCGGATCGAGGCGCAATGCTTAACGATCACTATTTCCGACGCGCTACACGAGCTCCCTCTGCGGCACGCGCCTGTGATAGCCTTGGCCTGCCCACCGTCTACGTTGCACGTCTATGGATTTCTCTGCCCAACCTGCATCGTCTTCCGCGGCGAAAAAGATCCGCTTCGGCACCGCCGGTTGGTCTTACAAAGATTGGGAGGGAGTTTTCTATCCCTCCGGGATGCAGCACAGCAAGATGCATCCCCTCGAATATCTCGCCCGTTTCTTCGACACCACCGAGATCAACACTTCTTTCTACGGGCCGTTGAAGCCGGAGCTGGCCAAACTCTGGTGCAAGAAGGTGTCGGCAGTCAATCCGCGATTCCTGTTCACCGCCAAGCTCTATCGTGCGTTCACGCACTCTCCGCTCGCGGTCACGGAGCCGACGTCGGCCGCCAGCATCCGTCCCACCGACGAGGACGAAATCAAGACCCGCGAAGGCCTCGATGCCGTGGCCAACGAGGGACGGCTGGGCGCGCTGCTCATCCAGTTTCCCGTGTCGTTCAAGAACACATCGCTGAACCGCGAATATCTCGATCGCCTGCTGCGCCAGTTCATCGAGTATCCGCGCGTGGTGGAAGTGCGCGACTCGAGCTGGAACAATCCCGAAACCCTGGCCGCCTTCACCCGGAAAAATGTCGCCTTCTGCAATATCGACCAGCCGGTGCTGGGAAAATCGCTCGGCCCCACCCAACACGTGACCGCGTCCCTGGCCTATGTGCGCCTCCACGGACGCAATTACGATCAGTGGTTCGACTCCGACAATCGCAACGACCGTTATAACTACCTCTACAAGGAGCGCGAACTGGAAGATTGGAAAGAACGAATCAAGAATGTCGCAGAAAAAGCGCTGACGACTTACGTCATCACTAACAATCATTTTGAAAGCAAGGCGGGAGTCAACGCGCTGGAGTTGAAGGCGATGGTCACCGGCAAGCGCGTACCAGCCCCGCCGACGCTGATTCAGAAGTATCCCGAGCTAAGAAAATTCGCCGACCCCTCCGACGATCCCACGGAAGAATCAGGCCCGCAACTCTCGCTCCTGGCCTAAGTCGGACCTACTCTCTCGCCCCATCCTGTTAAATTAGCGTAACGACAATTTCCCCAACTACCTCACTCATCTACAAATTTGATCCTATGCCACTGAACTTGATAGTTCGCGCAGCGGTTCCGTGCTTCTCCTTCCAGGCATCGGTATGTGCTGGTTCGTTGTTGCCTCCGCCCCTGGCCACCGACCACCGACCACCGACCACCGACCACCGACCACTGGCTCCCTGTGATTCCTCGCATTGACAGGCACTTAGCTTGTAATAAAATGCAGAGCGGATGAACCTTTCGGAGGGACCATGCGCTCCGCTCTTCCCCGAATTGTTTTCTTAATTCTGCTCACCGTTATTGCCACCAGTTGCGGACAAAACGGCACCACCGCGACCAATCCGCCATCCGGTCCGATTGCCAGTTGCGTGCCCTCGTCCCATCCCACATTCGCCTATGTGCTGAATGATTCGGATGCCACGATTTCCATGTACACCGCCGACTCGTGTACAGGCGCTCTTACGCCCACCAATCCAGCGACGATTCCGACCGGCGTCAACAACGGCTTCAATGCCGAGTCCATGACGATCGATCCGGCGGGTAAATTCCTGTACGTTGCGAACCTTGGTTCCAACGCAACCGATGCCGCGACCGTTTCCATGTTCACCATCAACCCCAACACGGGCGTGCTGACGGCAACCAGTCCAGCGCAGGTTCCGACCGGATACTTTCCCCAGGGAATCGCGGCTTCCAGCAACTTTGTTTACACCGCGAACAGCGACGACAATTCGGTTTCCATGTTCACCATCAATACGAGCAACGGCGTGTTAGCGCCCTTGTCGCCTTCGGAAACGATTGTGCCTCCGCTGTTTTCGTCACGTTCTTCGTTCTCGAGCCCGGGTTTTGTGACCGTCGGACCGTCGGGGCAGTTTCTGTATGTGAGCGATGCCGGAAACGGCGCAGTTTCGACGTTTGCTATAGATCCAGCTACCGGCGCCTTGACGCCAACGAATCCAGCCGGGGTTACAGCCGGCGGATATCCGTGGAGGGTCACCTTCGATCCTACCGGCAAATTTGCCTATGTTCCGGATGAAGATTTCAACGAAATCTGGATGTATACCGTTGATTCAACAACCGGAGTTCTGACGCAGAACCCGGCCGTCGTAGTCCCTGCAGGAAACCAGCCGGCATATATGGCCGTGCATCCTTCCGGAAAGTTCGCGTACGTAGTGAATCGTCAGGATGGCACCGTATCGATGTACACCATCGAGGCCGATACCGGTACTCTGGTTCCCCATACTCCAGCGACAGTCCAGGCCGGCTCCTGGCCTTATCCGATCGCGGTGAACGCTGCCGGTACTTTTGCTTACGTGGGAAATCAGGATGACGGCACGGTATCGATTTACAGCATCAACGCGAGCGGAGTTTTGACTGCTGCAGGAACGGCTAAAACCGGAAATAATCCTACAGCCATCGCTCTGATAAATTGAGGGGTTTTGAGGGCCGTCGCCAACGCCAGACCTTTTCCCTCAAAATCGCTCATGGTCTTTGAGACAATCAGCTTGTAGGCCCTCGAACGTACGCGAAGCCATCCACTTTCCTTAAGGCGTCGCAGAGACCACGTTGGAAAAATTGCTTACTCCCCAGCTCCCGTTTGCATTCACGGCATAGTAGTACGTCGTGCCATTCTCGACCGTCGTGTCGGTGAAAGTCGTTCCGGTCGGCGGATTTTGAATAGGCAGGTACGTGATACCACCGCTGGTCGGTATCGTGCCCGTCGTGGAACGCCAAACGTTGTAGGAATAGGCCCCGGAGTAAGCGCTCCAATTCAGCGTTACCTGACCGCTGGCCGCGGTCGCAGTGAGGTCTCTGACCGGCGAGGTTAGGTTCTTTCCCCCGTGACCGCCAATGTTGCATCCCGCGAGAACGACCCACAACCACAGGGCAAGCATGGACATAGCGCACCGACACAGCCTGACGATCTTCGACGGTCTCATAGCGGCAATATCCCTCCCGAAGAGATTTTCACTAATCATCCTCACTCCCGATACAATGCTGCCGGTTTCCGCTTACGGTGTCCCGGTATTCACCACCGTCCAATTCGAGCAAGTTATTCCCGCCGTCGCGGGGATAAGCGTAGACAGAATTCCCACCTTGCCCGACTTCGGCAAATTAGCACGAGATGGGATCGGTCTCGATTCTGCGGAGTGGATTTGATATCAACTGGCTATGAACTCGCGCCCCGATGCGTAAAACTGCTGCAATCTTAATCAAATTGCGATCGGGGTTCAGGGAAGGATATTGCCTACTGCGACGTACTCCGAGCTGCAGCCAACCAGGCACCGGACCTTCTGGAATGCGGACTGTTCCTCTGCACTCAGGCGATGCGCGTCTTTGCCGGTCCGATAGAAGCTCTCGTGAGCGCTGCGAAATTCGTCGCCTCCCGCATACGCCGCAATCAAACGAAGGTGCTTGTCGAATTCGTAATAGATTCGGCAACCGGGCGCAGGAGTGATGCACTCCGCCACCGTAAGCCGCAGGCTGCCGTGTTCCACGTCCGGGTCCATGGCCATGTTGAACTGAAACAGCGCCCGGTTCAGGTCGCTGCGGGGAAACAACAGGCGCACTTTTTCCTGCGCCGCTCCCATGCCGTGAATCTGGAACTCCGGTTTCTCCTCCGTCGAAGCGCCAGTCACCCGCTCGGGGTCGAGCACCACCAGCGTTGCTTGGTGATCATATTCGCTGATCCCGGTGAGAATAATCTCTTGTTTCCCGTCTCCATCCAGATCCGCCAGCGTCATGTAACTCAAGCCCCCGGAATGCCAGTACTCGGAAATCGTCTTTCCCTTGGAATCCAGTAGCGCGACCTGGCTCGGCCACCAGGGCTGATGCTGGCTCAGAACGACGATTCGTTCCGGCCGGCTTTCCGTTGCCTTTAATACTCCTATGGCCCACGTTGCATAAGTAGCGCGGCTCCCTGGGAGTTCCGGCAACTCTCTTCCCGGTGTCCACCGCCATGTCTCCTTACCCCGATCGGAGTAGCAGATCAATGTCGAGGAGCGCGACATCGGGTTGGATGTCGGCATATAAGAGAAAAGAACGCCCGTATGGCCCTTGCCCTCCAGATCTCCGAACCAGATGCGCGACCTCAGTCCCTTCTGGTAGTACCAGTCCATCGAGAAACCTTCCGGGAAGTTCTTTTTCCACAATTCCTTGCCTTCGGCATTGAGAATCGTAAGCACAGTTCCGTCCATACGCCCGGATTGAGGCCGCCGGTCGCCGGTCAGCAAAGGGAAGAGAATATAACCACCAGCGATCAAAACCACCGTCACAGTCATCGCGATCAAGGTGAATTTTCGATTCACCGGATGCGCTGCCGCCGGCTCGTCGGCTCCGCGCGGTGCGGCGACGATCCAACGCTTCTCTGGTTTTCCGTCTGGTGCCGGGGCGGAGCGATTAGGAAGGGTGACGATAACGGGATCGTTCTTACCTTCAACGGCATAGTAGATCTCGAGCGCATGCCGTAGCCGGTTCATCTCCTTGGCTACATCGGCCGATCCCTTGGTTCTGGTTTCCTCGGGCCAGAGTTCCTTGATGATACGGTCTGGTTTCAGAGTACCCGGAGAATCCAGATTGTTCGACAGAACCTCCAGCAGCTTTCTTAGCTGGCTCTTGTTCGCCAGACTCTGGCTCTGAAGGATTCGGTTGATTTGATCGCTGATCTCGGTGCGGCCCATACTCGACAAGTCCCATAGTATAAGCGCGCACCACAAGAGCAGCCCTCACCCTGAACGGGACGATCAGTTCGCGAGCATGTGCAGGGTGACAATCGCGAGGATGACTCCGGCTGTCAAAGTCAATAACCCTACGACCAGCATCGCGCCATTGGCGCTAAGCACGGCGAGCGCTTGCTTCCCGCCTTGCCGCAGGCCAGCGTCTCCACTCCAATTGTGCGCGAACGTGATGCATCCGATCATCAACACGCCAAACGGCAAAGCGATGAGAAGGATCCAGAGAGTCCACATCCGTCCCGCATACCACATCACGATCTGCTGGGCCATGTGCGCCGGTTCCTCTTGCAGCGGCGATAAGTTCCGCACGACAAGCGCGCCCAGGAAAAGGACGGCCGGGAAAATGAGCAATAACTGCGCGGCGGGGGCGAGACGTTCGCGGGCTTTCATGGCGTATGCGTTGTATTACAAAGTACATTACAGTGCAATGCCAGAGGTCTTCGGGGAAGAAGAAATCTGGTATTGGGAGGGGTGCAGATTTGTTGATGAGTGCAATCGGCGATTTTGCGTCAGGACGACCAGCTAACAGGCGTGACCCGCATCACTGACATTCCGTAGCGTCGCGCGGAAAATTAGCCGCGAAAGATTCCCTCATCTCCCCGAAGAGCAGTTCCGCCAGTCGAGACGCACACCCCTTGAGACGAGGCGCTTTCACGAGTCTCGCACAGCCAGTTCGACTTCCTCCAGGTAAACCGAAACGAAGGCGCTGCTTCGTTTCTCGCGGGTTATGTTGCGACAGCAACCGTCAGGATTGACGGATGAGGAATCCCACTAAGGAAGTGGTTTGTAGGTATACTCTTCGCGCCGCTGTGAAGGAGGGCTATGGAGAAAGTTGGCTTATTCTCACTAAGGAATGCGTGCATCCTTTTCGTGATTTGCGTGGCAGCAGCGGTGGCCGCGCCCGCACAGAACTTCACTACGCTTTACCGCTTTTGCTCACTAACGAACTGCTCGGACGGCGAATACCTGTACGCTGGGCTGATTCAAGGCACCGACGGGAACTTTTATGGGACAACAACTTTTGGCGGCGCGAACGGGCAGGGCACGGTCTTTAGGATCACCCCCGATGGCACGCTGACCACGCTGCACAGCTTCGCGGGGACTGACGGCTGCTGCTCGCACGCCGGGCTGATTCAAGGCACCGACGGGAACTTTTATGGGACAACCGGTGGAGGCGGCGCCAACGGGGACGGCACGGTCTTTAGGATCACCCCCGATGGCACGCTGACCACGCTGCACAGCTTCGCGGGGACTGACGGCGGTTACCCGATCGCCGGGCTGATTCGAGGCACCGATGGAAACTTTTACGGAACAACCAACGAAGGCGGCGCCAACGGGGACGGCACGGTCTTTAGGATCACCCCCGATGGCACGCTGACCACGCTGCACAGCTTTTGCAGCCTAACGAACTGCACTGACGGTGCCTCGCCCTTGGCCGGACTAATTCAAGCCACCGACGGGAACTTCTACGGGACCACCGAGGAGGGCGGGGCGAACTTTTGCAAACACACCGATGGAAGCCAAGGATGTGGCACCGTCTTCAAAACCACCCCCGATGGCACGCTGACCACGCTTTACAGCTTTTGCAGCCTAACGAAGTGCACTGACGGTGCCGAGCCCGTGGCCGGACTAATTCAAGCCACCGACGGGAACTTTTATGGGACAACAGGTGGAGGGACAACAGGTGGAGGCGGCGCCAACGGGAGCGGCACGGTCTTTAGGATCACCCCCGATGGCACGCTGACCACGCTTTACAGCTTTTGCAGCCTAACGAACTGCACTGACGGCGCCAATCCATACGCCGGACTGATTCAAGCCACCGACGGGAACTTTTTCGGAACCACACTCGCAGGCGGAGCCTATCGCTACTATGGCACGATTTTCGAATTCACACCGGCAGGTCTGCTGGGCACGCTGCACAGTTTCGGCGATGGTGACGGCGAGGCGCCCGTAGCCGGACTGATTCAAGCCACCGACGGCAGGTTTTACGGTACCAACGGTCAGAACGAGTTCCCTGGCACGATCTTCCGTTTGGCTGCAGTCCCCGCGGTCATGTTCTCACCCACTTCGTTGAGCTTCGGCAATCAGGTTCTCGACGAGACCAGCACAGCCAGGTCAGTGACGTTGAAGAACAGCGGCACGGCCCTTGACATCATTAGCGGCGTCGCCATTGAAGGCAGTGGCTTCGCAATCTCTGCGAACACGTGCGGCGGAGCCACGCTGGGCATAGGCAAGACGTGCAAGGTCAGTGTTACGTTTACGCCCACAGTCTTGAGCAAGCTGACGGGAACGCTCACCTTTACCGATAATGCGTCCAATAGCCCGCAGACGGTGCCTTTATCGGGCAGGGGTGTTGAGCCTGGGACACTGATGCCCGCCAGCGCTTTCTATGGGTTGCAGGCGATGGACATGACCAGCGCAGCAAAGACATTTACCCTGGTCAACAACCAGAGCATCGCGCTGACCAGCATTGTGATCTCGACGACCGGAGACTTTGCGGTGTCGGCAACCACGTGCACGACGAGCTTGGCCGCAAAGGGCATATGTACGATCAGCGTAACCTTTACTCCGACTGCGTTGGGCACTAGGACGGGGCAGTTGAGCGTGAGCGACAACGCCAGCAACAGCCCGCAGACGGCGGCACTGACGGGCACGGGGGCGGAGCCTGCCACGTTGATGCCGCCTAGTGCTTTCTTCCATACGTGGCCGGTGGGCACGACGAGCACAGCAGAGACGTTTACCCTGAGCAACTATCAGAGCGTAGCGCTGACCAGCCTCGCGATCTCCACGACGGGAGACTTTGCGGCGTCGGTGACCACGTGCACGACGAGCCTGGCGGCCCAAAGCAAGTGCACGATCCAATTGACGTTCACGCCGACAGCGACGGGAGCGCGGACTGGAAAGCTAAGCGTAAGTGATAGCGCCAGCAACAGCCCGCAGACGTTGAATCTAACGGGTACCGGAAAATAAAATCCGCCCCGAACGGCGAACAGCCCCGCAGAGAGGGGGCTTTCCTTCGCTGGACAGACCAGGTTGAGCAGGGACTTCTGTGAACAGATGGGATGAGTTCTACATGCCTTTTTTGGGGCACAACGGCCTATGAAAACGGGAGTAAGCTATCGGAGCCGTGGACGTATGCGGTCGTTCGCCTTAGTGGAGCCTGAGAGCCCGCGGATGAGTTTGACCCTGGATGCCGTTGAGAACAACAGACTGTTGCCTTCTCTTCGGAGAAGAGCACGCGAGGGAGATTTTCGCGATTTGTGCATCCTTACGTCTCACGGCGGAAGGAGACAGCCATGGAAGTTTTGTATTCGCGGTGCTGCGGGCTGGATGTGCACAAGTCCTCCACCACTGCTTGTGTTCTGATAGCGCAATCCGGCAAGCCGTTGAAGCACATTCGCCGTTTCGGATGCACGACACGCGAGCTTCGAGAGTTGGTCGTGTGGTTGCAGGAGTTTGGCGTTGAGCACGTGGCGATGGAATCCACGGGCGTTTATTGGAAGCCTGTATGGAACGTTCTCGAAACTCATTTTCAGATCGTTCTGGCGAACGCCCAGCATATCAAGGCAGTTCCAGGACGCAAGACGGACACGAAGGACTGTCAGTGGATCGCGGAACTTCTGCAACACGGACTGCTGCGGGGCAGCTTCATACCCCCGTTGGTGATTCGCGATCTGCGTGATCTCACCAGGGCACGAACCAGCCTCTCGCAGGAGCATTCTCGTATTGCCAGCCGCATTCAGAAAGTGCTCGAGGATGCCAATCTCAAGCTGGCAAGCGTTGCCAGCAACGCCCTCGGCAAGAGTGGGCGAGCGATTCTGGCGGCAATCATCGGCGGTGAAGAGAGTTGCGAACGACTCGCGGATCTCGCCCTTGGGCACCTACGCGCCAAGATCCCGCAATTACAGGCAGCTCTAGAAGGCCAAGTACGTGATCATCATCGCTTCCTGCTGCAGAGCTTGCTTCGCCAACTGTACTTTATCGAAACTGAAATCGAGTTGTTGGACGCTCGACTCGAGCAAATCGGGCAACAGCACCCAGATTTGGCGGAGGCATTGAATCGCTGGGTGACGGTTCCCGGGGTGGATCGGGTGGCGGCTTGGAGTTTTATCGCCGAGATGGGAGCAGATGTTAGTCAGTTCCCAACTGCAGCGCATCTTGCTAGCTGGGCAGGCGTGTGTCCGGGAAACAACGAGAGTGCAGGCAAGCGGATCAGCAGCAAGATTCGCAAAGGTAGTCCATGGTTACGTCGAATGGCATGTCAATCCGCCTGGGCTGCGGCTCGCACGAAGAACACTTATCTTTCCGCTCAGTTTAAGAAGCTGGCCGCCCGTCGAGGCAGGAAGTGCGCCATCATCGCCGTTGCCCATAGCATCCTGGTAATCGGATATCACCTACAACGGAAGCACTGCACCTACACCGATCTGGGCGGCAATTACTTCGACCGACTCCACGCAGAGGGTTTGAAGCGATACTTGGTCAAGCGTTTGGAGAGTCTCGGACACTCAGTCACTCTCCAGCCGCGCATCGCCTGAGCCAAGTGTTTTCGAGGGAGAAGGCCGGTCTCCGACGGGATGCTGTACGCTCCCAAGTTATCGACGTGCTCAAGGCACAAGAGATAAAGGAGACCGGCAATGAAGAAGATTAGCACCGTAGCGACGCAGCAGATCAGGAATTTTTCTCAACCGAAACTGACCATCGGTCTGGATTTGGGTGATCGCTCAAGCTGGTATTGCCTGCTAGACGAAGTGGGCGAAGTGCTGCAGGAACAGAAACTGGGCACGACTCCGAAAGCGATGCGGGAAGTGTTCGGGGGAATGCCGCGCAGCCGGATCGCGTTGGAAACGGGAATGCACTCGCCCTGGGTGAGCCGAATCCTGACGGAGTTGGGGCATGAAGTGATCGTGGCGCATGCGCGCAACGTGCGGTTGATCGGGGAGAGCCGAAAGAAGGACGATCGTCTGGATGCCCAGACTCTGGCGCGGCTGGCCCGGATCGATCCGCAGTTGCTGTGTCCGGTGAAGCATCGCAGCGCGAAGGCGCAGGCCGATCTGACGGTGATCCGAGCCCGAGCGGGACTGGTGCGAGCGCGCACCGCGCTGGTCAACACCGCCCGCGGACTGGCCAAGAGCTACGGCGAGCGATTGCGTGGATGCAACGTGCGCAATATGAATCCGGAAAAAGCGGAAGGACTGAGTCCGGAGCTACAAGCGGCGCTGCAGCCATTGCTGGCGGCACTCGAATCACTCAGTGAGCGCATCCGCGAGTACAACGAGCGGATTGAGAAGTTGGCGCAGGAAAGCTATCCGCAGGTGGCCCTGCTGAAGCAGATTAAAGGTGTGGGCACGCTGATCGCGCTGACCTTCTTGCTGACGCTGGAAGATCCACAGCGCTTTAGCAAGAGTCGCGATGTGGGCTGCTATTTGGGACTGCAGCCAGGACGACGAAACTCTGGCCAGAGCGAGCCGCAGATGCATATCAGCAAGGAAGGCGATCCTTATCTACGAACGCTGCTGGTGCAAGGGGCGCAGCATATTCTGGGTCCATTCGGGGTCGACTGCGATCTGCGCCGCTGGGGACTGAAACTGGCCGAACGCGGCGGAAGAAACGGGAAGAAGCGGGCCATCATCGCTACCGCAAGAAAACTAGCGGTACTGCTGCATCACCTGTGGGTGAGCGCAGAAGCGTACGAACCGTTGCACAACAGCAACCGGAGGGCGATGCCGGCAGCAGCGTAAAGTCAAAACATTCTTAGGAAGGAAAAAACAGAGCCCAAAACGCCGAGTTCCGGTGACTGCGTTAATGGCCTGGCCCAACTTTCATCCACAAAGATGAAAGAGAGGTCGACTAACAGGTGGCAGCACCGGCTGAAACGAGAACACCCAACTTGCACCGGGCGCACAGCCCTCACAAAGAGTGCGGATGGAAGGGTGGCGACAGGAGTGGCGCTCGGCGGAGAGAGAAACCCTTGTCCAACGAAAAAACAACAGAACCCACTTGACTCCGACCGGCCTTCTCATGGAAGGCCATTTCGCTCACTGAGTTCCGGCAGGCTGCGCACTGTAGCTTGCGCTTCCACCAGGTGTCCCATTCCGCCATCAGGATGGTCGATGCCTCCAGCTTTGACCTTTCCCGTGCCGTCGCCGTAGGATTCATCACGCGCCCAAGGACCATTGATTTTCAAGCCGCTGGCCCGCAGTGCCGGCTTTTGCTCGAACGAGTCGGAAGCCGCCAGGCGCAATAATTATGTTTCTGTCCCCGAGTTTCTGGACATAAGGAGTAACCACCGTGTCAGAATCGACCGAGTCGCCATCGACCGAATCGCAAGGAAGCTTTCTTTCCCGCCGCGGCTTCTTTCGCTGGGCCAGTTCGCTGGCCGCGGCCCTGGGCGCGGCGCCTCTGGTTTCCTCCGCCAAAGCTCTTTCATCGCCGCCGGCATCGTCAGACGGTGAGGATTACTACGCGAAGCTTGGAGTCTCGACCATTATCAACGCCGCCGGCACCTATACCACGCTGACCGCTGCCTGCATGCCTCCGGAGGTTTTGGCCGCGGTGCAGAAATCCGCGCTTCATCCGGTGCGTTTGCACGATCTGCAGCAGAAGGCAGGCGAGTACGTCGCGCGTCGTCTCCGCTGCGAGGGCGCGGTCGTGACTTCGGGGGCGTCGGGAGCCATCAGCCTGGCGACTGCTGCTTGCCTGCAGCATGCCAACAATATCGACATTTTGGACATGCCGCAGGCGATTGACGGCCTGAAGAATCAGGTCATCGTGCAGCGTGCGCACCGCTACGAGTATGACCGCGCTATGTATCTCTGTGGAGCGCGGGTGACCGAGGTGGTCACGCTCGACGACTATAAGCGCGCCTGCGCCGCGGGCAACGCGGTGATGACGAATTTTTTCAACGCCGCCGAGGACGAAGTCGGGATCGCAGGCAGCGCGCAGATTGGCCGCGAAGAGTGGCTGCGAGTGGCGCACGAGCACAACATTCCGTGCCACCTGGATGCGGCCGCCGACATGCCTCCGATCTCGAATCTATGGAAGTACACCGGCATGGGTTTCGACCTGGTAGCTTTTTCCGGAGGCAAGGGAATGCGCGGGCCGCAAAACGCGGGCCTGCTGCTTGGCCGGAAGGTCCTGACCGACCTCGCTCATGCGAACAATAATCCCGGAGGCGGAATCGGCCGCGGCATGAAGGTGGCGAAGGAGCAGATTGTGGGCATGGTTGCGGCCGTCGATTGGGTTCTCTCGCACACCGAAGAGTCGATGCAAGGCGACTATCAGAAGCGAGTCGATCTCATCGCCAGCGCCGTGCAGGGCATCCCGTCGGTCCGCACCGAGACGGTGGTTCCACGGATCGCCAACCATGTTCCCCATCTGCTGATACGCTTCGACCCGGCGGTCATTGGCATCACGACTCCCCAGATCGTCGACACTTTGCGCACGGGGACTCCTTCGATTGAGCTGAACCCAAACACCGGACAAAAGCCCAATCAGGGCATCCCGGCGGACGCAAACACGCTGGTGGTTGGAGTCTGGATGTTGCAGCCCGGTGAAGATGCGATCGTAGGCCAGCGAATTCGCGCAGCCGTGACAAAAAAGGCCTAATTCGGTAACCCGACGCGGCGCACGAATTGTCCAAATCGCGCATCCTTACGCAGCGGCTCGAATCTTCGGCCCGCTTTGAGATATGTGAGTTGAGGATCCCTCTCGCGATAGGCCTTTTCCAACCAGACAAAAGCTTCGTTCGATTCGCCCAACGCTCCATATAGGGTCGCCAGTGAAGCGGCCGGAACGATGCCTTGCTGATGCAGTTGCCGAAGGTTCGCGAGTATTCTTCTTGCCTCATCGGGCCGTCCCGATACGGCGTAGGCAAAGCCCAAGTCCACCTCAATGTCCGTGTCCGCAGCTCCGGCGAGTTCTAGCGCGTTTTTAAACTCTCGAATGGCATCATCCTGTTTGCCGCCGTGCAGGTAGATCCAGCCCAGAGTCTGATGAGCCGGTGCAAAGTGATCATCCAGTTCCAAGGTTGTCTGAACCTGACGGAGCGCTTCATCATAACGCCCGGCCGCCAACAATCTTCCCGCCATCGCGTTGTTCAGAGGCAAGGACAAAGGGTCGAGTTCCCGGGCACGGGTGGCCTCAGTAACCCCCTCATTGAATCGCCCTGTGTACGTGAGATAACCGGCATACCAGTTATGAGCCTGGGCGTAACCTGGACTCAATTCCAAAGCCTGCTTGTATTGTCTCTCGGCGCCGGGCCAGTCCCAATCGTAGGTCTCTGCGATGAACGCTAGACAGGCATGCGGTTCCGCCAAGGAGTTGTCCAGTTCGATCGCTTTCAGAGCTGCTTTTCTCGCAGCTGACAGAGCATCTTTCGACGGTAGCCCGCCGCGGAATCCGAGCATGGCGTAGGCCTCCGCCAGTCCGCTATAGGCCGGGGCATAGGCCGGGTCGCTCGTGATTGCCTGCTGGAACGCCGCGATGCTTTTGTGGAGCGCATCCTCGGTTCGCTGGCTGAAGTAGTAACGGCCCTTCAGGTAACTCTCGTAAGCGTGCGGATCGACCGGGGGGCCGGATGCCAGACGCGCCCGCTCCTCAGGTGTGAGATTCAGTTCGATCTGCTCAACGATATTCCGAGCGACTTCCTCCTGCACTTCGAGAATGCTTTGGTATTCTCGCTGGTATTCTCCTGCCCAAATGTGCTCATCCGTCGCGGCGCGAATCAATTGGGCGTGGACACGGATCTGGTGTCCTTCTCGCACCAACGACCCTTCCACAATCGCATCAACTGCGAGCATCCTGGCAATCTCTGGCACGGAAAGCTGCGTCTTCTTGAAGTGCATCGTCGAAGTGCGGGATATAACCCGTAATCCATGAATCCGGGAGAGACGCCCGATGAGTTCCTCGGTCATGCCGTCGGCGATGTAGTCCTGCGACGGATCTCCACTCAAGTTCTGCAAGGGGAGCACTGCCAAAGATCTAATTTTGGCTGGGCTTGCATCCTTTGTACGCATCCGCGTTGCGAAGTAGGCAAGTGAAACGATGGCAGCCAGTACTACCACTGAGGAGCCAAGAATAAGCCAGCGACGTCCCCCCGGAACGGTCGTTTGCCGGCCACCCGCCCCAGCGGCGTCTAGGGCTGGCTCTTGTTCCTCATCGGAACGGAGTTTGCGGTCTTGCCGCCAGGCATCGATCTCGGAACTCAAGGCATAGACGGAGCCTCGCTTGCGGTGCAGGTGCCGGTGGACAGGCATCCCCTCCTGCTTCTCCCAGCGCTGGACCGTCGTCACGTCCCGGTGCAGGTAGCGGGCAATCTCCTTCCAGGAATCAAGATGACGCTCGGACGGGGTCTCAGACAGCGATTTATTGAGGGACGGTTCGCCCATGGGCTCTCCTGTAAGGGGTCAGGAGATAAGCGCACCGATTGTAATGCTTCGGATGGTAACGGCAAAGCACGGCATTTGGCCGCAAACGGGCCGTTCCGTTTATTGCTGTTTGCTCACTGTCCTCCGATCACTCAGTCTATTGCACGACGTGTCGGGCTATGAACTCGCGGCGATGCAACTCCCGGGTGGAGACTTTCGGCGCGGCGCGGCGCGACGATTCACCGAACAAGCTCTGTATTCTCAAGAATTTCTGGAGGCGACTATGTACAGCAAAACTTTCTTCTGCTTGGTAGGGGCGTGGGTTCTCGTGCTCGCGCTAGGCACCATTGCAGCGGCGCAAGATTGGCCAGGCAGGCACTACCGTGGCGTGATCAATGACTATCCACTATCAGCCAACCCGACAGCCGGTCCGTGGGAGCTTCGCGGCCCGTGGTCCTTGAGCCTGCAACCGTTCGGAAGGGCAAATTTTTCGGCAGCTCTGACGATGGAGTTTTCCGATTTAGGATCCGGTTCTGGGTTCAGCACCGACTCCCGACACCAGCACACTCACCATATAAGAATGAAGGGCGCGACGCTAGTTTGGAACCCGCCTCAAACGGATTGCCCAACCGGCATCACTCCCTTCCCTACCTACACTTGGGTTCTGGAGGTGAACGGAATGGCGGATGTAACGGGAAATGGGGGATCTCCCTTTACCGGGCCAGTGCCGCTACAGGTCTGCCTCGGCGGCGGCCCGAACCTCGAGATTTCGAACATCACGCTGGTGTTTACGAATCTCTCGACCGGCCCGTCGCAGGCAACAAATCATTTCGGACCGCAGCCGATCCACGGGGTCGTTCGGCTTCCTAAGGAACCTGAATGACGCAGATCAACGACAGCGTAGCGGGAGGAACCCAGGTCGAATTTTCGAACATGACGTTGGTGTTCGGAGCACCGGCGAGCGATCACTTCGACTCGCAACCGATTAACGGCGCCGTTACCAGGAGATGGCACCAAAGACAACTACGCGATCAGGTGGGAAAGGCGATGGTAAGCGCGCAGAGTGACGCCCCCCACAGCAAGGAGCCGACTCGTGCCATCGAAAATCGCTAACGAAAGACTGGCCACTGGCAACTGGCGGCTGGGTTTACGCGCCGACCGCCGCGTGATCGGCCATCCGTTTCTTGTTGTAGCGCAACGCGACGTTCATGAAGACATTGCCGAGGGAGGTCTCGAAGCAGATCATCAGCGCTTCTGTGTCTTCACTGGTCTTGTCGCCCTCTTGTGCGGTTAAAAGCAGCGGGGGATGCACGCGGAAATGGAATCCCTGGTCGTTCAAGGCGGAGATGGCGTTACCCACGACCTGGTTCGCCAGCTCGAAGATAGTTTCTTTGATCAGCCCATCCGACTCGGGCAGTTCAGCCCCGGCATAGTGGCTGGCTACCTTCACGGCCGTCTGCGGTTCCATGTCGAGAATGATCCGGCCTTCAATGTCTCCGGTCAGCGCGATCATGCCGGCCACACCCTTGCGGCGATAGGCATCCTCTTCCATGGTGAGATTGTCCACCTTGGTCGTTGACTGCAAACCTTGCGACAACACGGCGTCGGCCGCGTTGATGAAAGGCTGGATCAGTTCCATCTTCATGGACTTACGCTCCCGCTCCGGCGGCGTTCGATACCGCTCCATCTTCGCCCAGCACGTACTTGATGACTTCGTAGAGCACTTCCGGCTTCACCGGCTTCTGCACGAAATGGCGAGCGCCACGCTGCAACGCCGCCACAATGTTCTCCTGGTATCCCACCGAAGAGACCATCACGATGCGCGCTTCAGGATGCTGTTGCACAATCCGTTCGGCCGCTTCAATGCCTTCCATCTGCGGCATGGTGATGTCCATGAGCACGATGTCAGGATGAGTGCGGTCGAACTCGCTGATGGCAGTCAAGCCGTCGCCGGCTTCCGCCGCCACCTGCCCGCCGAACGTTTCGATCATGCGGGCTAAGTTCTTACGGGCAAATACGGAGTCGTCCACGATCAAATAGCGGACCGGCTGCCCGTCTTTGCTGCGCTTTACTGGTGCAAACTGCTCCATACAGACCTCCCCTGTCTACTGCATATCATGGCCCGCTTCGCCGGAACCAGATCACGCTGGTCACAGGCGGGCGGTGCCCGATCTTTTAGTTGCCGGCGCGCACGGCCCGTCCGGCGGAACGCATGTCGCCGCTGCCCCGGCCGCACAGCGCCTGCAGCGTGGCTCCCATCACGTCGAGCCCGACGACGCGCACGACGTATCCTCGTTCGATCGCCGCCTTCGGCATGCCAAACACCACGCAGGATTCTTCACTCTGCGCAATGGTCATGCCGCCTTCTTTCTTAATCGCTCCTAATCCTTCGGCGCCGTCATCGCCCATGCCCGTCATCAGCACGCCGACCGCATTCGTCTTGAATTCTTCGGCAACGCTACGTAATAGAACATCGGCGCTGGGACGATGTCCGTTCACCCGCGGTTCGTCGCAGAGCACCACAATGTCTCCCAGAGGCAAGCGCTTCACTTTCATGTGCCGGCTGCCCGGGCAGATCAGCACGCGCCCGGCCTGCAGCATGTCGCCCGATTGCGCTTCCTTCACCCGCAGCGGGCAGATTTCATCCAGCCGCCGCGCGAACATGTCGGTGAATCCATCCGGCATGTGCTGCACCACGGTGATGGTCGACGGAAAGTCTCCCGGCAATTGTGAAAGCACATATTCCAGCGCCTGCGGACCTCCCGTAGAAACTCCGATGGCGACGATCTTGTTGGGAGCTCCCGCGGGCGCCGCAACTTTTTCCGGCTTCGGCGGGATCCCCGACAGCATGCGCGGCTTGAGCTTGCAGTCGGCCGCGGCCTTGACCTTGGCAATCAGCTCGTGCGCCGTCCCCGCCATGTGCGCCGTGGCATCTTTCGGCTTGGTGACGAAATCGAATGCCCCCAGCCCCAGCGCCTTCATGGTGACGCTCGCGCCTTCGGTCGAGTGCGAGCTGACCACAATCACCGGAACCGGCTGCCGCCGCATGATCTCCTTCAAGGTGTCGATGCCGTTCATGCCGGGCATCTCCAGATCGAGCGTGACCACGTTCGGCTTCAGCTCTTCCATCTTCTTCAGGCAGAACGACCCGTCCATCGCCGTTCCCACGACTTCAATCGATTCATCGGCCGCCAGCATCTGCGGAATCAGCTTGCGCATCAGCGCCGAATCATCGACCACCAGCACGCGTATGAGGTCTTTTCTCATGCCGGACCTCCTGCCGCCGGAGTCAGCGCCAGCCGCATGCGGTCAGTCTGCGTCAACAACAGTCCGGAATTCGCATGCCCCATTTCCTGCGGCCGCAGGCGCGCCACATGCTCCACCACCGCCGGCAGGTTGAGAATCAAAACCACTCGTCCGTCGCCCAGAATCGAGGCGCCCGACACCAGATCGGTCGAGAATGTCTGGTCGTCCAATGCCTTGATCACGAGTTCTTCTTCGCCTTCCAGCGCGTCGACAATCAATCCGTACTTCCTCTCTGCCACGGTAATGACCAGCACGAACAGCTTCGACTTGTGATCCTCTGCCGGCGCCGGCCGTCCCAGCCGCAGCAACGGCAGCACCTGGTTGCGCAACTGCAGAACTTCATAGTTATCGACCTGGTGGACTTCCGCCTCGAAGGTGCGCGCGATTTCCAGCACTGCATTCAGCGGAATCGCGTACAGCCTCTGCTCCACCCAGAACAGCAACGCCTTGATGATGGCCAGAGTCAGCGGCAGTTTGAGGCGGAACGTCGTGCCTTGCCCCAGCCGCGTCTCCAGGCTCACCGAAGCTTTCAGGCGATGCAACACGCTCTGCACCACATCCATGCCCACGCCCCGCCCGGAAACCTCGGTGACCTGCTCGGCCGTCGAGAAGCCCGGGCGGAAGATGAGATTGAGCGCTTCGGTCTCGCTCATCTGCGCCGCTTCGTCTGCGGTCGCCAGCCCCAGTTCGATGGCCTTGCTGCGAATCTTCTGCGCATCGATGCCGCGCCCGTCGTCGCTGACTTCCACGATCACCTGGTTCCCCTGGTGATACGCGTTCAGCCGCACCCTGCCCTGCTCCGGCTTGCCCAGCTTTTTGCGCTCGTCCGCCGATTCAATGCCGTGGCTGATGGCGTTGCGCACCAGGTGCGTCAAAGGCTCGGCAATGGCGTCGAGGATGCCCTTATCGAGGTCGGTGTCCTGCCCGCTGATGTCCAGTTCCACGTCGCGCCCGCACTGCCGGGAAACGTCGCGCACCATGCGCGGAAAGCGCCGGAACAGCTGGTCCACCGGCACCATGCGGATCTTCATCACCGAGCGTTGCAGATCGTTGAGCACGCGCGCCTGAAATGCCATGGCGTCGGCGAACTTGCCTCGCAGCAGTTCCTTCGGATAACGCTTGGAAAATTCGTTCAGCGCCTGCTGCAGCATCGATTTCCCGATGATCAACTCGCCCACCAGGTTCAGCACGCTGTCGATCCGGCCCGCATCCACGCGCAGGATATTTTCCACCGCGCTCACCGCAGCTTCGGCTGTAGGAGTGGCCGATGGCGCGGCTTCTTCCGCCACTTGCTCCTGCGGCGGAAGTTCTTCGAGCGCCGCCAGCGGCGCGGCGGCCGGAACCTGCGCTCCCGGCGCCGCTCCCTGCAGAATTAGCTCGACCATGACGTCTTCCGCGATGGTGGGAATCTTGCACTTGGCAATGATCTGCTCGGCCGTCTGCACGCTGGCCAGCACGAATTCCACTTGCCGCGCCGCGGCCGCCGATTTCGCATCCGGTCGCACCGCCAGCACCGGACCCATGCTCGAAACCGCGTTCTGGATCAGTTGCCGTCCCGCAATCGGCATGGCGCAGTGCGGATCCATTTTCACCACCACATGCAGCACGTCCTGGCCGCTGGCCTGCGCCTGGGTCATGGCCAGCTTTTCGTATTCGGTCCACTCGGCCGCGGTCCTGACCGCGGCTTTGGCCTTCTTACGGGCGCGCGATTTTTTGGCCGCCGGGTCCGAGGTGAGTTCTTCGATCCGCTTGCTCAGCTTTTTTGTGGAAGGCGGCTTGCTTCCTTTGCGATACGCCGCAATCATCTCGGCAAACAGGTCGGCGGCCGCGAAAGCGATTTCAGCCACTGCCGCCTGGGTCGCTGTGCCTTCCATCGACAACGCATCTTCGAACTGGTGCGCCAGTTCACTCAACTCGCGCAGGCCGCAGGCTGCCGAGTCGCCCTTCAAGGTATGCACCGTCCGCCGGATCGAACGCACGATCTCCTCGTCGCCGGGCTTCTTCTCCAGCTTCAAGGCTTCGTCGTTCAGCGCCTGCAACAGCTCCTGCGAGGTCTCAAAGAAGAGCTCTCGCATTTCCAGGCCGCGTTCGTCGGAGGAATTCGTCATGCGTTACTCTCTTACCTCAAGCCGCTGGTACGCCGTGCCGCTGTCCTTGTGCACCATCTGGAATTTCTTGGTCAGCCCCAGCAGGCTTTCCGCATGGCCCACAAACAGGTAGCCACCGGGATTCAGGCAGCGGTAAAACTTTTCGATCAGCCGTTTCTGCTCCGCCTCGTCGAAATACATCATCACGTTGCGGCAAAAGATCACGTCGTTGCGCTGCGGCAGGTACTCCGTCTTCAGGTTATGAAAGTCGAAGTGCACCATCTCTTTCAGCGCCTTCTTGATGGCGTAGCGATCGGCTACTTTGTCGAAGTAGCGCAGCCGGTAGCCGTAATCGACCATCGACATCTGGTGCTCGCTGTACGTCCCTTCCTGCCCCGCCCGCAGCACCGAATAGCTGATGTCGCTGGCCAGAATTTCCAGTCGCCACGGCGGAGGCACCAGCGGCTTGGGCAACGGCAACTCCATGGGCAGCGGATTGCGCAGGTAGTAATAGGCCAGCGCGTCGGTGATCAGCATGCCCAGGGTGTAAGCTTCTTGCCCAGTCGAGCAGCCCGCGCTCCATATGCGGATCGAATACTCCCGCCGCCCGCTCTTGTGGTTCAACAGTTCTTCGAGCACCGTCTTCTGAAACAGGTCGAGCTGCGCCTTGTGCCGGAAGAAGCTGGTCTCGTTGACTGTCAGGTTTTCCAGCAGCTTGGCCAGTTCTTCCTTGCCTTGCTGGCTGATCAACAGCCGGTAATAGCCATAAAAGGAGTCCACGCGGCATTCCTTCAGGCGGCGCAACAGCCGGTCCTGCAGGAAATGGGTGCGGCGTTCGTCGAAGTGCATGCCGCACTCCTGGTAGACGAGCGCCTGCAGCAACTTCAGTTCCGCGTCGGTCAATATGGGAGCTGGTGCCGCTCCGGATGTGCTCATGCGTTCTCTCGTTCTCGAATGCCAGTGGCCAGTGATCAGTGGATAGTAAAACCACCACTGCACGATGCTTCTCCGGCCAACCACGCTGTACTCGACGACCAATCACTGACCACTGAACACTAGCCACTGGCCACTGACCACTAGTTCTACTTCGCCCCCGCGCCCCTTGCTTCCGTCTTGGGCGCTACTTTTTTCTCCGCGGACTCGCTTTTGGCCCGCAGGCTCTCCGGCGCCAGCAGCTTGCTCATGTCGAGCAGCACGACCAGACGGCCCCCAACTTTTCCCAGCCCGGTCACGCAGTTCAGCCCGCCATCCTGAAACACGGCCGGCGGAGCCTCCACGGCGTCAGCGGGAATCTTCAAAACTTCGGAAGCCGAATCCACGATCAATCCCGCCAGTCGTCCAGCATGTTCGACTACCAGGATCCGGTTGTGGCGCTTTACCGTGGACGACTTTTCTCCGAAGCGTTTCCGCAGGTCCATCACGGAAACGATCTTGCCCCGCAGGTTGATCACGCCCTCCAGATAATCGGGCGCGTCCGGCACCGCGGTAATCTCCGGCACCCGCACGATTTCATGCAGGGACGTGATGGGCACGCCGTAGGTCTCGCGGCCCACCTGAAAGCCCACAATGTGCAGTTCGCGGCTCATGGTCTCGGCTCCTCAGCAGCCCTATTGCGCTCCGGCACTGGCCCGGCGCGCGTTGCGGTTCGAAGCATCCGAGTTCGCCTGCGCCCGGGCACCCTCAGCCAGGGCGAAGCGGTCGATGAAGTCCAGCAGGCTGCGCGACATCTTGGACATCTGCTCCGACGACGCCGCCAGCTCGGTCGAACTCGAAGTGGACTGCTGCACCAGTTCGCGCATGCGTTCCATGGCCTTCACCACGGCCTGCGCTCCGGAAGCCTGCTCTTCCACCGCCGAATTGATTTCGTGCGTGATCTCGTTCAGCCGCGTGGTGGCGCGTGCAATCTGCGACGAACCGTGCGACTGCTCGTTAGTGGCCGCGCCGATTTCCTGCGCGAACTTGTAGACCTCGGTGACCACGTTCGAAATCTTGCGCAGGGCGGCGTTCAGCTCTCCGCCCAGTTCCAGGCCTTCGTTGACGATGGAAGTCGAGCGGTCCATGTTTTCGACCGCCTTGCGCGCTTCCTTCTGAATGCTCTGGATGAGCTCGGAAATCTCTTTGGTTGACTGCGCCGACTTCTCGGCCAGCTTGCGCACTTCGTCGGCCACCACGGCGAAGCCCAGGCCGTGTTCTCCGGCGCGGGCCGCTTCGATGGCGGCATTCAACGCCAGCAAGTTGGTTTGCTCGGCCAGATCGTCGATCACCTCGATGATCTTGCCGATGTCGTCCGCGCGTTGTCCCAGCGCTCCAATAATTTCGCCGGAAGAGTTGATGGTGGTGTTGATGCGGTTCAGGCCGTCGGTGGCCTTTTCCATAGTCCCGATGCCGCTGTGCACTTCCTCGCGCGAGCGGTTGGAAATATCCAGCAGAACTTTAGCGGTATCGGCCACCCGCTGGATCGATGCTACCATCTGGTCGATCGATGCCGAGGTCTCGCTCACGCTCGACGCCTGCACCTGCGTGCTTTTCACCATGTTCTGCACGTTGACGCTCATCTCGTGCATGGTGCTGGTGACTTCGTCGATGGCCGAAGACGCTTGCAGTCCGATCTTCGCCGAATCGTCCGATGCTCCCGCCACCTGGTTCGAGGCGCTGGCCACCTGCGAGGAAGCGTCGCGCACGCTGCGCACCAGCCCGGCCAGGCCTTCCACCATCTTGGCGAAGGCGTTGCCCAGGGTGTCGTGAGACGACCGCGGCTTCACTTCCAGAGTCAGGTCGCCGCCGGCGATCGCTTCCGAGACTCCCGCCATCTCTTTCAGATACGTGACCATTTTGTGGAAGGTCCGGGCCAACTCGCCAATCTCGTCATCCCGGTTCAGATCGATGTTGTGCTCCAGATCGCCGGTGTTGCCGATCGCCCGGGCTACATTCATCAGGTTGGTCAGCGGCTGGGTGATCCCCTTCGCTGTGCGATACGCGATGATCGATCCCAGCGACAGCGCCAGCAGCGTGCTGATCAGCGAAACCACGATGGTCCAGTTGGCCGCGCTCTCGTCCGATTTGCGGCGCTCCTCGAGTAGTTTGCGGTTCTCGCCGTCGGCCACGTCGAGCGAGTCAGTCGAACTCTTTACCCACGACGAAGCATCTTTCTGCAGGTAATAAATCTGCAGCTCGGCCACCGTGGCGTTGCCGGAATCGACGTCTTTCCGCTTCTCGATCAACGGTTGTGCGAACTCCTTGCCCCACGACTGCTCCAGCTGTTCCACCCTGGCCAGCGAGCTCTTGACCTGGTCGGAGTTGGCCAGCGTTTTGCCCTGGGCCAGCTTCTCGCTGAGGGTGCGCAGGCCTTCGTTCATGCGGTCGACTTCCCGGGTGTCGCCGCTCAGCAGGTAGTTGCTCAGGTACAGCCGGTTCTGCATCATCTGGAAGCGCACCGCGTTGGTGGCATCGGCCAGATCCAGCGAATCCTGCGCCGCTTTCTTGGCCGCGTGTTCGCGCTGCACCGCCGACCAGTTCACCAGGAACAGCACCAGTACCATGGTGAGAATGATGCCGAAGTTCATGTACAACTTCTTGCCGATTGTCATGCCTGTCTCCTCCGCGGCCAGGCCACTTACCGCGGCTCAAACTTGAAGTCGATAATCCCCTTGCTTTCCGCCGGCGCTGGTTCAAAGCGCCACTTCCGGGCCGCGTCCAGCGCGGCACTAGCCAGCACCGGATGCCCGCCAGCCACCCTCGCGTCTTTCACCGTGCCGTTGGGCGCCACCACCACTTCGATCTTGACCGTCCCGGAAATGTTCATCCTGCGCGCCAGCTCCGGGTATACCGGCTCTACTTTGCTTTTTGCTCGGCGTACGATTTCGTTGTTCTGCGTTGCTGCTTGCGCTCCCGCATAACATGGACCCAGCGTTAAGGCCAGAGTCGCGACGGCCAGCACGGCCGCCACACATCGTTGAGACACAAATCCTCCTTGGCGTACAAACAGCGAGCAAGAGCCAACGTGCAACGACCGGGCCACCGGAACCTTCTTGAAAAAACCAAAGTAATGGATCGTATCAACCAGAAAAGACTTAACTTATTCCGTCCGCAGAGTGAGACGCCGAGTCCACCTCTGGATGAGACCCGTCTCATCGAACTAAAATCATGGCGGGCTTCTCACTATGAGACAAAATCTCACGCCAGTCTCGGGATTTCACACAAAGGCACCCCATCCCCCATTTCCCTTGACTCAAATTGAGATGCCAGAGTACTTTCCCAATAGATTCAAGCACTTGTGAATCGCGAAAACTATTCGTCCGCGCTCGGTGCAGCAGTTGGAGTTTCTGGTGGCAGTCCCATCCTTTCCCCGGAACGCAGAATTGCTCTTGGGGCGGATGAGGCTTTCCAGAAGCTCTTACGCCGTATTGCTGCCTCGGCGGTTGAACGGTCCGACGCTAGCGCCCTCATTCAATTGTTCTGTCAGGCCACGCGCGAATTCTTTCAGGTCGCCGGCGTTTACTTCTGGCGCTGCTACTCGGCCGACGAACTGGTCGGAGAGCGAGCCGACGGCAAGATGGCCGACCGTTTCATCGGCATCCGAATCCATCCCGACCAGAGCGCCGTTACCGCCGAAGCCGTGCGCCAGCGCAGAACGATCTTCGCCAATCATGTGGAGTCCGTGACTTTCCCCGCCGCCATGGAATATCAAGCGCGTTCTTTGTTAGCTGCACCGGTCGTAGTATTGAACGAAGTCGTCGGAGCAATCACCCTACTGCATGACTCCGATGACAACTTTTTCACTGAAGAGATTGCTTCCAAGGCAACTGCCCTCGCGGGACAGCTGGGCAGCTTGCTTGAAGCCGCGCGCCTCGGCGAAACTTCCGGCGGAGCTTCTGGAGGTCTCCCCGGAGAAGAGCAGCGCCGGGCCGAGATTCTGGCCGACGTGGCCCACGTACTGCACGGCAGCCCCGATGTTTCCGCTGTGATCGAGGCGCTGGCCGACCGTCTCCGCCTGCTGTTGCGGACGCGCCTGGTTTGCGTCCTGTTGCGCCGCGAAGGGCCGTTCGAATTGAAGGCGGTCTCTGCCGAGACGCCGCAACTGGCCACTTCCGTGCGCGCGCGGCACGATCGCCACACCGTGCGCTTTGCCGCCGATCTGGCGCAACGCGCCATCGCTGTGGGAGAGCCCATCAGCCTGTCCATCGGCGCCGAGGTGCATTCGCTGGGAAATCTGGTCTCGCCCGGCATGCTGATCGCCGCGCCCTTCCGCACTTCGCGAACCCAGGGCGCTATCCTCATTTACCCGCGCGCGGATGGCGCCTTCACCGCGGAAGAAAGAACGTTGGTCGCCGCCATTGCCGGTTTCGGTGGAGTCGCCGTGGCTCATGCGGAATTGCATGCCACTTCCCACGCCCAGGCCCGCGAACTTCATCAATTACTCGAAATCTCTTCCGCACTCAGTTCCAGCAGCGACCTCGAACATTTTCTGCAGGCCTTCGTCGTCCGTGCCTCCGACTTCCTCGGCTTTGGCCGCTGCTTCATCGCTTTGCTGGAAGAGGACCAATTCCATGTGCGTTACGGTGTCGAACGCGGCGAACCGCGCCGGCTGGAAGTCGTCTTCCCTGAAGGCATGGCAACTGCCGCTCTGCGCTCCAAAGAAGTTTTCTGGACCGACGACGCTACTCGCATGCCCGGAGCCAATCTCGACGCCATCAGCAAATACCATGTCCGCCAGTTCCTGGTGGTGCCGCTGCTGGGTGCCAGCGGCCAGGTCCTGGGAATGTTCGGCGTTCTCGATCGGACCGATGGCACCGGCATTGCGCAGGAAGACATTCGTCGTGCGCGCGCCCTCTCGAATCAAGCCGCAGTCGTGCTCGAAGGGGCCCGCAATCTCCACCTGTCGGAGCAGCATCGCCGCCGCGCCGAGGCTCTGATCGAGTTGGCTCGCGAGATCGACGGCGGCACGCTGCGCTTGCCCGAATTTGCCCGCCGTTTTGTCTGCCGCACCGCCGAACTCACCGGCTCCCGCGCCGGCCTGCTTGCCGTGCAGCAAGAAGGGCACTGGCAGGTGGTCGCGCTGCATCCCAACGCGCCGGCCAAGCTGTTGGTTGCTTCAGCTTCTGATGCCGAACACTCTAATGTCGAGCATTCTAATGTCGAGCATTCTTTGGAAGCGGAAAGCGCGATGGCCACGCTGCCCGCCCCGACTGCGCCCGCCCATCCTGCGCCCGTTCACGATTCCGCGCTCGATCCTGAAGTGGAACGTTCGCTCGGCGCCGCCTTGGCCGAGTTCGTATTGCGCCATTCCGACAAAGTCGTGTCCGCCTCCGCTGAACAGGTTCTAGGTGCTGACGCTGCCTCCGCTCTCGGCTGGACCGATTGCATGCTGGTTCGCCTTCCCGGGGCCAACGCCGCGCTGGCCGGACTCCTTTGTCTTTCCGGGCGCTCCGCGCCTCTTCTGCAGGAAGATCGCGTCTTCCTCGAAACCATGGCGGGGCACGCCGGCATGGCGCTGGAGAACGCCCGCCTGTTCACCCGCATCGAGCAGTCCAACCGTCACTGGATGGAAATCTTCGATGCCATTACTGACTTCATCGTCGTGCATGACCAGCACGACAAAGTCCTGCGCGTGAACCGCTCGCTGGCCGCGATGATCGGCGTCACCCCCGCTGAACTGGTCGGCGTCAACATGCGCGCCTTGATGGCTTTGACCAGCGATACCGCCTCTTACTCGTGCCCCTTCTGCCGCTCGCTGGGCGATGACTGCGACGAATTTGCTCACCCCGTCTTCGATCGCACTTATCTGGTCTCCACCTCGCGCGTTCACGGAGCCAACGGCGAGGGATTGCAGACCATCCACGTGCTGAAAGATATTTCCGATCGCCGCGAGGCCGAGCGCCGCTACCGCGAACTCTTTGACAACATTCAGGAAGGCCTGTTCTTCAGCACGCCCGCCGGACGCTTCATTGAAGTCAACGACGCCATGGTGCGCATGCTCGGCTATGCCAGCCGCGAGGAATTGCTGCAGATCGATATTCCCTCGCAGCTCTATCCCCTCCCGGACCAGCGCGAGCGCCAGACCAAGCTCATGGAGGAGCAAGGCCACCTGCGCAACTTCGAAGCCACGTTGCGCCGCAAAGATGGCTCGCCCATCCATGTCCTGATCAATGCTTTCGGCCTCTACGATAATGCCGGGCACCTGCTGCAAATCCGCGGGCTCATGCTCGATGTCACCGGACTGCGCACGTTCCAGTCGGAACTGCATCGCGAGCGCGATTTTTCCGGCAAGATTCTCAGCAACACGCAGAGCCTGATTCTGGTGGCCGACACCGCCGGCCTGATCAGCTACGCCAACCGCCGCTGGTACGATGCCGGCTTCGAGCAGCGGGAATTGCTCGGGCGGCCGTTGCTCGAGTTGGTCGCGCCCGGCTTTGCCTCCGCCTTATCCGAAGCCCTCCACAAGACGCTCGAAAGCCAGCAGGTCGACAATCTGGAACTGGAGATCGTGCGCCGCACCGGAGGCGCCGGAAAATTCTCGGCCAATCTCAGCCCCATGCGCGACGAGCAAGGCATCGTCACCAGCATCGTCGTGGTGCTCACCGACATCACCGATTCCGCCGTGCTGCGCGACAAGTTGGTCCACGCGGAAAAAATGGCAGCCGTCGGCCAGTTGGTTTCCGGCGTAGCCCATGAAGTGAACAATCCCCTGACGGCGATTCTGGGCTTCGCTGATTTGCTGATGGAAAATCCCGAGCTGCCCGAAGCCGCGCGCAAAGATCTGCGCGTGATTTTGCAGGAGGCGCAGCGCACCAAGCAGATCGTGCAGAACCTGCTCAGCTTCGCCCGCCAGATGCCGCCCCAGCGCAATGCGCTGCCCCTGAACCCGATCCTGCGCCGTACCATCCAGTTGCGCTCCTACGATTTCACCAGCCACGGCGTGGAAGTCATCGAACATCTCGACGAGGGTCTCCCTGACGTGGTGGGCGATGCTCACCAGCTCCAGCAGGTCTTTCTCAACATTCTCAATAACGCCTACGACGCGGTTCATGCAGTCGGACGCCCCGCTCGCATCGAGATCACCTCGACCCTGTCGGGCGATTCCGTCGAAGTCTCCTTCTCCGACAACGGCAACGGCATTTCCCACCCCGACAAGATCTTCGACCCCTTCTTCACTACCAAGGAGATCGGGAAGGGAACCGGCCTCGGGCTCAGCATCTGCTACGGCATCGTGCAAGAACACGGTGGCGAGATTCTGTGTCACAACAACACTGGCGGGCAAGGCGCCACTTTTATTGTTCGCCTGCCAATCGCAACCCGCGCCGCTTCGGCCGACGTGGGCGCAGGAGTTAAACAACCATGAGCCAACCAGCCTTCAGACCTCAGACTTCGCCCGTGCTGCTCATCGAGGATGAGCCGGCAGTGATGGCCTATGTCCAAGCCGCATTGGAACGCAGCGGATATCCCGTCGTGTGCTGCGAATCCGGCGTGGACGCTTTACGTCTGCTCGAAAACGGCTCATTCCTTGGAGTAGTTTCCGATATGCGGACTCCCGGCGGCGTCGATGGCGGCCAGGTCTACGCCTGGATCTCCCGGCATCGCCCCGATCTGGCGTCCCGCATCGTCTTCATCACCGGTGATATTGCTAACGAAGAAACGGTTGCTACCTTGCGCGAAACGGGCGCTCCCTGCGTGGAGAAACCGTTTCGCGTGGCGCAATTTATCGACGTCATCTCCAGGACTTTTGGGAAGGCCGAGTGAACACGGCAGGCAATAAAGACGATCTCCGCATCCGCCTGCTGATCGTCGACGACGAGCAGAGCATTCGCAAACTGTGCGCCACCGTGGCCGAGGCACTCAGTTTCGTTTGCCTCGAGGCGGAAAGCGGCGAATCCGCGCTGTCGCTGCTCGAAGAGCAGTCTGTTCACATGGTCTTGACCGACATGGTCATGCCTCACATGTCGGGGCTGGAATTCCTGGAAAAAGTTAAAAAGCTTCTGCCCCGCACCGAAGTGGCGCTCATGACCGGACACGGCTCCATCGAGACCGCGGTCCAGGCCATGAAGCTCGGCGCCTACGACTACATCACCAAGCCCTTTTCTCCCTTGGAAGAGCTTCGCTTGTTTCTGCGCCGGATGGCGGAGAAAGTTCGTCTGGTCGAAGAGAATGAATTTCTCCGCCAGCGCACCGACTCCGAAACCGCCGTCCACGGCATCATCGGCTCCTCAGCCCGCATTCAGGAAGTTCTGCGCATGGTGGCGCGCCTGAAAGATACCCGCACGCCCGTTCTCATCTACGGCGAAAGCGGTACCGGCAAGGAATTAGTCGCGCGCGCCATGCACTTCCGTGGAGCCTTTGGCGCGCGCCCCTTCGTCGCCGTCGATTGCGGATCGCTCGTCCCCACGCTGATCGAGAGCGAACTGTTCGGCTACGAGAAAGGCGCCTTCACCGGAGCGCTGAAATCGAAGCAGGGATTATTCCAGTCCGCCGACGGCGGCACTATCTTTCTCGACGAAGTGGGTGAACTGCCGCTGGAATTGCAGGCCAAGCTGCTGCGCGTGCTGCAGGAAAAAGAAGTGCGCCCGGTCGGCAGCAACCAGCGCGTCAAGGTCGACGTGCGGGTGATCGCCGCCACCAATCGCGATCTCGAAGCCGCCTACAAGAACGGAACCTTCCGCAAAGATCTCTACTTCCGCTTGAACGTGGTCACGTTATACGTTCCCGCACTGCGCGAGCGCCGCAGCGACATTCCCATGCTGGTGCACTGGTTCCTCGAACGCTACGCCCCCGGAGGCGAATTGCACGTGGCCAGCGCCGCCATGAAATCCCTGATGCAATACGACTGGCCGGGCAACGTCCGCGAGTTGGAAAACTGTGTCGAGCGCGCCGTCGCTCTGGGCAACGGAAGCAGCATCGACCTCGGCGATCTACCTCCAGCCATCGCCTCAGGAGCCACCATGGCCGACGCTCCGCCCATCCGCGCTTCCGAGAGATCGACCGTCCTCGATCCCGATCTCGGCGGCGTGCCGGTCGCGCCCGAAGCTTCCCGTTCTCCTTTGTCGACCACCGATCTTGAAGACATCGAACGCGCCACCATCCAGCGCGTATTCGAGCAAGTGAAGGGCGACAAAGCCTTAGCCGGACGCATGCTCGGCATCAGCCGCGCCACCCTCTACCGCAAACTGAAACGCTACAACATCACCGTGAGCGCCTCCGGATCGTCAGCCCAAACCCTGCAATAATGTGGGGACAGCCGCCCCCGGCTGTCCAGCGGAGCGAAGCTCCGCCAGGTTTGCCTCAAGCTCACCGGCGTCCGCTCCGCCGACACTGCCCCGGGGATGATCCGTCCCAAGCCACTGGATTCATTTCACCACGACATCCATCCGCATCCAGGGATGAATGCAGCACTCAAAGTGATGTACCCCTTTCGACAGTCCCGTGATCTGGACTGTGCTGCCTTGCAGAAGCCGCGTCCTAGCCACAGCGACCCGCGAAAAGCCTCCGGCGCATTCGGGAATCGTCGCCTGCCCATCATTGAGCCCCGCAATGAAACCACCGCCGAAGTTCGCGACCTCGGTGAACGTGTGCGGCTCGCCGCCTTGGTCGACGACGCTCACAACCGTTCCTTCCTTGATTTTCAGCGTGTCTGGCTCGAAATCCCAGTTGGGGTCCGGAGTTCCAGCCGCCGCCTCGGCAAACAGGTTGGCAAATGTGGTGGAATATCCAAGGGCGATGTTCTTGCAGAAGTCCGGCCCTATCGCCGCATTAAAAGTGGTCGGGTCGCATTCGTCCAGGGCTACGACTTGTGCAACCCGCGGTGCATTGTCATGCCATCGCGAGTCGTAGTTCGGCGTCCCTTGCGCCAGCGCGAGCATGGCGATGGCGACCGTCAAAACGCCGCCGCCTAGACAGAACTTCGCTACAGTTGGTCTCATTGTGATCTCCTACGTCGTATTCAGGATTGAGCGTTCGCCACGGCACGGCTGACTGGCTACCTGGGTCGTCGACACCGTCTCGTGCTCGAGCGCCAGATTTCAGTCGTCGACTCTGGCCGCAACCCCCCAGTCCAGTCAATGCCCAGCGCCTCCAACCCTCCCCAAAGTTTTCTCCATGGCTAACATGCTGAAGAAAAAGACCGCGACGATCTTGGGGGAACAGCCGCCGCCCCCGCAATCGAGGGGTCATCCCGAAAGCCGGCGCCCTTCAGCCGGCTGAGGGGTCTCATCTCCCTTGACTTCGTGGGTGCGAGATCCCTCCCTCCGCCTGAAAAGCGGCTCCGGTCGGGATGGCCCCAATTTTGAACGGTTCAGATTCCAAACTGAGCCACTACCCCCCGGCCCGCGCAGTATTCGGCGACGCGGAACTGTGATACAGTTCCCTGAGTTTTTTGGAAGTCTCCCATGGCCACCACGGCCCCACTCAGCCACACCCTCCGTTTCGATGGCTTTGAACTAGACACCCGCGCGGGACAACTCCGCAAACGCGGCGTGAAGCTACGGCTGCGCGGCCAGCCGCTGCAAGTGCTCGCGATCCTGGTGGAGCACGCCGGCGAGGTCGTGACTCGCGAGGAACTACAGACGCAAATCTGGCCGGTAGACACCTTTGTCGATTTCGATCACGGCCTTCACAATGCCATTGGCCGGATTCGCGAAGTGCTGGGCGATTCGGCGGAGACGCCGCGCTATATCGAAACCCTGCCCCGCCGCGGATACCGGTTCATCGGCCAGGTCGAAGATATTCCGACGCCGCGCTTTGCCCCCGTTGCCATTCCCGGTCCGGCGGTGACCAGCGCTAAGCCGCGAAAGCGGAATCCGACTCTCGTCCTGATTCTTTGCGCTCTTTTCGTGCTCGGACTTGCCGCCTGGACTGTGCGGCGGTATGTGTACGCGAAAGCGGCGGCTCAACCCATACACTCCATTGCAGTCCTGCCCCTCGCCAATTTGTCCGGCGATCCGTCGGAGGAATTCTTCGCCGATGGCATGACCGACCAGTTGATTACCGATCTCGCCAAAGTCGGCTCGCTGCGCGTCATCTCGCGAACTTCTGTCATGCAGTACAAAGGCGCAAAAAAGGCCCTGCCGGCAATTGCCCGCGAGTTGAACGTTGACGCTATCGTGGAAGGATCGGTCGTTCGTTCGGGGCAACGCGTCCGTGTCACCGCCCAGCTGGTTCAGGCACGCACCGACCAGCACCTTTGGGCAGAGACGTACGACCGTGATCTCGGCGATGTCCTCAAGCTGCAAGGTGAGGTGGCGGAAGCCATCGCGCAGCAAGTCCGCGCCCAACTCACTCCAACGCAGCAGTCTCAGATTCGCTCAGCCCACGTGGTCAATCCGGCCGCGTACGATGACTATCTCCGCGGACGCCTTTACTTCACGAACGAATTCACCAAACCTGTTTCACTCAGGAAGGCGCAGCACTACTTCGAAGATGCAATCCAGAAAGATGCAAACTTCGCTCTGGCTTACGCGGGACTCGCCGACACTTACGTCTATCTAGCGTATGCCGGGGCCATGCCAAAAGATCAGGCCTACCGGTCGGCCAAAGAGGAGTTAGCCACCGCACTGCAATTGGACGACAGCATCGGCGAAGCCTACGACACACTCGGCGCGTTGAGTTCTTTTTTTGACTGGGATTGGGAGACTGCGGATCGCGAGTTCAACCGGGCCATCGCTCTGGCGCCAAGCTACAGCTGTGCGCATGAAGATCGCGCCATTTTTCTTGCCGCGGTTGGCCGGCGCGCCGAAGCTCTCGCCGAGATCGCAAAGATCGACCAGCTCGACTACAGTTTCAGTGCGGCACATACCGAATCGCTGACTTACTATGAGCTGCGCGATTATCCCGCCCTGATTGAAGCCAGTAAAAGAGCCCTGCTTTTGGATCCCAACGACTCGTTTCAACACTACACTCTCGGTGTCGCCTACGAAGGCACCGGCAAGCTTGCGGAAGCGATCTCTGAGTACCAGAAAGCGATTGAGATTTCAGCTGATCCTCAAACCGTCGTGGCGCTGGCACACGCCTATTCAGCCATCGGTAAAAAAGCTGAAGCGCAGAAGATCCTCCGTGATTTGGAACATAAAGCCCAACAGAATTCAGCTTCGCCCTACACCATGGCCACAATCTATGCCGGCCTCGGCGAAACCGACAAAGCCTTCGCGTCCCTGGAAGAAGCATATTCGAAGAAGTCGTTAGACCTTCCCTCCTCGCTAAAATCTGATCCGGTGCTGGAAGGCCTGCGTCCCGATCGTCGTTTCCAGAATCTTCTCGACCGCCTGGACCTGAAGAACTAGACTCCGTCCGAAGATAGTGTCAGAATTGGCGTCATCCCGAGCGGAGCCGCTTTTCAGGCGGAGGGAGGGATCTCCCGCCCACGAAGTCAGAGGGAAGGAGATCCCTCGGCCGGCTGAAATGCGCCGGCTTTCGCGATGACCCCCGATGAGCGATGTGCAAAATTCAAAGTGACACACTACCTTTGACACCCCAGGTTTGACAGGCCGTTCGCCACGTTCCATACTTCTTCACCGCCACCAATTCCCGCCTGGAAGGACTCCTATGACGAAACGCTCCCTGCTTGTTTTCCTGCTCTCCGCGTTCTCAGCCCTCGGTTTTGCGCAGACACGTCACCAGCCCAAACTCACTCCGCAAACTAGCGGCACCAACCAGCTTCTGATTGCCGTCAGCCCGGTGAATTCCCGTGTGATCTGGGCCGCCGGAACCGGCGGCACGTACGTCGTCACCACCGATGGCGGAGCCACCTGGAAGGCCGCCGTCGTGCCCGGCGCCGAAAGCCTGCAGTTCCGCGATGTGCAAGCCTTCAGCGACAAAGTCGCGTACCTGCTATCGATCGGCAACAACACCACCGATTTCAAGATCTACAAAACGATGGACGGCGGCGCCACCTGGACCATCGAGTTCACCAACGAAACCGTGAACGCCTTTTACGACTGCTTCGCCTTCTGGACGCCGCGCCGCGGCCTCGCCCACAGCGACTCCGTCAACGGAGTCTTTCCCGAACTGCGCACCACCAACGGCACAACCTGGGAGTCGATCGCCGGCAACATGCCTCCGGCGTTGCCGGGCGAAGCGTCCTTCTCCGCCAGCGGAACCTGCATCACCACGCAAGGCGGACAAAATGCCTGGGTCGCAACCGGCGGCTCCGACACCGCGCGCATTCTCGCCACGCGCGACGGTGGCGACACCTGGAACGCCTATGACACGCCGCTCGTCAGCTCCCCCAGCGCGGGCGCGATCTCGGTCGCCTTCCGCAATCCGTGGAATGGCATGGTCGGCGGCGGCGATCTGGGATCGAACAGCTCCGCCGATGCAGCCACCTCTGACGATGGCGGCATGACCTGGACTCTTACCACCAAGCCTCCGGTGCAGGGAGCGATCTTCTGTCTTTCTTATGTTCACGGCACTGGAGGCGGCGACGCCTTCTGGGGCGACGAGCAATTCGACCGCACCGTGGTGATCACCGCCGAAACCGCGCCCAACTTCGATTCCGGCTCGGCCGCGTGGACGCCGAATGAAGGCAAAACCTGGTTCACGCTCCCGCAGGTCAGCGGATACTGGGCCGTCGCCTTCGCCACTCCGAAAGCCGGATGGTTCGTCGGCAACAACGGTCAAATCCTGAAAATCAGCTTCTGATATTTTTTGAAAACAGCGCGGGGCGCCAACCGCCCCGCGCATCGCCATGCACACCAATGCAGCCGCTCCGCGGCTGCATCTGGTCGCGCTGGTTCCGTCTTCATGCGAGGAATCCGTTTCTTGCCCCGCACTCTGGAACCACCGTCGCATGGAGTGGGTCACGAAGCCGGTACCGTCCCTACGGGACTCGCGTCAATTTCCGACTTCAGCCGGCACTTGCGTGCCGGGCTTTCACATACCGCCGCTCCGCGGCTGCGCTGGGGTAATGCCTATTCCAGCTTTATTTCGAGAATTCGGTTCACACACACGGGCATGCGCGCGGAGAGTTGGAGAGTCCCCCGCGGACGGC
Source organism: uncultured Acidobacteriota bacterium (assembly GCA_963730015.1). Lineage (GTDB taxonomy): Bacteria > Acidobacteriota > Terriglobia > Terriglobales > Acidobacteriaceae > Sulfotelmatobacter. The sequence continues at coordinate 954,681 of CAVSPZ010000009.1, read as the reverse complement.
ACAAACGTCCCGGCCCCGCGCTCGATCAACGCGTCCATGCGCAAAGGACGAAACCGATCCCGATGACGTTGTCGCATTCGGCCCGAACGCTCATCCTGCGTGAGACGCCGTCTCACGCTGAGACACAACTGTCCCCACTCCTCCCACGCCGCATGAACTCACCCGCGTAACTCGCTGAAAACCCGTTCACCTCGGTGCTACTCCTTTCGTTCGCAGAGATGGCTCCCGTGTTGCTCCATTTTCTGGCGAACCGCGGAAACCGGCTCCCCACAGCTCTTCCAAACCAGGAAGAGGGGGAGCCCGACCGCATTTCACCGGGTCAGAACGAGCCTGGTCAGAACGAGCCTGGGTCAGAACGAGCCTGGGTTAGGAGATTTTCATCCGCTTGGCGAACTCCGCTGCAGCTACGGGTCGGGCACTGCAGAATGCCATCTCGGTGGCCGATCTCGCGCGCTTCTTTCCGGACGCGACTCCCGTGCGCATCCCAGTTCAGATTGCCCGTACGGTCGAGGGCAGCGCCACCCCGAATTTCACCGAAAGCACCGTCATTGAATTTGGCACTTCCCGCGAAGTCCTGTTCGCTTCGAAGACCCCGCTGGAATTTGCCGACATTCTCCGCTTGCGCACCGCCGATGGCTCGCTCGACGTTGAAGTGACCGTGGTGGCCGTGCAGTACCAGCCCGGCAAGACTCTCGTGGCCGCGCGCTTTCGCCGCGATGTGCCCAACTGGATCGTGAAATCATGAATCCTTCCACACCCGTGCAAGATCTCGCAGCCCAATGGAGCTCCGCTCGGCGGCTGTATCCCATTTATTTCGAACTAGCCCGCGAGTTCGCCATCGATGTCAAGCCCTGCGCCGATCTCGAAGCCGGCGTCGACACGCCCGGCAAGGAAGCCGTGGAGCAGGCCAATCAGTGGCTCGACCAGATGGATAAAGCCATCCAGGTGCACCAGCTTCGCCAGTTCCTGCAGACCAGTTCGCTGGTCAACCAGCAGCAACTGCTCTATCTGCTGCAACACTTTCTCGCCAAGGCCACCAAAAACGATATCGTCCGCGACAAGATCGACTTTCTGCTGGTGCAGTATTTCAGCCAGATGGCTCCGGCCGGCGTTCAGGACGACGAGGTCGATCTTGCCTACGTGGCCCAGACCCTGGAGCCCATCGTCAGCCAGGTCGATCTCAAGCCTCCCGTCTGGTTGAACTCGCTCGACCGTGTGCTGGAATCGGCGCGCCGTTGCCGCTCGCTCGATGAGTTGCTGCACGGCGGCGTCCTGGAGCAGGGCCGGAAAGCCAAGGGTCAGGCCGGCGAACTGTTTTATCTGCCGGTCGCGCTGGTCGCCTTCACCCGCTTTGGATATCTCATGCGCCGCGGCTTCTTCCGGCTCATGCTCGGCGATCTCAATACCATCCTCGACGGCTTGACCGAACTGGAAGACAAAGGCGTCCAGACCATCGATTGCCGCCGCGCCCAGTTCTCCGCGCAGGAGCCGATCATCCGTCTGCGCATGATCTGCCAGTCGTGGAAGGTGATGTTTCAGGCCGAGTATTCGTCCGGATCGCCGCTGCGCATGCTGGTCGATCTGCGCGCCTCGGTCGACCACGCGCTCGGCCGCGGCAAGGCTGCGGAAGCCGCGCCCAAAGCTGCTCCGGTCGCCGCAGGCAAGCCTGCCACAGGAGCCAAGCCAGCCGCGGCAGCGAAACCCGGAGTCGCAGTCCGAAAGCCCGTTCCACCAGCCAAAGCGGCGGCTGCAGCCGCGGGTGCTGGCGGATCGAAGCCGGCTGCAAAGGTCCCCAAGGCGGCTGAGTTTGAAGTGTCCGGCTCGTCCGATTGGGATCCCGATGCGGCATCAGGGCCGGCAAAAAAGTAGTGGGCTCATGTGGAGCGGGCAATGTGGAGCGGGCACTCTTGCCCGCTGCTCTTCGCCGTCATGACGCAGCCGAGAGTTTACGAGTTGGGATAAGGCCAGAAGGGAAGCTAGCCCAGGAAATGCCGACCGTACTGATCATCTCCGATGAAGCCGATTTTTCCCGGCGCATCACGGCCCGCTGGCAGAGCGAACGCAACGTCCCCACCTTTACGCTTCTAAGCGGGGAATTGTGGCCGCGCTTTGCGGCGGACGTGTTCGAACGTTGCCATTGTCGGCGAGCTGCGCCGCGATCTGCTCTCGGTTGTGCTGGAGCCGCTGCATTCCACCGGTCAGCCCATCTTCTGCGTCTGCCACGATGCCGCCACCGCGCAACTGATTCGCGAGCGCTGGCCGCGGGTGACCATTCTGCGTCCCGGCGAGCACTGGCTGGAAACCCTGGTCTTAGTCGCGGCTGAGGCGGTGCACCGCGCCCGCGCCGAAGCCCGCGCCCGCGCCGCCGAACTTTCCTGCTCCAACCTAGAGCGGCAGGCCATGCTGGGGCGCTACATGCTCGAAATGCGCCACAGCCTGAATAACGCGCTCACCTCGGTGCTGGGCAATTCGGATCTGCTGCTGCTCGAACCCGGCAGCCTGTCGGCCCAGACCCGCGCGCAGATTGAAACCGTTCGCAACATGGCGCTGCGCATTCACGAAATCATGCAACGCTTTTCGTCGCTGGAAAAAGAAATGAACGTAGTAGCTCAACAGGCAGTACAGGATTCAGGCAAGTCGTACGCAGCTAGTGCCAGCTGAGCAATGAGCAATGAGCTATGAGCGATGAGCAACGCGCTCTGTAACTGAGACCTTGAAAACATTGAGACTTTGAAACCTTGAGACCTTGAAATTTTGACTTCTTCCTCCCCCAGGATGCGGCCGAGATCTGAAACCCGATCCGCCGCGCCATTTGAGGAAGGGAATTTATGCATAGATTATTGGCAGGCGTCACTATTCTCGAGCACGAACTTTCCGAGCTCCGCCTGCTGATTGAGCGGCAGACGGGAATCCTGCTCGACTGTCCCAACAGCGCGCTGGCGGCGCATCTCGCCGAGTATCTTGAACGCCACGAACTGGAATCGGCCGCCGCCCTGCTCAGCCGCCTGCGTTCTTCGGAACTCGATCCTGCCGACCTCGCGGAATTTCTCGACGGCGTCCTCAACGTGACTACCGGCTTCTTCCGTCATCCGGGAGCGATGAATGCGCTTTCCCGTCAGATCATCCCGCAACTTTATGGTCGCAAGTCGAACGAGAGCGCGGCCACGCTCCGTATATGGAGCGCGGGATGCTCCACCGGCGAAGAAGCGTATTCCATCGCGATGGCGATCTGTGAATCCCTGCCCAACGGCAATGGGAACGGCGCGAGCAATGGCAACGGCGGCAAAGAGTCCAAGCCCGCCGGCCGGAACGGCGGCATCACCGATAATTCCGCGCCCGCTTCCTGCAAGTCGACGGCCCGGGATTGGACGATCCACATTGTGGGCAGCGATCTGCTGCCTTCCGCCATCAAGACGGCCGAGCGCGGACTCTATCCGCAGTACGCTCTCGCGGGACTGCCTCCCGCCACCATTCGCGCCTGCTTTTCCAAGATTGGAACCACCAACGGCTCGCCGGACACCGCTCCGAACGCCGCGGCCAACGGCGTCTCGACAAACGGCAACGGCGTCTCGAACGGCAACGGCACCCATCTTCTGGTCAAGCCGCGCCTGCGCAGCCTGGTCACCTTCAACACCATGAACCTGACCAAGCCGGTTTATATCGGACGCTTCGATTGCATCTTCTGCATGGACGTGCTGCCGCATCTCTCGCGCGCCCAGCGCATCGCGCTGATGGAGCGCCTGCATCTTTATCTCGAGCCCGGCGGATACCTGTTTCTCAGCCAGACCGAAAAACTCTGCGTCCCCAACCTGAACTTCCGCTCCGAAACCTACGACGGCTACACCTTCCACCGCAAACCCATGGCCGCCAGCGCCGCCTACGGCCGGTAAAAATTAACAACACAGAGGACGCTGAGTACGCAGAGGGAATAACGGCAAAACATGTGGGGACAGCCGCCCTCAGCTGTCCAGCCGGGCAAAGCCCGGCAACATCAAAAGTATCCAACTCCGTAAGGTCTAGGGGGCTCCATCTTGTCCATTTTATCTATTTTATCTATAATAGACAAATGAAAACCGTCTCTGCGACCGAGGCGAAACAGCGTTTCGCGGCCATCATCGATGCGGCTCAGCGTGAGCCAGTTCGCATTCGCCGTCAGAATCGCGACGTGGCTATCGTTATGTCATCGGAAGAGTACGACCGGATTCGCGGCGCGAACATCGACGAACTGGACCGTCTTTGTGAGCGCGTCAGCAGGCAGGCATCCGAGCGCGGGCTAACCGATGAAATTCTCGCCGAACTTCTCAAAGACTGATGCGCACAGCAGAACGCGTCGTGGTCGACACAAATGTTTTCGTCAGCAGGCTCCTACGCTTCGATTCAGTTCCAGGTCGCGCCGCCGAGAAAGCCATTCATAACGCCGTCCTTCTCGTTTCGCAGTCGACGATGAGTGAACTCGCAGACGTTCTGTCCCAAGCGAAGTTCGATCGTTACGTCACCATTGATCAACGACTGCAATTCATTCGTCTGATCGCGCAGACCGCAGAATTTGTACCCGTCATTCATCCCGTCCGCGAGTGCCGCGATCCGAAAGACGACAAATTTCTGGAAGTTGCGCTGAATGGCAGGGCAGACGTGATCATCACCGGCGATGCGGATTTACTGGCGCTGCATCCGTGGCGGGAGATTGCGATTGTGTCTCCGGCCCAATTTCTTGAGCAATGACGCAGGCAAGCCTATTTTTCAGCCTCAACGAGACACCATTCGCAAAACTGTACCCCAAACTGCGTCAGCGAATAAGCATTGGTTGCTAGATCCAAGCCACTCGGATTCCGATCCATCCGGATGATAAGTCCTTGCGCCTGAAGACGGGCGCATGAGACGTGAATGCGCGGACCGCTGAACCTTTTGTCTGACTCGATCATCCTCCGCCAGGTCTCGTTGGTCTCGTTTATATCCGCAACCCCGCGACCCTTCACCACAGGTCCTTGGTACTTCATCATCACACCCAAAATCGAGGCGTCGGGATCGGCCACCTGCACAGCGGTATCAATCATTTCCCGCTCTTGCTCGTAACTCTTCTTGGGACCCGAGCGAAACGAGTTCGCCAATATCCGCGCGACCCTCCTCACGCGATCCCTGCTCTTAGCTTCAGCCGCGCGCACTGCGGCCTCGGAAATTAGTTCGTTCAGCGCTTCTTTCTCTGTCTCACTGGCGGACTCAAAGGTTTCTAGTCTTACGTCCATTCGTTCTACATCTTGGACAAGACACTCAAGCAGATAGGAGAGATTATCCGTCGAATTCTTACGGATGGCCTCTGAACTCAGTGCCAGGAACTTTGGTAGTTCGAGTCCAAGGATCTCTACGCCCTTCGACGCCAACTCGATTACGATTTCTAGACCGGGGAACAGTCTAGCTCTCTCCTCGGATGCGATTTGTTTCTCGGCAGCGCGGTAGCTTTCAATGGCCACAATGCCCTCCCTCACGCGAACAAAAACTCTTTCGTCCTTAACTCCTTGATCGTATCCCTCAACTTCGCCGCCTTCTCGAATTCAAACTTCTTAGCCGCCTCGCGCATATCGCTTTCCAATTTCCCGATATACGAATCCACTTCTTCCTGCGACTTGAACTCCGGGATGCCCTCGGACTCGCCGCGGGTCAGGTCGGCATAATCCGCCGCCACAATCGCCGCCAGCGTCATGTCCAGCGGACGCACAATCGACTCCGGCGTGATCCCATGCTCCTCGTTATAAACCGTCTGGATGGCGCGCCGCCGCAATGTCTCGTCCATCGCGCGCTTCATCGAATCGGTCATGCGGTCGGCATACAGAATCGCCCGCCCGTTCAGATGCCGCGCACAGCGCCCGATGGTCTGAATCAGCGATCCCGACGACCGCAGGAATCCTTCTTTATCTGCGTCGAGAATCGCCACCAGCGACACTTCCGGCAAATCCAGCCCCTCGCGCAGCAGATTGATGCCGATCAATACATCGAACTCGCCCTTGCGCAGATCGCGCAAAATTTTCACCCGCTCCAGCGTCTCGATCTCGGAATGCATGTAGCGGCACTTCACGCCCACCTCGGCGTAATACTCCGCCAGATCTTCAGACATGCGCTTGGTCAGAGTCGTGACCAGCACGCGCTCACCTTTGGCCGCGCGCGCGCGAATCTCGTGCAGCAGATCGTCGATCTGTCCCTTGACCGGACGCACTTCCACTTCGGGATCGATCAGCCCGGTCGGCCGGATGATCTGCTCGATCACCACGCCCGCCGATTTGGTCAACTCATACGGCCCCGGAGTCGCCGAAACATACACGAGTTGATTGGTGCGATGATCAAATTCTTCAAACGTCAGCGGACGATTATCCAGCGCCGACGGCATACGGAATCCGTACTCAACCAGCACTTCCTTGCGCGAACGGTCTCCGGCATACATGCCGCGCAACTGCGGCACCGTCTGATGCGACTCGTCGATGAACATCGCATAGTCACGCGGGAAATAATCCAGCAGCGTGGGCGGAGGCTCGCCCGGCAGCCGTCCCGTAAAATGCCGCGAATAATTTTCGATGCCATGGCAGTAGCCCATCGCCTTGATCATTTCCAGGTCGAACATGGTCCGCTGATGAATGCGCTGTGACTCGACCAGGCGTCCCTGCTTTTCCAGTTCAGCCTCCCACCACGCCAGTTCCTTCTTGATCGAATCCACCGCCGAGGCGCGCGTTTCTTCTTTCATCACGTAGTGGGTCTTCGGATAAATGGGCAGCCGCATGTACTTCTGCTTGACCGTGCCAAACAGCGGATCGATCTGCGTGAGCGAGGAAATCTCGTCTCCCCACAACTCGATGCGGTACGCCATGTCGTCGTACGTCGGGAAGACTTCGATTACATCGCCGCGCACGCGAAACGTTCCGCGCCGGAAATCGCTGTTCGTGCGCTCGTAGAGAATGTCGACCAGCTTGCGGGTGATGTCCTCGCGCTTGATCTTCTGTCCTTTTTCGAGGAACAGCATCATCCCGTAATACGCCTCGGGCGACCCCAGGCCGTAGATGCAACTCACCGACGCGACAATCAGCGCATCGTGCCGCTCAAACAAAGACCGCGTCGCCGACAGCCGCAGCTTGTCGAGTTCGTCGTTGATGGTCGCTTCTTTTTCGATGTACAAATCGGCGGACGGAACATACGCCTCGGGCTGGTAGTAGTCGTAATACGAGACGAAATATTCCACCGCATTGTGCGGAAAGAAGTTTTTGAATTCGTGATAAAGCTGCGCCGCCAGCGTCTTGTTATGCGCCATCACCAGCGTCGGACGGTTCACCGCCTCAATCACCTTGGCCATGGTGAACGTCTTGCCCGACCCGGTGACGCCCAGCAAAACCTGATGCTGCTCGCGGTCGAAGATCCCACGCGTCAGCGCCTGAATCGCCGCCGCCTGATCGCCCTGCGGCTTGTAACTGGAAACAAGTTTGAAATCCATAAAAGAAGCTTTCAGCTCTCAGCTATCAGCGAACCCACTGCTGACGCTCGCGTCGGAACATGTGGTGACAGCCGCCCTCGGCTGTCTGGCCGAGCAAAGCTCGGCTCGCTCCTCGCCGGCAGCTCCACAGAAGCAAATTTCGGCGACAGAGAATCTTTCCATTATAAATGCACGCAGGCGGTGCAGAAGAGAGTCAACCACGAAGGACACGAAGTTTCACGAAGGAAAAACCCTTCAAGGTTTTCCTTCGTGTACCTTGGTGTCCTTTGTGGTAAAAGCTTTTTCTAGAATCCAGCCGGCCGCTCCCCCGCGACCCCAAACGCCCGCTCCAGCGCGATTCCCGCAGTTCCCAACGTTCCCTCATCGAACAATCGTCCAATCAAGGTGACCCCATGCGGCACCCGCCGAGGCGTGGCAAACGTCGGCAGCGGATGCTCCGGATCCGGCGCCCAATCGCTGCGCGCCTTCTGCACCTCGACAAATCCCGCGCGCAGCGTCAGCGACGGATGCCCCGTATTGTTGGTGATCACCAGCATCTCATCGCGCAGCGAAGGCACCAGCAGCAGATCGACCCGCGAAAACACGCGCTCCATCTCTTCCGCCACTTTGCGCCGCATCCGGTCGGCCTGCACAAAATCCACCGCCGACAAAAACCGCGCCTGCCGGAACAAATTCGGCCACGCGTCGGGAACCTGCGCTTTCAACTCGCGCAGCCCGCCACTCAAAGTCAATTCCTCGAACGCCGCCGCTCCCTCCGCAAACAAAATTAAATTGAGGCAGTCGTAAGGCCAATTGGGAAGCGAAACTTCCACGGGCACCATGCCCAGCTTCTTCACAGTCTCGAGAGCAGCCCGGTCCACGTCGGTTGCCGGACGTTCCTTCATCCAGGCAGGGAAGTAGCCCACGCGCAGTCCCTGGACGCTGGCATTGGCATCGAAGTCGAGATGGCTGGGCACGCAGGCCGTGTCGCGCGCGTCCGGCCCCGAGATCGCATGCAGCACCAGCAGCGTGTCTTCCACGCTGCGCGCCATCGGACCCAGCTTGTCGAGCGACCAGCACAGCGTCATCGCGCCCGTACGCGGCACTCGCCCATACGTGGGCCGCAGTCCATTCACGCCGCAGCGCATCGACGGACTGACAATGCTTCCTCCGGTTTCGCTGCCGATCGCAAATCCGACCAGCCCCGCCGCTGTTGCCGCGCCCGGCCCGGCGCTCGATCCCGAGGAGCCTTCCTCCGGCAGCCACGGATTCATCGTCTGCCCGCCAAACCATACATCGTTCAGCGCCAGCGCTCCCAGGCTCAGCTTCGCCACCAGGACCGCGCCCGCCGCGTGCAACCGCTTCACCACCTCGGCATCGTCTTTGGGGACGCGGTTGCGGTACGGTTCCGCGCCGTAGGTTGTCCGAATGCCGGCGGTATCGAGCAGATCCTTCGCTCCCCAGGGAATTCCATGCAGCGGCCCGCGATATTTTCCGGCGGCGATTTCTGCATCCGCTTGCTTGGCCTGTTGCAGAGCCAGATCTCGCGTGATGGTGATCGCGCATCGCAACTTGGGATTGAATTTTTCCAGCCGCTCCAGATAAATCCGCGTTAGCCGCTCTGAGCTGAGCTGGCGGCTCTCGATCCAGCGCGAAAGCTGCGTCACGGGCGCAAACGCGATGTCTTCATCTTTCGCCGGCAGGGAAGTCTCGGAGTGGCTGCGCACGAATCGATCCTGTTCCGCGACCGGCTTCATTCCCGGCAGCATGGGATTCCACGTGGTCGCCGGTGCCAGAGTGTCCTCTAACGCCAGTTTGCGCGGACCCACGCGCCGCTCGTAGAGCGAGGCCATGGTTTTCCGCCAACTTGCCGCCGCCATCGCGCGCTCGGAGTCGGTTAGCGGAAACTGCACCAGCTTCTCCGCCTCGGCGAACGTGGTGACCGAGACCTCCGGCCCAAAGGCAGGCCCGGCGCCGAATGCCGACGGAGCCCCCGGAGGCAGCGTGGACATATTCTGCGCATGCAAGCGCGAGACGGCTGCGACTCCCAGCATTCCCAGCGAAGTGATGGTCAGAAATTCCCGGCGGGATTTCGACATGGACTCTCCACAAGTGGTCAATTTGAATACGCGCTCAGAAGGAATTAAAAAGCGTCATCCCAATTCAAAGGCGTCATCCCGACGGTCCGCGTTTTCTCCAGCGGACCGAGGGATCTCCTGTGCAACGTATGTTGCTAGGCGAGATCCTTCGCTCCGCTTGAACTCCGGCTCCGCTCAGGATGACCCCGCTCCCCCGGCCCGATCCCTACGCCACGCTTGGCCGCAGCTCCACTTTCCTCGTCGTGATGGTTACCTTCGCTGGCCGCAATGCGATGCCCCAGTCATCACAAGACGCTTCCACAATGATCGTTCCCGCGGTGCGCGTGGCTTGCACGATCACCTGTGCCAGGCCGTTGAATAAACTTCGCTGCGGTTCCTTGTCCGATTCCTGGCAGTTCGGATCGCCGTTGCCCACGCCGATCAGCGCGCCTTCGCCAGAGATTTTGAAGCGGATCGGATGATCCGCCGTAGGGACGGCGCGTCCTGCATGATCGAGCGCCTCGACCTTCACGATGCAAACGTCCTCGCCATCGGCGTTGATTTCCATGCGATCGGCGGTCAGCCGAATCGATTCTGCGGCGCCGGTGGTCTCGCGCTTTTCCGTGAGCACAACTTTTCCATCTTTCATGCCGCGCGCTTCCAGCACGCCCGGCTCGTACGGAACTTTCCACTCCAGGTGCGCCAGCGGCACAACTTTTTTCGAACCCAGGCTCTTGTTGTTCAAGAAGAGCTCGACCGAATCCAGATTGGAGTGTACCCAGACCGCGATCGGCTCGCCCTCGCGCTGCTCCCAATTCCAGTGCGGAAATAAATGCAGCACCGGCTGCGATCCCCACCACGCTTTGTAGTAATAAAAATTGTCTTTGGGAAAGCCGCACATGTCGACGATGCCGAACTGCGAGTTGATCGACGGCCAGCCATACGGCGTGGGCTCGCCGCGATAATCGAAGCCGGTCCAGGCAAAGCCTCCCGCCAGCCACTCGCGCGCCGCATAAAACGTCCACCACTCCTCAGCCAGTTCCGCCCACGAAGGATGCTCCGCGTCATACGCGCTCACCCAATTGCGCAGCGTGTCGGTCGAGTAGATGCCGCGCGTGCACACCGTGCTCGCCGTCTCCGATCCCACGCACGGTTTCGCCGGATGCGCCTTATGCCACGCATCGGGCTCGCCCAGGTTGTAATTGAAGCCCATCACGTCGAGGCCGTCAGAAAAATGCGTCTCGAAGCTTTCGTTTACCGCCGCTGTGCAAAGCCGCGTGGGATCGAGTTCGTGCGTGCGCGCCACCATGTCGTCGATGACGCGCTCGCCCTGCGGATTCTTCTCGAGCACGCCTTCTTCATTGCCCATCGACCACAGAATGATCGATGGTGAGTTGCGGTAGCGCTTGACCATGGCTTCCAGTTGGGCCATGCCCTCCGGCGTGGAACTCATCATGCGCGTCTCGCACATCATCATCATGCCCAGGCGGTCGCAGGCTTCTACCCACTCCGGGGTGGGCATGTTGTGCGAGGTGCGCACTGCGTTGCCTCCCATATCTTTTAAAACGGCAACGCGGTAGTAGTGCAGGCGATCGGGAAGCGCCGCGCCCACTCCGGCATGATCCTGATGATTGCAGGTGCCCTTGATCTTGACGGATTTGCCGTTGAGGAAGAATCCCTTGTCCGCATCCCACTTGAGATCGCGAATGCCGAAGGTGATGCGCTCGGCATCGCGCGTCTTCCCGCCGGATTCGACGGTGACTACTGCCGAGTAAAGATTCGGAGTTTCCGGCGACCAGCGTGTGGGATTTTGAATGTTAGCGGCTGCGGTGAACGTCGCCGAGCCATCTGGAACCAGAGATTGCTGAGCTGCATCGGCCGTCGCGACTACTTTTCCCACAGCATCGAAGATCTGCCACCGGACCCGACAACTCCCAGCCTGCCGTCCTTCGTTCTGCACGGTGGTGCCGAGGCTCAAGGCGGCCAAATTGCCCTTGACCGTCGGACGCACATAGCTTTCCCACGGATCGAGATGCACCGCGTCCGTTTTGGTCAGCCACACATGCCGGTAAATCCCCGCGCCCTCATAGAACCAGCCATCGCCGAAGCTGGCGTCCATGCGGACGACCAGAAAATTCTTCCCGCCGTAATTCACGAAGTCAGTGAGATCGAAGCGGAAGGGCGCATACCCGTTATCATTGCGGCCGATGAAGTATCCGTTGAAGAAAACTAGAGCGCTGCGGAAGGCTCCGTCGAACTCGACCGCGATGCGGCGCCCGAAATCTTCTTTCGGAATGTCGAACGTGCGCCGGTACCACCCCACGCTGGTCTCGGGATACCGTCGGCCCAGCGGCTTGTAGCCGTGGCTGTTCTGCTCTTCATCGTGCACAAACGGCAGCTCGACCGCCCAGTCGTGGGGCAAATTCAAATCGCGCCATTTGGAGTCATCAAACTTCGCGGTGGCGAAATCGAAATCGCCCGACTTGGCAAAATCTCCCTGACCCATGCCGAAGCCGAGATCGCGCCGCGGATCCGAGGCGTGTCCCTGAAAAAACTTCCAGCCAAAATCGAGCAGCAATCGCTCGCGCGGGGCCAGGGCCGCCGAAGCCTCCTGCGAAGCCGCGGCGGGATAGCGGGCCAGCAGAGCGTGAGCGCGGCTCACAGAACCGGCAGCCAGAGTCGACGCAGACAGCGCCAGCCCGGAACGCAGCAGGTCACGACGGGTAAGAGATGACATGGTCTTGCCTCAAGCGCGATGAGATCCACGGGCGGAATCGATTCGGAAATGCTTGCGCGCGGAACCCCGCATTATAAGCGCAAGGGGCCCTGCGGGGTCATCCTGAGCGCAGCCGTTCTTCAGCGAAGGATCTCCCTTGCATCCGCGGACGCTTGCATAACGGGACGGCTGCATATGGGATCGCGGCACGGGAGATCCCTCGGTCCGCTGGAGAAAACGCGGACCATCGAGATGACGCCTTTGAAGTTGGAGGCGGGGTCATCCTGCCAGACGCGAAACCCTATTTTGGATCCGGCACGTCTTTGGAATCCGGCAACTCGCCCATGCCCACGATCTTCGACGAGGTGCGGAATTTCTTGTAATCGCGGAAGCTCTGCTCGATGTCCACGTCCAAGCTCTTCAGCAGCGCCAGCCGGGCATCCACTTTCACGGCCAGTTGCCGGGGCAGCCAGACTTCGTCGTTCACCCGCGTCTGCTCCAGCATAAAGCGCGATCCTTTGTGGAACCTCGCCAGAAACAGTCCCCACGAAATCGTGTCGAGGCACTCGACATCCATTTTGGCCAGTTGCAGGTCGCCCTGATCGATCCACACCCGCCCGTGAAACTTGGGGAGGAATTTCGATTCCTTCATGTGCGGCTGAAATCCCGGGCGGGGCTCGCCGTCGATCACCCACGCCTCGCGCCCGTTCACGGCTTCGGTGCCCATTAGCTTGAAGTCGTAGGCATCGGCAACTTCCTGGGTGAACTTACGGTCGTCCTCACGCTCTTTTTCTTCCTTCTCTTCGCGCTTCCTGCGCTCATCCTCGGATTCGTTCTTGCGCTTATCGATAATCTTTTGGATCTTCTCGTCTTCCTTGGCCGCATCTTTCGCGTTCAGGGGCTTGTCGTTCTTGGCAATGAGCCGCTGCACCTGCTCGCCGTAGATTTCAAGAATCTCGTAGGTGTGCACTTCGCTGGATTTCGTCTGCCCCTTCTTGTCGAGCCGGTTCTCCACCTGGCGCTCGGTGTAGGTGTAGTTTCTCTGCAGCTTGTCATTCTCGCGATCCTTGGCGGCGACCACGCGAAACAGTTGCTGCATCTGCTCCTGCGAAAGTTTGCCGTTGGCGTCAGGGGTCAGGTCGAGCGCCGGAGAATTGTCGCGAGCGCCCGCGGGCGCGGTCTCATTCGCTTTCGCCGACTCGCCGGAAGGATTGGAATCTGCGGGAGGCTGCGGCTCCTGCTGCGCGAACGCCGCGAGAGACAAAAGCAGGCAAAAGCTCAGAACAAGAATGCGGGTCCCCATAAGCGTATCTTAACGTCTTAGAGTCGGGCGCAAGCCAGCAGGATGCATCGGAATGGCGCTGTGGGGAAGTTCGCAGGCTTCACAAACCGGACTTCACAGAACATCCTTCGCGAGCGATTGTTCGAGAGCGAGCTGGCGACATGTCCGCCCAATTATTTCTTGCGCCGAGCTATCCTCGACGAACTGAAATCCGTAGCGGAAGGCGTTTCGCTGGCGCACCAGCGCGTGCACTTCCACCGCCCCCAGAGGGAGCTTGAATTCCATGCGGACGACTTCACCCAAGGGGACTTCGATGCGCAGCATGGCGGAGATTCCCGACTCGCTGATGTCGACCGTGTGCCCGCGCACCACCGGCAGGTTGCGGGGATAAATGCAGATTTCCGTCTCCAGGCGGTAGCGAGGGTGCCGGCGCGCGTCCATCGCTTCCTCAGCATATGCTGTTCCGAGTTGGCCGCTAAGTCCCACTTTGTCTCCATGGCCTGTGCCCGCGTTGAAATCCGGCTTACCGAGGCAGGCACAAAAAGGCCTTGTACTTTTATCGACACGGGAAGCGCAAAACTTTAGCCCGGCTTCCCCTATGCCCGGCGACTATGCTGCGTGCCGTGCCGCCCCTTGTCATGCTGAGCGGAGTGAGCGGATCGCAAAGGCGATCCTCTGGCGGAGTCGAAGCATCCCTACCCGACCCCATTCCCGCGCTGGGAACGAGTGCCCGTATGCGGAAGAATCCTTGAAGTGCCCGTCGATGAAGTCGGAAGGGTATAGGGATGCTTCGGCTGCGTGGCGAGGCTCGCTGCGCTCTCCTCGCCACTCCGTTCAGCATGACAATCCATCACCGACTTATTTTGGACTTGTACGCCTTGCCCAGGCACTCGGCCTGAAACAGGCGCTCGTCGATGCGGTGCAGGCGCTTTTCCTGCGCCTTGGCCAGCAGCGGATAGTGCTTGATGTCGAACAGGTGATAGACGATGAACCAGACCGGCTTGTCGGTGGTCATCCAATGCTGCGAGTCGAAGCGCCTCAGGTTGACCGGAACGGAATAGCGGCGCAGCGTGCGCTCGCGCCGCAGGTTGAAGTAAATGTTGAAGTAGCTGAGCGCCAGCTCGCGCAGCGTGCGGTAAACGGGCTCGCGCCAGCGGCATCCAGTGTAATTCGATTTGGCCACCGCGCCCCAGCAGCCCCTCTCGCGGTAAATGGCGATCACGTGGTCGGTGTCGTGATCAGCTTCGAAATCGAGGAGCAGCGGAGGATATCCGTTGACCCGCAGCGCCGCCGCCGCGAAAATCGCGCCTTCCAGGCAATGCGACGATTGTTCGGCCAGCACCTTGCGCGGCGACCATGCCGTGTCTTCCAGGTGATAGGGCATGTCGTCGAGAAAGGTTTGAATGCCGTGGGGATTTTTCAGGCTGCGCAGCTTGCGACGTTCGGCAGGAGTAAAGCCTGAGTCAGAAGTTCCGTTCGGATTGGCGCGCAACGGTTGCGGTTCCTCGCTAGTCGGTGACGATGGTCTTCTTCTTTTTGACCACGTTCCCCGTCTTTGCGTCAAATGAAATCGTGCAGCGGGCGCCTTCTTCCTCGATGAGCCAGATATCCCTTGGGCGCTGCCTGGGGTCGAGTGTGACGTTGTGTTCCGTGGCCGCCTTGAACACATCGTCCCGGGTCATGCCCACCGAGACTGCGTCGCACACCGAGGTAGAGTGCGGATTAAAGTGCTCGCCCGCCGGTTCGTTGGACTTGCCCGCCGTTTGCGAGGTAACGCCGTTGGGAAGGAATCCAATGTAAGGACCCTTCGCAACAGGAACCGCTACGTTGGACGGCGGTCCATCGGAGCCCATGTGCCGCCGCCACAGCTCTCGGCCGTCTGCGGTAAGGGCTCGAAGCATCGTTCCCTCCGGGCAGGTTTCCTCCACGTAAAGATCAGGTCCGTTCGCGCTCGGCACTGCTTGAATCATCTTTGTGGCCTTGCAGCCCGGGGTTGGGGAAACCGACCATATCGTTGTGCCGACCGGCATGTCGCCGGCGGGACGAATCTCAATCGAGGCGTCGGCTGAGTCGCCTTCCGCAGACGCCGTGAGCAGCACGCTGGGCGCGGCTTCGCGCGCCGCAACCGTCACCTCGTCGCCATTTATCGTGATCGCGGCTGCGTGATCCGGAGAAATTCCCCAACGTACATTGTGGCGGATGTGCCCATCCTTGCCCACCGCCCGGAAGGTACGCGTCTCGCCGACCAGCATGGTGGCCTTGTTCGGCGATACCGTCATCGCCTCGGGCGTCTGCGCCAAAGCCCAGGGCGAGAGCAGGCCGGTGCAAAGTAGGACGATTGGGAGGCAATTTCGCGAGGGCATCTGTGCGGCTCTCCTCTGGTGTACTCCGGCAGAGAGCGGCAGGAAAGTTACTTCGGAGCAGAGGATCCGCTCGGCGGGTCTCCACAAAATCTCTCTCGTCTCGGGTCGCTCCCGACAAAAACCGGAAGCAGTGTAGCGTAAGTGCGCGATTTCGCAGGAGCGATTCAGCCAGCCGATGAGCACGCTCAGCTTAGCGTGAGGAATGCCTCGCACCGTGCTTTCCGGGAGCGCTGCAGGGAGAAGAACACTCGGGTGAAGCTTTGGATCAGGGACAATCGGACGGCCTGCATCGGCTAGTTAAACCGATTTAACTTCCATAATTAAACTTAATGTAATCATATACTTACGGGCAATATTTATCACAGCGCATGAGGCATCTAAGCGTCCCAGGCTAAAGGAGTTGTCGAGCCATTGCACCGCGAATGGTGCACGCTCTCCGTGTGCCCTCTTGACACGCACCCCCTCCCTTAATTTTGTGTGGAGCGGGCACTCTTGCCCGCTTCTTCTGTGCTAGGCATCAGCGGGCAGGAGTGCCCGCTCCACATTCCGAAAAAAGTTCCGCCAGTTCGTGCGGATGATCCACCAACACATCCGGAGACGCATCGGCCAGGGTCTGCGGGGCGAAGCCGTAGGTGACCCCGACCGTCCATAGGCCGGCATTTTTTCCGGTCTCGACATCGGTGTGCGAGTCGCCGACCATTGCGGCCTGCCCGGCGGAAACGCCGATTTCTTCGAGCAGGCGAAGCGCTCCCTCGGGGTCGGGTTTTTTGGTGGCGAAGCTGTTGCCACCATAGACTTGCGAGAAATAGGGCGCCAGCTTGAGCGCCTCCACAATCGCGCGCGAGGGATTCACGGGCTTGTTGGTCAGCACAGCCAGTTTGCGCGGATGTCCGTTCCTCGCATTCTGAATCCCGGAATTCTGAATTGCGGCCAGCGCTTCGACGATTCCCGGATACACGATGGTGTGATCCAGTTTGTGTTCGCGATAGTAGGAAAGGAAAAATTCCAGGCCTTTGCGGATGATCGCCTGGTCGACGGTTTCGTCGCGCAGCGCGCGCTGAATCAGGATGGGAGCGCCGTCGCCCACGTAGCTGGCTATGACGTGATCGGGCAGTTCGGGGCGTCCGATATGGCGTAGGGCGGCGTTGACCGAGTGCACCAGGTCGAGGCGCGAATCGATCAGGGTGCCGTCCAGATCGAAAATAACGAGTTTGATGGAGTGCGGATCAAAACTGCGATGAGTACGAATCATGCTCTCTCAGGATAAATGATTTGGCGGACTTCGTTTGTCATCCTGAGAGGAGCAGGAAGCGCGCAGCGCGCTTCCTGCGGAGTCGAAGGATCCGTACCTCCAGCACAGTCGCTGCCCCTGCGAGGACTTCGCACCAAGGCGCGGCCAGTTTCCCTGCTTGCCCTAACTGACCCAGAAGCGGGTAGGGATTCTTCGACTGCGCAACCGATTCGCATTCGCGAATCGCGTTGCTCCGCCTCAGAATGACAAGCGAAACTCGGCAAAGCTATCCTGGGTAACTTTCTTCGTTTCCAACCCCGCGTTACCATTTACAATCCAACAGGTTTGGACGGGCTTTCGGTAGAATCGCTGCAGAGCGGGTGAGAATCTAAACGGGCAGGAACAGGAACGGATGGCTACCACAAAAACCGACCCCAAGCTGGCCGTCGCGGCCAACGGCGCAAAAAAAAGCAAGTTCTATGAGGGTCTTACCCGGGAACAGCTCATCCAAGCCTACCGGCTGATGTACACCTCGCGGCGCATCGACGACCGCGAGATCCTGCTCAAGCGCCAGCAGAAAATTTACTTTCAGATGTCGGGCGCGGGGCATGAGGCGATTGGCGTTGCCGCCGGACTGGCGCTGAAAGCCGGATACGACTGGTTCTATCCCTATTATCGCGACCGCGGACTGTGTCTGGCTCTGGGCGTTCAGCCCTATGACATGTTTCTGCAGGGAGTGGGCGCGGCCAACGACCCCAGCTCCGGCGGGCGGCAGATGCCATCGCATTGGAGCTATCCCGCGCTGCACATCGTGACGCAATCTTCGCCGACCGGATCGCAAATCCTGCAGGCCGTGGGATGCGCGGAAGGCGGACGCTATCTGGCGCGGCATCCGAAAGCTGCGGATGTTCCAACCTCGGGCGCGGCGGATTACCGGCGATTCAAATCCGTTACTTCGCAGAACGATGAAGTCACCTACGTCTCGCTCGGCGATGGCACCTCGAGCGAAGGCGAATTCTGGGAAGCGCTGAACGCAGCTGCGCTGGGCAAGCTGCCCGTGATCTTCTGCGTGGAAGATAACGGCTACGCGATTTCGGTTCCGGTGGAAGCGCAGACGGCGGGAGGCAGCATCTCGCGCCTGGTCTCGGGATTTCCGAATTTCCATTTCGAAGAAGTCGACGGCACCGATCCGGTGGCCAGCTATGCGGCCTTCCGGCGCGCGGAGAAGTATTGCCGCGAAGGAAATGGTCCTGCCTTTATCCATGCGCACGTGATTCGTCCCTATTCGCATTCGCTGTCGGATGATGAGCGGCTGTATCGTCCCGATGCCGAACGTGAGCGCGATGCGCAGCGCGATCCGGTGAGCCGCACGCAGATGTTTCTGCTGCGCGAGGGCATTCTCGACGACAAGGGAATCAATCAGCTGGAAAAAGAAGTGGAAGCGGAACTGCAGGTCGCAGTCGATCGCGCGCTCGAGGCGTTGCCTCCCGCTCCCGAGTCGGTGATGCAGTTCATCTATTCGCCGGACTTGGACCCGACCTCATCGGCGTTCGAAACGCAGCCCATCGTTGCTGAGCCTGCGTCCGATGGCAAGAAGCCGGCCGCAAGAACCATGGCCGACTTGATCAATGCCACCTTGCGCGATGAGATGAAGCGCGACGAGCGCATCGTGATCTTCGGCGAAGATGTGGCTGACTGCAGCCGCGAAGAATATCTGAAGCACAAGCTGGTGAAGGGCAAGGGCGGAGTCTTCAAGCTGACCTTCGGCCTGCAAAACGAGTTCGGCAACGACCGTGTGTTCAATTCGCCGCTGGCCGAGGCCGCGATTGTAGGCCGCGCGACGGGTATGGCGACGCGCGGACTGAAGCCGGTGGTCGAAGTTCAGTTCTTCGACTACATCTGGCCGGCGATGATGCAACTGCGAGACGAGTTGCCGACGATCCGGTGGCGCTCGAACAACGGATTCTCCGCTCCTTGCGTGATTCGGGTGGCGATTGGCGGATATCTCACGGGCGGCGCCATTTATCACTCGCAGTGCGGCGAGAGCATCTTCACCCATATTCCCGGCCTGCGCGTGGTGTTTCCGTCGAACTCGGTCGATGCCGCGGGATTGCTGCGCACCGCCATCCGTTGCGACGACCCGGTGCTGTTTCTCGAGCACAAGCGGCTCTATCGCGAATCGTACGGGCGCGCCGCGTATCCCGGACCGGATTACATGATTCCGTTTGGCAAGGCGAAGATCGTGCATCCCGGCACGGATTTGACGGTGATCACGTACGGCGCGGTCGTGCCGCGGGCGCTGCAGGCGGCGCAGAAGTTGGAGCGCGAGCAAGGCGTGAAAGTGGAATTGATCGATTTGCGCAGCTTGAACCCGTTTGATTGGGAGACGATCGCTGCGTCGGTGAAAAAGACGAATCGTGCGCTGGTGGCGTATGAAGATACGCTGAGCTGGGGATACGGCGCGGAAATCTCGGCGCGGATTGCCGACCAGCTCTTCGATCAGCTTGATGCGCCGGTGCGCCGCGTGGCGGCGAAGGACGTTTTCGTCGCTTACCAGCCCATTCTGGAAGACGCCATTCTTCCGCAGCCGAACGATCTGTTCCTGGCGATGAAGGAACTGGCGCAGTACTGAAGGTCAGTGGGCAGGGGCCAGTGGTCAGTGGGCACCAAAGTCTTGGCCAGGGATGTGGACGGATTCTGAAATCCTGTCATGCTGAGCGGAACCGTGAGATCGCAGAGCGATCTCGCGGTGGAGTCGAAGCATCCCTAGCGCGAGAGCGTACTTCAGGTAGGGATGCTTCGACTGCGAAGGAGTAGCGCTTTGCGCGCTACTCCTTCTCCGCTCAGCATGACAAATCCTAAGAAAAATCTCAGCACGACAAATCGTAAGAAAGATCCGTGAGAATCCGTGGCCGCATTTCTTACACTTCTTGCGGAACGCGGGCCGGGCGATCGAGCGCGACCTCTACTTTTCCTGGGCTGCTGAACACCATTCGGTAAATTCCTCCGCCTAGCGCGCCGCCGATCAGCGGTGCTACCCAGAACATCCATAACTGCTGCAGCGCCCAGCCGCCGGCGAAGATTGCGGGACCGGTGCTGCGTGCCGGGTTCACGGAAGTATTCGTCACCGGAATGCAGACCAGGTGGATGAGCGTGAGGCACAATCCGATGGCGATGGCGGCGAAGCCCTTGGGCGCGCGCTCATCGGTTGCGCCCATGATTACGATCAGGAAGAAGCAGGTAAGCACGACTTCGGCGACGAAACCCGCGAGCAGCGAATATCCGCCGGGAGAGTGGTCGGCATAGCCGTTGAGCGCGAATCCGTTGCGGATGTCGAAGCCGACCGTGCCACTGGCGATGACGTAAAGCACGCCCGCTGCCGCGATCGCGCCGACAACCTGTGCGATCACATAGGCCAGCAAATCCGAAGCAGGGAAGCGCTTACCCACAACGAGTCCGAGGCTGACTGCCGGATTGAAGTGACCGCCCGAGATGTGTCCGACGGCATAAACCATGGTCAGCACGGTGAGCCCGAAGGCCAGCGCGACGCCGGCAAATCCGATGCCCACGGCCGGAAAGCCGGCGGCCAGAACGGCCGCCCCGCATCCGCCAAAAACCAGCCAGAACGTTCCAAAGAATTCCGCCGCTGCACGTTTGCTCATTGGCATGGCAAGCCTCCTGTTGATTGAGGACGAATGTAGCGCTTGGCTAAAAAGCGAGAGAGGGCCAAAGCGTAGCACAGGGGACGCGAAAGCTGAAGGGGTGGAGCGGGGGTTGGTTCTGGAGCGATGGTTAGCGACGGTCTGCACGGATTCTGACCCCTGTCATGCTGAGCGGAACCGCGAGATCGCATAGCGATCTCACGGTGGAGTCGAAGCATCCCTAGCGCGAGAGCGTGCTTCAGGTAGGGATGCTTCGACTGCGAAGGAGTAGCGCTTTCGCGCTACTCCTTCTCCGCTCAGCATGACAAATCCCGGCGACGTTACGAACGCTTTCCTGGCCAGCGCTTCCTGATTGTCCGTTCTACGGAGGGATGCTAGGCTCCGAGAGAGTGGGTTCTGCGTACGCCAATCCGTTGAAATCGGGTGCTCCCGGCCGCATGGCGCAGTGGATGCAGTCGGCCACGGTCGAGGTGTGGGCCAAGTTTCTGCTGTCGCTGGCGGGCCTGGGGCTGGCCTTTGCCGCCGCTTTGTTCTCGACCGTGTCGCGCGACGCCGGCAACCTGTGGGCAACAGTGCTGTTGGCTTCCGCGTCGCTGGTGCTGGCCACGTTTGTGGGCCTGGTGACGGTGCCCTATCTGGCCCGGCGGGTTGCGGTCGAGCGGATGCGGCAATCATTCGACTACGACGTCACGCGGGCCGGCATCGTGTATGTGCTGGTCACGCTGGTGATCGCGATCGCGGCCATCAATACCGGCAACAATCTTCTCTACATCGTGGTCGCGGCTATGCTGGGCGCGATTCTGGTTTCGGGCTCCGTATCGGCGTGGATCCTGCGTTATCTGGAACTGGACATCCGGTTGCCCGAGCACGTTTTCGCCGGACGTGCGGTAGCGGGCCGGATCGTAGTGCATAATCCGCGGCGGTGGCTGCCATCATTTTCGGTGCGCGTGGTCTCGACTCGCAAAAAAAGAAAGAAGACGGCCAAGCAGTGGCAGTGGGAAGCGACCACGTTCGCGTTTCCGTTCAACCGTCCGAAGGAAGAGCAGTGGCTGCGTTTGCCCGATCGCCGTTTGCGGCGCGTGATGATCGTGCCGCCTCCGCCGGGAATTTTTCAGGGGATGGCGTACTTCCCGTTTCTTCCGCCGCAGGCAGAATGTAGCGCCGATCTGGAATTGCGCTTCGACCGCCGCGGATGTTACCGGGAAGACAGTTTCGGAATCGCGACCCGTTTTCCTTTTGCGTTTTTTACCAAGACGCGGCACGTGGCGCTGCCCCGGGAAGTACTGGTCTACCCGCGGATCGAGCCCACAGAGGAAGTTTTCGAAATCCTGCCGCTGGTGCGCGGCGAGTGGGAAAGTTTTGTGCGCGGCCGCGGATCGGAGTTGTACCGCATCCGCGAATATCTGCCGGAGGATTCGGCCCGCCATGTGGATTGGAAGGCGACGGCGAAATCCGGATCGTTGAAGGTGCGCGAGTTTGCCCGCGAAGACGAACGCAAGCTGTGCATCGTCTTCGACAATCCTGAAGCGGGCCTGATTTCCGAGGAGAGTTACGAGAAGGCCGTCGATCTGGCGGCCGCGCTGGCCTGGCATTTTTCCACGCAGGAGGCGGAAGTGTCGTATCTGGTTCCCGGACGCCCGCGCACTCGCGATCTGCATGAATTCTTGGGATGGCTCGCCGTGATTGAACCGGGAAAAAACGCCCCTGCCATTTCACCTCACGATCCGTGGCGCGAAATGAATTCGAGCGCGTCTGATGAGTACCATATCGCGGTCACCGGGCGCGCCCGGGGAACCGTTCCCACCGCTCTGTGGGAGTCTTCGTATTTTGTTTTTGTGGGAGAGCGCGAACCTTCGGCAGGCAATTCCGGAAGCTAATCCGCAGCCATTACGTTAAGGGCAACAACCGGAACAACGGCAGAGATAGATCGTGTGTACAAAGTAAAATCCCCACCCTAGCCGCAAAGAACGCGGCTAGGATGGGGCACGCCGCCTGCACTCCCAAAATGGGAAAAAACTCACCCTTCGCAACCTTTTTTTCTTTCCTTACATCTTCAGTTGGGCATATACTCGCGCCCCGGTAGATGCTTTTGGGACTGCTCGGAACGTACCCGGGAGGTATCAAAATGCGTATCTGCGACCTGATCAAAGATCAGGACACCTATCAGGCGGAACTGGGCCAGAGCGTTCTGGAAACCGTGCGCGCCATGGTGGAGCGCAACATTGGCGCGGTGCCGGTTCTGCACAACGGCAAACTCGTAGGAATCTTTTCGGAGCGCGATCTGATGCGGCGGGTGGTCGCCGAAGGGCGCGACCCACACGGCACCTGCATGGCTGAGGTCATGACCGACGATCCGCTGACCATCAGCACCACCGAAGAACTGGAAAACTGTATGGCGCTGATGCGGCGCCACGGCTTCCGCCACTTGCCCGTCTGCCACGACGGCCAGCTGGTCGGCATGGTCTCGTTGCGCGACATCCTGCTGCACGATCTGAACGAGAAGGATGACGAGGTGCGCATGATGCGCGCCTACATCCACTTGACGCCGGACGCCTGATTTTCGGTTCAGGATTCTATCCAAGGCAACTACAAAATCCCCGTCCCTTCGGCGGGCCTCAGGGCAGGCTCTGTCGCAAAAACCGTGACAAGGGTGGGGCCGTTTGCGTGTGCAGCGGGCACTCCCGCCCGCTTGCCTGCAGTACCCAAAACCAGCGGGCAAGAGTGCCCGCTCCACACGAACTTCGTCTTGGACGGTCTTACGCCCCATCTAGCACGAAGGTAACCTTGCCGAAAGATGCCACCACAGGTAACGTTACTTGCGATTACTTCAGTCCATTGAACGCCCGGGTGGAAACGGCTAACTTTAATTCGAAAGTGCCCACGCCGGGCGAGTGGTGGCGTGTCGGGACTCGGTATGTCTCTGTCTGAACAATGGGTAGGACTGCGAACCGGAACGCATGAGCGACAGAATTAAATTTCTCTTTTACGGGCTTTGGATCCTGCACCCGATCTTGCAGATCGGGATTGGCGGATTCATGCTGCGCCGCGGCCTGGTTCGCCAATTCAAATTCTTCTTCGGCTACATAATCACGCAACTGCTGGTGTTTGCGGTGGTGTTTCCCGCCTACTGCTGGCGTAGTTTTTCGGCCGCGTTCTACCTGTATTGGGCCTGCAATGCGGTCAGCGTGGCCTTCGGTTTCCTGGTGATTCACGAAGTGTTCGTCGATGTGTTCAAGTTGTTCCACACTCTCCGCGACTTGGGCACGGTGCTGTTCAAATGGGCGGGCCTGGTCATGCTGCTAGTGGCGGGAGTGGTCTCGGTCTCTTCGAATTCTTCGGAAATCGCCCCGTGGATGCAGGCCATCATCACCTCGCAGCGCTGCGTGCGCATCATCCAGGTGGGGATGGTGTTGTTCCTGCTGTTCTTCGCGCATTATGTGGGCATCAATCGCCGGCAACTGAGTTTCGGAATCGCGCTCGGGTTTGGCTCGTTCGCGGTCATGGAACTGATCGTGATCTGTTCGTGGGTAGGAAATCACCTGAGCGGCCCGGCGATCAGCCTGCTTAACATGGGCGCCTACAACAGCAGCCTGCTGTTATGGCTGGGCTATGTTTATGTGAAGCGTCCGGCGCGCGACGCGTCGTTCTCGTTATTGCAGCCGCAACGCTGGGAGCAGAGTCTTTCTGACATTCACCATCCGGTTCCGGCCGACTCGCTGATACCCATGTTTGAGGGCATGGTGGATCGGGCGCTCTCGCGCTCGCAGCAGCAATCGACGGTGGCCTCTTTGGAGCCCGCCTCGAAGGCGAAAGCTGCCACGGCGATTAGCGGCGGCAGTATTGGAGAAATGATCCGCGCCGCCTCGAAGACTTAATCCTTCGCAGACTGCGCGCTCACTCGTTGGCGAACTTTTGTTCGGAATCCGTAACTAAAAACAGCCCGCCAGGCGTGGAAATCCGCAAGAAATCTACAGAGAATTCTGCCTTTAACTACTGCATTATGTTATCGATGTAATCAATTAACAATTAGGATAGTTAATTCGATACGGGTCCATGCGCAGGAGCTTGGGCCGGGATTTGGGACGGTGTGCCGGCATAAAATTTCCTGGACGGCACAGTTGACACGTGTCCTATAATTCGGGTCCGCGTAAAAGTCTTCCGGGGGGAAACCCTACGCGGATATAGGAGACGAACCCATGAAACGTGCAATCAGGATTTCCATCCTGATGGTAGGAATCGTGGGCACATTCATCGCCGCAGCCGTCCAACAGGTTCCCGCCCAGGACGGCGGCCCGCTGCTTCTGTGCCCACCGAGACAACAACACTGTTCAACTACGCCTGCACCCGCAGTAAACGCGAGTCAGACGACAACCGCAAGGTAACCAAAGTAACCAGCCGTAACTAGAGTCGTAACCATCGGATTAGGGCTCCAAACCAGGGCTTACAAAATTTCCGGGCTGACGGGCAATAGAACTCGCCAGCCCTTATTTTTTGAAGCGATCTGGTTTTGCGCCGATCTGGTGGGGCAACGATACCGATCAGGAGATGCGCATGGCCTGGCGTAACGCGGTCTGCAGGTCGGCGGGCTGAAATACCGGCGGCTGGCAGGTGTTTCCCGAGCACAGCACCACGAACGATTTTCCGCCACGCAGCGCGGGCAGATGTGGAATGGTTTCGGCCAATGCAGGGGGAAGATTTTCCGCCACGGCCTGACTGGCGTTCAATCGCAGAATGGATTGATTGCAGGCAAACGAGGCGACGGCCTGGGCCTGCAGTTCATCCGCGGCCGGTTGATCTTCATCCTGCGCAATCACGACCACCTGC
This sequence comes from uncultured Acidobacteriota bacterium, assembly GCA_963730015.1. Lineage (GTDB taxonomy): Bacteria > Acidobacteriota > Terriglobia > Terriglobales > Acidobacteriaceae > Sulfotelmatobacter. Next base: position 929,075 of record CAVSPZ010000009.1, on the reverse strand, counting down.
ATCGGACTTTCGAGCAGATGAACGGCAGCAATGCCGAAGGTGGCGGCAAAGATGCCAAATTGCGCGGCGACGCCGGCAAACGTTTCGAGAGTCTGCTCCGCCTTTTCGCGATAATCGACGGCGCCGGTGAAATGGTGCAGGCGCAGAAGTGCGATGGCCGCCATGGGATTGCCCGCAGGAGTGGGAGAATCCTGCAGGGGCTTGCGCCGCGTGGCCAGAACGCCCAGGCTCTTGCCATCGGCGGCGGGCTCGCTGTCGAAAAATCCTCCGGACGTGGCGTCGAAGAAGCGCGCGATCATGGCGTCGGTGATGCTGCGGGCGAATTTGAAATAACTCAGGTCGGCGGTGATCTCGTAGGCGTCGAGACAGGCCAGCGCCGTGAAGGCATAATCGTCGAGCATTCCGGGAACCGCGCGGTGCTGCGCCTCCGGGTCGGAGTAGGCGACCACATGCAGCAGCGAGGCTGGATGGGAAGCGCTCGCAGCTTTATAAGCCGAGGCGAACACGCGATCGAGAGATTTCAGGGCGAACCGGCGGGCCGCGTCGAGGCCCAGGACCCGCGCCGCCTGCAGATAAGCGGAAACGCACAGGCTGTTCCATCCCACGTACACGGTTTTGTCGACATACGGAGTCGGGCGCTCGAGGCGCGCGGCATACATTTTTTTCTTCGCGGAAGCCAGGAGTTCTTCAACGCGATCCGGCGAGAGGCTCATGCGGCGGGCGATCTCGTCGACCGGCGCCCGCACGAACAGAACATTCTTTGCGGGGTTGTGATGCATCTCGCCGATCTCGTTGATGTCGTAATGCAGGGCGGCGACCTGGGCTTCTTGTTCGGTGAGAACGGCTTGCGCTTCGGCGAGCGTCCAGGTGAAGTAGTCGCCGTCATCGTCCATGTTGATGTCGGCGTCCTCGGACGCATAGAAGCCGCCGTGCTGGCGATCGCTCAGCCATTCGTCCATCCAGCGGATGATGTCACGAGCCACTTCGGCGAAGGAGGCCTCGCCCGTCGCCTGGTAGGCGTGCACGTAGTTCTTCAGCAATTCGGAGTTGTCGTAGCACATCTTCTCGAAATGCGGCACGACCCAGCGCTCGTCGACCGAGTAGCGGTGGAAGCCTCCGGCCAGTTGGTCGTAGACGCCGCCGCGAGCCATGTGCTCGAGCGTGGTGATGATGACTTCCCGCAGCCGGTCTTTGTTTGTGGACTCGGCGTTTGTGGGCTCGGCCGCGGCGCGGCTTTTCGCGTATCGCTCGATGAGGAAGTCCAGCGCCGACGGATGCGGAAATTTCGGGGCCTGTCCGAAACCGCCGTGTTGCGAGTCGAACATTTTCAATGCCGATTCCTGAATGGCCGTTAGGACGCTGGCGGAGACGCGTCCGCCGCGGCCGGCAAACGATTCCGACTGCGAAATTGCGGATTCCACCATCGCAGCCTGCTCCACCACGTCGCCATGTTTTTCTTTGTACGCGTTGGCGATGCTGAGCAACACGCGGCGAAAGCTCGGGCGGCCGTATCCATCGCTGGGTGGGAAGTAGGTTCCACCGTAAAAGGGCTTGCCGTCGGGCGTAAGGAACGCGGTGAGCGGCCATCCGCCCTGGCCGGTGACTGTCTGCACGGCGACCTGGTAGCGGCTGTCGATGTCGGGACGCTCATCGCGATCGACTTTGACGGCGATGAAGTGCTCGTTCACGATGGCGGCGATGGCAGGATCGTCGTAGGATTCGCGATCCATTACATGGCACCAGTGGCACCAGACCGCGCCAATGTCGAGCAGCATGGGCTTATTCTCGCGCTGCGCGGCGGCGAAGGCCTCCTCGCCCCATTCGTGCCAGCGAATGGGCTGATGCATGGCCGAACGCAGGTAGGAAGATGAGGCGCGGGCCAGGGAGTTAAGCGTGGTGGCCGTCATAGACTCAGTCTATCGTGATGATCGGCGGCGCGGTGCCATTGGGGACGGGAAATTCACAGAAAGAATGAAGGCGCCGAAAATCCGAGACATCCCGCGCTTCGCTTGCGGCATCTTTCAGGCGTAAAGTACTCTGTGGTTTCAAAATTGTCAGGAAGCCTTCCATGAAACTCATGTCGGCGAACGTCGTTTCTGGAGTTCTAGTCATTTTTGTTTGTGTGGCCCTTCCCCTGTGTGGCCAGGATACAAATGCGACGCTTTCAGGGACGATCACGGATGCTTCCGGGAAGCCGGTCGCGAACGTCAGCGTTTCGGTCAAGAATGTGACCACGGGACAGGTTGCGGAAGCGCTGACCGACGCCTCGGGCCACTACAGCGTTCGGAACCTCGCGCCCGGCGATTATGAAGTTACTGGCGAGGCCGAGGGATTGGGCGCGAGCGCGGTGAAAGTGAGTGTGCCCGCCGAGCAGACGGCGAACCTCACGCTGGGCACGGCGCAGCAAGCGCCCGGGGCGACGCCTCCGCCGGCGCCGTCGGAAAATCTTCCCAGCGCTCCGGTTCCCAACAAGACCGAACCATCGCTCTCGGATCTCGGTTTCTCTCCGGCGGAATCGCAGGCGAACGCGCGCGAACAGGCGCTGCTCGACAAGCGCACCCACATGCTGAAGATTCACCAGCGTATGGGGCTGATCACGGCGGGGCCGCTGCTGGCGACCGTCATCACTTCCATCAATGCCGGGGGTAAGAGTGAGGGGACGGCGTCGCGCGATCTGCACGTCGCGTTGGGGGCGCTGACCGGGGATTTATACGGGATCACTGCGTATTATGCGATCCGCGCGCCGAGAATTCCGGGCACGGAGACGCGCGGTCCGATCAAAGTGCACAAAATTCTGGCGTGGGTGCACGGGCCGGGGATGATCCTGACGCCGATCCTGGGGGCGATGGCATTCAATCAGAAAAATAACGGCGAGAAGGTGCATGGCATCGCGTCGGCGCATGGGCCGGTTGCGATCGTGACGGCGGGGGCGTTTGGGGCGGCGCTGCTCGCGGTTTCGGTGAAGTTCTAGCTCGACGCCGCGATCGTATGGGGATTCCCAGAGTGCCGTGGATGGGTAGGGATCCTTCGACTGCGGAACTGGCCGACTTCGCCGACCAGTTCCTCCGCTCAGGATGACAATATGTAAAAGGCTCAGGACAACATGAAAGCTTGTGCGCCATTTTGAAAGCTGCGCCACTTTGAATCATTTATGAATCGAAAAAAAACGCTGCCATTCTTTCTGCTCATTGCGGTTTCCAGTCTGTTTGCGGCCGATCACCAGTGGGTGCTGAAGCAGAGCACGCTTACCTACCATGTTTCTCATCCACTGCACCAGAGTGAAGGGGTGAGCCATGCCGCGCGGGGCAAGGGAATCTGTCACGAGGGGCAATGCGATTTTCTGATCGCCGTCCCCGTGAAATCGTTCGATTCCGGCGACAGCAACCGCGACCTGCACATGCTGCAAGTCACGCGCGGGGCGGAGTTCCCCATGGTGATGGTGCGCACGCGTTTGCCCGAGGGGGCGTCGGGCGATTCGACCATCAAGACCGATCTGGAAGTGCAGTTCGCCGGACAGACGGCGCATTACCAGCAAGTAGCGTTTCAGATGACGACCGAAGGCGGCGATAAGCACATCACGGGAACAATCCCCACGACGCTGGCAGATTTCAAAATCGATCCGCCGTCGCTGCTGACCATGCCGGTGAAGAATGAGATCCCGGTGCGCGTGGATATGACCTGGAGCCCGCAGTAGCGCGGGACTCACGGTGTTGTGGGTGGGTAGGGATCCTTCGACTGCGGAACTGATCGGCTGCGCCGACCAGTTCCTTCGCTCAGGATGACAAGGGCTCGGTAGATGCTGCTCCCATTTTCTCCTAGCCACGACGCAAATGATCCGCATTGATTGACTTGCTCCGATCCCGTCCATAAGATTTTGGGATGGTCGGGCAAGTCATCTCGCACTATCGCATCATCGAAAAGCTGGGCGGCGGCGGAATGGGCGTCGTCTACAAGGCCGAAGACATCGATCTCGGCCGTTTTGTAGCCGTGAAATTCCTGCCCGACGAACTGGCGCGCGATCCGCAGGCGCTGGAGCGCTTTCGTCGCGAAGCGCGGGCGGCCTCGGCGCTGAATCATCCCAACATCTGTACCATCCACGAAATTGGCCGGCATGAGGAGCTGAATTTCATCGTGATGGAGTTGCTGGAGGGCGCGACGCTGAAGCATCGCATCTCAGGGCGTCCGCTGGAGTTCGAATTGCTGCTGCAGTTCGGCATCGAAATTGCCGACGCCCTCGACGCGGCGCACGCCAAAGGCATCATTCATCGCGACATCAAGCCAGCCAACATTTTCATCACGGCGCAGGGCCATGCCAAGGTTCTGGATTTCGGGCTGGCGAAATTTTCGCCCATGGCCGGACGTGCGGCGATTGAAGGGGAAACGCGCAGCTTCGATGAGCCTCATTTGACCAGTCCCGGAAGCGCGGTGGGCACGGTCGCGTACATGTCGCCGGAGCAGGTGCGGGGCAAGGAACTGGATGCGCGCACCGATCTGTTCTCGTTCGGGGCAGTGCTCTACGAAATGGCGACTGGGGCGCTGCCTTTTCGCGGCGACACGACGGGCTTGATTTTTGACGCCATTCTGAATCGGGCGTTTCCTTCGCCCGCACGACTCAATCCCGAACTGCCCGCAGAATTTGAAAGAATCATCGTCAAGGCGCTGGAGAAGGATCCCGATCTTCGCTACCAGCACGCCGCTGACATTCGCAGCGATCTGAAGCGCTTGAAACGCGATTCGGAATCGGGTCACGATCGCTCGGGAGTTTCGACTCCGACGATGCCGGTAGGGCTGGGAGACAGCGCACAAGCGCGCGCCTCTGGTGCAACTCCGGTGCACGCGTCGGGTTCGCCTTCTGCATTCACTTCTGGCGTGGCCGTGACGGCGCCCGCACGCGATTCGCGAAAAGTTTTGGTGATCGGAGCAGTCGCGGTGCTGGTCGTGGTGGCCGCAATTTTCGCGGTTCGTCATTTCAGCCCGAGCGGGCAATCTTCCATCGTGCCGGGAAAGATCGTCCCGGTCAGTCATTGGCGCAAGCCGATCACGTCCGCGATTCTATCTCCCGACGGCCACACCATCGCGTTCATGTCCTACGTTCAAGGCTACAGCCAGGTGTTCGTGATGCTGACTTCGGGAGGCGATCCGCTCCAACTTACTTCCGACGAGGGCAGCAAGCAGTTGGACGATTTCTCCGCCGACGGCACGCAGATCTTCTACGAGCGTTCGCTGGGCGCGTCGGAGGTGTGGGCCATTCCGACGCTGGGGGGAACGCCGTCGCGACTGGTAGAAGGCCGGAACGTCTTCTTTTTCCCGGACCGCAAGACGTTCTACTACATAGATCTGAAAAACTTCAAGCTTATGCAGGCCTCGGCGGATGGTTCGAACGCCAAGGCGGTTTTCGATTTGAAAAACCTGACGATATCCCTGCGGGCGGCGCTGGTTTTTCCGGGAGGAGACTCGCTTCTGGCCGGCGCGGGGCCGAGCACGCCTGCGGGTACGCTGCAGCTTCAGCGGCTGAGCGTGGCGACCGGAAAAATCACGGATATCGGGTCCATCTCCGGATCGCCGGGTTCGCTTGCCTGGGGTGAGCCGGGCAAGACGCTTCTGATGAACCGGAATCTGAACGGGATCATCAATCTCTGGCAATACAACCTGGAGGACAAGAGCCTGACGCAACTGACCTCCGGCCCGGGGCCAGACTCGAACCCGATGAAAGATCCGGCGGGCAAAGGGATCTTTTTCGTCAACGGCACGCAGTCGGGATATCTCACCGTGTACGACGTTGCGAAGAAATCTTCCACCGATGTTCTTTCCGAACTGGCTTTTCAGCCCACGCTCTCGCCCGACGGGAAGCGGGTAGCGTATGTCACCAATCCCGAGCCGGAGCATAACGAACTCTGGGTATCGGATTTGGACGGGAACAATAAGGTCAAACTCGCAGCCGCGACTGGCGGAATCAACGTTGGAAACTGGTCCCCCGACGGTTTGCGACTAAGCTTCAGCAAGGTGAGGAGCGACAACGATCAGATTTTCCTCGTCAACGTAGATGGAGCGCATCTTCAGCAACTGCCTCCCACTCTCCACAGCGCGGAGTCTGGAGCCTGGAGTCCGGACGGCAAGTATTACTACGTGGGTGGTTTCCAGCGGCAGGCGGATACCGAACTTTCGACGTGGAGGGTTTCCGTCGATACCTTGTCGGTGGAACCGTTCGCGGAGGGCTGCGGTATCCTCATCGACGTTTCGCCGGATGGGAATTACCTGCTGATGACGCAGTTAGAGGGCGATAAGGCCGGCATCTACGAACTTTCGACCGTCGATAAGAAATGCACGAGCCTGGTTCCCGGCGTAAGCACCTTCTTTCCCCAATTCGGCCGCGATGGAAAATTCTTCGACTACACCATTTCCGCCCGCGGAGAAGTCGCTCTCTATCGCGTTCCGTGGTCGAATGGGAAAGTGACCGGCGCTGCGCAGTTGGTGTGGAAGCTGCCCTTCGCTTTTCCTCAAGCGTACGCGGGCAATGCCTACGATGTGTCGCACGATCTTTCAAAGATTGTTTACGTCCGTCCCGGCGGCCAGTTCGATATCTATCTGCTCTCCACGAATTAACCCAGCAGCTTTTTCGTGATCGTGCAGTACAGGTCGATAGCGTCATGGAGCTGGCGCTTGGCAATGTACTCGCCGTCGGTGTGAGCGACGTGAATTGATCCCGGGCCGATGAGCAGCGGCTCGCCCCAGTTGGTCAGCGTGGGAACATCAGTGGTGAAGGCGGCGATCATGGTGGGCAGGCCGTCGACGGTGCGCAAACGCTGGAAGGGTAATTCGAGCGGGAAGGTCATTTCGACCTCATCGCCGGCAGTGGCGACGATCTGGCGACGCAAGTCAGCAGTCGGGCCAATCAAGCGATAGAGCAAGTCGGCGTGGGCGTAGTCGGGGATGACGTTGGGCGCGCGGCCGCCTTCGATCAGGCCGATATTCAGCGTGCAGGGCCCGACTTCCGGATCGGAGGGCAAGGGCATGGCACGCAACCGGGCCAGCGCCGGGATGAGCTTGTCGATGGCCGACTCGCCCAGTTCCGGATACGCGGAATGCGCCATGCGGCCTCTGGCCGTGACCTCAGCGCGCAACGTTCCCTTAGACGCGAGCCCGAGACGATTTTCGGTGGGCTCACCATTGATCAGAAATTTGCAGGCCGCGGGAGCATTCTGATTCGCAATCTGAGCGCCCAGGCTATCGCGCTCTTCGCCGACGACGAAGAGCAGGCCGACGTGGATGCCTTGTGGGCGCAGCTTTTCCGCAGCGGCAATCTGCGCCGCGATGATGCCCTTGGCGTCGCACGATCCGCGGCCGTAGATGTTCTCGGCGTCTTCGGATGAAGGAATGAAGGGCGGAACGGTGTCCATGTGCGTGGAAAGCACGACGGCGGGATCGGAATGTTCCGGGGAAGTCGCGTAAACGTTGAAGCGCGGGCCTTCGACCGGCATCTTGCGGGTCTGGTAGCCCAGGCGGCAGAGCTCGCCAAAAAGATAATTGGCGACGGCAGCTTCGTTGCCGGTGATCGACTCGATATCCACCAGTTGGCGAGTGAGCGTGACAGCGTCCATGGTGGAGAGGATAGCAGAGCGCGCCGCGGTGGCCCGCAGTTCATGCCTTCGCGCGATTGTGTAATCTGGAGTGGTGAGCTCGAACTCCACGATTCGTTCCTTCTTCCTCGATGGTCCCGCGGGACGCCTGGAGGCGCTGCTGAACGCCGGGGCGGCTGATGCCACGCATGCAGCGCTCGTCTGCCATCCGCACCCGCTGTTTGGCGGGACGCTGCACAACAAGGTCGTGTTCCACACCATGAAGGCGCTGAACAGTTTCGGGTTTCCGGTGCTGCGGATGAATTTTCGCGGCACAGGATTGAGCCAGGGAGAACACGATCACGGAAACGGCGAAGTGGATGACGTGCGCACCGCGCTCGACTGGCTGGATGCGGAGTTTCATCTTCCGCTGATCTTTGCGGGATTTTCGTTTGGCGCGGCGGTGGGACTGCGGGCCGCCTGCTCCGATGACCGCGTGCGCGCCGCGATTGGCGTGGGGACGCCGGTCGCTCCGGTGGCGGCGGATGCGGAGGAGCCTCGCGTCTATACCTACGATTTTTTGCGCGAGTGCGCGAAGCCGAAGTTGTTCGTCAGCGGCGCGCGTGACCAGTTTGGTCCGCGAGCTAAGCTGGAAGCTTTGGTGGCGTCGGTTCCTGAGCCGAAAAAATTGGTGGTGATCGAGGGGGCTGATCATTTCTTTGAAGGACGCCTGCGGGAGTTGCGCGAGGCGGTTGAAGCTTGGGTGAGGGAAGCGGTGAGCAATGAGCGATGAGCAATGAGCAGTGAGCAATGGGCATGAGCAATGTAGATTCCTGGCTAGGACATTGCTGGAGGTAGGGGTCCTTCGACTGCGTGAGTGCTCCGCTTCGCGGAGCACTCACTTCGCTCAGGATGACATGCTGGTTTATTGCTCGCGAGATGGCGGCGAATCGCTTCTGGCTGCCCCACTGCTCATCGCTCGCTGCTCATAGCTCACTGCTCACCGCTCACCGCTCTCTTTATAATCAACCCGCATGCCTGATGCCGCCAGCGACGCGCGATTCTGCGAGATGCGCGAAGCCGCGCTTTCCATTTTTCGGTACGCGCTCGAACAAGCTTCCATCGACAAAGGATTCGCGCGTCACATTCATTACGAGCGCGGGCTCCTGCGCGTCTGTGAAGACCTTTACGATCTGCATTCTTACTCGCGTGTTTTGACCATTTCGCTGGGCAAGGCCGGGCACACGATGGTCGAGGCTCTGGCCGGGCTGGTCGGAGGATCGCTGGAAGGCATTGTTGCCAGCCCGGTTGAGCCGGCCACGCAGGTGCGGGGATTCCGCTATTTTCGCGGCGGACATCCCACGCCGAATGCTGAATCGGTGGAAGCGGCGCGCGCCATGCTGAAGGCGCTCGATGCACTGCCCGCTTCGGCGCTGGTGATTTTTCTGATCAGCGGCGGAGGGTCGTCGATCGTCGAAAAGCCGATGGATGATGAGATTTCGCTTGCCGATCTGGTGGAGACTTACCGCGCGCTGGTGCACTGCGGCGCGCCGATTGCGGAGATGAATGCCGTGCGCAAGCACCTGTCGGCGGTGAAGGGCGGACGACTGGCGCGGGCAGCGTATCCGGCGCAACAGGTTTCGCTGCTGGTTTCCGACGTGCCAGACAGTACACCGGACGCGCTGGCTTCCGGCCCGACCATGGCGGATTCGACCACCGTGGAAGATTGCTACCGCATCGCTGAGAAGTATGAACTGGCGGCGCAGTTTCCCCAGTCGACGCGGGATTTGTTCGAGCACCGTGTGTTGGAGGAGACGCCGAAGTCGGATGATCCGGTCTTCGCGCGCGCACGCTGTTGGACTGTGCTTTCGAACCAGGCAGCGGTCGAGCAGGCGAGCCTCGCGGCTGAGCGTGCGGGATTTTTCGTGCATAGCGACAACTCCTGCGATGATTGGGACTACGAGCGGGCGGCGGATTATCTGCTGGGCAGGTTGCGGGAGTTGCGTAAGCATTCTTCGCCGGTATGCCTGATTTCCGGCGGGGAAGTTACGGTGAGAGTGCGGAATGGCGGGACTGGCGGACGTAATCAGCAGTTCGCGCTGGCCTGTGCGGAGAAGATTGCGGGCGAGAATATTACCGTGTTGAGCGGCGGGACGGATGGCATTGATGGAAACAGTCCGGCGGCAGGGGCGATTGTGGATGGCAGCACCGTGGAACGGGCGCGCGGACTCGATGTGCGGGGCGCGCTGGCTTCGTTTGATGCGTATCCGGTGTTTCGGGCGCTGGGGGATGCGATCGAGATCGGGCCTACGGGGAATAATTTGCGGGATTTGAGAATTCTGCTGGCTTACTAGGCACGCTGTCATGCTGAGGGGAGCGAAGACCGGCGCTACGATTGCTGCGCGCTACGACTGCGATTAGAAGAAACGGGTTACGCCTTCTTCCAGGACTACTACTTTATCTTTGATTCCGGCGGCGCGGGCTTCCTGATCCAGCAACTGTAAAGGTTCTTCGACCGGTTCGTGCGAGAGGCGGAAGGTGCCGTAGTGCATGGGAACCATCCAGCGGGACTTGAGATCGAGGAAGGCCTGGGTGGCGTCGGCGGGATCGGCGTGAACGTTGCGGAATTGCGGCGGGTTGTAGGCGCCGATGGGAAGCAGAGCGAGTTCGGGAGCGAGACGGCGTCCGATCTCGCTGAAGCCGGCAAAGTACGCGGTGTCGCCGGCGTGATAAACGGAGTGCTTGCCGGCTTTGAGGACGAATCCGCCGTAGCCGCGATGCGAATCCTTCAGGATGCGCGCTCCCCAGTGCCGCGAGGGCACGTGGGTGACGGAGAGATTACCCTGACGCGACTGCTTCCACCAATCGAGCTCGATGATTTCGGAAAAGCCAAGGTCCGCGACCAGGTCGGAGACGTGGGTGGGAATGATGATAGACGGCGCGATGCCGCGCGTGCGCAGATTGTTCTGCACGATGGCGCGCAGCGACGGACGATGCAGGTGATCGAAATGCGCGTGCGTGACCAGCACCAGATCGATCGCGGGCAAGTCGGCAATACGCAGGCCGGGGCGGCGCAGGCGCTTCAGTACAAAGAGCCAGCGCGCGAAATTGGGATCGATCATCACGGTCCGGCCGCCAATCTGCACAAAAAAGCTGGCATGTCCGATGAAGGTGACGCCGAGCTCTCCGTGGGTGGCGAGGTTGGGTTTGTGAGTTTCTCCCGACCGCGGAGTGACCGCAGAGCGCCGCACCAGACGTCCGAATTGAGTGGCGCGTTTGCGAAGGGCCGGATTGCGAAGCGTTTGCTTGATCATCCTAACTTTGGATCATCCTGCTATGGAGCCGGGCTGGAAATCTCGGTTCGCCTCAGGTTAATTCCAAGCTACTCCTAACACGGAGCAGCAAGATGAGGACATGAACTCCCAGTAAAATCTTCCCGATTCCTTTTATCTTAGATGAATTAGCGGATTCCGGCGCCGCTTTTTACTTGGGGCCCCGATGACGGCGGTAATGTTGATTCTGAAGCGTGATTTCTGAAGGCCGGCAATTGCGTGACTGTCGCGTCACCGGGAAAATTTCTCAGCGTTTGCTTGACCTGAATCGCACAGGTCATATCTAATCGCAAACGTTCCTTTGGTTGCACTTTTCTCGAGGACGCAAGGAGAAGTCGGCATGCGCGTGGCATTTCTGGGCTTGGGCATTATGGGGCAAGCGATGGCGTCGAACCTGGTGAAGGCGGGCCATGAAGTGACGGTGTGGAACCGTACACCGGGGAAACTGGTGGAAGGAGCCGGCGTGGCGCAGAGTCCGGCGGCGGCGGCGCAGGGCGCAGAGGTGGTTTGGCTGTGCGTCTCGGATACGGACGCGGTGGAAGAAGTGATTTTCGGCAAAGAGGGAGCGGAGGCGTCGCTGGCGCAGGGCGCGATTATCGCCGACTCGAGCACGATCTCTCCGTCGGCGACGACGAAATTTGCGGAGCGAGTTGCGGCCAAAGGCGTGGCCTGGGTGGATGCTCCGATGACGGGATCGAAGATCGGGGCGCGCGATGGGACGCTGGTCTTTATTGTGGGCGGAGCCGAAGAGACAGTTGAGCGGCTCAAGCCATTGTTCGCCGCCATGGGAAAGAAAATTTTCCGCATGGGCGAAACCGGCAAGGGACAGGCCACCAAGCTGGCGATGAATCTGCAGATCGCGCTGATCTTCGAAGGATTCGCGGAAGCGCTGACTTTGGCAACCAAACTCGGGGTCGACACGCAACAACTGCTGTCGCTGATTGAGGCCACCATGGTGCGATCGGGCGTGGTGGATTACAAGGGGCCGTTTATCTTGCAGCGCGACTTCACGCCGAATTTCCCGCTGCGGCTGATGCATAAAGATATTCGCCTGACGCTGGAAGCGGCGAAGGAATCGCGGGTGAAGCTGCCGGCGCTGGAAACGGTGGAAGAGATCTACGAAATGGCTACCGAAGACGGGCACCAGGATCTGGACTACGCGGCTACCCTGACCTTGCTGGAGAAATGGGCTGGGGTGCAGGTGAGGGGCAGGGCGGCGTAGGGGGCGTCTCTTCGGGAAATTCAAAACCGAAACAAAGAGCTTGGACCGCAGAGTTCGCGGAGAAAAGCCGCTGAGATCGCTGAGAAAACTTACTTCCTTTCTTCTCCGCGTTACCGCGGAGGTTCTCTGCGAACTCTGCGCTTAAGGGCTTTCAACGCCTTCCAATCAGCCCATCGGGAGCACGGGGATCGGGCTGCTGCGATTGCGCAATCCCCCGGTAAGGCCCCGATCTATTACTCCCGTAATCTCCGCCAGACCCGGCTATTACACAAGTATTACAGTCCCCGCCTCGGCTCTCCTGATAGGTTTAGGAAAGTTACTTCAACGTCGAAGGCACACGGGGATACTGCTTGGAAATGGAACTGCAAGATCTCGAGAAACCGCAATCGCAAAAGGGCGAAGTGAACTGGATTACAGCGATCTTTATGGCGCTGTTTCACGTCGGGGCCATTGCGGCTCTTTTCTTCTTTACGTGGAAGGCGCTGTTCGTCGCGATCTTCCTGTGGTGGGTGGCGGGCAGCCTGGGCATCGGCATGGCGTATCACCGCCTGCTCACGCACCGCGGATTCAAGACTCCGAAGTGGATGGAATATTTTCTGACTGTCTGCGCAACGCTGGCGCTGGAAGGCGGGCCGATTTTCTGGGTGGCGACGCACCGCATTCATCATCAGTTTTCCGATCAGGAGGGCGATCCGCATTCGCCGATCGACGGCAAGTGGTGGGCGCACATGGGATGGATCCTGATGGGCAAGTCGATGCATCATGACGCCACCACGCTGGCGCGCTACGTCCCGGACTTGGCCAAGGACAAGGTTCACGTCTGGCTGACCAAATATCATTACGTTCCGCAGATTGTCCTGGGGATCGCGCTGTTCGCCATTGGCGGGCTGCCGTGGCTGTTGTGGGGAACGTTTTTCCGCACTGTCTTTTTGCTGCACGCCACGTGGCTGGTGAATTCGGCGACGCATTCCTGGGGATCGCGGCGCTTTGCGACGCGCGATCTTTCCACCAACAGCTGGTGGGTGGCGCTGCTGACGTTTGGCGAGGGCTGGCACAACAATCACCACGCGCATCCGACCGCGGCACAGCACGGGTTCACGTGGTATGAAGTGGACATGAACTGGTACGGGATTTGGGTGCTCAGGACGCTGGGCCTGGCTTGGGACATCAAGCGGGTGAAGCTGTCAGAGATCGAGCAGGGGCTGGTGGCGGCTCCGAACGGGCGCTTGATTGCGCCGCCTGCCGCGGAACCGGTGGTTGCGGGGGACTAGGAGATTGCAGTGGATTTTGGCCCCGGCCTTGGTGGCCGGGGTTTTCTTTTTGGGCTGCGATCAGACGCGGATGATCATGACCTCGGTCGACTTGATCAGGGCGGCGGCGGTTTGTCCCTTCTTTAATCCCATTTCGCGGGCGGAGGTCGCGGTGATAATGGATGTGATCTGCTGGCCACCGATCGAAATCTTTACTTCCGCCATCAGGCCGCTGATGCGAACCGAATCGATGCGTCCCACGAGCTGATTGCGTCCGCTGACCCGGCGCAGGACCAGCTTCCGTTCTTCTTCTGTTTTCCCCATCGTCCGAAATAGCAGTTTGTCCACTTCGCTGCGCGGAATGCGGTGGTGACCTCCGGCGGTTTGGACGCTGCGAATCTTCTTCTTGTAAATCCACTGCTTGATGGTCGGGAAGCTGATGCCGAGTTGTAAAGCGGCGTCCCGCAGATGAAACAGTTCCTCGGGGTTTCCTCCGGATTGACTGATCCTTGGCATTCGATCGAAATCCTACCGACAACTGGGGATGCGGTCAATCATGGCGGGAGAAGAAAACCTTTAACCACAAAGGGCACTAAGGATCACGAAGGAATTCATGGTCGAAGACTCCTTCGTGTGACTTCGCGCCCTTCGTGGTTTTGCTTTTGCTTCCGGCCTCAAACTGGGCCATCGGGCCTTAACTGTGTATGTTTGGACATCGCATCCGTATGTCATATACACTTTACGAGTTTTGTTTCTTTAAAGCAGCGGGGAGGGTTGGATGCATCGGGTTGCTCTGCTTTTCGCCACACTCATTCTTTGTCTTTCGTCATTCCCGGCGTGGGCCCAAACGGGGGCGAGCCTTTCCGGCGTGGTGACGGACCAAACCGGCGCAGCCCTTCGCGATGTCGCGGTGACCATCAGAAACGTGGACACAGGTGCCACGCGCACGATCGCCACCGACGGCGGGGGGCACTTTCAGGCGTCCGGCCTGCGTCCGGGGCGCTTCGAGATTCGAGCGGCAAAACCAGGGTTTGCCGATGAAACGCGCACGGGAATCAGCTTAGCGGCTGGCCAGGATGCCACGGTCGACATGAAGATGCAGCTGAGGACCCCCGACGCCTGCGCGAGCGGCCACGAGTTCGCCACCACCGATTGCACGCTGACCTGGCACGGCATCACGCTGTACGGTGCGTATGACGTTGGCGTCGGCTGGGTCAGCCACGGCTTACCGGAGAACGGTTATAACTACGAAGGCGAATCTCTGGTGAACCGAAACGGCTATCAACATCGATTCCTCGTCGCACCGAACAACCTGTCGCAGACGGGGCTAGGCATCAGGGGCAAGGAAGAGTTTCGGCGTGGCTGGTCGGTCGTATTCAATGCCTCAACCGGCATCAATCCGCAGTCCGGCCTGCTCGCCAACGCGCCCGCCACCGACACCGTCAACAACGGACTTCCCAGGGCCAGCTATTCGATAGCCATCGATGGCGCGCGCGGGGGCCAACCCTTCAATGACCAATTCTATGGCGGTATATCATCCACGCACTTCGGCGAGCTGACCTTCGGTCGTCAGCGCTCTCTCGGCACCGATGCGATGCTCGTTTACGATCCGGCCAGCGGCGCCTATGCCTTTTCGTACATCGGGTATAACGGCACGATGGCCGGCGGCGGCGATACCGACGACAGCCGTTGGGACGACGTCCTGAAATATCGCATCGCGTATGGCCCAGTGCATTTCGGCGCGATGTATAAATTCGCCAATGGATCTGCCGGCTGCTACTCGGCCTCCGCAACCTGGACTGCTGCCACCTGTACGCCGGAACAGGCGCATAACAACGCCTATGGATTCGACCTCGGCGGAGCCTACGGCAAGTTCTCGACCAACGTCGTCTTTCAACAATACAACCAGGCGATCAGCGTATTGAACCCCTTGCTGGGGCCTCAGAGTCCGACGCAGCCCTATCAGTCGACCACCGACAGCATCAATACCAACCCCATCATCGGGGCCAATCTGATCGACCCGAACAACACCGTATACGGCATCGTGACCGACAACCGCGCCATTATGGCCGCGGCCAAGTATACGTGGGACCCGTTGAAGTTTTTTGCCGGCTACGAATACATTTGGCAGAATAACCCGTCGAACCCGTTGGGCGTTGGCGCCTCGGACCAGGGTGGCTATTTCATGAGCGGGGTCGAAGACAACAATCTCGATTCTGAAAAGTTGGTGCAGATCTGGTGGACGGGCGTGAAGTACACCTACCGCAGCAAAACCGACGTCACTTTCTCCTGGTATCAACAGCGGCAGAACGACTTCCGTCAACCGCCGACCTGCTCGCCCGCAGCCCGTTTCCGCAGTTCCTGCGCGGGCACGCTTAACGAGGGGTCGCTCTATGTGGATCATCACTTCACTAAGCGTTTCGACGGTTTTGCCGGAGTTGCGTATTCCTACGTGACCGGTGGTCTGGCCATCGCCATTCCTCACGGTCCCGGCGTCCCCTATTCCTCCAACAACAACTTTGCCCCGACAGTGGGTGGTCGTTTCGTCTTCTGATTTTTTTTGCGGAGGGACAGATGGTTGAGCAGCGAGGTCCAGAGTTCTTATGCATCGCAAGGAAAGATGGCTATTTCCGGTTGCTGTTGGGATCGTTCTCATCCTGCAAAGCGTCGTCGCTCACTCTCAGCAGCTAACCATTCAGAACGAAGATGGCAAGCAGACGATCTTGTCGCGGGCTGATCTGGAGGCGTTGCCGCATGTCAAGCTACAGGCGTCAGCTCACGATGTCTCCGCTACGTTTGAGGGTGTAACGCTCAGGTCTGTGCTGGAGAAAGCAGGCGTGGGCTTTGGCGAGGCCCTCAGGGGAAAACGGCTAGCATCCTGCCTCGTCGCTGAGGCTGCTGATGGCTATCGGGTCGTTATTGCGCTGCCGGAAATGGACCCTGCCTTCACGGACAAGCAGATCATCGTGGCTTTCCTGAAAGATGGCAAACCCCTCAACGAAAAAGAAGGACCGTATCGCATCGTGATTCCAGACGAGAAAAGGCCGGCACGCTGGATTCGACAACTCACCGTGCTGAAGATCGTGAACGTGCAGTGATTCAGGATCAATCTTTTTGAATCATGACCTCGGTTGCTTTGACCACGGCCGTAACGGCGTCACCCTTCTTGAGCTTTAGCTCATCCGCGCTGCGGCGCGTGATGGCGCTTTCGATCAGGTTATCGCCGACACGAACCGACACGTGGGCCATAATGTCGCCGAGTTGAATTTCTTCGATGGTTCCGCGCAGTTTGTTTCTGGCTGAGATAGGCATTTACAAATTATAGAACGCATGGATGGAGGAATATGAGCCCACGAACGCGACATTTGATTCTGTTCCTAGCCGTCGTCTTCATTTGTGAATTCTGTGCGGCACAATCCATCACCGTGGCCGCCGCAGCAGACCTTCAATTCGCAATGCAAGATGTCGCCGCCGGATTCCACAAGGAGACGGGAAAAGAAGTAAAGGTGATCTACGGTTCATCGGGCAGTTTCTTCCAGCAGATTCAGAATGGCGCGCCGTTTGACATGTTCTTTTCCGCGAATCTCGACTATGCGAAGAGGTTGGAATCTTCTGGACTGACTGCGCCGGGAAGCTACTACCAATACGCGAGGGGCAAGATTGTGGTCTGGGTCCCTAACGATTCGAAGATCAACATCGACTCGGGGCTGAAATCGCTCGTTGATCCTGCGGTGAAGAAGATCGCTGTCGCTAACCCGCAGCACGCACCTTACGGGCAGGCAGCCGTGGCAGCGATGCGGAGCGAGGGTGTCTACGAGAAGGTAAAGGACAAGTTGGTCCTGGGCGAAAATATATCCCAAACGGCGTCGTTTGTGGTGTCCGGCGCTGCCGACGTGGGCGTGCTCGCACTGTCGCTCGCCTTATCTCCAAATTTGAAAGACAAGGGGCGTTACGCAGAAATTCCTGTTGCGGCATACCCGCCCATCGAGCAGGCGTGCGTGATTCTTAACTCGCCCAAGGATAAAGAAACCGCAAAGCAGTTTTTGTCCTACATCAAGACCGCGGCGGTGGGCGCTACTTTGAAGCGGTACGGTTTCGAGGTGGCAAATACCTCACTCGATAAGCGGTAGATTCACGAGACCGAGGGATAGTATCGCATTCACGACTGGCGGCGGATTCGAAATCGCCACGACCTCGTTTCATCCCACAAACCACAATCCGTATTTTGTCGGCACGGTTAGTGTTCTGATGCAGGGATTGTCGTTGAAGACGACGTAGCCAGGATCTGCCGGGCGGAACGCGGTAAAATCGGGCTGAGCTGCCATGCGAATTTCGAGCCGCCGCGGAACGATCGTTTTCTTTCTCTGCCTGGGGATCGGGCTGGTTGCGCTGGCCGTCGCGCTGAACGTCGGCTGGATCATCCTGAACTGGCGCGAAGGCGTACTGCTGTTTTTCGGGATCGTGTTTTTTGCGGTGCTCATCGCCGGGATGGTAGTGAACACGATTTTCCTGGTGCGCGAGCTGCGGCGCAGCGAGCAGCACGACAGCTTCATCAACGCAGTGACCCACGAACTGAAAACTCCGGTGGCGTCGATCCGGTTGCATCTGGAGACGCTGCAACGACGGGAATTGCCGGAAACACGCAAGCAGGAGTTCTATCGCGTGATGCTGAGCGATGTCGACCGGCTGACGGAAACGGTTGAGCAAGTGTTGCGCGCAGGGCGAGCCGGGGATAAGAAAGCGGGGAGAGACAAGGCGGAAGTGGATTTTGGTCAACTGGTCCACGATTGCATGGAGTCGACGCGGACGCGGCATCACCTGCAAGCGGAGGATATGCGCTACGAAGGAGCGAGCAACGGCAACAGGACGCATGTGCGGGGCAACGCGGAGGACTTGCAGACCGCCGTCTCCAACGTGCTGGAGAATGCGGTGAAATATTCGGGCGATCACATCGACGTGGAAATCCGGCTGGAGACGCCGGACAAGCGCGTGATATTGAGTGTGCGCGACCATGGGGTCGGGATTGCGCAACACGACCTGAAGCGGATCTTCAGACGGTTTCACCGCGTGGGGAACCGTTCTGTGGCGCATGTGAAGGGGACGGGCCTGGGCTTGTTCATTGTGAAGGCCATTGCGAAAAAGCATGGCGGCAAGGCGTTCGCTGCAAGCGAAGGCGAAGGGCTGGGAACGACGGTGGTGATCGAGCTGCCGAGAATCGAATCTCCGGTGGATGCGCCGCGAGGTGACGCGTGAGCCGGGTGCTGGTGGTGGAGGATGAGGCGCATCTGGCGCAGGGATTGCGCTTCAATCTCGAAGCGGAGGGCTACGCGGCCGAAGTGGTGGGCGACGGCGAGGCGGCGACGGACCGTCTGCTGGAGAAGCAGGAAAAGTTTGATGTCGTCGTGCTCGACATCATGCTGCCAGGGAAAGATGGATTCAGCGTGGTGTCAGAGCTGCGGGCGGCGCGGAATTATGTGCCGGTGCTGATGCTGACGGCGAGGGGGCGTCCGGAAGATGTGCTGCAGGGATTCGCGGCGGGCGCGGACGATTATCTGGCGAAGCCGTTTGATTTGTCGATTCTGCTGGCGCGGTTGCAGGGATTGTTGCGGCGCAGCCAGTGGATGCGCGGAGGGCCGGCGGGCACGTCGAAGCCGGCGGCAAGCAGCGGCGACTTCGGGACTTTTTCGTTTGGCGGCAGAACCATTGATTTTGGGGCGCTAGAACTGCGGTCGAACGACACCACGATTCATCTCACGGTGATGGAGTCGGAGTTGCTGCGGCACCTGGTGCGCAACGATGGGAAGATCGTTTCGCGCAAGCAGATTCTGGAAGAAGTCTGGGGGCTGCATGAGGACACGGACACGCGGGCGATCGATAATTTTGTGGTGCGGCTGCGGCGGTATATCGAGGATGATCCGGGGAACCCGCGGCATCTGGTGACGGTGAGGGGCGTGGGGTACCGGTTCTTCGCGGAGCCGGGGAAGAAAAGCGTTTAACCGCAGAGAGCGCGGAGGAATGCCGCTGAGAGCGCAGAGGACACCGAACCTCTAACAACTACTACGCTTGCTCCTTTCTGGGCCCAGATTACGCGCGGCAGAGTTCGGATAGCAGCGTTTCCTGGCGTTGCTGGGCAATCCCATCTAGACGATTCAGAACCACCACATAAATCGGAATCGAGATCGCGGCCAGGATCAGAAACAGCAGAACGGCGAGCCACAGATTGTTCAACGCGCGGGCGATGGTGAAGACCGCGAAGCCGAATCCGACAATCACCGCCTGCATCCCGAAACTGGCGAGCACGGTGGTCTGGGAGACGTTCTGGCGGCCGAAGGTGGCGAAGTCGCGCTTTTTCGGCGAATAAATCGAGAGCAGATTTCCGGCGGTGAAGTTCAGCGGCGTGGCGAACAGCAGCCCAGCAATGGTAGCGACCGTGACCGCGAGGTGAGGCGCGCCGTAGAGCCAGGTGACAGCGATCCAGGCGAAGAGCGTATTTAACACCACAATTGCGGCGTGGGTGAGATTTTTTCCCAACACAATCTGGCGGAAGGAAACCGGAGAAGCATAGAAAAATTGCAAGCCTCCGCCATCGCCACCGAAGCTGTTGTAGACAAGATTGGTGAGGACCAGGAGCGCATAGGCGGCGGCTCCGGGAAAAGCCATGTCGGGCGTGCGGCTCATGGCGCTGGAATGGCGCAGCGCATTCAGCGGTCCGAGGCGGAAGATCACCAGCATAAAGATGGGCATGATGAGCGTGAGCAGCATGGGGCCGCTGCGCGCGAGATAGCGAATTTCCTTTTCAAACACAGCGGTGACCGGCTGGGAAAATCCGGGCAGCTGCCATCCCAGTTGCGGCGCCTGGGCTTGTGTTACGGCGGCACGGGCCTCGGCCTCGCTGAGATTTTCTCCGTGAAACTGGGCGCGGATGCGGAGATGCAGCAGCGCTCCGACCGCCAGGGTCAGCGTTCCCAGAAACAGCAGGGAAGTGAATCCAGTGAAGAATTTCTCATAGGCAGCCTGCGCGATGGCGTCGCTGGCGAGGCCGGGGGGCAGAACGGCCTGGACCTGGGCTCCGATTTCAAGGGCGCGGCGGACATTCTCGTGCTGGCCGCGATTCATGTGCTCCATGATCGGGCCGATGAGTTGGAAGCTCAGTATGATCAGGATGAAAAGCACGCCCATGATTTCGCGAGTGCGGCGTTGCGCCAGCCAGCGTTCGAGCCAGGCGAAGACCATCTGCATGAGGACGAGGTTGAAAAGGCCGAAGGTGACGAGCACGAGCAAGGCCCAGGGGAACAGGGCCGGCTCAGCAAAGGTCACACCTAAAAGAACTCCGATCAGCGCCACGCTGCCGATGGCGCTGGCGGGATCGAAGAAGCCGTAAGCCAGCCGGACGAGAAAATACGAGCGGTAGGTCAGCGGGAAGCGGAGCAACTCCGAGGAATCGGGATTGTTAGTGAAAGCCGTCGCCATGACCGGGAAGAATTGCCAGAAGAAGAGAATCGGCCAGAGCAGGATGGCGAGGAATTCGGATTGTGCGTTGGAAACGAACCACCAGGCAAAGCCGGCGGCGGCGGCGAAGGCGGCGACTCCTCCGATGGCAAAGAAGGACGTAACCAGGACGCGCGAAGCCAGCTCGGCTTTGCCGCGGCGGCTGCGGAGGCCGTTGAGGAACATCCACCAGCGCAATTGGGCGATGGCCGAAAGTTGGGTCGGGACGGAGTCAGCGATTGCCATTTTGGGAGCGTTCAATTTTTGCATAAGTTGGTTCGGCGGCGCATGGAGTTTGTAAGTCTATGAGCCGGAGGGATTTTTGGGACGGGCGTGAGCGGGTTGTAGTTCGCTGGAAGGCCGCGCCGGTCGATTGTGAGCGAAGTCACAAGAGGGGGTGGGGGCGCGCACACGCGAGTTACATCTTCGATGAAAGACTAAATTTGAGTTCGGAGGTCAAGGAGAATGTCGGCGCCCGAAGGAATTCCGCTGTGGGACAGCGTGACGCATCCGTTTGCGAACGCGCTGGAGTTTGCCTTCGGTTGTCACCACACAAAGCTGAGCCGTGTCTTTACCATCCATGGACACAGCTATAAAGTCTGTTGTGATTGCGGGGCAACCTTTAATTATTCGTTGGAAAACATGTCGATGCGCGGGCGCAGGAAGTTGCTGGCGACGCTGCGAGGCTTCCATGCGGGACACCGGATCAAGAAGACCTTGCGAAGGTTGCATGGGAAGGGGTAGGGCTTGGGGCTTCATTGCGGTGCCGTCCCTTGCGGGACTCGTGGGCTTTCCCGTTCCGCTTCCCGCCACTTACGTGGCGGGCTAATGAATGGCGTCGCTGCGCGACTGGACCAGATGAAGGTTCACGAAGGACCCGACTCACCGATTTTCTTGGTCTGACTTCGCGTCCTTCGTGGTCATCGCAGTTTCCTCAGGATTGACGCCGCTTCGCGGCTGGATAGCCGAGGGCGGCTGTCCCCACAAAATCTCTTTCTCTTTTTCCGCGGCGATGCGGCTACGACCGCGTCCAGCATTCATCCCAGCCAGGAAAGTTCTTGTTCGGTGGGGTGAGATCCGCCTACTACCCTAAGGAAGATTTGCTCCAGAGTTAGTTTTTCGGCGGAGACGCTGGCGCCGTTGCCGGATTCTGGGTGGGGTTGCGCTTCTACGCCGGCGCGCAGTTCTTCGAGAGAGCCTTGGGCTACGAGGCGTCCCTGATGAATGATGGCGACGTGGCTGCACAGGCGTTCGACAATTTCCAGCACATGCGAGGTTAGAAAAATGGTGGCGCCGCGGGCGATCATGCGCTGCAGCATGGACTTCAGCGTGCCGGCGGCGATGGCGTCGACTCCTTCGAAGGGCTCGTCGAGGAACAAGACCTTCGGGCCGTGGATGACGGCGGCGGCCATGGCCAGCTTTTTCTGCATGCCGTGGGAATAGTCGGTGACGAGCTTTTTTGGCTGATCGGCGAGTTGCATGAAGTCGAGCAGTTCGGCGACGCGCCGGGCGGTGGTTTCGCGATCGAGGCCGTACATGCGTCCGGCAAAGCTGAGGAACTCGGCGCCGGTGAGCCGGCCGAACAGGGCCATGCCTTCCGGGACTACGCCGATCTGACGTTTTACTTCGACGGGATGGGCGCTGAGATCGAGGCCGAGGATTTCGATTCGCCCGGAGGACGGGGCGAGCAGGCCGGTGAGCATTTTGATGGTGGTGGATTTTCCGGCGCCGTTGGGGCCGAGGAATCCGAAGAACTGTCCGGGGGAGACCTGGAGATTTACGGAATCCACGGCCACGAGGTCTCCGAAACGGCGGGTCAGAGCTTGGGTAGAGATGGTGGGTGCGAGGTCCATCGAAGCTCCGAATCTAGCACAGACGGCGGGTTTGCGGGCGGCAGTGCTAAGTCAAAATCCCCACCCCTTCGCGCTTCGCTCAGGGCAGGCTCTGTCGCTAAAATCGCGACAAGGGTGGGGCACCTCACAGTTTGTATTTCAACGGAAGCGGGTGGTGCGCCAGAGCGCGAAGCCGCAGGCGGCTAGCAGGCCTAGCATCGCTAGCGTCAGCACAACCGCCCAGCTGGCGGCTAGTTCTACGTGCGGAAATTGCGCTACGGCGGCTAACGCGATGAAGAGCGCAGTCGCGGTTAAGATCAGCAGCCAATCCAGAAACGTTCTCGAGGTTGGCGAGGCGCCATAGGATCGGCCTTCGATTCCGGCTTGCACGTATTCGGCTTCGACGCTGTAACGGCGAGATTCGCGGCCGGCGGCATCGCGCCAGGAAGAGTGCTCGCGCTCGGTGGCGGAAGATAATGCGACGGCGACGGCTCCAGCGGCCATCAGCAGAGATCCGCCGGCGACCTGCGCGTAGACGGCATGGCTTCCGCCGCGCAGTTCGTGAAAGACCAGGACGCCCCAGAGCAGTCCCCAGAGCTGGTTGGTGTTGGAGAGCGGGATGCCGCGGCTGATGCCGACGTACTTGGTGGCATATTGCTGGAACAAGTCTCCGATGACCCAGACGAAGCCGCCCAGCATCAGCCAGAAAAGAACGGGGCGCGCAGTCGAGAGTTCGTGCCAGAGCGGCGTGGCGCCGCGGTAGCCGATCGCCAAGAGCAGCATGGTGACGACCTCGCCGACGGTGAAGAATGTGATGAACGAAAGCGGATTCATGCCGGTGAGATAGGCCTTGCGGTAGGGGATGTACATGGTGCCCCAAAGAATTCCTGCGCCCAGAGCGGCCGCAATTCCGAAGGCAGCTTTGCCGGGCGCAGCCTGATGCGACGAGGCGAGGGCAAGCAGGGTCGCTCCGGCAAACATGCAGAGCGCTCCGGCGAGCACGCCGAGCCAGCGTTTCCATCCGGCGTAATGCAATTCTTTAAAGAGCAGGACTCCCCAAAAAATGCCAAGCAGGCTGTTGGTGTTCCACAGAGGAAAGGCGATGCTGAGGCCAACGTTGCGGATGGCGTAGATGGTGAGTGTGTTGGCGACGGCCCACATGCATCCGGCGAGAATGGCCCAGATGACGAGGTGCGGAGCCTGGCCGATGTCGGCGCGCACGTGCGCGGTACCGCGAATGAGGGCGGGAACGCTCCAGCGCGCGAGGAAGACGCCGAGCACCATGACGAGGGAGACCGTGATCGGCGAGATGTTGGGATTGACGAGCTTGATGGGAGCTTCGGCGCCTCCGAGCCAAGCTCCGGCGGCAAATCCGCAGAAGATGCCGAGAGCCTGCAGGCTGCGCAGGCGAGTCGCATCAACTGGGCTCTGGACTGTTTGAACTTCTCGCCGCAGAGTTGTAGGAGATACGTTCAACGGAGCTTATCCAGAAGCACGAGGCCGCCGATGAGAACGCTGAGCGGGATCCAGAAGTGCAGATCGGTGGCGATGGCGCGGAAGAGACTGGGACGAGTAGAGCCGTCGGAGGACATGAACGGATAGCGTACCGGACTGCCGTCTTAGGCGCTAGCGCAAGTTTGCGCGGAATGTCCGGACGCTCCGCGTTTGCGGGATTTGAGCGTAATTGGGATGTTGCGCCAATCTGGGGCTAGGCTGTGCCTATTTGAAAATCAGAGCGTAAATAAAATACAGCGCAACGCCAGCGAAAATCAGACCGACTGCCGACATCTGCATCCGGTTCCAGTCCTTCCGTAGCTCGCCGCCGCCCATGAGACTGCGTCCGAAGTGCCTCATACCCCAGTCTGGATTGAAGGCGCAACCGATGCCAATCGCGGCAAACGCAAGAAGGAACGCGAGAAGAAGCGCAGCCTTAGCAAAATTCAGCATGTCCTCAGACCATCCGACATTGTAAGTGTATGCCGAGACAGCGAGATTTCGCCATTAACTGTCGTTATCACCATTTCGCCCATCCTATGAAAGAGGATGTCAAGAGAAAAATCTTCTCCCCGCCCCTCTGGGAGATGCGGGCGTGGTGACTTACATCCAGCCCTACCTCATTCCTCACTTCATTCTTAGAGAGGTTATTGGTTTGGTCGCTTTGGCTCGCCGCACTTCTCCGCGGCGATGCCAACCCCAGTTGCTTGTCCCAACTCGACGGTTTCATGAAGTCAGTGGCGCACGACGCCGTTCGGTTCCGAAGCTACGCAAGCCAAGACGTTGGCTTAAGTGCCAACCATGATCCTATGTGAGGCTCGAGGCCTACAGCTTTTTTCGGTTATCCGAGGGGGCATAGGATTGACCCGGAGACTCGGTGCTGGACTACAGCACACAGAGTGCCTGAATGAGCGAATGGATACTCTCCCTCGAACCGGAGCATCGCAAGAACCGATTGGCCACCACCGAGGCATGAAAACCTTGGGAGACACCTGGGTTCTATTCGATGCTCAAGCTGCTTGCGTCTTCAGCTGTTCGGCGTCGAAACGTTCCTCCTTTTTCCAAAGTGTCAACGTAATGGCCGCGATCTTGCGCGCCAGCGTCAGACGAGCCATCTCCGGCTTCATCCCCTTGGCCAGCAAACCCGCGTAGAAATCGTGGAACGGCCCCCTGCCACAGCTGGCCCTGGTGGCCGCACTCTTGAAGATCTCTTTCATCTCATGGTTGTGATTTCGATTCAGACCACGAATCTGCTGGGGTTTCTTGGAGCGTTGCAGTTGTCCGATTACAAAGCGGTATTGCGCACTGTCGTGCGTCTCAATGCCCAGCCCACTATAGGTCCAGAGTTGCCGCTTGCTGCGGAACCGGTGCGGGGTTTGCATCAGCCCGATCAAGCGGGCGGCTCGAATCGGACCGATGCAGGGAATCTGGCGCAGCAGTTTCGCGGCCTTATGTTTCCGGCTCTCGGCCAAGAACTCAGGTCGGAGGTCTCGCCGTAAGGCCTGCAATCCGTCCAGCTGTTGATAGAGCAGCTCCGCGCGGCGGCGCACCCCGGCTTGCGGAATCTTACTCAACCATTCCTCTCGAGAGCGCGCGGCATAGACCTGGGTGCCGGCACAAGGAATGCCCCAACCGCGATACAGCGCCTTCAATCGATTCATCACGCGCGTCAAATCTTTGCTGATGGTCTGATAACTGCGCCCCAACTCGCGTAGCGTCCGTAGTCCATGTTCTCCGTGGTAGACCGGTCGCAGCATCCCGGTGCGTAACAAGTCGGCCAGCTTGTGCGCATCCACCTTGTCGCTCTTGCTGCCCTCCTTTAACAAGGCATTGCGGCGCGGATTGCACACCACAATGTGCTGCACCTGCGGCTGCAGCAGATCATACAGCCAGGCGGCCCAGGTGCCTTCTTCCCAGGTCACGTGCAGCTCGCCCCGTAGACCGTGGAGAAACTGCAGAATGCTGCTGGCTTTGGTTTCGACGATGGTTTCCATGACCAGCTTTCCAGTGCTATTCAGCACAGCGATCACAATGGCTTCCTTGTGCACGTCCATTCCGATATATTTGACGTCGTGACTCATTGGAGTTGCCTCCTTGGGGGAAAGCTCATTCGTGTCGACGCTTGTCTTTCCCTCAAGGTAAAGTGCCATTCTCCCGCCGACTTGCCTATACTCTCCTGTAGTCCTTTTCCACCGCGCACACCACTGCAGTTACTCTCTAGCGCCGCCGTAGCGGAGCGAAGCCCAGCACAGCGCAGCGGAGCGGAGGCGGCGTCTCATCCGGCTTCGACCTTCTGAAGCGGGGCGCTCTTTCATAATGCATTGATCTCGAGGACTCGCACAAGCGAGCAAGGAAAACGCCCAGGCTCATCTTGTGAGTCTGGGCGCCTTATCTCGTCTCTCGTTGAAACCGGATCGCGTAAACCGGATCGCGCTCTAGTGATGCCCACCGCCAGGTCCACCAGCAGCATGGCCGCCACCCCGATATCCGGGGAGGGCGTGTTCAGCCTTGGCTTCATGGCCAGCGTTGCCTACGTGGCCTTGCCCATCCCGCGCCTCGTTTCCCTGGAAGTGGTTGAAGCGCTCCGCCCCGCGCTCGGGCAGCGGTCCATTGTAGCCGTGATGAGGATCAAAGCGGTTGTCGACATGGCCGTAAAAGCCGTGAGGGCCGTGAAACCAGGGGCCGGCTCCAAGAAACACCCCGCCCACAAACCAATCGGGCCCATAGTAGCCGTAGGGAGCACAGTCATACGGGGCATAGTCGAAGTACCCGTAAGGGCACACAGGAGCCGGTCCGATGTTTATGCCGACGGAAACCTGGGCCTGCGCCTCAGGTGCACAGCATAAAAGACCAGCTACGAGAACTGCGAAAGCAAGCGCACTGACTTTGAACATGATTTCCTCTTGATTCGTTTGGAGTTTCAGCCTGGACAGCTGAGGGCCAGCATAATACCAAGGATCGGCAGCGGGCAAACCCGAAGTTGACCATCCATTGTCGTAAGCAGACCTTAGCAAAAATTTGCGCGCTTGTTCGCTCCGTCTGCTCGCCCGCGACGCACACCCTCGTACGCACGAGCGCACCTTCGCATTATTCGTGGCGGAGAGACTCGATGGGATCGAGGCGGGAGGCGCGGAAGGCGGGGATCATGCCGCTGATCAGTCCGACGGCGCCGAGAATGATGGTGGAGGCGATCAGGGTTCCTGGGGCGATGATCAGGCGGATGTCGCCGGCGTCGGCATTCTTGGCGAACGCGCTGTATAAGGTCAGCTTTCCCACCGAGAGCGCGACTGCGTAGGCGAGGATCACGCCCAGCACGCCGCCCATGAAGGTGATGGTCAGGGCTTCGGCGAGGAATTGAAAAAGGATGTAGTGGCGCGGCGCGCCCAGCGCCTTTTGCACACCGATCTCGCGCGTGCGCTGCGTGACCGACACCAGCATGATATTCATCAGCCCGACGCCGCTGATGCTGAGCGTCAGCGTCCCGATGAATCCCATGAGAATCTTCAAGCCGAGGGTAATGATTTGGAATTGATGGAGTTGCATCATCAAGTTGAAGACTCTGACCGCTTGCCGGTCGGCCTGGCTGAATTTGTGCTGCGTGGCCATGATGGTGCGCACCGCCGGTTCGATGCGCTCGTATTCAGGAGTCTGGTAGGTGAACCAGATCATGTCCAGATAATGCGTGTCCTTGAGATCGCTCATGGTGGTGAAGGGGATGTAGACGGTGCGGTTGATGTCGTCGTTGCCCTCTTGCATTTTTGCGCTGAGAACGCCGACGACTTCAAAGCTGAGGCCGTCGAGGCGAATGTATTCGCCGAGGGCATTGCGTCCGGAGAAGAGCTTTTCCTTGGCCTCGGAGCCGATGACCGCAACCCGGGCGCGCTGCAACTGGTCTTCCATGTTGTAGAAGCGTCCCTGGCCCAGCCTCAGCGAGCGAATGGGATAGACGTTGGGATCGTTGCCGCTCACGGTGAAGGTGAAAACGCGCGTGTCGTATCCCACGTTCGATTGCTTTTCGACGCACGGAGTAATGTGCGTGATCTGCGGAAGATTGGTGGCGAGGGCGTCGACGTCATCCTGCGTGAAGCGGATCTGAACTCCGGACTTCTGCCCGCCGGCCTGGGTGGAAGTTTTGCCCGGGACGACGATGACCAGTTTGGTTCCGAAGTTGGCGAAGATATTTTGGAAGGCCTGGCCGAACCCGTCGCCGTAGGCCAGCAGCATGACGACCGTGGCGATGCCCCATCCCATGCCAAGCATGGTGAGCGCGGTGCGCCGGCGATTGTGGCGCATGGCGTCGTACGCTTCATGGAGCAGGTCACGGAACATGCGTCACTCCTGCCGCAGGGCTTCCACGGGGGCAAGCATGGCCGCCCGGCGCGCGGGATAGAGGCCGGCAATCACTCCGGCCAGGGTGAGGCTACTGAGCGCCAGCAGCGCCGACATGGGGACGAGTTTGGGAGGGTCAAATCCCTGCGGGCCCTGGATTCCGCTCATCAGGGCCATCAACCCGCCTGCGAAGATTACGCCGATGGCTCCGCTGCCCAGCGTGAGCAGCAATCCTTCCAGAAAGAAATGGAAGAGGATATTGCGATTGGTGGCGCCCAGGGCCTTGCGCAGGCCGATCTCATGGGTGCGCTCGCTGACCGCGACCAGCATGATGTTGATGACGCCGATGGCGCCCAACGCGAGCGTGACCATCCCGACCGCGCCCAGGAACATGTTCATGACATCGAAGATGGTGCCGACCATCTTCGACTCCTGAATCGAATCCCACTCATCGAAGGCGTTCTGATCGGTGGGATCGAATCCGTGATTGCGGCCGATTATTTCGTGAACCGCGTGTTGTGCGAGCACATGGTCGGCGGTCACCAGCGGCTGGTACTCGATGAACGAAATCGCATTCTGATGGTTTTCTCCCTTGATGGGAAAATTCTCGGCCATCACCTGGAAGGGGATGTAGCCGCGCATGTTGAGCCAGAGGTTGTCGCCGCGGCCGAGGTGGGGCATGCTGCCGATAACTTCGAAGCGAAGCCCGTTGATCAGGATGAATGAGCCGACCGAGGGACGACCGGGGAACAGCGTCTTCTGCAATTCGCTGCCGAGGACGATGACATTGCGGTGCTGGATACCGTCCAGTACGTTGAGCCAGCGGCCTTCTTTCAGGGGCAGGTAACTGATCTCGTTCAAATTGGGATCAGTACCCAGGATTTCTCCGCTGCCTGTGGCGAATTCGCTGACCTCATGCAGATCGTTGCGGGAAATGACGGGGGAGGCATTGCGGACCAGGCCAGATTGGCGGATGTCGCGATAGTCCTGATAAGTGAGCAGGTAGGAGCGGGCGGAGTTCATGTCGCCCTTGATGGCGGGAGCGCGGCCGGGGAACAGGAACATGATGTCTTTGCCGAACTCGGCCAGTTCGCGCTTGTTGCCGGAGCGGAAGCCTTCGCCGACTCCCACCAGCAACAGCAGCGATCCTACGCCCCAGGCAATGCCGAACATGGTGAGGAAGGAGCGCAGCTTGTGCGACCACAAGTTGCGAATGATTTGCGCGAAGATGTCGAGGGCGGTTCGCATGATCAGGTCACTTGCTTGCCGGCTTCGGATTTTCTCGGCGAACTCTGCGAGTCCTTGGCGTCCTCTTTAAGCTTCTACCGCAGAGAACGCGGAGGACGGCCGCGGAGAACGCAGAGAACATCCAAAAGAGAAAGAACACCAATCTTCAAAAACCACTGCGCTCGACTGCCCCTTCGGATTTTCTCGGCGAACTCTGCGAATTCTCGGCGTCTTCTTTAAGCTTCT
Source organism: uncultured Acidobacteriota bacterium (assembly GCA_963730015.1). Lineage (GTDB taxonomy): Bacteria > Acidobacteriota > Terriglobia > Terriglobales > Acidobacteriaceae > Sulfotelmatobacter. The sequence goes on along the minus strand of CAVSPZ010000009.1, from coordinate 899,099 downwards.
ACCGCAGAGAACGCAGAGGACGGCCGCGGAGAACGCAGAGAACATCCAAAAGATAAAAAATACGAGTCCTGAAAAGTGGGCCGCGGGCTCGTCATGTTAGATGCGCCGTTGCTCACGGGATGCACCCATGCCGTTGAAAAATCGGACTTCGGCGATGGGAAGCCTAAGTTCATTCGGGGCAAAAATCCCTTCAGAGCCGATAGACACAGAACAACTCCCTCCGAAAGAGATACGTTTATCCGGCCCTCAAAGTTCCGCTGTTTCAGATAGACGGCTCAGGTTCGAAAAGGGTGGGCGAAGCAGGTGTATCGCGATTAGGGCCAGATACTTCCGGGAGAGCGTCCCCAGCAAAGAAAAATGCCCTGGCTTTCGCCAGGGCACCGGCAGAACTGCATGATGTTTAGAACAGATTCCACAGGAACTGGTTGTAGACCTCGTGGTGAAATTGGACTTCCTGTGCCTTTACGAAGGTTCCGAGAAGGCGGGCGCAGCGGTCGGCGGAGGCTTGTTTCAGGTCGGCGTAGCGGCCTTTCACGTCTTCTCCGAGCAGCGTGGTTGTCCATTCAGCTTTCTTGAAATCTTCGAGCGCGGTGTAAATGTTGTCGGGCAGGTAGCGCTCTGCCTGCCGGAGATTTTTGATCTTCGCGGTTTCGCCGTCGAGGCCGGTTTTGAAGATGGAGTACATGACGAGGTAAGGATTGGCATCGGGAGCGACGGAGCGCACTTCGACGCGCATGCTCTTCTCGTTGCCGATCGGAATGCGGATCATGGAGCCGCGATCCACGGGCGAGGCCTTGATCTGGTTGGGAGCCTCGAAGTGCGGATCGAGGCGGCGATAGGCATTCACGCTGGCGTTGAGCAGGAGGCAAATATCGTTGCCGTGGGTGAGGATGCGGTCCAGGAAGGCCCATCCCATCTTGCTGAGCTTCTCTTCGCCTTTGGCATCCCAGAAAAGATTCTTGCCGTTTTCGCTGATGGAAACGTTAGTGTGCATGCCGCTGCCATTCACGCCCACGACGGGCTTGGGCAGGAAGGACGCGGTCAGGCCCATGTTGGTGGCGACCTGGCGGCAAATCAGCTTGTAGAGCTGAATCTGGTCGGCGGCGGCGACGACCTCGCCGTAGCCGTAGTTGATTTCGAATTGCGAGGGCGCGACTTCCGGATGGTCCTTTTCGTTCTGGAAGCCCATAGCGCGCTGCACTTCGGCGGTGGTGTCGATGAAGGTGCGGAGAGGATCGCCGGGCAGGGAATGATAGTAGCCGCCGGTGTTGACGTATTCGAAGGTGTGAGTTTCGTGATAGTGGCGTTCGGCGTCGGGGCCCTTGAACAGGAAGCCTTCGATTTCGTTGGCAGCGTTTAGCGTGTATCCCTTCTTCTTGTGGAGATCGCCGGCGTAATTCTTGAGCACGCCGCGAATGTCGCCGGAGTAGGACGTGCCGCCCTTATCAATGACTTCGCCGAAGACCAGGACTTTGCCGGAGCCGAAGACGTTGGCTGGCGCCCAGTAAAATGCGGCCCAATCGATGCCGAGGCGGAGATCGCTCTCGCGCTGGGCGGTGAAGCCGCGGATAGAAGATCCGTCAAAGGTCAGGTTGTCCCAGCTTTTCAGCAGGAACTTCTTGTCATAGTCGAGCATGTGCAGGCGGCCTTCGAGGTCGCTGAAGAGCACGGTCACGGCCTTGATCCGCTTCTCGTCGGTCAGGTATTTCAGCCGGTCTTCCTGGACCTTGCCGGGGGCGGTGCGGTTCCTGCGCTGCTCCTTTGCCTTGAGGTTGAGTTCTTCGAGTTCGTCATACGAGAGTGCCAGGAAATTGCGCAGTTCAGTGGGCATGGAAGTCGTTCAGTCTCCTTCAAATGTTGGAACTGTGATTTGGGCAAAAATACATCACGGAAACAGGGGAGTTGAAATGGCTGGTTTCAACACATTCGCTTGGAACACCGAAGGATAGCGCGGAGGGAGGGGTGCAGCCAATCGAAAAAGCTGATGCGAGCGATAAAAGGGGTTTATCTCGAGGGCCGCATAGCTCGTTCGAGAGTCAACGCGCTGGATCGGTTCCAAAGGCCGAGGCCACCAGGGTCTGTCCTGCCCACTCGGGCAGAGGATGCTGGCGGCCGCAGTCGAGGCACTGGGTCGCTGGGAATTGGGTGTGGCAGTTGGGGCAGGCGGCGCCGGTCGCGAAAGTGTCGAAGGGCTGGCCGCAGCGTCCACACTTCCAGTAAGGGCCGGCGGGGGCGCGGTGTTGCAGGTGGGGCAGGAGAATCCCTCACGGCGAGGCAGCTTCGACATGCGCAGAAGCGCCTGCGCGTGCTTCAGGCCTCCCCAACAATTCATCAGCATGAAGACGGCGATGGCCCCGAGCCATACGTCTTTGCTGAAAAAGGCGAGGGCGATGAAGCCGGCGACGCCAAGCAGGCCAATCACTGTGGCGGCCATCAAGCTGCGGGCGCGGCCGAGGACGAACCAAAGCAGCGAGCGGAGAATCTGGCCGCCATCGAGCGGGTAAATCGGGAGGATATTGAAGATGAGAAGGCCTGCGTCGATGTACAGAACGGCGCGCACGAGTTTGTAGATGTCGGGCATGGCATACTCCCATCCCGAGGAACGAGCCAGGAAGTAAAGTCCACAGAAGACGGGCAACAGCGCGACATTCACCAGCGGTCCGGCGGCGATGCTCCACAGGGTCGCGCCGGGACGCGGCGGGGGATCGACGTAGGCGACGCCGCCGAGCGGCCACAGAACGATGCGGTTCGCTCGGCCTCCGACCTGGCGGCAGGCCAAGGCATGTCCAAATTCGTGGAGCAGCACGATTAAAAAGAGCGCCAGGTATTCGAATACGTTCCAGGTTACCGAGGAGTAGCTGCCGGCGCGGGACTCAATTTCATAGATGGCGACGACAAACCACGACCAGTGCAGGAATACGTCGATTCCTGAGAAGCGAAAGAGATGGATGGACCCCTGGCGAAGAGCCATGTGCGCAGTCTACCGTATTCGATGCGGAAATCTGAGCGGTTTTTGTTGTCGGGTTTTCCAAACTGCGATAACCACGAAGAGCACGAAGTCACACGAAGGAAGGCTTGGTTTTCCTTCGTGAACCTTTGTGTCCTTCGCGGCTACTTTTTTTCGCCTCCGCGGTTTTTCTCTGTGTGCTCTGCAGTCGAAAGCTTTTCACTGCCGAGTGCGCTGAGGAAGGTCGCAGAGATCGCAGAGAAAATCGGGATTGAGGGCAAACTGGGAAACTGCTTTGCGTGTTATTGGCGGTGGGCGGAAGCTCCGGCGGCTAGTTCGCGGAGAGTGGTCAGGAAGCCGGCGGCGGCGCGGGGATCGTCGAGAGCGTCGAGGGCGATGGTTGCGGAGAACTGCGGAGACTCGGGGCGGAAGCGGACTTGCAGCACGTCCTGCTGGCGAACGGTCATCAGCGTATTGAGTTCGGAAGTTGCATCCTCTTTCCAGTGTGTGCGCGTGGTGAGGATGATCGGGCCGGGCTCGTAGATTTCCCAATCGCGCTGCGAGCGCTTGCGAGGAGTGATGCCGTGGCTGTGGGCGCACCAGCGATGTCGCATCACTTCGAGATGGAAGCTGGGTGAGCCGCCGAGATCGGCCTCAAAGGTCAGCGTTTCTTTTTGCTTACGCAGGCGGTTGAGAATCCATTGAACGGGCAGCGGCCGCGGGCGGAACTTCATGGTGACGTGGGCGTTTTCAAAACTGCGGGAAGAAAAGTGCAAGCGGGCGTAGAGGCGATAACTGTTGAGCCAGCGCGAATCGAGAATGCGTCCCTTACCGGCACACGCGGATTGCACCCAGCGGAGAGCTTCCGCGCCTCGGCGGCGATTGTATGCGGCGAAGAGAACGTACCAGAGCCCCAAAGCCGCAATCGCGCAGACAACGTCAATGATTAGAAGGCGTCCCACAAAACGTCTTCACCCAAACCTCTGATGCCGATGGTACGTCCGAGGTTGCGGCTTCGGCAAGGGGACAAAAGTGGTAGAAAGCAAATTTTTTCTGGAGGCCGGGGTGGGGACTGTGGAAATTTGGAACGGGAGGCAATTCCGTCAAGCGCCGGGCGCGGCAACGAGGCTGTTACGAAACTCGTGCCGCCCGCTAAAGCGGACTCGGGTTGTTCCACTTCCGGCTACGCGGCACTTCCGTGCCGGGCTATTACATCCCGCCGCTGTGCGGCTGGAACCTGCTTTGTGCCACCGTGCATGTTCGACACCGAGTTTCGTAACAGCCTCCAAGGGCGTCCCAAGGCGCCCGCCGCGGTGCCGCTTTACAATGGCGGCGTGGCTATAACCATCCGCGACTTCCGGCCGGAGGACTTGGAGGCGCTCTGGCGCATGGACCAGGAATGTTTTCCGGCGGGGATCGCGTATTCGAAGCCGGAACTCAGGGCCTATATTCGGCAGCAGGGAGCGTTCACGTTGGTCGCGGAAAACGCGGAACACGGCGGCATTCGCGGTTTTATCGTGGCGCATCGCGGAGCAAGCGGGCATATCGTGACCATTGATGTTGCGCCCGGAGGGCGGCGCTCCGGCGTAGGGTCGTTGCTCTTGCGAGCGGCGGAAGATCGCCTAAGACTCGGCGGGGCAAGGGCGGTGGGCCTGGAGACGGCGGTTGACAACCTGCCAGCATTATCGTTCTACAAGCGCCATGGATACAGTGTGGTCCGAACCTGGCCGCGCTATTACTCAAACGGCGTCGATGCGCTGGTGCTGAGGAAAGAGTTGGACGGGCAACGTTAAAGCATCGCTGGAACAGGCTGCTGAAATCGTCATTTTTGGTGGCAGAAAGCCAACCTCAGGCGCTAAAGCGCGGCCGATTTTAAAGATTTAGCGGCACGACTGAAGTCGTGCCCTTGCCAAAACTCCGTTCGCGGCAGAGTTTTTCAGCAGCCTACGGAAGCGACACGCAGAAAGGATTTGCCCTCAGGCGCCTTCTCCGGATAACTTGCCTTGACTATGAAAGTTGCCATTCAAGGAGAGCTGGGTTCGTTCAGCCACGAAGCGGCAGGGAAGATGCTGCCGCGGGCCACGGTCGTGCCTTGCGCGCGATCGGCGGAGGTGTTTGACCGCGTCGAAAAACGATTGGTCGACGCGGCGGTGATTCCCATCGAGAACACGCTGGCCGGAACCGTTGCCGAGCACGCCGATCTGCTGGTGGCGCGGAACGTGTTTGTGCAGGGCGAATATTTGCTGCGGATCGTGCACAACGTGATTGCCGCGCCGGGAGTGCGGCTGAAGTCGGTGCGGCGCGTGCTGTCGCATCCGGTGGCGCTCGACCAGTGCCGGGACTTCTTTCGGCGGCATCCGCAGATTGAGGCCGTGCCTTTTTACGACACGGCCGGCAGCGTGAAACACGTCATCGAGAACCGGCTGGGTGATGCGGCAGGAATTGCCGGGCGCCAGGCTGTGCGGGAGTATGCGGGGAAGATCCTGCAGGCGGGGATCGAGGACGACAAGCGCAATTTCACAAGATTTTTCCTGATGCGATTTCAACAGCGGCAGGTTTCAAAGTTTCAGGGCTTCAAGGTTTCGAAGGAAAAACCCCACCGGTTGATTCCGGCGGGCGCGAATAAAACTTCCATCGCGTTCAAGGTGAAGAACGTGCCGGGGGCGCTGTTCAAGTCGCTGAGCGTGTTTGCGCTGCGCGACATCAGTTTGAGCAAGATCGAGTCGCGGCCCATGCGCGGGCGTCCCTGGGAGTACGTCTTTTATGTGGATTTCTTGCGCGGCGATGATGAGCCGGCGCGCAACGCGCTGCGGCATCTGGGTGAAGTGGCTGAGTTTGTGAAGGTGTTGGGAGTGTATCCCAAAGCGTAAGTTTTCAAAGTTTCAGGGTTTCAAGGTTTCAAAGACTCAGGGTCTCGAGGTTCGGCCCCAGCTCTTCTCACTCCCGGTTTATATTCTTGAAACTCCGAAACCCTGAAACTTTGAAACTTGCTTCCTCCTAATTTAGAGCTTGCACGCAGGCATCCTCCGCGTTAGCCTCTGCACCTTAGACACATTCTATTGAAGCGGTAACGGAATAGAATTCAAGCTCTTGCGGAAAGTGATTTGGCCGCAGCTGAAACCTTTCCTGTCGGGATATCATCTAAACTTGAGCGAGTTACACTCAAGGAGAAATAATGAGCCAGCAGACGCCCGTCGAGCGCACTCCTAAAGCTAAGGAAACAAACGAACAAAAGGCGCTTCCCGTGCTCCCGGTGAGGGACACGGTTTTGTTCCCCCACGCCGTATTGCCACTGACGGTGGGGCGGGAAAGCTCGGTGCAGTTGATCAATTCCCTGGGGGAAGACAAGACCATTATTGTGGTGGCGCAGCGCGAGGCGCGGGTAGATGCGCCGCAGCCGAGCGATCTTTATACGGTCGGAACCTCGGCCATAGTGCACAAAGTCGTCAAGATGCCGAACCAGAGCCTGTTTGTGTTTGCCGAAGGCCTGGAAAGGATAAAGCTGGGCGAATTCACGCAACTGACGCCGTTCATGAGCGCGTATTACTCGACGCTGCCGGAAGGCGCGACGCCGCTTTCGACTTCGGAAATCGAAGCGCTGCAGCGGAACGTGCTCACGCTGTTCCAGCAGATCGTTGCCGGATCGCCGACGCTGTCGGACGAACTTTCGACCGTCGCGATGAACATCGACGAACCGGGACGGCTGGTCGATTTCATCGCCTCGTCTTTGCCGTCGTTGTCGACGCCCGACAAGCAGGACACGCTCGAGACTCTCGACATCCATGTGCGCCTGGAAAAAATCAACCAGCACCTGGCCAAGGAGTTGGAAGTCCAGCAACTGCGCAACAAAATTCAGAGCGAAGTGCAGGATCGGGTGCAGCAGACGCAGCGTGAGTATTACCTGCGCGAGCAGATGAAAGCCATCCAGAAAGAACTGGGTGAGCAGGACGAAGGGCAGCGTGACGTTGAAGATCTGAAAAAGAAGATTGAAGAAGCGGGCATGCCCGATGAAGTGAAGAAAGAAGCGCTAAAGGAATTGGGGCGGTTGTCGCGCATGTCGCCGATGGCAGCCGATTATTCGCTGACCCGCAACTATATCGAGTGGCTGGCGGTGCTGCCGTGGGCGAAGACTTCGGGGCAGGAGATCGAGATTCCGAAGGCAAAGGAGATTCTCGACGCCGACCATTACGATCTGGAGAAAGTGAAAGACCGCATTCTCGATTACCTTTCGGTGCGGCGGTTGAAGCCGAACATGAAAGGGCCGATCCTGTGCTTCGTGGGGCCTCCGGGCGTGGGCAAAACGTCGCTCGGAAAATCGATCGCGCGGGCGCTCGGCCGCAAGTTTGTGCGGCTATCTCTCGGCGGTGTGCACGATGAGGCCGAAATCCGGGGGCACCGTCGCACGTACATCGGCGCGCTTCCGGGGCAGATCATTCAAGGGATTCGACGCGCGGAGACGAAAGATCCGGTCTTCATGCTGGACGAAATCGACAAAGTGGGGCGCGACTTCCGCGGCGATCCGGCTTCGGCTCTGCTGGAGGCGCTCGATCCCGAGCAGAATTCATCGTTCCGCGATAACTATCTCGACGTGACGTTCGATCTGTCGAAGGTGCTCTTCATTACGACCGCGAACATGCTCGATCCGATTGCCGAGCCGCTGCGCGATCGCATGGAGATCATCGAACTGCAGGGCTACACGGAAGAAGAGAAAGTTCACATCGCATTCAAGTATCTGATCCCGCGCCAAATTGACGAGAACGGAATCACGACTGAGCAGATCGAGTTTCCGGAAGAGGCGGTGCGCTACGTGATCCGGCATTACACGCGGGAAGCGGGCGTGCGCAGCCTGGAACGGACCATCGGCACGATTTGCCGCAAGCAGGCGCGGCGGTTGGCGGAGGGCAAGAGCGAGAAGCTGATCGTTACCAAGGAAGTCGTGCAAGAATTCCTGGGCGGAATCAAGATCCGCAGCGAAGGCGAAATCGCCGAGCGCACAGAGCGGCCGGGAGTGGCTGTGGGACTGGCCTGGACTCCGTCGGGCGGCGACGTGCTCTTCGTGGAAGCGAATGCCATGAAGGGCAAAGGCGGATTCACCATGACCGGACAGATTGGCCAGGTTATGCAGGAATCGATGCAGGCCGCGCTGACCTGGGTGCGGTCGAATGCGGATCGGCTGGGAGTGGCGGAGGATTTTTTTGCCAGCCACGACATTCACATCCATGTGCCGGCGGGAGCGATTCCGAAAGATGGACCGTCTGCGGGCGTGACCATGGCGACGGCTCTGGTCTCGCTGCTGACCAAGAAGCGGATTACTCCGCTGCTTGCGATGACGGGAGAGATCACGCTGAGCGGGAATGTTCTGCCTGTCGGTGGAATCAAAGAAAAGGTGCTCGCCGCGAAACGCGCGGGGGTGCGCGACGTGATTCTGCCCGCGGAAAATAAAATGAACGTGGAAGAGGATCTTTCGCCGGAGCAACTGGAGAACCTCACAGTGCACTATGTGAAGACCATTGAGGAGGCTTTCAGCGTTTCGCTGCCGGAAGTGGCGGGAAGCACGGCGGCCAAGATGATTCCTGCGACGCCGCCGAAAGACCCGAAGCAGGATTATCAGCCCACGCAGCCGGTTCACGACCGCGTTTTCACGCAGGCTTGATTAGTTCTGGAGTGAAAAGGCCAGCCTGATTAGAGGCGGTTACGAAGCTGTGCCGTCCGCTAAAGCGGACTCGGGTTGTGGCGCTGCCGGGCACCCGGCACTTCCGTGCCGGGCTGTCATATCCCGACGCTACGCGGCTGGGTTTGGGTGACGCTTATTCCACCGCTGTTACGAGAGTTCATTTCTCACCCACCCTGAATTCATTTCTCACCCACACACTTCCGTCCCGGGCTTTCACATCCCGCCGCTACGCGGCTGGAACCTGTTCCACCGTGCGTGTTCGACGCCGAGTTTCGTAACAGCCTCCAGATGAGGCTGGCCTTTTTGTTTTCGCATGCAGTGTTCTTGCAGCGAAGCGGGTTAGAACGTCAGCTTGGCAGCGATCTGTATCTGGCGCGCGCTAGTCGTGTAGTCGGGCAGCGTCACGGTCGACGTGCTGTAGCTGAAGGTTCCTATAGCTGCGTCCGCCAGATAGTAGTCTGGCTTGCTGAACCAGGTGCGGTTGAACAGGTTGTAGAACTCGAAGCGGAGCTGAAGCTTTACGTTTTCAGTGAGCGAGGTGGTCTTGGCGAAGTTCACATCCCACCGGTTGACACCCGGCCCATACCAGTTGTTGCGCACAGTGTTGGAGGGAATTCCAAAGGGAATCGGAATGCTGCCGTCTTCCGGATTGAACGCCGCCACATTGAATCCGGTGAAGACTCCGCCGTTGGAACTGATCTTGCCGGTGGAGGGAATCTGTTTCAACGCTGCCGCATTGACTACAGTGGCGCGGTCGGAAAATCCGGTATGAAGGGTGTCGAGTGGGGCAAAGATGTCATACGGGGTTCCCGTCTGCCACTGGGCGATGCCGCCGATCTCCCAGCCTTCGAACACGCGGCCGGCAAGGCCGTGGTTGAGAAAGCCGGTTCCGCGGCCGATGCGCGGCTGGTAAACGAAGTTCATGACCGCGCGCTGGCGCACGTCGAAACCCGAGTTGCCCTTCTCACGGTAGAGCGCGTAGGAATCGATGGGGTAATTGCCGTTTCCGGTGGTGGTGACCAGCGGGTCGGAAGAATCATCCATCGCATGCGCCCAGGTGTAGGAGAGCTGCGCCTGCAGGCCGTGGAAGGCGCGCTCGGTGACTTGCGCTTGCAATCCGTTGTACCAGGAATGGCCCGAGGTTTGGTCGGTGAAGGTGTGCAGGAACGCATTGTTGTTGACGGCATCGAAGGGCAGAGCGCCGATCTCGGCGCCGTAATACAGAGCGTTGTACTGGAGGGTGGAGTTGGAGCAGCCGTAGATGTTCGTCGGGTCCGAGCAGTAGTTGACCAGGTTGTTCACTATGTTCGGCTGCGGGGCATTTCCGTCGACGACGCGCAAGATCCGCGTGCCGTGGTTCCCGACGTAATTCATTTCCAGCGTCAGTTTCGGAGCGATCTCATGCTGGACGCCGAAGTTCCAGCTCACGACCTCCGGCGGTTTGATGTTGTTGGCGAAAATATCGGGGAAGGTTAGGCCTCCAAGGAACGTGCTGGGGTCAAGATTGGTCACCACGGGGGACGGGACCAGCTGAGAAGGCGCAGGCTGATTTTGCAGTTGGGCATCGCTGGTCGGGCCGAACGTGCTGGCGACGGCGTTGTACAAGCTGGGCTGGAAGGGCGGATTGCCGCGCGCGTCGCTGACCAGGTTGCCGTAGACGCGGTCGCTGAATACGCCGATGCCGCCGCGAATGGAGTTTTTTCCGTTCCTGTATGGATCCCAGGCGAAGCCAAAGCGCGGCTCGGAATCATTGTGGTAGCTGGCATAGAGCTGCTGGCCCGTTCCCGGTCCGACTGGAACGAAGGTGAATCCGTTGCCTCCGCCGGCCAGCGCCGGAGCGGGGCCGCTGGCGTCTTGAAACAGGTTTGAGAGATTGCCTTGCGCCTCAAACGGCACCCCGTAGTATTCCCAGCGCAAGCCGTAGGTCAAAGACAGGTTGGGCAGGACCTTCCATTCGTCCTGGGCGAACACTCCCCCCTCGCGCTGGCGGAAGTCAAGCTCGTCGTTGGCTTCGCGGGCTGACGTTTTGCTGAAGAACTGGGTTTGCGACTGGCTGTTCACCAGGCCTAGAAGCGCGCTGGTGATGTCTTCAAGCTCGATGTTGTCGATACCGGTTTGCAGGCCCTGCAGGGGAGCAATGCCATCCTGGCTGTAAATGTTAAAGGTGAAGTTTGCGCGGGAAAAAAAGTCGGTGAAGTTGTTGGAGTAGACGTCGCGGAATTCTCCGCCGAACTTCAGGGTATGCTGATTGATGACTTTTGTGAGATTGTCGCCGTACTGGTACGTGCCACTCTTCCTGCCCTGTCCGTCGGCATCGCCGAGAACCTGGCAGCCAAAGCCCAGACCGTTGCCATTGAGCACGGGCAGCGAGAAATCGGCGCCCCGACCCACCTGATCGGCGAATCCCAGGCTGTCGAACAATCCGACGCCAGTGCAGGTATATCCCTGGTTAGTACGGTTCGCGCTCAAGCGCAGCTCGTTGACGATGGTGTTGGTGAAATTCGAGGTCAAGTTCAGGGCAAGGCCTGACGTGCGGTCGAAGGCCGCGGTCGCGCCGATATCGCCGGGAAGGAAATCGTAGTGGCCCGAGTTCGGATCGTGGTACCAGCCGTAAATGAACCGGGCCGAGAGATTATGTCTGTCGGTAATTTTCTGATCGATCTTGAGGGTCGCGTCTTCGTCTTTTTCCCGCGACTCGCTGGGGAAAAATAGCGTGCTCGTGATGCCGTCGCCGGTCGGGGCGGTGGGCAGGGTCCCGATGGCAGAATTGTAGATTCCAAAAATTTTCTGCATCACCGGATCGAGTCCCACGCCGGTTGCGTTGTTGCCGCTATTCTGCGTAGTGACATTCAGAGCCTGGGTAGCTCCCGTGGAAGGATTGGTGTAGGTGAAAATGCCGCTCTCGAAGGCCGACGTGGGCACGGTCGAGTTGTTGGTGAGGTTGGTGATGAACCGCTTGCCCTGGTAATTGAGGAAGAAGAAGGTGCGGTCCTTGACGATGGGTCCGCCGAACGATCCGCCATAGATGTTGCGGATGTAAGGATTCTTGGGCTGGAGGGTGCCGGCAGTGTAATGGTTGAAGTAGTCGCGCGCGCCGAGCGCATCCCAGCGTCCGAAATAGAAAGCGTCGCCATGGAACTGGTTGCCCCCGCTGCGCGTGATCACGTCGATCACGGCGCCGTTGTTGCGGCCGAATTCCGGGGCGAAGTTGTTGGTGATGACGCGGAACTCCTGGGTGGAATCGGGATTCTGCGCAGTCAGGCCGGAATAAGAGCCTGGAACTTCGGTGTCGTTGTTGTCAGCGCCGTCGAGCATGAAATTGTTGTTGCGTTCGCGGCCTCCGTTAATCGAGAAGCCTGCCAGGTCGGAGTCGGACTGCATCGTGCCCGGGGCCAGCAGCACGAGCTGGTAGGGATCGCGCAGGATCAGCGGGAGCTCGGTCATCTGCGTGTGCTCGACCACGTTGCTGAGTTCGGCGTCGGTGGTATCGATGGGGACGACCGCGCCTTCCACCGTAATCTGCTCCGCGCTGGCGCCGACTTCGAGCTTGGCATTGACGGTGAGGTTCTGAGCGACCGTGAGGTTCAGAGCGCGGAACTGCACGGAGCGGAAGCCATCTTTTTCGACCGTGAGCTCGTAGGGGCCGGCCGGCAGTTCGGAGACGCTGTAAGCGCCGCCGGCTCCAGAGAACACTTCGCGGGTCGCGTTGGTTGTGGTGTTGCGCACGCTTACCTTGGCATGCTCGATGAGCGCACCGGTGCTGTCGGAAACTGTTCCGTTAATGGAAGCCGTTTGCGCGATGGAATAGGACGCAAGCGCTAGAAGGACGAATAAGCAGACGAGAAGTAAGAGCTTTCCCCGCATCTCAACACCTCATATTTGGTTTTCAGGGTACGAGTGAAGATATGAATACACGAGTCCCTTCTCGGGAACCGGCGTGCGATGCCAATGACAAGGCAAGCAGAGAGCCACAAGCTGTCGTATGCAACTACAATGGTATCAATCAGATAACGCAACTATGCCTGTGCCGTCTACCGAAATACATAGCAACCTGAGTAGCCTTGTATTGAAATGCGTAGCATGTGCTCCGTTGGTCCCTCGATTGTTCATCAAACCCAATAGACATAACAACCTGCGGTTCATCGGTCGATGTGGTTTGTTTGGTAATGATTACCCCCGGCTGCTGAGCCGGTCAAATGACCGAAGTGCCGTACTTCACAGTAAATTTTGGGCTGAGAACAACGGCGTGGCCTTCCGGATGCGTCTTCGAGGATCTGGTTCTGCGGCACGGGAGATCCCTCGCTTTGCCTGAAAAGCGGCTCCGCTCGGGATGACGCCGCTCCGGTACACTTATGGACGGATGCGAGTGCGAGTGCTGTTTTTCGGAATGTTGAAAGAAATGGCGGGCTGCCCTGCGGAGGAAGTCGATTTGCAGGATGGGGCGTCGGTGCGCGATGTGCTCGCACATTACGAAGCGAAGGTCGCGGATTTGAAACGATCCCTGCCATTTGTGGCCATTGCCGTTAACCAGCAATATGCTGGGCCGGACACGAAATTGAATGCCAACGATGAAGTGGCGTTGTTGCCGCCAGTGAGCGGCGGATCGGACGGTGACGGGCCCGCCACGACGGCAAAACGTCACGCCCGCATCGTTCGGGAGACGATCGAGCCTCAAGCCACCGTTCAAGGGCTCAGGCGCGGTGAGGATGGAGCCGTTCTCGCGTTCGAGGGCGTGGTCCGGAACCAGACACGCGGGCGCAAGACCATGTATCTGGAATATGAAGCCTATGAGGAAATGGCGCTGGCGCAACTGGAAAGGCTTGCGGCCGAGGCGCTCGAGAAGTTCCAGGTACGCGATATCGCAATCGTGCACCGGCTGGGGCGGCTGGAGATCGGGGAAACGAGTGTGCTGATTGCGGTCGCGTCGGCGCATCGAGCGGCGGCGTTTGAGGCCTGCCGCTGGTTGATTGACACGCTGAAGCGGACCGTCCCCATTTGGAAAAAGGAATTCTTCAAAGATGGAGCCGTTTGGGCCGATGGCGAGCCCTTTCCGGCGGAGATTCCGCGTGCGAATTCTTGAGCCTCAGGCAGCCCGGATCTCATGCCGGCATCTAAGTGAACGGCGTCTGCTCGGTGGCTGGACCGGTCCCGCGAAGGTCGGGCTCGCGATGTTGCAAAGGTATAATTCCATCACTCGATGAGAAAACCCGCCCCGAGCTTGCTGCTGGTGAGTCTGTTTCTTGCGGTCTGCGGCTTGCGGGCGCAGCAGTCTTCGCCGCCCGCTCCGCCCCAAAAGCAGCCTTCCACCACATTGAAGGTCGACGTCAACCTGGTCAACGTGTTCGTGACCGTGACCGACGATCAAGGGTCTCCGGTAGGAGGGCTGAAGAAAGAAAATTTTGTTCTGAAAGAAGACGGGGAAGAGCAGAAGATCGCGGTCTTCGACAAGGAGTCGGCGTTGCCGCTTTCGATTGCTCTGGCGATCGACACCAGTTTGAGCACGCGGCACGATTTGCCGCTGGAGCAGGCCTCGGCGAAGCGCTTCGCGCATGCCATCATGCGTCCGGTGGATGGGCTGTCGGTGTATGGATTTAGCGAGGTGGTGCGCGAAGCGACGGCCGGATACACGGCTGACCTGAAGCGCATTGACGAGAGCATCGACCACATCCGGGTGGGTGCGGCCACCGCGCTTTATGATGCCATCTATCTGGTCTCGCAGAGTCTTGATCGCCGCAAGGGACGGAAGGTGATTGTGCTGATCACCGACGGCGGCGACACCATCAGCCGGGTTGACTACAAAGAAGCGCTGCGCGCGGCGGAGGAAGCCGAGGCGCTGGTGTATTCCATTATTATCGTTCCCATCGAGAACAGCGCCGGACGCGAAACGGGCGGCGAGCACGCGCTCATTCAGATCTCCGACGACACGGGAGGAAAGTACTACTACGCGACTTCTACCGGGCAACTCGATGAGGCGTTTCGCAAGATCAGCGACGAACTGCGCACGCAATATTTGCTGGCGTACTATCCGGAGCAGCATACGTCGTTCTCGGAGTTCAGGCGCATCCAGGTGAGCATTACCGGGGTGCCCGAATCGGAGGGGTATCATGTACGGCACCGGGCGGGTTACTACACGGTGAAATCGGAATTTTGAGCGGCTTCGGCGGGATCGTGGCTGGACTCATTCAAAAGATTGAAATCGGAAAACCGTTCTTCGTGACATTTCGATATAACTATGTAGGCACCAAAAGCGAGATGCAGGGATTGATCTGCCTCCCGGAGCGTAGATTTTCAGGGCGTGGTCGAAACCCCACGCGTGTGCAAGTAGAGCAGTGCAAATAGAAAAAGGAACCCAGGTTCGTTCTGCAAAGGCGAGTGGATGCAGTGTGATCCCGCTTGTCTCATAACAACGCAGTCATACTCAGGCGAAACGGAAGCAGTGCTGCGCGCGGGCTGGCGGGCAGGGAAGAAGCCGGATTTTTTGCCGCAGATGGTGCCCTGCGGTTGTAACGACAGAAATTTAGGAGCAGCATCACAGCTTTTCAAGAGCAGCACCACAACAAGGAAGGTGGACGATGTCGATCTCGAACTTGCCTCGGCGTTTTGCACTGCGCATTGCGCGGTACGCCGGGGCGGCCATTGTGCTTGCATCTTCGTTCGGGCTGGCGCAAGCGACGCTCGGTACCGGCAGCATTGTCGGAACCGTGACCAATCCAGGCGGCGACGAAGTGGAGGCCGCCCGGGTAACGATCACGAACAAAGGCACAGCGCAAACGGTCACCACGGCGACGACATCCACCGGCACGTATGCCTCGGGTCCACTGACTCCCGCGCCGTATGTGGTGCGGATCGAGTCCGCGGGATTTAAGACGGCCGAGATCAGCGTCATCGTGCATCTCAACAACATCAGCACCGCCAACGTGAAGCTTGAGGCTGGGCCGGCTTCCCCGGTTGTGCGGCTTCCGACTCCGACTGAACCGGGACTGAATCTGGAACAGCCGTCGATTCAGGCGCTGTTCACCACGTACCAGATTGATAATTTTCCGGTTGACGGGTGGAATATCTTTGATCTCGCCGGACTCGCGCCGAACGCGCAGGCATTCGATGCCGGAACCCTGTATCCCTCCAAGGAAGGATTTACTTCGGTGACTTTCGACGGGCCTTTTGGCCGCGAGACTCGCTTCGAAGTGGACGGCCTCGATCTCAGCGATGAAAAAGCGGGTGCGCCCACGCAGAATGTCCCTTTGGGCGCGGTTCGGGAATTGTCGTTGCAGCAGTCTTTGCCCGATATTTCTGGCGAGCTGGCATCTGCCGGATCGGTGAACATTGCGACCAAGTCGGGTAGCAACGACTTGCACGGCGATGGATTTTACGATTTCCGCGATCAGAGCCTGGATGCCGCTCTGCCCGGCAATTTCGTCCATTCGTTCCAGAGGAATCAGTACGGCGGCTCGGTCGGAGGGCGGATCATCCCGGACAAACTGTTTTTCTTTGTGAGCGCCGAGCACGTAAAACAAGATCTGCAGGATCCAGTATTGCCGGGCGCGCCATTTACGACCCTAGCGGGAAGTTTCAGTTCTCCGTTCCGCGAGACCGACGGAGTCGGCAAGATCGATTGGTCGCCGGGGCGTTACCGGGTCTTCTATCGTTTTGCCTACGATCAAAACAACTCCGTGCTTCCGTTCCTTCCCTACACCTTCCAGACGTTTGGCAACCGGAATCACGCGCGCAGCCACGCGGTGGGCATCGATTTCAGCAAGGGCGGATACGAGCACAGCATTCGCCTGGGATACATGAAATTCGAGGATGACCTGTCCAACGCGGTGGCCAGTTCTGGTGTTTTCGATCCGGCGCCGGGGATTGCGCTGGGCATTGGAGGCGATCCGAATTGCTTGACTCCCGGACTTGACGTGTTCTGTTCGGGGCCGAATGCTCTGGCACCGCAGGCGACCCTGCAGTCCAATCTGCAGTTCGATTACAACGCAAGCCGGGTTCATAACAACCACATCTTTCGCCTGGGAGTGGGGCTGAACCGCATACAGGGGGGCGGGTATACCAACTTCCTGGGATCGGGTCCGGTGGTGGGCGCGCCCGATGCGTCTCCGGCTTGCGCGGCGGCAGGAGATTGTCCGTTTGCGAACGGAGCCGCCAATCCGTTGAATTATCCAGTCACGAATTTAAACCTGGGCAACGGCCAGGGCTTCGCCTCGGCGCGGTCGGCTTTCGGGCTTCCGGGCGGCGGCTTGGGGCCCGATAACCGGATCACGTGGCACGTGCAAGATATCTGGAAGGCAACACCGACGTTCACGATGACGTTGGGACTCGGCTACGTGCGCGACACCGGGCGAACTGATAGCGACCTGGGTCCGATTCCATTCCTCAGCAATTTCGATTTCACCAACCAGTTCTATACCTATCGCGGATTGGAAGACCCGGTGCACCAGCCCAACACGAACCTGGCGCCGCAGGCCGGCTTTGCCTGGGATCCAAACGGGAAAGGCAAGACTGTGATTCGCCTCGGCGCCGGCCTGTTCTACGCCGATGCGCTCTGGAGCTACATGCAGTTCGATCGTCCGGCGCGGCTGGCGCAGGGATTGTTCCCGCGTTCCGTACCCGTCTGCTCGTCAGGATCGCCGCAAACTTTGCCCTTCAGTTCGACGATCACATCGGCAAGCCTCTGCGGGGCGGAGGTTGGGAGTGTGGCGTCGCAGATCGTTGCGCTGCAGCAGCAATACCAGGCAGCGACTTTAGCGGGTGGGACTGCGAGTAACCCTGCTTATATCGGAAATGCGGGAGCGGACGGAATCGACATTACCGGCACAAGTTTGCTTGCTCCCACCTACGTTTCGCCGCGCTCGCTGCAGATGCACTTCGGGGTGCAACAAGAGGTCCACGCCGGAGCGGTTATAGAGTTGAATTTCCTGCGCAGCGTGTCGACGCACAGCCTGCTAGCCATCGATACCAATCACGTGGGCGATTACCGAACACTCAATATTGGAAACGCCAATGCGGCGATCGCGGCCGTAATCGCCAACTGCGGCGTCGGCATCACGATTACGTCGACCTATTCGGCGCTCTGTGTGAACGATCCCAGGAACGGCACGAACGACGGCGGCACGTACGGAACGCCGGCCAATCCGGCGCATCCCGCCAGCATTGCCGATTACGCGGCAAATGGATTGGATTCCGGCTACGCGCTGTGCGGTGGCTTCGCTTGCCCCAAAGCGGCCTTCCCCGGTTTCAACCCCGCCGTAGGCGCGAACCAGATGCTGTTTCCCATCGGGCGCTCGGTGTACAACGGGATACAGGTGAATTACCGGCAGGATGTGAATCGTCCCGTTCCGTTCGTGAGGCATGCAAATTTCGAGACTTCTTTCACGTACTCGCGCTATATCTCGAATTCACCGGATTCCGGCTTGATCAATTTCGCCTATGACAATGCGGACCCGCTGCGCTATCGGGGGCCGAACGGGCTGGACCGCACGTTTCAGCTTTCTTTTGCCGGCGTTATGGATTTACGGGCTCACTTCCACTTTACCCTGATGTCGCACTTCTTAAGCCCGCTGGCGACGGATCTGCGGCTTCCGAACCGCGGAGGCGCCGGCGGCATCTTCCAAACGGACGTCAGCGGCGACGGCACCGGCGACGGTTCCTTTGGCTCGAATGGAACTCTCGGCGACCTGTTGCCAACGACGAATGTCGGAGACTTTGGGCGCACGTTCGGCCCACGCGGCGTGAACGGCAGAATCACCACCTTCAATTCCACACAGGTCGGCCAGTTGACTCCAGCCGGTCAGGGGATTGTGGCCAATACGCAAATGACGCAGGCCGACTTGACGGCTCTAGGGGGCGTCATCAATGGCGGCGCAGCGTTGCAGCCTTCCCCCGCGGGGGCCATCAACCAGGCTTGGTTGAAGACGTTCGACGCGGGGTTGAACTGGAGTTACAAATTCAGAGAAAGACTGGAGTTGCGTCCGGGCGTCACGGTTTTCAATGTGTTTAACTTCTCCAATTTCGAGGGCCCGTCGTCTCCGTTTACCAGCGTCCTGAACGGCGATCCGGGTTCGCCCAACGGCACGACAGCTTCTATCGAACACGGAGTGAATGGCAACTTCTTGCGCACGGGCCTGGGATCGGGCGTGAATGCAATGGGTGCGCCGCGCGCTATGGAGTTTCAGCTCAAAGTGATTTTCTAGAGCTCATGGCAAGAATCTGCGAAGCACGATCCGGCCTAGGGATTCAGTTCGCTCCGCAGGTGCTTGGATAATTTTTCGATCTCCTTCAATTTTGCGAGCATGTCCTTGGGCAGCGTTCCGTGGCGGACGCTCGCCACATCCGATGGAATGGAATCGGCCGCGCGGGCGAGGTCGTCCGCTTCTTTCTGCACTTGGGTGAAATCGATCCGGCGGGCCGGAAGAGTCTGCGGTTGATCGGTGTCTTCGTGGTTCTGGCCCTCCGGCGGAGTAGGGAAGCGGTGGCCCGAAGGGATTTGCGGAACCGCCAGTGAGACGAAGGATCCGAGCAACGCGATCACCAGCAGGGACAGGGAGTTCTTCATAGGGCACCTCACGCCAGGAAAGGAAATTGCGGATATTTTACTCCCGGTCGGCGCGCGGTTTGATCGCGCCGCGGCGCTGGTTCAGCGTTCATTGCACTTTGGTGAGGATTCAGTCAGTCCGCAGTTGTGTACAATCTGTGCATGGCTTTTCGGTCTCACCAGAATTCCAACGCGAAGCACGGCCGGACTCCCCCTCCAGAAGAGACGTTCGAAGAGGCGGGGTTCCTGAAATTGCTCGGAGAGAAACAGAAACCGGTTTTGGTCAAACTGATGGACGGCCAGGTGGTTCGCGGCTGGATCGAATACTACGATAAGAATATGGTGCGTTTGACGCGCGAAGGCGCACCGAATCTGTTCATTTTCAAACATGAAATCATGTACATCGCCGAAGACGGCGGAAAGCGAAGCTAGACTCGACGTTCTGAGGTGCGATGCCTGCCGATCATCATCCCGAAAGCTTCTTGCCTGCCATGTCGGCGATTGCGCGCGAGGCCGGGGCTTTAATCCTCGAGTATTTTCATCAAGGCCTGAAAATTGAATATAAGGGCGACGCTGACCTGGTGACCGCGGCGGATCGGGCTTCGGAGGTGCTGATCCGCGAGCGCCTTGCCAAACAATTTCCCTCGCACGATGTGCTCGGGGAAGAGCAGGGGCTCAACGATCGTGGCAGCGAGTACCGCTGGTATGTCGATCCGCTGGATGGCACGACCAACTTTGCTCATGGATATCCCGTGTTTTGCGTGTCGATGGCGCTGGAGCATCGTTCGGGAGCAGACGGGAAGCGCATTGCCGGGGTGGTCTATGATCCGACGCGCGATGAGATGTTCGCGGCCGAACACGGCAAGGGCGCGCACCTGAACGGGAAGCCGATTCATGTATCGAAGACGGCGAACTTGAAGGAATGCCTGGTGGCGACGGGATTTCCCAGCCATAAGCGGCACAAGAATCCCAACATTCACTTTTATCATCAGATCACGCTGCGGACACATGGAGTGCGGCGAGCCGGGTCGGCGGCGCTCGATTTGTGCTGCGTGGCTTCCGGGCGTTTCGATGGATTCTGGGAATTTAATCTGAATCCGTGGGATACGGCGGCGGGAGTCTTGATTGTGGAAGAAGCAGGAGGCCGGGTCAGCCGCTTCGATGGATCTTCATTTCTGCTGGATAGCCGGGAGACGCTGGCCTCGAACGGGACCGTGCATGATGCGCTGCTGCACGAATTTTCGGAGATCTTTGCCGGACGCGAAGATGCGTTGCCTGATCCTCGGGCTTATAAGACCTCAAAACCATAACCGCTAAGGACACGAAGATTCACTAAGGAAAAGCTTGGATTTCCTTCGTGTTCCTTCGTGTCCTTTGTGGTTATGGCAGTTTTGGCGGGTTACAATTGTGCTTATGGGGACGCCGATCCGCTCCGGCGGCCGAGTCAGGAAGGCCTCAGGTTCACTGTGATTAACTCACTTCTCGAACGCAAGATCGAAAAGCGCCCGGATAAAGTCCGACTGCAGGGACGCATCCTTTTTCTCACCGAAGATCCGGAACTCATCAAGCGGCAACTGGCGGGCGAAGACCTGCCGTGGGATACGAGGAATCCGGCGAATAATCCCAAGCTGCGCGACGACATTTCTACCGACGAGATCACTCCGGCGCATTACTGCTTTTATTTCGATGAGACGCTGGGCGAGATTCCGTATCTCGGGCTGAAGTGCGGCAGCGGGACGCCGATTGGGCGCGGGGACGTGAAGCGCGGCGGATTCGTTTGCGCGGTCAGCGGGAAACGGCGCGGGAAGGGTTCGAGCCGCGAGCAGTCTCCGTATGCGGAAATGTGCGCGGGGATTCGCGTGGTCATCGCGGAAAACATCGAACGCATCTACAAGCAGAACTGCCAGAATCTCGGGCTGCTGACTTCGACCAACTTCTCGCTGATCGACCGCATTCGCAGCGGAGAGGAGATTCCGCTGAGCGAGTTCACCGCCGGGGAGGACGAGATTACGCGGCAGGTGATCGAGTATGGCGGGTTGTTTCCGTTCAATGTGGCGCGGATGCAGGGTAAGGCGTTCCTGCCGCCTATCGAAGAAGCGGGCAAGAGTGCCCGCGCCACAGCCCGCTCCAAACGGGCGATGACATTAGCCGAGAAGATTTTCGCGCGGCACATGATCAACGACAAAGGTGAGGTCGGAGTGCCTGCTGTCAAGCCGGGCGAAACCGGCTTCGCGCGCGCCGATCTGCGCTTCAGCCATGAATACGTCACGCCGATGGCCGCGATTTTCTTTGAGCAGTATGTGGGCAAGGATGCCAAGGTGAACGATCCGTCATCCATTATATTTTTTCGCGATCACCTGACGTTTCTCGATGAAGTGATTTCCGAAGAGAAGAAAAAGCTCGGGCTGCTCGATCTGGCGACGCAACTCAAGCTCAAGCAGCAGGACTTCGCCAAGAAGCAGGGAATTCGGCTGCATGGAGAATTGACCGACCGTAAAGGATCGGAAGGAATCTGCCATTCGATCGTGCTGGAAAGTTATGCGCTGCCGGGGCAGTTGAATATCGGCTCGGACTCGCACACGCCGCACGTGGGCGCGATTGGCTGCGTGGCGTTCGGCATCGGCACGACCGACGTGTTCAATTCGTGGATCACGAAGGATGTCCGCGTGAAAGTGCCGGAGTCAGTGAAGGTGGTGGTGCGCGGCAAGAGGCATCCGAATGTGACGGCGAAAGATTTCATCCTGAAGATCCTAAGCCTCGATTACGTGCGCAGCGGCAAGGCGCTGGCGAAGGTTATGGAGTATGCCGGAGAGGCGATCGAGGAACTCAGCGTGGACGAGCGCGCGACCATGACCAACATGGCGGCGGAAATTGGCGGATTTACCGGGATCGTTGCCCCGGACAAGAAGGCGGTCGATTTTCTGGTGGAGCGGCGCGGCATGGACCGTAAAAAAGCTCGGGCCATGATCGGGGGGCTGTATAGCGATCCGGACGCGCAGTATGCGCACGTGATCGAACTCGACGCCGCTGATATCACGCCGATTGTCGCCACTCCCGGCGATCCGGGAAATGGCAAGTACGTTCGCGAACTGAACACGCCTGTGCCGGTGGAGATCGCCTACGGCGGCACTTGCACCGCGGGCAAGAACGAAGATATGGACATGTACGCCCTCGTGCTGGCCGACGCGCTGAAGCAGGGCAAACGGGTGGCGGATTCGGTGAAGTTCTATATCCAGTTCGGGTCGCAAGAGACGCGCGAATATTGCCTGCGCAAGGGATATCTGGATATTTTCCAGCGGGCGGGCGCGCACGTGATCGAGCCTAGTTGCGGCGCCTGCATCAATGCGGGGCCGGGCGTTTCGACGCGTCCGGATCAGGTGGTGATCAGCGCGCAGAACCGGAATTTTCCCGGCCGCAGCGGTCCGGGGCAAATGTACCTGGCCTCGCCGTTGACGGTCGCCGCCAGCGCGGTGGCGGGATACATCGTGGAATACGAGCCCAGCCAAACGGCCGAAATGGCGTCAGTTTAGGTCCGCCGTTCTACTTTAGCCAATCCTCTGTAAGTGGTTTATTTTGGCCGACATGGCTGAAATCAACCACCCTGTTTTTAGCAACTTTTCTACTCCTGCAGCGTTCCAATACGTAGAGGCAATGGTGAGATGAACCGCAAGGGAGCCAGCCTCGGAGAAGGCCTCCGGAACCAGCAAAAAGCTAGGACCGGAGCCAGGGGTTCGGATATGCGTTACACGAAATATTTGGCGTTGCTGACGATCCTGATGGTGCCGTTGGCGTATTCGCAGGCGCAGGTTAGCGTAGGAGTCGGGGTTGGGCCGGTGGGAATTGGGGTCGGTCCCGCTTACGCGGCTGGTCCTCCGGTCTGCGACTATGGGTACTACAACTATTATCCGTATGCTTGCGCGCCCTACGGCTATTACGGTCCGGACTGGTTTGTAGGCGGCGCGTTTATCGGCGCGGGCCCGTGGTATCACTGGGGTCATCCGGGCTGGTTCTGGAATCGCGGATATTACGGCCGCGGCTTTTATGGACGTCCGGGATACGGCTACCGTGGTGGCGCGTATGCCCACGGTTATGCTCGCGGCTACGGCGGTGGTGTACATAGTGCGAACGCGTTCCACGGCGGCGGTGGGTTCCGCGGCGGGAATAGCTTCCATGGTGGGGGCGGATTCCATGGCGGCGGTGGCGGATTCCACGGCGGAGGCGGAGGCCACGGTGGCGGGCACCGGTAATCCTCTCCTCTGCTCGAAAGAGTAGACACGGCTGGCAGCATCGAGCTGCCGGCCGTTTTGTTTTGCTGCAGATTGGCTCTGGTCGGGCCGTCCTGCGAACTCTGCTAGTCATCGCCCCCTGTACCTGCTGCCGAAATTCTTGCTAGAATGGCGGGTCGCTCAACCGCTGCGGTAGTAAAATAAACGCAGAACTCTCAGGAGACTGACACCTTTATGACCTATGTGATTGCTGAGCCGTGCGTCGGAACCAAAGACACCGCATGTGTGGATGCGTGTCCGGTGGATTGCATTCATCCCAAGAAAGATGAGCCTGCCTACGCGACCGAGGAATTGCTGTATATCGATCCGGTGGAGTGCATCGACTGCGGAGCTTGCGTTCCGGTGTGCCCCGTCTCGGCGATTTTTGCGCTCGACGATCTGCCGGAGAAGTGGGCGGCGTTTACCGAACGGAACGCGAAATATTACGGGCGGTGAGCAAGTTCGCTATCGGTGTTCCGATGGCAAGAACGGATTCGATGAGTGGCGTGCGTCCGCGATGGACGCGCGCCATTTCATTTGGGGCGAGACTAGTGGCGCTTGAGGGCGTTTCCTAGAACCTCCGCATCCTGGCCGGTGTGAGTCTTGACGGCGTCGAGGATGCGAAGGTAGTTGTGCCGGTCCATGCGAAGCACAAGAGTTTTGGGAATCTGGTCGTGGGTATAGTGGATCTCGAGCCAGTGAGTCTTCGAGGTCTGCATGGTGAACTCGTAGGAGCACTTGGAGATTTCTGCGTAGGGAATCGTGACCGGACTGCCTTTTCCTTTGACGGGACGGACTTCGACGGCATGGTCGGTATCGCTAAAGGTCAGCACGGACTTGATGCGCTTGCCGTTGGCGTTGGGAACTTTGATGCGGTTGAACGATACATCGGAGGCGAAGCCGTAACTTAGCGATAGCAGCAGCACCAGGAGGACTGGAAAGCTTTTTTTCACGATTTGGAAAGTATATCGGAAACCGCCGGACCGATAGCGGGTGGGTTGATCGTGACGGAAAGTCGTTGTTTCAGAAATCAGCATGCAAGTTGAATCGCCGTGGCGCTGAGAGAGTCGGAAGCAATCGTGTTGCGCACGTATCCGATGCGCGAGGCTGATCTGCTGGTCACGCTGTTGACTCGCGTCGAGGGTAAAGTGCGGGGCGTGGCGCGATCGGCGAAGAAATCGAAGCGGCGCTTTGGCGGGGCGCTGGAGCCGTTGACCTACGTGCGCGCTTTCTATGACGTGCGCGAGCGGCAGGAGTTAGTCCGGCTGGATGCGTGCGAGGTGCTGGAATCTCCGCTGGCGTCGGAAGTGAGCTATGCGCGCGCGGTCGCGCTCGGTCATATTGCCGAACTGCTCGATGAGTTGCTGCCGGATCGGGAAGCCAACGATGCCGTGTTCCGGCTGACGCTTTCGGTGCTGCAGGTTCTGACTGGAGAGGACATCTGGATGCCGGTCACGTATTTCGAGTTATGGCTGACGCGGCTGGTGGGATTTTTGCCGGAGTTGACCGAATGCGTGGTGTGCGGCCGCAACCTGAACGGCAGCCGCGCCTATTTTCATGCGCTGGCCGATGGGCTGATGTGCGCCGACGATAAGCGGCTGGCGTCGTCGGAGATTTCCAGCGAGTCGCGGATGCTGGCGGCGAAGATGTTTCGAGCTCCCGTGGAGAGTTGTACGGAAGTACCTTGGCCCAAGGCGCAGGGGGCTGACCTGCGGAAGTTTTTGATTCAGATCCTGCAGCGGCATTTGGAAAAGAAGCTGGTCACGGCGGGAATGCTCGAGAAGGCCGATTTCTAGTGCGTTACGTCCCGAGGAGATCCAATGCTCGTAAGACTACTCGTGATTGCCGTACTCCTGAATTTTGGTTTAACCGGCACGCAGATCGATGATCCCAGCGATGACTCAGTCGGGAAAACGCCGGCGCAGCCGAATAACTCGACCCCGAAATCCAATCCCGAGATAGAACGGCTTCTACGCGCTCTAGGAGGCACTTGGTCCATAACCGATGAGCTTGCGCCGGATGCATCTTCACCAAAAGGAAAAAAGGGCGTGGGCACGATCATATGGCGCCCCCGACCGGGCGAGTTTTCCGCTGTCGAAGAATTCCGTTCCAACTACGGAGATGTAGAGGTTACCGGCATCGGCATGTTGTGGTGGGAAGCGGCCCTCCATGGATATCACGTGATCTGGTGTGATAGCACAAATCCTGGCGGCTGCATCAACTTCAAGAACGCTGCTCGTTGGGAAGGTTCGAGTCTGATACTCCAGGAAGACTATGAAGTGCACGGCAAGAAATACACGTTCAAGGAGATCTTTGGGGATATTACTTCCGATTCGTTTACGCAGACGCTGTATGGCAGCGAGGCGGGGGCGTCTCTCAAAGTAGACGAGATCATTCACGGCAGAAGGCGCAAGGGCTAGCTGACGGGTGCCGTCTCCTTCCGTTACAATCAACGATTAAGCGTTCGACGCCGAAGAAGCAGTGCATCCAGCCAAGCCCAATCCGTTGACCTTTCAGGAACTGGTTCTGCGCCTGCAGACGTTCTGGGCGGAGCGCGGGTGCGTGCTGCAGCAGCCCTACGATGTGGAAGTCGGCGCCGGGACGATGGCTCCCGAAACGTTTTTGCGCGTGCTGGGGCCGAAGCCGTACAAAGTCGCGTACGTTCAGCCGTCGCGGCGTCCGGCGGACGGGCGCTATGGAGAGAATCCCAACCGATTATTCAAGCACATGCAGCTGCAGGTGATTCTGAAGCCGCCCCCGGAAAACGTGCAGGAGTTATACCTGGAGTCGCTGGGAGCGATCGGCATTGACCTGCGCGACCACGACATCAAGTTCGAAGAGGACAACTGGGAAGCGCCGACGCTGAGCGCGTGGGGCGTGGGCTGGCAGGTGATGCTCGACGGCCTTGAGATCACGCAGTTCACGTACTTCCAGCAGTGCGGTGGCATCGACCTGTTTCCGATTTCCGCCGAGCTGACATACGGGCTCGAGCGCATTGCGGCATTCCTGCAGGACGTGGATTCGATTTACGACATCGTCTGGGCGAAGGATCCGGAATCAGGCAACGTTGTGAGATACGGCGACGTGCGCCTGACTGATGAGCTGCAGTTTTCCATCTACAACTTCGAAGCGGCCGATGTTGAAAAGGCTTGGAAACATTTTGAATTGTATGAGGCGGAGTGCCGGGGATTGCTCGAGCAGTATGCGAAGTTTAGGGAGAGTCAAAATCCCCACCCTGTCTCTCCAAAGGACCGAGAGACAAGGGTGGGGCACCCGCTCACTCTTGGGGACAAGGCGCGGTTTCCGCTTCTGGCTGCGTATGACCTTTGCCTGAATTGCTCGCATCTGTTCAATATTCTCGATGCGCGCGGAGCGATTTCGGTGACTGAGCGCGTGGGCGTGATTGCGCGGGTGCGGGCGCTGGCGGTTGGGATCGCGAAAGCATGGGTGGACCAGCAGAAGGACGAGCCTGCGGAGAAATCCGAAGAAGCGGAACCCGTGGCTCAGAAAAAGCCGAAGCAGAAGCGCGAAGCATTATCGCCGGTGGGCTCCTGAATTCCTGCGCGCTGTCCGAATCGGGAAGAGTTTCACTCGCTTGTGACCGATATCACATTCGGCGTTTGCAGTTGTTGAGAAACTGGATGGTTTGAAGACATGCCAGATTTCCTGCTAGAGATCGGGTGCGAAGAGATTCCGGCGCGGATGATTGAACAAGGCGCTGCCGCCCTATGGGGGGGCGTCAGAACTCTGCTCAATCAGCTTCGGGTGGCTCCGCGTATTGTCGATCCGAGTGACTACGGGCGGATGTTCTCGACCCCTCGGCGACTTGCTGTTTTCTTCCCTGATCTCCTGCCACGTCAGCCAGATGCAACTGAAACGGTCACTGGGCCTGCTTTGAACGTGGCTTTCAAGGATGGTGTCCCGACTCCAGCAGGACATGCCTTTGCAAAGAAAGTGGGACAGGACATCTCTCAGCTAAAAACAGTTTCCACCCCGAAGGGAGACTATCTCGCAGCGGATGTTGTGCGCGCTGGTCGCCCAACTTACGATTTACTTGCTGAAATGCTTCCGAGTGAAATATTCGGTATTCCTTGGGCCAAGACGATGTATTGGAAAGCAAAAAATGATCGTTTCGTACGACCAATCCGTTGGATCGTGGCCCTCCTTGATGACAAGGTGGTTCCTGTTGAGGCATTTGGCGTTCGCGCACAGAATGTGACCTGCGGCCACCGCGTGCTGGGGAGTTCCATAGTGCTCGACAGATCGGATCGATACACGGACGCACTGTCAAGAGGCATGGTCGTCGCGCAGTGGAAGGACCGAGAAGACATCATTCGCAAAGCGCTCGATGCCGCGACGCGCGCGCTTCCCGGCGCACGCTGGCGCGAAGATAAAGCTTTGCTCGATACAGTTGTGAATCTGACCGAATTTCCTTCCGTGATTCTCGGCGGCTTTGATCCGCAATTCCTGATACTGCCGGAAGAAGTACTGGTGACCGTGATGCGCGATCACCAGAAATATTTTGCGGTCGAAGATGCGGCGGGAAAGCTCCTGCCGCATTTTCTGGCCGTGCTGAATACGGAGAGCGATCCGAAGGGATTGATCCGGCATGGCAACGAGCGGGTGCTGCGCGCACGCTTCAATGATGCGCGGTTCTTCTGGCAGACGGACCAGAAAAAGTCGCTGCTCGAGCGGCTGGATTTGCTGAAGCATCTAACTTTTCAGAAGGATCTGGGCAGCTATTACGACAAGACGCAGCGCGTGCAGCGGCTGTGCAGTTGGCTGAGTGAACTCCTGAAGCAGCGGGGTACGACGGTGCGTCCGGGAGTGATTCACAAGGCGGTGTGCCTTGCCAAAGCCGATCTCACCACAGAACTGGTGAAGGAGTTCACCGAGCTGCAGGGAATTGTCGGAGGGCTCTACGCGCGCGCGCAGGAACTGGATGCAAGCCTTCCTGAAGCCACGCGCTTCGCCATTGCGGACGCGATTTACGATCACTACAAGCCGGAGTCGACCGACGACGCAGTTCCGCGCTCGATGGAGGGCGCGGTGCTTTCGATCGGTGACAAGGCTGACACGATCGCCGGGATGTTTGCGCTGGGGCTGGTGCCGAGCGGGTCGAAGGATCCGTTTGCGCTCCGGCGGCAGGCGAATGGGATCGTGAAGGTGATTGCGGAAAAGAAGTTACCGCTGAAAATTCTCGAACTGATGAAGGATGCGCGCGCCGGATATCAGAAGTCGGAAGCCGAGAAAAAGTTTGTCGACGATGAAAAGTATGTCGAAGCCGTGAAGGTGTTCTTCCGCGAACGGCTGGAATTCTATCTGCGGGATGTGTGCGGGTATTCGTATGACGTGGTCAAGGCAGTGCTGGGTGCCGATGCGGACGATGTAGTGGACGCCGAGAAACGCGCAGCCGCGCTCACCAGTGTGCGGCGAGAGACGAAGAGCGATTTCGAGTCGGTGTGCGTCTCGTTTAAGAGAATCAAAAACATCCTTGATCAGGCCAGAGAAAAAGGGCTGTCAATCCCAAACTTTGTGGACGAATCCCTCAATGGCAATGCTGGTTCCCCTGAGGACGATCTTTGGCGACAAGGCGCCGTCAATGTTTGGGCGGAGTACGAGGTGAGCCGCACGCGGCAGTTCTATGTTCCAGCGCTGATGGGCATTGCTTCTCTGCGTCCCAAGCTGGATAGATTTTTTGAAGAGGTCATGGTGATGGTGCCCGATGCGGCAATACGAGGGAATCGCTTGGCGATTTTGAATAAGCTTTTTACTCGCTTTTCCACTATCGCGGACTTTTCAGAAATCGCGACCGAGGTGAAGTAGACGTGTGTCGTCCCTACGGGACTTGTTTCTCGCTTGGATAGGTGGACCCACCGCTGAAGCGGTGGGCTATTTTCGTGACGCCCCTCCGGGGCTGAGCGTGGTGACCGAGCGAGGTGTGGTTATGGTTAAAGACGTTAGGTATAGATTTCAAATCGAGCGGTCGAGCGAAACGCGATTCTGGAACGAAATTCTGAACACAAAGGACTCATAACATGGCGACGATGACTCTTCCTGAAAATGAAGTGAAGGAAAATAAAACCAGCAAGCAGGCCGCGACGAAATACGTTTACTTTTTCGGCGGCGGCAAGGCCGACGGCAACGGCAAGATGAAAGATGTGCTGGGCGGCAAGGGCGCCGGCTTGGCTGAGATGACTAACGCAGGACTGCCCGTGCCTCCGGGATTCACGATTCAGACCGAGGCTTGCCGCGAATACATGCGCGGCGGCCTGTCTGCCGAGGTCGACAAGCAGATGGACGAGGCGCTCGCGAAACTCGAAGCTCTGCAGGGACAGAAGCTGGGTACGGGCGAGAATCCGCTGCTGGTGAGCGTGCGCTCGGGCGCGAAATTTTCCATGCCCGGCATGATGGACACGATTCTGAATCTTGGCTTGAACGACAAGAGCGTGGAAGCGCTGGCCAAGCGCAGCAACAATCCGCGGTTCGCGGCCGATTCCTACCGGCGACTGATCCAGATGTTCGGCAACGTGGTGCTCGACATCGAGAAGTCGGCGTTTGATGAAGTCTTCGATGCCAAGAAGAAAAAGAAAAAAGTAAAGCTCGACACGGATCTGGACGCCAAGGATCTGCAGGAAGTGATCGTCGAATACAAGAAGGTCGTCAAGAAGCACGCCAATCGCGATTTCCCGCAGGACCCGCGCGAACAGTTGGTGATGGCGCGGGATGCGGTGTTCCGCTCGTGGCAGAACGATCGCGCCAAGCATTATCGCCGCATCAACAATATCGACGACATGCTGGGAACGGCGGTCAACGTTCAGGCGATGGTGTACGGCAATCTGGGCGACACCAGTGGCACGGGTGTGGGTTTCACGAGAAATCCCGCGACCGGTAACAACGAGTTCTACGGCGAATTCCTGATGAACGCGCAGGGCGAGGACGTTGTTTCGGGCGTGCGCACACCGGTGCCAATACTCGAACTTCAGAAGATCATGCCCAAGGTCTACGACCAGTTGCGCGAGATCACCACGCGGCTGGAAAAACATTACAAGGACATGCAGGATTTCGAGTTCACCATCCAGGATGGCAAGCTCTACATGCTGCAGACGCGCAACGGCAAGCGCACTGGATTGGCCGCGGTGCGAGTGGCGATCCAGATGGTCGAGGAAGGCCTGATCACGAAGGAAGAAGCGATCTTCCGCGTCGAGCCGAACCAGTTGTACGACTTCCTAGTGCCGCGATTGGATGAGAAGAGCACAAAGGTCGAAGTGCTGGCGACCGGCTTGCCGGCGTCGCCGGGCGCGGCGGTCGGCCAGATCGTTTTCACCGCGGATGAAGCGGTCAAGATGGCGGGCCACGACACGACGAAGAAACCTGTAATCCTTGTGCGCGCCGAAACCACGCCGGAAGACATTCACGGCATGGAAGTGGCGAAGGGCATTCTCACCTCGCGTGGCGGCATGACCAGTCACGCCGCGGTGGTTACGCGCGGCATGGGCAAGTGCTGCGTCGCGGGTGCAGGCGACATCGATGTGAACGAGAAAGCTCGCGAGATGCGAGTGAAAGGGCAAGTCTTCAAAGAAGGCGACTGGATCTCGCTTGACGGCACGACCGGCCGCGTCATCAAGGGCAAACTGAATACGCTCGATCCTTCACCCGATGATCCCGAGCTGCAGAAGTTCATGCAGTGGGCCGATCCGCACCGCACGATGAAAGTGCGTGCCAACGCTGACATCCCGCGTGATGCCATCCAAGCGCGCGCGTTCGGCGCGGAAGGCATTGGGCTGTGCCGCACGGAACACATGTTCTTCGGCGAGAAGAAAATCGGGCACATGCGCACCATGATTCTGGCGGACAACGAGAAAGACCGCCGCGCTGCGCTGAAAAAGCTTTTGCCGCTGCAGCGTGCGGACTTCGCCGGCGTCTTCAAGGCGATGGACGGACTGCCGGTCACGATCCGCACGCTGGATCCACCGCTACACGAGTTCCTGCCGCGCCGTGAAGACCTGATGGTCGATATCGCGCTGCTGTCGCGGTATAGTGCGAAGCAGAAGAAGGAACTCGTTGCGAAATACAAAGACTACGGCGTGAAGGGCGTGGGCGATCTGAGGAAGGCATTGCCTCCGCTCCTCGCCCGCGTGGAGCAACTGCACGAGTTCAATCCCATGCTCGGACATCGCGGTTGCCGGCTCGGCATCACCTATCCCGAGATCACCGAGATGCAGGCGCGCGCGATTTTCGAAGCGGCAGTCGATTGCACGAAGAAGGGAATCAAGGTGCTGCCGGAGGTCATGATTCCTCTGGTTGCCACTCTGAAGGAAATGGCGAACCAGGGAGCGATCGTGCGCCGCGTAGCCGAAGAAGTTTTTAAAGAGAAGGGAATAAGGGTCGACTACATGGTCGGCACGATGATCGAGTTGCCGCGGGCCGCGCTGGTAGCGGACGAGATCGCGAAGGAAGCGGAATTTTTCTCCTTCGGCACGAACGATCTGACGCAGACCACGTTCGGCTTCTCGCGCGACGACGTCAACAAGGTACTTCCGACGTATCTTGCGGAGGGCATTCTGAAGCAGGATCCCTTCGCGGCTCTCGATCAGGAGGGCGTTGGACAACTGGTGAAGATGGCCACCGAGCGTGGGCGCAAGACGCGGTCGAACCTGAAGGTGGGAATCTGCGGCGAGCACGGCGGCGAGCCGTCGTCGGTAGAGTTCTGCTACCGCACCGGGCTTAATTATGTTTCCTGCTCACCGTTCCGCGTATTGACGGCGCGATTGGCGGCGGCGCAGGCTGCGGCGGCTGAGACGTTGAAAGTCGAAGGCGGAAGAACCAAATGAAAACCGCTGAGGACGCTCAGGACGCAGAGGATATTTGAGGGGTTGCTGTGCACGTTGACGAGATTACCGGGTCTATTGTGGATGCAGCCATGAGGGTGCATACGGCTTTAGGCCCGGGCTTAATCGAAAGCGTGTATGAAAAATGCCTGAAGCACGAACTGATTAAGCGCGGGCTAAGAGTGGAATCTCAGATTTGGGTGCCAGTAATATACGACGGCGTTGAAATCGAAGGCGGCTACAAGATCGACTTGCTTGTTGACGGACAAGTGATCGTGGAATTGAAAGTTGTCGAACAATTGCTTGAGGTGCACAAGGCTCAGTTGCTGTCCTACTTAAAACTGAGCAATAAACACGTGGGATTGGTGATCAACTTCAACGTCGTTCATCTGCGGAACGGGATTCGAAGGCTGGTCAACCACTATCAATCCTCCGCGTCCGCTGCGTCCTCCGCGGTTTTGGTTTGAATTTACTGCACTCGCTGCAGGCGAGCGATCAATTTTTGTGGAAGGCTCTCGTCGGATTCTGACCACAAGCGCCGCGAAGTGGCACGCGTATTCATCTCCAGCTTCTTGCTGAATTCGATCAATCGAAGCACGTTCTCGCGGATCTTGGCCTCGGTTTCCTCGGTGAGTTTGACGTTGTCCTGGACAAACAAAGAGTCCAGGCCAAAATCAATTTGAATGTGGCCAGTCTCTGCCTGCGTGCCTTCGTCGAATTCTTCTCCCTGCGCGACAAACTTTACCTGACTGGGAATCAATTGCCACTGGCCCTTCTCGTCGGGCGTCCAAAGATCCCAGTAGGCGTCGAAGACATAGGCGTAGTCGTCATGTACCAGGTCGGCGGCAACAAGCACGGCCTGCTCGGGCGCAACGCCCGGAGAAAACCGGCGTTCCAGCACGCTGGCTTCGTTCCATGAAACCGGCTGCACCGCGACGTAAGTGACGCCGGGTCGCTGCTCGGAAAAAGGGAATTGCTGCAGGACAGAGAGAATGTGCGGCAGCATCGCGGGCCCGCTGAAGTCGGGAAACCACAGGCTGAGATAGAGGGGATCTGGCATAGGGAGGAGGGCGCTGTACTCAGGCTCTCACAAATATTGTAATGCGGACGCGCCTGGCAAGGGCGGATCAAAACAATCTGGTACGGTCGGGATGTGTCCGGCCAGGAAGCAACAGCGCGCTGCCAGCGTCTGCTGTGGTGCCATCGCTGTGCCATCACACTGGGGGGCCGGGATAGTCGGCTTAAACAGGGTTTCGTCGGCATTAAGATGGCGCGGGCCGACAGGCCACCGCCGAACGTCGTGAAGACCTCCGCATTCGACATTGGATGAGTTTCCTCCTATGTCAGGGTGGAAGCGGGGGCCTGTTGCCATCTCTTTTCCGGGAGAGCGACGACGATCGTCGAAATGAGAACGCGTTCTTAAACCCGCATTTTGACAGTGTGAAAAGTGGCTGCTACCATGGAAGTTCCTCCGGCACTCGTACTTCAAAGAGTCCCCGTCGTCTAGCCCGGCCTAGGACATCGCCCTTTCACGGCGGTAACACGGGTTCAAATCCCGTCGGGGACGCCAAATCAAATCAATACTTTACACGGAAACACCATCTGCATCGCGATACACAGAAAATACACGCTCTTTCGGCCGGATCATACCGACAACTTTGCTTTGCGCGGCCCGCTTGTCAGGCCCCAGAGCTTGAGTGTAGGTGTCCAGCGTCATCCTTGACGTTGAGTGTCGCAACAACTCCTGCACTACTTTCACATCCTCACCGTTGCCCTTGAGTATCGAGGAAAATGTGTGTCGAAAGGTATGCCACGACACCTTCTTCTGGATGCCCAACTTTCGGGCCATCGGCTGGATGTAGTCGCGCATCACCGCGCTTAGCCAGACGGGTTGTTTCCCGCGCTTGGCTCCAGCACGGTTCGCATCGGTGGCCCATACATAGTCGGACGCCTTCTTGTACGGTGTCACCGCATGCCAGGCCAGCACTTCACGAGCCACGAACTCGTCGATCGGCATCAGCTTTCTTGAGGTTTCAGTTTTGACCGGGCCCACGTGCTGGTCAACCAGTGATCGGGTGACACTCACATGGAGCTTCTTGAAATCGAAGTCTTCCCACTTCAGCCCAGCCAGTTCGCCTCGGCGGAGCCCGGATGGCATGTCGAGAAACAACATGGCCCTTTCCCGGACACCAAGAGCTGACAGGAGTAATTGCATCTCTTGGATTTCAAGAATGTCAGGCGTACGTTCTCGTTTTGCGGAGACGCGCACTCCCGAACGCTTTGTCGGACCAGTAATGGGGTTCCGGTCGGTGAATTCCCAGCGGATTGCGTGGTTGAAGATACTGCTCATCGCGTCGCGAATCTTCTCTCTCGTTCCGCCAGCAAGAGGCTTGGGCTTACCGAACTTTGCTGTAACAAGCGTCTT
The DNA here is from genome assembly GCA_963730015.1 of uncultured Acidobacteriota bacterium. Classification (GTDB taxonomy): domain Bacteria; phylum Acidobacteriota; class Terriglobia; order Terriglobales; family Acidobacteriaceae; genus Sulfotelmatobacter. The sequence continues at coordinate 864,423 of CAVSPZ010000009.1, read as the reverse complement.
GAGCCACTGCTCAACCGCAACCGTCTTGATGGCCCGCAACTCTACCTTCCCCCAGTGGGGAACAACCCACCGGCTCAGAAGCTGCGTCTTCCTAGAACGGGTAGAGTAGGCTTTGCCTTCCGCACCACAGTCGGCAAGTTCGTGGATACTGTAATGCTCGACTGCCTTCGCCATGGTGATCGAAGTCAACTCCGTTGGACCATCAGTGTTAATGTTTACTCGCAGTTTGATTACTGCCTCGTGGAGTTTCTTGCTTTTTTCAGGATATTCTTCAACTGTTCCGATGACCTTATTTCGCTCGCGCCACGCTCCGTCTGTGCAACGCTCGCGCCAGCGAAAGAGCCATCTTTCCACTCCATCCTTTCTCCTAATCGTCGTGAGACAGCCATTTCGGAAACGTGCCAGCATTCACATCCTCCTTGAATTCTGGCACCGGTCGCAGCTCGAATTTACCTGACCGGCGACCCAGGAGTCTACCCCGACTGGGAAAACAGCGATTTCCTCGCTGCTAGGAGTCGCAACACAACCCTGACGGCCTTCTATTGCCGCACCAGACCAGCCTTGATGACTTGGGAACGCAGCCAGTCGTCCAGCTCTGACAAATAGAAATGCCAGCGCTTCCTATTCCTCCCAACTGGATGAGCGGGCAGTGTGCCTTCACGAGCTTTACGAAGTACGGTTTTGGGATGCATCCTCAAGAGGCGAGCAGCGTCTCGTGAACCGACGGGTGTCTCCCTTACCGAATGCGGCGAATCGATGTGCGTTGAAATAAGCGACGTGATCGTACCTGGCTGGGTTGACATAGAATCCTCGTTTTAACGGTGGGCATTCTCGACGCGAGATGGCGGCCCAATCGGTCAAGACCGTATGGGACCGGCGATGTTAACCAATTTGATTCATCCCCCCAGCCGTGTCCAATAACTTTTCGTATGGAAGTCATTCCTGCTGGCTATTAAAGACAGCACAAGACCGGTTGATCCGGCCAATTCTCATTCACAAAGCCACTTCGCGCATGCAGAACCTCTTGAACAGGCTAGGGCTTAGAAGGAAAGTCATTCGGCCAGAACGAGCGAGATTCGTTGAGGCAGCGATAGGAATCGCCATCTCGCAGTGCTATTCAGGACAATCGCCGCAGGTGGCACGGAAATAAGTGGGTACTCTCAAATGGTTCAAGCGACGATGGGTATGTGCTTTGTTGCAAAGTCGATGGGGCTCTTCTCGTGCCGACCTCGACGACAAGTCCGCGGTCCAATCACTCTGTTTTCTTGGACTCATAATCCCCAGGAATGAACTCGATACGAAAAGTCATTGGACAGCGTGATTCAGTGCGGTTAGGTTTGCGCTAAAAGCAGCCGCTTTAAGTCCTGCCGGAGGTGCATATGCCACGTTGGTCCCAAGTCCATCTGATCCCCCGAATCGAGACCATTCTTCGGTCCCAACGGTCGCGTCTAGCCACGGCTCTTTTCGCTTTTCTTCTTCTGATGCCAATGGCCGCGCTCGCACAGGGTTCACCGTTCGACACCGGATTTAACGCCATCCAAGGCCTCTTTACTGGAACTATCGCGAAGGTTGCAAGTCTGGTTGCTATCGTGATCGGCGGGTACGGCTTTGCACACGGCGAACCGGGCGCGAAAAAGGCGCTCGCCGGCGTCGCCGCCGGAACGGGCATAGCCGTTATGGCAGTGAATGTCTTGAGTTGGCTCTGGGGCGTATAGCGCCGCCTTCAGCCCCGCGCTTAGACGAGGGACTTATGCCAGACAAACCGGAGCAGCAACGTCGCACGAACCGAGTCTTCAAGAGTCTGCACAAGCCGCTCACCTATTTAGGCGTTGAGCGCACGCTCTTCTACTTCGTCTGTGTCGGTGCCGTGGGAGCCTTCAATCTCTTCAATTCCATCCTTGCGGGTATCGCCGTCTTCGTGGGCGGCTTCGCCTTCGGCCATTGCGTAACGAACAGCGATCCGGCATTCCTCCGCATCCTGGCAAAGTCCGAAAGCTACAAGCTGCGCTATGACGCCGCGAAACAGCGAGTTCCCCGCGTGGAGGTAGTGTGATGCTGCGTCTCGACAAGGTCATCAAGCCGTGGAAAGACAGCGCGGCCCTCAACGACCACATCAACCTCTACGGCTTCTGGAACGAGACAGCCTTCCTTACCAAAAGTGGAGATCTGGGGATGGTTCTGAGCGTTCCCGGCGTGGACTACGAAAGTCTGGACCGCTCCCAACAGGAGTACGCAGTGAAGCGGTTGGAAGCGGCACTCAAAGCATTTGGCCCAGGCTTCCACGTTTACCAATACCTCTTCAAATCAAACCGCCCCGTTATACCATTCGCGACGTACGACGACCCGATTGTCGAAGCGGCGATCGATCAGCGGAGGAAGTTTTTTGAAGCGAAGCGGGACCATCTTTACCAGGTTGAGATTTTCTACTGCATCCTGCTTGAAGGCGCCCGGTCGAAGACCGGCGTCGGCACGGCGCTAGCTCGCCTGTTACGCGATCCAGAGGGCGCGATCGCCGAACTCAAATCGCAATTCACCAACGACAGCATGAAGAAGTTGTTGCGGACGCATATCGACCGCGATCTTCAACGACTCGATCAGCACGTGCAGGCATTTGCTCGGCAGCTCGCAGATTTCATGCAAGTCGAGGTCTTGAATCAGCAGGGCCAATTCACATTTTTCCGCCGCCTGCTGAATTATGACGATTGGCGTGTTGCCGGCAGGCCGCAGTCCACCCAGTTTCTCGACTATCAGGTCGTCAACTCCGACATCGAAGCCGAACGCGATCATCTGCGAATAGGCGATCACATCGTTCGCGTGCTGACGATGAAAGAAGCCATCACAGAGACGCGTCCCCTGGTGCTCGACGCGCTGTTGAAAATTCCGGCCAACTTCTACGTCGTCACGGAGTGGACGCCGCTGCCCGCGGACAACGCCCGCAAAGAAGTGAACAAGCGCCGCCGCCACTTCAATATGTCCAAGACGGGATTCGTCTCGCAGATGGGCAACGATGCCACGAAAACGAACCCGCGCGATGTGCTGGTGGACGAGTCCAAACAGGCCGACATCGAAAATCTGGGGGATTGCCTTCGCGCCCTAGGTGACGGTCAATCGCTCGGTGACTTCTCGCTCACAATTGTGCTGTACGGTCGCTCACAAACGGAACTCGATCAACTCGTGGCCGAGTTTACTGGCGTCTTCACCAACGCCGACGGCAATCTGTTCGCGGAAACCTACAACCAGCTGAATGCCTATTTCGCCACTGTGCCGGGCAACTATGCGCTCAACCTCCGCCAACTGTATCTGCTGAACACGAATTACGCCGACCTGTCGTTTCTGTTTACGATCCTTCCCGGTGAAAAGACGAACGCGCATCTCGGCACGGAATACCTGGCAGTCGTCGAAACCGACAACAGCACCCCCTACTTTCTCAACCTGCACACCCGCGACGTTGCACATACCCTGATTCTCGGGATGACGGGCAGTGGGAAGTCCTATCTTTGCGTTTTTCTGCTGCAGAACGCACAGAAGTACAAGCCGCTGACTTTCATCTTTGATATCGGCGGCAGCTTCCAGTCGCTTACGACGATATTCGAAGGCTCGTATCTCAATGTGGGTCAGGAAGCGCGGGACTTCACCATCAACCCCTTCTCGCTGCCTCAGACCAAAGAGAACCTGCAGTTTCTCTTCAGCTTCTTCAGAGTACTCATTGAGGGCAACGAACAGCGCTACCGTCTGGACTTCAAAGAAGAACGCCGGCTGTGGGATGCAATCGAGCGGATTTACGTACTGGAGCAGAACCAGCGCACGATTTCGAATTTTGGGAACATCATTGGCGAGTTGAAAGAACGTCTCCACCGCTGGACCCGCGGTGGACAGTACGGCTTCCTCTTCGACAATGCCGAAGACACGCTTTCGTTCAAAAGCTTCCAGACGTTTAACTTCCACGGTTGGAATGACGCGCCCGAGGTTTTGGAACCACTTCTGTTTTATGTTTTGCATCGGGCATCGAATGAAATCACCGACCCGAAGAACCTCGGCACCTCCAAGTTCTTTCTGCTCGATGAGGCGTGGCTCTTCATCAAGAACGAGACCATTCGTAATTATGTGGTGCAGGCGCAGAAGACCTGGCGCAAGCACATGGCGGCGATGATCCTTGCCACGCAATCCATTAAAGAACTTGAGGAATCGGGGATGCTGGCAATAGTGGCGGAGAGTTGCCCGACAAAGATCTTCCTCGCCAACCCGGACATGAACCGGGAAGTTTATCGCGAAGCGTTTCATCTGAACGACACCGAACTGGACCTTATCGACGGCCTTGTTCCACCGGGCCAAATGCTGATTCGCAAGGCGCAGACCTCCAAGAAAGTGCACTTGAACGTCGATTCGGTCTCGCACTGGATGGCAACCAACAATGCTCGCGACAACCTCAAGAAGCAGGAATATTTCGACCGCTTCAATATTGCGGATGGCCTTCGCCATCTGGCGGAAGATTATCCGTTCCGGCCGCGCGCGCTGGCCGTATCAACTTCGAACAACAACCGCTAAGGAGAGCTCTATGCGGCAGCTGAAATTCGTCGTCAATTGCGCTTTGGTTGTTTCTTCCATCGGTGCTTTCGCCCAGGAGTCTGCGCGCACGGTGCAGTATCACTCGCAGGACATCGTTCCCATCCGCGCCAAGGTGAAATACACGACCCTTATCGAACTACCCACGACTGAGAAAATCATGGAAGCCGCCACGGGTGACAAGGAGTTCTGGATCGTGGACGTGGTTGGCAACTTCTGCTTTGTGCATCCGGCGAAACAAGGCATCAGTTCCAACTTAAATCTCATTACGGACAAGGGGAACATCTACAGTTTCACTCTCCAGGATATCTCCGGGTCCAACACCGCTGCGCCCGACCTCAAGGTGATTGTTGAGCCCGCCGACCGTTCTGCGATTGTGGCCGCGAGCGGCCCTCCCCAGTTCGTGCCCGCCGCCCAACTCGAACAATCGCGGCAGCAGCTTGCCGCCCTGCAATCGCACGTCGAGCAGGCCGTGGATGAGTACAAGAGCGCCTATCCAACGCGCCTCAAGTTCGACTATGCGTACAAGGCGAACGAGGCCCCCTTCTACATTCAGTCGATCTATCACGACGACAAGTTCACCTACATCAAGACCAATGCCCCTGAAAAGTTCAGCGTGTATGAAATGAAGGACGATAAACCCAACCTCGTTACCTATGACCTTCGCGAAGGGACGTACATCATTCCGAAGATCATGGACAGCGGATATGTGGAACTCGGCAAAAAAAAGATGGAATTCTCGCGCAAGGGATCGCCATCATGACCGAGAACGTCTTTACCTCACACACAGAGCCGCAGCCTGAGCCGACGCTGCGTCGCAACCTGGAGCTACCAAAAGGTGTCTTGCAGAAGAACCTGAAGATCTTCGTTTATCTGGGTGCGGCGCTGCTGGTGATAGTGGCTGCGCTCTTCAGTTCGTCCGGGAAGAAAACGCCGGGGCAGCAGGCCGCCACGAAAGGCCAACCGCCGCAACCAGCTTTGCAGGACAACACCGACAGCAACGTGCAGGAGTGGAAGAACCAGCTTCAGGCCGAACGTCAGAAAGAACAGCAAGCGACAATGGCCGCCGCTGCGATGGGAGATTCGGCACTCGCGTCTGCGACTCCCCAGCAGCGGGCTGCAGCCGCGGCCTATGGGCCGACCGGCCTTGCCGCACCCTGTATTCCGGGCCAGCCCTGCGCGCAAGCGCCGCAGGGCAACATGCAGATGCAACTCACGCCGGTGCAACAGCAGGCGCAGATGATCGCCGCGAAAGAACGAGAACGGGCAGACGACTCCCGTTTCGCTTCCAATCTTGTTTACTCCCGCTCTGCCGATCCGCCGCAACAGCAGCAGCAAGGCCAGGTGATGCCCGCTCAGTATGGCCCTGCCGAACGGCAGACAAACAGCAGTCTCGTCGCCCCACCAGCCGAAGGAAAACAGGAGGACACGCCCGGAGCCTATAAACGGCCACTGGAGGCCAATCTCGATTCGGCCGTCGGTCAGCCCTATCTCGTTTACGAGGGATCGGTTCTCGACACTGTTCTCATGAATCGTCTCGATGGCGATGCCGTAGGACCGGTCAAAGTCCTTGTCTCAAATCCGTTGTACTCGCACGATCATCAACACGTGATCATTCCCGAGGGAACGGTTGTTTTGGGCGAAGCAAAGAAAATTGGAGCGGCAGGCTTTGGCCAACAACGCCGTATGGCCGTGGTTTTTCACCGGCTGATTATGCCTGACGGTTACTCCGTCGATCTCGATCAATTCCAAGGACTCGATCAAATCGGAGAGGAAGGACTCAAAGATAAGGTCAACAACCACTACCTCCAGATTTTCGGCACCTCAATCGCTTTGGGTGTGATTGCTGGAGCAAGCCAGATCACGCAGGGTGGCGGCACCATTACAACGAGTGGTTCCCAGGCATTCACAAACGGGGCTGCGGGCAGTGTTTCGCAGTCTGCAACCACTATCCTTGACCGCTTCATACAGATACCACCCACCATTACGATTCGCGAGGGCCACCGCGTGAAAGTGTATTTCACGCAGGACTTGCTTCTTCCTGCGTACTCGAACCACACTATCCCACAGACGTTTTGAGGAGGCTTTCCATGCGAATCGTTGCCCTCTCCCTCTTAGTTCTGTGGACTCTCACGCTTGCCGGCTGTCAAAGCAAAGCGGCAAAAGTAAAGCAGTTGCAGGACCAATACAACGCCGAATACCCGGCCTATGCCAAAGACTGCCTGGAGGAAGACAACTCCGGGGCCACGAGACTTCTGACAGGACAGACGCTGACCAAAGAACAGATGGCAGACCTGGAAGCCAAGAAGAAAGAACGCGACGCAAGGTGCAAGCCAAAGGCTGACCATCTTGCGCAGCTACAGAGAGACATTCTTGCCGCGCAGCAGTAGAGCCGTACCGCTGTAAAGCATCACGAAACCAACGGCACCGAAGGGACGAGACAATGAAGAAACTAACCCTTACCGTGCTCGCCGTTGGGTTTGCGGCGGCGTTGCAACCGTTCGCAAATGCACAATTCGGTTCTGGCATCGTGTTCGACCCGACACAGTCGGCCCATGCCGTTGTGCAAATCGAACACGAAGAACAATCCATCGCCAACGAAGCCCAGCAGATTGAGCAGGGCCAACAAATCTTCACCAATACCGTCAAGATTGCGACGACGGCACTGCAAGCTTATAACGTCGCAAAGCAGCAATACGAACTCACGCATCAGATGATTCTCGCTCCACGGATGCTCTATGCGCGATTTCTGTCTCCAACTTCTGACTTGCTGATGCTGCAACAGATCTCGAATACCTATGGCAATTCGATGGGCTGGCTCAATTCGGCGAACACCGGGAAAGGGGCCGCCGCCTCGTACCAGCAAGTGAGCGTTCCGAACACCAACAGCATAATTCCCGGCTACGGCACCGCGAGTATGGCCGGGCAATTGCAGATTGCCGCACAGGGCGCCACCGTTGACATTACCGACTCCGTAATGACCAACAACCTGCAAGCCCTTGGCACCATCCGCGCCAACCAGACCGCAAGACAAACAGACATCGCGAATTTGGAGGCCGCGACCCAAACCCAAGACCCGTCGCAGCAAACCATCATGGCTGAGTTGCAGCGCATCAATCAGGCCCTGCTCCTGCAACTGCGAACGCTGCAGGACGCGAACCAGATCAACTCCAATCTTGCCCTGCAGCAGATCGTTGCCCAGAAGCAGCAGCAGGACTCGATGAAATCAGCATTCCGTGACTCATCGGGATACGAGAGCTACTACAACGCCAACGTAACGACGACCAGCGGCGGTGCGGCGAATCTCCTCACGGAAGCGTACTGACCAGACGCAACCAAGGGACGAATGGAGGACGTGGACAATGGGTACGGGTCTTTTTGACTTTATCGCTCAGGCGTGCCGATCGCTTGCGGCCACGGCGGCACCCTCCATTACCGCGATGGGGATTCACATCGTCATAGCGCTCGCAACCATCATGTTGGTTTGGTTCGGTGTGCAGGAAGCACTCGCATCGGCACACGGCGGGCCAGGGTTCAGCATGGGGAGGTTTCTAAACCTCTTCATGCTGCTCACCTTTGCCTACGTGATGGTGAACTACTACGACAGTTCGATCCCCGGACTTGGGTTCTCCATCAAGAGCTTCATTGATGGAGGCACAATCAATCTTGTGAACCTGATTGGGGCAGATGGTTCCGCCACCATGTTGAACGAGATCCACACTGCATCCTCAAAGACGGGACCATCCTTGTTGAATAGTTTGATGTCCCCGTATTACGCGATTGTGTACTTTGTCGTTCAGTTCCTGTTAGCCCTACTGGCTGGAATCATTTCCGCAATTCTGGCCTATGGCGCGATTGCGGCAACGATCATCGGATTGCTCGGTCCGATCTTTATCCCGTTTCTTGTCTTCGACAAACTGGATTGGCTGTTTTGGAGTTGGCTTAAGGCGTATCTCGGATTCAGTTTTTACAAAGTCGTCGCCGCAGCCACTATGAATGTTCTCTCTCATGTTCTGACCAACTACTACATCCAACTCGGCCAGAGCATGTCAGATCCTTCGACGATGGTTCAAACGCTGCCCCTTTTGATCCTTCTTGTACTGGTCAACGTCTACATTCTCTTCAAGATTCCGACCATGACGCACAGCTTATTCACTGGCGGTACTGGCGGGCATGGCGGGGGCTTGGGCATGGCCATGATGGCGATACGGGCCGCGATGTAAACGGCAAGAGAAAAAGAGGTCATAGATGAGCGCAGAAACAGCCAATATGGAAACCGAAGCGTCTCCGGAAATCGCCCGAGCCGCAGAGCGTTACCTGGAACAGTACGGCGATCCGCTGGTGATGAATACCTACTTGAAGGTGACCATTCTTGTGCTCGCCGTGGTCTGTATCAGCCTAGCGGCACTCACTTTCAAAAGCCAGCAAGCTCTCGCCAACATGCACCCAATGATCGTGCGCATTAACGACGTCGGCCACGCCGAGGCGATTGACTACCGGAACTTTCAGTACCGCCCGCAGGAAGCGGAGAACAAGTATTACCTCACCCGCTGGGCCGAACTGTATTTCAGCCGCAATCGCTTCACGATCGAACGTGATCAAACGCAGTCGCTCTACTTCCTCAATAGCGATGTGCAACGCGCCGTGATCGACCAGGAACGCAAGGACAACAGTATTCAGAATTACGTGAAAGACAGCAGCTTGCCGTATGTCGATGTCGAGATCAAGAACGTGATCCTTGACGACCTGAGACTGTCGCCATATTCGGCACGCATCGAGTTTGAGAAGGTGTACACCAACCCCGCGGATCATTCCGAACTCAAGCGGGAGCGATGGACAGCCAGCGTCACCTATGTCTTTCGCGAGAATGTGAAGAACATTGAACTTGCCGTGAACCCCCTTGGTCTGACCATCGTGCGCTTCCGGGCCGACCAGGCATTTAGCTAGGGATTCAGCGACCTGCCCAGAGGCTTATTCATGTCCTTTCATGCTGCTAATCCGGCTGGCTTTTCCCACCAGTCCCCGTGGCCGGTAGAGCAGGCGACAAAGAGCCTTTTGACGCGCAACTGGGGTGGCGAGTTGCACCCTTCTTGTAGTAGACATGCCGGCTCGAATCGCACTGCAATTGCTGTGAACTTCCGCGGCCAACAGGCAGATGACAACTTTGTTCTGGAATGGGTCTGCCGTTATGTATCCCGTCTTTTGCTCGGTCACAGCTTCGGGGTCTTTCCGGCGCCCGGCGGCACTCGGTCTTCTGCTTCGCATTTTGCGCCCCTCTGGGGTCTCGGTTCCTCCCAAAACAAGTTTGAGAACCACGGCAAAGAACGCCCTAAAACTTCTTTCGGGCCCCTCCCAGAAAGCAGACCTTCGGCACTTGGGAGCCGGACCCACTCGCTAAGCTCCGCCCAGTGTGACCCGAGCAACAACGGGCGAATTCAACAAACGGAGACACTGTCATGTACCAGAACAAAGTCACGCTCATCGGCTTCCTCGGCAGCAACCCAGAAGCTCGCACCAATAGCCCGGATTTCAGCGTTACCACGCTTTCGCTGGCAACCAAGTCCTCCTATAAGAAGGATGGCAAGTACATCTCGCACACTGAATGGCACCGTTGCGTAGTCTTCGGCAAGCTCTCGGAGTTCGCCAAGACGCTCACCAAGGGCGCACATATCCAGGTGGAAGGCGAGCTGCGCAGCCGGGAGTACCAGAGCAACAAGACGGCCACGAAGCAGCGCGCCTGGGAAATTCGGGTCGCTTCGATCCTGAAACTGGACCGCGCCGAAAAGGCGGCCCCGGAAGATCAGGACCACGATGAAGTGTCCCAGGAGGAAACGGCTGCATAAGCCCTTGCTCTTCACTCTCGGAAGCCCGGCTAAGCGCTGGGCTTCCATCGCTGTGAGGTTCCCGCTATGAGCTTCGAATTGATCCTGCCATTTCTTCGGCCCATTGAGCCGCTGCTGCTCGACGAAGACGTTAGCGAAATCATGGGCAATCCGGATGCGTCGTGGTCTTGCGAGCGTGAAGGAAGACTGTGCCAGGAACCAACCATTTCCTTCGACGCCGGCAAACTCCGCACCGGCCTCGAAGTCATCGCCAACCAGCTCGGCAAAAGGCTCGACGAGGACAACCCCAGACTCCATGCGCAGCTTCCGGACGGAAGCCGGATTGCGGCGTGGATTCCCCCGATCGTGAGTCCGGCTCCGGCGATTGCGATACGGAAATTCACCAGCCGTAATTACACGGTCGATGATCTGATTGCTCGCGGCACCCTGACGCAGGCGATTGCAGATTTCTTAGCCGAGCAGATTCGCAGCGCCAAGACGCTGCTCATCAGCGGCGGAACGGGGACTGGAAAGACGACGCTTTTGCGGATACTCGCCAACTCAATTCCGGACAATGAACGCATCCTCGTTATCGAAGACACCCCTGAGCTCCAAATCCGGAAGCCGAACATAGTTGCGGCCGGATCCCAGACTAGTACTTACAAGACCAACGTGTCTTTCGACGAGTTATTGAAGGACACGCTTCGCTTCAGACCCGACCGGATCATCCTCGGCGAAGTGCGCGGAATCGAGGCGCGAACGTTGCTCGATTCCTTCAATACTGGCCATGCAGGATCGCTCGCGACAATTCATGCCAACTCGGCAACGAAAGCCCTGACACGCTTCGCCAATCTGGTGATGCGTAGCCACGCGCAGACCACCTTCTCTGATACCGAAGCGGAGATCGGAGAAGCCCTCGATTTCGTGGTCCATGTCGAGCGGCAAGGTGGCCGCCGCATTGTCCGCGAAGTCCTGGCCCTTAGGGGATACGACCGCGACGCGAAACGCTTCGTCATCGAACCTGTATTCGAGGCGCAACGGGGAGAGCCCAGGCCTGTTGCCGACAGAAAGATTGCTTAATTTCGGTACCTGTAAAAGGAGAACAAACATGCCACTGCTTGAGATCAACCAAATCCGCCACATCTGTGCTTCTGTGCGGCTAGATGAGATCACCGCAGCACAGGTCGATCAGTACGCCGCTTTCATCCACGCATCTGCCGACGATGTTGTGGACAAGGCGCTGAACTATGTCTTCTCAAAGGACCGCGACTTCCAGGACTTCCTCAAGACGCCGCAAGCCAAGCAGGTTGCGTCGACTTTGCGTGTCCGTAAAGGCCCGAGCAATGGTGCCGCGGAGGAGCCCGGAAAGAAACTCGTAGGTGGGGTGGAGTCCACGCCTTCTGTGGGCGCGGTGAAGGCGTGATGCTGGTGTCAAGTTCGTGCTGGTGCCAAGACGGTGCTTCGCACCGGAAGAATTTTGACACTCCACCCCTTCGAGGGTCGTGTGAGTGCACTGAGGTGCACTTCCAGCGATTTCAAAGAGATGGCAATTTTCGGTGCACTTGAGTGCACCCGTGGAATGGATGACCAAGATGGCAATTTTGAAAACAATGCCAGACAGGAGCTCTCATCGCGATCGCACTCTAAATCGCGTCTTCCCGGTGACGGTGAAGCTAACAAAAGAGGAACTGGAGAGAGTGACTGACTTTGCTAGGTCGCAGGGACTTGCCCGGGGGGAATGGATCCGCGATGTAATTCTCCGAGAAGCAGGACGAGGGCCAACCAGCGATCCATCGCTGGCAGAGATTCTTGGAGTTCGCTTGCTCTTGGTAAACGTACTGCGTCCTGTGGCCTCTGGCCAACTCCTCGCCCCCGAAGCATTCGACAAACTCCTGGATGAGATCAGCGAGGCGAAACACCAACTCGCGGCGAAGTTGTCTGCTCCAGGGAGCAGGAAATAGGCGATGACAATGACCAAGTGGGGACGCAAGGAAACAATCATTTGGCCGCCGCACAGCCCAATCTACACGTATGGGGCGGTATTCATTTCGGTCATCTTGACTGGGTTCTTCATTTACTGCCGGTTCACCTTCGGCACTGACGCTTTACAGCGGTTCTATGCGCCGACGTACATCCGATCGAGCGTCGCAGGCGCAATCGGAGGGAGCCGTCGGGACAACCATCGGATGCTCATGCTGGGTGCTCGTGGAATTCCACCACGTCTCGCCATGAACGGCGACGTGACAGAAGGCACGACACGCGAACCGGGCGGCAAGCCCATTCCACTTGCGCTCTCACGATCTGCTTTGCGGAGCGGCTATGTACTGCTTTATCTCGGTCCGGAACAGAATTACAACGACGCGTCCTTGAGTGCTTACCTCAAGACTGCGATTTACGGTGGCGACAGCCTTTTCGACATCTACAAGCTCCCGCTGTTTTTGGGCCTCGTGTCGCTCATGATCCAGCTCCCATTTTCTATCGCCAAGGACGTGCGACGGCGGCGACAACTGAGATATGGGCGACGCCTGAAAGGCCCGGAGATGATCACGCCGAAAGAGTTCAACAGCAGGGTCGGTGGAGATGGCATCGGCATCAAGACTGACGGAATGAAGGCGATGATACGGATACCGGTGAGAGCGGAAGCACAACACATGCAGATCATCGGAGATACCGGCGCAGGCAAGACAGCCATCATGCTGCAAATCCTTCGACAGATAAAAACTCGTGGCGATTCCGCCATCGTTTATGACCCCGCACGAGAGTTCGTCCAGCGCTTTTACGACCCGAAAAACGGCGACGTGATCCTGAATCCGCTTGACACGCGGTGTCCTTATTGGGGTCCCGCGGAAGAGCTGCGCCGCCGCTCCGAGGCAAAGGCTCTGGCTGTGTCGCTGTTCCAGCCACCCCAGGACAGGAAAGGTGAATTTTTCATCGAGTCGCCACAGAAGATCTTTGCGTTTCTGATGGCCTATGGTCCAACACCCGAGGAGTTGGTGAAGTGGATGTCAGACCCGCAGGAGATCGACCGTAGGCTCAAAGGCACGGAGCATGCCCACCTCATCGATCCCAAGGCGGAGCATCAGCGTGCCGGTGTCCTGGGCTCGCTTGGGTTGGTCGCTGATAGTCTCCGTCTGCTTCCGAAGAAGGGTCAAGGAAACGGGGAGTGGTCGGCCACAGACTGGGCCGAGACACGACAGGGATGGATCTTTATTACTTCGCTGCCTGCGGAACGCGAAGCCCTTCGTCCGCTTCAGAGTCTGTGGATCGATTTGCTCGTCTTGCGTCTCTTAAACGAGCCGAAGGACGGACAGAAGCGAGCATGGTTTGTGATCGACGAGCTGGCAAGTCTGCAAAAGCTCCCCCAACTCCACACCGCCATTACCGAAAATCGGAAGAGCAAGAACCCGGTGATTCTGGGCTTCCAGGGGAAGGCGCAGCTGGAATACCTGTACGGTCACCTTGCTGAAGTCATGCTGTCCCAGCCAGCAACCAGCATTTGGCTCAAGACAAAGGAGCCGAGTGCTGGCGAGTGGGTCAGCAAGTTCATTGGAAAGGTCGAGATCGAACGGCTTCGCGAGACTCACTTCGACGGCTCCCGTGCTGGACGAAACTTTGCATTGGACCGGCAGATTGAACCGCTGGTGATGGAATCCGAAATCTCCGGCCTTCCGGACCTCCATGCCTACATGAAGTATGAAAACTATGTGACGCGCTTCTCATTTCCGTACTTTGATATGCCGATTGTCGCGACTGACTTCGATCTGCGAAGTACGCCTGAAGACAAGCTTCCGTACGATCCCAAATCCATCGGGGCAGCTAAGGCGCAATCGCGGTCAGTCGAATTGAAGCACGAACCTGGTGTGCCCAATCCGCCGCAGCGAAAATCGCCAAGGACAGCGACCGAGGTACCACAGGACAAGAATCTTGATAGGAGCGTCAACGCTCAACACAGCCTCAATCTTCGGGGATAGCTACCTGCAATGTTGACCATTTCGAAGCCACTCTCCGCGGGCCAGGCCCAGACCTACCACCAGAAGGAGTTCACGGCAAAGGAGCAGAACTATTGGTCACAACAAGGCGTCATTGCGGGTGAGTGGCAAGGGCGGCTGGCCGATGAGTTCGGACTTTCCGGGGCGGTCTCTTCCGAGGACTTCGCGAATCTTAGCCAGGGCCAGCATCCACAGACGGGCGAACAGTTGGTGCGCCAACGATCGTCATATGAATATCAGGATGCTGAAGGCAAGACCATCAAAACGATGGAGCACCGGGCGGGATGGGATGCCACCTTTTCCGCTCCGAAATCCGTCTCCCTCACCGCTCTTGTCGGCGGCGACGAGCGCGTCCGCGAAGCGCATCGGGAAAGTGTCCGCGTTGCCGTTGACCAGCTCGAGCGCTACACACAAGCCCGCATCGGCGGCAACCATCCGCCCGAGACCACGGGCAAGTTTGTCGCCGCCAAGTTTGAGCACGACACCGCCCGCCCGGTCGATGGCTATGTCGCGCCACAGCTGCACACGCACGTGGTGGTTTTCAACGTCACCGAACGCGACAACGGCCAGCCACGAGCGATTCAGCCGCACAGCCTGTTTGCATCGCAACAGTTCGCCACGGCCGTTTATCAATCCGAACTGACCTACCGAGTTCGCCAACTTGGTTACGAGATCACAACAGGGCGAAGCGGTGCTCCGGAGATCAAGGGCTATACCCAGGAATACCTCGACGCATCCAGTCCCCGGAGCCAACAGATTCGTGAATACCTCGAACGCACAGGCCGCTCCGGCAAGGAAGCCGCCGAGATCGCAGCGCACTCGACTCGCGACCGCAAGGAGATCCATTCACCGGCAGAGGTGATGGCCGCACACCGAAAACTGGCAGCCGATTTTGGGAACCAAGCGGATGCTGTTGTGCGTGCCGCTCGGGAGCGATCGCAACATCAGGAGAAGCCCCTCAACTCGTTGGACCGGGTACGAGAATCTCTCACTTTTTCTCGCGATAAGAACTTCGAACGTGAAGCGGTTGTGGACGAACGGGCGCTTATCCGAGACGGTCTCCGTCGCGGCATGGGCGAGATCACCTACACCCAGGTTCGTGCCAATCTCGACGGTCGCTTGGCCTCCGGGGAATTTCAAGTTATTGAACGATCTCCGAACGTTCCCGGCCGCCAGTTCACGACCGCGAAAACCATCGAAGCAGAACACGAGATTCTCCGCCGGATGCGTGAGGGGCAAGACAATTTGGAGCCAATTCTCTTGCGTCCGCAGGCCATTGCGATTGCCGATCAATACTCGCAGCTAAACGGGGCACAAAGGACCGTGATCGAGGATGTGCTGAGCTCTCGGGACCGGATCCAAGGAATCCAGGGATTCGCCGGCTCAGGCAAGACGAGCACCCTCGCCGCTATCCGCAGCACCGCCGAAAGTCAGGGCTATCAGGTTGAGGGTTTCGCCCCGACCTCCCGCGCCGCGCGCCAGTTGAAAGAGGCGGGAATCGACGCCGGAACTCTGCAAGCCTTCCTCGCCCGAACGACAAATCCAGAAACAGAAGACGGCAAACACTTGTACCTCGTCGACGAATCGAGCCTCGCCAGCACCAATCAGATTCGCGAATTCCTCTCGCGACTGGGCGCCGATGACCGTGTGCTTCTAATCGGTGATATCCGCCAACATCAGGGTGTTGAGGCCGGCCGCCCGTTTGAGCAGTTACAGGAGGCCGGAATGCGCACAGCTAGACTCGATGAGATCGTTCGCCAGCAGGACCCTGCTCTGAAATCCACAGTCGAATTGCTGGCCACGGGCCACGTGTCCGCCGCGCTCGAAGCACTTCAACAACAGGGACGCGTCAAGGAGATTCCGGACGCGGAAGACCGCGTCCGCGCAATCGCCAAGAGTTACGTTGAATCGCCCCAGAACACTCTGATCATTTCGCCGGACAACGCGTCCCGTCGTGAGCTGAACGTCGCCGTTCGCCAGGAGTTGAAGCTCATTGGAACACTTGCCCCGGAAGACCATACTTTGCGTGTTCTGGTGCAGCGGCAAGACATGACCGGGGCTGAACGCTCTTGGGCGAGCCACTATGAGGTCAACGATGTAATTCGGTACACACGTGGCAGCAAAGCCACTGGAATCGGGGCCGGCGCGTATGCGTCGGTGGTAGGAATCGACCCGTCCGCGAACCTGCTCACGGTTGAGAAAGCGAACCACGAGCTTGCGACTTACGATCCTCGTCGTCTGACCGGGGTGAGTGTCTACCAAGCAGTCGACCACGAGTTCTCCATAGGCGAGCGTATCCAGTTCACTGCGCCCGACAAATCGCTCGGCGTTGCGAATCGCGACCTCGCGCTCATCGAAGCGATCCATCCAGATGGCCGCGTCACCGCAAGCGTGAGCGATGATCGCCGGATTCAATTCAATGCCCGTGAGCATCCTCATTTCGACCACGGCTATGCTGTCACCAGCCACAGCTCTCAGGGGCTTACCGCCGAGCGCGTCCTCGTTCACGCCGACACCGGCGTTCACCCGGACTTGCTCAATTCGCGATTTGCGTACGTTTCCGTATCGCGTGCCAGCCACGATGTCGTGGTGTTCACGGACGACGTGGCGAAACTTGGCCCCCAATTAGGAGCCGATGTCTCGAAGACATCCGCTCTGGAAATCAATCAGAAGTCATCCATCGGACAGGGAATTGGACTGGGGCTATGACGGTGTCGACCGTAGGCTGGCGAAGAGTGTCACTATTTTGGTGCACTGCTGAATGGTATGTTTGTAAGCTCTTGATAATAGTGTACGTAGCAAATATATTGCATGAGAAATTAATAAAATGTTTGACATTATAACTCCGGAGCCATAGCATAGGGGTGGAGAATCAGGAACATGCGGACAAGCACACTAGACCATTTGAAGCGACGCCTTCGCCCCGGACGGGTCTACCGCAGAGAGGATCTCCTGTCTTGGTCTCATAGTGTTGATCGGCACCTCAAAGAACTTACCGGCGACGGAACCCTCCGGAAACTGCGTAACGGCTTGTACTACAGCCCTCGAAAGTTTGAATTTGGAGAGGCTCCCGCAGACGAACATGAGCTGGTGAAAGCGTTCTTGAAGACAGACCGTTTTGTCGTGACCTCCCCGAATGCCTACAACCAGTTGGGACTTGGTACAACGCAGCTCTACAACAAACGGGTTGTCTACAATCAGAAACGACATGGGACATTTCCGCTTGGCAATCGCATGGTCACCTTCGAGCGCCGCAGGAACGTTCCCAGGCTACTGTCTCCCGAGTTTCTGCTGGTTGATCTTGTTAATGAGCTCGGCGACCTTGCGGAGGACCGGGACGCCGTTCTTTCTCGTGTTCGCGAAAAAGCCAAAGAGATGGATCCGAAAAAACTCTCACGGGCGCTTTCGCTCTACGGCAAATACTCCACGCAGAAAAAGTTTCAGGAGCTGCTGCAACATGCCGCCTGATAGCTTTTTGCATGAGAGAAGCGATTTCAAAGCACTTGTCGAGACAGTTGCCGACAGCGAGAAGATTAATGATCCGGCTCTCGTGGAAAAAGACTACTGGATCATGCATGCCGTCTTTGGGCTCAAGCAACTGGGCTTAACCTTTGAGCTCAAGGGCGGCACTTCGCTATCTAAAGGTTTTGGAGTCATCCATCGCTTTTCCGAAGACATCGATATTCGCATTGAACCATTCGACGAATTGCACGTCGATACAAATCCCAACCACGCGAAGCCGCTGCACATCGAGTCCAGACGCGTGTTTTACGAAAAGCTCCGGGACAAGATCAAGATTCCAGGCATTACGACGGTCCAGAGGGAAACAGCCTACGATGACGAAACGTTGAGGAACGCCGGCCTCAGGTTAAGCTACGAAACTCACTTTGGTTCAATCGCCGGTCTCAAGGATGGAATCCTCCTGGAGGTTGGCTTCGATCAGACGGCTCCGAACCGCGCGGTTACGATTTCTTCCTGGATCATAAAGTTTGCGGAGGCAAAAAAGCTTCAATACGCCGACAACCGAGCCCTCGACATCGCCTGCTACAACCCCGAATACACTCTCGTGGAAAAGGTGCAAGCTGTGGTTCGAAAATACGGCCAGTTCAAGGTGACCGGGAAAGTCCCCACAAACTTCCTCAGGCATTACTACGACATTCATCAACTCCTCGACGTGGAAGCTGTGCAGAAATTCATCGGAACCCCGCAGTACTTGGAGCACAAGAAAAAACGCTTCAAGTCTTTGGATCACGACGTAGCAAAAAGTGGAGCGTTCACAATCGAAGACGAAAACATCCGGAAGCGATTCGAAGCGGAATATTCAAAGACAGCACCTCTCTACTATCGTGGTCAGATTCCACTGGACAAAATCCTTGCTCGCATTCAGAAGGACCTTGCGCGTCTGTAAGCCCCGCGAATCCGAACCATAGTTCCTTCGCGTTTTCGCGGTTCGAGTAGGGTTTGGTGAGCACACTCGATGTGCGATAATTCGCCTTCTCCCGGCTTACATCGCAGGAAGACGTAAGGCATGGCGCTCAAGAAATCTGAACTCTACTCTTCGCTCTGGTCAAGCTGCGACGAGCTCCGCGGCGGCATGGATGCCAGCCAATACAAGGACTACGTCCTCGTCCTTCTCTTCATTAAATATGTCAGCGACAAGTACGCAGGCGTGCCGTATGCGCCAATCACGATCCCACCCGGCGCCAGTTTCAAAGACATGGTCGCCCTCAAGGGCAAGCCTGATATCGGCGATCAGATTAACAAGAAGATCATCGGTCCTCTGGCCAATGCCAACAAGCTGTCCGACATGCCGGATTTCAACGATCCGGGAAAGCTAGGCAGTGGCAAAGAGATGGTGGAGCGGCTGACCAACCTCATCGCCATCTTTGAAAACAGGTCGCTCGACTTCAGTAAGAACCGTGCCGATGGCGATGACATCCTCGGTGACGCCTACGAATATCTAATGCGGCATTTTGCTACCGAGAGCGGCAAGAGCAAAGGCCAGTTCTACACTCCAGCTGAGGTTAGTCGAGTCATCGCACAGATCATTGGCATCCATGATGCAGAGACGACCACTTCAACTACTGTTTATGACCCAACGTGCGGTTCGGGCTCACTGCTGCTGAAAGTGGGTGATGAGGCCGGCACGAAGGTTACGCTGTACGGGCAGGAAAAAGACGCCGCCACCAGCACGCTTGCCCGTATGAACATGATCTTGCACAACAATCCGACTGCACTCATCGAGCAGGGCAATACGCTGTCTGTTCCGAAGTTCAAAGACGGCGGCACGCTTAAGACCTTCGACTACGTTGTCGCCAATCCTCCGTTCAGCGACAAGCGCTGGAGTACTGGAATTGACCCTGCCAAGGATGAGTTTGAGCGCTTCAAGCATTTCGGCGTGCCGCCGGCCAAGCAGGGTGATTACGCTTACCTGCTCCACATCGTCCGTTCTCTCAAGAGCACTGGTAAGGGAGCGTGCATCCTGCCGCACGGCGTCCTGTTCCGCGGCAATGCCGAGGCGGACATCCGCCGCGCGCTCGTGCGCAAGGGCTACATCAAGGGCATCATCGGGCTACCGCCCAACCTCTTCTACGGTACCGGTATCCCCGCCTGCATCGTTGTAGTTGATAAGCAGGATGCGCACGCCCGCAAGGGCATCTTCATGATCGACGCCAGCGCCGGTTTCATGAAGGACGGCCCGAAGAATCGCCTGCGCGCTCAGGACATTCATCAGATCGTCGATGTTTTTAACAGGCGGCTCGAAGTCGCGAAATACTCGCGAATGGTCCCCGTTGAGGAGATTGAGAGGAACGAATTCAATCTCAACTTGCCGCGTTACATCGATGGCCAGCAGGCCGAGGATTTACAGGACATCGAAGGCCACTTGCGTGGCGGTATTCCTGACAGGGACGTTAAAGCTCTTTGCCGCTACTGGAAAGTCTGTCCCACTCTCCGTCAAGCTTTGTTCAAGCCGAACCGGCCCGGCTATGTCGATCTCGCCATAGACAAGGCTGCCATCAAATCCACGATCTACGGCCATCCGGAGTTCGCCACCTTTATTAAGGGTATGAGCGCCCACTTCGCCGCATGGCGTGACAAGAGCGCCAAGACATTGCGGCAGTTAGAGACAGGCTGCCATCCGAGACAAGTGATTGCCGCGCTTTCGGAAGGCTTACTGACCCACTACACAGACAAACCGCTCATCGACAAATATGACATTTACCAGCACTTGATGGATTATTGGGCTGAAACTATGCAGGACGACTGCTACCTCGTCGCTGCCGAGGGCTGGAAGGCCGAAACCTACCGCATTATCAAGAAGGATAAGAAAGGTAAAGAGAAGGACAAAGGCTGGGCCTGCGACCTTGTGCCCAAGTCACTCATAGTCGCTCGCTACTTCGCTGGGGAGCAGGAAGCGATCTCGAATCTGGAAGTCGAGTTGGAAACCGTCACTTCTCGGATGACCGAACTGGAAGAGGAACACGGCGGGGATGAAGGGCTCTTTTCGGAGCTTGAGAAGGTGAACAAGGCCAACGTTATTGCCCGGCTGGAGGAGATTGAGGGCGACAGCGAAGCCAAGGACGAAGCCGCCATACTGCATGAATGGCTAAGATTGGCGAACCAGGAAGGTGACCTTAATAAGAAACTCAAGGACGCCGAAAGCGACCTCGACGGGAAGGCTTACAAGAAGTATCCCTCGCTGACGACGCCGGAGACCAAGACTTTGGTCATCGATGACAAATGGCTCGCCGCGCTCGACTTTGCAGTCTATGGCGAGCTGGATCGCGTCAGCCAGGTTCTTGCACAGCGAGTGAAGGAGTTAGCCGAGCGCTACGCAGTTCCAATGCCACAGATGGTCAGCCGCGTAGCCGACCTAGAGGGAAAAGTCGGCCGCCACTTGGAAAGAATGGGGTTCGCATGACGAGCTCGAACTGGAAGTCGGAGATGCTTGGTTCCGTCGCTACACTCCAACGTGGGTACGACCTTCCATATCGGCTACGTAAGCCAGGGCCAGTTCCGATCGTCACTTCATCAGGCATCGAAGACACGCATCGCGAAGCAATGGTCACCGGGCCAGGTGTTGTCACAGGGCGATACGGCACCATTGGAAAGGTCTTCTTCGTCCCTGGAGATTTTTGGCCACACAACACCACCCTCTATGTAAGCAACTTCCACGGAAACGACCCACTCTTCATCTCGTACCTGCTCAAGACCGTTGACTTCCATTCCCACAGTGGCAAAACAGGCGTGCCCGGAATTAATCGCAATGATCTGCATGAGATCGAAGTTTGCATCCCACCCTCCAAAGTCGAACAACAAGAAATTGCGCAAGTGTTAAGCGACGCGGACGCTCTTATCGAATCTCTGGAACGGCTCCTCGCCAAGAAACATCACCTCAGACAGGGCGCCATTCAAGAACTACTGACTGGCCAAAGACGCCTGCCGGGATTTGAAGTCAAATCCACATACAAACAGACCGAGCTGGGCTTGATTCCAGAGGATTGGAATTTGATGCCGATGATTCGGGCAGTTGGAGCCTACATTGATTACCGCGGTCGAACTCCTAAAAAGCTCGGCTTGTCGTGGGGTGGAGGCGATATCCTTGCGCTGTCCGCGAATAACGTCAAGATGGGCAGCATTAACCTCGACCAGGAGGCCTATTTCGGCAGTGAAGAGCTATATCGAAAGTGGATGGTTCAAGGCAAGTGTGAACCTGGTGATGTTTTGCTGACGATGGAAGCTCCGCTCGGGAATGTGGCACAGGTTCCCGACTCCAAAAAATACATCCTCAGCCAGCGTGTGCTGCTCATTAAGCCGAAGGACTGGCTGCTCAAAGATTTCTTGGCGCAGTACATGAAGGGGCCACTCTTCCAAAAACAGCTCCAGCTCAACTCCACTGGATCAACCGCGAAAGGAATTCAGCGGAGAAAGCTCGATCAGGTGCCTATAGTTATACCGCCCACGAAAGTTGAACAGGAAGCCATCACTTCCATCCTCAGCGACATGGATGGAGAGATCGCCGCTCTGGAAGCAAAGTTGGTTAAAGCGCAGCATCTCAACCAGGGAATGATGCAGGAGCTTCTCAGCGGGCGAACGCGCCTAGTATGAAGCAGATCACGTTCACCAAAAGAAACTTTTCACCCAAATCGAGGAATGGTACCTTCAGGCTTCCGTTCACGGAAAAGGCGCTCCTTCGCGCGGTCATTGCTGCTGGTCAAAAGCCCACCTCCAAACCCACTTCTGCCGCCGCTCAGGCTGACATCAGTATGCGCATCAGTGCTCTGAGAAGTGCGTTGGAAATGGGAAGCTCGACATTGGTTTCGACCCCGGAGTACACAGCTGCTGGAAGTACAGATAAGGCTCAAAAATCATTTTTCATTGGCAACGCCCTTTGCGCACACGCCGCATATGAGGAACTGTCTATTCCCTGGCTCGTGGACTTCGAAACTCTCGACCCAAAGATCACAGTCAGCAGAGGCACCACCAAACGAAGACCAGATTTCCTGGGAAAAGATCTGAAATCCAAATGGTTCGTCTTTGAGACCAAGGGGAGGGCGTCAGCTCCGGCAGATGACGAGATTAAAGACTGGAAAAAACAAGCCCGTTCAGTGAAGCAAATTAACGCACGTAAGGTGAAGCAAGGTATTGTTTCCTCGGCGTACATGAAGGGCTCGTATGAGTGGCAATTATTATGGGTTGATCCTCCCCCGGATCAGGATGCCGTCGACCTGATAATCGACGAGTTCGACTTCTTTGATTCTTACTACGAGCCGCTTCTTGAATTCATCGACCGCGACGGTCCACGGGTTGACTCTCCCAGAGGTGCCCTCACGCTGTCTCGCGACGGTAGCGTTTATGTCGGGTTAGATCGCAATCTTTTGTCAGTCATCCGTGAACGGAACAGTGCGGCGATGCTTTCATTTTCAACCCGGCTTGACAGAAACGAGGAAATCGAACCAGACGGGAGTAGTCTTTTCCGCGACGGTTTGATAATTAGATTGGGCCCCGAATGGGGATTCGGAGGCAACAGCGGTATAACAGAGCTGAGAGGGGCAGCGACAAGGGCTCGGCAACCGCTGCAAACGTCCGCTATGATGCCCGCTGTGTACATCGGGCAACCCGAACGCGCCACGCAGAACCGCGTCATCGCCCTCTTCCGCGATGAGTTGCACTATCGCTATCTCGGCGATTGGATCGACCGCGATTGGAATAGCAACATTGAGGAAGAGATTCTCGCGGCGTACCTAACGAAGCGCGGCTACACATCAACGCAAATCAGTGTGGCCATCCACAAGCTACGCACCGAAGCCGACAACCACAACCGCAACCTCTACGGGAACAACCAGTTCGTTTACAACCTGCTTCGCTACGGTGTGCCGGTGAAGACCGAGGCAGGTAAAGTCACAGAGACTGTTCACGTCATCAATTGGAATGAACCCGGAGAAAACGACTTTGCGATCGCCGAGGAAGTCACGTTACGCGGCAATCACGAGCGGCGACCTGACTTGGTGTTGTATGTCAACGGGATCGCCATCGGAATCCTGGAGCTAAAAAATAGCCGCATCACCATCGGCGACGGCATCCGTCAGTGCCTTTCCAACCAGCAGCCAGAATTCAACGAGAAATTCTTCAGCACCGTGCAGTTCGTCTTCGCCGGGAACGATTCCGAGGGTCTGCAGTACGGCACTGTCGGGACACCGGAAAAGTACTTCCTCAAGTGGAAAGAAGACGAGCAGGATGACAGCCGCTTCAAGCTAGACAAATATTTGTTAAAGATCTGTGCCAAACACCGACTGATCGAGTTGATGCACGATTTCGTACTGTTCGATGGCGGGATCAAGAAGCTGCCGCGGGTCCATCAATATTTCGGAATCAAGGCGGCACAGGAGCATGTTCGCCAGCGCAAGGGCGGTATCATTTGGCACACGCAAGGTAGCGGCAAGAGCATCGTAATGGTGCTGCTTGCGAAATGGATTCTGGAAAACAACCCAAATGCCCGCGTGGCCATCATCACCGACCGCGACGAACTGGATAAACAGATCGAGGGTGTTTTCACCGAGTCCGGTGAAGCCATTAAGCGCACCAGCAGCGGCCGCGATCTGATGAAACAGCTGGGCCAAGCTAAGCCTCGTCTATTGTGCTCACTGGTTCACAAATTTGGCAGGAAGGGTGTGGGCGACTTCGATGCATTCATCAAAGACTTGCAAGCTCAGCCCAGCCCGACCGTGGGCGAGGTCTTCGTCTTCGTAGACGAATGTCACCGAACCCAGAGCGGCAAACTGAACCAGGTAATGAAGGCGATGATGCCAAATGCGGTTTTCATCGGCTTCACCGGCACGCCTCTTCTCAAGAAGGACCGGCAGACCAGCCTCGAAGTTTTTGGCGGATACATCCACACGTACAAGTTCAGTGAGGCCGTGGAGGATGAAGTAGTGCTAGACCTGGTTTATGAGGCGCGGGACATCGACCAACGACTTGGCTCGGAGGATAAGATCGACGCTTGGTTCGAGGCCAAGACTAAAGGACTCAACGATTGGCAGAAGGATGAACTGAAGAAGAAGTGGGGCACGATGCAGATCGTGCTCAGTTCGAAATCCCGCATGGAGCGGGTTGCGAGCGACATCATCTTTGACTTCAGCGTAAAACCTCGTCTTTCGAGCGAACGCGGAAACGCGATCCTCGTCACATCGAGCATCTACGAAGCATGCAAGTATTTCGCGCTATTGCAGAAGACGCCATTCAAGGGCAAATGTGCGGTCGTGACCTCATACAATCCGCAGACCCAGGATGTGACCAAAGAAGAAATCGGAGCCAATACCGAGACCGACAAGCAGTTCATCTACAACACCTACACCGACCTGCTCAAGGAAGTTGAAGCCAAACCTGGCACGACCAAAACTGAGACTTACGAAGAATGGGCCAAGGAGCTATTCACGAAAGAACCGGCCAGCATGAAGCTGCTTGTTGTTGTTGACAAGTTGCTTACGGGATTCGACGCTCCGCCCTGCACCTATCTCTACATCGACAAGTCCATGCAGGACCACGGGCTCTTTCAGGCGATCTGCCGCGTCAACCGGCTGGACGGTGAGGACAAAGACTTCGGATACATCGTGGACTACAAAGACCTTTTCAAGAAGGTCGAAAACGCCATCGCGGTTTACACCTCCGAACTGGATCGCAGCACCGGCGGCGCCGATCCTCAAGTGCTGTTGCAAGATCGCCTCAAGAAGGGCAAGGAGCGCCTGGACGACGCGGTGGAAGCCCTCGCTCTGCTGTGCGAGCCTGTTCAACCGCCGCAAGGTGAACTCGAGCATATCCATTATTTTTGCGGAAACACAGAGATTCCATCCGATTTGGAGGAGCGCGAACCACAACGCGCTGCGCTCTACAAAGCGACCGCCTCCCTTGTCCGCGCCTACTCCAATGTTGCTGACGAGTTGGAGCCGGCCGGATACAGCGGTACGGATATCTTGAGGATCAAGAGACACCTTGAACATTATCTTGCTCTTCGTGAAATCATCCGCAAGGCAAGCGGCGAAAGCCTAGACCTTAAAGCGTATGAAGCCGACATGCGGCACCTCATCGACACCTACATCGAGGCTGATGGCCCAAGGAAAATCTCTCCATTCGACAATATGGGTCTTCTGGAGTTGATCGTAAATACCGGCATCGCCGAGGCCATCGCAAAGCAACTTGGTGGACTGAAGGGGAACAAGGATGCGATCGCGGAGACCATCGAAAACAACGTCCGAAGCAAGATCATCAAGGAACAGCTCACCGATCCAGCCTTTTTCGAGAAAATGTCAACTTTGCTGGACGAGATCATAGCCACTCGGAAAGCCAAAGCCGTCGAATATGAGGAATATCTGAAGCGCATTGCCGAACTCGCGAAAACAGTGGAAGCGGGACAGGCAGAAGAAACACCGAAAGCCCTGAACACTCCGGGCAAGCGGGCGCTCTATAACAACCTCAGTCAAAACGAAGAATTGGCACTGAAAATTGACCTTGCAATTAGGAACGTGCGCCCCGACGGCTGGCGCGGAGTTCAAGCTCGTGAACAAGTGATTAAGGCGGCATTGTACGACGCATTGCGGGATGTTACCGAAGTTGAGCGAATCTTCCTCATCATCAAAGCGCACAGCGAATATTGATGGTCACAGAACTCAGACTTGGCGAGATCGCCGTAGACGTAGTGCTGAAGGACATCAAAAATGTCCACCTTGGCGTCTATCCGCCGACGGGCAGAGTGCGGATTTCAGCTCCCAAGCGGATGAGCCTCAACACAATCCGCGTCTTCGCAATTTCCAAGTTAGACTGGATCAAGCAGCAGCAGAGGAAGCTTCGGGGCCAAGAACGCGAGACGCCACGCGAGTATCTCGACCGCGAGAGCCACTATGTCTGGGGGACCCGTTATCTTCTCAAGGTAGTTCAGCACAATAGCTCGGCGAATGTGGAGCTAAAGCACAGGAAGATGATTCTGCGGGTTGCCCCGGGCACCACCGATGAAGCAAAACAGACAATTGTTGCCCGCTGGTATCGCGAACAGATAAAAGCTGCCGTTCCTTGCCTAATTGAGAAGTGGGAGCCGATCATCCCAGCGAAGGTCGAACGCGTCTTTGTGCAGAGAATGAAAACAAAATGGGGGAGTTGCAACCCCAGCAAACGCAGCATTCGCCTGAATACGGATCTTGCGAAAAAGCCACGCGAATGCCTCGAATATATTCTCGTCCACGAAATGGCGCACATTCTAGAGCCCACTCATAGCGAGCGATTCGTTGCGCTTATGGATCGACTGATGCCACAATGGCGTGCTCGCCGCGGCGAACTGAATCGACTCCCCGTCTGCCATGAGAAGTGGACTTATTGATCAGGGTTTCGCGTCGTGGCGCAGCCGTTGTGAGTTCGGACTCGTGAACTGACGGCAGATCAGCTAGGTTCTCCTTAGCCCACTTGAGTATCCGTGCTTTGATGGCGCGCGCGTGCCGGCTGTGTGCGTCTGGCAACGCCCGCAAGAAGTCATGAAATGGTTGTACAACGCGCTCGTTACGCTCCCCTAAGCAGACTTCGGCTTAGTAACCAGCTTTCCTTTCCGGGCTTCTTCTTTAGACTTTTCCCACTCTTGCTTGAGTAGAGCCTGTACATTGAATTCGATAACCTCAAGCTCCTGGCGAACATCGACGGCGGCATCCGCACTTGGTAATTTGGCAAGTCTCGACATACAATCAAGAATTGCCTTGTCGAGACGATGTTCCGGGTTCGGGTTGAGGCGCAATCGGATCGCCACCCTCAGTTCTTCACGTTTCAATGGATCGGGCCCTGTCTTGCCCTGGAGTTCACCGTAGACCAGCTTGCAGAATTCAGCCGTGTCCCTGCGCAATTCATCACGCCATTTGGCACGCTCGTTCGTTACCGTATTAATGAATATGTTCTTGTTGTTATTCCGTGAGGTGAAGAACGCTGTAATCGCGACACCGACGAAGCTGAATACTGCTCCAAACACCGCACCCACAAAAGCAACCAGGGCCACAAGGATCGTGATCTGCGGGTTCGCCTCCATGGCAGGTCTCCCTTTTTGTTTTTTGGTCAGAAAATATAATCGACGTTTGAGTTCAGACCAAGGGGCAACTTGCCCAGCTTGGGGTGAGGATCGTTGTCCGTTGCTTCGCTCGCGTTACAGCGACTCTCAGCGCCAGACGCGCCTGTTCCGTTTCGCGCCCTGTTGCGTTGTCCCGGAGCAAGCGTCCGGTACGTGATCCCTCAAACACAACGACCTCATCGAATTCTTTTCCCTTTGACTTATGAATTGTCATGAGATTGACCCCGGTCCAAACGCGAGTCGAGTTGGAGAAATGCTCCTGCAACAGGGCGGCGGACACAATTGCACGCGCGCCGCTGTAGTCTCCCCTGCTCCGCCACCGCTCCGCCAAACCCTCACGCAATTGGGTGCCACGATTAAGCAGCCGGATGAAGCGCGCATCTTCTGCGACCGCCCTAAACGTTTCGTGGGTCGCGCCGTCCAGCAAGCCGCGCACGGCAAGCCAGTCAACCATCGGGTCGCCGGTGAGCGCCATGCCCATCCGCGCAGAGGCAATCGCCTGGACGTTGGCGATCAGCTCTATGCGCTTCGCCCCACGAACCTTTCTCGTGTCCCGATAATTCTCAAGGGCTGCAACGACGGCTAAATTCTGCTGGCTGATATCGCCTCCCCGACAGCCGCGCATGTGGCCAATTAGATCGGCGAGAAGGATCTGCGCCATATCGTTCGCCGTCGATGCACCTTCGAGCAATCCTCCAATCAGCACGGCTGCGAGCGACGGCCCTTCTGGATCAATGAGGGCGTCATGGGTGATTTCCGGGAGCCGCACCGACGCACTCGTGAGATACGCAGAAACTCTCAACATCATGTCCTTCGAACTGACCAGTATGGCCAAGGACCAGTCCGCTTTATGGGTGTTTATGAGCCGTTGGCGAGCGGCAAGCACTGTATGTTTCACGGGACTATGAGGCTCGTCGCGATAGTACCCATATCGCTCAACCTTAACATGCGTATACGTCCTACCGATGTTCGCTCCGGTCAAAACATCGTTTCCATAACCCGTAATATCCGTACCGTCGCTCCGATTGTTCTCCTTGCCGAAATCGAAGACCTTGGGTTTGAACTTCTCGATGAACTGCCCAATTCGGGCCGGATCGGCCCCGCGAAATTCGTAGATGCGTTGCTCGGCATCCGCGAGCGCGATTAAACGGCTTTGCTGACCCAAGCCGCAAATCATGCGCCATTCGTCGCTGTTTGTGTCCTGGAACTCGTCAACGATGACGATGGGATAGCAATCGCTTAGCAATCGGCACAGACGCGGGGCCTGATCGAGAAGGTCAGCTGCCAGACCCGCGAAGAGATCAAAGCCCAACAATTTCTCGTGATCCAACAATTCCTTCAGGCGCTTCGGCCGTTCATCTCTTGGAACCCCCGCGAGGCGTCCGGCGGCTTCGGGCGGCGGCAGAAGACGCAGGCGTCTGTGGCCTGTCAACAGATACCCGTAAGTCTGAATAAAACTCCACGCGAAGCCGTGATAGGTGCCAATCTCCAGCTTGCCGCGATCTGTCCTTGGAACCCTGAGTTTTGCCTCGATCGCGACCCGTGCCACGGTCGCTCGTGCGAAACTCAAAAACAGGATCTTCTGCCCGGAGTCCAGCCGGCCTTTCGACAGATCCTCCGCCGCTTTTTTCAAAGCAATGGCCGTCTTTCCCGATCCCGGGCCACCGAGCACAAGGAGATGGCATGCGGATTCGAGAATCGCCTCGCGCTGCGGACACATCTTGAACTCGCCGATTGCCATCAGAGGATCTCCCCTAAGGGCCAGACACCGAGGCCGCCTGAGGCGCGGCGGGAGCCGGCGGCGGAGGGCAGACGAGTTTTCTGATCTCTGCAAGCGTGGTCCCAACAAATGCGGGCATTTCAGCGATCGAACATTCGGCAAGGAGATCGGCAGCCGTATTGCTTCCTTTTCCCCAATCCATGTACTTCTTAAGGGCGGCCCGTAGGTCGGGTAATGTCGTCGCCGCATCCGGCTTGCATCCGTGAAGATGAGGCGGCCATTCGCCGGAATTGACCAGATCGGCTGCGAACCGGCGTAGAGCGGCTTCAGCGGTTTCGTCCAGAATCAAATCTTCAAAACACGTCGTGCCAGCCTCGAATGGATGATCGACGGCCGCTTCGATCTGCGCCTTTTGCGCGGCATCATTCTGCTTGTCGTAGACCGCAAAAACCTTCTTGCCCAGATCACGGAAGAAGTTCCCATAATTGGCGATCTGCGAGTCAGTCTTGGCATCGAAGATAGCAATGCACAACGCTTCAAGTGGCGAATAGGTCTTCGGATCAAGTTCTGCCAGGCGGCGGGCCGCGGCAGGATAGGCGGCCGCTTCGGTATTGCCTTCGGCGATCAAGACTCGCCGCGACAGCAGCGCTTCCGCGAAACGCATCCGAAACTCGGATGCGTAGAACTTCGGCTTGATGTGCTTTGGAAACTTGACCGGCTTGCCGGTGAGAACACCCGACGTGTCGCGTGACAACACCATAATCTCTTTCGGGTTGAACTCCTCCAAAACGTACGGGGAGTGCGATGTGAAGAGAGCTTGCGAGGACTTTCCACGCACGCCCCCGACGATGCTCTTCTGGCTGGAGGGTGGGATCGCCGTCTCCGGCTCCTCCATCGCGAAGATAACGGTCTTCTTCGCATCGGCGATCATCGACAGGAGCGCCAGAACCAACATGTTAATCGTTCCGGTGCCCTGATGCTGAAACGGCGCCGCGTGCGCTGTTTCGCCGACTTTGGCGCCCGTTGCCATGAAAACCGTAAGGGTTCGTCGCAAATGTTCGCGGGTGAGGTCGGAGACACGCAGATGCGGATCGGCGGCCCAATCGAGCGGGACGAATTCGCTGATGGCGGCTTGTATACCCGACAGAATTCCCGACAGCCCAATGCTGGGATCATCGGCAACGGCGAGTTTCCTAAGTTGCTCCAAAACCTGCTCCCACATCTTCGGGCGAATCTCGCGCACCCGCAAAATGATGTCGAGCAGCGACCCATGTTCCAGACTCAAGGCCCGCGATCCAGTCCGCAAGGATCGCAGAAAGAGAAAACCGCACATCCGCTTGTCCGACGCGTAAAATGGCGGCTGTTTGCCCGTATCGACCTCGGGAAAACAGAAAAATGTCTCAACCTTGAAGTCGTCATCGTCGGCTTCATACCAGCCGCGAAAGCTAACGCGCAAAGCTTCCTTCACCGAC
Organism: uncultured Acidobacteriota bacterium; assembly: GCA_963730015.1. GTDB lineage: Bacteria > Acidobacteriota > Terriglobia > Terriglobales > Acidobacteriaceae > Sulfotelmatobacter. Next base: position 833,260 of record CAVSPZ010000009.1, on the reverse strand, counting down.
GGAGAATTGATCGCACCTATCGGAGGCCCCGTAAGCAACGATGCTGTGGTCTCATCCCAATACTCCAGGTTGTTCTTGAAATGACGTTTTTGCTCGTCAATGAGATCAACGATCACAACTTCGGCGGTGATCAGAATTGGGTTGCCGTCGCTGTCGAGATAGCGACTCGCGTAGAAATCGTGCTCATCGATTGGAGCGGTTCGGGAGAGTCGGTCTGGCCCGAGAACAAGATCGATGGCCTCCAATACCGATGATTTGCCGGAATTGTTATCTCCAATTAAGACTGTGTGTCCATCAAACTTCAGTTCGCCAGCGGCGATACCGCGAAAGTTCTTAATGCTAAGCCGGGCAATTCGCATGTTTCACGTCGCGCTTGTCGCGCACGCTGGCCGTCACGCTAGGTGCACTTACTCCTTTGGCCAGAGTGCATTTCTCATTCATCATATGCGTAACCTGGATGAAAACTCTATAACTGATATTTACGACAGATACGTACAGTCTAAGTGTGCCGCCGTACGGAAAAGGATCGGGACATGGCAGAAATCTCTGATGGCTTGGAAGCGCTGCGCAGCGTAATGAGTTTGCGCGAGATCGCATCATTGATCGAGCGCACCGCACGCTGGGTGTCGCCAGAGACGTTCAAATTGCTGCCGCTCTGGTTTCCCGAGCACGGACGCCGCAGCCCATTCTACAAAGCGAATTGGTCCGAGCCCCAAATGAACAGGAACAGGGCAACTGGCCATACGGTCCACAAGTCAGAAGGAAACGTCCATGCTAACAAGGCCCTGACACTTGCCTTGGGCTTAAGAAGCAAACTCCGGCCAAACTGGTCGTGCTGCCATATCTGGGGCGTTGATGATGCGAGCTTTCAGCTCTCGAACGCGATTGTTATGGACCGCCGCTTTTTCTCATGCGTCGGCAACATGGTCTTGCTGCCAACGCCGCTCAAGGCCTTTACGGACACGATGCCGGACGTAAAGGCGATGCTCCGAATCTGCGCGCGCAATCTGTATGGGTGGCCGTCAGGCGAGCCGGAATTCCTTGCCACAATCACGACGCTCGACAGCTGGACCGATTGGGATTCATTTCCACAAAGCTGGCCCAGGAGCCCGAATGAGAAGCTCCCTCTCGGAGTTATGCACCTATCGCCCGGAATACGCGAGTGTGCACAGAAGCGTCTGGCCGCCATCCGCAGAGATCTTGAGCACGCGGGAACCTACTACCCGCGCGACGAGGTAAAGAGTGCCCTCGCCTACTGGAAAATCGAAATTTGACTGGAACAGATTGCGACTTTCCGAGACTGACTCACACGATCGGCCACGGCTGCCCTGATTGGATGTCCGGGTGACGCGGTTCGGAGTCCGGCGCCCCATGCTCGTCTCGAACTTCATCGATTGCGATCAGGCACTGCTTGGCCAGGCTTGCTTCGGCGCTGCCACTCGAAATCATCTTAAACAATTCTTTGCGCAGACCGCTGACATCCAGGCTGAATCTAACCGTTGCTCCTACCCAGTCGTCAGACGGCCGCTCACCTACTGCAGCCTGCCGGATAGCAGCATGCAGCACGCCCGGAAACGGCTTGCCTTGACGGGCATAGTTCCGAATAACGAGGAGCACTCCTGCCTCATCTGCAGCTTCAGCAATCGCCATCTCTAAAATGCCGCATCCAGCCCCACACGTGTCACTCTCATACAGTTGATAAACCTCAGCGCGGAAACGTTCGTCTATTCGCATGACACCGGCAAGCTTCCGATAGAGAGTCCATGCGTCGATTCCTCCCGGTTTACTCGTATATGCTCCTTCGCAAATGAACCCCAACAGTGTGCGCGCGGCCACTACCGTGCCGAGATTTTCCAATGCACGCAGCCAGTCATACTCACCGAGAAAGTCCGGATACCTCCGGGGCAAGTTTATCAACACCTCTTCCGCGTCCTGGGACGGCGAGTGCGCCAACGCCGAAAGCAGGCCTCGCAGCCGCCAGGGTTGAACCGGCTTCGGAAGCAGTTCGAGAGCATCAATCGTCGCAGTTGCCTTATCGCTGAACGGAATCAGTTTCAGCCAGCCTTCCCATTCCCACCATTCGTTGTCAGCGACCCACCGCTTCTTTTTGAATTCCTCCACCAATAATCGAATTCCATCAAGAACCATCTCCGAGGAGACGACCTCGCCGGCAAGCGCCAACACGGTCAGAAGCTTCTGTCTCGCACGAGGGGACTGGGCCAATGGCAGCAACGCATCAATTGTTCTTTTCTCATCGCCATAGGGCATCGTAAGGGCGATTGCAGCGAGTTCCAATCCGTGGTCATGTGCCTCCTTGCCTCTATCCGGCCGAATAAGGTCACGAACGACCGACAAAATCGCCTCTGCGAACCCCGAAGACTTCGCGCCAATCGATTGCCTTTGGCGCTCAATGCGTCGTGCTCTCACTCCAGAGAAGTTTGGCCACGAAACGAATGGTCCTTCAGTCGTTTTCTGCTGTGGCCGCAACCAAATCTCCTTGAGGACACCAGCCGCTTCCACACCAAATCCATAAAAGCCAAAATCCGGCAGGTACGATTTCATCAATTCCGCTACGGCATCGTCGCCGATGGCTGCAAATGCACGACTATACTGCAGCTTGTAACACATCTGAGCGTCAGTATGGGAACGTACTCCTCGTTTCATCGAAGCCAGGAATTCCTCGCGCGCTTTGCGCCACCGCGTCAAATCCTCGTTGAGCATTTTGTTGAGAACCGGGACGAGTTCCGGCACCGCCAGTCGCTCGACAACGCGTGCAACATTCGCCAGCTGGGATCGAGTGGAGGATGCCGAAGAGATCAGAGTGTCTCCCCATTTGCCAACAACGGATATCAAGTTCTGACGAAGCCAGCCGGGGAGTTGAAGCCGCGGTCCATCGTCTCTTTTTCCATGCAGACTGATCAGCTCTGCAAGTAGCCCAACCTCCTCGGGCCTATCTGTCCCAGACCGCTCCAAGACCGCCGTGATGAACGCCGCCGCGTTCGTCATTGATATGCGGTCCATCATCTGATGGTAGCGTTCGCGCATCGGATCTGTTATCTGTGTTCCTACCGCCTTAATTTCCGCATCAAGACCCATAAAGACATCGATCAATCCGCCGACGGCCTTCGGCCCGAGGATGCCACACGCTCCTACTGCTAGCCTTTGAGTGGTATCCGGTCGCAGTACCAGTTCTGTCAGTGGTCCATCGTCGACGATGGTCTCCGTTGCTGTAAGAAGTTTTTCCGAGCCAAAAGGGATTTCGAGACTGGATTCCAAACGGTGGAGAAGAGCCTTTCCCACATCTTTGGGGTATAACTTGTAGGCTTCCATGAGGACCCATCCTGCCTGTTGATCATTCCCAGCGAACTTGGGGTCCTCAATCTGTTTCCCAATCTCCGAACCCACAGCGAGTTCGTCACGTGCTCCCTTGAGCAGTTCCCGGATCTTACTCATGGGATCGGCCGCGCCGTTGGTCAGTTTTTTCTGTTCATCCCGCAAACGCATGGCCGCGTTAGGATCGGCAACCTCCCCCGCGTAGCCGTCGTGGGCAACCTTCACCCAAACATCGTCGGGTGAGGTTCGCAGAATATCCGTGACCAAGCGATCCGCGCCACGGAACTGAAGCGCTTCTATAGTCGAGACCTTGACGGCTGAACTACTGTCCGTTTGCGCTAGCTCTGCAGCCAATTCAATTCCTTCCGGACCGCTCTCTTGCGCGATTTGAGAAATGACACGCTCGCGACTTTCTTCCGGCAACAGCGAAACTCGCGTCTGAACATCATTCCCAAGAACGGATGGCCGGAAACGGGGTGCAGCACGGAATGCCGATAGGTAGACTTGATCGTCGGAACTCGAAATTAGTTCCCAGACTTGGGGAGCGAAGTCGTCCCGCCCTGTCGTTATCATGAACCGGACGGCACGATCCACAGTGCCGTTTGAATGCCACCGCGCGGCGAAATCGACGACCTTCTCCTTGATCAGGCTCCAAACCCCCGTGTCCGAACGATAGATCATCTCTGCCGCGAGCATCGGATCAATTCCCAGAGTTTCTAGAATTGCGTCCGCTACTGCTTGCACTCCGTGTTGATCGCTGCGTGATGCTCGTTCACACGCAAACAGGACAGACTCCTCCCATGCGTACTCGTTAAGCATTTCGGTCCGAAGTCGCTGCCGGCTGGCATCGTCATGTCCCGCCGATTTGCGCATCAGCTCTTCCACCGCAAATGACGCATACCATTCCTGAAACTGTTGATGCTGAAATGAAATCCCGTAACCCATGCGAACAAGCAAGTGATGATTAACCAAGACATCCAGCACGCTCGTTGGTTGGGGCGCATCCGATATCTGCTTGTCGGCGGCCAGGCGTTCCTCGACCGACTTGATTACAGCCCGTGCCCCGCTGTTGGGGAGAACCGTGGTTTCTTTGCGTGTGGCTTCGACCGCGAGCGCGCGTAGCATTTCACTATGAAATCCATAGAGCGACTCCCGCAATGCCGCAGCTTTCTCGGCAGGCCTTTCGTGTTCCTCAACGAATAAGCGGAGGATCTCTTCCTTTGTCGTAGGCAGCCTGCCCCCTGGCGCGTGGCCCAGCAGTGTCGTTAAGTACAGAGGAATCGCAACCAGCTCTCGAATACCAGCGGTACGCCATGCATGGTCAAGAATGGCCTCACCTTCGCGCCCTCTCAACCCTCGCGCGATATCGAGCTGCTGTTCCGCGTTAAGCGTCTCTATTTCGACAAGTGGACCGGAGATTGGTACGTCGAGGGCCTGTCGTCTCGTACTGACGACTATTTTCAGGTCGGTGAATTCTCGCTGTAGTCCCCTGAACGTCTGCGCTGGCGCGCTTCCCGGACGCTGCATCAAGCTCGTTCCAGCCATCAAGGATCAGAACCAATCGACCCGCTTGGGCGAGCAGACGCAAATCCTGCTCACCAATCGCGGAGAACGAGTGACGTTTCGTTACCGATTGAAGCAACGAATTCGCTTGCGACGACCATTCTCCCAGGGGTATGTAAACCGGCACCACATCCCCATGCGACAGCGTCGCTTCCGTCAATTGCAATAACGTCGTCGTTTTTCCGGTTCCGGGAGCTGCCACAAGTGCGATTTCGTTAAATGTCCTGTTCGCCGCTGCAACCGCAGAGATATCAAATGCCCGAGCTACTTTCCCATCGTTCATTCGGAGGTTCAAGCTGATCGCATGACGGGGCCAGGACGCCTCGCGCTTGAATCCCTCTAGGTCACCCTTCGCAGCTTTGACCGATTTCGCCGTAACCGAAGACACATCTCCTGTAGCCGGAGCGGCTGTTCCCGCCATTCCAGAAGCGACGGCCTTTTTAAGTGTCAGGATCGTACGGAGTGAATTTGCCTCTGCCGTTTGTTTCCACTTTCGCAACATTTCAACCGTGAAATGGTCGGCATCGGTATCGACAGCCTTTCCGTGTATTTCGCAGAGCCAGATGCCATTTGAGTGGCGGCTCCGTTCCTCCGACGTGAGTGCCGGATCGTAACGCGGGCCGCCTGGAGCCGCCGCCGTGATGTGCGCGGCCACCCCAACGATCATCGACTTGTCCTCTCTGGGCGCCGCGCCAACGGTGAGAATGCCGCAGTCAGGATTCGAGCAGAGATACCCTGCCCGCTTCGCAAGCAAATCGACCGTCGCTTTGCTGAAATCGTCCCTCATGTATTTCTAGTCTGCCCGCTGCCCTCCGATGACTGTGACTATTGCCTTACAGCTTATCAATAACCGCCTGCTGTGCCCTCGGGCCGGTTTTGTGTATGCGATTTCCTCCGATAGGGATTGACGACCGGCCTCCATCACGCCCCACACTGCCGAAAAACCGTCCATAATGGAATTTCCGCATTCTCAACCTGCGCCACGAGGTCACCATGAGACGCATCGCCCTAACGGTTGCCTTCACCGATGAAACCGGCGCAACGCGACAGGAAACAAAGACCATCGAGAGTTCTTACGCGGCTATGCTTGCGGACGAACACCGGCTCGTCCACATCGTTGAAGCAGAACTTAAAGTTGCCGTCGGAGAGCAAGCGAAGCCCAAGCACAACGCCACTACCCTGAAGTGGCTCGAATTCCCAAACAAACCGTCGCCCATCCAGGATTACTTCGACGTCCAGAATTCACAGGCGATGTGGACTGAGCTGGCCCATCTGGTTATGGGAGCGGAAGCTGATCTCATTCTCGCAGAGGGATTCAAGAGCCTTGAACCCGCGCAGGAGCCTTCCTTCGAAGATGAAGCCGCCATCAACGATCTCTATTATCTCCACGACCGCAAGATGAACTTGCTCAACCAGGCGGTCTACGCGCTCATCAAGGTACAAGATATGATCTATCGCCTTCTGCACGAAAGCCTCGGCGGCGATCTTGTCGATAGCTCCAAACCAGATTGGGAGGAGAGCCAGTTGAGGCGCACGACGATCCTGAAAGGCTTGGAAGCCAAGCGCGCCAGCGGGGAACTGGCCCAGGCCGACTTTGACATCATCACACGTGCACTCGACATTCCGAAATCCGCGCCGAAAGCCGATATTGCGCGGACTTACCGAAACCGCCTAACGCATCATATCCGGCCATCTGTCGACTACTCGATGTTCTTTTCGGATCTTCAGTCGCGTGAGGGCGAGGAAATCAAGAATGCTCAAGGCAAAGTAATCGGCAGAGTACATCATGTCTTGGCGCGTCCCAAGGTCCAGTACGAGTTCGCAGAACTGCACGCCGCGTTCTCTGCGTACCTTGATGCCGTCGTGCTGATGCTCGGCGACCTCAGCCAGCTCGCCATTCTGCGACGATGAATCGGCCTTGCCTCGATTGCTTCAAGAGTTTGGAACGAGTACTGGGATAATGGCAGCATAGATTTTCGACACGCTTGGTGCTTATTATGGGCCCGTCACTAGCCGCATGAGCCAATCGAATTCAAATTGCGTTGTCGATTATGTCAACGACTACGACTGTCTGATAGAGGGGGTCGAGTTCATGTTTACGCTCGAACAAGAGATTCTGAAGCAAAGAAACATGGAAGCGATTCGACGCCATTACGAAAAGCACCCCGAAGACAAGTTATGCCACATCTACCGACCTGGCACTCGTGAAATGGTCAGCTGCCGCCGATCTGGAATTGACGCAATATGGCGGATGGCCGCGAGACTGATTAGTGAGGCTGCTAATGGCCACGATCTGAGTCGAAAACGCATTGCGGAGATCATCTCTGAGAGGATTCTGCAGGTTGCGGTTGACGGTATCACCGATGATGAAAAACTCGTCCAGACCCTCAGGACTTATGTCGCAACATCCGAAACCGAGCATGTGGAAGCCTCATATCGATTCCCATGTGTACTTCTACATTGCGGTCGACCCGATCCGGACTCCGCGGGCCCTCCTGATCAATTTGCTCTGGGCCCCGTAACATTCCAACAATTTCAGGTATTCACTGACGGATTCATCCAAGCCATTCAGACGGGCAAGAAGACTGCGGACGAGAAAGCACTGGAGTTGTTTTCGCAGAACGGAGAGAAATACGGATGCGTAGCATCAGTGACAATCCCACGTTGTGCTCCCGATGTATCGCGTCGCAGAGCGGAGGAGATCATAGAAGCGGCGATAAATCTCCTAAAGGCATTCATCGGCCTCCGATACGCAAGGTTGATGAGACTTCCGCATGCTGCGCCATCGAGAAACCGCGAGGTTTGCGTTCTCACCGACATCGGCAATAACGTGAAATGGATGTGGCACGGCCGTTCATTGGAAGGCGCGCTTGTTGCAGGTGATCCGACGGCAATCGTAACCCCATGGATTAAGACGTTTGCTGGCGATCTACTGAACAAGGGGCTATCGGGAAATCGGGACGAGTCCACTACAAGACTTCTGGATGCTCTGAAATGGTTTGGAGACGCTTCCTTCGAGGAATCGGGGGGCGTACAGATTGTTAAGTGGATTGCGGCACTTGAAAGGCTCACCGCCACGGAGCGGCTATACAAAGGTATGACACACAGTTTCTGCAAGCGTGTGGCACTTCTCGCGAGCGGACTAGGAACGGGCAAGGTCGAACGCGCCTATCAAGATGCCCAGCGAGCATATGACCTGAGATCCGACGTCATGCACGGATCGAGATCCCAAGATGACGAACATCTTTCACAAAATGTAGGACTGGTGCACGACTTGACTCGCGAAGCGATTATCGGCGCGTTGTCACTTCATCATCTTCTCTCCACAAAGTTCGGCGATGGGCGCGCCGAGAATATGCATCGGTTTTACGAACAGGCGAGCATTCAGCACGAGGCACTGTTCAATAGGCTCCGCAAAGAGTTCCGAAAGTTGCCACCATCACAATCCAATCTGCCCTGAAAGTGCTCCCGGTTTGATAGTAGGTAAACTCCGCTAGCTTCTCATGGGTTGCTGGATCTGGGCCTATTCAGCCCCCGTCGAGAGGGCTCGTCGGAAATCGAAGACAGCCACCTTTAATCAACTGGGAAAATGCCCTCGTAGGACTTTCTAGTCCGCCAGTTGTGTGCAGGAGCTCCCCTCCGATACCTGGCGCCTCAAATCGAAAAACAGGCTTAGTGTCGGCACCCAGGCACAATCATTATGCTTAGTTTTCCCAACCCTGCTGTGCCAGTTGTGTGCGGATTTCAGCCCTCGATCCTTCTGCTATCGAACTCTTTAATCGACGCTGCTCGAATTCGCTGGCTAAAATAGGCGGCTTCGCATCTTTCCCACTGCGTCCTCTTCCGGGTGGACGCCGCTCGGCCGCGGCTCGCTCGGGCGTTTCGGATGGCGCCGGTTTCGCGCCAAACTAACCCCCACCCCGTTTGGCACTCACCGCGCTCTCACTCACGCCCTGCCACCCTCCCCCGGACTCCGTTCTGTCCCTTTCACCGTTCCGCCTTGTTTCTTCCCGCTGCCGCTCAAGTGAAGGAAGAAACAAGCCGGAAACGGCAGAAAGGGAAAAAACATGAAATTAGAAGAAGTCAACCAACGCACCAAAGAGGCGGTCGATTTTCTGGTGGCCGCTTTGGAGTCCGGTCACAGTGAAGTCCTCACCGCCTACCTCTCCGCCATGGCCAGGTTCCACACCTACAGCTTTGGCAACATCCTGCTCATCGCACGCCAGAAGCCCGAGGCCACCAACGTCGCCGGGATTCGCACTTGGAACTCGCTTGGCCGCTTCGTCAAGCGCGGCGAAAAAGGCATCTTCATTCTGGCTCCCATGATCGGCAAGAAACGCAGCCAAGACGAAAACGCCACCTCTGAGGATGCCGATACGAAAGACGGCCAGCCCCGGCTTTACGGCTTCCGGGGTGTCTATGTGTTCGACATCAACCAGACCGAAGGCAAGGAACTACCCACGCTCACCGACGTGCAGGGCGACGTGAGCGGCTACCGCGAACGGCTGGTGCAGTTTGTCGCAGCGCAAGGCATCGAGCTGAATTATTCCGAACGAATTGGCCCCGCGAAAGGCCTGTCCCACGGCGGAAAGATCACCCTGCTGCTGGGCATGCAGCCCGCCGAGGAATTCTCGACCCTCGTTCATGAGATCGGCCACGAGATGCTCCATCGCGGCGACCGTCGCACCCTCACCACCAAGCAGGTCCGCGAAACCGAAGCCGAAGCCGTGGCCTTTGTGGTTTGCCAGTCCGTCGGCCTCCGCACGGGAACCGCCTCCGCCGACTACATCCAGCTTTGGCATGGCGACGGCAACCTTCTCCGCGAAAGTCTGGAAGCCGTTCAACAGACCGCTGCCGTGATCCTCGGGGGCATTGCCCCCGAGCCGGCGGCGGCGACCGCAGCCGCCTAACCAGAAAACCATCGGGACGTTGGGCGTCCACGCCCGATGTGTGCGCCGATGTCCCCCCAACCACAAGAAAAGGACAGGAGAAAAGACGATGCACAGCACACAAAATGCAGTTGCCAACCACGAATATCGCAGCGTTCCCATCACCGCGCTTGCGGAATCCGCCACCAATCCCCGCAAGCGATTTGATGCCAAGAGCCTCGAAGAACTGGCTGCCAGCTTCAAGACCCAAGGCATTCTGGCCCCACTTCTAGTACGCGAACTGGAGGAAAGCAAATACGAGGTCGTAGCCGGGGCACGTCGCCTCCGAGCGGCGAAACTGGCGGAACTCGAAACCCTTCCCGTCCGCGTAGTCAAGCTGACCGATGCCGAGGCTATCGAAGCCCAGTGCGTGGAGAATCTGCAACGCGAGGACATCCATCCACTAGAGGAAGCTCTCGGTTTCAGGTCACTCTTGGAACTCGGAGAACCTGCCTACACCATCGCCACCATCGCCTCCCGCGCTGGCAAAAGTGAGGCTTACGTCTACGGTCGGATTCGCCTCGCAGACCTCATCCCGCCCGTGGCCGAAGCATTCCTGAAAGATCAGATCACCATCGGCCACGCTTTGCTGATCGCCAAGCTCCCGGCTTCGCAACAGCAGGAGGCTTTCTCGGCAGCTTTTCGGGGCTTGTGGACCAGCGAGGGCAACAACCAAGTCCTGATTCCCGTGCGGGAGTTGGCCGCATGGATTGAATCAAACATCTTGCTCCAACTGGCGTCCGCGCCCTTTGACAAGCAGGATGAAACCCTCGTTCCCGAGGCAGGTTCGTGCGCGAACTGTCCGAAACGAACCGGATTCAACAAGCTGCTCTTCCCCGACGTGCGCAAGGATTCCTGCACTTGGCCCGACTGTTTTCGGGCCAAGATCGACGCTTCCGTGAAGAAGACTCTCGAAACCAAACCGCAGCTCATCCAGATTTCGGCGGCGTGGAATTCCCGCGAAGGCGCTCCCTTGGGGCGGAATCAGTATGTCGAATTGGAGATCAAAAAGCCGAAAGCCAATGGTGCAAGTAGCAAGCTCCCCGCGAACCAGAAACCATGCGAAAAGATGGCGGAGGCGATCGTCATGGACGGCGGTAAGCGCGGACAGGTCGTCAAAGTTTGCGCCGATCCCGGTTGCCGCACCCACCATCCCAACACGCCTTCTCCACAGCAAGTCGAGCGCGAGCGGGCCGAAGAACGGAAGCGCATCGAAAAGGAGAAACTGGCCATTACGACTCGCCATCGGGTCTTGGCTACGGTCCTCCAGCGCGTATCGGCTCCGTTAAGGAAGGCGGACTTGTTGGCGGTCGCCCACTACCTGATCGGCCACCTTTCCTATAGCCAGGTCCCGGCTCTGGCGAAGCGGCATAAGGTGGAGGCAAAGAAGGACTCCGCGTCCGCACAGGAGCTTCTGGCCAAGCAAGCGGGCACCTACGATGAGGCTGAACTTTGCAAGCTCCTCCTCGAAATCAGCCTGCTGGATTCGGCGTATCAGCGATCCACCAGTAGCCGCGATGACGTTCTGATGGACGCGGCCAAGCGCTACCGAGTGGATGCCGAGAAGCTGCAAAAGGCTGTGGCAGAGGAACTTGCCGCGAAACGAGAGAAAAAGACGAAGTTGGGAGCCAAGCCAAAGAACCGCAAGACAGCCTAGGCGAATCCCCCTAGATTCCCGGTGGAGTGCGAGTTCGCACTCCGCCATTTTTTATGGAATTGGAGCCCGGCGCAGCGGTGTCAACGGTCCCCAACCTCGACCGTTGAAGCTTTCTTTGCCAAAGGACAACCGGGAACGATTGTGCTCCTGTCAGAAGGCCCATTACCTACCCGTCCCGACCCAGTCTGTCGAACCCAATCCCCTCGGAACCGCCGTCTGGAGCCTCGTTCAGATCGATGGCTTCTAATTTTATTTCGTCTTCCGCGAAACCTTTTCGAACCGGTCGGGTTCCAATCCCCTAACCACTCGTCGCTTCGCAAACAAATGGCAGGACGAAACACCTGGTGTCACCCAATTCGTGAACGGGGCTTGGAGCAGTGTTTCCCAGCGTTGAAATACGTCACCTGCTTGCAGTCATTGCCTTGGCCGAAGAGCTGAACTTCCGGCGGGCCGCGGACAGATTGCATATAACCCAGCCTGCGCTCAGCAAACAGATTACGGACCTCGAAGCTGAGCATCAGTTTCACCTGTTCACTCGCAATAAGCGACGGATTGTGGAACTCACAGATGCCGGGCGTCTCTTCGTCGAAGAGGCCCGCTCTGCGCTCTCGCACACGGAGCGGGCCGTGCATCTCGCTCGTGCGGCCCACGAGGGGTCCGGTAGCATCTTGACGATTGGGCGCTCCCCCTATGCCAATCACGACTGGGTTTCTGCGTTGCTTGCGATCCGTCTTCCTTTATACCCAAGGCTCGAAATTCGACTCAAGACGCAGTTTGCCAGGGAGTCGGTCCATAGCGTTCTTGTCGGCGAAGTTAACCTCGCCCTAGTCACAGCGCCACCGCAGGATGCCCAGATCACGGCTGTACCGTTTGCTCCGGCTCCGCTTTACGCGGTACTTCCAGAGGACCACCCCGCTGCTCAGAAAGAGAGTCTGCTGCTTCAGGACCTAGCCAAGGATGAGTGGATTCTGTTTCCGAAGCGTTTCGATCCTGTGGTATTTGATGCCATCATGGACGCGGCACAATCCGGGTCCATCGCTCCCAAGTATGCTCACGATGTCATTGCGCCACAGCAGGCAGTGGAGTTGGTATCGGAGCACTTAGGTGTCGCTATTCTAACGCAGCCTTCCACGACAGACTTTCATGCTGATGGCGTAGTGGTAAAGCCACTTTCCGATGCGTCGTTGTGCTTCAACACATGCGTGATCCTGAGAGCCGATAATACCTCCCGGCTCATTGAAGAATATGTTCGTATGTTCCTTCGCCGATATTCCTCCCAGCGCCTGCCACCGAACCAGGTGAAATTGTCGATCTCCGCCTAAGTCTTTGGCTTTAAGACGCCAATCTCGCGGTCGCGGACTTGAAGCACAGCAGCGCCGGAATCGATAATTCGCCATGTTTAAGACACTCCGCAAGATGATTCCGGCCCTCTTCATTTGGGATACCAACAGATTTGGGATGCCAACAGCCTGCCGAACTGCTGATCCGCGATCTTGAGGCTTACGATGGTGGCAGAACAAATGATTCAGAATCAGTTGTTCGATTCGATCATGGGGGGATTCATGAGAGCCGCCAGACAGCGATAAGCAAATCAGGCACTTGCTGGATCTAATCCGGACAGCGGCGTCATTCTCGTCGCGACGAGCACCTCCAACAAAGTGGCGGTATTACGAACGCTTCCCGAGATCGTGATGAGTGCTTCTGAGACGAGAGGATGTTGCTCTGCCAGCGTGTCAAGACGGTCACTCACGTTGTAGAGTTGCTGAACTTCGTGCAGGATCTCATTCGAATGCATGGGGTACGCGGCTTTCTTCGAAAGCCTAAGGAGAGAAAACTTCAGATGGGCTGACTTAGTTCAGGAAACCTGAAAGAGGAGAAGGTGATATCACGCCGGGCAACGGTGAGCCAAATACAGCTTGTGACCATCCAGAGGAGATGTGGCCATGGACTCCCCTACCGTGTTGTGCATAGACGACCGTCCACAAGTGCTGGAGCTTCGCAAGGCAACGCTGGAATCTCATGATTATCGCGTCGAGATAGCGTCGAGCGGCTACACGGCGATGAAGATGTTAGAGGAAACGTCGGTGGCTGCAGTTCTGCTGGAGTACAAACAGGAAGGTATGGACGCGGAAGGCGTCGCCTGCCATATCAAGCAACGGTTTCCCAACCTGCCGATCATCCTGCTTTCCGCGGACGACTTCACGTGTCTTGAGGTGAAAAGACGGCTAAGCGTACACGGAAAGCGTGCGCATCTAAGCAAAGGCGCTCCATCCACTTTGTCGTGGATGCGATGGATACAATCCAAGCGCAAAGAGCTGGGCATGAGATTGCGTACGGTGCAATACATGTTGCTGGGGAAGACCAAACCGTCGAGGGCGCGGGAAGCTCTGGCGCAACGTCGCGCAGAGTCAAGCGACAACCAACCGTAGACTGGCACTGATTCTGGAAAGGTTCACACCCGAATACGTTGTATCCAAACTTCGCGGCATAGCCCCTGCGGGTGCCGAAGCTACGCTGCCGCTGACTTGCGCATGGTTGTCATGTAGCTGTCCATCCGAGCAGGACAACTTCGTTGCTCGCTATGCTTGGCAGACAAATCCCTGATTCCTTTGGAGGGCACTATGTTGCCGCGTACACTTTTTCTTAGCAGGCTGATTGGCCTGTACTGTATTCTCGTCGCGCTATCCATGATCACCCACAAACAAGCGACTTTGGACTCGGTGACAGCAGTTCTTCGCGATCCATCAATGATGTTCGTCCTTGGCGCGATCATGTTGGTCGCTGGTCTGGCGATGGTTCTCGCGCACAATATTTGGTCGGGGGGTGCGCTGGCGGTGATCGTCACCCTCGTCGGTTGGATGACGCTGATCAAGAGCCTGTTCTTCTTGTTCCTGCCACCAGAGTTAGAAGCTGGTTTTTTTCTCAGGCAGCTCCACTACCAGGAGCTTTTCTACGTCTACGGGGCTATTTCGCTCGTCCTCGGCGTCTACCTGACCTATGGCGGATTCAAATCAAGATCACATTAGCCAAGTTCTCAGCGAGGCTCGGAGGCGGGGATGTCTCGGCTGTTCGAGTACGCATTGCCTTGACTCACTGCGTGTACCAGTCCGAATGCGGCGACCAGCGGCCACACGATAGGCACTGTGTCGAAGTCCACTGATGGAGGCATGCAGGGCAGATGCCTCCGCTATCGAACGTGTTCCATTCGTGTCCGCAGGTGCAGAACCATTTGTCTTCTTTGTGCGGCGACCAGCCGCACAGCGGGCACTGAATGCGAGGACCAGATGGCTCCCGGCTAGTCTCTGTCTCAACCTCGCGATCCGGCAGGAGAGTCGGAGTGTCGGTTTTGGGACTCATTCCTTTGCTTAGGGACGGCAATTCGATGGCCCGCCGTCTTCGTTAGCACGTTGGTACTTCCAAATCTTATTACCCAGACTGCTGCGGACGAGTGGATACTCTGCCCGCAGAACATTGCTTGCTAGGTCTAGCCTGATACTGATTGACTCCCTGACCCCGTTTGTGCTGGTTGGTCTTTGAGTTCTGCGAATGCCGCCAGCGCATCGTGCAGGCGGTCGAAAAACCGCGCCGCGCCGATGACCTCCGTCAAGAGGTGCCGGTCTAAGTCTGCCTTCAGAGAAGCGGACACGCGTGCGAGCACCAACACGACGCCGCCGTGAATTAGTTCCTGGTGAAGTTGTCGCACCATTCGGGCGGCGGTGTAATCCACATTCGTGATCGCTTCGGCATCGACGACCAGCCAACGCGCGCACGGAAGAGCTGGCTGAACCAAGCCGCGAACCTCCTCTGCGAACAGGCTGGCATTGGCATAGAAGAGCGCTGCTCCGAAGCGATAGATCACCAACCCCGGCTCCGTTACTGCGCCGGGAATAGCCGGGACCAACTGCCAGGCATCGCCTTCGCCTACGACGAAGACGCCGGTGTGAGGACGATAGCTGTGCCGCACAACCCGGAGCAGCGACAGCACCATGGCCAGCAGAATGCCCTGCTCAACCCCTACCAGCACCACGACGGCGGCAGTAAACACGGCCAGAGCGTATTCTCCGGGACTCTCGCGTCGAATCTCGCGCAAGCCGCGCACGTCGATTAGACGGACTGCAATGAAAAATACGATGGCGCCCAGCACGCAACGCGGCAGGTATTGCAGAGGCTTGGTCAGAAAGAGCAGGACGAATACGACCGTCATCGCGGTGGCTACCTGGGCAAGCTGGCTCTGACCGCCGGAGCTTTCGACCATCGCGGTTTGAGTAGGGCTTCCGTCCACCACAAACGTCCCGCTCAACGCGGCTGCGGCGTTAGCCGCAGACAGACCGACCAGGTCTGCGCTTTCGTCCAAGTGCTGATGGTGGCGCCCCGCGTAGAAACGTGCGGTAGCCGCGCTCTGGGCAACGATCATGACAAAACAGGAGCCGGACACGCCGAGCAGCGAAACGGCGTCCTTCCAGTGCACATCGGGCAACCCTAAATGCGGAAGCCCGCCAACCACCGGCCCGACGATGGTGATGCCGTGCCCTGCGAAATTCCAAGCTGCGCTCGCGGCGATTGCGCCGGCGACAGCAATCAACGGGCCAGGCACCTTGGGAACAAACCGATTGAAGGCAAAGACGCCTGTCACGACCACTGCCGAGATAAGCACGGTCGGGAGGTGAACCTGGGGCAGGCCGCGGAAGACCCCGATGAGCTGTCCCACCGTCCGGTTGGAGTGTACTTCCAGGCCGACCATTTCGCCCAGCACGGCGATGCCTACCTGAAATCCCACTCCGGTGAGAAACCCGATCAGCACAGTCTGCGACAAGAAGTCGGCCAGGAAGCCGAGCTTGAGCACTCGGGCCAGCAGCAGAAATCCGGCGGTGAGCAGAGCGACGGTCGATGCCAACGCCAGATATCTCGCGCTTGCGATGGGCGCCATACCCTCAAGCTTCCCGGCAAGAATAGCAGCGGTCGCCGAATCGGCAGCGACCACCAGATAGCGCGACGAACCGAACACAGCAAATGCCAGCAGCGGAAGCAACAGCGTGTAAAACCCCGTGACTACTGGCATGCCGGCAATCTTAGTGTAGCCCAGCGCTTGCGGGATGTTCATCGCCGCCAGTTGGAATCCGGCCAAGGCATCGCGGACCGCTCCCGCGCGAGTAACCGGCCATATGCTTTGAAACAGACGGAGCCAGCCGCCACTCCGCGCTTGCGGTGTGGGTTGGCCCGATTGCAGGCGATCTGGTCCGGGCGGCGGTGTGGCCTGTATACTCATGGTCACTGCAAGATCGTCCTTTCCATACTGAAAGGTTCACACAGTAACGTCTTCCTACCTCTTTTCCTCGGAGTATCGCAAACCGACAAGCCGAGAATAAACACTAAATACGAGATCACTCTTGCCACGGTATATTGTGGCCCACCCTAAGGGGCATATGGGGTAAGAACTCTCTTCTGCAGCAAGAGCATCGTGAAATGAGACGCGAGGACCAGCTCCACAATAATAAAGATAGCGGCTTTGAGAAAAAAGGAAGAGAACGTTATCGGCAGCCCGCCCAGACTGAATAGTGGTTGAAACAGGTAGCGCTGCAATCGCAGTCCAGCATCCCCAAAAGCTGCCATATACCAGCTTCCGAATACTACGGCGGCAAAAAGCACCAACAGCGAAAGCGCGAGAAACGTGATCGGTAGACACGCGCCCGCCCCGGCCAAGGCTTCAGACGCAGCTGCGCCGGTGAGGCCAGTGTGGTGCTAATGTCGAGCCCCACATAGCGTACGTCTGCGGGTAGATATCCTTGCAATAGGCGAGAGGAAAGTCGCCGTTCCACACCCGAACTCGAATAACGAGTGCGCCGGGTCGATAAGCAGCGTGCCCGATCAGTTCGCTGATGGCGGGACTTTCGTAAAGGCGTTGCCAATCCTGACAGAGCCAAGGCGGTCACAGAAACGCTTCGCCTCTTCAGGCGTAAGACAGCGACTCCTTGGCTCTGGAACGCTCACAAGCGGATCCTAGCGCCCTCCGCTTTCAGCAGGCCCACTATTGCTCAGGCGCCAGGTCTGGCGAACTGATTGTAAAGCCAGGCAAAGACCGCGCCACCGATGAGTCCATCTACGGTTCCGTAGATCGTCCCGATGACAACTTCTGCAATGCTGCGAGTTGCATGGTAGCCGGGGTAGACCGACGACATTGTCTGAAGGAACTGCTGACCATAGTTACCCCAGATCAAATTGGCTACGCCCGTCACTAGCATCGCCAATCCCCACAGGATCGCCGAAGTCAAGGCTAGGGCTTTGGTATTGAATTTCATCGCTTTCCACCTCCAACCAGGTTGCGAGGCCGTCCACGGTGCCAGTACTATCCAACTGCTCTCCTGAAAACTGTACCCAGCACCTCCGCTTCAGCATGCAACCAGTCTTCTTCCGCATGGCCGTCCTCGCGCCCCCGTTTTTCGTACAGCTCGTAGGCACGCTGACGAATGATGTGCTCAGCGGGCCCCGGCGTCGAAGAATGGGGAATGGCTTCATGCGAGGTGCTCGGAACGGAGGGAACGTTGGAACGTGTTTCCTTCTGAGACGTGACAGCCGGAATATCTCCTTGTGACGCTTTCTTCTTGTCATGTCTAGACATGAGTAGCCTCACTTTCGTTTATCCAGTTTGATCGTGTTATCGTCCTTCGCTGGTAGCGTTGGAGGCCAATACCGCGATCTGTTCCTCCTATAATTTTATGTCTTCAATCCGTCACCAGTCCGCTCCCGATGCGCGCCAGATTTCTCGTGTTGAGGTCCGCCCCGTATGACCAACACCGGACAGCGCGCATGAGAAACCACATCGTAGGCTGTTGGTCCAGGCAAATGAGCAGCCACTCGCGGAAAGCGGGTACCGCGCACACCCAGCACGATCAGTTCGATCTGTAACTTAATGGCGGTCTCCAAGATGAATTCAGCGGGCACGCCAAACTCAACGTGGAACTCCGGTGCGACCACTTCTTCCAATGCCCAGCGCTTTTCCGCCAGGCGCAGGCGGAAAAAGTCGGCAGCCTGCATCCTGGTTGAGAGCGGCTCTTGCCAGACATCCTCGGCGACGTGTAAGAAGAAGAGTTCGGCGTTATATTCCTTGGATAAAGCACACGCGTAATGCATCGCCGGCTCGGACTCCGGGGAGAAATCCGTCGCGTAAAGAATGCGCCTCAGCCGGGCCTCTGTTTCCGGGGCTACCGAACTCTCTGGCCCAACCATCAACACCGGACATTGCGCGCACCGCAGGATTTCCTCGGCAATCGATCCCAGCAGCATCTTTTCGACCCCGCGCCGGCCGTGAGTACCGATCACAATCAAATTGATTTCGTGCTTTTCCGCCATCGCCGAGAGCATCGGCCAAACAAACCCGTGATCGACAAGCACTTCGTGCGAAAGTCCTTTGAGAAGCGGCCTTGCTCGCACCGCGGCCATCTGTCCTTCCGCGTGAGCGCGTATATTTTCGAGGACGGGATCTCGCTCGTCCACTGGAATCAAGTCATACGCATCGGGGGGAATCACGTACGCCAGATATATTTTTGCGCCAAAGTGTCGAGCGATGGCCGTGGCGTAGGGCAGCGCTACTATCGAGGCTGGTGAAAAATCGGTTGCAAAAAGGATACGGTCAAAGAGAATTCGAGTCACGGGTCGGCTGTCCGTTTTTATTGAGAACCGCTGTCATTCAGTTTTTACATGCAGGTTGAACGTAAACTGTTTTCTGCTTTATGGGCTTGCCAAATTGTTGGGGTAAAGGTGATCCATGACGCTCAACCTGGAAGCACGCCTCGACGGTAGCACTCCAGGCAAGAGTCGTCTGAGCAAGAGTGCTCACCCCGGGAGGCGGAGACTCCGCGGATGCGAGAAGAGGCCCGGGGACTACCCTCGGCCGTATGGCCCGTATCCTTGTGGCCCTCAGGCTTCGCCGCTGAGATCGAAGGTCGCGATATCGCGGATTTTGTCTTTGCTGGCCTTGGCGTCTCGCGGAGAAGTGAGAAGCGCCAGAACAGATGCATAACAATCGCCGTTGATGATCTATGCAGGAGAACCCGACAGACGAAGATTCCCACCTCTCGCAGAAAGCTAATCCTCCGTACCAGTGGCGCAAGTGTTTTGAATTCCTAAACTCAGGTACGCTTACACTCTTGCTTTCGGTGAGTCAGCAACGCCTTCCGGCGGCAAGACATCCGGCAGGACAAGGCGTGCCACGCCGATCCGATAGTCGGCCATCCCGTAGTAAACGTCGAAGCGGTTCGGTAAGCCGAGATCGTCGCGACGGTCGATGCCGGTGGGGAACACGACATGCGGGACCGTGCCGTGGCATTCCTGCGGCAGCGCCGGCGTCAACACCGGTTCTGCCGAACGATAGCGAATCATCTGTGGATGCTCTTTCGAGAGCACCATCACCCCGGCCGAGTAGCACAGTTGGTGTGCGTCGTAGTTGGCTTTGTCGATTTCGCTGACGCCGTGATAGACGATCAGCCAGCCGTGCCGCGTCAGGATGGGCGGAGAGCCTCCGCCGATCTTGAGCCGCTCCCACCGCGATACCGGGGTGGCCAGCCGATGATGCGAATTAAACAAGCCTAGGTGACCAGGTTCGGGGCGGTCCAAGGCCATCGGGCAGTAGGAAATCCAGATGCTTTCATGATCGAGGTCCACCACCCGCGATTCAGCCTGGCACGCGGTTTCTTCGGGACGAGTGCCAGGGAAAAGGGGTCTGTGGAGGATAGCCATCTGCATTTTCCCGGCGTGATTGGGAATGGCGACGGGGAAGAGGCTGGCATCCTTGTTGTCCACGTGAACGAAATCGATGCCTTGAAACTCAGCAAAGGTCGCGAGCCCCAGTCGCTTCCAGTGAAACAAATCCTGCGATATCGCCAGGGCGATCCGTGGGCCACGGGACGAAAACGCCGTGTAAGTCATTATGTAACGCTGAAGCGGTTCCACAAACGTGATGCGGGGATCCTCGCAGCCGCCACTGCCGTCAAGGTGCAGCTCATAATCGGCTTCCGGCTCCAGTGCGATGCCGAGCCGCTCAACGGCTGCCGGATCGCCGGCTTCATTGAATCGTACTCGCGCAATGCCGATGCGCGAGTAATTCCCCCGAGCGACCAGGCGCGGGAACAGGTAAAGTTCACCGTCCGGGCCACGAGCGGCGGCCGGATTCAGGACGCCTTCGATCTCTTGCGGATTCCCCGGCTCCGGCTCCATCAACATTGACAGACGCCGCAGCTTAAATTCGCTCATCAACGCTTCAGCGATTCTCATCACGCCGCCTGATCGCGATCTACTAAGCAAGCGATGATGGCTTCGATAACTCGCTTCGTCTCCTCGGGACCTTTAACAGGGATAGAATCCACGCCTGCTTTTTCCGCGGGATAGTCATTTCCTCCCACGAACAAGGCATCGCCGATGTAAATCATCTCCTTCAATGAAATGTGCAGGAGGTCTCGCAGCTTTCCGATTCCGTATGCCTTGTCAATGCCAGGTTTGGTAATATCAATCGACGTCGAGCCGCCGATTCGGACAGAAAACTGGGGAATAATTGTGTCAAGAATCGCTTTGATCTTCTTCCGCTTGGTGTAATCGGGGTCCCATTTGTTTTTTTCTTCTAACGGCGCCTCCTGACCTAATGCGGAAAATGTTATCTGGCTTCCCCGGTCTTCGATGACTTCTCCCCAGACCTTTGCGACTTTGTAACCAGCTTCTCCCAGTGCTTTTTTGAGAGAACTGAGTATCTTCTCTCGTTCATCCCTGGTGAAATCTTCTTCGTAGAGTTTTTTCCACTCTCCTGAGTACTGGTAGAACTTTGTTCCACAGGTAGGAAGCAGGGACAGCTCCCTCAGGCGTTCGTCATGAGGGAGTTTAGAGATAACTTGCTTTTCAAACTGCGGCCAACCGCCTCCGGAAATCACGGCTACTTTGACAATTCCGAGAAGGTCGTGCAGCAGTCCCGACATTTCAGGATCAACGGCCGATTTACTCTCGGCAAGCGTTCCGTCCAGATCAAACACGATTAGCTTTTTCACCATTTTCCCCGTTTCTGCCTCTGAATTCTCGACGTTTCAATCAGGCAGCGCAATTTCCAACAGATTCACTGCGCTGCGAGGTCGAAAAGTACACGCACCGATCATCGCCGGCAACAGAAATACATCGCCTTTTCGGACAGCATAAGTGGCCCCTCCGTGCTCGACCTGTCCACCGCCTGCGATGCATACCAGCAAGTGCGGCACACCTGCGGCGCCGACGGTGAACGGCGATTGTCCGCGCAGGCGCCACAACCAGAAATGCTCGCAGTGAAACAGTCTCTCGCGTTTCACCGGCGTCGTTGCCTCCATCACCGGGGCAACCCGGTCGACGGGTCCCTCCGCAAAATCAATGCAGGCAATCGCCTGATCGACTTGTAGTGCCCGGGGCTTTCCCGTCTTCGGATCAATGTGGTCCCAGTCGTACAGACGAAACGTAACGTCGCTATTCTGCTGAATCTCGAAGACCACAAGGTCGCCGCCCAGAGAGTGCACCGTTCCTGCGCGGAGGAAAACGGCGTCGCCGGGCTTCGGAGTCAAATATGCGAGGTAGTTCGCCACCGTCCCATTCGCGAGCGCCCGCCGCAGATCGGCTTCCGTTGTCTCTGGCTTGAGGCCCGCATAGATGCGGCTTTCTGTCCCGGCTTCCAGCACGACCCAGGCTTCGGTCTTCGCGGTCTCACCCGCGGGCAACAGGTCTTTGTTCGCTTTCGTCGGATGCACTTGAACCGAGAGCATTTCATGCACATCGAGGAACTTCAGCAGCAGTGGAAATCGCCGAAACTTGTGGGCCAGCCTTCCCAGCATCTGTTCTGGAAACTGCTGTAGCAATTGACCGATGGTCTGCCCTTTGAGAGGCCCTTCGGCCACTTGGCTCTGATGGTCATCGCGATCGCTGAGGATCCACGCTTCGCCGACCGGTCCACTAGGTAGAGGGGTGGTGAGCAAGTTGGCCAAATGCCGGCCGCCCCACAGCCGATACTGATAGATCGCTTCGAATCGCAGAGGATACAGAAGGGCCTGGTTCAAGGCTCCTTCCCGGTCATCGACAGCCAGGCTTAAAGTGGTGTCGATCATGACTGGTTTGGGAATGTCGGCTCGCGAGGATGCGGATCAGTCCTGTGCGTTTGTTGATCGTGCAATTTGCCGAGGGTATGTTCAATCAATCGAGCTAACTTATCTGCGGCACCGTCGACGGCCAGATCCAGAGTCGCTGCTTCGTCGGTGACCGCGATGGGTTGGCGGCCTTCGAGGCGCGCCTCCATCATGCAACGTTTGTTACTCTTTCGGCTCTTAGGGCCGCTCTCGTCGATCAGGTGGACTTCCACTCGCGTGATGTGTTCGCTCATTCGGCTCAGAGCATTCTCCACCACGCCCCTGATTCGATCGGCTAGCGCCTCGTGACCTTCGATTGTGTGGTCTGTATTGACTTGGATCTGCATGCTAATCTCCTGGCGGATTGTTTGATCAAGGATGTTTCTCATGCTCATAGATTGCCGCTGCGAAGTTCATGGAACCCGGCTGCCGGCCGGCATTTGCTTTTGGCGGCCAGAAGGCACCATCGACAAGTCGTTGGTTCCGACGTAAATACCGATTGCCACGAGCATGACGAGTAGTCCGAACCAGAATCGCCAATCATGATGTGCGCGCCGCCAGTACGGAGTCTGGCCATGGCTATGGTGACTCTCGCCGTTTGGATGCAAATGTTCGGTATTGTGCATGGTCATGCTGGTCTCCAAATCAAATCGAGGAAGTTGGGCGGTGTGCCATTAGTCAAGGCGAAAATCACGGGCCGCCCTTTTGACGGAGGCGACTGTCCCGACCTAAACACCGCTCAACGAAAGGGCGGCCTTATGCTCCGCGTCCTGCAGCCAATAGGGCGGCCGGCCGTAGTGAGTGTAGAGGCGGTCTTCGTATTCACGAGTGATCGGCGCTGACTCGCTGAACTCCGGCGCGCTTTTGATAGCATCCCGCCAGAGACCAACGTACACTTTGGATTCTGTCCAACTCACCTTCTGAATCCACGCTGGCGAAACCAGTACCTTCTTACCCGGCCACCAATTCTTCGTGAGCACCTCAATGTAGCGGATGGCCCAGGTTTCGTCGTCTACCAAGAAGCCCGCCACATGGCCGATCTCGCCGTCCTCAGCCTCAATGTGATAGCCCGTGACAGCTCCAGTGCTGCGAAGATGCGAATCCATCGACTCTCTCCGAATCTTTTCCGCCAGCACATCCTTGGGAGTCGCGATTCGATTCGACAAGCTCGACGGATAGGCCCCTGGACCCCATAGGAAGGGTCCGCTCCAGTAATTGGGATAATTGTAATAACCGAGATATTCGCTCTCATACTGCCGCGAAACGGGCCGCTGTGTGTCTCTGTTGGGGCTATTCTCCACTTGCTTTTTCGTTAGCGCCACATCCAACCGCTTGCCTTGCCAATCCACGTTCGTCACAGAGAATGGTGAGATCAAAACTTCCCGGTCGCTGAGCCAGCCTCCGGTTGCCGCCGTCAGGTAGCGAATCGCCCATGTCTCGTCGTCGAAATATAATTGATCTACAGTTCCAATCTCGCCGTCCGTGGCCCGGATCGCAAGACCTCTTAAATGCTTTGCATTCTCTAACATTGTCTTTGCCCTCCGAATCCTCTTGTGATTCGACCTTAGCAGCGGTGCAAGCGCGGTTCTGAGCAAGAGTGCTCACTCTCGCATCAGCCAATCCCAAGGAGTTTGCGTAAAGAGTTTGCGCACCGCGGTTTCTGAGTTTATTGACTAAGTGCCACGCGCAGCCAAGGGCAAGTTGCGCCACGCCTGCGAGGTTCTCTCCTTGAGCCAGCCCGAGGTGAATCGTGCAGACATGAAGGAACTTTGTCACGGTGCGCTACACGGAACGCACGCGCATCTTCCACCGACACTGGTCAATAGGGAACAGTTTTCCCGGTAGCGCGGTGTCAGAGTTCCAGTGGAGACTTAGCTGGATGGGCAGAGAAAAGCACGTCTCCGAGGAGAGTCAGAATAATGTCCACAAACAATTCAGTTGTCGCGGTGTATCGCACTCACACGGAAGCGGATAAAGCTGTGAAGGAGCTTCAACGCGGGGGGGTTGACCTGCACAAATTGTCGATCGTTGGGAAGGGCTACCACACAGATGAGCAGGTGGTGGGCTACTACAATACCGGCGACCGCATGAAGTATTGGGGCAAAGTTGGTGCGTTCTGGGGAGGTTTCTGGGGACTCTTGTTCGGCTCCGCTCTCTTCATCATTCCGGGGCTCGGACCAATCTTAGCGGCGGGACCGGTGGTGGCATGGATCGTCGCAGGGCTGGAAGGTGCGGTGGAGGTAGGGGCATTGGGTGCTCTGGGAGCTGGCCTCTACAGCATAGGAATTCCTAAGGACAGTGTTGTGAAGTACGAAACAGCCCTCAAGACAGATCAGTTCCTGTTGATCGTCCATGGAACGGCTGCAGAGGTGGCACAGGCGAAGGACATCATCGAGACTACGAATCCTGTCCAATTCTCCCAGCACTCAGGCGGAGAGGTAGCGATAGCCGCTTAGTGTTCCTTTGAGTAGCGTGGGCAAGGCTATCTCAACGAGCGTTGCCCATTGTTACAACAAGTCGACTGACGGCCGAAGGCGACGGCTGCGCAGAATTCGCGGCGAATTGGCTAGGAGAAGTACATGACACGCAAGTCGCAACCCGGGAAAATACAATCCGTATTAGTCGTCGAGGCCGACATCCTCGACAGAATGAATGAAACTGATGCTTCGATCGCTCAACGTGCCTATGAAATCTATCAGTCCCGCGGAAGCGTGCATGGCGCTGACCAGGATGATTGGTTCACAGCAGAGCAAGAGATTCTCCGCCCGCTTTCGATCGAACGCTATATGACTGACGGCGCGTTGCGTTTAACAGCGCAGCTGCCCGGCTTTGCTGCGAAAGACCTGGAAGTGTCCATTGGGCATCGACGGGCCGTTATTTGCGGTATCCATTCCGATTCAAATCAGGCGACAGACACCAGTTGTAAGGACAGAAAGGTTATGCGGATTGTCGAGCTCCCCTTTGATGTCGATCCGGTATTGGCGAGGGCAACGCTCCAAAGCGGAAAGTTGCAAGTCGTATTGCCGCGCTCACGGTAACCGAGTCTTTTCAGACCGTAAGCGCGCAACAAGCCGTTCGACAAGTTGATGGAGACCTTGATGCAAAGGTCGCAACAGCATCTGAAGAGACAATCATGCAAGTAAGTTCCTCTGCGGGAAACCCGGTTGCACCATCGATGCTTGAGGACGCGGAGAAATCATGAGCGACCAAACTCGCGTCAGCCACCCGATCTACAACCTTCTACCCAGCGAAATTGAGGGAGTCGATTCCCTGGCGGAACTCGCCTTGGATATGCATTGGTCTTGGAATCATGCCACCGACGAAGTGTGGCGCGAGCTCGATCCCGAACTCTGGGAGATCACGCATAACCCCTGGGTTGTCCTGCAGACGGTCTCGCGCGATCAGATTGAGCGCGTACTGGCCAATCCTACCTTCCGTCAGAACGTTGATGAACTGCTGCGATCCAAGCGGCAGGCGGCGGAGCGGTCGGCGTGGTTTCAGCAAAAGCATCCGCAAGCTCCGTTGACCTGCGTCGCGTATTTCAGCATGGAGTTCATGTTGAGCGAAGCTCTGCCGATCTACTCGGGCGGGCTGGGCAATGTGGCCGGGGATCAGCTCAAAGCCGCCAGCGATCTGGGTGTGCCAGTGGTCGGCGTGGGACTGCTTTACCAGCAAGGCTATTTTCGCCAGGTGATCGACAAGAACGGAGAGCAACAGGCTCTTTACCCGTACAACGATCCCGGACAGTTGCCCATCGCGCCGTTGCGACACGCAAACGGCGAGTGGTTGCGGTTGGAGATCGCGTTGCCTGGTTACGCGGTGTGGCTGCGCGCCTGGCAGGCCCAGGTCGGCCGAGTGAAACTGTACCTTCTGGACAGCAACGACGCGGCGAACTTTCCCGCTCATCGAGGGATCACCAGCGAACTGTATGGCGGCGGCCCGGAGTTGCGCCTCAAGCAAGAACTCCTTCTCGGAATTGGCGGATGGCGGTTGCTCCGCGCGTTGGGCATCAAACCAGAAGTCTGTCACTTGAACGAAGGACATGCGGCCTTCGCCATTCTGGAGCGTGCCCGCAACTTCATGGAAGAAACCGGGCAGTCTTTCGAAGTGGCACTGGCCGCGACTCGAGTCGGCAATCTGTTCACCACTCACACGGCAGTGGCCGCCGGCTTTGACCGTTTCGATCCGGCGCTCATTGAGCAATACCTGGGTAATTATGCTAAGCAGAAGCTCGGCATAACACTCCACGATTTGCTGGCCTTAGGCCGCCAGAACCCGAGCGACTCCTCGGACAGTTTCAACATGGCGTATCTCGCCATCCGCGGTAGCGGGGCGGTGAATGGCGTGAGTCGCTTGCATGGGGAAGTCAGCCGACATCTCTTTGCGCCTCTCTTTCCGCACTGGCCGGAGGACGAAGTTCCGATCGGACATGTGACCAACGGAATTCATGTGCCAACCTGGGATTCGACGGCGGCCGACGAGCTTTGGACGGCTGCCTGTGGCAAGGGCCGTTGGCTGGGGACGACGGAGAATCTGGAGCAAGACATTCGGCGAGTCTCCGACTCCGTGCTATGGAAATTCCGCAGCGCCGCCAGCGAGTCTCTTGTGAAATATGCTCGTGGACGGCTATCCCGGCAACTGACTGCTTCAGGCGCTTCGGCCAACGCGGTTGAGCGGGCGAAGCGTCTCTTCGATCCCAACGCGTTGACACTGGGCTTTGCGCGGCGCTTCGCAACCTACAAGAGACCGAACCTGCTACTTCACGACCCGCAGCGGTTGCTTCGTTTATTGAGTAATCCTGAGCGCCCGGTGCAACTCATCATCGCTGGCAAGGCCCATCCGGAGGACCGGGCAGGGCAGGCACTGATCCATGAATGGATAGATTTCATCCGCCAACCAGAGACTCGACCCCACATCGTCTTCCTGAGCGACTACGACATGCTGTTAACGGAGCACCTGGTGCAAGGGGTGGACGTATGGGTCAACACGCCACGACGGCCCTGGGAGGCTTGCGGGACGAGCGGCATGAAAGTGCTCGTCAATGGGGGCATCAATCTCTCGGAGTTGGATGGCTGGTGGGCGGAAGCCTACGAGCCTGAAGTGGGGTGGGCGTTGGGAGACGGGCAGGAACATGGCGACGATCCCGCCTGGGACGCGGTCGAAGCCAACGCACTCTACGACTTGCTTGAACGCGAAGTGATTCCCGAGTTCTATGCCCGCGACAAGAGCGGCCTCCCCTTGGCATGGGTTGCGCGGATGCGGGAAAGCATGGCGCGTTTGACACCGCGCTTCTCCGCCGACCGCACAGTGCGCGAATATACCGAGCAACACTACCTCCCAGCTGCCGCCGCCTACCATAACCGCGCGGCGAACCAAGGCGGAATTGGCAAGCAAGTGGCCGATTGGCAGGATGAAGTCGATAGGAAGTGGGGATCGTTGCGCTTCGGAAATCTGCGGGTCAAAACCGATGCAGACCACCATGTGTTTGAAGTCGAGATCTTCCTGAACGATCTGGGCAAGAATGCGGTGCGAGTTGAACTCTATGCTGACGCAATCAACGGCGGCGATCCCATACGGCAGGAAATGGAGTGGGCGCGACTACTTCCTAGCGCGTTCGATGGCTGCGTCTACCACGCGAATGTACCAGCCACACGCCCACCGGGAGACTACACGGCGCGAGCGATGCCTCACGGCGACGGCCTTTCGGTCCCACTGGAAGACTCCCGGATTCTATGGCAACGGTGATGGAAACGCCGCAGCGAGCGTTGCACGATTACATCGCGGACATCTCCGGGCACACTGACGTTTGTGCGGCCCCCCCGATCCAGCGCCATTCTTCTGACTCGCGCAGCAAACAGTCAAACACGGCATTGACGGACGCCAAATGAAAAGAGCGATCCCGGTCACGACGCTGTTTGTGGATGTCGGCGGTGTGCTGCTTACCAACGGGTGGGATCATCTTGCCCGCAGACGGGCGGCGAAGAACTTCCAGTTGCCGTGGGCGGAGATGGAAGAGCGGCACCGCCTGGTCTTCGAAACTCATGAGGAGGGGAAGCTTACGTTCGAGGAATATTTGGGTTGGGTGGTCTTCTACCAAAAGCGACCTTTCACCCGGGATCAGTTTCGGCGCTTTATGTTCGCCCAATCGAAACCTTACCCCAGGATGATCGATCTGGTCGCCCAACTCAAGCTCCAGCACGGACTGAAGGTCGCCGTGGTCAGCAACGAATCTCGCGAGGTGAATGCGTATCGCATTCGCAAGTTCAAACTCGACCGGTTTGTCGATACTTTTATTTCCTCTTGTTTCGTCCACATCCGCAAGCCCGACGCAGACATCTTTCGGTTGGCGCTGGACGTCGCCCAGACGCCGGCGCAGCACTCCGTCTATATCGAAAACACTCCGATGTTTGTTCAGATTGCGGAAGGTTTGGGGATTCGAAGCATCCTTCACACGGATTACAAGTCCACGTGCGCAAAACTGGTTTTGTTCGGATTGCAGAAATGACGAAGGAATCATCCATGAAATCAGCCAACCCGCGCATCCTGACGATCAATGGGGGATCGTCGAGCATCAAGTTTGCACTGTTCGAGGCGGGTGACTCTCTGCAACGGACTCTGAAGGGCGGAATTGAGCGGATCGGACTGCCGCAGGCCACCTTTTGTGTAAAAGGCTTGGATCAGGCGGACAACTTTTCGCGGCTGGTGCCGGCCCCGGATCATACGGTGGCGGTGGGCGCTCTGATGGATTGGATCGAGGGGCGCAGCGGGCGTGACGCATTGACCGCGGTTGGGCACCGTGTCGTGCATGGCGGGCCGAAGTATTACAAGCCGCAGCGTATCACCGCGGAAATGGTTGTGGAGTTGAGACGCCTCAGTCCATTCGACCCTGACCATATGCCGGAAGAGATCTTGTTGACCGAGGCGTTTCATCGCCGATTCCCTGATCTGCCCCAAGTGGCATGTTTCGACACGGCTTTTCACCATGACCTTCCGCGCGTAGCCCGCCTGCTGCCGATCCCGCGCCGCTATGAAGCGCAGGGGGTGCGACGGTACGGGTTTCACGGATTGTCGTATGCGTTTCTGATGGAGGAACTCGTTCGCTGCGCCGATCAGGCGGCAACGAAAGGCCGCGTCATCCTCGCCCACCTTGGCAATGGCGCCAGTCTGGCGGCGGTGCGTGACGGCAAGTCCGTGGACACGAGCATGAGCTTCACACCGACCGCAGGGGTGCCGATGAGCACCCGCTCCGGCGATCTCGATCCCGGACTGGTTTGGTATCTGGCGCGCACTGAAAAAATGAACGACAAGCAATTCAACGAGATGGTCAATTTTCAGTCCGGGCTGCTCGGAATATCCGAGACCAGTTCCGATATGCGCGACCTGCTGGAGCGCGAGACACAGGACGTGCGAGCCGCTGAAGCGGTCGCGCTGTTCTGCTACCAGGTCAAGAAATGGATTGGCGCATTCGGGGCGGCGTTGGGTGGACTGGACACGCTGGTCTTCGCGGGCGGCATCGGAGAGAATGCGGCCCCGGTCCGCGACCGGATTTGCGATGGGCTGGGGTTTCTTGGAATCAAACTCGACGAAAAACGAAATGCCGTGAATGAGGGCGTGATTTCCGCCCCGGCGAGCCGGGTTGCAGTCCGCGTCATTCGGACGGACGAAGAACTCATGATTGCCAAAACAGTTTGCCAGGTTCTCGGACTTGGCTGCAAGAACAAGAAGGAGAATTGAACCGTGAAAACTGAGACACTCACTCCGGAATTGCTCGATAAAAAGCCCGAAGCATCGCACAAAAAAGAGTTAAGTCTGAGAACGACCAAGAAAACCAACACACTCACTCCCGAACTGCTCCACAAGATGAATGCCTATTGGCGCGCCGCCAACTATCTGTCGGTCGGCCAAATCTATCTCTACGACAATCCGCTGCTGAAAGCGCCGCTGAAATTGTCACACGTCAAGCCGCTGGTAGTCGGACACTGGGGCACAACGCCGGGCCAGAACTTCATCTACGTGCATCTCAACCGGGTTATCAAGAAGTATGACCTCGATATGTTCTACATTGCCGGCCCCGGGCACGGCGGCCCCGCGCTCGTGGGCAACGTCTACCTCGAAGGTACTTACAGCGAGATCTATCCGAACATCAGCCAGGACGAAGCTGGAATGAAGAAACTGTTCAAGCAATTCTCGTTTCCCGGCGGGATTTCCAGCCATGTTGCGCCGACGACCCCGGGGTCGATTCACGAAGGTGGCGAGCTCGGATACTCGCTCAGTCATGCCTTCGGAGCGGCGTTCGACAATCCCGATCTCATCGTTGCTTGCGTCATCGGCGACGGCGAAGCGGAAACGGGTCCCTTGGCGACCTCATGGCAGTCCAATAAGCTTCTCGACCCAATTAGCGACGGAGCCGTACTGCCGATCCTGCACCTCAATGGCTACAAGATCAGCAATCCAACCGTTCTGGCCCGCATCGAGCATGAAGAATTGGAGCAATTTCTCCGGGGCTGCGGCTGGACGCCCCACTTTGTCGAAGGCGATGAGCCGGAAAAGATGCATGAACTCATGGCCACCACTTTGGAAAAGGCCATCGAGGATATCCGGCAAATCCAAAAGAATGCGCGGGCCAAGAACGACACCACTCGGCCGCGCTGGCCCATGATTGTCCTGAAGTCACCGAAGGGCTGGACGGGACCGAAATTCGTCGATGATCTGGAAATTGAGGGAACCTTCAGAGCGCACCAGGTGCCGCTCCTCGTGGATTCCGAGCATCCCGATCATGTCAAGCAACTGGAAAGCTGGATGAAAAGTTACAAAGCCGAGGAACTGTTCGATGAAAATGGGCGACTCATCCCCGAATTGGCCGATCTGGCGCCGAAGGGCGACCGGCGAATGGGCGCCAATCCACACACCAACGGTGGAATTTTGCTGCGCGACCTGCGCATGCCGGACTTCCACGTCCACGCGGTGAATGTGCCTTCGCCTGGCGCCGTTGACGGCCAAGATACGCTCGTCCTGGGTAAGTTCCTGCGTGATGTGGCCAAACTGAATCAGGATCAGCACAATTTTCGTGTCTTCGGTCCCGACGAAACACTCTCGAATCTTCTGGGGGCCGTTTTTGAAGTCACCAACCGTCAGTGGGACGCCCGGGAAGTAAAAAATGACGAATTCCTCGCGCCCGCCGGCCGCGTGCTGGACTCGATGCTCAGCGAACACCAGTGCGAGGGTTGGTTGGAAGGATATCTTCTGACCGGGCGGCACGGGCTGTTTAACAGTTATGAGGCCTTCATTCGCATTGTCGACTCGATGTTCAGCCAGCACGCCAAGTGGCTGAAGGTAACCTTGGAACTCCCGTGGCGTCGGAAGATCGCGTCCCTGAATTATCTGCTCGCCTCCCACGTCTGGCAGCAGGATCACAACGGCTTTACGCATCAGGATCCCGGCTTCCTTGACCACGTCATCAACAAGAAGGCTGATATCGTGCGCGTTTACCTTCCGCCTGACGCCAACTGCCTGTTGTCGGTTTTTGACCACTGCTTACGCAGCCGGCACTATGTGAACGTGGTGGTTGCAGGCAAGCACGCTCTCCCGCAATGGCTAACCATGGACGCCGCGGTCGTGCATTGCACGGAAGGAATTGGCATCTGGCAATGGGCCAGCAACGACCAGGGCGCCGAGCCGGACGTCGTAATGGCCTGCTGCGGCGACACGCCCACGCTGGAGATTTTGGCGGCCGTTTCCATCCTTCGCCAGCATTTGCCCGATCTGAAAATCCGGGTGATTAATGTCGTTGATCTCATGAAGCTGCAGTCTTCGAGTGAGCACCCGCACGGGCTCAATGAAACAGATTACGATTCGCTTTTCACCAAAGATAAACACATCATCTTCGGCTTTCATGGATATCCTTGGCTCGTCCACCGGCTCACCTACCGCCGGACCAACCGAAACCTTCACGTGCGGGGTTACAAGGAAGAGGGCACCATCACGACTGCTTTTGACATCAGGGTGCAGAACGACTTGGACCGGTTTCATCTGGTACAAGACGTGGTGGATCGGCTACCGCACCTTGGCACTAAGGGCGCCTACCTGAAGCAGCAGATGCAGGACAAGCTCATCGAGCACAAGCACTACATCGACCAACACGGCCAGGACATGCCGGAAATTCGGAACTGGAAATGGAGTCAAGACGGAATGCAAAAGGGAAACCGCTAGGGGAGGATGAGCGAGCGCCTGAACCAAACTGACGGAGGATGAGCGGAGAGAGCATTCCCCAACTCGCGGGGCTGCTCATAGCAAAGACAGGAAGGGATATTCATTATGAAAGCCATTGCCGAACAGACCGAAGCAAAACTGAAGAGTCCTGAATCTAAGTCGAGATCCAAGCCCGATTCCAAGGACGATCTGAAATCCCTGCCGATGCCGGAAGTGGAGAAACAGTTGGGATCTTCTCCGAAAGGCCTGAGTCAAGCCGAGGCCGAGAAACGGCTGGCGCAATACGGGCCGAACGAGATCGCGGAAAAGAAAACGAACGTATTCCTCAAGTTCCTCAGCTATTTCTGGGGTCCCATCCCGTGGATGATCGAAGCGGCGGTGATTCTGTCGGGGGTGGTTAGACACTGGCTGGATT
The DNA here is from genome assembly GCA_963730015.1 of uncultured Acidobacteriota bacterium. Lineage (GTDB taxonomy): Bacteria > Acidobacteriota > Terriglobia > Terriglobales > Acidobacteriaceae > Sulfotelmatobacter. The sequence goes on along the minus strand of CAVSPZ010000009.1, from coordinate 800,035 downwards.
TCTTCATCATTCTCTTTCTGCTTTTTTCCAACGCCATGATCGCATTTTGGGAGGAGCATCAGGCGGGCAACGAAATTGCCGCTCTGAAAGCCAAGCTGGCGAAAATTGCGCGCGTCCTCCGAGACGGAAAGTGGGCTACCCCGGAGGTGTCTGAACTAGTGCCCGGCGACGTTATCCGCCTGCGACTGGGGGACATCGTGCCGGCGGATGCGCGTGTGTTGGCGGGTGATCCGGTGCAGGTAGATCAGTCCGCGCTAACCGGTGAATCTTTGCCCGTGACGCGCAAGCCTGGCGAGGCAGTGTTTTCGGGTTCGATTATCAAGCGGGGCGAAACCGACGCGATCGTATACGCCACCGGCGCCAACACCTACTTCGGCAAGACTGCGGAATTGGTGGAGAGTGCGCATACCGTAAGCCATTTCCAGCGTGCCGTGCTGAAGATTGGCGATTACCTGATCATTCTCGCAGTGGCTCTGGTGGCGATGATTGTTACCTTCGCGCTCTTCCGTCACGATCCCCTCCTCGACACGCTGGAGTTTGCCTTGGTGCTTCTGGTGGCCGCGATCCCTGTCGCCATGCCCACAGTGCTGTCCGTGACCATGGCGGTCGGAGCGCGTCTGCTAGCGAAAAAAGAAGCGATTGTGACCAAACTGTCGGCAATCGAGGAACTGGCTGGCGTGGATGTGCTGTGCTCGGACAAGACCGGTACCTTGACTCAGAACAAGCTAACGCTGGGCGATCCCTTCTGCTTGAACAATATCCCTGCCGACCAGGTCATTCTCTGGGCTGCACTGTCTTCGCGTGCCGAAGATAAGGACACCATCGACCTGGCGGTGATCGGCGGCGTGAAGGACGATAAGGAACTGAAGAGCTATCAGATACTTCATTTTCAGCCGTTCGATCCGGTGCATAAGCGCACCGAAGCCACAGTAAAAGGATCGGACGGAAAACAGTTTTTTGTGGCCAAGGGAGCGCCACAGGTGATTCTGCAGATGGCGACCAATGTCGCGGAAGTAAAGCCAGCCGTTGAGAAAGCCGTCAACGAATTTGCGGGACGCGGCTTCCGTTCCATGGGCGTGGCCCGGGCGGATCAGGAAAACAAGTGGCAGTTTGTTGGCGTGTTGCCTTTGTTCGACCCGCCACGCGAGCAGGCCAAAGCAACCATCGCGAGCGCAGGGCAGATGGGCGTTAAAGTCAAAATGGTCACGGGTGACCAATTGGCCATTGCCCAGGAAACGTCCCGCCAATTGGGGCTGGGCACGAACATCCTTGATGCCACTGTATTGCAAGATTCGAAAAATCTACAGTCGGCCCAGTTGGTGGGGTCCATCGAAAAAGCGGACGGCTTCGCTCAGGTATTCCCCGAAGACAAGTACAACATTGTCGACATCCTGCAGAAACACGGCCATGCTGTCGGTATGACCGGCGACGGGGTGAACGACGCCCCCGCGCTCAAGAAAGCGGACTGCGGCATCGCGGTTTCCGGGGCGACGGACGCAGCTCGTGCGGCGGCGTCCATCGTGCTGCTGGCGCCCGGCCTCCACGTGATCATCGATGCGATCAAGGAGAGCCGCCGCATTTTCCAGCGGATGAACAGCTATGCGATCTACCGCATCGCCGAAACGCTGCGCGTGCTGTTTTTCATGACGCTGGCGATCCTGGTATTTAACTTCTATCCGCTGACGGCGGTGATGATCGTTATGCTGGCGGTACTCAACGACGGAGCCATCCTGTCGATCGCCTATGACAATGTTCACTACAAGGACAAGCCCGAGTCGTGGAACATGCGCCTGGTATTGGGGATCTCTACGGTGCTGGGCGTCATCGGGGTCGTGGCTGCGTTTGGCCTGTTTTATCTTGGCGAGCGCGTATTTCACTTCGACCACGCGCACGTCCAAACGCTGATGTATTTGAAGCTGTCGGTGGCCGGACATTTGACGATCTTCCTGACGCGCACGCGGGGCCCATTCTGGTCCATTCGCCCGGCGCGGATTCTATGGATAGCCGTGCTCGGCACCCAAGCTGTGGCGACCCTGATTGCGGTTTATGGGCTGTTTATGGCACCGCTCGGCTGGGGCTGGGCAGCGTTCGTTTGGGGCTATGCTCTGGCGTGGTTCCTCCTCAATGACCGCGTGAAACTGCTGGCCTATCGGATTTTTGACCCGGTTAAAGCACCGTCGTCAGCCGAGAATCCAGTCGATCTTACACCGCAGATTGCTACGCGGGCCTATGAACTCTATCAGCAGCGGGGCCGGGGCGACGGCAAAGCGAATCAAGACTGGCTGGAGGCGGAGCGAGAGACCCGGAAGGATCAACCGGCAAAGAAAGATGTTGCCTAACCGTCGTTCCCTCAACCATCGTTCCGAGCACTCGAACTCGCTATGCGCACCTCATGCAGTTGGTGCCCCTGAAGGAAGAAGATGAAAATTCATTCCAAAGACTTCCGTGTACCGCATCACAAGCGGATCGATATCAGACGCTTGCCGACGATCGTGAAGCCATTTTGCGAGTCAAAGAAGAAATATAAAGAGCTTCTGGAAGAACATATTTCTGAGTTGACTTCCCTGCAACAGCTTCACTATGCGTCCAACCGCTATGCATTACTGCTGATCTTTCAGGGGATGGACTCTGCCGGCAAAGATGGCGCGATCCGGCACGTCATGTCCGGAGTGAATCCCGAAGGCTGTGAGGTTTTCAGTTTCAAACAACCAAGCGCTGAAGAACTGGAACACGATTTTCTCTGGCGCACGACGTGCCGCCTCCCGGAACGCGGAAGGATCGGCATCTTCAATCGTTCCTACTATGAGGAAGTCCTGATCGTTCGCGTGCATCCGGAGATTCTCCGCACCCAGCGGCTTCCAGAAGAGTTGCTCGATGAGAAAAACATCTGGAAGGAGCGGTATCGGTCGATCGTTGATCTGGAGCGCCACCTCTATCGCAACGGAACGCGGATCGTCAAAATATTCTTAAACCTTTCGTACGAAGAACAGCGCAAGCGGTTTCTCGAGCGCATTGACGAGCCTGACAAGAACTGGAAAGTAAGCTCCTCGGACAATCAAGAGAGGAAGTACTGGAAGCATTATATGGAAGTGTACGAGGATTGCCTAAACGCAACTAGCACCCGTCACGCTCCCTGGTACGCCGTTCCCGCCGATGATAAAGACAACGCGCGGCTGATTGTGTCCCGCATCGTCCTCGACACGCTCCAGGATCTCAAGATGGCATATCCAAAGACCACGGAGAAGCGGCGGCTGGAATTGCAAGCGATCGGCAGGCAGCTGAAGAAAGAGAAGTAACGGCGGAGTTGCGGGCTCTTATTTGACGAGCGCTGCCAATGCGGGCTCGAAATGCCCGCCCAATATGGGCCTAGACTGTCTCAATGCAGTTGTAACGTTGTAACAAGACTTCGGGATGGAGGAGTTGTTGTGGCTACAAGGAGGACCGTGAAGTGTTTCGGCGAACACGTCAACATCTTAGGAGCGAGCACTGCGGTTCTTACGGGAAAGGAAACCACGCCGGATTTTGTCTGCAGGTAGCATTTTGCGAAGGCTAGAATTCCAGAATGAAATGTTAATGAACAAAATTCTTCTTCCTGTCGACTTTCCTAACAGCGAGCTGAGGGTAGTTGCACATACCTTCCGGCGGTCATTTGGGGGAAAATGGCAGCGGCTACGCGATCATTCGCGAGTCGCACATCCCAGTGTTAAGCGTGTGAGGATCGGTTGCCAACTTGGGGCCCCAGTTACCTGGTGTACGACCAAGATCTGAGCCGCGAGGGTGCGCTAGGGAACATCGACTAAGCCTCTGAAAGTGCCGGTTGACGCTGCCGCCGCGACCGCTATTGTCCGCCGCCCTCAGGCGGAATGTAATCCGACCGGGCACGATCTTCACTGGTGCGTACCGGCCTCTCAGGGTGGTCCTCAGCATCCTCGACACCGCTGACGGCCTCCGCCTCGTATGCTTGATCCGTATCGGCGAGTTCTTCGACGCTCTCGTCCGCAGCATCTGCGATTTGCGAGAGACCCTGAGTATCCCCCGATTGCCCAGCGCTATCTGAGCCTACTTGCCCGGGATCGCTTCCTAATTCATCAAGCTGCGCTTCGTTATCACGCGATCTTGGTTTCACCATCGGCCTCCAGATTATCTTCCTTTCAGCTTAGCGCGCGACTCTCCTTCGTCTGTGGTCTCATCGGCATATCAGCTTCGTGTGCCCGTCTATCGAGGCGGCGTGGCCAGCAGGCCTTTGAGCGAATTGATTGCTTTCTGGGCCTCCGCAAGTTGGGCCCGGGCTTGATCCAACACCGCCTTCGGCAAGAGACCTTGCGTCCCGCTCATTTGTCCCGCTGGCGACGGCTGTCCTGGTGATGTTCCAAACAAGGAACTCAGCGCTTCGTCGAGTGTGGGCTCCATCACGACTTTATCTCCTGTCGCCACGATGACGCGTTTCAGTTGAGGGAAATTTGTTCCTTCGGCCTTGAGATACAGTGGCACAACATAAAGAAAAGAATTCTCAATAGGAATGACAACCAGCTTCCCGCGAATCACTCCGGAGCCCTTTTGATCCCACAGCGTCAACTGTTGAGAAATAAGGGTGTTCTGATCAATCATGGCGCTGATCTGGTTCGGTCCGTAGATCAGCTTTTCTTTCGGGAGTTCATAAAACAGCATTCTTCCATAGTCGGGGAAATCGCAGCGCGCGGCCAGCCAAGCGATCATGTTATCCCTGTTCTGCGGGGTAAAGGGAGTCATGATGAGGTACTCAAGTTGGTCGCTGCCAGGCAGCTTCATGAGAATGTAGTAAGGCTCCATGGGATTGACTGCGCCATCGTATTTCTCTTTCGGCGCAACCCAAAGATCTTCGCGATTGTAGAAAACCTGCGGATCGGTCATGTGGAAGGCCTCGTATTGATTCGCTTGAATGGCGAAGAGATCCTCCGGGTACCGCAGATGGCTCTTAAGATCCGCTGAGAGTCCAGCCAGATCCTTGAACACGCCCGGGAACGCGCGCCGATACGCTGCAAGCACGGGATCGTTCGGATCCATCACGTAAAAGGAAACAGTTCCGTCATACATGTCGACGACGGCCTTGACAGAGTTGCGGATGTAATTGATGCCCACCGCCGAGCCACTGGTTTGTGGCTGCGAGTAAGGGAAGTGATCCGAGGTGGTATACGCGTCCTGAATCCAATATTGCTTCCCTCCGCTCACCACGGCGTACGGGTCCTTGTCCAGAAGCAGGAACGGTGCCACTTGTGAAATACGCTCCTGCACGCTTCTCCAAATCTGGATTTTGCTTTGCGGCCTCAGATACGAAGTAAGCAAAATATTGATGTCGGTCTGCGTCCAGGAAAACAGAAGCCTTTTCCACACACTGTCCAGTGGAATCCCGCCTTTGCCTTGATAGCTGGTATAAACATTTTCGTTGCCCTTGGGATAATCGAATTCCTTAATTCCGGTAGAAACGATCTTGTAGCCCGGCGTCACCTCTCCATAGTAGATCGCCGGCTGAGAGATATTCAGTCGCGCATACTGAGATTCGGGCGGAATATTTTCGATGAGATATTGAGGAAACCCGCCGCCCTGGGTCTTCGATACAGAGTTCATGACCACGCCATAGCCGTGGGTGAACTGCAATTCTTCGTTCACCCAGGTTTGTGCCTGCGATGGTAGTTCGGAGGCAAGTTCCCGCGAGGCAAGCATCACTTGGTGATAACCATCCGACAAATGGTAGCGATCGACATCCACGTTATAGAACTGGTAGTAGAGACGAATGGCCTGTGTTTGCTGATAGGTCTGAAGTAAAGGCCGGGAATCCCAGAGGCGCACATTCTGGATCGTATCTTGATTTCGAGAAAGAACCTCGGGAGTTAAATCGGTCAAAGCCGGATACGCCGTTTCTTGAATTTCGCCAAGGTTATAGGCTTTGCGGGTGAAGTCGATGTAATGATTAAGATAAGGGGTTTCCCGCGTTAGCTCGCTGGGGCGAACCACGAAGGCTTGCACTAACGGCGGCAAGGCCAGTACTCCTCCTAAGTACAGGACTGCATAGACGCCGACTCCGACGACCAGCATCTTGATTCGTGGTCGGCGACAGGCAAGAACCAAGAATGCACATGCCAGCACGGAGGCGCCGAACATCATCCAGAAAACGATCCGGGTTACATGGGCCGCTGCATAGCCCGCTCCGTAGACAACTCCGAGGGTTGAATAGACGAGCTCGTAGTGATCCAGATAAAAACCCCACGCGAAAGTGCCAGCCAAAATGAAGAGTAGCAGGATCAGATGGCGGGCTGTATTGTCCGCGATTGTGAACTTCTGACCTTGCTTAAACTGTCGAAGGCCGAAGAGGCCGAATAAACCAAGAATCGCGAGAGCGCCGACCGTTAGAAACGTCAGGCTACCCTGAAGCAGTTCATAGAAGGGAAGGCGGAACAAGTAAAAGCCAAGGTCCGCTCCATTGAGAGGGTCGGTGAGGCCGAACGATCCGCCATAACGAAAGCGGAGATACGTGTCCCACTGCGAGGAAACACCAACCGCGAATATGAGAGAAACGAACATCACGGCTACACCGCTCGCCCACATCAATAGCTTGGGACTCAAATCGACGTTGATTCCCCGGAGTACATCCGAGGCAGTGATGACTTTTCCGGCAGGAGACACGGTCGTGACCCGCAAAGGAGGGACTTTCGAGGGTGAAAGGTCGATGCGCTTGGCCGCAAAGCGAGTGCTGATCCACAAATAAGGAAATGCGAATACCAAGGCCACACCAAACATTCCCAACTTGACCGACAGAAGGGTCCAGAAGATGCTTGCGTAGTCGAGTTCTCGCATCCAAAGCAACTTTTGGACTAATCCGAAGAGGACTGTCAGAGCGATGACGCATGCGATCGCTACAAATAGACCCCATCTCCACCTCGAAAAATGCTTTCTTGTGGCTGACAGGTTCCGCCCGGTAGTGTCGCGCGGTTCAAATGGCTGGGGCGTAATTTTCTCAACGGCTGTTGCGCTCATTGTCCGTCCCTCCGTTCATTTCTCCAAAATCCTCCTTAATATCAAGCAAAATATGAGGAGAAATCTGGTCAATTGTGAACATGACGGGGCGGAAGAAGTGTTGTTCGGGGCTTCTGATGGGCGAGCATCCACGACGACGCCTAGCTATGTGAGCAGCCCATTTGACGAGCAAGTCTCCACTCTCACGATCGGAGATTTCGTCGTGCTGTTTCTCGTCGAGGCCTTTCGCGCCAGCGGTTCCCCTCTGCGGACGCGCTCTTAGCGGAAACGGCACAAGGCGGCGATTGCAGAGTCTCGATCAAGACTGACCAGCATGCACCGCCTTTCTTCCGGCGCTTTGGTGATTACACACCCACAAACTCAGGGCGGTAATCCTTCCAGATTCCAGTCGCTGGCGAGATTATTCGGACAGGGGCATCTTCAGCGTGTTTCGCAGTCCGCGCCCACTGCCACGCGTGTTGGATTTCAGAGGATTCGAAGTAATGCGTCTCGGACTGCAGAACGGCGGCTCCCGCGGTTAGAATGCCCACAATCTCTTCCCATCGATGTGCCCCGACGACCGCCATCCGGGCGATGTGGTCGGTGTGCTTTTGCAGAAACCGAAGGTCCTCCCAGCGAGCCTTCCATTCGGCTCCCTGCATTTCTGTAAGGTCCGCGAGGATGCCGATCGGGTGCTTCTTATGTTGTGCGATGAAGAATTCAAGCTGCGGCTCGAATGCTTCGAGGTCTTCCTCCGACAGCGCTCCGGCCACCTTAAAACCGAATGCCGCTCCCCCAGTTTCCTTGAGTCGTTCAATCACAGGCACACCTCCTAATTTTGAGCTAAATTAGAAATCGTTGACCGTATAGTTCCGGTAATCGACCGTCAGTGTCTCCTTGCCGAATATTCTGATGGCTGAAATCGCCTCTTCTCTCGAGAGAAGCCAGAACCCGTCAATCTTCTGATAGTTCCGCACAAAATCTACTTGCTTGATCCAAAACGACGGGCTCTTAGCGAGATGGCCGGTGATCTTCACTATCGCAAAGTCCTGGTTGTCGATCCACATCTTTCCTTCGAAGAGATCCATCTCCTTGCGCTTCGGAACAGCGTGGACGACTGAGCAGTCAGAGTTGCCGATTCGATCCGTGCCAACTATCTCCAAGGCATAGTTCTCCGGAGTGATCAGGCTGTCCGGGTCTTTGTTAACCTTTACCCTCTCCTCTTCGGCCTTCATCAGTCGCTGGAATACATGGTGGAGCACGAATCCCGAGCCTTTTCCTGCGGTGGTTGTGAATTTTTCTGTTGTCGGCGCCCTGTATTCCACGACCACCGCTTCTTCGGCCACGATTTTATCTTTGTCATTCTCTAACTTGTAGGTGCGAACTCCAGAGAGCCGAATTAGACGAGCTTCTTGCCAGCGGTGACGGACGTTCAACTTACGAAAAAGGTCTTCTGTATTGTTTTGCTCTCGAACGGACGAGTTAAGCCGCACTGCAGCCACATGCAGCTTAGAAAGGTTCTCGCACGGACATGACGGAAGGGGCGCGATTGACATCGCTCCCAACAAGGACATACCAAGGAACTGTCCTATAAACCCAATTACAGATCCCATTCCTCCACCTGCTTCATGCGGAAGAACTGGTCCACATTCCGCTTCCCCTCATCACGACGCTCTTCGCGCGGTCCGGAAGGACATCCCGACAGGATGTCCATGCTAAGCCGTGATATCGCCCCGGAGTTCGGTACTGGCAAAGCGCTTATACATTTATCCGTTGGCCTGTACCTTTCTCGGCAGCTTGGAGTTGCAAAGCCATGCGTGCCGGTTGCATGCGATTAGCGCAAGATCGTAGAAAGGTCCGCATATAAGACTGCGCTACCTGGTCCCACACCATATGGCGTGCATAGAGGTAAGCTCGTCTACGCATCGCCTGGCGGGCTGCATCATTGTCCAAGAGTTCAATCGCCGTATCCGCGATGGCGGCTGGGTCCTCGAAGGGGACCAAAGCCCCGCGCCCATTGTCCAACAGTTCGGCGGCGTGCCAGTACGGAGTCGAGATGATTGCCTTGCCGGCGCCCAAGGCGTAGGCCAGTGTCCCGGACACTGCCTGTGCCTCGTAGCGATACGGAGTGACGTAAATGTCCGCCGAACCAATTAGCGCAGCCATTTCTTGCGGACTTACGAAGCGGTTGTAGAAGACCACCTTCTCCCCAACTCCGAGCTCTTTAGCTAAGGCCTGCAACTGGAGCCGATATCGATCACCCTCGCGACGTCTGACGTGCGGGTGAGTAGCCCCTGCGATTATGTAAACAACGTTGCTGTGCCGGGACAAAATGTTCGGCAAGGCTTGAATCACGTTTTCGAATCCCTTGTTTGGAGACAAGAGGCCGAACGTAAGTAAAACACTCTTTCCCGTCGAAAACGAATCCTTGTAAGAGGCCGGTTCTGCAAAAGGCAAATCGGGGATGCCGTGAGGAATCAGATCAATCTTCTCGGCGGGAACCCTAAACACATCCTGCAGAAACTGAGACGAGTGTTCGCTCATAACAATAAGACGATTGGAGCGCGCGGCGATTTCTTGCATGACGACCAGTTGGTCGAGGTCTGGTTCACGAAGAACCGTATGCAGAGTTGTCACCACGGGCATTTTGAGGCGCTGCAGCAGCCGCAAGACATGACTGCCGGCCTTCCCTCCAAAAATCCCGTACTCGTGCTGCAAACACACCAGATCGACATTGCTGGAATTAAGAAAGTCGGCGGCGGCTTTATAGGATGACAAATCGCTTTCGGTTATCTCGAATCGCACGCGCGCAGGATAGCGGTAGCGCGATTGCGGATCATTGACGGCTACCACGGATACTCCGGCGGCGCCGTACTCAGCCGCAATCGCGTCACACAAATCTGTCGTGAAGGTGGCAATTCCACACTGGCGAGGGAGGTGGTTCCCGATCACCGCTATCCGTGTTGGAAGCGGCGGGGTGGGGATCACTTGCGAGAATGAACCTGACTTCTTTTCGAACGCGAGAAGATTTGCTCGGCAGCGCATCAGGGTGTTCGGTAGTAGACTCACGGAGCGGTTACGCTCAGGCATTGCAGGCTCCTTGACGATATGGTTCGGTTGGGCGGGGAACGAATGCAACATGTAGGTGCCAGGAGGGTACACCCGAGCCTCCTGGTTCCGGGACTTGTACTGACTCTCTTCAAACCGCGGTTCGCCGTCCACTCAATAGATTAATGATCAGAACCGCCAACGCCACAACAAGCAGCAGGTGGATCAGAGCTCCGCCGAAATGCAGACTAAAACCCAAAAGCCACAAAATCAGAAGAACAACGAAAATGGTCCAAAGCATTTCAACCTCCTGTGCTCATTCGTGAGCACTGAATGTGAGTTCTATCCAAAACGTTCGCAAGAAAACCGCCTCGCGCGAACGGATTGAACAGCAAATGACGGACTTGTGCGTGCGCTCGAATACTCTGGTGCGAGCTGTTGACGAACAACAGCAGAGGTCGAACGCCGCTTCTCCGACTTCATGCTGCGTCTTCGGCACAAGTCCAGGAGGAAATTCGGGCACACCAAGATCAACTTGACCGTAGCAAATCAGGATTAGAACCGTCTGAGCAAAAATGATCACACTTCGCATACGGAAATTCCCGACAAAGTCACGCGAAGAAATCTACCTTTACTTTGTTGGGATGAAACCCAGCACCTCCAGAGTTGATCAATTCTGCTCAGACCTTGAAAAGGCGGGGGATTAAAAAAGTGGTAAGCACTGAAAGTAGCACCGAAGGGCCACCAATCGGCGCTTTACGAGGTCGAAGGAGAAATATGAACAACAGCACGAGAGACAAGCTCAAAGGCAGCTTCCACGAGTTGAAGGGAACAATCAAGGAGGAGGTCGGGAAAGTTACGAGTAACCCCAATCTCAAAGCCGAAGGAAAAGCCGAGAAGAAGGCGGGGAAGGTGCAACAGCGGGTAGGCGATGCGAAAGAAGTCGTTGCAAAGTTGAAAGGACAGCTGGCAGATTTAAAGAAAGTTGGATAGACCACCTGCCGCGTTAGCTCGTGTCCCTGAAGCATGGCCAACCACACAAGGCTGACATATCGATCAAGCCAGCGAAACGGAGCTCATCAAATGAACCTATTCAGATATCGGCACGTTCCCATAATTTTGCTGCTGGCTGCGCTCGCGGGCTGCACTCAACAACAAAACACGCAGGAGCTGAAGGAGAAAACTGCGCAAGCAACGGCTGAGGTAAAACACGATGCGGAAGCTGTGGCGGCAGGCATACGCGAGGGCTGGAGCCGCGACAAGCCGCTCGATTTGAATACTGCCACAAAAGAGCAGTTGCTGAGCCTGCCTGGCGTAACCGAGGCAGAAGCGAACCGTGTGATTGCAGGGCGTCCTTATACCGAACCCGGTGAAGTGGTGACGCGGCGCATCATGCCGAAGGCTGAGTATCACAAAATCGCAGACCGGGTCACAGCCAAGAAATGACGGAAATAGGCGCTCACAAGTCCGCCTCTTTTTGTCGCGGAGTTTTCTATCGTTCTGGCTGACGTGAGCACTGTTGAACAGATGCGTTGGATCGGAACCTGCTGATTGTTGCGTCACGTAATTCTCAGGGTATTCAACAGAAGAAGTCACATTGTCGTTCCGGATGGTGCCATGACATTCACACCCAAGACCCTATCGTGTTTCGTTGCAAGCGCAGCGATTTTCCTTGGCGTCACCACCTCGATCGCAGCCAACCGACCCGCTCCGTCAGCCCGGTCAGCCGGGCCCACAGAGCTCGAAATGCAGGTCCTGCTTGATCGAGCCAACTTCTCGTCGGGTGAGATCGACGGGAAGGGTGGGAAGAACAGCCGCGAGGCCCTGGCAGCGTTTCAGGCCGCGCGCGGACTTGCTCCAGGTGCGCGGAGCCGGAAGGCGTTGCTCAAAGCGCTCGGCGCCGATGCTGTGAAGCCGATCGTGCCGTATACGATCACCGCGGAAGACGTTGCCGGGCCGTTCAATAAGACGATTCCGGAAGACGCGACGGAGCAGTCGAAACTTCCGGGCCTTTACTACACATCCGTACTGGAAGAGCTGGCCGGGAAATTCCACTCGGCCCAGGCCCTGCTCAGGCGCTTGAATCCCCGTGCCCGGTTCATCGCGGGAGAGCACATCCGTGTCCCTAACGTGTTGGGCGCTGAACAAGCGACGCGGGCCCAGACGGGGGCGGTCAAGATCGTTGTCTCGAAGAAAGCATCGGTGCTGATGGTGTATGACCGGGAAGGTCAGGTCATCTTTTACGCTCCGGTGACGAGCGGCAGCGAGCACGACCCGCTCCCGTTCGGGAATTGGGTGATCACTGATGTGGTACGAAATCCAACCTACAACTACAATCCCGCTTTGTTCTGGGACGGCGATCAAGCAAACCCCAAAGTGAAGATCGCAGCGGGTCCAAACAATCCGGTGGGTGTGGTCTGGATGGGGATCAACGTGCCGCATTACGGCATACACGGCACTCCTGAAGCGGGGGAGATCGGCCATTCCGCATCTCACGGGTGCGTTCGGATGACAAACTGGGACGCCAGTAGGGTCGCCGACTTGGTCAAAGATGGGACGCCGGTCGTGTTCGAGGAATGAAGAATCGAGGTTTCGACCGCTCCCGGATTGTTGCGACCGGCAGAGGGGTAGGTCCTCGCCGACGCGATTGCTATTTGGTCCGCTTCACCGCGTCTACCAGGCTAGGATATGGGTTAACCGCCTTCCCCTTCCACCATAGCCTTTCCGATCCCAACTCGAAGATCGCAAAATGTAGGTGCGGCGTGCGCGCATCCGCATTTCCCGTCGATCCTACAAAACCGATTACATCGCCACGCTCGACCCGCGTTCCCTCCCGCAGCCCTTTCGCATACCCGTCCAAGTGCGCATAGTAAAAGCAATACACTCCCATGTCATCGAACTGGTAGATCGTGTTGCCGCCCGGTTTGCTGAAGAACAGCTTGCGGATGGTTCCAGATACCACCGCATGCACCGGTGTCCCTCTCGGCTCCGGAATGTCGATCGCCTCATGCCGATGTCCGTTATGAACTTCTTCGAACGTATCCTGCAGATTCGCGAGGGCCAGCCCGCTGATGGGCGGAGTCATTTCGGGACTAGAAGAGGTCACTCCGAAGGCAAGAAACAATGGGAAAAGCACGGCAATAATAATGCAGCGCTTCAGCTCCCGGTGGCCGGTTTGCCGCCTCGAAGCAAGTGCCGCAGATTCATCTGCGAACCAGTCCTTCATCCTGATCTCTCGAGAGTCCGATCTGTGCTATGCAGGCGGGACTGTTCCGTTTCCATTTTTGGTGACTGTCTTCCGCGGTAGATTGCTTCTACGCCTAGAACCTTCAATCCACTTCACGCCTGCCGAAGGTTTAGCCTGCGTAGTCTCGTAGCCATTCTCGTCGCGAACTTCTGCTGTTAAGCCGAGCTTAGCGGCCGTCTGGGTATCAAGCTGGCCAGTGACAGGAAGATTCTCAGCCTTCTGATAGGCACGAATACTCGCTTGGGTCCGTAGACCGAACACACCATCAAGCTTCCCGTGATAGCATCCTTTGTCCTGCAGAGCTTGCTGCATCCTTATTACGTTGTCTGGACGCACGATCCCTGGCACTGCTGCGCTGAGCTTGGGTCCCGAAGCGAGCGGCGTCGAGCGTGGTCCTGAGATCCCTATCGCCAGTAATAGGAAGGCAATCCCAGTGCACGCGATTTTGCCGACTAAAAGCATTTTTTCCTCGATTTAAATGTTGCCCATAGACTCGCTCACTTTCCCGGCCAATACTGTGCACAACCGCTCATGTCGTGAGCCGTCAATCACAGCCTCGCTCAATCCGCTCAATCCATGCCTTACGTGAATTGGAGCCATCCAAAAAAGTGCAGGGCGGGCTAGTCGTTTTCGGTTGCTTACCCTGTTCCGGTGAGTGATAAAATATAAAAAGAGTTGTCTAGGCAGACAGGTGCCTAAGGAGGTGCCTATGTCTCCTGCTCGCCAGACCAACCGTTCTCCAGGCGAAGGAAAGTCGCCCCGCCAAGTCTCAATCGACCCGACCCTCCAAACAGCGCCTAATGCCATGGGCCCAAGCCTAGTGGCCAAGAAGAAACGGGATTTCGACCCCCATGCATTCCTCGCGACCATCGGCGAGGGCAGAAAATCTGTGCTCTTCCGGCAGAAACAAGGAATCTTTGCCCAAGGGGATGCCGCGGATGCAGTGTTTTATATCCAGACGGGCAAGGTAAAACTCACAGTGGTCTCGAAGACGGGCAAAGAAGCGACGATCGGCATATTAACCGACGGATACTTTTTCGGCGAAGGTTCACTTGCGGGCCAGCCGCTTCGCATGTGCTCTGCAACCGCTATGACGGATTGCGCTACTTTGCGAATCGACAAGAAAGCCATGATGGAAGCGCTTCATCGGGAGCACGAGTTTTCTGACCTGTTCGTGGCTTATTTGTTAGCGCGGAACATCCGTTACGAAGAAGACCTGGTTGATCAGCTTTTTAATTCGAGCGAAAAGAGGCTGGCACGGATCCTTTTGCTGCTTGCTCATTTTGGCAAGGAAGGGATACCCCAGACTGTCGTTCCCAAGATCAGTCAGGAGATGCTGGCGGAAATGATCGGCACAACCCGCTCGCGGGTGAGCTTTTTCATGAACCGGTTCAGAAAATTGGGCTTCATTCACTACAACGGTGGGCTGCAAGTCCACAGCTCGCTGCTCAATGTCGTCTTGCACGACTAGCTGTTCCCAGTGCAATTCCCCAAGAAACAAGGTGGCAACGGCTCGGGTGAGACTGGGTGTGCGCACCACAGCAAGTCAGTAGTTTGAGCAGTTCTGAACAGTTTCCTAAGCCGAAGTATTGAAATTGTTGCTAAAGTGAACCATGCCCGTAGATACCTTAGTGGCGGCTCCGAACCACGATAGTTCTTTGCATCAACGATAAAGAGGACGAGAGGACGTGCAGTAATGCGAGGGATCTGCAAACAGAATCTTCACTCTCGACAAATGGTGAGGCGTGCGGGCGAGCGTCGTCTAGAGGCAGCACATGGCTTCTGCTACGGGCCGCTAAGAAGCGCCCGTCGTACCGGTTGCCGAATTTAGCGCGGGAGGTGGTGCGAGATGCTGCGCCAACGCCTCCTGAGCCCGCGTTGTAGCGATCAGTAGGAGCCGGTCCCCTGGTTGCAAGATGGTTTCGGGCCGCGCCAGCAGGACCGACTTGCCCCGCAATACGGTCACAATCTTCGCATCGGCGATTGGCCCACTGAGAGTGCGGGATTGAATCGCCTTTCCCACCCAAGGACTTTCGGGCCGCAGCGCGCCAACCGTTAATTGCGAGCCATCCGGAAGATCTAATGCGAGCCCCGACTGCAAAAGGGCTGCGAGATGAAGATGGGTAACTTGCGGGGGTAACAAGATCTTGCCCTCATCCAAGAGTCGTAGTGCAAGCCGGACGTTTTCAGCACGATGCGCCGGCGAATCTGCTCGTGCTGCCACCTGCGCTTCGTACAGGCTGCCGTACTTGAAAAACGACGAGAGCTTGATTTGAATCAGGAAACTCAGCATCACCGCGAGCCCGGCGGGAACGAGAAGCTGGTAGCCGCCCGTCATCTCCGCAACCATCAGCAACGTCGCAATCGGGACGCGTGCTGCACCACCGAAAACCGCTGCCATCCCAACAATGACCAAGTCCGCTGGAGGATGATGGAAGATTCCGGCAAAGACTCCGCCCAGCATCGAACCGACGAACAGGCTCGGGGCAAACACGCCGCCGGAGCCACCGGACGAAACGGTAAGGGACAATGCCAACATCTTGGCGACAAGTAGAACGAGAAGTAAACGCAGGGCCAACCGACCGTCGATCGCTTCCTGAATCCAGCCGTAGCCGCCACCCAGCACCTGAGGCAATCGCAAAGCCAGCAAGCCGACTCCCAGCCCACCGATGGCCGGCTTGATCCATGCGGGAACGCGTAAGGCGGCGAATGCATCTCTTAGACGATAAAATATCTCAGGCAGAATTGCGGCGACGATGCCGCTCGCTACCCCTAACGCAACGTACCAACCATAATCTGCAAGACCCGCGGCGTACGGGTGGGACGGAACTCGGAACAATGACTGCCAACCGACGAACCACCCGTTCACGGCATATGCCACAATAGCGGCAAGCATGCAGTAAATGAGAGCCTCCGACTCGAAGTCCATGCCGCCATAGAGCACTTCGACGGCGAATATGGCCGTCCCAATCGGTGAACGGAAGATCGCAGAAAGCCCAGCCGCCATCCCCATTAAGACCAGCAATCGTCTCTCTCGCTCAGGCCGATGGAGTACGTTTGCGTATACCGAACCGAAACCCGCCGCGATCAGAGCTGTGGGACCCTCGCGGCCAGCTGATCCTCCGGAGCCAATGGTGATCGCCGAGGCAAGCAACTTCACTGGGGCCACTCGCGCCCGAATGATCCCACCAGTCCAGTGAAGCGCTTTTACGACGGTATCCGTACCATGGCCCTCTGTTTCGGGTGCCAGGCCATAAACGAGGGCGCCGGATATCAGTCCCCCTAAGGTTGTGGCCACCGGCACAAGCCATAATCCATGGGGACCGATGAGTTCTCGAAGGACTCCGCCCTCTTCCGGGAGTCCTGGGGGGCGGTAACCGGCGAGCCAAACCAGAAAAATCTTCTGAGACAGCCGCAACATCCAGGTGAATAGTTGCGCGCTCAGACCGCCGATAATGCCAAGGACAACCGAATCTAGAAGCAGTCGCGGCTTGTCTCCGTTCTGCACGATACGTTTGTACCATCATTCCGACGGATTGACCGACCGACACCGCTGACGACCATATTGCTCAGAAAGCTGCCGCAGTCCGAGATTTTCGCCAATTACTCGTCTAGTAAGGATCGCTCGCATCGCGAGTCGCTATCGGCGAAGTTGCTTTCCTCAGTTGTTCAAGCTCGACCTGAACTTTCGCCCACTCTTTTGGCTTGCGCTTGGTCGCGTAAGGCGCATCCGGATGTCCGAAGAATTCCAGCAGTTCGGTCCGAAGTTCCGGCGAAGCACCACTAAAGTTCTGCTTGGCGAGAGCGTCGAGCAGTTCTGCTTGGGCCTCATCGTTGAGCCGATATTTGCCGGGACCCGTCATACCGCCAGTGTCAAAATTGTCGTTGGGCAGGTCCAGATGGCCGGTGGATTCCTGGTCAAGCAGGTTCCGGTAACGTTGCAGGCTTGCGTCGAAGCTAGCTTCGAACATGCGTTCCGCTTGGGGCGTCGGCGTCCGGAGTTGCAGCACTCTAAGCGGACCTATCTTGGGGAGAATTTTCACCAGAAAGGCGAGAAATCTTTCGCCAAAAGTGGGCGGCTGATATGCCTTTCCCCAGTTCTTTTGGTAGCTCGCGCGTGACAGATTATAAAGAAACTGTCTTTTGGTGATCCCAGGCTGGTCCTTCAGGATCTGGTCTTTCTTCAAGCTCCAGGCAATGCGGGTCGCTTTGGGGAGAAGCTGGCTGACGTCATAACGGTAAGAACCGAGCACCTTGTCTTCATCCGAGAGCACGCTCTTCAGATCCAAACCGTAGGTTTCCTGAAACGCTTGTTCCAGCAGAGGAACTGACACCTCAAAGCCGATGAAGTCATGATAACTAGTTGGAGCATAACGTCCCTGCGCGACTTCGAGCACGTCGAATCCAAATTCGGTTTTAACGTGCGCCAGCGGGTTTTCTTCATATGTGACCACGTCGCCATATTTCCTTTTCAGCTTCGGATACAGGATAGGCACCGAAAGATTCACCGCCATGAGGTGGCCTTCGTTGTCCGCGGCGTAGTGAGAGAGGGCGCCGAGCGCAAATGCGTAGCCGTCGAGATCCTTGGAATCGCGCAGCAGAGCCAGCACAAAGTCTCCGCTCCGCACATAGTGGGTTAAGTCGCTGAAGAAATGACTTCCGTGCGGATAATAGCCCATGTCCTGGATGATGGCACCGCCATAGGCATACCCGTGTGCTTCTTTGAGTTCGTCCGCCGTAGCCTTGGAGAAACGCTTCACCAGTAACGGGCGTATGTTGGTGTCCCATGCGCTGTCGATGATGGCCTCATGCGCAAGCACGGCATAGGCCGCGCACTGGATTGGCCAGCCAACGGACAAGAGAAGCGCCAGCACTAGCGCGCACACTCTCGTGACCGGCGTTCTGCCTCCACCGCGTGACATCCGGCCCATCGCCGCCTCTTTTGCGCTCTTAGGAATCTCCGCTGTCAACTTTACAGCACACCCCCAGCCAGGGTCACCCCGCCAGGACTCACCCGGTCTCACCGGATCTCACCGGACGCTTACGGCAGCCACTTTGTGGCCCAAATGAAATGTGGTCCTTATTGAACAGAAATGTCTTTCCTTAGAGTCTTAGGATGCCGTTGTGTATACCCCGCCATTGATCCGAAGCTGGACGAAAAAATGGCGGTGCGAAAGCCGAGACGATTGCGATACTCCGCTTGTTCGTGCGCGCAGCGCGGAGCAACAAGGCGGGACTTCGTGCGAGGCTATGAAAAAGACCTCGAACATCATTTTCTTCGTGCGGACGCACCGCTGCAAGCTGCGAAATATCCTAGAAATTCGTTCAGCAGTTGATGAACGACCATGGGTTGAGACGCAGTTGATTTACTCCCTGTCGCATCGATCTGCGCTGAGGAGTTGCACTTTGGCGGACTGAGCCGAGGTCTGGCTTCGATGAATTGTCAGAGCATTTGCCGTTAGTCATTTCAAAGGTGGAGGAGGATAAGGAAATGTTGAAACGTATTCTGATCGTCACAACGCTAGTTCTGCTTGTAACTCTAACCGCTGTCGCCTCAGACCGCGACGATGATGTGAATCGCACCAACAAAGCCACCCAGGTCTTCAAGGAGATCATGAACACCCCGGATCAGGGCATTCCTCAGGAACTACTGGAATCGGCGAAATGTATCGCCATCATTCCAGGAGACGTGAAGTTTGCTTTTATATTCGGCGGTAACTACGGCAGGGGACTGGCGACCTGTCGCACCGGCCATGGCTGGAGCGCCCCCCTGTTTTTGGCTATTGAGGGTGGCAGCGTGGGTTATCAGATCGGGGGCTCTTCCACCGACATCGTGATGCTCTTTATGAACGATCACGCCTTGCACAGTCTGCTCAGTGACAAATTCAAGCTCGGAGCCGACGCCTCTGTAGCCGCCGGGCCAGTGGGCCGGAACGCCGCTGCTGGCACCGATCTTAAACTGAATGCGGAGATTCTGTCTTACTCGCGTTCCAAAGGTGTTTTCATCGGAGTCAGCCTGAACGGAGCCGTGGTGCAAGCCGACAAAAGTGGAGACAGAGCCATGTATGGTCACAATGTAAGCCGCCATGAAATTCTTAGCGGCAAAGTTGCTGTTCCGGAATCGGCGCAGGCACTGCTGCACGAAGTTGGCGGATATGCCCATGAAGCCAAACTTCAATAGTGGACTCCATGCGACGGTTTTCGGAGGTATGCCTTCACAGTTGAATGGGTTGGAGGACTGCTCATCGGAGCAAGAACCCAACCCTGAGATTTTCGAGAACCGTGGGGCAAGTGCACGGAACCGACCGTGAGGATCGGTTCCGCGCGGAAGGCAAAGACAGAACAATAAGTGATCGGGACGTACCGAGACAGCAGGTGCTGCAGATATCCCGGGTGAGTAGGCAACTCCGGCGCTGCAGATTAAGTGGGTGGAGGCCAACGTGGCAAAAACGGCAGCTGGTGTGTCGGAGAATCCAGGTTCGACCGATGACCTTGTTCGTGATCTCGAAGACAGCGGTTACCCCGTGGATGGCTCGAGAGAGCAGCTTATCCGCCAACCAGAAGGTCTATCTGTGGAACTCGACCAGCACAGCACGCAGAGAACTTGCTCAACTCCAAGCGATGGCAGAGCGACGACCGGTGGCGACGTAGCAGAACAAGACAATGCTGCAGGCATTGCCGGACGAGTTAGCCATTAAATCGGTGGAGGCCAGAGAAGGTTGCGGCAGCAACCGCCGGCGACGAGTGGCTAAAGAGAACCGGGATGTTGAGGCATGAAGGTTTCGCTCGAAACCTCTAAATCGATGCGAGAAAACTCAGGACTCCGATCAGTACAGTTCGGAGGCCACGAGCAAAAGATCGCCGCAAAGAACGGACGCGATTGATGCCCAACTCCCGTTCAGACGCGCTGGTACTGTTCGGCGTGACCGGCGATCTCGCCCACAAGATGATCTTCCCAGCGCTCTACGCGATGGTGAAACGTGGCGCTCTCAAGGTTCCGGTAATCGGTGTCGCCTTCCCTAAGTGGAGCCTCGATCGTCTGCACAAACGCGTGACGGACAGCATCAAGCGTTCGGGTGGGATCGACAGCCATCGTGCCTTGCACCATCTTCTGTCCCTATTTAGGTATGTGAGCGGGGATTACAAAGCCCCACGCACGTTCACCGCGATAAAAAAGGAACTGGGTAGCGCTCGGCGCCCAGCCCACTACCTCGCGATCCCGCCTTCACTCTTCGAGACAGTGATTAAGGGACTCGGCGCCGCGAACCTGGCCGAGCGTGCGCGCGTCATTGTCGAAAAGCCATTCGGACGTGATCTGGCCTCCGCGCAGGAACTCAACCGAGTCGCGCACTCGGTGTTCCCGGAAAACTCGATCTTCCGCATCGACCACTTTCTCGGGAAGGAGGCGATCATGAATATTCTCTATTTCCGTTTTGCGAATTCGTTCCTGGAGCCGATCTGGAATCGCAACTACGTGGCCAGTGTTCAGATCACCCTGTCCGAGGATTTCGGCGTGGGGAAGCGCGGCGCGTTTTACGAAACTGCCGGCTGTTTGCGCGACGTGATCGAGAATCACCTCTTTCAAATCGTCGCCCTGCTGGCCATGGAAGCTCCCGCCGGTAGGGGCTTTGGAGCCGTGCACAACGAGAAAGCCAAGATCTTTGAAGCCATGCGCCCACTTAAGCCCGACGACTTGGTGCGCGGGCAGTACGCTGGCTACCGGAAGGAACCAGATGTGGCGAAGAACTCCGACGTCGAGACTTTCTGCGCACTACGCCTTTTCATCGACTCTTGGCGCTGGGAGGGGGTGCCATGGTATCTGCGCTCCGGAAAATACTTGGCAGATACGGCGACCGAAGTACTGGTGGAGCTTAAGCCACCACCGCAAAGGCTCTTCGCCGACTCAGCACCGACGACCGGTCCCGCCAACTACTTGCGCTTCCGGCTCTCCCCCAGCTCGGCCATCGCCCTTGCCGCTCGCGTCAAACTCGCGGGGAAGGAGTTCGTCGGGGACCAGCGGGAGCTGTACTTGTTCGAAGAACAGGACGGGGAGGAATCGCCTTACGAGCGGCTTTTGGGCGACGCCATGATGGGCGATGGAGCCTTATTCACCCGTGAGGACGCCGTTGAGGCCGCATGGGCGGTAGTCGATCCAGTTCTTAAGACCCACCACCGGGCTCGCCCCTACAAGCGCCACAGTTGGGGACCAAAAGAGGCGGATGCGATCATTGCTACAGACGGCTCTTGGCACAACCCCAGCCCCAAGGAGGCATCTGGACGATGAGCTTGCCTTGCTCACAGGAATGGCAGCCCATCATTGTTCCCGGAATTGTCTCTTGCTTCAACGAAGCCTCCGCCTCCTCGGGGATGAGCACTCTTGCTCAGACGATGGTCGCGTGAAGCGCTAACGTTGAGGTGTGCTACCAACCGCGTTAATTGTCCTCGGGCGGATCGCCGCTACAAGCAATATCTTGGCGAAGCAAGACTCGACAATGATTCGAATTTATCCGATAGCCACTAACGTATGACCAGGGTTTTCATAAATAACGGAGGGCGAGAAAAATGGCGAAGACTATAGGGATTGATCTCGGTACCACGAACTCGGTTGTTGCGATCGTCGAAGCCGGTGAACCTAAGGTGATTCCGAACGAGGAAGGTGGCCGAACAACACCCTCAGTGGTTGCCTTCACGAAGTCCGGGGAGCGACTCGTCGGCCAGGTTGCTAAGCGGCAGGCGATTACCAATCCCGAGAATACTGTTTTCTCGATCAAGCGCTTCATGGGCCGCCGCTACGATGAAGTCAAAGAAGAACTGAAAATGGTGCCATTCAAAGTCGACCCGGAGGCGGACCACGTTGTTATCCTCGCCGAGGGCAAACGATATACTCCACCAGAAATCTCGGCATTGATTCTTCAAAAGCTAAAGAAGGCGGCTGAAGATTACCTGGGTGAGAAGGTCACTGACGCAGTCATCACCGTTCCCGCATATTTCAACGACGCGCAACGACAGGCAACCAAGGACGCGGGCAAGATCGCCGGACTAGACGTCAAGCGCATCATCAACGAACCCACTGCGGCAGCACTGGCGTACGGGCTCGACAAGAAGAAAAACGAAACCATCGCCGTGTACGATTTCGGCGGCGGCACCTTCGACATCTCGATCCTCGAAGTCGGCGACGGCTTAATTGAGGTTAAGTCCACCAACGGCGACACACACTTAGGCGGCGATAACCTCGACCAGCGCATCGTGGACTGGCTGATTGACGAATTCAAGAAGGACGAAGGTCTCGACCTGCGCGCCAAGGGCAACGAGATGGCCCTGCAGCGTCTACGAGACGCTGCCGAGCGCGCCAAAATTGAACTGTCCACGACGATGGAGACGGAGATCAATCTTCCATTCGTCACCGCCGACGCCAACGGGCCGAAGCATCTGGTGAAGAAGATGACTCGGGCTAAGCTGGAATCGATGGTGGAGGATCTCATTCAGCGCTCCGTGCCACCTTCGAAACAGTGCATGAAGGACGCAGAGGTTGACACCAGCAAGATTGATGAGGTTGTGCTGGTGGGCGGACAAACACGCATGCCGCGCATTCAGCGCCTGGTAAAGGAACTGTTCGGAAAGGAAGGCAACAAGGGAGTAAACCCAGACGAAGTGGTGGCAGTTGGCGCAGCGATTCAGGGCGGCGTTCTCAAGGGTGAAGTGAAAGACATGATCCTGCTCGACGTCACTCCGCTGACGCTCTCGATCGAAACTCTGGGGGGTGTGGCTACAGCGATGATCCAGCGCAATACGACCATTCCTACCCGAAAAACCGAGACCTTCTCGACGGCTGCTGAGAATCAAAATTCAGTGGATGTACATGTATTGCAAGGTGAGCGTCCGCTGGCAAATCAGAATCGCACGCTGGGCAAGTTTCAATTAACCGGCATTCCGCCAGCGCCGCGTGGTGTCCCCCAGATTGAAGTCACCTTCGACATTGACGCGAACGGAATCCTCAATGTGACCGCAAAGGACTTGGCTACAGGCAGGGACCAGAAGATCACGATCACGTCATCGTCGGGTCTCAGCAAAGAGGAAGTTGAGCGTATGGCGAAGGAGGCTGAAGCGCATGCTAGTGAGGACAAGGCACAGCGCGAAGCAATCGAGTCCAAGAACCAGCTCGACTCATTGATTTACAACGTCGAGAAAGTACTGATCGAGCACGGCGGAAAGATAAGCGGTACCGAACGTGGCGAGGTTGAGAATGCCGTCGCTGACGCCAAGAGCGCTTTGCAGTCGAACGACAAAGGAACCATGGAGCATGCCCGCGAGCACCTGACCCACGTCTCCCATAAGCTGGCCGAACAAATTTACGGGTCGGCACAGACTGGTGCGGGCGGCCCCGGTGCAGGAGCGGGAGCAACTCCACCTCCCCGAAGCGGCAATCAGCCGAAGCGAGATGATGGTGTCGTTGATGCAGAGTACGTGGACGTGGACGAAAGAAAGACGGCCTGAGGCAACGTCGAGAGGGTTTGTCGTGCCGTCGTGCCGGAAGAACAGTTAGATTATTGAGCTCTGCTCACATGTTGCAGAAGCATCGCACACGCCAGGTGCTTATGTCTGTTGCATAGGACGGGAGTGGACTATGGTGATAAATGAAATGAAAGAGAACGAGTGTGACGCATTTCTGACAAGCGCTTCGCTCGGAAGACTCGGTTGCTCGCTTAATAACCAGCCGTACGTGGTGCCGATATATTTTGCGTACGAGCCTGCCTACATATACGCCCTATCGACCTTCGGGCAAAAGACCGAATGGATGCGGGCGAATCCCAGAGTGTGTCTTGAAGTTGACGAGATCAAGGACCAGTCTCAGTGGATAAGCGTGATTGCCAATGGCCGCTACGAGGAATTGCCCGAGCCCCAATATACGGCCGAGCGCGAACACGCGCGGAAACTATTAGGGAAGCACCACCGGTGGTGGCAAAACGCGCTGGGGGAACGTCAGCTAAAATTGGGCGACGAGTTGATCACTCCGCTCTTCTTCCGCATCCACGTTGATTCCCTGACCGGGCTTTACGCCACCGGGGAATCCGCGGAATCTGGCAACGCAGCGTAGAAGGACTTCTCGGGGGCGCGCGTCGAGGTTCGTGTTCGGCCTTGTGCGTACTACTACTACTGTTCCCACGCGTACCTCAGTTGTTCTTCCGCAGCCTCGGCCCCGGCTTTGTGGACGATGGCACTCGCGCCGGAGGGTGGAGGAGAGAAAACAGCAAAGAGCTTCAGGTCGCCATGGCCAATGTTCCTCAAATTGTGGAGTCGTCCCGCAGTAACCAGGATCGCGTCGTGCTTGTTGGCGACCTCTTTTCGATCGCCAAAGATCACTTCTCCTTTGCCTTCGACTATGAACAAGATTACATCGGCATTGTCGTGCACACCTTCGCCAAGCTCTCCCAGCGGCGGAATACTGACCACCACCAATTCGCTGAAGGCTCCCTTACAGACTGTCTGGCGGAATGCCTGGTTTTTTCTGGCGGCCTTTTTGATGTTGTCATGGAAAGACAGAACCGTCGATTCCGTGTACCGAGTCATTCGTGGCATGGTTCACCTCTCCTTGGCCCACATTTCCCGCGAATGCAATACAGCCATCTTTTCAAGTGCGGATGTGCTGTGATGTCTTCTGCTGATGTCGAAAGGTGCTGTTCGCCATTTCCGGCCTCAAATTGTCGAAGCGTGAACCTGTCTCGCGACTGTCATCGCCCCTGAGTTGTCGTCAGCCATGGCCGATTGCCGGGAGTGCATCAATTCCCAGGAATACTCAAATTCCCGCCCACACTCGACGCAGACCTGATACGTCCGTTTCCGGATGGTGAATACACGACTGAGTTGTTGGTGATGGCAGCCAAAGAGAGACTCAAATACCCACCATAGCGGTGCTTGCATACTGGGCAGCCTTTCGGTGCGATCTGAACGCACAGAATGACAGGTGAAGGTAAATAAATCTGAGCAAGATAGCTCAAACGGAGGGAACTGAAAGATCGCACCAATAGACCGACAGCACGATAGGGCAACCGATTCCAAGGATCATCCGCACTTCGGCTTCAATCCCCTGACCGGTGAATCCGAGACCTGGCTAAGGTCGGTTTGTTGGATCCCACCAAAGTCGTACGCACGGCGCTGATCAACGTGGGCTCCGTATTCGCAGGTAGCCTTCTTGCGGCGTTAGGAGCAGTACGCTGTGAGCAATTGTGAACAGATTCCTGAGCCGAAGTGTTGAAGATTGTCTTGAAGGTGAACCATGCCAACGGTGGCCTATCCGGAACTCCAAAGCGCAGTCGTTCTTTGCATCGACGATAACGAGGACATACTGGAATGCGAAAAAGCGTTCCTCGAAAGCTTCGGGTATACCGTTTTGACCGCTGCAAGCGGGAGCAAGGGATTGGAACTGGCTTCCGAGTACTCGGTTGACGTTGTAATCCTGGACTACTTTATGCCCGAAATGGACGGGCAAGAGGTTGCTATCGCAATGAGGCGGCTGAAGCCGTTAGTGCCAATCATCTTGCTCACTGGCGGAGTGGATATTCCGCCGCGGACTCTGACCTTGGTTGACGCCCTCATAGCCAAGAATCGTTTGGCCAGCCAGTTGTTGCCCGCAATCGCGCAATTGCACGGATGCGAATCGACTTGTCCGCATTCGTGTGACGCATGACGAGAGTCGATTATGAAGACCGTGTAGGACAAGTGCATGTAAGGAATCGAGTCCATTAATGGAGGAATACCCATGAAACTAATAAGAGTGATCAGTACAGCAGTTCTGTCTTTGGCGATCGGAATCGCAGTTCCGGCGTTCGCACAGGATCACGAGCGGGAAGAACAGAAAGCTAAGCCTGCCCAGGATGAAAAGAAGGCGCAACCCGAGAAGTCCGCAAAACAAGAGGAAAAACCTGTGGCGCAGCAGGAGAAGAACGCCAAGCCAGAAGAGAGAAACGCTCAGCAGGAGAAGAACATCAAACCGGAAGAGAAGAACACACAGCAGGCTAAGCCGGGAGAGCCGGTGCAGCGCTCCGGTAATAACCGTGGTGGCCGCATTCCCGAAGACCGTTACCGGGCCAATTTCGGACAGGAACACAGGTTTCGTGTCAGCCAAAGCGATTACAATAATCGCCGCTTCCAGTACGGTGGCTACTGGTTTGGATTTGAGGGCGCGTGGCCAAGCAACTGGCTCTACACGCAGGACGTTTATGTTGTCGAAATTAACGGCGTGTATTACCTGTGCAACCCGATGTATCCTGGCGTTAACGTTGCACTCATTTTCACAGAATAGCGGCCATCCGGTGTGGTCAGAAGCACCACTAGCGTAGCTATTATTGGCGCGGGTCTACCTTTTGGCTCGCGCCGCTTGTGGAGGTTTTTTAGCAGGCGTTCAAGTTTCTTGGATGCTTTCATGGACAAAGACCGTGTGGCCAGCCAGTGGTTGATCGCGATTGTGCGAGTTGCAGGAATGGTGATCGACTGCCGAGGCGGACAGCAGGAGTTATGCTGCCGCTGACTGCTGCATGGCGTTCATGTAGCTGTCCATCGACTGGGTCAGTTGTGCGTCCACTTCGTCCGCGATCGTCATCACGTCGGGTAAGAGCAAGCTGAAATCCAGAAGACTCAAATTGCTCTGTAAGGTCCCAAAGAGGGTCACCTGGAGTATTCGAGATTCGTGCACCAACATCGCGGGAGTGTAGCCCTGCTGATATCGCAGCTTGCCGTGCGCCACAGCGGAGGTGGAAAAGACGGCATCGCTGTCTTTACTGTTCGCGCTCGGTTTTCTCAGCCGGACAATCAGATCTTCAACCAGCTTAGGAAGATGTCCAGTACGCTCTTCGTCGCTAAGCTGAAGGTGGTTCAGTTCTTTGGCCTGCTTGGCCCGCGCCAGCCAGTCTTCGACAACACCCAGCATACAACGCTGTAGTATCGCGGCCACCCGTTGTTTTTCGATCTGGGCAGCAGGTTTGCGAGTAGACATCTTCCCGCGGAGAAGGTCAGCTAGTTTCCCCGCTTCGAAAGGCTTCACGATGATTTCGTCCGCTTCCAGAAGGATAGCGGACATGGCGCTCTGCACGTCTGGGTATCCGCTAACGAGCAGAGTGAGTGCGTCCGGTTGAGAGTGGCGCATCGCGCTGACCACAGTAAAACCATCGCTGGGATTCGGCATATGGAGATCCGTGATGAGCGCGTCGAAAGTATCTGTCGCGATAAGTCGAAGAGCTTCTGGCACATTGGCGGCAGCCACTACCTCAAACCCTTTGTGTTCAAGAGTCACAGTCATCATGTCGCGAACGGCGGCGTCGTCATCCACGAGCAGTACCTTATGGGAACCAGAATGTTCGGTCGGAGTCATACAACACCGCCTATCTTCACGAACCAATGCCAGCATGGCCTAGGTATATGTTGGAAAATGTATAAAAGTGACCAGTGTTCTAAACTCGGCAACGGTAATCTGTTTTCAGTTCGAATCCTAACGCGGTCATGGGTTAGTGGCGGGAAACCGACGTTCAGACCCTCACGACCGCTTTCCTTCACTGTGCTTCAGATATTCAAGTCCTTGGGCCGGACTCACACGAGTTCGGCCTTTCTTGCATGCAATTGTGAGCATTACAGACCAGCCTTGGACTTATCCTTTCCCCCATAATTGACAGTGGCGACATCTCCAGTCAGGACGGCCATTGACAAAACAAGTCACGCCCGCAAAGAAGGCAGTCGATTTCAAACCCCGCATCTTTCTTTCGACCATCGGGAAGGGCAGAAATATGCTGTCCTTTGGAAAAAGGAACACGATATTCGCTCAGGGTGATTTGACCGACGGACTGTTTTTTATCCAAGAGGGAAAGGTGCAACTCAGCGTTGTATCGGAGGCCGGGAAAGAGGCGACTCTTGGCATTTTGAGCGAAGGAGATTTCTTTGGAGAAGGCGGTCTTGCCGGCCAGGTCATCCGCATGTCGTCTGCAACTGCAATGACAGACTGCGTCCTGCTTCATGTCGAGAAGAAGGCGATGATGCTTGCCATGAGTCGGGAACCAAAATTGTCGGCCATGTTCGTCAAGTATTTGCTGAAGCGGAACATCCGATATCAGGACGATTTGGTCGATCAACTGTTCAATTCCAGCGAAAAACGGCTGGCGCGAGTTCTGTTGTTGATGGCGCAATTCGGCAAAGAAGGAGTCTCCGAAATGTCGGTGCCGAGACTGAGTCAGGAGACTCTGGCAGAGATGGTCGGGACGACCCGCTCGCGGGTCAGCTTCTTCATGAACCGATTCCGGAAGCTCGGGTTTATCAACTACGACGTTGGCGACAATTTACGCGTCCACAGTTCACTCCTTAACGTTGTTCTTCAGGATGACGACGGAATAACCGTGACTCCGGGAGCCAAGAACCCAACTGCCCGCACCAGCAAAGGTTTAGAACCGCCTCCAGAGCGCGGCGGACTGCCCGACAAAGAGCGCGCAAAGAGGCCACACCTCCCCGGCGTTGCACACGCCTGACCTGAACCTCATCGCAGCCCGAAGATATCGAAAGGTCAGCAATCCTGAACACATTTTATTAATGTGGCGTGGAGCCTCAAGAAGGACGATCTTCAAGAAGAATCTCCGCGATTCATGTATCACCCGCGTGAAACAGCCAGCCTTTCTCAGCATTCAAAGATCCGGTCGAGCGACGCGAAGCACGATCTGGCGATGCCATGTTCAATTTTGACCAGACAAGTGTCGTGCCCGAACGGAACAATGCGCTTGGGTTGTGCAGCGCCCAGATCGCTGAGCATGAATACTCTTCTTTTATACCCCGAATGGCCCGACACCTACTGGAGTTTCAAACACGCTTTGCCGTTTCAGGGCAAGCGTTCTGCGTATCCACCTTTGGGCTTGCTCACAATTGCTGCTCTGCTGCCTGCGCATTGGACGAAGAGGCTCGTCGATACGAATGTGTGCGCGCTAACGGATTCTGATCTTGCGTGGGCTGATGTCGCGCTGGTCAGCGGCATGCTGGTGCAAAAGGACAATCTTCTCGTCATCCTCGCTCGGTGCCGTGCCCATGGAATACGTACAGTCGTGGGTGGACCGATTGCCAGCGGTTTCGCGGAACTGCATCGCTACGCCGATCACGTCGTGATTGGGGAGGCCGAGGATCTGATCGCCCCACTTGCCGAAGATCTTGAACGGGGTACCGCAAAGCCGCAGTACAAGGCTAGCGAGATGCCGTCTCTGGACCGCAGCCCGTTGCCCAACCTGAGCTTGATCAACACCCGACACTACTGCTCGATGGCCATCCAATACTCACGTGGGTGTCCGTTCAACTGCGAGTTCTGCGACATCATTGAGATCTACGGGCGCAAGCCCAGGACGAAATCCGTCGCTCAAGTCATTGCTGAACTGGACCAACTGTATCTCCTCAAGTGGAGAGGAGCGGTGTTTCTTGTGGACGATAACTTCATCGGAAACAAGAAAAACGTCAAGCAACTACTGCCCGCACTGGCCGAATGGAACAATCGACATCGCCGGCCGTTTACCTTCTTCACCGAGGCGTCTATGAACTTGGCGGACGACCCTGAGCTTTTGGCGCTGATGAAAGCTGCTGGTTTCATCCGCGTGTTCTTGGGTATTGAGACTCCCGTGGAAGCGAGTCTAAAGGAAGCTAACAAGCTGCAGAACACAAAGCGCAGTTTGCTTGACAGCGTACGCTGCATTCAGCAACACGGTATCGAGGTAATGGCTGGATTCATCGTGGGATTCGATAGCGATCCGGACGATGTGTTCGACCGGCAGGTCGAGTTCATCCAGGAGAGTGCCATCCCAATCGCAATGGTTGGTCTTCTCCAGGCGCTTCCCGGCACGCAGCTCTACCGGCGGCTTGAGCGCGAGGGGCGCCTAGTCGGCGCCGCAAACGGAAACAACATCGACTGCAATCTGAGTTTCATTCCGACAATGTCCGCGCAACGCTTACTCGACGGGTATCGGTCGATCTTGAAACGAATCTATGCCCCGGAGGCTTATTACGACCGGGCCCGGCATTTTCTGGAGCGCTATCGGCCAACCCGTACGCGCCGCTCCCTCTCGGAGTACCTAGCATTGTGCCGTTCCGTCGTGAAGCAAGGCATTCTCGGCAACGCACGCGCCAGCTACTGGAAGTTCCTCCTCGATGCCGCCACCCGGTACCGCCATGCCTTCGGCACTGCAGTGACCTTGGCGATCTTGGGTTACCACTTCAATGTGGTGACCGAGGAAGCATGCCAGACTGACTAGCCACCTTCCCGTCCCAGGAAACGTTCCCAAAATCAAAACTGCCGCGTGGCCAAATGTGCCGAGGGTGAGCAATACAGAACATTTTCGCGGCTAGGAACGTTGCACTATAGGCCAGTGAAGACCAGAGAACTCACCCCGAAACAGATACTGTCCGTACCTTGTACTACTTGTGGTGCTGCGGTCGGCGAACCTTGTGAACTGCATACGGGTGCACCCCGCACCGAGCCACACCGAGACCGGAAACTCTCTGCAGCTGAGGCTGTGGAAACGAAGCCAATCAACGATAACCGCCAGTGATGGCGCCATGGGCTTCTGTAAGTTCTCGGAACAGCCCAAAGACCATGACGTTCCGGTGAACCATATTGTTGGGACCACGTGTTTCAGGGCAGGAAATGGCGGGACAGGACTATTCCACAGAACGCGGCGAAGCCAACCAGGACAAGGGCGAGGACGATATTGACGAGGCGGAAGAATGTCGGGCCGATGCGGTGGGGGATGAAGCGAACGACGATGATCAGGGCGGTGAACCAGGACACCAGGCCGGCGGCGGCCATCAGGATTCCCCACACGGGAGCGCTGTAGCCCAAGACTGAATGAGCGAAGGGAAGCCAGTTGGAGGTAACGCCAACCCAGTAAAGTATCGTTAAGGGGTTGAAAATCGTCAGGGCAACGCAGTCAGTGACTTCGGCGATCAGATGCGCGGGGACGGTCTCTTCGTGCCAGTGTTGGCGAGCACTGGCAAAGGCCCGCATGGGGTCCTTGACGGCGCGGACAAGGATGTAGATCCCAAGCGGAAGCAGGACGATTACGCCGATGGCCTCCAGGACGGTCTGGAGCGTGGGGTTAGACACGTCAGAAAAGAAGTAGTGCCCCCCGACGAGGACGATAGAAAAAAGGATGAGATCGCCGCTGACGGAACCGATTCCACAGGCGAGGGTATGGCGCCAACCGCCGATCAGACCGCGGCGGATGGCCAGCATGTTAACAGGGCCCATCGGCGCGGCAGCCGCCAATCCCATCAAGAATGCGGCCAAAAGCACGTGGATGTAGGAGACGAACACCATGTTGCGGCAGACAGGTAGGATAAGCCCGAAATTCCAGTCGGGCAATTCACATCGAACAGGACGTTGACGAATGACTGTGCTTTATCAGCAGTTCGTGACCGATTCCAACTCTCCACTGGCGTGCTATCCGATACGCAATCCCTATGGGTATTGAGTAGTCTGCCATTTGAGCACTTCGCTTCCAGTGTATTGGGACCTATGCGAAGTCATTTTAGCGTCGATTGTTCCCAGGTCGCTATGCCCTGAACCGCCTCGCGAAAAGTGTCCAATTTTGACCACACAGGCGTTCTTTGGTTACTTATTTTGTAATCGTGGCCACGCCGTAGCGGACGGGAATTTCAGATCTCACGCGTCACCAGGTCGTGGCGGAAATGTTGAGTCTTGCGTGTGACGCACGCCGGGCAACGGCGAGCCAAATACAGCGTGTAACTATGTATAGGAGATGTAGCAATGGAATCTCCCACTGTGTTGTACATCGACCACCTGCCACAGGCATTAGAACTCCGCAAAGAGACTCTGGAATCTCATGGCTATCGCGTCAAGATCGCGTCGAGCAGCTACCCTGCGTTGAAGATGTTGGAGGAGACGCCTGTAGCTGCGGTTCTACTGGAGTACAAAACGGAAGGCCTGGATGCGGAAGCCGTAGCCTGCCACATCAAGCAACGGTTTCCCACCCTGCCGATCATCCTGCTTTCGGCGTACGCCGAGGTGCCGGAGCGTGTCCTGTGGCTAGTGGATGATTTCGTGATGAAGAGCGAACTCCCGGAACGGCTGGTACCGATCATCGAACGAGCAACGCGCACGCATGGATCTGACAAAGAGTGTCAGCGTGGCGGTGCGGCAGCGTAGGGAGTATGCCTCTTGCTGGACGATGGCATTTGGTCCCGCTGATCGTTCGTGTGAATAATACGGGAACAACTGACACATCGCTGGTGGTCCGGGGGGGGTAACTAGCGGGCGGCAATCGGTTTTCAACATCTAGACCTTCTATGCGTCCGCACCAACTGCTCCCGATTGCGATCAGCACCGACACATGCGGTGTGTCGGCAAGTCCGTGCAAGTGGGATGGTTCAAGTTGGACCGTTACCCTTAGGTCCGTCTGCCTCCAGAACTAGGCGGGCAAAGGTGCTGGCGGTAACTGTTATTATTTTGTCACTCGACAAAGCGACAGAGCAGTCAGTGATTTTTCCCGCGGATGCTCCGAAGTTTCGTTAATCATGGGTGCGTCCGCTCCGAGTCCACTTTTCGGCTGAGGCAACGCTGATTCGATTCTCAAACGCTTCCTTCTCTACGCGTTTTCCTTCTACTTGCTGTTGAACTTCTTCTCTGGCGGACACAGCATCATCGTCAACTGCCATCTCCTTGTTGCTCATCATAGGGATAGGGGCGCCGGTTTCATTTTCACGCGCTGTCTTTTCCACATTTTCTTCCTCAATTTGCTCCTCAACCTCTTCCTCATTGGCCGCAGCATCGTCGTTTGTTGCCATCTGTTTGCTCAATCGAGACTTCGGGATCGGTGCAAACTTTCCGACTACCATCATGATTCCTGAGCCTCCCTGCTGTTTCGGGGTGTGACTTACCAAACGTCCTTTTTCGCGAAGGAACTACCAAACGAACAGCCGAGCACCCGACCCGGTGGAACGCACCCTGCCAGTTTGGGTCGAAGGATCGTGAACTGGAATCTTTTCACCGATCTCCGCGTTTGGGAGCGCTGGCCGTGTCGTGCTGATCTTTTCAATCTCTAAGGCACCGTGGCAGTTCATAATCTCGGCGGCTTGGTCTGCGTTCTTGCCGGTACCGGTTGCGAAAACCATGACACCTCCACGACGCACGCCTTGGACATACGCTTCCGCATCTCCTTCGACGACTCCGAACGCCGTCAGATCCCGAATCAAATCCACCTCAAAATCAGTGTGTGGAGTGCTCATAAGTCCGCTGCCCGCCATCTCGACTGGCTCACCCAAAACACGAATGTCCTTCTGGAGGAAACCTTTGGCCGTAAGATCGCGAACAACCCCGTCGGCCGATCCTGGATTTTCAAACAAACCTACTGCAGTCTTTGCCATATTGCCTCCTTTTGCGCCTTTCATAGAGTCGCCGAACCTCGTCCGCAATACTGATCACAATTGATCAGCCAAGCCATCGCCGCTCTCTGCGCAACTTCTTTCCCGTTCCCGAAGTGAGCCATTCTGCACAGTATTTGAAGGGCTATTCAGCGAAATTAGCTACGTGAGTGGAAGGGATTCAAAGTCATGAACATTCTCGAACATGCCACGGGATCACTAGGCCGTCGCTTGGGCAGGCGAAGTTTAATTCCTATGTTGTGTTCAGTTCTGCTGTTAGCGGTTTGGCCGCGAACGCTGTCTGCTCAGCAAGACCCACAGGGTCCGCAGCCGCAACCTCAAGAGCAGCAAACGCAGGCACAGGCAGCATCGGCACCGCCCTACGCGCAACAGAGTCCTGAGGAATTACAGCGACTTGTCGCACCGATTGCCCTGTATCCGGATTCGTTGGTGGCGCAGATATTGGCGGCGGCCACGTTCCCCGAGCAAGTCGTAGAGGCCGACCGCTGGGTGCAGGCGAATCCCGGCTTGCAGGGCGACGCCCTGGGTAGGGCCGTGGACCAGCAACCGTGGGACCCCAGCGTGAAAGCCCTCACTGCGTTTCCCTCCGTGCTGGGAAACATGGACAAGAATCTCTCGTGGGCATCATCACTCGGCGATGCCTACTTCAATCAGCAATCAGATGTCATGGATGCCGTGCAGGTGATGCGCCGGCGAGCGCAAGCGGCGGGCGATCTCAAGACCACATCGCAGCAGAATGTGACCACGCAAGACTCGACGATTTCGGTTGAGCCTTCCGATCCACAGACAGTCTATGTCCCCGCGTATGACCCGTGGCTGGCGTATGGAGATCCCATCATGGCGTGGCCGGGATGGTATCCGTATCCCGGAATTTGGTTCGGCGGTCCGTACCTGTCGTGGGGGGGCGGGTTCGGAATCGGCTGGTTCGGTGGCTATGGTTGGGGTTGGAATCACTGGGGATTCAATTGGGGAGGCCGATACGCGATGTACGGCGGCGGCAGGTACTACTCCCGCAGCAACACGTTTTACAACCGGAGCAATTTCTACCGGGCAGGAAGCGCGCGTGGTGCTAACGGTATGCGCGGCGGAACTGGATCCCGTGCTTATGCCGGTAACCGGTCTGCGAATGGAAATGTTGGAGCGCGCGGCGGAGCTGGCAACCGTCCCGGCGCAACGGCCCGGCCCTTCGACGGAAACACGAAGGCTGCGCGAGGATACGCGGCGCCCCGAGGTCAAAGCGGCGTCCGATCCGGCGCGTTTAGCGGCTATTCTCACGGCGGGCAGGCCCGGACCTACTCCTCGCGAGGCAGCGCCAGTATGGGCACGGCGCATGCCAGTGGAGGATCTCGCGGCGGTGGCGGCGGTTCGCACGCCGGCGGTGGTGGTGGTCATGGCGGTGGCGGGCGCCGGTAATCGAAGTTCTTATTACGTTGCTGAGTCTGCAAAGTGTGAATTGGAGAGATCAAATGCCACGCATCATCCTGAATTTCGACAAGCTTTATCGCGCGACTTTTCTTAGACTAGCGGCACTCGCTGTTCTCGTGGTGGGGTGCTTCCTTACGCTATCCCTGGCCCAGCAGCCAGGCCAGAAGACTTTCTCCTCGCCCGAAGATGCAAGCAGCGCACTGGTCGCGGCCACCCAGAGCAATGACGAAAAAGCGATGCTCGATATTCTCGGCCCAGATGGAAAGCAAATCGTCTCGTCGGGTGACGACGCCGAGGACGCACAGAGCCGCGCCAACTTCGTGGAGAAGTATGGCGAAATGCACCGTCTGGTGAAAGAACCGGACGGTACAACGGTTCTGTATATCGGAGCGAGAAATTGGCCCACTCCCATACCGCTCATGGAAAGAGGCAGCTCGTGGTATTTCGACACTGAAGCAGGAAAGCAGGAAATTTTGTACCGGCGCGTCGGCCGCAATGAGTTATCGGCCATCCGCGTTTGCCAGGAGCTCGTCGCAGCACAAAAGGAATTCCGTTCCACGCATGGCGGTCAGTACGCCGGCAAAATCCCCAGTGATCCTGGGCAACACAACGGCCTCTATTGGAAGGCCGCGGACGGCGAACCGGAGAGCCCCATCGGGCCGCTCGTAGCCGCGGCCGTTGCCGAGGGCGAAACCAAGACTCAAGATGCCACTCCAACTCCTTATCTTGGCTATTACTTCCGCATCGTGACCCGCCAAGGAAAAAACGGTCCAGGCGGCTCGAAGAATTACCTGGTCGACGGCAAACTGACCGCGGGCTTTGCGTTCGTAGCCTATCCAGCTGAATACAGGTCATCGGGTGTGACGACGTTCTTGGTTGGCCAGGATGGAGTCGTGTACGAGAAGGATCTTGGCCCGAAGACTCACGTTGTTGCCGGAAAGATGAAGGAATACAACCCCAATTCCAGTTGGCGAGAGGCAGAAGATCAGCAGGAAGAAATTGCGGGCACGCAGAAGACGGACGATTAGCCGTCTCCCACGCGTCCCAGGACGGATTCCTAATCTATAGAAACATGGTCACCACCGACCACGTTCCCGTTGGAAATCGACTTGGGAATGCAGCGCACGGTTAATACCGGTGCGCCCGCACGACAAACCGCTTCGGTGCGGAGCCGACGAAATAAAAGGGATAGCAAGTCACCAGGGTAACAGTCGATTCCGTGCCCGAAGACTCAAGAACAGTAGTGTCACTAGGCTCGACGACCTTCGTCCAATCTACCTGATACCGAAACAGCCTAGTTGCCGTCTGAATCTGAATTTCATCGTTCAGTTGGATGTCTTTTAGCTCGCGGAAAAAAGTGTCGCGGTGCCCAGCGATGCCGCTGTTCCCGGCTTCCCCCGGAAGCGCAGTGCCTTCGATGTGTCCCGCACCCAGCCGCAACATGCGCGAACTGGTGCCTTGCAGAACGGCGACGGAAATTCCCAACCTCGGTATATCCATTCGACCCAGGACGTCGCCTGTTTTGACTGCAGATTTGGCCTCTGGTGCGTGGCGTTCCTCTTGCTTTTGGATCTGGATCTCCAGGGATCGTTTCGCCGAAGCTTGAAAGAGTCTTGCGTCGAGCAAAGTGAAGCCAACGTAACCGAGCGCAAGGATGCCAATCATAAAAAGGAGACGTTGACTCCATCGAAGAAGTCGTGGGATTCGCGTGGAAAACATATCCTTCTTAGTGGTGTTCATGGCCGGTCAACCTTCGCCGCCGGTGATGGCGGAGATTGTGACGGAGCGAAATAACCGGTCCGTGTGCGCACTGACAAGCGTCCGCGAACGGGCGCGCTGGCTTTCACTTGGATCACTCGATAAGTTCCGTCCCGCTTTCGGTTCGTGGGGACATAAGCGATCGTGTACTGATTGCGGATATCGTGCGCGATCTTTTCGCAGATAGGAGCAACGTCCTTTGACGATTCCAGCAGGAACGCCTCGCCACCCGTGTCCTTCGCAAGCCGCTTGAGTACCCCGGGGTTCCGATCGGAATCCTGGTCGTCGAAGATGCCGATTGTGTAGATGATCACGTCGGGCTGCCCAACCATTGCGACGATTTCGGCCAACTTATGCTTGCTGGCGTTGTCACCGCCGTCGCTGATGATGATCAGCACTTTCTTGTCGCGATTGCCCATCTTTAGATGTTCGAGCGCAGCAGCGACCGCATCGTACAGCGCGGTCTCGCCCTGGGCCCGAATTCTGGACAGTGCTACTTCCAACTGAGCCACTTGATCTGTGAACGATGTGTTGACCGGAAGACCAAACGAAACTCGTTCGTTGAAATTGACCACGAACATCTGGTCCTGTGGGTTGCTGGAGCGGGCAAACGCTAACCCGGCGGCAATCACGTCAGCGCGCTTCGCACCCATGCTTCCACTGTTATCAATGACCAGACCGACGGTGACCGGGATATCTTCGTGGCTGAAATTCTTGATTGGTTGAAGCACTCCGTCTTCGTAGACCTGGAAATCGTCTTTGTCGAGTCCGGAAACAAAGGCGTGTTTGTGATCCTGGGCCGTTGCGTGCAAGATCACCATGTCCACATTTACTCGAATGGTGTACTCATCGTCCGGTCGGCTCCGCGCCGAAGAAGGTTCTTGCGGCCGGGCCAAACTCGACAGCGCAATCGTAACCACAAGAATTCCGAGACCGGTCGCGAAATGGTCCATGAACTTGATGTTCTCGCTTTACAGACGTGGCACAGTACAACAAAGATCCGGTCAGCCGTCTGCTACCTACATGCGATCTAATGCTGTGAGGAAGAACCCGGACGGGCGAAGTGCTTCGCGTCGTCCGGTTTCACTTGATCTACCCGCAGATCGATTCCCCCGCACGATCAACTCATTCACTTGGTTCGGACTGCTTGCTTCGAAAAGGCCGAGAGACCAAAACCGGCGCCAATCGCCAATAATCCGAGCAGGGCGATCAACGGCAGTGAGCTTGCTCCCTTCGGCAGCGCCGCCGCGACAGGCGCGGTGGCTGGTTCAGTGGCGACCACCGGGGGCGGTTCAACCACCTGGGCCAATTCAATCGGTTCTCCTGTGGGCGCAACCGCCTCAACTGGCGCCGTTTTCAGAGCCTCGATCGGAGCCGCTGCAAGCTGAATGCGGGTCGCGAGCACAGGAGTATTGGTTTCCTTCGCCAACTCTAAGGCTCTCGGTTTTTCGTATACAAATTCTTCACCCCATTCACGGCCAGGGTAGAACCATGCCCTCAGAGCCTCAGGTTCCCCGGCGGGCCGTTCGCGGAAAGTGATGACCGTTTTGTCAGTTGGCTTCAAGCGGTAATTCGGGATTGCGAGGATTGTCGTGAGCACCTGGGTTTCGTCTTGATTGAAAATCTGGACAATGTGACGGTCGGATTGTGAGTCCAGAATCTTGAAGACATAGGTTCCGGCCGGCAGGTTATGTTGGCCCACGCCTGGAACTTCGACGGGACCGCTGAATGTGATAACGGTCTTCCGGTTCCAGTCATCTGCCTTTGCAGTGGGCACGACGATTACGCAGAGCACAGCGAGGCACAGTGCGATTCCTAGCCCTTTAAACAGTTTCATGATTTCTCCTGTATTTTTCTCCGACAGACTCGCCCGGCGTGGTTTGTGCTGCAAGAGCTCTTTATGCTGTCAGCTTCACAAGAGATCTACAGCCGGAGAGTCCGGCTTTGTTTTTTAGAACCGTGGAAAGTTGTTCGAGGGCCAGTATCGAACATAGAAAAGTCGATTACTGGTCAATATTGACCGCAACGTGTTTTGCGAGAAACAGCTAAGGTCGCGAGGCGTCGATCTTGATAAGGAGCTCCGAGGTCTTGGCAACATGCACTATTTTCTTTTCGTCGCCAGCAAAGTCATCTCGCAAGAAACAGATTTGCCAACTTCCACATTCCCGCAAAGTGAGCCGTTGTGCACAGACCTGACAGTGCGTTCGTGCAATCCTCGTCTATGACGCTTGAGGCGTCGCCTCTCACTCCACGCAGCCCGCAGCAACAAAGTCCATCGGGCAATCGAAGGATGATCTGGCAAGGTGATTCAAAATGCGTACTATTCGTTTGCTGTTGCTCACACTTCTGATACTAGCCATACCAGCTGCCTCATTCGCGCAGTTCGGCGTGGCAATCACCATCGCTCCGCCCGCGCTGCCGATCTACGCCCAACCGATGGCGCCCGCCGATGGTTATCTGTGGACACCCGGCTACTGGGCTTATGGAGACGAAGGCTACTTCTGGGTGCCGGGTACGTGGGTGATGGCTCCCGAGGTTGGCTTTCTCTGGACGCCCGGTTATTGGGGTTGGGGCGGCAACGCCTTTTCCTGGAATGAAGGCTACTGGGGCACAAATGTTGGCTTCTACGGCGGTGTCAACTACGGCTTCGGCTACGGCGGGATCGGGTATCAAGGCGGATATTGGAACAACGGCGGCTTCTACTACAACCGCTCGGTGAACAACGTGAACGTCACGAACGTTCACAATGTTTACAACAAGACCGTAATCAACAACACCGCGTTCAATCATGTCAGTTATAACGGCGGGAACGGCGGGATTAATGCTCGCCCGACCGCAGCGGAGGAAACCGCGGCGCATGAGCGTCATACTCCGGCAACTGCGGCTCAGACAGAGCATCAACAGGCCGCCGGCAAGAATCACGCACTATTGGCGTCAGTGAATCACGGCAGGCCGGCAATCGCCGCCACTGCCAAGCCAGGGGAGTTCAGCGGTAAGGGAGTGGTAGCGGCCAGGCAGGCGGGAGCGCCTTACAAGGCTGCCGCCAGCAAGGCTACCGAGAGTAAGACAGCAACCCACTCGAATGAGAACAAGGCAGCCGAGAATAGGGCGGCTACAACCCGCTCGAATGAGAACAAGGGAGCCGACAATAAAGCGGCTGTAACCCGCTCGAACGAGAACAAAGCAGCCGAGAACAAAGCGGCTGCGACCCGCTCGAACGAAAACAAAGCAGCCGAGAATAAAGCCGCTGCGACTCGCTCGAATAAGAACAAGGCAGCCGAGAATAAAGCGGCTACAACCCGCTCGAATGAGAACAAGGCAGCCGAGAATAAAGCGGCTACAACCCGCTCGAATGAGAACAAGGCAGCCGAGAATAAAGCGGCTGCAACCCGCTCGAACGAGAACAAGGCAGCCGAGAATAAAGCGGCTGCAACCCGCTCGAACGAGAACAAAGCAGCCGAGAATAAAGCGGCTGCAACCCGCTCGAATGAGAACAAGGCAGCCGAGAA
This sequence comes from uncultured Acidobacteriota bacterium, assembly GCA_963730015.1. GTDB lineage: Bacteria > Acidobacteriota > Terriglobia > Terriglobales > Acidobacteriaceae > Sulfotelmatobacter. The sequence continues at coordinate 759,649 of CAVSPZ010000009.1, read as the reverse complement.
TAAAGCGGCTACAACCCGCTCGAATGAGAACAAGGCAGCCGAGAATAAAGCGGCTACAACCCGCTCGAATGAGAACAAGACTGCCGAGAATAGGGCGGCTGCAACCCGCTCGAACGAAAACAAAGCAGCCGAGAATAAAGCGGCAAAGCCCAAGGAGACTCGTCCGCCCAGTGAGTCTAAGCCGACGACAGCTCACGCGCAGCCGGCGGCTCGCCAACAGACTTCACCCCGCGCTGAAGCGGCGCCCCGTGCACAGCCTGCTTCGCACCCGACAACCACGGCTCGTGCGCAGCCGGCCTCGCATCCCGCTGCGAACGAAGCGCCCAAAGCCGAAGAGCGCCCTCGCAAGTAGCGAATTGATTGCGACGTATTGAGTGAGTCGGTTCGACGTTCAAGAAAGTCGATCGACTTGCACCGGCGATCGGGTCGTGTGTATGTCACCAAACCTGGCGGCGGAACACGGCTCGACCCTAATCTCTTTCGCAGAATCGAAGTAAGGGCGACACCTCAAGACGGATGAGGAGGGTAGCCCAAGAAACAAGGGAGGTCAAAGATCATGCCTTTAATTCAACTGCTCGAAGTTCTGGTTGTAGTGGGTGTTCTCCTGTGGCTGGTGAATCGCTTCATTCCAATGCAGGGAACCATCAAGTCAATTTTGAATGGCGTCGTGGTTATCGCGGTGGTTCTGTGGATCATGAATGTTTTTGGGCTGTTTCATTCGCTTTCCAGAATTCACATTGGCACATAAATGATGATGTCGGGGGAAGCGGGCCAGGACGGCTGACCGCATCAGCATGTTTCGCCAATCGTTTGGAGGCCCTCAGCCCCACTGCCACACATTCAGTTCGACGGTATGGTGCAGCGATTTGCCAGACGATCAATTCTGACCAGCTTTACGAAGCCTCAGCTTTGATACTGACGTTGAAAGGTTCTGAGCCCAGAGAGAGACATCTGAAAATAGCGTCAGAGCCACAATGCCAGGGTGTGACGGTGAGCCTGATTATGTAAAGGGAGGATTTATGTCGAACGATGAATTCGACATTGAACGCCACGCGGGTATTGACATGCTTCCCGCTGGGGAATCGTTTGAACCGAATCCGGATTCGGACGATGAAGCTCGGAGTTTTCGCCCAGACTTCAAACTCACGGTGTCCGAGCAAGTCACGACACGGTCGGGTGTCAACTGATTGCAATGGCATAGCGGGAATGATAGGGAGCGGCGCACAAAATCTTGGCTCGCGGCAAATGGGAGCCGCGCTCTCTCACTTGCGCCACTGCTTCGTTCGTCTCCGCACATTCGCGATTACGCTCGTCTTACTGCTTTCCGCATATCCTTCGCGTGCCGACATTCACCAGCACCCTGTCCTTCTCCCCGCCAACGTTGATCCCTCGAAATGTCTCGAGTGCCACAAAGACAAGGCATCAGGGAAGTACGTGCACACGGCCGTGTCGATGGGTTGCACCGTTTGCCACACGGTCGCCAACGTTAAGGCCTCCACGTACGTCAGTCTCTCGTCTCCCGCCGATCAACTCTGCGTCACTTGCCATAAGCTCTCCACGGACCCTGTCCAGCATCCTCCTTACAAGGAGGGCAACTGCGGCTTTTGCCACTCTCCCCACGCCAGTAATTTCCCAGCCCATCTTTACGCCTCTCCGCAGGACATCTGCATGGCCTGCCACGTTCGCGGCCTCATGAAGGTGAATCGCAAGGCGCACACCGTCACTCTTTCTTGGGGAACCACAATTCCGTTCAAGGAAATGGATTCATGGTTCTATCTAGATCTCGACAAAACTCACAAGCTCAATCACCCCGTCGAAGGGCATCCAATCTCTGGCCCCAATGCTCCCCTTGGCAAGGACGCCCCTCCCATCACTTGCCTCTCTTGCCACGAGCCCCACCACTCCACCAATTCCAACCTTATCCTGCCAAAATACAAAAACGCCACGTCTCTTTGCATGTCCTGCCACGTACTTCCCCGTTGACTTCTAAGGTCCGCACCGGTCAGCCGACTCCATCCATTTCCAAAACGTTTCGCAGACGGATTGTGAGCCGGCCTTACGACACAGCGCGATTATCTTCTTTAGCCGCACAAACGGTGGCTGCAATCAGCATGGCATGGGTGAGGGCATCCTGGGGTAGGATCGTTGCGAGTGGACGAGCATTCCTAATTTCTTCGGTAGTGGGCGGCGTAAACTCAATGATGTAGTCCTTGCCCATTTCCTCATTTGAACGGACCAGGTTCAGGAACTCGCTTTTCTCCTCAGGACAGGAAAAGGAAAATAGAAGTTCATAAGCGCTGGCGTCAGGATCGCCGAGCAGTACTAGCGAGCGTGTGTTCGTGAGATTTGCATAGCCAACCAGGTACCCGATGATCTCGGCAGCAAAGAGCCGGGCCTCTGGATTATCGGTGGGCAAAAATTCGACAATGCACAGCCAGTCCTTCTCGTCTTGCCAGAACGGCTCGAAATCGTCTTTGCGCTTCGTTCCCAAGACCGCCAGATCACCTTTTTCCAAAGTTTTACTTGAGAACTCGCAATACACAGACGATACACAGTCTGTCGGTTCCTTCGTACTCCCTGCTGCTATTTACAGGGCATTACGGCGCGACCGGTGCCTTGTAATTACAACGTGATACAGCATATGAGCGCCCTTTCACGGCGGTAACACGGGTTCAAATCCCGTCGGGGACGCCAACAAAATAATAGACTTCCGGGAATCCGCCGTTTTTCTTCATGATCCAATTTGATCCAGTTAGGCGGGTTTGACCTCCAAAACCGGCCCCCCGCCTCACTAGTTTGACCAAATTGTTCTGCGCTTCTGTGGACCGACGGCCTGCATGTAAACGTCGGTCGTGACTTTCAGACTCGCGTGGCGCAGCAGTTCTTGCACAACCTTGGGGTTCTCCCCGTTTGCGTTCAGCAGCGTCCCAATAGTGTGCCGAAAGGTGTGATACGAAACTTGCTTCGTCACCTTGGCACGCTGCAAAGCCGGCTTGCCGTAATATCGCCACAACGTTCCGGGCCAATAAGGCTGTCGGCCTTTCATTTGCGGCGATGCAAAAACCCAATCGCTTGGAGTTGCGTGAGGAGAAAGGTTTCTCCATGCCCAAAGCGACTCGGCCGTTTGCGCATCCAATGGAACGTCTTTTAGAGAAGCTTCCGTTTTCGGCGCACCTTCCACCATCGCCACCACCGATCGACGTATGTGCAAGATGAGGTTTTCGAAATCCACGTCCTGCCACCGAAGCCCGTCAAGCGTCAGGGACAAGAATTGTACGGATGACAATGTCAGGTCTGTGCACTACGGCTCACTTTCGGAAATGTCGCGATTGAATCCGCCAACTTACTTTTTCGAGATCCCGGGTGCCGAAAAAAAAGCGGCGCGAGTCCAGATAGCAGACCAGCGCCGATGATCGTCGTCTAAGCCGCACTCTTTGTCTGGCCCACTTGCGCGGAAGCTGGCGTCACCAGGCTGTCGCATTGCTCGGCATGCAGCTTCGCCGCCTCACCCTCATGATGGACAGCATGCTGACTGTGGCCGTGAGCCAGGTATGCATGGTGCGCCGCCTTTTCATGCTCCTCGGCCTGGTCGTATTTCGCTGTCTCCTTGTCGTGGTAAGCCGCTTTCTCATGGTGACCGGCGGAGTGATCGTAATGCTCCCAAGTTTTTGACATGTGTTCTCCTTTTTATTAGATAGGTGCGGGAAACGGGTCGGATGCTGAGAGACGGCTGCCCAAGCTACGCCGCGCTCCCCCGCCGGGACCTGAACCACCTGAGATCAACTAACAGATCGACGGCCGCTCACCAAGTTAATGATCAGAACCACCAACCCCACAACCAGGAGCAGGTGTATGAAGGCTCCGCCGATATGCAAACTGAAACCCAGAAGCCACAAAATCAAGAGAACAACAAGAACTGTCCACAGCATGACGGTCTCCTTTTTAGGCCCACGAAGTTAATTTCACTTACGGCAGCCAGCGCTGCATGACAAACAGCGCCAGCCCCGTTCTGCAAGTCCTACTTCTGATTGTTTTCTTTAGCTTTGTCGTCAGCTTTCTCCGCGGCCACAGCATGGAACGCCCGTTGGATCCAGCACATTGAAGTTCATAGATACCTCCACAAAAACCAAGTTGGTTTTACGAAATTCTCTTTATCGTCAGAACCCAGTGACGGCTAGTATCAAACTTACAGACCTCGAAAGCTGGTCAGAATTGATCGTCTCTTGAATGAGAGATGTATGTCTTTGCAGGAGCGGCCGGAATGGACTATGCGGACGTCGTCTCCGCCCAGGTATTTCTCGCCGACATGACCCCGTTTAAGCTCATGAATGGGGTCTATGCTTCGATCTTCAAGGCTCCGCGGCCGACGCGTGTGAGCGTTGGCGTAAACGCGTTGGCGGTACCCAATGCCCTGCTGGCTATCTCTCAAACAACATCGGGAAATTTAATTGTCGTTGACCGGAAAGAATGCTTGACGCCGGACAAGCGTACGGAAGGCAGCGTTTTTCGGGGCGGAAAGTATATACTCTAGTCTAGTTTAGTGGGGCGCGTTTTGGGGCTTTTTAGTCTGGCCCCCAGCCAGGCGAATCATGCACAACCGGAATGAGCGGGTTGATCCCGAGGATCGACCAATCGCGGCCAACCAACCCGGTGTGGCTGTTCCCGCAAAGGGTGACAGTTCCGCCTCTAACGCTCCCATTGACCCTGACGCTACCTTGATTGATTTTCCGCCGGCCTCCTCTGATCCTGAAGCCACAATGGTCGATGCCCAGGCTACGCAGGTCGACACAACCCCACCTCCTCGTTCTGGGCGCCAGCCCGCTCGCTTTCACGTCAGTGTCCCGGTGCTGCAGCCCGGCGACGTGCTGGGAGGGCGTTACGAGATCTTGCAACTGCTCGGTGAAGGCGGAATGGGCGCCGTGTACAAGGCCATGGATCGGGAATTAGACCGCCCGGTGGCTCTGAAACTCATCCGCCCGGAGTTGGCCGCCAATCCTGCCATCCTAGCCCGATTCAAGCAGGAACTCCTGCTGGCGCACCAGGTCACACACAAGAATGTCATCCGCATCTACGATTTGGGCGACGCCGATGGCGTGAAGTTCATCACCATGGAGTTCGTGGAGGGCGATGATCTGCGCGCCCTGATCCAGGCAAAGAAGAAATTCTCTCCGGAAGAGGCGGTCGAGATCATTCAGCAGGTGTGCCGGGCCTTGGAAGCGGCTCATGGTGTGGGTGTGATCCATCGGGACCTTAAACCGCAAAATATCATGCGCGATAAGAGCGGGCGAATCCTGGTAATGGACTTTGGCCTCGCGCGCACCCTCGAAGGCGATGGAATGACCCAGACCGGCGCGCTGGTTGGGACCATGGAATACATGTCGCCCGAGCAGGCAATGGCAAAGGATCTCGACCAACGCTCCGACCTTTTCACTGTGGGACTGATTTTTTACGAACTGTTGGTTGGCGTAACGCCCTTCAAGGCCGAGAGCGCCGTGGCCAGCTTGATCAAGCGCAACTCCGAACGAGCCCTTCCGGTCGCCGATCAAGATGGAACGATTCCGCGTGCGCTTAGCGACATCGTGAGTAAGGGCCTGGAGCGCGATCCCGACCTGCGTTACCAGACTGCCACCGAGTTGCTGCGCGATTTGGACGCCTGGCAGGGCAACCGCGCGGGTGCAACCCTGGGATTTCAACCAGCGATTGAACCCTGGGGACGCACGATTCATTGGCCGATGCTGACCGGCATTGCGACGGTTCTAGTTCTGGCCATCGCCGCCTACGTCTTTCGCGGGCCGCTGTTTTCGCATTCGGCAAAGAAGGCTGCATCTGGCCCGGCCATGTCGCTGGCGATCTTGCCGTTCCGCAACGCCTCGGGTGATCCCAGTATGGATTGGCTGGGCCCCAGTCTCGCCGATATGCTTAGTACGGATGTGGGTCAATCCGCGCATTTGCGCACGGTTTCTGAGGACCGGCTCCATCAGGTTCTTTCGGATCTTCGCGTAGCGCCCAACGCTTCCCTGGAGCCAACGACCCTGCACCGCGTGGCCGAGTTCAGCAGCGCCGACACGCTGGTCTCGGGACAGTACGCAAGATTTGGCGGCCAGATACGCATCGACGCTACGTTGCAAGACCTCAAGCATGATCGCAGTGTGCCCATCAAGATCGAGGCTGTCGATGAAAAAGATATTCCCGGCGCAGTGGACCGGCTGGCGGCAGCCATCCGCAACAATCTTGCTTTCTCGTCCGATGTAATCGAGGAGCTTAAAGCCAGTTCTTTCCAGCCCAGTTCGCGTTCGGCCCCGGCGCTGCGGGATTACAACCAGGGTCTTCAGTTCCTGCGCGACGGTCAGGATCTGGAGGCCGTCCAAGCCCTCCAGTCGGCAACAAAAGAGGACACAAATTTTGCTCTGGCATTTTCGCGCCTGGCCGAAGCGGATTCTGCTCTCGGATATGATGGCGATGCCGAACAGGCTTCCCGCACCGCGGTCGAACTCAGCCAGCAGTTGCCCACGGCCGAAAAATACCTGATCGAGGCGACCCATGCGCAGGTGATGAAGGACAACACGAAAGCGATTGAAGCCTACGAGAACCTGGCGAAGAGTATGCCGGACAACTCCGATGTGGAATCGGCCCTGGCGAGTCTATACACGGAAACCGGCAACTTCGATAAGGCTCGCGCCCAATTGTCCAAACTTCTGGCATCGGATCCCAAAAACGTCAAGGCCTTGTGGCAGATGGGCGTGGTCGAAGTTGTAAGTGCCAAGCCGCAAGCTGCACTCGAGCCGTTAAACCAAGGTTTGTCGCTGGCGGTGCAGGTGGATGTTCCGGAATTGAAGGCGCTGATCCTGCAATCTATGGGTATTTCGTATCGGCTGCTGAACAAGCCGGACGAGGCCATGCGCGACTACCAGGAGGCGATGGCCATCAACCAGCGTCTGGGACTGAAGCGTGGGCTGGCCAGCAATCTGGTGGAAATGGCGGTGGTGCAGAACGCCCAGGGCAAGGTCGATGCCGCACTCTCCGACTATAAACAGGCTCTTCAACTTCAGCGCGATATCGGCATGAAGAAAGAGGTGGGAGACACTCTGATTGATATGGGTGTGGTTTATCAGTCAAAAGGGGATTACGACAAGGCTCTCCAGAACTACAAGGAGTCGTTGCAGATCCAGCGCGACGCCGGCGACGAGAACTATCAGGCCCTGTGCCTGAACAATATTGGCGGCGTCTATCTGGGCAAAGGCGACATGGACAACGCTTTGATTTACCTTCAGCAAGCTCTGCAATTACGCGAGAAGCTCAAAGTTCCGGCGGCTATTGCAGAAACGTTGTCCGCTCTGGGACAGGTTTACATTGGCACTGGCCAGTTTGACCAGGCATTGAGTACCTCCATGCGTGCCCTCGATCTCTGGCGCCAGGCCGGCGATGCTCGTGGCGCTGCCGACGAGTCTCATGACATCGGATCGGTCTTCCAATATCAAGGACGCTTCGGGGCGGCCGTCCACGCGATGCAGGATGCAGTCAATGGCTACCGTGCCTTGGGCGACCGCAGTGCCGACATGGTCGGGCTTCTGAATGATCTGGCTGACGCACTCGCGCAATCCGGACAGGCCGCCGAATCCGAGCCTCTGCTACGCGAAGCACGAACCATGGCTCAGCAATTGAAGAACGAAAGCATGGACGCGGAGTTGCTAAGTACTCAGGGAGATGCTCAACGCTATACCGGCGATTCCAAGGCAGCGGAGGGATTTTATCAACAGGCTTTGCGCGCAGCGCTGCACAGCAAAGATCCGGTTGAAATTCTGCTGTGCAAATTGCACGCCGTGGAAATCACGCTGAACCGGGCGAATCCGGATTCCTCCATCGCGGAACTGCACCAATTGACGCAAGAGGCGGATAGCCGAAACCTGAGGTATCTTTCCCTGGAAAGCTCAGTCGACGAAGCGGAAGCCGTGATGCAACGCAAACGTTATGCCGAGGCGCGGCAGGAATTGCAAACCGACTTGGGCAAGAGCGAACGGCTGGGATCACGCTATCAGAGCATGCGTATTCACTATCTGCTGGCCACTACACTTCGTCTTGGCGGAAACTCATCCGATGCTTCCGAACAGTACCGCCAGGCGCTCGCTTTAATGGAGGACATGCGCAAAGACTCCGGAGCGGAGAAGTTGCTCGATCGCTCGGATCTGAAGCCCATGTTCGCCGAAGCTTCCCGATTCGCAGTCACCAACAACTGACCGCGATTGGAATTCAAATTTCCTGCACTCCGAGAATTAAGGGGAGCCAGTGTTCTGGAGTGCACCCCAAAATTGAGACAAAGAAAATGGTGACAGTTCTCGAGAGGAGAACGCATGTCACAAGGCGAACCGAAGCAGATTGAATACGCGAAGGAGTTGAAGCTGGCCGCGGTACGGCGGGTGCTATCGGGAGAAAGCGTAAGCGCGGTGGCGCAAGAGCTGGGCATTCGACGGAAGCGGCTGTACGTGTGGAAGGATCGGTACGCAGAGTTAGGGGAAGCTGGGCTCGTGCATCGGCGGAGAGGAAGACCGCGAAAGCAAACGCTGGCCGCGGGCAGTGGGTCGGAAGCCATGACCGGACGTGGGGAGTTGCTGGCGGCGCGGAAGCGGATCGCAGAGTTAGAACGCAAAGTAGGGCAGCAGGAGTTGGAGCTGGATTTTTTCGGCGAAGCCTTGCGGCGCATCGGAGTGGACGCGAAGCGATCTGCACGTTGATCGCGGAGCGGGCCGAGCAAGGCGGCCTCAGTGTGGAGCGAATGTGCGAGTTGAGCGGCGTGAGCCGCGCGGGATTTTATCGGCACTGGGAAGCCTCCGCACCGCGACAGGCAGATACGGCAGTGCGCGATGCCATCCAGAAAGTGATCGTGGCGAAGCGGTTCTATGGCTATCGGCGAGTGCAGCGAGAGTTGCGGCAGCGCGGGCTCCCGGTCAACGCCAAGCGCGTGTTGCGGCTCATGCGCGAGGACAATCTGCTCGGTTTGCGCAGGCGGCGATTTGTGCCGGCGACGACGGATTCGCAGCATGGCTGGCGGGTATGGCCGAACATGGCGCGCGGCCTGGTGACGCAAGACCTCAATGAACTCTGGGTGGCCGATATCACCTATGTGCGATTGCAGGAGGAGTTTGTCTATCTCGCCGTGGTGCTGGATGCACATTCCCGGCGGGTGATCGGGTGGGCGCTGGCGCGGCATCTGGGCGCGAGTTTGGCACTGGAGGCGTTGCGCATGGCACTGGCGGAACGACAACCCGCGCCGGGCTTGATTCATCATTCCGACCGCGGCATCCAGTACGCATGTTCCGACTATCTCACCCTGCTCGCCGACCATGGCGCGCAACCGAGCATGAGTCGGGTGGGCAATCCTTACGACAACGCCAAGGCCGAATCTTTCATGAAGACCCTGAAGCAGGAGCAAGTACGCGGCAACTACTGGCGCGATCTGGACGCACTGCGCGGTGACCTGGCGACGTTCTTAGAGATCACTTACAACCACCAGCGGCTGCATTCGGCGCTCGGATATCAAACGCCCGCCGCTTTCGAGCAGCAGTTCTGGGCCCGCAGCCCGGAAGCTTCTACAGAGCTGACTGGGGCGAGGGGGCTAACCGCCCCCTCGCCCCAGACCCCACTCCCCGGTTTACAATGTTTGCAACGCAACTGTCCCTAGTTCTTTTGTCTCACCTCAGGGGTGCACTCCAGTTCTGTGCTCCCCCTTCAATGAAACATCCAGTACTGACCTATTTCGTGACCAACGTCCCCCACTTTGCCGTGTTGTTCTGCGACTTGGGATCAGAATTCGCTTCGCTAACAACGGCCGTATTGGTGATCGTGCTGTTGGCTTTGGCGTTTACATTTACGGTAATCTGCACGACCGCCCCAGTCGGGTTCCTGCCCGTCCAGGCCGCCAACGCGCCGATGCTGCAGGAACCCGCCACGCTGCCGCAGGAGTTCGTCGGAGGCGTGATCGAACAAAGCGGCTTCCCGCCAGCAAGATTACAGGACTCAACGGCATACCCGGCACTCACGAAACTCGTGCCGGGCGGTAAAGTGTCGGTAACTGTAACCAGGTCGGCTGTGCTGGGCCCGCTATTTGCCACGGCGATGTAGTAGGTCATGTTGTTTCCGGTCTTGACCAGAAGATTGCTAACCATTCCTATGGCGAGATCCGCCGATCCAACGACCTGATACGTAACGCTCGAAGCCGCGGCGGAGTTCCCAGCGACGTTGGTGGCGCTTGCCGTGAAGGTATGTGTCCCCACCGTCGACGTATCCAGAGGTATGGGCGTCGTGACCACGACTTGTTGATTTCCGCCAAATGATTGGGGCGAGCCTTGTGCGCCGCAGGTGGCAATTCCGGAAAAGAAATTCGCCACCGTCGGACTCGAAGGATCCGTACACGTGACCAACGCCGTCATCGACGAATTCTGGGCATAATAGCCGCCGGGGGGATTCAGCGTAATCGACGTCACGCTTGGCGTTGTCGTATCTATGTTGAAAGTCACGGTCTTAAACCGTGCCACATTCGGACCCGGTGTACCCGGCGTCACGTCGAGCGTTGCCGGGTAGACCAACTCCTCGAACGCGTCGCAGTCTACGGAGAAGTAATGGGCATCATAAGTGCCTTCGGTGAGTGGAACTGCTGTTCCATTGTTGTCGTAGGTAGTGATCGATCCGTTCACATTGAACGGCTGCGGATTCTGGGTTGACCACGGAGTCGGCGGGGCGCCCAGCGCAGGACATGGCGTCGAGTTGCTCAAACTCTGCTCACCCGGCAACGGATACGTGGTATCGAGCACCGTCCCGTGGGGTTCAGCCCCGACAACCACAAATGCGCCCTGGGCCGCGTGGAAATTATTTGGGTCAGGGTTGGGGGTGGGAGGCGGGGTGCTGGCAAACGATGCCAGAACATTGGTGGAATTGTTCCACAGGGCAATCGTGGGCGTAGTCTGCCACTCGGGCTCGCAGCAGAAGAACACGTAAGTAGAGTTCGTGGTGGTACCGGTTCCACCCGTCCTGGGAGTGAGATCTTCCAGTTGTGTCATGATGCTCTGCGGGCAGACCTGATCTCCCAGCGGACCGCCACTCGGGTAAAGGCACTGCGCTCCCGGGACTATAGCATCGGGGGCCATTGCCAGTCCGGGAGCGTAACCCTGCGGCACACTGAGGATTCCATTTGAGATCCCCGGTTGATTCAGGTTCAGGTCGATCTCTTGATTGAACAGGATGTTTCTGATGCTGGATTTCGGGCAATTCGCGCCCATGGCCTGCGAATTCTCCTCGTCTGTGCACGTAAGTGTGCTGGCCACACACGCGCTCTGACCCGCGGCGATCAGACAGGGGGCATCCGCCATCGCCGTGCCCTTCACAATAGTCGTCCAATCCGTCGGGCTTATTCCTACGGTGCTCACGAATGGAGTCGTGCCTGATAAAATAGTCAGGCCACCGCTACCGGAGGCGGTACTGTAATCAAAATCGAATTCCACGTGCTGGCCCGGCGTGCTGTTGGAGACAAAGCTCTGAGTCAGGCTGGAAGGGTTGCTCGAATCAATTTGTTGACCTTGCTGGGTGGGCGCAAAGGTCCAGTTCAGAATGTCCTGGGTTTCCCAATCGCCACCGGTCGCACCCGTGAAACCGACATACGCCGTTCCGCCATCGCCCAAACCGATGCTGCTCAAGTCTACGTTCACCCCGTTCGGATATAAATTGACGCCGTCGAGCATTACCTGGATATTCGCCGGCGTAGCTGGATTGCATGTAGAACAAGCCGGAAAATAGGTTATCGTCACGCTGTGCACGGCTCCGTCAGCCAGGTTTGCCACCGAAACCGGAGCACCCAGGGTCGAATTTGGCCCGGTGCCACCCCCGCAAAGATAGTAGTGGTGCGAGGTATTTGGCCCTGTGCCGCAACTCTGAATTGCCACGTGGCTGACCGAGCCGTTGACTGCTTGAGGATCCCACGGGTTCTCGAAACTATCGAACTCGATCGCCAAACTGTTGGGGATGCCGCTGCCTTGACTGGGATCTTGGTTTGCGTCCGCGTCTCCGTATCCCAGTGCACCCCCATTTCCGCCCGTGTAGCCGATTGCCGAGGTCTTGGAGTTGGAATTCTGAATTACGAAGGCAATTCCGTCCGCCGGGGGAGTTGATGGATTCGTGAATTGAAACTGGAAGGTGGTCATGAATCCGTTTATGACAGTTTGCGGCGTGAGATACCAGGCAGAACCCACCTGATTGCCGGTGCTGGATGTGATCTGCAGGACCGTGGTGTCATCGGTGACAAACATGGCGTTGCTATTTTGCGCCGTGCAATTTTGATTCGAACTGAAATCCGGAGTGTAGGTGGGAGAAGCGGGACAGGGCGCTTCCTCCGCCCAGCTGGCCGCGCTCGCCGCCACGACAATCGCGACCGCAGCCGCGGTCAAAATCACAACCCTCGCCATTCCTGTTTTCATAGATCCTCTCTGATCTTCTTTGCGCTTATGCACCCGGCTAGAGGTGCTGATTGTTTTCGGGGGTGTGGTCAACCAATAGCTTCCTCAGGTCATCGTATCGGTCCGCTGATCTAACTTCGGAGTCGCCATACATTTGCGGACATGACCGGGTTTTCTCAAGGCACGACTAAACTTACAGGTACCGTCCGGCTCCCGGGGGGATGGGAAGCCTCCGTACATGGAATCTCGCTGAGCACGCTGGCCCCACGCCGCGTGCCGCTTGGGCAGCCCTGACCCGCATAAAGATACTCCACGTGATGGGAAAGTCAAGCCCTACTCGTAGGGAATTGGGCACAAATTCAGCAAGCGTCTGGGTTGCAAGTTTTTGCAACTTGGCCTTCATGAAGTACGGAATTCAGACGGGGGACGGGGATATGCGGGAATCTGTTGGAACGATCACGGCCGCGGCCTGATGGCTTTTCTGCCGCAGGCTTCGGAGGAGCACATCGTAGATCCAGTCGCGGCGCAAGGGGAGGAAGCAGTTAAAAACACGGCTGCACGAGCCCTGGCGTGCCTGGCGCACCGAGGACGTCTTCGAAGCTTCGTGAAGAAAGTTCAGGCTCTGGACGAGCTCTTCGATCTCCTCGTCGGAAAGATCGCGAAATGCTTGGCTGCTTCTCTCCACCAGAGCCTGCCCCCTATCACCATCACTTGCCCCATCGGGCGTAGACCGAGCGTCCCGCGTACTTCGCGTTGCGTCCCAACTCTTTTTCGATTTCCAACAAACGGTTGTACTTCGCGATGCGCTCACCGCGGCAGGCAGAACCCGTTTTCAATTGCCCCACACCAGTTGCGACGGTGAAATCAGCAATCGTCGTGTCATCGGTCTCGCCCGACCGATGCGAGACGACGCAGGTGTAGTTGTTTTTCTGCGCCAGCTCGATACAGCGCAAAGTCTCGGTCACAGTACCAATTTGGTTGAGCTTGATCAGGATGGAATTGGCGACCCCTTCTTTGATTCCTTTCTCAAAGATCTGAGGATTGGTCACAAAGATGTCGTCGGCCACCAGTTGGGCCTTCTTTCCCAGTTGCGATGTGAGCTTCTTCCATCCCGCCCAGTCGTCCTCCGCAAGCCCGTCCTCAAGGGAAAAGATCGGATATTTTTTCAGCCAGTCCGCCCAGATTGCGATCATTTCGTCGGAACTCTTTCGCGTCTTGTCGGACTTATGGAAAACGTACTGGCCGTTCTCGTAGAACTCGCTCGCCGCGGGGTCCAGGTTGACGCCAATATCCTTCCCAGGTTCGTATCCTGCTTTTTGGATAGCGGACAAGATCAATTCCATTGGTTCTTCGTTGGAGCGCAGACGAGGAGCAAAGCCTCCTTCATCTCCAACGCTGGTTTCGTAGCCCTTCTCGTGCAGTACCTGTTTAAGCGTGTGAAACGTCTCCGCGGCAGCGCGCAATGCCTCGCTGAAGCTGGGTGCGCCGACGGGGACAATCATGAACTCCTGAAAGTCGACGTTGTTGTCTGCATGTCTGCCCCCGTTGAGTACGTTCAGTTGCGGCACCGGCAAAACGTACTCATCGCGCGCGGCGAACTGCCGGTAGAGGGGTATTTTCTTTTCCGCTGCAGCGGCTTTTGCGGCTGCAATCGAGACGCCCAGAATTGCGTTCGCCCCCAGACGGGACTTGTTGGGGGTTCCGTCGAGCGCAATCAGTTCTTCATCCAGGGTTTTCTGATGGCTGGGGTCCATTCCCTTGACCGTACTCTGGATGAGTTTGGTCACGTTGTGAACCGCCTTCAACACTCCTTTTCCACCGTAGCGAGCCTTGTCTCCGTCCCGGAGTTCAACTGCCTCGTGTTTGCCAGTCGAAGCTCCCGAAGGGATCTTGGCGACACCGATGGCGCCGCTCTCTAACAACACGCTGACCTGGATTGTTGGATTTCCTCGCGAATCCAGAATTTCCATCGCATCAACACTTTTTATTTTTGACATGAGTTCTCCTTGCTATGAGTTCGTTACACCGATCCAGTTTGAAGTACCGTAATCAAGTCCTTTTCCACTTCTTGCGGGAAGCCTAAAGCTCTAAGCCGCCCGATGTTCTCATCCACTGCGTAGGGAAACGACTTCAATGAAAATGAGCCGTCTTCCCATACTGCGTAACAGGCATCAGACTTTCCTGTTTTTGGTTGTCCTAGACTTCCAGGATTTACCACGAGACGATCCCCGATCTGGCGGACAAAGGGAGTGTGGGTATGGCCGACAAGCAGGACATCGGCCTTCACGTGACCCAATTCCTTTGCCCACTCTTCGGACTCTTCCGGGCAGTAACCGTATAAAGGATCTGATGGCTTGGCATGACACAGATAGAAGCTGGTGTCTTGGCGTTTCAATTCGAGCTTGAGCGGCAACTGGCGCAAGAATTCTTTCTGGTCCTTTTTCAATACAGAAGCGCTGTACCTGCGCGTGAGATCGGCCATCTTCTGGTAGTGCGGCGTGCAACGCGGGTCCACGTCGTATCCAATCGAATGATCGTGATTGCCGCGGACGACAACTGAACTGTTGGCCTTGACGAAATCAACCACCGCGCCGGGTTCTGGACCGTAATTGACCAGGTCACCCAACACCCAAAGTTCGTCGTAGTTCTCGCGCAGCGACCGGAGCGCTTCGTAGTTTCCGTGCAGGTCAGAGATGATAGCGATCTTCATGACGTTTCTTTTCCAGCTCGAGAACCACAGGGATTCGGACCAACAAAGAACTGCATGGCTCGCAGCACGGAACCCTGTTCGCGCCCCGGAAGTTCGTTGCGATATTGGTAATCACGCTTGCGAATGAACTCTCCCAAGTCAGCCGCCAAATCCCTGAGTTGCGCCTCCAGTTGGGAAAACAACTCATTCCGCTTGCGAGAGTCCTTCCATGTCTGGAGTGACAGTTCGCCGTGCCGTATGCAAAGCCCATGTTCAGCCAAAGGCTTGTGAAACTCCTCCTCGTCGACAAGTTCTTCGACAACCTGCGCCAAGAATTTTTCCTTGTCTCGATTGTCTTGGCAGAACATGCAGTCGTGTCCCGGCACGAATGGAGGCTTCTGCCGGCGTCGGAGTAGTGAGGATCGGGGGCTTGGCTCGCTTCCATTTGCATTGGCCAGCCCCGAACCAGCCAATGATGCGAGATCACTACAAAGGATTGCGATTCCGAAGCCGCCAGTTTGCCAGGCGTATTCTTCAATGGCCTTAGCCGTCCAGAAGTGGTGGAGACAGAATCCGCCTCCATCTAGAAACTTTTTCCGCACCGAAGGAAACATCATGCCTTCATGTAGGAAGGAGTGGATTCCCTTACGCTCAGCAGCGTGCACTGCGTTGCAGATCGCGCAACCACCCAGCGCAAACGCTTTGGCGAAAGTGCTACGCGTGAACCACAGGCCCTGTCCTGGGGCAGACTGCTTTTCGAGCTCTTTGTTCCGCTTCAAGGGGCGTACCCGCGTTGAGATCGCAATTGGGTCAGGCCCCTCCAGATTGAGGCCACAACTCCAAAAGATCGCTTATTTTGAGGAACCGTTGCCGGGACATGACTCCGCGACAAGGATTCACCCGCTTGTCAGGAGTCATCAGCTGCGCCCGGCTAAATGGTGGGAACAGCGGTTTCGGTGAACTCCTTCACCGTTGATAACAACTTAAGTACAGCAAAGACGAGGGGAGAAGTCAACGGGTTTTAGCTTCTGTTCTTTCTTATCAAATCCAAAATGAACAGCCTCCCCGGTCAGAAAAAATGACGGGTTTCAAAACGCGGCACTTGCCGCATTCGATTCATCTGTGTTTGAATAATCGCGGCAAAGGAGTTTGCCGCTCCGGTGTTGCCGGGTAAACTGCCGTCGCTGCTGGCGGCTGATGACTCCTCTCAAATCCTGAACCGAAGCTTGGATCGAAGTTCGGTTCGTAAAGGAACCTGCGATGGGAGGAGTTTCTCACCAAGTCCGAGGGATTCAAGTATTCACTGCAAACCATCCCCTGCCCAATTGGGTGGCCGCGGGAATCCGTCCTGAACGGAAATCTATTTCAGCTCCTGAAGATCGCCGGAGTCCACGGTCATGATCGAGACGATCGGGTATAACTTCTTACAGGTCCTGTTCGTACTGGCCTTCGCGCCTTTGTATGCAGGCGTCCTTGCCCGCCTGAAGGAGATGGTACAAAGCAAGCGCGGCCCTTCTGTCGTGCAACCCTACCGGGATATTTGGAAGCTCTTTCACAAGGACCAGATCGTGTCGGATCAGACGACATGGATCTTTCGCGTCACTCCCTATCTGGTGTTTGTGATGCCAATCTTCGTCACCATTCTAATCCCGGTGCTGACCGACTACCCGCTGGTATTCGCATTTATGGGCGACATGCTGGCCGGAGGTTTTTTCCTGGGGCTCGGTGGATTCTTCGCCGCGCTTGCTGCGGTGGACACGGGAAACCCTTACGGACCGATGGGAGCCAGCCGGACGCGCATGGTCGGCTTTTTAGCCGAGCCAGTGTTCATGATCGTGTTCTTCACGGTTTCATTCGTCTCGCAATCGACGATCCCTTACATCGTGCAACAAAAATGGGTGGCGAATTCTGCCGAGTTTTTCTCCCCGGCGCACGTCCTCTTGTTGATCGCCTTTCTTATGCTGATTCTGGCCGAGGGAGGACGAATCCCCGTCGACAATCCCTCGGGGCACTTCGAGCTGGCAATGATCGATGAATCGAAAGGTTTGGAGTTTTCGGGCCGAGGCGCGGCACTAATGAAATGGGGCGGCGAGATGAAGTTCCTCGTCCTGACGTGCATCTTCTTGAATGTACTGGTTGCTCCGTGGGGACTGGCTCACGGCCATACCCTTGTTAATGTTCTTACCGCAGTACCACAAATCCTTTTCAAGATTCTTTTGTTCTCGCTGGTGTTGGTCGTGATTGAAACATCTCTCGCCAAGCTGCGGCTGTTCCGGATCAGCGAATTTCTGGGAGCGGCATTCATCATTTCGGTCGCAGCCATGGTGACGAGTATTTTTCCGGGAGGCTAACCGATGTCGACATCCATACCGGAAGCCCTGAACACGCTAAGCGCGGGTTTGATCCTCATTTCTGCGTTCGCCATGGTGGCAACTCGGCAGGTCCAGGGAGTTCTCCGGTTCTTTGTGGCGCAGTCCGTGCTCCTCGCCGCTTCTTCGTTCCTGCTCGCGTATAGCCGGGCGTCGGTTCATCTTTGGGCACTC
Organism: uncultured Acidobacteriota bacterium; assembly: GCA_963730015.1. Classification (GTDB taxonomy): domain Bacteria; phylum Acidobacteriota; class Terriglobia; order Terriglobales; family Acidobacteriaceae; genus Sulfotelmatobacter. Next base: position 741,977 of record CAVSPZ010000009.1, on the reverse strand, counting down.
GGAGCAATCACCATCGTCGCCAAGGTGCTGGCGATCCCGTGGGTCCTGCGCCGTCTTCTGCCAGCCGAATTTTACGAGAGGCGGGAAATCGCCCAGGCCGTCAACATCCCAACCTCGTTGCTGCTGGCACTCCTGCTCACGATAGTTGCGGAGGTTCTCATGGGCCCGATTGTAGCCGCGACTCACGATCCAGTGATCCGCGTGAACCTGCCGATCGGCCTGGCGGGGATTCTCATTGGCGCGTATTCGCTGGTGGCGCGCCGGGAAGCGATCCCGCAACTCATCGGAATCCTGGCAATGGAAAATGGAGCCTTTTTCGCGGGTGTAGCCATAGCGCCTGAGCTTCCGATCATCGCCGAACTTGCTGTAGCCATGGATGTCGTTCTTATCGCGGTGGTGGTCGGATTACTCACCCGGAACATTCGAGAAACGGTCGGGACTACCGAGGCTGCGGGGTTGGACAAACTCAAAGAGGAAGCGACCGCATGACGCTGATCGCAATCCTCGCGTTTCCTCTCCTGGCGGCGCTACTGAGTTCGATACGACCTCTCCGCCTCTATGCTTCGGCCATCACGATTGTGTCTACGTCGGCCTGCTTCGCGCTTGCGGTCTATGTTTCCGCTCAAGTCATCGAGCACGGGCGGGTTGTAGCCCTTCCGGGCTGGTTTGAAGCCGATGGCCTGAGTGCTCTCATGCTGGTACTGGTGAGCTTCGTGGTTGCGCTGGCATCAATTTTTGCCCACGGTTACATGCAGCATGGCCACGACGGGCGGCGCTTATGGTGGTTTTACGCAAACTATACCTTGCTGGCCTTTACGTTGCTGGCTGTTCCCTCGCTGGCAGAACCGAATCTGGTCTGGGTCGCAGTTGAACTCATTACGCTTTTCAGCGTCCTGCTGGTTGGCTTCGATAACACCTCGAATGCGCTCGAAGCGGCCTGGAAGTTCGCAGTTCTCACGATTATGGGCGCGCCCATCGCGTTGCTAGGATTTTTTCTACTGTTTTGGACGTACCGTTCTACCACTGGCGGAGCGTGGGAGACATGGGAAGGACTTCGCCTCGCAGCGGCTTCCATGGACCCCAGTCTTCTGAAACTGTCCTTTTTGCTCGTCTTCGTGGGGTTTGGGACCAAGACGGGCCTTGCTCCGATGCACACTTGGTTGCCGGACGCCCACAGCCAGGCTCCCACTCCGGTGTGCGCCGTTCTTTCCGGGGTGAAGACCACGGTGCCGCTCTATGTAATCGTGCGGTTCTTGTCGATCGTTCTGGCCTCTCCAGCGGCCCGGGTGGGGAACTGGATGATCGTCCTGGGTCTGGTCTCGGTGGGAATCGCCGCTTTTCTTTTGATCCAGGTCCGCGATTACAAGCGTATGTTCGCCTTCTCCACGGTCGAACACATGGGCATCATCCTGACTGCCGCTGGCATGGCGACCCAAGCGGCGGATTTCGGAGCGGTCTCGCAAATCCTTAATCATGCCATCACCAAGTCGCTTTGCTTCTATGTCGCCGGAGCCATGCTGCTGATCCTGAGCACGCGCGAGATCGCGTCGGTGCGCGGACTCTTTCGGGTTTCGCCTTTCGCCGGCGGGGCGCTCTTGCTCTCTTCCCTGGCTATCGCCGGCGCTCCTCCATTTCCGATTTTCATGAGCGAGCTTTCCATCCTCTCTGCGGGAGTTCACGCTGGGCACAAACTTGTGGTTGCCGTGCTCGGTGTTTTGATCGTCGTCGCTTTCGTGGCTATTCTGTCGCACGTCAACCGTATGGTGATGGGCGAACCCCCAGAACACGTTTCGGCTGGAGTACTGCCCGCGACCTGCCGCTTCACGGTGTGGGCTGCTGCTGTGCCGGTGGTCTTGCTGGGGGTGTACGTTCCTGCCCCGGTTCACCATCTGCTGCAACTCGCCGCACAACAATTAGGGGGCCGCTGAATGACACCCGCTGACTCCTCGATCGCGAACACGCCAAAAATCATCCCGCAAAGGTATGACGCGCAGAGTCTGGCTGCTGCAATCGAGCAACGTTTGGCATCGGCGGTTTCACCGTCGGCAAATGAAGAGAGCCGATTTGACCGTGCGTTGATTGTGACTCAGCCCGAAGCTCTGCCTTCGCTGGCTCAATTTCTGTTTTGGGACGCCGGTTGCTCTTTTGGAGGACTGATCGTCGAGGAGCGCGAGGAATGGATTCTGCGATACGTTTTCCGGATTCCCGGCGACGGCTGGATTCATTTCATTCTGCGTCTGCCGCTGGCCACTCGTACCGTACCGAGCATCAGCGCGCAGATTCACGCCGCCGACTGGTATGAGCGTGAAGCTGAGGATTTATTCGGGCTTGAGTTTGAAGAGCATCCCCGGCTGGGAGACTTTATCTTGCATGATCAGGTCTGGCAAGAAGGGCTGGCACCCATGCGCAAGGCATTCGATGCCGGACAGACTCATCTCAAGAAGCGGTCGAAAGAAGACTGGCATCCGGTGCTGGTGGTTCAAGATCCCGGTGCGTTCGCCATGCCAGTCGGCCCTGTCTATGAGGGAGGCATCGGCGAGTCCGTCCATTTCCTGCTAGAAACGGTTGGCGAAGACGTGATCCGGGCTGTGCCACGGCTGTTTTACAACTATCGGGCTGTCGAGAAGATCGCGGAGGGAAAATCGGTTCTCGATGCCTTGTTGCTAGCCGGACGATTCTCGGCCAAATCCGCGTTCGCGCATTCGCTTGCCTACTGCCAAGCAGTGGAAAAGATCTTCGAGCAGCAAGTTCCGCTGCGCGCCCGAAGCTTGCGTGTGGCGCTGGCTGAGCTAGAGCGACTCCGGCACCACGCGGGAGCGATCGCCGCCATTTGCCAGTCTACAGCCCTCAATGTCTCCGAGGCTCACGCAGCCATCGTCGAGGAACAGCTCCTGCGCGCCTCGTGCGCCTTTGCCGGGCATCGGTATCTGTTCGGATTGAACACCCCTGGAGGACTGCGACGCGATTTCGATGCGCAGAACTGCCGGAACTTGCTAGGAACTGTCGACACCGCTTCGCGCCAACTGCAGAAACTGGAGGAGCGCCTGCGATACAGCAGCAGTTTCCTCGACCGCCTGGAAGATGTCGGCATCATCAGTCAAGAGAGCGCTCGCGACCTCGATCTTGTTGGCCCATTGGGGCGCGCATCCGGTCTCGCTCACGACTTGCGCCGCGCTTGTCCCTATGGCGGTTACGAACGCTACCGTTTCGAGGTTCCTTGCGAGAAAGAAGGCGATGGATTTGCCCGACTGCGCGTGTTCTTCTCCGAAGCGCAACAATCCGCGAAGCTGATTCACTAGGCAGTCGAGTCGTTGGAACCCGGAGAAATTTGCGCCCCGGTCACGCAAGCTGATGCTGGCGCAGCATCGGGATGGGTGGAGGCCCCCATCGGCGCGGGGGTGCATTGGATAAGACTGGATCGCGAACAGAAGGTGGAACGTTACCGGATCTTATCTCCGTCTTTCCGAAATTGGCTGGGCCTTCATGTGGCGGTCGAGGACTTTGCGTTTCAGGATTTCCCCATCATTTTGGCAACCTTTGGTTTGTCTGCATCAGAGTGCGATCGTTAGATTAGGAGCGGCAATCGATGAGCTCGTGGTTCTGGCACGGAGTACGAAGAGGGATTCAGACAACGCGCTATCCTGGCGCGCCCGAAACAGCCGCGGGCGTTTCACCGGGACGGCCCTTGTCAACGACCTTTGCTTCCCCAGAGCAAGCATCCCAAGCTGCGTCAAACTGTCCCGTCGGTGCGATCACGGCCAGCCGGAAGATCGCGACCGTAGATCTCAGGACCTGTGTGTGGTGCCAACGCTGCCACTTTGGAGATTCGAATCTGCTCAACTGGGATGCAGGTTACGAATGGACGCAGACGCCTGCCACAAAAAAGGACTATTCCGGGCTGCACAGCGCCTTTGGCCAGTCACTCCACGTCATGGTGGTAGATGCAGGAGATTGCGGAGCCTGTCTGCACGAGGTCAAGCAATTGAACAATCCGTTGTACAACATGCACCGGCTGGGCATCTTTCTGACCGCTACTCCACGGACTGCCGATGTCCTGCTCGTAGTCGGGCCGGTAAGTGAGAACATGCGGGGGCCGCTGCTGAAGACCTATGAAGCAATGCCGGAGCCGAAGCGTGTTCTGGCTGTAGGAACTTACGCCATTACCGGCGGTGTCTTCGGGAAGAGCTTCATGTCTGCCGGTGGTGTGGGTATGGTCCTTCCCGTAGATGTGGAAGTACCCGGCGATCCACCTCCGCCCCTTGCAGTCTTGCATGCTCTGCTCGTCATGGCAGGCAGGAAAAGGCCAACAACCGCTCCCCCGCATTCACGAGAGGAGGTCTGATATGGCTGCGTATGCCGGCGCCGCTCTTCTGCTCTTTTTCGCTCTGTGCGCAACCGGGCTGATCCTGTCGTCGGTATTTCGCGGCAAGTATGCCTCGCTCGCCATCGCCTGGTTCGGGACACTCTGCTCCATTGTCCTCATGGCCGGGGCAGGTCTGCGTCTCGCATCCGGAACGGATTTCCATTTGAATCTTTGGACGCTCAACGGTTTCGGAACTCTGTCTCTTCATCTCGACGCACTGTCGGCGGTTTTTCTGTTCGTAGCTGGCTTGGTCTATCTCTCCTGTTGTTTCTTCGCTCCGGATTACCTCTCCCGAGATGGGCGCCCTGCTGGCCGCTACGGCTTGCTGCACTTCGCTTTAATGGCTTCCGTAGTTTTGATCATCACTGCGGGCGACGTTCTCACCTTCCTGATCAGTTGGGAATGCATGTCGATCTTGTGCTACCTGCTCGTCAACTACGAGCAAGAGCCTGAAGGCGATTCGACCGCCGGCTACATCATGCTCGCCATGAGCGAGGCGGGATTCCTGGCGGTGGTCATCGCGTTTCTTATCGCTGGAAACGCGGCTGGGGGATATTCGTTTGCCGCACTGCGGATGGGGGCTGCTCATTTGTCGGGTGCGGCGACCCTGGGGAGTGTTTCTTCTGGGATTCCTCGGCTTTGGCGTCAAGGCAGGCCTGGTACCGCTGAATTTCTGGTTGCCGAGATCGTACACGGCGGCTCCGCCCGTCTTCATCCCCGTGTTCGCAGGCGTGACTCTGAATCTGGGTTTCTATGGAATCCTGCGTCTGAACGCCGACCTGGTTCCCGGCCACGGCATTGGGCCGGGCCTAGTCGCTCTCGTCATCGGAGCCGTCACCGCATTGGTGGGCATTCTGTACGCCACCACCGAGAACGACCTGAAGACCATGTTGGCTCACAGTTCCATCGAGAATGCCGGCATCATCGCGGCTGGGATCGGAGCCTTTCTGGTGTTCCGCAATTCCGGGAATGCGATCCCGGCTGCCCTTGCGCTCACTGCCGCGGTTTATCACATGCTGAATCATTCCGCATACAAGGCGCTGCTCTACCAGGGCGCGGGCCACATTGAAGCCGCGACCGGCACAAGAGACATGGATCGGCTGGGAGGCCTGATCCGCTCTTTGCCGGCGCTGTCGATCGTATTCCTGGCTGGATGTCTTTCCATCGCGGCGGTGCCGCCCTTCAATGGTTTTGTGAGTGAATGGTTAACCTTGCAGACTTTTCTGCGCAGCGCGCTGCTTCCCTCGGCCGCAGTCAAGATCGTCTTCGCCCTTTCCGGTGCCATCCTGGCGTTGACGGCGGCATTAGCGGTCACTTGCTTCGTGAAGACATACGCCATGAGCTTTCTGGGAACACCGCGCAGCGATTGGAAATCAAACGCAGCCGAATTCGCGCGCAGGCCACGTTTTTCCCTGACGCTTCTCGCGGTCGCTTGCGTTCTTCTCGGAGTGCTGCCAACCTATGTCATTCCGGCCTTGAACCGCGCCGTGGAACCTCTGGCGGGGGCGAGTGCCACCGCTTCGCTCGTTCCACCGTTCTTTACAGCTACGCAAGCGAACCAACAGCTTCCGCCAGCCTTCCTTGCGGACTTTCATAACCTGGGAGCACAAACCGGGGCCCGATGGTTGCCCGGCCGCGGCCTCGTAATCCTGCTGCGCGGCGGCGAGCAAAATCCGGTGGTCTTCGCCATGTCTCCTTCCTACAGCGTCGTGGCGTTGACGATTCTGCTGCTGCTCTCTTGGTTCATCACCTCGCGCCTCACTCGCAAACGCTCGCTCGTCAAGAACGAAGTCTGGGCCGGTGGCATTCCAACTCTGTTACCCGAAATGACCTATACGGCAACGGGATTTTCCAACCCAGTGCGCGTCGTGTTCCAGGCGATTTTCCGCCCGAATATCGTCGAGGACACCCGCGAAACGGTGGCCGTGCATTTCCGGACGGCAATCCGGCGGCGCCGGGATGAGACGCACCTCGTGGATCGCCTCTTCTTTCATCCCGTAGGAATGATCGTGAACTCTGTCGCGAGACTGCTGGCAGGAATGCACCATGGACGTTCTGAACGCCTACGTTGCGTACGTCTTAGGTTTTCTGATCCTGATTCTCGTTCTCTATCGTATTGGCTAAGAAGCGGAAGGCTTAAGAACCTTTCCCACCCGTGGCATGACATCATCGCAGGCGAACACACCCCGAAGGAATTCAACACGATTATCGAGATTCCGCTGGGTTTCAGCGTCAAGTACGAATTGGACAAAGAAACCGGCTCGATAAGAATGGATGAATGGATCGCCTTCTCCATTCCGCAGTCTTCTATCCGGCCAATTATGGATTCATTCCGCAGACACTCGCTGAGGACGACGACGCTTTGGATGTTCTGGTGCTATCACAACAATCGGTAGCGCCCCTAACCATCATTGCGGCTCGCGCCATCGGACTGATTACATCATGAGACGACTCAGACCAAGTATCGAGATCGTCCGATTGTGCTCGACGGACATTCTTTGACGCATGTCCTGTGTGTGTCCCCGCGGAAAAGCCGGGTTTCCAGCAAGTCTTTTAGTTTGTCGGGGACGGCAGGGAAAGAACGCCTATTCCATGAACGCGACAAATTCCTCGTCAGGAAAGAGACTTGGACGCAAATCCAATGCGGCGTTGACTGCTGTAGCGGAGTAAGGCATCTTCGACAATCGGGTATGCATTCTCAGCAGGCACGATCTCATCGACCGCTACTGCCTTGTGTTCAAGTTGCTTGTAATCCTGAAAAACCTCCGGAGCACAAGCAGGCGATGCGGTGGAATGGTGCTGGCTTCGTGGTAGTCGTTGAATTCAGGATCGCCGGTGGCTACGGTAATTATCTTGTGATCCTTTTTCCCGGCGTCCATCATAGTCAATGCGACGGTCATAACAGTCCTCGTTACAGTGCTCGTTCGTGTTAATTTGTATCACTTCGCAAACCGTCGTTCATGCCTGCTGACCGGTACAAGCCGGCTGTGAGCATGCCGTCTCCACCGTCTCACAGTCGACCAATCCAGCACAGCCATAAAGGACTGGAAGAATTTCACCGGGACGATATTTGCGGCGCAGTTCTGCGACTCTCTCTGTTCCGGAACGGTACGCAGGCAGGTACATCCGACCGAGCAGGGGATGGCGTCCCCAGGCACCGGAGAGTTTGTCGGCACGCTCCGCGGTGACCAGATAATCCCGCCGCAGTATGGCGGCCACTTCTTCTTTCGGCATCTTCTCGCTCCAGGTCAGATAGGAAGCTTCGTTCTTGGCGTCATCCTGCAAGAGCGCGAGCAGCACACCAATCTGCAAATCTTCATCTGGAAGTTGGTCGACCTCGGTGACTCCATGGGCGATCAGGATTGCATTGTTCGCGATTCCTTCAAAAAGAGTAGCAGCACGTGTGTTCATGGTCAGCACAGTGGCCTCGAAGCCGACCATACCCCGAATGTAGAGATCCTGGAGGTAAGCGAACGTGGTCACGTGTCCGGGCACAACTTCGTGACTGATCAATTGCTCGAACTCGGGAATAGAAATCTGCAGGGAGGCATTGATCTCGTAAGTTGCCTCATATTTCGGCTTTCGGTCCGGCGTGCGGGCGCGGCCAATGTAGTTCATGGAACCGGAGAACCAAGCGTCTTTGATCGGAAGAAAGTCGATGTTGGCGCGTGGCACGCGAGCCAGTTCGCGCGGAAGATGCGGCAATAGGTTCACTTCACTGAGCCGGTCGAAAAGGGCAATCACCGCCGCGCTCAGAGCCCGCACAGAAGCCATGGGGACCACCCGGTCGTGCCGCCAAGCATCCACCGCGCCGAGAATCCCGCCCGAGCCTGACGGCGAATAGCCCGCCCGGCCTAATAGTTCTTCCACCCGCTTGCGTTTCGCTTCGGGCTGGGACGGCTGCGGCGCCTGGCCAGTCGAAGCTTTCACGCTTCGTTCATAGGGCACGGGATCGCCTTTGCCGAGAATTTCCATCGCGAGGTCCCACATGGTTTCCAGGCAAAGAGCCAAGCCCGATAAATATTGACCACGCAAGCCGTCAATCTTCGAGCCTTCCTGGCGAACGCCATGAATGGCGGCCGGAAGATCCACCTGCGCCAAATACTCATCCAGGGCAGCGCGATCAACGCTCTTGCCCGCAACTCCGCCGGATTCCCTGACGCGAGCTGCGACAGGCAGCGTGTATGCAGGAGGCAGCGGCTCGTCTGAAAACCACGAGTCGGCGATGAACCGCCCCGTTCCCGAGGGGCACAACACATCACCGCCCCAGAGGGTGTCGATCGCTAAGATTGCATCTGCGGTAAACTTTCCGGCCTTGTCCATCACGCCTCCTTTTCTTTTTTCAGCGAAGTGAACCAGACGTACAGGCACAAGCCAACAAAAAACAATGCGGAAATGGACTGCGACAGCGCGATGTTGTCGTAGAACGGCGTCTGAATCCACTCTTCCTTGAAGTGCGGCAGCACGCGCAGCGCCGCACCAATCACGCCGCCGAGTGCGCCGCCAGCCATCAGGCCGCCGGCAATGATGATACCTCGCTCGCGGATTGTTTTACCCTGCTCGCCGCCAGCCTTTACGGCGCGCTTGTTCACAAGGTGTGAGAGGAATCCGCCGGCCAGGATGGGCGTCGTCAACTGCAACGGCAAATAGATTCCGAGCGCGAAGACCATCGAAGAAAGGCCGAGCATCTCAAGCACTACTGTGATCATGGCGCCAAGACCGAACAAGATGTAGGGTGCCGGCTGGCCACTCATGAATCCCGAAACCACAGCCTTCAGCGCGGAGGCCTGGGGTGCTACCAAGACCTGCCGCAGATCGCCGGGTACAGCCTCCCCGAACTGGAATGCCTTGGCCAGCAAAATAATAGTGAATCCCGCGGTGATAGCTGACGCGACGACCGCGATGAACTTCACCTTCTGCTGCGCTGCGGGTGTGGAACCGACCCAGTATCCGGCCTTCAGGTCGGTGATGAATTGCCCGGACACGCACAGGGCAACGCAAACCATGCCCGCCAGGGCCATCACGAAAAACATGCCGGTGGTTCCGGAGAGCCCGAACTTCAGCAGCACGACTGCGGAGACAATCACGGTCAACAAAGTCATGCCGCTGGCTGGGTTGTTCGCAGTCGTCGCAATGGCATTGGCCGCCACCGTGGTGAAGAAGAACGAGAACAGCAGCGTTAGCGCCAAGCCGAGCCCAACCACCGTCCATGAAACATGAAGCTGTCCAAAGAAGGCGGCCACTGCGATCGCGCCCAGCACGACTCCCAGCAGAATGGTGATGATGGGAATGTCGCGGTCGGTTCGCTCCGTGTGCGGCGCTTCCCCGTGGCGAAATGCCTGCAGCGCGATGCCAAACGATCCTGCAACCACGCGCAGGGACTTGAGGATTCCGACTAGTCCCGCGCTCGCGATAGCGCCCACGCCGATGAAGCGCACGTAGTTGCGGTAAATGTCTACAGCCGCCATGTGCGAAATGGGGATGGTAGCCGGATACACCGTGACGTTGCCCATGTGGCTACCGATAAACCAGATCATCGGTACCAGCACGAAGCTCACCAGTACGCCGCCGGCACAAAAAATCATGGCGACGCGCAAGCCCATCACATATCCAAGACCCAGAATGAAGCCGACCGCATCGAAATTGAAGACCATGCGGCTCCGATCGGCGAGTGACCGCATTACAGGCAGAAACTGGAAGTTCAGATATTCCGTCCAGACGTGAAACGTAGTCACGAAGAAGTCGTAGATCGCGGAGATGACCGTGGCCTGGAGGAGAAGCTTGGCTTGTGAGCCGCCTTTTTCACCAGTGACCAAGACTTCGGTGATGGCCGTGGCCTCGGGGAACGGGAACTTGCCGTGCATTTCGCGCACAAAGTAGCGCCGCAGCGGGATGAGGAAAAGGATGCCAAGGCATCCGCCGGCCAGGCAGATGAAGATGGTCTGCACGGGATGCGGGTCGAGGTGGAGAGCGTAAAGCGCGGGCACGGTGAAGACAGCGCCCGCTACTACGGCGGCGGAGGCGCCGCCCATACCGGTGATGATCACGTTCTCCAGCAGTGTGGAGCGCCGCCGGTGCAAGCGCGCCAGGCCGATGGCGAGAATTGAGATGGGAATGGCCGCCTCCATTCCCTGGCCGACCTTGAGGGTGGAATAGGCCGACGCTACCGTGAAGATCACGCAAAATAGAACGCCCCAGAAGATTGAGCGCGCAGTGAGTTCTGCCAGTTGGGCGGAAGCCGGGACGATGGGCAGATACAATTCGCCGTCATGCAGCGGCTTATAGGCATTTTCGGGAAGAGTCTTGGTGTCGATCAGTTCGGCCGGCATTGGGCGTCCTTTCGCTCCAAGTGGACCATTGCCGCCAACATAGATCAGTGACGCAGATCACAACGTGTAGGCGCAGATTCCTGCGTGGCCGTGAGTTCGCTCTCTTCTCGCGCCAAAAAGCCCAGCTTGACAATCCGAGCGCCAGAAAGCACAATTATGACTGTCACCCATATTTGACTGATAGTTATATATGACGAATAGTCATGCGTCGAAAGTTGCCGGCGTTATCGACGCCCTGTCATCGGAAGACATGCCTCACCTGAAGAAGATGGGACGGCGCGAACGGCGCGCCGCCGAGACCCGCCTGCGCCTGTTTCGCTGTGCCCTGCAGTTGTTCGCCCAGCGCGGCTTCCCGAACGTCACCGTTGAAGACATCACCGAAGCCGCGGATGTAGGCAAGGGGACCTTCTTTAACTATTTCGACAGCAAAGAAGGTGTCTTGGCGGTGATGGCCGAGATTCAGTTGGGCAAGGTACACGAGGCCCTGGAGCAGGCCACAAATGGCAGTCGTTCCATCCAGTCCGTGTTTCGCCGCTTGTTCGAGCGAGTCGCGGAGGAACCTGGCCGCAGCCCGGATCTGGCGCGGGCATTCCTGGCTTCATTTCTGGCGAGCCAGGCGATACGGCACCAAACCGGTTTGAGCATGGCTGAAGGCCGCAAGATGGCCGGAGAAATCGTTGTGATGGGGCAGAAGCAAGGCGAGATCGATCGAAGGCTGAAGAAGGAACAAGTGGCTCTGCTTCTACAACAAATGTTTCTTGGAACCCTCTTGCTCTGGTCGCTCCACAGCGAGAAAAGCTTGCAAAGGTCAGTCGACACTGCCTTCCAACATTTCTGGAGGGCAATCGCGGCTCGCAGCTAGTAGTGGGTGAAATGATGAGACGGAGTTTTGTTCAGCTTTTCGTTTTGCTGCTTGCGACCGCGGTCTCGTGCCGCATCGCGTCTGCGCAGGAGCCCAAGCCCTATCGGCTCACCTTGCGCGATGCAATCCAGAGAGGCTTGCAGGCTAACCTCAGTGTGCTCGTCGCCGACACCCGAGTAGAGGAGGCAGAAGGCACGAGCACGCGCCGGTTGTCGGCTGCGGTTCTACCGCGCGTTACCGGACAGAGTTACGCCAATCTGCAGAACCGCAGTCTCGAGGCGTTTGGAATTTCCGCTCCCGGATTCCCGGCGGTGGTCGGGCCTTTTTCGAACTATGACTTCCGACTTTACGCGCAACAAAACATCTTGGACTTGGCCAGCTACCGGAGTTGGAAAGCCAGCGAGCGCGCACTGGACGCCAGCAAGATGGACTATCAAGATGCTCGAGACTTGATCATCCGGTCGGTTGCCAGTCTCTACCTCAATGGCCAATCGGCCCAGGCGCGTGTCGAGGCGGCCCAAACTCGCGTTACCGATTCGGCGACTCTGTACCAACTGGCGAACGACAAGCATGGTACCGGAACTGCCACGGGAGTCGATGTGCTGCGTGCCCAGGTGCAACTGGCCAATGACAAACAAGCTCTCCTCGTGGCCCAGAATCAGCACAAGCAAGCGCTCCTGGCCCTGGCACGCAACCTGGGGATGAGTCCGGCCACGCCGCTTGAACTCGCGGAGGCGCTGCACTATGAGCCGCTGACAGAGCCGCAGACCGAAGGCGTGGTGGCGTCGGCGCTGCTCGCCCGCCCCGACTATCTATCTCTTGCCAGCCAGCGGCAGGAACTAGTCGAACAGCAGAGATCTAGCCATGCTCGCTACTATCCCAAGTTCAGCATCAACGGCAATTACGGGGAACTGGGGCGCAGTGTCGGCAGCGCGCTCGGAACCGGGCTCATTCAGGGGCAGATGGACATCACGTTGTTTGATCGTGACCGGAGCGGGGAAGCGCGAGAACTGACCAGCCGGCTGAAGCGGGTCGACGATCAGATTGACGATCTTCGGCGAGGTATTGCAGAAGAGATTCGCGAAGCGCTGCTCAACCTTGAATCGGCCGCGAACCAAGTGGCAGTCGCCAAGGAAGGACAGGATCTGGCGCAACGCGAGCTTGAGATGACGCAAGACCGCTTTCGAGCGGGCACCACCAACAATGTTGAAGTGGTCACAGCGCAGGATGAACTGGCTCGGGCCCAGGAAAATTACATCCTGGCCGTCTCGAGCCACGTGGACGCCAAGTTTGCTCTGGCCCGCGCCGCCGGTGGCACAGAAAAAAACATCGATCAATATCTGAGCCCTCCATGATCTCTACCCTGATCGAGAATTGATTTGGAATTCGCGAGGTTCGACGCCATGAAACGAAGCATCCCGATCCTGGTTTTGCTGGCAGCCGTCATAGCTGCTGCCGTGTACTTCTATCCGCGGTTGGCAGATAAGGACAAGGCTGAAGATCAACTAACGCTGTCCGGCAACATTGAGGCCCATGAAAGTTTGGTCAGTTTCAAAGTCCAGGGACGCATCGTCGAACTGCCGATCGAAGAGGGGCAGTGGGTCGAGGCCGGGGCGCTTTTAGCACGTTTGGATAACGACGACTACCGGCAGAGAGTCCGGATCGATGAGGCCACAGATCGAGTGCGCCAGGCGAATCTGGATCTAGTTCTCGCTGGGACGCGCGAACAAGAATTAAAGGCTTCGGAACAGACGATGTTGGACGCGAAGGCAGATCTGGCAGAGAAGAAGATTGATTACGATCGCGCCCAGAGCCTGTTCAGCAAAGATGAGGCTTCCGCGCAGGACCGCGATCTGGCTGAGACCGCTCTCAAGCGAGCGCAGGCCACGTTCGAAGCCGCGAGCCAGCGCTATAACGAGGCGGTGGAGGGAAGCCGCAAGGAGGACATTGAGATCGCCCGAGCCAATCTCCACGAAGCTCACACCAACCTTGGCATGTCTCGCGTAAGCCTAGGCTACACAACTCTCCGTGCGCCCTCCGCTGGGGTAATCACCGTCCGCCAGGCGGAACTCGGCGAAGTGGTGGTTCCGGGCAAGCCTGTCGTCACGTTAGCGGATCTCGACCATATCTGGCTACGCGCCTACCTTGCGGAAACTGATTTGGGCCGCATTCGCTGGGGTCAAGATGCAACCGTCACCACCGATACCTATCCCGGCAAGCAATATCACGGGCGGGTTTCGTTCATCTCCTCGAACGCCGAATTTACTCCCAAGAGTGTCCAGACCTACAAAGAACGCGTGACCCTCGTGTATCGCATCAAGATCGATATCGATAATCCCAGTCATGAATTGAAGCCCGGCATGCCCGCGGACGCGCACATCCAGTTGACTGCGAGCAACGCGCCCGCTTCTCAGCCGCAAACCAAGTCGGAGAAGTAATGGATGGTTCCGTCCAACCCGCGATCATTGCCAAACAATTAACCAAGAGCTTCCCGGGAGTACAAGCCGTCGACCATCTCAGCTTTGACGTTCACCCCGGCGAAATCTTCGGCCTTGTAGGACCGGACGGCGCGGGGAAGACGACCACGCTTCGTATGTTGGCCGGCGTGATGGCTCCCGACAGCGGCAGCGCAATGGTGGCGGGGGCAGATGTGGTGCGCGATCCTGAGGGCGCCAAACATCACCTTAGTTATATGCCGCAGCGATTCGGACTCTACGAAGACCTCACGGTCGACGAAAACATCCGCTTTTATGCCGACCTTTTCGGCGCTAAGAAAGCCGAACGCGAGGCACGGGCTTCGCAGTTGCTGCGGGCGGCGGGAATGAGCGAGTTCCGGACGCGCCTGGCGGGAAAGCTCTCGGGAGGGATGAAGCAGAAGCTGGGTTTAGTATGCGCCTTGATTCACCGTCCCCGTGTGATTCTTCTCGATGAACCGACGACCGGAGTGGACCCCGTCTCGCGCCGGGACTTCTGGCGCATTCTGTACGAGCTGATTGCGGAAGGTGTGGCCATCCTAACGTCGACCGCGTACCTGGACGAGGCCGAGCGTTGCCACCGAGTGGCCCTGCTTCATCAAGGCAAACTGCTGTTCTGCGACACGCCGGTGAATCTCAAGGCGAAGCTCGGGAAGGCTGTGCTGTCCATCACCTCATCGGAACCGCGGCGACTGCGAGGCGCACTGGAGCGCGCAGACGGAATCTCGAGCCTGATGCTGACGGGCGACGGCGTTCACGTGGTTGTCGATCATAGCGACCGTATCCGCGAATTCGAAAATCGGCTGCAGAGCAAGAACGTTCCCTTTGAAGCGATCCAGCTAGTTACCCCGACGATCGAAGATCTTTTTGTCGACGCGGTGAGCGGCGGAGCTATCCCCAATGCCTGAGAACCATTCGAGTTCGGTCGTAATTCGCGATCTGGTGAAGCGTTTCGGCGACTTCGTGGCGGTCGACCACATCAATCTCGAAACCCGCAAAGGCGAAGTCTTCGGATTTCTCGGACCAAACGGTGCTGGCAAGTCGACGACGATCCGCATGCTCTGCGGGTTGTTACGACCCACTTCGGGCCGGGCCATGGTGGCTGGCTTCGACGTTGGCCGCGAACCCGAGTTGGTTCGCCAAAACATCGGCTACATGTCACAGAAATTCTCTCTTTACAGCGATCTCAAGGTGATCGAAAACATCCGCCTATTTGCGGGACTATACAGTGTCGCATCGAACACGCTCGACGAACGCATCGCGTGGGTGCTTGACATGGCCAATCTCAAAGGCCGAGAGAATTTGATTGTCGGAACCCTGCCCGGCGGCTGGAAGCAGCGCCTGGCGTTGGGTTGCGCCGTGCTGCACAAGCCACCCATTCTCTTTCTGGACGAGCCGACCTCGGGAGTCGATCCCATATCCCGCCGCCAGTTTTGGGATCTGATCCACCAGATGGCCGAAGACGGTGTGACTGTATTCGTAACCACGCATTACATGGAAGAAGCGGAATACTGCAACCGGTTGGCGCTGATATTTCGCGGCAAGATCGTAGCTCTGGGCACGCCTTCCGAACTCAAACAGAAATCGATGAAAGGGGAATTGCTTCTCATAGAATGTGATCCCCTCGGCCCCGCTGTCGAGGCCCTACAATCAACGCCCGGCGTCATCGATGCTGCCGTGTTTGGGAGCGCGCTCCACCTCGTGGTTCAGGATGCGGAGGCTTCCACCCCGCAGCTCCGGCACTATCTTGCAGAGCGGGATATTAAGGTCACGAGAATCGAGAAAATTCACCCCAGTCTGGAAGATGTTTTCGTCTCGCTCACTACAGAACGCGATTCGGGGAAGGAGCCAAAAGCTTCATGAACTTCACCCGACTCGCCGCCGTGGCCAGGAAAGAGATTGTGCAGATCCTGCGCGATACCCGCAGCCTCATCATCGTTTTGATTATGCCAGTCATTCTGGTCTTGCTGTTTGGCTACGGTGTGAACCTCGACCTCAAACACCTGCCCGTCTACGTCTACGACCAGGACGGCAGCCAGCAGAGTCAGGATCTTCTTAAGCGTTTTCAGGCCAGCGATTATTTCGAGATCGAGCGTGTGGTCAGCAATTATGCCGAGCTTTCCCGTGCGATTGACGATGGCCGAGCCAAGATGGGCATCGTCATCCCTTGGGATTTCTCCCAGCGGCTGCATGATGGCCGTGTGGCGCAGGTGCAGGCGCTCGTCGATGGCAGCGACGACAACACAGCCAACGTGCTCATCGGTTACTCGCAGGCCGTGGTGCAAGGGTATTCGTCCGACATCCAACTCGACTGGTTGCAAGCGCGGGGACAGAACGCGCAGGCGTCTCCGGTCGGCGTCGAGACGCGCACCTGGTACAACGAAGATCTCGAGAGCAGTGCATTCATCATCCCCGGCGTACTGGCCCTGGTGATGTCCGTTATCGGTTCGTTCCTTACCTCACTCACGATCGCCCGCGAGTGGGAGCGCGGCAGCATGGAGCAACTGATTTCGACTCCCGTTACGCCGCTAGAAATCATGTTGGGCAAACTGGTGCCCTATTTTGTCATTGGGATGTTCGATGTCATCGTTTGTGCGCTCATCGCACTCTACTGGTTTGAGGTGCCATTCCGCGGATCATTCCTCACCCTGGTTCTAAGTTCCGCCATGTTCATGGTGGTGGTTCTCTCGCTTGGGTTCTTCATCTCGGTCATTGCAAAGAATCAACTGGCCGCCAGCCAGATCGCGCTCCTGGCGACTTTTCTGCCGGCTTTTCTGCTCTCAGGGTTTCTCTATGCCATCGAGCAAATGCCGGTCGTCCTGCAATGGATTACTCGCGTTCTGCCGGCACGTTATTACGTCTCGGTCCTGAAGAAGATCTTTCTCAAAGGAACGCCTACCGCTCTGCTGTATCCGGACTTGCTGCCCCTGGCTATTTTCGCGCTTGTACTCGCTCTGGTAGCCACCCGTTCGTTCCACAAAAGGTTGGCCTAGGAGGCAAGGCAATGTTGGCGCGACTCAAACAGATGCTCATTAAAGAGTTCATACAGGTGTTTCGCGACAAGCGCACGCGCTTCGTTCTGTTTGCACCGCCAATTATCCAGATGCTCGTATTCGGCCATGCGGCAACTTTCGAAATCTATCATGTACCCACGGTCGTACTCGATCTTGATCACAGCCAGGAAAGCCGAGAATTGGTTTCGCGATTCACTTCCAGTCCGTACTTCGATGTGCAAAGGCACCTCACTGATTACCGCGAACTCGGTGACCTGATTGATCGGGGACAAGCTACGGTGGGACTGGAAATCAACGCCGGATTCGCCCAGAATTTGCGCAAAGGCCAGACCGCACCTCTGCAGGTGATCGTCGATGCCACCAACTCGAATACGGCCTTGATCGCCTCGGGCTATGTGAATCAGATCGCGCTCGGCTTTGCTGAAGAGTATCAGCAGGATCGTAGCTACCGCATCTCACCACAAATGATCGACAAGCTTCCATCGGTGCAGCTCGAACCGCGCCCATGGTACAACCCTGATCTGCGGAGCCGTTGGTTCTTCATACCAGGCATCGTCGGGAGTCTGACATTAGTGCTGGTAGTAAACCTCACCGCCTTCGCTGTCGTTCGAGAACGAGAAATCGGCACCTTGGAACAAATCATGGTTACACCCATCCGCCCGGCAGAGTTCATTCTGGGCAAGACGCTGCCTTTTTTCCTTATCGGACTATTCGATGTTTCGCTGATTGCAACCCTGGGAACACTTTGGTTTCAGGTCCCGTTCCGAGGTCAGATCGCGGTGCTGTTCATCGGAGCGATCTTGTTCTTGCTGTGCATGCTAGGCGTCGGCCTTCTTATCTCAACGGTTTCTTCGACCCAGCAGCAAGCCATGGTTACCGCCTTCTTCTTTATTATGCCGGCCATCACTTTTTCTGGATTCGGTTTCCCAATTAGCACGATGCCACACTGGCTGCAATATCTCACCTATCTCAGCCCGCTGCGCTATTTTCTGATCGTGCTGCGTGGAACTTATCTGAAAGGCGTCGGACTCGACATTCTGTGGCCGCAAATGGCCGCTATGGCTGCTCTCGGTACGGGTCTGCTTTCTGTTGCCATCCTCCGTTTCCACAGGGCCCTGGACTAGGCATCCATCCGCCGTCCCATGTGGATGTGGGCCTCGCGTCAATATTCGGAGACAAAATGTTGTGGTGCGCGGAGGCAGCCCCAGGGCACGTTGCGCCCGGCTTGATGGCCGCGCCAGCGACCGACCATCGCAGCACGCTCAAGATCTCTTCTTCGATGCCGATGACCTGAAAAGCCGGACCCGTTGAAAGCTTCGGATTTCCCGGCGTAACTGGACATGAGCCAGGGTCATGGATGACATCGGTAAGGATTTTCTCATTGAGAGCCGCGAGAACGTGGATCGACTCGATCAGGAGTTGGTGAAGCTCGAGTCCGATCCGGCGTCCCAAAGAGTTGCTGGCCAGCAGTTTTTCGCACGATTCACACGATCAAAGGGAGCTGCGGTTTTCTGGGATTCGCGCCTGGAGAAGGTGGCCCACGCCGGCAACGCATGAACTTAATTGTGACCGAAGTGCAGCAGCAGGTCATCAAGACGCGCATGCAGCCCATCGCCAATATCTGGAATAAATTTCCGCGCACCGTGCGGAACGTAGCGGATGCGGCGAAGGGATCGGGCGAGATCACCAGAACATCGCGGGGGTAGCGGAGGCGGCGCAGGGCACATCGTCGAGTGCGCAGGACTCGCAGAAGGCGGCGAACGAACTGGCGGAGATGGCGGCCCGCCCGCGCGGCCCGGTCGAACAATTCAAAATCAATGAAGCGGCTTCTGAAGCTCGCGATGCCGGCAAGACCGATCGTCCCCGGAGCATGGCAGCTCACGCCTGAGGGACAAAAACACGCTTCGCCCGTCCAGCGAGGCCCGGGTCGCGCGAGGAGGTCGGTCAACCCACGTTCCAAGTGTTCCCGGCGTTTTGGCTGATCCTTGGAGGTTAAAGACTATCGACGCCTGCTTTGATCCTCAAGGGATCTGTGCCGAAGTCTCATTCGAATATTTGCTTTCCGTCCCTCCCGAGGCAACCGACGTTGTGACGTAGTAATAGGTCTGGCCGGATTGAACGGTGCCATCCGCAAAGGTCGTTACAGTATCGACGGAGGGATTGATTCTCGCGTACGGGCCGCCGGACGTTGTCCCGCGATAAACGTTATAGCCGGTTACTGTGGAGGTGCTCGGACTCCAGGAGAGCGAAACTTTGTACTGCGGAGCCTGTCCGGTTCCGCTTACGGTTTCACCAAGGGTCGTAGTAGAAGCGTTGCTGACGAAGGATAAGCTTCCCGACACAGTGCCGCTCACCAACGGTGAAAAGGTCACAGTGAAGGGCACACTCTGTCCAGATGCGATGGTCATGGGAAGACTGATCCCGCCGATGGTGAACTGAGAATTACTGCAGGAGGCGGAAGACACAGTCACGCTGGCACCGGCGGCGGTGAGCACACCGCTTTGATTCGAGCTCGTACCCACAGAGACGTTGCCGAAGGATACGGAAACAGGCGACGCCGTCAGCTGCCCCGGGCTTGCGCCTGTACCGGACAGAGCTACGGAAAGGCTGGAGTCGGTCGCCGTGGAAGCAAAGTTCAGCATCCCACTTGCCGTCCCCGCAGAAGTAGCAGTGAAAGCGACGCTCAGGGTGATGCTTTGTCCCACAGCCAGGGTCTGTGGGCTGAAACCGCTCATGGTGAATCCGTTCCCGCTCACCGCGGCCTGAGAAAGGGTGACGCTCGATCCGCCGGAGTTGGTGACGGTCACGGATTGCGTCTGGCTGCTGCCGACAGGAATGTTCCCGAAATTCAGGCTAGCGGGGGAAGGCGTCAGATAACCGCTGGAGGCTCCCGCTCCGGACAGAGCTACGGAAAGGCTGGAGTCGGTGGCCGAGGAAGAAAGGCTCAGCATTCCGTTGGCCGTGCCCGCCAACATCGCAGTGAAGCCGACGCTCAGGGTGATGCTTTGTCCCACAGCCAGGGTCTGTGGGCTGAAACCGCTGATGGTGAATCCGTTCCCGCTCACCGCAGCCTGCGTAATTCCGACGCTCGATCCACCGGAGTTGGTCACGGTTACGGATTGCGCCTGTTTGCTGCCGACAGGAATATTTCCGAAATTGAGGCTAGCGGGGGAAGGCGTCAGATAACCACCCGAGGCTCCCGTCCCCGACAACGAAATCGCCCAGTTCCCGGCATGGTGCTTCTCCCATCTGCCGTAAAATCCTGACTCCAGGATGGTCACGCTGCCGCTCGCGGCGCCCGCCGTCTGGGGAAAGAACGTGACGTACACATTTGCGCTCTGTTGCGGCGCCAAGGAGATCGGCAAGTTCGGACCGGCAAAGCTGAATCCGCTTCCCCTGACAGTCACCTGGGTGATGGTCAGGCTTGATCTGCTGGTATTGGTAAGGGGAAAAGGAACGGAACTCATGCTCCCGACCTGAACGCTCCCAAAGTTCACGATGGAGGTGGGGAGGGCTAATTGACCGAAAGCGGCAACGGAACAGAACGCAAGGAGTCCGACCAAGACTGGAGTCCAAGTCGCGCTTCTCCTGCTCTTGAGGAGGCAACTCATCTTGCAACTTCTTTCCCCGTGTTCAGGGAACACGGTTGGGGGGATTGGTTGTGCTTTCCGGCGCCCTTACCGAGCTCTGGGACAGAGGAGGTACGACAGAAAGCACGTCTTAATTTTTTCGTGACATGGCCGGAGTGAAAAGGTCACGGAAGGTCGGGGGGGAAACGCCCATCCGGAGTACAACCTTTGAGTTGCCCTTCCGACTACAACCTTCGAGTTGTTCTCGGCGCGGCGGAGTTGGGCTTGACCGCTCGCTTCGCGGCTGGAGAGCTCACGGAACCGTTACTTTGACGGAGGACGATTTGCTGCTTTCATGACCGTTGATGTCCACGGTCGTGGCCGCGTAATAGTATGTGCTGCCATTGGCCACGGTCGAATCACTGAAAAGAGTGGAGCCGATGAGGCTCACGTTCGACTTTTTCCACGTCACTCCATCCGGACTGCGATATACGTTGTAGCCGGTGATGTCACGCGAAGTGGAAGGCTTCCATTGCAGGTCGACAACGTGGTTGGCGGTGGACTGGATCACGATCTTGTACGATCTTGTGGAAACGAGTCCACCGCAGCCTTTTACTTCGACCGTGAACGAATCGGTACCCGCGCGGGTCGGGGTTCCCGAGAGATCGAGCGAAGTCGTGGAGGACGATACTTTCTTGGTGATGCCGGCCGGAAGCGCTCCAACGATACTCCACACGTAAGGAGCGCAACCATTCGTGGCGGAGATGACCGCGGAATATCTGGTGTTGACCGTGCCATTGGGCACACTGGTAGTAGCAATCGCGACCGACGCTTGAGCCAGGGAACCGGAAGCGAATAAGAGCAGAGTGAGGGAGAACAACGAAATCTTCATACCCCATGCTCGCGCCTGCCGCAATTTTCCGGTAGATTCCAGAGGTTTCTAAACCTCTGAGAACAGCCCGTGAACCAAAACAGAAGGAAAATAAAAGCGGAGAGCTGCCGCGCCGCAGCATGCTCGACCGGGCGTTATTGTTTTTTGGATTATGGAGCGGGAATCTGAATATTCGAAACGATATTCGAATAGCCGCTTTCATCGTTGCTGGAATTCACGGTTGTGACGGCGTAGCAGTAAGAGGCTCCGTCAGCCACGGTGGAGTCGGTGTAGAGTGTTCCCGAGTTTACCTGGGGGTTGAGCTTCTTGAATGTTCCGCAGGACGTTGAATACTGGGTGCGATAGATGTTGTATCCGGATATGTTCGCGGAAGAGCTTGCGGCCCACGACAAATTTACCGAATGCGTGGGCGCCGGTGTCCCGTTGCCGGTCAACGATTCCGTTGTCGAAGACGGTTGAGCGTTACTCGCGAAGGTCAAGGTAGCACCGGCAGTTCCGGAAACCTGGGGGCTGAAGCTCACAGTGAACGGAACACTCTGGCCTGAAGGAATGGTGACGGGCAGAGAAATTCCACCGATCACAAAGACGGAGTTGTTGGAAGTGGCCCCGGTGACAGTTACGCTTCCACCGCTGGCCGATAAAGTTCCGGACGCAGTCCCGCTGGTTCCAACCACCACATTTCCCAACCCTAGAGTCGTTGGAGTAACGCCGAGTTGAGGCGTGGTTACAGTGCTTGTGCCAGTGCCGGATAACGGAATCGTCAGCGTGGGATCGGATGCGTTCGAGGCGATGATCACACTACCCGAAGCGCTGCCCGTCACTTGCGGGGCGAAAGCTACGCTGAATGTCATGCTCTGAGAAGCATTCAACGTGAGGGGGGCAGTGATCCCGCTAATCTGAAACCCCGCGCCACCAACGGAAACCTGCGAGACATCGACGCTGGTTCCTCCGCTGTTAGTCAGCGTAAACGTGGATGATCGACTGGAGCCAACGGTCACGTTGCCAAAAGACTCGCTGCCAGGATTGAGGGCCAATTGCCCGGGGGTAGTCTCGGTAGTAGTAGTCCCCGTGCCCGACAGCGCGAGACTGGTCACGGAGTCGGCGGCAGTACTGGAGATGGAGATTGAACCACTGAAAGTCCCAGCCGCGTTCGGGGTAAAGACAACGCTGAGGGAAACGCTTTGGCCGGAAGCGATGGTCACCGGCAGGCTGGGTGAACTCAGATTGAAATACTTGGAAGAGATGGCGACGCTGTTGATGGTCACTGCGGCGGAGCCCGAATTTGTCGCCGTCGTCGACACCGTTTTGCTGCTGCCTGCCTTCACGCTGCCAAAGGCGAGAGACGGATTCGTCACAGAGATCGTGCCGCTCTGGGATGGATTCGAAGAACCCGAGCTGAGGCCCTGGCAGCCGGTCAAAATCCACAGCGCACCCAGCAGGAGGAGGGAAGCAATTATCTTTGAGCAAACGTCTCCGCCCGTCGAGCGGCCCCTGGCGAGCAAGCGCAAGTCGTTGACTAGGGGAGGATAACTCATCCTGCCCAGTATCAGACAACAGGATTACTTGCAGAAAGATACCTGAAGTACATACCTGCCCAGGAGAATGAGCTATACCGGGGAAGGTCTTTTTACGCCTCCCTACCTGTCCAAGAAGCCGTCGGCACAAGGGTGTACGCTGCCCGTGAATGGGCAAGAACGGCAGTGGTGCAGTTTGAAATCTATAGGGGTAGCCAAACGGTCTGAGCTCCGATAGCGCAGAGCAATGACTGCCCAAGCAATTGGCCGTCCTAGCTTTGTGGGCTACGGGCGGTCTTTGTGGTGACCATTGCTCTTGATTTCTAGAGCACGCGCCTTGAGAACGTGAGAATCGGGAGAATAGTCACCTCAAACTTTGTCGCAACCTGACCGCATTCCATGCGCCCGATTTACTGGTAGAGCGCTGAGAATCTCACCCCAGCAATCACTGCCGGCACGTCATCCCACAAATAAACCGACACGTCAACTAGTTTTTCTCTGAACCATGTCTGGCGATTGTGCCCTCTCCCTTGTGCAGTGATTCGCAAAAAGCCTTCCTCACATGATGATTGACAAGAGCCAAAGCCTACATAATAATGGTCACCAAGATGATGATCTTTTGATTCGAATGGTGATAGCCAGGCATTAAAGTCTCCCCCTTTACCTGTTGCAGTCTTCCAGAATTGACCGCTGACCGGCGCGGGCCGATAATTATGCGACAAACGGAGTTGCTAGATTTCTTCGGTTTTCGAGAGCAGCCTTTTGGCGTCACGCCTGACCCCCGGTATCTTTATCTCAGTCCCGGACATCGATACGCGCTCTCTTCCCTGCATTACGGAATCGAGTCAAATTGTGGTTTTCTGGTGCTCATCGCTCCGCCCGGGATGGGTAAAACCACAATGTTGTTTGACCTTTTGACGAAACTCGATGGGAAGGCTCGAACTGCCTTCCTGTTTCAAAACCGCTGCACCAGTCGTGAGTTCATGCGACTCCTGTTGGCCGAACTCGGGCAAGAGACCGATACGCAAGATTTCGTTCGTATGTGCGCGCATTTCAACCACTTATTGCTGCAAGAAGCAAGGGCAGGAAGACGTTTCGTCATCATCGTCGACGAGGCACAAAATCTGGAACCGTCAGTGCTGGAGACGATTCGTCTGCTCTCGAATTTCGAAACTCCTCGCTTCAAGTTATTGCAGATCATCTTAGCTGGACAGCCGGGGTTGGCCGATACGCTCATCAAGCCTTCTCTCAGCCAGCTGCGGCAACGCATCAGTTCCGTTTGCGGATTGAATCCGCTCTCAGCGGAAGAAACCTGTTCCATGATCACCCATCGCTTGCAGGTCGCGGGCTACGCCGGCAAAGCGCTGTTCTCTCCAGATGCCCAAGATCTGATCGCGGAAATCAGCGAGGGTATCCCACGGCAGATCAACAAATACTGTTTACATTCGCTTTGGCTGGCTTATGGCGAGAGGAAGCATACGGTCGATTCTGCGATGGTGCGGACGGTCGCCCGTCGCCTTGATATCGGTCAATTCATTTCAGAAATCGGACCGACACGGGCAAATAAGCTCACTAGCGAGAACCAAGAGAATGACACTCCTGTTCAGAGCTCGGATACCTTCACCAACGCGGTCGGCGAATCTTCGAAGGAGCGTTCCGATGATATGACGGAGCGCCTAACCCAGGAGCGCTTAACCCAGGAAGAGGCAGTGGTATACATGCGGAACCTGGTCCGACGACTGCACAGCCGTAATAAGAGTTGAGTGCAGCGAATCGCGAGCTTGCCGTATTTCCTTCAGGTGTGGGGTTTTGTCCCGCTCGGGACTTGATAGCTGCTTGCTCCAGTGCGGCCTCACTTCATCCTTAGCAGAGTCTCGACGAACGGATGATACATTACCGCGTCAGTCATTCCATGGTCCGCACAAGCCGCAAGACTCTCGCTGGAACTGTCAAGATGAGGGTTTAATTCGTCGGATGGGCTTCCCGTATCCCAAAGCAGAGGAATAACGGTGAGGAGCGCGGCGATTTCGTTGCGAACACGCGCAATATCCTGCTCTTTTTGGCGCAAAACGAAATATGGGTTTTTCACGGAGTTCTTGCGTCAAAGGATACAGCAAGAGTTCCTCGGTAGCACTCTGTGGAAAGTGAGGAAATCCATAACTGTAGCGCGGGATGCTGAAGGAGCGGGAGCGCTAGAGAGCCGCATTGAGCGACTCGCCCGTCCCGGCATAAACAGTTTCGGGATCGGAGGGAGCCACAGCCAATGCGCCATTCGAGGCCACGGGCTGGCCGTCAAGAACCCGTTTCCAGACAACTCCGGCATCAGTTGTTTTCCAGATCCCACCACTCACTGAGCCAAAATAAAAAGTTGTCGACTTGCCCGGCACGCCGGCCACCGCGACCGCGCGTCCGCCACGGAAGGGCCCAATCAGTCGCCATTTGAGCCCATCGGTGATGTCCGGTGGAATCGCCTGGGCAAATGGGGCGATGGTTAACAATAGGAAAGTTGGCAACAGAAGAAAAAGACACCTAACGATGGGACGCGCAAACGCGATCTAGCTTTCTCCAAGGGCTGATCCCCGTTCTAAAAATCCGACCGGCACGTCGCTGATCAACTGTCTTCTGGTTACTGCAATGAGTTGTTCCCGAAATCGCACGGTGAGCACTTTTTCTGGTTCCTTGAGGTAATCCCCGCAACTTTGATTCTAATAGCAACGGACTCGGATCTGGCCGTTTCGCCAATGCAAACTGTGTCCCGGAAGCAGCTTGAAAATCTCCTTGAACATGCTGTCTAGATTGGGGACGTACAGGCAAACACAGAAGGTCCTGTCCTAGTATCGTCCGACCCTGCACTTTTGACATCTGCCCACGATTCATTCTGCAGACCATACTGAGCGAGTGCAGCAAGGGTCAGTCCCAGTGCACTGTTCGAATAAGAACAAATCCCCCAGCCGCGTAGACACCAGCGGCATAAAAGAGGTCGGTGTGATTCAGAACTATCTAAAACGGGCGGGTGGCCACGTCATCCGTGCCTTGCTCTTATCCTCTCTCGTATGCTCCTACGCCCTGGCTGCGACTCAAAACGTCACTAACTATGGAGCGGTAGGGGACGGGAATCACGACGATACATCCGCGATTAACAATGCCATTGGAGCTCTGCAGAGCGGCGATACGCTGTTGTTCCCTTGCGGAGCCAGTGGGGTATATAGAGTGACCTCGAGTTTACGTGCCATTCAGACTCAGAACGTCACGATCGCCGGCGCGACGGGTTGCGCCGCAGGACGTGTGCAGGTTCTCGGCGCTTTTAGCGGTGGCAACTTGTTTACGATCGGGGGCGGCGCACTGAGCGCTGGGGCCCTGCTCTTGCAGGACCAGCAATACCTCGACAAGAGTTTCCAGACTACGGCGTCGACCCTGGGCGGTTTGAACGCGGGCGATTACGTACTTCTCCAGCAAGGGGGCATGGATTACTCCACCGATAGTTCACCGGGACACAACAAGCCGTCATCGCATCCTTTGCCGGTACCCGGTGACGCCTGTGATATTTCAGGATGCCGCGGGGAAGTTGTGGAGATTGCCAGCGTGTCGGGCAGCAGTGTATCGGTGACTACGGCCCTGCACGACACTTATAGCCCTAGTCTCTACGATGCTTATGCAGAGAAGTTGCTGAACGTGATCAGTGGCATCACAATGCACGACCTGTCGCTGGATGGATCTGGAACTGTCGACAACGGTTTGAACTTGAAGAACGTGGTCCAGTCAGCGTTTACGAATATCACAGCCAGCGGTTTCAGCGGGTCTGGCATTTTTGCGCGGGATGGTTTTGGAAACTCGTTCCAGGAAATCACTTCGACGGCGGTGGGTTCAGGTAGTGGTCCGCCCCTTGGATCTGGGTTCCAGCTCGTGGAACAAGGACAAGCCACCGTAAATACTTACAGTCTGACCAGTCTGAACTCCAATGCTTTTGGAATGGCAGTCGTAACCCTCGCGGACAGCTCATTTTCGGGCGTCACGATTGACAAAGGCGGTATTGGGACTGGACGCTCATTAAAGACGATCGCTACTGCTGCAACCACCTGGAGTTCGCTTACTGTCAAAGGCGCGCCCGCGGGATACAACGGCTTGGACCTCGAGTACTACACATCGCACAACACTTTCAACAATTGCGCTATCGAAGACAACAATACTGAGGGTGTGGACACCTTCGGAAACTTCAACCAATACAACACATTCAACAACTGCACGATGCAGGGAAACTCAGCGGTACAGTTTTACCAGGGAGCATCCGCCCTCGGGAATCATCGGGATGACTACACCACAATTTCCGGTGGAACGGTTATCGGACAACACGACGGGACGGATGGCGCTCTAATCATCAATTCTCCCAACTCAACTGTAACCGGGGTGAGCTTCCCGCAGAATACGGCGGGACAAGCCCACGTTGGGATTTGGACGTTCGGCTCCAACGGATGCTACAGCAGCAATAGTTTTGCTTCTGGAGCGTATGGATCCGGCATGGATATATACGTCGATCCGTCAGCCGGAGGTGGGAATATCGGTAGCGGTAACACGGCTCCGAGTGGAACAACAGGGCTGGGAAACGGCACTTGCGGGGGGGGTACCCTCGTCGCGCCGCCGACCGGGCTGGTTGCCGTCGTTCAGTGACAGCGCAAACACTCATACGAATGGGCGGTAGGCATTTAAGCGGCAAAAATCCGGGCCTCCCAATCCTTCAAGCAGAGATAGCTTGAAGGGCTGGGAGGCCCGGTTCGTTTCTCACAAGTCTGGTGCCTTACGACTGCTCACTATGCGGGCTTTGCCAGGAACATAATCATCGAGCCCTCTGTCTTCACGCCAAGAGAATCCAAGGGGCATTCTCCGTACTTGCGATAATCAAGTGCGAGAAAGCCAGCATCTCGCAGGAGTTGAGAAAAGGACTCTGGCGAAAAGCACCACTTGGAATGGTCCAGGAAGGCACATTTCCTCCGGCGGCCCAGCGGCCTGGTTGCCCAATAAGTTACCCAGAGGCTTAAGCGCGTCCAGAAGTGAGCGTTCGGTACGGACACGAGAAGCAGTCCGTCATCATGGAGCACGCGCCGCAGTTCGCGGAGCGCTGTTACAGGCGAGTCAAGATATTCGAGCACACTGGAGCACAGCACACCATCGAATTGGCGGTCGTCCAGTCTGAGTTTGCAGACGTCTTCAATCGCGCGAAACTCGGTTCCCGGTACGGCGGTGCATTGCTCGATCATCTCCGCAGAGGCATCCACTCCCAATACGCGACAGCGGTGCTTTTCCGCGAGCCAACGCCCCAGAGTGCCAGTGCCGCAACCGGCGTCCAGCCAGTATTGTCCGGCCAGTTGACGCGGCTGCAGCAGACCATTCAGAACCTCGAATCGAACGGCAAAGGTGGGCGTTGCGTACTGTCCAGTCCAGTCCTGGGCCTGCTTCGAATGGAAACTTACCGCATCTTCGGCTTGCACAATCACAATTTACCTCTTTAAGCAGCATTCTGCCTCAATTTGCTTGTGAGAGTTGGGGCAGGAGTCAGGTTCGACACTACGGCTCGTGTCGAGTAGTTTACGGTGAAAACTTCGAAAGGTTAGAATTTCAGAAGAATGAGCATCAGTTTGGAACGACGCATGCGGTGCGCTCTCCTATGTGCGTTGTTGGCATTCGTAGCGGTCTCGCCAAGCAAAAGCTCAAATTCCAAAGCAGAAAGCATCAACGTGCATCACTACGGTGCGCGCGGGGACGGAATTGCTGACGATACGGGCGCCTTGCAGAGGGCCTTGAGATCGGGAGCCAAGAAGGGCGCAACAATCGATCTTCCGTGCGGAATATATCGGATTACCGACAGTCTCGAAGTCTCGACGAGCAATCTGTCTATTCGAGGGTCCGGCGAGTGTACGACGTTGAAGATCGGCGGAAGAAACAGCTTTGTCGCCATCAAAGTGACAGGACGCGGTTTGGGCCCTCCCGCCAAATTGGTGCGAGACACTACATCCGACAGTTTTACAGTGGGGCCGGGAGAGCTAGCACAACTAGGGATTACGTCGGGAAGTTACGTGGTTATATCGGACGAGGCGGTGGCCAGCAACGGTCCTGGATCTCCGATGACCTCGACCCAGCAAGTGGCGCTCGTGAGTTCGGTGCACGGCGACACCGCCACAATCGAAGGGGGCTTTGCTCACAACTTCACTTTGGTTTCCCCGCATCCGCAAAACCAGGGATGTTGTCCATACGTTCAGAAGATTCTCTTACCCGTGAGAAACGTTAGTCTCACCAACTTCCGGATCGATGGTGCCTTGAACACGGGTTCAGAATCCGAAGCGCTGGAGATGAATTTTGCTGTGGATTCTGAGATTGGCTCGGTGAGCGTGGAGAATTACGCGGCCTCGAGCGGAAGAGTCAGCGGGATCCGAGTGGATACGGGCTATCGCAATCACTTCCACGACATCTCGTGCAGAGCATGCGGGAACGGGGGTGGTGTATCCTTCTGGTTGTTCCGCCAATCTCTGCTCACAATTGAAAAATTGTCGATCGTCAATAGTCCCGCGCAGAGCGAAGTATTCGGGTTCACCGCATCGCAATTGACCAACAGCACTGTTTCCGATGTGACGGTGAACGCAGGTGGCGCGAAGGGGCGTCCTTTTAAGCTAGCCCGAACCAATCACACGATCTTCAATCGAATCAATGTGATGAATGGCGCTGGTGCGATGAACGGCATCAGCATCACCGATATGTCTTCTTACAACACGTTCCACGATTGTTCCGCTCTGAACAATGTCCAGACGGGCATCATGATGTTCGGCAACTTCAATCAGCATAATACGTTTGCGAATTGCACCGCGAAAGGGAATACCGTCGCCCAGTTCGGACAAGGTAAGGACGCTTATGGCAATTATGGAGACGACTTCACGACGATCGACGGTGGGGACTACTGTTGCGCGGGCCGCCGTGATGGGACCATTATCTGGATTCGCTCGGATCACTTCCGGATGACAAACACGAAAGTGCACGATGACAAAGGGCTGGGATCGGCGGGGCTAGTCGTTTATGGGAAGGACTCCGCCGTCAAAGACAATAGCTTCGACGGGTTTTCCCGGGGCAAGTCCGTGCAAATCGACGAATCGCCGCGCTAGAGCTGCTATCGCCGCAGTGAATCGAGATCGCTGCGCGCCAGCGCCTGCATGCAGACATCTGCTGTCCCGCAGGCGTGGAGGAAGTAAAGCGTCCCGGCGGGTTCGACGGAGAAGAACTGTTCGGCTCTGTCGATGACGCGATTGCGGGCCGAACTGGAATCTGTGCTCCACGCCACCAGCGAATTGCCGGGCGTGGCATGCACGCGAAACTGGTCGGTCGCGGGCTCGTAATTTCCGAAGCTGAAGCACTTTCCAATGCAGGCTCGATCGAGCAGCATGCTCTCGTCAAATCCGGAATCAGGAGGATAGCGGAGTTCTGCGATCACTCTTGAATTGGGGGGCAGTTCCGAGACTAAAGCATCCACTCTGTTCTCCATTCGATTGATCCCTCGCGCGTCAGAGTAAAGAAGAGCGAAGAACAAGAGTGCGACAACAGCAGCAGCGCAGCCGTATCGAGCCGCGTGCTTGGTTTCTGAGACCAGGACACAAACGAAAATCGCCGAGAGCCAAGCCACCCGCTCCGCGACTCCTCCAAATGCAGCCTTGTACCAGGGAAAAAGGATCGTGTCGGGCAAGAGAAAGCAGCCCAAGACGGAGATCGCATAAAGTTGAAACGGAATCGAGCGCAGCAGGTTCCTTAACCCTCGCTCGCGAGCGAAATGCAACAAGGCTATCGCCCAAACCGCAACGAGTCCCACACTTGTCAGCCGGTAATGCGAACCAAACATGTAGGCTTGATCCGCTCCGGTCGCGTGCAAGGCTTGCCGCCAGTTCCAGCTCGCGGTCCAATAGTGCAAGATCAAGTTCCTCGCCACGAACAGTATGGCAATGCACACGGCTGGTAGGACCAACTTGAGCCCCTGGGGCAGCGTGCGGGCAAGATAAAGGTAAGCAAGTATCGCGATGGCCCATATGACAGGAAGAGGCTGCGCAACCCATCCCAGAGCAAACAATCCGATTCCGATTATCACATTGAGAAGACGTGGTTCCCAGAGTACCGCGATAGCGGCAAACGACAATGCTCCCGCAATGTAGTAATTGAACAGTCCCATGTTGAATACCGTACCATAGGCAAGGATGGCGAGGATAGGAGTTACCGCCCAGGGAAGCTTCTTGGTGATGGCGGAGATTAATCCAAAGCCTGACCAGAAAAACACAAGAACGGCAATCCCCACAGAGAGACGTTGCGCTCCTTCAGTGCCGAATAAAGGCATGAGCCCTTCAAGCATGAAGTCGAATAGGACATTAGTGGACCGGTGTGCGATCGAAAGACCCGGCGCTTGTCCTTGCTTGATGAGATGCACGATCCAGGCATTGTAGGCATGACTTGCCAGATCGCCGGCTGCAATGTGAGGTTGCCAAATGCAAGGGATAAGCATTACCGCGGATATCAAAATAAAACGCAGCGGAGTCTGCCTTACGACCG
The DNA here is from genome assembly GCA_963730015.1 of uncultured Acidobacteriota bacterium. Classification (GTDB taxonomy): domain Bacteria; phylum Acidobacteriota; class Terriglobia; order Terriglobales; family Acidobacteriaceae; genus Sulfotelmatobacter. The sequence goes on along the minus strand of CAVSPZ010000009.1, from coordinate 710,389 downwards.
CAAGGACTCGCGGAAGGCAGAACTCTGGGCCCTCTGTGTCAGGGACTGTTCCTAGTCCAGAAGCGGAAATCGTTCGTTCAGTAGTCATTATTCTTTCTTTGAAGAGAAGTGTTCTTCTAAGCAGAAGCCTCTTCGAGCAAAATGGATTTGCGATCAATAGGATTTCGGGTAGGGCCTGCGTCTGATTGCGTCTTTCTCCTGGCAGCCAGGAAATCATCGAGGCTGATTACACCATAGACGACAGCCAGCGAAATCACTCCCAAGCAGTACATGGGGAGGGGCGCCAAGAGAATTAGAGGCGCTGCGCTCAATGCGAATGCAGCCCAGAAGGACAGTTCGATCCGCCATGGCAGATGATGCCAAAACTTAACAAGAAAGCCTGCGTTGGCGAACAGAATGATAAGACCGAGCACAATTCCCAGCTTCGCCAGGATTGTGAACCCAACGATTGCCGGATGCTGCCTGGCGATAGATATTACTTCGTGCCTCAGAATGCGATCGTATTCGGACGACATGTAGGCAGTGCCCGGAGCGATCGCTTGGACCTTGTCTTTGGCGATCTCGTCGCAGACCCCTCCGGGAACATACGGATTGCTTAAGAATCCGAGCCCTTCGTAGGCGAAATGCCCCAGGACGTGACGGCTGTCCCCATGTTTATAGCCGGATACATTCTGCTGCAGGTAGCGATCGCTATCGCTGAGCAAGTGGCGTAGATATGCCTGCGGTATCACAAAACCTACAAGCAGTATAAGGATGAGCCCTGCCTTTCGCGGGATGGTTCCGTGGGAACTGAGCAGCAGCAGGAGGCCTGTGATTGTGAGTGCGGGAAGGGCTGATCCAAAACGAATCAAGCTTGAGCACCCACAAATCAATCCGAAGGTTAAGATCCAAACCGGAAGCATCCGGCTCGCGCCATTCTTGCGGCGAATCATATATAAGACCCAAGGCACGACGGCGACCGTCGTCGCGAATTCGAAAACGTAAACGTCGCCAGTATGGTAGGCAATTGCGGTCAGAAGCAAGAACGCGAAAAAGGCGATCACCTTGCCCGCGGTGCTCTGCAACGCACGTAGACACCCACCGAAGCCCACCCCAAATCCAAATAGGAGTGCCGTCCCTAGAACCAAGTCAATCGTGCGCTCGATCCCCATGTGGAGCAGACGCGAGATCGCTGGAACGAAATAGTAAAGTCCCGGATCGTCTCCTGGCGCCGGCGGTGCCAAGGTCTTTCCGTTATAGGAAACCAAGGGCATGCCGGTCCGTTGATATCCAGCCACGACCCAGAGCAAGTCGCGATAGCGGCTGGACATCAGGTCTACAACAAGATGCGCTTGTGGGTACCCGGACTGGTTCACTGCGGAGTTGTGAATGAGGTAGTCAGAAAACGTGCCACATGGCCGGGTATCCGAGGGAGGGGCGACCGGATACGCCGGGGCCTGTCCCATCCCCAGGGACGGGAGCCCGAGGACCAAGCACAACAATATCAGTCCGGACCCGATCCGAGTTCGGATGTAATCAATTGCAACCAAGATTTTCACGAAGCCCTAAGACCCTTGGGGAAGGCATAACTGAGTCAGTCGATCAACAGATGCGCAGATTCAATCATGACAGCACTTGTGGCGGTTGTGATGTGGCTGGCAAAGGAGTTCTGACACCATCCACCTCGTTTGCGTGTTGCTTCATCGTGACCACTCGAAAATAGCTGCTGTAGCAATCGATGATCTTCGCCATGAGCGCGAGCTTTTGCTCACTGCGCATGCGCATGGCCGGGAAAAATGCCAATTCAGAGATATCGTCGCCACCCAAAAAGTCCAGTGGATGCAGGAGCAGGGAGGGTTGCACTCCCGTCAGCCGGCAGAGCGCCAGGGCAAATCGAAAGTACAACATCGCCAAGCCCGGAGAGAATGTGGCGAAATAAAGAATGTAGCTCGCGTGAATTGGAATCCGGAACAACGGCATCGTGGTTACCGGAATTTCAAGGAGTTGGCTGGACTTGGATTTCAGATGCTTTGGTTTTAGTGGCAAAAAGCAAGCTTTGACAGATCCGAACAGAGCCTCGCGTTTTTTTAGTTCATCCTTTCCAAAGCTGCTAGTCAGAAAGTAGTACATGCGGGCGAGTGGACCGATCCAGGTGGGGAAGTAGGATGCATCATAGATATACCCACGTTCGGTGAGCACATCGAGCGTGTCTTCCGAGAAGCTGAAGCCGGGGCCGCGGAATCCTCGGGGTCGAAGGCCTGTCACCGCTTCAATGTTCTCTTCGGTCTGACTCAACTCCTGCACAATGCGCTTTCTATCGAACAGGTGCATCCACGGTTCGTGATGAAAGGAGTGATTTCCGATCTCATGTCCGGCGCCGGCTATAGCACGAAGGGCATCGTGGTTTTTCGGCAGAGCGGCGTCTTGTCCCACTACAAAGAATGTAATCGTGAGCTGGCGTTCGGACAGAAATCGCAGCACTCGAGGCACAAGAATATCCAGGTAGGAGGGGAATAATTCCCACCCAGCGTCGCCATGAGTCTTCATGTACGACCACTGGTTATCTAAATCAAGCGACAGGCTGGCTATTGGTTTGTTTGAACTCATCTCTAGTTAGCTCCTGGCCATCTTTTTCGGGGGGTATAAGCGCAAAACGTTCTGCGACTCGGTCTGCCAACTGAATCGTTTCGTTTACGTTCAAAGTTCCATTGACGATCTGCGTCGAATTTACGATGTAAAGGCCTGGAACGCTGGTGGTGATAGGGGGAAGGTGATCCGAATATCCGATGGTTGGAACAGGCAATAGGTAGCGCACTCGGGAAACACGGAAGGCCAAAAGATCATCGCGCTTGAATTGCGGATACATCTCACTCAAACCCTTCAGAAACTGCTCTTGAATCTCCGCATCCGAGAGTTCGAAATCCGGTGAGCCGAGAGGGACGTATTTCGGGAGGTAGACCAGCCCGTGTCCTGCTAGATACTTCTGATCTACCAGCGCGGACATGTCAATCAACGCGGTAAAGGGAAGAGAATCGGTAATATTCGTGATGTAGTACGGCGCGAGTTGTTTCTTCAACAGCAGGGAAGCGCAAATGATGCCTTGATATTCAAAACCTTGCAAGCTGCGCACTTCAGTATCCGTAAGGCTCGGGCACATGCCGGCCACCACGGGAGAAGCGAATGTGCACACCACCTGGTCGAACGCCTCAGCGTGGCCATCCTGAAGAGTGATGAGAACGCCACCTTGAGGAATTGCCTCGATCTTTTTCGCAGGCTCCCCAACGTGGACAGTGACTCCTTCACTTGCGAGCAGCTTGCCGAGTCGATCCAGAACAGTTGCATACCCGCCAGGCACGTAGCCGAACATTTCTTTCTTAAGACCGGCGCGCCGAGCGGCATACATGCGCGCAATGATTGCCCAGATAAACGCAGCGGACGCTTTCTTATAGTTCTCACCTAACTTTGCGCGCAGCAGCGGGAGCCAGATCTTATTGAAGGTCCGGTTCCCTGACCAGCGCCGTAACCAGCTTTCAACGCTGATGTGTTCCAGCGGCTTCCACTGTTTTAGGCTGGACGCATACAGAATGGTTGCACCGAGCCTGAATTTGTCGATCAGGTTTAGCGGTGGAAATTTCAGGAACTCGAGTGCATTCGACATCGAATAGTGCTGGGAATTCGAATAGAAACCGGTTTGGGTTTGCACCCATTCGATTTCGCTGTCTAATCCGAGTTCCTTCAGGAGCGAACGCAGGCAGGAATCGGAAAGCAGGGTGACGTGATAATGGCGATCCCATACCACGTCTCCCAATTTCCAGGCGCTCGCCAAGCCGCCGAGGTAGGGAGCGCCTTCCAGCAAGGTGACACGCTTGCCCTGGCGCGCGAGGCGCAGAGCAAGCGTCATTCCCAGAAACCCACCGCCCAGGATGGCCCAGTGCTGCTTCTGGTTGTTGGCAGATACGGGCGACATCAGCGGGGAGGGTCTAGCTCCGTTACGATGCCTTCGTTAATGAGGTAAGGCAGCCTGCAAGCCGGGCAGGCCACTTCCAACCGTTGTTTCGGAAGGTCCCCTTTGAAACGATGGATGGGTTCACCACATCGACATACCCAGCCAACGGGGCGAGCCGGACTTCCGATAACCAACTGGAAGTCAGGAACCGATTTCGTGATGATCGAACCCATCCCGATCATGGCGAATCGTCCAATGGTCAGATCATTGCCGATGGTGCACTGCGCTCCGATCGTTGCGCCTTCCTTTACTAACGTTGGAAGCGTGTGTTCGTCCGGCGCGGACGAACGCAGTTCGCGCAGGTTCGAAGTGGTCGCGCGCGGGAAGCGATCATTGGTAAATGTCGTCCCCGCGCTGATCATGACTCCATCTTCAATCGTCACCGCCGCGCAGATGTAAACCATGGCATTGATTTTGACCAGGTTTCCAATCTGCACGTCGTAGGCGATATAACTCTTCTCGCCGACGATGCACGACTCCCCGATGAGAGCGCCGTGACGAATGTGGACGTTATCCCAGACTGAGCTTCCTGGCCCAATCTTGACTCCTTCCTCGATGATTGCGGAAGGATGGATCCGAACGTCGGTCTTTTCCGCTAGGGCAGTCATGCGGCCGATCCTGCCGATTCGATCGGCTGCGCCTGACGAACGACGCTAATGCTAGTGCCGATCGGAGTCCAGCGCTGGCGATGCAGAGCGGCGTATGCGGATTCGATTGCCTGGACTGAGGCTGCGGCATCGACCTCTGTAATGACCAGTGGCTCAAGGCCCCTCAGCGATCGAGCGAAGTTGTCAATTTGGCTGCGGAAAGCTTGCACCTTGTCATATCCCTTGCCAAATACGACCCACTGGTTGTTGGAGTAGAGCCGGTACTTGGATTCTTTCCAGCCCACCGAGATCATTCCTTGCGATCCGTAAATATCGATGTAGCTGGCGTTTTCCTTGCTGATGCTCCAGGATAGATCAACATTTCCGATGATACCGTTCATGCTTTTTACGAAAATACGAACGGTCTCTTCGACGGCCAGACCCTGGCTGCGTTTGCCTTCAACGACATCAATTTCAGCCAGCGGACCAAGGAAATAACGCATGAGGTCGACCGAGTGTGTTCCGTTGTCAATCAGGACGCCGCCTCCGCTCACCTTTGGGTTGGCATTCCACCGGTTGGACATATCCACCCGGGAGGTGAAGGCGTTCTCGAAGAGAACCACGTCCCCGATCAGGTCAGACAACATTAGTCTCCGTGCTTCGGCCACATCTTCAACGTAGCGGAACTTGGAGGCCATGGTTAGAGTTCTATCGGCCTTATGCGCGGACTCGATCATAAACCTGACATTTTCCGAGTTTATGCTGAGAGGCTTCTCACAGAGAACGTGAACACCGCTCTTCAGCAGATCGACGCAAATCTCCGGGTGAGTCGATGGAGGCGTACAAACAATCGCCGCATCCAGATTTTCTTCAGTGGTCATGCGCAGATGGGAGTCGTACGCTTTGCACGGTACCTTTGTAGCCATCGCCTGAGCTGCGTCGGGACGCAGATCGGCCACAGCTACCAAGGTAGCCTCTTGGGAATCCTGGAATGCGCGAATGTAGGCCTGGGCAATGGCGCCCGCCCCAACCAGGCCAAATTTAAGCTTCCCGTTTTTGTGGACAATACTACTGGAGTTCATGGAGTGCCTCGCAGATTGAAGTGGCGATGTAATCGATGTGTTCGTCTTCATACTTTTCGTTCCACGGCAGAACCAGAACATGCTCCAACGCCGCCATGGTCTTGGGGAAGTTAGATGGGTCGTAGTTAAGCACTTCGGGGCGAGCCAGTGTGAAGGGGAAGTGACTGTTTCCGAAAGTACGCTGCTCTTTGAAAACCTGGCACATGAAAGCTGGCTTCTGAATATAGCGAGGTGCGCAAGCGATCTGCCGCTTCTTCAGTTCGCGAGCCAAAGCTAGGGATCCGCCGGGCAAGTGATTGCCGTCAACATTGAGGCAGTATTTCCAGTAGGTGTGTTTCGCCTTGGGATGAACCACGGGAGTCTCGATGCCGCGCAATCCCTGTAAACGCGCCGTAAGTTTGTCCGCCGAGGCGATACGTGCGCGGACGACGCCTTCAAGTTTCGGCAATTGTGCCACGGCCACCGCACCCTGGAGTTCGCTGATACGGTAATTGAGTGCCAGGAAATAGTGGTCCGGTGCGGCATCGCCATAACCCCACGCCTTGTTGATGAGCAGGAACATACGGCGTGCCAGTGCGTCATCGTTCGAGCACACCAGGCCGCCTTCGCCCGTCGTAATGTGCTTTCCTTGCTGCAGGCTGAAGGCGCCGATCGTGCCCATAGTGCCCACCTTTTTGCCATCGTGCTCGGCGAGGAAGGCCTGGGCACAATCTTCGATGACCGGAATACCCCGTGCGTTCGCCAGATCCATGATCTCGTCCATCGGGCACGGGTTTCCAAACAAATGGGTAACGATGATGGCTTTGGTCCGCGGGCTAAGGCAGGGCTCGATGGTCTCAGCGGTTACATTGCACGTGCGCGGATCGACCTCAGCAAATGCAGGCACGGCGCATTGGTACAAAATTGGGGACAAGGCGCCCATGTCAGTGATGGAGCTCGTGACAATTTCATCGCCCGGCTCTGGGTCGATGGCTGCAATTGCGATGTGCACGGCCGCGGTACCCGAGGCGCAAGCATGAGCGTGTTTGACACCCAACTTGGCGGCAAAATTGGTTTCGAGTGTTTTCACGAAATTGCCCTTCGTGCTGGTCAGCGTTCCGCTATGAATGGCTTCCGCTAGCGCAGCGATTTCTTCCTGGCCAAGCGTCCTTCCGGAGGCATCCTGGTCAGAGGGCAGCGTTAACAACTTCGGCGAAGTGACGGTACTCATATGAGTTCATTCCTCCCAAAAATGCGTGTTCTTAATGCGTTAATCGTGCCTTGCGTCAGGCGACAACCGGTTGCATGGAACATCCCAGAAGAGCCCCGATTCGACGCACAATCTGCTCTCCGGCATTACCCGTACCAAACGGATTTTCAATCTTCTTGACCGCTTCGATCCAAGTCCCGTCGCGATAGACGTCTTCCAACATGGCAGCCAGTGTCTCCGGGCATCCACCCACGAGCCGAGCGACACCAGCTTCGACCGCCTCAGGACGCTCGGTGTTATCACGGATAATCAGCAAAGGCTTATGCAGCGAGGGTGCTTCTTCCTGAACTCCGCCGGAGTCCGAAACAATCAGCCAACTGTTTTGCAGCAACATAATGAAGGGCTCGTAGCCAAGCGGGTGCAGCAAAACAATCCGTGATTGTCCCTTCAATATGTCATTCGCCGCACGTGTGACATTCGGATTGGGGTGTACCGGGAATATCAGAACGACATCTTCATGCCGGGCGACGAAGTCCGACAGGACCTCAAGATTTCGTTCCATCGTCACGCCCAACGATTCGCGGCGGTGGGTCGTGAGAACAATTCGCTTGCGCCCGGCGGTACTCTCGAGCACATGTTGGATGTCATGAGGAACTACATCCCGACGAATCACGCTCTGAAGCGTATCCACCACGGGATTGCCAGTGACAAATACGTTTTCGACCGGAATCTTCTCCTCGAGGAGCGCATCGCGATTGCGAGCAGTCGCCGCAAAGTGGTACTTCGCGAGACGGCTGATGAGCTTGCGGTTCATCTCTTCGGGGTAAGGACTGTAGTCGTTTCCGGATCTGAGGCCGGCTTCTACGTGACCCACAGGAATAGACCTATGAAACCCCGCCAGCGCCCCGGCCATGGCTGTTGTAGTGTCTCCTTGAACCAGGATGAGATCCGGGTGTTCGCTATCGAGAATCGGGTCGAGTAACTCCAGAACACGCGCGCACACATGACTGGGTGTCTGCCCGTCGCGCATGATGTGAAGGTCATAATCAACGCGTATCCGAAAAAGGTTGATGAAAGGATAGAGAAGGTCCTTGTGTTGCGCCGAAGTGACGTTGACAGTCTTAAAACAGTCGTTGTTGCGCTCCAACTGCTCGATCACGGGAGCCAACTTGATCACTTCCGGCCGCGTGCCAAACAGGGTCAGTACTTTCTTGCACGACACCCCATTCGGTAAGGAGGTCGACTCCAACCCACCGGTGGACCGGACTTGCTCAACGGTAAAGTTTGACAAGCTCATGATAGTTTTGCCGAATTCACGACCGCCGAAGATCGGTCGCGAACTAGGCGCGAGTCAGGACTGGAGGGAAGGGCCTTCGATATCTTTTCGGGGGCGAAAACTACGGGGGGAGACGACAACCTAGTATATAACAAACGGGTCAGAAGTTTCAGGTGTCCAAACACCGTTCGCGCCACCTTCATTTTAGAGGCTCCGAGAAGCCGTACCTCCAACGTGGCCGGGCATTCGCGGATTCTGCAGCCTTTGAGATCGAGTTTGCCAAGCAGTTCCGCGACTCCCAGAAAGCCGCCTTCTTTGATAGGGAGATCGACGACAGCACTTCGACGATAGACGCGGAAACAACTGGTGTAGGTGTGAATCTTGTGATGCAAAATTCGCCGGTACAGGAAAGAGGCAGACTTGGAGAGGCTCAGCCGCCAGGGTGGAACGTTCAGCACCTTTCCTTTCGGATGGTATGGCGACGCGGTCACCATGTCGATGCCTTCAGTCAAGGCCGGGATGAGTTGGTCGAGGGTAAGCGGGTCGTAAGTGCAATCACAATCCATCGAGCAGACCACTTCGGTTTGAGCGTGACGTATGCCAGTCAGAATTGCCGCTGCCACTCCGCGATTCGACGGATGGCTGACAATTTGGCACTCCTGGCGATCACGAAACGATTCCTGCAGGCGCTTTAGAGTGGAATCTTTGCTGCCATCATCCACAAATACGAACTGGAGATCGTATTTCTTGCCTAAGTCAGCTTCCACTTTATCGATGGTGTTGACGAAATACTTCAGCACTGCCTCTTCGTTATAGAAAGGTACAACGATGGTGACTGGAAGCTTGGGTTCCAACGGCAGGCGGCTATTCTGAGTCGCTCGGGAAGCGGTTTCGATGTTAATTGCTGGCGCTGACTGCGGTTGCGCCTCAATTTTCAACTGCGCTGGACGGCCGAGGTATTCAGCCGCAGATCCGAACGAATAACTCTCCAGATAGTTCTGTACCACCCAACTCGTCTTTCCCAGATTGCGATAGTGGCGGATCTTGGCGAGAGTGGACGCGACATTAATTCGCGGCTGCTTGTCATCCAGTTCCCACACGTGGAAGTACATGACGAATGGAGCGGAATAAGTGCGATTCCAGTGATCCACCCGGCTCTTCATCAGATCGTGCGGAATCTGCCGAAAATAGTTGCCACCCGCGATCGGCAACGCATATCCCAGACATTCCCATGTTGAGAAGGGAAGTTCGCAAAGTTGCTTATCGCCCAGTTGATGCTGGTGTACAAAGCGCCGCCACGGTTGCGAGTGGAAAGAACGGAATAAGGGGAGAACGCTCGAGTCGTAGACGTAGTCTTCGCTGGCTAGCACATCCAGGGCCCAGAGATCTTGAGGATGCGTGAGTGGACGGGCACAACGATTTCCCAGCACTTTTAAACCGCTCGCGGTCTGCACTGCATCGCGCGAGCGTTTGAGATCATCCCGGAATTCAGCCGGACTCATCTCGCGCACGCCACGATGGAAATACCCCTGGTTCGCAATTTCATGACCACGGCGGGCGACTTCGCGAATGATTTCCGGGAACCGTTCTGCGACCCATCCCATCACAAAGAAAGTCGCGTGAGTATGGAACCGGTCCAGCAGATCGAGCACTTTGAGCGTGTTTTGCTCCAGGCGCGATTCAAACCGATACCACTGGCTGGGATGGATGCTGCTTTTGAGCGCCTCGGCATGGTAGTAGTCATCCAAGCCGATTGTGAGTATGTGGCGCCTTGCCACAGGTGCATCTGCTTGATTCATCTAAGTCGTTCCCTCAACGTGGAATCGCATAAGGGTATCTGTGGGGGGAAGGCCGAGGACAACTGGTGCGAACAATAACGAACAAAGTGCTTGCAACTTTGTTGCTCAACTCAGGATGCTCGCGATCCGCTCGCCAGCGTGCCCATCCCAAAAAGGTGGGATGCGACCGGATTTCCATTGCCCGCTGACAGCCGTGTTGAGTTCTGTGCGGAGTCGAGCCATGTCTCGACCCACAATGACATTCGTGCCCATCGTGACCGTAATCGGACGTTCGGTGTTTTCACGCAGCGTGATGCAAGGAATACCCAGGTAGGTAGTTTCCTCCTGAATACCGCCAGAATCAGTGATGACCGCTGAGGCTCGCCGCTGCAAGGCCAGAAATTCCAGATACGGCAGCGGATCCAGCATGTGGAATCCGCGAAGGTCGATCTCAGACTCGGTCAAGCGCTGACGAGTTCTGGGATGCACCGGGAAAACGACGGCTATATTCTGCGCGATTTCAGAGAGGCTGCCAATGATCTGCTGCAGGACCTGCAGATCATCGACGTTCGACGGCCGATGCAGCGTGACCAGGACGTATCGTTCGGGCACATCGCGAGGAGCGACGCAATGGTCCGCTTTCGCTAGAAGACGGATCAAAGTGTCGATCATCACGTTGCCGACCAAATGAATCTTCTCTTTGGCGATGCCTTCGCGGAGCAGGTTCTCATTCCCATCTTCGGATGGAGTGAACAGGTGGTCTGAAATCTGATCGGTCAACAGACGATTGATTTCCTCGGGCATAGTGCGATCAAAGGAACGCAGACCGGCTTCTACATGAGCCACAGGAATCAGAAGCTTCGAGCAGACCAGCGCTGCGGCTACGGTTGAATTGACGTTGCCGTAGACGACCACCAGATCTGGCTTCCGCTCCAGCACCGCGGCTTCGAAGCGGATCATCACCTCGGCGGTCTGACTTGCCTGGCTTCCAGAACCAACCGCAAGATTCAAGTCGGGTCGAGGTAACTGCAGTTGCTCGAAAAAAACATCCGACATGTTGTTGTCGTAATGCTGGCCCGTGTGAACGAGTGTCTGCCTTGTTCCGTTTCGTCCATGGACAGCCCCGATGACGGGGGCTGCTTTCATGAAATTCGGTCGAGCCCCGACTACGTGAAGAATATGCATGAGAATGTCGAATAAAGTTGCGATCGCGGTCGATCAGTAATGTGCGTACATCGCTACACCGGTAGCCGCCTGCAGGATGGCTTCCGCACCGCGTTTCGAAAACGCGCTAAAGCCACTCTTGGGTACAAATATGATGTCATCCGCCATCACCTTGACGTCTGGCGCTTTGGCCTCCAGCATCTTCTTCAGCGGCAAAGCTTGTTGTTGTGGGCCCTCGGGAGTACGGCGAATCAACTGGGCTTTGTCGAGCGCCGCGTTGGGATTTGTCCCTTGAGCCAGGGCAATCGCCTGCAGCACCGTCAAATTCTCATTATCCATCACAATCCCGGTGGGCAGATGCACCTCCCCGACAACGTACACGATGCCGGCTTTAAGCACGGTAACGGTATCGCCCGCCATCATCGTCTGATCCTTGCCGTCTCCCTTTCCGTCATTGGACATGCGGACAGACAATTCCTTTGGGTCACGGTCAGGATTGCTGATGGTTGCCAATCGGCTCGCCTTCGGGGTCGTGCCCCCCGCCAAGGCTATTGCCTGCAGGAGTGTATTCGCCTTCACAATCGGATAGAAACCCGGCTTCTGTACTTCTCCCAGAATGTAAATGCCGGAGGTGGCGTAATCCTTGACAAGAACGGTCACCTGAGGGTTCTTGTAAAAGTTTCCGTCGATAAGCTTGTTACGGATGTCGGTGGCTGTGCCTTCAGGCGTTAGCCCAGACACATGCAAAGACCCAATCAACGGAAGCGAGATATCACCGGTATTGCTAACGCGCGCTTCCTGATGGAAGTCTTGCGTCCCAAACAAACTTATATCGAGAAGATCCCCCGTACCGATCGGTGAAGCGGGGATTGCTCCCTTGAGATCAGCTGCAGTCTGCTCGCTTGCCTGGATCTTGTTCACGGCTGCTTGCGCAGCAGACTCAGTGGATTGGGCCCATACCGAAGCCACGGAAAGCAACGCAATAGCGATCAGGAACTGAATCGAACTTGATCCAAGAAATGATTTCACAAAATGCCTCACAAACTGGTCTCTCAATTCGCCCTCGATCTCTGAGACCTGTGATCGCCTCTACGGCCGTAATTCTCGGCGTAGTAGCTGTACCAGAAATACTCGGAAGAACCGAGCTCCAGTCCGTTGACCACAACACCAACGATATTGGCATTGACGTTCAGAAGCAGGTCGCGGGCGCGAAGTAGGGCGTCTTTCAACGTGTATCCGGCGAGGGTAGCGAGCAAAACTGAGTCGACCTCTGTCGATAGAACAACCGAGTCACTGCAGGCTAAAACCGGCGGCGTGTCAATGATGATATGCGTGAACAGTTTCCGCCATGTTTCAATCTTCTTCTTCATGATCTTGGCGTCCAGCAAGCGAGCGGGCTCTTCACTCCGGGGCCCTGACGGCAAAACGAACAAGTTGGGCACCTGAGCGAACTGTACGATGGCGTCGCGGTCGTTGTCCCCACTGCTTTCATTAAGCAGAGTACTCAATCCGCAGCGCGAGCTCAGGCCCAGTACCTTGTGAATGCGGGGCGCTCTCAAGTCGGCGTCGACCAGAAGTACGCGCGCACCTGCCTGGGCCAGCACTACGGCGCAGTTGATGCTGGTTGTGGTCTTGCCTTCGGAGGGCAGAGCGCTGGTCACCATGATGACCTGTGGAGGCACTCCCGAGGAAGACATCAGAAGTGACGAGCGAAGGGCGCGATAGCTCTCGAGGAGCTCGGCTCTGGGCTGATCCTGGATGATTAAAGTATCCGCTTCGGTAACGGATTTTCCTTTGGACAGCAGCGAACGTTGGCTGGCCGCGGCAATCGGAATACGAGGTACGGTCCCGATCATCGGTAGAGAGCTGAAGGATTCCACCTCGGTTGGAGTACGAAGTCGGCTATCCAAGCGTTCTCGAACGAAGGCCAGACTGCTGCCGCCAACGCAGCCCATAAATAGAGCCAACGCAAAGTTGAGAGGAATATTGGGCGAAGAAGGAGAAGTGGGAACTTGCGCCGGATCCACGACCCGGACATTGCCCGATTCGAGGCCAGCCGAGACGTCGGCTTCCTTCAATCGCTGGGAGAGCCCATCGTACAGAGCCTGATTGGAATCGGCTTCATGTTTCAGGATGCCGTACTGAATGGAACTCTCATTCATATTGTTGGCGGCTTGAATCTGCTGGTTCAATGCATCACGAAGCATGTCTTCTCGATGCTTCGCGATGAAATACGATTTCCCATTGCGCTCGGCAATCGTTTGGTATTCAGCTTTCAGCGCGGCATCGACCTGATCGAGCTCGCTCTTTAATTGTTGCACTTGAGGATGGGCCGGGCCCATCTGGCTGGTGGCCTGCGCATAGTTGTTAGCAACTTTCGCCTGCTCGTCTTTCAAGTTTTTGATGACCTGGCTATCCGAAACCCCGGGAAGCAACTCCGGGTTGCCCGAGAGAGCCGCTCGGTAGACGGCCTCCTTCTGCATCCGGTCTCCTTGCGCCAGGGTCAGCTCACGATTGATGTCGTCCAACTTCTCCATAACAATGTTCTGTTTGTTGTCCGTGCCGAGAATACCGACTTTCTTTTGAAAAGCAGCCAGATTGGCCTGCGATTCTTCGACCTTCACCTTCAGGTCGGCCAACTCTCGAGCAAGAAAAGCCGAGACTTGTTGGGATGATCGATACCGCACGTTGAAATTTTGCTCAATGTACGCTTGCACGAGGCCGTTCACGAAGCGGGCTGAGTACTGCGGATTGGGACTGGCGAAGCGGATCTCCACCAACGGGGTATGCCCGACTCGGGCGACCTGCAGGTTGCTCTCAAAAGTGCGTAAAAGCCCGCGTTCTTGCTGCGACATCGGTTGGGGCAGACCTGAAACAGACGCTGGGGGTGGCGGGACGATTTTCAAATTGCGCAGGGTTTGCAAGATCAGCGTGTCGCTAGTCAGTATCTTTTCCTGCGCGTCGAGTTGCATATTGTATTCAACGTCGTCCACCGAAAGGCCACGGTCTCCCTTGAACCCAAGTGCGTTCGGATCCTGTTTCTCGATCGAAATCCGGCCAGTCGCCCGGTACAGACGAGTGGCTGTAATTGAATAAACCGCCGCCAGAGCAAGACAAGTCGTAATCACTGCCAGGACCGTCCAACGCCGGCGATAGAAAATGCGCCAGTACTCGAAAAGGGTCGGTCGGGCCAGATCCCCCGGGAACGTGACGGTTTCCGCGGGGCCCAGTACCTGACTTCGCGACTGCAACCAGTTTCTATTGGGTCGTACCATGGCTCGGTTTTGCACTGTCAACACATTTTCTTTCCGCCGCTAGCCGTCAAGCCGCTGCGGCCCGTGGGGTCTCTTTCAACTGCACTGCCAACAAAACCAACACGAAACTAAGCTTTGAGTCTGGGTTACTAACGTAATTAGCATGCCAATCAACAGAATCATTCGAAGGGAAGAGGGACACGTGTCTGCTGCAACTGCAATGCCAAAAACTTAATGAAAACGGTGCTTTCCCGAGCGGGGATTTGCATCTTCCTGACCGGAAAATAAGGTTTCCAGGCGGGTAAGGGCTCGAAACATCCAGGCCTGTCCCCACCGCATATATGCGGCTCGATTGCGCGTCCAGCGGTGAATCTGGTAATAAAAATACCCTTCCGGTGCCCGCATGTGATCGAGAGTCCACTCCGCTACGGCCACGGCCTTGTCGCGCGCCCCCGTGTCCTCCGGAGCAAATGTTGCAAAAGTCAGGATAGCCTGGGAACAAGAATGGACATCGATTGGATAGCGGGAATTGTGCAGATACTTGGGTGCGCCATCCATATCAAAGAGCTGGTTTTGATAGAACTCAAACCCGCGGCGCAGGGGAGCGTCAACGCTGGCGTCGCCGCTCAGACGCCGATAGGCCAACAAGGCTTCCAGGTTGTACCCCGTGTGGAAGCCATCGATCCATCGCTGCATACGACCTGCACCGTAAAACCAGGAACCCGTCGGTTGCTGCTCGGCAACCAGATAATGCAGTGCGCGCTTCGCTAATTCCTGGTACTCCCGATTGTTAATCTGCAACCCCAGGCGGAGGAGGAAGGCCGCGCAAAGCGCGCTGCTGTTGTAAATCTTCGACGCGTGCAACGGGGTATAGCTGAAACAAAGATCGGTCGCCGTATCGACGGATCTTATCAGCCGGGTGACGATGAATCGTCCCGCTGAAGCCGCCATTTCGAGAGCTCCTTCGTCCCCGGAGACTTGCGCCAGATCCAGCAGGGCCTGAGCGCAGAAAACGGTGGCGATGGCGTTCGGTTGGTACGCCGGCAGTACAGGTCCACGCAGGGAAACAAAATTCCAATCGTAGCCCCAACAAAAATCGCGTTCACTGGGGCTGCGCAGGCGCCGCAGCCGGGACTTCAAGTCGCGCATTTGCGCCGAACAGTCAGCGCCGGAGCGAAATTGATCGCAGTACCCCGCCAGCATCAAGCCTAGAGCTTTCGGGTTCGTGCTGGGAGGCACGCGCAGCCACCCGCGCAGGCGGTTACCACCAAACTTCTTCGCCACCTGGATCAGGGCCCAACTGAGCGCGGGAAAACGGAGACCCACACGAGACAACAACGGTGAGTTCAGAATGTCGTAGGGTTCATATCCTGCGTAATCGCGCACTTCAATCCAGTTCTGCAGGTCGTGGATGGCACGAGCGATTCTGGCTTGCTGATCCGTCACAAGGCGCAGGTCAGTTGATGGCGGATCGGTCACGACTTGAGAAACTGCATTCATGGTTGATGCAAAGCTACGGTGAAGCAGAACTATGCTTGTTGCAGAATCGATTCCTTCTCCTTCAACTTAACCGGCTGGCCGGATGCAAGCGACTCAACCACGGCGAGAGTGGCTTGCGATACTTCCATGATCTGATCAAACGGGATCGGAGCGTCCGAACCTTGGCGAATGGCCGCTAGGGTAAGCTCCATCTCACGCTGATGACCCTTGTCGCCGGAAGATTTCACGCTTCTGGTCTTTCCCTCGTGAGAGAGTTCAAGAGAACGAAAGTCATTCAGGCGTGCCACACGTCCCTGGCAGAAAACTTCCATGTACTCCTTGGGGACCGATTTGTCTCCATTCGCAACGTACAAGAGATTGGCCAGAGAGCCATCCTGGAATGTCAGAACGGCCAAAAGATTGTCGTGGTTATAGCGGGAGCCATCCGGCAGAGCGTAGGCAGAAACCTGTTGGATGGGGGAGCCAATGACAGAGCGCGCCCAATCTACGAAATGACAAAATTCGCCGACGATGCGCCCGCCGTCCTGTTTGCGCTGTGTCCAGTGATCCAGCGGCAGGTAGCCAGCGTTGATGCGAACATGAACCATCATCGGATCCCTGCGCCCTGCGAAGAAAGTGTTGAGCTCCGAGGTCAGCGGCGCAAAACGCCGGTTGAAGCCGACCATCACGAAGGGATTGTGGCCCTGCTCTTTTTCCGCCTGAGCCGCACAATTTATTTCTTCCAGTTGCTCGGACGTAATCGCCAATGGCTTTTCCACAAAGACCGCCTTGTGGTGAGTCAGAGCATTGACAACATAGTGAGCGTGGCTATCGTGCCGTGACATTACAAAGACCGCATCGATCTCGGGATTCTGGATCAGGTCCGCGGAGGTCTGCGCCTGGACAAAACCGAAACCCCGCCGCGCCGTCTCCGTCGCCGTTCCCGTTCCAGTCGCGACCGACTGAAGCACCGTTCCCTTCGCGCCACGTATCAACGGGAAGATAACATTCTGGGCGAAGCTCCCGGCACCGATCGAGCCGATATGGACCTTCTCCTTGGGGCCAGACTTCCTTGTGGCTGGGACACTGGAGGCCTGTGCGATTGCCACTTCAGCGGCGCTGGTCGAGTACTTGATCAGTACCGTATAAGCGCCTGAAGACTTCAGTTCGGCGTAGGCGCGGTTCGCTTCTTCAGCCGGATAGCAGTGCTGAACGAGCGGCGCGAGATTCAGCGCACCGGTCTTCAGGTATCCGAGGAAGGCCTCCATATTGCGCTTTTCCGTCCAGCGTACATAGCCGACGGGATAGTCGATGCCTTCCTGTTCGTACTGGGGATCGTAACGGCCGGGCCCGTACGAGCGCGAAAGAGTGATGGACAATTCTTTGTGATAGACGTTATTACGCGATACTCCCAAGCCAACGTCACCAACGATCACAATGCGTCCGCGATCACGAAGAATCTTGGCGGCTAGTTCGATAGGTTCATTCGAAGGCGTCGCGGCGGTGATGATGGCCACATCGGCTCCATACTGCGTGTATTCGGCGATGGCTTCGATAATGTGATCCGTGGCAGAACACAGTCCGAGGTCGGCTCCCATTGCCAGACTGCGTTTTACTCGTTCCGCGTCGAGATCAATTGCGATGACTCGGCATCCCGCAGCTTTTGCCAGTTGAATGGTGAGTACGCCAACCAGTCCCGCGCCAATGACAGCCACGGTTTCTCCGAAAGTGGCGGCACTCTGGCGCAAGCCCTGCATGGCAATGGCACCGATCGTTGTGAGCGAGGCGCTCTCCAGGGAAACACCATCTGGAACGCGAGCAGCAAGGTTGCGGGGAACGAAATTGATCTCGCAATGATTGGCGTAACCACCGCCGGCGCAAGCAACGTGATCACCGACCTGGAACTCAGATACGCCCTCCGCTACCGCAAGCACGGTTCCGGCGCAGCTATAGCCCAGCGGCGAGAGTGAATTCAGACGCGTTTGGACGCGTTCATACGCTGACCGGATGCCCTGTTTCTTGGCAAAATCGATTACTTGGCGCACCAGGTCCGGTCGTGCCATGGCCTTCCCAACCAGAGACTTTTCGGCTTGTTCCCGGTGGGCGCGCTCTGTGCCAGAGCTGATGGCCGAGAACGCAGTTCTCACCAGAATGCCGCCGGGGCGCAACTCCGGAGCTGGCACATCGCAAGTGGTTATTTCTCCGGAACGAAGATTCTCAAGAATTGCTTGCATGCTTCCATCATCTCCTGGCGGCCAGGCCGCCACTTCAATTTTATGCTCCGGGGGAGGATGCTAACTGCTCAATCGGGTCTCGCGAAATTCCAACCGCCGCGCCGGAGGAGTATTTGGCCTGGGGTGTCCGCAGCAACGCGCAGAGTAATTCGCCGACTTCGCGGGCGCGGTTGTCCCATGTGCAATTTCGAACCTCCGCTTGCCTGAGTTGACGGTCCGCCTCGGTGTCGTTATGCAGAGAGTCTTCCACCGCAGCGATGAACTCGGAGGTGGATTGATACATCCGAATCCCGGGCGTGTTGCGGTATTCATAAAGCGGCGAAATCACCACTGGTTTTCCGCTGGCAAGATATTCGCGGACTTTGATTGCGCTGCCGTAGCTGGTAAACGTGTGGCCCGCGCGCCAGGGAAGAACGCAAACATCGATGTGTCGCAGGAAACCTGGCAGATCGGCATACGGGACCGGGCCCGTGAAATGAATGTTGTTGCCCGAAATCTGCATCAGGTTCGATTTCCTTCCGATGAAAAGCCAATGCCACTCCGGCCTTGCCTTTGCCACTTCTTCCATCAGAGGCACATCCATCACGTAGTCCATGAACCCAAAATAGCCAAGCACGGGCCGGGGAATGTCTTTGACCTGCGAAGCCTCGGGAGCTTCTTTGGCGAAGTGGTCGAAGTCGACAGCCTGCTCCAGGAAATATCGATGAGGAACATCGGACTCTTCGTAGAGCTTGCGTCCGGAGTACATGACAACCGCAGAGGCCTGCTTCAGGCGGCGGTCCATCTCCCGGATGATGTTCTGCGAAAGCGCGCTATCCTCGTTGGCGTCATATTTGTCAGAGACCTGGTAAACCACGAGCTTGGCGTTCAGGTGTTCCACAACATCTGCGGCCGAAGGAATGGCGGCCCACACGATCGGTTTCCTCATTCCGCAAAGCAGCATCACCAGTCGGAGTTGCAGGATGAGCATGATCCGATTCAACGCCCGCAGGGCAGGGGTACCGTAAAACGGAAGCGAGACTGGCGTGAAAACATAGAGCCCTTCTGGAACTCTACGCAGGCAGCGAACCAGGCTTCCCAACTTGCGACGAATCTTCAGAAGGAAATCGGGATTCGACATCGACGGTAACCCCATCGTGATCGAATTCACAAAGAGAACGCGATTCTCCTTCACCAGGCGCTTCAGGATGTGACTTTTGGAATGGGGGTGATGGTACCACCAGTCTTCGCCGGCGAAGCACACGATGGACTCACCGCGCAGACCGTATTCCGGTGGGCTCATCACTTTCGAATCTGAAGAAGCTTTCATGGAATGACTATTGCCAAGTAATTCGAGTCGTTAGAGTGAAGGGGAGGGCCGTTTCCGCAGACAAATGAATCTTAGAAGCTGGAATGGAACTGCCAAATGTTCGGCTGATCTGCGTGGGTTGCTTGTCCCCGTGAAGCTCGGCTGGTGCAGAGAACTCCAGACTTACGCGCCGCGGACCGCTGACTTCGGCGCGAACCGATTTTCCCAGATTTTCTACTGAGGTTATCTCCCATGCAGGATCAATATGGAAGTTTGCCTCGATGGTGTGATGACCACCTCCGACAAGCACGTCCTCGAGGATGACAGAATTCTGCTCCTGCACGCGAACCCTACGCGAATGTGTTACTCCGATAGCTCTGTATCCAAAGTGAGAAGCGGACAAAGCGACTTCCTTTTCGGTGGATACATGCTCGATGGAACTCACCGCAGCGTCATCCGAGAGAATGAATAGCGAGTTCGTATCCATCAGGATTTTGTTCTGTTCAAGATTGTCCACGACGATCGTATTGTGCGAGGCGGTCATGCGAAAGCGGTTGCGGGTGGCGGCATCCCGTGTGTAGCAACACGTTCCGGAATCGCCCAGCAATTCCTGGCCATCGATGCGCAGTACGACACCCAATTTGTCGTTATGGGTATGGCTGCCTTTGCCGCGAATGCCGTTCGGGGTTGCGCAGAAAACCACTTCCGCGTCGCCCTTCCGAGCCATGGCGATTCCTGACTGAGGGAAGACGGATACATGCCTGCGAACTGGGGTCGTTGTCGTCTGCGCGGTCGGTTCTAAACCATACCAACTGGCATCATCCGCCGTTCCCTGTGACGCTCCGAAAAGAGCGGAGCCGATACCGACAAGACTGGGCACGCGAAGTGAGTTTCTCTTCTCCACAGAAAGCGTAATCATTTGCTGCAGATCGTCGGAAAGAAGCTCTACCCGGCCGTCGTCACAATCTCCGATCATAGGCAACTCTCCGGCCGGATTACTTAGCTCCGCTAGGAATTGGTACATACCTTGCAATCGCTCGACATAGCGATGGGGCACGTTAACCTGCTGCGTCCGCATCAAGAGCATGGCTGAGGTAAACAACTGAGTCACAAGGACGTGATAGCCGGTGCTGCCTTCATGATCTCCGCCGTCTTCATAAACCTGGTGCAGAATCTCGCGCTGGATAAGCCTCTTGTAGCGGTCGCGCCTGCCCTTCATCCCCTCGCCTTCGAGGAATACCGACAAGCAGTACAACCCCACGATGTTGCTGAGATAGTGATTGCTCCGGACCAGGTGAGAAAATTCGTTGTGCGCCTCAACATAAACCAGGTGTTCCCACAGGGATCGCACCACGGGCTGCAGCCATCTTTGCTCATCCGGTCGGATCGGCCCCATCAGGTCGAGCAGAAAGCAAATGCTCATCGCCCGCAACGCCGCCTCCATGGCGACGGTCCAATTGACGCCCACGCCCACGGGATTGCTCAAGATCCAGTCGGATACTAACTTCTTGGCCGATTCTCGATAGGATTCGTTCCCGGTCAGCTTGTGGGCCTTGCCCAGGATAGGCAGAAACTGCAGCCGTGAAAGCTCGTAAGGAACCTTCACATCGGAACCGTCGTGGCGAATGCAGGCTCGAAGAAGAACCGGCGTCTGCGGCCACTCCGCCTTGGCCACGAAATCACGGTTCCATTGAGGTGGGAAGCCCAAATCAACCGTGCCGTAACCAAGGAAGGGGAAGCGTCCGGCAGATATTTCAGTGGCAAATCCCGCAATGCTGTTCCGCTTTTGATCACTGATATCGGAATCCTGAAATCTGTAATATCCCACCTGACGAAGCGCGAGTCTGGGGGGCTTGTCGGTCAGTTTGAGCAGGTGCTTCCGAGTTAGTTTCTTGCGCGCGCGCCAAACCAGTTCGCGGCAGAGCAGAACGGGTGATTCCTTCTTCAATATGTGAGATATCGGTTTCACAGAGAGTTAGGAAGATTCAGGGATCGCCTGAATCGGTTCTGATGCGCTGGATACGTCGTAGCGGAGGCGAATGACCAGTAAGACCCCCAGCAGCGCAACCGTGTTCGAGATGGCAGTGGCCACCGCCGCCCCGCGAATTCCGAAATGGGGAATTGCCCAAAGGTTTCCCAATACATCAAATAGGAGGGTCGAGATCCAAACCCCAATGAGAACCTTGGGGTAACCCATAGCATTCAAAAATTGAACGCTGGCAACCTCCACTCCCAGCATAAAGATGCCGGGTGCCAACCATATGAACGCATCGGTTGCGGGCATAAATGCATGGCCGAATAAAATGCGAACCGCCGGTTTAACGAAAATCACGGCGGCCAGCAGTAGCGGAACCAAAGCCAGCGCTGTGCCGAGGACAGCCTTCTTGGCTTGGCGCAATTTTTCAGGGGCGGAGGCAACGGAAGAGAGCTTAGGGAACAAGATCAGCGCGATCACGCTCGGAAGCATCAGGACGTAGTCGCCCAAGCTGGTCGCCACGGAGTAGTAGCCGGCCGGTTGCGACCCCAGCATGTACTTGACCATGAGTAGAGCGATCCGCATATGGAGAAAGCTCAGCGCGGTAATGACATAGGCCTTCACCCCTAAGCCCAGATGCTCTTTCAGCAGCGTCCACGAGAGTCGCGGAACTTCAGAAAGATAAGGGCGCATGTTTCGCAACGCCCAGAAGCAACCGAAGCTCAGCGCCAGCAGGTTGGCCGTAATCACCATCTCGGGACTGATTCTGCGCGACAAGATGACTGCACCGATTAATACGAGTGCGCAACACCGGTTGATCACCTCGACCTTGTTGTACGCGCGCACTTCGTACAGCCCAAGATTGAGACGCTGCAGGAGCAGGAAGCAAAGACCAATCGGGACCCATGCCAGGCCAAGCTTAAGCAGCGTTCCGTGTACCGGCGCGAGTCCGGGATAGGCGGCGAACAGAAACCATGCGATTAAGGAGCCCAACCCGCCCACGACGGCGCTGATCAATAGCGAATTTCCCAGGAGGCGCGGTAGCAGGGATCGATCACGGGATAAGTAATAAGTATTGGATGCCGGTAATCCAAAATTGCCAAACTGCACGCCCAGCGTGCCCACAGTAATGGCAACGGCGTAAAGACCGCGGCCCTCCGGTCGCAGGGCGCGAGTGACGGCCACCGTTGTAACCAGACTAATACCCACCAGGCTGATCTGCGTGGCATACGTCTCAATCACATTCCGGAGAAACGCGGAACTCCGGGCAGACTCTAAGAAGTCGCGGATCCTTTGCGACCGCGTGGCCGGAGCGGCCTCGGGGACAACTGCTTCTGGCTGAGGCAGCGTCGGAAGTTCTGTCACAGGGGTCGTCACTAGCTTGCGATCGTCCTTTTTGTGGCTATTTCTTGTTCGGCACGTGATTCCGCGTCAGTGCGAGCCACAGGTTTCCGTTTTTCAAACTCAAGCACGCGCGCTACGTTCTGGCGCCAGGTGTGTTGCGCGATCGCAACTTCACGGGCTTGCTCCCCCAGCCTGCCTCGCAACCCCCTGTCGCGAGAAAGCAGGCGGATCGCTTCAGACAGCTCCTGCACTTCGCCAGGGTTCACTAAGAGCGCTGTTTCGTTGTGGCTGAGAACTTCCGCCAATTGGTCCAGCCGGCTGGCCACGATGGCCTTTCCCATCGCCATGTATTCGAACAGCTTGGTGGGAGATCCGAAAAATGGGCGGCCATCGGGAAGGCGCACATGCGGGGAGACCAAGATGTCGGCTGCGTCCAGATAAGCGGCCACCTGATGATGGGCTACCATCCCGGTGAAGATGACTCGCCTCGCTTTCTCGTGTTCCTTCAAGCTAGCGCGCATTTCTTCCTGTAACGGCCCCGTACCAATTAGAAGGAACTTGATCTTTTCCTCTGCCCCGTTGCGGAATATCTCTTGGACGGCCTGCTGCAAGATTGGAATTCCATGCCAGTGGCTGAAAGAACCGACAAATCCGACGACAACATCATCGCTGTTTATCCCGAGCCTTTCTCGAATCTCCTTGCCACCACACCCAGGGTGGAAATGATCGGGATCAACGGCGTTGGGATTCACCAGGATCCTGGCCCTCGGAACTCCACGTTGCAGCAGCTCATCACGGATGGGATCGGATACGACCACGATGAGAGAGGCGCAGCGAATGCTTATTTCCTCGCAGAAACCCAGCCAAGTCCGAAAGCGCGTGGGGTCCCAATAGTCGGCCATCCAGAGTTCTGAGGCATTGTATTCCAAGACTAGCGGCGCTTTAAGCCAGCGCGAAAGCAGCGCTCCTGCCACAGTAAATCGCCCGTGTCGCTGGTAGACCATCGTGGGACGAGCCTTGCGCAGCATCCGCTTCACTTGTCGTGCGAAACTCACGCTATAGGACAACATCAGGCTTTCCCAGAACAGAAAGAGCTTTCTCGTCGCCGGAATCTCGTGGACCGGGAAAACCTCCACAGGCAGGGGAGCGCCCGAGAAGATCTCACAGTCCGCCTCGTTGCCTTCTAAACCACCCAAGACTCCACGAATGTGGCTGACCGCACCGCCCGCCACCTGCTTCGCCAAAGGATAAGGGAAGATGTAGGCGACTCGAGGACGCTCGCCGGAACCTTGCTGAAAATCAAGCGGACGCGCCACAGCCTTCCAGAACCGTAGAAGAATAAACGAGACCAGCATTACTGCAGCATCAATGACAGTGCTGGCCACAGTTTGAGGGAAGAGCCGGACCCAGTCCCGGCGCCGGTATGCCCGAAAGCTTCCGAGACTGTCCGCAACGATTGTCTGCTTGCAGCGATGAACTACGCCTGACCACAAAACTAACTGCAATTGCGGAGCCTCATTCAGACTCTCGAAGAAAACGAACAGTGCCTCGCCACGCAGTTTACGCAAGCCACGCAGCTGTCCCTTCCATCCTCCGGCTCGCAGTTCTTGATGCGAAAGCTCCACGATCTCCGCTCCGGGACAGCGCTGCTGGACCACGGTCCGTGCCTGGCGGGCATCTCCAGTCCAGACGTGAAGATAGATTACTGGAGTCTTAGTCATAAGCCAGCCCTGAGAACGCTCTCGCTTCGGAGGCCACCGGCTTTCGCAGGTCGGGATAGATTCCGGACCCGGACTGTGCGCGAGGGGGTTCGGTGAGCGCAAACTTGCAAAATATTGCAATCGCGAATAGGTACCACATATTGATGTCTGAGTAGTAGCCGCTGGTTAGACTGATACCTGTGATCCAATAGGCGAGAAAGACGTAGAAACAGAAGTTCGATGCCAGCACTGCATCATGGGTGCCGCGTCTGCGTAAGCGCCAAAAGAATCGGAGCAACAAGAGTTGCGCCGCGATGAATGGCACAAATCCCAGTACCCCAGTCTCGGCCAGCAGAGCGCCCAACGTATTGTGTGCCGAACCCACAGAAAAGACACCCTTGTAGCTGACATCGGAAAAACCGTAAGCCGCATCGATATAGTTGCCCCAGCCCACCCCATTGAGTGGATTCGCCGCAAACATCTCTAGCGTCTGTTTCTGCTGAGCGATACGCGCGTAGACGTTCTGATGGATCGGAGACACGATATCCAAACATGTCTGGAGCCAAAGTCTTGAACCACAGCAACCCCACTGCCCCAACGACGAACGCGATAATCACGGCGAAGCGCACGGACGTTCTCTTCGTTTTGACAAGTTCCAGCCCGCCAATCAGAACAAGCGTTAACAGGATGGATCGAAAAAGGGGCATGACCGCCGTGGACAACGCCGCGGCGACTCCAACGAAGTGCAAGAGAGTCTGCCAGGTCGGCATGCGCTTCGCCATCGAACGGTGCAGAAAAATGAGAAGCAACAGGGTCACCAATCCGATGAGACCGAAGGAGTTATTCGTGGTAAAAGGCCCGTTCACTCGGTTCAGTCCGGTTTCTTCTACCAGGAAGACGCCCGTGGGGGCGGGCATGAGGTCCGTACCAGTTGCAAACTCCGCGAAGCCAATGCCCGCCACATAAATTGCCATGAGGCACGTGAGGATATGCAGCGTTGACAAGTGGCGCCGCAAAGGAAAACTGCGCACCAGATACCAGGCAAGAATGCCGGGCAGAACGAAAACGTCAAGCAGTTCCTTTGTTTTGCCTAGAGGATTGGGTGCAAACCGGAGGGAGAGCAAGACTCCGGCCAGAAAGATAATCCAGGCGATTCCTACCTGTTTCAATATCCGTGGCACAGGCATCTGTAAACGAGCAGCGCCGAAAGCTAACGCAACGGTGACTCCACCAAGCACGATGCGGTCAAACGTTATCAGGGGCCGGTCGCTGGGAAAACTCACGTAGTAATAGCCCAAGGGAAAGAGAAGCACCCAACTCAAGACTATCCAGTCTCCACGGCCATGGATGGCGTCGGCCGCGGCGAGAAGGACTAAAGCGCTGGCCACAATTGCCCCAATCGCCGCGCCCAGCCACAACGGGGACACGAAGGCCACGAGTGCTGCTCCTATGAGAAGCGACAGAATCCAGTAGCGGAGTGCGTGCGTTTTGTCGGCTGCCAAGTCCATGATGGAATGTTGGGGGGCGGGATAAGCTAGTGCGTCGCGTCGCCGGATACTGCAATCGAGCGCCTAACCGGTGGGAAAAGGTCACTGTTCGGGCGCTCCGCGATATATTCTCGCCACCACAAAGCAAAATTCAACATGCACCAGGAACTCTGGGCATTCCCACTGTCCAGAATTCGTGAAACTTGCTTGTGGTCGAAAAAGTTAGTGTGCTGGCAAAAATCCGCTAACTCACGGCGGGCGAAGGTTCCGACTTGTGTACTGAACCACTCGTGAGGGATGCTGAATCCCTGCTTCTTGCGGTCGATTAATTCGTCGGGGATGATTCCACGAACTGCTTTCTTCAACAGATACTTGGAGACGCCGTCTCGTGTCTTTGTCGACTGAGGTATGCTCAACGCCAATTCCACGAACTTATGATCGAGGAAGGGAACTCGTCCCTCGACGCTCACCGCCATCGCCATTTTGTCTACGCGCATCAGGAGCAATTCTGGCAGCCGTAGATTCAGATCGAGATAGGTCATCCAATGTAAATGAGACTTTTCCCAGGCCTTGCTTTCGAAGCGCTCGCGAATTGGTTTCAACGCTTCCCACGAACTGAAATCGGCAAATTGCTTGCGAAGGCGAGGTGAAAGCAACTGCCTCTTCTGCGTTTCAGTGAACGCGTCCGCTCCTCCCCAGAAGACCGGTTGCTTTACTGTGGCACGCCGCAAGAATTCATACGGCCGTGTCTCACTAAATCCGCCAAGGTTCAGGGCCCCCAGTGCCATGCGTTTGAGCATCAAGGGAACCGGCAAATCATCGTATTGCTGGAGCCGTAACAGTGACTTCCAGTGACGGTACCCCCAGAATAACTCGTCAGCGCCCTCTCCGACCTGGCACACAATCACTCCGTGTTCGCGAGCCAGTTTCGAAACGTAATAAACCGGCACGCACACGAAGTCTGCAATGGGCTCATCTTGCATTCGAATCATTTCAGGCAGGAAGTCGAGCAGATCGCTTTCCTGCAGACATTTCTCAGAGTGCTGCGCCTTCACCTGCTCCGCCATTCGGCGCGCGTAATGTAATTCGTTTTGGTAGCTCCGATACTCTCCCTTGTAACCAATAGAAAATGTCTTGACGGTTCCGGTTTCTCCTTCGGAAAACAAGGCTGCATTGGTGCTGGAATCGATTCCGCCCGATAGAAAGACCCCGACCGGTACATCACTGACCTTCCTCAGTTGTACCGCGGTTCGCAATTCCGACAGGATACGTTCCGTGAGTTCCTCTTCGGAAATATTAGTAAGCGGTTGAGTATGATCCCAGACGTCCCAGTATCGATGCTCGAAACGGGAACCATCTTCCCTGATTCGCATCCAGGTGCCAGCCGCTAATTTATGGACTCCTTCAAACAGAGTGTCGGGAGCCGGCGTCGCCAGGAACGACAGATAGTGATAAAAAGACTCTTCGTTGACTTCTCGCTTCTGCTCGGGGTCCTGTAAGAGGGCCTTGATCTCCGATGCGAAGGTGATGCGACCGTGATGAATGCTGTAGCAGAGAGGCTTGATGCCGATTCGATCGCGAATCAGCCAGAGTTCCCGCTTCGAAGCATCCCAGAGGGCGATGGCAAACATCCCGCGAAACTTCTGGACGCAGTCGATTCCCCAGCGCTCGAATGCGTGAAGGATGACCTCAGTATCCGAGTGATCGGTCTTCCAGCGGTGGCAGCCCGCGGCAATGAGTTCGGTACGCAAAGCCGCGTGATTGTAAATTTCGCCGTTGAAGACAACCCATAATGACCCGTCTTCGTTGCTCATGGGCTGGTTGGCGGATTCTGAGAGGTCGATAATCGACAATCGCCGGTGACCCAGTCCTACCCGACCGTCGTGCGAAACCCAAGTGGCCGCACCGTCGGGTCCACGGTGCGCCATCGTCTCTCGCATGGCGGTAATGTAACGTTCGCTGATGGAGAATCCACTGTTCTTAAAGGACAGAGCTCCCACTAGGCCGCACATATTACGCCACCTCAGTTCGGCTGCTTGTCGACTCGGAAGCGACAGGCCTGTAATTAGGAGAGTGTTTGACTTGTGCAGTCGTAAACAAGTCATGCAAGCGGTGAAGCGAGAGACCAGAAAGATCTGGCACGGTGCGAGCCGCTCCCGCGCGCAGCAATTGCGCGGCTCGTTCGCCGCTTGCGAGGCCCAGGCAAGTCATGCCTGCCGCGGCTGCCGCCTGAACACCGGCGCTTGAATCTTCGATGACTAAGCAAGATTCAGCGGCGACCTCCATGAGTTGTGCGGCGCGATTGAAAATCGCGGGATCCGGTTTGCCTAGATCGACGTCATCGCCAGTCACGATGAACCTGAAATATTGCTCCAGCTCCAGTTTTGCCAGAAGAGCATGGGCACGCACTCGACTGGCGGACGTCGCCACTGCAGTTGGTATCCCCTCTGCTCGCAGTTCGCGCAAGAGCGTAATTACGCCCGGGAAGGTGCGAACTTCGGCATCTACCATGTAGAACAACTGCCTTTTCCGTTCTCCGTGGGCTGACAGTTCAGACGGCGATAACGGACCAAGGAAGTGGATCATCATCTCTTTGAGCTTGTGCCCTTCCTCGATGTAATCGAGTTCCTTCTCCGAAACGGAGCGTCCTTGTTCATGCAAGAACTCTCGCCACGCGCGGCGATGAATAGGGTGCGTGTCCGCCAGTACTCCATCCATATCGAAAATGATTCCCGCAAACATTGAAGGCATTTCCTAAGAGAGGCCTGGCCACGAGACCTGAGCTTGGTTGTAGTTTTCGAGGGTGCCGATATCCATCAGGAAGTCAGGAATCTCGTAGGCGGCCATTCGTCCGGTCAACTGCGGCAGTACATCATGACCGAGATCAGCGGGCGTGTTATCTGGAACCGCGTCGAGCATTGGCGGAGTGGCAATCAGCACGCCTGAGAAGGCCAGGTTACCAAGGGGTTCCGCAGGCTTCTCTACGAAATTGGTCACGCGATGCCTGGAGTTGACGGTTACGATGCCGCAACGCTTCGGGTCCGGAACCCGGTACACTCCGATCGTTACTTCCGCGCCATGGGTCTGATGGAATTGAAGCATCGGAGTCAGGGCAACATTAGTAAGGACGTTGGCATAAAGCACCCAGAAAGACGATTCCGCGGCAACCCATTCGCGGTTCGCTGCGATGGTTCCGCTGCTACCCAACAGAATCGGCTCTTCGAAAACAGTCACGCGAGGGCCACCATTCAGGCCTGACACGAAGTTCCCAACCAGTTCGGCATGTGCGTGAACGTTCAAAAGTATGTCGGTAATGCCGGAACGTTCGCAAAGGTCAAGCCAGATGGCCAGCAACGGCCGTCCTTGTATTGGGAGCAGGCACTTGGGGGTCGTATTGGTGAGCGGCTTTAACCGTGTGCCATTCCCAGCCGCTAATAAAAATGCTTTCATGTCCGTGACGATTACTCCCGAATGGGCGTCCCGCCCGGACGATTGGCGCGATACAGGTCATTGAGGGCAAACGTCCAGCGCAGACCAGACCTGCCATCGCGGTCGAGGAATGGATCATTGATTACGACCTGAGCGCCCTCAGACTCAAATTCAAATCTCAATTCTGGAACATTATTTTGGGCAAACACTTCACGCACGGCCGCTTGGTGAGATTGCTCGCAGTAAAGAAGCAAAAACCCGCCCCCGCCCGCTCCGGCGATCTTGCCGCCCAAAGCACCGTTCGTTCTTGCCAGGGCATACAGTTCATCGATCAAGGGTGTGGAGATCCGGTTACTCAAAGATTTCTTTGCCTGCCATGCTTCATCGAGAAACCGGCCGAACAGATTGAGTTCGCCCGCAGTCAGTGCGCGCCGCATTTTGTGAGCCAGTTGTTGAATTTGGTGCAGGGACTCTGCCCCTTGTTCCCGGCTGGATTGCTCTTGCTTGCGGAGGATTGACCAGGAGTCGTGTGCTACGCCGGTAAAGAACAGCATGAGATTTTGCTGTAGTTCGCGCTTAATGCCTGCCGGAAGGTTCAACGGTTCGACGGTAGCGGTTCCATCGGTATCAATCGTGATGAAGTTCAAACCGCCAAAAGCGGCCGCATATTCGTCCTGTTTTCCCACTGGCTTGCCAAGCACGTTGTGCGCGATATGAAATGCGCGTTCGGCCAGTTCATATTTCGAAGTTGGTACCCGCATGTAGGTCGAGAAGGCCTTCAAGAGGTTGACGCACACGGTTGCGGAAGAACCGAGGCCGGTGCCGGGTGGAATCTCCGAAGCCAGAAAGAGGTTTACCGAAACGTGACGGTCCAAATTTTGCAGCACCGCGAGAGGCAACTCCAGTTTGCTGCCTTTTACCCGCAGCTTCTCCAGATCATCCCAGTTCTCCATTACGCGCAAATCTGACGAGATGATCTGAATGTTGCCGTCGTCGCGTCCGGAAAGGATGGTGTAGAAATACTTGTTGATGGTGGTGCTGAGAATTACGCCGCCGTGCCTCTCGTAATACGCCGGCAGATCTGTGCCGCCCCCACCAAAGCTAATCCGAACCGGGCTACGCACGATCAGCATGGGGTACTCCTCGGGGGGAATTGGTTCCGGTGGCGCGCACCGAATTGTGATGAACGGATACTGGCAGGGGAATTACGTTGGCTCGTCGACTCGAGCGGAAACACCTCATGACCAGTGTGCCGACCGTCTGCAACATGAGACTGAAATCTTCGAATGGCGACCACTCCAGAATGTATTGCAGGTCGAACTTCGTCTTTTCCTCTGACGGATGCTGTTCGCGCAACCCGTTCACTTGCGCCAGTCCGGTCATTCCGGGCATCGCCTTCAGCCGTTGGCATTGCCACTCGGAGTAGTGCTTTACCCGTTCTGGCGATTCGGGGCGCGGCCCGACGAGGCTCATCTCACCGCGAAATACATTCAGCAGTTGCGGCAGTTCAGAGATGCTCAAGTTTCGAAACACCTGCTCGTAACCGGGTCCCTCGTTGCTTTCGCGATCGACGTTGAGGCGATACATCGCGAAACGTCGGCCATTCTTGCCGACTCGAATTTCGCGTCGAAAAGCCCTTCTGCCATACGCGATCAGAATCAGCGCTGACACACCCACCACCATCGCGACCGGTACGGCCAGCATCGTGCCGAGGACGAGATCCATAGTTCGTTTCGCGGTTGTTGCCAGCGGAAACTTAGCCGGATTCTCGAGGGACAGAAGCGGCAGTCCGTCGATCTCGATCAGCTTCAGTTTGGAAGTGTAGAGTTCATATCCGCGCGGGAGAACGCTGACATGAATCCCATTTTCGCGGCAGCGGTTGATAAAACTCTGAAACTCCAGATCCGGATGCTGCTCCAGGACAATGAGTTCGTCGATGTGAAAGTCGTTGAGGTTCTCCAGCACATCGATGGAACTCAGGGGTTGGTTTGAATGCAGGTCCAAGCTCCCGTTGGGGCCACTCTCGCCGAATGGGTACAGGGTGCCCACCAATTCATACAGCAGTTCCGGGTGGCTGCGGATCTTGAAGGCAAATTCGCGGGCGATGCGATCGTTCCCGACCAGAACCACCTTTTTCGTGACGCCGCGCCGATGCTGTCCACGAAGGAATGAATAGGCGCCAATGCGAATCAGGACGAAGCCGACGAAGGATAACAGGCTGAAGTATCCAAGGAGCAATCGCGAGTAATAAAACCTGTCAAGATAAGCCACCGTCAAAACTGAAGCGATCAGGACGGCGCTCGCAAACGCTGTTCGTCCTACCATGGTGCCGATTCGCCAGCCGCCGTCAAAACCATCCAGGCGCAAGGTGTGGAACAGCATCACCCAGGCAGCGACGCTGGTGAAAATCAACAGACCATAGAAGGCTGGCGGAATTAGGCGTACCTCGCTGTAGCGGAGGGCGTAGCTGACGCCTAGCGCCAACACGATCCACACCGCATCGAGAGAGAACACGGTCCAACTAGTCCAACGGCGGCTCATGCAATCCTTTGTCTGTTTGAAAACAGAGAGACACAGCTCAGTTGAGGCGGAGGGGCCTCAGGCTTCTGCGATGCTCGGGGGAGCAATTACGGTGGGGGAAGGTTCTCTTCGATGTGCTGCGATCTGGACTGCCGGTACGGACGTCTGACTGATCTTAATCAAAGCGCGTAGTCCTGTAAAGATGGAGTGCGCGACGCAGCTGTGCAAGTCTTCGATGAACTGCATGTTGTCACAAGGGACAACCAGGCAAAGGTCGCAAAGCGCCTTCATCTTTCCGCCCTCATAGCCTGTGAGCCCAATCGTGAAGGCCCCAGCCTCCCTTGCTGCCTTAAGGCCCTTCAGGACATTGGGAGAATTTCCACTGCCGCTAATCGCCAGGACGACATCGTCGTTCTTGACAAAATTTAGAAGCTGCTCCGCGAAAATGTCGTCATAACACGAGTCGTTTGCCCAGGCTGTCATCACGGGTATGTTGTCGGTCAGCGCTATCACTGGAAAGCGGCGTTTGCCCCGGACCGCAGTTCCTTTGCCCAGGTCACACGCTGCGTGAGAAGCGAGGGCAGCGCTTCCCCCGTTTCCGAACAGGAACACTGTCTTGTTCTCTTCATAGGCTCGAGCCAGTCGTGCGGTAATCTGATCGATCGTGTCGTGCGGGATACGGTGCAATACCTTGGCCAGTTCTGCGAAATATCCCGCGGCGTTGGTGATTGATGGCGCGCTGCGAATGTCGAATACTCTTTGTCTTTCGGGCTGTGTATTCACTGCGACCTCCTTTTTTAACTTGTCGTTTCTTCGATCAGCTCTAATACGTAGAACCCGGCAGAAATTGCGGATTCAGCGCTGCAGTACTCCGGTCAGCGCACCAGTTGAACCACTCCTCGATCTACCATGTCCTGATACGCATCGTGAATGTCGCTTGGAATGCCGCCCAGATGATCGATCCATTGAAAGAAATCATCCAAAATTTGAGGCAGGCCATGTTTGGGAGTCCAACCCAAACCCTGCAGTTTCGCAATGCTGGAAACGCTGTGCCGATTGTCCCCGAGACGATATTGGCCCGGAATCGTCGCGCGAATGTCGGCTCCAAGTTTCTTGATAATCAATGCGGCATAGTCCGCAACGGAGGTCGCTGCTCCGCCGCCCACATTGAAGCTTTCGAAATTGGCCCGATCGCTCTCCAGCACACAGAAGTTGGCATCGACTACGTCCTTGATATGAACGAAGTCTCTTGTCTGGCGCCCGTCTTCATACACCGTGAGAGGGTCTCCGGCCATGGCTCGGGCCGCAAATATACGCAGAATGCCGGAGTACTGGTTGAACAGGGATTGCCGCGGGCCTTGCGTAATCGAATAGCGCAAAGCAGCTGTCGGAACCCCGTGGAGTCGGCCCAGCCCTACTCCGATTTGCTCTCCCGATAGCTTTGAGACTGCATACTGATTGCCGGGATTCGTGTGCGCTTCTTCGAGCCGGTTCGGTGCGGATACTTCTCCGCAACGGGGACAATGCACTTCCCAGTCGGCGCAAAGCATCTGCTCTCGGCTGCGACTTTTGGCGAGGAAAAAGCCATGCGTCGGGCACGTGTACTGGCCTTCGCCGTAGACGGCTTGTGACGATGCAATGACGATCTTCCGAGGCCGCCATCCCCGCTCCACCAAGACTTCGTACAGCAGTGCGGTACTCACCGAATTCACGAGCAGGAATTTGGAGAAGTCCAGCATGTAGTCCTGGTATGCCGCCTGATGAGAGACGACGTCGACTCCTTGCAGGGCCCGCTCCCACATGCCGCGGTCCGTCACACTGCCTCGAATGAATTCCGCGTCCTTCGAGACGTACGCCGGCATGCCGCGAGGATGAATGCGAGGATCGAGCGAATCCAGGATTCGGACTTCATATCCGCGATCGAGGAAGGCATCGACCAGATGCGACCCGATAAATCCAGCTCCGCCTGTGACGAGTGCTCGCATTGAGTTAGTAAGCGCCTCTGCCGCGAACCACCACGGCGGCAGTCTGCAACAAGATCTTTATGTCCAGCAAGAGTGACCAGTTATCGATGTATTCCAGGTCCATCCGCATCCAGTCGTTGAAATCGGTAATATCGGCGCGACCTTGGACTTGCCACACACACGTCAGTCCGGGAATGACCGACAGTTTTCGCTTCTGCCACGGCTCGTATTTTTCGTACTCCGTGACCAGCGGTGGCCGCGGCCCGACCAGGCTCATGTCTCCTCGTACGACCGACCACAGCTGCGGCAGTTCGTCCAAGCTGTATTTGCGCAGGAATCGTCCGGAAGGTGTGATTCGCGGATCTTCCTTCATTTTGAACACCGGGCCTTGCATCTCGTTGAACTTCATTAGTTCCTGCTTGCGCCGGTCCGCGTCGCGCACCATCGTACGGAACTTCCAGCTCAGGAACGGTTTCCCGTTTTGTCCGACGACCTTCCATTGGTACAGAATCGGGTTGCCGTCGCGAATCCAGATTACGCACGCGATCACCAGCATCACGGGAGCAGTAAAGATGAGCAGGATCGTACCCAGCACGAGATCAATACCTCGCTTGATCCAGCGCGAACTGCGCCCGCCCGCATATCCAGCAGATATCGCTTCGTCCATCACATGAGCTCCTGGCCAGAAGGCTCGTTGGGGAACATGCGTTCCCGCAACACGCGATAGACAAACCAGGGATTCGTTCTCAAATATCTCTTCCACAGATTGCGGGGATCCTGCACTAGCCGATACAGCCACTCCCCGCCGTTGCGCACCCATTGCGGAGCATCTTTCTTTATCCCGGCCAGCACATCGAAACTGCCGCCCACTCCCATCGCCACTTTGATGTGCAGATTCTGGCGGTGCCGTTCGATCCAGAACTCTTGCCGAGGGGTTCCCATGGCAACAAAGAGAATTTGCGCTCCCGAACGGTTGATCTCCTCGACGATCTCGGGCTCCTGATTGGTGTCGAAATATCCACTGCGCATTCCGGCTATGGCAAGGTTGGGATAAGTGGCTTCCAGCTGGCGCTTCATCTTCTCCAGCACGGCAGCCTTGGCGCCAAAAAAGAAGACAGGCACTCGCTTTTCCTCCAGATAGGGCATCAAGGCTTTCAAAAGCATGACCCCGCCCACGTGACCCTTCACCGGCCTTCTCAGCCGGCGGCAGCCCCAAACAACGGCATATTCCGGGATCACGAGAGCGGCTTTCCAGAGAATGGTCTTGAGTTCGGGGTGCTGCTCGGCAAGCCAGAGTTTGTTCGCGTTGATAGCAACGACGTGATGGAACCCGCCATCCTTCAGAAAGCCTTCCACCCGGCCGACAGCGTCGAGGATATCGAGACTGTCGACGGGATATCCCAGCAACCGGGATCTGACGGGTCTAATTTGTTGCGCAGTGGCCATGAGGTCTGAGGTCATAATCAGTGCAGCAGCGGGAAACGAGACAATAGGACTGCGAGCACAGCGATGGAACCAGGCGCGATCCAGCGGCGGAGACCATGCCACAGATCGCGAATCCCGCCGGACCGAGAGGCAGAGACCGGCGCGAAGTCGGGTTCCAGATCTTCTTGTAGTGCGCTCTCATTAACGCGCTGATCCGGTTTGACAACCGCGCCCAGGAAAGCATCGCATTTCGGACAAAACAAGCTGTTTTCTGACAACAGGGCATGACATGAAGAACAGGCAATGGCCTTGCCCGGGACGGCATCCGCAATATCTCGAATCCCCGATTCAGAACGTTCTGGCTGTGGCCTTTTGGGAGTCTGTGTCAAGCCAGAAACAAATTGCGTAGTGGGGTCGGACTTCGGGTCAAATCCCAATTTCGACCAGCTATCAAACATGCGACTCATCTTCTTACTCCAATGAAAGTCGGGGACGTTGTACCCATCAACTTGCTTTCCCTTTACCGTTAGAGCCAGCTCCTCGACGTGGGAACTGTAGTGCCGGCAGCGCATAAAGAAAAGCTTCCGATGCGCGCAGATGGTACTGATCGATCTTGTACAAAAGAGTGCGATAGCTCACCTTCAACAACCGAGACGCTGCTTTTCGATTCCAACCGGTTTTCGCCAGCACCGTCGCGATTGCGTTTCGTTCCGCCTCACACTTGATGTCATCGACGATGGATTTCAACGATCTGGAATTCAGCTCTGATTCCATCCCGCCGTAATCATGATGATCGTTATTCAAAACACTCGATAACGTGATTGGTTTCTTGTGATCGGAATCCCGATCATCCGAGACCACTCCGCAATCGCCCGCAAGCAGGTACCGCTGGACGAAATTTTCCAACTCCGTCAGGTTCCCCGGCCACAAGTGGTTCAGGCATGTCTCGATGGTGGAGGCCGGGAATTCTTTCGCCGGAAGTTCGCACTGCTTCGAGAACTTGTGCATAAAGTGTTTCAGCAGTATGCGAATCTCCTGTTTACGCTGCCGCAGGGGAGGCACGTGGAGTGTGAACGTGCTCAAGCGGTAGTACAAATCGTCACGCAGTTTTCTTTCTGCCAGCGCCCGTTCGACATTGGCGCTAGTGGACGCCAGAATGCGAATTGCCGAATGTGACTCCGCA
Source organism: uncultured Acidobacteriota bacterium (assembly GCA_963730015.1). GTDB lineage: Bacteria > Acidobacteriota > Terriglobia > Terriglobales > Acidobacteriaceae > Sulfotelmatobacter. The sequence continues at coordinate 674,046 of CAVSPZ010000009.1, read as the reverse complement.
TGGTTTTCAGCCTTGAAGTGCGGGTTGTTCTCCAGGAACTGAAGAAGCCGTGCCTGCAGATGGTTCGGCATCTCCGTAATCTCGTCGAGCAGGAGAGTCCCCTTTTCGGGGATTGCGAAGTTCTGAGAAATAGATTGAATGGGATCGTAACGAACCCCACTCGTATCGCCGGAGAGAATGTTCTCGAGCAGAGTCTCCGGCATGGCCGCGCAGTTTACCTTCAGAAGCTTGAACTCTGAGCGAACTGACCAGCGATGGATCAGGCGGCCAGCTGTTTTCTTGCCGCTGCCTTTCTCTCCGGTAATGAGTACCGGGACTTCGGCCAGAGCCAGCAATTCCGCTTGCACGCGGAGTTTCTGCATGAGCGGGCTGGCGCTGATGAAGAACAAATCTCCGCCCAGCGATTCGATATTTTCGATGGCAACTTCGGAATTCAGGGTGTCGACGGATGGCGCTAGATAGCGGCAAATCGCGAATTTCAGCTGCTCATCCTGAAAGGGCCCAACCAGAACAACATCGGCGCCCATGCGCAAGGCATCCCTCTTCTTGGCTGCGTTCGCTGGATGGCAAAGCAGGATCACCGGCAGTTCCGGGCGTACTCGCCGCAACCATTGCAGAATTCGCAGGCTGTCGCCGTCCCCCTGGGACTCTTCCAGTATCGTCAAGTGCGGGGCGCTCGCGGACTGCACCCGCTCCAAAGCCTCCCATCCGCTGGTTGCCGTCTCCAGATGCCAACCGTGAGATTCCGCGAATGGCCAAAGCGGACGCAGAGTCGCCATGTCGCGGCTCACGACCAGAAGGCTGACAGTTTCTAATGACTTTTCCACGAAAATGGAATGTTTCTCAGGCAGGGGAAGCAGGGGACTGGTTTATGCAGCTTCGACTTCGTATCCTTCTAAGCGGATGGCTAACGACCGTTGAATCGCGTCCAGCGAAACCACAAGACTCCGATCTCCATTGCGCGATGAGAGAATACCCTCCACGCCACTCAGCGCTCCGCTGCAAATGCGCACGCGTTGTCCAATCTTAAGGAAAGGGTGGGCACTACAAGATAACTGCTGCTGCAGAACGATTCTCACGGTTTCGATCTGATCATCTGGAACGGCGGTGCCCTCGCCTCGCGCGCCCACCAAACTCAAAACTCCGTCCTGGCGAGCGACTCGCAAACGCTCATCCCTACTGGAGCCAAGTCGGGCAAATAGATAACAATCAAAAAGCGGCAGCTCGACGACTTTCTTACGATCGCTCCAATGATGGATCTGTGTGATCAGGGGTAAAAAGGTGGAGATGCCACACTCCTGCAAGCGATGAGCAACCGCTCTTTCATGTCGCGCCCGTGTGAGCAATGCGTACCATTGCTTGTCGTCCGAGGCACTATGCTGGACTAAATGTAAACCAGCGCACGACTGAGTGGAAGTGGCCATAGCTTCGCCCTCTGAGCCCCATACCATGGGTCTCTGCAAATCTCAGACAACACATCCTGCAACGATCTCTGGTTCAAGATCGAAGGGATGAAAGCAATCAAGTCTGGGGGAGGGCCTGGCGCTTCGAAAACTTCGCTAAAACAACGGTTTCAGATGTTCGTCGATACGATTCGTTTATGCAGCTAACGCTACCGGGCGTTCCAAAGTATAGCGGCCCTGGAACAGGGCTCGATCAAATGGCGAAACCCGGGTAGTCGTTGTAAATTGACCCCAATCCTGAATCAGTCTGTAAACACTACTACACTAATTGTGATTGCAATTTTTCGCATACATGAGCAGGGGGTTGCAGCATTGCACTCCGAGGAACTCCAAAGTCGCAACCAAACTACACGACTAAAAGCTGTCCTCGCACGCTCAGAATTTCGATCCACCAAGGGGGGAGACCAGGATATGGTCGAAACACGGTGGCAAACATCGTCATTAACTTTGTAACTTCTATCCGGCATTTTCGCAAGAGGTAGTAAGGCCCCCTGCCGTATGTACTATCCTCAATGGATTTATAGAGACAAGCGTACTAGAGATGTGTATACTTAATCTGCAATAAGCACAGGAAGCGGTGGTCGTTTTTCTCCGTTTTCCTGCCGGTGCACAGTGTGAACTTCGTTGCAACCTTAGTCTGTGGATTGTAACCTTCAGCGCAGGTGGCCTGTAAGCGATTACAATTACAGGCTTGAATTCCTTTTCGGCCCCTCCCCATTCGAGGTTTTTTGCTCCCCTGATACCAACGCCCATGCACTCCGACCATGCGGCCCAAGCCGAACATCCGATTCGAGTGCTGGTTGCAGACAGCACTCTCATCCATACACGTTTGCTCGCGGATGCCTTAAAACGGGATCCTGGTTTCGATGTAATTCCTTTCGAATCCGATTCGTCGTCCTTGGTCGCAGCCGCCGCTGCGCAGACTGTGGACGTGCTCGTAGTCAGCTCGAACTTGGATGCGCACTACGGCCGGGGATTGGAAATCCTACGTCAGCAACACTCGGCCCGGAGCAAGGCCAGAGTCATTTTGCTCCTCGAATCCTCCAAGGACGACGCCCCTTTGCAGGCTTTTCGAGCCGGCGCAAAAGGAGTACTTGGAAAAAACGAACCCGTAGAGGTGCTAATCAAATGCATCCGCTGTGTTCATGAGGGCCAGATATGGGCCAATAGTCAGGACTTGGGAGTGGCTATCGACGCTTTGGCGAGCTCTTCCATCACTCGAGCCCTCACCCCCGAACGTGCCAGCCTGTTATCGCAACGCGAGCAGGAAGTGGTGCGGAGTCTGGCGGAAGGTTTAAGCAACCGGGAAATCGCACAGCGCCTGGATTTGAGTCCACATACCGTCAAAAACTATCTTTTCCGGATCTTTGAGAAGTTGGGAGTGTCTAGCCGTCTGGAGCTTCTATCGATGACGTTGGGCTACGCCACCCCTGAGCATAAATTGGCGCCGTCTGACCAGAGTCATGCGAAGGAGGAAGATGGGTCCGGGGAGGAGTTCGACTTGCTCTCGAAGGGCGCGCAGTCGGGCCTGCCGGCGGCGCAACTGGGACTGGCAAAATGGTATCTTTCCCATCACCACGATCCACGAGATCTGGTCCAAGCTTATATGTGGTATCTCATTGCCTCAAAAAGCATTGCAAGAGACCGCGATCGGTTCAAAAAGATGTTAACCCCTGCACAACAGCAAGAAGCTCTACAGCAAGCAATTCTGTGGCTGGCCAAATTTGAGCGGGAGGGTAGCACTTAAACGGGCGCCCGCGTTGGCATGGAGATCAAAGCACCAGAGCAAATCTTAGACACACAACGCTGCCGCGCCGGCTATACGGCAATTCGACGCGATTTTCGATTGTATTGGAAATATCGATTTGCGTTCTACTCCAAACTTCTTCAGCGCGGCGGACGACTAAGGCGTGATCGCTGAGTTCTGGGTTGCCATCGTGATTGTCGAGAGGAGGCGCTTGCTTGCCCCCTCTCTTTTTTTTAGTGTGATCGTCAAGCCTTTGGCGCGGAGATGGGGGTGTTAGCAGTAGAGGTGAGTCCGCGACTACTGTGGCTCGGATGGGGAATGCCGTGAGTTAGAATACATCCACCGAGCTTTGGGGTCGTAGCCTTACCTAGGAGGATGGCCCGGCGACGAAGCTTAGGAACAGATCGTTCGGATTGAGTCCCTGTACGAGACCTGTTGCTGGATAATTCTTGCGCCTTAATCTCAACCCTTATGCGCTCGAGGTACTTTCGGAGATTCGCCCCGGTCGCAATATTGTTCCTGTTTGTGGGAGCAGGCGGTGCGCAAAATACGACGCTCATCAGTCTGGATCAGGCCATCGATCTGGCGCTGGCGCACAACCATTCCATAAAAGCCCAGCGCACTCTAATTCTTCAGAATCAGGCACAGGAGATTACGGCGAACCTGCGCCCCAACCCGACTTTCCTGGCTGATTCGCAGTTCGTCCCATTTTTCAGTCCACAGGATTTTTCCGGCACTAACCTGAACGAGACGCAGCAGTTTGATGTCGGACTCTCGTATTTGTTTGAGCGCGGTCGCAAGCGTCAGCGGCGTCTGCAGGCCGCTCGGGATCAGACGGCGGTGACGCGCGCTCAGGTCACGGATGCAGAGCGAACGCTGGCCTTTAACGTTGGACAACAGTTCGTCAGCGTGCTGCTGGCTGAATCGACACTGCAATTTGCCTTGCAAGACTTGAAAGATTTTCAAGACGAAGTCAGGATCTCGGAAGCGCAGCTGAAGGCGGGCGCCATCAGCGAAGGCGATTATCTTAAGATCCAGCTTCAGTTGCTGCAGTTCCAAACCGATGTATCCTCGGCCCGCCTGGCTAAGGTTCAGGCTCTGGTGGGCTTGCGCGAGTTCTTAGGATACGATGCGGTTCCGGAGAACTTCGACGTGATCGGCGACCTCGCATACCAGCCAATCCAGGCGAAACTGGAAGACCTGCAGGCCAAGGCGTTGCAATCGCGTCCAGACTACCGTGCTGCCGAGTTAGGCATTACCGCTGCCCAGAGCCAGATTCTTCTGGCCAAGGCGAACGCCAAAGTCGATGTGAATGGCACCTACGACTTCACCCATGTTTCGGGCGAGAATACCGCTTCGATTTTCGCCAATTTCGATTTGCCGATCTTCAACCGCAATCAGGGCGAGATCGCGCGGACGCGCTATGCACTCACGCAAGCACAGGAACAACAGCAATCCGCCAGCGACACGGTACTCTCCGATGTTTCTAATGCTTATGAAGCGCTCCGCAGTAATGACGAGATTGTGCATCTTTATACGTCTGGATATCTGAAGCAAGCCCAGGATTCGCGGGACATCAGCGAGTACGCTTATAAGCGCGGGGCGGCCAGCCTGTTAGATTATCTTGACGCGGCGCGCAGCTACCGCGCGGCCCAGCTGGCCTACCGCCAGGCTTTGGGATCTTATATGACCGCATTGGAGCAGCTGAAAGAAGCGGTGGGGACGAGGAACCTGCAGTGATGCGCGTCGATATTTCACGAAGATTGATTGCAATAGCGGGCGTAATGGCGATCGCCGTGGGATTCACCGCCTGTCAAAGCTCGAAATCCAACGCCGCGGGTTCCAGCGCAAACCATGGCAACAATGCCGAACTGTTTACCATCCCGCAGGATCAGATGTCGCATGTGCAAGTCCTGACTGTACATCCGACGACGTTAGGCAGGTCGCTCCGCCTGACCGGAGCGGTGGCGTACAACAGTTTTCACACTACTCCCGTCATCACGCAGGTGAGCGGTCCGGTCAGCAAAGTGGTGGTCGTTCCCGGGCAGAAAGTAACGGAGGGGGAACCCATGTTGTACGTGGCGAGCCCCGATTACTCGCAGCTCCGTACGAACTATTTGAAAGCTAAGGACGCCTATGCCCTGGCGCAGAAAGCATATGCGCGAGCGCAGGATTTGTATCAGCATCATGCGATCGCCGAGCAGGGTCTGGAGCAGGCAGCGTCGGCCGAGGTGCAGGCGGGCGGCGATCTGGTCGCCGCGCAAGCCGCATTGAAAGTGATGGGCATTACCGATCCTGACGCACTGGTAAAAGCTCCGCCTTCTTTCGAGGTTCCGGTCAAGGCGCCGATCGCGGGCCTGGTCGTGGAACAGGATGTGTCCGTGGGACAGCTGATTCAGCCGGGCAGCACGCAATGCTTCATGATCTCCGACATCAGTACTGTCTGGGTTCTGGTGAATGTGTATCAGAAGGATCTGCCGTATGTACGTGTCGGCGACGCGGTCACGATTCAAACCGACAGTTATCCCGATATTTTTCATGGCCGCATATCCTACGTCGCAGCATCTCTCGATCCCACTACCCGCACGCTGCAGGCGCGCATTGACACACCCAATCCGGGCGACAAGCTGAAAAAGGACATGTACGTGACTGCAACCGTGCAAGCCGGATCGATTCCGAATGCCATCGCACTGCCCGATGCGGCCGTCCTGCGCGATAGCGAAAATCAGCCTTTCGTCTATGCCATGACCTCGTCAAGCCAGTTTGGCAGGCGGACCGTGACTCTGGGAGAAAGTTTGAACGGGCAAACCGAAATTACCGGCGGTCTGAAGGCAGGAGATCAAGTGATTGGCAATGGCAGCTTGTTTCTGCAGTTTGCGAACTCACTGCAGCGCTAGCCAGATCGATTGGGAAGTCGGAGTGACTCTTGCAAGGGACAGTGTCTACCGCAACTGAATGATTCATCGAATAGTCCAAGCGGCGCTGCGGCAAAGATTCCTGGTGCTGATGCTCACGGCGTTTATTACCGTGGGTGGAATCCTGTCGTTTCAGCGGATGCCGGTGGACGCCTATCCTGACCTCTCGCCTCCACAGGTCGAGATCATCACGCAATGGCCGGACCATGCTGCTGAGGAAGTGGAGCGCCTGGTCACACTTCCTCTCGAACTGGAGATGAACGGCGTTCCCCACATGGAGATCATGCGTTCCATCTCCCTCTATGGTTTGTCGGATGTCATTCTGACCTTCGAGGAAAGCACCGACAGCTATTTTGCGCGGCAAATTGTTTTTGAAAGGCTGGCGCAAGCCACGCTGCCGACCGGCGTGACTCCGACTCTTGCACCCCTGTTCAGTCCCAGCGGACTGGTTTACCGGTATGTGATCGAGAGTCCCGACCGCTCGCCGCAAGAACTGAAGACCATCGAAGATTGGGTAGTCGAACGCGCCTATCGATCGGTTCACGGCGTGGCGGATGATTCCGGTTTTGGTGGCACCGTGATGCAGTACCAGGTGCTGCTCGATCCGGCGCGCATCTATGGATATCACCTTACGATTCCCCAGGTCACGGCTGCGCTGGCGGCCAACAACTCCAACGCCGGCGGCGGTTTCTACTCGCAAGGCGGGCAGTTCTACTATGTGCGGGGGATCGGACTGGTCCGCAGTACTGATGACATTGGAAACATCGTTGTGGGCGCTAATAAAGGCGTGCCCATTCGTGTGCGTGACATCGGCGATGTAACCATCGGCCACGCCCCGCGTCTTGGCGAATTCGGATTCCAGAAAAACGATGACGCGGTCGAAGGCGTCATCCTGATGCTGCGCGGCGAGCAAACGCAAACTGTCCTCAAAGGGGTTGAGGCCAAAACCGAGGAACTAAATCGGCAGATCCTTCCGCCCGACGTGAAGATTCATCCGTATTACGACCGCAGCGAACTGGTCGACCTGACCACCGATACGGTGGAAGCCAATCTGCTTCGCGGCATGGTGCTGGTACTGATCGTGCTGATTTTCTTCCTGGTCAGTTTTCGAGCTGCTGTCATTGTTGCCCTCACTATCCCGCTCGCTCTGTTATTTGCCTTCATCGTTCTGCACGCCCATGATGTGGCCGCGAATCTGCTTTCTATCGGAGCGATTGATTTTGGGATCGTGATCGATGGCACCGTGGTGATGATTGAAAACATCTATCGCGAATTGGCGCTGCGCGAGGGGCAGGAATATAAGCTGAATGACGTCATCCTCGCGGCCGCAAAGGACGTGGATCGCCCCATCTTCTATTCGGTCGCCGTCATACTCGCGGGCTATCTGCCGATCTACGCCTTGAGCGGGCCCTCCGGAAAACTGTTTCATCCGATGGCAGAGACGATGTCGTTTGCCTTGATCGGAGCTCTGATTCTGACTTTGACGCTGATCCCCGTGCTGGCGTCGTACTGGTTCCGCGGCGGAGTTCGAGAACGACCCAATCGCGCCTTCGAATGGATGAAAGGGAAATATGCTGCTCAGCTCGATTGGGCGCTCGACCGTCCCAAGATAACGATCATCATGGCGGCCTTGATTTTTGGGGCTACGCTTTTGCTGGTTCCATTTATCGGCGGGGAATTCATGCCTCACCTCGACGAAGGCGCGCTGTGGGTGCGCGCCACGATGCCCTATACCATTTCATTCGAAGAAGCCAGCAAGATCGCCCCGCAAATCCGAGACATTCTGATGTCGTATCCGCAAGTGACCGTCGTCGGTTCAGAACTAGGGCGACCCGATGACGGCACGGATCCGACTGGCTTCTTCAACTGTGAGTTTTACATAGGACTTAAGCCGTATAAGGACAAGGCCTGGACCGGCGACGTCAGCGACAAGAAGCAGCTCATAGAATCGATCGACAAAAGGCTTAGTGCTTTCCCGGGAATCATCTTCAACTATACCCAGCCGGCAGAAGACGCAGTCGATGAGGCACTGACCGGCCTGAAGAGTTCGCTGGCTGTCAAAATTTACGGGGACGACCTGAACGTGTTGCAGGACAAAGCCGTCCAGATCAAGAACACGCTCGCCAAGGTTCCGGGTTTTACGGAGTTAACGGTGGTGCGCGAACTGGGACAGCCCAGCCTGCTGATCGATGTCGACCGCGCCAGGATTGCGCGTTACGGGATTAACGTTGCAGACGTGGAAGCTGTGATTTCGGCCGCCGTCGGCGGGCAGGCCGTTACCCAGGTCATTCAAGGCGAAAAGCTGTTTGACCTGGTGGTTCGCATGCAGCCGCAATTCCGCAGCAGCGCCCATGAGATTGGGAACCTTCTGGTGGGCACGCCCGACGGTCAGCAGATCCCGCTGAGCCAACTCGCCGACATCAGCCAGGGAAACGGGGCATCATTTATTTATCGGGAAAACAATTCGCGCTACATCGGCGTGCAGTACAGCATTGAAGGCCGTGACCTAGAAGGAGCGGTGCACGATGGACAGGCCGCCGTGAGGAAGGCGGTTATGTTGCCCCAGGGCTATCGGATGACGTGGGGCGGAGAGTACAGCCAACTTCTGGAAGCCCGATCGCAGATGTACTTCATCGGTCCGCTGGCGGTCGTGCTGATTTTCATGATCCTGTTTGCGCTGTACGGAAATTTCAAGTTCCCCGTCACCATCGCTCTGGGCGTAATCATGACCGAACCTGTGGGCGCGCTGGTCGCGCTGAAGCTGACACATACTCCTTTTAGCGTTTCGTCGGTTCTGGGGCTGCTGGCCTTGCTCGGGGTATCCGTGGAGACAGCGGTAATTCTGGTTTCCTACATCAACAAGTTGCGACAGGAAGGAATGGATATCCATGCGGCCACCCGGGAGGCTTCACTGTTGCGATTGCGTCCGATCATGATGACGGCCCTGGTGGCGTGCCTTGGACTGTTGCCCGCGGCTCTTTCCACCGGCATTGGATCCGATACGCAAAGACCCTTTGCCATCGTCATCGTGGCCGGACTCATCTCCCGCCTCTTCATCGGGTTCTTCGTGAATCCCGTGCTGTACGAGATGGTTGCGCGCGAGGGCGACGTACTCCAGGTCTGAGGCGCTCGACCCTAAGCTAGCTCCGTTGAGGCCAACCGGAACGCACCCGTGCCGTCCAGGGCGGACGTTCTTCCCATAGCAGTGAACGAGGCAGGAGAGGCTTCGCTCCTGCCTACGGGTTCGCTCGGAATTTCGGCGGTTCTTGTCGATCGCGTTGGGACCGGATCAGAGCTCGGTTTATTCGACGGGCTTCTTTGGTGACGCGTGGGGCTCTAGAGAAGCCGAGGGATCGTAGCCCATCTGGAACATCGCCGCCTGCGCTGCCGCGGCTTCGCGGAGTTCATCCAACTCATGCATGCTGCCGGCTTCCGGCTTCTCCTGTTTCCGCTGGTTCCTGCGTTCGGCTTTGTCCCGTTGTCTCTGTTGCCGCGTCTGCTCTTTCTGGCGCTTGGTAAATGTTGATCGGCCTGCTGGCATAGTCATCTCCCCCCAATAAATGAATTGTTTGTCGCTGGCTAATAGTTCACCGCCTCTTCTAAACCCATAGCAAAGACCTACCAGCGCGGTTCGCGTGGCTGGCGCGGGTGTCCATGGTAGTCGTCACGGCCACGGCCACCACCACCGCCAAAGCGCTGGCCGCCTTTCGGCCGGTCGGTTTTCGGCTTGGCCTCGTTGATGGTCAAGGGCCGCCCGCCCAGATCCGTACCGTTCAAGGCCGCAATGGCCTTGTCGGCTTCGCTGGGATTGGTCATTTCCACGAACCCGAAACCGCGCGAGCGCCCCGTCTCCCGGTCGGTCACGAGAGTGACTTTTTCCACGGCGCCGTGCGGCTCAAAAACGTTGCGCAGTTCGGCTTCGGTTGTGCTGTGGGGCAGGTTGCCAACATAAAGATTTTTCATTGCATTTCCTCTCTCAGTAAGTCGTCTAGAGTAGTCGCTACCGGGGCACGTTTCGAGACACGTTCCTCGGAAATTCGTGGTGGCGCAGGCCGGTCGCGCATCGCGTTGCTGCGGGCGGTGCAGGCGGAGCGAACTGCGGAAATTCGCCGGGAAGCTTCCAGAATACCCCAGCGCTGGTTGAGATCTTTCAGATGGGCGGAAAGCGCATTCTTCACGTCGCCGATCAACGCTTGATCGCCGTTGTCCTGGGACGGCAATGGTTCATTTTCACCGGGCGCATCCGCCAGATATTCGGGCTCGCCGACCAGGAAAGCAAGCCGTTGTGGAGGCTTCGCGCCCCGAATGTCTTCGCAAAACCGATCGCGATAGCCACGTCCGTTTTCCATATTGATCAAGACGAGGTCGTACAAGTCGGCGCGCCACCAGGAGCGAGCCTCCGCGATGTCGGCAGCGCAATCGACATCAATGCCAAGCTTCCGCATGACTTCCGCGCGTAAGTCGCGTTTGTAGGTGGAGATGTCCACGAGAAGCACTCGCTTCTTCTTGTACGAGCCGGGAACATTCACGGACAGGGGCAAGGTAGGCAGTGGCGTGTTCATGCCGGCACCGACCTTGGCTTAGCGGCAGCGGCGGGAGTCACCGACTTCGGTTGAATCGCTGCGGAGTTCAGCAGTTCGCGGTTTCGCTTTCGGCGGGCGATCTTCTGCTTGCGCAGGCGATTGAATCTCGACTTGTCACCATTGAGTGCGGACATATTGGACTCCTGCTGTTTGGATTGATGACTCGCCGGACCGTCAAAATCTTCCCGGTCGCGGAACCGTCATTGTGGATTTTCGAAGGATCATGGGCGATGCCGCGAACAGCGCCAGACTCGCCATGTCCAATATGGATATGAACTGGTGAGGAAGCCGACCGACCTGGAACGGGGTGAACACACCCAGGATGCCAAGGAAGGGAAGCGTCCACAGCAGTTTGCCGGTGAACAAGCAGCGGACCACAAGCGTGGTCGCGGCTACAGATACGATGATGCAAACCACGAGCCGGTAATCAGACGGAGAGCGAAACAGCACGGCCAAGGCCAGCACTGCCGTCGCCAGCAACGCCATGAGCCGCGTCACCATGCACGCTTTCGATTGGAGTCGCAGCGAGTCTTCTGTTCGGGTGAATGGTTTAGTAGTAAACGCCAGGACAAAGAGACGCCTCTCGATCTCTCAATCGCGAAGGCGCAGGACCTGGATGGCGTATCTTCGAGGTTAAGCATCCTCAGTATATCCTGTTTGGTCGCCTCCTGCTGAATCATCACAACTCAGAGTAGTGAATCAGTTTGAACTTGTCGGCGGTCTACGAAAGATCTCTCGTCCTGCCGGCGAAAACGCCCGACTTCGAGATGACGCTTCTCGGAAATTTTGCACTGTGGAAAGGAAACTGACCCGCCAACTCAGACTACGAAGCGGAGACGCCGTTGGATGCTTGACTCTGCGAGTTCGTTTGCTAATTGTCATGCATTGCGTGTAATATCAGTGTGTGCGTTAGACCGAATCGGTCGTGAGCAGCTCTCGCCTTTAACAGCCAGTACCCTGCGCAAGTTTTCTTCCGAATCCCTCCAGCGTAACTCATCACAAAGGAACAAGAGTACAAAACACATGGAACAAGGAACAGTAAAGTGGTTCAATGACGCCAAGGGCTACGGCTTTATCAGCCGTCAGAATGGCGAAGACGTTTTCGTGCATTTCTCGGCAATCCAGGCAGGCGGTTTCAAGAGCCTGCAGGAGGGCCAGACGGTGCAGTTCGACGTCACCAAAGGTCCCAAGGGCTGGCAAGCGGAAAACGTGCAAGCGCTGTAAGCCGATGATCTCGGGAAAGGCGATGTCTTCGGAGATCGCCTTTTCGCTTTCTACGGCTCGGTTTTTACGGGCTAAGATAGGCGCACCTTATCCTGTTTCTGTCTGATCAGCTTTTCAGCAAGCTGCGAATGGATTCTTTCTGACACGCGAAGACGCCAGCGCTTCCTACGTGATCGTCCTGCACAACGTCCGAACTTATCGGTCGGGTGGAGTGGTGGCGGTCGTGCGCGGCAAGGAGAAGGCAGAATCCGCCTTGAAACAATTTCAGGAGTCGGAGAGTTCTTCCAGCTATCACGAGGGCTGGCGCTACTTCATCGAGAAAACTGATCTGGCCGTTGGAACCGATCCGGCGGAAGCGACCAATCTTCGCCAAGCTGAACTCGAAAGACGCGAGTCGAAAGCACCGCAAGAAACCAATCTGCCAGTTCGCCCTTCCTCGAATTCTCAAAAGTAACGACTCATTGCCATGTTGCGCCAGGTAGTCGCTCGCTCGACGGCCGTTCGCGCCGTTCGTCAGAAAAAGCCTAAACCACAGAGGGCGCTGAGGTTTCGCAGAGCCCGCGAGGAAACCCACTACGCTCCGCGACCACATCTTCATACGCCTCCCGCCGACTGGTGGACTTCCATCTCATGCTCACTTCTGGAGGGAGTAGCCGCCAGCTTTCTGCGTGAGTTGAGATGGGGTGGGTAACTGCGAGTTGTCCCATCCGCCGCCCAGCGCCTCGATGAGAGAGACCGCCGAAGTCATTTGCTCCACCTGAATTGTGGCCAAGACTTGCTGGTTGGTAAGCAGCGTGGTCTGCGCCGTCACCACGTCGACATAGGGATCGATGCCGGTCTGGTAACGTCCCATCTCGAGATTAAGAAACTCCTGCGCATGCGTAACGGCGGCTTGCTGTCGTTCGACCTGCTGCGAGTAGAGGCGAACCGCGGCCAGATAATCTTCCACTTGCTGAAACGCGATCAGCACAGTTTGGCGATATGTTGCCACATCGGCGTTATAGGTAGCCGTATATTGATTCAGCTCGGCGCGGTACAAGCCTCCATTGAAGATGGTTTGCGAGATGGAGGGACCGATCGACCAGAAGCGGCTTGGCCAGGAGAACCAATTCTTGAAGGTGGAGCTTTCAATGCCGCCTGCCGCGGAAAGAGTGACGCTGGGATAAAACGCTCCGTAGCCGATGCCGATGGTGGCGTTGGCCTCGGCCAGGGTGCGCTCCGCTGCGGCGATATCGGGGCGCCGCTGCAGGAGTTCCGAAGGCATACCCACCGGGATTGCCGGCGGAGCAGTCAGTTCCGGACGCACGGGAATTGAGAAATCCGACGCGACTCTTCCGACCAGGACAGCAATCGCATGCTCATATTGAGCGCGCGCGACTTTCACATTGATGGCCTGCGATTGTGCGCTTTCGAGCGTGGTCTGCGCCTCGACGACCGATATGTAATCACCGATACCGGTTTCATACGCCGCCCTGGTCACATCTAAAGCTTTTTGATCCGCCTGCACCGTTTCGTCGAGGATCTTTTGTAGTGCGTCTTGTCCGCGAATCTCAAAATAGTATTGCGCCAGGCTGGCTTGCTCGGTGAGGCGCTCGTTTTCCAGGTCGGCTGCGCTCACTTGCGCCGCGTATTGGGCCTGGCGCACTTCGTTGCGAATCTTGCCCCAGAGATCGGGCACCCAGGAAACGTCGATGGGGAAAGACCAAACGGTTGTTTCCAGGCCGGCGCTGGTGGCTTGACCGCTGGCCGTTGTGGTGCCCGAAGAGCCGGGAGCGTTGGTGTTATACGTGTTTCGCAGATTTTGCGAGGCCCGGGTGCGCTGCCACGAGGGGCTGGTGGTAACCGTGGGCCAATATTGCGCGCGGGCTTCGCGAATGACGGCGCGCGCTTCCATGAGATTCTGGAAATATTCCCTGACGTTCTGGTTGTTGATGTTCACCTGTTCTTCCAGCGCATTGAGTTCTGAATCATTGAAGACTGCCCACCACTTGCCCCGGAGCATCGCCTCTTGCGGGCTGGCTACTTTCCATCCCTGCGTGTCCTGAAAGTTGGCTGTCGATTCTTTGTAGTTCTGCGCGGACGGCGCGGGCGGGCTGGGCCGGTGATACTTTGGCCCGACCACGCATCCCGCCGTAATCAGAGCGCATGCCAGGCAGAGCGCGATCGCGCATGGACGACAAGCCCGTTTGAATGTGATCCTCATAGGCTTCCGTGAACCTCGTTGCCGACCGAAGCACTCTGCGTTTTGTCTCCCCATAGGCGCAGCCGCAACCGGTCCAATGTGAGATAGACGACTGGAGTCGTGTAAAGGGTGATCAGTTGGCTCAAAAGCAATCCGCCGACAATGGTGATTCCGAGCGGGCGGCGAAGTTCCGAGCCCGTGCCTGTGCCAAAAGCGAGGGGAAGCGCCCCAAACAGAGCTGCCATGGTGGTCATCAGGATGGGGCGGAAGCGCAGCATGCAGGCTTCAAAGATCGAGTCGCGCGTGTTTTTGCCCTCATCGCGCTCAGCCATAATCGCGAAATCGATCATCATGATGGCGTTCTTCTTGACAATGCCGATCAGCAACACAATTCCGATGATCGAAATGACATTGAGGTCCATATGAAAAAGCATGAGCGCGAGCATGGCTCCGACGCTGGCCGAGGGCAGGGTGGAAATGATGGTCAGCGGATGAACGAAGCTCTCATACAGAATTCCGAGCACGATATATACGGCCAGCAATGCAGTCGTGATCAACATGGGTTCGGTGGAGAGCGATTGCTGGTAGGCCTCGAGCGTGCCCGCAAAAAATCCCTGAATGGTGGCGGGCGTGCCGAGCTTCTGCTCCATCTGCTGAATTTCCTGCGTGGCCTGACTGAGCGATACGTTGGGGGCCAAATTAAACGACACCGTCACAGACGGAAACAGGCCGGTGTGGTTGACCTGCAGCGCTGTAGTGCCAGTCTGCGTCTTAGCGAATGAAGAGATTGGGGTCATCGCCGCGGCGTTCGTGCCGTTCGGGTTGCTTTTGACATAGAGATAGTTCAAATCCTGAGGCGACTGCCAATACTGGGGCGCGACTTCCAGCACAACGTAATACTGGTTCATCTGCGTGTAGATGACAGAGACTTCGGACTGGCCGAACGCCGAATAAAGAGCCCGGTCGAGCGAATCCGCGGTCTGGCCGAGCCGAGCTGCCGTAAGGCGATCGTAAGTCAACAACTCTTGCAGTCCCCCATTTTGCTGATCGCTGTTTACGTCCTGCAAGCCAGGCAGTGTTTTCATGTTCGCGAGCAGGAGCGGACCCCAGTGCACCAGATCGGCGATGTTATCGGACTGGATGGTGTACTGGTAAAGCGCGCTGCTGGAACGTCCGCCGATGCGCAGATCCTGCACGGCCTGCAGAAAGGCTGACGCCACGGGAAGCCGATTGAGTTTGGGGCGCAGGCGATTGATGATTTCTGCCGCGCCGATTTTGCGCTCGTTCAACGGCTTCAGAGCAATGTAGATGAAGCCTCCGTTGCTCGCGCCATTGCCGCCGGTGTAAGCATTGACGTTCGCAACCGCGGGGTCGGCCTTGATGACCTTAACCAGTTGCAGGACCGAAGAACTCATGAAAGGGAACGACGCGTCCTGCGGGCCTTGCACGGCCCCCACCAGAGCGCCGGTATCCTGCTGCGGGAAAAATCCTTTGGGAATGCGCACGATCAGGAAGAAATTGAGAGCGATGGTCAGCGCGAGGACTACGAGCGTGAATCCGGGATTCTCCAACACCCATTCGAGGGAATGCCGGTAGACCGACAACATGCCGGAAAAGAATTTCTCACTCCAACGGTAAAACCGGCCATGCTCATCGGGGCGCTCGTGTTTCAGCAGATGAGCGCACATGGTCGGCGTGGTGGTCAGCGAGATCACCATGGACACGACGATTGCGGTGGCGAGCGTAACGGCAAACTCGCGGAAAAGGCGGCCCACGATGCCCGCCATGAGCAGGATCGGAATGAATACTGCGACCAGCGAGATGCTGATCGAGAATACGGTGAAGCCAATCTCGCGGGCACCTTTAAGAGCAGCTTCCATGGGCTCCATGCCTTGCTCGAGGTAGCGCGTGATGTTTTCCATCACGACGATGGCGTCATCGATAACAAAGCCAGTGGAGATGGTCAGCGCCATCAGCGACAAGTTGTCGAGACTGAAGCCAACCAGGTACATGACCGCGAAGGTTCCGACCAGCGAGACGGGAACTGCAATGCTCGGAATGATGGTGGCGCGTCCATTCCGCAGAAAGACAAAGACCACCAAAATAACCAGCCCGACGGAGATGAGCAGCGTGCGTTCGACATCGTCGACGGAGGCGCGGATGGTGGTTGTGCGATCGAGCACGATCGTGGGCGTAATGCCTTGCGGCAGGATCGCTTCCAGAAACGGCAATTGCGTGCGAATGCGATTGACAGTGTCAATGATGTTGGCGCCGGGTTGCCGAAAAATAATGACGGTGACGGAGGGAATTCCGTTGAGATAGCCCGCCGTTCGCAGGTTCTGGGTGGAGTTCGTCACGTCGGCTACGTCGGAGAGATGAATGGCCGTGCCGTTGTGGTAGCCAATGATGAGCGGCTTGTACTGGTCGGCATCGGAGATCTGATCGTTCGTGATGATGTCGGCGGTGACGGAATCGTTGGCCAAGCGCCCGCGAGGCATATCCGCGTTCTGCAGGCTTAGCGCCGACTGGATGCTGCCCATGGTCAAGCCACGGCTTTCGAGCTTTGTGGGATTGACCTCAACGCGCACCGACGGCAGTGCGCCGCCGCCCACGAATACCTGCCCCACGCCCTGGATCTGCGAGAGCTTTTGCTCGATCACAGTCGAAGCTTCGTCATACAGTTTCGGCGTCGGATATTTCTTGGATGTGAGCCCGAGGATCATGATGGGAGCGTCGGCGGGGTTCACTTTTCTATAGGTCGGATTGGCGGGCAAATTCGCGGGAAGATAAGTTCGCGCCGAATTGATGGCGGCTTCGACGTTGCGAGCCGCGCCATCGATATTGCGGGAGAGATCGAACTGCAAAGTAATCGAAGTGCTGCCCAGCGAACTCGACGAGGTCATCTCCGTGATGTCGGCAATATGTCCAAGTTGGCGCTCGAGCGGGGTTGCGACGGAGGAAGCCATAATTTCGGCGCTCGCCCCGGGAAGGCTCGCGGACACCGAAATCGTGGGGAAGTCCACTTGCGGTAACGGCGAAACCGGCAGAACCGTGAAGCCGATCGCGCCAGCAATTGCCACCGCTATGGTGAGTAGCGTAGTGGCGACCGGCCGGCGTATGAATGGCTCCGAAATACTCATACGTTCTCCGCTTGCGGATTTGGACCGTCGTTCCCTCGCAGTACCGGCTTGCGTTTACTGAAGCGCTGGCCCAGACGGTCGAAGAAGATGTAGATCACAGGCGTGGTGTAGAGCGTCAACACCTGGCTCACGAGGAGTCCGCCGACCATGGCGATGCCCAACGGCCGGCGCAATTCGGAACCATAGCCGCGCCCCAATGCGAGAGGAATGCCGCCCAGCAACGCAGCCATCGTGGTCATCATGATGGGGCGGAAACGAAGCAGGCTGGCTTCGTAGATTGCGTCGGTGGAATTCTTGCCGTGCTCCCGCTCCGCCACAAGAGCGAAATCAACGATCATGATGCCATTCTTTTTTACGATGCCGATCAGCAGGATGATGCCGATGATCGCGACTACGCTTAAGCTCTGGCGGAACAGAATCAGTGCCAGCAACGCGCCCACTCCGGCGGAGGGCAAAGTGGAGAGAATCGTGACGGGATGGACAAGACTTTCGTAAAGCACTCCCAGCACGATGTACACGGTGACGAGAGCGGCGAGAATCAGCAAGCCTTCGTTGGAAAGGGAATTCTCGAACGAGGCCGCGGTTCCCTGGAATTCGGCCTGAAGGCTGAGGGGAAAATGAATCTTCTTAACAACATCATTAATGTCGCTGATAGCTGTGCCCAGTGCGACATTCGGAGCCAGGTTGAAGGACACGGTCACCGACGGGAATTGTCCCTGGTGGTTGATGGAGAGAGCCTCCGTCGTATTTGCCACGTGAACGAAAGCGCTGAGCGGGACAGCATTGGCCCCGGTGGCGGAGACGACGGTGTTAGGCGTAAGTCCGGCGTAGGTGCCTCCGTTCAGCGAACTGCTGGTTGAACCGTTCGAAGGCGTGAGCACGCTTCCGGAGGATTGCAACGTGGCTGGGGACGGCGTGTAGAGAACGGATGTGGTAGTGGCGTTGGAGCCGGCCGAACTGGATCCGGAAGCGGAGAACGATGTAGAGGCAGCGGCGCCGGTGGTGTTGGAAGAGGCACTCGACTGCAGGTAAAGGGAGTTGAGCTTGCCCGGATCCTGCTGCCACTCGGGCTGCGTCTCCATGATCACGTGATACTGGTTGAGTTGCGTGTAGAGGGTATTGATCTGGCGCTGCCCGTACGCGTCATAGAGCGTGTTGTCGATGGTGGCCGGAGCAATTCCCAGGCGCGATGCTGTGACGCGATCAATATTTACTGCAATGGCTTGCGCGCCCGTCTGCTGATCGGTGGCCACATCTTCGAGAGCAGGTAAGTGCTTGAGTTGATCTACGAACTTAGCGGTCCAGGCGTTGAGTTCGTCGATGTCGGGATCTTCGAGCGTGTATTGATATTGCGTGCGGGTCACCCGATCATCCACTGAAATATCCTGCACGGGCTGCATATAAAGCTGAATGCCCTGCATGTTGGCGAGCTTTTGCTGCAACCGCCGAATGACGTTGGCGGCACTCAAGTCGCGCTGGTTGATAGGTTTCAGATTGATGGCCATCCGTCCGCTGTTGAGAGTTGTGTTGGTTCCGTCCGCTCCGATGAAAGAGGACAAACTCTGCACGGCTGGATCCTGCAGGATGATGGAAGCCAATTCCTGTTGCTTCTGCGCCATTGCGGAAAACGAAATTGACTGCGACGCCTGCGAAATGCCCTGAATCACCCCGGTGTCCTGAACAGGAAAGAATCCCTTAGGGATCACGATGTATAGAAATGCGGTGAGGACCAGAGTGGCCACGGCCACAATCAGCGTGAGTGTCTGGTGGCGAAGAACCACCTTGAGAGTGCGCCCATAGAAGGCAATCATCCCGTTGAAGGCCCGTTCGGAGAGTTGGTACCAGCGGCTTTGCTGGGATTTGGGATTGTGGCGCAAGATGCGCGCCGACATCATGGGCGTCAAGGTCAGCGAAACCACGGCCGAGATGACGATTGTGACGGCCAGGGTCACGGCGAATTCACGAAAGAGACGCCCAACCACATCTTGCATAAAAAGAAGTGGAATGAGCACGGCGATCAGCGAAACCGTGAGAGAGAGAATGGTGAAACCGATCTGTTCCGCTCCCTTCAGGGCCGCTTCCAGCGGTCTTTCTCCTTCTTCGATATAGCGCGAGATGTTTTCAATCATCACGATGGCGTCATCGACGACGAAGCCGGTGGAGATGGTCAGCGCCATGAGTGAAAGATTGTCGAGACTGTAGCCGAGTATGTACATGGCGCCGAAAGTGCCGACCAGCGACAGAGGAACAGCTACGCTAGGAATCACGGTGGCGCGAATGCTGCGGAGAAAGAGAAAGATGACCATCACCACCAGGCCAATAGTGAGCATCAGCTCGAATTCCACATCGTCCACCGAGGCTTGAATGCTGGTGGTGAGGTCGGTGAGTTGCGTGATCTGCACCGCAGCCGGCAGGTTAGCCTCAAGCTGGGGCAGAAGTTCCTTGATGCTCCGGACCACGCTGATAGTGTTCGCGCCCGGCTGCCGCTGGATATTCAAGACCACGGCTGGCGTGGTGTTCATCCAGGCAGCCAGTTGCGCGTTCTCGACGCCATTGACGACGTTGGCAACATCCCTCAGCAGGACGGGAGCGCCATTGCGGTATGCGACCACGACATTGTGATATCCGGCTGCCTCGGTGATTTGATCGTTGGCATCGATTTGATAGTCCTGGCGCGGGCCATCGAAATTGCCCTTCGCCGAATTCACGCTGGTCTGCGTTAGGGCGGTGCGCACATCTTCCAGGTTGATGCCGTAAGAAGATAACTTGGTGGGATTGACCTGGATGCGGACGGCGGGCTTCTGTCCGCCACTGATGCTGACCAGGCCCACTCCATTCAATTGAGAGAGCTTCGGCGCCAGCCGCGTGTCGATCAGATCCTCGACCTGCGACAGGGGCATGCTGTCAGAGGTGATTCCTAGAGTAAGGATCGGAGCGTCAGCAGGATTAGTTTTGTTGTAGACGGGAGGAGTGGGCAGATTTGCCGGCAGGTAACTCTGCGCCGCGTTGATGGCCGACTGAACTTCTTCTTCCGCCACGTCGATCTCCAAAGACAAGTTGAATTGGAGCACGATGACCGAGACGGTTCCGGCGCTGGTGGAGGTCATCTGGCTGAGTCCCTGCATCTCGCCAAATTGGCGTTCCAGCGGAGCCGTGACCGTCGTCGCCATGACGTTGGGACTTGCGCCCGGATAAAACGTGAGCACCTGAATGGTTGGATAATCGACCTGGGGCAGGGCAGAAATCGGTAATTGCGTATAAGAGACGACGCCCACCAGAAGAATCGCCGTCATGAGCAGAATGGTGGCGACCGGCCGCAAAATAAATGGGCGGGACGGACTCACGGGGTATTCGCCTCATTGGACGAGGTTGGCGGCGGTTGCTGCGTGATCGTTACCTGAGCGCCGTTCCGCAATTTCTCGAAGCTACTGTTGGCTACAATCTCGCCTGCCTTCACGCCTTGCACGGCCGTGTTCCCAGCGTCGGAAATCCCGGTCTTCACATTTCGGACGTTGGCTTGGGAATTCTGAATGACGTAGACGAAAGCGGCCGAACCGTTGTGCTGGATGGCGGAATTGGGCAATAGGACCTGGTCATGCAACGTCTTCACCAGCAGACGCGTGTTCACAAATTCGTTGGGATAGAGTTCTTCCTTCTGGTTTGCGAATAGCGCGCGCAGTTTCACCGTTCCCGTCGTTGTGTCGATCTGATTATCGAAGGAAGTCACTTTCCCGATGGCAAGCTTCTTGTCGTTGCCGCGGTCCCAGGCCTCGAGCGGAAGATTCAAGCCGTGATGAGGTTGCGCCAGCACCTCGGAGAGACTGTCTTCCGAAATAGTGGCGACGACCGTGATGGGCTGGATCTCGGTGATTACAACCAGGGATGTGGTGGCGTTGGCAGTGACGAGATTTCCAGGGTCGACCAGGCGCAGTCCAACGCGGCCAGTGATCGGAGAGGTGATGTGGCAGTAGCTGAGTTGCACCTGATCGTAGCGCAAGGTGCCTTCATCATTCCTGACCGTTCCCTGATCCTGAAGGACGATCTTTTCCTGGTCTTCTGGGGTTTGCCGTTGAATTGCGTTTCTGGCCCATGCATCTTTGTAACGCTGCAGATCCATTTGTGCCTGGGCCAGCAGATTTTGATCGCGCTCCAGCGCGCCCTGTGCCTGCATAACGACCGCCTCGTAGGGCCGTGGATCGATATCGATCAGAGGATCGCCCTTGCGAACGACCTGGCCTTCTTTGTAGTGCACCGCCGTGATGACGCCGGTGACTTGAGCGGTGATGGAATCGGTATAGAGCGCGGTGGCGGTACCGATGGCCTCGAGATAAACACCGATATCTCCTTTTGTCGCGGTCGCGGCGGTGAGGGTGACGGGCCCGGTGAAGGCGTGACGTCCAGCTCCTGCCGTGGAGGATGTCTGGCCGGCTTTTCCCGCGCCCTGGCCGCGAAGGAGCCAATAAAGAAACAGTCCGCAGATGAGGGCCGCGAAAATCCAGATCCAATATTTCCTTTTCCTCGCCGGTTGATCTCCCTCTGCTGGAGGAAGGCGATGATCAGGCGGAATGTGTTCTGCAGGTTCTTGCAGGCTCATGATGATCGTGCGACGCGATGGCGTTTGGAGCGCAAATTCATAAGAAATCCTCGGTCAGCGTTCTGACGGACAAATTTGATGCCGGGATGAAGATTACTGATGCTAGGGTTTATGCAATGGTTTCAGCAGAAATGTCAAGAAAGGTGAAGCTGTATACGAATTATGCCAATGAACGTAGAGACGAGGGCGGGGGCCTCCAGAAAGACGTTCTCAGCGCGTGCCAAGCGCAGCAATCGCGAAAAAGAAAGCAATTAGGAATTAGAAGCGGAGCGAAATTTCATTGCGATCGTTGGGAATGCGCAAGTCGATTCCTCGATCGCGATTGGCCGCGAGGGTGGCATCGATGTCGAGCATGTCGAGCGGGATCGTGCGAAGGGAGCGGTGAACGTTGACGGAGAGACTATTGGCCGTAAGGACAAACCGATCGCTTTCGAGCCTCTCGCCATCAGTCAAAATGAAGACTGTGGGTGGCAGCGCCTTCGGGACAGCGGAACCGGTGCTGGGGATGTTAATGACCTGGGCGGGCGGCACCGGGGTTGCCGGGCGTTCTTCCCTGACCCGCTGCACGATGACTTGCGGCGGGGGAGCGCTATCGGCCGGAGCTTCGTCGTACTCTCCGTCGTACCCGTCGTCAGGAAGAAAGTAGGGATAGTCGCCGATACCGCCGTAGCCGCCGTAATTGCTCCAGGCGCCACGGTCTCCAGCGAAGCGGCGTGAACCAAAGCGTCCGCCACCGCGACGTGCGCCGAATCCGGAATGACCTGGCAGTCCGGCGGTGTGACTGCCAGAGACGTGACCTCCGCCGGCGTGGCCTCCGCCGCCATGTTGCGCCAACCCAGGGGTGATCAGGAGGGAAGCGGATAGCAGCGTAAATAGGGCTGCCCGGAACATGCGTAGATTATAGCGCCGAAAAAGGCGGCTTGCCCAGAAACGGATCGAGGGTGGCAAGCCCACGGTACAAGGCTTCCACCCTCTCACCGCTCACTGCCGAGAGATCACTTACTGCGGTTGCGAGGCGTCGCCCCCGGTCGGAGCTTGTCCCTCGTGATGATGTCCCTGCCATTGTTCGTGCTGGCTCTGCATGGCATCCCATTTCTTCTGCTGATTGGAATCGAGAAGCGCGCGAATCTGATCATTCGAGGTTTTGTGGATTTCCATCATCTTGGAGCGTCGATCATCCTGCGATGTGGAAGTGTCCGAGCGAAGGCTCTCCATCTGCGATTGCTGAGACTTCAGGATGTCGAGCACTTTGGCCTGCTGGTCGGAATTGAGCTTCAGCTGTTTCGTCAGCATCTCGGTCCGTTTGGCTGGATCGAAATGGTGGCGACCGTGCTCCGGTCCACCGGACGGAGCGGATTGCTGATCTGCACTTCCATTATCTTGCGCAGCCGCGGGGCTCACTGTATAGAGCAATCCGGCCACAACTAGCGCGAGCAAAGCGTGTTTAACCATGGTGTCGTCTCCTTGTCGACCTGTGGGTAGGAACCACATTATCGACCATTAGTTGCGGAACAGGGGTCACGGTTACAAATCTTTACGCGGGCGCCTCCAAATCTCCTACCTTGCTGGTCGCGCGTGTGCAGAGCAGCCTCGAATTACGGCGGCCAAGACATCTGGACAGGTTTGAAGAAACAAAATTTTACTGAGGCTCGGAAACAGACGGGCTATCATCCATCACAGGTTTATGGGATTGAAAGCACAGAGCGGAGGGTATGCGACGAAGAAACATCATTTCTGTATGTGGGGTTTATTGCTGTTGCTCATTACGCTGCAGGCAGCGGCGCAAACACAGCCTCCGGAGGCGCAGGGTGGAACCATTCATGGAATTGTGAAGTCCGGCAACATGCCGATTCCCGGTGCGGCCGTGCTGATCTCCCCCGCCTCTTCCGCAGAGCAGAAGCCAATGTCAACCTGGACCGATGTAGACGGGACATTCTCGGCGTCGGTCGCCTCCTATGGCACCTACACAGTGCGGGTGCAGATGGCCGCATTCGCCGACAAGACACAGCCGATTGTGATTGATGCTTCACACCAGAATGTAACCGCGAATTTCGAGTTGATTCTTGCATCGCGAAGTCATGAAGCAAGTCCGCAGGCTCGGAGGCCGGCGGCCAGGCAGTTGCGCAACGTGGATTCCAGGCGTTGTCGGCGCTGCAAAGCATGAGTGGCCAGGATGCCGGCGCCAATTCGATGACCGACATCGTGCCTTCCGGGATGCCGGTTCCAGGCATTGACCCGAATAGCGCCACTGAGTCCATCGCAGTTTCGGGGGTTTCTAACAATCCGCTCAACGCGATGAGTGGGGACGAGCTTCAGCAACGCATCAACGATGCGCGCCAGCAGGGTGGCGGATTTGGAGGCCCGGGCGGGTTCGGCGGCCCGGGTGGCGGAGGATTTGGCGGTGGTGGACCAGGACGCGCGATGGCGATTATTGGACGCCACGGCTTCGACATCAATCATCCGCACGGATCGATTTACTACGGCATTGGAGATTCGGTGCTCAACGCAGCTCCCTACGCGCTCTTGGGCGAACCGCCGATCAACCCCGCGTATTTACAAAACAGTTTCGGCGGCTCGATTGGCGGGCCGCTCAACATCCCGAAGATTTATCACGGAGGCGCGAAGACGTTTTTCTTCGTCAACTACAACGGAAAGCACGGAGAGAATCCGTTTGACCAGTTTTCTACCGTGCCGACACTGCTGGAGCGCCAAGGGAACTTTTCGCAAAGCACGTACACCTCCGGACTGAACAAGGGGAAGTCGGTTGAAATTTATAATCCCGCGACCAACGCCCCTTTTCCCTGCAATCCTACTTGCAACACTCTCCCTGGCATCAGTCCGACCGCACTGGGGTTACTAGACTACATTCCTTTGCCCAATCTGCCAGGGAATTATCAGAACTTCCATTTCGTGACCTCGGCGGTCAACGACAGCGACGATCTCAACGTGCGAGTCAACCACACCATCGGCGCCGCTCCGGCTTTCGGAAGGCGGGGCGGCGGGCGCCGGGGCCCGCGCAATAACGTCACGGTTGGTTTTCACTATCACGGTGCGAGTTCGAGCATCACCAATCCCTTTCCCAGCGTCGGTGGCAGCACCAGTGTTCGCAGTTTCGATGTGCCGCTTGGGTATATCCGCTCGATTGGCAAGCTGACCAATAGCCTGCGTTTCGATTTCAATCGCAGCCGCACGCGTACGCAGAATCTATACGCGTTTAATACTGACGTGGACAGCGCGGTCGGCATCTCTGGAGTTTCAACGAACCCCTTCGACTGGGGATTGCCTACTTTGTCTTTCACCAACTTTGCCAGCATGGAGGATACGAATCCGCAACTGCTAGGCAATCAGACCTATACCTTTTCTGACTACGTCGTTTGGACTCACGGCAAACATAGCTGGCGCTGGGGTGGAGACTTCCGGCGAATCGAGCTAAATACTGAAACCAGCAGCAACGCCCGCGGGACGTTCATCTTCACGGGATATAACACTTCCGAATTGACCGCAGGCGCTCCCGGCCAACCGGCTCAGCAAGTGCTCGGCACGGGCTATGATTTTGCCGATTTCCTGCTGGGCTACCCGCAGCAAACCTCGGTGCAGTTCGGGCAGGACAATTATCATTTCCACGGAAATTATTGGGATCTGTATCTGCAGGATGAGTGGAAGATTCGCGGCAATCTTACGCTGAACCTCGGCGTGCGTTACGAGTATGTATCCCCGCTTACGGAAGAGAACGACCTGATCGCCAATCTGGACCTTTCCCCTTCCGTGCTGAATCCCGCGCTGGGGGCGGCGCCTGCGGTCGCGGAGGTTTTACCGGGGCAAATGGGGCCCTATAGCGGCGCGTTGCCCGCCAGCTTAGTTCGCCCGGACCGAAATAACTTTGCTCCGCGCATCGGCTTTGCCTGGAAACCGTTTTCAAAGACGGTGGTTCGCGGCGGGTACGGCATTAACTACAATACCGGCGCGTATCAGGGAATTGCGCAGCAGTTGGCGTTTCAGCCGCCATTCTCGACTGCGGCAACGAACATCCAGCCACTGGTAACAACGTCGCCGACGGCGGGATATCTTTCCCTGGCAACTGGATTTCCGCCGCCCACTTCCAATGGCATCACAAACACGTATGCGGTGAATCCCGACTACCGATTGGGCTACGTGCAAATTCGCAATCTGGATATTCAGCAACAGATTCGCCCGACGCTGTTGCTGAATATCGACTACACAGGCACCAAGGGAACAGACCTCGACATTCTCGAAGCGCCCAACCGCACGGTGACAGAATCCAATGGAAATCAACTCATTGAGATTCGGATTCCCAACGTGCAGGCATTCACCTATGAAAACTCGGTCGCTGATTCCGAAGCCAACGCCGGCTCCGTGCGATTGCGGAAACGGCTTGCCAGCGGCTTTTCCATCGGAGGGATTTATACATTTTCGGAGTCAATCGACGATGCGTCTTCGATCGGCGCAGGCGCTACCACCGGGTCGGGAAGCGCCGGGCTCGGAGCCGGAGGAACTGGCGCCGCGGGTGGTGGGCCAAGCGCCTCGGCCGGAAGCGGCGCGAACAGCGTGGCCCAGAATCCTTTCAATCTTTCCGCCGAGCGCGGGCTTTCCAGCTTCAACCAGACCCATCGATTTACCGCCGACTATTTGTTGGAATTGCCCTTTGGGCATGACAAGCGCTGGCTGACTGGGAATACGCCGGCGCGCGCCATCTTTGGCGACTGGCAGTGGAGCGGGGACTGGACCATCGCGTCGGGTCTTCCGTTCACCCCGCGTTATATTGGCGACGTGGGCGAAATCAATGGGGGTACAAATGGCACGTTGCGCCCCAACGTCGTTTTCGGACAGTCGATTCAACTTTCACGTCCGTCGATTTCGGAGTGGTTCAATACGGAGGCGTTTGCCAAGCCGCTGCCGCAGGCGAGCCCGTATGGCGATGCTCGCCGCAACAGCATTATCGGACCGGGCAGCAAAGTGTTCGATATGGCTTTCACCAAGGTGATTCCGCTGAACGAATCGCGCGTGCTTGAGATGCGAGCGCAGGCGACCAATATCTTCAACATTCCCAATTACAGTTCCATCGACACATCGGTGACGTTGCCAACTTTCGGCCACGTCGTCGGAGTGGGTGCGATGCGGCGCATCACCGTGACTGCGCGCTTTCGCTTCTAGGAGAATACGGATGTCTTTTGATCTGCGCCGATGGACTAGAAAGCTCCTGTCCCTTTTGATGGGAGTCGCACTCTCGTGCTCGTCTCTGGCATCGCAACAGGCCGGGGACTATACCTTTCGCACGCAAAGTGAATTGGTGCTGGTCAATGTGACGGTGAGGGACAAGAGCGGGAACTTTGTTCGTGGCTTGAAGCCGGAGGACTTCACCATCCTGGAGGATAACAAGGCTCAGAAAGTCGTTTCGTTCGATATCGAAAATATTGATGCAGTGGCAAATGTGGATGTGGCTCAGACCAAGCCGCTCAATGGCGTTACGGCGGAGCAGGGAAGTGCGGCGCCCATTGCAGCGGCACCGGATTCCGCGATTCTATTCAAAGACCGGCGTCTGATTGTGCTGCTCTTCGACCTTACCGGCATGGAGCCGGATGAAATCGACCGCGCTATTACCTCGGCGGAGCATTACGTTGACACGCAAATGGCGCCAGCCGATCTGGTGTCGATTGTCTCTCTCGAAAGTTCATTGCTGGTCAATCAGGACTTCACCTCCGATCATCAATTGCTGAAGAAGCAACTGGACGCGTTCGGCGAGGGCAGCGGACAAGGATACGAAGAAGGCACTACGGGTTCCACTGAAGGTACACCCGACACCGGCCAGCCCTTTACCGCCGACGATACCGAGTACAACATTTTCAACACGGACCGGCGTCTCGAGGCCATTCGCTCCGTGGCGGAGAAACTGTCTCACCTGCAACAGAAGAAGTCGCTGATATATTTCTCCAGTGGGATGGATCGTACCGGCATTGAAAACCAATCGGAGTTGAGGGCGGCCGTGAACGCCGCGGTACGGTCGAATATGGCGATCTACACCATGGATATGCGCGGCTTGCAGGCGCTCGTCGCCGGCGGAGAAGCGCAAAATGCCAGCCTGCGCGGTACATCTGCTTACTCCGGCCAGTCCATGATCAATGCTTTGAATTCGAACTTCACCACCCAGGAAACTCTGGTTACGCTGGCCAGCGATACCGGAGGGCGCGCCTTCCTCGACTCGAACGATTTCAGCCAGGTTTTCAAAGGAGTGCAGCAAGACACGTCCACTTATTACCTGCTGGGTTATCACAGCACGAATCCGGCAAGGGACGGGCGGTACCGCCGCATTTCCGTAAAGGTCAACGTGCCCGCTGCGAAGATTGACTATCGCAAAGGGTATTACGCGCCCGCGGATTACCGGCACTCGACCAAGGAAGACAAAGAGCTTCAACTCGAGGAGCAGCTTGCTTCAGAGCTGCCGGCTACCGATCTACCGCTTTATTTGAGCGCGGCATATTTTCGCTTGGAGAGCAACAAGTATTTCGTCCCCATCTCGCTGGTCGTGCCGGGGTCGGAGATTCCATTTACCCGCTCCAGCGATCGAGACAAAGCGACCCTCGATGTAATCGGCATGGTGCTCGACAGCGAGCATCATCCGGTGACGAGAGTGCGCGACACGGTCAAGCTAGCAGTCGATACTTCATCGAACGTGCGGAAGAAAAATGTCCAGTACGATACCGGAGTGAGCTTGCCTCCGGGTAAGTACCATTTGAAGTTTGTTGTGCGGGAGAATCAAACCGGCCGGCTGGGATCGTTCGAAACCGATCTGGAAGTTCCGGATCTCAAAACGCAGCCGCTCAAGATGAGTTCGGTCGTTCTTGCCAGTCAATTGCAACCGGCAAAAAAGGGCGCACCTCAAAACCCGCTGATTCGAGACGGTTCGGAAATCATTCCGAACGTGACCCATGTTTTCTCCGCTGACCAGCATTTGCGCTTGTATTACGAAGTGTACGATCCCGCCCGGGCGAGCGTAGCCGCATCGGGAGGAACTGCAAGCGGCAAACCGGGCATCCACCTGCTGACGAATGTGTCGTTCTTTCGCGGCAAGGCCAAGGTGTTTGAGAGTTCGCTTGTCGAGTTGACCGAATTGAATGCGCGAGACCGCAAGGCAGGCGTGTTCCAGTTGGACCTGTCGCTCAGTCCGCTGAAGCCCGGTTTCTACACGTGCCAGGTCAACGTGATCGACGATGCGGCGGGTACTTTCGGATTTCCCAGGCTGGCGTTACTGGTTCGGCCCGAAAAGCCAGCCACCACTAGTGCGCAGCCATAGCCATCCGATACAAACCTATTTTGGCTTTTGCGCAGTGTACAGGATGCGCAGCAGGCGTCTTTCGCTGGTCAGAGTATGCACGCACTGCAGGAATTGTTGCAGGCCGTCGAAGTTTGTCTCGCCTTCGAACGCGATCAGAGCCTCGCGCCTCGGTTTCCCGAGCATCATGCCAGCGCTTCGCGATCATCGATGCGCTGGCGGTTGTGTCGGTCGGCCTGCGACAGGCGAAATCCGGCTTCCTCGATGAATTGCTCATTGAGCCCGGTGGGGCTAAAGACGTAGTTCCCGATGGAACTGCGGATCGCAATTTCTGCATTCGAGATCACGCCGTTAATCACGAGAGCATCACTGAACACCAATCGCCGACCCGGCCTGAGCACGCGAAACAGTTCGCCTAGGATATGCGCCCGGCTCGGTATATGGCAGAGGACATCATTGGAAAAGGCCGCGTCAAAATGGCCATCCGTGTATGGCAACCGCTTTGAGGCGTCACATTGCTCAAAGCGGCATTCGGGGGACATCTGGGCGGCTTCTGCGAGACGGCATGCCGTTCGCACGCCCGACTCATTAATGTCGACCCCCAAAATCCGGCAACCGCTCCTCTTGGCGAACTGCAGGGCATAGCGCCCGGAGCCGCAGCCGAGTTCGAACACGAATGAGTGTGGTGCCAGATCGAGAATCTGGGGAATCTGGTTCGACTCTTCGGTGGTCACCCAACTGGTCTGGCCTAGATCCTCTCCGTAAGTCTCGATGCGGATTTGCCGATAGAGTTCCGCCTCATAGTTTCCATAAGCGCCGTCATAGAGATCCACCTTATCAGCCACGCGAGGAACCTACCGGAGTTGATTGGTGATCGAAGGGATCCCAACATAGCTGGGGAGCCGCCTTCCGGATTTCAGACGAGAATTGAGTTCGTTAGCGCAAGACGTTAATGCGTGTTGTTCGCCAGTAGAGTTTTCGCACTGCGCAATTCCGGACGGTCCGAATGCTTTCCGTCATCGCAGTTTTTCAGCAGTTGTGCGTAGTAAGAGCTCGCTTTCGCCGGTTGGTGAGCGAGTTCGGCGGCGTGGGCCGCACCGGCAAGGCCATTGAAGCGGTTGGGGTCGATTTGCATCGACTTCTCATATTCCGCCAGGGCCTTGTCGGGTTGATTGAGTTCGAGCAGCATATCGGCCAGCATCTCGCGCGCGGGGATGTCGACTTCCGCTTTACCTAACTTGTCTTGAATATCAGCGACCTGGCGCATCTGCCGCAGCGCGTCTTCATTATTCTTTTCAGCAAACGCAAGCCAGGCGTGGACTTCGCCGTGCGATGAATTCGGCCCCTCGAGCACATATGCGTTCTTCGACTTGCGCGTGGCCTCTTCCGCGTCGTCGAATTGCTGGGCGTTGCGGCGCGTCGCTTCCAGATCGCCCATTCGCGCGGAAGCGATCGTCCGCGCCCAATAGGTGATCATCTGCAAGTCCGGGGAGGCATTCGCGGCAGGCTTGAGGGCAGCGGCATCGGTCCAGTGCCGCATCTCGAGATCATAGAGCGCAGGGAAATGCGCCTCGGCAAAGCCGAAGTATTCCAGCATCCCGTTATCGTCGCCATTCGCGGGCGCTTTCGACACGATCTCCTTCGATTTGTCTACCACCTGCCGGGCGGCTTCATCCTGGCCGGTTTGCAGGTATGCGTAAATAAGGAAGTGCATGGCATGCAATTCGTGCCCACGCATATACGTCTCAGTGGATTGTTCTGTCAGCGCCACCGATTTCAAATTGGCCTGAATATCTTCCTGCCAAAGCCCGAGCCGGGCGAAAATGTGCGAGGGCATATGGACCGCGTGGGCTGATGAAGGCGCGATTGCGGCATAACGGCGAGCGGCATCGAGTCCCGTGGATGCCATCTGCGGTGAATCGCAGGAATGAATAATGTAGTGCGCCAGTCCCGGATGATCGGGTTGTTTCTGGAACAGCGGCGTCAGCACCGCGACTGCCTTCTTCTTGTAGGCAAGGGACTCGTCGCCCGGGGGAGCGGCGGCGAGGAGAGACAACGCATAGAACGCACCCGCTTCTAAATCGTAGGGATATTGCTGGTAAAGCTTGCCCATCGCGTCGGAGTAGGCGCCGGCTCGTTTCAGGTAGTCAGCATCCGGGTCACTGTAGAAGGCACCCAGAGCGGAAATGTAGCTTCGCTCCCGCTCGGTGTGGGCGCCGATCTTTTGCGCCTTCTGAATTTCCTCATGGCCCCGCTTCAGTGCCGCAGGCCCCGGACGTTCCCAGATCTGGTGGAACAAGCTCATCGCGATACCCCAGTGAGCCATGGCGCATGCCGGATCCTTCTGAGAGAGTTCGACGAACTGTTGCTCCGCTTCCTCGTATCCGAAGGAGTGGAGCAGAGCGACTCCACGTTCGAACGATTTCCGCGATCCGGGTGTGCACGAGATCGAAAATGAAACCGTTCCGAGACGTTCGGAGGCGTCGTGATGGTGAGCATGCATGTCATCATCGAGGGCGGACGCAAGCACAGCAGATACGACGCAGAAGCAAACGACGGAATACGCCAGCGATTTAGCTGAGAACATCGGCTACCCCTCCCACATGCGGATTATCACTTTACTGAACTTTTGCCGATTTCACCACCCCCAGCCAGGCCAACGTTCGACTCGCCTGGATTGCACATCATTCGGTATATTCCGTTGAACATGCGCAATCTACTTTCGACGTTTCTCGAGTTTTTGATCTTGAAAGGCCTATACATCGTTCCCGTGCAAGCTCCCGCGAGCGTTCCTGCAACGAAAACGGCGAGCGAAGCCAGCGCTAGGTTGCGAGCCTCAGCCGACGCCTTAGGATGTCTTCCCTGCGGGTTGGCTGTCTTCAACGATGAACCAACTGCCTGACAGCGACATCTAACTCGTAAGAGGAAGGTAACGGAATATGGCAAGAATCGAGGGAATTGAGCCGAAGCAAGCATCGTTCTTGATGCGTCAGGTATTCAAGAAGGTTCGCAAAATGCTGGGGCGCGATCTGACCCCACAAAAGATCACTGCGCGAGTACCGCGGGTTTTCTGGACGGATGCTTTCGGGGAATGGATGCTTGGCCAGAGAGCGGCGGTTCCCCACCGGCAGCAAATGCTGTTAACGCTACGCACGGCAGTGCGGGTGGGATGTCCGTTTTGAATCGATGCCAATTCTGCCGGCGGCAGAATGTATGGCTTGAGCGATGAAGAGATCACAGCGATTCGCGAAGGAAATTTTGATGGCTTTGCACCTCCGGAAGTGACTCTGTTGCGGATGGCGGACGCGATGGCCGACACCCCGTCGAATGTGAGCGATGAACTCTACGCAGAATTACGCCAACATTTTTCGGAAGAACAACTCATTGAACTTGCTGCGAGTGCGGCCCGGGAAAACTTTCGTGCGCGCTTCAACCGCGTGTTTAATGTGGCAAGTGATGGCCTCTATCGAAAGGGATTACAGTTTAAACAGCGCCGAGCCGCGTAGCGTACCTTTCTCGACAAGGCTGATGATCTGTGGCCGACAGGAGGAATCGCGTCATGGTAGGCAACTCCATTGATACAGAGGTACTGATAGTCGGCGCTGGCCCAGTTGGCCTATTTCTTGCGAACGAATGTGGTCGCCGCAATCTGCGATGGCGCCTCATCGAGGAGCGCTCTTCACAATCGGAGCACTCGAAAGCGTTGGCGATTTTTCCTCGCACCCTTGAGATCTTCGATATGGCGGGTATCGTCGCTCCTTTTCTTGAAAGAGCAAACCGGGTCACAAAAGTGGCTGTCATGATTCGTGACCGTACCCTCGCGCACATGAAGTTTGAACCAGGCAACAGTCCCTATTCATTCGTTGCCATGGTGCCGCAGGACGTGACAGAGAGACTGCTGGTCGAAGAGTTGCGGCGTAAGGGCCGGGATGTTGAGTACGAGACCAAGTTCATCTCTGCGGAACAAGACGATGATGGTGTCAATGCCACCATTGAACACAAAGGCGAATCAATCGAGGTCCGCGTGCAGTACTGCTTGGGTGCGATGGGGCGCACAGCACTGTGCGCCATCAATTGAATCTTCCATTTGAAGGAGCGGAATACCAAGCTTCGTTCCTGTTGGCGGATGTCGGGACCAACGACGCGCTCCCCGCCGACGAGATGCAACTCTGCCCGAGCGAGTTTGGACCAGTAGCGATCTTCCCAATGAGCGCCACGCGCAGACGAGTGGTAGCGACAATTGAAAATGCTGAAGGAGACGCTCCATCGCTCGACCTCGTACGCAACGTACTGGCTCAACGTGCCCCCGGCGCTATCGAGGCACGTGACTTGTACTGGAGCAGCTACTTTCGAATCCATCACCGCCAGGTGGGGCGACTGCAGGAAGGCCGCATATTCATAGCCGGCGATGCCGCTCACATCCACAGTCCATTCGGCGGCCAGGGGTTGAATACCGGACTGCACGATGTTTGGAATCTGGCATGGAAGGTTGATCTCTTTCTGAAGGGACAGGGAAACCAAGCGTTGCTCGACAGCTATAGCAGCGAACGTCTACCCGTCATCAAGAATGTAATCGAGACCACAGATCTGCTGACGAAGGTCATGGGAACTCCGAGTAAGGTGGCCCAAGTTCTCCGCGATGCGATCATCTTCATGGTTTCGCATCTGGCCCCTTTTCAGCATGCTTTCGTGCAGCGCCTTTCTGAAACTGGCATTGCCTACCAGGGTAGTCCGATTGTTGAAGGGCCTGGAAAGCGATATTTCGACGACTCATTACGCGGTGGCAAAGGCATCGGTAGCCGCTTCCTCCTTTTTCTTGGCAATAAAGCAGATGGGTCCGCGAAAGGAGCGGCGAAGCAACTCGTTGAATCATTTTCCGAGGTTGTTGAATTAAGATTCTTCAACAACCCGGGATTATTGCTGGTTCGCCCAGACGGTTACATCGCCTATTCCTCACATACTGGCGATACGGCCGCGTTCGAAGCGATACGTTCAGTTCTTCAATGTCAAACAATATCGGCAGCACCACAGAAACGGGTGGCTTGACGCAACTGACCCGTGCTTCAGGCAGGGCATTGGATGCCTCTACGGGCATGCTCAGCCCTATCGCACAACGAACCAGCAACCCGCATAATCAAACGCACGAGGCCCGACTCGTATGTTTCGGAATAAAGCAATGGAAACGGCGCTCAACAATTCACACCTGCGCAGAGGTATGAGTCTCGAATTCGCCGAAAGATTGTTGATCACCCTCACGCTGTTGATTGCGATCTTGCCGGTGTATGCGGAAGCACAAGTTCGCTCACTTGGAAAGCTTCCCGATTTCATCCAGCACACGGAAGAGAGCGGCCTGACGATCTCTCGTGAAGTCGTCGAGAGCAAGCCCTTCTCTGTCGTCGGTCCTCATGGCGCCGTGCTCGGCGAGCAGAACGGTATCTATGAGGCATGGATTTTTCCGTGGAAGATTTTCAGCGGGATGCGAATGACCGTTAACATGGAAAACTATCCGGTTCCGATCGACGTGAACAAACAAGCTGCCTGGATCGACGTGCGCCCGGATCACACGACGATTACCTACTCCCACGCGAACTTCACGATTCAGCAGATCATGCTCGCGCCCAAGCAGGTGTCCGATGGCACGGGTGTTTTGGTTTTTTACAGAATTCAGGCGGTTCGGCCGATGACCTTGACCTTCAGCTTCGAGCCGATCATGCAGCGCATGTGGCCGGCGGAATCCGACGATCATCCGTCGCCGGAATGGGTGCATGCAGAAGGTGGTTCAGGTTTCTACATTCTTCATAACGCCTTTCCGGATCATTCGGTCGCCCTCGCGATTCCGGGTGCGGAGTCAGGCATTCTGCCGCCATATCAGGAGCGCGCCGCAGCATGGCCGCTCCAGTTTGTCCTGCACTTCGATCCCAAGCACGACGCAAATATGTTGTGGCCACTGCTTGTGTCGCTGGCGAACCAACCTCAGTCACAGACGAACCTCGCTCAGCGCCTGACGAACCTCAACGATTCCGCGAAATCACTCTGGGTATCGAATGAGAACTATTACCGAGACTTTATTTCGCGACACACCACCATCGAAACACCGGATCAAACCTTAAACGACGCGTTTTCCTGGGCTGAAGTCGCAATGGATCAACTCCGTGTGCAGACGGCGAAGGGCACGAGGCAGGCGCTGACAGCGGGTTTTGTTTCGTCGGGCGATGCTGCCCGCCCGGGATTTGGATGGTTTTTTGGACGCGATGGCCTCTGGTCCCTATACGCAGTGAATAGTTATGGCGACTTTGAAACGGCGCGGGAGGAAATCGATTTTCTGCTCAGCCATCAGCGCGCTGACGGCAAGATCATGCATGAGTGGTCGCAAACCGCTGACTTGGTGAACTGGAGCGCGCTGCCCTACGAATGGGCGTCTTCCGACGCGACTCCTTTATTGCAGATGGCGGTGGACGATTATCTTAAAATTAGCGGAGACGTGGATTTCGTTCGGAAGAACTGGGATGCTCTGGCCCGAGCGTGGCAGTTCGAGACTTCGCACGATTCGCCGGATGGAATTTACAACAATCAAGAGGGCTCGGGATGGGTAGAATCCTGGATTCCGTCGATGCCGCATCAGGAGATTTATCTGGCTGCACTGGACCAGCAGGCGAGTGCGGCATTCGCCGATCTGGCGGAGAGCACTGGGCACCCTGACCTGGCGCAGCAAGCGAAGCAGCGCGCGGCCAAGATTGCCGGCAAGATCGAAGAGGAATATTTTTCGCCCACCTCGCAATTCTACGCATTTTCTCGCAATCCGGATGGCTCTACTGGCGACACTCCTACAATTTTTCCTTCAGTCGCGTGGTGGGATGGAACCTTTCAGCTGAACCAGCCGGCGAGGATGCTGTCCCGTTGGGCGTCGAGCGAGTTCTCCACCGATTGGGGCACAAGAATTTTGAGCGACCAAGTTTCTTTCTACGACCCGATCAGCTACCACCAGGGAACGGTTTGGCCTCTATTCACCGGCTGGGTTTCGGTTGCCGAGTACCGAACTGACCGCACCCTATCAGGCTATGCGCACTTGATGCAGAACGCGAACCTGACCTGGTCGCAAGATCTCGGCTCCGTCACTGAGTTATTGTCAGGGCAGCTTTATCAAGTTTTGGGAAGAAGCACGGCGCATCAGCTATGGTCTTCGGCAATGGTGATTTCGCCAGTACTGCGCGGAATGTTTGGTTTTGAATGGAATGCAGCGAACCGAACGCTGAGCATCACACCTCAGCTTCCCGCGGACTGGAACACGGCAACGGTTCGTCATCTTCCGCTGGGAGACAGCAGTCTCGATCTCAGCTTTGTGCGGCAGGGACACGAACTGATTATTCGCGCTTCGGGTGCCAACGCACCGAGAACCAGGCTTCAATCGCGCGTGACTGGCGCCAAGGTGGATGCCTCCGTCTTACACATTCCATTGCCGGCCGTAGAGGTCGCGGTGAAAGAAGAATTGCCGCATTTTGGCGCGGAGACGCAGCAGATGAAGATCCTCGATCAGGAGAACATGTCCCACCGCCTGCGGTTAGTCATCGCGGCACAGGCAGCGAGCCGTC
The DNA here is from genome assembly GCA_963730015.1 of uncultured Acidobacteriota bacterium. GTDB lineage: Bacteria > Acidobacteriota > Terriglobia > Terriglobales > Acidobacteriaceae > Sulfotelmatobacter. The sequence goes on along the minus strand of CAVSPZ010000009.1, from coordinate 637,321 downwards.
AAACGTTAATCCTGCGCGAGAACTTTCCAGGACTTACCGTCAAGACCGAAAACGCCGACCTGGGCCCGCTGAAGGATGGTTTGCGAACAGTCACTGTTTCTTTTCCCGCAGGGGAAGGATACGTCACCAAGACGATCGAATTCGCATGGTAGTTCAGACTCCGCCCAAGCCGTTTAAACAGCGTTCTACGCTGTTTGAAGTCGCGCACCTCGCGCCGATGGGCGCGGCTGGCATCAGACGTGGAGGAGGAGCATTCGCCGAGGGAAGGCCTGTGACTGGCGGGAGAGGCGGCAAAGCGCCTTCCAGCATGGTCGCTGCTTCGAAAATCCGGTTAGCGTTTGCCGAGTCCGGCGCCGGCGTTTGTACCGCGGTATTTTTCTGGGACACACGAGGAGCAGAGGGTCCGCTGTCGGGCACAAGAGTAGGAGCTTCCGGCTCGTACTTCTGCTCTTTTGGATCGTTCATGCCATGGTCCGCCGTAGGCGGTGGCGGAAAAGGAACCTGTCCGGAAAGAGGCCGCCCCACCCTAGCCTCAGGAAAACACTCTGTCTTCATCCAGACAGCAAGAACGTACCGTCGCAGTATATACCCCCTCGAATCACCGGGGACATGCAAAAACAGCGGGAGACCTGAGATTTGCATCGCGAGACCACGCGAAAACGGCCCCAGATTCCCAACCAGTGAGTGTGAAGTGAATCGGAGAAATTCCTGGAACGGCGCTGCTCGTGTTAAGCCGACAGGTTCAGGTGCAGTGTGAGCCGAGAAACAATTTGATCGAATGGCACGCCGCCCCCCGCTGGCGGCTGACGATTGCCGCGGGGACTGCTCTGTGATATTTTCGGCGGTCGCAATGAAGCTGGCTTTCGGTCCGCCTATTCTTCTCGGAGTCCTATGTTCAAAACTATTCTTGTCGCCGGATTGATGGGTTCGCTGGTGTTGCTGCTGGCGGAGTCGGCCCACGCGCAGCTCGATTTTTTCTCCAAAGATCAGCGCATTGAATTCACGTCGGAATGGCAGGGGGACCGGTTTCCTGACGGTCGTCCCGATGTTCCGGATTCGGTGCTGACTCGCCTGAAAGACGTGACCGCAGATGAGGCGTGGGACGTATTGCAGGACGCCGGCTACCGCAACCAGTTCGAGGGCGGGTGGAAGGTGATCAATCCTGGAGAGCGACTCGTCGGCCGCGTGGTCACGGCCGTGTTCATGCCGCGGCGCCCCGACGTAGATTCGGTAATTCGCAAGAACGGCAAGAAAGAAAATCGCATCGGAGACGAAAATTCCTGGATCATCGACATCTTGAAGCCGGGCGACGTTCTGGTCGTAGATTTGTTCGGAAAAATCCGCTACGGCACGATCGTCGGAGATAATCTCTCCACTGCTATTTACGCCAAAAGTCACAACGGATTGATCGTGAACGGAGCGGTGCGGGATGTAACCGGCATTCAGGAAATTCCGGGCTTCCAGGTCTATACGCGCGGTGTGGATCCCTCTGCCCTGGAGAATGTCATGCTGACCGGAATTAACATTCCGATTCGCATTGGCGATGTAACCGTGATGCCGGGTGACATCGCCATCGGCGATCCCGAGGGGTTAACTTTCGTTCCGCCGCAACTGGCTGAGAAAGTAGCCGACGACACGGAAATGGATCACTTTGTCGACGACTGGGGCCACATGATGCTCCGCGAAGGCAAGTACACGCCCGGCCAAATTGACGCCAAATGGACGAAGGAGATGATCGAGCAGTTCAATGCGTGGCTGGAGAAAAAGGGATCCAAGCTGCGCATGCCGGAGCGCTGACCCAACTCGGCTCAGGCTTTCGTGAGTCCCAAAGATCTTCTGAGTCCAATTCCTTCGAGGTGCGTTTTTTCGGCTATGCCGAGTGATCGCGCAAAATTCTCGATAGTTGCTCGGCAACGACTTTATCCTCGCCCGGTTGCAGCATAAACGAGTTCATGATCAATCCAGGCCGTTCTTCGCCGCCTCCGATCACGATGGACGGCTTCGAACTGCGCAACAACTTTGAAACTTGCCCAGGCGTCAACGAAATGCGGGCCGGGTCCCACGTAATGCTCATGTGCGGCACGTGATTGGCGATGTCAGGGACGAAGAAAGACGTGCTGACGCCGGAAACCTTCTGGATTTCGCGGGAGATTCCTTCCAACCTGTCCTGCCATTCTTTCGCCAGCGCGTCATGATCTTCCGCAAGAAAAACTTCGAGCGCTTTGACCATGCCCACAATCTCTTCTTTCCCCACTTTCTGGCTGCGGCCTAGCGTGTCCTCATGCGGGCTGTTGTTGAGCAGCGCGTTTGCCACCATGTCTTTGCGCCCAATCAACAGGCCAGCGCATTGCGGCCCGCGAATCGCCTTTCCTCCGCTGAAGGTCACAAGGTCGTAACCCATGTTGGTGTAGTCCCAGAGGTGCGAGATCGGTGGCGTATCTGCCGCGGCGTCGTTCATACAGGGGATGTCGAACTCCTTCGCCAGCTTGACCCACTCGTCGACTTTGATTTGTCCAGCGGCATTGGCGAAGTTGGAAAAATGCATCATTGCCGTACGCTCATTTACGGCGGCCCGTAATTGATCGTGCGTTTCGATCTCGACCAGCTTGATTCCCGTAGATCGTAGCTGATGATCGAAAGGGTTGCGATGCGACTTCTGGATGATCACTTCCGACTTCATCCCGGTCAGGTCGGGCAATTGTCGGATCAAGGCCTCGTTCCCGCCCGTCAGAATGCCTGCCAGTCCCGATTGAATCGCCGCCGCCGCGCCCGACGTCACCAGTGCAGTGTAGCCGTCCGGCAGTTTGAGCATTTCCGCGATACGGTTGCCCGCGGCCACCTCGAGCTCAGGAATGCTGACAAAGTGGCGCCCGGCCATGGTCATGACCGCTTCGAGTTCCGGGTGTGGAAGAGAACCGCCCAGCATGGTCATGGTTCCCTCACAATTAATCACAGTCGCAACCCCGAGCTCCTCGTAAGGATTACCGGTCTTTCCAAGACCGCTCACGGGCGCGCCTGCGCCAGCTGTGCGATTCCTACCAGACAATTTTCGTGGTGCCAGGACCGAACTGGAGAAGATCGAACCGGACAAGACCGAACCAGCAAGCGCCCCCACAGTTCCGAGAAAACCGCGGCGGTTCCACTTCGAGTTGAGTCGCATAAACCAGTCTCCTTTGCCGCTCACTTGGCGGTGACTGCGGCGATGCAATTGATTTCCACTAGCGAATTCCCCGGCAGCGCCGCCACTGCGACGGTTGTGCGCGCGGGGCCACCATGGGGAAAATATGTCGCGAACACTTTGTGCATTCCGTCCCAGTGCTCAATCTTTGCCAAGTAGACATTCACTTGCAGAACGGTGTCCATGGTTCCTCCGCCAATCTCCACATGCTTCTTGATCTTATCCATAACCGTCGCGGTATGAGACTCGATCGTCCAGTCCTTGGAATCTCGTGTATCGTGCGCACCTTGGCCCGAAACATAAATCAATCCGCGGTGGACAATCACCGGCATGATGACGTCTTTTTCGGTCCCCGGCTTGCCTTCGCTATTGAGCTTGCGGATTTCATCCGCTCCTTGCGGGGCGGAACTCCGAGCCAACGCATGGGTCGGCGATACGGCGGCGATCACTCCCAAAGAGGAAAGCGTTGAAGCGATGCGCGCGGCAAATATTCTGCGAGTGAACGGCAGATTCATAAAGTCTCCTTTAAGATTCGTCGTCGAAATTCGAATGTGATCAAGGTAGCGCAAAGCTGAAAATGTCGCTGCCCGCGGCAATCGCCACATGCTGTCTACCGGCGATAGCTCATAGGGGACGCACTCAACTCTTGCCCGGTCCGGGCGAGTTCGGTTCTGAAAGCTGGCCCGGAAAAATGTACCTGCATGGCGGGTATGGTCCAGAATCGCCAGACTAGCTTGCCGGTCAGTGCATCGTAAGCGGCAACAAAGCCCCGCACTCCGTCATCACCGCCTGATGTTCCCACCAGCACGTTATCTTTGACTACAAGCGGAGCGCTGGTGGCGCCGCAGTTCTTATTCCAATTCGCGTAAGGCACCTCCCAGATGAGATTGCCCGAGCGAACATCCAGACAGAGGAGGTGGGCGTTGTCCGTTTCCATGTATACCCGGTTATGCCACACCGCAACACCGCGATTGATGTGCCCTTAGTCATCGTCGATCAATCCTTCCGAAATCGGCCACGCATGGTGCCAGACCACTCGTCCGGTACGGGCATCCATCGCGAAGGCGTCATTTGCCGCGGTCACCAACATCATTCCGTTGATCACCGCGGGAGTGACCTCTAACCGTTTCGTGTTGCCGGCATGAAACACCCACTCCGCACGCAATGCCGAGAGATTGCCCGGGTTGATGCCGGAAAGACCGCGGTAGCGCCGCCCTGAATAGTCCCCGTTGTAGGAGATCCAATTCGCAGCGGGTGGTTGATTCAGTAGATCCTCCGAACGCACATCGATTGCCATGGATGTAACGGCGGGCGTGTCGTTTCCGTTTCCGGCTCCGGCTGCTAGGCCGGAGAATACGACCGCCATTAGCAACGCCAAGCGTTTGCCACCAGTCTTGCAGCAGCGCAGAACTCGGAACGCGCAAGCTCTCTCCCGGTGCTGCTTAGAGAGATTTCGCAAGTCGAGCTCCCCCACCATCAGTTTCCCGGAAAGGCAGGTGGCCACCGGTTGGATACCCCAGCGCCCGTGAGATTTGTAGTCCTGCCGTCTGAATCAAAGGCGCAAGCTGTCGAAGGCGCGTGACCGTCATGCGCACCATCGGCGCGGTAATGCTGACGCTGGCGCTTACTTTGCCCTCGTGGTCCCAGACGGGCGCCGCGATGCAGCGGATGTGAAGTTCGTGCTCCTCCAGGTCACAGGCGTACCCGTTCTTTTTCACCCGGTACAGTTCTGCTGCCAGCTCCTGAAGATTTCCCACCGTGTTGGGCGTGAAACGCTTCAGTCCCAGTTGGGGGAGTACACTTTCCCGCTCCTTGTCCGGCATGTAAGCCAGCATGACCTTGCCCACCGCTGTGCAGTACAACGGAACGGCAGCTCCGATGCGTGAATAGATGCGCAACTGTTCCGGCGAATCAAGCTTCTCGACGTAAACCGCCGAGAGTCCCTGCCGCAGGGTCAGATGAATGGTTTCGCGGGTTTGCCGATTCAAGTCCTCAAGGTACGGAAGGCTCACCCGTCGAAGATCGAGCTGGCTCAGCGCCGCTTGGCCGATCGCAAAGCACGCGATTCCCAGTTGGTATATGCCATCCCGGCTGCAGTTCAAGTAACCCGCATCCTCCAAGTTGACCAAAAAACGATGGACCGTGCTCACCGGCAGCCGGGAGCTGCTCGCAACTTGTTTCGCAGTAAGTCCGCCGGGTGATTCGCTGAAGAGCTGCAGCAGGCGTAATCCGCGCTGCAGCGCCGTAATGTTGTAGCGTGGTTTGGGATGATCAACCATAGATCATGGAACAACGAGCACGAACAATTCACGACTCACAAAATGAAAGTGCAGATTATCTGATGAAAATTGGTTTTGGGCAAATGGATTCTTTCCCTACAGCCTGCCAAACTTCTTGACCGCCTCCACAATCGATTTCATCTGTTCGATCACGGGATACATGGAGTGCTCCTTGAAATCCATCTGTTGCGCCAGGGCGAGCACTTCCTGGGCCCTGGCCTTGGGCACAACCACTACTCCATCGCTGTCTGCCGCAACGATATCGCCTGCATTCACCGTTACTCCGTCGCAGACCACCGGAATCTGGGATCCTGCGAAGCGATAGTGATGCACCGAAGTGGAAGGCACGATGCCGGTCGCGTAAACGGGAAATTCGATCTTGCGCAAATGAGCCACGTCCCTCACTCCACCATCGATCACCGCGCCAGCGTACCCGCGCGCTGCCATGGCTGTGCCCATGAGGCCGCCCATGCCTGCGATGTCCTCGCCGTCCTCGACTACCATCACGTACACGGAATCGGCGGAGCCCTGATCGATGGCGTCCAGCATCCCGTTCAAAGCCGTGGGATCACTGTTGCCTTCATCCTTCTTCAGTTGGACCGTCCGCGCAAAGCCGGCGAACTTTGTGGTGAAGATGGGATGCATGCGGTGGCTCATGTACATGCGTTTACCGGTCAGTTGTTCCAGCGCATCCGAAACCGAAGCTACTTCCACGCGACGATAATCTGCGATTAAAGCGTTGTCTGACTGCGGTGCAGTTGCTCCGGACTGCGCTTTTAGCAGTTCGGCTCCGCAGAAGATAGCAGACAAAGCTCCGATAGAGAGAAGGGATGCAATTGCGTGGGATTTAGCGAACCGACGAAACTTGTTCATTATGTCCTCCAGGCTGTATATATGTGCGCGGACTCTAACATGGTTCTCTGCCATGCAAAAGGGTCAATCCATTTGTCGCACAAGGAGAACAAAAATGAGAAGTACGATACGTATCGGAATTGCTCAGTTGTTCATGTCGGCCATCGTCATTGCACTAATCGTGGGCGCCGCGGCGCAGCCGAGCCTTGCCCAGGAACGAAAAGCGGTGAATTTGTCCTCGGCCAGAGGGCTGCCTTTCAGCGACGGAATCGTCGCTGGAAACACGCTGTATGTCGCGGGTCAGCAGGGTACGGATGCGTCCGACAAACTAGCGGCGGGTGGAATTGGTCCCGAAACCACTGCGGCCCTCGCGAACATCGAGAAGGTACTCAAAGCCGCCGGCTTCGACCTGAAAGATGTCGTTAGCGTCACAGTCTATCTCGCTGACATTCATGAGTTCCCGGACATGAACAAGGTTTACAAGGGCGTGATGCCCGATCCCAAGCCAGCCCGTGCCACCATCCAGGCAGCGGCCTTGGTCAATAATGCGCGAATTGAAATCTCGGCAATCGCCGTGAAAAAGAAATAGCGCGCTTCGGGATGCCCGGAATTCTCCGCTCGCTTTGGGGAAAGTGTGGGGTAGCGAACAGATTGCATGTTGGCTTCGTTTCAGAAAAGAGATTGACAGTCGTGCTGCGATTGAGATAAACCCTCATTCCATCGTGGGTTCGACTTGCATACCCAAAGGCCGGTTTTCATTTGGTGAAAGTACCGAAACAGGACGGCGTTCAATCGGCAAGCACTTTTTCTACGCACCTAGCAATTAGCCTTAAAGCTGCTGTTCTGAGCAAGTGTTTCGAGAATGTTTTCCGGTCTGCGATCGCAGTTCGTGCTGACGCTGGCGGCTCTCTGGCCGTCGGCGGCCTTGCCGCGTGGCCGCAAACGCCAGGGCAAAATCTGCCGCAGAAGAACGCCAAACTCGTCTCGACGCGGGGTAAGCAAACTTTCACGTCGACCTGTGCCGGATGCCACGGCCTGGATGGAAGGGGCGGCGAACGCGCTCCCAACATCGCCGAAAGGGCGCATGTGCAGCGGCTCTCCGATGCACAAAGCTCATACATTATCGAGAATGGCGTTCCTGGCACTGGAATGCCGGCCTTCCATACACTCCAACGGTCTGACGTCCAGGCCATTGTGGCGTACTTGCGAATTCTTCAGGGAAGGACGAAAACGCTCGACCTGCCTGGCGATCCCGACCGTGGAGAAATCGTTTTCTTTAGCAAGGCGGGATGTTCTGGCTGCCACAGGGTGGCCGGCAAAGGCGGCTTCATCGCCTCTGATCTGTCTTCTTACGCCAGCACTCATACGGCGGAGCAGATTCGGAGCGCCATCGTCAGTCTCAATCCGGGCACCAACCTGCAGGCGCGACTGGTGACGGCGACTACTCGCGGCGGCGAGAAAGTTGTTGGCAGAGTTCGCAATGAAGACAATTTCTCGTTGCGATTACAAACACTGGACGGGACGTTCTATTCCGTGACGAAATCAGATCTCGCGCGAGTGGAATATAATTCGCAAGCCTTTATGCCGTCCGATTACAGTTCCACGCTCAGTCCCAACGAACTGAACGATCTTGTCAGCTATCTGATGAGGGCGGCCAGCGTGGGCAAAGGGGTAGCCGCAGCAGGACCTTCTGATGACGAATAGGCATCCCATTTTTTTCTTGGTTGATGGCCAGTAAACTTAATTCCATATTCATTCCAGAGAAAGGCACTCATGAATCGCTACAACAAGATCCTGCGCACTTTCGTTATTGCAACCTCACTACTGCTTATGGGTGGGTCGTTCGCCGTGCTGACGGCTCAAAGGGCCCCTCGCGATTTCAGGCTCCTCGCCGAATCGCCACAGTTCTGGGAGCTGGTCGATCAAAGTGCCAAGCTCAAAGTTGTGGCCACGGGTTTCGGTTTTACCGAAGGTCCGGTCTGGGACAAGGCGGGATTCCTGTATGTGAGTGACGAGACCATTAACAAGATCTTCCGCGTCTACCCCGATGGCAAGAAGGAGGAGGTCATTGCGCTCGGCGATCCCGACGGCAACACCTTCGACCGCCAGCATCGGTTGATCGACTGCGCCAGCGTGTTGCGCGCCGTCATCGAGGTAACTCCCGATGGAAAATACAAGATCCTGGCAGATCATTACGACGGCAAGAAACTGAATACTCCAAACGATGTGGTCGTTGGTCCAGATGGCGCGCTCTATTTCACCGATCCAACCATGGATTTCGTGCCCGAAGCAAAACAGGAACTCCCGTTTCAGGGTGTCTATCGCCTCGACCCCAAAGGCAATTTGAAGCTACTCACCAAAGACCTGGCTCAGCCAAACGGTCTCGCATTCTCGCCGGATGGCAAGCACTTCTATGTCGACGACAGCGAAAAGAGAAACATTCTCGTGTACGAAGTCGCTGCCGACGGAACCCTCACCAACGGCCGTGTCTTCGGCGAGGAGCCAGGCGGGAAGGACGATGGCGTGCCCGATGGAATGAAAGTGGATAAGAACGGAAACATCTTTGTCACCGGGCCCAAAGGCATATGGGTTTGGGACGCGAAAGGCAATCATCTTGGAACCATCGTCATGCCGGAGCAGCCCGCGAACTTGAACTGGGGTGACAAGGACGATCGGACGCTCTACATCACGGCCACGACATCGGTGTACAGGCTAGAGATGAAGACGCAGGGCTTCGTGCCGTATTGAAGTTCATTCACCGTGTTAAGCGTCAACTACGACCTCGGACTCATCACTCAGCGCTTTCTGCAGGGCCGGGCTCAGGAGCGAAGCCGATTTTTGGTCGAGAAAGACGGTGGCGTTAGGATGTGTGCGCAGAATCGACGCGGGCAACATAGGGCTGATCGGGCCCTCAACACAAGCCTTCACAGCCTGGGCCTTCTGGATGCCGGGTACCACCGCCAGTATCTCGCGGGCTTTGAGAATCTGGCGTGCGGACATTGAGATGGCGCGCTTGGGCACCTGGGAAATGTCGGCGAACCAGGCTTCCCCGACCTGCTGTTGGCGGCAGGCTTCATCCAGGTTCACGAGAATGTACGGTTCCTCAGTCTGTAAGTCGGCGGGAGGATCATTGAATGCTATGTGCCCGTTCTCGCCAATGCCAAGGAATGCGATATCTATGGGGGCCGATGCCAGATGCGTACCGACACGCCGCGCGACTTCCGACGGATCAGCGGCGTCCCCGTCGAGCAGATGGTAATGGACAATTCCGCTTTTCTGCACCAGTTGTTCCAGCAGCATTTTGCGAAAACTTCCCGGATGCGTGATCGGCAAGCCGAGGTATTCGTCGAGATGGAAAACTTCCACGCGGGGCCAGTCGATCCCTGGCGCCCTGGTCAAAGCCTGCAGAAATTCAAGTTGCGATGCAGCCGTCGCCGCAATGATCCGCGCATGGCCACGCTCTGCAATGGCGCGGCGAATCGCAGACGACGCCTGTTCGGCAGCCGCTCGCCCCAACCCGATTCGATCATTGAACTCTTTGAGCAGCATGAAGAAAGCTCCGGAAGCAGCGTGGGACTTCACGCTTCTGAATCGGCAAATTATACAAAAGAGTGCGACCAGGGAGACTCGAGACTGAATTTGAGTTTCATTCCGTGAAAGCGGCTTGTTCAAGCGATGGTATTAGTGAGGAAGCGAGAAACTGATAACGTCGCTTCCGGCGGCGATCGCCACGTACTGCACACCATCGACCGCATAACTCATCGGCGAAGCGTGGAAAGTCTGGCCCGTATTGAATTGCCAGAGGGCACGGCCGGTTCGCGCCTCCACCGCTTCCAGTGCTCCGCTATCGTTCGCGAAGAAAACTAGGTCACCCGCCGTTGTGATCGTTCCACCCCAGGAGTTTCCCCGGCCGACTTGAGGATAGCGCCAAACAATCTTCCCTTCGAGCACGGAGTACGCCAACAGAATCTTTTGAGCGTGGTCATCGGTTGCAAGCTTCGTGCCCGTACCATAGTAGGTTTCGCCTGGAGTAAATGGCTGCGGATGAGCCAGGAAGACACTGCAACTCTCAAGCGCCATGACATAGAAGAATCCGGTGTCGGGATTGTAAGAAGGCGAAAACCAATTCGTGGCGCCGTTAATGCTGGGACAAATGTCCGTGCCCGCCGCGCTGGGGACTCGTCCGGACAGTACGGGGCGACCGGAGGCATCAATTCCTTTTGCCCAGTTCAGCTTCGCAACAAACGGCGTCGCCTTGAGGAATTTTCCGTCCGTCCGGTCGAGAACGTAAAGAAACCCGTTACGGTTGGCTTGCACTAGCAAATCCCGGGTTCGTCCATTCACCTTGGCGCTCAATAGCACTGGGGTTTCGTTGGCATCGTAGTCGTACAGGTCGTGAGGCGTGAACTGGAAGTACCACTTCAGCGCCCCGGTAGTGGCGTTCAACGCCAGAACGCAGGCTGTGTACAGGTCGTCTCCGGGTCGGGGATCTCCCACGAAATCGGGAGCCGCATTGCTGGTTGTCCAGTACAGAGTGTCTAGCTTCGGGTCGTAGGTACCCGGCATCCATGTCGTGGCCCCGCCGTGGAGGTAGGAATTGCCTGGCCAACCGGAAGAGCCAAATTCTCCCGGCCCGGGAATGGTCCAGAAACGCCATTTCAGCTTGCCGGTCACTGCATCATAAGCGGCCAGAAAACCGCGGACGCCGGAGTCGCCGCCGGAGGTCCCGACGATCACTTCGTTTTTCACAATCAGCGGAGTGCTGGTTGCGCCATACTGTTTTGCCGTGTCAGCGTACATTACATCCCATAGCAGATTTCCAGAGCGCGCATCGAGACAAAGCAAATGCGCGTCGTCGGTTTCCATGTACACGAAGTTCTTCCAAACTCCGACTCCGCGGTTGTGATGAGCCGCTGCATCATCGAGCAAGCCTGCGCTCACCGGCCGTTCGTGATGCCAGAGGACCGGCAGGTCCGCGCGTCGAGCGCATATGCATCGTTGGCTGAGGTCACATACATTACGCCCCTGATGACTACAGGCGTCACTTCAAGCCTATCGGAATGGGAAGGATGGAAGATCCACGCTGCCCGAAGCTGCGCGACATTGTTGGGAGTGATTTCGTGCAAGCTGCTGTAGCGACGCCCGGTGTAGTCACCGTTGTAGGAAGTCCAGTTGGCACCCGGAGGCTGCGCAAGCAGATCGTCCGCGCTCACGTTCACATCGGCCACAACGGAAGCCTGCCCCTGTTGTGCCGCGGCTTGTCCCGCGGCGAAAGCCTCGGACAAAAAAAATGTCAATGCGAGGAAAATGAACTCTCTGCCGAATGATTTCATGTCAGTGGCTCTCGACCGAGCCGATGGGAACTTCCTGAAGGGAACCGCGATCCAGTCCATTCGCATCTTCGAGATGAAGCGAGATTCGAAAGGGCTTTGCAGGAGGTGTCAACTCCGTCTGCAGCGCAACGAGATCTGCAGGGTCGACTTGAGTCACAGGCATGGTTCCCAGGCTGGCGCCGTGTTCGTTGTAGAGGTGCGCGACTAACCGTCCTGCGAAAAACACTCCAAAGGAGCCGGACAGCCGGATGCGTCCAGTCTCCAAACGGATCGCTTGAAGAGGATGGACCACTATGCCAGCGTCCGCGACGCCATGGAATTCGCCACCGCCAGCGCGAGTCGGAAACCACTCCGTGTCGAAATCGCGGCTCTCGCCCGGTCGCAACTGAACCAGAGGGCTATTGATCTCAGCCTCGAGATAACGAGGAGAACCGTCGCCTCCGGAGGTCGGCGAAGGTTCCCCCTCGGGACTCAACCTGATCTCGGGGCCGTTGGTCCAAAAAATGACCGATGCCTTGCCGGGATACGTTTCGTTCTTCTCGTAGCGGAACCGCTCAACCATGGCATACCGGCTGTCGCCATCCACCACCGCGAGCCAGCCTGGGGTCGAATCCAGCCACAGTTCAGCGGCCATGTGAGAGGAGTGCAGCGCGAAGAGACCGTCGTCCCTGACCGCGATTGCAGGATTCTCTGCCGGACCGAATCTCACGTGGTAGCGCTTGAGATAGCTGCTGGACGGATTTGCTGGAGTGAAGGTCCAGAAATCGAGGTTGTTGCGCGAGGGGTTAATCGGGTCTGCGGTGTCGTATTGCGAAACGGATTGCATCGACCACTCGATGACGTGCCCCGTCTTGTTCTGCATGGTTGCGTGAAAACGGATTCGCGGCGAGTCGGCATCAATGTGAATCGTGCGCCGGATCTGAATCCCGGTCTGCGGATCGACGGGGCCAGTCAGTTCGATCTCGCATTCCCGGCCTTCCGAAACTTTTCGAAAGGCGTAGGGCCCATCGTCGATCAAATCAGAATTGCCCACCCAGTGCTGTTCATCGTCGTTCCCTTCGGGCAAGAGCCAGATCTTGTCGCCCCCATAGTTGAACCATCGGGATGAGTCGGGCGGCAGGTATTTTCCTTCGTACTGGGGATTCACGAAGAGGAAAGAATGCCCCGCGAAAATTACTTGCATCAGTCGCCCGCCATTTTGCGGGACGACTTCCAGCTTTACCCAGCGGTTGGAAAGTTGTTGCGCGCTCCAACCCTTGTAATTCGTGGCCTCGATGCGACAAGACGAATCGGGCTGAGCTGGCTGGCCCGTAGCTTGGGCAGGAGCAACGTTGAAGTTCAAGAACCAGAAAAGCAAAATCACAGCGAAACGTCGCATGATGCCCTCGCCTTGGAACAGCCCAGCCATAATACCTCTCTGTGGCCAACAGGATTTTGCAATTAGACACAGGTCTTACTCAACAGCTTGCTTTGCCTGCTGAACGAGGAATTTGGAAACGAAATGAAAGCCAATGAAACGCAATAATTTGATTTGCGTCAAGCAGATTCTGTGATATATCAAGTTCGCAGTTTATAAGAAAGCGCGACGTGACCTGGGGAATCGTTACAAAGGATGTCGTTACAAAGATTGGATTGGCACTGATGTTCTTCAGTGCAATCGGCACTGCTCTGTGCCAGAACTCGAACGACAGTCCGCAGCCGGAACTCAGGGAAAAAAGCGTTTTCGAGCTGAGATGTGCGACTTGCCATGGACTCGATGGACTCGGAGGCGAGCATGCGCCCGACATTATCCGCGAGACCGCAGTTAGAACGCTCTCGGATCAGGCGCTGCTCGACGTAGTTCATGATGGAATTCCGCAAGCGGGCATGCCAGCTTTCCCCGACTTGGGCCAAGAAGATGGTCAAGCGCTCATTGTCTACTTGCGTTTCTTGCAAGGCCAATCCGGCGCGAACTCCGCTGCAGGGGATCCAGTCCACGGGCGTGAAATTTTCTTCGGAAAGGCCGGCTGCGCCGCTTGTCACAGCCGAGGACAGTCGGTCAACGAAGACCTCTCAGGGTTTGCACGGGATCATGACGTAGGCGAGATTCGTGAAGCAATTCTCAGGCCGACCGGCGGCCGGCCCGAAGCTGCGACCGCGGTTGCGCGGGATGGTCGAAAATTCTCCGGCATGATCCGAAACGAAGACAACGCTTCTCTACAGTTGCAGGATGGAGACGGCTGCTTTTACCTGCTCATGAAATCCAGCCTGATGTCGGTCCAGCGGAAATTTGGAGCGCCCATGCCTGCCGACTACGGCCAGCGACTCAACCCCACCGAGCTTAATGATCTGCTCAGTTACATCTTGCGCGAGGCTCACGCTTCGGGCGTCCCCTCGTCGCCATCGGGAAAGGATGATAAAGATAAGGAGCCCCATGCTGAGGATTGAAGCCCGACCGCAACGGCTCAGAATTCGACAGGCTGGCGCGGAACAAAGGCCATCGCAAAATCGGGAGCACAGAAGGTGAAAAAACCGCTGCTGTTCCTCCTGATATTGGCACACGGGCTCCGACCGCAAGACCGACCAACAGATCCCACATGGCTGCATCGCTACGTTCCAGATGTGGTGGAGACGAAGGCCGATCTCAGTTCTGCAACTTGCCACTACCGGGCAATTTTCGGAGAAGGCGACAAAGAGAATCGATCCTTCCAAACTGTCACTCGCTTTGGCGAAGTCACTCTGGATGCGCACGGCAGTTGCCAGACGGTCGTCTACGACCGCCAGGAGGAGCTCTACTTCGTTATCGATGGAGCAGGCATCCTACACTATGAGGATCAGGTGCAGCTGTTGCGCAAACATGACTTTACGTATTTGGCGCCGGGCGCGAAACATTCGATCTCAAACAACTCGGATCAGCCGTTGCAAGTGCTGGTGATGGCATTCAAGATTCCGTCATCGATTTCCATCAGAGCCCCGTTGCCACATCCAAAAGTCGTCAACCTCGAGGACGCCAAAGAGGAGACTGTCAGCGGGCACCCGAATTCCGTTTTGTACAAACTTCTGGTTGGCCTGAGCTCAGGAAAGCGCGATTTGATTGATGAAGCCTACGTGATGGACAGTTTTTTCTGGATGGATTTTGCTCCCGGAGGCACGAACTGGCCTCATCACCATCCGGCAGCAGAAGAAATCTACCTTGTGATAGAGGGCGAGGGCGAAATGGTCGCTGGTGGCGGAATAGACGGCGTCGAAGGCCGCCATCCCGCCAAAGCGGGAGACGCCTACTATTTTCGGCCTAACTGCACGGTCGGCTTCTACAGCCAAAATAAACCAGGGGCGAAAGCATATGTTCTGGCCGTGCGAGCACGCGTCCCGTTGCATGAGGATGAAGAGTAGTTCGTCCAATCCTGGTCGTCTGAACCCTGGAGGTGTCGAAAATGTATTCCCTGAATTCGAGCCGGCGGTCATTCATGAAATGGGCGGCAGCCGCTCCGCTGCTGAGCCAGATCGCCGTCTCTGACCTTTACGCGAAGGCTGCCAGCGCTGTAGGCAAAGATCCTCGACAAAATGTCTACAGCCGTCTGGGCGTGAAAACTGTCATCAATTGCCGCGGCACGTGGACCTATCTGAGCGGCTCTCTGGAGTTTCCTGAAGTTCGCGAAGCCCAGATCGAAGCCGCCCGATATTTCGTGAATGTGATCGATTTGCAGCATGCGATTGGGCGCCGCTTGGCCGAACTCACCGGCGCCGAGTCTGGAATGATCACGTCCGGTGCTGCGGGCGCCATGGCGGTCGCAACCGCAGGATGCATGGCCGGCACCGACGACAATCTCATCTGGCAACTTCCCGACACGACCGGCCTCAAAAATGAAGTCATCATGTCTGGAGGAAGAAGCGCGTTTGATAGCGCGATCCGGCTGGCCGGCGCGAAACTCGTGCTCACCTACTCGCCAGAAGAACTGGCCAACGCGATCAACCAAAGCACGGTCATGATTTACACCACGCACCTGGGCGACGAACTGCAAAAAGAGCTCGCGATTGCAAAAGACCATAAGGTGCCGATGCTGCTCGACGATGCGGCGGGCATTCCTCCGGCTGACAATGCCAAGCTTTACGCCCGCATGGGAATTGACCTCTACACCTTTTCCGGCGGCAAGGGCCTGCGCGGTCCCCAATGTAGCGGCGTGCTGCTAGGCCGAAAAGATTTGATCGAGGCAGCCATCATGAATTCCAGCCCGCGCGAGGGAGCCGTGTGCCGTCCCATGAAAGTCGGAAAAGAAGAAATGATTGGCTGCCTTGTTGCCCTTGAAACATGGCTGAAGCTGGACGAGAAGAAGTTGTACCGCGAGTGGAACGAACGCGTGGACAGCATCAGGAAATTGGTGGAGACAGTGCCGGGAGTAAATACAAGCATCTACATTCCAGAAGATGGGAACCGCTATCCCACGCTGAGAGTCTCCTGGGATCAGCAGGCGTGGAAATTTAGCGTTGCTGACTGCGTGCAGGCCCTGCGTGACGGTGACCCGGTAATCGAAGTGCTCGGTCCGGATAATCCCAGCCTGGTCAAAGCGGTTCGCGAGGGCAAACCCAATCCAACCAGAAAAGAGCGGCCAGCAGCCGATCATATCGAACTGGTTTCGATGACCATCCAGCCCGGCGAAGAAGTAATCGCGGGCCAACGGTTGCGCAGTATTCTGGGAGCCGCACAGAAAAAAGCCCGGGCCGCATAAGAATCCGAGTAGGCTGCGCCGGTCTCAATAACCGAGGGAAGGCTCGAATGAAATCGTTCCTGGTTGGATTGTTGCTGTGGTCTGCCGTTGGCGCGCAAGCTCAGATGGGGCCGACCGTTCCGGCGCGGGACGTTGCGGCGCTCCACAATGCCGGCTCAACTAGTGTGGATGCGGGAGACTACGTCTATTTCTCCGGTCAGGGGCCTCGATCAGCAGATGGCACGTTGCCCTCAACTTTCGCAACCCAAGCTCGGCAGGCCCTCACGAACCTGAAATCTGCGGTCGAGACCGCGGGCCTGACGATGGATCATGTCGTCTACACCACCGTCTACCTCACCGACATCAGCCAATATGCAGAGATGAACCGCGTCTACGGCGAGTTCTTCGGGAAGATTCCTCCGGCGCGCGCAGTCCTTGGCGTCGCCGGACTTCCTGATCCTCCCATTGTGATCAATGCCGTCGCAGTGCGGAGTCTGTCGGAGATGCGGCCCATCTATCCTCCGAACTACAAGTCGGACGAGCCTTTTACGCCGGGAATTCTCACTCACGATCGCCTGTTTGTTTCCGCCATGCCCAGCACCGGAGCTTCTGGGGACAAGATTCAGGACGATCCGGCGTCCCAGGTTGACTTCGCGCTCGACCGACTGAAAGCCGTCGCAGAGGCAGCCGGACTAGACCTCCGGCACATGGTTTTCGTCAATCCCTATTTGACCGCGCAACTTCCGATGCGGATCATGAACGAGCATTATGCCCACCGATTCGAATTTGGCAATACCCCGGCCCGAGCCACGATCGAAGTGTCGAGCCTGCCTGGCGGAGCCCGAATCGAGTTCACCGGCGTAGCCGTCCGCGGCCTGGAGAAGCGTCGCGCCGTTCGTCCTAAAAACATGCCGCCCAGCCCCACGGCGAGTCCCTGTGTCTTTGCCGGGGACACGTTGTATTGTTCGGCGAAGAGTGGCTTCATTCCCGGGCCGAACGGAGGAGTCTATAATTCCACGACACCCGTGCAACTTCGGCAAACGATGCGCAACCTTCTGGATAATCTTGAGGAAGCCGATATGAACTTCTGCCAGGTCGTATCCACGACTGTTTACCTCGATAATCTGGCCGACCTGCAGGGATTTGATGATGTATATGTGAAATATTTCGGTGGTGAGTTGCCCGCGCGCACTACGGTCCAGCAGATCGCGCCTGCGGAGCGCAGCCCCGACAAAGATGGACATTATCCTGACCTGGAGCAGGTTTCCCTCATTGCCGTTCGGCATGACTGCCATCGCTGAAATCGTCGTCGCCTACAGCTGAACCTTCGCCCATACAGTAAACACCGTGTAGGCTGCTACTGTGGCCTTCATGCATCTTTTGAAGGCTACCATTGCTGTGCATTCGTCGGTTTCGGCCAGCAGTCTGGGGCAGACGTGCGCGAGACGCGATGGGACAAAGCAACAGCGCATTTTCCGGAAAACACCTGAAGACGACAAAGATGAGTTCCGTCGAAATCCTAATCGCCGAGCATGCGGAGTATTCCCCGCGTCAATTGAGCTCTCGGACCCAGGCGGCAGGTGCCAGCGGAGGTTCCAATTGCCCCGCATTTTGACTTCGAGCTTGCGTTGGCGGATAGCGGCGATCAGGACAGGAACCGAGAAAGCATCCTCGTCGTCAAATGCTGATTCCGCAAAGCTTTCTACATAAGGAGGCGGAACACGTCGAAGGTTTTTCGCCTGAATTAGCAGTAGTAACGCTGGCCGGCGGCAAGCGACTGGACGAGCCCTACGTGATTCGGCCGACATCGGAGACGATCATCGGCCACTTCTTCGCCAAATGGATCAAGAGCTGGCGCGATTTGCCAGTGCTGGTAAACCAGTGGGCCAACATCATCCGATGGGAGCTGCGCACTCGCATGTTTCTGCGGACGACAGAATTTCTCTGGCAGGAAGGCCACACCGCGCACTCCAATCACGACGAAGCTGTGAAAGAAGTGCGGCGCATGCTGGACGTGTACGCCGAGGTGGCCGAGGACGTAATGGCGGTGCCTGTTATCAAGGGCGTGAAGACCCAATCGGAGAAATTCGCCGGGGCGCTGCAAAGCTATTGCATCGAAGCCATGATGCAGAACGGCTTCGCGTTGCAGGCCGGCACCAGCCACGACCTTGGACAGAACTTCGGCAAAGCGTTCGATGTCCAGTTCCAGAACAAAGAAGGCCAGCTCGACTATGTCTGGCAGACCAGTTGGGGCGTGAGCACGCGCCTGATCGGTGGGCTGATCATGAGCCACTCCGACGACAGTGGTCTGGTGCTACCGCCGAAGCTTGCGCCTACGAAGGCCGTGATCGTTCCGGTCTATGGCAAGGATGGCGAGAAGGATCGCGTACTTGAGGCTGCCCATCGCATCGCAAAAGACGTTGGGGCAAAGGTGGACGACCGCGAAGGCCAGACTCCTGGCGCGAAGTTCTTCTATTGGGAACGCCGTGGCGTGCCCGTTGTGCTCGAATTCGGACCACGCGATCTGGCATCCGGCAGTATCGTACTCAAGCGGCGCGACACCGGTGTCAAACAGACGATGCCACAATCCGAACTCGCGGAGAAGATGCCTACGCTTTTAGATGAAATGCAAAAGAACATGTTTGACGCTGTGAAGCAGCGATTAAGAACGAATACAGTGCTGGCCAACTCGATCGGCGAAGTGGAGTCGATCCTCAATGATGTCACAGCCGAAAAAGGTGGCGGCAAGTTCGTCATGGCGCATGTGAAGGATGATCCGTGTTGCGACCTGCGCGTGAAAGAGTTCAAAGCCACGATCCGCTGTATTCCTCTGGTGGATGAATGTGACGGTCCCGGCAAGTGCATCGTCACCGGTGAACAGGTCGACCGGCGTGCTGTGATCGCGAAGGCGTATTAAGAATCCTAGCCCCCGCATTGCGTGGGCCGCCGCTCGGTGCGCAAGAGATTTACGGACTTTCCGTGAAGTGGCCACGAATCTCATCCGAGGAATGCGCAAACGGGATGTAATGCTAGTGCAATTTGCAGCGACGGATCTCGCAAGCAGCGTAACGCGCGGTTCGCGCGAGATCTACGGTTTCGAACTGCGTGCTGGGTTGCAGACCAAAAATAATGCCGTACCGACCCTGGCCTTTCACCTTTTCTAAGTCGTCGGCGGAATTGATCCGCGCCAACCACTGCGGGTAGTCGAGGAGAAAGCTGTTCCACTTGGCGAAGAGCTTTTCTGCTTCATCCAGGGATGATGCGCCCAGACCAAGGTTGCTTGCATTCACTCCCGAGTTCATAAAGAACTCAAAGTCGGACCGTTTGAAAGCACCTGGCTGGGACAGCCAGCCATTCAGCACGCTCTCCTTATCCTTGCGGTACAGGAACTGATTGAGCATGTCGATCACCAGTTCCTCGCGGATCAGCCGCACTGCGCGCTCCGGATATTCTTCATTGCTTTCGGCAAAAAGCCGGTAGTGGTTCCGGAGGACAAAGGGTGCAGCCACTGCCGCAGAACTGGCGCAGCGAAGGAATTCACGACGCGAAACCGGCGATCGTCTTATAGGCATCTCATTGGCCTGCAGATGGAGGAACAGATGCCGCGAGCGGCAGGATTAATTGACTCGCGTGTTCGGCATCGTGGAAGACCTTGATGTGCGCGACGCGAATGTCCTCCGGCTTCTCGTAGCCAATCCTGCCACCGGTGTTGTAGTTCTTTTGAAAGTTCGGCGAATTGAGCGGAGCGATAGTGAGCCGTAACCGCGCCCCCGCTGGAATCCTTCGCGCCATCCAGTAAAACTCGAAGGGTATCTCCACGATTTGATTCGGCTTCAACAGTTCCTGTTTGAACGGGCTATTACGGAACCTGGCGCGCCGGATGTCTTCGCCAAGCTTGAGCGTGGAACCGTCCGGCAGAACCATCAATACCTGAGCCCACAAGTCAAAATCGGGCGCGTCCGCCTCCGCCAGCAACTTCAGGCGCATCTGCCCTGCTACTTCGGTATCCCGTTCAAAGGGTTCGGAGTGAAAGCTGATAGCTCGCTTCTGGAAACCGCGAAACTGACTCTTCAGATCCTCGTTTTCAGCGTACTTGGCGACTTCCAGTTCGGGCAGTTCGCGTGGATCATCCACAATAATCGTGGGCTGTTCCTGGCCACTCGGGCTTTGCGAAAGCGAGCTAGAGTGGAATAGGTCTCTCGGCGTTCCCTCCGGGGCGGATAAATACAAGTTCAAATCCTTTCCCGAGGATGCGGCTTCCAGGGTCCTGGCGTATCGCCACTCGTCTGCACCCATCATGAAGTATGCAACTCGGTCACGCAGAAATGCAGGTTTGGGCCCACGTCCCAGCACCCAGTCGTACCAGTCAGCGTGCAGCGCGTCCATGTCAATAACGGCGGCGTCGGGTATGGCTAAACCTTCGATCTCCTTAGTCGGTTTCTGCGTGCCACCGTGGTCCCAAGGACCGATCACGAGATAATGCTGGCTCACGGCTGCTGCCGGAGCATCATTGACGTAGCCTCGATAGTAGCGCAGCGCTCCGGGTTGGTCGTCATCGAAGTAGCCGGTTGCCGTTAGCACCGGGAAATCCATGCGAGCATAATCTTGGGCTTTGGGTTCCGCCGCAAGATTGAAGGACTCATCACCTACGTGGTCGAGCCACATTTTCATGAACGAGAGCTTTTGGCCGCGATCGTCAGTCATCCACCAATCGTCCTGAGCAATCCCGATGGCATCGTCCAGTTCTCGGAAGGGACGATAGGCAGCGTACTGTTCGAGCATCTTTCCCGCCCAGTAGCTTTGGTTTGCAATGAACCCCGTATTCAGCGAGCGGCCCGATGTGTAGCCCATGATCACCGCCGACCACGCCTGCGGAATTCCGTTAGTGTTGGGCACATCCCACCCCGGATAGATGGGCGCGTAAGGCGCTATGGCGGCAAGGTGGGGCGGGTGCTGGGCGGCGGTGCGCCATTGCGTCATGCCGACGAACGAACCGCCAAACATCACGACATGTCCATCGCTCCAGGGCTGGGCTGCGATCCACTCCACCACGTCGTAGCCGTCGCGCCCAACCTGCGCGCCCAGATTGTCGCTCTTTACGCCGCCCGAGCGGCCGCGGCCGCGCACGTACACTTGCACGAAAACATAACCGCGCCGCGTGTAAGCGGCGACGTTGCCACGGCGGCCATCATCAATGTCGTACTGAGTGAGGGTCAGCACGGCCGGCGCTTTGGCCCTTAGGTGGGAGGGTTTGAAAATCCAGGCCTCGAGCTGTACGCCGTCTCGCATCGGAATCATGCGGCTCATTTCGATGTCGTAACCTGGCCCGACCTCTTGCGCTCCAGCCGACGCGGTAGCCAGCAATACCGCCACCGCAGCCAGTATTTTCAGGATCGATCTCCTGATCATTCTTCCTCCGTTTGCCGTAAGCTTCGAAATGAATGAGCCCCGCCAGAGCCGGGCCGCTGCCTAACAACAGGTATTGTAGTAACCGCTGATCGCGAAGCCAGCATACTGAATTATGCCGCGCAGGGTGTCGGCCTTGAGCGCGATTGGAACGCCTTGGGGTGGGGTAAGCCGTTCTCGGCGCGCACCCCTCTCACTAGACGCTGGGTCGCCAGTTGTAGAGAATCGGCTGGTGTTGTCTAACGATCGGCGGCACTGCTCTTGTTCGTGTCCGAGCGACGAGCAACAGGGAATTGTCCCAAGGTGAGAGTTGCCGACGACTCGATTACTCTTGGCGGGGCCCACTGGTGCCCGCCGCAGCTGCATCAAAGACCAGCCTGCCTCCAACAAACGTTCTCAGCACTCGAACATCGCGGATCTTCTCGGGGGCAATTGAGAATATGTCATCGCTGAGAAGAACCATATCAGCCAGTGCAGCCAATAGAACTTGAAACTTAAACTTCGTAACGCAATGCGAACTGCATCACCCGCTGCAGAGTTTTCGGCTTGCCTGGGTTAGTTCGATGGCAGCAGTTCCTGGACGGCGCGGTAGCCCTGATCGATGGCCTGGTCTGTGTAGGCGGCTGCGGCGGCGTCGGAATTGGCGATGGTAATTCGTCCGTGACGCTGGCGTGCGATGTCGCAAGGGCGCTGGCCCGCGGGCCAGTCCGGATCCCACAGCGGGTTGTACTCGTAGGCGTAACCGTGGGGCCAGCGGTTGACAGTGATGGCGTCGATGTCGCGCGCAGGATCGAATCCACCTTCACCCAGCACGCGTTCGAGTTGATCGCGGATATTCCGTTCGAAGGTTTCAAAGGGAGTGGCCAGCAGCTCATAGTGTCCGGCGTGCTGCTGCTCGCGGGCAGACAAGCCTGGCTGGCAGGGCGTGCGCAACATGCGCACCAGAATCGGCTCTTCGGGAGAATGCGAACACTTATAGTCTCCGATGTTCACCGGTTGATCGAGATTCACGGAAGAGTGATACATGCCGGGACAGGATGCGCCGCGAATGCCCAGCTTGTGGAACGACGTCCAGTTCCTGATTGAGACGACGGTGTAGACCAGGGGAACTTTCACGCCATAGTGCAGGGCTTCTTTTTGCTTTGCCGGCAGTTCCTCACACAGATGAGGGATAACCATGTTCCAGCAAGCGAGCACAACGCCTTTGCCGCGCACCGTGTAAGCCTTTTTCTCGCGTCCATAGGTAACTTCCACTTCCTTCGCGGATGCAGCGTCGCCGACGTGGCGCACTCCCACGGCGGTGCTGCTCAGACGCATGCGGATGGGCGAACTGTTGCGATCGAGACGAGCGTAATCCACGTTGGCAGTGACGATGTCTTCGGCGGTGCTGCCGGGAATCGAGCCGGGGATTAACGATCGCACCAGCATGCGCGCGATGGAGGCGTTGCCGTCGGGGAAATGAAAGTGATAGCGCTCTTGCGGCGTGACTTCGCCGAGCGCGGTGAAGCTCAGTCCCTTCGACGGAACGCGGTCGAGATCCAGGCCCTGGAATCCGGGAAAATTGATTGCCCAGCAATCGAGCGCGGGGACGGCATCGATCCCGATTCCGTAGAGCCCGTGGGTGCGCGTCTGGTAGAACGGGATCACATCGGGATGGGCTTTCACGACATTGAGAAGAAAATCTTTGTAGCTCATGTGCGCCAGGCGAGATTTCTTCTCGTCTTGCGGCACGCCTGGCATGTAGTCGACTTTCTCTTCTTGGATGCGGGCGATGTCGCGCTGAGCATCGGCGGAGAGCGGAGTCTTAGCCAGGAATTCTGGCCAGGCCTTGCTACTCGACGCAGGCGGGGCGCCGTAAAAGCCGCCGGGCAAGCCGGTGACGAGACGGTCGACGCCGAAGGTTTCCTTGTCAAAAAAATAGCTGCCCCCGAGACCGCGGTAGACCTCGCGGTCCACGCACTTTTTTTCCAGCGCGGGAGGATCGATGCCAAGTTCGGTGAGCAGGCCGCGCGCTTCCCGGCTGTAAGGGAAAGGAGATTCGATGGCGACGGTGCCGCCGTTAGCAAGCAGCAGACGTCCACCGGGACGAAACTCATTGCGTTTGGCGTGACCGCCGAAGTCGTCGTGGTTGTCAATAATGAGGATGCGAGCCGACGGCCCGGCTCGCTTGCGGTAGAAGTAAGCGGCGGCGAGCCCGCTCATGCCCGCACCCACGACGATGAGGTCGTAGGTTTCGCGCGTATCGATGGGCTTGCCCGCAGTCTGCCAGAAGGTGCCGTCCCGCAACGCGTGCGCCACTTCGAACGATCCGGGATGACTGCCGCGCATGCCGGTTAGCGTGGGAGGATCGTATCCCGGCACATCTTGGGCAAAGTGGGACGTCTCGGCAGCTCGCGCGAGACCCGGCATCCAGGCGCCGGCGAGCGTGGCGCCGGCTCCGAGGGCAATTCCATTCAGAAAATCACGGCGGGTAATGGCTTGGTGCATGCCGAGTTGGCGATCGCGGGCGTGGTTGGCTTGATCCTTGTTCATTGAGGTCTATGTCTTGGAAGCTTGCTTCTTGGGGCTGCCCACGATCTCCGAGACAGCGCGGTAGCCCTGATCAATGGCGATGTTGGTGTAGGCGTGGCCATCGGCGTCGGAATTCGCAATGTGGATGCGGCCGAACGGCTGGCGCCCAATCACGCAAGGCCGCTCGGAAGCGGGCCGGTCAATCGGTTCGAACAGTGCGTTGTACTCGTAGGCATATCCGTGCGGCCAGCGGTTGACGGTGATGGCTTGCACGTCGCGAGCAGGATCGAAGCCTCCGGGGGAGAGCATTCGTCCCAGCTGATCGCGCACATTGCGCTCGAATGTTTCGAACGACGTGCTCAGCAGTTCGTAGCGGCCGGCGCGATATTGATCTTTGCAAGCGAGGCCGGGGCTGCACGGAGTTCGCAGCAGATGCAGCACGCAGGACTCCTCGGGCGAACTGGGAAATTTGTAGTCACCCATGGAAACCGGGAAATCGAGCGTGACATTGCTGAAATACGCACTGGGCGCGTAGACACCGTTGATCCCGAGCTTCTGAAAAGATTCCCAATTACTGATTTGAACGTTGGTGTAAACCAGAGGAATCTTCACGCAGTAGGCGAGCGCTTCTTTCTGCGTCGTGGACATCTCCGGGCAGAGATAGGGAATGACCATGTTGTAGCAGGCGAGCACGCACTGCGGTGCGCGGACCCGGTGGGCCTGTCCGCCGCGAACGTAAGTGACTTCCACTTCTTTGGCAGTTGTGGGATCGCCGACGTGCCGGGCGCGCACCGCCGTGCTGTTCAGGCGGACACGAACGCGAGAGGAAGGATCATCGAGGCGGGCATAGTTGGCGCGGGCGGTGACGATGTCTTCCATGGTGTTGCCGGGCAGAACTCCGGGGACCAGCGAGCGTACCAGCATTCTCGCGATGGAGGCGTTGCCGTCGGGAAAATGGAAGATATACGGCTCTTCCTCTTCCTGATCGTCTTCGCGATGGCGCTTGGGAAGCGTGATGCCCTTGAAGCCAGGATAGCCGTAGCGGGCGCAGTCGTAGGCTGAGACCGCATCGATGCCAACGCCGTAAAGATCGTGGGGCGCGGTCTGGAAAACTTTCACCACGTCGGGATGCACCTTGACGTAATTCAGCAGGAAATCTTTGTAGCTGGTCTTGATCAGTTTGGCGCGCTTCTGCTCCGGGGTAAGTGCGGGAAGATAATCGATCTTCGTTTCCTGAAGACGAATGATGTCGTGCTGCGCGGCTTCGGCGATGGGCAGTTGAGCAGCCGTCTCAGCTGTGAACGTCGGACCGAAGTAGTGCAATCCGGCTTCGGGCACGAGTTTGTCTATGCCGAAGGTCTCTTTGTCGAAGAACGTGGCCTCAACCAGGTTCATCGAATCGTACAGCTTCTGGTCGTAGTACTTGTAAAAGCGCTGCACATCAATGCCGAGTTCCTTGAGAAGACCGATCGCCTCTTTGCTGTAATGGGCAGGGGCTTCGATGGATTGAGTGCCGCCGTAGCCGAGGAGGAGGCGATTGCCGGCGTGAAACTCATTGCGCTTGGCGTGTCCACCGAAGTCGTCGTGATTGTCGAGCAGCAGGATCCGCGCGTTGGCCCCGGCAGCTTTACGGTAAAAATAAGCGGCGGCCAGTCCACTCATGCCCGCGCCGACGACGATCAGGTCGTAAGACTCATCGTCGGCGATCGCGTCAGGCCATTGCTTGCCATCGCGGAGAGAGTGAGCGACCTCCCATGATCCGTCGTGGCTCCCGCGCATTCCGGTTTTCGCGGGCGGGTAGTAGTTTGGATCTTTCTCGGGTGCAAAGGGCGACTGCGGAATGCCGAAAGCCTCGACCCACACAGGGTTCGCGCCCAGCAGCGAAGTTCCTACGGCGATGCTCACGCCGTTCAGAAAATCGCGCCGCGTGATGTTCTGCTTCATGCCCAGTTCGCGATCTCGTTTTTCCTGGCTCATCGTTTCCTCATGCGAATTCGGAAATCATGATTCGTAAACCCATCTGCCGCCCACCATGGTGCGCTCCACCGGAATCGTAACCAGCGTGGAGGGGTTTTCTTTGAAGGGATCGCGGCTGAGCACAACCAGATCAGCCAGTTTGCCGGGCTCAATCGAGCCCTTCAGACTTTCTTCGTAGGATGCGTACGCGCCGTTCATGGTGCCGACGTAGATTGCCTCCTCGACGCTGATGCGCTGGTTGGCTCCCCAAACGTGGCCGTTCATATCGGTGCGCGTCACTTCCGACTGCAAGGCCATCATGGGCGGAAATTCTCCGGGCGGATAGTCGGAGGCTTGCGGCGGCCGGAGTCCGGCGTCGATAAACGTGCGCAGCGCGAACATGTGCTTCAGGCGCTCCTCGCCGTAGTACTGCATTTTTTCGCCATGGTAATAAACGTAAGTTGAGAACGGAGCCGGGATCGCGTTCAACGCCTTCATCCGTTGAATAATCGAATCGTTGATCAGGGTGCAATGTTCGATGCGGAAGCGTGGATCCTTTCGCGGAATTTCGCGATTGATGCGCTCGTAGACGTTCAATACTCTCTCGATCGCGACGTTGCCATTGGCGTGCGTGCCCAGTTGCCAGCCCGCAGCGTAGGCCTTGCGTCCGTACTCGTAAAGCTCTTCTTCCGTAGCCGAAAATGTTCCGTAGTCATTGGGATGACCGATATAGGGTTGCGAAAGCCGCGCGGTGCGTCCCGAGATAGCGCCGTCCGCAATCTGCTTCATGGCGCCCACTCGCACCCACTCGTCCCCGAAACCCGTCCTCACGCCCGCGGCGATCATGCGATCGAGCCAAGCGTAATAAATGAAGCAATAGACGCGGAAGAGCAAGTCGCCGCTATCGCGCGCGTCCTGGTAGGCCTGCAGAGTTTCGGGGCTGCCGAGGGCATCGCCTACCGACGTGATGCCCGTCTTCGTCATCATTTTGGCGATCAGCTTTACGCCTTCCCGATAATCATCGCGCGTATAAGTCGAAGGAATGACTTTGTCGAATGCCTCGATGGCACGCTCGTTGATGCGACCGTCGAGATGGCCGGCGGCATCGTGCTCGAATTCTCCGCCGGTGGGATTGGGCGTGGCGTCGTCAATCTTAGCCAGCTTCAAGGCCGCGGAATTCACGAACGCTTCATGGCCTCCGCGGTGAGTGAGCAGCACTGGATTGTGGGGGACGGCGGCGTCAAGATCTTGAACGGTGAGCTTGCGGCCGTCGGAAGTTTTGGTGTCGTCGTACTTGAAACCTAGCACCCACTGGTCCGGAGGAGTTTTCGCAGCCCGCTCGCGCAGCGCTGCCTGAATCGCCGCGATCGAGCGAAGATCGCAATCAACCTGGCGGAGATGCGAGCGTCCGGCCTCGGCTGGGTGCGTGTGCGCATCAATGAAACCGGGCAACACCGTTTTCTGTCCAACGTCGACTTTGCGGGTGCGGCTAGAGGCGAGGTGCAGGACATCGTCATTGGAGCCGACGGCGGAACCGATGGTGATCGCAATGCGATCGTTCTGCGTCGCATAAAAATCGGCCTTGCCGGTGTATTCGTTGACGTTGTCGGTTGAGCTGCCCCGGGGAAAAAGCTGCCCGCTCGGAGACGTTGGGACGAGGCCCGCTGCGATGAAGGCCTGCGTGACCGGATCGATCTTCGCCGGATCGATGATCGCGTTCTCAGCCGAAGTGAGGTTCGACTGGAAGAATGGATGGGCTGGCAGAGGGTTGTTATTTGGATCTACACACTGCGTCAGCGGGCCAGTCGATTGATAGCCCGCCAAGAAGCAAGCCACGTTGGGATCCGGCCCACCGTTCGCGGCTTGCGAGAAATCGCCGGTGAGTTCCGCAGGCGTGTAGGTCGTGACCTCGGTTCCATTCAACAAGGCCGATTGGCGCTGCCCCTGATATCCGAAAAAATAAAAGATGCGGTCTTTCACAATCGGGCCGCCGACTGTGCCCCCGAACTGGCTGCGCTTCAGTACCGGGCGAGGCTGGCCGTTCAGATTGTCGAAGAAATCATTGGCGTTGAAGGCGTCGTTTCGCAAATATTCAAACAGGCTTCCGTGGATGTGATTGGTGCCTGACTTGGTGACCACGCTGACCGTGCCCCCGCCATTGCGTCCGTACTCCGCCGTGTAGTTGTTGCTCAGGATGCGGAACTCGGCGATCGTATCGGGATTCGGATTAAACACAACGCTGTTGCCGGTGACGGAGTCGTTGGTGCCACCGTCGAGCAGATAGCTCACCGCATCGGCGCGGCCTCCGGCCACGGTGAACTGACCGCCGCCGTAGCCGGCCGCGGGCGCGGGCGCGACACCAGGTTGGGTCAATGCCAAATCCAAAACGTTGCGGCCATTGAGCGGTAGATCCTGGATGGGCGCGCCGCTGACCGTGCCTCCGACCGTGGGATTCACCGTTTCTACCTGCGCCGCTTCCGACTGCACCTGCACGGTCTCTGTGATGGCGCCGACTTTCAGGTGGACGTTGATGCGCAACGACTGGCCGATGGAAAGTTCCTGCGCCTCGTTGACCACTTTGTTGAAGCCGGCGGCTTCGACCGCGACCGAATACATCCCAATGGGGAGGTCGAGCACCTGGTACGATCCCGCGCTGTCAGTAACGGTATTCCACCGAGCATTCGTGCCGGTGTTGGTTACAACTATTCTGGCCCCAACAACCGCCGCACCCTGGACATCGGTGACGGTGCCGATCACGCGGCCGTTCGTGTTCTGAGCGAAGGAGGAAACCGCCAGTGAGGCGATCAAAGAGAGCAGAATCAAAGCGCGGAAGGAGCGTTGCAGACAAGCAGAAAGCGACGAGGTAACGATGGTTGGCAACAACATGGCTTTCCGGGGCCTCCTGGGACGCACGGTTCGATCGACTGCGGGATCACGAAGAAGTCCGCGCCAGTGATGCACAAGTGAAAGGCGCGCCGACAATCAGGGAACCAGGCAATGGCCGCGGAAAACGTGGAAGCTCGCGGAGGCGCCCCCTCAGGTCTTACGCCTCACAGCAGACTCCAACATGAACCCAAAACAACGCCGCACAACCTTACGATAATTGTGGAAGGTTAGGCAGCCTCGCAGACGTTGTCAAGCATTATTATTTCGGGTGTCATACCAGATTAGAAAGGCCCCACATTTTCCGCAGTAGAGATCTCAAGCAAGCGCCGACCGCCTAGCGCCATCTCCCTAGTCCGCTCCGATGTTCGGTGGTGCGCTTCGCAAGAAGAGGGGGTGATGCCTCTGTCACGCAGACCTTGCCGGACAGACTGCGCGTCATAGGCCCTGTGCCACCCAGCTTGGCCCGCTCCGTTCGGTCCCGTTTGCAGTCCCAACAATTGCCCCGGCTCGAACTGTTGTTCACGACGGCCCGCGACCAATCAATTTCCCGAAGCGCGCCAGCCAATAAAGCATCTGCTGTCAACGGTCGAGCTCTCCATCGGCCTCCGAAAGTGATTTCGTTGGAGAACTTTCAAGCTTGATCCGTGCGAGAAGACCATGATCCGCCTCAGAACCGGTTTGACTTTTTGCAAATCGGGCAGCGTTGTAGTCGATGGATCAGTCGTTTCCACCAGGGCCAGTTCTGTTTATCAATCTCATGCCGGTATTGAAGCCATCTCGCATCAGAAATCTTTTTCCGAACTTCTGGATCGCTTACCCCATGACACCACCTCGTTTTGGGGATCACATGGTCGATCCCTCATCGAACACCCGCCCTCGATGTCGTAAACGTCTCCTCGTAGCGGTCGTGGCTGTGAGCCCGCCGCATCATCAAGTGCAACTCCATCCTCTTTGGCTTCGATACAACTTTGAAGCCCACATTGCTACGGCTCGCAACCCGTGCTGCCGATTCCAGTGAGGATGGGTAACGGCGCCTGCTTATTCGCGGCAAGAACTGCGTTGAAGGCGGTGACAGCCTGTTCGTTCAACAGTCGCCAGTTGTCGAGATCCTTGTCGAGGGCATCGCAACTTTGTTGCGCGGCTGACCGAACGGTGTCTCCCGGACGCATGTCGGCGCTCTCCACGCTGAAGATGAGCCGGGCCAAGTCGCGGTTCACGGGTCCAAATCCCGGAGAGCTCCTGGTTCCATTGTCGATGGCGTCGATCCTCTTTTCGAACTCCGCCACCGCGTCCTTTGTCCCTTTGGTTTCGGACTGCTTCAAAGCGTCCCTACGTTGTGCCAAAGCTTTACGCAAACCTGCGACCTCGTAAAAGGCATCGGAACTCGCCTTCATGCCCCGAGTGATTCGCTGCGCCAAATCGAGTTGGTCAGACAAGTCGGCGGGTGAGGCATGAACGCGTGGATCAAGTTCCACCGTGAGAGGCTGTCGCAAGCTCTGACCGCCAACCCGCAGTTCGATGGTGTACTCGCCGGGCAACACCAGCGGTCCACGAGGTTGCAGGCGCGGCGTGAGGCCGGGTACGGCGTGGTCTGCCAGTGTGTATTCGGTATACTCCAGCAGCTTGCCGTAATAACCGTAGGGAAGCGAAAACGGGGGCGGATATCGCAGATTCCACACAAAGCGATTGACGCCCGCCGCCTTGGGCAAGGTGGCTTCTGGAGCAAACCAGTAGCTGGGAACATTGGCCGGAAGATATGCGGCCGGCTTGCCTTCGCTGGAAAATCGCGCCACCTCGGTGCCCTTCCCGTCGTAGATCGTCAGCGTCATGTCGTCCGCTGTCGGCGTCTTCAGGTAGTAGTCGAGGATCGCTCCGTCGGGCGGGTTCTGGCCGGCCGGGGTTTCGATTGGATAGGGTGTGTCCTGATAGTTCTCCCAGCGCACACGCATGGCGGTTGCGGGTGCGAATAGGTGCGCATCAGCGGCAGTGATCTGCGGACTGATTTCGCGCAGGGGAGTGATGTCGTCGAGGACCCAGAGGCTCCGTCCGAAGGTCGAGATTACCAAGTCGTTGTCATGCACCTGGAAGTCGGTGATCGGTGTTGCGGGGAGATTCAGTGAAAGCGGCTGCCAATGGTCGCCGCGGTCCCAGGAGACGTATATGCTGATATCGGTACCGGCATACAGCAGCCCCTTACGCTTGGGATCTTCGCGCACTACGCGGACCATTTCGCGTTCCGGAAATCCGTTGACGATTTTCTGCCAGGTCTTGCCATAGTCGTCGGTGCGAGCGACATAAGGAGCAGTGGACTCCCGCGTCGCGCCCACCGTCAGATAGGCTGTGGCCGGGTCGTGATGTGAGGCTTCGACGTAGAGGATCTCGGTGGGCTCGGTCAATCCGGGCGGAGAAACATTCTGCCAGTTCTTTCCACCATCGCGGGTAAGTTGAACCAGCCGGTTGCTCGTGCCAGCCCAGATTACGCCAGACTGCACAGCTGACGGTGACAGAGCGGTGATGGCGGGCGGCGCCGGCTTGTCCGGATCGGGCTTCTCCGGCTCCTCGTGTTCGCCATAGCCGGTCAGATCAGGGCTGATCTCCCGCCAGCTCTTTCCTCCATCGACCGTCTTGAGCACAAACTGCATGCCTAAGTAGAGCGTGGATGCATCCTGGGGCGAGAAGGTCAGAGGCGGCATGTGCGAGGCGCGATACCTTTTGCCACGCTCGAAGACGGTTGCGATTTGACCGGTCGATTTGTCGTAACGAATCACCGAGCCGTACCATCCTCCGCTGTAAACAAAGTTGGGATGCGCCGGGTCGGGAGTGATGAATGCGTACTCGAAGCCTCCAATGGAAAACCAATCCTGTAGAAGGATCTCGCCATAGTCGCTGCGACTGAGCACGCCGGCCGTACCACTGTCCTGCTGCGCTCCATAGACGCGATAGGGGAATAAGTTGTCGGTAGAGGCGTGGTAGAACTGCCCGGTCGGTTGGTTGTACCAGGAACTCCAGCTTTTGCCGCTATCCACAGTGACGATCGCTCCCTGATCCACACCGAAAATCATGCGCGCCGGATCGCGGGGATCGATCCACGCTACGTGGAAATCGTCGCCGCTGGGAGCGCCAGCGAACGCTTCGAACGTCTTGCCGCCATCGGTGGAGCGATACATCGACGTTTGCGATACGTACAGCACGTCGGGATTCTTAGTGTCGACGAAGACGCGACTGAAATATTCATTGCCAGTCACCCGCGGATCCTTGGTGGACTGTTGCCACGTTGCGCCTCCGTCATCGGAGCGGAAGAACCCCTGCTCCATGATTGCGTACAAGCGGCGCCCACTGGTTCCAGGAGCGACCGCGATGCCAACTCTCCCGCGCGCCTTTTCAGGCAGACCAGTGTCGGCAAGAGCAGTCCACGTCAAACCACTATCTCCGGACTTCACGATGTCTGAGGTCGCTTCTAACGCGGATTCGCCAGAGCCGGAGGCAGGGTGATAGAGCACTGCGTACAACATCTCGGGGTCGCCGGGATCGGAGCAGAGGTCGACGACGCCGATCGAGTCTTCGGCGGAGAACACTTTCGTCCAGTTCTTACCGCCGTCGACAGTTCTAAAGATTCCGCGATTTGCGGTTTTCGCGGTTGATGGCATTGGTCGCCAAAGTATCCCGAAGCCAATCGAATTTCCGCCGACCACGGCGACGTTGGGATTTTTGGGGTCGACGACGATCGCCTGTATGAAAGGCACGTCCTCGAGCCCAACGTTCTTCCACGTGGCGCCTGCGTCCGTCGAGCGATAGACACCATTGCCCCGCGTCTGTTCCCCGGTTCCGACATATAGAACATTCGAATCGGACGGAGCCACCGCAAGTGCTCCGATGGAGGCGACCCGTTTCTTGTCGAAAATCGGCTGCCAGACTTGTCCTCCGTCGGTAGTTTTCCAGACCCCACCACCGGGTGTACCGAAATAATAGGTATTAGGGTCAGCCGCGCCAGCGACGGCCGTAACCCGCCCGCCGCGAAATGGGCCGATTGACCTCCACTGCAGGCCGGAGAATAGATTGCTGTCGATGCGCTCCTGGCTCGAAACATTGACTGGCAAAATGACGATGGAGGCGATGAATACAAAAAAGAATCGAAGGCGTGCTCCACACAGGACTGTTTTCATTGGGGTTCCATCTTCCGATCGCACCCGTTCTGGGTCGAATTGTGGCAGCATTCAACCGGAACTACGCTACCACAACCTAATTCACAGTCTTACGTGATAGTTCAGAACGGCGGGCAAGCCTCACGTTACCGATTAGGGAAGGCTTTCTTGACTCGCGAATGGCCCCTCCGTAAGATGAAGCGACCTGAAGGGGCACGCATCCGATCATGGTTGGCGAGACCATCTCACACTACCGCATTGTAGAAAGAATCGGCGGCGGCGGCATGGGTGTGGTTTACAAAGCCGAGGACACACGCCTCGGTCGCTACGTCGCTCTGAAATTCCTGCCTGACGATCTCGCCAAAGATGCGTCGTCTCTCAGTCGCTTCCGCCGCGAAGCCAAGGCCGCCTCGGCGCTGAATCATCCCAATATTTGCACCATCCACGACATTGGAGAAGAAGACGGGAAGGCGTTCATCGCGATGGAGTTCCTCGATGGCCAGACGCTGAAGCATCGCATATCCGGCCGTCCGCTACAGGCGGAAGAGCTTCTACCCATTGCCATCGACATTGCGGATGCGCTCGATGTCGCGCATTCGGCCGGTATTGTTCATCGCGATATCAAACCGGCGAATATTTTCGTCACCAAGCGCGGCCTGGCCAAGGTCATGGACTTCGGATTGGCCAAGGTCACGGTCGAGCCTGGATCCCCGAGCCAAATTGCCTCGGGCAACACGCAAACGATGGCGACGGACGATCCGCACCTGACCAGCCCGGGTTCGACGCTCGGCACGGTTTCTTACATGTCGCCGGAGCAGGCGCGCGCGAAAGAACTGGATGCCCGCACCGATCTGTTTTCGTTCGGCGCGGTTCTGTATGAAATGGCCACCGGGCAACTGCCGTTCCGCGGCGACAGCACCGCTACCATCTTCGACGCCATCCTCAATCGCACCCCCACTGCACCGGTGCGGCTCAATCCCGATGTTCCGCCCGAGTTGGAACGAATCATCGATAAAGCTCTGGAAAAGGACCGCGACCTTCGTTACCAGGTTGCATCCGAGATGCGGGCCGACCTGAAACGCTTGAAACGAGAACTCGATTCGGGCAAGAGTTCTGCGGTCCTTAGGGCTGTGCCAGCCTCGGATGCGGTCCCCGCAGCATCCTCCTCACAGTCGGCCCAGGTGGCATCCGCGGGTTCCAGTGCCGTCGCGCCGTGGCAGGCAGATTCGCAGACCAGGCCGCCAAGCAATGCCTCGATCTCGGCGTCGTCCGCTTTGATCGCAGAGGCGCCAAAGGCACGCAATCGCGGAATGCTGTTCGCCGCTGTCGGCGTCCTTGCCGTCATGGCCATTCTTGCGTTTGGTTACTTCGCCGGCTGGTTCAGCAGTCACGGGCCATATTCGCAGGCCGAGCTTAAGCCGCAAGCGCTCACCTCGAACTCCTCCGAGGATCCTGTCGCAATGGCTTCCATTTCCCCTGACGGGAAATATCTTCTCTTCGCCGATCTCGAAGGTCTGCATCTGCGCCTGATGACGACCGGGGAAACGCAGACGCTCCCCACGCCCGACGAATTCTGTTTCCGTTGAGCGCGCATCGAATGGTCCCAGGATGGGACCAAATTGCTGGTCAGCGGTCCGGTTGCGCAGGAGAAGCTGGGTATCTGGCTGATCTCGATTATCGGAACTTCGATCAAGAAGCTGCGCGACGATGCCGACGACGCTGCAATGTCCCCTGACGGTTCGCAAATTGCGTTCGCCGATGTGGACAGAACTTCGATTTGGGTGATGGCAGCGGATGGCAGTCAGGCGCGGCCGGTTATCAAGGTAGAACCCGACTCCCAATTTTTTGGACCGACGTGGTTCGCAAATGGCAAGCGACTCTTCTATGTCAAGGAAAGAAATACGAAAGGCAAGGCCGAGGTTTCGCTGGAAAGCCGAAACCTCCAGGGGAGTGATCCTGCTGTCCTGCTCGCAGACGAGAACCTCACCGACTTTTCCCTCGACCAGACCGGCCGCCTCGTCTACGCCCGCGCGGAACCCCCGCCCAACCAATATGATTCGAATCTCTGGGATCTACGTTACGACTTAAAAAACGGCAGGCCGCGGGGAAGTCCGCACCAGCTCACCCAATGGACAGGCTTTACTTTCGAGAGCCTCAGCATGACTGCGGACGGGAAACACTTCGTCTTCCTCAACGACCGAACGCAAAGCGCCGCTTACGTCGGCGAACTAGCAAGCGCCGGAGACGAACTGAAAGCGCCGCAGCGATTGACGTTGAATGAAAACCTGAACTGGCCGGGTGGATGGTCCTCCGACGGTAAAACGCTACTCTTCTATTCCAATCGCGAAGGCAGCTTCAACATCTACCAGCAGGGCATCGCCGATCGCACCGCCCAACCGGTCGCGACCGGACCGCAGGACAAATGGGCACCGCAGGTCAGTCCCGATGGAAAATGGGTGATCTACCTGCAGTGGGCGGGGGCGGCGGATGGGACTTTATCGTCCGGGAAGTTGATGCGCTCTGCCGTTGCAGGCGGAGCGCCTGAGAGCGTCATGGACGTTGAAGGCCATCCCAATGTGAACGGATATCCCGGCGCGACGACAGGCGGCTTCCCCAGCTTTCGGTGCCCGCACACTGGGACTGATTGCGTGCTCGCTGAGAAGCACGAAGAGCAGATCGTCTTTAGTTTGTTCGATCCTGTGAAAGGCCGGAAAGCCGAACTGGTTAAGGTTCCGTTCCATAGGGTTCACACCGGTTGGGATCTCTCTCCCGATGGTACCCGCGTCGCAATCATCGAGTTTAATTATCAGAAGGGTGAAGTCAGCCTGGTTCCGCTCAACGGGAGCGCTTCGCAGAAAATTTCAGCCATGCCGTGGACCGAACTCATTACGGTGGCTTGGGCGGCCGACGGGAAAAGCTTGTTCCTGGCGAGCTTTTCCTCGCGGGGAACCGCGATTGTTCACCTTGATTTCGCCGGACACGCAAAGCTGCTCTTCAAGCCGAACTGGCACATTCTGACACTTGAGCCGTCACCCGGCGGCAATTCCCTGGCCTTCGGTCCCCTCATTTCCAACTCGAATGCCTGGACGATGGGTTCTTTTCCGGTGAAGTGACCTTACTAGAATGTCCTTCAACTTCCGGCTAGCGACCATGCGCCCAGAATCATCGCCAAGCGTCTCTGACATGTCGGTGCGCTGCTGTGATGCAATGTGACAGATCTGCATTTGTTCAAAGGCGAATCGTTCCTATGAATACGACCTTCAACCGACGCAGGTGCCTTCTGCCAGCCAGCAAATCGCGGCTGCGGTCTGGCCTTTGCCCGAGATCATGCGGGAGCACGCCGCCGTACGATGGGCATGAACGACTCGTGATAGCAACGCACATCGAACTCGGAATCGCCGGGACGAGAAGCAGTGCACACCATTCCATTCGAGCCTTGACGAAGGGTTACAAGTGATAGATCAGGAGCGTAACCGAATACGGTGGCTTGTTCCCGCAGGACCTCGGGCAAAGGCCAGACCGCAGCCGCGATTTGCTGGCTGGCACCTGCGTCGGTTGTGCGATTGCGGACGCGGAGAACAAAGTGGAGCAATACATCACGCTCAGTAACGGGATCAGCCAGCCTCGCATCGGTTTTGCCTCCATTCCTCGCCTAAAACCGCCTCTTACTATAAAGGTATGACACCGGATGTCGGTCCATCAGTGGACGCGAGTGTATTCTGGCCCTATCCGAACGGTGTGGGCATGCCCGCCATCGCGCTGAAGGGTACGCAGAGGCTGACCTAGGGCTTGACCCACGCGATCTCTTGTGTAGGGGTATACGTGCATGAGCAATGTGACCTATGACGTGGTCATCGTGGGCGCCGGCATTGTCGGCGCGGCCTGCGCGGACGAATTCACACGCCGCGGCCTGCGCGTCGCGATCGTGGACCGGGACGTTGTCGGAAGCGGCGCCACCGCCGCTGGAATGGGGCACATCGTCGTGATGGACGATTCCCAAGCGCAGTTTGCGCTGACCCGCTACTCGCAGCGGTTATGGCAAGCGTTAAGACCGGAATTGCCGGATGATGTGGAATATGAACAGTGTGGAACTATCTGGGTTGCGGGTGATGAAGAAGAATTGACGGAGGTGCAGCGCAAGCGGGATTATTACGGGAATCTAGGAGTTCCGACAGAAGTGCTCGACTCGTGCGGGTTGAGAGAGCTGGAACCAAACCTGCGCGACGGGATGGCCGGCGGCCTCCTGGTTCCGGAGGATGGAGTCCTGTATCCACCTTGTGCCGCGGGCTTCCTCGTAAAACGCGCACAGGAACGTGGGGCGAACCTCCAGCTCGGTGCGTCGGTTGCACAGATGGGACAAGGGCGGATCCTGCTGAACGATGGCCATGAACTCAGTGCGGAAATTATTGTGAATGCAGCCGGAGCTTGGGCACTCGAACTCACACCGGGAATTCAGATCAAGAAGCGGAAAGGTCACTTGGTGATTACCGATCGGTACCCCGGGTTTCTGCGCCACCAGTTGGTGGAACTCGGCTACTTGAAGAGCGCTCACTTGGTCGACAGTGATTCAGTTGCGTTTAATGTGCAACCTCGCCGGACCGGGCAAATTCTTATCGGCTCATCTCGCCAGTACGGCGCAGAAAACAAGGATGTGGACAGCAGCATCCTTAGCCGCATGCTGCGACGTGCTCAGCAATTCATGCCGAGCTTGGGGGCAATGTCGGCGGTTCGTAGCTGGGCTGGATTCCGCGCTGCCACTCCTGACAAGCTGCCTCTGATTGGTCCATGGCCCGCCGACAAGTCGCTATTCCTGGCCACAGGACATGAAGGGTTGGGAATCACGACCTCACTGGGAACAGCTCGCATTCTGGTGGATCAGATCACAGGTGCAAAACCTGCAATCCCTGTCGAACCCTACCTGCCTTCGCGTTCGGCCTTGGGGCATACCGATGTTTAATGGGGTCACGGTAAGGGTGAACGGATCGCCGGTTGCGGTACCGTCGGGTGCGACCGTGGCGGTTGCTGTTGCGATTGCCGGGCAAGCCTGCCGAATCTCTGTGAGTGGCGAACCGCGTGGGCCGTTGTGTGGGATGGGGATTTGCTTTGAGTGCCGTGTATCCATCAACGGGAAACCACACTGCCGGAGCTGCCAGACTGTATGTGAACCAGGCATGGAAGTGACCACGGATGAATAGGGAGTTACGACGACGGTTCGATGTCCTCGTGATCGGTGGGGGCCCCGCGGGTTTGGCCGCCGCTGCCCGTGCCGCAGAATG
Source organism: uncultured Acidobacteriota bacterium (assembly GCA_963730015.1). Classification (GTDB taxonomy): domain Bacteria; phylum Acidobacteriota; class Terriglobia; order Terriglobales; family Acidobacteriaceae; genus Sulfotelmatobacter. The sequence goes on along the minus strand of CAVSPZ010000009.1, from coordinate 598,817 downwards.
CCATCGCCATGTGGGCATCGTTGACGACAACACGAGTCTCGGCGGCCAAGTCTGGCGAGGAAAACCTCCAGACGCACGAGCCAAAGAGGCCGCAGTATGGACGGAGCGCCTACAAGCTGCAGGAGGCATCACGCTCTGCGGAATGAGGATCTTTGACCAGCCAGAACAGGGCGTCCTGCTGGCTGAGGGGACAGACGACCTCTTCGAATTGAGCTACGAGAATTTGGTGTTGGCAACTGGAGCGCGCGAAAGGTTTCTGCCCTTTCCGGGCTGGACCTTGCCGAATGTTATGGGTGCTGGTGGCCTGCAGGCGATGGTCAAATGTGGTCTCCCCATACGCGGCAAACACGTCGTCGTTGCCGGTACGGGTCCTCTGCTGCTGGCGGTCGCGGCATACCTGCATAAACACGGCGCCGAGATTCCGCTGATTTGCGAGCAGGCATCGTGGAGTCGTCTGGCACCGTTTGGCCTGTCGCTGTTTAGCCACCCCGGCAAGCTCATACAGGGACTGCAGCTAAGAAAAGAACTTGCCGGCATTTCGTTTGTCGCAAACAGTTGGCCGCTTGCTGCTCACGGACGGCAGAGTCTGGAGAGCGTAACCGTTTCGCGAGGGGGCAAGACCAAAACCATCCCTTGCGACTACCTCGCTTGTGGGTTTCATTTGGTGCCGAACGTCGAGTTGCCACTTTTATTGGGTTGCCAGATCAAAGCCGGCTGCGTAGGCGTCGATGATTTCCAAGGAACGACAGTTGCGAGAGTTTTCTGTGCTGGCGAACCAACGGGCATCGGAGGCGCCGAGTTGTCCCTCGTGGAGGGGCAGATCGCTGGTCTCGCCGCCGCTGGGTGTAAGACGGAAGCCAAGCAGTTGTTCGGTGAGCGTGACAAAGCACGGCGCTTCGCGAGCATGCTGGAGCGTGCATTCCAGCTGCGCCCGGAACTCAGCAACTTGCCGTTGCCGGACACCATCGTTTGCCGGTGCGAGGACGTTCCGTACTCCCGCCTCCGTCCGCATACCTCCTGGCGCGCAGCCAAGCTCCACACTCGTTGCGGCATGGGCCCCTGCCAGGGCCGGGTGTGTGGGCCCGCAACTCAATTCTTTTTCGGTTGGGATGCGGACTCGGTTCGACCGCCGGTCTTTCCCGCCCGCGTTGAAAACCTGGCTGCCCTTGGGGTTCGGCCGAAACCGGAACAGAGTGAGCTAACAGGAGGTCTTGCGTGAACTGGAAGGGCGTGCTCCCCGCTATTACAACCTGCTTTAATGAGGATCTGCGGGTGGATCATAGCCTCATGGCAGGACACTGCCGTTGGCTTCTCGATAACGGTTGCACCGGCATTGTTGCTCTCGGATCGCTAGGGGAGGGTGCAGCCCTGGGGTTTGAGGAGAAACTGGAGGTTCTGCGCACTTGCGTCAGCGTGGTGCATGGGCGTGGACCAGTTGTGGCTTCCATCTCGGCGCTTACCACTTCTGAGGCAGTGGCCCTGGCTAAAGCAGCCACGGAGCTGGGCTGCGATGGTCTGATGGTGTTGCCTCCTTACGTGTACAAGGGCGACTGGCGCGAAATGAAGACGCACGTCGCTGCTGTATTCGAGGCTACCCCGCTTCCCTGCATGCTTTACAACAATCCCGTCGCCTATGGGACGGATTTTCTCCCTGAGCAGATTCGGGAACTGGCGGAAGAATACCGGAACTTCGAGGCAGTCAAGGAGTCGAGTACGGATGTCAGGCGGGTTTCTGCCATTCGCGCATTGATGGGCTGTCGTTTGGAGATATCTGTTGGTGTGGACGATGCGGTTCTGGAAGCCATCGGAGTGGGGGCGACAGGATGGATCGCGGGTTTGGCAAATGCATTCCCGCGCGAATCTGTCGACCTCTTCAACTACGGCATAAGCGGGGAGGGCGACAAAGCGTTCGACTTGTATCGTTGGTTCCTGCCGCTGCTCCGCATGGATACGGTGTCGAACTTCGTTCAACTCATCAAGCTCGTGCAGACGGAAGCCGGGGTTGGGAATCCCCGGGTGCGGCTGCCGCGGCTTGAACTGGTAGGCGAGGAACTGGAGCAAACCAGGAAGGTTATCCACGATGCGCTCCGTTCCCGGCCTCAACCGGCAAGCAGCTACACATTACCAAATAGAAAGTAGTCGTGCGGCACATGGCAAAGCTTTCGGGTCGGTCGATTATCGGTTTCCGTGAAGGCGAGGGTGCAGGACAGCCGCTCTATGCCACGGATCCCACTACCGGACAACGTCTACAGCCAGGCTTTGTACCAGCGAACACGGAAGAAGTGGAACTCGCGGTCCGCCTCGCAGCAGACGCGTTCGCTGTCTACTGCCGAACTACAGGACGGAAGAGAGGCGAGTTCCTTCGCAAGATTGCAGCAAAGATCGAATCCATCGCCGCCGAGCTGATCGAACGCGCCAAGCAGGAAACTGCGCTGCAGCAACCGCGTTTGCAAGGTGAAACTGCGCGCACCTGCGGACAGCTTCGGTTATTTGCGCAGGTCGCAGAAGAGGGCTCGTGGGTGGGGGCGCGTATTGACCGCGCCAATCCGAACCGTAAGCCCACTCCGATGCCGGACGTCCGTTCCATGCTGCGTCCGCTAGGGCCGGTGGTCGTATTCGGTGCCAGCAACTTCCCTTTGGCCTTCTCCGTAGCCGGAGGAGATACGGCTTCGGCGCTGGCCGGGGGAAATACCGTCGTCGTAAAGGCACATGAGGCACATCCCGGCACCAGCGAACTCGTGGGGCGAATGCTGCAAGAGAGCGTTCGGGAATGCGGTTTGCCCGAGGGTGTTTTCTCGCTCCTGTTTGTTAGCGGTGCCGAGATTGGCAAGGCCTTGGTCAGACATCCGCTGGTGAGAGCTGGAGGCTTCACGGGATCGCGCAGCGCGGGAAGAATCTTGATGGACGTGGCCGCTTCGCGTCCCGAGCCGATTCCGTTCCACGCGGAGATGAGCAGCACGAATCCCGTTTTCCTCTTGCCGGGCGCGTTGCGAGAGCGCGGAGCAAGCATTGCGGCCGGACTGCATAAATCGTTCACCCTGGGAGCTGGCCAGTTCTGCACCAAGCCTGGAATGGTCTTTCTGCCGCAAGGCAACGACGCGGCTGACTTCACGGAAAAATTGCGACAACTGGTCACCAGCTCGACGCCGTTCCATGTGCTGACCTCCGCCATTCATTCGTCGTACGGTGCTGCGATCGCTGGTCGCAAGACAGATGCCACCGTCACGCTCGTCGCCGAGGCTCCGCAATTGCCGAGCGGTGCGGGGTTTGCTGTAAGCTCCGCGCTCTTTGAAACTGACGCAGCGTCGTTTCTCGGCTCGGACTTGGATGCGGAGATCTTCGGCCCTACAACTCTTCTCGTGCAGCATTCAAGCCGAGAAGAGGTCTTGGGAATCGCCCACTCTCTGGAAGGGCATCTGACCGCCTCGATTTATGGCACGGAGCAGGATCTGCGCGACTTTACCGACTTGATCGCAATTCTTGAAAATAGAGTTGGCAGGCTTGTGTTCAACGAGTTTCCGACCGGGGTTGAAGTCTGCGATGCCATGGTACACGGAGGCCCGTATCCCTCTACCTCGGATGGGCGATTCACGTCCGTGGGAACTCGGGCAATCTTTCGATTCGCTCGACCGGTCTGCTATCAAGGATTTCCTGACGAAGCGTTGCCGGAAGAATTGCGAGACGCAAATCCGTTGGGAATTTGGCGCATGGTAGACGGAAAGATGACGCAGGAAGCCAACCTGCCTGCGATGGGCAGCCAGAAATAGCGGTTTCCGTCTGAAGGTTTCCTGGCCGCTTGAACTCGAGGCTTGCAACTCATACACGTGCCGCCGAAAGAATGGCTCTGGGAGTATTCGGTCTGAATTCAGGGCCATTATGTCGCATGAGCGCTCTCCGAAAAGGATGTACACAATGTGCACACGTACAAGAATCAGGGGGTTGGCCACCACGCGGCGAAGTTGCTCGATCGCTTCCGGGTACTTTGCCTGACGGTCGTAAAAAAGCCCGAGTTCCTTGCCGTCCCAATAATCCGGACGCAAGGCCGCAGCCTGTTTGAAGGTCGCCTCGGCCTTGAGATTTGCCCCGCAGCCTCATGGCTGCGAGCCATCGCCTGCAAAGCATTGGCATTGCGCGGATCGGCAAATATCTTGACTACTTCTCCGAGGGCAAGAATCGAGTGGCCACAACGTAAAAGGCTGTTGCCCCGAACCATGCAAACCCGAACGGATGCGCCATCCAAACCAAAGGCAAGAGCGCAAGAGCTCCACGGCTTTTCCATGGACGTTGGCCTCAGGAAATACATGAGGACTCCGAACATTAAAATCACCAGCAGTAGAAATAGAAGTATTAGCGACATAGCTCTGTATCCTTAGTTCCAGTGCCTGGCCGTTTGCTCAAACATATTCGCGGGCAAATCGATGCCTGAGGCTTTGAGTTTCTCGGCAAACTTAGGACGGATTCCCGTGGCCGTGAAGACTCCCAGGGTCTTGCCTTCAGGCGAAACCCCTTGCTTATCGAACAGAAACACGTCTTGCATACTGACGACATCATCTTCCATGCCGGTAATCTCGGTGATATGAGTCAACCGGCGCGATCCATCGCTGAAGCGAGAGACCTGCAGGACCAAGGTGACCGCGGATGCGATCTGTTTCCGGATGGCCTTCTCCGGCAGATTCAGGTTTGCCATCATTGCCATAGTCTCCATGCGGGCGATCGCGTCCCTGGGGCTATTGGCGTGAATCGTGGTGAGCGATCCGTCGTGACCCGTGTTCATGGCCTGGAGCATGTCGAGGGCTTCCTCGCAGCGGACCTCGCCGACTACGATCCGGTTCGGCCGCATACGTAAACTATTGATCACGAGTTGCCGCTGTTGTACCGCACCCTTACCTTCTACGTTCGCAGGGCGGCATTCCAGCCGGACGACGTGGCGTTGTTTCATTTGCAATTCCGCCGAGTCTTCAATCGTGACGATCCGTTCCTTATCAGAGATGTAGCCGGAAAGAACGTTTAGGAACGTAGTCTTTCCAGCGCCGGTTCCACCCGAGATCACGATATTGAGGCGCGAGGATACGGCGCCCCGCAGTAAATCCAACATCGGTTTCGTTAAAGTCTGGTTCGACAGGAGGTCGTCTTCGGTAATCGGTATGTGACCAAAACGGCGAATCGAGAGGTGAGGACCATCGATGGCCAGCGGCGGAATGATGACGTTGACACGAGAACCATCCGCCAAACGAGCGTCTACCATGGGCGACGATTCATCCACACGCCGTCCGATGGCTGAAACAATTTTATCGATGATGTGCATGAGGTGCGCATCATCCTTGAACATGATTCTGGTTTCTTCCAGAACGCCGGCGCGCTCAACGTAAACCTCTTTCGCACCGTTCACCAGAATGTCGCTAATGGTCGGATCCTGGAGCAGAGGCTCGAGGGGCCCAAGACCAAAAACTTCGTCCAAAACTTCAAGGGAAAGCCGCTCCTTTTCCGGGCCGCTCAAGGGTGTCTTTAGATTCGAAACGAGATCCTGAATTACGGCGAAGACCTGGCGTCGAGTACGGTCATCGCGGACGGTGGCGACTCTTTCGAGATTGGGGAATCCGGTCGAAGGTGAACGCGATTCCGGTCTGAAGCCGAACACCATTCCGTTGTGATTCCGAACAGCATTCCGGTCTGAAGGTGAACGCCGATTCCGGTGGGAAGGCGAACAGTTTTTGTCGTCTACCGGAATGGCGTTCGGCTTGGAGCGGAATGTTTTCCACAGGCGAAGCGCAGGAAGGGGCAAAGCGACGCTGGACAATCACCCGGCATTGAAACTCCATAAATAAAGGAGATCAGGGTGCCGGCCAGGAGAAAGTCCATGCGGAAGACCAAGGAAGTTCTGCGGTTACGGTTTGAGTTGGGGTTGGGACAGCGCCAGATCGCGCGCAGTTGTGGGATGGGGCTGGCTACGGTCCACGACTATTTGGAACGAGCAGTCGCCGCCGGAATCGGTTGGCCGTTGCCCGAAGGCCTGAGGGAAGAGGAACTGGAAAGCAAGCTGTTTGGGAACCAACCCGTGGCGGTGCAAGCGGTGCGGCAGCGGCCGCAACCGGACTGGAAAGCGATTCATGAGCAACTGCTGCAACATCGTCATCTGACTCTGCAGTTGCTGTGGGAAGAATATCGGCAAGCGAACCCTGAGGGCTATCGCTACAGTTGGTTTTGCGAGCGCTATCAGCATTGGCGGCGGCACCTGGATGTGGTGCTGCGGCAGGAACACAAGGCCGGGGAGAAGATGTTTGTGGACTGGGCGGGAGCCACGATTCCCGTCTACGAGGCCACGACCGGCGAGGCGTGGCCGGCTTCGTTGTTTGTCTCCGTGTTGGGGGCCAGTTCTTACACCTACGCGGAAGCGACTGGCGATCAGCAGATGGAAGCCTGGATTCAAGCCCACATCCATGCGCTGGAATTTTTCGGTGGGGTGCCGACGCTGGCGGTACCCGATAACACGAAAACGGCAGTGACTCGCGCCTGCCGCTATGATCCCGATCTCAATCCCACGTATCAAGAGTTCGCGGTGCACTATGGGATGGGAGTCGTGCCCGCGCGTCCGTACAAGCCGCGGGACAAGGCCAAGGCCGAGAGCGCGGTGCAAGTATGTGAACGCTGGATCATAGCGGCGCTGCGGAACCGCAAGTTCTTCAGCTTGCCGGAACTCAACCAGGCGATCCGGGAGTTGCTGGCGCGACTGAATGAGCGTCCGTTCCGCAAGCGGGACGGATCGCGGACCAGTCTGTTTCACAGCCTGGAGAAACCGGCTCTGGCGCCCTTGCCCGCCGAGCGCTTCGACATGAGCCAGTGGTCGCGGGCCACGATCAACATCGACTACCACATCGCGTTCGACGGGAACTTCTACAGCGTGCCCTACACGCTGGTGCAGCAAGTCGTGGAAGTCCGCTCCACCCCCACCACGGTGGAGATCTTTTACCAGGGCAACCGGATCGCCTCGCACATGCGCAGTCGCGGGCGGGGTCAAACCATCACGAATGGCGAGCACCGTCCCAGAAGCCATCAAGCTCATCTGGAGTGGCCGCCCTCGCGCATGGTGAACTGGGCGCGCAGTATCGGCCCGCACACGGCGCAGTTGTTCGAGCGCATCCTCAACGACAAGCCCCACCCGGAGATGGGCTACCGTTCTTGTCTAGGCATTATTCGCTTGGCCCAGCAGTACTCGGCGCAACGCATGGAAGCCGCTGCCGAACGGGCCATCCTCGCCCAGGCCTGTCGCTACCAGAGCGTGAAGTCGATCCTGAAGAACTCGCTCGACGCCCTTCCTTTGTCTCCACCACAACCCGGCTCTCCACCTCTGACGCATGACAACCTCCGCGGCGCCCGCTACTTCGACCAAGGAGGGCCCCGCTCATGCTGAACCAACCGATGATGGAAAAACTGCTGGCCCTGCGGTTGCACGGCATGGTCGAGGCCTTGAAAGCACAGGAACAAGATCGGACCGTGAACGAGTTGAGTTTCCTGGAACGACTCGCTCTGCTCGTGGATCAGCAATGGACTTGGCGCGAGAACCAGGCGTTGGCACGAAGACTCAAAGCGGCCAAACTGCGGGGAGCGGCCTGCGTGGAGGACATCGATTATCGGGCGGTGCGCGGCCTGGAGAAGACCGTCGTGCGCGCACTGGCAAAAGACTCCGCCTGGGTTCGCCATCACGAGAACATCTTCGTGATCGGACCCTGTGGCGTGGGCAAAAGCTTCCTCGCATCGGCGTTGGCGCAGAAAGCCTGTCGCGACGGCTACTCGGCACTCTATCTCCGCGCCGCTGCCCTGTCTCGGGAACTGGCCCTGGCCCGAGCCGATGGCAGTTTGCGCCACTTCCTGGCACGTCTCAGTCGCATCGACGTTCTGGTCATCGATGACTGGGCCATGGCCCCACTGAGTGAAGCGGAGCGACGCGAAGTCTGGGAGATCTGCGAGGATCGCTACCAGACTCGCTCCACCATCCTCACTTCCCAGCTGCCGGTTTCGCGCTGGCACGAGCAGATCGGCGATCCCACCATCGCCGACGGCATCCTCGACCGCCTGGTGCACAATGCCCATCGTATCGAGATGCGCGGAGAATCGATGCGCAAAAAGAACAATCTGCCGGACGAGAAGAAGGAATGAGTTGTTCTTCTACATAGAGAAGCAGGGGATAAAGGGGCTGGCCGCCCCTTTCCCCTGCACCCCAAATCCCCGCCCAAGCTCCTCCGCTTCGCTCCGGACCCGCTCCGGACACTTTCAGTTGACGAAGCCGAACACTTCTTGCACAATCATCACGCCAGCGTCGCTTCGCTCCGACTGCTGTTCACCTTCGCTCCGGAATGCCGTTCGGCTTCCCTCCGGAATCAGCGTTCACCTTCACCGGAATACCCACGAGATCGACCTTATTTAGGAGATCGCGATGGATCCCGGTCTTCAAATCCTGATACACGCGGAAATCCAGTCCGCCGCGCTTTTTCGTTTCGCCCGAAATCAGGGGGTTGATCGCCGTGGTTGGAACCTGATTGAAGTCACCCATATGTATACTCCCCGCCCTTGAAGGGCTCCTACCGACTCCACAGCCCGAGGATTCCTCCGCCTTCTTTTTTCTTTACTTCAGTTCCTGGCTTCTTGCCGACACTCTCTGCCCACGCTTCCAAGCCCCGTGTAACTTCAGAGCTGGATAGCTGCTGCTCGCGGTATTTGTGTACGACGAGCGGCGGTCCTCCCTGGCCGCGTGGCGCATCTGGGCGGCATGCTGTCTCGTGCTGGCGCTGAATCTGCGTTTCCTGCTGGGCGTGTGACGGACTATATTTTCTTGCATGCTCAGCTCAGAGCCGCGCGGCCCGTCTATCTGGTCTCATCCCGTTCGGCCGAGAACGCCTTTCGAGCTTCCAGCTTTTCGGCAATCTGGTTTACTGCTCGGTGTCGCCACAGTGCGTGCTTTATCACAATAACGGCAATGGTACATTTACGGACGTTACCGCCGCCAGTGGCATCGCACCAACCCAGTGGGGGGGCAGCGCTCTGTGGTTTGACTACGACAGTGGGTAGGACAGGATCCGCCCGACAGTTCAAACTACAGGCTAGAACCAACGTAACTGACGCAATGCGCAGCAAGGTTGCCAACCCATGAGGACGGCCGGTTCGCTTCATTGTTTCTGAAGAAGACATTCGGGGTACGAATATTTCTACCGATGCGCGAAACATGCGCGCGATTCTATCGCCCCTCGGTCAATCCCGCCGCATTGAGGTATGGCTGTGCCCATGAAATCCTTGCCTCCGTTGTTATCAGTCATTTTGCCGGAGTCGATCGCGGGAGAGTGGTCTTGCAGCGCATAGCCCGCAACCGATGACAAGCCAGTTGCTGCATGGCCAGGATCCAGGAGCAACGGGTCGGCAGTAAGGGCATGGGGATCGTCAGGGGGCTCGACGCCGTAATACAGGTTGTAGTCGTAGACGTTGTTGGTGCTCTTGCCGGCGCCTGCAGCGCTGTCGTACGATCCGTCTTCGTTACCTTTCACGCCATATCCGAATTTTGCGGTGCCCTCCACATAGAAAACGTTGTTATAGAAGTATGTATCCGAGGCCCACCCCGTCCAATCGGTGTGCAGCACTACATCCACGTTCTCATTTTTTCCGACATAAATCGTGTTGTTGTAGATGAGCGTATGTTTCACTGGGCCCGACAGTTTGATTCCTCGATGATGATCGTTCTGGCTGATGTTGTATCGAACGATGGTGCCTACATTTCCTGCGCTATCATTTGGACTCTGCGAACCTTCGTTGCAGATGAGAAGGAATCCGCCGTCGTTGTCGTGGCTGTAGTTGTATTGAATGATGGTGTTGCGGCTGTTCCAGTCGGAATCGAAGCCTTCGGCATCATGCTGCCCGCGGGTTCCATAAACTTCGTTGTATTGGATGATGGTGTTGTCGGCGCTAAAGGGCCAGATGCCAACGTTATAGTCTTGCGAGCGCTGGCTGGCATGGGAAACGACGTTGTATTCGACTAGAGCTCCGTCAGTGGCGACGTTGACGATTCCATCGCCGCCGATGTCGTCGAGGATATTGTTTCGAATGACGACGCCAAGACTCGGGTACCACTTCCTGCGAATCCAGTGGGTCGACCAGCCGAAGATACCGCTGCGGTCAACATGCGAAATGTGGTTCCCCTCGATGCGCAGGTCGATGAAGCGACTGGGCTTCGCATCGCCGATCGCATGATAGCTGATGCCTCCATTGGCCTTGTCTTTTTCGGTTCCGTTCACGTCACGGATGTCGAGTCCCTCAAGATAAAGATGATGAAGATCGCCGGAATTTTCGGCGATAAGATTGACGCCTCGGCGCGGGTCGGGAGTGGAGCCGGTGTTGGTAATGGCGAGGCGTCGAATCTCCCAGTACTCCTGATTCTTCAGCAGCACTGCGTCCTCGGCGACCCCGGCACCGTTAATCAAGGGCAGCACGTCGCCGCCGTATTTGTCGATCATGATGGGATGCGCGGCATTGCCGGAGCCTTTGGGCCAGAGCTGCCCGGTCCAGACGCCCCCGGATTTGAACAGGATGAGGTCGCCGGGGTGGAAGGTGGTGGTGTTAACCTTCGCGAGGGTCTTCCAGGGTTTCTCAGAGGAAGCGCCCAGGTTTGCGTCATCGCCCGACGCTGCATCGACGTAGTAAATTGTGCCGGGAAGTCGCACCGTTGCGAACTGGGACGGAGCGTGTTTGGTCCATCCGACTCCCAGCATCACAGCAAATACCGAGCACGTCGCAAAAACCCTACCAAGACCGATCCCAAGCTTATAGCAGCCGTTCGGCATTTCCCTCCTCAGACGATCATTTCCACGACTCAGAAAGAAACCCAGCGGCGCTCATCAAGCGCCGCCCAAGACAGATCGATGTGCGCCTTCTCAGAACAGGAGTTTTATTGCGGCTTGTACGACACGCATATCGGCGATGCTCCTGATCTCGCCAAACTGTGAACTACTCATGTCTCCGATCGGATTTCCGAAGTGAGGAGTGTTGGTGGCATTGAAGAACTCGAACCGAGCCTGTAGAGTTGCACGCTCGGGCAGGGAGAATTCTTTGAAGATAGAAACGTCTGCATTGATGAATCCTGGGCCGTAAACGGGGTTGCGGCCAGCGTCGCCATAGCCGTATAAGTTGCTCCCGGTAAATGCGGCCGTGCTGAAAGCGGCGGTGTTGAAGTATTTGTCCAAAGTGCGCTGACTGCGGGGAAGAGTGGGGTCGCCGACCTGGTCTGGCCGCAAGCCTTCATAGCCGGGGGTGTAGCTCGAGCGGATGATGTTGAACGGTGTTCCCGTATGCGCAATGAAGATTCCATTCAGCTGCCATCCGCCGAGGACCAGGTCCTCAGCCCTATTCCAATTTCCGAAGAATGCTTGTCCGCGACCAAAGGGCAGGCGGTAGGTGCCGCTGAAGACCAGGTTGTTCCGGATGTCTCCGTCCGCCGACGCCCTTTCCGCCCTCAGGTTATAGGGATTCTGCGGGTAATCGTTGTTGCCGCCTACGTTCCAGGGCGAAGGCCCGTTATCAATATTGTGACCATACGTATAACTGGTGAGAAAGTTCAGGTTGTTGGAAACCCGCTTCGTAACTTTGACCTGCAGCGAGTGATAGACGGCAAACCCCGCGTTGTAGAGGGCCTGAATCTTGCCCAGATCCGGTGTCAGAGCCGGGTTTCCGCTCACTGGATCCAGCCGGTTAATGTCTCCCACGCGGTAGGACAGATCGTGGCTGATGGACCCCACATAGCCGGCCTCAACAGTGAAATTCCGCCCGAGTTCCTGTTCCAGACTCAAGTTGTAGAGCTGGGAGTAACCTGTCTTCAGGTTTGGAACCACGTAATTGCTGGTCAGCAAGTTCCCATTGGTGATCGCAGAGGCCGGGATGCTGCTGGCTCCGCTCGGAATTGGAATGCTTGTGGAGCGCGGGGAGCCCTGATCCACGTAGTAGCTGAACGGGCCGTAGCATGAAGGCTGGCCCGAGCACGGACCGTAATACGGATTGCTGGTAAACGTCTGCTGGTAAGCAAAAGGATAATTCTTCGTGAGAATATCCTCGCGCCCATCGTTTTCCGGAGAATAGTAAAAGCCGTATCCGGCGCGTGCCACCAGTTTTGGATTGACTTGGTAAGCGAGCCCTAGGGAGACTCTGATTAAGTCCTCCCTTTCCACAGGGAGTAAAGATAATGTCGTGCCATATGAACTCGTTGCGCAAGCAGAGGACACTGGCGATGATGACGGGATTCGAGCGATACACAAAGAAGACGCGGCGGGCAATGTTCTTGGAAGAGATGGAACAGGTGGTGCCGTGGGGGAAACTGTGTGCGCTGATCGAGCCCCACTATCCCAAGCCGGGCAACGGGCGACGGCCGAAAGAATTGGAGCAGATGTTGCGGATTTATTTTCTGCAGCAGTGGTTCAATCTGGCGGACCCGGCGGTGGAAGAGGCTTTGTACGACTCGGCGACGCTGCGGCAGTTTGCGGGAATTGATTTGGGGGCCGAGCCTGACGGACTTCACTTCTGTGGGAGAAACATTGGGAGTCGTCAATCTCTGCGAAATGTTCTCGAGCGTTGGCCAGAAATGTTTAGTGCAGCAGTCTCGGTTAGTCAATCTCGACGAAATCAAGGAGAAGAACGCAATTCTGCTTGGAGGCAATCAAGCATGGAGCGGACGGGTTTTCCTCAACGTAGAAGGGTTTCATTTCCAAAGCGGCGTGATCCTTAACCGGAATCCTGAACCGGGAGAGCAAGCGGTCTACAAACCAGAGTTTGATCCTGTGACCAACCAACTCACACGCGATTATGCGGTTGTGCTGATGCTGCCCAACGAAACCAAAGAAAAACGCGTGCTCTTGATCTACGGCATTTATACGCAAGGATCACAGGCAGCCATCGAGTACCTTACTAACCCTACGCGCATGGCTGAATTGCGCACGACGCTGCAGAATCTCTCGCCGGATCATAAAAGCATCCCTTCATACTTTCAGCTTCTGCTCACCACTACTGTCGAAAACGCTGTGCCCGGCAAGTCGTCGCTCGTGGCTGTGCGGATCATTGCAGGCTGATCTGCATCATCCGCAAGCCAAGCCATCGGACACTACCCGACTTATCCACCTTGGCGAATGAAGGACGCACACGAACAAACAAAGGTGACCTTCCTCTGCGGTCATGCCAGCGTTTAAGATCAGGGCGAGCCAGTCCCGGGAGTCTGCTTCGATGTCGAGAGCAACACGAATCGGATTTACGGTCGTGTCTTGCCTTTTGCTGACTGTCCACCTCTGCGGGCAGATGAACGCCCGTCTACAAACTTCGGATACGGATCTTACCCTCGAAGCTGCTGCCGCATCTCCACGCGTAATCAGCCTTGCAGCAGCCGGGCAACCCAAATGGGTGAACGGTGCTTCCGAGAGCCTGATTGCCTTTGTGGAGAAGGGTGGCAAGCCAACACCCTGCAACTGGAACTTCAATCCCGACGCCAGTCACATCAGCGATCAGCACGTGGCTTTTGTCTACGACTCTGTTTTACCTCATTTACGACTGACTTGGGAGTGGAGTGTGCGGCAGCCCTATGGTCCGATCGAACACCAGATCCGCATCGAGAACCTGGAGAACGAGGAGATCTGGATTCCGATGCAGGATAGTCTGGATTTACGCTGGCAGATCAATCCGCAGGCCTCCCTCGATCACCTCTATGTTGAAAAGGGGGCGAACAGTCCTTCACCAATCGGTACTCACCTGATTGCACTTGGCGAAGGGTACCGGTGGACGGGAACCTCCAGCACCTACGGAGATCTTGGCGACGAGCCTCGCGAAATCATCCCATGGTCGCTAGTTGAAACCCACGATGCCCCGCAATCAGGCTGGTACGCTGGCATTGAATTCAGCGGTCGAACTCGGATTTCGCTGAAGCGGGAAAAAGATTCGCTACAAGCAGAATTCGGGCTCAACCCAGATCCAGCTCCCTTTCGCACGCGGCTTGCGCCCGGAGAGGTCTTCGAGTCGCCAGTGGTCTTTCTCGGCGGCTTTCGCGACGGTCCGGACGGAGCAGGCAATGTCTTACGCAGGTGGGTGCGTGCCGTTCTAGGGAATCCCGGCACCTGGAATGACCCCAACTATCCGTGGGTGGTCAACAATAGTTGGGGCGGGGGAATGAACGTCAACGAAGAAGTCGCCAGACGAATGATTCGCGACGCTGCTGGCCTGGGCGTCGACATGTTCCACATGGACGCTGGCTGGTTTCGCGAGGTTGGCGACTGGCATCCCAATCCGGAGAAGTTCCCTCATGGACTGGCCGTCATCGCTGACGCGGCTCATGAGCACGGTTTGAAGTTCGGCCTTTGGGTCGATTGGACGCAGGCCGGTCCGTCGACGGAGCCCGGGGCTCTCAACGCGCGCGATCCTAAAGTTCGCGATTGGATGGTGACCGACCTTCCCGCCGACTGGAAGCCGGAACCATTCAAGGGGCAGACCATCGACCTGGGAGTACCCGAAGCGAAGCAGTGGGCCCAACGGGAAGTGGAACGGATCGTCACGGACTACCACCTCGACATGCTGGAACATGATGGCTATCTGGTCGCGCACGGTTGCGATCGTGCCGATCACCCGCATGCCGCTCCCGATCCTTTGAACAAATGTATTTACAAGTCATGGGGTTCGTATTGGGTCGACAGTTCCAACTCCACGGAACGTCAGCTATCACGCGGTCCGCGCTTATTACGACATCTATTCCAAACTGCGTCACGATCATCCCGGCCTGCGCCTGGAGATGTGTAACGACGGCGGACGCATGGTGGATTTCGGCAGCGCCGCGCACGGTGATTATTTTTCGATCACAGACACCTATGATCCGCTGTCAAACCGCCGGGCGTTCTACGACACCAGCCACGTGCTGCCCGCGGCCATGTTGGAAAGCTATGTCGAGAAGTGGCCAGTTCCGCGCATCGAAAATTTTCGCTACATGCTGCGCAGCGGGATGATGGGGTGGTTCACCATCATGCTGGACACAAACGCATGGTCGGCCGAACAGCATGAAGAGGCAAAGCTGGAAATCGCGCTGTATAAGAAAGAACTCCGGCCTTTGATTCGTGAGGCCAGCCTATATCACGTTTCCCCGCGTCCTGACGGCCTTCACTGGGACGGAATTGAATACTGGGATTCGAGTCGGCTTCGCGGCGTGCTCTACGCGTTTCGGGGAACCATCGAAGGGGAGAGGACGCACTCGTTCGTGTTGAAAGGACTGCAGCCGTCAGTTCGTTACCGCCTGCGATTCCAAGACCATAGTTCTCCTGATCGCACTATGAGCGGCCGCCAACTCATGGTAGAAGGTCTCAGGGTGACACTCGCTTGGCCCAACAGTTCGGAGCTCATTTTCATCGAGGAAGGCCGATGATGCCCCAAACCTGATGGGAGAATGCAGGGTGTCCTGATCTGCGTTCCGCCTAAGAAAATTTCACCACAAAGGAGGCCGCTTCAGGGCACTTCGATTGTGTCGCGGGTTTCGTAGACCCACAGCTCTGCCCCACGATTAGAACGCCCCGGGACAGCGAGATAAAGGCTATTGTGTTTGCCGACCTGGCCGAAATACGCGCTGGTGCGGCCGCCGATGGCGCCAGGCACTTTCGCTAACATCGTGTAATGGTCGGCATCGGTCTGCTGGTAAACAAAAATCAGTCCTTCTCCACCAGGGACATAAATTCGCCGGCGGGTTGCGTCGTACCACATGTCGTCGGAATCAGCCGCGCCCGGAAGCCGCGCGACTTCACGGCCGGTGTCCATATCCAATACCAGCAGTGTTGCGGGACGGCGCGCCGCAACGAACAGGCGGCGATGTTTCTCATCCAACGCCATGGGGAAATTTGTCCCTGCACCCGCCACCTTCCATTTCTGGATCTTGCGAGTGTTGCGATCGATAACGGCAATCTGATTTTCAGACGCCAGGTTCACGAAAATTCGCGGGCCCGATTGTTCCAGCTGAAAAGATTCGGGATGAGCTCCCAGTTCGAAGCTCTCGCCCGTGATTTTATTGGTTAACGCATCGATCGTTCCAATCGCTCCATCTCCGTATCCCACATAAATCAGGTGCCGGGCAGGATCGTAGCGAAGTTGATCGGCGTCGTCCGCAAATTTGACGCTGGCCAGCGGTTGATACGTGGTGCCGTCGAAGATCTTGCAGGAACCGTCGCCGCTGTTGGTGACGACGATGTGATTCAGGTCCGGCAGGTAAGCGACGCCCTGCGGCTCGTCCAAGCCGCCGGTGATGGTGTGAATTTCCCGGCTGCGGTGAACGTCCAACACTGCGACGGTGTCATTGCCGTAGACGGCGGCGAAGATGCGACCAGTCTTCGCATCTACGGCCATGTGATCGAAACGGCCGTCTGCTCCGGGGACGGCGATGATCCGGTCGAGAATGAGGGGTTGGTCGGTAGATGGAGGTTCCTGCGCGAGGGCAAGCGCCGCGCCCAGGCAAATGAAGCACGCTAGCTGGTGCCAGCGCGTCATCGCGAGCCCTTCCCCTCGCTCGAAGAATCGGTCGCAACATCGAGCCGCTTCGGCATTTCGAGGAAACAGCGCATGACATGGAAAAACTGCCGACGATTGGTGCCGAAGGCGATCAAGTGGGCCGCTCCGGGAAGAACCACGAACTCGCGGTCCCCAACCGGAAGCTTTTTGAAAAAATTCAGCAGATCGTCTTCGGAGGCGATCCCGTCATATTCGCCGCGTGCAATCATCACCGGCACTTTCAACTTGAGGGGATCGACTAGCGGCAATTTGGTGGTCATGTCGAGATAGCTGCCGGTGGGAACGGTGTCGCCGAATTTCAGTTCCGCGTCGGCCATCGCTTCGGCGACCGCGGGATCCGAGGTCCCCGGTTTGTCACGAGTGAAGATGCTGCGGATCATGTTGCGATCGCGCGGGCGCCGATTGTGGGTGCGATAGTAGTCGACGGATTGCGCCCGCTTCGAGAGCGTGCTGGACCCTTCGCCAGTCCAGGTGAATGCCACCAAAATAAGGCGATTCACGCGCTGCGGTTCCTGCATGGCGAAGACTCCGGCGCGCAGTGCCCCGGCAGACTCGCCGTACAAATGAAAACGGGACTGCCCAGTTTCGCGCAGCACGACCTCCGACGCCGCCTTAAGATCCTCCGCTCCGGAGGCGATATCGGAATTCCCCGAGCCTTGGGAGGAGTGGCCGTAACCTTCGAAATCCATGGTCCAGACGTTGAATCCATAGCGGGCGAACGTGTCTATGAGGGAGTAATCATTGTGGCCGGGAACCGTGAGGTCGAAAGTCGGCCGTGAAGAGACCGAAGAACCATGGGCAAGAAACAGAACGGGCCGCGATTCGCGGTCGGAGGCCGGATCGCCCATGCGCTTTCGAAAGATGTAGAGCGAGACGTTGCCCTTCTTCGTCCAATACTCCTTGCTCCAGATGTTGGCGTCAGCCGAGGGACGCGCGAGCCGCGTCGAGCTTTGAGCGATTCCTTTGTGGACACCGGAGACCTCGACCAGGGCGGCGACTGCGCACGACGCAGCGGTGGTGAGAAGAGTACGGCGTGATGTCACGTGCTTTCCGGGCATGAGATTCCCTCATTATTTTCTTCGATGCAAAATGCCAAGCGCCGCCGTCCGAAAATCAGGATAGATTGTGCTGCAGCGTCGCGCGGTCCAATTCATTTTCCCACAGGGCTACAACCAGAGTGGCGACTCCATTTCCAATCATATTGATCAGGGCGCGAAACATGCTCATGAAGCGGTCGATGCCAAGGATCAAAGCCATGCCGGCAACCGGGATGGTCGGGATGACCATCAGCGTTCCGACCAGCGCGATGAACGCGGCGCCTTGCACGCCGCTGGCTCCTTTGGAAGTCAGAATCGCCACTGCGAAAATGACCAGCTGTTGTTCCAGGGTAAGATGCGTGTTGGTAGCCTGCGCCACGAAGAGCGCGGCCAGCGTCATGTAGATGCTGGTGCCATCGGTATTGAAGGTGTATCCCGTAGGCACGACGAGGCCGACCAGAGACTTGGAGCACCCCAGCTTCTCCAATTTTGACATCAGCGTGGGCAGCGCGGTCTCGGATGAACTAGTCGCAAGCACCAGCAGGATTTCTTCTTTGATGTAGAGCAGGAAACGCAGAATGCGGAAGCCGGCGATGCGCGCAATCCCTCCCATGACCAGCAAGACAAAAAACGCGCACGTCAGATAAAACGCCGTGATCAACTTCGCCAATGGGCCGAGCGAGGCGATGCCATATTTGCCCACCGTGAATGCCATCGCTCCGAAGGCGCCGATCGGGGCGAAGCGCATGATGATGTTCACTACCGCGAAAACCGCTTGGGTGAGAGATTCAATCAGGTTCAGGAGCGGCTTGCCGCGCTCGCGCGCCGCGAAAATGGCGAAGCCAAACAGAATCGCGACCAGCAGAACTTCCAGAATGTCGCCTTTGGCAAAGGCATCGGCAATGGTGTTGGGGATGATGTGCATCAGAAACTCGGTCAGGCTTTGCGCCTTGGCCTGTCCCGCATAGGCGGCGACTTCGCGCGCGTCCAAAGTGGCGGGGTTGGCGTTAAAACCCTCGCCCGTCTTGACGAGGTTGCCCACCAGCATTCCGGCAAGAAGGGCGAGCGTCGATACGATTTCGAAATAGAGAATCGCTTTGCCGCCGACGCGGCCCACCTTGCGCATGTCCTCCATGCCCGCGATGCCGGTCACGACGGTGCAGAAGATCACCAGCGTGATCACCATGGTGATCAGGCGGATGAAGGCGTCGCCGAGCGGCTTCATCGCGACGGCTTTGGCCGGGCTGAGATATCCAAAAATGACAGCCACAACCATCGCGATGACGACTTGAACCCACAGCGTGGCGTAGAAGGGGGCCTTTTTCTTCGCTCGATCCGGGGCGCGGTCCAGCGAAGCATCTGGGGGAGAAATAACCGAGGTTGAGCCTTCCGTGCTCAATCTGCTCCTTCCCAATAAACCGCGCAGGGCCGGATCGAGCGAAATCCCCGGCCGCGCCGCATATCCAAGAATGATTGCGCGCAGGGGCGATCGCTCAGTGACGATGAGAAGTGCGGGGTGGTGAGACTCACGAGCAGTGTCCGTTTGTATGTATCGGCCAAAGCCATCCCAAAGGTCCGTTTCGATGCTGGCGGAAACATGCGTTTCTGCGTTGAGGCTCTCGAGACCGCTGCTAAACCGTTTTCGGGGTTGACTCGGCTCCGAGCGACTGCGATATAATCACAGCCTTTTGAGACGGAGCTGCCTTTGTTGCAGAAACGTGAAAATGCTAACGTTTTCAAGGCAGAACGTCTTGTGGGAATGGCAAAAGAAATCTTAAGAATTTCTTTTTTCGACCGCAATGGCAACCCCAGTCAATGTTTTGTATGAGTTCGGGCCTTTTCAGTTAGACCCCCCAGAGCGACTGCTTCTGTGCGATGGCCAACCGGTTTCGCTCACTCCCAAGGCGTTTGATCTGTTGCTGGCCTTGGTCGACCGCTCCGGACATCTGGTTGAAAAAGACGAGTTGCTGAAGATTGTTTGGCCGGGTTCGTTCGTGGAAGAAGGCAACCTGGCCGTCACGATCTCTCAGCTCAGGAAGGCGCTGAACGACGACCGGGGACACCGTCGCTATATCGAGACGGTATCGAAAAAGGGATATCGCTTTGTCGCTGAAGTAAAGCGGCTGGATGACAATGCCCTGGTCATAGCCAGCAGTACGCCAGCCGAGGAATCGAGCGCAACGGCTGTCTTCCCCCGGCTGGACGCGATTCCCGCGCCCCAGGCCTGGCCGGAACCACCGAAAAGAAAAGCCTGGGGAGTTTTGGTATCCGCCGCTATTGGGCTGAGCCTGGTGCCGCTGATTGCGGTTGGAGTGCTGCACCGCAAGGCCGCTTCGAAGCCGACTCAGGATCTGCCAGCCGTTACTTCACTGGCGGTTCTACCATTCCAGACCCTGGGCACAAACAGTCCTGACAAATACCTGGAAATGGGAATGGCCGATGCGGTCATCACCAAGCTGGCGAGCACGGGAAAGATTACCGTGCGGCCCACCAGCGCAATTCAGCAATATGCCGGGACGCATCTCAGCCTGCAGGCGATCGGCCGCGAGCAGGGAGTTGACGCGGTGCTGGAGGGAAGAATCCAGCGCGACGGCGGCCGCGTGCGAGTGACCGTGCAGCTGATCCGCGTGCAGGATGGCATTCAACTCTGGGCCGACACCTTCGACCGGCAGTTCACCGACGTTTTCGCTCTCGAGGACGCTCTGGCCGACATGGCCGCGCATTCCATTCGCCTGAAGCTCAACGGCGAAGAGAGCCGCAGATTCACGAAGCGATCGACCGAGCGGCCCGACGCGTACGAAGCCTACATGAAGGGGCGCTATTTCTGGAATAAGCGCACGCCGGAGGGATTGAAAAAGGGCCTTGGCTATTTTCAGCAGGCAATCAATCTCGATCCTGGTTTCGCGGAAGCCTACGTGGGAGTGGCGGATTCCTACGCAACCCTGGGATTGTACGCAGTGGTTCCACCGAAACAGGCGTTTTCGGTGGCCAAAGACGCGGGTACGCGCGCCCTGCAGATGGACGACTCCCTGGCGGCAGCGCATGCCACGCTGGGCCTCATCGATTTCTACTACGACTGGAACGTTTCCGCAGCCGGCAACGAGTTCCGCGCCGCCCTCGCAGAAAATCCTCATTACGCCATGGCACACTCCTGGTACGCCGAGAGCCTGGCAGCGAAAGGGAACTACACTGACGCAGTCGAGGAAGCGCAGCGCGCGCTTCAGGACGATCCCCTCTCGCTGATCGTCGGCAGCAACGCCGGATGGACCTTTGCGCTTGCGGGCCAGTACGCGCACTCGGTCGAGACCCTGAAGAAGGCGATCGAGATTGACCCCAATTTCCCGCGCACTCACTTCCGTCTGGGCGAGGTCTACGAACAGCGGGGAGCGTACGGAATGGCGATTCCTGAGTTCGAGGAAGCGGTGCGCCTCTCCGGCGGCGATCCCTATTACGAGGGATCGCTCGGCCACGCCTTTGGAGCCTCAGGCAACGCGGCCAAAGCGCGAGATGTGCTGCAGAATTTGCAGGCACGCACCGGACAGTACGTTCCGCCCTATGCGATCGGCCTGATCTACGCTGGTCTCGGAGAGAAGGATCAAGCCTTTCATTGGCTGCAAAGGGCAGTCGAGGAGCGATCGACCTCGATGGTGTTCCTGCGAATGGATCCGGAACTCGCGGCTCTGCGCGCCGATGCGCGTTTCGCCCCGCTCTCGCGTTCTCTAAAGTTCTGAAACAAAAACTCCTGTCACGCGGAAGCGAGCTTTCCCGCCGCAGCTTTCTTCTCCGAAAAAATCACCGCTGCTGCATCCCGAGTTGACCGCAATCTTTTTTTCGCGCATTCTCATACGGTTTTCCAAAATCAGGTTTGCGATCTTTTCGGGTTCATCTGGCATCCGTATGAGAGAGACCAACCAGAATTGAAGGGGGATCAAGATGAAGGGAAGTACAGCGGGAAAGAAGGGAAGCGGGTTGAGCCGACGAGATTTGTTTACAGTGGCTTCGTCCACCGCAGCGATCGCTGCCGCATCTCTGGCGCTTCCGAAGGAGATTCACGCGGCGCCTGAGGAACATAAGAAGCATCCGCCACTGGAGAATTTCAAGTACGACATCGAAGCGTCCGAAGGACGCGTGACCGCCGGCGGGTCGGCGAAGGAAGCGAATGTGGATGAGTTTCCCATCTCCGAAAGCATGGCGGGAGTGTCGATGCGATTGAATCCCGGCGGATTGCGCGAACTGCATTGGCACGCCATCGCCGCGGAATGGGCGTTCATGATCAAAGGCAATGTGCGCACTACTGTGATCTCTCCAAACGGGGAGGCGGAGTCCGCCGATTTTGGTCCAGGGGACGTTCTGGTATTTTCCCAAGGGGCACGGACATGCCTTGCAATGTCTTGGCCCAGACGAGGCGCATTTTATTCTGGTGTTTGACAATGGCTATTTCTCAGAATTTGGTACGTTCAGCATCACCGATTGGCTGGGCCACACTTCTTCGGAAATCCTGTCGCGTAACTTGAATCTGCCCACGTCGGCGTTCGCGTCCATCCCGCGGGACGAAGCCTATATCATCCAGGGCAAGGCGCCTCCGGCCGTTCCGGAAGAACTGCGGAATCGGAATCTGCCCGAGAACCAATTCCCCCACAAATTTCGCCTCGCTGCAACTCAGCCTTTTGTCTTTCCCGGCGGCGAGGAGCGCATCGTGTCCTCGAAAGAATTCCCCATTCAGAAGACTCTGACCGCGATCATCCAGGATCTGAAACCGGGAGCGCTGCGCGAACTGCACTGGCATCCCAATGCCGACGAATGGCAATACTACATTTCCGGGCGGTCGCGCGTGACTATCTTTGGCGCTCACGGCAGAGTGGCGACTGAAGAATTTTCGCGAGGCCAGATCGCCTTCATCAAGCAAGGCTTCGGGCATTTCGTGGAACAGGTAGGGGACGAACCGACAAGGATCCTGGTGCTGTTCAACAGTCCTGTGTACGAAGAAATCTCGCTGTCTGGATGGTTTGCGGCGAACCCTCCAGCGCTAATCGCCGACAACTTCGGCTTCTCCGCCGAACAGGTGGCGCGCCTGCCAAAAGCGAGCAAGGTGATTCTGGCTTAGGGAGTGCAGAGCGCTCGTGCCAAGCGCGGGAATGAAGGGATGGACGCGAGGCAGAGTCGTCACGGCCCGAAGTCGTGACACGCTCGCTGTGCTCGCGGAGCGGACGAATACCTCCGCCCCCACACGTTCGGGGTTGGCTGTGCTGGGCCGACAACGGCATGGCCGCTGGCCAGTCTTCTCTTTCAGGAACACTTCATGTTCCTGTGCTATAGGCTGGACGAGGGCTTGACATTGTTCCGTTCCAGCTTACGCGCATGCAGGGTCCGGGGAATATTGCCAATTTCGTGGATCGTGTGGCTGTTGCTTGCGTACATGGCGGCGCTGCCGGTTCGCGCCCGTGCCCAGACGGGTGCGCCTGCCGGAACCGTGCCTCTCGGAACCACCGAGCCTGCCTCCGGCCGCGCGCTGTCGGGAACTGTGGTGGATCCGTCCGGCGCTGCCATTGTGGGCGCCCACGTGTCCCTTCTCGATGCCAACTCCCAACGGATTGCGCAGCAGAACACCGATAAAACTGGATTATTCCGCTTCGAAAATCTTTCTCCGGGAGACTACACGCTCCGATTCCAGGCTGAGGCTTTTCGCGATCTGGCGTCGAAAACCGTGCTCTCCGCCAAGCGGCAGAACCCGCTGCGAATCGTTTTGCCGATCGCGGTTCAAACCGAAAACGTAACCGTGGCCACCGGCGACACCGTGCCGCTGGTCAGCACAGACGTCACGCAAAATCAGAATGCAAACACCATCAACCGCGACGCACTTGACCGCGTGCCCGTGTTCGATCAGGACTACATCACGACCATGTCGCGGTTTCTGGATGACAGCGCGATCGGGACGAACGGAGTTTCGCTGGTGGTCAATGGAATCGAAGCCAACGGTCCGGGCGTGACAGCGTCTGGGGTGCAGGAAATCAGAATCAATCAGAATCCGTACTCGGCGCGCTTTTCCCGGCCGGGACGCGCGCGTTTGGAGTTGATCACCAAGGGCGGCACGCCGGATTTTCACGGCCAGATGAATTTCCTGTTTCGCGATGCCGTTTTCGATGCGCGCAATGCGTTCGCCCTGGTGAAGCCTCCGGAGCGCCGTCAGTACTACGAGGGATCCGTGACGGGGCCGCTGGGACATTCCAAGCACACCAGTTTCCTGCTGGGACTGGACGAAGATCTGGACGACCAGCAAGGAATCGTCGATGCGGACGCGATCGCGGCGGCCGAGGCTGCCGGACTTGGTCCCAGCCCGCAGACCGTGCCCAATCCCATGCATCACTTCTTCGGTTCCGGCCGCGTGTTTCATGATCTCGCCAACGGCGATCGATTCTGGACCGGCTATTCCTACGAACACCGGTCCATTCAGAACCAGGGCGCGGGCGGGACGACGCTGGCCAGCGCCGGGACCGACACGATCTTTTTCGAACACGAGATCAACGTCAGCTACCTTCACCAGTTTTCGCCGCACTGGCTGAACCAGTTGCGCTTTCTGCTGGGACACTACGATTCTAAAGTAGCCAGCATTAACCCTCAGTCGCAGATCGCCGTTTCCGGATTGTTTACGGCGGGCGGAGCACAGGCCGATTCTCGCCGCACCGAATACCATTTCGACGGCACCGACTTCGCCACCTACGCCAACGGAAAGCAGCAGATCAGTTTTGGGGTCGACATTCCCGACATCAGCCGGCGCGGGCTCGACGACTTCACCAACCGCGCGGGCACATACACGTTTGCCGATCTGCCGTCGTATCAGTCCAGCGCTCCATCGACCTATCTGGTGCAGACCGGGCAGGGGCACGTTGTCTTTCTGGAGAAAGTAGTTTGCGGATTTTTCGAGGATGACATTCGCCTCCGCCCCAATTTTTCGGTCTATCTCGGAATGCGATATTATTTCCAGAATTATTTTCACGACAAGCCGCACAACTTTGCTCCGCGCCTGGGATTCGCCTGGGCTCCGACCAAAGACAGCAAAAACGTGCTGCGCGGCGGTGCCGGCGTTTTCTTCGATCGCACCGGTCCCAGTCCCATCGGCGACCTGCTGCATTTCAACAGCGTGAATCTTTTGCGCTTCATCGTGGGACAGCCGCTGGTCACTTATCCCATCAATGCCGCGGTGCTGGCGCAGGTTCCGACTAGCCTGGTGACTCTCGATCCACGCGCGCGGATTCCTTACGTCGTGCAATACAGCCTGGGAATTGAGCGCCAGTTGACTCCGAAGGCGACGGTCTCAGCCACCTATGTAGGCTCCCGCGGCATCGATCAATTCCGTTCCATTGATGCCAATGCGCCTTTGCCGCCGAACTACCTGATTGTTCCAAACCCGAGTCTGGGCCAGGTGCGGGAGATGCAGTCAGAGGGATACCTGAAGGGGAACGCGCTTGAACTGACGTTTCGCGGAAAGGTGAACCGGTATTTCTCAGGGCAAGTGCAGTACACGCTGAACCGGACCGACAACAACACCAGCGGCATTACTTATTTTCCGGGGAACAGCTACGACCCCAACGCGGATTGGGCGCGATCCGATAACGACCGCCGGCACAAGTTCGATCTGCTCGCTTCGTCGCAGCCGACGCGGTTTTTCACGCTGGGCGTGGCGCTGTCACTTTACTCGGATAAGCCGGTCAACGTGACGACCGGCGCGGACAACAACAACGACGGCGTGATCAACGACCGTCCGCCGGGATATGGCCGGAATTCGATGCACGGGCCGGGGCTCATCGACCTCGACGTGAACATTGCGCACGATTTCAAAATTGGCAAATCCGCGAAGGAGCAGAAAATCCTGACGGTGGGACTGAACTCCTTCAACGTTCTGAACCACACTAACGACGTGACGTATGTGGGTGTAATCACATCGCCGTTCTTCGGACACGCGGTGGCGGCGCAGCCTCCGCGGCGAACACAACTCGACGTGCAATTCAAGTTTTGAACGACAGCCGTGATGACTTCTTGCTCGAGCGATTCTCTCCCGTTCAGCGCGCGTTCTTGTCGAGCCACTGCATGAAAAACTTCGCGATGCCCGCGCTATTTTTTTCCGACATCATCTGATGGCCGTTACCGGGAAGCCCCACGTCTTCGAGTCTGACGTATTCCGTCTTGACGCCCGCCTGGTTCAGCCACTTGGCAACGCAGCGCGCATACGGGCGGTGATAGCTGGCTTGCGCGGAAACATTCAGCACAGGGATGCCTTCGAGATTAATCAGTTTGCGCGCCGGCTCTTTTTGAATCCAGCAAGGTACGAGTCCAGGGCCGTCGGCATGGGCCTCCTGCACGGTGTGCAATTCGGATGCGTCTTTCACCGGCGGATCGTAGTGCATGGGGAAGTTGGTGAGGCCCCATATGTGGCCTGGGCCGCGCGCATCGAGTTCGGCATTTTGAATCGGCGGTCCCCAGGGCTCGGCCGCAATGATGGCCTTGATCATTTTCGGGCGCGCATCGGCGAGCAGCCAGCCCGATGTGGCCAATCGCGAATGCAGCAGCAGAACCACCGGCTTTCCAATCAAGTCGACAAGCTGCACGAGATCTTCGGCGGCGAGCGGTTCCATGTCATCGCCGGAGGGAAAATTCAACTCCGTCTTGGCGAAATAATCGAACACCGGATCGCCGATCTGGCCTTTGTTCGGAGCATCGCTCGGCCATTGAGTGTACTTGTCGGATTGCGGCCAGCTGCGCTGCGGCGTTGGAGCAGGCGCTCCGCCGGTCCAAACCTGCTCCATCAGCTCTCCCGTGCGCGGCGGGATCACGTCGCCATCGAGGCCGGGAATAAAAGCAGATCGTCCACGCCCGGGAAAATCCATCATGTAGATGGTGTAGCCCTGATTGACGAAATCGTAGGCCCAGCCCGGGCGCCCGTCGGGAGTCTGCAGCAGCCCGATGCTGGTCTGGCCTCCGCCCGCTTGCACAAACAAAATCGGGTAGGGGTGGCGAATTGTTTTTGGCACCCACACTTCCACATACATGGCGCCGCGCATCCGGCGAGCGCCCGGCTCTCCCACCCACTTGCCGCCAACGTAGAAATGGCCTTGCCGTGCAATGTTTTCCGTCGAAAAGGTGGGAATCGTCTTCAAGGGCATGGAGTAGGATTCGTTCTCTGCGCTCACGCCGGCTTGACTCGCGAAAAAAACGAAAAATAACGCAAAAAGTCGTGCAACCCAGGTCCGCATTGTTTTCATCACCAGAGTTTTTCAGATTGTGGTGCTAGAATCCCCCGCACTGGGGTTTGATTTTGCATATCCCTTGCGCCTTATATAGCGCGAAACGTTCCGCTGTCAATTTAGGAGCCGACAAATGTCGACAGTCGCGGGTTTAAAGCCCTTGCCATTTTTGATCGCGGGCGAATGGGTTCAGGATACTTCTTCTCACATCACGCACGTGAATCCAGCGACCGGCGAGGTGAATTACAAGGTGTGCGCCGGCACCGAAGCACACATCGATGCGGCCGTAAACGCCGCGCACAAAGCCGCGAGTGCTCCGGCCTGGCGCAACATGTTGCCGCACAATCGAGCCCAGTTGCTGAACCGCATCGCCGATCTCATGATGGAGCGTTCCGACCTGCTGGCTCGCTGCCAGATGCTGGAGAACGGAAAAGTTTGGAAAGAATGCAAGAACCAGGTCATCAACGGCGCGGCGACATTCCGTTACTGTGCTGCCGCGATTGAAACTCTGGGATCTGAAATTACTCCGCCGCGCGGCAATTATCTGAGCATGACGGTTTACGAACCTTGGGGTGTCGTTGCGGCCATCACGCCCTGGAATTCTCCCATTACTCTCACCTGCAATAAAATCGCGGCCGCGCTGGCGGCGGGGAATGGAATTGTTTTGAAGCCGGCTTCGTTTACTCCGACCTGCGGCATCGAACTGGGCCGGATTGCTCTCGACGCGGGCGTTCCCCCGGGCGTGCTGAATGTTGTGCCGGGCGCGGGAGGAAAAATCGGCGACGCGCTCGTCACGCATCCCCTTGTGCGCATGATTTCGTTTACCGGTGGAACCGAAGTCGGCCGGCGGATTTCCGAGCTGGCGGGCAAGAAGATCATTCCGGCGGTGTTGGAATTAGGCGGGAAGTCGCCGCATATTATTTTCGCGGACGCGAACTTGAAGGCGGCAGCGGACGCGGCCACAGTCGCTATCTTCGAAGGAACGGGACAGTCGTGCACTGCGGGCTCGCGCCTGTTTGTGGAGCGCAAAGTCTACGACGAAGTGATTTCGATGATCATTGAAAGAGCGCGGGCATTGCGCGTCGATCTGCCTGACGCCCCCGGCGCGCAACTCGGGCCGAGCGCGAGTTTCTCGCAGCGGGAGTTTGTCGAGAAGATGGTCGACGGAGCGCGCGAGGAAGGCGCAGAAATCCTGATCGGAGGCACCCGCCCATCCGATCTCAGGCTGGCAAAGGGAGCGTTCTATTTACCGACGATCGTTGCCGGCATCACCAACAAGTCGAAAATCGCGCGGCAGGAAATTTTCGGGCCGGTGCTGTGCGCTATGCCCTTCGACAACGAAGACGACCTCATTCAAAAATCGAATGACATCACCTACGGCCTGGCTTCGGGAATCTGGACCGCCGACTACAAGCGCGCCTGGCGGGTTGCGCGGGCGCTGGAAGCGGGCATGGTCTGGATCAACACGTACAAGCAATTCTCCACCGCGGCTCCGTTCGGCGGATTCAAAGACAGCGGCCTCGGCCGCGAGAAGGGGCTGCAAGGCATCCGAACTTACCAGCAGGTGAAGACGATGTTCTGGAGCATGTCCGATACATTCGATGGTGGTTTCAGCATCGCGAAATAAATTTCCGGGAGAACATCCATGCCTCAGAGCGAACTGCAGTCAGCGCGCGTGAAACCAGCATCGAAGGGAGCTGCGTATATTGCCGACTTCCTGATCCAGCAGAAGGTCCCCTACATTTTTGGAGTATGCGGGCACGGCATACTCGGGTTGCTCGACGGTCTGTTCGACCGCCAGGAAGAGATCAAAACCATCTCCGTGCATCACGAGTCCGCGGCTGCATTTATGGCGGAAGCGTATTTCCGGATCACGCAGAAACCCGCGGCCACGTTCACCTCGTGCGGTCCCGGTTCGACGAATCTGATCGTTGCCGTCGCCGCGGCCGCGGCGGATTCCTCGGCCATGCTGAATATCACGGGCAACGTGCCCACCGGGCAGTGGAACCGCGGCCCGTTCCAGGAGACGGGAAAATATTTTCAGGGAGATTTTGTGAATGTCCTCCGTCCGTACGTCAAGCGAAGTTTTCAGCCGACGCGTGCCGACATGCTGCCACTCGCGCTCCGGCAAGCTTTCGCCTTGATGACCAACGGGCGACCGGGGCCGGTGAATATCGACATCCCGCTGAACGTGTTCGTCGAGCTGGTCGATGGGAATGCTGCGCAACGCGACAAAGACTGGCCGATCGCGGAGTACTCGCGTCCTGCAGCCGATCCCGCATCGGTGGATGAAGCGCTGCGGATGCTGCAGGCGGCCGAGCGCCCGGTGATCGTTGTGGGGCACGGAGTCGAACTCAGCGGCGCTGAGCCGGAACTGCTGGTGGCGGCGGAGACGCTTCGCATTCCGGTTGCGACTACACCGTTCGGGAAAGGCGTGTTCGATCCGCGCAATTCTTTGAGCCTCGGCCCCACGGGACGCAACGGCTCATATCCGGCGAATGCCGCGTGCCGCAATGCCGATGTGATTCTGGCGCTGGGAACGCGCTTCGATGACCGCGCCACCAGCGCCTGGCTGCCGGGATTCACCTACAACATCCCGCCGAGCAAGCTAATTCATGTCGACATCGATGCAGCGGAGATTGGGCGCAACTTCCGTCCGGAGCTTGGAATCGTGAGCGACGCGAAAATATTTCTGCAGCAGCTTCTCGCCAAACGCCGGGTCGCGGCCAATGGCCAGCGCACGGCGTGGCTCGAACGCATTGCGGGGTGGCAGAAGCGGTGGAAGGAAGCTACCGCGGGTCCGCGCACTTCGGATGCGATCCCGATCCGGCCCGAGCGGGCCGTCGCCGAGTTACGGAAGGTCGTGCCCGCCGATGGCATCGTCCTCGCTGATGTTGGCATCCACCATAACTGGCTAGTCGCTGAGTACGAAGCGTGGAAGACGCGAACCTTTCTCCAGACCTGGGGATTCGCATCCATGGGATTCGCCGTCGCCGGTTCTGTGGGCGCAAAGCTGGCAGCGCCCGACCAGCCTGTCGTTTCGCTTTGCGGCGACGGCGCCTTCATGATGAACGCCAGCGCCGTGCTCACTGCAGTCGAGTACAACATCCCGGTGGTGTGGCTGGTGTGGAATAACTTCGGCTATTGCGCGATCCGCGACCAGCAGGCGGGATACTTCGGCAAGAATCGGGAGTTGGCGGTGAGCTTTACCGACGTCAACGGAAAACTATTTTCCGCCGACTACGCGATGATGGCGAAATCGATGGGCGCCGTAGGGCAGACGGTCGAAAAACCGGACGACCTCGCGCCGCAACTCGAAGCCGCGATTGCATCCGGGCAGCCCACCGTCCTCGACGTGCGCATCGACCGTGAGATCCGGCCCATCGCGACCGGCAGTTGGGATCTTCCACCGATCCCGCATCCCCTCCCGAACTTCGGCTGGGGGGAAGACGAATAGACGGCTTCCGTTGGTATGATGGGCGGCTCGCACCGTCTGACTGGAGACGAGGAGGATCTGCGTCGTAACGCGGCGATATGACAACCGGGACGAACTTCAGCGTTGCCGCATCCTCGACTGGACCTCTAGCCGGCGCTGAAGTTGGCTCGCTATGGTCCGGCAAGCGTCTCTACATTGCGGCCCTCTTGTTTCTGAATCTGTTCATCAACTTCATGCACCGCATCAATCTCTCGGTGGCAGCGCCCGCGATTGCCAGGGATTTCGGCTGGGACGCGGGCAAGATGGGCCTGCTGTTTTCTTCCTACCAGTGGACGTATTGTTTTTTTCTGCTCATGTGGGGTTGGATGACCGATCGCGTGGGAACGCGGCTGGTGAATGGCGTGTCGGTGACGATCTGGTCGGTTGCGGGCATGCTGACGGGCGTTGCGACCAGTTTCGGCGGCATGTTGGCGACGCGGTTAGCGCTCGGAGCGGGCGAGGCGGCATCTTTTCCAACTTCGGCGAAAGTCGTCCGCCAATGGTTTCCACCGAGTGAACGCGGCCTGGCGACTGCGATCTTCAACGCTGGCACGTTCGCCGGTCCGGCGTTTTCAGCGCCGCTAGTGGCATGGCTGCTGGTGAAGGTCGGCTGGCGGATGTCGTTCATGATGACCGGTTCTTTAGGTTTCGTCTGGGTGACCTTGTGGCTCAAGTTTTTCCGTGTGCCGGCGGAGTGTAAGTGGCTGCCTGAGGAAGAGCGAAATTATATTTCTGCCCAGACCGACTCAGGAGCGAAACCCGTTCCTCCTCCAAAAGGCGCGCTGCTTCGCCTGATAAGCCGCAAGACTATGTGGGGACTGTTTCTCACGCAGGGTTGCTGTGCCTACACCATGCTGCTGTTTCTGTTCTGGCTGCCTTCCTACCTAGTCCAGTCGCGCCACATGTCGCTGGTTAAGGCGGGCTGGTTTACCTCGATTCCTTACGTCGTGGCCGTCGGGTTGGGACTGCTGATCGGGAAATTGAGCGACGCCATCCTGACTGGGGAGGCCGTGCGACAGGGTAAGCGCCGCACGCTGCTGATGGTGTTCATTCTGCTGTCCGGCGTAGTCCTGGTGACGAACATGGTCGCGAACCAGTACGTACTCTTGTTGCTGATTTCGATTTCGCTGGCCTGCATTTCTGGAGCGCTGTCGCTGAACATCGCCCTGACCAACGATCTGGTTTGGAATCCCGAGATGGTCGGCACCGCGATGGGGTTTCTGATCCTGGGCGGAAATATCTTCGGCTCGCTGGTGCCCATCGCCACCGGGTACATCGTCAAATGGACGGGCAGCTTCGATTTCGCGTTTTACCTGGCAGGATTCTTGTTGTTCGTGGCGGCATTGATTTGTTTTACCTTGACGCGCAAGCCGCTCAGCTTCGAGGCAACAACAAGCCTGAGCAGGCTGTAGCGTTTGTGGTGGAGCGAGTTGCAATGGAAGATTCAGGAAAAGGTCACCGATGAACCTCCAAACCAAACCATCCTGGTCCCTGCGGATGGTTGCTCCTCTCGAACCAGGGATCGTGTGCATCGACATCGATCGAATGTTCGCCTTCTACACCGGAGTTCTGGGACTGCAATTCGCCACCGACGCTGAGGCCATGCCGGAGATGAGCACAAAATTCGGCACCGGGCCCCATGGCTTCCGCATCATCCGTTTGCAAACGTCCTACGGAGAGCGAATCAAGCTGATCCAGCCCAAGAAAACAGTTTTGCGGCAGCGGGAGAATCCGGATTGGGTCTTTGAGCGGCAGGGCATCGCCTACATCACGTTCGTGGTCGCGGATGTGCACGAAGTCGTTGTCCGGCTGAAGGAGCACGGCGTCGACTTGGTCAGCGAGGGTCCAGTCCCGATTCGCGAGGGCATCACCGCGATCTTTGTGCGCGATCCGGAGGGCAATTTCCTCGAGTTCGTGCAGTACGCCAACCTCGCATCGTACCGTCCCGATCTCTTCAAGTAGAAGTAGCACGCTTTTGTGGAGCGGGGCACTCTTGCCCGCTTGCCTGCAGCACCTCAAAAGCAGCGGGCAAGAGTGCCCGCTCCACACTGGCCCTCAGTTGCAGGAACGATTTGGCACGGCCGGCAGCAAATTCCAAAAATTTTCGCAAGTCTTTGATAGGACTCCGATTACCAGCGGAAAAAGAAATTCTTAAGATTTCTTTTGCAGATTCCACAAGACTTCGGATAATCGACCCAATACTTTGGCAAGCGTAGAAGAACGAGTTTCCCCGCTTGCATGCCGGAGACCGTTGTTTGTGGGCAACGGTTTGCCTGGTCAGCCGCCGAAGCAATTGCGGGTTGGAAAAAGCTCGGTATGGGATGTCGTCGTGTTTAGGTGGATGGGGAAACCTGAGGGGGTTGCCGTGCACACTGGAATTGGGGCAAGTCTTTCCGTCGTGGTGGTGCTAGTTCTGGCAGTCGCATTGTGGGTCCTGTTACCTCCTGGTGCTAACGCCCAGATCGCCGGCGCAACGCTCACCGGCACGATAGTCGATGCCTCGGGCGCGGTCGTACCCAACGTTCGAATCTCGATCAAAAACGAGGCCACCGGTGAGGTCCGCTCGGTCAAAGTCGACTCTGCCGGGGTCTATTCCGCTCCCAACCTCTTGCCGGGGAAGTATGACGTTACCGCTACCGCTACTGGATTTGCCACCACGGTCCAAAAAAACGTTACGTTAACCGTAGGCGCTCAGCAGTTGCTCAACCTGAAAATGCAGGTGGGCCAGGTCAACGAGAAAGTTGTGGTCACGGACGAGGCGCCTCCAGTGCAGTTGACCGATTCCACCATCAGCGGAGTGGTCGGCCAGACCGCGATTGTGCAGCTCCCGCTGAACGGGCGTGATTGGACGTCGCTGGCGACTTTGCAGCCTGGCGTCGACTCAGTCGGGTCGGTGCAGGCAAATACCGGAGGGCCGGACCGGGCCCGCCGTGGCTATGGTGTGCAGATGACCATCTCCGGTACTCGCCCGACGCAGAACAACTACCGCATTGACGGCATCAGCGTGAACGATTACACCAACGGCGGTCCTGGGAGCGTGGAAGGCTCCACGTTGGGCGTCGATGCGGTGCAGGAATTTTCCGTGCTGACCAGCAACTACTCTGCGGAATACGGACGCACCGCCGGTGGGATTGTCAACGCGCTGACCAAATCGGGGACCAACAGCTTCCACGGCGATGTCTACGAATTTCTGCGGAACAGCGCCTTCGATGCGAAGAACTATTTTGACCAGCCGGGGCCGATCCCGCTATTCCACCGCAGCCAGTTCGGAGCCGCCATCGGCGGACCGGTCATTAAGGACAAGACTTTCTTCTTCGCCGACTACGAGGGGCTTCGCGAAAACAACGGCATCACCACCACTGTTACCGTTCCTTCCGTTGCAGCCCGGAAGGGCATTCTCTGTTCG
The DNA here is from genome assembly GCA_963730015.1 of uncultured Acidobacteriota bacterium. Classification (GTDB taxonomy): domain Bacteria; phylum Acidobacteriota; class Terriglobia; order Terriglobales; family Acidobacteriaceae; genus Sulfotelmatobacter. Next base: position 565,112 of record CAVSPZ010000009.1, on the reverse strand, counting down.
CAGCCACAAGGGTCGGCTTGCGCGCCGCATCAGGTCACTGGCGCCGCCAACCCCGATCCCGCCACCGGCATCGACGTAGCGGTCTTGCCCTACCTGGGCTTGTGGGGCCCGGAGAATCCCAGTCTCCCCTACTATGACAACGGGGACATGGGCACATACTCCTTCGTCGGCGGCCACGTCACCACCGAAAATTTCGGAGTGGGACGTCTCGATCATCGTTTTTCCGACAAGGACAGCTTCTTCGGAAGTTATCAATACGACAGTGCAACGCTCACCCAGCCCGATCCCAATAACGACGTGCTGGTGGGAAACACCACGGGAAGAGGCTACGTCGCGCTGGAGGAAACCCACCTCGTTAGCTCACAGATCGTCAATTCGGCGCGCTTCGGTCTAAATCGATCGCTTCATACCGCGATCGGTGTCAGCGCGATCAATCCCTTGGCCTCGCAGCAATCTTTGGGCGAGAATCCCGGCGCCGATAACCCGCAGATCGATATCCTGTCGGGCTACAACTCGGCGCAGCCGGGCTTGAACCAGATTGAGAGGCTCGATTTCTTCGAAAATTCATACCAGGGCTACGACGATCTTTTCTGGACGCGCGGAATTCACGGCATCAAAATGGGCTTCGCCGTGGAACGCGTGCAACTGAATGCGTTCGATCCGGCGCCCGCGGGAGAAATCCAATTTGGCTCGCTGGCAGATCCGAACAACAACGGATTCCTGACCAATGATCCGATCGATCTGGCTGCTCCGCTACCCAGCGCGCCCTTCATTCACTTTAATTTTCGCTCCAGCATTTTCGGCGGCTATTTCCAGGATGACATCCGTCTGCGGCCCACTCTCACGGTGAATCTTGGATTGCGCTATGAAATGTCGACCGTGCCCTCCGAGGCTCATGGGCACTTGTCCGCGCTGCACAGCCCGTTCGGACAAACGTTTCAGGATACGATCGTGGCTTCGTCGGTCTTCAGCAATCCCACGTATCACAACTTCGAACCCCGCATCGGTTTTGCCTGGGATCCGTTCGGGAATGGCAAAACCTCCATTCGCGGCGGCTTCGGAATTTTTGACATTCTGCCCCTCCCCTACCTGCTGGGCCAGTTTGCCACCAACACAGCGCCTTTCACCGAGAACGGCAGCGCCGTCAATCTGCCGCCCGGATCATTTCCAACGCAGGCGTTCAACATCCTGGCGTCCGCCGCGCAAAACAATCTTGGTCTGCGTATCGCCTATATTGAGCCCCACCCGAAGCGCGATTACCTGATGCAATGGAACGTTAACGTCCAGCATGAACTCCTGCCCAACCTGACTGCGATGGCGGCCTACGTGGGATCGCGAGGCGTGCACCAGATTTTCCGGGCGGACGACGTCAACAGCGTTTTTCCGGTCAATGGCTCAAACCCACCTTATCTCTGGCCCGTAGCCGGAACCGCGTTGCCCATCAGTCCTGACATCGGCCGCATGGACACTCTGCAGTGGAACAACGATTCCTACTTCGATGGCCTCGAACTGCAAATCCAGAAACACATGAGCCACGGGCTTGAAGTGGGAGGCAGCTATACCTGGAGCCGCGCCATCGATGGCGGTGATGGCTCCATCGCCAGCGATTCGTTCCTGAACTCCATCCCGGCGCTCCTTTACTTCCTTCCCCGGTACCGACGTACCGCGGCCGATTTCAACATCACGCACAATCTGACCATCAACTACTTGTGGAACGTTCCGTCGGGTTCGCTGTCGGGGCCGCGGGCGTGGCTGGCCAAGGGATGGCAGTTGGGCGGCATTGCGCAGGTCCGAAGCGGCCTGCCCTTTACGGCTCTGATCGGCGGCGATCCGCTGGGCCTCAGCGACTCGGCTCCTTTCGCCTATCCTGACCGCCTCACGGGGGCGGGCTGTGGAGCTCCGGTCAATCCCCAGAGTGGTTTCAACAACTACATCAAAACGAATTGCTTCACCTTGCCGACCATGCCGGCGGCCCAGGCGTCTTTGTGCGATCCGGGATCTTTCTCCGGCGCCGCGAACCCGGCCCCTGCGGGTACGGTTTACTGCCAGAACCTGCTTGGCAATGGCAGCAAGAACGATGTTTACGGACCGGGCCTGATCGATTTCGACTTTTCCGCGGTCAAGGATACTCACATCGGAGACAAAGTAAATGTGGAGTTCCGCGCAGAGATGTTCAACATCTTTAATCGCGTCAACTTTAATCCTCCGCTGGTAAACAACTTTGTATTCGACCAGAGCGGAGCGCCGCAGGCTTCTCCGCTCGACTCGACCTCCACCACCAGCCGGCAGATTCAGTTTGCGTTGAAGGTGATTTTCTGAAAAGGCGCTTCTTCCCCCAAGGAGCGGTAGCTGGAAGATGATTCTAGCTACCGCAGCTGTAAGGGAAGCGCTCAGTCTGTGCGCCATGCCTGCACTCTTTTGTTCTTCGGCTTCGGACCCCCCCGGCGCAACAACGGGTCCGGCTAAAATGGTTGCTCATGAGCGACCGTCTAAAGGGAAAAATCGGAATTGTCACCGGCGCCGGCAGCGGAATCGGCCGCGCATGCGCCATCGCCTTGGCCAGCGAAGGAGCAAGCGTGGCTCTCTGCGGCCGGCGCAAAGATCGTATTGCAGAAGTTGCTCGCGAGATTGGCGATCGCGCCTTTGCCGTCGCGGCCGACGTTTCCCGGACCAGCGATCTGAATCACTTGCTCGATCAAACCGTGAGCCGGTTTGGCGGACTCAACTTTCTGGTGAATAATGCCGGCATTCTGACCGTCGGTAACGCCGAGCAGATTACGGAAGAGCAGTGGGATCATTTATTTAATGTGAATGTGCGCTCCGTCTGGCTGCTCTCTCGCGGCGCCTTGCCCCATATGCGAAAGGCGGGCGGAGGCTCCATCATTAATATTGCATCCACGCTGGGCATCGTCGGCGCCCCCAACCGCGCCGCCTATGCTCCCTCTAAGGGAGCGGTCATTCTTCTCACTAAAAGCATGGCCATCGATCATGGCCACGAAAACATCCGGGTCAACGCGATTTGCCCGTCGTTCGTAGAGACCGAACTGACCGCGGCGCTCATGGCTCAGGTGCCCGACCAGGCCGCTGCTCGCCGCGAGAGGACCGGCTCGCATCCTATCGGCAGGCTTGGCCGTCCCGAGGATGTCGCAAGTTTGGCGGTCTACCTGGCCAGCGACGAATCCTCCTGGACGACTGGCGCCGCCTTGCCCGTGGATGGCGGTTATCTCGCAATGTAAGGAGTTCAAAAGATGAGTGAGAGCTGGGACATTCGGACAATCAGGATGATGCTGGTCCTGCTGGCGCTGTCGTTGACCAATGCGCAGGCCACCCAGAGCAGCTCCCCTGGCGCGGCCAACGCACCGGCCCCGCAAATTAACGCACTCAAAGTCACCGTGCTTTCCACCATGCTGGTGGGCGATACGGCTGGAATCGGAGAGTGGGGATTCTCCGCTCTTGTGGTGGCCGATGGTCACCGCATTCTGCTCGATACCGGAGGCCATCCCGATACCGTCCTCCAAAACGCGCGCGACTTGAAGATCGATTTATCGGACGTGCAGGACGTGATCCTTACTCACAATCATTGGGATCACGTCAGTGGTTTGCTCCCTCTCCGCCGTGAGATGATGAAGAAAAATCCTGCGGCATTGTCCCGAGTCTATGTGGCGCGCGGCATTTTTTATAGCCGCCCTTCGCCGCAAGGCGAAAAGAATCCGATGATCGCATTGAAGAAGGAGTACGAAGCGACGGGAGGAAAGTTCATCGAACTCGACAAGGCCTTGGAAATTTTCCCCGGCGCGTGGTTGACTGGCCCCGTCCCCCGCAAATATCCCGAACACAACTGGAGCAGCACGGGAAAAGTGGAAACTCCCGCCGGCCTGGTGGAGGACACGATTCCCGAGGATCAGTCCCTGGTGCTCAACACGCCAGAAGGCCTGGTCGTGATTACCGGATGCGGGCACGCGGGCATTGTGAATATTCTTACCTTCGCTCGGGAGCAGTTTCCCAACGAGCCAGTGGAGGCGGTGATTGGTGGACTCCACCTGTTCGCGGCGACCGATCAGCAACTGGATTGGACTGCCGACAAATTAAAGGATTTCAAAGTGGCGAACCTGATCGGCGCCCACTGCACGGGTATCGAGGCGGTCTACCGCATTCGCGAGAAGCTGGTGCTGCCGCGCTCGGCAGCAGTGGTCGGCAGCGTCGGATCCAGCTTTGTTCTGGGCGAAGGCATCCATCCCGGTCGATTGGCCAAATAACATGAGCCTTTACAGATGGTAGAAGCCACAGCTCTTTTTCCGGAGAACCTTCTGCATACTGGCGGAGGAAATTGTCACAGCGCGCCACCCCGATCATAGCGGTAACGGCGCGCTGGATCTGGCCGCTCTGGATCGGGAATTGGGACGCAAAACAGAAGTGGCCTGGTCAATCCGGATTCCCCTGTCGAATCCGCTGAAGAAGTCCGGCCTCCGCTAGAGCTTGTTGCGCCATCTTCAACGAGAGCGGGCTAGAGAGGCGAAAGTTCATCTTCGTCCCGCTCCTTTTTATCTTTATCGCGAACGAACCTCTCCTCCAGGAAACGTCGCGCCAGATCCCTGCCTCCCATGCCGAATGCGATTGCCATGCCGAGCATCAGGGCTCCAAAGACAATTCCGAAGGCAACGAGCATTGTCTGTTCCGCCAAACCCAACTCTTCGAAGACAACCGAGAAGACGAACACAGTAATGATGCTTCGGATGGCAAGGCTCAAAACGCGGGCCGACCGCATGTTCGCGTTGACTGCGGCCAGCAAAGCAGCGCGGGAAAAGAACCCTGCTGCGAGCAATCCTAAGAACAGGATCAATACTGCTACAAACAGATGTGGCAGGAAGAGAAAGAATCTTGTGGTTTGCTCTTGCAGGCCCATGATGCCGAGCACACTCACGCCCAGCAGAATGAAACCGAGCCAGGTTAGCCAGAAGACGAAGCGGCTCACCACTTCTGTCGCCGACGGCAGAGAGGCTTTGGTGAGCAGTTGAGAAGCGCCGGCGTTTTCCGAAAGCCTGTCGAATCTGAGGAGTTTTAGAACACTGCGCAGAATCATCTTTACAACGTAGGCAATCAGCCAGCCCGCCAGCGCCAGAATCAGCATTACGATGAGACGAGGAAGATAGTGGGCGAAACCTCGAGCAAGGTCGTGCACCGCCTGCGTCAGTTCGCTGACAATCATTTCCCGCATAGTTGCCTCACTCTCTCGATTTCCACAGCTCGAGCAAATACGGCTTCAGTCGTTCGAATTCAAGGCATAAGCTTTCGATATTATTCACGACATCCTGAGCAGAACCATTGCGGTTCTCGACCACGAACGTGAACACCCGCCCGCGAAAGAGCGGTGCCAAGGCTTGAATGATGTGATCCCTGTTAATGACAGATTTCTGATATGACGACGCAAACTCATAAACCGTCCTGACCCACAATTCCGCAGGATAACGAAACTCCTCCTCTCCCAGGCTGGAAATCCGGTGGAGTTCTGCCAGAGTAGAAAGCGAGAGGATCGACTGAAAAACCGACTCCAGTTCCGCCACTCCAATCGAGAACATTTCGTGCAGTCGCTTCCGATTTACCCGCAGTGGATTCAGAAGGATTTCCTGATCGTTCCCTTGGGTTGGAACTGCCTGCGACTGTGTTACTGAGCTCCATTCAGAAAAATCTGAGTCCAAAGCAGAGAATAGGACGCCCACGGTTTTACGCAATGTGGGTACCAGATCCGCACTGCGTCGCTCAATCGGATCCTTTTCTCCCATAAAGGACTGGCATATCCGGTATTTTCCCGTGATTGCTGCCAGGGCAAAGCGGAGTTCAATGCCGTTTCCCTCGCTCCCATGGTTCCACGTATTTTGTCCAAGGAATTGACTTCCGAGACGCCCGGAAAAGCCAAATTCGGGCATGTATGCCTCACGGAGCCGCACCCCGTAGAGTGCGCGCACCATCGGGTACAGTAAATTTGTCATTAACAGCCCATCAAATTTGTGTCTACGATAGGTGGGAGACACCAGATCGAAGCCGTCATAATAGATGGGGCGCAGGAGGTTTGAAATCCATTCCGGTTGGATGTTTTCTGAGTCGGGCGACATCACGACACATGCTTTGGCGCGGAGCAGTTCGGCGGCGGCCAGGATCGTGCGCAACGCAACTCCGCTTCGCGGAGTACTCGCATATCTCGTGCTGATCGAGTGCAAGGTGCGAAGCGCATAGACGTCGGAAGTTGGGCGCGAATCACCGATTGAGATGCCGGTCACCAGTTCTGTGGTGCCGTCGCGCGATCCACCATCGGCGTTGATGATTACGGCTCGTTCCCGGGGAAAGTTGCGGAGGATGCAAGTTCGAATCGTGTGGACCACAGAGCCGACAGTCCGGGCGTTGTTGTGAGTGGGCAGGCCCACAAGAATATCTACTTCTCCAACGTTGATCAGCTGGCGAAGAAAATCGTCCGTTAAAAAGGTTTCGTCTTCCAATCAGGAATCCCGTGACAATTAGTGCTACACACGTTGGCGATGCAAGCCGCGCCAAATCGCGTGGATTATCGATCTGCTAGACTCGTCGGAGACGAAACCAGTAAAACTGATAAGGCCCCAGCGTCAGCAGATAGGGCAGTTCGCCTACACGCGGAAATATATTATTACCGAACATCTCGATCAGAATGTTTCCCTTATAGCGCCGCAAATCCAGTTCGACAGCTTGCGCGGTGCTCGAGAGATTGTTGACCACGAGAACTGTCTCCTTGCCGAACTGTCGGAAATAGGCCAGTATTCGATGATTGGCGGGATAGAGAAACTGAATTGTCCCCCTGCCGAACACTTTCGTCGATCTGCGGACCGCTATGATGCGTTGCATCCAGTGGAGGAGAGAGTGTTCGCTTTCTCCTTGAGATACAACGTTCACCGCGGGATAGCCATATACAGGGTCGTGGATAATCGGAGCATACAAGCGCTCCGGGTCAGCCGTCGAAAAACCGGCGTTCCAGCCCCCGTTCCATTGCATCGGAGTCCTGACTCCGTTGCGGTCACCTAAAGTAATATTATCGCCCATCCCGATTTCGTCACCGTAATAGATGATGGGAGTGCCGGGCATGGACATCAGCATTCCATTCAGCAACTCGATGCGCCTGCGGTCATTATTCAGCAAGGGGGCGAGGCGCCTCCGAATGCCAAGGTTCAGCCGCATCGTCTTATTTTGGGCGTACATGTCATACATGTAGTCCCGTTCCATATCGGTCACCATTTCGAGCGTCAACTCATCGTGGTTGCGTAGAAATAGAGTCCACTGGCAAGAAGCCGGGATTTCCGGAGTCTGCCGCAAGATCTCGGTGATGGGCTTACGATCCTCCAACTTGAGGCCCATAAACATCCGGGGCATCAGGGGAAAATGAAACGCCATATGGAACTCATCGCCGTCTCCAAAATATGGGCGAAGATCCGCGGGCCACTGGTTGGCCTCGGCTAGAAGCATCCTGCCGTCGAAGTTTTCATCGAGCCTTTGCCGCAGATCCTTGAGAATGTTGTGGGTTTCTGGCAAATTCTCACAATTTGTGCCCTCCCGCTCCACCAGGTAAGGAATCGCGTCGAGTCGGAAGCCATCCACACCCATTTCCAGCCAGAACTTCATCACATTCCACATCTGTTCCCGAACTGCCGGATTGTCGTAGTTGAGGTCAGGCTGGTGACTAAAAAAGCGATGCCAGTAGAAGGATTTCGAAGTTGGGTCCCATGCCCAATTGGATTTCTCGGTATCGAGAAAGATGATGCGGGTTCCCTTATAGCCGCTGTCGGTGTCACTCCAGACGTACCAATCCCGGCGAGGATTGTCCTGCGACCTACGCGCCTCCTGAAACCACGGATGCTGATCGGATGTGTGGTTCAACACCATTTCGATAATGACTCGGATTCCCCGCTTGTGCGCTGACTCCAGAACCTTCTGGAAATCATCTAATGTCCCGTAGCTTGCATGGACTGTGTTGTAGTCCGCGATGTCATAGCCATCGTCCCGCAGGGGCGAGGGAAAAAATGGCATAAGCCATATCGCGCTGATACCCAGTTCCTGAATGTAATCGAGCTTCTGTTCAAGCCCTTGGAAGTCACCAATGCCATCCCCGTTGCTGTCGTGGAATGTGCGGACGTGCACCTGATAGATGATCGCGTCTTTGTACCAAAGCGTATCTTTATCCACTGGCAACCGTTCTCCTGGGGCACGTTCGGGCCCTTCGTTGCAGGGCAGGGTAACATGCAAGTTTATATGAAATGAAAGCCGCGACAATTACTGCCGCGAGCGTCGACAATCGACTTTAAGAATGAAATTCAATGTGGGGGCTGCCGGACTTTAGCGTTGGTGGATGGGGTGGCATCTGCAGTTTCCGGTTGCGGCGCTTGTGTTTTGGGGGTTGTGCACTGGCCTTGCGCCCGGTGCAACAACTGTTTATGGTTTTCCCATGGATTTTCCCCGTGCCAGTGGGATTTTGCTCCATCCGACAAGTCTCCCCGGGGCCCACGGCATCGGCGATTTCGGCCCTGAGGCCCATCGTTTCGTCGAATTCCTGCACGCTGCCGGGCAGAAATTCTGGCAGGTCCTTCCCCTGAATCCGACGGGCTACGCTGACTCGCCCTTTCAATGCTTTTCGGCCAGCGCGGGAAACCCACTTCTCATCAGCCTCGATTGTCTTGCCGATCAGGGGCTCCTGAGCAGGAGGGACCTGGGCAGGATCCCAGATTTCCCGATTGAAACCGTCGACTACGGCGCAGTGATTGGCTTCAAGGTACCGCTGCTACAAAAGGCCGCGACGACTTTTTTCGCCAGCGCCTGCGCGGAAGATCTCCGCCGATTTGAAGGATTCTCGCAGGCCAATGCGGCCTGGCTCGATGATTTTGCGCTGTTCATGGCCGTGAAAGAGGCGCACCACCTGGTCGCGTGGACCAAGTGGCCCTTCGACATCGCCACACGCGGGAACGACGCCATAAAGCGCTGGTCGGAGAGACTGGCGTCCGCCATCGACTCCCAGAAATTCTTTCAGTACCAGTTTTTTCGGCAATGGGAGGAGCTTCGTGCTTACGGGCGAGAGCGGGACGTCCGTATTATCGGCGACATTCCGATCTACGTTGCCCACGATAGTGCCGACATCTGGTCGAATCGCCAATTCTTTTTGCTCGACGAAAGCGGAAACCCGCTCAAGATTGCGGGCGTGCCGCCGGACTACTTCAGCGCTACAGGCCAGTGCTGGGGCAATCCCATTTACAACTGGCCGCTTCTCATGCAGACCGGCTACCGGTGGTGGGTCGAGCGGCTACGCTCCGCCCTTCGCCTCTACGATGTGGTTCGCATCGATCACTTCCGCGGTTTCGAGGCTTACTGGGAACTGCCCGGTTCGGAGATCACCGCCGTCAACGGCCAGTGGGCAAAAGGTCCGGGTCGAGAACTGTTCTCCGTGCTGCAAAGAGAGCTCGGCGATCTTCCCATTATCGCCGAGAATCTAGGTGTTATCACTCCAGAAGTTGAAGCCATTCGCCGCGAGTTCGGATTCCCAGGCATGGCCATTTTGCAGTTCGCCTTCGGCAAGGATCCGCAGGCACCCACATTCAAGCCGCACAATTACGTCCGCGATCTGGTCGCTTACACTGGCACACACGACAACGATACCGTCGTAGGTTGGTGGACCAGCGGTGGGACAAGCGACAGCACCCGCACGCCGGAAGACGTCGTCAAGGAGCACGCTCACGCCCGCGCGTATCTCGGTTTCAAGGACGAACCCATCCACTGGGTTCTGATCCGCAGCATTATGTCGTCGGTTGCAAACACGGCCATTGCGCCCATGCAGGACATCCTGGGCCTCGGCAACGAAGCGCGCATGAACCTTCCAGGCACATCGGGCGGCAACTGGAAATGGCGCATGAAGACCGGCTCCGCAGCCGCGGCGATTGCGACTAGGCTAAGGGAAATGGCTACTCTCTACGACCGTTGAAGTCAGTTGCGGCAAAACGCCTGGCCCTACATCTCGCTCTCTTCAAAGTGTCCAATGCCGCGAAGCGCCGGACGAAAAATTCCGAGAACTGGAAGTTCCCCGGTTTGAAAGCGGAGCTGTTTCACCCTCCCAAAAGTTCAGTTTTAGCGAGAGCTGGCCAATCCGAGGCGAAACCGCAGCGGTCACCTGGCCGAAGTTTCCGAGCGAGTTTGAGCCTGCGAAGATTCCGCTCGGTCCTAAAGACTGGGTGTGGTTGAAGAGGTTGAACCACTCAGCCCGGAATTCAAGATTCAGGGGAGAATCGATCGATGGCGTCCGGAAAGCGAATTGGAGATCGACGAGTTTGCTTCTTGCATCAACGAGAATCGAGAACCCGAGCCAAGCGGCGAGCAGGCTGAGCGCAAAGATGTGCAAGCCATTGTGGTGGTGACTCCTGCCAAGTTTCATGGGGCCAAAGACGCGGTGGTCACCGACGACTACAAGGGTGCATACGAGGCGGTGAGTCAGCACGAGCGGACCCTTCACGTCTTCGATCATCTGCTCTAACGAAGCAGGGAAAGGCTGGGGAGCCTTCGTTAGCAAGATGCCATCGACGCGCTTCGCCAGCAGCACTTCGAGGCACTCCTGCTCGCGCTCTAAACGATCATCGCTATCGCACAACAGAATGTTATATCCGTGCTTTTGAGCGGCATCTTCTGCGCCCCGGACGACCAGTGGGGAAAAAGGATTGGAGATATCGGGAACCACAATCCCAATGGTCTGGGTGCGACGCTTGGCCAAGGAGCGTGCCAGCAGGTTGGGACGGTAGCTCAGCGTTTTAATAGCAGCCTCGACCCGCCGTTTGAGAGACTTGCCTACATGGCTTTTGTCATTGATGACCGCAGATACGGTGAAAACAGATACGCGCGCTTCTTTCGCTACATCGTAGATGCTGGGCGCCTTGTTTGGTTTGCGCTTCCACGTCTTTCTTTCCGACATAACGTTTGAATTCGGGGAGTACAGGGAGAAACTATTCAACTCTCTCAGAGCATATCAGGAGTGATGGCGCGCGGTAACGGCTGCGCAAAACCTCAAATACCGAACCGTTGAAGGTATGCGCGCCCCGCTACTGCTTTGGCCAAAGGAGCATCAGCACCGCTCCCGCCGCAGCACATCCGCTTCGACCAACAACAGCGCCACGACGTTTTTAAGCGACATCAGGATTCGGCAGCATGATATCGCGCACCAGAGCATCCAGTTCATGGCAGGCTGCGATAAACTGCCGTAGAGTTCGCCGCGTGGGGGCGAAAGAATCGAACTCGGTCAAGGAGAGGCCACCTTCGGTGTAAGCGCTGCGAAAATCGGAGAACTTCCGCGAGAGTTCGACCACGATCTTTGCGTCCACCGGTTTATCGATTCGTGGACGGATTTCAACATCGCTCGCGTTAAATCGCACCTGCCATGAGCAGGGCGGCGGGGAAATGACGACTTCGCCGCCGATGAACTCACTCCAGTGCATGTGATTGCGGAAGGCCGCCGACAGCAGGCGCCCTGGCTAGACATAAATGCCGTCTCCGGATTCACCAAGGTTCGATAATCGGGCCAAACCCGTACTGCCAGATACACCTGGAAGGCGGCAAAGAGGCCGGTAAACAGGCACACCAGGACAGAGGCAGCAAAACATTTCGCTTCGGGTTCTCCACCTCTTCGGCCAGGATGCTGACGCCATCAAACCCAATTAAGTGGTTGCCGCCAGCGCGGTGCCGGCAGCGATGGCACGCACGCTGAAGGTCCTCGGATCATAAATCGGCTTCGTAGAAATCAATCCCACAACGTGGTGATGTCCGATGATGTACCAGATGGCTTCTCCCAGGAAAACTACCATGACGATGGACATCATTCCGAGCAGGATTTCATTGGTCCGCGCCGTAGTGCGAATTCCAAACCAGCACAAGATCGTCATGAATCCGATGGCCAGAGCTGACAACAGAGCGAAAGGGATGTTCGGAAGCAGCCTCTGGATGGTGAGTGCTGCGTGCAGGCTATTTTGCAGCGGCTGAAATAAGTACTCCAGGAACATCGCCCAACCAACGATGAAAGCAAAACTGGGATTGAAGCCGTAACGTAGGTGTACACCGAGCCTGCCGAAGGATAAACCGTAGCCATCCGGCCAAAGCGGACTGCCGTGGCAGTCATGGCTACCATCGCCGCTAGAATGGTGATAACCGCGTCGCCGTGGGAAAGAACCTGCGCCTCGCCAAACATGGGAACAACCGCAATGGGAGAGGTCAGAATGACGCCGTAGTACACCAAATCCCAAAGGCCGAGCACTTGCTTCAATTTGGGTTTCGTGCCTGGGCCCCGGCGGCTGTTGCTTGCATCTTGGCCACCCCGGCGTATCAGCTATGGCAACTCCAGCGCAATTCCCGAGCAGACTTTTTTGACGAACGACTTCAGATGCAGGTTGTCGTGCATCGTGGAATCCTCGCCTTTCAAACGAGTGGCAGGCGAGGGTCCGTTTCCTTCCAGGTGGAACGCAACCAGACGTGTTGCGGATCTTCTGTAACCGCCATGGCACGCGAAGATCCAGCGAGAAAATTCAAATAGTAGACATCATAGCCCGGTCCGGCGACCACTGGATGGTAGCCGCTGCGGACGAGTACAGCGTCTCCATCGCGTGTCTTTACGGTGCGGTCAGGGGAGTTTTGACCGGAGTAGAGATGCTGGAAGGCGAATGCATTCGGCCGGTTCATCCGGTAGTAATAGATCTCGTCCAAATCGACTTCGACCGGGGGATTGTGAACGTCGTGTTTGTGGGGAGGATAGCTGGACCAGTTTCCTCCCGGAGTGTAGACCTCGACCACCATCAACTTGTCCGCCGGAAAAGCGGGAGTCATGAGGTCAACAATCTGACGCGAAGCGTTTCCGCCGCCGCGCATGCTGCTCACAACATCTGCTGGAGTGATTAATTTCGGTGCGAGTTGTGCATGGGACGGTACCCTGCATTCGGCGATCTCGCATACTGTGTCGGCAGTAAAAGTCACGTGGTTTCCGGTCGGCAGGTACAGGGCATAAGGGTAGCCGTCGAAAACATTCTTTCTTTTGCCGATACGCTGCGCGCCTTGCCCCCAATCAACCTGGCAAGTTCCGCCAAGAAGCACGAAGACAGCTTCCTCGCCATCTGTGGCGGCTCGATAAACTTCGCCACTCCCAAGCCGGCGCACGAAGAAACTCATCCATTCCCACCCAGCCGCTTCACGGGGCAGTCGAAGAAGTTCGCCGGACTGTTGGGAGGGCAGATTCTCGGAGTGAACCAAGGAATCGGTTTCGCTCATGGGTTCTCCACTCCCTAATCAGCCACTTGTGCCGCTGTGACCTATGTCGAGGACGGTTGCAGCGATGACCGCTAACCGCTTTGGCAATATGTCAAATGCCGGTTCCGATGTCAATCGGGACCTCAACCAATCATTTCCTGGAGCCGGTTCGCAAAGCCGCCGAAGGCGCGTTGATGCTCTGGGAGGGAGCTTGTGCGGATCTTTTTGGTACGTAGATGGTCGGCTGTTGATCGACGATCTTCTATTCCGAGGCTAGCTGATTGGAGCAGGCCGATCTATTCTTTTACGGAAACCAGCTGGCTTCGGCCAAACCGCTTTCTTGCCGCACCCGTGCTGGGATGCGCAGCGGAAGATTGGAGACAATGGTTCGCACCAAATGATCCTGAGATCGCCAGCACCCGCCGTAAATGGGACCGCTCGAACAATGAACACTCAGGGGACGCCAGCCGTCAGGGTTGGAAGCCACAGGATCTGGACAAAGGTCCTGCCACTCTTTTCCGGCCGGCCGGGGCAACGCATCGACAAGGCGAACGCATACACACCTCGTGTCAAGTCGAAGGCCTAGGTGCAGCGCTTTGAGGGCGCTTTCCTTTGCGCTCCAAACCAGGGCCACGATCAGGGGTTGGTGTTCCACCGGAGTTCGCGAAATGAGCGCTTTCTCGCTAGCAGTGAAGTAATCCGCAACGAAGCCATCACTGCGCGGCTCAATCGTTTCCAGATCACAACCGAAGTTCGTTCCCGCTGGTGCGACCGAACATAGGGCCGTACCGTCACGGTGACTCAGTGAGATTGCGATGTCTGCCGACCGGCCCTGAAGAAAAACTTCTGGCGCTCCGGAGGGTGCGGAAGGGATTTCTATATCCGCAAGAGCGCGAATGTCAGTTGACAGGTTAAGGCTGGCGGCCACCGCGTGTTTTGCGGTCCAGCGGCCCAGTCGCCAGTCGGTGCGCCGTTTGGCAAAGCGCATGCCGCTTAGACAAATTTTTTCCTTCGTGCTTAGCCATTGATTCTCGGCGGGTACGTCGGTCGCGTTCTGCTCCAGCCACAAGATGTCCATCCTAACCTCTGAAGTGTGTTCTACCAATCCGCCAAACTAGGCCGCAACTTCGATCTTGAAGCTAGTCTTTCGTTCGGCATCCTCCTCGTTCCTGATGCCCCGTTCCACTGCCTTAACGAGATAAGAGCGAAGATTCGCGGGAGGAATAATGTGGTTCAGCGCTCCCACTCTTAGTGCCCGGAACACGCTGTGCACCCGGTCAAATTCACCGGCCATTTCCCCTAACTTTTCGGAATTTACGACTTTATAAAGCTCATTCCATTGGGCGCGCAGCCGCCCTTTGTCTGCGGCGTCAGCCTGGAGCATCGCCCGGTTTAAGGCCTGAAGGCGCTCGTCCTTGCGAGTCCGGGCATCAACCTCTCCGGCAAACACCACAGCCGCGGCTGGGGCGCCGCCAATGACGGAGGCATAAGTGCCCTCCAACGCGGCGACTTCAAGCTGCTCGTTGAGCGCCCGCGAGAAGACTACATAGGCACCGCCGTGATAGCGCGAGATCACACAGAACACGATGGGGCCTTTAAAGTTCACGACAGCCCTCCCGATCTCGGCGCCATACTCCAGTTGTAAGCGGCGCATCGACTCCGGCGAACCATCAAACCCGGATAGATTGGCGAGGACTACGACCGGGCGATTGGCGCTGGCAGCATTAATGGCTCGCGCGACTTTCTTGGAGGACTGCGGGAACAGAGTTCCTGCCGACCACTGATCGGGCCCGTCGGCCGGGACAAATCCCAGTCGTGGCACGGAGCGGGACTCGATACCGATGAGACACACGGGATAACCGCCCAGGTGCGCATCCCACACGACTGCGGTTTCCGCCGCCCGCATCCCGGCCCAGCGCTCCAACGGGGGATGATCCTGATCGATCGCTGCCATCATTACCCTGCGAATGTCGAACGGCTTCTTCCGGCCGGGGTTGGTTTCGTCCGACAGAATTTCCCCGACCAGCGCAAAGCCTTCCTCGCCGTTCTGATTGTGCGGATAACTCTGCACGTCGCGCTCGATGGGATCGGAAGTTACGGCGCGCCGCGGGAAACGCTCCCCGGGTAAAACATAGGTATGGTCGTAATGGCGGAAAAGAATATGGCAGGCTTCATTAATGTTGTGCGCCCAGTACTGTGCCTGGCCGTTGACTCCCATGATGCGGTCGTACCCGCCAATGCCTTGATTGTCCTCTGCGGAAATGCCGCCCGAGTAGTCCAGGGCACGTTTGCCGGTGAGCACCATCGCTGCCTTCGGAGTCATCACCAGGATGCCTCGGGTATGCATGAGCATCGTGGCTTCGGCATTCCAGTAAGGTTGTGCTCCCACATTGATGCCGTTGATCAGGAGATTTACTTCGCCGCCACCTTGAGTAAATTCCACTAGGCGGCGCAGGACGCGGGCGATCCAGTCCATGTTTTCCACGCCGCTGTCCATTGAAATCTTGGCGCCGGCAGAGATCGGGAACCATTCCACTGGGACTCCCTTCTCTTCCGCGAGGTCCAGCGCGGCAATGATGAGCCGACACTCCGCCTCGGCTAGCGCGCCCAGGTCCTTGCTGGGATCTCCCAATAGCAGGACGCGAGTCATGCCCTCAGGATAGCGAGTGGTGAAATTGCGGATTACGCCGACAACAATGTTGGCGCGGTTTTTTCCGTACGGGCGATCAACCGGAACCAGCCGCCCCTCGGAGTCGAGATCGCATTCCGTAAAGTCGCCAGGTGGGAATTCCGGGCGGGCGTCCTCCCGGCTGGGAGTGAGCATCTTGATGATTTCGTACGGGTAGACCAACCCGCGCTGACGAACGCGAACGATTTTCTGATCGTATTCGGAGAGCGATTTGAGCGCGAGCAACTTGTCGGCGGGACGGAATGTGATGAGCAGACCGCTTCCGACCGGGCTCGAGATGCGGACCACGAGGTCACGCAGTTCTCCCGTGGACGGATTGGGAATGCGAGCCCGTACGACCACCTGCTCTAGCCCCAAACCTTCCGTAGCGGGCGCGAGCCGGCGCACAATGTCGCGCAATTCGTCGGGCTTCAGGTTAAGCGGAGGCCAGACATACAGAAACACACGGTTCCAGTACAGGCGCTCCTGAGGCCGTCGCCGCGATTGAAACAGGCGGATCGCGGCCAGCGCTTCCATGAGCATGCGCTCCAGATGGGGCAGTTGCACGATACGTCCCGCTTCATCGCGTACTGGCGTTATATCCCGCACCTCGGCGGCCGCGAACAAACGCTCATCCTTCGAGTTGTCACGGGCCACGGCATGGAGAAGATAAACGTCTTCGACCGAGGGCAGACGATCGATTTTGAAATTGCTAAGCCGCCAGAGGTGCAGGCGCTTTCCCATCATCGGGTGCAATCCGCGATAAAACGGATCTTCTGCGTAGCCCGCTCCTGTGGGCTGATAGGTGAAGCACTGCATATCGTTGACGTGCGGACCCCAGCTCGGACCCGCGACTGCCACCACGATGCGCCGGATGAGACGGGGGAAGGCAACATGGTTGAGCATCGACTGCACTTCACGCTGCGTGGCGTCTGGATCAGCCAGCCGGGAAGAATGGCAAACGTGAAAATCCATGACGATGTCGTGATCAGCCGGAACTTCCGCGACCACTGGGAGCATGGCGTAGGCCGCTGCGGAGAGGCCGAGATAGTCGGCATACAGAGCGATGACATGAATGCTCTTGCCTTCATCGTCATAATCCGCGGAAACATAACAACGTCCGTCTGTCGGCGACGACTGGAAGTTGCGGAGCACACAATTGCGGTAGTACCTCCAGGTGAGCACCTCCAGCATGGTCCGGCGGAACGCGAGGTCGGCGGACGGGAAGCGGCCCGCGAACACTCCAGCCAGCAACTGGGGACACTCGATCAGTGCATGGATCCGGGCAGGGCAGTCGGCAGCATCAGGATGCGCTGCGAGATAGTTGAGATGGTTAGCCGCCTCCTCGTAGACATGATCTCGTGCGGACTCAAACACTGGCTGATCGAAGCAACGATAGCGCACTTCGCGGGCCAGTTCACTGACCGAAGGATAGAGCTCATGAGTAATCGCGATCATGCGATCCAAGAGAATGCGAAAGGAACTGCTCGCCGGCGTCTGGGGGGCTTTGGCACGGTGCAAACGCCGTTCGAGGATGTCCAGAATGGAAGCTGTTTGCCGCGCCATTCGCTGGTGCGACTTGTAGATCCAGAGCATGCTCTCTTTCAGTTCGGGTGAGCCATCCAGCCCACGCACGCCATAATGAGCCAAGGCGCGCCGCAGTGCGCCGACAAAGGCGGCGGGAAGTCCTTCTCCGCAGGTCTCAATCGTGCGCAAGTACGAAAAGAGGTGAGACTCGGCGCTAGGTTCTTCGCCGGAGGCGCGATGGTTTACTTCCGGCTCGCGATGGAACAGAGAACATGTGTCGGTAAAGATGCTGAGAATCTCTTCCTCTCGCCGCGTGATCTCATCGCTGTGCGCGGGGCAGGTCTGGCTCCATGCAGCGAGACGGCGGGTATGATCTGTGGGATCCAGGTCGAAACCCAGCATGACTTGACGGATTTCCTTGAGGGACTCTATGCATGTGGCTTCCGGTTGTTCCTGCTGAACTTGGGACTCGCCAAAGATCACGCGTTTCTGCGGCACGATCGACTCGTCGTCCGTGTTCGCCTCAATTTGGAGTAGCGGAGCGCCAGCGTCGACCTGGACGTTCGCCGTGGTCATCACTTTTCGGATCCTGCCGGAAAATGGCGCGACCACTTGGGTCTCCATTTTCATGGCTTCCAACACGGCCAGGCGGTCCCCAGCTTCAACCGAGTCGCCTGCCTTTACCGCGATCGAAACGACAACGGACGGGGCTGGGGCATGAACCACGCCTCCGTCGTCTCGATCCACTTGATGCGACGTGCCATCCACTTCAATCCGAGAACTTGCTCCCTGGTTTACCGAGACGACATGGAAGCGCCGGCCCAAGACAGTGAGCCAACATTCAAACTGGTCCAGGCGATCCATGTGAGCGTCGATCCGTAATCCGTCGATCTCAATTCGGTAATCTTGTGGACCGATCCGCTGGGTTTTCATGGAGTAGAGTTGGCCGCGGTATCGCAGTGGCAGGATGCGGCCGATCTCACGTTGCACCTGCGGTCGGCCGCGCGCCGCGGATGCGTAGAACTGAGCCTGCTCCACGGCCAACTCGGCTTCGTAGGCATCGATCGCCGCCTGCAGCAAGGCTACGTCGGTGTGCTTCCTGGAGAGGAGACCACCTTCCTCCGCGATTCGGTCGAGCCAGCCTACGGTGACATCCCCACGCTGCACTTCCTTACGGCGCAGCATCTCCAGGAGAAACGCTTTGTTGCTGGCACCGCCCTTGACAACAATTATGCTTTCGGCCAGCGCCCGCTGGAGCCGGGACAGTGCCTCTTTCCGGTTCTGACCGTAGGCGATCACTTTCGCCAACATCGAGTCGAACTCAGGGGGAATGCTGTCTCCCTCGACAGCGCCGGTGTCCACTCGCACACCGGGTCCGGTCAGCACCCGGAACCGTGCCAGGAGTCCCGGGGCAGCCGCAAAACCGTTGTCTGGGTCTTCCGCACACAGCCGCGCCTCAATGGCGTGACCTGTGGTGCGCGGGGGATCGCCTTCCAGAACGTCCACCCCGCGCAATGTGGATCTGCAACTTAACAATGTCGAGGCCGGTAGTGCATTCGGTGACAGGATGCTCAACCTGCAACCGCGTGTTCACCTCCATAAAGAAAAATTGCTGGGTCTCCGGTTCGTAGAGGAATTCCACCGTGCCGGCATTGCTGTAGCCCGCGGCCTTGCTCAAACGAACCGCGGCTTCGCGCAAATACTGATCCTGCTGCGGAGTAAGCGACGGGGAAGGTGCTTCTTCGAGTACTTTCTGGTGCCGGCGTTGAATTGTGCAATCGCGCACGCCCACAGCCCAGGTGGTCCCATAGTTGTCGGCGATGATTTGAACCTCAACGTGGCGCGCGGCCTCGACCACGTGCTCCAGAAAAACAGTTGGGTCCCCGAAGGCTTTGAATGCTTCGGTGCGGGCGCGCTCAAAGGCCGGCGGCAGTTGGCTCGCTGCCCGCACCAGGCGGATCCCGTGACCGCCGCCGCCGGCCGCGGCTTTAATAAGGAGAGGAAACCCTAAACGCTCCGCATGGGATAAGGCGTGAGCGACAGATTCTACGGGCCCACGGCTCCAAGGCGCGACAGGGATCTGCGACTGCTCAGCCAGAAATTTCGCCGCTATCTTGTCGCCTAACTGTCGCATCACGTCTCCAGTTGGCCCGATGAAGACGATCCCCATTTCACGGCACAGATCGGCGAATGCCGCGTGTTCTGCCACAAAGCCCCACCCTACCCAGGCCGCATCTGCACGCGCGGTCGCCAGCGCCTGTTCGAGACGCTCGTAATCGAGGTAGCTGCTTTTGCCATGGTGCGTCTCTCGATCCGTGAACTGGGCGGCTCCCAGAGAAACCGACTCGTCGGCTTCGCGGACAAACATGGCATGACGATCGGGTTCCGTGAAAAGCGCGATGGTACGCAGCGGCACTCCGCGCTCTTGACTGAACTCGCGTGCCGCATGGATGAAACGCATGGCGGCTTCACCGCGATTGACAACGGCGACGCGCTGAAATTCGTTCATCATATGTGCCTCGATGAGCCGGGTCCGAGTAGCACGATGGCGTGGATCAGGCTGCCAAAAGAGCCTCTCCTGACATGACGGCTTGCAGGCTTCTCAGGTGATCCGGATCAACGCGATTCGGAAGCGCCACCGTCTGATAGCCCGTGAGACGCAGGTAGCAATTTCCTTTCGTGTCCAGAACTTCCGCATCGAAAGTTCCCTGAACCGTGTCGGGAGTGACGACGGCATACAATCGGTCCTCGGCCAGACCCGGCGCCCGCAGCAAGGAGACTTCAAGAACATGCTGCGGCAATCCCATGTGGCTTTGTGCGCCCAGTTCCCAGATCCCCGCGGTTTGGAAACAAAGTTCGATCAGCCGCGGCGCCATGACCGTGGGTAGTTCAGACGGATGATGATTAGGCGGGAGGCCCTTTGCTAGCCGACCTATGGCACGCTCTCCATCCCACCATGCTTCTTCCACAACCTGATATGCGGGCCCGTGGAAGTAGATGGCATAGATGTCGGCAGGTTCGATCCCACTGATGCTCGGTGCCACAAACGCCCTTGGCATCGGAGCTTGCGCGTGCACTTTTGCGAGGCGCACACGCGCCGTGAAGTGCGTCGTGGGTTGAGGCTCGGTCTGGTTGGGCAGGGAACGATGACCGATTAGCCGGCATTCTGCCACCATCCCGTCTCCCTGCGGATGAATTCGGGTCTCGATCTGCATCGTGCGCGGTTCACTGCGATAGAACTTGAAGGGCGCGAGGAAGTTTACATTTTCGACTGATTCCACATGCCATTCAGGAAGCAGGCACAGAGCAGCTTCTGCAAACGCCTCGATGCCCATCACGCCGGGCAGCACCGGAGTACCGTCAATCTGATGATCATGAAGAAACGGTTGATCGTGTGGATCCAGAGTGGTTTCGATGGTGTAACCATCGGACAGGCCGAGCGACACGATTTTGCCAGTCACAGGCCCGGCAGGTCCAATTTCCGGCGAAGACTTCATAGCGGCCTCCGCGGTCGAGGTGTCCAGTCCGCCAGTCGCGTCCCATTCATTCAGAAAAATGCCGAGACGCTGGCCGATCACAATCTCACCGCGTGTGGACCCGGCGGTGAGTTCCCGCCGGATCAGCGGTATGCCGGCCTCGGGAGACAGCATGTCGATGCCGGCAAGCTCCATGATCTTTGGGATGGAGCCGCGCGTGGCCATGCCGATGCCTCCCCAGGCAGTCCAGTCGATCACGATTCCACGCGTGGCCGGACGAGTGGTACGGAAGTTCGAGGTGATCTTGCAGAGGAGATCGTTGGCCGAGCTATAGTCAGTCTGGCCGGCATTCCCGAAGCGGCCGGCAATGGAACTGAACGCCACTGTTGCGCCGAGCGGCATCTCGCCGATCGCGCGCAAGAGATTGAAGAATCCGTCCGCCTTGACGTTGAAGACCTGATCGAACTCCCGCGGGTCTTTATCCAGCAGGGAGTGGCTTCGCTCCATGCCTGCGGCATGCAACAGGACGTCAATGCGGCCGTGGCGCTGTCGCACTTGGTCAATCAGTCCCGCGACCGCCTCCGCACCCGTGAGGTTGACGCTGAAATAATGTGACGTGCCGCCCGCGGCGCGTACGGCGTCGATGGCGGTTTGGGCGGCCTGTGCCCGCTCCAGGGCGGCGAGTTCCTTTTCGACGAGCGCGGGAGTGGCGCGCTCGCCGCGGGCCTGTATGCGCGTGAACAGGTCGCGTTTGAGGTTTTCTTTGTCCGTTATGATGCGTTTGAGATCGAGATTGTCCGGATTGGGTTGAGGCACGAGATCGAGCAGATAGAACGTGCCTCCGGAGGCGGCTGCCAGATCCGCCGTGATGGCCGAGACAATGCTTCCCGCTGCACCGGTGATCACGAAGACGGTGTCGCTGTCCAGCACCATGCCGGGCTGGCCATCGGCGGCGGACTGTTCGTTGAGTCCGATCGTCCAACGCTGCTCTCCTGTGTATCCGACTTCCACTACGCCAGGATCGCGCAACGTTTCGTTGAGTATGAGTTCGGCTACATCGGGCGCCCTACGATTCAATTCAAAGTCGACTGCCTTGACCAGGCATTCCATGCGTTCCCGCTTGTAGGCCTTGGCAAAGCCCGTCACCGCCCCGCCCAGCGGGGCCACAGCTCCGGCGTCGTCATAGCCATGGTGGCCGCCGAGTCGCGTCGATGACACGAAAAATGTGCCACGTCCAGAGACGTGCGCGTACAAGGCACGCATGGTTGTGTACAGCGACTTCACTCGCACGCGTAGGGCGTCGTGCCAAGCAGCGGAGTCGAGTTTGCGAAGGTCGCCTTCGTTGTCAAGCGCTGGGAGCCAGAAGACACCTTGGATTGCACCTGCGGCCGTCCATGTTTTCAGAAGGCTGATGAGCGTTTCGGAGTCAGGAGTGTTTTCGATGGTGAGCACTTGCACTCCCAGCGTGCGGAGGCGTTCGGCTAGCACTGGCGCCACGCCGCCCTTGTCGGGCATCACTACGACGCGGCTGTTGCGGTCGAGTTTCACGCCGGTTGCTTTGCAAACTGTGAGCGGGGGACGCAACGTTGCCACCGGCTCGCGCCGCGGGATGCGATTTGCCGCATCGAAGCTGGCAAGGACGGGTCGTGGGGGCTGGGCCTGAGAGACCGACGCCACCGTCGGCTCCGTCTGGTCGAGTTTCATAGCAGGCGTGGAAGCGGCCGCTACAAGCGCGGACCGGTCATGCGCGAACTTAATTACGTGAGCCAGGGTCGGAAAGTCGCGCAGCTTCATGCTTTCATCGCGGGGAATGTTGTAGGCGGCACGCACTGCGGCGAACATCTCCGCTTGTTTAACGGTATCGACGCCGAGGTCCGCTTCCAGGTCGAGATCCAGGTCCAGCATGTCTGCCGGATAGCCGGTCTTCTCGGCGACAATCTGCAGCACCTTTTTCTTGATCTGGTCGTCAGAATTCGCTGACGCCGTTGGTGCGGGCGAAGCTGCCAATGGCTCGCTCGCCGTTAAAGTTGGTAAAGCTGCTACGGCTGAAGCTGTCGCCGAGGAAGATGGCTGAGGTGTCTCCGTCACAGATACGCTCGCCAAGTCGGGACGTTTGTCGTAGACGAAGCGAATCACGTGGGCCAGCGTGGGGTAATCACGAAGCTTGCGGTTCTCGTCACGGGGAATGTTGTAGATTTCGCGAATCGCTGCGAACATCTCAGCTTGCTTGACCGTGTCGACTCCGAGGTCGGCTTCCAGGTCAAGATCCAAGTCCAGCATGTCTTGCGGGTATCCGGTTTTTTCTACCATCAGTGCGAGAATGCGTTCTTTCACGGGTTCGTCGATGTTGCTGGTGGACGTTGCCGTAGATACGGGTTTAAGGGCGCGGACTTCGGGCTCATATGCGACCGCTGGAGGCACTATGAGTTGCGCAGGAGAAGGTTGCACCGGGCTGGTTGGCGCGGCATGAAGATCAGGTCTCCGTTCGTGCACGAAGCGGATCACGTGAGCGAGTGTGGGGAAGTCACGTAGCTTGATGTTGCCGTCACGAGCAATGCCGTAAGCTTCCCGGATGGTAGCCATCACCTCTGCCTGCTTCACCGTGTCGACTCCCAAATCTGCTTCGAGATCGAGATCCAGATCGAGCATGTCAACGGGATAGCCGGTCTTCTCCGCGACCAGGGCCAGGACTCTGGCTCTTACGGGATCTCCGGTAGCCGGCTCCGGCTGCAGGAGTGGTGTGGAGACGACGGTCTTGGCTTCCGTCTTGGTCTCGATCACCGCTTCGGACTTCGCCTCAGCCTTCGCTTCGAGCTTCGCTGGTGGTGGCGCCGCGACTGTAGGAGCGATAGGCTCCGGGGCTGCGGGAGTCGGTGCCTCGTGGGATTTCTGCGCGACTTCCGCCAATCGGACTCCGGACTTTTGATCGCGCACCCGTAACGTGCGGTGCACCACTTCCAGATCGGCGGTTGGATAGCCGGCAATCTGGCTCAGCCAGTTTTTCCAGCACTCTTCGTCGGTGATGCGATAGGCATACCCAAGGTTATTGGGGCGGCGACGTACGCCGTCCTTGGTCGCTATCCAATGCAAGAGCGTCATGCTGATTTGCGAACCGAATCCGGCGCCCAGGCGTATGGCGTACTCGATGGGATATCCACCGCCCTTGGACAAGTTCAATGTCCCGAGCTCGGGGTCAACTTCCTTGAAGTTGACGACGGCTGGGACCACGCCAGTTTCGAGCGCTTTCACCGCGACGACGTCTTCGATCCCGGTGGCCATCGCGTGACCTGTCTGACCTTTCGTATTAGCGATGACGATTTGATCTGCCGCATCGCCGAATACGTGGCGTAACGCATGAATTTCAGCCGAGGCGCTGCCACCGCGCGCGGGCGTGTAGGTCTCGTGGGAAACGAAAACCGTGTGAGACGCGATCTGCTGGCGGGAAATGCCGCTGTGAGCTTCGGCCTGGGACACCAGGTTTTCCATCATCTGGCCGATGTGTTGCACATCGAGGCGAGTGCCGTGGAAGGCGCTGTTGGCCGTGACCGTGCTCAAGACTTCGCAGATAGGTTGAAGGCCGCGTTCGCGCGCAGCGTCGGCGCTCTCGACAACCAGGCCTGCGGCGCCCATCCCCACGATCAAACCGTGACGGCGGCGATCAAAAGGAGTGGCGGCTTCTTCCACGACTGAGTCGGTCGCTGCGGCACCGCTGGCGAGAAACCCGGCGCCGAACCATTCGATCATGTGGTCGGAAGTGACGTCGTCGGCCGAGATAACGATCACGCGGCGGCAGCGCCCAGCCCGGATCCAGTCTTGCGCCAGCGCCACAGCTTGCGAGGTGCTGGCACAGGCAGAGTTGATTTGTGTGTTGGGACCGCGCGCCCCGATGAATTCGGCAAACTGCGAATGTCCCATCGACAGGACTCGGAGCAGGAACCGCCGGTCGAAGACGTAGGGATTTTTCTCGATGGTGTCGCACAACTCCTCCAGACGCCGCTCCATTTCCTGCTCTAGCACGGAATCGCCGTTCGATTTGGTGGATCGCGCGAGCAGGCTTTCCAGCAGGCTCAGCTGTTCGCGACGGGAGCGATCGGTATAATAGCGCCCCATTTCATCGGCGTAGGAGTCACAGCCTGGGAAAGCCGAGGCGAGAATAACGCCGGTGTCGTCGCGCAAAGCGTCAGGCAGAGCCCAGCGATCCGGCAGTTGCGTGCCTTTGCTGGTGGTCTTGTAGCGCATGACCAGCGGAATGCCGGCATCGCGCAAGGCATCGAGACCCACCGCAATCGCCAGTTGGGTAACGCGGTCGAGCGCAGCGCGACGGTCGGCGGAAACGCCGAATTCATTCTCCAGATCGAACGCACCTCCGCGGCCCGCCAGCTTGATAACGTCGGCCACGCTGTTGATGGTTTCGAAGGTCGGCCCGCCGTTATCGCTCTTGAGCAGGCGTGTGATGTGCTTGTCGAGCATGGCCTTGCGAAGGCGCGTGGGGATGAGATCGATGAACTGATCGCCACGTAGGATGGCGGCAAGATTGCCATCATCAAAGATGTGTTCGGTCCCCGGCAGACCCAGAGCTGCGCCAGTGATCACAACTGGAAGACTGGCGGGCACGCTGTCTTTGCCTCGATACATCTGCCAGCCACGCTCCAGTACATCGGCGAAGAAGTGACCGAGTTCGGCGGAGTGATCACCATCCAGTGGCGCCGGAGATGCGGAGACGCTTCCGGCAACAGCTGTCAGCTTGACGGGCTGGGCAGTCTCGGTGGACACGGGCCTCGGCAAAATGGATGCTGCCCGCACCTCAGCTGAGACCGCGGCGGTGCCGCTGCCGAGTCCCGCCGCATAGAGGCCGCACAACGCCTGGTTAAAAGATACGATGTCGCCAAACTTCGGATGATTGGTAAAGAGCGAAACCACATCGCTGTGGTCGCCGAGGACATCCTCAGCGAATCCCTGTAGAGCCTTCTTTGGACCAACTTCCACGAAGATGCGCGCTCCTGCCTCGTACAGCGTGCGTAGACCCTTGACGAATTGCACTGGAGAAGCGACTTGCCGGGCAAGCAGGTCCAACATCTGCGGTACGACGCCAGGCCCGGTGGGATAGAACTCTCCGTTCACATTAGCAACGATGGGCAAGCGTGGAGACTCCATGCGTAGTCGCGCGAGTTCCTGCCGCAGCGGTTCGCTGGCCGGCGCCACGATTGAGGTATGGAAGGCGTGGCTGACCGGCAACTCCGAGACGTCGTAGCCAGCTTTCGTGAGAACATCGATGGCTTGGGCGACGGCGTCACTGGCACCTCCGATGACTGCCTGGTGGTTGCTGTTGATGTTAGCGATCACTACATAGCCCTGAACTGACTTCAGGACTCGTTCGACTTCTGGCAGCGGCGCGAACACGGCGGCCATCATGCCCTTGTCTGCCACGGCCACGCGGGTCATGCCGCGCCCGCGGGCGCTGACGGCAATCAAGGCATCCTCGAAGGGCAGAGCACCGGAGGCAACCAGCGCCCCGTATTCTCCGAGGCTGTGGCCCATTGTCATGTCGGGCTCGACACCGTAAGCAGCCAGGAGACGCGTCAGTCCGAGATCGATGGCCAGCACGGCTGGTTGAGTGATGGCGGTCTGACGCAGATCTTCGTCGGCCTTGGCGACTGCGACGGGATCGGACTCGTCGACGAAAACAAAGTCGGTGAGAGGTTTGCCGAGCAGCGGAGTCATCACGCGATCGGCTTCGGCAAAAGTCTCCGCGACAATCGGTTCCGACGCGTAGAGTGGCCGCAACATGTTCACGTACTGCGAACCTTGCCCCGTATAAAGAAACGCGACTTTAGGCGCTACACCATGACCGCGGAAAATGCCTTGCGCGCGCAGAGCCTTCCACACCGCGGGCTGATTTGCGGCAAATGCTTTGAGCGCCTTGGCGGACTTGTCGGCCAGTTCGGCGGTATCGGCATAATCAATCGCCAAGCGCTGGGGGGCGCGCAGATCGGCTTCGTTGGGTGCCGTTGGCGCGAGAGCCCGACCAGCTTGAGCATCGTTCACGACGGCACGCAGGCGTTCGGCGAGCGCAGCCTCTGAGGTGCCACCGATCAGGAGGGCGCCGCGCAATGGCGGCTTGCACGCGGATGGAGAAGCATCGGACACCGAAACAGAGGAAACTTCTTTGGTGTTCATAACAACCTCATGGCTCGCAGTTTGCGGAAACGTACCAACGGCTACAGAGCGCTTTCCATTTCCTGTGAGTCGGTGGGGAATGTGCTCTTCGAGCACGAGATGGAAGTTGGTGCCGCCGAAGCCAAACGCGCTCACGCCCGCGCGGCGCGGGGTGTCCGAGGGAACATTCCATGGCTTCAGTTCGGTATTGACGTATAGAGGAGAGTGGGCGAAGTCGATGTCGGGGCTGGGATGTTCGCAATGCACGCTGGGCGGCAGCACCTTATCCCGTAGTGCCAGCGCAGTTTTCAGCAGCCCGGCTGCGCCCGCTGCTCCTTTGAGATGACCGATATTCGATTTGACCGAGCCCAGCGCTACGGAGTGGAGAGGAAGATTTTGACCACTGAGCAGATCGGTCATGCACCGCGCTTCGACCAGATCTCCCACCTTGGTTGATGTGCCATGCCCCTCGATCATGGTCGCAGTGGCAGGAGATAGGCCCGCATTCTGCCAGGCCCGGTCGAGGCAGAACTTCTGGCCGACCGGGTTGGGCGCAGTGATTCCTTTACCCTTGCCGTCGCTGGACGCACCGATGCCGCGCAGCACAGCATAAATCTTGTCGCCATCGCGTTCGGCATCGGCCAGGCGTTTCAGCAGGAAGATCGCGGAACCTTCACCCATGACGAAGCCGTCGGCGTGCTCGGCATAGGGACGCGTGCCGGTTGCGGAAAGAGCGCCGATCTTGCAGAACTTGACGAAGGTCTGGATTCCCATGTTGCGATCAATGCCGCCCGTAATCACCGCGTCGAAATCGTTGGCAATCAGTCCCTCCGCGGCGGCGTGGATAGCCGCCATGGCGGATGCGCAAGCCGCGTCGCAAATGAAGTTCGGACCATGGAAGTTGTAGATGTTCGCGATGCGGCCGGCAATGCAGTTGGCCAATTCGCCGGGCATGCTGTCTTCGGTGATTTCAGGGAGATGCTTGCCAATGCGTTCGTGCAACTGATTCATGATGTCGTTGCGCACTGCTTGCGGTAGTGCGGCGAAGCTGGCGATCTCAGCCAGTTCGTGGGCGTATTCGGGAAACTGCACGCGCAGCGCGGTGAGATAGTGCTTTTCACCGGCCATCGCGTTACCCAGGATCACAGCGACGCGGTCGGGATCGAGCGGGCGTTTCGGATAACCGTAATCTTCCAACGCTTCGCGAGTGGCCGCGATGGCCCATTTCTGCGCGTGGTCCATGGCGTCGGTGACACGCGGCGGAAGCGGCATGCGCCACTTCATGGGATCCCATGGGAACTCGCGCACCCAGCCGCCGATCTTCGAGTAAGTTTTGTCCGGAGCGGCGGGATCGGGATCGTAGTAAAACGCCGGGTCCCAACGGTCTGGTGCAACCTCAGTGATGCTGTAGCGGCCGCTCTTCACGTTTTCCCAGAAGGCGGGAACATTGGGTGCATCGGGCAGAATGGCTCCCGCCCCGACAATCGCAATCGCACGATTGGCTGTGTCTTCCATGATGACGCTCCTGGGCAACCCGGCACGACAGGTTGCGGGTGACAGATAGTCAGGCGCCTGGATGTTTATGCGGCGAGTACAGCCTTGGCTGCACGGGCGTAGAGGACGTTGGCTATAAAATCCATGTCAGAGATCAGGCCCGCCTGCGCACGGTGAATGACAGGCAACTGCAAACTCGATTCAAAGCCGGACATTTCGGTATCGCTTACTCCGCCGGCTCCGCACACCCAACGCAAGCCTTCTTCGGTGACCTTAAGTGCCGCTTCACGCGCGAAGATCCGGCTCAACGCCGCCAGCGCTGTTGTGTCAAAGCGCCGGTTGGTTTTCTCGTTCAACTTTCCCTCTGCTGCACTCGCCGCGCGATGAGCCAGGCTGCCGGCGCACTCGGCATAAGCGATCCACTCGCCCAGGCGCAGAAGAATGTGCTGGTAGCGGGTGAGACGGGCAGCGCGTGCTTTCTCCATCACCTCGGCCAGCGCGTGATACGCCAGCGCAGCGATGTTCGCTCCCACATTCGGACAGCGCGCATGCAGCGCCTCCAACTCTCTGGCCCGCTCGTGATAGTGCTGGCCCCGCGTCTTCAGGTGAAGCTGCCACCGGTCACGGCTGATGGTCATCTCCATGATCTCGGAGGTGCCTTCGTAGATTGTGGTGATGCGCACGTCGCGGCTGATCTTTTCCACCATGTATTCGTGCGTGTAACCGTATCCTCCGAGCGCCTGTATGCTGGCTTCGGCAGCCTGGTTTCCAGCCTCGGTTGCCATGTACTTCGCGATGGCGCCTTCGGTGTTCAGGCTTCCTTCGCCGCTATCGATTCGTTCTGCGGTCTCTTCGATGTAGGCGCGGGCGGCTTCCAGTCGCGCCACGTGCGGCACGATCAGCTTGTGCGTGTATCCCTGCTTTTCCGAGAGCGGAGCTCCCGCCTGTATGCGCTTGGTGGAATAGGGAATCGCGCGATCGAGCGCGGCCCATCCCGCCCCCAGGCCGAATGCCGCGACCATCAGCCGCGTGTAGCCGAACACGGCCTGCGCCTGAATCAGTCCCTGGCCTTCGACGCCACCGATGAGTCGATCAGCGTCAACATAGACGTCATTGAAGGCGAGCGCCGCGGTGTTGCTGAGCCGGATCCCATGTTTGTCCTCTGGTTCGTCCTGCGTGAAGCCCTTCGCGCCTTTTTCGACAACGAACCAACTCGGACCGCCGGGCGTGTTGGCCAAAACCGTATAAGCAGCGGCCACTCCACCGTTGCTGATCCACTGCTTGTTGCCGTTGATCTTGTAGCCGACGACGCGGCCGTCCTGTGTGACCGGGTCCGCGGTGGTGCGCAGGGCTCCCAGGTCGCTGCCTGCTTCCGGCTCCGTTGCGCCATAGGCAAATAACACTCCTTCATCGGCGATGCGAGTCAGCCAGAATTTCTTCTGCTCGGGAGTCGCACCCACGGTGATGGGATCGCTGCCGAGAAAAGTAGCTAGCACCGAGGTTGCGATCCCCAGATCAATTCGCGCCATCTCTTCGCAAATGCAGTAGACGTCGAACGATCCTCCGCCCATGCCGCCGAATTCTTCGGGAATAAATAACAGTTGAATGCCGAGTTTGTCTGGACTACACATGTCGCGGACAATGTCGATCGGGCATTCATCGCGCTCGTCAAGTTCGATCAGCGTCTCGTCAGGCAGCCGTTTCCTGGCGAATTCCTTGAGAGATTTCAGACTCAGTTTCAGTGCCTTGTATGCAAGCATGGGCTCAACCTCACTTGACGGAAACGCCGCGCATTTCGCGTACCTTGTCGGTCAGCACCGGCAGGAACTCCAAAATGTCGTCGACAATTCCGACATCCGCTATCTGGAAAATTGGGGCTTTGGGATTCTTGTTGACGGCGATGAGGAATGGATTTCCTTTGATGCCGGCCAAGTGCTGGAATGCTCCACTGATGCCGAAAGCCAGATAGACCTTGGGCTTCACCGTTTTTCCCGACGAGCCGACTTGGCGGGATTTTTCCATCCACTTCGCATCCACGACGGGTCGAGAGCAACTCACCGCCGCACACAGGGTTTCGGCGAGTGCCTCAGCAAGAGCGACATTGTCTTTCTCCTGAATACCCCGGCCAATAGAGACCAGGACGCTGTGTTTCGTGATATCGACATCGCCCGCCTCGGCAACAATGGTTTCGATGTAGCGGCGTCGAGCCGCCAGTGCGCCAACCCCGGATGATTTGTCGATGACCACGCCCGAGGTCGGAGCGCTCGGCTCTGGTTTGAACGCGCCGGGACGAACGTTGATCACTGCGCCTGAGGAGATGTCGCAGCGAACATGCGCGCTGACCTGTCCGCCGAATTCCTGGCGAACCAGTTGCAGGGAATCGCCATCTAGGGTCTCAATGCCCATCACGTCGGAGACGAAGACTGTATTCAGTCTGATGGAAAGCCCCGGCGAAAGATCGATTCCAAAATGATCGTGCGGGACCAGCAAAATACTGTTGGCCGGCAGTATGCTCACTAACGCCTGCCGCACCAGTTCGGCGTTGGGATAGGCGAGGGCTTGGTTCACGATCTTCCAAATCTCGCTGAAGGAAGGACGGAGCGAGTCACACGCCGCATCGAGATCCGGTCCACAACCGGTAAGGATGGCGATGGGTGACTGAGTGCTATCAATCTTTTTCGCTGCGGCCAACAGTTCGACGGCGGAATCGTCGGCCACGCCACCTCGATGCACGATGTATGCAAAAATGCGCTCCATTATTTCAGCCCTCCCTTCGCTGCTACCAATTCCAAAACCTGATCGGCGTTCTCTTCGCGGCTTCCGTGGAGGATTTGCGCTCCCTTGCTCAGCACAGGAACGAAGTAGTCCACCCGCTTCACTCTCGCAGCCGCTTCGCCAACGGCGGCTTGGTCAACGCCCACGTCCGCGGCTCCCAAGTTGGGGATGGGCAGGGAAGCGACCTGGCGGATGCCTCGCATCCCGACGTACCGCGGCTCGTTGATTCCGGTTTGAATGGAGAGAACGCAGGGCAGATCGATCTCGTTGATCTCGCGATTTCCACTTTCGATTTCGCGGCTGACTCTCAGCTTCCCGTCTTCCACCTTGATGGAATTCATTAGTGAGGCGAATGGGTAGTCGAGCATCGCGGCCAGCATTCCACCCACCTGGGCAGCGCCGTCCTCGGCCTGGACCCCGGTCAAAATCAAATCGTAGTGACCTTTCTTCACGAAGGCCGCGAGCACGGCGGCGATGCCCCGGCCATCCGAGCCGCTGAAGGCGTCGTCAGAAATCAGCACAGCCTGGTTCGCGCCCATGGCCAGTTCACGGCGCAGGATCTCTTCGTCGTCTTCGCCTCCAACCGTCACTACAGTGAGGTTGCCCCCGACGCGATCGCGGATCTGCAAGGCCTCTTCGACCGCGTAGTTGTCTGCTTCGTTGACGGAATACACCACTTCATCGCGCTCGATGTCGTTGCCGGCGGCATTGATCTCAATCTCGTTCTCCGAGGTATCGGGCACTCTTCGTGCACACACCAGGATTTCCATGTTTAACCTCCACAAATTGCTGTCTCCAATTCCTCTGTGCGAGCTTTATGAACGATCTGCTGGTCCACCAGTTCGGTAAGATCCATTACCGACATCGTGCCTTCCATGCCCGCCACCTTGATCGCATCTTCTATATTCACCATGCAGAACGGGCAAGCCGTCACGATCACGTTCGCCCCTGCATCTGCGGCCATTCGGACTCTGAGCACACCCATTCTTTGCTCTTCTTTAGGTTCGTAGAACAGCATCAAACCGCCGCCACCGCAGCAGAAGGACCGGTCGCGCGACCGCTTCATTTCCACTCTCTTCAATCGCGGGATGGCATCGAGCACACTGCGCGGGTCGTCGTAGACCTGGTTGTGTTGCCCCAGATAGCAGGGATCGTGGTAGGTGTAGACATTTTGTTCGCTTTCAAGCGGACGAAACTGTAAGTTGCCGGCCTTAACTTCCCTGGCGATTACCTGGCTGATGTGCTCGACGGGCGGGACATCTTCATAGTCGTGCTTCAGCGCGTTGAAGGCATGCGGATCGGCGGTGACGATGCGCCGTACTCCCGATTCTTTGATGGCATCCGTGTTGTGATCGCGCAGGGCAAGGAAAAGTATCTCTTCGCCGAAGCGGCGAACCTCGTGGCCACTGTCCTTCTCGGCAGCGCCCAGGATCCCGAAGTTCTCTCCGATGTCGCCGAGAATGCTGGCGGTGGCTCGCCCGATGGACTGCATCCGGTCGTCATACGAAGTAATGCTGTCGACGAAATACAGAGTGTCCGCTCCGTTCTTTCCGTCGAGAATCTTCACCCCACAGTCTTGCTGGAACGCTCCTGCCTTCGCCCAATCGGCTCTCTTCTTCTCCATCTTTTTGTAAGGATTGCCACGACTTTCCAGAGCCTTCAGAGGCTTCTGCAGAGACTGGGGAACATTTCCGTCATCGATCATGCCGCGCCGCAGATCGACGATCTTGTCGATGTACTCGACCAGCAGCGGACATTCCTCCTCGCAGGCGCCGCAAGTCGTGCACGACCAGATTTCATCTTCGGAATAAATGGTGCCGATCAAAGGCTCGTGATTATGTGCCTTGCCGAAAACCGGATAGTGCTGGAACGCGTAGTCTCGAGCCTTGATGGTGAGGAATCTGGGCGCTAACGGACGCCCGGCTGCGTTAGCCGGGCAATTGTCGGCGCAGCGCCCACAATCGGCGCAAGAATAGAAGTCCAGCATGTGCTTCCAGGTAAAGTCCTCGAACTTCTTCACGCCGAAAGATTTCACCTGATCCAGACTTTCGTCGGGAACGCCCCATCGCACCGGCTTCAGAGTCCCGCGATCCAACTTCGCGAAGTAAATGCTGAAGAGCGACGTTTCCACGTGGAACTGGATTCCAAAAGGCCGGTAGCAGAGCAGGAAGTAAAACGTCACTTCATGGACGAGATACGCCGTGACGTTGACGACCCAGAGTGTTGTCAAGGGCATCGAGCCAAGCAGAATCTTGAACATCCACGGCAGGGATAGTGCGGCCAATGTTTCAACAGTCTGGCCTTGCTGAGCATGACCAGCGGCATTGCTGGCCGCAAAGAAGCTGTCGGCTACCATCAGAGTGGCAATCAGCCCGAGAAGAAAGACAGCATCTGCGGTGTGACCTTTGCCATACTTCGCGGGAACTGCATAGCGGGCCGGCTTGAACACGAGCCGGCGAATGGTGAGGACCACCATGCAGAGGAAGACCACCGTCGCGGCGTAATCCGTAACGATGTCATAGATATGGCCGGTTCGCCCCGAAAGCCCCGGCATCACGAAATTCTCTGAGACTCCGACGATAAGCACACTGAAAGCGCGGGCCGCCAGCAGAATGAATCCCGCAAAGATGAGAATGTGGATGGTTCCGGCGAACTTGTAGCGGGGATGTTTCCACTGCCCCAACCAGAACTTCAGGACTCTCGCCGCGCGGGTCAGTGGCCGATCAAACCGAAAGTCGCATTGGGCTCGGACCAGCGGCAGCAGTCGCCTGGCAACGATGTATGAGAAACAAGCGAGGCCAACAACGTGGATGGTCAGAAACAACGTGCGACCGGGGATCAACCAGTCTGTGATCTGCGCGGATGAATAGATGCCTACCACGGCCTACTTCCCAAAACTGCTTACATGCGACGATGAACTGGTCCTAGAGCCGCTTGCCAAAGCACTTTGGTTCAGCCTGCGTGTGTTGACTACGCGTAGTCGATAGGATTCTTGTCGAACCAGTGTTCATCGCGAGTCTTGCCAACGCTTTCCCATGCGCCCGAAACGACGCTCGCGGTGATCTGCCGGTTCTCCCAAATGATGCTTGCGCCAAAACCGATTGCTCCACCAAGTAAACCTTCGGCGAGAGTTCGGGCGGCCGAGCGGCGTCCATTCCCGAGATAGCCACCCAGCAAGCCGAGACATGCTCCGACGATTGCGGGCGTCAGAGCCCGGCGAGCTGACTCACCGAGGTACGGGGCAAGCGCTTCTTCTTTGAGATATCTGTCTTCCCCCACGCGTGCTCCGTCGACCGCGGAATCCACGAGCTTGCGCCCGTAATCAAAGCTGGATTTTGACCATTCCCGTAAATTCATGGGCACCTCACTGATGTAATGGATCGCCGCTGCCCTGTTTGGACTACGATTACGCCGCTTTCTGCAAACACTCCATTTTCGATTCGATGAGCTCGAGCAATTCCTCGAAGGTCAGCCTTGATCGAGCATCCGGAGAAGAGTGTCACTGTCAAGCCCTACCGCTTCGCCCGCACGCACCGGTCTCTCGATGGCTTCGTAGACGGAAAGTTCGTGGCATTCGTGCAAGCGGGCGACAAAAACCTGAAGGCTGTCAACTGCGTGGGTTCCGGAGGGCACGTGACATCGACCTCGTTCCCAAAATAGAACTCCAGAGCAGCCGAGGTCAGCAACGCCTGTCACTCCGTGCTGTGACTGTCGTCACACAAGTTCGTGATGAGACTAGCACCTTAGACTTTGGGGCGATGGAAATTGCTTGAACCGAGCCGATGCTTGCCCAGAACGCCCCCATGCGTTCGCAGCGGTCGTTGAGACGTCCACGCTCCGCGAGATGCTCAACACGAGACGATGCATCGTGGTACGATATTGTAAATAGTCGGAACACGACTGTTTGGAAATTGACATGGAGAAGGCACGATTCCTGACATAGAACCTCCCGTACTATTCTGGTGCGGGCCAACGATTGAGTAGCTCATCGTTGCCAACGAAATATTTATGATCAAAGTCACACAGCTTACCAAAAGGTATGGGCGGACGACGGCGGTCGACCAGATTTCGTTCGAGGTGGCAAAGGGGCAGATCGTCGGTTTTCTTGGTCCGAATGGCGCCGGGAAGACGACCACGATGCGCATGCTGACCTGCTTTTTGCCCCCTTCTTCAGGCACAGCCACGGTGGCCGGTTTTGACGTTCTCGAACAATCGATCGAGGTGAAGAAGCGAATCGGATATCTCCCGGAGACGCCGCCCATCTACCCCGAGATGGCGACGTCCGAATATCTTCGGTTTGTCGGCAAGTTGAAAGGGCTTTCGGGTGCAGACCTCGAAAAGCGGATTGACTACGTCTGCGGGCGCTGTGCCATTGCCGATATCAAGGCCAAACTCCTGGGCAGGCTTTCGAAAGGATACCGGCAACGCGTGGGACTGGCGCAAGCCATCATCCATAACCCTGACGTGCTGATTCTCGACGAACCCACCGCCGGATTGGACCCCAAGCAGATCAATGAAACCCGCGATCTGATCAAAGATCTTGCAGGCGAGCACACGATCATTCTCAGCACACACATCCTTCCGGAAGTGGAGCAAACGTGCGAGCAAGTGATCATCATCAACAAAGGAAAGCTGGTGGCTACCGATTCGGTCCGTAATTTACAAGCGCGAGCGCGCGGGGCGGAATCTATGTTGGTGGAAGTAGCCGGGCGCAACGGCAATCTCGAAACTTCGATTGTCCAGCACAAACTGGAGCAAGTCGCCGGAGTCAGCCATGTTCTTTGCAAACAGCAGGTGGACGGGCGCGCCGTTTTTGAGGTGGAGAGCAAGAAAGGAAGTCTCGTTCGCGGCGACGTAGCGCGTGCGATCGTCGAGTCCGGCTGGGATCTGAACGAGCTGCGGCCGGCGGCGATGAGCTTGGAGGAAGTCTTCCTGCAGCTTACGGGAAGCGAAGCGGCCAGCCAGACCGAAACGCCAGTCGAGGTGCAAGCCTGATGAGAAATGTTTGGATTATCTGCCGAAAAGAACTCGCGAGCTACTTCGTGTCGCCAGTTGCCTACATCCTGCTGATCATGTTTGGACTGATCTTCGGCTATTTCTTTTGGAACGCGCTCGGCGCGTTTGTCTTCGAAAGTATTCAGTCGCAGATGAGCGGACGGTCGTTCCCGATGAATCTGAACGAGTGGATCATCCGCCCGCTGCTCTCCAATGTCAGCGTGATTGGATTGTTCTTTATTCCAATCATCACGATGCGGCTCTTCGCGGAAGAGAAACGTACCGGAACCATTGAACTGCTGGTAACCTCCCCGGTGCGCGACATCGAAATCATTCTCGGTAAATGGCTGGCCTCGGTCGTGCTCTATGCCTGTCTGCTCCTGTTCACCGCAGTGAACTTTGCATTCCTGTTCCGATATGGCAATCCCGACTGGAAGCCGCTGCTGGTGGGCTATTTCGGGTTGCTCCTGCTAGCAGGAGCGCTGCTTGCCATTGGAACGTTTATTTCCAGTCTCACTAGGAATCAAATCATCGCCGGCGCCGTCACGTTCGGGGTGTGCCTGCTGCTGTATGTATTTGGATGGGTGAGCGGGTATGACAACGCGCTCTGGGCGCGTGTGCTCTCTTACATCTCGGTTGCCACTCATATCGAATCGTTTGAGAAAGGTCTGCTGGATTTGAAGGATGCAATCTTCTTTATTACGGTGATTGTCCTGGGACTGTTTTTCACGGCACGTTCCATGGAATCCCTGCGCTGGAGGTCGTAGATGGCAAGCCAATGGATTACAGCGAGGCAAACCAAGTACGCGGCCTTCGCGGCTACTTACATCGTGATTGTCATCGCCGCCGTCGTTATCGCCAATATTCTCGCTGATCGGTTCGACAAGTCCTACGACTCGACTGCGAACAAGCGCTACAGTCTGTCGGAGCAGACCGCGAAGATTGTCAAAGACCTGAAGCAGGACGCGGTTATCACATACTTCAATCAGAGCACGCGTTTTCGTGACGGCAAGGACTTGCTCGACCAGTACGCCAATCTCTCTCCTAAAGTGCAGGTCAAGTACGTCGATCCGGACAAGGATCCCGAACTGGCTCGCGAAGCCGGGATCCACAATTTCGGCACAGCAATCGTCCAGATCGGCGCGAAGCATGAGGAAGCCAAGAGCATGACTGAAGAAGGCATCACCGGGGCCTTCATTCGTGATCTGAAGAGCACCACTCGTACGGTGTGCTTTGTGAGCGGCAGCGGCGAACACCAACTCGACGACAGCAATCGCGAAGGACTGTCGCGCTTCAAAGACCTTCTGGCCAAGGACAGTTATGAGAGCAAATCGGTGGACCTGCTCACCCAAGCCGAAGTCCCAAGCGACTGCACCACTCTAGTGGTGGCTGGACCCACGAAGAATTACGAGCAACCGGAAGTCGATGCAATCAAGAAATACGTGGAAGACGGCGGTCGCGCGTTTTTCATGGTGGACCCGCCGCTCAAACTCGGCCACGAGGAAATTGCTGACAATAACGCGCTTACGAATCTGCTGCAGAGCTGGGGCGTAACCTTGGACAAGGATCTGATCCTCGACCTGAACCCGCTGGGACAGATTGCGGGGCTGGGTCCACAGGTGGCGCTGGTCACAAGTTACGCCTCGCAGCCAATCGTGGATCAGTTGCGAGGCACGGCGACCGGGTTTCCTCTGGCGCGATCGCTCGAGATCAAGAACACCGATAAAACTAGCGTCCAGAAACTATTCGACAGTTCCAGTACCAGCCTCGCAACCAGCAATTTGAGTTCGCCTTCGGTCAATGTAAAAGATCCCAACAATAAGAAAGGGCCGCTGACCCTGGCCGCTGCCGGAACGTTTAACACCGGCAAGCAGAATTCGCAGGGACGCTTCGTGGTAATTGGCAGTTCCACCTGGGCGGCGAACCGCTTTATCGACTTCAACGGGAACGATGATCTGGCTTCCAACGCGGTCAACTGGCTCTCGTCCGACGAAGATCTGATTTCCATCCGTCCGAAGCCGCCGGAAGATCGGCGCATCACGATGACCGGACGACAGCTGACTTGGGTGCGGGCGGTCAGCCAGTTTGTGCTGCCATTCGCGGTCGTAATCATGTGGATATCCGTGTGGTGGAAGCGGAGATAGCACCGAACCCTCGATTTGAAAATACGATCGGGTAAAGCATGAAAATTCGTGGCCTTCTCATCGCAACCGTCGTTCTCGCAGCACTGGCGGGGACTCTCTATTGGTCCGATCACCGCAAATCCAGCGCTGAGGCTGCCAAGCCGGCCGCCGACGCCGCTCCGTTAATTCTGAAGCTCGACGAAAATTCCATCACCGAACTTGAATTGAAGAAGAAGGATGCGCCAGCGATCCTGCTGACGAAGAGCGGCTCGGATTGGAAGATCACCGAACCCAAACCATTCCGTGCCGATCAAAGCGCCGTTTCGAGCCTGCTCTCCACTCTCGCCCCGCTGAACTCGGAGCGCCTGGTGGATGAGAAGAGCACAGATCTGCAACGGTACGGTCTCGATCATCCCTCCGTAGAACTTGATGTCACAGAGAAAGACAATAAGACGCAGCGGCTGCTTCTGGGAGATGACACGCCTGCGGGCAGTGCAGTATACGCGGCGCTCGGCGGCGATCCACGGGTCTTTACCATCGCCGCGTACCATCAAAACAGCCTTGATAAAAGCGTGAACGATCTTCGCGACAAACGGCTGCTGACCGTGAGTCCCGACAAGGTCAGCCGCCTGGAGATCGCGGGTAAAAATGGAAGTATCGAGTTTGGTCGCAATAAAGAAGAGTGGCAGATCCTGAAGCCAAAGCCGATGCGGGCCGACGTTTATGCCGTTGGCGGACTGGTAAGCAAGCTGACGGATGCTCGCATGGACCTCAGCGGTTCAGACACGGAAGCAAGGCAATCGGATTTAGCATTTGCCCATGGCGCTCCCCTTGCCACGGTGAAGCTGACAGACGAATCATCGACGGAGGAGCTTCAAATTCGGAAGAGCAAAGACTCGTATTATGCCAAGTCCAGCGTGGTTGAGGGTGCGTACAAGATCAACTCCGATCTGGCC
Organism: uncultured Acidobacteriota bacterium; assembly: GCA_963730015.1. Taxonomy (GTDB): domain Bacteria; phylum Acidobacteriota; class Terriglobia; order Terriglobales; family Acidobacteriaceae; genus Sulfotelmatobacter. The sequence continues at coordinate 525,664 of CAVSPZ010000009.1, read as the reverse complement.
GACGCGGTGAACAAGAAGGTAGAAGACTTTCGCGACAAAAAGCTCTTCGACTTCGGATATGCCGATCCCAACAAGCTGGAAATTCATAGCGGCTCGAAGCTGGTTTCCCTGATGCGCGGCGGCCAGGACTGGTGGGACAACGGCAAGAAAATGGATGAGGACAGCATCCGTTCACTTATCTCCAATCTCCGCGATTTGTCCGCGGAGAAGTTCGTTGACTCCGGCTTCACAACTCCCGAGATTGAGGCGACTGTCACCTCCGACGACGTAAAGCGCGTAGAAAAGGTTTTGATTTCGAAATCCGGCTCGAATTACGTCGCCAAACGCGAGAACGACCCCACCCTTTATGAGATCTCGGCGACATCTGTGGACGAACTGCAGAAATCCCTCGACGGCGTCAAGCCCGCTCCTTCCCCGAAAAAAGTCCGGTAAATAAGAACAGATGTTCTTGTCGCCTGCCCTCAAGAATGACGAACCCACAGAAATCGGCCCCTGAGTTCCAGAGTCCTTTCTCCATATAATGGCAGTGCGATGAGCTGGTCTCCTCTAGCAGTCCTACGATGGCTCTTTGCTCCGCCAACTCGAGGGCCTAGCCGGCTTCTGATTATCTGGTTGCTTCAGCAAGCCCCAATAGGTAGTGTTAACGCGTGCCACGACCGCCGTTTCCGAAGACGCTCCGCCAATTCCAGTCCGACTTTGCCACGGAGGAAGCCTGCCAACGATATCTCGCAGCTTGTCGTTGGCCCGATGGATTTACTTGTCCGCGATGCGGGTATGAAAAAGCTTATGAGTTGGTGAAGCAGCTGCGGCAGCAATGCTGCAAGTGTCGCTATCAGGTCTCGCTGACATCTGGAACTATCCTTCATCGGACAAAAACACCGCTGACCCATTGGTTCTGGGCGGCGTACCTGATGACCACGGACAAGCGTGGCGTATCTGCACTACTGCTGCAGCGTCAATTAGGGCTGACCTGCTACGAGACCGCATGGATGATGCTGCACAAGCTCCGCCGAGCAATGGTGAACAACGTGGGTATTCCGGTGAAGGTGAACGCTGATTCCGGAGGGAAGCCGAACGGCATTCCGGAGCGAAGGTGAACAGCAGTCGGAGCGAAGCGACGCTGGCGTGATGATTGTGCAAGAAGTGTTCGGCTTCGTCAACTGAAAGTGTCCGGAGCGGGTCCGGAGCGAAGCGGAGGAGCTTGGGCGGGGATTTGGGGTGCAGGGGAAAGGGGCGGCCAGCCCCTTTATCCCCTGCTTCTCTATGTAGAAGAACAACTCATTCCTTCTTCTCGTCCGGCAGATTGTTCTTTTTGCGCATCGATTCTCCGCGCATCTCGATACGATGGGCATTGTGCACCAGGCGGTCGAGGATGCCGTCGGCGATGGTGGGATCGCCGATCTGCTCGTGCCAGCGCGAAACCGGCAGCTGGGAAGTGAGGATGGTGGAGCGAGTCTGGTAGCGATCCTCGCAGATCTCCCAGACTTCGCGTCGCTCCGCTTCACTCAGTGGGGCCATGGCCCAGTCATCGATGACCAGAACGTCGATGCGACTGAGACGTGCCAGGAAGTGGCGCAAACTGCCATCGGCTCGGGCCAGGGCCAGTTCCCGAGACAGGGCAGCGGCGCGGAGATAGAGTGCCGAGTAGCCGTCGCGACAGGCTTTCTGCGCCAACGCCGATGCGAGGAAGCTTTTGCCCACGCCACAGGGTCCGATCACGAAGATGTTCTCGTGATGGCGAACCCAGGCGGAGTCTTTTGCCAGTGCGCGCACGACGGTCTTCTCCAGGCCGCGCACCGCCCGATAATCGATGTCCTCCACGCAGGCCGCTCCCCGCAGTTTGGCCGCTTTGAGTCTTCGTGCCAACGCCTGGTTCTCGCGCCAAGTCCATTGCTGATCCACGAGCAGAGCGAGTCGTTCCAGGAAACTCAACTCGTTCACGGTCCGATCTTGTTCCTGTGCTTTCAAGGCCTCGACCATGCCGTGCAACCGCAGGGCCAGCAGTTTTTCCATCATCGGTTGGTTCAGCATGAGCGGGGCCCTCCTTGGTCGAAGTAGCGGGCGCCGCGGAGGTTGTCATGCGTCAGAGGTGGAGAGCCGGGTTGTGGTGGAGACAAAGGAAGGGCGTCGAGCGAGTTCTTCAGGATCGACTTCACGCTCTGGTAGCGACAGGCCTGGGCGAGGATGGCCCGTTCGGCAGCGGCTTCCATGCGTTGCGCCGAGTACTGCTGGGCCAAGCGAATAATGCCTAGACAAGAACGGTAGCCCATCTCCGGGTGGGGCTTGTCGTTGAGGATGCGCTCGAACAACTGCGCCGTGTGCGGGCCGATACTGCGCGCCCAGTTCACCATGCGCGAGGGCGGCCACTCCAGATGAGCTTGATGGCTTCTGGGACGGTGCTCGCCATTCGTGATGGTTTGACCCCGCCCGCGACTGCGCATGTGCGAGGCGATCCGGTTGCCCTGGTAAAAGATCTCCACCGTGGTGGGGGTGGAGCGGACTTCCACGACTTGCTGCACCAGCGTGTAGGGCACGCTGTAGAAGTTCCCGTCGAACGCGATGTGGTAGTCGATGTTGATCGTGGCCCGCGACCACTGGCTCATGTCGAAGCGCTCGGCGGGCAAGGGCGCCAGAGCCGGTTTCTCCAGGCTGTGAAACAGACTGGTCCGCGATCCGTCCCGCTTGCGGAACGGACGCTCATTCAGTCGCGCCAGCAACTCCCGGATCGCCTGGTTGAGTTCCGGCAAGCTGAAGAACTTGCGGTTCCGCAGCGCCGCTATGATCCAGCGTTCACATACTTGCACCGCGCTCTCGGCCTTGGCCTTGTCCCGCGGCTTGTACGGACGCGCGGGCACGACTCCCATCCCATAGTGCACCGCGAACTCTTGATACGTGGGATTGAGATCGGGATCATAGCGGCAGGCGCGAGTCACTGCCGTTTTCGTGTTATCGGGTACCGCCAGCGTCGGCACCCCACCGAAAAATTCCAGCGCATGGATGTGGGCTTGAATCCAGGCTTCCATCTGCTGATCGCCAGTCGCTTCCGCGTAGGTGTAAGAACTGGCCCCCAACACGGAGACAAACAACGAAGCCGGCCACGCCTCGCCGGTCGTGGCCTCGTAGACGGGAATCGTGGCTCCCGCCCAGTCCACAAACATCTTCTCCCCGGCCTTGTGTTCCTGCCGCAGCACCACATCCAGGTGCCGCCGCCAATGCTGATAGCGCTCGCAAAACCAACTGTAGCGATAGCCCTCAGGGTTCGCTTGCCGATATTCTTCCCACAGCAACTGCAGAGTCAGATGACGATGTTGCAGCAGTTGCTCATGAATCGCTTTCCAGTCCGGTTGCGGCCGCTGCCGCACCGCTTGCACCGCCACGGGTTGGTTCCCAAACAGCTTGCTTTCCAGTTCCTCTTCCCTCAGGCCTTCGGGCAACGGCCAACCGATTCCGGCGGCGACTGCTCGTTCCAAATAGTCGTGGACCGTAGCCAGCCCCATCCCACAACTGCGCGCGATCTGGCGCTGTCCCAACCCCAACTCAAACCGTAACCGCAGAACTTCCTTGGTCTTCCGCATGGACTTTCTCCTGGCCGGCACCCTGATCTCCTTTATTTATGGAGTTTCAATGCCGGGTGATTGTCCAGCGTCGCTTTGCCCCTTCCTGCGCTTCGCCTGTGGAAAACATTCCGCTCCAAGCCGAACGCCATTCCGGTAGACGACAAAAACTGTTCGCCTTCCCACCGGAATCGGCGTTCACCTTCAGACCGGAATGCTGTTCGGAATCACAACGGAATGGTGTTCGGCTTCAGACCGGAATCGCGTTCACCTTCGACCGGATTCCCCACAACGCGAGGGAACCTTTGCGCGGTGAGGTAGAGGTGGATGAGACGTGGATTGGTGGCGAGCAAGCTGGACTCCGAGGAAGCCGACAACTCAAGCATCGGAGGGCAGCTCTTGTCTTGGTGGCGGTCGAAAAGCGTGGGCGAGCTTCAGGGCGTGTCCGCATGAGCGTAATTCCCGACTTTAAGGCCGCGACCATAATGTCGTTTCTTAGCCAGCACATCGCACCTGGATCCACGATCTATACGGACGGGCTTAAGAGTTTCTCAGGTCTTTTAGAGGCTGGCTTCAAACATGTCGTTCGAAACCAACCTCTACGAACGGAGTTGCGCAAAGGTGCAAAATCCGCCGTCCCGCTTGCCGATCGGGCGATCGGGAACCTCCAGCAGTGGCTCATTGGAACCTACCACGGAGTGAGCAAGGACCAACTGCAAGTTTACCTCGATGAATTCGTTTTTCGGCACAACCGTCGCAAGACGCCGGCAGCCGCATTTCAGACACTACTTGGTCTCGGAACCGGCCGCACATCAACAGTGTACGAGCAGATTCGGGGAGCTCGGGATCTGAATCCCAACCTATTGGGGCTTGCTGAAGCAACCAGATAATCAGAAGCCGGCTTATTTCTCGTTGGTTGTTTCTACGCGCTCTGGGCGCAATCTATTTTTCCGCTTTTTTTTCGTTGGTGTTTCAGATTCGAGGACTGATCGGCCCACAAGGGATTCTCCCTGCGAGCCCTTACCTTCAGGCCGTCGCCCAGTCCTTCGGATACTGGCAGCGACTGTGGTATGCGCCTACCGTGCTCTGGTTTTCCAGTGGGCCAATGATGTTGGATGCGCTGTGCTGGGTCGGAATGGTCGCTTCGCTGCTTCTTGTGCTGAACGTGTGGCCTCGTGGGATGCTGGCACTCTGCTTTGTTTGTTTTCTTTCTTTCATAGCCGCGGCCCAGGATTTCTCCAGCTACCAATCGGACGGCATGTTGCTCGAAGCCGGATTCATTTCCTTGTTCTTTGTGACACCTGGGTTCCGTCCTGGGTTCGGGCGAGGCTTTCCTGCTTCGCGTGCCAGTCATTTCCTTCTGCAATGGGAATGGTTCCGGATTTACTTCGAGTCTGGAATGGCGAAGATCCTCAGCGGCGATCCTGAGTGGCGCCATTTCACGGCCATGGACGAGTACTACCAGAATGGCCCTTTGCCGACCTGGATTGGGTGGTACGTGCAGCATTTGCCGCATTGGTTTCACGCGGCAACCGTCTATGCCACGTTGGCAATGGAACTCGGTATCGTATGGATGTTTTTTCTGCCGCGACGCTGGAGAATCGTGTGTTTCTTTATCGTGACTCCGTGGGAAATCGGCGTCATTCTGACCGCGAACTATACCTTTCTGAACTACCTGGTTCTGGCGTTGGGCGTGCTCTTGCTGGACGATCGCTTCCTCGAGAGATTCGTCCCGGCAAAATGGAAAAGTGATTCTGCGATTTCCATATCGAATAACGCTTTAACATTGGAAGGGAAGCCGTGGCGTGAAAGGCTGCACCGCACTCAAATGACCGCCGCTCTGGTTGTCAGTTCAGTAATGCTTATCTGGATCTTCTACGCGACCACAGCAGAGATGCTGGCGAATTATCAGTTGCCGGCTTTTCCCGTGATCGCACTGGAGCCGTTTCGCATCGCCAATCGCTACGGGCTTTTTGCAGTGATGACGCGTGGGCGGTACGAAATCGAATTTCAAGGATCCGACGACGGAGAGAATTGGAAGCCGTATGACTTTCGCTACAAGCCGCAAGAATTGAATCAGGCACCGCGCATCTACGCTCCCTATCAGCCGCGGTTTGATTGGAACCTGTGGTTTGCCTCTCTGGGTTCGTGGCGTGAATATCCGATCGTGCCGAATACGGAGGTGCGATTGCTCTCGGGCAACAAAGATGTGCCGCAGTTGTTTGCGGACAATCCCTTCCCGCAACCGCCTCGTGAAATCCGCGTTCTGCTTTGGCAATATTGGTTCACTTCCATGGCAGAAAAACGCCAAACCGGGATGTGGTGGCGGCGGCAGTTGCTTGGACGATACGCGCCGACGCTCGAAAGAACGCCGGAGGGCGAGATCAAGGTTGTGGAGTGGCCCGATGTGCAACCGAGGGAGTGAGCGAATACTTGTTTCTAGTGGCCTGTCGCAGTGAATTCGTTAGTGCGCAGCCGGCGGCTGGGGTCAGAGTATTTCCACTGGATCGGGTGAGCGTTGGCGGAGTAGGCGTTGATGTAACGACGGAGTTTGCGAGCCAGGTCCGGGACCGAGGTGAAAATGCCGCGGGCGATGACCTCGCGTTCGATCTTGGCGAACCAGATCTCGACTTGGTTAAGCCAAGAGGAATACGTAGGAGTGAAGTGAAGCTGCACGCGCGGATGCTGTTGCAGGAAGTCTCGAACGAGTTGGGTTTTGTGGGCAGAGAGGTTGTCGAGGATGATATGAATCTGCTGCCGGGGCGAGCACAACGCTACCACTTCTCCGAGGAAGGCAACGAAGTCACGGCTGGTGTGGCGGGCCGTGGTTCTTCCGTGCACGCGGCCGGTTTTGGTGTCCAGCGCGGCATACAGAGAAAGCGTTCCGTGCCGGTAGTACTCGAAGCCATGACGCTCGGCTCGCCCCGGCGAAAGCGGCAGAACGGGATCGAGCCGATCCAGGGCTTGGATGGCGGTTTTCTCGTCGACGCAGAACACGGCGGCATGCTGCGGCGGCCGCAGATACAGGCCGATAATGTCGGCCGCTTTGCTTTCGAACTCCGGATCGTCGCTGGCCAAGTAACGCTCCAGGCGATGGGGTTTCAGTCCCGCTTCTTTCCAGACGCGATGCACCGCGTCCTTGCTGACTCCCAGCGCGGTCGCCAGTTTGCGGCAACTCCAATGCGTGGCACCGTCGCTGGGTTTCTTGCGGGTGGCGGCCAGAATCCGGGCCCGCAAAGCGGGAGTCAGAACCCTGGCCTTCTGGCCGGGATGATAGGTGTCGAGCCCGTCGAGCCCGGATTCGAGGAAGCGCTGCTTCCAGCGGACGATCGTGGGAGCACTGGTCTGCAGCCTGCGCTTAATGGTGTTGAAGGAAGCTCCTTCTGCCAGCATCAAGATGAGCTTGGCGCGAAAGACGTAGCCAGCCGGCAGGGTACGCGATTGAGCGATGCTGCTGAGTTCCGAACGTTGGTTGCTGGTGAGGGACACTTCGCTGTCTGTCGCCATACCAACTTAGAAGCATAACAACTAGTAATGGTTACTTTGCGACAGTCCACTAGTATGACCCTGATCGTCCAAGAATTGTGACAAGAAATTCCAAAGCGTGCGTAGTCGGATCGGGTCCAAACGGCCTGGCGGTCGCGATCGTGTTGGCCCAGGCAGGACTGCAAGTTGATGTCTTCGAGGCGCAACCCACCCCAGGCGGCGCGGTGCGCAGCATGGAGCTGACTGAGCCGGGATTCGTGCACGATTTCGGATCAGCGGTATATCCGCTCGGCGCTGGGTCCCCTTTTTTCTCCTCGTTACCCTTGGAGAAGCACGGCTTGGAATGGATCCATTCGCCGGCTCCGCTCGCGCACCCGCTGGATGACGGCACTGCGGTCGTTCTGGAACGTGATCTTGAAGCCGCTACGGCGCGTCTTGACCCCGACGGCGACGCCTGGCGCAGGCTCGTGCAGCCCTTTGTTGAGCGTTGGAGCGAATTCGCCCCGGAAGTTCTGCGCCCTGTTCTGAAGATTCCCAAACACCCCTGGCTCATGACGCGCTTCGGAATGAACGCGCTGCGCTCCGCAAAAGGGATCGCTCAGCGCTTTCACAGTGACCGCACCCGCGCTCTGTTCGCGGGCCTGGCTGCACACTCGTTTCTCGCCTTGGATGAACCATTAAGCGGCGCGTTTGGCATGATGATGGCGATCCCCGCTCATGCGGTTGGCTGGCCCATCGCCCACGGAGGAGCCCAGTCCATCACCAACGCACTATGCAGCTATCTCTCTACGCTGGGCGGCAGAGTAATTACTTCATCACGCGTGGAATCGCTCGATTCGCTATCCGATTACGGGGTGATTCTCTGTGACGTTACGCCGCGGCAACTTGTGGCCATCGGCGGAGGGCGCTTGTCCGACAGCTACAAGCGTCAACTGGACAGATTTTGTTATGGTCCCGGAGTTTTCAAACTGGACTATGCCCTGAACGCACCGATCCCGTGGACGGCGTCCGAGTGCACGCGGGCCGCAACTGTGCATTTGGGAGGAAGCTTCGAAGAAATAGCGGCTTCGGAAAAGGCCGTGCGAAGCGGAGAATGCGCGGAACGGCCTTTTGTCTTGCTGGCACAGCCAAGTTTGTTCGACCCTTCGCGCGCGCCCGCGGGAAAGCACACCGCTTGGGCGTATTGTCATGTTCCGAACGGGTCAAAGACGGATATGCTGCAGAAAATCGAGGATCAGATCGAACGCTTTGCCCCCGGATTCCGCAAAACAATACTGGCGCGCCATGCTTTATCGCCGGCCAGTATTGAAAGCATGAACGAGAATCTTGTAGGAGGCGACATTAGCGGCGGAGTCATCGATCTGCGCCACATGTTGTTTCGCCCGACGCGAAAGCTTTACGCAACTTCGGCGCCCCACATCTACATTTGTTCGTCCTCCACTCCGCCGGGAGGCGGTGTACACGGAATGTGCGGCTATCATGCGGCGAAGAAGGCGCTGACGAGACTATGAGAATTAGCGTTCCTTTTTCTCAATCACGCCGAATGTGCTTCCAGGTCAGGGCCTGGAATATCTGGCGCTGAAGGTTGTCCAATTCAGCGACGCTCAGGCAGGGACCGCAGGCTCAACCATTTTCATAAGATCCAGCATCATGCGAACGACTGCGTCATCGCCGATCACAGTATTGATCATGGAGTGATAAATGGCGCGGTCCGGCCATTCGACGTTGAAGTATTTCTGGATAAAATCGGCCCGCTCGCGGTCCACTGTATCCACAAGCTGCTCGGCTTCCTTCTCGCTCTTACCGCGAGTCAGCAGGCGCCGCACTTTATCCTCCCGCGGTGCATAAAGGAACACCCGCAAGGCATCCGGACGGTTCTTGAGAAACTGCTGCGACCCTCTTCCCACAATGACGGAATTTCCCCTTTTCGCCGCGTGCTGAACGACAAGTTGCGTAAATTTCAAAATGCTTTCACTGTCGACCACTTTGAGCTTATGCGCGTTGATGCTTCCTTCATAACTCCCCCGCAAAAAGGATTTGAAGAGCCGGTAGTATAGGGGATCGGTTCGTTCCTCTCGCACCTCGACCACTGCCTTGGGGCATTCGGCGAGCCGCGCAATCTCCTCGGTCAGTAACTGATCCCAGAGCTTCCAGCCTAGCTGCTTGGCAAGCAGTTGAGCGATTTCGCCGCCCCCGCTCCCGTACTCGCGTTCGATGGTTATGATTTTTATCATTTGCGTCCCCACATTCGGTCCAATCGTTCAAACGTGGACGGCGAGAACCGGGCACGGTCCCAACTGCAGTACTCGATAAGTTGTCGAGCCGAACACCGCGAGATCCACGGCCCCACGTCCACGTACTCCCATCACGATCGTGTCGATTTGCCTTTCGACAGCGAATGCAATGATTTGCTGGTATGGCTTTCCGACGCGCACCGCCGTCTTAATCTTGAGCACCTTGCGGATCTCCTGTGAAACCAGTTTATCGAGTTGTTCTGTGGCTGTCGCTACGGCCGCTTGCGCTTTGGAAGGTTTTCGAATCTCCTCCGAAACGTGCAGCAGGGTGAGTTCGGCATCGTACTCCTCTGTCGCAGAGAGTGCGTAGCTCAACGCGCGCTCGGAGTTTTCAGAGAAATCGGTACAGAAAAGAATTCGGCGCAAGTGGTGGACGTAGTTCCGCTCGTGTCCTTCGGTGCTGGACTCCTGCTGCGGTTTACAGATGGCCAGCACCGGGCAGGAAGCCCGGCGCATCACTCGATTGGTTACCGATCCCAGCACTACGCGGTCATATCCTCGCCGGCCGTGCGTCCCCATCACGATCAGATCGGCGTTGTGCTTCTGCGCGTACGACAGAATGCAGTCGGGGGCTGTGCCCTCGTGCACCACAAGTTCAGGTTGAATTGTAGGGTGGCTGTGGGTCTTCAAGAATGCTTGCAGTCGTTGCTGGCCACTCTCGCGGAGGGTCCGGCAGAACTCCGCGTAGTCTCCCGTAGAGGCAACATAGTCAGCATAAGGATATCGCGAGAGTTCGACGATGTGCTGGGCCACCACCTTGGCTCCATAATGCTCGGCCAGCGACAGCGCATAGTGATACGCCCTGACGGAAAACTCCGAAAAATCCACAGGACAAAGGATGAGTTTAATTTCCAGCATGACCGCGTCCCTGACCGATGTACGGCTCGAATTTCCACCCTATTGCTGATTATTCCATCACTCTTACCCCACCGCCGCCGGGATCATTTTTCTTCAAAACAAAAGCCAGAAAGAACATGATCGCCGAGGCCACGCAAAGAACCATAAACGTATCAATGTACGCCAGGCTTGCCGCCTGGTCTTGCAGGGACTGGTAGATCCTGGCGTAAGCCGTCGCCAGCGCCTCGTGCCTGCCCACGCCCGCTGTTGCCAGCTGTTGAGCCAGGCCGTTCGCCGCATTCACAAAATTAGGATTGTCGACGCGAGCACTGTGCACAAGCCTTTCTTGATGGAATTGCGAGCGCCGCGCGATTAACGTCGTGACCATGGACGTTCCCACGCTGCTGCCCATATTGCGCATGAAATTCACGATTCCGGCGACCGAATTGTTCTTCTCCGGAGCGATCCCGACGTACGCTACGAGCGTGATCGGTACGAACAGGAACCCCAGACCAATTACCTGCGCTATACGTAGCCAGGTGGCGGCACTGAAGCTGATCTGCAGATCAATGCGCATCGTGGAGTAGAACATCGCAATGGCTAGGGACAGCCAGCCAAAAGCAATCAGGTAACGGGCTTGGATCTTGGTCGTCAGCTGGCCCATGATAGGCATCTCAATCAGCAAAACAAGGCCTCCTGCCGAAAGCGCAATGCCAGCCAGTTCCGATGTGTACCCGACAAGCGTCTGGAGGAACTGGGGCATCAGGACCAGGCTGCTGAACAGCAGGATTCCCAGCATGAACATCATCAGGCTGGAACTCGCGAAGTTAAAGTTCTTGAACATGCGGACGTCGATGATCGGCGCTTTTTGATAGAACTCCCAGATCACCAGCGAGATCAGGCATACGGTTGCGATGACGACCAAAGTCGTAATGAAATGTGATCCAAACCAATCGTCCTCCTGTCCTTTGTCGAGCAGGATCTGCAACGCCCCGATACCGAGCGCCAACAGAGCGATGCCAATGTAGTCCAACTTGACCCCGGCGGCCCTGAGCTTGGCTAAATATGGAGGATCTTCGACAAAGCGCCGCACCAGGAGCCATGTCATCACTCCAACGGGGAGATTGATGAAAAAGATCCAGCGCCAGGAATAGTTGAACGTGATCCACCCGCCCAGAGTGGGTCCGATGGTTGGTGCCATGATGGCCGTAATGCCGTACAGCGCAAACGCCAAGCCTCGCTGTTGGGGTGGAAACGTGTCGGCCAGAATGGCCTGAGCCATGGGCTGGAGGCCGCCGCCGCCCGCCCCTTGCAAAACCCGGAACAGAAGAAGAAAGCCCAGACTTGGAGCAATGCCGCAAAGCAGGGAACTAACAGTAAAGACGGCCAGACAGGACATGAAAAAGCGTTTGCGTCCCAGGGCGCCAGCCAGCCAGCCGCTAATCGGCAGAATGATGGCGTTCGAGACCAGGTAAGAAGTCAGCACCCACGTGCTTTGGTCGTTGCTCGCGCCCAGATTGCCCGCCATGTACGGCAGGGCAACGTTGGCGATACTGGTGTCAAGCACCTCCATGAAGGCTGCCAGGGCCACGACCACCGCAATCAGCCAAGGATTGTACTTTGGCCGCCAAACTTCCTGATCGAGTGTGAGAGCAGCGGAACTCATTTGAGGCACACGTCCGGTACGACGTTCATGCCGGGTCGAAGCCGGCGATCCCGGTTCTCTCCCGGCTCAAGCACGATCTTTACCGGAACGCGCTGGACAATCTTCACGTAGTTTCCAGTCGCATTCTCCGGTGGAAGCAAGCTGAATAGCGGGCCGGTTGCTCCCGCTATGCTGTCGACGTGACCCTTTAACGTCCGGCCGCTCGAGTCCACATGGATTTCCGCTTTCTGTCCGACTTGCATGTGTCGAAGCTGAGTCTCTTTGAAATTGGCGGTGACCCAAACCTCATCGAGAGGCACGATGGTCAGCAGTTGCTGCCCATCTTGAACGTTCAACCCAACCACCACGGTCTTATTTACTTCGCCGGAAACGGGAGCAACGATTTTGGTATATCCGAGATTCAATTGTGCCTGCTCGAGGGCTGCACGTTTTTGCTCAACGTCGGCGATCGCCGCCCGCACGCGAGCCCGAGTCGACGAAACTTGCTGGGGCCCGGTCTCCGCATATTGATGGTTGGCATTGGCCTGTTCCAGGCGGCTGCGAGTCTGTTCGACGAATTGCTGCGCGGCCGACTCGTTGGCGCGGGCTGCCGCAACCGTCGCGGTGCTGGACTTGGCCGTAGCCAATGCTTGATCGTAGATCTGCTGCGAAACTTCCCGTTTTTCGACCAGCAGCTTATAGCGGTGAAGATCATCCTGCGCCTTCACATCATTCGCTTCGGCTGCCTCCACTTGGGCATGGGCAGCAGTGAGTTGTCTTTCGGCGGCGGTAACTCCGGCGTTTGCGTCTTCGATGCCGGACGCAGTGAATCTGAGTTGGCTTGACGTATTCACCGAGGTGATCGGAACCGTGATATTCAGCGATCGGGCGGTCGCTTCAGCGCTGTCGAGATTCGCCCGCGCCTGCGCGACGGCGACCTCGTAGTCGGTTGGATCGATTTCCACCAGCACCTTGCCTTCCTCCACCCACTGGTTGTCGTCTACGTTCACCCGCACCACGTAGCCGGAAACACGTGCGCTGACGGGATAAAGGTGAACATCAGCCTGGGCGTCGTCCGTCGATTCGTAACTGCTCAAGTAGCGCCATAGGAATACGCCCAGGACCAGTGCCACAACGACGACAATCAGAATTACGAGGTTTCTGCGCCGCTTGGGAGTTGGGCGCGACGGCGGTTTATAATCGCGCTCCGGCGGGGTCGACGGGTCGATCGGAGATTCATTGTCCGTGTCAGGCACTGCAGGCGATGGATGCTCTTCGGCCATGTTCATCTTCCTTGGAAATATTCCTTGACGCCCTCTTCGGCAATGCCCAGAGCGCGGATCAGGGAAATTTTCGCCAAATTGTAGTTGTACAAACTCGAGATGTATTGTTCGTGGGCAGCCGCGACTGACTCTTGCGACTGGACCACTTCAACGCTGTCCGTGACGCCCACGCTGAAACGATCGGTGGATTGAACGAGCGTCTGTTCCGCTAAATCGATGTTGCTGCGAGCCACGTTTACCCGGTCTGACGACGACTGCAGATTCAGCAGCGCCGTGCGTACGTCGGACTCAATTTGCGCCTGCAGGTTTTCAAGCCGTTCGCGGCTCTGCTCCAGTTTCGCGTCGGCCTGTTGCACGTCGCCGTGAACGCTCCCACCCGTAAAAATCGGAATCGACAGGGTTCCGCGTACGTCGTAGATCTGCGTCGCATTGGAGGGGTTGATCCCGCCTGCTCCATAATCCGCGCCGAAGGAAAGGGACGGGAAATATCCAGCCTTCGCAGCTTTCCGCGACAGTTCCGCCGCGCGCAAGTCGCTGGTCGCCGCGCGATAATCCGAGCGCGACGCGTATGCGAGTTTCAGAGCGTCATCCACGGTGATGGCCTCGAAAGGCTGATAGGGAGACTTATCGGTCAATTCGAATTCCTGGCCGGGATTGAGGCCGATCACGCGCGCCACGGTCAGCTTCTGGATGGCGAAATCGTTCTTCGCCTGAATCAATTCCTGCTGGCGGGTCTGCAACTCGACTTTGGTACGCAAGGCGTCTATGTCTGGTGAGGTGCCCGCAGTGACCTGATCCGTTGCCTGATCGTAGAGAGCCTGGGCGGACTTGACCTGAGCTTCTTCCGTCTCAATGCGGGCCTCGTCGGCAATGGCCTGCAAGTAGGTATAGCCGACGGCCAGCACCACCAGATCATGGGCGTCCTGGAATGTGTAGTCGGCCGATTTCACACTCTGGCTCGCAGCGCGGGTGGCGCTGATGGACTTCCAATCAAACAGGGTTTGGGTCACAGCGGCGCGGGCGTCGAAGAAAGAATAAGGGCCGACGGACGGCGAGAGATGGAAGATGCTGGCGAGGCCGGAAAAGCCCAATTCATCGATATTGATCTTCGAATCCGCCCAATAAGGAGACGCGGTTACGTGCGGCAGAAGGGCGCCCAACTGTTCCCAGCGTTGTCCGCGGGCCAAGTGAGTGTCCGCACGCGAAAGCAGCAGTCCCAGATTTTGTCTCAATCCCCGGTTGATTGCGTCCTCCAACGAAAGCGGTAACACGCCGGGAATGAGTTTGGTCGGCACACTGCCCGCGAACGGGCTCACTCCGCCAGTTCCGGGTATCGCCTGGCCAGGCGTGCTCGGACCGGGTGCGGACTCGTTCTGCGCAAGCGACGTCACTGATCCGCAGATCAAGGCTCCGGCCAGGAAAACACGGCGGTATCCGCAGCTGAATCTCAAGGGTGCCTCCTGAACTCAAATTTCCGTGGGCTGCCGAGGGGAAATATCCTAAGTCGGGTCCCTCATTCAAGGCAAATGGTTCGATGACGATCAACAGATGGTTTCGGAACGGAAAAAGATTCAATTAGGAGTGGTTCACTCAAGTTTGCACGTTGCGCCTGCGGCAAGGTAGAGTTTCCAAAGTGGCTCTGAGAACATCCACTTCGATATTGCTTCTGAGCGTTCTGGTTGCCGGGATTTTGAGTCCTCCCGGTCTGTGCGCCCTCATGTGCGGGCGCCGCTACCAGGCGGAGACTCGGCACCACTGCGGTCACCCTTCCGATCCGATGTCCGGAATGATGCACCATCACTCTGCCATGATGAATCATCCGGATCTTGACGCAGTGATGCCAGCGTCGTGCCCATCGAATTGCGATGCGGTGGAACGACTGAACCTTTCCAGGACAACTGCTCAAGTGAAGGTACGACAGACCGGCATCGTGAGCCCGGACGCTGCGGCCAAGTTCATGACGCCCGATATCGGGACTGCATGGTGCTCGGATGGCGGCCCACCCGTCCGGCGCACGGCATGTACGGCATCTTTCAGCGTGCTTCGTATCTGAGTTTCTTCCTTCCGATTTTCCTCGTGTAACCGCGCGGCCGCGACCCCAATTGCAACGGGGCTGGCTCTGCGCCTTCGTTCGATCCAATTTGCCATTTAACGCTTCGGGACAAGGTGAGCCCGTTTGATCCGGAGGAGACTATGAAGAACAGGCGTGATTTTCTGAAGAATGTTTTTGGTCTGGGCGCGGGCCTTGCGGCCACGCCTCATCTGCTGGCAGAACCTGCGCAGCCGCCGAGAAACGACATGGGCGCGTCGCACCACAGTACTCGCCACAGCGGCGTGACGGTTTCAGTGGAAAGCCCGGACGTCCCGCAACTTCCCTGGCGCATGGTCGACGGGGCGAAGGAGTTTCATCTGATTGCCGAGCCTGTTACCCAGGAACTGATTCCCGGCAAGGTCGTCAACCTTTGGGGATACAACGGCAGCGCTCCGGGTCCGACGATTCAAATCACTCAGGGCGATAGGGTGCGGATCATCCTCGAGAACCATCTCCCGGAGCCCACGTCGATGCATTGGCACGGATTTGAAATCCCGATGGATATGGACGGAGCGCCTGGCAGTAGCCAGGATCCGATCCCGCCGGGCGGTCGTTTCGTATACGAGTTCACGCTGCATCAGGCGGGAACGTTCTTCTACCACTCGCACATGGCGATGCAGGAAATGATGGGGATGATTGGCGCGTTCATCATGCATCCGAAAGAAAACTACGATCCTCCTGTCAACAAAGATTTCGCCATCATCCTGCAGGAGTTCGCAGTCCTTCCGAACAATCCCGTCCCCAACTCCATGAACATGGAGTTTAACTGGCTGACCTTCAACGGCAAATCGGGTCCTGCAACGACTCCGCTGATCGTTCGCCTGAATGATCGTGTGCGGCTACGCTTCATCAACCTGGGCATGGATCATCACCCCATTCATGTGCATGGGCACACCTTCGTCGTCACCGGCACAGAGGCAGGTCGGCAACCGCAATCAACGTGGGGCCCGGCAAACACGGTGCTCGTAGGAGTTGCGCAATCCCGGGATGTCGAGTTCGTCGCCAATAACCCCGGCGATTGGATGATCCACTGTCACCTGCCGCACCACATGATGAACCAGATGTCGTCGGTGGTGGGGCCGATGACTCGCATTGGCCGCGGTATGCCGATGGGGTTGGGCATGGAAGAGGGCATGGGCATTCTGCGAGAGGGCCATGCTACTTCCGAAGACAAGGCGCCAAGTCTCGGACGTGGCATGGGAGTGGGGTCCACTCGCGACCACACCATCGCCAACGGCCGACTCGCGGGCCAGCAGATCCAGCACTCCAAGAGCACGGTTTCGGGGATGGAGCACGACGCCATGCCGGACGCGCAGCACAAGGGCATGCAAATGACGGCCCCGGAATTCGCCAAAGATGCCAGCTCGGTTCCCGGATTTCCGCAAGATGCCTTCATGGAAGGGCCTGCGATGGCGATGGACAAGTTGGTGGAGAAGCCGGAGAACTACGAACTTCGTCCCGGCTGGAGCGGATTCATGCAGGGGATGATGACATTCCTGCGCGTGCTTCCACCCGAGATGTACGACAAGGTCATGGCTTTGCGGGAACAGCAGAATAGTAAACCGCAGACCCTGCCTGAAATGCAGCCCCAGCACCGCGGGTAGCTGGGGTGCAAGCTGAGGTGCAATTCATTTGAAGGAGCACGCCATGAAGTCACAACATCTTCCAGCAGAGCTTGGCATGATGGCAGCTATTGTGTTCATCGTTCTGGTGACATCACCGTTCGGATGGGCTCAGAGCCTTCCGATACCGGGTGCGTCGACGCCGGCATCGGCGCAGGATACTGCCACGCCACCGGGCTTGGCCTTGGCCGAGTTGGAACAAATCGCTCTCAACAACAATCCAACCCTTGCCCAGGCTAATGCCGAGATCCATGCTGCCACTGCTCGCAAACTGCAAAGCGGGCTCTATCCGAACCCTACGGTTGGCTACCAGGGAGCGCAGATCCGAGGCGGAATCCAGGGCGGAGGCGAGCAGGGCTTCTTTGTCAGTCAGGACGTTGTCCTTGGCGGCAAACTCGGCCTGAACCGCAACATCTTCGAGCAGCAGAAAAAGCAGGCCGAAACCGAGGCGGAGGAGCAGCGCCTTCGCGTCACCAATAGCGTGCGAATGTCGTACTACCAGGCGCTGGCCGCACAAGAAATGGTGGACCTGAGGCACAAGCTCGCAAAATTAGCCGAAGACGCTATCGAAACTTCACGCCAGTTGGGCAATGTCGGCCAGGCAGACCAACCGGACGTCTTAGAGGCAGAAGTCGAGGGGGAGCAGGCCGAATTGTCTGTAGTGGCGGCTGAGCAGAACCAGATCCGGCGCTGGCGGGAATTAGCGGCAACGGTCGGCAAGCCGGAGATGCCACTCACGCCTCTCGTTGGAAATCTGGAGGACATGCCCGAAGGCAATCCTGATCAGTGGATGCATGCGATTCTCGAAGAGAGTCCGGCAGTGAAGATGGCACAATTGGGAGCGATAAAAGCACAGGCTTCACTGGCTCGTGCCAAGCGTGAACCCGTACCTAACCTGCAACTTCGCGGTGGCCTCCAGCAGAACCTTGAGCTTGAAGCAATGACGAACCGCACCATCGGGCTGCAGGGATTCGCGGAAGTCGGCGTTCAAATTCCTATTTTCAACCGCAATCAGGGCGGCGTCGGAGCGGCGAGAGCCGACCTCGAACGCGCGCAGCAGGAAGTGCAACGCGTCCAACTCGTACTGCGCGAACGGGCCGCTGCGCTGCTGCAGAACTATGCGACAGCAAGCGCGACAGTGGAAAGGTACCGTGACCGGATGATTCCCCGGGCGCGGAAAGCTTACGAACTGTACTTGAAAAACTATAGCGGGATGGCGGCTGCGTACCCTCAAGTGCTGATCGCCCAGCGGACTCTCTTCCAGCTTCAGGCGGATTACATCACCGCCCTCGATAATCTATGGGCAAATTCAATTGCCCTGAAGGGTTTTCTGCTGACCGACGGCCTGGAGGCGCCGACCCGTGCGGGCGAAATGGATCGACCGGTTCGTGAGCTCGATATTCCATCGTCAACCGCAACGACGCAGCCGCAGTGAGTGCCGTCAGGCACGCGCCTTCTCGATCATCGTCTCCCAGATGCCTTTGGCTTTGAGAATCAGTTCAACCGTTTCACGAATCGCGCCGTGGCCTGCACGCGCCCTGGTCGAATAGTGCGCAGCGTGTTTGACTTCCGGGACAGCGTCTCCGACAGCAACGGCAAGGCCGGCCCGGAGCATGAGCGGAATGTCGGGAAGATCGTCACCGACATAGGCAACCGCAGAATCGGAGACACCCGCCTTTTTGAGGATTTCTTCAAAGGCCGGCATCTTCAGAGGCTGCTTCATATAAATGAACTCCATCTTCATTTCATGGGCGCGACGCAGCAGTGCTGCGCTTTCGCGGCCCGTGATGCAACCCGTGCGCAGTCCGGCTGTGTGCGCCAAGGTGAGCCCCTGGCCGTCATGCGCGTCGAAGGTTTTGATCTCGAGGGCGGTGCCATCAGCTTGCGAAAGCAGGCTCACGCTGCCGTCCGTCATCGTACCGTCAACATCCATGAGGAGCACCTTGATTTGCGCGGCGCGTTTCTTGAGCGCGGGAGAGATTCTAGAAATAGGGGACAATAGAGCCTCCTCAAAGGTAAGGGAAAGTTTAAAGCAAGCGCGGGTCAATCGCCCCAAGACTTGCGTCCTACAGCAGTGGTAGACTGCGGCCTATGGCCGCCAAAAAGAAAGCTAAGAAAAAGACGACAGTCAGCCGGAAGAAGCTGACCACAGCCAAGAAGCCGGCAACGAAGCGGGGAACTCCCAAGAGCCCCGTGAAGAAAAAGCAGGCTAAGAAGAAGGTTGCGTCCAGGAAGAAGGCCATCGCTAAGACAGCCGCTTCTAAGACCGGTCGTGCCTCCACGAGGCGGCCCCGCGAAAAAAACGAGACCGTGGATACGCTGCTGCCAGGATTTAAGCGTGTGTCCGCGCCATCGGGAAGGCAATCGGGCGATCTGCAGGGATTGTCCGACGTTGAGGGTGCAGATTCGGAAAGCGTCGATGAGTTGCTCGACGAAGGGAACGCCTTCGAGGCAGGCGCGGTCAGAGGTGTGGAACACGCCGATGACGCCGACGAAAGGGAAGTGGAGACGCGCGAAGTGCTGGAGGATGACGTTCCCGACGAGTACCTGGATAAGGATTGAACGCAGTTTCGCTTCCGCAGGGAACCGCCGATTGCAATCACTGTTCGCGGTGAGCAGGGCGATTCAACGCGGGGCTTGCGCCCCCTGACGATGAAGAACTATGACCTCGATTCAAGAATTCAGATGCGAGATTTGCGGAAGAGTGGAAACGAACCCAGTCCACTGGTTTGTCATTCAATGCAACGACATGGACCTCTCGGTGTTCAAATGGAACTCAAAAGCGGCCAGTGCGCCCGGTGCAAGGCACTTCTGCGGGGAGGCCCACGCTCAGGTGTATATCAGCCGGTGGTTTGACTCAGTCTGTTCGCCGCCCAAGCCAGACTACACAAGGTCCACACCAGCGCTCTAGAACGCCGGCGATCGCACACGAAAAGTTTGCCTTTTACTAATTCATTAGGATGGCTATGTATCGGCCTCGGCAAGGAGAGTGTTGATGGCCATAGTCGCAGGAGTGGATTTCGGAACTTTGAGCGTTCGCGTTTCGATCGTCGATAGCGAGCGCGGGCTGCTCGAGTCCGCGGTGGTTGACCAGCCGCTGCACCGCCGGCGCGACGACCCGGAATATGCCACGCAGTTGCACGAAGATCACATGCAGGCGTTGGTTTCGGCAACCCACGAAGCCATCAAAAAGAGTGGCATTACGGGCGAGCAAGTAGAAGCGATTGCGCTGGACACAACTGGCTCCTCGGTGGTCCCCGTTGGCAAAGGCATGCAGCCTCTCGGCGAGTATTACCTTTGGTGCGATCACCGCGCGAAAGGGGAAGCTGCCGAGATCACCGAGGTCGCGCATCGTGAGGGACTGGAGGTCATTCAGTGGTGCGGCGGAGTGTATTCCTCCGAGTGGGGATTTTCGAAGCTGCTGCATTGGCTGCGGCACAATCCCGACAAGCGTTCTGAGTTCGCCTCGGCCTTCGAGCATTGCGATATGGTTGCCGCAACCTTGTGCGGCATTACCGATCCGAAGAAAGTGAAGCGCAGCGCATGCGCGATGGGCCACAAGTGGCTGTGGAATCCCGGGCTGGGCGGTCTGCCCTCAGAAGACTTTCTTGCAAAGGTAGATCCCTTGCTTGCCGGGGTGCGCGCGAAGTTAGATGGTGAGATCGCGACCTCAGATCACATGGAGGGAACGTTATCGCCGTACTGGGCCGAGAAGCTTGACCTGAAGCCCGGCATTCCAATTCCGGTGGGCGCCTTTGATGCTCATTGGGATGCGATTGGCGCGGGCTGTCAAATCAACGATGTTGTGAATGTGATCGGAACTTCCACTTGCATCATCGGAATCACCACGTCCCCGAAACTTGTGCCGGGAGTCTGCGGCGTGGTGCAAGGCAGCGTACATCCCAGGCAGACGGGCATCGAGGCCGGGCTATCGGCGGTGGGCGATATTTTTGGTGCGATCGCAAGCCGCGCAGGAACCGATGTCAAGTCGTTGAGTCAGGGGCTCGACAAGTATCGAGCTGGTCAAACTGGCTTGCTGCGCATGACCTGGGACAACGGCGACCGCACAGTTCTGGTGAATCCGAACCTGCGGGGCATCACTCTGGGATGGAACCTGCAGAGCACCGCGCAAGATGAGTTGTTTGCCGCCATCGAAGGCACCGCATTTCACACCCGCGTGATTCTCGATCGCATGGCTGAACACGGCACCGACATCAAGCGCGTGATCAACGCCGGCGGTATCCCGCAAAACAATCCTGTCCTGAATCAGGTGTACGCCAATTGCCTGGGAAGGCCTGTGCTTGTCCCGAGCAAGAAAGTTGTCGGATTAGGTTCGGCGATTTTCGCGTTTCTTGCCGCTGGCACTTTCACGAGCGTGGAGGAGGCGCAGGCGAAGGTCTGTCCTTCGCACACTCGGTACGAGCCGGACAAATCGCAGCAGAATGTGTATGAGCAGCTTTATCCCTTGTTTCGGAAGGTCTATTTCTCTTTTGGGGCGGCGGGCGAGAAAAGCCAGATTTCTGACGTATTGCCGCAGTTAATAAAGACGGCGGAAGCGGTGAACAAGAATTCCTTGTGACCGCACGTCGGCGTGGACCGCAAATTTTGAATCGGCGCGGTTCGCTTCAATTATTACTGAAAATGCGCATGTGGCTCTTTCGAAACCGAGTGGACTGGCGTCAATGAGAATGCCTGGGAATGACTTTGCGAACATCGTGGTACTTGGTTGCAAATTCCAGACAGGCGCCCGTCTCAAGCTGGCCGGTGTGTTCTCGATAGAATTCCTCCCACGGCGCGCTCCTGGCATCATTGATTTCCTCCACTCTGTCTGTGATGAACTCGGTTTCAACGCTCACCGTGCGGGATTTCATTTTGCACTTTCGGCCGGCCACCAGCGAACGCGCTCAAGTATCGCTGGGTCGCCTCGTAATCGTAATCTCAACTTTGCTCGGCATTATGGCCGCTTACTGTGTACCGGACTCCCGACGGCTTGTACAAATATCTTCAAACTGTCTCCATCTACCTGATCATGCCCGTTGCACCGGCCATCATATTTGGAATTGTCAGCACGCGCGTAACGGCCATGGGAGCTCTAGCGTCCGTTGGGGTGGGATGTATTCTGGCTTCCATCTTTGTGACCGGTCAGTTGCTCGGGGTCGCAAGAGGATCCATTTTGTTTCCCTGGCTTCATACCAAGCTGATGCTCAATTACACCTACCGCGGTTTGTGGGGAAGCCTGGCCGGAATTGCAACCTTGTTCCTTGTGTCGTCGTTTACTAAGAAGACAGATCCAGCCAAGTTGGAGAAGCTGACCATAAATTGGAAAGGACAGGCGGAAAGATTCCGAGGCATCTTTGATTGGAGGCTGCAGTTGGTGGTGCTCTCAGCGATCACCGTAATCCTCTACTGGGCGATTTGGTAGATTGCCCGGACGTATTGAGGACCTTCAAACGTGATCTCCGGCGTCCCTTCGGCGCATTACTGTTTCCACTTCGTCTGATTCTGGAGCATTTGGCCCGAACCTCGACGGCTATCCGGCCAGCTCTTGCTCCGCCCCACGAAACAGCGCCCGCATTGCACGCAGCACGAGCCGGGTCAAAACCACGATGATCACCACGAAAACGGCCGCGAGCGCGCCCGCCACGTACGGGTGCCGCGTTGCCAGCCACGTCAGTCCGATGGCGAGAACATCCTCGCCCACGCTTAGAGTGATGTTCAAAAAAGGTTCAGGGGTTGGCGTCACTGCAGCCCGCGCAGCCGTCTTGCCGCTATGCGCGATCAGCGCGATAGCGGCGCCCAGCAGTGTCGCGAGCAACTGGTGTTCGGGAGACAATTGGCTGGTGGCGCGGTAGGCTAGCAATCCTGCGACCGGCGCGCGGATAAAAGTGTGCAACGCATTCCAGATCAGATCGAAGGCGGGAATCTTGTCGGCAAAAAACTCGATGGC
The DNA here is from genome assembly GCA_963730015.1 of uncultured Acidobacteriota bacterium. Lineage (GTDB taxonomy): Bacteria > Acidobacteriota > Terriglobia > Terriglobales > Acidobacteriaceae > Sulfotelmatobacter. The sequence goes on along the minus strand of CAVSPZ010000009.1, from coordinate 502,904 downwards.
GAACAGGACTAACGCCGCGGCGATGACTGGCCACGATTCCAGCAACTGCAGTCCGGGAGGAAGGGGCAAATGACCGAATCGCGCCAGCAATCCAAGAACCGCCACCGTTGCGTAGAGGTTCAAACCTGCAGCGAAGCCGATCGCGGCCAGCAGCGCGAACAATTCTCCCGGCGGGATTTCGAGGACGTTGAGCACGGGATATCCGCAATCTCAGAACGAAATCATACAGGCTCCCAAGCGTCGGTTTGCGGATTTTCAGCCGGTTGCACGTCGACACTGCCGCTCTGCCAGCACGGCGGCCGATGGTGCCCCTTCTCTCAGTAATCTGGATCGCCCGGTTTTGCCCCAAATGCAAAGGGCCGCTCCAAAGAGCGACCCTTAAACCTTTGTTACGACTGTGTTTTACAGTGTGGACTCGATTTCAAAGCCCCAGGCTTCCAAAAGCGGCTCAGGGATATACTTCGAGTTCTTGTTGCGCCGCGCCCACTCGCGCAAGCGAGTTGACCGCAGGTACTGGTCGGGCGAGAGCTTGTACTCGCGCACAACCTGTTCGAATTCGGTAATGGTCGGGGTGATGGGCCCGATCGGCTCAGGCTTGCCCCAATTCGGATTTCCGCGTCGTTTGGCCATGAAAGAATGCCTTTCCACTCACAGGAATGAAACCGCTACTCCCACTTAAATGTAGGATTCTCCGAATCTCCCTTGAGATTCACTTATCGAAACGCCCTGCACACAAAAGATAGGCCGGAAACTCCTCAAGCACAGCAGAGCTGATCGGAGACTCAGTATCTTACGGTCGATTTGCCCGAAAAGTCAATGAAAATTTCTTCGCGCCTGGGAGCCCGGAATCGACTATCCCACTGTAGGTCCTATACTTAGCAGGGAACCTGGCCCGATAGCGCCAGCGAAATGTTAGCTCGCGAGATATCTGCTTTGGAACCAATGTTGCTCATTCGGTTAACACGGTTCCGCAGTCCCGCAAATCGCCAAGTTTCGGGATTACCGGGGTAACCGCGCATCGCGGACAGAAGTTGATCACCCTGGGGAATGGACATAGAGTTCAGATAGGAAGTTACTCTCCAGAATCGGCGCCTGTAACGGCGGAGTCTTGCACCGCGGATTCCTGGAAGCTAACTTGAAATGTGCGGCCCATGACTTTGAAATCATTAGTTTTGTGCTCCGATGAAAAGATCGCGCGGGTCCTGCGCCGGGTCCTTGGCGACCTCGACATCGACCTCGAATTGTGCCCCGATTCTGAAGCTGCGCTGCGTAAGCTGACGCGCCAGAAGTTCGAAGCCATCATTGTCGATTGCGAGGCCACCGGAGCCTCGGATGTGCTGCGCAGTGCCCGCAGCGCTCCCTGCAACAAACTGGCGGTTGCCGTCGCCATCGTCGAACCCGTCGTTGGCCTAAGAGCAGCCTTTGGACTGGGTGCACACTTCGTGCTTTATAAGCCGGTTTCCAGTGAACGAGCCAAGTCGAGTTTCCGCGCCGCTCGCGCCCTCATGAAAAGCGAGCGTCGCCGGAATGCGCGGGTCGCAGTTCAAATTCCCGTCACCATGCAGAGTCGCGATCTCGGCGGAAGTATGAGGGTGAACACCGTCGACGTGAGCGTAGGTGGCATGGCCGTCAGCCTTCCCAAAGGCCGCCGTCCGGCTGGCCGCTGGCACGTTTCGTTTATCTTGCCGGGTACTAAACATTCCCTGGACCTTTCCGCCGAGTTTGCCTGGGAAGGCTCTAGCAAACAAGCGGGCCTGCGCTTTCTGCAGACCTCTCCGGACGCAACGTTCCGGTTGCGGGAGTGGCTCAAGCAGAACTCGCCCGATACCGAACAGGACGATCCGCCCATTCGCTGCCAACTTTCCGACCTGAGTTTGGGCGGATGCTATCTGGAGATCTCGTCGCCGTTTCCTGTGGCGACGCGTGTAACGCTGTCGATGCGCGCGGCCAGCATCGAGGTCCGCGCTCAAGGCGTCGTCCGGGTGATGCATCCCGACAAAGGGATGGGCGTGGAGTTCGTACAAGCGACGCCCGAACACCGTTCGGCCGTGGAAAGGTTCCTGGGCGTGCTCACCCAGAACCGTGCTTTGTTGCCCGAACTGCTAGTGCAGCCCGACGGATTGGAAGCGGAACCAGCACGGACGAACCCGTCGCCGGAAAACAGCGACGACCCGCTCCTGCAATTGTTTTACGGAGATACGCTCGCCACCGAGGAATTCCACGAAGCATTACGCAAGCAGCGCGCGATCCCGGCAGCGATGGCAAACCGCGCCGCAGCCGGAGCCCAAGCCTGATCCGGCCATCGTTCTCTCGTTCCTAACCGTGCATCTCCGCCCATTACGCAGAATGCCGTCTCGCAGCATAAGCTAGAATATCTGCGAGCCGGGATGGCGAAATTGGCAGACGCAGCGGACTTAAAATCCGCAGGGGCCAAAAGCCCTGTGGGGGTTCGATTCCCCCTCCCGGCACCACACTTTCCCCGCACCCTCGTAAATAGAGCTTCCTCGCATGTGTGACCGACGTACCCACTCGCGGTTGGCAGTTTGTAACGCGGCACACCGAATTCAAGCGCCACTGGCTTTGGAATCAATCCACATTTGACACCAGATCCTTCAAAACTAAGAATAGATCGCCTCCCGACGTTCCTCCCCCCGGAGTGATGGGCACGGCAACAGCTAAAGTCGGCTAATTCTATGCGCTCATGCCCATCCCTGATGCAACCCGCTGAACTTACGCGCGCATCGGTTGGTATAGTAGCGTTGAAAGACTACAAGGGGGATGCGATGCGTCACCTTGGCTACTTGGTTTCATCGGTCGTTCTGGTCAGCTTTTGCCTGAGCGGGTGCGGTACGCACACCGGAGGTGGGTTCGTCGGCACGAGCGGCGTCGGCGGCTCCGGGAGTGGTTCAGGTGGCACCTCCGGCGGCACGACTTCAGGCGGCACTTCGGGTGGATCTGGAGGCTCGGGTGGATCCGGTGGTTCCGGAGGGATCGTCACCGACCCGGGTGCCCAATACTCCGAGTCCCTCGGTTCCGACAACACCTACTCTGCCGTATCTCCTACTGGGCAATATCAGGGTGTGGTGAATGGAGGACAAGCCCGTGCCGTGGCCGGGGCGAGAGTCTATCTACTCCAGGTTAACTCCAGCGCCTATGGCAACCGATCGGTTTCGCTGCTAAATTCCGCCACTGGCAACCCGGCCGATTCCGTCGGTCACTACGTACTGAGTGGCGCATACGGCGGCTTCTCCATCGCCGGCGACTACACCTGCACGGCGGGACATCAGGTTTATCTCTACGCTCGCGGCGGTAACAGCGGTGATGATGGGCCGAACTCTGCCATTGGCATGATGACCTTGCTTGGTACATGCCCGGAAAGCGGGAACTTCGACTCTGCCGCTCCTTTTGTCTTCGTGAACGAGGTAACAACGGTGGCGGCGGCCTATGCGATGGCTGGCATTGCCACGGACGCGACGCATATCGCGGCTCCCGCAACGCCTGTCCCCGCGACCGGTATCGCCAATGCCGGTGATCTTGCCAGCCTCACCACAGGATTCGCCAATTCCACTCTGCCTTCCCGTCCGGAAAGCAAGGTCCCTCAGGCCAAGATTCATACACTCGCGAATATCCTGTCCGCCTGCATCAACTCCAGTTCGTCAACCTCTATGAGTTGCACCACTCTGTTTGCCAATGCGCGGAGGAATGGCGACTCGGGAGCGGCGCCGGAAGACACGGCCACTGCCGCCCTCAACATCGCTCGTAATCCTCGGGTTAATGTTGCCGCCCTCTATAGCCTGCAACCAAGGCTGTCTGCGCCCTTCATTCCTGCCCTCGAAGCTCCTCCACCGGATTTCGACCTCTCCCTGGTTTCTGAAGACTTGAAAAACTCGGTGGCATCACTGTCGCTGCATCCGTAACAGGTTGAGCTCTGAAGAATCACAAGTCGACTTGCACTAGACCCGGAAGGCCGGGCTTCGCCGCTGCTTGCTGAGTTTAGCCTCCAACGGAATGCGCTTGACAATGAAGATGAACAGGCGATTGAGAGGCGGAGATAAATCAGATCAGGAATCTACAGCCACTGCCGGAGATCCTATTGCGCGAATACTTCGATTCGAACCCTTGGGTTCGAACTCTCCACGCGTCCGGCTACTTCGCCGCTGCGCTCTTTACCTGGTATCCAGAAGGGACCGAGAACCATGATGCGTCGGGCTCTCCCCGCACGAGATTCGTGACCTTGAGGGTCACTTCCCCTAAATGTGGATTACTGCGGAGTACGGAGAGATCCATGCGGAGGTCGGGAGAATACCAGAAATCCGTGTGAGCGACGGCAATGCGGCTGGAGCCGCCCGAACCCGAGACATTCGATTCCGTCTCGCGCGTTCCCACCACTGGCAAATCGTTCATCGTCTGCTGTCCAAGGTTCTCCCGCGTAACATTCCCGGAGTCCGAAAGGGCACTGTCAGCGGCTCCCATAGGCGTCTGCGCATAGAAGGCGGAAGTGGCGCAATTCATGGTGGCCTTGGTGCACATGGTGCGTGTGGCCGAGACCGGATCCAGGATGGTGAAACTGCGCATGGGAGGTTCTGCGTTGGAATCGGCGAGAATGAATTCACGAGTTTCGCGGCGCACGCGCCCCTGCGAGTCGCGAGCCACCAGCGTGTAGTATTTCCGCGATACCGTCCCCCCGCCTACCAGCGGCTCATTCCACGTAACGACAACTTTTGCTGTGAATGGAGCGTTGGGGATGGAAGGAATTTCAATGCCTTCGATCCGGGTGCGAACCGCGCCTACCGATGCCGAGTCCTGAGGGACTGCCGGGGCGCTGGTGAAGGCAATGAAAAGGGAAAGACCGAGCAGAATAGAGGTACGCATAGGCACGCTCCACGCGGACGTTTAAGTATCCCACACACTCAAAATAGATGCGGCAATTACCCGAACTGCCGCCCGCGCAAAACATTTTAAGACGCGCCGACTCCCGCGGCCCATTCCGTTTATCATGTATCGACTGCCTGTGCCCGTAGTTTCCTCAAGTGCGGCAAGTTCCTGTTAAGCGGCACCCTGCTGTGAGGAGGGGTTAGACACGAATGTGGCCTCGCTGGATTGAGACGCTGTTGGCCTTTGCGGTGATGCTCCTTTTCGGCTGCGTATCTCTGGATGCCCGTGCGCAAGAAAGCGACGCCGTCCAGGGCGCGCAGCGGTTCATGGAGTATTGCGCAGGCTGTCATGGCGCCGATGCCAGGGGCGGGGACAAGGCTCCGGCTCTGGTTTCTGCTTCAAACACGACCAATCTCTCCGAATCACAGCTTTTTCGAATTGCGCACGATGGGACGAAAGGTGGGATGCCGCCCTTCGCCCAGATCGGCGACGCCAACATCCACGCCGTGGTGCAGTTCCTGATCAGACTCAAAAATAACGGCGCGTCGGAGCATACCTCAGCAGAGGTCACGATAACGGGAGACTCCGAGGCAGGCCGCACTCTTTATTTTGGCAAAGCAGAATGTTCCAAGTGTCATTTGATCAATGGCAAGGGCGGATTTATCGCGAGGAATCTGACCTCCTACGCCCGCAACCGCAACGCCGATGAGATCCTGCGTGCGATCACGACTCCCGATACTCCACTCGTGCCCTCATCGCAAGTCGTAACGGTGACGACCAAGGCTGGCCAGAATCTAACCGGGGTACTGCGCAATGAAGACAACTTCACACTAGCCCTGCAGACCGAAGACGGCCGCTATCATTTGCTGGCGAGGAACGACGTCACCGACGTGCACTATTCTGCGCATTCGCTGATGCCGCGCGATTACGGCACGCGTCTTACGCCAAAAGAATTGAACGACATTGTGAGTTTTCTAATTGTTGCGAGCAGGAATTCGCGCTCCGATAAGGTGGAAGGTCGATGACTCGCCGGGCACGGACGGCAGCGCTCACCATGACGAAACTGCAACCGATCCCTGTGCGATCTGACAGCCGTATCTTTCGGGGCTTAACGGTCTTTTGCCTGCTGACAATGTGCGCAGGCGTAGGGTACGCACAAACCACAAAGGCCGAAGCGCACTCTGCCGGCAAGCACGCCACGACTCCGGACGATAGCAACGGCCTGATCAACGTTCAGCAAAGCGACTTGCTCAAGCAACGTGTTACCGACAACTGGGTTTCCTACAATGGGGATTACACTGGAGCCCGCCACAGCGACTTGACGCAGATCACGCCTGGCAACGTCAGTCGACTCCAGGCGCAGTGGGTATTTCATCTTCGGACGGTCAGCCCTCTCGAAGTCACTCCCGTGGTTGTTGCCGGCATTATGTTCGTGACGAGTGCAAACGACGCATACGCGCTCGACGCGAAGACGGGCAAGGTGCTGTGGCATCACGTTCGCGCCATCTCCCAGGGTCTGGTTGACGATCCCGGCCAGCATCACAATCGCGGCGTCGCCATCCTCGGCACCCGCGTTTACATGGAAACGGACAACGCACATCTGCTGTGTCTCGATGCGCGCTCGGGGCACCTGATTTGGGATGTGCCCTACGCGACCGGAAACAAGAACTACGGTGCAACCAGCGTACCCTTGATCGTGAAAGACAAAGTCATCGTCGGGGTTTCAGGTGGCGATGACGGCGTGCGCGGCTTTTTGGCCGCATTCGATGCGGGAACGGGCGAGGAGAAATGGCGCTTTTGGACCATACCCGGCCCCGGCGAGAAGGGAAGCGAGAGTTGGCCGGGAGATAGCTACCTGCATGGCGGAGGTACGACGTGGATGCCTGGCTCATACGACGCGGAACTCAACACACTCTACTGGGGCACGGGCAACCCAGCTCCCGACTACGATGGCAGCGTCCGCCCCGGTGATGACCTGTACACCAGCTCCCTGCTGGCGCTCGATCCTGATACCGGCACGCTGAAATGGTATTTCCAGTTCAGCCCTCATGATCTGTATGACTACGATGCCGTGCAAACGCCGGTGATTGTGAATGCAAGATTCAAAGGCAAGCCGCGCAAATTGATTGTGACCGCAAACCGCAACGGTTTCCTTTACATCCTCGACCGGACGAATGGGAAATTCCTCTTCGCCAAATCCTTCATGAACACTCTGAATTGGGCCAAGGGCCTCGATGAGAACGGCCGCCCACTTCTCACTGGGCTCACACCTGACCAGAACGGAGTTCGCGTTTGTCCGGCCAATGGCGGAGCCACGAACTGGTACTCGCCCAGCTACGATCCGGCCATCAACATGTTCTACTTCCGCTCATATGAAGCATGTGCCATCATCCAGTCGAATACCAAACCTTTCGAACAGGGGAGAAACTACTACGCTAGTGGGATTCGGGCCGCGGGTGAGGAGGGCAAGGGGTACATCAATGCCTTCGATCTGGATACGCGCGATTTTGCCTGGCGCGACCTCCAGATCGGCAGAAATAAGGGTTGGGGAGGCGTGATGTCTACAGCGACGGGCCTGGTGGCCTACGGAGACGATGCTCATAATTTCGTAATCCTCAATGGGCGCACCGGCAAGCCTTTATGGCACTTCCATGTTGGTCAACTGATCCACGCCTCTCCCATGAGTTATGCTGTCACCGGGAAGCAGTATTTCGCGATTGCCGCCGGCAGCGATCTATTCTCATTCGCACTTCCGTGACGGGTTACCGCACCACCCCACTGCCTCGTGCCGGCCAACCAAAGGCGGGGTATGATCATCATCTAAAGGGTGGGGAAATAATGTCACTTGCCTGGCATCCCCGATACGGCAGACAGGGAGCAATCCGCGTCTATGCCCTTACAGGGATTACGCTTCTATTTGCCCTTCTTGTCGCCCGCAATGTCCCACCCGATTTTCCTAAGGTAGCTTCTTCACAGCGCTCGTCAACTAGCAGTGTTTCATTGATTAGTGCCGTATCGAGTCACGATCAACGACCGCGCTTTGATTGCAACGGATTGCAATGGAGCGCCCCGGTCAACGGATTACTGCCGTTCCCGCCCGCTGAGACCGCGACTCGCCTTACGTCTCCTTCTCAGATCTTCCCTGCTGTACACGCCAAGGGTAGCCACTTTACCCGCCCGCCTCCAGTCGCCTAATCCCTCTTCCGTTCCATCGCTTATAGCGGGCTACCAGTCCTTCGTCATCCGGACCCGTGGCCGCACAAGCACATTTTGGAGGCCGCTCATGTTCATTTTGCAACTCTGTCTTCGATGTCAGGGTGAACTTGAAGGTAGCAGAAAGGAGTCCTAGATGCCCGATAAGACAGTCGTAGAACCCGCAAATACAGAAAACCAACATGGACAGCGGGCGCTCGACGCTGCTGCAAATCAATCGGTCCTCAAGCCCAACCCTACCCAATACGTCGGGACTCCTGCAATCGGGACATCGAAAGCGGCAGCGGCTGCCGGGATCCCGTCCGTCGGCCCTGCAAACACCATCATCGACCGCAAGCGGCGGAGGTTTGCTTGGAGCTGCGTGGCGGCTTTTCTGGCGACGTGGTTCATTGCGTTCTTTCGGTTCTTCTTGCCGCGTGTGCTGTTTGAACCAGCTACGGTGTTCAAGATTGGATATCCAGCCGACTATGCCCTGGGCATCGACGAGAAATGGCTGCAGAAGCACCGGATTTGGGTCGATCGAACGCCCGATCGGCTTTTCGTCATTTTCGCGCGCTGCACACATTTAGGTTGCACTCCCGATTGGAAGCCCGCCGAGAACAAATTCAAGTGCCCTTGTCATGGCAGCGGCTATGACAGCGAGGGGATCAACTTCGAAGGCCCGGCTCCGAGACCGATGGACCGGGCCCATCTCCAAGTCGCTCCAGATGGCCAGATCGTCGTGGATGTCGGTCATCTTTACTCATGGCCCAAAGGGCAGAGAGATCAATTCAACGACCGAGGAGCTTACTTGCCCGCATGATGACAGTCGGACGTAAGAATGTTTCGAGGCGATGAGACCCATAGTTATTTAGTTATTTGCCTGGTTCTGCTGGGATTGTCGGGACAACCCGTCAGGTTTGGATTTTGCTGCTGTTAACGAAAAAGGAGACGAATGCACATGAGAATCATCGCAACTGCAGTTCTCGTCTGTTCACTCACTTCACTCGTTTTTGCAGTTGGAAACGCCGTTACAGCAACCCACGGCACGATCACCAGGATCGACCGAACTGCAAAGACCTTTGCTGTCAAAACAGCCGATGGCACCGAACACTTTTTTTATTGGGCGAAGGACACAAGCGTTCATGGCGTGAAGGCCGCCGATGGGGCCGCTACAGATTCGTGGCACGGTCTAAAAGAGGGTTCGGAAGTGGTGACGCACTCCACCAAGCGTGGAACGAAAGATACCGCCGTTGAAGTGGATAAGGTTGGAGACTCCGGCCTCAAAAGAACCGAAGGAACCATCAAAGAAATTGATCGGAGTGGAAAGAAGCTGGTTATCGAATCTTCCGATGGCACCGAACATGCGTTCAAGCTTACCGGGCACGCGGCCACGGACGGCGGCAAAGATGTGGCGGCGGGTGCGGAAAAAGGGACCAAGGTCGCCATTTATTCCAGCGAGGAGGCTGGCGAAAGCGTCGCGCACTTCTTCGAGAAGATTTGAAAATGAATTTGTCGCAGAGTGCCGCGGAGTTCATTTGCCCTGCGTCCCGTTTTTCCAGGGGTTGAAAGTGCTCTGCGGTTGTCCGGAGGTACAAGCAGTGAAAAGTTCGGAGGTTCTACGGCTCGAAAGGTACCTGATATTCCATCTTGCCGAGATTTTGGAGGAACTGAAGGGCAATGATGAACGTGATTCAGATCCAGATTCGATATGGAGCGCTAAATTGGGTTCTTCAGCCGATGTTTGGAAAAAGTGCCTTTTACGAAGTCGCCACCAGATTACATCAGCCCTCGCCCGAATGCGGGAAGGCACGTACGGCAACTGCGTTGGTTGTGGAAACGAGATTGATCTGCGACGGCTCGAAGTGGTTCCGTGGTCACAACTCTGTATTGTGTGCTCCGATGAGTCGGAGCGGCAGCAGGCGGAGAATCGGCTCTTTGATCTGGAGTCGAAACCACGACGTTTTTCGATGTGGGCGAGATGAGTTGGATGTCGATCGAGAATGTGCCACGCTTTCTGGTGTATCGATGCTCCAGCATCTCGGCGAATTGAGAGGGATGGTACACACTGCCTTGTAGTCGGCTTAATCGCCGACCATGCAAGTGGCTGCCGGTTCCGGCCGTGCGCATATCAGGCTGAACAATCGGATAGTCTGCCGACGCCGCGTGGCACGGCTTCGGTGAAGGTCAGGCGGATTCCGTGCTCCGGCCGCAGGATCACCATCGGGCGGGCTTCAATGGTCTGGCCGGGAACCAGATTGAAATCGTATTTTCTGAGCAGAACACTCAGAATCATGAGCATCTGCAGCACGGCGTAGTTACCGCCGATACAGCCTCGTGGTCCGGCCCCGAACGGCAAGTGAGAGAAAGGGGTTTGCAGTTTCTCCTTCGTTTTGGAGAAGCGTTCCGGGTCGAAGTTCTCTGGCTGTTCCCAGTACTGCGGCGAATGATGCGTCCCGTAAATGAACACAACAACCGTCGACCCTTTGGGAATGTCGACATCTCCTGCTCGGTCGTCGGCGAGAGCCATGCGGTCAACCATCCAAAATGGCGGATATAGGCGCAGCGCCTCCAGTATGACCCGAGTCGTAAACTCGAACTTCGAAACGTTAGAGTAACTCAAAGGCTTTTCGCCCAGCACCGAATCGAACTCCTGCCGCACTCTCTCGACACAATCCGGACGCGAGCTCAGCAGGTAGATAAGCCACGACAAAGCGTTCGACGAAGTCTCGTGACCGGCGACCAGCAGTTGCATGCTCTCGCTGAGGATCAAGTCGTCGCTCATGCCTTGGCCGTCGCTATAGCGAGCATCGATCAGGATTTGCAGTAGGTCGTCGCCGGGAGCTTCCTTGCGCCGCTGCTGGAGATATTCGCGCAGAACGCCGAAGGCGCGGTTTCGCATGTTCCAGTGTCTGCTCAACTCACCCGAGACGGCAAACCACAGGTTCAGGTAGGGCTGAATGGTTTGCCGAACCATGAATTCCTGCACGGTCGAGATGGCCAGGCTGATCAGGTCGATGTCTTCCTCCTTCAACCGTGCGCCAAACAGTGATCTGCCCACCATCGCGAAGGTAATCTTCATCATGACAGGGTAGATATCGACGGGGCCGATGCGAGCTTGCCGGGCGAAATCCTGCAGCGAGTCGGTGAGGGAGTCCTGCATGATGGAGGACAGTACCTCGAGTTGCTTTCGTTCAAAACCTGACTGGATGAGGCGCCGTTGCGTGCGCCAGGCTTCTCCCTCAGTGGTGAGAAGACCCTTGCCCAGGAAATGGCCCATCCGCTGCTTTTGGATTTCGGACTTGTGGTAGTTCTCCGAATTCGTCTTCAGCACGTGCTGAATGACGACCGGATCGGTGGTGACAATAGCCTCTTTGACGCCGCCAAAATAAAACCGGAAGGTGCTGCCATGGAGTTCGGTGTACTTCGTGAGAACCCGCACGGGATTGTGGGCCATCGCGCGCGAATCCAGGAAGGAGCGGGATCGGGAGACGGTGGGGACGCTTTGCGCCAAAGTCACCCCTCGCTATCCATACGCGTGTGAACAACTGCCGGAAGTCCTGGCTGGTCTGCCTGAGTGGATGGTTTGGTCATCTGCGTAAATTTAGGTACCCGAAAATTGATCCGCATTTCCCAACTGCTTCAAGAGTAGCAGATGATGTTTGATCGCCAAACTCATTGTGGGATGTTGCCGGTAGGGAACACCAAATTCCTCGGCGGTCTCCTTCACAATCCGGGTCAGCGAAGCATAGTGAGTGTGGCACACAAAAGGGCACAGATGATGGACGATATGGTGGTTGAGCCCTCCAGTAAGCCAACCGACGAGCGGTCTCGTCGTCGCATAGTCCGCCGTGGTCGCGAAGATGTGATAGATCCCGTTGTCAAACTCCCCGCGGCTCACGGGAAAGTAGGTGCCGTCAACACAGTGTGTGGTCTGGAATACGAGGGCTACGCTCAAGCCGATGATCAAATGGGCAAGCACGAAAGACAAGCCGACCAGCAGAGGCGATTTCCCGAGTAGCACGATCGGCAAGACGAGCATGTACGTGAGGTAGAATCCTTTGCCTGCAAAGAGGATGAAGTATTCTCGCGCCGGATGCTTCGTGTTTTTCAGATAGTCGTGGGAGGGGAAGAAAAAGCACTCAAAGTCCCTCACGAACACATAGTCGAGAGAAAACACAGCGTACAGCAACAGCGCATAGATGTGCTGGAAGCGCTGCAGAGGCGTCCGGGGTTCGTGAGGCGTAAACCGAAGGATGCCGCGTCCTGTAAGCGCGTCGTCTTCTCCGTGCAGATTGATGCAGGAGTGGTGACCTCGATGATGGAGGATCCGCCACATGTATGAGCTGATTCCACAGACATCGAAAACATAGTTCAGGGATTTGTTTACGGACCGCACCGATGAGATAGCGTTGTGGTTGCTGTCGTGCGCGATGTTCAGCAGAAGGAATGTCTGTGCGATGGCATTCAAAAGGTAGAGGCCAACAAACCTCCAAGAGTCCGGCTTGAGGGCATAAAGAGCAATCCAGCTGCCCGCCAGCACTCCCAACCCCACCACGATCTTGACCCACATGGTACGGTCGGCTTTGGGAGAGATATTCCCGTCGGAAAAGAAATCGTCGAGGCGGCGGCGCAAGACTTTCGGGAAAGAAGACGCATACGCGGGGTCTGCAGCGGAATGCCGCAGCGCGGCCTCCGATGGTACAAGATCATCAATTTCCGGGTTCAGACTGATAATTGCCTCGTCTCAAGTTGTCACCGGCACAACAACGTTAGGTCGGCCCGACCCATCCCGGCTTTGTTTGCCGAAGAGGGACCAAACCATCCGCGGACTTTTATTTCCACGGACACCGCTCTGCGCTGCGTTAGAAAACGATGTTAGCCCTAAAACTTAAGGAAGATCAAGGGCATTTCGGACTCATTCGGGCCGGAATCACGGTGCATGTCCCTCAAGAGTAACAAAGGGTGGCGCTGCTTCTTAGTTCACAGCTTTTCAAATCTCTGTTAACATCAACGGCTCAGTGCTATTGAGCCAAGACTTTGAGTCGGGCGACCAACGCCGGGGGGGCGGGGTTCGCCTTCACCGGACCGAGAGACGCATGGTCTTAGGAATAAGTTTGCCTCTATTCTCGAAGTCGGTCTGCTGCCTGGGCAAGGGGAGCAGCAAGCCTTTTGTTTTCTTATCACCGAGTCTTCAACGTAGGAGGTTAGCAAATGGCGGTACCACCGCCATGAGATCGATCCGAACCTTATGATAGCTTCGATTTTGGGCAAGCTGGATAGTCTAGGGGAGCAGCACCCGCACAAAGTTCTCTATTCGTACATTGACGTGAACGGCAATCCGATTGGAGGCTACTCTTACGAGTCGTTTCTCCACCGGACGAAGGTGATCGCCGGGCATTTGCGCAAGGAGCATGGTTTCGCGTCCCATGACCGTCTTCTGCTCGCCTATCCCCCGGGGCTCGAAATGATATGCGCGTTTTTTGGCTGCGTGCGCGCCGGGTTGATTCCTGTCCCCGTCTATCCCCCCAGTTCTCGTGGTTTCCAGAGTTCGCTGTACAAAATGGTCCACATCGCCAAGGACTGCCAGGCGGCTGGCATTCTAACCAGCAAAGACTACCTCGGATCCCTGAAGACAAACCTTGCCCGAAGCGGAGTCTCGGCATGTGGAGTCGACGTCGACTACATTTCCGGCCTTCGTTGGATTGTTACTGAAGACTTCGTCGATAAGGTTTCGGACGAGACCTTCAATGGCGGGTCTAATGGCGCCTCGAAGATTCTGTTTCTCCAGTACACGTCGGGATCGACTCGAGATCCCAAAGGCGTGATGGTCACGCACGAAAACATATTGCACAACTGCCCACTCGTGATCGACCATCACGCGCCGGTAGTCGTCTCCTGGCTGCCGCAGTATCACGATATGGGGTTGATTGGGTGCTACCTTTATCCCGCGCTCACAGGCGGCACGACCTACGGCTTCGCTCCCACGGATTTCATTCAGCGCCCGACTCTGTGGTTCGACGCGATCAAGACTTATGAGGCGAGTGCCTCAGCGGCGCCCAACTTCGCCTACGACTATTGCCTGCGTGCCGGCAGGGTTTCGAAGGAGAGCTTGGAGAGTTGCGATCTTAGCTCGCTCCGGCTGCTGATGGTGGCGGCGGAGCCCGTCAAACCGGACACGTATAAACGGTTCCTGCAGGCCTTTCAGTCCTATGGACTGAAGTCGGAGAGCTTTTTTGTTGCGTACGGGCTGGCGGAGAATACCCTCGCGGTGTCGCTCGGTGGCCGCAATATTATTTCGGTCAACAAGAACGCCGTCGCGCTGGGGAAGGCCCGCATGACCACGGAGGTTTCCGAAATCGGCGCGGCCACTCAGATTGTCAGCTGCGGAACTCCACTGCCGGGCCTCACCGTAAAGATCGTGGATCCCGAGAAGCACGTTGCTCTGGAGCCGGGTCGAATTGGCGAGATTTGGATCGCTGGTGGGAGTAAGTGCCCGGGTTTCTGGAACAATCCTGAATTAACGCAGAAGTTGTTCCACGCCCGGCTGGTGGACGACAGCCCCTATGACGATGGCTACCTTCGCACTGGCGACATGGGTTTCTTACACGAAGGCGAACTCTTCGTATGCGGCCGTATTAAGGACATGATTATCATCCGCGGGCAAAACTATTACCCGCAGGATATTGAGGCAGTGGTCGAGAAGGCGTCTGGCCTGATCCGAACGAACTGCGTGGCCGCGTTTCAGATTAATGAAGACAGCGAGCCGGCGCTGGCGATCGTCGCTGAGGTGAAAAATCCAAAAGCGCTTCCCGATGCGCTGAAGATTGCAGCCGCCGTCCGGAATTACCTCAACGTGGAAGTGGCGCTGATTTCCTTTATTGCGCCCCGTGCCATCCCGAGAACCAGTTCGGGCAAGATCATGCGCCACAAAGCCAAGCACATGTGGCTGCAAGGTCAATTTACCGTGCTCTCCGAGTTCTCGCGCGAAAAGGACCCTGAAACCTCCACCTCTGGTTCTGTAAGCCAGTCGCCTTTCGACGTATTGAAAGCCCGTTACAATCTGACGGGCACCGAATCTTACAACCTGATCGAAGCCGGGCTGGACTCCCTGGATCTCGTTGTGTTCATGCACGAGATCAAGGAACTCCTAAAAAATAAAAATGCCGAGGTGCTGGCGCGACAGGTGGATGTCGGTCTTATTCAGCGTGTCAGCGTAGCCGAGCTGTTCCAACTGGCCGAACAATTGGAGCGTGCTCCCGAAGAAGCACTGGTCCCGCTGCGGCAGTCTCTGGCGGCTTTCCGCGAAGAGCAGCGCGCGGCGGAAGAGCAGATGATGAGGAACGATAGGAAGATCATCTTCGAGCCTCCGGCGCCCGTAGCATTGCCCGAAACACCAGTCCTCAATAATGTTCTGCTCACCGGCGGGACCGGCTTCATCGGACCGTTCCTGGTGAAAAGTCTGTTGGAACAAACGGCCGCGAAGATTCACGTTCTTGTCAGAGCCTCCGACGAGCGTCAGGGCAGGCAAAGACTGAGGGCGGCGATGGAATCGATGGGACCTCTCCCGGCGGAACTGATGGATATCTTCGAGACTCGCGTGACGCCCGTCTGCGGGGACCTTGGCCAGAAGGGGCTGGCATTGGCGCGGGAGGACTGGGATTTTCTCGCGAATGAAATCGATACGGTGTTCCATAACGGCGCAACCGTAAACTACCTGCTCAACTACGACCGCATGCGTGATGCCAACGTGCTGGGGACGAATGAGGTCTTGAGACTGGCGTTCGAAGGACGAGCCAAGAGTTTCAATTACGTCTCGACTACCTTCATCTTTGGCTGGGCAGTGAAGAAAGTTCTGTACGAGACCGACTTCAACGAGAATATGGAGCTTCTCGATTTTGGATACAGCCAATCCAAGTGGGTATCGGAGCAAGTGGTGATGGACGCGCGCCGCCACGGGCTGAATGCGCGAATCTTCCGGCCCGCTCTGGTGAGTCCCTCCATTACCGGCGGAGGCAATAACTTCGACATCGCCGTGCGTTTAGTGGCCTTCATGGTGAATCACGGCATTGGCGTCGATGCCCTGAACCAGGTCAGCTTCGTTCCCGCAGACATCACGGCGAACAATATCGTTGCGATTTCCACGACTCCCGGCACGGAGAATAGGAACTATCACGTGGTGAGGGACGACTACGCGAACATGCTGGATATTACCGGGCTCATTACCAAAGCGACCAGCCGGCAATTTGAAATATTCAGCCTTCCCGACTTCGTTCCCGAGCTGATCCGGAGATGCAGAAAAGAAGATCTCCTCTTTCCGCTGCTGGACTTCCTGGTGAATTCGGTGGACAACATCTCAGCGATGGAGTTCAAACGCTACGACAGTTCCTGCTATCAGGCGGCGCGAGATGCTTCCGCATGGGGCAAGCCGGATCCGTCTCTCGAAGATACTGTCAACGGAATCCTGAAATTCATGTACCGCAAGGGAATCATCTTGGTTGCGCCTCGGGAGTTCAACGCAGTGCGTGCCTTGCCGATCGGCGGCGCACCTGCGGGTGCGGCGGGCATGGCACAGCGATAGTTACTGTTTTCGAAATACCAGAGTCTCTTTGATTTGCTGACCGGTCTCCAGCGTGCCTGAGGTGGTCATTGTCATCTCGGTTCCGTCGGCGGAAACCACCCAGCGATCCTTCTGAGTGATTTGCTCGTCTCGCCGGTAAATCGAATCGACGGTGTGAGCGTCGACGAGTTGGAGGGTCACGGTATCGTTGTTGGAGTTTTTCAGGTCGTATTCCTTGCCGTCAAAGCGTGCGGTGTAGCTGAAGTCGCCCGAGAAGCGAACCCCGTCCTTTCCCTCTGCCTCGATCTTGAGTACCATCCCTTGCCGCATTCGAGTCTTGCTCAGATCCTCGGTCCACTCACCAGCGAACAAGTCATTGGCAATCTTCTTTCCTCCGGTCCGCTTCCACACCATGATCTTGTCGGAGCGACCGGTCTGCGAAGTCGTACTCGTTAATTCGTTACCATCCCGCGACAGCTTGTCACGAATGGTCGCCACCAACGCTCCATCTTTTTTCTGTTTGATTTCGACTTGATGCTTATCGATTCTCCGCAACTCGATTTGATTAAATGCCGGATTGCCTGGTACGGGCGCGTCGTGGCCGTTCAGCTTCGCCGTAAAATCGAGGTGGGTGTTGCCCGAAATCACAACGTGAACTTCATCGTGAAGACGTGTGATAGAGAGTTTGTTCGGAGGATCCAGGGACGACTGCGCAGAGGCGAGCGTCCAGGAGCCGATGCGGGGGTCTGCGGCACCAAGTTGAAGGGCGGCAAACAGCCCGATCAACGCGAGTTTGTGCAATGGCCCTCCTGAAAACCCTATATCCTTTACCACACAATAAAGTAATACGAAACTGGCCTCGGTGCGGGACGAGAATCTCCTTAACGGTAACGATTTTGAGTAGTGGGCTAATTCCGTGTTGCTGATCTTTCCGCCAATCCTCTAGGATTCCAAATTACGATAAAGCAAACGAAGAAGAACCAGCCATTTACCCGATTTTGCGTGACACTATGAATTTCAAGCACGTGCGCCATTTCTGGCTGGCCGGAATAGTCCTGGCTGCCGTTCTTGCGCTCCTGCCATTTTCCTTTCACGCCGAGCGCCATCTGGAGACTGCGACGCGCATCGAAAGTAGCGAAGCGGGAAGGGTCCCGGAGGAGCTGGCCACTCGCTTTCACTCGCCATTCGTCGATCGTGTGGTCCTGGTGATTCAGGGTCTACCTCCTGCCGACTCGGATGAGGGCGAGCAAGCATTGGGAATGATCGAAAAGGAGCTGCAAGCGGAACCCGGAGTGTCCGGGGTGGTTTCCTATCTTGATCTTCGCGATCCGATTTTCCTGGGCAAAGGGGGAGGAACTTTTGTTCTGGTGGGACTAACTTCGACCGAGGGGCCCGTGGAGTCGCTCGTCCCTAAGCTTCACGAGCGCGCGAGGTCTCTGCAAAACCAGCTGCGGGCCCGATATCCGGCGATAAAGCTCGAGCTGACGGGAGAGACGCCGCTTAATTTCGACATCCGCAAAGCCAGCTCCGATGATGTGCGCCACGCCGAAACTCTCGTGATTCCTGCCACGCTCGTACTTCTGCTGCTGGCTTTCGGTAGCCTGGTGGCGGCCGTAATTCCAGTCGCGATTGGGCAGCTTGCTATCGGGACGGCTCTAGCCATTGCGGGATTCCTGGCCCTCCGTTGGCACTTGTCTATTCTGGTTCAGAATCTGTCCACGATGCTGGGGCTGGGCTTGGGAATCGATTACGCGCTCCTCATGGTCAGCCGCTTCCGGGAAGCAATCGCCGTCGAGCCCGACGGGCTGAAAGCCGCGGTCATCGCAGCACGTCAAGCAGGTCGTACCCTGCTGATTTCAGCGTCGACTGTGGCCATCGGATTTCTAGCTCTCTTGACTGTCCCCATTAGCGAAATCCGCTCGATCGGGCTGGCTGGAGTGCTGGTGGCGGGAATGAGCGTGCTGTTGGCGAATACTCTCGTTCCGGCGCTTCTGGGAGTTCTCGGTCGGCGAATCAACTCTGGCCGGGTGGCCTTTATTGCAAGTTGGGATGAGGATCGGGCAGCACGCACGGAAAGCCGCTGGAGGCGATGGGGGAAGGTGATTGTCGCCCATCCGTGGCTTGCCATCTTTCTGGCAGGGGTCCCCTTGCTTCTGCTCGCCTCGCAAGCCGTGCGGCTCGATACCAACGTTCCCAAAGGAGATTGGCTGCCGTCAGCGGCAGAATCGGTGCGCGCGCTTCACACCCTTGAAAAAATGGATCGGGTTGGCATCGTGTACTCGCTGCGCGTAATTCTCGAACTCCCCGATTCCATTGCGCAAACGGACGCGGGCTGGAACGCGCTCGATCGTTTCAGCAAGCGGCTCGCGAGTGACCCTCGTTCCCAGCGCGTGATCTCCCTCACAACGATGGCGGAGAGTGACCGGTCTGGCCTCGGCAACCTTCCGCGGGAGACCCGTCGAACGTTTCTCAGCCGCGACGGGCGGGCGGCGCTGATCGAAGTGCTTCCTGCGACTTCCGTCTCTGTGAACGATCAAGTCACTTGGGTCCGGGAACTGCGGAAGACAGGCGCGGCAGCTCTCACCGGAGTGCCCCGCGCCACGCTACGAATAGGGGGCATCGCGGCGCTAACGGCCGATTATCAGACGATTGTCAGGGAGCGGTTTTTTTCGGTAATCGCGCTGGTCGTGGGAGGGACGCTCCTGGCGCTGCTAGGCGGCTTCCGGTCGCTATTCGCTGCAGTGAAGGCCATTGCTCTGAACCTGCTTTCAGTCGCGGCCTCTTTCGGAGCATTGGTTCTCGTTTTCCAGGATGGGCATGGTATTCGCTTCTTCGGAGTTCCCGAAGGAACTGCCAGCGTATTTCCCATTGTGCCCATCGTTGCCTTCGCCATCGTCTTCGGACTGAGCATGGATTATGAAGTGTTTCTGGTCGCGCGAGTCCTCGAGGCGAGACGAAGCGAGATGAGTGAATTAGAGGCAATCCCCGAGGGGCTAGCCAGAACCGCAGGATTGATTACCAGCGCCGCTGCGATCATGATTGTCGTATTTGCCGCATTCACCTTTGGCAATTTCCTGGTGATTAAAATGCTCGGATTCACTCTGGCGGTAGCCGTATTCATTGACGCAACCCTCGTTCGCATTGTGATTGGGCCCGCGCTGCTTCGCGTCGCGGGCGATTGGAACTGGTGGCCGGGAGGGCTCGCCGCCGCACGCAGAGCACCGGTGATCGCCCGCGGCAAATGATGCAAATCGATACGCGCAATTCAACGACAGTTTTCTACACATCTTTGCGCTCGAGACGCAGCGGACGTAAAATCCGCAGTCACCAACGGGTTGGCCGTTGCTCCGCAGGAATCAAAAGATGTAAGGGCGCTGCATGCGGCGCGCCCTTTCCATCGGATGCCATCGGACTTACTGGCCAGCGCAGTTGAGCGGTTGGGGAGCCGAAAGAGCTGTCAACTGCCACCCCGACGGCTGCGGATCCGCGCGAGTGGCTAGTTGGAGGCGGATCCCGGGCTGGGATTCACCCGCAACAGCATGCCGCTGCCTGAGCGTACGTTGAGTTTACCTTTCGCGGCGCGCAACGTGATCTGGCCGACCGGCTCGGTGCGTCCCGCATGCACCAGGGTCAGATCGGGCAGATCGTAAAGGCCGCATGCATCGGAGGAGAACACCCAGAGAGCCTGGGGCGCGTCATTGTCATAAAGTATGCCGCGACATGGCGTGCCGGGCCTGGAAGCGGGTCGAACCAGAACGCCATCCGCGACGGAGGCGCCGACCAGCGAGGAACCACGATCGACTCTGGCTCCGTGATAGTTCACCTCGCCTCCGATCTGATCGGTAGTCCAGCTATATTCCGAAGTCCCCCGGTCGGGCCCATTCTCCGGCTCCTGGGCGTCCGCAACGTCCATCATGGTGGCCAAAGCGCGCAGATTTGTGACTATGGGAATTCGCCGTTTGCCGGTTAATAAGGTGTCGAAGCGCAAAGAGACTTGGATTTCTCCCGGGTTCGGGCTTTCGCTGGAGACTACATGGCCGAGAACTTTTGCTCCGGCGGGAAGGTTGCGGTTCGCCGGCAGCGGCACATCCTGCATCAGCCGTGCGCTCACCGTTTGCCCGGGCCGCAGCTTGCCGCTCTTGAGCGAAGAACTCAATTGAACCGGCAGGATCGTCCCGGCAGGAATTGCATCCTGCGCGAACGATCCTGCCGACATCAGCAGCACGATGAGAGCCAGTCTCCTCATGCCTCACCTCCGATAGCGCTCGCGTCCCGTTCGGCCCTCCTTATGGAGAGCTCCGAATATATAACCTTTGGATGCTTCCAAAGCGAACGGAGTCAGCCGGGCCGTATTCCACATTGTCATGCACCCGATGAGACAGTTGCCGGCGTAGCCTCCGCAGGCAGTGGTCAAAATCAAAAAAATCCTGTTTATCCTGCCCGCCTCCAATTCGAGCCGAGCGGCTGAGAAGTTCGGGCCGCCACGCTGGCTCCTACTTCGTCTTCCAGTTCTTCCTGGCACGAAAGGCAAAATTGTGTCCACGGCACAGCCTGCAGCCTTCGCGTCTGGATCTCATCGCCGCACGCCACGCAAACCCCGAAGGAGCCCTTCTTCATTCGCTGCAGCGCTGCCTCAATGAGACGCAGAATGGTTCTCCTTTGGCTGCTCTGTTCAAACAAAGATTCTTTGGACAGGTTCACGACACAGCGGTCGGCGCTGTCCTGGGTGCTGTCGGCGTCGAGGGAACGGGTCTCATTCTTGAGCCGGTCCAGCAATTACATCGACTCCTGCCGCAGATTCTCCAGCTTCTTTCTGAGTTGTTCCATTTCTGATGGCATCATGTCCTTTTTCCTAACTGTCTAGATCTGAATAAGCCCAATCTGGTTTCTCGCTATTACGAAGATAAGAATCGAAAAAGCGGAGCAGGAAGGGAGTCTGGTTTCCTACTCCGGAAAAGAGGAGGACCGGAATTTCCGGCTTGATTCGTTTCATCTCCGAACGCACCACGCTGCCGGTTATGTCCGGCAAATCGTATTCGAGCAAAACCCCTTGCAGGGGTTCATGTGCGAAGAGAATCAGAGCTTCCGCTCCGGTGGTTGCCGGCACGACTTGATATCCCGCGGCTTTCAGCATGCATTGCAGAATGTCGAGATAGTGGGGCTGATTTTCGACACAAAGGACTCGAATCGTGCTCACAGGTGCTCTCCTCGTGGGGGATTGAAATCAACGTTCTCCACGGCGCGACAATTGCGTCTTACGAAATGCGCTCGATTCTCCTTCGGCGACGTCCGAGGTAAAGACTGGAGGCGGGACAACGAAAATTCGCTTGCCAAATTCTTACTGGGAATGGACGGCATTATCACCTCGCGCGTTTGTTTTCGTTCCGGGCTCGCGATGGAAAGTACGCAGGCTGCCTGTCTTCCGGCAAGGGTTTGTTTCGCAGCAGAATCTCGCGCAGCGCCCATTCAATGTGGTCAACGCTTTGCGAAATCACTCCGATGCATTGCCGGTTCTCAAGGGGCTCGATAGAAAGCGAAATCACCGCCAGCGCGTCCCGGATGTGGTGGTTCATCTCCGAGATGACCTGCATACGCAGCAGGGCCGCTTCCCGCCGGCGGTTGGCAATCTGCATGAGCTTGAACGTCAGCAGAGCAACCACCGCGCCGGAAACGCTTTCAGCCGACAGTCGTTCCCAGCGGCGCCCGAGATAAGGGACAAGCAGGGAATGCATGAATTCCGTTGCCAACAGCGAAATCAGGCCGAGTCCCAGGGAAACCCGAAGGATGCCCGAGGATTCGCGTCGTCGCGAACGATCGATCACGGGTAATGGGCGTCTTGGCGCAGCAGAGCCAGTCATGGGCGCAGCCTCCGAGCATGGACAAAGCCTACGGTTTCGTCGAAGGAGGAACCCTCCCTCAGCGAATCATTTCGCAGGAGCTAGACGGCGGGAGGCGGGCGATTGTAGTGAATGCCCGTGGCTTGCAGGCTCGAGAACAACTGAGCCCCGGGCGTTATTTGGCGGGACGGTCCCGCAGACTGCAGAGGCTGAAAACTGCTCGTGGGCAGGCTCCACTTAGTCGCGTCACAGTTGAAACGGGGTCTCTGATCGTGACTGGAAACGGCATGGGTGGACGAAGCAGAGTTGGCGGCGCCGGGAAATTGCGTCGGTACACTACGAGCCACCAGCAAGGCAAGTAATACGGCTACTCCCAGAAATCCGTGGATCCAGTGGATTCCGGCTCTGCCTCTTCGGGTATCGCAATAGATCGACATATCCCTGCGCTGAAGGATGATTGTACTGCGGGTTTGGTTGGCTATGCTCGTTTTCAAGTCGCTCGAACCAGAGAAGTATAGATGGATGTCATGCGAAAGTACTAGAGTGGCGCAGCCAGAAAGGTTACTTGTGAGCACCCGCGATATCGCGCTGTAACCTGAGTGGTTACCGGAGAAAATACGCTTAGAGGGCAATTATCCTCAGCGCAATGCAACCACCTTGGGGACAACGCACTCCAACGTATTGTGCTCGGTACTAACGTTACCCTGTTGCGTCTTGCTTCCGTGCTGCCAAACCGCTATGTTAAAAGCGGAGCGTTGAAAAGCCAGAGAATGCTGAGCCTTACCGATCGAAAGAGTGGCGGATGCGCGCGCTGGTGTGCGCTCGTGGTTTTGACCGCCATCTTTGCGCTGGCGATCAGCCTGGCGACCCGCTATGGCTCAGCCGAAGGTGCTTCGACTTCCGCAGTCAAGACCTCGCACAGCTATTCTTCACAACCGCCGGTTAGACAACGTCTTACCAAGGACGCTGCGAACTGGATTCCTCCAACGATCGACTGTGTGCCCCTGCAGGCTCCAGCCCGTCCCGCGCGCATCCCGTCTGTCGGATCTGCAATTCCCAACCTTTCGTTTGCCAGCATTCTCTACTACCGTCCGCCTCCGATTTTCTCTTTGTTCTCATAGCTTCGTCATCCCTTGAGCCGTCCGTGGTTTGGATTCAGTTCATTTTCCTTTACGTTCGATGCGAATGCTTATTGTCGTTGAAACCATTGACAATGTGGGCGCATCCAGCAATTCCGGGGTCAAGAAAACCAAGCTTTCGGTAGATACTGAGCGCATCCGAAGGGGAACACATGAGCGTTGCCTTGCGGTTAACCGAAGAGCAGCTAGATGCACTTCGTCAATTCGATACCTGCATGGTTGCCAATGCGGTTGAGACCTTTAATGTCCGGCTGCGCAATACCGGCTTCACAAACGCCTCGGTTCGTTGCATGTTCGAGGACGCTCCCCCCATGGTGGGCTATGCCGTTACGGCGCGCCTCCTGAGCGGCGAGCCGCCCATCAAGGGAGGCACCTATCGCGATCGCACCGACTTCTGGAACAGCTTCCGAGAGGTGCCCGCGCCCCGCATTCTGGTTTTGCAGGACATGGATGCGCCGTGCGGCCGGGGAGCTTTTGTGGGAGATGTACACGCCTCCATTCTCAAGGCGTTGGGTTGCATCGGATACGTCACTAATGGAGCCGTCCGCGAACTGCCAGCCGTGCGCGCCGCGGGAATCCAGTTGTTTGCCGGAAGCGTTCTCGTGTCGCATGCCTACGCCCACATATTCGACGTGGGCGCGACCATCCAGATCGGCGGAATGGAAGTCCGCCCCGGAGCGCTGCTGCATGGCGACCGCCATGGAATTCTGAACGTACCGTTCGAGGTTGCGCCCGCGATACCCGATGTCGCCAACGCGCTCGAACAATCCGAGCAAAGGGTGATCGAATTTTGCCGGTCGAACTCCTTCTCGATTGAAAAGCTCAGCGAGCTGATCAAGACCATCAAGTAGTCGGGTCCCAAGATTGCTGGCAAACAGCCAGAGAAAGCTGGTCACGGATAAGCGATGACTCAAGGTGGAAGTAAACCGAATGCCAGGGAAGGCCGCACCGCTGGTAGAAGGATCAAGCTGTGTGCTCTCGCGGCCTGTGCAATTTTCATCGCCGTCGCTCTCTCGTCCTGTTCCGGAAGCGGGGAAAAGAATGTGCAGGCCAGCGAGCCGGCGGTGACCGTCGGAGTCACCAGGGTGGCTAAGAAATCTCTGGGACGAGAGATCACGCTGTCCTCGGAGTTGGTGCCCTTCCAGGAAATTGATGTGTACGCCAAGGAATCGGGCTACGTGAAAAAGCTCGACGTCGACTACGGAACCAAGGTCAAGGCGGGACAGGTCATGGCCATTCTGGAAATTCCTGAACTGCAGGCCCAACTCGAGGAAGATCAGGCAGAGATCAAGAATGCCAGCAATCAGATTACACGCGCCGATCACGAACTGGCGCGCTATCAGGCGCAGTACAAGGCGCTGCATCTGGAATACACACGCCTGAACGGAGTTTTCGAAACTCAGCCCGGCATTGTTGCCCAGCAGGAAGTCGATGACGCCCAGGGCAAAGATCTGGCGTCCGCGTCGCAAGTAGATGCCGGCCAGGCAGCCTTGGATGCTGCCCATAGCCAACTCGCCGCTTCCAAGGCGAAGCTGGTTCACGATCAAAGCCTCTTCGATTACTCGAAAATCACCGCTCCGTTTTCCGGCGTAGTCACCGAACGCTACGCGAACCTCGGAACTTTGATGCAAGCCGGAACCGGTTCCAGCACGCAAGCGATGCCGCTGGTCAAGCTCTCCGAAGATGACTTGTTTCGACTGGTCATCCCAGTTCCCGAAAGTTACGTGCGCTACATCCGCATCGGAGATCCGGTAAATGTTCGCGTGCCCGCCATGAACCGGACTTTTCCCGGGAAAGTGGCGCGATTCTCCGTGGACGTGAGATCCGATACTCGCACCATGCACACCGAGGTGGATGTTCCCAATCCGCAGCGGATTTTGCTGCCTGGCGTGTACGCCGAAGCTGACCTGCGGTTTGATCAGAAAGCGAATGTTCCGGCGATTCCGGTTCAGGCCTTGAACCATGAAGGCGACAAGACCTCGGTCTTTGTCGTCACAGCGGATGGAACCGTCGAGCAACGCCAAGTCCAAGTCGGCATACAAACCAGCAGTGACGCGGAAATCGTTTCCGGATTAACCCAAGGGGAACAGGTCGTGGTCAGTGATCGCGCCGGTCTGAAGCCCGGAGAAAAGGTACGCACCCAGGCGGTCGCGGTACCGTCGTACAACCACGAGGATTCGCAGCAGTAGGGCTCTCAGCCAAAAAGTTCGAGATGACGGAGATTAGGTAGATCTTATGCCAGGGTTTTCGATTCGCAATCCATATTTCATCATCGTCCTCTGCTTGGCGCTCCTGGTCATTGGTGTGACCAGCCTGGCGCGCATGCCGGTCGATCTATTTCCTCCGATCAATCTGCCGGAAGCGGTGGTGGCGACGTTTTATACAGGCATGCCGCCCGAGGACGTGGAGTTTGATATCACCGATCCTCTGGAGCGTTTCTTCACGCTCGCCTCGGGTGTCGATCATATGGAGTCGAGATCGCTGCTGGGCGTCAGCATCATCAAAGTCTATTTTCAGCCCGGCACCAGTCCCGACACCGACGTCAGCGAACTTTCCAACTTAGCTTTGGCCGATTTGAAGCGATTACCTCCCGGAACCCTGCCGCCCGTCGTTCTGAAATTCGATGCTTCCAGCTTGCCGGTCGCCCTGGTCACGGTGAAAGGCGAAGGCCTCAACGAGACCCAACTCCACGATTACGCCCAGTTCCAGATTCGCAACCAGATTGCCGTCGTGCCTGGTTCTTCAATTCCGGGTGTGTTCGGTGGGATCTACCGTCAGATCATGGTGTACGTAGATCCATACAAGTTGTCTTCACGACAGCTCAGCTTGATGGATGTAGTACACGCCGTCAACCAATCCAATCTCATCTTGCCCGCCGGTGACGTCAAGATGGGCCCCTACGATTATTTCGTTTACTCCAACAGCCTGGTCGACAACATGGAGCAGTTGAACCGAATACCGCTCAAGGTCGACGGACATTCCTGGGTCACGGTAAGCGATGTAGGAAAAGCGGAAGATTCTCACCAGATTCAGTACAACATCGTTCGTATCGATGGGCAGAAGTCCGCTTACATTCCGATCATGAAACAGGGCGGCGATACCAACACCATCGCCGTCGTTGATGGTGTTCGCCAGCTTATCAAGCATCTTTACGACATTCCCCAGCAGATGCGCACCAGCATCGTGTTCGATCAGTCGGTGTATGTGAAGGAAGCCATCGATACGGTCCTGCATGAAGGATTTCTGGGACTGATTCTGACCAGCCTGATGATCCTGATCTTCCTGGGCAGTTTTCGAGCTACTTCGGCGGTGCTGCTGTCCATTCCTCTCTCTGCCCTGGCCGCGTTCGTGGTGCTGGCCCTGCTGGGCGGAACCGTCAACACGATGATCTTGGGAGGTATGGCGCTGGCCTTCTCGCGCGTGATCGACAACTCGGTGATCTCGCTGGAAAACATTTATCGCCACCTTGAAATGGGAGCCGCGCCCATGGTGGCAGCCGAGGTTGGAGGATCGGAGGTGAATCTGGCCGTGCTGGCCGCCACGCTGGTCGATGTGGTCGACTTCTTCCCGGTCGTATTTCTTTACGGGGTGGCCAAGTATCTGTTCTCGGCGCTGGCGATGGCTTTCTGCTTGTCTTTGTTGGCGTCTTACGTCGTCGCGATGACAGTGATTCCTCTTTTCACGTCGCGCTTCTTGAAAGCCGTGCCCCATGCGGCCGGCCACGAGCACAAAGAGTACGAAGTTGGATCCCCTGAGCCTAGCAAGGCATCGTGGATGGATCGCTTCAACGCGCGCTTCAACGAGACGTTCAACAGGATCCTGGACTACTACGAATATTGGGTGCGGCGCGCCGTGCAGCGTCCGGGGCTGACGGTGATCATCCTGAGCGGTGTCTTTGTGGCCAGCCTGGGGATCTACCCATTACTCGGATTGGCGTTCTTCCCCAAGACCGATGCGGGCCAGTTCACCATCAATCTGAAAGTTCCTACCGGCACTCGCATCGAAGTGACGGACGAATACGTTGCCAAAGTGGAAGATCTGATCCGCAACACGGTGAGCGGCAAGGACCTGAAAAGAATCGTCTCCAACATTGGCGTCGTCCCGGATTTTTCTTCCTTGTACACCACCAATACCGGTCCGTATACGGCCACAGTGCAAGTGCAATTGAACCAGTCGCACAAGGTCAGCAGTTTTGAATACATGGATCGAGTGCAGCAGAAAATGGCGAGTCAGTATCCCGACATTCGCACCTTCCTCTCCAGCGGTTCGATGGTCGATGCCATTTTGAACACGGGCATGCCCGCGCCCATCGATGTGCAGGTCAGCAGCCCGGATCTGCATCAGATTTATGGGATCGCGCAGAACCTGGCCTGCCGAATCCGTGAGATCCACGGTGTCGGCCAGATCTACATTCCGCAAGACATCAATTACCCGGCCTTGCGGCTGGATGTGGATCGTGTTCATGCTGGCGAGATGGGCCTCACGCAGAAAGATGTCGTCGATAACGTGATCACGGCCCTGAACTCCAATTACATGATTGCTCCCAATTATTGGGTCGATCGCAAGACCGGCAACGACTACTACTTGACCGTGCAGTACTTCGAGCATGGCCAGTCGGCCATTCACAATGCCACCGACCTCGGACAGATTCCCCTGCGGGATCCTGGCAAGGAAGACGGCATGGACTGTGGTCCCTCTGGGTCGGTCCGCCTGGGAACTTTACAACCTTCGTGGAACTGCTCCGTGGAAGGTCGGCCGACTACGGTTCTCAACAATGTGGTCAATGTAAAGCAGATCGAGACGCCGACTGAAATCGATCACTATCAGATTCAGCGAACCATCGATATTTACGTCACGCCCAAGGGAGAAGACCTGCAGCGCGTGACCAGCAAGATTCGCGACATCATCGACAAGGCGAAAGTGCCCGGAAACGTGCGTATCAACTTGCGCGGCATGGTCAACGGCATGGATCAATCGTTCAAGAGCTTCGCCTTCGGATTTATCATCTCCTTCATTCTGCTGTTTCTGATTCTCACCGCTCAATTCAAGTCCTTCATCGATCCGTTCCTGATCATGCTGGCGATTCCCATGGGATTCGTCGGAGTGTTGATCATCCTGCCACTCACGGGCGCGACCTTGAACGTGATGTCGCTGATGGGCGTGCTCATGCTGGTGGGCATCGCCGATTCCAACAGCATCCTGATTGTGGACTTTGCCCACAATCTGGAGAAGCAAGGATTGTCTCCCTCCGACGCCGTGATTACGGCGTGCCGCGTGCGCCTGCGTCCGATTCTGATGACCTCGCTGGCCACCATCATCGGCATGATTCCGATGGCGCTGAAATTAGGCACGGGCGCGGAACAATATGCTCCCATGGCCAAGGCCATTATCGGAGGCTTGACCTCATCGGTCTTGCTCACGATTTTCATCGTCCCGGCCGCTTATCTGTTGGTCTATGGGAAAAAGAATCAGCCACCGGCGACCGAGGGTCTGACGGAGACAGCAGGATAGAACGGAAGAGGCATGCCGATGACCAGGACTTATCCATTTTCATTTTGTGCACTGCTGATGGCAGTGTGGATGCTCCCGCCGCAACTTGGATGGGCGCAAATTTCGGAAATAGCGCCCGCCTTACCTTCGGCCCCGCAGCCGCAATCGACGCCTTCACCAGCGCGTGTTCCCTCCACGGTGGAGGCGCAAGTGGTGCTCCTTCCCGGTGCTGCTGGGGCTCAGTCGACGTCATACCCTGACCAGAAACCGGGGCAGGCGATTCAACCCCCGAGCGGCAGGATGAGGTTGACCCGTACCCAGGCGGAACAGCTCGCCCTGAAGAACAATCCCCGGATCAGCGTGGGACGTTTGCTCGCCCTGGCCCAGCATCAGATCTATCGCGAAACTAGATCGGCTGAACTCCCGACCTTCAACGGCACGGTGACCGCTGTCGACGCGAATGAGGGTAGCCGCATCAGTGCCGGAGCCCTCAATGCCCCGCGACTGCTCGAGCATGCCGGCGCAGGCGTAACTCTCAACCAACTTCTGACCGACTTCGGACGCACGTTCAATTTAGTGTCCTCTTCGAAATTGTTGGAGAAGGCGCAAAACGCGAACGCGCTGGCCACGGTAGAAGATATCGTTTTGGCTACGGACCAGGCCTTCTATAACGCCCTCGAAGCTCAGGCCTTACTCAAAGTGGCACAACAGACGGTTGACACGCGCCAGTCCGTGCAACACCAGGTGGACGAGTTGACCAAGAGCAAGCTGAAATCGACTCTCGACCTGGCATTCGCCGAGGTTAATCTGTCGCAGGCCAAACTGCTGCAACTCGACGCAGAAAACAATGTCAATTCAACCGTTGCAGCTCTCACGGCCATCCTCGGGTTTGACAAGCAGGTGAGCTACGAACTGACCGAAGAGGAAGAAGCGCAACTCCCTTCACCTCCGCCGGATGTGGACGTGCTCATCAGCACCGCATTGAAGCAGAGGCCCGATCTGCAGGCCCTCACCTACGATCAGCAGGCCTCGGAGAAGTTCCGCCGCGCTCAGCGTGATCAGCTCTTGCCCACTATCAGCGCCTTGGGCATGGCCGGAGGATCTCCGGTGAGGCCAGATTGTTTCGGTGGATGCTTCCCCAACTATTTCATCTCGAGTTGGTACGGGGCCATCGGCGTCAATATGAGCATCCCCATTTTTAACGGTTTCCTGTACACGGCGCAGGCGTCGGAAGCCAACTATCGCACCAAGGCTGCCGCCGAGAGTACTCGCGACTTGCGAGACAGTGTAGTGCGCGACGTCCGCACGGCCTGGCTATCAGCGAATACTGCATTCCAGCGGGTGGGGGTGGCTGCCGAGTTGGCTAAGGAAGCGGATCTCAGCTTGAGTCTTGCTACGAGTCGCTACCAGCTGGGCTTGGGCTCGATTGTCGAACTCAGCCAGGCACAGTTACAGCAGGCCGATGCGGCAATCGGTTACGTGAATGCCCAATATCAATACCGCTTGGCGCTTTCGACTCTCAACTTTGAAATTGGAATGCAGCCCTGAAGGCACAGTAAGATTTTCTTGGGATTTCGCGGGGCTGAGGACGCAGTGTTCGCTATTTGCTTTGTAATCTATCCCACCTGCCAGACGGTATCGAGCACAGTGCCATCGACCCACTTCACGACAGCGACGGGGCGGTCTCCGCGTTTCGGGCGGCGAGGTTTTCCGCCGCAAATCCTCTCCACTTCTCGTTGAATGTCGTCTAGCGATCGGATCGGCAAGTTTGATCCCCGCGTCGCGTCCAGCAGATCCTGGCGCTTGGGATTGATGGCGATCCCGCGCTCGGTCACAACCACATCGATCAATTCGCCAGGTCCACAGAGCGTGGTCACTTCGTTGACGATGACCGGAATACGGTCGCGAAACGAAGGGACAGCAAGGATCGTGCATCGTGAAGCGAGGCAATTCTGCCATCCGCCAATGCCATGAAGCAGCCGTCCGTCGGAGTGGGTGACCACGTTGGCGTTGAACTGAGTGTCGACTTCGGTGGCCCCGAGCACCACCGCGTCCACCATGGAGGCGAAGTTTCCCTTGCCGTGATAGTTGTAAGAAGTGAACGGTGAAGTGGCAACGTGCCGGGGATTATTGGCGATCGAGCGGATGCCGTCGAGGTCGAAAGTCTGGCCATCAAGAATGTAATCGGTCAATCCTTCTTCCAGTAATTCGACCAGATATTTGGTCGACCCGCCGCGCACAAAGCGCGCCTTGACGCCAGCCTGCTTCATCATCTGCTTGAGATAGCCGACGAACGCCAGAGCGATTCCACCCGCGCCCGCTTGAAAAGAGAATCCGTCGCGCATGATGCCAGCATCCCGCAAAAAACGAGCCACGAATTCGGCAATGCGCAGGCGATCGGGAGAGCGTGTGATCTGCGTCGTTCCTGAAACGATGCGCGCCGGATCGCCGATCGAATCCACCGCAACCACGTGGTCCACATAATTTCCTTGAATCTGCCAGGGCACACACGGGAAGGGAACCAGATTGTCGGTCACAACGATGACACGATCGGCATACAGCGAATCCGCCAGCGCAAAGCCCAGCGATCCACAGGCAGACTTCCCGTGCGATCCATCGCAGTTGCCGAACGGATCGGCCGTGGGCGCGGCAATCACCGCCATATCAATGTGAACTTCGCCATCCTGTATGGCCTGCCATCGGCCGCCGTGCGAGCGCAGAACGCCCATGCCGCGCATTTTGCCTTGGGTGCAGTAATCGCCAAGCGGGCCGTTCATGCTGCCTTCGATGTGATCGATCACGCCCGCTTGCATCAGTTCGATCGCGTCCTTCTGGGAAGGGAACGACGCGCTGGGAAACCACGTCAGATCCTTAATTCCCATGCGTGCCGCAGTTTCGAGCGCCATCAAGGCGACGCGGTCGCCATCGCGCAAATGATGATGCGAAGAAATCACCATTCCATCCCGCAGTCCGCACTTGCGCAACGCCGTCTCGAGATCCGGAACGCGCTTATCCCCGTCAGCGGGATAGTCCGAGGCGCTGCTGATTGGAGGCGATGCCTTCCTTCCCGTCGGCCGGTACTTTCCGACTCCCATATAAGGAACCTGCGGTCGCCCGTTCACCGTCTCCGGCACGTCGCGGCCAGCTGCGTTCGCGATCAGCTCAGCTTTTTCCAGCACTGCCATAGAAACTCCAACTCATTCGGCCATCAGTGAATCAGTCCCATGGCCTGCGCTCGCGCTACCAGTTTCAGGGCGCGCTGCACGACCGGCGGATCGATCATCTTGGAACCCAGGCTGACCACGCCCAGGCCTTTTTGCTGCGCGTCATGAAAAGCGGCAACAATCTTCCGTGCCCGCTCGATTTCAGTCGCGCCCGGAGCAAATGCTTCGTGAATGACCGGGATCTGCGTAGGATGGACGCATCCCATGCCTTCGAAGCCGAGAGCGCGCGAGTTCAGGCTCCACACGCCCAAGCCTTCCATGTCGCCGACATCGCCGAAAACCGAGTCGATCGCCTGCACCCCAGCCGCGTGTGCGACATTCACAACCCGTTGGCGAGCATAGAGAGATTCCGCGCCGGTTGACGTCTTCACGACTCCCAGGTCGGCTGTGTAATCCTCTAGCCCAATCGTCAGGGCCACGATTTGATCGCTCGCCTTGGCAATGGCGAAAGCATTCTCGATTCCGAGAGCGGATTCCAGAATCGGCATCAGCCAGATCGGCCGCGTGATGCCGTAATCGGCTTTGATCTCGGCGATGCGCGTCTTTGCCGCAATCACATGGTCAGGATTTTCGACCTTGGGAATCAACACTAAATCTGGCGACTCGGGGACGACCTCGTCGAGGTCTTCAAGTCCGAGGGGAAGCTGGTTGATGCGTACCATGCGCTCGCAGTGCAGGAAATCAACTGCGCGCAGCGCATTGCGCACCAGCAAACGTGCGGCATCTTTTTCCGCGGCGTGAACGGAATCTTCCAGATCGAGAATGATGGCGTCCGGGCCATGCAAAGCGGCGTTGATGAAGTACTTGGGCTCGCTGCCGGGCAGGTAGAGCCGGGAGCGCCGAATGCGATCCCGGCCAGAAGGAGCGGGCAGGTTGACGCGATCGGGAAGAACGCGCGTACCTTCGCCCAACCCGGCCCGCCGAACCGCCGCCTCGATGCGCGCTGCGATCACAAAAGGCAGCGCGCCCTCATCGCGAATCAGAACGTGCGCGTGCCGCACGCCCAGAGCTTCCAGCACTTCCTCCGCCTGCTTGCGGATGGAGTCGCCGTAATACGTATTCACCCGAGACTCAAGTTCAATCTGCAAGCCGCCGGAGTCACGGGGTTCGAGATGCACATAAAGGTCGGAGCGAATCTCAGGGCCGCAGTGCCCCGCCTCGCCGATGCGGATTTCCGTTGCTACTGTCATAAAGATCTCTCTGCTAGATGCCGCCGCCCGCTTCAACCAGTTCGCATTCTGCGAACGTGGAATCCTGTTTCTGCAGCTTCGCTAAAACCGCATCGGTCATCTCGATCGTGCTGGCTGCGCCCTCGCTGATCGCCTTCGGACCGCCGGGGATGCGCATCATGTCGTAGGTGCGCACTTTTCCTTCCTGCACGACCTCAGCAATCGCCTGGCGGATGCGGTGCGCCTTTTGGACTTCTCCGACGTGCTCGAGCATCATGACCGCCGAAAGAAACATGGCAATCGGATTCACGATGGGCGGATCGAGTTCCGCATACTTCGGGGCAGAGCCATGTGTCGGCTCAAAGACCGCGACTTCGTCCCCGATATTGCCGGAAGCGGCAAAGCCCAGGCCGCCAATCAGCCCGGCGAAGGCGTCGGAGATCACGTCGCCGAAAAGATTCGACGCAACCACTACCCCATACTCTTCGGGATTCTTGGTTAGCCACATCGTTTGCGCATCGATGTTCGTCGACCACAACGCGATGCCGGGATATTCCTTCGCGACGGCTTTGGCTTCGTCCTCCATCATGCCGGAGGTCTCGCGCAACACGTTCGGCTTCTCGCAAATCGTGACCGACTTGTAGCCGTATTTCTTTGCCCAATCGAAGGCCGCCTTGCAGATCTTGTGGGCAGCGCGGCGGGTCACGATCCGGACCGAGATCGCGAGATCGGGCCCCGCCACCGGAAGAAAGGGCTTGAATTTCGGATGCGAGCCCAGCGCGGCGCGAACCTGCTCCGGCGGATTGGTCCATTCCACCCCGGCGTATAGGCCCTCGGTATTTTGCCGGAAGACAACGACGTTCACGCATGGCTCCTCGAAGCCTCCATCGGCCCGCTTGCGAATGAAATTCAAAGGATTCCCGGGAAACGAAATGCACGGCCGGATGCAGGTGTCGAGGTTGAAGCGCTGCCGCATGGTCACGATTGGGCTGAAGTACGAATAGCCCTTGCCGCACAAATCCGGGCGCAGTTCCGCCTCGGCCTGTTTCTTCGGCTTGGAAGTGATGGCGCCAAACAATCCCAGCTTCTGCCTAGCGAGCAGATCGATCGTGCGTTGGGGAAGCGCATTGCCTTCGCGACGCCAGCATCCCCATCCAATGTCGGCGTGGATGTATTCGGCATCGAACTCGACGGCTCTCAGAACGCGCAATGCCTCGGGAAGAACTTGGTTGCCAATCCCGTCTCCGGGCATGGTGACGACAACATGTTTTGCCATGATTGCTTAATCTCCTGAAACGACGAGCTCTGGATGCTCGTGCTTGTCTGAAAATCCCAGTTTCTTGGCGACGACTTTTTCCGCGCCGCCGGCAATAACCATCGACTGCGGGACGCGTCCGAGCGGAGGAAAGGCGAACGACTGTCCACGCCATTTCAAGGTGCTGGAGACGAAATCAATGGCGATCGTATCTCCGGGAATGATCGTCTTTTCCTTGCCGGCGATTTCGTTTCCAAACTGTTCGCGCAGCCTCTTGACCAGGGCGGAAACTTCAATGCACAGGAATCCATTGTTGTAAGCGTTGCGCAAATAGGTCTGCGAAAAGCTGGCGGCGATCACCAGCGGAATTCCTTTCGCCTTGAGGCAGGTGACGGCCTGCTCGCGGCTCGATCCTGTGCCGAAATTGAAGCCGCCGACGATGATGTCCCCGGCGCGAGTGCGCGCCGCGAACTGCGGATCGTAGTTCTCCATGATGACCCTGGCCATCATTTCCGGCGTCATATCGTCGCGATAGGTATAGTCCTTGCCGTAGATTGCGTCCGTGTTGATGTTGTCGAAGCACATGAACACCAGACGCCCTTGCAGGTGCTCCGGGAATCCCGGCAGAATCTCCACGCGCTCGGACGAGTAACTGGGAGCCGGGAGTTCCTGATAAGTGCGTGCGAGTTGCACATCCGGAAAGGAACGCAAACCAGTGATGTATCCGGCGACAGCGGACGCAGCCACAATCTCCGGACTCGCGAGATAGCATTGCGCGTCGCGCGAACCCATGCGGCCTTTGAAATTGCGATTGGTCGCAGAGATTCCCACCTCGCCTTTTTCCAGCAGGCCGGTTCCGAGGCCGATGCACGGACCGCAACTGGGAGCCAACGGAATCGCTCCCGCCTGCAAAAGCGTTTGCCAAACTCCACGCCGCTCCGCTTCCTGCTGCACCCAAGCGCTCGCCGCTCCCACATAGAACTTCACGCCTGACGCCACTTTTTTGCCGCGCAGAACTGAAGCCGCATCTTCCAGATCGGTGAGCCGCGAGTTCACGCACGAAAGCAGGTACGCCTTCTGGATCGCGACCTTCTTTTTTTCGATCGCGGAAACAGATGTCATGGTCTGCACGCTGTCCGGACCGGACACATGGGGCGTCACCTGACTCAGGTCGAGCACGATGCGCGCGCTGTAATCGGCGTTCGGATCGGGCCGCGGCGGTGTATTCGCCCAGCCTTCAATATCTTTGTCGCTGAAGCGGTGGATGCCGGAAGCTTCCAGGCACAAATGCACGTTGCGCAAATACTGAATCGTTACCTCATCCACCGGGAACCAGGCGACAATCGGCCCCCATTCCGTGCTCATGTTGGAGATCGAGAAGCGGGCGTCCATCGAAAGGCTCGCCACGCCCGGCCCCGCAAACTCGATGGCGGCGTTGAGCGCTTCGTCATGGTTGTACAGCCCGCAGAGCGTGATGATTACGTCCTTCCCGCTGACACCCGGCTGCAACTTGCCTTCGAGGACAACCTGAATGGTTCGCGGAATCTGCCACCAGAATTCGCCCGTGGCCCACACCGCGGCAGCGTCGGTGCGCACAATGGGCGTGCCGACGGCTCCCAACGCGCCGTACATATTCGAGTGCGAATCGGAGGCGACCACGAACGATCCCGGCACGACATACCCGCGCTCGATCATGATCTGGTGACCGATGCCTGATCCCGCCGAATAGAAAGCGATCTTGTGTTCTGCCGCGAAGGCGGCGATAGAGCGGTATTTCTTCAGATTCGCCTCTTCGTGGTTCTGGATGTCGTGATCGACGGCGAAGACGGGCTGCTTCGGATCGTAGATTCTCTTCGCGCCAATCGCCTTGAACTTGCTCATCACCGCGGAAGAGTTGTCATGCGTCAGCACGTGAAACGGACGAATCGAAACAAAGTCGCCGGCACGCAGCGGGCGCTGCGGGCCCTCTGACATGTGAGCTTGTGCGATTTTCTCGACAATTGTTTGAGACATAAGAACTCCCTCACCCAAGCAGGTTGTGCGGCGTGGCGAATGATCGTTTACGCGACGACTGGGCTGCGTTTCGCGGTCCTGCTTCGCGCGCGCGTCTTGGCTTTCGCTCGCGAAGATTTTGCTTCCCGGATGTCGGCTTCCATTAACGCCATCAATTCATTTACTGAGCCCACCCGCTCCAGATTCCATACTGCGTCTTTCACTCGTTTTTGCGCGGCGCTGGACAGCACTCCATCGGCCAGAGCCGCAAATTTTTCTTCTACCTCCTGATCGGTCAAAGGATTGCGAGGATCACCTTTAGGAAAGTCGAGTTGCTTGGTATAAGAGCGTCCATCCTTCGTATTAATTTGCACGATTACCCTCTGTAATGCTGGAAATACCTTTTCGATCTCGGGGTCGGCGACCACTTCAATCTTCTGCAGTTGTTCGCGAATCCTGGGGTCCATAATCTTTTTCATGGTGAACTGCACCGGAGTGACCTGCCGCTCGACTAGTGCCGCCGCGATGACATAGGGCAGGGAATGATCGGCGGTCTCTTTAGTATGCGGATCGTACTTGCTGGGATCGGAGAGAATGTCGGCGGCCCGCGCCAGCGACCGGATCTGGACTTTCTCCACTTGCTCAGGATGCAGGTCGTTGCTCTTGACCAGGTCGAGCACTGCGGAGATCGGAGTATGGGTCAACGCCTCGGTGGGGAAAGCCTTCATGCCGCATTGTGTGATGCGCCAGGATTCTCCCAGCCCGTCGGTCAGCAGATTGAGTTTCCACTCCGGTCCGAAAACGTGCGTCAGTCCCTCTTTGCCATCAATGACGTGCTCCGGCCCGGAATAGCCCTTCTCGGCCAGCAGCGCCGCCATGACGCCGCTTTGAGTCGCCATGGGATCGACCGTATTTTTCATCATCGTCAGCTTGCCCGCGGTGACTGCGCCTAATGTGCAGTGGCGGCTGGCGGAGATGCCGATCGCATGTTGAATCTGCTCCCAGGGCAGATGCAGCGCGCGTCCGGCGACGATGGGCGAAACAAACGCTGTGAGCGTCGCATGGTGCCATCCGCGTTCGCGGATTCCCGGGAACGCGGCTTCGCACAGACGCATCTCGAACTCGTGGCCCAGCACCAGGCCCACGATCAGTTCTTTTCCATCGCTCCGGGCGCGCTCGCAGCCTGCAATCGCGGCCGGGAAAATATCAGAAGGATGTGATGGATCCTGCTTCCAATAGATGTCGTTGTAGTCCATGCAGCGGATCATCAGCGCGTTAGCAAACGATGCTGAGACAGGGTCGACGCGGCGTCCGGTGCCGATCACAGTTGCCCGGCCGGGAGCCGCGATTTCGTCGAGAACTTCAAGCGCGATCTTCACGTCGTGCTGCTGATAGCCGCCCAACGCGCAGCCCATGGAATCGAGGAAAAATCGTTTGGCCTGATAAACCGCCTCGGGAGAAACATGCTGGAACCCGAGATCTGCCGCCCAGCGTGACATCCGGGCCGTAACGGTTTCTTTGGGGGGGAGAGTCGGATTGGCAGATGGCATGATGATTCCTTGATTACGGGTTCAATTTGATGTTTTTCGGATTTTTGAATGGCAGAAACGCCATAAAGTCGGCGTGATGCACGATGAACGCTTCGGTCGAGCGCTTGACCAGATCGCCCTCGGCGGCGTGCGCGGCTATGATGTGGCAGACAGCGTCTGGCACCCCGCATTCCAGGGCGAGAGCGACTCCAGTAAACGGATGCCGCAAGGCTTCGCCGCGCTCGCTCTGCCGGCTCTTCCCATCTGGGCCAAGCTCGTACTCCAGCAACTTGCCGACATCGGCGAGGATTGCTCCCGCGATGACCGTGTCCACATCGATCGGCAACGCTCGCCCCATGAACGACTGCATCGCCTTAGCGCTGTCGCGCGCGATGTGGACCACGCAACGCTTGTGCTCCATAAATGTGATCGGGCAGTTGGGGACCAGCAGCGTGAAGGGAATCTGGTTCAAGTCTTCCGGCTTCAGCGGACTGCGCTCGAGCGCCTTGACCCACGTTTCGGTAACTTGATCCCGTAATTGGAGGTTCTCAATCCAGGCGATTTCTGGCCACAGCCGCTTGACGGTCTCTCGCATACTGGCGTCCGATGCGAACATCTGAGGCTATCTTGCCAGCGCAGGCAGGCACGACGACTTGGATCACAGCAGGCTGTGATTGGAATACGACAAAAGGCGCAAGGAGTGCAAGTTGTATAAGTTATTGAAGATAAAAGGAGTTCCGGGTTGTTACTGTTTTGGCAAGAGCGCCGCAATTTCCTGGTCGAAGGTTTCCGCCTTCGTCGATCCCATGTGCTTGGCGACGATGCGCCCCTCCCGGTCGACCAGAAATGCGATCGGCAATCCCAAGACTCCTCCGTAAGCCTCGCCGGTCTTTGCATCTCCCATTACCACGGGATAATTCATGTGGAATTGACGGTAGAAATCGCGGACAGGCTCAGAAGTATCGTCCATCGAAACGCCGATGATCTGCAGGCCGCGGTCTGCATATTTTTGCTGCAGTTCGACAAAATGCGGGGTTTCCTCGCGGCACGGATCGCACCAGGTTGCCCAGAAATCGAGCAGTACGACTTTCCCGCGATAGGCAGAGAGTCGGAGTGGTGTGCCATTCAGTTGTGGAAGCACGAAATCGGGCGCGAGAAGATGCTCTTTCGCGATTCCTGTTTTCGGGTGGGGAGCACGATTCGAGCGGATGTAAATGCCGGTGAGAATCGCGGCGGCGAGAACCGCCAGCACAATCCACTGGATGGTCGAACGCAGAACTATTCTCCTCTCGTGGTCGGGTAGCCCTTATCGACCCAGTTCGCCCCGAAATTGTCGGCCATATAGAGAACCTTTACGTTGGTGAAACCCATCGCTTGCAGCGCTTCGAAGGCGGGCTTCACATTCGGACAATGACTCCACGGGCAGCAACCGCAGTAGAGAACGATCGATTTCTTCCGCGGCAGAGGATCAACGCGCTTGCGCAGTTGCTGCAATCCCGCCTCGCTCGATGCCGGCCCAATGTACTCCGATCCCGGGATGTGCGCCTGCTGGTAAAGAACATGGGAGCCGACCTGGATCATCAGCGGCTTTTGCTTCCCCGTCTGAATTGTCTTTACCAGGTCTTCCGGGCTGACGAGTTGCGAAGCTGGAATGGAAGCTGCTTGCCCCGCTGCCTGTACGACGAAAACGATGGCAAAAACCACGGGCACGAGCGCCTGCGTGGACACTGACATGATTTTCATAAGAAGCCTCGAAGAATATTTTTTCCACCGGACCGTCAAGAATACACCTCGGAACTTATCACCGGATCGTGCCTGCAAGCTCCCGCAGCCTGGCTGCTGCAACCTCAGGGGTAATGTCGCGCTGTGGTGTGCCCAGCATTTCGAATCCGACCATGAATTTGCGAATCGTGGCCGAGCGCAGCAGGGGCGGATAGAAATGCGCGTGGAAATGCCACTCAGGATGATCCTGATGATCCGTCGGAGAGGGATGAAAGCCCATGGTGTAAGGGAACGGAACTGCAAACACTTTGTCGTAGGTACCCGTTACCTGGTGTAGCATCTGGCTCAATAACCGCGCATCCTCGGGCGTGAATTCATTCATGCTGGCCATGTGGCGCCGGCTGCACACCAGAAGTTCGAAGGGCCACACCGCCCAGAAAGGCACCACGGCAACGAAGCCCTCGTTTTCACAAACGATTCGATCCTTCTGGCGTTGTTCCAAGGCAATGTAGTCGCAAAGAAGACACGTACCGTGCGTTCCAACGTAACCTTGCAGCGCCGCGAGTTCCTTTCGCGGCACCTCTGGAATCGAAGACGTTGCCCAGATCTGGCAATGGGGGTGAGGATTGCTGGTCCCCATCATGGCCCCACGGTTCTCTAGAATCTGCACGTAATGGATCGAGTCGATGCCGCCCAGTTCGCGAAATTGCCCCATCCAGGTGTGAACCACGGGTTCGATTTCTTCCGGGGGCATGCTGGCCAGCGCCAGATTGTGTCGTGGAGAAAAGCAGATCACGCGGCAAATCCCGGATTCGCCTTCGGCAACCAGCAATCCCTTGCCTTCAAAGTCGAGCCGGTCGTGGGGCGTTTGAGCCTTGAGTGCGGGAAAATCGTTTTCGAATACAAATGTCGTCTGGTACTCCGGATTGCGAATTCCTCCTGCC
Organism: uncultured Acidobacteriota bacterium; assembly: GCA_963730015.1. Classification (GTDB taxonomy): domain Bacteria; phylum Acidobacteriota; class Terriglobia; order Terriglobales; family Acidobacteriaceae; genus Sulfotelmatobacter. The sequence goes on along the minus strand of CAVSPZ010000009.1, from coordinate 461,976 downwards.
CGAGCGTTCCCGGGACAGAGATAGCAATTGGGATCGTAAGCCGGTTCGGATGTGGTTTGTACGCGCTCCAATTCTCCCTGCCAGGGACGCGCGGTGCGATGCGGCGACACCAGCACCCATTCGTTCGTGAGGGCGTTCAGCCTGCGGTGAGGATCTTCGCTAAGTTTCAAATTTCCCGCCTCGCAAGCATTCTACGATGAGAGCAGGACCACGCTCGGCGTTACCGTCCGCGAACTGCGCTACGCTGAGCGATCAGCGGTCGGTAGAAGCATGTAGCGGCGCACATCCGCTTGTGATCAGGAGCACATTCAGTGATGTTGCGGCGGCCTAGAATTTTTATGGTGTGCTATGAAATCCTCAGAAAAGGTTCGTGTGTTCGTATTTTCTCTTTTTCTTTTCGCACTGATAGTTTTCGCGGTAGCGTACAGACCGATCGATGCCGTGAGTCATCCGGCAGTTCAGACAAACGCCGAGAGTATGCAAGGCAGTCCTGAAAATTAACTGGCCTTTAGGTGGGGGGAAACAGGGACCACGCTACCGCAAAAATCGCACTCGAATCCGGCCTTCGAGCAGTAGATGAATAGTTACCGGCTTCCCGAAGATGCGGTGGTATTAAACGTTTCTGGCGGATCAAAGAAGCATTGATGCCACAAAGCTGAGTCCGAGAGCGTGCCCGCGATCCACTGCCGAAGGCTGGCCGCGGTTGCCGCAATCATGCCGCCGTCGGCGGAATCAAAAATCACGACGATACCCTGAAGATCTTGATTCTTCTTCGCGCTTTCTTTGAAGCTCTTTTCCAATAAGAATTTCGCGTACGCGAGCCGATCCTTAGGGCCGCTGTCTTTGGCCGCTTCATCGACCTTCTGGACGGAGATAATTTTTACAGTCTTACTGCGCAGCGGCTCCCAATCTCCGGGAAACGGCGCCGTCTCTTCGCGAATCACGTGAAACAGGTCAGCGGCCGGTGCTTGGGTAGAGGCCGTCACCACATCCGTGTCTGCGATGCCGTCAGGCATTTCAACGCTATTGCGCCAGATCCACCCGCGCGACAGTCCCGAAATCCGCACATGCACCCAGTCCGCATTGAAATCGAGCAATTCGAACTCGTCATGCTCGCTGGCCAGAAACTGCGGTTTGGCCGTCAGGCTCGCAGTCGCCACCACCGGCGTACCAGATTTTTTCACCGCAACCAAATTGTGGGGATGCGCCATATTCTTCACCACTTCTTCCAGACTCGTGGCTTCCGCCTGCAGGGCGCTGTCTTCCTTCTCGATGCGCAATTGCTCCGGAGTCGGTGCAGCGGAGGGTGGCGGGGGGATGCTCGTTCCGGGTGACGTAGGGAAGGTTCGGGGGATGTCGGGGCTAGCCGCAGGCATCGCGTTTTTCTTTGCTTCGACGACGGGCTTCGAAGTTGCAGCCGGCGCTGGAACCGAAGCCGTGACTGCGACTGTAGAACGAGGCGGAACTGGAGCTGGCGCCGGAATCGGAACTGCTGCCGGGGCCGCCGCCGCCGTCCGAGTTTCCGTCTCGGGCGCGGTCCTCGCGACTTCATCGGCCAGTTGATCGAGCAGGTCGGCCTCAAGCCGGCCATTGGATGGGAGCAGTTGGTATCCGGAGTGGGAACCGGAGGGATCCGCATACCAGGCCGTCACTTTGGCGGTGACGCGCACGATGCTGCCGCCGGCGCGGGTGGGAGTCACTTCGACCGCGGACTGATAATAGCCGCGCTGATAACGCTCTAGTGGCTGCTCTCCAGGCTTGGCGAATCCATCCAGCGTCGGCAGGCGGCCCGCCAGATTTCCCTGAATCGCCTTGAGTGCTTTTTCGATGGTTGCCTTGGACTGCGGGAAGGCGCGCTCGGAGGAAACGGTTTGTGCCTGCCCAAAAACCGACCCGAGCACCACCGCCAGCAGCGCTGTTCCGTTCAGCAAACCAGCCATTCCCAACCTTGCTTTCATGGCAATAGCCCCAGATCATCGCGCAGCATCCATCCGTGTTGGCCGTCGTGAGTTTCCACTCCGTACCAATACGGAGTTGAAACGACGATGAGAACCTCCGTCCCCGGCGCCAGGGACTGCAAGGTGCTTGCGGTATGAAATGGAGCGGATTTGAGTGGCGCGCCCGGGGCCTTCACCAGCCGCTGCACTTGCCGCCGAAGATCCTTTACGTGCTCTTCCAGGGTTTGAGATGAATCGTCGAAGCTGGCGGCCGCAACGGGAGCGCTGGCGGGAGCTAAGCCAGAGGGAGAAGGTGACGCTGACGACGACGTCGAACCGATCGAAGCCGGCGCCGGTTCCGTTGCCGATGACGCCGCCGGAGGGGCGGGAGTTGGGACCGAGGGAGCAGGCGTGACCTCCGCCACGGTCGTCGCAGCCGCGGGTGCCTGGGTCGCGGGCGCAGCTTCTTGCCTGGATGCAGCCATCTTTTCGCGCGCTGCTTGGTTTTCCTTTTCCGCTTCGGCAGTCTCGCTCTTCATCAGTTCGATGGAATCGAGTCGATCATGAATGTCTTTGTATTCCGCGTTTTCTACCGAACCGTTGGAGGCGTGCGAGACGCGGCGAAAATCTTCCATAAAGCGCGCGTCGATGCGCAGCACGGTATGGTCGGCGCCTTGGGGCTGCACAATGTAGCGAACGGCAAGCGTGCCCGAGTCGCCGCTGTCCTTGAAGTTTCGCGGGTCGAGCGCATTCAGGCGAATTTTGTAAAACACCCTGCCGTTTTCAACCTTTTCCGAAAAAACCCGCGTCGTACTGACCGCGGTGGCCCCCATGACGTATTGGTCCTTGTTGTATTCCTTGGTTCCTCGGATGATTCCGTCCTGGATCACGTCTTGCACCACCTGCGTGACCTCGCTCTCGGAGAACGGCACATTGACGATCAGGCCGGCGCCGTACTGCAGATTGTCCTTGTCGCGGGCAGGGAGTTGGATTGCCGCGAACATCAGCAGAAGCCCAAGTCCTATTTTCCGCAAGCGTGACGGCACGAACCCCGATTGGCCGCCCAGCGGCGACCGGCCAACTTCCGAGAATACGGTTGTCGACTCCACCAAAAACCCTCCCTGGCAGCAAAAGAGTCTCAACTCTCTCCCGGCCCTGTCAACTCCCCCGCGAAAAAACTGATCTTGCAGCCGGCAGCGATTTCGCGTGGATTTTACTTTGTAAAAGAAATGTAAAAAAAAATCTGCCAACCCTCTTGCAAGTAATCGCGCTCGCATAGTAGCATTCCTCTCCGGTACGGTGGTAGGACCTTCTGGCCAGAAAATCGGTTTAGGTCCTACTCTTGGGAAGCGCGCACTTGGAGGGGTCCAAGTGCGATTGCTGTGCAGTGGTTCTCGCCCTTTGCATTGTTGTGGGAAATGCATCAGCGCTGTGCAAAACACAATTGCCTCCTAAGGAGTGCGGCATGAATAGGGGAATGCAGTCTCGCCACTGTGGAAAACTGTCGTGGGGAATTCACTTCCTGGCTGGGGCTCTGGTCTTAGTCTTCCTGGTCCTGAGCAGCAGCCAAAACGCGAATGCGCTTCCCGCCTTCGCCCGAAAGTATGGACTTCGCTGTTCCGCCTGCCACGAGTCCTGGCCGATGCTCAATTATTTCGGCCAGAAGTTCAAAGACAACGGCTACCAGTTAATGAATGATCGGGATTCGCCGGTGTGGCAGAATCCCAGTTACTGGCCGGTTACCTTCCGCATCACGCCGATCTGGCATCGCGTGAGCGTAGGCAAGGTTGAAGTCGACACGTATCCTGGGGGTACCCTGAATCCGAATTCGGCGGTCCAGCGCGTCACCACCTCCGGTTTCGACCTCAGCGGTCTGGACTTCCACACCGGCGGCACGCTGGAAAAGAACTTCTCGTTCTACGTGCTGCCCTCGTCCGATGCCACGGCTTCGTTCCACTTCGAGACGGTCATGGCGCGGTTAGATAATGTTTTCGGAAGTTCGTGGCTCAACATCAAGCTCGGTAAGTTCGAACTCGACAACCTGCTGTCGGAAAAGCGAATCCTTACGCTCACCGGCAATGGTGGAATCTACCAGCTCTATCACTTCATCCCGGTCGGCGATGGCAACATCTTCGGTCAGATGGGTGACAACCAACTGGGCGCCGAGTTGATGGGCCACAACTATAACGATCGCACCCGATACTCTGCTGCACTGCTGAGTTCCAACGACGGCAATGTCGGCCTTCCTTACGGTAATTCCTACACGGGATTCTTCACCGTAAGCCAAGCCTTCGATGTCGGAAAGCTTGGGGTTGACCGTATTGGCGCCTACGCCATGGTGGGCGAGGCTCCGACGTACTATCTCACCTCCGGCGGCACGCCTCAACCGGGTACTGGACTCAGCAACAAGGGGTTCCATCGCGAAGGCTTTGTCGGATTGTTCTACTTCGGCGAGCACGCCGATGTAACGGTCGTAACCCAGCATGGCTACGACAACGCATGGTTCGGCCAGGGTTATGGCGACTTGATCGGCGGCACGGTCACGGGAAATAACACGCCCGGGACAACGCTGCTAGCAGGTTCGCAGGCACCGACTTGGAATGGCGTGCTATTCGAACCTCACTACGTCTACAGTCCGCAACTTCTCTTCCTCGCGCGTTACGAGACGATTCGCATGTCACGGCAAGCGGACGGGCCGGGATATACCGGGACCAATGCCTTGGGACTTACCGGCCAGGCACCGTCCAACTACGGCAATATCTCGACCTACACGCTCGGGTTCCGCTACAACCCGTTCATGACCAGCCGCGCCGGTTTTGCCTGGCACAACGAGTACAACTGGCTGCACCAGGACGGCACCGGACCTTCACTCTCGCCGTCCTTGGCGAACATCAACACCAGCGAGTTCCTGACCGGATTTGATTTCGATTTCTAGAGAGGGCATGATGCGAACAAAATTGCAGATGTGGACGCTGATTATGGGCGTGGCTGCGGCTCTGGCCCTCCCCACGCTTTCTCGAGCTCAACTCACGACCGAGGAAATACAGTCGCGCCTCGGAATGGAAAGCCATATCGGAAATATTACCGGCCATGCCAATTCCGGGCGTGTGAAGTATGACTATCGCCGCTACTGCGTCGGCTGTCACGGCGACCTTGGAGACGGGAACGGCGAAAACGCCGTCTGGTTCGACACCCCCATGTACCAAAAGCCACGCGACTTCCAATTGGGCGTCTTCAAGTGCCGCTCCACTCCCACCGGAACCTTGCCCACAGACCAGGATCTGTTTGACGCCATCACGCGCGGCTTCGACCGTTCCAACATGCCGCCGTGGAACACGTTCACCAAGCAGCAGCGCGCAGACCTCGTGGCCTGGGTGAAGCACTTCTCTCCACGCTGGGCAAACGAGAAGCCGGGAGTTCCCATCACGATTCCTCCCGAGCCCGAAGTCACTGGCGAGCGCATCAAGGCCGGGCGCGAAGTATTTGCCCGCGTGCAATGCTGGAAGTGCCACGGCGTGCAAGGCATGGCCAATGGTCCATCGGCAGCCACGCTCACCGATGATCAGGGCCGTCCGATCGCGCCCTTCAACTTCACCGAGGGCGCTCGGCCGAAGTGTGGCGATACCGATCAGGATATTTATAGGATCTTTATGACCGGTCTCGACGGCACGCCTATGCCTTCGTTTGCCGACAACATTAAGCCCGATGAGGCCTGGGACTTGGTGTTCTATCTGCGAACCTTCATGTCTCAGCACAGCAAAGAGAAGGAGATGGCAAAGCAACTCGGCCTGAAGCCGGTCAATCCAAATGCGCCTGCCGGCCAACAATAGAGGCACGATTGGCATCGCAAAGCAGTGTCAACTTCGTGGTTTGTAAGGAGAGATTTCCAATGAAGATGCGAAACAAGTTAGGGACTGTTCTACTGGCGGTTGTCCTGGTCTCCTGCGGTGCGCTTTTGCTGAACCAGAAAGTCAATGCAGCTGCTGAAGGTAAGATCACGGGGACGGTCAAACTCACCGGCACCCCTCCTCATATGAGGGGTATCGATATGTCGAAAGACCCCTACTGCGTGAAGCAACACGCCAACAATCCCGCCCACCTGGAAACCGTGGTGGTCGGCTCGGACTCCGGCCTGGAAAATGTGGTTCTCTACATCTCTGAAGGCTTGCCGGCTAATGTCCTGGCCGAAGTTCCGAAGACGGTGCCGGTCTTCGATCAGAAGAACTGCATGTATTCTCCCCATGTTCTGGCGATGGATGTGGACCAGACTTTCAAGGTAGAAACCAGCGATCAGACGACCCACAACATTCACCCCCTGCCGAACCCAATGACCGGCAATATCCCTTGGAACCAGTCCCAGCCGCCAGGAGCGACGCCGATTGAGAAGAAGTGGAAAGCCGCGGAAGTGATTCCGGTACAGTGCAACATCCATCCTTGGATGCACGGCTGGTTTGTTGTCGTCAAAGGGCCATACGCGACTACCGACGATAAGGGGAACTACACCATTGAGAACGTGCCACCTGGGAACTACACCGTGACCGCGTGGCAGGAAGACTATGGCACTCAAACCCAAAAAGTGACGGTGGCCGCCGGCAAGCCCGGAACCGCCGATTTCACTTACAAGGCGAAATAGAAGTTGAGTTCATCGCGGTTGAAGTTGGAGCGTCGTGGAATTGCCGCAGTCTAGGCTGCGGCAATTCCCAAGAAGTCCGATTTCTGATTAAGCCCAAGGCGGAGCGATATGGCGAAGATTTTCGCGGTGACGATTATTCTGATCGCAATCGGTTCGGCAATTCCCATCGTGATGCATACCTGGTATTTGCCGCAGGACATCTCCACTCACGGTCCATTGATCGATGAGCAATATTCCGAGACGATGGCGGAAGCGGGCATTTCGTTCCTCGCCTCGCAATTTCTCCTGGGGATCTTTATCTGGAAATTTTCGAGCCCTGCACCGGGGGCGAAGATCCGCAGCTTCCCCGGTGGGGCCACTGGGCTCGTAATCGCTGCTTTCCTGTTGGTAGGAACCGAGGTCCTGGCTCTCGGTGTGTTCGGAGCTAAGGCTTGGGCGAGTGTCTATTTCACTCCCCCCGCGGCCAATGCCATGCCCGTCCAGGTGCAGGCGGGGCAGTTCGCATTCTATTTTCGCTATCCCGGCCCGGATGGAAAATTCGGACCCCTTCATCCCGACCAGATCAATGAGGCCAACGCCAACTTCTTCGGTCTGGATCAAACCCACGATCAGGATTCCAAGGACGACATCGTGACCGCAGAGATGGCGATTCCCGTGAACCGGGAGATCCACCTGCTGATGCATTCCAAAGATTTGGGGCATTCCTTCTTTGTGCCGGAATTGCGAGTCCATCAGGACTTCGTCCCCGGCCTCGATCTCTCAATTCATTTCACCGCGACCAAGATTGGCAAGTATGAAATTGTCTGTACCCAGCTTTGTGGCCTGGGGCATTACAACATGAAGGCGTATCTCGAAGTAATGAGCCAGGAAGATTTCGATAACTGGCTCAAGCAGCAGGCGGCATTGCAGTAGCTGTCGCACGCATCATCTGGACAGACCAACGATTCCTTGTGAGGTGAGCGCAATGCACGACATGTCGGCACACGGAGTGCAGCACGGAGCTCCGACAAGCTTTATCCGGAAGTACGTCTTCAGTCTTGACCACAAAGTCATCGGCAAACAGTATTACGCGCTGGCCCTGGTCGCGGTGGTGTGGGGAATGGTGCTCTCGTGGCTGATGCGTATCCACCTGGGATGGACGAATTTCCCGATTCCTGGACTGCACTTTCTTTCTAGTACCGGCGCGCCCGGCAATGTCATGACGCCGGAGTACTACCTGCAATTGATGACCATGCACGGCACGATCATGGTCTTTTTCGTGCTCACAACCGCTCCCTTCGCAGCGTTCGGTAACTTCTTCCTTCCCATCCAGGTGGGCGCGGAAGATATGCCCTTCCCCCATTTCAACATGATGTCGTTCTGGGTCACGTTCGTGGCCTTCCTCGTCCTGGTTTCGTCCTTCTTCGTCGGAGACGGACCGACGCTCGGCGGATGGACGCAGTATGCACCGCTGAGCGCCGTGGGTTCGGTGGCGGGGCCGGGGCAGGGTCTGGGCGTGGTCCTCTGGGCGGCCTCGATCGCCATTTTCTGCGTGGGCCAGTTGCTCGGTTCGTTGAACTTCATCACTACTACCCTCGACATGCGGACTCGGGGTATGTCGCTGATGCGTCTGCCGCTGACCTGCTGGGGCTGGTTCATCACGTCGGTGATGGGCTTGACGGCATTCGCGGTTCTCATGCCGGCCTGCATCCTGCTGATTCTCGATCACGTTGCCGGAACCAGTTTCTTTGTAGCCTCCAACCTTGTGATCAATGGCCAATTACTGCCGCATACCGGCGGATCCACTCTGCTCTGGCAACACCTGTTCTGGTTCTTTGGACACCCCGAGGTTTACATTGCGATTGTCCCGGGCATGGGCATCGTCTCCCACGTGCTGATTACCAATATGCGTAGGCCGATGCTGAGTCACAGGGTATTGATTTATTCCATGGGATCGCTGGCGGTTCTCAGCTACATGGTCTACGGACACCATATGTTCGTCAGCGGAATGAATCCGTTCTCCTCGCTGGCCTTCTCGTTCCCCACACTGGTGATCACAATTCCATCTACCATCGTCGTGCTGATCTGGCTGGGTAGTTTGTACGGTTCCAAGCTGCGGATCAACGCGGCATCCCTGTTCGCGCTGGGATTCATTTCCATGTTTATCAGCGGAGGCGTCAGCGGCTTTTTCCTGGCGCAGCCTTCCATCGACATCATGCTGCATGCCACCTATTTTGTGGTCGGCCACTTCCACTTGGTCATGGCGGTCGCGGCCATCTTCGGCATCTTCTCCGGAACCTACTTCTGGTTCGGGAAGATGACCGGGCACATGATGAACGAGACGCTGGGCAAGCTCCACTTCTGGCTGACTTTCGTGGGAGCCTACTGCATCTTCATGCCGTTCCACTATCTGGGAATCGCCGGCAACGTGCGTCGCTATCAGGCTTTTACCGATGACTACCTGATCCCGCTAATTCCCCTGCACAAGTTCATTACGGTGGCCGCGGTCCTTACCGGACTCGCCCAGTTCATTTTCATCTACAACCTGATCTATAGCCGCTTCAAAGGCGCGCCGGCACCCGACAATCCGTGGGAAGGTACCTCGCTGGAATGGAGCACGGCGACGCCGCCACCTCACAACAACTTTGGCGACAAACTGCCGGTCGTCTATCACGATCCCTATCAGTACAACATCGAGGGGGCGAGCACCGAATTTGTGATGCAGACCTCTCCAGAACAATTTGTGAACCCGCGCGAGGAAAAGTAGTTTTTCCGAATGCTGTAGACCTTTTACCCTGGGAGATTCAGCAGTATGGCGACAATCATTCAACCACCGCCGCAAATCGACGCCGAGCGCCTGGTCGGCCATTCCGGCAACGGAGGGTGGAGAAATCTGGTTCCGGCCGACGGAGATCTGCGGAGAGTCAAAAACGCCTCTCCTCCTCCGGCCAGCACTGGGATATGGGTGGGATTGGCTGCAATCACCATGACCTTTGCAGCCCTTACCAGCGCGCTCATTGTTCGCCAGGGAGCGGCGCAGGATTGGCGGCACATCACCCTCCCCCCAGTTCTTTACCTCAACAGTCTGGTGATCATTGCCAGCAGCATTACCCTGGAAACGGCGCGTCGCCGCATCGCCGCCTTCATGGGAGGCTTGCGAACGAGCGCCGAGAGCCCGGCTCGCTGGCTTTACGTAACCCTGTTCCTGGGCTTGCTCTTTGTTGCCGGTCAGACCTTCGCCTGGGTGCAACTGAAGTCTCAGGGGTTCGGGCTCGCCTCCAATGTCAGCTATTCGTTCTTCTACGTGCTCACCGTAGCCCACGCTTTGCACGTATTCGGCGGGCTCGGAGGGCTAGTCCGTGCCATCGGCAAACTGAACCACAACGCTCTGCGACGGAGCACTCTGGACGCGACTTCGCGCTACTGGCATTTCATGGGCATTCTGTGGCTGTATCTGCTTTTGCTGCTTTGGATCAAACTTTAGACCAGTCGAGGGTAGGGAGGCAACGTGAGCCAAGCTGATCTTTCCATTCAAGATCATTCCATTCACGCGCAAGTGTCGCGATCGGAAGCGACCGACGTAATGACTGCGCCGACGTTTTCTGTTCCCGCAAAGAAAATGGCGATTTGGTTGTTCATCATCGCAGACACCGCTACTTTTGCCGGCTGTCTCGTCGCCTACGGATTTATCCGCAACGGCACCCCCGATTGGCCAAGACCCTTCCATAGCATTACCAATGTCGCGCTCATGACATTCATTCTCCTCACCAGCAGCTTAACCATGCTGATTGGAGTGAGGGCGGCTCAGCGAGGCGACAAAGCCGGAGCTTTCCGCTGGACCATGTTTACCGCCGCGGCTGGAATCCTGTTCGCCGCTCTCCACATTCGTGAATGGATGGGACTGATTGGGGAAGGCGTAACCCTTTTCCACAATCCATGGGGTACACCGCTATTTGGCTCCGCGTTTTTCAGCATTACCGGCCTGCATCTGTTGCACGTCACCGGCGGCGTAATCGCCCTCATCGCGGTTGCTATCCGCTACAACGGAGGACGCTACAAAGCCGACGACCTTGAAGTTACCGGACTCTACTGGCACTTCGTGGATCTGGTTTGGATGTTCGTCGTACCGATGGTATATCTTCTGAATTTAGCCCACTGAAAAACGGAGCAAAAGACTATGGCGACCGCCGAAGATCACAAGCGCAGTGGAATGGGGAAGGACCTCGTCGTCTACCTTTGCATTTTGGCTCTCGCAGCGATGCAGTTCGTCATCGCCTATCAGAGTATTAGCGCGTCTCAGATGTTTGTTCGCATGCTGATCGTCGCCATCGTCGAGGCTACGCTCGCGCTTTTGTTCTTCATGCACCTCAAGGATAATCGCGGGCTTTTATGGTTTTTCGTGATCTTTGCCGGATTTGTGCTGCTGGCGATGCAATATGGGTGGACAGACAGTTTCCGCCTGGTAGACGGCGTACCGTGGGCAAAGTAAACTGGAACACCGCAACTTGCTCCTGATCCGCGCAACTATGAAGCTCTCGAGATCAATCTGGGTCTTTGCTTTCGCGCTCGCGGCACTGATGGTTCTGCTGGCGCCGACGACAGCTTTTGGCCAGAGTTGCGCTCTTTGCTACACCCAAGCGGCAGCCTCGGGATCACGCATGATTCAGGCTTTGAAGAGCGGGATATTGATCCTTATCACCCCTCCGACGATTGGATCGATCGGGGTCATCATTATCATGTATCGCAAGCGCAATCAGGTCAGGGAGACAGAATCGGGTGATGAATCCCGGCAAGACTGGTAAAATGGCAACCACTCAAGTGCTAGCTCATCCCGTTACTCTGCAGAACCTTAAGTCCAAGCTTAGGGACTACTACACCCTGACCAAACCTGAGGTGAACCTGCTGATCCTGATGACCACCTCGGCAGGGTATTACCTGGCCTCTCGAGGTCCTGTGCGCATTGCGGGCCTGGTAAACACGCTCGTGGGTACCCTCCTAGTAGCCAGCGGCACGGCCACTTTGAATCAATGGATGGAGCGGGTTTGGGATGGCAAGATGCGTCGCACCGCGTCGCGTCCGCTCCCTTCCGGCAGGCTCTCCAGCCGCGAGGCGTTTCTGTTTGGCATCGGGCTGAGCGTCGCCGGAGGCGTGTATCTCCTGCTGACAGTCAACCTTTTGTCTTCGCTGCTGGCGGTTTCGACTTTGCTTTCTTACCTGCTCGTTTACACCCCGCTTAAGCGCAAGACGCCCCTCTGCACTCTATTGGGAGCTTTCCCAGGGGCCATGCCGACCTTGATCGGATGGGCGGGAGCCTCAGCGGGTATCAATCGACAAGCTTGGTTCCTGTTCGCCATCCTCTTTCTCTGGCAGTTTCCTCATTTTCTGGCCATCGCACTGATGTATCGCGAAGATTACAGCCGAGCCGGTTACCGCATGCTCCCGGCGTTCGACCAGGACACGCGCTTTACTCGCGCCGAAATCTTGGGATTCTCGCTGATCCTGGTGCTCGCTACCATGCTTCCGCTGGCGGGCCGCGGCGGCATGCTCTCCTGGTCCGCCATGTGTCTGGCGGGAGCGTTCCTCCTCTATTACGTGGGGAAACTCGTCGCATCGAGTTCCACCGTCAGGGCCAGCCATCTGCTGCATGCTTCGGTTCTCTACCTCCCAGTGGTTCTCGTGATCATGGTCGTCGCGAAGAAGTAGGAGAGGAAGATCGCGGCTGCTATCGAGCTTTTCTTATTGTGTCCAATCACAAAACATCCCTCGCCCTCACAGCAACGCTTCGGGGCGAGATCGGCCTTGTCATCATGGCAGTAGGTATGGCTATGGTCATGACTGGGGTCGTCGACGCGCAGGCCCAGAAGCCAGTCCCACCGCGGCGTTCCGAGGTCCAGCGCACCCTGCCCGTCACTAAGGTCTATGACACTCCCGATCCGCTTCCCGAGGGCAAGCCGGGAGCCCTGATCCGCTCTCAAGAATTTGATCAATACGAGATCCCCTACTCGATCACCGCGGTTCGTATTCTGTATCACTCGCGTTCCGCCAGCGGGAAAGATGTGGCAGCATCCGGAGTCGTGCTCTTTCCGTATGACAAAAAGCCGCCCACCGGGGGCTGGCCGGTCATTGCGTGGGCACACGGTTCCACGGGGATCGGGCGGACATGCGCCCCGTCACTGATGCGAAATATCGGGTACGGCCCGTTCCTCTCCATGTATGTGAACCTGGGATACGCTGTGGTGGCTACAGATTACGCCGGACTGGGAACGCGTTTCCGGAACGCATTTCTGGATGGTCCCTCCAACGCGGCCGATGTCATCAATTCGATTCCCGCCGCCCGCGCCGCAGTCCCGCAGCTGGGCGCGCGGTGGATTGCCATGGGAAAGGCGGAGGGAGGTCTAACGGTTGTCGCGGTCGCGGGCAAAGAGAACGAGATTCGAGACTCAGGCTATCTGGGTGCGATCGCGATCTCGGATTTGGCCAGTCTGAGGGAAATTTACGCAGACTCCCCTCGCGCTTCGTCCAGCCTCATGCTTACGTCTTTGGCGTACGGACTTAAGACGGTGTATCCCCAGTTCCAGGAACCCGATATGCTCACGCTCAAGGGACTTGCCCTCTACCATGAGATCGAGCAGGATTGTTCGGAAGCAAGAACCGCTCCGGAGTTGCCCCCCGATCAAATCGTGAAGCCAGGCTGGGAGAGCGATACCTTCGTCCGCCAATACTTTGATCGCAACGACCCTGGCCAGATGCAGGCTTACCGGCCAATCCTTGTCATCAGCAGCGCCGCCCCCTCATCGAACCTCGCGACCCTCACCGCTCAAACGATCCATCGCATGTGTAAAGAGGGCGATCGGATTCAGTGGGAGCAATATCCCGATCCCGACCCCGGGGACGTCATTGGTGATTCCGTGCGCGATCAGATTGGATGGATCGAAGGCCGGTTTGGCGGTCGCCCCGCTCCTGCCAATTGTCCTTAGGTGTTTTCGGCTCGGATTAGGGCCCTCTGTGTCCCCTGTGGTGCATGTCTTTTCCCGATTGGACACCGAAAAAAACTTTCACCACAGAGATCACAGAGGAACACAGGGTTTTTTCTGCCACTTCGCCTTTTGGAAAAACATCTCTGACGGGGTTTCCTTTCGCATGGCATAATCTTCCGTTCCTTCATCGGTGCCAAACTATGCGTCCAGTTCTGATTGCTGTTGTTTGTCTTTGTGTGTTCATGGTGACCCTGCCTTGCGGAGCCGCGACCCCCCGCAGCAAGCCCCTGCAAATCTATTTCGTCGATGTAGAAGGTGGCCAGGCGACTCTGATCGTAAGTCCTTCGGGAGAGTCGCTCCTGATCGATACGGGCTGGCCTGACAATGAGGGCCGCGATGCCGATCGCATCGTGGCGGCCGCCCACCTTGCCGGGATCAAGCAAATCGACTACGTTCTGATCACGCACTATCATCGCGACCACGTTGGCGGCGTTCCTCAGTTGGTGGAAGGTTTCAAGATCGGAACCTTCGTCGATCATGGGCCCAATCTGGAAGACTCCGAAGTGACCCGCACAGATTACGCCGCCTATGAAAAAGCCATCGCGGGACATCCCCGTATGATTGTGAAGCCAGGATGGGGCTTGCCGATTAAGGGAATACAGGTTCGAGTGCTCGCTGCCGCCGGAGAGCGCATCGACACGCCCCTGCCCGGAGCCGGCCTCGCAAATTCCTATTGCGCGTCGGAGCCCTCTGCTCCCGTCGACAACACTGAAAACGCGCGCTCTGTCGGAGTTCTCATTACCTACGGTCGTTTCCGGTTCCTCGCCCTCGGGGATCTCACCAAGAAAAAGGAGCTGGCACTCGCTTGTCCCAATAATCTGATCGGCAAAGTCGATCTTTTCCTCGTTACGCATCACGGAATGGATCTTTCCAACTCCAAGGCGTTGGTCTGGGCCGTGCAGCCGCAAGTCGCAGTCATCGACAACGGTCCCCGCAAGGGATCCAGTCCGGCAGCCTGGCAAATCGTCCACGATGCGCCCGGTCTGGAAGATCTCTGGCAACTTCACTACGCCGAGGAATCGGACAAACTTCACAACGTGGACGCAGACCACATCGCCAATGTGAAAGAACATTGCGAAGGCGCGCTCCTGAAGGTGTCCGCCGAAAACGATGGCTCGTACACTCTTACCAACTCCAGAACCGGGGTTACGAAGAGCTACTCCAGCCGCGAACAGGATCATCCCACGCAACAATGATCGTGATCGTTATGGGAGTCGTCGGCTCAGGAAAGACGACCGTTGGGCGGTTGCTGGCCGAACAGCTTGGTTGGAAATTCGCCGATGCGGACGATTTTCACTCGCGGGCGAATGTGGAGAAGATCCGCCAGGGCATTGGGCTCACCGATGCGGACCGCATACCCTGGCTGCAAAGCCTTCACGCTGCGATTGTCCTATGGATCGCTGAGCGGCGCAACGTGGTTCTCGCCTGCTCCGCTCTGAAGCGCTCCTACCGGTCCGAGCTTGAGGCTGGTCCGGAAGTCCGCTTTGTATACCTCAAAGGAAGCGCCTCGCTGATTGTCAGCCGTCTCAACGCGCGCCGCGGACATTTTGCCAACGAGCAGATTCTGGCCAGCCAGCTCAGCGATCTCGAGGAACCCGAAAACGCCCTCACCGTTGAAATCGCGGGAACGCCGCTCCAGATTGTGCAGGAGATACGGAACAAGCTTGCTTTGGAGTAGAATCCTCAGACCGAAGAACCAGATCTGAATCCATTTTTCCGCTGTACCGGAACCTTGCCCTTGGAAAACTCCCGCCGCCTTGAGTCCGCCGTGGTCTCCCGACTGATGTGGCGGCTCATGCCGTTTCTCTTTCTTCTTTACATTGTCGCTTACCTCGATCGCATCAACGTCAGCTTTGCGGTGCTGCAAATGCGCGGACAGCTGGGTTTGAGCGATCGCGTCTATGGCCGAGCCGCCGGAATCTTCTTCGCCGGGTACTTCTTATTCCAGCTCCCTAGCAATCTCGTGGTCGAGAAAGTCGGCGTCCGGCGCTGGATCTCCGCCTTAATGGTCGCGTGGGGCCTGATTTCCTGCTCGATGATTTTTATCCGCGGCCCGGTCAGCTTCTACTCCACGCGTTTCCTGTTGGGCGCCGCCGAGGCTGGATTTTTTCCCGGCATCATCCTTTACATGAAGCGCTGGTTCCCATCTCGCGCCCGCGCTCGCGCCGTCGCCTGGTTCATGACCGCAAATCCCCTCGCCGGAGTCGTTGGCAGCCCCATTTCCGGAGCCCTCCTCAACCTCCATGGCAAAGGGCTGGCCGGGTGGCAGTGGATGTTCTTGATGGAGGGCATTCCGGCAATCTTGTTGGGTGGAACGGTTTTCTGGGTGCTCTGTGACAAGCCTCAAGAGGCCCACTGGCTCGCCAGCGAGGAAAAAGCCTGGCTGCTGCAGGAACTGGAAATCGAACGGCAGGCCGGATCCGCGGTGCCTCAAGGCTCTCTCTGGTCCGTCGTCTTCAGCCCCCGCATTTGGCTGCTCTCGCTGGTCTATTTCGGTGTTTCAGCCACCATGTATGGTGTGACGTTGTGGTTGCCCAGCGTGATTCGCGCCTTCTCCGGCCTGAGCTATTTCCGAACGGGCATTGTCGCCATCCTGCCGTTTCTGGTGACCGTGCTCGCCATGGTGCTGGTCGGCGCGCGCTCCGATCGCGTCGGAGAACGGCGTTGGCATACGGCTATTCCCGCATTCGCCGCGTCTTCTGGGCTGGCACTGGCAGCCTACGGCTCTTCGACGATTGTGGTCGTCACCGGTCTCAGCGTGGGGCTTGTCTGCGCCGAGTCCATGGTCGGACCCTTCTGGGCAATGGCTACCTCGAGCATGGCGGGACTCTCCGCCGCGGCAGGCATTGCCATGATCAACTCTCTGGCAAACCTCGGCGGATATTTCGGTCCAGACATCATTGGCCTGTTCCGGTCCCAGAACGGTGGCTTCAAGGGAGGATTGCTGGCGATCGCTGCCACCGTAGCCCTGAGCGGCATGGTCGCCCTGGTAGTAGGCCGTCAGCCAGCCAGTTCGAAGACTTTAAATTAAGGGAGGCAGGGTGTTCTCTGCGATCTCTGCGAAACCTCAGCGCTCCCTGCGGTTAAAGCTTTTTCTAACCGCAGATGCCGTCGAGAATCCCGCCCAGGCAGGGGCGCAGAAGAGTAAGGCGTTCCGCTTCGTTCCATTGCGTCAATTGTTTACAATAGGAGCTTCGTTCGAAGGCAGCACCGACTTATTAAGGACGCACGTAATCTTGGATCATTCGCATTCCGATTCCAGCACGGCCCCCACTGTCTATTGGCGGGTCGAAGGCAGCCTTCTCGACCTCACGGTCGTGAGGCCGGTGGCCTTCTTTACCTGGAATGCCCAGACCTTTACCGAGCGCTTTCGCCGGCGCGGCCTGATTTTCCTGATGGCCCTGCTGCGCCCGTTTCTGTATTCCACCAATCGTAAATTTGCCACTCGCGCTCTGCATACCGTGCTGCGCGGCGTCTCTCGCGATCGCCTGGATCTGCTGGGAGAGGAATTTTTTCAATACAAACTTCAGCCGCACCTCAAAGAAAAAGGCGTTCAGCAGGTACAGGAACTCGTCCAGAGCGGTGCTGACGTGGTTCTGGTAAGCCAGGCTTTGGAGCAGGTCATGCTCCCGCTCGCGCAGCATCTGGGCGTGAAGCACATTGTTGCCAACCGCCTGGAGTTCCGCGACGGCATCGCGACCGGACGATTGCTCGATCCCGTGATTCGCCCCCGCGGCGCGTTCGCTCCCTTCCGCGAAAATATGCCCGACGGCCGCCGTGCTCCCAAGACTCTGGCACGCCACCTCGATATTTCTCTGGAGGCCTTGCGCGCCGCGGTGATTCCGGCCGAACGCCAGCCTCCCGTTCCGGTTCGTCCCATCGTCCATTTCGACGGCCACCGGCAGGCTCAAGGATTTTCCGTGCGCCGCGCTTTTGCCGGAAAGCAGGTCATGCTAATCGGAGTGACCGGATTCATCGGCAAGGTGTGGCTTGCGAATACTCTTCTGGACTTGCCCGAGGTGAAGCGAGTCTATCTTCTGATCCGCCGCCAGAAGTCCAATCCCGCGGAGCAGCGTTTCCAGAAGATGGTGGAGGAGTCCCCCGTCTTCGATCCGCTGTTTGAACGGTACGGTGATCGTTTGCTCGATTTCCTACGCGAAAAGATTGAAGTGGTGGAAGGGGATGTGACCCAGCCAGGTTTGGGTCTAACGGCAGAGACGGCCAGCATCCTCCAAAAAAATCTCGACCTCATCATCAACAGCTCCGGGCTCACCGACTTCAATCCTGACCTGCGTGACGCTCTCAGCACCAACACTGACGCTGCCGTCAACATCCTCGAGTTCGTGCGCACCACCGACCATGCCGGACTGCTTCACCTTTCCACTTGTTACGTTGCCGGCGAGCAGGATGGCCGCGTCAGCGAGAAGATAACTCCCAACTACAATCCTCGCGGACTGCCCGAATTCGATGCCGAGCAGGAATGGCGCGCTCTGCAGGAACTGGTAAAGCAAGCCGAAGTCCGGGCGGAAAGCGATGAAGTCACTTCCGGCCTGCGCATGCAGGCGCAAGCCAAGGAGCACGCGGCGAAAAATCTGCATGGCGCCGCGCTGGAAAACCAGATCCGTAAGAATCGCGTTCGCTGGCTGAAGACTTACCTCACCGAGGCAGGCACGCGACGTGCGAAAGAACTGGGCTGGCCCAATACTTACACTCTCACCAAAAGCCTGGCTGAATCATTGATCGTAAAATACGGAAGTGAGTTGCCGGTCGCCGTCGTGCGTCCCGCCATTGTCGAGACTTCCGTCGCCAAGCCGTTCCTCGGCTGGAACGAGGGCATCAACACCTCGGCGTCGCTTTCTTATCTATTAGGCACATATTTTCGCCAGTTGCCATCGAATGAAAGCAAACGCCTCGACATTATTCCGGTGGATGCGGTTTGCAGCGGCATGACACTGGTCTCTGCCGCCGTCATGGAGCGCCGTCACGATCCGCTTTATCAGCTTGCCACTTCCGTGACGAATCCCTGCGATATGGGACGTTCCATCGAACTGACCTCCCTCGCTCACCGCAAGCATTACCGCGCCCAGGAAGGTCTGGAATCGTGGCTGCGGCTGCGGTTCGACGCGATCCCGGTCTCCAAAACCCGTTACAACCGCATGTCAGCCCCGGCGCAGAAAGCGATCGTGAAATCCATCCAGCGCATCATGTCTCCGCTGCCATTGAAAAAGGCGCCGCTGGTCAAAGCGGAGCGGAATCTGGAGCGCCTGGAAAAGCTAATCGAATTGTTCGAGCCTTTCATCCTGCTGAACGAGCATGATTTCACCGCCGAGAATATCGAGAAACTGTCTTACGCGCTCGTGCCCGAAGAGCGCGAGCAGTTTGCTTACGACACCCGGTCCCTCGACTGGTGGGAGTACTGGATCAACATTCACATTCCAGCTTTGCGGCGCTGGACGTATCCTCTGATCGAAGGCCGGCCGCTCGAAGCGCGGCCTCCTCGAACTTTTCAACTTGCTCCCGAGAATCATGATGCCGTAAAGACCGGGACCAACGGAGCCACGTGGCGATATTCCTGACCGGGTCGACCGGATACATCGGCGCACACGTTGCTGCCAATCTTCTCGAAGGGCACGGCGCTTCGCTGAACCTGCTGGTGCGCGCGCGCGATCCTCAGGAAGCGCAACTCCGCCTGTGGCGGGGTTTGCAGTTGCATCTGGAGTTTCCCCGCTTCTACGAGCATTTGCAGACGAAAGTGCGGATCTTCTGCGGCGACTTGACTTCTCCCGGCTTCGGCCTGGGCCGCGACGAGTACGACCGCCTCGTGCATACCACGGATTCGGTTATCCACTGCGCCGCTTCTCTCAATCGCAAGTCGGAAAAGAGTTGCCTCAATGTGAACCTGCGCGGGACGCTCGAAGTCCTCACCCTGGCGCGGCACGCTGAGCACTATCACGGCCTGCGGCGCTTTAGCGAAGTCAGTACCGTCGCCGTGGCGGGCAAGCGCAGCAACGAAGTCGTAACTGAAGACCGCGCCATCGAGTGGGACCGCTCCGATTACGATCCCTACGCCCGCACCAAGAAATTTTGCGAGCACATGACTCGAGTACTGCTGCCCGACACGCCCAAGACCGTTTTTCGCCCCAGCATCGTGCTCGGCGATAGCCGTCATGCCGAGACCACTCAGTTCGATATGGTGAAGGCATTCGTCTTCCTCGCGGGGCTGCCGGTCCTGCCGTTTCGTCCCACCGACCGGATCGACATCGTCAACGTCGATTTCGTCGCCGATGCCATCGCCATGCTTCATCAGAAAGAGCAACCGAAGTTCGACACGTATCATCTTTCGTCGGGCACATCGTCGCAGACGTTTCGCGAGTTGACCGATGCCTTGGCCGCCTCCCAGCAGAAACGCAAGCCCGTATTCCTTCCTTTTACCGAAAAGCCGTTTTCCGGATCGGTCAGTTTCCTTTCCAATCGCAAAGGACCGCTGGGATACGGCGCGTCACTGATGAAAGTGTTCCTGCCGTACCTGGTTTGGAACACGGTCTTCGATAACACGCGCGTGACTTCCGAGTTGGGCCGCAGGCCGGTTCCGTTCTCGCAGTACAGTTTTCCTCTGCTGAAGTTCAGCCGCGAAAATAATTTCGAGTATCCCTATCAGCCCTGGCCTGCTGCTCGCGGAGGTACCGCCGCATGATGGACTTCATTCTTGAAGCGTGGGTCAGCAGCAACATCGAGCGCGCCAAAGCTCGCTGGATGCTGGGCGGCAATCGGCCCTGGCAGCCCGGCGAAAAGCTGAAACTTCTGTTCGCCGGATACAACGGAACGCGCAATATGGGCTCCGATGTGCGCGTCGAAGAGATGCTGCGCCAGATCCGCCACATCCTGGGTTCTGAGCGCGTCGACTTCAGCGTCATGAGCCAGAATTTCGACTTCTCCAAAGGATATTTCGAGGGAACAAAGCAGGTGCACCTGCCCGATATCTTCCCATCGTTCCTCGCGGATGAGGTTCCGAAACATCATGGCGTGGTCGCCTGCGAAGGCTCGATGTTCAAAAGCAAATTCGCCAACGCACTCACCACCATGATGATCGGATCGCTGGGTATCGCCGCCGTCGAGAATAAGCTCTCGGTCGGATACGGCGCGGAAGCCGGTCACATGGATCCTCTGGTAGCCAAGATGTGCGCGCGCTATTGCAAGAATTCGCTGGTCATCACTCGCAATGAGGAATCGCGCACCGTGCTGCGCGAACTGGGTGTCCCCACCGAACTGGGAACAGATACAGCCTGGACCTTCGAACCCAAGCCGGCGGAATACGGTCAGAGCGTGTTGCGGCAAATCGGGTGGGATGGCCGCACGCCCGTGCTCGTGGTATGTCCGATTAATCCCTTTGAGTGGCCGGTGAAAGCCTCCGTGGCAAAATACGCGGTGCATAGTCTGACTGGGGCCTATAAGGACAGCCACTACCGGACCGTCTATTTCCACAACTCGGGACCCATCGCGGATCGTGCGTACCAGCATTATCTGTCTTCTATCGCGAACGCGGTCGATGCATTCCGCAAGCAGCGAAATGTGTTTGTCATTCTGGTGGCAACGGAGCGTCTGGATGCTCGCCCCGCCAATCGCATCTCCGAAAAGCTGGGCGGGGTGCCGGTGTTGACTTCGGATCAGTACAGCATGTACGAACTGGTCAGCATTCTGCGCGCCTGCCACCTGATGGCTTCTTCGCGTTACCACGGCATCGTCACTTCCATGCCGGCGCTTGTTCCTTCGGCTGGGATCACCATGGACGAGCGCATTCGTAACCTGATGCGCGAGCGCGGACATCAGGAATTGTTGATGACGGTCGAGGATCCGGATCTCGAGCAGAAATTGTTGCAGGCTCTGGAAACACTGGCCACCGAAGGCGAGCGCATCTCCGACGGCATCGCCCGCACGGTCGTGAAGAATCTGAAAGTCATGGCGCGGATGGGTGTCTTCTTCGAAGAAGAAGTGCAACGGCGGTATCCCGAATTCCCCACCCGAACGGGCGAATGCAGATGGGAAGATTATCTGCCGCCCATGAATGACTCGCTACGGCAGTTAGTCAGTAGTTATAGCTAGAAGTAATAGATGTTCCCGTTGTTGACCCGTTTGAAACGGGGCATTAGCTGAGCGGAACGAGGCCCATCAGTGCGTGTGAACTGAATTCTCGAAACGACGGTGGAATAAAGCGCCACCCAAACTCAGCCCCGTAGCGGCGATACGTGAAAGCCCGGCACGGCAGTGCCGGGTGAAGTGGGAAATGGACGCGAGTCCCGTAGGGACGGCACCAGTTCTCACGCACATTCATCAGTGCCAAAAAACGAGTTGCAGTTCCCGATAGGAACTGAACCACATCATGCCCTTTGTTGGAGAAATCTTTTCGCGGCTCCAGAGTTCGGCGAACATCCCGATGCTGCAGGAGATCCGCGACGGTCAGATTACCGGTGCGACCGGAGCGCAACTGCTAGAGCTAATCCGCAAGGCGCGGACGTTCCTCGCCTCGAAGGAATTGAAAAAGGGAGATCGTTGCGCCATTCTTGCCGCCAACAGCATCCGCTGGGTCGCCATGGATCTGGCTGCCATGGCCGAGGGGCTGATCGTGGTTCCGCTGTATTCGCGGCAAGCTCCCGCAGAACTGGTCGCCATGATGAAAGACAGCACGCCGTCGCTCGTCTGCTGCGGCGATGCCACTCTGCGTGACGGAATTCGGCAGGCCTGGTCCGAGGGCCCACCGACGTTTCTCTTCGATGAGATCTTTGCCGGCGTCGAAGGCGTCGTGCTCGATCGTCCGCAGGTCCGCGAGGAAGACCCCGTTACTACCATCTACACTTCCGGTACGTCCGGAGAGTCCAAAGGCGTGCTGCTCAAGGCGGCGAATGTGGGCTTCATGCTGGGATGCACTTCCGCGCGCCTAAATCAGTTGATGCGCGGTCAGACCGGCCAGGATCGCATCTTCCACTACCTCCCATTCAGCTTCTGTGCATCATGGATCGCTCTGCTCACGTTCATGCTGCGCGGCAGCCTAGTCACGCTGAATACCGATCTGACGAAAATTTCCGACGATATGCCCTTGGTCGCGCCCCACTATTTCCTGAATGTTCCGCAATTGCTGGAACGCATGCGGCGCGGCGTCGACGATCAGATCGCAAAACAAGGCGGCATCGCGCAGGTCATCTATTCGCGTGCCAAAGCCGCATGGGGGCGAAAAGGAAGTTCGTTCTGGCTATGGCTGGGGAATTCGCTGGTCTTCCCCAAGATACGCAAGAAGATGCTCGGCGAGAATCTGAAAGCGCTGATCTGCGGGTCCGCCCCGCTCGCTCCCGAGACGCAGGATTATTTCCGCATGCTAGGTATTCCGGTATTGCAAGTTTACGGTCTCACTGAAACGACCGGCATTTGCACCATGGACGATCCTGACCATCCCGTGCCTGGCCGCGTTGGGCCGGCGATCCCTGGCATCGAGATGAAACTCGGCGAGAACGACGAAGTCATCGTGCGCGGCCCGAACGTTTTCCCGGGCTATTGGAACCGACCACAGCAAACCGCCGAGGTCCTCCGCGATGGATGGTTTCATACCGGCGATCAGGGCGAAGTCGATGCATCGGGAACTTGGCGGATCGTGGGACGCATCAAGAACCTCATCATCCTAGGCTCCGGCCACAAACTCGCCCCGGAAACCATCGAGGATGAAATCCAGCGGCATCTTCCCACAGCGCAGCAGGTGGTGATCGTCGGCAATGGCCGAGGATATCTTTCAGCTATTGTTACCGGCTCCGTCAGCAACGAGCAGGTGCAAGGCGTTCTCGATGTCGTCAACCCCCAGCTTCCGCACTATAAACAGGTCCGTGCATTATACGTGCGCTCCGAACCTTTCTCCATCGACAATGGGATGCTCACGGCCAACGGCAAGCTCAAACGGGATCTGATTTCTAAACGCATGCAGAACGAAATTGAAAATATGTACCGCGTGAAGCAGGCGGTATAGCGGAGAATGCATTGGCGATGGAAGGGGTCGCGTCAAGCGTGGAGCAATTCAAAGGTCAGGCATTGTCGTGGGAAGTTGGCAGCGGGGTCATCGAACTCGCGCTGCATCGCACTCCCTGCAATGAATTAGGATCGCTCTCGCTCACGGAACTGGAGCAATTCGTCTCCGCCCTTGAGCAGTTGGCGAAGACTGCGCACGCTCTGATCATCCACAGTGAGTTGAAATCCGGCTTCTGCGCCGGCGCCGATCTGCGAGAACTGTACCAGCGGTCGCAGGAGATGGAAAGTTCGGCTGCGCTGCGCGGAGTCCGCGACTTTCTAGAGCGCATTCATCGCGCCCTGAACCAGATTGACGCATCTCCGCTGACCACCATAGCCGCGGTCCATGGCGTGACCTTTGGCGGAGGACTCGAACTCGCACTCGTCTGCGATCTGATCATCGCCGACAAAACGGCCCGCTTCGCGTTTCCCGAACTGCGCTTGGGGCTGATCCCCGGATTTGGCGGGATCCCGCGCCTGAAGCGGGATGTCGGCAACGCCGTAGTCCGCGATCTGTTACTCACCGGCCGCAGTTTCAATGCGACCAAGGCGCAGCAAATCGGGCTTGTCAGTCAAGTCGTTGCCGAAGGCGAGGCTCTGCGTGCAGCCCGCGCGACCGCAGCGCAGATCGGGAAATTCGATCGGCTTACGTCCGCAGCCGCCAAACAATTTATTAAGCCGATTCCGCATGAGGAATTGCGCCGTGAAATCGATATCTTCTGCGAGCTGTTCTCGCACCCTGCGGTACAGGCAGGCTTAAAGAGGTTTGTCGAGAGTAGCGGCCCGCAGCCCTATTTGCCCTGATCAAACTGAATTAGAATGACTGCTTATGCCAACCGCTGAGAAGACTCTCGACGAGATATTGACGCTCGCTGCCGCACATTTTAAAGTACCGCGCGAAAAACTTTCGCCCGACGACGATTTCTTCAAGGCCCTCGGGATCGATAGCTTGCAGACGTTGGATCTGCTTACCAGGCTGGAAAATCATTTCCACGTCGAGTTGCCGGACTATGAACTTCAGGGCGTGACTGACTTTCGCACGCTTGCCTCGAAAATTCAGGCGCGCTTGTGACCATGCGCGGCGGACCGCCCGGGTGGTGAGTTGATAACTAAGCTAGTCTCCCTCGCTTTGCGCCTCTATGGTGAAATAACTCTTTAATGCTCGACCTTACGAAATACACCTGTTTGGGAGCAGCCCTGCGCGATGCCCTCGACCACTTCTCCGGCGAAGTCTGCCTGATTGAAGCCGAACGCGATCGCGAAAAACTTCGCCTGACCTATTCCGATTTCAAGGAAATCGCCCTGCCGCTGGCTCGCGCCCTCGAGGATGCCGACTTCGATCCCAACGACCGCGCCGCCATCATCATGACCAATCAGTCGAAGTGGCTGATTTCGGCGTACGCAATTTTCTATTGCGGCGGTGTCCTTGTGCCCCTCGATTACAAACTCACCGCCGCCGAGCACTTGCAACTCCTCAACCACTCGAAGGCCAAGGTGCTGATCGTCGAGTACCACCTCTGGCGCGCGATCATGCAGGCTCCTGAATTCCATACGATCGGCACCAAGATCGTTCTTGTCACGGAAGCGCCGCTGGGCACGGACCTCGCCGGAGCGTTCCGCTGGGAGGACTTCAAACGCAAGGGTCTTCCCGACTTCGTGATGCGCCAGAAAGACGACGTCGCCTGCATCGTCTATTCTTCCGGCACCGGCGGCCGGCCCAAGGGTTGCGTGCTCACCCACGAGAATTATCTGGAACAGTGCCGGGCGCTCACCGCCTGGTATCCGTTCTGGCCCGGGGTTCGCTATTTGAGCATTCTTCCCACCAATCACGCCATCGATTTCATGGTCGGATTTATCGGACCTTTCGTGTGCGGCGCCTGCGTCGTGCATTTGCGTACGCTGCGTCCTGAATTTGTGCGCGATGCCTTCGTCCGTTACAAAATTGCCTACGTCTCGCTGGTTCCGATGATCCTCAAGAACCTGGAAAAGGGTTTGCGTGCCAAGTTCGACGAACTGCCCTCGTGGAAACATGCGCTGCTGGACTCCATGATCTCGATCAACCGGCTTCTGACCCGGCGCCGGCCGAATGTAAAGCTCAGCCGCATGCTGCTCTCCAACATTCATCGCGGATTCGGCGGAGAGTTGCTCGCCCTGATCACCGGCGGCGCATTCATGGAGCCATCGACGATGCAGTTTTTCTACGACCTCGGCATTCCTGTTGTGAACGGATACGGTCTCACCGAAGCGGGCACTGCTCTCACACTGAACGACCTGAAGCCCTTTCGCGCGGACACTGTGGGCAAGCCGCTTCCCGGAGTCGAGCTGCGCATCCTGCATCCCGACGCCGAAGGCGTGGGAGAAGTCGCCGCGCGCAGCAAGACCGTCATGTCGCATTATCTCGACGATCCCGAGCTCACGCTGGAGACCATCGTCGATGGCTGGCTCCTGACCGGCGATTTAGGACGTTTCGAAGGTCACGGCCATCTACAACTGTTGGGTCGCAAGAAAAATATGATCGTCACCGAAGGTGGCAAGAACATTTACCCCGAAGACATCGAAACTGTATTCGACGGCCTGCCCGTGAAGGAGTACGCCATGTTCGCCGCCAACTTCATCTGGCCGCAAAAAGAACTGGGCCGCGAAGCGCTCGTCCTCGTTCTGCGGATGGAGCAAAATCAGAAATTCGACGGCAAGCTGCTCGAAGACATTTCCGCGCGTAATCGCCATCTACCTGACTTCAAGCGCGTGGCCGGATATTTGATTTGGGAAAAAGATTTTCCCCGCACGGCTTCCATGAAGATCAAACGTCAGGGATTGGCTGAGGACATCGGCAAATCTTTGGAGCGGAAAGCAATGATCGGATTGTGACCGTTCCCATTCAGTCGAACGAATCGGGTTGAGTCAACCGCTTCGAAAGTGATTTTGAATCTTGGGGCAACGTTATCTCGCGATCGTAAACCCGGCGGCTGGAGGCGGTAAGCGGGGCAAACTCCTCGCTCCCGCTCTCGAACGCTTGCGGGCCGGCGGCATCGAAGTGGAGGTAGCGTCGACCTCCGCTGCCGGGCAAGCCACGGAGATCGCCCGCCAGGCCTACGCCCGCGGCCTGCGCAACTTCATTGCTGTCGGTGGAGACGGAACGGCCTACGAGGTCGTCAACGGACTATTCCCGCAGGCCGTCAGCGGCGAGCGTCCAACCCTAGCCTTCTTGCCTCTCGGAACGGGAAATTCTTTTCTGCGCGACTTCAGCCACGAAGGCATCGAGCACGCCATGGAGTCGCTTTTGGCCGGCCGCATCCGTCCCTGCGACGTGCTCCGCCTGCGCCATCGCAGCGGCGTTATTCATTACATCAATCTGCTCAGCATGGGTTTCTCCGCCGACGTGGCCACTCTGCGCGCTCACCATTTCAGCGCCTGGGGAGAGTTGGGATACATCGCCTCGATTTTTTTGACGCTGGCCCGTTTCAAGCGCCGCCCGTTCCCGGTGCGTGCCGACAACGAAAAAGATTTCGATTCGCGCCCCTGTCTGTTCCTTACCTTCAGCAACAGCAAATTTACCGGCGGCACCATGATGATCGCTCCCCATGCCGACATCAATGATGGTCTCATCGAGTACGTTCGCTGGGGACCGATCGGCCGACTGGGTCTGATCCGAAATCTTCCCGGCCTATACGACGGCACGCATATTCAGCATCCGCTCGCCGAGCGCAAAGCCGTGCACCGCATCGAATTCCAATTGGACGGTCCGGTGGATGTGATGGTCGACGGCGAAGTCCTGAGCCTGCACTGTGAAGAACTCGACGTGCTGCCCGGAGCGTTGAACATCGTCGCCTGAATCGCCATGATATAAGGTGAGCTATGCCGGACCGGAAGCAGAAACGACCAGAGGCGCGGCGGAAAGATTCGCCGCCCCCAAAAAACAATCTGCTGCTTTATGCCTGTGTGCTCATTCTTTTCGCCGCCGCCTATCTCGCAGGCCGCTACTATCGGAGCCACAAGTACGATGCCTTCGCCCAATGTCTCGCTGCCAAGCAGGCCAAGATGTACGGCCTCTACTGGTGCCCGCACTGCGCCCAGCAGAAGGCAATGTTCGGCGCCTCTTTCCACTACGTTCCTTATGTCGAATGCGCTATCAAAGGATCTCCGAAGGAGTTGGCTCCCGTGTGCAAGGCGGTGGGCGTGAGGCTGTTCCCGAGTTGGCAGTTCGGAATGGATCCGCCGCACGAAGGCGTTCTCTCTCTTCAAGCCCTGAGCCAGAAAACCGGGTGCAGCCTGCCGTGAGCGGTTCCCGGGCCGCCAGTCGAATATTGTTCGCCCTGATCGCCGTGTTATCTCTTGCAGGCATCGGCGATTCCGCGATTTCTCTCGAACGGCACTATGCGAAGTCCGCGACTACGTATTGCGATTTCAGCCAGAAATTCAGCTGCGACATTGTGAACCGCAGCGAGTATTCGGAAATCGCCGGCATCCCCGTCGCCGGCATCGGCGTCGCTGGCTACGCCGCATTGTTCGCGCTCTCGACGTTCTGGAGGTTGCGCACGGAAACTCCAGTCCGGCTTCTCGTCGCATCGCTGGCAGGCTTGGCATTCGCCCTGTATCTGACCTATATCGAAGCGTATCAGTTGATGACGTGGTGCATCCTCTGCCTGATCTCGCTTACGTTGATCTGCGTCATCACGATGCTTGCGGCAATCATAAAATTCGGAACTTCCAAAGCATGAGCTCTGCCGCCGTTGTATTCTGAACGTTAACTTTCTCCTGATGGAAGAAATCCAGAAAACTGAAAGTCAGGCTCCCGATCATCCTCCAGGCATCATCCGCGCCGGATCGGCAACGGGCGATCTGCGCCTGCACGAATTCCGCAGCCGTGTTTTCCACAACACGCGATTTCTCCGCGTCTGGCTGCCGCCCGGATACGACGATCCGGAAAATGCCGGCCGCCGTTATCCCGTCTTCTATCTGAACGACGGACAGAACCTGTTCGAGCCAGCCACGTCTTTCAACGGCGTCGAGTGGCAAGTCGACGAGACCAGCGACCGTCTCATTCGCGAAGGAGTCGTGCCTCCGCTCATCGTCGTCGGCCTCGACAACGCCGGCAAAGACCGCATCCGTGAATACATGCCGTACCGTTCCCTGCAACCGGTCATCATGCGCGTGCAGGGCAGTCGTTATCCCGATTTTCTGATCAAGGAAGTGATGGCATTCGTGGCTCGAAATTACCGCGTTGCCTCTGGCCCGCAAAATACCGGCCTCGGCGGATCTTCTCTTGGCGCCCTGATCGCGCTCTATACCGCGATCGTTCGTCCCGGGAGGTTCGGCCAACTTCTCCTGGAGAGTCCTTCGCTGTGGGCGTCGAACCGGCAAATCATCAAGCAGAGCCGCCCGGTCAAGACCTGGCCGGAGCGGATTTTTCTGGCGATGGGCACAGCCGAAGCGGGCCGCGCCGATCGCGACCGCAGCATGGTCGACGATGTGCGGGAACTCGCCGCCATCCTGCGCCGCGCTGGATTGGACGACAAGCGCTTGCTGGTGAAAATTGATGAAGGCGCCGCTCACCACGAGTCCGCCTGGGCCCGTCGCTTTCCTGAGGCGCTCTCTTTCTTGTTCGACCGGCAGCGATAGCCCGCAACTCTAGCGCGGCGCAATCGCGCTAATCGATTCCATTCGCGTGTCCGGGTTTGGTAGAGCGTTCGGAGCCAGGCGAGCGATCACGAACAGCAGAGCCGCCATTGCCAAGACGGAAAGCTGAACATGCGTATAGCGGGCGACAATCCCTAGCAAGGGCAGGGCGTACACCAGGTAAAGCAGAGTGCCCGCCCGGCGAGCTTCGCCGGTCAAGTGTTGCCCGGCCAGCCAATCCGAGAGAATCAGAATCGCCGGAGCCAGAACCACCAGGTCGTACACCGTGAGATGTGGCGCCACCAGCACAGTCGCCAACAGCAGCGCGGAATACCGCAGTGCGAGCGGCACTGACTGGTCACGATTCCACAGTCGGATCGTCACAATCAGAATGATCGCCGCGCTCGCCCCGTAAAGCGCGAAAGAAAGCGCCGGCCACGGCACGATCATGGCCCAGAAAGTTCGCAGACAGTGCGTCTGGTACGGTTTCGGTTCAAGCCACGGCAGGAGCGCGCGGATGTTCCAAAGCATCCCGAGCCAGCGGCGGAACGGCTCCGTCCCGTAATAAATCGCTCCGAGCGACAATTGTGCTGCTGAGGACAGCGCCGCTCCCGCCAAGATCTTCCACGCCCCGATCGCTGCGAACACAACGGCGGCAGCCAGTCCGAGTTGCGGTTTGAAAATCAGGCAGCCCAGTGCGACTCCCGCGATAAATTCCCGCCGGTCGCGCAGCAAAAAGTACATCAGCGTGAAGCACGCCAGCGCCACGGCGGAAGTTTGTCCCCAAGCGATCAAATTAAAAAAAGCCGGAGACGCCGCCGCGAGCAGCGGCACGGTCCCCCCGTGATCGCGCAACTTCGGGCATGCCCGCCACACGCTGCAACAGCAGATCCCATAGATCGCAGCGCTAAAGATCCACCAAACACTCAACGCCCATCCGTAAGAGAGACCGGCTAGTGGTGCGAAGAAAATCGAGACCTGCGGAGGATACAGCGGCAAATACCTTATGCCCGCCGCGTCCGGCACCCGTTGAGCCACCAGAGCAGCCTGCGCGTTTATGTCGTACAAATCCGCGCCCCTGTGCTCGGCTGCCAGCGATCCCAGAGCATAGAGGTGCAGGAAATCTGTTCCCTTGAGATTGCCGTTGCGATCGCGCAGCCCGGGAGTCGCGATGGTCCACACATACAATCCCCACAGCGCGACAGCAAGCAGAAGTCCGTGCGTGCGCAGTCGCTTCGGAGTGAGCCAGGTTTTGCTGCCGGCTTTCATGGGGCCGCCTCATCATATCGAAGCAGCGCCTGATTTTCTCGGCTCACCTAATCTGGAGCCGTCAACCACCGAGAACGCTGCGAGATCCCGACCCACCCCACGAGGAAGGGAAATAGAAGTACGAGCACGGAAGGCAGCAAGGGAAGTCGGTTGGGAGAATCTATCTGCGGAGAATGCATCAACAAGATCGCTTGTACGATCCACGGCCATGTCAGGATCGCGGTTAATCCCAATCGTCCCACACGCGGCAGCATTTTCCAATCGCGCAGCAGCATGAGGGTGGGTAGCAGCACAAGCACCTGGTTGTAAGGCGTCAACAAAGGCATCAGCAGGGTCGCGGCGATAAAAAATAATGCCAGTGTGTAGGCAAACTCGCGCGAATCTGCCTCAGCCCTTCGAACTCCCCAGGCAAACGCAACCAGGCCCGCCAACGCCAGCACCGAAAGCGCGCCCCCAATCCAATTACCAAGAATGAGCCGCACCGGAGAAGTCGTCGGAAAATACTTTGCATACGCCGCTAAACCTGCAAGGAAGAAGCGTGGCCAGCCTGGCAACAGCCATTCTGCGCCGCCCGACAGCACAGCTAAAGAAATGCCGAATCCCGCTGCCAGCTGCCATCTTTTTCTCCAGTCGCCGAAGCTCCAGAGCAGGAACCAGAGCAGCACCAGAGCCACCATCTGCGGCTTGATGGTAGAAATTGCCAGCAGGACGCCGGCAATGGCATACCGCCGGCGGGTCACACACCAACTTGCGAGTGCAACCAGAAATGCCACAAAGAGTCCCAATTGACGCAGCCGCAGTCCCTGCGCAATCTGCGGACTGCTCAGAACCAGCATGACCATACCAGCGACGACCAGCCGGGGCGGATGCCAGTCCAGCACTTTCAGCCACAACCACAGGCTGATCACGGTGAGGGCTCCAAAGAACACCGGCGCCCAACTCTGCAATTGTGCAAAGTCCCAGTGAACGCTCGGAGCCATCAGGAAGACGACGTACAACGGATAAACGAACCGCTGCTCGTCTATGATTTCAAAGCGGGGCTTGTCATAACTTTGTTCGATCGGCCTCCCGTAGAAAGCCATCTGAATCTCATGGCTGACCTCGGGTCCATAGGGATTGCGCCCATTCAGCAGGAGTTCGCGCGTGCCGACCCAGCGCGGATACAAATCGCCCAGTTGCGCCTTCACCGTCCCCTGCTGCACATTCACGAAATTCTCCCAGGGGAGCAGAATGCGGTGCATATACGTCCAGCTGACCGTGCTGGCCAAGATGCCGGCAAGAACCCACAACCACGCTTTCATGTTGGATCCCGTTCGCATTCAAAAGTTGACTGACAACAAAAAAGCCTCCGCGCGCATAATGCGGCGGAGGCCCATTTTATCGAGATTACTTGCTGGCCGCTTCCTTGACCCCGATTTCTTCGAAGAGACCGGCGGCGATCTGAATCATTTCGTCGTCCACGACCCGGTTCTTCGAGATGGCTTCTTTCAGCGGGATGGACACAATCCGGTTCGAGCGCAGCGCCGCCATGCAACCGAACTCGCCGCGATGCACCATATCGACCGCGCCCAGCCCATACCGCGTCGCCAGTACCCGGTCGAAAGCGCTGGGCGAACCGCCGCGCTGAATGTGTCCCAGCACGACCGCCCGGGTTTCAAAGCCCGTGCGCTGCTCGATTTCGCGGGCCAGGAGGTTCGCAATTCCGCCCAGCTTGGCGTGGCCAAATTCATCTTTCCCCATGTCCTGCACAACCGGCGCACCGGCGCCGGTCGAAAACTTTGCACCTTCCGCCACCACGACAATCGAGAAATAACGCCCGCGCTCGTGGCGCTGCCGAATCGAGTCGGCTACCTTGTCGACATTGAACGGCCGCTCCGGAATCAGAATCGCATCCGCCCCGCCCGCAATCCCGCTGTACAGCGCAATCCACCCCGCATCGCGGCCCATCACCTCGACCACCATCACCCGGTTGTGCGCTTCGGCCGTCGTGTGCACGCGATCGATCGCCTCGCAGACCACATTGCAGGCCGTGTCAAATCCGAACGTGTAGTCAGTTCCACCCAGATCGTTGTCGATAGTTTTTGGTACGCCGACCACTTTCACGCCCTTCTCATATAGCTTTTCGGCCACTGACAAGGTATCGTCGCCCCCAATCGCGATCAGCGCATCGATCTTGTGTGCGTCAATCGTGGCCATGCAGCGATCAAAACCATCCGCACGCTTTGACGGGTTCGTCCGCGACGTGCGTAGAATGGTTCCTCCACGCGGAAGAATGCCGCTGACGGCATCCAGATCGAGTTCCATGCTCTGGTTTTCGATCAGCCCGCGCCAGCCCTCCATGAAACCCACGATTTCATCGCGATAATGGAAGATTCCTTTGCGCACCACGGCCCGAATTACCGCGTTCAGTCCCGGACAATCCCCTCCACCCGTTAATATCCCAATTCGCATCGTGTGCTCCTTATTAAGGTCAGGATGGCATCCTCGGAATGCACCCAGGTGCAGGGGTACGGCGAATGGCCCAATCCGCGGGGGGTGACAATCGCTCGGAACAGATAGACTAACACTAAACTTATTGGCACTCACTCTTGTCCAAATTAGGTTTTGAGCGGCGGGGGTAGAACTCTGCTACGGTTTGCGTTGCGAGACGTGAATCGTAGGGAGGGCCACCACCGCCGTGATACGAGTATCCAGCATTTTCAGCCAGATGTTGCAGTTGTTTTCCCGGCCAGAGTTTGAACAGGCCGTTTCCGAGCACCGGGCCGAGCGCCACGCTCGCGGGTTCAGTTGCTGGGGACAGTTCGTGGCCATGTTGTTCTGTCACCTGGGGCGGGCGCAGTCCTTGCGCGAGATTTGCGGCGGACTGGCCGCCAGCGAAGGCAAGTTGCGGCACTTGGGATTGCCCGATGCGCCCAAGCGCTCCACCTTGGCCTATGCCAACGAGCACCGGCCATGGCAGTTGTACCGCGCCGTGTTCTATCAACTGCTGGGTCGCTGCCGCGAAGCTTCCGGTCCGCATGGTTTCCGCTTCAAGAACAAACTGCTGAGCCTGGACGCCACCCTGATCGAACTCTGCGCCAGCGTCTTCGACTGGGCGCAGTACCGGCGCACCAAGGGCGCTGTGAAGCTGCATCTGCTGCTCGATCATCAAGGGCTGCTGCCCAGTTTTGCCCTCGTCACCGAAGGCCGCGTGCATGAGAGCCGCGTGGCCCGCACGCTGCGCTTCGATCCCGGCGCCATCGTGGTCTTCGACCGTGGCTATACCGACTATGCCTGGTTCTCTGCGCTCGACGCCGACGATGTCTACTTCGTCACCCGCATGAAAGACAACGCCGATTACGGTGTTGTGGAACGCCGCCCCGTGCCTGAGCGCGGCCCCGTCCAGCACGATGAGATCATCTTTCTGTACAAGTTGGCCCGCAGCGGCGAGCGCGATCTGTTCCTGCGCCGCATCGAGGTCTGGGACGACGCGCAGCAACGCACCCTGGTGTTTCTCACCAATCATCGCCGCTTTGCCGCCTCCACTGTCGCCGCTATCTACCGTCAGCGCTGGCAGATCGAATTGTTTTTCAAGGCGCTCAAACAAAACCTCCGCATCAAAACTTTCGTTGGCATCAGCGCCAATGCGCTGCAGATTCAGGTCTGGACCGCGCTGATTGCCATGCTCCTGCTCAAGTACCTGCAACTGCGTGCCCGCTTCGGTTGGAGCCTGTCCAATCTCGCCGCTCTGCTGCGCCAGCAACTGTTCGTCTATCGCGATCTGTTCTCCTGGATCGATCAACCCTTTCAACCCCCGCCCCAACTCGCTCACATCGCCGAGCAAATCCCGCTTTCCTGGTAACCCAACTTGGACAGCAGAATGGCAACCTCAACCTGGGAGCGACCACTGAGAAGCAGAAAATGCCCCAATTCCCTTACTCCTGCTCCTCAATCCCGGTTAATTTGGACAGCAGTGATTGGCACTAAAACCATGGACATAATCACAAAATCGTTCAGGTTGCGCCTTTCTTGCGCACTCATATTTGCGTTGCGCTTGTTCCTCAGATTCGCCACAATGCTCGACGGACATGAACAAAGTCTTGTCGATTTTCGCCTGGCTGATCGTTGCTCTTACTGGCGCGGGGGCCGTTGCCGTAGTCGCCATTCATCGCGGAGAGCCGATCAACGCCCTGTGGCTGGTTGTGGCCGCGACCTGCTGCTACGCGCTGGGATATCGCTTCTATAGCTCTTTCATTGCTGCCAGAATTCTTGCCCTTGACGCCCGGCGCGCCACGCCCGCCGAGCGCCTCGAAATGGCCGCGATTTCCTCGTCACCAACAAGTGGGTCGTCTTCGGACATCATTTTGCTGCGATCGCCGGCCCCGGACCATTAGTCGGTCCCGTGCTCGCCGCCCAGTTCGGATATCTACCCGGAACGCTCTGGGTCTTAGCCGGAGCCGTTTTTGCCGGCTGCGTGCAGGATTTCGTCATCCTGCTGTTCTCCGTTCGCCGCGACGGTAAATCTCTCACCGAAATGGCCAAGGAAGAAACCGGCGTCATCGGCGGAATCATCGCTTACGCCGCGGTGATCGCCATCCTGATCATTCTTCTCGCCGTCGTCGCCTTAGTCGTCGTCAACGCGCTCAAAGATAGTCCTTGGGGAACCTTCACCATCGCCATGACGATTCCCATCGCAGTGGGGATGGGAATTTACCTCCGCCGCATCCGCCCGGGGAAAGTTCTGGAGGCCTCCCTCGCCGGATTCATCCTGGTTCTGCTCGCGATCTGGGGAGGCCAGTGGGCATCGCACACTCCCGCTGTAGCGCATGTATTCACTCTCAGCGCCCAGAGTCTGGCGATTCTCATCATCGTCTATGCCTTCGCTGCGTCCGCCGTCCCCGTCTGGATTCTGCTGGCGCCCCGCGACTACCTCAGCACTTTTGTAAAATTAGGAACCATCGGATTGCTCGCAATTGGCATCGTAGTCCTGCATCCTACACTTCACATGCCAGCGCTAACCCGTTTTGTGGATGGCTCCGGTCCGGTGTTCGCGGGAAAAATCTTCCCCTTTGCCTTCATCACTATTGCATGCGGCGCTATCAGCGGCTTTCATTCCCTGATCTCCAGTGGAACCACGCCCAAGCTGATCGCCCGCGAGACGGAAACTCGCATGGTGGGCTACGGCTCCATGATGGCCGAGTCGGCGGTCGCCGTGATGGCGATCATCGCCGCCTGCGTCCTCCAGCCCGGCGTTTACTTTGCGATTAACAGTCCGGCAGGGTTAGTCGGACAATCCGCGAGCGCTGCGACCACCACCATTTCCAGCTGGGGATTCACTGTAACCTCCGCCGAAATGCAAACTCTCGCCCACGCGGTCGGCGAACAAACGCTGTTCAATCGGACCGGCGGCGCGCCCGCCTTCGCCGTCGGCATGGCGCATATATTTTCGCAAACTCTGGGCGGTTCGACCGTGATGGCGCTCTGGTATCACTTCGCGGTCATGTTCGAGGCCCTGTTTATCCTGACCATCCTCGATGCCGGAACGCGGGTAGCCCGTTTCATGATCCAAGACGCTCTAGGCCACATCTACAAGCCTCTGGGCCGCACCAGTTGGTATCCCTCGACGCTGGCCACCAGCGCCCTCATTGTTGCTGCCTGGGGATACTTCCTGTGGCAAGGAGTGAAAGATCCGCTGGGCGGAATCAATTCGCTCTGGCCGCTGTTCGGCATCGCCAATCAGTTGCTCGCCACGGTGGCTCTTTGCGTGGCCACAACCATCATCATCAAGATGCACCGCGCCCGATATGCCGCCGTCACCTTCACGGCGTCGTGGCAGAAGATTTTCGATTCCAATCCCCGAATCGGCTTCCTGGCTCAGGCGCGTGCTCTTGCTTCCGCCTCCGCTACCAGCTCGACAGGGCGGCTGATCCTGAACAATCGGCTGGACGCCGCCGTCACCGCCATTCTCGTCGTCATGGTGGCGCTGGTCCTGATTGAATCGCTTCGCCAATGGGTTGGCATCCTCCGGGGCCGGCAAGTTGCTCGCGTAAGCGAAGCCCCGTTTGTCATAACGCGTCTCACCGAGGAGAGAGCATGAATCGTCTCGCCAGTGCCGCCCGGTTTGCGCTGCTGATGCTGCGCGAGATTTTCGACGAAGCCGCTTATTCCCGATTTCTGCGGCTGCATCAGATGCCATCCTCGCCGCACGCGTACGACCTGTTCCTGCGCGAGAGGGAAGCCGCGGCTGCTCGACGGATCCGATGTTGTTAACACGCCGGCCGAATCGACATTCGATTCAGGTGCACGGCCGATACAGTTTCTCTCAAAGGAGATATGTATGGGCACCTATCGCAGTTGTCGTCGTGGGCTCGGTTCGAAGTTCACCCATGATCACTTCGGGAATCTCAAAAGTTCACTGCTGCCTTCACTCTTGAGTGCGTGCGCTTTTCTAAGCGCCTGCGGGGTCCCCACCACCCGGTCCGCTCCGATCCTGAAAATATCCGTTTCAAGTACGCAGAATCCGCTGGTCGCCCAATACACGGTGGGAAGCGGATGTGCTGGGCAGGTGATGGTGGAGTTTGGTCCCGATACTTCCTATGGCAGGAGCACTGCATGGTATCCCATCGCCCCGTTTAAGGCTTTGCCAATCTTGGTCGCCGGAATGAGAGCCTCGACGACCTATCACATGCGGGCGCAAAGAGAATGTTCCGGACAGACGGACATGGCCCCGGATTCCACATTCACCACCGGGGCGCTTCCTGCCATCGCCTTTCCTGTCCTTCACGTGAGCCGCCCCAGCCCGTCTCAGGCCCCTGCCGCCACTGAGAATCCGGGCATTGAGATGATAACCGTGACCGTGCCTGGCACCCCGATTTTTTTCACCGACCGCGATGGCAACACCATCTGGTATTACGATATTGCTCCACCCAACTACCCGTTCGTCTTCAAGTTGCTTCCGAACGGGCACATTCTTTTAACTTTTACCTACCCGACGGGTTCGACTCTCCGCGAAATAGATTTGGCCGGAAACACGATTCGGGAGATGGATATTTACGCCCTGCAGCAAAAGGTGCAGAGTGCTGGGTATGATTTTGCGCCCGGCGGTTACCATCACGACGTGCTCCCACTCCCTAATGGTCATACCATCGTGCTTGTCGACTGCGGCAAGAATTTTACCGACCTTCCCGGGTATCCGGGAACCACGTTTGTCCAGGGAGATGCCATCATCGACTTAGACCCGAACTGGAATCCAGTTTGGGCCTGGAACAGCTTTGACTACCTTGATGTCAATCGGCATCTGAACGGCCTGCCCGATTGGACCCATAGCAACGCCCTCGTATACTCTCCTGACGATGGCAACATTCTGATATCAATGCGCCATCAATCCTGGATTCTGAAGATTGACTACAGCAATGGCACGGGTACGGGCAGGGTGCTGTGGCGCCTAGGCTATCAGGGCGACTTCGCTTTGACTCAAAATGGAGTCCCGACCACCGACCCGAGCCTCTGGTTCTCTTTTCAGCACTTTCCGTCCTTAGTCAGCCAGAGTGGCCCCCAGACCACGTTAGCGGTCTGGGACAATGGAGATAATCGAATTCTGAATTCCGACGGCGAGGAGTGTATTTACCCGGGCACAGGCCCCTTCCCTCCGTGCTACTCCCGCGCTACGATTTTTCAGGTTGATGAGAGCGCCATGGTTGCCGATCTGCAGTGGGCGGAGACGATTTCGGATTACAGCAATTGGGGTGGAAGTATCAAGCAACAGGCTAACGGCAATGTCGAGTTTGACATAAACGCCCCTGCCATTCCGCCCGCCCCGGGGGTCGCGTCGGAAGTGCAAGAGGTGACTGAAACGTCTACTCCGCAGATGATCTGGAAGATGGACATCATGAACCCCGCGACCGCATATCGCGCTTATCGGGTGCCCAGTCTTTACCCAGGAGTTACTTGGCAATATTGAGCGCGGCCGTCCCCGCAGACTAGAACTGTTTCAAACTCCAGTTCTCCCGCCCACAAGAGCTTGGTCGCTTTCGCTCTCCGCGATACACTGCATGCAATGCGAGTTCTGGGAATTGATTGCGGCGGAGAATATACCGGCTACGGAGTCGTCGAGATGTACTCCTCGGGAAAGCTCTGCTGCCTGACTTGTGGCGCCATCAAGCTTTCTGCTCGCGATCCGTTGCCTCGGCGACTGTCTCGCATCTTTACTCAACTTGGCGAACTCATCGCCGAGCATCAACCGGACGAAGTCGCCATCGAAGACGTCTTCTATGCGCTCAATGTAAAATCCGCTCTCAAACTCGGGCAAGTCCGAGGTGTAGCCATGTTGGCCGCTGCGGTCGCCGGGCTCGATGTCGCCGAGTACTCGCCCCTCACCATCAAGTCATCGGTGGTCGGGTATGGCCGCGCCGAGAAGCAGCAGGTGCAGCACATGGTGACCCGCCTGCTCGCTTTACCGCATCCTCCCGAGCCCATGGACGCTTCCGATGCCCTCGCCATAGCTATCTGCCATCTGCATACCGCCGGAACCCTCACGCGGCAACGCGCCATCGCCCGCTAGCGTCCAACAACCTCTTTGATTTTTGGCATAATCTCTATTTGCAGTCATAGCTCACGGATAGATCAGGATTTTTCTAGAATTTGTCATGCTGAGCGGAGAAGGAGTAGCGCGCAGAGCGCTACTCCTTCGCAGTCGAAGCATCCCTGCCTGAAGCACGCTCTCGCGGGTAGGGATGCTTCGACTCCACCGCGAGATCGCTATGCGATCTCACGGTTCCGCTCGGCATGACAGGGGTTTCAGAATCGGCAAAGATCCCTGGCCAATATTTTTGTGCGCACTGATCGCTGGCCACTCACGGATCTCCGGAGGCGCAGACTACGTCAATGAATCAGAGCCCGACAAGTGCCAGCGCGAAGCCCGCGCTTCTTCCCGTCGCCATCACTCAGCTTGTGATCGCCGTTTTTCCCGCCCTGGTTTTCGCCTGTTTTCTGAGTCTTCCAGTCCACGCCGCCGACCCTGCAACGGTTACCTTCGCCTTCGATTTTTCTAACTCCACTCCCGAGCACTATTCCATCACCGTGGAAAACAATGGCCACGCCCACTACGAGTCTGTCGGAAAGATTTCCGACGACTCTGATGACCGCGAGACTTATCAGACCGACTTCGAGTTTTCCGACGCAACTCGCGTCCGGGTCTTCGACTTAGCCGCGCACGCCCGATATTTCTCCGGGAAAATCGACTCCGGCAACAAAAAGCTCGCCTTGACCGGGTCCAAGAAGCTCTCGTATCACGACGCCCAGCGCAATTTATCAGCCGAGTACAATTTTTCTCCCCTCCCGGCCGTGCAGCAGCTCACTACGCTGTTTCAAAGCCTCAGTGCCACCTTGGAATATGGCCGCCGCCTCGCCTATTTCCTCCGCTTTCAGAAGCTGGCCCTTGACGACGAACTCAAGCACATGGAAGATCAAGCCCGCAGCGGCGAAATCATTGAATTGCAGACCGTAAAGCCAATCCTGCAGCAGATTTACGACGACGAGACCGTCATGAATATCGACCGCGCTCGGGCTCTGCGAATCATCGACATGATCCCCTCGCCGACCACGGGTAAATAGCGACCCTGGCCCCTTTACCCCCTTGGAACCCGGCTGGAGCGTTGTTTGCCGCCAGACGGCATAACTTTTTACAAACCTCCTTCACGGAAACATGCTCTAATGAGACACACACCAGGGGGTTGATATGCCCACTCCTACCCAACACAAGTCCAATCTGATTCTGACTCTCCTTGCTTGCGCCCTTGTCACCCTGCCCGCTTTCGCCGAATCGCAAGCGCGCATCGTTCGCCTCAGCGACGTTCATGGCCTGGTTCAAATCAACAAGAATACCGGTCTCGGTTTCGAGAGTGCCTTCGCCAATCTCCCGATCACCCAAGGCACGCAACTGCGCACTTCCTCGAGTGGGCGCGCCGAAATTGAATTCGAGGACGGCAGTTCCATGCGTCTGGCTCCCGATACCAGCATCGAATTCAGCCGCCTCGGACTCAGCGATTCCGGCAAACGCATTTCCCAGGTCCAACTCGTGCAAGGCTTGGCCTACGTCGATTGGCTGGGTAAGGATGACTTCAGTCTGAATTTCTCCCGCGAGTCGATCTCGCTCGACCACGCCGCGCACTTCCGCATCGACACCACGCCGCAGGCCGCTGATCTCGCCGTCTTCAAAGGCGATGTCAAGGTAGATGGCCCCTCCGGAAAGTTGGTCGTGGAAAAGAAGAAAACGGCAACGTTCAATACCGAAGATGACGACAAGTACACCCTGGCCAACAAACTTGCGGAATCCCCATTCGACTCCTGGGATAAGGACGCCATCGGCTACCACGATCAGTACGCCAAGAACAACCAGGCGCAATCCCCTTACGGATACGGGATGAGTGACCTCAACTATTACGGCTCCTTCAGCAACGTCCCCGGCTACGGTATGATGTGGCAGCCGTTCTTTACCGGCGTTGGCTGGGATCCCTTCATGGACGGCGCCTGGAGCTGGTATCCGGGCTATGGCTACATGTTCGCCTCGGCCTATCCCTGGGGATGGATGCCGTACCGCTACGGCAACTGGATGTTTCTGCAGGGCATGGGCTGGATGTGGCAGCCGGGTGGCTGGAATAGTTGGATGCCCATCCCGCGCTACACCGCGACCAACCTGACCCACGTGACGTTGCTGGTCGCTCCTGCGAGTGGAACTGGAAGAACCGTTCTAGTCGGTCGGGTCGCTTCTTCGGCTGCTCCCCTGGCGTTATCTCGCATGACCGTAAATAACAGCTCGGCTGGCATGGGGATCCCACGCGGTTCCCTGGACAATCTCAAAGGTCTAAATCATCAAGTCGCCAAGCATGGTTTCGCCGAGGTTCGCCCGATGCCGCAGTTTTCCGCAACTTCTCCCAGCCGAGGCTACGCCTATGGTGAATCGCGCGGCTCCATGGCTGGCTCTTCGATGGGAATGGGACATGCTTCCGCGTCGTCTTCCGGCCACAGCTCCGGCGGTACCGCTGGCGGATCCCACAAGTAGCATTGTCCTCTGACTTTGAGTAGATCACCGGGCTTCGCGCGAGTGAAGCCCGCGCTATTTGGAGCGGCCCCAAGTCACACCACGACCACCCCGGCGTAGCCCACGACCATCTCTCGATTGCCCGAGACATCTCCCGAGGTCGCATACTTCACCAGTTCCGCCGACTTTGCTCCCAATTCCCGCGCGGCCGTGAGCATCGCGACCGCCGGACCGAATCCACACATGCTGATGTTCTGCTGCGTGACCACGTCGAAAAGTCCGTGTGCATCCAGGGTCAGAATCCGCTCAATCGCCCGATGATCCTTTGCCCGGGTGACCGCATCCGCCTCGTAATGATTCATGTCGCTCGAGGCCACCATCAGCACCGGATCGCTCTGCCGCGCGATCACCTGCGCCAGGGCCCGTCCCAGATCTTCCAGAATCTCGAACCTCCCCGTCCCCAGGGCGATGGGAACGAATGTCAACTCCGGCTGGCGTAGCTGTAGAAACGGGAGCTCCACTTCCGCGGCATGTTCCGCGCGATGAGCAGCCGAGTCTTCTTCCAGAGCAGGGAACTGCTGCTTGAGCGACTCAGCCAGCCCGGAATCGATGGGAACCTCGCCCAGCGGCGTCTCCCACCTTCCCCGGCTCATGATCGCCAGTGCGCGGCCCATCCCCGTATGGTTGGGGCACATCACGATGCAGCGGCGCGGAATCTCGATGCGGGCAAACACGGCGCCTGCCACGTGGCCGGAGTACATATACCCGGCATGCGGAGCAATGCAGCCGATCGCGCGCAATCGGGATTCGTTCCTAGCCGTTGGGAATGACAGGTAGGCGCTGGCTTCGGCACGCAGGTCGTAGGCGCTTCCGGGATAAAATTTTCCCGCGACCGCGGGATGACGGACCACTGTACTCGCCATGGCCCCTCCTTCGCCCTAAGCGGGACCAACTGCGCTCATGCTACGTCTCGCCGTTCAATTTGCGCAAGGCGCGAAACACCGCTGCACTTTTTTCCAGACTCAGCGTCTCCGCCCGGGCCGTGGGCTTTACGTTGGCCTCGGCAAGCGCCCGCTTCAGCGTGACATCTTCATACTGCCCCTTCAGATTGTTCCACAGGGTTTTACGCTTCTGGCCAAACGAGAGCCGGAGAAAGTCGATGAACCCATCCCCCGCCACGCCCAGCTTCTCCTGTTGCGGATCCATAGTCAGCCGCAACACCGTCGAATGCACCTTCGGCGGTGGCGTGAATGCCCCCGGAGGCAAGGTGAATAGCTTCTCGACGCGCGCATGCAGTTGCGCCGTCGCCGACAGAACTCCGTAGTCACGCCCGCCTGGCTCCGCGGCAATCCGGTCGGCAACTTCTTTCTGCACCATGATCACGATGCTCTCGAAATATTTCGAAAACTCGAATAGCCGCAGCAAGATGTCGGATGTGATGTAGTAGGGAAGATTCCCCACAACTTTGACGGGCTCCGGCTTCAGTTCAATCCCGGGACGGCCCAAGCCCGGCTTCGGTCCAAACAGCGAATCGAAGTCAATTGCCAGAATGTCAGCCTCCAGCACCTCGACATTGCGCGCCATCCCAAACTTCAAGCGTAGTTGAGCCGCCAGCACCCGGTCCAGCTCCACCGCGATCAGTCGCCGCGCCCGCCTGGCCAGAACAGAGGCGAGGATACCTTTCCCCGGACCGATTTCGAGCACTGTGCTTTGCGTAACATCCCCCAAAGCATCCACAATGCGCGCAGCCGCGTCTTCGCTGTTCAGGAAATGCTGTCCCAATTTGGGCTTGGTTCGCGGACGTTGTGCAGATACGACCTTTGGCACGTTGACCCTCAACCTTTCGGGAAGTAGAC
Source organism: uncultured Acidobacteriota bacterium (assembly GCA_963730015.1). Taxonomy (GTDB): domain Bacteria; phylum Acidobacteriota; class Terriglobia; order Terriglobales; family Acidobacteriaceae; genus Sulfotelmatobacter. Next base: position 418,588 of record CAVSPZ010000009.1, on the reverse strand, counting down.
TTTCAAGTCGGCCCTCGCATCTTAAACTTTCGGACCGGTCCCCTGGTTCCATTCATCATAACGTGGGCTGCAAAAACTCGCCCGCCGCTGGAGGTTCGCACTCATGAACATCGCATTCGTCGCTTCGGAGGGAGTTCCATTTTCCAAAACCGGTGGGCTCGCTGACGTGGTGGGCGCTCTGCCTCGCGCCCTGGCCGCCTTAGGTCATCAAGTCACCGTATACCTGCCCCGCTATCGTCAGACCAAGCTCACCGATCCCGCCGTCGTGGTGCGCAGCGTCACCGTTCCTTTCGACGATCAGTATCGTTTCGCCTCCGTCGTCTCCGGCGGCAGCCAGAATGGCGTGCGTTTTTATTTCGTCGAATATCCCCAGTACTTCGATCGTGAGGCCCTCTATGGTACTCCCGCCGGCGACTATCCCGATAACGCCGAGCGCTTCGCCCTATTCTCACGCACCGTTCTCGAAGCTTCCAAGATTCTCGGCGTGCCGCAGATTTTCCACTGCCACGACTGGCAGTCTGCGCTGGTCCCGGTCCTTCTACGCACCATCTATGCCGAGGACCCGGCATTCCAGGACGTCGGCACCGTCTTCACCATCCACAACATCGGCTATCAAGGGTTATTCCCTCCCGACACGCTGCCGTTGCTCATGCTTCCCTGGGATCTGTTCACCATGTCGAAGATGGAATTTTTCGGCCAGGTGAATTTTCTGAAAGGCGCTCTGACCTACTCTGACTTCATCACTACGGTCAGCAAGAAGTACAGTCAGGAAATTCAAACCGCCGAATACGGATTCGGCCTCGAAGGCGTCTTGCGCGACCGCGCCGCCACGGTCACCGGCATTTTGAATGGCGTTGACTACGACGAGTGGAGTCCTCAGACCGACAAGTTCACCACCGCTAAGTATTCTCCACAGGATCTTTCCGGCAAAGCCAAAGACAAGCAGGATCTTCTCGCTGCCTTCGGCATGCCCAAGGCTGATCCGAAACTTCCCGTCATCGGCATCGTCTCCCGCTTCGCCGCCCAAAAAGGCTTCGATCTCATCGCGCAGGTTGCCGACCGCCTGGCCCGTGAAGAAATGATCATCGTGGCCCTGGGCGCGGGCGACAAAACGTATGAAGAAATGTTCCAGCGCCTCGCCAAACAATTCCCCAACAAAATCGCCGTCAAAGTCGCCTACGACAATGCCATCGCCCACAAGATCGAAGCCGGCGCTGATATGTTTCTCATGCCTTCGCGCTACGAACCCTGCGGCCTCAACCAGATCTACAGCCTCAAGTACGGCACCGTCCCCATCGTCCGCGCCACCGGCGGCCTCGACGACACCATCGAGCCTTGGGACGCGCGCACTGGCAAAGGCACCGGCTTCAAGTTCACCGAATACAACGGCGAGTCACTGCTGCTGATCATCAAACAGGCGCTGACCGCCTACCGCGACCAGACGTCGTGGCAAGTGCTGATGCGCAACGGCATGAACAGGGACTTTTCCTGGACCGCCTCCGCCCGAGAATACGGCAGGGTTTACGAACGCGTGAAGCAGATGCGCGCCCAACCGGCCTCAGAAAAAGTCGTAGCCGTGTAGTCGCGCCTGTCATCCTGAGCGGAGCCGGGCTTCACGAACGTGAAGCCGGGCGCAGTCGAAGGATCCCTACCGCCTAAAGCGTTCTGCGCCACGAATCGATTTTCCAGCAAGGGCAAGCCCCCGCTCATAGCTCGTAGAACGCGCTAGTCCTTCGGCCACTCGTAAGGAAAGAGCTTTCCCGCGTCTTCAGGTGAGAGCGTCACCCCAAGTTCTTGTGCGGCATGCGCCAGCACGGGATCGCTCCCCGACTCGAGATCGCCCAGTTTGGGAAGCAGAATTTCGTCCGGACTCACCCCCAGGTGCTCGAGGCTCTTGCCGTCGGTCATGATCAGATTGGCGATAGTGACTTCGGCGCCGTAGTCCACTCCGGAGCTCGCATAGTAAAAATCGGTGGCTTCCATCACGCTGCCCGAGGTGTGATCTCCGATCACGGTCGCACGCTTTTCCAGTTGCATCACCCGCGCGAAAATCTCAGCCGCCGAAGCCGACTCGCTGTCTACGAGTACGATTACTTTTCCTGGGAAGGAGCGGTGACGTTGGCCTCTCGCAATCTCCGGGGAAGTTTTCTTACGTTCCACTTTGTCATACAGTTTCACGTCATGATCGAAGAACATCCCGACAAAATCCTTCAGCGTATCTACCGAGCCGCCCGGGTTGCCACGCAAGTCGATAACCACACCTTTGTCTTTGCGAATCTTGTCCGGTATGTCGAAGAATTGGTCGCTCACACCGGGAGTGCTGTAAAAGTGAGAGGCCGGATAGTAGAACCACGGAAATCGAATGATGCTTACGTCGCCGAAATGCGAAATGTGTGGTCTCATCCGATGGAACTCGTCCTCGCTGCTACGGATTACGTCATACCGGACACCTGCTCCCGGCCGGTAAGCCAAGTCTGGCGACATCGTCGATTTTGCCTTAATCTTCAAATCCTGTTGCTCCCCCGAACGGTAGCGCACCGTCAAGTTCATTTCCGGCTTGGGATCGAGCGTGTACGTCAGATATTCGATGTTGAAAAAGTTCTGCCGATTAGGAGTGAGAGCGTTGAGGGTTAGAATTTCGGCGCCGCGCTTGAGCCCTTGCGCCTCGGCGTCCGACCCCGGCCGCACGTGCATGACAAAACACCGGTTCCAAATCAACTGGTATTCGATCCCAAAGTCCAGGCGATAGGGTCGGGCGGGCGGCTCAAAAACAGTATGAGAATCGTTCAGCGCGCTTACCGCAATGGCAATCTGTGTGAGCGCCTCGTTTAGTGAATTTGCCTGCGCAATCTTGGCTCGTGCATTGGCAAGCACCGCATCCCAATCGAGTCCTCGCATTTTGGGGTCATAGTAAAGGTTTTGAATGCCCTTCGAGATGGCATCAAGAATGCCCAGAGCCCGTTCGCGATCGGCTTTCGATATCGCACCTGTTGAAGGTGGCGCTGACGTGGCCGGTTGCTGCGCTCGTGCCGTGGCTACACCAAACAGCATAAGCACGAGAATGAAACGGAGAGCAGTCCGAAGCGGCATAGGCAATGTCATCCTGAGCGCAGCCGCAGGGTCCCTACCCCGACTACAAGTCCGAGCGCCCCGTACACCGCCGCGTTCATGGGAGCCAGCAGAAAAAAGACAGCCACAAGCGAGGGATCGAACGTCATTTTCACGAAATACATCGGACACAACGAAAGCATGAGTTGCGGATCGAGACCCCAGCGATGGGGCGCCAGATAAGCGACCACTGCCACGAGATAGAAAATCGCCGCACAGCCGCCAAGCACCTTGAGTGGCGCTGAAAACAACCGCTCATCATCCCGATCTCGTTGACACGCCCTGCCGATCCACGAGCGGGGCAGCACTCCGGCCGCCACGCTGAAAACGCCCACCACTCCCAGGGCGACCGCAAATATGACCCATTCGCTCTGAACCGGTAGCTCGGCCCCTCGCAACATGACGTAGGGAACGCCGGTAACAAGCGAGACCAGCCCGCAAACCACGAAGATGAAGCGAGCGGCAATCCGTGTCGCGCGTCCAGTCATCAGGCGGATTCTAACAGCCACGCCGAGTAAGTACTCCGGATTGCACCCAACCGACCCGGTGCTCGAGCCGGCTGCTAAAATTCCCCCAGGCATGTCCGCCGCCCCCAATCCCGCTTTCCTCCGCACCATCTTCCACGTCGATATGGACGCCTTCTTCGTCTCCGTGGAAGAGCTTTATGATCCCAGCCTGAAAGGCAAAGCCGTAGTCGTCGGCGGACAGCGCGACGAGCGCGGCGTGGTTTCCGCCGCTTCCTACGAAGCGCGCAAGTTCGGAGTCCATTCCGCCATGCCTCTGCGCACCGCCGCCAAGCATTGTCCGCACGCCATCTTTGTCGACGGACATCCCGAGCGTTACCGCGAGTGCTCCGAAAAGGTCTACAAAGTTCTCGGCACCTTCTCGCCGCAAATCGAAATGGCTTCCATCGACGAAGCCTATCTCGACATGACCGGAACCGAGCGCCTGCACGGGCCTCCGCTCAAGGCCGCCCACCATCTGCACCAGCGCATGAAGGCAGAAACCGGCCTGAACTGCTCGGTAGGAATCGGAACTTCGCGCCTGATCGCCAAAGTGTGCTCCGGCCAGGCCAAGCCCAACGGCGTCCTCTGGATTGTTCCCGGAGAGGAAGCGAAGTTTCTCGCCCCGCTCGACGTCCGCGAAATTCCCGGCGTCGGCAAGGTGATGGAGACTCACCTGCACGCGCTCGGCATCCAGAAAGTCGGAGACCTCGCCAAACTCGAGGACGGCGAACTCGAAGATCGCTTCGGAAAATGGGGACTCGCCTTAGCCGGCAAGGCCCGCGGCGAAGATGCTGGAGGATGGTTTGACGCCGAAGTCGGCGCTGATCTCGATGCCAAGTCCATCAGCCACGAGCATACCTACAACGAAGATACTTCCGATCAGGCGCAGCTCGAATCCACTCTGATGCGTCTCTCCGAAATGGTGGGACGCCGCCTGCGCGAGTCCAACTTCCACGCCCGCACTGTCCAACTCAAACTCCGCTATAAGGATTTCACGACGATCACCCGCGCCCACACGCTTCCGAGCCCGACACAACTCGATACGGAAATCTTCCAGCAGATTCGCGCGTTGTTCCGGAAGAACTGGAAAAAAGGAATGCAGGTGCGCCTGCTGGGAGTGCAGGCGTCCTCCTTCGGTTCGCAGCCCACGCAAATCGATTTGCTCGAAGGAAATTCCCAGCAGCGCTGGAAAGATGCGCTGGCCGCCGCCGACAAGCTCCGCGACCGCTTTGGCGAATCGACCGTGGGCCTAGCCGCCGGCCTGAAGGGAAGCTTCCGCGAGCGCACCCACGAAAATCCAGCTGGCCTCCCCGGCAAGAACAAAGGCAAATAGCCCGGTAAAGTGTAGCGTCGGCGTCCCGCCGGCTGTCGCGGGGGCGTCTCGCCCGCGCCATCTATCCCAGGGAACAGGATGTCAATTTCCGATTATTCCGTTTGTCATCCTGGGCAAAGCGAAGGACCCATGCACTCTGCGTGCAGCTTATAGACCCTCGCCCTCTTGTCGAGTAATTTGAACCAGCGAAGACGGCTCTCCCACAAAACGAATGCCTCGCCACCGGTTCGATGCCTCTCCATCCCCGCGCAACTTTTTCACCGCCGATCCCACCGCCAGCGAACTCTGCACCATGTGCCCGACCTTCAACGGCCCCGCAATCTTCACGTCCCGAATCCAGTGCAGCGCGCTGCTGATGCTGCATCCGCACTGGCTGCAATCCGGAGTGCCGCCGAAAACACAGGGCTCCACATGCGTCCGCAAGTCCGCGGAATAATTGAGCGACATCTTGGAGAACAGGCAATCCTCCGGACTCTTCGGCGGATTTACAAATGCCCGCGCCACCCCTTCCGGCAGCAGCAGCTTCGGATAAGCCTTCCGTAATCGCGGCAACTCTGCCGCAATCCGCTGGCGGTCATCCGCCGTCAGCCGCTCCGCACTTTCCTCGCCCACCTGCGGGCTGTAAAGGCTAACCCAGATGTGGTCCACTTCCTCGCGCGCGTTCCAGAACGCAACATACTCTTCCAGATACGAAGCGCGCGACAGCATGGGCCGCGTAACCACCCAATGCACATTGATCGATCGTCCTTCCACGTTCTTCAGGATGCGTTCGTAGGTTGCGGGCTTGCGCCGCTCGTCATGATGTTCGGGGAGTCCGTCGACCGAGACCGCCACGCGCAAGCGGGGAATTCGCATCCACTCTTGCGGGATCGCAATTACTCCGCTGGTCACCACCATCGAGAACACGCCGAGTTCGCTCAATACCGGAAGAATGCGGCTCAGCTCGCGATGCCGGACCATGGGCTCGCCCCCGACCAGCGACACGTGCAACGGTTTGTGACGCCGCACCAGATCGAGCACGCCATCCACCAAGGAATCTCCCCGCAGATCGCTCAACTGGCGCAGCGTGGTTTCTCCGCCAAGATGATTGGCGCCGTAGGCATAACATCCCGGGCAAGCTAAAGGACACTCGCGCGTAATCTCAATCGACATCATCGGAACGTGACCGTTGAGGATGCGCCACCACGCCGAGGCCAGATCGCGTGGCGTCAAACTGGAAGCAAGTTGTACAGCTGACATATATGAGCGTTGGATGCGCCATCTTCCGCTAAGGTTACTCATTTTTGAGCGTCGTTCCGGGCCACAACCGGCGCGCCCAATTCATGCATTGTAAAAGTTCGGTTGAGTAATACGTCCAGTCACTCCAGGACGCCCGATCTCGAATTACAAGGTGAGAAATTAAGACATGACGTTTCACTCAGGGGAAGGAGTTTGCTTCAGGAGGCGGACCATGAGCATTGGACAAAGGCCGGGCATCCCGGAAGGGTTTCCGGATCCCGGCCTTGTCTTCGTGCAACTTGGAATGTCATCCTGCCCGAAGAGCGGAGACGCATCTTCGCACAGGATGACAGCGTTAACGTCGTGTAATTCCTAGTTCCCCGTGTTTGAATTATTGGCGGCGGTAGTGGGCGCAGCTGCGGCGCTCGCACCGTAGCGGTTCAGGCGTGGGAAGAACGGCGTGACTTCAAACGGCATTTTGTCCCGCGCCGAGGTGATCGCGACCGCAGCCGTCTTCACCATTTCCGCCTTGTCGTTCCACGGATTGATTTTCACGCGGCCGCCCAGAGGCAGAGCCGCGATCTGATCGAGCTTCGCGTTGTCGAGTGCCGGACCCTGGCTTTCCAGAGCCGACAGCCGTGTTACCGTTCCGCCTTCGGCCAGCGGGTTGCCCAGATGAGTCGTCAACAACGCATTGAGTTGCGGAGCCCGCGCCTGCAACGCCTTCAGGAACAAGCCCACGCTGTCGAGTTTCTGCGCGTACGGCGAGTTCTTCAGGAATTCGATGGCCTTCTTATCGGCCGCCTGCTCTTCTTCCGGAATATGGCGGAAGCCCAGGTTCTGGTAGGTGCCTTCGTCGGAGAACAGCATGCGGTCGTTAAAAGCGTACTTCGAACCCAGATTGTGGCCGAGCACGATGTGTGCGAGTTCGTGAGCAAGAACCGCCGCGAGGCTGGCCTCGTCCGGCAGCACGTCCACCAGCCCGCGGCTGATCACGATGGTGTTGCCCACGCTGAAGGTTTCCAGAGGTGCGGTCAGCAGCACGCGGGTGCGTACCGGCCGCGGCAGATCGATGTTGTTGGTGACTTCCAGATTGTTGACCACGGTCTGCAGAATGCGGTCCACGTCGCCTTCCGGTGCCAGCAAGCCCGCGTTCGTCAAGCGCTCGACTACGTTATCTTCCGCCTGCTGTTGCCAGGCGCGTTCCGCTTGCAGCGGAGAAGCATCTTGCGCCGCCTGACTTTCGTCGGTCACGCTATCCACGCGGATCTGCGTCAACTCGTCGTCCTTGCCGCCTTTTTTCAAGTCGTATCCCCAGATGCGGGTCTGCGCCTTGAAGGCCATCTTGTTCTTGGCGCCCGCGCTGAAGTCGCCTTCTTCGCTGTAAATAAACGAAGGTACCCAGTAGCCGGGAATCAGGTTCAAACGCCAGCTGTCCATGTGGAAGAAATACGAATTGCGCGGCGCCGGATAGTACGTCCCGTTCAGGCGCACGATGTTGAAACCCTGGTCTTCCACCCAGATGCGGCCCAGAAAGCGTCCACGTCCCGACCCTTTTTTCGGCGTCACGTCAAACACCAGGCAGCGCACGTCGCCCAGGAATTCGCGGCGGGCATAGCGGAAGTTATAGTGCTCGCGATCGAAGTCCGTGCGGTCGGCGTAGACCATCCACGAAAAACCAAGTGGCTGGTACTGCACCTTGTAGAGCTTCTGGAAGCCGCCAAGCAACCGCGCCTGCATGCCCTTCTCTTCTTCTTTCAGATAATCCTTGCGGTCGACGGTCTCGCCCATGTCCATGCGGCCGAGGAAATAGTGGTCGCCGCTGGGCACCGGGCCGAGTTGCGCATCGGCGGTTAGATTCTGCAGATACGTCTCCACCACCGGAGTGCGCGTCTGCAGCATCTTGATCAGACCGTGCTCGCGCTCCATGAACAGGTTCACCACCTGGTCCATCGTGGTCGGAGCGGGCGTCGGTGCCGGCTGTGCCGCGGGCGCTTGCTGCGTGTCGGCTGCGGCCGTCTGTGCAGACTGCGCCGGAGCCGGTGCGGGCGTGGGCTGCGCACTCTGCGTTACATCCACCGCGGGTGGCTGCGTCGAAGGTTGCGAATCCGCCGCTTGCTGTGCGGCCGCGCTGAACGATGCCAGCAGCGTTGCCGTGACGATCCAATTCATAGTGCGCATGACTCTTTCTCCAGGTCTTTCCGACCCCTATCGTTGTCTATTGACTGCCCAACTGCCAGACTTCCTTCGCCAAACTCTTAGTACGCCAACTGGAACGAAACGTGAACCACCGCCGTCGAATCCACCGGCGTGCCGAACCGCAATGCCGGCTTGAAGCGGATCTTGTTGGCAGCTGCGACCGCCGCCTCATCCAGACCATGCCCCAGACCGCGCACCACGCGATTCACATGCAATGATCCATTCGCCGAGAAATTCACTTCCAGCAAGACTTCGCCTTCCAGCTTCAGATCGCGCGCTTCCTGCGTGTACACCGGATTGGGCTTGTACGTAATCTCTACCGGGGTGGTCGCGGGCCCGCTGTCGGCCTGAGCGATCTTTGGTCCCTGGTGCACCACCTGTTCCGATCCAAAACCGCCCGTCGCTACGCCTTTGCCGTTGCTGCGTCCGTCGCCTTTGCCGCCGTTGGCAATGCCGTTGCCGAAGTCCGCGCTGGCCACGGTGCCCTTGATTCCTTTCGCGCCCCCCGATCCGTTGCCTTGTCCCGGCCCCGCCGGCATATCAAACGATCCGGTAGGAGCTGCGTACAATTTCGCTCCTTGCTTGCCCGTGCCTTTCAATCCGTTGGGATCGCCGAAGCCCCCGGTCTGCACTTTTTCCACCGCCGCATTCACCGTCGGGGCTTTAGAGCTGCCTTCGTTGAAGTCCCCGGTGTGTACCAGTTGCGGACGAGCCCCGCCTACCACCAGCTTTAACTGCGGTGGCGCAAAATTATTGACTACCACTTTCGGCGCCTCGACAGGCTGTGGAGCTTCCCGCCGCACTTCTCTTGGCATGATCAGCTTCGGCTGCTCGAAAACCGGCAGCTTCACCGCGGGCAGCAGATGCGGCCTGACCTCCGTGACCACCTTGACCGGCTCCGGCTCCGGACGAAGCGATGGCATCGGAATTAGCTCGGTCACGTGGTACTCGCGCATCTGCAGCCGCTCGGGCATAAATACCCCGAGACTCGCCACGATGAGCACCACAAACGCGACCAATCCATAGGCCGTAGCGATTGCCCGCTTGTTGAGCTTGCGTTCGGGCAGTAATCCGAGCTGAAATCCACGGTAAGCCGTTGCCATGCACTATCGCTCCAAGTTTGGAACCCGGTTGGGAATCTGCCCCCGGGACTGGAGATTTAAAAATACGGGAGATAGGACAGGGGGTAAACGTGTCCACGGCTCTTGTCCTTAGGTAACCTGGGATACGTCGTTTTGGGAAACCGGCCCAAAACGGGCTCGGGATAGGCGTTTTGGTCGGATTGCGTCCAAACCAGCGGACGAAACACCGCCAAGACACCCGAAGCGGGCGGATAATCGCGGAACGAAGCAATGAACAATCTTAGTTCCGCCTAAAACCGCAGGAGGGAATCAATCAACCGCCTGCTTCCCAGCGTGCAAAACTCAGACCGTTTAACCCCAGCGATCGCCGAGAAAGACAGACACTACCAGCAACAAGAACGAGCTTTTCTCAGCGTCCTCCGCGGCCGTCCTCAGCGATCTCAGCGGTTAAGGCTTTGAAGCCGGAAGCGAAAAGTACGCTGCAGATCCATCCCACGGCGAACGTAACCGAGGTCCCAATCATGACCCACCAGGTCCACGGAACGAACGTCCCAAGCCAGAGACGCAAGGATTAGCATTTCTCAGCGTTCTCCGCGGCTGTCCTCAGCGATCTCAGCGGTTAAGGCTTTGGATCCGGAAGCGAAAAGTACGCTGCAGATCCATCCCACGGCGAACGTAACCGAGGTCCCGATCATGACCCACCAGGTCCACGGAACGGCCGTCCCAAGCCATAGATACAACTCGATTCCGAATCCGCAGATCATTCCAACCATCGTACCCAGTTGATTCGCGCGCCGTGTCAGAGTGCCGAGCAGGAACGCACCGAGCAGAGCGCCGTAGGCAACGGACGCGATCTGCAGTCCGACCTCCACCACGCGTCCCACTTTATGTAAGGCGATCACCGCCAGCGCGAACAGCACCAGCGCCCAGGCCAGCGTGGCCAACCGGGAAATGCGCATTTTCGTTTTTTCGTCCGATTGCGGTCGCAGCTGCGCATAAAAATCCATAATCGCGCTCGAAGAAAGCGAATTCAGCGCCGCGCTCAGATTCGACATCGCCGCCGCCAGGATCGCCGCGATCAGCAACCCGGAGATTCCATGCGGCATGCGCGACACAATGAACGTCGGATAGATCCGGTCGGGCCTGCCGAACGCCGCAGACGGCACGCGGTAGTACGCCCACAGCATCACGCCCACCATCAGAAACAGCGCGAACTGAAACAGAATCGCCACTCCGCTTGCCAGCAGCGCCGTCGCCGATTGCCTTTGTCCACGGGCCGCCAGCAGGCGCTGCACGATCAACTGATCGGTGCCGTGGCTGGCCGTGGTGAAAAATGTTCCTCCAATGACTCCCGCCCAGAACGTGTAAGGGACCGACAGCCTGGTGCTGAAATCGAAAACCTGGAATTTACCCGCGCTCGCCGCGGCCGAATGAATCGCGCTCCATCCACCCGGTACCAGGTGAAGGATAGTGACCAGTCCCACCAGTGTGCCGCCGACATAAATGACCGTCTGTACCACGTCGGTCCAGATCACGGCCGCTAGTCCGCCTTCAAACGTATAGATGAGCGTCAATGCTGTAATAATCGCGATCGACGCGATCTGTCCTGTGCCCAGCGCGATCGAGACCACAATCGATACGGCATAAACGCGGACGCCTTCGGCGGCGGCTCGTGTGAGCAGAAATAATCCGGCTGTCAGCGATCGCAGCCCGCGTCCGAAACGGCGTTCAATCAGCTCGTAGGCGGTGTACAGATCTCCCCGAAAATAGTGCGGTAGAAGCACGAAGCTGATGACCACGCGTCCCACCACATATCCCAGGATGACCTGCAGGAAGGTGAAGTTTGTGTCATATGCCAGCCCGGGGATGCTGATGATCGTCAGCGTGCTGGTCTCGGCCGCGACAATCGACAGCGCGATCGCCCACCACGGAATCTCCCGCCCAGCCAGAAAATAATCGCGCAGCGTTCGCTGCTTCTTGCGGAAGCGCAGGCCAAACAACGTGATCCCGGCCAGGTACAGCGCGATGATCGAAAAATCAACTTTGCTCAGGCCCATGCGTTATGCAGATATGAATCTCCCATTATCGAAGCAATCGCCCTTTCCCGCGAGTGAGACTCTAGACACGCGGCAAGACAGTTTAAGGATCCAAATACGAGACCGGGCAACCGAGAACTGAAAACCGAGAACTGGTAACTGGCAACTGCCTTTGTGTTAGAACTAACCCGTGCCCTACTATCTCGGCATTGACGGTGGAGGAACCAAAACGACCTGCGCCGTGGGAGATGACGCTCATCTTCTCGCCACTGCGGTCTCGGGCCCCAGCAACATCGTGCGCGTCGGGGGATCCCAGGCCCGCGAATCGTTGCTGCAAGGCGTGCAGCAGGCGTGTGCTGCAGCCGGCATCACGCCGCGCCAGGTTGCCGGCACCTGTGTAGGCGGATCGGGCGCAGCCCACCCCGAGCTGGCTGCCGTCGTCCGCGACTGCCTTTCCGAGGTTCTCTCGAGTCCGATCGATGTGGTCGGCGACATGCAGATCGCCTTGGAAGCTGCTTTCGATACCGGCCCGGGCGTCATCGTTATCGCCGGGACCGGCTCCATCGCCTACGGCCGCGACCAGCAGGGAAGAACAGTTCGCGCAGGAGGCTGGGGATTCGCCATCGGCGACGAAGGTTCTGCGCACTGGATTGGACGCTCCGCCGTCAACTCGCTCTTGCGCGCCAGCGACCGCATCAACGGCATTTCCGAAACGCCGCTCGCCAAAGCTCTTTTCAAAGCCTGGGGAGTCGCTTCACTCGGCGATCTGGCACGCGGCGCAAATTCCGTTCCGCCTCCGGATTTCGCCGCGCTCTCTCCCGCCGTCTTCGTCAGCAATGATGACGTTGCTGCCCAGGTTCTCACCGCTGCGGGAAGGGAACTCTCCGCAATTGCGCTGGTGGTAATCGGCCGCCTGTTTGCCAAAGACCACACCGCCGCTGTTCCCGTGGCCATGACCGGAGGCGTCTTTCGTTATGCTCCGCGGGTGCGCGAGGTTTTTTACAATGAACTTCGCCGGCTCGACTCTCGTGCCGAGATCAATCTGCAGGTGGTCGATCCCGTGGAAGGCGCGCTGCGCATGGCGCGCAGAGCCGCCGCCAGCCGCAGTTGAGACTTATGTGGGGACAGCCGCCTTAGCCTGCCCTGAGCTTGCCGAAGGGGCTGTCCGCCGGGCGCGAGCCCGGCAGCAATCGCATGCGAGACGATATCCAAATCGATGACGCTAGGGAATCCGGATCGCCAGCCGCAGCGACTTCGTCTGCGCTACCGCCCTCGTCCGAGTTAGCCGATCCGCCCGCCAGCGCGTCGCTCACCGAAGACCTCGCACTGGCTCAACTGGCCGACCGCGATCTTTCCCCCGATGCTGTCGAGCAAATCAAACGCAACTCCGCGCTCATGAAGTCCCGCAAAGTGCGCCTGGCGCTGGCGTCTCATCCCCGGACGCCGCGCCGCATTGCGCTGCGCCTGATCCGCGAACTTTACACTTTCGAACTCATGCGCTTTGCCCTGATGCCCTCAGCCGCTGCCGACCTCCGTCGCGTCGCCGACGAACTGCTGCTCTCCCGCCTGACCTCCATTACCCTCGGCGAACGGATCTCGCTCGCCCGGCGCTCCTCGGAATTGGTCGCCGGGGCACTTTTGCTCGATAAGGAAACACCCGTATGGCAAGCCGCGCTCGACAATGCGCGGCTTACCGAATCGGCGGTGGTAAAAGCGTTGCAGCGAACCAGCGCGACGCCAGCCTTGGTGGGCGCGGTGTGCCATCACGCGAAGTGGTCGGTGCGCCCGGAGATCCGCCTCGCTCTGCTCCGAAACCCGCACACTCCGCTGGCGAAGGCGCTGGAATTTGCTCGTCGCCACCCGCCAGCGCAACTGCGCGACATCCTGTACGCCTCGCGCCTGCCAGAAAAAATTAAAAGCTACTTGCGGAAAGACCTACTGAGAACTGAGAACTGACAACTGACAACTGACAACTGAAAGCTACCGTCCCCCGCCAATCTCCAAAATCGCGCCTGTCACATACGACGCCGCCGGAGACAACAGCCACAACACGCCTTCCGCGATTTCCTGCGGCAGTCCCGCTCGTTGCATCGGAATGCTGGGCATCAGCCGCTGCAATCGTCCGGGCTCGCCGTTGGCCGCGTGCAGTTCCGTATCGGTGAGGCCCGGCGCCACCGCATTCACGCGGATTCCTTCGGTCGCCACTTCCCGCGCCAGTCCGATCGTGAAACTATCAATCGCGCCCTTGGACGCGGCGTAGTGCACCCACTCGCCGGCGGATCCGGTATGTGCGGCGCGCGAAGAAATATTCACGATCGCTCCGCCAGCGCCTCCATGCCGCGTCGACATGCGCCGCACGGCTTCTCGCGCGCACAGCATCGCTCCTGTTACATTCACGGCCAAGGTTTTCTCGATGGCCGCCGCCGTCACATCCTCCACGCGGGCAAATCCACCAGTAACGCCAGCATTGTTCACCAAGCCGCAGATCGGCCCAAGTTCCCGCTCCGCCGCCTCGAACATGCGAACGATCTGCTCTTCGTGCGCGACGTCGGCCTGGATCGCCAGCGCCCGTCCCCCGCTCGATTTGATTTCGTCGGCGATCTTCTCCGCCTCAACCTTCCCGGTGCTAAAGTTGACCGCAACGGCATATCCGCGCCCACCCGCCAGTCTCGCCACAGCCGCGCCAATTCCACGACTGGCTCCGGTAACGATGAGCGTTCCCATCCCACTCGTCTTGTTTTGATCCTGCAAGAGAACCTCTGACGGAATCACCAGCGGCAAATCAGAATGTGCAGGTCAGAACCTACTCCTTCACCATCTCGCGTCTGCCATGCATCAACTGCACCACGGCCTCATACAGGCGCTTGCGCGACTCGTGCCGTTCATAGGCCCGCGTGATGTAACGTACATGGATCTCAACGCCCGCCGCTGTGGGCACGATATTGATGGCGGGCACGGCCGACAACGCCTTGGCGCGGTAGCGCGTCGTCGCCTCCTGCCACTCCGCTTCCGCTTTCCCCGCATTGGCCGCGGTCTCAGCTTCCACAATCTTCTGCATCCCGGCAACGATGGGATACGGATCCTGACCCGCAGGAATCAGCACCTGCAGTTCGTCCCACATCCACTGGCCCGACGTTGTGAAGTTGAAATAATGTCCTTCCACGGCAAAGCTGTTCACAAACGACACGCGCCGCCCCGTGGGATGGCTCGAATCGGTCCAGTTGCCAGTCTCGAGCAGCACCGTCTTCAGCAGGCCGATCTCGACGACTTCGCCGCCCACTCCGTTGATCTCCACCCAGTCGCCTACGCGGATGCCGTTGCGCCCCATCAGCACGAACCATCCGAAGAAGGCCACGATGAAATCTTTCATGGCGACGGTCAGTCCTGCGCCTGCCAGTCCGAGCACCGTGGTGACTTGCGTCGGCATGCCCAGCACGATTAACACGATTACCACCAGGCCTACCAGTTGTGCAGCAAACTTCGTCACCGCCCGTAGCGTGTCGATCCGCTTATTCTCCGCGCTCATCCCGATGAACAGATGCTCGATGAGGCGGTCCACCGCATAGACCACGAGCAGCACCAGCAGAATCCAAAAAATGCTCTCGATCAGATTGTGCAGCGCCGCGCGCTCGCGGACCTCGACCAGCCCGATCCAGCTCGCATAAATCTCGGTCAGATCCTGCTCGTCCTGCAGCCGGCGCCCGCGGTCGGCGAGATTCTTTTGATCGATGGTGTACTGCCGCAGCGCGCTCAGAGCGGCCTCCGCCGCCGCCTTCGATTCCTCACGGCTCTTGGCCGTGCTTCCCTTGGAAAATCCTTGCGCCTGGCTCTTGGCAGCCTCGCGGCTTTCCTTGTCCTTCTCCACTTGCGCCGCCACGTCATTGCGCCTCTTCGTCAGATACGCGGCCTTGTCGATCGCTTCCTGGCGGGCGCTCTCCAGAGCGGCTTTTTTCTCGCGCAATGCCTGCCACGCGCGAAACACGCTCAGCAGTGTGTGCGCCTGATAATCCTGCTCGTGCGGATTGACCGCCGATCCTACCTGCGGCGGGTTGTGATCGCCCGCTTCGTGTTGCTCCTGCAGACGCTTGATCTTCGACTGCAAATCGCCGCCTGCCTGCTCCAGTTGTTCGCTCGCATCGTCGAAATCGTCCTGGTCCAGGTCCATCTGCGCCTTGGCGACGTTGATCTGGTCCTGCAGATTATCTTTTTGCGACTCGGGTGCTGCCGCCAATCGTTTCGTGAGCAGCGCGATGTTTTCCTGGTCGTCTTTCAGCGTCTGCTCCGCCTTGGCTTTGTGGATGGCAATCTGCTTCGCCTCCGGCGAAAGCGGCGGAGGATTTTGTTGCGCCGTGCGCAGCGCGTCAAAGAAAGTCAGATCGACTTCGTGATCTCCAACTTTTTCCGCCTCATGCGCCAGCGCCTGTTCTTCCGACGTGCTGGCCATCATCGCCATGCGTTCCGCAGTCTGCAAAGGACGTTGGTCGACCAGCGCGTGCGCCGCCACCACGGCCTTCGGGCCCAGCATTTTGCTGCCGGCCGCCGACGCTTCCGTGCTTGGTTCGCTCCGCGTCCACACCAATCCCGCGACGGACGCCGCGATTAGCAGCAGCAGGACGATCGCGATAATCCACTGGCGAAGCTTCATAGGTATTCGATTGTCGATACGATGCGGCGCGCGTGAGCCGCACCCGCGGCGACACAACAATGTAGCAAGAAATGACCATCCTCGCGACCTGAAAGGTTGAATAAAGAAGACCAGCTTTTAATCTGAGCCGGGATCAAAACAGCCGTCGACTCAGTTGCCCGAGGAGTTTCTCAGCAATCTCCGCGAATCCTCAGCGACCTCTGCGTTCAAGCTCTTTCTCGCCCCATGCCCAGGGTCAGAACCCGAACGGTCCCGTCGCCACCCGCGCCAGATTTTCCAGCTCTTTCCTATAGATCGGTCGCAGCAGCAGGGTCGCGAACATCTTTTCAATCGATCCGAGAATCCGGCTTCTCACCGGCACTTCCGTAGAAATGGTCACGTTCGAATCCGCGGGAGCCGTGCCCGCATCGACGGTGAACGTCGTAATCGTCCCCGCCGGATCAAGGTAAGTTTCCACCAGCATGCGTCCCGCTTCTGGTTCGGTGACCGCGGCGCGAAAATTCCGTTTCTTCCCCAACAGTGTCATCTGAAAGCGAATCACCGTCCCGCTGCCAATCCCGCCTTCTTCCACCACCAACCCGCTGAACTGCTTCGGAAGAATCCTCGGATGCCCATCTCGATAATTGGCCAGCAACGAGTACACGCGCTCGCGCCGCGCCGGAATAATCGCCGACGCGCTGATTACATGCTTCTCTGCCTTACTTGTCATGATCTCCAACTCGAAACTGTCATCCTGAGCGAAGTCGTCGTCCGTGAAACGGACGACAGCGCAGTCGAAGGATCCCTATAGCCCCGTTCACTTCTGAAAGTGATTCCGAATCGCCTCGGCCTGCACTCGCGTCACCACCGCCGACAAAGCCGCCGCGTCCGCCTGCCTCACCGCTTGCACGCTGCCGAAATGTTCGAGCAGGCGCCGGGTAGTACTCGCCCCCACGCCAGGAATTTCCAGCAGTTCCGTCGCCCGATCCCGCATCTGCCGCCGCTTGCGATGAAACGTCACCGCGAATCGGTGCGCTTCGTCGCGAATCATCTGGATCAAGTGCAGCACCGGCGAATGATGGTCGAGCGCGATCGGATCTTTCTCCTGCCCGTACACGTACAGAATCTCTTCGCGCTTGGCGATCGCAGCCAGCGGCTGGTTGATGATTTCCAGCCTTTCCAGCGCCTCCGCCGCGGCGTGCAACTGTCCCAGCCCGCCGTCGATCAGCACCAGGCTGGGCATCGCCTTCTGTTCTTCTTGCACGCGCTGGTAGCGCCGCGTCACCACCTCGCGCATCGACGCAAAGTCGTCCACTCCTTCCACTGTGCGGATAATGAATTTGCGGTAGTCCGATTTCTTCATCTTCCCGTCTTCCCACACCACCATTGATGCCACGGTCTCCGCCCCCTGAATATGCGAAATGTCGAAGCATTCGATGCGCTTCGGCAATTCCGGCAGACTCATCACTTCCTGCAATTCTTCCTGGATCTTCCGTGCATTCGGTTTCAAAACCCGGAAGCGCTGGTCATACGACTGCTTCGCATTGTTCCCCGCCAAATCGATCAGCGACCGCTTATCCCCGCGCTGCGGCACCAGAATATGTACCCGCGTGGCGCGGGCGCCCTCGCCCGCGTTTTGCTCGGAGAGCAGATCCTCGAGCTCCGCGCAATCTTCAAAAGCAACCGGCACATACAAATTCCGCGGAACATAAGGCTGCCCAATATAAAGCTGCTTTAGCAGCGCCGAAAAAAACTCCCCCGGATGAAACCGATCTTGTGGAGACGGACCTTGTAAGGACCGATCATGTGGGGACGGCGCCCCCGGCCGTCCGTGCCGAGCGAAGCTCGGCTGGGGTTTGCTTCAAGTTCTCCAGTGCTGTCGGCCAAGTGCGCCGGCGAGCTTTGCTCGCCCGGACGGGCGAATGCGCCCGTCCCCACATGGTCTGTGGTACATCCATCGTCCGCGGGAACCCCGAACTCCGGCAAGTCTTCCCAGAAGAACTCCCGCCGGTCCACCATCTTTCCGCCGCGCATGTGAAACAAATTCACGGCCAGCATGCCGTTTTCGTAGTGGTACCCGAATACATCCGCGTCGTCGCCTTCCGCGGCCGCGATGCGCTGCCGCTCCTGCAACTGCTCCACCGTTGAAATCAGGTCGCGATACCGCGCCGCCCGCTCGTACTCCTGCTCCGCAGCAGCCTGCTCCATGCGGCTGCGCAGCGACCGCGCCAGATCCGTCGGCCGCCCTTCCAGAAACATTTTTACGTCGTGCACCGCCTCCTGATAAAACTCCGGCGTCGTCAACTCCCGCACACACGGGCCCAGGCACCGCTTGATGTAATACTGCAGGCACGGCCGGGGATGAAATCTCGTCAGATCCACCTTGCACGATGGAATCAGAAAATTCCGGTGGATCAAATCCACGATCCGATACGCCAGATTGGCCGGGAAGTACGGCCCGTAATAGGCGCTGCCATCCTTGCGCAATCGCCGCGTGACATACACGCGCGGCCAGCGCTCCCCCAGCGTCAGCTTCACATACGGATAAGTCTTGTCATCGCGCAGCAGGATATTGAACCGCGGCTTGCGCTGTTTGATCAGATTATTTTCCAGCGCCAGCGCTTCCTTGTTATTGCCCACCACGATGTATTCGACATCGACCGCCTCGCGTACCAGCGTTCCGGTCTTCGCGTCCTCCCAGCGCCCCTCGTGGAAGTAGCTGGCCACGCGGCTCCGCAGGTTCTTCGCCTTCCCCACATAAATGACCTCGCCCTCGGCGTTCTTGTACAGATACACGCCGGGCTCGGTGGGAATCGTGCGGATTTTCGCGAGCAAGTCCATATATGTAGTGGGGACGCGTTCGTCCGCCCGTGAAGGGATGAAACCATTCTATTGGATGGCAATGACTGACAGCCAACGACCGCGGCGCTTCGCAATCACGTATGTCTGGACGCGCGCAACCGTAGCGCCGGCATCCTGCCGGCTGTCGCGAGGCCATCTTGGCCTCGCACTGCAGAGCAAACATCGGTCAAGGCACGATCAAACAATCCCCACCGTATAAAATTTCCCTTACGGATGATCCCTTTGCGTCATCTAAAGTGACGGGTGAACTATTCGATATCCGGCAAATGCCACGCAAATTGCTGAAAACGTATATACTTATTCCGGTCGCGTGGAATTCCGATAACTGGCATTCCTCGTGCACAAGTAGAGAACGGGACTAGTACACTGGTTAGTCATTCCCAGGGCCTCAAGTTTGCAAATGCAGCGCGCGGGACAACCCAGACGCGCAATATCAAGATCGAATTAAGGAGCCTGAACCCTATGAACCGCACTTCGTTAGTGATTTTCCTGGCAGCCAGCATGGTCGCCACCGTGGGCTGCGCCAGCAAGAATTATGTCAAGCAGCAGACTACTCCGCTCATCAACAAGACCAACGAACTCGACGATCTCACCGCGAAGAACACCCGCGATATTAAGGACGTCGACGCCCGCGCTCAGGCCGGCATCCAGGCCGTGAACGCCAAAACCGCCGAGGTCGAGCAGAAGACGGCAACCGCCAGCCAGAACGCCACCCAGGCACAGCAAATGGCCGACGCCGCCAATGGCCGCGTCAGCGTACTGACCAACACCGTCGCCAACCTCGATAACTATCATGCCGTTGCCGAGACTTCGGTGAAGTTCGGCTTCAACAAAGACAACCTGACCTCGAAGGCGCAGGCCGCCCTCGACCAACTCGCCTCCAGCATCGCCTCGACCAAGGGATACATCATTGCCCTCGAAGGCGGAACCGACTCGGTTGGACCGGCCGACTATAACTATGATCTGAGCCAGCGCCGCGCCAACTCCGTCATTCAGTACCTGGCGAGCAAGTACAACGTGCCCGCGCACAAGATCTATGTCATCGGTCTGGGCAAGGACAAGCCCGTTGAGTCCAACAAGACTGCTGCGGGACGCGCCGATAACCGCCGTGTGGATGTTCGCCTCATGACCAACACCGTGGGTGAGACCACTCAGCCAGCGCCGGCTGCCGGCCAGAACCCCTCGATGTAAACAGTTTTCCCTCCTCCCCGGAGGACTTCGCCAACCAGGCCGCTTAATGCCTCCCCCTGAGCGGCCTGCTTTTTTTGCCTCGAATTCACGCCGGCGCCGCGATCCACCGCCGGTCGCAAAATCCAGTTCAGCTCCTTTGAAGGACACAACGCGCCAGATCCTTCGTCGCCTTCTTATGGATTTGTCATACTAAGCGGAGAAAGAGTAGCGCGAAGAGCGCTGCTTCTTCTCAGTCGAAGCATCCCTACCTGGAGTTCGCTCCCGTGGTAGGGATGCTTCGACTCCACCGTGAGATCGCTATGCGATCTCTCACAGTTCCGCTCAGCATGACCGACAGTCTGCTCTGAGTGAAGTCGAAGGGGCGCAAGCTGTGGGTGAAGCGGGACAAAAAGGGACAGGCCCCGCAGGGGGCGAAAGAAGACCTAGGATAGGGCTGTGCGCTTCATCGCAACACGCTTCCCAGAACTTTCCCGATTCCGTATCCAATGACGGGTGTCGCGAACAGCAAAACCACGATTGCCACCGCGATTAACACTGCCTCCGGCCTAAGGTTTTTCATCATTCCAGCACCCGAGGACGAAGAGGCGGGACGAATGTACCAAAAAACGGCACTCTAAATTGGCAGACCTACGAAGCGTTAGGCGGATTCGGTGAGGATGGGGAATTTTTCGGCCCTCGGGGACACGCGGTTTTGCTTGATCGTTGCCATACACAAGTAAGAGGCGGGACCTTCCTCCCCCGAAGAGGTCCCGCCTCAAGAGCCGCCAAACGTTCAAAACGACTTCTCGAAAAACAATCTACATCCTCGCGCAACGGTTATAAATGCCACGAAAGTGACATGGCATCGCCCAAAAATGCTGCAGGATTTTACTGAGCGAAGCGCCCCGGGCTGCATACCAGAGTGTGGACGGCAATCACGCGGCGTTGCGTTTAAGCCTCAGCAGCGTCTGTCATTCTGAGCGAAGCGTCCGTCCGCGAAGCGAACGGACGCGCAGTCGAAGAATCCCTACGGCGAAACCATGCGCCTGCAAAGGCACAGAGTTCTCCCACCCGTCCCCAGCCCGGTCGCTCCTCACTTCTTCCGGTTGTTCAGCTTCTCCAGCACACCCTTCAACTCTTCCAGCTTCTGCCCCGCTTCGCCGAGTTTGCCCTCGGCCGTCAGGCGCTGGTAGTCTGCCAGGTCTTTGCCAGCCTGCTCGATGAGCGCGTTAAGATCCGCCGCCGGCGGAGACGCTACCGCAGCCTCGCTCTTCGATTCCGCCGCCGGCGCTGCTCCACTCGTCGTCGCCGTCAACGACGAGGCCGCCCCGCCAAACAGCGACGCCAGCGCCGTCTCGAACGTCGGCCCGTACGCCAGCCGGTCCTGCAGCGCCAGCACCACCAGCCGCAACTCGGGCATCGGACTCCGCTCCGCCTGCAGATAAATCGGCTCCGCATACAACAGAGCTTTTCCCGTCGGGATCACCAGCAACGCCCCGCGCCTTACGTGCGAGCCTTGCTGGTTCCACAGCGTCAGCTGTCCGGAAAGCTGCGCGTTCTGATCGATGCGCGCCTCAATCTGCAGCGGTCCATCCACCAGCTTCGTCTTCGGAAAGTTGTAAACCACCGAAGTCCCGTAATGTTCGCCATCGCTGCGCCCGGCAATCCATCCAATCAGATTATTCCGGCTGGCTGGCGTGAAGGGCAGAATTTCCACGAACTCCTCACCACTTTCTCCCGGCAATTTCATCAGCACGAAATTCGGCTGCATCTCTTGTGTTCTTTGTTCGCCGCTGTCGCTCATGCCGACTTCGCTCGCCACCGTCCACAAATCTTCGCGGTTGTAGAACGCCTCGGCATCTGTCATGTGGTACAGCCCGTAAACTTCCGCCTGCAGCTTGAGCAGCAGTTCCGGATAGCGCACATGCTTGCGCAGCCCAGCCGGCATCTGCGACGCATCTTTGAACAGGCTGGGAAAAATCCGGCGGTAGGCCGCAATGATCGGATCCTTGTCATCGAACACGTAAAACGTCGTCGTGCCGTTGTAGGCGTCGATCACCGCTTTCACGCTGTTGCGCATGTAGTTGATGGAACTGTTGCCCAATTGATAATGCGTCGAGTAAGGATAGCTATCCGACACCGTGAACCCGTCCATGATCCACGACAGCCGCCCATCCTCTCCCAGCACAATATACGGATCTGGATCGAACGTAAGGAATGGTGCCAGCGTCGCCACGCGATCGCGGATGTTGCGCCGCATCAGCAGACGGCTGTTCGCGTTCACATCGTCGCTGAAGGGCAACTTGCCCAGATCGTCGCGGTCAAAGGCAATGATCAGACGGCGCAGAAATCCGTCAATCACAATTCCGCCCGTGCCCTCGTACGAGCTCAGATTGTTAGTCTGGCCTTGCGGATAATTGAATTCCTGCTGCCGCGTCTTCACGTACACGTCCGTATTGGTCAGCTCACCAAAATAAATTTCCGGGCGCGTCACCTTCAGGGTGCTCACCGTGCTTTGCACTGGCATGTTGCTCAGAATCAGGGTAGGCAAGCCTTCCGGCGTGAATCCATTGACTGGATTCATCGTGATCCCATAGCCGTGGGTGTAGATCAGCTTCTCGTTGATCCAGTTCTGGCTGCTCTCGGGAAGTTTGTCTACGTTCAACTCGCGCGCTGCCAGCATTACCTCGCGCGTGGTCCCGTCAATGTCATATCGATCGATATCGATATCGGGAAAATCGTAGTACGTCCGGATCTCCTGAATCTGCCGCAGCGTGTCCTGCAGCGCGCGCCAATCCCACAGCCGTATGTTCTGCAGCGTAGCCTGATTATTCGCGGCATCGGCCGCCTCCACCGTGGTCTCAGCAGGGAACTCCCGCTGCGAGACCGCGTTCAATCCGTAAGCCTGCCGCGTCATCGCCGTGTTGAAGACGATGTAAGGTTTCTCCCGCACCAGTTCATTCGGCTTGACGATGAAGCTGCTGACGTACCACGCCACTATCTGTATCGCCACATAACACACCGCGGCTGGAACCACCGATGCCACCAGCCAGCGCCCGCGCTGCGCTCGCACATTGGCCAATGCGATTCCTGCGCCAACCACCAGCGCGATGGCGACTACCAGCATCCCGGTCAGGATCACGTGCGCATCCGTGTAGGTCACGCCGCCGAAGATCGTATGATCCTCGAGCAAGCGCTCAAACCGGCTGATATAAGCGTTCATCGCGAAGATCAGCAAAAGAAATGCAAATGAGATCGAGAGCCCGCGCCAGGGCAATGCCACGTGCCGGCTCAGCCGTCCGGTAATCGCGCGCGCTCCCCCGGTGATCAGTACGAAGAACGCGGCGAGAGCGCAAATTATCACCGCCAGTGTTAGCAGCCAGCCCAGGATGATCTGCCATGCCGGCAACGTGAACAGAAAAAAGTTGAGCGGCCTGCCGAAGATTGGATCGACAACGCCACCGGATGAAGCTGGCGCGTTCCAATAAAGTGCGAGTGTCGGCCACTGCGCGCTTATCGCCGCCCCCGTGGCTAGGGCAATCGCCAGCGATACGGCCAGCGCGATCAGCCGCAGCACCGGCTCCACGGGCAGTTTCAACGGTTGTCCGCCAATCAGAATCGTGTGCCCTTCCGGTAAGTCAGGAAGATGTGCGCGCTTCAACGCCAGAAACGATCCGTACAGAATGAGAAATGTAGCCGCCGCAAACGCCGCGAAGACTTCCCACTGCAAGCTTAGCGTCCGGAAGAACACGTCCCCATAGCCGAGCGACTTGAACCACAACACGTCCACGTAATACGACAACGCGGCCCGGCCTCCAAAAAAGATGACGGCCAATACAATCAGAATGAGAAGAAAGCGGCGACGATGGCGAGGACGCCCCTGCAGAAGCGGCGGCCAGTCGATGGTGTCAGGCATTACTCAACTCCGTTCTATGCATTTCATGTGCATAATACTCTCTCCGCGCGGGGCGCACTTGCCGCATCGCTCACTGCTCACCTCTTGCCATGAGGCGTAATATGGCAGCCATGCCACATTCCACTTTTTCCCGGCGTGCTTTCCTTGCCATGTCAGCGGCGTTGCCTTGGGCTTTTCGTGGCTTTGCCTGGGCCGCGCCCTCCACTTCCATTCCGGTCGGCCTCGAACTGTATTCCGTGCGCGACGACCTTCAGAAAGATCCCGAGGGCACCGTCCGCGCCGTGGCGCAGATGGGTTATCAAGCCGTCGAATTCTATGCGCCGTATTTCGATTGGTCCGATGTGCAAGCCAGAAGCATGCGCAAGCTGCTCGACGATCTTGGCGTCCGTTGTTACTCCACGCACAATAACGAAGATTTCTTCGGCCCCGCCAAGATCGATCGCGCGCGCGACCTGAACCAGATTCTCGGCACAAAATACATGGTTTTGGCCTGGAGCGATCCCAAGCCCGATCTCGACGGCTGGAAAGCCCTCGCCGAAAAGTTGAACGCCGCTTCGGATGAGCTGCAGCCCTCCGGACTTAAGGTCGGCTATCACAACCACGATGCCGAGTGGAAACCCATCGCCGGCAAGCGTCCCATGGATATCCTGGCCGCCGATACGCACCCCTCCATCATGTTGCAGCTCGATGTCGGCACTTGTCTCGAAGCCGGCGCCGATCCCGTCGCCTGGATTCAAGCCAACCCAGGACGCATTCGCTCCATCCATTGTAAAGATTGGTCTCCCGATCCCGCCGTGGGTTACAAAGCCCTCTTCGGAGAAGGGAAGGCCGATTGGAAAGCGATCTTCCACGCCGCGGAAAATGGCGGAGGCGTCGAATTTTATCTGGTTGAACAGGAGGGCAGCCGTTTCTCCGAGCAGGAGACCGCGCGTCGTTGCCTGGCTGCATTCCGCACCGCGCACGGATAACGGTAAAATAAGCGTATGCGCAGTTTGCTTTGCCTCATGCTTCTAGGCTGGAGTCTCGGACTCTGGGCACAGAGTTCGAATTCGTATCCTTCCGCCCCCGCTCCATCGAATTCTCAGCCCTCGAATTCTGCGGCTCCTCCGGCGAAATCACAGCCGAATCCCAACCTCGCTCCCCCCCGCTCCGACAGCGTCAACGTCGATT
The DNA here is from genome assembly GCA_963730015.1 of uncultured Acidobacteriota bacterium. Lineage (GTDB taxonomy): Bacteria > Acidobacteriota > Terriglobia > Terriglobales > Acidobacteriaceae > Sulfotelmatobacter. The sequence continues at coordinate 393,364 of CAVSPZ010000009.1, read as the reverse complement.
CACTCGATAATGGCCCGGGCGAGAGTTCCAGCAAAGACACGCAAATCGATCTGAGCCCTCCGCCTGACGATGCCAAAGGTCATCCTCACAGCGCTGACGTTTTAACGGATGAGGGATCGAGTGGGGACGTCGGCGAAGTTCATCCCTGGGATCCGCACCGCGCTGCCAAGGATATTGAGGTCGGCGACTTTTATTTTAGACGCAAGAATTACCGCGGTGCCGAAGACCGTTATCGCGAGGCCCTATTCTATAAAGACAACGACGCCATTGCCACGTACCGCTTAGCTATCTGTCTCGAGAAAATGGATCGTCCCGACGAGGCGCTCGTGGAATTCGAAAGCTATCTCAAAATCCTGCCGCATGGCCCGAAGGCCGAAGATGCCAGGAAAGCCATCGACCGGCTGAAAGGCCCATCCGCCAGCGTCAAGCCGGCAAAATGAGCCAGAGTGCGCCAGCGGGAAAACGTTGGTGAGTGGTTCGGTTTGCCCCTGCCCACAGGTTTTCTCAGCGATCTCAGCGAATCCTCAGCGACCTCCGCGGTTAAGCTTTTGATCACCGCCGAGGCAGCATCGAAAGCATCGAAAAGAAGACAAAGAAGATCAGGCTCTGAAGATAAGCCGCCAGCAGATGATCAGCTCGTGATTCTGTTTCCCGCGGTGCTGCCCGCGCAACTCGCGGGCTGCGAAGGGTTCAACGATTCAGCTTCCGCGTGCGCCGTTTTGCTCTCTCCCGCTTGCGTTCACCGTTTACGCGGCTTTGTTCAGCCTCGCCCAGAATCAGGGTCGCCGGCCACTTCGGGCCCGAGTGAATAATTTTTTTCTTCTCGGCCGCGGTCTGCACCAGGCTGTCCACGGTATCAACGCAGGCATGCATCGCCTGCGTACGCAAAGTTCCTTCGAATCCTCCCCGGATGATCAGCATCGCGGTTCCATGCATGAGCGACCAGATCGCCAGGATGAGCCGGTTGTGCTCGCGCGGAGTGCCTCCGATCTGCCGCGCCAGTCGTTCCCGCATCAGGTTGAACGACGGCCACGGCTCGCACAGGGATGGCGGCCGCCCCACGCCGTCGAACAGCACTTCATACGCATAGCTGTTCTCCAGCGCGAATTCCAGTTGCCGCTGTACTGCTTCCCGCAGCGTCCGCGTGCGGCTCAGGGCAGAGAACAGTTCGCTCCTCGTCTTCAGCCGCAGGGCGCGCAGAATGTCTTCCCGGTCGCGGTAGCGCTCGTAGACCGTGGGCGTGGTCGTCCCGGCCGCTTTCGCGATCGCCCGCATGGTCAATGATTTTTCCCCGCCTCGCGCCCACAGCCGCGAGGCCGCGCCCAGTATGCGTTGTTCCAGCTCAGGATCGGGATGCCGGGGCACTGTACCTCCCTCGTGTACGCCTGTAAATTGGTAACTTGTACTGTGTATTGTTAACGCTGTATACTATATCCATACCACCAAAACGGTAACCTTCGCAGGCCGGGGTCTCGCGCGTCCGCATACGGTGGCAGTCCTCCCCATGCGGATCGCGGGACCGGCCTGCGTTGTGTCCCTCATCACCACAAGGAGTATGAAATGCAGTTTGGAACCAGCAAGCAGATCGATGTGCCCCGCCTCAAAGCCGACCTCGCGGCTGCGACCGTCGAGCTTTTAAGCGCGCACTGTGCCACGGACCGTGTTCGTCTCCAGTATTCCCCACACGATATCGTTGCTCACGGCGAACGCGCTGCTCTGAAAAAAGCCATCGCCTTCGCCGGCGCCTTGCACGACTTCTTTTCCCAGATCGACCACCACATCAAGCTCGCGGAAAAGGCGAAGCGCTAAGCCGGGCTCCATTGCCAGGACGCGGCTTGCCTCCCGCTCTACTTCTCCACGCGGATGAATTCCCCCGTCGATGCATTCACCGACACCGTCAGCTTGGCTTCCTCACGGCTTGCCCCGTAAATGACGTGCCACACCAGTTCGTTGGTGTTGTGGTTCCAGTCGCAGACGTAGATGACCGGCGTGTCCGCCGCCTTCTCCAGCAGCTTGTCGCCGCCATGTTTCTGCGCGGTCTCGAACGCCTGGTCCGAGTCGATCTTCAGAAACGCCATGTCAAACACCTGCGTCGACGCGTTGGAAGCGCTGTAGCTGTCTTCCGTTCCCGGATTAATGCCGCGCGATGGCGCCCCATCCGCCGCGCTGCCCGACCAGGTGTAGGACTTCTCCGAACGCTGTGCCGGCGAAGCGAAGCTGGCCCGCCACACCGCCCACTTGCCGTCATGACCGTTTCCGTCACTGGTCACTACCGCTTCCAGTCGGTAGGGCTTTGCATCCGGGTTCCAGCCGCGCGCCGCAATATACATCCGCTGAAAGGCGGATCGCGCCGTGATCAATTCCGGTCCCTTCTTCTCTGGCGTTTCCGGTTCCGCCGGCTTGTTCGATTCGGAAGAGCAGCCGCTCAGCAGCGTCAGCAGCACCGCGGCCAGGGCCGCAGGCAAAATCGAATTCCGCACTGCGCGCAATTTTCCATGACGTTCGCCGTCACGGAAAGCACTCGTGCCCGGCATCTCCACTTCTGCTGCGGCGGGTCCCTGATGGGCGTGGATAACCATTTTCATGCCGTCCTTCCTGATATACCTTTGGATGACTTTCATTCAGCGGCTACATTCTAACCGAAAGGCCGAGAAAGGTTAGTAACCCTCGTGGACCCTCATCTTGCCACTCTGCAACGCGCCATCGCCTCCGCCATCGACGGCCTCTCGGCTGAACAGTTAGCCTGGCATCCTCCGCAAAAATGGTGTGCCGCCGAAATTCTCGAGCATCTTTATCTCACCTACACGGGCACCATCAAAGGATTCGGCGGGTCCTCGCCGCAGGCCAGCCGCTGGCGGCTAAGCCGACCTGGAAGAATCGCGCTCAGGCCCTGATCGTGGTCGGATTCGGCTACCTGCCTTCCGGACGCAAGGCGCCAGCCCACGCGCAGCCTCGCGGCCTGCCCTCACCACAAGCCGCTTCGGCGATTGCCGCCAAGATTGCTGAAATGGATGAGGTCATCGCTCGCTGTCAGGAGAAATTCGGACCGCGCGTGAAGGTTCTCGACCATCCCTTCCTCGGCCCATTCTCCACTTCGCAGTGGCGAAAGTTCCACCTGGTGCACGGATTGCACCACGTTAAACAGATTCAAACGCTGCGCAGCCAGATGAGCAGCTAAGCGAACTAGACCCGCCTGATGAATGTTTCGCAAGGTTTCGCCTGCAAGAGATATTTTTGCAAGCCTCGTAGCCGCGATATGTAAAAGCCCGGCACGGCAGTGCCGGGTGAAGTGGAGAACAATGAGCGAGTCCCGCAAGGGACGGCATAAATACTAGCCGCCGACATTTTCCCGCCAGGGAAAGGCGTTCAGCACGCCAAAGTACCCAGGATCGATGTGCCACCGCAATTAGAAAAAAGCGCCGGAACGAAAATCCGGCGCTTCCAATTTCCACCCGCTGGAACTGAACCTTACTGCTCCACCACCGAGTTCGGCATGCCCGCCCGGTGGGCTTCATCCTGCAGGTCGGTAAGTTTTTCCTTGGCTTCGTCCAACGATTTCTGCTTGTCCGCAATCTGCTGTTTGTACTGTGCATCCTGCTTGTCCCAATCAGCCTGGTTGCGCAAACGGTTTCCCGCATCGGCGTACATGGCCGCGGCGCGGATCTGGTATTCGCGCTGCACCACGTTCAGTTCCCGTCCCAGCAGATCAATCTGTTGCTGCTGCGCGGTCAGCTTGTCGGTCCACTGCTTGATCGCGGCCTGCCTCGCCGCTTCATCGTCCGCAGCTTTAGTTGCGCCCTGGGCCGCCGCCTTATCCGCATCTGGCTTGGTCCCTTCGGCCGCCGCTTCCTCCGGCTTGGCTTCGTCGGAGTTGTCGCTCGGCGGCGCAGCCGGCTCGCCTACGATCGACAGCTTGTCGTCTTTCGGCAGATTGTCATTGTCAAAAACTTTTGGTTTGGCTTTTGCGTCGGGCTCTTTGCGGATCTGCCGTGCATAATCGCCCAGGGATTGCCCCGTGCTCGATGCGCTCTGCGCGCCGGCCGGCATTGCGGCCAGACCCAGCAGTAGCACAATTCCTATTCCGTTCTTGGCCATGCGTTTCATAGCTTCCACCTTCTCCTGTTGCAGGAATCTGCGAACCATTCCTTCTCTGCCAAATTCTCAATCTGCCAAACTGCCCGCGGACTCTGCGCTGCGATTTCTGGTCAGAAATCCGCCAATGCTTCGATCCAGCTGCGCCGCTTCGTGCGCAATGTCTTCCGCAATCTGCCGCGCCAGCCCGGGATCCCGATTTTGTGCCAGCTGTTGCGCGTAGCCAGAAATTGTCGCGAGCGACGTCCGCAGCTGCAGCGCCATTTCCGCCGACATCTCGCCCTGCAACTCCTGTTGTCGCCGGATGCCTTCCAGTTCGCTCACATCGTTGATCAGGCACGCGGCGCCCAGCAAGCCGCCATCCGGCGCCGGAACCTCGGAAACCGTCATCGCGATTGATCGCTGCTCGCCCGCCGGCGTCTCGTACTCGCACTCGAGTTGCCGCCGCTTACTGCCGTCGCGCAGCACCGCATGGATCTCGTCGGACACCAGGGCCGGAGTTCCGCCGATTTCTCCCGCGTCTTCACTCCATCCGCCCACCCCAGCCGTCGCGTTGCGGAAAATATCCTCCGCGCTCATCCCCACCGTCGCGGCGAAGCCCAGAATCGCCTTTGCCGCCGGATTCGCGCTCTTCACCAGTCCGTTCGCTCCAAACACCAGCACGCCCGACGAAAGATTCGCCAGCACCGCGTGGCTGAAGCTTTCACTGGTTCGCGCCCGTTGCTGTTCGGCGTGCGACTGCACCAGCAATTCATGCTTCTGCTGCTTCAATTGCTGGATCACCGTGTTGTAAATGTGCAGCGGCAGTTGTTCCAACGAGGGCGCCGCCTCTGCTCCCACATCTTCTTCCTCGGTAATGCTCTTGCGCAACGAGCGCACAAAAAGCAGGCCCACCAGAAACGCGAATGTCGCGCACACCAGCACCGTGACCGCTCGCAACAGCACCGGATTGGCCAGCACTCTCACCAGAGCCTCCCATACCAGTGCAGCAGCCGGTCGCCGAAAAAGAACGCCACCATGGCCATGCTCCCCAGAAACACGCCAAACGGCATCTGGTAATTGCGATACACCACCTGCGCCGACTGCCACGCGCGCCGCCTCGCCGCCTGCGCTGCCAGCCGCTTCATGAAGCGATGCGTCCGCTTCACCCACACCACCACAACGGTTCCCACTCCAAAAAAAGATCCTGCCAGCGACGCGGTGAAAATGGTGAACACCGTCAGCTTTATGCCCAGGAACGCCCCCACCATCGCCATCAGTTTGACGTCGCCTAAGCCCATGCCTTCGGTCCCGCGCCAACGCAGATAAATCGCTCCCGCTCCGTAGATAAACGAAGCTCCCACCGCCGCGCCCAGCACCGAATCAACCAGCGAAATCAGCCGGACCGAGATATCGCCGCTGAACGGCAGGTTGATCATTCCCGGCAGAAACTGCGCCGCCAGATCGTTCACCGGCGTGATCAGGCTGAACCCCACGCCCAAAGCCAAACCCGGCAGCGTCATCTTGTCCGGCAGCAGCTTGGTCTCGGCATCGGTAAAAATCAGGCCCAGCAGCAGGAAAGACAGTGTGCAGTATTTCAACGTCGCCAGCGTCAATCCGAAATACCAGTAGCAGGCCAGGAATAGCGCTCCCGTGAGCAATTCAATCAGCAGGTAGCGCGGCGAAATCGGCGTTTGGCAGTGTCGGCAGCGTCCCCGCAAAATCAACCAGCTCAGCACCGGAACATTGTCATAGAAGGCGATCGCCCGCTTGCAATTGGGACACGCTGAACGCGGCGTCACCACCGATAGCCCGAGCGGCAGCCGGTAAATGCACACGTTCAGAAAGCTGCCAAAAAGCAGCCCGAACAAGAAAATCGCCGATGCGATCACAGGATCCAAATCGATCTCTCATGCCTTTCAGGCCGCCCGCACTACTGCGAGCCTCTCCTGAAGAGCGCTGGACAATCCAGCTCTTGATGGGATTATAAGTCGCTGCTCGGGCGAGGACGAAGGTACTGAAGTCACTGAAGTCACTGGCCACCTGGCCAATGGCAGCGCAGCCACTAACGCTAACCACAAAGGGCGCGAAACGGGCACGAAGGAAACACTCTGTCAGCGACGTTCCTTCGTGTAACTTCGTGTCCTTCGTGGTTAAAGATCCTGGTGTGGTTCGGCAATCCCAGTGGATGCCATATTCGCTGAGACGGAGAGATGGAAAGATGGAAAAAACTAAGGTTACGTCGAGCAACTCGTTCGCAGGGTCTTGCTCCACAAAAGGCAATGACGTCCGGAGCGCGGCCATCGCGCTCCGGAGCCGTCCCGCTTCAACTCCCAGGGAGCCTGTTCTTACTTCGCCTGCAGCCCCTCGATATACGTTACCAGGTTAGCGACCCTTTGCTGGACCTGCGCATCATGCCCTTGGCTGATGCTCGAAAATAGCGGTCCCCAGACCGGCATATCCTGGCTGCCGTGCGAGGGTGTGTTGGCCTGGCCACGAATCACGGCCGCCACGTGTGCTGCCGGATATTTTCCAGCATCGTTCTTTGCCAGGACAGTCAAATTCGTTGGCGGAGTCTTCATCGCCGACGCTGCCGGTCCATTGCCCTTGCCATCGATTCCATGGCATACCGCGCAATAGCTGTTGTACATCTCCTTGCCCGAGTTCGAAGGGACGTTGGTGATCGGAACGTGCCGAACTTGAGCTGAACTCTCCGCCGGGGCTTGCTGCGCCACGGCCATAGCCGAAAGCATCACCAAAATCGCGGCCACACTGATGAATTTCATTACACGCATTTCTTCCTCCAGGGGCTACAAGGCCCTAACCGCCACAACAACGCAGTTTAGGCGCACCCCGCCAAGAGGAATGTGATGGAAATCACCACCGCCTGTGAGCCGTGTGGAATGCGGTCGCAGCTGAAATGAATGATATGAAGTGGAGTGCCCCATGTCTCGCCGATTTTGCGAGACATGGGAGCCTGCCCGCTCACGGCAATACGAATCGCAACAACTCGCCCTCCAGCGCCTGCGCGCTGGCTTCGTTCTTCGGAAACTGCCCCTCCCACTGCTGCCAATTCGCCGGTACCAATCGCGTCTGCGCTACCGGATTGTCCACCCACCCCTCAGCCGTCTCTTCCCGCAGGAAAACGGAATACGCGGAACCACTCTCCGCAATGGATTCCGCCTTCCATTCGAACAAGCTCGCCTCCAGGCTTTCGGTCAGTGATTCGCTCGGATCCAGGCAAAGAATCCAGTCCTCGTGCCCCGGAAGGGCGATCTGCAAATCGCCAAACGTGAAGCTCTCCGCGCCTGCCGCAACGATCCGGGCTCCGTATTCCCGCGCCACGCGCAGGCTTCCATCCTCCGAGCCGTGATCTATAACGACGATCTGGTCGCATGGATGCAGGGTTTCCAGGCAACGCCCAATTCGCAGGACGTCGTTGTGCACATGCAGCAGTGCCGTAATCGGAACCATGGGAAGAAGAAGTCTGAGTCGGCAGTGTACCCGAAGACCAGATTTTTGTGGGGACAGCCGCCATCGGCTGTTCAGCCGCGAAGCGGCGAAAGAAGGCGCAGTCCTGCGGCAGCGAGTCACGGCCCATGTAGGGACGGACGCATTCTTCCGTCCGGCGGCCCAGACTTACCGGGCCGCAGCGCATTCGATAGGATCTTATGTGGGGACATCCAGGCCGCGGACGCAAGGTGCTGCCCCAACTTGCCCTGAGCGAAGCGAAGAGTTTGTGGAAGCCGCGAAGCAGCGAAAGAATGCAGCCCACAGCTTGCCCTGAGCGAAGCCGAAGGGGCGCAAGCCGCGGTGTGGGACAGCAAAAGAAGCAAAAGCCCCGGAGGGGGCGAAAGAAAACCTCCAACAATCCGCAGCGCGTCCGGCCTTGACACACGCCCCCTCCCTTGGCTACAATTAGCACTCGTCAGGCGCAACTGCTAACAGCGGTTCCTGACCCAACCAAATCATAGGGTTACGATAGATCTCAATCCAGCAGAAACTTTCCAACGACTCGAAAGGAGTTTGAAACCATGGCGAAATTTGCACCGCTCCATGATCGCATTCTGGTGCGCCGTGTGGAAGAAGCAGCCACCACGCGCGGCGGCATCATCATCCCCGACTCGGCCAAAGACAAGCCGCAGGAGGGCGAAGTCATCTCCACCGGCAAGGGCCGCACCAACGACGAAGGCAAGACCTTCCCTCTGGCCGTCAAAGAAGGCGACCGCATCCTGTTCGGCAAGTACTCCGGCACCGAAATCAAGATTGATGGTGAGGAGTTCATCATCATGAAAGAAGACGAAGTCCTCGGCATCCTCACCGGCGCCGCAGCCCCGGCCAAAAAAGAACTCGCCGGCTCCAAGAAATAGCTCTCAGCCGTCAGCTGTCAGCCATCGGCTAAAACCTGATCCTGTCAGCGCGGCAACAAGGTCCAAGCTGACAGCTGACAGCTGATAGCTGACAGCCACCAGTCAAGAAAATTACCGCAGGCAGATCCTGCGAACCATTTAGGAGATAACAGCAATGGCAAAACTCATCGTTCACGGAGAAGAATCCCGTCAGGCGATCCTCCGCGGCGTTAACCTTCTGGCCGATGCCGTGAAGGTCACACTCGGCCCCAAGGGCCGCAACGTAGTCATCGAAAAGAAATTCGGTTCGCCGACCATCACCAAAGACGGCGTCACCGTAGCCAAAGAAATCGAACTGAAGGACGGCCTCGAGAACATGGGCGCCCAGATGGTTCGTGAAGTCGCTTCCAAGACGTTCGACGTCGCCGGCGACGGAACCACCACCGCCACCGTTCTCGCCCAGGCCATCTTCCGCGAAGGCGTCAAGACCGTCGCTGCCGGCGCCAATCCCATGGCCCTGAAGCGTGGCATCGAGAAGGCCGTCACTACCATCGCCGGCAAGCTCGACAAAGAAGGCAACCGCATCAACGGCGAACTCGACAAGCTCTCCAAGCCCGTCAGCGGCGAGATGATCGCACAAGTCGGCACCATCTCGGCCAACAATGACGAGACCATCGGCAAGATCATCGCCGAGGCGATGAAGAAGGTTGGCAAAGACGGCGTCATCACGGTTGAAGAATCCAAGACCTTGGAGACTCAGCTGGAAGTCGTGGAAGGCATGCAGTTCGACCGCGGCTATCTCTCGCCCTACTTCGTCACCGATCCCGAGCGCATGGAAGTCGCCATCGAGAACGCCTACATCCTGATCAACGAAAAGAAGATCAGCTCGATGAAGGACCTGCTCCCGCTGCTCGAGCAGATTGCCAAGTCCGGCAAGCCGCTGCTGATCATCGCAGAAGACGTGGAAGGCGAAGCGCTCGCCACCCTCGTCGTCAACAAGCTGCGGGGCACGCTGCAAGTCGCGGCCGTGAAGGCTCCTGGCTTCGGCGATCGCCGCAAGGCGATGCTGCAGGACATCGCGATCCTGACCGGCGGCAAGGCCATCACCGAAGATCTCGGCATCAAGCTCGAGAACGTGCAGATCTCCGACCTCGGCCAAGCCAAGAAGATCACCATCGACAAGGACAACACGACGGTGGTCGAAGGCAAGGGCAAGCACGCTGAGATCGAAGGCCGCGTAAAGGAAATTCGCAGCCAGATCGACAAGACCACCAGCGACTACGACCGCGAGAAGCTGCAGGAGCGGTTGGCCAAGCTGGTCGGTGGCGTAGCCGTCATCAAAGTCGGCGCCGCAACCGAAACCGAAATGAAGGAAAAGAAAGCCCGCGTGGAAGACGCGATGCATGCGACGCGCGCAGCCGTGGAAGAGGGAATCGTCCCCGGCGGCGGAGTCGCTCTGGCCCGTTGCGCCAGCTCGCTCGACAAGTTGAAGGCCGAAGGCGATGAGCAGATCGGCATCAACATCGTGAAGCGCGCCATCACCGAGCCTCTGCGCCAGATCGTTGAGAACGCCGGCGAAGAAGGCGCAGTGATCCTGGGCAAGGTGCTCGAGTCCAAGGAAACCAACTTCGGATTCAACGCCTTCTCCAACGAGTACGAGGACCTGGTCAAGGCCGGAGTGCTCGATCCCACCAAGGTTGTGCGCACCGCCCTGCAGAATGCCGGCTCCATCGCCAGCCTGATGCTCACCACCGAAGCCCTGATCGCGGAGATTCCGGAAAAGAAGGAAGCTCCGATGCCGGGCGGCGGCCACGGCGGCGGCATGGGCGACATGTATTAGGACTAGCCGTCCAGGCAGACGCGCCTGCGGCGCAAAAGACCCATAGGGTGCCCCGTCCAAGCTCAGCTTGGGCGGGGATTTTTGTTTGTGCAGGGCAAGAAATCCTGTGCAGGCAAGGATTGGGAAGGGCACGAGTTTACTCGTGCCGTACCCAGCGGAATGAAACGGCCCGCGCTTCAGCGCCTGAGGTTCGCTATGTCGTAGCCTAAGCCGCTTGCCGCGCCGGAGCCGCGGCGACTCCCAACTGCTGCAACATTCCGAGCGTGTCCCAGTTGGTCCAGGCTTCCACAAACTTCTCGTCTTCTATCCGGCTCCAGCTGATCCCCGTGACGGACATTCGCTGCCCGGTAGCTGGAATGTTTCCCAGATTGCCCTTGTGCGTGCCGGTGACCGTCCATCGCGTTACGACCATTGGTCCCTCGGCGATGTGGTCTTCGACAGTAAAGTGACAATCAGGAAACGCGTTGAGGTAGTGCCGTACGAACTGCTTGTATCCTTCGATGCCGCGCACTGCCTGCGGCGATTGCGCATCGTGATGTACGAAATTTGCTGCGATCATCTCGTCGGCAGCGTCGAGGTTCTGTTGGTTCCACACTTCTTCCAGAATTCGGCGAGAGAGTTCCTTGTTATCGGTGGCCATGGAGTCTCCTTATAGATTGTCGAATTGGTCTTACACCATACGAGGCCGGTTCAACCGAGGTTCGTCCCTGGGGCCGGAAAAGTCTGGCCATCATGCGTCCACGAGAGGGAGTTGTCAAGCCCGCGCCCAAAATTGCCTGATCATGTGGCGCGGGCACTCCTGCCCGCGAACCTCGCGAGCAAGCGCGGAGCGTTCTCTCATGTAGGGACGGACGCATTCGTCCGTCCCGCCGAGCAAAGCGAGGCGTGCGGCACCCGACGCCACCTCAACATAATGGGTTCGCAATGATTGGGGCACACGCGTAGCGGCCGTCTGGCCCCGCCGCCGTCATCCTGAGCGAAGCCGTTCTTCAGGCGGAGCGATGGATCTCATAACTGTCGAGCGAGCCACCAGTCAGACGGCTCAAGTTCAAGTCTCACCGGGGCCACACCTAAGTTTGGTTGTAAGTCGCGTTCTTTCTTGACGTTGAAGGAAGTGAGGGTGAGACTTGTAGATGTAAGGTGCGAACCTGGTCATTCGACTAGGCTGAGTTCAGGGCGGCCACCAAGGCCGCCCTTTCCATTTCGCAGCGAAAGAGCGTCCAGTTCGCCGACTGCTCTCACCCTTTGCAAGAAACGGAAAGGATGAGCCACCCGCGCGCTACAGAATGCCGGCTCCATCGCCAGCCTGATGCTCACCACCGAAGCCCTGATCGCGGAGATTCCGGAAAAGAAGGAAGCTCCCGCGGCCCCAGGACACGGTGTCGGCCTGGGCGACATGTAAAAAAACATTGGCCAGTGATCAGTTGCCACTGGCCGAAAAAGAACACTAGGGTGCCCCACCCAAGCTTTGCTTGGGTGGGGATTTTTTCTTATAGTGGGAGCGGGCGGCGGCTGCACGATGAGAGAAGCAGATTTCTCGGAAGATACAAAACGAATTTTGGCGCAGCGGGTCAACCACTTCTGTTCCAAGTGCGGATGCCCCACCAGTGGACCGCAGATCGCTCCTTCCAAAGCACTAAACATTGGGGTCGCTGCTCACATCACCGCGGCATCTCTAGGCGGACCGAGATACGACCCAACCCTTACCCAAGGGGCGCGTCAGTCCATCGAAAATGGAATCTGGCTCTGTCAGTCGTGCGCCAAGCTCATAGACAACGATACCGCCCGCTTCACGACTAAAGTCCTGCAAGGTTTGAGGGCAAAGGCGGAGGCAGACGCCTTCGCTGCAATAGGCCGAGCCAGGGAGGCTGAACACCAGCTTATCCTAGTCCCGAAAGCGCCACTCCCGAAAGCCGATCCAGCACGCTTCTCCGTTGCCCTGACCCATCTCGCGAATGACCGGAACCGGAGAATTGAGCGCCTGATTGTAGAATCTCTCCGCACCCTATCGGGTGTTCAAGTGCTCGTTCTCGATCGCACGATTTCTCCAGAGGGATCTGTACCAGAGGAGGCCGAGCGCGAGGGGCACGAAACAGCTCGAGCCCTTTTACGTGTTTCTTCCGCTAACGTCTTGATCTGGGGAACCGTCCTGTCTGACGGCACGAGCGAAGCTCCTAGTCTCTATTGGGCCACAGCCACGGTCGGCATGCGATCCCAGCAGCCCTTTGTTCCTCAAGATTTGCGTTTGCCCAAGATGTTCTGGGATGACCTCGCGCTTGTACTGACGCTGCTAGTGACAACAGAGAGCGCCGAGTTTTTTGCCCGGAGAGGACAACGGGTCGCACACGAACTGAAGCCGTTCCTTGACCGGGTAGAAGCCCTCCTAGGTGGGGCCAGAAACTGGAATGCGTCCATACGCAATCAAATCGTGCTTATCGCCGCCAGAGCGCACCAAGCCATAGGCATACAAACGCAGAGCCGCGAACATCTATTGAAATCAATCGCCCTGTACCGCTCCGCTCTAGGAAACACAACCGATAAGGTCGACCCTCAGCAACGGCTATCCGGAAAGAATGGCCTTGGGATTGCCCTCGGAGCCCTCAGCTCGATTGAAACGAGTCCCGACGCGTTATCAGAAGCAGCTGCCACTTTCCGAGAAATACTTGCGCTCTCTACGCCCGCGCCAGACGCCGCAGTCTTCCAATCGAACCTAGGGAACGCTCTACTTAAGCTCGGCGAGCGGGAAAACGGCACCGGGAAGCTCCACCAAGCGGTTGCGGCATATCAGGAAGCCTCGAAGATCTGGACGAGACAGCAGTTCCCGCTCGATTGGGCCACGCTGGAGAGCAATCTAGGGTACGCATTTCAGTTGATAGGCCAGCGCGAGGCGCGGCATGAGCTTCTCGCTGCTTCCGTAACTGCATATCGCAGAGCACTGGAGGAGTGGACGCGCGACCTCGTCCCAATGTATTGGGCGAGTGCACAGTCCAATCTTGGAAATACCCTAAAAATAATTGGAGAGCGGGAGGCCGGGACCGAATCGCTTGAGCTGGCAACTCGCGCGTACCGGGAGGCATTGGGCGAGCAAAGCGTCGAGCGAGATCCGCTGGCTTGGGCCGAGCTACAGAACAACCTCGGCGCTGCGCTGATGCTTATCGCCGACCGTAGAGGTGATCTGGGATCTCTGCGGGACGCTGTGTCCGCGCTTCGCGAGTCGCTCAAGGTTAGAACTCGGGAGGCGGCTCCGACGGGATTTGCGTCGTCCAGCAATAACCTAGGTGTCGCCCTGATAAGGTTGGGCGAATGGGAGGACGATCCTGCGCGATTTGAGGAGGCAGTGCGCGCCTTTCGGGCCGCCCTGGATGTTTGGACAGCAGAGAATTGGCCGCATCGACGTTCAATCGCGACGCGCAACCTAGGAGACGCCCTAACAGCACTTGGAAAACGCCGCAAGAGCAGGTCGATCCTTAAGGAAGCAATCGAAGCGTACGGAACGTCACCCGCAAACAATCTCGGCCGGGCCGCCGTTCGCTACGTTTTGGGAGAATGGGAACCTGGAACAGAATTGTTGGAGGCCGCAGCGGAAGAGTATGAAGACGCTCTGAGCGGGAATAGTGCGGACGATGCCCCCTTTGGGCGCGCTGGCGCCACCTTCAACTTCGGCAATGTGCTGCGCTTACTCGGAGTGCGGAAAAAGGCCCCCCTATACCTCCAAAGGGCTCTGGAGCACCACGCGCTCGCGTGCAGGTTCGCACTGTCGCAGACTCCATACTGGGCGTTCCGAGCGGCGCATGCTGCGGTTGAAGACTTGAAACTGCTACAGGAGCTCTCCCCAGCAAACCATCAAAGCGTGTCACAACGGTACCGTTGGGTCGCTGAACTGCCTTCCAAACACGATGGTCATCAGATCGCTCTCATGCCCCGATTTCTAGCTGCAGTAGCGGGTACGAGCGGAACCGTCGAACCAAACTGGAAGCTCGCACCGTACAAAGGTGATCGGATCAGGGACGGCAGCGTTGTCTGGGAAAATGCCGGCGCGCAGTCCTACTGCCTCCAGTGTAAGTCCTTTCTAGTACCGGGATAACCGGCGGGCGGCGGCCTATCCTTCGCGATTTTCGAAGGGTGGGAATCGATGCTGCGCGTTGATCGCACAAAGAAAAAACGGCCCCATCCTTCTGGGCAACGCTATCGCGTGCTTCGCGTCACGCTGCACCGTGATCACAATTACGGAATCCTCCAATCTTTTCTGAGAGCCTAAAGTCGCCGCAATGTGTGGCTAGCCTCCACGGACCTTTGGTCCGCGGGGGCTTTGTTTTGGGCGTTCGTCGTGAGGGACGGGAAGTCAAAATCCCCACCCCTTCGACTTCACTCAGGGCAGGCTCTCTTTCGCAAGAAACGCGAAAGAAGGATGGGGCACTCTCGAGCGCTCTTGATCTTTGACAATCTGGCTGGCGGGAAAAAAGGCCTGCCCTCGCTTCGGGGCGTGGGGCGGGCTGGGCGGAGCTTGTTTGAAATAGGGCGGGGCAAACTTTATGAAGGGAATCTTCGGGGTTGGGAATCGGGGAGAAATGGTGATGTATGGGAGTGGAGTTGGTTGGGGGGCGGATGGGGGTGGTGGTGGAGCGTGGATCCGTGGCGGGGAAAATCCCCACTTCTCGCGCAAAGAACGCGCGAGAAATGGGGCACCCGCCGCGAGAAGTGAGGCACCCGGCGCGCGAAGTGGGGCAGCCGGCTGCTTCGCATGGCACGGTGAAGTTGACGCGAAAGCAGCGCGGGGAGATGGCGGAGGCGGCGTTTGTGGCGAAGGCGGCGAGCCTGGGCCTGTGCCTGTCGAAGCCGTGGGGAGAGAGTTCGCGGTACGACATGATTGTGGACAACGGGAGGAGATTGCTGCGGGTGCAGGTGAAGTCGGCGCATCGGGCGAGCGAGTACGGCGGTTACACTTTTCATGCGCACGGGAACACGGCGCGAGTGTACGGGGCGAATGAGATCGACGTGCTGGTGGCGTATGTCGTCCCGGAAAATGCTTGGTATGTGTTTCCGGTGGAGGAATTCCGGAAATATAAATCGATGAAGTTGTTTCCGGTCAGCCGGAGAAGGAGTTCGAAGTTTGAGAAGTTTCGGGAGGCGTGGGGAGGGGTGGGGGTGGAAAACTACTGACTGCTCTTGCTGGAGATCCTGAAAGAATCGTGACGGAGATCGCTTGCGCAGCATGTAGAATTCGGTCCTCCATTCCAGGAGGTTAAGGTGACGAAGCGAATTGTGATTTGTTGCCTCGCTCTGTGGATCGGCGTGGGCCTGGCTGCGCAGCAAACGGATTCGCGGTCCGACCAGGGCGCGCATGTGCTGGCATTGGATAATTCCTGGAACCGTGCTCTGGAAACAAACGACACGAAGGCGCTCGATCTGCTGCTGGCCGACAGTTTTGTTTCGATCGACGTTGACGGCAGCATCCAGACGAAGCGTGAATTTCTGACCAGCCTGAAAGCTCCGGGATATCAGGTTCCCTCGCAGGCGGTCACGGAACAAAGCAAGGCTGAGGTTTACGGGGATTCGGCGGTGGTGGTGGGAGTGTTTCGCACGCAGACTGGGCGAAAAGGTAAGGCGGCGACCCACCGGGAGCGCTTTGTTGACACCTGGGTCAATCTCCACGGCACATGGAAGTGCGTGGCCTCGGTCGCGGTCACCATGCAGTCTGATTAGCAGTCTGGCCCGTCCCAACTTGGGCTGGGCACGCGCGTGAGCACGACCAGGATCCCCAACCCGCGCCGCTCGATCCCGGATGGTACGATGAACAGTGGTGACGCTTTCCTCTTCCATACGGCTGCTGGCGACCGACATTGACGGGACGCTGCTCAACCCACAATTTCAGATTTCCGACGGCGATCTTCAGGCGCTGCGGCGGGCGCATGCGGCGGGCATCGAAATTGTGCTGGTCACGGGACGCCGTCACACCTTTGCGCTGCCCATCGCGCGGCAGCTTGGATTCGATCTATGGCTGATCAGCTCTAACGGCGCGGTGACGCGGTCGCTCAGCGGGGAGCCGTTTCATCGCGACCTGATGCCAGCTGCCACTTGCCGGCGGCTGTGCGGGGCGATGCGAGCATTCCGCGGCAATACCGTTCTTACATTTGATAAAGAAGTGAAGGGCGCGATCGTGATGGAGCGGATGGATGAGGTCGGCGTCGCCATCCGGCGTTGGCTTGAGAAGAATATGGAGTTTATCGATCTGGTGGTGCCGATCGAGGATGCGCTGGTGGCCGATCCGGTGCAGGCCATGTTTTGCGGCACGATGGCCCGCATGAACCAGGCGCTGCTGGCTCTTGAAACGGCGGGCATGGAAGACAGCATCACGGTGCTGAGGACGGAGTATCCGGCGCGCGATTTGTCGATGATCGACGTGCTGAATGCGGGATGTTCGAAGGGGCATGCGCTGGAGCGCTGGGCGAAGCACCGCGGTTACCGCCGCGATGAGGTCATGGCCGTCGGTGATAATCACAACGACATAGAGATGCTTGAGTTTGCGGGGCATCCGGTTATCATGGGGAATGCGTGCCAGGAATTGCGCGCGCGGGGATGGCGAATCACGCGCGGCAATGACGCGTGTGGAGTGGCGGCGGCAGTAGAATTGGCATTGGCGGGGGCATCGGCGATAGCCGATTTCTCGTCTCCGGTCATCAAAGATTAAGCTGTAAAAATTAGAGTGGCCAGATGGCAGCACTGAGTTCTTGTCGGCGATGGGGGCTGGTCGCGATTCTCGCGATGGCGGCGCTGCCGTGTTTTGCGGGTGAGGTTGCAGTATTGAAGAACGGCTTTTCGATCCGGCACGAGAGACGAGCGGTCATCGGGGACGTGACCCGGCTGTACGTGAAAGCGGATAAATCCAGCTTTGTGGACGTGCCGACGTCCGAAATCGACCACTTCGAAGCCGCGCCGGATCTGCCGGCCTCGGCAGCGGTGCCCGCAGCATCTGAATCGGCTCGCCTGCCTTCTCCGAACGTAGTGCGGAATGCGAGAGCCGCGACGCTCAGTTTTCCGGCTCGGCCAGTGGCCGATCTGAATCAGGTGGTCAATGATGCCAGCGACCGGTACCGGCTGGACCCGGACTTGGTGAACAGCGTTATCAAGGCCGAGAGCGCGTTCAACGCGCGGGCGGTATCGCCCAAAGGCGCGCGGGGACTGATGCAGTTGATGCCCGGAACAGCCTCGCAACTAGGCGTGCCCAACGCATTCGATCCGCAGGCGAATGTCGAGGGCGGAACGAAATATCTGCGCGAGTTGCTCGAACGCTATAACTTCGACCTGGTCAAGGCGCTGGCCGCCTACAATGCCGGACCGGAGAGGGTGGAGCGCTTTGGCGGCGTGCCTCCATACTACGAGACGCGGGTGTATGTAGCTCGAATCGTGAAGGACTTCAACAAGAAGAAAGTGGCGCAGCAGAAGGCAGCGGGCGCGAAGAAACCTGCGGCCGACGGAAACGCAAAGCCGAAAGCGCGAGCCACGCCAGCCAAGCTCGGCAGCAATCCAAAGCTGCAGGCGAAGACCACGCCCACAAACAGCGAATAAAACCAATCTCCACAGTCCATCCGCAAGAGAACGCACCGCGGTTTGCCGTATGATTGGCATAAGGCCGCATGGTGGGTTGCGGCATTCCAGTTCCATTCTCAAGAGAGATCGTTCGAAAATCATGGACAAGAAATTCCGCGTGTTTGCCACCTGTGACATCGGAGAGGCGATTGATCTGCTGCGCAAGCGGGGCTATGAGGTTGAGGTCTATCCGCATCCCGAGGCGCCGCCGAAGAGTTTGATCGTTGAAAAGGTTCGCGGCGGAGTAGATGGATTGATTACCACGCTGCGCGACCCCATCGACGCGGAAGTCTTCGAGGCGGGTAAAGGGAAGCTGAAGGTGGTAGCGCAGTTTGCAGTGGGATTCGACAACATCAACCGGATGGACGCGAACCGCTACCAGATTCCATTCACCCACACCGCGGACGTGCTTACGGAAGCCACGGCGGAGTTCGCATTCTTCATGATGGGAACGCTGGCGCGCAAGATGTGGACCGCGGAACATCTGACCCGCGAGAACCGCTGGGGATTCTGGCATCCCTACCTGCCGTTTTTAGGGGACGAGGTGACCGGCAAGACGGTTGCGGTGATTGGCACGGGGCGCATCGGGTTGGCGTTCATCAAGAAGAGCGTCGGGTTCGACATGAACGTGCTGTGCTATGACCCGGCGTATGAGAACCAGGCATTCGTGAAGACGATTCAGGAGATCAACGATCTGCGGCATGCGCGCGGCCTGACGAAAGAGAAGGCGTGGATCAAGTACGCGGCGTTCGAAGACGCGCTGCGGCAGGCGGACTTTGTGAGCGTGCATGTCCCCTTGCTGCGGAAAAGCGAGAGCGCGACTCCGACGTATCACTTGTTCAACGAGCAGACGTTGAGCCTGATGAAGGCGACGGCGTATCTCGTGAACACGTCGCGGGGCCCGGTGGTGGACGAAGCGGCGCTGGCGCGGGCGCTGCGGGAAAACTGGATCGCGGGCGCGGCCCTGGATGTGTATGAGCAAGAGCCGTTGCCGGCGGATTCCCCACTGCGCGATCCGGCGATTGCGGACCGCTGCCGCCTGATGCCGCACTTCGCCAGCGCGGCGCGGATTACGCGGCTGTCGATTGATCCGGAGAAGGGAATGGCGGGGCGATGCGCGCAGGGATTGATCGACGTGCTCGAAGGTAATTATGGCGGCGACGTCACCAAGATGCCTTATGTCGTGAATAAAGAGGCGTTCGGGACGTGACTTTTCTCCTCTGGTGAAAACGGCGACCGGGCAATGGTTTCCCACATTGCAAGGGTCGGGATGCGGGTACAATATAGGCGCTGGGGTTCTTTCAAGCTAAGGATGGCGATGAAGAAGCGTTTGTTGGGCATGGTGGTATCTGTGTTGATTTGTGGGCCGGCGCTGCTGGCGTTAGATTCGCCGGCCGGGCCAGCGTTGAAGCTGGAGCCTGCGCCGAAGGAAGTGCAATTGAGGAATGGCGGGTTCAAGGTGGGTCCGAGAACGAGGATTTTCGTCCTGCTCGGGCACCAGTCAGAGGATCGGATTGCGGCGGAAACGCTGGCTGAGGAAGTCGAGGATCAGTCAGGATTGAGGCTGGATATTCTTGGCATGAAGCCGGCGGGAAAAGCTGAAGACGGCGCGATCGTTCTGGCCCGCTTGCAGGACGCGCGGGTGCGGCGGTTCCTGGCCAGGAACGGGCTGACAGCCGACGAGGCCGTAGGCGAGGACGGATATCTGCTGTTCTGCGACAAGTCGCATTTGATTGTGGCATCTAACAGCGGCGAGGGATTGTTCTACGGTGTGCAGACTTTGCGGCAATTGCTGCGTCCGGAGGGCAAGGGATTGATTTGTCCGGCGGTGGGCATTCGGGATTGGCCGACCTTGCAGCGTACTGATCTGCAAGGTGACCTGAGCGACGGGTCGGGGCCGGAAGTGGGGAAGAGCGAGTTTCCGTTGCCACGGCCGTAGGTTGTGTGGAGCGGGTTGTGTGGAGCGGGTACTCTTGCCCGCTTCTTTTGCGCTACCGGCAGCAGCGGGCAGGAGTGCCCGCTCCACATTTGTTCTGGTGTTAGCGTCCCATCTGGGACGCCTTTTCTTTTTGGCTATCGAATAGAATCCTTTGCATGTTTGCTGAGCGAACGAATTGGCGGCTGGCGCAGAACCGGCTGACCGAGGCGGTGGAGGCGGCACGGGCAGGGCGCGCGAAGCTGCTGGATCTGACGGTTTCGAATCCGACGCGCGTGGGCTTGCAGTATGACGCGGCCGCGATTCTGGGGCCGCTGCCTTCGCCGCAGGCGCTCGATTACGATCCGCAGGCCAAAGGATTGCTCGCGGCGCGGCAGGCTGTGGCCGCGTATTACGCGGACGCCATCGGGAGTAGACAGCGTGCCAACGCCGTCTCTACGGAGCGAATCGTCCTCACTACCAGCACCAGCGAAGGGTATTCGTTCGTGTTTCGCTTGCTGTGCAATGCGGGAGATGAGTTGCTGGTGCCGAAGCCCAGCTATCCGCTGTTTGAATTCCTGGCGGATTTGCAGGATGTGAAGCTGGTGCCGTATCCGCTGATTTACGACCATGGTTGGCAGATGGATTTTCCCTCGCTCGAAAAAGCCGTAACCAAGCGGACGCGCGGTGTGGTCGTAGTGCATCCGAATAATCCCACGGGATCGTATGTGAAGGCGGGGGAGTTCGCGCCGCTCAATGCCTTTTGCCGTGCGCACGGGCTGGCACTGATTGTGGATGAGGTGTTTCTGGATTATGGGATCGACCAGCAAGTCCGCGGGAGTTTTGCCGGGAATCAGGATGTATTGACGTTTACGCTGAGCGGGCTGTCGAAGATTTCGGCGCTGCCGCAGATGAAGGTCGCATGGGTGGTGACGAGCGGCCCAGAGGAGAAAGCAGCGCAGGCGATGGCGCGGCTCGAGGTGATCGCCGATACCTATTTGTCGATGAACGCTCCAATTCAGTGGGCGCTGCCGGCGCTGCTGGAGCAGCGGAAAAATATCCAGCGGCAGTTGTTGGCGCGGGTTCGGGGAAATCTGGCGGAGCTAGACTGGCAGCTTGCAGGGCAGCAGGCTTGCCAGCGGCTGCAGGTTGAAGGCGGATGGAATGCGGTGCTGCGGGTTCCGGTCACGCGCTCCGATGAAGAGCTGGCGATTGCGTTGGTGCGGGAGCACGCGGTGCTGGTGCATCCGGGACATTTTTATGATTTTCCGAGCGACGGGTACCTGGTGTTGAGTCTGATTACGCCGGAGGCGGAGTTCCGGGAAGGAATCGCGAAGGTGCTGGAATATTTGAATTCTTGAATATGGCCGGTGCTTCCTCAGGAAAATTCAAAGTGTCAATGCCAGAAAACATCGAATTACTAATTTCGTGGCAGGCAGTTGAACTTCCTCCGGGCGGAAGATCCCAATCGCTGTCGGCTGAACTCCAACGCGAGATACGTTCCGGACATGTCCTACATGGATTAAAAACGAAGGCGGTCGCAGTTCGGATCGATCGCGACGACGTGCTTTTCGAAGTGGAAAATGGAACCATGCCTCTCGCGGTCGTGCATCTCACTCGGCAGACGGAGAGTAATCCGCGGTGGCCACCCACGGAACTCTTCGGAAGCTGGGATCAATGGGTTCGAGATGCTATGAATCCTGCGCATGAAGAGTATGTTTAATCGGAGTAATCGAAGAACTCAGCAGCTAGAGCCGCCCGCCGCCCGCTTTTTGGGCTATAATGCCACGCATGCCGCCTGCCGCGACCGGAGCTACCAAGGCTGTCGGGATGGTGCCCGACGAACTCAAGTTCGAACCCAAGTCCAAAGGACTTGCCACCCCGCGCAAGAAAAAGCCCAAAGAACTAGCGGTGATCACCGAGTGCTGCACGGGCTGCGCCGGCTCGCCCGCGTGCGTGGAATACTGCCCGGTGGAAGACTGCATGTTCTGGGTACCGGACGAGGACCATCCGCCGTTCGGTAGAATCCAAGTGGATCCGATTCTTTGCATCGGGTGCAAGAAGTGCCTGAGCAAAGGGCCGGACGGCTGCTTCCTGGACGGGTGTCCGTGGGACGCGATCGTGATGGTCGATATCGCGGAAGTAGAGAAAGAAGTCGGGCCAATGGCGATCTAGCTGTCAGCTCTCAGCCATCAGCTTTCAGCCACCAGGTCTGAACCCAGCAGCTTGCGTCGATCTCTCCTAAACTTTGTCATCCCTAAACTTTGTAGTCCCCAAATTTTGTCATCCTGAGGTCCGCGTTTTTGGCGGACCGAAGGATCCCTGCAATCTGCTCACGCTTTCAGTCTCGCCGGCTGACCATTCCAGAGGTCCTTCGCCCCGCAAGAAAACGCGGGGCTCAGGATGACAACGGGTTGTCGCAAGCTGCACCAATCAACTTTTAGGCTGCAGCAAATCCCATTGATTGCCATAGAGATCTTCGAAGACGGCGACGGTTCCGTAGGGCTCCTCTCGGGGCGACCTGAGAAAGTGCACGCTTTTGGCGAGCATGGCCGCGTGGTCGCGCCAGAAATCGTCGGTATGGAGGAAGAGGAAGACGCGGCCTCCTGTCTGATTGCCGATGCGGCTGGATTCTTCTTCGTTTGACGCCTTGGCCAGGAGCAGGTTAGTGCCGCGTGACCCCGGAGGCGCGACGAGCACCCAGCGTTTATCGCGCCCCTCGCGGTCTTTCGAGGGGCTGTCTTCGATCAGGTGGAATCCGAGACTGTGCGTGAAGAAATGGATGGCTTCGTCGTAGTCACGGACCAGGATGGAGACGTGGGCCAGATGCTGGGACATGGGGTTGAATCCGTTCTGAGTTTAGTGGAAAAAGGGTGCGGGTGTGCGGCCCTCTCTGGATGCGACAGCGAGACGCCGTCGCGACAGCCGGCGGGACGCCAGCGCTACGCTACGACATCGCCGCTTCGCAAACCCTGTTTTACTTCGCCGGAGACGCCGCCCTTGCGGTGATTGCTTTTTCTGTTTCCACCGCTTGCTGGCGGACGTTGTTCGAAACGTCTGGCACGTCCCGTTCATAAGGGCGGATCGACGGCAGATCCTCGGGCTGGCCGATTAGATAGAGTGCGCGCAGCGCCTCCCAGACCTGCTCGCTTCCGGGATCAACCACAGCGATTTCCGCGCCGGCCGACACGTTTGTGCCAGTCTGCGCGACTGAGCGAATACGGCCCGGAATCGGCGAGCGTATTTCTACGGGTTGCGCCGATCCCGCCGGTGCGAGCTTGGCTACGAGTCCTCCCTGATGAATGGCCGTGCCGGGGCGGTCGGAGTCGGTGATGCGGCCGCCGGCGGGGGCGGTGAGCTGCACCGGCTGTAACAGGGCGACGATCTGCGGGCGTCCCGTGGCGTCGCCGAAGCGGACCAGCGACAGCGCCGCGTTGCCGCGAACCATGGGCGAGGAATCCCGCAGCATCTTCAGAAGCGTGTCATGAAATCCAGCGCCGGACGTGTCCTGCCCCATGACCCAGGCGTCGGTGTTGCGGACCTGTTCGACGGGATAGGCGGCAAGCCGGACGAGGTCGGGATACCACTGCTTCGCGGTGGCATCGTTGTGCGACATGCGATCGCCCAGCTGGACGAGGGCGTGCTGGATGTGCCGCGGCTTCTTCTCATCGTGCAGGTATGCGGTGAGTTGCTGGTCGGAGAGATGGCGGCCGAACCATGTATTCCACCAGAACAGGAATGGCATGAGGACGATGAGCCATCCCGTGGCGAAGAAAAGAATCTTCTGGGTGCGCGACATGCTGCGCTTGGGCTTCGCCGTGGCCGGTGCGGCTTGTGGATTGTCACTCATGCTCGGGGATTCGTTACGGTTGGGGCTGCATTACAGGGGTTGGGGAAGTGCAAAGGTCCTTCGCTTGGCTCAGGATGACAAGCATCTCGCTCGATATGACAAGCACGCTCAAGATGGCAAACCGTAAGGAGTTTACTCCACATCGGCGTCGAGCACGCGCTCCTGTTCCAGGTAGTGCGACATGGCATATTGGGCCAGCAGCGGCGTCTGCAGGCGGATTTCGGCGCCGATCCATTCGCCTTTGGCGTGGGGCGCATCGGGAGCGTGGTTGCAGCGGCCTCCGCTGCCAAACTGAGGCCCGAAGTCGGCGGACTGGATCTGTTCGAAGTGATTCAGTTTGCGCCAGGCGGCGTCGCCAATCGTGCCGGAGACATCAATCTTTAGCTTCAACGTCGACATGGAGCCTTTTTACCACGGAGGCACGGAGGCACGGAGAAGACAAATTCTTGAATGTCGATTCGTGATGGTCGAGAAAATGTTTTGGCTCCGGCAAGCGTGCTTTATTCAACAATCAACAATCAAAATTAAGAAATTTCTTCTCCGTGCCTCCGCGTCTCCGTGGTGGATCTAACTGTGCGGGAACCATTGGTAGAGCATGAAATAGACGATGACTCCTGTCACCGAGACATACATCCAGAGCGGCCAGGTCCAGCGGGCGATGGCGCGGTGCTGCGCGTAACGAGCGCGCAGGCCTCGGCTCAAAGTGATGATGGCCAGCGGGACGATCACAATCGCCAGGGTCACGTGCGAGATCAGGATCGAAAAATACACCGGGCGCGACCAGCCTTGGCCTAGAAATCGAATGTTGCCAACCTCGAAGTGGAAGAATAGGTAGCAGCCCAAAAACAGCGCGGAGGCGACCACGGCGGCGATCATGCAGGCGCGGTGCGCGGCCATTCGCCCTTTCGAGATCAGAACGCGTCCGGTGAGCAGCAGGACGGCGCTGGTTCCGTTGAGGCTGGCATTGAGAGCGGGGAAAAAGGCGTATTGTTCAGCGATCATAGTCTTGGGATCACGGGGTTGGCATCACGCGGCCGGCTTCGTGGTGCGACGATTCGCCATCAGCAGCGCGAGTGCAAACATCACCAGTGAAAACAGAAGCAAGGTCGCGATCGATGAGGATAACGGAAAGCTGCTTTCGGAGCCGGGATAGAGCAGTTGGCGCAGCGCTTCGACGCCGTAGGTGAGCGGGTTCAGGCGCATGATGACGCGGATCCATCCCGAAGCGCCCGTGATCGGGAATAGCGCTCCCGAGACCAGCCATAGCGGGATCAGGAAAAGATTTACGATGCCGTGGAAAGCTTGTGAGGAGTCCATGGGCCAGGCGATCGCGAACCCAAGAGCGGTGAGCGAGAAAGAAACGAGGAAAACTACAATTGCCACCAGCAACAATTGCAACGGCTCGACGTGGATTCCGGCGAACGGGGCGAACACCATGAAGATCATGCCCTGAACGGCGGCGAGCGTGGTGCCTCCGAGAACCTTGCCCAGAACAATGGCGGTCCGCGGGACGGGCGCGACCAGGACTGAGAGTAGGAATCCTTCTTTACGGTCTTCAATCACCGACATCATGGTGAAGATCGAAGTGAACAGCACGATCAGGATCAGAATGCCGGGATAGGAGTAATCAAGATAATGGTTTTGGCCGGCACCGCCGCTGCCTGAGCGGAACGAAGTGCCGAAACCCGAGCCGAGAACCACCCAGAAGACCAGTGGCGAAGCAAGCACTCCGACAACCCTGCCGGGCTGGCGGTAGAAGCGAACAATCTCGCGCCACCACAGGGTGAAGGCGGGCAGCATCACGCCGGCCGATGCCGACGGGACGGGCCGCGCCAAAGTTGCCGCTTGGGTTGCCATGATTAACTCGCTTTCGCCGCAGGGGCCTTTGCTGGCGCAGTCTTCTTCTTGCCCACCCAGCCGCGATCGCGAGCTTCCCAGAAAGCATTCATCAGGAAACAGGCGGAGAGCGTGAGCAGGATCAGGGTCGTAAACAGGCCGTCCACTGTGCAGGAGAAGGGGAACAGCGTGATCATGCCGCTCAGGAAAATCCACACTACGCCAGCCAGGGGAACTATTCCGAGCACCAGAGACAGCACCAGGATCAGGGAGCGCAAGTTACCTCCTTTTCTTGTCGCCAGCCGCGGAATCGAGCTGATTCGATTCAGGCTCGTTCGATTCACTCCAGAACTTGTGGCCCGTGCGGTGGATGAACACGTCTTCCAGCGCGGGCTTGCTAACCGAGATGGCCTGAATCTCGCCGGGGAAGGCCTCGACCACGTCGGGGACAAAGCGATGTCCGCCTTCTTGTTCGATGCGTATCTGGTTGCCCAACACGGAGGCCTCGACCTGGAAGCGCTGCCGAATCTTTTCGGCCAATGAAGCCGCATCGCGCGCGGCATCGAGCAAGATCACGTCGCCGCCGATCTCAGCCTTCAATTCCGCCGGAGTACCCAGAGCGACCAGGTTGCCTTCATTCATAATGGCGAGGCGGTCGCAGCGCTCAGCTTCCTCCATCAGGTGCGTGGTCACGAGAACGGAAACGTGCTCCTGGTCGCGCAAAATCTGCAGGTATTGCCACAAGTCGCGCCGGGCGCCGGGATCGAGGCCGGTGGTCGGTTCGTCGAGCAGCAGGACGCCGGGATGGTGCAGCAGGCCCTTGGCCAGTTCGATGCGGCGCTGCATGCCTCCGGAAAACGTCTCGACGCGTTCCTTGGCGCGATCGGCGAGGCCGACGCGGTTGAGGATTTCGTGCACGCGATCCTTGAGCGCGGATCCGCGCAGGCCGTAAAGATGTCCCTGATGCCACAAATTTTCGTAGGCGGTAAGTTTGGGATCGACGCTTTGCGCCTGGAACACCACACCGATCTGGCGGCGCAGGCTGGCGGGATTTTGCGCCGCATCGCAACCCATCACGAGGGCGCGGCCGCCAGTGGGAATCATCAGCGTGGAAAGAATCCGAAACAGCGTGGTCTTGCCGCTGCCATTCGGTCCGAGCAGGCCGAACAGTTCGGCGGGACGCACGTCGAACGAGACGCCGTTGAGCGCCGTGCGATTCTCGTAGCGGTGAACGAGATTCTGTACGGAAATGACGGCAGCCGCGGAGGCGTGGCCCGCATCCGGAACGGCATCAGCTAAAGCGGCGACTTTCGAGACCAAATCAGGATCCCCAGGAACTATAAACAGTTTACGACATCGGCACGGTTCTAGGTTTCAAAGTTTCAAAGACAAACGCGCTCATTATCAGGCGGCGGAAGCATCCCGCTGCGGCTGCAGCACACGCTCTTCGAAAGTGACCGGAACGTGCCGCCAGACCTGAATCGCCAGAATGACGGTTGTCGCCAGCAGCAACGCGCCTACGGCGACATGGGCCACAGTAGAAATCACCATGGGCAACTCCGGCTGAACGGCATCTCGTCCCCAGGCCACGCGCGTGAGGAAGGCGGTGAATCCCAGGCAGAGCTGGGCAATGAGAAGCGACAGCATCAGAATGGCAGGCCGCCGCACGGCTTCAACGTGCGAATAGACGCTGAGCGCGCGCACCGCAGTCCAGGCCAAGACGAAGGAAACCACCACCGCGTTTAAAACGTGCGGTCCCCAGCTCAGCCCGTGATGGCGGAACATGGCACCGAGAATCAGTTGTACGTACAACACAAAGATCGACAGCAGGCAAAGGACGAAGAGGCTGGGCTTCTTCTGATCGAACTCGACGCGGGGCTGCTCCTCCACCCATTTTTGTCCGGTGAACAGGGCCATGGCTACCGCGATGCAGAAGAATGTCTGCGCCAGCGCGGCGTGCGCCGAAGAGACGGCGGGCGGCAAATAAAAAAGAACGGTGATGCCGCCGAGAATCCCCTGGGCGATCACGGTAATCAGGGCGGCAAAGCCCAGAATCCGCATCCAGCGTCTTTTCTCGATGCGCCACGTCCAGATGGCCAGGATGATGGTCAGCAGGCCTGCGACCTGGGCGATCATGCGATGCGTGTGCTCGAATCTGACCCCGCCGACCAGCTTCGGAATTTTGTACAACGAGCCGAAAGACGTGGGCCAGTCCGGAACCGAAAGCCCGGCATCGTTGCTGGTGACCAGCGCTCCGGCGATGATGAGCAGGAAAGTCCAGCAGGCGAGAACGACGGCGAAGCGGTGATGGCGCCGATTATAAGGCTGCGCGATGGCTTTCAGAGTAATGCCCCTTGGGTCTTGGAATGTGACAAAGATCGATTGCTGAGGTCTGGCTAGCTGTCCCGAAGGCTTACGGCCCTCGGGACCCGGCGGGCGAGGCGCCCTCCGGGACAGCCGCCGAGACGGCGGCGCTACAAACGATCTTTGCTTCGAATGGGCGGAGCAGATCGCCCAAGAGATCGCGGCCTGCTCCGTCCAACCCCGTATTTTAGCAAACCGCGAGCCTTATTCGCCGCCCGCCTTGAAGCTCTGGTCGACGGTCTTGGTTTCTTTAGCCGCGACCGTGACCTTCTGGTCCTGCTCGCCCAATTTTTCCTGGACGAAGGCGATCGTGTAATCGCCCGGTGGCAGGCCTTTGATCTCGTACTTGCCGCTCTTGTCGGTGACCGCGAAGAACGGGCTCTTCACCACGTTGACGTACATCTTCATCCACGGGTGCTGATTGCACTTGACGGGCAGCATGATCTCTTCGCGGGCGAAGTTCTTCTGGATGTCGGGAGAAGACGGCGGCTGCGATTCGTTCCACTCGCGATTGTCTTTGGGAGTGGGATGGATGTTGTGCGTGGTGGGATCGGCATTCTTGATGTCGACGGTCTGGCCGGCCATCACCCCGAGAACGTGCGGATGGTATTGACAGCCCTTCTGCTCGAGCATGACGGGAGTGGAAGGAACATCGAAGGTGCGGTTGCCGAGTCCGTCTTTCACATAGACGAATACGTTGGCCAGATCGCCATCGGTGACGACGATGTTCTCGGCTTCATTCGTGCCCTTGCAGCCGGGGTCCTGGCTCATGTCGATTTTCGCTTGCTTCGGAGCGGTGCCGTCGAATTTCACGGTGCCGTTGATGGTCGCTACGGTGGCGGGATCAATCGGAGTAGCTGCGGGTTGCGCCGGCTGCTCCGCTGCACCGTTATTCGACTGCTCGGTATTTTCCTTTTTGTTGCAGGCCGCTAGCGCCAGCAGTGCGCAAAGTGCCAGCATGCTGACGAAGATGGTCCAAGTGGTTTTCTTATTCATGATGTTGCCCTTTCTGGAATGTGCACTGCCGTTCGTTTTCATTTGAGGGAGCCGAATCGAACTGACGGCGATCCGAGAGATCTCTGTTTTCGCAAATTCTACCGCGAACCTCCGCTCGCCGCAGCGTGTGAGACGACCGCCGCTTGTTTTCTAACGCCCGCCGGTTTCACAGAGGCGGTCTTGGCTTTGGGCATGGAGGCCGCGACGCGCCGTTGCTCCTCCGGCGTGAGCTGGAAAATGTAGTCGGTCAGCAACTTCCGATGATCTCCCTGATAGCCATTGAAAATGGGCGGAGTCGGCCCAGCGAATACCCACTGATTGTCCACTTCCTTGAATAAGCCGGAAGGCATCGACGTGCCGGGGCTCACCGCTTGCGGATCGGTGATCCAGCGCTCGACCCAATCCGGCTTCAGGCGTTCTTTCGCCAGCAGGAAGTTCGGAGCCGTGGCGATCTTGTCGTGATTTGGGTTGCCCGTGGCATGACACTTCAAGCACGGCGCCGCGGTGCTCGAAAACAGGCTGCGGGCCATGTCGTTCTCTTTGGCCGTGAGCGTCGGCACTTCTTCTGGAATATAGGGCATCGGCTGCTGCGACAAGGCTTGGAAGAAGCGGACGAGTTTGCGCAGTTCGTTGTCAGAGTAGAAGAATGTAGGCATGCGGACTTTTAAGTAAGGCCGCACGCCATCGCGATTGGTATCGGTTGTGCTCAGAGCCGGATTGGAGAGGAACTTGCGCAGCCACTCAGGGTCGACGCGGGCTCCTTCGGTCAGCAGCTTCGGCGGCAACTGATCCTGCGCGTCCTGATATTGTTTCAATCCCATCAAGACAGTTTGCTGGCCGGGGATGAACTGGTGGCATCCCATGCAGTTGTATTTTTTGACGACCCACCAGCCTTCCTGAATGTCGTGGCGCGCGTCTCCGGGTTTGTATAGATAGCTGGCGGGCAGGGAAGTTACCTGGCTGCCCATCAGGAACGTCGTGAGATCGAGTACCTGTTCTTTGGTCAGGTGGACGTTGGGCATGCGCATGGCTTCGGTGGGACTCTTGATCATGCCCTGGTCGTAGACCTCGGGTTCGGCCAGTTTGTGCTCGAAGAATCCTTTATGGTCGTACCAAGGCTTGGTTGCGGGACCGTCGGGCAGGCGGGCGAGATCTTCTTTGTTCTTGATAGGCTCGGCATCTTTGCCGCCGCGCTGCGCGGCTTCGGTGAAGAGCGCGAAGTCAAGCCGCTCGATGGGCTTGCTGCCTTCGAAAGTGAGTTCGGTGCCGATGCGGCCTTCATCTTCCATGCCGGCGATCTCGTGGCATCCCGCGCAGCCGAACTGGCGCACCCACTTTTTGCCTTCTGCTTTTAAGGAGGGATCGTCCATGAAAGAAGCATCGGCGTACGACGACGGATCCTTCTTCTTCTGCGTCATGAGATAGGTCGCGATGTCTTCCGCATCCTCAGGACTCAGGCGCAGGCTGGGCATCACGGTCATGTTCTGCACTTGCAGTTCGTGGCCGTCGTTGGGACATTTGCTGTGTTCGAGATCGAACCGGTAGGGAAGTCCCTTCTTGGCGTAATCTTCGGGGCCGATATCTTTCTTCTCGTAAGGACAATACGGCCGGGTGCGCTCGCGCGCGTTGTGAATCCAGCGGACGAGGTAATCGTAGTTGGCCTTCTCGCCGACCCGGCTGAGGTTGGCGGCGAACGTTCCACCCTGCATCTGATCGCCTTCGCCGATGGAGTGGCAGGCGAGGCATCCGCGAGTTTCGAATAATTCTTTTCCATGAGCAGCGTTGCCGGGTTTGTGCTTGGGAAGCGGATCGGTGAGGCCGGATTGCCAGATAAAGGCCGAGATGGCCTGAATCTGATGATCGCTCAGGCGGAAATTCGGCATCTTCGTCGTGGGACGGAAATCGGTCGGCTTCTTGAGCCAGACGGGAATCCAGTTCTTATTCAGTTTGAGTCGGATGTCTTTCAGGTTGGGCCCGATTTTCTTCATGTCCTGCATCAAACTGTGGGACTGAAAATCGAGCTGCTGCAGGTGGCCATCGAGCTTGCTGTTGGCCACCTTGAGATCGACCGCCTGAAGGTTGAGCTTGTTGGCTTCGTCGTTGGATTCGGCAGCGTCGGCCTGCTTCATCAGGTAGGCGGCCTGCTTCAGATTCGTCTTTTTCTGTTTTTCGATCTGCTTGATCTGCTGTCCAATGGCATTCAGATCTTCGGGCTCAGGGTCGTAGCCTTCATACCGATGGCAGCCATTGCAGCCTTTTTGCCGGAAGAGATCCTTGCCGTTGTTGATGGTCTGGAACTGCACGTCGCCGCTGACAAGCACCATGTCAGCCGCGTGGCAGGTCTGGCATCCCGCCTGCGAATTTTCCTTGGTATAGAGCGGCCACAGCCAGTGCTCATAGTTTCCATGCGCCTTCACGATGCTGGTGGTGGCGCGGCCGTTGCCCTGGTGACAGGGCGAGCAGCCGAATTTTTCGGGATCGTGAATCTGCAAAAGTTCCGGGTCGGGATGGCTGGTAAAGGCGCGGGCGTATTCGTCAGGCTTCTTCTCGCCCTTGGCTTCCATGGAAACCGCGGTGATCCTGAGCGGCTCGCGCGTATTCATGTGGCAGGATTCGCAACGATCGACGATGTTGGCTTCGGCCACGTTGATCTGCACGATCGCCGGATCCCATTCTGTGGCACGCTTCTTCAGTCCATCGATTTGGTGCGGAGTGAGGTCGACGAGGTGATCGGAGATGTAACCGTCGATCTTCGCTCTGGCCTGGGTGACGGGTTTGAGCACGTCGCCGAGTTCGAGGCTGAGCTTGGTCTTTTCGTCGCGAATGCCGTTATAAGTTTCTTCCAGCTCGGGGAAGGTGAATTGTTTCCTGCTGCCGTCAGGGAAGACAACCGTGGCCTGCCGCGCCTTGTAGGCGTCAATTTCTTTTTGCTTGCTGGCTTTCGCCGAAGCGCTGCTACTGGTTTCCAATTCGTAGGTGAGGGCGTTGACGTAGGCGCGGCGATCGGTGAATACGCTCTGCACCGCCAGCAGGCGCGCGCTGGCGTCGTCCAGCTTGGCGCGGACTTCCGTGGCCTGCGCCTGCGTGCTGCGGCTGGCATTCTCATAGGCCTGTTTCAGCGCGATATAGTCAGGACTCTGCTCAACGTCTTTTTCCGATTTCGTGGACTTGGAGCGGGCCGTGTTCAGAAACGCGGTGTAGCGATCCTTCCACTGATCCTGGAAGGCTTTCCACGGGCGCTGTCCCCAGGCCTCATCCCACAACGCCCAGAACAGCGTAGCGATGAGAAGGATGGTCGCGATGACGTAATGGGCAGCGTACGACTTGCTGGTGATCGGGTCCTGCTCGGGGATAGGTTTTTCAGGCATCGAGACCTCAATGGTCAGGGCTGTTGTCGGTCGTTAGTCGTTGGTCGTTGGCAAAAGCTGCGGACACTTTGTCATTCCGAGCGAAGCGAGGAATCCCTGCTTCCAGCAGTGCTGCTTGGATCGCGATGCTTCCACCCCGCCGGAGTTTTACCGAAGCTCTACTCCAGGACCTCAGCGTGACGGCGCCAACGACGGACGACCAACGACCGATGACGGCCTTCATATGTTGAACCACGGCGTAATCCACACGTACTTGATGTGCCACAACAGGCGCAGCCCCATCTTCATGGGCAGTGCGACCATGGTGAGCAGCAGGAACTGCGTGATGGAAAATTGCAGCAGGCTCATGCGTTTGAAATCTTTGGCCATGCCGCGGCGGAACAGCGAATACACCAGTCCGCCGCCAATCAGGTAATATCCGCCGACCACGATGGCGCCGAAGACTCCCTTCGCCCAGTTGGTGGTAATGGGGCCACCCAGCCAGCGCGGGATTTCGTCTGGCAAGTCACGGTTCACCTCGTAGATGAGGCGGTTGTGATCCCACGTCTGGCCCGGCCAGAACCACTGCCAACCGGGGCCGCGAATGAACGTGCCAATGAGGATCATCGAGACCCACAGAATGATGAAGCCGAAAAGAAAAGTAGAGATCGAGAACTTGCGCTGCTTCCAGGTGTAGTAGCCGCTGCCCAGCGGGTTGGTGTCGATGTAAGGGATGACCATCAGGCCGACGATGATCATGGTCGGCATGACCACGCCGGCGATCCACGGATCGAAATAAACGAGCATCTCCTGCAGCCCGAGGAAGTACCACGGGGCCTTTGCAGGATTCATGGTGAGGTTCGGATTGGCGGGCTCTTCGAGTGGGGCGTTCAGCGAGATCGACCACACCATCAGAATGATGGTGACGATGATGGCCGCCAGAAACTCGATGCGCAGCAGAAACGGCCAGACGTGGACTTCCTTTTGCCATCCTTGTTTGAAGGGCCAGGTCTTGCGATGGTGCGTCTTGGCCATCGCGGGATCGGCTTCGAGTTGCGCGATGAGTTGATCGTTGGCGTGCGCCTGCTTCCATGCGAGATAGATGAAGAAGGCAAGCAGCGGAATCAGCGCCACGATCGGGACGTTGTCAGGCGCAGAGCAAATTTCCCAGAGTTGTCGCCAATCCATAAGTTCTCCTACCTAGCCTGTGTGGCGCGGGCACTCTTGCCCGCGAAATGCCTGCGTCACTTCCGGCCTCAAGGGCCACATAAGATCTCAAGCACGCGGGCAGGAGTGCCCGCGCCACAAAACCGCTCTCATTCTCCCGCCGCCTTCGGCCCTCTTCGCGGCTTGTCGGCTTCTTCGGTCAGCATGACTGGAGCCGGGCCGGAGATGCCGCCGTCTTTTCTTACACGCCAGAAGTGAACAATCATCAACACCGACGCCACGATCGGAATGCCGATGCAGTGCCAGATATAAGACCGCAGCAACGCGTTCGCGTCGACGATCGACCCGCCGAGCAACCCGAACCGCACGTCGTTATAGGGCGTCATGCCGAGCATCGACCCGAACGGACCTTCATGTCCCAGCAGCGGAGTCGCGCGCGCCATATTCGTGCCCACCGTGACTGCCCAGAATCCGAGCTGATCGTCGGGCAAAAGATATCCCGTAAACGACAGCAGCAGCGTGAACACCAGTAGCAGCACGCCAATGTTCCAGTTGAACTCGCGCGGCTTCTTATACGAGCCGGTGAGAAAGACGCGGAACATGTGCAGCCAGACACAGATCACCATCAGGTGAGCGGCCCAGCGATGCATGTTTCTGAGAATTTTTCCGAAGGGCACGTCGTGTTCGAGATAGAGCACGTCGCGGAAGGCCTGCACCTTGGTCGGGTGGTAGTAGAACATCAGCAGCACGCCGGTGTAGGTCAGGATGATGAACAGGTAAAAGGTGATCCCGCCCATGCCCCAGGTGTAGCTGTAGCGCACGGCATCGCGATTGATCTTGGCCGGATGCAGGTGCAGGAACACGTTCGAAAGCACGCCCAGAGCGCGGTTGCGGGGCGTGTCATCGTGCTTGTGGCGGAAGATCGAAGTGTAAACCTGGGTCTTGGTGGGATCCTTCAGGCCATCCATCTGCTCTTTCGCCTTGGTGGGGATGTCGGTTTTGAGGGCTTGAATGTCGTCTTTGACTCCGGTAGTTACTTTGTCGAGGAGTCCGACTTTGCCGCCGTTTTTTCCGTTTCCGCCATTACCGCTGCTAGCGTTACCGCCGTTCGGGTTTTTTTCGTCAGCCATAAGAGTCCTGGTATTTCGTAGCGCCGGCGTCCCGCCGGCTATTTGAGGGCATCTTGCTCTCGCCCTCGCGGGCAAAAGTGCCCGCGCCACATTTAAACTCCGGTCAAGAATGCTCCGGGATCGTTAAAGTGCGAGGGTTGACCTTTGGGCCACTGATACAACTTCGACACATCCACCTGGATCTGCCCGTCAGGCGCGAGTTCGAGATGGGCGCGATCCATGGGGCGCGGCGCCGGACCTTCGAAGTTGATGCCTTCGCTGTCGTAGCCGCTGCCATGGCAGGGGCACTTGAATTTATTTTCGCTGGGCTTCCAGTCGGGAGTGCAGCCCAGATGCGTGCAGCGCGCGTAGATCACGAAAAGACGATCGGGAGTGCGATCGACCCAGATGCGATATTTCTGCTGGAACTTGGTATCGACGCCGAGAGCGAATTCTGAGGGATATCCGATTTTGAAAACGGAGTTGGGTTCGAACAGCGTGCGCGGCAGGAAGAAGCGAAAGAAGGCCAGAAACCAGGCCACCAGGAAGCCGGTGACCATGGTCCAGACAAAGCGGCGGCGATGGCGATCGATGTCGGTGGAGGGTGCGGTTCCGCCTACGCCGGCGGCCGCCGCTGCTTTCGAGGTTCCCACCGCTGGCGTGCCCACATATTTCGTGGCATCGACTGCGGGACTGGCCGGCTTCTTGGCCGCTTCCGGATTCGGATTGACCTTATCGGTCTCCAACTCCGCCATGAGTCTCCTCCTCTGCCTCTTTGTCTGACTAGGCCCTAATCTAATCCGGCAGCGGTCGCGTACTGCGGGGCTGCCAACTTCCTCCCGATATTGCGAACTGGTACTAACGAAGGAACGTCCTGCTCCAGAGCTTGTTGAACAATCTCCCCTAACGCCTTAATGAACTTAGGAGAGTCATTCAGCCCGGCGGACATTTCGAATTGCGTGATCCCCAGCTGATGCGCTTCGTGGCGGGCCTCATGATCGATCTCGCCCAGCGTCTCTACGTGGTCGGAGACGAACGCAACCGGAACCACGCAGACTTCGCGCACCCGTTCGGCCGATAATGCTTTTAATGTGTGATGCAGGGAAGGCTGCAACCATTTGCTTGCCCCTACTTTGCTTTGGTAGCAAAGGCGATGCGGGTTGGGCCATCCAGCGCGTTTAGTCAGCAACTGCACCGTTTCCTCGATTTGGCGCTGGTACGGATCCCCTTTTTCGATGACCGACATGGGGACGCTGTGCGCGCTGAAGACCAGTTCCGCGCGTTGCGGATCCGGAAAGCGCGAGAGAGCTTCATTTACCTTTTCGGCCAGCGCGTCGAGATATTCCGGATGACGATAGAAAGGCTCCACGCAATGCACCGGCAGGTCTTCGTGGAAATGTCTTTGCCATTCGTTCAGGCTGGAGCCGGTGGTGGTGGAGGAATACTGCGGATAAAGCGGAAGAAGCGCAACGTCATCGCATTGCGCGGAACGCAACTGCGCGATGGCTTCGCTCGTAAACGGATGCCAATAGCGCATAGCGATAAAGCAGTGAGCATCGATGCCCTGGCTGCGCAACTCGCGTTCCAGGGCGCGTGCCTGGCGCTCGGTGTTGGGAAGGATCGGAGATCCGCCCCCGATGGTGGCGTAGTGATGCTGCACTTTGCGGGAACGCGTAGTCGAGATCAGCTTGGCGAGCGGTTTGCGTCCGATGCGCGCGAACGGAAAATCAATAATGTCGGGATCGCAAAAAAGGTTATACAAAAACGGCTCGATCGCTTCCAGCGTGTCGGGTCCCCCGAGCTGAAATAGAACTATCCCTACACGCCGGTTTGTGCGCGTCATTCCCCAGAACCCCAGAACGCTGGCAATTTACTCCGAACCGTGCGCACGAGTCAATGGGCCGAGCCGTAAATGACAAAAGAATTTGCCGAGCCCGGCAACGATTGCAAAACCCGCGCCGCTCAAGGCAAGCTGTTAACACATGCCGGAACTCCCTGACATTGCGGCGTATATCACCGCGCTCGAGCCGCGCATCGTAGGCCAGAAGCTGGAGCGCGTGCGCCTGGGAAGCCCGTTTCTGCTGCGCACGGTGCAGCCTCCGCTCTCGAGCGCGGAAGGGCGCGTGGTGGAGAAACTGTGCCGAGTCGGCAAACGCATTGCCATCGGCATGGAAGGCGATTTGTGGCTGGTGCTGCACCTGATGATCGCTGGCCGCCTGCATTGGAAGGCGCGCGACGCGAAGTTAGGAGGACGCCAGAATCTGGCGGCCTTCGATTTTGCCAACGGCTCGCTGACGCTGACGGAAGCGGGAAGCAAGCGGCGAGCGGCGCTGCATGTGATCAGTGGAGAGGAAAATCTAGCCTCGATCGACGCCGGCGGGATCGACGTACTCGCCAGCGATCTGAATTCGTTTCGCGCGGCGCTGACCGCGGAGAACCACACGCTGAAGCGCGCCTTGACTGATCCGCGGCTGTTGAGCGGAATTGGCAACGCGTATTCCGACGAGATCCTGCATGCGGCACAGCTTTCCCCGATTGCGCAGACCAGCAAATTAAAAGACGAAGATTGGCAGAAAACCTACCAGGCCACACAGCAGACGCTGCGCCACTGGATCGACAAACTGAACGGAGACGCGAAGCGGGCATTTCCAGAAAAGGTGACCGCCTTTCGTCCGGACATGGCTGTGCATGGCCGCTACGGGCAACCGTGTCCACGATGCGGCGACAAGGTTTTGCGCATTCGCTATGCCGACAAAGAGACGAACTATTGCGCGCGCTGTCAGACCGGAGGCAAGGTGCTCGCCGACCGCAGCCTTTCGCGCCTGCTGGGCTCGGACTGGCCGCGCACGCTGGAAGAACTCGAAGCTTTGAAGCGCCGCTAAGTTTGAGGCGGAAGCAAAATCAAAACCACGAAGGACACGAAGTCACACGAAGGAACCCTCGACAATGAACTCCTTCGTGATTCTTAGTGCCCTTCGTGGTTAAAGGTTTTTCCTTCGAGCGCCAAATTGAGTCGTGGAGGAAGAGAACAGCAGAGAACTGCTCAGACGGTCTGGGCCGACTTCGCGACTTTGGTGTTTTCCATTTCTTCGATCACCGCATCGGCAAACTGCGAGGTCCCCGATTTTCCGCCGATATCGCGCGTGAGTTTTTCCGGATGCCGATATACGCGCTCCAGCGCATTGCGAATCTGCGTCGAGGCCTCGTGTTCGCCCAGATGCCGCACCATGAGCAGCGCCGACCGCAATAGGGCCGTGGGATTCGCCAGATTTTTCCCGGCAATGTCGGGAGCCGAGCCGTGCACAGCTTCGAAGACGGCACAGTCGTCTCCCAGGTTGGCGCTAGGCACGAATCCCAGGCCGCCGACGAAGGCGGCGCACAGATCCGACAGAATATCGCCGTAAAGATTTTCCATGACCAGCATGTCGTACTGGTAAGGATTCATGACCAGTTGCATGCAGGTGTTGTCGACGATGTGCTCGCCGTATGTGATTTCCGGATATCCCTTTGCCACATCCCGAGCGCAACGTAAAAACAGGCCGTCCGACAATTTCATGATATTGGCTTTGTGGATGGCGTGGATCTTTTTGCGCTGATTCTTGCGGGCGTATTCGAAGGCGAATTTCGCAATGCGCGTGCAAGCCTTCTCGGTCATGATCTTCAGACTTTCGACGACGCCGGGCACGACCTCGTGCTCGAGGCCGGAATAAAGGCCCTCGGTATTTTCGCGGACGATGATCAGATCGACGTCGGGATAGCGCGTAGGGATGTGCGGCAGATTCCGGATGGGGCGAAAGTTCGCGTAGAGCTCGAACTTTTTGCGCAGCGCGACGTTAATGCTGGGAAAGCCGCCACCCACGGGCGTAGTCACCGGACCTTTCAATCCAACGTGCGTGCGCTCGAGCGATTCGATCAAGTCCTTGGGAAGATATTCGCCGGATTTTTCGTAAGCTTCGGCGCCAACGGCAAAAGTCTCCCACTCGAATTTCACTCCGGTTGCTTCCAGAATGCGGACGGTGGCCTGCGTCACTTCAGGGCCGATGCCGTCGCCGGGGATCAGGGTTACTTTATGACTCATAATGATTTCCTCACATCGATCCGCGACTGTTGATTGAGGCCCCTTGGAAATCAGAACTCGATTTATCTTCGACTCCGACTGGGTTCTCGCAATCTCGCGTATAACACCCGCTCTGATTCATTGACTCGTGAGCGATCTATCTCGCGCCTTGAATCGGGGAGATATTTAGTCTTTTCTTCCCAGTTGTAGTAAAGAGTGCCCTGTATACCTTGGACGTCATGCTTATATATCGGCCTCTCCCACATCCTTGATAAGGTCCTGCCTGCTTCATCTTGGCCCACGCGGCTGACATAATCTTCGACCACTTCTATATCCTGCCCAGGGCCCGGGAAGATCGCCGCAAATTCATCATCCGTAGCTTGAAAGATATTGAAGGTCGCGTTAACTGCACCATCAATCACTTGAACGTTCTTCACAACAACCTCAAATGGATGCGATGCCTGATCGGGTCCTGACCGTTCATCCCGTTTTCACCTTCACTAAATCCTTCAACTCGTTCATGAATTCTTTAACATCTTTGAAATCGAGATAGACGGAAGCGAACCGCACGTACGCGACCTTGTCGTAGCGGCGCAGGCGGTTCATGATCAACTCGCCGAGTTCGCTGGTCTTGCGCTCGCGCTCTGCCGATTCGATCACGAAGGATTCCGCCTCGTTCACAATCTGCTCAAGTTTGCTGATAGGGACCGGGCGCTTCTCGCAGGCGCGGAGCAATCCGTTGAGCACTTTCTGGCGGTCGAACTTCTCGCGGCGACCATCCTTCTTGACCACCATGTAGGGAATCTCGTCGATGCGCTCGTAGGTGGTAAAGCGCTTGCCGCACTTGAGGCATTCGCGGCGGCGCCGAATGGAATCGGCTTCCTTGCTCTCACGCGAATCGACTACCTTGTCATTCTCAAATCCGCAAAAAGGACATTTCATGGCGCTGGGATAACTCTAACGATAACCTGAAATTGTAACAGTTGAAGCGGTTCCGGGAGGTTAACGACCCACGTAGGGGACGGGGGCAGGGTTCATGTAGGGGCGGACGCAGCCTGCCCTGAGCAAAGTCGAAGGGTCCGGCCCCGCGATCCTGAGCGAAGCGAAGGGGAGCGTGTCGAGGCTGTCGCGGCATCAGCAAAGCGAGCGTGCCGCGGCGTCAGTCGGCGAGCATGTAGCAGCCAACAAAACGGCGCCCGCACCCCCTGCGGTGCAAGCGCCAGTTTTTCTTCCGGCCCTTGTGGTGACGGAGGGCTTGAAGTCCGCGATCCCACGGGTACGGAAGTCGCATCCGGAAGGGATCTGGATAAATCTTGCAATCCCTGTCACGCTGATTTGTCATCCCAATGTCAGGATTTTGTAAAAATCGGAGCAGTCGCTCCCTTCGATGCCATTGTCCAGGGTCAAGGAGCCTTGATCCCGCCCGCATGAAAGTGTCCCGCCCGAAACCCCTGCGACTTCTGGCCCGTCTCGCTGTGCTGCTGCTCGGGATGCCGGCATTCGCCCAGAGCAATAGGGGAGAATTGCGCCTGAAGGTTACCGATCCGCATGGGCTGGGGCTGAAGACCCAGGTGGAAATGGTGAGCGAATCCAACCAATATCACAACACTTTCATGACGGATGAAAGCGGCGAACTGATCGCAAAGCGGCTCGCCTTTGGGCCGTATGTGATCCAGATCCGCGAACCCGGCTTGGCGGACGTGTCGCTGGCGATCGAAATCCGGTCGGCCGTTCCCGTCTATCGCTCGGTACAAATGAGCCTGGCTTCGGTCAATACGTCGGTCACAGTGCAGGATCGTTTCACGCTTCTCGATCCGCATCGCGCAGGATCGGTCAACGAAATCGGGCAGCAAACGATTCAGGACCGCATGACCTCGCTGCCGGGACGGTCGCTGCAGGACCTGGTGAATTCGCAGCCCGGCTGGCTGTATGAAGGCAATGCGGTGCTGCATCCGCGGGGCGCCGAATACCAGACACAGTTCGTGGTGGATGGCATCCCGCTGACCGACAATCGCTCACCCGGCGTTGGACCTGAGCTCGAAGCGGATGACGTGGATTCGCTCAGCATCTATACCGCCGGAATT
Source organism: uncultured Acidobacteriota bacterium (assembly GCA_963730015.1). Taxonomy (GTDB): domain Bacteria; phylum Acidobacteriota; class Terriglobia; order Terriglobales; family Acidobacteriaceae; genus Sulfotelmatobacter. The sequence goes on along the minus strand of CAVSPZ010000009.1, from coordinate 352,792 downwards.
CCCGCGGAATTCGGCAGAAAAATGGGAGGCGTGATCGAGGTCAACACGCTGAAAGATGCACAGCCCGGAGTGCATGGGCAGATCGATCTTTCCGGCGGCAGCTTTGCTACCGCCGGATCCTCTGCGCAAGCGCAGTACGCGTGGAAGGAAAACGTGCTCGGCCTCAGCGCCGCGGGCAGCATGACCGGGCATTACTTGAATCCGGTGGTTCCGCAGAATTACACCAATGACGGCACGACGGGAGATTTTTCCGCGCACTACGAACGCGACCTGACCCCGAGCGACCGGCTTAGCCTGATGGTGCGCCACGCGCTCTCTCGCTTCGAAATTCCCAACGAACAAGTACAGGAAACGGCGGGGCAACGGCAGGATGGCGACAACTTCGAAACCATGGGCATCATCTCGTACCGGCATGTTTTGTCCCCCAACACGCTAGGGACTTTGCGCGGCATGGTGCGCGATGATTCGGACGATCTGACTTCCAATCCCGCATCCACGCCGGTCATTGCCTTCCTGCACAACCATTTTCGTGAAGGATATTTCAATGGCTCGCTTTCGGTGCATCTCGGGCGGCATGAGCTCAAGGCTGGCGTGGAGTCGGACAGCACGTTTCTGCAGGAAAATTTCAGCGACATCATTAGCGATCCGGCGCAGTTCGATCCGGGCACGCCGCTGACTTTCGCTTTTCCCGGCAATCATCCATCGCAGGGATCGCGCCCGGACTTGGAGCAGGCCGCTTACGTACAAGACCTGATGCGATTCGGCGGGTGGACTCTGGGTGCCGGGCTGCGCTGGGATCATTATCAATTGCTGGCCAATCAGAATGCGGTGAGCCCGCGGCTTTCGCTGGCGCGTTACTTCGCAGCGGCGAACCTGGTGCTGCATGTTTCCTACGACCGCGTCTTTCAGACGCCGGCGGCGGAAAACATTCTGCTGTCGAGTTCTCCGCAGGTGATCTCGCTGAATCCGAATGTGCTGCGCCTGCCGGTCGAACCTTCGCACGGAAACTACTTCGAGATGGGAGCGACCAAGAGCTTCTTCGGGCAGTTTCGCTTCGACGCCAACTATTTTCGGCGCTATGTCGATAACTTTGCCGACGACGATCAACTGCTGAGCACCGCGGTGACGTTTCCCATCGCGTTCCGGAAAGCCATCATCTACGGCGCGGAAGGGAAGCTCGAACTGCCCCAGTGGAGACGCTTCTCGGGGATCGCCAGTTACTCCTACATGGTGGGCAATGCCTGGTTCCCGGTGAGCGGCGGATTATTCGTGGGCGAGGACGCGATCAACGCCACCACCCAGCTCAGCGGACACTTTCCGGATTCGCAGGATCAACGCAATACCCTGCGGCTGCGCATGCGCTACCAGGCGCTGCCCCGCTTCTGGCTGGCCGGCGGCGCGGAATACGGCAGCGGATTGCCTTTCGACTTCACGGGAACGTATCAGCTGGCGCTCGCGGAATACGGGCAGGCTGTGATCGATCGGCTCAATTTTGCCCGGGGCCGCGTGCGTCCGTCGCTCGCAGTCGAGATCTCGGCGGGTGCGGATGTCTACAAGGGCGACCGCTTCTCAACTCGTTTGCAGGCGGACGCGCAAAACCTGAACAACCGGCTGAATGTGATGGATTTTGGCGGACTGTTTTCCGGAAACGCGATCGCACCACCGCGCAGCTACGCGCTGCGTCTCGAAACCAGCTTTTAAGCAGGCTTCTCCGAGGCTGCATTTAAACTACGAAATACTTCGCGCCCGGATGATGCACCACGATGGCCGAAGTCGACTGCTCGGGCTCAAGCAGGAATCCGGAGGTCAGGCGCACACCGACATTTTCTTCTGGCTTGAGCAGCGTGAATAACTTTGTCTGGTCCTCGAGATTCGGGCATGCCGGATAGCCGAACGAATAGCGGGAGCCGCGATACTTCTGATGAAACAGGTCGCGGATTTCCGGCGCGTCGTCTCCAACAATGCCCAACTCCTCCCGCATTTTCTTGTGATGCAGTTCCGCCAGTGCCTCAGCGGTTTCGACGCTGAGCCCGTGCAGATAAAGATATTTTGTGTACTCTCCGCCCTCGAACAGGTGCTGCGTTTCGACGCTGGCCTTGGGGCCGATAGTCACGAGCGACAGCCCGATCACATCCATTTGTCCGGAAGACTTGGGAGCGAAGAAATCGGAAATCGCCAGCCGCCGGCCTTCGCGCTGGCGCGGGAAGGTGAAGCGCAGCAGTTCGCGTGCGGGAGCACCCGGTACTCGGGACTCAGTACTCGGTACTTCATACACAATTACGTCGTTGCCGTCGGCTTGAGCAGGGAAATATCCATACACAACTGCGGGAGCGAACAGATCCGACTCAATGACCTCTTCTTCCAGCTTCTGGAGAATTGGCCGGAACTTCGCGTCGACCAGCCGAACATAGTCCGACTGCGAAGCGGTTTTCAATTGCCACTGATTCTTGAACAGCGCGGTCTCGTTGATGTAGCCAAAGACTTCGCGCAGATCGTAATCTTTGCGGACACGCACGCCCCAAAACGGCGGCACTGGAATATTCGGAGCGTCGCTCACCACGGGGCTGCGCTCGGCAAACACCGGACCGGTCTCTTCGTCCACGGCCGCAGCTTTCGCGTATTCCTTTACCGTGCGGCCTTCGCGCAAACGGGCGTCGTGAGCGCCGTCGGACGTGGCCAGGTCCTCCATGATGTGCAGGCCGGCGAAAGCGTCGTCGGCGTAAAAGACGCCATTAGCGTATTCGCGGCGCAGATCGTCTTCGACATATTTGCGGGTCAGCGCGGCGCCGCCACAGATGACGGGGAATTCGAGTTTCTGCCGCTCGAGATCCTGAATGACATATTTCATCTCAAGCGTGGACTTCACCAGCAGACCGCTGAGTCCGATGGCGTCAGCCGCATGTTCCTGCGCCGCTTTGATGATCGAGTCGCCCGGCTGCTTGATGCCGAGATTGATCACCTGAAATCCGTTATTCGACAGAATGATGTCGACCAGATTCTTGCCGATGTCGTGCACGTCGCCCTTCACGGTGGCGAGGACGATGGTGCCTTTCTTCGAGCCGGCTTTCTTCTCCATCTTCGGCTCGAGATAGGCGACCGCCTGCTTCATCACTCCGGCAGAGTCAAGCACAGACGGCAACTGCATTTTGCGCGCGCCAAACAAGTCGCCGACAGTTTTCATGCCGTCAAGCAGAACGGTGTTGATCAGCTCCAGCGGGGAATAGCTGGCCAGCGCATCTTCGAGTAAAGCTTCCAGCGATTTTTTATTTAAACCCTCGCCCACTGACTTCTCACCATTGATGATGGCGAACTTAAGCTTGTCTTCCACCGAAAGCGTGTCCACGTGCGCGGTGGTCGAGGCCGCGGGCTTGCCCTTCATGCCGGCGAAGTGCGCCATGTAAACCTGCAGCGGATCGCCGGCCGAGTTGTCGCGGAAGATGAGCTTCCGTGCTAGATCCACTTCTTCCTGCGGAATCTTGTAGAGCGGATAAATCTTGGTGTAGTTGACGATGGCCATGTCGAGGCCATGATCGACCGCCTCGTGCATGAAGACGGAATTGAGCACGCGGCGCGGGTAGGCATCGAGGCCGAAAGAAATGTTGCTCACGCCGAGAATTGTTTTCACTTGCGGCAGTTCTTTCTTGATGCGCTCAACCGCGTTCAGCGTCTCGATTCCAGCCGTGCGGTACTCCTCCTGTCCGGTCGAAATCGGCAGAGTCAGGGCATCGAAGATCAGGTCGGTCGGATCGAGTCCGTACTTGTTGACCGCCAGATCGTGAATGCGGTGGGCAATCGCGACTTTTTTGTCGGCGGTGAGGGCCATGCCGTCTTCATCAATGGTCAGCGCGATCACGGCCGCGCCGTAACGCTTGGCCATGGGCAGGACCTTCGACGTGCGCTTCTCGCCGTCCTCGAGATTGATGGAGTTGATGATGGTGCGGCCGGGAATGCGCTTGAGCGCTTCTTCGACCACATCGGCCTCGGTGGAATCGACGAGAATCGGGGCGGGGACGCGCGTCGCGATCTTTTCGAGAATCGAGGTGATGTATCCTTTTTCGTCTTCGCCGACAATGGCGCAGCACAGATCGAGCATGTGCGATCCGTCGTTGACCAGTCTCTTGGCGAGCGCGAGGATCTCGTCGTATTTCTTGCCTTGCACCAGCTTGCGGAAATGTTCCACGCGCGTGGTTGTGTTCATCTCCTCGGCGACGATGAGCGGTTTGGGCTCGAGATCGAGAGGGACGGTGGTGTAGGCGCTCGATGCCGCGCCGGTCCGCTTCACGTCGCGCTTCGCAGGCTCCACGCCGGAAACCGCGTCCACCACGGCTTTCAGGTGCTCGGGCGTCGTGCCGCAGCATCCGCCCACGATGCGGACTCCGTAGTCCTGGACGAAGTGCTTGTGATAATCGGCCAGTTCCTGCGGCGAAAGTTTGTAGACGGCGTGGCCGCCAACATTCTGCGGCAGCCCGGCATTCGGCAAAACCGAAACTTCCTTGGTGGAGTTCAGCGCCAGGTAGCGGACTGCGTCGTTCATCTCCTTCGGCCCGGTGGCGCAATTCAGGCCGATAGCATCGACCTCGAACGGTTCAAGCGCCGTGAGCGCAGCCCCAATCTCCGTGCCGAGCAGCATCGTTCCAGATTCCTGCAGCGTGACTTGCACAGTCACGGGCAATCGCTTGCCCGCTTTGCGCATGGCCTCGAGTACGCCTATGGCGGCAATCTTGGCCTGCAGCAGATCCTGCGCAGTCTCGATCAGCAGGATGTCGACTCCGCCTTCGATCAGCGCGGCTGCTTGTTCTTCATAAGCCTCCACCATGGCGTCGAACGTGATATGTCCCAGCGACGGAAGCTTGGTGGTTGGCCCCAGCGAACCGGCAACGAATCTCGGCTTGTCTTTCGTGGAAAATTGTTGCGCGACTTCTTTCGCGAGTTGCGCGGCTTTTACGTTGATTTCGCGCACGCGATCGCGCAGATCGAATTCACCGAGAACGATCGACGATCCGCCGAAGGTGTCGGTCTCGACAATATCGCAGCCCACGCGGAAGAAATCCGCATGGATGTCGCGAATAATGTCAGGACGGCTGAGCACCAGCACTTCACTGCAGTTTTCTTTTCCCCAGAAATCATCCAAAGTGGGATTGCGCTTCTGGATGTTGGTGCCCATCGCACCGTCGTAGACCACGACGCGTTCTTTAACGAGTTGTAAGAAGTCAGTCATGGTAAATCGTCGTTAGTCGTTCGCTTCGGAATCGGCGTTCGCGGTCGTTCCTGTTTGGCGAACGACCAACGACTGAAGACGAACGACTGTTCCCCCATGCACAAACGCCGGTCGCAATGGACCGGCGTGAAGATCGAACCTGGAACTTATCTCTAAGCTTTAGCTCCCCGGCACCATTTCCGCCGGCGCCCCGCCGTTCACGTCGGCCTGATTGAAGACTGCATTCGCTCCCATGTGTGCTGGCCGGGGGGCCAGCATTTGTTCCTTGCGGTAGACGAGATTGGAAGCGTTGAACGTCGCCAGTTCGAATCCGTGACCGTGCGTAATGGCATCGGTCGGGCAAGCCTCGACGCAGTATCCGCAAAAAATGCAGCGGTTGTAATCAATGTTGTAAACCTTGGCATAGCGCTCGGCGCCGCTGACGCGGTTGGTCGCGGTATTCTCGGCGGCCTCAATGTAAATGCAATTCGAAGGACAGTTGGCCGCGCACAGGAAGCAGGCGACACATTTTTCCAGTCCGTTCTCGTCGCGCTGCAGCACGTGCGCCCCGCGAAAGCGAGCTTCAATCCGCGCCCCGCGCAGCGGACCTTTGCCATCGGGATAATTTTCGACGATCGTGGGCTGGAACATCTCCATGAAGGTGATGCTCATGCCCTTGGCGATGGCGGCGATATTTTTTAGAACTGGCATGCCTACTCAGTATACCCAATTCGATGCTAAATCGTCCGCCGCGGACTCACGTAGAGAATGACAGCGAGCAGCGCCTATTTGGATGGAGCGGCGCTTTTCGACGGCGGAGTTGACGGTGGATGCTCCGGCACCGGTACTGCGCTTTCGAGCCAGGCCGTGTACCAGAGGTCGAGCAGCATTTGCGATCCGGCGGCCAGGCGGTGCACGGTGAAGTCGAACGCCTCGGGAGAACCTTTGCCGTTGAATCCGCCGACCTTTTCCAGAGCATAAACATTTTCCACCAGCGCGTGCGATTGGCGCAGATAAGCGATGTAGTCGACGAACGGATCATTGAGCCGCTCGGGAGCCTTCACGAAACCGGCAAAATCTTTTTCCCTGAGATTCGCGGCGACGTAGACGCTTTCAAACTGCCCATGGATGTGGTGCTCGGTGGTATATCCGTTGGGATTGGGGCCGACCCATCCGTTGTACTGGATGGTGGTGTGCAGCGGCTGTGAGCCATCGGCGACGTAGTGGCCCAGTCATCCGGCATAAAAGATAATCGCCTGCTGCACCGCGCTGGTCGGTTGATGCGCGGCGAGAAGCTGGCGATATTCGCAAAACGCCGCCTTGAGCCGGCCATAAACCTCTGCCGTGATGTAAGGCTGCAGGCCGACGCGCTCGGGAAGGTAGTCATCCGGATGGTCCGTGGTCGCGGCGCGCTTCTCGTAGAGCTTGCGATAGAACTCGTAGCGTCCGCGCGGCAGCGGATCGAGCCAGGCCACGCGCTCGAGATCGATGAAGTGATCGGGCTCCTGCGCATTTTTCAGCGCAAATTCCGAAGGACTGCGCCAGCGATCAGGTTCGGGCCCCAGATAGGCGATCTCGACCACGGCTTGCCGCAGAAACAAAGGCATGCTCGCCGGAATCTTCTGCGCGGCGACTCGATTGATGTAAGTGTGTCCTTCATTGCCCCAGGCGACGGCGTCCTGGTTTTGAAAAAGAACGAGAGCGATCAGCGCCAGGCCGACCAGCCCTCGGAATGCTCCACGGCGACGATTTCGGCCCGGCCGATCATTCCCCATAAGGTTCCAATAAGAAGCTGCCGAACAAGTCATGCTGAAAATGTACATGTTATTCCTTGCCCGAATGCGGTGGCCAGAGGCGGAATGCGGGCATCGGCCTGGGGCGCTATCCTGAATGCATGGCAGGAAAGACTAGAGAAAAATCGGTGGACGGCATTGGCCTTTGCGCCAACTGTGAATTCATGCGGAGGATCGAGTCCGACCGCGGCTCGGTCTTTTATCAGTGCCAGCTCTCGGCCACCGATCCGAAATTTCCCAAGTATCCGCGGCTCCCGGTGCTTCGATGCACGGGATATCAGCCTGCGCACAGCAACCTGCCCAAATGACCCGGGTAAACCATCCACTGCTCGGGCAGACGTTGAAAATCAGCTCGCCGTGATCAGTATCACTGCGCACTAGCCGGTCTCGCTACACAATGGAGCTTCGGACCTGTAGCACTCTGCGTTGGAAGGAGCCGCCTCATGTGGCACAAGATTATTGCCATGGGTGCAATCCTGCTGTTCTTCGTTTGAACGATTGCCGTGCTCCAGGGCTGGAGCAAGAGCACAATTCCTGGCCGTCTGTTCAGCCTGGTGTTTATTGTCGCGATGGGATTCGCCGCGCATTGGGGCGCTCGTGTTTTAGGTTGGATCCACTGAGTCCCTGAACGGCCGGCCATTTCACTCGATTCCCAGTTCCTTCGCCAGCGCCTTCCATTTGCCGTCGACCAGCGCCTTGGTCGTGGCGTCCATCACAATCTCGTCGGGCCAGGGGCGCGCGAAGCCTTCCGCAGCCCACTTGCGAGTGGCGTCGATTCCCATCTTCGATCCGAAATTCGGCAAGCGGCTGGCATGATCGAGCGAATCCACCGGGCCCAGCGTGAACTGAATGTCGCGCTCCGGATCGATGTGGTTCGAAACTTTAAGCGTCACGTCCGCCAGGTCCTGCACATCGACATCTTCATCGACGACGATGATGCATTTCGTGAACATCGCCTGCCCCAGCGACCAGATGGCGTTCATCACCTTGCGCGCCTGGCCGGGGTAGGACTTTTTGATCGACACAATCATCAGGTTATGAAAGACGCCTTCGACCGGCATGTTGATGTCGACCAGTTCGGGGATGGTGAGCTTCATCAGCGGGAAGAAAATGCGCTCGACCGCTTTGCCCATGTAAGCGTCTTCCTGCGGCGGCTTGCCGACGATGGTGGTCGCGTAAATCGGATCTTTGCGGTGCGTGATGCAGCTGAGATGGAAGACGGGATAAAGATCTTCGAGCGAATAGAAGCCGGTGTGATCTCCGAACGGCCCTTCGCTGCGCAGTTCGTCGAGATGGACGTGCCCCTCGAGCACAATTTCGCTCGAGGCCGGAACTTCCAGATCCACGGTTTCGCATTTGACCAGATCGACCGGTGCTCCGCGCAGGAAGCCGGCAATCAGATATTCCTCGATCTCCGGAGGCGCGGGAACAATGGCCGAAAACGTCACGGCGGGATCGGTCCCAATGGCTACGGCGACTTCCATTTTTCCCGACGGCTGCTCGCCTTCCGCTAGCACACTGCCGCCGGAAGTGCGCGCCATGATATCGACTGCCGCGGATTTTCCTTCGACGGCCGCACGCATGCGTTCGCGCGCGTGCTCGGCGGCAACTTTCTGGCGCTGCCAGTGCATTCCCGTGGTGCGCTCGTCGTAAACCTGCATGCGGTACATGCCCAGGTTGCGCTTGCCCGATTTCGGATCGCGCGTGGTGACGCAGGGAAGCGTGAGGAAGCGTCCGGCATCCTTCGGCCAGCACTGCAGGATCGGAAAGTTGAGCAGCGAAAAATTGTCGCGCCGGATCACCTCTTTGCACGGCCCCGTCGGCACCGTGCGGGGAAAGAACTTGCCCGCTTCGGTCAGCAGGGGCAGCATCTTCAGCTTGTCGAGAAATCCTTGCGGGGATTTCATATCCATAAACATGCGGATCCGGGCGCCGATCTCGTCGTAGGAATTAACTCCCATGGCCAGCTTCATGCGCGCTTCCGAGCCAAATTGATTGATGAGCAACTGCGACCCGGGATAGCCTTTGACGTTCTGAAACAGAAGAGCGGGACCACCGCTGGCTCCGTGCGCATCGCGGCTTTTCGACACGCGGTCGGTAATTTCGGCAATCTCGAGGATCGGGTCGGCCTCGGTCTGAATGCGCTTGAGTTGACCGGCGCGATCGAGAGCGGCGATCCACTGGCGAAGGTCGTCGAAGGGCAAAGGATTCCTCTCCGTGTGACCGACGATTATAAGGGATGGGCCGCGCCGACTTCTTGCCGTGCATTCACGCGGACCAGGGTTGAACCGGATGAACGCGAATGATGCAGGACAAATCCGGGACTGCTCAGAGGTGGCGTCATCCCGAGCGGAGCCGCTTTTCAGGCGGAGGGAGGGATCTCCCACCCGCGAAATCAGAGGGAAGGAGATCCCTCAGCCGGCTGAAAGGCGCCGGTTCTCGGGATGCCCCCTCGATAAGCGATATCCAGAATTCGAAGTGACACACTACCCGATCAACTGGCGGACCGTGTCCTCCACCTGTTTCCACGCCGCCGAGCCTGGATCGATCAGATCATAATGTCCCGCCCCGGCGATCTCGATGAGCGATGCATCTTCGGATGGAGTCCGCTTGCGTTTCTCGCGTACATAGTCGCGACTGAACTGAACGGGAACGGTATCGTCGGCAGATCCGTGAATCAAATATTGCCGCGCCTGCGGAATGGAGAGCCGCATGGAATCAGCTTCCTGATAATGCTCGGGCACCTCGCTGGGCGTACCGTGCAGGAATTCGGCAACGGCGTCGTGGCTGAGATGAAGCTGGTACGCCTGCTGCAGATCGACCACTCCCGCCAGCGAGAGGACGCGTTTTACGCCCGGCTCGTGCGCCGCCAGGCAGAGCGCAAGCTGCCCTCCGGCCGAGTGCCCCATAACCACAATTCTCTCCCGATCAAGATGTTCAGTGTCGGCATGCTGCAGCAGAAATTGGTAAGCAGCGCGAATATCGGCGAACGTGCCGGGCCAGCCCCCGCCGGCGTTGCCGACGCGCCGATACTCAAGATTAGCCGTCGCCAATCCATTCGCGGTGAGAGCGGCACACACATGCCCGGCATGATCTAGATTATATTTCGCGCGCCAGAAGCCGCCGTGGATGTTGATCACGAGCGGCGACAGACCTTTTCCTTTGGCGGCGGGCAAGCGCAGATCGAAAAACTGGTTTGGATCAGACCCATACCCCAGCCGTTTGTCTGCCGGGGGCGGTTGGCGCGAGAGAATGTCGTCAGACATGCTTGATTGATTTTACTAGCACAGTGCGCTGCGTCACTCTCATCCATGCCTCGGGTCACTGCCAAATATAGGCGTGCAGAGTACGTTTACGCGGTTTCAATCACATTCAATTCAACCAACTGGATTCGGGATTGGGCTCGAGAGAGGCCGTCTCGAACGTAGGCATCTTCCGGGCACTTTCCCTCAAAGGAAGGAGAGTTTCCCATGTTTGCTCGTGTTCTCGAAATCACTCCGAAACTGGAAAAGAGGGACGAACTGATCAAAACGATTCGTCAAGAAATCCTCCCCATGCTCAGGAAGCAACCGGGCTTCCTCGAAATGCTGCCCTTTATGCCGGAAGGCGCGACTGAGCACGCGCTGTCGATCACGCTTTGGACCGAGAAGCGCGATGCAGAGAGGTATGTGCGGGACGTGTTCCCGAAGGTGGAGCAGATCCTGAAACCTTTCCTCACCGGGCCGGCTGTCGCCAAAGTGTTCACGGTTGAAACCTCCCTGTGCAAGCATTGGGTCGAGTCTCTAACCGCGGCCGCGTAGTCCAATGCATTGCAGTCTGAGCCGGGGCGATAGCGCTCCGGCCTTTTGCTGCTCCCCATAGAGTGCTTTATTCGTAGCGCAGAGCTTCGATGGGATCGAGGTTGGCGGCGCGCATGGCTGGAACCATGCCGCTCACCACTCCCACCACCCCAAGAATTACGGTGGCCACAAGCAACGTCATCGGAGAGACAATCAGCCGGATGTCGGCCGCCTCAGCGTGTTTGGCCAGAGCGCTATAAAACGTAATACGTCCCGCCAGAATGGAGACGGCGTACGACAAGATGATGCCGAACATCCCGCCCACGGCCGTAATCACCATGGCCTCGGCGAGAAATTGAAACAGAATGTCCTGCCGACGCGCGCCCAGAGCCTTCTCCACGCCGATCTCGCGGGTCCGCTGCGTCACCGAAACCAGCATGATGTTCATCAATCCAACGCCACCAATGCCGAGCGTGACCGTGCCGATGAATCCCAGCAGCACCTTCAAGGCCAGGGTGATGATGCCGAATTGCGAAAGCTGTTTCTGGGCGTCGAACAGGAAGATGGCGCGCTCGTCGTCGGGCTTGAAATTATGCGCGGTGCCGAGCGTCTCGCGGATCGTCTTGTCCATCTTGTCGTGATCCAGTCCCGCCGAATCGAGCCAGATTCCGTCCAGGTAGTGATTGTCTTTCAACACGTCCATCGAGCTAAACGGAATGTAGACCGTGCGATTGTTGTCGTTGTCGCCCTCCTGCATACGGGGTGCGCCCACGCCGACTACCTCGAAGGTGACCCCGTCGATGCGGATGTCTTCCCCGACGGCCGGCATTCCCGAAAAAAGCTTGTCGCGCGCTTCTGAACCGATGACCGCATACAGTCCATGCTGCATACTGTCGGCATCGTCCAGGAATCGCCCCTCCGACACATCGAGATTCCATACTTGCTGAATCGCCGGATCGCAGCCCATGACAGGAAACGAGAAGGATCGGTTGTTGTTCTGCACGGTCGATTGCTTGTCGAGTTCGCGAACCACGTGCCGGCAAAGCGGAAGATTGTTGCGCAGCAATTCGACATCGTCGTTGGTGAAACGAATCTGCACGCCGGCCTTGTTTCCGCCTGCCTGCTGCGAAGTGCGGCCCGGGAAAACTCCCACTGCGGTCGCTCCGAAGCTCTGGAAAATCGCCTCGATGGCTTTGCCAAATCCATTGCCATAGGAAAGCAACAGCACGACGGTGGCGATGCCCCACGCCATGCCGGCCATGGTGAGCAGCGTGCGCCGCAGGTCGTGGCGCATCGCAGAATAGGCTTGCTTGAGAAGATCGCTGTGCATAATTACTCTTGCATGGCTACTCTTTGCGGAGTGCCTCCACCGGTTCGAGCAGAGCGGCGCGCCGGGCGGGATAAAGTCCGGCCGCAACCCCCGCAATGGCCAGCGAAAATACCGCCAACGCCGCCGTCGATGCCACCAGCCGGGGAGGATCGAATCCTTCTCCGAGATTAACGTGGCCCAGCACCGCCATCAGGGCTGCGGCGCCGCCGATGCCAATAGCTCCGCTCAGCAGCGTGAGAAACGCGCCTTCCACAAAAAACTGGAACATGATGCTGCCGTTAGTGGCGCCTACCGCCTTGCGCAGGCCAATTTCGCGCGTTCGGTCAGCCACGGCGACCAGCATGATGTTGATGATTCCGATCGCCCCCAGGGCCAATGTAACCAGGCCGACGCTGCCCAGGAACATGTTCATCGCGTCGAAAATCTTCCCCACCTGGTCGACGGTTTTCACCGTATCCCATTCGTCGAACGAGTCGGGATTGTTCGGATCGAATCCATGATTGCGCGCGATGATCTTGTGCACTTCCTGCTGGGCCGCCTCGTGCAAAGCGCGCGACCGCGGCTGATAGTTAATGAACGAGATGACATCGGTCCCCGTTCCAACGTTCAGGGGACGGAAATAATCCTGCATGGCATGGAACGGGACAAAGCTGCGCAGGTTGATGTTCATGTTATCGCCGTGGCCAATCTTCTGGAGCGTTCCGATCACGGTAAAGCGAACGCCATTCAAAAGAATCGTCGCGCCCACCGCGGGGCGTCCGGAAAACAGCGTGCGTCGAACTTCGTCGCCCAGCACGATCACGGTTCGGCGCTGCGAATCATCAAGTTCGTTGAGCCAGCGGCCTTCATTGATGGGTAGGTAGCGGATCTGGTTGAAGTTGGCGGGCACCCCCAGGATCTGGCCGCCGGCCTGGTAGAAATCGCTGACGGCCCGAATGTCGTTGCGCGAAATCACGGGCGCCGCCGCGCCCACGCTGGGGCATGCGCTGAGGATGTCTTCGTAATCGCGGTAGGTCAAATAGTATTGGCGAAGCGCGGTAAAGCTGCCCTGCATGACCGGGGCGCGCCCCGACCATATAAACATAACGTTTTCGCCTAGGGAGTCGAACTGCTTGCGGTTGCCAGCTCGAAAGCCTTCGCCCAGTCCCACCAGCAGCAGTAGGGAGCCGACGCCCCACGCGATTCCAAACATAGTCAGGAACGAGCGCAGTTTGTGGGCCCAAAGGGTCCGTAAAGTTTGCCCGAAGATATCGAAAATCAGGCGCAAGCGGGTGCTGTGATTATACGGGGAGTGCGGGTTGGGAAGTCCCGGTCTGTGGATCGCCGGGGTTGGTTCTCGTCGCAGCAGAATTCAAGGGGAGCAGCCCGGTGCCCAGATTTTCTCAGCGATCTCTGCGAAACCTCAGCGTCCTCCGCGGTTAAGAGCTTTTTAGCGCCGAGGCCGCAGAGAAATGCCGCGAGGTCGCAGAGAAGACAGAAGCGAGTTTGGGAACTCAGCCGAAAATTAAACTTTCATTCAAAAATGAGCAGAAAATCATTCCGAATCTCCCCCGAGTTGTTTATGCTCTAGCGGGATGACGACTCTTGCCCTGAGCGAACTGCTGGGCGCCACCGTGTATGACCCGACTGGCGCGGCCGGACGCGTGCGCGAGGTCACGCTGGCTCCGCAGGAAGATCGCGCGCGGGTTGCTTCTCTGATCGTCAAGACCCGCTCCGGCAACCGCGTGCTGCCCTTCGCCGCAATATCGGCTATCAATGGAGGCATTCGCGCCACTACGGCGATGGGAGAGTGGCACGAGGCCAACGGCACCGAAGGCCTATTTTTGCTGGAGCGCGACCTGCTGGATCAGCAGGTGATCGACGTCAACGGACGAAAAGTCGTGCGCGTCAACGACGTCGACCTCGAGTTCGATGCGCAGAAGGATAAAGATGCCGGCCTGACCCTGCGCGTTCAGTCGGTCGATGTGGGAGCCCGCGGCGCCGTTCGCCGTCTCCTGCGCGGCGTGGCTCCCCGCACCGCTTTGCAGGCCTTGCTAGGTAAAATTCCCCCGCGCAGCATCCCGTGGAATTTCGTCGACGTAATCGAGACCGATCCCGCCCGGCGGGTCAAGCTGAAGATCTCGCACGAGGGCCTTTCCAAACTTCATCCCGCCGACATTGCCGACATCGTGGAAGATCTGGCACCCGATGAGCGCCAGGCTGTGTTCCAGACGCTGGACGAAGAAACCGCGGCCGAGGCGCTCGAAGAGGTCGAACCCAAGGTCCAAAAAGCGATCGTCGAGTCGCTGGATTCCGAGCGCGCGGCCGAGATTGTCGAAGAGATGGATCCCGACGCAGCCGCCGACCTGCTCGGCGATCTCTCCGAAGACCGTACCGAGCAGATCCTCACCCAGATGGAGCCGGAGGCCCAGCAGGAAGTCGTCGAACTGCTGGAGCACAAGGAACAGACCGCGGCCGGGCGCATGACCACCGAGTTTCTGGCTCTGCCGGTCAGCGCCACGGTGCAGAACGCCATCGATTCTCTGCGGGAATTCGAGGGCGGAGTCGAGGCGGTCAGCACGATTTATCTGGTCGATTCTCATGGAACGCTTGTCGGAGCCGTTCCCCTGGCCCGCATCGTTCTGGCCCCACCGCCCAGTCCTATGCTGTCGCTCACGCAGGAGCCGCTCGTCCTGGCGCATGAAGGCGTCGAGGAAAATGAAGTTGCCGAACTCTTCGACAAGTACAACCTGCAGACCCTGCCGGTGGTGGACGAGCGCAACATGTTGACCGGCGTCATCACCTCCGATGACGTGATCAGCATGCTGAGGGCAAAGCTGTAGCCCTGACCCATCCGGGCAGATCTCACCCGGAATTTTTCCCACTTTGTTGATTCCCCAAGCACTTTTCGTTTGGCCCGAATCGCGGAGTGCATTTATCCTGTGGCGTCGTTGGCTGTTCAACCGCTCCACCTTTATGTCGGCGAAGACTGCGCATGAGGTTTCTAAGACGCTGGAAAATCCGGATTCTGCTGTTCCTCGCCGTCGTTGGTCCGGGGTTTATTACCGCGAACGTCGACAATGATGCCGGCGGCATCCTGACTTATTCCCAGGCCGGCGCGCAATTCGGACATCTTCTGCTGTGGACCATGATCCCCATCACCCTTGCCCTGATCGTGGTGCAGGAGATGTGCGCCCGCATGGGCGCGGTCACCGGCAAGGGCCTCAGCGATCTCATCCGCGAAGAATTCGGACTCCGCCTCACGTTTTTCATGATGCTCGGCATCCTGGTCACCAACTTCGGCAACGTGGTGACCGAGTTCATCGGGATCGCTACCAGCCTCGAACTGTTTGGCCTGCCGCGCATTTATACGGTTCCCATCTGCGGCCTGATCGTTTGGCTGATCGTAGTAAAGGGACAGTACAAGAGCGTAGAAAAAGTATTTCTGGCGGCGTCCTTCTTTTATATAACTTACATTTTTGCCGCTATCCCCGCCCATCCGGCGTGGAAAGAGGCAACCATCGCCACCTTCAAACCCCCGGATTGGCGCGCCTTCCGCGATCAAGCCTACCTGTTCATGGTGATCGGAGTGGTCGGCACCACAATCGCCCCGTGGATGCAGTTCTACCTGCAATCGTCGATCGTGGAAAAGGGAGTCACCAAGCGCGGATATCGGGCTTCCCGGCTCGACGTGGTCACAGGCTGCATTTTCACGGACGTGGTTGCGTGGTTCATCATCGTGGCCTGCGCCGCGACCCTCTACGTTCACGGCTTCCGCGATATCAAGTTCGCGGCCGACGCTGCCCAGGCCTTGAAGCCGCTGGCGGGCGATTACGCCTACATCCTGTTCGCCGTGGGCCTGTTCAACGCTTCGCTGTTTGCCGCGTCGATTCTGCCGCTGTCAACCGCGTATACCGTCTGCGAAGGGTTGGGATTCGAATCGGGCGTGGGACGGAAATTCGGAGAAGCCCCATTCTTCTACTGGCTGTACACGCTGCTGATCGTGGCCGGAGGAGCGTTGGTGCTCGTCATCCCGGCGCCGCAGTTGATCCAGATTGTGCTGTGGTCGCAAGTGATCAACGGGATCGTGTTGCCCTTCGTGCTCATTTTCATGCTGGTGCTGATCAACAAAAAGGAATTGATGGGCGAGTACACCAACAGTCACCTGTTCAATATTGTGGCGTGGTCGACGACCGTGATCGTCATCGTGCTCTCGCTGGCCCTGATGGTGTCATCGCTGGCCGGAAAAACTTGAGCCGGATCCGCGGTTGATTCTTAGCAGGCTGTTGAAAAACTCAGATCTCGATCAAGTTTTGAAAGGGCGCGGCTTTCAGCCGCGCCGTAAGTGTCGCGAAATCAGAGCGGCTTTAGCCGCCGAGGTGAGATAAAGTGAGGGAATAGATTTTTCAGCAGCCTGCTTACAGCAGTTTCCCCGCCGCCAGATCTTTCACGAGCGTGAGATCGGCTTCCAGAAAATCGAACTTCGGTAGATCCTTGGGCTGGGCCCACTGCATATCGCGAAAGATGCGGTTTTCCAGTTCGCCCTTGAATTCCCGCACCACATAAAAGCGCAACTCTACCATGCCGCCGTTGGGATATTCATGCTGGATACGGGCAACCTCGTCGCCGATGGTGGCCGCAATGCCGAGTTCTTCGTCCAGTTCACGGCGCAGGGCGTCGCGCGGCTGCTCGCCCTCTTCAATTTTTCCGCCGGGAAATTCCCACTTCAGCGGCATCGTCTGGTGCCGCGTGCGCTGGCACACCAGCAGCTTTCCCTCCTGCACAATGAGCCCTGCGACCACGCGCTTCATTTTTCGGCAGCTTCCAGTTTCTTTCCCACCAGCATGGCACAATGCTGCACAAATGTCTGATGCTCGGCCGTGAAGGCGGCAGGGAAGTGGCTGTCGATATCGAGCTCGCCCATGATTTTGCCGTGGGCAAAGATCGGAACCACAATCTCCGACTTGGTTTCGAGCGAGCAGGCCAGGTAGCGCGGATCTTTGCTGACGTTGTCGACCACGACGGTCTGTCCGCTGGAAGCGGCCGCGCCGCAAATGCCCTGATGCAGCGGGATGCGGGTGTGCGGCGTCATCGCGCCCTCGAACGCGCCCAGCACCAGCACGGGAGGCTGCGCTCCAGGCTCGAGCAAATAAAACCCTACCCAGTTGTACTTCAGCATGCGGTCGTGCAGCACCTTCACCATCGAGCGCATTAGATCTTGCGCCGTCGGGGCGGCCTTCGTCATTTCGCTGACTTCGTTGCGCACTTCTTCAATGCGAGAAGTTACGGCCATGGCTGAATCTTAACTCACGGGATGACATTGTGAGCGGAAGAAGCGGGAACGGCAGTAATCTGCCGGATTCCTTTGGTGCGCGGAAAGATTTCCGGACGAATCGCCCACGCCAGCGCTTCGAGCCCACGTAGTAGCGTGGGCGCGGGAGTATTCAGATACTCGTCGCGAATGCAGAATATGCGGCCCGATCGCGCCGCTGACGTCCGCTGCCAACCGCGCTCGGTCACGATTTTCTCCAGCGGAACCCGATCCCCAGCTCCGCACCAGGCAACGATGATGATCTCAGGATTGAGGCTTGCGATCTCATCGGCGGTGCACCGGCCGCCAGCTGCGCCCAGAAATTCTCCGCCCGCGGCCTCGACCAGCTCTCCTACCCAAGCTTGCGAAGCGATGACCGGCTTACCCCATTCCTCACAGAAAACTCTTAGGCGCGGCGAACTGCCCGCCTGGCGGCGGACCTCGCCAATTTTCTGCTGCATCCGATCGATCACCGATTCTCCCTGATCGCTCGCGCCCACCGCACCCGCGATGGTTGCGATGTCGGTATAAACATCCGCCAAGTTTTTGGGAGCCAATCCGAGAAAGCGCGCCCCGGCCTTCAGAATCTCAGCCACAGCTTTTTCCTGGTAGGGAACCGCGGCGATCACGAGATCGGGATGCACCGCGATGATCTGCCCCGTATCAGCCGTCCACGAATCCGCCACGATCACGCGCCCGCCGCTGCCAACCGCGGGCACAACATCAGCACAATACCGGGTGCAGGCGACCACCCGCTCCAGTTCCCCGACCGCGTCGAGAATGACGGTTGCGCTGGGCTGGAGGCAGGCAATGCGCTGCACGGTGTGGCTGACGGTCATACGCCCATGTTAAGCGAAGAAGATAGTGGACTACTTTGATTTCGCGCATAAGGCCGGCTGTGAGGGATTGTGTAGCCCCGGGACGCATTCGTCCGGGGTTGCGCGCGAAGCGCGCAATGAAGACTGCTAGCGATGAGGAAAGCGGAGAAGAGAGAAACTTTCGAGACGCGTCGCCGGGAGATCTCAGGGCTTCCGGGCGGCTGTGATTTGATTCAGCGCGGCAGACAGCGCATCGAGCGCCAGTTGCGCGGCGTGCGACGAGGCGGGAGGCAGGCCTCCGACAGCGGCGATTAGATCGTCTCGCTTCAATTTGCGAGCCTCTGCAACCGTCTTGCCCCGAGCCAGTTCCGTGAGCGCCGATCCGCAGGCCATCGCGGGGACGCATCCTTTAGCCTTGAATCGGATTTCCGTGATGCGTTCGTCGCAAACCTGCAGGCTGACCCGAACCACGTCGCCGCAGACCGGATTCGAAATCTCGGCAACGGCATCGGCGGCCGCAAGATCCCCGGCATTGCGTGGATTCTGAAAATGATCGAGCAGTTGCGCGGAATACATCGGCTCCATTGTAGCGAGGAAAGGTTCAGCGTAGCGGCGGCCTGCCCCGAGCGAAGTCGTTGGTCGGTGGGTTTGCTGTTTCTCGCGCCGCACACCCCAGTCGCGAAGCGCCGCCATTCATTGGCCCGCCACGTCAGTGGCGGAAAGGGAATGCGACCGCGAGAATTCTGAGTCCGCGTACGCGGGACGGCTCTTATCGACGTCCCGTTCCATCCGGGAAATAAATCGTCCACCCGCGCTCGCGCGCCAGAGCTTCTAAATCCGGATTAGGATTCACCGCGAACGCATGTTCAGCATGCGCGAGCATATCGACATCCCATCGGGAGTTTCCAAATGCCGCTTGAATATCCTTTTGCACCACTTCGCGCAGGGCTTGCGGCTTTCCCGGTCCCGAAGGTACACGCAGCAGGCGGTTGGTCACAATTCCGTTCTCGCAATGAACTCTCGTCGCCAGAATGCGGTCGTGCGGGATTCCGAATTGATCCATGCCGGCGCGAATCACCCATTCATTGGAGGACGAAACCGCC
The DNA here is from genome assembly GCA_963730015.1 of uncultured Acidobacteriota bacterium. Taxonomy (GTDB): domain Bacteria; phylum Acidobacteriota; class Terriglobia; order Terriglobales; family Acidobacteriaceae; genus Sulfotelmatobacter. The sequence continues at coordinate 333,482 of CAVSPZ010000009.1, read as the reverse complement.
CAGATTTCGCATCTGTTGGCATGCAGTTGGCGCACCAGTTCGAGCATTTCCGGAAAGACGCGCCCGGGGAACGAAGTAGTCATAAACTCGGTGGCGGCCTTCATCATGGCGGCATCGGAAAGCCCGTGATGCATGCTGACCATCTCGCCGCACATTTCGTCTTCAGTCACCTTGCCCGCTTTGTACTCCGCATAGCGGGCGCGCATGGCCTGGCCGATCTCGGCGGATACGATGCCGCGCTTGATCTCCCAATCGAAAAAGGTTTCTCCGGCATCGCCCGACCACAGCGTGCCGTCGCAATCGAACGCCGCAACCTGCGGCCCCAGACGCAGCACCGACTCAATAAATTCGCGGCTGGTTTGTGTCGTCGTACTCATACTCTTCGACAATAACGTGCCCGGCGGGAAACACGCAATTGCCGCGGGTAGTGATGCCGTTTGATTGTGGAGGGTGTCATCCTGAGCGGAGCCGTCTTTCAGGCGGAGCGGAGGATCTCCCCTTGCGAGATCCCTCGCCCCGCTGGTCAAAGCGCGGGGCGTCGGGATGACCCCATGCTTTCAAGATTGCATCACGGTCGAGATTCGAACCGCGGGTGGAGAAATGCCAAATGCTGGATGCCGCTAAGAAGATTTCACGACCAGGGCCGCGTATTCCTCCGGAGTATTGATGTTCATTGCCACGAAGGGATCTTCTACCGTGACGTATTGAATGTGGGATTGAAACCGGTGCTCGACGTTGCGCGCGCTGCCGGTCGCAGGCTCGCGCAGAAATCGTTCGATCATCTCCCGTCCAACCACATACGGATGCCCATGCTTTCCGGAATACTCCGGCACGACGGCCCACACGCTGTCCGCTGCTTGCTCGAAAGCCGCGCGCACCCTCTGCACCGTTGCCCCATTGGCCGGCGGCCGATCGACCAGCGTGATCATGGCAGCATCCCGTCCGTGATTGAGAACTTCATGCAAGCCCACCTGCAGGGAACTGAACTGTCCGCGGCTCGGATCCGGATTCGTGGCCAGCGTAGCTCCGTTGGCATAGACGATGGGCGCCAGAGCCGCTTCGTTTTCTCCGGCTACCACCACGACGAAATCGGTTGCGTCCGCAAGAGAGCGAATCGCGGCCGAAAGGAAACTATCTTTCGAGGCCACTCCGCCTTCGACCGGCGGCCACGGGAGCAGCGCTTTGTCGCGGCCCATGCGCGAAGATTCCCCAGCGGCCAATATGACTCCGGCAAAGCTGGGAGCGCGGGACATGTTGCGGAAGATAGCAGAAAGCAGAGAGAAAGTCAGTGTGCGAAAGCTTATCTGGGGACAGTTTATGTGGGGAGAGTTTGTGCGGAGGCAATTTGTGCAGGGTTATGTGGGGACAGCCGCCCTTAGCCTGCCCTGAGCTTGTCGAAGGGGCTGTCCGTCGAGCGCAGCTCGACAATCTGTCCCCACCACGAAGGTTGCAAGATAAACAGAATCAGCCGGCAGCCTGATCCTCTTCAGCTACTTTCTCCATGCCACATTCCGCATGGTCCGACCCGACCGTTTCTTCGCGCGCGCCCTTGAACCAGCTCAGGTGCGGCAGCACCGCAGTCGAGCCGCGCCGGATGGCGATCAACTCCGCCGTGACCGCTACGGCAATCTCTTCCGGAGTGACAGCTCCGATATCGAGGCCGATCGGCGCATGCACGCGATCGAACAAGTCCGCGGGCAAGCCTTCCGCCCGGAGCGTTTTGTAGATTCCGATCACTTTGCGCTTGGAGCCGATCATGCCGACGTAGCGAGCGCGCGTTTGCACCGCCCAGCGCAGCAGGCGCATGTCGTCACGGTGGCCCCGCGTCACGATCACGATATACGAAAATTCACTGGGATCGATCTTCTTCATGGCCTCGTCGAAATCGAGCGCCTGCACTTCTTGCGCCGCAGGGAAGCGCTCTTTACTGGCGTAGGACGAACGGTCGTCGGTAACCGTAACCTCAAATCCGGCATTTGTAGCGATGCGGCAAATGTTGAGAGCAATGTGGCCTGCGCCGAAAAGATAAAGTAATGCTGGAGGCAGCACGGGCTCGATAAAAATCTCCAGCGTGCCGCCGCAGATCAGGCCGGTATCGAACTTCGGGTCCTGGTTCAAGTCGAACTTTAAAGTGCGCGGCTTCTCCGATTCCATGACTTCGCGGGCCGCCTGCCAGACGTCGGCCTCCATGCAGCCGCCGCCGATCGTGCCGACGATCGAGCCGTCGTCGCGCACCAGCATTTTCGCAGTTTTAAAAGATGGGATCGACCCGCGGACGTTGGTGATGGTGGCGATGGCCCCGCGGCGTCCCTGGCGGCGAAGCTCAACGATATGTTCGTAGATATCCATAGTGAAAAGCAGCCGGCTCGCTTTAGTGATTATCAGTCGGTTAACAAGGGAGAGTCAAACGGCAGAAAAGCAAAAGCCCCGGATCATCACTCCGGGGCTCGCTATGTTACGAGTGTCGAAGACACGGTTCGCCAAACCAAGTCTATGGTGCGCGACTTCGGGTCGGCGTCAAGAATTCTTTCGTGAGTGGCCTTCGGAGGGCGGCGGAGTCGAACCGCAATGGCTGATGGGCCACTCCACCGACTTGGTAATTGGGAAATTTGGTAATTTTGTAATTGAAAACCTGGGCTGAAGAGTGTGTAAGAACCGAATTCTCGGAACAACCGTGAAATAAGCACTACTCAAACGCAGCCGCGTAGCGGCGGTATGTGACAGCCCGGCACGGAAGTGCCGGGAAAAGAGGGAAAATTGAGGCGAGTCCCGTAAGGACGGTACCAGTTCTGACTCTGAAGCGCGCATTCTTCTTGAACCCGTGCGGTGCGGCGCAAAGCCGCACCCTTACAAAGCTAGAGAGGACCTTATGAAAGCCGTTCGCATTCATCAATTCGGTGGGCCTGAAGTTCTGACCTACGAAGACATCCCCGATCCGCAGCCGCGCAAGGATCAGGTGCTGGTGCGGGTGAAAGCGTGCTCGCTGAATCATCTTGATCTTTGGGTTCGCAAAGGACTGCCGGGCGTGAAATTGCCGCACATCCTGGGCAGCGACGTGGCCGGCGAAGTCGTCGAGATTGGCGAATACGTCACCGGATTCAAAACGGGCCAGCGGGTCATCGTTGCGCCCATCCATTTTTGCGGACATTGCGTGAAGTGCCTCGCCGGATTGCAGAATCACTGCCGTGAGTTCACCGTTCTCGGCAACGGCGTGGATGGTGGCAACTGCGAACTGATCGCGGTTCCGGGCGCGAACGTAATCCCGATTCCCGATTCGCTCGATTTCAACCAGGCGGCCAGCGTCCCACTCGTATTCGTCACGGCATGGCACATGCTCGTGGGCCTGGCGGGCGTTCGTTCTGGGCAAACGGTGCTGGTGCTGGGCGGAAGCTCCGGCGTGGGCATTGCCGCCATCCAGATTGCGAAGCTGTTTCATTGCCGAATCATTACGACCGCCGGAAGTGAGGCCAAGCTGGAAAAAGCTCGCGCTCTCGGCGCCGACTACGGCATCGATCATTACAAGCAGAAAATTTCAGATGAAGTCCGCAAGATCACGGACAAAGCGGGCGTGGACATCGTAGTCGAGCACGTCGGCGCGGCTACCTGGGATGAGAGCCTGCGCTCGCTCAGGAATGGAGGAACCTTGGTGACCTGCGGCGCGACCACCGGTCCGAACGTCAGCATCGATCTGCGGCATCTATTTGCCCGGCAGTTGCGCCTGCTCGGCTCCTACATGGGGACGATGGGCGAACTCCACGAAGTCCTCGGCCATGTTTTCGCGGGGCGCCTGAAGCCGGTGGTCGATCGCACCTTCCCCCTGAGCGAGCTGCGGTCCGCGCACGAATATCTGGAAAAAAGCCAGATGTTCGGGAAAGTTGTGGTGAATCCGTAATCTTTAGCAGAAGCAAGCCATAGCGTTCAGTAATGTAATCGCGCAACGCCGTAGAGAAATACAGGATGTGTGGTATTGATTTTTCGAGGGCGTTTGAACTAGCGTGGCAGGCACAGAAGAAAATTAGTGCAGGCAAATGGCTGCGCTCAATCGAGCGTGGCTTCGCATAGGCTGAGAACAACCACTTTAATCCACTGATTCGGGCAAGCTAGAGCTATAGATCATGCCACAAACCGGCGGGCGGTTTTGCCCTGGCGAGTGCAAGGGATCGATGGCCTCGAGATGCCTTGGTCAGCGATGAAGGAGACAATTATGAAAATCGTAGTGATCGGCGGTACTGGACTCATCGGGTCAAAGCTCGTCCCCAAGCTTCGCGAGCACGGACACGAGGCGATAGCGGCGTCACCGAATTCGGGGGTCAACACTGTTACGGGCGAGGGACTGGCCGAAGTGCTGAGAGGCGCCTCGGTAGTTGTGGACGTATCAAACTCTCCGGACTGGGAGGACGCAGCCGTGCTGAAGTTCTTCGAAACATCAACTCGTAACCTGCTCACCTATGAAGCGGCCGCAGGAGTACGGCATCACGTTGCGTTATCGGTTGTGGGAACCGACCGGCTGTCCGAAAGCGGCTACTTCCGCGCGAAGATCGCCCAGGAGAAACTGATCCAAGAATCTTCCATCCCCTACTCCATCGTGCGTGCGACGCAGTTCTTCGAGTTCCTCAAGGGACTTGCCGATATTTCCATGGTCGGCGACAAGGTGCGACTGCCACATGTGCTTTTTCAGCCGATGGCCGCCGACGATGTCGCGAGTGCCGTGGGCAGGGTTGCAGCAGGTCAGCCGGTAAACGGCATCGTCGAAATAGCGGGCCCGGAACCGTTTCGCGTAGATGAACTAGTCCGGCGGCGCTTGGCCTCGCTCAAAGATCCCCGCGAAGTCATCGCTGATCCAAACGCGCGTTATGCGGGAGCGAAACTCAGCGAGAAAACGCTGGTTCCGGGCAATAACGCACGACTCGGCGAGACCCGTTTCGAAACCTGGCTGACTCAGCCCGCAGCCCAAATTCCGAGTGCGCATCCTCAGCCCACAGGCGTCGCAGGGGTGACCAAAGACGAAGAGAGTCGTAAAAAAGCTAGTTGACAGCGCTACGAAGGCCCGGATGATGTCCACGTCGTTTGAGTCTAATAGACGTTTTGCAACAGTTGACTAAATGCGCAACTTCCACGCAAGGGGTAGCAAGGTCTGTCATCCCCAAGAGTGCCATCGCCGCAAATCTCTTCCTGAGATATTTTCCTGCGCCAGGACTCGCATGCCGCGAGGTCCAAAGCCCCTCAGGAGATACTCATGCAAATTCGCAAGACTGTTCTGTCTCTGGTCATTCTGGGCCTCGCACTGGCACCCGCGAATGCGGCTGGCGCGGCTCAGGTCACGGTAAGGAATCCTATGGCGAAGCCTACAGCTTGGATGCGGCGGTGCTCTATCAGTAGGCAGTGACGATTCCTTCAGGCGCCTGTTCAGACAGTTGACGTTAACAGATGGGATGACAGAAGGCCGCTCTATGGCGGGATGCAGTATGCTCCGAAGGTATCGACGTTCTTGAAGCGCCCGCTCTGCCCCTTCGTGGTTTAAAATAAATCCATAATGTCTCGCGAACTCAATTTTGGCCCGTACGTCGATCTGGAAAATGGCAAGAAGGTCGTCAAAGACCTGACCTATGGCAATCCCACGCCGGAAGGCGTGGTGCTGACCACGCTCGATTCCGCCGTCAACTGGATGCGCAAGAGTTCGATCTGGCCGATGACCTTCGGCTTGGCCTGCTGCGCTATCGAGATGATGTCGATGGGCGCGGCGCGCTTCGATATCGCCCGCTTCGGCGCCGAGGTCTTCCGCCCGTCTCCGCGGCAGAGTGATCTCATCATCATTGCGGGCCGCGTCTCCAACAAAATGGCTCCCGTCATTCGCCAGTTGTGGGAGCAGATGCCTGAGCCCAAGTGGGTCATCTCCATGGGCGCGTGTGCGACCTCGGGCGGCGTCTTCCAGAACTATGCGCTAGTGCAAAGCGTGAACCAGGTCATCCCGGTCGACATCTACGTTCCGGGATGCCCGCCTCGTCCCGAGCAGCTGATTTACGCGATCACGCTCTTGCAGGAGAAAATTCAGAAAGAACGCGGCACTATCAAGAAGGCGCTCAACCTGGTGTAATCGGACGGAACTGCAACGTTCGCAAGCGCTCTCGGCGAGGCCCTCGGCACTCGCAAGAAGCCCCCAAGAATCCCCGTCTTCAGGTCTGGATTTCTATAGCAACTCCCGACCCGAGCGCCGCATCCTCATTGTGAAAGACCTCGTGCGGAGGCTCCGATCCGGGGCTATAATCGGGGCCAAAGCCGATTTGGGGTTGTTATGGACCGCCTTCACTGTTCCGCTTTCCTTGTTATCGGTGTCCTGGGCATCGGCGCGATCCTCGGTGAGGCCCAAACCACCGCTACCCCTTCGACCCCGCAGACTGCACCGGCTTCCGCCAGCACGATCCCCGCGCCCGGCAAGAGCGAGCCTATCCCTGCGAACGCTCCTCACATGTGCAGGGAAACGCGCCTGCAGATCATCCGCGACTTCGAAACCCAACTGGTGTATGCGCGCACCTCGTTTCCCATGGGCAGCAAGGGACTGCAACTAAAGAATGGAACCACCGCGCCCAACGGGCAGGTTTTGCAGCAGTTGATGGCTCTTTACGGACCGTCGATCAAACCCGGCGATCCGGCCCGCATTTCCTACGTCCGCATCAAGGATAACTTCATTCATTTCGAGCTCAACGGCGGGCCCGTCCGCCGCCAAAAGTGGTACCAGCGAGTGCAGATTTCCGGTGCCAACGGGAATCCCGTCCCTCTTTCCAACGGCGATTCCGTGGAGAATCCGCATGGCAGTTATCTGGACGTCTATTTCGATAAATATGTTCCCGAGATGAGCGCGGCGCAATTGCGCGATCTGCTGTATCCGGCGCTCGATTTCAAAGCCAGGAGTAAAGAAGAAGCGTATCTCGACACCGTGCCGCCCAAGGTGAAACAAGCCATCCAGGCGCACCACGTTCTGGTCGGAATGAACACCGAGATGGTGCTGCACGCCATGGGCAAGGCGCCCCGGAAAGTGCGCGAGAAGGACAATAACGGGATCGAATACGAAGAGTGGATCTACGGGCAGCCGCCGCAGGATGTGGATTTCGTGCGCATCGTGGGCGATGAAGTGGTGCGCGTGGAAACCATGAAGGTCGGCGGCCAGAAGATCGTGCGCACCGAAAAGGAAGTCATTCTCGCGAAGCCGAAGGAAGAAGAAGCTAAGACCGAGCAGGATGTGCGTCCGGCGAATGCTCCCAGCCTGCGCCGTCCGGGAGAAGATACGCAAGACGTTCCCAAGCCGGCCGACGCCAATGGGCCAGCGCCCATGCCGCTTCCACCCCCACCGCCGGTTGACAGTCCGCAAACTCCGGGAAGTCCGGGGAGCACCGGGCCGGGAGATGTAATCGGCCGCTTGTAAGCCCGGGCGGCGCGGACAACCGCCCGGCTCGAAGCTACTTGCTCGCGGCCACCGCGGTGCCCACGTCCGCGAATGAGAACGCCAGCGAAACGTTGGCGTGCTCGTGGCCGTCCACTTCCACATACGGATATACAAAGTAATTCAGCGGCGCGCCTTCCTGCGGAGGATTCAACCGCAGGTCGCGCCCCATGCTGAACTGCACCCGGTTCACGTCATGTGAACCGAAGAAGTAGTTGCGCTTCTCCGGATGCTTCCACGCTTCCGAGATGTCGACCGGAATCCATCCCTTGCCGTCAATGTAGAAATCCGACCAGCAGTGATAGCCGGCAATTTCGGCGGAATGTGCATCGGCGGGCAGGGGAAATCCGATTTCGAAGCGCGCCGGAATACCTTGCGACCGCGCCATCGAGATGAATAGCGAATGGAAATCCGTGCAGTTGCCCTTCTTCGCATCGCAGGCATAGAGGACATCGCCGCGTCCCCAGCCCGTGCCGGTTTTGTCGTAGCGCATGGTGGTGAAGACGTAGTCGTAAATGGCGCGGGCTTTGTCGAGAGGGGCCGTTTTGCCTTGTGTGACTTTCGCGGCGAGATCCGCAGGCACGCCGGTGATCGGCACCAGCGCGTAGGCCTGCAGGTCTTGTTGCCGCTCTTGACTGGTGAGCGAGGCCACAACCAGATGCGGTGTGGAATTCAATGCGACGCGTTCGTGGCGAATCACGTCGTATTCGACTTCGAAGTGAAGTTCCGGCTGCGCGGAGTTTTTAGTCTCCGCATAGTAGATCTCGTTTCCGAATTTCGCGTCGCGGGTCTTCTTCAGCGCGAGATCGCCCTTGGCTGAAATGACCTTCACATCCTGGAAGGCATCGGAGTGCGCGGCCGGAATCCACACGCGAACCTTCTTGCCTGCGGGCAGGTTTTTCACCGTGAAGGCGTAGTGAAACGTGAAATGGCGAGACTCCTGGGCGAAGGCGGGTAGAGTTAAGGCGAATAGAAACATCCACAAGAAGAGTTTGCGCGGCATGGTGGAGTCCTTTCAGGTTCTGGCAACTGGCCACTAACAGCTGGGGTCGGAAACGACACACGGGCGTCTTAAGGTAAAAGCCGTCAAGTGAAATAGTGTTGAGGGAAGCGCATGGGATAAAGATGCGGGTAGGATTCCCGCGATGCGGTATTTTAGCAATTCATGGAATTTTGTGGGATGCGTGGAGCGGGCACTCCTGCCCGCTTGTCTGCAAGCACCCCAAAGCCTGCGGGCAAGAGTGCCCGCTCCACGCTAGCCGACAACGTCTAGGACGGGTTTCGTCCCCATCCGGTAAAATCACCCCATGCCCGCCGCCATCCAATGCCGCGACCTGCGCAAGACGTACGACGGCAAGGTGGAAGCCGTGCGCGGGCTCAGTCTAGAAATCCAGCCCGGCGAATGCTTTGGCCTGCTCGGGCCCAACGGGGCGGGGAAGACCACGACTATCGAAATCCTCGAAGGCCTGCTCGATGCGACCTCGGGAGAAGTCTCCATCTTCGGGCATACCTGGAAAGAGAACGAGCGCGAGATGCGCGAGTGGCTCGGCATTTCGCTGCAGGAGACGCGGCTGTCCGAGAACCTGACCGTGCGCGAGACCATCGAATTATTCGCCAGTTTTTACCGCGAGCCCAGTTCGACCGACGAAGTGCTGGAAGAGATGCAACTGATCGAGAAAGCCGATTCCTGGGTGGGCAAGCTCTCCGGCGGGCAGCGGCAGCGGCTGGCGGTGGCCACGGCGCTGGTGTGCAATCCGAAAATTCTTTTTCTGGACGAGCCGACCACCGGCCTCGATCCGCAGAGCCGCCGCCAGCTCTGGGACATCATCCGCGCCTTCCAGCGCCAAGGCGGCACGGTCCTGCTGACCACGCACTACATGGACGAAGCCGAGCGCCTGTGCGATCGCCTCGCCATTGTGGATCACGGCCAAATCATCGCCGAGGGATCGCCCGCCGATCTGATCAACCGCCTCGGCGGACATCATGTGGTCGAGTTTTCCGTGAGCGGCCACTCCAACGGAGCGGCCCTGACGACGTGGCGCGGCCTGCCCAGCGTGGAGTCGGTGCGCGACGAGGACGGCATGATCGCCCTCAACGTGAAGCAGCCGCACCTGACCATTCCGGCGCTGCTGGAAGCCATCGACCAAGAGGGTGGAGAATTGCAGCATCTGACCACGCGGCAAGCCAGCCTGGAAGATGTTTTCGTGCGCCTGACAGGTCGCCATCTGCGCGAAGATTGATTTCCAGCGCGAGGCAGCCGCTAAGCGGCGGCACATTTTAGCCCAGGACGTAAGTCCTGGGTGACCGGGGAACAATAAGCCAAGTCCCGTTAGGGACGGCACAAGCTTCGAATCGAAATGTATGGGCGTTGCACAAGAAACACCGACGAGAATTGAAAAGCAGACGCCCACGCCGCCGCGCCGCAACGGCCGGTGGTCGGGATATTCCCATCTCCTGATGGCGCGCATGCTGGAACTCAAGCGCGAGCCAGAAGTCGTATTCTGGGTCTTCGTTTTCCCGCTGCTCCTGGCGCTGGGACTGGGCATCGCGTTCCGCAACAAACCGGAGGGCGCCATCCCCGTGGCGATCGTCGAGGGGGCGGAGAATGCGCAGGCCCTGCTGGCGCAAACGCCGCAACACGCGATGTTCAAGGCCCAGGTTCTGAGTGCCGACGAAGCGCGCAAAGGATTCCGCCTGGGCAAATTCGATATCGTCATCGAGCCCGGTCTTAGCGGAGGATTCCAGTACCGCTACGATCCGGCGCGTCCCGAGAGCGTGCTGGCCGAGACCGAAGTCAACAACGCGCTGCAGGTGGCGGCGGGGCGTCAGGATGTGTTCGCAAGCGGCATCATCAAGTCCTCCGAACCGGGATCGCGCTACATCGATTTCCTCATCCCCGGCCTGCTCGGCATGAACCTGATGAATTCCGGCATGTGGGGCATCGGCTTCGCGCTGGTCGATATGCGGCAGCGCAAATTGCTCAAGCGCTTCGTGGGCACGCCTATGCGCCGCGGAGATTTTCTGCTGGCGCTGGCCTCCAGCCGCCTGATCCTGATGATCATTGAAGTGGGGCTGCTGCTGGTGTTCGGCGTGCTTTTCTTTCACATGCGGGTGCTGGGATCGGTGGGCTCGATCGCGCTGATCGCCGCGATCGGATCGCTCACGTTCGGCGGCGTCGGGCTGCTAACCGCGAGCCGCGCGCAAAAAATCGAATCGGTCAGCGGCCTGATCAACCTCGTGATGATGCCGATGTGGATCTTCTCCGGCGTCTTCTTCTCGTACGAACGTTTCCCGGCCGTCATCCATCCGCTGATCAAGGTTCTGCCGTTGACGGCGCTGAATGATGCCCTGCGCGCCAGCATTCTGGAAGGCACGCCCATCCTGCATCAATGGCCGCGCTTGCTGGTGATGATTCTCTGGGGTGGAATTTCGTTCGCGCTGGCGCTAAAGTGGTTCCGCTGGACCTAAACGTCGAGTGCGCGCGAAACGCCGGCTCGAAGATTTGCGAGGGGCACGACGACTTTTCAGTCGTGCCATAAGTGCCGCGAGACTGCAGCAGCTCTCTTCCAAATGGTTTTGGGAAGGGCACGGCTTTCAGCCGTGCCATCTGAGCCGAAGAAATACCCCGGGCTTTAGCCCCTGAGGTCCCGCTTTTCTCCGTTGAAAAATCCGTAAGACAGATTCGATCCGCGTTAGCCTCGCTCGTAAGTTTTTATCCAAGTTACGAACGAGGCGTTTGCGGTGCTTGCGAAAGCACTACGGTTACGACTTGGCTTGCTTGGCCTGTTTCCGCACTTTGGCCCAGCGTTGCCTTTGCGCCTCGGCGATTCGTTCCCGGGCTTCCTTGCTCAAGACCCGCTTACCCCGCTTGAGCTTGGCCCCGTTCAGACTGCCGAGCGCGTTCAGCGCCTTCCCTACACGTTCCATCTCGTGTTGGAGACGGGAGTACTCCGACCGCAGGGAAGAGACTACTTTGTTCAGGTTCGCCATTAGTACCCCCTCCTAAGTCAAGGCTAACACGACTTTCCCACAAAGTAGCCGGAACAATGGAAAAATTAGAAGATAGGAGATCCCTCCCTGCGCCTGGAAAGCGGCTCCGGTCGGGATGACGCCAATTCTGAAAGGTTCAGGATTTGAAACTGAGCCACTAGCGACAGATCGCCGGTTTTACTGTGGCGCGAAGCTCAGCAGCAGCAATCCCTGCACGTCGTTCCAGTCATCCTTGGTGCGCGTGAAGGTTACCTCGCGGCGGCCGTCGGAGTATCTCGGATCCAGAAGATAAAACTTATTGATGGTATCCGTTCGGGTTCCGTCGTCCCAAATGGATTCGTCGTACAGGGCGCCGGCCAGGACGTACAAGCGGGAATTCCACATCAGGAGTAAAGCGTGCTGCTTGGCCAGTTGGTCCACAATGGCTGCAGGATTCGCGCTGTACGGCATCATGTCGGTGACGCTGACCGTAATAGGACGTCCATCGCCCAAAAGATGCCGCCCTTGTAACTTGGCAACGATATCTTTCATCGATCCCGGGTCCGCCTGCTGCGCGCTGTCTTCCAGCGCCGAGTCCCGGCCGCAACAGATCTCGTGATTGTGAAAGATGATATCGAGCGAGGTTAATAGCACGTCCGACCGATCGTGGGTGCGCGCCTTCAGCCTGGGCAGGTCGGGTACGCGGAGTTCCTGGTTCGAGCGAATCAAGGGGTAACCGGGAGAAACATCCTGCCCATACGCCGGTAAAAGCACCAGGCACAGCAGCAGCCCGCAATACTTAGGCACGTTGACCTCGCTTGCTGGTTGAATTCTAGCTCAGTTCCAGCGTAGGCAAGAAGCGCGGCACTTGCCGCGCCTTAGTCGCCTGCTCGAACGCGTAGGCCAGTTTGATCAAAGTAGGTTCGCTCCAGGCGCGTCCAAAGAAGGAGATACCCACCGTCAGGCCGAAGATAGAACCCGCGGTCACATTGATATTAGGATACCCCGCGACCGCAGCGGCACTCGAACTGCCTCCGGAAAAATGATCGCCCGTGACCAGATCCGTAAGCCACGCCGGCCCTCCCGTCGGCGCGACGATCGCGTCGAGATGGTACTTATCCATCAGCGCATCGATGCCTTCGGCGCGGGCCAGTTGATGATTCTTCGCCAGCGCGTCCAGATATTTCTGCTCCGTAAGTGGACCCTTGGTCTGAGCCTTGAGAAATAAATCCTGGCCGCAGTATGGCATTTCTTTCTGCCGGTTGCGCTCGTTGAATTCGATGATCTCCTGCAAGCTATGCACGGGCGCGCCCGGCCCAAGCCGCGCCAGATAGGCATTCAAATCGGCTTTCAACTCGTACAGGAACACCAGCAATTCGCCTTCATCGAATTTGCCGAAAGTCGGAATGTCGGCGGGATCGATCAGGATTGCGCCCTGCTGCTTCATCATTTCGAGCGACTGGTTCATCAGGGCATCGACGGCGTCGCTAAAGCCGAAATACTTGCGGGCGACGCCGATGCGCGCGCCTTCCAATCCGTTGGCATCGCAGAACTGCGAGTAGTCGGGCTGAGCTTTTCCGGCGCTGGCCGCGGTCGCCGAATCTTCGGGATCGACGCCTGTCAATGCGCTCAAAAGAATCGCCGCATCGCGCACCGTGCGGCACATCGGCCCCGCGCCATCCTGGCTATGAGAGATCGGGATAATTCCCGAGCGGCTCACCAGGCCTACCGTCGGCTTGATGCCCGCCAGCCCGTTCGCCGACGACGGACACACGATCGAACCGTCGGTCTCGGTGCCGATGCCGGCCGCGGCCAGGTTGGCGGAGATGCCGGCGCCCGTGCCCGAACTCGATCCGCAGGGATTGCGGTCGAGCGCATAAGGATTCTTGGTGAGCCCGCCGCGCCCGCTCCATCCGCTGACCGAATGACTCGAGCGAATATTGGCCCACTCGCTCAGATTGGTCTTGCCCAGTATGACCGCGCCGGCTGCGCGCAACCTTTGAGCGACAAACGAATCCTTGGCGGGCTTCGAGCCCACCAGCGCCAGCGATCCGGCCGTGGTCATCATGCGGTCGGCGGTATCGATGTTGTCTTTGATCAGTATAGGAATGCCGTGCAGCGGCCCGCGCGGACCCTTGGCCTTGTGCTCGGCATCAAGGCTATCGGCGATCGACAGTGCATCAGGATTCATTTCGATAATCGCATTCACCGCCGGGCCGCGCTTGTCTTTACGCGGAGTATCGATTTCGTCGATGCGCGCCGAGTACCTTTCGACCAGCGATCGTGCCGTGAAGCGGCCGGACTTCATCCCGTCCTGCAATTCGGAGATCGTGATCTCTTCCAACTCGAACGGCGTGACTTCGGTCGCCGCCGGCTTCGCAGGCGCACCGACGGCCCGGCCCGCGCTCAGCGCCGGAGCTGCGACTGCGGCTGCGCCGGCCATCACGCTATTTCGTAGAAAGGTGCGACGCGACGGATTCGACGTGAAAAAGGGCATGGCTCTCCTGGTTTCTATGGGAATTGGACGAACGCCGGTGGCAAACCGACTATTTAAGCACGGATGGCTCGAACGAATCACCCGCGGGGGTCAGTGACTCAATTTGGCGCTGGAAGGAAAAACCTTAACCACGAAGGGCACTAGGGATCACGAAGGAATTCATTGTCGGGGGCCTTCGTGTGACTTCGTGTCCTTCGTGGTTTTGATTTTGCTTCCGCCTCAAACTGAGCCATCACCCCGGCGGCATGCCGGTTGTGACCGTTCATGGAGGATGGTAAGCTAAACGACGTAACCGCTGAGCGGGAGTAGTTCAGCGGTAGAACGCCAGCTTCCCAAGCTGGATGTCGCCGGTTCGATCCCGGTCTCCCGCTCCACTTTGTTTTTCTCCTATATATCCCCATTCCTAACTCCTATACTTCGCAACGTCGATCCTACGCATTGACTTGCCTTTTTTGCGAGATGCTGAATAATGGGCCGAACTTATGTTGAAGCCTTTGGGTGGTTTGTCGCTGATTTCGCTCAGTCTGGTTTCCTTTTCGTGGGCTCAGGTTTCAGGGACGCCGGCCGCTGCTCCGAAGACGGATTACTCGCAGGAAGCATCCGTCGTCGAACTCTTTTCCAACAAAGAGAAATTTGAAACCGACGGCACCTCATCATCCGAAATCGTTGCCCGGGTTCGCATTCAGTCCGAGGCAGGGGTGCAGGCCTACGGAGTCCTGAACTTTTCTTACTCCGGCGGGACCAGTACGTTGGCCGTCGACTACGTGCGGGTGCGCAAGCCGGATGGATCCGTCGTGGAAACACCGGCGGAGAATATCCAGGACATGACCTCGCAAATCACGCGCGAGGCGCCGTTCTACAGCGATCTCCACGAAAAACATGTGGCTGTCAAGGCTCTTGGTGCGGGCGACGTGCTCGAATATCGCGTCCTGAGCCAGACGACCAAGCCGTTGGCCCCCGGACAATTCTGGGCCGCCTACGAGTTCATGCAGAACGTAATTGTTCTCGACGAACAGCTGGAGATCTCGGTTCCTCGCGATCGCGAGGTCCAGATCAAGAGTCCGAAAATTGCTCCCGTAGTCCGCGAAGCCGGGGCTTACCGGATCTACACGTGGCACAGCACCAGCCTTCATCACAAAGATGACACCGACAAGCGCGAAGCCACAGAAAAACTCTGGCAACAGGCGCGCGGGCGCCTGCCGCAGCCCGACGTGTTGCTCAGCAGTTTCTCCCACTGGGAGGACGTCGGCCACTGGTATGGCGCTCTGCAGGAAGACCGCGTAAAGCCCTCAGCCGAGATTGTGGCCAAGGCCGCGGAGTTGACCAAGAACGCTCCCGACGACGACGCGAAACTGCGCGCGCTTTACGATTATGTAAGCCGGCAATTTCATTACATCGGAATCGCCTTCGGCATCGGACGCTACCAGCCGCACAGCGCCGAAGCCGTGCTCGAGAATCAGTACGGCGATTGCAAAGATAAGCACACGCTGCTGGCCTCGCTGCTGAGCGCCGTGGGAATTCCGGCCTATCCGGCACTGATCAGCAGCAGCCGCCAGGTAGATCCGGACGTTCCCTCACCCGGACAATTCGATCACGTGATCACCGTCGTGCCGCGTCCGTCAGGCCTGGTATGGCTCGATTCCACCGCCGAAGTGGGACCCTACCGGTACCTGCTGCCGTCTTTGCGCGACAAGCAGGCATTGGCGATCTGGAAAGACAAGCCGGCGGCGCTGGTCAACACACCGGTGGAATTGCCTTATCCGACGATCCAGACTTTCAATATGGACGCGAAGTTGAGCGACGCCGGCGCATTGGAGGGAGCCGCCACGTATTCGGCTCGGGGCGACGTGGAATATTTCTTGCGCGCCGGTTTTCGCGTCGTGCCCCTGCCCCAATGGAAAGAGCTTGGGCAGCGGATTTCGCTCAGCCTAGGATTCGGCGGAGACGTGAGCGAGGTCGCCGCCAGCTCTCCGGAAAAGACCGATGAGCCCTTCCATTTTTCTTATCACTACGCCCGCAAGGATTTCGGAGACTGGCCGAACAAACGGGTCGTGGCGCCGGAACCGATGGTCTCTCTGCCCGCTTCGAGCGATGACGACGCTCTTCCCCTGGGGCCGATCTGGCTGGGTGAACCGTCAGAGATCAACTTTCACAGTCAGCTCGATCTGCCTTCCGGGTACCGGCCCGAACTACCCGCTCCTATCCACGTGAAACACGACTTCGCCGAGTTCGACGCCACTCAGCAGTTTAAAGACGGCAAGCTGATCAGCGACCGCCACGTGAAGACGTTCCTGCGCGAAGTGCCGGCCGGCGAACGGGAACTCTACAAGCAATTCGCCAAGACAGTGGAGGATGAGCGTGGGGTGTTTATCCCCTTGCTGTCCGGTTCGAATTCGGCTGTGGCCGCCAATCCGGGTGGTTCGGCGATGAATACGCTCGCAGCCTTGCGGAATTTGCCCGACAGTTCCAATAGCGAGGCAACCCATCTGGAAGGCGAGGCTCGTACCGCTCTGACCAATCGCGATCTGCAAACCGCCGTGTCGTCGCTATACCGTGCGGTGGGAGCCGATCCAAAATTTACCCGGGCGTGGCTGGAACTGGGCCAGATCCTTTTCACCCAGATGCAAAAAGACGCGGCCCTCGAAGCCTTTCATAATGCGATTGTTTCAGACCCGGACGAGCCGGCCGTTCCCAAGGCGGTTGGGTACGGCCTGATGGCGTCCAACCACTTCGCCGACGCGGTTCCCGTGTGGCTGGAATATATAAAAGCGCATCCCGACGATGGTGATGGTCTGACCAACCTGGGCAACTGTCTGATGGCGCTAAAAAAGTATTCCGATGCCGCGGCGGCGTTCGAGTCAGCGATCAAGATCGAGGGGAATCGGGCCAATGAGAAGAATTCGGCCAATCTGCAGGCCAGCCTGGGGTCGGCTTATCTGCTCGCCGATCAACGCGAAAAGGCAACAACGGCTTTCAAGAAAGTCGCGGAAATGAATCCCGACGGACTTTCTCTGAACAACATCGCCTATCGGATGGCGGGAGCGGATTTGGAACTGCCTCTGGCCTTGCAATACGCACAGAAAGCGGTTCGGCAGACGGAAGAGGAATCGCAGAAAATTACTCTGCCTGCATTAAGCCGCGAAGACCTGGGACATATCTTCACGCTGTCCGCATATTGGGACACCCTGGGCTGGGTCAACGTGAGGATGTCAAATTTTGGTCCGGCGGAGCAGTACTTGCTGGCTTCCTGGAAGCTGACGCAGGATGGAGTCGTGGCCGGGCATTTGTGTCATCTCTATCGGCGCACGCACCAGACGGTGGCCGGAATCCAGATGTGCCGCCTCGCCATTGCCCGCATTCCCATGTCGCAAACTCTCTCGCTCGGGGACTACGGAGTGGGGACCAAGGCGGCGGAAGAAAATTTGGCCCACATCGCCGGCGGAGCGAAATCCCCGACTGGTCCCGACGCCTCCGACCTCGCGATTCACGAGCGCACCTTTAATCTGCCGCGTTTCCTGCCGGGGACCGAAAGCGCCGACTTCTTTCTGCTTTTCTCCTCCGACGCCACGTCCAAAGTGTTCAAGCTGGCCGACGTGAAGTTCATCAGCGGATCCGACAAAATGAGAAATCAGGGGAAGCAACTGATGAGCATCCATTTCAAGTTCCCGGCGCCCGATGGTGTTTCTTCGCGCTTCGTGAAGCGGGGAATTCTGGGATGCTATCAGTACAGCGGGTGCTCGTTCGTGTTGCTGGACCAGGCTTCAGTGAACTCGCTCAACTGAACCGCAATTCCTCGTTTCGATTCTCCTGTACTGTTCCTTTGCCTCTTCTTCGCGTCGGCGCGGAAGCTCGCCTCGCCAGCCAATGATCAGACCTGGGCCACTCATCCATCTGAGTTACTTCGGTTTAATGAAAAAGTGCCAAATCGTGATTTCGATCACGAACAGCCGTGACGCACGCCATTTGCCCTAAGGCACCCTTCGACGAAGATGTCTCTGGAGATAAAGGAAGATGTAGCCGCACGAGCGTCTTCCAGACCCCCATATTGGGGGCGAAAGGGTGAGGCAGGAGGTTCCGATGGGCACAACTGAAATCCATGAGCCAGAGGTAAAGGAAGTCAAATCAGATAGCCGCGCAAAGGCTGCAGTGCTGCCGCGAAAAGAACTGGTCACGGGCCCGGCGTTTGCGCCGCGGGTCATGTTCTCCGACAGCCTGCTGGACTTTGGCGAGACCCGCAAGCGCAGGGCTGTTGCCACCACTACATCTTTTATTTTCAATTGCGTGACGGTTGGCATAATGCTGATCATTCCGCTGGTGTTCACCGACGCCCTGCCCAAGGCGCAGTTGCTGACCTTCCTGGTCGCTCCGCCGCCACCGCCTCCGCCGCCACCACCGGCCGCGGCGCAGGTGCAAAAAGTGGTGCGCCAGCTTGAAACCGACATGCTTTCCACCGGCGGGCTGCGCACCCCGACCAAAATTCCCACCAAAGTCGAAATGATTAAGGAAGAAGTGGCGCCGCCGCCGATGGCGGCTGCGGGTGGCGTGATCGGTGGAATCGGCATTGCTGGCGGGCAGTTGGGAGGGGTCATCGGAGGGATCGTGAACGCGACTTCCAACCTGGCACCCAAGTTCGTTCCCGTCGTGCCGCAGCGGGTTCGCATTTCGCAGGGCGTCACCAAGGGGCTTTTGATCCATCGCGTGGAGCCGGCCTATCCCACGCTGGCGCGGTCGGCGCGCGTGCAGGGCGAAGTGGTTCTGAGCGCGGTGATCGATGTCAACGGGCAGATCACCAACCTGCAATTAGTGAGCGGCCATCCCATGCTGGTGCCGTCCGCCATTGCCGCAGTGCGGCAGTGGCGTTACAAGCCGTATCTGCTGAACGGGACGCCGGTGGAAGTGGAGACCACCATCACGGTGATCTTCTCGCTGACGTCGTAGAAGAGGAAAGGGCGCCTGAACCGCGCCAGGGAGTCTGAATATGGCTGCAGAATATACCTATCGCGTTTCGGCCTGGTGGACCTCGGGCCGCACTGGACTGGCGAAGTGCGAGTCCTCTCCAAACACGATTCATTTTTCCGAAGCAGCGGAATTGGGCGGGCTGCAAGGCCGCTGGACTCCCGAGCAACTGCTGCTTTGTTCCCTGGCTGGATGCTTCACCACCACGTTTCATGACGTGGCTCGCAGTGCGAAGTTCGAATTCACCGATCTGGAAGTGGAAATCGAGGGCAGCGTGCGCCGCAGCCGCACCGCCGGATGCAATTTCACCGAAATTCTGATCCGTCCCCGGCTGACGGTGAATTTTGAAGAGCAACGCGAGACCGGGCTCGCGCTGTTGCGCCGAACGAAATCCATCTGCATGATCTCCCGCGCCATTACCGTCCCCCAAACGCTGGAACCCACGGTCGAGACCGTGAAGGTCCCGGTCGAGGGCTGGAGCGCACAAGAGACTGCGAAGCTTGGGGTATGATGCCGGGCCGGTCGGCCGCAAAAAGGGGGTGCGTATGATGTTCTCCTACAGGCTGGTGCGCTTGATCGAGTCGCACGCCGATGCGCTCGCTCTGGGGCTGGAAGAAAAAGTTCAAAGCAACGGCCTGGTCAGCCACTTCCGGCAGATTCCCGCCCACGAACTGCGCGAGCGGGTCTACGAGATTTATCGTCATCTGGGTGAGTGGTTGCTGGGCAAGAACGAACTGGATATCGAACATCGCTATCGCGAGATTGGTGTGCGCCGCGCCCAGCAGCGGGTGCCGCTCAGCGAAGTGGTGCAGGCTATCGTACTCACCAAGGAGAATCTCTGGGAGTTCCTGAAAAGTGAAGCGGTGATGGATCGCGCGGTCGAAATCATGGGCGAGCTGGAACTGCTGCAGATGCTGGAAATGTTTTTCGACCGGGCGATTTATTATGCCGCTGTGGGGTACGAGGAAGCAGCTGCCCGCATGGCCGAGGAAAAGGCGGCGCTGAGGGCAAGCTAGGGGAGCAGGATATCGATGTCATGGGAGATGGAATACAAAAAGCGGCTGAAGACGGCGGACGAAGCGCTGGGATGCGTAAAGTCCGGAATGCGCGTCTACATTCAGCCGGGATGTGCCGAGCCTGAGACGCTGATCGAGGCGCTGATGCGGCGCGCGCCCGATCTTTTCGACGTAGAAATCGTTCACATGATGACCATGGGCTGCGCCCCCTACGTGGCGCCGGAGATGGCGGGCCATTTCCGTCACAACGCCATGTTCATTGGCGCCAACGTGCGCGAAGCCATCAACGACGGCCGCGCCGATTACACTCCGATTTATCTCAGCGAAATCGAAGGTCTGTTCGAAAGCGGACAGATGCCGCTCGACGTTGCTTTGATCGAAGTCTCGCCGCCCGATTCGCACGGATATTGCAGCTTCGGCGTCGGTGTCGATACGACACTGACTGCGGCCAAGTGCGCCCGGCACGTGGTGGCGCAGATCAACGATCACATGCCCCGCACCTACGGCGACAGCTTTATCCACGTCGGCGACATCGACTCCATTGTGGAGTCGTCGCGTCCCTTATGCGCGCTGAAGAGGCCGGAGGTGAGCGAACTGCAGGTGGTCATCGCCCGCAATGTAGCGGGGCTGATCGATGACGGCTCCGTCCTGCAAACCGGCATCGGAGGCATTCCTGACGCCGTGTTGCCGTTGCTGATGGACCGGAAAGATTTGGGCGTGCACAGTGAACTGGTATCGGATGGCGTGATCCCGCTCATCGAAGCGGGGGTACTGACCGGCGCGCGCAAGAACTTCAAGCCGCGCAAGATCATTCTGGGATTCGCCCTGGGCACAACGCACCTGTTCGAGTTCGTCGACAACAATCCAATTTTCGAGTTTCATCCCACGGCTTACACCAATGATCCGGGGCTGATCGCGCGCAACGACAACATGGTGGCGATCAATTCCGCGTTGCAGGTCGATCTGACCGGGCAAGTCTGCTCCGATTCCATCGGCAACCAGTTCTACAGCGGAATCGGCGGGCAGGTGGATTTTCTGCGGGGAGCGTCGCGTTCCAAGGGCGGTAAGCCCATCATCGCGATCTCTTCGACGGCGAAAAACGGAACCATCTCGCGCATCGTGCCCATGCTCGATCCCGGCGCGGGAGTCGTGACATCGCGCGGACTCGTGCGCTACGTCGTGACCGAGTACGGGGTGGCCTACCTGCACGGCAGATCGATTCGCGAGCGGGCCAAGGCGCTGATCGAGATTGCGCATCCCGAGTTCCGCGAAGAGCTGTACGCCTATTGCGAGAAGACGAAATGGCTGCAGCATCCGCAGGCGCCAAAAATAGCAGTGTCGAGGTGAAGAAAAATGTCGGGCCAAGCGCGCGGCAATATCACGATCAACGTTGAAGAGTGCAAAGGATGCGGGCTGTGTGTGGAATCCTGCCCGCCCAAGTGCCTGGAGATGGCGCCGGAGCTGAGCCATTACGGCGTGCATCCGGCGCGCTATACCGGGCACGACTGCACCGGATGCGGCATCTGTTTCTATTGCTGCCCGGAGCCGGGAGCGATCACCGTGTACCGGCTGGCTGCGCCGCCCAAAGCTCCGCGCGCTGAAACTGGAGGCGAACATGCGGCAGCTGTGTAAGGGAAACGTCGCCGTCATCAAGGGCGCGGTGCTGGCAGGATGCCGTGCCTATTATGGATATCCCATCACGCCGGCCAGCGAAGTGGCCGAGGCCGCCGCGCTCTATCTACCGGAAGTTGGCGGCACGTTCGTGCAGGCGGAGAGCGAGACCGCTTCCATCAACATGGTCTACGGCGCGGCCTCGGCGGGCGTGCGGGTCATGACCGCTTCTTCCGGACCCGGGCTCAGCCTGATGCAGGAAGGCATCTCGTACCTGGCGGGCGCGGAACTGCCTTGCGTGATCGTCGACGTGATGCGCGGCGGTCCCGGCCTGGGCAACATCGCGCCCGAGCAGAGCGATTACTTCGCCATGGTCAAGGGCGGAGGTCACGGGAACTATCGCAATCTGGTGGTCGCTCCCGCGTCCGTGCAGGAGATGGCCGACCTGACCGTCCTGGCTTTCGACCTGGCCGACCGGTACCGCAATCCCGCGATCGTGCTGACCGACGGCTTCGTCGGGCAAATGATGGAGCCGATCGATCTGGAATACCGCGAGATCGTTGCTTCCGAAAAACCGTGGGCGGTGAAGGGCACAGCCGAAACCCGCAAGAACATGATCAGCTCGATCTTCCTCGAGTCCGACGATCTGGAAGAACACCAGCGCCGCATGGAAGCGAAGTACATCCGCGCTCAGGAACTGGAAACGCGATGGGAAGAGTACCGCACCGAAGATGCCGAGCTGCTCGTGGTCGGCTACGGCATTGTTTCGCGCGTGCTGCGCTCGGCCGTGGATGAAGCGCGCCAGCAGGGAATCCGTGTGGGCTTGTTCCGTCCGATCACGCTGTGGCCGTTCCCGTCGAAGGCCCTGGCGCAGGAAGCGATGCGCGCCGAGAAACTGCTGGTGGTCGAACTGAGCAACGGGCAGATGGTGGAAGACGTGCGGCTGGCGCTTCAGGGCAAGCGCCCGGTGGAGTTTTACGGTCGCGTGGGCGGCAACGTGCCCTCGGTCGAGGAATTGCTGGAAAAGATTACGGAGCAGGTGCCGGCGTCAGTGTGAAAGCAGGCGGAGGCATGATGTGCTTCTCGTTGTCATTCAGCGAAGCGAGGAATCCCTGCCGGCGGCACGGATGCTGGGGTAGGGATGCTTCGACTCCGCCGGAATCGCGTAGCGCGATTCCGGCTGCGCTCAGCATGACAAAAGTGGGCTCAGCATGACACAAAATCGAGGGAACAAATTATGGCGGACCATGTAGTCCTGCAGGAAATACAGAGCGCTGAGAAATACGAGATCGTCCATCAGAAGGCGGAAACGTTCTATCCCGAGTACGAACGCAAGTCCGACCTCAAGCAGCAGACGCATTATTGCCCGGGCTGCGGGCACGGCGTGGCGCACAAGCTGATCGCCGAAGCGCTGGAAGATCTCGGCGTACAGAACGACACGATCCTCGTCAGCCCCGTCGGCTGCTCCGTCTTCGCCTACTACTACTTTGACGTGGGCAACGTGCAGGTAGCGCATGGACGCGCTCCGGCGGCGGCGACCGGCTTGAAGCGGGCCTGCCCTGACAAGATGGTCATCGCTTACCAGGGAGATGGCGACCTGGCCGCGATCGGCACCGCGGAAATCGTGCATGCCGCCAACCGCGGCGAAAAAATCTCCGTTTTCTTCGTCAATAACGCGATCTACGGCATGACCGGCGGCCAGATGGCGCCCACCACGCTGGTTGGCCAGCGCTCGACCACTTCTCCCTGGGGAAGGCGTCCGGTGAACGAAGGCTTCCCGCTGCACATGGCCGAGATGCTCTCGTCACTCCAGGCCCCGGTTTACATTGAGCGGGTTGCGCTCTCCGACAACAAGAACATCATGAAGGCGCGCCGGGCGGTGCGCAAAGCGCTCGAACTGCAGCGTGCCGGAGCCGGTTTCACCTTCGTCGAAATTCTCTCTCCCTGCCCGACCATCTGGGGCAAGGATCCCGTCGAAGCGCGCAAGTGGGTGGCGGAAAAAATGATTCCCAAC
Organism: uncultured Acidobacteriota bacterium; assembly: GCA_963730015.1. Classification (GTDB taxonomy): domain Bacteria; phylum Acidobacteriota; class Terriglobia; order Terriglobales; family Acidobacteriaceae; genus Sulfotelmatobacter. The sequence goes on along the minus strand of CAVSPZ010000009.1, from coordinate 309,981 downwards.
TTCCCGCTGGAAGTTTTTCGCGACCGCAAAATCGAGATCGTCGAGACCAATGCGCCGCCGCACAAGACCGTGCAGGAACTGGTGGAAGGCGAACGCAAAGCTGCCCGCGAAGCGATGATTCCGGGACGCCAGCACCATTTCCGTCACCTCGGCATCAAGATTGCCGGCTTTGGCGGGCAAGGCGTGCTGCTGCTCGGCCAACTGCTCGCCGAGATGGGCATGCGGGAAGGCTTGGAAGTAAGTTGGCTGCCGTCCTACGGCCCCGAGATGCGCTCGGGCAGCGCGCACTGCCACGTGTGCTTGTCCAAAGACCGCATCGGAGCGCCGGTGCTCTCGCGCCCCGATGTACTGATCGCAATGAACGAACCGTCGCTCCGCAAGTTTGCCGCCAGCGTGGCCCCCGGCGGCACCATTATTTACGGTCGTGAAGCCCTGCCCGAAGACTTCTCGGTTTCGCAAGCGCAGGTGGTCTGCATCCCGGCCTCGGAGATTGCCGACAAGCTCGGCTCCGCCAAAGTCGCCAACGTCGTCATAATGGGCGCGTTGCTGGAAGAGACTGAATGCCTGGCCACGCCCACAGCCATAAAGGTGCTGGAAGCAAAGGTAAAAAATCCGGCGCTATTGGAACTCGACCGCAAGGCCCTCGACGCGGGACGCCTCTACATCGACCACACGGTGGCGATCGGCGCCGTCACCCAAGCCGACGGCTTCGCCCAGTAATACGATCCAATGCGGGTGCCCCATCCTTGTCCCTCCGCTTTTTGGAGGGACAGGGTGGAGATTTTGACTTCCGTTCCAGGGATTCTTTTCTCAACATCAAAACCTCGGGGGCCGTGACCCAAGCCGACCGCGAGTAGAATCTGAAGTGGGAATTCCGCCGGATACCTCGTCGCGATACAATCAACTCGTGAGGTATCCGTGGCGCAGATGACACCGGAAGTATCGAAACTGCTCGAGCAAGCGCTTACTCTTTCGGTCGAGGAGCAAGAAGCTTTGGCGGATTCCCTGATTTCCAACCTGGGCGGCAAGCTGGATGAAGGTATCCAGGCGGCCTGGCGAACTGAGATCGAGAAGCGAATTCAGGAACTCGACTCCGGCAGAGCAAAGACCGTGCCTTGGGACGACGTGAAGAAGCGCAACCTGGCAAAGCTCCCTCATGCCCAATAAGGTTGTCGAGTTCCATGAGGAAGCCGCCGCTGATTACGACGCGGCTTTTGACTGGTACTTGCGGCGCAGTCCCGACGCGGCCTTGCGCTTTTCGGCCGCGGTTGAAAGCGCCTTGGGACAGATTCTGCAGGCACCTGACCGTTGGGCCGAATCTGACTTCCACACCCGCAGATTTCTGCTCAGACACTTTCCCTACATCTTGGTCTATCGGGAGAAACCTTCCGGAAACCTTCAGATCCTGGCGGTCGCTCATACCGGCCGAAAGCCAAGGTACTGGAAGGGACGCGTCTGATCCCCCCGATGTGGTAACTGCCTGCGGGCCTCCGAGATGTGATCTCAATCACCAAAACTCGTGACAGGCGGCATATCTGCGCGAGTCACTCAGGGCTGATCCTGAGAGCGGGTGCAGGAGGTGTGTCATGGCACTCGTGGAAGCCCATCTCGAAGTGGTTCCGAACGCCACCGCCGACCGCAAGGCTGCCGGGCCTTCGCCCGCGGTGTCGGTGAAGAACGTCCTGTTCGCTACCGATTTCTCTGTCAGTTCTGAAGCAGCCCTACCTTACGCGGCCGCCATTTGCCGGCACTTTGGCAGCACGCTGCACATCGTACATGTCCTCTCCGACGCCAGCCTGCTGCTGGTGACCGGAGGCGTGGACTACGTCAGCATGGGCACCATCTATGAAGATGCCCACACCGAAGCCAAGGAAAAGCTGGATGAGATAGCCAGCCGCCTCGAAGGCATTCCGCAGCGCAGCTATGTGCGCCACGGCCAAGTCTGGAGAAGCCTGAACGGCATCATCGAAGACAATCAGGTCGACATGATCGTCGTGGGCACGCATGGCCGAACCGGCCTGGGCAAATTGCTGCTGGGCTCGGTGGCCGAAGACATTCTGCGCCACGCTCCCTGCCCGGTGTTGACCGTGGGGCCGAAAGTTTCCGGGCGCGCCAAGCTGCCGGAATTCCCCCGGAAAGGCCACAATCTGGCTCCGCTCGAACTGGAGTTGCAGCAGATTGTATTGGCCACCGACTTTACCCCGAGCGCGCCTCACATCGCGCAGAGGGCGGTCAAACTCGCCGAAGAATTTCGCGCGCGCCTCACGCTCTTGCACGTGATCGAGGACTACACGCGACTGGGGAGTCGCCCGGGCCCGATGGAAGAGGGAGTTCGCCGGCTGCAAGCCTTGATTCCGGCGGACGCGGCGCTGCAGTATCCGCCAGAGACGGTGCTGGAATTCGGTTCGCCAGCGGAGCGAATTCTGAAAGTCGCCGCCGAGCGCGAGGCCGACATGATTGTTCTGGGCGCGCGATCCGCGGCCGACATTGGCAGCACGCACCTGCCCTGGTCGTCGGCGCACCACGTCATCGCCCAGGCGCATTGCCCGGTGTTGACCATCCGCGAATAGAACGGCGGTTTTCCACTCCCCGACGAGGCGTTTCGACTGCCTCAGGCCTTGGAAGGGAAGTCGTTTGTCGACCCCCGCCCAAGAATTCAGGCTCGATGCCGTTGTGGAGAACGGTCCAAAACGAAACTCGCCAACGAAATGTTTGTCGCAGCCGCTTTCTATCGAAGATGTATAAGACTAGAATTTCTTGTTATCCGAATTTTAATGATTACGGTTGTCATTTATCCCGATTCATCTGTGATCACCAATCGATATGCACTCCTATATTGCAAAGCCCACTCCTCCCAATCAGGACAAGCGCTGGAAGCTGGTCGACGCCACCATACGGCGCCAGGGCCAGCAGGCGCGCGGCCTGATTGAGACGCTGCACACGGTGCAAGAGGCGTTCGGATACCTCGACGTACAAGCGCTGCGCTATGTTGCCATGTCGTTGCGCGTGCCTCTGAGCCGTGCCTATGGCGTCGCCACCTTCTATCACTTCTTTACCCTCAAGCCGGCGGGCGAGCACACCTGTGTGATCTGCATGGGCACGGCGTGCTACATCAAAGGCGCGCCGCAGTTGCTCGACGCGGTGCAACGCGATCTGGGTATCGTTCCCGGCGAGACTACGCCCGACAAGAAAGTCTCGCTGCTTACGGCGCGCTGCCTGGGTTCGTGCGGCTTGGCTCCGGCGGTAGTCTACGATCAGGAGGTCGCGGGCAAGGTCGCAACCTCGGCCATCCGCGAGCACCTGAAGAAATGGACTCACGCATGACGCCGGAGGAACTGGAGCAGATCGCCGAAGACGAGCGCGCCGAGCAGGGCCGGTTTACGCAGCGGGTGAATGTCTGTGTGGCCGCCGGATGCCTGTCGTGCCAAAGCCAGTCGGTGAAGGACGCGCTCGATCAGGAAGTCAACCAGCGTGGCGCCCAAGATCGTTGCCAGGTGAAGGGCGTCGGTTGCATGGGGCTGTGCTCCGAAGGCCCATTGGTCTCGACCAGCGCGGGAGTTCTGTATAAGAAGGTCGAAGCCGCCGACGGCCCCGCGATTCTCGACAGCCTCGAAAGTAGTCCGGTCGAGCGCCTGGTTTGTCCCACCGACGTTCCATTTTTCCGACGGCAGCAAAAGATCGTGCTGGAAAATTCCGGCGTCATCGATCCCGATCGGGTCGAGGACTACATTGCCGCCAACGGTTACACCGCGCTGATCAAGGTGCTGACCGAGATGTCGCCGCGCGAGGTGATTGACGAAGTCACCCGCAGCGGCCTGCGCGGCCGCGGCGGCGCAGGCTATCCCACGGGCCTGAAGTGGAGCACGGTGGCGAAATCGGTGGGCACGCAGAAGTACGTCATCTGCAACGGTGACGAGGGCGATCCCGGTGCGTTCATGGATCGCAGCGTGCTCGAGAGCGATCCCCACCGCGTGCTCGAAGGCATGCTGATCGCCGGTTACGCGGTGGGCGCGGCAGAAGCTTACATTTACGTGCGCGCCGAATATCCACTGGCCATCAAGCGCCTGCGCAACGCCATTCGGCAGGCGGAGCGCGTGGGCCTGTTGGGCTCCAATATCTGCGGCACGCGCTTCAGCTTCCGCGTCGATCTTCGCCTCGGCGCCGGAGCCTTCGTTTGCGGCGAAGAGACGGCGCTGATCGCTTCGGTCGAAGGTAAGCGCGGCACCCCGCGCCCGCGCCCGCCGTATCCCGCGATGGAAGGACTGTTTGGCCAGCCCACGCTGATCAACAACGTCGAAACCTTCGCCAACATCGCGCCCATCCTACGCAATGGCGGCGAGTGGTACGCCAAGATCGGCACCGAAAAAAGTAAAGGGACTAAGGTCTTCGCGCTGGCCGGCCGCGTCGAAAACACCGGGCTGGTCGAGGTGCCCATGGGAATTTCGCTGCGCGAGATGGTGTTTGAAATCGGCGGCGGTATTCCCGAAGGCCGCAAGTTCAAGGCCGTCCAGACCGGCGGGCCGTCGGGCGGATGCCTGCCCTCCGAATGCCTCGACATGCCCGTCGACTACGAGTCGCTGGCCAAGGCCGGATCGATCATGGGATCGGGCGGCATGATCGTCATGGACGAGAGCTCGTGCATGGTCGACGTCGCCAAATATTTCATGGACTTCTGCATGACGGAATCCTGCGGCAAATGCATTCCGTGTCGCGTCGGCACCTACCAGATGCACCGCATCCTCACCGCCATCGGCAACATGACCGCGACCCAGCAGGATCTCAAGATGCTGGAAGAGCTTTGCGACCTGCTCAAGCACACTAGCCTGTGCGGGTTGGGGCAGTCGGCGCCCAATCCGGTGGTCAGCACGCTGCGCTCGTTCGCCGAGGAATATCGCGCGCACATTGAAGAGCACAAGTGTCCCGCGGGAGTTTGCGATAAGGTCGCGGAGGAAACCGTATGAGGCCGGCGGCTACCGTCAAGACGCTCAAGATCGACGGCCGCGATGTGACCGGACGCCAGGAAGAATCCATTCTCGATGTGGCGCGGCAGAACGCAATCTTCATTCCGCGGCTGTGCGAGATGGACGGTCTTTCCGACGTTGGCGCCTGCCGTCTTTGCCTGGTCGAAATCAAGGGCCAGAACAAGCTGCTTCCCGCCTGCGTGACCGCGGTGGAAGAGGGTATGGAGGTTACGACCGATTCGGAGCGCCTGAACAATTACCGGCGCATGATCCTGGAACTGCTGTTCACCGAGCGCAATCACGTCTGCTCGGTCTGCGTCTCGAACGGGCACTGCGAGCTGCAGATGCTGGCGCAGCGGCTCGGCATCACCCACGTGCACTTCCCTTATCGCTATCCCAAGGAAGAGGTGGACGCGTCGCACGACCGCTTCGTCATCGACCACAACCGCTGCATCCTGTGCACCCGCTGCGTGCGGGTGTGTGAGGAAATCGAAGGCGCGCACACCTGGGACATTATGGGACGGGGCATCGGCGCCAAGGTCATTACCGATCTGAACGAGCCCTGGGGACAGTCGGAAAGCTGCACCAGTTGCGGCAAGTGCGTGCAAGTGTGTCCCACCGGCGCGCTGTTTGAAAAAGGACGCTCCGTCGCCGAAATGCTGAAGCGGCGCCAGTTCCTGCCCTATCTGAAGATGATGCGGGAAGAAAACGAATGAGCGGGCGAGAGCGGCTCCATACGAGTTCGTGAGGAGGTTGGGAAAGGCACGGCTTCAGCCGTGCCGGTAACAGGTTTGAAAGGGCACGGCTTTCAGCCGTGCCGCAGAGGCGAACGCAAGGCGGCTTTGGCCGCTGAGGGACACGTTTTCTGTTATGAGAGATCGTTGGCAAATGAGGCTGGGAAATTCGCATGAGTAAGAAGCGAATCGCCACCGTATGGCTAGACGGCTGCTCCGGCTGCCACATGTCGTTTCTCGACATGGACGAGCGGCTGCTCGCGATCGCGGGCGCGGCCGACCTGGTCTACAGTCCGCTGGTCGATGCCAAGGTATTTCCCGAGGACGTTGACGTGACCCTGGTGGAAGGCGCGGTGAGCAGCGAGGACGATCTGCACAAGATCAAGCTGGTGCGCGAGCGTACCAAGATTCTGGTCTCGCTGGGCGACTGCGCGGTCACGGCCAACGTGCCGGGGATGCGTAATCCGTTTGGCACCAAGGCAGTCTACGACCGCGCCTATCGCGAGAATGTGACCTTTGATCCCGGCATTCCCAACCAGGTCGTGCCCGCGCTGCTGCCGAACTCGCGGCCGGTGCACGAGTTCGTCAACGTGGACATTTTTGTTCCCGGCTGCCCGCCCTCGGCCGACACCATCTATTACGTTGTGAGCGAGTTGCTCGAAGGCCGCACGCCGGATGTGAGCTTGAAAACAAGGTTTGGATCGTGATGAGCTGTGAGCGATGAGCGGTGAGCAATGAGCAAGGCGCAGTGAGCCGGGAGAGCTGCCATTCCGTAGGAATTGAGAGTTGAGAACTGATAGCTGATAGCTGATCGCTGACGGCTGATAGCTCAGAGGGAGATTTCGTGAAGCAGGGCAGCACCATCGTCATCGATCCGGTGACGCGCATCGAAGGCCACTCCAAGATCACGCTGCACTTGAACGAGGACGGCCGGGTTGAGGACGCCCGCTTCCACGTCACCCAGTTTCGCGGCTTCGAAAAGCTGGCGGAAGGCCGCCCGTTTTACGAGATGCCTTCGCTGATGGCGCGCATCTGCGGCATCTGCCCGGTGAGCCATCTCATCGCGTCGGCCAAGGCTTGCGATTCGCTGCTGGCGGTGCGCATTCCTCCCACGGCCGACAAGCTGCGCCGCATCTTCGGACTGGCCCAGGTCACGCAATCGCACGCGCTGAGCCTGTTCCATTTGTCGTCTCCCGATCTTTTGTTGGGGATGGATGCCGATCCTGCCAAGAGCAACATTTTCGGCGTGGCTGAGAAGCATCCCGAGCTTGCCCTCGACGGTATCCGCCTGCGCCAATTCGGACAGAAGATTATCGAGAGGCTGGGCGGCAAGCGCATCCATCCGGCGTGGATCGTTCCCGGCGGGGTCAGCGAGCCCCTGACCGAGGCCAATCGCGACGCTATCCTGTGGTCTCTGCCGGACGCTCTGGCCATCGCCGAGCGCACTCTGGAATGGTTCAAGAGCATCATGGAGCGGTTCCGCGAGGAAATCTCCACCTTCGGCAACTTTCCCACCATGTTCATGGGGATCGTGAAGAAAGATAACGGGCTCACGTTTTACGATGGCAAACTGCGCATCGTTGACGCGTCCGGACACGTTCTGGCCGACGATCTCGATCCCACGCAGTATTCCGATTACATCGGCGAGAAAGTGGAGTCGTGGAGCTATCTGAAATCCACTTACTACAAGCCGAAAGGCTTCCCAGATGGCATCTATCGTGTGGGGCCGCTGGCGCGCCTGAACGTTGCCGACCGTTGCGGCACGCCGCGGGCGGATCAGGAGCTCGCGGAGTTTCACGAATTGCAGCGCACTGCGGTGCTGAGCTCGTTTCACTATCATCACGCGCGCCTGGTCGAGATTCTTTACTGTATCGAGCGCCTGGAGCAGCTGCTGAACGATCCCGAGATTCTTTCGAAGCACGTGCGCGCCGTTGCCCGTCCCAACGCGCTCGAGGGCGTGGGCGCCTGTGAAGCCCCGCGCGGAACGCTGTTCCATCATTACAAGATCGACGAGCAGGGCCTGATCCGCTGGGTCAACCTGGTGATCGCCACCGGGCACAATAATCTCGCGATGAACCGCAGCGTGCTGCAGGTGGCCAAACATTACGTGCAGGGCAACCGGCTCGCTCCGGGGATGCTCAACCGCGTGGAGGCCGTGATCCGCTGCTACGATCCGTGCCTGAGTTGCTCCACGCACGCGCTCGGCCAGATGGATCTGCAGATCCAGTTGATCGCTCCTGATGGCAAAGTGCTGGACGAAGTCACGCGCTAGTGAATGCCCAGTCCCCCAATCCTGTCATGCTGAGCGCAGCCGCAATCGCGGCACGCGATTGCGGCGGAGTCGAAGCATACCTACCAGCATCCATGCATACTGGATATAGCGTCGGGACGAAGGTCTGGGAGTCGGAACAAAAGTGGGGATGCTTCGACTCCGAATGACCTGCGCTTCGCGCAGGTCATTCTCCGCTCAGCATGACGGGATTGACGGAAGGCGGAACTTCCGCCGGTAAGAACATCTCAGAAACCATGCCTCGCGTCCTCATCATCGCGTATGGAAATCCTCTGCGTTCGGACGACGGCGTGGCGTGGCACGCCGTCGAGGCGTTGCAGCAGAAGTTCTCGCCGGCTGAAATCGAAATCGCCTGCCTGCACCAACTGTCGCCGGAACTGGCGGAAACCCTCAGCCGGTTCCGATTCGTCATCTTTGTCGACGCGGCGTCTTCGCCGGAAGGCCATCCCGGCGAGATTCGTGTGGAGGATCTCGGCGGCAAAGATCCCGCGGATTCCGGCAGCCCATTTTTCCATGCACTGTCTCCGAACGCGGTCATCCGGCTGGCGGAGACTCTGTACGGCGCGAAGCCACGGGCATTCGCGCTGACCGTGGCCGGGCAGAACTTCGATCATGGAGAATCGTTGTCGCCTGCAGTCGCCGCCGCGCTGCCGCATCTTGTTGCCCGGATTGAAGCGCTGGCGCGCGATTGGAACGACGCGCGCTAAATTCATCCACCACGAAGGACGCGAAGTACCACGAAGGTCTTCGCAACAAGATTTCCTTCGTGTAACTTCGTGTCCTTTGTGGTTAACCGCATTCCTTTCCCACACGGCAGGCCGTAAAATCAAAGCGGTCTCGCTTGCCATGCCAGTGGCCTCCAAACCCGCGGTGCAGCGCCTGCGCATCACCCTGCGCGGAGCCGTGCAGGGCGTTGGCTTTCGGCCATTTGTCTACCGGCTGGCGACCGAAATGTCGCTCACCGGATGGGTGCTGAATTCTTCCTCCGGACTGGTGGTGGAAGTGGAAGGCCCGGAAGATACGCTTCGCCGATTCGAAGAGCGCATCGAACGTGAGCGTCCTGCAGTCTCGGTGGTGACAACGCGCGAGTCGGCGTGGATCCCGGCGAAGGCTCGACGCGATTCGAGATCCACGCCAGTGAGGGCGACACCGGAAAATCGGTCAACGTGTTGCCCGACCTCGCGACCTGCGCCGATTGCCGCAACGAGTTGCTCGATCCCGCCAATCGCCGCTTTCACTATCCGTTCACCAACTGCACGAATTGCGGCCCGCGCTACACCATCGTGGTCGACATTCCATACGATCGCCCGAACACGACGATGCGAGATTTCGTGCTGTGCCCCGCCTGCCGCGAGGAATACGAAAATCCCGCCAACCGCCGCTTTCATGCCCAGCCGAATGCGTGCCCGATCTGCGGTCCGAAGCTCGATGGCACGATTTCCGACGTAGCCGCGGCTCTGCGCAAGGGAGAGATTGTCGCCCTCAAAGGCATCGGAGGATTTCAGCTTCTGGCCGATGCCCGGCAGCCCGCTGCGGTAGCGCGCCTGCGCCAGCGCAAGCATCGCGAAGAGAAGCCGTTCGCGCTGATGATGCCGTCGCTCGAAATGGCGCGTGAATACTGCGAGATCGCGCCGGCCGAAGTCGAGCTTCTGGAATCGCCGGCCGCGCCCATCGTGCTGCTGCGCCCCAGGCCTGGCACTGACATCGCGTGGAACGTGGCGCATTGCTCGCCCTACCTGGGCATGATGCTGCCGTATTCGCCGCTGCATCATCTGCTCATGCGCGAGTGCCCGTTTCCGCTGATTGCAACCAGCGGCAATCGCAGCGACGAGCCCATCGCCATCGCAAACGACGAAGCGGCCGCTCGCCTCAAAGATATCGCCGACCATTTTCTGATGCACGACCGCCCGATTGTCCGTGCCTGCGATGATTCGGTCGTGCGCCTGACGCGCGGGAAGGCCGGCATTCTGCGCCGCGCCCGCGGTTACGCTCCGCTGGGAATTCGCGTCGCTCACCCCGTGCCGCCGGTGCTCGCGGTGGGCGGGCATCTTAAGAATACGGTTGCGATCGGCGTCGGCCAGGACATTTTTCTCAGCCAGCACATCGGCGACCTGGAGACGCTCGAAGCCCGGCAGGCTTTTGAAAAGGCGATTGCTGATCTCTGCCGCCTGTACAGTTTCAAGCCGGAAGCCGTGGTGTGCGATCTGCATCCCGACTACGCCTCGACGCACTGGGCGGAACAATCGGGACTGCCGGTGATCCGCGTGCAGCATCATCAGGCGCATGTGGCGGCGTGCGCGGCGGAAAATGGCGTAGATGGTCCCTACCTCGGCGTTTCATGGGACGGCACCGGCTACGGCCTCGATGGCGCGATCTGGGGCGGCGAATTTTTTCATGTCGAAGGCAAGCGGTTCGATCGCGTCGCCCACCTGCGGCCCTTCGGCCTGCCCGGAGGCGATGCCGCAGTGCGCGAGGGTTGGCGCTCGGCAGCAAGCTTGTTGTTCGAAGTCTTTGGCAAAGAATGCGATGCGTCCGACGTTCTCGACCGTTCGGCAGGGAAACCCCGATTGGATGCCGCGCGGATTCGTTCTATGCTCGAACGCGGAATCAACGTGGTGCCGACGACAAGCGTCGGCCGGTTGTTTGACGCCGTGGCCTGCATCAGCGGCATTGCCCGCGAGAACCGCTTCGAAGGCCAGGCGGCGATGCTCCTGGAAAATGAAATTGGGGCTTTGCGCACCGAAGAGGCGTATCCTTTAGCGGATGGGAACTGGGGTCCGCTCATCCCGGCAGTAGTAGCCGATCAACGTGCCGGAATCCCGGTTTCCGTGATGGCCGCGCGATTCCACAATGCGTTGATCGCGTGGATCGTGGAAGTCGTCGAGCAAAGTGGTTTGAAGCAGATCGTGTTCAGCGGCGGAGTCTTTCAGAACCGCTATTTGACGGAGCGGGCCGCGGCAGCGCTCGAAGCGCGCGGATTTACGGTGCACACGCACCGGCGAGTTCCGCCCAACGATGGCGGGATCGCGCTGGGGCAAGTGGTGATGAGTCAACCGTAGCGCCGGCGTCCCCGCCGGCGCTACGAAGATCGGGAAGATCGGCAAGATCGGGAAGGGCATGCCTTCAGGCATGCCGCGACAAGCGGTTAAGATTGCTGCTCTAGCCGCTGGGGAGACTCTCTCATGTGCCTTGCAATTCCAGGCCGCCTGGTTGAAATCATCGATGGAGGCGACATCGCCTTCCGCGTCGGCAAGGTCGACTTCGGCGGCATCCGCAAAGACATCAACTTGGCCTACACTCCCGAAGCCGAAGTCGGCAAGTACGTCCTGGTCCACGTCGGGTTCGCGATCAGCGTCATCGACGAGGACGAAGCCAAGCGTGTCTTCCAGTACTTGGAGGAGATGGGCGCATTGAAAGAGGAACTCGGTGAAATTCCTCAGTGAATATCGCGACCAGAAAGCCTCCGAAAAGTTAGCGCGAGCGATCCACCAGAAAGTCAAGCGCCCGTGGACCATCATGGAAATCTGTGGCGGCCAGACGCATACCATCGTCAAGAACGGTCTGGAAGACCTGCTGCCGCGCGAAATCACATTGGTGCACGGGCCCGGCTGTCCGGTGTGCGTCACTCCGATTGAATTGATCGACAAAGCTGTTGCCATCGCCAAGCGCCCCGACGTGATCTTTTGTTCGTTTGGCGACATGCTGCGCGTGCCCGGATCGTCGAAGAGCTTGTTCGATGTGAAGGCCGAAGGCGGCGACGTGCGCATCGTCTATTCGCCGCTCGATGCGCTGAAGCTGGCGAAGGCGAATCCGCAAAAGCAGGTTGTGTTCTTTGCCGTGGGATTCGAAACCACGGCTCCGGCCAATGCGATGTCGGCGTGGCAAGCCGATCACGACGGCGTCGAAAATTTTTCGCTGCTTGTCTCGCACGTGCTGGTTCCTCCGGCCATGGAGGCGCTGCTTTCTTCCGAGAGTTGCGTGGTGCAAGGGTTTCTGGCCGCCGGGCACGTCTGTACCATCATGGGCTTCGAAGAATATTTCCCGATCGCCGCCAAGTACGAAGTCCCAATCGTCGTCACGGGATTCGAGCCGCTCGACATTCTGGAAGGCATTCACATGACGGTATGCCAACTGGAAGAAGGACGGCACGAAGTCGAGAACCAGTACAGCCGCGCGGTCCGGCGGGAAGGGAATCGTCCTGCCCAGAAGACGATTGCGGAAGTCTTTGAAGTGAGCCCGCGCGAGTGGCGCGGCCTGGGCGAGATTCCCGCCAGCGGCTTCCAATTGCGCGGACGTTTTCAGAAATACGATGCCAACCGCCGCTTCCCATTCACGGGTGAACCGGCGCACGAATCGCCGGAGTGCATCAGCGGACTGATTCTGCAAGGCATCAAAAAGCCTCACGACTGCCCGGCGTTTGCCGTGAAGTGCACGCCGGAAAATCCGCTCGGCGCTCCCATGGTATCGTCGGAAGGCGCGTGCGCGGCCTACTACCACTATGGCAGACGCCAAAACACCAGGGTTCAACCTTAGTTGTCCGGTACCCCGAGTCGCTGACGATCGCATCGTTCTGGCGCACGGCGGCGGCGGACGCCTGACTCATCAGCTCATCGAAAAGATTTTCATGCCCGCGTTTTCGAACGCCATGCTCGAGCAGCGGCACGATGGCGCGGTTTTGCCGATAAATGGATCGTGTCTGGCCTTTACCACGGATTCGTTTGTGGTGCGCCCGCTGATTTTTCCCGGCGGCAATATTGGAGATCTCGCCGTCTACGGCACGGTGAATGATCTGGCGATGTGCGGTGCTCGCCCGCTTTACCTGAGCGCGGGATTCATTCTGGAAGAAGGCCTCGAGATGGGGACTCTGCGCACTGTGGTTTCGTCGATGCAGCAGGCTGCCGCTAAGGCCAATGTCAAGCTGGTCACGGGCGACACGAAGGTCGTCGATAAGGGCAAGGGGGACGGGATATTCATCAACACCTCGGGCATCGGGCTCATCGAGGAGTTCCCGGGTCTAGCAAACCCGGCGAGACCCGGGGCACCCCAAGTTAAGAAGGACGAAACAACAGAACCGGGGGTGCCCCACGTCTCGCCGATTTTGCGAGACCCTTCGGCAGGCTCAGGGCAGGCTGTGGGAGAGGGGCCGGCCATGATCGGACCTGCGTCGGTTCAGGTCGGCGACGCAGTCATTGTCAGCGGAGATCTCGGCCGCCACGGCATCGCGATTCTTTCTGTGCGCGAAGGGCTGGAATTCGAATCGCCGATCCTGAGCGACACGGATTCTGTCTGGCCGACGGTGGAAGCCCTGCTGAATGCCGGAATCGAAATTCACTGCCTGCGCGATTTGACCCGCGGCGGCCTGGCGACCACGCTGAATGAAATTGCCGGCGACCGGAACATCTGCATCAAGCTGGAAGAGACATTGATTCCCGTCGACGAGACGGTCGAGAGCGCCTGCGAGATTCTTGGCCTTGATCCGTTGTACGTGGCGAATGAAGGACGCTTCGCAGTCTTCGTTCCCGCAGCCCAAGCCGACAAGGCGCTCGAGGTCATGCAGAAAGTGCCGGTGTCCGTAGGATCCGTCCGCATCGGAAGAGTCGAAGAGACTCCCGGCCGCACGGTAGTCCTGCAAAGCCGCATCGGCGGCAACCGGGTAGTCGACATGCTCAGCGGGGAGCAGTTGCCGAGGATCTGCTAGTAGCGCCGCCGTCCCGGCGGCTGTCGTGGCGGCGTCCTCGCTGCCACTGCCGGGGATAAGGGGAGGCCGCCGGGTTTCCGCTTCACGCAAGCGAGCGCAAGATGCGCTCGCGACAGCCGGCGGGACGCCAGCGTTACGGGAGGTATCCGTGGAATCACTAACCACCTCATTCTTGCTTCACTGTAAGCGCTTGAATCCACAGCATGTTAACCCTCCGTGACCCTGATCACGCCTGCCCGTGAGAATTATCACTGCCATGTTTCATCAGAAGCCGACAATGGAGAGCGGAATTATGTTTATGCTGTACCTACGGAGGTAGGAAAATTATGACGTCCGTGATGACACCTCCGGGAGTGAAAACTCCCGCAGACTACATTGAATCCGTGATGATCAGTGTGAAAGCGAAGAACCCCGCCGAGCCCGAGTTCCATCAGGCGGTGGCTGAAGTGTTCGACTCTCTCAGGTTGGTCCTCGCGAAGCATCCCGAGTATCAGTCGGCGCGTTTGCTCGAAAGAGTGGTCGAGCCCGAGCGCGTCCTTATGTTCCGTGTGCCGTGGTTTGACGACCAGGGCAACATTCAAGTCAATCGTGGATTCCGCATCGAGATGAACAGCGCCATCGGCCCCTACAAGGGCGGACTGCGCTTCCATCCCAGCGTGAATCTCGGCATCCTGAAATTCCTGGCGTTCGAACAGGTATTCAAGAATTCGCTCACCACGCTGCCTATGGGCGGCGGCAAGGGCGGATCGGATTTCGATCCCAAGGGCAAGAGTGACAACGAAGTGATGCGCTTCTGCCAGAGCTTCATGACCGAACTGCAGCGCCACATCGGCCCCGACACCGACGTCCCGGCCGGCGATATTGGCGTTGGCGGACGCGAGATCGGATTCCTGTTCGGCCAGTACAAGCGGCTGCGCAACGAATTCACCGGCGTCCTGACCGGCAAAGGCCTGGGCTGGGGCGGATCGCTGATTCGTCCGGAAGCCACCGGCTATGGCTGCGTCTATTTCGCCAGCGAAATGCTGAAGACCAGGAAGCAGACGCTCGAAGGCAAGATCTGCTTGGTTTCAGGCAGCGGCAACGTCTCGCAATACACTATCGAGAAGCTGCTGGATCTCGGCGCGAAGCCGGTCACCGTGTCCGATTCGAACGGCGTGATCTACGATCCCGATGGCATCGATCGCGAGAAGCTGGCTTATGTCATGGAGCTGAAGAACGTGAAGCGTGGACGCATCCGCGACTACGCCGACAAGTTCAAGAAAGCGATCTTCATGCCCACCGACATCAAGCTGGAGCACAACCCGCTGTGGAACGTGAAAGCGGATTGCGCGTTCCCGAGCGCCACGCAGAACGAAATCACCGCGAAGGATGCGGCGAACCTGTTGAAGAATGGCATCAAGGTAGTGGCCGAGGGCGCGAACATGCCGTCCACGCTCGAAGCGACCAAGATGTTCCTCGATGCCAAGATCCTGTACGGACCGGCCAAGGCCGCCAATGCGGGCGGCGTGGCCACGTCTGGCCTCGAAATGGCCCAGAACAGCGCACGGCTGAGCTGGACCCGCGAGGAAGTGGACGACCGTCTGCACAAGATCATGATCGCCATCCACCGGAACTGCTTCGAAACGGCCGAGAAATACGGCACGCCCGGCAACCTGGTGAACGGCGCCAACATCGGCGGCTTCCTGAAAGTAGCCAACGCGATGCTGGATCAGGGCCTGGTGTAGAGGTTCATGTGGGGACAGCCGCCCTCGTCCGTCCCGGCCAAGGGCGGAAGCCCGGCCGCCGTATAGCTAGAAGACGGAAGTGAAGAACTGGGTGCCCCACCCTTGTCGCGGTCTGTGCGACAGGGTGGGGATTTTCATGACCGGATAGCGCGGCCCGACCCGCCAGGGACTGAAAGGCTTTCGCCTCGTGTCAAAAAATAATAAGATCTGAGAATGGTGAGACTTGTTGCCGATTTTTGGTCCGATGTGTCGACCATTGCCCGAAATTACCTCGCAGGGGAATGGGGAAACCAGGCCGAGCAGATCGCGGACGACTGTATTATCGCGTCGTTCCTGGACGTGACTCGGAGGCGACCTGCCGCCCGCCCGCGAGGGATGTGGGTAGCAGATGATTTCTACTGCCCCGAGGATTGTGCCCTAGGGACACTCTGAATAAGCGCTCATGCTAAGTCGACTACCAACAGTGTTTCAGGAAACCGCGCTGCCGGTTCGGATCTCGGATGCTGGAGCTGGTCGGTACCGCCGTTGCAACCGCGCGTACGGGACGAAGCCGGACGAGCTACGCGACGGCGAGCAGTTTTCTGCGGCTCACAAACAGATTCACCAGCGCACAGGTGACAAACAGTCTGTGCGCGTTCTTCTTCAGCCCGCGATAGCGTACTTTCACGAATCCAAACTGCAGCTTCATCACTTGAAACACATGCTCCACCCTCGCCCGCACCTTCGACTTCGTCCGGTTCTTCGCCCACGCCACTTCATCCACGATCTGGCCCTTGTAGCGACAGCGCCGCTGGGTGAAATCCCGTGCTCGTGGCGCGCACTCGCGGATCACCTCGGTTTGGCCCTGATACGCTCCGTCGCCCCACACCCGCGTTTCTTCGCCATGCAGCAGGTCCGGCAACATCGCCACATCGGAAACGTTGGCGGCTGTCGCCACCGCCGTGTGAATGATTTTGCTCTTGCTGTCGACGCCCACGTGCGCCTTCATCCCGAAGTACCAGTTCTTCCCCTTCTTCGCCTGGTGCATCTCTGGGTCTCGGCTCTGCTCGCGGTTTTTGGTCGAACTGGGCGCGTGAATGATGGTCGCGTCCACAATCGTGCCCGTCGTGATCCGCACCCCCTTGGCTTGCAAATGCAGGTTCACCGTCCCCAGAATCTCTTCCCCCAGATGGTTCTCTTCCAGCAGGTGCCGGAACTTGCACACTGTCGTCTCATCCGGCACCGGCTCGGCCCCCAAATCAATTCCCGCAAACTGCCGCAGCGTCGCCGAGTCGTACAAAGCCTCTTCCACCGCCGGGTCCGCCAGATTGAACCACTGCTGCAGAAAATAAATCCGCAACATCTGCTCCAATTCTTTCGGCCGTCGCCCGTTGCCCGGCTTGGGATAGTGGGGCTCGATCAGCGCACACAGTTTCCCCCACGGCACCACCTGTTCCATCTCTTCCAAGAACATTGCCCGCCGCGTCTTCTTTGTGTATCGCTCGAATCCCGTCATCATCGCCAGTGTCCTCTGCTTGCGCAACGAGTTCATATGGCACGACATTATCTTTACTCCCTGTGGAAAGGGAGGACTTAATCAGAGTCTCCCTAGGCTGGAAAGCTCTACAGGAGGAAGTCGCCAAGGGGAACGATCTAGGGCGCCGTCTCAGCGTTCGCCATTCATCCCTTACGAATCTAGACGGTCTTCTGAATGAATGGGGTGTTGTCCTGCCTCAGCTGGAAATGGAGAAAGCGTTCGTCCGTTAAGATAGCGGAGCGAACGTATGAGAAAAGAGCGCAAGCACTACACTGCTGAGGAGAAGGTGGCCATTCTGCGGCGCCATCTTTTGGACAAGGTCGCGGTTTCCGATCTGTGTGAAGAACTGGGCCTGCAGCCGACGGTGTTCTACCGCTGGCAAAAAGAGTTGTTCGAGAACGGAGCGGCCGCCTTCCAAACGACGGAGCATCCTCGCCGCCAGGCCGAAGAGAAACAGAAGCGGATTGAGTTCTTGGAGAAGAAGGTGCAGACCAAGGACGAGGTCCTGGCCGAGCTGATGGCGGAGCACATCGCGTTAAAAAAAAGCCTTGGGGAACTCTGACCGCGACCTGGGTGCCGCATGATGTGCGGGATCAGGTGGTGGATTTCGTCCGACGCTGGTCGGAGAAGAGCGAGATCAGCGTCGGCCGATTCATTGTGTGGCTGGGCGTTACCGTGAGCAAGTTTTACAACTGGCGGCAGCGCTATGGGCGCGTGAATGAGCACAACGGTTGGGTGCCCCGAGATTTCTGGTTGGAGCCGTGGGAGAAAGAAGCCATCATCGGCTTCCATCTGAACCATCCCTTGGAAGGGTATCGGCGACTCACGTTCATGATGTTAGATCGCGATGTGGTGGCCGTGAGCCCGGCGAGCGTATGGCGCGTGCTGCGACAAGCGGGACTGCTGTCGCGCTGGAAAGCGAAGCCGTCGCGCAAGGGCACCGGCTTCGAACAGCCGCTCGAGCCGCACCAGCACTGGCATGTCGATGTTTCCTATATCAACCTGTCGGGCACGTTCTATTACCTATGCAGCGTGCTGGATGGATGCAGCCGTTTTCTGGTGCATTGGGATTTGCGAGAGTCGATGAAGGAAGCTGATATCGAGAGGATTCTGGAACGAGCCAAGGAGAAGTACCCGGACGCCAAGCCGCGGATCATCTCCGACAACGGACCGCAGTTTATCGCGCGGGACTTCAAGGAGTTCATTCGCATCTCGGGGATGACGCACGTGCGCACCTCGCCGTTTTACCCGCAGTCGAATGGGAAGATCGAACGCTGGCATAAGTCGCTCAAACGGGAGTGCATTCGGCCACTTACTCCGTTGACCCTGGAAGATGCCCGCCGCTTGATTCAAATCTACGTGAATCACTACAACACGGTGCGACTGCATAGCGCGATCGGCTACGTGACGCCGCAGGATCGGCTGGCCGGACGACAGGCTGAGATCCACGCCGCTCGCGATCGCAAGTTAGAAGAAGCCCGCAAACGGCGGCAACTTCGCCGGCAACAGACAGCGACTTCGACTTTGGCACCACGCACAGCTACAATGACCTCGCCGGGTGAAACAGAAGCAGGCGCTGCAGGGATGCAACCATGCTGAGGGATAACCTGGTGGGGCTCATCGAGCCGATGCTCAGCAGCGCGGGAGCCAATCCTCTCGCCCTCTGCACTGCCAGGAAAGAGCCATCGGACGATAGACCCCCATGCCTTGAAAATCCCCGCCCCAAAGGGGCGGAACCTACACTAACGGAGAACGTCCCTTCTCCATTTCACGCTGAGCCAAGACAGTGTTCATCATCTTCACCTCGGCACCATGCCTTACGTCAAGAACCCGTCCTATGTCGCTCGGACACCTCCACTCTCTTCGCTCTGATTACCGACAATGACTTTTACGCGATCAACGTTTACTCGCATCGGGATTTTGAAATGATCAGCGTTGTTGAAAGTCTTCATCGAAACTGGCCACAAGCTATCAAACAATACCGAGTCAACGGAATTCCCGGCGAGATCCTGTCTCCGAAACAGAGGAGAAACATACGGAATGCCAACGAACAGATCGCCGTCACTGTATCCGACGGCACAGCCTATATGGCAATTGGCGGAGGTGTGACGCCCACTGGCGTTTCCGTCCGAGCCGTTCATAATGCGGACCGGATGCGAGACAGCGTTCGCCGGTTTCAGACCGAAATGCAGGAGCAATTAGAGAGGTTCATCATCCACTTGAGGCCTCGTGGATACGTGGACGCTCAGGAAGTGAAGGCAAATCTCGTCGGCCTCACGCCCAAAGCTTATCAGGTACTCTTCCCCGAGTATGGCGTTCGGGCGACCGTACCGATCGAGGACGGGCTCCAGACCACGAGCCCGCCTTAGTGATTATGGGTGCCCGATTTTTACCGCGTTCCTTGCGGCAAGGGTTCAAGAGAAACCACATAAGACAGGCGTTGTTAGGGCGTAGTGCTAGATGAGCCGACGTTGTAGCCCTCGTCCATCGCTTTCCGGAACTTCTCCCGCTCCTCCGGACTCATGTTCCGGCACCGTCCGCGGAACCCGCGCCCGCTAGGCCCTCGCGGGCCGCCATGCCCCAGCCCGCCAAACAGAATCCGGCAGAGCGCCAGCAATCCCAGGGCTTGCCAGAAGGTAAGCGTTCGCCAGCCAAACAGCGTAGGCAGCAGCCAATTCCACAAGTGCATCACCATCGCGGGAGTTCTGGCGGGCCGCCAAGGCGAAGGTCGATCCCCGAATAGTCGTGAAATTCTGGTGGCCTTTCCGGAGGCGCAAAAAGTCAAGACCACCGTCGCGCCGTCTGCACCTGAAAAGGTGCAGTGCACAGTTAAGCAACTGAAAGGAAGCGGCTTCTTGCATTTAAGCGATGTGTAAATAAAATGCCGTATATGGTTGATAACAAACAACATAGATACTGCCGCTAAATCGGTTTACCTCGCCTCTAGGGCGAGGGATTTCAGAGACGACCTTCGGGAAGGTGAAGCTCACTTGCATCGCTCTATCGCAGTCGTAGGCATAGAGAGAGGCATTTCTGAGAACGACCAGCAGCGGATCAGTTTTCGAGAGCTCCTTTCTGTTGTTGGCGAGGGGTCACCCTGAGCGCAGCCGCTTTTCAGGCGCAGCGAAGGATCTCCCACCCAAAATGAGATGTGCGTGAGATCCCTCGCCCGGGCTGAAGAAACGCCGGTTTTCGAGAGGACGCCTCAGAAGCGGGGAGGTCGAGCTTCGCTCGACCGGACAGCCGAGGGCGGCTGTCCCCACAGGGGTATCTCGCTTCCTCGCGAGTATGATTAGCTGTTCACGATCTTCGTCATGATCGTTCCTCCTATCGCCGCGCCCATTCTTGATGCCGAAGAGCGTTTTGAAGGCTTCGAGAACCTGATGCCGTTTCGCGTCCAGAACATTCTTCTGGTCTCGAGCCTCTACGACTCGTTCATACTGCGAGAAGACGGACGCCTCAACGAACTGCTGATCGACGAATCGCTCGAACTGAACCTGCGGCAGATTCCCGGGATCACCCATGTTTCCAGTTGCGCCGAGGCGGTCGAACTGGCCAAGTCCAATCCGCAATTCAATCTGATCGTCACCAACCTCGCGGTCGGCGATACCGATGCCGCCGATCTTGCCCGCAGAGTGCGTGCCGCCGGGCTCGACATCCCGGTAGTCGTGCTGGGCTACGACTATCGCGAGATCAAGAATTTCGTGGCGCGCAATCCGGTCACCGACATCGACCGCGTCTTTCTCTGGCAGGGAACGGCACGCATCCTGATCGCGATCGTCAAGTATGTCGAAGATAAGCGCAATGTGCTGCACGACACGCGCGCCATGGGCGTGCCGGTGCTGCTGGTCGTCGAAGACAACATCCGCTACTACTCGTCGTTCCTGCCGGTCATTTACACGGAGCTGATCAAGCAATCCCGCCGCGTGATTCAGGAAGGCATCAACGTGGCGCACAAGCTGGTGCGCATGCAGGCCCGGCCCAAGATTCTGCTGGCTTCGAACTTCGAAGAGGCCGCCGAGTTGGTCCAGAAGTATCGCGATTACATTTTCGGCGTCGTCTCGGACGTGGAATTTCCGTGGGACGGCAAGCTCAGTCCGGACGCAGGCTTTGAACTGGCGCGCATGGTGCGCACTCTTACACCTGACGTGCCGGTCGTGCTGCAGACCAGCCGGACCGAGTTTCGTCCGCGGGCGCACGCGGAGGGTTACGCGTTTTTGCGCAAGCGTTCGCCCACGCTGCTGAAAGATCTGCGCCGCATTCTCACCGATTCATTCGGCTTTGGCGATTTTGTCTTTATTAATCCCGATCCGCGCATGCCCGACCAGCGCGAAGTGGGGCGCGCCAAGGATTTGAACGAACTGGAAGAGCAACTGCAGACGATCCCGGCCGACAGCCTGATGTACCACGCGCAGCGTAACCATTTTTCGCATTGGCTGATGGCGCGCACGGAGTTTGCGCTGGCGGCCAAGCTGCGGCCGCGCAAGGTTTCCGACTTCAGCGGCCCCGAGCATCTGCGCAGCGATCTGATCGCATCGATCAACGACTACCGGCGCGAGCAGAACGAAGTCCTGATCGGCGACTTCAAGTCCGACACGTTCAAGCCTTCGCAATCGAGTTTTCTGAGGATCGGCTCCGGTTCGCTGGGCGGCAAGGCGCGCGGGCTGGCCTTCGTCCGGCATTTGCTGCGAACCCGGCGCATCACCAAGCGCTTTCCCGGAGTCCGGATTTCCGTTCCCCCTGCGGTCGTGATCGCTACCGATATGTTCGATCTGTTCCTGGCGGAGAACAACCTCAGCGACTTCGCGCTGCATTGCGACGACGACAGCGAAATTCAGCAGCGCTTTCTGGATTCGCCGCTTCCGGTTGAACTGCAGGAGAATCTGAAAGCGTTTCTGGAAGAGGTCCGCTATCCCCTGGCCGTGCGCTCTTCCAGCCTGCTCGAAGACTCGCAGTACCAGCCGTTCACCGGCGTGTATGAAACGTTCATGCTGGGCAACCAGCAGGCGAGCCGAGAGACGCGGTTTGAGGAATTGTCGGAGGCGATCCGGCGCGTCTATGCCTCGACCTTCAGCCAGCACGCGAAGGCCTACGTGCGGGCCACGCCGTACCGCCTGGAAGAGGAAAAGATGGCGGTGATCCTGCAGGAAGTCGTCGGAACGCCGCACGGACAGCGCTTCTATCCTGATTTCTCGGGCGTGGTGCGCTCGCACAATTTCTATCCCGTGGAACCGATGACGTTCTCCGACGGGATCGCCGCCGTCGCGCTGGGTCTGGGACGCACCGTGGTCGATGGCGGCAAGTGCATCAACTTCTGTCCGCGCTATCCGCGCAACCTGCTGCAGTTCTCTTCGGTGGAAGACATTCTGGCCAACACGCAGACGGAATTTTGCGCGCTGGAACTCGATGGCGTGCCTCATGGCGGAGGCCAAGGCCACCTGCGCGAGGTGCGCTTCGGGCTCGACGTTGCTGAGGCCGACGGCACGCTCGACGCCGTGGGCTCAACCTATTCCGCCGACAATCACGCGGTCTACGACGGGCTGAGCCGACCGGGCTCGCGCCTGGTGACTTTCGCGCCGATGCTGAAGCATGGCATTTTTCCCCTGGCGGCGATTCTGGAATTGCTGGTGCGCGCCGGCGAAGACGCGCTGGGCAATCCGGTGGAGATTGAGTTTGCCGTGAGCCTGCCGCACGGGGAGGAGCCCGCCGAGTTTGGATTCCTCCAGATCCGTCCGCTCACGCTTTCGCGCGATCATCAGGAGCTCGCGATTGGCGAGGTCGATCCGGCGCAGATCGTCTGCCAGAGCACGAAGGTTTTGGGCAATGGACGGATCGAGAATCTGTATGACATTGTCGTAGTCGATTCGCAGCGTTTCGAGCGCAGCCGTAGTCGGGAAGTGGCCGAGGCCGTCGCCCGCTTCAATGCCACGCTCAATTCCGAGAATCGTCCGTACCTGCTGATCGGAGTCGGGCGCTGGGGATCGAACGATCCTTGGCTGGGCATCCCGGTCGAGTGGGACGAAATTTCCGGAGCGCGCGCCATTGTCGAAGCCGGCTTCCGCGACTTCCGCGTCACGCCCTCGCAGGGCAGCCACTTCTTCCAGAATCTCACCGCGTTTCAAGTCGGCTACTTCACGGTGAATCCGGACGCCGGGGAGGGATCGATCGATTGGCAATGGCTGACCCAGCAGCCCGCGGTCGAAGAGCACGGGTGCGTGCGCCATCTGCACTTCGCGCAACCGCTGCGCGTGGTGATGAACAGCAAGACCAGCCAGGGAGTGATCTTCAAGCCGGAAGGGAACTAGGGGCAGTAGTTCAAACTCGCTCTTTTCGACCTCGCGGACCGGTAGCACGGCTCTATTGATCGAAAGCAGGCTGGTGCTCGGCCGGGGATTTGAGTGTTATCAGGATGTTACGACAGTTGACCGAAGGTAACGTGCATGGGCAGTTCAGAATCATCTAGCATTTGTGCGGCAGGAGAAATATGTTTGAGACCTTAGAAGAAATGCGTGAGAAGTCTCAGCGACCGCTGGATCGTGGAGACCCGATTTTGATGTACAGCATGTACGTTGTCGTAGGCCTGTTTTATTTAATCGAGGGGGTGCGAAGGCACCACCCGTTCGGGGCTGTCGTCGGAGCCGTCGTGCTCCTGCTGTCTTTGATTTGGTTGATAACAACCCTTAGATCGCCAGTCCCGGTGACCAGGCGCGATCTCTGGGTTCGCGGCCAAATTGTGATCTGTATCTTGATGGCGTATGAGATAGCCTACACTGTGGCGCCTCGCTTGACGTAAGCAGGCCGTTATACTTGTAACCATTCGGTTACGCGTACAACCTCAAAATGCCCGTCGACGCATCCTCCGCACACTCGCCTGTGACCCCAATCACAGCCCTTCGCATGTGATCCCAGACACAATCGTTTACGCCGGAAATTTTGGCTCTGTTTCCGGCTCGGAGCGTCTGTGTTCAAAATCATCCACGCCGAATTCCTTGCGCCGGGGATCAAACGATTCGTCATCGAAGCGCCCCGGATCGCGCGCAAACAGAAGCCGGGACAGTTCGTCATTCTTCGTATCTACGAAGAGGGCGAGCGGATTCCGGTCACGATCGAGAACTCCAACCCGGAGCGCGGCACGATCAACATCGTGGTGCAGGCGGCGGGCAAGACCACGAACCTGCTCAACACGCTGGAGACGGGGGATTCGATTCTCGACGTGGTCGGGCCGCTGGGTAAACCGTCGGAGATTGCGAATTATGGGACGGTCGTGGTGGTGGGCGGCGGAGTGGGCACGGCGATGGCGTATCCCACGGCGGCGGCAATGAAGCGGGCCGGAAATCGTGTTTTGTCGATCGTGGGCGCGCGCAATAAGGAACTCGTCATCCTCGAACCCGAGATGCGCGCCGTCAGCGACGCGCTGATGATCACTACCGACGACGGCAGCTATGCCGACAAGGGCTTCATTACTGACAAGCTGCGGCAGTTGATTGATAACGGCACACGGATCGACCTGGTTGTGGCCGTCGGACCGATCGTGATGATGAAGGCAGTGGCCGAAGTCACGCGCAAGGAAAACATTCACACCGTGGTCAGCCTGAACCCCATCATGATCGATGGCACGGGCATGTGCGGCGGCTGCCGTGTGATGATCGACGGCAAGAGCGAGTTCGCCTGCGTGGATGGTCCGGAGTTCGACGCGCACAAGGTGGATTTTGCGGTGCTGGTGCAGCGCAACTCGATGTACCGGGATGCGGAGCAGCGATCGATGGCCGCATTTGCCAACGCCCGGAAGAACGCGTCCGGCGACGAGACCCACGCGTGTAGCGCAACTCCCGCAGCACGGCAAGGAGAGCAACGATGAGTCCCACAGCAAAAAAGTCGGCGAATCCACTGTTGCCCAAGGAGCGAATCAAGGTTCCGCGGCAGTTGATGCCCGAGCAGCCGGCGGAAGTGCGGGCGCACAATTTTGAAGAGGTGAACCTGGGCTACAGCGCGGAACTGGCGCAGCAGGAGGCGCTGCGCTGCCTGGAGTGCGCCAAACCGACGTGTACGGATTATTGCCCGGTGGGGATCGACGTGAAGGAGTTCGTCCAGAGAATCGTGATTGGAGACTTCCTCGGCGCGGCGGCGAAGATCCGCGAAGCCAACGTGCTGCCCGCGGTGACGGGGCGCGTCTGTCCGCAAGAAGATCAGTGCGAAGGTAAATGCCTCCTGTCGAAAAAGGTGAAGCCGCTGGGCATCGGATATCTGGAGCGCTTTGTCGCCGACTACGAGCAGCGTATGGGAACGCACGTGGTGCCGAACATTCCGCCCACCGGCAAGAAGGTTGCAGTGGTGGGCAGCGGGCCATCGGGCCTTACCGTCGCCGGAGATCTGATCCAGAAAGGCCACAAGGTGCGCGTCTTTGAGGCGCTGCATGAAATTGGCGGCGTGCTGGTTTACGGAATTCCGGAATTTCGCCTGCCCAAGCAGATCGTGCGCGAGCAGATCGATTACATGCGCGAAATGGGCGTGGAGTTTGAGACTGACGTGGTCGTGGGACGGACGGTGACGATCGACGAACTGCTGGAAGAAGAAGGCTTTGATGCGGTGTATATCGGCACGGGCGCGGGCCTGCCGCAGTTCATGAACGTTCCGGGAGAGCACTTCAACGGCGTGTATTCGGCGAATGAGTTTTTGACCCGCATCAATCTGATGAAGGCGTACAAGTTCCCTGTGTACGATGAGCCCATGCTCGATCTGCACGGCAAAGACGTCGCGGTGATCGGCGGCGGCAACACGGCTCTGGATGCGATTCGCTCGGCGCTGCGGCTGGGCGCGCGCAAGGCGTATGTGATCTACCGGCGCAGCGATGCCGAGATGCCGGCGCGCGCCGAGGAAGTGCATCATGCGCGGCAGGAGGGAATCGATTTCCAGATGTTGACCGCGCCGGTGGAATTTCTTGCTGACGATAAAGGATGGCTGACGACGGCGCGCTGCGTACGCATGGAATTGGGCGAGCCCGATGCTTCCGGGCGGCGGCGGCCGGTGCCGAAAGAAGGATCGGAATTCGAGTTGCCGCTATCGGTCGCGGTGATTGCGATCGGGACCAGCGCGAATCCGATCGTGCAGAGCACCACGCCCGGCCTCGGCACCAACAAGCGCGGATACATTCAGGCGAGTGAAGAGACGCAGCGCACGACGCGCAAGGGCGTATTCGCCGGAGGCGACATTGTCACGGGAAGCGCGACCGTGATTCTGGCCATGGGCGCGGGACGGCGCGCGGCCAACTCCATTCATGAATATCTGACGACTGGGGATTGGTAGTTTCCGTCTCATCCTGAGCGAGGATTCGGCTTCGCGAGGGCGAAGCCAAATCCGCAGTCGAAGGATCCCTCTCAACTGGAGTTCGCCGGAGGTAATCTGGACCATCGGCTAGGGCCCTACTAGCATTGGGCTATGAAGGTCGCAACCGTCGTCCTCGGTGGATTATCAGCATTACTGCTACTCATGGGAGCTTGCCTCTATGTGATAGGGGAGCATCCAACCATCGTAACCGTATCGCCTGGCCCGTCCTTTACGATGCGAGGAAGCGGTGAACTGGCGTCTTTCACGGTTTATGCTCCGAGGCGCGGGAACCGGATCGCGTTTCCACACAAAGGAGACTCGGACATCGCGTGGCAAATTGTGGCCACGAATGGCTACTTCAAGGGTGCCAGGGTCAGCGGCTTAACGATTCGGTACGGGGAAATCCCTCCAGGTTATTCCCAGCTTGTGCCAAGCCAGAACCAAGCCGCCATCCCGCCCGCAGGGAAAATGATCTATTCGTTCTTTGCCGAGACCACGAACGCACCCGGAGCAACCGCGTATTTCTATATGGACGGCGCCCAGCCGACGCTGAGTTTCGTCCCTGATCTGTGTATCACCCTGAAGGATGGTCGTTACGTGAGAGTGAAGTGTGGTTTTGGTGGCGACCGTACATACAGCGAGCCCGCAAATCTTGACGAAGTCGTGCGAAAGTACCGACAGAAGGACAGCAGTAAGTTCGACGATTTAATCGAGGACGAGTTCAACAAATCCTGTGAGCCCGATCAAAGTAAGGCTAAATAGCACGGTCCAACCCTACTCGAAAGTAATTTCGATAAACGCATCGGCACGCGAGAAGGGCTGCGTGATCCAGGCCATCCAGTACTTGCGGGTGATCGTCTTGCGGGCCCGCGGGAAATCTTCCTTCGGAAGCAGGCGCGCGGTTGCGGCGAAATCCGGTCCGGTGACTTTTCCGCGAATCGTGCAAGGCGCGACGCGCACATGGGGATTGTTGCGAATCCGCTTGGTCTTGCCCATCTTGCTCAGCGTCATCACGTAAAGTTTGCCGTCTTCTTCCCCAAACCACACTGGAGTGGCCACGCCGGCTCCCGTCTTGCGAAAGGTGGTCAGCGAAATGTATTTCTGCCCGCGGAGGGCGGAGGGAATCTCATTCGACATAGGGGTCATTTTAGAGGCCGCAGGTTGAATTGTCGCGGCGCTGCGCGTGGGGCCGCTAGCGGGATTGGTTCGCTATGCATCCCGGCGCATTGCGACCCTGCGGCCAAGTGTGTTACAAGCCTGAACATGCGTAAATGGATGCGCGAGCGCTTACAGCGACGCAAAAAGAAAGATCCGGAGCAGGCCGGCGAGGCAGCGCCTCCGCCGCTGCAGCCGGCTTATTTTGATGCCGAGGATGTGCCGAAGCCGCCGGCGAAATCGCGAGCCAGCGAGGCGGAGAGCAACGAAGTTCCCCAACCGGTGGTGGAATCACGACACGAAGATGCGGACGCGCCCGCAGTGGGGACTCGGCCGGCTGCAGCATCATCTGCGGGCGAGCAAACTCCACGTGGACGCGGCCGGCGCCGCCGCGGTGGACGCGGGCGCGGAGGCCGTGGACGCGAACAGGCCGTGGCGCAGGCTTTTGCGCCAGCTGCGGCGAAAGGGAATATTTCCGACATTGCGGGAGAAACTGCCGAAGGTTCTGAAGAGCCGGAAGCATCGGCCGCCGAGGCTGCGGTTCCGGCGCCACAAGCTGCTGCGCCGCTCGCCGCCATTCCGGAAGCGCCGCCGCGGCCGCCCAAAGGCATCGTGGTGCTCGCTATCGGGCTGCCCGGATCGGGCAAGAGTACATGGTTCAAGCGGCACGACATCGTTCCGCTCTCCAGTGACATGGTGCGGTCGCTGTTGTTTGACGACGTCCGCGAGCAGCGCTTTCAGGATCTCGTCTTCTCCAACCTGCGATCGATGCTGAAAGCGCGCCTGATCGCCAAGCGTCCCATGAATTATGTGGATGCCACCAACCTGACGCCGCAGGAGCGCGCGCACTGGATCAAGCTTGCGAAAGATTACAAATATGAAGTGCAGGCGGTTTTCTTCGACGTTCCGCTGGAGGTTTGCGTGGAGCGGCACCAGCGTCGCGACCGCGTCGTTCCCGAAGACGTGATGCGGCGCATGGCGGCCAAGCTTAAGCCGCCCTCGTTCCAGGAAGGCTTCTCGAAGATCACCGTAGTGCGGGTGAAAAAGAAAGATGAGCAAGCGGCCGAGCAGTGACAGAGCGAGGTTTCAAGGTTTCAGAGTTTCGAAGACGAGCCGATGTTTCTTTGAAACTCTGAACCCTTGAAACCTCGCCACGCTATCCTTTCAGATGCGGCAATAATTCCTTGAACGCCGCCGATGACGAGGAGCGCATCAGCTCATAAATCATCATCTCGGTCGAAGAAATCACGGCGCCCGCGCCGCGCATGCGGTCGAGTCCAACCTTCCAGTTCCATTCCGTGCGCGAGCTAACGGCGTCGGAAGCCACGTGCACGAGATAGCCTTCGCGCAATGCGCCCAGCGCGGTCTGCGTGACGCAGATGTGGCTCTCCATGCCGCACAGCAGCAGGGTGTTGCGCTGCCCCGGCAGGCGCTTGAGCAGGGAACAGAAGGCATCGCTGCCGAAGCAGGAGAACAACGTTTTGTCGGTGACTTCTACGCCGCTTAGCAATGACGCCACTTCGGGGACTGTCCCGCCCAGGCCCTTCGCGTATTGCGTGCTCACCAGCGCCGGAATTTTCAGGATGCCGGCCGCACGAATCAGCAACTGCGCATTGCGCACCAGTTGTTCTTTCTGAAAAATTGGCGGCAGCAGTTTTTCCTGGATGTCGATGACTACCAGCGCGCACTGCTCCGGGTCCAGTGATCGCCGCGAAATTTCGGCGTAATCGAGAGTGCTTGCGCGCTCCAGCAATGCGGACATCTCCATCTCCTCAAGACTCACTGTAATCTATCTGGTTTCAATTTGTACGCGTGCATCCCGCCAGGCAAACGATCGCAGGGTAGCTTGCATGACTTGGGGCATCATCCTGAGCCGAGCCGTTTTTCAGGCGGAGCGGAGGATCTCGCGGGAACCACTGCGTGCCGCTGCACGGGAAATCCCTCGCCCCGCTCGTAAAAGCGCGGGGCTTCGGGATGACCCCACGCTTCAAAATTACACCCTCACACCGAAAACACCTGCGGTTGACCGCACCCGTCGCGCACCATAAAATCAAAGGGTAATTCGTCGGACCGCTTTTCTCCAAACCAAACTGCCCCCTCGTTCAACGGCAGGACAGCTGACTCTGGATCAGCATATCGGGGTTCGAATCCCTGGGGGGCAGCCAGAATTTGCGCGCCTTCCCGCACTTCGCACTTTTCTTATTACCCCGTGGACCCGCTGTGGACTCGATTTTGGATCTGCAGTTTGCTCGGCTTCGAGCCGCAGACCTAGTTGCGAGCGTCATTCAATACTGCGTGCTCGCGGCACTCAAAGCTCTGCCAGGCCGGGACAACGCGTCCCGTTACCATCTGCGAATACGCGGGGCGCTCCTGCGACCAGATATCTGATCATGTTGCCGCCTGCGAATACAACGTGCCTCTTGGGTGGTGACTGTCAGGTGACCCTCGTAATCTCGACCATGCGCTGACAGGTTGATATTAGTACGATGTAGCGCTTGGACGGAAGTGCTTTGACGCTGTCCAAGCCTGTGGCTACGATTCAACAGCGCGGACCTAAAACGTCCTCGTGGCGTCAGAGCAGTCCCCAAGAGGTTAAACATTCGGAAATTATTGCACTTCTGCCCGCGAGCGCAATCTATGACTTTAAGGAAAAACCGTGGGTTCTCTGTGCTGGAGATGATGTTCGCTCTGGCCATCGGGTTGATCATGACGGGGGTCGCGCTCCTGGCGTTGATGCCGCTGTTCAAACAGAATCATGTGGGCGCCGCCTACGACACGACATTATCGGTAATCCGCACGTATCGAAACCAGTCCATTACCCAGAGCAAGCGCTACATCATCGAGTTCACCGCTCCCGGAACGATCACAGTGCAGTATTGGGGAGTTGGAGTGCCGGTTTCGCCGGCCCCAGTAACGGTCGCCACTTACACGTTGCCCAACGATATCCAATTTGCGGTTCAAGCTGGATTTCCTGCGACCGCTCCTGACGGCTTCGGCAGTGAGGGTACGGCAATTGACTTCGACCAGGGCGTGGGCTTGGGCAGCCAGAACTACATCATGTTCATGCCTGACGGTTCCTCGCAAGACCTGCTGGGAAATTACAACAGCGGTGTCGTATATGTGACGCTTCCTGGCGATTTGTACAGTTCGCGGGCCGTCAGCGTGTTCGGCACAACCGGGAGAATCCGGGGTTGGCGGCTCTACAGCCAAGGCGGCGGAAACACATGGGTGCAACAATGATGCATCGCAAACCTCACAGCACCGGCCAGAGCGGCTTCACCCTGATTGAGGTGATGATCGCCATCGTCGTCTTGATGATCGGCATTCTTACCGTAGTCGCGGCCTTGGCCACCGCCGTTGCGACCACGCACAATGCGCAAGAGAATCTGATTGCGCGGCAGAAGGCGCTGGAGGCGATGGAAAGTATTTTCACCGCGCGCAACACCCAGCAGGTCACGTTCCCGCAGATCGGCAACATCGCCAGCGGTGGAATCTTTACCAGCGGCCCTACTCCGCTGTGGTCGGCTGGACCCGATGGCCTGGTGAACACGGCGGATGATGTGCCGTTCCCCGCCTCTGGAGTGTGTCCAGCCGGGCCGGAATGCATCACTCTGCCTGGCCCCGATGGCATTCTGGGCACCGCGGACGACGTGGCGATGAGTCTGGCCAATTTCACCCGCAATATCGTAATCACGCCTGTCCTGGAAGCTGACGGTTCCATCAATCCGAACTTGAAACAGATCACCGTGACGGTGAGTTACACCAACGCGTTCCCGGTTCCCCGCAGTTATAGCGTGAACGCCTTGATCTCCTCCTATCGCTAAACGAGACAGAAATATGACGAGACGCCAACAACATCCGCGACGGGGCTTCACACTCATCGAACTGATGGTTGCCATGAGTCTGGGCCTGCTCGTAGTGGGGGCCATGGCCAGCCTCTTCAAGATGGGCTTGAACTCCACCATGCTGGTTACGCAGCGGGCTGAGACGCAACAGAACATGCGCGCCGCCGTTGACCTGATGGTCAAAGACATCAGCATGGCGGGCGCCGGTCTGCCTTCCGGCGGCATCCAGTTGCCCAACGGGGGCGGCGCGACTGCTTCCAAGTATGGTTGCGATCAGAGTGGGACGTGCCACATCCCCGCCTATACCTATCCCACCAATAATTACATGTACGGCGTCATTCCCGGCTTCAGCAATGGAGTGGAAGGTGACGCCGTCATTGCTGCGGCGCCCCCGCCGATAATCAACGACAGCATTACCGTGATCTATGCCGACTACAACTTTCCGCTCTGGGAGTACAACGTTACCTTCCCGACGCCGGGGAACGGCGGAGCCATCGCTCTGAGCCCGAACGCCGCTTATGTGCCGGCCCCGCCGCTGGTAACCGCCGCCGGTGGAATTCAGGTGGGTGATCTGATCATGTTGAGCAACAGCCTGGGCACGGCGGTCGGCGAGGCTACGGGCATCAATCCCGGTGGCATCACGTTTGCGGACCAGGATGCGCTTAACATAAATCAGAACAGCGCCGCGCAGAACAACATCAAAGCCATCTCGACCGGAGCCAACACGGTTGCCTATCGCCTCTTTGCGGTCACTTACTACGTCACCGTTCCGGCGAATGGCCAGACACCCCGCCTCATGCGCCAAGTCAATGGGCTCAACCCTGTACCGGTTGCCGATGACATCATCAACCTGCAATTCGCGTACGACAACTACAACTCCGACACTGCCGCCCTCGATGCGAATCAGCCCAACCCACTCGGTGTAGGCGAGTCCCCGAACTTGATTCAAAAGATCAACATTGTGGTCATGGGACAAAGCATGCTCAATTACGGAAAACAGTCGCAGAGCATGTACCTGGCCACATCGGTAAGCGCTCGCAATATGGCATTTCGCAATACCTATCAGTAATGACCTTTTTGAGCAGGAGACCACGCATGGGACACGGGAAAAAGAATCGTCAGGGTTTTACGCTGATCGCGGCACTCATCATCCTGGTGCTGCTCTCGGGCGTAGCCGCGGGAATTCTGTTTATGGTGACCAACGAATCCCGCATGGGCGGAAACGACCTGGAATCCAACCTGGCCTACTACGGCGCGGAGTCGGGCATGGAGAAACTCACGTCCGACCTGTCCCAGCTTTACACCCAGTCCATGAGTCCGACGAACGCCCAGATTCAGAACTTGGTCAACTTCCCTCCCACTCCGTCCATGGTCCAGGGAATGAACTACGTCGAGACCATTACCTATCCTCTCGACGCCAACGGAAATCCGGTCAGCAACTGGGACACGGTGAGCTCGGGCGCAAACCAGGGACTCGATGCCGAAATCATCCCGATGTCGATGCAGGTGATCGCCACCCGTCCCGCCGGCGCAGCGGTGAATATGACTCGTAAGATCGAAGTCGCGCTCATCCCCGTGTTTCAATTCGGGGTGTTTTGCGGCTATGACTGCAGCTACTTCGCCGGACCGAATTTCGGCTTCGGGGGTCGCGTGCACACCAACGGCAATCTGTTTCTGGCAAGTCAGGCCGATCTGGTTTTCAACGATAAGGTCGCAGCCTTCCAACAAATTGTCACCGATCGGTTGGAAAACGGCTTCTCCACCTCCCCGACATACGGTGGAACGATCTTTGTTCCCAAGGCAAGCGGCGGCTGCGCCCTGGTCTTTCCACCCTCCGGATCGAACTGCCTGTCTCTTCCGGGATCAGGCACAGTTCCCGGCGACGCCAGCTGGAGTGGCGGATATCCTGGCATTGCGGGCACCAAGAACAACAATTTTCCCAGCATTTCTTCCGGGATCTTCAACGGATTCCTGGTGAATTCGTTGACTGGCGCCACCAATATGCAGCTGCCCTTTGTTCAAAACAGTTGCACCAGCAACCCGCCGCCCTGCACCGACCCGATCGCCATCGTGCGCAAACCGCAGCCCGGTGAAGCTGCTACCAGCTCGCTGGGTAGTTCGCGCTTGTACAACAAGGCGCAGATTCGCGTCCTGCTCGCCGACACCGTGGCTGATTTGCATCCCGAGCGTGGGGTCGGCGCCCTCGACGCGGACGATGTGCAATTCGTTGCCAACGGAAGCTATACGATCCCGGCAGCCGCGGGTACTAAGAACACGAGCGGGGCTGCCGTCAATGGCCTCGAATACTTTGGCATGGCATCCGTAGGTACAAAGAATTGGGTTGCCCCGGTCGGCCATAGCACGTGGACTTCTTATCCTCTGTTAGGAGAGCTCACCAGCTCCGGCATTCCAAACAATGGCCAGGGCGCGTGGATGCGTGTTGAGTATTCTGACAATGCGGGAGTCTGGCACGGGATCACTCGCGATTGGCTGAGTTGGAGTTTCAGCCGGCAATATAATCAGGCACCCACCGCTCCCGGCGCCGATCCCTACAACCCAAACGCCATCATCATTCTGCAGCAGATGACCTCGACTGCCACTTCTCCGATTGGCAACGCGAACGCGTTTTATCCCATCAACTTCTACGACACGCGCGAAGGCGAAATGCGCGATAACGCCAACGGCTGTGCAGTCAACGGCATCATGAACGCGGTTGAGATCAATGTGGGTAATCTGGCCAAATGGCTGGCCCATAAGGCTCCTTACACCACCGCGAACGATGCCGGGAACGTGGTGAACTTCACCAACCAGAACGGTTACATTCTCTATTTCTCCGACCATCGCGGCATGCTTCCCGATCCCAATCCTTCGAACGGCGGACAAACTCCGGCCAACGTAATCAGCGGGGAATCGGGTCTCGAGGATGTGGTGAACTCGAGCAAGTCCATAACTTCGACATCGCCCGACGGCGTGCTGGAAGCGAAGACCTATTACACCTATTCCCCCGAAGATGTGGATCAGAACGGCATACTCGACAACTGGGGCGGCCAGAATATCGGGTACGGTTTCGGCGTCAACACCAACACGGCTCCTCCAAATCCGTACTTGACCACGAACTGCGCCACCACGGGATTGAGCAATGCTGTGTCGGGCGCGCGGCACGTCTTGAAACTCGTGGGCGGAGGAATGAATGCCGGTGTAAGCTACCTGCCGGTTCGGCCTGATAATGGACTAGGCGGATTCACGGTAGCTTCGGAAAATCCGGTTTACGTGCAGGGCAACTACAACAGTGGCCCGTCGGATCCCATGTGGGGCGGGGGAAGCAACACGACACCGCATGCCGCCGCAGCCATCATCGCCGATACCGTCACCGTGCTTTCCACCAACTGGAACGACGGCAATAGCTTGACGAATCCTACTACTCTCGCCAGTCGTTCAGGCACGACGAGTTACTACCGCATGGCCGTGGCCGCCGGGAAAAACGTTCCCTTCCCGCAGCCCAGCTGGGGCGCGGCCCAAGACTTTGGCACCGACGGCGGCCTCCACAACTTCTTGCGCTACCTCGAGAACTGGAGCGGACAGCAACTGTACTATAACGGATCGCTGGTGAGCATGTACTACTCGGAATACAACACCGGCACTTTCAAATGTTGCACCGTCGTCTACAGTCCCCCGACTCGAAATTACTCGTTCGACACATTGTTCCTGAATCCGGCGAACTTGCCTCCGGGCACGCCCATGTTCCAGGACGTTGTCAATCTCAGCTACCACCAGAACTTCACGCCGCAGTAATCGGACGCGGACAAGTTTTGTCGGACAGGGCCTGGCTTGCGGAAATTCTCGCCTGGGCGCGGAGGCTTCTCGGGCGGGGCACGGTTCTCGGCATCCGATTTGGCTGGCCCTTTCGTAACGTGGAACGTCTCTTTTCTCTCTTTATCCTCTAATCGCAGCCGCCCTATGGGCAAATTTTGACTGGGAGGACAATTGTCTCCGCGAGTCCAGCAAAAGCGAGCCGCCCGCGCATCGCGTCCGGCGGCTTCCGGCAGTTCGCGGGGCAATATGCTCTTCTATGCCAGTTTTTCCGCGGGACTCATGGCGCTCTTAGGGGGCTTCGTTGCACTCATGAGTCTGGTTGGTTTCTACGTCATCATCGTTTGGCCCCTCACGTTCTGGGATTTGGCGAATTTGCATTTAGAAAGATACAGTTCCTTGACTGGCACAATCGTCGCGTCGGTCTTTGCTGGAGGCTCCCTCGCCGGATTCTGGTATTTCAGCGGCGCCACATTGCCATTCAAGCGCAAGGCGAGCGTTTCCACAACTCCCAGGCGTTCCAATGGATAACTCTTTAATCGATATCTCGGTACCATTCCTCGTGATCCGGCTTTTGCAACAGTCAGCGGAAACGATGCCAAAATAGCTGTGCGCGAGGATCTCTCAGAGCGGGGAACTCCTGAACAGAACCGAATCCTTGACTTTCTTGATCGATTCTCTCGAGTAGTATCCTCCGGCAGAGCGGGAGGATTTAAGTTGTGAGCCGCGCAAAGCGGCTAAGCGGGGTCGCTAACGCGGTGGTTTTTGCACAGCGCGGTCGCCGTCGGTTAAGAGCGTGCCGAACTGCTCATGGAACGTCCGAGGACATGGCTCAGGCGGTCGAGTTCCGGCTCCAACCTGGCCTGCTCCCCTCGCACGCCCCGAGCTGCTTTCGTTAAATTGATTCAACTCCGATTCCCGAGCGATTGGGCAGGATCAGTTTGCCCTTTTGGACAGTGACGCCTCGGTAGGGATCGTTCGCAACGAGCAGGTTGCCGTCGAGATCTGCATAGTCTACGAGCGGCGAAAGTTGGGCCGCCGCCGTAACACTCACGGAACTGGAAACCATGCAGCCCAGCATGGTCTTCATCCCTAAAGATTTGGCCACATAGATCATGCGCAGGGCTTGCTGGATCCCGCCACACTTGTCCAGTTTGACATTCACGCCATCGTAAGCGTCCACCAGTTTTGGTATGGCGCGAGCGTTGACGGCGGCCTCGTCGGCGATGATCGGCAGGTGCACGTGGCTGCGCACCCAGCGCGTCTCTTCGATCATCTCGGCAGGCATCGGTTGTTCGACGAACTCCACGCCTTGGGTTTCCAGCCAGTTGATCTTGCGGACGGCTTCTTCTTTGTTCGTCCAGCCCTCGTTGGCATCCACGCGCAGCGGCTTCTTGGTTACGCTGCGCACTGCGGCGATGGTCGCTTCATCCGTATTCAATCCAACTTTGATCTTGAGAATGGGGAACGGCTCCGCCTCCTGCACCTTTTGCCGTGTGTTTTCCGGGGTATCGATGCCGATGGAGAATGTCGTGATCGGAGTGTCGGCGGGATCTAGTCCCAGCAACTTGTACAGCGGGACATTTATTTTGTTCCCAACCCAATCCATCAGTGCGATATCGAGCGCCGCTTGCGCCGCAAACTGGTTCGGCATCTGTCGCGAGACTTCGGCCATCAGCTTCTCGGAGTGCCAGGGATCGGCTGCCTGCAGAAAAGGAGCGATGGCTGCAATCGCCTTTTTCCCATCTGCGGCATTTTCGTGATAGCGCACGATGGGTGCGCCTTCTCCCACGCCAACTACGCCATCGCTGGTGAGATGAACTTGGATCGTGTCGCGATACTCGCTGGACGACATCGTAGTAGTCCAGGTGTGACGCAACCGCAGGCGCGTGATGCTTGTTTCCCAGGTGCAGCCCGCGGGTTCGGCAGCCAGAGCCGGCACTGACGCCAAGCTCGGGAACAGGCAGCTTGCGCTCAAACCTCCGCTAGCCTTCAGCCAGTCTCTGCGGTTCATTTGACCCTCCTGCAGGCAACCAGAATGCGCGTCCACGGTTGGTCATCCAGGCGACTGATCTGGATCATGGGCTGGTCATGCGTGGTGTCGTGAATGAACTCCCCGTTGCCGATGTACATGCCGGTATGCGTGATCTTGTTGGCCGACGCGCCAAAAAACAAGAGATCGCCCGCCCGCAGGTCTTTCCGGTCCACGTTCTCCACTCCGTTCCACGCGGCCTGAAGGTCGGCGTCGCGGGGCATGTTGATGCCGCGACTGCGGACCAGCATCTGGGTGAATCCGGAGCAGTCGTATCCGTAACTCGATCGTCCGCCCCACAGATAAGGAAGTCCCAGAAAGCGCTTGGCTAGCTCAATCGATTGCTCGATGGTCAGCGGCTTGGGGTCGCGAACCACGTCGCCGCGCTGAATCCATGCCATCCGCCCGTCGGGCAGACGCACCTGGAGCCAGCGCGCGTTATTGCCGGGCGCGTCATCAAGCGCTTCGAGGTGCGTTTCAAAAGGCACCGTAATCGCGGGCTGATACTGAGTGACGTTGGTTTCGCGATAGAGATTGGCAAACAGGCTCTCGACCTGGACGGCGTGTCCCGGCGCGGCGTAGGGCGCGCTCGACTTGCGCAGATCTCGCAGTGGCATCCAGCCGGTGTATTGATCGTCCGTGCGAATCTTGGCCCACTTATGGCGCTTTTCAAGCAGGGCAACATCGCTGCCCAGGATCGCCTGGGAAACCACATCGGTATTCTCCGTGGCGGAAGAGTACATGTTGGCAACCGGGACGATTACGACCCAATCAGCGGTTGGAGCGGCCGGACTGGCGGCCAGGGTGACTACAGAAGAGGTCAAGAAAAGGAAGAGGTGGATGAAGCGACTGCAAACGTGGCGTCTGAGCGACAACTTTCGGGCTCCCTTCCGATATTATGAAGAGGATAAAGGTTGTGTGGTGACGACAAGTGCGCCGTCACCACTTTGCAAGTTCTGAAGATCATCAGCAATCAGTTGTAATCCACCTACTTACTGTCTCGGCCACTCTCCGCATTAGAAGCGATAGATTCCCGCGAACTCCATTCTGCGCGGATTAGTGAGCGTGGAAGTGTAGTTGCCGAAGGTAGAAGGTACATCCCATTCGTCCTGCATGGAGAAAGCGTCAAAGCGGGTATTGTTGAACACGTTAAACACGCTCCACCGCAGTTCGAGTGAATGACTCTCCGTGTGCGGAATCCTCCACTGCTTGGAGAGATTCATATCCGTGGCGAGATAGCCGTCGCCGCGAACCGGATTGCGCGAGCCGCTTTCTCCCGGATACGCATAATCGAACGCTGCCCGTGGGCAAGACGCGCTGTTCGACGAGACGCAATTGGGATTCTTGAAGATGCTGGGAACACCGTTGAGAATGCCGTTGCCGCTAATCACTCCGGTTTGTTGGCTCAGAGTTCCGTTGCCGATGGTAGTTCCCGCGCCGATGGGAGCGCCGGTCAAATCCGACCACCCCATTTCATCCCAGTTGGTTGGCCACACGTATCCCTGGAATACGCTGACGGGGAAGCCGGAGGTCCAGCGAGTGGTGCCGCCCAGTTGCCAGCCGCTGATCAGGGCGTCAGCCACGCCATGCATATTGCTGCCCAAGGCCTTTCCGCGGCCGACCGGCAACTGGGCAACCCAGTAGCCGTTAATCTGATGCCGCAAGTCGGCGTCGCTCGGTCCATACATCTGCCCCGGGTTCCATGCATTGATCACGCTGTCGGTCAGGTAGTGGACACCACGTTCCGCCATGGACTCGATATCCATGTTCTTGGAATAGGTGTAGTTCAAACCAAACATCACACCGTGGGACATCTGCTTGTTCAGGCTGACTTGGAGCGCGTTGTAGTTCGACCACGCGATCGAGCGCCAGTCCCATAGAGAGGAATACTGGCTGTTATAGAAGCTGTATGGACCTGTGTTCAGGAAGCTCGGGATTCCGACCACGTCGATCAGGAAGTTCCCGGTAGTTTCGTTGTAAAGGCTGCCGCAGCCGGGCCCGAAAGTGTCGTATACGGCCTCCAGCAGGTTGGTGGTCGAAGCGCCCGACGAGCATGCCAGAGTATACGAGTTTTGCGGGTGAAGCATGTTCTGCCAATAGGCGGCTGTCGGCCCGACGGTTGAGGCATTAATACTGGCCTCTGGCGTGTTCTGGCGCCACAACGATGACAACTGCCGGGCGGCTTGAAAATAACTGATCCCGGATTGCGGGTCGACCAGGTTCATGGGCGAGGCCACGTCATCGAGCACCAGGAGGCGATGAGAGAAATGGCCCACGTAGGCCACATCGAGAGTCATCTTGCCCGGCAACTGCCGTTGGATGGACAAGTCGGCGGCGTACGAATAGGGAGTTTTGAGCGACTGGTCAATGCCACTCGCAATCATGAACGAGCCTCCGGGAGGCGTGGCGGGAAAACTAAAGCTGGAGGGAGGGGTCAGATGCAGGCTTGACAAGAGACCGAGAGGCCCGCTGAGGTCGTTCATGTCGGACAAGCTGCCGCCGATGCGAGGCGCGGCGCTCAGCGCAAGCGAGGCGGCGGGATTGGAGACCTGCGTGGAAAGCCCATACTCGCCCGAGGCGCTATAGGACTGGGCCAGTTCAGGGCCGAAGTTCTGGTAGTACATGCCCGCTCCGGCTCGTATGGAGGTCTTATCGTCGCCGAAGAGTTTGTTTAACCAGCCAGAGTCTGCGTGCGGCGTCCAGGCGATGCCCAGTCGCGGCGCAAAATTCTTGGTCTGGGAACTGTACAAGCCGGGCTTGCCATAGGAGGAACCGGCAGGCCCGAAGCCAATAAGCGCTCCGCCCAGCACTTGATTGTCCGGGATTCCTTTGTACATCGCCGCCTGGCGCTGATTAAACCAAGTACCCATATTGACGTTGGGCGTCACCTCTTGTCCGGAGGTCTCGGTCATGGGTGTCATGAGCTGGTAATTCAGACCGTATGTGAGAGAGAGATTGCGCCGTACTTTCCAGGTGTCCTGGAAAAAGAAGTTGTAGTTGTCGACAGCCCAGTGCCGCTGGATGGGTTGATCCTGGCCGAGTTGACTCGCGGAGGTGGCTCCAACCTTGTAGTTGAAAGAGCCATCCGTCTCACTTTCAATACCCATCAATGCGGCTAACGGGAAGTCATAGGCGTGGTTAAAGCCGGTGTCGACCGCGGGGAAAGTATCGCCGACGGTACAATTTGAATAGCCTTGCGCGAGGCATGCCGGATTGAGGAAGTCGTTCTTGTTGGCAAAACCGCCTGCCGAAATGTAGTCGGCGTTGGTCAGGGAATCACTGAAGTTGGGACTGTAATCATAAGAATTCAGTCGCGAAAGCAGAAAATTAAAACCAAATTGGAAGCTGTGCGAACCTTTTGTCCAATCGACTGTATCCACAATGTTGTGCACCGGAGCGGTATAGCCGCTGGAATATGTAATGCCCTGGTCCAGGTCGCGCATCAAGACCCAGGGCTGGTTGGAATCACCTCTAATCGCAAGACTGTCGTGGGTCAGGCCGTAACGCACATTGTTTACTAGATGCGGTCCCCAGAGACTGGTGTAACCGGCGACAAAGCCCTTCGCCAGGTCAACATTCGTCGTCATCGGCGGCCTGCCAGGCAGGAACGGAGCTCCGGTCGTAGGAACGTCGTGTTGATCTACGCCCGTGCCGCGGAGGAAAAGAGTGTGATTCCCGTTCTGGGTGATCTTGAAATCGATGCGCCCGATGTACCAGTTCTCGCGGGTCGTCGTCGGCGCCGCAAAACGGTATCCGGCGAAGTTCGGCGCGTCGCCGTAGTTGAGATCGTTCGCCAGCGGGTAGGTCTGAAAATACGCGAGCGCTCCGCCGCTGGGGCCGATACGCTCCTGATCCATCTGGGCGAGCTGCGTTGGGCCCAGCGCGTAATTACCGGGTTGAACCGAATAGCTTTTGCCGCTGGCTCCGGTAACGCTCGTGCCCGTACATGCTGACGGCGTGGCGCATTGGTACTGGATAATTCCGTCCTGCAGCATAGGGCTGGGAACACTCCGCTCCACGCTCTGTCCCACATTCTGCCGGTGGCCTTCGTAGTTGAAAAAGAAGAACAACCGGTCCTTCACGACGGGCCCGCCGATGGTTCCTCCATAGTTGTTCCACACCAGTTGTTCGGGCCGGTTCGGCAGTCCACCAGCGATCTGGCTGCCTTTCAGAAAAAAGTCGTTGGCTTCGCCAGCGCCGTTGCGATTGAACTCATAAAGGGAACCGTGAAATTTGTTGGTGCCGCCCTTGGTGACCATAGCGATCTGGGCTCCGGAAGAACGCCCTTCGCTGGCGCCGTAGTTGGATGTGGTCACACGGAATTCTTCGACCGAAAACGGCGTAGTCGGCAAGACGCCGTTGAAGGCATAGCCCGCGAATTCGTCGTTGTTGCTGACGCCGTCGAGCGAGATGTTGTTTTGATCGCTGCGCTCGCCATTGACCATGCCGGCACGCGTGTCATAGCTGTTCTGCAATATATTTTCGCCGTTGAAGGCGACACCCGGCTGCAGGCTAAGCAGGAGCACGTTGTTCTCGGCCGGCAGCGGCAGGTTCTCGATGGTGTTCGTCTCCATGGTTTGGCCCATGGTGGCATCGGTCGTGTTGAGTATCGGCGCCTCGGCCGTGACCACAACCGTCTCTAAGATCGAACCAACCTTCATTTGCACGTTCAAGGTCGCAGGCAGCTCCACCCGCAAGGGCACACCGCTCTCCTCGTGCCGGCTAAAGCCCTTCGCCTCGATGGTGACGTTATAAGTGCCCGGGAGCAACTCCGGGAGCACGTAGGTTCCGTCATTGCCGGTCTCGGTGGTACGAGTGAAATTCGTGCTGGGATTGACCACCGTCACCTGGGCCCCGCGAATTGCCGAGCCAGAAGCGTCCGTCACCGTGCCCCGAAGTGAAGTTGTGGCTTGCCCCCACGCCAACGTTGCGCATGCACTCAGCCCCAGGAAGATGGCCAATTTCGAGAATCTTTGCATGGAACCCCCTCTTTGATTGCGTCCTCGAGCCTTGCCAGATAACGCTTGCCCGCAAGCCCGCTGGACGCAGAATCCGGCAGACGTCTGAACACGCCTGTATACAAACAGATCACCGCCCCTGTCAAGAACGAATTTCACAAAATG
Source organism: uncultured Acidobacteriota bacterium (assembly GCA_963730015.1). GTDB lineage: Bacteria > Acidobacteriota > Terriglobia > Terriglobales > Acidobacteriaceae > Sulfotelmatobacter. The sequence goes on along the minus strand of CAVSPZ010000009.1, from coordinate 267,769 downwards.
CAACATTTGTTTCTATGGCAAAGATCAGCTTTTCGGTACCGGAAAAGATCAGGCCGGGAGAGACCTACTCTTCGGCGCAACAAAGGAGCTATTGGGCGGCCCACCGAGCGACTGTGCGCGGGGCGTGCACCGGCGTCTGGGACAGGCTCTACTCCACGTACCAGCGGAAGCCGTGGCGCTGTTCCTGATCTGCCTTTTTCAGGATGCGGACGGTGCGGGCGCGGTGCTGATGGGCGCAAACCGTCAGCAAAACGTTCAAGAAACTCATCGGCACCGTGTAGGAATTGCTGAGGTGCGCTTCCACCGGCGTCAGAAAACACTCATCGGCAAAGCGCGCAATCGGAGAGATGAAGGTATCGGTGATGCCCACGCAGTAAGCCCCATTGGCATGGGCCTGCTGCAATCCTTCCACCGTCTGCCGCAGCCCGCGGCGAAAGCTAATGGCGATGACGAGATCCTTCTTGCCACAGTTACGCGCGGCGTTCGCCGCATGCCCCGGTGTGGTGGCGGCACTCGCCGGGAAGCCAAGCAGGGTCAACCGATATTCCAGAAAGTCCACCAGACTGATCGCCAGATCGCCCCCGAGAATGAGGATGCGGCGGGCGCGGTGGATTCTCGTGGCCAGGTCGGCCACGCGCTTCATGTCGAGGGTATTGCGCAGCGCATGGATATTGCGGACATCCTGTTCCAGCGCTTTGTGCGCGTGCGAGAGGATACTGGAGCCATCGACCATATCGCTGCGCATGACTTCCAGAGACGTCGCGCTCGCGATCGACAGTTCGTGTAAATAGACCTTGAAATCGCGATAGCTGCTGAATCCCAACCCGCGCACAATGCGCAACACGGTGGCGGGATCGGTGGCAAGTTTGCCCGCCAGGTCGCGGATCGGCAACAGCACGTAATCGCGCGGATGTTCCTGGACCGGGCGGATCAACTCTCGGCGCTTCTTGGCAAGCCGATTGATTCGTTCGGCGAAACTTGGAATGTGGTTTCCCGTTCCGTCTGTCGAATGGGCGTCTTTCATGGTGCCCTGCCTATTGAACATTCTTGCTACAAGGTTACGCCAAACGAGCCAAGTAAACCATAATGCAACAAAAGTAACAACGCTACGCCCGCCGGAGTTGGCATGGGAATGAAGCCGCCTGCTTCCCTCAACGCGGGCGATGGTGTCGAACTGGGCATCGAAGGGCTTGGGGAGTCGCGCCAAGAAGTGAAAGAATCCGAATAGCGATGCTGCTCGAACCTTATGCGCACTCGCCGGTGACGGATGCGGGCGAGGATGGTATTATCGTCGCCGCCGTGCCCCAAAATTTCCTGAACAGAGCTGCGCTCGCGAAGTGGCCGGGTGTTCGCCGATGAGCAGTCGCGGCCCGGGCAACGTGCGCTGGTTTCTGATTGCGTGGTTGTTCGTCCTCAGCGCAGTCGCCTTTCTCGACCGGGTGAACATCTCGATCGCGGGAAGCTCTCTCGCCGCTGCCTACCATTTGAGTAACGTCCAACTCGGTTGGGTCTTCAGCGCGTTTCTCGCGGGATACGCGATCTTCCAGACGCCGGGCGGAAGGTTGGCCGACCGGTTCGGACCTCGCCGCGTGCTCGCTGGCGGAGTGGTGTGGTGGGGCGTCTTCACTGCGCTGACAGCCGCGGTGCCGCCGAGCATTCGCGGCGCGGCGCTTCTCTTCATCTCTATACGCTTCCTGTTGGGAGCCGGGGAAGCAGTGGTCTACCCGGCCTCGAATCAATTTGTGGCGCGCTGGATTCCGGCGCCCGAACGCGGGTTGGCTAACGGCTGGATTTTCGCCGGAGTCGGTGCGGGAGCCGGTCTGTCGCCGCCGCTAATCACCTACATCATGCTACGCTACGGCTGGAGAGATTCATTCTGGCTGTGTGCGGCGATCGGCCTCATTGTCGGCGGGGTATGGTTCATCATCGCGCGCGACACCCCCGCAGAACATTCCCGGGTCTCTGCCTCCGAGAGGGATTACATTCTGGCTCACCTTTCCAGCGAGATCTTCGAAAAGCCCGGCCGCAAGCTGATCCCGTGGCGCACCGTTCTGAAGAGCAGGGAAGTGCTGGCGATCACCCTCAGCTACTTCAGCTTCGGATATGCGGCGTGGATCTTCTTCAGCTGGTTTTACATTTATCTGGCGCAGGTTCGCGGCCTGAATCTGAAGGCCAGCGCGTTCTACGCGATGTTGCCTTTTCTGGCGATGGCGGCTTGCTGTCCGCTGGGCGGAACGGCCAGCGATTGGCTGACACGCCACTACGGCGCGCGCGTAGGACGCTGTTATCTTGCATCCGTGGTCATCGCCATGGCAGCGGTATTTCTGGCGCTGGGCGCCGAAGTCCACAGCGCGCGGCTCGCCAGTATTGTGCTCGCCGGCGGAGCCGGTGCGCTTTATCTGTCGCAGAGTTCTTTCTGGTCGGTGACCGTAGACATTTCCGGATCCTCTCCAGGTTCTGTCTCCGGCCTGATGAATATGGGCGGCCAGATCGGAGGCGCGGTCACGGCTTCGCTGACGCCCGCGATCGCCGGCCACTTCGGCTGGGAGGTTTCCTTTCTGGTCGCCGCCGCGCTGTGCCTGGTCGGTGCGGCATTATGGCTCCTCGTGGATCCGAAACGTAGCATTGAGGGGCATGGCGACGGCGCTCACGGGATGGCGGATATAGTCGACCAGCCCATCGCGAGCGTTTCGCCGCATTCTCACAATGGCCTTAGCCAACGCGCCGCGAAACCAACTCAGAGCGCGACGAGCTGACAAACCCTCGGACCAGGGCGGCGATCTCATCCGCAGCCGTGTCCAGCGCGAAATGGCCGGCGCCAACCCCACTTTAACTAAGGTCAGCGCCGGACTCCGTTTTTGTTCTCGCGATCCGCGGTCGTTTCACATGGTCAGAACCACGCGAAACTGCGCCTTGCCGCTCAGCATGCGCGCATAAGCCTCGGCCGCCTTTTCCAGCGGATAGGTTTCAATCATGGGACGCACGCCGCTGAGTTCGGCGAAGTTCAGCGTGTCCTCGGAATCCGCAGGGGTTCCCGAATACCAGCCTTGGATAGTCTTACCGCCAGTGATGAGCTGTAAAGGCGTAACCTCGATCGGATCGAAGGCTGCACCGACCACCAGCAGTTTGCCGTTCGGCCCCAGACCGTCGATCAGCTCCGACATTGCCTTCGAGTTGGGGGCCGTCGCCAGAATGACTCGAGCCCCGCCGAGTTTTTGCAACGCCTCAACCGCGTTCGTCGCCTGGCTGTCGATGTACACGCTTGCTCCCAGCTTTTTTGCCAGCGCCGCGTTTTCCGAGCCGCGCCCGATCGCCGCTACCTTGTAGCCGAACTTGTTCGCGAATTGAACTCCAAGGTGACCCAGGCCGCCGATCCCCTGCACTGCGACCAGGTCGCCGGGCAGCGCGCCACTGTGTCGCAACGCGTTGTAGGTGGTAATGCCGGCGCACAGCAGCGGCGCTGCGTCCGCGTCATTCAGGCTGTCGGGAATCGGCACCAGCGCCTCGACCGGAGCCACCATGTATTGCTGGTATCCGCCGTCATAGCTGATGCCGCAAACCGTTGCATTCCGGCAATTGCCAAAATCTCCGCGCCGGCACTCCCGGCACGTGTTGTCATGGCCGCCGTGCCAGCCCACGCCAACCCGCTGTCCCTTCTTCCACGCGGAAACACCTTCACCCAGTTCATCGATGATGCCCGCCACTTCATGTCCGGGAACGCGTGGATACTCAATTCCGGGCCACAACCCGTCTTTCGTAAGCACGTCACTGTGGCAAACACCACAGGCCTGCACCTTGATCCGCAGGTGTCCTGCATCCGGTTCTGGAATCGCACGCTCGACGATCTCGAAATCTGCTCCGGGCCTGGATACTTGCGCCGACTTCATCTGCGTCAATTTCATGGGTACTACCGTGGCTCTGCTCGCTGCCATAAATCCTCCTATGAATTTTCGGTTATCGTGCCTCGAACAGAAACGTCAAGAACGAGACAGCTCGGGGCGGAAACTCGTTGGTGGTCGAGGAATTCGTGCGGAGAAGGGAATGTCTCGGGCCGCCAGCTTTCGCAGCCAATCAATAGCTGCAAAGATTGGCGTACCGAGATGTCATCGTCGGCGACGAAGACGATTGGTATGACATACAGCATGGGCGGTCACCCCATTTCACGGCCAAGTGCGTGCACTACTCATACTTCACCGCGCACGATTGACGGATGACGCCCCAACGTTGCTCGCGATTTTAGAACGACAGTCGGGTGGAAATCAACAAGCCGAGGATCGCGTTGCGTTATCGCATAGCTGGCGTGCTGGGCAGAGAGCTTTCGTGTTCTGCGAGAAGCTGTTAGGATAGTTTGGTGACGACAATCTGCTCCGCTTCTGATTTCGCTACTCTGAAGTGGCCCCACTTCGATCATTACATTTGGCCCCACCCTAACCGATAGATCGGCCTACCCTGATTTCTGCCAGCCAGGACGGGGAGGGCGATGGACAGGAGACGCAAGGTGGAGCTATTCGAAGAGATTAGGCGGGAGCACACGCATGGAACCGGTTCGATTCGCGCAGTCGCGAAGAAGCTGGGCGTGCATCGGCGGATGGTGCGACAGGCGCTGGCGAGTGCGATCCCGCCGGAGCGCAAACTGGCGGTGCGGAACAAGCCCAGGCTGGGTCCGGTGATGCAGTTCATTGACGAGATTCTGCGCGCCGATCAGCTGGCTCCGCGCAAACAGCGGCACACCGCACATCGCATTTGGCAGCGGATCCGTCAGGAGCGTTCGGACCCAGTGGCGGAAGCGACGGTGCGCCGTTATGTACGGGAGCGCAAGCAAGAGTTAGGGCTCACGGCGCGAGAGACGTTTGTCCCGCAAGTGTACGACTGGGGCGGCGAAGCGCAGGTGGATTGGTACGAAGCCATGGCCGAGATCGGAGGCGAGCGCCAGTCGGTTCAACACTTCGCGATGCGGTCGATGGCGAGCGGCGGAGCGTTTCACGTTGCCTACTATCACGCCACGCAGCAGGCATTTCTGGAAGCGCATGAGTCTGCATTTGGCTATTTTGGTGGCGTGTTCCGGCGCTTGCGCTACGACAACCTAAAGAGCGCGGTGAAGAAGATTCTGCGCGGGCATCAGCGGGAGGAGACGGAACGGTTGATCGCGTTCCGCTCGCACTGGGGCTTTCAGACCGAGTTCTGCAATCCGGCGCGGGGCAACGAGAAGGGCGGAGTAGAGGGGGAAGTGGGCTATTTCCGCCGGAATCATCTGGTGCCGGTTCCGCAGGTGAAGAACCTGGAAGAGTTGAATCAGTATTTGCGAAGCTTCTGTCAACAAGACGAACAGCGGCGGATTGCAGGCCAAGCGATGCCCGTCGGGGAGGCGATGCGGATCGAACGCGAGCATCTGTTGCCGCTGGCGGCGGAAGGATTCGAACTGGCGGAGACCAGTTTTCCGACAGTGGACGGCAAGGGCTGTGTGAAGGTGCGGACGAACTTCTACTCGACGCCCTTGCGGCCGGGGACGCGCCCGCAAGCGAAACTCCTGCCGGCGTATGTCGAGATCTGGCAGGAACGGGAGTGCGTGGCGCGGCACGAGCGTAGTTTCGGCCGCTATGAGCAAGTGCTCGATCTGGAGCACTATCTTGACGTGCTGGAGAAGAAACCGGGAGCGCTGGCGGGATCGAGTCCGTTGCGGCAGTGGCGCGAACGCGGGCGCTGGCCGGAGAGTTTCGACCGGCTCTGGCAGAGCTTGCAGGAACGGCACGGCAAGCAAGTCGGCACGCGGGAGATGATCGAGTTACTCACTCTCGGCAAGAGACATGGCTGGGAGCGGCTGCAGCAGGCGGTGGAGAAGGCGCTGGCTTTGAGTTGCACAGATGCGGCCGCGGTGCGGCATCTGCTAATGGCAACGGAACTGGGTCGTCCAGGCACCGAGTTAGTTGAGCTCAACGGACTGGAACGCTACGAACGACCGCTGCCTCAGATGAATGAGTATGACCAGTTACTCAGTCTCGCTGCCAGTACGGCGGAGGTGGCGCGATGAAAGAGCAAACTCAGGCTCTCGAACACGCCAGTGTGAGGCAGTATTGCAAGGCGCTGCGCATTCCGATGATCGGAGCGAACTTCGTGCAACTGGCGGAGCAGGCCATCAAAGAACAGCGCAGTCACATCGGGTATCTGGAAGCGCTGCTCACGATGGAGTCGGAAGAACGTGACCGGCACGCCGTTCAGCAACGGCTGCGCGATGCCAAGTTACCGCGGCTGAAAACGCTGGAAGAGTTCGACTTCAACCAGGCGCGGCAGATTCCGGCGGCAAAGATCCGCGAACTGGCCGAAGGTGGCTACATCGAGCGCGCGGAACCCGTGGTGCTGATGGGCGAATGTGGTACCGGCAAGACGCATTTGGCGACGGGCCTGTGCGTGGCCGCGTGCCGGCAGAAGCGGCGAGCAAGATTCACCACAGCCGCAAACCTGGTCAACGAGCTGGTGGAAGCCCGGCAACACAACGCGGTGAAACGGGTGCTGTCACGCTGGTTGCGCTACGACGTGATCGTGCTCGACGAAGTAGGCTACGTGCCATTAGCTGACATCGGAGCCGAGTTCTTGTTTCAAGTGATCGCCGAACGCGCCGAGCGAGCCACCTTGATCGTGACCACAAACTTACCGTTTTCCGAGTGGACGCAGGTGTTTCCCAATCCGCGCTTATGCAAGGCGTTGCTGGACCGGATCACGGATCGAGCGCACATCATCGAGACCGGCGCCGAATCCTACCGCTTTCGCAGAACCCTGGAGGTGCGCCAGAAAAAGAAAGCATCGTAGCGATCGACGGAGTTAGCTTCTACATTGCTGGTGCAAAGGAAGGGGCTCAAAAACGCCGCCCCTTCCTCTGCACTCCATCCCGGCTGGAGACGCAAGACCTTTGCCGAACTAAACTGGGTATCCTTATTACTACAGGTGGGGCCAAATGTAAGTATCGCGGTGGGGCCAAATCAAGTTGTCAAACGCAGCTTCGTATTAACGCTTCAGGCCCGATGGGAAGCGATGGGCGTCCAGAGCAGATTGGGCAACATACGCAGTTCGTGCAACGCCGCATAAACCTTGGCGATTGCGCATCTCGTTGATTTGGCGAGTGGGGACGTAGTTCAGTTGGTTAGAACGCTGCCCCCACACAGCTTCCGCTAGCTATCTTCCTTATTTATCAATGACTTCCAGCAAGGTGCCAATTTCCGCATTCTAACCGGCGCGGAACCGGGTCGCAGACCATCACAACAAAAGTGTGCCCAAGTTGCACGATCCCACAGGTTAGTCGTCCTTACTATGTATTGTGCTAAAGGCTGGAGTTCTCGCCGTTGCAAGCCGCTTCCGACCGAACCGCTATGTGACGCGATGCGAGTTTGTCGGGACTAGTCCGATGGACCAACCAGGCGACGCTTAGATCACGGATGAATCAGGCGCGTGGCCACGATGGAAGTAGCATTGGGGGCGCCGGCCACAGCCTGGGTCCGAACGAGGGCCTCGAAGTAGACGGGCTGCACAGGGGTGCCTGTAATGCCAAGGGCCTGCTGGAGCTTTTGCCGGTTGTAAGGGTCCGCGAGGAAAAGCCCTGCAGCTTCGGTACCCTCTTGTTGCAATCCTTGCAGAATGAGAACGCTGCCGCGTCCATTAGCAAGGGGAAGAAGTGAGATGGTTGCGTAGTCCTCTCCCGAACTGCCCGTGAAGGCCAGTCCGTGATAGGTTTCCTGTTCACCGGCTTTGGGATGTAGATTCTGGAAATACTTCAGACTTTCGCCCACGACGCCTTCGCGCTCTTGAAAGTTCAGCTTATCCTGGAAATAAAAAACCCATGGGTTCGAGCCTGGACTGCCGACGAGAACTAAATTAAATGCCTCCAGGTCACGTGGGCGGAGATCGCGGGACGATCGGATAACGAGCCAGTCGCGAGAGCTACCGCTCAACTTCGTGAGGCTCTGAACCACCACAAGATCGGCATAAGAGGTGAGCAGGGACCCGGATAGATACTTCATCACGCGAGCCTCGCGGCCTGTTGGGTGCGGATTGGAGATATCCTCTCCGCTGCGGTAGGCGGGGCTCAAGTATCGCTCCAGCGTCACCGGCTGCTCGTCAATGAGGCGCATCATGCCGTAGTTGACGTCCGCCACTACCACCTCGACAGGGCGGTTGGGCGGATCAAAGAGAGCCGATAGCGGCCAGGGGGGAAGATTAGATGGCGTGAGCCGTGGCTGGCGAAGCCAGGCAGTCAGAGTAGTGACGAGAAGCAGCGCCGCGAGCATCCAGGGCAGCAACCTGATCAAGGATTTGGGTTGCTGGCCGGTTTCGACCGTTACAGGCGTCGTGGAAGCTCTCGGCTGGGCAGGCCTAAATAGCGTAGTGTAAGCTCCTTTCGGAATCTCAACAATCCAGGTTTCGTCGCGGCCTTCTCCGTCGAAGTATTCATGCAGCTTGAGCCGCAGCTGGCGGACGTGCACGCGCGCTGAACTGTCCTCGACAACGCTGTAATCCTCCTCTTTGCCAAACACGGCCTCGCCAATGTGGTGTTCGGTCAGGTCCTGCGGCTGGCCATGAAGGCTTTTCTCCGCTAGGAAGCGCAACAGATCTCTAAGTTTGGCGGACTTCTGGAAGGAAGCGCTTGCGGTGATCCTTTCGATCAACTGCCAGCGAGCATCCTCCCGAAGCTCTGGATCCATTTCCTTCATCAGCGATTTGCCCATCTGAGTTTGATTCCGCTAGTCTCCAGCTTAGTCTCCGGACGCGACATGCAGTTTTGAATTGCGGCCTGATTGTAGCGTACAGAACGCGCGAGGAAAAGACGGTCTGGAACTGCAGTCGCATTGACGCTGACTGACCATCGTCTGCAGTGCAGAGCAGACCACATGACTGGTCCAGTGGAGATGTCGCCCTGAGGTGAACCCGTTCCCCATGGGCCACGGCTGTGTGGGCATCTTTGACCGGTAATTTCGAGCTTGTGCGTGTGAATCACATGTGAATCGCATTGATTATAAAAGATTTATGCTGTAAAACCCTTTTCGGAATCACGCCTTTGCAGGAAGGTTATCGACGGCCACAGCAATCCGTATTTGGTGGCAATAGCCGATCTTCAAGAACGCAAAGGTCCCACGATGGCCGATCTGGCGCAACGCTTCGGGCAAAACCCTATTGTCAGGCCAACGGATCTCCGCCCAAGCGTCGCAGGCATGGAAGTGACGTGCCTTTTGAATCCCGGAGTATTTCGGTTTCAGGGCAAGACCTGGTTACTGATCCGGGTGGCAGAACGCCCAAAGCAAGTTCCAGGCAAGACCTCATTTCCCATTTTTGATCCTGAAGGCCGCCTTGAGGTGCTCGAATTCGATTCGGCCGACCCAAGACTTGATCTGAGCGATCCCCGCGTAATTAGTTTTGAGGGGCGGGACTACCTCACAACTCTCTCCCATCTTCGTCTCCTAGCCAGCGACGACGGCGTCCACTTCGTCGAACCGGAGCAAAGCCAGCCTCTGGTGGGTACCGGCGAACTGGAAACCTACGGGATTGAGGACTGCCGTGTAGCGAAGATCGATGGGACCTACTATCTGACTTATACGCAGGTCTCCAATAACGGAGTGGGGGTGGGGCTGCGCACAACACGCGACTGGAAGAACTTTGCCAATGAGGGGATGATCTTTCCTCCGCACAACAAGGACTGTGCTCTCTTTGAGGAGCAAATCGGGGACAAATACTACGCGTTCCACAGACCCAGCAGCCCGGAACTGGGCGGCAATTATATTTGGCTCGCCGAATCGCCCGACCTCATTCACTGGGGCAGACACCGTTGCGTGGCCCATAGCCGCAAGGGGTACTGGGATAGCGCCCGCGTTGGCGCGGGAGCGGCGCCAATCCGGACATCCGAAGGCTGGCTTGAGATCTATCACGGTGCGACCAAAGAAAACCGATACTGCCTTGGCGCGCTGCTGCTCGACCTGAATGAACCCTGGCGGCTGTTGGCGCGCTCCGAGACGCCAATCATGGAGCCGCTCACCCGTTATGAGCAGGACGGCTTCTTCGGCCAAGTCATCTTTACCAACGGCCACTTGGTCGATGGTGATCGGCTGACGATTTATTACGGGGCTTCCGACAGCGTAATTTGCGCAGCTACATTCTCGATCAACGAGATTCTCACTTCCCTCAACGTGTTACGGGAGTGTGCATGAACAGGCTCATGAAGGAGTACAACCTCTTTCTGTCGTATCCCAGGGACATGAGGATCCTGCTGCTCACGAACATGCTCTACGCATTTGTTCTGCCCGTACTCGAGATTTTCGTAGCCGCTTACGTCATGCGCAACTCTCATGCAGTCGGTAAAGTGCTCACATACCAACTTGCAATCTACACTGCCACGCCAGTTGCCTTCCTGATCAATGGGTTCCTGCTAAGAAGCGTTAGTATCAACCACCTTTACTCAGCTGCGATGCTGTTGAGCGGGATCGCCATGATCTTGATGATGTCTTCGCCCGTCATTACGATGTCTGGAATCGCAATCTCCGGCTCCATGATGGGCCTGGCCACGGGATTGTTCTGGGCCAACCGCGGCTTCTTGGTGCTATCGACCACCAATGACAGTAATCGAAACTACTACTACGGCCTGGAGTCCTTTTTCCTTACATTCACGTCAGTGATTGTCCCTATCGGAATTGGTCTGTTCATAGCGGGCACGACTAGAAACAGATGGCTTAACGGTAATCCGAATAATGCGTATCGGATTGTGTCGATCTGTGTCATCGTCCTTACCGTTCTCGCATCCATTGTCCTGCACTTTGGAAGATTCGAAAATCCTCCGCTCACGACGTTTGTGTTCCTCCGCTTCGATCCTTTATGGCACAAGATGCTCGTGCTGGCCGCACTCAAAGGTTTAGTCCAGGGCTACATAGTCACTGCGCCGGCGATGCTAATCATGATGCTCGTGGGGCAAGAAGGTACTTTGGGAACCATTCAGGCTGTCGGAGGAATCGTTTCGTCGTTTTTTCTATATGGAATCGGAAGAGTAGCAAAGCCAAATCATCGCGTTCTTGTGTTTTCAATCGGTCTCGTGTTGTTCTTCATTGGAACCGTCGTCAACGCCGCCCTCTTCAACGCAACGGGCGTCATCATCTTCATGGCTTGTCTCATATTGGCGAAGCCCATTCTCGATTTGGCCTACTTCCCAATTCAATTCCTGATCACGGAAATAGTTTCACGTGCCGAGGGTAGAAATCAGTACGCGTACATCCTCAATCACGAATGCGGCCTGTTTGCGGGACGAGCGCTGGGATGTGGCTTATTCCTGGTTCTTGCAACCTGGATTTCGGACATTGCTGCCTTGAAATACGCATTGCCAATCGTGGCGGTCCTTCAACTTGCCTCTATTTGGATCGCGTCCAGAACTCTCACACTCGCTGGACAGGCGCAGGCCAATGCACTGAAGGCGGTTCCCGCAGATGAGGAGATTCTTGCGCAATGACACTTCACAACATCGGAGACCAGACGCTAAATTCAGGGGGACGCATATGCAACCGACATGTCAGTTGACAATGCAGAGACTTCTCACTCTCACTCTGCGGTTCTCCGCTGTATTCCTGATCGCATCAGGAATATCGTGGGCGCAACATGACGCAGCAACCGTCACCGGAACAGTAACAGAAGCCAGCGGTGCGGTTCTGCCGTCAGCGAATGTGACCGTCACGAACGTCGATACCAAGTTGATGTTCAAGGGCGTCAGCAACCAGGACGGAATATACTCGATCCCCAACCTGCCGATCGGGGATTACACCCTTGACATCACACATCAGGGATTCAAAGTATTCTCGGTACCGGATCTGCACTTGACTGCTGCGCAGGTTCTCGAAGTGAATGCCAAGCTCTCAGTCGGTTCGGTCTCTGAAACAGTGCACGTGACTGGTATTCCGCAACTTCTTGAAACCGAGACCTCGACAGTTGCATATACCGTCGAGAGCAAGGATATCAATACGATCCCTATGAGTGTGAATGGCGGTCGCGACGCGTCCAATATTCAGTATGCGACCGTCCCGACCATGCAGGGATACTGGTATCAGGACGACATTGCGGGGTCGCAACAGTTTTCAAAGTCAGTTCTGGTTGACGGCATCGATGCGACTTCTGCCATGCAGGGCGTTGTCCTAACGCAGGGTCAAGATTCCGTCTCTGAAATGCAAGTGCAGATTGCCGGCGTCAAAATCGATAGCGCTGCTACAGGCGGCGGCGCCGTCTTATATGAAACGAAAGCCGGAACCAACTCCCTTCACGGCTCTGCCTTCTACTACACGCAAAACGAAGATCTAAATGCAAACGATTGGGCTGACAACTACTTTCTCGCCCAATGCTCATCTTCGGGCGACGTCCCTGCCTGCCGCTCGCAATATGCCAGAGCAAGAGACAGGTTTAACGACTACGGGGGAAGCATGGGCGGCCCGATCTGGAAGAATCATACTTTTATCTTTGGAGATTGGGAAAGATATTCTCAAACCAACAACATCCTTACTCCTGCGAGCGCGACCGTTCCAACAACGGCCATGCTCGGTGGCGATTTCAGCGCTCTCCTTACCCAGGGAACCTACCAGGGCGTAATTAATGATCCAACGACACAGCAACCCATTATCAACCCGTGCACTGGACAGCCCTATCTCTATGGCCAGATTTTTGATCCTGCTACATGGACATCCGTTAACGGCATTCCCTGCGGAACGCCATTCCCCGGAAACATAATTCCGACATCAAGGTTCGTCGGCACTCTGTCGCAAAAGATCATCTCTCTCTATCAGAAGTACTATGTCCCTACCTTGCCGACAATCACAAACAACTTTTCTACCAATAACGGGGGGCCTGCGATCAAAGACAACTTCGACTTGCGGGCTGACCACAAACTTACTGCGGGTCAGAGCGTTATGTTTGGATTTACATACGTGCAGCTCTTTAACGCGGGTTCGTGTTCCGGATGCGGGCTCGGTTACTATACCGGAGGACCACTTAGCAGTGGTGGCCAATCGGTTCTCCGTCAGCACATTTACCGCGCTCGCCATACCTTCGCAATTACCCCCAACCTGGTCAATACTCTGTCAGGGTCGTACGTTCACCTCTTCACGGACGAATCATCATGGCCACATGAAAATCCAGTGACCTACGGGTTCCCTGACAGCGATAGCAATAACTTCCCGATTCTTAACTTCGGCGGTGGAAATGGCATCGGCGAGACCAGCACCAGCCAGGTCACCGAAGATCATTACCATTATGCTGTGTTCCACTACCAGGATGCAGTCTCATGGCTGAAAGGCAAGCACACGTTTCAATTCGGTGGCGAGTTTTCGGCAATGCAAAACAACAATGGCTTTGGTGGCCCGCAAATCTACAACTTCGCCAACAACACAGGAGGGCCCATTGACAGTCGAGTCGCACCATTTATAGGGTCCGGTTTCGCAGCCATGATGCTTGGGGATGTAACCAGTGCCTCTATTCAGGAACCTGATCCGAGTTATTCGCGTCGCAAGAACTACGATCTTTATGCCGATGACTCATGGAAGGCTTCTCAACGCCTAACCGTGGAGTTAGGACTTCGTTGGGATGCGAACACGCCTTTTCATGATGCGCTTGGACAATGGCAACAATTCAATCCTCATTTGACGAATCCCAGCGGCGCCTGGGGAAGTTATCCAGGAGCGTGGCAGTTCACCACCAACAGCAGTCAGAGTTTCGAAACGACCAATGACTTGTGGGAGTTCAGTCCCCACCTGGGCGCGGCCTATCGTTTGAAGAATAACTTCGTAGCCCGCGGAGGATACGGCATCAACTATGTCCCACTAAATATCAATACACAATGGGGACTCAGCCCATACGAAGACAACCAGTTCTGGATTGCAAACAATCAGGTCAACAACTTCGTTAGCGGCTCAACTGCATACGATTGGAATAATGGCTATCCGGGTCAGCCACTCTATTATAGCCGCACGAGCAGCCAGACCTATTTGCCCACCGGCAATGGAAGTCCATGGTATGTCGACCCCACCACTCTCCGTTTAGGAATGGTCCAGAACTACAATGGCGGCATCGAGTGGGAGGTGGCGAAAAATATTCTTCTGAGCACTGAGTATGTCGGCAATAAGGGCTCTCGCCTTCATGACGGAGCATTAGAAACCCCGCTGAACTATCCGAGCTGGGCGACATACAATGCGATACTTGAATCCGGGCAGGTGAATGCCGTTGTCAACGACGCTGGACAGGCGGCGGCGGCCGGTGTGCCCTATCCCTATTCGGGGTTTAGCGGGTACGCATGGTCGGCAATCTCACCTTATCCTCAACTGGCTTCAACAGTTGGCCCCATCCAATATGGTGGTTCTCCTCTTGGTGTAAGCGAGTTCAACGCTTTTATTGTTGAAGCTAAGGCTCACAACGCTCATGGGCTATCGATGCAGATGAGCTACACTCTGTCAAAGGCGACAGGAAGCGTGCAAGCCACCAACAACATTGGAGGCTGCTGCGGCAATTATGGCTTCCAGAACATCCAGGAGTACAGTGAGGCCAAGCATTGGGTCGTCGGAATTAATCAGAAGAACGTAGCCAAAGGCTATGTGAACTACGATCTCCCGTTCGGAACTGGTAAGCGATGGGCATTCTCGTCTAGGCTCCTGAACCAGGCTATCGGTGGTTGGACCATCGGAATCCTCTGCGATTATCAGACAGGCAGCCCCATTCTCGGACCTTCGGCCGCGAATTACTCGACTCCCGGCTGGATGGGGCCAATCCGATCGAACGTCGCTCCCGGATTCCATTATGGAAAGAATCCACGTGGCAGGCTTGATCTGAACAATCTGGCTGACCCAAGCAATACCGCATTTGACGCAAGTGCCTTCACCGATCCGCCGATAGGCCAATTCGGAAACGTTCCCTATATTGTTCAGGGCTGGGGGCCTAACTACAACGATACGGACATAAGCATTGCCAAGGCCCTAAGGTTTGGACAGGACGGGCGGTATGCTTTCACGTTGCGCGCGGAGTTCTTCGATGCGCTGAATCAACATCACTATAACGCTCCCGATACCGGGAGAGACGACCAGTTTTTTGGTCAAGTGACAGGGGTGTATGGCAATCGGATTGGCCAACTTTCTGGCCGATTCACATTCTAGGCAGCAATTCTTGTCAGCGAGTCGGAGGATTCTACAATTATCGACCGCCGCAACCCTCAAGTTGCGGCGCACGCTCCGAACCGACGGCGGGTTTCCCCCGGAGATACTGCCGTTGAACACAGCTGAAGGGCTCTTGTCATCACTGCATTCAGATGGAGGGGAGCACCATTCGAAAGAGCACTTATTGCATTGCCGGTGGTGGCGATCTGGAAAAGAGGAACGAAATCATGCGGAAACTTCAATGCACGGTAGTTAGCCTCGCGCTATTGTTTATGCCCTTGAACCTCTTAGCTTCTGCGAAGGGCCACGTCGTCGGAAGCGTTGACTTTTCGGGAGATGCTCAGTTTGATGCTGATAGCATTTCTGCGAGTGGCCCCAATCATTGGCAATGGCTGTCCTTTCCAGGCGGCCGGCTCGTTCTGAATCCAAGCCCAGTTGATGTTTCCCAGATCCCCCCGCCTCTAACGAAAGATATCCCATTGAATTTGGGAGGCTGGGTGGGAACCAGAACCATCAAGTTACTTAACATCAGCCATGTGCTTGCAAGCACTTCAGGGAGCACTCTCGACCCCGCTAGTTCTGTCAGCACGACGTGGTTCCCTTACAAGCTTACCTTTGACGCAAACTACGGGAGCAGTATTCAGCTGCATGGCCTGGACTTCTTTGTGGATGAAGACTCTTCTCTTATCCGGGACTTGACTTTCACAAGCAGCGCCGATGCGACCGTGGAGCTGGGCGGCGTTTATGAAGCGACTGAACAGGCAAACTGGATCCCTGCTGATGACATGCTTGTCGTATCCTCCCCTGATTACGTTTATGCAATGATGTTCGCCCGTGTAGTTAACGGGCATCCAATGCCATTGCAAGCAGATGCAGCTATACAGCCAAAAGGGTACGAGCTCAGAGTTAACTTGGGGCCGGGAGCGTCGCAGATTGCGATAGGGTTCGGTTTTGCAACACACTCGGAAGGAGAAGCGACTGCCACCGCACGAGCAAAACAATGCTTCCATCAGCCTATCTCCGAGACGTTGGCGCATTCAAGAGCCAGGATCGAAGGGGATCTTCGGCGTGTTCCTGCGCCGCAGAAGTGGGGAATCGAAGCGGGCGGAGGGTTGGGCGGGGTTACCGCGGCACAACACCGTCGGGCCTATTATGCTGCCTGGACGTTCGTTATCCAGGATGTGGTTCGCAAACTGCCGGAATCGTCGTTCGCCTATGACCAGTTAATGACGGGGAAGCCTTCGCTCTGGAACGAAGGCGAACCGAGAGCGCCAGGCACTGCTCAATGGGATAGTGTGCTCGGCTATCAATGGCTTTGCTATATCGATTGCAGAGCTGCGTGGTCGGCATTCTCTGGGTTGATGTCGCTGGTGGACGCGAATGGCGACATTGCAGGAGAGTCCTTGCCGGCACGGAAGGCGCAGACCGCCTGGATACTCTATTCGAAAACACACGATAGGGCGCAGCTTGAGGCAGTCTATCCTGCGATTCGGAAGAACCTATTGTGGGAAGAGAGAAACCCTCGATGTATCTACGGGGATCACAACACCGCAGACGAGATCGCACACGAGAAGGAGAAGGACTTCGAGTTTACGTCATCCTGGATATATGATGCCGGCTTTGCGAGTCTGATCTGCGCTGAATTGGGAAACTCATCTGATGAGCAAATGTGGCGGAGTAAACAGGCCGAGATGGTTGAGAACAGCAGGGCATGGTTCTTCTCGGACCCAACTCGGATACACCAAAACTTCCCCTTCGCACATGGCAAGGGCAACTCAAGGTCCGATCGGGTTAAGCTCATAAAAGAAATCACTCAAGCTCTTGCTATCGTGCAGCAATTCTCTCCTGACATCAGAAGTCGCCTAGCCGATTATTTCAATCAAGGCTTTCACCCGAATCAAAGGGGCCTGGGGTTTGAGGGCGACTTCAGGTATCCCAATATGAACCTGACCGTATACGGGCTTTTCGACGCCGGGCGAACAGATCAGGCTGTCTCCCTCATTTCCGACGTCTTGCGCGAAAGCATTCAAGCTGGAACATTTGCCGAAGCTATCAATCCGTATATGACTCCAACTGCCCAAGGAGTTGAGGAATCTTTGTTCTCGCCTTTGAACATCATTGAGTTCACCTGGTTACTGAACGG
This sequence comes from uncultured Acidobacteriota bacterium, assembly GCA_963730015.1. Classification (GTDB taxonomy): domain Bacteria; phylum Acidobacteriota; class Terriglobia; order Terriglobales; family Acidobacteriaceae; genus Sulfotelmatobacter. Next base: position 250,480 of record CAVSPZ010000009.1, on the reverse strand, counting down.
ATGTCGCTACGACCGTGGAGATCCAGTGTATGTGGACCTCGCGGACAAATCTCGTCCATAGGGAGGTGTAGTAACCGAATACTGGTTCCCGACCACGTTCCTTGTTTCTCGTAGCACGAACACAGGGAAAGGACCGCTGCCACGCTGGGATTTGACAATCGTATGTTCTGCTCGACAGAGATCGCGTCACATTCTACGGTGACAGGCACAAAGCTGCACACGGTGCCGAAATAAGAAGAAGGAGTTTCAAGCGTTGATGATGATGAAACACTCCCCGATCCTAGCTGTAGTATTGCTTCTGACGATGGGGCGATGCGCTTTGGCGAAGGACCACGTCGTCGGAACCGTTGACTTTTCGGGGGATGCTCAGTTTGATGCTGATAGCATTTCTGCGAGCGGTTCCAATCATTGGCAATGGCTGTCCTTTCCAGGCGGCAGGCTCGTTCTGAATCCAAGCCCAGTTGATGTTTCCCAGATCCCCCCGCCCCTAACGAAAGATATCCCATTGAATTTGGGAGGCTGGGTTGGGACTAGAACCATCAAGCTACTTAATACCAGCCATGTGCTTGTAAGCACTTCAGCGAGCAGTTCCGAACCCGCTACATCGCTGCGTACTACGTGGTTTCCATATAAGTTTGCCTTTAGCGCAGACTACCCCGACAGCATTCAGCTACATGGCCAAGACTTCTTTGTAGACGCCAATTCTTCTCTAATCCGGGATTTGACTTTCACGAGCAGCGCCGATGCGACCGTGGAGCTGGGCGGCGTCTATGAAGCGACTGAACAGGCAAACTGGATTCATGCTGATGACATGCTTGTCGTATCCTCCCATGATTACATTTATGCAATGGTGTTCGCCCGCATAGTTAATGGGCATCCCCTGCCATTGCAAGCAGATGCAATCATTAAGCCAAGTGGGTACGAACTCAGAGTTAACTTGGGGCCGGGAGCGTCGGAGATTGCGATAGGGTTCGGTTTTGCAACACACTCGGAAGGAGAAGCGACTGCCACCGCACGAGCAAAACAATGCTTCCATCAGCCCATCTCCGAGACGTTGGCACATTCAAGAGCCAGGATCGAAGGGGATCTTCGGCGTGTTCCTGCTCCGCAGAAGTGGGGGATCGAAGCGGGCGGAGGGTCGGGCGTCACTGCGGCACAACACCGTCAGGCCTACTATGCTGCCTGGACCTTCATTATCCAAGATGTAGTTCGAAAATTGCCGGAATCATCGTTCGCCTATGACCAGTTAATGACGGGGAAGCCTTCGCTCTGGAACGAAGGCGAACCGAGAGCGCCGGGGACTGCTCAATGGGATAGCCTGCTCGGCTATCAATGGCTTTGCTATATCGATTGCAACGCTGCGTGGTCTGCATTTGCCGGGTTGATGTCGCTGGTCGACAAGGATGGCGCGATTGCAGGAGAATCTCTCCCGGCCCGAAAAGCACAAACCGCATGGATTCTCTACTCCAAAACTCACGATAGGGCACTGCTTCAGAGACTCTACCCAGCCATCAGGAAGAATCTCTTATGGGAAGAGGAGAATCCCCGCTGGATATATGGAGATCACAACATCGCGGATGAAAAGGACTTGGAATTCACAGCATCCTGGATATATGACGTGGACTTTGCGAATCTGATCTGCGCCGAACTAGGAGACTCATCTGATGCGCATATGTGGCGGAGCAAGCAGACCCAGATGGCTGAGAAGAGCGCGACGTGGTTCTTCTCGGACCCAACGCAGATACACCAGTACTTCTTCACGAAGGACAAGCGGTTTTCCCGAGACGATCGCGTTGAGCCAAGGAAGGAATCGTTTTCTGCGTACATTACCCAAGCTCTTGCCATACGGCAATTCTCTCCGGACATTGAGGCGCGCCTGGTGAGTTATTTCAATCAAGGGTTTCGTCCGGGCAAAAGTGGGTTGGGGTTTGAGGATTACAAGTATCCCGATGTGAACCTCACCGCATACGGCCTGATCGACACCAAGCGAACAGATCAGGCTGTTTCGTTCATTTCCGGCGTCCTGCGTGAAAGTATTCAAATTGGAACGTTTGTCGAAGCTATCAATAAGACTCCGGCAGCCGACGGAGTTCAGGAATCGCTTTTCTCGCCGTTGAACATTATTGAGTTCACCTGGTTGCTGAACGGATGTCGCTACGACAATGGAAATCCAGTCTACCTAGACCTCACGGACAAATCTCGCCAATAGGAGGCATGGTAGCGGAACCGTGGATGCCAAAACTCCTGGGCTCTTGTAACAAAAGCAAAGGCGAATGCTCTCTGCCACTAAGGGATCTGGCAGGCACATCGTCTAGCAGCGAGAAATGAACGTGACTCTCGGCTTGGATTGATAGTTATCGGATGCCTTCGACGAATGGTCAAAAAGAGATCGGGGGAAGGTGAGAACCATGCAAGGGAAGGTAAAAAAGGGTATGATCTTGCGCCTACACCGGCACACGATGCCGCGATGCTTTCGTGAGTTTTCAATCCATTGCACTCTGTTCCAGTGTGTCCTCTGGGTTCTGTTAGGAGCTGCGAGTACGGCTTCCATGCATCTCCATGCCCAGCAGCAGACCGCTCCGGATGCGGTTCCTCCTTATAGGCAAAGCAAGTTGTCTGTAGACCAGCGTGTGCAGGATCTGCTGGATCGCATGGGCTTCGCGGAGAAAGCGCACCAACTCGACATGGTTCCAATTCCGCCAGGGTTGCTTGACCCGCCAGTTGGAACTGCAGTTGCGAACCCGCAGACAGGCCAGCCCTCCTGGACCACGCCTGGGATTGGAGGCATCTTGCTGGACAGCGGTCCGGCCAATGGAATTCAGGATTGGGTGACGAAACATTCCAGACTGGGAATTCCGCCTCTGGCCGTCGGCGCAGCTTCATTCGCGAATGCCGAAATGCACGGCGCTCCTGCTCTGACAAATCTCTGCGCAACCTGGAACGTGGAACTGGCCAAGCAAGCTGCGAGCATTTTTGCCACTCGCCAACGAGCCCTCGGAATCAACTCAGTGATCTTCCCGCTTTTCAGCTTTACAGCTGACTTGCCGTCGACGCCGGTAGACCAACGCTTTGGCGAGAATGCGTGGCTCATCGGCCAGATGGGGCGCGCTTACGTGCAGGGCCTGCAAGGTGAACCCGCAAATGCGGCACATTCTGTGATGGCGTTCCCCGCATATTTTGCGACGGGTACGGCCTCGGGGCCTCGCGCGAAGTCGTTGCAGGTTGGCGATCGGGAATTGCGGATGGATCTCCTGAAGCCATTCGAGCCCGTCTTGCGCGAGGGAAATGCCATGGGAGTCGTTATAGGCTCCAGAGCAATTGATGGCGTTCCAATGGCCGCCAATGCCGGACTTTTGAAGGACATCTTACGCAACGAATGGAACTTTCACGGAGTGGTATTGGCTGCCCCGGGATCAATCCGTGGTTTACTTGAAACGCAGCACATCGGAGCAACTCCAAATGACACGATCTGCCTTGCGCTGAACTCAGGTACAGAAATGCAGTGGAACGACTATGAGGACGAAGCGCTGGCAAACATCATCGGCGACTGCGTGAAGTTTGGAGTGGTTTCACCGGAGACTCTCAATTACGCTGTGGGTGATGTTCTCCGCGCAAAGTTCCGCATGGGATTGTTCGACGATCCCGATTCGTCCTCCGAGCCTACGCCTAATACCGTGCCTGGTGCATACGATGTGTCTTTCGAAACAGCCGTTCAGTCCCTGACCTTGCTTCGCAATGAGAACCACCTTCTGCCGTTGTCGCACGCGTCAAGGCGCATTGTTGTCATTGAGCCGCCGTCAGAAGGCGATGACGCGAAGAGGATCAACACGGCTCCGCCAGCGGATACGCTTGCCGAGGAGATTCAGAAATTGCTCCCGGATGCGCAGGTCATGCCAGACGACGGCAGAGACACGGATTCGACCGTGTCTCATGTGAAGAATGCGGATATTGTTCTCATTGTTCTGCGCGATACCGCCACCGCACCGCCTGGGGCCAAGAGCGGAAAGGCATTCCAATCACAAAGCGAGCAAGGTACTTTTCTGAAGGCGATCATCGCGGCGAACGAAAACACGGTAATCATCTATGAAAGCAAATTCCAGAGAACGTTGCCTTGGGCTGCGAAGCACATTCCGGCGATTCTGGAGGCATGGTCGCCCGGACAGTCGGGAGAGCGCGCCATAGCCGCGGTTCTTGTTGGCACAATCAATCCCGCGGGAAGGCTGCCCACCGCACTCTCCGCCGCTGAAGATGCGGACGTAGAGCCGCAGGAGAAGTTGCACGACAAGGACGCCCGAGACCACACTAGCGAAGAGTTGTTCCCGCTCGGCTACGGTTTGAGCTACACCACCTTTCGCTACTCCGACCTTGTGGTACATGCACCGGAACCAAATTCAAAAGACGACCTGATGGTTACGGTCGTTGTCACCAACGCCGGCAAGCTGGAAGGAGATGAGGTTGCGCAACTCTACCTGCATCATGATGTCAGCAGCGTTATTACCCTCGATAAAGGGCTTGAGGGATTCCAGCGCATCCACCTTCAGCCGGGAGAGAGCAGAACGCTTACCTTCCCGCTCAAGCAGCGCCAGCTTGCGGTATGGAATGCAAAACGGCAGTGGAATGTGGAACCGGGACCCTACACAGTATTTGCAGGTGGTTCCTCAAGCGCACAGTTGAGCGCGACGTTCACCATCGGACAGCCCGCATGGGTCAGCTCTCTGCCCGCGGAGGAAGATCGTTGGATCCCCGCGCCAGCACTGGAAATCAAGGGCGCGCCGGTCGCTGAGTTTGCCGAGGCCTACCAGCTTGCCCTGCGTGTGATGGAGTACAACCTTCATCAGGGATTGCTCGAAGCCGGGCAGGGATATGGAACCTGGACGAGGGACTCGTCCATTAACAGCTGGAATGCCGCGTCTCTGCTGATTCCGGAGATTGCTAAGCGCACCCTGTGGCATGAGGTTGACTTTACTCCGGATGGGCCATTCATTGGCGGGCAATATTGGGACAAGGTGATATGGATTCTTGCAGCGCTCCATTATGTGCAGGTTACTGGAGATCAGCCGTTTCTGAAAAGCGCGTATGACGTCTCGCTGCGCACGCTCGCCGCGATGCGGTCGACGGAATACGATGCACGCACAGGACTTTTTCGAGGGCCGGGCGTTTACGCTGATGGCGAAGCCGCATATCGAGACCCACCCTTCAATGACAAAAATGGTGACAATGTTTTTGATTACCCCCAGGCGGCAGACATGGAAGTGCTAAGTACAAATAGCGTCTATTACGGAGCGTATCGGGCGGCTGCGGTCATGGGGCGGAGGCTTGGAGCTGCACCGCAGGAAACTGACGACCTGGATAAGAAAGCGGCAAACCTGCGCGACGCCATCCAGCACATTCTATGGATGCCCAACCTGGATCGTTTCGCCTATCTTCGCGATGGGGATGGCAGGATCGACTCAACGCAGGAAGCTCTTGGAGAAGCGTTTGCTATTTTGTTAGGCGTGGGCAGCGAGCGACAATCGAATGCCATCGTTCGTCATGCTATCGCAACGCCCTGGGGCATCGCCTGCACTTGGCCGCCGTACCCGCGCTACCGAGATCCGACGAACCAAAACTTCGGACGTCATAACGGAACCATCTGGCCATTCATTAACGCATTTTGGGCTACGGCGGCGGCCTCGATCGGCGAGTCCTCTGTGTTTGCGCAAGAGTTTCTTGACGAAACCAAACTGGCCTTGCGCTCGGGCGATTTCCGGGAAATGTATCATCCCTACACTGGAGAGCCTTACGGGGGGGTTCAGGCAGGATTGCTATGGGACTCCGTTCGCCACCAGACGTGGTCGGCAACCGGTTACGTGCGCATGGTGCATGAAGTGCTCTTTGGAATGCACTTCGAGGATGGAGGTATACGCCTTCAACCCACTATTCCAGCCAGTCTTGGGTTGCGCTCCATTACGTTGCAGGGAGTGCATTATCGACAGGCAGTGCTAAACATCACGATAACGGGGGCGGGAAGAAGAATCCTGCAGTGCAAGCTGGATGGAGCCGCTCAACCAGAGGCTTTTATTCCCGCGACCCTGGCCGGCAAGCATGACGTTGAGGTTGTGCTTTCCAGCATACAGCCAGCGCCCAGTCGTTCTTCGATCGCGAACACGCCGGTCGGTAGATCAGTGATTCATTGAGAAAGTGTGCGGTCGAAGAGGGATCCAGTGACGAAAGTCGCATCAGTCGTAGCCTGTGTTTCTGTTTTTTTCCTTGGCGTTGCCTCCACTCTGTCTCAACAGCGGGCTCCGGCGACCCCGCTCATCACACACGACCCGTACTTCAGCATCTGGTCCACGACCGACAACCTTACCGACTCCGAGACAACTCATTGGACGGGCGCTGCACAACCAATCGCCGGCATCGCTCGCATCGACGGCAAGTCATTCCGCTTCATGGGTCACAACCCCGAGTCGATCCCTGCAATGGAGCAATCGAGCACTGCAATCTTGCCTACGCATACTCATTATGAGTTTCGCCAAGGCGGCGTAGAGTTAGAATTCACTTTCTTTACTCCCGCGATCATGAGCGATTTGGATCTGCTTTCGCGGCCAGTCACCTACCTGACGTGGCGCGTCTCGTCGACCGATGGGGCCGCGCACCGGGTTTCAGTCCTTCTTGATGTCGATCCGGTGATTGCTGTGAACGACCGCAGCGAACAGGTTGTGTCATTCCGCAACCAAACCGCGCTGCTGAATGTCCTCTCTGTCGGCTCGCGCGACCAGAACATTCTCAACCGCTCGGGCGACGATCTTCGGATCGATTGGGGCTACTTTCATCTCGCCATTCCCAGAAATGAGGATTCGACTACGGTGATTACTTCCGGTCCTATCGATGCCTTCGCGGCTCAGGGCAAGGTACCGGCGAGCGACTCGATTGGGATGCCTCAATCCGCCGATTCGGCAGGCCCGCATCTTGCGGCGATGCTCAACTTCGGTTCCGTTGGCGCCGAGCCTGCCGAGCGTCACCTGCTTGTCTCTTATACCGACGGCTACGCCATTCAATATCTGCAACGGAATCTCCGGCCATACTGGCAGCGCAACAATTTGACCGTCGAAGAGATGCTCGACTCCGCCGAGAGTCAATACTCCAACCTCGAAACACGCGGAAAAGCGTTCGATAAGGAGTTGGTTGCAGATTTGAACAAGGTCGGTGGCGAACATTACGCGGCGATAGCAGTTCTGGCATACCGGCAGACAATTGCCGCTCATAAACTGGTTGCCGATGTAAACGGCTATCCGATGCTCTTTGCGAAGGAGAACTTTTCAGGCGGCTTCATTGCCACGGTCGATGTGCTTTACCCTTCAGCGCCATTTTTTCTCTTCTTCCAGCCGAAGTTGCTTGAAGCGCAACTTCTTCCTGTGCTCGAATATGCCGCCCTTCCGCGCTGGCGGTTCCCATTCTCCCCTCATGACCTTGGCCAGTATCCTCTGGCCAATGGGCAGGTATACGGGGGCGGAGAAAAGACCGAGGAGGACCAGATGCCAGTCGAGGAGAGCGGCAACATGCTCATTCTCGGCGATGCGGTGGCACGGGCCGAGGGCAACGCGAAGCTCGCGGAACAATATTGGCCGCAGCTTACAAAATGGGCTCAATATCTGAGGGCGAAGGGGCTCGACCCCGAGAATCAACTCACCACCGACGACTTTGCCGGGCACGTCGCCCACAATGCCAATCTCTCCATCAAGGCGATCGAAGCGCTGGAAGCCTACTCTGATCTTGCGCACCTTCTTAACCGGGAAGACGTTGCCAGGGAGTACGACGCCACAGCGAAAAGTATGGCAGTGAAGTGGGTTGGCATGGCTCAAGAACACGACCACTACAAGCTGGCATTCAACAGTCCCGGCACATGGAGCCAGAAATACAATCTGGTGTGGGATCAAGTCCTTGGCTACAACTTGTTCCCTAAGACTGTTCGCGAGACAGAGGTTGCATTTTACGTGGGGAAAATCAATCGTTACGGCCTCCCGCTCGACATCCGGGCTGACTATACAAAACTTGACTGGTCGGTCTGGACCGCCACGCTCGCATCAAACCCAGAACAGTTCAACGCGCTCATCGATCCTATCTATCGGTGGATCAATGAAACACCTAGCCGCGTCCCTTTGACCGACTGGTACGACACCAAAACCGGAAAACAACTTGAATTTCAGGCACGCAGCGTGGTTGGCGGAGTCTACATCAAAGCTCTGTCGGATAAGGAGCTCACCGCAAAGTGGCGCGCCAAGGATGCGGCCCATCAATAGGGGAGAGCAATCACCTCAGCGCGTCATGCGAGATGGATGGGTTGAGCAGCCAGCGGCGAGAGTATTTGCGATGAACCAAGAGATTCTTCGGTTGCGAAGGCGCGAATTCCTGAAGGCATGTGCTGCGGCTGCGGCCGGTTCGTTGGCTCCGGCCATCGTTTTCGCTGGGGCGAAGGAAGCGGCAGCCGAGGAGACCACACCTCAGGCAGGAAAGATTCCGGACCAGGAAGCGATCCGCGATGTGCGGGCCATCATTGGCACCGGCTGGCGCGGGCACACGTTTCCCGGAGCTGTGGCGCCTTTTGGATTGGTGCAGTTGAGTCCCGACACGAGTGGACTTCCGGAAGCCAACTGGAACGGACAGGGAGACTACTATGAGTGGCAGCACTGTTCGGGCTACCACTTTCGGGACAATGTGGTGGCGGGCTTCAGCCATACCCACCTCCAGGGGACCGGAGGCACTGACCTTGGCGATGTTCTGGTGATGCCGCTGGTCGAAGGTAAGAATTGGGCTTGGAAAGCGGGCATTCCGGAGGATGAGGCCAAGATGCAGATCGAGGCTCTGGGACTCGACTCCGGCTGGGTCTTCGATGGACCGGCGCCAGGCTATCGTTCTTTCTTTTCGCATCAGCGGGAAGAGGCGCGCGCGGGATATTACTCCGTGCACTTGGAAACTCCGGACGTGCGGGCAGAGCTCACTGCGACCACCCGTTGCGGGATGCACCGGTACAGCTACCCCAAATTGTCGGCAGGCGTTCGTCAGGGAGTAATCATAGACCTGGCGCATGGTTTGGGGTGCAAGGTCTACCATTCGGAACTCAATATTGAAAGCAATTCCTGCGTAAGTGGCAAGCGATCCACTCACGGATGGGCGGCAGATCGGCAAGTGTATTTCGTCATGGAATTCTCGCGCCCGGCCGCTGCCGTCGAGGTCAATGTGGACGGGAAGATCAGTCCACCCTCTGCGGCAAGCGAATACTCTGGCGAGGAAATCAAAGTCATCCTCAGTCATGCGCCGGCCTCGGAGCCCCTGGTGATTCGGTTGGGAATATCCCCCACGAGCATCGAAGGTGCCAGGAAGAACCTGGCCGCCGAGATCCCTCACTGGGACTTTGACGCCGTAATGCACCAGATCGGTCAAGATTGGAGTAAGGCGCTTGCCGTATTGAATGCCAGTTTTTCCGACGAAGCGCTTCGTCAAACCTTCTACACCGGCGCATACCACGGCCTTGTCGCTCCCGCAACATTCAACGACGTAGATGGAACCTACCGGGGGCAGGATGGCAAGAATCATCCCAATCCCGGCTTTACCAAATACACGACGCTGTCGATCTGGGATATCTATCGCGGCGAGTTTCCGTTCATCATGCTTTCGCAACCGCATCGGACCAACGACATCATCCGCACGTTGCTGGCTGACTATCGGGAGCTTAACCAGCACTCGCTGCCCATGTGGCCGTTGTGGGGCAATGAAACATGGAGTATGACTGGATTTCACGCTGCCGGCATGATCGTGGGAGCCTACGTTCGGGGGTTCCGCGATTTTGATCTACAAGCCGCCTACGCTGCCATTCGTGATACTGCACTGACGGGCGCGGAGGCCCAAGGCAATAAGGAATTGGAAGAGCAGTTTCGTCGTTACGGCTACATTCCGGTGGGCACTTCAGACGCTGTGTCATGCACTCTCGACCTGGCCTACGACTACTGGTGCGCAGGGGCGATGGCCGAGCTGTTGGGTAAGCACGACGATGCTGCAATGTTCTACATGCTGGGGCAAAACTACAAGAACGTCTTTGACCCGGTCTCCGGCTTCATGCGGGGCAAGACTGAAGATGGCAAATGGCGTGAGCCTTTTCGGCCTGACCGGGAATATGACGAATACGATGAGAGCGATGCCTGGCAGGCCAGCTTCAGCGTGCCGCATGATGTGCAAGGCCTGATCGATCTTTATGGCGGCGATGCGCCGTTCATTACCAAACTCGACGCTTTGTTTACTGCTCCATCGTACGTGTATGATTCCCGGCCCGACGTCACAGGAATGGTAGGCCAGGATGCCCAGGGCGATGAACCGAGCAATCACAATCCGTACCTATTTCCCTTCGCTGGCGCGGCGTGGAAGACGCAGTATTGGGTGCGCAAAGTGGCGGCGCTCTACAACAACACGCATGCCGGTATTCCCGGCAACGACGACTGCGGACAGTTATCGAGCTGGTATGTATTCACCGCGCTAGGCTTCTATCCGGTCAACGCTGCAACAGGTGTGTATGTCATCGGCAGTCCACTGATCGATCGAGTCACCATCCATAACCCCGCTACAGGGTCCAGATTTATCATCGTTGCCGAAAACAACTCATGGGAGAACGTCTATATCCGAAGCGCAAAACTGAACGGCAAGGAATTGACCCGTTCTTGGTTGACGCATGCCGAGATCGTTGCTGGGGGCGATCTGCATTTTCGCATGGGTAGCAACCCCAACAAAGAATGGGCCTCCGCCCCGGCGGACCGGCCTCCATCTGGGCTAGTGAAAACTGATGCGAAGAGGGTGACGTTGAATGAGCCGATTCATGGATAATCTGCTTCCTCGAAAATCGATTGAGACTTCAACCGATGAGCGACGATCGCAGCCTTTCTCACTCCGACGCGGCCGGCTGCGAGGCTGTGACTTCTGTGGGGCTTCTTCTCCGTTGAGCCTGCCGGCGAAGAAAGCGTAGACGCCTAGCGAAACCTATGCCATGTCTAGTTGCTCTTTGGGTCTTCGTTGCCCGCAATCTCGTAGGGACTGCACAACTGCGTTCCTCCCTGAGGCGGATCGGGACTTAGAGTACCGTCCAGGCGCTGACACCTCCAGCGCATCCTTTTATCGCCAGACGCTACGACAGATGTTGCACATCAGTTTAAGCGGCGGGCGCGCCCGACTGCGGATATCTGTCGATTTTCTCCGCGCCTGCGAGAAATTGGGCGAACGGCAATTGAACCGCAGGCCGGACAACCAGAAAGCAGCGCTTCCTGAAGCGGGTGCGCCACAAGCACAGGAGGACTCCATCTTCACAGAGTTCTCGGTCATCGAAGGTTCGTAGCTACAATTCCGGTTCGAGGGGTTTAACGTGCCAAACACTGCGTATTTTTCCGCCCTTAGCACGACAACGACTCATGCCTCCAACGGCGGGCGGGTCACGAGTACCAGCAACGAGCCGAGGCATCTCCAATTTGCGTTGAAGCAGCTTTTCTAACGATTTATCGCTCAGGAATAACTGAAGAGGAAGAAGATGAAACCGTTTGCTCTTGGGATTCTGGTATTGACGTGTGGGTTGCCGCTTTGGCTGAGCGCGCAGTCCGTCTATCTCGATCCTTCACAGCCCATCGACACGCGCGTCGATGATCTGATCCGGCGCCTCACTCCTAGCGAGATGACTTCGCTCCTTAGCACCACAGCTCCAGCGATAGGACGATTGAAGATTCCAGCGATGAACGGTTGGAACCAATGCTTACACGGAATCGTTTGGAGCCAGCCGACCACTATGTTCCCAGCGCCAATCAGCATGGCGGCGACATGGGATCCAACATTGATCCACGGGGTGGCAGCGGCCATCGCCGATGAAGGCAGGGCGGTGAACAACTACTGGCCCAACGTCTCGGGCAGGACCGAATATATCGACGGGCAGGCCAACACGATTACCGCGAACGGAGAGACGTATTGGCATAACGGACTCGTCTATCGCTCGCCCGTGATAAACATGGATCGCGATCCCCGCTGGGGACGGATCTGGGAAACATTTGGCGAAGATCCGCTTCTGGTTTCGCGGACGACGGTCGCCTACGTGAAAGGCTTGCAGGGCAACGACCCGAAGTACCTGGAGCTGGCGGCCACCCTCAAACACTACGCGGCCTACGACGATGAGAGAAACCGCATCAAGACGGACTCGGATGTGGTAAGCGAGCGCATGCTGAGGGACTATTACCTGCCGCAGTTCAAGGCGGGAATTATGGCGGGTGGCGCGTCGTCGATCATGTCCTCGTACAACGGCATAAACGGGATACCAAACGCAGAAAATAAGCTTCTCCTAACAGAAATCCTTCGCAATGAGTGGAATTTTAGCGGATTTGTAGTCCCCGATAGCGGTGCTGTGCAGAACCTTGTATCAGCCTATAAGAAGTACCCGACTCTCGCGGAAGCCGCGGCAAAGACCGTGCTCGCTGGCAGCGATCTTGACGACGGGGCCTATGCGCGCGCGCTTCCGACGGCGCTAGCCGAGGGACTTCTGACTCAAAGGGATATCAACAACGCGCTTCGCCGGGTGTTGAGAGTGCGCTTTCGGCTCGGCGAGTTCGATCCTCCTGGGATGGTTCCCTACACGAAGCTCGCTCCAGATGTGATCGACTCGCCGGCCCACAGGCAACTCGCCTTGCGTACGGCACAAGAATCAATTGTGCTGCTTAAAAACGAGAACCACTTCCTGCCCTTGGATAAAAGTGCGATCAAGACTCTTGCGGTGATCGGCCCATTCGCAGACTATGCGCAGACGGGAGCCGACTACACCGGGCTATATTCCAAATTTGTGAAACCGCTCGACGGCATTCGGAAAGAGGTGGGGCCTGGAACGCAGGTACTGTACGCGCGCGGTAGCGGGATTGTTAAAACTCGAAACCCTAAGACAAGCTTCACGGATGCAGTGTCCGTCGCAATGCAAGCCGACGTTGCCATCCTGTTCCTGGGAACAAATCAACTGGTGGAAAGTGAGGGTATAAACCGTCAATACATTACCCTGCCGCCAGTGCAATTGAGACTGCTACAAAGGGTCCTTGAAGCGAATCCAAAGACGGTTGTCGTGCTGCTCAACGGTGGCCCTGTCTCGCTTGCCCGGCCTCCGTTGGGAGGGAAGAGACAGGGTTCGCGTGAGATGGACATTCCGGCCGTCTTGGACATGTTTTGGGCAGGCGAAGAAGGCGGCACAGCGATCGCCGATGTGCTCTTCGGAGACTATAACCCAAGTGGCAGGCTCCCCTACACCGTGTACTCAAGCGATCGGGAGCTGCCGCCGATGACCCAATACGATATTAGCAAGGGCTTTACCTATATGTACCTCAATGAAAGACCAGAATACGCATTCGGTCATGGCCTGAGCTACACAACCTTTGGCTATAACAACATGAAAATATCTCACACCCAGATCGCGAGTAACGGACAAGTGCATGTACGCGTTGATGTCCAGAACACCGGAACGCGGGCGGGTGCAGAGGTTGTGCAGTTGTACGTGCGCCATGCCGATTCGGGCGCGAAGTGGCCGCACGAACAATTGGAGGGATTTGAGCGCATCAATCTGAATGCCGGCGAGAAGATGACAGTCACCTTCTTGTTGTCCGCTGAACAACTCTCGTCGTGGGACCCAGACAAGCATGCTTTCGGGATAAGCCGTGGAACTTTTGATGTAATGATTGGAAGTTCTTCAGACGATATTCGCCAGAAAGCCAGTTTTCAGGTGACAACGGATGGCGATTGGCCTCCCAGCGTGCTTACAACAAGAGTCGCAGACAGCAACTAGGAAAGGCCGGTCCGGGACTGCATTCTCATCGATTGAGGCAGCCTGAACATCCCCATATTGCAGAGCTGACTACCTAAGCGGTCCCCCCAGATGTACCGTTGAGGGAAACCCCATCTCCGTGGACCCACTCTATCCGTTCATTTTGGAGGCATTTTCTCGTGTTTGCATATGAATCATATGTAACACGCAATGATTATAAAAGATTCCTGCTGTAAACCCCTTTTCGGAGGCCGCAGGAGACTCGTCGTCCCCCGCCTCATCCCGAAGGTTCCTGATCGTGACCGAGATGAATGACTCGCTACAAGTAGTGCTACGGCAGGCCAGTTCTTCGAACACCCCGTAGATTCCGTGCAGAGAGGCAGGGTGCAAGAGTCGTCGTGCCGATGGCAATGGCGTCCTCAACGTTCGCGCAGAATACAGACTGTCCGGAGCGCGATAGGCGTCTCCACATCAGAGGTCGCCGCTCGGTCGCACAAACAACTGGTATCACCGTTGCGGCCGAATTTGAGAGTTTCGTGCAGTCCGAGCCGGGAAAATGAAGGTGGTCTTTCGTGTTCAGCTAGAAGCTGTTAGGATATTTGTGTGACAAAGATTTGCGAAAGTTGTGCTGGTGGTTTTGCCCGGGTTGGCAGAACTCTGGATCGCCCGCCGCAGCCCGTAGAAGGTGTTTTGCACATGCAAAAGAGTAGGGAAGTGGTCGAACTTTATGGGCGGTTTATGGGCGGTTCGGACCGGAATACAAGCAATTCAGGTCGCTTTGGGCAATCTAGGCATTTTATGCAAATCGCGCAATGCCGCATAAACACTGGTTATTTCGCATCTTGTTGATTTGGCGAGTGGGGACGTAGTTCAGTTGGTTAGAACGCTGCCCTGTCACGGCAGAGGTCGCGAGTTCGAGTCTCGTCGTCCCCGCCATTCTTTCTTAAGGAGTTATCGGCGTGACCCCGAAAACTCCTACCCACAATCCCACCCACAGCTTCTATTGAAGGCTCTCGGTTTCGAATCCCACGGCATCGAGAAATTTTTCCTGAGCCGCGATCATCTCGTCGAGGTCTTCCTGCGTGTACAGGTCGAGCGTGGTCTGAATCCGCGAATGACCCAAGATGCCCTGCACTGTCTTCGGGTTCTCCTTCGCTTTGTTCACCAGCCAGTTCGACAAACTGTGTCGAAGGTTGTGTAGACCCCAGCGATGCCCGTCCGGGATTACAACCCCGGCTTTCTTCGCTGCTGGTCTCAAGTGAACGCGGCAGAATACCGACGCACAGATCGGCACCTTGCCCCACATCCGAAGCGACGGGAACACGAAGTCGGTGGGGCTGCCGTATGGCGTCTGCTTGTGCCATTGGCGCAGGTAGTGTGCTAAGACACTGCCCATTGGAGCATCGCGCTCCGAAGACCGCGTTTTGGTATCCCCATCCGCGCCTGTCTTCTTCCGCGATTTTACGATTCTGATCTTCCGCTCTTCCCATACGATGTCAGCCCAGCGGAGAGCCAGCACTTCCGAACTGCGAAGCGCGGTTGCCGCAACGACGAACACCAAAGTGAAGTGCAATATGTTCTCCATCATTGACCGCAGGATCGACAGCGTTTGAGCCGGGGTTATCTTGATAGCCCGGTACGAGGTCTTCGTGCTGGTCTGTAGACTCTCCACTGGATTCTTCGTAACTTTTTTGTGGATGATCCCGACCTCGTAGATTCCGCTCATGATGCCCCGAATCTTCGACACCGTAGTCCACTCGTACTCATCCTTGTTGTGCAGCCTATTGAACCACTTTTGGATTTCAAGCGGTTCAATGTCCTCCGCGATCTGCTCGCCCCACTTCGCGATAAGGGTGTCGCGAACATAGTGCGCAAGGATGGGCATCGTGTTCTCAGACTTTGGACTCGCGGTGACCTCGGGGTCGATCTCGACCTTAAGGTAGTATTCCGCAAGCTCATCGAACTTAATCCGGCGCGTGCCCGAATTGGCGCAGTTGATCCTGACACGAAGTCCAAGGCGATCCACCTCCAGCAATGCTTCGCCCTTAGTTGGGAAGTCGGCTACCAGACCGACTACTAGTGGTGTCTGCCCCTTTCCTCCAGCACGATAACGAAGCACCCAAGTCAATCCTTCCTTCTTCATCACTTTTTTTAAACTCCCCCGCTGGTATGCCATTAACGGCCTCCTTTGCGGGGGCTGCCGCCAGCCATTCTACTGCGAGACTCGGCGTTCTCAGCGGAAGGGCGAGATACGCTGTTGCCCAGAACCCATGCGCGAAGCTCGCTAAGCAGGTAACGCCACGTTACCCGCTGACCAAAACTGATCGGATGCGCGGGAATCAGTCCAAGCCGAGAAAGCCTGAGAACGTGCTTTCGTGAGCAGTGGAGGTATTCCGCTGCGACGCTGGCATCAACGAAATACTCTTGCAGCGGGGCTACGGCGCTGTTGACGGAGATGGACGGGATCGAAGAATCACGCACGGCTGGCGTGCGTTCTGCCAATACCTGTTTAGGGGGCACGTGTTTGGCTCGCTCCGCTTTTCGGAGTGGCTTCTACCTTCCGCAGGATTGACGTGCTAATAAGATGCAGGTCAGAGGGCAAAACGTCGCAGAGATCGGCGTGCGGGCGCGGGTCGGGCGTAATTGCAGATTGATCGAAGTCAAATTAGACGAAATTTGTCGGCAGGTCGTGGAACGGAGGATCGAAACTCCTCAAGTACGCGAAGGTCGTATTGCGAATCGAAAGTATCAGCGCGAGTACGTGTCTTCTGATTATCTGGTTGCTTCAGCAAGCCCCAATAGGTAGTGTTAACGCGTGCCACGACCGCCGTTTCCGAAGACGCTCCGCCAATTCCAGTCCGACTTTGCCACGGAGGAAGCCTGCCAACGATATCTCGCAGCTTGTCGTTGGCCCGATGGATTTACTTGTCCGCGATGCGGGTATGAAAAAGCTTATGAGTTGGTGAAGCAGCTGCGGCAGCAATGCTGCAAGTGTCGCTATCAGGTCTCGCTGACATCTGGAACTATCCTTCATCGGACAAAAACACCGCTGACCCATTGGTTCTGGGCGGCGTACCTGATGACCACGGACAAGCGTGGCGTATCTGCACTACTGCTGCAGCGTCAATTAGGGCTGACCTGCTACGAGACCGCATGGATGATGCTGCACAAGCTCCGCCGAGCAATGGTGAACAACGCGAGGGAACCTTTGCGCGGTGAGGTAGAGGTGGATGAGACGTGGATTGGTGGCGAGCAAGCTGGACTCCGAGGAAGCCGACAACTCAAGCATCGGAGGGCAGCTCTTGTCTTGGTGGCGGTCGAAAAGCGTGGGCGAGCTTCAGGGCGTGTCCGCATGAGCGTAATTCCCGACTTTAAGGCCGCGACCATAATGTCGTTTCTTAGCCAGCACATCGCACCTGGATCCACGATCTATACGGACGGGCTTAAGAGTTTCTCAGGTCTTTTAGAGGCTGGCTTCAAACATGTCGTTCGAAACCAACCTCTACGAACGGAGTTGCGCAAAGGTGCAAAATCCGCCGTCCCGCTTGCCGATCGGGCGATCGGGAACCTCCAGCAGTGGCTCATTGGAACCTACCACGGAGTGAGCAAGGACCAACTGCAAGTTTACCTCGATGAATTCGTTTTTCGGCACAACCGTCGCAAGACGCCGGCAGCCGCATTTCAGACACTACTTGGTCTCGGAACCGGCCGCACATCAACAGTGTACGAGCAGATTCGGGGAGCTCGGGATCTGAATCCCAACCTATTGGGGCTTGCTGAAGCAACCAGATAATCAGAACGTGTCTAGTCCAGCGACCTCGCCGCTGCCACCTGCATCCAACTCTTAGATAGACAAAGCCCGCCGACACCCGGAGGATAGTCGGTGAAATAAGCGGCAGCACTCGCCTAGTAATGAAAGTCCCGCACAGGATGCGGGATGCGACGTGCGAATCAGAAGCAGCCCGACTACTTGAATGTAGCCGTAGACCACTGAAGAGAAAATCAGGGCGGTCGCGTTAGTTAGACAGGGAGTAATGGGTACACCCGATTTGAAACCTGTCGGCTAACGCGACCGCTTTTTTATTTTGTGGCAAAGAAAAAAGGAGATGACATGGAAAAGCTAATCACTGAGCAGAAAGACAAAGAGCGGTACATGTTTGAACTTCAGATGAACATCGTGCCGCTGCCGTTCGGACGCGAAGGGCGCAAGCGTTGCGAGATCGTGAAGAGCCGCGACGAGATGGTGCCGTGGACTTATTACTGGGTTCGCGTTTGGACTGGCGGCGGGGACATTGGCAACTGGGCGCTGTGTGAGTACGTGGAAGCGGTGGAAGGTGGCGCGATGCGGTTCCACATCCTCGCCGCGCATGGCAACCCGGAGAAGCTGGAGTACGTGACTATGCTCGCCCCGGCGCTGCGCCGGAAACAGATTCGCGTGGCTCGGCAGTGGTCACCGCTGGAGTATGAAGAAATCCTCGACCGCACCACCACAATCACACCGACCGAAGGCGGAATGCTCGCCGAGATCGACCCCACCTATACGGAGCCGCGTCAATGACCAACTTAGACCAGATCGGAGCGGAGGCGGCGCGGCTGTGGCATGAGGGCGAGAACTGCAAGAAGCAAGCCGCGCCCCTCGTCAAACAAATTTGGGCGGCGTTCAATGAAGCAGAAGAAAAAGGAACGACCGTCACCATCAACGGCGCGTCCGGCAAAACGGACTGGGCGAAGCAAGCAAAGATTTCCATGCGAATGTGCCAGTACCTTGTTAAGGACGGCAACCGCAAGCGCAGTGAACGCGAACCGGGTTCGCATGTCACCGTCAACTTGGACAAAGCGACGCACGTGATCTTCGGCGGACTCAAATACGAGGTCGAAAAAGTAGACCACAACCCAACCGTCAAACAATTTGATGCCCTGACCGTTTTCTGCAAGCCGCGAGCCTACAAACAAGAAGAAAAAAAGCCGATCAAGCACGCGAAGCACGACGGCTACACGACGTGGTGCGGCAAGGATGCGGCACACAGCAACACAGCGCGGGCGCAGAAGCACGCGACCTGCCCATACTGCATCGCGGCGATGGCGGCGGGCATTCGGGTTGAACATCCCAAGTCGAAATCCGTAACGCCGGAGATGGCGGTTGAAGAAGCGAAGACGCGGAAGGCTGAACGGGAAGCAGAGAAGGCACGAATCGCTGCGCTGCCCCGGCACATTCAATCCCCGGTGGCAGGGAAGGGCGTTGTCGAGATGACGCTCTGCGGTCTGAATTTGGAGGATGACGAAATTCAAGTCGCTCGTGGTTCCTATCATCCGGCGACCTGCCCCGCGTGCATCGAGCAATCGAAGCAGATGGGTCTCGGAGTGAAGGCGGGGCACGAGGCGGGTCAGGTGGATGTGCCGATGGGAGGAGTGAATTGAACCGCCGCTGGAAGTTGCGCCGGATCAGGCTTGCAAAAGGAAGCCGAGCAGGTGCGTACATTAGGGAGTTTGTTTCAGAAAGCAAGCCGCATCGCGACTGGATTAAGTCACGGCGGGCTAGGCTGGGTCGTGAGGTCTTCAGATGCTACGTGGACGTCTTCGCCACGGACGAGGATACCGTGTACCTCAATCAGATTGCCTGCAAGCCGGGTGAGGAGGGAAAGGGCGCAGGTTCATACGCCCTCATGATGCTGTGCTTTCTAGCCGACAGGCACGGAGTGAAGATCGTGGGCTACGCCTCCTACAATCGCCAACTCTGGGGCGAGGACGACTATCGCCTGCAACGCTGGTACGAGAGACACGGGTTCGAGTTCCCGGGCGGTGATTGGAAACACGCCGGACAGGACGCCAACATGTTCCGGCAGCCGAGAGGGCTTTGGCAGCAAGCCAAAAACATTTCCGGCACAGTGTAAGCCTCAACTCGCGCAACATCCGCACGCGCTCACTCTTCCTGCCAGCCAGCGGGCGCGGGTCTCAAGCCGAGAAGTCTCGCGATCCAATAGGCACTTTTCCAGCGATCCCTGTGAGAGTCGCACGATAGCCACCAGCGACGTGAGCCTCGGAAGCAAACCACGTAGGTCGCTGGGCTGGCGCAGCCCCCGACACCGCCGTACTCGCAGAGCGGTCGTTCGAGTGTTGGCATACATCACCTCTGAACATGGATCGCAAAGTTTGGTAATTAGGAACCGAAAATGGAATTTCGACTTCTGTCCGGCGTCAAGCATTCTTTCCGGTCAACGACAATTAGATTTCCCGATGTTGTTTGAGATACCAGCAGCAGTCGGGGCTGTGGGAAAAGTGGGAATCGCGCGGGTTGTGCGCGATTTCCAAGGGCGGTGGGAAGGGAGGAAAACCTGCTTTTGGTTTTCCTCGCTTTCCACGGCCCGGCTTTTTCCACAGCCCTTCGGCCGCCGCGTTTGTGTTGTTAAAGAAATCATCGAGGGTCACTTTGCTTCCGCGGACTCCAAGCCCGCATCCCGATTCTTCTTGGCTTGCTCCATGCGGTAACTCGGGATGTTGAGTTCCAAAATTACGCAGTGATGGACGAGGCGATCGATCGCGGCCGCGGTGGTCATCGCATCTTTGAAAATGCCTTCCCATTTCGAGAATGGCAGGTTGCTCGTCAGCAGCACGCTGCCGCGTTCATAACGCTCCGCCAACAGGGTGAACACGACCTCCATTTCCTCTCGACTTTGCTGCACGTATCCCATTTCGTCGATGATGAGACCGTCGTACTTCGCCAGCTTCTTGATTTCCTTGCTTAACCGCAGATCCCGCTTCGCAGCCAACAGATCTTGCACCAGCAGCGCACAAGTGGCGTACTTGATCCTTTTCCCGCGCATAGCGATCAGCTCTTGCGCCAGGGCACACAACAGATGGCTTTTCCCCGCGCCAGGATTCCCGAAGATCAGTAAATTCTCTTTACGGTCCAGGAATCCTCCCTCCAACAGCACCTTCATCTGTCGACTCACCTTCACCGGCAACCGCTTGCCGTCGAAGTTCGCCAGGGACTTCTCCAGCGGCAGTGCGGATTCCTTGAGTAGCTTTCCGATCCGTTTTCGCCGCCGCTCCTCACACTCTCGCTGCGCCAGTTCCAGCAGGTACCGCTCATAACTCAACGTTTCTTTTTCCGCGCGCCGCGCCGTTTCCTCAAAGCACCCCCGTATCGCCGGCAGATGCAGCTCTTTCAGATTTTCCACGAGCGCGGTTCTCACCTGGCCCGTCTCCCCATTCATTGCAGCCCCTCCCCACTTCCACAGAGTTCGTCAAACATTCGCAGATCCACGCTGGCCACTTCGACCTCGCGAATGCTCCCCTTCCGCTCCACTCTCAGCCGCTCGCGCACCGCCTCCGCCCGCACCCATCCTTCGCCTTTTTCCAACAAACCGCGCAGCGCTTCATCTACTTTCGCCTCGCTCTCCTTCGCCGCCAGCTCCAGGATCGCCAGATACTCCTTGCTCCCCCGCGGGCCCAACTTGTCCTTCAGTTCATCAAACGCCATGCGAAATCGGCTCGTCGGAAACAACTCGTCCCGGTAGCGATAGTTCTCCAACGCCCCCGGCTTTCTCACCAACCAGTCGATGATGTGGCGATAGTCCACCCGGTGTCGCCTCCGCCCACGCAACCGCGGCATCTCTTCCACCTTCTTCTGCCCGTACCAGATCTCCACCCGCTCCATGTACAACCGCACCTCGACCTGCTCGCCAATCAGCCGGCTGGGCACCGAGTACACATTTCGGTCCGTATAGATCAGACTCCCCGAGTCCACCTTCACTCGCTCCCGCTTGCACGACTCCAAGCGTCGTTCCGGCAACTCCTTCATCACGGCGATTTCTTCTGCCAAGCGCGCTTTTCGTCCGGCGTTCAAGCGCGCCAACAATCCCGCCACGAACTCCTGGTAGTCCGCGACACTGACAAAATCCTTGCTCCCGCGCAGCATCAACTCCTGCGCCAGAGCCCGTTTCAAACGATGATGTCGTTGTTCCACATCTCCGTTCTCATGCCCTTGCCCCGCCTGGATCTTCTCTCCCTCCACTCCGTAATAACGCAGCAGCCCAGCGTACCGTTCGGTGAACTCCGCCGGCGTGCTCATGTTGTTGACCGCTGTCGACAGTCGATCGGTTCGGTGCCGCTGCGGCACTTTCCCGAGTTCCCAAACTGCGTTTTGAAACCCCTCACACAAACTTTCAAAGCTCTCCGAAAAACACACCGTGGCCGACTCCCAGTTCGAGTACGTCAGCACCAGGTGATAGAGCAGGTGCGGAAAACTCTGTCCCTGGATCGTGATCCCCAGCTCACTCATGTGCGTGAAGTCACTGGCACTCAGCCTCCCGGGCTGATGGCGCTGCGCGAAGAACACTTCCTTCACCGGTCCTTCCGTCGCCCGCCATACTTTCACTCGTCGCTGCAGCGTCCGCAGTTGCCCCTCGGCAAATCGCCCGCTATAACGCCGCTGCAGATATTCAAAAATCGTCTTCCCTTCCAGCCCAGGGTTCACCTCCAGCAGGCTGCGCACCTCTTCCCACACCTCCTGGAACGGGTCCTCTCGTGTCCGCCACCGCTTCTCCGGCGTCAGTTCGCTCGGCACTCGCCCCAGCCGACGGTACTTCCGCGCCGTCTTCGCATCCATACCCGCTTTCGCCGCCGCAGTTTCCAGATTCGTTTCCACTTTCCCCAAGGCAAACAACCTCCTCACCTGCTTGTCTGTCACCAAATTGTGAGTGTCGCCAAGAACCAAAAATCAGAGCCTGGCTATTGTCGCTGATCGGGAATTCTAATTGTCGTTGCTCGGGAGGTATGATTGTCGCCCATCAGACTTCATTAGTATGAACGCACCGAGGTACTACGAGGGGTTGCAACGGGAACTCATGCGCCTGCACGCGCTAGGCTGGACATTCCGCCGAATGGCTAAAGTGCTCGGGATCAGCGAGCGAACCGTTGTAGCGTGGCGACAGGAGTTGAATTTGCCCCGGCGAACACGCGGAAGACGCCCGCGAAAACCTCTCGGATGAGTATTAAGTCTATGTCAGGTCGCGAAAGCGATTTTGCCGGGGAGTGGTTCCAGCCTAAGGCTGTATCCCACCACTCCCCACTAAGGCAACTGACCGCCCTTTGACAAGGCGAAGGAACAAGGGGTCAGCCGAAGTGGATACAGCTATGAAATCAGCACAAGACATTAAAGAGACGCTTCGCATTCGACAGGAGAACCGCGAGGTGATTCAAACCTACTGGCTAGAGCTTTTCCCAGAGCTTGGGGAACTCAGCCACACACAAGCCAACGCATGGCTGACCCAATACGACTTGGACACCATCATCGTTGGGCTAGACTCCGCACTGATCAAGGTCAACAAGGTAGATCACGCTGTTGAAGACGGCAGGGTCAAGGGCGGGAAGATGGATGCCACCCGTGTCATCAAGTACGCGAGCATGTGCATGCGCAACACCGGGTTGACCGAGGAAGAGCGCCAAGCCAAGGACGAAGCAGCCAAGGCACTACGCGCCAAACGGTCTTCTGCCGGGAAGCTAGGCAATGCGAAACGTTGGCATTCTGAGCCACAAATTGCGACGGTTTGCGACGATTTGCCTAGATATACAGGTACAGGTACGGGTTCGGGTACAGGCACGTATACAGGTACAGATACAACTACAGACAGAGGCACGTTTGCCGTTCAAAGCGAAAAGAAAAACGAAGAAACACCAAAACCAACCCAGTCCCCGGTGTCTTCCTTTTCAGCGAACCTAGAACCAACCCCAAAACCGGAAGAGGCAAAGACCCTGTCTGCTAAGCTCACGCCCGTACTCCGCAAGTGTCCTAAGTGCGGAGAACCATGGTCACGCGATAAAAGACACACCTGCGCTGAGAATGCTTTGCCCTGCACCTGCGAAGTTGCTTTCTACGGTCACGGCGAACATTACGGTGACTGTCCTCACGCGAAGAAGGCTAAAGCCGCATCCGCGCTGGGATCGGTGGATGATCTATGAGCACGCAACGGCAACGCAACAGGTTCCTGAGCGCCAGCCCGTCGCAACAATGCCCCGCGCACGGCAGCCATCGAGAGGCGCTCGAAGCGTACGGTCTGATCTGGCGCACGCTCGCGACGCACCCGAAGGGTCTGTACTACACCGATCTTTTGCTTTGACGGGGCTGCCGCGCCTGTGGGCGGATCGCCGTGTCGCTGGTCATCGCCGCCCCGCAGTCACCTCTATCGTGTGTTCCTTGCCGTCCAATTCCGAAACACGCACCGACACGCTGCCGCCCCGCGAAAGATGCACGTAAAGATCAGCAACAACCTGTCTCGCCGCTTCCTCCGGCGTCGCATTCCACGCGTGGGCGCACCATGAAACCTGCGCGATGAGCACGCTGCTCGTCTCCTCGACAGCTTCGGACTCGGCGCGATCCCTCTTTGCTGGCTCCATCATGGACTTCTCCTAGTTTGCGAACTACTAAGGGAAGCGACAGTGGGGATTTCAGGTTGCGTTTGTGACGACCTCCGCAAGTGCCTCGGTGTAAGTGCCTCGATCCTTTTAACTTCCGTCTAGACCACATACAATAAACAGTTCTCCCGTCAGCATGGTTCGGCGCGGCTTGTCGTCGTAGTGTGGCGCACCTGCGCCGAGCAGAAGGCAGAGTAGCAATGAAACTGAGCAGAGTGCGCGTCACGAACTTCCGCAGCATCGAAGATTCCGGCGAGTTTGAAGTAGGTCAACTGCTGTGTTTGGTCGGAAAAAACGAAGCGGGAAAAACTGCCATCGAGCAGGCATTGGCAGGGCTAAACCCGCATCCGTCCACTCCTGTAGCCTACGATCTTGAGCGCGATTTCCCGCGCCGATTCCTAGCCGACTATGAGGAACTGCACACAGACCAGCCAGCAAGGGTCGTGACGACCAAGTGGGTTTTGTCGAGAGAGGAAAAAGAAGCCATCGTTGCCCAGCTTGGTGCGGGCGCGGTGACCGACACACCCGTGACGATCTACCGCCGATATGGTGACAAAGAACCGCAGTGGGAACCACACATCGACTGGAAGAAAGCAATCGAAAACCTCATTGCGACCGAAAAACTCGATGAAGAAGAGCGAAAGCCACTCGCTGATGCAAAGAGTTCCAGCGACGTAATCAAATCGCTGGAAGCCTTGGCAGAGCGAAGCCAAAAGCAGCAAAGATTACTCGACCGCTTCAAAGCCTTCCCTAGTCAGTCGATGAATGGCTTGCTGTTATCCATCTTGAAACCCAAGCTCCCGCAATTTATGTACTCATCGCATTACGACAGGATGGTGGGTCAGATTCGGCTCGACCTGTACCCGCGCCGTTTGGCTGGGCAACACCAGCCCCCGATTGAACCGGGTGAGCGTGTGTTCGTTGACTTTCTGGAATATGCGGGCACATCCATTGACGAGATTACTGCTGCGAAGACCTATGAGGGGCTGAATGCCCGCTGCGAAGCCGCATCCAACAAGATCACGGCACAGCTTCAGGGCTACTGGAAGCAAAACCCGCACTTGGAAATCGACGTCCGTGTCACGAAGGCAGAGCCGAACGACCCAGCGCCATTCAACGACGGGATTATTGCCAGAGCGCGTGTGAAGAACACGCTGCACAAGGTGACGGTGCCTTTTTCCGAGCGCAGTGCAGGTTTCATCTGGTTCTTCTCTTTCCTCGTGAAGTTCGCGCAGGTTCGCAAGACTGGAGCTAATCTGATTCTGCTCCTCGATGAGCCGGGTCTGACGCTGCATGGAAAGGCACAAGCCGACCTGCTGCGCTACTTCGAGGACAAGCTCACACCGGAGCATCAGGTGATCTACACGACGCACTCCCCGTTCATGGTGCCACCGGATGACCTGCCATCTGTGCGCATCGTGGAAGATAAGCTGTTCCAGCCTGCACCGGGTCAGTGGTCGTCGGAAGGCACGAAAGTGCGTGACGACACGATGGCAACTGACCGCGACACGCTCTTCCCACTTCAAGGCGCACTTGGATACGAGATGACGCAGACGCTCTTTGTCGGCAAGCACACGCTGCTGGTCGAAGGCGCTGGCGACATTCTGTACCTCGAATCGTGGTCATCTGCTCTGTTACACCGTGGCAAAACCGGGCTTGACCGTCGATGGACGCCTTGCCCTGCGGGCGGCATCGACAAGATTCAGCCCTTTGTCGCTCTCTTCGCAGGGCAGAAGCTCGACATCGCTGCGCTAAGCGACTACGCAAAAGGCGACAAGCGGAAAGTCGATTCTCTGAGGCAGAACAAGGTCATGGAGGGTGACAAGCTCCTGACGTTCGCCACAGTGCTAGGAGTCGATGAAGCCGACATCGAAGACGTATTCAGCCCAGCGCTATACGCGAAAATCTTGAACCAAGCCTATAATCTCTCTGGGGCGAACGAACTCACCGCACAGAAACTTCTCGACGCTGACCAGAACACCACGCGCTTGGTGAAAAAAGCCGCAGCCTATTTCAGCCTTCTACCACCGGGCACGCCGGAGTTCGATCACTTCACGCCAGCCGACTGGCTCTTCAGGCACCCCGAGCTTTTGGACGGGGACGCACCAGAAGTCGCAGAGACTCTGGCGCGAGCAGAGAAGGTACTTACAGCCCTGAATAAGCTCTTGCCAGCGAAGGCATGAACAACGATATTCACCATAATGGCTACAGCCCCAAAAACCCCAACGCGAAAGCCTCGCAAAAAGAAAGCGGAAGAGCCGCAGGTTGCGACCATCGCCCTGCCCGCCCTTGCCGACGAGCATCTGGACGTCCCGACGCTGGAGACATGGCTTTGGGATGCCGCCTGCGCGATCCGTGGCGCGGCGGACGCGCCCAAGTTCAAGGATTTCATCCTGCCGCTGGTGTTCTTCAAACGCCTTTCGGATGTCTTTGACGACGAGTTCGCGGCACAGGTCACGGAGTTTGGCGACGAGGACATCGCCCGCGAGGTGATAAGAGCCGACCACGAAGACGCGCTAAAGAGCAACCGCAAGCCCGTCGTCCGGTTTTTCATTCCGCACGAGTACCGCTGGGACGCCATTCGGCACCACGCGGCGGATGGCACGCTGGGGCAGTTCGTGACCGACGCGATGCGGGAGGTGGCGAAGCTCAACCCCGAACTGCTCGGGGTGCTGGACATCAAGGATTTCAACGAGCGTCAGAGCGGGCAACGCACGCTCGATGACGACCGCCTCGCCGCGCTCATTGAGGTCATCAGCCGCCATCGTCTTGGACTAAAGAACGCGGAGCCGGACATCCTCGGCAGAGCCTACGAGTATCTGCTGCGGAAGTTCGCCGAGGGACAGGGACAGAGCGCAGGGGAGTTCTATACGCCGAAAGAAGTCGGCTGGCTCATGGCGCATCTGATCGACCCGAAGCCGTACACAACCGTATACGATCCAACCTGCGGCTCGGCAGGGCTGCTGATCAAGGCGCGGCTACTGTTCGAGCAAAAGAACCCGCAACATAAGAGTAAGGCTCCAAGGCTCTACGGGCAGGAGATGAACCCGGTCACCTTCGCTATGGCGAAGATGAACATGTTCCTGCACGACTACACCGATTCGCTTTTCGCCATCGGCGATACATTTACCAAGCCGGGGTTCGCGGCGGAAGGTGCCGGACTGAAACAGTTCGATTACGTCGTAGCAAATCCTATGTGGAATCAGGACAATTACGGCGAATCGCTGTACGAGAACGACCAGTGGAAGCGTTTCGAGCGTGGTGCGGCTCCGTCATCGACGGCGGATTGGGCTTGGCTTCAGCACATCCTAGCTTCACTAAATGAAAGTGGACGAGCCGCTGTGGTGCTTGACACAGGTGCACTTGCTCGCGGTTCCGGCAGCAAAGGTTCAAATCGAGAAAAGACTATCCGGCAAGCCTTCCTTGAGGGAGATTTCGTGGAGGGAGTTGTCCTGCTACCGGAAAACCTCTTTTACAACACCCCGGCACCGGGAATTATTTGCGTTCTTAATCGAAACAAAGCTCCCGGAAAAAAAGGTCATGTACTTCTGGTGAATGCTTCGGCTCACTTCATAAAGGGACAACCCAAGAACGCTTTAACCGAAGAGGCAATCTTGCTGACATCGGAGGTTTTCAAAACGTGGGAATCGCGAGACAGATTCAGTCGCATTGTTACGCTTCAACAAATCCGTGATGCAGATTACACGTTGAGCCCATCTCAATTCGTTGATGTTAGCGAGCAGAGTGAGGATAGGCTGTTGGGCGCGATCCTAGAAGACCTCGTGAAGGCACGTCGCGAGCGCGATAAAGCGGAACACGAAATGGATTCGTTACTCGAACGACTGCGGCTACTGAAGGCGAAATCCTAATGGATCGCAATGTCCTTCCAAAGAACTGGCGTCTGATTCCCCTTGAAGAGGTCGGAGATTTCATCAATGGCTACGCGTTCAAGCCTTCCGATTGGGGTCAAGAGGGACTGCCTATAATTCGAATCCAGAATCTCAATGACGCGACCAAACCATACAACTATTTTGCTGGACAACTAGACAATAGATTTCGAGTTCGTTCCGGTGACATCCTGATTTCTTGGTCGGCATCACTGGGCGTCTTTCGTTGGCGAAACGGCGATGCTTGGTTGAACCAGCACATTTTTAAGGTCGTGCCAACGTCCAAACTAGACCTTGATGTCGATTACTTCCATTGGGCAGTGACGAGGGAAATCGAGGTGATCGCGGCACTTGCTCATGGCAGCACAATGCAGCACGTCACAAGGAAATTCTTTCTTCAGTCACAGATTCCTCTACCTCCGCTGGAGGAGCAGCGAGCAATTGGGCGAGTCATGCGTTCGCTGGAAACAACACAAGCAGCAGTCGAGCGGAAGTTGAATCTTGAGAATGAGCGTAGGCTCGTGTTGAGAAACAACGTGTTCTCGCATGGAACACGTGGCGAGCCTCTCAAAGCCTCGGCGATGGGCGATATTCCCCAGAACTGGCAAATAGTAGAACTGGGCGATTTGATCACGAGCGGGCCGCAGAACGGGATTTACAAACCTTTCGCCGCATATGGTGAAGGAACCCAAATCGTTCGGATTGATAACTTCGAGAATGATGGCAGGTTCTGACTATCGCGGGCTTGTCGTTTCGATGATTCACAAGTTCGATGACATCCCAGCAAACATCAATCCTCGCGAGAGCGTTGTCGTTCTGGTGGACGAGGCGCATCGCACGACGGGCGGCGACTTGGGCAACTACCTAATGGGTGCCCTGCCGAACGCCACCTACATCGGATTCACGGGCACTCCTGTTGACCGCCTCTCACGTGGGCAGGGCACGTTCAAGGTCTTTGGCGGCGACGACGAGCAGGGCTATCTCGACAAATACTCTATCGCCGAGTCCATCGTAGACGGCACAACGGTCACGCTGAACTACGCTCTCGCACCGTCAAGCCTGCGGGTGGATCGCGACCTGCTCGAAAAGAAGTTCCTCAGCTTGGCGGAAGCCGAGGGGATCAGCGACGTCGAGGAGTTGAACGCGATCCTCGACCGGGCGGTCGAATTGAAGGAGATGATGAAGGCTCCCGACCGGATCGACAAGATCGCGAAGTATATCGCCACGCACTTCCGCGAGAACGTGGAGCCGATGGGGTTCAAGGCGTTCGTCGTAGCGGTAGACCGCGAGGCTTGCAGGCTATACAAGGAAGCTCTCGACAAGTACCTTCCTGCCGACTATTCCAAACCTGTGTTTTCTCCCGCCCACGGCGACAAAGAGGAACTCAAGGCTCTCTACCTTAGCGAGGACGAGGAGAAGAAAATCCGCAAGGACTTCATCCGCAAGGCGGAGAAGCCGAAAATTTTGATCGTCACCGAGAAACTGCTGACTGGGTTCGACGCGCCGATCCTTTACTGCATGTACCTCGACAAGCCCATGCGCGACCACGTCCTGCTCCAAGCCATTGCCCGCGTAAACCGTCCTTATGAGGACGACGAGGGGCAGGTGAAGCCCTACGGATTCGTGTTGGATTTCGTGGGCATCTTCGAGAAGCTGGAAAAGGCGCTTGCCTTCGATTCCGACGTGGTCGCGTCGGTGATCCAGAACATTGACGTGCTCAAGCAGTTGTTCGCCGCCATGCTCAAGGAGCAGGCTCCCGAATATCTTCCGTTCGCAAAGGGATGGGACGACAAAGCGAAAGAGCGAGCTATCGCACACTTCGAGGACAAGGAGCGCCGGGGCAATTTCTTCAAGTTCTTCCGCCAGCTACAGAACCTCTACGAGGTGCTCTCCCCTGACGCTTTCTTGCGCCCGCACATGGATGACTACCTCGCGCTTGCCGAACTCTACGCGCTAATCCGTGCGGCATACGGCGACCGCATCTACGTTGACCGCGAGGTCTCGAACAAGACCCGCGAACTGCTCCAGCAGCACACGATCACCGGGCAGCTAGAGATACCGGGTGCCGTCCACACGCTCGGTGCCGAAGAACTATCCAAACTGAAAGACAGCGACACTTCGGACACTACGAAGATCCTTAACCTTCGCAAGCTGCTCGTGCAGACGGTGCAGCAGGACGGCTTGGCGCAGCCGTTCCTGCTCTCAATCGGCGACCGCGCCGAGAAACTGGCGGAAGCCTACGAAGACCGCCAACTCACCACGCAGCAAGCCCTGCTCGAATTCGAGAAGCTCGCCCGCGAGGCAACCGAAGCGGACGCGGAACGCCAACGGCTTGGCTTGGACGAAAACACGTTCGCCATCTACAAAACCGTTGCTACTGCATGCCCCGGCTCTGATGGCGTCCAAGCAAAGTCCCTGAACTCGCTGTTCGAGAAACTGCCGGATTTCCGCTGGAACAAGGAACAGGAGCGGAAGCTGCGAACCGACCTCTACAAAGCCCTACGTCCACTGGTCGGCACGGAGAAGATGATCGAAGTGGCGAACCAACTCTTGAGGTTGCAGCGCGTATGAGTGCCGCAAGCATGGCAGCGGTCATGAAAGCACGTAATCGTTGGCACGATGTGGAGGAACTCCGATGGGCAGTGCGCCATTGGGCGACGAAGATCGGTGTCCGCACTCCGCAGATTCACCTGCGCGGGATGCGGACGAAGTGGGCATCGCTCTCCACGGTCGGTCGGCTGACGCTCAACACTGAATTATTGGATTTGCCGAAAGACTTGGGCGAGTTCGTCATAGTGCATGAGCTTGTCCACCTCCTCGCGCCCAACCACGGGAAGGTTTTCAAAAGTTTCATGCACGCCTATCTACCGGAGTGGGAGAAGCGCGAACAGGCTTTACAGAAGTTCAGCGATAGCAAATTCACTCGAAGGGTCGTCGCGTTTCGCTAGGCTCCTGCACGATCAAGGTATTCCATCAACGCTTGCTGAAGGATTTCTTGGCTGGTTTTCCGCTCTCTTGCCCGAAACGTGCTCAGCCGGATGAACAGTTCGCCGTCAATCTTGACAGTTTGCGCCACTGGCTTGTTCGGTGTCGTATTCCCGCCCCGCTTCGCCCTCGAACTGCCCTTGTCCGCACTACGGCTTGCGGTCTTGTTACCCATAAGCTCACCTCGTAGAGATCGCAAGTATACCCGCGCCTGCGTATCTGCGTAAGTGACGGGAACGGCGGGGTCATGCCTCAATTTCCAGTTTTGGCGCTACACTTTGTGTGTCAATGAAATGGCTACTTCTCGCAGTCCTCATCTTTGCACAGCAGCCAGCGAAGGCTCCAGAAAGCTCACGGGCTGCCGAATCCAATAATGCTGACAGCGCATCCCGCACGCAGAAGACTAACGGGAACCGACAGCAAACCGCTCAAGCCGAACCTGCGAGCCATAACAATGCCACAGACGTTAGCAACCAAACAGCAACAGGTTCCCAGAAGGTATCCGAAGAAGACCGCGCCACTCAGAGGAAATTGATCTGGTTTACAGGGGTGCTCGCTGGAGTCGGGGTCTTGCAACTCTTCGTGATGTTCCTCACGTGGCTGGTCTATCGCCGCCAAGCCACGATCATGACAAGGCAGACGGAAACAACCAGAGACACGGAACGCGCTTGGGTCATCGCCAATCCGGTTGACAATGCCCCCGTCATTGGCTTTGTTCCATCGGAAGGAGCAGGAAATCTGGAATTGCATCTTGTCGGCGTCGGTCAGCGAAATGTAGTTTCTTTCTCGTTCAAGAGCACAGGCAACACTCCGGCAAGGCTTGTTGAAATGGCGACCTTCTATCGCAAAGTTGATAGGCTTGAAGATATTCCCAAGGAGCCTAATTACGGAGAACGGGTGCTGCTCAATGACCTACCCCTTGTAACCGGAGATTCGATAGGAGTTGTACAGTTTTTGGAGCCAAGCCCCATCCTGCCCAAAGCCGAAGCGGATGCTCTGCGGCGGCAGGAAGCGTTTCTGTACGCCTTCGGGATTCTGGTCTACCGAGACGTTTACAACCGACTTCATGAGACTAGATTCGGCTTCGTGTATCACTTCCCGCTCGGAGGTGATCCGAGACAGCAGGGTTTTCGCAGAGAACTCATGCCTCCCGCCTACAACCGCGCAACATAGCCCAAAGATTGCAAATTAGCGCAGTACCGAAGGCGACTGCGCCCAAACCTAGCTCCCCGACCCATCGGGCGACCAAGGTCGTTCCACAAACGGTCTCCAGAATCGACATCCCACAGAGGCGATTAATCAACAACTTAGCCAGACGCCCATAGTCGTCCCCAAAACGACCGTTCTGGAACGATAGTGCTATGTACGTATCTACGTAGATGCGTATACGATAGAGCCATGAAGGTCGCCCTTTACTCCCGCGTCTCAACTCGCGACAAAGGACAGGACGTTGAGAACCAGCTACGCCAGCTTAGGGGTTTCGCGAGGAAGCAAGGGTGGACAATCGTTCACGAATTCAGCGACAACGTTAGCGGCAAGACCAGCGACCGGGAACAATTCAAGCGAATGTTCTCTGCTGCTTCCAAACGCGAGTTCGACGCCCTGCTGTTTTGGTCGCTGGATCGGCTATCCCGTGAAGGTGCCTTAGAAACTCTGCAACACCTGCAACGACTAACCGCCTACGGAGTCGCCTACCGCTCCTTTACCGAGCCGTATTTAGACAGTCTCGGAGTCTTTCGCGACGCGATTGTTTCGATCCTCGCTTGTCTGGCACGGCAAGAGCGTATCAGGCTCAGCGAAAGGACGATTGCGGGACTTACCAAAGCTAGAGAGTTATATGGTCGAGTTGGCGGAAGACCCCGTGTCAAATGCGACCGCGCCAAGGTGCTCAAGCTGCACTCTGCCGGGAAAAGCCTCGCCGCAATCGCTAAAGAACTGGGCGTCTCCAAGACGTTCGATCCACAGGATCGTGCAGCGATCTGCTTGACCCTCAATCCTCGTACGCTGCCGTCACAAAGGAGGAACAGATTTTGAGATGGCTCTTGAAGGCGCTGCTGGAACGTCTGCTCATACTCATCGCGCTTGTTTTCGCGTCAGCAATCTTGCCAATCGCGTCGGTCTGGCTGGTTCGCGATCCCATTGTGGGTATTCCGGTGAAGGTGAACGCTGATTCCGGAGGGAAGCCGAACGGCATTCCGGAGCGAAGGTGAACAGCAGTCGGAGCGAAGCGACGCTGGCGTGATGATTGTGCAAGAAGTGTTCGGCTTCGTCAACTGAAAGTGTCCGGAGCGGGTCCGGAGCGAAGCGGAGGAGCTTGGGCGGGGATTTGGGGTGCAGGGGAAAGGGGCGGCCAGCCCCTTTATCCCCTGCTTCTCTATGTAGAAGAACAACTCATTCCTTCTTCTCGTCCGGCAGATTGTTCTTTTTGCGCATCGATTCTCCGCGCATCTCGATACGATGGGCATTGTGCACCAGGCGGTCGAGGATGCCGTCGGCGATGGTGGGATCGCCGATCTGCTCGTGCCAGCGCGAAACCGGCAGCTGGGAAGTGAGGATGGTGGAGCGAGTCTGGTAGCGATCCTCGCAGATCTCCCAGACTTCGCGTCGCTCCGCTTCACTCAGTGGGGCCATGGCCCAGTCATCGATGACCAGAACGTCGATGCGACTGAGACGTGCCAGGAAGTGGCGCAAACTGCCATCGGCTCGGGCCAGGGCCAGTTCCCGAGACAGGGCAGCGGCGCGGAGATAGAGTGCCGAGTAGCCGTCGCGACAGGCTTTCTGCGCCAACGCCGATGCGAGGAAGCTTTTGCCCACGCCACAGGGTCCGATCACGAAGATGTTCTCGTGATGGCGAACCCAGGCGGAGTCTTTTGCCAGTGCGCGCACGACGGTCTTCTCCAGGCCGCGCACCGCCCGATAATCGATGTCCTCCACGCAGGCCGCTCCCCGCAGTTTGGCCGCTTTGAGTCTTCGTGCCAACGCCTGGTTCTCGCGCCAAGTCCATTGCTGATCCACGAGCAGAGCGAGTCGTTCCAGGAAACTCAACTCGTTCACGGTCCGATCTTGTTCCTGTGCTTTCAAGGCCTCGACCATGCCGTGCAACCGCAGGGCCAGCAGTTTTTCCATCATCGGTTGGTTCAGCATGAGCGGGGCCCTCCTTGGTCGAAGTAGCGGGCGCCGCGGAGGTTGTCATGCGTCAGAGGTGGAGAGCCGGGTTGTGGTGGAGACAAAGGAAGGGCGTCGAGCGAGTTCTTCAGGATCGACTTCACGCTCTGGTAGCGACAGGCCTGGGCGAGGATGGCCCGTTCGGCAGCGGCTTCCATGCGTTGCGCCGAGTACTGCTGGGCCAAGCGAATAATGCCTAGACAAGAACGGTAGCCCATCTCCGGGTGGGGCTTGTCGTTGAGGATGCGCTCGAACAACTGCGCCGTGTGCGGGCCGATACTGCGCGCCCAGTTCACCATGCGCGAGGGCGGCCACTCCAGATGAGCTTGATGGCTTCTGGGACGGTGCTCGCCATTCGTGATGGTTTGACCCCGCCCGCGACTGCGCATGTGCGAGGCGATCCGGTTGCCCTGGTAAAAGATCTCCACCGTGGTGGGGGTGGAGCGGACTTCCACGACTTGCTGCACCAGCGTGTAGGGCACGCTGTAGAAGTTCCCGTCGAACGCGATGTGGTAGTCGATGTTGATCGTGGCCCGCGACCACTGGCTCATGTCGAAGCGCTCGGCGGGCAAGGGCGCCAGAGCCGGTTTCTCCAGGCTGTGAAACAGACTGGCCCGCGATCCGTCCCGCTTGCGGAACGGACGCTCATTCAGTCGCGCCAGCAACTCCCGGATCGCCTGGTTGAGTTCCGGCAAGCTGAAGAACTTGCGGTTCCGCAGCGCCGCTATGATCCAGCGTTCACATACTTGCACCGCGCTCTCGGCCTTGGCCTTGTCCCGCGGCTTGTACGGACGCGCGGGCACGACTCCCATCCCATAGTGCACCGCGAACTCTTGATACGTGGGATTGAGATCGGGATCATAGCGGCAGGCGCGAGTCACTGCCGTTTTCGTGTTATCGGGTACCGCCAGCGTCGGCACCCCACCGAAAAATTCCAGCGCATGGATGTGGGCTTGAATCCAGGCTTCCATCTGCTGATCGCCAGTCGCTTCCGCGTAGGTGTAAGAACTGGCCCCCAACACGGAGACAAACAACGAAGCCGGCCACGCCTCGCCGGTCGTGGCCTCGTAGACGGGAATCGTGGCTCCCGCCCAGTCCACAAACATCTTCTCCCCGGCCTTGTGTTCCTGCCGCAGCACCACATCCAGGTGCCGCCGCCAATGCTGATAGCGCTCGCAAAACCAACTGTAGCGATAGCCCTCAGGGTTCGCTTGCCGATATTCTTCCCACAGCAACTGCAGAGTCAGATGACGATGTTGCAGCAGTTGCTCATGAATCGCTTTCCAGTCCGGTTGCGGCCGCTGCCGCACCGCTTGCACCGCCACGGGTTGGTTCCCAAACAGCTTGCTTTCCAGTTCCTCTTCCCTCAGGCCTTCGGGCAACGGCCAACCGATTCCGGCGGCGACTGCTCGTTCCAAATAGTCGTGGACCGTAGCCAGCCCCATCCCACAACTGCGCGCGATCTGGCGCTGTCCCAACCCCAACTCAAACCGTAACCGCAGAACTTCCTTGGTCTTCCGCATGGACTTTCTCCTGGCCGGCACCCTGATCTCCTTTATTTATGGAGTTTCAATGCCGGGTGATTGTCCAGCGTCGCTTTGCCCCTTCCTGCGCTTCGCCTGCCCTCTTGATAGCAGCGTCTATAAGCCAGCCGAATGAGTTCATCGGTGACATGGTGAAGCTGCCAAAGGACGCCTGCAAAGTGCGCACGAAATACAAGCACATCTTCCTGAAGAAGGTCGCGGTCAGCCTGTGACATCTGCTGCAAGGTTGTTTCACGACGTCTGCTACCTGCTAGGCGCATCGCTGCGGAGTCGGCATAAGTCCTTACATAGGCCGCGTGGTACAGGCAAATGTCCAACCCTGACCAGATTTCGAGTACCATGCCTTCGAAGTCTTGCTTCGGGAACGAACTCGTCCGATCCATGCTGGTGTCGCCTCCGCCGACCGTGAATCCCTAGAAGTTTGGAACGAAGATCATCATATGCGCTCCACTGCTGAAGGGTAGCAGCCTCAAAGCCAACGCCTGATCAAATCTGCGGCGGCAGCCGTCAAATTCTAATTAGGCAGCGCTAGTCTGATTGATGATCGGATCGCCTGCGGGTACGCCTGACGAGCGGAGCGAGCGAATATCCTTCATTGGTGGCTGACCAAAGAAGCGGCTGTATTCGCGATTGAATTGCGTGGGACTTTCGTAACCGACCTCGAAAGCTGCGCTCGCGGCATCGAGACCATTGTTCAGCATCAGGTTCCGCGCTGATTGGAGCCTGAGTTGTTTTTGATACTGAAGCGGACTCATCGCCGTGAGCGCACGGAAGTGATGATGCAGCGTGGACACGCCCATACTCGCAAGCTGTGCGAGTTCTTCCACGCGCAGAGCTTTAGCATAGTTCGCGGCGATCCAAGCAATCGCCTTTGCCGTCCGGTGGCTTTGATCTCCGAGCGTTGCGACTGCGCGTAAGCGCGTTCCCTCATGTCCCCGCAGGACGCGATAGATAATCTCGCGCTGAATGAGTCCGCTCAGAAAGGGAATGTCCTGCGGACTGTCCAACAGATCGAGTAGACGGCAGCATGCATTCAGGAATTCCGGCGTCGTCTCGCCGATGGACATCGCAGGGCTATCAGACGGGGCATCCGCGACGCGAATCTCCTCACGGCTTAGCAGTTCCTGAACCATCGAGATGTCCAACTTGAGCGATAGCACGAGGCACGGGGCTTCTTGGGTAGCTTGGGCAACCCAGCTAACAATCGGCAAATCGACTGCTGTCAGTAGGTAATGCCCTGCATCGTAGATAAAACTGTTCCGTCCGAGGTTCACCTGCTTGCTGCCTTGGGCGACCACGATGATGCCCGGATGGTACGTTGTGCGGCAGGGAGGGGTAGGGGCGCTCCGCCGATGTAAGCTCACGCCAGCAATCCCCGTTATCCGATTCTCTTCATTGCCGATAAGGGAGGCAATCTTCAGAGCCAGTTCTGCACGCAATTCGCTAGCGGCGTTTGCTTTGATACTGCCAGTTTGTGTGGCTTTCTTCATGTCAGCGATCTACATAAGCGCACACCCAAGATAATCCTTCGCCCGTAGGCATGCCATCAAATTCTCTTCTGCCAAGAGAAATAGGCAATAAGTAGGCAGAATCGGGCTACCGCTTAATGGTCAAACGTCCTTATTGTCGGCACAGGTAATCTTCAAGACCTCAAGTTCTTCACGACCCAGACAGGGAGAGAGTTATGAAAACCCCAATTTTCGGTTTATTTCTACTAGCAATGGCTGTGCAATCGTCCTACGCGCAGCAGCCGCCACCGCCGCCAACGGAAACCATTAAGACCGCCGCGAGCCATACACCCGAACAACAAGAAATCATCGACCTCTCCAAGAAGAAATGGGATTGGATGGCAGAGAAGAACGTTGATTCGTTAAAGAATCTTTTTGATGAAAAAGCCATGTTTGTTCACATGGGTGGGTCTTGGGGGAAAACTGAGGAACTTGAAACTATCAAAAGCGGCGGCATTTGGTATAAGCACGCTGAAGTTTACGCAGTCGTAGTAAACACATTCGGCAACACGGCGATCCTTCTAAATGACATTGATTTGCAGGCGGTAGTCGGTGGAAACCAAGTCACGAATGCTTTCATGGTGACTGAGGTCTATGTCAAAGAAAACGGTCAATGGAAGATGGCTCAGCTTACGTTCTCGCATCTGCTTAGACCCGTGAGACTGACGTCAAGTAACAAATAGCCGCGCAGTTCGCAAGAGCCGCAATCTGTCACGCGCTTGTCCAACGCCGCAGAGAGACGGGAGACTCTGATGAAGAAAAGAAAATTAGGAAGTAGCGGACTGGAAGTATCAGCCCTTGGATTCGGTTGCATGGGATTGAGCTTTGGGTATGGCCCGCCGACCGAAAAGAACGCAGCGATCAAGATCATTCGTGCCGCTTACGACAGCGGCGTCACCTTCTTCGATACTGCCGAAGCATACGGCCCGTTCACGAACGAAGAACTTGTAGGCGAGGCGCTTGCGCCCATTCGAAGCGAGGTTGTCATCGCAACGAAATTTGGTTTTGAAAACGGTATGCCGGGTCAGGGTACGAACAGCCAGCCAGAACGCATTAGGGCTGTGGCTGAATCGGCGCTGAAGCGTCTCAAGACCGATGTGATCGACCTGTTCTATCAATGGGGAATCCGGTCGAAGGTGAACGCGATTCCGGTCTGAAGCCGAACACCATTCCGTTGTGATTCCGAACAGCATTCCGGTCTGAAGGTGAACGCCGATTCCGGTGGGAAGGCGAACAGTTTTTGTCGTCTACCGGAATGGCGTTCGGCTTGGAGCGGAATGTTTTCCACAGGCGAAGCGCAGGAAGGGGCAAAGCGACGCTGGACAATCACCCGGCATTGAAACTCCATAAATAAAGGA
Organism: uncultured Acidobacteriota bacterium; assembly: GCA_963730015.1. GTDB lineage: Bacteria > Acidobacteriota > Terriglobia > Terriglobales > Acidobacteriaceae > Sulfotelmatobacter. Next base: position 211,819 of record CAVSPZ010000009.1, on the reverse strand, counting down.
GATCAGGGTGCCGGCCAGGAGAAAGTCCATGCGGAAGACCAAGGAAGTTCTGCGGTTACGGTTTGAGTTGGGGTTGGGACAGCGCCAGATCGCGCGCAGTTGTGGGATGGGGCTGGCTACGGTCCACGACTATTTGGAACGAGCAGTCGCCGCCGGAATCGGTTGGCCGTTGCCCGAAGGCCTGAGGGAAGAGGAACTGGAAAGCAAGCTGTTTGGGAACCAACCCGTGGCGGTGCAAGCGGTGCGGCAGCGGCCGCAACCGGACTGGAAAGCGATTCATGAGCAACTGCTGCAACATCGTCATCTGACTCTGCAGTTGCTGTGGGAAGAATATCGGCAAGCGAACCCTGAGGGCTATCGCTACAGTTGGTTTTGCGAGCGCTATCAGCATTGGCGGCGGCACCTGGATGTGGTGCTGCGGCAGGAACACAAGGCCGGGGAGAAGATGTTTGTGGACTGGGCGGGAGCCACGATTCCCGTCTACGAGGCCACGACCGGCGAGGCGTGGCCGGCTTCGTTGTTTGTCTCCGTGTTGGGGGCCAGTTCTTACACCTACGCGGAAGCGACTGGCGATCAGCAGATGGAAGCCTGGATTCAAGCCCACATCCATGCGCTGGAATTTTTCGGTGGGGTGCCGACGCTGGCGGTACCCGATAACACGAAAACGGCAGTGACTCGCGCCTGCCGCTATGATCCCGATCTCAATCCCACGTATCAAGAGTTCGCGGTGCACTATGGGATGGGAGTCGTGCCCGCGCGTCCGTACAAGCCGCGGGACAAGGCCAAGGCCGAGAGCGCGGTGCAAGTATGTGAACGCTGGATCATAGCGGCGCTGCGGAACCGCAAGTTCTTCAGCTTGCCGGAACTCAACCAGGCGATCCGGGAGTTGCTGGCGCGACTGAATGAGCGTCCGTTCCGCAAGCGGGACGGATCGCGGGCCAGTCTGTTTCACAGCCTGGAGAAACCGGCTCTGGCGCCCTTGCCCGCCGAGCGCTTCGACATGAGCCAGTGGTCGCGGGCCACGATCAACATCGACTACCACATCGCGTTCGACGGGAACTTCTACAGCGTGCCCTACACGCTGGTGCAGCAAGTCGTGGAAGTCCGCTCCACCCCCACCACGGTGGAGATCTTTTACCAGGGCAACCGGATCGCCTCGCACATGCGCAGTCGCGGGCGGGGTCAAACCATCACGAATGGCGAGCACCGTCCCAGAAGCCATCAAGCTCATCTGGAGTGGCCGCCCTCGCGCATGGTGAACTGGGCGCGCAGTATCGGCCCGCACACGGCGCAGTTGTTCGAGCGCATCCTCAACGACAAGCCCCACCCGGAGATGGGCTACCGTTCTTGTCTAGGCATTATTCGCTTGGCCCAGCAGTACTCGGCGCAACGCATGGAAGCCGCTGCCGAACGGGCCATCCTCGCCCAGGCCTGTCGCTACCAGAGCGTGAAGTCGATCCTGAAGAACTCGCTCGACGCCCTTCCTTTGTCTCCACCACAACCCGGCTCTCCACCTCTGACGCATGACAACCTCCGCGGCGCCCGCTACTTCGACCAAGGAGGGCCCCGCTCATGCTGAACCAACCGATGATGGAAAAACTGCTGGCCCTGCGGTTGCACGGCATGGTCGAGGCCTTGAAAGCACAGGAACAAGATCGGACCGTGAACGAGTTGAGTTTCCTGGAACGACTCGCTCTGCTCGTGGATCAGCAATGGACTTGGCGCGAGAACCAGGCGTTGGCACGAAGACTCAAAGCGGCCAAACTGCGGGGAGCGGCCTGCGTGGAGGACATCGATTATCGGGCGGTGCGCGGCCTGGAGAAGACCGTCGTGCGCGCACTGGCAAAAGACTCCGCCTGGGTTCGCCATCACGAGAACATCTTCGTGATCGGACCCTGTGGCGTGGGCAAAAGCTTCCTCGCATCGGCGTTGGCGCAGAAAGCCTGTCGCGACGGCTACTCGGCACTCTATCTCCGCGCCGCTGCCCTGTCTCGGGAACTGGCCCTGGCCCGAGCCGATGGCAGTTTGCGCCACTTCCTGGCACGTCTCAGTCGCATCGACGTTCTGGTCATCGATGACTGGGCCATGGCCCCACTGAGTGAAGCGGAGCGACGCGAAGTCTGGGAGATCTGCGAGGATCGCTACCAGACTCGCTCCACCATCCTCACTTCCCAGCTGCCGGTTTCGCGCTGGCACGAGCAGATCGGCGATCCCACCATCGCCGACGGCATCCTCGACCGCCTGGTGCACAATGCCCATCGTATCGAGATGCGCGGAGAATCGATGCGCAAAAAGAACAATCTGCCGGACGAGAAGAAGGAATGAGTTGTTCTTCTACATAGAGAAGCAGGGGATAAAGGGGCTGGCCGCCCCTTTCCCCTGCACCCCAAATCCCCGCCCAAGCTCCTCCGCTTCGCTCCGGACCCGCTCCGGACACTTTCAGTTGACGAAGCCGAACACTTCTTGCACAATCATCACGCCAGCGTCGCTTCGCTCCGACTGCTGTTCACCTTCGCTCCGGAATGCCGTTCGGCTTCCCTCCGGAATCAGCGTTCACCTTCACCGGAATACCCAATCAACATCGCGTTGACCCCAACGTGCCGATTGAGGATGTGGCACGCACCGTCAAGAGTCTTATGCAAGAGGGCAAGGTCAAACATTTCGGGATGTCGGAGGCAGGTGCGGAGACCATTCGCCGCGCACACGCCGTCCAGCCTGTCGCAGCGGTGCAAAGCGAATACTCATTGTGGTGGCGGGAACCAGAGAAAGAAATCCTGCCTACACTCGAAGAACTCGGCATCGGGTTTGTTCCGTTCAGTCCGCTTGGAAAGGGCTTCCTCACAGGCGCAATTTCCGACAAAACGGAGTTCGACAAGACGGACTTCCGCAATGTCGTTCCCCGATTTTCCGAGGAAGCCCGTAAAGCCAATCAGGCGCTCGTCGATGCGCTCGGAAAAATCGCAGACCGTAAGAGGGCGACTAAGGCGCAGATTGCCCTCGCGTGGCTGCTCGCTCAAAGACCATGGATCGTACCCATTCCCGGAACCACGAAGCTGCACCGTCTTGAGGAGAATCTTGCCGCAGCAAATGTGGTGCTGACAGCGGACGATTTGAAGGAAATTCACGATGCGATTTCCGCGATTGACGTTCAGGGGGACAGGTATCCCTCGCACTTGCAGAGCCTCGTAAACCGCTAGGCGGGCGAAGTGTGGCAAATTGTATGAGCCGAGAATATCTGAAGTCTTTCATCGTTCTGTGCCTAGTCGGAACTGCCGCTCTAGGTTCAACAGCCGCGCAGGAGAGCAGGATCAGCAAGCCAGAACTGGCGACAACAACAAGGGTCATCAGTCTATGGCCCGGCATTGCGCCGGGGTCAGCGCAGTGGAAGCAGCAAGAGGCAGTGATTGGCTCTAGCGGCATGGAAACCACTGTCAACGTCACCACGCCCACGTTGACCGCATACCTGCCGGATTCAACTGTAGCGACGGGCACCGCTGTCATCATCGCTCCCGGTGGCGGCTTCGTAGGTTTGTCCATCAAATCGGAAGGTCACGATGTTGCAAAGTGGCTTGTCGCTCGCGGCTTTGCAGCTATCGTTCTGAAATACCGCACGAAGCAGATTGAAGGCAAGGATGCCGCTGAACTGGGTCAGTCCGCTCGCGCCGCGTTCATGGCTCAGTTGAATAACCACGCCCTTATCGCCGAGGACGGAAAGTACGGCGTCGCTGATGGCATCCAAGCGGTCAAGGTTGTACGTGCTCACGCCTCCGAGTGGGGCATTTCTCCAGATCGCATCGTTTTCACTGGATTCTCTGCTGGCGGAATGATCACCGAATTGACCGCGATTCAGCCCGAAGCACGCCCGAACTATGCCGCACCTATTTACGGCGCGACTTTTCCCGAAGTCCCACCGATACCGCAGGGACTTCCACCCTTTTTCATGGCAATGGCGCAGGACGACACACTTGCAGGCTCGTACATCGTCCACTTTTATGACGCACTCAAGGCGGCTGGATATAAACCCGAGTTTCACATTTACAACGCTGGCGGTCATGGTTGGGGCATGCGCAAACAAGGCACAACGAGTGACCACTGGATTGACGAATTCTATTACTGGCTGGAAGCACAAGGACTCACTCGTCCGCCGAAGTAACCGGGGCAATACGGGGAAAATCATTGAAGAACTTCTTGATCGCAGGTGAGGAGGAAAGAAGACTGTGAAAAAAGCATTGTTTCTTACGGTTTTGCTGTCACTCGCATTCGCGGGTCATCTGATGGCGCAGGAACAGCCCATCTTCCCCAAAGGCAAGGTCGCGACCGTTGACAATCACACAGGAACCGTTTGGCTAAGCGAGCTAAGCAAATCCGACGATGTTTTCGACTTCAACGTTGCGCATGCGACGTTTGCTCCCGGCGCAAAACTGGACTGGCATATCCATCCCGGTGGTCAGATTCTGATGATTACGGAAGGCACGGGCTATTACCAAGAAAAAGGCAAGCCTGTCCAAATAGTTCATAAAGGTGACGTACTCAAATGCGCTCCGGGTGTCGCGCATTGGCACGGGGCAGCCCCTGACAGTACGTTTGCCTACATAGCTGTTTCGCCTACGCAAAAAGGCGAAACCAAATGGCTTCAGCGGGTAACGGACGAGGAATACCACAGCGGAGATCGGCAGAGTGAAAAGAAAGACGTTAAGCAATAGTCTCAAAGTTCCGCGCAGAATCAACAAGGAATTTGCCGACACGAACCCGCAGACTGAAAAATTCTTATCCACAAATTTACCCACAGGGAACGGTTCCTACAGTCCCTTTCAGCGACTTGGCAGCCCCCGCGAGAATGTAAGTCGCTGAAAAGCCGAATCCGCCTAGCCTGTCACGGCAGAGGCCGCGGGTTCGAGTCCCGTCGTCCCCGCCATATTTTTCAAAGCAGGTGAAGGACCGGTCGCCTATTCAAGCCCGATTTTGGCTTGAGTGGGGCAGTCCTGTCGTTGGACAAAGTTTTCCCGCCGTTCACGTTTCTTCATTCCGCCTCGACCTCCAAGCGGCCCTCCCAACTGGTTGCGCAGGAACCAAGACCGCTGCACGCCCCTGCGCACATATATGCCTTGACACGTATATGCGATAGTGGGTATACAAGAGGAATGGAATCTGTCTTCGAAATCATTGCTGAGCCGAACCGCCGCGCGATATTGAGCCTCCTGGTCTCGTCCCAGCAGTCGGTGGGAGAGATTGAGCGCCGGCTGCGTATGCCGCAGCCGACCGTGTCCAAGCACCTGCGCGTGCTGCGCGATGCCGGTTTCGTGGAGTCCACGGTGGATGCACAGCGCCGTCTCTACCGCTTGAAGCCAGAACCATTTCAGGAGGTCGATGCCTGGCTGGCCCAGTTCCGCCGCTTCTGGTCCGCTCACATCGATGCTCTCGAACGCCACCTCGATCGCATGGATCGGGACAGCATGGGTCATCCGCATGGATCATCCACACCAACGAAAAGGAAGACAAAGGAGAAGACGACGCGGCCCAAACCGCGAGCGCGATAAAGGAGAAACGAAATGAAAATCAAACTGACCAGCGTATACGTCGACAATCAGGACAAGGCCCTGCGCTTCTATACCGAGGTACTGGGCTTTGCCAAGAAGACCGATTTCAGTCAGGGCCCATATCGCTGGCTGACCGTGGCGGCGTCCGAGGAGCCGGACGGCACGGAGCTGCAGCTGGCGCTCAACAACAACCCAGCAGCCAAAGCGTATCAGCAGGCGATTTTTCAACAGCACCAGCCCGCGGCCATGTTTTTCACCGACGACGTCAACGGCGACTACGAGCGGATCAAGGCGCGTGGCGCCGAGTTCACCATGCCGCCCACCGACGTGACCGGCTCGACCATTGCGATGCTCAACGACACCTGCGGCAACCTCATTCAGCTCACCCAGCTGAAAGGCTGGTAGGAGGGCCAGCTGAAACGCTATCCAGGCTGGTAGCCGTGGTGAAAGTGCGATTCGCATCAAAGTGCGATCTGTATCAGGATGCCGATTTGTGTTAGGAATTGCGATTTGTATCAGGGTATGCCTTCAGGCATACCCCAAGTCTCGCGAGTGATGAATGCGCCTTTAGGCGCTGGCTTTAGGCGGTGAGTCTCGCCACCAGCCGTTAAGGAGAAAGGATGAGCGACCTCCAGCACTACACACCGGGTCCGGCCCGCGGGGCGCAGGTGCGAAAGGATCGGGGACAAAACGGGGAAGAGAAGTGGACGCTCATTCTCGTCCGCGAGCTGCGCCACTCGCCGGAATAAGTCTGGCAGGCGCTCACCGACCCGGCGCATCTGCGCGAGTGGGCGCCCTTCGACGCCGATGGGAACCTGGGCACGGCTGGAGCCACGGTGAAGCTCACCACGGTGGGAGCTCCCATGCCGCGCGTTACCGAGACCAAGGTGACGCGAGCCGACCCTCCCGAGCTGCTGGAGTACAAGTGGGGCGACTTCAATATGCGGTGGCAACTCGAAACCTCCGGTGGCGGCACGCGCCTGACGCTGTGGACCAACATCGGTCACCGCTTCATCGCTATGGGCGCTGCCGGGTGGCACATTTGTTTCGATGTTCTGGATCGCCTTCTCAGCGGAACTCCCCTCGGCCGCATCGTTGGCCCCGATGCCATCAAGTTCGGCGGCTGGCAGCGGCTGAATGCCGAGTACGCCCAGCAATTCGGCATCGAAACCCCCAACTGGCCGCCTCAGGTGGCTCGAAAATCATGAATCGAGGGAGTCGCAAAACCATGCACCAATCACTTAAGAGAAGTAAAAAAGAGTTGTCGCCAACACAACGTGAACAACTACTCAGCGCATTGCAAGCCCGCTTTGAGAAGAACATGAACCGCCATCAGGATCTTGAATGGGCTGAAGTGCAAGCCAAGTTGGAAGCGAATCCTGAAAAACGGTGGTCGCTCAATGAGATGGAAAGCACTGGCGGGGAACCGGGCGTTGTTGGCCACGACAACAAGACGGGCGAATACATTTTTTATGATTGTTCGCCGGAAAGTCCGAAAGGCCGCAGAAGCCTTTGCTACGACCGTGCAGCGCTGGATTCGAGGAAAGAGAATAAGCCGAAAGGCAGCGCGACGGATCTGGCAATCGCCATGGGCGTTGAGCTTCTAACGGAAGAACAGTATCGCGAGCTGCAGAAACTTGGAGAGTTCGATTCGAAAACGTCGAGCTGGGTGAAAACACCTTCCAACATCAGAGAACTCGGCGGCGCTCTGTTTTGTGATCGCCGCTTCAACACCGTTTTCGTGTATCACAACGGCGCCGAATCGTACTACGCCGGTCGGGCGTTCCGCGGCTCGCTAAGAGTCTAGCCAGAACAATCATGTCTTCCAGGTAGGTGGCCGCCGAGTAAAGGAGCACAAACGAGCAATGAAAGGTGCCACAAGACGTTCGATTGTTCGCTGGATTCACCTCGTCTTCAGCATTCCGATCCTCGGCTATATCTATAGTCCGTTCGACAAAATTCCGCAGTATGCGTTCCGCACGCGGTTTGTCTTCGTTCCTGCAATGATCTTTTCGGGATTGTGGATGTGGAAAGGCCACGTCGTTCGACGACTGATTTCGAAGAGATCGGAGCAATAAGAGCCGCCGCCCAGCTGGCTGCTGAAAAACTGAGATCTCGACCAAGTTGCGAAAGGCTGCGGCTTGTAGCCGCGGCGACAAGGCCAAAGCTTAGGCTCCTGTGCTAACGTGACTGTCTGCATGCCAGCGAGAATAAATAAATTGAGGATAGATCTATGTTACGCAAGCTAGGCCTCGCGATTTCGTACGTCATTGCAACCGTTTACGTCCTGTCGATTGTGTTGCCTGGGCTTTACTGTTTCCAGCATGCGTGGTGCAAGGGGCCGGGTGAGGGGGACGCTTTTATGCCCGCCTTCTTCCTGGCTCCGCTTGGCACAATCGTTGTCGCTTTCTCGCTTCACAACGCCATACAGCACCTCAGAAAGAGACAATCGTGGTCTTGGGTTTTCTGGCCTCCTGCAATTATTTTCGGGATTGTTCTTCTAGGTACAACTGCTTTCATCGCGTTCCTGATTTATCAGATTAAAGTTCATCGTTAAGAGTGGGTTCCCACTTGTGTGGTTGCGGATTACTGTTAAGCGCAGCTAAATTAGGGGCGTTGGAGCTGTATATGAAAAAAACCATTCCGGCGGAATCCGGCTCGGCATTCATTGACGCGAAGATCAACGAACTTGGGGACTGGCGCGGGAAGATGCTCGCCAAAGTGCGCGAGATCATACACGAAGCCGACCCTGAGATCGTCGAAGAGCGCAAGTGGGTCAAGCCGACAACGCCGGGGACGCCCGTCTTTTCCCACGGCGGCATCGTCTGTACGGGAGAGACGTACAAGAACGTGGTCAAGATAACTTTTGCGAAGGGAGCTGCGTTGAAAGATCCGAAACATCTTTTCAACTCCAGCCTCGAGGGGAATGTCAGGCGCGCCATCGACATTCACGAAGGCGAAAAGATCGATGAGCCGGCCTTGAAGGATCTCATCCGCGCGGCGGTGGCGCTCAATCTCAAGGGCAAGCCCAAGCCCAAGACCGGGTGAACATCCCCGCGCCTCGTTGAGTTCCGTCCCTCTCGGCTACTTCTCGGTTTCGCGGATGAGCACCACGTCAGATTCCCGGTGGCCGCGGATGATGGCGAGTTGCTTGCAGTCAAACGAGTAGTCGAAGTCCCGGATGAACTCCGACTTGAAATCGGTGAGTTCCGTTCCCGGAGAACCGTCAAGATGCTGCAGCCAGAGATTATCAGTCTGGCCGTCGCGAACCGGATAAATGATGCCGGTGCCGTCGCGGCTGAACTCGATTGGGCCGTCGCCGAACATCACGGCGTATTCTGCGCGCGGCCGTTCGAAATCGAGGAACCGGACCGGCTGGCTGAAATCGAGAGACAACAGCCCCAGCTTCTCCTTCGTGTCACCCGGGCGATTGGTGACGATCGCCACCAGCTTTCCGTCCGGAGAAATTGCGATGCGGCCGAAATTCGCGTAGCCAGCAAATTGTTGGGGCGGGCCGCCTTCCAGAGAAACCTTGTTGAGCCTTGCGTCCGCATCTGCATAGAGCACAGTTTTGGAGTCGGCGGAGCAGGCCGGCAGAAAGTCGAACTTTCCACTGGTAAGCTCCTTGACGTTTGCGCCATCGGCATCCGCGCGAAAGATGTGGGCCTGGATTTTGCCTTCGGCCGCTGCCATGAAGACGAGGTGCCCGTCGGGGCAGGAATGAGCGAAACCTGGGAAACGGGACTGCGTAAATAGGGGAGTTTTGGCGCCGGAGTCAGGATTGAGCAGCGTGACCCCAGTGTTGGCGACAGACATCAGCAGCTGTCCGTCGCGACTCCAGCCAACCTCGTAGCTCGGTGAACCCTCCATCGTGAGCGGGCGGGCCTGGGAACTGCTGGCGCCCTCGGGCAAGATGTAGGAAGTCATGTGGCTCTGCCTCTCAACTGTTGCCACGGTCTGGCCATCAGTGGCGAGGCTGAGATCGGTATACGAGTTGGTGTCGCGGGTCACGGGAGACACTTTGCCCGACGGATAAGAAATGTGCACGATCTGAGACTGGTTGGAGAATGCCGGCACGCCCAAGGCCAGCAGGCCGCTGCCATCCGGCAGCCAGACCGGCTTCGAGAAGAAAAGGTCCTTCGAGATCAGGAACGGGTGGCGCTTTCCGGTCTCCGCGTCGATGGCATCCATCCCGCCCAGCGCGTCTCCCGGTTGCGAGAGCGGCATCACGATGGTCTTGCCACCGGGCGACCACGCCACATCGAGTTGCGCTTCACTCAGCGGACCGGTCGTGATGATCTTTTCCTCGCTGCCTTCCGCAGACCGGATGATCAGCCGGTACTCACCGATTTTTGGATTGTTCGCGAGGAGGTAGGCAAATTTCTTGCCGTCAGGAGAGAGGCTGATGTTGGAATCGATGTCGGTCACCAGCTTTTCCGGCGTGCCGCCCAGTACCGGAGCGCGGTAAAGATATTTCAGAGACCGGCTGCCCGGTTCTGAACGGACGAAATACAAGTAATTGCCATCCGGCGAGAAGCGCAGGCCCTGATAATTCACCGGCGCCGGCGCCACTACCTGGGTATTGCTGTTGGTCGGGACGTTGCGTAACCACAGGCCCTGCTGGCCATTCTCATCCATCACGTGGAGCAGGTATTTGCCGTCGGGCGAGATGGCAACGAGCGTAGCTTTGCCGGTTACGGTGACTTTGCTGACAGAAAAATTCTGAAAAGGCGCAGGCTTGGAGCGCGAGAGCATCGCGTAAATGCCGTAGGCAGCGGCAGCGATGAGCAGAACTGCTACCAGGCTTGCGATGCCGAGTCCGAGCCGGTGTTGCTTAGCGACCGCGACCACGGCGGAACTGCTGCTCGCGTGCGCGGGCTGGGCTACAGAAGAAGAAGACGGCGCGGATTCCGAACTGGCTGCTGGAATCTGACGGCTCGACTCCGTATCGCGCTTCAAACGCTGCAGGTCCGCGCGCATTTCGGAGGCGTGCTGGTACCGCAGGCTGCGATCTTTCTCCAGCGCCTTATTAATGATGTCTTCCAGCTTGGGCGGCAGGTCTGGATTCAGGCGGATCGCCGGCGCTGGCGCGCGATTCAGAATCGCCTCAAAAATCGTGGCCGAACTCTCTCCGCGAAAGGGCAGAGTGCCCGTCGCCATTTCGTAGAGAACCGCTCCGAAAGAAAAAAGATCCGAACGCCCATCGAGATCTTTGCCCCGGGCCTGCTCCGGAGACATATAAGACACGGTGCCGATGGTCGAGCCCGGGTTGGTGAGTTGCTGGTCTTCGATGGTCATCGTGTGCGTCGCGGTGTTGGCCGACGCAATCTGGCTGGAAGAACCAGTCGCCGCCGCGACTTTGGCCAATCCGAAATCCAGAACTTTGGCGTGACCGCGCTCGGTCACAAAGATGTTCGCCGGCTTGATGTCGCGATGAACGATTCCCTTGGCGTGGGCCGCATCGAGCGCATCGGCAATCTCGATCGCTAACGCCAGCATCGCCGACGTCTCCAGGGGACGCCCGGCAATCTTGTGCTTCAGCGTCACGCCCTCCAGAAACTCCATGGCAATGAACGCCTGGCCGTCTTCCTCGCCGATATCGTGAATCGTGCAGATGTTGGGATGGTTCAGCGCCGATGCCGCTTGCGCCTCGCGCTGGAAGCGAGCCAGCGCCTGCTGGTCGCGCGCCACATCGTCGGGCAGAAACTTGAGCGCGACGAAGCGGTGCAGGCGCGTGTCTTGCGCCTTGTAAACCACGCCCATCCCGCCGCCACCGAGTTTTTCTACGATGCGATAGTGAGAGATAGTCTGGCCGATCATGGGGAAAAGTGGCGCCTCTAGGGTTGGTCCATATTACGGACGAGGCGAGCCCCCGTCAATGCAGTCTGCGCCCAACCTTCTGCGAGGGCAGAGATTTCCCCAGCATCATCCGTGCTCGATTTTGCTTCCAGGAGCAGCGAAAAACAGTAGCAGCATGCCGTGCGATGATCCGCGATCCGGCACGCAGGCACATTTCACTTTGGTAATTTGAAGAAACTCATCATAAGAAGGATGATTGGGGACAATGCCACAGTCCGGAAATACGCGCCGCTGGAATCGCCTGCCCGTCGACATGCCGGTTCGCGTGGTCACGTCCAAGGGCTTTTCGACCACCGTGGTCGAGGGCCGCGGCACCGAACTGAGCGAGGGCGGCATGGTCCTGTACGCCGGCATATTGTTGAACCCGGGCGACCTGCTGGAGATCGAGTTCGACACTCCGAACCTCTCGCGCGTCCCGGCCATCGTTCGATCGCGCAACGGCTTCTGTTTTGGCCTGGAATTTATTACGCCGCTGCCCGCCTGAGTCCCGTTTTTCCGCATCGTTCGCGATAGCATTGCCCCTCGGTTTGGTCTACTATCCTATGCGGTCTGGGGGGAACGCCTATGTACTTTGAACAGTTTTATTTAGGATGTCTTGCCCACGCTTCGTACATGCTGGCGTCGGAGGGCGAGGCGGCGGTGGTCGATCCGCAGCGCGACGTTCGAACTTTATTTGAAGGCCGCTGCGGACCACGGCATCATTATCCGCCACGTCTTTGAAACCCATCTGCACGCCGACTTCGTCTCCGGGCACAGAGAGTTGGCGGCGCGAACCGGCGCGAAAATTTACATGGGCGCGGAAGCGGGCGCGACTTTGCCGCACATTCCTGTGAGCGACGGCTTCGAGTTGAAGGTGGGAAAGATGTCGATTCGCATCCTCGAAACGCCGGGACACACGCCGGAGAGCATCTGCCTGGTGGTGACGGATCGGGGAAAATCCAGCGCGCCCTGGGCCGTCCTCACCGGCGACACGCTTTTTATTGGCGATGTGGGACGGCCTGATCTTTCGCCGCGGCATACGCCGCCGCAGTTGGCGGGATTGCTCTATGACAGTCTGCGCAATAAGTTGCTCACACTGGCCGACAGCGTGCTTGTTTACCCGGCGCATGGGGCGGGATCTCTTTGCGGGAAGAATATGCGAGCCGAGCGCTCATCGACGATCGGCACGGAGCGGCTGACGAATTATGCGTTGCAGATTCCGAGCAGGGAAGCGTTCATCGCGCAATTGACCAGCAACCTTCCCGCGCGGCCGGAATATTTTATGAAAGATGCTGAGATCAATCGGTCGGGGGCTGCGGCGCTTTCGGACTTGCTACCTCTGCGCGCCATCGCACCGGCAGAGTTGGATCGCATGCTGCGAGAAGGTGAGATGGCGCTGGATGTGCGCTCGGGAGATGATTTCGCCGCCGGACACGTGCCCGGGTCGGTCAACATCGCGCTGTCCGGCCAGTTCGCGTCGTGGGCGGGAACGGTGCTGGGATTGGCGGCGCATCCCGTATTGATTGCCGATAACGAGCAGCAGTTGGAGGAAGCGCGTCTGCGCATGGCGCGCGTGGGGATCGAAGATCTGGACGGCTATCTTGCGGGAGGCGTCGCGGCATGGCGGCAGGCAGGCTTGCCCGTGGAGCAGGTCGCGCAGATCACGGCCGATGAATTGAACCAGCGTTTGCGCGCTGGAGACGTTCAAGTATTGGACGTGCGCCGCGAGCCGGAGTGGGATGCCGGACACATCGAAGAAGCAAGCTGGTGGCCGCTGGACAATTTCAAAGTGTCTCCGCCCGATATTAATTCCGACCTGCCAGTAGCGGTGCATTGCAAGAGCGGATACCGCAGCATCATCGCCAGCAGCTTATTGCGGCGGGCTGGGTTCCGGAACGTGATCAACGTTACGGGGGGATTCGATGCCTGGCAGCAGGCAGCGTTACCCAGCGTGAGCGGCAAGAGGGTGCTGGTATGACCGCTGCCTGTGGAAAAAGTGTTCCTGCAGGAACATTCTTATGTACATAGTTGTACGTACAAATGCTCTAAACTCTTTGAATCCAAGGAAGTTATCCTGTTCATCAGCTTGGAGGTAATCTGCGATTCAATCGCCAGTTTGAACTTCGTCGGCTATATGCCCACGGGAGGTCCCTCGTCCCGCTGGTGAAAATGCGGGCCTTCGGGATGACCCCCTCTCGGAAATCTCGCGTGTGAATGAAACTGACCGATTACCGAATCCGGCGCCTTGTTGCCCCCGAGCGAGATCAGGGCTGCTCCAGTTTATTGCCTTGCGCGACCACCGCTTCGATCAATTCCTTCATTTGTGCTTCGGAGGTTGCCGGGTTCATGCAAGTGAACTTCAGGCACTGCTGACCGCGTAAGCGCGTGTGTCCGATTACGGCTGAGCCGCTTTCGAAGAGGCGCCGGCGGATAGAGGAGTTGATCTCGTCGGCATGAAGCCCGGGCTGTCGCGGGATATAGCGGAAGACGACGGTGCTCAGTTGGGGCTCACAGATGAGTTCAAGACTTGGTGTGTTGCGCATGATCTCACTGGCATAAGCTGCCAGGCCGATGGTGCGGTCGATCATGGCCGCGAGTTGGGTGCGGCCGAGCGACTGGAACGAGATCCAGAGCTTGAGTGCGTCGAAACGGCGGCTGGTGAGCAAGGAAGTGGTCACCAGATTCGGAACGCCCTCTTCATCCTCATCCGGATCGGGCTCAGGATTGAGATAGTCGGCGTGCATCTTGATCGAATCGAAGTGTTGGCCCTTGCGGACTAGAAATACGCTACAGGGAATGGGCTGCCAGAGAAGTTTGTGGAAGTCGATGGAAAGCGAATCGGCATGTTCGATTGCGGCGAGCTTAGCCCGATGATCGGCGGAGAACAACAGCGCGCCACCGTAGGCGGCATCGACGTGAAGCCACGTGTTGGCTGCGCGGGCCAAAGAGGCAAGCGCAGGCAGCGGATCGATCGAGCCGAAATCGGTTGTGCCGGCCGTGGCCACAATGGCCATGGTGAACAGATTCTGCGATTGCAGTGCGGCGAGCGCGGCTCGCAATGCCGCCGGATCCATGCGGAAATGATCATCGACGGCGACGCGCAGGACGGCATCCGTGCCCAGGCCCAACTGCATTGCAGACTTCTCTACGGTGAAATGCGCGACTTCGGAGCAGAGAATTCGAAGCTGGCGAGCCTCGGGAGGCAATCCGGATTTCTGTGCGGACCAGTTCCACTGCTGTCGCAGGCAGGTGTCACGCGCGAGCAACAGTCCCATGTAATTCGACTGCTAGCCTCCGGTTGTGAAAGTGCCGTCGGCAGTTGCTGGCAGACCGGCGTGCGCGCAGAGCCAGCGGATCATCTTTTGCTCGACGATGGTGGCGATCGGGGCTTGGTCGAAGGAATCCATCGACTGGTTGAGCGCGCCGATGACCACTTCCGCCGTCAAAGACGCAAGAAGGGGCGGGCAATGCAGGTGAGCCGCGGTACGCGGATGGTTTACGGAAATGGAGTTCGCAACAACCGTGCGCAAGATTTCTGCGATTTGTGCCGCGCCTGCCTCCTGAGGAAGGAAGTCAGCAGAAATCAGAGCGGCTAATTCGGCAGGAGTTTTCCCGGCATACGGCGAGTGGGGAAGACTTTCGCAAAGGATCGCGGCGGCTAGGGAGATGAGACGGCGGTAGGCGTCTCGGCTGGCATCGGCGGAAGTGAGGAAGTCGGATTCGAACAAGGGATTTAGTCGCGGTCCTTAGCCTTTGCCCGAAATATGGGTTGCGAATGGATCGAGGAGTGAATCATACAAGAACGGCCACGGCGGGCGAGATAAGTTCATCAAAGCTTGTTATCGTTAGTAGTGGTCTCATCAATGGTTGTCAGAGCCTGCGAGGCCCTCAGGGGCTAAAGCCCGCGCTTTTACTGGCCGGTGGCGGCACGACTGAAAGTCGTGCCCTTCCCAAACCTGTAGCGGCACGGCTGAAGCCGTGTCTTTCCCGGAACTAGTATCGGTAGCGGCAATTGAGGCCGCGCCCTTCCCAAGGCCGTTCATGAGACAGATTCTAGTGCGATTCACCGGCGGTGCATAGGAGAAGACGGATATGAAGACTGGCAAGGTTGCCCATAAATTTCGCATTGACGACGGCAAAGGATTTCGCTTGAAAGATGTGGATCCGGCGGATACGGGGCACTGGAAGTCGAAGGAACACGCCGAAGATGCACTGGCGGAGGGCATCGCTCGCACTGCGGAATTGCAGGACAAGTTGTACGCGCAGGACAACTGGTCGCTGCTGCTGATCTTTCAGGCAATGGACGCGGCGGGAAAAGATGGGGCGGTGAAGCACGTGATGTCAGGGGTCAATCCTCAGGGGTGCCAGGTGTATTCGTTCAAGGCGCCCTCCGAGGTGGAATTGCAGCACGATTTTCTATGGCGGACGACTCGCGACCTGCCGGAGCGCGGACATATCGGAATTTTTAACCGGTCGTATTACGAGGAAGTATTGATCGTGCGGGTGCATCCGGAAATTTTGAAGGGCGAGAAGACGCCGCCGTCTTTAGTAGGGAAAGACATCTGGGAGGAGCGATTTGAGGATATCCGGAGCTTCGAACGCCACATGGCGCGAAACGGCACGGTGATCCGGAAATTCTTTTTGCATCTGTCGAAGAAGGAACAGAAGAAGCGCTTTCTGGCCCGGTTGGACGAGCCGGTGAAGAACTGGAAGTTTTCCGCGAACGATATTCACGAGCGCAAGTACTGGGATGATTATCAGGATGCGTATGAAGATATGATCCGGAACACCGCGACGAAATTTGCGCCTTGGTACGTTGTGCCGGCGGATAATAAATGGTTCACGCGGCTGGTGGTTTCTACGGTGATCGTGGATGCGCTGGAATCGCTGGACCTGGCCTATCCAAAGGTGGACGATACCAAGCGCAAAGAGCTGCAGGCGGCGAAGAAGCTGCTTGAGGCCAGCAAATAGTTTTCGGCAGGGAATGCGACCCGCGGTCACTTCTGCTGTACGGGCGCAACGGGGGACGGAGTCAGCTTGGACTTCGTCGGCTGTATACCTCGGGAGATCCCTCGTCCCGCTGGTGAAAACGCGGGCCTTCGGGATGCCGCCTCTCGGAAATATCTCACTGCGGAAATGAGACTGATCCGCTATCGGCCCTTTGCAGGGTGGGCTATCGGTATTACCATTAGGACCACTATTCAACATCTTCATCGGAGATCATCTACATGGGCCTCGACTGCGTTCGCAAGAGTGTGTTTTCTGCCGCCGGTTTCCTCTTCGTAACCACATTTTGTTTCGCCGTAGTTATGGATGCTGGCGCGCAGGCCAAGCCAGACCGCCAATCCAAAGCAGTCAAGCCGGCGCAGACAGCG
The DNA here is from genome assembly GCA_963730015.1 of uncultured Acidobacteriota bacterium. GTDB lineage: Bacteria > Acidobacteriota > Terriglobia > Terriglobales > Acidobacteriaceae > Sulfotelmatobacter. Next base: position 195,069 of record CAVSPZ010000009.1, on the reverse strand, counting down.
CAAACCTCGCCGACTGCGACCGATTCGAGCGCGAAAGAGAGCGCTGAATCCGAGAAGCCAGAGGACAAAGTCTTCAAGGGAATGAAGTACAGAATGATCGGCCCATTTCGCGGAGGGCGGTCGTTGACCGCAGCCGGCATTCCGGGAGATCCCACGACTTACTATTTCGGATCGACGGGCGGAGGAGTGTGGAAGTCGACGGACGGAGCCATGACGTGGTCGCCGGTGTTCGACAAAGAAGGGACGTCGTCGATTGGAAGCATCGCGGTCGCGGCTTCCAACCACAACATCGTGTATGTGGGGACGGGGGAAGCGTGCATCCGGGGAGACATTTCTCACGGCGACGGCGTGTATCGCTCGCTCGACGGTGGCAAGACATGGAAAAACGTGGGGCTGCGCGACTCGCGCGCGATTGGCAAGGTGATTGTCAATCCGACGAATCCTGACATCGCGTTTGTGGCGGCGCTGGGACATCCTTACGGTCCGAATGCGGAGCGCGGCATTTTCCGGACGACCGACGGCGGTAAGACCTGGGAAAAAGTTCTCTACAAAGATGAGAACACGGGTGGGATCGACGTTGCGTTCGATCCGCACAATCCCAACATTATTTTCGGCGCGCTGTGGCAGGCGCGGCGCACTTCGTGGAGCATGGACGACGGCGGGCCGGGCAGCGGATTGTACCGCTCCAACGATGGCGGCGCGACGTGGAAGCGGCTGGAAGAACACGGATTGCCGAAAGGACCGTACGGCAGAATCGGCATTGCCGTAGGTGCGAATTCAGATCGCGTTTACGCGCTCATCGAAGCGCACAATCCGGATGGTGGTTTGTATCGCTCGGATGACGGCGGCGAAACGTGGCAGTTGGTGAATGAGAGCCACAGTTTGTGGCAGCGGCCGTGGTACTACATGCACGTGATTGCCGATCCGCGCGACGAGAATACGCTCTACATCATGGACGTCGACGCCTACAAGTCGACCGACGGCGGGCATCTGTTCGACAAGATCCATGTGCCGCATGGAGATAATCACGGGCTGTGGATCGATCCGCAGGATACGCGCCGCATGATTGCGTCGAATGACGGCGGTGTCACGGTAACGCTCGACGGCGGCAAAAATTGGTCGCCGGAAGACAACCAGCCGACGGCGCAGTTCTATCATGTGATCACCGACAACGCCACGCCGTATCGCGTTTACGGAGCGCAACAGGATGCCGGGACGGTGGGCATCGTGAGCCGGAGCGACGAGGGCTCGATCAGCCGCAGTGATTGGTATGACGTAGGCGGCGGTGAAGCGGGATACATTGCGCCGTACCCGAAGGATCCGGAGATTGTTTACGCCGCCGATTACCAGGGGAACATCACGCAATACGACCGGCACACCGGGCAAGTGAAATCCATTACGGAGCAGCCGGAGTTGTCGGACGCGCACGGAGCTGCGAACCTGGAGCACCGGTTCCAATGGACGGCTCCGGTTCTGATTTCTCCGCACGATCCGAACACGCTTTATCACGGTGGCGAGGTTTTGTTTAAAACGACCGACGGCGGCGTGCACTGGCAGGCGATCAGTCCCGACCTCACCAGAAACGATAAGAGCAAGCAGAAAGTTTCGGGCGGCGACATCACGCTGGACGATTCCGGGACGGAATATTACGACACGATCTTCGCGCTAGCGGAGTCGCCGATCACCAGAGGTTTGTTGTGGGTGGGGACTGACGATGGCTTGATCCAGCTCACGAAAGATGAAGGCAAGACGTGGACGAACATCACTCCGAAAGATATGCCGGAATGGAGCCGGATCAGCCAGATCGATCCTTCGCCGTTTGATGCCGGGACAGCGTATGTGGCCGTGGACCGGCATCAATTCGATGACATGCATCCGTATATTTACAAGACCAGCGATTACGGAAAGACTTGGACGAAACTGGGGCAGGGCATTCCGGATACGACGTTCGTGCGGGTGGTGCGCGAAGATCCCGCGCGCCGCGGGTTGCTGTATGCCGGGACCGAACAGGGCGTATTTGTGTCGTTCAATGATGGAGCGAACTGGCGTCCGCTGCAATTGAATCTGCCGACCACTCCGGTTCACGATCTAGTGATCAAAGAGAACGATCTGGTGGTGGCGACGCACGGGCGCGCCTTCTGGATCTTGGATGATCTGAGTCCGCTGCGGCAGTACAACGACGACGTTGCGAAAAAGGATGTGTTTTTGTATACGCCGGCGACGGCTTATCGCATTCAGGCTGGGGCTTCCGGCGAGCGGCATCCGTCGAAACGGACAGGGCAGAATCCTCCCGCCGGAGCCGTGATTTATTACTACCTGAAAGACGCGCCCAAGGCGGACGCCGAGGCGAAGATCGAAATTCTGGATGGATCGGGCAAGGTGATTCGCAAGTATTCGAGCGCGGAATACAACTCGCTGGAGGAGCCGCTCGATCCGGATGAAAAGAAGCCGGAAAAGCAGCTCAAGCCGGACGCCGGACTGAACCGGTTTGTTTGGAACTTGCGCTACGAAGAAGCCCACCACGTGCCGGGCTATTATCTGTGGGACTATGGCAGAGGTGCGCAAGGGCCGGTGGCGGTGCCCGGGCATTATCAGGTGCGGCTGACGGTGGGCGGGCAAAGCCAGACGGCGGACTTTGAGCTGAAGCTGGATCCACGGGTGAAGGTGAGCCAGGCGGATCTGGAGGCGCAGTTCAATCTGCTGCTGCAAACCCGCGACGAACTGAGCCGCGTTTATGACACGGTAAACCAGATTCAGGATGTGCGGTCGCAACTGGCAGGATTGAAGCGGCGATTGCCGGAGAATGCCAGCGCAAAGAACATTGTTTCCGCGGCCGACGATCTGGAAAAGAAACTGGTGGCGGTGCGGGACGATCTGGTTAATCTCGACATCAGCGCGAACGAGGACTCATTGGCATATCCTCCGCAGCTCGATGCTAAGCTGGCCTATCTCGCGATGGATGCGGGCACGGGCGATGCGGCGCCGACCGAGGCGGAGACGCGGCAGTTTGAGAAGCTGAAGCGGCAGAGCGGGGAACTGATTGCGCGCTGGGAGGATTTGCAGCGGCGCGATCTGGCCAACTTTCAGAAGCTGACTGCGGAAGGAAGCCTGTCCACCGTGGTCGTGCCGCCGGCTGGGCGCACGGTCGATGAGCCGGTGGCCGCGCATTAAGTGAGAATAGCTGATCTCAAAAACGGTTTCCAAGGCAAGCTGCGGGGCCCTCAGGGGCTAAAGCCCCGTTCCTCCTGAACGGTGGCGGCACGGCTGAAGCCGTGCCCTCCCAAAGCCGTTTATGAGATAGGCCCTAAGCGGTTGTTCGAAGCCCCGCTCCGAGGTGAGCCGATTTTGGAGTGGGGCTTTTTCCTTTCTGGGCGCCGGATTTCCACATTACCCTTGTTACTTCTGTGCCACGTTGATGGCACGGATGTGCCTTGTTCGTCCTCACGCTCGTTGCTATTGTGCCGATAGAGACTGAGTGGTTCCTCCCCTGAAGGTGAAACGAACAAGCCAGATGGGGTGGTGGCTTATGCGAATGATGCATTTGTGCTATGCGGCAATCGGCTTTGCGGTGGCCCGCTGGATATTCCGGCGGCAAGCGAGACCGGTAGTTGACCCCGTTACACGTTTTCGGTCGCAAGGGCTTCTGTAGAAAGTCTCCAAGGCTAGGGCGCGCGCACCCGTTGCGCATCTGTCTTTCGTCTAACGCGCGCCCGTTTCTTTTGTTCTTCCACCCTGAAGTAACTATTACCAAGGTTTAAGCCGGCCGTCTCCGTTGTTGTTCTCTCTCCTTACAATTGGCTCAGAGACTCTCTCGGTTCGCCGATGTGTTCTTAGAGAGGTCTGCGCTCGCTTTCTTCCATGGTACGGCTACAACGAATGCGGTTGGTGTTTGTGCTGCCAGTTCTGGCGGCGATGCTGATTTCTGCCCGCGCTCTGGCGCAGGATGATCCGAACGAAATTCCGTTAGGAGACGTAGCGCGGAATTTGCGGAGGAAGACTCCACCGGCGCTGCCCGTGATTGATGATGACAATCTTCCCGAAGCGATGCAGCAGGCCGAGAGCCGCCAGGGCTTTGGATCGTCCTTGAGATTTCTGATGACAGGGGAAGGCAAGGGATTTCAAGTGTCCGCGCCTGACGTTACCTGCAGCCTTTCGTTCACGGCGAATGTGAAATCTTTGCTGTCCAGCCAGTACGCGCAGATGGAGCTTCCGGCAGCGGAAGTGGCCAAGCTGGAGGGTCAGGCCACGATTGAGGGTGACGCATTGACGGTGCCAGTGCTCAATGCGACCGATTGGCACGTGAGTGAACTGGCCATCGCCCTCACCGTCGTACGGAAGCTAGGAAGGGCATCGTTGGCCGGGGAGTCGCTTAACGGCACGCAAGGGGACGCGACGACTGCGGGGGCGGCCACCGACGCGAAGCTACCCGTCGCCAATGATTTATTCCTGGAAGTTCGTCCCGAGAAGAAACCGGATGTTACCGTCATTTACCGCATACGGGCAGCGGCCGCGCCCGGGGAAAGAACTGTTTTCAGCGCGCCGCTGGCGTTGGACGTAGCTGCCACCGACGAGTGGCATTGGGCTATTGTGCAAGCGAAGGGATATCCTCCGCAGAACTATTCCGGTGCGGGAGCGCAGACGGCAGCCAGGGCGCCGGCAGCGCTTGTTCCAACGTCGCTGTCAACGATCCCGCAAACGGTTCCCGCGATCTCACCTTTGCCAAATCCGCAACCGTAGAGGGCCGCGAATCAATCTTGTTACGGAGCAGGGAGCGCCATTCGGAGGCGAAGGTATACTAAAATTGTTCTCATTAATAGTTTTCAAAGCAAGCGGCGAGGTCCTCAGGGGCTAATGCCCGTGGTTTTGCTGAACGGTAGCGGCCCAGCTGAAGCCGTGCCCTTCCCGAAACTATGATGAGACAGGCTCTAGCCACATTCCCTCAACTGAGGTCGTGATGAAATTTGGCGTCATCATCTTTCCCGGTTCGAATTGCGATCATGATGCGTTCTGGACGATTCAGCATGTGGCCAAGCAACCGGTCACATTTCTGTGGCATGAGTCGCATGACCTGGAGAGCTGCGATGCGGTGATCGTTCCTGGAGGGTTCGCTTACGGGGATTACCTACGAACCGGCGCGATTGCGAAATTCTCTCCCGTGATGGAATCGGTGCGGAAGTTTGCCGCTGGCGGCGGTTTAGTGCTGGGCATCTGTAACGGCTTCCAGATTCTGTGCGAATCAGGCTTGCTGCCCGGGGCCTTGATGCGCAACGTCGGGCTGAAATATGTGTGCAAGCCGGTGCAGGTGCGGGTGGAGAACGCAGATACTCCCTTCACGAATGCCTGCAGCCAGGGCGAAGTGCTCACCATTCCGATCGGGCATATGGAGGGAAATTACTTTTGCGATGCCGCGACGCTGGATGAATTGAAGCGCGACCATCGCATCGTGTTCCGTTATTGCCTGCCTTCGGGCGAGATCGCGGCCTCGGCGAATCCTAACGGTTCGCTGGAGAACATCGCGGGGATCTGCTGCCCGGGAGGAAACGTGTTGGGCATGATGCCTCATCCGGAGCGCTCGGCCGAGCCGGAGCTGGGCTGCACCGATGGAATGAAGATATTCCAGTCGATGGTGGCGGCGCTGGTCGCCAGATAAATTCAACGCCGACCGCAGGCTGCATCATGTGGAGCGGGCACTCCCACCCGCTAACTCTTGCCGCCGCAAGCAAAGCGGGCAGGAGTGCCCGCTCCACACAACAGTTTTTTCTTTGCGATCCATGGTATCTCGTTATATTGTCTTCCTGCTTCTCCCTAACCGGGCCCTTCAAACCTGAGATGTGCTGGTCTATACACGCGGGGAGGCGTGTGTCCGATGACGCCGAAGCAAATCCTGGATTCGTTTTCCGATACATTGATGAACGACGAGAGAATTCTGAGCGCGCGGGAACGCGAGCTATTGGCAAACCTGCTGCGGCATGCGGAAACCGCGGGCGGTGAGGACGCTGGGAACCAGCGAGCCGTGCGCGCGGTGATCGCATCCGCGGTGGGTGAAACCGTAGCGCAGCGCGCGTTCGCTGTGCTCGGCGGAAGCATTGTGGAACGGATACTTGAGAGCAGGCCGGCATCAACCACCGATCCGCATGATGGGCGCAGCGCGGAGATCGATGCCAAACGAAGGGATCCGGAGCCGCCCGGCCTGCCCATTCCGGCCGTACCTCGTGATCCAGAGCCGCCGGGAATTTCGGATCCGCATCAGCCGCACCGCAAGCCCGAGCGCCCCAGGGATCCAGAACCGCCCGGTGCGCCGCGGCGCGATCCTGAGCCTCCCGGCCACGCGATGAGCACTGCGGTGGTTTCCGAAACCAGCGTCGTAGTGCGGCAGCGTCCAGCTTCCTTGCCGGCGCAATGCGTGATTCTCGACGAATTCCTTGCGCCGCAGGAACTGGAGGAACTTACGCGTTTTGCGCTGGAGCACGAACCCCAATTCACCGCCAGCGAAGTGGTCGCGCCCACCTCGGAGCGAGGTGTCATCGACTACGAACACCGCCGCTCGCGCGTTCTGACCGATCTGGATCAGTATCAGGAACAGCTGGTACGGCGCATCAAGATGGTGTTGCCGCAAGTCGCGCACAAGCTGGGGATGGAGGAATTTGCCATCGCCGGCGTGGAGGCGCAGATCACCGCCAGCAACGATGGAGATTTTTTCCGCTTTCACAGCGACAATGCCAGTGATCGGGTCGCGGCCCGGCATTTGACGTTTGTGTACTTCTTCCATCGCGAGCCGCGGCAGTTCGATGGGGGAGAGTTGCGGATTCACGATGCGCGGCTGGAAGAAGACCGCTATATCAGCGGAGGGTCCTATCAGACGATCGTTCCGCAGCAGAATCAGATCGTGTTTTTTCCTTGCGAGCTGCTGCATGAAATCACCCCGGTGAAGTGCCCATCGCGGCTCTTCGCCGACAGCCGATTCACCCTGAACGGATGGCTTCGTCAGTAAACAACTCGGCGTGGCGGGAGTGGATGACGGGCTTGATGGGGGGAGGGTCGCGGCAGAGCTACACAGCGACGCTCCCGCCCGATCGGTTTTACTGTCTCCTTGATGAACTGCCGCTGCATTTGATTCCGCCGCATGCGCTGGACGCGAGCCGCAGCATGGCTGCGCAACCGGCGCTTGTTCTCAATCCGGATTGCATGTTGTGTTCAGACGGGCAACTACCGGACGAAATGTCGTCACAGAAGGAATTGGTTTCGGGATTCGTTTTGCGGGGAACGATCGCATGGGTGCGAGACTCGGTAACGCGATGCTTGCTCCCTTTCTGGCTGGGGCCGGGGCTTGTGGCGGCCGTGAGGAGTTTCGTGGCGGGCGAGCCCGAGTCTCCCGATCTGCCGGGCAAGGTTCGTGATTTGTTGTGGCAGACTGGAATTCTTGTTTCAGACGATCCAGCGGAGACGCATCGTCGCGGATGGAAAGATACGATTGCGAGATCGGCTTTACTTTTTCAGCAGCGAGGCTATGCTCCACTTCCGGCGCTGATTCATCCTTTCCACGTTGCCGCGCTGCGCCGTTACTACCGATATCTCATCCGAACCGGCGCACTTCATCTTGGAGACAATCAAAGCCAGCGGCGCTATGTCGCCTATAACGAGCCCGTAGCCCGATTCTTTCACCGACAGATCGCTCCGTGGGTCGCGGCTGTGGCAGGAGTTCCGGTCAAGCCGTCCTACGTGTATCTCGCTTCGTACCTCAGCGGAGCGGAATTGCGCAAGCATACGGATCGCGCGCAGTGTGAATTCAGCGTCACGCTTTGTCTGGATTTTGCTCCCGAGCCCGCGCTTGCGACGCCGTGGCCCATTCGATTGGATACTGCTGAGGGCAGGGTTACGGTGTATCAGGCTTTAGGCGATGGTCTCGCCTATCGTGGAACGCAAGTTCCGCACTCTCGATATGCCCTCGGTGAAGGCCAGACCTCGACCTCAATTTTCTTCCACTATGTTCCGGAGGATTTCACCGGATCTCTGGAATAAGCTGCAGCAGAATGATCAACTGAAGTTCGATCCGCCGAAGCTTCGCCACGTCTATCGCAGGCCGGAAATAATGTACAAGGTAGAGAGCGTCTGGTTGTAGCTGTAGGCGAAATGAGCGCCGTCGCGGCTGACCACAATGGGAGCGACGGTTACCACCCCTGCCGGAACGCCGGGCTTCAATTCCTGCACTAAGGTTTCTTTTCCGGTCTTGATTTCTACCTTGTAAATGTTGCTGGGAAATTCGCCGGCATGAGAGCCATAAAGCAGGGGTCCATCTTTGGACCACTGCAGCGGATTGAATCGTGGATTCAAGTGAGGGATGGTTTGTGGAGCGCGGCCATCGAGAAAATAGATTACGTTGGAGCCGTTCGCGCCCTTTCCCACCACGGCGCGGCCATCGGGCGAAGAAGGGCCGCAAGAGAATCCGTCCGGCGTAGCCGGTTTAGCTTTTCGGCTGGAGAGATCGACCACGTAGCAGCGGGCCGCGTGTCCGGTTTCGTCGCCATTGACCGTGAGCCGCTGGCCATCGGAAAGAAAGCGGGCCCATCCGTTATGAACATGCGCCAGGCCGGTCACGTTGATGGAACGAGGCTGGCCGGGGCCGATGGGCAGCAAGTTAATTTGCGCCGCCTGCGTGGTGGAAATCGAGGCAGCCCATTTGCCGTCGGGAGAAAAGCCACCGGAACTGCCTTCACCCAAGCGTACGGGAAGGGTGCCGTCCACTTTGCGCACGACGACGGCATATCCGGGCCCGGAAATTTCGCTGGCATCTTCGAACAGAATGAACTTTCCGTCCTGGGAGATATCGCGGACCGAGTTCCAGTCATGCCACGAGAGATCCACATCGTGGGTGTCGCCGAGGGTCATGAAGGCAGTGGCCAGCCGCCTGGAGTCGAGAGCAACCAGCACGCGGCCGTCAGGGGCGATGTCCTGGAGAGTGATTCCGACGGGCAAATCGAGTACCGTGCGCAATTTTCCGGACAGGTCGACCGCCATCAAACTGAGGTCATGTCCATGTTCGACCGCGGTGAACCAGATTTCTTTGCCGTCGGGCCGCCAGGCTAAGCCGTCTTCGGATTTCCACTCGGACGAGAAAGTATGAACTTGCCCCGCCAGGTCGACCACAGAAATTACGCCGCGCGTATCCCATAGAGCAGGGTGATCCATAAAGGCGATGCGGTCGCCGTGCGGCGACAGGCGAATATTGCTGATCCATCCGCTGCTCTGGTAAAGCACATGGCCGATGGGGTACTCGAGACGGCTGCGGCCCTCCGCGTAGTGGACGACGGCCAACTGACCGCGCGCATCCCAATCTGCCCAGCGGACGTCGGGCAAGACTTCCCGCGGAGAGCCTCCTGCGAGCGGGGCGTGGGCTAGCGTGCCGTCCACGGTCTCGAGCTGTCCGTTGTGCGTGCCGTCCAGCACAACCGCCAGTTCGTTGCTGGGAGAAACGGCGAGTAGGTTCGCTTTTTCCAGATTGAGGGGCTGGGACAGAAGGGAATTGCCGACCGTAGAAAACAGTTGCACCGGCTTTCCATTCCAGGCCGCGCCATACACGATGGATTGGCCGTCGGAGGCGAAACGCGCGGCGTAGACGGTTCCCGCTTGAAAGGTCAGCCGATGGTAAACCGGTTGCTGGGATGGGGCACGGAGCAACATGGTCGTGGCCAGCAGCGCGATAGCGACAGCCATGGCGGCCATCATTGCCCAGGGCAGAGCACCGCCATTTTTAAGCCGCGTCCGCTGCCGACTGGGTCTGGCCCAGGATGAGCCGGTGAGAGTTTGCAACGCAAAAGCCAGATCCTTGGCGGACTGAAAGCGATCTTCCGGCTCTTTCTCGAGACAGTGTTTGAGAATGTCCTGGTATCCCGCGGGGACGGCGGCTTGGTCTAGGCTAGCGGCGGGGGGCTCCTCCCGCAAAACCGCGGTCATGGTATCGACCTCAGTTTCGCCGTGAAAGGCGCGGCGGCCGGAGAGCATCTCGTAGAGAATGGCGCCGAAGCTAAAAATGTCGCTGCGGTGGTCGACAGGCTTTCCACGGAGTTGCTCCGGGGACATGTAAGCGACCGTGCCCACAACGGCGCCCGACTTGGTCACGGTGGTGAGGCTCTCGACGCCGCGGTTTTCGTCGGGCGGAGCCTGCAGCTTGGCTACGCCAAAGTCGAGAATCTTGACCCGATCATCTTCGGTGATGAAAAGATTTTCCGGCTTCAAATCGCGATGAACGATGTGGCGCTCGTGCGCCGCGGTTAAACCTTGGGCGACCTGCAGGGCGAAATCCGAGGCTTCGCGCAGCGGAATCCGTCCCTCCGCCAATCTCTGGCGCAGCGTTTTTCCGTGCAGCAGCTCGGTGACAATGTAGGGAGTGGTGCCTTCAAACCCGACATCGTAGATCGCCAGAATGTTGGGGTGGTTGAGAGCGGCGGCGGCGCGGGCTTCCTGCTCGAAGCGCCGCAGATGATCGGGATTATCGCTGGAGGCCGGGCGGATCAGCTTCAGGGCGACTTCGCGACCAAGGCGTTCGTCGCGCGCGCGAAAGACCTCGCCCATACCGCCGGCGCCAATTTTCTCGAGGACCCGGTAATGCCCGACTCGCTGCCCAATCATCCAAAGTTTAGCGAAACGCCCGCTTTGCAGGCATGTTAGGGTTGAAGTAGGAGTCCGTCAAGAGCCCGTTCGAGCCGGAATTCGATCGCGCAAGACGAAATGCGGCTTGCTGTAACGATTTATGGCTTGAGCGTGCTACAATATGAGTTCGCCTGCATCCATATCGAGGCAATCCTGTGATCTCCTCTGAAGGCGAATCCTGCGCCATCCAAAGCTCTTTAAAGAAGGATTTCTAGACACGAGGTCGAACTATGTCCGGCCATTCTAAATGGGCCACAATCAAGCACAAGAAGGGCGCGCTCGACGCCAAGCGCGGCAAGATCTTTACTCGTCTCATTAAGGAAATCAGCATTGCCGCGAAGAACGGCGGCGGCGATCCTGATTCCAACCCGCGCCTCCGCGGCGCCATCCTGGCCGCCAAGGCCGAGAATATGCCCGCCGACAACATCAAGCGGGCTATCCAGCGCGGCACCGGCGAATTACCCGGAGCTACTTACGAGGAATTCTCGCTGGAAGGCTACGGCCCCGGTGGCGTGGCTATTCTGCTGGATATCAACACCGACAATCGCAACCGCACGGTCAGCGAAATCCGCCACGTCTTTGGCAAGAATGGCGGCAACATGGCGGAAGCTGGCGCCGTCTCGTGGATGTTCCACAAGAAGGGCGACATCGTCGTTCCGAAATCTGCCGCCAAAGAAGACGACCTAATGAACATCGTTCTCGAATCCGGCGGAGAGGACTTGAATGACGATGGCGACAACTGGGAAATCCTGACTGAGCCTTCTGCCTACGAAGCGGTGCTCGATGCCGTGAAGCAGGCGGGCATTACGCCGGCATCGTCCAGCGTCGCTTTCATTCCGCAGAACTACATCAAGCTCGAGGGGCAGGCCGCCAACACCATGATCCGGTTGATGGAGGCTTTGGAAGAGCATGACGACGTGCAGAACGTGCATGCGAACTTCGACATCGATCAGAAATTGCTGGAAGAAGTTGCCGGATAATCTTCCACGAAGTGCAAAACCTGAGAGCCGCCCAGTGATTGGGCGGTTTTCTTTTGAGTCCCCGGGTTGAGCATTTTGCGGCCCGAAGTTTTCAACACCTGCGTGGAAAATTCTGTGGAAAAGGGCACAAGTAGCGGCGCAACTGGTTCACTGGAGCATGCTTTAACACTTTGCACTAGAGTGAGGGCTAGCACTAAAGTGGCAGATGCGCGGAAGAAATCCGAATCGAAATCGAGACTCGACAAACTTCTGCTCGATCGAGGATTGGCTGCCTCGCGCGAGCGCGCGCAAGCGCTCATTCTCGCGGGCAAAGTGCTGGTGAACGATCAGAAGCTCGAGAAGGCCGGAGCGCAGGTGGATGCCGACTGTGTGATCCGCCTGCTCGGGGAGGATTTGCGATACGTCGGCCGCGGCGGATTGAAGCTCGAACGCGCTTTGGAACATTGGAAAATTGATGTTGCGGGAAAAGTTTGTCTCGACGTTGGCGCATCCACCGGAGGATTTACCGATTGCCTGGTGCAGCACGGCGCCGCGCGTGTCATTGCTGTGGATACGGGGTACGGGCAAATGGATTTCAAGCTCCGGCAGGATGAGCGCGTGCATCTGCTCGAGAAAACCAATGCCCGCTACCTGACCCGTGAGGCGCTGGGTGAAAGCGTGGACTTCGTCGCCATGGATGTGGCGTTTATCTCTGCGACGCTGGTTTTGCCTGCGGTGGTCGAGGCCGCGTTTGCCATTCGGACCGAGGAGCGACTCGGCCGCCAGATCGTGGTGCTGGTCAAGCCGCAGTTTGAAGCCGGAAGAGAACATGTGGGCAAGGGCGGCATTGTTCGCGATGAAAACGCCCAGAAAATGGCCGTCGAGAAAGTCAAAATGGCAGTGCTCAATCTGGGTGCTAAAAGCACAGATTCCATCGAATCCCCCATCCTTGGGGCCGAAGGCAACCGCGAATTCCTGCTTTACGCGGTTTTCTGATCCGCCGTGCTCCGCTGGTAGTGGGTCAGTTTGAACCTCGTCGGCTGTATGCCCACGGGAGATCCCTCGGCCCGCTGGTGAAAACGCGGGCGTTCGGGATGACGCCCCACGGAAATTTTGCGCTGTGGAAATGAAACTGACCCACTACCACTTTGCTTGTCTTCTGTGGTGAAAGCACGATCTTTCGATACAATCACAAGTCCATACTTTCATGACGAATCCGCAGCCATCCAAAAAGACAGCCGCTATCATTTCACGCCCAGACCGTCCGCAGGTTGCGCAAATCATCTCGGGATTGCTGGCATGGCTGGCGGAGCATCATTATGACGTCATCGTCGATCTGGAAACCGCCAATTACGTTACAGGACAAAAAGTAGTGCCGCGCGCGCAAATGTCGTCGTGCCCGCTCGATCTGGTGGTAGTGCTGGGCGGCGACGGAACGCTGTTGTCGGCGGCGCGAGTCACGGCTGCCATTGATGTGCCACTGCTGGGCGTCAACCTGGGGTCGCTTGGATTTCTGACCGAAGTGCCGCTGCAGTCGCTGTATCCCATGCTGGAAGCCATTGCACGGGGACGGGCAGCGGTCGAGCATCGTTCATTGATGCACGTCGATCTGTTGCGCGGCGATGCGGTGCGAGGCAGCTACCTGGTCTTCAACGATGCGGTAGTCAACAAGACGGCTCTGGCGCGGCTCAACACCTACGACCTCTACGTCGATAAAGCTTTCGTGTCGAGTTATCGCGCGGATGGCATGATCATTGCCACGCCCACCGGCTCGACTGCGTATTCGCTGTCGGCGGGCGGACCTGTTCTGATGCCCACGGTGAAAGCGCTCTTGATTACGCCGGTTGCGCCGCACTCGCTTACGCATCGTCCGCTGGTCGTACCGGATTCAGTGGAAATCGAAATTCTTCTGCGCAGCGACGAGGAAATGGCCTACCTGAGTTTGGATGGGCAGCCGGGCCTCGACTTGCGCGATGGCGATCGCGTGCGCTGCCGCCGCTCCGAACATCAGGTCAATCTCTTCCGCACGGGAGCGGATTTTTTCCAGGTGCTGCGCACCAAGATGAAGTGGGGAGAAAGGCAGGCTTGAGGAGCTACGACACTCGCGCCGTCCGCTAGAGCGGCTGCGGAAAAACTCATTTCGTGAACTGAGGATTACCTCAGCGCCTAAAGGCGCCACTGATTTTGCTAAACGTGCGGCGCGGCTGAAAGCCGCGGCACCCTTTCAAGTCTCGCCCAGAACCCCCATTTTTTCGCAGCCTGTAAAGCGGACTCGGTGGTGTGTCACTTTGAGTTTTGGAGAGCGCTCATCGAGGGTTATTACGAAAGCCGGCGCCTTTCAGCCGGCTGAGGGATCTCCTTTCCTCTGATTTCGTGGGTGAGAGATCCCTCCCTCCGCCTGAAAAGCGGCTCCGGTCGGGATGACGCCAACTGCGAGAGCTCGGTTAAAGCTCGGCACGGAGCAAGTCAGAAACGTTTTCCCTTCGACGGATGACCTTAGCCGATTTACCGGCAACCAGAATTTCTGCCACTCGCGGCCGGGTGTTGTAATTGGAGGCTAGCACCATGCCGTAGGCGCCGGCATCGAGAATCGCTAACAGGTCTCCTTCGTTCACCGGCGCAGGCAGCTCGCGGTCGCGCGCGAAAAAATCGCCGGTCTCGCACACCGGGCCGACGATGTCCGCTGTTTCGGTAGGCGTTTCGGGGCCGCGAGCCACGGGAATGATTTCATGCTGGGCTCCGTAGAGCGCCGGCCGGATCAGATCGTTCATCGCCGCATCGACAATGAGAAACCGCTTCCCGTCGTTGGCTTTTCTGTAGATGACCGCAGTCAGCAAAATCCCGGCGGGGCCGACGATCGAGCGTCCGGGTTCCAGCAGCAAGCGCACATCGAGATCTCGCAGCGGGGCGCTCACCGCCTGGGCATAAGCGGCCATTTGGGCCTCGAAATCATCTTTTTCAGAGTTTTCGTAGGGAATACCCAGCCCGCCACCGGCATCCACGTAGTCAATGCGATGGCCGTCTTCGCGCAGTTTGCGGACCAGGTCGGCCACGCGCGCCATGGCCTCGCCGAAGGGAGCCGCATCTTTTATCTGCGAGCCGATATGAACGCTCACGCCGCGTATTTTGAGATAACGCGCGCCCGAAGCTTTGGCATACAGCGCGCGCGCATCGCCGATGGGCACGCCGAATTTATGCTTGTGCAATCCAGTGGAGATGTAAGGATGAGTCTCGGCCGCGACATCGGGATTCACGCGCAGGGCGATGGGCGCAGTGGTGCGCAGCCTTCCCGCTGATTCCGCGAGCGCCCACAATTCCGATTCGCTCTCGACGTTGAAGAGCAAGATGCCAGCTTTCAACGCGGCGGTGAGTTCTTCCCTTGTTTTGCCGACCCCGGAGAAAACCACCTTCTTCGCCGCTTTGCGGTCGACCGTAAGTACACGCTCCAGTTCGCCGCCAGAGACCACGTCAAATCCGCATCCCTTCTTGGCCAGCAGACGCAAAATCCCGAGATTCGAATTCGCCTTGACGGAGTAACAAACGAAGTGAGGGATGGCGGCAAATGCGCGGTCGAAAGCGTTATACCGCTGGTCGATCATGGCCGCCGAATAGACATAGAGCGGTGTGCCGTACTTCTGAGCCAGCTTAGGGAGCGGAAGATCTTCGCAATGCAGCACGAAATGCCCACCGCGGCGCAGGATGCCACTCTTGATTTCGCGATAGGCGAATGCCGGTGGACGTCCGGCGGCAAGACTCTGCTTGCGTGAGGTCATTTCTTTTTGGATGTGGCATGCGAGCCGGCGCGCACGCGGATGGCAACCACCGTCTGGTCGTCAAAGGTCTCCACCCCGGCGGAGTGTTCGGCGGCGGCTTTGAAAAGGGAATCGACCACGCAGGCAGCGGTTTGTTCGCTGCACTCGGTGATAATCTTCTCCACCCGGCTGCGTCCGAAAAGTTCTCCCTTGCGATTGCGCGCGTCGAGAATGCCGTCGCTGAAGAACACGAACATGTCTCCGGGCTTCATGCGGAAATGGAATTCATCGTATTCGGCTTCGTCGAACAGGCCCAGTGGCAGGCCGGTTGCCTCGATCACTTCGTTCTTGCCGCCGTGGACGAAGATGGGGCGGGGAAGTCCGGAGTTCGAAACCGTCAGGGTGCGTTGGGCATCGTCCCAGACGGCGTAAATGATGGAAACGAACTGGGCCTCGATGCGCCGCTCGGCAAGCGAGAGGTTGACGGCAGAGAGCATCTCCGACGGCGACGGCTCGATGGGAGCATGCGAGCGGATGATGCCGCTCACCAGCGCGGCGTAAATGGCGGCGGGGGCGCCTTTACCGCTGACATCTCCGATGACCAAAGCGAGCCGCGACATCGAATAGGGAATGAAATCGTAGAGATCGCCGCCAATGGTGCGGGCAGGAACAAACTTCGCGGCTACGTCGAGATGCGCCAACTTCGGATTGGTCTGCGGCAGCAGGCGGCTCTGCAATTCGCGCGCCAGCGAAAGATCGCGTTCCAGGCGGCGCTCCTGCCGTTCAATCTCTTCGTAGAGACGCGCATTCTCCAGCGCAATGGCAATCTGCGCCGCCAGCGTGGTCATGGTTCTTTGATGTTCTTCGGTAAAGAAGCCGCGGCGCGTATG
Organism: uncultured Acidobacteriota bacterium; assembly: GCA_963730015.1. Lineage (GTDB taxonomy): Bacteria > Acidobacteriota > Terriglobia > Terriglobales > Acidobacteriaceae > Sulfotelmatobacter. Next base: position 178,821 of record CAVSPZ010000009.1, on the reverse strand, counting down.
CTCCAGGTCGAGTACGCCCACAACCTTGTTTTTGTAAATGAGGGGCACAGCCAGTTCCGAGCGCGTTTCGGGATTGGCCTCGACGTAGCGCGAATCTTTGGTGACGTCTGGAACCAGGACCGCCTGCTTGCTCTCGGCCGCCGCCCCGACCAAACCACGTCCCATAGGAACATCATGCTTCAAATGGATGTTCTCGTTGAAGCGCAATGAAAACCGGTGCTGCAGCTTCTCGCCCGAACTATCGACCAGGAGGATGCTGAACATCTGGTAGTCGATCAACCGCCGCACCAGTTCGGCGATGCGGCCCAGCAATTCGTCGAGATTCAAAATCGAGGTGAGCTCGCGGGCGATTTCATTCAGCAACAAGAGAATGCGGGCTTGCTTCTTCGTGCGCGTGTAGAGCTGCGCGTTCTCGATGCCGGCGGCCATGCGCGAAGCCACAAGGGTCAAAAGGCGAAGATGCTCTTCGGTGAAATAGCCGGGCTCGCGGGCCTCGAGGTCAATGACTCCGATCACGCGGTTTTTTGTGATGAGCGGGATGGCGAGTTCGGAGCAAACGTTGGGAACCGCCTCGATATAACGCGAGTCCTCGCGGACGTCCGCGATCAGCACCGGCTGGCGTAATTGGGCCGCTTGCCCGGTGACGCCTTCGCCGACCTTGATCCGGCTGCGCTCGGCGAACTCGGCGGGGTACCCGACCTGAAAACGGAAACGCAGCTCCTGGGTCTTCTCATTCAGGAGAAGGATGGCGAAGATTTCATAATTGATGACTTTGCGGACGACTTCGGCGACGCGGCGCAGCGTCGTATCCAGGTCGAGCGACGTGGCCAAAACGTCGGCAACGTCGAGCAGCAAGGACTCGACCGGCAAGCGATCCGGTTTGGAAATGACGGAACTCATAACTCGTTATGATAGCAGCCGCGCTGCTGGCCTCATTTCGGCCATTCCCTTGCGGCCTCTAGCGGGCTGCTGAAAAACTCTTTTCCTCGCCCCATTTCACCTCGGCGGCTAAAGCCGCTACGGATTTCGCGGCGCTTACGGCGCGCCTAGAGCCGCGCCCTTTCAAAACTGACCGAGATCTGCTTTTCAGCAGCCTGCTAGAGTGTCAACTCAAGACGCGTGCGCCAGCCAGCAGATCAGCTATTCTCTCGGCACCACACAAATATCGGCGAGGTTGCGATATTTTTCCGCGTAGTCGAGCCCGTAGCCGACCACAAACTCATCCGGAATCTTGAAGCCGACGTAATCGCCCTCCAGTGGAAGCTTGCGCCGCGAAGGCTTGTCGAGCAAGGCGGCAACTTTCAGCGCCCGCGGCTGCCGCGCCATCAGCATTTTTTTCAGATAGGTCATGGTCAACCCGGTGTCGAGAATATCCTCGACCAGAATGATGTTTTTATCCTTGATCGATTGATCCACATCTTTGGTCAACCTCACTTCGCCGGTGGAATCCCAGCCGCTCTTGAGCTCTTGAGTGGGGCTGGGCCGGTTTCCGTAGCTGGACACGCCGATGAAATCGAAGGTGGCATCCAGATCGAGCTGGCGGGCCAGATCTGCCAGAAAGATGGCTGCGCCTTTCAGAACGCCCACCAGGTTGACGGATTGTCCCGCAAAATCTTTCGTGATCTGTGCGCCCAATTCGCCTACACGCTTGGCAACTTCTTGCCGGGAAATCAGCACCTTAAGTTCGGACATGGCGTTTCATATTAAACTAGGTGGGCGAATTAAGGAAAAAGCATTCAGCATTCGATAGTCTTGCAGCTTGGTCTGATTGGCGTCATCCTGAGCGGAGCCGCCTTTCAGGCGCAGCGAAGGATCTCCCGAATGACGTCTTACGCTGCTCGCGAGATCCCTCGCCCCGCTCGTAACAGCGCGGGGCTTCGGGATGACCCAACGCTTTAAATTAAATTGCATGCGCTAGAACGAGGAGCTAAAAAGCAACATGAACCTGAAAGGCGTCAAACTTACCTGGTTGGGACACGCGACCTTCCGCATTGAAACTCCGGGCCGCAAGACCGTCATTATCGACCCGTGGGTTATGAATAATCCCATGTGTCCGGAGGCGGAAAAGAAGGTGAAGAAGGTCGACATCCTGCTGTGCACCCACGGCCACGGCGATCATATCGGAGATGCTGTCGAAATCTGCAAGAAACACAATCCTGTGGTGGTTGGAATTCCGGAGCTGGCGCGATGGCTGGGGAAGAAGGGCGCGAAGCAGATCGCCGAGATGAATAAGGGCGGCACGCAAACTGTCGGCGATATCAAAGTCACGATGGTCCACGCCGATCACTCCTGTGGCATTCAGGACGGCGACGAACTCATTTACGGCGGCGAGGCCTGCGGGTACGTGGTGGAGTTTTCGAACGGAACGAAGATTTACCACGCCGGTGATACTAATGTGTTCGGAGATATGGCCATCATTCGCGAGTTATATGCGCCTGAGATCGTCATGCTGCCGATTGGCGATCACTACACCATGGGTCCGCGCGAAGCGGCGTATGCCTGCAACCTTCTCAAGCCAAAGACTGTGATCCCGATGCACTTCGGAACATTCCCTGTCCTTGTCGGACGCCCCAGCGAACTGCAGAAACTGGTTCCCGGAGTGGAAGTGCTGGAGATGAAGCCGGGAATGACCATAGGAAGCTAAATCGTAAAGTTCAGGAAAGGCGAACGAGTGACTCCAAGCAAGAAGAACGCACCTGCCAGTTGGCGCCATTACAACTTCACCACTGCCGGGCCGGTTGACGATTATCTATATTCGATGCTGCCCAAACGCGACGCCGTGCTGGTGGAGATGGAAGAGCATGCTACCGAGCACGATGTGCCAATCGTCGGACCGGCCGTGGCCAGCGTGCTGCAGCAGTTGGCATTGATGATCAACGCGCGCGCCGTGTTTGAATTGGGCTCGGCGATCGGATATTCCACGATCTGGTGGGCGCAGGCGGTGGGCGAAAAGGGCCAGGTGATTTATACCGATGGCGATCCGAAAAATGCCGAGCGCGCTCGCGGCTACTTCGCACGCGCGGGCGTTTCCAGCCGCATCAAAATCCACACCGGGGACGCGCTGGAATATCTTTCCGAGCAGAAACAGGAATTCGACATCATATTTAACGACGTCGACAAAGACGATTATCCGCGGGTCCTGCGCCTGGTCGCTCCGCGCCTGCGCAAGGGCGGGCTTTTTATCACGGACAATGTGCTGTGGAGCGGGCGGGTCGCCGAGAAAAATCCTTCCGACGCGCGCACCAAAGCCATCCTCGAGTTCAACAGGAAGCTTTACGATGCCAAGGAGTTCTACACAACGATTCTGCCTATTCGCGACGGATTGGCCGTGGCGCTGAAGAAATAGGATCCCGGATTGTTTGTTCGTCGCAAGGTTCTCCGGCTCCCGGGAGCTAGCCGCTTGTGCCGTCCGCTAAAAGCGGACTCGGGTTGTTCCACGTCCGGCCACCCGGCACTTCCGTGCCGGGCTTTCACATACCGCCGCTACGCGGCTGGAACCATGGCGGCCACAACCATTCCGGTGTTCAACTGAGCACGGTGCGCAATTTGGCGCTGGCCTGGGTGCTGACTCTTCCCGTGGCCATGTTGCTGTCGGGAGCCCTGTTCGCGTTGTTCAGAAGGATTTTCTAGCGAAGCAGCGTTAGATGGATTTGACGGGGATGGCGAGCAGGTCGTCAACCAGTCCGACTTCTTTCTGCAGAAATGGCTCGGCGTGCGTGACTCCGCCCAGCATGCCGTAGAAGCGAGCCATGGCATCGACCCGGGCACGGATTTCAGCGTGCGCCGGGAAAAGATCCTTGCCGGCTTCCTGATCGCTGAACTGCGACTTGTAAGCCAGAATCGAAGCGAACTTCCCTTCGAACTGATCGCTGATATCGACCACGAAGGTTGCCCGCACGTCGTAGTAGAGGGTCGCGTAAACGATTTTGAAGGGGCGATGAGGCGCGAGCGACTCGAGGGGATTGGTTCCCGCCGAGCTTTGGTTGACTGCTGAGTATTGGCCGAGGGTGAGCTTTTTCAGCCCGGCCAGGAAGCAGGCTTCATACCCCAGCACGGAAGCGGTGTAGTGATCCGGATGACGCCCTTTCCAGTAGGGCAGAATGACCACTCGCGGCCGCGTCTCGCGAATCACGCCGGCAACTTTTGAGCGATTCTCCCACGTGTTCTCAACGCGCCCGTCGGGAAGGTCTAAGGCGCGGCGCCAGGTCACGCCGAGGATCTTCGCCGCATCCGACGCTTCGCCGGCTCGATCTTCGGCTGTGCCGCGAGTGCCCATTTCGCCTTGGGTAAGGTCGAGGACGCCGGTCTTCTGGCCGCGCTGAGCCGCTTTCAGCAGCGTTCCGCCGCAGGTCTGCTCCACATCGTCGCGGTGAGCCGCGATGGCCAGGATGTCCAGAGGTTGATTCAACGGCAGGAATGGCCTTTCATTTTTATTTCTTTACTCCGGAAAACAGTCAGGCGCACACGATTGTTCGACTCAACCCTCGCTCGCATTCTACGCGCGAACTTCGCCGGAAGTATGCCATTCCCGCCGCAGTAACCCGTACAACTCCGAATCGACGAAGTGATCCCATTTGCGCAGATGCTCACGCTGGCAGCCTTCGTAGCGCATGCCCAGCTTCTTCAGAATTCGGCCCGAGGCCGGATTGTGCTTGAAATGGGTGGCGAATATGCGGTGCATGCCAAGGTCCTCGAATCCGTAGCGCAGCATCTCCCGCGCGGCTTCGGTGGCGTACCCCTGTCCCCAAAACGGCACGCCGAGCCAATAGCCTAACTCAGCATGCTGATGCTGCTGGTCGATGCGCAGGCCGATGCCGCCGATCTGCCGTCCGTCGCTGCGTAACCGGATGGCCAACCAAAGTTTGTCGGGCTCTTGGGCCAGCGCCAGGAAGGCTCGTGCATCCTGTTCGGTATAAGGATGGGCGATGCGCAAGGTGGTGGCCGCGACCTCGCGCGTGCCGATCAACGGCAGCAATTCTGGAATATCGGACTCGCAATACGGACACAGTTTGAGCCGGGTCGTTTCGAGCGTAGGTCTTGCATCCATATGTGAATCGCTTGTGCTTCCGGTCAGCGCTGGGGCAGCGGGGAGACCGCCCGCTTACTTCTTTTTCTCCTACTTCTTTCTTTCCTACTTTTTTCTTTCTACCAGGAATCGCGCCAGCTCCTTCAGCGGGTCCGCGTGCTCGCCGAAGCTCTCCAGTTCGGCAAAGGCATCATTGACCAGCGCATCCGCTTTGCGCACTGAGGCATCGATGCCAAAAAGCGCGGGGTATGTCGCTTTCTCCGAAGCAGTATCTTTGCCGGCCGTCTTGCCCAGTTGTTCGGAGGTCTGCGTCACGTCGAGCACGTCGTCGACAATCTGGAATGCCAGGCCAATCCCCAATCCGAAAGCGCGCAGCCGGCCCACCTGGCTGTCCTTGGCCCCGGCGTAGAGGCCTCCGCTGACCAGGCTGGCCGTGATGAGCGCTGCCGTCTTCGAGCGATGGATATATTCCAGCATCTCGGCGGTCGGGTGCGTATGTTCGGCTTCCAGATCGACCACCTGGCCGCCGATCATGCCGTCGACGGTTCCGGTGCCGCGGGCAATCTCCTCGATGATCTTCACCCGTGCTTCCGCTGGGCACTTCAGGCGAGCCAGAACTTCGTAGGCCTGAGTCTGCAAGGCATCTCCCGCCAGAATGGCAATCGCCTCGCCGAAGGCCTTGTGACAAGTGGGACGGCCGCGGCGCAAATCGTCGTTGTCGAGGGCCGGCAGATCGTCATGAATCAGCGAATAGGTGTGTAGCATCTCGAGCGCCGCGCCGAGTTCTTCGATGCTTGCGGGCAGAGAGCCTGCGATCATGCGTCCCGCCTCCATGCAGAGCACAGGACGCAGGCGTTTGCCGCCGGCGAACACGCTGTGCCGCATGGCCTTGTGGATCGAAACGGGATGCTCGGTTTCGAGCGGGATCAGGCGGTCGAGGGCGGCGTCGGTCAGCCGCTGGCCGTCTACCATGGTTTCTTTCAACATGAAGAGGCAGTATAGCAAGACGGGTGAGCCTTGGAGGGGAAGGTGGTGAGAAGCTGCGGTTAGCAAAAGAAGAAGGACGCCCGCAGGCGTCCTTGAGCAACGCGTTCGATTGGCTACGCTGCCGCTCTGCGCGACAAGGCGGTGCTGCGCAGCACCGAGGTCGTCACGTTGTCTACGTCATCGGTAGGACAAACATCGCTTGCTCCGGCAGCCAAAGCCGCCATCCACATCTCTTCATCCGGGATGCGGTGGGTGCAAACGATGGGTAATTGCGGAAAGTCGTGGTGCAAACTCGCGACATCGGTCAAGCGCCAGTACTCGATGTTGAGAACCACGGCTTGGGGATGGGTGCGGGCCACGTTGTCCCGCATTTCTTCGCGGGAGCAAGCTACTTGCACTGAAAAGTGAGGGCGCAAACCCCCGGCCAGGGACCGGGCCACTCCCGGGTCTTTTTCGAGAACAACTACACTTTGAGCCATACTTAGCCCCGATTCTTTAACCGTCGTCAACGGCCTGCGTCAACGCTCGACTAAGGCTGCGGGGTGGCTGGGAAAACCACAACTCCACAGACAGCTAATACTCTCGAGTCGCTGATGTTAGCGGCGCGCCGGCGCCTTCTCGGTCAGCGGCTCGAACGGTTCCGCTTGGAGCTTCCCGTTCTTTTTCAGCAGGATCTCCACTTTTCCTTCCGCTTGTTCCAATTCCTTGCGGCAGGAAGAAGAGAGCTGCATGCCTTCTTCAAACAGCGCCAGAGAGTTCTCTAACGGAACCTCTCCCTTTTCCAGTTCCCGAACTATTTGCTCCAGTCGCTGGAGGCACTCTTCAAACTTGGCCAACGGGGTTTCGCTCCGTCTATCTATTGTAATGCAACTAATTCGACGCGATGTCCAGTGTTTTTTTGATGAATTCTTAGTATTTAATACCGATCCCTGCCCAGTTCGGGAATCGTTAGTTGGACGCGGTGGGTTGCGTGCCTAAAGCCTCCAACACATCCACGGCCGAGCTATACCGCCCCATGGGAGCGCTGATCTGGGCGCCTTGAACCGTCTGCCGGGCGGCGATGAGCATCTCTCGCGCGATCGCCACGCCTTCAGCGCGGGCGGCCTCAGGGGTTTGCGCTCGCGACATGCGCTCGAGAATCGAATCGGGCACCGAAACCCGCAGTTCGTTCTTCATGAATTCCGCATTGCGCACGCTAACCAGCGGCCAAATCCCCGCCACCACGGGAATCCGGCAGTGCTCGATCCGCTTCAGGAAGTTCTCCAGCAGGCGCAGGTCGAAGACCGGTTGGGTCACGGCGTACTCGGCTCCGGCCTCGACCTTATATTCGAACCGGCGAATTTCCTCATCCAGGTCGGTGAGCCCCGGATTCGCTCCCACGCCAATGACAAAGCCAGTGCCCGTGCCGATTGGATTGCCTCCCAGATCGAGACCGCGATTCAGATTGTGCACAATATTCACGAGCCCGATCGCATCCACGTCAAAGACCGCGGTGGCGTCGGGATAGTTGCCCATCTTTGGCGGATCGCCGGTGATGCAGATCAGGTTTCGAATGCCCACCGCCGCCGCGCCCAGCAAATCACTCTGGATGCACAGCACATTGCGATCGCGGCAGGTGTAATGCAAGATCGCATCAATGCCGACGTCGCGCTGAATGAGCAGCGACAAAGCCTGATTGCTCATGCGCGCCGAGGCTCGCGGGCTGTCGGGAATGTTGACCGCATCCACTCCAACGGATTTCAGAAAGCGTGCGCCCTCGACCTCTTTGCGGATGTCGATCCCTTTGGGGGGCACGATCTCGACCATGGTGACGAATTCGCCGCGCGCGAACTTCGCGCCCATCGGAGAGCGGTTTTCCAGCGGCACGGCGGGGATTGCCTTAGGCGTTTGGCTGGCTGCGACATGCACAGAAGTAGTTTTTCCCCGGGCCTCGCCCACTCGCAGCGCGGACTTCATTACCCGAATATGCTCCGGCGTAGTTCCGCAGCATCCGCCTACCAGGCGAACTCCGGCAGCGACGAATTTGCGCGCGTAGCTCGCCATATATTCGGGCGAGCAGAGATAGATATTTCTGCCGTCCACCGACCGCGGAATGCCGGCGTTGGGCTGCGCCGCCAGGGGCAGGGAAGTAGCTGCGCGCACGCGCTCCATCGCATCGAGCATCGCAACGGGCCCGACGCTGCAATTGCACCCGATTACATCCGCTCCCCACTCTTCCAGTCGTGGCACAAACGTATCCGGATCGGAGCCGTCGAGGCAGTTGCCGTCTTCATCGATGGTGACCTGCGCGACGAGGGGCAACTGAGGATGAACGTCTTTCGCCGCTAGAATCGCCTGATGAATCTCTTCGAGGTATCCGAAGGTTTCCAGGATCAGCAGATCGACGCCACCTTCCACCAAGGCTTGGATCTGTTCCCGAAAAGCGGCGCGCGCTTCTTGAAACGAGCTTTTCCCCAGAGGTTCGATTCTGGTGCCCAACGGGCCAACCGATCCGGCGACCCAAACATCGAAGCTTTTGGCGGCATCGCGAGCCAGACGCGCTCCAGCCCGATTCGTTTCCACCACCCTATCCGCTAAACTGTGTCGAGCCATGCGGAAAGAGTTGGCGCCGAAAGTGTTGGTTTCAATGATTTCAGCGCCGGCTTGCAGGTAGTCGTGGTGAATACCGCGAATCAGATCGGGTTGCGAAAGATTGAGTTCGTCATACGACCGGTTGATGAAAATGCCTTTGGCGTAAAGCAGGGTGCCCATCGCGCCGTCGCACAGGATGGGGGACTGCTTTACCCGGCTAAGAAAATCGTTCGCCATATATTTGCTGAGAATACAGGATCAGAGCCGGTTTGCGCATCCCGACCGAGTCAGCGCAAAATGTCAGCCGGAACGAGGGCTCAGTTCGGGGTGTGGGAACCGGGTCTGGTATAATCCGTGATTTCGCAAATAAATCTTCCTTTTTCATGTTGTTAGGAGCTGCCCGTTTGAAGAAACGCATCTTCGCTCTAACGGTTGGATTGTGGGCCTGCCTGATTTGCATCTCCTGCGGCAGTGCGCCAAAGAAAGCGGGGACCAGCGGGCTGCCTAATCGGGTTCTAGCCTCGCAAAATGTCAGTTCGTCCGTCGCTGCCCCCGGACTCGTGATCATCGATGCTTTTTATGATGTGCTGCCGCGATTGGGCAACATCAGCGCCGGCAATTCCCCTGGGCTGATGGCCATTTCTCCGGGGCGCAACGTGGTAGCGGCGTTCGACGCCAGCAGCAACAGCGTATACGGCGTCAACACCAGTACCGAGGCCGATATCGGAAGCGGCGTCCGGATGTTGGGATCGACACAGAACATGATCGTGCCGACGGAGAATCCTATCGGATACGCGGCGGTCCCATCCGCGAGCCCCAACGGCTATTCCTTTCAGGGCGCGGTGGAGATGATGAATTTCTCGACCGGACAGCTCACGACGATCGCGGTGCCGAGCGCTCAGAACGTGGTCGCCAATTCGACCGCTTCGCAGCTTCTGGTGTTCAGCAACGATTCCGATTCCATGACCATCATTTCGCCGGCCTCGGCGGCTCCGCCCGTGGATACGAGTTGCTATACCAATCCGCCGAATGCGGTGTGTACGATTGTGCCCGGCTTTGATCGTCCCGTCTTCGCCGTAGTCAACGGAAACACGGCTTATATCTTGAATTGCGGAGCCGAGTGCGGGGGCGTTCAGGCCAGCGTGATGATCTTCGACATTCCCAGTCTGACCGTCACTCAGACCATACCGGTGGATGCCGCTACCTGGGCGCTGCTCAAGGGTTCCACTCTTTACGTGACGGGCACTTCGCCCACCAACAACGCGTGCACAGGTGAGACTACCGCGGCCACAACTTGCGGACGGCTCGACATCATCGACCTCACAACGGCGAAGGTGACCGGCTCCGTGGTGATCACCGACGGCTACCACGACCGGATGGATTTCACTAACAATGGCGAGCTTTTTGTCGGTTCCTACGATTGCACCAACATCGGCAACGCCTACACTCCGAGCGGCGGGGAGATCCGCGGCTGCCTGACGATTTACAACACCACGAACAATGCGGTGATTATCCCCCCCGACAATGGCGACGTAACCGGCCTGCAAGGCTTTACGACGCGGTACGTCGAATACGTTGCGGAAAACGGGAACCTGCGGGTCTACAACACAACCACAAACTCGCTGGATTACACCTATTTCCTGCCGCAGGGAACGATCAACATCAATGGTTACGTTTACGACGTCAAAGCCATCGACTTCTTCTAGAGGACTCTCGAATCTTTCGCGCGGGACGTGGTTCCTTCGTGGTTAATCAAAAACTCTAACCACGAAGGACACGAAGGAAACACTCAAGGCCGGAGTGGTTCCAACTGCAGGCGGTGCGCCGCGGCGCTGGCTACCGCTTTTTCGGTGAAGGGAAGTGAAAACGTAGTTCCGTCGTACCAGGCTTTCCACTGATCCATGTAGTAGGGACTCAAGAAATTTCCGGCTTCCCCGGTCACAAGATTCAGCGTCGATTGGTCGAGATCGGCCAGATTGGCGGTGAATCGCTCGGAAGGACCGTGCGTCGGCGTTACCGCTTTCACCGTATATCCGCTGCCGGATTGCGCACGCACGCCGGGCCCGGTCCAATGATTGAGAATTGGAATTTTCCCCAGAACAGGATGCTGGATCTGCACTGCGTTAAATGCGCCCCAGTGCCAGGATGCGAGATCCTTCGGCGCCGCTGGATTGTTGACCGCTGCGTCCACCGCCGCTGCCAGCAGATCGTCGTAATTGGGATAGTTCTCCGGCAGCCAGCGCTTGGGACGATGTAAGAGGATATTTTGCAGCCACAGCGACCGCATCTCCCATGAATACGTCTTCCAACTCAGGCTGCCATCCGCATCCGCCGATGCGCTACCCAGCTTCGGCTCCAGCAGCAGTCGCTGCAGTTGCCGGATCGAGTTCTCGGCGATGGTGGGAGCAGCCGATGCCGCCTCCATACGCCCGTCCCAACTGCGCATCAGATCTGCCGCCTGCCGGGCTCGCGCCGACGGCTTGGCCGCGTGATCGACCGCGTACACCAAACGCTCCGCCGCGAATAAGTCAGGCTCGGAATGAATGTCGGTCTGCAGCGTCAGCATGTCTGCGGCGGTGAACCGGCGGCCAGATTCCAGCACGTGATAAATGCGCGCAGCGCGCCAGGGCGCTTCCCATTCCATGCTGATGGAATTCGGATATTGATCAGGAGTGATCCGGCCATTGGCGGTGGCGATGATTCCCGACGGTGGATTGTAGATGTTCGGCAGCTTGTCGAATGGAATGTACGAAGTCCACTCGTGCGCGTCGTCGGCGCCACTGACCGGCAGGCTGCCATCGCCCGCGGCCCGGATCGGCACCTTGCCCGTGGCGTGATATCCGATGTTGCCGTCCACATCGGCATAGACCACGTTCTGCCCCGGCGCGTCGAGCTGCGAGAAGGCTTTCTGGAACTCCACCCAATTCTGCGCGAGGTCCACGTCGTAGAAGGGGATCCGCAGGCCGTCGTAGAGCGTCCAACGCAGCGCCAAGGGCCGCTTTTCGCCGGGAACAAGGTCGGTAATGATGGGGCCGTGGCGCGTGATTTTCACATCGAGGGTGACGTCCGGTTTTCCCTTAACGCGAATCACTTCGACTCGATGTTCGGGCTGCACCCATCCTTTGGGAGTCTGATACGCGCCCTGCTCGTTGAAGTTCTCGATGTACACGTCGGTCACGGTCGGACCGACGTTGGTGAATCCCCAGGCAATCCGCTGGTTGTGGCCGACGATGACATACGGCATGCCGGGCAGAGTTACGCCGGCGACGTCCAGTGCTCCCGACCGCAGATGCGCCTCGTACCACAAATTCGGCATCTGGTGGCCTAGATGCATATCGTTCGAGAGCAGCGGCTTTCCGGTCACGGTGTGCGCGCCCGATACTACCCAGTCGTTCGACCCGTTGACCGGCAAAGCTTCCGGCAAGCCTTCTTTCGACAATTCTTTTTCTGACAACCCAGCGGGAAAATTCGGCATGACCGGCGAGCTATTTCTTGTGACTGAGCTGTCGGGGGCATCCTCATCATCGTCGTCTTCGTCGGAATCGTTCTGCTGCTTGTCCGGTTCGCTAAGATCCTGCGGCATCACCGTGGGCGGGCGGTCGTGCCACGAGCGATTGACATACAAATCGGCGGTCAGCTCCGGCCCCAGTTTGGCGAGGATCTTCTCGCGATGAAGCGCGTCGAAGAAGTAGTGATAGTTCAGATCCTTGACCATCTGGTTGGCGATGACGATCGAATCTTCCGGCGTCCACGGCTTGGGCGAATAACCCAGAATGCCGAACTCGACGGGCAGGTTGCCGCCACGCGCCGCGATGTAGGCGTTCATTCCGCGTGCGTAGGCTGCAAAGAAACCACGGTCGCGGTCGCTCGCCATAGCCAGCGATTTCGTGGCTGCCGCGCGCAGACCGAGAATCCTCTGCTCGCGATCGAGCTTGAGCGTTTCTTCGCCGAGAATTTCTGACAATTCCCCGCTGCCGAAGCGACGCATCACGTCCATCTGCCAGAGCCGGTCCTGCGCGGTCACATATCCCTGCGCGAAGAAAAGATCCTCCAGGCTGGCAGCCGTGATGGTGGGCACGCCATGGCTGTCGCGCACGACCGTTACCGCGGAGTTGAGGCCGCTGACCGGCAGTTGGCCGTCCAGTTGGGGAAGGGCAGCGTGCGCCGCGTGATAGGCATAGCCCAGGCATGCTGCGAGCACGAGGAGGAGAACCACCACGGCCCAGAACAGATAGCGTGGGATGGGGGAACGGCGCGCGCGGGATGTGCCAATTTCGGCGAGGGTACTCATGCGGAATCCTTGATTGTATTCCACCGGGCGCAGCCCCGCCGTGCCGAACATGAATTTCATTTCCAACTTCGCCGGGTGGTATCCTGACTCGCGACACCTAGATTCGCTAGCCCAGATTGCCACTCATGCTGCAGAAGCGCATCGACGATCAGCCCTCGCTCTCGCGCCAGATGGTGCGCGAGGCGCAGGACATTCTGCACCGCCATCTCAAGAAAGTCGGGCTCAAGCAGACGGCGCAGCGCGATACGATTCTGCGCACCTTCCTCGAAACCCGCGATCATCTTTCGACCGACGAGCTCCACCGCCTGGTGCAGAAAAAAGATGCCCGCGTCGGCTATACCACGGTTTATCGCACGCTCAAGCTGCTGGCCGAATGCGGCCTGGCCAGCGAAGTCGCCTTTCATGACGGCATTGCCCGCTATGAACATCAGTACAATCGCCGCAGCCATCACCACATGGTCTGCACCGACTGCGGCAGCTCGGTGGAGTTCTTTTCGCAGGAAGTCGGCCAGCTCGAGCAGGAGATTGGCAGGAAATATAACTATCTCACCACCCGCCACACGTTTCAGATTTACGGCGTCTGCGAAGAATGCCGAAAGAAGAAGAACGCGATCCGTCCACTGTAGGTGAGTGGTGTGGCGTCATCCCGAGCGGAGCCGCTTTTCTGGCGGAGGGAGGGATCTCTCACCTCGGAAGTTAGAGGGAAGGAGATCCCTCAGCCGGATGAAATGCGCCGGCTTTCGGGATGACCCCCGGTGAGCGATTTGCAAAATTCAAAGCTGCACACTACCGGTAAACGTGCTCCATTTGTGGCTCAGGTCTGGTTTTGATATCTTGCCGCGATGCCTTCGACTGACATGACGTTCCATCCGTGCCCGGAGTGTGCCGCGCAAATGCCGGCCGACGCGGCTTTTTGTCCGGGCTGCGGCCGGGCTATGCGCACGGAGGGGCGGACGGAGGGGCGGACGGAAACGCGGACGGAGATGCGGACGGAAACGAGCGCGCTGGCGGAAACGAGCGTTGAAGGCAAGGTTGGGCCTCTGCCCGTAAATCTTGCGGGCGCTCTGGCTTATTTCACCTTCGTGCCCGCGATTGTGTTTCTGTTCGTCGACCCCTACAAGAAGAATCGGTTTGTGCGTTTCCATTCCATCCAGTGCCTGCTGTTTTCGGGTGCGGTCATTGTGCTGAGCGCCGCGCTCAGGCTCGCCGGACTTGCCATTTTTCTCATCCCGCTGCTCGGGCCGCTCCTGGTCGCGGTGGTCGATGTGGTCGTCGCACTGGCGGCTGTCTTGCTGTGGCTTGTCCTCGTGGTGAAAGCGTTCCAGGGTGAGATGTTCAAGCTGCCGGTGTTGGGAGACTTCGCCGAGCAGCATTCGGGCGGAGCGTAGGTCCACCTGGGAGAGGAACTGGCTCCGCCAGCGCCAAAAGAAAAAGGGCCCCATTGCGGTTGAACTCGGAAGGGGGTGGCTTAAAGGGCGGCGGCAAGGGAGCCGCTAACCTGTCCGCTCGAAAGCCCTCCGCAATAGTGAAGAAGGGAGCAGGTGCAAGGTGGGCTAGCAAACAGCGGCTTAAATCGCATCACTTCAGTCGTGTACTTTCTCTGCATACATCACCAGATCATCGGCGCACTTGCGCATCAGGAATGTATTTGTAGCGTCAGTGCATCGTGAAGGGACAACTGCCGGGAGCTTTACGCCTTGCTTGGTTAACTCCTCATATATCGAGGAGGCTTCCGGAGCATAGTGTTGCAAGTAGTAGCTGTTAACGGCGCTATCGTTCGTGTGCTTATACTCTTGATCTGCTAGAAAAGTAAGAATGTTGGCGGCAAGAATCGCAGCCCGACGTTTCACGTTGTCGGGTGCTAATTTTGTTGTTTCTTTTACTCTCTGCAAGGCCTTGTTCCTCGCGACAATTAGGTCGGGTAGTTTCTGAATTCCCTTAACAATGTCAGCCACATCCTTACGTTGCTCTGCTAGCATCTTTTCGAAATGCTCTTGTTCTCTAGTCCTAATCTCTGCTTGCTGTGCATCATGGTTAAAGCGGTCTTCCGAAATTGATCTCATCTCAATCCAAAACAACACGAAGGCGATTAGAATCCATACGATCGCTTCACTGTGCTTCAGGTAATCAGCTCTAACGGCCATGATTACCGCCGCAACGGCGAGGAAGGCTATCGCCACCCCCGGTCCTAGGGTTCCCCACTCTGGACGATATTGGAACCAGAATAAACAGGCCACTATAAACGCTGCTTGTGGGTACATCCCCCACCGTGTGTAGTGGGGAACCGGGTACAAGAAAATCGCCAGTAGGTTCTTCACTGAGCGCACGCCTCCATAGGGTCGCGGGGGGATGCGACCGTGGAAGCCTACGCTTCTGCCGGTTAAAATTCAAAACAGCCCACCCCCTTCATTCCTTCCGCTTGACTTTCTCTGCCTAAGCTGTCAATCCTATTAGCTTTTACCTGCGAGGTGGGGCGCTGCCTGTATCATGCCCTGGGCGCGGGAATCTCGGTGGAATGGGGAAATCATTGCGAGTTCGAGTCTTCTATCACGACAAGTGTTTCGACGGCGCGTCCTCGGCCGCTTTGTTCTCCCGGTTTTACCGCGAGCGCATTCGCGGCGATGCGGACTTTACCTTCACCGGCCTGGTGCATCGCGCGGGCGCGCTGTTCGACGAGAAGCAGTTTGACGGCGACGAGAACGCGATCGTCGACTTCAAGTACTCCAGTTCGCCCGCCATCACCTGGTGGTTCGATCACCACGAGAGCGCCTTCTTGAGTCCGGCGGACCAGGAGCACTTCGAGCAGGATCAGAGCAATCGCAAGTTCTACGATCCCGATTTCAAGTCCTGCACCAGCTTTATCGCCATGATCGCGCAGCAGCGCTTCGGCTTCGATCCGGCTCCGGTCGCCGATCTGGTCAAGTGGACCGACATCATCGACGGCGCGCTTTATGAAAACGCGAAGACCGCCGTGGAAATGGAAGCTCCGGCCATGAAGCTGACCATGGTGATCGAGTCGGCTCCGGATCACGTTTTCGTCCCCAACCTGATTCCGCTGTTGGCGACGAAATCGCTCGGCGAAATCCTTGAGGAGCCGTTTGTTGCCCCGTTGCTTGCGCCGCTCCTCAAGCGCCACGAACTGTCGATTGGCATCCTCAAAGAGCGCACCGAATGCAAAGATGGAACCATCTTCTTCGACGTTACCGACCACGATCTCGAGGGCTACAACAAGTTCATCCCGTATTACCTGCATCCGGAATCGGTGTACAGCGTGGGGCTGAGCAAGAGCAGTTTCCGGGTGAAGGTTTCCGTGGGATCGAATCCCTGGGCTCCGCAGGAGCCGGAGGTCAACCTGGCGCGGATTTGCGAGCGTTACGGCGGCGGCGGGCATGCGCGCGTGGGAGCGATTTCGTTCAACGTGAACCAGCACGCCGCAGCCATCAAAGCCTCGCAGGAAATTGTCGCGGAATTGCGCGCCGCCATGCGGGGCAAAAGGAGTTGAGGCGCCGCTGAAAGCTCCCAGCGCGCTGTGGCCGTGGTACTCTGCGTGAAGCCATCGTCTACATGCTTCAGAACGGAAAATCGCTCGATCGGCATCATCGTCGCCAACGCAATGTACTGAAGGCCGTCGCGACCTTCGAGTTTGCCAAGGGCGTGGGCGTCGTGCTCATGGGAGTTTGCGCGCTGGCGCTGGTCCACAAAGATACCTGGCTGATTGCGGAAAGCCTGCTGGCGCTGCTGCACCTCAGCACCGATCACCGCTGGGCGCAGTGGTTCCTCGATGTGGCGGACAGCATTACCGACGCCCGCCTCTGGGCCGCCGCCCGCATCGCCTTTGCCTATGCTGCTTTGCGTTTTACTGAGGCGTATGGCCTGTGGAAAGGGCGTACCTGGGCGGAATGGGTGGCCTTCGTTTCCGGCACGTTGCTGCTGCCGTGGGAGATTCGTGAACTTTTCCGTGGCGTGACCGCTGTACGCATTGCCTTCCTGATCGGCAACCTGGCTGTCGTCTTCTTCATGCTGTACATCATTCTCGCCAACCGCCGGGAACGCCGGAACGCGGAGTTGTTTCCGCAGTAGCCCAAAAGCCGCGTCCCAAGCCAGGATTCACGGGATCCCGCTGGTAATTTGCCTAATTCCGTCTCATAATGGTCGAAGGTTTTACCCAGGAGGCCGGTATGCGTTTCCAGGTTTTCCTTCTGCTCGTGCTGCTTTCTTTGATAGGAATCTCAGCCGCTCAGGACACAAACTTTTCCCAGGGACCGCAATACGTGATTACCGGCGACGCGGCCTTTTTGCAGCCGATTTCCACGCCCATTCTTTCGCTCGAAGCGCCGCTTCCACCCATTCCGAGCCTGCCCCAAATCGGCCCGCCCGTCACCAATCAGCCCTATGTTTCGAATCCTGATCTGCAGCATCAGGCCAACCTGTTTCCCATCTATTACGGCTATCCGATGATTCCGGTGGTTGAGCTTACGGGAGCAGAGCCCTCGCAGCCTCTGCCGGCCAGCATTACCGGTGTCGGCTATACGGTGATCGCCGATTCTCAAACGCTGCGCGAACTCGGATATGGCGTGACCGTTGGCGAAGCCGCTTCCTACTGGAAGGCTCACAAACCTCACGTGAATCACGTTTACAGCAACGCCGATATCGAGCGCTTGCACCGCAGTTGATCGAATGAACCCGGGCTCGCACTCCATGGCGGACAGAGGCGGCGATCATCCTGGCACGGGCAGACATTCTTGCTCGTGATAGCCTGACGTTCACCTTCAATTGCGAACGGAATTCATGAATCCAGCCAACCCGTCCCACCTCGACCTGCAGGCCACGGCAAAACAAATCATGCTGGAACACGGATTCGAGCCGGAGTTTCCGGCCGCCGTGTCCGCGCAACTCGCCCAGTTGAAGCAGAATCCGCCCGCAGTCGCGGCCGGCGGCGACATCCGCGACCTGCGGAATCTGCTCTGGTCCTCGATCGACAACGATACTTCCCGCGATCTGGATCAGATCGAAGTCGCGGCGCCGGCTGCCAACGGCGACGTGAAGATCATGATCGGCATTGCCGACGTGGATGCGTTCGCCCCCAAGCAAAGCCCGATCGACCAGCACGCCGCGTGCGAAACTACCACGGTCTACACCGGCGTGCGCAACTTCCCCATGCTGCCGGAGGAGCTTTCCACCGGCATCACGTCGCTGCTCGAAAATCAGGATCGCCTGAGCGTGGTGTACGAATTCGTGGTCGACTCCGCGGGCAACGTCAAATCTCCTGAGGTTTACCGCGCCGTGGTGCGCAACCAGGTGCAACTCCAGTACAACTCCGTCGGTGCATGGCTGGAGGGCATGGCGGCTGCTCCGGCCAAGGTGGTGGGCTCGAATGAGTTACAGCAGCAACTGAAACTACAGGATGAGGTGGCGCAGAGGCTGAAAAAACAGCGCCAGCAGCATGGCGCGCTGAATCTCGATACCGATGAAGTTCACCCGCTTATCGTGAACGATCAGGTCGTCGATGTGGTCAAGCAGCAGAAGAACCGCGCCACCGATCTGATCGAAGATTTCATGGTTGCGGCGAATGGAGTAGTAGCCCGGTTGCTCGAGAATGTTTCTTCGCTGCGCCGCATCGTGCGCACGCCTGAGCGATGGGATCGCATCGTGCAATTGGCCGCCACCAAAGGAGAGAAGCTGCCGGCGCAGCCCGATTCGAAAGCCTTGAACGACTTCCTGCTGCGGCGCAAGGCTGCCGATCCCGACCACTTTGCCGACGTGTCGCTCATCGTGATCAAGTTGATCGGGCCGGGTGAATACGTGCTCGAGCGCGCTGGAGAGGTCGCGCCCGGACACTTCGGTCTGGCCGTTCAGGACTACACGCACTCGACAGCGCCCAATCGCCGTTTCGCCGACATCGTTACTCAACGCCTGATTAAATCGATGCTCGCCGGGCAGAAAAATCCCTACTCTGACGACGAACTCACGGCCGTCGCCGCAAACTGCACGCAAAAGGAAGACGCCGCCAGGAAGGTGGAGCGCGAAATGGCGAAGCGCCTGGCCGCCGTCGCGATGCAGCACAGAATTGGGGATGTGTTCGATGCGATTGTCACCGGCGTGACGCCGCATGGCACGTTTGTGCGAGTCCTGCAGCCCCACATTGAAGGACTTCTGGCTCAAGGCGAGCAGGGGTTCGACGTTGGTGATAAACTCCGGGCGAAATTGATTCGCACCGACCCGCAGCGCGGTTACATTGATTTTGCTCGCGCGTAGCCGACCGCTTCTTTACTCGGTGACGACTGCCTTTACCAGATTGCGCGGATGGTCGACGTCGTATCCCTTCTTTACTGCGACGTGATAGGCGAACAACTGCAGAGGGATCACTTCGACAATCGGGAGCAGTAATTCAGGGGCAGACGGCACGTAGAAAACCTGGTCGGCGATTTCGGAAACTTCCTTGTCGCCTTCTGTTGCCACAGTCACCAGTTGGCCTCGGCGCGACCGCACTTCTTTCATAACGTCCAGTGTGCGGCGGTAGCGCAGCACTGAATCGGGATCGCTATGGTCGCAAGTCGCCAGCACCACCACCGGCAGATTCTCATCGACTAGAGCATTCGGGCCGTGCTTCAGTTCTCCTACCGGATAGCCTTCCGCGTGCGCGTAGGAAATCTCCTTCAACTTGAGCGCTCCTTCGCGTGCGATCGCGTAATGCACGCCGCGGCCGAGATAGAGAAATTTTTCCGCCTTGCAGTGAAGTTCGCCGAACTCCTCTGCAAGACCGTCCCACGTCGCCAGACTTGCTTCGATCGCATCCGGCAGCCGCATCAGCCGCTGCAGGTAGGAGCGCGTCACCTCCGAAGTCATGCGCCCGCGTTTGCGCGCCAGAAATAACGCCATCAGATACAGAATCGTGAGCTGCGTGGTAAAGCTTTTCGTGGCGGGAATCGATAGTTCCGGACCGGCGCCCGTAATCAAGGCCGCGCCTGCTTCCCGGACAATGGTCGTATCGGGCATGTTAGAAATCGCGATGGTCTTGACGCCGCGGGTCAGAGCCTCGCGCTGCGCCGCGATCGTGTCGGCGGTTTCGCCCGATTGCGTGATGACCATGACAATCGGATCCACGGCCGCATGAGTGGAGCGGTAGCAATACTCACTCGCGTATTCCACGTCGACCGCGACCCCGGAGAGATCTTCAATCATGATCTCGCCCGCCAGGCCGGCGTGCCGGCTCGATCCGCTGGCCGCGATGATCAGTTTTTCGAATCTCAGCAGAGCGCTCTCAATCGCGTGCAGCGCTCCCGGAAAAATCATGTCGTCCTGCAGATGTTTAGCAATCGTTTTGGAAATCGCCGCCGGCTGTTCGTAAATCTCCCGGCGCATGGCGTCCGAATATCCGTTGTGAGTCGCTGGTTGCGTTTGCTTAGTAGGAGTCATGATGATTGGCAATCATTTTACCCGCAGCAGCCTACCCATAGCGCTGACGTCCCGCCGGCTGTCCGGCAGGCGTCTCGCCCGCCGCTCTGAAATCGGAAATCTGCTTTCCTGTTCCTGCAATGCCGTCGGCGCTATGCGGTGGCTCCCTCAAAGTGCGCTTCAATTTCTTCCAGCGTTTTCCCCTTCGTCTCCGGCAAGAACCAGGTTGCCGTGATGAAGTAAATCAACGTGCAGGCGGCAAACCCGAAGAACATGGTCGAATATCCGTATTTGCCGACGGTGGGAAGAAAGATAGCAGCGATGAACGTGGCGACGGCCTGATTGATTAATAAGGCAATGCTCATCCCGTTCGAACGGATGCGCGTCGGCATCAACTCCGAGAGTGCCAGCCAGACGCACACTCCGGGGCCGACGGCATAAAACGCCATAAAGATAAATAGCATGATGGCGACGATCCAGCCGTTGCGTGAGTCTGGGACAGGACTGATCAACGCTTTTTCGATGGTCAGCGGTGCCACTCGCGCCGCATCCAGGTTCCCGAACGGATTCGAAAAGAAGGCGACGACTTTGTTGGCGGGAACGCAGGCATCGCGCGTGACGTTCGATCGGCTTGGTGGCGGCATCGTTCGAACGCACGACTTGGCTGGTGGCGCGGAAATCTCCGTAGGAATAGATAACGACCAGCGAAGTCGGCCGATTGATCGCTTCCTTCCCACTCTGTTTCAGAAGTTGATCCGCTACGTGGGCATTATATGTAAGTGAAAGCTTCTGATCGTCGGAGACCTTCGATTGCACTGCCGCTCTGGCGTCGACTCCATGCTTCTCATTGCCCACAAAGAGCAGGCCAGTGCAGACCATGGACACGATGATGCCCCCCGTGCCGATCGACAGCAGAAACTTTCGCCCTTTGCGATCCACCAGCATTACGCCACAAAGGGTTACAAGGAAGTTGATGATTTGGAAAATCAGGTATCCCCAGTGCGCCGCGAAATCTGATAGACCGCTCTGCAACAGAATGTTCGTGTTGTAGCCGATAATCGAATTGATCCCGGTTGCCTGATTGCAGGCCAGAATGACGCAAGCGAGCACGAAGGGGATGACGTACTTTCGGCGCAGTAGCGATTCGCTCGACTTCGCTCCAACGGCCGCATTCTTCTTCTCGGCCGCGAGGACCTCCTGCATCTCTCGGAGCTCCACATCAGCCTGTTGCGTGGTTCGCGAACGGAGCAGAGCGGCGTAGGCCGGATCCTGCTTCCCACGACGCAGAAGCCAGCGTGGGGATTCCGCCACCATCATGCTGCCCAGCACGAACAGGACGCCGGGCGGCAAGGACACCCAGAATATGCCGCGCCAAGCCTTGTCTTTAAACGCAAAAAGCTGGATGGCGTCGCCAAGCTTCGCGACTTGGTCGACTCGGAAACTGAAATAAAGCCCCAAGGATGCGGCAATCACCAGCCCCAGCGTCAGCAGCCACTGGAAAATGCCGGTTCCCTTACCGCGGTCTGACGCCGTAAGGCATTCCGCCAGATAGAGCGGGACCACCACCCCGATCAGTCCACCGCTCACGCCTTGCAGCAATCGCCCGACAACCAGCGAATCATAGCCGTGCGACAAAGCAATCGTAGGAATGCTGAGAACGAACATCAGTCCGCTGAGCACCATGAGGAGCCTGCGGCCCATCCAATCGGCCAGCATGCCCGCGAAGAGAGTCGAGATCACACTACCCAACAGCACTGCCGCCACGACGATTGAGAGTTGACCCGCGTTGAATCCGGATGTTGCCTCCAGATACGGCAAAGCACCCGCAACGATGCCCACATCGATGCCGTAGAGCAAGCCGCCCAAGCCCGCCACGATCAGGAGAAAGCGGTTATAGAAAGCTTTCTTGTCGTCGAGAGCGGACATGGCCCCGGTCGTCATCTGAGCTGTCATAAAATTTGTTCGTACTTGAAACTGCGTCCGGCGAGACGCCGCTCCGTCGGGCTGACTGCCTTGTGCTGCAGAAAATGCACCCCGAATTGTAGCGTAGGTCTCTGCACATACCGCTAAAAGTGCTATACCTGGGAACGAAAAAATTTTCGTCGCATGACTTGCTATTGGTAGCGCAGGCGTTCCGCCAGCTGTCGCGGGCAGCCTGCCCTGAGCGAAGTCGAAGGATCTCAGCCGCGCGCAATCTCTCTCGCTACGACCGCGTCGCCTTCTCCAGGGGCAAGGTGAACGAAAATACTGACCCGCTGCCCAGTTGGCTCACGACTCCAATCGTTCCTCCATGAGCCTCCACGATGACCTTCGCGATCGCCAATCCCATCCCCGTTCCCGGCGCCAAGTATCGCTGATGCTGTCCCCGGTAGAATTTCTCGAAGATGAGGGCCTGCTCAAACGAGTCAATGCCAGGGCCGCGGTCCGCCACGCTCGTCACCAGGCGGTCGCCGGCTACTTCGCTGCTTACGTTGATGGGCATGCCTGCGTCTGAATACTTGCCCGCATTCTCCAGCAAGTGCATCAGCACCTCACGAATGCGCTGCACGTCCATAACGGTTTTCGGCAAGCCCGGCGCGAGATGCAGCTCGACCGGATGATTTTCGAGAGCGGCCTTGGCGTCCTGCAAGGCCGGTTGCAACGCCTCGTCGATAGAATGCGGTTGCAAATCGAGCTTGAACATTCCAGAGTCGAGTTGTGCCATCTCCGAGGCTTCACCCACCAACCGGTTCAGGCGGTCGGTTTCTTCATCGATGACGGCGAGCAAATCTCGCTTTCCCGAATCATCGAGCGCGGCGCCTGACAGCAACGTCGTTACGCTTGCTTTGATCGAAGTCAATGGCGTGCGGAATTCGTGCGTGACCGAATCGAGCAAAGCGGTTCGCAGCCGCTCGTGTTCCTGCTCGGCGCGATTCTTGCTCAAGGCTTCCAGCGCGCGGGCACGCTCAATGGCCAGCCCGGCAAGGCTTCCCAGCGCATCCAGTGTTTCGCGCGAGAGCTCGGCTCCGGTAATGCCCAGCGCTCCCACGGTTCTCATCCCCAACCGCAGAGGAACGTAGGAAACTCTTCCCTGGGTGACGGGTCCGCCGCGCAGCAGGGTCGAACGCAACACGCTTTCTTCGAAAGTGGCGTCAGGCGATGACCGGTACACGGTCGGATGGTCGGACGCCATGGCGACGACGCTGCCCACGGAGAATGTATCTTGCACGTATCGAGGCAGGGCGTTCATCAGTTCGAGCACGTTCTCGGAAGCTAGCAGCCTCTGACTCAGGCCATACAAGCGCTCAACTTCGCGGCGGCGCTGTTTCGCTCCTTCCGCCTCGCGGCGGGCGCGTTCGGCCAGATTGCTGGCCACCAGCGCGGTGACCAGAAAGGCAAACAATGCCACCCAGTTCTGGGGATCGGCGATCGTGAATGTGCCGACCGGAGGCAGGAAGAAAAAATTGAAGGCCGCCGTAGCTCCCACGGCCAGAACCACTGCATAGCGCAATCCCCAGTACGCCGAAGTCAGCAGCACGCTCACCAGAAACATCAGCGCCACGGTGGTGTGGTTCACGTGCAGGCGGAAACCGACGGCCGTAATCACGCCGATCACCGCTAGCACACAGGTGTAGCGCGCGGCTTGCGTCTGTGCTCTTGCTTTCACCCTCCGCATTGTACGATGGACGTGACATTTTCAACGTTCCGCAAGCACAATAGCTGCGATGACCAAGACGCCCGAGGAGTGGTTGCAGGAAGTTTCCCCGGAAAAGCCGCGCGGCATCTTCAAGCTGTTTCTCGGCTACGCTCCCGGCGTCGGCAAGACTTACAACATGCTCAGCGAGGCCATCCGTCGCGCCAGCCGCGGCGAAGACGTTGTCGTCGGCGTGGTCGAGACCCATGGTCGTAAGGCCACCGGGGAACTGGCTGGGAAACTCGATCGCGTGCCGCCGCGCAAGCTCGAATACAAAGGAACAATCTTCGAAGAGATGGATGTCGATGCGATCCTTGCCCGCAAGCCGGCGGTCGCCGTCATCGACGAGTTAGCTCACACCAATATTGAAGGCAGTAAACATGCCAAGCGCTACGAGGACGTGATCGAATTGCTGGACGCCAAGATCGACGTGCTCGCTACCATGAACGTGCAGCACGTCGAAAGCGTTGGTCCCACCGTTCAGCAGATCACGGGCGTGCAAGTGCGCGAGACGGTACCCGACTGGGTCATGCAACGCGTTGACGAAATTGTGCTTGCCGACCTGACTCCTCAGGCATTGCAGAAGCGGATGGAACGCGGCGATATTTATCCGGTCGATCGCGCGCAGCGAGCGTTATCGCACTTCTTCCGTCCCGGCAACCTGATCGCGCTGCGCGAGCTCGCGCTCCGGCAAGTTACGGGCGTAGTCGATCGCAGTCTCGACGCTTTCCTCGAAAAAGACGGCACGCAGCCCGCCCACACGGTCCGCGAACGCATAGCCGTATGTGTGAGCTCGAATCCCGCGGCTCAATATTTGATTGCCCGCGGATCGCGCATGGCACAGGCGATCGGAGGCGAGCTTTTCGTTTTCTATATCGACGTCGGCCGCGACACCCGTCCCGAAGATCAGAAAACTCTAGCCGAGAATATTCGCTTTGCGGAAAATCTTGGCGCCAAGATCGTGCGCACTTCTGGCGGCAGCATCGCCGACGGCCTCGCCCAACTCGTTCGCGAAAATCACATCACCCAAGTTATCTTCGGACGCTCCGCGCGCACCGGCTGGCAGCGCTATCTCTACTTATCGGCCATTCAGCGGTTTCTCCGCGATTCTCCTTCGGTCGACGTCCATATCGTGACCCAGGAGGCTCGCTGATGGCGGACCATCCGCACATTCTCGTGGTCGATGACGAGCCGCAGATCACGCGCGTGCTGCGCACCAGCCTGTCGGCCCAGGGATACGACATTCGCGTCGCCAACAGCGGCGAGATGGCGCTGGAAATTATGAAAGACTGGCAGCCCAGCCTGATCATCACCGATCTGTCGATGCCGTCTATCGACGGCGTCCAACTCTGCCGCACCGTGCGCGCTGTCTCCCAGGTCCCGATTGTGGTGCTCTCTGTGCGCGACAAGGAGCAGCAAAAGGTGGAAGCCCTCGACGCCGGCGCCGACGATTACGTGACCAAGCCTTTCGGCATGAACGAACTCCTGGCTAGAGTGCGCGCCAATCTGCGCCGGGTCCCGCCGGAAGGGGAGACAGACCCGGTCATCGAAGTGGGCGACTTCCGCATCGACACGGCCGCACGCCGCGTCACCGTGTTGCGCCGCGAAGTTCGGCTCACGCCCAAGGAATTCGAACTCCTGGTTTATCTCGCCCGCCGGCCCGGCAAAGTCATCAACCATCGCACCCTGCTTGGCGCCATATGGGGCGGTCAAAGCACCGAACAGGTCGAATATCTCCGCGTCTTCGTGGGACAGCTGCGCAAAAAGCTCGAACCCGACGCCTCCTCGCCTCGCTATATCGTGACCGAACCGTGGGTTGGATATCGCTTCGAACCCGGCGAGTAGCCTGTCATCCTGAGCGGAGAATCAGCTTCGCGGAAGGCAAAGCTGATTCGCAGTCGAAGGATCCCTTCGATCTCAAACTTCCCTTGGGCCGATAACTCTCTCCCTCTGCTCTGTGACCCTGTGGGACTTACAAACATTCTACGAACTCTTTACTGAATCTTTACGCCTCTTTGTGTCGAATAGATGAGGCAGGACGAGGTGAATCCTCCCTGCTGATTGACCGGGAGAAAAGAACAGATCATGTCGACGATTCAGGATGTAACCGCAGAGCAGCTGGCAAAACTTTTTCACAATTACCGCGAAGCTTTGGCGCACGATTGCGCCTCCAACGAGCGGGGGGAAGTTTCCTCGTGGGACTGCACTCCGCAGAACGAACGCAAGCTGATGGTTGCCGCCGCCCGGCTCGCTCTTCTCGAATTATCCACAACTCCAGAGCCTTCCAGTCCCGGGCGTAAGTACTATGCCAAGCCGGGCGAGGCCGACTGGGGCTGCTGAACTGCTATCGCGCGCTGTCCGCCGCTTGCAGCTTCCGGTGATCAGCGCGCTTCTCTTTATGAATTCTTTATGAATTCCTAATCCCGCCCTTACGCGTTGGGACTCTAAGATCATGTCCAGACCCCTTTCATCGAGAGTGTGCTTATGGTGAAGCTTGCCATGCTGGCGATCGGTCTCGCTGCCTCAGCATTCATGCTGCGCGTGCTATGGGCGCTGTTCAGCGAATGGATGGCACCCGCGTCACTCTCCATGAAGGGTTATCTGGCCAGATTCGTTCCATCCCGAAAGCGAGGGGTAGTCATCATGATGAATGGCGAAATCATAACGCGAAGGGCTTCGAGCAAGACCGGTGAGCGAATTGCGCTGGTGTTCTTGTTGGCGGTGGGCCTGGTGATTCCCGTTCGCGCACAGCAAGCGCAAAACGGTCCCCAGGGTCCCAGTTCAGCCGTCCCCCAGGGCCCCAATCCAACCGACGTCGAGGCGAGTCCCGCCACCCAGCCGGTTCCTCAGGAAGTTCTTCAGGAACTGGAAGCTATGAAAAAACGCATCGAGCAGCTGGAAGCGCAACTCAAGCGGCGTGCGGCGGAACAGCCACCGGTTCCACCCGCACCTCCGGCCGCGACAAGCGTGCCTCCGGTGATGGCAGCGGCTGTCACACCGTCGGCGGCTCCGGCTGTCCCGTCAGCGGCTCCAATTGTCCCGGCCGCGATGACGACCGAATCGACTCCGACCGCCAAGCAACCCGCCGCGCCGCCCTTCGCCTTCGCCGATTGGACCTGGTTGAATGGCAATCCCCGCACCAAGGAAGAGCCCTTCGATTCGAAGTTCTTCACGCCGGAAGTCCGCGCGGACGTTGCCTACAATTACGATTTCAATCATCCCAAAGACGATACGATCAGCGGTTCAAGCGAAGTGTTTCGTGCGAATGAAGTAAGCCTTACGCATCTGGGTATTGGTGGAGATTTTCACTTCGACAACGTCCGTGCGCGCGTCATGAGCCAGATCGGTTTGTATGCAACGGCAACGCCACGCAACGACGCCAGTTATTCGCGGGGGCAATGGGATCTTGCCGATGCCTACCGGTATGTCAACGAGGCCTACGGCGGCTATCACTTTGATGCGCTGCATGGGATCAATGTCGATGCCGGCATCTTCCTGTCATATGTGGGTCTCTTCAGTTTTTATAACTTCGATAACTGGGCCTACCAGCCGTCTTATGTTTCGTCGAATACGCCGTGGTTCTTCACCGGAATGCGCGTCCAGGTTTTCCCCACGGAGAAGCTGAAGATCGAGCCTTGGATCATCAACGGATGGCAATCCTACGGACGCTACAACAACCGGCTCGGGTTCGGTGGGCAAGTCTTGTACCGCCCCACTGGCTGGCTTTCCCTGCTCACCAACAACTACGGGGCGGGAGCGGACACGCTCGGCGTTCCCAATCGCACGCGTTATCACACCGACAACAGCATCCAGATCAAGTACTACGACCATCCCGAACGCTTCTTGGACAAGATGGCCTTCAGCCTGACAGGAGATATGGGTTGCGAAAGCGGCGGGGGTGTCAATTGTTTCACCAACCAAAAAAATTCCCAGCGCCAGATCGTCTCCTACAAACAAAGCTTTCTCGGATACATGATCTATAACCGCTGGTGGTTCCATAAAGATCGCTATGGCTTCACGCTGGGCGGGGGAGAAATCAACAACCCGGGCCGCTACCTCGTGCTGCTTCCGCCTATCGACGGCGCGACGGCGACTACGGGCACGCCGTATTTCACGGAAAATCCCGGCGATCCTTTCAAAGCCTGGGACATGTCGGCGACGTACGACTACATGCCCAGCCAGTACATCACCTTCCGCTGGGAATTCAACCACCGGCATGCAAATGTGCCGTACTGGAATGGCCCGGGAGGAATGACGCCTCCGGGAGGGAATAACGGAAATCCTGGATCGCTCGTCGTGATCAACGGTACGACCTGGTATCCCGATCTTCGATACACCGAAGATCGCGCGACTATGGCAATCCTGGTGAAGTTCTAGTTGGCCTTTGAGATTGCTGAGGGAGAGTAATTATGCAAGACATTCTTTGGATCGCAGTCACGATCGCATTCTTTGCCCTCTCGGTCGCCTACGTGCATTTCTGCGACCGGGTGAAATAGGAAGGCTCAATGGATATCCAATCGCTCATCATGCTCATCATCAGCGCGGCGACCACGATTTACCTGTTCTACGCGCTCTTGCGTCCGGAGAAATTCTGAAATGACTGTCAACGGCTGGCTGCAGATCTTCATATTTCTGGCGCTGATCTTCGCCGTCACCAAACCACTCGGCGTGTTCATGACCCGGGTGTTCGCGGGAGAGCGCACCTTTCTTGATCCCGCGCTGCGCCCGATCGAGCGCCTGCTTTATCGGGTTACTGGCGTCGACGAAAAACGAGAGATGCGCTGGAGTGAATACGCCATCGCCATGCTTCTATTCAGCGGCATGTCGATGCTGGTCCTCTACCTGATCCAGCGCATTCAGGGCATGCTGCCATTCAATCCGCAGCACCTCGCGGCAGTCGCGCCCGAACATCTCGCCTTCAATACCGCTGCCTCGTTCACTACCAACACGAACTGGCAGGCTTATTCCGGCGAGACGACGATGAGCTACTTCACACAGATGGCGGGCCTGGCTTTCCATAACTTCGCCTCTGCCGCGACCGGAATTGTCCTGGCCATCGCCTTCATCCGCGGCATCGCGCGCCGCCAGATGCACACTATCGGCAATTTCTGGGTCGATTTCGTGCGCTGCTGTCTCTGGGTTCTCTTGCCATTTTCGATCGTGGGTGCTCTGTTCCTGGTTTCGCAGGGAGTGGTGCAGAATCTGAAGCCCTATGACACGGTGAAGCTGGTCGAGCCGCAGCAAGTGCAGCATGTGGGCGCCGATGGGAAACCGGCAGTCGATGCCAGCGGCAAGCCGGTCATGGACTCCGTCACGACTCAGACCATCGCTCAGGGGCCGGTCGCGTCGCAGGAGGTCATCAAGGAGTTCGGCACCAACGGTGGCGGCTTCTTCAACGCCAACAGCGCTCATCCCTTTGAAAATCCCACCCCGCTCACCAATCTTTTCGAGATGTTCTGCATCTTCGCGATCGGATCGGGCCTCACTTACACGCTTGGCCGCATGACTGGCTCTCCGGCCCATGGATGGGCGGTCTGGGCCGCGATGGCGCTGCTGTTTCTCACCGGCGTCACGACCGCGTACTGGGCCGAGGCGAAAGGGAATCCGCTTTACCCGTCGACTGTCGCGCAGCATGTGACCGGCAATCAGCCCGGCGGCAATATGGAAGGCAAGGAGACCCGCTTCGGCATCGCCAATTCGGCGCTCTTCGCCACGGTCACTACCGATGCGAGCTGCGGCGCCATCAACAGCTGGCATGATTCCCTTACTCCGCTGGGCGGAATGGTGCCGCTGGTCAACATCATGCTCAGCGAAGTCATCTTCGGCGGCGTCGGTTCCGGAATGTACGGCATTCTCGTCTACATCGTCCTTGCCGTGTTCATCGCGGGTCTGATGGTCTGCCGCACCCCGGAATATCTTGGCAAGAAAATTGAGGCCTACGACGTCAAGATGGCCATGCTGGTCTCGCTGGTCTTTCCTCTGATCATCCTGACGCTCACGGGAATTTCCGTGGTCAAAGGATTCGGTATGGCCGGCATCTCCAATCCCGGCCCCCACGGCCTCAGCCAGATCCTCTACGCGTTCACTTCGTCAGCTGGAAATAACGGTTCAGCTTTCGCCGGACTCACCGTCAACACTCCGTGGTATGACACGGCCACCGGCATCACGACGCTGGTCGGCCGCTTCTTCATGATCATCCCGATGCTCGCGATCGCCGGCAATCTCGCGCAGAAGAAGTACGTGCCGCCGTCACTGGGCACATTTCCGGTGACCACCCCGTTGTTCACGTTCCTGTTGATCAGCGTGATCCTGATTCTCGGCGCGCTCACATTTTTTCCGGCCCTCAGTTTGGGCCCGATTCTGGAGCACCTGCTCCTGCAGGTTGGAAAGACCTTTTAAAACACTATGGCAAGCCATCACAAATCGATCTGGGATCTCAAGTTGGTCCGCGGCGCAACCTGGAGTTCGGTGCGGAAACTCAACCCGCGCAATATGATGGGGAATCCCGTCATGTTCGTGGTGGAGATCGGCAGCGTAATCACGACCATACTGCTGATCCTCCATCCCCACGCGGCCTTTCGCTTCAATCTGCAGATCACGCTCTGGCTGTGGTTCACGGTATTGTTCGCCAACTTTGCGGAGGCCATGGCCGAGGGCCGCGGCAAAGCGCAGGCTGAAACCTTGCGCCGCGCCCGCTCTGAGACCATGGCTAATCGCCTTACGTGCGATGGCAAACTCGAACAAGTGGCCAGCGCCAAGCTGCGGGCCGGCGATCTGGTCACCGTTTCCGCCGGAGAACTCATCCCCGGCGATGGCGAGATCATCGAAGGTGTCGCGTCCGTCGACGAATCCGCAATCACCGGCGAGTCTGCTCCGGTGATTCGTGAAGCCGGCGGAGATCGCTCGGCCGTCACCGGTGGCACGCGCGTTCTCAGCGATCATATTAAGGTCAAGATCACTTCGAATCCCGGCGAAACCTTTCTGGATCGCATGATCGCTCTGGTGGAAGGCGCTGCGCGCCAGAAGACTCCCAATGAAATTGCTTTGAACATCCTGCTCGCCGGATTGACCATCATCTTCCTGCTGGCCGTGGTGACGTTGCAGCCCTTCGCCATTTACTCCGGCTCGCCGCAAACGGTATTCGTTCTGGTTTCGTTGCTGGTCTGCCTGATTCCCACCACGATCGGCGGCTTGCTCTCGGCCATCGGCATCGCCGGTATGGATCGTCTGGTCCAGCACAACGTGCTGGCGATGTCCGGTCGCGCCGTGGAGGCCGCAGGCGACGTGAATACGCTGCTCCTCGACAAAACCGGCACCATAACCTTTGGCAATCGCCAGGCTACGGAATTTCTCCCCGCGCCCGGAGTCAGCGAAGCCGAAATGGCGGACGCCGCCCAGCTTTCCTCGCTGGCCGACGAGACTCCCGAAGGCCGCTCGATTGTCGTGCTCGCCAAGGAGAAGTACCAGCTCCGCGGCCGCGAATTCGCCGATCACGAAGCGGAGTTCATCCCCTTCACCGCACAGACCCGGATGTCCGGCGTCAACCTGGATGGCCGCGAGATCCGCAAAGGCGCGGCCGACTCCATCGCGCGCTATATCGAGGAGAGCAACAATGGAGGCATGGATCCGGAAGTTCGGGGCACCGTCGAGCGCATCGCCTCTTCCGGAGGAACGCCGCTGGTGGTCTCCGAGAACCGCCGCGCTATGGGCGTGATCCATCTCAAAGACGTCGTGAAAGGCGGCATCCGCGACCGCTTTGCCCAGCTCCGTTCCATGGGCATTCGCACGGTCATGATCACCGGCGACAATCCGCTGACTGCGGCGGCCATCGCTCGCGAAGCCGGTGTCGATGACTTTCTCGCTCAGGCCACGCCTGAGGACAAACTCAAACTGATCCGCACCGAGCAGGCAGGAGGCAAACTCGTCGCCATGACCGGCGACGGCACCAACGACGCTCCGGCGCTTGCGCAAGCCGACGTGGGCGTCGCCATGAACACCGGCACGCAGGCTGCCAAGGAAGCCGGGAACATGGTCGATCTCGACTCCAATCCGACCAAGCTGATCGAGGTCGTCGAAATCGGCAAGCAGTTGCTCATGACGCGCGGCGCGCTGACCACTTTCTCCATTGCCAACGACGTCGCGAAATATTTTGCGATCATCCCCGCCATGTTCGCCGCAACTTTCCCGGTGCTCAACTCGCTCAACATCATGCGGCTGAAGACGCCGGAATCTGCCATCCTGTCGGCGGTCATCTTCAATGCGCTGATCATCATCGCGCTGATTCCGCTGGCGCTGCGCGGCGTGAAATATCGCGCCATGAATGCCGAAGCCCTGTTGCGCCGCAACCTGTTCATCTATGGCGTCGGAGGCCTGATCGCCCCCTTCATTGGGATCAAACTCATTGATGTTCTGATTACCGCAGTGGGGCTCGCCTGAGGACTGATATGAAAAAGAATCTCATTACTGCATTCCTGATGACCATTGCTACGACGATCTTGCTTGGGCTGATCTACCCGCTCGTCATCACCGGTCTTGCCCAACTTCTTTTTCACGACAAGGCCAACGGCCAGATCATCACTCGCAACGGGGAAGCGATCGGTTCGCGCATCATCGCCCAGCCTTTCACCTCGGCGAAATATTTCCATCCCCGCCCGTCGGCGGCCGGCAATGGCTACGATGCGGCCAATTCCGGAGGCACCAACTTCGCTTCCACCAATCAGAAGCTGATCGATCGCGTCCGCGCCGATGCTGCCACGCTGCACAGCGAGAATCCATCCCAGCCTATTCCGGTCGATCTGCTCACGACTTCCGCATCCGGACTCGATCCGGAGATCTCTCCCGCCGCGGCTGAGTTTCAGATTCCGCGAATCGCTCGCGAGCGCGGCCTTTCTGAGGCAGTCCTCCGCGAGTTGGTACAAAAACATACCTCGCAGCGCGACCTAGGTTTGCTCGGCGAGCCCCGGGTCAATGTCCTGGAGCTGAATCTCGCTCTGGACGAAGCAAGCGCAGGTCGATGAGATTTGCTTCCGCCTTTATAGAAGGTGTTGAATAGTGTGAGTGCCTGCGTGAAATCCAGGCATTCGGGTGGGCCGCGGCTCCGTAGTCGATAACAGATCTTCTTCTGGGGTGACCAGCTATGCATTCCCAAATCAAACTGGGACGAATCGCGGGAATTCAGATCGGCCTGCACTACAGTTGGTTCATCATTGCGCTGCTCATCGCATTTTCTCTCGCCAGCCACTTTCATGCCGTCAGGCCGGAGTGGAATGTCGCTCTGGTCTGGACTTGCGCCATCGTCACTTCGATCTTCTTCTTCGTGGCTCTCCTGCTGCACGAACTGGCACATTCAATCGTCGCCAAATCCCGCGGATTGCGGGTGCGTGCCATAACCTTATTCGCTCTTGGGGGCGTCTCCCAGATCGAGTCCGAAGCTGCTGACGCCAAATCCGAGTTCTGGATTGCCATCGTCGGCCCGCTGACCAGCCTGCTCATCGGGGCTGTACTCGTTGCCGGCGTGCGCTTCTCAGGAGGTTTTCACGGTGCCGAACCGGCCAACCCAATCGTTGCCGTAGCACTGTGGCTGGGATACATCAATATTGCGCTCGCCGTTTTTAACATGATTCCAGGCTACCCGCTCGACGGCGGCCGCGTTCTCCGCGCCCTTTTTTGGTGGATCACGAAAAATGCGGAGCGCTCCACCCGGTGGGCGTCGCAGGTTGGGCAGGTCGTAGCTTTCTTCTTCATTTTTTTCGGCTTGTACCGTTTCTTCGTAGGAGCTAGTTTCGGCGGCCTCTGGATAGCCTTTATCGGATGGTTCCTGCTGGACGCGGCCCGCAGCAGCTATGTCCAGGTAGGACTCACTTCAGAACTTCGCGGCCACATTGTCCGCGACATCATGCAACACGACTGCGGCACCGTCGAAAGCTACATCAGCCTGCGCGATTTTGTGGATCAATATCTGCTGCACAGTGGCAGTCGCTGCTTCCTCGTCAGGCAGGACCACCATGTTGCCGGCATCGTAACTACCGATGAGCTCCGAAGCGTGCGCCGCGAGGAGTGGGATCGTACCAGCGTGCAAAGTGTCATGCGCCCTCTCGCTCAGGTGCCAACGGTTCCTCCGGATATGCCGGCCCTGAAAGCTTTGGAGATGATGAGTCGCGACAATCTGAATTTGTTGGCGGTGGTTTCCAGCGGCCAGTTGCAGGGCATCTTTTCTCGCGGACAGGTGCTGCGATTTCTCCAACTGCATTCCGGGGTAGGAGAAGATTCGCACCAAAAGGCTGCCTAACCGAGCATGCGCTCGCGGGGATCAGGCTCATTCACTGCCCCATCAGCCCGTAGATATCCAACTCGGTTGCCGTCGAAACGAATACTCTCCCGTTTGCGATCGTCGGGACGGTGAATTTCAGAGCCTGTCCTGCCTGGTCGCGGCTGCCCGCCTGCGCGCTGTTATACAGTTCATTCGCGACATTCGTCGCGTCATAGGCGTGCAGCACCGCGACTCCACTGGCGGAAGCATTCGTACCGTTATAAGTCGAGTTATCGATCTCCCAAATGATGCCATTGCTGGTGCCATTGGCCGAGAGCGAGGGCGTCGCACCGTGCATGTTGAAAACGTCTTTCCCTACGGAGGTTGCGCTGGTGGAAAGCTGCTCCCCGGCGCCGGCACTTGCATTCCACGCGTAGGCGCGCAGCACGTCGGCGTTATCGTGCAGGTAGATGGAGCCGTTCCAATACACCGGCGTCGAAAAAATGTTGTCGATCTGCGTCACTCCGGTTTGCACCGTCTGCAGCACGTTGTTCGACGAATTGTTGTACCCGCCCATGCTGTCCCGGTTCAGCACAAAAAACTTGCCGTCTTTGCCTCCGCCCACTAACTCATGCGGGTAAGAAGACGACCCTGGCACTAAAATGTCAGCGCCTGCACCCAAGTCGGCGTCGTTCTCCGCCAGGTAGTAGTTATCGTCGGGCGAAAAATAATCCAGCACCGACAGGTTGTTCGGGTCCAGACGCAGGAACGAATCGTTATAACCCACCATCGACGTCGAGTAGATCCAGTCCTGATCCCCGGCATCGGTGCCGCTCATCACGTAGAGGTCACCGGTGGTATCGTCAATCGCCGGAGCGCCGTCGCTCGCCCAGAATCCTCCGCCTTGCGCGCCATTCGTGTCTTCGAATACCGCCTTCTGCTGGAGCGAGGATTTGTCGTAGGCCAAGACCCATCCGTGCGTACAGCTCCCGAAAGCGATGTAAATCCAGTTCGTTACCGGATTGAGCGCCAACCCCATGCGCTGGTAACAGGCGGGCTCGAGCGTGTCGCCGGAATAGGAACCCGTCACTCCCACCGGACTCATTTTGTCGGCTCCAGTCGTTATATCCAGCGCATGTAGCCAGAACGGCGGACTCGTGTTGTTTACCTCGGCCACCACGTACATCGTGTTCGTGGTGGCATCGATCACCGGGGTCGAAAGAATCCCCACATTCGGCCACACTCCCTCGTCATCGTCCTTGGGCACGGGAGCGCCAAGATTGACCTTCCACAGCGTGGTCGGATTGGCCGCAGTCGCATCGGCATCGAGGGCGTATACGCTATTGTTCTGCGTGGCCACATAGATGACGTTGTATGTGCCCTTACCCGGGATGTTGACCTGCGGCAGATACAACGGTTGCGCATAAATTTGCCCATCCACGGGATACGAGACCAGCTTGCCAAACTGGCTGGAATTCACATTCGAGGGAGTTAGCGTGACTTCCTGCAGGTACGCCCCATCACGGGTGTCGTCATTGTGATACGTGAGCACCGCGCCCGGAACCGAATTCTCCACCGTGACCTGGCTGTTCACGCTGCTTGAGGGATAGGCAACGCTGGTCGCCGAAATGGTATGCGGCCCGACCGTGTCCGGTGCTGTATACAAACCGCTGGTGCTGATGGTTCCCACGGAGTTGTTTCCGCCTGCGTTGCCGTCCACTGACCACGTCACGCTTGTGTTCGTCAGCCCTTGAATCGATGCGGTGAACTGTTGCGTGCCTCCCGGCGCCAGCAGCGTCCCCCCGGGAGAGATCGAGAAATCAAATACCATCACCGCTGCGCTCGCGCTGGCCGCCGGATTGGTAACGCTCGCCGCTACCGTGTGGCTTCCCATTTGCGACGGCGCCGTGTACAGCCCTTGCGCGTTGATCGTTCCGACCGCGGCATTTCCGCCGTTGACGCCGTCCACCCACCACGTGACCGCCGGATTGCTTTGCCCCTGCAGAGTAGCCTTGAACTGCTGGGTTGCTCCCGTGGTGACTCCCGCGGTCGCCGGACTGATGGCAAGCGGCCCGGTAACCGTCACCGTGGCGCTTGCGCTTTTCGTGGTGTCCGCCACGCTGGTCGCAGTCACTGTGTGCGTGCCCGCTTGGGCCGGCGCGGTATACAATCCTGCGCTGGTGATTGTTCCCGTCGTCGCGCTTCCGCCCGTGGTCGAGTCCACCGACCACGTTACCGCCGTGTTCGTCGTGCCTTGGACCACAGCGGTGAACTGCTGCTGCGCTCCGAACGCAAGGCTGACCGACGTCTGATTTAACTGGATCGTGATCTTTTGTGGAGGAGAAGGTTGCGGTGAGGTGGATTTCGTGCCTCCGCATCCCACGGCAGGTAAAAAGAATGCCAGAATAAGTAAACGCTTGGAAAAGGCAGACTCAGTGTTACCCGAACAGCCAGTGACGCTCATATGGAAAGAGTTCGCTCTAAAAGGGCGTCACAATAGATGTCACTTTCGTCTCCCAGGGTTGCAGCCCGTCTCAGCCGAAACCCCAGGGCTACCGGCGCTTTCACCGCGTCCTGCCCTCGGTCTTCCCGATTCCGCGTGAGATAATGCCTTAGTCCCGCACTTGGCCCCGTAGCTCAGATGGATAGAGCAGCGGTTTCCTAAACCGTTGGTCGGCAGTTCGACTCTGCCCGGGGCCCCCACTTAATCCCACAGCAAATTCCTGACGCAATTTTTCCCGGCTAATCTCGTTGCTCTTCTTCCGCAAAAACAAT
Organism: uncultured Acidobacteriota bacterium; assembly: GCA_963730015.1. GTDB lineage: Bacteria > Acidobacteriota > Terriglobia > Terriglobales > Acidobacteriaceae > Sulfotelmatobacter. The sequence continues at coordinate 141,854 of CAVSPZ010000009.1, read as the reverse complement.
GGCCGCCGGAATCGTCACGGCGGCCTCATACGCAAGCTCCCCGATTAACTAGGAAGGCGTCCGTCTCTTCGGATTGAAAATCTTTCCTCCGTCGCAATCTGCGAGGCGGACCTGCGTATGGGACTCATGTTCCGCTGGCCGGTCTTGGCTCAATCTCCTTTTCTGCCTGATGACTTTCCGCCGATAGCTTTCTCAAGGAGAGTCGCTCATGGTGCGCCAGAAGCAGTCCCAGCGGTACCACAGCCGCGAAGGTCACCAGCCACAGCAGAATCCCGCAACTGGCAGCCATCTCCGGCGGTACGTCGAACACGCTCGAAAGCGTCGCGATGGTTGCCATCTGCGATCCGCCGCCCACCGCGGGCAACTGCAACATCGAACCCAGCATGCTGGCAAACATCAGAATCAGCAGTTGCGACACCGGAATTTCCAGCGCGTCGACTCCGTACGAGTGCGTCACCTCCTGATACGACAAGGCAATCACATACCACATTCCGATGGACACCAGGGACAGCCAGAGCAACTCCAGAGGCCCGTGAATCGTGTTCAGGCCCATGCCAAATTCCCGCACTTTTTGACCCAGACGGTGACCTACATTCGACGAAAGATGCGCGAACCGCTGTTCCAGCCAGCAGGCCACGCGCTCCCCATTCCTGCGAATGATGACCGCGGCAATCGTCGTCGCTGCCACAATGCCGGTCAGTACAAATCCAATTTCTCGAAACCGCAGGTAGTACTCCGGATGCGGAATCGAAGGCAAGGCGCTGGGCAGGAATATCGCCAGCAGCAGCAGCACTGTGAATGCGCCGACATCGAAGATACGCTCCACTCCCCACACCGCTACCTGGGACGAAACCGGTAGGTCCATTCGCTTAGCGATCAGGTAAGGACGGATAAATTCCCCGGCCCTCCCCAGCAGGGCCAGCCCCGCAAACCCAACCATGGTCGGCGAGACCAATTCCGTGGTCGTGGTCTTCGGCCGCACCGGCTTCAAAAATATCTTCCAGCGCCACGCCCGCATGACGTACGCGATATAGATCAGCGCAACTCCGTGCAGGACGTGAATTTTCTTGATCCGGTGCGTCTGGCTCCAGAATGTCCCCCAGTCAAAGGTCCGCCAGTGCCGGTATTGCAGGTAAAAAAGAAATGCCAGGATGAGGAACACCACCACAGTGGCCAGAATGCGTTTTTTGTCCATGAAGGGGAAGGACTCCGCGCCGCGGCCCCGACAACGCGAAGCGGGAAACGGCACCCCCAAAGGTAAACGAGGCAGCCGATGGGGTCAAACCTCTGGTATCCAGTTATGGAACATTGCTGCCGGAGAGAAGGGAAGAGAGGACTACAGCCCCTTTTCCGCCCTCACGCCCGCACTCGCGACAGCACCGCGCTCGCCCGGCGAAACCATGGACGCTCCCGCCGCCGCAAATATCCTGGCATTGTCGGCTTTTTGTCGAGAATCTTCTTCGCCCACTCGCGCGCCTCGGCTTTTCTGCCCTGCGATTCCAGAAACAGCGCGTAGTAGTAATAAGTCTCGGAAATCGTTGAAATCCGGGTGGCCTCGCGAAAGAGCGCATCGGCTGTTTCCGCTTGCCCCGTCTGCGCGTACGCCCACGCCAGCAACCCTTTGGCGCGGTGAAAATCGTAGTCGGGGTCGGACCGCACCGCCCGCTCCAGATCGGGCACGGCCGCCGCGTAATCTTTCAACTCTATTTCCGCAATCCCGCGCCGGTAGAAGGGATCCACATGATCGGTTCGCGAAGAGATCGCTTTGTCGTACGCTGCCCGCGCCTTCGAGAAATTTCCGTCATCCAGATAGAGCAGTCCCAGTTCTTCGTAGTTGCCCGCGGAGGGATTATCCAGAATCATGCGCTCCAGCTCGCGAATGCGCCGCCGCCTCGGGAAAACCTGAAACGACCCGCGCAGCAGGCCGGCGTCTGGGATCACTTCCACCACGATGTAGACCAGCGCTCCCACCCAGGAGAACAGAATGATCAAGATCCAAAACCAATCGGGCCTCCGCCGGATGAAGTGCACGATCGCCACGATCCGCAGCGCAATCGACCACCACGAAAATGCGAAGAACAGGAACGATCCCATCGTGAAGACGCACTATACACGCAGTACGTGTCGATTCAAAAGATCACCAATGCGTGGGCAGAGTAACGGCCGACTGGCAGTGATCTTGCGAAAAGCTTATCTCATTCCATTCGGATTTTTGTAGGGACAGCCGCCTTGGGCTGTCCAGCCGCGAAGCGGCGCAAGAATGCAGCCCCCGGCCCCCTGTCGCGAAGCGCAAGCCGTAACAGAAAAGAGCAACGGCGCGAGCCCGGCAGAATTTCCGAGACACTCCTTGCTCGATCCCGCTTACTTCTTTATCGGCTTCGTCTCCACTGACGCCGGTGCTACCGGCGCCACAGCCGTCAAACTGTCCTTCGCCGCCGCCGGTAGCTTGTCGGCATTCGCCAACAACAAACTCACCTGCCACATCTGCGTCGTCGAGAGCGTGTTCTCAAATCCCGGCATCCCCGTCATCCGGATCCCTCCCGCCACCTTCCAATAAGTCTCGCCAGGAGAATCGTCGGTCACGCCTTTGCCTTCCATCAGCTTGGGAGGCTTGGGAAACATTCCTTTCGCGATCGCCGTCTGCGCAGCCCCGGGAAGCCCGTGGCACACCGCGCAATGATCTTTATAAACTTGCGCCCCCGCCACATACGCTGCTTCGTCCGCCGCGATCGGGGGCGTTTTCGGCATCTCTTTCTCCAGGCGCGCGTGCAGCGCCATGCTAGCGAACGTCTTCTCAAACGGCATGGGAGGCGCTGCCGTTGCCACCGGCGCCATTCCCGTTGCGAAATAACAGAACACCACGACCGGAACCAGAACTGCCCCTAGAATCGCTCCCACCAAAAACTTACCCATCTATGCTTTCTCCTGACTGGATTGAACTGATCATTGATACTAACTCACGCCCTACGAACCCGCGAAGAGCAGGGAGGGCCCGTGCCTACTGGAAGAGCTGTCACTTGGCCAAACACGTAGTGCGAGTAAGGTAGGATGATTCCAGCATTCGTTCCGATACGCTGCCAGAGGCCCGAATTACGATGCGAAACCGAAGCTTGCGCGCGTTCATCGAAGTGGGATTCATCATCTTCCTTTTCTACTCCAATCTCCTGATGGGAGAATTCGAGCGCTCCGGCATGGCTCGGGTCCGCGGTCTCGCCTGGGCCCTGAGAGACGTGTTTACCTCATCTAACTTCGTAATCGCGATCATCGCCGCTCTCATCGGTTACGTGCTATTTGAATTTCTGCGCCACCGGTTGTGAGAGCAGGAACGTAAGGGTACTGTTACAGTAACAGTACCGAACGTAGGGGGGCAGGCGGCGCGCCCTGAGCGGAGTCGAAGGGTCCGCCCTAGCTCGAAGAGCTGTGATTTTTGCTACACTCACCTCGGCATGCTCACTCATCTGGAATGCACCCGTTGTGGCGAGCACTATCCCGCCGACCGTCCGCAATCCGTTTGTCCGAACGACGGCGGTGTTCTTTACGCGCGTTACGATCTTGCCGCCATTAAGCGTGCATTCTCCGCCGCCCGCCTCGCCGGACGCGCTCCTACCATGTGGCGCTACGATGCTGTCCTTCCCGCTGCCGACCCCGTTTCGCTCGGCGAAGGGTTCACGCCCATGCTGGCTAGTCGCGAATTCCCCAACGTCTACATCAAAGACGAAGGCCTCAATCCCACCGGATCTTTCAAGGCCCGAGGCCTCTCCGCCTGCGTCACCATGGCACGCCACTTGGGCCTGAAAAAACTTGCGATCCCTTCCGCCGGAAACGCCGCCGGAGCCCTGGCCGCCTACGCCGCCGCCGCCGGCCTCGAAGCTCACATCTTCATGCCCACAGACGTTCCCATGGCCAACCGTATCGAGTGCGATTACTACGGAGCGCACGTTACGCTCGTCGACGGACTCATTTGCGATTGCGCCCGCAAAGTCGCCGAACTGAAGGATTCCGACTCGTGGAAGAAGGATGGTTGGTTTGACGTTAGCACCACCAAAGAGCCCTATCGCGTCGAAGGCAAAAAAACCATGGGCTACGAAGTCGCTGAACAACTCGGCTGGCGCATGCCGCAGGGCATCATCTATCCCACCGGCGGCGGCGTTGGCATGCTCGGGATGTGGAAGGCCTTCGAAGAGATGGAAACACTGGGCTGGATTGGCTCCGAGCGCCCCAAGATGATCACCGTGCAATCAGTGGGTTGTGCCCCCATTGTGAAAGCTCGGGATGAAGGTAAGCAGTCCGCCGAAATGTGGCCCGACGCCGCCACGCTGGCCTCCGGCCTGCGCGTTCCCAAACCTTACGCCGACTACCTCATCCTCGACATACTAAAAAAGAGCAAGGGCACGGCCGTCGCCGCGACCGATGAAGAGATTGTGGAAGCCATTCGCCACTGGGCCAAAGTCGAAGGCATCTTTGCCGCGCCCGAGGGCGCTGCCTGCCTGGTCGCGTACCGCAAGCTCCGCGCCAGTAATTTTTTCAAAGCCGAAGACACGGTAGTCCTGTTCAACACCGGAAGCGGGCTGAAATATTTGGATGTTCTCGACGCCAATGCGGAGCGGACGCTCCCTTCCGCGAAGCCGCCACAGGCGGCGAAACCCGCAGCCCGCCATATCGGCGGAATCATCGGTCCCTATTAAGCCCTATTTCTAGTGTCATCTGAGCGAAGCCGTTGCAAGAGCGAAGCGAGTGCGACGGCCTAGTCGAAGGACCTCGTGCTCCTTTGTCCTGGCTCGCGCCACAGAGCCTCGCATCCGTTTTGTATGGTTAAATAAATTCCGAGCCCATGACCGACCGCCTCTACTACCACGATTCCTTCCTTTACAACTTCGATGCCGAAGTCGAAGAGCTTCCCGGAACTGACCGTCCGGCCATAATCCTTGATCGCACGGCCTTCTATCCCACCAGCGGCGGCCAGGTCCACGACACGGGTTGGATTGTTTCCGGTGGCCAAAAACTCCGCGTCACCGAAGTGGCCGACACGGAAGACGGGCGAGTCGTTCACTACCTCGAAGCGCCGCTCGGAGACCTCCAGCCCGGAAGCCGCGTCCATGGCCAGATCGACGCCGCCCGTCGCCGTGACCACATGCAGCAGCATTCCGGACAGCACGTCCTCTCCGCTGCCTTCGTGCGGTTGTTCAATATGCCCACGGTTTCTTTCCACATGGCCGACGATTATTGTTCGATCGATCTCGACGCGCCTGCGCTCGCGAAGACTCAAATCGAAGAAGCCGAGCGCCTGGCCAACGAAATTATTCTGGAGAATCGCCCGGTCGACATCCGCTTCGTCACGCGCGACGAAGCCGCAAAACTCGGACTCCGCAAGCTTCCTCCAGCCGAGCGCGACCAACTCCGCCTCATCGACATCCACGATTTCGATCTCAGCGCGTGCGGCGGCACGCACGTATCGCAAACCGGCCAGATCGGCTGCATCCTCTTGCGCAAAGTTGAAAAGGTCCGCCAGGGATATCGCGTGGAATTCGTCGCCGGCCAGCGCGCCGTGGCCACCGCCCGCCGCGATTTCACTACTCTCACAGATGCCGCCGCGCTCTTTTCGGCTCATATCTACGACGTTCCGCAGCAGGCCACCAAGGCGCTGGAACAGATCAAGTCTCTCCGCAAGCAACGCGAGCAATCGCAGGAAGAGCTTGCGGCGGCGCAGGCCGCGGGCATTCTGGCTGAAACTTCCGAATCCGGCGGGCGCAAGCTGATCCTCCGGACTTTCTCCGACCGCGAAATGAACTCTCTGAAACTGCTCGCCCAGAAACTAGTCCGGCTGGCTCCGAATGTGATCGCGCTGCTCGGCAGCATCGGGCCTCAACCCTCGCTGGTGTTCGCGCAATCCACCGGACAGCCCTTCGACATGGGCGCGCTCATGAAGCAAATCATCGCAAAATTCGCCGGCCGCGGTGGCGGCAGCAAAGACATGGCCCATGGTGGCCTGGCAGATGCCTCGGCAGTCGAAGCCGCACTCGCTGAGGCCGCGTCCACCTTCCGCCAAGAGTGACTGCAGCGTCAACGCCGCTCCACGCTTGGGGCAGGTGCTACAATTTTGATGTAAGCGCTCCTTGTCCCAGAGGAGGTATCCCGTGCACAGAATTGCACTGGTTTTTCCCGCACTCTTGTTTTTTGCGATTCCCGTCCTTCCCCAACAAGCAACTCCCAACCCGCCGCCGCAGAACCCGTCTTACTCGGCCATTCCCGTGGAAGCAGCGCGTGCGCAGAATCCTGTGAAATCCACGCCGGAATCCCTGGCCCGGGCCAAGAAGTGGTGGACGCTCGACTGTGAGATGTGCCACGGTAAAAACGGCGACGGCAAGGGCGAAACCGCCAAAGACATGAAGCTTACGATGGCCGACTTCACCGATCCGGCGACGTTGAAAGACCACACCGACGGCGAGATCTTCTACATCATCAAGAATGGACACAACGATATGCCGGCGGAAGGTCCGCGGGTCAAGACAGAAGAGAATTGGGACCTGGTCAACTACGTGCGCTCGTTAGCGAAAAAGAAAGACGCCGAAAAACCTCAGCAATAAGAGTTCCAGCGGGTGCCCCGCCCTTCTCGCGCATTGTGCGAGAGGGTGGGGAATTTGACTTTTGGAATGGGCGAACCGCGCCAGTCGAATCGCTGAAGCAAAGAGAAGTTTTTGGTGATCAGCCCGCCCGGCGGAATCGTCCCGGAGATTCCTCGTTCCCCTCCGGCAGCAGCCCCACAATCCCGCGCAGTCCTTCCCATGCGGCCTGGTTCAACGAGGGCTCGGCGCTGACCAACTGGCGAATCATGTCCCAAGCGGCCATATTCAGCGCGCCTTCCGGAGGCAGTCCCATGGCCAGCGACACCGCGCATTGCGGACAAAAGCAAATGCGGTTGGCCGACGATTTCTGCCGCGGCCTCACACCCACCGTCTGGGCAAACATGTAAACCGCGACCGACTTATCCCCTGACTCGATCTCCCGCCTGCACCGTAAACAAGAAATGGCCTGCACGTTTCCTCCCACCTGCGCGTGATCTGTTGCTCTACTCTCGCCTATAGATTCCGCCCGCCACAAGTGGGAAGTAAGATTCCCGGATGAATATGCGGGAGAGATTGTTGTACGTGGGGAGACGTTTTAGAGCGAAACAGGTTTATGTGAGGACAGCCGCCATCGCGTGTCCAGCCGCGAAAGCCTGCCCTGAGCTGAGCCGAAGGGCGGCGTAAGAATGCAGCCCACAGCGCAAGCTGTGGGTGGGAAAGTTGGAAAAGGAACCAGCCCCAGAGGGGCGAAAGGAGATGTAGGACATAGACTCCAGGGATGCGTGGCACCGGCGTCCAGCCTACTGCGCACTCCCCAGCTTCTGCCGGTTCGCATCCGACCTCGGCGCCTGCACCACCGTGATCGGCGCCTGCAGGGTGAAACTCAGCACTGTCTCCGAAGCCAGCTTGATCTGCTGGCTCTTCGACGCTGCCTGCACGCCGCCGCCAACTCCGGCGCCAGCCGCGGCTCCGATAGCCGCACCCTTGCCTCCGCCCGCGAGCGCGCCAATGATGCCGCCCACCAACGCCCCTCCGCCCACTTTTTCAGCCGTGTTCTTGCCTCGCGCGGCGGTTTCCTTGCGGTACTGATCCGTTTGCAGGCTGTACTTTTGTCCTCCCGACGTAAGGCTGTCAAGCTGCAGCACCACCACTGATTTCCCCGCAAACTTGCTGGCGCTCTTCACATCGACCAGATGCCCGGTCAGTTCCACTCCCGCCGGCACGGCTTCTTCCCCATCCGAGGTCAGAGGAGCGTTCAGCGTGGCGTGGAACGTGTCACCCGTCTGATTTTTTTCGCTGTCGATCGGATCAATCAGCCGCACCGTGATCTGCGTTCCCTGGTCGATGATGAACTTTTTTGGCGCAGGCGGAGGAGGCGGCGCCGGCGCAGCGGCCGGAGCGTTGTCCGCAGGCGGTGGTGTCATCGCATTGTCTGCCGGCTGATCATTCGACGCCATCTGCTGCTGGCTCGCCTGTTCCGCATTGGCTGAGGCCCTCGCCGCATGTCTCCGGGCCTTTTTCGTCTTGGCCGGTTTCGGATTCTCCACCGGCGGAGCATTCTGAGCAATGTTGGAAGCTTCCGCTGGAGTCGGTTTCTGCGACTGCGGCGCCGCGGCCGAACTATCGCCAATCTGCAGGTTGTTGATCACAGTCTTCACGCCCGCCACCGATGCCGCCTGGGCTCCTGCCGCGTCCCGCTGCGCCTGATTGTCCACCGTTCCCGACAGCGTCACTACCCCGTTATTGGCCCGCACGGTGAGCGGCTTCGACGACAGTCCTGAATCCTGGCTGAACTTATTCTGAATGTCGCTCGACATCTTCGCGTCGTCAAGCTTCTTCGCGCAGCCCACTCCCAGAATCAGACTCGCGGCGACAATGCACGAATACACCGGCAGAAAAGCTCTTCTCATAACGCAACTCCTGATGTGGATGATAGGGCGAGTTGCCCCGTCAGGTACAGTTTAGATGCTGGAAGCCATCTCCGTGGATGTAAATAGGAAGGATGGCCTGCGCGACATAAAAAGAACTGGGGTAACGTCGCGCCGGCGTAGCGTCGGCGTCGCGCCGGCTGTCCCGGAGCCTGCCCTGAGCGAAGTCGAAGGGAGCGTCCCGCTCGCGGCGTGGAAAGCGCAACAACTGTGGAGAGGTTTCTGTCGTCGGCCCTGAAATCCGCCTAGTGGATGAACTTGTAATCGACGATCGACGCCGCCAGCACAATGCTGTTCTCGGCCTTCGCCGGATCTTTCGCCCGCATTACCCGTCCCTGGCACACGACGTTGCTGTTCTTCTGTCCGGAAATTTCTTCCGGCATCTCGAACACCATTTCGATCAGCGCGTTGACCGGCAGTTCCTGCGGCCCGTCGAACAGCACTCCACTCTGACTGATGTTTTCAATGATCCCTTCATACCACGTGCTGGTCTTGTTCACGCGGTAACGCAGGGGAATGTCGAGCTTCAAGCGGCGCGCACGGGGTACCCAGGACGGTCGCTTCTCGCGCGGGTGGCTGCGCTTGATGCCCGTCTCCGGTTTCGCGTGCTCCACGCGCTCGGTCCGGCGCATGGTCTTCCAGTCATATTTGTATTCCGCGGCACACAGCAGGCACACCTGGTAGTAGTCCCCGTCGGTACCACGGCGGGGCCAGGAGAACTCGTGGGAGCAGCGCCCAAGCATAAGCACATCCATGATTTTCTGCGGCATGATGGTTTACTTCCGGGTCACTTGACTCGGGGCTGCCCCATCATCGCCCGCCCTCCCCACTTTGCCTAGGTTACTTTCGTGCAATAGCCGCCCTCGCATCGACCCAACCGCAGTGGATGGAAGAGCTTAGCGTTGGAAGCTTTGAGGAATCGGAGGCGTACGCGCAATCAGGGGCACCCCATCCTTAGGCGCGTCTTTTGCGTTTAGGGTGGAGTTTGACTTTTAGTCAGCCCTCCCTTCGAGATGTATATTCCTCGCATGCCTGTCCCCGCCCTTACCGCCTTCATCCTCGCCGGCGGCCGCAGCACGCGCATGGGCACTGATAAGGCCTTCGTCCTCCTTGACGGGCGCACGCTGCTGGCACGAGCTCTCAATCTCGCGCACTCGCTCACCTCCGATGTTCGTATCGTCGGCGACCCTGCCCGATTCGCCGCCTTCGCCTCCGTCGTCGAAGACCTGTTTTCCGGATGCGGCCCTCTCGCCGGAATCCACGCCGCCCTGCGCTCATCGCAGACTGACCTGAACCTGATCTTCGGCGTCGATATGCCATTTCTTACACCGGCGTTTCTCCACTACATGCTCGGACGCACGAGAGATTCCGACACCGCCATGGTCACAGTTCCGCGCACCGCCCAAGGATGGCAACCGTTATGCGCCTTCTACCGCCGCGACTTTGCGTCCATCGCGGAAAAAGCGCTTCGCGCCGGGCGTTACAAAATCGACGCGTTATTCGCGGACGCTGGCGCGCAGGTCATCGGCGAACCGGAGTTGCAATCCGCCGGATTTTCTCTTGATCTTTTCTCGAATCTGAATACTCCCGACGATCTGGCCGAGGCCGCCGCTCGTAAGCAGCGCTAATTGGCCGGGGCATGTCCTAACGTGCGTAGCTGCATCCCACTTCGGAACTAACATTTTCAGCAGGTTATGCTGCTGTTTGATTCCACTCATAAGCAGCTGTAAGTCTGGTTACCAGCCCTTCCGCCTCAGCTCGATAACTTCGCGATTAAGACGCAAGTGAATTCGAGGAGGTTTGAAGTTCCCATGAAATGGTTTGTATTTTTCTTATCTCTGTTCGCTTCCTTTCAATCTTTCGCTAACGTTTCCATCACCACCAAGACTTTGCCCAACGGCACTGTCGGGACCGCGTACACGGCCACGATCGCGGCCAATAATGGGTGCACGCCCTATCGATGGTCCATTGCTGGAACGCTGCCCGCTGGAGTTCAGTCCGTTGCTCAAAGCAAAGGACTCTCGTTGACCTTGTCCGGTACGCCGACGACAGCCGGTACGTACAAGTTCAGCGCGACAGTAACTGGCTGCCAAGAACACCAATCCCTAATGTCTTACACAGTTGTGATCCAGCCCATCCCGGTCCACGCGGTGAACCTGACTTGGAGCGCCTCCAAATCGCCCAATCTCGCCGGTTACAACATGTATCGCGGCCACGATGGCGTGAACTGGCAGCGCGTCAATTCCGGAGGGCTGATCGCCTCGACCCTGTACAGTGATTTGACCGCGGCGAACGGCTCGACCTACTATTACGCGGCCACGGCGGTGAATATTTCGGGAGCTGAGAGCGCCAAGTCCACTCCCATCCAAGTGACAATTCCGTAGCGCGCTTTTCCAGCGGTCTCGGATCCACCGCCAACGCGGCTGCGGGTCAAATGCTCGCTAACGCCTTCTGACGACAGTCGCGCAATTTTCCTGGGGCTCCTAGCAGCCCGGGGTGTAAGTAACTAATTTTCGGCACGACCAGCCGCGCCGAGCTGCGAGTCGAGCTTCGTGATTCGATGACCGATTTCGTACAAGATATTGAGATTCGGCTTCCGGAGAGCCGATTTCGATTTTCCCGACGAGTAAGTAGTAAATAAACAGCAAAAAAGGCGTCCCCTCGAGGTCTTTCCACTGCCGCGGCGTGCCCGCACCCAGCACTTTGCGCAAGATCAGGCTCAAGTTGAAGGCCCCCACATGGACCAGTTGCCGCTTCAGAATATTCTCGTGTCCGCGTAGATGTGTGCGCCTCATGCCGCCCGTCTCGTAGCAGTGCGCAAAGCTGCGTTCCACCAGTTCGCCTCGCCGCCGCAGTAAGCTCTTGCCGTAGCCGCCGCGCACGCGCCGTCGATTCTGGTACACCGCCTGTTGCTCCTCGGTTTTGCCCTCCCAGTGGCGCTGCCCCGCTTGTTTCTTTTCCGGAATGTAGGTACGCACTTCGTAACTCTTCACCCGCTCCAAGACCGCGCCGCTGTGGTAACCCTTGTCCGCTACCGCCTCTTCGATTCCCTCGACGTTGACCTTGGGCGTATCCTCGGGTCTCTGCTCCGCTGCTTCGCGTTTCACTAACTCCGCCACCGCGATCCCCGCCTCGCTCAGCGTCGCGTCCAGCGTCACGGTGTCGCCCAGGTCGGCTCCATGCAGCGTCACCGCCACCACCGCACCCGTATCCAGATCGACCGCGTGCTCGGCCTTGTGCGCCAAGTGCGTGCGCCCGTCCTTCATCTTCGTAATCCGCGCATCCCCGTCCGCCGGGCTCTCCCACTCCTTATTCGACATCCGCTTCTTCCGCTTGCGGTCCAACCGTGCCAAGTCTTCCCGGCTCGGCGTCTCTATGCCCGAAGCCTTCGCCAGACCACGCAGAAACTCCTCATAGCTTTCCCCCGTGTCGCGGCGCACAATCGAGCGCATCGCCGCGTTCGCCTCCAACGTCGTTGCATCGATCGCGATCCGCTTCCCCTTCACCAACCCGCGATCGGCCAGCACACCCAGCACCCAGCCGAACACTTCGCGATGCGTTTCCACGTCGATCAAACGGCGGGTGCGCGAAATCGTCGTGTGATCCGGCGTGTCCTCATCCAAACCAATCCCCACAAAGCGCCGCAACCCCAGCGAATCCGCCAATTGCCAGGCAATCCCGCGTTCACTGTCGATGCCCTCAAAGTAGCCCAGCAGCAGCGACCGGAAGTAGATCCCCGGGGTCAGCGACGGCCGGCCATACTTAGCCGCATAGAACTTCGCACACCGTCCCTCCACAAACTCATCGAACTTCTCCGCCTCCAGCAGTTCATTGAGCCGCTGATAGAACGGATGTCCTGGCGCCGAAGGCAGCTCCCTATGAGCAATCCAAATGTCTTCTTGCTTTTCCCGCTGCTTGCGCGTCCCCATCGCCATACGCGCATTCTACGAATCCTACCTGTGGATCCTTCAAGCTCTTTTGCTTACGCATCCGGACTTACACCCCGGGCTGCTAGGCTAAACTGTCGCTATGGAAAAGCTTGCAGTTGTTGCCGTTTCTGTTCTGCTCGCAAGCTGCCTTTCGGCGGGGTAAGTGCAAGCGCCTAGCGCAACGGTTCAACCTGCCGCCCCAGTCGCCAACGAGTCGTCCCAAAGGGATAACGGGACAGGCGAGATTCCTACGTTTCACTCTCATGCACTCCAGGTTCTAGTTACAGCGTTGGTTTGGAAACATGCACCAAGGAGCGCGACTTGGGTTCCCGAGGAGGTGCTGAAGCGATACCCCACGGTGGCAAATATCTTGGCCATGCCCCCAGTAGCTAGAGGACTGTCCGAGCATGATTTTCACGTTTTCGATAATGGCGTGGAGCAAAAGATCAACTACTTGCAAGAATCTGATTCTTCTGTGCGGGACGCCAATGAGCAGTGGTTTTTTTACCCTCATATCCGAGGCAGTTGGAGTGCGTTTCTTTCATATGATCTGGCGACTGTAGCGCCTACCACTACCTACATCATCGGATATGTTCCCCCGCTAGCGCAATCGGGCGACTGTCACACGATTCGAGTGCAGGCGGGAGACAACGACGTTGTGTTGAATCGTACTCGCTACTGCAACACCGACCAAGGCGACAAGGCGACAGTCGAAGGAAGCAAACTCGCCGCCAAAATGGAGAAGTTCGCCAAGTCTGGCAAAAGCGGATCTTTCAAGGTCTCCAGCCGGCCATTTGTATTTTGGTCCTCACGTGTTTTATCCCTTCTGAGGGACAACAACCCGGCCGGCACAGGTTCAGCATCGGCGTCTGTTGCGGGGGATTTCACGTATGTGGTCACGGTGCATGATTCCAGCGCACCGGCGACCGTACAGATTGCCATAGGATACGAATTGGAAACCACGGAGTGGAATTATCCCTGCCCGAGCGACCATCCGGCAATCTACGTTTTCGGAATCGTCTACCAGGCTAACGGTGAAGCTGCGGCGCGATTTGGCGATAGCTATCCATGCCGCAGCGAGGACAATTCTTTTCTCATGGACGTTGGCTTCGATCCGGACTTTGATTTCGACTCGGTTGGAAATGCGGGTACGAGGTACCCCGGGAGGCAGCTTCCGATTCCGACTCGTCTCAACACGCAGGTCGAGTTGCGCCCTGGGAATTATGACGTACATGTTGTCGTAAGTGAGGGCCACAAATTCGGACAAACCAGGTTTCCTTTAAGGGTGGAGCGTATTGATAGTCAGGCTCTTACGATCAGCGATGTTGCGTTGAACGGCATTCTGCGAGATGCGTCCTGGCTTTTGCGAGATGCCGCCATGGTTTCGCCCGCACCGCTTGTGCCTTCGCCGCTTGTCAGCAAACACGCTCAATTCATACCGGTGCCGGACGCGCGGCTCCCGAAGAAGAGTTCTCTCCCTCTCTACTTCGAAATTTACGAACCTTTGCTCGCAGATCGAAGCGCTGAGGTTTATTTCCGAATGAAGATTACGGACCTGAAGGATGGCACATTGGTCATGAATGCTGGGCCGACGAGCGCCGCCGAGTGTGTCATACCAGGAAATGTTGTGATCCCAATTGCGCTGAACGTCGATACAGACAAGTTGCAAAGTGGCCAGTACAAACTTGAAATACAGGCGTCAGATTCGGCAGGCCGCACAACCGAGTGGCGGATGGCGAAATTCGAGATTCAGTAGCATTTAACAAGAAACCGCAAGCGACCTGCCGCGACAATTTACGATAAATCGCCATAGCACGTGCGCCGTGAAAGGCGCTGGTTCACTGCGGGTGAAAGTCCCGCCCGGGAACTGTTCGCTCCACCCGGTAGCAATCGGAGCGGCGGTGAAGGCAACGAAGCCGTCGGAGCCTCCGGTGTAGAGGGTCGCGTAGGCGACTTGGCGAGCATGCAGGCCGTAACGTGAGTGAACGCTGAGCAGGCCTCGAAACGATTAATGCAGGAGCCGACCCACCGTGTTTTTGGGGAAGGCCGACGTTGATGGAAAAGTACGAGCGAATCAGTTCCATCAAACCTGCCGGGGTAATGGCGACGGCATGCAGGCAAAAGGGACCGGCTGCAACACGGGAAGCCCCAGCGGTGATCGCCTCGGCGGTCAACCGGCACCTCGTGAGAGGCAGGCTGGGCCGTTTGGGATGGCGGAGAGGCTCGTATGAGCGATGAAGCCGGGTAACGCCGGTTGAGCAAAGGGGCCTCAGTTGAAAGGAAACGCAAGAAGCGACGAAGACGGAGGGATTGGCGTTGAGTCTATCAACCCCAGAAAGTGTTCAGAAGTTGCAGGCGGCGTTGCACGACAAAGCGAAGGAAGCGCCCAACTTTCGGTTCTACGCGCTGTACGACAAGGTGTACCGCAAGGATGTCTTGGCATTCGCCTACGAATGTTGCAAAGCCAATGGCGGAGCGGCAGGAGTCGACGGGCAAACATTCGAGGACATCGAGGCGTACGGCAAGGAGCGATGGTTGGACGAACTGGCGCAAGAGCTGAAGAACCGAACCTATCAACCACTTCCTGTCCGGCGGGTGTACATCCCGAAGCCAGATGGGAAACAGCGTCCGTTAGGGGTGCCCGCTATCCGCGACAGGGTAGCGCAGACGGCGGCAGTTCTGGTTCTCGAACCCATTTTCGAGTCCGATCTGCAGCCGGAACAGTACGCCTATCGGCGAGACCGCAGCGCGCTGGACGCAGTGAAACATGTCCACAAGCTGATCAACACTGGCCATGGAGAAATCGTAGATGCAGATCTCAGCTCCTACTTTGACACTCTTCCGCATTCCGAGCTTCTAAAGTCGGTAGCTCGCCGGGTCGTAGACCGGGCCATGCTCCATCTGATCAAGATGTGGCTGGAAACTCCGGTCGAGGAAACGGACGAGCGCGGAAACAAACGTCGAAGCACGCGCAATCGGGACGAAGGTCGGGGTAGTCCACAAGGCTCTCCGATCAGCCCGTTGCTGAGTAATCTGTACATGCGCCGGTTCGTGCTCGGGTGGAAGAAACTGGGGCACGAGAAACGTCTGAAAGCGTACATCGTTAACTATGCCGATGATCTTGTGATCTGTTGTCGGAACAGGGCCGAGGAGGCCCTAGTCACGATGCGGGACATAATGACGAAGCTGAAGTTAACGGTGAACGAGACGAAGACGCTGGTCTGTAAGCTGCCGGGAGAAAAGTTCGACTTCTTGGGGTACACGTTCGGACGATGCTACTCGCCAAAGACGGGACGGGCCTATTTAGGAACGACTCCGTCGAAGCAACGGGTGCAACGCATCTGTGAGGCGATCAGCCAAGAAACCGGACGGAACAAGACCCTCCTGGCCCAAGAAACAGTAATTACGACACTCAATCGAATCATGATTGGGTGGGCTAATTATTTCTGTTTGGGACCAGTCAGTCATGCCTATCGAGCTGTCGAACGACATGCTCGCAAGAGGTTGCGACAGTGGCTGTGCGCCAAGCACAAGCTGCGAGGGCAGGCAACTAAGCAGTTTTCAGTTACCGCCCTGCATCAGGTGCTGGGCCTTGTCGAACTTACTACTCGGACAAACAGCTTTCCGTGGGCGAAACCGTGACCCTTTCTCCGAGAGCCGGATGCGCGAGATGCGCCTGTCCGGTTCGATGAGCGGGAACAGGAAACAGAGTCATGCCAAACCGGACTGAGGCGCGCTCTGCGAAAGCAGCGTTTACGAATGCCACCGGGAGACTACCGCTACTGCGCCTGTTCTCGACTCCACTCTTTGACCCGCATCTCCCATCCCTAGCGGCATCACCGCCCCAACATTTCCTCAGGAATTTGATAAGGTAGGAGCGTCGAACCGCAAGTTCTCAGCCAGGCTCGTGGTTCGGCGCCCGAAGCCAGAAGCTAGCAGCTGATTTCATGCCGCCCTACATCGAATTCCGCGACGTCTCGAAAGCCTTCGGCGACAACGTCGTGCTCGATCACGTCAACTTCGACGTGCTTTCGGGCGAAACCGTCTGTATTCTGGGGCGCAGCGGCGTGGGCAAGTCCGTCGCCTTGCACCACATCATGGGATTCCTCAAGCCCGACTCCGGTCGCGTCGTTGTCGCCGGCGAAGACATCACCGACTACACCGAAGAGCAGCTCGAACTGATCCGCAAAAAAGTCACCATGGTCTTTCAGAATGGAGCGCTCTTCGATTCGCTCACCGTGGGCGAAAACGTGGCGTTTCCTCTGCGCGAAACCAACGAACTCTCGGAAGAGCAGATCTACCAGATCGTTGACGGCCTGCTCCAGATGGTCGGCGTGCAGCCGATGCGCGACCTGCTGCCCTCCGATCTCTCGACTGGGATGAAGCGCTCGGTCGCCATCGCCCGCGCCCTTGCCGCCCGCCCCGAATGCGTTCTCTACGACGAGCCCACCACCATGGTCGATCCGCTGATGGCGCAGTTGCTCGGCGACCTCATCAAGCGCCTGAAAATTCAGCTCAACCTGACCAGCGTCGTCGTCACCCACGATATGCGCCTCGCCAAAAAGCTGGCTGACCGCGTCGTATTTCTTTATGAGGCCCGCGCCATTTTCTTCGGCACCTATGCTGAAATGGAGAAAAGCCAGGAGCCCATCATTCAGGAATTTCTGGAGTTGGACGAACTGAAACTGGAAGCGTAGAAGACAGTGGGCAGGGGCTAGTGGTCAGTGATCACGACCCCAAGACAGTGGTCAGTGGCTAGTGTTCGGTGACCCATAAATCCCAAGAATCAAGAATGAAGACCATCGAGACCCCGACTCTGGCCACTGATCTCTGACCACTGACTTAAAACCCCTGTTCCACGAGATCTTCAATCGTCAGAAAACTCTGCGAATCGCTCTTCATCATTTTCTCCACATACTTCGCAATCAAATCGGCTTCCAGGTTCACCGGATCGCCGGCTTTCAGCGAGTGCAGGTTGGTCATCTCCACAGTATGCGGAATAATGGCGATGGTGCAGCGATTCTTCTCCAGCTTCGCCACCGTCAGGCTGATGCCTTCAATGGAGAGCGATCCTTTGAACACCGTATATTTTTCGACATCGTCGGGAAGTTCGATATGCAGCCACCAGTTTTCCGAATCGGCAATGCGGTCGAACGCGATCAGCTTGCCCACGCCGTCCACGTGCCCCTGCACAATGTGTCCGCCGAAGCGCCCGTTAGCCTTCATGGGCAATTCCAGATTCACCAGCGCACCTTCGTGAATGCGCGAGAACGACGTTCGCTCCCAGGTTTCGGGCGCGAGATCGGCGCAGAACGATCCCGGCTTGATGTCGAGCGCCGTCAGGCAAACTCCACTCACGGAAACGCTGTGTCCCGTGCCCAGTTCCTTGGGCGTATTTTCTGCGGCAATCGTAATGCGCCGGTTCTCGCCGCGCTGCTCGATGCGAGTGATACGTCCAACTTCTTCCACAATGCCCGTAAACATGAATACCTCCGGAATGAACTTAACATCTTATTTCACCACGGAGTCACAGAGACACAGAGAAAAACGATTCGGGGAAAAAGACTAGAGCGTCGTTTTCCTCCGTGACTCCGTGTCTCCGTGGTGAGTGTTACTCCCCGTACGGATCGCGCAAATATCCTTCCACTGCGAAATCTTCGCCGAATCGGTGCAATCGGACGTGCTTTACCTGGGCGGCCTGGCCCATGTGGCGGAATCCCGCGCCCGAGGCGAAGGGAATCGATCCCGTTCCCGCCAGAATCTTCGGGGCGTAATACAGAAATACTTTGTCGACCACATCCGCCGCCAGCGCCGCGCAGTTCACTGTGGCTCCGCCTTCGATCATCACGCTCGTTATTTCCAGTTGCCCCAGACGGTGCAAGATTGCCCGCAGATCCAGCAGTCCATCCGCTTCGAGGATAGGCACGGTCTCGATCCGAATTCCCAGCTGTACCAGCTGCGCTTTTTTCTGCGGATCGGCGGAGGCACAAAACACCAGCACATCGTTCCTCCGCTGCGTGGCGACATCCTGCACCAGGCGCGACTCCAACGGCAAGCGCAGCCGCGAATCGACAATCACGCGCAGCAGTGGACGCCTCCGCTCGCGCCCACTGCGATCGGTGAGCAGCGGATTGTCAGCTAGAATCGTCCCGACGCCAACCAGCAGCGCCTCATGCTCGTGGCGCAACTCCTGCACATGCGCGCGCGCCACGTCGCTGGTAATCCATCCACCCGCGGGAATGCCCTCAGCTTTCGTCAGCGCTTCGGCCGGTGGCGGAGCGATCTTGCCGTCGAGCGTCATCGCCGCCTTCAGCGTCACCAGCGGCGTTGCATGGCGAACATAGCGCGCGAAGGCTTCGTTCAGCCTCCGCGCTGGTTCCTCCATGCGTCCGACTTCGACGTGAATCCCGGCCGCGCGCAGTTGCTCAAAGCCGCGTCCACTGACCTTCGGATTCGGGTCGGGCATCGACGCCACCACGCGATGAATGCCGGCTGTGATCAAAGCATCGGTGCAGGGAGGTGTTCGGCCCTGATGGGCATGCGGCTCCAAGTTGATGTAGAGAGTTCCGCCGCGCGCTTTCGTTCCCGCCGCTGCGAGCGCGAGGATTTCGGCGTGCTTCACGCCCGCGTAGGTATACGTTCCGCTGCCCACGTTGTTGCCGTGAGCGTCGGCAATGACCGCGCCCACATACGGATTCGGCGACGCGAGCCCGAGTCCCGCGCGCGCCAGTTCCAGTGCGCGATGCAAATACTTTTCGTCAGCGGAGTGTTCGGACATGAAGGGACGAATCCGCCAGGTGAACACAGTAAGTGCTGTCATTCGCGTTGTCACCCCCGAGCGGCGCTTTTGCCGCGAAGGACCTATGCACTCGCCGCCGGCGGCGACAGTGTTGAAGAATACACAGGTCCTTCGCTTCGCTCAGGATGACAAGTGCAATGTGATGCACGCAACCTTCACTCAAACATCGAATCTACAAACTCCTTGGGATCGAACGGCAGCAAATCTCCAGCCTTTTCTCCCACGCCGACATAGCGCACCGGCAATCCGAGTTCGCGGCAGATGGCCACCACGACTCCGCCCTTCGCCGTGCCATCGAGCTTGGTCAGCACAATTCCGGTCACGCCCGCCGACTGGGTGAACAGCCGCGCCTGCTGCAGTCCGTTCTGTCCCGTGGTCGCATCCATCACCAGCAACGTTTCGTGCGGAGCTCCCGGGATAATCCGCTGCGCCGTCCGCCGCATCTTTTCCAGCTCTGCCATCAGGCTGGCCTTGGTGTGCAGGCGTCCGGCGGTATCGACCACGACGTAATCCGTTTTGCGGGCGATCGCAGCCTGCAGCGCGTCAAACAGCACGGCTGCCGGATCGCCTCCCGCCTTGGTTTTGATCACTTCCGTTCCAGTACGCTGTCCCCAGATTTCCAGTTGCTCGATTGCAGCCGCGCGAAATGTATCCGCGGCGCACAGCAGCACGTTTTTCCCTTGCGTGCGGAAGACTTGCGAGAGCTTGCCGATCGTCGTCGTCTTGCCGGTGCCGTTGACCCCCACCACCAGGATGACTTCCGGCGTGCCATCCACTTTATTCACGGGACGCGCATTCGCCGTGTTCAGAATCCCCAGCAACTCTTCTTTCAGCAGGCGCTTGAGTTCCTCGACGTTGCCGATCTGCTTGCGATCGGCCTTTTCGCGCAGTTTGCCCAGCACTTCCTGCGTGGTGGTCTGCCCCAGGTCGGCGGCGATCAGCGTGGCCTCGAGATCGTCGAGAGTGTTGCGGTCGATCTCCTTGCCGAACGAAACGACTTCCTCGATGCGCTCGGCGAGATTTTCGCGCGTGCGCGTGACCGCCTGCTTCATGCGGTCTAAAAAGCCAGTTTTCTTTTCTTCCTCAAGGCTGCCAAATAGGGTCTGAATCATAGAAAGCCCAAAGCTTGATTATACGGGGAATAATGTAGGGGCATTCGTCCGCCTCCGCGATGCGAAGCGAGCGGTGCCGTTCTGCCATCGCGGAGCGTCCCCGATCCAGACCTCCGGGTGGCTTATCCTCTTCCCGCGTGATCCGCCTGCCCCGCTGAAGTTCGATTCCATGCGAATATAGAATGTCAGAACCGCTTCTTGCTCATGCCAACATCGACGCTGCGCCGAGTCTTCAAGGCATTTCAATATCGTGATTTTCGCCTGATGTGGATTGGCGCCTGCACCTCAAGCGTTGGCACCTGGATGCAAATCGTCGCCCAAGGATGGCTGATCTACCGCTTGAGTCATTCCTCGTTCCTGCTCGGGCTGGACCGGTTCCTGGCGGGAATTCCCATCTTCCTGTTCACACTGATCGGTGGCGTAGTGGCCGACCGCGTCGAGCGGCGCAAGATTCTGCTGGTCTCGCAGTACATACAGATGGCGAGTGCAGGGATCCTGACTCTGCTGGTCGCTTTGGACATGGTGCATGTTTGGCAGATTTTGTGTCTGTCGTTTGTGTCGGGCTTCGCGCAGGCTTTCGGAGGGCCCGCGTATCAGGCGCTGATTCCGACACTGGTCGAGCGTGATGACATGCCCAACGCGATCGCGCTGAATTCGATCCAGTTCAACCTGGCGGTGACGGTCGGTCCGGCGCTGGCCGGGATCACCCTCGCCCGGTTCGGAGAGAAGTGGTGTTTCGGGCTGAACGCGCTTTCATTTATCGCGCCGATCATCTCACTCTCCATTATTTCCGCGCGCTTCATGCCGGAGAGCACCAAGGAGACGATGTTCAACAGCCTGAAGCAGGGATTTCATTTCATCTGGCGCCACGGCTCGATGGTCGGCCTTATCGTGCTCGCGTTCCTGATGACCTTCCTGAGCATGTCGATGCAGACTTACTTTCCGGTGTTCGTGAAAGACATTTTCCATCGCGGCCCGGAGACCTATGGCAATCTGCTTTCGCTAATGGGGGTGGGATCGATCTGCGGATCGCTCGCAGTGGCGAGCCTGGGAAACATCTCCAACAAGGGGCGCTTCGCTTTAACAATGCTGATCCTGTTAGGCGCGGGGATCGCGGGCTTCTCGCTCTCGAAATTTCTGCCGATTTCCTACACTATGCTGGTGCTGGTGGGCGCTTCGATGATGGCCGTGTTCGCCACGGTCACTTCGCTGGTGCAGTTGATCGTGACCAACGACATGCGGGGGCGCGTGATGAGCGTCTACAACTTCGCTTTCCGCGGCGGCATGCCGATGGGCAACCTGGTTTCCGGATGGCTTGTGCCCGCCTACACGGCTCCGCTCGTATTGTCCGTGAATGGATTTTTACTGATTCTGGTGGCGCTCTATTTCTTGCTGGTGCAGAGGCGGGTAGCCGCACTGTAACGTGGGTTAGACGCAGTCTGCCGTGCGTTTACGGTGCTTCCCAGTCGACCGAGTAGACATCCTGCGTGCCGGTGTCGTGCAGCAAGAGCGGGGAATCGTCGGGAGTGAGCGCCAGCCAGCCTCCGTAGCGGCCCACCGTGATGAAGTTTTTCAAATCGACGACTTGTTCGGTCTTGTGGTCGGCAACGCGGATTCTTACCACCGCATCTTTGCCTCGAAAATCCAGAACATAAACATACTGGCTATCGTGCGACCAGTTGAGCCAACTCAGCGAGCCTTCGGCCAGCTTCGACCACTTCTCGGTGCGGGAATCAAATAGCAGTAAAGTTTTTGAGTCAGCAGAGAAGGCGCTGACGTAGCGCCCATCCGGCGACCAGCGCGGAGAGTAGAGGCCGTCGGAACCCGGCAAGCTCGAGATCTGGTGCGTGGCCAGGTCGAGCACGCGAATCGCGGACGAGGGATCGTTCGATTCCCCGGCGAAGATGACCTTGGTCCCGTCCGGCGACCAGTTTGGGTCAAGCTGCTGCGTGTGATCGTCGGGAAGAAGTTCGCGCGGGCTGCCACCGTCTCTGGAGACTTCATAGATGCGTGCAGGCTTGTCTGCGGCGCGCGCGAACTCGAAGAAGATGATCTTGCTGCCGTCCGGCGACCAGCGCGGTAGCACGGGATACATGGGCGGGTAAGTCAGCTGTACGCGCTCGCTGCCATCCACTTTGCTGCGCCACAGAGTGCCTTCACGATAGGCGACGTAGGTGACCCACTGTCCGTCTCGGGAAAAGTCGACAAACTCGGCGGAAATGCCGCCGAGAAACGGCGTGAGCTGCGCGGACTTCGCGTCGTAGCGCATGAGTTCGCCACGATAGGTTTGTCCGATGACGAAAAGTTTGCGGCCATCCTTGCTGGGGACGGGTGAGGACAGCGAGAGCGGGCTCGAAGTCAGAGCGACGGGTTTCGGATTCGGTCGAAGGAAAGAACCTTTCTGCGCGAGAGCCCAGATCTGACCGCCAGACTGGAAGACGAAGTATTTTCCATCGAGCGTCCAGCGCCCGCAGCATTCGTTGGGCGGATTGTGCCATCCCTCGAAGAGACGATGCAGATTGTTTCCCGAGGTGGAAACTTCCCACTCGAGCTGCTGGCCGACGGTTCCGGCGGTTTCGGAAGAATCAAAGCGCAAACGGGAGCCGTCGGGCGACCACGTGATATTGAGAATATCTCCTTTCACGCTGATCAGCTTGCGAGCATCGGTGCCGTCGGAGTTGGCGAGAAACAAGTCACCCAGCACGCTGTAGGCGAGCCGCTTGCTGTCAGGCGACCAGGAGGCGGTCTCGGCGATGATGTCGCCGAGCCGGCGCGGCGAGCCTCCCAGGATCTCCAGGCTCCAGAGCGGGCCTTTGGGCGGAGCGCCCTCGCCATCGATGGCCAGGACTCGCGCTCCGTCAGGAGAGAGATCAACGGGAACCATGTTGACCGAAGGCATGATGGAAATCTTTTTGGGCTCGCTGCCCGCGGCTGACATTTCCGCGACGCCGTGAAAGGCGAAGCTTCCCGCGCGAACTTCGCCGAGGCTTAGATAGATTCTCGCGCCGTCGGTGCCGATGATCGATTTCTGCTGGCCGTCGTGCGTGAGCTGAACGTAGTTGGAAACTCGGGGCGGAGGCGGAGGCTGCAGCAGGAAATATGCGGCGGCAGCAATCACGACCGCAGCGACGAACAGAGCGGCGAGGATTTTGAATCGTGGACTGCGCGGCTCATTCGAGACGATCGGATAAGCCCCGCTGGCGGGGGAAATTGTGGGATCGGAGAGCGCTTCCAGAGCGAAAGCCAGATCCGAGGCAGAGTGAAAACGCTGCGAAGGATCCTTTTCCAGACAGCGGCGGACGACGCGTTCCACCGCGACGGGAGTGTCGGGAGAAAGCTGCGCGATCGATGGAGGTTCGTCGTTGAGGATGGCGCTGATGGTGTCGGCGGACGTGCCGCGCTCAAACGAACGCTTGCCCATCACCATCTCGTAGAGAATGGCGCCGAAGGCAAAGATGTCGGCGCGATGGTCGGTGTGCAGTCCACGTACCTGCTCGGGCGACATGTAGCCGATGGTTCCCAGCGCCACGCCAGGCAGCGTGATCGTGGCCGACAAGTGTGCCGCGCCTTGCTTGGGCTGGATCACCTTGGCAAGGCCAAAGTCGAGAATCTTGACGCGATCATCCTTGGTGACAAAAAGATTGTCCGGTTTCAGGTCGCGATGGACGATGCCCTTTTCGTGGGCGGCGGCCAGGCCGCGGGCAATTTGCACTCCGTAGCTGATCGCCTTGCGCAGCGGGAGCGGGCCGCGGCGGATGTGCTCAGTCAAAGTCTTGCCTTCGAGCAATTCGGAAACCAGGTAGGGCATGCCCTGATAATTGCCCATCTGGTGAACGGCGAGAATGTTGGGATGATTCAGCGCGGCTGCGGCTTTGGCTTCCTGCTCGAAGCGAAGAAGGCGCTCGGGATCGAGCGAGACGAGTTCCGGGAGAACTTTGATAGCGACTTCGCGGTCCAGTCGGGTATCGCGAGCGCGGTAGACTTCGCCCATACTGCCGGCGCCGAGCGGCGAAAGAATTTCATATTGACCGAGCTTCGTGCCAGGGGTCAGGGGCATTGTGTGCGCCATTATAGCGTGATTATGGATTGTGACTTTTGAGGGTTTATTGCGGTGTCGCGGAGGAGATTGGATGACTTCTGGCCGCGGAATTGTGGCCGGACGGCGCGGGCGAGACGCCCCCGCGACAGCCGGCGGGACGCCAGCGCCACGACTTGTGCTGCGGTGCGACGTTCTCAGACTCGCGTTCGTTCCAGCGGGGCTGTGTCGGGAGGAGCGGCAGGCGTCGTCGTTTCTGGGACGGACTTTTTCGCGGCGGCATCGGCGACTGGCGGAGCAACGGGGCGCTTGATGGTGAAGCGCTGGATGCGGATTTCGCCGCGCTCGTAGACGGCGAGCAGCGCGTTGACAGCGGTCGGATCGAGACGCTTGCCGGCGAGATTGCGAATGATCTGTAAAGCTTGTTCCGGGGTGTGGGCCTGCTGGTATGGACGGTTCGTGGTCAGCGCATCGAAGGTATCGGCAACGGCGATGACCCGCGCCAACAACGGAATCTGCTCGCCCTGCAGGCCGTAAGGGTAGCCGCGGCCGTCGAGCGCTTCGTGATGCAACTCGATGCCGGGCAGCATTTCGGCGAGCTGGGTGACCGGGCGCAGAATGTTCGCGCCTTTAGTGGTGTGGGTCTTCATGACCTCAAATTCCTCTTCGGTCAACGCGCCCGGTTTTTTCAGGATGTGGTCTTCAATGCCGATCTTGCCGACGTCATGCAGCTGGGCAGAAATCTGCAGCGTCTCCATGAAGTCCGGAGGCAGGTTCATCTCTTTGGCGATGAGCAGGGAATAGCGGGTGACGCGGTCGGAGTGGCCGCGCGTGTAAGGATCTTTTTCGTCGACCGCTCCGGCGAGCATCTGGATGGAGCCCATGAAGAGCGCGCGATTTTCTTCGGCGGCTTTTTTCAGGTCTTCGACGAAGCGTTCCAGTTCCTCGGACATGGTGTTGAAGGTTTGCGCGAGTTCGCCGATTTCGGTGCGGCTCCAGAGATGCACGCGCTGCGAAAAGTCTCCACGAGCCAGCGCGCGGCTGGACTGGGTCAGAACCTGCAGAGGATTGGTGATGCGGCGCGCGGCAAAGATGCTGACGCCCACGCTTAACAGCACGGCCAGAGCGGCGAGCAGGCGGGCGGTGCGTTGCATCTCGTAGACCCCGCGATAGGCGTCGCGACGCGGCTTCTGTACGACTACGGCCCAATTCAGCGAGGTGACTGGGCTGTAGGTGCCGAGCATCTCCACCGACTCGGTGCCGTTGTTGATGGCGAATTCCCGGGTGGCGGCCAACTGCGCCTTATTGCCGCTATCGACGAAGTTGCGGACGATGTCCAGATTCTTCATCTCCTGTCCGGTGGCAAATTCGGGAGTGGCGGCAGCGACCAGGCGTCCTTGGGAGTCAACTACGTAAGGCGTCAATCCGCCGCCGCTGACTTCGCGGAGGCGGCGGATGAGAAATTGCAGATCGACGACCGAGGCGATCATCCCCAGAAAACGCTGGTCGTACTCGACTGGAGCGCTGACCAGAAATACGGTGCGGGCATTCTTGCCTTCGCCGACGACCAGGGCCTGTCCGTTGTAGACCCGGCCGTCGCGAGCGGCGGCATAGGCGCGCTCCAGTTCGCGTTGCAGGAATGCATCCGGGGCGATGCGCCCGGCGGAGATGCCTTTCGCCTCGGAGTTCAGCAGCGTGGCGTAAGCGATTTCGTCAGAGGAGGAGACAAAATTTTCGAGGAGGGCGCGGAGCTCAGGAGATTCGATATTTTTCTCGCCGATATCGCCGCCGCTGGCGACCTGAATGGAAGAGGACAGATTGGCCAGCATCATGCGCTGTGAGCGCTCGTGCTGGGAAAGATCATCGGCCAGCGAGCGCGTAACCGTGTTCTGCAGCAGCATTTCGTTAGTCTTGAGGCGGTCCCGGTTAATGGCCTCGACCTGCGCCGAGTAAAAGTACATGGGAATGATGCTGATGACGAGCAGCACGCCCAGTATGACGTAGAGAATCGGGATGCGGGCGTGATTGGAAGCGCTGTCGGACAAGTCTCTCCCTTCACTCGTCGCAGACGCCGAAGGCGAAGTGGCGGCAGCTTTCAAAGGAATCTTTAAAAGTTTAACGGGAAACGGGAGGGGTGGAGCGAAAAGGCGGGGCTGTCGGCATTACCAAAGTACCTGCGGAAACGCACGGCTGGCGCGGGTTTGGCACGGAAAGGTGCTTGGGGAACGAATGCGTGAGTCTGTAGTTCTTCTTTCGCCGCTTCGCGGCTGGACAGCCGAGGGCAGATGTCCCTACACAAGCCGAAGAGAAATCCTTATGCGCCGGTTTCGCTCTTGCCGGTGCGGGTCATCAGTTCCTGGATGGCCTCGCGGGGAGATTTGTGGTGGTGCAGGATGGCGTGCATCTGTTCGGTGATGGGCATTTCCACGCCGCGAGCGTGAGCCAGGCCGACGGCGGCGGTGGTGGTGAAGACTCCTTCGGCGACCATGCCGTGCATGCCGGCGATAATTTCGGGAAGCTTCTTACCGCGGCCGAGTTCGACTCCGACGCTACGATTACGCGACAGGCCGCCGGTGCAGGTGAGGACGAGATCGCCGAGGCCGGCAAGCCCAGCCATGGTTTCGGGGCGGCCACCGCAGGCCGTGACCAGCCGCGTCATTTCGGCGAGGCCGCGGGTGATGAGGGCGGCAATGGAGTTGTGACCGAGGCCGAGGCCATCGCAGATTCCGGCGGCGATGGCGATTGTGTTCTTGAGCGCGCCTCCGAGTTCCACGCCGATGACGTTGTGGTTAGTGTAGACGCGGAAGCTGGCATCGCTGAACTCCTGCTGGACCGCGCGCAGGAGCGTCTCGTGTTGCGAGGCGATGGTGATGGCGGTGGGATCTCCGCGAGCGACCTCCTGGGCGAAGGATGGGCCGCTGAGCGCTCCGATGGGGAAGTCAAAATCCCCACCGTGGGTGGAACCGAGAGCGTCCGTGATTACTTCGCTCATCCGCAGTAACGATCCTTCTTCCAGCCCCTTGGTTGCGCTGACGATTAGAGCGCGCTTTGGGATAATGGGCCGCATGCGCTGGAACAGGCCTCGGCAATGCTGCGAGGGCATGACGCTGACAATAATCTCGGCGTTTTCGAGGACCGCTTGAAGATTATTGCTGGCGCTGACTGACTCGGGGATGGGACGGCCGGGCAGAAATTGTTGGTTGATTCGCTTTTTGGCGATGGACTCGCAGACATCGGTTTCGTTCGCCCAGAGGCGGACGCGGTGAGTACCTTTGCGTCCGAGAACGATGGCCAGTCCGGTGCCCCAGGCGCCGGCGCCGATGATGGCGACTTCGCTCATTTGCGTCCTAAAGAAAACTGGGGCTCGGCGCCGGCAAGCAGGCGGCGAATGTTCTGGCGATGGCGGGCGATGATCAGCAGCGCGCTGGCTGCGATGAGTGCGATGACCCAGGGATCGCGGGAGCGATCGAGCAGCCAAACCGAGACCGGGAAAAGTGCCGCCGTCAAGATCGATCCCAGAGAAACTCGGCGCGAGACCAGCACCACCATGATAAAGATGATAATCGCGATGCCGATCGCCATTGGGCTGAATCGCAACAATGCCCCGAGGGCGGTGGCCACGCCCTTGCCGCCGCGGAATCCAAGCCAGAGGGGGAACATGTGTCCCACGATGGCGAGCAAAGCGGAGGCAGCCATGACGCGTTGAATGCGGGGATCTCCGGAAGGGAATGAAGAAAAAGTGCTAGCGAGTTGGACGGCGACAAATCCTTTGGCGGCGTCGAGAAGAAGCGTGAGAGCGCCGAGGGCGGGGGATTTGCGGGAGACGTTGGTGGCGCCGATGTTGCCGCTGCCGCTGCGGCGGACGTCTTCGCCGCGGAAGATGCGGACCAGGAGATAGCCGAAGGGGATGGAACCTAGCAGGTAGCTGGCGGCGGCGATGAGGAGCAGGCGGGGCATGGGTTTGAATATGGCTTCGGCGGCTGCGGTGCGGGCCAGAGGCGCGGGCGAGACGCCCCCGCGACAGCCGGCGAGACGCCGGCGCTACTGTAACGCGAATTTTGCCAGCTTGGTGTAGGTTGATCCTTTCGGCGATAGTTGGCTTTGGTAGAGAAAGAACTCGCGGGGGGTCATGGTACCAAATTCGGGGGCGGGCAGCGCGGCCAGTTTTTGTTGCAAGAGTTGGAAGGTGCGATTGGGGCGGTCGCCTTGGCGGCCATGCGGAGAGCCCGAGCTTCTGTTGCCCGGTCCGCGGGCGAGGGTCAGATGCGGACTGAATCCGCGATCTTCTTTTGGAATGCCAAGCGCCGGCATCTTGTCGTCGATGGCGGCGGCCAAGGCCTGGAGTTGAGGGCCGGATTCCATGCCGATCCAGAAGACCCTGACTGCGGTGACGGTCGGGAAAAATCCGTAGCCGCGGAAGTGGACGTTGGCGGCCGGAACTCGGACTTCGGATATCGCCTGCCTGATGCGGTCCAGAGCGGTTTCGGGCTGCTCGCCAATGAACTTCAACGTGACGTGCAATGATTCCGGCTTAATCCAGCGGGCGTCGGTAGCGAAATTGCGAACTCCGTCGACGAAGCGGGTGATGCGCTCGCGGATAGCATCGTCGATGTCGAGAGCGATGAAGAGGCGCATACATCAGTACCGCATTGCAAGTACCGAGTTGAGAGCAAAACAACGTCCAAGTTTTTCTCGGTACGCGATACTCGGTACTCGGTTCTACATCAATGTCTTTCTTAGCATATCCAGCGCCATGGTGGAGGCGAAGCGGCGGATGCGTTTGCGGTCGCCGGGAAAATTGCGCTGGATCACTTCGGTTCCGGAATCGCTGGCGATGGCGTGGAACACCAGGCCCACCGGCTTGTCGGCGGTGCCTCCACCAGGGCCGGCGACGCCGGTGATGCCGACTCCGAGAGTGGATTCGCAGCGATAGCGAATGCCTTCGGCGAGGGCGGCGGCAACTTCGCGGCTGACCGCGCCGTGACGAAGAATCATGTCGGCGGGGACACCGGCGAGTTCCGTTTTCAACTGGTTGGAATAGACCACGGCGCCGCCGAGAAAATAACGGGAGCTGCCGCTGATGGAGGTGATGCGCTCGGCCAGGAGGCCGCCGGTGCAGGATTCGGCAACGGCCACGGTGGCGTTGCGCATCTGGAGCCAGTAGCCGACGATCTGTTCGAGAGATTCGCCATTGCGGGAGTAGACGGCGTCATCCAACTCATCTTCGACTAATCCGGCGACTTCGTCGGCGCGGGCCTGGGCAGCGTCCAGAGTGGTGGCGCGGGTTTTGAAGTGGAGTTCGATTTCTCCGGCGCCAGCCAGGATGGTGGTCTCGACATCTTTGTAGCGCTTGTAGATGGGCGCGACGCGGGCATCGACGGCGGACTCACCGAGCATGGCAACCTTCAGCGTGCGCGTGAAAAGATGTGCGGGCGGAACCTTGGCGCGCAGCCGCTCGCGAACCTCATTTTCGAAGACGCCCTTTAGTTCATGCGGAGGTCCGGGTAGTAAAAAGATAATGTGCTCGCGCCCGTCGAAGTCGCCGCTGAGCCACTGTCCGGGAGCGGTGCCGTTGGGATTGGGCAGGACGGACGCACCCTCGAGGACATCCGCCTGCTGGGCGTTGTTGGGCGACATCTTCCAGCCGCGCTCGGCGAAGCGCTGCTCCAGACGGGCCAGGAGTTCGGGGTCGCGCTTGAGTCCAACACCAAGAGCTTCGGCGACCGCCTCGCGGGTGAGATCGTCTTGGGTGGGGCCGAGGCCTCCGCTGAAGATCACGATGTCGGAGCGAAATAGGGCATGTTGGGCGGTAGCCACCAGGCGGCGGAGATCATCTCCGACAATGCTCTTGAAGATGACATCCACGCCGAGCAGGTTGAGTTGCTCAGTGAGGTAGAGCGAATTGGTGTCCATGCGGTAGGGAGTGAGCATCTCCGAACCCACCGCGATGATTTCGGCATTCACGCGTTACGAGTTTAAATGAAAAGTGGAATCAAAACCGCAGAGGGCGCGGAGGACGCAGAGGTCTTAGAGACCCTCACTCCGGCAACAGCTTCAACCCGGGGATATTCCACAAGAGGTGATGGACGGCGCTGTTCGTTGCCAGGATGACGGAGCGGCCGGGTGCAAAGGCTAGTCCCACCAGGCCCTGGCCGGAGACTTCGAGCTTGGCCTTGGCGTCGGGAGTGATTTTCACGATGCCGCGAGTTCCCGCTAGCGATGCCGCAACATAGAGGTTGCCGTCCGCGTCGAAGGCTAGACCTTGCGGCCTGCCGAGTCCTTTGTAAAACGTGGTCACGGTTCCATTGGGATCGATTTTGAAGACACGGTCGTTGGGGCCGGTCACGAAAAGCTCGCCATGCGGTCCGAAAGCCAGGTGGTAGGCGGAAACACTCATTTCGAGAGTGGCGAAGACAAAGGTCTGCTGATCGCGCGAAATCTTGAAGATGGTGCCGTTGCGGTCGCCAACATAAAGGCTCTGCTCACGATCAAAGGCAATGCCGGTGGCAATTCCCAGTCCTTCGGCAAAGGTGGTCACCGATCCGTTGGGAGCGACGCGATAGACAGCGCCGTCGTAGCGCGACGAAACATACATTTGCCCTTGCCGGTCGAAGGCGAGGGCGGTGGCGTTCATCATCTCAGAGACGAAAGGCTTCACGCCGTAGTTGGTATCGATCTTGAAGATGGCGACAGGAACTTTCTGGCCGCGCGATCCGGAAAAGGTGACGTAGATGTTGCCTTCGGCGTCGAGCGCGGGATTGGTGACGGGATGAAGATTTTCGGCGACGGTGACGGCAACTTTTACGGGCTGCGGATTGCTGACATGTCCGTCGATGGCAACGACGACGGGCCCCGAAGTTGCGCCCTCGGGAACGCGAGTGACCAGGAAGGAGTCGGAACTGACCACGACCGGAGCCTCGCAGTCGCCGAACTTTACTTTCGGACGCAGCAGTTCCTGAGGACGAAGGCCGGAGCCCGTGATGCGGACTTCGCCACCGGCGAGGGCCAGAGCGGGAGCAACCGCTTCGATGCGAGGGGCGCCGTTCACGTTTTTCTTGCCGAGAATGCGATCGGAAAATCCCATGAAGAAATACCGAGTACCGTGGAGCGAGTACCGAGAACGAATCCGAACTCCGCACTTGCAACCGGCATTATTTTAGAAAGCCCGAGTGGAGCAGAAGTTGCATGACTACGAGAGCATAGATTCCGGCGGCGACGTCGTCGAGCACGATTCCGGCGCCTTCTGGAAGTTTCTCCAGTTGTCGAACGGGAGGCGGCTTGACGATATCGAACGCTCTGAAAAGTATAAAACCAGCGAGAAAAGTTTTCCACGCGAGGGGGACAGCGATGAGCGCGATGAGCTGTCCGGCAACTTCATCGATTACGATGAATTGAGGATCCTTGCTCGCGGAGGCGCGAGCAACTTGAGTGGCGGCGGGGATGCCTGCCAGAACGACGACGAGCGCGAGGCCGATCACCGTCGGAGTGCGGGCTGCGTGCGGCAGAGCGTGGGCGAGCGCGTACCAAAGCAGCAGCGCGGCGGCTGAGCCCCAGGTGCCCGGGCCCGGGCGGAGGCGTCCAATGCCGAAGAAGGTCGTCAGCAGCGTTGCCCAGAGGGGACCGCGCGGGCGAGACGCCCCCGCGACAGCCGGCGGGACGCCAGCGCTACGGTTAACGGATTCGACCTTGGCTTCGGATTCCTGCATTCCGCATCCTGGCTGTAGGGTACTACTCGTTTCGAGGAGATTAGGAATCTTTGTCGGTGTCTTCGGGATTGTTTTCCCCGATTGATTCTTCCGCGTCCGTTACCGGGGAGGGAATCACGTATTGGCCGCTGGCCCATTTGCCTAGATCGATGAGGCGGCAGCGGTCGCTGCAAAAAGGGAAGTCCGAGTCGGTACTCTTGACCGGCTTCTTGCAGATCGGGCAACGGAGTTTAACGGCCTTGCGTGGCATGCGCTTTGTATTGTAGCTGCGGACGAAGCGATCGCGATCTACACAATTCTGGCGACGAGGTCGTAGTCGTGGGCTTCGGTGATCTGGCAGCGGTAGAACTGGCCCGGTTGCGGCGTGAGTTCTTCGGGAAAATCGTTGATGAAAACTTTGCCGTCGATTTCGGGCGCGTGCATGGGAGTGCGGCCTTCGAGCAGCAATTCGGTTTCTTCCGATTCGCCTTCGAGTAGGAAATCGAAATCACGGCCGACCAGGGCTTTCCTTTTCTTCTTGCTGATCTGGCGCTGGATCGACATAAGGTGCTTGCGGCGGCGCTCGATCTCGCGCGGGGATATTTTCTTTTCGAGCGAGTAAGCGCCGGCACCTTCCTGATCGGAATAAGAGAAGGCGCCCATCCAATCGAACTGCGCTTCGCGCACAAAGGCGCAGAGCTCTGCGAATTCTTTTTCGGTCTCGCCGGGGAAGCCGACGATGAAAGAAGTCCGCAGCGTCAGGTCTGGTACGGTGCGCCGCATCTTCTCCATCGAGCGAAGAAAAACATCGGCGCCGCCGCCGCGCTTCATGCGCTTCAGCACAGATGCGGAGGCGTGCTGCAGAGGCACGTCCATGTAAGAGCAGATTTTTTCGTGGGCCGCGATAGTGTCCAGCAGTTTGCCGGTGATCTTGTTGGGATAGGCGTAAAGGAAACGGACCCAGCGCAAGTCTTCGACGGCGGCGAGCTTTTCGAGCAGCAGCGCGAGGCCGTCTTTGAGCCCGAAATCCTCGCCATAGCAAGTCGTGTCCTGGCCGATGAGGGTGATTTCGCGGACGCCGGACTGCGCCAGTCGTTCGGCTTCAGCGATGACCGACTCGAAGCGGCGGGAGCGGAATTGGCCCCGAAGCTGCGGAATAATGCAGAAGGTGCAGGGGTGATCGCAGCCTTCGGCAATTTTAATGTACGCCATGTGCCTGGGGGTGGCAAGGATGCGCGGGGTGTCCTCGTCGTACAGATAATTGGGGAGATCGGCGATGGCACCGTCCCAGTTCTCGCGAGAGAAGCGGCCTTGCGCCGCGCGAGCGTCGCCTTCAGGACGCGAAGGCAGAACGACAAAGGGAGAATTCGAAGGAGCGGGTGCAGGTGCGATCCCGGTGGCGGCAAGAATTTTTTCCAACTCGCCCGTGCCTACGACGGCATCGACCTCAGGAATATCTTTGCGTATCTGCTCGCGGAAGCGCTCGACCAGGCATCCGGCGACGACCAGTTTTTTTGCTTTGCCGGCAGTCTTGTGCCCGGCCATTTCGAGGATGGTGTTGACCGACTCCTGCTGGGCGCTTTCGATAAAAGAACAAGTATTGACGACGATGACGTCGGCGTCTTCGGCCCGACGGGTGAGTTCAGCCCCCGCGCGAGCCAGCAGGCCCATCATGACTTCGCTGTCGACCAGGTTCTTGGGGCAGCCCAGGCTGACAAAGCCCACTTTCTGCGGGGCCGTGGAATGCGGCTTCTCCGGAGATTGAGCGAGCTTCGACTCGGGCGAACCGCTGACGGTGAGGTCTTTCACAGGCATGCAATCTTCTTATTTTAGCATTCCATGAGGCCAATGCTCGGCTTCCGCGCGCGACGACGGCGGTGGGTTGAATCTGTTGCCGACTCGGTAGGTCGTGCCGCTATGGAAGAAGGGTACTCAGAAAACAAACGTTCACAGGTTCAAAACGGGCGTTATCGTGCTAGGCTAGGGTTTCCGCCGTAACAATTCATTGGAGAAATAGCACCTCGCTCGGAGGGGAAATGTCTGGCAAACGGCTTTGCATTTCAGTGCTGCTATTGGCGACGATGCTGGTAGCATCGGCGGTGGCGCAGGACGAGAAGAACGAAGTGGGTGGGATGCTCGGGCGAATTTTTATCAGCGACCAGGGGATCACGGGAGCTGCCTACTTCAACCCGACCATCCACTCGGGCAAAGGTCTGACCTTCGATGTGGAGTATGCGCGGCGATTCATTGTGGCGCCGATCTACTCGCTATCCGGAGAGGTGTTGTTCGCCTACAATCCCGATGAGGATTTGAATGCCGGGACGACCGGGAATGCCGTGGTTCCGACCAACTACAAGGAGCTGTTTATCACCCCAACGGCGAGAGTGAATCTGTTTCCCACCACCGCGGTTTCGCCCTGGGTGAGTTTCGGAGCTGGCTTTGGCCACATCAGCCAAGGCAATGCGCTGGTTTTTGGAGGCAATACGAATCCGGGAACATCGACCACGAGCGCGGCGATTGAAATGGGAATCGGGCTGGATGTGAAAGTCTGGAAGAAGCTCAGCATTCGGGGCGGCCTGCGCGACTTCTGGGCCGGTGAGCCGGATTTTC
The DNA here is from genome assembly GCA_963730015.1 of uncultured Acidobacteriota bacterium. Lineage (GTDB taxonomy): Bacteria > Acidobacteriota > Terriglobia > Terriglobales > Acidobacteriaceae > Sulfotelmatobacter. The sequence continues at coordinate 107,192 of CAVSPZ010000009.1, read as the reverse complement.
CGCTGGCACCGACCGGGAAAAGCCGCCAGCATAACTTTTTCGTGGGCGGCGGCGCGTTCTGGCGTTTCTGAGCCGCCGGTTGCGGGTTAGCCGTAGAACGATCGGCATTCACCCTAGAAAGAACGCGTGCTGGCGCCAATTTCTTGGGCCGCGGAATGAATTTCGACCCCGGCCTGATCTCACTTCACCCGTGGCATGATTCAACTCTCCGACATACAGTCCGCGTTGAGCAGGATCCGGGCGGATATCCGTGTATCCCCATGCCCTCGTTCGGAGGCCTTTTCCGGTCTCACCAAGAATTCCATTTTTCTGAAGCTGGACAATCAGCAGCGCACCGGAGCGTTTAAGGAGCGGGGCGCGCTGAACAAACTGCTGACGCTCAGCGATGAGGAACGAGGCCATGGGGTGATTGCTGCGTCCGCCGGAAATCATGCGCAGGGCGTGTCATATCACGCCGGGCGGCACGGAGTGCGGGCGCGGATTGTGATGCCGTTGCCTACGCCGCTGACCAAGGTTTCCGCCACTCGCGCCTATGGAGCCGAGGTGGTTTTACACGGCGCCAATTACGACGAAGCCTACGAGCAGGCGGTGGAACAGAGCCGGCAAGAGCGGCTGACGCTGATTCACGCCTTTGACGACGATGCCGTCATCGCGGGCCAAGGAACGCTGGGGCTGGAAATTCTGGAGCAGCATCCGGACGTGGAGGTTATCGTGGCGCCGATCGGCGGCGGGGGGCTGATTGGCGGAATCGCCTGCGCGGTGAAAGAGGTGCGCCCGTCGGTGAAAGTCTTTGGAGTGCAGCCGGCGCGCTTGCCCTCGATGAAGGCGGCAGTGGCCGCGGGCAAGCCGGTCACACTGGAATCAGCCAAGACCATTGCCGACGGAATTGCGGTGCGCCGCGCGGGAGATCGCACTCTGCCGCTGGTGCAGAAGTATGTCGACGATATTGTCACGGTGGAAGAGGAAGAGATTGCCAACGCGATTCTGCTGCTGCTGGAGCGGGAGAAAACGCTGGCGGAAGGCGCCGGAGCGGCCGCGATGGCCGCGATTCTGAATCGCAAGCTGCCGCTGCAAGGCAAGCGGGTTGCGGTGCTGGTATGCGGAGGAAACATCGATGTGACGCTGCTGGCCCGCATCATTGAGCGCGGCCTGGTCAAGGATGGACGCTTAGTGCGGCTGCGTGTGCATCTTCCCGACTATCCGGGTGCGTTGCACCGGCTGACCGGAATTCTGGCGGACCATCGGGCGAACATCGTCGAGACCGCCTATGACCGGGCGTATCACGGCGTGAATCTGGGCGACACCGCCATCGACATCACCATGGAAACGCGCGGTCCCGAGCACATTGCGGAGCTGCTCGGCGCGCTGGTGGCGGCGGGCTATCCGCACGAGCGCATCCTCTGACCCTTAGTTGCGAGATTTTAGTCTGGCGATCCTGTCAGATCATTTTCTTCCGACGGTCCTGGGGGCAGGCGGGGCGCATCCATCGTAATCACGCAGGTCAGGAATCGCGGGCGTACTCTAGCACTGCTCGAATTGATACAGCCTTCCCCCAGGGGCTGAAGCCCGCATTGTTTTCGGATCGAGCGGTACGGCTGGAAGCCACACCCTTTCAAAATTATTTGTGCGACTGCTCTAGTTTGTAATCCATTATTAACTTAGTAAAACTTTGTAAATCATAGAGTTGCGGCTCGTCCTGCGGGTTAAATTAGAAGGTGGGCGTATGACCAGGAAAGGTATTCGAATGGGATGGTCGACCATGTCGGCTATGGCGCTGGCGGCGCTGTTTCTGCCAGCCATCTCGCAGCCTGCCGCGCAGGCGCAGCAGCCGAGTCAGCCGGCGATCGCAAGGCGCATCGGGGCGATCAAGGCGATCAACGGGAACACCCTGACGTTGGCGCAGGATTCTGGTCCGGACATCACCGCAACGGTCGCGCCGAACGCTCGCATTCTGCGCATTGCGCCGGGCGCCAAGGATCTGAAGGACGCCACGGCGATACAAGTGCAGGATCTACAGGTCGGGGATCGAGTTCGAGTACGAGGGCCGGCTTCGGCCGACGGCAGCGCAATCGCGGCGCTGGAAGTGATCGTGATGGCGCGCACGGATCTGGAGGCGCGGCGGCAGCAGGAGCAGCAGGACTGGCAAAAGCGCGGCATCGGTGGACTGGTGAGCAGTGTGGATGCTGCCGCCGGTACGGTCAAGATCTCGGTCACGGGGCTTTCTGGGAAGAAGGAGATCACGGTGCAGTCGTCGAAGAGCACTGTGATCCGCCGGTACGCGCCTGATTCCATCAAATTCGACGATGCCAAGGCGAGCACGCTGCAGGAAATTCATCCCGGAGACCAATTGCGGGCGCGCGGCGAGCGCAGCGCCGATGGATTGCAGATGACGGCCGACGAGATTGTCACCGGCAGCTTTCGGAATGTCGCGGGAACCGTCAATTCTGTGGATGCAAACGCGGGAACCATCAGTGTTCAGGATCTGTTGAGCAAGAAAGCTGTGGTGGTGAAAATCACCAACGAGTCACAACTGCATGAGTTGCCGCCGGAAATGGCGCAAAGAATCGCGATGCGGTTGAAGGGCAGCATGCCTCCGGGAACGCCGGGCGCAGGAGGGGCGGCAGCGCGAACTTCCGCGAGCAATAACGGGCAGGGAACTGCGGGCGGGGCGCAGGCGGCCGGCGGGGGAATAAATGGCAGAGGAATCAGCGGCGGCGCGCCGGGCGGTATGCGAGCGGGCGGAGGCGCGGACTTTCAGCAGATATTGAATCGCATGCCAGCGGTTACGCTGGCCGATCTGCACAAAGGGGATGCAGTGGTGATTGTGGCCACGGAGGGAGCGTCGTCGACAGCAACTGCGATCACTTTGCTGACTGGAGTGGAACCGATTTTGCAGGCTGCTCCTACCGCCGGACAGGCCATGATGTTGACGCCCTGGAGCCTGGGCGGCGCTCCGGGCGGAGATGCCCAGTAGGCCCCGATTTCAAAATGCGGTTCGAATTCATATCATTTTGCGAGAAATGGAAATACTAAAGATGAAGGTTAAGAAGTACGGGTATCTGGCTGTGATTGCGGTATTCCTGCTTTTATCCTGCGCGCTTTCGGTGGCGCAAAATCCGACCGGGAATTTGCATGGGCAAGTGTCGGATCCGTCGGGCGCGGCCATCGCGGGGGCGAGCGTGGTTCTGACTCCGGTGACTGGATCGCCGATCGTGGTGCAGAGCAATGCGCAGGGGCTATATGAGTTCAAGAACATGCCCGCTGGCAAGTACACGCTGACGGTAGCGGCGACCGGGTTCACGCTTTACGAAAATGAGAACGTAGTGATCGGCGTACAGGCGTTGCGGCTTGACGTTGCGATGGCGATTAATGTCGAGACGCAGAAGGTGCAGGTGTCGGACACGGCGCCGACGGTGGATGTGAATCCAAATAACAACGCCGGGGCCATCACGATCTCGGGAAAGGAACTGGAGGCTTTGCCCGACGATCCGGATGAACTGCAGGCCGATCTGGAAGCTTTGGCGGGGCCTTCCGCGGGACCGAATGGCGGCCAGATGTATATTGACGGGTTCACCGCCGGACAGCTTCCGCCCAAGTCGTCGATTCGCGAGATTCGCATCAATCAGAATCCATTTTCATCCGAATACGACAAGCTGGGCTACGGGCGCATCGAGATCTTCACCAAACCCGGGACCGACAAATTGCATGGCCAAGTGTTTGCGAGTGGAAATGATTCGTCTTTCAACGCGCCGAACCCGTTCATCTCGACGGTGCCGCCATATTATTCGACCCAGTTCAACGGGAACATTGGCGGGCCGCTCAGCAAGAGCGCGTCGTTTTTCTTCAACATCGACCGGCGCGACATTAACGACGTGTCCGCGATTAATGCGACGGATCCGACGACGGGTGGAACGTTGGCGAGTTCCATAGCGAACCCGCGGCAGCGCACCAATCTGGGGCCCCGGTTCGATTGGGCCATTACGAAAAACAATACCCTCACCACCCGCTACCAGTATTACCGCGACACCGAAAGCGGGAATCTGACCAACCAGTTCAGTCTTCCGACCCAGTCCTATTACACCCGGAGCACGGAAGATACGGTGCAAATCAGCGACACCCAGGTGTTCGGCGCGAAGATCGTGAACGAGACCCGCTTTCAATACAACCGCGACAACAACGTGCAGAACCCACAAAACACAACTCCGGCAGTGAGCGTTCTGGGCGAGTTCCTGGGCGGCGGCAATAGTGAAGGAACGCTCAATGATCTGCAGAATAACTATGAACTGCAGAACTATACCTCGCTGATTCACGGCAATCACACCATGAAGTTCGGGGCGAGGTTTCGTGCCACGCACGATTCGGACTACTCCACCAGCCTATTCAACGGCACGTTCATTTTTCCGTCGATAACCGCGTACCAGATGGCGCAAAGCGAAGCGGATCAGGGGCTCACGCCGACGGGCGCCACGCAACTGTCGATCACCACCGGTTCTCCGAATGCCGCCGTCAACTACTACGACGTCGAACCATATTTTCAGGACGACTGGCGCGTGCGTCCCAACATCACGTTGAGCCTCGGGCTTCGCTTCGAAACGCAGAACGCGATCCACGATCACGGCGACTGGGCTCCGCGGCTGGGATTTGCCTGGGGCGTGGGCGGCAGAAACAGCGCGCCGAAGGTGGTGATCCGCGGCGGTTCCGGCGTTTTCTACGACCGCTTTCAGGTGGACAACCTGCTGCAGGCCGACCGGCTGAACGGGGTCATACAGACGCAGTATGTAATTCTCAGCCCGACGTGCTTCCCCGGCCTGAACAAACCGCTGACCACCTCGGTCTTCAACTGCGGCACGCCTCCCACGACGCAATCGACCATATACCAGATTAGTCCCTCGCTGCATGCGCCGTACACGGTGCAGAGCGCGATCAGCGTGGAGCGGCAGGTCACGAAGTCGGCGACGCTGACGGTCAATTATTTGAACTCACGCGGCTTTGACCAGTTCCTCACTATCAACGCGAACGCTCCTTATCCAGGAACGCCGTGCTCGCCGCCGACTCTTCCGCTGCCCGGACTTCCGCCGTGCGCGCCGGTGACGGGAGGAAACCTGTATCGCTACGTCTCGCAGGCGAATTTCAAGCAGAACCAGTTGATGGTGATTTCGAACGTGCGCGTGGGTTCGAAGCTGCAGCTGTTCGGTTATTATTCGCTGAACTATGCCAACAGCGACACAGGGGGCGTGACCACATTTCCATCGAACTCGTACGACATCAGTGAGGACTACGGGCGAGGATCGTTCGACATCCGGAACCGGTTATTCCTTGGGGGAAGCATCGGGTTGCCTTACCTGTTTCGCCTGAGTCCGTTCATGGTGGTCAGCTCCGGAGCCCCGTTCAACATCTCGTCTCCCTATGACTTGAATGGAGATTCGCAGTACAACAACCGTCCCAGCCTGATTTCGCATGCCACCTGTCCACTGCCGGTGGTGCCGTCGGGGTCGAATTACTGTACGCCGCTGGGAACGTTTGACGCGACCGCTGCCACGGGCCAGCCCTTGCCGATCAACTATGGGACCGGGCCGGGACATTTTGTGATCAACCTGCGGCTGACCAAGACAATCGGGCTGGGCGCGAAGACCAGCAACGCTGCCGGGCCGGGTGCGGGAGGGCCAGGGGGACACGGCCACCACGGGCCGCTGTTCGGGGGCGGCGGGCCGATGACCATGTCGTCGAGTTCCGACCGGCGTTACAACCTCACCTTGGGCTTGAATGTTCGCAACGCGTTCAACAATGTGAACGCGGCAAATCCGAGTGCGGTTCTGGGATCAATGTTTTTCGACAAGTCCAATTCCCTGCAGGGAGGCCCGTTTTCGCCAGGCTCCGCGGCCAACCGGCGGATCGATCTGCAGGCAACGTTCAGCTTCTGAGATGAATCTACGGCAAGAAAAAGCTTAACCGTGGAGGCCGCTGGGGATTCGCGAGATCGCTAAGGAACCGAGGGCTAGGGGAAACTACGCCGTTACCCGAAGCTAGCCTTTCTATCGCGCATGCCCAGCTTCGCGTTATTCTGAAATATGGGGAGAATTCCTATACAGTCCGAGATCCGAGGGAAGTCGTTACCGCGCACGATCAGCCGGCGTAAGTTCCTGGGGATAGCAGCGGTCGTAGGAGCGGCTGCGCTCGCGGCCGACGGTTTGATCGAGCCCAATCACCCGCAGGTGGTGCGGCAGGAAATCGCGCTGCGACGCTGGCCGCAGCGCATGGACGGCTTTAGCGTCGCGCTTCTCAGCGATTTCCATTACGATCCTTACTTCTCTGTGCATCCAGTTCATGCCGCGATTGGCATGGTCAACGAACTGCGTCCGGACTTGATTGTTCTGGCCGGAGATTTCGTCTCGATTCCGTGGTTTGGAAATTCGGCCAAGGGCGCGGCAGCCGCGGAACCATGCGCACAACTGCTGCGGCAGATGCGGGCTCCGCACGGCCTGTGGGCGGTAATGGGAAATCACGACACCGACACCAACCCAAACCGCGTGACCGGCACGCTGCGGGAGAGCGGCATCCAGGTGTTGCGCAATCAGTCGGTTCCTATTGAAAAAGACGGATCCCGATTCTGGCTGGCAGGCATCGATGATCTGCTGGGACGGACGGCAGATATTTCGGCGACCTTGCACGGCATTCCCTCCGATGAAGCCACCGTCTTGCTGGCGCACGAGCCCGACTATGCGGATCACGCAGCCAATTATCCAGTGGACCTGCAATTGTCGGGACATTCGCATGGCGGGCAGGTTCGGATCCCGCTGCTTCCGCCGCTGTTCCTGCCGGAGCTGGCCAGGAAATACTTTTCGGGGCGGTACCAGATCCGCGCGCTTACGCTCTACACCAACCGGGGGCTGGGAACGGTCGAGGTTCCAGTGCGGTTGAACTGCCCACCGGAGGTCACGTTGCTGACGCTTCGCCGCGCATAGCTCTGGCCCTTGGCGAGCAGATTGAATCTCCGACCGGAAGCCGCAAGTCACCATCCGTTGATGTGCAAATCATTTCACAAACTGGGGATGCAGAGCGTTATGCAAATCCGGCAAAGGATTGCCGCAGAATGACATCAGAGGCGCGCAGATGGCCTCAAATTTGCGCGAGGTTGGTGTGGACAACCTTCACCACAGGGAAAGAATGGCACCGCGTCGCATCTGGCCTGCGATTTTATTCTTCGCGATTACTGTTGGCATGCTCGCCGCCAGCACGGCTTCGGCGGGTTTCCACTCGGAAAATTTCGAACGCCGCGAACGCCTGGCGACAAAACGCCTGATACGAGCCTCGCAATTCGTCGACGTGCCGCACGTCAGCGCGCGCGCGGTTTGCCAGGACGTGCAGCCGCCGGAAGCACTGACGACTCCCAACCCTCTGTTCGCAGCGGCGGCATACGGGCGTAGAGTGAAGGTCAGTTTCATTATCGGAACCGACGGTCGCGTGCACAGTCCGCTGATTCTGGAAAGCGCGGGAATGTCCGGAGATCGGGATGTGCTGCAAGTCGTGCGCAGCTGGAGATACCGGCCCGCGACTTGCGATGGCGTGCCCACCGAGATCGAGGGGAAGGTCGAATTTTCCAGCCGATAGCACGGGCGGAGTCGCTAGAGCTAGAATTCCCTCAGCAGCGGGGTAATCTGATTGGTGAATAACGATAAAATGCCGAGGTCCTCCGGTCTGCCGGCAGATTCTGCGGAGCAGATTCCGGAGGTCAATGAGCTGTACCGCAGGCTGCAGTCCGAGATGCGGCGCCCGAAGCCGGGTGAAGATGAAATTGCGGTGGCGATGGAGGCCGCACAGCGGCTGGCCGCTGAAATGGATGCGGAAGATGCGGCTGATGACGCCGCCGATGATGCGGGGGGGGAGATTCGGCAACGGCCTTCCGCGGGCGTATGCACGGTCTGCGGACATCACAATCGCAAGGGAACCAAGTTTTGCGGCATGTGCGGAGTTGCGATTGTTGCGGGCGAGGACGCCGGACCTGCGATCTCACCCCTGGAGCAGCTGCGATCTTCTCCGGCGCTCGCCCGCACGAGTGCCCCACGGGACGGTGAAATCGAACCATCGCCGCGCGGCGGCGGGAATGAAACCCATCATTACCACCACCACTATCACCATCATTATTTTCCGGAGGCGGGAGGAGGTTTTCCGCGCGTGCCTGCCAATGTTGCACGGGATGTTGCACGGGATGAGAAGATGCGTCCCAATGCGGCGATGCGCGGGGAGATGAGCCGGGCCGAGGCTGCGGTGCGCCGGGTTACGCAGGAATGGGTGCTGGCCTGCAACACCAAACATCTGGACGACCTGCTCGAACTCTACACCTCGGACGCGCTGGTGCTGCGGTCGAATTGCCCGCCGATCCGGGGAGCGGCCGCGTTGCGTGAGTTTTACTTTGGCGCGCTCGATGCCGGGCTGGGAGAAGTGGAGATGGAGCCACTGCGCGTGGATGTAGTGGGCGATCTTGCCTATGAAGCCGGACGTTTCAAGGCGCTCATTCCCAGCGCTACGGGCAAACGCCGGGAAGAGCGGGGCAAGTATTTGTGGGTCTGCGCGCGACAGAACAACGGGGAATGGAAGTTGGCGGCGGATTGCTGGTCGAGCGATCTGACGCTGAGCATGCTGGAGTCGGATATTCCGGCGGGTGCAGTGGTGAAGACGAGCGCGCCGCGCAAGAACGGGTAAGCGGCGCCCTCGTACCTCCGAGTTGTTTTTTCCGGTTACATTCCTTCATTATTCCCGGACAACATTTGATCTCGCTTCAGCCTGGGCGGACGGCACGCCCCCGCGAGAGCCGGCGGCTACGACTGCGCTACGGAGTTACTCCTAACTTCTCGAAATCTGCGCGTAGTTGGGGCAGGTTTTTCATCTGAATGGTGGGCATTCCCAGTTGCGCGGCGCATTCTAGATTGAGGGCACGATCGTCGACGAAGCAGCATTGCCCAGAGGGAACCTGCGTGATTTCAAGCGCCAGACGATAGATGTCGCGCTCGGGCTTGCGCAGGCCGACAAAGCAGGAGCTGATGAACAGGCGAAATATTTTTCGCAGACCGAATTGCTCGATGCGGTAATCGTTCAGCTCGCGCGATTCGTTGTTGATCGTCCCCATCAAGTACCGGTTCGAATCCGCGAGGGACTGGGCGAACTGCAAGACGTTGGGAAACGGCTGCGAAAGCGAGAACATGGATTCGCGGAAGGCGTCGCGGGTGAAAGGACGCGGGACATAAAAAACGGTGCGATCGAGATATTCGTCGAGCGTAATCTTTCCGCGCTCGAACGGCGAAACCAGCAATTCGTGACGGGCATGGAACTCTTCGGGATTGAGTTGGAATTGTGCGAGCGCATGGGCGCGTTCCGTATGGTCCCAGGCATTGCTGAGCAGGACCCCGCCGACGTCCCAGAAAATAGCTTGCATGGCTGACAAGGAAATCCCTCCCCACGTGGAATGCTTAGAGAAAGTGTAGATGAAACCGGCTCACGAGGGAGCGACTTTCGGAGTTTCTTTGAGGCGCAACTGCCAGAGCCCGATGATGCCCAGAACCATCAGATTGGGGAACAGCAGCGGGGCCATCGGTGGAGCACCGTAAATAAAATTATCAAAGGCATGAACGGACGGACCTCGCAGATTGGCAGAAGCGTGCAGCACGAAGCCCCACAATCCCACGACGGCCTCTAGCACAAGAATGGTGGCGCAGAGATCGATGAACGGGCGTGTCACGCGCATGAGGAGTGGCACGGTGAGAAAACCCACCGCAATGGCGCTGGCCACGACCGGCACCCACTCCACGGGTCTGAAGAAGCCGTTGCCGGCATGGTCGGCCAGGCTGAAAACAAAATTTCCTGCGAATCCGCCCAGCGCGAACAGCAGCACCCATTGCCCCCATTCTTGGGTATCGGGATCGACCATGCGGTTCATGATGATCAGAAATCCCAGTCCCGTATACGCGAGCGGCGCGGCAAATGGAGCTGAATAGGTGAGGCTGCGCAACGTGCGTTCATAGAAGAAATGGCTCTCCAAATGAAAGATCACTCCCGTGAGCCCAACCAGCACGGCGACCCATCCGACAAAATAACCGAGATCCTTCCATACCGCAGGCCAGCGATAACGCAGGGCCAAGGCAAAAATCAGCAGCAGGGGAGCCGTGGCGGAGAACACAAGCGGAATGTATTCGGCTTGATTGCGGAACTGGTTGACCGAGTGCGCGAGGTAAATGTCGAAGGTGAGAAAACCGACATTCAAGATCGCGAACGCTTCAATCCAGATCTGCGGCCGCGCCCACCAGCGCTCACTTAGCTTTGCCATGCTCTCTCCTGAGCTCGGCTGCCATGGATTGAAGCTCGACGGTCTTCTGCAGCATGGGATAGTTGCCATGCCACTGCACGAAGTCGGCTCCGCCCATGAAGGCGCCGTGCTTACTGGTGCGCCCGTCGTAATGCCAGAGATCGAAATATACAAAATCGATGGGCTGCGAGAACGGGGGTCCGGACAGCACACCGTCTTTGCGCAGTCCGGTTACCAGTTCCTGGGCAGAGCGAACGCGATCGTTCGTGGTCTGCACGACCTGTTCGGCCTGGGTGTAGACGCGATCGACCAATGCCGGAGCATGGCATTGAGAGCAGACCTGCTTCATCTTGGCTTGCGCCGCGGCGTAGTTTGGACGCTTGTCGGTGATCGCATTCGCCAGGTAATAAGAAAGGCGCTCCGAGGGATCGTGCGTTACTCCAAGCCCGTTGAGTCCGCTCATGTGGCACGTCGCGCAGGTGGGAATAAACATATCGCGGGTGGTCAAAGTCTTCGGCGGAGCGTCCAGATTCAATAATCGCTCTTGGGCCTGGAACATCACGCCGTGCTTGGATTCTTCGTAAATCTCGATCTGCGAGTGATCCGGTCCCATGTGACATTGGGCGCAGGTGCTGGGCAAGCGGGCGATCCGGACGGAACTAGTGTGCCGGGTGTGGCAAGCGGTGCAGTTGCCGATGGTGCCGTCGCTGTTTGGTTTGCCCACGCTGTGGCACTGCTCGCAGCCGCTGGTTATCGCCGAACCGCCCTCCATTTGTACGAACGGATGTGGCGGACGGCGCGTGCCTCCCGGCTGATAGGTCTCGGAGAAGTTCACCTGCTCGGGCGTCAGGCCCTTTTCTCCGTAGATCGCCGCCCACGCCGGAGCCGCGTGCCGGCTGTGCAGAAACTGCTGGTAGATGCCCTCATGACAGCTGCGGCAATTTCCCGCGGTTAATTTGGTGGAGATTACGAAGCCATGATGGTCTTTCTTTTCCTGGCCGGCCGCGGGCTGGTGGCAGTCAAGGCAGTTCACGCCCTTGCGCGCGTGGGCGCTCATCTCGTACTCGTGAACAATGGAGTACTGCGTGCGCGCATGGCATTCGGCGCACTTTCCGGTGGCGCGAACCAGATCCGCGCTGGGCTGTTCGGTTTCAACCCTGGGGCGGGCGCGATTAAGCAAGAACGCCGCCAGAATGAGAGCGAAGGCGATGACCACGGCCAGGAAGACGGATCGGAAGGACATGCAAAGCCTCCTGTACGCAAAGCAGTCTATCGCGCCGCTTGCTGAGGATGCAGCTTAGTTTAGTGAAGGATCAAAAAGGGATTTCTGACTGACATCTAGAGCGTCGGGCTTAACGAATGTGGTGGAGGTACCACACTATAACAACGGCTGCGAGGCGAACTGCTACCAGGATCGCCCCGAGGCCCAGGGCGACTCCGAACAGGATCCGCTCAAAGCGGTTGAGTTGAGGCTGGAAAGCAACCATCGGAAACTCCGCTTCCATCGCGATTTCAGGCTAGCGCGGACCCTTGCCGACGGCAGTGCGTTCGATCACATGTTGGTGTGACTTCTCAAGGGAACAGTATGGGGCCGACCGGTCCGGTTGCCGAAAGCCTAACGCTTGTAAATCGTTGTGTCGGGGTGATAGTTGCGCCAGTCGAACCAGTAATCTTTCAGAGCGGGAACGTGGTCGAGACATTTGCCTTTGGCGGGGCCGGAGGTGGCGCAGCCCTGGAAGTTCCATTCGCTGGCGGTGGTGCTGTCGAGCAGGGACCATGCGTTCGGCGAAGATGCGGGCGGGTTGGGTGCTGGCTGGTCGGGGCGCGGGCGGGACGCCCCCGCGACAGCCGGCGGGACGCCGGCGCTACCGTAGCTGACGCTCGTTGTGGGCGGGACGCTCTCGCTGGTTGACGACCGGGCTGGCTCGCTCTCGCCCTTCAGGAAAAATTCGGCGTCCTTTCCGTCGATGCGGCTGACGAAGACGCGAAAACTTTTGTGATCCGGTCCGACCACGATCAGAACAGGCGTGCCGTGGACTCGATCTATAACGGGAGATTGCTTAAGCAACGTCTCCCACGGATAGGCGCGGCTCGCACCGTCGATTTGCAGTCCCACGACAATGTCGCGGGACTTCAGTTCCGCGCCCGGGAAGCTGATGACCACCGGCAGCTTGGCGACCTCGGGCTCCCAGTTGCTATCGTATTCTTTCTTGTATTTCGGCACTTCGGCCAGAACTTTTCCGCCAGAAACTTCTGACTTCCACTCGCCAAAGGTGAGCTCGTCGCTGGGCACGAGTTCGAGGGTCGCGCCGCGCAGCGGGCCATAGATGGCTTTGCCGGTGATCTGCTGCCACCAGGTGCCGGTCTCGGTATCGCGCATCAGGAAATTCTGGTTGTTGATGCCCGCCAGATAAAAATGCAGCACCTTGCCCTGCACCGCGCGTGTCCACACCAGACCGGTGTGACAAAGCGTTCAATAGGTGACGGCTATGGGCACTCCGTTGACCACGTCGTTGAGGATATGATGGTAGGCCATCTCGCGGATGGGATAGGCGCGGGCGTCGGCGCCGAAGCGGACGGCGAGGATCATCTCGCCGGCGTCGAGTTTGCTGGCAGCCTCGGATTCAAACTGCGGGCTGTCCACGGGATGAAACATCCACTCAAAATAGTTCAGGCGCGACATGACCGCGGAGAAAACGACGAGGAGCAGGATTGAGCAGAGAACAATCTTGCGCCGAAGATTGTTGGCCTGCCACAAAACGAGGGTGAAGACCGCGCAAAGAATGGCGGCGATCACCGTTCCCCAAGGAGCGTGTTGGCGGAGATTCATCGCCAGGGCCAAGGCGGCAGGCGTCTGATGATGGAACGGTCGAATGATGAAGGCTGGAACGAGGAACAGTCCGATGCCGGCGAGCGCTGAGACGAGAAAGATGAGCCAGGAGAACGGGCGAGAGGAAGATAAGGGCATAATGTGCTTTCTCCGCCTACGAATGGAGCGGGGCACCCACAATTGTAGTGAATTATATCCTCTTTGTTTTCAGCGAAGGGCGCACCCTGGCGAGCCTTTCGAAGACTGAACTTTCAACCCCGTGACAGTCACTTTTGTTATCTACCGGAAAACCTGTGCTTGCTCTAGTCGGCGACAAGGGCGGGCTGCGCCGTCCTGTGCGATTTCGGACTTTATGTCCGGTCGAGCACCCCAGTTTTTGGGACCGCGCATGCAGTTAGGCGTCAGTTTTGGAAATGGTAAAGCTAGGTTGACCGTAGGAAGGTGCCGCGCCGCAAAATAGGCAGGGGCCCCGGCCATTTTTTTCTGCATAATCCCCCGCTATGTAGTTCGGGGCACAGAGTCCCGTGACCCTCGTAACCTTGCCCCGGTCCCCCCTTAGATCCTACGATTACGGCACGTATGACTCTATCTGCCCTGCTGGTGTGTGTGGATGAGAAGGCGGCGGACGTATTGGGCCGCGTGCTCAAGGAATTGGGAATTCAGGTCGAACTGTGCGCCGATATGGGGCGGGCGACCATCCGTACGGCGCAGGAGCGCTTTGACGTGGTGATCGTGGACGGAGAGTCGGGCGCCGACGTCATCTCTCTATTGCGGGAGACGCGGCTGTCGCGGAAGAACGACGCCACGCTTGCGGTGGCGATCGTGCCGTCGCAGGATGCGATTCGCGAGCTGTTTTCGCTGGGCGTGAATTTCGTCCTCTACAAGCCGGTAGCGTACGAGCGCGCGTTGAGCAGCCTACGAGCTGCGCGAGCACTGATGCGCAAAGAGAAGCGCAAGAACGCGCGGGCTTCCGTGCATGCCCATGCCACCGTGGACTACGCCAACATTCAGCAGGAAAAAGCCACGCTGGTGGACCTGGCGAAGGACGGCATGGCGGTTCGGTTCGGGAAAAAGCTTCCACCCACCAGCAAGGTATATTTCCAGTTCAGGCTTCCGCAGCAAATCCAGAGCGTGCGCCTTTCCGGACAACTGGTCTGGCAAGACTGGAACGGTCGCGGCGGAGTTCAGTTTCTGGATGTACCCAAAGCGTCGCGGCGCTTGCTGGACGAGTTTCTGGGCGCGCACGTACAAAAAGACATGCAGCAGGAGCGTCCGGATGTGACCGTCGAAATGGAAGAGCCGATCCCGGTGGCGTCGGCGGCAGCAGCCGAGCATCGCCATGACAGCGAGAAGACGCAGCATGCCGCGCGCGAGGTTGCGGTGTTGAAGCAGAGCAGGGAAGAGTCCAAGGCGTCTGCGCTGGCGGAAGTGGACGCCAACAACCGGCGCGCGCAGACTCGGTATGCCTGCCGCCTGGGTGCGGAAGTGTATCGCACGGGGACATCTGTCCCAAATCACTGCTGCCTGACCGATCTCAGCTCAGGCGGGTGCTACCTGGAAGTTCCGCTGCCGTTTCCACTGGGATCGTCGGTCGAAATCGTGGTCCGGACCCATGAGATGAAGTTGCGGCTGCGAGGGACGGTGCTGGCATCGCATCCTGGCTACGGGATGGGCATCGCCTTTGATTTGAAGCCCAAAGAAGCTCAAGCCAACGTTAAAAAGCTGACCGACTTCGTGGCTAGTACGCAGGCTTAGGAACTCTCACCACAGAGGGCACTGAGGCGCACAGGGTAAGGCTGGGCGCCCGCTCTCCGGAATTTTCCAGTGATTAGCGCCTATTTCGCGTCCGAATCTTCGGCTACGGCTTTCTTGAAATAATCCAGCGAGAGGCGGAGTCCGGCCTCCAGATCAATCTTCGGCTCCCATCCCAATAACGCGCGCGCTTTGCTGATGTCGGGACGGCGCTGCTTGGGGTCATCCTGCGGCAGCGGTTCATAGCAGATACGGCTCTTCGATCCCGTCACTTTCAAGATCATCTGCGCGCATTCGAGGATGGTGAACTCGTTGGGGTTGCCGATGTTGACGGGAAGATGCTCGTCGGATTTGGCGAGCCGCATAAACCCGTCGATCTCGTCGCTCACATAGCAGAAGCTGCGCGTCTGATCACCATTGCCGTAGACGGTGAGATCTTCCCCGCGAATGGCCTGCTTCATAAAATTGGGCACGACACGGCCATCGTTGAGCTGCATGCGCGGGCCGTAGGTATTGAAAATGCGGACGATGTGCGTATCGACCTTGTGGTAGCGGCGGTAAGCTACGGTGGCAGCTTCGGTGAAGCGCTTGGCTTCGTCATAGACGGAGCGCGGGCCGATGGGGTTGACGTGTCCCCAATAAGTCTCTTTTTGCGGATGCTCCAGCGGATCGCCATAACACTCGGAAGTCGAAGACACGAAATATTTGGCGCCGTACTGGCGGGCGACCTCGAGGGCGTTGAATGTTCCCAGCGAGCCGACTTTCAAAGTTGCGATGCCGTGAGTGTGGTAATCGACAGGGCTGGCGGGGCTGGCGAAGTGAAAGACGTAATCCACTTTGCCCACGTCGAATGGCTCGCAAATATCTTTTTCCACGAATTCAAAGCGCGGCTCCTGGCTGAGGTGGGCCAGATTGGCGCGGCGGCCGGTGAGCAGGTTATCGACGACGACGACACTCCAGCCTTCGGCCAGCAAGGCATCGCAAAGATGCGAGCCCAGGAATCCGGCGCCACCGGTGATGACCGCGCGACGAGAGCTCATGCTTGCTTGCCGTTCTTAGCGACCGGAGCGGGAATGCCGTCAGGGTGCGAGGTGGCGCGGCCGACACTGTAATACGTGAATCCCTGCGCGGACATCACTTCGGGATCGTAGAGATTGCGGCCATCGATCACGATGGGATACTTGAGTTCCTGGCGGAGGCGATTGAGATCAAGCGTCGCAAACTCCTCCCACTCGGTGAGAATCAGCAAAGCGTCGGCGCCGCGAGCCGCCTCATAGGAAGACCCGGCGAACGTAACCTGACTGCCAAGGACTTCGCGCGCGCGCTCCGTCGCGGCGGGATCATAGGCCGTGATTTTGCTGCCTTCCTGAAGCAACGTTTGCACCAGGAAGAGCGCGGGAGATTCGCGAATGTCGTCGGTGCCGCCTTTGAAAGCGAGGCCGAGCACGCCCAGCTTCTTGCCGCGTAGGGTCCAGAGAGCGCTGTGGATCTTGCGCAGGAAGCGCTGGCGCTGATCCTCATTGATGCGCATGATTTCATCGAGCAGGCGGAAGTCGTAACCGTTTTCGCGCGCGACCGCGCGAAACGCCATTACATCTTTGGGAAAGCAGGAGCCGCCGTAGCCGATGCCGGGATTCAGGAATCGGCGGCCGATGCGCGAATCAGTGCCGATGCCGTGCACCACCTGGTTCACGTCCGCGCCTACGGATTCGCAGACCGAGGCGACCGCATTGATGAAAGAAATCTTCATGGCGAGGAACGCGTTCGAGGCATGTTTGATTAGTTCCGCGCTTTTGGTGCTGGTCACAATCAGGGGAGGAGGAATGGTGGCGCGATCGGGCCCGGGAATCGCATCCCTACGCTGATAGTAGCTGCCATCCGTCAGGGGCGCATAGATCTCGCGCATACGCTGGGCGGAACGTTCGCTATCGCAGCCGACGACGATACGATCGGGAAACAGGAAGTCGGTGACGGCTGTGCCCTCGCGCAGGAACTCGGGATTGGAAGCCACATCGAAGGAATCGGAATCGGTCCCGTTGCGCAGGATGATTCTGCGCACCCACTCGCTGGTATAGACGGGCACGGTGCTTTTCTCGACGACGACTTTGTAATCGTCGATGCCGCCGGAGATTTCGCGAGCGACGGACTCCACATACGAAAGATCGGCCTCGCCTTTTTCGGTGGGCGGAGTGCCGACGGCGACAAAGATCGCGGAACTGAGGCGAGCCGCCTCTTTCAAATCGTCGGAAAAAGTCAGCCGGTTTCCCCGATGGCGGCCAAGCAGTTCGGGAAGAAATTTCTCGTGGATGGGAACCTGGCCACTGCGCAGTGCAGCCAATTTCTGCTGGTCGTTGTCGACCAGGATGACCTCGTGCCCCAAGTCTGCAAAGCAGGCGCCCGCGACGAGCCCTACGTATCCCGAACCTACCACGGCAATGCGCATCATATCCTCAGGAAGTGGAAATCATAACATCGGCCGAAGGAGTACTTCGCCCGGTCTGGGACTTCGCTAGAAATTCTAAAGCCTTGCTTCGCAATCGTGCATGGGAATTTGGGCGCGGCCTGAGGAAATAACTCAAATCGGGAATGGACTTTAGATTGTTGAAAGCCGAGGCCGATGGCCCCATAATGTCGGTACTCAGCATTACAGTGCCGGGGCCTCAATGAATTTTCCTCCAAGGTTGCGGCGGAACCTGCCCGAAGCGACATTATTCGGGCCAAACAGAGCGCCGGACGGCAGTGCGGATTCCGTTGCGCCGGAGCCTGTGAGCGACGTAGACCAAATCGCAAAGAAATTGGCCGCCTTCGCCAGTGGGGACGTAGCGCGGGATCTGGCGCTCGACCTCGTGCTCAACGAAGCGGTCGAGCAGGCGCGAAAAGCAACCGGGGCCACCGGAGCGGCCATCGCGCTAACTAGAGACGGGGAGATGGTTTGCCGCGCCACGACAGGGAAGAATGCGCCCGACCTGGGCGTGCGAGTGGATATGACGTCAGGTCTGCCAGGAGCATCCCTGATTACGGGAAAGGTTCAACAATGCAGCGACACCGAGGAGGGGGGGCTGGTAAATGCCGAAGTATGCCGACGGCTAGGCGTGCGTTCCATGGTGATCGCGCCCCTGGTGAACGGCAGCGGAGCTTTCGGAATCTTGCAAGTACTTTCCAGCGAACCCCACGTCTTCGGCGAACATGAGATCGAGACCCTGGAGATCCTCGCGAAACGAATCGCCGAAAACAAGGCATCGGTCAACACCAGCGATTCTGCGCCGCCAGAACCACCACCCACGGAGTCACCATCTATGACGTCCACGTCTACGCTATCCGAGCGATTGAAGGGGCTGGAGGAGGCGGAACAAGATCCCGCAGCAGGAGATGGATGGCTAGCAGGTTCGGAGTACGGGGTAAACGCCGTGCTTTTCATTTCGGTGATTGTGGCTGCTTTGGCTTTGGGCCTGCTGATTGGATGGCATGGAGCTGTAAAGGGAACGAGAGCGGGATTGCAGAATAATAGCGCGGCTAAGACAGCGCCGCAGAATGCCGCTCAGGGCCGACAACCGGCGTCTGCCGGCGGTTCGCGGTCGACAATAGCGCGGCCGCCTGCTTCCGCTGTGCCGCCAAGCGGGGGGCTGACGGTCACTGAAAATGGCAAAGTCATTTATCGGGCGGACCCGTCGGAAGAGGAGCAAACTCCTCCGCAGGCAGAATCTCAAACGCCGGCGAGCGGATGGATTCGTCGGGTGGACCCGGAATATCCCGAAGAGGCCAAGGCCCAACGGATCCAGGGAGCGGTTGTTCTGGACGTGCAAGTTCTCAACGACGGCACGGTGGGAAACATAAACGTAGTCAGCGGCAATCCATTACTGGCAGAGGCGGCGGTGAAGGCCGTGAAGCAGTGGCAGTATCAGCCTAATGCTGCAGAGGCAGGCGCTGCCGGCAGCCAGACGCAAGTCACGGTCAACTTCAGTTTGCCGGCCAGTTAGGCCCAACGCCGTTGAGCAGGCCGCCAATGCCGTTACGAACCCGATAACCTGACCAGTGTTGGAGCCGGGGAGAGCCGCTGGCGCGTGATACACTCCTCGCACCAAAACTGGTGCTAGCCAACTTGCCGGCCCAGAATTCCTGAGCTCGAGGAATGCATGAAACCAGCCATCGAGACGCCGGGCGGCGTCTCCAGCGATCCTTTCAGTAAATCCGTGTGCTGCCTGCGCTGTGAACAGAGGTTGCAGCGCTATCAATTGATGCGGGCCAGCCTGGCTCCGGGCGCGGGGCACGCCATTTTGTCGTGCCCGCGGTGCGGACATGTGGAGTTTCTTTCCGATTCCAGCCCGCTTCTGCAGAATCTGGAACTGGTTGCCTTCGATGCGGGAGACGGAGATTGATGAATGATGTGGGGACGGCCGCCTCGGCCATCCGCGGGCCGCAGGCCCGCTCAACCACCAATACGCTCCCCCACACCCATACCTAGAACGGAATATCTTCGTCGGTGATTGGGCCTGCAGGGGCCGGCTCCGGCTCCGGAGTGCGCTGATCGAAATTATTGCCGCCGCCTGTGGATGCGCCGCGCGAGCCGCCTGCGTACTCGCCGCCACCGCCGCCTTCGCCGCGTCCGCCGAGCAAGATCAGATCGCTGGCCACGACTTCGGTCATATATTTTTTCTGGCCGGTCTGCTTATCGTCCCAGGAGCGGGTTTGCAGGCGGCCCTCGATGTAGACCTTGCCGCCCTTCTTCAAGTATTCGCCGGCAATTTCGGCGAGGCGCTGCCAGAGCACGACATTGTGCCACTCGGTGCGGTCCTGCCACTCGCCGGCTTTGTCTTTGAAGCGCTCGTTGGTGGCGAGGGTGATCTTGGCCACGGGCGTGCCTTGCGGCGTGTATTTGATTTCGGGATCCTTGCCCAGATTGCCGATCAGTTGAACACGGTTCAGACTCTTTCCAGCCATGACGGTGCTCCTTTGCAGGGGTTCACTATAACAGAAGGGAAGCGGTGGAGATCGTGGCGGGCGTCACGGAACCGGGCCGCGAGTGTCATTTTGGGATGGCAAGGCTTTGCCAACAAAAGCTTGCGTTGTCATCCTGAGCGGCTTCTTTTGCCGCAAAAGCCTGCCCTGAGCGAAGTCGAAGGGGACCTGTGCAACTGGCGAGTGAGTGCACAGATCCTTCGCCGCAACACCTGCGGCTCAGGATGACAAAGCTGTCAGCGTTTGACCAGAAACGGATTGCTCTGGCGCTCTTCGCCAATGGTTGTCAGCTCTCCGTGGCCGGGGATAACGACAGTTTCATCCGGCAGCGCGAGCACGGTGTCGTGCAGGGACCGCATGATTTTCTGCATCGAACCTCCGGGGAGATCGGTGCGGCCGATCGATCCGGCGAAGAGCGTGTCACCCGCAATGAGCTTCTTGTCCGCAGCGAAGTAGAGGCAGATGCTGCCTTCGGTGTGGCCAGGCGTGTGCAGAATCTGCGCGCTGTGCGATCCGGCGGCCACGGTTTCTCCCGAGGTGATGCTGTGGTCGATTTCCACTTTGCCGGGCGCGGCCATGCCGACCCATGTGGCTTGCACGTCCAGCATTTTGAGCAGTGCATAGTCATTCTGGTTGAGCAGGATTGGCGCGCCGGTGGCGGCGCGGAGCTTCATCGCTCCACCGACGTGGTCGATGTGGGCATGGGTGATGACGATCTGCTTGACCTGCAGATTATGTTGGCGGATCAGCGCCAGAACGTCATCGATGTCGTCGCCGGGATCAATGACCATGGCGTCGCGGCTGGCCTCGTCGCCGATGATCGAACAATTGCATTGCAGCGGGCCGACGGGAAGGATTTCGTGGATCATGGTTTTATTTTACGGGGAAATCGTTTGCCACGGATCACCACGGATTTTCACGGATCCCACAGCAAATTCTTTTTCTTTCTTATTTATCCGTGGGGATCCGCGCAAATCCGTGGCGAGGATACAATTGTTCGGGCTTGCCTGCTGGGATTGCTGGGTACAGAATACGAGTGGGTGCTTGGGGGAGGTTTTCTTGGCAAAATACCGTCAACCTGGATATCAGGATAGTGATCGTGAGCCGCGCAGGCAGGAGACACGAAAGCCGCCCGCGGAGCGCAAGAGCGGTCCGCCCCGTTGGGATCATGCAATGGGTCCGCGACCCGTGAATTTGCCGGGGACGCGAGAGGTGTCGCGCTGCTCGCAGTGCGGGACCGTGTTGCAAGGAATGCCCAGTGACGAGAAGTGTCCCAAGTGTGGCTTTGAGCTGCATTCCTGCAAGCAGTGCACGTATTTCGATCCGGGGAGCCGGTTTGAGTGCATGCAGCCGGTGAAGGAGCGGATCGCGAAGAAAGATACGCGGAATGAGTGCACGCTTTACGAAATGCGCGTGACGCGCGAGAAAGAGACTTCCACTCCGGCCAGCCTGCGGCCGAACGACGCGCGGGCGGCTTTCGAAAATCTGTTCAAGAAGTAGATCGCAAAAACGTCACCCCAGAGGGCACTGAGGATCACAGGGGAATTCAAGCTTCTTTCATCTCGCAGTTGCGCTTCTTTTACCTCCGCGATCCCACTTCACTCACCTCATAGCTATGGTTTCTGCGTCGGCCGCACCAGAATTTCGCTGATGAAAGACTGCGGAGCTTGCGTTACCAGCGCGACGACAGCGTGGGCGATATCGTCCGGCTGCAGCATTTTGTTGGGATCCTTGCCGGCATGAGGGCTGAGTTCGGTGTCGACCGAGCCGGGGCAGATCACCGACACGCGAACGTTCTGGGAGCGCAACTCTTCCGCCACCGAATAGGTCAAGCCATTCAATCCCCATTTGGACGCGGCATAGGCGGCGCCATTGGGAAGCGCGTTCTTTCCGGCCAGGGACGAGATGTTAATGATGTGGCCTCCGTATTCGCGGATCATGAGAGGAGCAAAGGTGCGAATCGCGTAGTACACGCCGCGCAGATTCGTGTTGAGAATGCGGTCCCATTCCTCTGGCGGCAGATTGTGGAGCGCATCGGTAAAGCCGCCAACGCCGGCGTTGTTGACCAGGACGTTGACGCGGCCGAAGGTGCTGTCGACGCGGGCCGCGGCGTATTCCAGTTGATGGAGAACGGTCACGTCGCAGGGGATGACCTCGGTCTTCCCGCCGGAATCGAGGATGGCGCGCGCCGTTTCATCCAGTGTGGATTTGGTGCGGCCGCACAGAACCGCGGTGACTCCGAGACCGGCGAGTTGGCGGGCGATCGCGGCTCCGATGCCGCGGCCTGCACCGGTGATGACTGCGACCTGCCCGGCAAGGGGTGGCGTGGTGTCCATAGCGGAATGTTCTCCTGTACGCAATTTTGGGAACGGGAAACCGGAACATCCGCTCCCTGCGGTAGATGCATCTTAGCAATAAACCCGAGCGCGAATGGGAAGTAGCTTGCCTTCGGCAAGAGAGGTACTTATAATCCGGCCAACCGGGAAAAAAGGGTCAGCCGCCACAACGCTCTAACCGGGTTACCCTCAGTGTCCCGGCCCCCCTGCCAGGAAGGCCGGCATTCCAAAGCAGGATCCGAACGCCATGCGGTCCAGGCGGAATGCAGTTGCTGCTTAAACGTAGTAGACGTAGAGTAGACGATTCCCAGAAAAGATATTTCCCGAGAGTTCAAGGAGCCATACTGATGAAAAAGATTCTGCTTTCGGTTGTGCTTGGGGTAACGGTGGTCGCAATGGGAGAGACGAATCCTGCGCCGCTCGCTCCGGGACAATCGGCCACGCCGTCGGCAACGGGACAAGCCGCCGCGCCAGCGCAGCAACCGGCCCCATCCCAGGCGCCGGTGATCAAAGACCCCGCCGAATACAACGCCTACGTGGCCGCAGTACAGCAGAAGGATGCTAACGCGAAGATCAGCGGATTAGAGGCCTTTGTGACGCAGTATCCCAACAGCGTCATGAAAAACCAGGCGCTCGAGATATTGCTGGGCACATACCAGCAAACGGGTAACGTTAAGAAGGCGCTGGAGACGGCTGCCAAGCTCGTGGCCGTGCAACCGTGTTCGGTGCCTGCCCTGTTTTTGCTGACCTACGTGAACCGCGTGACGGCACAAAGCGGCGATGCGAACGGCAAGCAGGAATCGGCGGATGCCGAGAAGTACGGCCAGCAGGGGCTGGATTGCCTGCCGAAGTATCAGAAGCCGGAAGGCACCAGCGACGCCGACTTCCAGAAGCAAGTGGCAACCATGAAAGAGAACTTCAATGCCGGAATCGGCTGGGGCGCGCTGCAGGAAAAGAATAACGCGAAAGCGGCGCAGTTCTTGAAAGCGGCGCTCGATTCGAATCCTCCGGATTCGCAAAAGGATTTGGCTCTGCTCTATCCGCTGGCGCTCTCTTACCTGCAGCAAACGCCTCCGGACTATCAGAACGGCGTGTGGTTCGCGGCGCGGGCGGCGGCTGTAGCCCCAGCGGCGTCGCAGCCGGGACTTGAGAAGTACGCGCGCTCGCAGTATATGCATTATCACCAGGGCGATGACGGCTGGGATAACGTTTTGAATGCAGCCAAAGCTGGCGGCCCGCAAGTGCCAATTCCGCCTCCACCCACGCCCGCCGACCAGGCTCATGACATGGTCGCGAAAACACCTCCGGACAAGATGGATTTCGCCACCTGGGAATTTGTGTTGAGCAATGGCAGCCAGGCCGATCAGGATACAGTCTGGAATGCCATCAAGGGGAAAGCGGTGCAGATGAATGGCACCGTGATCAGCACCGAGCCCGAGCAGTTCATGATCGCGGGAAGTTCCGACGACATCGACGCGAAGAAGGCGGACATCACGCTGAAATTCGAAGAGAAGGTTCCGGTAAAAATGATTCCGAAAGACGGAGCCAGCTTCGACTTTCAGGGCGAGCCGGCATCGTACACGCCGAACCCGTTCATGATGGTCATGGAGAAGGGGCAGTTGCTGCGGGCCAAACCGGCAGCTCCGGCTCACAAGACCACCACGCATAAGAAGCCAGCGGCGCAGTAGCAGAGCGCTTTTCAGCAGACAATCGAAGGCAGCCCTCGCGGGCTGCCTTTTGTTTTTGGCCGGTTTACTGGGAAATGCCCTTTCAGGCCTCAGGCGTAACTAGATGGCAGGGAATCCTTCGACTGCGAGCATGCTCCCGCTTCGCAGGAGCATGCTCTTCGCTCAGGATGACAAGGATGGGGTTTTCAGCGGACGATTTTCTTTTCGAAGGAGACGGGGCGGGCGCTGCGAGGCGGGCGCTTGGCGCCGTCGCGCAACTGGCGGACGTCGATTTTTAATTCGGCGATGGTCCGGCTGAGGGTATTGCGATGCATCCCCAATTCGCGGGCGGCGCGGCATTGATTGCCTTTGTTTTCCTGCAGAACCGTCAGAATGAAGCGTTTCTTGAACTCCCGCACGCCCTCAGAATAAAGAATGTTGCTGCGATACATTTGCAGCACGAGTGCTTCCAATTGATCTTTCACGATGCGTCTCTTTCTTTCTGGATTTGTTCAGTGCACCGATTCCGCCTTCGGCGCGGAACCAGGAGTGCCATTCGAGTGCAGAGAGGCCTGATGAATCAACTGCAGACCCTGATTGAATCGAAGCCTGAGCTCTGCTGGAGCGATCCATATGGCCGCCCGCCCTACCACAAGAAAGTAAGGGGCCAGCTGCGAGTTCTGCAGAAGCTTCGACGTTGGCGTAAACGCTGTCATGCCCATCAGGATCACTGCAACCATCAGTCCGCCCTTCAGCAGTCCCAACAAAGCGCCGAGGAAACGGTCAAAACCGCTGAGTCCGGCTTCCTTCATAATCCAACGAGCCAATCTGGCCGCTAGGCCAAACAAGAGCACGATGGCAAAAAAGATAATCAGGAAACCGAGAATCTCAGCTAACCACGGGTTCTTCAAAAAACTCTCAAGCCACTCCGCCAGGCTGCGATACTTCCATGCGGCCAGGATGTAACCGACGACCAGGCCGGCCATGGTAAGGGCCTCAGAAAAAAACCCCTGCATGGCGGCCGTGACGACGTTCACCAGCACTACGGCACAAATCATCCAGTCCGCGACAGTCATAATCCGTATCCGCGCTCGCTGGAAGTACTGAACGCCTGGTCAGACATCCAGCTTGCGTCCCGTAAGCTGGAAGTACGCCTCGAGATATTTCTCGCTGGTGCGGCGCGCGACCTCCTGCGGAAGAGCGGGAGCCGGCGGCTGCTTGTTCCAGTGAATTTGCTCGAGGTAATCGCGAACGTACTGCTTGTCATACGAATCCTGCGCCCGGCCCGGCTGGTACTTGTCGGCAGGCCAGAAGCGGGAAGAATCGGGAGTCAGGACTTCATCCGCCAGCGTGATGCCGTGAGCGGTGCGTCCAAACTCAAACTTGGTATCAGCGATGATGATACCGCGCTGCCGTGCATAGGCCGCGGCCTTCTTATAGACGCGCAATGCTAAATCGCGAAGATGGCTGGCGGTTTCTACGCCCACGATCTTGCACATCTGGTCAAACGAAATGTTTTCGTCGTGCCCGGTGGTAGCCTTTGTCGAAGGCGTGAAGATCGGCTCCGGGAGCGCGTCAGACTCTTTCAATCCAGCGGGAAGTGTGATGCCGGAGACTTTTCCGGTCGCCTTGTATTCCTTCCACGCGGAGCCCGAAATATAACCTCGCACCACGCATTCAACGGGGAACATCTCGGCGCGACGCACCAGCATGGAGCGTCCGCGAAGCTGGTCGGCATATTTGCGGGCCGCGGCCGGATAGCGCTCCACATCGGCAGTGATCAGATGATTGGGGACGATATCCGCCAGGTAATCGAACCAGAACAGCGAGATCTGGTTGAGGACACGGCCCTTATGCGGAATGCCAGTGGCCAGAATGTAGTCGAAAGCGGAGATGCGGTCGCTGGCGACGAACAGCAGTTGCTGGTCGTCGATGCCGTAGACGTTGCGCACCTTGCCGCTGGCATGGAGTTTAAGGTCGGGGAAGTCGGTTTGTATGAGAACGGGATCGAGGAGATCAGAAGTCATGGTGAAATTTTACAGGTTAGAGGCGAGGCGTATTCTAGCTGGTCAGAAAAAAATGTCAACGATTCTGATCACGTGCGAGGAACGATCCCCGTTTTCTACAGGATGGAAAATTGTTGACAGCAAAGCGGATGGCGGAGGAGCCGCCTGGGGCAGGGAAAGACGAGGATTCAAGTTGTGGAAAAGCTGAGGATGACCGTGGATATCTTGGGTTAATTGAAAATCACGGAAGGTGTGCTTATGAGCGGGATACAGGCGCAATTTGCCGGATTGGAACTCTACTTCGAAGACTTGGAACAAGCGCGAACATTCTACGTGGAAACCCTGGGCTTGGAGATTTCAGACGAGCAAGCCGGACATCACGTCAAGTTTGACAGTGCAGCAGGATTTATCTGCCTGGAAAGGAAAGGCGTGGAATCCTACCCCTCAAAGGATAAGGCTGTGCTCTTTTTTGAAGTGGCAGATCTGCCAGCGACTTTGCGCGCAATTGGACGCGACAATCTGATCCAATCCGAATCGAACTGGGCTGTATTACACGACCCAGAGGGACATAACGTCCTTCTGCTGCAGAAGTAGGGTGGTTCGCCGCCTATTGCGCCCCGAAGCGCACCGAAACCAGTTTCGAGACGCCAGGTTCCTGCATAGTCACGCCATACAGAACCGGCGCGATGCTCATGGTTTTCTTGCTATGGGTGATGAGCACGAACTGCGTCTGCACGCTCATCTCCTTGACCAAGTCGGTGAAGCGGCCGACGTTGGCTTCGTCGAGCGGCGCATCGACTTCGTCGAGGATGCAGAACGGGCTGGGGGCATATTGGAAGATGCCGACCAGCAGGGCCAGAGCGGTGAGCGCTTTTTCGCCGCCGGAAAGCAGCAGCACGCTCTGCAGGCGCTTGCCGGGAGGCGAAGCGATCACGTCGATGCCGCTCTCGGCGCTGTTCTCTTCGTCGGTCAGCCTCATGAAGCCGTGCCCGCCGCCAAACAGCTTCTTGAATGTAGCCTGGAAATTTTCGTTGATCTTGGCGAAAGCCTCTTCAAATTTCTGGCGCGAGATCTGATCGATCTCTTTAATCGTCGCCGTCGTGTTCTCGATCGAGGAAATCAGGTCCTGGCGCTGCGTTTCGAGGAACGAGTGACGCTCGGCCGTTTCCTTATATTCCTCCAGGGCCATCATGTTGACCGGACCCATCGCTTCCAGCTTGGAGCGCATATCGCGATAAAGCTGATCTTCGGCGGCCAGTTGGTCGCCCGTGACTGCAGTCAAAGTCGCATCGGCCAGCAAGGCGGTGCGCTCCATGCCGAGTTCGTTCAGACAAGTCTCCGACATGTACTGCGCGTCCGACTGGAGCTTGGCGGCGCTGGCGGCCAGTTCCCCGCGACGGTCGCGAGCCTGATCCAGTAGGAGGCGGCTGTTGCGGAGTAGTTCGTCGATTTCGGCGAGTCGCGCGCGAAGTTGCTCGGTTTCGAATTGCAGCAGGCCTTCGCGAGTCTGTGCTGCGTTGCGTTCGGCCTCCATATCTGCGGCGCTTTGCGCGAGTTGTTCGTTCTCGGATTCGCGTTGCAACTTTTCCGCAGCGGCGCCCTCGATTTGCGAAGACAAGGCGTGAATGCGCTCGCCCATTTCGGAGAACAGAGACTCGATCCGCTGCAGCACTGAGGCGGCCGAGCGGTGACGCTCTTCCAAGGTCGCGACGCGGGCGGCGTGCTGAGAGGTCGTCTGCGCAGACTCCTCCCGCTTCCGCCGTAGAGCCGTCAGCGACTCCTGGGCCGCTGCGGTCTGCTGTTCGAGCTCGGCGCGCCGCAGTTCTACCACTTCGATCTCCGACTGCCGGACGCAGAGAATGCCTTCCTGCTCGGCCCGTTCCGCGGCAAGACGTCCTAGTTCGACTTGAGAAACGTTGAGACGTTCGCTGACTCGGGTCATCTCCGAATCGAGCTGTTGCAGCATATGGCCGGAAGTCATGGTCTGATGCTCGGCTTCGCGTTTTTCCCCATCCAGGCGTTCCAGAAGAGAAGTCAGTTCCTTGATCTCGCGCCCGAGAGTGAGCACTCGTCCCTCTTCATCACGCAGGGCTCGTTCCAGGTCGTCGAGTTGGCGCAGCACCTCGCGCAATTCGCGCTTCATCGAAAGCGGTCCTTCCGATCGCTGTTTCCCGCCAGTCACCGTGACGTTGTGGAAGCATTCGCCGGCTTGCGAAAGAAAGAAAGCATCCGGATTTTCCAGCGCCAGCCCGCGCGCCACGCCGGATTCCGGAACGATGTATCCGTCGCGCAGCTTGGGCAGAATCACTTCCAGCGATTTTCCAAATCCGTCCAGCACGCGAATGGTGTGCTTGAGCGGAACGATCTGCGCTGCGGGAGGCGCGCAGTGGGCCGCCTCATCCACCACGAATGAAAATTTAGCCTGCGAGTCTTCTGGGTGGACGAGGAACGTCGCACGTCCGTCGACATCGGTGCGCAGCATGCGCAAGCCTTCGTCAGCGGCGTCCCAGGATTTGACCACGATGTAGTTGAGCTCATCGCGCAGAAAATCTTCGACCACCCGCTCGTAGCGCGGTTCCACTTCGAGGAAGTCGGCCAGCACGCCCACCGGCGCCAGGCCGCCCTGCATCACTCCCGACTGGAACAGGCGGCGTACCGATTCGGTCGAGTATCCATGTTCGGCAATGACAGCCTCAAGCGAGCCTTTCTTGCCGAGAGCGGTCGCGTATTCGGCGCGAAGAACGTCGAGATTTGTCTTGCCTCGCGTTTCGTCAAGCTTCTTGGATTCGATCAGGCGGCGAAGCTGGCTGATTTCTTCCGTGATCCCGCCGACGCGCTGCGTCACGGTTTCGAATTCGAGGGCGAGTTGTCCACGCTGCCCGCCGAAGGTTTCCACTTGCAGGTTCGCGTTGGTGATCTCGGCCTCGAGACGGCGCGCTTCGCGGTCGGCTCCGGCAAGGCGTTCTTCGGCTTGCGCCAGTTGATTGCGAAGGCGAGAGGCTGCGGACACGGTGTCAAAAATGGCTATGCGCGACTCTTCCTGCTGGCGCTCGATTTCCGCGCGAGAGGCGGCGGCAGTGGCAGCCTCTTGCTGGCACAAAGCGAGGTCGCTCTGCGCGGCGGCAAGATCGGCGGCAGCCGATTCGAGAATCTGGCGATTCGATTCACGCTCCGATTCGAGCGCGGTCAGGCGGTGCTGGGCCTGCGCCAACTCCGCTTCGGCGGAAGCAGCGCGCACCAGCAACTCGGCGCAGCGCTCTTCATTGTGGCGGCGGCGCGCGTGGCCGCGGTCAATCTCCAGCGCGATCTGGCTGATGCGGTCGCGATTCTCGCGCAATTCGGCTTCGATGGAGTAGCCGCGCTGGGTGCGCTCGTTGTGCTCCGCTTCATAATGCTGGACCTCTTCCGTCCGATGCTGCATTTCCTCGGCGAGGGTGTTGAGCTGGGCGTCAATTTCCGCGCTCTCGTGCTCGATCTCGGCGAACTTGCTGGCCAGCACCAGCCGCAGTTTGGCGCGCATTTCGTCGCGCAGGCGGGCGTAGCGTTCAGCCTTGGAAGCCTGGCGCTTGAGCGAGTTCATCTGCCGCGTAACTTCCTCGAAAATGTCGTTCACGCGGTTCAGGTTCAGCTTGGCATCTTCCAGGCGAGCTTCGGCCAGCCGCTTCTTGGTTTTGAATTTCGTAATGCCCGCCGCCTCTTCCAGAATCGCCCGGCGATCGGTGGGACGGCTGCTCAGGATCTGGCCAATGCGTCCCTGTTCGATGAGAGCGTAGGACTCGGGGCCAAGGCCGGTGCCCATGAAGAGTTCCTGAATATCGCGCAGGCGGCAGAGTCTGCCGTTGAGCAGGTACTCGCTGTCGCCAGAGCGGAACAGGCGTCGGGTGACCACAATTTCTCCGGCATTGAACTGTTGCTGGTTGAATTTGCGCCGGCGAATTTTAAGGACCACGTGCGCAGCCGGCGTGCCGATGGCGGCAGCGCTAGCCGGAGCAACTACATTGTGCGCGGGAAGCGCGAAAATGGGTTCGTCATCTGGAAACGCGATGGCAATCGTGTTGATCTTCGACCGCGGCACTTCGACTTCTTCGGTCTTGCCGGGTTGTGCGTCTTCTACAGCGCGCTCCGTGTCTTCAGCGGCGCGGGCTCGGATAGAGGTTTCATCCCAATCGTCGGCCACGGGGGACTGCGCCGGCTCGGGCATGTCATCCTGAATGTCGATTTCCGTTGCGGCATTGGCGTCGGCGCTGCCGCAGATTTCGGGATCGATCAGCGTGAGCGAGACCTCGGCCATGCCGGTGGGCTTCCGATCGCGCGTCCCGGCGAAGATAACGTCTTCCATGCGCGCTCCGCGCAGCGTCTTGGCCGACTGCTCGCCGAGCACCCACGAGATGGCGTCGGAGATGTTCGACTTGCCGCAGCCGTTGGGGCCAATGATGGCCGCCACACCGTCGCCGTCGAACTTGAGTTCGGTGCGGTCGCAGAACGACTTGAACCCGAGAATCTGAAGCCTCTTCAGTTTGAGCAACGTAAACTCCTTGAAAACCAGTGGCCAGTTGTTAGTGGCCAGTCGCCAGTCGTTCGCCTTGCATGGGCGCGCTGGCTGCTTTGGCACACGTGTTTACCAACAAGATTCCTCTTGCCGGTTCGATGCACGCCGGACGAAATCTGCGCGACATTCTTCACCCCAGGCTGGACAGGGCGGACACAAAGTTAAGCTACTGTAACGGTGAAATTGGGGCGGGGTCAAGCAATATAACACCATATATGGTGTGGCCTTAGGGGTGACCGCGCTGGGTTGCACACTCATTGCAGCAAATGGGTGGTTCTAGGGTGGAGACGGGAAGGAGGTTGGGGAGCACCGCGAGAGCGACACAAGTCTAGCGCAAAAGACGTTCGCAGGCAACGATTGCCAGGAAACGGAGATCGCCCGACTAGTTTCGCGTTGTCAGGATCTTGATGATTTTGACGGACAACCCAGAATTTGGGCCCGGAGGTAGACCCAGGGCGGGCTCTACACCAATGCTTTGACGCAAGTCGAGCAGTAGCTTTTCGGGATCTAACGTAGACCCGATCAGCGCCTCCGACTGGGGACGAGGATTCTGCACATCTTTGGCTCGGTGCACTTTGAGTTCGCTATCACCCTCGACTTTTGTCCGCCGACATAAGCCGCGCGCATAGAAGCGATTGAACTCCCCTTCTGCTAGAGTATCGGCGGCAGTAACGGGAACGGCCGCTGTTGTGTACCCGCCCTTTGGTTTCCGCCGTTGCTCGGTCGCGTTCAATCTGCCATCTTTTCTCAGTTCTCCGGCCAGCGAAGCATCATCCCCAGACTCCATAGCAGACCTTAGCAGCGTGGCGTAATCAGCGACTCCCTTGCCACTGAGACGAGGGCTGACGTAGAGACGACCCTCCTTAACGTCGAGATCGAGTTCCTCCAACATGTATTGGCGTGTGGTTCCATCGAGGTCCGGATACTCCAGTGCCATAAGTAACTCCGCAATTTATCGCTCAAGCATGCCCGTTCCCATCAGCACCATTTTAACCAAACTGAAGTATCAGGGACGAATAAAGATTCGGCGACAGCTGAGCGCGCTGCTTTTAGATTTTGATGTCTTTAGGATGGAGGACCGTTAGATCGGGGATTTGTTTGAAGTCGTCTTTCTCGTCGAACGTCAAAATGTCGGCGATACCATTGTTTTTCATAATGACGCTGTGAATTACGTCCCCGACTCCGGAGTGGTACTTCAGGATGCCCTGCTTCACGTGATAGAAGAATTCTGCAAAGTCGTAATCCTTCTGTGGACTCACTTCGATGATCTGTATCTTGAGGTTTTTCAGCCGTTTCTCGTTGACCAACTGACTTTCGATTTCTGCAACCGCGCCCCGATCAATCTTCTTGCTGGAAACCAGAATATTGACCATCTCGGTTACCGCCCACATGGACGTACAAAGCTGAATGTCCTTGAGTTGGGCGAAGACGGCGAATGCCTCTTCGACCATCTTCTTTTTCGTCTCTTCCGCTTTGTCCAGGGAGTGATAAGCAATTAGAACGTTGCTATCAAGATATATTCGCTTCATTTTTTCTTGGCGCGAAAGTGAACAACCTCTTTCCGCTCGAACGTCTTGACCGCCCTGAAAGAGACTGTCTTCCCTGATTTTGTCTTAAACTTGACAGTCGCCGGCTTTTTCACAGTCTTGGTTGCAACGAATCTGACGTTCCTTTGCGGCATAGACGGATAATATCACTGTTGCGCGATGGCCGAGAAACGCACAGCTTGACGGATCTTTCGAATTATTCCGCCGCCAACAGTTGCTCCCTAGCAGGCCGACCTCGCGACCGTCGAGATCCTCATGCGGCAGTTTTTTCGCTTGGCGGAACGGGCCGACGGCGGATTACCGTCGTAACGGCTGATGCCGAACGGGGCTTGTCCAATCGAGATACGGGCCGCAACCTATTGCCATAAGCATTTCTGGGAGGAAACCATGTTGTTGCCAGCCCAACCTTCGTTCAAAGCCAAGCTTGTGGGCAAGCCTGTGATCGTGAAAGTTTCGCTTTTCAGCCGGGCTTTTCCGGGTACGGTGGCTGCTACCGATGAAACCGGATTCTGTTTTGTGAGCGACGAGATGGTGACGGCGTTGCGCGAGATTACCGGCAAGACGATGGCCAGCATGGATGCGCCCAACGTTTATCTGCCGTTCTCCAGCCTGGAATGGCTGGTATTCTCCGAGCCCAAGGCATCGGCGGCCTCGGCGTAGACCCCCTCTTCTATAGGGATCCTTCGACTTCGCCGAGGCATCCGCTTCGCGAATGCCTCGGCTTCGCTCAGGATGACAACGGAGAATAGTTACTTCTCACCCAGCTTTTCGAAAAAGCAGCAGATGGTTTCGATCCCGCGGTAGAAGTTCGGGATGTGGAACTTCTCGTTGGGAGCGTGCAGGTTGTCGTCGGGCAGGCCGAAGCCCATCATCACGCTGGGAATTTTCAGCACGTCCTGGAAGCTGGTGACGATCGGAATCGAACCGCCGCTCCGGATGAAGACCGTGTCTTTCTTGAACGTGTCGTGCAGGGCCGCGGTCGCCGCCTCAATGTACTCATTGTCGGTGCTCACGACGCACGCCGGACCTTTGCTCCAGACTTTGATCTTCGTTTCGATCCCTTTGGGAGTGAGCTTCTTCACGTAGGCGGTGAATTTCTTCAGGATGTCGTCGGCGTCCTGGTTGGGGACGAGGCGCATGGAGACTTTGGCCTGCGCCTTCGCCGGAATGACGGTCTTGGCGCCGGCGGCGATGAAGCCCCCGGGCATGCCGTGGACTTCGAGTGTGGGTCGCGCCCAGGTGCGATACAGAACGGAATATCCGGGCTCGCCCGTGAGCACCTTCGATCCAACTTCCGTCTTGCGGTAGTGCTCTTCGTTGAAGGGCAGGCGCTTCCAGGCTTTCAGTTCGTCCTTGGTCGGGGCTTTCACGCTTTTGTAGAAGCCCGGGATCAGAATTTTGCCCCTCGAATCTTTCAGCTTGCTGATGATTTCGATCAGGGCGAAGAACGGATTCGGAGCCGCACCGCCGTACACGCCGGAGTGCAGGTCGGTCTTGGCGCCGACCGCTTCGATCTCGGTATAGACCAAGCCGCGCAGGCCGACGCACAGTGTAGGTAGATCGGGCGCGAAAAGCTCGGTGTCGCAGACCAGCGCGAAATCCGCCTTCAGCTTGGCCTTCTGCTTGCGCAGATATTCTTCGATGGCTTCGCCGCCGACTTCTTCTTCGCCCTCAAAAATGATCTTCACGTTCAACGGCAGCTTGCCGCCGCCAGACTGCATGAGGGCTTCGAGCGCTTTCACTTCAATCCAGAGCTGGCCTTTGTCGTCGACCGCGCCGCGGGCATAGATATTGTTGTTGCGCTCGGTGGGCTCGAACGGCGGCGTATGCCATTCGTCCAGCGGTTCGGCGGGCTGGACGTCGTAGTGCGCGTAGCAGAGCGCAGTCGGCTTGCCCTGGGCGTGCAGCCAATCGGCGTAGATGAGCGGGTGTCCCTTGGTAGGGATCACTTCGACGTTTTCCATGCCGATGCGGCGCAGTTCGTTAGCGATAAAGTCGGCCGCTTTCTGGATGTCGGGTTTGTGTTCTTCGAGGGTGCTGACGCTGGGGATGCGGAGAAGATCTTTAAGTTCGTTCAGGAAACGCTGCTGATTACTGCGGGCAAAATCGACGGCAGGAGAGGCCATGATGAGTCCTTTCTTTCGTTCGACGATCGGAATCTCGGCGGAAACGCAAGACAGCGAATCGGAAGTCCGAGCAAACGGATCAGTATAGCGCGAACCGCGCGGACATGGCTTGAGTTGAGGCCTTCAGGAATGGCGTAGTTTGCCTCGCTCAACCGGGTTCCTCAGCGATCTCTGCGAATCCTCGGCGATCTTTGCGGTTAAGATCGTTCACCGTACCCCTTACCACAGGGGACGCAGAGGGACGCGGGGGCAGCGAGCGTGCGAGTACGGGAATCAGCGAAATCTTGACGGGGAGAATGGCGTCAGATCATGCTCGGGAGCACGACCTTCGATGACTGCTGTCATGACCTCGGCGGTGATCGGGGCCAGCAGGATGCCGTCGCGGAAATGTCCCGTCGCCACGTAGTATCCGGGAGTGGCTGTTGCGCCGAGGATCGGAAGCGCGTCTGGAGTTCCGGGACGCAACCCCGCCCAGGCTTCGAGGATTTTCGCGTCGCGGAGTTTTGGGACTAGTTCGATTGCAGCGCGGTGCAGACGCTGAATGGTCGCCGGATCAGTTCGTTTGTCGAAGCCGGCCTCTTCCACAGTCGCTCCGACCAGCAAGCGGCCATCGCTGCGCAGGATGAGATATGCCTTCGGCGAGCGGATCACGTGTTTCAGCAGCGTCCGGGACGGCATCACCAGGCACAGCATCTGGCCTTTGACCGGCCGCGTGGGGAAAGATTGCGGACCGATCTGTCCCGACCAAGCTCCGGCACAGTTGACTACTTTGGCCGCTGCGAGTTTTGTCTTTGTCGTGCTCGCCCCAGTGACCTGCCCATCCGACAAATTCACTGCTGTAACGGGATCTCCGGAGGAGAAATCCACGCCGCGCTTCTTCGCCGTTTTCCAGGCCGCGGCAGTAAGGGCGCGCGGATCGACGCTGCGTTCCGGTAAATAGAATGCCGGCTGATCCTCCGTCAGTTCAGTTTCTAACTCGCGGGATTTGGCTGGAGCCAGGCCAATGCGTTCGCAATCGTCGGCGTGTTGCGGATCCGGGAACAGAATCGTTCCCTGATCCCGCAGATCCACCCTCATTCCCGACTCGACTTCCAACTCGTGCGCGAATTCGGGATACATCCGCGCGCTGGCAGTGGCTAGAGATTGCAGTGCAGGGGGAGTTTCGAGCAGGCAATCGACCAGCATGCCGCCGGCAGCGTGCGAGGCTTCGCGGCCCGGTTCGCCACGTTCCACGACGAGCACGGTTGCGCCCCGCTTGCGCAGAGCGATGGCGAGTGAAAGGCCGATGATGCCGCCGCCGATGATGATTACGTCCCAGGTCTTCACCCGGCAATTGTAAAAGAGCGGGGCAGCATTGTCCGATCGGCGCGGAGTGCGTGCAGGTGACAGGCGCGGCTCGAAGTGCATAAAATGTCTTCCATGAACAAGCGTTTTATCGGTGGGGCGGCGGTGCTACTGCTCGCGATGGCGAGCGTGGCTGTAGCGCAGAAGGATAAGGATGACGTGGGGCCGACGTGCTGGATTTATTTCACCGTGGTGAAAGACGACAACGGGAAACCGATCCGGAACGCGGCCGTGGTCATGCACTCGGTGAATGCAGCCGGCAAGCAGGAGCGCGGCGGCATGGAACTGAAGACCAATCTTGACGGCAAGGCGGATTTCGATGGCGTCCCCTACGGTATGCTGCGCGTGCAGGTGCTGGCGCCGGGATTTCAAACTTACGGGGAGGATTTCGACATCGAGAAGGATAAGGCCGAGATTACGGTCAAGTTAAAGCGGCCGCAGGGGCAGTACTCGGTGTACGACGACCATCCGGCGGAACCGGCCAAACAAAATCCACCTCCGCCTGACTCCAAGAAGCCAAATTAAGATAACAACCGAGAGCAGAATCGCTGGCGCAACCGGGGATCGCATGGACTACTTACTGAAAACAGAGCCTTCAACCTACTCGTTTGCGGACTTACAGCGCGAGAAGACGACGGTGTGGGATGGCGTTTCCAATCCCGTGGCCTTGAAAAATCTGCGCGGCATGAAGCCGGGCGAGCGCCTGATTATTTATCACACCGGAGATGAGAAGAGTGCGGTGGGAACTGCGTCGGTGGTTTCGGTGGATGCTTCGGATGCCAGCAATCCGCAGGTGAAGATCAAACTAGGGGAGGCGATTGCGAAGCCGGTGACGCTGGCGGAAGCCAAGGCCAACAAGCTGTTTGCGGATTCGCCGCTGGCGCGGCAGGGAAGATTGAGCGTGGTTCCTCTCACCGAGGCGCAGTACAAGTTCTTGACGGGGAAGTGAGTGGCGTGACAGGAATTTTCTCGCCACCCGGAAGACAAACGCCCCATCCCGCTTCCCTGAAATCGGAGGACAAGGATGGGGCGAAGAATCATCGCCGGTCTCGGCCAAGTCTCAGGCGCGGGCGTCGCGACGGATCAGAGCCGAATCTAGAAAATATCCGAGGCCGAGCGTGAATGGGATCGCGCCGAAGGCGGCGGCGATCAGGGCGTCGGGTTCCACGCGGGCTACAATGCTGAAAGCGATCATGTAGCCGACGGCACCGGCCACCAGCAAAATGCCGGCGCGGCGGGAACGAGCCGACTCCGAAAGTTCGGCTTCCATGGGAACGGCGACGCCGCGCTGGATCGCCGCCATGCGCTCTTCCGAACGCAGTTTGCGCACGCGATAATAGGTGTACATCCCGAGAATGGCCGTGGGCATGCCCAGGAACATGATGACTGCTGCGAGACCGGTGAGTCCTTCCATGGTATTTCTCCTTCCCCGCTGCGCTTTGGTGCGCCTGCCGGAGTTGCACTTCGCTGTCGATGGAAGATACGCAGGCTCCATGGGGAAAGTTCCGTGGGTTGGCCAACTTATAGGCGAAAGGATGCTTCCAAGCAAAGGAACTGTCTGCTTGGCAGCCTCTCGGGTCGCTTTTCTGGAGACAAGATGAAACTTCGATACTTCCAACGGATTCGTGTCGCCTCAAGCTTCGCACTCTGCGGAATGATGCTGATCGGCGGCCTCAAGCTGTGGGCGCAGGAGACCAAGGAAAAAGTGACAGTCGATGACGTGGACCGCACGTTCATGGTGCGACTGCCGCATGGATACGATCCGCAGCGCCATTATCCCGTGGTCATCCTGCTGCATGGCCTGAACCAGGATCCCGATGACATGGAGCGGCTCACGCAATTTGACCAGCTCGCGGATAAGGAGGGCATCATCGCCGTCTATCCTTTTGCGTTGCACGGCCGGTGGAACGTTGGCGTGCACCCGGCGGAGCAGCGGCGGCCCATGGGCATGGGTCCGGGAAGGCGTGGACGCTACGGCGGCGGAGGCTATCCCGGTGGCGGCTACCCGGGCGGCGGGGGTGGTGGCGGATACCCGGGAGGGGGCCAGCAGCGTCCCAGCAATCCGCCGGACGATAGCGCCAAAAGGCCCGCCAATAATGCCGACGACGTCGCCTTCTTCAATCAGATGCTCGACGCGATGGGGACCAAGTTCTCTGTGGATACGGCGCGCATCTACGCCGTAGGCCTGTCGGAGGGCGGCTTCATGAGCATGCGCCTGGGCTGTGCTCTGGGAGATCGGATCGCTGCCATAGGGACCGTCGGTGCGACGATGCCAAAGACCATGATTTGCCTGCCGCAGCGTCCAGTGCCGGTGGTTATGATCAACGGCACCTCCGACCCCGTTGTCCCTTATGGCGGAGGAACCGAAAAGAATATGAGCCTGCCGACGTTGTCCGCCGAAGATAGCGCCAAGTCGTGGGCCAAGATCGATCGCTGCCAGGAAAAGCCGCAAAAGAGCAAACTGCCCGAGCATGCGAAAGGCGGCATGGAGACGAAAGTGGATACCTTCGATGCATGCCAGCAGAATGCGCAAGTCGTTCTGTACAGCATCAAGGGTGCAGGGAATACCTGGCCGGGTGGGGAACAATACGAGCCAGAGAACGCGATCGGGAAGACCAGTAACGATCTCGACGGCAATCAGGTGATCTGGAGCTTTCTGGTGACGCGGAAGCTGGCGTCCGAGGATAAATCGAAATAAAATTCTCCCGCCGGGTCGGCTCGTCCGCTCTGTTCCGTAAAGTCAAAATCCCTACCCTCTCGCAAAAGAGCGCGAGAAGGGTGGGGCACCCGGTTGTTCCTCGGTCACACCATTTGTTTGCGCAGTTCGCGGCGAAGGATTTTTCCCGAGGCGGTTTTCGGCACGGCATCAACAAAGTGAACTTCGCGCGGCTGCTTGTAGTGGGTGAGGCGATCAGCCACGAAGGCGCAGAGTTCTTCTTCCAGCTTCCTGCTATCGACGAATCCGTCGCGCAACGCAACGAAAGCCACAGGGATTTCCCCGGCATCCAGGTTGGCTCTGCCCACCACTCCGCATTCCTTGACCGCGGGATGCTCGAGCAGCACGGCCTCGACCTCAGCCGGGGCGACCGCGAAGCCTTTGTACTTGATCATCTCTTTGCGGCGATCGGCAACACGGTAAAAACCTTCGCGGTCGCGGGTCACGATGTCGCCCGACCAGTACCACCCGTCCCGCAAAACAGCGGTCGTGGCTTGCGGTTCTTTCCAGTAGCCGAGCATGAATTGCGGGCCGCGCATCACCAACTCTCCGGGCTGGCCAGAGGACGCCTCGGTGAGGTCGTCGGGAGTGTCAGCGGGATCGATCTCGGACTGCGACAGAACGCGGCAATCGGTTTGTGCCAAGGGATGACCAATGGAGTCCGGGTGATACAGGGCGGGATCGAGGAACCCCACGTGAGTGACGGGCGAGGCTTCGGTCATGCCATATCCCTGGCAGACTAGGATGTCGGTCAGAGCTGTGAACCGCCGAGCAAGGTCAGGCGCCAGCGGCGCTGCACCCGATTTCACCCAATGAACTTTATGATCGCGAGGAAACTGTCCCGCTTCGGCAGCCTGGCAGAGGACATTGATTGCCGGCGGCACCAGCGGCATCATGGTCACGGCTTCGCGCACGATGAGTTCCGCCATTTGCTGCGCATTGAATCGCGGCATCAACACCAGGGTCGCGCCCAAGACCAGCGCGGGATTGAGGATCACATTGAGACCGTAGATGTGATACAGAGGCAGGCAGCA
Source organism: uncultured Acidobacteriota bacterium (assembly GCA_963730015.1). GTDB lineage: Bacteria > Acidobacteriota > Terriglobia > Terriglobales > Acidobacteriaceae > Sulfotelmatobacter. Next base: position 68,032 of record CAVSPZ010000009.1, on the reverse strand, counting down.
CAGAATGATGTCGGCAGAATTCAGCGCGGTGGCATGCGGGCCGACCAGTTGATAAATGTTCGCAACCAGGTTGTAGTGAGAGAGCATGACTCCCTTGGGGAGACCGGTCGTGCCACTCGAGTAGGGAAGCGCTGCCAGCGCCAGATCGGAAGATTGATCGGGCCTCGGACACCCAGTTGACACGGCCTTCAGCAAGTTGGCGAAGGGCTCCGCACCCGGAGCCGTCTGCCGCGTGGTGTAGATCCGCCGCAGGTTCGGCAATCCCGCGAGGTTGATGCCTTCGAGATTTCCACCGTCCGTAATCAAAAGAACGGCGCCGGAATTTTCGAGCTGATAGCGCACTTCGCGCTCGCGGTAAGTGGGATTAAGAAGTGTGGGAATGGCGCCGGCCAGTTGGGTGGCGTGGAACGCAGTGCAGAACTCCCAGGAGTTGGCGAGAAAAATGGCAACGACATCTCCCGGCTTCACGCCTGCGCCGATCAGACCGCGAGCCAGGGATTCGACCGTCTCCCCGTATTCGGCACAGGTCATCCTGCGATTGCAGGATGAATCGACCAGCGCGGTTTTGTGGGGATTACGGCGGCAAGATGCGAGAACCAGATCGTGCAGAAACAGGTTGTGCGGATCCGCGTACAGCTCCGTGCGCGTCATCATGTCCGGAGAGATTGTAAAGGAAACGACGAGAATGTCACGACCAGGTTAGCTGGCCAGCCTGCGCAGAAACTCCTGCTCGTCCATGCGGTACTTGAAAGCTTTGCGGCCATCGATGAAAACGACCGGCACTTCATCGTTGAACTGGCGGCGCAGTTCCGCGTCCGTATCGACGTCAATTTCGCGCCACGTGAAGCTGCCGCGGCGCGAGAGCTTCGATAGGCTCTCTTTGACGACCTCGCAAAGATGACATCCCTTGCGAGAATAAACGATGACGTCCCGTAGCTCTGGCATGCCGGCTAGATTCTAGCGTGGAGAAACAAGATTTTTCCAGAGGGAAAGTTAAAGGTATGCGTGTCAGACCAGTCCGCAACTTTGTCTTGGGGAGGCAGTAGAATGGGCAGCATGCCAGCCATCCAGCAAAAGCCTTTGCGCGGCAAAACCGCCTTACTGACCGGTGCAGCGCGCCGACTGGGACGAGCGTCGGCAATGGCCTTAGCGCAGGCGGGTGCCGATGTGGCGATCACCTATAGGGATTCGGCCCGCGAGGCACGGGAAGCGGTGGTGGACCTCTCGGCTTGCGGCGTGCGCGCGTTCGCCCTGCATTGCGATGTGACCGACGAAGAAAGTGTGCGCGCCATGATGAAGGAGGCTGGCCAGGAGTTGGGCCGAATCGACATCCTGGTAAACAATGCCGCGAACTACGAGACGGCCGAGTTTGAAAAGCTCACGGTCCGGCAATGGGACGCGATCTTCGCTTCCAATACGCGAGCGCCATTTCTGGTGAGCCGCGAGGCGCTGAAATGGATGCGGCGCAACCGCGGTAAGAATTCGGGCCCGATCGGGGCAAAGATTATCAATATGGGGTCGTTAGGCGGGCTCAGGCCGTGGGCGACGCACGCTCATTATTGCTCGTCGAAGGCAGCCTTGCATATGCTGACGAAGGTGATGGCCAAGGCGCTCGCGCCGGAGATCGCCGTCAACGCAGTGGCTCCGGGCATGATCGATCTGGGAGAGCGCTCCGCTGCCGCGTTCATGCGGAAAATGGCGAAGCAGACACCCATGCAGCGCAACGGCCGGGCGGAAGAAATTGCCGCGGCGGTTCTGTTCTTTGCTACGGCGCCTCAATTCATCACCGGGCAAATTCTGGCGGTGGACGGTGGCCTGGGCTTGTAGAGCTTACGCTTCCGCGGAAGTGGGATCGATGACCAGCTTCACTTCAGATACGCGGCTTGCTGGGAAGCCGCCTTGGCGGGCATGTTCCCGCACCATCTCTTCGTTGGGTGCGATGTAGACACAATAAATCTTGTCCTGGGTCACATAGCTGTGCAGCCACTGGATCTTGGGTCCAAGATTGTTGAGCACGCTGCAGGACTTTTGCGAGATGGCGATGATTTGTTCCGGCGTCACATCCCCGACGTTGGGAATATCCCGTTCAATAACATATTTCGGCACATTCTTCCTCCGCTGATATTTTCGCTAGACACGCCCCAAAGACAATGGGGAGGATTGTAGGACAGGATTGTGGAAATAGCCATTGTCGGTGAGGCAAGGTATATTGAGGTCGAATGAAGAAATCAAAAGGCAATCACTCCGGCTCGGCTGCGGCTTCCCGCGTGAAATCCCCCTCGAAATCGGCCTCAGCCCCGAGAATAGCTGTGGCCATTATGGCTGCCGGCAAGGGCACCAGGCTCAAATCACAACTTCCTAAAGTGTTACACGAAGTTGGCGGCAAGCCCCTGCTGGAGCATGCCATTCGCGCGGCTGTCCAGGTAGTGCCGGCACGAAATGTCTTCGCGATTGTGGGTCATGAGGCGGAGCGCGTGCGCGAAGCGATGAAGTACACCGGCGTCAACTTCGTGCTGCAAGCTGAACAGCGCGGCACGGGGCATGCGCTGATGGTGGCGCGCGAGGCCTTGTCGGGATATGACCACGTCATCGTGCTCTCGGGCGACGCCCCGATGATGACTCCCGAGACCATCGAGAAGCTGCGAGATTTCCATCTGCGAGAGCGGGCCGCCATGACCCTGCTGAGCGCGGAGTTGGAGAATCCGACCGGCTACGGACGCGTGTTGCGGAAGCGGCCCGGAAGCGCGGAAGTCCAGGCGATCGTGGAAGAAAAGGCGGCCAGCCCTTCGCAGAAAAAGATTCGTGAGATCAATTCCGGCTCTTACGTTTTCGCGGTCAATGATCTCTACGGGAACATCGGTCTGCTCTCGACCGACAACGCCCATGCCGAGTACTACCTCACCGACATGGCACAGGTACTGCGAAAGGCTCGGCGGCCGGTGGTGGCGTGGAAGACCCCGACTCCGAGCGAAGTGTTGGGTGGAAATACGCGGGCTGAGTTGGCCGACATTGACCAGCAGATGAGGCTGGCGAAGTGCCAGCAGCTGATGGCAGATGGGGTCAGCATTTTCTATCCTGCCACGTGCGTGATCGACGCCGATGTTGCGATCGCGCCCGACACCGTGATCGAACCCTATGTACAGCTGCTCGGAAAGACGAAAATCGGCAGCGGTTGCCGGGTACGCTCGTATTGCGTGATCCGCGATTCGGAGATCGGAGATGGAGTCATGGTTCGTCCCGGGTGCGTGATGGAAGATGCCAGGATCAGCGCCGGAGCGATCATCGGACCGTATTCGCATCTGCGACCGGGCAGCGAGATTGGCGAAGGCGCGCACGTCGGCAATTTTGTGGAAACGAAAAAGATCAGGCTGGGCAACGGCTCGAAGGCGAATCATCTGACGTATCTTGGCGACGCTGAGATCGGCGCCGGGGTCAATATTGGCGCGGGAACCATCACTTGCAACTACGACGGCGTGCACAAGCACAAGACGGTAATCGATGATGGAGCCTTCATCGGCAGCGACAGCACCTTAGTGGCGCCGGTGCGGATTGGAAAGGGTGCGTATGTGGGCGCAGCTTCTTGCATCACCGACGACGTTCCTGAAGACTCGCTGGCGATTGGACGCGGGCGGCAGGTCGTGAAAGAAGGCTGGGCGCGAGAGAAAAGGCAGAAGAAGTAACTTGGACGCGGAACGGCCGGTACACGCGAAAAGAACCGTCGCACGAAAAAAGGCCGACTCGCCTGTCGAGTCGGCCTTTAATGTTGGCGGTGAGATCAGTGGGTCACGGCCGCAAACAGGTCCGAGTGCATGAGCGATTGGAACTGTGAATCGTTGGCCTTGAAATGCACTTGAACGTTGTCACTGTCAGAGTCGACGGTAGTATTATCGACGGCCACTTTTTCGGCAGGCGTGGCGCTCATCTTCTTGTAAAGCATGTAGCCTTTGAGCAGCGATGCCACGGTGCTGGCCGTGGTGGAGTCAGAGGTAACCACCGTCATATCGAAGGTGACGCCGCTGCGAAAATCCATGGCATAGTAGGAGCCGAGCAGACGCTTCTTCACCGAATCATAGTCGGCAATCTGGGAAGCCTGCCCCATGGCCGAGTGGACGGCATTTTGCGTCCCTAGCTGATCGAGGATGCTCCACACCGGGGCAGAGTCCACATCGGTCATCATGTCAGCCATGTTGCCGTTGGTGTCCAGGCCCAGAACTTGGCCGTCGCGCGTATCGAGAGCAACTCGAATCGAGGTAGCGTCGCCGAACAGCAAGGTGCTGTCATCCAGAAAACTCATGATGAAGCCGCCGTCCATGGGATAAAGATCGGAGTTGCCGTATTTCTTGGGCTTGTAATTCTGCAGCTTCATTTTCTTGAGCACGGCTTTCATGTTGAACGGGCCGGCGGCTACGCCTACCGTCTTCACTCCTTGTTTGCCGGTGCGAAACGAGGCGAAGGTCAGAGTATCCACGTCTTTCTCGGGATCGAGCCCGATGCCTTTCAGCGCCGTTTCAAACTGCTTGATATTGTCGGGCATGAGCTGCTGCTTTAGCGCCATCGCGGTGGGCGAATCCTTCAGAGCGCGATAGTCCACCGAGATCAGTTGCAGCAGGTCCGCTGGAACGCAGGACCGGGCAGAAGAATTGAGGGGCATAGCGTAAGCCATGCTCACCAGTAGCAGCGAAACCAGGCAAATCTTGAAGAGTTTCATAACGCCTCGAAGTCAAAAATGGTCAGAATGTGCACCTTCACTTGGATGCACATCAAGACCTGTCGTTTGTAGATCGCTTCATTCTATTTTACTTGCAGCCCGGTTCAGACGAACAAAAGGACAAGACCGGTTGACCGGCTAGAGTCCGGCATGGCCCTCACTGCCGGATACGGCGAGTCCGCTCGCGGACCTCTGCGGTAAAGGTTGTATCTTTCAGCGAAGCCAAATTGATCTCGACGTTGGCGAGAGCCCCCGTGATTGCCGCCTCGGCCAGGGCCAGCGCGGTCGTTAAGTCGGATTTCATATTGGGGTTGGTGATGGGTTCGAGCGACTTGGCCACCTGCGCGACCTCGTGCGCCTTTTCCGCGACGCTCAGGGGCACCGCCGTTGCTTCTTTCAAAGCACCTTCGATCATCGCCTCGCCCGATTTTTCGTCATCAGCGCTGCGAGCGGATTTGTAGGCCTGCCTCACGGAATCGTAGGATGCGGCGTCAGCGTCGATGGCCGCCTTCAATTGTTCGCGCAGAGGGGCCAGCAGGGCGATCGCGGCGCTGAGCTGTGTCTCGTACTGCAGATAAGCTTTTTTCCCGCGCGACATGGAGGCAACCATCGCGGCCAGCCCCGCTGCCATGGCCGCTGCCGCAGCCGAGGCGCTGCCTCCTCCGGGAGTGGCCGTGGGGGCGGCTAACTGTTCCACGAACGGCTCCACTCCGGCACGCAGGCCGCCGACCGCCATCTTGCCGCCCATGACGGCGGCGAGCCGGTTCTCGAGAATCAGGGAAGAATCGAAATTCTCGACTTGCAGGAACCATTCCGCAGCCTGCTCCAGCGCCTTCTTCGGAATCAGTCCGACGATTTCACTCGAGACCGGCATGACGCCATAGCGAGCCGCTTCGCGCTTCACCAGTTCAAAGACGCGATGGATCGGCGTCTGCTCAAAGTCGGTGAGATTCATCGAGACCTGCGCCAGGCCGCGCACCTGAAATCCGGCGCCCTTGACGAAGCGCATGCCTCCGCTGGAGAAGCGCACAGCCTTTGCGATCTTCTTCGCGATGTCCACGTCGGCGGTGTTGAGAAATACGTTGTAAGCGATGAGAAACTTGCGCGCGCCCACCACGGTAGCGCCCGCCGTCGGATGAATCCGAGCTTCGCCGAAATCCGGGCGCCGGGCGGGATTGGTCGCGATCTCAGCGCGGATGCCCTCAAACTGCCCGCGGCGAATATTCTCCAGCCCCTGCCGTTCGGGAGTTCGGGCGGCGGCTTCGTACAGGTATACGGGAATCTGAAAGCGCTTCCAGATTTCTTCGCCGACGTGGTTCGCCATGGCCACGCAATCTTCAATAGTCACGCCGTCGATGGGAATGAATGGGACAACATCAGACGCGCCCATGCGGGGATGCGCGCCGGTATGCGTGTTCAAATCAATCAGCTCAGAAGCTTTGCCCACGCCACGTATGGCGGCCTCCTGAATGGCCTCGCGCTCGCCCACCAGTGTGATGACGCAGCGGTTGTGGTCAGAGTCCATTTCGCGGTCGAGCAGGTAGACGCCAGGCATTTTCATGGCGTTGATAATGGCGTCAACTTTGGCCGTATCGCGGCCTTCAGAGAAATTCGGAACACATTCGACAAGCGTAGACATGACTTAGGAAGAATAGCTGGCACAGGCAAGGGGCCGCAACTTGCGCCGACGGGCAGCCGTTTCGTTTAGGACAGTCGCGTGATGCCGGGGAAGCCCTCGAAGTCTGCATCGAAGGTTAAGATTCGGTCGATGCCGTGCTGCTCCATCACGGCCAAATGCACGGCGTCGCGCGCGGATAGCCGCTGGTAGCCGAGGACGATCTGCTTGGCTCGTGCAATGACTGAACGTTCAATGGCGAAGACCTCGTCGACCACGTTGAGAAGTGCGTCGAAAGCGGGTTGGATGTCGTGACGGCGATTGACCAGTGTGTACCGGTGCAGGATTTCCTGGAAAACTTCAGCATCAGTAACCAGACGCTGGCGCTCGCTGACTAATTTTTCCAGCAACCGCTGGGTGTCGGTTTTTTGAGGACTTGGTGAGCCGATCAGATACATCGGTATATTGGAATCGACCAGAATCATGGCTGATGGCCGGAGAGATATCCCCGCTCGATCTCCTCCAACATCGTCTTGATGTCGGATGTCGGCGATTCGTACTTCACCGCGGCACGAATTGCGGCAAGCTTTTTCTCCACGTCTCCCAGCGGTTCTCGACGGCGAGCGTGCGCCAGCGCCTGTCGCACCCACGCGGCAATCGACATTTGCCGTGAGCGGGCCGCGCGCTGGATTTCCCGATATTCCGGATCCTGAAGAATCACCTGCAGCCGCTTAGTCATGCTATGAGTTTATATGACTCATCATGATGAGTCAAGGTGGCTTTAGCACCTGCTATTTCGGCCAAAAAACCTGCCGACCCCCAACCTCACTTGCACCGTATTGATCCCCGGATTCGGCGTGGCCAGTCCGGCGTTCGAGATATGCATGTAGCGCAGTTCAAGGCTGACGTTACGCTTCACGCCTAAGATGTGCATGCCGAGCGCGGCCTGGTCCATGAAATTTACCGTGTTCGTTCCGGTGGGAACACTGTGGTCGGTGAAAACCGTTCCGCCGGTAAGTTCGAGATAAGGCGAGAAGCGTCCGCGACGCTGAAAGTTCCACTTCAAGCCGAGCGGATCGAAGCCTACGCCGTAAGCCGTATTAGCCGGTTGGAAAACCAGGAAGACGGGAACGGCATCGACCGCGTATTCGAAGCGTCCGCGCAGAAAGCCGGGAAGATGTGGGCCGGTAAGGATCCATCCGTAGCGCAGTCCCGCGTTGAAGGCGCCAGTGCTGCCGCGACCGCCGGCGACCGAGTGTCCGCCGCCAGCCCAAATCTGAATTTCATGGCCGCCCTCTTCCGGGCCGATTTGGGCGAGGGAATGGCAGGCCGCGATCAGCAGAACGGGGATGAGGAGCAGGGAAGAGCGCATAACCATTCCTCTCGATGACGGTAAAGCCTCGAAGCGGAAACATCACCATACAACAAGCGGTTGTGGGCGACAAACGGGAGTCGGTGCACGCGCCGGAAGAAAACAGGTTCCTCGCTCTGCTCGGAATGACAACCTTAAAGGTAGTATGCGGCGATTCGATTATGCGCTGCGATTCTCCCTTGGGTGTTCCGAGCCAAGCTGCATCAGGTCGCGCGCCACGCGCGAGGTGTTATGGCGCGCTACGCCTGCCTCTTCCAGATAATCGCCGAGAACGGGAATAACGCCCAGAGCCTCGATGTCATCGAGGTCGTTGACAATCTGGCAAGCACCTTCCAGCGCGTATTTTGCCTTCATCTCGTCCGAGGCGGGAGTGCGATTGATCAGCGCATAGTCGAAAATCTGTTTTTGAGCGTGCCGGCCTAACGCCCGAATATGGTCGGCCGCCGTCAGCCCGAGGCTTTCGTTGGCTTGCGTCATCAGGTTGCAGATGTAAACCTTTGTGGCGGGTGATTCGATAATCGCCTGCGCAATGCCTCGCACCAGCAGATTCGGGATCAGGCTGGTGAACAACGACCCCGGACCGATGGTGATGAGATCGGCGCTGGCGATGGCGTCCAGCGTTTGCGGCATGGGGCCGACGTTGGGTGGAACCAGGAACAGTTCGCGTATTCGCCCCTTGCTGGCGGTAATCTTGGTTTCGCCCCGCACCCGCGTCCCATCTTCCATCAAGGCTTCCAGTTCGATGTTCGACGTGGTTGCCGGGTAGATGTGGCCGCGGGTAAGCAGAATCTCGGACGAGAGCCGCACCGCTTCGGAAAAGTCCGAGGTCAGCGACGTCAGCGCCGCGAGAAAAAGATTGCCGAAGCTGTGTCCCTCCAAGCCCGATCCTTTATCGAAACGATGACGGAAGAGCTTCGAGAGCAGGGCCTCGTCTTCGCTGAGGGCGACAATGCAGTTGCGGATGTTGCCCGGGGGGAGCATGTTCAATTCCTTGCGCAAGCGCCCGCTGGAGCCGCCATCGTCACTGACCGTCACCACCGCACTGAGATCGCGAATCACGGCCGTTTCAGCGGACGCAGGCATCTCCGCCGGCGTCAGCACGTAGCGCTTGAGTCCCTTGAGCAGTGTGGAAAGACCGGTGCCCCCGCCAATAGCAACCACGCGGAGACCGCGCGCTTGGGCAGTCTGCGGAAGGGTCGCGAGCTCAGCCGTCTTCGATTCCATCCAAGTTTCCCAGCAGGCTAGAGGGAATCTTCTTCGCCGATGCCGTGGGAGTCCAGCTCGGCTCCGGGATCGGGATAGAGCAATTCCGTGAAACGAGGATCTTCCGCCAGATTCTGGAAGTCGGAGTCATTGCGCGCCTGGAAGCGCAGCTGCGAATTCAAGTGCAGGGCTTCGTCCAGGCGGCGAAGGGAATCCTCGACGTGACCGGTGAGGCAGTCAAGCGCCGCCAAACCGTAGATCACGTAATCAGCCTTGGCATTCTGCTTGAGCAGCTTTTCCAGATGCTCGCGGGCCGTCACGTAATCGCCGACATTCATCAGCGAGACTGCGTAATCGAAATGCTCTTCGGGCGTTTTGAACTGCGTCGCCGCGGAACGCTCCAGATGCTGGTTGCAGATGCTCAAATGCACCGTGGCGCGATCAACCAGTTCCTTGCTGGGTCCGGCGATTACCTTCTGAAAATTCGGCTTCGCCTTGTCGAACTTGTGCTCCTGCATGGCGCGCAGGCCCGCCTCGTAGCTCTGCAGAGCCTGGGTGTAGCGAGGATCTTCCGTGACACTCTTCTTGGCGCTAGGTTTCTGAGCCATGTGCAAAACTCTTCCTGTGCTCTTGGTAATGGGGAACTCCTTGCGATCTTGCTTGGAATCCGAGCAGTAAAGTATCACTCAAAGTGAGGGTAGAGGTCCAGTTGACCGACTGAGTACCGAGTACCTGGTAGCGGATATTCAAGCGGCAACTAGCGCGGTCTTTCCCGGTACACGGTACTCGCAACTCGGTATTTCTTCAGTTCATGGTCGCGGCCGACTGCAAATCAATCTGCTTCCAGTCTCCCTGGATGATACCAGCGCGGATTTGCATCGCGGTCTTGCCCTTCTTATGCTGCTGATAGGAATAGTACAGCTCCTTCAGGCAGGTCGAGCACTGCGCGCCATGCGTGTTCTCAAAGCAACTGTGCAGGCTGTTGTGCCCCATCCGGTCGCAATAGCAGTAGCAAGGCTGCTGATGCAGTACGTTAGGAATCTTGGCCGCCAGTTCATATGCGTGCGTCTGATAAGCAGCCTGGGCATCTGCGCCCCACAGGTCCGCTTTGGTCAGAATCGGCGGCAGTTTCGTCCCTTTCGGCGGAGGGCCGGCATTGTAAGCCGGGACGCCACTTTCTTCCTGCGGCGAAGTCCACTGGGCCGATACACTGAGCGTCACCAGGAACAGAAATGCCAAGGTGAGGCTGCGTCGAAGCGTCTGACTATTCAACAGGCGGTGTGTCATAAGGTTCCCCTTGAAAGCACTCTATTCTAACCGGAGTGTGACGAACTGAACAAAGCCCCCAATTTCATCCCACACGCCCGCTGCATACAACCCGCTTCTCTTCGTTGCGGTTCTGTATACAATAGACAGGCATGCCGGAAACAAATTCAGATGCGGGTGCGGCAGAGGGTACGAGAACGCCAGCCCGCGAGATGGCCACCGCGGTCGGGGTCGCGCCTATGCGGATGGGGACCGGTATCGGGGTCTGGCTCCGCGACCTGATTATTTCTCTCGCCATATCGGCATTCATCATTATCTTCCTCTACCAGCCGGTAAAGGTGGAAGGCACCAGCATGATGCCTTCTCTCGAAGACCAGGAACGAATCTTCGTGAATAAGTTTGTGTATCGTCTGGAACCCATTGAGCGCGGGGATATTGTCGTCTTCCGCTATCCCCGTGACCCTTCTAAGAGCTACATCAAGCGCGTGATCGGAATGGCGGGTGACCGCATCCGAATTGACGGTGGGCAGGTGTACGTGAACGGCCAGGCTCTGGATGAATCGTACGTGCCTCCCGAGTACACGGATTCGCGTTCGTACCCGGAGAACGTCGTGCCTCCGCATTCTTATTTCGTGCTGGGCGATCACCGGTCGATGTCGAACGACAGCCGGGATTTCGGATCCGTCAACCAGAGCTTCATCTACGGCAAGGCTGTGTTCGGCTACTGGCCCATGGATAAGCTGGGCCGGGTGCGGTAGGTCGACTTATGAGTACACAAGCTCCGGCAGCAACGAACGTCGCCGTCAATGTGCAGCAGGCAGTTCCATTCTTCATGGTTTCGAATATTGAGGCGTCGATTGGCTATTACGTCGACGGGCTCGGTTTTCAGATGACCAAGCAGTGGATCGACGAAGGGAAGCTGAAGTGGTGCTGGCTGCAACACGGTGGCGCCGCGCTGATGCTGCAAGAGTATCGCAAGAGCCGGATCGCTTCAGGAAAACTCGGTGAGGGAGTATCCGTTTGCTTCCAGTGTTCAGATGCCCTGTCGATTTATCATGCAGCGGCGGGTCGCGGAATCAAAGCCAAGCGACCGTTCGTTGGAAATGCGATGTGGGTGGTAGCGTTTTCTGATCCGGATGGCTACAGGATCGACTTCGAGAGTCCGACCGACGTGCCGGAAGAAACGGAATATACCGCCCCGTAATTGGCTTATCCACAGATTTTTGCGGTAATGCGCGTTCTTTCCTTTTGTTCTCGCGTCATTCCCTGCTAAAATTCATAAAATCCACTCCCCGGAGCGAGAATGCAAGCTATCCTTGCGCTGGAAGACGGCAGGGTCTTCCGAGGCAAAGGCTACGGCGCCAAAGGCGAATGCTACGGCGAAGTCGTTTTTAATACTTCCATTACCGGATACCAGGAAATTTTCACTGACCCTTCCTACTCCGGACAGATCGTCGTTCTGACGAATCCAGAAATCGGAAATTACGGCACCAATCAGGATGACAACGAAGCCACGCGTCCGTGGATCGAGGGCCTGATCGTGCGCGAATTCTCGCGCGTCAGTTCAAACTGGCGCTCGCAGCAGGTGGCTGAAGAATATCTGGAGCAGTTCAAGGTGCCGGTGCTGTCGGACATCGACACGCGTTCGCTGGTGCGTCATCTGCGCGATCACGGCGTGATGCGCGGTGTCGTCTCGACGCTGGAGAGCGACACGGACAAGCTGGTCGCGAAGGCGCGGTCGATTCCGAAGATGGATGGGACTGACCTGGCAAAAGAAGTCAGCACAAAGCGTTCGTATGTGTGGGAAGTGGGCGAACGCTCGCACGAGCCGGTGGCCGTGGTGGGAGTGAAAGACGAGCCGCCGCGCTTCCACGTGGTCGCCTACGACTTCGGCATCAAGCAGAACATCCTGCGCAAGCTGCGCGGCGAGGGATGCAAGGTGACCGTGGTTCCGGCGCAGACTCCTGCGGAAGATGTGCTGGCCTTGAAGCCGGACGGAGTTTTCCTGTCAAACGGGCCGGGTGATCCGGAGCCGTGCACGTACGCGGTGGATTCGATCCGCAGGCTCATGGGACGGCAGCCAATCTTCGGAATCTGCCTTGGGCATCAACTCACGGGCATCGCGCTGGGTGGAAAAACATTCAAGCTGAAATTCGGCCACCACGGCGGGAATCATCCGGTGAAGCAGTTGAAGACCGGGAAGATCGAGATCACGGCGCACAATCACAACTTTGCCGTCGACCCTGATTCACTGGCCGAAAGCGAAGTCGAACTGACGCACATCGATCTGAACGACAACACGCTAGAAGGCCTCCGTCACCGCAACATGCCGCTCTTCAGCGTGCAATATCACCCGGAAGCCGCGCCCGGTCCCCACGACTCGCATTATCTGTTCAAGGAATTTACGAAGATGATGGAGGAATGCAAGAGGTGAAGGCTCCCTTCACAGTTGCGTTGCTTTGTGCAACATCAACTTGCTTCGTGGCCTGCAATCGAGCGCGATGGCCTGTAACGCGCGAAATGTGCGGCCAAGTTCACCTCGTGGACAGCCACGCCCAGACCGTTTTAACTGACGCGGACCTGCTCCTCTATCGGGCAAACACTGAAAACCTACGATGCTGTTCGGAGGCGGAGAAAATTGCCGATATCCGAATAGACTCCACGGGGAAGTTTAAGGCTGGGAGGCTAGACTCCGGCCGATACTTCTTAGTCGTAAAGAACTCGCCTCGAATCATATTCGCAGAGTATCTGGAAACTCCCTACGATGGGGGGAGATGCTCGTTGAATACAGTGTATTCATTCAATCGGGATACGGGAGAAACTGAGCGGACAGCAACGATAGTCCGGTCCATAAACTAAATGCCAAACGCACTACGTCTCGAAAATCCTCGTATTCGGATGTCGGGCGAAAGGTCTTGAAGGGGCGCGCCTTTAAGGCGCGCCGTAAGTGAGATGAGTTTATTTTCTGTCATCCCGAGCGGAGAAGATCGTCGGCGAAGCAGACGATCTTCGTAGTCGAGGGACCTTGGGGTTGGTTTGGAAGCGACGCCCGAACGCTGGGTCCCTCCACGCGGGGCTTGATTGCATTCGCAATCAACTCACTTGGTCGGGATGACAAGATGTGATGCGCAAAAGATAAATGCCTAAGAGAACTGACATCTCGAAAATCCTCGTCCTCGGCTCCGGGCCCATCGTCATTGGGCAGTCGGCGGAGTTCGATTATTCCGGCACGCAGGCCTGCAAGGCGCTCAAGTCTGAGGGCTATGAAGTCGTGCTGGCGAACTCGAACCCGGCCACCATCATGACCGATCCCGAGTCGGCCGACCGTACTTACATCGAGCCGCTTACGCTCGAATATCTGGAAGAGATCATCCGCATCGAGCGAGAAATGTCGCCGGGAGCAGGATTTGCCGTGCTCCCCACCGTCGGCGGGCAAACGGCGCTGAACCTTGCGATCGAACTTTCCGACGGCGGCGTACTGGAAAAATACAATGCGACCCTGATCGGCGCGAACGTAGCTGCCATCAAAAAGGCCGAAGACCGCCTGTTCTTCAAAGATGCGATGCAGCGCATCGGCCTCGACGTGCCCAAGTCGGCGCTCGTCAACAACACAAAAGATGGAATCGAGTTTGCCGGTAAAATCGGCTTCCCAGTCATCGTTCGGCCTTCGTTCACCCTGGGCGGCACCGGCGGCGGCATCGCTTACAACCGCGAAGAGCTTGGCGAAGTTCTGGCACGCGGCCTCGATCTCTCTCCCGTGCACGAGGCGCTGATAGAAGAGTCTGTGCTGGGATGGAAGGAATTCGAACTCGAGGTGATGCGCGACACCCGCGACAACGTCATCATCATCTGTTCGATCGAGAACTTCGATCCGATGGGCGTGCACACCGGCGATTCGATCACGGTCGCCCCGGCGCAGACGCTGACCGATCGCGAATACCAGGCCATGCGCGACGCTTCGATCGCGGTGATCCGGGAGATCGGTGTCGATACTGGTGGATCGAACATTCAGTTCGGCGTGAATCCCGAGACCGGGCGCATGGTGGTCATCGAGATGAACCCACGCGTCTCGCGCTCGTCGGCGCTGGCATCCAAGGCCACTGGATTTCCCATCGCGAAGATTGCCGCGAAACTTGCGGTCGGCTACACGCTCGATGAAATTCCCAACGACATCACCCGCAAGACTCCGGCGTGCTTTGAGCCGACGCTTGATTACGTGGTCGTGAAGATTCCGAAATGGCAGTTCGAAAAATTCCCCGGCGCCGACGACACGCTGGGCCCGCAGATGAAGTCGGTCGGCGAGGTGATGGCCATCGGCCGCACCTTCAAAGAAGCGTTGATGAAGGGCATCCGCTCCCTTGATACCGGCAAAAAAGTGGGCGCCGACAAAATCGAGCCAAAGATTCTGACGCAGCGATTGGTCACGCCGCATCCCGAGCGTCTCGCCTACGTCCGCTATGCCCTTCGCCAGGGGCACACGGTCAAGCAGATCGCGAAGATGACCTCGATGGATCCGTGGTTCCTCTACCAACTCAAAGAGATCAACGACCAGCAGCTTGAGTTGGAAAAGCATCCGATGGAGTCGATTCCCCCCGAGGTATTGCGCGAGTCGAAGCGTATGGGATTCTCCGACGGACGCCTCGCGCAAGTCTGGCGGCTCGAGACACAAGATAAAGTTCGCCACCTGCGCAAGAAACATGGCATCCTGCCGGTCTACAAGCGCGTGGACACCTGCGCCGCCGAATTCGAAAGCTTCACGCCTTATCTCTACTCGACATACGAGGACGAAGACGAGGCCGCGCCGACTGACAAAAAGAAAGTCATCATCCTGGGCAGCGGGCCCAACCGCATCGGGCAGGGAATTGAATTCGACTACTGTTGCTGCCATGCTTCGTTTGCGCTGCGCGACGACGGCTACGAGACGATCATGATCAACTGCAATCCTGAGACCGTCTCGACCGACTACGACACCAGCGACCGCCTGTATTTCGAGCCGCTCACCTTCGAAGACGTTTGGGCAATCTACCAGCACGAGACTTCGAAGGGCGCGCCCGTCGGCGTAATTGTGCAGTTCGGCGGGCAGACACCGCTCAATCTTGCTCTACCCCTGAAGCAAGCGGGGGTCAATATTATCGGCACGTTGCCCGAGTCGATCGATCTAGCCGAAGACCGCAAGCACTTCAACAAGCTGCTCGAAGATCTGCACATCCCGCAGGCACCGGGAGTGATGGCGACCTCGATCGAAGAAGCTGTCGAAGGCGCGAATCGCATCGGCTATCCCGTTCTAGTGCGACCCTCGTACGTGCTCGGCGGGCGCGCCATGGTCATCGCCTACGACGAGCAATCGATCGTCCGCTACATGAAAGATGCGGTCGAATACTCGCACGACCGCCCGGTGCTGATCGATCACTTTTTGGAAGACGCGATCGAAGTGGATGTGGACGCGCTCTCCGACGGGGAAGACGTTGTCATCGGCGGAATTATGCAGCACATCGAAGAGGCGGGGATTCATTCCGGCGATTCGTCGTGCGTGCTGCCGGCGGTCGATATACCGCAGCAACTGCTGGAGCGCATGCGCGAATACACGTTCAAGCTGGCCAAGGCGCTCAAAGTTATCGGCCTGATGAACATTCAGTTCGCCATTCCGCGCGGAAATGGCAATTCAGGCAATGGGTCCGAGGGCGGCAAAGTGTACGTGCTGGAAGTGAATCCGCGGGCTTCGCGCACTGTTCCTTTTGTTTCGAAGGCCACGGGCATTCCGATGGCAAAGATTGCAGCGCGCCTTATGACGGGCCGCAAACTGCGCGAGTTTCTGCCGGAGTTCATTGAACGGGGCGCCGACCTCGATACCGGAAGCCATTACTACGTGAAATCTCCAGTGTTCCCGTGGAACAAATTCCCCGGCGTCGATACGGTGCTTGGTCCTGAGATGAAATCGACGGGCGAGGTCATGGGCGTCGCCGACAACTTCGGCGAAGCCTTTGCCAAGGCGCAGCTGGCCGCGGGCCAGAAGTTGCCCACGCAGGGCGCCATTTTCATCAGCGTGACCGACCACGACAAGCGCCACGTCGCTCCCGTCGCGCGCAAGTTTGTCGACATGGGATTCAAGCTGGTCGCCACAGCCGGCACAGCGGATGTGATCGAGTCCGCGGGAATGAATGTGGAGCGCGTCTACAAAGTGAAAGAAGGGCGGCCCAATGTCGTGGACTTCATCAAGGGCCAGCGCATTCAGCTCATCATCAACACGCCCACCGGACTGGAGCCGTGGTTCGATGAGAAAGCGATTCGCCGCGCCGCGGTGATGGCCCGCATTCCGACGATTACCACGCTGGCGGCGGCGCGCGCCGCCGCAGAGGGCATTTCCGCTTTGCAGCGCGGAGAAGTGAATGTGAAGGCGCTGCAGCAGTTGCATGCGGAGCGACACGCAACCCGCCCCACCCTGTCATTCTGAGCGAAGCGAAGGACCTATGGGACCGCCGGCAGTGCTTGCGCTGCATGCAGATTAGACGGGTCGTGCGCTTCGCGGATGACAATTCGAGACACGGAACGTAATCTGATAGCAGAGGCCAATCATGCTCCTACACGGTATTCTTCCTCCCATCACGACGCCGTTCTATCCCGACGGCAATGTCTATTTTAAAAAGCTTGAGTCGAACGTCGAGTGCTACTCGCGCACGCCCATCGCCGGCATCGTCGTGCTCGGCTCGACTGGCGAGGCAATCATGCTCTCCGACCAGGAGCGGCGGGACGTGTTGAAGTGCGCGCGCGAGGCCGCCGCGCCCAGCAAAGTTCTGATCGCGGGCACCGGCGTCGAATCGGCGATAGAAACATTGCGTTTGAGCGAATACGCCGCCGAACTCGGCTACGACGTGGCCATGGTGCGCACGCCGCATTATTACAAGAAGCAGATGGAACCGGCCAACATGCTTGCGTTTTATCGCACCGTGGCCGACCGCTCGCCCATTCCCGTCATCATCTACAACTTTCCGCAAGCCACCGGCTACGACATTTCCGCCGAACTCGTGATCGAATTGGCGGGACACCCCAACGTGATTGGCATCAAGGAATCGAGCGGCAACCTCGAAAAAGTGCGCACGATGGTCGAGGGTACGCGCCATGTCCAACGCAGCGCCACGGTCACCGAAATGTTCGATGCCGTCACTCCGCGCATGATCGCAGCAGCCAACTCTGCGGCGAGCCAGGGCGGGGAACTGGTTCCGGTCGGAGCGCTTTCGGGTTCGCAAGACGCGAAGCCGTCTTCCTCGACCGTCACGGTCATGGGCAAAATGAAGACGCGCCAGAAGGAAGTCGGATTCCAGGTGATGGTGGGGGCGGCGCATCAATTGCACCCTTCGCTCGACGTGGGCGCGGTGGGCGCCATTCTGGCGTTTGCCTGTCCGGCGCCAACGGCCTGCTACGAAATTTATGCCGCATGGAAAGAAGGCGACGCCGAACTCGCCCGTCTCAAGCAGGAGCGGATCGTGCACTCCTCGCAGCGCATCGCCGGCGAACTCGGCATTCCCGGCGTGAAGCACGGCATGGATTTCAATGGCTATTACGGCGGCCCGTCCCGTTTGCCGTTTCTTCCGTTGACCGGTGCGCTCAAGGCTGAAATCGAGCAATTGCTGGCCGACGTGAGGAATTAGACGCGGGTGAGCGATCATTGCGGGCCAGCCAGCGTACTGCAGCGCGAAGAAAATAAATTAGTTTCCCATCCGTTGTGATTAGGATCACATCGGAGTATACTGTCTTCGAACGAACGTTCGAATGATTCGCGTTCGAGGACTTATGGGGAGTCCATCCACCGTAACCCGAGTGTCCCGGCAGCGCCGTGGAGCACCGCCCGAGCCGGAGACCCGTTACGATCGCCGGCTAGCCGAGATCCTTTCCCACGCCACAGAAGTTTTCTGCAAAAAGGGTTATGAAGGCGCTTCCATGCGCGATCTGTCGCGCGAGAGCGGCATGTCACTGGCGGGTCTGTACTATTACTTCGAGTCTAAAGAGCGGCTGCTCTACTTGATTCAGAAGCACACCTTCACCACCATCGTGCAGAGGTTGAAGACGCGCCTGCAGGGAGTGGACGACGCCGAAGAGCGTATACGAATTTTCATCCTCAATCACCTCGAATATTTTCTGGCCAACCAGGCGGCCATGAAGGTCCTCTCACATGAAGATGAGGCCTTAAAAAACGGCTTCGGTTCCGAAGTTGCGGCCATCAAGCGGGAATACTACAGAATCTGTGTGGGCCTGCTGGACGCACTGAAGCAGGAGCGCAAGCTGCACTTTACCACGCGCATTGCCGTGCTGAGCCTGTTTGGGATGATGAACTGGATCTATACATGGCACAATCCGCGGGTCGACGCCGATG
Organism: uncultured Acidobacteriota bacterium; assembly: GCA_963730015.1. Taxonomy (GTDB): domain Bacteria; phylum Acidobacteriota; class Terriglobia; order Terriglobales; family Acidobacteriaceae; genus Sulfotelmatobacter. The sequence goes on along the minus strand of CAVSPZ010000009.1, from coordinate 49,500 downwards.
CAGACACGATTGCACGCGAAATGGGAGACATCTTCCTGCGAGGTGTGATGGCCAGCCGAGGAACTGGCAGAAAGCAGTGAAGGGAGTTAATCGGGCACGGTTCAAGCCCGCGAGATGCCAGAAGCACAAGTTTAAGCCCTGAGGATGGCTCAGGGCGAACATTCGAAGAGAAGGAGTCACAGCAATGGCAACCACAGTGCAGCCCGCAGCCGGAGAGAGCACGAAACAACTCGTTAACTATCGCACCGAGGGCGGCGTCGCCGTCATCGAGATGTGCGATCCTCCCGCCAACACTTATACCTACGAGATGAACCGCCAGATGGATGACGCGATCCTGAAGGCGCGCATGGACAATGAGGTGTACGTGATTCTTTTAACCGGCGCCGGCGACAAATTCTTTTCTGCGGGCGCGAACATCAAGATGCTGTCCAGCGTCGACCCCACCTTCAAGTATTACTTTTGCCTGCACGCCAATGAGATGCTGCTGCGGCTCGAGCATACGCCCAAGCTGGTGATCGCGGCGATCAATGGACACTGCGTAGGCGGCGGGCTGGAAATTGCCATGGCCGCTGACATCCGCATAGCGCGGCGCGACGCCGGCAAAATCGGCCTGCCCGAGGTGAACCTGGGAGTTCTTCCTGGCACCGGCGGAACGCAACGCCTGTCGCGCCTGGTCGGCAAGAGCAAGGCGATCGAGTTAATGGTCACCGGCAATACGTTTTCCTTCGAAGAGGCGCAGGAACTCGGCATCGTGAATGACGTGTTCGAACGCGAAGGCTTCATGGAAAACATCATGGAGTACGCCCGGCAATTCTGTCCGCCGAACAAGGCTTCCAAGGCCGTGGGCCGCATCAAGCGCGCGGTGCAGACGGGCTGGGAAATTCCGATGGAGTCGGCTCTGGCTGTGGAGCGCGAGAACCAGCAGTTGCTCTTCCAGAGCGAAGACGCGAAGGAAGGCCTGGCAGCGTACGTGGAAAAGCGCCCGGCTGCCTTCAAAGCAAAATAAGTAAGTTTGATGTGGGGACGGTCGCCCTCGGCCGTCCGCCGCGCGAAAGCGCGGTTCTCGAAGCATAGGTGATGGATGCTGACTGCTCAGAAAGTGAACGTAAAACCCGGCCGGATGCTGATCGGCGGCGAATGGATCGAAGGATCTAAGCACTTCGACACCACCAATCCCGCCACGGGCGAAGTTCTGACCCAAGTGCCCGAAGCCTCCGCCGCAGATGTCGATCGCGCCGTCGAAGCCGCCCGCCGTGCATTTGAAGACCGCAACGGTCCTTGGCGCAAACTCTCTGCCAGCGAGCGCGGACGCCTGATCTGGAAGCTTGCCGATTTGATCGAGCGCCACATCGACGAACTAGCCGAATTGGAAACTCTGGACAACGGCAAGCCCATCTTTGAATCCCGCTACGTAGACATGCCCATGGTGATCGATGTCCTGCACTATTACGCGGGACTGGCCACGAAAATCCACGGGGAAACCGTGAATACATTCGAGACGGCGTTTACCTACACGCTGCGAGAGCCGGTGGGCGTAGTGGGTTTGATTGTTCCGTGGAACTTTCCTCTGTTGTTGGCGTCGTGGAAGGTGGGTCCTGCGCTGGCTTGCGGAAATACCATCGTGCTCAAGCCGGCCGAACAGACTCCCCTGACCACACTCAGGTTCGGAGAACTCGTCGTTGAGGCCGGCTTTCCGGCGGGCGTGGTCAACATCTTAACCGGCGGGCCCGAGACCGGGAAGGCCATCGTGGCGCATCCTGGAATCGACAAGATTGCGTTCACCGGTTCGACGGCTGTCGGCAAGGAAATCATGCGCGGAGCCGCCGACACTCTTAAGCGCGTCACGCTCGAGCTGGGCGGCAAGTCTCCCAACATTGTTTTCTCCGATGCTGACATCGACGGAGCGGTGAAGGGCGCGATCAACGGTATCTTCTACGGCAAGGGCGAAGTCTGCAATGCCGGTTCGCGGCTCTTCCTCGAAAGCAAGCTGAAAGATGAATTCACCGAGAAGCTGGTTGCCCGCGCGTCGAAGATGCGGCAGGCCGATCCGCTCGATCCGAAGACGCGCCTGGGGGCGATCGTCAGTCAGGAGCAGATGCAGACGGTCCTGGGCTTCATCGAGGCGGGAAAGAAAGATGGAGCGAAGTTAGTCGCGGGTGGAAAGCGCGTAGCGGTGAACGGCGACAAGGGATTCTTCGTCGAGCCGACGATTTTCGGAGACGTGAAAAACGACATGAAGATCGCGCGGGAAGAGATCTTCGGCCCGGTTCTCTCGGTACTCACGTTCGATGACATCGACGAAGTGGTCGAACAGGCCAATAATAATCCGTACGGCCTAGCCGCCGCCGTCTGGACGCGCGACGTAAAGAAAGCTCATAGCGTTTCGCGGCGCCTGAAAGCGGGCACGGTTTGGATCAACACGTACGGTTTGATGGATGCGTCTCTGCCGTTTGGCGGATACAAGAGTTCCGGCTTCGGACGCGAACTGGGAGCGCACGCGATCGAGCACTACACGGAATTGAAAACAGTTTGGCTGAACATGGGATGACGGATCAGCAGGGCACGGAGGCCCTGTGTTCCTCCGTGCCCTCTGTGGTGAAAGAGGTTTGAGTATGCCGGGAAAAGTAGCAAAAATCGGGACCTTCAGTGACTGGATCGGGCTGTTCAACGACTGGCGCAAAGAAATTGGCGTAAACACAGAAGACATCGAGGCCTTCCATTTCGATACGTTGTACGGCGCGATCGATACCGAGGAGATTGAGTTCGGCTCCTACAAGGGTCGCCGCAAGTGGGAAAATCTCCGCCAGATTCCAACGCAGCAAATGCGCGATGCGCTGATGAACATGATCGTCTATCAGGGCGACACGGAATTTGCCAGCGTCGAACAGCAGCGCAATCTGCTCGATAATGCGCCCACCGACTGGGATCGCCGCGCCATTACCCGCGTCATGATTGAAGAGATGCGTCACGGCTGGCAGATGTGCGCGTTGCTGGTCGACCACTTCGGATATTCCGGCAAGGTAGAAGCGCAGAAAATGCTGGAGCGGCGCGCCTTCGAGAACAAGCGTCTGCTGGGCGCCTTCAACGTTGACGTCGATAACTGGATGGATTTCTTCACCTACACCGATTTCGTGGACCGCGACGGAAAGTTCCAGCTGCAGATGCTCAAGTATTCCGCATTCGCGCCGCTGGGCCGCTCCATGTCGTACATGCTGCGCGAAGAGGCTTTTCACATGGGCACGGGCAATGACGGCCTTCGCCGCATTGTGGAAGCGGGGGTCATTCCGGCGTGGCTGATCCAGAAGTATCTGAATAAATGGATTTCGAGTTCATACGATCTGTTTGGCACCGATCATTCTTCCTCGGCGCACTGGGCTTATGTTTGGGGCGTAAAAGGCCGCTACGACGAGTCCAAGAACGAAAAGGCTCCGGACCTCGACGACCTGAACGACTACAACCGCAATCTTTATCGCGATGAGGTGGCGGGATTGATTGAGCGCTTCAACGGATATCTGAAGCCCGGCGAGCCCAAGCTCTACGCGCCCGATATCAAATTCAATCGCGCCATCGGAAAATGGGCAGGACAGAAGTACCACGCAAAGACCGGCGAGCCGCTGGGTGATCGCGCCTACGAAGAGCATTTGAACGAGTACATGCCCTCGGCGGCCGACAATAAATTGCTGCTCGATATCATCGGGACCGAGAAGAAGTGGATCGCCCAGAAGACGGGCGCACGCGATCCGCTTTCGACGATCGGCGAGGTAAGAAAGTCCGCTATCAACTTGTAGCCTATGACGACCGCACTCACAGACGCCAGGCTGAGTCGAATCTCGTGCGAGATTGAAAGCGCTGTCGCGCGCATTGAACTGCGCCACCCGCCGCTCAACGTGATCGACATTGCGATGATGGAAGAACTGGCGCGGTCTCTGGCCGAAGTGGAAGTGCGTAGCGACATTTCCGTGATTGTCGTGAATGGAACCGGCAAGGCATTTTCCGCCGGTGTGGATGTTGCCGCCCACACTCCCGACAAGGTCGAGGAGATGCTCGCAAAATTCCACGCCGTGATTCGCGCGCTTGTGTCGACTACAAAGGTCACGATCGCGTCGGTCCACGGACTTTGCCTGGGCGGCGGAGCGGAATTTGCCATGGTGTGCGACCTTGTATACACCATCGACGACGCGGAGTGGGGATTTCCCGAAATTTGCCTCGCCTGCTTTCCTCCAGTTGCATGCACAGCCCTGGCTGCTTTGGTAGGTCAGAAGAAAGCGGCTGAGATGATTCTGACCGGAGGCTCCATTACTGGCCGCGAAGCTGCCGAAATCGGATTAGCGACCCGCGCCGTAGACGAGAAACAGCTGGACTCTGCCGTACAGACGGCCACAGCGCAATTACTGCGGCTGAGCCCGGCTGCGTTGCGCGTCGCGAAAAAGGCGTCGTATGCCTGGGATGCGATGCACTTCGACAAAGGCCTAGCGCGCGCCGAGAAGATTTATTTCGACGTTCTGATGAAGACTGCCGACGCCCACGAAGGCATCCGCGCGTTCCTCGAAAAGCGTCCGCCACAATGGACCGGGAAGTAGAGCGGCGAAATTGATGGACTACGAGATTACTGCCGAACAAGTAAAGGCCAAGGTGGACGGTGGAGATGCCTTTCTGTTGCTCGATGTGCGGGAACCGTGGGAATTCGAGACGGCTCGAATCGAGGGCGCGAAGCTGATGCCCATGGGAGATGTGCCGTCGCGCGCCCATCAGGAACTCGATCCCGAAGGTTCGATCGTCGTGATCTGCCATCACGGAGTTCGCTCCATGAGCGTGACGACGTGGCTTCGGCAGCAAGGATTTGAAAAGGCGCAATCGATGCGCGGCGGCATCGATGCCTGGTCACGAAGCGTGGATTCGAAGGTGCCGGTGTACTGAATCGAGCAATGAGCTGTGAGCGATGAGCGTTGTGCTAAACCAGATTCGCTCCGGCTCATTGCTCACTGCTCATCGCTCATTGCTAGTCATGACAAAAGAACTCATCGAACTCCGCGTCAACGGCTCGCTCCCACGAAGTCGCCATCGAGCCAAGCGCATTATTGCTCGACGTTTTGCGGCAACAACTGCAACTCACCGGCTCGAAGCGTGGCTGCGACGATTCCTCGTGCGGCGCGTGTACCGTCCTGATCGATGGCGTCGCCATGATGTCGTGCACGCTGCTTGCCGCCAGCTGTCAAGGGCAGGAGATCACGACCATCGAAGGTGTCAGCGAGCACGGCAGCCTGGCCGCTATTCAGAAAGCCTACGGCGATTGGGGAGGCGCGCAGTGCGGATACTGCACGCCCGGCTTCATCATGACGGTGAAGTCTCTGCTGGCCGAGAATCCAGATCCGACCGAGGCCGACATTCGCGATGCGCTCAGCAGCAATCTCTGCCGCTGCACCGGCTACAACCAGATGTATGAAGCGATCCGCGCGGCGATTCGGGCCGAGCGTACCGGAAGTGTGCTTTCGGAATGGAGAAGGGTATTCGAACCTGACTCCCGTTCGTTGCTAGATATATGGGTCTTTGGAACTGATCATTCCCATTGGCAGGTTCTTCTCGATTGGCTTCAAGAGAACTATCACGTTGCGTATTTCGAGGACTACAAGCCCAAGGCGCTGCCGAGTTTCGCAGAGATCTGGGAGCGACAAAAAGCTGCTGCACAGTTACTACGAATCGACTTAGAAGGGTGTACTGTTAACGCCCACTTCTTTTCCCAAAACAAAATCGAGATGGACGTTTTGCCCGAAGATATCGATTCTGAGAAAAAGGCCCAGTCGGTTTTCGAATTTGTGAGTACGGTTGCCAACCTCTTGACGAAGGAAGTGATTCTTGCTCCGGAGTATGGCAGTGCCGACGAGGGGCAACTGAAGCAGATCGCTTTTTGTACCGTCGATCCCACTGGAACGCTCTCGTTGGGTAAATCGTCAAGGGAGATGTTCCGCTAGGGGGGCCCCATGCCTGATTTCTCCATCATCGGCAAGCCCACCGCGATGGTCGACGCGGCCGAAAAGACCACGGGCGCCGGCAAGTACACCGATGACCTCAGCGTCCCCGGCATGCTCGTCGGCAAGATTCTGCATTCGCCGTATCCTCACGCGCGCATTCGAAATATCGACACGAGCCGTGCCGAGCGACTCGACGGAGTAATCGCAGTCGTCATCGGCAAAGATGCTCCCAATCCCTACGGCATTCTGCCGGTCGGTCACGATGAACATGCACTGGCGCTCGACAAGGTGCGCTATGTGGGCGACAACGTGGCCTGCGTTGTGGCCACTTCAGAAGCCGTCGCCGAGAAGGCGCTGGAGTTGATCGACGTGGATTACGAAGTCCTGCCTGCCTATTTCGATCCCCAGGAATCGATGAAGGCCGAAACCGATCTGATCCACGACAACAAGCCGAACAATCTGGAAAAGGATTATCACCACGTCTTCGGAGATCCAGAAAAAGGATTTGCCGACGCGGACCAGATTGCGGAGGCTCGCTTCATCGCCAACGAAGTCACGCACGCGGCGATGGAGCCGCATTCCACGCTGGCCTCGTTCGAAATCGATCCGCACACGGGCAAGCGCGGACGGCTCACTGTCTGGTCATCCACGCAAGTGCCGTACTACCTGCAACACAAGCTCTCCCTAGTCCTCGAAATGCCGATGGCGCAGATTCGTGTCATCAAGCCGCTGGTCGGCGGAGGCTTTGGCGGCAAAAGTGAAGTGATTCCGCTGGAGATCATCGCTGCCATCGGGGCGCGCAAGGCGCAGGCTCCGGTCAAGATTACCTACACGCGCGAGGAGGTGTTCTGGGCGCATCGCGGACGTCCCCGCACCATCATCGATCTGAAGACAGGCGTGAAGAACGATGGCCGCATCACTGCCGTAAAGGCCCGCGTGGTGCAAGACGGCGGTGCGTACTGTTCCTATGGCGTGGTTACGATTCTCTATTCCGGCGCGCTGCTTGGCGCCCTCTATGACATCCCGAACATTCGGTATGACGGCTACCGTGTGTTGACCAACAAACCCGCCTGCGGCGCCATGCGCGGACATGGCACGGTGAACGTGCGCTTCGCTTTCGAGTCGCAACTCGACGAACTAGCGGCGAAGATCGGCATGGATCCCGCGGAGATTCGCCAGCGCAATTTACTGCAGCCACCGTGCATCACAGTGAACGGCCTCCGCGTTCAAAGCTACGGCTTGCCCGAGTGCATCCAGAAGACTGTCGAGCGTTCCGGATGGCAGCAGCGCAAGGGCAAGCTGCCCAAAGGACGCGGACTCGGCATTGCCTGCAGCCACTATGTCAGCGGCGCGGCGAACTCCATCATTCGTTCTGACATGCCACACTCCACGGTGAATATCAAAATTGATCGCGATGGCGGAGTCGTGGTGTACACCGGCGCATCCGAAATCGGGCAGGGCTCCGACACGATGACCGCGCAGGTCGCGGCCGAGGCGCTCGGATGCTCCCTCGCTCGCGTCAGAGTCATTGCGGCAGACACCGACTTGACGCCAATCGATATTGGCTCGTATTCCAGCCGCGTGACGTTCATGGCAGGAAACGCGACATTGCGCGCGGCTCAGGAGGTGAAGAAGCTCATAGCCGCCGCCGCCGCGAAAAAGATGGGCTGCGCGCCAGACGAATTGATGTTTCGTGACGACGTGGTCAGGAGATTCAATGCCCATGTAGGGACGGGTCATGTGGGGACGGCGCCCCGGCCGTCCGGCCGAGCGAAGCTCGGCCCCTACAGTCAGCGGCCGCGTAGAAGGCCAAATCCTTCGCGGCTCTCTCCAGCAGAAGCGCAAAGACGAAGGTCCGAAGGATGCAATGACCTTCGAAGAAGCCGTGGTCGCTGCGATCGATTTTCACGGGGCGCTCACCGGCACTGGTTCTTATGCACCTCCGCAGGAAGCGCGCGGCGGCAAGCACAAGGGCGCGGGGGTTGGTCCGTCGCCGGCATATTCCTACTCCGCGCAGGTCGCCGAAGTCAGCGTCGATGAAGAGACGGGTGAAGTCACGGTCCACAAAGTCTGGGCCGCGCACGACTGCGGCCGTGCTCTGAATCCGATCTCCGTCGAAGGCCAGATAATCGGCTCGGTCTGGATGGGCATGGGGCAGGCCTTGACCGAAGAAATGGTTTGGAAAGACGGCATGCTGATGAATCCGGGGCTCCTCGAATATCGCAGCCCGTCGTCGGTAGAATCGCCTGCGGTCGAGCCCATCATCGTCGAGAGCATCGATCCCGAAGGTCCGTTTGGCGCGAAAGAATGCAGCGAAGGATCGTTGGCGGCAACCATCCCGGCGATTGCCAACGCGATCTACGATGCGGTTGGTGTGCGCCTGCACGAATCGCCCTTCACACCGGAAAGAGTCCTGGCCGCGTTGCGCGCGAAGAAAAATGCGAAGACCTTGAATCTGACCGAGGGCATTGATCCGACTTGCCCCTCGAACTTTCGCGAGCACGGCGGATCGCTGTGGTTCAAAGGCAAGGGCCCGGAACGGCACCCGCTCGATCCATCCCGGCGAGACCTGCCCGTGGCTGGCGGAGGCGCCGATTGAGCCTTCCGCAATTCAGACTTCTGCGTCCCCGATCAGTTGAAGAAGCAGTCGCATACCTTGCCAAGCACGGCGGCAACATTCGAGTGCTCGCGGGCGGAACCGATCTGATTCCCTCCATGCGGCAAAAGCTCTTCGAGCTTGAATATGTCCTCGATTTGCGCGGCGTGAGCGCGATGCGAGGGATCACGCCGCTGCCCGGCGGTGGAGTGGAAATCGGCGCACTCACCACGCTGCGCACCATCGAGCGCTCCGATTTTCTGCGCCAGCATTATCCCGTGCTGAGCGAAGCGGCGGCCACCGTGGCTTCGCCTGTACTGCGCAACATGGGCACGATCGGCGGCAACATTTGTCTCGACACGCGCTGCCTTTGGTACAACCAGTCTCTGACCTGGCGCAAAGGCTGCGGCTTTTGTATCAAGAAAGACGGCGACCTCTGCCACGTGGCGCCGGGCGGAACTAAGTGCTGGGCGGCGTTTTCCGGGGATACTCCTCCGGCGCTCCTGTGTCTCCATGCGGAAATCGAAATCGCCGGCCCGCAGGGCCTTCGGCGCATTCCGTTACAGGATTTCTACACCGGGTTCGGCGACACCTACCGTAAACTCCAAACGAATGAATTAGTGATGCGCGTCGTTCTTCCGGCGTCTTCTGCTGGTTATCACGGCGTCTACCGCAAACTGCGGGTCCGCGGGTCGATCGATTATCCGCTGGCTGGAGTTGCCGTGGTGATGAAGCGATCCAACGGCCACGTTGCGGATGCCCGCATCGGCATCACCGCGGTCAATCCCGCGCCCCTGCTGGTGAAAGGCGCAACTGAATTGCTCTCAGGGAAAAGGATGGATGACGAACTCGCCGCGGCCGCTGGAGATCTCGCCGCCAAAACTGCCAAGCCGCTGACGACTTCCGCGCTGACCCCGGAATACCGCCGCGAGATGATTCGCGTCTTTACGAAACGTGCGGTGCTGGCTGCAGCGGGCAACGAGTTGGTCTGATATTCTGCTGACTCTATCTGGCTACTAGCCACTGAATACTGGCAACCGATGATCACTGACTGCCACATCCACATCCAGCCGATGGAGATGTTCAAGCCTCACGCGCTGGAACTGATGAAAAAGAAGCGCGCGAATTTCGCGCAGATCGAGGAATTCTGCCGCTCGCCGAAAGCTTTTCTGAAATTCATGGACGCGAGCGGCATCGATCGCGCCATGCTCATCAACTATGTGGCTCCGGAGGTGATCGGTTTCACTAGCGGCGTGAACCAGTTTGTCGCCGATTATGTGAAGGAAGATCACACGCGCCTGCTGTCGTGCGGTAGCCTACATCCGCGGCACACGACTAACGTGCTCGCCGACGTGGAGCAGATTTTGCGGCTGGGATTGCGGATGATCAAGATCCACCCGCCACACCAGTTGCTATTCCCCAATGATTATCTGAGCGGCGCAAAGGAGCTGGAGATCATCTATCGGGCAGCGGAAGCCAATGGAGTTCCCGTCATGTTCCACACCGGAACGTCGATTTTTCCCGGCGCACGCAACAAATATGGTGATCCGATTTACGTGGATGACGTTGCCGTGGATTTTCCCAAGCTGAAGATACTGCTGGCCCATGGCGGCCGCCCGCTCTGGATGGACACCGCATTTTTCCTGGTGCGGCGGCATCCCAATGTTTATCTGGATATCAGTGGCATCCCGCCGAAAACTTTGCTCAAGTATTTCCCTCGGCTGGAAGAAATCGCAGCCAAGACATTATTCGGTACGGACTGGCCCGGCCCCGGCGTGCCCGACATCAAGAAAAATCTCGACGAGTTCCGCGCCCTTCCGCTGAGCCAGCCCATGCAGCAGCAGATTCTCAGCAAGACTGCGCTCGCGCTGTGGCCTGCTTGATTTTCGGGCCGTCCGCCGGTTTGGACACCACCATTTGTTTCAGGTATAAAAAAAGGTTGCCCCCGCGCCGCACTGCTCGCGTGGTTTCGCAACGCTAAGCACTGCGCTCGAGGCGAGAACCGATGTCCGATCTGACTACAACGCATGCTCCCAAGGGACTTGAGGGCGTCGTTGCTACCACTTCCAAAATCTGCTACATCGACGGCGACCGCGGCGTCCTGGCGTATCGCGGCATCGATATTCATGAACTAGCCGACCACTCGAATTTCGAAGAAACCTGCTACCTGCTCTGGTTCGGCAAGCTTCCCTTCCGCCGCGAATTGCGCGAACTGCATGATCGCCTCGCCGAGGAGCGCAAGCTGGACGCTTCCATCATCACCCTGCTGCGCAACGCTCCCCGCCACGCTTTGCCCATGGACGTGCTGCGCACGGCCGTGTCGGCCCTGTCGTTCTACGATCCGGAAGAGAAAAATAACGATCGCAAGGCTAACGTCGATAAAGCGATTCGCCTGACCTCGCAGATCGCCATGATCGTGGCCGCCTACGATCGCATTCGTAAGGGGCATCCCGTTGTCGAGCCGGAACATTCGCTTTCGCATGCGGCCAATTTTCTGCTCATGCTAAATGGCAAGCATCCTTCGCCGACGGCCGAGCGCGCGCTCGACATCGCGCTGATTCTTCATGCGGATCACGAACTCAACGCTTCCACCTTCGCCGCGCGCGTGACCGCCGCGACCCTGTCCGACATGCACTCGGCTATCACTTCGGCAATCGGAGCCTTGAAAGGCCCGCTGCATGGCGGCGCCAACGAGGCTGTATTCCACATCCTGGAAGCTATCGATCGCTCCGGCGCCGACCCCACCGACTATGTGAAAGGCATGCTGGCGCAGAAGAAAAAAGTTCCCGGCTTCGGACACCGCGTCTATCACACCGAAGATCCGCGAGCCACGCATCTGCGCGTCATGTCTCGAGATCTTGGCAACTCCAGTGGGCAAGCCAAGTGGTTCGAGATTTCCCACAAAATTGAAGAGTTCGTAAAGGCCGACAAGAAGCTGAACGCGAATGTTGACTTCTACTCGGCCTCGACCTATCACACGCTGGGAATCGATGTAGACCTGTTCACGCCGATCTTTGCCGTCTCCCGCGTCAGCGGATGGGCTGCCCATGTGATCGAGCAACTCGACGACAACCGCCTGATCCGCCCCCGCGCCGAATATATGGGCCCTGAATATCCCAGCCACTACGTCCCGCTAGACCAGCGATAGCCAGTTCAGATGGACCATGTGGCGACGGCCGCCTTCGGCCGTCCGGGCAGGTCGCAGCCCGGTCGGACCGGGCATCCGTGCCTCAAGGTAGAATAGAAACGGGGTCCCGCATGCATCGCGTTTATCTCGACAACAACGCCACCACGCCGGTTCTGCCCGAAGTGTTCGAGGCTATGCGCCCGTACTTCGGCGAGCACTTCGGCAACGCCTCGTCCATTCATCATCACGGGCAGGAGACGCGGGCCGCCGTCGAAGACGCCCGCGAGTCAGTGGCTACGCTGCTCGGCTGCAGCGCTTCCGAAATTATTTTTACCGGCGGCGGCACCGAGAGCGACAACTTGGCTATTGCCGGATTGATTACGCCCGGCGACCACGTGATCACGTCGAGCATCGAGCATAGCGCCGTGCTGCAATCCTGCAAGGCTCTGGATAAGCGGGGCTGCGAAGTCACCATTCTACCCGTCGATGGACGCAGCCTTATCGACCCGGCGGATGTGCGGCGCGCTCTGCGTCCCAAGACGAAGCTGATTTCCGTCATGATGGCGAACAACGAAACCGGCGCGCTGCAGCCCGTCGACGAGATTGGTAAGATTGCCGCCGAAGCCGGCGTGCTGTTTCATACCGACGCCGTGCAGGCGGCAGCGAAAGTCGCGATCGACGTGAAGCGGATCGGCTGCCACGCGCTCTCCATCTCGGGCCACAAGGTCCACGCGCCGCAAGGTACGGGCGCTCTTTACCTGAAGAACGGAACGCAGATCCAGCCGCTTCTCTATGGAGGACGCCACGAGCGTTCGCGCCGCGCTGGAACCGAGAATGTCCCCGGAATCGTTGGTCTCGGAAAGGCGGCGAAACTGGCGAAGGAAGCTCTTGATCGCGGCGATGACCGCAAGATCGCCTCGATGCGCGACCGCCTGCAGCAGGGAATTCTCTCCCAGGTCGACGAGGCCGTGGTGAATGGCAAGGGTATCGCGCGCGTTCCCAATACGAGCAACATTCGCTTCGATCACATTGAAGGCGAGGCGCTGGTGATTGCGCTCGATCTGAAGGGGCTCGCCGTTTCCACCGGAGCGGCTTGCTCTTCCGGAGCGATCGAGCCCTCACACGTGCTGGTCGCAATGGGCCTGCGTTCCGATCAGGCGCGCGCCAGCATTCGCTTCAGTCTGGGCAAGCAAACGACCGAAGCCGATATCGATTTCGCGCTCGCGCTCGTACCGGGGACCGTGGCGCGCTTGCGCGAGTTGTCGCCGGCATACAAGAAAGAAGCCGTGAAATCTTAAGTCCTTACCGACGGCGGAGCATCGAATAGAGGTTGAACTGATGTCCAGCGAACAGACCATTGCGGTAGCCATGTCGGGCGGTGTGGATTCTTCTACCGTCGCGGCCATGCTCCGCGCCGACGGCCACAATGTGATCGGCCTGACCATGCAGCTCTGGAATCAGCGCCGCCTCGCCGGACGCGAAGGCATGCCTGAGTCCGTACAGGGACGCTGCTGCTCGCTCGACGATGTCTACGATGCCCGCCGCGTTGCCCAGCAGATCGGCATCCCGTATTATGTGGTCAATCACGAGGAGCGCTTCGAGCGCGACGTCGTCCGCCCGTTCGTAGAAGAATATCTTTCGGGACGCACCCCGATCCCTTGCAGCCTCTGCAACAATCACTTGAAGTTCGATCAGCTACTCATTGTGGCCCAGCAGATTGGCGCCGAGCGGGTTGCGACAGGCCACTATGCCCGAGTAAGCTTCGACGAGGCCCGCGGCCGCTGGCTGCTCAAGCGCCCCGCCGATCACAGCAAGGATCAAACCTACTTTCTCTTCGGCTTGACGCAGGATCAGCTCAGCCGCACGCTGTTCCCGCTCGGCGACATGACCAAGCCCGAGGTCCGCGAACTGGCTCGCAAGCACGGCCTCGCGCTCGCCCAGAAGCCGGACTCGCAGGAAATCTGCTTTGTCCCCGGCGGCGACTACAAGCGTTTCATCGATGCCTACCTGGCCGAGCAGGGCGAGTCATTGCCCGACACCGTCGGTGAACTGGTCACGACCAGCGGCGAGGTCATCCGCGAGCACACCGGCATCCACAACTTCACGGTCGGCCAGCGCAAGGGACTCGGGGTCGCTACCGGATCGCCGCTCTACGTGATCCAGATCAGCGGGGCCGACAAGCAGGTCGTTGTGGGTGGAGATGACCATCTGTACTCGAAGACTCTCAGAGCGCGGCGCGTGAACTTGATCTCGGTGGATGACTTGCTGGAGCCGATGCGAGTCACCGTGAAGATTCGCCATCGCCACGAACCGGCGCCAGCCGTGATGGAGAGAGCAGGCGAAGAGATTATGGTCACGTTTGACCAGCCGCAACGAGCCGTCACGCCAGGCCAAGCCGCAGTTTTCTACGACGGCGATATCGTGGTGGGCGGCGGCTGGATCTCCTGAACACACTGGGCAAGTGCGAGCATGGTTCACTGGCCGCTTCGTAATGATTCAAGAAACGGCGTGCCCGTCTTCTTCAGCTTCTGTTCCAGCCGCGCCGTGCAGTCGCAGCCGTCGCAAGCCCATGGTTTCTTGCCGTTCTCATGTTCGCACTTCCGCCGGTCATGCGCGTCCTGCACTCGCGTGAGATCGAAATATTCCTCCCAGTACGGACGCTCTTCCTGCAGCGGCGTTGGACAGTAGCAGATCTCGACCCACCGGGCCGTCTGATCCGCACACAAGCGCGCGTCCTTCATGTTGTGCAAATATTCGCCTTCTGCCACCGACCCCTGGCCCAGGGTTTCGCCCTCGATTGCTTTCAGCAAGTCGGATTCGCGACCCGGCTTTACGCAGGCTCGGACGAGATAACGCATAACAGTTTTGACGCTAATAGGGCTGAGCGGGATTCAGCTAGATTGAGCCTCGCGGGGCGAATCGTTCTGGACCCACCGGTGGCACGCTCGCTCCCGCTTTCCAAACTACGAACTGAAAATCAAAATCCCCGCCCCTTCGGCTACGGTCAAGGCAGGCTCTGTTGTACAAAACGCGACAAGGACGGGGTACCCGTATTGCGATATGAAAAACGAGAATTACGGGAGAGCTACGTCAGATGAACATCTCATCCTGCGGGACGGGGCGCCGCTCCTCCCGACTGCCGCCATTTCGCCGGTTACGGCCGCCGAACAAAAACTCCAATCCCACCGTGATGCCCTGCATCAGGCCGGAGAGCTGGCGCACGGGCGAGACCACCGTCTTCTGCACCATGTCCGACGTTTGTTCCACCCGATCTATGGTGCGGGTCAGCAACTCGTCGCCGCGAATGATTTGCAGGCGAGCTCGATCCATTGCGTCCGTCACGGTTGCGTCCACGCGCTGTATCTGCGATCGGATCACCGTGGTCGCACCCTCAAGATTGTCGACAATGGCTTCCAGCTTGGGACGCATTTCCGTCAGCATCTGCTGGGCCTGCTCCACCGTGGGCATCACTTTGGTTTTCATTTCGGAGGCAAGAGCTTCCATGCGCTTGCCGCTCTTGCGCATCGTGAAATACATCGCCATCAGCACTCCGGCCTGCAACAACACCGCAATCCCCGTCAGCGCAATGAAGACCGTCAGTTTGTCCATAGTCGATCCTCCCAGAAGTTTCCTGACTCGCGCGCGGAGGGAGCGGCGGGCGCGATCTCAATTACGATGTCAATTACTTCGAGCTGCCGGTCTCTGTGGTGGCTTCGTGATAGGCTTGGCGTCCCGCTTCATAAGCCGCGCGAAACTGTTCCTTCTGTTGGCTCACTACTTCGCGACCCTTGTCGGCCCACTGGTTGGCCTGTTCGCGCGCTTCCCGCGCACGATTACGAACATACTCGCGGCCTTCATCGGCGCGCGCGCGCAATACTTCCCGTGTCTCGCTGCCCGAACGCGGAGCGTACAGCACTCCCGCCAGCGCCCCTAGCCCAAGCCCCGCCAGAAACCATACAAAACTATTGCCGTCACGATCGGACATATCAATTCCTCCAGACTAATGCGTCTATCTCGGATGTTACATCCTCTTTGGGGCAAATACAATTACAGCCGACTCTGTACAGTCCGGCCGGGAAATGCCTACGCTCAACCATAGAGGAGGAGGAAGAAAGAGAGACAGGAATTCGAGAGTTCGCGGCACGCGTGCCCTGCAAGCACAAAGCACTGCGAAAGAAAGATATGTAAATGGGATCGTCTTATTTTTTCGAGGGCAATCCCGCAGGCGTGTTCGCGGGGGCTGGTTGGGTCTTCACCGGCTGCGACTTCAATCCCTGCAACACCGAGCCCGGACCGCCCCGCTTGCTGGCATAAACCGACAGCGCAATCGACGTGATCATGAAGGCCACCGCGGACCAGGTCGTCGCCCGGGACAGCGCGTTGGCCGCTCCCCGTGGGCCGAAAGCCGTCTGGCTGCCCTGTCCGCCGAAGGCCGCCGAGATGTCGCCACTCTGCCCGCTCTGCAATAAGACGACGATGATGATGAAGAAACAAACCAGGATATGCACGGCGGTGACGAAATAGATCATTTTTATATTTTCCTGACGATATTCGCTTTATTGGTCGCCTAAAAGAGCAACTTATGGTGCGGAAGGGGGGATTTGAACCCCCACGCCTTTCGGCGCCACCCCCTCAAGATGGTGTGTCTGCCAGTTCCACCACTTCCGCACTTTGTAAATTACCTGTACTCAATATGTTAGCAAGTTCTTCCTGTGAGGGCATTTCGAACTGCACCGGATTTTGCACCGACTTCTGGCACGCGATGCGCTCCTCCGGCCGCTGCAACTCCGCCAGCCGCGCAAACAGCTTATGTACTGCAGCCTCCCGCGGGTGTACGTAGCGCATCGTGGTCTTAATGTTATCGTGTCCGGCTACATACTGCAACGTAAAGGGATCCGTGTACTCTCCGGCCTCGGTCAGAAAAGTATGACGCAGAGCGTGCAGGCCGGCATCGGGATGCGTCTTGATCTTCTTCCGTACCTGGCCTATCTGTTCCTCCAGCACCCAAGGCCCAAGAGGCTTTGTCCGATCTAGGGGGCTCGTGAAGACATAGTTGCACTGGGAGTCTTTCAGAAGCCGTTCGAGTACTTTCTTCATTTCATAATCAATCACTAGCCTACGCTTTCGCGCTCGCCGTTTCAGACCGCGTTTGATTATTAGCTCTCCACAGATCTTCCGATCTGCACTCTGCTCCGAGTGGATTAGAACGCAATCTTTCATGAGCATTAGCATCTCGTTACGACAGATACCGGAGTGGCGCGCCAGAATGGAAGCGGATCGCAGAGGTTCGGCGGCATGCGAAGTCCATTGCGCATACTCCGCCGCACTGAAGATGTAGTCCGTTTCACGCTCTGCTCCCTCGTCCTTCGTGTACTGCTCGACCGTCGGCACTTTGGCAATCAACTTAAGCTTGAGATGCGCATAGCGCAAGGCCTTACGAAAAGTGGCCAAATACCGATTAACCGTGGTTTTCCCCACTGGCGTAGGTTTTCCGTCACGTCGTCGTCCTGCTTTCTTCAAAGCCCAAGCTTTGAACGCTTCGATGTGAGCTTCGTCGATCTGATCGAGGGGGAGATCAGCCCAAGGACCGTAACTGAGCAGCTTCCGATAGCTCTCCTGATAAAACTTGACGGTGCCATTTTGTTCCGCTTTGGCTGTGGCAACCCACTCGTCGAAAGTTGTTTGGAACTGTCTCAGCGTAGGAATGCTCTTGGGCTTTTCATCACTCGCGGGAGATTTCCGCTGGGGCTCGGGTTCTTCGAGACCCGCCGCCTGGCGAACAATGCGAGTTCGCGCCGCACCGGCGATAGCCTCCGCTTCGCGCCGATTTTCGGTCCCAGTCGAGCGATAGTATTCCTTGCCTCGGTACTGGAACTTGTAGGCGTAGTACGAGCTTCCAGAGCGTTTGAATACTTTCATCAGCCTGCCGCGCGTCGGGTATTGCTTGTCACGAACTGACGGATGGTTTCCGGCCGAATCATGACTCTTGTGCCCACTTTCACGTAGTCGATCCTACGACCCTGAATCCAGTCACGCAAGGTCTTGACCGAAATGCCCAGCAAATGAGCAGCTCTACTCACGTCGAGTAAGGGTTCGATGGGATCGGATGCAAATGCTGGGGACTTCGCTTCGTGCACTGTGCACCTCGACTATGACCTCATACTTGACAATAGCGTATTTGTGCACGTACAGTCAATATGTAACGTTACACTATTATCGAATGTAGTCATTAGGAAAGGAGCCGCATGGCAGAGAACGCCGCGACACCGCAGCAGCCAGTGATCTCCATCCGCATTTCCGAGGCGCTGCGCTTAAGGCTTGAAACATTGAAGAAAATCATGTTCCTCAAGAGCGGCCAAACGGTCTCGACATCGGAGGCGGCAAAGCAGCTTCTCGAGTCTGCCCGAGACGACCGTCTTGAGTTGGTAGACCTGCTTACGGAGCCAACGAAATCCCTGCTGAGACTTCGTGGGAAGACCGAATCAGGACTCTCGCTTTCGCAGTCGGAATGGACCCTGGTGGCCCACTACTGCGCGCTGGGCGCAGAGTCCTTTACCAATACCGCACAAGGCCAGATTTCCTACGAGTCGCTGGCCGAGATCCTGGAGGCATTCCTTGCGGCTTACGTCATCGCCCGCAAATCGAAGAATTCCCGACTAGACTTTGTATACCTGATGACTCTTCCAGGGGACAAACAGGCGGAAGCGAAGGAAGCTAATGATGTTGGAAACGAAGACGTTCGCCGGGTGGTGACGCGCACCATTCAGATGCTCAAGAACCCGGCTCAAAAGCGGCGAAAACCGATACTCGCCGTCCGGAATCTCTATCGACTTCTCGATGAGGAAAAATTCCCGAATATCGAGAAGCTGAACGATGCCCTTTGGAAGCATTGGACGGCCCTGTGGAAGGTGTGCGCGCGCGGCCACTATTCCGCTCACCGAAAGCCACTGCGAGAGAAGGTGCCTTCGGAGACCAACGACGAGGATTTTGAGCTTGCGGTTCAGCCGGCATTGCCCTCTTTGGAAGAAGGCGGATACCGCCTCGATCTGGTGCGGGAAGAGGGGAATGAATTCTCTCCTCGTTTGCAGTTTCCCGGAACCCTGTCCCCGCGCTATCCGGTGTGTGGATACCCGAGGGTTGCGGAGTTCCGAAGGATGCTGGAAGAGCTCGATTTGGAGCGAGATCTTTACCAATGGCAAGGCTACTACTTCTATGCGCACACGGCGATCCTGGACAACGAGGAAAGGGGAGTGTTTTTCTTTGCGCGTGAGAACGGAATCACATTCCGATTCCCGACGGGACACTGGCAGTCGATCCGAAATCTGTTTCGCCGCGCATGGCAGGAGCCGGAGGTGATCCGTACGTGGGAGGCTCAGACGCTGGAATACGGCGAGCTGTAAGAACGCCGTGCTTCGCACCGGAAGAAGGGTGGACACGTCACCCCCAAGTTGGGAACTGCGGAGCGCCAGCCGGCGCTTCGATGTTTACGCAGGTTAACTTTCGCTGCGTCAACAAATTCGGTCATTCGCTGAATGAGCACGGTAGCGGACGATAACGTTTGTTTGCGACAAAGTGCTGCCAATCGTCGATCACGTAAACGAGTTGAAGCGCAAGACCTTGCTGTGAACTAACAATTACGCAGCTTAATCGCAGCGGAATCAAGCGCAGTAGTGCAACAAGGCGGTTCGTCCGATGAGTAGTCCCCGCGTTCAAGATAATCCGCAGTCCAGTTTGCCGTTCGGAGAAGAAGCGAAGCCCGGCTTCCGCACCAAGACCGCGGCCACGAGACTGACTCCCGAAGAACTGGGAGAATTAGAAGCTGCCGCCGAAAGCGCGGGACAGGTTCTCTCCGAGTGGCTGCGGGGGACCGCTTTGCGCGCCGCGCGACAGCGGCCTGGTGATCCCGCCCAACTGGTATTGGCCGAAGTCTGGGCGGTGCGTTACACGCTCTTGAATCTCTTCCATGCGGCCTCTCAAGCGGCATTGGAAGGCAGACAATTGTCGCCTGATTCCGCCCTCAAAATCTGCGACCAAGCCGACGCACGAAAGCTCCATCAGGCGCGCAAAGTGCTTGATGAATTCTTCGCCCGCGAGGGCAAGGAAAGAGCTGGTATGCCATGAGTGCCATGCCCTTTCCCGGAAGCTTTTCGCTCTTGACGCCGTTGCTTTGGCTAGCCGCGCTGTTCCTTTTGCTGCTGGCTGTCCGGAGTGTATTGCAGAACCGGTCCTCAAGTAAGCGGCGGGATATGGAGACGATCGAATGGGGCCGACCTCGGCCAGGTTTGATCCAGGGATGGAGGATAACAATGGGCAGAATCCGATTCAGACTACCGAGATTTTCGCAGCGGCAGATGCCAGAGATCGCGCCGAAACCAGCGCCATCTGTGCCCGCGAATGCTCCCGCCGATTCGCTGAAGAAGCCTACCCAGCCGATGCTCGCGCCCTTTGGTTCGACCATCGGTGCGCCCGACACCAAACCCAAAGAGGCGTTCGCCTGGGAGAAAACGAAGGGAATCGAATGAGAGACAAATTGTCACGAACACCACTTGACGCTTGAGGAGCGCTCGGTATGCTCACTATCTCGAAACCGCTGTCAGCAAGCCAGGCGCAGACCTACCATGTGCGGGAGTTTGCCTCGCAGGAACAGAACTACTGGAGCCGCGATCAGCAGGGTCACAGTGAGTGGCAGGGCAGGCTCGCCGAGCAGTGGGGGTTGCAGGGTGGCGTTGGTTCCGAACACTTTGCACGACTGAGTGAAGGCCAACATCCGCACACCGAAGAGCAGCTCATACGGCATCAAGTTTCGAGAACCTATGAAGGCAAATTTGGCAGAGATGTAACCAGCGTCGAGCATCGCGCCGGGTGGGACGCTACGTTTTCCGCGCCGAAGTCGGTATCGCTTACCGCACTCGTGGGCGGCGATGATCGGGTGCGCGAAGCCCACCGGGAGAGTGTGCGCGCGGCACTTCAGGAACTTGAACGATACACACAGGCGCGAATCGGCAATGTCCATGCCCCGGAGACGACCGGAAAATTTGTCGCCGCCACCTTCGAGCACGACGCCGCGCGGCCAGTCGATGGCTATGCTGCGCCCCAGCTTCATACTCATGCCGTGATCTTCAACATGACCGAGCGCGAGAACGGTCTCGAAAATGGCAAACAGATGCGAGCTCTGCAGCCACACGAGATGTTCGTCTCACAGCGCTACGCCACGGCGGTCTACCGATCCGAGTTGGCTTTGCGTCTGGAAAAGCTCGGCTACGAACTGGAACGCGGCAAGCATGGACAGCCGGAAATTCGAGGCTACTCGAAGGAATATCTGGAGGCTTCCAGCCCGCGACGTGAACAGATCAAAGACCATCTCCGCGAACAAGGAATCGACGGAGCCGCGGCGGCACAGATCGCGGCCCACCATACTCGCGACCACAAGGAACTGCTGTCGCCTGGAGAAGTCTTACAGCGGCACCGCGAGTTGGCCGCACAATACGGGCATCAGGCGGACCGCGTCGTCGCACAGGCGCACCAACATGGGCAATACCAGATGCAGATGCCGGAGCCAGACGTTCAGGCGAAGCACGCCGTGACTTGGGCACGCGATCATGTCTTCGAGAGATCGGCTGTGCAGGACCGCCGCGCGATCGTTGAAACAGCGCTGGTGCGCGGCATGGGAGAAACCACTTATGCCCAGGTCCGGCGGGAGTTCGAGCGCCGGATCGAGGCTGGGGAGTTCCGCGAAGTCTCGCATGTTGGTGCTGGCAGACAGTACACAACCGCCGTGATGGTACGCATGGAGCGTGAGATCGTTGGCCGGATGCAGGAAGGCAATCGGCGCAACTACGGCGATCCCATGCTGGTCTCACCGCAAGTGCGCATCGCCACGGAGGACCGCCACCCGGAGTTGAATGCGTCGCAGCGCCAGGCAGTAGACGAAATCTTTCTTTCACGGGAGAAGGTTGTCGGGTTAGATGGCATCGCAGGGGCGGGAAAGACAACAACTCTGTCCGTGGTCCGCGAAGGCGCGGAGGCCGAGGGGTACAGGGTGGAAGGTTTCGCGCCAACGTCTCGCGCGGCGCAGAAGCTTGGTGAAGCAGGCATGGAGACATCCACACTACAGAAACATCTCGTACGTGGACAGCAACCGGATACTGGCGAGAAACGGCTCTATGTACTCGACGAATCCTCACTGGCATCGACCAGGCAGGTGCATGAGTTTGTGAACCGACTCCATCCGAATGACCGTGTGTTGCTCGTCGGGGACCGGCGGCAACATGAGGCGGTTGAGGCTGGGAGGCCCTTCGCGCAGCTCCAGGACGCCGGTATGAAAACGGTGAAACTCGAAGAGATCGTGCGCCAGAAAGACCCGGAACTGAAACAGGTGGTCCAGCAGCTTGCCCAGGGCGAAGTACAGGAAGCAATACAGAATCTTGATCGGCAGGGCCGAGTCCATGAAATTCAGGGCCGCGACGAGCGTATCGCCGCAATTGCAAAGCAGTACGCAAAATCGCCTCAGAACGCGCTGGTGATTTCTCCTGACAATCGCTCTCGCATCGAGATCAACGAGCGCGTCCATGCGGAATTGCAGCGGAGTGGCCTCGTTAGTAACGAGGAGCACCGCATCAGAACGCTTGTGCCACGCCAAGACCTCACCGGAGCGGACCGCACGTGGGCCGAGCGCTATGAGGTGGGCGATGTGCTGCGCTATTCGCGCGCGTCGAAGGAGACCGGCATCGGAAAAGGCGAGTACGCACAGGTGAAGAGTATCGACGCTCCGAACAACCGGCTGACAGTCGAACTGCAGGATGGCACGCAGCGCACTTACGATCCACGCCGACAGCAGGGCGTCTCGGTTTTTCGAGAAGGGATGCGGAGTTTTTCAGTGGGCGAGCGCATCCAGTTCACCGCACCGGCCAACGACCTCAGAGTTGCGAACCGCGAGTTGGGGACCATCGAGAGCATCAACGGAGACGGGCGGCTGCGCTTGAAGATGGACGGTGGTCGTGCGGTCGAGCTTGATACGCACAAGCATCCGCATCTCGATCACGGCTATGCCATGACCAGCCACTCCAGCCAGGGACAGACTGCCGACCGTGTCCTGATTCACGTCGACACCGAGTTGGGCGCTAAGGATCTGCTCAACAGCCGCATGGCCTATGTCGCTGTCTCGCGTGGACGCTATGACGCGCAGATTTACACGAACAATGCAGCCACGCTGGGCCAGGAACTCAGCCGCGACGTGTCCCATTCCCCCGCCATTCAGCAGGAGCCAGCGGCGCACAAGTTAGAACCACAAACCACGCACACGAATCAGATCAGTCAGGGTTTCGGTCTTGGTCTGTGAATGCAACACTCCCGAATGACATGCCGCGGATAGCCAGAGCATAGCCGAGGCCCGGCCAGTGTCAAGGCCGCGCTTCGCGCGCCGCGTTCGCGGTCAAAGAGCCTTGACACTGGCCTTTGCGCCTCGGCTTATCATTCAGCTATCCGGGGAATGTCAGATTCTAGATTCTAGTACTGCGGGCGCCCTCCGCCCTGCACCATGAGTGCCGGTCGACGCTTACGGCACCCTACTAGGGGTGACGTGTCACCCCCTACTCCCCGTGCGCAGCACGGTTAAAAAAACTAGCCCGACAACGGCACTCCGGGAGGGCAGGAACCTCACCCCTTCCGTGCACGATTCACCACACCGCCAGCTCAGGAATCCGGCGCAGATTTCACCCCGGAGTCCACAATGGGATAGGCTGCAATCAGGCCGGGATCACGGCGCGGATCGGACACCAGATCAGGGCGGAACCGACCTAAGGAAAACGCTGGGACGAGGCGGGAGTTGTGCAATCAGACCGGAATCGCATAGCTTTAGCCCTAGCGGTCTGCGATCCTAGCTCGCTGTACCGGGATTCGATGCCCCTAACTTTCTCCGAATACGGTACACGTGCAGAGTACCGATCACCGCTCCCACAAGCGCACCGATTGCTCCGCCGACAACCTCACCAGCTGCGAAGGACTTGACGGGAAGGAGAAGCCCGAAGCCAAAGAACGCACTAAGGAGAGCGAGAGTGACCATCCATGCAATCACAAGCCGCCAACCTGGTCGAGGTCGCATAAAGATCGTCCCGAACCCAAAACCAACAGCTCCTAGCCCCACAACTGGAAACAATATCGCTTCGACGTTGCCAAAGCGTGAACCAGCCCTAGGGTAAGGTTGGCTGTTCCAGCCTAGGTACAAGCCTAAGAGTGCTAATCCAAGAGTCCAGTAGAGTCGTTTCATGGCTAGAATGCGCTTCCTCCTCCGCTCGGAGGCCTCGGAACTGTGTAGGTTTCATTCCGCCATGGGTCGCAAATGACATCAGGATCGTTTGGATCGTTGTCATGCCCTCTGACGACATGGTGAAACCCACCCCTTACAGGTATGTCGTTGAACCTCCAGCCGTCTGGAAATGGGTAGCCATTTAGGCAGTTCTCAGCCGAATACGCCTGGTCCCAACAGGCTTTGTGCTTCGTAACCCACGATGAAAGGTCGTTGATCCAGCCGATGATTTCTTTACCGAATGTGTTGTTGGAATTCCAAGAAAGTCGCTCCCCACGGTCGGTGATGTTTTTGATGCATTGAAGGCATCTAGCTTCAACTTGACCAACGCTAGCGGCACTCAGGCCCCACGGATCGTTCAGACCAATGGGACTGTTGTACACGTAGCGGTAGAAATTTTGACCGCCGATGAACCCGATTGGGTCTTCGGTGATAAACCTGCCCACGCTCTCGTCGTAGTAACGTGCGCGGTAGTAAGAGATCCCGGTTTCTGTGTCTAAGTTTCTACCCGTGAACTGGAACGGGTTGGTGAGCGTTCCAGTGGAGGCAGTCAACTTGCCAAAGGAATCAAACGTGTACGTGATGGCAAGAGCAGCTGCTGAATTGCTCAGCGAAGTAACCGAACTAATCCCGTCCTGCTGGTAGTAGCTGATTGTTCCGGAACGGGATTCCGCAAGGGGCTGATCTATGGCAAGGCTCTGCGCGTAGCGCGCAAGGATATTCCCGCTCTGGTCCACCTCCTCGATCGCGTTCCCATTGGGATCGATCCCGTCATAGAGGTAGTTGGTGGTGCCGAGCGGACCAGATTTCTGGATGCGCCGCCCGAAGGGATCGTAACGGAATGTTGTCGTACCCACACCCGGATTCACGACCTGCGTCAGGCGGTTCTCGAAGTCCCACGTGAAGCTGCGGCCCTGGGCGTCGGTAAGGGTATTGCCGTTTGCGTCGTAGGTGTAGCTGCGGCTGAAGTTGCCTCTCAATGTTGCAACTCTGCGATACTCGGCTTTCGAACGGACTGGATAAGACGATTGATCTCGGCTTGGGATACGCCTGCAGGATTCTGGTAGTTCTTCTGACTGAAGACAAACTCGATGCCGCCGTCGTCGGAGTAGAGGCTCACCACAATTCCCGTCGGATGGGCTTGGGGATCGCCCTGCTGAAATCCAGCGTACTCAGCATTGCGAACATTGAAAATTCCCGAGTTCGCCCATGGGACGAGTGCGGCGGATTTAATCGTGAGCAACATGGATTCCCGGTAATGAACAGCCGAGGACAATGCCCAGCGGTTCATCTTCTCGGGAGTAAAGTTATACAGACGCTTTAAAAATTCATAATCTGATCGGGTTGCTTCAACGCCAAATTCTGAGGCAATAAACGGTGCGACGGTCTGCGGCGTGGCGTAACTGCTGGCAATGCCATTAATAATCTCCTTTGCAGGCAGAGCGGTTACCGATATCTCGAGGCCTGAACGAAAAGTGATGAGGGCTTGATTGACGTTCGTCGTCTTAGAGCTGGAGGCATCGATGTCGCTCCACGGAGCTTCAAACTGGTAGCTGAAATACGACAGTTTGCTGCTGGCCGCCGGGGAAACAGAGGCGTCCGTCAATTCGACGGGAACTAATCGGGCTCGGCTAGGAACCTTGTGCGCCGTCCAAATGGAGAGCGCGACTGGTGCTGCCCAGAACAGTGTGACCGCCGCCAGCGCGAGGGTGCTCGCCACAATGAGCAAAATTCGCCAAGGCTTTCTCAAAGCACATCCTCCGAATCTCAGTGACTAAAACATTGCTCCTACCGACGTTTCGATGCCGTATTTCGCACATTCGGGGCAATTAGTGTTACCAGAACTCGATAGCCTTATCTCCCTAAATTCCATTGAAGCGGAAGGAGCACCTGGATAATTGGTACCTTGCATTGAAAGGTCGCCGTTGTTGTACAGGGGAGCTTGTGCTCTAGACTGGGTGTTAGCAATCGACGTTACGAGGCACCAATAGCACTGCGTAATGCCTACGGCCTTATCCGCTGCATCCTTGGTGTTGTCCCAAGCGCCTTTGGCGGTGTCCCAAATGCCGCCCCAGTTTACGCCTGCCAAGCCGAACGGGTCCTTCATGTTAAGTGGTCGATTGTTAACGTAGGCGTAGAAGTCGATCCCCGCGCCAAACTTGAGCGGGTCTTCGCTGATGAATCTGCCGATGGTCGGATCGAAGTACCGCGCCCGATATTCGTAGATTCCGGTCTCGGGGTCGAACTCACGCCCGGTGTACTGGAAGTAGTTGCGCACCGTGCCTGTCGAGGCCGTGGTGTTGCCGAAGGAATCGTAGGTATAGGTGTTCGCGAGCGCCCCGGTTGAGCTGCTCAACGAAATGATGGACCCCAGACCGTCCGCGTCGTAGTAATCCGTCGTGCTGCTGCGCAGCTCTGCCAGCGTCTCATCGATCTTCTGCGTCTGCGTGTAGCTCGCCACCTCACTGCCCGATGCATTGAGCGTCTCAAGCAGATTATCGATGTCGTAGACGAAGATGCTCGTGAAGCTGGGCGATTGCTTGTAGATTCTGCGTCCGAACGGATCGTAGCGGAAGGTCGTCGTGCCGACACCCGGATTCACGACCTGAGTCAGGCGGTTCTCGAAGTCCCAGGAGTAGGATTTGCCGGAGGGGTCGGAGAGGGTATTGCCGTTTGCGTCTATTACTATCCCCAACACGGTTTTTGACCACCACTGCCCGCTAACCTGATGCATTCCCGGCCACTTAGCCCACATCGCCCCTGATGCGATTGTGCGATTTTTGGAAAAAATCCCCTGATGCGGTTTTTGGCCCCTGAGTTCGTTTGCGCCGATGCGATGTTCCGACGCGATGGCAGCGAAAGGCACAGCTAAAGAAAAAATATCTTCGCTCCTCGTGAGAGCGGGGATTCGTCTTTCGGCTGTGGCGGCCATCACCGCTGATTGTAGTCACCGGGGCACACGCAAAGAAGTGACTTTGGGGACTCAGGGGCAGGTACTTCAGGCCAGCGTTGGTTTGCGATCCGCCGCGCAGCGCAGCCGGACCGGGGCCCGTGGTCCGCTCGACAGCCCCCTACAGGAGCGCCTGCGTGCGCCACAGCGCACACCAACCCGAACAGGCGCGGGAGAAGGGTCTTTCTCCCTTGGGGATTCCTTAGAGATGGGGGTGCCCGGACGAGAGGGTTCCAAGGGAGAGAGACCGTGGCGGGGGCAGTCGAGTGCGCGGCGGTTACCAAACGATGCGAGGCTGTTCTCTATGCCACATGCACGCGAGCCTGGGACCGGGAGCGGGGGCAGGCTTGCACCGTGATTTTGATGTCCTGTC
This sequence comes from uncultured Acidobacteriota bacterium, assembly GCA_963730015.1. Taxonomy (GTDB): domain Bacteria; phylum Acidobacteriota; class Terriglobia; order Terriglobales; family Acidobacteriaceae; genus Sulfotelmatobacter. The sequence continues at coordinate 22,181 of CAVSPZ010000009.1, read as the reverse complement.
CCAACAGCAGCAGGAAGCGCATCAGCCGCTCCAGAGAGAAGCCGGAGAGACGCCCGCGAAGAAGAGCTGAGACCTTGGGTTGATCGACGCCCAGCAGTTTGGCGGTCTGCACTTGGGTCAGCCCCTTGTTCTGGATCAGCAGGGCGATTTTGTGGGCAAGCTCGGCCTTGGCCAAGGCCTCCTCCGGGTTTGGCAGTCCAAGATCGGCGAAGACGTTTCCGCTGCTGACCACGTAATCTTTTGTGCGTTTGGGCATCGCTATTTCTCTCTTTCGCGGTCGATCTCGATGGCACGTTGCAACCGCTGTTTCACAAGGTCCATGACGTTCTTCGGCGTGGCTATGCCGTGCTTCGATTTCTTCTGAAAGGCGTGCAGCACATACACCGCCTTTTCCAGCTTCACCGTGTAGACCGTGCGGAACGTGTCGCCGCGATGATCGGAAACCACCTCCAGCACTCCGGCCCCGACGTTCTTCAGCGGCTTGGCTTCGATGTGCTTGCCGCCCATCTGCGCCTGATAGAGAGCAAAGCCAACCTGCTGCTGCACGGCTTTCGGAAACTCCAACAGAGCGCGGTGTGAGTCGGCAACGAAGATCAGTGGTTTCATCGTACCTCTCGAATATGCCAGATATGGCATACCTCGTCAAGAACAGCTTTAGTCTGCCTCTTCGTCCTCGGCTTCGAGCGCGGCCAGCAATGCGGCTTTCTCTTCCTCGCCGTGGCCGTTGTCGCTCGTGTCTTCTGGTTTCCGGTGCTCAAGTTTTGCGCCGGGATGCGTGGCCGCGTGGATTTGTTGCAGCTTGCGGATGGCCACGTGCGTGTAGATTTCCGTGGTGCTCAGGTCGGCGTGTCCCAGCATCTGCTGGATGTAGCGAATGTCGGCGCCGCCTTCGAGCATCAGCGTCGCCATCGTGTGACGGAACGTGTGGCAGGAACCGGATTTTCCAAGGTTGGCCTGCGCGATGTAGTCGCGTGTCAGGTTGCTCAGCGCGTCAGGATGAAACGGCTCTCCGTACTGCGTCAGAAACAGCGTGGCGTCGTCCGGTTCGACGGCCAACTGTGGCCGCGCTTCTCGCAGATATTTTTCGACCCAGGCCAGCGCCCGCTCGCCGATCGGAATCATGCGGTCCTTCTTCCCCTTGCCCTGGCGGATCGTGAGCGTGGCGCGTTCGCGGTCCACGTCGTACAGCTTGAGTTGCATGAGTTCCTTGCGCCGCACACCGGTCGAGTAGAACGTTTCCAGCATGGCGTGATCGCGCAGGCCCACCGGCGTGGCGATGTCGGGCACCACGAGAACGCGCTCGACTTCGTCAGCGGAGAAGATGGTGCGCGGAAGACGCTTCTCCATGCGAGGCAGGTCGAGATCGGAGGCCGGGTTGTGCAGGATGCGATTGTTGCGCACCAGCCAGCGAAACCAGCGGCGCACCGGTGTTAGCCGCGAGTGTTGCGTGCGGAACGTGAGCGGCTGTCCGTTCCCTTTGCGGTAGTAGTAGAGATATCGCTGGTAGCTTTCGAGGATCGGGCGCGTCACTTCCATCGGATGCTCGATCCCGCGCTGCTCAGCCCAACGGATGAAGTCGGCGATGGACCAACGCGCATGGTCGGCAGTGTCCTGGGAGTAGTTGTTGATTAGCAGCCATTCCAGATGTTCTTCCATGAACTGTCCAAGTGCCGTGTGTGGCTCGGCTTCCACATGGCGCTTCTTCGTGACGCGGGCCATCATCTCACCGCCGCGTGTTTCGCCAGCCCGTGGCCGTTCGGTTTCTCCGCGCCATTCGCTTTAGCTACGACTACGATTTGGCCGGGATCGGCCCCGTTGCCCCTTAATATACTTCCGGCAAACCGCGCAGTTGGCGTCTGCACCCGCGTCTTTACTGGCGATAGTTCGCTTTCACCCACCCCCGCGCGGTCCCCGCGCACCCCCCGCGACCCCGCATGGTTACGATTGGCCTCCTCTTCCTCGGAGTGCAACTGATACACGAACGTCTGTCCCGGCCCGCCATAGCGCACCCGCAGATATTCCATTTCTTCCAGCCGCCGCAGATGCACCCGTAACTGTGTGTCGCCCCACCGGCTGTATTGCCGCACGCTGCGCCGCGTGAAACGGTAGTCCGAAGATTCGATCTGCAAGCGTTCACACTCTTCCTTCACCATCTGCTCGATCACCCCGAGCAGGCGGCGCGTGTGCGGCGGCAGTTCGTCGAGCGAAGGCATGATGACCTGGCGCATGAGTTGTTTCGCCAGTGCCACGTCTTCGGCTGTGGCCTCGATGTATTCCAGCGTGTCACCCTCGCGCGAGTCCCGCTTGATCTCCCGCTGGTGCTGATGCAGCAGCGCAATCGAGTCGATCAGCGTCAGCAGTTTCGCGTGATCGCGCCGCGTCCGGGTCATGTGGTCGGGAAAGTCTTCGTCCGCGTCGGGCTGGTTATTGGCGACGGCGATGGGACGCAAGAGACGTTGCGCGTTGCGATGCAGCTTCACGATGCGGGCGCGTTCCCGCCATGCCCACAGTCCTTCCGTCGTGCGGGCCTCGCGCTGCTTGCGATGAATGGCCCGCGTCTGCTCCCGCTCCTCGTTCACCGTGAGCACAATCGAACGATTCAACAACTCCTCATCGACCTGCTGCGCCGTGGTGGTGAGGAAGATCATCACCGGGCCTTCTACGGTGTATTCGTGCGTCACCTGCTTGCCGCTCACCGGGTCCTTGCCGGTCGAGGCGATTTTCAACTTGCCTTCCGACTGCAAGAGCTTCAGCGCATAGGCCGCGCGTTGCGCGCCTTCTTCTTCCGAGACGGCAAGGATTTTGTGTTTCAGATTTTTTTGTCCCATGTAGAACAGCGCTTGCCCGGTCATTGCCGAGTAGCTTTCCCGCTGCTCTTCCGGCATGAAGTCGAGAACCGCTTCCATCAACGAACTCTTGCCCGCCGAAGATGCCGACTGCACCACAATCGCCAGCGGTTTTTCGAGCAGGCGCGACACCGCGGCGAGATAGCTTACTTTCTTGTTCGTCTCTTCACCCACCACGCCACATTTCTCGAAGTCCTCCAGCACCCGCTTCAACAGGCGCGGATCGCGCAGCAGTTCCATTGCGGCCGCTTTCTCCTCGGCCGTCATGATCGTTTCTTCCGCCTCTGGCGTCAGCGTATTGCGCAGCATCTCCCGCTGCATGTCGCCGAGCGCGCCCCACAGTTGGCCGACTTCGCGCTGGATCGTCTCTTCCTTCGCCGCCAGCTCGTGCGCCGTTTGCTTGATGAACGCCGCGCGGCGCGGAAAGCTCTCCATGTCGAACGTGTCGCCGTGATAGCACCACTCGCCGCGCACATTCGTGCCGGATACTTTCACGTTGACCTGCATCCGGCCCAGGCTGGTACATTTCTCCAGATTCAGCACACGGTAGGTGCGCGCTCCAAAGCTCGCTACGATTTCTCCGTTGTCGATCTTGATCTGCGGCGCAGTGGGCGCGCTCAGCGGCATCGGGCGCTGTTCTTGCGCGGGTTGTTCCCGCTGCACGCTTTCTAAAGGTGCAGCTAATGGAAAAACACTCTCTGCCGCAGTCGAGGAAGTTGGAGACGGAGTTGGACTCTCGATTGCTCTTTTTTCTTTAGCTGTGCTTTTGGGTTTTTCTTCTGTTGGGGATGGCTCCTGCTTTTTCATCGGCTCTGGTTTTCCCTCCTCCGGTGACGCCGGCGATGCCGGCGTCATCACCGCAACCGTGGGCCGCTGGCCTTTGCCCAGCCATGCCGCGCTGGTCAGAGACATCCCCAGCCACTTCGCCGCAGGCTGTTGCTTCCGCGCAAACTCGTTGGCGTCCTGGCCGCGCGGAAACTGCACCCGGAAACACTCGATGCCCATCTGCATGAGTTCTTCCGCGTGTTTCGCCGCCGCTTTTTCTCCGGCCTCGTCGCGGTCGTAGGCGATGTAAATTCTCTTCGTGCCGTGCTTCTGAAACGCCTCCCGGTGCGAGTCGTTGAAGCCGTTCACGCCGTAGCTGGTCGTCACGTTGCGATAGCCCGCGCACCAGAACGTCAGCGCGTCGATTAGCGCCTCGCACAGGATGATGTCTTTCGACGCGATCAGCGCCTGCTCGTTCCACACGCCACAGCGCGGCCCCGGCAGGTACAAGTGATATTCGGTTCCGGGCCGCAGACGGTCGTTGATCTTGCGTCCGTACATCTGCACCACTTCGCCATTGAGATTCAGGATCGGGATCACCAGCGATCCCACGAAGTGCTCATGCCCGCTCTTCTCCCGCAAGATGCCCAACTCCTCCAGTCGTCCGCGCTGGTTCAAACCCAAAGCGCGGTTCTTATCCTGCAGGTGGTAATTCAGCGAGCGATTGGAAAAGCCCAGCTTGAAGTGCTCGACCATCTCCGTCGATTGCAGGCCGCGCTTGACGAGATACTGCTGCGCTCCCGGCGACTGCTTCAGCGTGCGGTGGTAGTAATCGACCACGATGCCCAGCAGCTTTTGATCGTCCACCGTTGGCTCGAACAACGGCGGCAACTTGGGCACCGTCGAGTTTTTCGGCGGCGGGCTTGCGCTCGTGGTGGCGGTCGGGAGATAGTCGCGTCGCAGCAGTTCCAGCGCGTGCGTGAAACTGACGCCCTCGGCGCATCGCGCCCACTCGATCACGTCTCCCTTGCGGTCACAGCCGAAGCAGTGCCACTCGTTCTTCACCACGTCGATGCTGAGGCTGGGCCGCGTGTCTTTGTGGAAGGGGCAGAGTCCCATGAGGTTTCGGCCCACACGCCGCAACTGGATGCCCCGCGCCTCTGCGAGTCGCTGGATGGAAACTTCCCGCTTGATTCGCTCCTTCACCTCCGGCGGAACATAGGGCATCGCCTCGCGGCTCCTTCCCCCCGTTTTCAGGGCTTCTCGAAAAAACCTGTCAAGAGGATTCTTCTGTTCAACTTGTCCACAGGAATGTAAAGTAAATTACTGTCTAGGTCAAGAGGGATTCCAGATGACTCTTACACTCACCCTTGTCATGGCTCGTAAACCCAACACGGATTCCAAGGCAGTGAGCCGCGCACTCGGCAAGCGCCTGTCCGATTTCCGCAAGATGCGCGGTTATAACCAGCGCGAGTTAGCCCAACGCGTCGGCATCGTCCAGGTTGTGGTTTCTGATTACGAGACGGGCAAGCTGCGCCTCAGCGCAGAGATGGCTTTGCGTTTCGCTGCCGCGCTTGATGTGCCGATCCAGAAGTTGCTGCATACCAGCGAGCCTCTCCCGGTCGAGCCACCACGCAAGCACAGCCGTCACGTGTTGCGGCGGTTGGAACAGATCGAGCGTCTGCCACGCCGGAAGCAAGAAGCGCTGCTCACCACCATCGACACCTTCCTGCAGAACACTCCCGGTAGAGCATCCTGATCAGATCGCCCCAGCCGGACAACGACCGGACAGGCACCGAACAAAGCCCGGACACTCACCGGACGCGCCGCGTTTTCCGGCAGTCCGCTTTTCGTTGCGCCGAAGGCGCAAGGGATGGTGTCTGGGCGCGTCCGGCTTCTCCCGTCGCGCTCTGGCTCCCGTTTTTCTTTCCCTTTTCTCCATAGCGGAGCAACACAGGGGCGGAGAGGGAGGCGAGTCAAGCCCGTCGCGTTCTGTGCGACGCCGCGCCAGCGGGCGGAGCGAAGCGGAGAGGCTTGACTCGGCTCCCGCGCCCCGTACACTCGCCAGCGGAAAAAGGGGAGATTAGCTGCGGAGCGCTTGTTTTGCAAACGCCACCACGGCGATGGCAACCCCTAAATCGTGGACCTCATACGGCCATCGCTGCATCAGTTCCTTCGCCACTGTGGCCGAGTCCACACCCTCGTCGAGCCGCCTTCTCCCGTAGTCGATAATTTCCGGTTTCGATTCACCATTGAACAGCATTCGTTTGTCCCTCACATCCGTGATTTGCAGAGGGTTTCCCACCCCCTATAGAAGCACGGCGTAGTTCATTTTTTGGGGGTCTCCGTGGGTTTGTGCTTGCGCCGCTTGGCCGCTTCGCTCACCCGTTCCTCCGCACGGCGGAATCGCTCCCGGTCGGCGTAAGCGATCAGCTCTTGGATTTTCTCCTGGCTCATGGCCTGCCCGCGCGCCTGTGCGCCCGCCAGATTGATCAGGATAGTTCGCAGCGCCACTACCTCGGCCAGCAGGGTTGCGTTGCCGGGAATCTCGTCCGGTTTCAGCCGGTCCAGCAAGGCTTCCCGCACCCACTCGCTCAGGTTCACGCCACGCTCGGCGGCTTGGGCTTCCAACCCGGCGAACTCTTCCTCGGTCACTTTCGTGGAAACGGTGCGCGTGCGCAGGATCGGCTTCGGCTTCGCCATCGCGGGAACTCCTCTCTCGTGTTTTCAAGAGGTTAACGCACGCGAACCAAAGTAGCTATATAGCTACCGGAATCCCGCAACTCCCTCGTTTTCAGTGGTTACCCTGCGGCAACCGCAGGTTACTGCGCAGCAACCATTTATGGGTGTCGTGTCATTACCTACACCCGACGCCGTAGGCGGCGCAGGTTTTGATCTTTGGGAATCACCCCTCGGCAGGATTGGGAAACCGGCCCTATAGGTTCCCAGCCGGGACGATTTCGATGGCGGAAACCGAGTCGTTCCGAACCGTGGTGCTCACCTCGTACACCGGCGTCTTGTGGACATCCCAGGTCTTGTAATCGATCCGGTTCTGACCCCCAGCCGCGAACTTCACTGTCACGTAAAACCAGCCCCGCTTTTCCACAAGCTCCTCGATCCTGATCTGCCCTTTACCCCTGGCCGGATCGAAGGCCGTCAGCGTCACCTTCAAGGACCCGTCTTGGCTCACCGCACTGTCGTTGATATTCACTTGGATTGTCTCCTGCAAAGGCGAGAAAACGAGAGTACCATCCCTGACCTCATCCGATCAGAAACTCACGCGCCATCGGCTCGGGAAACGCCAGCGGAAGGTACTCTGTCTGACGGTCGGATCAGGGCAGCTAAGGAAAAAAATTGGCTTAGGCTGTCCCTGGTTTAGCTGTTTTAGGCTGCGTGTCGGCCCACAGTTGTGCCTCATCGTAGGCAGTCTTAAGATTGGAGTCAGCTTTCCAATCGGCAAAGGATTGGCGCAGGCCCTTTTTCTCGAAGAGATGTTCTAAGATTCCATCCACTATTGCCCGCTTGATCTTTTCATCCCCGGCTCGGTACAGCTTCTCCATCCACTTCTTCCATTTCACGAACGATTCGGAGCTTCCGCCCTCGCTCTCCCAAACGTCCAAGATGCAAGCTTGGGCTTCCCAAGCAGCGCCATACCTGGTTAGTGTCCATTCACCTTTGGGATCAGTAAGGATGCAGCGCTCGAAGTACTCTGTGATGAGGCCATCGAGTTCCTTATCCGATAGAGGCGGTTCGATTCTCTTCTTGAGTTTGTCGGTCGTAACGATGTCATAGATAGCTCCCGCAAGCTCAGTGTCGTCGCTGCGGATGCTGGCCACGATATCGGCTTTGGGAATCGACCCTTCCCGCGCCTCGTCCTCGGCGATTGCAAACAAGAAGTCCCTATCCATTTCACTCCTCAAGCTGGTCCTCAAAATGGAAACACAGGTTCGAGCGGGAATATAGGCTCTGGCATTGGCTCCGGCATTGGCATCGGTGGGACAATCGGATCAATGGGTATCGGCATCACGCTCGGCGTATTTGGCTGTGGTGCTGGCTGCGGAGCAGGCTCTGGAAAGCCTTCATCCTTATCGCACTGCTTCTGATCTTTCTTGCATTTCTTCTCGAAAAGATCGAAGCATCGAGCCAACGCATTCCAAAAATCTGCGATCTCTTGACTATGCCGTCCTCCGCCTCTGGGCCATCCCATGGTCCAGTCCCAACCCTGGTGAGAACTGATGGTCTGTTCAAGAAGGAAGATTTTCCCCTTTAACGTGCTGCACGAGTCGGTCGGCCTGCAACGTGTACCCGCTCTTGGATTCTTTGGCCCCGCAACCAAGCCCAGCGGATCGACAGCGTTAACAGGCGAGTTGTCGACGTATGGATAAAAATCAACTCCTCCACCGAAACGAATCGGGTCCTCGGAGATGAATCTGCCAACGGCGGGATCGAAGTAACGAGCCCGGTAGAAGTAAAGCCCCGTCTCTGAATCGAATTCGCGACCGGTATACCGGAACGGATTGGTGAGAGTTCCAGTGGATGCAGTCAGATTCCCGAAACTGTCGTAGGTGTAGGTACTGGCAAGCGCACCAGCGCTGTTGCTGAGCGACGTAACCGAACCCAGCGCCTCATCTGCCTGGTAGTAGCTCGTCGTGCTACCACGAAATTCTGAGAGCGGCGAATCGATATCGCGGTCTTGCGTGTATCTGGCCAGTACGTTTCCGCTGTTATCGATTTCTTCGAGCAGGTTCGCGCCGTCATACAAAAAATTGGTCGTTCCGAGCGCCCCTGATTTTTGAATGCGCCTACCGAACGGATCGTAGCGGAAGGTGGTCGTGCCGACATTGGGCACGATGGCCTGCGTCAATCGGTTGTTGAAATCCCAAGAGTATTGTTTTCCAGAGCTGTCGGAGAGGGTATTGCCGTTTGCGTCATAGGCATGATCCGTCACGAGCTAGTAATCGACGGGCTGATGTTGAAAGCTCCCGTTCCCCCAGAAGTACACGTCAGTCTCGTAGTTCTTCACTCCCGCATCTGCAAACAGGATGATTTCGTTTGCATCCACGCGAAACTTTGTTATTGATTGCCGGTCGAAAAACTTGCCGACGTCTTCCCGGCGTATGAAGATGTCCTGGGCATCCTCTGGCGACTCGTCAAGTACAGTCATCCTGTAAGCGGGTCGGTCACGCTCGGGAGTGAAGATGATGAATTTATAACCTGGATTTGTCTCCACTGCGGAAACGAGTAGGAGCGCGTAGGAAATCATCTTGCTGTGCTCAAAGTGGCCCGCAGCAATGCCAGGGCACGCTAGTGGTCTCTCAGATTTCCAACGTTCGAGGGCCGGCTCGCTGAGACGGTCTGGCTGTTGGATTCTCCAGGGCTTAAACTCTTCTGCCAATCGCTTCTGGACATCTGGGGGCAAAGACTCCGTAGAGCAAAGAGTCGCCGGAACATTCGAGCCGTTCGCTCTCGACGTTCCGGTCGCTTGCTGACAGAAGGCGAGAGGTTGGAGCAAGAGTATCAGGAACAAAAGTCGATACGTTAGATTCATCGGAACCTCCGTCCTCCATCAATTCCCACAGCGGCTGCAGGGTCCATTCGGGAGATCCCCATGACCACCTCTTTTGCCCGGTGGAATCTGAACATGGACATGCTTCCCTGTAGATTTTTTCGACGGATGCGCTGCCTCATCCAGACCAAAACCCGCCCCGCACTCTTTTGCAGCGCAAAGGATCTGATTAGCGGTTCCGGGAGTGTACCTCACATCCACTGCAACCCCGCGTCGGTGCGGTGTGCCTGGCGGATGCTCAGGAATGTCTTCCGAAGTTGAGGTTACGAGTAGATGGAGGCCAGTCTTAGCCTCGATGCACTTCAAGAGAGCGTCAATTTCCGGAGATGGCGGGAGAGGAGGATGCGGGCCTCCCTTCTTCAGCGTGTACAGCCCTAGAGGATCGACCCAATCAACAGGATGGTTCCCAACATACAGGTAGAGATTCAGACGATCATACGGCGATCCCTCATCGTCGGGGTCTTCGCTAACAAATCGACCGATAGAAGGGTCATAGTAGCGATGGCGGAAGTAGTACAAATTGGTCTCGGTATCGAACTCACGTCCCGCGAATTGGAAGTAGTTGCGGATCGTGCCGGTTGAACTCGACAAGTTGCCAAACGAATCATAGCTGTAATTCTGGGCGACGGAGCCGGTCGAGGCTGTCAACGAAGTGACCGACCCTAGAGCATCCGCGTCGTAATAGTCCACGACACTGCCGCGCTCCATGGCTAATAGATCGTCGAGGCCGAGCCCTTGCGTGTAGCCAGCGACTTCATTCCCGGACGCATTAACAGTTTCGAGAAGGTTGTCATCGTCGTACACAAAGACGCTCGTGAAGCTCGGTGAGATTTTATCGATTCTTCGACCGAAGGGATCGTACCGGAACGTTGTGGTCCCGACGCCGGGATTGACCACCTGAGTCAGCCGGTTCTCGAAGTCCCATGTGTACTGTTTGCCGGAGGGATCGGAGAGAATATTGCCGTTTGCGTCTATTACTATCCCCAACACGGTTTTTGACCACCACTGCCCGCTAACCTGATGCATTCCCGGCCACTTAGCCCACATCGCCCCTGATGCGATTGTGCGATTTTTGGAAAAAATCCCCTGATGCGGTTTTTGGCCCCTGAGTTCGTTTGCGCCGATGCGATGTTCCGACGCGATGGCAGCGAAAGGCACAGCTAAAGAAAAAATATCTTCGCTCCTCGTGAGAGCGGGGATTCGTCTTTCGGCTGTGGCGGCCATCACCGCTGATTGTAGTCACCGGGGCACACGCAAAGAAGTGACTTTGGGGACTCAGGGGCAGGTACTTCAGGCCAGCGTTGGTTTGCGATCCGCCGCGCAGCGCAGCCGGACCGGGGCCCGTGGTCCGCTCGACAGCCCCCTACAGGAGCGCCTGCGTGCGCCACAGCGCACACCAACCCGAACAGGCGCGGGAGAAGGGTCTTTCTCCCTTGGGGATTCCTTAGAGATGGGGGTGCCCGGACGAGAGGGTTCCAAGGGAGAGAGACCGTGGCGGGGGCAGTCGAGTGCGCGGCGGTTACCAAACGATGCGAGGCTGTTCTCTATGCCACATGCACGCGAGCCTGGGACCGGGAGCGGGGGCAGGCTTGCACCGTGATTTTGATGTCCTGTCCCAACAGCAGCAGGAAGCGCATCAGCCGCTCCAGAGAGAAGCCGGAGAGACGCCCGCGAAGAAGAGCTGAGACCTTGGGTTGATCGACGCCCAGCAGTTTGGCGGTCTGCACTTGGGTCAGCCCCTTGTTCTGGATCAGCAGGGCGATTTTGTGGGCAAGCTCGGCCTTGGCCAAGGCCTCCTCCGGGTTTGGCAGTCCAAGATCGGCGAAGACGTTTCCGCTGCTGACCACGTAATCTTTTGTGCGTTTGGGCATCGCTATTTCTCTCTTTCGCGGTCGATCTCGATGGCACGTTGCAACCGCTGTTTCACAAGGTCCATGACGTTCTTCGGCGTGGCTATGCCGTGCTTCGATTTCTTCTGAAAGGCGTGCAGCACATACACCGCCTTTTCCAGCTTCACCGTGTAGACCGTGCGGAACGTGTCGCCGCGATGATCGGAAACCACCTCCAGCACTCCGGCCCCGACGTTCTTCAGCGGCTTGGCTTCGATGTGCTTGCCGCCCATCTGCGCCTGATAGAGAGCAAAGCCAACCTGCTGCTGCACGGCTTTCGGAAACTCCAACAGAGCGCGGTGTGAGTCGGCAACGAAGATCAGTGGTTTCATCGTACCTCTCGAATATGCCAGATATGGCATACCTCGTCAAGAACAGCTTTAGTCTGCCTCTTCGTCCTCGGCTTCGAGCGCGGCCAGCAATGCGGCTTTCTCTTCCTCGCCGTGGCCGTTGTCGCTCGTGTCTTCTGGTTTCCGGTGCTCAAGTTTTGCGCCGGGATGCGTGGCCGCGTGGATTTGTTGCAGCTTGCGGATGGCCACGTGCGTGTAGATTTCCGTGGTGCTCAGGTCGGCGTGTCCCAGCATCTGCTGGATGTAGCGAATGTCGGCGCCGCCTTCGAGCATCAGCGTCGCCATCGTGTGACGGAACGTGTGGCAGGAACCGGATTTTCCAAGGTTGGCCTGCGCGATGTAGTCGCGTGTCAGGTTGCTCAGCGCGTCAGGATGAAACGGCTCTCCGTACTGCGTCAGAAACAGCGTGGCGTCGTCCGGTTCGACGGCCAACTGTGGCCGCGCTTCTCGCAGATATTTTTCGACCCAGGCCAGCGCCCGCTCGCCGATCGGAATCATGCGGTCCTTCTTCCCCTTGCCCTGGCGGATCGTGAGCGTGGCGCGTTCGCGGTCCACGTCGTACAGCTTGAGTTGCATGAGTTCCTTGCGCCGCACACCGGTCGAGTAGAACGTTTCCAGCATGGCGTGATCGCGCAGGCCCACCGGCGTGGCGATGTCGGGCACCACGAGAACGCGCTCGACTTCGTCAGCGGAGAAGATGGTGCGCGGAAGACGCTTCTCCATGCGAGGCAGGTCGAGATCGGAGGCCGGGTTGTGCAGGATGCGATTGTTGCGCACCAGCCAGCGAAACCAGCGGCGCACCGGTGTTAGCCGCGAGTGTTGCGTGCGGAACGTGAGCGGCTGTCCGTTCCCTTTGCGGTAGTAGTAGAGATATCGCTGGTAGCTTTCGAGGATCGGGCGCGTCACTTCCATCGGATGCTCGATCCCGCGCTGCTCAGCCCAACGGATGAAGTCGGCGATGGACCAACGCGCATGGTCGGCAGTGTCCTGGGAGTAGTTGTTGATTAGCAGCCATTCCAGATGTTCTTCCATGAACTGTCCAAGTGCCGTGTGTGGCTCGGCTTCCACATGGCGCTTCTTCGTGACGCGGGCCATCATCTCACCGCCGCGTGTTTCGCCAGCCCGTGGCCGTTCGGTTTCTCCGCGCCATTCGCTTTAGCTACGACTACGATTTGGCCGGGATCGGCCCCGTTGCCCCTTAATATACTTCCGGCAAACCGCGCAGTTGGCGTCTGCACCCGCGTCTTTACTGGCGATAGTTCGCTTTCACCCACCCCCGCGCGGTCCCCGCGCACCCCCCGCGACCCCGCATGGTTACGATTGGCCTCCTCTTCCTCGGAGTGCAACTGATACACGAACGTCTGTCCCGGCCCGCCATAGCGCACCCGCAGATATTCCATTTCTTCCAGCCGCCGCAGATGCACCCGTAACTGTGTGTCGCCCCACCGGCTGTATTGCCGCACGCTGCGCCGCGTGAAACGGTAGTCCGAAGATTCGATCTGCAAGCGTTCACACTCTTCCTTCACCATCTGCTCGATCACCCCGAGCAGGCGGCGCGTGTGCGGCGGCAGTTCGTCGAGCGAAGGCATGATGACCTGGCGCATGAGTTGTTTCGCCAGTGCCACGTCTTCGGCTGTGGCCTCGATGTATTCCAGCGTGTCACCCTCGCGCGAGTCCCGCTTGATCTCCCGCTGGTGCTGATGCAGCAGCGCAATCGAGTCGATCAGCGTCAGCAGTTTCGCGTGATCGCGCCGCGTCCGGGTCATGTGGTCGGGAAAGTCTTCGTCCGCGTCGGGCTGGTTATTGGCGACGGCGATGGGACGCAAGAGACGTTGCGCGTTGCGATGCAGCTTCACGATGCGGGCGCGTTCCCGCCATGCCCACAGTCCTTCCGTCGTGCGGGCCTCGCGCTGCTTGCGATGAATGGCCCGCGTCTGCTCCCGCTCCTCGTTCACCGTGAGCACAATCGAACGATTCAACAACTCCTCATCGACCTGCTGCGCCGTGGTGGTGAGGAAGATCATCACCGGGCCTTCTACGGTGTATTCGTGCGTCACCTGCTTGCCGCTCACCGGGTCCTTGCCGGTCGAGGCGATTTTCAACTTGCCTTCCGACTGCAAGAGCTTCAGCGCATAGGCCGCGCGTTGCGCGCCTTCTTCTTCCGAGACGGCAAGGATTTTGTGTTTCAGATTTTTTTGTCCCATGTAGAACAGCGCTTGCCCGGTCATTGCCGAGTAGCTTTCCCGCTGCTCTTCCGGCATGAAGTCGAGAACCGCTTCCATCAACGAACTCTTGCCCGCCGAAGATGCCGACTGCACCACAATCGCCAGCGGTTTTTCGAGCAGGCGCGACACCGCGGCGAGATAGCTTACTTTCTTGTTCGTCTCTTCACCCACCACGCCACATTTCTCGAAGTCCTCCAGCACCCGCTTCAACAGGCGCGGATCGCGCAGCAGTTCCATTGCGGCCGCTTTCTCCTCGGCCGTCATGATCGTTTCTTCCGCCTCTGGCGTCAGCGTATTGCGCAGCATCTCCCGCTGCATGTCGCCGAGCGCGCCCCACAGTTGGCCGACTTCGCGCTGGATCGTCTCTTCCTTCGCCGCCAGCTCGTGCGCCGTTTGCTTGATGAACGCCGCGCGGCGCGGAAAGCTCTCCATGTCGAACGTGTCGCCGTGATAGCACCACTCGCCGCGCACATTCGTGCCGGATACTTTCACGTTGACCTGCATCCGGCCCAGGCTGGTACATTTCTCCAGATTCAGCACACGGTAGGTGCGCGCTCCAAAGCTCGCTACGATTTCTCCGTTGTCGATCTTGATCTGCGGCGCAGTGGGCGCGCTCAGCGGCATCGGGCGCTGTTCTTGCGCGGGTTGTTCCCGCTGCACGCTTTCTAAAGGTGCAGCTAATGGAAAAACACTCTCTGCCGCAGTCGAGGAAGTTGGAGACGGAGTTGGACTCTCGATTGCTCTTTTTTCTTTAGCTGTGCTTTTGGGTTTTTCTTCTGTTGGGGATGGCTCCTGCTTTTTCATCGGCTCTGGTTTTCCCTCCTCCGGTGACGCCGGCGATGCCGGCGTCATCACCGCAACCGTGGGCCGCTGGCCTTTGCCCAGCCATGCCGCGCTGGTCAGAGACATCCCCAGCCACTTCGCCGCAGGCTGTTGCTTCCGCGCAAACTCGTTGGCGTCCTGGCCGCGCGGAAACTGCACCCGGAAACACTCGATGCCCATCTGCATGAGTTCTTCCGCGTGTTTCGCCGCCGCTTTTTCTCCGGCCTCGTCGCGGTCGTAGGCGATGTAAATTCTCTTCGTGCCGTGCTTCTGAAACGCCTCCCGGTGCGAGTCGTTGAAGCCGTTCACGCCGTAGCTGGTCGTCACGTTGCGATAGCCCGCGCACCAGAACGTCAGCGCGTCGATTAGCGCCTCGCACAGGATGATGTCTTTCGACGCGATCAGCGCCTGCTCGTTCCACACGCCACAGCGCGGCCCCGGCAGGTACAAGTGATATTCGGTTCCGGGCCGCAGACGGTCGTTGATCTTGCGTCCGTACATCTGCACCACTTCGCCATTGAGATTCAGGATCGGGATCACCAGCGATCCCACGAAGTGCTCATGCCCGCTCTTCTCCCGCAAGATGCCCAACTCCTCCAGTCGTCCGCGCTGGTTCAAACCCAAAGCGCGGTTCTTATCCTGCAGGTGGTAATTCAGCGAGCGATTGGAAAAGCCCAGCTTGAAGTGCTCGACCATCTCCGTCGATTGCAGGCCGCGCTTGACGAGATACTGCTGCGCTCCCGGCGACTGCTTCAGCGTGCGGTGGTAGTAATCGACCACGATGCCCAGCAGCTTTTGATCGTCCACCGTTGGCTCGAACAACGGCGGCAACTTGGGCACCGTCGAGTTTTTCGGCGGCGGGCTTGCGCTCGTGGTGGCGGTCGGGAGATAGTCGCGTCGCAGCAGTTCCAGCGCGTGCGTGAAACTGACGCCCTCGGCGCATCGCGCCCACTCGATCACGTCTCCCTTGCGGTCACAGCCGAAGCAGTGCCACTCGTTCTTCACCACGTCGATGCTGAGGCTGGGCCGCGTGTCTTTGTGGAAGGGGCAGAGTCCCATGAGGTTTCGGCCCACACGCCGCAACTGGATGCCCCGCGCCTCTGCGAGTCGCTGGATGGAAACTTCCCGCTTGATTCGCTCCTTCACCTCCGGCGGAACATAGGGCATCGCCTCGCGGCTCCTTCCCCCCGTTTTCAGGGCTTCTCGAAAAAACCTGTCAAGAGGATTCTTCTGTTCAACTTGTCCACAGGAATGTAAAGTAAATTACTGTCTAGGTCAAGAGGGATTCCAGATGACTCTTACACTCACCCTTGTCATGGCTCGTAAACCCAACACGGATTCCAAGGCAGTGAGCCGCGCACTCGGCAAGCGCCTGTCCGATTTCCGCAAGATGCGCGGTTATAACCAGCGCGAGTTAGCCCAACGCGTCGGCATCGTCCAGGTTGTGGTTTCTGATTACGAGACGGGCAAGCTGCGCCTCAGCGCAGAGATGGCTTTGCGTTTCGCTGCCGCGCTTGATGTGCCGATCCAGAAGTTGCTGCATACCAGCGAGCCTCTCCCGGTCGAGCCACCACGCAAGCACAGCCGTCACGTGTTGCGGCGGTTGGAACAGATCGAGCGTCTGCCACGCCGGAAGCAAGAAGCGCTGCTCACCACCATCGACACCTTCCTGCAGAACACTCCCGGTAGAGCATCCTGATCAGATCGCCCCAGCCGGACAACGACCGGACAGGCACCGAACAAAGCCCGGACACTCACCGGACGCGCCGCGTTTTCCGGCAGTCCGCTTTTCGTTGCGCCGAAGGCGCAAGGGATGGTGTCTGGGCGCGTCCGGCTTCTCCCGTCGCGCTCTGGCTCCCGTTTTTCTTTCCCTTTTCTCCATAGCGGAGCAACACAGGGGCGGAGAGGGAGGCGAGTCAAGCCCGTCGCGTTCTGTGCGACGCCGCGCCAGCGGGCGGAGCGAAGCGGAGAGGCTTGACTCGGCTCCCGCGCCCCGTACACTCGCCAGCGGAAAAAGGGGAGATTAGCTGCGGAGCGCTTGTTTTGCAAACGCCACCACGGCGATGGCAACCCCTAAATCGTGGACCTCATACGGCCATCGCTGCATCAGTTCCTTCGCCACTGTGGCCGAGTCCACACCCTCGTCGAGCCGCCTTCTCCCGTAGTCGATAATTTCCGGTTTCGATTCACCATTGAACAGCATTCGTTTGTCCCTCACATCCGTGATTTGCAGAGGGTTTCCCACCCCCTATAGAAGCACGGCGTAGTTCATTTTTTGGGGGTCTCCGTGGGTTTGTGCTTGCGCCGCTTGGCCGCTTCGCTCACCCGTTCCTCCGCACGGCGGAATCGCTCCCGGTCGGCGTAAGCGATCAGCTCTTGGATTTTCTCCTGGCTCATGGCCTGCCCGCGCGCCTGTGCGCCCGCCAGATTGATCAGGATAGTTCGCAGCGCCACTACCTCGGCCAGCAGGGTTGCGTTGCCGGGAATCTCGTCCGGTTTCAGCCGGTCCAGCAAGGCTTCCCGCACCCACTCGCTCAGGTTCACGCCACGCTCGGCGGCTTGGGCTTCCAACCCGGCGAACTCTTCCTCGGTCACTTTCGTGGAAACGGTGCGCGTGCGCAGGATCGGCTTCGGCTTCGCCATCGCGGGAACTCCTCTCTCGTGTTTTCAAGAGGTTAACGCACGCGAACCAAAGTAGCTATATAGCTACCGGAATCCCGCAACTCCCTCGTTTTCAGTGGTTACCCTGCGGCAACCGCAGGTTACTGCGCAGCAACCATTTATGGGTGTCGTGTCACCCCTCTTCCCGACGCCGTAGGCGGCGCTGATTTTGACCTTCCCCGATACCGCACAGTAACCCGCGAATCGGACACCCCGAACCCTCCTCCGGGACCACCGCAACCTCATCACCTCATCCCTCACTGTGCCGGATTCGCCACGCTGCCAGCTCAGGATCGGACGCGGATTCCACCCCGGAATCGGGACCGCATCGGGCAGCTAAACCGACCTGGATTACGGCGCGGATCGGACCCCTGATCAGGGCAGGAATCGGCCAGCGGAACCTGCCACCGCTTCCCCTCACTTGTGGGCAGGAATGAACCCCAGAACGACCAGTCCGACAAGACCCAAGATCAACACGCTATATTCATGATTTCGCTACTCTGAAGTGGCCCCACTTCGATCATTACATTTGGCCCCACCCTAACCGATAGATCGGCCTACCCTGATTTCTGCCAGCCAGGACGGGGAGGGCGATGGACAGGAGACGCAAGGTGGAGCTATTCGAAGAGATTAGGCGGGAGCACACGCATGGAACCGGTTCGATTCGCGCAGTCGCGAAGAAGCTGGGCGTGCATCGGCGGATGGTGCGACAGGCGCTGGCGAGTGCGATCCCGCCGGAGCGCAAACTGGCGGTGCGGAACAAGCCCAGGCTGGGTCCGGTGATGCAGTTCATTGACGAGATTCTGCGCGCCGATCAGCTGGCTCCGCGCAAACAGCGGCACACCGCACATCGCATTTGGCAGCGGATCCGTCAGGAGCGTTCGGACCCAGTGGCGGAAGCGACGGTGCGCCGTTATGTACGGGAGCGCAAGCAAGAGTTAGGGCTCACGGCGCGAGAGACGTTTGTCCCGCAAGTGTACGACTGGGGCGGCGAAGCGCAGGTGGATTGGTACGAAGCCATGGCCGAGATCGGAGGCGAGCGCCAGTCGGTTCAACACTTCGCGATGCGGTCGATGGCGAGCGGCGGAGCGTTTCACGTTGCCTACTATCACGCCACGCAGCAGGCATTTCTGGAAGCGCATGAGTCTGCATTTGGCTATTTTGGTGGCGTGTTCCGGCGCTTGCGCTACGACAACCTAAAGAGCGCGGTGAAGAAGATTCTGCGCGGGCATCAGCGGGAGGAGACGGAACGGTTGATCGCGTTCCGCTCGCACTGGGGCTTTCAGACCGAGTTCTGCAATCCGGCGCGGGGCAACGAGAAGGGCGGAGTAGAGGGGGAAGTGGGCTATTTCCGCCGGAATCATCTGGTGCCGGTTCCGCAGGTGAAGAACCTGGAAGAGTTGAATCAGTATTTGCGAAGCTTCTGTCAACAAGACGAACAGCGGCGGATTGCAGGCCAAGCGATGCCCGTCGGGGAGGCGATGCGGATCGAACGCGAGCATCTGTTGCCGCTGGCGGCGGAAGGATTCGAACTGGCGGAGACCAGTTTTCCGACAGTGGACGGCAAGGGCTGTGTGAAGGTGCGGACGAACTTCTACTCGACGCCCTTGCGGCCGGGGACGCGCCCGCAAGCGAAACTCCTGCCGGCGTATGTCGAGATCTGGCAGGAACGGGAGTGCGTGGCGCGGCACGAGCGTAGTTTCGGCCGCTATGAGCAAGTGCTCGATCTGGAGCACTATCTTGACGTGCTGGAGAAGAAACCGGGAGCGCTGGCGGGATCGAGTCCGTTGCGGCAGTGGCGCGAACGCGGGCGCTGGCCGGAGAGTTTCGACCGGCTCTGGCAGAGCTTGCAGGAACGGCACGGCAAGCAAGTCGGCACGCGGGAGATGATCGAGTTACTCACTCTCGGCAAGAGACATGGCTGGGAGCGGCTGCAGCAGGCGGTGGAGAAGGCGCTGGCTTTGAGTTGCACAGATGCGGCCGCGGTGCGGCATCTGCTAATGGCAACGGAACTGGGTCGTCCAGGCACCGAGTTAGTTGAGCTCAACGGACTGGAACGCTACGAACGACCGCTGCCTCAGATGAATGAGTATGACCAGTTACTCAGTCTCGCTGCCAGTACGGCGGAGGTGGCGCGATGAAAGAGCAAACTCAGGCTCTCGAACACGCCAGTGTGAGGCAGTATTGCAAGGCGCTGCGCATTCCGATGATCGGAGCGAACTTCGTGCAACTGGCGGAGCAGGCCATCAAAGAACAGCGCAGTCACATCGGGTATCTGGAAGCGCTGCTCACGATGGAGTCGGAAGAACGTGACCGGCACGCCGTTCAGCAACGGCTGCGCGATGCCAAGTTACCGCGGCTGAAAACGCTGGAAGAGTTCGACTTCAACCAGGCGCGGCAGATTCCGGCGGCAAAGATCCGCGAACTGGCCGAAGGTGGCTACATCGAGCGCGCGGAACCCGTGGTGCTGATGGGCGAATGTGGTACCGGCAAGACGCATTTGGCGACGGGCCTGTGCGTGGCCGCGTGCCGGCAGAAGCGGCGAGCAAGATTCACCACAGCCGCAAACCTGGTCAACGAGCTGGTGGAAGCCCGGCAACACAACGCGGTGAAACGGGTGCTGTCACGCTGGTTGCGCTACGACGTGATCGTGCTCGACGAAGTAGGCTACGTGCCATTAGCTGACATCGGAGCCGAGTTCTTGTTTCAAGTGATCGCCGAACGCGCCGAGCGAGCCACCTTGATCGTGACCACAAACTTACCGTTTTCCGAGTGGACGCAGGTGTTTCCCAATCCGCGCTTATGCAAGGCGTTGCTGGACCGGATCACGGATCGAGCGCACATCATCGAGACCGGCGCCGAATCCTACCGCTTTCGCAGAACCCTGGAGGTGCGCCAGAAAAAGAAAGCATCGTAGCGATCGACGGAGTTAGCTTCTACATTGCTGGTGCAAAGGAAGGGGCTCAAAAACGCCGCCCCTTCCTCTGCACTCCATCCCGGCTGGAGACGCAAGACCTTTGCCGAACTAAACTGGGTATCCTTATTACTACAGGTGGGGCCAAATGTAAGTATCGCGGTGGGGCCAAATCAAGTTGTCAAACGCAATTCACCGTAACCAGCATTCCACGGCACCACTAGAACCAGCCAAGCTGCCAGTACAACCCAGAGAATCGGACCGTAAAGCCAGAGGTTCCTCGTGCCTGTTCTCACCGCCCATGCAGCAACCGGCGTCATGAGTAGCGCCGCGACCGTGCTACCGATAAGGGCGACAGGAACCACGCCTGGAAGCTTTAGCGTGCTGAACGCTAGACGACCATCGGCGCAAGCAGCAAACAGCAGCCCGAGTGTCACTGAGTAAACCCAACTCAGTCCTGCGGCCAACAGCACTCTATTCAACATCCTCATTCCCGCACCTGCTGCTTGGAGAACTTCAGCTGTGCAAACCCCACAACCACCCCAAGGAGCGCTCCGACAGATGCGGCGATGACCACCTGGGCCGCAAACTGGGAGAGAGGAACGAATGGGAAGAAGAACACACCGATCAGGGCAAGTGTGAATGCCCGGTAGAAGATGAACAGTCCGTTACTAGGGCGCCGTTTGTCGAAGATGCTTCCGAGGCCGAATCCAATGGAGCCAAACCACAGCGTTATCGCGGCAACATTCTCGGGTTCGTAGCGCGCTCCCTGGCTATGCCATCCCAGCCCGAAGCCCACCAATGTCATCGCCAGCGTCCAGACAACTCGCTTCATGGCGCTTGCTCTAGCTTCCCAGAAACCCCATCAATGAGTGTGCAGTTCAGAGGTCTGTTGTTCACCCGACTCCGAGCTTCTCAGGAAGTAAATGAACTCAACGTAGTCCTGGAAGGTTTCTCGTGTGCGGAACCTACTGTTGTCTTCCTTGGAAGGCTTGCGGCATCCGAACTGATCCGCCACTTTCTTCAGCGGCTCATCCAGATCGATCTTCTCGAAACCAAGTATTTCAGCGACGCGATCAGATTTCTGGAATGGAACCTTCTTGCTGAAAGTGTAGGGCTGGAACTCAGCGTACATTGCACGAGCAATCGGCTGTAGTTCGGGCCGGAAAGATGCAACGAAACTCTCCACTGTGTCGGCGGATCGCGACGAGATGATCTCTCCCTCGCGCTTCTTAGCCCTCCTCCCGACATACCACATCCCGACTATCATCCCGACAGCGAGAACACCTAGGAAAACATACAAGCCCCACAAGTTCATTTGCCCCCTCCTTGCTGGCATTTCGGACAAGGATGGAACCAGTTGTCGCGCTCGCACTGCCTCGTGCAGTCCTGAATCCCGTACGCATCGATGGCGAGCAGCCCCCAGCCCGCAACAGGCAGCCACCTCGCGAGTGCCGCGCCAACTACCGGCGTTCTCGCAAATATGTTCGTGATTGTTGGTGCCCAGATCTCAGGAGAGACGCGCCAAGGGCAGGCTTTGCGGAGGATTACCGAAGCTACCGATGTCGCGCCGGTCGCCCCTCCTAATCCAGCATAGGGAATCACTGGTGCCGTGAGTCCTAAGATCACTCCCGCATCGCGTGTAATGCCGTAGTAGATTTTGATGCAGGCTCCCAGGCAGGACGGGGAAAGGCCCATCGGATCGGTGAACAAAACGGGGTTGTTCTTCGCGTATTCGTAGAAATTGATCCCGCCGTCGAAGGCGATGGGATCCTGGCTGGCGAACCTGCCGATGGTTGGGTCGTAGTAGCGCGCACGATAGTTGTAGATTCCAGTCTCCTGATCGAACTCGCGACCGGAGTACCGGAACGGATTGGTGATCGTCCCAGTGGAAGCAGTGAGATTGCCGAATGAGTCGTAGCTATACGTGCTGGCAAGCGCGCTGGCCGAGTTGCTCAGCGATGTAATGCCCGAGCCATCTGCCTGATAGAACACTGTGGTTCCCGCTCGCAACATCGAAAGCGGCAGGTCGAGGACATCGCTCTGAGAGTATCGCGCTAGAACGGTTCCAGAAGAATCTGCTTCCTCCAGAAGACCGAAGCCGTCGTACAGAAAATTCGTTGTCCCCAGTGGCCCGGATTTC
>CAVSPZ010000008.1:0-1630778 GCA_963730015.1 uncultured Acidobacteriota bacterium | reverse complement strand
CACTGCCATTACGGTGTCTACGGCGTGCGTTTGTGCCACCGACGCTTCTGCTCGCCGGCTCCGCAGAATTGTTTGGTACGTTGGTTTCCATGTTTCCAACTCCTTCCGTCCGCGTCATTGCGTACTGTTGAGGCCGGCTTGCTGCAGCACCCAGTCGCGCTTTTCGCCTTCGATCGCGCGCTCCCAATACTCTCCAACCAACAAACCGCCGGGATTCTGCTCCGACCGCTTTTCCACCAGCAGCCTTACGCGGAATTCGCTGACCACCTTGTCGATGGTTTCGTTGTGTTCGTGAATGTGGTGGACTTCTTTGACCCCGAACGCCGTATAAGTGAGCGGATCGTCCTTGGAGGCTTCAAGCGAGCGCATCTGAAATTCCGAGGTCGTCTGATCGTCTTCGATCTTTCCAATGAAGTCATCTTTCTGCATGCCGGTGTATGCCGTGCGCCGCAGATTGGCAGTCATCATGTTCAGGCTGTCGGCCCAGTTGCGGCTCACATTCGTCGGCGAGAAATTCAGATAGCGTTCCAGGAACAGGTGCACGAAAGCCCGCTTCTCAAACTCGGTCGGCTCCGATCCCGGGCCTTGCGTCACCGAAATACCCGGTTTCGTCACACCCAGAACCGTCGCCAGGCCGTTCTCATCCACACGAATGACTGTGGGAGGCTGTAGGCGGACATAGACGGCGAAGGCGAGCGCCAACATCGTTGTCGGAATGCACAAGAACGCCAGCACCATCGCCCGGTTGGCGTACGCACGCAGGATCCCATCATGCTCGTAATAGCGGCTGTGGCGGAGCTTCTCCGGCGCATCGGTTTCTTTAGACGGGTTTTTCTTTTTCAACCACATGTTCGCGTACCTTCTTCGTGTTCAACGACAATCAATGACGCCGGCCAAACAAACGGCCGAAAAACCTTCCGATATAAAAGAAGATCAGGGTCGTGATGCTGTAAGGTCGGAACTTCGTCCCTTGCGGCTCCCAGATCGGTGGCTGCCTCCACATAGAAACCTCCTCTGCCAGAGCTAATTGTTCTCGGCATTGTTCCTTCCCGCAGCTCTTCCGAGCGCCCTCCCCACGTTAAAACTGACGACTTGGGTTACCGAATGGGGTCGATAACTGGACCCATGTCGGCCTCCGCTGCCCGACCTGGCAGCGGCGAGATCTCGGTTACCAGAACTTTCGTTGCTGCTTGCGTTGGCTGCAGGCATGACTGGGCTGCTGTTGCTGTTCATCGCGCTCGCAACTCCCGAGCGAATGAAATCGGGCATCGAGGGAGTAGGGGGCGCTGTGGACGACGCCAGGACAGTAGACGTGGACGAAGCGCCCACACCGCCCGACGCCGTAGCGCCCGTCGAAAGCCGGACTCGCTCCCGCCGCAAAGCCGCTGACTCCAGCCAGGGCGGCGCCGGCCGCAACCCCGCCTGCTCTCACCAGCGCAAAGGCTGTTGACCCGACATCACCGGAGATGATCCTTTTCGCGATGAAGGGAATTAGCGCGATGGCCAGGGCGTAAAAGATGCTGACCAGCCCTAGGATGATCGAGTCCCCCGCCCCCTTCAGAAAACCAAGGAACCCGTTGCCGAGGATGTTGTTCACTTGGTTGACCTGGATGGCGGTAATGAGTGCGCCGAACACGGCGTAGAGAATTCCCCAGGCATTCCAGATCATCACGTTGACGGCATACGACTTCCCCAACTGGCCGACCCCCGGGATGGGAATGAGCGCGAGCACCAACGGGCCGACCACGTAGAGGATTGCGCCAAACAAGGTGTAAAAAAAGCAGAACACGATCATCGCGAGGGCATAGAGAAGGTAAGCAACTACGAGCAGGACCACCGTGATGGTGCTGGCTGCATCGCCCGTGATGATGTCCGTGAGCGTCAAGGAAGGGTTGTTTGCGAACTGTTGTTGGAGCTGTCCCATCCAGCTCTGGAACATGTCTCCTGCACCGGAACTGCTGCCGATGGAATTTGCGATCGTGTTAAAGGAGCCGTTGACGCCGCGAAACACGGTTGCCCAGTTGGAAACGATCATGGCTACGACCAGATACTTGATCGCCGTTCCCGCCAGCGCCTGCAGATCGCCTCCACGAAACGCCGCTTGATAGAGGCCGATCAGGAAGCCAATCAGCAGGATCGCGAATGCGATGTTCGTGACCGTCGAGATGATCGCGGTGCCGTCGATCCCGGCTAGCGCCGTGTTCAGAAGTTGCTGAAAATAAAACACGGCTACTGGACCCCCGGTTGCAAGACCTGGTTGCCCGTAGTGTGAAGCGTTGACGCATGAGAAGCGCTGAACTTGAGCTGACCGCTCGAGTTCGCCAACTCGATTGAGCGCACCCGTACCAGTTCCGCCATCGCGGATTGTGTGTATGCGTTGGCCCGCACCAGCCATGCCGCGGTCTCGGCTTCCAAAATCGTGGAACTGCCGGGCGCGGCGGTTTGCAATTGCTGATTGATCTGTTCGGCTGCCTGAAGCTCCAGGTTGGCCAGGGCGTCGATTTCAACCGCCTTTTTCATGGCAGCTTGTGCTTCCGCGTCGGTCATATCGACCATGTTCCGGACCGACTGGGGCGCGTTCGCCGGCGGCATCACGGTCCCGTACAAAGCGGAGTAGTTGCTTGTGATTTGCGGCATTGCGCCCGGATTGCCTGAGAGCAGGCTTTGTTCGAGCAGTTGCGGTGTGCGCAGGGTCGCACTCGATATCGGCAACTGGAAGAGCTGGCGCATCTGGACGAATTGGCTCTGGAATTGGACAGCCATGTTTCTGGCTTGAGTAATCGCGGCCAGGGGAAACACCACCTGCTGCTCGTAGTTTGCTGATTGCTGTTGGTTCTGCTGAATGGAACCTAGCGGCTGAGCCACGACGTTGCGCAGCAGGCCGGAGATCGTGTTGAGCCCGACGGACATCATGGCGCAGCACGGATCGAGCCCAAGCTGGCTGCGGGCCTTCCTGGGCAGCAGCGCAACTACAATGGCCAGACCGCATACCGCGACCACTGCATTCCGGAGAAACTTCCAAAGACGAGAGAGCGTTAGGTCGATTCATTTTCGAACTCCTTATGGATGAGCTAGAACTTGCTGGATCTGGTTGAAAAGATTTTGCGTGGTTGTGGCGCTGTGCTTGAGCGTCGCATTCTGGTGCGCGAGTTTCGTTGCTTCCTGGCGCAGTTGAGCGGCAAGCATTTTCGCCAACTGCGCCTGAGTCACAAGATCGGCGACGCGGGCCTGGGCAGTGACCATAGACGCCGACCCAGGAGCCGCAGTCATCGCCTGCTGTTCGAGAGAATCGGCGAGAGTTAGCATCCCCTGAGTCGTTTGGTCGGAGACCATGGAAGTCTTTAGCGAATCCATGGCCATTGCATCGTCGATGTCCATGAGGTTGCGCTGTACCGGCTGGGCAATTCCAGACAGCGCAACCGGCTGGTAGACCTGCGTGTAGATCGCGGGAATCTGACCGATGGACCCCGACTGGGCGCCTCGGAAGATCGACTCCAACTGCATGGGAAGAGCGAGGGTCGCGCTGTTATTCTTGAGGCCTTCAATCTGGGACATCAGGCCGGTGTAGTGCGCCCGCGTTGCACTGACAAACGATCTCGTCTGGTTGATCAGGGCCAAAGGCCAGATGATCTGCTGGCGAAAATTGTTGACTGCCGCACTCACCTTCCGCATTTCGCTTAATGCGTCACCAATCGGGCCCTGGAGGGTGCTTGTGATGGTATGAAGCAGCAACAGCAAGTCTCCGATTCCTTGAGCCCGCGTGCTTGAGGGAACCAGACACAAGGCGATTACTGTCACGAACAGCCATCGCCTGCTGCGGCTGAGTCTGTGTTGAAGGTTGCGAAGGAGTTCCAAAGTTTTCATCTTCATATGCGTGTACCTCTTGCGACTTCTCCTGAGATTTCTTCCGGAAGTGGATCAACATCGGCCAGCCCTGCCGGGAACCTTTCGGCCAGCTCGCGATAGGCTTCAATCAAAGGTGCGGCTTTCCGCTGCTCCAACCACCACGACCGATACACACGTTCCCGCGCATAGGTCGTCATGATCCAGTAGTCGACCGTTGTCGGTGACATGCGGATCGTGTGCGTGGTGTCGGCTTTCTCCCCGATCACGATGAGCGCGTCGGCGCTCTTGCCCTTGATGGGAGCGCTGAAATGCTTGATCTGGTTCAAAGCGGTCTCGTTCAGGTGCAGGTGCTCCCGCAGGGCGGTCATGTCTCCCGGTTGCTGGCCGATGATCTTGGTGGTCGAGTTCTTCACGATGCCCGCCCCGTGCGGCCTGGGCTTCGATTCCGTCCCCACAAAATCTTCCGCTGTTTGGCTCATTCCCCAGACGCTGGCGTTACGTTTGCGCGCCGTACGAAACAGTTGGACCACTTCGGGCGCCAGCACCGGAGAATCCAGCAGGAACCAGCACTCATCAAGAACCGTGATGCTCCGTCTGCCAGCCTTGCCTGCTGCCCGTTGCGCAGTGGCGTGAGCAATGAGAAGGCTCATTGCCGTTTCCAGCCGCCGGTCATCGCTCAATTGCTCCACGTTGAAGAACAACCAGGGATTGTCGAGTGAGATCGTTGTGGGCCGGTCGAACAGCTTCGAATACACTCCCTTTTCGCCGGTCCAGCTGCGCAGCTTGATCGCTGCCAGGTGGGCTTCGTCCATCACGCGCTGGTTCTTTTCCTCGTCACGCCATTGGGAGAGTTCGTCGCGAAGGTCGGAGAATGTTGGAATGGGAGTCGATGGCCGGATTGCCGCCCTCTTATAAGTCCGAAGAATGGCCTCCGTGATGAGGTTGTCAAGAAGTTGCGTGTCTTCGGCTCCGCCCTCGCCGAGCATATGGCGCGTCAGATTTTTCAGAAACGCGACTTGATCCTTGCTCGGCTCTTTGTCGCCTTCGGGCAGGTCCCAGGGATTGATCGTTTGGTCGCTATCGAGCGACATGGTGATCATCCGTCCGCCCATCAACTCAACCAGTGGACGATACGAATCGCCACGCTCAAGAATCGAAATCAGCGGGTTGCTCCGGGCGGCCATCAGAAGAAACTGCTGCACCATGACGGTCTTTCCGCCGCCTGTCTTGGCCATCACCAGCATGTTCGCGTCGCTCAAGCCGGGATCGAACGGCGAGAAAGGAATGAGCTGGCGGTAGGGAGTTTCAAGCAGGAACAGTGGTGACCGCGGTGTACCGCGCCAAGGTGTCTCGACCGGCACAAGATCCGCCGCATTCGAGGTGAGCAAGTCCTGGTCTCGCTTGTCGGGCTCCGCCATCGCCGGAAGTGAACTGAAAAACAGGCGCTTCTTCGCCAACGACTCAGCCACAGCCTTGGCGCCGTTCATGCGGGAAATCGCGTAGAGAAGCTGTTGGCGCCGGTTGTCGATGGTTCGCTCGGATTGCTCCAGTTCCGCAGTCGTTATTGCTGGGCGTGAAGTGCGCGTTCCGATGACCAGGCTCAGTTTGGCCGTCTTGACCGAACTCGAAATGATGTCCTGTTGCACCCTGACGAGTTGGCCCTCGGCAACCTGGGCTTCCACGTTGGTCCGAAATCCGCCGTTCGAGTCCCGTTGCACAGCCTGCATCTTGCGCAATCGGCTCTTATAGCCTTTGAGCACTTTCGCCTGGTCAGGAATGGTGATCTGCGCAGTGATAATGAGTGGGAAATCAAGACCGACCAGTTCTCTCAGGATTCCGGGGAAGGTAGCGTCCGGGAGCTCTTTCAGACTTACAAAGGAATAGAGGATTCCACCGACATTCAGATAGGAGTCAGTCTCATCGGCGATGCTTGTGTCAACGATCTGCTCGCGGGCGCTCCTGTATTCCAGTTGCTCTTCACCCCGCCTGTATGGCCGAGGATCCGGAGACAATGGATTGAGAGCTCGTTTTGCCTCAAGAAACAGATCCTCGTCGGTCAGCCGGCGCGCGCCGAGTTCTGCTGCTTCGAGCGTCGTTTCGAGGCCACGCAACAGACTCTCGAATTCCGCCAGCAGCTGCTGATGCTCCTGCTGACTGCGCTCAATGCACTTCCGCGCCGATAAGCTGAAGATATTGCCCGTCGGCTTGAGCGGTTTACCGGCAATACGGCGATGAACGACCGGGTCCCAGATGAAGTAAACGTGTAAGAGAGGCCGCATGTAGTGGCCGTTCGCCTCTTTCATTCGCCATCGATCGACGCGCAGCTCATCGAGTGCAATTACCTCCGCCCGTTCCGATTGCTGGGCTTCGCCATACCGCTCAAGCAGGTCTCCTAGGTCCTCCACTACTTCGTAACGGAACTGCACTCTCATGCTCTGTTCCGGCAGAGAACGCAGGAGCGCCTCCAGCATCAACTTCCCCCGGTCCCGGCCTTCGTCGCTCGCGAAATACGAAGCCAATCCCTTCAACTCGTAGCCCGCGACAAAGGCGCCATTGGTGCGGACGACAACGTTGTCCAGGTAGTCGCGGACGGGCAGTTGCTCACACAATGCCGGATCGTGGAGTTTTCGCTCGTGTTGTTCAAGCGTTAGCGGCACTGCTATTCCTCCCTCAGATACGCCGACCGGATTTCGCGGTCGCGTGCCAGCGCGCAGTAGGCATGCGGTTTCGTGTACCAGAAAGCGAGATCACGAACGTAGCCTCGCGGTTTGCCATACTTGAAGGCCATCAGCACCGGCACCATCAGCAGTGGCACTCCGTATTGGAGGACAATGCTCATTGGCATTCCCGCGACCTCACCTCCCACGAAGTGACCGACCACGTTCATGATGGCTGCCGCGCCAAGCACGATGAACAGGTCCTCCAATTCCAGAAGCATGAATGTCACTCGCGTCTGTAAATTGCGATTCACGGGTGTCACCTGCAATGGCATCTCGTAACTCCTTCCTAGCGCACTCCTGCCGTTCCGTGTTGAATCCAGAATTCTCCTAAGCGCAACAGCCCCGACAGTCCGAAACAGCACATCGCTGCGACCAGATTGCGCACCCAGGCCTCGCCAATCGTCATCCGTTCCAGCAACCCTGCGAAGTGCACGACCGCAAGCACTACCTGGCCAGCCCCGTACAGTGGCAGGAGAACGTTCCCGACCCAGTTCACAAGTGTCAGGACGGAGATCCAGTAGCGGTCTGGGTTGTTCCAGGATGCTTGGTTGCTGAAGGACTCCATGGCGCGCAACAACCCAGAGCACATCAGAGAAGCCAGTGCCGCGTAACCGAGGTGTTGGTACGGGTGCGCCTTGCTGAAGCGGTAAATCGCGGCGGCGGCGAACAAACCTGCCATGGTCGGCATGATGACGTTGCCCAGCCAGTTCGTCAGGTTGAGCAAACCGTTTGAAAGATTCACAGGATCACCTCCAATCCTCATCAGCCGGCCATGGCCTGGACCAGCTTCCAAATGGCCGAAACACTCAAGAAAGCAAGACCCGATCCAACCAGCGGCATGAATGGCCGATGGCGCGCGTAATTAAGAATCGCTCCCACAATCGCCAATCCTGCTGCTTCCGGCAGGATCGTCCCAGCGAGAAAGTTCCAGGCTGCGGTCAGCATGTCCGTGGTTGCGAACTGTGACCCGCTGTTCCAACTCTGGAAAAGCTGGACTGTGCCGGACGCAGACAGCAGAAAAATGGCGGAGACGATGGACCCCAGCGGGCTGTACCCCTCCGCCGCATCGAGCGCCGCTTTCAGCACGCAAAAAGCGGCGAGCACGGGGGTCAACCGGGCAACCACGACGTTCGAAACAAAACCGCTGAAGCTCGTTTGCAAGCTCGCGACCCACGAACTGCTGATGCCTCCGCCTTGCGCAGGCATGGCGATACCCTGCGCCGCAAACCAGGAGAGCAACTGCGGAAGCGTCAAGAGAATTACCGACCAGAGGGCCCATCGCTGGAACCTTCCGCCCGCCTGGAAGTTCACGCCGCCTTCCTGCCGCAATGCGATTCCAGCCAGCACCATCGTGCAGATGGCGGCCGGAACTGCCATGTCGAATAGCAGTGTCAACAGATCGACGATGATTTGGGGCAGCGTCATTGCCTGAGCACTCCGTAGTGAGCGTTCCTACTGCACGCCCGCCGTACCGTTCTGAATCCAGAACTCGATCAGGCGAGTGAGGCCTGAGATCACCAGCAATCCGGCCGCTGTTACCGCCCATCGCGCGACACCGCGTCCTTGGGAATAAGAGATGACTGCCATGACCACCGCCAGCGCCGCTCCGACAGGAGAGATCACGTTGCCGACCCAGTTCACGAGATTGAGAACCGTTCCTTCGGGTTGGGCCGCAGTTTGACCCTGAACAGCCTGCCCTGTGGCAGGCTGCGTTCCCAGGTTCTGGGCATGAGACACCAGCGGATACAACTGGAATGAACAAATCGCCAGGACATAGACGAGGGCAAGGCGAAGGCGGGTGTTTCTCCAATCTGACAATCTCATATGCTCCTCTTCTGCGGTCGCGTTGGAATCGCGCGTGAGTTTGATTTCCGCGTTGCAGGCGAGAACATACGGGCATTTCAGATTTCGGGCAAATCAGGCCGGGCGCTTGGAACTGCCTTCAGAACTGTGCCGCGAGCCTGCAGTTTGCCGAATAGCGGTTCGAATCTTCGAGAGCATTGTGACGCCTATTGATTTCAAAGGCTGGGGTTCGCAGTGGAGTTAATTGCGCGCGCGGGAGCAAAACAATTGTGAGATGAACAAATGTTTGAGTTTGGTGCATCTCACAAGCACCGTTGGACCCAATCAAACAATCCGGGTGAGTTAACTTCCTGCTCCTAAGACACCAAGACTTAACCCCGATTCAGCGGGCACCAAATCGTTCTCCGGTCGTCCGACACTCAGTGCGGCAGCACTGTGTTATGGATTGAAGCTCAACTTCTGGGTCGATGACCAGGACGACTCAACCAGAATCCCACTTACGCTTCCCACAATTCCGTTTCTCGATAGCTGCCGGGTAGCCGAAGACTCGGGAGTCGGCCGTTTGGAAAACACAAGCAAATACTTTGGACTCATTACACGTTGAGAGCGAATCCTGAGAAGGACTCACTTACATCTAGCATGCTGGGGAAGAAAGACCATGATTCGCGACGTCGGTCCGCACCTTGCCTCACTGTCCCCCAGTGAAGGTGCTGGGATACGTCATTTGCTTTCTCATTCTTGAATACCTGCCGCAGTGGCGGATTTTTGCAGTGACTTTAGCCTGATTTTCGTATCGCGGCCAGCAGCGGACTGTCCTTCGTCGGAACCCAACAGGACCGCCGCTGGCGATGGTGCATGCGGGTGCAAGGCCAGAGTGACGCAGTCAGAGCTTTCCACCATCGCAGAACCGAAGGCGAATCGGAATGCCTTGACGCTCAGAAATCGACCTAAGCTCCGGCGGCGATATCTACGCTCACGCGAGTTACGCGATATTGAGTAACGGTTCCGCAAAGTGCGAGTGCAGGATCGAAAAGAGCCAAGTTTATTCCATCGCTAACTGAACTTCGATAAATGACGCCTTGATACCCGCAGTTCTTTATGAACTCGCAAAGATATTGGCTTGGGGTGTAATCAATAGCGGCGGACTGCGGAACAACTGGCCGAGTCAGTTCATCACCCAACCGCTCCAGAAAGGGCAGGTCGTTTCGCATCCTTCCAATGTCGCTGGCATCTTCCAGCAGGAACGGAGACACCATTTTTCGAGGATTTCGTAAGTCAATGAGTTTCAGGTCGGGTGGTGTTGTGAAATCTGCGACACATGCCCGCTCACCAGTATGTGGACGAATTTCAGATATGGCCGCTACCGAGCTTGACCCGAGATACAGATACGGAATACCCGCCGGGTTAGCCCGCCCGTGCGACGCGATCCGTTTGGGAGGAGCGCCCATTTCGCCTACCGTAAAAGGCATATCACTCGTCTGAATTCGTGCTCGATACCACTGAGTCGGAACTTCATCGCCATCAAGGGTGAGGGGCGAGAGGAGCGATTCCAGGCGGTCCAGGTCAATCGTGGCTTCGGGAAAATAGCGATTGTGATACATCAACTCATCGCGCAGTTTTTCCCATTCACTCAGACGGTCGATCGTGGGATCGCTTGCAGGCACGAATTGCTGCCGGACGATCTCTCCGTCATTCAGGATCTCGGCAAGGAGATCCTTGGCCCGAGGATCATCCATCCTCGGGTGCTGGAACATCGCCCAGTCCTCGCGGAACCATTGAACAAGGAGCTTGCCCGTGGGGTCTTGACGATATGCGCTTACCAGCAGCTCAAAATACTCGGCAAGGTCTCTTGGTGCTATAAGAGCGACATTATCGGTTTCGCAGTAAGAACACTGTCCTGTCGCAGTTGAACGAATGGGGATAATATTCCGGCCTAAGCCGCGATCACCAAAGCATTCGGCGCAGCAATTCATCGTGAATTAGGCCGTCTTCTGGAAATAGTCAGCCAAGGTCTCGATGTGGTGATTCATCGATAGCTTCTTCACGTGACCCAGGCCGGGGAAGTGACCTTGCCTGTGAAGCGCCCTGAATTCCTTGACTGCGCTGGTCTCAAGAACCTTCGAGTTTGGTCTATTCAGGACTCTCATCATCTTCGCAAGCGCTTCGGCGAATTTGCCCGCCGGGTCTTTGGGCGTGTCCTGCCGCTCGGATACGAAGTGATAGATCCACATCGAATTGTCCTTGTCGGGATCAATAAACGTCAAATGGATTGCAATGGCATACGCTGGTCCACCAGTCTCGCTGTAGTCATCACCGACGATCAGGAAATCTCCGAACCCATCCATACCTTCGTCCTGGAAAGTGGCGTGAAGATCGGAGAACGGCTCAAGCAGTTCGTAATCTCGATTGCGCTTGCGCTCAAAACCATCTCTAAGCAGAATTCTGCGCCCGCTCGTGAAGTGCTTCTGATAGAGCTTTCCGCAATATCGGTCGACAAAAACGTGGCACTGGTCTTTGGTTTGCTTGCCCAATCCTTCGGCCAGTATCTTTGCTTCTCCGAACCCCGCATGGATCAGAACGGGCGAATGAGATGCGTGATCTCGATAACACCTCAGCGCCCCAGCGGTAGTCGTATCGTGCTTCAGAAGTATCCCAGCTGAAATGCCGGGTAGATCCAGGTATTTTTCCTTAAGCAAATCGCTCAGTGGGGCTCCAGAATCAGACAGATCGCCGAGGTGTGGATTAACGATGACGATGGCGCGGCCATCGACTTCCACCATAGCATCAAGTGCTCGATTCAGGCCGCCGAGGACGTCTCTGACGGGCTCGATGATCGGGCGAAAACCGGCCTCCTTGAAAATCGGAGCCATTTCCCGAACGCACAGGAGCTCGAATTGCTTTCCGCGAAAGTAAGGATGATACATTCTTTCAGGCCCACCCCATGGCATCCATCAAAGGTGTATTCACCGCGGCAACTAGGCGCTGATGATCCACTTTGCGCAATGGAACCGACAGAGCTGCAGTTTGAAGGGAAGGGGGGAGCTGATCAACTAGAGCTGAAAGCGGTAGCAGATTGCGCGTGCGTTTCAAAACGCGAACCATTCCTTCATGCGCTTGGATCGGGTCGAGCTTCACAAACGCCTCGCGTAAGACTGCGTGCAGCTCGGTATTTGGCACACGAGGGACTGATACGCCGAAGGACGAAAGGATCATGCGTGCCTCTTCCGTCCGAATCGAATCGAAGATCGCGCCAGGCGATGTACGCTCAGGCTGGTCGACGGCGTCCCGCAAGGTCGAAATCTGATGACGGCTGTTGAGACAAAGTATCCCTACAGAATCCGGCACGGTGTTAGCCACGGCGCGGAGGTGGCTTTCCGCTGCTATGACATAGACTTTTGCAAACACGGTGGCATACGCTGCGATCTGGCGCTCTAGTCTGGTGAGGGAGTCGCGTTCCGACTTCACCTCGTACACAGTCGCGGTTCCATTCAGAATTGCAACGTCGGCTTTGCAATCGCCCACCCGAAATTCGTGGATCATCGATGCGGTCTGGAGTGAATGCTTCCCGAGCAGGATCTTGTGGGTGAGGGCGGCCTTGTAGATGTACTCGTGTCTGTAACCCTCGCGCTTCAATAATGAAAATGCAGCCTCGAAGACCGTGTAGACGCGCTCGGATAACGCCATCGAGCGGAGCACTTGCGATTGGGTTACCAGCCGCGCAAACAGAGGAGATTTGCCTTTCCGGGCCATTTCGTGAACGACGCTCGACGAAAAAAGCCTTGAGATTGCGGCTAGTTGATCTGTCGCAAGATTGACCATTTTCTGTGCACGAACTGTGTTTCTCATCGCGGCCGGCCTTTCTTTTGATTTTAGACCAGTTCCCCCTGGTTTCGAGCTGAAATGTTTCAGGTAGATCCTTTAGTTTCAACCAGATATTCCACACCTCGCCGGATTACTACCCGAAAATGGGCGTGTCGGAAGCTCTGCTAGCGATTGCGGGTCGATCACGGGCGACTGGGAAGTTACCTTGCGGGGAGCACGCCTGGGCTGAAGCAGCCGACAGCACGCTCCCGCCGAACCTTCCTAGCTGAGAACCACTCGTCTACTGCGCTGGTTGGTTGCTTGCGGACGGTTGGTTCAGCTCTTGCTGCAACTGCAACAATTGGCGCAGTTGCTCAACATTGGCGGAGTTGGATGTTGGAACGCTCCGCGCACTTGGTTGCAGGGAAGCCTGATTGGTCTTGGGGGTCTGCTCGAGGACCACGTAGATCGGAGTATCCGCCGAAATCGTCACCACGATGTGCTGGGTGATCGCTAATCGGGAAACCTCCTCATCTCCAGCCTCGCCGACATTGTTGCTGACGCGCTCCCGCATTAGGTCCGACTCGCTCAGCGGCTGGTTCAGACTGCCTTGTCCCACCAACATCGAGCCAGCTTGGCCGATTCCTGACAGCGATCTGACCAGGACGTTCTTTCCCGTGTTCTTACCCTCAACTTTTCCTTTGAGCGGCCGCAAGTCCAAACCCGTGGCGGCGGCCTCGATGGGAACGACTGCACCATCCGGCATCAGCAGAGAATCGAACTGGACGTCAACGTAACCTGAACGATCTCCGTTCCGGATGTGGCCAACCGCTTTTGCTCCCGCAGGGACGATAATTTCTCCGTCCCGCTCATAGTTGTACTCGATCACCGCCAGGACCGGAGTTCGCACTGCGGT
This sequence comes from uncultured Acidobacteriota bacterium, assembly GCA_963730015.1. GTDB lineage: Bacteria > Acidobacteriota > Terriglobia > Terriglobales > Acidobacteriaceae > Sulfotelmatobacter. The sequence continues at coordinate 1,617,692 of CAVSPZ010000008.1, read as the reverse complement.
GCTGGCCGCTGATTCCAGGCGTGCACGCAATCGCGTTCCCGTGGCCAGACCCAATCCCAGTTCCGGTGCTGGATCATGCAAGATTTCGCGGGCCTGAGCACTAGCCGAATTGGCAGAGACGTTTCGCACGTAGATGAGCGAAGACTTCTCCATGGCCTCGCGCTCTGCTTTACCCAAGTCTGGAGTCTCGGCGCCATCGCCGGCGCCCGAGCCTGGCTGATACGGCGGCGCTTGCCATGGCTGCTGGTCTCCGAAAGGCGGTATCGACCCCAAAGTTCCCGATCCGCTCGCCACCTTTGTCCCCGCTGCCGGCTTGGTCGCAGTTCGTTGTAGATCTCGTTCGTTCAGGAAGCCTTCGTGAGATTCTTTTGTGACGGGCCGGCCAGAATCGGTGATCGGAAATAGGCTCTTGTCGTTGCTCGCGGTGCCGCTCTCCAAGGCCAAGTCTTCAGAAGCAGTGGCACCACGACTCTTCACTTTCTGTGGCGCGCCCCGATGGGGCATAGACGTAGCAACGAAGATCAACAGCGCGATGACGATCGCTCCCGCCCCGATGATGACAAACCGGTTCTGTTGGATCTGCTGCCGGGCTCTCTGTTTTGCTCTGGTTGCGAGCCCAGGCAATGGGGCGTTTGCGTCCGGAGGGAGTGGCAGGTCGTTGTTGCGAGCTTCATTTTCCGCTGCTCCTGAATGACTGCAGCGTTGCCGTTGTCGTTGTGTCCGTTTGGATGAATCACTTTGCACCTCCCGAGACCGGAGCCACAAACGCAATCGGCGCCAGGACCGGACGGTCGACCTCTTCCGCTTGGGCAACCGCGAGCAAGAGCCGTTCCCGGGATTCCTTGAAGGTAGGCCGCTCGAACACAACGATGCCGTCGGCCCTGGCGCCAGGCGCGAGTCTACGCGAGGTGATCCAGTAGTCTTTGATCGCGACCGGCTCGGCCTTGATCGCCTTTCGATGCTTGTCTTTCGATGTCCCCGCAAGCTGTATTTGCGGCGGCAGTACTTCAATGGTCCGTGCAGAAGAGTTCAGAACGGCGAACGGCACGGCCATCTGTTGCTCTTTCTCTATCGCCTGTCCTACCGCAACCTGCAGTTGCTTGCCTTCCCAATGTGGATTCTCAATCCGTTCCGCCCTGAGCAAATCCTGCTCCTGTCTGCCAGGCTTCTCTGGGGCAGTGCTGGTTGGCTGATTTTCTGTAGCAACGTTTTTTGTTTCGCCAACCACAAACACGGGATGAGTCGACGCAATCAGAAAGCTGCGCGGGCGCTCACAGTTGAGGACATAGTCCACGGGCTCACTACGGTCTGACTTGCCTTGGCTCACCAGGCTCAGCGAGATCTCATGGCCTCCTCTGGTGGTAATCAGGGCGTTGGTTTGCGCAGGTTTTGCGCTGGTTGCTTTGAAAAACACCAACTGCGGCTCGGCTTCGGAGTGGTCGGCCTTAAAGGCCCCCGGATCGCCCAGTACGACCGAACTCACCTCCTCCAGGACCCGCACCGAACTGACGTATCCTGGCCGCAAGTGCAAGACCACAACTTGTTCTGGGTCAACATTCAAGCTCACGATTCGCGCCTGTGGAAGATCGGACTGCGCTGAAGCTATATGCAGCAGCAGGAGACTGACCGTTGTCAGATGCACCAAACTCAAACAAATTTTCATCTCACATCTCTTTCCGAACTGGTGTTCGTAGTTCTTGGTTTAATTCCGGCTTGGCGGAGGTAAGTTGTTCTAATTCTTGCCACGTAGGCAATTACGTCGGGATTTCGATAGCCGAGGTCTCGTCTGCCGATTACGTCTTCGCCGGCATAATAAGCGGCAGCCACTAGCCTGAGATCATTGTGAAACTGTTGCATCAGCCATGCGAGGTAGCGCACGCCCCCGGAAACGTTCTGATCGACATTGCAGCGGTCTCTTACCCCGAGTCGCTGAGCGGTCAGGGGCATTAACTGCATTAGTCCTGCAGCGCCTTTGGGAGAGACCGCGCATGCTTGCCAGTGCGACTCGCGTTCGACAATGGCGCGTACCAGCGCGACGGGCACCCGATAATGTTGGGCGTAGGCTACGACGTAGTATTCGGCTTCGAGCCGTGCCTGTGGTTTGGGCGATTGCGCCCAGCAGATCGAGATTGCACAGAGCACTTGCGCCAAAATGAGTACTGGCTTCATGCCGCGCTCCTTCGCAGAGCCTCAGCGCTGTACTGCTGCGCGTCAAAGATCAAGCTGGCAAACCCATCCCGCAAGAGCAGCTTGCGTCGATCGGCCTCGGTCTTGGCCAGCAAGGGCAGGAGAATGTCTCTCATCTCGGCTGTAATTTGTTCTGTTCCCAGAACTTTGAGTGCCTGCGCGAGATCGAGAATTTCTGAGACCGAGGGTGGTTTCTCCATGCTCCAGCCACGCAAAGCCTTGGCGAGTCCCGCCATACCGGCATGGAATTCGTGTGTGGAATCCGGCGTTCTCAGCGCCACAATCTCTGCTTCCCGCTCCGCCGTGGGGTGTTCGACACGAAGGTAAAAACTGCGCCGGCGCAGGGGATCGCCGATGCGCCTCTCTTCATTCGATGTCAACACAACGAAGGGAATGCTCCTGGCTTTGATGGTGCCCAGCTTCGGAATGCTCAACTGCCACACGCTCAGCAATTCCAGCAACAAGGCCTCAAAAGCGTGGTCCACCTTGTCCAGTTCGTCGATCAGCAGGACACAAGGCCTTTCACACTGCAACGCGCGCAGAAGCGGCCCGGCACCGAAGAACTGCTGGCTGTGCAACTCCGTCCGCAGAGATTCCCAATCAACATTGGCGGACTTGGACTTGAATTCGACGCAAAGCCTTTGCAGCGGTTCATCGAACTTGCCGATGGCCTTCTCCTCGTTGATGCCTTCGTAGCACTGCAGGCGTTCGACGGTGGTGTCCGCTGCGTCGGCAACTGCATAGGCCAGTTGAGTCTTACCGCTGCCGGCGGGGCCCTCCAGCAGCAGTGGCTTCTGGAGTCTCGCCGCCAGGTAAACCGTTGTCGTGGCTACCGAATCCGCAATGTAGCCGCTTGCGCGAAGGCCTCCTTCGAGTTCTTGAAGAGACGAAAACACTCGCTCCTCCTCCGCCGAGGACCATGCCAATTCCGGTCCTGACCGTGAAGAAGCTAAGCCCAAATGAAATTTCGGTCAAATCCGCGGCAACAGTGAAGACTAGTGGCGGTATTTGTCCGACTCGCATTACGCCTTTTGACCGAAAAACAGGGTTGTTCTAAAAGAACGAAAGCAGGCACTCGGTTTTGTTCACGAGTAAGGATAAGAAATGTTCGAATCAGATCGTGTTGCGAGAATGTTCAGACGGGCCCGCCGGTGGCCGCGTGGGATAAAAAGACATGCAAATCATAGAAACGCTAGAGAATCGCAAAGACGCTGTTAAGGTTTCCAAACTCGCAAGGCTCTTGAGCGTGACCCCGAAGCACATCTACAAGACACGGGCTGCGGGGCGGATTCCGGGTGCATTTCGGGTAAATCTCGCACTTAGATTTGACCCACAAATCCTGGCAGAGTGGTTGAAAGGAGAACTCATGCCTGACGTGGCCGCAAGCCGCGGAAAACAGAAGAGAACCAGGTAGGAAAGGACCTCTCGTCGCCCCTAATTGGCGTTGTAGTCCCAGATGCAAGGTTAAGTGGGTGAATAGATGGCGGCCTGGCAAAGGCGTTGGAACGAGCGGCGATCAGCATCGGGAGCTGCTTTCGGAATTGCGAAAGTCCGAGGCCGAATCCAGAATAAAAGTACCCTAAAACGCGTTGTCGCTGATTACTCGATAGTAAGCCTTTTATATACAGCTGTTTACAGAGTTTAATAAACTACGTTTGCTCGCTAAACAATATGTGTTTATTGTGCTATTCTAGTTTAGCGATGAGGGAATCCAGCGACACGCTCTTAAGCAATTATCTCAGCACAATCGGCGGAGACTTGCCGTGGATTGAGCCGCTCCCGGAGCTCGCTTCGAAACTCCCTCCATTCTTGAAACAACGATATCGGATTTCTCGCGCCGATCTGTTTGGGCGAAAATACCTACTCGCGATTGAAGAGCCACGAGAAGGTGACCCGTCCCCGACGGAGTACGCCCGCGATGCTGGCACGATCAAAGAACGGCTTACCGCAGACGTCATCCTCGTCTTATCTAATATTCCTGCCTATGTCAGAAACCGCTTGATACATCAAAAGGTGCCATTCATAGTACCCGGCACGCAGATGTTTTTGCCGATGTTGATGATCGACCTGCGAGAGCATTTCCCAAAATCAAAAACCAAGTCCCAAGACGTTTTGTCCGCCGTTTCGCAACTCGTAATTCTCTATCACCTCTCGCGGGAATCGCTCAGCGAGACGCCTTTAGGACAGATCGCATCGCGTCTTCGATATTCGCCAATGGCGATCAGCAAGGCGCAAGACGAACTGCAGAATGCTGACCTGTGCGAAGTTCATCGCTCGGGCCGGACGCTTTCCTTGCACTTCGGTTTGAGGGGAAAAGATCTTTGGCAAAAAGCCGCACCCCTATTGTCGACTCCTGTGAAGCGGACACTGTGGTTCCGTTGGGGAAAACAAAATGTGCCTGCCGTGACTGCGGGAATGACAGCTCTCAGCAAATATTCAATGCTGGAAGACGATCCCCTCCCCACGTACGCAATGCGGGACAAGGATTTCGTCGCTGCGTTACAAAAAGGCGAGGTCTATGGCTGTGGTGGCCGCGAAGACGCGGAGGCACGGATGGAAACCTGGAAATATGATCCTTCGGTCCTTGCCCGTTCCGGAATCGCTGATCCCTTGTCTCTCTACCTCAGTCTCCGGCATTCAGCCGATGAGCGGGTGCAAAAGGAAATCGAGAAACTCATCCGCCAGACACTGCCATGATAAAAGGTCTAGACAAATTCAAAGCACACTTCGCCCAGCACACAAAATCGTTCGTCTTGATCGGCGGCGTTGCTTGTCATGAGTGGCTTGCGACTCAAGGTCTGGAATTCCGCGCTACTAGGGATATCGACATAGTGCTGATTGTCGAAGCTCTCGACCAGGAATTTATCGCGCGCTTTTGGGAATTCGTCGAAGCTGGACAATACGAAATCAGAGAGCGGGCTACAGGGAAGAGAGAACTTTGTCGCTTCTCGAAACCCAAGGATGACACGTATCCCGCCATGCTTGAGCTATTCAGCCGACAACCGGGAAAGATCGACCTTTCCCCGGAACAACGCGTGATACCCGTGGAGATCGATGAGAACTCCGCCAGCCTTTCCTCCATTCTTCTGGACGACGACTACTATGCTTTGATTCTCGAACACCGTCGCGAAGATGACGGCTTGCCGTTTGTCACTCCCGAGGCTTTGATTCCCCTCAAGGCGCGCGCCTGGATCGATATGACAGAACGCCAAAAGAAAGGTGAGAAGATCGACTCCAAAGATATTCAAAAACATCGGACCGACGTCTTCCGACTTGGCGCGACACTATCCGGAGAATCCAGCGGTCATCTGGCGCAAGGAATCGAGCAAGACCTGAAGACGTTCCTGGCGGCATTTCCTGAAAACAGTTCCGAATGGCCTTCGATTCTGGGTTCGTTGAAAACGACATTTGGAAATAGCAAGTTGAAGAGTGCGGACCTGATCGGGGCCATTCGGCAGTATTTCAGAATTGCCTGACACCCCAATTTCCAGCGGCCTGATTTTTCAAACGGTATCCGTCCGTGCTGTGAAGCGCGATGAGGATTTTGGGGAACTGAATTTCGGTCTTCATGGGATGCGCGGGAATGGGACACTCCACGGTTGCGAAAAAACCAGGGGCCAGCTGCTACCGTTTGCTCAGCTGGCCCCTCTTTTACGCAATGTGCCTCGAAAAACGGCTCAAGCGGGGCTCGGCCGATCAATCTCCTGCGAGTTCTGTTTGAACGGTTCCGGAATTGCGAAACCGGCGAGCTCGCTATTGTCGAGTCGCTCTTGAACGTCCTTGCCACGAACGTACTTCAAATACACCATGGTGGATGCGAGGTCCTTGTGGCCGAGCCATTCCTGCAGTTTACGAATACTGCAGACATTGCCTTCCAGGTTGACGGTCGCAAATGTGTGCCGAAACTTATGCAGGAACCAGTTGCTGCAATAAGGCCCCTCGGAGCAGCGGTTGCCGTGCCGCGATGCACAGGTTCCGCAGTTTAGGCCGGCCCGCCTGGCGATGTTTTTCAGCTTGCTTTCGAAATTCTTGTCCGGTCGCCCTGCCTCGGTGGGAAACACCAGATTGTAAGGGTTCGGTCCCTGCTGGCGGTTCTTGTAGTCTTTCAACGCTTCCAGCAATGCGGATGGCACTGGGATCTCTCTCTCCTCCTTGTTCTTTGGCTTGAACCCTAGCTGCGGCTTGGCCGTGACACGAACCGTGCCCCGCCGGAAATCGATGTCTCTCCAGGCTGTGAAGCGAACTTCTTTGTCGCGTTCACCGGTCAACAAGAAAAACAGGTAACGGACTCTTTCATGCTCAAGGCAGGCCGCAAACAGAGTCTTGAGTTCGTCAGCCTCGTATATTTTTCGAATGGCATCGACATATTCCGGCCAGTCACGCTTGTGCAAAAGGCCCTTGACCCCATTGAGCTTCAAGAACTGAACCACGATGTTGGCACGATTGTAGGCAGTACGTGCACTGCAGCCCGATTCGTATTGGCCACGGATAAACTGGAGCAGGTCCGCGCGCGCGATGTGCTCGATGGATGACTTCGCGCAACCTTTTCGAAAAGCATTCAGGGCATACTTGTAGGCCGTATACGTTTTGGGCTCGCGTTGCGGGGGCTTGATGTCGTCCAGATAGTTCTGAATCGCCAAATCAAGCGGAATTCCCTGAGTTGCCTTTTCGTCGCGATTTTGGGCATCTGATCCAACCTCGAGTCCCGCTCTTGCAGCCGCCAGTGCAAGAGCTTTTCTGTTGGCAAGATCCGGAACGCGCGCGCGGTCGGGGACAGCTTCACGTTTGCGTTTGGGTCCCTCCCACCACTCTATGTAATAGGTGCCCTCGGAATGGATCTCGATAGAGCCGCCGATTCTGACCTTGTCTTTCAATCTGCCGTTCGGCTCTAGAACGGCGGGCATGAGCTTCCAGGCTCCATTGACCTTGATTTTTTTGAGAATGTTGACGTGAGGGGTTTGAGTGTTCCAGGCGTGCCGTTTCATGGATGCTGTTGTCTCCTGAGATCGCCTTTCGGTCAAATCCCACGGATTTCAGACACCAGAACAGACACCAAAGCACTTAAGCTATTGAAAACAAAAAGTCTGGCGGAGAGAGTGGGATTCGAACCCACGTTACCCTTTCGAGTAAACACGCTTTCCAAGCGTGCGCCTTCAGCCACTCGGCCATCTCTCCGGCGTGAATCGGATGGAAGGAACGACTACTTAAGAAGCCATCATCGCGGCAGATTGCGAACTCCGCGGCTCACATTCAATTTTATGGGTGAGATCGTCGAAACCGCAACTCGTAAGGAAGAATTCAGCAGCAGCCGAATCTACGAGAGCTTCTCAGACGAATCTGCCGGAAGCGTGGTCAAAGCGGTAGCGATCGAACTGCCCGAAGCGGAAGCTCCAGCAGCGGCGGCATTGGCCGCGCCGTTTCCTGCGCTCGCCGGCAGCGGCGGCACTTTCGTATTGTCGATCACGTGATGATTCAGGCAGTACAGCGCCAGTTCCAGGCGGTCTGCGACGCCCAGCTTGTCGTAAACCTTCCGCAGATAATTTTTCACTACCTGCTCCGTGGTGCCCACGCGCAAGGCGATCTCTTTATTCTTCATACCCTGCGTGACGCACGAAACAATCAGCGACTCTTTGGGCGTGAGCTGCACTTTGGGCCGCGATCCCGCCGGACGCGTGCTCTGATTGCGGTACGCCTGCATCACCCAATGGATGCCCTGCCTGTCGAGCCACGGCTCGCCGGCGATCACCTTCCGCAGGCACTCCACCAGCACCTCGGGTTCGACTTCGCGCGACACGATGCCGTGCGCGCCACGGCGGAATAAATCCAGAGTCAGTTCCTCTTCCGGTCCCGGCGTCACCACCACAATCTTCATCTGCGGGTTCTGCCGCAGCATTTCCCCGACGGCTTCCACTGGGTTCGACGTCAATGCGGCTTCGAAAATCAGCACGTCGGCAGAGAACTTGCCCACCGCGGATTGGGTTTGCGCCAGCGTTTCGGCCTGGCCCACCACTCGAATGTCATCTTCCAGCGCGAAAATTTTTCGCAAGCCGGCGCGGAAGATTGCCTGGGAGTCGGCCACGATCACGCGGACGAACGGACCTTTGCCTCCGTCTTCCCCTGCTCCGAAATTTTCTTCCACGCTCACCGGAATGGTTGCCATTCAGTTCCTTGCGCCTTACGCTCGCTCGAAATGATATTCGTCGATCACGACCCCTACACCGCGACGGCCTCGGTCTTCGAAGCTCCGCACCACCCGGCCCCGGCAGTCGATCTGCACATTGCGCCGCGCCCCCACAACTTCGGCAGGCAGCATGATGGTGAAGTCCACGATCGAACCGACGGGCACATCGTTGTCCATGGCAAACAGCACACCGTTAGCCGAGATGTTTTCCGTCTCTGCCAGGTATGCCGTGCCCTGCGTTTTTACCGACGCTGCCAGATGCAGCGGAAATCGCGGGGCGCTCTGCAAATCTTCGTATTGTGCGGCACTCATCTGCGCCTCGGTCATCGGTGCTGTGCCTTCGGCTGCCACGCTTTCGAAACCTTTCTTCCGCCAGCCCACTGCGCTTCGGACTATCTTCGACTTCACTCGCAGCCTACACCCCGGAATCCAACAAACAAAGTTACCGAAGTCATTGAACAAACGAGGTTAACTGCTTTTCTTTGAGTGGATTAGCGAGGAATTGTCGGGCTCCAAATGAACCCGGAGCAGCCTGCCGGAAGCCGGCAACTCCGGGTCGAATCGCAGTGAATTTCAGGAGATTTCCGGCAAATATCGGAAGGGAAATAGCCGGCGCGGAAGAAAGCCAGCGAACCCGGAAACAGGCTAGAACTTGGTCACTTCGGTGAAATTAAACTCCCGCACCTTCATAGCAGGAACAACCATATCGAACGACTCTTCTCCGCTCGAGCGCACTGGCACGCTCATCGCCTCGACGTTCGAGAGCATGTGGATGAGACTCTCGTTAAATCGAAAGTTGCGCACCCCGCCCACCACTCGTCCGTTCTCCACCAGAAAAGTGCCGTCGCGCGTCATGCCGGTCAGAATCTTTTCGAACGGTTCTACCTCGCGGATGTACCAGAGGCGGGTCACCAGCACGCCGCGCTCGGTGGAAGCAATCATCTCCGCCAGCGTCTGCGCATTGCCGACCGGCGCGAACACAATGTTCAAAGGCATTTCCCCCATCTCGTTGGGAAGAGGAAAACCGTGTCCAGTGGCGGCGATCGGGCCCACGCTGTCCTTGAACTCTGATCGCTTCATTCTCTCTGCAGTCGCGCGTGCGTAAACCACTTGCTTCACGATTCCGTTCTCGACCAGCGCGACCTTCTGCCGCTGCATGCCTTCTCCATCGAACGGAGCCCCGGTCTGCAGCGGATGCGCCACGTCGTCGTGAATCGTGATGTTGTTGCCGAACAGCTTCGTTCCGATTCGCCCAGTCAAAAACGATCGCTGATCGAGAATCGCCATCCCGGAATAATCCCAGAACATGAAGCCGACAATATCCAGAACCGCCGCGGGCTCGAGGATGACGGTGTACTTCCCCGCCGGAATCTCCCGCGGACGCGCCGAGTCGACCGCTTTCTGAGCCGCAACTTCGGCAAGCTGGAGCGGATCCAGGTTCGCCACGTCCGGGGAATTGGCCTTCTGCCAGCCCGAAGAGTCGGCCGCCATCATGGTGATGGAAATCTCCGCCGCAGTCTGCGTGTGCCACCGGCTCAACCCGCGCGAATTGAAGATTCCCTCAAACGATTCCGCGCTCGAAAATACTCCCGCAGTCGTGAGCTTGTGCCGGTCCGCCACGGCCACCATCGCGCGCACTCCATCCGCCCGAATCTCAGGAGTAATCGCCGCAGTCTGCGCGAAATGCCGAGAAGGAGAAGATTGTGTGGAGCGGGCCTGCCCTGAGCGACAGTCGAAGGGGCTCTCGCCCGCTTTATCGGAGGCCTCCTCAGAACTAGGCATGGGCAAAAGATCCGGGTCAGGATGCTGCACCTTCGCCAAATTCTCCGAAGCCCGTACGACCTGCTTCAGACTCTCCTCATCAAACTTGTTGGTGTAAGCCCGCGCCGTCCGCCCCCCAAACACGGTCCGCACCGAGACCACGTGATTTTCTTCCGCCACATTCTGATGAATCGCGTTGTTGGCGAAGCGCGTCAGCGCAAACCGCCCGCCAGAAAAAAGTACTTCCACCTCATCCGCAGACGCCAGCTTCCGGATGCGGTCAAAAATCTCGCCAGCTTGTTCGTGAGTCAGCATTCAGATTTGAATCGCAGTTCTACGCTCCTCCGTGTCTCCGTGGTGAGCTAGCTCTTGAACGCGCTGCCAACCTTAATCCCTCGAAACCGCGCCGGCGCCGCGCCATGTCCGGTTCCCATCACCTGCTGCGGCTGTCCTTTTCCGCAATTCGGCGTGCCCCACAGCGTCCATTCATCGCGCGAGCAAATTGCATCCAGCGAATTCCAGAACTCCGTCGTGATCCCCGAGTACGACGGATTCTTCACCATCCGCACGCGCCTCCCGCCCTTGATCTCCCACCCAATCTCGCATCCAAACTGAAAGTTGTAGCGCTTATCATCAATCGACCACGACCGGTTCGTCTGCATCAGAATCGCGTGATCGGTCGACGCGATCAGTTGCTCCAGGCTCAGCGGCTTGTCCCCCGGAAGAATACTGATGTTCGTCATGCGGATCATGGGCAGCCGGTTCCATCCTTCCGCGCGTAGCGTTCCGCCCGAGCGATCTGCTCCGATGGTGTGCGCCGTCTCCCGCGAACTCAGGTATCCCGTAAATAGTCCATTCGTGATAATCGGTGTACACTGCGCCGCCACGCCCTCATCATCGAAGCCAAACGTTCCCAGCCCCGGCCCATGCTCCTGCCGCGCATCCGCCACCACATTGACCAGGTCGCTGCCGTAGCGCAGTGTTCGCAGCTTGTCCAAAGTCAGAAAAGAGGTCCCGGCAAAATTCGCCTCCATCCCCAGCACACGATCCAGTTCAATCGGATGTCCCACCGACTCGTGAATCTGCAGCCCCAGCTGCGAGCTGTCCAGAATAATGTCGAACGTTCCCTCCGGACACTGATCCGCTTTGTGCAGTGCGACGGCCTCTTCGGCGATTCGTCGCGCATTCTCCACCAGCTTCAATTCTTCAATCAGCTCATATCCCTTGTTCTGCCACTGCCCGCCAAAAGAATTCGGATACGACCGTTTCTGAATCTCATTTCCCGCAAACGCATACGCCGCGTATCCCGCCCCGGTCGAAAGCTTGGTCTGATGAATATCCGCGCCCTCCGACGAAACGAACCACTGCTCCTCGCGGTTGAAATTCAGGTTCGCTTCCGCCAGCGTGATCCCGGCCACCGACCGCAACTCCGCATCAATCTTCAGCAGCAGTTCAATATTCTGTTCCACCGAAACCGTGAACGGATCAATCTTGTACGGCGTGCTCCATTCCGCAACCGCCGGCTTCTCCGGAGCCAGCCGGATGTCTTCCCGCTTCACCCGCGCCGAAGCCCGCGCAATAGCCACCGCCTCCGCCGCGGTAGCCTCCACCGCGCCGCGTCCCAACTCCGCCGAAGCCGCGAATCCCCACGCCCCATCGGCGATCACGCGCACGCTCATGCCCACTGATTCCGCGTCCGACGCGCTGCCGACTTTGCCGTTCTTCGTGGTCAGCGCGCGGCTCCGCTGCGCCACCACGCGCACGTCGGCGTAGCTCGCCCCGCGCTGCGCAGCGGTATTCAATGCCCATTTTGCGACATGTCTCATACGAAAATCTCAATCTACCATACGCGCTCGACCCGCATAGCCCTCGTCCAGGTGTTGCTTTGCACACATGGACTTGTGATTCGCGTCACGGATAGCCGGCGCCCGCCGCCGTCCAATAGATCTGATCGCCAATCGTCTCAGCGGTCCCCCACCGCTGTCCGATCACCAAGGAGCCCTCTCATCTATGAGCCTTTTTACTTCTAACGAATCCACCAGCACTCCTACCGTCACTTCCGACGTTGATTGCTCAGCTTCGGATTGCGAATCGGGTTCAGACACCCAGGCCAGCAAGAAAGCGGATCTAGCCGGCCCCGGCATCGGAGACTATGCCGAGTTGGAAAAAGTTCTACCGCAGGATTACAACCCGCTGCTCACCCGCAAGGAAACCCAGAAAGCGATTTTTCATCTTCGGCGTTATATCGAAGACAATCTATGCAAAGAACTCGGCCTGCAGATGGTGCAGGTCCCGCTGATCGTCGACGCGGAAAGTGGCGTCAACGACATGCTCGACCGTGACGGCTCTCGCACTCCAATTCAATTCCACATTTCCAACGACCGCGGCAAGCATCCCATCGATGCGCAGGTCGTACAGGCGGCCACAAAATGGAAGAGAGTCGCGCTCCAGCAGTTCGATTGCCGCCCCGGCGAAGGCATCTGCACCGATATGCGCGCCGTCCGCAAAGACTACTTCCTCGATCACGATCATTCGGCCTACGTCGATCAGTGGGACTGGGAGCGCGTCATCACCAGCGAGCAGCGTAACCTCGAATTCCTCAAATCGATCGTAAAGAAGATCTGGAAAGTCCTCGTCGGAGCCGAGAAATTCGCGCAAGAGATGTTCCCCGAACTGAAGAACCCCCGTTACCCCAGCCTGCCGGAAGAACTCACGTTCCTGCACGCCGAAGAACTACTCGCGATGTATCCCGACCTTCCGCGCAAACGCCGCGAGACCGTGATCCTGCAAAAATATCCGGCCATCTTCATCATCGGCATCGGCTGGCCCCTGAAAGACGGCTACCCGCACGAGATGCGCGCCGCCGATTACGATGACTGGGTCACCGACACCAGTGGACAAACTCTGCGCGACACTCACGGCCTCAACGGCGACATCCTGGTCTGGAACCCCGTCACACAGCGCCGCCACGAACTCAGTTCCATGGGCATCCGCGTGAATGCCGAGACCCTCCGCAAGCAACTTGAGCTGTCGAACCTGCTCGACAATCTCAAATTCCCCTATCACCAGGGAATCATCAACAACGAATTGCCGCTTTCCATCGGTGGCGGCATCGGACAGTCCCGCACCCTGATGCTCCTGTTGCGCAAAGCCCACCTGGGCGAAGTCAGCGTAACCGTCTGGCCGAAAATCCTGCAGGAGATGTGCGCCAAGAAAAACATCTTCGTGCTCGAATAAATGTTTATGAAGATGGGTGCCCCACCCTTGTCGCGTTCCCGACAGGGTGGGGCTTTGACTCTTTGACTTCCTGAATCGGCCGCGATCAATAGAACTCTACGGCGTCGCGTGCACCTCATCCAGCGCCTTCTTCACCGCCAGCAATTCTTTCAGCACTCCCCGCAGCTTGGTCGACTCCAGCGCGTTCGCACCATCCGACTTCGCTTCCTTCGGATTGTCATGCACCTCCATGAACACGCCGTCCACGCCCGCGGCCACCGCCGCCCGCGCCAGCAAAGGAATGAATTCCGGCTGCCCGCCGCTGGTTGCGGTTCCGCCATCGCTCGACTGTGACGAAGGCAACTGCACCGAATGCGTCGCATCGAAAACCACTGGCGCAAACTTCCGCATGATCGCCAGCGAACGCATATCGACCACCAGGTTGTTGTAGCCGAAGCTCGCGCCTCGCTCCGTCAAAAAGACCTGCGAATTGCCCGCTTCGCGGCACTTCTCCACCGCATGCCGCATATCCGACGGAGCCACAAACTGCCCCTTCTTGATGTTGACCGCCCGCCCGCTCAGAGCCGCCGCCACCACCAGATCCGTCTGCCGGCAGAGAAAAGCCGGAATCTGCAGCACGTCCACGACCTCCGCCACCTTCCCCACATCCGCTGTCTCATGCACGTCGGTCAGCACCGGCAGATGCAGCTCATCCTTAATCTTCTTCAGAATCCGCAGCCCTTCCTTCTGCCCGGGCCCGCGAAAACTGCGAATCGATGTCCGGTTCGCCTTGTCGTAACTCGCCTTGAAAATGAAAGGAAAGTTGAGAGACTTCGCCACGCCCTTGATGATCTCCGCCATCCGGATCGCATGCTCTTCGCTCTCAATCACGCAAGGCCCGGCGATCAGAAAAAGATCGCCCGAGCCAACGTGAATATCGCCGACTTGGAATGAAGTGATCATGCCAAAACCATTTCACCACAGAGACACAGAGCCACAGAGAAATTCTGGTATTTCTCCGTGTCTCTGCGACTCCGTGGTGAAAATCTTACCGCCCCGCGACTCGCTCCGGCCGGTGGAACATCTCCACTTCGGCCGTCTCTTTCTCTGCGCGCCGTTTCAGCCCATACTCATACGCCGCGCCCACAAAGGTGCTGAACAGAGGATGCGGTTCCAGCGGCTTCGACTTGAACTCCGGATGGAACTGGCATCCGATGAAATGCGGATGATCCGGCAACTCCACCATCTCCACGTAAGTTCCGTCCGGCGTCGATCCCGAAATCTTCAATCCCGCGGCCGTCATCGGCTCTTCGTACTCGCGATTGAATTCATAGCGATGCCGGTGCCGCTCGCTGATCTCCGTCTTCCCGTAAATGCGGTAAGCCAGCGTGTTCGGCTCGATCTTGCAAGGCCACGCGCCCAGCCGCATCGTCCCACCCAGTTCTTCCACGCCACGCAACTCGCGCAACTTGTAGATCACGCGGTGCGGCGTTGCCGGATCAAACTCGCTCGAATTCGCCTCTGCCAGTCCCACGACGTTGCGCGCAAACTCGATGCAAGCCGTCTGCATTCCCAGACAAATCCCAAAGTACGGAACTTTTTTCTCCCGCGCATACCGGATAGCAATCAGCATCCCTTCGATGCCGCGCTTGCCAAACCCGCCCGGAACCAGGATCCCGTCATAGCCTTCAAGCTGCGCCTCGTAACTCTTGTCGCCCGTCTCCAGGCCCTCGGCCTCAATCCAGTTCAGCTGCAATTTCAAGTTGTGCGCCAGCGACCCATGCACCAGTGCCTCTTTCAGCGACTTGTACGAATCCTCGTACTCCACATACTTCCCGACAATCCCGATCGTCACCGTATCTTTCGGGTTGTAGACGCGGTGGACAATGTCCTCCCACTTCGATAGGTCGCGATCCTTCGCATCCATGTGCAGATATTTCAAAGCCAGCGTGTCCACGTTCTCATTGGCAAATACCAGCGGCACTTCATATACCGAAGCCACGTCTTTGGCCGTGATCACCGCCTCTTCCGACACATTGCAGAAGAGCGCAATCTTCGATTTCATCTCCTTCGCCAGAAAGCGATCCGTCCGGCAAAGCAAAATGTCCGGCTGAATTCCGATGCTCAGCAACTCCTTCACCGAATGCTGCGTCGGCTTGGTCTTCAACTCCTGCGCCGCCGCAATAAACGGAACCAGCGTCACGTGCACAAACAACGTGTGTTCGCGCCCCAACTCCTGCCGCATCTGCCGGATCGCTTCCATAAACGGCAGCGACTCGATGTTGCCCACTGTGCCGCCGATTTCTACGATCGCTACATCCACATCCTGCGCAACCTTCTTCATCGCCGCCTTGATCTCGTTGGTGACGTGCGGAATCACCTGCACCGTCTTTCCCAGATAATCCCCGCGCCGCTCCTTGGCGATAATCTGCTCGTAGAGCCGCCCGGTCGTCCAGTTATTGTCGCGAGAAAGTTTGGCATGCGTGAAGCGCTCGTAATGCCCCAGGTCAAGGTCCGTCTCCGCCCCGTCGTCGGTGACGAAAACCTCGCCATGCTGAAATGGCGACATCGTCCCCGGATCCACGTTCAGATACGGATCGAACTTCATTAGGTTGACCTTGATTCCGCGGCTCTCCAGCAGGCATCCGATCGAAGCCGCGGCCAGTCCCTTGCCGAGTGAAGACACAACTCCGCCCGTCACAAAGATGTACTTCGCTGGCATCTCTTCCTCGCTTTAAATTGTTTTTGAAAAATGGTGCAGGTGGGGTGCACGATCAATTATGGCAGATGTTCCCTGTGGAAAGAAACGGAATTTGCGAAGGTTCTCTTCCGATGTTCCTTTCTGCGTCCTTCGCGGCCTTCCTCCGCGTGCTCCGCGGTGAAAGGCTCTGCGTTGACTATCCTCCCCAGGTCAGCGAGAATAATAAAGGTCGTCCGCAAAGGGCGTCTCGTAGTGTCCCCGAACAAGTGGGCCTGTGGCGCAGCTGGGAGCGCGCTTCCATGGCATGGAAGAGGTCGTCGGTTCGATCCCGACCAGGTCCACCAACTCCTTCACAGTCAGGCGTGGCCGAGCTAGGCGAGGCTCCATCCCGAAGCACTCCTTACTCGGTTCCCACCATGCATGTCCTCGCGAGACTCGTAGAAGGAACTTCCGTAACCATCCACGACTACCGCTTACGACTACCATTGAGTCAGCAACCGCTTTGAGCTGGAGTTCTCTCAAACCATGGCCCAGACGCAGTTACATACGCGAGTACCCGTGGATCTCGACCTGCGGGTGTGGGGTATGGGAGCTGACGGCCGTCCGTTTTCTCAGCATGCTCGCGCTCGCAATATCAGCACCGGAGGCGCCTGCCTGTCCGATATCGAGCGCGACCTCAAGATCGGCGACACCATCGCAGTGCAGAGCGGCGCAAAGAAAGCCCGCTGCAGGCTGGTTTGGTCCGTGAATACGCAATCGGCGCAAAAAATTAAAGTCGGCGTTCAACTACTCCGCGAGCAGGATTGCCCTTGGAGTTCGTTGCTGCCCAAAACAGACGGCTTCGTGGCGCCTATTGCCAAAGGCCAGCGACGTTGGGAGCGTCACAAGACTTCTCTGGTAGTGACGCTGCACAGCGACCGGTCAGCGGTTCCCTTGCGCGTGACCGCGACCGATCTAAGCGCGAGCGGCTGCTACATCGAGAGCCTGTCCCCTTTTCCCGTCGGCACCAGTCTCATCGCGGAATTACGCTTTGCGGGTGAAACCGTCACCACTCGAACCTTCGTCCGCACCTGCGATCCGCAGGTCGGTATGGGCGTCGAATTCATCGGCCTGCATACAGAAGAGCAACAGCGTTTCCAGCAATATCTGCGGGCCACGAATCCGTGGGCTTGCTCGATCGACAAGCCGAACCTCACCCATTAAATCCAGCCGCCTGCTCATGTAGCCCGGACGCATCCTTCCGGGGTTGCGCGCAAACTGCGCAATCAATCGCCCCAAAGGCCGCGCGCCGCAGCTATCCCGCAGACTACGGACGAATCTCGATTGGCGTACCATCCGGAACCGCCGCCCAAATCTCGTCGATCTCTTCGCCGGTCACGGCAATGCATCCATCCGTCCAATCTTTCAGCCGGTGCGACGCACCCAGCCACCGATACCCATTGGGTAAACCGTGTACAAACACATCCCCGCCTTGCGAAATTCCTTTCGCACGCGCCGCCGCCCGATCCCGCGCGCTCGGATAAGAAATGTGAATTGACTTGTAAAATTGGCTGTGCGAGTTCCGTGAATCGAGGACATAGATTCCCTCGGGAGTCTTATGATCCCCTTGCCGCGTCTTCGCTCCTACCGGATCTCCGCCCAATGCAACCTTGTATGTCTTGATGATCTTTCCCTGGCTCAGCAGTTGCAGGATGCGCTCCTTCTTGAGCACAATCACGCGATCAGCGTGAAGCGCTTTCGCCGGGCTCTGTGCCCACAAAAATCCGCAAAGCGCGCAAACCGCGAGAACGCTAAGAACCCATATGCGCATGCCTCGGCATTATAGACGGCGCAATCTCGGAAGATGCTACGCTGAAGCAGTGACTTCGATGACTTTGGACCTCCAATCACAACTCATGTGGAGGCAGCCGCCTCTGCTGCCTGCCCTGAGCAAAGTCGAAGGGTCACGCCGGGGCGGAGCCCGGCGGCCCCATCCGAGAACTCTCCCAGCCGCACTGGCCCTCACTTTCCTTCTCTGTTCTGTTCTTCCCGCCAGCGCCGTCCCCTGGACGGTCCGCGCCCAGCCCCAGCGCCTGCTCAATGGCGCTCCCGTGCTGTTCCAGGTGAAGCCTCCAGCCAAACTCGAATCGCTAGCCGGCACATGGCTCACGCACCAACTCACTTTCAGCTACGATGCGCCCACAAAAACCTGGTTCGCTTTGGCGGGTGTAACCTTCGAAACCGCGCCCGGCAAGTACACTCTTGCCCTCACCGGCACACGCGCGGCAACGAATACTCCCCTGACCTTCACACGCACCTTCACGGTCGCCCGCGCGCAATATCCCAAAATCAAAGTTGAACTCGCGGTGGAAAAGAAATTCACCGAGCCCAGCCCCGAGCAGCAGGCGCAAATCGCGGAGGGCGTAAAGATCAAGCAGGACTATCTCAGCCGCGTCACTCCCGACCGCGAATGGGACGGTAACTTCACCGCCCCCGCCGACGCCACCATCTCCGATGTCTACGGTTCTCAACGCATCTTCAACGGCAAAGCCCAGCGCGAGCACCAGGGACTCGACTACCGCGTTCACACCGGCACACCCGTTGCCGCCATGAACTCCGGCACCATCCTGCTGGCACGCTTTCTATACTTTGAAGGAAATTGCGTGGTCATCGACCACGGTCAAGGCCTGCTCACACTCTACTTTCACTTGTCCGAAATCAAAGTGAAGGAAGGAGACCAGGTGAAACGTGGAGAAGAAATCGGCCTGAGCGGAGGCACCGGACGCGCCACCGGCCCCCACCTCCACGTAGCCGTCCGCTGGCAAGGCGCGTACCTGGATCCCGCCCGCCTCCTGCAACTCGCCCTGCCCTAGGACAAACGATCGTTGGCTTGTCATCCTGGAGCGCCGCGTGTTCTGCGGCGCGAAGGACCCATGCAATTCACGCCCGCCGCCTTCCTCTGCACTCCATCCCCAAAACCCGGACCAAAATCTGTCAACTATGTGCCCGGTCTAAAATGTAAACTATGTCCCCCGGCTGAACATGGCAAATTGACGCGAGTCCCTCTGGAGTCTGTGTCATAGCAGGGGCTTGTTTTTCACAGGACAGATGAGCGACAAGGAAGCATGTCGCGATTTTTTGCTTACGATCCGAATCAAGCGCATCTGCTGCCGCCCAACGTGAAAGATGTGGGTGAGCGCGGAATGGATGCTGGCCGCCATCGCCTACAACCTCACTCGCATGGCGCGCCTCGCGTCCCGAACCTAGTACCCGAATCCGACTGCCATTGAATAGGTGTTTGCTAGCTATGACACAGACTCCTACGGGACGGCACCAGGTCTTACTCTTTAGCCGGTGAAGCCCAAGCCGCGGTCGAAGCAATAAGGAGAAACCATGTCAAGCCTTACGCGATCCAAATTGATTCTGCTATTCATTGTCCTGACTACCTCGGCTCTCTATCTTCCCGCGCAAGCCCCGCCCGCCTTCGATCTGGTCATCACCAACGGCCACATCATCGACGGCACCGGATCGCCCTGGTATTCCGGCGACGTCGGCATCCGCGACGGCAAAATCGCTGCCATCGGCAATCTGTCTTCGGCGCCGCGCAAGCGCACCATCGACGCCGCCGGCAAAGTCGTTGCTCCCGGCTTCATCGACATGCTCGGCCAATCGGAGTTGACCATCCTCGTCGACCCGCGCCTGCCCTCGAAAATTTATCAGGGCATTACCACCGAGATCACCGGAGAAGGCAATTCCATCGCGCCGCTCAACGATGCCATCATCGCCACCGACCGCGCCGGATATGACCACTACAAGATCAATCCCGACTGGCGCACCCTCCGCCAATATTTTGCGCGCCTTGAGAAGCAAGGCATGGGCATCAACCTCGCCACCTACGTGGGAGCGACCGAAGTCCGCCGCATGGTGCTCGGAGACGACGACAAACAGCCCACTCCCGAGCAACTCGAGCAGATGAAGCAACTGGTGCGCGATGCCATGAAAGACGGCGCGGTCGGCGTCTCCACGTCGCTCGAATATGCTCCCGCTCCCTATGCGAAGACCGACGAACTGATCGCACTCGCCGGCGCAGCCGCCAAGTTCGGCGGCATCTACGCCACGCACATGCGCAATGAAAGCGACTCCGTGCTGGAAGCCATCGATGAAGCCCTGCGCATCGGGCACGAAGCCCACATCCCCGTCGAAATCTGGCACATCAAAGTCGCGGGCAAGAACAACTGGGGACGCATGCCCGAAGTCGTTGCCAAGATCAACGCCGCGCGCGCCGCCGGGGCCGACGTCTCCGCCGACACCTACGCCTACACCGCGTGGTTCAACGATTTCTCCGCCTTCATTCCGCCTTGGGCGCACGATGGCGGCACCGCCAAACTGGTCGAGCGCCTCAAAGATCCCGCGACTCGCACCCGCATCCGCAAAGACATGCTCACTCCTTCGCGCGACTGGGACAACGAATGGCAAGAAATTCCCGGCCCCGAAGCCATCATGATCGGCGCCGTCGAAAATCCCAAGCTGCTTCCACTTCAGGGCAAGCGCCTCTCGGAGATCGCCAAGCTCTGGAACAAGGATCCCATCGACGCGCTATGCGATTTTCTGATCGAAGATCCGTCGACCGGAGTCGCGGTCTTCGGCATGTCGCAACCTGACGTCACCCTCGCCCTGCAGCAGCCCTGGGTTTCCGTCGACAACGACTCCGAAGGCACTTCGCCCGAAGGAATTCTCGGTCAGGCGCATCCCCATCCGCGCGCCTACGGAACTTTCCCGCGCGTGTTGCGCAAGTACGTTCGCGAAGACAAAGTTCTGTCGCTTGAAGATGCCATCCGCAAATTCTCCGCATTGCCTGCACAGCGCATGCGCCTCACCGATCGCGGAGTTTTGAAATCGGGTATGTGGGCTGATGTCGTGGTCTTCGATCCGGCGACGGTCCGCGATCGCGCGACCTTCGACAATCCCAACCAGCTTTCCCAAGGCATGGAGTACGTGCTGGTGAATGGAGTGCCGGTGATCGAGCAAGGCAAGATGTCGAACGCGCTGCCCGGCAAAGTGCTGCGCGGTCCCGGATACGTTCCGTAACAGTTATTTTCCGGACGTCGGCTTGAGTCGCGCCTGCTCTGTTCCGCGCAAAGGCGAAACTTTTGGCGCAGCGAGCGTTCCGGTGATGGTGTATCCCGAGGTCGAATTGTCTGGCGTGCCCTTGAGCTTGAAATCAACTTCGCGATTCAACGATGCCGTTCCGCTGAGTTGATACTGGCCCTCCGGCGAATCGAGCTTCGCATCTTTGATTTCGATCGTGCCCGCGTGCAGTTCCGCTTGACCGTCCAACCGGGAGACTCGCAAGGCCTGCGCATCGTCCCCGATCAACACATGCGGGAAGGCCCCATCTTTCATGCTCACGCGCAACGTTCCTTTGGCCGACTCCCAGAAGTCCGCTGCACAATTCGCCGTCACTTTGTAACTGCCATTCGCCGTGCCGGCAATCCAGCCGTCATTCATCGCGTTCGCAAAATTATCGAGTGCGACGCCGGTCAGCGTCCCGCTGCCCTCGCAGACCGCCGGCTTGGAGTTGAAGTCGACTTGCCACTCCCCCTTGTGCTTTCCACCGGCGAACTCGGCCGTCAAGTCCGCGAGTTGCAGCTTGCCGTTCTGCAGGCTCACATTCGCGGAGAGGTGCGTCGCGGTCGCGCCAGGCAATTGCAGGCGATCGGCGGTCACCCGCCCCGACGCCCGCAAGCGCGCCAGCAGCGAAGGTCCGCCGGGTGCGCTCGCCTCCAGCACCCGGTACCAGGGCCGCTTCTTCGCGCTCACGTTGAGCCATTCGTTCAATCGGATCAGCGCCGTCTGATTGGTGTTCAACGCAAAATGCACTTCACACGCGTCTGCTGTGCCGCACCCGCGCGGCATTTCCAGCGATCCCGTCCATTCCGATCCCGCCGCTTTGGCATTCAGCTTGGTCACGTGAATCTCATCCGGCAACAGCCGCATTTCTGCCGACGCGATCTCCGCAGGATTCTCCGCCCCCCGGACCGCGACTTGCACGTTCTGCAACTTCACGCTTCCCGTCACCTGCGGTCCCGCAAAGCCGCTGTGATTGCCGCCTCCCCACGATCCCGCAACCTGCAAATCCACTTGCGCTGAACCCTCCGGCGTCGCGGGCAGCGCCGCGATTCCTATCATCCGCGCCAGACGCAGCGCACGCGGAATCTCCGTCTCGCCCGTCACTGCGAAATCGTAACCGCTGCGCGCAATCCATCCTTGCATCGTCGGATGTGCATTCTTCCCGCCGCGCATCGCGACCGGACCAAGCTCAATGTGAGCCTCTTCCGGAAAACGCATTCCGCCCGCTCGAGACAACGGTCTGCGCGCGCCCGATGTCGACGCTCCCATCAGCACGAACGGAACCGTCTCCGGGCCCATCTCACCCTTATTTTCCGCGGAACTCAGACGAAAATCGTCGATCTCGCCACGCCCCTCGAACTGATCGCCAGTCCCGTCTCTCTGCAGCGAGAACTTTCCGCTCACGGTTCCCTCGGCCGATAAGTCATCCGGCAGATTTTTCTTCGCGCGCTCGAGCAGGATCACCGCCGCATCCGCCGGCACCGTCTCCGCGGTCACCGCGACTGCATAGCGATGTCCGACCGGCAGCCCCATTTCGCCCGTCAGCGTGATCATCCCGTCGCTCACCGGAGCATTGCACTTCATCTCATGGAATTCGTGAGTCAGCGAACTGTATTCCGCATCGCAATGGGCCGCCAGTCGAAGCGCCTTCCCGCTGGTAATGTCGTAGCGCCGGAAGTCGTCCACCGTAGCATCCGTGCTAATCTGCAGCTTCGCCGGACTGCCGCTCAGCGTCACGTCTACCTGCGCCGACCCGCGCCAGCCCCGATCATTCCCGCTGAAAAATTTTGTAAGTTGTCCCAGTTGCGCCCGGTTCCACTCGACCTGGAACTGTAGCGGTGTGTCCGGCAGGGAATCCGCGCGCTGCCAGGTGCCGCTCACCTGCAGCATGCCGGTGTCGTTCAAATTCATATCGGTGCGGAAGGGTTGCGCCTTCAGCCGCATCCCCCAGGCGTTCTCCGAATCCTGCCACAACGAGAAATCCGCGTTGGTCAGGGCATACGACTTTTTTTCTGCGCCGCTTTTGAAATTGATCCGCCCCGCCGTCCCTTCGATGTATGGAAATGCCGGGCGCGGCTCCAACTTGCCTTTCGCCGTCGGCGCGGTCGGCAGGTGTGCGGTGCGCTGCAGCAGGCTTTCCAAGTTCCACGGCCCGCTCGCGCTGTGGGTCAGATTCAGGCTCGGCTCGGTCAGGTCCAGCCGCGAAATTTCCATCCGTCCGCGGATCAACGATGTCAGCCGCAGGTCCGCCGTCACTTCGCTGGCGCGCAGCATGGGTTCTGCACCGAACGCCGGATCGTCATACACCACCAGGTTTTCCAGATCGAAGCCCGGCTGCGGCAGCAACCGGATATGCACCGAGCCAATATCCACCGGCCGTCCCACTCCGGCGCTGAGGGCAGCGATGATGCGCGATTTCAGGCGCGAAGCTCCGGGACGCAGCAGGAATAGCAGCAAAATCAATGCCACCGCTACTGCCACTCGCTTCTTGGAACTGAAGATTTTCACTGCACCCGCATGCAAGGCTCGAGGGCCTTCATCGTACGACCTGGAGCGTCCTTCTCCAGCGCGTCTTATCGAAAAAATGCAGAATCACCTGGCCTACAACAAACTCAACGCGGTCACTGAAGGACGTTTTGAGGTACTCGTCAGGCGGCGTCGTAAACGACCAGTAGATGAACATCGGCCGCCCGATAATGTTTTCTTTCGGAATGAATCCCCAGTAGCGGCTGTCCAGGCTCACCCCGCGATGATCGCCCATCGCGAAATAGTGCCCCGGAGGCACCACAATGTCGTCGCCATGAATGTACGTGGGCAAATCGACCATCCAGTTGGGATACACATTCGGATCGTCCGTGGGAGGCACCGCCGGAAAATCGTTGCGGTAAGGATCTGGCCTGTCGTCGTCGTGATCCACATACGGCTCGTCCAGCGCTACACCGTTCCGGTACACCACGCCATTCCGCAGGTGGATCTTATCTCCGGGCAGACCAATAATTCTCTTCACCACATAAAGCCCGGGCTCCGCCGGCGACAGGAATACCACAATGTCGCGAAAGTGCACGTCGCGATAGGGTATCAGCGGCCCAATCCACTTCGTCCTTGGCGCAAACTGCACCCGGTTCACGAACACATGGTCGCCGATCAGCAGCGTGTTCTCCATCGAACTCGACGGAATCTCGAACGCCTGCACCACAAAAGTGATGATGAACAACCCGGTCACCAGCACCGCCGCCAGCGACGCCAGAAACTCGACCGTCGTCTCCTTCGGCTTCGCCTCGGCTGTATTCTTCTCTACGCTGATTTCTTTCTTCGCCAATGTTTTTCCCGTGCCTGATACAGTTGAAATACGCGCCGCAATGCTAGTGTTTCCTTCGTGTACCGTGCCCTTTGTGGCTAAAGTTCTTGACTAACCACAAAGGACGCAAAGAAACACGAAGGAAAGCGGCGTCCTTCAGTGTACCAGCCGCAGCGTCCGGTTCCAGCGCGTGCTCTGGAAGATATGGGTCAGCGCGTACGCGAAGCGGTAAGCCTTGCCCGTCGGAGTATCCGCGTCCAGCGTCTTTATCGACCAGTAAATCAGCAACGGCCTTCCGATGATATTTTCCCGCGGCACGAATCCCCAATAGCGGCTGTCCTCGCTGTCATCGCGGTTGTCGCCCATCACAAAATAATTTCCCTGCGGAATGATCAGCTCGCCATCCTCCACCAGTTTCCGCATCTCGAGCCACCACTTCCCCTCCATGTTGAACACCGGAATATCCGTTCGCGGAAAATTGTCGCGAAACATATTGTTCGGCGGCTCAATAAATCGCACGTACGGTTCATCCAGCGCCGTGCCATCGATATACACCGTCTTGTTCACCATGCGCAGTCGGTCCCCCGGCACGCCGATGACGCGTTTCACAAAATGTTGCTGCGGATCGACTGGATAATGGAATACGATCACGTCTCCGCGCGCGATTTTCTGGTAGGGCATCAGGTCGTCGCCAAAAGCCCGTCCGCCATAACAAAGTTTATTGACTAAAAGATAATCTCCGACCAGCAGCGTATTCTCCATCGACTCGGAGGGAATCTGGAAAGCCTGCACCACAAACGTGATCACGAAAAGCGCAATCACGATCGTGCCCACCAGCGACTGCAGAGAACTGGTCAGATCGCCGCCAAAATCAGTGGCCACGACCCGCCGCTGGGCAGGCATCGGTGCGCTGCCAGGATCATTCGCCGGAGCCGATGCGACTTCCGCCGCGGTGGACACGTCCGGGCTCGGCACAGCGGCCTGCGGGCTCGGCGTAAGCGTGGGCTGGTTCGGAGAATCCATGTACTCTACTTATCCACCACCTGCGTGGTTCTCGCCGCCTTCGAGTCCGCCACCTTGGGTCGCGAAGCCAAAAACGTCAACAATTGCCGCGCTGCATCCTGTTCGGCCGTCTTCTTCGTCGACCCCTGCGCTCGGCCCACAAAATCCCCGTTCTTATCTTTCGTGTGCAAGCGCGCTTCTACCGTGAAGGTCTTGCTATGCTCCGGGCCGGCCTCTTCCACCAGCACGTATGCCGGCTGCGGCAGTCCCAGGCTCTGCACCGCTTCCTGCAGCGCGGATTTGAAATCCGTGATGGGCAGCGCGCCCCCGCCCCGCTCCATGCGCTCCATTTCCGGCGCGATCACGTTGCGCAGCACAAACTGCCTGGCCACTTCGAGCCCGCCATCCAGATAGATCGCTGCCAGGATCGCCTCTAGCGCGTCGACCAGCAGCGCCGTCTTTCCCCGCCCGCCGCTTCTTTCCTCGCCTCGCCCCAGCCGCAGATAATGACCGAGTTCCAGTTGCTGTGCCACCTGGATCAGGTGCCTTTCACTGACCAGATGCGCCCGCAGCTTCGAAAGTTCCCCTTCCCGAAAATGCGGGAAGCGCTGGAACAATTCTTCACTCGTGACCAGCGCCAGCACCGCATCTCCCAGAAACTCCAACTGTTCGTTATCGCTGACCTTGTACTTGCTCTCGCCCGCCTGCTGCGCTTCCTGTTCGCGCGCCTGCGAGCTGTGCGTAACCGCCTGCTCGATCACCGCCCGCCGCCGGAAGTGATATCCCAGTCCTTCTTCCAGCGCCGTGATTTCTCGTTCCTTCATATCTGGAACATCGCTCGCGAGAGCTTCATGTGCGGAGAAAGTCCGCCCTCAGGCCGTCCGCCGGGTTCAAGTCGCCGGCTTCCCCTGTGATCCTCTGTGCCCTCTATGCTTAAAGCCCTTGACCTCCTCGCCAGACATCATGGATCACGCGGATCGAGGCGCAATATTTAACGATCACTATTCCCGACGCACTACACTAGTTCTTGGGAGGCACCGCGGCCTGTCCGGGCGCCGTCCCGCCGCTCAGTTTCACCAGCCGGTCTTTCTCGTCGCGCGCCGCTCTGCCTACCCCAGAGTCCGGACGATCCTTGGTCAGATCCACTGCTTGGTCGGCGTACTTCATCGCCTCCGGAAGCTTGTTCTGCATGTCCAGCGACACCGCCAGCCGGAAGATCGACACGGAATCCGGTTCCTGCGGATCCGCCTCCACCGACTTGCGCAACTGCGCTTCCGCCTCGCTCCAGTTCTTCGCGTTGAAGGCAATCGTGCCGATGATGGCGTAGGCGTCTGAGCGCGACCGGGCCTTGAACATGGCCAACTGATCCGGCGGATATCCCGTGGTCGGCAGGTCGGTGTCGATCGTGACCAGCGCCCGTTCCGCGTCTTTCTTCGCCTCGGCCAGTTTCTGATCCTTGTCCAGATCCGTATCGTGGGTGCGTTCCGCCAGCACCTGCGCCGCACCCAGCAGGGCCTGCGGATCGTCGGGATCGAAGGTCAACGCCTTTTGCGCCATCTCCAGCATCTTGTCGGCATTGTTGGCTTGCTGATACCGCCCCATCGCCGCCTTGTACAACATGACGCGCAACTCGCTGGCGGGATATTTCGCGGCGAAATCGTCCGCCGCCTTTTCTACCGCCGCCGGATCGGTCAACGCAATTGCCGCTTTGTACGCTTCAAATTCCGGTTGCGTCTTCGCTTGCGGCGGACGTTTTCCCTGCGGAACCGTCGCTGCGCTCTGGCCCGCCGCTGCTCCCTGCCCCGCCGGGGGATTCTGCGTTGCTCCCTTATTCTGCCCCACGCTCCCTACGGACATTCCCAGTACTGCGATTACAATCGCTGCTCGCTTCATGGGCTCTCCTCGACTAACGCTCGGACTTGCTATGAATTTGTAACCTTGCATTTTATCGCAGTGCCTGCGATCTCAGGCTTTCTCTTCATCCCGCTCGAAGGATAAAGCGAAACTGCACCACTCACTGCGGCTTCGCTGGAGGCTCGTACGCCCGCTGCAGGCCGCGTTCGGCCGCCGCTTTCACCTCCGGCAGGTCCGCGCCCGCGGTCATCGCCGCCCGATACTCGTTCATCGCGGCCTCTCGGTCTTCCTTCATATCGAGAATCCGTCCCAGATAAACGTGCGACCACGCCACCACCTTCGGATCCTTCGTCGCCTGAATCGCCTTCTGGAAGTTCTCCGCCGCCCCGTCGCGATTCTTATTCGCCACCGCAACCTGCGCCAGGATGAACAGCGCCCGCCCCTCGTCTCCGATCTTCCTGTCCAAAGCCTGCTGCGCCAGTTCCTGCGCGCCCTTGGGATCGCCCGCCGCCAGCCGTTTCTCCGCCGTAATAAGGATTCGCCGGTCTTCCAGCCGCGACAATTGCACCAATTCCGGCGACGTCACGTCGGCAAACTGGATTTCGTTGGCCGCCTTCTGCTGCTTGCTTACGTCGATCCCATCCAAAATGTCCGAATACGCATCCCGCAATCCCGCCGGATCCTTCTCAAACGCCAGCAGCGCCGTATAGAAATACCGCGTCAGAATGTATCCCCGCTTGACCGCGTCATCCACCGCCTGCAGCCGCATGGCCTCCGCCGTATGCTTGTCGCCCATCGTGCGGATTTCAATCGCCCGTATCAGGCATTCGGTCACCAGCAACGAAATGTCCATCTTGAAGCTCTCTTCCAGCGGCGCGCGTTTCACCGACTGCAGGATTGGCTCCAGTCGCTTCACCGCGCTGGGATGCTTGTCGGCCATCGGATCGAGCAGGTAATGCAGATAAGTGTGCCGGATCTGCGGCATCTTTAGCGGGTCCATGGCATTCGGGTCCGGCGACGGGAACACCACCACGTAGTAGTCAGTGCCGTAATTGCGCGCATTCGCGTCGTTTGGATCTCCCATGAAATCCAGCAGCACCGTAAACGTCCGCCCCAGATATCCTCCTGACTGCAGCTTCAGGTAGATATCGGTGTCGAAAACCATCTTAGCCAGCGGTTCGTGATAGCGCTCGATCAGCGCCGCATAATTCGCGCGATGCCGCTCCCAGATGCCGTGCAGATTCGCCTTATCGTAGAAGCGCTCCAGTAGCGCCCCGAATGCCGCGATCGGCGCCGCGTCCGGAGGCATCACGTCCTCCTTCACGCGCGGCATAAATTGCGGAGGCCCCTGCAGGTACAGCGCCAGCGACACATATTGCGACAGATCGTGTTGCGCATCGGGGCTCCGGTGCGCCATGTAGAATTCGCACGTCGTGGTCAATGCCGCCTGCGCTTCTTCGGAAGTGCGCAGATTTCGGTCCACTTCCCCACGGATCGCCACGCGCTCCGGATCGGAACGCGGCAAGTCCACGTCGTAGCCGCACGCATTCATCGCCGTCAGCACCGCAAACAGCGTTTCACTCGTGTCCAGCGTGATCGGAGTGGAAGTCTGCGCCGCGCACAACGGCGCCATCAGCCCCAGCCAGGCTGCCCATAGAAAGGCTCGAAGCCCATAACCCCGGAAACGACTCAGGAATCCCTCCCGCAGGATGGCCACCCGATGGCCACTACTTCAAAGATAGGCAGAGAACCCTCTAAGTTTAAGGGCTGTGAAGCAGAGGGTCAAACGCCAGACGCGGTGCAAGGAAGGGACGTCATCCTGAGCGGGCTTAGATTGTCATCCTGAGCGGAGCAGTCGAAGGATCCCTATAACCCGAGCGAAGCCGAAGGAAAGATTTTTGTGGGGACAGCCGCCCTAGGCTGCCCAGTCGCGGAGCGACGCCATTCATTAGCCCGCCACGTAAGTGGCGGGTAGCGGGAGAGCAAGAGAATCAAGTCCGCTTCAGCGGACGGCACCCACAAAGATGAAGTGGGAAAGCCACACGGGCGGATAGGTTTTGAATCTGAAATCTACCTTCTGCCTTCCGAAATCACCCTACTCGTTCAACATCCCTCTCTGCGCAATCCCAATATTATCCCGCGTCGAATTCTTCACCATGTACATCATTCCATCCGCCTGCCGGATCACATCATGCGCCGTGCGCGCATCATGCGGATACGTCGACACCCCAATCGAAGCCCGCACATTTAAATTCAGCCCTTCTTCCCGGCAGAAACAGCTCGCCCGCATCGCATCGCGCAACCGCCGCGCCACCACCAGCGCCTGATCCTTGCTCGTCTGCGGCAGCAGCACCACAAACTCGTCGCCGCCGTAGCGGAACGCAAAATCGATCAACCGCAGCTGCGCCTTGATCAAATATCCAATCTCCGCCAGCAGCTTGCTTCCAATCAGATGTCCATGCGTGTCGTTCACCGCCTTGAAATGATCCAGATCGATAAACAGCACGCTGAATTCATACCCAAATCGCGACGACCGGTAGACTTCGGTATCGAGCGTCTTATAGAGATGCCGCGCGTTGTACAGTCCCGTGCAGTCATCGGTGATCGTGAGTTCCTGAATCTTTTCCACCCAGCGCGCGTTCTCAATCGCGATCGCCGCGTAGTCGCAGAGCGCCTGCAGGAAGAACAACTCCGCATCCTTGAACCGCTCCATGTCGACGTTCACCAGCTGGATCACGCCCAGCACTCGCAGCTTCGAACGCAGTGGCACGCAGATCACCGAGTGTGTCTCCCACTTCGTCGCGTCGTCCACCCGGCTCGCGAAGACCGGATCCGTTCTCACGTCCGGCACAATCCGCGCCTCGCCATGCTTCGCCACCCAGCCCGCGATTCCTTCGCCCACCTTCAACCGGACATTCTTTAGCGCTTCCGCTTTTTCGCCCACCGCGATCGCAAAGTAAAGTTCTTCGTGCCCCTCGTCCACCATCAGCAGCGACCACGTCCCCGGACGGAAATATTCCGCCATCTTTTCCATGATCGTTTGCAGAATGGAATCGAGGTCCAGCGATGACGTGAGGGCCTTCGCCACGTCGTGAAAAATAGTCATTTCCTGGCTCTGGCGAGTCAATTGAGTGCCGGCCTCAGGCATGGATATCCCGTTGTCCCTCACTGGGTGGGTGGCGTTCCGAAAATTATAAGTCACTTTCGTGAGCCCGCAATGAACGTTGGTAACCCGTACCCCTAACGCCAACCATACCAGCAACTTTCAGCCATGACGGCCTCCCGACCCTGGATCGCTCCCTACGATTCGTCATCCTAGAGCAAACCCGTCCCCTTTGGATTCGTCATCCTGAGCGGCGCTCTTGGCCGCGAAGGACCTGTGCAACATACTTCCAGCATCGCTGCAGCTGGCGAGCGCACAGGTCCTTCGGCCTGCAAAATCGCAGTTCTCGGGACGACAAACGGCGATGCGTAGCGGCTGCGTCCGGCTGATGTCTTCCTGAGCGACGATTGTTCTTTGCGAAAAGCGCAAAGAACAACCGCAGTCGAATGACCCCTATCAGCTCCGCAACTCATGTGGGGATAGCATTACGCCCAACCCCCAAGCGTGGAAGGCGAACAGACGGCGCAAGCTTGTGGGCCCGCTTTCGCCAGTTGTCGGACGGTGAAGTATGATTGTCGACGATTGGAACCAGCGATATGAAGCCGACTCCTTTTTTTCTCACTCTGCTGCTTTTACTGCTTTCAACTTCGAGCAAAGACGCTGCTCAGGGTCAGTCGGTCGGGGGCCAATCGCAGTGGTGTCGTGGCGATGACACTGATTCTGCCGACTGTACAACGCCACCGCGTGCAACTTACTCTCCCCAGCCCGAGTATCCCGAAAGAGAGCGGAATACGGGTCGTGAAGGCAGTGTTGAGTTGCGTGGCGTCGTCGACACTGAGGGCGTGCCGCATGACCTTGCTGTCTCTCGCTCTTTGAGTCCCGCGTTTGATGCGGCTGCGATGAAAGCAGTGAACACTTGGAGATTTTCCCCCGCGACCAAAAACGGCAAGCCCGTTTCCGCACAAATAGCCGTACAGGTGGAGTTTCACGCGACGAGTCGTAGATGATCTCGTCCGTAGACAGCCACACCTGCTTGCGGGGGATTTTGAGTGCGAAGGCCCGCTTTCGCCAATCACCGAAGGTACTTCAGTCGCGCGGTGGCTCACCTATTTTGGTTTTGAGGTGCTGAGCCTCGATTCCTTGACGAGATACTTGCCTTCATCCTCGTTCAATTGCGAAAGGCCGAAGGTTAAGCTCTACCTGGAGTTCACCGTGACGTGGGCCGCGAAGTAGTAGACCTGGCCCGGGTCGGCGGTAAAGGATGTCGCATCGACATTCTTACCTTCCCAACTGGCGCATAGGTGATGAACTCCTGGGTCCACTGTCAATGCGAAGTATGAGTTGCCGTAATTGGCGCCCACCCAGGCTCCATCCATACCCAGGCGGACTGTGGCATGCATGAAGGGGCCGATCGGTTGGTTTTCGCTTTCGATAAAGACGATCTGCGCCTTGCCCTCCACCGGTCCGGCGGGCACGGGCTGCCCTTCTTCTATTTTGACGGCGAATTTGACCTTGTCGTTGCCGCATGAATCCGGCAAAGTGGTAGCCCATACCTGCCCCGCACAGGTAAGAGATGCACAGAGAAACAATGCACTAAGACTTGGCCTCATCGGGATTCTCCTAAAGACAAAAACACACGGCGAGCTGTTTAGTTGTGCACCAAGTCCAGTCTTCGCTTAATGGTAAGAACTGGCCGTTTGTCGGAGCTTCAGCCAAGGGTGTTGTTGTAACTCCCCATTACGCTCAGTGACCCCTGCTCACCCGGCTGGTCTGCCCTCTTCCGCCCGCTCAGATGTCAAAGTCTCGTCAGTTATAATGGAGCGTCACGTGGGTTGGGCTCATGCCTCAGTCACCCTCCCGGAGGAATGGGTCGCCCACGGTTGCGCACTTTTAACCACGAAGGAGTCTGAATGGCAATCCAGAAGACCGATAAAATCTGGCACAACGGCAAACTGATCAACTGGGACGACGCTCACATTCACGTGATGTCTCACGTCGTCCACTACGGCTCTTCGGTCTTCGAAGGCATTCGCTGCTACCAACTGCCCAGCGGCCCGGCCATCTTCCGCGCGGTTGAGCACATGCAGCGCCTGGTGGATTCCGCCAAGGTCTATCGCATGGACATTCCTTTTACCCGCGACGAACTGGTCAAAGGCATGGTCGAGACGATCGGTCACAACGGCGCCTGGCCCTGCTACATCCGGCCGGTCGCTTTTCGCGGATATGGCGACGCCGGGGTCAACCCGCTGAACTGCCCGGTCGAGGTTTATATCTGCAATTATCCGTGGGGAAAATATCTGAGCGGCAACGAAGGCGAAGGCTGCGACGTCTGCGTCTCTTCGTGGACGCGTCTGGCTCCGAACACTTTGCCTGCAATGGCCAAGGCCGGCGCGAACTACATGAACTCCCAGCTCATCAAGATGGAAGCACTCGCCAACGGCTATGTGGAAGGCGTCGCGCTCGATAAGAATGGATTCGTCAGCGAGGGCTCGGGCGAGAATATTTTCCTGGTGCATCGCGACAAGCTGATCACCGCGCCGCTCGGCAACTCTGTGCTGCCCGGCATCACGCGCGACTCGATCCTGCAGATTGCGCGCGATCTCAGCATCCCGATTGTCGAGCAGATGATTCCACGCGAAATGCTCTACATCGCCGATGAAGCGTTCTTTACCGGCACTGCCGCCGAAGTCACGCCCATCCGCTCGGTCGATAAGATTAAGGTGGGTAACGGCACGATGGGGCCGATCACCAAAGCGCTGCAGAAGGAGTTCTACGCTATTGTGCGCGGCGAAAAGACCGACCGCCATGGATGGCTGACTCCGGTTCCGGTGCGCAGCAAGCAGCCGGTCGGCGTATAATCAGGGCCGTCCGAAATTCAAACTCGGTTCAGTTCAAGGGGCGCATCCCATGCGCCCCTTCGGTCCATTAGCCCGGAAGAAACAAAACATTTTGAGGAGAACACAATGTCCCATATGACTCCTGAATTTGCCCTCGGCTTTCGAGCAGCGATGCTCGACAGCTTCAAGAATGAAGCGGAGATCACGAAGAAAGTGATCGCAGCCATTCCCGACGCCAAGTCGGATTACCGTCCAGATCCCCACGCGCGCACGGCCAAAGAACTGGCGTGGCACATCGCGAACAGCGACATCCAGTTCCTGGATGGCATCGCCGACATGAAGTTCAACATGGAGAATCCGGAGCACAAGCCGGAGACCGCGGCCGAAGTGGTGGCGTGGTACGACGACAACGTGAAGCGTGGAATCGCGCGCGTGGAAGCGATGACCGCGGAGCAACTAAGTACGCCGGTCAACTTCTTCGGGGTGTTTAATATGCCTGCAGTGGCCTATCTCGGCTTTCTGAACAACCACTGCATCCATCACCGCGGGGAGTTGACTACCTACCTGCGGCCCATGGGATCGAAAGTGCCGTCGATCTATGGCGGCAGCTATGACGAACCGTTCCAGCCGCCGGTGGCGGAAGAAACGGCCGCCTGAAAATAATCTACGTTCCGCCAGAGCCGCCCCATGCGGGCGGCTTTTTTGTGGAATTCAGTTGGAGTTACTTGCTGACGGCCCACGCCATGCCGTCGGGCCCATTGCCGGTTGGGATGCTTCCGACAACCGAGAGCGTCTTCAGGTCGAACACAGCAATTTTGTTGTCAGGACTGACGGCTACGTAGGCGCGCGAGCCGTCGGGTACGATCAGGACTCCGGCAGCGCCGCGTCCGAGATTGATGCGCTTGAGTTCTTTGCGAGCGGCGGCGTCCACGACTACGAGATCGCCCGACCGTAGATCAGAGACCAGCACGAGCTTTCCATCGGGCGTGAACTCGAGGCGGTTGGACATCTTCGTGTGGAGATCGATGGTCTGCACGACCTTGCGGCTGGCGAGATCGATGATCGAAACGGTGCCATCGTGCGAATTCGCTGCCCATACTTCCTTGCCGTCCGGGGAAACGTCGAACCCTTCGGGACCCTTGCCTACCGGGACTGTGGTCTGAATCCAGCCGGAAACATCTCCACTCTTGTCACGATCGAGAATGCTGATGCTGTTGGAATTTACGTTGGAAGTAAAGATTCGGGATTCATCTTTCGCCACAACCAGCATGTGAGTGCGGTTCTGGCCGAGCCCGAGAATCCAATCGATTTGCCGCGACGCGGGATTGTAGCGTCCGATAGCCTTGCTGCCTTCCGCGGTGAAGTAGACGTTGCCGTTGAGCATCCTCAATCCATGCGGCGCGAGCAGCGCTCCGAGGTCGACTGGAGGCAAGGCTTTGCGCGCTGCAAGATCCGCCACCGACAAGGTGTGTTGCGGATTGCGAAAGGCGCCATAGTTCGAGATGTAGGCGAAGCGACCGTCATCGGAGGCGACAATCTCGTGCGGATCTTCGCCGGCTGGCACGCGCGCGATCACTTTCAGGCTGGCGGGATCGATCATTGCGAGGGACTTGTCATCCTTCTCCAACACCAGCAGCATCGGCGAAGGATTTTGCGCGAAACAAAACGCGGCTGTCAGCAGAAGGATCATGCTGGCGGCCCATCGCCTGATTCTCAAGGAAGATCTCGAACGGGGAGTGAATTTCATAGGGTCAAGCTTCCAACCAGAGGATAGCGGCTACGCGTTGCGACATTATAGCGCTCAGCGATGACATTGCGGTGCTGGTGCTACTGCGCTTAAATTTCTTATGGCGTGCCGCTCCAGACCATCCTGCCGAGAAAAGGCAACGCATTTCGAACTTAAGACCGTGTCCCGCTGCAGCCTCCAGCTGTTACCTAGGTCATCTTGGGGAAGGTGACGATTCGCGCGATCATTCTGAGGGCGCCAGTTGCGAAGCCTCGGGCTTGAGGTTTCCATGGGAAGAATTCCGCATGAATATTGATGACCTGCTTCGAATCGCGACAGAACGCAAGGCTTCGGACTTACATCTGAAGGTGGGCAACTATCCCCACCTGCGCATCGACGGCGAACTGGCGCCGTTGACCGACCAACCCCGCATCACCGCGGAAGACATGCTGAACATGGCGTTCAGCATGATGTCGGCGAGGCAGAAACAGAAATTCAAAGAGACCACGGAAATCGATATGGCCTACGGCGTCGCCGGACTCGGCCGCTTCCGTGTGAACATTTTTCAGCAGCGCGGCAACGTAGGACTGGTGCTTCGCGTCATTCCCACCAAGATTCGCGCGCTGGATGAGCTCTTTCTGCCGAAAGTGGTCGAGCAGATTTGCGATATGCCGCGCGGGCTGGTGCTGGTCACGGGCGTGACCGGTTCCGGTAAGTCCACTACGCTGGCGGCGATGGTCGATCGCGTGAACTCTTCGCGCGCCGAACATATCGTCACCATCGAAGACCCAATCGAATTCCTGCACCGCGATAAAAAAGGTTACGTCAACCAGCGCGAAGTCGGGGTGGACACTCCCTCGTTTGGAGCGGCGCTGCGCGCTTCTCTGCGTCAGGATCCGGACGTGATCCTGGTCGGCGAAATGCGCGACCTGGAAACGATTTCGACTGCGCTGCATGCGGCCGAAACCGGCCACATGGTGTTCTCGACCCTGCACACGCTGGACGCCGTGGAAACCATTAACCGCGTGATTTCGATCTTTCCTCCGCCCGAGCAGAAGCAGATTCGCATGCAACTGGCGGCGGTGATGCGCGCCATCGTCAGCCAACGGCTGGTGCGGCGCTGCGATGCTGAAGGGCGCGTACCTGCAGTTGAGGTCATGATCAATACCGCTTACATCCGTGAGTGCGTGCTGGTGCCGGAAAAAACGCGCTCCATTCGTGACGCGATCGCCGCGGGCACCTCGCAGTACGGCATGCAGACGTTTGATCAGTCACTGTGGGATCTGTTCCAGGCCGGCCTCGTCAACTACGAAACCGCGCTCGAGAACGCCTCGAACGCCGACGACTTCAAGCTGCGTATGCAGGGTATCGCCTCGACCTCCGACATTTCTCGGCAGTCGATGCAGACTGCCGGGTTTGGCGGAAGATAAGATCTTCGGGATTTGCTTTTTTCATTGTGTTGTCTCCTTGGATGGGCGCGAGAGATCGCGCCCTTTTTCGTCCTCCTCCAAATGGAGACTCCGGAGGACGCTAAGGACGCAGAGTTCTTGAGGCAAGCCTGTCACCGCATTTCCCGCACACTGGTTTTTCCTTTCATTCCTCAGCGTCCTCACCGTCCTCTGCGGTTTTCATTGCCTTTGTGGATTCCAGCGAGTAGCGCTATCGTTGTGTGTCATGCCGTTCTCCCGTCCCAAGCGAAGAACTTATTCTGAAGATGAGCTGTATGAGTACGCCGTGGGCGCGCTGGCGCGCCGCATGCGGACGGTTGCGGAACTGAAGCGGCTGATGCGGGCGCGGATCGAAGATCCGGAATCGGAGTACGGAGAGACGCTGGTGGAACTCGTCATCCGCCGGCTGAAGGATCAGGGATATCTGAACGATTCGCGCTATGCCGATTACTACTCCTCCATGCGGCGCGACAATCAGAAACTGGGACGCATGCGGGTGATCACCGAGTTGAAGACGCGCGGAGTACACGGATCGCTGATCGAGAAAGCGGTAGGCGCGGCTTACGATGGAGTCAGCGAAGAAAAGCAAGCGCGCGACTATCTTCACAAGAAGCGGTTGCAAAAGCCGAAAGACCAGAAACAGACCGCCCGCATTTTCCGCCAACTGGCGCGGGCGGGATTCGGAACGAAAACTATATTCACGATCCTGCGCAAATGGGATGTCGATGACGAGATGCTCACCGCGCTGGAAGACGAAGCGCCGGGAGTCTGACGACCGATTGTGATTTGCAGTCGGTTCGTGAAATGTTGCATACTGCGAACCTCCGGTAATCACTAACCGAAAAGTAAGGAGAAATCCCATGAAAATGAAGTGGGCAGTTACTGTTGTGATCGCTTTGCTGTGTGCCGCCCCGTTCGCCCTTGGGCAGGACACCAGCAGCACGAAAAAGTCGACCGGCACCGAGATGAAGGACGCCAGCAAGACGGCGGGCAAAGACACCGAGAAGGGCGCCAAAACCGCAGGTAAAGATACCGATACGGCGGCCAAGAAGACTGGGCACGCCACCAAAGTCGCTGCCAAGGACACGGAAAAGGGCACCAAGACGGCGGCGAAGGATACTGAAAAGGGCGCAAAAACCGCTACGAAAGACACCGAGAAGGGTGCGAAGAAAGTCGGCGGCGGCATCGAGAAGGGCGCGAAAACCGTGGGTCATGACACCAAGAAAGGCGCGGAGAAAACGGCTGACGCAGTGAAGTAAGGCGCAAAAGACAGACTTAACACAGAGGGCACGGAGAACACAGAGGGGACCTGTGATCTTTGTGCCCTCTCTAGTTTGTATTGGCTGTGTCCTGATCGCCGGCGGTTATCGTTTAGAATTAAACTTTCATGCTCACCGGATCGCAAATTCGCAGAAAATTCCTGGACTTCTTTGTGCAGATGGGACACAAAGAGGTGCATTCGTCGTCCCTCGTTCCCGCCAATGATCCCACGCTGCTGTTCACCAACGCGGGGATGAACCAGTTCAAGGACGTTTTTCTGGGCCTCGAGAAACGCGATTACTCGCGGGCGACGACCTCGCAGAAATGTGTCCGGGCGGGCGGAAAGCACAACGATCTGGAGAATGTCGGCTTCACCAACCGGCATCACACGTTCTTCGAGATGCCGGGGAATTTTTCCTTTGGCGATTATTTCAAGAAGGATGCGATTGCCTACGCGTGGGAGCTGATTACTTCCCCGCATTGGTTTGGCATCGCCAAGGATAAGTTGTATGTCACGATTTTCAAGGGCGAGAACGGAGTCGAGCGCGACGCCGAGGCCTATGACTTGTGGGTCGGGCAGGGCGTGCCCAAGGATCGCATCTACGAGATGGGCCTGAAGGATAACTTCTGGCAGATGGGCGACACCGGGCCCTGCGGCCCGTGCAGCGAGATCCATTACGACATGGGACCGGCGGCCTCGGATGAGGGGCACACCGACTGCGCCTTCACATGCGATTGCGGGCGTTACGTCGAGATCTGGAACCTGGTGTTCATGCAGTTTGACCGCGATGCCAGCGGTAAATTAAATCCTCTGCCCAAGCCCTCGATCGATACGGGGATGGGACTGGAGCGCGTGGCGTCCGTGCTGCAGGGAGTGATTTCGAATTACGACACGGATCTGTTCACGCCACTGATCAAGCGAGCAGCGGAGTTGACTGGCGAGCACCGCTCGCCCGGACAGCCGAAGGCGGCTGTCCCCACAAAAGCCGGAACAGGCACGAACCCTGTGGAGACGGCGGCCTCCGGCCGTCTGGCTGAACCAAGCTCGGCTGGCTCTCTCGGCCACAAAGCCGCCGCATCGCTGCGGGTAATTGCGGATCACTCGCGCGCGGCTACCTTCCTGATTTCCGATGGCGTGCTGCCGTCGAACGAAGGCCGCGGCTATGTGCTGCGAAAGATTATTCGCAGGGCGATTACACACGGGCGACTGCTGGGGCAGACCAAGCCGTTCTTGTATCAAATGGTGTTTGCGGTTCGCGATCTGATGTGCGATGCGTATCCGGAGCTGAATGAGTCAGCGGATCGCGTCTCGAAAGCCGTTTATGTCGAGGAAACGCGGTTCGCTCACACCATGGACGTCGGCCTGGAGAAGCTCGAAACTCTTCTGAAGAATTCTCCGGAGAGGCTCGCGGGCGAGGACGCGTTCAAACTTTACGACACCTTTGGAATGCCGCAGGATTTCATCAAGGATGCCGCGCGCGATCAGGGAATCGAATTCGATCAGGCGGGTTTTGATCATGCGATGGAGGAGCAGAAAGCGCGCGCACGAGCTTCGTGGAAAGGTGCGGCGAAGCAGACTGCCAATCCGGCCTACCAGCAGCTTCCGAAATCAGAATTCGAAGGCTACCGCCAGACTCGCTCGGAGAACTGCGAGGTCCTGGCCATCATTCACAAGGGACAAGGCGTCCGCGAACTGAAGGCTGGCGACGAGGGCGAGGTCATTCTCGATCACACGCCATTCTATGCCGAAGCCGGCGGACAGGTCGGCGACCGCGGATGGTTTTATTCCGACGATCACAACACCGTCGTCGCTGAGGTGAAAGGTTGCTATTACCCGATCCAGGGAGTGCGGGCGCATCAGGTTATCGCCAAATCCCAGGTTCGCGTCGGAGATAGAGTTGACGCCGTGGTGAACACTAACCTTCGCGAAGCTACCATGCGCAACCATACGGCCACGCATTTGCTGCATGCCGGCTTGCGCGAAGTGCTGGGCAAGCAAGTGAAGCAGGCGGGATCGCTGGTGGCGCCGGGGCATCTGCGTTTCGATTTTTCCCACTTCGCCGCGGTCGCAGACGAAGAGTTGCAGGACATCGAAGACATCATCAACAAGGAAGTGCTCCGCAACCGAAAGGTCGAGACCATTGCAGATGTGCCCATCGATGTGGCGATCAACGAGTATCACGCCATGGCGCTGTTTGGCGAGAAGTATGGCGACAGGGTGCGCGTGGTCAAGATTGGTGACTTTTCGACCGAGCTCTGCGGTGGGACGCACACCGCGGCAACGGGCGAGATTGGGCTGATCAAGATTTTGAAGGAAGGCAGCGTCTCGTCGGGCGTACGCCGGGTGGAGGCGATTACCGGGGAAGGATCGCTGCGGCATTTCCGGAAGGATCATGAGTTAGAAGGGGTGGTGTCGGCATTCGTTGGTCCCACCCTTGCGCCAAAGACGCGCAAGGATGGGGCACCCTCGTCTGAGGAGATTCCGGCATCTCCAGCAGTAGCACTCAGGGCGGAACTGGAAAAGAAAGATGCGGAGATCAAGCGGCTCGCGCGCGAACTCGATCATGCGCGGATGAAGTCGGCGTCATCGTCGACCGCAAATATCGGCGAAAGAGTGAAGGAGATCAAGGGGGTAAAGGTGCTGGCGCAGCGGGTGGACAACCTGGAGCGGGCGCAGCTGCGCACTCTGGTCGATCAACTGCGCGACAAGATTGGATCGGGCGTGGTCGTGCTGGGATCGGCCTCGAATGGCAATGTTGCACTCATCGTCGGCGTCACCAAAGACTTGACTTCGCGCGTGCAGGCGGGCAAAGTGATCGGACCCGTGGCCCAGAAAGTCGGCGGCAAAGGCGGAGGCCGTCCGGACCTGGCCGAAGCCGGAGGCAAAGATGCGTCGGCGCTCGACGCCGCGCTCGACGGGGCTTATGGCGTGGTAGAAGGATTGCTCGGATGAACTCGGACGACACGGTCAGCAGCGTTAATGAAGACCGGCTGCGGTTCGTCAAGCATAACGGGCAAGTCATCTTCCTGATCGATTTCAGCCACTGCAAAGAAAAAGAGATTCTGCTGCTACTCGAACAAGTGTGCGCGGTTATCGCCCGCCATGCCAAGGGCACAATGCTGACGCTAGGCGACTTCACTGGTGCAGAGATAGACCGGAAAGTCGCTACGCGCTTGAAGGAAGTGCTGACGCTCGATCGTCCCTACGTGAAGCGCTCGGCGTTTGTCGGCGTCGAGAGCATGCCGCATGTGTTCTATGAAAATGCCAAGAGCTTCTCGCAACGCGATATCCCCGCCTTCAAAACGCGGGAGGAAGCAATGGACTGGCTGGTAGAGGAATAGTCCCGAGTTCCCAGTTCTCAGCTCTCAGTTCTCAACTTCTCCACTCCAGCGTGACCGGGCCTCGCATCGGGTGCTTCAGAGGAGTGCCCGTTTGCTTGGCGTCCAGGTATGCCGCCTTCAGCTGGAAATACCACTTCGCCGGGCGGTCGGCATCGTCGATCAGCATGAGGTGCGGGTTGTATTTCAACCCTTCGGCTTGCAGTTCCATAGTGCGGCGGTCCTGCTCGACAAACTTCGCAAAAACAAATTTCAAAAGATTGGGGACGAACGGCACCCAACGGAACAAATTCCATGCTGCGACGACATCGATGCGGCATTGGCTGCGCGTGATGGGCGTAACCGTGGTCAGGCTGGAGAACCAGTACTTTCCGGCGCGGATCGTTTCTGTGCGGATGTTAGGCAGCACAAAGTCAATCGTCGTAGTAATGGAATCGGCGTCGGCATAAAAGCGCAGGAGCTTATACGGCGCGGAGTTGGAACTGGGAGTGTGCGCGCTCATGCGGAATCCATTCGGAATCGGCTCAAAGTTCTTTTGTTTTTCGTGAATGCTGTGACGGGAGCGCCACCACCACGCCTGGTGCACAAACGGTCCGTGAGCAGGGTCCATCAGCCCGATGATGCCATGGTCGATGCTCACCGGCATCTCCGCTTGTAGGTAGGCAAGCTTGTATTGGCTGGAGAATTTTTCAATCTGCGGCGCGGCATCCGGAGCCTCCGCAGGCGGCCCAAATCCCGCTCCCGGCGGGCCGGGGTCGGGGATGTAGACCCATATGAAAGCGTCCTGCTCTTCGCACGGATAACTGCCGGCATAGATGCGATCGACCTTGAGCTTCTGATCGGCGGTAAGCGATGGAATCAGCTGGCACTGGCCGTTGTGAACGTCGAACTGCCAGCCGTGATATCCGCATTCGAGATTTTCGCCATCGCAGCGGCCGCAATTGAGGGGCATGCCGCGATGCGGGCAGGCATCGCGCAGCGCAAAGGGCTTTCCGGCGCGGTCGCGCCCGATCACCAGCGGGATTTCAAGCAGCGTTGCCTTGCGCAGTTGGTTGCGGTGAACCTGCTCGGCAGGCAGAGCGCGATACCAGAAGCCGGTGAGCATCAGCGTGTCGGTGGCCTGGCGTTGGGGAAGGTCGAGGTCGGGCATGGAAATTGTGGACTGCCGGATGAAACGCCTATGCTAGCATCCGCAGGAGCTTAGCAGGGAGTAGCGTGCAGTACGAACCTTCTCTATGGAATTTCTCGGACACTTTCGCAGATTAACTCGTTCCCAGCGGAACACGCTGATTGCCTGTTTTATGGGGTGGTCGCTCGACGCGTTCGATTTTTTTATTCTCGTTTTCTGCGTGAGCGCTCTTGCCTCGCACTTTCACGAGAGGGTGTCGACGATTGCGGAGGCGTTTTTTTGGACGTTGGCCATGCGACCGGTGGGGGCGTTTGTATTCGGCTTGATGGCGGATCGCTTTGGCCGGCGGCCGACGCTCATGGTCAATATCATCTCTTATTCGTTCTTCGAACTGGCCTCGGCTTTCGCGCCCAATCTCAGGATCTTTCTCATCACGCGGGCTCTGTTTGGAATCGCTATGGGAGGCGAGTGGGGTGTGGGGGCAGCCCTGGCATTCGAAACGCTGCCCGTTGAAGGCCGCGGCTTCTTCTCCGGACTTTTGCAGGAAGGCTATGTCGTCGGATACCTGATGGCCGCTCTATTGTATGGGGCTCTATTCCAGTTCATTGGGTGGCGCGGCATGTTCATGATCGGAGCCTTGCCGGCGGTCGCGGTCACCTTCATTCTTAGGAAGGTTGAGGAATCACCGGCCTGGGTGCAGGGACGGGTAGCAGCCGAGTCAAAGAAAAACCTGAGCAAAGATATTTGGTCCCACGCAGGCATTTTCGTGTTCCTCGTAATTCTGATGTTTGGCTTTAATTCGTTCAGCCATGGAACCCAGGATGTCTATCCCACTTTCCTCCAGAAAAATCTGGGCTTCGGACCCGGGGCGGTGAGTTTCATTGCGATCGTCTACAACGTCGGGGCGCTCGCGGGCGGAATCTTGTTCGGGACGCTGTCGGAGCGGATCGGTCGCAGACGGGCGATTGTGATTGCGGCCTTACTTGCCATTCCGGTAATTCCGTTGTGGGCGTATTCGCGCACTGTGCCCATGCTCGCCCTGGGCGGATTTCTGATGCAGTTCATGGTGCAGGGTGCATGGGGAGTCGTTCCCGCACATTTGAATGAGCTCTCACCACCGGCCGTGCGGGGGACGCTGCCGGGGTTCGCGTATCAACTAGGGAATCTGCTTTCGTCGCGCAACAGCGTGATTCAGGCTCGATTGGCTGAGAATCGTTTCGCCGGCAGTTTCCCGCCTGTGCTGGCTTGGACCGTAGTGCTCGTGGCCAGCCTGGTGGCGATCGTTACCGCAATCGGCAAAGAGCGTCAGGGAGCCGATCTTTCCAGCACGCAGTAGGGGAGAATCGTTATTCTACGAGGGATGTATCCCCAGTCACCACCTTAATAGCACTAAGGAGTGATTGTCAGCCGGGACGTCCTGTGGTACGTTTAAGTCAAATTTCCACGCCTTCGTTGAATTACATTCATACGTCCCAGCGCGTCGAAGTTGCGCGAGTGCGTGTATCTAAGGAAGCGCCACGATGAAGGAAATCATTATGGATCCGGTCTCGACCGGTGAAACCTCCGAGCGGGATAACTTTGGCAATCGGAAACTGATCCGGCCAACCCTGCCCCGCGAAAACCACGGCAACCACAATCCCGCTCCCATGCAGATGCAGGAACGCCGCGAGCGTCCCGAACGACATGAGCAACGACACGAGCGCGGAGAGCGCACGGATCATCGCAACGACCGCGCTGCGGGTGCGACCGGCGGCGCAGGCGGAAAGAAACCGACTCCTCCAGAACAGACCAATGCCGAGAACTTCTACTATCAGAAGCAAATGCAGTCGCGCACGCCCATGGTCATCGTTCTGCGCGATGGCGAAGAAGTCCACGGCATCATCGAGTGGTATGACCGGAATTGCATCAAGGTGAACCGCGACGGCGGCGGGCCCAACCTGATGATCTATAAGCCGGCCATCAAGTACATGTTCAAAGAAGGCGAGAACCAGGGGTAGGTTTCACGACCAGGCGACCGCTCCGCATATCCATCTCCCACGCTGGATCGATGGTCTCATCTCCCGCTTCCTATTTCGGCTGACTTGCCAAATTCTCCCTAC
Organism: uncultured Acidobacteriota bacterium; assembly: GCA_963730015.1. Taxonomy (GTDB): domain Bacteria; phylum Acidobacteriota; class Terriglobia; order Terriglobales; family Acidobacteriaceae; genus Sulfotelmatobacter. Next base: position 1,573,442 of record CAVSPZ010000008.1, on the reverse strand, counting down.
AACTTCGGCAAGACGATTCCCTTCTGCGCCTGGTATTTGCCCTTGCGATCGGCATAGCTGGTTTCGCAGATTTCATCGGATTCAAAGAAAAGGATCTGGCAGAGGCCTTCGTTGGCGTAGATGCGGGCTGGCAGGGGCGTGGTATTCGATATTTCTAAAGTGACGAAGCCCTCCCACTCGGGCTCAAACGGCGTCACGTTCACGATAATCCCGCAGCGCGCGTACGTGCTCTTGCCGACGCAGATGGTGAGCACACTGCGCGGAATCTTAAAGTACTCGACCGAGCGCGCCAGCGCGAACGAGTTCGGCGGCACGATGCAGATATCGGTTTGCACCGTCACAAACGACTTCTCGTCGAAGCGCTTCGGATCGACCAGCGCATTGTTGACGTTAGTGAAAATCTTGAACTCGTCGGCCACACGCAGGTCATAGCCGTACGACGACAGGCCATAGGAGATCACGCCCTCGCGCACCTGTTTCTCGGAGAACGGATTGATCATGTCGTGTTCCTGGGACATCTTGCGGATCCAGCGGTCGCTCTTCAGCATGAAGCTCCTTGCGAGAATTTAGTAATTGGGTAATTTTGTAATTTGGTAATTGAAGGGCGTTTGTATCGGCGGATCTACGTGGCCGCACGAAAAATTACAAAATTACCCGACTACACAATTACCAAATCCTTGGGCTGGGGTTGCATGTCAGTTTACGGGATAGATGCTCGGGTTGACAATCTCACTTATCTCCCTTAGCATCAATCACTTGAACAATCATCCCCCTGCAATCGGGAGCGCTGTGTGATCAAGCTCGACATCATCAATGAAGTGGTGGCCAAAACCGGCATTACCAAAACCAAAGCCGAGTTGGCCGTGGAAACCGTCTTCGAGAGCATGAAGAAGGCGCTGGCCGGCGGCAACCGCATCGAACTGCGCGGGTTTGGCGTGTTCAACGTGCGTCCGCGGAAGACCGGCATCGGGCGCAATCCGCGAACCGGAGCAGAAGTGTCCATTCCGCCGGGCAGGGCAGTGCGCTTCAAGCCCGGCAAGGAATTGCAGTCGATCGACTAGCCTTTCCTCCCGGAAGGATCACGAACGAAAATCTGCTGCTATGCTGCGTATCCCGAATACTCCTTCTAGCTTGGTTTGGAATTGCGCTTCATTCCCAAGGGCGCATTTTCTCCGCTCGTAGTAGCATCAAAGAATTGTCGGCCAAAGTTGCGGCCCCAAGAATCGCATGTCGGAACCTAACTACCCGATTCCCACTTCTACGATCGAGTATTCCTTGCCTCTCGAAGTATCGCAGTGGCGGCCTCCTCGCGAGCGCTACTGGCTGCACGCGCTGCTGCTGCTGGCCACCTGCTTCACCACGATGGTCGTGGGCGCGCGCATGGAGTTCAATTTCCTGCATAACATCCCACCGTTCGCCTTTGGCGACGAAGTTCTGCCTTTCTTTCGCATTGGCTGGATTCTCCAGCAGCCGTCGCGTCTGCTGCTCGGAATTCCCTTCTCCGCAACTTTGTTGACCATCCTGCTGGCGCATGAGATGGGACACTACCTGTTCTGCCGCTATTACCGAGTGCGGGCCACGCTGCCATTTTTTATTCCCGCGCCCACCTTGATCGGCACGCTGGGCGCCGTGATTCGCATCAAGGCGCCCATCCGTTCGCGCATGGCGCTGTTCGACATCGGCATCGCCGGCCCGATTGCCGGATTCGTGGTGGCTCTAATCACGCTGGTCGTCGCGCTGAGCCTCTCCAAGCCTCTGGCGCCGGGAGTGGGGCCATCCGAGCTTCGCCTGGGATTCCCTTATATCTTTTACATCGTGCACGACGCGCTGCGCATCGTGGCTCCGGGAAATCCCATTGCGAATCTGCCGCTGACGCGCATTTACCTGCATCCCACGGCCATGGCGGCTTGGGTTGGCATGTACGCCACCGCGCTCAATCTGCTGCCCAGCAGCCAACTGGATGGCGGACATATCGTCTACGCGCTGGCTCCACGCGCCCATCGCGCGATTTCCTGGATCACGGTCGTCGCCCTGGTAGGCCTCGCAAGACTGAATTATGGATGGGGCTTCTGGGCCGGGCTGATCCTACTGATGAATATTCTGACCTACCGGCAGCAACAGGCTCCACGTTTCCCCGACCTCCCCGCCAGTCGATGGCCGCTCGCCGTGCTGGCCGCGGTCATGTTGGCGCTCACCTTCACCATCTCGCCTTTTCAAGTGAACTGGTAGCGCTAGAAATAGTGCGCAGCTTGCTGTGCTTCCTGCCGTACCCGAAGTAAATCAGCAGCCCCAGCAGAAGCCAGACAATCAGGCGGACCCACGTCGTCCAATGCAGGCTGAGCATCAGGCCAAGCGAGATCACCATACCGAGAATCGGCACCAGCGGCACGAGTGGAGTCTTGAAAGGACGCGGCAGATCCGGACGCTTCACCCGCAGCATCCATACCCCGGCGCAGACGATGACGAAAGCCAACAGCGTGCCAATCGAAGTGAGTTGCACCAGCACATTGAGCGGGACCACGCCGGCCAGGATCGCTACGAAAAATCCCACGATGATGGAAGAAATCCAGGGCGTGCGGAAACGCGGATGAACCCGGCCTGCCCATTCCGGAAGCAATCCGTCGCGCGACATCGAGAAGAAGACGCGCGATTGCCCCAGCAGCATCACCAGCATGGTGGTCGTGAGCCCGGCGAACGTTCCCAGCATGACCACGATGCTGCCCCAGCGCACGCCCGTAGCCTCAATTCCCACGGCCACCGGCGCGGCGGTATTCAGCTCGCTGTAATTCACCACTCCGGTGAGCATGGCGCCCAGAGCCACATACAGCGCCGTGCAAATGACAAGAGAGCCGAGAATTCCGATGGGCATGTCACGCTGCGGATTGCGCGCTTCCTGCGCCGCCGTGGAAACCGCATCGAAGCCAATATAGGCGAAGAAAATGATGCCTGCGCCCCGCGCCACGCCCGACCATCCAAAGGCTCCGAATTCTCCCTGATTCGGCGGGATGAACGGATGCCAGTTCGCAGTCGCGACCTGCGGATGGCGCATCAGGTAGGCGGCAGCGATCACGATGAACGTCAGCACCGTGCCAACTTTGATGAACACGATGAGTGAATTAAAATTCGCCGATTCGCGAACTCCAATAACCAGAATCGCCGTCATGATGGCGATCACCAGATACGCAGGCAGATCCACAATGCCGTGCGCTGTGGGCAGGCGGCTGGCGTCCACTCCTGCGCGGGTGAGTGCGGCGCCGATCGTGGCCAGCCGCGCCCATTGCCCGTGATAGAGCACGAGCAACGTTCCGGGAGGAGCGGTCAGTTGCGGCGGGAGTTGCACGCCGAAGCTTTGCAGCAGAGCGACAAGATTCCCGCTCCAGCCCACCGCGACCGAAGCCGAGCCGAAGGCATATTCGACAATCAGGTCCCAGCCAATGATCCAGGCGAAAATTTCACCGAGCGTCGCATATCCGTAGGTGTAGGCCGATCCGGCAATGGGAATCAGCGAGGCGAACTCGGCATAGCAAAGTCCGGCGAAGATGCTGCCAATCGCCGCAAGCGTAAAGGAAAGCACGACCGCCGGCCCGGTATAGACGGCCGCAACCGTGCCCGTGACCACGAAAATTCCGGCGCCGATGACCGCGCCGATGCCGAGGCTTACGAGATTAACGGGGCCGAGTACGCGGCGCAGAGTGATTCCGCTCTCGTCGCCAGCTTCTGTCAGTAAGAGTTCCAGCGGCTTCTTCGCCAGCAAATCAGACAATCGTCTCTCCCCAGGTTCTTAAATGTGCTTCACACATGCGTCTTGCTGCGGCTCGCATTGTATATGGTCTGACTGCTGGACACGCCGATGAGAGCTGTTCCGGTCTACATCAGCCACACCGCGTCCATATCCACGATCACCTGCGTGCGCGGAATTTTCTGCTGTGCCGCGTAGGCGAGCATCGCTCGTAATGTCGTGTTCAGTTTTTCGCGGCTCGGCGATTTCAGGACAAAGTGATAACGATAATCGCGCTTCAATCGCATGATAGGAGCGGCCGCCGGACCAAGCACGCGCACGCCTTCATGGCGCGTCTGATCGAACCACTTTCCGATGATGCCGGACCACTGCAGAGCGTCATCGAGCTTGTCGCTGCGCACCAGAACATTGGCCAGCGAAGAATAGGGCGGATAGTGCATCCAACTGCGAAAGCGGAGTTCCTTTTCGTAGAAGCCGGTGAAGTCGTGGCGGGCGGCGTATTCCACCGCATAGTGGTCCGGGAAAAAAGTCTGCAGAATGACCTTGCCAGGAGATTCGCCGCGCCCGGCCCGTCCCGCCACCTGCGTGAGCAATTGGAACGTGCGTTCGGCCGCGCGGAAGTCCGGCAGTCCCAGAGCCACGTCGGCTCCAACCACGCCGACCAGCGTCACGCCGTGAATGTCGTGGCCTTTGGCGATCATTTGCGTTCCCACCAGCAGGTCGAGGTCGCCTTCGTTCAAGGCGTTGAGCGTGCGCTCGAAATCTTCGTGGCCGCGGACCGTGTCCCGGTCGAGGCGGGCGATGCGCGCCTGGGGGAACATTCCGTGCAGGAGTTCTTCCAGCTTTTCCGACCCTGTACCGAGAAAGTAGACGTACTCGCTGCCGCAATGAACGCAAGCCTTCGGCACAGGGGCGGTGTATCCGCAATAATGGCAGACCATCTTGTGCTCGCGCTTGTGATGAGTCAGCGCAATGGCACAGTTATTGCATTCGAGCTTCTTGCCGCAGGTACGGCATAGAACAACCGGCGAATATCCGCGCCGGTTCAGCAGCACCATCACCTGCTCGCGGCGTTCAAGGCGATCTTTAATTTCGGCAGCAAGTTTTCGCGAGATAACCTGCTCGTGGCCAGTTTCCTGAAATTCCATGCGCATGTCCACGATCTCAACCTCGGGCAGCGGACGTTTCTCCACTCGATCCGGCAGCTCGATGAGCGCGTATTTATTCTTGGTCGCGTTGAAGTAGGACTCCAGCGACGGCGTGGCCGAACCCAGCACCACGGCGGCATCCGCCATCTTGGAGCGCATGACCGCGACGTTGCGAGCCTGGTAGCGCGGCGTTTCTTCTTGCTTGTAGGAAGAGTCGTGCTCCTCATCGACGATAATCAGCGCCAGGTCCGATACCGGAGCGAACACCGCCGAGCGCGTGCCCACCACCATCCGCGCCTCTCCCCGCTTGATGCGGTGCCATTGCTCGGCGCGCTCGCGATCGCTCAACGCGGAATGCAGAATGGCAACCTCGTCCCCGAAAATCTGATGCAGATCGGCAGCCACTGCGGGCGTCAGACCGATTTCCGGAACCAGCAGAATGGCCGACCTCCCGGCCTCGAGAACCGAACGCATGCCCGCAAGGTAAACGGCGGTCTTTCCGGAGCCGGTAACGCCGTGCAGCAACATGCCCGAGAATTTGCGGGACTCGACTTTCTCGCGCAGCCGCGCCAGCGCTGACTTTTGCGCCTCATTGAAATCGAATTCAACTCGAGACGGACGCGGTTTGCTGTGCGAGACCGTGAAATCTGCCGGCTCTTCCACGATTTCGATCAGGCCACGCCGGACCAGCGTACCCAGCGTGCTGCGCGGCACGTCCAGCGATTGCAGGGCCTCGACCGCGACTTTGCCCCCGGAAGCTGTCAGCGTTTCGACCAGCGCCTGCTGATTGTCATTCAGCTTGCCTTCGGCGGATTTCAGCAGCGCGACCTTGATCGTGCGCGTCGCGTCCTGCGCCGCCGAGATATCTTCGCGAGCCAGCCACTTCTTGCGGACCATCCCATCCAGAATTCTTCGGGAAGCGTGCGTAGCAGATCGCAGCCTCCCCTCGCGAATCAGTTCCCCATCCGACGCAGCCAGATGGTCAAGCACGCGAAACTCTGCGGCTTGCTCTTCAGGAGTACGCTGCGAACGCGCGGACGATCCTGACATTCCCGCTAGATGCAGCGCCATGTGGCCTTGCTCCGTGATGCGGTATCCGATCGCGCGTTTGAACTCGGCCATCAAAGGCAACATGGTGCGAAATACTTCGCCGATCGGAGCGAGGTAATAGTGAGAAATCCAGCGTCCCAGGCGCAGCAGGGCATCATCCAGCACCGGCGTTGCATCGAGCACGTTGAGCAGATTCTTGGTCGTAATCGCAGGCTTGCGATCGTGCAATTCCACGACGATGCCCGCCAGGCGCTGCTGGCGAAATGGAACCAGCACGCGCCCGCCCACGACTGGCACACTCTCCGCGGGAATACGGTAAGTGAACACCATGTCCAGTGGCACGGGGAGTGCGACGTCGCAGAATTCGGGCATCGATGGAAGGATAAACTACCGGGCGTCAGGCTCCGCAGGAGGGGTATTGAGAAAGTTGTCTTCGGCTACAGCGTCCTTCGGTTATGTGGGGGCGGACTCATTCGTCCGTCCAAGCGACCTCAGGATGATGGCTCGGACTCTTCCTTCTTCGGCGGCTTCAGCCCCAGATATGCCATCACCATCTGCAGATCTTTCCACGCCTCGCCCTTCTGTCGAGGATCGCGCAGCAAAAATGCCGGATGGTAAGTGACAGCCAGCTTGGAACCGTGCCAGGAAGGATCGCTGCTGCGCGCGCCGGAGGGCATGAAGTCGTAAAAGCGGCCGCGCAATTCCGACATAGGAGCGTTGATCGCCAGAAGATTCTTGGCGGACACTGCGCCCAGAGCCACGATAACCTTTGGCTTGATCACCGCAATCTGCCGCATCAGGAACGGGGAGCATGTGTCGCACTCATCGCGCTCGGGCGTACGATTCCCCGGCGGGCGGCATTTCACAACGTTCGCTATATAGACATCTTCGCGCCGCAGGCCCATTGCCTTGATCATGTTGTTGAGCAATTGCCCGGCACGCCCGACAAAGGGTTCGCCTTGCGCGTCTTCATCGGCTCCGGGGCCCTCGCCCACAAACATCAGTTCAGCGCGCGGATTGCCCACGCCGAACACAATCTGCTTGCGCCCTTGTTTGTGCAGCTTGCAACGCGTGCAGTCGCCCAGGTCTTCGCGAATCAACTTCAGCGCGGCAATCGGGTCAGAGACAGCCTGTTCCGGCAGGGGCGTAAGCACCTGGACAATATTTTCTTCAACGTTCTTCGCAACTACGGCGGCTTTCCGTGGGGACATTTCCTCTCGCAGTTCTGTCTGGGATACGAATAGCGTTTGCGCCGCTTCGCTGGTCGACACAACGACGGCCTCCGAGGGTTCGCGCCGGTAGAAATCGTAGATGCCAAGCTCGTTGTAATAACGGACGCGTTCGGCCAGCGCGCGGCGCAGTTCCGGATTTTGGATGATCGGCACAGGAAGAGCTGCCGAAATTATACGTTAGGTTCAGGACGTGCGTAGGGATCCTTCGACTGCGCCGATTCTGCGCTTCTCGCAGAATTCGCGCCGCCCAGGATGACATGGTGAGAGGTTACACTTTGACTGGTGACTGACGATGTCGGCGCAAGCTGACGATCTGGTCGAGAACGCGCTGGGCGACCTCCCATTTTGTCGTTTCGGGGACTTCGACGACTTCGTCACGCGTGATGATCGTGACCGCGTTCCGGTCCGAATCGAAGCCAACGCCCTCGCGGGAAACGTCGTTGACCACGATCGCGTCAAGATGTTTCGAGACCAGCTTCTGGCGGGCGTTCTCCAGCACGTTTTCAGTTTCCGCCGCGAATCCAACTACGAGCTGCGAGGTCTTCTTCGCCGCCAGTTCGTTCAGGATGTCCGGAGTAGCCTCAAGTTCCAAGGTCATTGGCCCCTTGCGTTTGATTTTTTGTCCCACGGCAGACTTGGGACGATAGTCCGACACAGCCGCGGTCTTGATCACGATGCTGGATTGCGGAAGCAGTTGCAAAACGGCATTGCGCATCTGCTCGGTCGATTCGACCCGCGTGACCTCAGCAGCTCCGGATGGCGTCAGCGAGGTCGGGCCACTAATCAGAAGAACCCGCGCCCCGCGCCGCAATGCCGCTTCGGCCAAGGCATATCCCATGCGCCCGCTGGAGCGGTTGGTGAGATACCGCACTGGATCGATTTTTTCGCGCGTCGGACCCGCAGTGATGAGCACAGTCTCTCTACTTAAATCCTGGTTCGCTCCAAGCGCTGCCATCACGGCGGCCACAATGGCTTCGTTGTCGGCGAGCCGCCCCGCACCCACCATCCCGCACGCCAAGTAGCCCGAACCCGGTTCCACAATCTTCACTCCGCGTTTGCGCAGAATCTCCAGATTCGCCTGCGTCGCAGGATGCTCCCACATGTTCACGTTCATCGCAGGGGCCACGACTACCGGCGCCTTGGTCGCCAGATAAAGCGTAGTCAAGAAGTCAGTCGCAATTCCCTGCGCAAAATGCGCCAGCACATCCGCAGTTGCCGGCGCCACGATCAGAGCGTCGATCGCCTGCGCGACCGCAATGTGTTCGATGGCAGAATCGATGTTGGGCTCATGTTCTTCGCCCGGCGCGAACATGCTGGTAATAACTTTTTCTCCGGAGAGCGCCGCGAAGGTGAGGGGCCTGACGAATTCCTGGGCGGCGCGGGTCATGACGACCTGCACGCGAATGCCGCGGTCCTGCAGCAGACGCACGATTTCGGCCGCTTTGTACGCCGCAATTCCGCCGGTGACGCCGAGAGCAATCTTCATGCTGGCTGATGGATGCCTCTAATTATTGATTGCGCATGCAGCGATTGGGATTCAATCGCAAAATCAACAATTTTGTTCAGTCCTGGCCGAGCGCTTTGTCGAGCGTTTCGGAGGCCTGCTCCGTGGCGCTGCGGGTCTCTGGGATTTCCCATTTCACCTTGCCGGCGCGGATCTCATCCTGGGCGATGCGGCAGGGCTTGCGCGAATTGGTGTCGACCACGGGTGGAGCGCCGGACTGCAGTTGCCGTGCCCGCCGTGCCGCCACCAAAATGTACCGGTAATTGCTATCGAAGCCTTCGATCAACTTCATTGCGACATTCCCCCTTGGAAACTGACTTTGAAGTGGAATCAGTGCCGAGCATTCGAACATTGCAATCGCAGGACACCACAACTTCCCAGGTGTGTCCCGCGGCTATCTATCATTCCGGCCAAGGCCCGCTTCGGGGCGCCCAACAATGATACCGCGAAATCTATAAGCTTGCCGATGGGGGCGGCGGCCTAAAGGATTTCAGGATCGGTTGGATTGTTTCGCGGGCATTGGCCAGCCGGCAACTGTCAGCCAAAGCGGCGATCTTCTTCTCTTGCTCCGATAATGGCCGGCCGCTTCGCTGCAGGCGCTCCGACAGGACGATCGCCCGCAGCCTTTCGCATGACTCCTCGAGCTTGTCGTTGATCAACATGTAATCGTACTTGTCGTACTGCTCGATCTCGCGGCAGGCCGTCTCCAGCCGCTCCCGGATTACCTCAGGTTTGTCCTCGTCGCGATTGCTCAGGCGCCACTCCAGCGTCTTGCGATCGGGAGGAAGCACAAAGATGGTGATGGCATCGGGGAGCTTGTGCTTGATTTGCGCAGCGCCCTGCACGTCAATGTCGAGCAAAAGGTCGTTGCCTTTTTGTTCCGCGTCACGCATGAACCGGCGCGCGGTGCCGTACCAGTTTCCATGAACATTGGCGTGCTCGAGAAACTCATCATCCCGAATCATCTGCTCAAACTCGGTCCGCAAGACGAAGTAATACTGCTTGCCGTTCTGTTCGCTGCCGCGGGGAGCGCGGGTGGTGTAAGAAATCGAGAATTCGAGATCCGAAACCAGTTTCAGCAAATCATTGACCAGGGTCGACTTTCCTGAGCCAGAGGGCGCCGAAACTATGAAGACGAGTGGCTTGTGCGATGCGATCATTCCAGGTTTTGCACCTGCTCGCGCGATTTTTCGATCTCTGCTTTCATGGCCAAACCTGCTTCCGTAATCTTCAGCGCTTCCCCCGCCAGGCCCGAGGTTTTTGAAAGCAACGTGTTCGCCTCGCGGTTCATCTCCTGCAGCAGGAAATCCAATTTCTTGCCGATCTCGCCTCCTTCGTCCAGCAAGCCGAGAAAATGCTGGACGTGATTTTCCAGCCGGACAATCTCTTCCTGAATATCGCTGCGATCCACGAGCAGAGCCGCTTCTTGCAGCACCCGTTCCTTGTCCACGCTGGAGCCGAGCAATTCCTGTAAGCGCGATTGCAGCCGCTCGCTGTAATTGTGCAGGACGGCGCGACGATGCTGCTGCACGTTCTTGCTCGCCTCCGCCAGATGCTCCATGCGCTGGCGGAGTTCGCGGACGATGCCCCGGCCTTCCTCTTCGCGCATCTGATTCAACCGCTCCAGCACCTCGCCGACTTTGGCCATCACCGCCGGTTCAATATCACCATCGGCGCAATCGTTGGCCGCCTCCAGCGCGCCCGGAAAGCGCAGAATTGCGTTCAGATCGGGCACCGCGGCCAGCGAAAATTCGGCGGCGGCGGCCCGAAATGCTCCAATGTAACCGCTCACTAGTTCGCGGTTCAGCGACAACGATTCATTGCTGCTCCGCTCCAGGCTCAACGAAACTTCCACGTGCCCGCGTGCGATCTTTTCTTTGAGCAGGCGGCGAAGCTGCATCTCGAGAGAATCCGTGCCGGAAGGAAGACGGAAGTGCAGATCCAGAAAACGGTGGTTGACCGACTTCAGCGCCAGCGCGAAACCCAACCGGCCATTCGGTGGACTGCCGCTGGCAGCGGAAGACTCGCTTCCACCATTCCGATGGATTTCCCCTCGTACCTGCGCAAAACCTGTCATGGAGCGTATGGGCATAGTGGCCAGATTCTCAACCTCCCGCAACCGCTTTCGGTGCATCCGCGTTGGCGAACTGTAATTCGTAGAGCCGGCGGTACGTGCCGGATTGATTCATCAACTCTTCGTGAGCGCCGGTCTCGGCAATAGTGCCGTTTTCAATAACCACGATGCGGTCGGCGCGGCGCACGGTCGACAGGCGGTGCGCGATCACGAACACGGTGCGCCCACTCATCAGATTGTGCAGCGCGGATTGCACCAGCGCTTCCGACTCGCTGTCCAGCGCCGAAGTCGCCTCGTCCAGTATCAACACGGGCGCATTCTTCAACAGGGCCCGAGCAATCGCCAGCCGCTGCCGCTCGCCTCCGGAAAGCCGCACGCCGCGCTCTCCGATGACAGTATCGTACCCCGAGGGCAGGGCCATAATAAAATCGTGCGCCAGCGCCGCCCGCGCCGCAGCCTCGACTTCCTTCAGCGGAACGTGTGGCTGGCCGTAGGCGATGTTGTTCCGCACTGTGTCGTTGAACAAGACCGTTTCCTGCGTAACGATTCCGACCTGAGAACGCAGGGACGAAATGGTTACGTCGCGGACATCGTGGTTATCGACCAAGATGCGTCCGACGGTGACATCAAAAAATCGAGGCAGCAGATGGACCAGCGTACTCTTCCCCGCCCCGCTCGATCCGACCACGGCGAGAATTTCTCCCCGTTGCACTTCCAGATTGATTCCGTGCAGGATCTCCCGCGAATCGTCTCCGTCGGACTGATAGGAGAAACTGACGTTCTCGAATCGAATACTGTGCGCGAATCGCGGCAGCGGCTTGGCTCCGGGCTTTTCCCCCACCACATCCTGCGTGTCCATGAACTTGAACAGCTCCGACGAGGCTCCGATAGCCTGCTGGAAGCTGTTATTGAATACCGCGAACTTGCGCGCCGGATTGTACATGCTAAGCACCGCCGCGACGAAGGTTACGAATGCGCTCAGGTCGAGTTCGTGATGAACAATGCGCTCGCGCCCCAGCAGCAGCAGCAGCGCGATGGCAATGGAACCGAGTATATCCATGAGCGGCGAACTGATAGCAGCCGCCGCCACCGAACGCAGGTTGGCGCGGAACAGCCGTTGCGCCGCCTTCCGGAATCGCGCGACTTCCCACGACTCCATCCCAAATGCTTTCACGATGCGGTTGCCCGTGATCGTTTCATGCAGGATGTTCTGCACGTCCGCCAGTTGATCTTGACCTGTCCGCGTCGTTGAGCGCACTCGCCGTCCAATGCGCACGGCGGAAAATATGATGACCGGAACGAACAGCACCAGCACCCACGCCAGCTTGCCGCCCAGGATGATCACCAGTACGGCGGTAAAAAGGAAGGTGAAAAATTGCTGCAAGAATTCGGAGAGCACGCTCGACATGGCAAACTGCACGCGCTCAATGTCGTTGATGATGGTCGAGATCAGCGTGCCCGTCGTATGCTTCTGAAAAAATGCCGCCGATCGCCGCAACACCGAGTTGTACAAGTCATTGCGCAGGTTCGTGATCATGCCGAATCCGGCATGGTTCACCAGGTACGTGCCAATGTAGTCGAAAATCCCTTTCGTCACCGTAGAAGCCACCAGGGCGTACGCCACGATGGTCCAGGCATTGTGAAAATGCGCGGGAACGAAAGATTGCAGATAAACCGGCGTCCCCAGTTTCGGGATCGTAAACAGCAGGATGTTGTCAGAGCCGGAAGCGGGATTCAGCACGCGATCGAAAACCGGCTTCAGCAGCATCAACCGGAAAGCTTCCAGGAATCCGACCCCAGCCAGCAGGAATATGCCGGGCAGAAGTTGCACCAGAAAAGGAAGCACATAGCGGACCAGCCGCATCAGTTGGCGCATGGAACTCCTGCGCGGCCCGGGCCGCAATCGCTTGCTGCCGCTTGAATAGATATCGAGTGCAAGGCCATATTCTACTTGAGTTCGGCCCGCAAGCGGCACCTGCACATCCCAGGTACCCTGCTCTATCCGAGACTAGCTTGGGCTGTCCCGGTGCACGATTTTCACGCGGTATCCCGTGTGCCTGAGATTCTTCCCCAACTCTTCGGCAATCATCACCGAACGGTGCTGCCCTCCCGTACAACCCACCGCGATCGTCAAATAGCTCTTGCCCTCATGAATGTAATGAGGAAGCAAGTACACCAGCAGATCGGAGATGCGAGCCAGGAATTCCCGCGTCTGGGGAAACGAGCGGATGTATTTCGCCACGCGCGGATCGCGTCCGGTCAAAGGTCGAAATTCGGGAATGAAATGCGGGTTGGGCAGAAAGCGGACGTCAAACACCAGGTCAGCATCCTCCGGCACGCCTTCGCGGAATCCGAAGCTCACGAACGAGACCAGAATACTTTTCTCCTTCGACCGCTCGTGAAAACGTTCCTTGATATGGTCGCGTAGTTCGTGAACGTTGAACTTCGAGGTGTCGATTACAAAGTCGGACAGCCGCTGGATCGCGCCGAGGTGTTTGCGCTCCGTCTTAAGCGCGGACTTCACGGAAGAGTCGGTGCCCAACGGGTGGGGTCTCCGGGTCTCGCTGAAGCGCCGCAGCAGCACCGCGTCCGACGCTTCCAGAAACACCACTTTGGTGGGAATCATTCTCCGCACCGACTTTAAGATCCCCGGCAGCATGTCGAGCCGCGAACCTTCCCGCACATCCACCACCAGTGCAGTAAGCCGAATCTCGCTCGATTGCATCGTCAGCTCGGCGAACTGGGGAATCAACTGCACCGGCAGGTTGTCGACGCAGTAATAGCCGAGATCTTCGAAGGCCTTCAGCACAGAAGCCTTGCCCGAGCCGCTCATCCCCGTGATGATGACCAGTTCCGCCGGGCGCCGCCGCCTCCGCTCGTGCTTTGGCCTGCGCTTTTTCGAGCCCGAGCGGGCAGAGATACGACGCGCTCTCATGCACAGGATAGTAGCATCCATACGCCGCATTCGGCTCGTCCTGAGTGCCCACGGAGATACTGCTATCGAACCACGCGGCCTAGCCCCGGCGAGAATCGGAAATCGAGATTGTCTCCGCCGCGCTGCACGCGTAATCTATTGCGTCTATGAAAAAGTTCGAAGATCTCACTGAACGCGAAGTGCTGGCTCTGGCCATTACTTTGGAAGAAGAAGACGAACGCGTGTATTCGGACTTTGCCGAAGGCTTGCGGCAGGATTATCCGGCGACCGCGTCGATGTTTGACGGCATGCGCGAAGAAGAGTCGGGACACAGGCGGCGCCTGTTGGAATTGTTCCAGAAAAAATTCGGCGAGCACATCCCGCTGATTCGCCGCCAGGATGTGCGTGGCTTTGTGGAGCGTCCGGCGCTGTGGCTGGTCCGGCCTTTGCGCATTGAAGCAGTGCGCAAAGAGGCGTCCACCATGGAGGTCGAAACGCGCCGCTTCTATGAGAAGGCCGCCGCGCGCACACAAGATGCCAGCATCCGGCAATTGCTGGACGACTTGGCCACGGAAGAGCGCGAGCACGAGGAACGCGCCCAGGAACTCGACAAGGAAAAACTTCCCGACAACGTCAAGGCCGACGAGGCCGTCGCTGAGCGTCGGCTCTTCGTGTTGCAGATCGTGCAGCCGGGACTCGCGGGATTGATGGATGGATCGGTCTCGACCTTGGCTCCGGTATTTGCCGCGGCATTTGCGACGCAAAAAAGCTGGGATGCCTTCCTCGTCGGAATGGCCGCGTCGGCGGGTGCGGGCATCAGCATGGGTTTCGCCGAGGCGCTTTCAGACGACGGCAGCCTGACCGGCCGCGGCCATCCCTGGGTGCGCGGGGTGATTTGTGGCGCGATGACGGCCTTGGGCGGGATCGGGCACACGCTTCCGTTTCTGATAAATAATTTTCGCGCAGCGCTATGGGCGGCTGGGGCCGTCGTGCTGGCAGAACTAGGCGTGATTACCTGGATTCGCCGCCGCTACATGGATACGCCCTGGGTCACCGCCGCGTTGCAGGTTGGCTTGGGCGGAGTGCTGGTATTTATCACCGGCGTGCTGATCGGAAGCTCCTGAAAGCATCTCTGATTCAGGTCCTCACGGAGACGTCATCCCGAACGCCGGCGCCGTTCAGTGTAGTCATCTCAGAAGATATTGCTCTTCGAAAAGAAACTCGGGGTATTGTACTCACCGTCGTCTTCGTGGCAGGCGACGGTTAGAGCGGCGACGTAGCCGAGGAAATCTTTCCCCTTAACCCTGAAAACTTTGATGTCCTTGAAAGAGGGTGATTGCCACAAGCTGCAGAGTGTTCGAACGTCAGCCTCAGATGCCTCCGCTATCAAGAGTCCCACGCAAACCGTTGGCAAATGTAACTCACGTACTCCCTTAAAGAAAACATCGATGCGAGTCGGAAAATCAGGAGACTTCGTGCTTCGCAGAAGCAACTGTGCGTGGCCGACCGTGTATTTCCAAACTTGAAACATACGTTCAGAGTTTATAACTTGAGGCGGCATAAGCTTTATCATACCGAAACGGATTAGCGACAAACTGCACTACACTCAATTGCCTTACGGCTGCGTATCCAGCGGGTGCGTGCTCTTCTCGTAGAATTCCTTCTGTAGTTTGGGACTGACGTCGTCGGCCTTGACCGCTTGAATCGCCTTCACGACGGATTCAATCCACCAGTTCATCTGATATTCACCCAGCTCTTTCGTGGCCGCTGCGCCTTCTCCAGAGTAGTGATTGGGGAAGCGCGTGTACCACCAGATGCCGGTGTAGACACCTTCGGGAAGTTTCTGGCGGGCCTGATCGGCGCCGGATTCGCTGGTGGCGCGATCCATGTGAACCAGGTCCGGGCGGGAGATCATCATCTTTGAGGTCTCGCTCTCGCCGGCGTGCATATCGATCTTGGTCTTCTTTGGCGGCCCTCCGTGCTCGGGCGTACGTTCGTCGAAAACGTAGACCACATAGTCGTGCGGCTTGTCGAGCTGCGTTTGCGCAAAATACGGGAGTAGGCTGCTGTTGCCGCCGTGCCCGTTGACGATCAGAATTTTCTTGCATCCGTTGCGGGCCATCTCGTCGGTGGTCTCCTGTAGCAGCGCGAGTTGCAGGCTGCGGCTGTACGCCATGGTTCCGGGCTCGTGCTTGGCTTCGGCGATCTGGCCAAAATAATATTCGGGGAACACGACCGCATATTCCTGCTCGGCTGCGTGCAGCGCGGCGTAGCGAACATCCAGAAGATCAGTCCCCAGCGGCAGATGTGGCCCGTGCTTCTCGAGAATGCCGAACGGCAGCAGGCACGTTCCCTGCGAGCGATGAATGCCCTCACGGAAATCGGAAGCCGTCAGTTCCTCCCAGTGCACGGAAAGTTTTGCAGATGAAGGTGCAGCTTGTGGCTGAGCGCGTGACACATTCGAGAGAACAAACCCCACGACTAGAAGAGAGACCGCGCGAGTGATCATAGTGACTGCTCCAGGGGCGAATTCTAGCACGCGAGGTCCGCCACTAAAACGTGTGAATGGCTGGAATCATCGCGCCAGTGAGGCGAACATAATGCGATGACCGTCGACCGTAACCACCCCGAACTCCCGCATGCCCCAGGGCTCATCGCGAATGGTCTTGGAGATCTTGGCGCCCTTGTCACGAACCGAGTCGTAAAACGGGTTGATGTCGTCAACTTCAAGATAAGCGAAATAGGAATGATCGCCAAGTTCAGCAGGAGGCAGCGCGTCGGGACAAAGCCCCGCCCAGATCGTGCACTCACCTGAAGTGTAAAAGAGAAAGCCGGGATCAGGGATGGAGTGAACAGAAACTCCGAGCACGTCGCGATAGAAGGCCGCCGATTTCTGCAGGTCATGCACCGCGATCACGAAGCGGGTCTTGAGGATTTTCGGCATACGCAGGCGCCACCTTAGTCTTCTTGAGTAGCGCCACCCTTGTCATCTTGAGCGAAGTTGCCGTTCGCAAGGCGAACGGCAACGCAGTCGAAAGATCCCTACCTGTTGGGAGCACTGCCGGCCCCCACTATTACTTAAGATTCCTACGGCACTTCGATCAACTCCATCTTGTCGTCGCGGCGGCGGCGGTGCAGTACCATTAACTTGCCTTTCGGATCGCGGAAGACGAAGACGTCGCGGTCTCGGAAGTGGGCCTCCTTGATAGCCTCTTCCAGAGTCATGGGGCGCATGGCTACAGATTCGTCGGAGCGGAGAAGGTGAACTTCGGTAGTCTTGGCTACCGCGGGATACTTGTGCACCATGACTGGCACCGCGGTTTTTTCGGAGAGGCCGACCGCCGTCTGCAGTTCTTCCTGGGGCGACGTTTCATGTCCGTTCCACTTCTTCACTTCTTCGCTCTTGCGGGCGGAACGCTTCTTCGCCTGCCAGCGCGTCTTATATTTGATAGCCTGCTTTTCGAGATGATCGAGAGCTTCGTTCACGGCGATGCTCATGTCCTTGGCTTGCGCCAGTCCGACCAGCGGGCCGTTGCGCGGACTAATCGTGATTTCGGCTTTGTGGCGATGCTTCTCCACGGCGAGGATCACCTTGGTTTCAAATCTGTCGCCCAGGATTTTGCGGATTTTCGTGAGGCCGGTTTCTACTTCTTTGCGGATGGAATTCGTGACTTCGTATTGTCTTCCCGTGTATTCCACGTTCATGAGCGCCCCTCCTAAGAATTCAGTCGATGAGTTAAATCGGGCACTGCATTTGGCCATTAGTCGTTAGCCGTTGGTCGTTAGCTGAGGCCTGCCGACGATAAGCGTTTGCCAACGACCATCGACTAGCGACTAACGACGCTTTATTTCTTTACCCTTCTCTGGTGCGTGCTCGGGATGCGCATGTCTTCGCGGTATTTGGCTACCGTGCGGCGGGTCACCTGGATGCCCTGCGATTGCAGGATGCGGGTGATCTGCTCATCGGTCAACGGACGGCTGGGATCTTCTTCTTCGATCAGCTTTTTGACCCGGCGCTTGAGGATCAGCAGCGATGTGCCGCCCCCCTCCGGTCCCTGCACGCCCTCGCTGAAGAAGTACCGCAGCTCGAATACGCCTTGTGGAGTGTGGGCGTACTTGTTGGCCACTGCACGGCTCACCGTGGAAGGATGCACGCCGATTTCTTCGGCCACCTCCTTGATCATCATGGGCTTGAGTTGATCGATGCCGCGTTCCAGGAAATCCTGCTGGCGGGCGACGATCGAGTAACACACCTTGGTGATGGTCTGCTTGCGCTGCTCGATATTCTTGATAAGCTGAATCGCGCTCTTGTAGCGCTCTTTCACGTAGTCGCGAGTACTCTTTTCGTTGGTGCCGTCGCGCGTTACCAGCTTCTTGTAGGCCGGATTCAGGCGCAGCTGCGGCAGGTCTTCGTCGTTCATGATGACCAGCCACTCGTCGCCATGCTTGACGAAGGCCACATCCGGTTCGATCAAGCGCGCCTGAACCTTGTTGTAACGCAGGCCGGGACGTGGATCGAGAGTGCGAATGTAATCGAGCGCCGCCTGCACCGCCTCGACGGGGCGGCCGATGGCTTTGGCGATTTCTTTGTGCTGCTTGTTCTGCAAGCCTTTCAGGTGATGGTCGACCACGGCCATGGCATCCTGCAGAACCTGGGCTGTACCGTTTCCGTTCTTGTGCTGCGCCAGTTGGACCTGGTGGAAGCGGAGCTGTGCCAGCAGGCACTCCCGCAAATCGCGGCAACCCACGCCCGGAGGATCGAGTTGCTGCACGACCTGCAAGGCTTCCTGCAAGTCGGCGGCGGTGAATCTGGGCTTGTACACGGGAACTGCAGACGCTTTGGGCTCCTGCGCCGGAGCCACGGCGGCTGCTCCGTTTCCCGAGTTCGACAGGAAGGACGCCTCGGCGTGATGATCGGCCGCTTGCCCAACTGCCACACTCGTATATAAGGAATCGTCGGGAATGACTGGGTCGGTGACGGGGTCGGCCTCGGCCTCGACCTCGAGTGACCCAGCCGTCGCTTCGGAGGCCGGTTGCTCTTCCGCCTGGGTTGCCGCCGCTTCAGCCGTATCGGCGATCCCTAACGCCTGCGCTTCGCTGACAATGTTCTTTGCCGTTTCGGCGTCGGCTTCCGGCGTGGCCGGTGGAGCGACGCCCAGCAATTCGTCGTCACTCGCGATCAGATAGCCGTCTTCATTGAGGTTGCCGACGATCAAGTCGGCGGCTTCCCGCACGGCGGACGACAGGCTCAACGATCCCAGCTGCCAGGTCAGGTGATCCGTAAGATTCGACGGCTTGGATAGAAAATTCTCGAACGACGGACGCTCGATGTCCTCCATCTCGCTGTGCGTGCGATAACCGGGATCGAGATAGTCCTCGAAAAACGATCCAAAATCGATTTCCTCGAACGGATCTTTCTTTTCGACCGCGGCGAGGGGATTCTCTTCGGTGGTTGCGGTAGCAGCGCGCTCGCGGTCTTCTTCCTTCTTGCCAACTTCATCGAGCAGTGGAACCGAATCTTCCAGTTCCTCGAGAACCGGGTTCTCCACCATCTCAGCGTTGATCATGTCCTTGAGCTCAAGCTTGTTGAGCGCGAGGACAGAGACCATCTGCACCAGACCCGGAGTAAGGATCTGCCGCTGCGAAAGCTTAACGCTGAGTTTGTGTTGAAGCAAAACCATGTCGTTAGTCGGTAGTCGTCAGTCGTTCGCCGTGCATCGTTGTGTTGGCTTTTGCTTGTGCCAACGACCTACGACTAGCGACCAACGACGTTCTTGTCACACCAAAGAGAAACTCTCTCCCAAGTACACTCTTCTCACTTCCGGATCGCCGGCCAGTTGCTCCGGCGGCCCGTGACGGAAAATCCTACCGTCGTCGATGATGTAGGCCCGGTCGGTGACCGTAAGCGTTTCCCGCACGTTATGGTCGGTGATCAGGACTCCGATGCCGCTGGCTCGCAGGCTGCTGATAATCTTCTGCAGGTCGAGCACGGCGATGGGGTCGATCCCCGAAAACGGTTCGTCCAGCAAAATGAAGGTGGGATTGATGCACAGGCAGCGGGCAATTTCCACGCGCCGTCGTTCCCCACCGGAAAGGGCATACCCGCGGTTCTGGCGGATGTGCTCCAATCCCAGTTCGTCAATAAACTTCTCCATCTTCTCGCGGCGCTCGTGCCACGAAATCGGCTGCGCCTCTAATACCGCGAGGATGTTTTCCTCAACTGTCAGTTTGCGAAAGACCGAAGCTTCTTGCGGGAGATAGCTGATGCCATACTGGCGGGCCCGAAGGTACATGGGAACGTCAGTGATGTCCTGACCGTCATACAGCACGCGGCCAGTGTCTGGGGGGATCAAGCCTACGATGGCATAAAATGTTGTCGTCTTCCCTGCGCCGTTAGGGCCTAATAATCCAACAACTTCGCCCTGATCGACCCGCAGGCTGACACCGTTTACAACCCTCCGGCCACGGTACGACTTGCCGATTTCTTCAGTGGCCAGAGTACGCATTTATCGTGCCACTCGCGTCTGCGTTACCACAGGAGTACTTGCTTCGCCTTCTACGAGCACCCTATCATCGCGTCTAAAGAAAGTCAACGAAACCCCGGTAATCTTGCCTTGTTCGGCATCAAAAATGCAAGGAGGTCCGCCGGTCAGCACGAACTTGTCCTCCGCCGCGGTATAGACCAACTTCTCTCCCTCCGCCCGCCGATTCGGCTGCTGCACATTCACATTCCCTTCGGCGACCATGTGATCCAGTTGCCCCGGACCTGTAGCTGACTGATTTGGCGAGGCCTGACTTCGCGGCAGGAGATACGCGTCGGCGGTTTTCGAGGAAGCAGTAAAATCGGAGCCCTTGGCGACGACCCCGCCCTCATAATGCACTTTCCGTTCTGAATCAGCATAGGTCAGCTTGAGCGCGGTGATCGCAACCAGCCCGGTTTGCGCCCGTCCGGCCGAAGTTTTGGCTGCCTTCCCCAGATCAAGAGGCTTTTGCTGCCCATCTTTTTCCGTCTGAGCAAGAACGGTCTGTACCGGATGAGCCGCTGTCCCCAGCGCAGTGACAAATCCCCGGTCCCGGTCAAACTCGATCGAGGGCGCCTCGATGACGTTCGCGTCCTGCCACAGGCGCGCGTTGCCCTGATAAAGCGCGACGCCGGCATTGCCGTGAGCCGTCATGGTGCGGGCGGTCACGTGAATCGGCGACGCCGATGCCAGCAGAGCCCCGTCCGGCTGCTCCTTCAGTTCGCTGTAGCTGGTCTTGACGTCGCCCTCGGCCACCGATTCGCTACTGGCGCGATTGATCCTGATGGTGTTCGCGGTGGTTTGCATCCCTCCGTTGGCCACCCGGGGATTGCCGGTCAGCACCAGCATTTGATCGGCGGGACTATACCGCCCGGAGTCGGCCCAGGCCTGCATTCGCTTATCCGGTGTCTGCCCGTCGGAGTAGGCCACGTTTCCCTTTTGCGTAATCGAGTCGATGCCACCTTGCGGAAGGAAAACCGCGAGCACGGAATCGCTGGTGCTCACGCGGTCCGGTTGGCCGGCGTTGGAATTCACGATGCGCGCGTGGGGCGCGCCGCGGACGGTGCTGAGACGGGTCTGTTGGTTCTCCGTCCTAAAATCGGCGTCGAACTTGTCCGCCGTGACCACCGTTTTCTGCCCGGATCCATTCGATCCGGCAGGGCTGGTCGACGCTGCAGGGCTGGGCTGAGCGTCCGTAATCGTGATCTGCGCCGCGCCCAAAGTCACGGCATGCTTCAACACCCGCCCCTGGTCCACGATGAAATCGATCGCCGGAGCCGTCAGGTCGAAATCCTGCTTTCCGCTTCCATCCGCCTTGCCGTCCACGCTGGACACATTCGCCGCATTCTGCAGCAAGTGAGCCCCATCCAGGGCGTGGATCGTCTGCACTTCATTCTGCCCCGCGAAATCGACGACCACGCGTCCGGCCTCGCCTTGCACCGGCTCCGTTCCGGTCTGCTCTATATGAACATTTCCCGTCAGGATCGCCGCATGCAGCAGATCTTCTCCATCCAGCAACAGGAACTCAGCCTGATCCGACCGCCCGTGGATCTCCTGCCTTGTAGCCGAACCGTTTCGCCGCCTCGATGCCTCTGCGCCGCCAGGCCGGGCCACGGTGTTGACATCTCCCACGGCCACCACTCGCTGCACATGGTTATCGGAACTCAGGAAAAACGTAGCCTGGTCCGCGCGCACTGTTCCGTCGTTACGAACCAAGTGGGCATGATCCAAAATGATTTGCCGCGGATCGTTGGTGATGACGCCATGCTCGGCTTCGAGCACCGCCGGCTCCTTACCCGCCAGCACAATGTGGATCTGCGACGCCAGCGTCAGCGTGTTGCTCTTGCCCGCATAGGTCACGCCCACGGCCGAACCGCTGGCTTGCGGAGTCCGGAATTCCACGCGCTCGTCGGTCGCGGCATTCCCTGTATCCCGGTTGAAGACCAGGTTCCGCGTCTTCAGATGAATGGGATTCTTCACCTCTTTCGGCGTGGATTGATCGGGACTAGTTTCACCCGCCGGATTCGACACAAGATCGATCTGCACATCTCCCTGGGCAATCACGTCTCCCGTTTTTTGATCGTAGGCGAAATCGTCTCCGTAGATCTGGTCGAAGCGCGACGAATCCTTGCCGTAGAGAACGATGTTTACATTGTGCAACTCGGCATTTCCGTTGAGCTTGAATTGCGTGACGTCCGAGGCCTGCACCGTGAACAGCGTGCGGTTGCCGTTGGACTTGGAAAACTGGAAGCCGTTCGCAGTTTGCTTAATGTCGTAGCCGATCTTGCCAGGGATCGTTTTCAGGGCATTCGTCGCCTTCGAACGCGCATAGAAATACATCCCTGCGACCACCAGCGTGAGCGCGATGGCAGTCACAGCAAGCAAGCGCCGGAGACGGTAGACTTTCAGCGGCATCTGGCTTCAGTGTAATCGAAGCAGGTTCGGCGCGGAGTCTTTGCGCTGCTTCGGCATCCAGGCGTGTATCGCCTCAGTATTCCCCGATGTCCACGCCAGTTCCGGCACGTCTGAGGGGCTTTCTCTGCGTTCTCTGCGGCCTTTCTCGGCGACCTCTGCGGTCCAAAGCTTTTACCTCGAAGCGTTCGACGCACCCACAATTCGAACGTCTCCATTTTCCCAACTTCGAGCCTCGTCTACACTTGGATGCGCCATCCATGACCACGCACGCCCAGAACCCGCCGCTGCTGGACTTTCACAACCTCCGCGTCATGCGCGGGCAAAAGATCGCCCTCGACGACTTCAGCCTGCGCGTTGGCGCCGACGAGCACCTCGCCATTCTCGGCCCCAACGGCTGCGGCAAATCCACGCTGATTAAAACCATCACCCGCGAATGTTATCCCGTAGCGCGCCCCGAATCCTCCATGTCCATCCTGGGAGAAGATACCTGGGACGTCTTCGCCCTGCGAACCCGTCTGGGCATCGTATCGAATGACTGGATGCTTTCCTGCACCGGCGAGGCTCTCGGTCGTGACGTGGTGCTGTCCGGCTTCTTCAGCAGCATCAGCATCTTTTCCAATCATGCCGTCACGGCGAAACACCGCGAGTTCGCCGACGCGGCACTGGCCGACCTGAACATAGCGCACCTGGCGGACCGTCCGGTTTGTGAAATGTCGTCAGGCGAGGCCCGGCGCGTGCTGATCGCGCGGGCGTTAGTTCACAAGCCGCGAGCTCTGCTGTTTGACGAACCCTGCAATTCACTCGATCTGGCGGCCCAGCAAACCTTGCGGCACACCATGAGCGCGCTGGCTCGCGCCGGAACCGCCATCATCCTGGTGACCCACGAATTAGCGGACATCGTTCCGGAGATTCAACGGGTCGTTCTCATGAGTTCTGGACACGTGGTGGCCGATGGGCCGAAGGAAGAAATTCTCCAGGTCGACCGCCTGGCCAAGTTGTTCGGCGTTAGCGTAGAGATCGCGCGACGGGACGGCCATTACCATCTGTGGTGACCGCAGTCTTTATATCGCGCAGCGTAAGTTCCAACCCGCCGTATTCGGGATGGTCGTTGTGTCCGATCGTGAAAGCGATATCGATCGAATCGCCCGCCAACAGCGGGGTTTGCTGCAAACGCTCGGCCATGTGCCAGCCCAGGGCGTCGAACACGACCTTGGTTCTCAGTTCCCGGTTCTCAGTTCTCATTGAGCTCTCGTAACCCACGACCGCGGCTGCCGCCTTCTCGCTGCGGCGGATGGCAGCGCCATCAGGATGGCAGCGTGGAGTCGCCAGGATGGCCGCGGCCGACAGCTCAGACGCCTCCTCCGAGACTGGCACGACCTGCCCGCCTCTAAGTTTCAGCTTGACGTGCTTCTCTTTCAGAATCCGCGGAGGCGCGGCGAGCTGTACTCCGCGCGCGGCGAATACCGGCTCGGGATTCCCCATCCCATACGGTTCGAGAAGTTCCAGAGCTTGAAACAACACCGGGGTTACATCGCCCAGACCGAGTTCGGCATCCAAATCGAGGACCGGATCGAAATCCGCCAGAGTCAGCTTGGTGCGCGCAAACGCATCCAGCCGCGTACGCAACTCCGGCACGTTCGCGGCCGACATGGCGAATCCGCAGGCATGGGAATGCCCGCCATACCGCGAAAACAGCTTGCCGCACGATTCGACCGCCTCGAGCAGATGGAAGGCGCGAATCGAGCGTCCCGAACCAAAAGCTTCATCTCCTTCACGCGCGATGACAATCGTCGGACGGTTGTAACGTTCGACGATTCGCGTCGCCGTAATCCCGATCACCCCGCGATGCCACCCATCGCCATCCACAACGATGCAGTAAGCATCGCACAGCGTGGGATCGCCGGTGAACCGCTCTTCCACCGCGCGCAGGATTTTTCGTTCTTCCTCCTGCCGGTCCGAATTGAGCTGATCCAGCTTCGCCGCCAATTCCCGGGCACGTGCCGGATCTTTCACGCTGAACAGTTCAATCACGTAGCGGGCAACATCCATGCGGCCGGCCGCATTGATGCGCGGCGCAATGCGGAAGCCGACTTCCCCCGACGTCGGCGGACGATTCGCCGAAATCTGCGCCACCTCCAGCAGAGCTTTCAGCCCGGGATTGACCGCCTTGCGCAGCGCTTCCAGTCCCAACGACGCAAAGACTCGATTCTCTCCCGTCAACGGCACCGCGTCGGCAATCGTGGCGATCGCCACCACTTTCATGAACGACAGCAGAAACCGGTCGCGATCTTTGGCGTCGAGGCGCCGCTCCATCAATCCTTGCGCCACCTTGAAAGCCACTCCCGCGCCGCAAAGCTGTTTGTACGGATACTGGCAGCCTTCCTGATTGGGGTTCACCACTGTGAACGCCTTGGGTACACCGTCCGGGCCGGGCAAGTGATGATCGGTCACGATCAAATCGACACCGAGCCGGCGCGCAGTCTCCGCGGGGGCAAAGGCGCGGATCCCCATATCGACACTGACAATCAGTCGAACACCGGCCGCCGCTGCCCGCTCGATCACGTCGTCACGCATGTCGTAGCCTTCGCAAAGACGATGCGGGACGTGAAAGTCGGCTGCGCCGCCGCAAAGTTCGATGGCCGTTTTCAATATGATCACCGCCATCGTGCCGTCTACGTCGTAATCGCCGTAGATCAGGATCGGTTCCTTGCGTTCGATGGCCGCATCCAGGCGCTCGACGGCGGCATTCAGTCCGGTCATTAGTTGCGGAGAGTGAAGATGCGCCAGACTCGGCGAGAGGAATTGATGCGCCGACTCGGAATCAGCAATGCCCCTGCGTGCAAGCAGTGGAGCCAGAACGCGCGCCGCGCCCGCCACGCCCCGGAACACGGGTTCCGTGCGCAGGCACCCGGTCAGATGATCGACCAGCCCCGAATCGGTTGGCTTTTGAATCCACTGCATGGCTAGTTCATCTGAGCGCGTCTTCGGCGCGAAAGATCTCTACACTTCACGCAGATTGCACAGGCGTCGCTTCTCAGGATGACAAGGAGTTTACTACGGGTGCGGACGACCTAGTTTTCATCGTCCTGATCGGGCTCATCCATGGTGAGCCCGCCGAATTCGTCGGAGACTTCGAGCAGGTGCTGGTAGCGCTCGTACCACTCGGTGCTCACTTCGCACAGGAACATCGAACCTTGGTACGCCCAGCCCAGTTGCAGGTATCCCACTTTGCCCACGTGTGCGCGCAGCCAGCGCGCATCCTCCACATCGTCACCGTCGGTGAACTCGGAGTTCGTCAGGCGCTGCACCATCTCATCCAGTTCGGTGCGCTCGAGCGTCCAGGAATGCATGGTCAGAAACGGAGCCCCGGCCGCTTTGGCCAACTCCACAAAATCTTTCCAACCATCGGGATTTTCGCCCATCTCCCACATCACGCACTGCACCTCTTCATAGTCCACAAAGCCGTGGAAGCGGCGCATGCCGTGGCCCTCGATGAAGGCCACCATGTCGTCTTTTACTGCGGTGAGATCGTCAGGAATGGGAGACATAGGCGAAAAGCCGTAATTGTTTATTGTATGCTGTTCATCCTTTCGTTGCCACTACCCGGCTCGCTATCAATGAGTTGGTGTGGGCGCCGTCATCAGCCGTACGAACAAGTCGTAGAACTTCTTTGTGTCGAGATCGAACTGAATCTCCACCGCCTGCGTGGCCGGTCGAGGGTTCTCGCGCAACGCCCACGTCAGAGTGTTTCCGTAGCCTGCGCCATGATCTATATCCACGCTCATGTAACGGGTTTCACTCCGGGTGATGATGCTGGGATCCATCCACGCCGCCGCCGCCAGTTCGTCCCACATGATGTCGGCGCCGGGCCACAGCATGGCAAAGCGCGCTACATACTTTGCCGCCGGCGTTCCGCTGGCTTCGATTTGCTTCACCATCTCCGCCGTCATGTGCGTTTTGACCGAAATGTCCGTGGGTGTGCAGACAATTTTCTTCCACGGAGCGCGCAAGACAATGGCTGCAGCCTCCGGATCGAACCAGAAATTAAACTCATGCCGCGGATTGTTCAGAAATTCCGGATTGCTGCTTTCCGGGCTGAGGCTCCCGCCCATGAAAATAAGTTCCTGCACCAGTTCCGGGAATCCGGGGTCCAGGGAGATAGCCAGCGCAAGATTCGTCATCGGGCCACCTTCGTAAATCGTGATCTCGTGCGGATACTTGTGCACCATGCGGATCAGAAAATTCACGGCATCTTCGCTGGCGGGCTTGGTCGTCGGCGCGCCTTCCGGCAGCGGCGGCACCACCGACGCTTCGTGCCACCAGCGATGGTCCCACGCGCCCGCGTAGGCGACCTTCCCATAGCGCAGCTGCCAGACTTTCGATTCTTCCCGCGTCCGCACCAGAGGGAATTCCGCGCCCGGCACAACCGGAATATCCGTTCGCCCGATGATCTCGAGCAGACGCAGCGTGTGCGCGACTTCTTCATCGCGCCATTGATCTCCGCTGACCACGGTGATGCCCAGCACCTCCACTTGCGGAGACTGGATCATCATCAGCAAGGTCTGCATGTTGCTTCCGCCCGGCCCGGAGCAATCTTCGTTGATGATGACTTTGCGCCGCGGCTGCGCCCAGCACAGCGAGACGGACCACAGGATGATGACTGCGGTAAAGATTTTCGTTTTCAGCACTGCTCCTTTTTACAAATCGAAGAAATAACCTGACAACCGGCAGTGAACTATTTCTTCCCGATCGGCCGCGTCATCAAATCCGTATAAATCTTGTAAAACCTCTCCGCATCGATGTCGAATTGCACGTTCGCCAACCGCTCATACGGGGGCACCACCGCGCTGCTATCCCAGAAGAGCGTCATCCCGTAGCTGGCGCCATGATCGATGTCGATATCCATGTAGAGCTGCTTCTGCCCGGTAATGATCGATGGATCGATCAACGCCACCCCGGCGATTTCGTCCCACATGTACCCCGGCAGCGAGTATTTATCGAGATATTGCGTCACCGGAGTGTTGGCGCTGGCGATCTGCGCCTTCATCTCCGTGGTGTAACGAGTTCTGACCGAGATATCGATCGGCGTAATCGTCATCTTCTTCCACGGAGCCCGCAGCACAATACGGGCGGCCTCGGGATCGAACCACCAATTGAATTCGCGGCGGCCGTTGATCGCCCCCTTGTCGATCGCGCCTTTGTCGGCATAAAGCCCGCCGCCCATCAGCACGAATTCCTTGGCCAGCGTTGCCACTTCCGGATCGAGCTTGAGCGCCAGCGCATAATTCGTCAGCGGGCCGCCCGCCCACAACACCACTTCGCCGGGATACTTGTGCACCATCTGAACAATGAATTCCGCCGCGGTTCCGTGATGCGCCTCAATATGCGGCTCGCCCTCCGGCAACGGTGGAACGACATCCGGATCGTGATACGGCATTTCGTAAATGATCGAGCGGTTCGCCTTGAACTTGTCCGTCCACGCACCCTTGTACTCGAACTTCCCATACAGGGCTTCCCAACGCTCGGACTCTTCCTTGGAATTGAGGAGTGGAAATTCCGCGCCCTGATAGACCGGCACGTCGGTGCGCCCGGCGATCTCCAGCAGGCGCAGCACGTGCTGCGTTTCCTCTTTCACCCATTGATCGCCGCTGACCGTCGTGATGCCCAGGACGTCAAACTTCTCTGACTGCAGAAAGACCAGAATCGCCTGCTGATCGCTGGTGCCCGGCCCGCGCGCATCCTGATCGACAATGATTTTGATCTTCTGGGCGTTCCCCGCAGCGCACAACAGCGCCACGAAACTAAATTGCAACACGATCCCTCGAATAAAACGTTGCATGATCCCCTCTCACGATTTCGGCCAAACAAAATGAAAGGGCAGAGCGGGCCACGCCCGTCTGCCCGGAAAGAATGTTATACCCGAACTCTAGAATTTGAGTTTCAGGGCAAATTGAATTACGCGTGGGTTGTTCACCGTGTTGTAGATCAACCCGAAGGTCGAGAGCGAATTAACATCCTGCATCCCGCTCGAACCGCCGGGCAGGAAGAACTGCGCGTGGTTGAACAGATTGAAGAATTCGGCTCGGAATTGCAGGCTCATGCCCTCGCGGGGCAGCACGAAATTCTTGATTATCGAAAAATCGGTGTTCACGAAGTCCGGCCCTGAAAGAGGGGCGCGAACCAAATTGCTGAGTTCACCCGCTGGGGCGGACATGTACGCGCAAGGGTTAAACCACGCTTGCACAGAATGAACACTCGTCGGTGCGATACCCAGAAGTTGGCTATTCGGAATCGCCGCTCCTGCCATGTACTGACATTGAATGTTCGGATTGGACGCGACGATTCCCGGCTTGTACGGATCGCTTATCTGGATTGGCCGATCAAGGACGTTTCCGTTCCACATGAAATTCACACCTGAGGGATTGCTGCTATCCACGAGAAACAGCGGAAAACCGGACGTGACCTTTTCAATTACGTTGATCTGCCAGTTCCCCAGAACGGCGTTCGCCGGTCCACTCCAGTCACTGCCGAAGTGTTTGCCCTTGCCGAACGGCAGGTCGTAAAGAACGCTCGCAGTGAACGCGTCATTCAGGTTCAGCTGAGAAAGTCCCCAGTCGAGCTTTTGACTTCCCGGCAACGGCCAGTAAGTGGCGCCGGGGAACGTGCCCAGCCCATCGGGAAATCCGGAATCAAAAGTCCGCGACCAGGTATATCCGACGAGCGCATAAAGACCGTGGCGCGCGCTCTTGGTTTCCGCTTTGACAATTAGCGAGTCGTATCGCGCCCGGCCAATGTCGTTGTTGTTCGACACCACGGTGAATGGGCCGTAGGGCGCGCTGAATGCCGTTCCGCCGGGTCCACAACCCAGGGTATAACCGGAGACCACTCCGCAAGCGGTTGGTGAACCGACGTTTTCGTTCACGCCGTCCACCAGGATATGTGTGCTGCGCGACCCATAATATCCAGCGGTGAGCACCACATTCGACGGCAGCTGATGTTCGACGTTCAAATTGAACTGCTGCACCATACCCTGCTTGAAGTTAAGATTTTGCGACAGAACCGTGCCGGTAAAGTTGGCCGGATTCGGAGGCGCGGTGAATATGGGCAAGAACGCGGTTTGGATTCCACAGCCCTGGGTTCCGAGGCTTCCAAAGGCGCAAAGCCCGTTGAAATTGTCGGTCTCAGCATAATACGGTGGATTCTGCCACAAGCCCTGCGAACCCTGGTTCCATGACGAATCGTGATAGATGGCGTATCCGCCACGCACAACCGTCGTCTGACTGCCCAGCGCCTTCCAGGCAAAACCGATTCGTGGCTCTAGAGCGGTTTTGTCGAACTGCACTCCCACACCGCCTCCCGAAGCGATACAACCGGTGCATCCGCTAAGCGGGCCTGAAACCAGGTATTGTCCAGTCTGGAAATTGAAGTTAGCTTGCCTGCCGCCCGCTTCCGAAATCGGAGTCACCAGCGCCCAAGCCACGCCAAGGTTCACAGTCAGATCCTTCGAGACGCGCCAGTCGTCCTGCACGAAGGGCCGGAACATCTTCCAGCGACGCCCGGTGGTCGCGCCCAAGAATGTCTGGTCGTGGATGCCGCCGCCAATCTGGCCCAGCAGCAGATCTGCCGCAGAGTCTCCCGTATAGCTGCCGAACATCAGAAAGTACCCATCCCCGAACCCGTTCGTTTCCACATTCATCTGGTTGAAGCGAATGCCAATACCCACACGCACGTTGTGATTGCCGCGGATCATGTCGAGCGTGTCGTTAAGGGTGTAAACGTTGGTGCCGCCCACAAACGGGGAGAATCCGCGATCGCCCAGCGACCAGTAGTTGGTCATCTGAATGGAACTCAGACCACAGCTGATGCAGTCTTTCGTGGACTGGTTCAAGCTTGCCGGATAGCCGGTGATGGAATCGCATGCACTGCCCAGGTCGGCGCCCTGAATTCCTAACTTCGCCGCCGTGCACGTCCCGGTGCCATAGGACGCGATGTGGTTGAAGATGCGGTTGAAACCAAAGGTGGCCTGGTTGATGTTATTCGAATTGAAAATGTGAGTTTCTGAAATCGCCGCATTGCGTCCGTGGTTCGTAATGTTCTGCGTGCTGGCAAATGGGCTCTGTTCCGCGAAACCGGGAGAACCACCTGGAACGAACGACACAGCCTGATCGTAGCTGAAGCGAGCGAACAGGGAGTCATTGCTAGAGAGGTTGTGGTCGAGGCGGATATCGAATTCGCCTTCGTTCAATTTCCTGACGGGAACGTTCGCGTAATTGAGTCCGTTGGTAAAAGTCGAACTCGCGTTGGGGTAGAGGTTGATCAACGATTGCCCAACCGGGTCGATTAACGCTGGGGGAATGTAATTACATGGCGTACCCACGCCAGCTGCCTGACCTCCATTGCCGTTGATTGGTTCGGACGTTGGCACTGGAGCAGTCTCCGTCCCGGGAACGCACATGAAATTCGGAGAATCGCCAGTTTGCGCATACGGGTTCGACAGCAGGCCAACGAATGGATCCCCGCGGAAGTCTCCCGTCTTCATTGCCGCTGTCGGAATCGTGCCTACAAACGGAATTCCATGCCGCTGCTGTTTCGCCTGATAATCGATGAAGAAGAATGTTTTGTCTTTCTTGATCGGACCGCCGAAGGATCCGCCGAACTGGTTCAGGTTGAATTGTTCGCGGAATGCCGCAAAATAGCTGCGAGCGTCCAGCTTCGTGTTGCGCAAGAACTCAAACAGCGAGCCGTGGTACTGGTTCGATCCGGACTTGGTTGTCACCAGAACGGTTGGACCCGCGCGCGTTCCCCACTCCGCGGAGTAGTTGTACTCCAGAACTTTGAATTCCTGGATGGCATCAATCGAAGGCAGAATTGCGATGCCGCCGGCGGTCAGCTCGTTGTTGTCATTGCCGTCGAGCAGCCAGTCGGTGCTCTGCGCGCGCGATCCGCCGACCGAAAGCGAATAGGTCCCACGCGCCGAAACTTCGCTGCTCGGGCCGCCATTGAAGAAGCTGCTCGGATTAGTCTCCTGCGTGGTCCCCGGCGTCAGGGTCGCCAGCTGCACAAAGTCACGCCCGTTCAGGGGAAGTTCGGCCACCTCTTCCGAGGTAATAACCTGCCCCAGCGTGGGACTCGTGGTCTCCACCGCAACTTCCGTCGCGTTCACTTCCACGCTCGTACTTACAGACGCGGGCTGAAGCGTGAAATCGAGTTCGCGGTGTTCGTCCACCTGCAGGCGGACATCCTTCTGCTCCGCCGGACCGAAGCCCTGCGCCTCGACATGAATCGTGTAGAACGAAACCGGCAGCAGCGGGACGAGATAATGGCCAGAGCCGTCTGTCTTGGCTTCGCGCGTAAGCCCGGTGGCTGTAGACGTAATTTTTATATCCGCGCCTGAAATGACTGCGCCGGCCTTGTCGGAAACTGTACCCGAAAAGCTTCCCGTTGCTTGGCCATAGGCCACGCAACTCAACAGCATCAACAGCGCACAACAATACCCCGCGAAGAGCGTCTTGTGGCTCTGCATTTCTTCTTGCCCCTTTTCGCGGTCTCCGAAAGAAAAACAGAACCTCCCCAGCCCCGGAATGTCAGGAGGTCTACACCGGACCGCAGACACGGCTTATAAATCCCGGCTTATCGGTTAGTCAAGAATTTTCGTTCGGAGAGGCCAGAGATGTGGGCTGCCATTTTGCCAATCTCTTTACAAAACCCATTTAGTGGAAGACCGACTAGTAGAAAATCGGCGTTGCTTGTTCTTTCCGGGACTTGGACTCCGCACGGTTCGGGATCTCACATTCGCAGCGCAGCCCCTTTTCGGATCACGCGCGAGCGGCCCATTCCGCGTCGAATCGTGCACGATCGTAAAAAGACTTTTGTGTTCCGATTCCTGTTGTCGACAATCCGGCGTAAAGATTTGCCCGCCGTACCGCTTCTTTCTCCGGGACGCCTTCGCCGAGAAAAACGGCGAAGCTGCCAATGAACGCATCGCCCGCGCCAGTGCTGTCGACGCTCTTGACCGCGAACGGTGCGACATGTTCGCTGCCATCGCGGCTGGCCAGCAAAGATCCATTCGCTCCCAGCGTGATGATCACCCGCCGGATCCCTCCGGCAATCAATTTCTCGGCACACCTCTTCGCGTCGTCCACATTCTTGACCGCCGATCCAGTGATCGCCTCGGCTTCGCTCTCGTTCGGCACAAAGTAATCCAGATCCTTCAGCGCAGCCATATCCACCGCATGTGCTGGCGCTGGATTGAGAATGCAGCGAATTCCATGCTGGCGCGCGAATCCGATCGTGTAATACACCGTTTCCACCGGAATCTCGAATTGCAGCACGATGCAGTCCACGGACTTCAGCATGTCGGCCGCGGCGTCGACATCAGCCGGCTTGAGCGCGTCGTTCGCTCCCTTCACTACAAAAATGCGATTCTGCCCGTTCGGCTCCACAAAGATTGGAGCCACACCGCTCGACAGCCCCTGGACCTGCTTCACATAGGTCGGATCAATTCCTTGCTTGCGGAAATTTTCGATCATGGCCGGACCGAACAGATCGCTTCCCACGCGCGCCACCATGAAGACCTCCGCCCCGGACAAGCGCGCCGCCACAGCCTGATTGGCTCCCTTGCCGCCAAACCCTAGATCGAATTTCTGCCCGAAGATGGTTTCCCCGGGCTTGGGAAATCGATCGGTGAACGTCGTGAGGTCAACATTCGCACTGCCTACCACCGCAATTCGAGGCCGCTTTCCCATGATCGGTTGTCGTCGTCTCCTGAAGTGTGAGGAAGGGCGAGTCTATTCAGCCGACTACCGCGTGTCAACGCCGCAAACCAGATCGAAGCCGGATGAGAGTCATCCCGGCTTTCTGCTATAGTTTCGTTCCTCGACCGTTCCGTTGGAGGATTCCATGCCCCGCACCGTCCGCTGCGCCCTGATTCAAGCCAGCAACGTCCTCAGCACCACCCGCCCTCTTCCGCAGATCCGCAAGGCGATGATCGATAAGCATATGAAGTTGATCGAGCAAGCCGCGCGCAAGAAGACCCAGATCCTCTGCCTCCAGGAGCTTTTCTACGGCCCCTATTTTTGCGCGGAGCAGAATGCGCGCTGGTACGAAATGGTGGAGCGCGTGCCCGAAGGTCCTACTACGCAACTCATGCAGAAAGTCGCCGCCAAACACAAGATGGTCATCGTCGTTCCCGTCTATGAAGAACACATGCCCGGCGTATATTTCAACACTGCTGCCGTCATCGACGCGGATGGCCGCTATCTCGGCAAATATCGCAAACATCACCTTCCACACTGCCATCCCGGCTTTTGGGAGAAGTTTTATTTCACTCCCGGCGATCTGGGCTATCCCGTGTTCGAAACCAAGTACGCCCGCGTCGGCGTCTACATCTGCTACGACCGGCACTTCCCGGAAGGCGCGCGCATTCTCGGACTGAATGGAGCCGAAATTGTTTTCAATCCCTCGGCCACCGTCGCCGGTCTCTCGGAATATTTATGGGAACTGGAGCAGCCGGCGCATGCGGTGGCAAACGGATATTTCGTGGGAGCCATCAATCGCGTTGGAATTGAAAAGCCCTGGAGCATCGGCGAATTCTACGGCAAGAGTTATTTCTGCAATCCGCGCGGCAAAATTATCGCGCAGGCCAGCCGCAACAAAGATGAAGTCGTCGCCGCCGACCTCGATCTCGATATGATTGCCGAGGTCCGCAAGGTCTGGCAGTTTTTCCGCGACCGCCGGCCGGAAACTTACGCGCCCATTACGGCGCAGAGCGCAACTTCAGCCGCGGCCGATTGATTTCACCATCGCAACTTAATGACAACCCCTCACACCGCTCCACTGCGTTCCGATATCGAGTCTAGCCCGCTGTACAACCCTGACCTCGCACCCGCGAGCGCCGCACAGCGCCATTGGGGAACGTACAACTTCGCCGCTCTCTGGATTTCCATGTCCGTCAACATTCTCACCTACATGCTGGCTGCCAGCTTGATTCAAGGTGGGATGAACTGGAAGCAGGCCGTCGCTACCATCTTCATCGGAAACGTAATCGTTCTTGTCCCAATGCTGTTGAATTCGCATCCGGGCGCGAAATACGGGATCCCGTTTCCAGTCCTGGCTCGTGCCTCGTTCGGAGTCATCGGCGCAAACGTCGCGGCCGTTCTGCGCGCGCTTGTGGCCTGCGGATGGTTCGGCATCCAGGCCTGGATCGGCGGCGAAGCCATCAGCACTCTGCTCGCAATCCTTTTCCCCGCATGGAAAGACTTCCCTCACGGCGCGGCCATCTGCTTCCTCATCTTCTGGCTCATCAACCTTGCCGTCGTTCTCAAAGGGATTGAATACATCCGTATCCTGCAAGGCATTAGCGCACCGGTTTTGCTCGGAGTCGGCCTGCTCCTCTTGGCATGGGCGTATCACAAAGCCGGCGGCTTCGGGCCTATGCTCTCAGTCCCGTCGCGGTTCACTACCTTCCCGGAATTTCTAAAATTTCTGATTCCTGCTCTCAACGGCACCGTCGGTTTCTGGGCCACAGTTTCTTTGAACATCCCCGACTTCACCCGCTTCGCGCGCCATCAGCGCGAACAAATCATCGGACAGGCCCTCGCCCTGCCCACCACCATGACCCTCTATGCTTTTGTCGGAATCGTCGTGACTTCGGCCACCGTCGTCATCTACGGCACTGCGATCTGGGATCCGGTGCAACTGCTCAGTCGTTTTCATTCTCCGGTTGCGGTCGTGATTTCCCTGGTCGCGATTCTGCTGGCCACGCTGAATGTGAATATCGGAGCCAACGTGGTCTCTCCCGCCAACGATTTTTCCAACTTGTGGCCGCGCAAGATCAGTTTCCGCACCGGAGGCGTCATCACCTGCTTCATGGGCATCGCGCTCATGCCCTGGAAGCTTCTCTCCGACTACAAAACATTTATTCTCGGATGGCTCGGCGGTTACGCCGCATTTCTTGGGCCGGTGGCAGGCATCATGATTTGCGATTACTTCGTGATTCGCAGGCGGGTGCTGCGCCTCGACGACCTTTATCTTCGTGATGGGGTCTACGAATATTCCCGCGGATTTAACTGGCGTGCCCTGCTTGCGCTCGCTCTCGGCGCCGGCACGGCACTCGCCGGACTGGCGATTTCCTCGGTCCGCGTCCTCTACGATTATTCCTGGTTCGTCGGATTTCTCGTTTCCTTCGTGACCTATTACGTTATGATGCGGCCGCAAGGGCAAGCGGCACTCGCAGCACGAGAAGAATCCGCATAGCGCGCTAAGCCTTCTGCGCCTTCCGGAATTCCGGTAGCACGTCACGCTGGTAAACCTCCAGCGTCTGTTCTTCCTCGCCGCACATCAGGTAGATGTTGAATTGCGTCACGCCGGCATTTGCCAGGTCGTGCAATTTTCGCCGGTGAGCCTCGGCCGGTCCCAGCAGGCAAAAACGATCCACGACTTCATCCGAGACGAAGGTCGCGTTGTCGCTCTCCACTTCGCAATGATGCTGGTAATCATAGTGTCCCCGTTCCTGAACATACGACGTTAACGCCGGGGGAAGATCTTCCGGCTTGTACTGCCGGATCAAATCCATCACGTGGTTCGAAACCAGCGCCGGAAACCAACGCACGCGTTCTCGCCCTACGTTCAGATCATCGGACACCCACACCGGCGCCGCCGCCATCACCTCGATCCGGCTCGGATCTCTCCCCGCCGCCCGCGCCCCTTCTTTCACAAAGCTCATGCACCATTCGATCAGTGCCGGATCGGCAAATTGCAAAATAATCCCGTCAGCCACTCGACCGGCCATATGCAAAACCTTCGGCCCGTACCCGGCAATCCAAACGCGCGGAGAATCTTGCGCCCAACTCAGCCGAGTCGGTTGCCCATCGTGCTGCACTTCCTTGCCCGACGTCAGATCGCGGAATTCCTTCACCGCCGCCTCCAGCTGCGACCAGCTCACCGGCTTCTTCCCCATCACGCGCCGCGAGCTGTCACCGCGTCCAATGCCCAACTCCATGCGCCCGCCGGAAATCAGATTCAAGGTCGCAAAAAGACTGGCGGTCACCGTCAAATCGCGCGTTGCAGGATTCGTCACGCATGTTCCCAGCCGCATCCGTTCGGTATTGGCCGCCATCAATGTGAGCAGTGGATACGGCTCTTTCCACAACACGTGCGAATCAAAGACCCAGCCATATTCAAATCCCACATCCTCCGCTTGTCGCGTCAATCCCACAATGCGTTCCACCGAAATGTCAGGTTTGATCGTGATGCCGAAATGCATGGCTGGTTCCTCTCTTCGAGTTTTGCGGAAACTTTGCGTGAACAACTAAGGGGCGGCAGTGTAGCATAGTTTTCTTCTCATTCCGGCGAGGAGGCCCTTGATGAGCTTCGACACAATCATCCGCAATGGCTCCGTTGTCACTGCCACCGATACTTACCTGGCCGACGTCGCGATTTCGAACGGTAAGATCGACGCCATCGGCGCCGACCTGCCGGCACAAAATGCCT
Source organism: uncultured Acidobacteriota bacterium (assembly GCA_963730015.1). GTDB lineage: Bacteria > Acidobacteriota > Terriglobia > Terriglobales > Acidobacteriaceae > Sulfotelmatobacter. The sequence goes on along the minus strand of CAVSPZ010000008.1, from coordinate 1,536,355 downwards.
CGAAAATATTGGATGCATCCGGCAAGCTGGTGATGCCCGGCGGCATCGACGTTCACACTCATCTCGACATGCCCTTCGGCGGCACCACCAGCGCCGACGATTTCGAGACCGGAACTCGCGCCGCCGCTTTCGGCGGGACCACGACCCTCATCGATTTCGCCATTCAGTACAAAGGTCAGCCCTTGCGCCAGGCGTTCGATACCTGGATGAGCAAAGCCGCAAGCAAGGCCGTCTGCGATTATGCGTTCCACTGCATCGTGACCGATGTCTCCGCTGGCCAGCTTTCCGAAATGAATGACCTCGTGCACGAAGGCGTGACCAGTTTCAAGCTCTTCATGGCTTATCCCGGCGTCTTCATGCTCGACGATGGCAGCATCTTCAAAGCCCTGCAGACTACATCGAAGAACGGCGGCCTGGTTTGCATGCACGCCGAGAACGGCAGCGCGATCGACGTCATCGTGCGACAGGCATTGGCCGAAGGAAAAAAAGCGCCGAAGTATCACGCTCTGACGCGCCCCACCACCGCCGAAGCCGAAGCCACGTCTCGCGCCATCGCACTCGCCGAAATGGCTGGCGCCCCCATCTACATCGTCCATCTCAGCTGCAACGACGCGCTGGAAAAAGTTCGCGAGGCTCGCGACCGCGGCCTCCCCGTCTATGCGGAAACCTGTCCGCAATATCTGTATCTCTCCATCGAGAACTTCGATGCTCCCGGATTCGAAGGCGCGAAATATGTTTTCACTCCGCCTCTGCGCGAGAAGTGGCATCAGGAAAAACTCTGGAATGGACTGCAACGCGATCACCTGCAAGTCGTCTCGACCGACCATTGCCCGTTTTGTTTCAAAGAACAAAAAGAATTAGGCCGCGACGACTTCACCAAAATCCCCAACGGCGGGCCCGGCGTCGAGGATCGCTTGAGCCTGATTTTTTCCGGCGGCGTCGCCAGCGGCCGCTTCTCCGCAAATCGTTTCGTCGAACTCGTCTCGACCACTCCTGCAAAATTATTTGGACTGTACCCGCGCAAAGGCACCATCGCCGTCGGAAGCGATGCGGACCTCGTGATCTTCGATCCCAAGCGCAAGCACACCATCAGCGCCAAAACGCACCACATGCGCGTCGACTATTCCATGTTCGAAGGAATTCAGGTTACGGGAATGCCCGACCTCGTCTTGTCCCGGGGCCGCGTCGTCGTGGAGGGCAACAAATTTCTCGGCCGCGCCGGTCAGGGAGAATTCCTGCGCCGCTCGACCTACACCCAAGTGAACGGATAGCCGCGTCTACCGCAGCGCGCTGCGCAGAGATTCTTTCCATCTTCGATTATCGATCTGCCAGCACACTTTAGCTTTGTGCCCGCCACGAATCGCTGCGCGCCACATATTCGAGTTCCGCTCATCCTCGGCGACGTTCAATCGATCGACCACCGTCATGCCCCGCGTCAGTTCGCTCTGCGTCTCCACTTCCACGTAATGCTCGCTCCAATCCGTCCCCACCGTCGGATCAAGCGCCAGACACATGGTGACCGGATCGGGCAGGCAGATTCCGTCTTCACCCGTTTGCACTTTCAGCGCCGTTCTCGCATGGCTGTTGCACTCAATCGCGAAGTGACTGACTTCGGTGTTGAGCGTCTCGATCTGCTCGATGTCGCGATTGTTCAGCACCGCCTCGCCGCGGCACAGTTGCCAGCCGATCAGTTCCACCGGCAACCCGCTGCGCATCACAATGCTCGCCGCTTCCGGATCAACCCACACGTTGTATTCCGCGGCCGGAGTCACGTTGCCCTCGCAACAAGGAGCACCGCCCATCACCACGCAACGGCTCACCTGCGCCGCAATCGACGGTCGCTTCGAAACAGCCAGCGCCACATTCGTCAGCGGACCGAGAGTCACCAGAACCAATCCCGGATGCGCTTCGATCGTTTCGATGATCGCGTCCACCGCGTGCCCCGCTTCAGCAGACTTCCGCGGCGGCGGGTAGTTGTGATCTCCCAACCCGTCGCGCCCATGAAACCAGGTCGCATTCTGGTAAACCCGCGTGAGCGGCTTCTCCGCGCCCGAATATACCGGAACTTTTACTCCGCACAACTCGGCGGTATAGATCGCATTGCGCGTGGCTTGAAGGACGTCCACATTCCCCGCGACCACCGTGATCGCGGCGACCCGCACGTCCGGAGCACGCAGCGCCATGATTAGAGCGACCGCGTCATCCGAGGCGGTATCGGTATCGATCAGAAAAATGCGAGGCACGCGCGTAAGCATAGCAGAGCCAACTCCTAGCCTGCTCGGCTTGTCGCTCGCCCCAAACACGTGTACAGTTACTCGTTTCCCAAGGGGGAGCGCATGTTCACGCCGCCAAGCCTTACTGTTGCGCTGTTGATGATGATTACTAGCGCCGTCTGCTGGGGTTCCTGGGCCAACACTTACAAGGGAGTCAAAAATTATCGCTTCGAATTATTTTATTGGGATTACGCCATCGGCATTTTTCTGATTTCGCTGATCCTTGCGTTCACCATGGGCAGCGCCGGCCACGACTCCTCCAGCTTCGTCGCTAATGTGCAGTCTGCCGATACTTCAAACATCGTCTCAACCCTCGTCGGCGGAGTTGTTTTCAACCTTGCGAATCTCCTGCTCGTCGCTGCCATCGACATGGCGGGATTGGCTGTCGCTTTTCCGGTATCGATTGGCATCGCGCTCGTCGTGGGCGTGGTCTTGAGTTATGCTCTCCAACCGAAAGGCAACGCTTTATTTCTCGCGATTGGCGTGGCCTGCGCTCTCGTCGCTGTCGTCCTCGATGGCAAAGCCTACGGCAGTCTTTCCCGCACAGGCCGCACGGTTTCGCGAAAAAGTATCGTGACTTGCGTTGTCTCCGGCGTGCTTATGGGATTGTGGGCGCCGTTCGTGACCCGCTCCATGACCCACGGCAACACGCTTGGGCCCTACAGCGTTGCCGTTTTTCTGACGTTGGGCGCTCTGCTCTCCTGTTTCATTTGGAACATTTATTTCATGAAGAAGCCGCTCGTGGGCGAACCCGTGAACTTCAGCGGCTTTTTCAGCGGACCACCTTCCGGACATCTTCTGGGCCTCGCCGGTGGAGTCATCTGGGGCACGGGCATGGTTTTCAATCTTGTGGCCGCCAGCTTCACGGGTGTCGCCATCTCTTACGCGATCGGCCAGTCCGCGCCCATGGTCGCGGCCCTCTGGGGATTGTTAGCGTGGAAAGAATTTGCCGGCTCAGGCTCACGCGCCCGCATGTATCTCGTGCTCATGTTCATCTTCTACGGGCTGGCAATTCTGTTGGTCGCGCGCGCGAACGGGTAACCACGCAGCCCAGTAATCCGAAAGAATTCTTAGGACCACGCGTCTCGTGCGGATTCTATTTCCCCTTAATCCGGCTGATGAATAGCTGCACAAAGCGGTCCGCGTCTGAATTCGTGCACACTCGCGCGTTCGGTCGCAGAGGCATCAATCCGTCGATCTCATAATGGTCGCCGTGTAGCACATTTTTTTCGTCATACCCCATGCGATTGGCGACGGTTTCCCCGCGCGTGAACTCGCCTTTGGTTTCCACATCGACGTGCATGTCCTTCAGCGTCACCAGCGTCGGATCGATCTCTGTGGCAACCGCCAGCGGATCGTACATGGCCGCTCCGGCGTAGCCGCTCTTTTCCGACCGCGTCACATAAAAATCCGCGAGCTTCGCGATGAAATCGCTTTCCGGCCCGTGCTGCGCTTGCAAGTCTGTCAGGTCTTTGCGCGTGAACAGCGTGCGCTCGCCCACGTCAGAGCCGATCATCGTCACCATCCATCCCGCGTTAAACACAATCGACGCCGCTTCCGGATCGTTATAGATATTCGCCTCCGCAGCGCCATTCACATTTCCACCGGTAATCGAGCCGCCCATAATCACAACGTGTTTCACCAGCGGAACGATCGACGGATCCTTTGACACAGCCAGCGCGATGTTCGTCAGCGGCCCGATCGGAATCAGCGTGATCTCGTGCGGATGCTTGTGCACCATCTCAATAATCAGATCCGGTCCAAACCGTGCATCGGCCTTGCACTTGGACTCCGGCAATTCCACTCCCGCCAATCCATTCGGACCGTGCCAGTACTGCGCCGTGATGAGTTTCTGATTCAGCGGATGATGCGCGCCACCCGCCACGATCACATCGCATCGCCCGGCAAGCGAAACAATCTTCAGCGCGTTCTCCAGCCCTTGCTTCCCATCCACGTTTCCAGGCACGACCGTGAGCGCTTCCACTTTTAATTCCGGAGAATTTAGCGCCAGCAGGATCGCCATCGCGTCGTCGACGCCGGGATCGGTGTCGATAATCACGCGTTGCGGCGTTTGCGCATTCGTACCCGCAACCAGCAGTAGGAAACTCGCAAGAGCAAGAGCCGACAGCAAAAGGCATCGTTTCATGAACAGAAAATCCTTCCACTCGAATGTAAAAGAAATCATCTCACAGCAACATGCCGGCGATGGAGGCCGACATCAGATTGGCCATCGTTCCCGCCAACATGGCACGGACGCCGAGCCGCGCTAGTTCCCCTCGTTTATTCGGAGCCAGTGCACCAATCCCGCCGATTTGAATTCCGATGGAACTCAAGTTTGCGAATCCGCACAGCGCAAAGGTCGCAATCGTGAACGACCGCGGATCGAGCGCCGCCCTCTGCGGCCCGAGCATGGAAAACGCCACCAGTTCGTTCAGCACCATGCGCGTGCCCAGCAGGTTGCCAATGGCCGGACAGTCATGCCACGGAATTCCGATGATCCATGCTACCGGCGAGAACAGCACGCCAAGAATGCTCTCCAGGCTCACCGGAAACCACGCGATATGGCGATGAATGCCGCCCAGAATGCCGTCCAGCAGAGCCACCAGCGCGAGGAACGCAATCAGCATGGCGCCGATGTTCAGCGCCATGTGCAGGCCGTCACCCGTGCCTCGCGCAATCGCGCCCAGCAGATTTTCGCGGCTCTCTTTTTCTGTTTCATCTTCACTCATCACGACCTGGCCGGCGGTTTTCGGTTGCTCGGTCTCGGGTACCAGCATCTTCGAAATCAGGATCGTCCCCGGAGCCGTCATGATCACCGCGCTCAGCACGTGCCGCGGTTCCGCGCCAAACGCGAAGTAGGCCGCCATGATCGATCCGGAAACGTGCGCCATGCCGCTGGTCATCACCGTCATCAATTCGGAGCGCGTGAGGTCGGGCAGAAACGGGCGAATCGTGACTGGCGCTTCCGTTTGCCCCATGAAGATGCTGGCCGCCACGTTCAGCGACTCCGCGCCGCTGGCTCCCATGACGCGCGTCATCACCCAGGCTGCGATGCGAATAACAATCTGCATGATCCCGTAGTGATAAAGAATCGCAAACAGCGCGCAAATGAAGATGACCGTGGGCAGCACTTGGAACGCGAAGATGAAGCCGATGCTCGACCCCTGCTTCCCCAACGGGCCAAAAACAAATTCAGAGCCCACAAACGCATAACCGAGCACGCGATTGGCCGCGTCTCCAGCCGCTTGAAACATCCGGCGGCCGTAATCCACTCGCAACACAAAAATCGCGAACACGATCTGCAACCCGAGTCCCCAACCCACCGTCTTCAGCCGGATCGCGCGCCGGTTCGTCGAAAACACATACGCCAGGGCGAGCATCGTCAGCAATCCAAGTATTCCGGTGTATCGTCCCATCAGTTCGTCCCCCCGGGCTTTCCGATGACTCTGTGCACCAGCGGTCTCTTCCTTTGCGGCGGGCCTTCTGCGATGTGGTAGCTTTCCGAAATCATTTGTCGCGCTCGCTCGCCTCGCGTTTCCGCATTGTAGTGAATCGTCGCCAGCGGCTCTCCGGCGTTCACTCGATCTCCAACTTTTTTGTGCAGAATGATTCCCACCGCCGGATCGACCGAATCTTCTTTGCGCTCACGTCCGCCCCCAAGAATCACACATGCGGTCCCAATTTGCTCGCACTGCATCGAAACTACAAATCCATTCCTCGCACTCATAACCTGCATAGAGTGCCGCGCCTGCGAAAATCTCCTGGGATCGTCAATCACTCCCACATCCCCGCCCTGCAGTTCCACCATTTGCCGGAACCTTTCCAGCGCCTTTCCCGACGAGATCAACTCGACGCTCCTCTCTCTTCCCTCGCCGACGCTCTTAGCCGCTCCGCCCAGATGCAGCATCCACGCGGCTAATTCCAAGCACAACTCACGTAGATCGTTCGGACCTGCGCCGCGCAACACCTCCACCACCTCGACCACTTCCAACGCGTTGCCGATCATATTTCCCAGCGGCTGATCCATGTCGGTGATCAGCGCCACGACTTGCTTGCTCATCCGCTCCCCGGTTTCCACCATCAACTCGGCAAGAAAGGCCGCATCCTTCTCACCCTTCATGAAGGCGCCGGAACCAGTCTTCACATCGAGCACGAGCGCATCAATCCCTTCCGCCAGCTTCTTGCTCATGATCGACGCGCAAATCAGGAACGGACTTTCTACCGTGCCGGTTACATCGCGAAGCGCGTACAGCTTGCGATCGGCCGGAGCGATCTCCGCTGTTTGCCCGATCATCGCGCAGCCGCACGTTTCCAGCACGCGCCGAAATTCCTTCACCGGAAGATTCACGTTGAATCCCGGAATGGCTTCCAGTTTGTCGAGCGTGCCTCCGGTGTGCCCCAGGCCGCGGCCGCTGATCATCGGAACCGCCACTCCCGCGGCAGCGGCCAGCGGCGCCAGCACAAGTGAAGTTTTATCCCCCACTCCACCCGTGGAATGCTTGTCAACTTTTCTCGCAGGCACCGAAGAGAAGTCGAGCACCTCGCCCGAATGCAGCATCGCATCCGTAAGCGCCGCCGTCTCCGGCCGCGTCATGCCCCGTAGCACCACCGCCATCAGCCACGCCGAGACCTGATAGTCGGGGACGTCCCCGCTGGTGTAGGCATTGACGAGTCCTTCAATTTCGCCCGCAGACAGTTCCATCCCGTCTCGTTTTTTGCGAATGACATCGATCGCGCGGAATGTTTGCCGGGCAAACTTCGTTTCGCTCACTGGAGGCGGAATCCTTCCGGAAGAAGCTCAGTGATAAGTGCCTGTTTCGGGCCGGCCGCGCCTTGAAAAAATACAGTCGCGTTCGGCCCGAACTCGTAAATCACCTGCCGGCATGCGCCACAGGGAGAGCACGCAACCCCATGATCGTTGGTCACGGCGACAGCTTCGATTTCTATTTTCGGACCAAGTTCCGCAACCGCCGAAAAGATCGCCGTCCGCTCCGCACAGTTCGTCATTCCGTACGAAGCGTTCTCCACATTACAACCGGAAAAGATTTTTCCATTGGTTAGCAGGATCGCCGCTCCCACTCGAAAATTCGAATAGGGAGCGTGGGCCTTCTTCATCACCTTGGCTGCGGCGCGTTCAAGCTTCTTCCGCACGCCGGACGACACCGTTTTCTTGGGCATAAATTCAGAACTCTTAAATACCAGCCTGAGACTTGTGGAATCGAGCGCCATTGTAAACCCTGCCTGCCGTTTGCAGCTGTTCTTATCAGCCGCCGACTTAAATTCGGATCGCCAACTCGCGCTGCTTCCACCGCCTGCCGTACAATGACAACTCACGGCCTGATGCGGACACCTGCGCCGCACAGGGCACAACCGGGGACAGGGACATAGCTTATGTCGGGCGATCGCGATCACTCCAACTTTGCGGATGATTCACGCGACCGGGTAACGACCCGCGACGCGTACCCGGCAAGTTCCATCGCATCCCTCAATGGACAGGCTCTTCTCGCAAACTCCGGTATTCCTCTCGACCTGAATTGGATTGCAGAAGTCCGCGTCAACACCAGCGCCGTGGAACGTCGCGCCCAGTCGCACGTCGCTCGCCGAACGGTGAAGAAGGATTGGCAGGCCGCGTGGCTCTTGCGTGCCATCTCGTGCATGGACCTGACCACGCTTTCCGGCGATGACACCGACGAGCGCGTCCGGCGCCTGTGCGCCAAAGCGAAGCATCCCTTGCAGCCAGAGCTCGTTCAGAAACTCGGCATCGAAGAACTCGACATCAAGGTGGCCGCCGCCTGCGTGTATCACACCTTCGTCGAGACCGCGCGCCATGCTCTCGAAGGCAGCGGAGTTCGCGTCGCCGCCGTTTCCACCGGATTCCCCGCAGGCCTTTCTCCGCTGGCCGAGCGCGTTGCCGAAATTCGCCGCTCGGTAGAAGCCGGCGCTGACGAAATCGATGTCGTGATCACGCGCGCTCATGTGTTCGGCGGACGATGGCAGGCTCTCTACGACGAAGTCGCCGCGTTTAAGCAGGCTTGCGGTCGCGCGCACATGAAGGTGATTCTCGGCACCGGCGATTTGCTGACCCTGCGCAACGTGGCTCGCGCCAGTTTCGTCGCCATGATGGCGGGTGCCGACTTCATCAAGACTTCTACCGGCAAAGAGCCGACCAACGCCACGCTTCCCGTTTCCTTAGTCATGCTTCGCACCATCCGCGAATACGCGCAGCAGACGGGCATGGCCGTCGGATTCAAGCCGGCCGGCGGCATTCGCACCGCCAAGCAATCCCTCGACTGGCTATCCCTAATCAAAGAAGAAGTGGGCCCGTCGTGGATGCGCGCGGAAATGTTTCGCTTTGGCGCCAGCGGCTTGTTAGGTGACATCGAGCGGCAACTCGAGCACCATGTCACCGGACGATATTCCGCCGAGTACCGTCATCCGATCGCGTAGCTCGTAGTCGCTCGAAGAATGAACTGAACCCATGAGCATCGCAGAAAAATTCGTCAGCATGGAGTACGGACCCGCTCCCGAAGATCCCAAAGAAGCCATCGCCTGGCTCGATCGCCACCGTCGCCGCTTCGAACTGTTTATCAACGGCGCCTGGCAAACACCTGCGGCCGGAGAATACTTCGACTCATTCGATCCCTCGAACGGTGAAAAACTGGCCAGCATCGCACAGGGCAGCGCCGCCGACATCGATGCCGCCGTCAAAGCTGCGCGTTCCGCTTCTCCTCAATGGTGCGCTCTGACTCCGCATCTGCGCGCGCGATATCTCTACGCGCTTGCCCGCCTCGTCCAGAAACATTCGCGCCTGCTCGCCGTTCTCGAAACCATGGACAACGGCAAGCCCATTCGCGAGAGCCGCGACATCGACATCCCGCTAGTCGCGCGCCATTTCTATTACCACGCAGGCTGGGCGCAGTTGCTCGATCAGGAATTTCCCGACCATGAGCCCTGCGGCGTCGTCGGCCAGATCATTCCCTGGAATTTTCCCTTGCTCATGCTGGCGTGGAAAATCGCGCCCGCCCTCGCCACCGGCAACACCGTCGTTCTGAAACCTGCCGAGTTCACTCCTCTGACCGCGCTCCTGTTTGCTGAACTCTGTCAGGAAGCCGGATTGCCCGCGGGCGTCGTCAACATCGTCACCGGAGACGGTTCTACGGGCGAGGCATTGGTCAAACACCCGGACGTCGACAAGATCGCATTCACCGGATCGACCGAAGTCGGACGCGCCATCCGCGGCGCCACTGCGCACAGCCACAAACGCCTGTCGCTGGAACTCGGCGGAAAATCCCCCTTCATCATCTTCGAAGACGCCGACCTCGACAGCGCCGTCGAAGGCCTCGTCGACGGAATCTGGTTTAATCAGGGGCAAGTTTGTTGTGCGGGTTCGCGCCTGCTCATGCACGAAAGCATCGCCGAAACTCTGCTTTCAAAAATCCGCGATCGCATGAGCACCCTGCGCATGGGCCCGCCGCTCGACAAGGCAATCGATATCGGCGCGATCGTGGCGCGGGTTCAACTCGATCGCATTCAACGCCTCGTAGCGCAGGGCATCGCCGACGGCGCCACCTGCTGGCAGCCGCAAACCGCCCTGCCCGCGCGCGGTTTCTATTACCCTCCCACTCTTCTCAGTAATGTGCATCCCACGTCGATCGTCGCGCAGCAAGAAATTTTCGGACCGGTTCTCGCCGCCATGACTTTCCGCACGCCGCACGAAGCCGTCGAGTTGGCCAACAACACGGTGTACGGTCTCGCCTCCTGCGTGTGGAGCGAAAACATCAACGTCGCGCTGCAAGTCGCTGCTCAAATCAAAGCCGGCGTGGTGTGGGTGAATTGCACGAACATGTTTGACGCCGCCTGCGGCTTTGGCGGATACCGCGAAAGCGGCTACGGCCGCGAAGGCGGCAGAGAAGGCCTGCTCGAATACCTGGAGCCGAAGTGGTTCAAGCACGCGCCTAAATTGCCGGCATCCGACGCCCCCGCCGTGACTGAAACAACATCCCCGGACTCAAGCGTCCCCGCCATCGATCGCACGGTGAAGCTCTATATTGGCGGCAAGCAGGCTCGCCCCGATTCCGGCTACAGCATTGAAGTTCGCGCGCAGGACGGGCGTTTGTTAGGTGAAGCGCCGTTCGGTAATCGCAAGGATATTCGCAACGCGGTAGAAGCCGCGGCCAAGGCTCAATCCTGGGCCAAGGCCACCGCGCACAACCGCGCCCAGGTGCTCTACTATTGCGCCGAGAATCTCGAGTTGCGCCGCCATGAAATCGTGCATCGCCTTGCCGCCGTCGTCGGAGAAAAGCAAGCCGCTGCCGAACTCGATCTTGGCATTCAGCGCATCTTCTCCTACGCGGCCTGGGCCGACAAGTTCGACGGAGCGGTGCACAATCCCCCATTTCGCAACGTCGCCATCGCCATGAACGAACCGATCGGCACCGTCGGCGTGATCTGCCCTGCAGAGGCTCCCCTGTTGGGATTTCTTTCTCTCGTCATGCCACTGCTTGCCGTCGGCAACACCGTCGTCGCTGTTCCCTCGGAAAAATATCCGCTCATCGCCGGCGACCTCTACCAGATTTTCGATACCAGCGATCTTCCCGGCGGAGCCGTGAACATTGTCACTGGATACGTTTCGCAACTGCTGAAAACCCTTGCCGAACACGATGGCGTCGACGCCATCTGGTGCTATGGCGACGAAGCCACCGTCGCCTCCGCCAAGGCCATGTCCACCGGAAACCTCAAGCAGGTTTGGACCAACGAGGGGCACGTCATCGACTGGCTCGATCGTGACGTTGCCGAGGGTCGCTGGTTCCTCGAGCACGCGACCCAGGTAAAAAATATCTGGGTTCCCTACGGAGAATAATCCCAGCCCGGGCTCGGCCCATAAAGCGGCCATACCAGCCCACTCCTTATTTTCTGCAACTGGCATTTACTTTTCTCCGCGCCCGGGACTACGATAAGCCCAACTTATTTTTCGTCCGGCATCATTTTCTGCCTTGCAAGCTTGTTTGATCTAGGAGGACCTATGGGCATCGCAGTTTCCCCGCAAATCCATCCGCAAGTCGCACAGTTCATCGACAAACCACGAAAAATGCTGATCAACGGCCAGTGGGTCGCTGCCGCTTCCGGTAAAACCTTTCCTACTTACAATCCCGCTACCGGCGAAGTTCTCGCCCAAGTCGCGGAAGGCGATCGCGCCGATATCGACCTCGCGGTCCGCGCCGCTCGCAACGCCTTCGATCAAGGGCCTTGGCGCCGCATGACCGCTTCCGAGCGTGGACGCCTCATCTGGAAACTCGCTGATCTTCTCGAACAGCACACCGAAGAGTTCGGCTACATCGAAAGCCTCGACAACGGCAAGCCGCTCAACATCGCCAAGGCCGCCGACGTTCCGCTCGCCGTCGACCTGTTCCGCTACATGGCGGGATGGACCACCAAGATTGAAGGCAACACCATTCCACTTTCTGTTCCCTACACGCCCGGCGCGAAATATCTCGCTTACACCTTGCGCGAACCCGTCGGAGTCGTCGGACAAATCATCCCGTGGAATTTCCCGCTGCTCATGGCCGCGTGGAAACTTGGCCCCGCGCTGGCCACGGGTTGCACCGTCGTGCTCAAGCCCGCTGAGCAGACGCCGCTCTCCGCGCTTCGTCTTGGCGAACTCATCATGGAAGCCGGTTTCCCCGAAGGCGTGGTCAACGTCGTTCCCGGATACGGCGAGACCGCCGGTGCCGCGCTGGCCGCTCATCCCGACGTCGACAAGGTCGCCTTCACCGGATCGACCGAAGTCGGCAAGCTGATTGTCCATGCCGCCGCCGGCAACTTGAAAAAAGTCTCGCTCGAACTCGGCGGCAAGTCTCCCAACGTCGTCTTCAAAGATGCCGATCTCGAGACCGCGATCCCAGGCTCCGCCAGCGCCATTTTCTTTAACCACGGCCAGTGCTGCTGCGCGGGATCACGGCTGTACGTTGAAAAATCTGTTTACGATCAAGTGGTCGAGGGAATCGCCGATGAGGCCAGAAAAATCAAAGTCGGCTCCGGCCTCGAACCCGATACACAGATGGGTCCACTCGTTTCCGAGGAGCAGTTGAATCGCGTCTGCGGATATCTCGAGTCGGGATTTTCTCAGGGCGCGAAAGCCGTTGTCGGCGGCCACAAAGCCGGCGATCGCGGATATTTCGTCGAACCCACCGTGCTGGTCAACACCAAAGAAGACATGAAGGTCGTGCAGGAAGAAATCTTCGGCCCGGTCGTGGCAGCCATGCCCTTTACCGATCCCGAGGAAATCATTCTTCGCGCCAACAACAGCGAATACGGCCTGGCCGCCGCCGTCTGGACTCGCGACATCGGCAAGGCCCACCGCATGGCCGAGCAACTTCGCGCCGGCACTGTCTGGATCAACTGCTACAACATCTTCGACGCGGCACTGCCCTTCGGAGGTTACAAGCAGTCCGGATGGGGCCGCGAAATGGGGCACGATGTCCTGAATCTCTACACCCAAACCAAGGCCGTCTGCACTCGCATCGCTTAAGCACGCTCACGCTCCAAAGGAAAAGGACGGGGAATCAATCCCCCGTCCTTTTTTGCCAGTCGTTGGCGCCTACTTCTCCATCAACAAAACTTTCTCCGCGTCATCGATCTCCGTTAGCTTCACCTCGATGACTTCATTCATCGTGGTCTGTACGTTCCGGCCAACGAACGTCGCTTCCACAGGAATCTCGCGATGTCCGCGGTCGATCAACACGCACAACTGCACACGGCGCGGGCGGCCGTGCTCAAACAGTGCATCCAGTGCGGCGCGCGTCGTGCGTCCGGTGAATAACACATCGTCGACCAGCACGATGTTTTTGTCTTCGATTTCAAATCCAATTTCCTTCTCCTGCACCACCGGCTTCGGACCAAGCGTCGACAAATCATCGCGGTAAAACGTGATATCCAACGTTCCCACTGGCACTTTGGCGCTTTCAATGCGCGTGATGATCTTGCCCAGCCGTTCCGCGATGGGCACTCCTCGGCGCCGGATCCCGACCAACCCTAAATCTTTTACCCCGCCATTCTTTTCCACGATTTCATATGCCAACCGAACCAGCGTGCGTTCGATCTCCGATGAGGACATTAATTGCGCCTTCTGCCGAAGGCCAGTCTTGCGCGACGTCGTCTTTGGATTCATTCGAAGTGGTGCCTCAGAAGTAATGCCTGGGCCGCGTTGCAGCCGGCTACTCAGAGTAGTCAACGCGCCAACTTCGGTCAAGCGTTGGATCTTTGGAAAGAACGCGCCAACTTCGCACCTGCAGAATCTTATAGAAGCGTAGAGCACTATTCCTCGAGATGATCAGCCGACACCTTCGCCTCCGTCTCCGTCCTGCCTTCCAGCACCGGCCGCTCCGGACAGGCTACCCGGATGACGCGCGCCCAGGGTGCCTTCCCGTCCCGCACCGACGCCAGCTTAATCGCTTCAGAATTCTTGGCCGCCGCCTCCGTTGGCACGATGCCTACACCTTGATTCCTGCCCAGCGCTTTCGCCTGATACAACGCGGAATCGGCCAGCGCAATCGATTCCTCCGCGCAGATGGCCTCATACGCATTGCGACACCACGGGTAAGACGCCCACCCCACCGAACACGTTTTTCGCACCGAGACGCCATATCCCAGTTCGAACGGCTCCGCCGCCATCACTTCCAGGACCCGGCTGCAGAACGCGGGCGTGCCCGCCGGATCGGTCGACCGGCTCATGATCAGAAATTCTTCTCCGCCCCAGCGCACCAGCACGTCCGACTTGCGCACCACCGTCGACAGCCTTTGCGCTACTAGCTGCAGCAACCGGTCTCCTGCGGGATGACCGTATAGATCGTTCACCTGCTTGAAGAAATCCACATCGACCATGATGAATACAAGGTCGCGATGATCCATCTTGCGGATATCGTTTCCCCGCGCGCGCTGATAATTTCTCAGAACTTGTCCCGCCTCCGCCGTCAGAATCTCTTCCAGATAGCGCCGGTTCCAGATATTGGTCAGCACGTCGGTAAACGAAATTTCCTGCAGCTCCAGATTTTTCCGCTGCAACTCCAGGCTGTGCCAGCGCAGTGACTGCTCCTTGTTCTCCAGTTCGTCCTTCAGCCGGCACATCTCGTCGAGATTGTGCCGTGACATTCGCAGCAGGCTGAGAAGTTCCTGATCCAGCAAGTGCTGCTTCACGAACACCAACGCACCCATCACTGCCATCACGCCCACCGTGAGCCACAACCGGTACGTGCGGACCGCTTGCGGCACATCTCCACCGAATTGCGCCCACGCCATCATCAACGGCGTTACGAACACAGCCAGCATCGCCAGCCGCGCTTTCCAGATTCCATGCCCGCGCGTCGAAAAATCGTCTCCCGACACATCTTCTTCCACTCCGTGCGCCATGAAACCGATGCGCACAAACCAGGCCATCGAAGTCACCAGCGGCACGTCAAACAGGCTGCCCGTGTAGTAGCGATGCAAATCGATCGCTTCGCTCGCCATCAGTGACGACACGCAGTACAGCAGGCTCGCTGCAAATAATTGGAGGTAGATGTTTCGCCACGCCCCTCGACTTCGCCGCCACACCATCCATAGCCCTGCGACCAGCACCAATTCTTCGCATACATACAGCAAATCAAAACTTCTGCCGTACACGATTTCGGCCAGATGCACGTACTGCCACGGGATCACCACAAACATGTATAGAAACAGCCACCATGTCAGCAGCAGCGCAAAATCCAGCGTCCCCACCCGGACCGCGCGATCGTCCTGCTTCACCTGCGGCTGGATCGATACCGCCGCCATCATGGGCACAATATGCAGGAACAAAACCACGTCGCCAAAAAATGGATTCGGCGCTTCGTGCCGCTGGTATACCTCCACGTATGCCCACATCAGTTGCATGACACACCACATCCCCAGCCCTAGGCCCATGAGGCCCCAGAAGATCCGAGCTCTGGGAGATGCAGTTCGAAGGGCGGCGCAGCAGGCCACGGCTGCCGCCAGCAGAAGTGCGCTTTGCAGAATGTCGCCGAATGCAGTAAGGGCAAAACCGCGTGGCACAGAAAGAGTGACGGCGACGTGTGCGCACGCGAGCGCACCGATCCCTATGACCCATTTACGCCCGTCTTTGAGCGCAGCATTCCCCACGTAAGGAATTCTATTTTAAGGGGAACCGGGTTCCGTATTACCAAAGTAATCGGAAGGGGGTAGACGCACGTGGTGTATTTTCGATTAGCGAAGAGCCGCCATGAATTTCTCAACAAATCGAAACACATCCCGGTAGGAGTTGTACAGCGGAACCGCCGCGATTCGGAACGTATCCGGCTCTCTCCAGTCCCCGATCACTCCCTCAGCCGCCAGCCGGTCGCAAATGTCGCGTCCCAGATCCGCCAGCCGAATGGAAAGTTGCGCCCCACGGCGTTCGGGCTCGCTTGGAGTAATGATGGAAAACTTCCCCAAATGATTCTCCCGCAGCAGGAATTCCATATACCTCGTCAGCGACACGCTCTTCGCGCGCAGCCGCGTCATGCCCACCTCAGAAAATATTTCCATCGACGCCCGCAACGGCGCCAACGCCAATATCGGGGGATTGCTCAATTGCCATCCTTCCGCCCCCGTCATGGCGTGAAACTCCGGCCCCATCTGAAATCGAATCTTCTCCTTATGCCCCCACCATCCGGCAAACCGCGGCAGCTTTTTCCAATCCGCGTGGCGCGCGTGCACAAAACATCCAGCCACGCACCCGGGTCCTCCATTCAAATATTTGTAACTGCACCACACCGCGAAATCCGGCCCCCAATCATGCAGACGCAACGGGATATTTCCCGCCGCATGTGCCAGGTCGAACCCGACCACGCATCCCTTCCGGTGCCCAGCCTTTGTAATCTCCGCCATGTCGAAGACTTGCCCCGTGGCATAATTCACTCCACCTAGCAGGACGAGCGCAATCGACTCTCCCTCGCGTTCAATCAATTCCGTAATATCTTCGTCGCGGACGCAAGATTCCCCTTCGCGTGCGGCCAGTTCGATTAATGACGTTGCCGGTTCAAATCCATGAAACCGGATTTGCGACTTCACTGCATACTGGTCCGAAGGAAACGCCCCGCGCTCAATCACAATCTTATGTCTGTGCCTGCTCGGCCGGTAGAACGATGCCATCATCAAGTGCAGGTTCACCGTCAGCGAATTCATGACAACTACTTCCGCCGCCTCAGCTCCGACTAAATCCGCCGTCTGCCGCGTGAGTAGCCGGTGATACGGCATCCACGGATTCTTCGCGTGAAAATGTCCTTCCACACCAAGCTCCGCCCAGTCCCGCAACTCCTGCTCCACATACGAAGCCGCACTCTTCGGTTGCAGCCCCAGCGAATGCCCGCACAAATACACACATTCTTCGCCACTCTTCGTTTTCGGGATACAAAAACGGTCGCGGAAGCCGGCCAGCGAATCGCCGGCGTCCATCGCCCGCGCAACTTCTTCACCGAGTTGGAACTGTGCCGCGTTCAAGCAATCTCCATCGGAGCCAGCCCGCGGATCAACGCGTCGGCCTTCTTCCAGTTCAGATCGTCCACGCGCTCGATACCTTGGCAAAGTTCACCCAACATCCGCTCTTGTACCTGCCCACGCTGCAATGCGGTCGCGTACGGAATTCGATGAAAGGTCACCATCGCATACTTGGGCACAAACTGCCGCGGATATTTCGCTTGCAGCGCTAACTCCACTTGCTTCCGCAGCAGAAATCTCCGGTCGCCCACCCGGTCTCGCATTTCGACAAAGTTCTCGATCGCCATGTCCGCAATCGCATCCGTATTGATCTTTCTCGCTTCTTCAAATTCGCGAAACACTTTTTCCCAATCCGCGCCATGACGATCCAGCAATTCGAACAGAATTGTGCAATCTTCAAACCCGCAATTAATTCCCTGCCCAAAAAAAGGAACAATCGCATGCGCCGCGTCTCCCAGCAGCAGCGTCTGGCCGTCCACATGCCACGGCGAACATTTAATCGTCACCATCGCACCCGTCGGATTGGCGAAGAAATGATCGGCCATATCCGGCATCAGCGGCACCGCGTCCGGCAATCGCGACTCAAAGAAATCCCGCAGCGCAGCCTTCGTCGTCAATCTCTCAAAGCTGTCTGCGCCGTCGAACGGCAAGAATAAAATGCAGGCGAACGTCCAGTCGATATTCGGCAGCGCGATCAGCATGTAATTTCCTCGCGGCCATATGTGGAGGGCGTTCACCTCCAGCTTGTGCTTCCCATCCGGCCCCGCCGGAATCGTCAGCTCTTTGTAGCCGTAATTCAGATACTCCTGTGAAAAGTTGAAGCGGCTCAGCCGCAGCATCGCGCCCCGAATCGCCGACGCCGACCCATCGCATCCGATCACGACCTGGTAGTCGGCGCTGCCATCCTTTCCACTCTCTCCCTCGCGCAAACTGAGCTTTCGATTCTTGAAGCTGATCCCGGTGCAGCGCCGTTCGAAATGGATTCGAACTCCTTGCGCCTCGGCGGCATTCAGAAGCGCCATATTCAACTCCGCGCGCGAAATGGAATTGATCACTTCCGACTCGTCTTTGCCGTACGCTTGAAATGTCAGTTTCGAATCCGTCGAATGCATCATCCTTCCCTTCATCGGAATGATGATTCGCTGCATCCCCTGCCACAACCCGGCCTCGCTAAGAGCATGAATTCCTCGCGTCGAAAGGGCAAGATTGATCGAGCGTCCCGCGCTTATCTTCACTCGCCGCATGTCCGGACGCCGCTCGTAAATCTCTACGTCGAATCCGCGCTTCACCAGCCCCAGCGCCAGCAGCGGCCCATTGAGCCCGGCGCCGATCAGCGTAATCTTTTCGGCTCTGCTATTCATACGTGAAAGGAATTCATCCGTGAGAAGAAAGAAATGAAATCAAATAGGAAGCAAGAGGCCTACTCCGTCAACAACGTTCGCGCCTCCCACAGTTCCGGAAAGAATTTCTTGTCGAGCGTCAGCTTCAGATAAGACGACCCTGCGGTTCCCCCCGTCCCCATACGCACGCCGATTACACGCTCTACCAGTTGGATGTGCCGTAGTCTCCAGCTCACCACCAATTCATCAAACTCCGTCAATCGCTCGCACACGTCAATCCAGTCGCGATAACTGTGCTCGTCCCGGTACAGCGAGAGCACCGCTCGCGCTCGAGCATCGAAGCGGTCGCGCTCGCTCGCCTGCTCCGGCACGTTGAGCTTTCCCATTGCGCGCAAGGCTTCGAAAAAAACATCGTGCAGCGAAGGTTCCCGCAACCGCCTTTCCAGTTGCGCGTGCGCTTCGGGCGTCGGACGGTGATAGCGCAGCATCTTCTCGTCCTTCAGGCCGCACAAAAATTCCAGCTCGCGGAATTGTTCCGATTGAAATCCGCTAGCCGGTTCCAGCTTTCCCCGAAACGCCAGAAAATGCGTCGGCAACATGGTTTCGAGGATCGTAAACTGCTCTACCAGCACGCGAGTGATTTCGGTGCATCGCCGCAGCAATCGCGCTGCCTCATACACCTCGTCGTGCGATTTCGGATTCGCTCCCGCCCCTCGCAGATGCGCCACCACCGCATCCAGATCGTGCAGCAATTCCTTGAACCACAACTCGTACGTCTGGTGCACGATGATGAACAGCAACTCATCGTGGTGTTGAGGCGAAGATTGCGGATGCTGCAACTCCAGCAGTTCCGGCACCTTGAGATATGAACTGTAAGTGAGTTGCTCGCCGTGCGGTACGATCGGAGAACTAGGCCGAGCCTCCACACGAGTCTCAAACTCTTTCTGCAAACCAAGGAATTCCACGGCATTTCCGCCCAGTAGACGCGCCTTCGCTGCAGCCGTTTGCCGGCTCGACCGAATCAACGATCCGATTCCGTGCTCGCCCAGCGGAAACGGATAATCCGAACCCAGCATCACCCGCTCCGTTCCCATCGTCTCGATCAGAAACTGCAGCGCGCGCGTATCAAACACCGCCGAATCCACAGAGAACCGGCTCACGTACTGGCTCGGCGGCAATTCACAAATTCCGTGCGCCACCGGATGATGCTTCCACGCGTTCTCCAGCCGTCCCAGTAGAAACGCAAAACTCCCGCCGCCATGCGCAAAACAAATCTTCAAATTCGCTGGCAACTTGTCGAACGCCCCGCCGAGGATCATGGCCACAATGCCAAGTTGCGTTTCTGCCGGCATTCCTACCGTCCACGGCATCATGTATTTCGGCATGCGCTGCTGTCCCAACATGTCCCACGGATGCACCAGCACCGCCGCGCCTTCACCCGCGCAATGATGCAGGAATGTCACGATCCCCGGATCGTCCAGATTTTTCTCGCCAACATGATTTCCAATCTGCACGCCCAGATGCCCTGCTCGCATGCACCGGCTCAACTCTTTGCACGAAGCATCAATATCTTGCAGCGGAACCTGGCACAGCGATTTCAGTCTTCCCCTTCCGGCGGCGCACAATTCCAACGCGGCATCGTTGAATAATTGCGCGCAATCGAGCGCATGCTCCCCCGGCCGCTCATAAGCAAACAGCACCGGCGTCGCCGACATCACCTGCACATCGATGCCGTCCCGGTCCATCTCCTTCAACCGCACGTCCGGGTCCCAGCACGCCGCATAAATATGTCGGAAGAAACGGTCCCCCAGCATGATGTCGGCTTCCCCGTTCTCCGCATGCTTGATCCACGGCCAGTTCGGGGTTCCGTAGCGCCCCGCCAGGTCGGGCCACATCCGCGGAAAGAAATGATTGTGAATGTCGATGACTGGCATTACTGTTTGCCGGGATGAACCGCGCCGCAGTGTTTGCACTTGCGCAGGCTTTCGTCGCCGTAGAACTTTTCAAAAAGCGGTGGCAGATCGCGCACGATGTTCTTCAACTTCACCTCCGCGCGATGCACCAGCTCGTGGCAATTCTGGCAGTACCACTCGAATGCGTCCAAAGCGCCCTCTGGACGCGGCATCTCGACCACCACTCCTATGCTTCCCGCCTGCCGCTGCGGAGAATGCCGCATGTGCTTGGGCAGAAGAAAAATATCCCCTTCTTTGATCGGAACCTCGATCGGAGCCTTGCCCGGCGTCTCCATCAGGCGGAGAAAAATGTCGCCCTTCAATTGATAGAAAAACTCCTCCGTCGGATCGTCGTGATAATCCTTCCGCTGGTTGGGCCCGCCCACCACCGTCACCATCATCTCGCCATCTTCCCACACCTGCGCGTTTCCCACCGGAGGCTTGAATTTTTCCTTGTTTGCTTCAATCCACTTCTGAAAATTGAATGCCTTCAGTTCGTTGATCGATGGCATTGGCAGCTCCTATTTTTCCGGCTTGTAAGCGACCGCGCGAATTTCAATCAGCAAGTGTGGATGCGGCAACTGATGCACCGCAACCGTCGTCCGCGCCGGACCATCGTAATCGAAATATTCGCCATACACTTCGTTGTATCCCGCGAAATCATTCATGCTCACCAGGTACGACGTCACTTCGACCACATCTTCGAGATCAGCCCCGGCGCTGCGCAAAATCTCGCGTATGTTTTCGATCACCGCCCGCGTCTGCGCTCGAATATCGAGCCGCGTCGTTCCCATCGCATCCACGTCCGCCCCGGCGATCGTGTTGTCGCTTCGCCGCGCGCTCGTTCCCGACACGATCAGCAAATCCCCCGCCCGCTTGATATGCGGATATTTCCCGCGCGGCTTCGCCTTCCCCTCGATGACCTTGGCTTCCACTTTCCCCATATCACGTTTCCCCGCCGCCCTCACAGCCGAATACAAATATTATTCAGCTCGGAATAAAAATTCAGCGAGTGCATGCCGCCTTCGCGCCCAATGCCCGATAATCCCGCACCGCCAAACGGAGTCCTCAGATCGCGCAGGAACCAGCAATTCACCCACGTGATGCCCACATTCATCTGTTGCGCCACGCGATGCCCGCGCTTCAGATCCGTCGTCCAGATCGAGGCGGCCAGCCCATACTTCGTATCGTTCGCCAGGCTCACCGCTTCTTCTTCGCTATCAAAAGCGGCTATGTGGCAGACCGGCCCGAAGATTTCTTCCTTCACGCAGCGCGCCGTTTCCTTCAACCCAGTATAGATGGTCGGTTGCACGTAAAAGCCATGATCGAGCGCATTGCCGAATTCCGGCACGCCGCCTCCCGTCACGACGGTTGCGCCTTCTTCGCGAGCCAATTTGTAATACGACAGAACTTTTTCCCGATGCTGCGCCGAAATCAGCGGACCCATTTCCGTTGTCGGCTCCAGCGGCGATCCGATTCGCAGGCGCTCCGCCTCCTGTTTAAGCTTCTCGACAAACCGCTCGAAGATCGGGCGCTCGATATACACCCGCTCCGCGCACAGGCACACCTGCCCCGTATTCAAAAAGACCGCATCACGAATCCCGCTCACCGCATTCTCGAATTCACAATCGGCAAAAACAATCGCTGCATTCTTGCCGCCCAATTCAAATGATACCGGCTTCACCGATGCCGCCACAGTTTTCATGATCGCCGCACCGGTCTGCGATTCGCCCGTGAACGTCACCGCGTTCACATCCGGATGCCGCGTCAAAAACTCTCCCGCCGAGTTCGGGCCGAATCCGTGCACCACGTTATAAACTCCGTCCGGAACGCCCGCCTCCTGCATCGCCTCCGTCAGCAGAGTCGCGGTTGCCGGAGTCTCCTCCGAAGGCTTCACGACCACGGTATTGCCGCACGCCAGAGCCGGAGCAACTTTCCAGGTCAGTAGCAGCAAAGGAAGATTCCACGGCGTGATGATCCCCACAACGCCCAGCGGCTTACGCACGGCGTAATTCAGCGCGGATTTTCCGTCCGGAGATTCTGTCTGGAACGCTTCCACGCCCGCGGTTTTGATTAGGTCCGCGAACGCCCGGAAATTTGCCGCCGCCCGCGGCACGTCCAGCTTCGAAGCCAGCGCGATCGGCTTTCCCGTATCCGCGACCTCCGCCGCCACGAAACAGTCGAATCTTTTTTCAATCGCATCCGCAACTCGATTCAGTCGCGCAGCCCGTTCACGAACTCCCCACCGTCCCCATTCGCCGCGCAACGCTCTGCGCGCGGCCCGCACCGCCGCATCGACCAACTCCTCATTCGCCTCCGTGACCTGGGCAATCACGCTTCCGTCGGCCGGATTCACATCGGCAAATTCCTGCCCGCCCCGCACAAACTTTCCGTCGATATAATTTTGGATGGATTTCAATGGCGCGAACCCCGCGGAATCCTATCAGCCGTCCACCAGCGCCCGCAACGCCCGGCTCAGTTATTGCGTTCTTCCAGATAGCGTCGCAGCGCATCTTCCCACGATGGCATTTCGATGCCGTACCGCTGCAAACTCGTTGCCGCCAGAACTGAATACGCCGGACGCGCCGCTGGACGGGCCATCTGCCGGCTGCCCACCGGCCTCACCTCGGTCTGAAGCCCCGCGCCTTTCACAATCTCGCGAGCAAATTCAAACCACGTGCAATCTCCGGAATTGGTTACATGCACGATTCCGCTCGCATCTTTGCGGCACAATTCGACGATTGCTCTCGCGAGATCCACGCAGTACGTCGGGCTCCCGCACTGATCGTTGACCACATCCAGCACCGGCCGGCTCGCCGCCAGTTTCAAAATCGTATCCGGAAAACATTTCCCTCCCGTGCCAAACAGCCATGAGGTCCGCACAATACAAACCTCCGGCAAAACGTCGAGCAAACGCACTTCCGCTTCCGCCTTCGACCTTCCATAAACACTCTGCGGATTCCGCGCGTCCCCAACCTCATAGGGCGAACCCTTCTTTCCGTCGAACACGTAATCCGAACTTAGAAAAAGCAGTTTCGCTCCAAAACTCTTAGCGGCCTCGGCCACGTTCGCTGCCCCGTCGCGGTTCACTTCGAATGCGCGCTCCGGATCACTCTCACAACCGTCCACGTCGGTATACGCGGCCGCCAGCACAATCCACTGCGGACGATTTTCGCCGACCGCTTCTCGCACTCCCGTTGCCTGGCGGATATCCACATGCCGCGACCCCAAAGCCAGAACTTCGTCGCCGCTCCACTCGCGCACCAGCGCCTTGCCCAGCAGGCCCGTGCCGCCAATGATCATCGCCTTCACGGACGCGAATTCTCCAGCGACTCAAAATTCTCCACCTCGCGCAACGAGATCCCGCGCTGGTCCTTCGCCGACACAATCGGCTCCGCTTCCAGCTTCCAGTCAATCTTCACGTCCGGATCGTTCCATGCCAGCGTTCGTTCGTATTCCGGCGCGTAGTAATCCGTTGCCTTATAGAGCACATGCGCCGCCTCTGAAATCACTCGGAATCCATGCGCAAAGCCCGGCGGAATCCATATCATGCGCTTGTTCTCCCCCGACAGGGTTACGGCTTCCCACTTGCCGAAATTCGGAGAGTCGCGGCGCACGTCCACCGCGACGTCAAGAATCTCTCCCACCGCCACGCGCACCAGTTTGCCCTGCACCTGTTTGATCTGAAAATGCAATCCCCGCAGGACGTTTCGCGTGGAATAAGAGTGATTATCCTGCCGGAATGTTTCCCGGATACCGACTTCGGCAAAGACCCGCTCGCTGTAGCTCTCGAGGAAGAATCCACGCTCGTCGCCGAACATGCGTGGCTCGAGCACGAACACGTCCGGCAACGAGGTCGCTACTTTCTTGACGGAATCCATGGCAGCCGGCGGCGCTCGCCGCTCAGAATATCCTCTCCCTCAGCAACTGCAGCAGGTACGCCCCATAGCTGCTGTTCTTCATCGAACTTCCGATCTTTTCCACCTGTGCAGCCGTGATGTAGCCCGACCGGTACGCGATCTCCTCCGGGCACGCCACCATCAACCCCTGCCGCTTTTCGATCGCCTGAATATACAGCGCCGCATCCATCAGCGATTCGTGCGTCCCCGTATCGAGCCAAGCCATGCCGCGTCCCATGACCACCACATCGAGTTGCCCTTTTTTCAGATAAGCGCGGTTCACGTCGGTGATCTCCAATTCCCCGCGCGCGCTCGGCTTCAGCGATTTCGTGATCTCCACGACCTGTTCATCGTAAAAATAAAGTCCCGTGACCGCATACTTCGATTTCGGATGCTTCGGCTTTTCTTCAATGCTCAAGGCGTGGCCGCCCGCATCAAATTCCACTACTCCATAGCGCTCCGGGTCGTGTACCGGATACGCGAAAACCCTCGCCCCTTGCGTCTTCTCAGCTGATCCCCGCAAATCCTTCGCTAGATCGTGTCCATAAAAAATGTTGTCGCCCAGCACCAGCGCCACCGGACTCCCAGCAAGAAACTGCTCTCCCAGCAGAAACGCCTGCGCAATCCCTTCCGGCTTTGGCTGCACTTTGTACTCCAGTCGGATTCCGAAGTGGCTTCCGTCTCGCAGCAGCGTCTGAATTGTCGGAAGATCCTCGGGCGTCGAGATCACCAGGATCTCGCGAATCCCCGCCAGCATCAGCGTGCACAGCGGGTAATAAATCATCGGCTTGTTGTAGACGGGCAGCAGGCTCTTGCCCATCGCCTGCGTCACCGGATACAGCCGCGTTCCCGATCCGCCCGCCAGCACGATTCCTTTGTATGCCATGCTTTCTTTCATCTTCAAATTTTCGCCGCCGCCCTGATATCGCTTACTCCGAATAGTGCGTCGCAATCCATTGCCGGTAACTACCGCTGGTCACACCTTGTACCCACGCTTCGTTCTCAAGATACCAGCGAACCGTCTTGCGCAATCCGGATTCGAACGTCTCCTTCGGCTTCCAGCCCAGCTCCCGTTCAATCTTGCGCGCATCAATCGCATAGCGCCGGTCGTGCCCCGGACGATCTTTCACGAACGTAATCAGCTCGCGCCGCGGTCCCCCCGCCCGTGGAGATAGCTCATCGACCAGATCGCACACCATCTGCACGATTTCGATGTTCGGTTTTTCATTCCACCCGCCGATGTTATAGGTCTCTCCCGGCCGCCCGCGCTGCAGCACCGTCGCAATCGCCTGGCAATGATCCTCCACATAAAGCCAGTCGCGGACATTTTTCCCGTCCCCATACACCGGCAGCGCCTTGCCATCGCGCGCATTCAGAATCATCAGCGGAATCAATTTTTCCGGAAATTGAAAGCGCCCGTAATTGTTCGAGCAATTCGTCGTCAGCGTGGGCAGCCCATAGGTATGGTGATACGCCCGCACCAGATGATCCGACGCCGCTTTCGACGCGGCATAGGGACTGTTCGGCGCGTAAGCAGTGGTCTCGCAAAACGCCGGATCCTCCGGCCCCAACGATCCGTAAACTTCGTCAGTCGACACATGCAGAAAACGAAACCGCTGCCGCTCTTCCCCAGCCAGCTCGCTCCAGTATGCCCGCGCCGCTTCCAGCAGACAGAAAGTTCCCTGGATGTTCGTCTGGATAAATGCTTCCGGCCCGCGAATCGAGCGGTCCACGTGACTCTCGGCCGCGAAGTGCACAATGGCGCCGGGCCGGTGCTCGCGCAGCAATTTTTCCACTACGCCGCGATCCCCAATGTCGCCCTGCGCAAAATGGTAGCGCCCATCGCTTGCGATGCTGTCTAGATTGTGCGGATTCCCCGCGTACGTGAGCTTGTCCAGATTGACGATCGCACCGGACTCTTCCTGCATCCTTTGCAGGATGAAATTGGAGCCGATAAATCCCGCACCGCCCGTGACGAGAATCCGATCGTTCATGCGAAGTGTTTGCGCACGGCATGCTGCTGCGTGCCAAGCCACTTGATTGTAATAAAAAAGGACGGGCTCGGCCCGTCCCTGTCTAATCCCTATTGTCGAACTAGGCCACAGTCGCGGCCCGTATCGCCACTCGCATCGGAAGGAGCTAAATCAATTAGCCGGCTCGCCTTCGCGTCACATCCTCGTCTAAGGTAATTTCCTGGCGCACGCTCGGTTTTTTCGGCGAAACCTCGAGTGCCTTCCGGCCGCAGATTTCAAGGTACGCCCGTTCGATACTTTCGGAGATTTCCTGCCACTGGTACTGCTCGCGCACCCGCTCCGCGGCTGCCTTTCCCGCGGCCTCGCGAACCGCCGGATTCGCAACCAGAAATCGCAAGCGCTCGGCCAGATCCTCCGCATCCCCGCATCGAAACAAATGTCCAGCTCCTTCCACGGCCTCGCAATTTTCCGGGACGTCGCTGGCCAGCACGCATAATCCCGCGGCCATCGCGTCGAGCAACGCCAGCGACAGTCCCTCCATGTCCGACGGCAGCACAAAAATCATCGCGTTGGTCAGCAACTCGTCCAGCGTTTCGCCCGACACCCACTCCAGCATCCGGATGCGCTCGCCCGCATGTTGGCGCAACTCCCGGCTGTACTCGTCGCAGTAACTCGAAGCGCCCGCCATCACCAGTTTCGCATCGGTTTCGACGCGCTCGAACGCATCCACTAAAAGATGGCATCCCTTCTCCGGCGAAAATCTGCCTAGAAACAGTACGTACTTCCCCGGCTCCAGCCCCCACTCCAGAATTTGTCGCGGCTCTTTCCGTTCCCTCCGCACTCCTCCATTGGGCACATACCTTGTTTCTTTTCCATGCAGTTCGAGATATCGCTTTTGCAACGTCCGCGAGACCACCATCGTCTCGTTCGGAAATCGCGCCGATGCCCGCTCTCCCAGCCGCAGCACGACCGACGCCATCCGCCCCCACTTCTTCCTCTGCCAGTCCAGCCCCTGCACCGTGACCACCGTCTTGGCCCCGAACGTTCGCGGGATCAATGAAAATAGTGCAGGCCCCAGCGTGTGGTAATGAACCACGTCGTACCCCTGCGTCGCCGCATGCACCGTGCTCAGTAGCGTATGGACGAACGTTTCCAGATGCTTGGATCGGATCGTCGGCAGCCGCACCAGCCGCATGCCCCGATATTCCTTTAGCGCGGGCGTGAAATGATTCCGGCAATACACGGTGAGTGCGTGTCCCCGCGCCGCCAACCGCCTCCCTACCTCTTCGTAGTAGGTCTCAATCCCGCTATATTTCGAAATCACTCCCCGCCCACCGATAAACGCGATGCGCAGTCGATGCCCTGGATCCCGATCCACCCGCGCCAGCGACGCCGGCACGGTTGTCCATTCATGCTGGTTCACCACAAAAGCGGAGTGGCGCGTCACGCTGCCTTTCGCTCGGATCAACTCTTCGTATAAGCCGACCAGCTTTTCGTAATGCTCCTCTGGCCTGTGCTCTTTCCGGACGAGCTCCCATCCGGCCCTCCCCATCTCGTTCGCCATTGCAGGATCGGCCACCAGCAACGCGATCGTCTGCGCCAGCTCATTGATGTCTCCGCAGCGGTAGAGCAACCCCGTTTCACCGTGACGCACAAACTCCCGCCGCGATCCAATGTCTGTAGCCACCACCGCTCGGCCCTGCGCGTATGATTCCAGAATCGCTTTTCCCAAAGTCTCGTAGGCGTGCGAGGGCAGCACCGTAAACCTCGATCGCGCCATCAACGCGTCCCGCTCCACGGGGCCGATCTGCCCCGCAAACTCCACATTGGTCAATCCGAGTTGGTCCGCCAGCCCCTGCAACGCGCCCCGTTGCGGACCATCCCCCGCAATCACCAGGCGCACATCCGGAACCTGCCCGATCGCCCGCAGCAGATCGTCCACTCCTTTTTCTGCCGACAATCGCCCGCAATAGACCACCGGACCATCGTTCCCCGCTCTCTCGATCCACGGCGCAACTTTCTGAAAATGTCCCAGCACCTCGAATTTGCTTCCATCCCATCCATGCTCCACAAACTTCTCGCGCACAAACCGGCTCGGAGCCAGAAACCGGTCAACGCACTTCCGGTACGTTCCCAGCCAGCGATGAACATACGCTTCCGCCACCAGCGTCGCTCTCGCCCCTACGCCGGGATAGCACTCCCGCCCCAGCGCTCTCCAGAATGCTCCCCGCTTGCACGCCTCGCATGCTTCCCCGCGCGCAACCAGGTTGTAGCTTGGACAAAGCAATTTGAAATCGTTCACGTGATAAACCACGGGAATACCCTGCGTCTTCAGTTCCCACAAAATCGAAGGCGAGAGGTGATGATAAATATTCCGCACATGCGCGATATCCGGGCGAAAGTCCTGAATCATCGCCCGGATTTTCCGCCGCGCTTCCACCGAATAGACGGCGTGCGCCGCCAGTCGCACCTTGCGCAACACGCCGTCTCTGGCCTTGAAATCGATGTGCTCCACGAAATGCCGATCGTAGCTGGTCGGCGCGCCACGCTCATCCGCCATGGAAAACAGCGCCACTTCATGGCCCTGCGACCGCATCAATTCCATCAGCTGAAACAGGTAAGCTTCGGTCCCGCTGAAGGGAAAGTTGTACTTGTTGCAATACAGGATTCTCATGCGCCCGGCGCTCGCTTCCTGGCCTCACTCGTTCGATAAACGTTTCTGCAAATCTCTCCAGGTTGATTCTTCCGTTGAACTTTTGGCGAACCTGCTCTTGAGCGGCACAGCCAATTCTCCCCAGCGAGTCTACAGGCGGAGAACAACAATGCCGATCTGCTTTCCGGCTCAGCGACTGAATCCACAACACCTGCTCCACGAAGTCGTGCATCGATCCCGGCTGGTATAAGAATCCCGTCTCACCGGCCACAACCAATTCCGGAATGCCCGTGATCGCCGGAGCCAACACAATTTTTCCTCTCGCCATCGCTTCCATCAGAACCAGCGGAATGCCCTCGCTCCGGCTCGTGATCACCATCAGATCCGCGCGATAGTACAGAGCGTTCGTCTCTTCACGCGCGGTGTATCCCAGCAACCTGACCTGTCGGCTCAGGCCGCAACTGGAAATCAGCCGTTCCAGGCGCTTCCTCTCCGGACCCTCGCCTGCAATATCACATTTGAAGTGCACCCCCCGCGCCGCTAACTCAGAGCACGCCCGCACCAGAAATGCCTGGTCCTTCACCGCGTGCAGTCGCCCTACCGTCAGTATGTTGAATGAATCTCCGGCGCTGCGTTGAGGCAAACCCGGTGGATGTACTTCATCTCCGACATCCACCCCCATCCGCCCCACCAGAACCTTCCGGGGATCAACACCGGGATACCGCCGCAAAATGTAATTCCGGTTGTACTCCGAGATGGTCAGGCAAAACGCGCAATGGGCAAGCTTCGTATCCAGGTAGGCTCCGTGCATCAGCAAATCGGAGCCATGCAGCGTCATGCTGAACTCCACGCCCAGCAGCCGTGCCGCCGTCATCGCAATCCACGACCCGAAATATCCATGATGCACGTGGATGTGCTCAACTCCGCGCTCCTTCAGCAGCGCGGCATAGCACACTCCCAGGACGGTATGCGCCAGCGCCTTGAGACGCTGCACGAATCCCTCCCGACCGCGGTACAGGATTCGCTTCATTAACGGCGCCAGACGTGCCCATCCCCGGACACAAAGTAAAGCCGCGCTCGCCAGAACAATCGGCCTCAACCTCTGCAGCACAAGCTGCGGATCCCCGTCACCAACCTCACCGCCTCGCATGTGAGGACGCCACACGCTTGCCGCAATCACCCGCACTCCTCGTTTTCTCAGCTCCCCAATTTCCTCCATCACATAAGGCTCAACCGCGCAGGGAAGTTCGTTGGCCAGATACGCAACCGTCAGCATGCCCGTGCCAACTCCCCGCGCCGCCGCTGGGCCGCCAGCATCCCGGCGATGGTGTACAGCAGCCCATTTACAAACTGATAACTCATCACCACCACCGCCGCGTTGATCCAATACACCAACAACAAAATCGGCCACCAGCGATGGAAGCCCGCATTCAGAAATCCCCGCTTCTCCGACTGCGGAATCCTCCCTCGCCGCAGCTTCCATAGCTCCCACATCAGCCACAAATACAGCCCGAACCCCGCGACCCCGTGCTCGGCCAGCAGTTCCAGATACGTGTTGTGGGGATACAAAACCTTTTCGCTGTATCCGCTCACATGACGTGGCAACTCTCCTGGCATCTGATGAAATCCCCACCCTAACCATGGACGCTCCAGGAACATCTCCCATCCCCCGGCGTACACGGCCGCGCGATAATCCACCGGCCCGCGCTCTTCCAGCCGGTCATTGAGAGTTCCGCCAAAGTCGGTCGAACCCAGCAGGATCGCCAAGCCAACCGCTGCCGCCACCGCAGCTACCACGGCAATTCGGAAGGCGCGGTTCTTGCAGAGAAAGACCAGCGCAAGGACAGTCCCGGCAAACGTGAGCCACACCGCCCGCGTCATAGTCGCAAGAATGGCGATCGGTATCGAGGCCAGCAGCAGGACCATCTTCGCCCCTCGCATGCGACCTCGCCGATACGCATGCCAAGCCACAATTCCAAGCAGGTTCAGCGAAACGCCGTTGGCCACTGCCTGCAACAACGGCCCGCGCGCCCGGTCCGCATGAAATCCCAAACTCTCATCCAGAATGAATTTCGGATAGATCAGCCAGTCCGCCCCACACAGAAAAGCAATGGCCGTAAAGCTCAGGTAGGCCAGAACAATAAGCGCAAAAATTTCGAACTGCCGAAAATATTTCTCCTCGGTAAAGACCATCCCCGCCAAATGAAACAGAGTGAATGGCACAATGAACTTCGAGGCCAGCAAATTCCAGGCCTCAGGCTCGAACGGCTGACCGGCGAGACTGATGAGCGCCAGCAAGATCAAGCCCATCATCGGCCAGGTCGCCCCCTTTATCGTAAGCAGTCGCTGCCGCAACACTACTGCTCGAGCCAGTACTCCCACTACCAGTAGCCCAAACGCGACCCGGTCAATCTCGTAGAACCGCACATCCGGATGGCGCAACAGCATCGCCGTCAGCGCCAGCAGAAAAAGCCACGAGGGCGCTGCCATCAAAATCTGCAGCGGACGCAGCGCAGCCGCCGTGGCCTTGGCGGGAAGTTCCTGTGCCCACCATCGCATCGCCTCCGAGGCCGCGCCCGCCATCACTCCCCGCTTCCCCGCACCACCGCCACAACCGTCCGCAGCAGGATCTTCATGTCCAGCCCCAGATTCCACCTTCGGATGTACTCCCGATCCAGTTCCATGCCTAGCTGAAACGAGGGATCGCGTCGCGCCGTGACCTGCCACAGGCCGGTGATCCCCGGCGTTACATCGAGCCGCGACAGATGTTCCAGTTCATATCCGGCCACATCATCGACGGGATGTGGCCTGGGCCCGACTAGACTCATCTCTCCTTTCACCACGTTCAGCAGTTGCGGCAGTTCGTCCAGACTGTACCGCCGCAGAATCCGCCCCACCCGCGTGATCCGGGGATCGCCTGTGATCTTGAAGAACGGCCCTGCTCTTTCGTTGTTCCGTCGCAACCGCTCTTTCAATTCGTCCGCATTGCTGACCATGGTGCGAAACTTGTAGCAGCGGAACAACTTTCCCTTTCGCCCGGCGCGTTGCGCGCAATACAGAACGGGCCCGCGCGAATCCAGCCTGATCAGGATCGCAATCAGCGCCAGCAGCGGCGCCAGGGTCGCGAGCACGAACCCCGCGCCCAGCACGTCCACCACTCGCTTCCCAATCAATCCCAGGGCAGGCAACCGCTCGCTGTGCAAACAGATCACCGGCAAGTCGCCCGCTCTTTCCACCTCACCGGCGGCCGGCTTGCACCCAAATAAGTCCGGGATGATCTCCACGTCCAGCCGCAGCCGCATCGCCTCGTTCACCACCCAATGCGTTAAGTGGCTGTCATGCGGGCCGGCCAGGATGACTTCGTCCACAAATCCTTTGCGTGCCATGCGCGCCAGATCCGCCACCCTGCCGATGACTCCGTTTCCTAACGGCATCGCATCCTCGAGGAACCCGCTTACCCGCCGTCCCGCAGACGGATTTTGCTCGACCCACGCACTCACCTTCCGGCCCACGGGCCCTGCCCCCACAATCAGGACGTTCCTCGCTCCAGCTTTCAAACGATCCCGCTCCGCGCGGTTCCAGCGCCACAGCCACAGGGTGAAGAAGTGCATCAATCCTGTGATGGACAACAGGGCGCTTACTTTCCACGAGGCCCCCTGCAGTCCGTAAGCAAAGATTAAGAGCGCCGTCGCCCACAGC
The DNA here is from genome assembly GCA_963730015.1 of uncultured Acidobacteriota bacterium. Taxonomy (GTDB): domain Bacteria; phylum Acidobacteriota; class Terriglobia; order Terriglobales; family Acidobacteriaceae; genus Sulfotelmatobacter. Next base: position 1,504,058 of record CAVSPZ010000008.1, on the reverse strand, counting down.
ACGGACTTCCCCAGAATTCGAGCCTGCCCGCGGGCACTCATGCCCTCCGCGTGCAGGCCTTCCGAGTACGCCAGGAGTGTGATCAATGCCCCTTGCAGAATCGCGATGCCCATCAGAGAAATCGCCGCCCCCGCATTTACGGAAACCGCCGGGCTCCGAGGAAACAGGACGCGCAGCGGCACTCCGAGGGCGCCCAGCAGCATCCAGTTCAGCGCCACCAACGCGAAATCCAAGACCATCGACAGTATCCACTTCTCCGCCGCACGGCTTTGCAGCGGCCGCGGAAACAACGCCTCCAATGTCCTTTCCCGCCGTTCCGTCACCGGTGGCGCGCACGAGTCCCTGTCTTGGTCGTCTTTCTCCAACACAAATGGCTTCACGGACGCAGGCCTCTTCTTACGGAGCTTCTTCGTTTCCGGAATCTCTCCGGGAATCAGGCGCGCCCATTCCGTCTCGTGGTGTTCTGGCGGCCTCGGATTGGCAAAGACGGAAGACACTCCTGCTCCCCCCTCAATCGCAACTGCCACCGCGTTCCCAAAATTACGAACGCGCCAGTGCGCTCCCTACAATCGCCGGTAGATCCTCTCGGGTATCGGAAACTCCCGATCGCTCAGCACCGTTCCCAGAAGCCGCGCCGGTGCCTCCTCCAGCGTCGCCTTGATGTTGCGCGCCTGCACGCGCCGCGTGCGCTGCGCCGATAACACCAGCACGATACCATCCGCAAACTGGGCTAACGTAATGGCAAGGTTCGAAATCGCCGACGCCGGCGCCGCTACAATCGAATATTCAAACTCCTTGCGCACCGCGCCCATGTAACCATGCAGCGACGCGGCGCTGCCTTCCGACCCGCTCACCTCCAGCGGCAGAAACCACAGATTCCGCCGCACCTGCGTGCCCGCCTCTCGCAGCGGACTTCGCATCTCTGTCGAGCACACCAGCAACTCCCCCGCCGTAGTGCGTTCCAGCCCAGCTCCGGCAACCGCCACGTCCATCGTGGTCTCCAGCGCCAGCATCTCGCCCACGGACCTGCAGATTTCCCCCGCATCCGTCTGCGGATCGACTGCACTGAAGACCACCTGCCGCACCGGCCTCGCCTGCGTCCGACCGAAGAGTTGGCGCACCAAGCCGCGGATCTGCTCGCGCGCGAATTCTTGCGGATTCCATCCCTCATTCGGCGGTGCGGTCCGCGCCTCTGGCCGTATTGGCTCGGCCGCCGCCGCCGGCCTAGCTCCCGCGAATGCCATCACACCTGCGCGCATGACTCCCTCCCTCATGCCGACAGCCTTCCATGGCATGTCTTGGGAAGCGACGCCAGCACCGGCGCGTTCAGGTACGCCGCAACGTCGTCCGGGTCGCGGAATACCGGGTTCACATAGTCTGCCGCGAACGCCGCTCCTGTCCCCGCCACCCCCGACGTTATCAATCCCACCGCCAGAACCATCCACGCAGACCACACCGGCAACGCCGGCGCAACTGGATCTTCCGCAATCGCCACGTTCACAATGCCGCGCTCGTCCAGTGCGTCATGCATGCGCGCCTCTTCCTGCTTTTTCACGTAAAGCAGGTAAATCTCATCCGCCGCTTTTTCCGAGCTCAGCAGATCGTCCTGCGTGACCGCATCTTCCCCGAATTTTTCTGACATCCCCCGATAGGCTGCCTCCTGCACACTGGTTGCCTCTTCCCGGGCCTGTAGCGTTTTCAGGTCGACCTGGGCCCGCTCCAACTCCGTTTTTGCCCACTCGTACTGCGGATTCTTGTCGGTGGTCTCATCGCGCACCGGAGACATATTCTCCGCGGCAATCGCTGCCTGCGCCTGCGCAATCTGCTGCTCGATCTCCTTCACCAGCCGGTGGTTCGGTTCGTATTTCGTAAGCAACTCGGTGCGCTTGAATTGCAGGTCGAGCAAGCTCGCCTTCAGCGCCTTCAACAGCTCCGGATTATCCGCCGTCCGCTTCTGCGTCGTCGTCCGTTCCGGCAGCTGCGCTAGTTGATTCTCGAGTTCGACCACGCGCTGCAGCGTCGCTGCCAGCTCGATGCGCGTCTGCCGTGCGCTTGCATCCACCTCGCTCAATTTCTGCAGGGCGAGATCGCGCTGCTGCACCGCCGCTACAACTCCATGACCCTTCGTAAAGCACAGCAACTTCCGCTTCGACTCTTCGAGTTGCCGCCTGGATTCCCCCGTCTGTTGTTCATAGAAGCGGAATTCTCCGCTCGGACGATGGACCTCCATGTGTTTTTCCAAATACACGTTCGCGACCGCCTGCAACACCGTCGCTGCCACTTGCGGATTCTGCGCCGCATAGCTCACCGCAATCAGGTTCGTCTTTTTGATCGGCTCGACTTTCAGCTTTCTGGCCAAGCTTCGCGCCGCCCGTTCTAGCTGCTGGTCGTTGGTCTCCCCAAAACGCAAAAACGCAAGCCAATCCTTCCGGCCGACGCCGGTTTGCTCCACAACCCTTCGCAGTACCTCCTCGTCTCGGAGCAGTTCCACCTCCGAGTTCAATTCCTCTTCCGCCACCTCTATCCGCGTCAGGTCGAGCGGTGCATTCTCCCCCGCGCTTACTGGAGCGTCCGCCCGTCCTCGGCGGACGAGAATTTTCATATTGGCCTGATAACTGGTGCCGGTCAGCGCATACAGCACCGCCGCCGCGAACACTATCGCCGACACCCAGACGAAGACCCTTCGCTGGCGAAATAGCACCATCGCCAACTCCCGCATGGTGGGCGCCGGTGCCTCGATCCGTCCGCGAATTGGGTCTTCGTCTGACACGGCGAGTGGGGGTCCATTCCTAGAATTCGCCAGAATTCATGTACATGCTCACAGAAGGTCGGCTCAGGAAACGGGCAAGCTTTGAAATCGTGTTCTGCGGAACAAACACCATGTCCCCCGGACGCAGATGGGCGTCTTCCTTCAGACTGCTCTGCTTCAGCATCTTTTTCAGATTGAGCAGCCGCGTTTCCACCAAGTCGTCATTCACGCGCCGGAACAGGACGACCTGCGAGTGCTTGGACTGCGAGGTCAAGCCTCCGGCAATCTCCACGGCTTCGGCTACGGTTGTGTCGGAGCGCAGTTCGTACTTGCCCGGCTTGCCGACCTCCCCTCCGACAATGAAGTACGGATGCTCGAATTCCTTCAGCGCCACCGCAGCCTGCGGATCGTGCAAATAACCCCGGTAGGCTTTCTCCACCGCCGCGCCGAATTCCTCCAGGGTCAAACCCTGCGCCTCGACCAGCCCGGCGTCTTTCAGCATTACGTAGCCATCCGGTTGCACCGTGAGAGTCTGGTTGAATTCCGGCGCTACGGTAAAAGTCACTTCCACTACATCGCTCGGTTGCAGCCGGTAGAGCGGGTGACGCATCCCTCCGAGTAAGGGGTTTCCCAGGTCACCCGCTCCTCCGGGCCGTTTGGCCGTCGTACTGCCATCCCCCGCTCCAGCTCCGGTTAAGCCGGATCGGGAAGCTTGTGTGTTTCCGCCACGATCGTTCCCTTCTCCTTGCGCCAACGCACGCGGGCAAGATTCCAAGAACAGGAATGCGATTGCCGCCGCTGCACCGACGATGAGCGAACGTTTCATGGATCCCGCAACGTGACTTCACGCTCCTCGCGTCATCTCTGCGCGACGCTCTATTGCGCAAGTTACGTCCAGTGCTCGAAGTCAACAAGACTTGGGAAGTGTCGTACACAAAGGTAGGTTTCATCCCAATTCGGAATTGCGGTCTTCCACCTGGCTGCGGGATTGCGAATCAGATCTCTACGGAGATTTTGCTCTTTGACTTCCCATCCTGGGGGGCGCGGGCATGCCCTCGTTCTGAGCGTCTACCAAAGTGGACTTGCATGTTCGCCACATCACAGCCTTGTATTCCATTTCTCGCCCATCGACTGGCTCTGTTCTTCCTATGCGCAAGGAGAGCGGAAGCCCCCTTTGTGCGCACGCGGTCATTCTGTGGCTTCCTTGGCAGTCGCGGAAACTCTTCGGCCCCACATTTCCACAGCTTGCACGCGCTCTCGTCCGCAAGCCCGCAAGAAATCCTCATTCCCGTTTTGAACGGGCCACTCACATTTTGTGATCACTTTCCTTGTGCACCGCGCTTCCACTCCCTAAAATCAGCGGCATCACCTGTATTACGTCTGGAGATCTATGAAGCCGTTCGCCGCCGCTTCCCAGCCGATTGGTGTGCTCGTCGCCGACTCCAATCGCATGCAGGCTCAGTTGCTGACCAGCGCCCTGCGTCGCCATCCGGAGTTTCGCGTCATCACCTGCCCGCTGGATTCCGCCCTCATTCTGCAGTCGGCCAACTCCCGTCCTCCCGGCGTCGTCCTGCTTTCCATGAATGCGTCGACGAACGCTGCAGAGACCATCACAATTCTTCACCGCTTTCATCGTTCTCACCCTCACATTCCGAAAGTCCTGCTGGTCGAGTCTTTCGATCGTGAACTCGTGGTCAGCGCTTTCCGTTCAGGCGTGCGCGGAATCTTTTCCATCACCGACTCCAATCTCCGCCTGCTCTGCAAATGCATCTCGCGCGTCGCCGCCGGCGAGATCTGGGCTAACACCGAGCAGTTGAACTACATCCTCGACCTCGTCTCCGAAGTTCCGTCGCTGCGCGTGCTCAACTCGCAAGGCACGAACCTGCTCACGCCTCGCGAAGAGCAAGTCGTCGCGCTCGTTGCCGAAGGGCTCGGCAATCGCCAGATCGCCGCCGAACTCAACCTCAGCGAGCACACCATCAAGAAATATCTGTTTCGCATCTTCGAAAAGCTGGGCGTCTCCACCCGCGTCGAACTCGTGCTCTACGCCGTCAATAACGGAGATCCACGCCAGGCCGAATGCCTGGCGGGCACGAGCCGGATCCTTCCCAACGCCTGAGCCGGTAAAAGAAGTAAGGAAGGTTGGCGCGCGGCCGCCCTTGCGCTCATCTAAAATAAGAGACGATATGGACGACGACCGCATCATCCTCTCTCCCGGCCCGCAATTTAAAACGGCCATGCTGGTCGCCGTGCTCGCAGACGCGCTGCAACTCGTCGTCTTCCCCATGTTTGTGGAAGGTGCGTTTTCCCCGGCCGACGACCTGCTCGACCTCGGCGTCGCCGGATTCTTGACGCATCTGCTGGGCTGGCACTGGGAATTTTTGCCGTCGTTTCTTGCCAAGCTCGTCCCCGGAGCCGACCTCGTTCCCTTCTGGACCATCGCCGTGGTCAACGTCTACCGCAAAGCCAAGCGCGTCGCCGAGACCGAAAAGCATCACGAGCAGCTTCCGCCTGCGCATTTGTCGAAGAGCTAGAAATCTCAAAGGTAGGAATGTGTGACGCCGACGCGAAACGCCTCGGGACCCGAGGGTTCCCCATCCTAGCCGCGTTTTTTGCGGCTAGGGTGGGGATTTTGAATTTCGTGACGCCAAATTTTCTTTCACCCCGTCCGGGGCTCTGCCTTCTTTATCGCTCGTTACCCACCGCTTGCGCGGTGGGCTGCATTCTTTCGCTCCTGCGGAGCTGCCTTCACACTTACTGGCGGTTTCTTCCCTCCAGGTGGCTCCACAATCTCACGAATCTCTCCCCACTCGACCAAGTCCGCGCAAGCCTGAATCGAAATCTTCCCGCCCCGCAACAGATCCCAAGCCTCCCGATACTTCCCATACTTCTGCCGCCCGCCCTCCGGAGAAAAATGCAGCGTCAACTTCTCCCCCACAGCCTCATACGGAATGATGTACCACTCATCCACCGGAATCAGATACACCGCAAAAAAGTCCACCGTCCCCGCCTCGTACTTTTTCCGCTGCGGACCCATCACATTCAAGCTGTACTCACTCCCCCGCCGCCGATAAATCGTCGACTTCACCTGCACCCGCAAAATCCTCCCGCCAGCCTCCACCAGCACGTCGTACCGCAGCGACTCTCCCAGCGGCTTCGACACCCCCATCCCCAACCCCGCCGCCTTCGCCATAAAGCAAAGCTCCGCCCACTCCCCGCGTTCCTTACATCCCTTGACCCATTTTTTCCTGCTGCCCCGATTCGCCATACTCTCCCCAATTTGTCGTTCCAAATTAATTTTTCAGTTCTGTCGTTCCGAAATAATTCCGCCGATTTTTACCGCCTCTGAATTAATTCCGTCATCCTTATCGTTCCGAATTAATTTCGTCATTCCGAGCGCCGCCGGAGCGAAGCGACGGCAAGTCGAGCAACCTGCTTTTCCCCGCCCCGGCGCACCCTTACTCCACTATTCCCACATCAGGAATCGCAGTCCAGGTCATCCGTCACATACCCCTGTGGAAAACGACCCCGCGCGGACCGCAGGAAGCGGAGACAACCGAGAGGGGGCCAGCCACGAATGGTTTGGTGCACGAACGGTTTGGTGGAAGAGCGGCGCTTTAGCGCCGCGGTAGGGCCGGTTTGGTGGAAGAGCGGCGCTCCAACGCCGCGGTAGGGCCGGTTTGGTGGAAGAGCGGCGATTCAGCGCCGCGTTAGGGCCGGTTTGGTGGAAGAGCGGCGCTCCAACGCCGCGGTAGGGCCGGTTTGGTGGAAGAGCGGCGCTCCAACGCCGCGGTAGGGCCGGTTTGGTGGAAGAGCGGCGATTCAGCGCCGCGTTAGGGCCGGTTTGGTGGAAGAGCGGCGATTCAGCGCCGCGTTAGGGCCGGTTTGGTGGAAGAGCGGCGATTCAGCGCCGCGTTAGGGCCGGTTTGGTGGAAGAGCGGCGATTCAGCGCCGCGTTAGGGCCGGTTTGGTGGAAGAGCGGCGATTCAGCGCCGCGTTAGGGCATCTTCATAGCAGGGCTTTAGCCCCTGTGGAACCGGGTCGAGCTTTATCCCCACTGATGCTGATGAATACGGATAATCCTCTGGCCGATTAGACAAATGAGCTCGAACTGGATTCATGCGAATGTATTCACGATGGCGCTCGTAATCCGCGAAATCACGGGCGCGATGATTGGTGAAGCTTGCCTGCCAGACGGGTAGGCGAGATTTCAGGCGGTAAGAGAATCCTCCTTTGATGAATTGCATGGCTCGCTCCAACGAGATTTCCGGAGCGGGCGTGACCAGAGCGTGGATGTGATCGGGCATAATCACGAATTCATGAAGCAGAAATTTTCGCTGATCGCGATAGTGGGCAAGAGTTTCCATCAGAAGGTTGGCCGTTGTCGCCGTGCGAAAGATTGGACGGCGTTGTGCGGTGATGCTGGTGATGAAGAATGTCCGGTCGAGGTCCATTGGGCGATGGTGAGGTCGACGTGCGGCGACTGTCTGTGAGGCCTGTCACCAATTGCGCCTGGCTGTCCCGAAACCGAACACGGGGCCTGAAGGCCTGTTCTAAGTGTGGGAACGATTGACGCGGCCCTTGAAGGGCCGCTCTTCCACGCGAGCACTGGCAGCATCGTGCTGCGGGAAGACCCGCGAAGGGGAGAATAGCGGCGCTTCGGGGGCGTCAACACAAACGTGGAGCTGCAGCGCTTCAGCGCCGCGTCAGCGCCCCTATGCCGTTCCCGAATAGTTTGGTGGAGGGTTTGGTCAATAGTTTGGTAGAAGATTTGAGGTTTGGTGGAAGAGCGGCGCGCTTCAGCGCCGCGTCAGGGCCCCAAGAGAATGGAACCGAGTCCCGGTAGGGACGAGGATGGACAACTGGGAAATCAAGACCACAGGGCGGGGCCATCCGCAAATACTTCGACGAATGTGGAAGAGCGGCGCTTCAACGCCGCGTTAGGCACCAAGAGAGAATGAACCAAGTCCCGTAGGGACGGCACAATCGCCGCCGAGTTCGAAACAATAAAAATCGGCCGACAGCCGGGGAAGGGCACGGCTTCCAGCCGTGCCAATCACGACAAGCAGAGAGGAACCGGCTTCAGCCGCTGAGGGCGCAGAGCACTTATCGACAGCATCGCCAACCGCCCGCCCCATTCCCCAGTAGCGAAGCGACGCCATGCGATAGCCCGGAGCCTGCCCTGAGCGCAGCCGAAGGGACGGGACACCCCCGAGTGATGTAGCTGGAGAAGAAACCAAAACTGAAAGGTGGACCACTCCCCATCCGCGAGTGGTTTAGTGGAAGAGCGGCGCTTCAGCGCCGCGTTAGGCACCAAGAGAGAATGAACCAAGTCCCGTAGGGACGGCACAATCGCCCCCCGAGCTCGAAACAATAAAGTCCGCAGCACACCGGGAAGGGCACGGCTTTCAGCCGTGCCAATCACGACAAGCAGAGAGGAACCGGCTTCAGCCGCTGAGGATCCCGACGGCGTGTCGACAGCATCGCCACCCGCCCGCCCCATTCCCCAGTAGCGAAGCGACGCCATGCGATAGCCCGGAGCCTGCCCTGAGCGCAGCCGAAGGGACGGGACACCCCCGAGTGATGTAGCTGGAGAAGAAACCAAAACTGAAAGGTGGACCACTCCCCATCCGCGAGTGGTTTAGTGGAAGAGCGGCGCTTCAGCGCCGCGTCAGGCACCAAGAGAGAATGGAACCGAGTCCCGTAGGGACGGCACAACCGCCGCCCGAGCTCGAAACAATAAAATCGGCCAGCACGCCGGGAAGGGCACGACTTCCAGCCGTGCCAACTACAACAAGCACAGAGGAACCGGCTTCAGCCGCTGAGGGAGCCCCGACGGCGTGTCGACAGCATCAATTCCCGCCCTTGCAAAGAAGAGGCTGTTACGAAACTCAGTGGCGAGTACGCACGGTGGGACAAAACCAGGTTCCAGCCGCGTAGCGGCGGGATGTGAAAGCCCGGCACGGAAGTGCCGGGTGGCCGGAAGTGGAACAACCCGAGTCCGCTTTAGCGGACGGCACGAGTTTCGTAACAGCCTCAAGAACGCAAAGACTGGGACCACACGATGGACAACCGGGAAGGGCACGACTTTCAGCCGTGCCAATCACGACAAGCAGAGAGGAACCGGCTTTAGCCGCTGAGGAGACTGAGCACGATAGCGGGCCTATCTTAACCATTCCCCCAGTCGCGGCACGACGCAACAAAAATAGCCCAGGACTTCAGTCCTGGGTCAATCGCAAGAGAACGGAACCGAGTCCCGTAGGGACGGCACAACCGCCGCCCGAGTTCGAAATAATAAAATCCGCAGCATCACCGGGAAGGGCACGGCTTCCAGCCGTGCCAATCAGGACAAGCAAAGAGGAACCGGCTTCAGCCGCTGAGGGAGTCCCGACGGCGTGTCGACAGCATCGATTCCCGCCCCTGCAAAGAACGCAAGCACGGGGCACCCGGCGAACATTGGAGTTAATGGAGTTTTTGGGGAGTGGAGGGAGTTTCGATTCGGGAATCCAGGGGACGGGTTCACTACAGGGGGCACAGGGGCGCACGGCGGAATTCTCTTCCGCGGGGGCGGATGCGGGGCTTTTGGGAACTTGGTCCTCAGCGATCACCCAAAACCGGCCACTGATTATCACCTGAAAACCGGCCAACGAGAGTAGCGTCCGGGACATTGAATCCCGCGGAGGCTTGTAGGCTCCGTGGGCATGGCCAATGTCTTGAACGAAGAGAAGAAACAACAAGTCTTAGCTCTGGGACGGCTGGGCTGGTCGCTGCGGCGCATCCAGCAAGCGACCCATGTCCGTCGGGAAACCGCCAGCGCCTACCTGAAAGCGGCGGGGATTGCGGTGCGTCTGCCCAGTGGCTGGGGGCGGGGCGAACCAAAACCGGCCAAGGAAGTGATCACCGACTCCGGTGCGGCAAAATCGGCCATTCCGGTGATTCCCGATCCCCTCGACCCTAACTGCAACCCCAACCCCAAAAACCTTTCTAATAAGGGAAAAGCAAGAGCAACTTCAAAACCGGCCAACGAGAACGAGGTGATCACCGACTCTGCCGCGGTCCCCGGCGCCAGTGCCTGCGAGCCATACCGGGAAGCCATCGACTTGGGGATCAGCCGCGGCCGCAATGCCATGGCGATCTGGCAGGATTTGGTTTCCGAGTACGGATTCGCCAGCAGCTACCAAAGCGTGCAACGCTTCGTGCGCAAGCGGCGCGGAACGCAAACCCCCGAAGCCCGCGTCGTGATCGTCACCGCGTCCGGCCAGGAGGCGCAAGTCGATTACGGCACCGGCCCCATGGTGCGCGATCCCGAGAGCCGCAAGTATCGGCGCACCCGGCTGTTCGTGATGACGCTGGGCTGCAGCCGCAAGTCGGTTCGTCTGCTAACCTTCCGCTCCAGTTCGCGCATCTGGGCCGAACTGCACGAACGCGCCTTTCGCCGGCTGGGCGGAGCCACCCGCATCGTCGTGCTCGACAATCTGCGCGAGGGCGTGCTTGTCCCCGACATTTACGATCCCGCTCTCAATCCTCTCTATCGCGACGTGCTCGCGCACTACGGCGCAGTCGCCATGCCGTGCCGGATCCAAGATCCGGATCGCAAGGATCAGGCTTCATACTGCACCTTGTTGGACATGTTCGATGCAAGTTGAGGATAACGGCGTCTATCCCGGAAGCGCTTTCCGGGCTGGGCTTGAGGCAAGGGACCGACGACTGGCTCGAACAGCACACGTCCCGTGTCATCAGCGCGAACAGCGCGCAGCACTCCTTCAACGGCGAAGCGTTTGGCGGTGCTTGAGTGTACTCCCATCTGCGCAGCAACTTCTGGTACCGTGAGCCAACCGTTGCTGCGAAGATGTTGGACGTAGGATGGAATGTCATATGCGTTGCGAATGTGCCGAACGATCAACCGGGTAAAGGAGTGCTTCCTGCCGGTACGGAGCGAACGTGCGTTGAGAGTCCGTGCGATCTGAGCATCGGTTTGTTCGGTGGCTAGAACACGGACGAGTTCGACGATGTCCGCGGGGGTACGAACCAGATCCGGGGCGCTCAGAGGCAACGGCAGTTCCATCGATGTCGTTGCCCCGGCTTTCCAGCGGATGTGAATATGGATTTTCTGATTCTTCACGAGTGTGACGTCTTCGATAAGAAGCCGCAGCATCCGCTTGCGATCTCGAGCTGGAGTACGCGGATCGTTCCACACACGCGGAAGATCGGAAGCCAGCGCATGGACGCGGTCCCGATCTTCATCCGTGAGTGCTGATGGTTGCGACTTGCTCATCCGAGAGTACTCTTCCTCGGCTTGAGACAAGCTGGTGAGCTTTTCATTCCACTGCCGCTCCAGATTATCCACGACCAAGCGGTTTTCGGGACGAGCCAGCAAGTATTGGCGCTGAGCCAGTTCGGCTTCTTCGCGAGCACGTTCCACCTGAGCTCGCCGCAAACGATCGACTTCAGCCTGTCGTGCCCGCAACTCTCCAAACACCTCCAACGCCACATCCAACGAAGCTGGATTGACGGCTCTCAGGACGAGTTCCGTGACGGCCTGATCGATCTGGCCGCCGGGCAGATGTTGGCATATCGGCTGGGCGGTTTGGATTCCGCGTCGTTGGCAAACATATTCCGGGATCAGATGACCATGGTCGGTGTGATATCTCACCGTCATGCGTAGACCACACACGCCACATAGGACAAGACCTTGCAGCAGGGCGGAGCCTTCGCGAGGCGGGCTGCTGCGACGGTCCTCACCATAGCCCTTCGCATTGGCGAGTAGTTTGGATTGGTTGGATTCAAACTCTTCCCAGGAGATGTATCCCAGATGCATATTGGGCAAGAACACCGACCATTCCTCACGCTTCAGGCGTCGGTAGCGAAGCTGTCCGGCGATGATAACTTTGCGCTGGCGAGTTCGACCGTAGACGAATGCTCCTGTATAGCGCGGATTGTGCAGAATGCCTAACACACGGCTGTGCTCCAATGGTCCAAACAACAGTTCACCCGCGCGCACGCCTGAGGTGATGCGTCTGGGCCAGAGGACACCTTCGGTCTTGAAGTGATGGACGACGCGCAGGGCCGAACCTGTCTGGCGAAAAGTCTCAAACAATAAGCGCACGCCTCGTTGAACCTGCTGGTCGGGATCGAACACGACCCGCCCGCTGCTGTCATACACAAAACCGATCGGCGGCTTCATCCACAGATCGCCTCGCCGGGCTTTGTTGAGCTGGCCGCCAATCAGTCTAGCCCGCAGCAAGTGCAGCTCGGCCTCGCTCATCGTTCCTTTCAAACCCAATAACAGGCGGTCGTTGAAGTGGCCGGGGTCGTAGATTCCATCCTCATCGAGAATAAGGGTATCCGCCAAAGCGCAGATCTCTAACAACCGGTGCCAGTCCGTCGAACTGCGCGCCAAACGCGACACCTCCAACCCCATCACCAGGCCAACCCGGCCCAGTCCGACCTCGGCAACCAGGCGTTGGAAACCATTGCGGTTGTCCGCAGTGGCTCCGGATAAGCCCAGGTCTTCATCGATCACGACGATCTGATCGGCAGCCCATCCCAGCACCTGCGCGCGTCGCTTCAGATCGTACTGACGTGCCGTGCTCTCGCGGTTCTCGTGCACTTGCCGAAGTGTAGACTGGCGAACATATAGATATGCCAACCGTCGCAAATGCTCGGCGGCAACTTTATTGGATGTGTTCATGCGCCCCTTTTCTCATGCAAGACAAAACCATGTTGGTCAATAACGTGGTCAGATCGGGCCGCAGGACTGACGGAAGATCGAACGACTCCTGCGGTGCAGTTTGCGCGATCGGATGTGATCTCAGTGCAGTCAAAGCTTCCAGCCAAGCCATCATTCCATGTGACAAGAACAGTGCCAGACCATGACCACGGCGAGAGTCCGCATGGAGCGCCTCCCGACGCAGGGTTTCGTACTCTTGCTTCCAGTCGATCAGCTGATCCAGGGTCTTCACTGGAAGAGACCCCTCATCGTTTTTTTTTCCTCCGTGCCAGCGCGCGTTCGATCGAACGCGGATTAATCGAAACGCCAAAACGTTTCTGGATGGCCTCGGTGACGTCCTTCTCCGCCGGCGAATCCGCACGCCACTGTCCGGCAAAATCGAGGATCTCGGCGGTGCACTTGTGAGCGCGCTTGGGACCTCTCCGGCGAGGAAGTAAACCGGAGATACCCCTCTCCTCAAACGCGGCCTCCGCCGTGTAGAACGCCTGCCGGCTCACCCCGAATGCGACTGCAGTTTCGGTCACCGCTTGTCCGTCGACTTGGTGACGTCGCAGCATCTCATAACGCACTTGCACGAGATCGCGGGAGTCGAAGAACTCACCTTGGCGGAACCCTTCGTCGCGCACGGTATCGGGATGTGGATGGAGTGCTCCCTGTCGGCGGAGCGCCTCGGCTTTGGCATCAACGGCACGGCTAGGTTTGCTTGCTCCCGGTCGCTTCATGGCTGTCAACCTTATTATGTCCATATCAATACAACTGTCAAGATAATTACGTGGGGCTGTCGCCTCGCGATATACTATTGACTGCACAATGCTGCGTCCATACTCTTGAGTCGACGCCGCCGCTGATGAGATCATGTACATAATAAGCATGACATAATGGACGTAATTTACATGACACCTCGAAATCGCCGTCATCGCCTCCGCCTCAAAGCCATCAGGTCTGCTAAAGCCATCAAGTCTTCCACGCGAAACTGAGATCGACCACCGCCCACACTCACATATGCATCTGCAGGAATCACATCAGTCCAACTCACAGGCACGGAAAACGGTGATCCATCCGCAAGCTGAATCGTCACCCGGTCATCGCCCCAGAGTTTCTTTGAAACAACAAAACGAAAGGACTGACCGCAAAGCGGGTGGAAGGGATGAATGATTCGAACCTGTTGCGAATCGATCAGATCACATGTAGTTGACGGCTTTGGGCAAAGGCAAAGTCGAATCCGGCGTCGGTCATGCGCAGAAGACACCGCTGAAAGGCTTGCGCTTCGAGACTCTGGAAGAAGCCCAAGCCTACCTCGATCACTGGGAACAACGCTGGGCCGACACGCGCATCCACGGCACCACCAAACGGCAGGTCGCCGCCATGTTTGCGGAAGAGAAACCCACGTTGCTGCCACTGCCGCTGGAACCCTTTCGTTACTACCAGTACGGTGAGCGCATCGTGCATCTGGATGGTTGCGTCGAGGTCGAGGCCGCCTACTACGGCGCACCGCCAGGCTGGATCGGGCGCGTGCTGCGCGTGCAATGGGATGAGCTGTACGTTCGTCTGCTCGATCCTAAAACCGGGCAACTGCTGCGCGAACACGTGCGCCAGAAGCGCGGTTGGTATCGCATTAAAGAAGATGACCACCCCAAGCGAACACCACTGCGTACCTCCCAACTGCTGTGGCGAGCCGGTCGTGCTGGGTCGCACATCGGTGCGCTCTGCGATGCCATCCACCACCAGCAAGGCGAGGTCGGTGTGCGCCGCATTCTCGGCGTTCTCTCCCTAGCCAAGAAGTACGGCACCGCGGCGGTCGATGAAGCCTGCGCCGCTGCGCTCGACATGGGAGTGCAGGAATACCGCTTCGTGCGTCGCTATCTGGAACGCTGCCCACAAGCCCCGCTGAGTTTGCAGCAAGTCGATCCTCTGATCCGCGAGCTGGTGCAATACCGCGACTTCATCAACTACAGAACTAAGGAGATAGAAGAATGAATCTGATCGAACTCGATCGTGCGCTCAAACAACTTCGCCTGGGCGGAATGGCCGCCGTGCTGGAGACCCGCCTGCGCCAGGCCCAGGCCGAACCGCTCGCCCCCATCGACCTGCTGTCGTGCCTGGTCTCCGACGAACTCGCCTTGCGTGGAGAACGCCTGCTGGAGCGGCGGAAAAAGCAAGCTCAGTTCCGCGACTCCCAGAAGACTCTCGACAACTTCGACTTCGCTTTCAACAAGAAGATGAATCGCAGCCTGGTCTTCGATCTCTCCACCGGCACCTTCATCTCGCGCCACGAAGATGCCCTGTTTCTCGGCCCACCCGGCACCGGCAAGAGTCACCTCGCACAAGTCATCGGCCAAGCCGCCATCCAACAGGGATACCGCGTGCTCTATCGCGAGACCCACGCCTTGCTCGATGATCTCGCCGAAGCCACGCTCGACGGCACCCGCAAAGAGCACATGGAGTTCTTGGTGACCGTACCCTTGCTGATCATCGACGATCTCGGCATGCGCAAGCTGCCGCTCACCGCCGCTGAAGAACTGCTGGAAATCATCATGCGCCGCTACGAGCGCGCCAGCACCATGCTGACCTCGAATCGCCCGGTGGAAGACTGGGGCAAACTGTTGGGCGATGCGGCCGCCGTGAGCGCCATGCTCGACCGCTTACTGCACCACGGCCACGTGCTCAAATGCGGCCCTCGGAGCTGGCGCACCAAAACCGACTTGCCACCTCAGGAGGCGGCAGGATAGAACATTCTCAGTCCTGGACGGCCACTTCCGTTGGCCGGTTTTGAAGTGATAACTGTTGGCCGCTTTTGAAGTGATCACTGAGGGTTGATCAGTCTGTCTTACGTCCTGCTGTCGTAGTTGCACGAATCCATCCGGCAGAAGTTGTACTTGCCGCTCTAACCGCCGGTGTCGGCGTTGTGGATTCGACGACTGGTCTCCCGCCACTCGGCGCGATGGTATTGCAGGAACCGACACCCGTGCCCACCGGCTATAAATGCGGCTGCGCCATCCCGATGGACTGGTCGTCGAATATGTACAGGACACCACCGCTGCCGACCAAGTCCGCAATTCCGAACTTTGAGATCTGCCTCCGAATGCGGTGACGGGCGGCGAATCGTTTGAAGCGGCTTTGGGTCGGCATATGCGAGTGATCGCGATTGCTTCTCGTTTACCTGCCAAGCGAAAATCACAAGAACTCTCTCTCAACGTTGGGTGGCCTGCTTGAGCGCTTCCACCAAGGTTTCCAAAGCGTCGAATGTGACAGGTTCCAGCAGGATGTCGTGTTCCAGCCCGGGTATAATCGCCACCGCAACATCGCCACCGTGGCGCCGCAGCGCTTCAGCGTAACGTCGGCTGAAGTCGGGCGGCGCCACGGGATCTAGGCTGCCTACGAGCAGCCGCACTCGAACCGCAGGCAGAACTCTGTTGGCAAGGTCTATTGGGGAGAGACTCTTGACTGGTGCTGACCAGATCGGATCGTTCTGTATTTGCAACATGTGCTTGCGCCACGCACCTAGATCGCAGGGACATGAAACCATTAATGCGCCGTCTACTTCAGATGGCCATCGACCTAGCACATCGCCTGTGATCGCTGCGCCGCCGGAGTGACCGACCAACACAGTGCGAGCGGGGTGGAATTTGGCTTTTAGCTGATCGATCGCCTGCGCAATCGCGTCCACCACTTCGGGCGTGTAGTTGTCACCGGTCCCTGCTCACCCTGAGAGCGTTCCCCACTATCATCCCTATAACCCGGACGCAACAAAGCTGCGATGACCACATCATCCATCTTCATCGCTGCGTCCCGGGCGAAGACATAATGATATGTCGAAGAAGGAACCGCCTTCACTCCGAGCAAATCACCATGGAGCACCACAATTAACACAGGGTGATTACTCAATTTCGTACTCCGATAAATAGCGTTCTTGATGCGCAGTCCATTCGCTTCAAGCCACAAACTCTCTCCGGCGAATGATGATTTGCTTTGGCGGGACACTTTCATGGGAACCTGATTGATTGAGTCTTGGCATAGCGTCCTTGCTGAGATAGAAGAGAGAAGGGACGCGCTCGCCACCACCGCCATCAGGGAGTAATTACGTTTCTGCATCTGGATTCGCGTCCGTATTTCGCGCCGCCAGCCCACCATTGTGAGGTGTTTGACTAGCAGACGACCGTGAGGAGCGTGCGATTTGCGGAGAATTGCAGACGATTTGGAAGTGCGAAACTGTATTTGGATGTTCCTTGCAGCCTACACTCTTCCGACCCCGTGTGCCTATTTCGTCGATCGGTCGCTTGTGGAGCACTGGATAGACAACCCTGGTCTCGGATATCACAGCGATTCTCAAGAATCTCCCACCGCTCGGCGCCACGGTATTGCAAGAACCGACGCCAGTGCCTACCGGTTACCAGATGCGGGGGCGCTGTCCGGATGGGCTGGTCGTTGAATACGTACAGCACACCAGCGCTGCCGACCAATTTCGCAATCCCGAACTTTGAGCATGATTGTCCCTAAGACTGAGAGAGATAGTCCCCCTAGTGGGCCGAGACGGAACCGGGACCCGCGTGCGGATCGTTTCTCTTCAAAACGAAAGACAAGGCAAACATGACGACAGCCGCAATGCCCAGCACCCAAAAGGTGTCGATGTACGCCAGGGCGGCGGCCTGCGCCTGAACTGAAGCGTAGATTCGAGCCAGGGCCTGCTGCTGCGCCTCGTGTAGGCTCAATCCAGCATGGGACAGTTCTTGAGCCAGTCCATTCATTGCATCTTGAAACCTGGTGTTCCCCATACTTATGTTGGTGACCAGCCTTGACTGATGAAACTGCGATCGTCGTACGATCATCGTCGTCACAAGCGAGGTTCCAACACTGCTCCCAATGTTCCGCGTAAAGTTCACCAGGCCCGCAACCGCGTTGCTCTTCTCCGCTCGAATCCCGATGTAGGCGGCGGTGGTGGCGGGCACAAAGATAAAGCCCATCGGCAAATATTGGCCGATGCGGAGCCACGTGGCGGAACGAAAACTGATCAAAAGGTCGATTCTTTGTGTCGAAATGTACATGCCGATCGCCAGCGTGATCCAGCCGAACGCGATGAGATAGCGCGACTGGAAGCGCCCGATCAGACGGCCGACGAGCGGTAGCTCGAACAAGAGCAATATGGCCGCCACCGAGAGCACCATCCCGGCCGATTGCGCCGTATAGCCCATCAGCGTCTGAAGAAACTGCGGCATTAAGACGGTCGTCGCGAAGGAGACGGCGCCGACCATAAACATCATCATATTTGCCGTAGCAAAGTTCGCGTTCTTAAAAAGGCGTACATCGACAATCGGATCCTGATGAAACCACTCATAGACAACCAGGGCGGTCAGGCACATTCCCGCGGTGATGGCCAACGCCATGATGAAATGGGAGCCCAACCAGTCGTCTTCCTGCCCCTTGTCCAGCATGATTTGCAGAGCGCCGACTCCCAGTGCGAGCAAGGAAAATCCGATGTAGTCGAGTTTCATCTCGGACCTTTTGCGCCGAACTAAGTAAGGGGGATCCTGGATCAATCGCAAAACCAGCACCAGGGTCAAAAGACCGACCGGCAGATTGATGAGGAAGATCCATCGCCATGACGTGTTATCGGTAAGCCAACCGCCCAGGGTCGGCCCAATCGCGGGAGCACAGACTGCCGTGATGCCGTAGATGGAAAATGCCAGGCCGCGCTGGGCCGGCGGGAAAGTATCCGCCAGAATCGCTTGCGCCATAGGCTGCAGCCCGCCACCTCCAGCACCCTGGAGCACGCGGAACAGCAGCAGAAAGCCAAGGCTGGGAGCGATTCCACAGAACAAGGAACTGACGGTAAAGATAGCCATACATGTTAGGAAGAAACGCTTACGTCCGAACAGACTCACCAGCCATCCGGTAATGGGGAGAACGATGGCGTTGGCCACCAGATACGACGTTAGCACCCAAGTACTCTGGTCATTGCTCGCTCCGAGATTGCCGGCGATGTGCGGCAGAGCAACATTCGCAATGGCGGTGTCGAGCACTTCCATGAACGCTGCCAGCGAGACGGTCACGGCAATGAGCCAGGGGTTGGCTGCGGGACGCCCGATCGCCCCTTCCAGTGGGAATGAGACTGCGTCACTCATCGTATTCTCCCGCAGTTTCCCTGGCACGTACTGGAGTTCGATAGTCGTTCAGCACGGAATCCGTGTCTCACAGAACCTCACTTTTCCTAGAGTGAAGCAGACCTACAAACCAGAAGGCGTATGCGGTTCAGATTTCCTGAAGACGAGCCACGCCAACCACCCGACACACGCCAGCACACCGCCAACAATCGCTACAAGTGCCAGCGTGTGTCCCGACCACACGCTGGTTACGAACCGCCTGCCGAACACAGACGCGAGGTAAGCCAGTAGAGCGAAGCGGCACACTCGCCCGAAGCCAAAAGATAGGACAAACGCAATAAAGGGATAGCGCGTTACACCAGCACCAATTACAAAAGCGGAGGTCGGAAAGGGTGGCGGCAGGAGCGCAGCGAACGACAGCGGAAGCGGTCCAAAACGATGTAGGAACACCGTGACTTCATCGAATAACGCTCCCTCAATACGTCGATGGAGAATTCCAAGACGCGACAGACGGTAGGCGATGTAAGCCCCGCAGAGCGAACCTAATGTGCTGCACATTGCGTAGTAGGGCCATAGCTCTGGGCGGCGGGCAGCCAAGACGATTGTGAAAGCGTCGACTGCCCCGAGAGTGGGCAGCACCGAGCTATCGAGGGCGGCCAGAAGGAAGACTCCAATCCCGCCCAAATGCCTCAGCATTGAAATAAATGACGTCACGTTTGATCGGTGATGTTTCGGCGGAGGCGTCAGCATTCCGCCGTTCCCAGAAGAGGCGAACTCCCGGCTGCTATGGCTGAAGACAGTCTGCTCTAGTGACCATCAATACTCATGGGACCGGGGCCGAAGTACACCAGCAGTAAGAGCCCTCCCATGATGCTAATGTTCTTCAGGAACATTGCCATCTGGATTTGGCGCTCCATACCCTCGTTGGCCCAAAAGTTGTGGAAGATCAGAGCAGCAGGAATCAAGAACAGAACCAAGGCCGCAGCGCCTATCCTGGTTTCCCAGCCAAGAAAGACAGAAATTCCACCTCCGACCTCCAGCACGATCGCCCCAATTAGAAAAAGCGGCACCCAAGACATGCGTTTCGAGGCCATGTAGCCCGCCGTCTGTTTCCAGGTGCGTAATTTGCTCAGCCCGCCGAAGAGGAAAATCAGTGACAGGAGAAGTCGTCCCAGAAAACTTACGTATAACATGTGTCACCTCCTACGATTTCGTCACACTTTCATGCAGCATGGAACTGGAACAAGATCTCATCACCTGTGTCGGCTTAACGGCTTCGTCACCGCGCGCTCCAATACCCCGATGACCGCCACGCCAGACTTTCGAAAATCTGCATTCGACACAGCGCGTCCGGCGTGCCATACAGGCCATTCCGGACGCGCTTCGGGGGAGCGCACAGACATATCAATCTTCGAAACCCGGCGCGCCGCTGCCAGCCCCCACCTCACCTGCACTGCTATTCTCGTTTCGGATCGAAACAATCTGGGTGCCTTCGTTGCAGGCCCAAACGAGACCTTCGCTCCAGCCGTACCTATCGCGACGCCAGCCCTGCGCCCGAAGGCTGTTCCAGCACGAATTGATCATCCATGATGGGCCCATTGATGGTCAGCTTCGTCACTTCAAGCTTGATGGAGTATTCCTCCTGTGGTCGCCAGATCTGTATGTTCGTTGGGAAAAGTACTCCATTGAATTCCCGGTATTCGTCGTAGCGCACGTCGGTGACAATAGACCCATATTCGTCGTACAAGACTTGGTGGTGTGGCTGCAGATCAGTTCGGTCAAACACGGTCTTGCGCGACAGGTACCACCCATGGTCGCTCCGCTTGATGATGTCGAGCGTATAGTCGGGCTGTAGCCCCAGTTTGCGCGTTCCGGGATCGATCACGTTGTGCTCGCCCTCTTCCAGCACGGCAAGTTCATTCTGCAGGTCTACAGCCTGCAGCAGCAGGGCATCGTAGATTACTTGCGGCCGCAGATTCGCCAGGGGCTGCGTAGAAGGTCTTGCTACGTCGTTGCTACCAACAATGAACTGGTTCCTGGGCGGTATCCACAGCTTGTACTCCTGGCCATTAGTCACCATGTCGAACACGTGGTTCTGCAGGATTGGGAAAAGCCCGATCATCCGGAGCGAGGACGGCTTGCGGGCCAGGATATAACCGCGGATTTCCTGATACTCCGTGATTTTGCCCCGTTTGCTGCCTCCGACGGAAGTTGTGATGCCCACTGTGGCCTTCAACGTCTGGATATTGGTGGCCTCGGCGTTGATTCGCTCAATTAGTTCGTTGCTGTTCGCCGTCTGAAGCTGCGCTGTGCTCGTGCGAATAGCAACGGAATGGGATCGAAACAAACAGCCGCCCAGCGGAACCACCGCGATCAATACCAGAATGCGTAAAGCCCCAAAGCGGTGTGTGGTGGTGGCGCCGTCCGTCTTCGGAAGTGTGGTTCCGCATCTTTGGCAAGGAAGCATGTCGAACAATCCTGCACTTGTATTATACTAACTAGTTAGTCAGGAGACCAGTCTTTTCCAGTCAGCGCGGTTTCGTCGAGTGCGCCGAGACCAACACGCGAGGAGAAGCGATGATAGCCGTTGTCGAAAAGCCGATAAAGAGCAGTGCCGAACCAGCCAGTCGGTTGGCAATCCTAAGGGCAGCAACTGAGGAGTTTGCGCTCAAGGGCTACGCGGGCGCTCGAACCGAAGGAATCGCTCGTGCGGCGGGAGTGAATCACACCCTGCTGTTCTACCACTTCAAAACGAAGGAGCAACTCTACAGCGAGGTGCTGGAAGACATATTTTCTGCATGGTTCGAGCGCGTTTCCGGCGCGCTCGATCGGAAAGCATCGGCCCAGGAACGCATGCTTGCGTATGTCAATTCCTACTTTGACTTTATTGCGGAGTCTCCTCTCGCTCCAAAACTCGTGCAGCAGGAACAATTGCGACAGTGCAGCGCAAGTTCAGAGCATCTGCGGAGGATGGTGGAACCGTATATCCGCCCTGTTCAGCGCAAGCTGATGGCGCTGCTCAAGGAAGGAATTTCCACTAAAGAATTCCACGATCTGGACATTGAGCACTGCATCCACTCACTTTCAGCGTTGGTTGTCTTTTATTTCACCAACAATCTCGCGGTCGAATCGTTGGAAGGCGTCGACTTGTGTCCTCGGCGGCGCATCGAGGCACGCCGCAAAGCGGTCCTTGATTTCGTATCGAAGGCTCTGTTCACTACGGTTGACGGCGGCGAATCCCGAAAGAGGTGATCGAGTTTGGTCGCTATTACCCTTCCGAGAGCACGGGCACCGCAAATGGTCACGGTCTGTAACGCCGACAGATCTTTCTGCCACACCGAGAGCGCACTGTTGAAGCTCTGCCGGAAGGGAGGAGGCAATGAAGCAGCAGCGTTTCCGCATTCTCATCTGCGACACCGACGTGGAAACACTTATCAGCCTCGAACGACTGCTGGAAGACGCAGGCTTCGACACCACCACGACTTGGAATGCAGTTGATCTCGCACGATGCGCTGAGCGTGAGTCTTTCCATCTGCTAATCATAGGCGACCATCCGCCGCAACTGGACGCAGAAGCAATTTTGAAGGATCTGCGGGGAATTGACGTTCCCTGTCTAGTCCTGAATTGGGATGTACGCGCGTGCGACATGGAACGCCTTCGCCCTGCCGGCGCGATGGCCGTGGTTTCCAGACGAAACCTCGCCTCGATTCTCGAGCAAGCGGAGGCCTGCTTACAGCGATGTTTATCCGAAGTGCGCAAGGCAGGTTAGAAACGGGCCGAGCATGGAATGCGGCATAGGGCCACACGAGAACACTATGCGCAACTTTGTCAAACATTAGAGACGGGCTTCGGATTCCAGCCTAAGCGTTGTGGGGCCACAAGTGACTGTCTCGAGTCGAGATGTTGCTGAAGGTATGGGCAGTAATGCTCCCACTTCGAATTTAGCTTCAACATCACTTCCACTTGCATCCTCCCGAATCTCTGCCCCCGCCTTGGCAGCCTCTGCCTCTGGGCATCGCTGGATTATCGCCATCGCGGTGATGTCGAGTGCGGTGATGGAGGTGCTGGACACTTCAGTCGTAAACGTCAGCCTGCCCCACATTGCAGGCTCTCTTTCCTCGAGCGTGGACGAGGCAACCTGGGTCCTTACCTCTTACATTGTCGCCAATGCCATCATTCTCCCCATTACCGGATGGCTCGCGAACTATCTGGGGCGCAAGCGGCTGCTGATGACGGTCGTAACCGGGTTCACCGCGTCGAGTGTTTTGTGCGGTCTTGCTCCCAACCTGCCGGCACTGATCTTCTTTCGCGTGCTCCAGGGAACCACGGGAGGAGGGCTTCAACCGCTTTCCCAGGCGGTACTACTGGAAGAGTTCCCGGGCGAGGAGCGTGGGAAAGCGATGGCATTCTGGGGACTGGGCATCGTTGCTGCACCCATTCTCGGCCCAACCCTCGGAGGCTGGATCACCGATTCCTATTCCTGGCGCTGGGTTTTCTACATCAACGTGCCGGTCGGCATTCTCAGCCTTACCCTGATTTATCTATTCATTAACGATCCTCCTTATATCCGGCGTGGTGCGCTGCGCGTCGATGCCTGGGGACTGGGAATGCTGGCAGTGGGAATGGGCGCCCTGCAGATCATGCTGGACAAAGGCCAAGAGAACGACTGGTTTGGCTCTGATTTGATCCGCGTGTTGGCCATGATGGCTGCGCTGTTCCTTGCGAGCTTCGTGATTCGCGAGCTTATCGTCAAGGATCCGATTGTGCGCTTTCGGCTTCTGCGGCACCGCTCGTTCGCGACCGGTCTCGCCTTGGCGACAGTGCTGGGGTTCGTGTTGTATGGAAGTCTCGTGCTTTTGCCCCTGTTCATGCAGACACTTCTGGGCTGGACGGCCGCCACTGCAGGGCTATGGACCAGTCCGCGAGGGGTTGCAACTGCGTTGTGCATGCCTTTAGTCGGATATTTGCTGGGCAAGCGCTGGGACGAGCGCTGGATGCTGGCGTTTGGATTTGTCGTTGCCGGCGTCGCATTCTTCGGCTATTCCCATATGACCCTGGAATCGGGAACCTGGGACATCTTTTGGTATCAAGCCAATCAGGGGTTCGGCATGGCCTTCCTGTTCGTGCCTCTGACCACGCTGACCATGGAGCCGATTCCGCAGGAAGAGATGGGATATGCGACCAGCCTGTACAGCGTCATGCGCAACATCGGCTCCAGCGTGGGCATTTCTTTCGTTACCACTTCGATCGCCCGGCGCTCCCAGTTTCATCAGGATGTACTTTCGGCCCACATCACTGCCGGCAGTCTCGCCAGGCAGCTCGCAGTCAGGCAGATGACGGAACTGGCAGAACAAAGAGGCTTCGACCCGGTGACGGCCGGGCAGAAGGCTCATGCGCTGCTATACCAGATGCTTCAACAGCAAGCGGCCTTATTGAGCTACGTCGATGTGTTTCACTTCATGGGTATTTTGTTTCTTGCAATCATTCCTTTGATCCTGCTCATGCGCCGGTCGAAGCACAGATCACCGGTCGCCTTGTCGCACTGAATAAAGAGTTCGCCAAGCTGAACTGCTGAAACTGCACGGACGGAGAATTAACTGCAGGACTGGCGGTGCAATGCGGGACAGCCTCTCCGTGCAGGAAATTCGTCATGATGGGACTTGTAAGACTCGCCCTCAATTGCCGCTATACATTCACAGCGGCGTCCGTACTGACTCTGGTCCTCAGAGGGGAATTAAGCGACTAAGTGGCAGTAAGCTGCGATACCTACGGCCACAAGTTTCATTGCGCGCCTCCTTGACGGAGGAGTTTCTGCCCTTGTTTCCGCGTGGCGGGAAATGCCGGCTCAGCTCCTCACCGTCAGGACAGAACAATTCGCGCTGCGCACTACCTCATACGCGGTAGCCCAGGGCATATGAGAGGCAGTGCCAATGTGCGCCGAGCGATGCAAACCCATTATGATCGCGTCGGTGTTGAGGGTATCGGCTACTTGCAAGATCACGTCTGCTGGCTGTCCAAACTCGACCTGGCACTCTGGCTTGATCTCTAATTCGGTGTACGGCGACGCTAGTTCCTCAAGTCGGCGGAGACCGGTCAGCCGGGCGCTCTCCCGCATTCGCATGACGTCGTCGGCCGTGTACCATCGGGATCCGCCCTGCATCGGTACCTCTGGGATGACGTGGAGCAAAACAAGTTTTGCTCCGAAGTGATTCGCCGACGAGATGGCAAACGGCAGAGCATGCAAGGAAGCTGCACCGAAATCCGTGGCGAATAAGAAGGGTCGAATGGCTCGGCGACTCTCGATCGGGACCTCTGGCAAGGAACTTGGACCCACAGTCAGAACCATGCAGTCAGCCCGACGAACAATCTGTTCTGCCACTGACCCTACAAGCAGTTTCCCGATACCGCGCCGACCGTGGGTGCCGATGACCAACAGATCCACTTGCTCTTGCCGGACCAGTTTTTCCAACTGTTCCCATACATCGCCCTGGCGGATGATGACCTCGTGACGCAGACCAGCCAGCGCCCCACGTTGAGCCAGATTCTCCTCCAATTGACGCGCATCCCTCCATGCTGCTTCGGTTGCCGCGATCACCGCATCCGGGCCGGTGAGCGTGAATCCCAACGAGGAGACGACGTGGGCCAGGTAGAATTTCGACCCATAATGGCGGGCTATAGCGAGAGCATGGCGGAGGGTTTTTCAGACGCTTTCGAGAAGTCAGTTGCCAGCAAGACCGACTTCACTGCAATGTTTACCGGTGCTGCGACGGTTGACATAAACACCCCCTTTCCCAGCGTCCAGCCGGGTCAGGCCGTCTCTTCTGCACTTATGCTGACACTGAACTAAACGGAACGATGTGATCTCTGTCACAGACCTCTGTCGGTTTACCGTTGACTCTGAAAGGGTGGAACCGAGCCGGATCCCGTGTCGTAACTCTTTCGTCAGTGTCGGCGAGTTGTGGACGGCCTAGGAAATCAAGCGCGCTTGCCCGTCCACAGTTTCGGAATTGCAGGCGAAGCGATGGTCACATGAACGGATCACTCCTGACAGAACGAGATCATCGCGGCAACGGTGAGGATCAGAACAGATACCGTACCCTACTGAAACTCTCCACCGCCGTCGCATCCCAGCCGAGCATCGACGCCGTGGTCCACAGCCTTGCTGATTTGCTCTCGAATGTAGTTGCCTTCGAATCCATCGCGCTGCTTTTGTTTGACGGTGCCGGGCATGGGCTAATCCTGCGAGCCCTTGAACATGGCCAGCATGATCCTGGCATTGAGATCGGCTCCGAAGTTCCTTATGCCGGAACTGCTGTTGCGCGAGCAATTGAGGAACAGACTCCGGTATTCGTTCCAGATGCCAAACAGGAGATAGCGAAGATCCCAAAATTCGCGTCCCGGATTAATCCCGCCGTTGTCCATAGTGCCTATATCTTTCCCGTTTCAACCTCCCGCGGAAAACTAGGAGCATTGATATTTGGCGTGCGAGAAAACGTTGAGTTCAGTCCTGACGACTTGGAACTCATGCGTTCTGTCGCGGGACACGTGTCTGTTGCTCTAGAGAGTACGCTGGCGATTAAGTCCGCCGAAGCGTATCAGCGTGAGTTGGCGCGAGAACGCGACCGGCTCAGACTCTTGCTGGAGATCAACAACTGTATCGTTACCAAGCTCGAGGTGAACGAGCTTTTTCGTGCCTCCTCGACATCGATTCGCAAGTATTTTGCCAACGATTTCACCAGTTTCTGGCTGTTCGAGGAGCACTCCCATCGCCTGAAGTGTGCGGTCCTTGATTTTCCCGGCAGTCGTGGATTTCTAGGTGAGCTCAAGGTCACCGAGATCTCGGAAGAAGGTCTCGAGAAGCTACGAACGCGAACACCAACCATTGGAAGTGCTTCGGACATTGCCAACATGCCCTTCGCGGAGGTGCTGCGAGCGGAGTCCATCGTTTCTGTTGCGAGTGCTCCACTGGTTACGGCGGTTGGTCCGATCGGGGTCATGGCACTCGGGAGTAGAAAGGAGAACAGTTTTGGACAGCCTGACCTGGATCTCCTGGCTCAGATCGGCGACCAGATCGCTCTGGCGCTCGACAATGCACTGGCCTATGGCCGACTCACCGCGTCGCGCGATCGTTTGGAAGATGAGCGGTTGTACTTGGAATCAGAGATTCGGTCGGAATACAACTTTGAAGACATCGTAGGCAAGAGTCCCGCCTTGCAAAAGGTGCTTGAGCAGGTCTCCATTGTGGCGCCCACCGATTCGACAGCCTTGTTGCTCGGAGAAACCGGAACCGGGAAGGAATTGATCGCGCGGGCGATCCACAATCTCAGCCCCAGGCGCGAGCGGACGTTCGTGAGGTTGAACTGCGCAGCGATTCCGTCGGGACTGATCGAAAGTGAACTCTTCGGCCATGAGAAGGGGGCGTTCACCGGCGCTCTCATGCAGAAGCGCGGACGCTTCGAACTCGCCGACCATGGCACATTATTCCTGGACGAGATCGGCGATATCACCCTGGAATTGCAGCCGAAATTGCTGCGTGCGCTGCAGGAGCAGGAATTCGAGCGACTCGGCAGCAGCAAGACGATTCATGTCGATGTGCGAGTGATTGCGGCCACCCACCGCGACCTTTCTGCCATGATCCGCGAGGAAAAATTCCGGGAGGATCTCTTCTGTCCGGCGTCAAGCATTCTTTCCGGTCAACGACAATTAGATTTCCCGATGTTGTTTGAGATACCAGCAGCAGTCGGGGCTGTGGGAAAAGTGGGAATCGCGCGGGTTGTGCGCGATTTCCAAGGGCGGTGGGAAGGGAGGAAAACCTGCTTTTGGTTTTCCTCGCTTTCCACGGCCCGGCTTTTTCCACAGCCCTTCGGCCGCCGCGTTTGTGTTGTTAAAGAAATCATCGAGGGTCACTTTGCTTCCGCGGACTCCAAGCCCGCATCCCGATTCTTCTTGGCTTGCTCCATGCGGTAACTCGGGATGTTGAGTTCCAAAATTACGCAGTGATGGACGAGGCGATCGATCGCGGCCGCGGTGGTCATCGCATCTTTGAAAATGCCTTCCCATTTCGAGAATGGCAGGTTGCTCGTCAGCAGCACGCTGCCGCGTTCATAACGCTCCGCCAACAGGGTGAACACGACCTCCATTTCCTCTCGACTTTGCTGCACGTATCCCATTTCGTCGATGATGAGACCGTCGTACTTCGCCAGCTTCTTGATTTCCTTGCTTAACCGCAGATCCCGCTTCGCAGCCAACAGATCTTGCACCAGCAGCGCACAAGTGGCGTACTTGATCCTTTTCCCGCGCATAGCGATCAGCTCTTGCGCCAGGGCACACAACAGATGGCTTTTCCCCGCGCCAGGATTCCCGAAGATCAGTAAATTCTCTTTACGGTCCAGGAATCCTCCCTCCAACAGCACCTTCATCTGTCGACTCACCTTCACCGGCAACCGCTTGCCGTCGAAGTTCGCCAGGGACTTCTCCAGCGGCAGTGCGGATTCCTTGAGTAGCTTTCCGATCCGTTTTCGCCGCCGCTCCTCACACTCTCGCTGCGCCAGTTCCAGCAGGTACCGCTCATAACTCAACGTTTCTTTTTCCGCGCGCCGCGCCGTTTCCTCAAAGCACCCCCGTATCGCCGGCAGATGCAGCTCTTTCAGATTTTCCACGAGCGCGGTTCTCACCTGGCCCGTCTCCCCATTCATTGCAGCCCCTCCCCACTTCCACAGAGTTCGTCAAACATTCGCAGATCCACGCTGGCCACTTCGACCTCGCGAATGCTCCCCTTCCGCTCCACTCTCAGCCGCTCGCGCACCGCCTCCGCCCGCACCCATCCTTCGCCTTTTTCCAACAAACCGCGCAGCGCTTCATCTACTTTCGCCTCGCTCTCCTTCGCCGCCAGCTCCAGGATCGCCAGATACTCCTTGCTCCCCCGCGGGCCCAACTTGTCCTTCAGTTCATCAAACGCCATGCGAAATCGGCTCGTCGGAAACAACTCGTCCCGGTAGCGATAGTTCTCCAACGCCCCCCGGCTTTCTCACCAACCAGTCGATGATGTGGCGATAGTCCACCCGGTGTCGCCTCCGCCCACGCAACCGCGGCATCTCTTCCACCTTCTTCTGCCCGTACCAGATCTCCACCCGCTCCATGTACAACCGCACCTCGACCTGCTCGCCAATCAGCCGGCTGGGCACCGAGTACACATTTCGGTCCGTATAGATCAGACTCCCCGAGTCCACCTTCACTCGCTCCCGCTTGCACGACTCCAAGCGTCGTTCCGGCAACTCCTTCATCACGGCGATTTCTTCTGCCAAGCGCGCTTTTCGTCCGGCGTTCAAGCGCGCCAACAATCCCGCCACGAACTCCTGGTAGTCCGCGACACTGACAAAATCCTTGCTCCCGCGCAGCATCAACTCCTGCGCCAGAGCCCGTTTCAAACGATGATGTCGTTGTTCCACATCTCCGTTCTCATGCCCTTGCCCCGCCTGGATCTTCTCTCCCTCCACTCCGTAATAACGCAGCAGCCCAGCGTACCGTTCGGTGAACTCCGCCGGCGTGCTCATGTTGTTGACCGCTGTCGACAGTCGATCGGTTCGGTGCCGCTGCGGCACTTTCCCGAGTTCCCAAACTGCGTTTTGAAACCCCTCACACAAACTTTCAAAGCTCTCCGAAAAACACACCGTGGCCGACTCCCAGTTCGAGTACGTCAGCACCAGGTGATAGAGCAGGTGCGGAAAACTCTGTCCCTGGATCGTGATCCCCAGCTCACTCATGTGCGTGAAGTCACTGGCACTCAGCCTCCCGGGCTGATGGCGCTGCGCGAAGAACACTTCCTTCACCGGTCCTTCCGTCGCCCGCCATACTTTCACTCGTCGCTGCAGCGTCCGCAGTTGCCCCTCGGCAAATCGCCCGCTATAACGCCGCTGCAGATATTCAAAAATCGTCTTCCCTTCCAGCCCAGGGTTCACCTCCAGCAGGCTGCGCACCTCTTCCCACACCTCCTGGAACGGGTCCTCTCGTGTCCGCCACCGCTTCTCCGGCGTCAGTTCGCTCGGCACTCGCCCCAGCCGACGGTACTTCCGCGCCGTCTTCGCATCCATACCCGCTTTCGCCGCCGCAGTTTCCAGATTCGTTTCCACTTTCCCCAAGGCAAACAACCTCCTCACCTGCTTGTCTGTCACCAAATTGTGAGTGTCGCCAAGAACCAAAAATCAGAGCCTGGCTATTGTCGCTGATCGGGAATTCTAATTGTCGTTGCTCGGGAGGTATGATTGTCGCCCATCACTCTTCTATCGATTGAATGTATTTCCGATCGAGATCCCGCCTCTTCGCGAGCGCCGCGAAGACATTCCGCTGCTAGTCAACTTCTGATTATCTGGTTGCTTCAGCAAGCCCCAATAGGTTGGGATTCAGATCCCGAGCTCCCCGAATCTGCTCGTACACTGTTGATGTGCGGCCGGTTCCGAGACCAAGTAGTGTCTGAAATGCGGCTGCCGGCGTCTTGCGACGGTTGTGCCGAAAAACGAATTCATCGAGGTAAACTTGCAGTTGGTCCTTGCTCACTCCGTGGTAGGTTCCAATGAGCCACTGCTGGAGGTTCCCGATCGCCCGATCGGCAAGCGGGACGGCGGATTTTGCACCTTTGCGCAACTCCGTTCGTAGAGGTTGGTTTCGAACGACATGTTTGAAGCCAGCCTCTAAAAGACCTGAGAAACTCTTAAGCCCGTCCGTATAGATCGTGGATCCAGGTGCGATGTGCTGGCTAAGAAACGACATTATGGTCGCGGCCTTAAAGTCGGGAATTACGCTCATGCGGACACGCCCTGAAGCTCGCCCACGCTTTTCGACCGCCACCAAGACAAGAGCTGCCCTCCGATGCTTGAGTTGTCGGCTTCCTCGGAGTCCAGCTTGCTCGCCACCAATCCACGTCTCATCCACCTCTACCTCACCGCGCAAAGGTTCCCTCGCGTTGTTCACCATTGCTCGGCGGAGCTTGTGCAGCATCATCCATGCGGTCTCGTAGCAGGTCAGCCCTAATTGACGCTGCAGCAGTAGTGCAGATACGCCACGCTTGTCCGTGGTCATCAGGTACGCCGCCCAGAACCAATGGGTCAGCGGTGTTTTTGTCCGATGAAGGATAGTTCCAGATGTCAGCGAGACCTGATAGCGACACTTGCAGCATTGCTGCCGCAGCTGCTTCACCAACTCATAAGCTTTTTCATACCCGCATCGCGGACAAGTAAATCCATCGGGCCAACGACAAGCTGCGAGATATCGTTGGCAGGCTTCCTCCGTGGCAAAGTCGGACTGGAATTGGCGGAGCGTCTTCGGAAACGGCGGTCGTGGCACGCGTTAACACTACCTATTGGGGCTTGCTGAAGCAACCAGATAATCAGAAGTCAACTATTTCGTGTCTAACTTGTCACGACGGATGCGGAAGTCCATCAAAGTGATACCCAAGCGAGCCATGGAAGCCCTGGCCAACAGTCCGTGGAGAGGGAATGTTCGAGAGTTGGAGAACTTCATCGAACGCGCGGTCATTCTCTCTCAAAGCGAAGAATTAAACGTACCGATTGCAGAACTTAAAAGAGCCTCCGAACGTAGTGCCGTCTCTTCTTCGTCATTTCACGATGTCGAACGCGGCGCAATCGTCGATGCGCTGAAAGAGACGTTCAGGGCAGATCTCCGGTAAAGGTGGCGCTGCCGAGCGCCTGGGATTGAAGCGCACGACTCTACAAAACAAGATGCGGCGGCTCGGTATCACCAAAAAAGACTATGGCCGCTGATTGCTCCCGTCTGTTATGCGTTGCGCAGTTTTTCGTGGGCGCCCTTCAGTGGAGATTATCCGATGCATTCTTCCACGGCTGTCGAAGTCATAGCTGACCCGGGCCACTCCCACAGCATTAGTCTGAAACTGCGCGACGTAAATCAACTCTTCAATTCCATGGATCCTTCCCCATTCATCGAAAAGGACCTCGATGACAAGGAGGAAGAATTCATCGTGGGCTGGGCGCAAGAGTTCCCGCCTGACGCACAGCTCAAGTTGCGGGTTCACCTGGAACAATGGCCGGCACCAGACGATCCAAGGGATCTGATCCGCCAAGCTGTCCACAACCACTTCGCCCACCGCGCTGAGGTCACTCGCCTGGAGTTCAGGGCTTTGATGAAGCAGGCCCGGACCAGCCTGATGATTGGCCTGTCCTGTCTCGTGACCTGTCTCGTTATCAGCAGGGTGCTGCTGCAGGGTGAGGCCAGCACTTGGGCCAGCGTCTTGCGGGAGAGTCTGACAATTGCAGGCTGGGTCGCGATGTGGCGCCCAATGCAAATGTACCTCTATGATTGGTGGCCTCTACGTCGCCGTGGCAGAATCTATGTGAAGCTGAGCCACATGCCAGTGGAAGTTATCCAAAAGGGGAAGAACTAAGCAACGTGGGATTGGTGTTCTGAGCATCTGGTTGAGTGCGTCGCCTTCTACGATTACGTTCCTCCGCCCAGTACCTTGTAGAGGGTAACGAGATTGGACAAGCGCGCCATACGGACACTGACCAAAGTCTGCTGCGCGCCATAGAGTGATCTCTGGGCTACAAGAACGCTCAAATAGCTGTCAATTCCTGCCTTGTAGCGAGCGTCTGAAAGACGATAGGTTTCGTCCAGCGCATTCACCAAAGACTGCTGGGCGTCTTGCTGCTCCATCAATCTAGTCCGCAATGCGAGCGAATCGCTGACTTCCCGGAAGGCCGACTGAATCGCTTTCTCATACTCCGCGACGGCGACATCCCGATCTACTTGGGCAACTTTGTAATTGGCTTTCCGCGCGCCAGCATCAAAGATGGGCAAAACCACGTCTGGGGCAAAAGTCCAGGTTTTCGACCCGGATGTGAATAGGGTGTTGAGATCACTGGTCATGAAACCTCCTCCGCCGGTCAGGGTGATCTGAGGAAAATAGGCGGCGCGGGCGGCCCCGATGTTGGCGTACGCCGCTTTCAATTGGTGTTCTGCCGAGAGGATGTCCGGGCGGCGGAGCAGCACCTCGGAGGGTAGTCCCGCCGAAACATCCTTCAGCGTGCGCTCAGAACCCAACTCTCTGGGAAGAAGATCGGCCGGCACTGGACTGCCCACCAAGAGATTGAGCGCGTTTTCGTCCACAGCCACTTGACCGGTGAAGCGTGCGATATCGACCCGTGCTGCTTCCACCTGGCTCTGTGCCTGGCGGAGGTCCAAATCCGAGGCTATGCCCGCGTCTCGCGAGCGCGAGATCAATTCGTACGTAACCTGCTGGGCGTCGAAGGTTGCTTGGGCCAAGCGCAGATTGTCACGATCGGCAGCCAGGTCCAGATAGCTGCCGGCGACGGCGGCTACCAGAGAGATTTGTGCGGCGGAGCGGGCCTGCTCCGTCGCCAGATACTGTTCGAGCGCCTGTCGTTTCAAGCTGCGGACGCGCCCGAACAAATCCAGTTCCCAGGAGGCAACGCCCAGGTTCGCGTTGTACTGTTGGACTGTCACCGACTGCGGGACGGTGAATCCGTCAACTGTCGTGGTGTTCGGGAACCGGTAGTCATCTGCACTGAAGGACGCGCTGACATTGGGAAACTGCTGCGCACGCTGAATCCGGTAGAGATTTTGAACCTTCTCCACATTGAGTGCCGCAATCCGGAGGTCGCGGTTGTTGACCAGTGCCAACTCGATTACTGATTGTAGTTTCTTGTCGGAGAAAAATTCCTGCCACTTCATAGCGGCTGGTTCGGGCGCAACCGGAGCACTGGCCTGACTGGCAGCGCTTTCCGGCCAAGCCGGTGGAACGGGCAACGTGGGACGACTGTACCTCTGCACGCATCCGCATAGGAAAAGCGTCATTCCCAACACAAGAAAGTTTCTGCACATGTTATTGTCCCTCCGCCGGGCCCAACTCAGTGGAGACAGGGTTCTCTGCGCCGGGACTCTTCTTCCTTCCGAACTGTTGCACCACCATCACAAAAAAGAGCGGGATGAAGAAAATCGCTAGGAAGGTCGCAGTCACCATCCCTCCCAGCACGCTAGTGCCAATGGCTTTTTGGGCACCCGCCCCTGCCCCTGTGGCAACAGCTAAAGGCAGTACCCCGAAACCGAACGCCAGGGAAGTCATCACGATCGGGCGGAGTCGAAGCTTGGCCGCCTCAAGCGTGGCCTCGATCAATCCCATTCCTTGCTCCACGCGTGTTTTGGCGAACTGAACGATCAGAATGGCGTTCTTCGTGGTCAATCCGAGAACGGTCAAAAGGCCGATTTGAAAGTAGACATCATTGGGCAATCCGCGGAAGGAGGAAGCCATCACGCCGCCAATGACTCCGAGAGGCAGAGCGAGCATGATGGAGATTGGGACCGTCCAACTCTCATAAAGAGCTGCGAGCACGAGAAAGATGACGAGAATGGAGAACGAGTACAGGAGCCCGGTCTGCGCCTGGGCCATCCGCTCTTGATAGGAGAGTCCGGTCCACTCATAACCGATGCCCTTTGGGAGTTTTCTGGCGATTTCTTCCATCGCCTCCATGGCCTCACCGGAGCTTCTCCCGGAGGCTGGTTCCCCAAGAAATTCCAGCGAAGGAAAGCTGTTGTACCGTTCGAGCCGGGGAGACGCATAGACCCACCGTTCGGAGGTCAAGGTAGAGACGGGCAGTATTCCACCCTTATTGTTTCGAACGTAGAGCCGGTCGAGATCGTTCGGCAGCATCCGGTAGGACGCGTCCGCTTGGACGTATACTCGCTTTACCCGGCCACCCTGAATAAAGTCGTTAATATAGGCGCTGCCGAAGGCGGCCGAGATCGTGTCGTGGACGGTCGTGATGGGAACTCCCAATGTGCCTGCCTTCTCCCAATCCACATCCGTCCGGTATTCGGGCACGTCGTCCAAGCCGTTGGGGCGAACCCGTACCAGCCTGGGGTCCTTAGCCGCCATGTCCATAAGCTGTCGGCGAGCCTCCATCAGCTTCTCGTGTCCGAGGCCGCCGCGGTCCTGGAGCATAAGATCAAAACCTGTTGAAGTGCCGAGTTCTACTACCGCAGGCGGTGGCACAGCGAATACCATGGCAGTTGTCAAGCCGGAAAACGTCTTCATCGCCTTTGCCGCGACTGCATTTACCCGCAGATCCTCCCGATTACGGAGGTTCCAGTCTCGCAACATGACGAAGGCCAGGCCTTGGTTCTGGCCGTTGCCGGCGAAGCTCATGCCGGAGACGGTCATGCAGGATTCCACAGCTTCCTTTTGGTCTTCGAGCATGTGGCGCCGCACTTGATCCATAACCGCATCGGTCTGCTCGCGTGTCGAACCCGCCGGCAATTGCACTTGAACCAGGAGCATGCCCTGGTCCTCGTCGGGCAGGTAGGCGGAGGGCATGCGCAGAAAAAGGAAACCCATCGCCACGACAATCACAACGAACGCCACGAGCACCGGCACTTTTGCCCCGAGCACGCGTCCTACCGCCGACTGATACTTGTCGCGCAAGAAGAAGAACAAACGGTCGAATCCCAGGAAGAACGGGCGCAGCAGCCGGAATCCGCTCTCCGCGGCCTCATGCCCTTTGGCCACGGGCTTAAGCAGCGAGGCGCAAAGCACCGGGGTCAGGATTAGAGCGACCAGAACCGACAGCAGCATGGAGGAGATAACGGTGACGGAAAATTGCCGATAGATAATGCCGGTGGAACCGGGAAAAAACATCATGGGAGCGAATACGGCTGAGAGCACCAACGCAATCCCTATCAGCGCCCCGGTGATCTCTCCCATCGACTTCCGAGTGGCCTCCCATGGTGGAAGACCCTCCTCACCCATCACTCGTTCCACGTTTTCCACCACGACGATGGCATCGTCTACAAGCAGTCCGATGGCCAGCACCATGGCGAACATGGTCAGCATGTTGATGGAGAATCCAAACAATCCCAAGACACCGAACGTGCCCAGGATTACCACCGGCACTGCGATAGTTGGCACCAGCGTCGCGCGCATGTTCCCGAGGAACAGATACATAATGAGGAACACCAGGAAGATGGCTTCAATCAGGGTCTTGACCACTTCTCCGATGGCGACTTTCACGAACGGTGTCGTGTCGTAGGGATAGACCACTCGCATGCCCGCGGGAAAGTATCGGGACAATTCCTGCATCTTGGCCTTCACCCCGGCAGCAGTGTCCAACGCATTGGCGCCCGCCTCCTGGCGAATGGCGAGCGCGGAGGCGGGCTTGCCGTTGTGCAACGCTTTCATGTCATAAAACTCAGTCCCCAGTTCGGTGCGCGCCACATCGCGAACGCGCACGATCGAACCGTCAGGATTGTTGCGCAGAGGAATGGAGGCAAATTCCTCCGGTGTCTTCAAGAGAGACTGCACAACGATGGACGCGTTGAGCCGCTGACCTTCGACCGCCGGTAACCCGCCGAACTGTCCCGCGGAGACCTCGACGTTGTACGCCTGGATTGCAGCGACGATATCGTCGACCGTCATGTTGTACTGAGTGAGTTTGTCGGGATTCAGCCATATTCGCATGGAGTATTGGGAGCCGAACGCGTCCACTTCCCCCACGCCGGGTACGCGCGCCACCGATGGCTGGACCTGCGAGATGGCGTAATCGGTCAAATCATTCTGGTCGACATCCGGATTGTCGGAGACAAGACCGACCAGCATCAGATAGTTGCGAGTCGACTTGCTGACTGTGACGCCTTGGCGTTGCACGACCTCCGGCAACATAGGCATGGCAAGCTGGAGCTTGTTTTGCACCTTCGACCATGCCAAATCGGGATCGGTACCCGGGGCAAAGGTCAGAGTGAGCAGCCCTTGTCCGGAGGAGTCGCTGGTAGCGGACATATACAGCATCCGGTCGAGTCCCGTCATTTTCTGCTCGATGATCTGAACCACGCTGTCTTCGACGGTTTTCGCCGAGGCGCCGGGATAAGTCGCGGTAATGGCGATCGAAGGCGGTGCGATTGGCGGGTACTGGGAGATAGGCAAGGTGTAGATTGCCAGGCCTCCCGCGAGCATCATGGCGATGGCGATGACCCAGGCGAAAACCGGACGGTCGAGGAAGAAGTTGGACAACATTACCTTCCCCCTTCTGCATTGCGCTGGCCCGCCT
This sequence comes from uncultured Acidobacteriota bacterium, assembly GCA_963730015.1. Taxonomy (GTDB): domain Bacteria; phylum Acidobacteriota; class Terriglobia; order Terriglobales; family Acidobacteriaceae; genus Sulfotelmatobacter. The sequence goes on along the minus strand of CAVSPZ010000008.1, from coordinate 1,467,395 downwards.
CTGTAGCAGGGAAGCCGCTTGCATCCGCCGCAAAGGCGACTGCCCGAACCCGATCACCCGGGCGCACCATTTGTAGTCCCTCGACGATCAGCCGGTCACCGTCATTGAGCCCCTTGATAACGAGCCATTTGTCCCCGATGGCCCGGTCCAGTTCGAGTATCCTCTGTTCCACCTTCTCGTCCTTGTTCACGACCCACGCGATAGGGATGCCCTTTGTGTCGCGAGTGATACCCTGCTGGGGAGCGAGGAGAGCTTGTTCACTCACTCCCTCCTCGACGACAGCTCGCACGAACATGCCGGGGAGAAGAATCTGCTTCGGATTAGGGAAAACTAAACGAAGCGTGACCGAACCCGTCGTTGGGTCGACCGTGACGTCCCGGAATTGCAAAGTGCCTTCGAGAGGATAGGTAGTGCCATCTTCCAGAATCAGCTTCACTTTATTCTGAATTGATCCGTCCGTCTTAAAACGTCCGCTCTCGAGGCGCTGCCGTAAGCGCAGCAACTCCGCGCTGGCCTGAGTCACGTCCACATAAATCGGATCCAGTTGCTGCACCACCGACAAGGCGGTGGGCTGATAAGCCGTAGTCATTGCGCCAACGGTTATGTTGGAGATGCCGATTCGGCCGGAGATGGGCGACTTGATCGGTGTGTAGGACAGATTGATGCGGGCGCTCTCTACGGCTGCCCGGCTGATTTCGACTGCCGCTTTACGCGACTCGATAGTGGCCTCGGCTTGCTCGAGCGCGGCACTGGCGTCGTCATAGTCCTGCTGTCCAACCGCGTGAATGGCTGAGAGCCCCTTCAGGCGCTCGGCCCGCAACCGAATGGCGGGAAGGTTAGCCTTGGCCGTGATGAGATCCGCCTCGGCTGTCGCGAGGGCGGCCTTAGCCTGTTCATAGGCAGCTAGGTAAGGGGCTGGATCGATTTGGTAGAGCAACTCACCCGCTTTAACATTCGCGCCTTCACGAAACAGTCGGTTCTGTATCAGGCCGCTCACCTGGGGGCGAATCTCGGCGACTAGGTACGAGCACGTACGCCCCGGTAATTCGGTGGTCAACTCGAGCCGTTCGGGATGAATGGTGACGATCGCAACCTCGGCAGGACCTGGCGGAGGACTTTTCACCTTTGACGTACAGCTCGAAAAGGCCAGGCTTACTAGAACGATCCCGATTGCAAGCCGACACTTGGGCCATTTACGGAGTGAGACGATGCGAAACGACTCCCTTTGGCTTTCTTCAGCAAGCATTGTCGCGCCGCCGACTCTCGCGTTGATCCCGTGAGTTTCATCGACGATTGACATACGGTTTGTCCCACTTATATTCATAACTGTCATGTTGTTGTTCGATCACTCCCGGGGGATTGGTTCTCTCGCTTCTGCCGGACCAAGTTCCTGCTGGGTGCCAGAATCGCTCACCTTCTTCGCCAGGCTGATCGCGGTTGCGATCAGTTCAGCAGCAGCTTCAAGGCCGAGCCCTGTGTTGATGCAAAGGTCGTAGAGTGACCTGTCAAGCCAGTCCTTCCGATAGTATTGACGGACATAACTTGCGCGTTGCCCATCGACTCGCTTTACCAGTGCCTCAAAGTCTCCGCAGTCTGGGTGCCGTGTCCGCAACCGCCGAATTCGCTCATCGAGCCGAGCGTACGCCAGAACATTCAGGACATCTGGTCTTCCCTGGAGGAGGCATTGCGCGCCGCGCCCGACGATCACACACTTTCCGGAATCGGCTGCTGTCTGGATCAGACGCATCGTGACGTTGTGTAAGAAATCCTCGTAGATCACTCCGCGCTGCTCTGTGGTGCCATACGCAAAAGGAGCGGCGTATCCGGCAAGTGCCCACTGCCACCAGCGGTGCGCGTGCTCGTCAAGCCTGACCGCTGTTTTCGCGTCCACGCCGGCGATGCGCGCCACGCGGTCGATAAGTTGGCGGTCCAACAATTCCCACCCAAGTTTTACCGCGACGAGTCGGCCTAGTTTCGCGCCACCGCTGCCGTATTCGCGCGCGATTGTGACTACACTGATCAAGAGTTCCTCCTGAACTTGTAGCCGTCACCAGATCCTGCTTCCGAACACTCCATTTGTGGTGAGCCACTCGTGGGCTCTCGATGAGAAGAATCAGCGTCAGATCGAGTGTCCACTGGCGACGTGTACTGGCCGGCGGACGTTGGTCTCGACGGCTGGTTGTGAAGCCACGTCATCGCCCGGCAATTGGCGGCTAGAATGGTCGCGCGCGAGACATTCAGGCGCGACGCGCAGTCCTGAACCGAAGACCGAATTGCCGCCCTCAGTACGAGGACAGCCCGGACCAGAGGATCAAGTTCGGCGATCAAGACGCTGGGATCCGCACCGAGGACGAGGCTCAGTCGCTCGTCGCACTCGGCATCATCGCCTGGTACTAAGTGCTCGCTATGCGAGCAACGCAGACCTTTGTACGCTGGCTCGCAGCTGCTTATCGCATCGGCGCTCTTGGAGATTGCGCTCGTGATGGTCGCCGACTTAGCCCACTCAGCCAGCCAATCACGGAAAGGACTGTGTCCCTGGACCGTAATTTCACAGGCATGGACGACGGATTGTTCTGCTGCTGATTCATCGCCGGTGATCAGCAGGGCGAGCCGGGACAGGTAGACCCTTTCGTCTCGAAAGTGCGCCAGGACTTCCGGGACCGACGCATGGCCCCGGCCCTCCACCGTCCTCTTGTCTGCATGGAACCAAGACATATTTCTCCTCAGTGATCGACCGGTCCGGGCGCGTCTCAACTAGCTCGGGTGTGGACGGCGGAGGGCCTGCGAGCGTCCTCTCGATGCCCCTCTACAGACAAATTGGCAGGCTCTTTTTGGAGCGGCAAACGCAGCCGTTCGCAGACGCCCGCGACGTAGACCGCTTTCGCGACAAACACCGCGCCGATACTACCGAACCAGGTCAGTACCTGTTCGCCTACGGAATCTATGTAGCTCACGTCGGTGAGGTCGATGACCAGTCCTGCTGGGACTGCAGACTTCGTGACCAAAGCCTTTGCCTGCTCTGCCCATTCGCCAACCAGTCTGCCTTCCAACTTCAGAGTCGAACCATTCGTAAGCTGATGAATCTCTGCGCGAAACATTAGGTTTTCCTCAACTAGCGTCCTACTCCTGTTGTCCCGTCCCACTCATATGGCAAATTGCTTGCCAACCTCCCAGTCGCTATGTCACTCATGGACAAGATCATTTGGCGAGGCACCCACGAAATCGCTTGCCGCAATGCGGGCATTGTCCGCATGTGGGCAAGTCTCCGGCTGCGGCAGACCTACCTCGGCAACCAGTGCTCATCCCTAATTATTTCGCACAGGCACACCATGCCAGCCCGACGCAGGTAGCGCTTGCCTGGCTGCTATGGCGATCGCCAATGATGCTGCCGATCCCGGGAACTTCATCGATCAAACATCTTGAGCAGAATGTTGGAGCGGCCACCCTGCGCTTAACCGAAGATGAATGCGAGAAGCTAGCCGGCGTTCCAGAACTTGCTGGATCGCGATAGCGACACGAAGATAAGGATGGGGCAACGAGACTTAAGGACCGGACCTATTCTTGATCCATTCATGATCCACGAAACGTTTCTATGCCTTACTGAAACTGCTTTCGGGAAGCCATCCCTGTCGCGCACTTTCAATAACTTGCTGCGAAGCGGTGACCGTTTAACTGCGGTAGCCCAGAACGGTTACCGCGTTTCCGACAAGGCCTCTGATTACTCAACGGGAGAATCGCATTCATCGAACGGACGGTCGATGCAGGTGCGGAGATACTAATACCTACTGCGCCCTACCTCCGCCTCACTGTCCCATTAGCATCGCTGCGACCTTTCTGGAAGAAAACTAAAGTCAGCCAAGACGCGGCGCCCTAGCCGACTTCTTCGGTCCAGGTTTCCAAGTTCTTTCTTACCTGGGCCATGAACCGGTCGGCTACTGCGCCGTCGATCAGGCGGTGATCGTAGCCTAAGGTGAGATGGACGACCGAGCGGATGGCGATGGAGTCGTTGCCTTCTTTATCGGTGACGACCATGGGCTGCTTGGTGATGCCGCCTACGCCCATGATGGCGGAGTTCGGCTGGTTGATGATGGGAAGTCCGAAGACGGCTCCGAACTGGCCGGGGTTGGTGATGGTGAAGGTGGATCCTTCAACGTCTTCGGGCTTGAGTTTTTTGGTGCGGGCGCGCTCGCCGAGGTCGGTGATGCCGCGCTGGAGGCCGAGGAAGTTGAGGTCTCCTGCGTTCTTGAGGACGGGGACGATGAGTCCCCAATCGAGAGCGACGGCGATTCCAATATTGATGTAGCGGTGATAGCGGATGTTGTCGCCGTCGATGTTGGCGTTGATGATGGGCCACTGCTGCAGAGCCATGACGGCGGCGCGGACGAAGAATGGCATGAAGGTGAGGCGGGCACCGTGGCGCTGCTCGAATCCGCTCTTGAGCTTGGCGCGGAGGTTGACGATGCGGGTGAAATCCACTTCGTACATGCAGTGAACATGCGCGCTGGTGCGGCGGGATTCAATCATGTGCTTGGCGATCAGCTTGCGCATGTTCGACATGGGGACGAGATCGCCGGGATAGGGAGCGGGAGTTGCCGGACGCGGGGCCGGTGCAGCGGCGAGAGCCGGAGACGCCTCGCTGCGCTCGGCGGGACGGACGAATGCGTCCGTCCCCACATTCGAACCCTTTTCGATGAACTGCATGATGTCTTGTTTGGTGATGCGGCCGCCTAATCCGGTACCGGTGACTTGTGAGAGGCTGACGCCGCGCTCGCGGGCGATCTTGCGGACTAACGGGGAGGAACGGGCTTCTTCTTCCTCTTCTTGGGCGGCGGGCACGGCAGCGGGCTTGGCTGCTGGCGGGGGCGGTTCGGGCGATTGCGGGCGCGGGCGAGACGCCCCCGCGACAGCCGGCGGGACGCCAGCGCTACTTTCGGGGGCTGACGCGGCTTTCGCTGGCTTGGCGGCTTCGCCGTCGACCGTGATCGTGCCTACGACTGTATTGACTCCGACCGTGGTGCCCTCGGCGACTTTGATTTCCTGCAGAACGCCGGAGGCGGGGGCGGGGATTTCGGCATCGACTTTGTCGGTGGAGATTTCGAAGAGAGGCTCGTCGCGCTGGACCTTGTCGCCGGGCTTCTTGAGCCATTTGGTGATGGTGCCTTCGACGATGGATTCGCCCATCTGGGGCATGATGATGTCAGTTGGCATGAGTTCCTTCCAATGGGCCCACCGACCTCAAAAGAGGGCTGGGCGCAAACGGATATTATAGCGGTTTGGCGGGAGTGGGCGCAGGTCGCACTCGGTGCGTTCCGTTCCTCGGCCTATGGACGAAAATCTTTAACCACTAAGGACACTAAGTATCACGAAGGATTCCTGGGAACACTCCCTGCCTCGCTCGCCATTCGTTAGTGATGGTCGTGTTTTTCCTTGGCTTCTTTCTTCTCGTCATCTTTCTTTTCGTCTACAGCTACAGGAGCGGCGCTGAAGTTGGCTTTCCAGTAGTCCTGGACGGCGGGCGGAAGTTTATCCATGTGAGAGAGAAACATGGTGATCTTCCAGATCTCCTGGGGCGCGAGGGTTTTGTCCCAGGCGGGCATGCCGGTGTAACGGACGCCAGTGCGAATGGTGTAGAAGATGTGCCATTCGGGATCGTCGGGCGGATCGGAGATGAGATTCGGCGGCGGCGGGTAGAAGGAGGTCGCGAGCATGGAAGGCTTGCGGTCGAGGCCTCCGTGGCAAAGGGCGCAATTCATGGTGTAGAGTTTCATACCGTCTTCGAGATTCTGATCGGTCGGGGTAAGCGGGTTGCTGACGCGGGGAGCATGGCGGTCCATGGAGGCGTCAACGGCGCTCATGGAGAGGTGACGCTCGAGGTGGCCAGGTTCGACGTTGGCGGCAGTGGGAAAGAAACCCAGCATGGCGAAACCAAGCCCAGCGAGGATGAGTACCAGAAGAGTGATGATTACACCGAGAAGGAATTTGCCCATGAAGCCTCCGGAAGTATTGTGGCAGATGGGCGGGGCGGGGCGCTAGTTTTGCCGGCAGAGCTTGCTGGGGCGAGCAGGCACAGCGCTTGGGACGACGATGCGTGCGGGCGTGCGTCAGTATGCTTTCAGACGGCGGGATTCGCGGACTACATCTTCCACCTTGGGCAGGTAGTGATGCTCCTGCGGAGGAGAGAACGGGATTGCGGAATCAAGGCCGGCGATGCGGACGATGGGGCCATCGAGGTCGTCGAAGGCTTCCTCGTTGATGATGGCGGCGATTTCTCCGGCGAGGCCTCCGGTGCGGGAATGCTCGTGGAGAATGATGACTTTGTTTGTCTTCTTGACTGTTTGCGCGATGGCTTCACGATCGATGGGAACGAGCGAGCGCAGGTCGAGGATTTCTAGATCGATATTTTCTTTCGCGAGGATGTCGGCGGCTTCGAGGGCGGTGTGGACCATGGCGGCGTAGGTGATGATGCTGAGGTCTTTGCCTTCCCTTGCTACGCGCGCTTTTCCAATCGGGACTACATAATCTTCCTGCGGTACTTCTTCTTTAATGCGGCGGTAGAGATATTTGTGCTCGAAGAAGATGCAGGGATTATTGTCGCGGATGGCGGCTTTGATGAGGCCCTTGGCGTCGTAGGGCGTGGCGGGGCAAATGACTTTGAGGCCAGGATTGTGGACGAACCACATCTCCGGATTCTGGGAGTGGAAGGGCCCACCGTGAACGTATCCGCCGCTGGGTCCGCGCAGGACGAGCGGTGCGGGCGCGCCCCAGAGATAGTGCGTTTTCGCGACCATGTTGGAAATTTGGTTGAAGGCGCAGCCGATGAAATCCATGAACTGGAATTCGGCGACGGGGCGCATGCCGGTGAGGGAGGCTCCGAAGGCCGCGCCCACGATGGCGGATTCGGCGATGGGCGTGTCGATGACGCGCTCTGGGCCGAAGCGGTCGATGAATCCGTCGGTGACTTTGAAAGCGCCACCGTAAATGCCGATATCTTCGCCGAGGCAGAAGACGGTTGGGTCGCGGTCCATTTCTTCCCAGATTCCCTGGCGGATGGCTTCGAGATAGGTTAGCTGCATAGTCAGATTCCTTGCCACGGATTTACGCGGATTTACACCGATCTATTTAAAATGCGCGGCGGCTTCGGTTTCTTTGTAGCTGGCGGTTCCCTTCTTTACTTTTGGCATGGCGTATTTTGGTTTGATTTCGTGGCAGCCATCTTCGCAGAACACGCCGCCTTCGGCGGATTCTGGCGTCGGCATCGGGGAGTTCACCGCTATTTCTCGCTCTGCTTCGATCACTTCTTCTACTTCTTTGATCAGCGCTTCACTTTCTTTTGGGGTCAGCCACTTCTTTTCTTTCACCAGATAATTCTCGAAGCGGGCCAGCGGGTCGCGCTTCTTCCAGAATTCGAACATGGGTTTCGGGACATAGCTCGCGGCGTCGTGGATGGCGTGGCCTTTCATGCGCATCATCTTGGCTTCAATCATCGTCGGGCCTTCGCCTCGGTGGGCGCGCTCGACGGCTTCGTGAGCGGCGTCGTAGACCTGGCAGGCGTCGGTGCCGTCGACGATCACGCCGGGGATGCCGTATCCGATGGCGCGTTCGGCGAGGTCCTGGCAGCGGTACTGCATGTTCGAGGGCGTGGAGTAGGCCCAGAGATTGCTCTCGACGATGAGCACTAGACCTAGATTCTGCACAGCGGCAAAGTTGATGCCTTCGTAGGTGACGCCGGTGGACTGGCCTCCATCGCCGATGTAGGTCATGACGGCGAGGTTGCGTCCTTGCAGGCGGGCGCCGAGCGCGACGCCGCTCATGACGGGGATGAGGTCGCCGAGCATGGAGATGGGCGAGACCATGTTGCGCTTCTCGATGTCGCCGAAGTGCGAGGTGCCGTCGCGGCCCTTGGTGGGCGAGTCGGCTTTGGCCATGTACTGCATCATGGTGACGGAGGCGCCGAAGCCGCGGACGAGAAGCGATCCCTGATTGCGGATCATGGGGGCGAACCAGTCGTCTTTGTCGAGCGCGTAGGCGGAGGCGCAGGAGCAGGCCTCCTGGCCGAGTCCGAAGTAGACTCCGCCGACAACCTTGCCTTGCTTGTAGAGATTCTCGAGGGCGATCTCCATTTTGCGGTTGAGCAACATGTAGCGATAGATCTCGATGGCTTGCGGCTTGTCGAGATACTTGGAGTCGCGGATGGGCGGGACGGGGGCGCTTAGATCGCCTTCGACTTCGTAGCGGACTTGGTCCTGGCCTTGGCGGTCTTTTTCTACCCGCTGGCGAACGGAGAAATTCGGGTGCTCCAGGCGGAAGTCGGGGATGCTGTAAGTGCGGAGGCTCTGGTTGGGAGAGCCTGTCGAGCTTTGCTCGACCGAACGGCCGAGGGCGGCCGTTCCCACATGGGCCGTGGTGGTTGCTTTCGATCCGTTGCGCGGACGACTGCCGTTGTGGCTTGCTTTGAACTTCTTCTTGTTGTTCCCCATGTCTGGCGGCGCTTAGGACGCGATGTATTGATGGTATCGCGAGAGCGGGTCGGAGGGCTAGAGCCGCGGGCGGGGCGCCCGCGCCACACTACATCATGCCCAGGTTGTGTCGTCTTCTTTGTGGAGCTGGCGGAGTTCCGTGGGCGGCTTCATTGGAACGCCGACGGTGTGGCCCAGGAGGGCGTCGAGGGTATCGAGCCAGAGGATCTGGGTTTGGAAGACTACGCCGAAGTTGCGGGAGATGGACTCGGCTACGGCGTTGAGATCGAGTTCGCGGTTGAGTTGTTGTTGCATCGAAGTTACGGGCTTCGCGGTGATGCCGCAGGGGATGATCAGGTTGAAGTAGCTGAGGTCGGTGTTGACGTTGAGCGCGAAGCCGTGGGAGGTGACTGAGCGGGAGATGTGGACGCCGATGGCGGCTAGTTTGGCTTCGGCGGGTGTCGAGCTTTGCTCGACTGAACGGCCGAGGGCGGCCGTTCCCACATGGTGTGTGGTAATGGCGGGAGACACAAGGTCCCTCGACTGCAGAGAACGATTCTGCGAATCGTTCTCTTCCGCTCGGGATGACGATGAGTGGGGACTCGTCCAGACTCCGGTTAGGCCTGGGAGGCGCTTGGTCGTGATGGCGAAGTCGGCGCAGGTTCGCATGAGGACGTCTTCCAGGCGGCGGACGAATTCGACTACGCCGAGAGTCTTACGGGCCTGCGAAGGGCGAGCCTTTGATTCGCCCGGGCGGACGAATGCGTCCGCCCCTACACGAAATCCGCGGAGATCGAAGATGGGATAGCCGACGATTTGGCCGGGACCGTGGAAGGTGACGTCGCCTCCGCGGTCGCATTCGAAGAGTTCGACGCCGCGCTTTTGCAGGAGCTCCGGGGACGCTATTACGTTTGCGGCTTTGGCGTTGCGGCCTAGCGTGATTACCGGCTTGTGTTCGAGCAGGAGGAGAACGTCGCCGACCTTTTCTTCTTTGCGGAGAGCTACCAGCTTTTGCTGCAGGCTTAGGCCTGTGGCGTAGTCAACCGTGCCGAGTTGGACTAGGGAGATCAAATTCAAAAGCACTCACCGCAGAGGACGCGGAGGACGCTGAGGATCAAGTTGCTTTTGCCTGCACATTGCTAAGAGCGTCCTGCACTTTCCGCTCAAGATTTCGCCAATGCTTCTGGTGATCTTTGCGGAATGCAATTCCCAGCCTCATCTTGCAATAATCGAGAGCCCACTCAAGCTCGGACTCGCTCCTGTGCTTGATGGCGTCTTCGATTCGCTGCAGTTCTTTGAAGCGAGTCATTCCTGTCCTATGTGCATCAAAAGTTCATGCGTTGATGGCCATTCCGTACACGCTGTTTGAGGCATCTAGCATTGCTTCGGCTAGCGTTGGGTGCGCGTGGATCGTCCACATTAAATCTTCTACTGTGGCTTCCAGTTCCATTGCAGCTACTGCTTCGGCGATCAGTTCTGTGGCCTGCGGGCCGATGATGTGGACGCCTAGAATCTCGCCGTAGTCAGCATCGGAGACGATTTTGATGAAGCCTTCGTGCTGGCCTACGATGCTGGCGCGGGAATTCGCGGTGAAGGGGAACTTGCCGATTTTCACGTTGTATCCGGCTTCGCGCGCTTTGGTTTCGGTGAGCCCTACGCTGCCGATTTCGGGATGGCAGTACGTGGCGCCGGGGATGTGTTCCGGATTGATCGGCTTGCCGGGCTTGCCCGCGATCTTGGCGACGGCGACCAGGGCTTCCATGGCTCCGACGTGGGCGAGTTGCGGCGTTCCGAGAACGATGTCGCCGACGGCGTAGACGCCGGGCTCGGCGGTCTGCATCCAGGAATCGGTTTTGATGAATTCGCGATCGGGCTTGATTTTGGTGCGCTCGAGGCCGATGTTTTGCGTGCGCGGCTTGCGGCCGACGGCGATCAGAATTTTTCCCGCTTCGATCTTCTGCTGCTTGCTATCAACGGTGATGGTGACAGCGATGCCAGCCTTTGTCCTCTCGACTTTGTCGACCTTCGCGCTGGTGTGGAAGTTGATGCCGCGCTTACGGTAGACGCGAGCTAGTTCCTTGCTCACTTCCTCGTCCTCTACGGGAACCAGGCGCGGGAGCATTTCGACGATGGTGACTTCGCAATCGAAGGAACGATAGATCGAGGCGAATTCAACGCCAACGGCGCCAGCGCCCACGATTACGATCGACTTGGGAAGCTCTTTGAGACTCAGGATTTCGATGTTAGTCAGGACGCGATCGTTCACTTCGAGACCCGGAAGCATGCGGGCTTCGGAGCCGGTCGCGAGGATTACGTTTTTCGCTTTGATCTGCGTGGTCTTGCCGTCATTCGTGATTTCGACGGTGTGGACTCCGATTTGCGCCGGGCCGGTGAGCTTGCCGAAGCCCTTGAGGGTCTCGACCTTATTTTTCTTCATCAGGAATTCAAGGCCCTTGGTGTGCTTGGCGACGATCTTGTTTTTGCGATCCTGAATCGCGGCCCAATTCAGCTTGCGCGCGTCGACGCCCTCGATGCCGTATTCCTTGGCTTCTTTGAGGTGGTCCCAGAGCTCGGCGTTGAAGAGCAGGGCTTTCGTCGGAATGCAGCCCACGTGCAGACAGGTTCCGCCGAGGAATCCGTCTTTTTCAATGAGAGCGGTCTTCAGGCCGTATTGTCCGGCGCGGATGGCCCCGGTGTATCCAGCAGGTCCGCTGCCGATGATGGCGACGTCGTAGATGGTGTCGGGCAAGGTCGTCCTCTGTAAGAAGAGATGAGTTTGGGCAAACTTAGGATTCTAGAACAGGGGGGATGGGAGCGTCCAAAACCTTCAACCACAAAGGGCACGAAGTTTCACGAAGGAAGCTGCGGGGCGAGTTGCCTCCCTTGGGAGATCCTTCGCTTCGCCTGAAGAGCGGCTCCGCTCAGGATGACACAGGAGGCGTTAGTTGTTTTCGTTGCTGGCGCGCTTCCAGGAGATCAGTTCGCCGATGGTGGAACTGGTGCTGGAGACCGGCTGCTTGTAGGCTTCGACTTCCGAGCGGGAGGCTTCTTCGCCTACGGCGCGGATGCTGAGGCCGACTTTCTTTTCTTCCGGATTCATCTTTATGATCTTGAAGTCATGCTCGATGCCCGGCTCCAAGTGCAGCGGCTGGCCGTTTTCGTCGGTCGCTTCGGACTTGTGGCAGAGACCTTCCACGCCTTCCGCGATTTCGACGAATGCACCGAATGCGGCTACGCGCAGAACTTTTCCGTGGACCACATCTCCGACGTGATGGCTCGCGAAGAAGGATTCCCAGACATCGGGCTGCAATTGCTTCACGCCGAGCGACAGGCGGCGCTTGTCGGGCTCGATCGCCAGAACGACCGCTTTCACGCGGTCACCCTTCTTCAGAACTTCCGAAGGATGCTTCACGCGCTTGGTCCAGCTCAGGTTGCTGACGTGAACCAAGCCGTCGATGCCGTCTTCGATTTCGATGAACGCGCCGAAGTCAGTCAGGTTGCGAACGCGTCCTTCGACCGTCATGCCGACCGGGAACTTCTCGTGGAGCGAATCCCAGGGATTGACCGCCAGTTGACGCATGCCCAGCGAAATGCGGCGTTCGGTCGGATTGACGTTGAGCACCACGCACTCGACTTGATCTCCGACGTTGACGAGCTTTGACGGATGCTTCATGCGCTTCGACCATGTCATTTCGCTGACGTGGACGAGGCCTTCAATTCCCTGCTCGAGTTCAACGAAGGCTCCGTAGTCGGTCACGCTGATCACCCGTCCGGCGACGTGCGCGCCCTCGGGATAGCGATGCTCGGCATCGAGCCAGGGATCGGGCGTGAGCTGCTTGAATCCCAGCGAGACGCGCTGCTTTTCCTTATCGTACTTGAGAACTTTGACTTGAATCTGATCGCCGACGTTGACCAGATCTTTGGGGTGAGTGAGGCGTCCCCAGGACATGTCGGTGATGTGAAGCAGGCCGTCGAGGCCGCCGAGATCGACGAAGGCTCCGTATTCGGTGAGATTCTTGACTACGCCGGTGAGGACTGAGCCTTCTTCCAAGTGCTCCAGCGTCTTGGAGCGCTTCTCATTCTGCTCGCCTTCGAGCAATTCCTTGCGCGAGACCACGATGTTGCCGCGCTTCTTGTTGAGCTTGATCACCGCGACTTCGATGGTCTGGCCCTTCATGCCGTCGAGATTGCGGATGGGGCGCAGATCGACTTGCGATCCGGGCAAGAAGGCGTGCGCGCCGTGGATGTCGACAGTGAGCCCGCCCTTGATGCGATCGATCACGACCGCCTTGATGGGCTTCTTCTCGTTGTAAGACTTCTCGATCTCTTCCCAGGCGTGGATGCGCTGCGCCTTCTGGTGCGAGAGGCTGATGTAGCCTTCCTCGGCCTCGCCCTTGACGCGCATCACGTCGATTTCGTCGCCGGGCTTGAACTTGGGATTGCCCTCGTGATCGAGCACTTCCGCCAGCGGCAGCATGCCTTCCGATTTCGCGCCGATATCGACGACAACGTGCGTGCCCGTAAGCTTGAGCACGGTGCCCTTGATGACGCGGTCTTCACTGACAGCCTCTTCGGCTTCGGTGGTGAAGGTCTCGAGCGCGGAGGCGAAATCCTCGGCGGGAGCGGGCTTGTCGTCGGGCTTATCCTCTGACGAGGCGCTGGCTGACGATTGCGTTTCGGCCTGCTCGGTCGGGGCGGCCTCGGGCTGGTGTTGCTCAACAGTCGTCGGTTCGGCTTCAGTCATGACGGTGGAGGTGGAATCGGAATTGGGGGCGGTGGTGTCGTCGAACAAGGTTATGCCTCTCTGGTGATCGGATGCGGGGCCTGCTTCTGCGGACTGCTGGACGAGTCGTTAGGTTGTAGTGGGCTCACCCTGGCGAGTGAGCTTGGACAATCCCAGCTGTCGGACGTTTTAACAAAGAACCCGCGTCCAATGGGAACTCTTCGACTATAACAACCGTGAGAGAAGAGTGTCAAACGCAAATCCAGCGCAGGTTACAGGAGTGTTTCAATGCAAATCCTCTCAGCGGTCAGATGACGCAAGGTCCCTCGACTGCGCTCGGGATGACACTGATATTTGAGCTTCTGTTTCCTCGCTTGGCGCGTTCTGCTAACCTGCCTTGCTATGGATTATCTGTGGACGCCATGGCGCTACGCGTATGTCTCGGGCACGGAAAAAACTACGGGATGCGTGTTCTGTGAGGCGCCGAAGGAGCAAGACGACGCGAAGGCGCGGATCGTTTACCGCGGCACACACTGCTACGTCATCTTGAATACTTATCCATATACGCCGGGGCATGTGATGATCGTGCCCTACGCGCACCTGGACGAATTGCGGAAACTGCCGGGCGAGGCCGCGAACGAGATGATGGCGCTGTCGCAGCGGATGGAGTCGGTGCTGCGGGAGTTGTACCATCCGGACGGGATCAATCTGGGGATGAACATCGGCAAAGCGGCAGGGGCGGGTATCGCGGGACACATCCATATGCATGCGCTGCCGCGCTGGGTGGCGGACGCAAACTTTGTTTCGGTGGTGGGAGAGACGCGGGTGTTGCCGGAGACGCTGGACGTGACGTGGGGGCGGATGCGGGAGGCGATGGAAAAATAGTCTACGTCAGAGGGGCTTGATCGGCCCGGACTGTGGCTGCAACGTACTACTCGTAACCGGCTTTGGACCGTAGTAAAGAATCAGCGCAAAACCAGCGATGAAGAATGGCGCGACTTGGGATATTGAAAACCCAAAAAAATGCAGCACTAAACCGTAAAGGGCGATCGATAGGCTAAGAGTGTATGTAATGAGATAACCCACCCGTAAACGGGCTAGCGCTCTTTTGTCTTCTGGCTGAGTCTGAAGGATTGCCTCCGCTGGAAGAACCTGAATTCTGCGCATGACAAGGATCAGGATTGCCATTGAGACGGCCACAAGAGTAAGCGCTCGAAGTATGATCGGATTCGCCTTCGCCGAGGAAGGAAGCCGCAAGACTACTATCAAATACATGACAACCGCGCCGGCAAGAACGAATCGAACTATCTGGATAAATTTGCGTGTGGCTTCCACGGAACTCACTTTCGCGAAGTGATTCTACCAGCCTTCAGCCGGTGAGCTTCTCCATTTCTTTTTCGTCGATCACGGCTACTCCCAGTTCCTTGGCCTTATCTAGCTTTGACCCCGCATCGGTGCCTGCTACGACGTAGTCTGTTTTCTTGCTGACGGAGCCGGTTACTTTACCGCCGGCATCTTCAATCATCTTTTTGGCTTCGTCGCGCGTGTACTTTGCCAGCGTGCCAGTGAGGACGAAGGTCTTTCCTGCCAGCTTGGTGCCGCGCTCTTTCTTCTTGCCCTTGAAGGTGAGGCCAGCCTTTCCCAGTCGGTCGATCAGCTTGCGATTGGCTGGGTTGCTGAAGAACTCGACGATGCTCTCGGCGATGCGCGGGCCGACTTCGTTGACGTTCTTGCAACACTTCGACGCTGGCGTTGGCGAGGGCTTCCATCGATCCGAAGTGCTCGGCAAGAAATTGGGCAGTGCGCTCGCCCACCATGCGAATGCCGAGTCCGTAGATCACGCGCTCGAGCGGCAACTGCTTGGAGTTTTCGATCTCGTCGAGAATGTTCTGCGCAGATTTATCGGCGAAGCGTTCCAGGCTGAGCAGATCTTTTTTGGCGAGGTCGTAAATGTCGGCGACGTTTTTGACCAGGCCGCGCTCGATCAGCTGCGTGACCAGCGATTCGCCCATGCCGTCGATGTTCATCACGCCGCGCGAGGCAAAGTGCAGGATGGTTCCGAGGAGCTTAGCCGGGCAGTTGGCGTTAACGCAGCGGTAATCGACCTCGCCCTCGGTGCGCACAACTTTCGTCCCGCAGACCGGGCACTTCTCGGGCATGATGAATTCCCTGGTTCCGCGGGGATGATCTTTGTCTTCGATGACCTTCGCGACTTTGGGGATCACGTCGCCGCCGCGCTCGACCTGCACGTAGTCGCCGATTTTCACACCCAGGCGCTCGATCTCGTCCATGTTATGCAGCGTGGCGTTGCGAACGGTCGTTCCGCCGATCGCAACCGGAGCAAGCATCGCAACGGGCGTAAGTTTTCCGGTGCGTCCGACCTGTACGCGAATGTCTTCCAACCTGGTGATGCCGGCGCGGGCCGCGTATTTGTAGGCAATCGCCCAGCGCGGAGCTTTGCCGGTGAAGCCGAGTTCATCCTGCAACGCGGTGCGGTCGACCTTTACGACGATGCCGTCGATTTCGTAGGGAAGGGAGTCGCGCTTCGCCTCCCATTCCTGGATAAAGGCCCAGACCTCGTCCATGGAGTGGACGAGCTTGCGATGCGGGTTGACTTTGAAGCCTGCTTTCGCCAGCGCGTCCAGAGTTTGCCAATGGCGATCGAAGTAGGTGCGGCCGTTGGAAAGGAGAATGTAGGGGAAGAAATCGAGGCGACGCTGGGCGGTAATGCTGGAGTCGAGCTGGCGAACCGTGCCGGCGGTGAAATTGCGCGGATTGGCGAAGGTGGCCAAGCCCTGGCGCTCCCGCTCCTCGTTCAGTTTCTTGAATGCGGCGGTGGGCATCAACAACTCGCCGCGAGTTTCGAAATCTGCCGGGATTCCTGCCTTCTTCAGTCTGTCTTTATTGATGGCGAGCGGAATGGAATGCACCGTGCGAACGTTGAGGGTGACATCTTCGCCCACCGATCCGTCACCGCGCGTGACTCCGCGGGTCAGCTTGCCATCTTCGTATGTTAGGGCGAGCGACATGCCGTCGAGCTTCAGTTCGCAGACGTAGTCGACGTCGCGGCGTCCGCTGAGCTCGTGCACGCGGCGCTCCCAGCCGCGCAGCTCTTCCTCGCTGTAAGTGTTGTCGAGCGACAGCATGGGAGACGAATGGCGGACCTTGACGAATCCCTCGCGCGGCTTGCCGCCGACGCGCTGGGTGGGAGAATCAGGCGTGATGAGTTCGGGATGCTCGGCCTCAAGGTCTTTCAGCTGCTTGGTGAGCTTGTCGAATTCTTGATCGCTGATTTCGGGAGTGTCGAGGACGAAGTAGAGATATTCGTGGTGGCGAATTTTCTCGCGGAGAGCTTCGATCTTCTTTTGGACGTTTTTTGGGGCAGGCATCGCCAAAGATTATAGGCGGATCGGGATTGGGATTGCGCTCGCTTCGCTCGCTGGACGGACGAATGCGTCCGTCCCCACATGAGCAGGATGACTAATAATGGTTCAATGTGTCTCAGGTACAATCCTGCTTCGCTAACGGTATGCGCAAAGCGGCACTGCTCTACAACCCGGACTCAGGCGGCAGCCGGAAACGGCGGCGGGAGCTGGAATCCGCGATCGAGATCCTGCGGGGCGGCGGTATTGAGGCGAACCTTTTCCCAACCGACTCGCGGGAGCATGCGGGGGATGAGGCGCGGAGAGCCATGGCCGCCGGATGTGACACGATATTCGCCTGCGGCGGGGACGGCACGATTCACAACATGATTCAGGTGATGGCACATTCTCCGGTCGCTCTTGGAGTGCTGCCGATGGGGACGGCCAATGCCCTGGCCCACGATCTGGGCCTGCCCATGCGCGTGCCGGCGGCGGCAAAGGCGGTTCTACGCTGCACAACGCGACGCATCGCGCTGGGACGCGTTACTTGCGCCGGCCTCGGTGGACTTCCGACAACCTGTTATTTCACCGTCGCTGCCGGCGTGGGAGTGGACGCGCATCTTTTCTACAAATTGCACAGCGAGGTGAAGCAGCGACTGGGCATGGCTGCGTATTACGCGAAGGCCTGGCACATGTGGTTCACCTATCCCATGACGCGGTTTCGAGTGGAGTACACCGAAACGGGTTCGAGCGCGCCGCAATCGACGGAGGCGACCGAGCTGCTGGCGGTACGCATCCGGAATTTTGGCGGAGTAGTGCAGCACCTGGCGCCGGGGGCGTCGCTCGATCGCGACGACATCCGGTTGGTCTTCGCCCAGACGGGCAGCCGTCTGGCGTATCTGGCTTATGTGACGGGGAGTATGCTGCGGCGTGCGTGGAACATTCCGGGGATTGAACGGGCGTACAGCACGAAGGCGACGTGCGATTATGCGGCGTCGGCGGAAGCGGGGCAGAAGATTTACGTTGAGGCGGACGGGGAGTTGCTGGGGAGCTTGCCGGCGGAGTTTACCATTGTTCCGGACGCGTTGACGGTGCTAGGGCCGGCGCGGTAAGGACACGTGCCGCAAATTAGAGGCTCACGCATGGCGAACAGAGTTTGGGCGAGAACAGGTGCCGCCCCTACGGGGCTCGCGTCAATTTCCCACACCTCTCCCGGCACTCCCGTGCCGGGCTTTCACATATCGCCGCTACGCGGGTGCATTTGGCTGGTGCTTACTCCCTCGTTGTTTCGAGAATTCAGTTCTCGCACACTTGAACAGTCCTTCGACTGCGAAGGACAGCCGATGGCGGCTGTCCCCAGAAAAAGGCGGATCAGCGAATTAATATAAACTTTCATTCTTGGAACCGATCACTCATTTTCTGACTGGCGCGTGCATGGGGCGCGCCGGACTCAATCGCAAGACAGCGCTCGCGACTCTCACGCTGACGCTCGCGGCGGAGGCGCCAGATCTGGACATCTTGGCTAGCATACGCGGCCGGGCTTTCAGCTTCGCGCATCATCGTGGATTCACCCACTCATTTCTCGGCGTGCCTCTGGATGCGGTAGTAGTGTTGGGCTTCGTCTATCTGGTGTGGCGGCTGCGCGGGCGTCGCACGAACGATCCGAACCTGCCGCCGCGCTGGGGAATTCTTTTTCTTTACGCGTGCCTGGCCGGGCTCAGCCACATTTTGCTCGACTTCACAAATAACTACGGCGTGCGGCCTTTCTGGCCATTTTCGGAGAGATGGTATTCGTGGGACATCGTATTTATTGTCGAGCCGGTCATACTGGTTTTCCTGACGCTGGGATTAGTGATGCCGTCGCTGTTCTCGTTGATTGACAAGGAAATCGGCGTTCGGCAGCGCGGACCGCGCGGAAGACTTGCGGCTACTCTGGCGTTGATCGGCATCGTCCTGCTCTGGGGAGTGCGCGATTATGAGCACCGGCGCGCTATCAACGCGCTCGAGGCGCGCACCTACAGTGGAGTGGATCCGCTGCGAGTGTCCGCTTATCCGACATGGGCCAATCCATTTCAATGGTATGGAGTCGTGGAGACGCCTAATTTCTTTGCGCTGGCGCCGGTCGACTCGTTCGGTCCGGAGGTGGATCCCGAGGGCGAGATGCAGATTCGTTACAAGCCGGAAGAAACGGCTGTCACTTTGGCGGCAAAGAATTCTTATCTGGGGCGAGTGTATCTGGATTGGGCGCAGTATCCGATAACGGAGACGGAGACTCTGGAAGGAACGGAACAGGGATATATCGTCCACTTTCAGGATTTGCGCTATGTGGGAGTGCCCAGAGCGATTGATGGAAATCGTGGACGGCGCGTGCTTGGCGCGGCGATAAAGCTGGACAAGAATTTACGAATCGTTGGCGACGTGTACGACACGGGGAAGGAACAGATTGTCGTGCCTGAGCCCGGCGGGCGCTAGGCTTGCGGACGGATTGCAACGGAAATCGCCGGGCGATCGGCTCAGCGTCGGGGACGGCGCTTGACGGCAGCCGCTCGAGCGCACAGAATAAGAACTCAGGTCCGAGGTGATTATGCTGGCTTATATCTTTTTGCTGTTCGCGGTTGCGTTTCGGTTTATGCCTCACCCGATGGCCTTTACTCCGGTGGGGGCGGCGCTGTTGTTTTTCGGCGCGCGCGGACCGCGCCGGCAAGTTTGGGTACCGCTCGCGCTGCTGGCTGCCTCGGACGTGATTTTGACCACGCTGGTCTACCGTTATCCGTTCAGCTGGGATCATTTTGTGACCTGGGGCTGGTACGCGGCAATGCTGTGGCTGGGAACCACCTTGGGAGAGGACGCCGGCCCGCTGCGCATTCTTGGGACGGCGCTGACGGGGTCAGTATCGTTTTTCGTGATCAGCAACTTCGCGGTGTGGGCTGCATGGGAGATGTATCCGCGCACGTTTGCTGGACTGATGGCCTGTTACGCAGCCGGCGTGCCGTTCTTCCGGCACGCGGTTGCGGGAGACATGCTGTTCACGGCTGTGATGTTCGGCGTTCCGGTCTTGTTAGCGGCGGTTGCGGGGAAGCTGCATCGCTCCGGGCATCAGGGAGCAACGGTATAGCTGGATTGGAGTCTCGGTTTCTCGGCCGCGACAATCATCGCGGCCGTTTTCATTTAGATCTCACTTTTAGTCTCCACGGCGTGCACGGTGCGCCGGCGGCGCAGCACCAGCCATAAGCTGACGCCTCCGATCGCCAGAGTTACGACCCAGATCCAGTGCCGCTTGAATACGCCTCCGAAGAGCGCCACGATCTGCGGTCCGAACCAGAGTACGAGCAGCGATAACACCAGGAATCGAACGAACCTTCCGGCAAAGATGGCGATGAGGAAGTCGCGGAATTTCATTTCAAACACCGCCGCACCGAGCACGAAAATTTTGAACGGCATCGGCGGTGGCAGCATGCCGGGAAACATCAGCGCCCAGAACTCGTGCTGCTCAAACGAGCGATGAATTTTGAGGAAGCGTTCTTCCGAGATGCGCTTGCGCAGGACTTTTTCGCCACCCAGGTAGCCGATGATGTAAAGCGGTATGCTGCCCAATGCCGAGCCCAGCGATGCCATAACGATGTAGAGGAGCATGCGCTTGCGATCCTGATAGACGTAGGTTGCGACGATGAAATCGACCGGCATGCCGAGCAGCGCGCTGTCGGCGAAGGCAATGACGAACACTCCCCAGATGCCGAGGACCTTCATCAGGCCCAGGATCCACGCTGTGTAGCGCGCCAGGATGTGTGTGAGTTTTTTCAAGCGAAGCAGTTCGTGGGTAGTGAGTCAGTTTGAACTTCGCCGGCTGTATGCCCGCGGGAGATCCCTCGTCCCGCTGGTGAAAACGCGGGACTTCGGGATGACGTCTCTCGGAAATTTCGCGCTATGGAAATGAAATTGACCCACTAGCAGTTAGTGTACGTGAATCGAAAAGGAATTTGGCGGAGTGTAGTGCGCTGCCGCGACGAAAACCGTCGCGGCTGGACAGCCGAGGGCGGCTGTCCCCACATCGTTTTATTTGTGGTCTGTTTTGCCGCTTAGCAAGTCTAGTGCGTGCGGGAGCAGATTGGCTACCGCTTGCAGCGATTCGACTGCGCCGTTGGGGCTTCCCGGCAGATTCAGGATCAACGCTTTGCCGCGGATTCCGCAGACTCCGCGGCTTAATGCGGCGAATGGAGTCTTCTTGATGCCTTCGGCGCGCATTCGTTCAGCGACGCCATCGAGCAGGCGATCGCAGACTGCGCGCGTCGCTTCGGGCGTCACATCGCGCAGGGCGATGCCGGTTCCGCCAGTGGTCACGATGAGTTGCACTTCGCGGGCCAGGCGTATCAGCAGGTTCTGAATCTGGATGGAATGGTCAGGCACGACTTCGCGCGCGACAATCGAGAAATGAAGCTTTTCGAGAAGTTGAGCGATCGCGGGCCCTGACTGATCCTGGCGCTCACCGCGGGAGCAGGAATCGCTAACCGTCACCACGGCTGCGGTCATCCCTCGATTGAGCTCAGTGCGATTGGGCTCAGCCATCGAGAAGAACGTCTTCCTCTTCTTCCCGGCCGCGACCGGCGCCGCTGTAAGAAGCAGGTTTCGCGACGGGAGCAGTTTCTGCAGCCGGGGGCGCGGCAGGTTCGGGTTCGCCGCCATCGCGCTGCGATTCATCGAGGAGGCGCAGGCCTTCCATCAGAAGTCCCTGAGTATTGAGCTGCGTGGTCTCTTTGTCGGTCTTGCCTTCGAAATCGAGCTGGAAGTTTCCCCCCGTCCAGCGCAGCACTTTGAAGACGGCTTCGTCGCCTACCAGGGATCCATAGGTGGCGTGTTTCACCTGTCCTTCGACGAAAAACACCTCGCACTTGTCGCCTTCGTTGCTGAGAGATAGCTGGCAGCTTTTGCGGCCCATTTCGAGCGACTGCATGAGATCGATCACGTTCATCTGCGACAGGCTTCCCCGCACAACGCCATCGGAAGGCGCCGTCTTGGCCATTTTCTCAAGCGCGATGCGGTCGATCATGCGCTTCACGCGACGGATGGCATCTTTCAGGTAAAAGGGCTTCTCCAAATAATCGTCGGCCGCATCCTGCGGCGAGAGCCGCTCGGCAATATCGGCTTTACTGGCCATGAGCACGGTGGAGAAATTCGCGGTGGCCGGACGGCTTTTCAGCTTTTCGACCAGCTGGCGGCCGTCCATGCCGGGCAAGCGGTAATCGCACAGAAGGAGATCCGGGGCATCATCCACGGCTTTGAGCAGGGCGTCGGCGGCATCGGTCGCAGTCGTCACCTGCGCGAGCGGCGACAAAGCCTGCTGGAGCATGCCGAGCACCATCGGATTGTCGTCGACCAACAGGAGCTTTACGTTATCAGTCATGAACTTGTTTCGCGCCGCCATTGCGGCGCCGGTATTCTCCGCTCTTGCCTCCGCTTTTGCGCTCCAGCATGATCTCGCGAATCTCGATGCCTTTGTCGGCGGCCTTGAGCATGTCGTACACGGTCAGCGCAGCTACGCTGACGGCGACCAGGGCTTCCATTTCAACGCCCGTTGGGCCGGTTGTAGCGACTCTGGAGGTGATGGCGAGGCCATTCTCGCACACGCGCACCTCGACATCAACGAGCGAGAGTGGCAGCGGATGGCACATCGGGATGAGTTCGGAGGTACGTTTGGCGGCCATGATGCCGGCGATGCGCGCCACTTCCAAGGGATCGCCTTTCGGATTAGCGGGGAGTGACGCGAGCACTCGCGGGTCGACGGCGACAAAGCCACTCGCCTCGGCTTCCCTTCTGGTTGCGGATTTGCCGGAGACATCCACCATGCGGGCGCGGCCGGCACGGTCGTAGTGGGAAAGTTTCTTTGCCATCAGACGCCTTCGGGAAGGCTATGGCTATCTTACATGGAGAAAAGCTGCATGGAGAGAAGCTGCGGAGCTGCGCTCCTGGACGGCCGAGGGCGGCCGTCCCCACATTTTCTGCCTCCCACATTTTTGGTCCTCCACACTTCTGCCCCCCAGTTTTTGCCGGATCATCGCATCATTACCGCAACGAATTCGCCTGAGGAGATGAGTTCGCGGTCGGGGGGAATGACGATGTAGCAGTTGGCGCGAGCGGTGGCCGCGACGTCGCCCGATCCCTGCCAGGGGACGAGTTCGACTTCGGACTGTTCAAATTCGCCTGAGAGAATGGCCGGAAGGAAGCGCTTCAGACCAGGCTTGACGCGGATTTCTGATTTCAACTTCGCATAGACGAAGACCAGATTACGCGGGGACTGGCCGCTTAGGGCTTCGAGCATCGGGCGGGCGAAGAGTTCGAAGGTCACCATGGTGGAGACTGGGTTGCCGGGCAGGCCAAAGAAATAGGTGGGAGGCTTTTCGCGGGCGAGGGCGCCCGCGCCACACTTTCCGAACACGACGGGCTGGCCGGGCTGGATCTTCGCTCCCGTGAAGAAGAATTCGGCTTGCAGTTCGGCCAGGACTTGCTCGACCAAGTCGTAACGGCCCATGGAGACGCCGCCGGTCATCAGCAACAGGTCGGAAGCGAGGCCTTGCTCGATCAAGCGGCGCAGGGCGCGCGGTTCGTCGGGAGCGATCGGGAGCAGGACAGGGTCGCCGCCAGAGCGCCGAATCTGCACTGCCAGCGAGTAGCTGTTGGAATTGTGAATCTGCGTTGGTCCGGGAACGGCATCGACATCTACAATCTCGTCGCCCGTAGTCAGTACGGCCACTTGCGGACGCTTGTATACGTGCAGCTTTGACTTGCCCACCGAAGCCGCCAGAGCGATGGTCGCCTCCGTCAGGCGTGCGCCGCGCTCAACCAGCGATGCGCCGTAACCAGCTTCGGCGCCACGTGGGACGATGTTCTCTCCTGAGACGACACTTCGCATCACCTCGACTTGCTTGCCTCGTTGCGACGTGTATTCGACCATGACAACAGCATCGCCGCCTGCGGGAACTGGGGCTCCGGTCATGATGGAAACCGCTTGTCGTTTGCCGATGCTGGCGGGAATCTTCTCGGGCTTCTCACCGGCCTTGACTTCGCCGATGACGTCCAGCATGGTCGGAACTTCGTGCAGGTCGGCAGAACGGACCGCATAGCCATCGCGCGTGGAGCGGGGAAACGGAGGGAGATCGCGGTCGGCGAGTATGGGGTCCGCGAGCACGCGCCCGGCGGCATCGACCAGTGCGACGATCTCCGTTTGCGGCGGCTCAACCTGCGCTGCCTGCTGTTCTACTACGCGCCGCGCATCTTCAAAGCTTAAGACGTTCGAAGCAATCTCCGCGCCTGCCATAGAAGTGATGATAGAAGATCAGGGGAATTTGGTGTGAGAGGCGTTGTCCTGGCGCGGGTGTTGGCGCACGACGAAGATGATTTTCGCTCGGGATTGCCGCTATCGCGCCAGCGCCTGGCCCAGCATGGCAGGATTACTGGCAAAAGAGAGCCCGGTTTCCAGATCGACGACGCGATCCTGCACCAACTGCGCGATCTCGCCGTCAAAGTGCTGCATCCCTTCGGAGGCTCCGGCCTTTATGGCATCGAGCAAGCGGTTATTGTCACGGTCCTCTTTTTCGATGCATTCGCGGGTGCGGGCATTGGCTTTGAGGATCTCGAAAGCGGCGACGCGTCCGCTGCGATCGGCCTTCGACAGCAAGCGCTGACAGACGATGTAACGGAACGATTTGGCAAAGCGCTCGCGGATGGATTGCTGTTCGGCCGGTGCGAACGAAGTGACGATGCGCTCCACCGTTTTCGAGGCGTCCATCGTGTTGAGGCTGGACAGGACCAGGTGGCCCGTTTCAGCTGCCTCGAAAACAATCTCGATGGTCTCGCGGTCGCGCATCTCGCCCACCAGAATTACCTTGGGAGCCTGCCGCATCGCGGAACGCAAGGCGTGCGCGAAGCTGGGCGTGTCGCTGTGCAACTCGCGCTGGTGAATGGTGGAGCACTTGTGGTTGTGCAGAAACTCGATGGGATCTTCGACCGTGATGATGTGGTAATACTTCTCGCGATTGATGCTGTCGAGCAGCACGGCCAGCGTGGAGGACTTTCCCGACCCCGCTGGTCCAGTCACCAGGACAATGCCATCTCTTAGTTTTGTAATTTCAGACAAGTGCTGTGGCATCCGCAGCGATGCGAAATCCGGAATGTTGGTGGGGATCACGCGCATGACAACGGCGCAACTGCCGCGCTGGATGAAAATGTTGACGCGAAAGCGAGCCAGCCCGGGCAAACCATACGAAACATCGCAGGCTCCGTGCTCGCGCAGCGTGGTGATGGCCTGCTTGTTATCGCCGATGAGATCGGCCGCGATGCGGCGTGTATCGTCGGCGGTGAGGAAAGTGAGTCCCGGCGCCTGCACGGGAATCATCTGGCCGTAAACCTGAACCTGGGGCGGGCGTCCGGGCGAAAAAATCAGATCGCTGATTTTCTCCGCCGCGCGCAACATCGCGCCCAGCAACGCCGGGGTGGCGATCCGATCGCCACCGGAGAAGCCGTCGAGTTCGACAGAAATTGGAGCAATGGTCGGTGCTGCCATTCGTCCTCACTTGCAGGAATCGCACGCACCACAGATATGGAAGAGACCGCTGAATTCACTGTACCGCGAAGAAGGGAGTTGTACGACGGCCAGCAAGTGCATAGCCCTTGGTAACCGTTGTAACCGTGTGGCGAAAGGAAAAGGGCGGCTCGGGGAGCCACCCCTTCACGCCCAAGTACTTGATTACAGCAATCTTCTACTTCTTTGTCGGCTTCTTTTTGGCGCCGTAACTGGCTTCGACGGATGCGCCGATGCTGGCCAGCATTTGCTTAGCCGGGTCAGCATACGTTCCGGTGGGCTGCAGCTCGAGGTACTTCTGGAAGGCTTCCGCGGTTCCGGCAGGCGCCTCCATCTTGCCATCCTTCGCCAGCGTAGCTTTGCCGATCATGTTGACGCCCTTCCAATAGTAGGCATCGGCACGGTTGGGATCGGCGGCGATAACCTTGTCAAACGCAGCAACTGCATCGTCGACTTTTCCGGCGTTAGTGAGCACGGCGCCGGTGTTGAAGTAATACTGGGCGGCGGCAGACGGCTCGGTTTGAGCGGCCAGCGCATAGGTCTTTACCGCATCGTCGATCTTGTTGGATTTGGCATAGGCTTCTGCCATGTTGTTGTAGTACGCAGCCAGATTGCTGGCCTGCTTCGCGGCATCTTTGTCAGGCGTCGCCTGCCTCAACTGGATTGCCTTTTGATAGGCGTCAATCGCTGATCCCAGGCGCTTTTGCTTTTCGGCGGGATCGGTCTGCTTGGTCGCCGAGAGCCGATAGTAGTCACCTAACTTGAACCAGATCAGATCGCGGGAAGGATCGACCTGGTTGGCTTCGTTCAGAGCCGCAATGGCGGTATCAAAATCACCGGCGTCGGCCGCGGTTTTGGCGGCGTTCAGCTTCTCATTCAGCGATTTGACCGTATTGCCTTCCTTCTGCTGCTTGGCCTGCTGCTCCTGCATCTGCTTCACTTGTTCTGGAGTGAGGCCTACACCCTTGGCTTGTTCTTCCGACTGTTTCTTAAGATCGAAATCGAGCGTGTTCTCCTCGAGTGCTACTGGAAACCCGTTGGTGTGAAACAGTTCCTTACCTGCCTTCTGATCATCCGCATTCTTGTAAAGGACAACATTGTATTTGCCCGGGGTAAGTCCCAGAGAAAAGTACTCGCCCTTTTTGTTGGTCTTCAGGACGTACTTTTGTCCGTTATCCGTATTGTTGTAAACGACCACTCCATCGACAATGGGATTTCCCTGAGCGTCTTTGCAAACGCCCTTTACGGTTCCGGAAGCCTGGGCGAGGACGTAGGGTACGCACACTCCGAGCGCTAGAACTGCAACGACAATGATTGCCAAGTGCTTTTTCATTTTGCCTCCCGGCAACAAATCAAGATGTAAATGCTGCTGGTGAAACAGAAGCCGGTTGCTCCATCGTCTTAGGCATTCACCAGACAACCGATCTACCGGACCGCGTAAGGAATTGGATCTCGCGCTCCGGCAGCCGCGAAGGCGCGCAGGCGCAGAACACAGCTGTCGCACACCCCGCAAGCCTGATCCTCACGGCTGTAACATGACCAAGTTAAATCGAATGGTGCACCCAATTCAAGGCCAAGGCGCACAATCTCGGCTTTTCGCATGGCGATCAGGGGAGTCACGATTTCGATTTTGCCCTCTTTCGTTCCCGCCTTGACCACTTCATTGAATGCCTGGTAATAGGCGGGACGGCAGTCGGGATATCCGGAACTGTCGGGCTCGACCGCGCCGATGTATACCTTCTGCGCGCCTAGAACCTCGGCCCAACTGACCGCCACGGCCAGGAAATGCGCGTTGCGAAAAGGCACGTATGTGACAGGGATGTTGTGGCCAACATTTTCCGCGTCGGGAACGGCGATGGAATCGTCCGTCAGCGCGGATCCGCCGATGAGTTGCAAAGCCTCGTTGCGAACCATGAGCTTGTCATGAATCTTGAGGCGCTGACAGATCGCCAGAAACGATTGCCGCTCGCGTTCCTGGGTACGCTGGCCGTAGCTGATGTGGACGGCCGCGATATCGAAGTCGCGGACGGCGAGAGCGGTGCAGACAGCGGAATCCATCCCTCCACTGAGGAGGACGACGGCGCGGGGTTTGGTTAAGGCGGACATCGATTTCAGAAGTCAGAGGTGCGGCACGCGCGAGATCCCTCGCCCCGCTGGTGAAAACGCGGGGCATCGGGATGACGCCTCTGAGAAACTTTCATCTCTCTGACTCTCTTCGGACTCTCTTCACCCTACACTCCCTTGACCGCGGGATCCCAGATGAACTTGTGCAGTTGCAAGCCCAGCCTGACCGGGACGTTGTCGGCGATGATCCACTCGGCCAATTGCTGGGGATCGAGCAGGCAGTGTGAGGTGTCGCGGGCACCAGTGGCATCTTTGCGGAACGCAGGAGAAAACAGGATGGCGTTCACGCGTCCAGCAAGATTATGGCGATGGACAAAGTCGCGGGCGAATTCGTAATCGGCCCGGCTGGCCAAAACGAATTTCATTTCATCATGCCCTTGAAGGATGCCCAGATTCTCGAGCCGGAAGGTCTCACCCTCACCTGAGTCTGGACACTTCACGTCGACAATCTTGATGACCGTAGCCGGAACATTGCCGAGCGGCCGCTCTCCACTGGTTTCCAGCAGAATCTGGTAATGTCTCTCGAGCATTTGTTGCATCAGGGGAACGACATCACGTTCCTGCAGCATCGGCTCGCCGCCGGTGATCTCAACCAGGCCTCCGCCGGGACTCAGGCGCTCGACTTCATGGAGAACTTGCTCCGTCGTCATCTTAAGGCCGCCGTGAAACGTGTACTCGCTGTCACACCAGGAGCAGCGTAGATTGCATCCTGTAAGCCGGATGAAAACGCAAGGAAGGCCCGCGTAAGTCGACTCGCCTTGCAACGATTTGTAGATTTCGGTGATCTGCATGGAAAACAGCTGCCAGCCGACAGCAGTGAGCAGTGAGCGACGAACCGCCAAGTTAGCCCGCTCATGGCTCATTGCTCATAGCTCGCGGGCTGGGAACTGATTACTCGCTGTATTTGGCCGTCGTGGTGTCTGTCTCAAACACCGTCACGTCTTTCACGCGCACGCGGCCTTTGGTCACGCTCTGCAGACGGGTATTCGATTCGTCGTAGAAATACTTAGCCAAATTTTCGGCGGACGGATTGATCACGGTGAAAGGCTCGATATCGTTGATCATCTGATGATCGAGGCGCTCGATGACGTGCTTCATGACCTCGCGCAGGTCCTTGAAATCGAGCAGCAATCCAGCCTTGTCGAGCTCGGCGCCCGCCAGCGTGACGCGAATCTTGTAATTATGGCCGTGCGGATTCTCGCACTTGCCTTTGTAATTGCGCAGGTAATGGCCCGCGGCAAACGTGTCTTCGACTCTGACTTCGAACATGCTCCCCCTGCCGCCGGGCGTGGATACAGGGCCGGCCGCGCTCTCTGCCCAAAACACTATTGTACCGCTTGAACGGCGACGCGGCGGTCGCGCGCTTGACTCCAATTCCCGGCGGAATGTAGCTTGCCTAAGCGTACTTACTCGTCAAGGAGCAGGCATGATCCCTCGCAGATTCTCGATGTGGATGTGTGTTGCAATCGTCACGACCGGAGCTTTCGCGCAGAGCCGGCCCGAGGCTCCGGAGTACGACATCAAGGAGCACTACACCAAGTACGAGTACAGAATCCCAATGCGCGACGGAGTGCACCTGTTCACATCCGTGTATGTCCCGAAAGACAGCTCCCATGCCTACCCGTTTCTGATCGACCGCACTCCTTACAGCGTTGCACCTTATGGCGTGGATTTGTACCGGACGCAACTCGGGCCGTCACCGGAATTCGACAAGGCCGGATACATTTTCGTGTTTCAGGATGTGCGCGGGCGCTACATGTCGGAGGGTACGTTCGTCGAGATGCGGCCGCACATCGACGATAAGAAATCGAAGCACGATGTCGACGACAGCAGCGATCTCTACGACACCATCGACTGGTTGCTCAAGAACGTAGCCAACAATAACGGCAATGCGGGGATCTGGGGAATTTCCTATCCCGGATTTTTCACCTCGGCCAGCATCATCGATTCGCATCCGGCGCTGAAGGCCGCGTCGCCGCAAGCTCCGATGACCGATCTATTTATGGGCGACGATGCCTACCATGGCGGCGCGTTCATGTTGGCGGCAAATTTCGGGTTCTACAGCCAGTTCAAGCCGCAGGAAAATCCGCAACTGCCGCCGAAGACGCGCGTGCCATTCGATTGGGGAACGAAAGACGCGTACGAGTTCTACCTGAACGCCGGACCGCTCGCGAATCTGCGGAAATATCTGGACGGCAAGAGTGCGCTGTGGGACGACCAGGTCAAACACGATACTTACGACGATTATTGGAAGGCGCGCAACCTGGCCCCGCACATGAAGGACATTCACTGCGCGGTGCTCACCGTGGGGGGATGGTTCGATGCCGAAGATCTGCAGGGGCCATTCACGACTTTTCATTCGATTGACGAGAAGAATCCGGGGATCTTCAACGCCCTCGTGGTCGGGCCGTGGGTGCATGGCGGGTGGGCGCGCTATGACGGAGAGCACCTAGGACGAGTCAGCTTTGCGTCGAACACCGCCGAATATTACCGGAAGAACATTCTGTTTCCATTTTTCGAGCATTATCTGAAAGGCAATGGCGATGCCATGCTGCCCAAGGCTTATGTCTTTGAGACGGGAACAAATGTGTGGCGGCAATACTCGGCCTGGCCTCCGAAGAACGCCGAGAGCAAGACTCTCTACTTCCATGCCAATGGCGGATTATCGTTCGAAGCGCCGCCGGCCGAGGGATCGTCTTTCGATGAGTACGTCAGCGATCCCGCCAAGCCGGTGCCCTTTGTGAACTACGCGGCGCTGAACGTTCCCCAGGAATACATGCTCTCAGACCAGCGTTTCGCCGATAGCCGCACCGATGTGCTGGTGTACGAGACGCCGGTGCTGCAGGAAGACGTGACAATCGCCGGCCCGATTTCGCCGCGGCTGTTCGTTTCCACCAGCGGCACGGATTCAGACTTCGATGTGAAGCTGATTGATGTTTATCCGGCCGATTATCCCGACAGCAAACAGGATGCGCCTCGCCCGGAAGACAAAGACAAGCCACGAAAAGATGTGCCGGCACCGCCGTTCGCCATGGGCGGATATCAGCAACTGGTGCGCGGCGAGCCATTCCGGGGAAAATTCCGCCACAGTTTCGAAAAACCGGAGGCCTTCACGCCGGGCAAGGTAGAAGAGATTAACTTCACCATGCAGGATGTGAATCATACGTTCCGGCGCGGGCACCGGATCATGGTGCAGGTGCAAAGTTCGTGGTTCCCGTTGACCGATCGCAATCCACAAACGTTTGTGAACATTCCTGACGCCAAGCCTTCGGATTTCGTGAAAGCAACCGAGCGCGTGTATCACAGCAAGGAGCAGGCGTCGGGGATTGTGGTGCGGGTAGTGCCGCGCGTAGGAGAAACCGCCGGGCAGGACTAAAGCGCGATTGATCTCCCTCTTCCTGGCGCCCAGATTCTGCAAGGGAGCGGCCAATCGGCTACAATCTTGGCATGTTCGTGTGGAGCAGGCACTCCTGCCCGCTTGCCTGCAGCACTACAAACCAGCGGGCAAGAGTGCCCGCTCCACAGAATCCTATCTCCGCCATTCGTCGGGCCCGGCCGATTCATAAAGACTCAGGACAGACGTGATGAGCGTCCTATTGTTCTCCATGCCGGATTCGTTCGAGCACATGCCCTCGCTCGCGATCCGGATGCCCAATGGCGGTCTATCCTCGATTGCGGGCAATGTTGATGCACATCACCGTGTGGCCGTAGCCGACCTGATTCTCGTGCAGGGACAGGTTCCCGAAACCGTCATCCGCCTGGTTCGAGAACTGGATCCTCAAGTCGTCGGCTTGTCGATCATGACGTTCCAGCGCCGCACTGCTGGACGCATCATCGAACTGGTGCGCACGCTCAAGCCGGACGCTAAAATCATTGTGGGAGGATACGATCCCAGCCTGGCTCCGGAAGCGTACGAGACGATGGACGTCGACTTCCTGGTGCGCGGCGAGGGCGAAGTCACTTTTCGCGAACTGCTTCGCACAATTGAGCGGGGCACGGGCTTCGAGAACATTTGCGGCTTGTCGTTTCGCGACGGCAACCGCTGGGTACACACGCCTGCTCGTGCCCCGCATCGGCTGGAGGATGGAGAAATCCGTCTGCCCAAGCGGGATGCGCGCGTGCTCGCGGGCTACACATTTCTGGGGCGGCAAGTGGACGTCATCGAAACTTCGCGAGGCTGCACCTACGATTGCAGCTTCTGCTCGATCATCGAGATGCGCGGGCGTAATTTCTTCACCTACACCTTCGACCGCGTGATCGCCGACATTCGCGACGCTCGCGATCATGGCGCCCGGAGTATTTTCCTGGTAGATGACAACATCATGCTCAATGTGCGGCGCTTCCAGGCGTTATGTGAGGCAATCATTGCCGCCGGGCTCAACGAAATCGACTACTTCGTGCAGGCCATGACGTTGTCGATCGCCAACCACGGTGAAACCCTGGCGCCGCTGATGAAACGCGCGGGATTCCGCTATGTCTTTCTTGGAATCGAAAACATTCTGGAAGGCGATCTGGATTTTCTCCGTGCCACCGCGAAGAATACGGCGCGCAGCAACGGCAATAGCGTGGGCAACGCGACGTTGAAGGCGATCGACCATTTGCATCGCAATGACATGTACGTGGTCGGCGGGTTGATTGTGGGCAATCCGGACGATACGCGGGAATCGATCGAGGCCAACCTTGAATTTGCGCGGCGCTACGTCGACTGGCCGTATATTCAGCATCCCACTCCGTATCCGCGCACGCCCATGACGAAAGACTTCCGCGACCAGGGATTGATCCAAAACGATCGCATGGAAGAATATGACGGGACCACGGCCGTAGTGCGCACCCGTCACCTGCCAGCCGAGGAGGTTGAGTTCTTGCGCTGGAAGGCGGAACGCTGGATGAAGACACGCCACGTGCCTGCCGTCTTCCGCCACGACCCGTGGTTTGTGCTGCGGTCCATGCCGAAGATGCTGGCGCATACCTTTCGGGGAAGCTCGTTGCGCTCTGCTCTGGGACTCGAGGACGAGAAGAAAGCCTTTGCCCGCTATAAAGCCATCCGTACTGCAGAACGCGAGTACCTGTGAATCCGGCGGGCGCACGATGGTCGGCTGCATGCCATGGGAGATCCCTCGCCCCGCTGGTGAAAACGTGGGGCTTCGGGATGACGCCTCTCGACCCACTACCTCATGCCAAGCTTACTTGGTGATCCCGAAAAAATCTTCCACTACTCCCATGTCGGTAGTCTTCTTGTAATTCGGCAGGCTTTCGACGAAGACGCGCCCGTACTGCTTCTTCAGAATGCGATTATCGAGCAGCACCAGCAGGCCGCGGTCATGAAGTGAGCGGATCAGGCGTCCGAAGCCTTGTTTCAGCGTGATGACCGCGGCCGGAACTTGATACTGAAAGAACGCGTTGCCGCCCTCGGCGTCGATCGCCTTCACACGCGCTGCGACGACCGGATCGCTGGGAACAGCAAAGGGCAGGCGGTCAATAATCACGCAACTCAACTGCTCTCCCTGCACGTCGACGCCTTGCCAGAACGAAGAAGTCGCAAACAGCACGGCGTTGGGCGTCACGCGGAATTCTTCGAGCAGGGCGGTTTTCGGGGCGTCGCCCTGGCGCAGCAGGGGGAACTCGACTTCGCCGAGGAGCCGCTGGTGGATGTCGTTCATCTGCGCATAGCTGGTGAAGAGAACGAAGGCGCGGCCGCGGGTAATTCCTAACAACCGGCGGATGCGCTCGGACGCTTTGGCCGTAAATTGTGGCGTGCGCGGGTCGGGCAAGTCGGGCGGCACATACATTAGTGCCTGGCTCCCGTAGTCGAAATGCGACGGCAGCACCGACTCGCGTGCGTGTTCGAAGCCCAGCCGTTTGCGAATGTATTCGAATCCCCCGCCGACTGCGAGGGTGGCGGAAGTGAGCACGGCGCAATCCAGCTTCGACCACAGGCACTCGCGCAGGATGGGGCCGACATCGATGGGAGTGGCCTGCAGGAAGACGTGCTGGCGCCCGCGAACCTCGGCGGCTGAAGCCCGTTCCCTTTCAGATCCTCTATCGGCACGGCTAAAGCCGTGCCCTTCCCGGTTCATTCTCCCGCCGCGTCGCTCGATCCAGAAGACAGTGTTCCGGTCTTCGGATTCCATGGCGAAGCCGAGCTGTGCTTGGATCTCTTGCGCGCGGCGGACGAAGTTGAAAACTTCTTCCGGCTTTTGCGGCAAGGCTTCGACTTCGCCAGCCAGCCTGGTCAGCGACTGATTCAGCCCGACGAACTCGTCTCCATTTTCTTCGAGGAATTCACGGCGCGTCTCGAAGGCAAACCGACCGTCGCCAGTGGGCAAGAGCGAGAAGAACAGTTGCGAGCGGTCGCGCAAGCTTCCGAGCGCTCCCGAGATCGACGGCGAGAGCATCCGGTTGTGCTCCATCGAGCGTTCAATGTCGCGGGCCAGTTCGTCGATCCGCAGATTGCTCACCGAGATCCCGAAATAGTTTCCGGCAACGTCTTCCAGTTCGTGGGCTTCGTCAAAGATCACTGCGGCGGCTTCGGGCAGAATTCCGGCGTCGAGCGCGCCGTCGGCCTGCAGCTTGATGGCAAGATCGGCGAAGAACAGGTGATGGTTGACGATGATGATGTCGCTTTCCATCGCGCGACGCCGCATCTCCGTGATGAAGCAGCGCTCAAACTCACTGCACTTCTGACCGGTGCAGGTATCCGCACGCGCGTCAAGCTTGTGCCAGAGAAGGCTGGCCTCGGGCAGTTCAGCTAGTTCGGCGCGGTCGCCGGTGGCCGTGTTCTTTTCCCAGGCGGAAATGGCGCGGTATTGCTCGATCTCATCGAGGCCGCTGAGCACCGGCTGATTGGTGAGGTCGTAGAGCTTCTTCCGGCAGAGATAATTGTTGCGGCCCTTCATATAGCAGACCGAGAGGCGCGACTCTGCGTTTCCGTAAAGCGCCTGCTCGAGAAATGGAACGTCTTTGTAGAACAGCTGTTCCTGCAGATTTTTCGTTCCGGTCGAGATGATGACGCGCTTGCCCGAACGAATCACGGGCACGAGATAGGCCAGCGTCTTGCCGGTGCCGGTGCCGGCTTCGACGATCAGGTGCCGTTTCTCTTCCAGCGCTTGCTCGACTGCCTGGGCCATTTGCAGCTGTCCGCGGCGAAATTCATAGGCCGGATGCGTCCGCGAGAGCACTCCGCCCGGCGCGAAAAACTGGTGCAGCGAAGCGTCTTTGCCGCTGGGCGCGGGACGGCTCGCGGGGGCTGACGGCGGGGATTGAGAAGACGGGGCCACGGAAGTCTCTATAATAGCGATTCCGGGGCAATCGCATCGTCTAACGCCGTCGGGTCTTCGACCCGACCCGACAGCCGAGGTCGGCTGTCCCCACATGAGCATCGACTTTGACGCAGCCTACCTACAACTCGACCAACACTCTGGCCACCGCGGCCGCGGGCGTTCCGACCATTGCTATTGTCGGACGCCCCAACGTGGGCAAGTCAACGCTGTTCAACCGCATCGTGGGGTCGCGGCGGGCTATCGTCGGCGATGAACCGGGGATCACGCGCGACCGTCTCTATGGCGAAGCGGAATGGGAAGGGCGGCGGCTGCGGATCGTCGATACCGGCGGCATTTTGCCGGAGGAAAAAGATCTGATCCCGGCGGAGATTTTTCGGCAGGCGCGCGTCGCGCTCGACGAGGCCGCGGCCATCATCATGGTTGTCGATGGACGGACGGAACTTGCGGGACCCGATCTGGAGCTGGTTCGTCTGCTGCGCAAGGCCAACCTGCCGCTGTTTCTGGCGGTCAACAAGGTCGATTCCGAAAAACAATCCTCGCTGATCAATGACTTTCATCGCCTGGGCGTGAAGCAGATGTTTCCGGTTTCCGCCGAGCACGGGCGTGGGGTTGACGATCTGCTGGATGCCGTCGTGGAGCAACTGCCAAAAGCTTCCACCACAGAGGACACAGAGAACACAGGGGAATCTCCTTCCGGCGAAGCCTTGCCTGCTCACGACGAGCAAACGACGCCCGAAGTAAAAGTCGCCATCATCGGGCACCCGAACGTGGGCAAGTCCACATTGCTGAATTGCCTCACCGCTTCGGACCGAGCGATTGTTTCACCCATCCCCGGGACTACGCGCGACGCGGTGGATGAAGTGGTCGAGCGCGACGGGCGGCGCTTTCGCTTTATCGATACGGCCGGCATCCGTCGCAAGGGCAAGACGCACCTAATGGCCGAGAAGCTGTCGGTGGTGATGGCGCGGAAGCATCTAGAAGCCGCCGACATCGCGCTGCTGGTCATCGACGCCACCGAAGGCGTTAGCCAGCTGGACGCTTCGATTGCCGGCTACGCGCATGAGAGCGGGCGATCGATCATTATCGTGGTCAACAAATGGGATCTGGTAATCAGCGGCAAGCAGAAGCCATCGCGTCCGACCAAGGCCGAGCGCATGCGCGAGAGCAAGCGGCCGGGCGACCGCGACGCCTACGAGCAGCGACTCCGCTACGAACTGAAATTCCTGAACTACGCACCGATTCTATTTATCTCGGCTCAGAGCGGCAAGGGGACAGAGAAAATCTTTCCGCTCCTCGACGAGGTTGCCACCGAACGCCGCAAGCGCGTCACGACTTCGCAGATGAACCGCTTTCTCGAACGCGTGGATTTCGATCGGGCTTCCGTCCCCGTGCGGCAGCGAGTGAAGATTCTATACATGACGCAGGCTTCGGTGGCGCCGCCCACGTTTGTGCTGTTTACCAATCGCAGCGTCAAGCTGCACTTCGCGTTTCAGCGCTTTTTAGAAAATCAAATCCGCGAAGCGTTCGGATTTGTCGGCACGCCGATTTGGATCAAGAATCGCGCGCGGGAATAAGCACGCATGGCCCAGCTTTCCGCACCGTGGGAATCCAGTTCGTCTCACTCGCCCGCCAGCATTTGTCCATTCGTAAGCAGACCGATGCGCTGCACGCCCGCGTGGTGCGCCAGGTCGATCACGTCGGCCACATACTCGAAATCGACGTTGGCGTCGCCGCGGACGAATGCCACTTTTTCGACGCGGGTCAGGTAGATCCGCGAAAGGCGCGTCTCCAGATCCTCCCAGCGAACCCCTTCCTGGTTGATCTTGACCGTCGGTGTCTGATCCTTCGCCGTCCAAACCACCTGAATGATGATGGTCCGCGACTCCCTTTCCTGCGCAGACTGCTTCTGATCGGGCTGCGGCAGTTGCGTCTTCTCTACATACTCCGGATCCATCGCGACGACGAGCATGAACATGACGATCAGCGTGAGCAGCACGTCAATCAGCGGTGTGACATTGATTTGCGGTCCAGACGGACCTCCGCCTGCCATTGAGAAAGCCATGGAGTTTGCTCCTCTCGGGCACGCGCGTGTCTCGAAACATCAGACACCTCGGCAGGCAGCAGAGTTCCTTGATTACGCGAATTGCCATTCGCACTCGGGAAATTTTCTGATGTGTGCGCGCTCGCCGAGTTGCCTCATCCGCCGCCAACCGTGCATCATGGAGCGACGGTCGCGGAGGAAGGCGGCCATCAGATTCCGACCTCATGATCCTTTCTTGGCGGCCAGTCTTTCTCGCTCTTCTCGCAATCTCGGTACTCTCATCGATCGCCCTCGCGCAAGACAACTACGAGATCCAGGTTTACGGCTCGGAAACGCAGGCTCCTCGGTCGACCATGGTGGAGATTCACTCCAATTTCACCGTGGAAGGCAGCAAGACCGTGATCGACGGCATGCTGCCCACGAATCACGCTGAGCACGAAACGCTCGAATTGACGCAGGGAATCACCGACTGGGCCGAGGTGGGCTTCTACGTTTTCACCAGCATCCAGTCCGATGGGGGATGGCAGTGGGTGGGCGATCACATCCGGCCGCGGGTGCGGGCGCCCGAGTGTTGGCACTGGCCGGTCGGCGCAAGTATGTCGATAGAATTCGGCTATCAGCGCGCCGCTTTTTCTCCCGATACCTGGACGTTGGAGATTCGGCCGATTATCGATCGCAAAATCGGGCGTTGGTATTTCTCCTTCAATCCTGCGCTCGACCGGTCGTTTCACGGACCCAGCGTGGACCAGGGAGTCACTTTTTCTCCGAATGTGAAGTTCAGTTATGACTTCACGAAAAAGATTGCCGGCGGCCTGGAGTACTACGCGTCCTACGGCTCGCTGACTGGTTTTGACGCGCTGCGGGACCAGCAACAGCAATTTTTTCCGGCCATTGACATCGATTTCGCGCCGCAGTGGGAGTTCAACTTCGGAGTCGGTTGGGGAGCGACCCGCTCGACCGATCACCTCATCGTGAAATGCATCATCGGACGGCGATTCTCCTGGCCGCACGGCAAGGGCGCCAGGTTGAAGCCGGAATAACCAGGAACGGTTTTCGAATCATTTGCCTTTACACCGCCGGCAAGGGAGGCGGCGAGAACGGAGGCGGACTTCCGCCCGGAATCATGACCGGCGACGCAGGGGGCTCCGGATACAAGGCCACGGTTAGAGGCCGGTATCGCGCGGCAAAGAAATACATCGCATAGGCAGGGAAGAACACGATCACCGGCACCGATACGAGCGACACCAGGTAAAACAGCACGGCAAATAAAATGCATACCGCAACGACCGCGGCAGTAACCGTGAAGACAGTCCAACTGAGGCCCGCGGTCTTGCCGGCAAATACAGCCGCCAATGCCACGGCAACGGCCGGTACGGCCAAGACCACAACCAAAATCGCCGATGCAATTCCGACAACGATTCCGGCGCCGATCGCCAACCCAATTTTCATGATCACATAGAGGGCGTACGCGCCCTTCTCCATCTGGATCATGGGCCACAGCCGCCGCCATCCTTCGAGCACGCCTATTCCTTCGAGCGCCATCTGCGGCACCACGAAATCTTTCGTGAACACAAAAACCACGCCGGCAACCAGGAAAAAGAGTGCGAAGAGTCCAAACACCACGATTCCGCCCAACACCAAAGGCAACACGTGTTCACGAGGGGGGCTGAACCATCCCATGGACAGGGCAAAGGCGGCGGGCACGCCAATCAGCGCCACTGTCGCTGCCAGCGTCAGGAGCGCAAAGACAATCTTCCACAGAAAATAATTCCAACCCGGGCCTTGCCGCCGGTTCCAGCCATCGCGAATGTGACATTCCCTGGTCAGCACGCTGTCAAACAAAATGAATCGCATCACGCTGCTGATGTACATCATCACCAGCATGAGGATCGTCCCGGTGACGACCAGGACGGCAATAATGCTCGCAAGGATCACGGGATCGATCTTGGGAAATATCTGTCCAAGATGAGGCGCACCAGCGGCCTGATGGTGCGCACGGAACGGCCTGGAGAAGTTACATCCTCCGCCTGAACCCATCTCACCCGCGAGCAGGCCGACGAAGGCCAGCCGCGTCCATTGCCATAAACGAAACGGTTGCACAAGTTGCCGCTTGGTATGCTGGAAGGCCAGACTGATCGTGTCTGCGGCGGAGATCGGCAAGGTTCACCTCGGGAAAAGCTCACCAGCAAAATACTCGCAACGGCTCGTCGGAGCAAATAAAAATGCAGGACAGGCTGTGCTGAATTATTCGTACCTCAGCGCTTCCACGGGATCAAGCTTGGAGGCTCGCATCGCCGGAACAAGGCCGCTGACGACTCCAACCACAAGCAACACGGCGCTGGAAAGTAGGACCGTCATCATCGAGATGCGGAGATGAATATCCCCTTGACCGGAATCGTCCTCGAACAGAGGCCCCATCATCGGGAGCGTGCCCACCGCCCAGGCGATGAAATAAGAGAGCAGCACTCCAATCGCGCCGCCCAGCAGCATGATCAAGAGCGTTTCCGCGAGGAATTGAAGCTTGATGTGCTGCTTGCGCGCGCCTAGTGCGCGCCGCAGTCCAATTTCTCGAATGCGCTCATCCACTGACACCAGCATGATGTTCATGACGCCGACTCCGCCAATGCCCAGGGTTAGCGTCCCAATAAACGTGAGCAGGACCTGCAACCCGATGGTCAGCGCATCGATGATCGGGCGGAATTCGTCACGCCCGAACATCTGAAATGCCTTCGGATCGGTAGGAGAAAAATTCTGGCGCGTGGCCACGGCGGCCAGCACCTGCGCCATCGCCTTTTTCTCGAACTGCGGAGCGATCGGCTCAAATACCATCACCGCTGCGTAACGCGTATTCCAAAGATCTCCGGCAGCCGAGTAAGGAATCCAGGACGAATCGTCATCGCTGGAAAAATAATTGCTGAGCTGAATCTTTCGCGCCATCACGCCGATCACGGTGAAGCGCACGCCAGCCACTTGCACGGTCTCGCCCACGGCTGGACGTCCGCTGAAAAGCTGCTCTTTCAACCGTCCGCCAAGAAAGATGACACGTCGTCTTTCCAGTTGATCTTCGGCGTCAATCCAACGGCCTTGGGCAGGAACTTCGTTGCGCATTTCGCCATACTCGGGACAGACGCCGCGCACTGGCGCCGTGCCCACCATCCTGTCGCCATAAGAGATTCCCGGACGCCGCACGGTTTCAAGGCAAACATGCTTTACCAGGGGAGCCGTTGCTTTGACCATGTCGAGGTCCGCTTGCTCCAGCACGACCTTCTTTCCCGCGCGCTGGCCGCCGGGTTGCTCGCTGGTTTGCTGCGGCCAGCAGATCACCACGCTTTTCCCAAACGCGTCGAAGCCGTGGACGAGCACGCTGCGAAAGCTGCTGCCGTACGCGATCAACAAAGTCACCGTCGCAATGCCCCACACGATGCCAAGCATGGTGAGGAAGGTGCGCGTCAGGTTCCGCTTCAACGCGATCCAGGCTTCGAGAATGATTTCGATGATCAAGATTTCAAAGTTTCAAGGTTGCAATGTTTCAGGGTTTCAAGTTTCAGAGTTTGCAATTGTTGCGAGCTTTCCATTAGAGCCCACCTCCCTGAAACCTTTAAGCTCTGCAACCTCGAAAACCTCTTGTTCCTATCCGCCGGCCTCATAACGCAAGGCTTCGATCGGATCGATGGAGGCGGCCCGGCGCGCGGGATACAGAGCCGCGCCTACCGCGATGGCGCCCAGCAAGCCGGCTGCCGTCAAACCCGAACTCCAGCTTGGAATCAGCCCGGCAAAGAAATCGGGCATAGGCAGCAGGTTCACCAGAGCGCAAAATCCGAACGCGATACCCAGCCCGATTCCACCGCTCAGCAGCGCGATAATCAAAGCTTCGATAAAAAATTGCCGCAAGATCACACCCGACGGTGCACCAATCGCTTTGCGCACGCCAATTTCGCGCGTGCGCTCGCGGACCGCGACCAGCATGACATTCATCACGCCGATGCCGCCCAGCAGCAAGGTCACGATGCCCACCGCACCCAGAAACAATTTCATCCCGTCAGTCATGGTCTTGAAGGCCTGGGCCTCTTTGACCGTATCCCAGATCGGACACGCCTCTTTGTCGTTGGGATCGTAGCGATGCATGCGGGCAAGGGCGACGCGCACTTCGTGCTTGCACGCCTCGTGTTGCTCGACGGATCGTGGCGTTACGAGCAACTGATCGAAGGTCGAATCCGTCCCCGGCGGTTTGTCAGGAAAATCACGGCGCATCGCCGAGAACGGCAGAAAAACTTTGTTCACGTCCCAGCCGTCGTAACTGGAGTCTTGCTTCTTCTTCGCCATCACCCCAATTACGGTGTAGGGGAAATCGTTCAGATAGATGGTGCCGCCCACCGGATCGCGCCCAGGAAATAATTGTTTGGCCGCATCGGAGCCGAGGAAAGCCACGCGCCGGGCTTCGCGCATGTCGCCCCAGTCATAAAAACGCCCCGCACCCACATCCAGGCTGCGAATGTAGCCGAACGGCGGATAGGAGCCGGTCACGGTGAAGGCGGCGTTGTTGTAATTGGAGTGCGTCCGAACCGTATCCTGCTCGAGTTCGGGAATCGCATATTGGCAGTCGGGAGATTCCGCTTGCACCACGGGAACATCCTGATCGACCCAATGCACGTCGCGTCCGGCGTGTATGCCGCCGGCCTGCAGGCTGGTGCGGCCGTGGAAGACGATCATCACGTCTTTGCCAAGCGTCCTCGCTTGCGCCTCCTGACCTTTGCGCAGTCCCTCGCCGGCGGCGACCATCAGGACGATCGACACGATTCCCCACGCGATTCCGAACATGGTCAGGAATGCGCGCAACTTGTGCGCCCACAAGGTTCGCAAAACATCGAGAACGAGATCGCGCAAGGTCATGACTAAAGATTGGACGGGGATGGTTCGAGAACGTCATCCCCGGCCCTCACCTGTCTTAGATACGCATCCGGCGGGGGCATTTGTTGCAGGAAAGTGTCGTCATGCTTGGCAAGGAAAATGCTACCCGCAGATTCAAACTTGTATGGGACTTGCACCAACCCGCTCCAGCCATTCGGCAAACTCCTTCAGGGCAAGCTCGCATTGGGCTCGATGGCGTTCTTTCCGGTCGCGAATTTTCTTTTCCAACGGCGGAAGCAGGTCAAAGGTGATGTTCGCGGGCTGGAAGTTCTTCGGTTCCGCGTGAGTGACGTAATGGGTGAGGGACCCGAAAGCGGTTGCCCGCGGAGCAGGCAGGACCGGCAGTCCCCGAACCAGCGCGGCGGCATGCATTCCCGCCAAGAGCCCGGTTGCGATGGACTCGACATAGCCTTCCACTCCGCAGATCTGCCCGGCGAAAAACACGTTCGGGTGCGCCTTCATCTGCAAGGTCTCGCGGAGCAACGCGGGCGCATTGATGTAAGTATTGCGATGGATTTGTCCGTAGCGCAGAAAGCGGGCATCCTCGAGTCCTGGAATCAGGCGCAGCACTCGGGCCTGCTCGCCAAATTTCAGATGGTTTTGAAATCCGACCAGGTTATAAGAATCGGCACGCAGATTTTCCTGGCGCAACTGCACCACCGCATATGGCATCTTGCCGGTGCGCGGATCCTTCAAGCCCACGGGCTTCATCGGTCCGAAGCGCAGAGTGTCGCGGCCGCGCCGGGCAATCTCTTCGATGGGCAGGCAGCCTTCAAAATAATTAAGCTTCTCCCAATCGCGTTCCTCCACCGATTGGGCCGCCACCAGGGCATCGTAAAAACGGCCATACTCTTCTTGCGACATCGGACAGTTGATGTAGTCCGCCGAACCCTTGTCGTAGCGCGCCGCCAGGTAGACGCGCGACATGTCGATGGAGTCCGCCTCGACGATCGGGCTGAT
The DNA here is from genome assembly GCA_963730015.1 of uncultured Acidobacteriota bacterium. Taxonomy (GTDB): domain Bacteria; phylum Acidobacteriota; class Terriglobia; order Terriglobales; family Acidobacteriaceae; genus Sulfotelmatobacter. Next base: position 1,424,969 of record CAVSPZ010000008.1, on the reverse strand, counting down.
GGAATCGTAGAAATAGAGACGCGGATGATGCGCAGCGGACTCCCCGGGCTGCTCTGAGCTCAAGGTTTCGCTCAGCCGGGAGATTTCTGATGCCAGCGCTTCCGAAGTCAGCGGGCCGGTAGCAATGATGGTGGGGACGGCTTCATCAATCGCAGTCACTTCTTCCCGCCGGATCGTGATCAATGGCTCGCGGGAGATCGCTTCGGTGACCTTGGCAGCGAAGGTGACGCGGTCCACGGCCAGCGCATGTCCCGCGGGAACGGCGCATTCGCTAGCGATCTCCATCAGCAACGATCCGGCGCGCTGCATCTCCTCCTTGAGCAGCCAAGGCGCGGTGTTTTCGCTATCGGACTTCAGCGAATTTGAGCAGACCAATTCGGCAAAATCGCCGGTCTGGTGGGCTGGCGTGGAACGAACCGGCCGCATCTCAAACAGCTCAACCTCAATGCCCCGGCGTGCGCATTGCCATGCGGCTTCTGAACCGGCAAGTCCTGCTCCGACGATTTTCACGAGTGCCATAAATTTCTAAAATTCCGCCAGTTCGCGGATCATCATCCGCAATAACGCCGCATACAAAACCATCAACCACCAGAGGTCACGAAGTATCACGAAGGAAATCTTTGGCGCGGTGGCTCCACTAGTTTATTCGAGTGCGGGGACTTCTACGCGCGCGGGACCTTGCTTTCTGGCAGAATTTGGCACATTTCGCCTCCGCAAAAACGATGTTTCCAAGGCTTCCACTCTGTCTTACAATGGGCTGCAACGAGGTGAAGGACCTCCGGGCGTTTCTACGTTGTGCGCTTCCTCCTAGCCGTCCCTCGAGAAGTTGCGTGGCTTGCTTCCTCGCGCTCATGGCGTGAGGGTACTGGTTTGGTTGATTACCTAGGTCACTTGGCGGAGAGTACGTTCTCTTTCTAACATGCAGACACCGAGAGAAATCAGCGAGAACCGCGCTATGCATGGAATCGCAGTCGCCCTCCTGACCGAGGACCGGGAACATTTATCCACGCTGCAGGATCGTCTGGAGGCTACGCGACTGGGACAGGCAGTGTTCGCCCATCTCGGCTTCCCTGCCGGACCGACCGACCCCATTCTTAGACAGCTTCAGGATTCACGCGCGGAAGTGGTAATCGTCGATATTTCCTCGCAAGACGCCCAGCGGGCCATCCGGGCTATTGAACTCGTTCGCTCGACCACCGGGCAAGTCGCCATCTTTGCCAATGGGGAAATGGTGCAGCCGGCCAACATCGTCGCCTCGATGCGTGCTGGAGCCGGCGAGTATGTGGATCATTCTGCCGGTTCCGAGGCCTTGCTCGAGGCTCTCACCCGATATAGTTCGTCGCGCACGCGCTCCCTCGGCGGAGCGGGCAAGGCCAAGGTCTTCACTTTTCTGAGTGCGAAGGGTGGGGCCGGCTGCACCACGGCAGCGGTCAATACCGCGCTGGCGCTGCAGCAATCCCACGGAGACGTCGTTCTTCTCGACTTCGCCCCTATCGGCCATACCGCGCTTCATCTCAATCTGCGGCCTCAATTCGGCGTTCTGGATGCTCTTCAGAATCTTCACCGCATGGATGGCTCTCTGCTCGACGGGCTGATGACGCCGACCAGAGAAGGTTTGCACCTGCTCGCGGGACCTCAGCAACCTTATCCCGCCGAGCCTACTCCCGGGGAATTGGCCCGCCTGTTTGATCTTTTTGTGAATCACTACCGTTTCGTGATCGTGGATGCGTCTAGCCGGCTCGACCCCGCCACCCGCCTGCTGTCGGATCTATCGAATGCCGTGCTGGTGGTGGCCCAGACCGATGTCGTTTCGCTGTGGAGCGCCGGACGAATTCACACTTTCCTGGAAGAAGGTACCGGCCGCGATCGCATGCGCATCGTTTTGAACCGGTACAAGAAAATTCCCGGATTTACCGAAGAGGATGTCGAGCAGGTCACCAACTGCAAAGTCTTGTGGAAAATCCCTAATGCGTTTCAGGCGGTCTCGCCCTCGATCGACCATGGTTCGCCGGTGGTTCTGCAGGATGGGCCGGAAATCAGCCGGTCTTTTCGCGCCCTGGCGCAAACCTTGGCCGACGCGTCGTCCAATTCTGAGGGCAGCCAGGATCTCATCTACCAGCAGGAAGACTCCCGCAAGCGGACGCCGCCCGGGCGCTTGAACCTGTCTCCGCTTCGCGCCGGGCAATAGTCTCCGGCTTATTTCCTCACCACCGGTTTCGGACCAGCGTCCTCGGGAAATATTTTCAGCACGACCTCTTGCGAATGCGCTGTCACCTTCTTGTTCACATCGCTGTCGTTTTGCGTGAGCGTTCCCTTGAGCACGAAATAGGCCTCATCGCCCGGCTTTTTCCCGTCTCCCCGCTCCACCGTGCCTTTGAAATCGAAGCCCGTTCCGTGGACAACTTCGGTCGTAAAACTTAATTCGTTGCCTTCCAGTTTGCCGGTTTTGAAGAACTGATCCAGAAAGGCTCCCTTGTCGCTCTCCTGGTCTCCAAATCGCGAGATGAAGCCGGTGACATGTCCTGCGTCTTCCACCGTCAACTGAACAAATTCGCCTTCTTTCAAGAACGAATACATTCCGGAATAAGCTTGCGGACCGTCGCTCTTAGCCGGCGGCTCGGCCCGCTCCGCGGATTTCGCAGGCGCGCTCTCCTGCGGTGCCGCCGACTGCGCACGCATCTGCGCAGGCCGGGACAGCGCTCCCGCTCCGATCACGCAGCATAAAACCAGAATACAATGGATCCGCTTCCGCTTCATCACGCGCCTCCGCGTTCTACCAGTCTCCCCAATGCGAGGCCGACATCTGCAGAAACTTCATCTTCCACTCGCCCCCCTGCTTCACCCAAACGGTGCTGAAGTGCTGATACCGCGGAGGCGGCCCTTGGTCTTCACTCGCCGGCACGCGCAACACGACGTTGTAGGTGACGATGGCAGCCTCGTCGCCCGCCGGGACAACCTTCATCTCGTAAGGCATAATATCGACGCCGCCCTCGCCAAACTGATCGAGCATGTCCTGGCGGCTGTAAAGCTGCCCATCGAAGGCCACGAATGAGAAATCATCTGCCAGCGTTCGTTTGAGAAAGTCGATGTCGCCTTTTTTCGCGGCTGCGAGAAAGCTTTTCTCGTCGTCCATCAGGGTCTGTTCCAGCGGAGTCGCCGGCTTGGCGGTGGGAGTTTGCCTGGCTCCAGCGAAAGCAGTGAGGCATCCAGCGAAGAGTACGAAGACAGCCAGCCCTTGTTTCATGTGTCCCCCTAAATTTTTTCGATGTTCCATCAATTCAGACGGAGCGATCAGTGATTCTCGCGGGCGCGATTCCCTCGCTCAACAATCAGCCTTGTTGAATTTTCTTCGCCAGCTCTCCGCGCGCGACCGAAACCTGCTCGCTTGTAACCAAGTTCTTCAGAGCAAATGCGTCGGCCTTCACCTCATTCTCGCCCACGATCAGGATGTATTTTGCTCCCACCTTCGTGGCGGCTTCGAACGATTTCTTTAGACGGAAGCCGGCATCTCCCAACTCGATCACCAAGTCATGCCTGCGCAACTCCCGGGCCAGCCTCGCTGCCTCGCCATCCAGCCCTGACATCGGAGCGATATACACGTCCGGCTTATGGAGAACGCTTTCCGCTGGAGTTTTTTCCTGCAGCGACATGACCAGTCGGTCCTCGCCAATGGCGAAACCGATCCCCGGCGCCGCCGGCCCGCCCAGCGCCTCGGAAAGTCCGTCATATCGCCCGCCGCCCAGAATCGCGTTCTGCGCCCCCAGCGCGCGGTGCGTGAACTCAAATGCAGTGCGGGTGTAGTAGTCGAGCCCGCGCACGAGTCGGTCGTTCAGGGAGAATGGCACGCCCACCTTTCCTAAAATCGCCTGCACATCGGCGAAGTGTTTGCGCGAGTCTTCGCCAAGAAATTGGGTGATGCGTGGCAACGTCTCGATAATAGGCTGATCCGCCGGCACCTTGCAGTCAAACACGCGCAGCGGATTGGTCACCGCCCTCCGCTGGCAGTCGTCGCACATCTGCCCGACCACCGGCTCTAGAGCCTTGCGCAGCGCCTCGTTGAACTGGGCGCGGTCGGCTGGCGTGCCAACAGAATTCAATTCGAGATTCCAATCCGTGATGCCCAGCCGGTCAAGCAGCGTGGCCAGCATTTCCAGCACTTCCGCGTCTCGCGCCGGAGACTCGCTGCCGGCGGAGGCAGGGCCGATCACTTCGGCGCCGATTTGATAGAACTGTCGGTAACGGCCTTTCTGCGGTCGCTCGCGGCGAAACTGCGGCCCGATGTAGTAGAGCTTGTTCAGCCCGCGATCCCAGAGCTTGTGCTCGATGTAAGCCCGCACGACGCCGGCGGTGTTTTCTGGCCGGAGGGTGAGGGATTGAGATCCCCCTAGGTTCGACAATGGAACATATGGGCCCGCTGGCAGTCTGCCCTCACTCATGCGCGCGGTGATGTCCAGATAGAACTTCTTGTATTGTGCGAAAAGTTGGGGCGGATCCTCCCAGGTGTACATCTCTTTGCCGACAATGTCGGTCTCTTCCCCGACTCCGCGCGCAAACAACTCCGTTGCCTCGAAAATCGGCGTGCGGATTTCCTGGAAGTTGTAGGCGCGGAAAACATCGCGCACCGCGGCTTCTACAAAATTCCACAGCGCCGTGTCGGGCGGCAAAAGGTCTCGCGTTCCTCGTACGGCTTTGATCATGAAATTCCCAGTTCGCCTTTTTGCTCAGTCATTCAGTTTTACTCTGTCATCCTGAGCGGCGCGCGCTCGAATGAGCGCGCGCAGTCGAAGGATCCCTACCATCGCATCGCGGTCTAGGGATCCCTGCCGCGAAAGCCCCGAAACGGACTGCTCCGTTCGAATACCTTGCAACCGCAGTCCACTTCAGCTTATAGGGGTCCTTCGACTGCGCACGACCGTTCGCTTCGCTCACCGTCCTGCTCCGCTCAGGATGACAAGTTGCTCTTCACGATGACAAATTACTTCTCCCGCAAATACTCATCCTTATATCCAAGATAATTCGTCGCGTACCGCATGATCATTTCGTCTTCACCGGGCTGCAGCTTTCGGCGGAATTTTCCCGGAGATCCCATCCACAACGACCCCGGCTCAACCACCGTCTTCTCGGGAATCAGCGTACCCGCCGCAATGATCGATCCCGCGCCGATCCTCGCGCCATTCAGAATGATCGATCCCATCCCGACCAGGCACCGGTCTTCGATCACGCAGCCATGCAGCGTCACCGAGTGGCCGACCGTGACATACTCGCCCAGATAGACGCCCCAATGCTGCTTCATCCCGTGCAGCACGCTGTTGTCCTGCACATTCGAATGCGCCCCAATGCGGATCTCGTGTACGTCGCCGCGCAACACGGCGTTCATCCATACCGAAGCATGCTCGCCCAGCACGACGTCGCCGATGATCTGCGCCGAGTCATCCACGAAGCAGGTGGCCGGAATCGTGGGCCTGACGCCCTTGTAAGAACGAATCATGTTATTTCCGGAAGAAAATTGAAAATACCACGAGAACGCCGTCGCGCGTAAGGGCCGCCAAAGCGGCAACAAAGAGCAGCAACAATACGAGGTGGTTACCGAATCCTCTGTGTCCTCCGTGTCCTCTGTGGTGAAAACGTCAGTTCCCACTCCGGGAATAATTCCAAAAAAGTTCGCCCCGATCACTGAAGTCACTCTGCCTTCGATGCTATACAGAATTCGGGTTTCCCGTAATGCCGTGGAGCAGTTCCTGCCGGCCGATCGTCCGGCCCAGAGTCCTTCTTCGCGGAAGTCCCACGCGTCCGGTTAGCGCGCCTTGGGTCGGCCCTCCGAGCTTGATCTCGCTCGCAGAGGCGACCCTATGTTCTCAAACCGCGCGGCTTCCGTTCTGCCAGTCTTTGCTCTCCTGACTTTGCTTTCATCGCCTCTGACCGCGCAGGATTCGGCCACAGGAGCAATTCGCGGCACCGTGTCTGACGCCAGCGGCGGGCGTATTACCCAGGCCTTGATCGTCGTGGTGAACACTGCAACCGGCCGGCGCTACACCACGAACAGCGATGCCGAAGGCCGTTTTGCTCTCGACCTTCTGCCTCCCGGGGATTACTCCGCCCGCGTCGAAGCGCCCGGCATGTCGCCGCAGGTCACGCCCCAATTACATGTGGATGTCGGCGGCGCGGCCCAACTCGATTTCCGCCTCACTGTCGCCGGCGCGCAGGAGACCCTCACAGTCTCTGGCGCTCCCGCGCTTGTCGACACCAAGCCCAGCGCGGTTTCCACGCTGCTGGACTCACGCGCGCTCCAGGATTTCCCTCTCAATGGGCGCCGTTTCTCGGACTTGGCGCTTTTTTCGCCGGGCGTGACGCAAGATCCCCGCAGCCTGAACTCGTCCACCAATGGCGACCTTTCTTTCGGCGGAGTTCGCGGATTCCAGAACAGCTTCCTGGTCGATGGCGGCGATTACAACAACGCCTTCTTCGCGCAGGCGCGCGGACGCTATCGCGCTCCCTATGAACTGTCGACCGAAGTGGTGCAGGAATTTCGCGTGTCGTCCAATTCCTACGGCGCTGAGCAAGGACGTTCCGGAGGAGCGGTTATCAGCGTCGTCACCAAATCCGGTTCGAATCATCTCCACGGCACCGGCTTCTACTACTTGCGCGATAGCTCGTTTGGCGCAGCCGATCCCTTTCTCGCGTTTAAGCCGCACAATCGACAGCAGCAGCTGGGAGGCACCATCGGCGGTCCGCTGCGCCGCAATAAAATCTTTTTCTTTGCCGGATTCGATCAGCATATCTTTCACGCACCCAACGTCGTCGAGTTCCTGGACGGCAGTTCGCAGGTAATTCCTCAACCCGGCACGGGCCCCTACACGCCCGGAGACTACGAAGCCACCGATCAGGCTTTAGTGTTCGCGGCGGCTGGGCAGTTGACGTCGCTGGCCGGCGTGTATCCCGCCGCTCAGATTGGCAACTCCGCCTATGGCAAGCTTGATATCAATCTCACGCCGCATCACCAACTCGCGTTCCGCCTCAATACGACCCGCTACTGGGGATCGAATAACGTCTTTCTCGACCCCGCCAGTCCCGTTACCTACGACGCGATCAGTGATAACGGGCAGGAACTCGTCTCCACCGAAACCGCCAATTTGTCGCTCACCAGCAGTTTTTCCCAGCGCTGGATTAGCCACCTGCGCGCCCAGTTTTCGCGCGATCTGCAGACGTCGTCCAGCAACACGAACGACGTGCTGATCAAGCTGCCCAATATCCTCGATGGCGTGGGACGCTCAGATATGCTGCCTCGGCAAATGCGAGAGCATCGCTTGCATCTGGCCGAGACGCTCAGCCTTGATACCAGCCGCAACGCATGGAAGTTTGGCGGCGATGGGCTGTTCACTTGGCTCTACGATTATTTCCCCAGCCAGCAGAGCGGTGAATACCTGTTCTATCCCATCAAGGTCAATCCCTTCACCTTCGAGCCGATGGAAGCGGGAATGGAACTTACGCCCTTGCGGGCCTATGCGCACGAAATGCCGCACTACTATCTGCAGAACTTCGGCAGCGCGATCTCGCGTCCCAATAGCAACGACTATGCGGCTTTTGCGCAAGACACGGTCCGCGTCACCGATCATCTGGCGGTGAATCTTGGTGTGCGCTGGGATCTGCAAACGTTCACCACCGCCGGGCTTATTTCCAATCCTCTGTTTCCACCCTCCGGCAAAGTTCCGTTTCAGTCCTATAATTTCGCGCCGCGCGCCGGGCTCGCCTATAGCTTCGGCAAAACGCGCCCGCTGGTGGTACGCGCCGGATACGGCATCTTTTTCGTTCGCATCCCACAGATATACAACTCGGTCGTCCAAACCGAAAATGGCATTACCGACGCTCAAGTATTCCTGAACAACACCGACTATTACGACCATCAGGTCTTTCCTGCGTATCCCAACCCTTTGGTCACATGCCCACTCTATGCGACGAATTGCGCCCTGCCCGCGGGATTCAGCCAGGGTGTTACCAATGACGTTTCCGCCTTCGCGACCAATTTCGTTACTCCGCGCGTACAGCAATCCAGTATCACCCTGGAACGAGAAATCGCCGATCATACGACGCTGTCTCTCTCGTTGCTCAACGTTCACGGAGAACATCTCATTCGCGCACTCGATGTGAATCTTCCGCAACCCACTGCTTCTACCTATCCGATCTTCGATTCCACCGGCTCCATTTTCCAGGGCGGATACTATTCGGTCGATTCCTTCGCGACCTGGCAGTTCACGCAATCGCTGACGTGCCCCTGGCCTCCCTGTATCAATCCTCTCGGACGGTCGATCGCGCAACTCGGGGCCATCGACGAATTCCAGAGCGCGGCAACCAGCTATTACAACGGCGCAACCCTTTCCATCAATCGCCGGGTCGCTCGCGGAAGCTATCTGCGCCTTTCCTATACCTATGCCCATGCCATTGACGACGGGCAGGACGCCCTGGTCGCAGGACAACCCGCCACGGTTCAAAATTCCTACAATCCCAGCGCCGAACGCGGACCCAGCACGACCGACCAGCGCCTGGTCGCCGCTGTTTCCGTCGAGCCGCGCCCGTTCCACCGTGAACACGAACTTCTCGGCCGCTTCTTCAATGACTGGAGAATTGCAACCGTAGTGAACTACGGCTCCGGACGCCCCTTCAACGCCACCGTTGCCGGCGATCCGAACCAGGACGGCAACGATCTCAACGACCGCCTGCCCGGCTACAGCCGCAACGGCTTTACCGGTCCCGACTATGCGACCGCCGATCTCCGCCTTACCCGCGTCATCCGCTTGCACGACCACTATCACCTCAATCTCACGGCGGAGTCGTTCAACCTTTTCAACCGGGACAACCAGCGCGTCGACATCACTTCCAATGGCCTGATCTCGTCGGCGAGCACGTTCGTACAGAGCTATGTAACTACGGGCGTGACGCCCTATCCCGGTTACTACGAGTTGCCCTCAAATTTCATGAAGCCCAACGCGGCGTACGCTCCACGGCAGATCCAGTTGTCGGCGAAGTTTACTTTTTGAGTGATTCTGTCGCGGGCGGCTCAACCCTGCGGACATATGTCCACAAGCAATTCGCGGGAGGAAGACAGAGCAGCCGCTGCTTCCAGCTTTCGGCTATACTTTCGCCGTTCCCATGAAAACTCCCCGCATCTCCCGCCGCGAATTCCTGGGCGCTGCCAGCGCCGCAGCCACGCTGAGTTTGGTTCCCGTTCCGCTACGACCCGCCGCTGCGCTCACGGAATTGGGTGATGCAGTCTCGCACATTTCCACGATCCGCATTTCCACTTCGGCTGCGCCGATTGTCTTCAATCCCGATCAGGCACTTGGCAGTTCCATGGACATCCTCTCTCACGACGTTGTCGAGAAGATCTACACCGAGCCCATGGTCAAACAGTGCCTGTCGGCCGGTTGGGGACCGATCACATACCGCCAGAACACAGAGCTTTCCATCGCCGCCTGGCATTGGAATCCCAATGGCGGGTGGAGCGACGCCGCCAGGAAGCAAGGATATTTCACCGGCAACAGCGAATTGAGGGAGCCGATCCGCCATTCTTACGGATATCCTCTGCCGCACCGCGGCCATACCCGGAACGGCGGCGCGGAGCGCGGCTATTCGCGCCTGACCGACGGCAACCCAGAAACATTCTGGAAAAGTAATCCGTACTTATCCAGCAAATTTACCGGACAACCCGACTCCACTCATCCGCAGTGGGTGGTCATCGATCTCGGCTCGAACGAACTCGTTTCGCATTTGCGCATTCACTGGGCCGAACCTTACGCCCGCGTCTACGAGCTGCAGTATTGGGCTGCGAAGAAGAGCTCCACCGAAAACGCGCCCGTCGATAACCCCATGGAGCGCCCGATCTCAGGCATCTGGACTGCCTTCCCCGGCGGTATCATAAGCGATGGCCAGGGCGGCGTCGCGACCGTGCAACTTTCGCCAGATCCCATTCGAGTCCGTTTTCTGCGCATTTGGATGACCGAGTCTTCGAACACTGCCGGTTCGCCATCGACCAACACCCATGATCCCTCGGATCCACGCAGCGCCGTAGGCTACGCCATTCGCGAAATCTACGTCGGAACTCTGACTTCCGACGGCGGGTTCACCGACCTGGTTCAGCACCGCCCCGACCAGAATCAGACTGTCACCTGGTGCTCCTCCATCGATCCCTGGCACTCGGAGTCCGACATCGACAAGCGCGGCGATCAGACCGGATTCGATTTGTTCTTCAGCAGCGGCATCACCAACAATCTGCCCGCCATGATTCCCATCTCGCTCATCTACGGCACTCCAGACGATGCCGCCGCACAAATGGCATATCTGAAAAAGCGGGGCTATCCCATTTCCTATGTCGAGATGGGCGAAGAGCCCGACGGCCAGTACATGCTCCCTGAAGACTACGCGGAACTCTATCTTCAGTTCGCGACCGCCATACACCGTGTAGACTCGCACCTGAAGCTGGGCGGTCCGGTATTCGAAGGGGTGAATGAAGACATCAAAGCCTGGCCCGATGCGCAAGGGCGCACCTCATGGCTGGGACGCTTCCTCGATTATCTGAAAGAGCGCAACCGTCCTTCCGATCTCGCATTCATGAGCTTCGAGCATTATCCGTTTCCTCCTTGCGACATTGTCTGGTCCGACCTCTACCGCGAACCCGAACTCATCAGCCATATCCTCGATGTGTGGCGGGAAGATGGCCTGCCTGCGAACGTCCCCATGATGAATACCGAAAGCAACGTGACCTACAACAATGCTCAGCAGATGGTCGACATCTTTGCCGCGCTCTGGCTCGCTGACAGCGTGGGCGCATTTCTTACTGCGGGAGGCGCGGTCTACTATCACTCCCCGATACAGCCGGAACCGCTGAGCCCCGGGTGCCATGGCTACGGCACCTATGGCAACTACGTGGCCGACGCAGATTTGAACATCAAGACATTCACCGCCCAGTATCATGCCAGCCGTCTGATCAATCTGGAATGGGTGCAGCACCGCGCCGGATCCCACAAGCTCTATCCCGCGTCCTGCGATCTCAAAGACGACGCCGGTAATACCCTCATCACCGCCTATGCCGTCGATCGCCCCGACGGACTTCACTCGCTGATGATCGTCAATAAAGACCAATCGAATGCCCATGAAGTCCGTATCGCCTTTGAAACTTCCGTCGGTCCGACGCGATCTTTCTCAGGCCCGATTTCATCTGTGACGTTCGGCAGCGAGCAGTACATGTGGAAGTCCGACGGCCCGAACGGCCACCCTGAGCCCAACGATCCTCCCGTGATGAAGACACTCCCCGCCGGTGCGCACTCCATCACGCTCCCCAAGGCTTCCGTGACAGTCCTGCGCGGCAAGTTGGGGTAACGCCTTCCGCGGCGGCGCGCCTCCATCCCTGATGGCTTCCATCCAGCGTCTTTAACCGCCGACGTATAATGCAGCCAGCTTTTTCGTCCACCATGCAACCTTTGGCCCGAAACCTTCCCGCGAGAACTCGACTCGTTCTACTCGTTTTCGTTTTCTGCTGCCTCCTTTCTTCGGCGCGCCTGGTGATGGAAGCCCCCATCCCCGGTCGTTCCGCTCCCGACGACATCGCGCAGCGCTCCGACCTCCGGTTTGCTAGGCTGAAAGCAGCACTGCCCCAGCGAGGTGTGATCGGCTACCTCGGAGACACCGGAGAATCGGGCGTGGCCCCTTACTACTTGGCGCAGTATGCGCTCGCTCCTCTCGTCCTTGACAGCTCGCCCAATCATCCCTTCGTCGTCGGCAACTTCCCTTCGAGCCCTCCCGATCGTTCGGCCGCAAAGCTGCAACTGATAACGGATTTCGGAGATGGCGTTTTGCTTTTTGCTGGCGAGGATCAGCCGTAAATGGTGGCTGCGCTGCTTGCGCTGTTATGTGCGGCGAGTGGTTTGTTTCTCGTCCTATTGCTTTGGCCGCGTGAGTCCGGCTTCAGTGTGAACTTGCTGTTGAAGGGCTCCCTATCGTTGGGGATTGGCGTCGGACTTTTCTCGGTGATTTTTTTCGTGTCACGCGTGTCCGGCGGCAAGAATCTGCTTGCCGTCGATCTTGCTGTATTCCTGCTGCTCCTGGCCGGTTATCTCTTCCAGCGCAGCCGCACGGGCGTCGCCAACACATCGTCTTTCTCGTCATCTCTCTCGAACGAGAAAACAGCTTCCGGCTGGCTTCTTCTCACCCTGCGCGCGTCATTCGCCATCGCACTGCTCGCCGCGCTCTACTCGGCAGTTCTGCGCACCATCGCTCATCCCCATGGCGACGGCTGGGACGCCTTCGCTATCTGGAACCTTCACGCCCGGTTCCTCTTTCGTGGCGGCGCGCACTGGCGCGATGGCTTCACCTCGCTCATTCCGTGGTCTCATCCCGACTATCCCCTGCTCTTGCCGGCCGCCATTGCTCACTTCTGGACTGGCCTGGGATACGAGAGCCAAATCGCGCCTGCCGTGATTAGTCTCGTCTTCACTTTCAGCACGGTCGCGCTTCTGTTCTCATCGCTGGCGTCGCTCCGCGGCCAAATCTCCGCGATCCTCGGCGGACTCGCCCTGTTGGCGACTCCCTTCTTTATCCAGCAGGGAACGGCGCAATATGCCGACGTTCCTCTCTCATTTTTTGTTCTCGCTACGATCGTCCTGCTCTGTCTGTACGACCAGAGCACAAACGCTACACGCCCTGCCGGTTTGCTTATGCTGGCGGGAATTTCATGCGGCTTCGCGGCGTGGACAAAAAATGAAGGTCTGCTCTTTCTACTGGCAATCCTGGCAGCTCGTTTGCTGGTATTCGTTATCACTCCAAGCAAACCAGTCACTTCGGAGGCGCTTCCGCAGCCCAATAGGAATGCTCGGGAAGCTTCGACCGCGCTCGCCTTTTTTCTTGCCGGCATCGCCCCACTTCTTCTTCTCGTCGCGTGGTTCAAACATTCGGTCGCAGTTTCCAACGAACTATTCTCGTCAGTCGCCTTCCACAAACTTCTGGATGCCTCGCGCTACCATGCCATTCTGAAGTGGTACGGAAAAGATTTCCTCCGTTTTGGAGACTGGCTCCTGATCCCGGGCACACTGTTGTTAGTAGGCCTTTATTTCGCCGTGCCCGGCAAACCTGTGCCAGTCGTCGACCCAGGCTGTCGGGCCTCCCGGATTGCCTTAGCCCTGACGCTGGCTGGCTATTTCCTCATCTATCTCATCACGCCCTACGATCTTTACTGGCACTTGCGTTTCTCGCTTAACCGTCTTTTCCTGCAACTCTGGCCTGCCGCGATTTTTCTGTTCTTCCTGCGAAATCCGGGCTTAAACGCAAGCCCTTCCGGCGTAGAATCCGTCTCAAAATGAGCCTATTTTGCCCAAAATGATCGATATTCTTAAAGAAATTCTCCTGTTCCCCCCTTGACTTGGAGTCAAATCCTTGTAATAACTATTCGGTCCATCCGGACGAGTTTGGGGGTGTGTCAGTTTGGCAGAAGTTCGGCTTCAAGAGGGCGAATCCCTCGAGAATGCTCTACGCCGCTTTAAGCGCAAGGTGCAACAGGAAGACATTATCAAGGAGGTCAAGCGCCACTCCTTCTACCTGAAGCCCGGCGAGAAAAAGCGGGTGAAGGCCGCGCTGGCTCGTAAGCGAGCTCGCAAGAAAACGCGTAAGGAACAGGACTAATGCAGTAAAGGGCCGCTCCCTCCCGGGGCGGCTCTGCTTGATCTGGCCCCCACCACTTTAAGCTGCAGCAGGGATTATTCATATTCATCATTCCTCCGGCATTGAAAATACGAAGTAGCTTTACCCACGCGCCGTTCCAGGAGCGTGGCGGGCCGAGTCCAAGGGTGCAGTTCGAGGGGGAGCAGTAGACAACCTGCATTTTCGCTTTCCACCGCAGTTCTTTCCCCGCGAGTGGGCGCGCGGAATGGGGCTGAAGGGAGCCATCCTCAATGGAATTTCAGGACAAGGTGCTCAAGTGTATCGACTGTGGGAGTGATTTCATTTTCACGGCTGGGGAACAGCTTTTCTTTCATGATAAGCAGTTCAAGAACGAACCTAAACGCTGCAAAGCCTGCAAAACCAAGCGGGTTTCGGTGCTCGGCGCACCTCCTGCGCCGGGACAATCCTACCGCTACACCAAAGTCGAAACCCAGGCCACGTGTTCGGGGTGCGGAAAGCAGACCACCGTTCCTTTCCGTCCCACGCAGGGCCGTCCCGTCTTTTGCCGAGAGTGCTTCCAGGCAAGGAGACCCGCAGCTTCCGCCTGATCCGCCGTCCCGCCCACGCCAGTGAGCAGGCATAGGCATTAGTGTGCGTTACCATAGGGTGTGGCTGGATTCTTTGTAGAAAACTTCGGATGTCGCGCCACTCAGGCCGATGGCGCCGCTTTGGAACGTCAGTTCGAAGAGCAGGGACTGGTTCGCGCTGCGACCGCCGCTCACGCCTCGGTGGTTGTCCTGAACACCTGCACTGTGACCACCGCGGCGGATCAGGATGCCCGTGCTGCGATCCGCAGAGTGCGCCGCCAAAATCCCGATGCCAGGATCGTCGTGACCGGATGTTACGCCCAGCGCGCCCCCGAGGAAGTCGCTGCGTTGCCCGGCGTGAACGTCGTCGTGGGCAATTCCCATAAGCACCAGTTGGCGGAAATTGCCCTGCAGAATGGCATCCTCGAGAGTGCCCAGCCAGGTTTCGTTTCCCTGTCACGGCTAACCGAGAAACGAACAACTGAGAGCTCGATTTACGTCTCCGACATTTTCGCTCATACGGAACTGCTGGCCGCACCTGTGTTCGACGCCGCCAACGAGCGCACCCGTCCCAATCTCAAAGTGCAGGATGGCTGCGACAATCGTTGCTCCTTCTGCGTGATCCCCTTCGTCCGCGGGCAAAGCCGCTCGCTGGAAATGGATCGCATTCTCTGCGAAGTGAATACGCTGGTCGCCGCCGGATACCGCGAGGTGGTGATCAGCGGCATCAATCTTGGCCGCTGGGGAAAGGATCTGACAGCTTATGTGGGGACGGTCGCCCTCGGCCGTCCGGGCGAGCGAAGCTCGCCTGCTTCTCTAGTCGATCTCGTCCGCGCCATTCTGTCGGAAACAACTCTCGAGAAACTGCGCATCTCTTCCGTCGAGCCCATGGATTGGTCAGACGATCTGATTCAGTTCGCTGCCACATCACCACGCATCGCCAAGCATGCCCACGTGCCCATGCAATCTGGCAGCGATGCCGTCCTGCGCCGCATGCATCGCAAATATCGCCCGTGGCACTACCGCGAGAAGATCGAAAAGATTCATGCAGCCATGCCAACCGCCGCAATCGGCGCCGATGTCATGGTCGGATTTCCCGGCGAAACGGTCGCAGAATTTGAAGCCACGCGCAAGATGATCGAAGATCTGCCGTTCACCTACCTCCACGTCTTCACTTACTCGGCGCGGCCCGGAACTCCGGCAGCCGAAATGCCGAATCAAGTTGCAGTGCAGATCGCCCGTGAACGTAACCGGATCCTGCGCGAGTTGGCCTCCGAGAAGAAGCTGGCCTTCATGCGCAGCTTCGTCGGCGAGTGTGTGGAGGCGATCACGCTAAATGTGATCGGCCGGGACGAAGACGGCGAGTTCACCGAAGCCCTGACTGACAATTATCTGAAGCTGCGACTACGGGGAAGACACGAGGCAAACGTCTGGATGCAAGCGTCAGTGCAGAGCGTGTTGACCGGTTTGCTCGTCGGCGCACCCACCCGCTGAGTTGTTTTCCCCGTCACTTGAACTTCGAGGATACAACCGGAGTGCCGCCGAGAACGGAGACCAACATGAGAGACCCCGACCGACTCTGGAGCAGTTTCTTCTGAGGGAACTTGCCTAGTTCGTCCTCAGTTATCCGCACATCTTTGCAGGTCGGGGAGCCCGGAGCACTCGCCCCGCCGCTGATTGCCAGCACGGCATTGCCGCGTCTCAGAATGCAAAGCGAATGCCCCCACGGGTCAAGTCTCTTCTCTGTCTTCAGGTAGTCCAGATCCGAACTACTCTTCACCCAGTTTCCGCTCGGGCCGTGCGCAAGCACTGAAGTTGAGAGCTGCATCGCGGTCAACCAGGCCTCAAACAGTTTCGCGTCAGCCTTAAAAGCCCCTGGATTGTGCTCGTAAGCCGCTAGGCTGCCCGGGAGTGGGGTCTTTTCCAATATCAAGATCATCTTTTTGTTTCAATACAACAATATCGGAGGCGGTCTTTTCTAGGATGGTTGCGAAGGGCTCTACAGATAATGTTCGGACACTCCGCCTGAGAGAGAAGCGCACCCAAACTGCCACCAGCACGAGCGTACCGAGAAGAACAAAAGCCCACAAGGCAACTTTTCCTCTGCCGCTGGTCATAACCCTCAGGCTTTGCGAATCGAAATCCCAAGCTCTTTCAACTGCCGCTCGCCCACCGGGGTGGGCGCATCGCACATCAAATCCACCGCGCGCGCCGTCTTGGGAAACGGAATCACCTCGCGCAAACTTTCCGCTCCGGCAAGAATCATAACGATGCGGTCGAGTCCCAACGCAATCCCTCCGTGCGGAGGCGTACCGTATTCGAGCGCTTCCAGGAAGAATCCGAAGCGCGACTTGGCTTCTTCTTCGGACATCCCCAGCGCGCGGAAAATTTTCCGCTGAATGTCCTGGCGGTGAATACGAATCGACCCCGATCCCAACTCTGTGCCGTTCAGCACGACGTCATAGGCCAGCGCGCGCACCGCGCTCAGCGTCGACTGCGGATCGTTCACCGACTCCACTCCCTGCTCCAGCAGGCTCATGTCCTGATCGTGCGGTGAGGTAAACGGATGGTGCGCCGCCATCCATTGCTTCTCGCTCTCATCCCACTCGAACATCGGAAAATTCGTGACCCACAGAAACCGGTAATCCTTCGCCGGATCTCCGGTCTTCTTGAAGATGCCATGCCGGTCGGCATATCTCTGCGCGAGAGCGAGCCGCAGCAACCCTGCCGAGGCATAAATCGCCAGCTCAGACGGCGTGACTTTCCGGTGCGCCGGCATCGCGGTATGCGGTCCCGCCTGCGCCGCTCCCGCCACCAGCACGATCAGGTCGTCTTCTTCCATCGCGGTCTTTTTCGCAATCGCCGCCGCCGCATCTGGATACTTGTTGCCGATTCGCTTGAAATCTTCGTAGACTCTCGCGCCGCCCTTGGCATGGAACATCGGCTTGATGTCGTCCCGCTCTTTGCGCGAAAGTTCTCCAACCTTGGGTGTGCGGATCGCGATCACCGGCAGGTTCGCATTGATCGCCAGTTCCTGCAGGTTCTCCGGGGTGAAGCAATCGCGCACATCGGTAAATGCCGGCAGCCGCAAGTCGGGTTTATCGATCCCGTACAGCCTGATCGCTTCGTCATAATCCATGCGCGGAAACGGCGTTGCGATCTCTTCGCCCGTTGCCAAGAAGGCCGCCTTCAGAAATCCTTCCACCACCTCCCACACGCGCTCCGCCTGCGGATACGACATCTCCAGATCGACCTGGGTAAATTCCGGCTGGCGGTCAGCGCGCAGATCTTCGTCGCGGAAGCAGCGCACGATCTGAAAATATTTGTCGAATCCCGAAATCATCAGGATCTGCTTGAACAGTTGCGGCGACTGCGGCAGCGCATAGAACGTCCCTGGCTGCACACGACTGGGCACCAGATAATCGCGCGCGCCTTCCGGAGTCGACCGCGTCATGAAGGGCGTTTCAATTTCGAAAAATCCCTGCGCCGAAAGATAGTCGCGGATCGCCTTCGCGACTTTATGCCGCGTCTCAATGTTGAACTGCATCACATCGCGCCGCAGATCGATGTAGCGATACTTCAGCCGCGTCTCTTCATTGGTCAGCGCGGTGTCCGAGGGCAGGAATGGCGGCAGCTTCGATTCATTCAAGATGCGCAACTCGTCAACCACCAGCTCGACTTCGCCGGTCGGAATATTCTTGTTTACCGTGTCAGCGTCGCGCAGCTTCACCGCGCCGATCGCGGCGATAACGTACTCGTTGCGCAGCAACTCTGCCTTTTCGTGGGCGGCAGAATTCAATTCGCGATTGAATACGACTTGTGTAATGCCCGTCCGGTCGCGCAAATCGATGAAAATAATGTTTCCCAGATCGCGCCGCCGGTTCACCCACCCCATCAATACAGCCTTTTTCCCGGCGTCGGAAACGCGCAACGTCCCGCACATGTGTGTGCGTTTTAAATCTCCTAAGAAGTCAAGCAAAGCGAGTCCTTGCAGAAAGAGTTCCGGCGGTGAGCCGGACCCACGATTATAAACCGCTTTCTTCCGGAACCTACGCGGCCAGCCTGTAGTTTTAAGCCACGTTGAAGCGTGGCGAATCGTTTATCTTTTTATCTGTGCCCTTCCGGCTATCCGGATTCTCATTTTCGCATCTACTATCAACAGATGTCCGTCGGGCCCCTCCAACAAATGCCGAAGGCCGCAGCCGCCCCGCGGCTTCTGGTCGAATTACCTTCGCGCCCGCGCGTCTTCTTCAGCAACCTGCGCGACCTGGTTCTGCCAATGCGTAGGCCTCGCCTAGAACTGCAATCACCTCCTGCTGCTTTCTGGCCTGATGTGTTCGTGAGGCGCAGCCTTCCGTGGTATGGATTTCTGAAGTCTGGCGGATGTCACGGGCTCGCAGTCGCGCTGCTCGTAATTCTCACCCACATTTTTTCTCTTCAGCCACGCGTGGTCCCGCCGCGAATCTTTGATCGCTCCCAGGTGATCTATTACCAGGCTTCGGAAGCTCTTCCTCGTCTCGACACTCGCGACGAGCCCGCGGCGCGCCCTGCCAACGCTGACCCGGAGTTCTCCAGGCAGCCCATCATTTCCGTGCCGGCCGAGTCGGACAGTCACACTCAAACACTGGTAACCCCACCCAGCGTGAAATTGCAGCACGATGTTCCGCTTCCCAACATCGTGGCCTGGTCCGACGACGCAAAGAAGCCTCGCCTGGAAATTCAGCCGCCGCCGCTCACCCCCGCCGCCGAGATCACTCGTATGACGCGCCCACTGGACTCGGTCGTGCCCCCACCGCCGGATTTGCGCGCCTCCGCCTCGACCGCCCCTCAGCCGCTGCAGCCTGCACTCATCGCGCCGCCGCCCGCAGTTGAAACATCTCGCGAGCGACCGCCCGGCGATCTCAACATCGTGCGCAGCCCCGTCATCGCTCCGGCGCCGCAGCTTCCTGTTGCGGAACAACGCGCGCGCGCGTTGCCGTCTACTGTTGGCGGCATCGGATCCCAGATCGTAGCTCCTCCACCATCAGTGACCGCCTCCGCTTCCGGTGCGTTCTTCGGATCACGCGGCCGAGTCGTAGCTCTGAATCTGCATCCCGCGGTGGGCGCGCCGGTCGATCCGCCCGCCGGCAACCGCCGGGGAAGTTTCGCCGCCACTCCTGAAGGTCATCTGGGAGCGTCAGGTTCACCCGGCGCGGCCGCAGGCAACGGCAGCAATGCGAACGGAAATAACTCCGTGCGAAGGGGAACCAGCGATCTTCCTGCAGGTCTCTATGTCGGGAAAAACGCGAACAGTTCTCCGACTGGGGTCTCCGGGGGCGGCACGTCCACCCCTTCAGTCAATCCCAATCTTCTTGCCAGTGCCCGCCCACCGCGGGTCAGCGTTCCGTCCACTCGTCCGATGCCGGCAGAAAGCGTTGCCAATCTCTCCCCGGCTGAGCGCGCCGTCTTCGGCGACCGCAAGTTCTACTCGGTCCGATTGAATATGCCCAACCTGAATTCCTCGGGCGGAAGCTGGGTCATCCGCTTTGCCGAACGCGATCGCGAATCCAATACCGCCAACGCTCCCTCTGAAGATCTTTCGCAGCCCATGGCCATGCGCAAAGTCGATCCCGCATACCCTCTGCAGTTGATGCATGAAAACGTTGCCGGCACGGTGATTCTCTACGCGGTCATCCGGTCTGACGGCACCGTCGGCAATGTTCGAGTGCTGCGGGGAGTGGATAATCGCCTGGATCGATATGCCAGCGAGGCGCTGGCCCAGTGGAAGTTTGAACCGGCTATGAAGAATGGCTCTCCGGTGGATGTTGAGGCGACATTTCAGATCCCATTCCGACCTACCCGCCAGGGAACGGATTTTTAATCATGGAAAAATAACTGGCTGTGTGTCAGTCGGCGTCTCTCATAAAATCTGGCCAATTAAAAACGCAGAAGGCTTGGAGACGAGTCTATCCGCGCCCGACGCCCTTTCGTCTTTCCAGTGCGGCATAAATCGCCGGATCGGTGCAGATTTCGTAATACGATCGCTCCGTCCATCCCTTCACCGAGAAATCCGCCGAATTAACGCGCGGAATGCGGCTTTCGCGCACCACGATAATTCGGAAAATGTCGCGATCGACCGGCACCGTCGCGCTGAACAGCCGGTACTCCCCTTTGTCCGACGACGCAAACGAAGCCGGCAACCGTACCTTCAGCGGCTCCAGCGTGATTTCCTTCTGCAACTTGGCGAACGCGGCTTCGTTCATCCGGATTCCGCCCAGATTGAAATTCAGAATCACGTCTTCCGGATTTCCATCCTCGTCCAACTCCGCCGACTGAAAGGCATACACGTGAAACGGCCCGGCCTGCGGCTCCATCACTTTGCGCGCGCGCTTGTTGCACGACGACAGCCGGTCGCTCTCGTTCAGCGCCTCCGAGATCATGATCTGATGCTCGCCGTCCATCAGATACAGCGGCGCTGCTTCCTGCAGCGTGATGCCCACTCCCAGTTCCAGTTGCGGCATGCCCGAGCGCTGCATCAATTCGTTATACCCGCGCACGATTTCAATGATCTCGCGCGCCAGCACGCACATGTGGCTCACCGCCAGCCCCGGCTCGCCTTCCCGCTCCAGAATGGCCAGGATGATGGCGTCGCCTTCGAGAAATACTTTCTGCGCACCGTACTTCTCCAGCAGCTTGTTCACCGGATCGTAAAAGTTCAGGCTGAAATACGAGGCGGGATTCAATCCCTTTTCCATCATGGTCCGGGTCAGCCGTGTCGAATCGCGCACGTCTGCCTTGAGCACCACGTGGCGCAGCACTCGCTCCACGTCCGTTTTGCCCTGCTCCTCCGGAAGCAGGAATTCATACAGAGTGCCGTTCACTCGCGACAATTCCTGAAGCCGCTCATTTCCCACCAGATTCACCGAGTCCAGAGCTGCATTCAGGACCTCAAGCCTCCGCAAGTCGCGATGATAATGGAAGAAGTCGCCCAGGAACCGCGCCGCCACCTTCGCCCGCTCCGCGCCGCGGCAGCTCGCCACCTTCGCCACTCCGGCATACAAACTGTTGGGCGACAGTCTGCCGTGCTCCTGAATCATTCGCTCCACGCGATCGCATTCCGTCCGGTCGATCAGGGCATTTTTCAATTGTTGCGGATTGATGCGAGGCGCGTATTCGCTGAGCAGCGGCACCACGTGGTATGACGCAATCACATTATCCATCACCCGCTCATCTTCCAGCAGGCGCACCCACGCCGCCAGCCGCTCCTGCTGCGCGAATCCTTCCGCGGAATCCTCCGGCGTCCCTGAACCCACCAGCTCCCGCGCATTGTCGGGAACGTTCATCCACGAATCCAGAGTGTCCGCGTTGACTTCCTCGCCATACAGCGAACGCAGGAATTCCGAGACGATCTCCCGCAGGCGCCCGTACCGGTCCGGATCGCGGTCCCAATTACCCAGCATGACGTAATGCTCGGCGCACAGATAATCGTCCCGCCCATCTTCGGAAAACAGCAGCCGGTTCAGGAACAGCGGATAGGTGAAGTAACTTCCGCCGTTGGTTTCTTCCCCAAACAGCGATCGTCGAGTACGCGACAGCGTACTCTTCTCGACCTCGCGCAAGGTTTCAAAAAGGTCCTGCCCCGTCTTGCGCAGGATGATTTTTTTTCGGACCTGGAAGCTGGCAACCTGTTCGCGATATTCATGCGCCCGTTGCGCCCGCGCATTGTCATAGCCCTTCAGCAATATGCGGCAACGTTCCACGACCTGCGCGAACTGCAGGTTCATCTCCGCGCGCAAGAACTTCGTCACCGCCAAACGCGCCAGCAGATCCACCGACAGCTTGAATTCTTTTTTGGCGCGATTGAGCGACGAAACCTGCAGCTCGGTCAGAGCCGCTTTCCACTCTCCCGGATCATGCTTTGCCTTGGTAACTTTCCCCAGCTGGCTTCGGATCCACGAAGGCCCTTGCGCCGCCTGCGGCCTTTCAGCTCCGAGCAATCCTTCCAGCTCACCGTGGCGGGCGATCAGGCGCGCGACCTGAGCTCGAGCTAACTCCACAAAACGCGGGCTCAGCACCACGTCATGTCTCAGGTTATCGACGCCAACCGAAATTCCCTCGAGCGCGATGAACGGAGTCGACGCAGCCAGGTTCGGCAACGCCGGCTTGTCCGGCCGCCCTCCCAGGCGAAAGATGGGAATTTTCGGCATCTGCTAAAGAGTCTCTTTGGAAGTTGCTGATTTAAAACGTACATAACGAGGCTAGCATGCGGTTGGGCACGGCTAAAGTTACCTCGGTTACGCGTCTTAAATCGCTGATTTCACTAGGCGGGTTGAACTGCGATCCGGATTACAGCTTGAGATTTCTGAGATACTCACGGAAGGGACCACCCAGGTCCGGGCGCTTGAGAGCGAATTCCACCGTCGCCTTCAAGAAGCCCAGTTTGTCGCCTGTGTCGTAGCGCTTTCCTTCGTAAACGTAGGCATACATTTTTTCCTGCTTGAGCAGAATGCGCATGCCGTCGGTGAGTTGCAGTTCACCGCCGGCCCCAGTTGGGGTCTTTGCCAGGCATTCGAAGATTGCCGGAGTCAGAATGTAACGGCCGATGATCGCCAGGTTCGACGGAGCTTCTTCGGGTTTCGGCTTCTCAACCATATTGCGGATCTCGAACAGACGCCCGTTGAATCCTTCGGCGGGCTGCGCGTCGAAGACACCGTAAGAAGAGATCATCTTGCCCTCGACCACCTGCGCCGCAATCACGCTGCACTGCTTTTCGTTGAACACGTTGACCATCTGCTTAAGCGCCGGCACGGGATTGTCGATCACGTCGTCGGCCAGCAGTACCGCGAAAGGCTCGTTGCCCACGAGTTCACGAGCCATTAGCACCGCGTGGCCCAGGCCCAGCGCTTCCTTCTGCCGGACGTAGGCGACGTGCATCATGTCGGAAATGTTACGCACGATGTTCAGCAGATCGGTCTTGTGGCGCTCCTCGAGCATTTTCTCGAGTTCGTAGCTGACGTCGAAGTGGTCCTCGATCGACTGCTTGCCTCGTCCGGTGATGATGAGGATCTGGTCGCAGCCGGATGCCATCGCCTCTTCGACCCCATATTGAATGATCGGTTTGTCGACGACCGGGAGCATCTCTTTGGGCTGGGCTTTGGTGGCGGGCAGAAAACGCGTGCCCAGGCCGGCGGCGGGGAATACGGCTTTGCGAACTTTCATCGTCATGAGATCGCTTCGCGCTTTGCGGGATCAAAAGGCCGCCCAATTGTAACTGCTCAACTCGACGGCCTGCCATCCCTGCTAACTGCGAATTGTTTCTGATGCCGCATCATTCTCCCGCTGTTGCTCTATCTTTCCGGGAGCACACTCGCAATAGTCAGCAACAGTCGAACTACCGCTTCATTTCCCCACGACTAGCACCACGAAAGTATCCGGCACAATCGAGCGCCGCGGATGGGGATTGTCCGCCGTCGCTGCCGGAGGCTGTCCAAAGTCCGCTGTCACCACGAACACTTTGTGAGTTTTGGAGTCAAGCGCCAGGGTGCGCGCTCCCTTCTGCGTGGTCACGTTTTCCGCAACGCTGAATTTTTCCGGCGAGTCTTCTTTGATTACGGTCAGGACCCCGTCGGCACCGCAGGAGGCGAATGCCAGGCCGGTTTCTTCGTCGAACCTGGTGGCATCAACGCCCTCGCCAATTGCGGGCGTCGCAAGAACCTTGCCGTTATCCGCATCCACGACCGCCATCATTTTGTTGTCGCATCCCACAAAAAGTCTCCGGTGCTTGCGATCGATCGACAGGCCACTCGGCTCCGTGCACGGCGCCAGCGGCCACGTCGCCTTCACTTCCAGCCTGTTGGGATCGATCGCCACCAGTTCGTTCTTGTCTTCGATGTTGACGAATATCTCTCCCTTGGCATCGCTGGCGGCGAACTCCGGCTTGCCGTCAAGCTTGATCGTGCCCAGCACTTTGCCGCTCGCCGCATCGATTACCGACGAATCATGGCTCCGTCCATTGAACGTGAACACCCTCTTGGTCGCCGGATCGAAGAGAATCGCGTCAGGATTCTCGCCAACTTTCACTTTGCTGATCAGGGCCAATGTCTTGATGTCGAAGATACTCACTGTGCCTTCGCGGCCATTGCTCGTGAAACCACGCCCCAACTCCGGCGCCAGCGCGATCCCGTGCACCCCGGGCGTGTCCGGAATGTCCCCCAGGTTCTTGCCCGAGTCCAGATCGAGCACGATGACGTGCGTGCCGCGGGAAATATACAGCCGCCGCGCGCTGGCGTCGGCGGTCAGGTAATCCCACCCGCCCTCCCCGCCCACTTTGTACGTCGTCAGTACGTGATAGCCCGGGCCCGCCGCGGCCATTGCTCCTGCCTCCAGGCAAATGCAAAGCACAAAAATCCACCACTTCGATTTCATCATCATTCCCTCCTGCTGATCTCAGTGCGACTGGTGATCGGCTGACCACGCGCTCTTGTAAACGCACGGCCACATTTGTGCATCGAATTCACCGGGCCGAACCGAAGTAACTTTACCCTATTTCGGCCGTCACTCTAAACTCAACTTGGTATGGATGTGTCCCAAACATTCTCCTCGGGCGCAGGAACGTCGGCAAATACGAATGTGGCTGTCGATCCCCGCCTGCAGCCAACTCCTGATTACGGCACGCTTGGACCGGGCTCTGACGTTGCCGGTCTCGGCTCGAGTCCCAATCCGATATCAGTTCGCAAGCCTGCGCCGCCGCTGCTTCACCTGGCAATCGCCATCGGAATATCCGCCGCGCTGCTGGCTGGAACGATCCGCAGTGTTGGGCCGGCATGGTCCGGCTTTCAGACTCTGTTTTCGTCTCAACCCCGGCATCCGGCGACCACTGACGACCTGCGTCAACTCGACCACATGAAGCCGCAGAAGCAGGCGGAAACGCTACTCGAGCTCGCCGTGGGAAATACTGCCGGTGCGGTCGACCAGATTTCCTCGCGAGTGGACCGCTGGCAAGGCAAAGTGCAGTGGAATTCGCAGATTGCTAACCTCAGCACCGCCGCTCTGAATTCCACCGACATGCGCGTGCGGCAATCCGGCGTCGAAGTTGAACTCGCAGCCTATGGATTGGCCAAGAACTCCGCCAGCCTCGACTATCTGTTGAAAACCGCGAACTCTCCCACTCATGCGCAGAAAATTTGGGCACTCTGGGCGCTAGGCTTGATGGGAAATCGTGGAGTGCAGCCGGATCGCGTTGTCGAAGCATTGACCTCGCATCTGGCAGACTCGGACGCGGACTCGCGTCACTGGGCGGTCGAGGGACTCGCGCTAACCGGAAGCGATCAGACCATCCAGCCCCTGCTGCAAAGCATGCACGACGATCCTTCGCCGATGGTGCGCGAGCGAGCCGCATGCAGTCTGGCGCAGTCCGGCATGTTCACCCAACAGCAGCGACTCACCGCCGTTCCGCAACTATTGAATTACATCGATGACCCTTCCCTCGACTCTCAGACGCACGCCTGGGCGTTTCAGGCGCTGAACGACATCACTCATCAGCGCTTGCCCAACGACTCCGCTGCCTGGAGAAACTGGTATCAATCCACCAAGAACGATTAACGCGAAACATTCGCGCAGCCATCTTCCCGAAACAGACTCTCCGCCGCTTGTGGGACTCGCCACTTTGAAACTCTGAAACCTTGAAACTTTGCAACCTCACTCAGAGAACGTCCGCTGCATGCAATTCCCCTGTAAAATTGAAGAACCAACTCCGGAGCTTGCTTCCGCATTGTCTTTTCTCGACCAACTGAACCCGCAGCAACGTGAGGCGGTGGAAACCACCGAAGGCCCGGTGCTGATCCTGGCCGGAGCCGGCAGCGGCAAAACCCGCGTCATCACCTACCGCATCGCCTACCTGATCGAGCACAAGGGCGTGATGCCGGAATCCATTCTGGCTATGACCTTCACCAACAAGGCTGCCGCGGAGATGGGCGAACGCGTCGAGAAATTGGTAGGCGGCTTGAGCATCGCCAAGCCGGTGATCTCGACCTTTCACTCATTTTGTGTGCGCGTGCTGCGGCGCGACATTGAAGCCTTGCGGATTCCATCCGCCGTCCCAGGCCAGCCGGCAATCGGACACACTAAGAATTTTGTGATTTACGACGAAGCCGACCAGCAGTCCGTCGTCAAATCGCTCATGAAACGCTTCGGCCTGGATGACAAGCAACTCACGCCTCGCATCGTGTTGTCGCGCATCTCCTGGGCGAAGAATCATATGCTCAATCCGCAGGAACTCTACCTGCAGTCGGCCGATCCCAAGACCGAGCGCATTGCGCACTTGTACGAGGAGTACCGCAAAGAGCTTCTCAAAGCCAACGCTCTCGATTTCGATGATCTTTTGCTCGAAGCGGTGCGCCTGCTGAAGTCTGCTGCGCACGTCCGCGAATACTACCACCGCCGCTTCCAATATCTGCTCATTGACGAATATCAGGACACGAATCGCCCACAATACGAACTCATGCGCATGCTCGCCGGCGAGACGCACAACGTGTGCGCGGTCGGTGACGAAGATCAGTCGATCTATTCCTGGCGCGGCGCCGACATCCGCAACATCCTGGAGTTCGAACAGGACTTTCCCGAGGCCAAGATTATCCGCCTCGAGCAGAATTACCGCTCCACGCAGAATATTCTGCACGCCGCATCGGCCGTGGTCGCCAACAACGTCCGCCGCAAAGGCAAAAATCTTTGGACCTCACGCCAGGGCGGCACCAAGATCGGCTACTACGAAGCGCCCGATGGCGAGAACGAGGCTCTATTCGCCGCCGACTGGATCGCCCGCTACGTGCGCGAGGCCACCGATCGCGGCGAAACTCCGCGCGCCGCCGTGCTTTACCGCACCAACTCGCAGTCGCGATTATTTGAAGAAGCCATGCGCCGTTACGGACTGAAGTATCACGTGGTCGGCGGATTCTCTTTCTACGAGCGCGCCGAGATCAAAGACATGATCTCGTACCTCAAAGTCATCCTGAACCCCGACGACTCGATTTCTTTGCTGCGTGTGATCAATACGCCAACCCGCGGCATCGGCAAAGGCACGATCGACACGCTCGAACGGCTGGCCCTCGAAACCGGATTGTCGCTATGGGGAGCAACTGGCGAAGCCATCAAGCGGCAGTTGCTCCCGCAGCGCGCGGTAGCGTCGCTGAAGAGTTTTCAGCAATTGATTGAGGACGCTCGCGCCATGCTGGCCGGAACATTTGTTGAGCAGTTAGATGAAAGTGTGGCGCGGGCGCCCTCGCCCGCGCTCTCGGCAGAAATAACAGACACCGGCGAGCATCAGCTCAACAGTCCCGAAGGGGCGGAATTCATTAGCCCCGGACGTAAGTCCGGGGCAGAAGACGCAGAAGGAGCGAGTCCCGAAGGGAACGGCACTGGCGACGCGACCGCCTTCGATCCGTCCGAGTTCGGAAACTTCTCCTTTGATTTCGGAGCTGCAGAGACAGAATCTCTGCCCGACGATGCGCAGGCGGGACGCCTCCGCGACAGCCGGCCAGAGGCCGGCGCTACGGCCGACGACGAGACGGAGCCGCGTGCGGACACGTCTTTCCTCACTCCCACGGTCTCTACCGCCGACATCCTAAAATTCCTGATCGACCGCACGGGCTACATCAAGCTGCTGGAAGAAGAAGACACGCCCGAATCCTTCTCGCGCATCGAAAATTTGCGTGAACTGGTCAACGCCGCCATGGACTCGCGCGATCGCGCCGAAACCCTCGACCAGTTCCTCGATCACGCGGCGCTGATCGCCGATGCCGACGATTACGACGCCCGCGCTCAGATCACGTTGATGAGCCTGCACGCTGCCAAGGGCCTCGAGTTTCCTCTCGTCTTCCTCAGTGGACTGGAAGAAGGGCTCTTTCCCCACTCGCGCACCATGCTCGTTCCCGAAGACATCGAAGAGGAGCGGCGGCTCTGCTACGTCGGCATGACTCGTGCCATGGATCAACTGATCCTGACCCGCGCCGTCTATCGCCGCCGCTACGGAACGGATTTGCCGGAAGCCAGCGTCCCTTCTCGCTTTCTAGAGGAAGTTCCCGGCCCGCTCATTGAAGAGTTGGGAACACGTAAAGCTCGTGTGGGAACGGCCGCCATCGGCCGTCCAGCGGGACGAAGTCCCGCCGCCTTCGATTCGGAAAGCCCGCACTATTCCTACGAAGACGAAGATCAAAGCGCCTCCTGGCACAGCGGCGACGCTGGTCGCGGCAACACTCGCGCGTCAAAACAAACAGTTGCCGCCCGCGCCTACAACTCCATCGAGAACATCGCCGAGTTCTTCGCTACTCGGGGCAAGAAATTTACTGTCCCGAAAACTCCGGTCGAGGAACCCACGGGCAAGCGCGGGTTCCGCCCGGGTCAGAAAGTCCGCCATCCCAAATACGGCGAGGGAACCGTCTACCAGCGCGAAGGAGAAGGCGAAGAAGCCAAGATTACGGTACAATTTCCACGCTTCGGCTTGAAGAAGCTGGTGGAGAAGTATGCCCAGCTGGAACGAGCCTGAAGAGCATTCAGTAATTGGGAAATTGTGTAATTTGGAAATTTGTTTCCGGAGATCGACAGGTATTGCACGGTGTCCGGTTTTCCAATTACCCAATTCCTCAATTACAAAATTACTCAACTCTAGAAAGAGTACATGGCAAACACGACAAAACTCAGCAGAGAAGAACGCAAGAAATCCAAACGCACGGCGCGCAAGAAACGCAAGGCGGAGAAACCGCTGAAGCCCCGCGATTATCCCCGCGGATCGAAGAAGCCCAAGGTCAAGAAGTTGGCTCGCGGCCAGGCGAAGCGGTAAGCGTAAGAGCAGACTCGTGCGGGGCGGACCCTTTGTCCGTCCCGTCGCGAATTCGCCCTGGCACAGTGCTGATGACTGAGAGCTGAATTCAGGAGACCCAACCCGCTTGTCACAAATCACGGAACCCGCTGACGTCATCCGAACCTCCGACAAACAGATTTTCTGTTGCAAATCCATCGACAAGCTGATCTCCGAAGCGGAGCAACCGGAACACCGGCTGAGCAAATCATTAGGCCCGTGGTCTCTGACCGCCCTCGGCATCGGCGCAATCATCGGTTCAGGCATTTTTGTGCTGACGGGGACGGCGGCCGCTGGAGAGTTTTTCCAGGCGCCATCCCTCCTGCATGCGCAGGCGCTTGACGTAATCGTGAACTTTCTGCGCACCGGCAGCACCGCGGGCGCGCTCATGCACGGACGCCCGCCCGCTGGACCATCGATTGCGATTTCGTTCCTCCTTGTTGCGATCGCCTGCAGTTTCGCCGGATTGTGCTACGCCGAACTAGCCTCCATGATTCCGATCGCGGGCAGCGCCTACACCTACTCGTACGCCACTCTCGGCGAAATCTTCGCCTGGATCATCGGTTGGGACCTGATCCTCGAATACGTCGTCTCGAACGTTGCGGTCGCGGTTGGCTTTGCCGGTTATACGAAAGCGCAACTGGCCGTCTTCGGTCTCAATTTACCGGAAAAATGGGCGAGCCCGGTCTGGGCCGGCGGCCAATGGACGGGCTCCTATTTCAATCTGCCCGGTTTCCTTATCGTTTTCGTTCTCACGCTGCTGCTGGTGCGCGGAGTGAAAGAATCGGCAGAGACGAATAACATCATGGTCGCCATCAAGATCGGCGCTATCCTCACCTTTCTGGTGGTCGGTGCAATGCTGGTGAAGCCCGCGAACTGGTTGCCCTTCGCGCCCTCTGGCTTCTCCGGAATCGTCACTGGAGGCGCCATCGTTTTCTTTACCTACATCGGATTCGATTCGGTCTCCACCGCCGCCGAAGAATCGCGCAATCCGCAAAAAGATTTGCCCTTCGGCATCATCATGTCGCTGGTGGTCTGCACGCTACTCTATGTCGGCGTTGCTATCGTCCTGCTCGGCATGATGAAGTACACGACCTTCGTATCCGGTGAAGCCGCCGAAGCACCCGTGGCCTATGCGATGAAGTATCTGGGCGTGCATCCCTTTTTCCGCTCGGTCATCGTGATCGGAGCGCTGACCGGCATGATCTCTTCGTTGCTGGTCTTTCAGTACGGGCAGGCACGTATCTGGTACGCCATGTCGCGCGACGGCTTGCTGCCCAAGCTTTTCTCTGCCGTGCACCCGAAATATAAGACACCCCACTGGTCCACCTGGATCGCCTGTTTCGCGGTGGGAATTCCCGCCGGCCTGGTGGACATTGGGGATGCCGCCGACCTCGCCAACATCGGCACGTTGTTTGCGTTCGTTCTGGTTTCGCTGGGAGTGATCTTCCTTCGCCGCAAGCAACCCGATCGCAAGCGTGTGTTCCGCGTCCCGTTTGTGCCCTGGTTCCCGCTGATTTCCGTGGTGCTGTGTGGCGGCCTCATGTTCGGGCTTACCCTGATCACCTGGCTGCGCTTCGTGATCTGGCTGGCACTCGGCTTGATGATCTATATCTTCTACAGCCGCCACAGAAGCGAGTTCGCCAAGAAATAACTTGGAAGTTTTTCTCTGTGTCCTCTGCGCCCTCTGTGGTTCAAGCTTTTGGAACCATCGAGAACGTAGCGGATCATTTCGCCCCGGCTAACGCCCGGTTCTGCTCGTCTTCCAATCGCTCCACCAGGTCCTTCGGAAGCCCGTGCAGCAACTCGGTGAAAGCGGCGTTCGTCCATCCGAAGCCGACCACATTCATTTCGTATCCCAGTGCTACGTGCGCTTCCGACGACCGGGTTACCACGTTGTACTTTTCCCGTAGGTTCCCGTCGCGCCGGAAATTTTCCGCCACCATCGACAGGAATTCATAAGAGATCCGATCCGCATCGGCAGTGTCCCCGTAGCGTCGCAGTCCCGCAATCGCCAGCATTTCAATATTGCCCCACCCGTAGGGCAAGTCCCATTGCGTGCCCGAGTCATCGGTGCTCATCGGCAGACCGCCGGGCTGCTCGAATCCTTTCAGATTGCCGATCACAGCCTTCGCTTGCTCGGGTGTAGCCAACCCGGCCCATAGCGGATAGAACATCGTGGCATAACGATAATTCGAAATCTTCCCGGTGACGAAGTTGTAGTCGAAAAACGAGCCTTGCTCCGCATTCCACAGATAGCGCGTGATGAGTTTCTTTCGCTCGTCCGCTCGCCGGCTCCATTCTTTCGCATCGCCGTCGCGCCCAAGCCACAGGCTGATCTGTTCCATATCTTTTTCCGTCTTGTACAGCAGGCTGTTCAAGCAAACCGGAGCATAGTGATGCGTCGCCGAACCGAATGGGCCAAAGCGGAAACTCACATCGAAGCCCGACTCCCTCATCGAGCGGTCGCCCTTGTAGTAATCCTTGCTGAGTTTGAATTGCCGAGCCGGCTCGCATTGCGGCGCGGCCATGGTCATGGATTTTTCGCAAACCTGCAGCGAATACGCAGCTCCCGCCACCGATTGAGCTCCGCCCGGTTCGCTCTCCACCACATATTCGTCTGCCTCTGCAGGATGGAAAAAGAAATACTGCGAGACTTTTCGATAGAAGCCGGTTTCATCTTTCACCGCTTCTTGCGGCGGACCATCTCCAAAATCGTAATAGCGCGACAATCCTGTCTGCCCCGCCAGATGCGGCTCGCGCGTCCACATCTCATAGTCCTTATCGAGGTCCGCATAAGCCCGCTCCAGCCACGCTTTGCCGGCCGCGCTTTTCTGTGCCGGCTGCTTCTTCATCGCCTCGTATACGTCCACCACCATCGAACTCATAAACGGAGGCTGTGATCGCGTCAGGTAATACGTGCGGTTCGCGTTGAGCATGGCGCCGTAATGCTCGATTTCGAAAAAGAAATTTTCAACCATATCCCGCGCCAGTTCCACGCGTCCCGCTTGCCGCAGCCCGCGGATGATGAAGTAACTGTCCCATCCGTACATTTCGTTGAAGCGTCCGCCCGGTACAACGTATTTGTTGGGCAAATACAGCAGCCCCGGTGGATCGATGTTGCCGGTCGTGATCTGACCCAGTTGATGAATCTCAACCGGCAGATGCTCCACCCGCACGTTGCACTTGCCGCTCAACTGCTGCACCGCCGGGGGCACCGCAAATTCTGCCGGCACATACAACACTGCCGCCGTCGCAATCTTCGGATCAGTAACGCTCTGGCAGTCGGTCATCGAACGCGTCAGCGTGTCCCAGGCAGTGGAAATGTAACTGAGGATCGGCTTCAGTCCCTGGCCTTCGGCAGCCTCCGGCGGAGACGCCGGAACCTGTCCCTCGGCCAAGAATCCGCAGAGTACGAATAAAATTGCTGCCCGCACTAGAGCGGGAACCACACGGCGAGTCATCGTTGAATCCTGCATGACGAAAACTTCGTCATCATAAACGCGTTGCGAGAGCGCCTCCAAACGAAATTCGAGCGCCGCCATCAACTTCTTCCGGTGCCCGACTACCGTCACTGTTTTTTTGGTTTATGCTATTTAGTTTGCCGTTTGTCGCCTGAGGGGGAGAACGTGAACCGACTTGGGGGAATCCTGCGTTTATGCGTGTCATTCGCCATTTTGTTATCTGCGGCCGTAGCCTGGTCTCAGATTCCCGAAACTTCTTATCAGGAATTGCACTGGCGCATGATCGGCCCGTTTCGCGGCGGACGCACGCGCGCCGCCGCCGGAGTTCCGAGCCAGCCCAACGTCTTCTACATGGGGCAGGTGAACGGCGGCGTCTGGAAATCGGATGATTACGGCCGCACCTGGAATCCGATCTTCGATCACGAATCCACTCAGTCGATTGGTGCCATTGCCGTCGCTCCCTCTGATCCCAACATCGTCTACGTCTCCAGTGGTGAGGGATTGCATCGTCCTGATCTTTCCGTCGGCAACGGCATCTACAAATCCACCGACGCCGGCAAGACCTGGACTCATCTCGGCCTTGCCGATGGCCAGCAGATTCCCGCGCTCGCCGTCGATCCGCGCGATCCCAACAAAGTCTTCGCGGCCGTCCTCGGCCATCCTTACGGACCCAGCCCGGAGCGCGGCATCTATCGCTCCACGGACGGCGGACAAAGCTGGCAAAAAGTTATTTCCAAGGACGAAAATACGGGCGGCTCCGATGTCGAGATCGATCCCTCCAATCCCGATACCGTCTATGCCTCCATGTGGGAAGTTCGCGAAGGCCCGTGGGAAGACCGCAACGAATATAACGGTTCGGGCGGTGGACTCTTCAAATCTACCGATGGCGGCAACACCTGGCATCCTTTGACCAACGGCTTGCCCAAGGATCTTTCCCAAATCTACGTTGCCATCGCTCTCAGCGATCCTCGCCGCCTCTACGCAACGCTATCCACCGCTTCAGGAAAATTGGCCGTCTATCGCTCCGATGACGCGGGAGGCACTTGGTCCCAGGTCACTTCCGATCCTCGCCCTTCCGGCCGCATCGGCGGCGGCGATCTCCCCATTCCAAAAGTTGATCCGAAAAATCCGGATCTGGTTTACGTCGCCAGCACTGTCACCATGCGCTCCACGGATGGCGGAAAGACTTGGTCCGGCTTCCGCGGAGCGCCCGGTGGAGACGATTACCAGAATCTCTGGATTAATCCCAACAACGGCAACATCATCCTTCTGGTCAGCGATCAGGGCGCCCTCGTGACCGTCAATCGCGGCGCTTCCTGGAGTTCCTGGTACAACCAGCCGACTGCCCAGCTTTATCACGCCATCGCCGATAATTCATTCCCCTATCGCGTCTGTGCCGGCCAGCAGGAAAGCGGTTCCGTCTGTACCTGGAGCCGTGGCAATGATGGCGCCATCACTTTTCGCGACTGGCATCCCGTGGGCGTAATCGAGTACGGCTATGTCGCTCCCGATCCTCTCGATCCTGACATCGTCTACGGTGCTGGCCGTACGGAAGTATCCCGATTCCATTTCTCCACCGGCGAAGTGCAGAACGTCACGCCCATCCCGCTGCGCAATCCCAACTACCGCGCCGATCGCACCGAACCGCTGATGTTTTCTCCCGTTGATCCTCACCTGCTCTATTACGCGACCAACATTTTGTTCAAGACCACCGACGGCGGAAATTCCTGGCAGAGCATCAGCAAAGATTTAACTCGCGAGAATCCCGGCGTTCCGCCGAGCGTCGGATCCCTTGTGAATAAGGGCGCCGAAAAACAACGCGGCGTCATCTACGCGCTCGCTCCTTCGTTTAAGGCGGTGAATACGCTTTGGGCCGGAACCGATGACGGGCTCCTCTGGATCACTCGCGACGCGGGGAAAACCTGGTCCGACATCACTCCCAAAGATCTACCTGCCTGGAGCAAGGTCACGCAGATTTCGGCCTCGCACTTCGACGAGCAGACCGCCTATGCATCCGTCAGCCGCTTCCGCATCGACGATATGCGACCCTACATTTATCGCACGCATGACGGCGGCAAGACTTGGAAACTCATCACTTCCGGTCTGCCCGACTTCGGCCCCGTCGATAGCGTGCGCGAAGATCCGGTCCGGAAAGGTCTGCTGTTCGCGGGCACGGAAAACGCCGTCTGGGTTTCCTTTGACGACGGCGATCACTGGCAGTCCTTGCAACTGAATCTTCCCCATACTTCAATGCGCGATCTGTGGATCCATGACACTGATCTGATCGTCGCCACTCACGGACGCTCCTTCTGGATTCTCGACGACATCGCCCCACTGCGCGAACTCACAGCCGCCCCGCCGAATGCCGCACATCTGTTTGCCCCTGCTCCCGCTTATCGCGTTCAGCGCGACACCAACACCGACACGCCTCTTCCCCCCGACGAACCGGCGGCAGCCAACCCGCCGGATGGCGCCATTCTTGACTACTATTTGCCCGCCGCAGCATCGTCGGTCTCAGTGGAAATTCTGGATGCGCAAGGTAAACTCGTCCGCCGCTTCACGAACACCGACAAGCCTGACGTCACCGAAGAAGAACTTCAAAAGCAGTTGATCCCGCTCTACTGGACGCGGACTCCCCGGCAGCTCGCCACCGCCGCCGGTATGCATCGCTGGATTTGGGATCTCCACTATCCCGCGCCGGCGGCCGTTCGCCACGACTACCCCATCGCCGCCACTCCCCACGACACGCCGCGTTATCCTCTCGGCCCGACGGTTTTGCCGGGAAATTACACTGTCCGTCTGACCGTTGATGGAAAAACCTCAACCGCGCCTCTGACCGTAAAAATGGATCCGCGCGTCAAAACTTCACTCGTCGGCTTGCAAAAGAAGTTCGTGACTGAGAGCCGCTTGGCGGCAATCGTCAATGAGTCGACCCACGCTGTTCTTCAGGCAGGATCGGTCCGCGATCAACTCGAGAAGTTAAGCCCGCAGGCAAATGCTAGCGCCAAGCCCGCGATCGAAGACGCTCAGAAGAAGCTCGCCGCCCTGCTGGGCGCGTCGGGCGGGCCTTTCGCTCCCCCTTCTCAGGAACTCACTCTGACTCGGCTCAACGGAGAAGCCGGCACTCTTTACCAGGCAGTCTGGCAAGTCGACGCGGAGCCTACAACTTCTCAGATGCTAGCGTTAGCAACCGCAGATCACGACATCGCCGAAGTGCTAAAGCGCTGGAATGACTTCAAGTCCGCGGACCTGCCCGCTCTCAACCGCCAGTTGCGCCAATCACAGGCGTCGGAGATTACCATCGAGTCCGATCCCCACTACGACGAACCGATGGCCGACGAAGAATAGGCCGGCGCACAGAAAACGCGTCTCAACGTCTCACTGCGGCCGGAAGAACTTCACAACTCTTCGACGCCTTTCTGCAGGGCCGCCGCGATCTTCTCTGCATCCATGCCCGCCGGAAATTGAACCGGCTTTCCGATCTTCACTCGAATCCTCCCAGGAGCGGCAAACTTCTTGCCAGCGTTTTTCACTTCGAACAGTCCGTCAATTCGCATGGGCAACACCGCGATCCCAAGGTTCTGCGCCAGCAGTCCAATCCCCGCGCGGAACGGATTCATCTTTCCATCCGTAGTATGCCGCCCCTCGGGAAAAACCAGCACGCTATATCCCTTATCTACAGCTTCTCCCGCGTAGGCGAAGCTCTTGCGGAATCCGGCCTCGCGCGGCAGGGGAAATAGGTTCAGCAGTGCCACTCCTAGAACCCACTGCATTCGGTCATACGCTCCACCCAGCAAACCGCGCTCCGGCCGCGGACTCCGCAGCGCCTCCAGTGCTTCTCCTCCTGTCGCCGTCGCCATCCGGTGCCGAAATCTCGCCGGCAAAGCCGTCACAATAAATCCCGGGTCCACGTCGTCGATATGATTCGACACAATCAGCAACGGCCCCTTCACGCTCTGCAAATTTTCCCGCCCCTCGATTCGCGGCCAGCCCAGCAGCAGAATCGCCGGACGCATCAGCAGATACTGCGCCAGCAGCCGCACCCACCGCACCGGCCACGCCAGTGCCCAAGCCGGATAGTGATATCCCCGCACGGTCACCGCTTCTCCGCGCAGCATTTTCTCCAAATCGCCCACGGTCCGCACCGCACTGAACTGCGCTTCGCTCAGGTCAACCTGGTATCGATCTTCCAATGCGCTCATCAATTCGACGCGGTCGAGCGAACTCAGACCCAGGTCAGAATCAAGACTAGAATCGGCTCGCAGCCCCTGCACCGCTCGTCCCGCAACTCGCGAAATCAACTCGCCCAGCGGTTCGCTCTCGCCTGTATCTCCTTTTCTCGAAACCGTTCCTTGCCCCAGCTTGCTTCGCACCGCTTCCGCAATCACATTGCGCCGCGGCTTCTGCGTATTCGTGCGCGGGAAATCCTGCTGTGGCCATTCCATCCACATGCGCATCCGCTGATACTCCGCCAGCAATTGGTTCGCCCGCCGCACCACTTCTTCCACTTCACTTTTCTCCCGCAGAATCACCACCGCACAAGCCTCCGCGTTCCCGCCCCTCTCAATCCCCACCACCACGCAATCTTTCACCTCCGGCTCGCGCCGCAACGCCGCCTCCAGATCCTCGGGATAAACATTCATCCCGCTCGACGTTACGATCGTCTCTTTTTTCCGCCCTTTGAAATAAAGATTCCCTCCCGCGTCCAACTCGCCAATATCACCGGTGCGATACCAGCCTTGCTCGTCGGCAACCGTGTGCGTTCCGCCCCCGCCCCCGTCCCAGTACCCGGACGCCACACCACCGCCGCGTACCAGGATTTCTCCATCCTCCGCCAGCTTCACTTCGCGCCCCGGCAGCACCTTGCCAATCGATCCTTTGCCCAATCGGAATGGATGATTCACGCTAATCAGTGACGTCGTCTCCGTAAGCCCATATCCCTGGATCACCGCGTAGCCCAGCCTTCCCCAGAATTCCTCGGTCTCGCTGTCCAACGCCGCGCCGCCGGAAATGAACGCCCAAAATTTCCACCCGAATTGACGGCGGATCGCGCGGAAGGTATACCAGCGCCGCAAAAAATGCTTGCCCGCGGCCGACGCGAATCGTCGTCGAAACGCTTCGCTCCGTCCTTCGCTGTCCAGATCGCGCTCGACTTTCTGCTTCAGCGATTGCATCACTCGCGGCACGCTGACCAGCACTGAAACCCGTTCCCGCCGGATCGTATTCATCACTTCCGAGGGGCGCAAATCATCCTGGAGGATGACGGCCCCGCCCAGCAGTGGAGGCAAATACATCCCCAGAAACTGCCCGAACACGTGGCTCAACGGCAGCAGATTCAGAAACCGTACCGGATGCACCCATCGCTCGTACTTGAGGTAACTTTGCATCTCCCGTTGTAGCGGATCGATGTTCGCCAGCACATTCCCGTGAGTGATCATAACGCCTTTCGGATCCGCCGTGGTTCCCGACGTAAACACAATCTGCAGGATTTCATCTCGCCTAATTGCGATCTGGAAAGGCGTCGCCGGACGCGACGACAACGTCGTCGTCAGATCTTCCAGCACCAGACTCGCAGTCGAACGCCCCTCCGCAGCCCGGTGCTCAACATGCTGCCGCCCACCGACCAGCAACTTCGCACCCACCTGCTGCGCGACCCGCCAGGCAAACTCCGCCGACGCCCCGTCGTCCATTGGCACGATTACGATTCCCTTCAACGCGCATCCGAAAAACGCCGCCACCCACTCTGCGCAGTTGCTGCCCCAGACCATCACCCGGTCGGCTCTCGCTATTCCACGCGCATCGAGTTCATGCGCGAATCGCCAGGCCAAATCGATTACCTCGCCATACGTGAATGACTCCGTGCGATAACCGCGTCGCTGCCGGTAAGCGCACTCTTCCCTGTGCTTGCCAGAATTTTCGAGAAAGAATTCAGCCAACGATTCGGACATGGACAATCCCGCGTGGACCTTAGCTTGAGCCTCAAATCAAGTCTAGTGGAACCGGTCTTTTACCATCCTTCCCGGACATTCCCCTCTGCAACCATGATAGGAACTTGTAGCGTCCATCGGATTGTGCGAAATACATCTATGCGCACTTGCCTCCGCTGGGGACTGATCGCCTATCTCCTAGTCGTCTCCGCCGCCCTTCCCGCGCAAGAGAAATCCGACGCGGCAACCGTCCGCGCGCTTGAGCTGAAGTGGACCGAATCCTACAAGCAACACAACATCGAGATTCTCTCTTCGTTGCTGTCCGATGAATTCGTCATCACCGTTGAAGACGGCGGCGTCTACAGCAAGGCTGGATACATCAGCCACAGCGCCGACTCCGGCGTTCACGTGCAAGTGGCCGAAATGTCAGATCTCAAAGCTCGCATGCACCGCGACACCGCGATCGTAACCGGTTCCTATCATGAGAAGGGTGAATCCAACGGCAAGCCCTACGAGTACCACGACCGCTTCACCGATGTCTGGATCAAAACCGCAGGCAAATGGCAGGTAATCGCGTCCCACTACAGCGTTCCCTACAAACCGTGACGAGAAACCATCCCGCGTCGGTATGTCACGCGGATCAAAGTTGTCTATCTGTCATCCTGAGCAAAGTTGTCGTCCGTGTCGAAGTCGGACGACAACGCAGTCGAAGGATCCCTACCCACCGTTGCAGTCACAGGCTTCGCCAAAGAATTTTCAGCCGGAATTCCCGCATCTGAAGCCGCGTTATTTGCGCACAATCAGCTCCACCACCAGCCCAGCCGCCATCGCCACCGCGCCGAGCGCAGCGTTGTACTCGCGGTGCTTCAAATATAGATCCATTGAGAATCCACCACCATCCGGTTCCGCACTGGCCGGAATAATTCTCGGGAACATCCGCGGCACTCTCCGCGCGTACTCGTCGAACTCCGGAAACTTGTCCCGCAGAAATTTCTCTTCGCCGCGAATCACAGGAAGATAAATCGCGAAGAACATCGCCACCAGGACAGCTCCTACCCACCAACTCCGCGCCGCGACAGCGAATCCAATCCCCATCAGCAGCGAGCCCAGATACAGCGGATTGCGCGTATAAGCATACGGACCGGACATCGCCAGCGCCTCGTTCTTGCGTACGTGACCGGAAGCTAGTGCGCGAATCAGCAGCCCGGGCACAATCAGCACCGCGCCCAGCGCAAGCCATCGCCAGGTCGGCCGCGCCAGCCAGAAGTACAGCACCGCAAATACGAATCCCAGAGGCACCCGGATGCGTCGCGCCACTCGCGACCACTCAGCCATGCGCAACTCCCGTGTGGAGCGGACACTCTTGTCCGCCTTTCCTGCCCGCAAGTAGGCAGCGGGCAGCGCCGACGACCGCGTCCACGCTGATCTCGAGCATGGCCACGTCCGGCTCCGGATTCCGCACGTGCGAAGTCCGGCTCGTCGGATTCCGCAACACCACGCTCGTCGTCCTATAAGGCCCGTTCCGCGCCGGATCCGTCGGTCCAAAAATAGCAACCACCGGAACCCGCAACGCCGCCGCCAGATGCAGCGGCCCCGTATCTCCTCCGATGAACAACTGCGCCCGCCGTGTCAACGCGATCAATTCGCTGATCGAACACTGCAGCGCTTTCGCACTTCCTCCGCTGGCCGCCTCCACCTCGCGCGCCAGTCTCTCTTCACCCGGACCGTAATTCACTACCGACCGCACACCGCAGTTGGCAAGCGCGCGAGCCACGAGGCCGTAGCGTTCCGCGGGCCACCGTTTCGCTCCCCATCCCGCCCCCGGATTCACCATCACGTATTCACCAACTCCAGCCTGGCCCAGCCGCTGCTCCACTTGTTCTTCGGCTTTCTCGTCGCGGGGAAACTCCACCTCCGGCGCGCTCAACGGCCTTCCGGCAATAGCTTCCACGATGGACAAATTCTGCTCGATCACATGCGCTCCGCGCGTCACCACAGGTCGCGTATACCAGAGACTCGCAGGAGCCTCGCGCGGATCCGTCGCCCCATAGATCACTCTCGCCCGAGACCACCGCGCCAGCACTGCTGAACGAATCGCTCCCTGCAGATCGACCGCAACGTCGTAGTGCGCCGCACGAACATCGTTCCACACCTTCGCGATCTGCTCCAGTGTTGGAAGGCGGAAAAGCAACTTCCGCCATTCGGCAAGTTTAACCGTGTGCACCCAATCCGCCAGCGGCCTCTGCGCCGATCGCAGCCCGCGTTGCGGCGTGCCGGGCGCGCACAAAAGCTCAGCCCACCGTTCCTCGATCAGCCAGCCAATCATCGCCTGGGGAAATAAATCGCGCAGCGCTTGTGCCGCGGGCAGCGTATGGATCACATCTCCCATCGCGCTCAGGCGCACGATGAGCAGGCGCTCGATTTTGGGATTTCCTTCCGCGCTCGCGATCAATGGTTCCTCGGCGACAGCCGCGCACGGATGATCTCGCTGGTGGAGTGGTCTTTCGGATCGCCGACGATCGCCACGCGCCCGCCGCATTCGGCAACCGCATCGCGCTCGGGCACTGAGTCGGCCGTGTAGTCGGTCCCTTTGGCTTGCACATCCGGACGAATCTCGCGGATGATGGCACGCACGTCGAGCTCGGGAAAGATCACGACCGCATCCACATCGGTCAGCGCAGCCACGATCTCGGCGCGTTCGTCTTGCGGCATGATCGGACGTCCCTCGCCCTTCAGCGCGCACACCGATTCATCGGAATTGAGGGCCACCACCAGCCGCCCGCCCAGCGCCTTCGCTCCACGCAGGTAGCGCACGTGCCCCACGTGCAGCAGATCGAAATTGCCGTTGGCCAGCGTGATACGCTCGCCCGAGCGCCGCCATTGCTCCACCTGCCGGCGGAGTTCGTCGCGGTCCAGAATTTTGTTGTGCTCGCTCAATGGGATCTTGTAGAGGGCGAGGTCTGCGCGATCGCGTGCAGCAACTCTTCCCGCGACACCGTGGCCGTGCCCCGTTTCGTCACGACGATTCCACCCGCGTAATTTGCCAGCTGCGCCGCCTCTTCCGTCGATGCGCCAGCTGCCAGCGCGGCCGTGAATGCCGCAATCACCGTGTCTCCTGCGCCCGTCACATCCGCGACTTGATCCGAACCGTAGATCGGAATGTCCACCGGCTTGTGCCGGTGGTTGAACGCCACCATCCCATCGCGTCCCCGCGTGATCACCAGGGATTGCAACTTCATTCTGCTCATTACCTGCTCGCCCGCCGTCAGCAGCGTGTCCCAGTTGTGCCCAATCCGAATGCTCAACGCCTCTTCCACTTCCGATTCATTCGGAGTCGCCGCGGTCACGCCAGCATACTGCAGCATGCGGTAGCGCGAATCGAGCACGATCGGCAGCGCTCCCAATTTGCCTTTGTCCCGCAGCGTGCTCACGATCGCCGGCGTCGCCGCCCCGTATCCATAGTCGGAAACCAGCAGCGCATCTGAGGCATGCGCGTAATTCCGCGCTGCCAGATAAAGTTCGCGCGTCAGATGCGCACTCGGCGCCTCCTGCGGCTCGCGATCCACTCGCACCACCTGCTGCCGGGCCGTATGCGTCATCCCCGCCAGAATCCGCGTCTTGGTCACGGTTGTGTAAGCTTTGTCTTTCAAAACCCCGCTCACCGCAATCTTCTTGTGCCGGAAATATTTCAGCAGCAACCGCCCGGGCTCATCGTCGCCTACGATTCCGACCGGCAGAACGTTGACTCCCAGTTCGGCCAGATTGTTCGCTGCGTTGGCGGCGCCGCCAGGAACGACCGTTCTCTCCCGATGCTTCAAAATAAGCACTGGCGCCTCGCGCGACACGCGCGAAATTTCGCCGAAGACAAACTCGTCCGCTACCAGATCCCCCAACACCGTCACGGTGATCTTGGGGAACGCTTCCACAATCTTCTTCAGTCGCTCCGCTTCTTGAGGGTGCCTGGTCATCGATTCAGCATCGTGCTTCGCAACACCGGGAGAATTCTCTCATGCGCCGCGCCTTCGTTCCTCGATCTTGCGCAGAATACTGTCGACGACCTTCGCTGGGTCCGCCAACTTCATGCGCACTACAACCACGCAAAGTGGCTCCAGCGCCGAAAGATAAGGTCCCAGGTTGATGGCGTCCTTCTCGGTCGTCACAAACCCACCCGCTTCGCTGCGCTGTTTAAGGGTCATCAATTCCCGCACGTCGCTTTCCGAGTAGGCGTGGTGGTCACGGTAAAAGGCATGTGCCACCGCCTCTACATTTGCCGCTCGCAATTGCAGCATAAAATTTTCGGGACGCGCAATCCCACAGAAAACCACCGGCCGCGCGGGAATGTCGTTTGGCACAATCCCTCTTCGCAGGCGCCAGACTTCTTTCCCGGTAAGCGGAAACATTTCGGGCGGTGCCCCGCTCGTGAGCACAATCGCATCCGCTCGGCGTAGCGCGCTCAGCGGCTCCCGCAAACGCCCCGCCGGAAGCAGCCGGTCGGTCGCGTCCTGCTGTGTAACCAGCACAATGTCGAAATCTCGAGCCAACCCACGATGCTGAAAACCATCGTCCAGCAAATGCATCTGCGCGCCAAATCTGGATTCGGCAAATCGTCCTGCCTCGTACCGATCCTCCCCAACTATGACCGGAACTTGCAGCTTGCGCGCAATCAAAAGCGGTTCGTCGCCGAACTGCTGCGGCAAGCCCCCCGGATCCACTAGCAGCACGCCCCGGCTCGCGCGCCCGTATCCCCGCGACAGGACATCGAACTTAATTCCCCGTGCCATGAGCAGTTCGCCCAACAACAGCACGAAAGGAGTCTTCCCCGTACCACCCGCGGAAACATTTCCCACGCTGACCACCGCGCCTTGCAGCCGGCGCGCTTTCAGGAATCCGCGGTCGTAGAACGCATTCCGCGTTCGCACGATCCCGCCGTAAATGATGGAAAGTGGATTCAATCGTGATCTGCCGCCTTCGCCGCTGCGGACAAGCGCTCGCTACGCTCCACCAAACCCTTCAGCTCCTTTACGGTTCGCAAGGTCGCTCCCATCTGCGATTGGATCGTCTCTTGCGCGCGCCGTCCCAGCGCGCGACGTTCCCCGTCATCTTCCAGCAGATGCATCAAGGTGAGCGGCAACTCCGCCAAACCCACGATCCTGACCGCGTCCCGGCTCTGAAATAAGCCCACGATGTCGCGGAAATTCTCGGTATGGTTTCCCGTCACCACGGCTACTCCATGCTGCGCCGGCTCAATGATGTTATGACCGCCTCGCGGAACCAGGCTTCCACCCACGAACGCGACTTC
The DNA here is from genome assembly GCA_963730015.1 of uncultured Acidobacteriota bacterium. Classification (GTDB taxonomy): domain Bacteria; phylum Acidobacteriota; class Terriglobia; order Terriglobales; family Acidobacteriaceae; genus Sulfotelmatobacter. Next base: position 1,381,218 of record CAVSPZ010000008.1, on the reverse strand, counting down.
CGCCAAAGCATACAGCGCGGCCAGTTCGCCAATCGAGTCGACCAGAAACACTCCGCCCGCCAGTAGCTCTCCCTGCCAGCGCGAACGCCGGTGCAACGCGATTCCCAGCTGTTGCACCAGGATCGCAACATCGTCGAAGCGCTCCGGATGACGCGGCGCCAGAATCATCACCGCCCGCGGATGGCTCACTCGCAGATTTTCAAATGCCTTCAGCAGCGGAGCTTCTTCATCTTCAACCGTGCTCCCGCAGACCAGCACCGGTCCTGCACCCTCTGACGTCAGCGAGCGGCGAAGCTGCTCCACAATCGGCGGAGGCGCCGGCAAGCTCACATCAAACTTAAGATTGCCTGTCACATGCACTCGCTGCGGATCCGCTCCCAAGGCCTCCAGCCTCTCCCGGTCGGGTTGCGTTTGCGCCAGAAACAGGTCGACGTCCGCCAGCATGCGGCGCAACGCCCATCCAAAGCGCCGGTAGCGCGGCCAGGAACGGTCCGAAATCCGCGCATTCACCACCGCAATGGCCGCTCCGCTTCCGTGCACCAGCCGTAAAAAGTTCGGCCAGAATTCTGTCTCAGCGAGAATCACCAGCTCAGGACTCAGGTCCCTGAGGTATGGCCGGATGGCAAACGCGAAATCCATCGGAAAATAAAAAACGTTCTCCGGGCCGAATCGCTTTCTTGCAAGATCTTGCCCGGTATCGGTCGTAGTCGACACTACGACTCGATGCCCCGGAAAACTTTCCTGCATCTGTTCAACCAGCCCGGACACCGCCAGCACTTCACCGACGGAAACCGCATGCATCCAGATCACCCGCCGCCCATCGTCACCGGCCACGTTCAGCCGCGACGGCACTTTCCCTATGCGCTCCAGAAATCCGCGCCGGTATTTCCCGCGGCGCACGATCTGGTAGAGCCAGTACGGCAGGCTCAACAACATTCCCAGCGCCAGCACCAGACTGTAGACAAGGTAGCTCAAGTGGAGCCATTTTAAACCGCCGAGTCGGCGTTGCTCTCCCCGGCCTTCTATAATCGGTAAATGCCGCTCTTGCGCACGCGATTCCGCTCAATCCTGTTCACTTCATTGTTCTGTGCGGCCTGGTCCGTCCCGGCCCTCTTAGCCTCGAAGAATTTCGTCAGGCCGGTCGCTCGCGCCGCCATCAATTATCCGGCGCACGACTTTCACCGTGACGAGAAGGTCGCGATCGCCGCCGATCCCTACGACACTCCGGAAAAGGCGAAGGTCTTTACCATTAACTTCGCCGACCACGGATTCCTTCCCATTTTCTTTATCGTGACCAATGACGGCGACCAGCCTGTTTCTATTGCCCACATGGACATCACTCTGATCACCGCCAATCACTCCAAGCTCACTCCCGTCACCACCGACGATCTCTACCGCCGTCTCTCCAATCCGCAAACCGCTACTCGCCCCAGCCCGCTGCCCCTGCCCAACCGCGTTAAGGGCACGCTCAACCGCAAACAGATGGATGAGATCGACAGTTCGCAGTTCGCCGCCAGAGCGGTCGAGCCCCACTCCACGCAATCCGGATTTCTCTACTTCGATATTGGCGGGATCACCTCGCCCCTGCGCGGATCCAGCCTCGAGATCACCGGCGTTGATGACGCCCGCGGCAACGAGCTGATGTTCTTCGAAATTTCGGTCGACAAATACTTCAATGCGCCGTCCAATCCCTAGCGCTGGCGGTTGCTCGGAACCGCGCGACTGGCGCGGATTATAATTTCCTTTCTATGGCTAGCCGCGCGGAGACCTCCATCGCCGCCCATCCCCGCTTCGAACCCGTCATCGGGCTCGAGGTCCACGTCCAGCTTCTCACTATCACGAAGATCTTTTGTTCCTGCTCCACGCGCTTCGGCGCTCCGCCCAACACCAATGTCTGCCCCGTGTGCTTGGGCATGCCCGGCGCCCTGCCCGTTCTCAACCGGAAAGTCGTCGAGTTCGCCACTCTGGCGGCGATGGCGCTTAACTGCCGCGTCAACCAGAATTCCATCTTCGCCCGCAAGAATTATTTCTATCCCGACCTGCCCAAGGGATATCAGATTTCGCAATACGACAAGCCGCTCGCCGAGTTCGGATTCATCGAAGTTCCCGCCGAGCGCGGCCGGAAGAAAATCGGCATCACCCGCGTGCACCTCGAAGAAGATGCGGGCAAGAGCCTGCACGAAGGCTTCCCCGATTCGGATGAAAAGACCGCCATCGACCTCAACCGCACCGGCGTGCCTCTCATCGAAATCGTCAGCGAACCCGACATCTCGACCCCCGACGAGGCCTACCAATATCTGACGCGTCTCAAGGAAATCATCCTGTACACCGGGGTTAGCGATTGCAACATGGAAGAAGGCTCGCTCCGCTGTGACGCCAACGTCAGCGTGCGCCCGCGCGGGCAAAAAGAATTCGGCACCAAGACGGAAATTAAAAACGTGAATTCGTTTCGCTTCATTCGCGAAGCGCTGGAATACGAAATCGCCCGCCAGATCGACGTCATCGAATCCGGCGGCAAAATCTCGCAGGAAACCCGCCTCTACAACGCCAATGAAGGCAAGACGTACAGCATGCGTTCCAAAGAGCAAGCCCATGATTACCGATACTTCCCTGAGCCAGACCTGCTCCCGCTGGTGGTCGATGACAGATGGAAAGCGGAAATCGCGCGCGCGCTGCCTGAACTGCCTGAGGCCCGCCGCGCCCGGCTAGTGAAGGATTACGGCGTCACTGACTATGACGCGCACGTGCTGACTTTTTCTAAATCACTGGCCGACCAATTCGAGCAGGCGGCAAAAGCTGCCAGCAATCCCAAGCGCGTTGCCAATCTCGTCCAGGGCGAACTCCTGGGCCGCCTCAAAGCTAAAAATCTCGGCATCGAGCAGTCGCCTATTTCCATGGCCGGCGTCGCCGTTTCGGCGGATCTCGTCGAATCCGGCGCCATCTCCGGCAAAATGCTCAAAGAGCTTTACGACCTTTCCTTCGAACTCGGCAAGGATTTTCCCGAGGTCTACGAACAGCAAGGTCGGCCTGTGCAATCCACAGACACGTCGGCGCTCGAAGCCATCATCGACCAGATCATCGCCGCCAATCCCAAGCAACTCGAGCAATACCGCGCCGGCAAGAAAACTCTGCTCGGCTTTTTTGTAGGGCAGGTCATGAAAGCCTCCAAAGGCCAAGCCAGTCCACAACTTGTGAACGAACTGCTGTGGAAGAAATTGGAATAAAATGCGTAAAACCAACGCCTGTTTAGGGCCCCCAGGCCCCGCTTCACACCACCGACACATCCCTTCGGTCATCTGATTTTCTGCCCGCCACCCGCTAGCATTAACACTAGCCATGAAATTTAAACTGGATCGCATCATCAGCATCGCCACGCTCGTTGCATCGTTGATTGCCATCGTGCTGGTTCTGAAGAGGCCTGCGCCCGTTGCCCAACCGCAGCCTCCCGCTGCCATCGCCGAACATGCCCAATCCTTCGATCGGAAAATGGCCGATTTTCAGCAGGCAGTCCAGCAATCCAGCGCACCTTCCACGAGCCCTGCCCCCGCCACGGACCAGCCGCCCTCTTCCGGCTCCGCGTCTCCGAAGCCCGAGGTGCACATTAGCTCCGACGAGATCAGCGCGGTGCTGGCGCAGTCTCTCGGCAATATAGGCGAATTGAAACCCGACTCCAACATCGGCACCGGCGCGCCCACGATCAAAGATCAGTCGGTCACCTTCGACGGCGATACCGTGCATGGACAGTTCCTCACGGAGATCGCCGGCAAAGATGTCTGGATTACCATTTCCGGCCACATCGGCGATCAGAACGGCTACGCCACCTTCGAACCCACAGAATTTAAAGTCGGAGACCTCAACGTCCCCGTCTCGCTGGTGAATCCCGCGCTTCAGAAAAAGTTGGCTGAGCAAAGGGATCGCTTCAAGTTGCCCGATAGCGTAGGCGGTCTCAAAGTGGAGAATGGTGAACTGGTAATGCAAGGCAAGTAACCGCGATCGCAAGAAATACGCGCGATCCTCTCGGCGTTCCCTGCGCGCAACCTCCGCGCACTCTGCGTTTTAAGGTTTTGCTTTATTCGAGAGTGCCAGAAACTACCGACCAGCGGTCAAAGCTTTGCGCGCGGCCACCTCTCCGTACCAGCGCCCGGAGTCTTTGATCGTTCGTTTCTGACTTTTGAAATCCACGTAGGTCAGCCCAAACCTCTGGCTGTATCCATCCGCCCATTCGAAATTATCCATCAGGCTCCACGCGTGATACCCGCGAACGTCCGCTCCCTCGGCCATCGCGCGCGCCAGCGCACCCAGATACTGCCGGTGGTAATCGATGCGCCGGCTGTCGTGAATCGCTCCGCTCGCATCCGGCCCGTCGTTGTACGAACACCCGCTTTCCGTTATCTCAATCATCGGACGCTGGTAATCCCGCGTGACACGCATGACCATGTCATACAGCGCCTTCGGCCACACTTCCCATCCGAAATCCGTCTTCGGCCCTTGTTCTCCTCCGTCCATCTTCACGGGAAAAAGCCATTCCTGCGCGTGCGCCGCCCTCTCCATCGCGCTTGGCGCCGAGGCGATAGTGCGGTAGTAAAGATTGATTCCAATAAAATCCAGCGGCGCCCGCGTCTTTTCCATATCGCCGGACTTGATCCCCATCGCCGTTTCTGGCAGAAACGTGAACGCCTCCGGATACCGCCCGCGCAACGCCGGCTCCAGAAACCAGATATTCATAATGGCGTGCGCCCGCTCCGCCGCCAGTTTGTCCTCTTCGGAATTGCTCGCGGGTTCGCATGGCGACATGCTGAACGCCGTCCCCACTCGCGCGGCCGGACGCACCGCCTTCAGCGCCCGAAATCCCTCGCCCTGCGCCAGATTCACCACATGTGTCGCCCGCAGGAAATCGACGATGCTCTTCCGCCCCGGTGCGTGCGTCCCATCCAGATAGCCCAGGTCCACAAACGCATCCGGCTCGTTGAATAGCATCCAGTCCGTAACCCGGTCTCCCAGCGCCCGCACGACCGTCTGCACGTAATCCGCAAACCGCCCCACCAAATCGCGGTTGGGCCATCCTCCCGCATCTTCCAGGGCCTGCGGCAAGTCCCAGTGATACAGCGTGACTAGCGGCCGAATGCGCGCCCCGAGCAGCGCATCGATCAGGCGGCTGTAATAATCCATCCCCTTCGGATTCACTGCTCCTGACCCCGATGCCTGAATCCGCGGCCAGCTGATCGAGAAGCGGTAGCTGTTCTGATGCATCGCGCGCAGCAGATCGATGTCCTCGCGCCAGCGATGATACGAATCACACGCCACGTTGCCCGTGTCGCCGTTCTTGATCTTCCCCGGAGTATGCGCGAACCGGTCCCAGATCGACTCGCCCTTGCCATCCTCATCCCAGGCGCCTTCGATCTGAAAGGAGGCCGTCGCCGTTCCCCACCAGAATCCTTTAGGAAACACGGCGTCTGTAGCAGTCTCGAACGTTGCCCCCGTCCTGCTGAACGCCCCTGTCGTCCCGGCTTTCGACGAAACACTGCAACCGGGCAACACGGCCACGGGCAGTGCCAGGGCGCCGGCCTTCACCACAGATCGCAAAAATTTACGGCGAGTGAGATCCAATCGACTCTTACCTTTGATGACTATTCTTGAAAGACGAATCCGGCAAAAGTCCCCGGGCGCGGGCAATTCCCGAGACATTCTAGCGAACACTGGCGTTCAGAAAAGCAGGAATCGCAGCCTTCCGGTTACTCCGGGTTCAAACTGTCATACATCTTCCACAGCTTGTCGGCGGTCGCACGATAAATCCCCCACCCCGTGCCGATATCCGAAGTTTCCCGAAACAGCAGCTCGCCGCGTCCATCCCCATCCGCATCCACCGCGTCGATCAACTCCATGCGCGGCGTGACATCCAGATGGAATTTATCTGTCACCCCAGAATAAAGCTTGTGCAGGTTGTTGTAGATATCCGGATAGGTCACCAGCAGAATCGAATATTCGAGACCGGCATCCGCCTCCGTATGCGCGCTGCCCGCCGCTGGAGGAGGCATGTGAGCCGTGGCGCTGAACACAATAATCGGCTGGTTCGAATTCCACAAATCGTATCCGATCATCTTCACGTTTTCGAGAATCGGATCCGGCATCTTCACCGCATGTCGCACAGTTGAGGGATGCGCCGGCTTGGGCGTGATCCTCGCTTTGGCCCGCACCGCTACATAAGCGCGCACCTCTGCCTTCGCCAAATCGAGCATCTGTTTGCGCCGGTCGGCTTCGTCACCTTTGACCCATTCGAATGTGAAGGAACGAGGCTCAGGGCCGCCCGCATCCGAGATCGCAGGAACGATCTGCACGTCATCCTTGGCCGGCGCACTCTCCGCGGCCTTCGCTGCAGTCGTGGCCACCGGCGTAATCCCTGGCTTGCTGTAACCGGGCACCTCTTCATCGGCAAACGATTCGACCGGCTTTCCCCGCCTCAGAATCGGCCGGTTCGCTTCCTTCGTCCCGCTGTCTGAGGCCGGAATGTTTGCTGTGTCATCCGCCTTGTTCGTGCTCGCCTTCGACACTCCCGCTGTCGGCGCGCCCGAGGAATTCGGCGCGGGCGGGCTCGCGGTTTGATTCGATCCCGGCGATTCCGGCGTCGGAGAGCTAGGCTTGGTCAGCCGCGGCGGGCCATCCCCCGAGTTCGAAGTGTCGCTGGGCTTCTCCGATCCTGAAGACGAGGCCGTTGACGTTGTTGTCGACGCCGGAGCCTTCCCCGAATCCGGTTCGGTGCTTGCCGGAGCTGTATTAATGGGATTATGCGTCAACCGTGGCGGCTGGTCCACCGTATCCATGTTCGGTGGCTTCGTCTCCGCCTTCAGCACTTTCTTCGCCGGTTCCGATCCCGCCGCATGCCACACTCCCGTCCCAATCCACGGCGTCGGCACGTTGGCTGCATTGCTGTGCAGTGCGCTACCGATCGTGAACAATCCCAGAGAATTCCCCGATCGCTCACCCTCGTACACCGTCCCGGGGTCCAGAGCCATAGGCACCGGATCAGCTTTATATGCGCTGGCGTCCCAGAATTTGCCGTTGATCATGATCGCGATCGGCACCAGCGATACTTTCCCTTTGGCGTCCATCCTGAGGATGGCCACGGCTCGCGGCCCCGCATCTTTCTTTCTTTGAACTCTTCTCTCGCCGGGAATGATTTCTGGCCGGTCTTCCTGCGCGCTGGCCGCGACCACCAAAATAAAGCAGGCCAGCAATCCCATGACGACCGCGCACAACGAAATTCTGCGGTGTAGAATTCTGGAGATCTTCGGTAGCCTGGAATCTGCCGTCGCGGCTGTCCCTGCTCCCGACTTCGTTTTTCCTGGAGAAATTCCCATGAAAGTCAATGATAAAGCCCCCGACTTCACTTTGCAGGATGAGAACGAAAAAGAAACGTCCTTGAAGGATATGCGCGGCAAAACCGTCGTTCTCTTCTTCTATCCAAAAGCCAACACTCCCGGCTGAACCGTCGAAGCTCGCGGGTTCCGCGACACATACTCTAAGATTCAGAAGACTGGCGCGGTGCTGCTCGGCATATCGGCCGACACCCCCAAAGCGCAAAAAAAATTCAAAGAGAGTCAGGATCTGCCCTTCACCCTGCTCGCCGACGCCGATAAAAAAGTCGCTTACGCCTTCGGCGTCATGAGGGAAAAGAACATGTACGGCAAGAAAGTCTGGGGCATTGCCCGCACTACATTCGTCATCGGCCCCGACGGCAAGATTCAGCACATCTTCGAAAAGGTCAAGCCCGACGGCCACGCCGAAGAGGTTCTGGCGTACTTGAAGGAGTCAACCAAAGGCGCCGCCTAGCTTCAGGTCTGCAGCCGCGGAGCGGCGCAAGAATACAGCCCACAGCGCAAGCTGCGGGGAGAAACGAAAAGCTCGGCAAGCCCCGGAGGGGCGGAAGAAAATCCCCCGGGCCTTTCGCCAGATAGACTGAGCACTTGCGCTGCGGACAACCCGGCTGGTAGCCATTAAGATTCTCCCCATGGGCGAGCCGCAGGCATCAATGCGCAGCGCAGATATTCACCCCCTGGCCCGAGCCTTTTTCTCACGCGATCCCCGCCGCGTTGCCCGCAGCCTCCTCGGCAAGATTCTGGTTCGTCGCGGGAAGGACGTGCGGCTCACAGGCCGCATCGTCGAAGTCGAAGCCTATCTCGGCGCCGAAGATCCCGCGGCCCACTCCGCCTCCGGCCGCACCGCACGCAACGCAGTCCTGTTCGGACCTCCCGGACACGCTTACATCTATTTCATCTACGGCAATCACTACTGCCTCAATGTCTCCTGCGAGCCCGACGGCCAGGCCGGAGGCGTCCTATTCCGGGCCCTGGAACCGCTCTCCGGCATCGATGAAATGTCGGAAGCCCGGGGCGTCACACTGCGCGGAACCCAAGACTGGCCCAAACTTACCAGTGGGCCAGGCCGCCTCTCCCAGGCTTTCGGAATCACCCGCACCCGCGACAACGGCTGCGATCTCACCTCACCGGACAGCGAACTATGGATCGGCGACGACGGCTATCGCGCCCGCAATATCGCCGTAACCCCACGCATCGGAATCACGAAAGCGGCCTCGCATCCCTTGCGCTACCTAATCGACGGAAACGCTTTCGTATCTCGATTCCTATCCCGAAAAATGAGCAGGAAGCAACCGCGCGGAATCCGCCGGAGTTAAAGCCGTAGGCATTTCTCAGCGTCCTCTGCGGCTGTTCTCAGCGCCCTCAGTGGTCAAAAGCTGCTGAGTCCCACGGCGCCCCTTGACTTCGGGTGTACACTTCCCAGCGGGGTTCGCACAAGCCAGAAGCCTTGCCAGTTAAGGGCTTCCGGCCGCCACCACGGGCAAGGTCAAAACGAAAAGCGTCCAGTAAGAATTCTGCTGCATCCCTTTCGTGGCGCGAAACATCTATCGAACAGGAGCCGCACGTGCCTTGCCTTGCACGAGTTCGGATGCTGACCACGGCTCTTCTCCTGCTCGCGCCGTCACTCATGGTAGGCGAAGGTGGTCTCGCAAACCAGCACACCGCGCCGGTCTCCTACATCGTTATCGGTTTCGCCGGCGGCTTCGTCCGCCACGACAATCTTCATCACGGTCCGGTTCAACTGGCCCAGCGCATTCAGCAAGACGTCCCCAAAGGCACGTACATCCGCGTCTTCGAAAATCGCCACCGCAAGGCCGCCTACAAGACCATCCTCTCCCTACTCGACCGCAATCACGATGGCATTCTGACCGCGGAAGAGAAGGCGCAGGCCCGCATCATCCTGTTCGGCCATAGTTGGGGAGCCTCCGCCGTGGTCCTACTCGCCCGCGAACTCGATCGCGTTGGCATTCCCGTATTGCTCACCGTGCAGGTCGACAGCGTCGCGAAACTTTGGCAGCACGACGGCGTCATCCCCGACAATGTCGAAGACGCCGCTAACTTCTATCAACCGCACGGCCTCATACATGGCCGATCTGTCATTCGCGCCGCCGACGATTCCAAGACCCACATTCTCGGCAACTACCGCTTCGACTACCGCCAAACCCCCGCTAGGTGCGGGCAAACTGCCTGGTTCGATCGGACCTTCATTCCCAGCCACATGCAAAGCCAATGCGATCCTCATCTCTGGGCTGAAGTCGAAAGCCTGGTCCTTCAGCGCCTGACGCCCGAACCCGGAGTCATGGCATCCAATCCCCACCCGTAGTGCTGACCGACAAGCCGCCGGTTGACTTTGTTCCCGCCCTTCACCGAGAATGCCCTTCCGTCCCCAGGAGCTCTCGAAATGATGCGCCGTTTCCTTCTCCTCATTCTTCTCGCTCTCGCTCCTCTCGTCCTCGCTCAAGATCGCAGCAACGCCCGCTCGATGGTCATCTCTCCCTATGGCATCGTCGCCACCAGCCAGGTGCAAGCCTCGCAAGCCGGAGCCGCAATCCTCTCCCACGGCGGCTCCGCCGTCGATGCCGCCATCGCCGCCAACGCCACGCTCGGCGTGATGGAGCCCGACATGAACGGCATGGGTGGCGATCTCTTTGCCATTTACTGGGACGCCAAGACCGGCAAGCTCTACGGTCTCAACGCCAGCGGATGGGCTCCGAAGGCCCTGACCATCACCTATCTCAAGGCGCGAGATGTAACTCAAATGCCCGCCGAAGGCATCGACACCGTCACCATCCCAGGAGCCGTCGAAGGCTGGAACAAATTGCACCAACGCTTCGGTCGCCTTCCCTGGAAAGATCTCTTCACGCCCGCCATCTTCTACGCCGAAAACGGATTCGCCGTGCAGGAAATGATCGGCGCCGATTGGAAAGGCTCGCAATCCAAGCTGCAGCAAGACTCCGAATCCCGCCGCGTCTTCCTCATCCATGACCAGGCCCCGCACATGGGCGAACTCTTCAAAAATCCCGACGTCGCCAAAGGTCTCCGCATCCTCGCCGACCAGGGCCCGCAAGCCTTCTACTCCGGAGAGATCGCACACGCCATCCTCGCCACCGAGCGCGAACTTGGCGGCACCATGCAGGCCGACGACTTGAAAGAATTCTCCGCCGAATGGGTCGAGCCCATCTCCACGACCTATCGCGGATGGAAGGTCTACGAACTCCCGCCCAACGGACAAGGCATGGCCGCCCTTGAAATGCTCAACATCATGGAACAGTTCCAGCCCGCGAAATCAGGCCCGCTTAGCGCGAAAGAAATTCACAAGCGCATCGAAGCGATGAAGTTGGCCTATGCCGACTTGGCGCACTACAACGCCGATCCCCGCTTCGTCAAAGTCCCAGTTGCCGGCCTGCTTTCGAAGGAATATGCCAAACAACGCGCCCAGCTCGTCAATCCGCAGAAAGCCAACTGCAATCCTGAAGCCGGCATTCCTCCCTCCAGCGACACAACCTATCTCACCGCCGTCGATCGCGACGGCAACATCGTTTCCCTCATCCAAAGCAACTTCTCGAGCTTCGGCTCCGGCATCACCGTGCGCGGCATGGGATTCGCCCTGCAGAATCGCGGTGCTCTCTTCATGCTCGATCCCGCCAAGCCTGACGCCCTCGCCCCGCGCAAGCGCCCCTTCCACACCATCATTCCCGCCTTCATGGAACACGGCGACGACCACATCGGATTCGGCATCATGGGCGGCGCCAACCAACCTCTCGCCCACGCTCAGTTCGTCTCCAACGTCGTGGACTACGGCATGAATCTGCAAGCCGCCATGGAAATCGCCCGCTTCACGGTGCGCGACAATTTCGATCTAAGCTGCAAAATTCTCATCGAAGATCGCGTTCCCGCCGACGTCCGCCAGCAATTGACGTCGATGGGCCACGACCTGAATGTCCGCGGAGATTTTTCTCTCTTCATGGGACGTGGCCAGGCCATCGACCACAACACCAGGACAGGCCTCAACTTCGCCGCCTCCGACGCCCGCACCGACGGCTCCGCCGAACCTGAATTTCCCCCCGGCATTCATCTCCCCTGACGGCGCCGCGAACCGGGCCCTAGCACCGAAAGACACAAGAACTCGTCCGAACGCCGAAAGCCCTTTTCCCGTGCCACCGGACAACTTCCCGACTGGATCTGGGTTCCAACTTAGCAGTAGTATTGGGAAAGGCGGTTCGCCTCCCCGGCAACCGTCGCTTGGGTGGAGGGAACTCCGATGCGGAAATCCACCTTCTCCAACGCGTTTCTTGCCTTAATCGCTTCCTTGGCCCTCGTTTGCTTTTCGGTTCCGGCTCAAGCTCAACATGGTGGCGGGGGCGGCCACGGTGGGGGTGGTGGCGGAGGTTTCCACGGCGGTGGCGGCGGCTTTGGTGGCGGAGGCTTCCATGGCGGGGGATTTTCCGGCGGTGGCTTCCACGGTGGCTCTTACGGCGGCTATCGCGGCGGCGGATACGGCTATGGACGCGGCTCTTACGGCGGCGGCTACCGCGGAGGGTCCAGCTATGCGAGCGGTCGTGGTTCCTACGGAGGAATGCGCGGCTCCGCCGGTTCCTACCATCCCTGGGCATCCGAGGGTCAAGGCGTTCGCAACACATCCCCCGGCTGGCATTCTTTTGAAGGCTCAGGTCGCAGCGCAGCCATGTCCGGAAGATCTGCGGCCGCTGGCAACGGACGTGGCCTGAACTCCGGCATGATGGCCCGTTCAGGCGCCGGAGAGGCCGGGATGGCTGGCCGATTCGCCGGATCTTCTAATTTCCACTCCGCCATCGCCGATGGCCAGTTCCACTCCTTTGGCGGTGCACGCGCCGCCGGTACTTTTTCTGGCGGCCGATTCGCCGGCAACGGCTTCAATCATGGCGGATTCCTGGGCGGCAACACAGCCTGGGGCGGCGGTTACGGACGTGGCTTGGGCTACGGACGCGGCTACGGTTACGGACGTGGCTACGGCTACGGTTGGGGTGGTGGCTGGGGTTGGGGCGGATGGGGCCTTGGTTGGGGATGGGGTGGCTTAGGTTGGGGCCTCGATTGGGGTGGCTGGGGATGGGGTTGGCCTTACTGGGGCTGGGATCCTTACTGGAATCCCTATTGGGGCTGGTCCCTCTACGGATACTAGCGAAAAGGAAAAGCGAGAAGAAAGACGACACTTCATCCCGAGCGAAGCCGCTCTTCAGGCGGAGCGAGGGATCTCCCAAATGCACATGAAGGTAGGGTCAAACACAGATCTGTCATCCTGAGCGAGGATTTTGCTTCGCGACAGCGAAGCAAAACCGCAGTCGAAGTGCCTGCCCTGAGCGTAGTCGAAGGGATCCCTACCCCCGCACCCTGCCCAGCACCACATTGTCGATCAGTCGCGTCGTTCCCACGTACGCCGCCACCGCGACCAGGGCTCCGCGCGAAACGTCCGCCACCGGATCCAGCGTGTCCGGATCCACGATCTCGAAATAGTCCACCGTCACCCAATTCTCCCGGCCAATTTCTTCTCGCCCCGCTTCGATCAATAGCTCCGCCTTACGCTCGCCAGCCTCCGCCAATTTCTTAACTCGCATCAGCGCCCGATGCAGCACCGGAGCTCGCTTCCTCTGCTCTCGATCCAAGTATGCATTCCGCGAACTCATCGCCAGCCCATCGGGCTCGCGCATAATCGGGCAAACCACAATTTCGACGGGAAGGTTCAGATCGCGCACCATGTGGCGAATGATCGCGACCTGCGCCGCATCCTTCTGCCCAAAAAACGCCGCATCCGGTTCCACCCCATGAAACAGCTTCGCCACAATTGTCGCCACGCCGCGAAAGTGTCCCGGCCGCGAACGACCGTCCAGTTTCTCGCTCAGCCCTTCCACCGTTACCCAGGTCACCGCTCCTGACGGATACATTTCTTCCACCGAGGGCGCGAACACGAACTCCACTCCTTCGCGCTCTAGCAACTCGCAGTCCCGGTCAAACGACCGGGGATACTTTGCCAGATCTTCATTCGGACCAAACTGTGTCGGATTCACAAAAATCGACACTGCCACCACGTCGCTGGCCCCGCACGCCGCCCTCACCAGCGAGAGATGTCCCTCATGCAGCGCTCCCATCGTCGGGACGAGTCCCAGCCGCTTTCCCGAGCCCCGCGCCGCCCGCGACGCCGCCCGCATCTCATCGATGGTCTTGCAGATTTTCAAGGAGAATTTTCGATCCATCACCGGACGGGTGCCCCATTCTAACGTCGCGAATTCTGCGACGTTAGAGTGGGGATTTGCCTTCCCCTCACGCCGACGGCACCCACGTCACCACAATGTGCGCCCCTTCCAGCATCCCGCCCACAATCCCTTTGTTGCGCCGGATCGCGATTCGATCCGTCTCCGAACTCGCCGTACCGCTTTCCGCCGCTGCCACCACTCGCCCGTATGGCCAATTCGAGGCCGGCAACTTCGCCAGCGCCGGTAGCAATTCCTCGGTCTTTAACATGATCTCCGCGCTGTCCGCCGAATCGTACAACGCTACCCCATCGGCCCGCACGATCAGATACGGATTCTGCCACTTCTTCATGTCTCGGATATGTTCGTACTTCGCGGAATCCGCCATGGGGATCGCCTGCAGAATGGTCTGGGGATCGGGCGCCTGCGTCCGGTGTTGCTGCGAACAGCCCACCAGAGCGGCCCCGGCCAACACTATCGATGCGAAGCGCACGTGCCGAGTGATCACGAGCCTCAACTCACCTCGCCACCACGGGAACATCGTTCTTGGCCGCCCACACCAGAGCGACAATCCATCCGATCACACTCCAGCCAAGAAAGAAATTCAGCAGGAAGATGGCCAGCGTATCGCGCTTGCTGCGCGCCAACGCAATAATCGACGGCAGGAAGTACAGCAGCAGGGGAAAACCGAAAAAGAATGGGAAGAAGAAAAGATGCGAGAGAATCATACCTACCTCCCTCTCATAGCCTAGCACCATCGCCTAAAAATCGGGGCGAATCCTGGCGGGCGTGACTACGCTTGCCTAAAGGTACGCAGTCAATGCAAGTATTGTTCCCTCGCCGGTTGATCCGTGTAGATCCGCGAAAATCCGTGGCAAAGAGGTCTAACGTACCCTACCGCCGCATCGCCCGCTTCCGTTCTAACACCGTCTCCAGCGCAGCCTTCGTGTCCTTCGGCAGGTGATACGACTCCTCATCCGAAGGATACTGTCGTGACAGCACGTCGGCGCGATAGGCCTGCACCGCCTGCGTAATCAACGCCGCCGCATCTCCATATCGCCGCACAAATTTCGCCGGAGGCCCAAACGTGAGATTCACGATGTCGTGAAACACTAGCACCTGCCCGTCGCAATCCGGACCGGCCCCGATTCCAATCGTCGGTGTCCCCACTTCCGCCGTAATCATCGCCGCCACTTCCCGCGGGATCCCTTCCAGGTACAGGCAAGCCACTCCCGCCCGGTCCAGCGCCACCGCATCGCGCATCAACTGCTCGATCGCGCCCAGATCCTTCCCCTGGACTTTGTAGCCGCCCATCACGTTGACCGATTGCGGCGTCAGCCCAATGTGCCCGGCCACGGGAATCTCCGCATCGATAATGTGCCGGATCAGGTCCGCGCGCTTCTCCCCGCCTTCGATCTTCACCACCTCCGCGCCGCCTTCCTTCACGAAACGCGTCGCATTGATGACGGCATCTTTGGCATCGACTTGATACGACCCGTAAGGCATGTCGGCAATCAGCAGCGCGTTCTTCACCCCGCGCCGCACTGCCTTCACGTGGTGCAGCATCTCGTCCACGGTGACCGAGAGCGTGTTCTCGTAGCCGAGCATGGTTTGCGCCAGCGAGTCCCCCACCAGCACCATGTCGATGCCCGCCTCGTCCACCAGGCGTGCGGCGGCATAGTCATACGCGGTTAAGCAAGTGATGGGATCATGACGGAGTTTCCGTTCCCGCAGAGTTGCGGTCGTGACCTTCTGGCCGGAGCCGTCAAATAAACGTCCGCCAATAGGGGTAATACTCATGATGTCCTCCAGTGCCCCTCCGGCCTCGCCGGATAGAGCCTGTGCACGCATCGTGGCGTCCTACATCATTTGGATGACGCTAGGAGTATTGTAGCCGCAAACAACGAAATGGACCATGCTAAACAATCGACTGCCAGCGGTTAGGACAGGCCGCTCTTTCCCGGTACTTGCCGGGTATCGGGAGAGTTACGAAGGTAAGACCCATCCGATCCTAGCCCTTGTTTGTGTGGGGCGGACACTCTTGTCCGGCAAAGGCCAGCCATCGAAATCTTCCACTATGCGGCCGCCCGAACCCCAGCCGCGAGGCGGCGGAATGTGATAGCCCCGGACGTAAGTCCGGGGTGGCGGCGAGAAAAAGGAGCCCAGTCCCGTAGGGACGGCACCATGAATGACCGAAACCGCCCTACGCGCCCACCGCGTCCTGCCCGCCCAGAGGCAAGAAGTATTGCGTCCCCTTGATAGGCTCCGTCACCTTACGCAACAACTCCTGCAGGTCTTCATTGCGATCGACAAAATCAATCTCCGATGTATTCACGATCAGCAGGTCTGACGAGGTGTAGTGAAAGAAAAAGTGCTCGTACGCCTTGATCACTTCCTCCAGATACTCATCGCTCACCGCTCGCTCGCCCGGCGCATTCTTCTTTTTGAGCCGCTTCTTCAGGACCTCGGGTGTGGCCTGCAGATAGATCACCAGATCCGGCGTCGGCAGTTGCTCGCGAAAGTGATTGTAATAACGATTGTAGGTGTCGAGTTCCTGGTCGGTCAGGTTCAGGCAAGCAAACAGCTTGTCTTTTTCAAGAATAAAATCCGCCACCACCGTCCGCTGCGACCGCGCCCCCAGGTCGAGCGCCTGCAGTTGTTCGAACCGCCTCACCAGAAACGCAAATTGCGCCTGGAACGCCGCGCCCCGCTCGCCTTCATAAAACAGCGCCAGAAACGGATTCCCTTCCGGCTCCATCACCCGCTGTGCGTTCAGCCGTTCCGCCAGGATTCGCGCCAGCGTGCTCTTGCCGACTCGTATGGGACCCTCTACCGCGATGTACCGGGGCAGTTCGAAAAGATTGGCCATGGACTAATAGCGTTGTTCTCGGAATTGGCAGGATATCTCGGATGGCCGCGAGTGGCAATTGCGGGAAGAGTTAACAGCGCGATTGGGTAACTGGGAAATCTGGTAGTTGTGTAATTGAAGTCAACGAACCCGGAAGCTTTTCAATTCCCCAATTACAAAATTTCCCAATTACTCAATCCAGTACAATCGCTCCATGCTCGGAAGCGTGCTCGCTGGAACCGCCGCTACCGCTGCGGCCGTCGCCGCCGGATACCAGTCCATGGCTCCCACCGGCCAATGGTACGGCCGCACCTTCGCCGGCCTCGCCCGCGGCACCAGGCAACTCGCCCTCACTTACGACGACGGCCCCAACGATCCTCACACCTTGCGCCTGCTGGAAACTCTGGCCAGACATGATGTGCACGCCACTTTCTTTCTCATCGGACGCTACGTCCGCCAGCGTCCCGACCTCGTCCGCGAAATCGTCCGCGCCGGCCACATCGTCGGCAATCACACTTTCACCCACCCGCTTCTGATCTTCAAAAGCAACGCTGAAACTCGCAAGGAACTCGCCGCCTGCCGCGCCGCCCTCGAAGACGCCATCGGCCAGCCCTCCAATCTTTTTCGCCCGCCCTTTGGCGGACGCCGCCCCGCCACCCTGCGCATCGCCCGCGAACTCGGCCTCGAACCGGCGATGTGGAATGTCACTGGCTACGACTGGAATGCCCCACCCGCCGCGGTGATCCAGAAGAAGGTTGAAAGTCAAATCCGCGGCGGCGACGTCATCCTGCTCCACGACGGAGATAATAAGCAGATGGGCGCCGACCGCTCCCAAACCGTTCTTGCCACCGACCATCTGATCACCCGCTACAAATCAGAAGCCTACGAGTTTGTAACCATCCCGCAGATGATGGAAGATGCTGGTCTGCGAGGCGGGATTTCGCAGTGAGGAGTTTCGTCCTATGAGCCGTGCCCTTCTTCTATTCGTTTTCTCCACCGCCATCTTCGCCGCCGCGCAACCTAAATCCCTTTTCTACATGACCGACAGGCCGGATTCGGTGAAGTCATTCATCGACCATGCCGACAAAGTCGACATCCTCGTGCCCGCCTGGTACAACGTCGATGGCAACGGCCTGGTCTGGGGAGGCCCGAATCCCAACGTCCTGAAGACCGCTTCCGCTCATCACGTCCCCGTGATGCCCATCGTCGCCCTGATGACGCAGCCCGAGTTGCACAAGCTGTTCACCACGCCGCCCGCGCGAAGCGCCTTCATCACCTCGCTGCTCGGCGAGTGCAAGAAGTACCGCTACAGCGGCTTCCAGATCGATTTCGAGAACGTCGACTGGATCGATCGCGACCTGCTCTCCAGCCTGGTGGCCGACACCGCCGCCGCTCTTCACAAAGAGAGTCTGCAACTCACCATCGCCACCGTGCCGAACGCTCCCGGCTTTGCCGGAAAGAGCAATTATTCGCACTGGCTCTACGCCAACTGGCGCGGCGGCTACGACCTGAAAGCGCTCGCGCAATCCGCCGACCTTATCTGCCTCATGACCTACGACCAGAACACGCGCTGGACCATGCCCGGCCCCGTCGCCGGATATCCCTGGACCCTGCAGAATCTCGACTACGCGCTGCAGTTTGTCCCCAAAGAAAAATTGTCCTTGGGCATTTCTCTCTATGGCTATCACTGGTTCGCCGGTGATCCCGGCAAAGAGGAAAAACCGAATCCAACCGCCGAATACATCGGGCAGGAGCAAGTTGATAGCTACGTCGCCGCCTATCATCCGCACATCGAGTGGGATTCCAGCGATCGCGTCGCCTGGTTTTATTTCTATCGGGATGATTACCGCGAGTGGGTTTTCTACACCGACAAGCGCGGATTTCAGGAGCGTCTCAACCTCGTCCGCGAGCGCGGCCTGCAGGGATTTTGTTCGTGGGTCCTGGGAACCGAAGACCCCGAGATCTGGTCTCTGCTCCCGTCGCACAAATAAAATTTCTCATTCCGACACGCGAGCGGAGCGCGCAACCCGTGTCATTCCGACACGCGAGCGAAGCGAACAAGGAGGAATCCCTACCCTCATTCCGACTCCCGCCTCTACCCCCGCATCCCCGCGAACGCCTGCTTCGCCGCCGCCACGGTCCGCTGTACATCCTCCTCAGAGTGTGTCGCGCCCAGAAACGCCGCCTCATACTGCGACGGCGGCAAATACACACCCTGGTCCAGCATGCTGCGGAAAAATTTCCCGAACACCTCCGTATCCGATTTCGACGCCGTATCCCAATCCGTCACCGGCCCGGCCTGGAAGAACCACGTAAACATCGATCCCACCCGGTTGTGGCACAGCGCAACTCCCGCCTCTTTCGCCGCGGCGCCCACTCCCGCAACCAACTCGCCGCTCAACTTCTCCAGCCGCGGATAAACTTCGCCCTTCCGCTCCCCCAACTGTTTTAACATCGCGCAGCCCGCCGCCATCGCCAGCGGATTTCCCGACAACGTCCCGGCCTGATACATCGGGCCGAGCGGCGCCACCAGATCCATGATCTCCTTCGGACCACCGTACGCGCCGACCGGCAACCCGCCGCCAATAATCTTTCCCATCGTCGTCAGGTCCGGCTTGATGTTGTACAGCTCCTGCGCTCCGCCAAAGGCCACGCGGAACCCGGTCATCACTTCATCAAAAATCAACACCGCGCGCTCCCGCTCGGTGATCATCCGCAGCCCCACCAGATAATCGTCAGCCGCCGGCACGCATCCCATATTTCCCACGACCGGCTCTACGATCACGCACGCAATCTGATGTTTGAACTTCTGAAACGCGTGCTCTACTGCCGACAAGTTGTTAAACGGCAGCGCGATCGTGAACTGTATGAACTCTTCCGGAACGCCCGCCGATCCCGGGATCCCCAGCGTCGCCACTCCCGATCCAGCCTTCACCAGCAGCGCATCCGCGTGCCCGTGATAGCACCCTTCAAACTTCACAATATATTTTCGTTTCGTGTACGCCCGTGCTAGCCGGATTGCCGACATCGTCGCTTCCGTTCCCGAACTGACGAAGCGCACTCTCTCCATGTGCGGAAACGCGCCCAGCACCAGCTCCGCCAGATCCGCTTCCGACGGCGTCGAAGCCCCAAAACTCGTCCCGTTGCACGCCGCCGCCACAATCGCGTCCAGCACGTTCGGCTCGGCATGCCCCAGGATCAGCGGTCCCCACGATCCGATGTAATCGATGTACTCATTCTCGTCCGCGTCCCATATGTGCGATCCCTTGCCGCGCACAATAAATGGCGGATCTCCTCCCACTGAGCGGAATCCACGCACCGGCGAGTTGACCCCTCCCGGAATCATGCTCTCTGCCCGCTTCTGCAGGCGTTTCGATTGTTCGGTTTTGCGCATTGTGCTGGTAGGCATCAAATCCTCTCGGCTCGGAGAAAACAGATGTCAATCGTCCCTGGCAGTACGCGACTACTATAGCAGCGCCCGCTTCTACCAATTCATCAGATATTCATTCTTCTGCAATCCCTTTGCAACATCCCGACAGTACCGTAGGGTCATCTGCTTGCCCTTCTAACCGGGAGGGTTTGAAGGACAGTCTCGGGGGCTCCGGGCTGTCCTTTTTGCTTTCCCCTTCCAGAATTCCCCTGTGTCCCTCTGTGCCCCCTGTGGTGAAAGCTCTCGCACCCTTCCCCAGGATTAACCATAATTAACCCCCCGTCGTATAATCCCCTCAATGATCACCGTCTCCAAGGAGGATTACCTCAAGTCCATCCTCGAAGCCGAGACCGAAGGTGAAACCGTCATCTCCGCGCGTCTCGCTCACTTGCTGAAAGTCTCGCCCCCCGCCGTCACTATGGCCCTCCGCCGCCTCAAGAAAGATGGCCTCGTACGCGTCGAGAGCAGCGGTGAAGTTCGCCTCACCAACGAGGGCCGCAAGATCGCCCGCAGGCTGATCCTCCGCCATCACCTGATCGAGCGCATGTTGTCGGAAATGTTTGGCATGGAGTGGTGGAAAGTTCACGACGAGGCCGAGCGCCTTGAGCACGCCGTGTCTCCCGATTTCGAAGCCAAGCTGCTCGCGAAGTTAGGAGACGCCGGCGCCTGCCCGCACGGCAATCTCAGCGAAATGGAAAGCTCCGCCAGTCGTCGCCGCCGTGGACTCGTCCTGCTCGCCGACGCCGAACTCGAAAACACCTACGCCGTCAGCGGCATCTACGAACGCGACCGCGGCCTTCTCGAATTTCTCGAGCATCGCGGCATCCGTCCCGGAGCCCGCTTGCGCGTCCTGGAACGCAACTACGATCAGACCCTCACCCTCTCGACTCCCGCAGGCACCGTCTCCCTCGGCCCCGCCGCCTCAGAAAGAGTCTGGCTCTCACCCCCACCCCGCACCAAACACTAGTCACCTGCGGGTCCAGCCGCGAAAGCGGCGGCAGGCGAACGTCCAGGACGAAAGAGTGTGTGTGAGAACTGAATCCTCGGAACAACGGTGGAACAAGCACCGCCCAAGCGCAGCCGCGTAGCGGCGGTATGTGAAAGCCCGGCACGGCAGTGCCGGGTGAAGTGGGAGATTGACGCGAGTCCCCGTAGGGACGGTACGATCTATCTACCCACAACCCCGGTCCCAGGACAACAAGGAGTTCCCCAACTAAGGATCGGCACAAATCCCCCCGCTCATAGATAATCTTCACCGTGGCCCAACTGGAGAATTTCCGCCTGAAGGTTTTCCGCGCAGTCGCCGAACAGCTCAGTTTTCGCAAAGCCGCCGAGCATCTTTTTCTCACCCAACCTGCCGTCACGCTCCAGATCAAAGCGCTCGAGAACGACCTGGGTGTCCGTCTCTTCGATCGCTCGGCCAACCGGATCACTCTCACATCCCACGGAACCGTGCTTCTGCGCTACGCCAATAAAATCGCGGCCCTCGCCGCCGCAGCCGAGCAGGAAGTCGGTTCAGAAAACGGAACCTTCTCCGGCGAGCTTTCTCTCGGCGTTTCTACCACCATTGCCCAGTACGTCCTGCCCCGCCTGATCGGAGCTTTTCTCGAAGAGCATCCTCGCATACAGCTGTCGGTCCAGAGCGGCAATACGGAACAGGTCGTGGATTTGCTCCTCGACGGCCAGATTTCCATAGGACTCATCGAAGGCCCGGCTCGCCGCCGTGGGGTTCACACCGAACCTTTTATGCGGGATGAACTCGTCTTGATCACGCCTCCCGATTCCGAGTCCTCGCACTTTTCATCCCAGCAACTTCTGGCCTCCAGTCTTCTCACGCGGGAACAGGGTTCCGGTTCCCGTCACGTCGTCGAGGCGGCGATGGAAAAGGCAGGCTGCAAACTCAAAAGCTTTAAGCGGGTGATGAATCTCGATTCCACCGAGGCCATCAAGTCCGCCGTGGAAGCCAGACTCGGCATCGGCTTCGTTTCGCGCTGGGCGATTTTAAAAGAATTGGAGCTCGGCGTTCTGAAAGTTGCGCACGTCCGCGGACTTCAAATCGCCCGCCATTTTTCCTTGGTGACCCGTACAGGCCCTGAGCTGCAGGGTCCCTCCGAGGCCTTCCGCATCTTCGCCCTGGCTCGCGGCCATCTGCTGTCCAACACCCAAAAGCCGCGCCCCTCAACCGATCGCGCGCGATAAGTTCCGCTTATCGCCAATTGAAATTGCTGCTTGGACGCCACTCCCCGCCCGCCCTCAAACTCTAGAGATGGATAAGCGCCTCTTCTTCCTGGGGATCATCCTCGCCGCCAGCGGCCTCGTCTCGCCGCCCTTCGCTCTTCTCGCAGGCCTCGTGTACGGCCTCAGCCTCACCCATCCCTTTCACGTCGAGAGCAAGAGCCTGGCGAAATTCCTGCTGCAAGCCTCCGTCGTTGGACTCGGATTCGGCATGAATCTCCACGAAGTCGTTCACGCTGGACGCTCCGGCTTTCTCTACACCGCGGTCAGCATCACCACCGTCATGCTGCTCGGCCTCGGCCTCGGATATCTCATCCAGGTCAGCAACAAATCCTCATTCCTCATCGCTGCCGGAACCGCCATTTGCGGCGGCAGCGCCATCGCCGCCGTCGGTCCCATCGCCGAGGCCAGCGAAGAAGAGATGGCTGTTTCGCTCGGAGCAGTCTTCATTCTCAATTCCGTCGCGCTATTCCTTTTCCCCGTTGTTGGCCTCGCGCTGCACATGAGCCAATCGCAGTTCGGACTCTGGTCGGCATTGGCCATTCACGACACCAGTTCCGTAGTGGGCGCCACCGCCAAGTACGGCCCCATCGCACTCGCCGTGGGCACAACCGTGAAGCTGGCCCGCGCTCTCTGGATCGTTCCCCTGTCGGTCGTGACCGCCTTAACGCTCAAAAGCAAAGCCCGCATTCAGTGGCCGTGGTTCATCCTGCTCTTCTGCATCGCGGCAGTTCTCAATACTGTGCTCCCGGATTTCAATCCGGCCTTCACGGCACTCAGCCGCCTCGGCAGAATCGGCCTCACAGTTACTCTGTTTCTGATCGGCACCGGGCTCAACAAGGAAACACTGAGGAAGGTAGGAGTCCGCCCTCTGCTCCAGGGCATTACCCTCTGGATTATCGTCGGCACCGCAACCCTGGCGCTGATCCTCTCCAACTGGATTCACATCTAGAAAAAAAAGTGGAGCGGACACTCCTGTCCGCTGCTTTTGAACTTGCATTTGGTTTTGCGGTTGTTCGGGATCTTTGTGGGACAGCCGCCAAAGCCCGCCCTGAGCGAAGTCGAAGGGGCTGTCCAGCCGCGAAGCGGCGCAAGAGCAAGTGGCCGAACGATCCTGTGTTCCAGAGACTCGAGGGTTCCCCGTCCTTCTCTCTCCGCACTCTGGAGAGACAGGGCGGGGATTTCGACTTTTCGTAGAGATTAACCTTTTCGGCAAACGCAGACGGCAGCCAGCTTCAGCGCGTTCGCCCGTGCGAAGGATCCGCCGAGGTCGCGGAATTCACATCGACCTGCAATCCCAGCGCCGCGCCGGTTCCCGGCGGATAGCAGTTTCCATCGCGGCTGTAATTAGTGCAGTGTCCGGCGACGTCTCTACGCTGCGGCGATTGCGCAAACTGCCAGACTTCGGCGAAGCGCACGCCATTCTCACCCGGACTCGGCGGATTCTGCGGAAACGCGCATCCCGGCGCCGGAGGACACGCGTCATTGATCGCCCAATACGTAATCTGGCGCGAGCCGGCGCTCTGCCGAATATCCTCTGCGGTAACGACATTGCCATCGTCTGCCGCTGGAATCCCCGAGCAATAAATCCCGGCGCGAAATCCCGCGGCGGTGATTCCATCAACCCAAGCATAGATGTAAGCCTTCTGCTCCGGCAGCATGTGCCCGCCCTGCTCCTGATCGAGAAAGATGATAGTGTCGCGCAGAAAGCCCTCACGCCGCGCCGAGGCCGCTGCCGCTCGCGCATCCGAGCGCCCCAGCCGCTGCGCGTTGGCCACGGTTTTCAGTTGAGCGTAAAGACGCCCGTTGAAGAGCACGAGAAAACCGAATCCCGCAGACTCAACCGCAGCCCGGTGTCCGGCCCACGTGTTCGACGAAGCTCCGGGAGGATTGTTGAGCCAATATCCGGTGTAAGAAAAAGTCTGCCGCAGGACCTTGAGATTGCCGTCGCCAGGATAATCGTTGCGGTCGAAGCCAAGGTAGGTATTCTGCGCAAGTGCGATCGTGCCAAAGGTTAGAACCAGCGTCACCGCCAAGCAGGGCACGCGCATGTATCTCAATCTCAGCCTAATCTTCAGCCCCCGTGTTCCTCTGTGACCTCCGTGACCTCTGTGGTGAAGGGTTTCGCTGAAGGCTAACAACGAGCCTACCCCCCGATATGCACCATGGTCCGCGATGCCGGCACGAAGTCCGCCTCGCCGATGTGGTGCCGCTCCTCTTTCTTGATCACGACGCCGCGGATGAACTCCTCCAGATCTCCATCGCTGGCCCCGTGCCGCATCTGCGCGTGCAGGTCGTGGTCCCACACCGAAAACAGGCAGGTACGGATCTTGCCATCGCTCGTGATGCGAATGCGGCTGCAATGTCCGCAGAAGGGATGCGACACCGGGGCGATAATCCCGATTTCGCCGACCCCGTCTTCGAAGCGATAGCGCCGCGCCGTTTCCGAGCGCCCGTGCGGAATCTCCACCAGCGGCCGGTACTCGGCCATGCGCGCCAGAATTTCCTCCAGCGGCACCACCGTCGACGGCGACCACGTGCGCCCCTCTTCCAGCGGCATGAATTCGATGAACCGCACCGTCACGCCCTCTTCGCGCGCAAACATCCCGAAGGGAATGACCTGGTCCTCGTTGAAGCCGCGCATCAGCACGCAGTTCACTTTCAGCGGCCACAATCCCACTCGCCGCGCCGCCCGGATTCCTGCCAGCACCTGGTCGTATCCATTGGGCACGCGCGTGATCCGAGCAAAATGCTCCGGATCGACCGCATCCATCGAAACCGTGACCCGTGTCAGCCCGGCCTCTTTCAGAGGCCGAGCCAGATCGGAGAGCAGGTGTCCGTTGGTGGTAAGCGCAATATCAAGCGGATCGCTCTCCCAGCTTGAAAAGGGCACGGCTTTAGCCGCGCCATCAGCGCTCGATGAAGACAAAGGCTTTAGCCCCTGAGGGCGCAGCTTCGACAACTCCCGCACGAATTCGACCACCCCACCACGCAGCAACGGCTCACCACCGGTCAGCCGCACCTTCGTGATCCCCATCCCGACCAGCACCCGTGCCATGCGCAAATAATCCGCAAACGGTAGATCGCCATAGAGCGCGCCTTCGTTGCCCGTCCGGCAATAAACGCACTTGTAGTTGCAGCGGTCGGTGATGGAGATCCGCAGGTCGGTGATGGCGCGTCCGAATTTGTCGTGAAGAGGCAAGGTCGTTAGTCGTTAGTCGTTAGTCGTTAGTTAGCGCCTTGGTCATTTATCGAGGGTGTTAACCAACGACGAACGACCATCGACCAACAACGCTTTCCGGAAAAGAGATGAACAGGCGGGCAGATCCCGGCAGGCTGTCTCCTTTCCAATGCGCTTTTCTGAGAGCGCGGGAGGCGCCGGCGTTTCCACCAGCACCCTCGGGAGTGTGGCGCGGACGCCCTCGTCCGCGAACTCTCTCCCTCGCCGCCGCAGCCTCGGGTATGCCCAAGGCCAAGGCGCTCGGAAACCACTTTCACATTATAGGACGACGCCGGAAGGAAAGAGGATTCAAGGTTTCGGATTCGACAGTGCTTTTTGAATCGCCGCCTCAGCCAGCGGCGCCATCAGCTTGAACCCCGCCGCATCCGGATGCAGCCCATCATCGGCGAGATTTTTCTTCATCAGTCCTTTGCCGTCCACCATCGCCGAAAAGTAATCCAGATACACGATCCCATTCCGGGCGCAGTAATCCTTGAGCCACGCGTTGAGCTCGAGAATTCGCGCCGGCGGCCGTTGCGCAAAAAAATCCTTCGACCGCTCGGTGTAATTGTGCACGGGCAGCACCGACGAATACACCACGCGAATTCCGTGCGCGCCCGCCAATTCGGCAAAGGACGCATAATTCGCCTCGATGTCCTCATCGCGCATGGCACCGGTATTGCCGGCAATGTCATTCGTGCCCGCCAGAATCACGACCACCTTGGGATGCAGATCGATCACATCCTGGCGAAAGCGCACCAGCATCTGCAGCGTGGTCTGCCCTCCAATGCCGCGATTGATGTAAGGCTTGCCGGGGAAAGAATCTTCCAGCTTCCACATATCCGTAATGGAGTCGCCAAAAAGTACAACGCGATTCTCTCCCGCCTTCGGCGCACCGAGCGCAGCGTCCGCCTCGCGATAGCGTTTCAGTTCTCCGTAGTCGTCGGTGAACACAGCAATGCGCGAAGCCCGGTACTGATCCAGCCCCGGGAACCCGGTGGGAGGAATGGAGGGAGCAGGCTGCTGCCCGAAGGCTGAGAGGGCGGCCAGAAGAAAAACCACGAACTGAATAGACGTGCGGGACCGTCTGTCACCCACGCTTAGCTCCAAAACTTTTGCCATATTTCTTCTCGAATCTCCTGCTCATCCGACTCATGTATTCCTTCCACAAATGCAGGACCATGACGTTCTCCCAGACATACAGCTTCCGGGCATCGGAGACCATCGCCCTAATGTCTCCATCCTGCGAAATCACGAAACCGACTGACCCAACGTGCCGCGCGCAGAATCGCATCATGGACCTATGACGCATTCCGAAGTGCGAAGGATCCAGAGGAAGCAGATCCTTTGCTGACGGTTTACTGGCACTCGACTGGAACACCCGCTTCGGGTCATCACCCACCAAGATCTCTGCACCGAATCCATTGATCCTCAAGTCAGAATCACAATGTATTAGCCCGTCGACCCGCGAGAGCGAACTGATGAATCGGACGCAACCTGTAAGCTCGGCGTCGCAGTCCTCCTCCTCCCCTCGCGCGATGCCCTCTTCGTAATAGAGGCCCATCGGGAGGCGTTTCTTATCGTATTCGATGTACCTATCGTGTATCTCGTGCATGGCCGCACTTGCGCGCACCTGAAATACCGCACGTCTTCGAAGGCAATCGCACAGCCTATCGTAATGAAGCGGGTACTTGAAGTGGAGGTCGCTTACTGTGTTACTAAGAAGCAGCGCGCCGCCGTGCCTGTATCGTTGGATTCCAATAAGAAGTCTGCTCAACGTCCCGAGCCACTCTTCCTCAAGGCCACCCGGTGAGAACTGCGAGGCGTCATACGTTTCCCTACCGACCTCGCCGACCACGTATGCCCTTAGCTTGCGAATTGATGGCAAGAGCATCCTGTAGATCGGCCCTCTCCAGAGGACATTGTGCTCTCGCGTGACGATCGTGTCTTGTCTGAGTCTGGCTATTAGGCCGTCTTCTCTGTATACCGACAGGTCCGCAGTGCCCTGGGCAATCGCGTAGAAAATACCAGGCGGCGGGTATCTCGAGCTTGATTCTCGCACCAACGCTGTACTCGTGTGCACCGCCTGGTCGACCAAGCCCCAAATGAAAAGCGCGCCCTTGTCGTAGTACACGGCAACGGCCGTTGACCACGGATCAGCTGCCGGGGCAAACTTCACGAGATTCCGTGTGTTAAATGGAATCCGATTTTCGAGTTTGGCGATCGACCACCGGTCGGCCCTAGCTCTGGCAGGGGGGTCCGCATCTGGTTTTCGGGGGTCGGCAAACGTAACCCAGCACCTGACGTACTCGGACTCCTCGGTCTTTAGGCTCACGAAGTAGATCACTTCCAGAAACTTCGTGAGAACATCAGCGCTCGGAGCCGGAACTTTCTCGCGTTTCAGTCGATCCTGAATCAGGACGGCCAAATCCGCCGGATAACTTGCCATTTGATGCTCACCCCTTCTTCCTCGGGAAACAGCATAGCCTATCTCACCTCGCCGTCAGTTGGGGGCCCCTGTGTGTCCGCCGTCACAACCTTCCGTGACATA
Organism: uncultured Acidobacteriota bacterium; assembly: GCA_963730015.1. GTDB lineage: Bacteria > Acidobacteriota > Terriglobia > Terriglobales > Acidobacteriaceae > Sulfotelmatobacter. Next base: position 1,353,337 of record CAVSPZ010000008.1, on the reverse strand, counting down.
TCTCACTGCCTTTCCCCCGGCCTTAGTCCAGCCTCGGAGGGTTATACCGCTTTCCGCGCGGTCTGGGTCTCAGGGGCCCTCCACCCCGCGCGGGCGTTCCTGGTTCGGACCCCTGCTCGCTATCTGCGAGCCATATCTCTTACAACTCGGTCGGAGGATTGCATGCTCCATCTCGATACCGGCAATACCGGTTTCATGATTCTGTGTACCAGCCTGGTCATGTTGATGACTCCCGGCCTGGCGTTCTTCTACGGCGGCCTGGTCGGCCGCAAGAACGTCCTGGCCATCATGATTCAGAGTTTCGTCTCCATGGGCTGGACCACCGTCATCTGGTACATCTACGGCTACTCGCTGTGCTTCAGCGGCGATTGGCATGGTGTCATCGGCAACTTCCACTACGCCTTCCTGCGCGGCATCAATCTCACTACGCCGTCGCCCAACGACACCATTCCCGCCTTCGTCTTCATCGCGTATCAAATGATGTTCGCCATCATCACTCCCGCACTCATCTCCGGAGCATTCACCAACCGCGTCACCTTCAAGGCTTACATGCTGTTTCTCACCGGCTGGCTGACGTTCGTCTACTTCCCGTTCGTCCACATGGTGTGGGGCGGAGGATTTCTCCAGCAATGGGGCGTGAAGGACTTCGCCGGAGGAATCGTGGTTCACAACATTGCCGGCATTGCCGCCTTGGCTTCCGTGATCTACGTCGGCAAGCGCCGCGTGCAAGATCGCGGCCCGCACAGCATTCCGCTGGTCGCGCTGGGCACCGGCCTGCTGTGGTTTGGCTGGTACGGGTTCAACGCGGGCAGTGAGATGCGAGTGGATTCCGTCACCGCTACAGCCTTCCTGAATACCGACGTGGCCGCGTCCTTCGCCGCAGTCGCCTGGCTGCTGGTGGCATGGCTGAACGAAAAGAAGCCCAAGCTTCTCGGTCTACTGACCGGCGCCGTCGCTGGACTGGCCACGGTGACTCCTGCCGCGGGCTACGTTTCTCCAACAACGGCGGTGATCATCGGCATCGTTTCGGGCGTGGTCTGCTACTACGCCGTCGAAATGAAGAACAAGCTGCAATGGGACGACGCACTCGATGTTTGGGGAGTTCACGGCGTCGGCGGATTCCTCGGCATCGTCATGCTGGGCATCTTCGCCAACAAGCAATTCAATCCCGAAGGTACCAACGGATTGCTATACGGCGATCCGGTGTTCCTCCTGAAGCAGGTAACAGCCGTTACGTTCTCTTCGGTCTGGGCATTCGGATTCACCTACGCCATGCTGCGGATTATTGATGCCTTTACGCCCGTGAAAGTAAGCGAGGCATCAGAAGAGATCGGCCTCGATGAGTCGCTCCACGGCGAGCACGCCTACGAGCAACTGACCGACGAAGACGTGGTCCATAAGTTAGTCGAGTCGGTGCGGCACTGAGGTTGTGAGAGCGATCGCGCAGAGATCCGCAATTCTCTGTTGCATAGGTACAATTGTGTTTGTCGGGGTGATGCTCGCATCACCCCGGTTTTTACTTGCCCAGAACAGCAACCCGCCGCCTGTCCCATCCGGCGACGCTCCACATAAGCCGCCCTGGTGGAAGGGCATTACCACCAACGGCTTCGTTTCGTTTTCCTACACTTACAACACCAACGATCCCATTCCACGGCTGAATCAATTTCGCGTCTTCGACTTCAATGACGACGATCCTCAACTCGATGTCGCCCAACTGGTGATTCAGCACCCGGTCTCTGAGGGCGGGCAGTTTGGTTTTCGGCTGAATCTGATCGCGGGTTCCGGCGTCCCTGAAGTCACTGCCTCCTACGGAATGTTCCGCGACACGCATACGGGCGTTGCACATCACTTCGACATCCCTGAGGTTTACGCCAGCTACATTGTGCCCGTCGCGAAGGGACTTCGACTCGATGCGGGAAAGTTTGTAACGCCCTTCGGCTACGAGGTCATCGGAGGTTACGACGGCTGGAACGACAACTTCAGCCGCGGCTTCATTTTCGGCTACGGCATTCCCTTCACTCATACCGGCATAAAGGCGAGTTATTCCTTCAGCAATAAAATCTCAGGCGCGGCGTTCCTCACCAATGGGAGCGATGCCGTGACCCGTTTGAATGGTGGCGTCACCGTGATCGGGCAACTTGCCGCAGTCACGTCCAGGACGACGAATCTGGCGTTCACCTTCCTGCATGGCCCGGAGCAACCGCACAACACGTATGATCAGCGGAGCGTGTACGAACTGACCGGCGCATGGAAAGTTATGCCCCGTTTCACTCTCGGTTTCGACGGACTCTACGCCGACGAAGATCACGCCGCCGCCAACGGAAGCGATGCCATCTGGAAAGGCCTTGCCGGCTACTCCAAATACAATTTCACGAAGCAGTTTTCGCTGGCGTTTCGCGGGGAAGTTTTCGCCGATATCGGCGGCAGCCGCACCGGCACGTCGCAAACCCTGCGCGGATTCACGCTCACTCCCGAATACGATCTGCCCGCCAGGCTTTCGCGCGCAAGTTCAGACCTGCATCATCTGGATGGAAAACTTGTAGTCCGAGGCGAGGTCCGCCAGGATCTCTCAGACCGGAATACTTTCCGCAAAGGCGCGGCCTTCACCAACCGGCAATTCACCAGAGCGGTGAATCTGATCTACCTGTTCTGAATTTCTTTTATTGGTTTGATCCGTGAAGATCCGCGTAAATCCGCGGCAAAGAAGTTTGCCTCAGCCGTCACATCCCGTCGTAATTGGGCCCGCCGCCGCCCTCTGGAGGCACCCATGTGATGATCTGGTAGGGGTCGGCAATGTCGCAGGTCTTGCAGTGCACGCAGTTCGACGGATTCAGGCTGATGCGTTTGCCATTGGGCTGGCTCGCGTCGTCGACCATCTCGTAAACATTCGCGGGACAGAAATTCTGGCAGGGGCTGCCGAATTCCTTCACGCATTTCGTGTTGCAGACGTTCGTATCGTGGATGACCAGATGCGCGGGCTGATCTTCCTCATGCTTCGTGCCCGAGTGATAAAGATCCGTCAGTTTGTCGAACGTCAGCTTGCCATCACCCTTGGCGGGCCCGATCAGATGCTTTTCCGCTCCGCCGTCCGCCGGCAACTCCGATAACTTTTCCATGCGCTCATATCCGGCCGCAGCGGGATAACGGTTTCGCAAGCCGCGTCCGCCCGTGATCATCTGCAGGCCGGTGTGAAACATGCCCGCGTACATGCCGTGCTCGAATCCCTGATGCAGGTTGCGCACCTTCCACAGCTCTTCTTTGATCCAGCTCGATTCGACCTTTTTCTGGAACGCGCCGAGCGTGGCCACCGACGAATCGTCTTTTGTCAGCGCGTCGAATGCAGTTTCCGCTGCGAGCATTCCGCTCTTGATCGCCAGATGGATTCCTTTGAGCCGCGCTGAATTCAGGAAGCCCGCGGAGTCGCCGAGAATCATCCACCCGTTGCCCGCCACCGGGGGAATCGCCCACCAGCCGCCGTACGGCATCGACTTCGCGCCGTAGCGAATCATCTTGCCGCCCTCAAGCAGCTTCGCCACCAACGGATGCTTTTTAAATTCCTGCAGCACACGCTGCGGATCCAGCCGTGGATCGGCATAATCGAGGCCCGTGACGAAGCCCAGCGACACGACGTTGTCCGTCGTTCCTTGGCCGGGCGCCCCGTAAATCCACGCGCCGCCATATTCCTTCGTCGTCAGCGGCCAGCCCAGCGTATAAATCACTTCGCCAGCAGCAACGCGCCCGGACGGCACTTCCCACAACTCCTTCACTCCGACGCCGTACGTCTGCGGATTCGCATTCTTCGCGAGATCAAATTTCTGGATCAGTTGTTTGGTCAGCGATCCCCGCGGCCCTTCGGCAAGAATCACTACTTTCGCCTGCAGGTCGTATCCCGGCTCAAAGTTCGATTTCTGGTGTCCTTCTTTATCGACGCCCTTATCGTCGGTGCGCACGCCCATCACGCGGTCGCCGTCATAAAGCAGTTCCGACCCTGCAAATCCGGTGAACACAGTGATGCCGGTCTCTTCCACCTTGCCGCCCATCCACTTCACAAACCGGTTCAGTGAAATGACATAGTTGCCGTGATCGCGCAGGAACGGCGGCGTAATGGGAAATTTGAACTTGCCCTTCTCCGTAAGAAAGTAAACGCCTTCCTTCGTTACCTGGGCGTCGAGCGGCGCCTCTTTCTCAAATTCCGGCAGCAGTTCGCGCATCGACCGCGGATCGAGCAGCGCCCCCGACAGGCAGTGCTGCCCCACCTCGCGCGCCTTTTCGAGCACGTAGATATTTTCTTTGCTGAGCTGCGCGTCAGGATTCGCGGCATTGTGCGCGTCGATCAGTTGCGCGAGGCGCAGAGCGCAAGCCATCCCCGCCGGCCCACCGCCGACGATAACCACGTCAGCCGGCATCTGCGGCCGCTCCACCCCTTCAATCGGTTTGCGAAAAACGAGCATAATATCTGAGCCGCGGATTTACACGAATTCTCGCGGATAGCCCAACGAGATGAAAAGATCTTGATCCGTGAAGATGAGTGAAAATCCGTGGCGCCATGTTTCCTTAGTGTTCCTTAGTGTCCTTTGTGGTTGAAGCCTTTTGCGGCGCACCTATCCCCCGCTTTCACTTTCCTAACTTCTTCAATCAAAGGCGGGACGATGTCGAACAAATTTCCCACCACGGCGTAGTCAGCAATCTCAAAGATCGGCGCCTCTGAATCTTTATTCACGGCGATGATTGCCCGCGAACCCTTCATCCCGACGATGTGCTGAATCGCCCCGCTGATACCCAAGGCCAGATACAGCTTCGGCGCGACCGTCTGTCCCGACGAGCCGATCTGGCGATCCATGGGCAACCATCCCGAATCGCAGATGGGACGCGACGCCGCGAGGTCTCCGCCCAGCGCATCGGCAAGCTGCTTGGCAATCTCGATATTCTTTTGTTCTTTGATCCCGCGGCCGACCGCCACGATGATCTCCGCCTGCGTCAGGTCGACCGCCTGCTTGGCCTCTTTGAAAACTTCCTGCGGCTTGTTCCGGATCACACCGTCGGCGATGTCAACACTCACCGTTTCCACCGGCGCAGCGCTCGCTCCGGCTTCCGCTTTATCTCCGCGGAACGACCCGTTCTGAAATGTCGCGAACCACGGAGCATCGCTGGTAAAGCTCACATCCGCCGCCAGCTTGCCTTGAAACATTTGCCGTGTGAAAACCAGCTTCCCGCCCTCATGCTTGAAGCCGATACAGTCGCTGATCACCGTGCGCCGAATGGCCGTCGCCAGCTTGGGCACAAAGTCCCGCACCTGGTAGGTATGCGGCATCAGCACGAGTTTCGGTTGCTTTGAGGCGAGGAATTGCTTGAGCGCGGCGGCGAATGCATCAGGCGTGTAAGGTTCGAGCTTAGCCGACTCTACGGCATACACCTTCGCGACTTTCTTCCCGGCCACTTCCGCCGCAATCGATGCCGCTGCGCCGCCGACCACCGCCGCTTCCAGCGTCCAACCGGTTGCTGCTGCAATCGCCTGCCCGGCAGTAATGGTTTCCCACGAAACGCGATTCAGTTTCCCTTCGCGCTGTTCCACAACGACGAGGATCGTATCGGCCATAATGAAGTTCTCAGTTCTCGCTGCTCAGCATGTGGGGACAGCCGCCCTCGGCTGTCCGGCCGAGCAAAGCTCGGCAGTCTTTACAACACTCTCAATTCATTCCTCAGCTTATCCACCAGCTTCTTCGCAATCTCCGCCGGAGGCCCATCAATGTGCTCCGTCTTTTTTGTCTTCTGCGGAACGTACAGCTTTTCGATCTTCTGCAGATTCTCTCCCAGCGCCGCCTGCACCTCGGCCAGCGCCACTTTCCGCAGCGGCTTGTTCTTCGCCTGCTTGATGCCGATCAGCGTGGCGTAGCGCAGCTTGTTGATGCCCGACTGGATCGTCAGCACCGCCGGTGTCGGCATATCGACAAACTGGAAGTATCCGGCTTCGAGTTCGCGCTTCACCCGAATCCCGCTATCGGTCTTTTCAATCTGCATGATGATGGTCGCGTGCGGCAGCCCCAGCAACTCGGCCAGGATCACGCCCGTCTGCGCATACCCGTAGTCGTCCGACTGCAATCCGGTAAAGATCAGGTCAAACTGCTCATCCTTGATCGCCGCCGCGAACGCCTTCGCCGTGTTCAGCGCATCCAGCCCCACGAACTTGTCGTCTTCCAGATGAATCGCACGATCCGCGCCCTTGGCCAAAGCCTCGCGCAGCACCTGCTGCGCCCGCGCCGGACCGCTCGTGATCACCACCACTTCCCCTTTGTGCTTTTCGCGCTGGCGCAGCGCCTCTTCCAGCGCAAACGCGTCCGGCTCATTCACTTCATACGAAACATCTTCGCGGATCCATGTGCCGCCTTCGTTCAACTTCAGCGGCGCATCTTTCTGCGGCACCTGCTTCATGCAAACCAGGATTTTCAAGACAATGACTCCTTGTGACTCCGGGCAGCTCCGACAAAACGCATAAGTATAAATGAGCGAGCCTGTGCGCGGAAATGCCCAGAATCACGTGTACCTGAAGCAATCTGGGTTCTTAGGGTTGTAACCGAGGCGTCATCCCGAACGGCGGCGCAGTTCAGCCGACGGAGGGATCTCCCGTCATCCGGATTCTGCAAGGTTCACGCCAGCAACCAGCGCGAGTTTTTCCTTCGTGAAACTTCGTACCCTTCGTCGTTGATGAGGTTCCGCCTCCACGACAACCACAAGTTTCCCTTTTGTGATCCCAATCACAGACTGCCGCCGCTCCCACAAGTCAGCATGACCCGAGACATTCTTATGCCCACCGACCCCTTTTCCGCCATGCGGCAGAGCATCATCGACGGCGCCCCCGACACCGCTTCCAACCTGGCGCGACAGGCCCTCGTCGCCGGCACCGCTCCGCTCGACGCCATCCACAACGGATACGTCCCCGGCATGCACGAAGTCGGTGAGCAATTTGCCCGCGGACAGATGTTTCTCCCCGACATGATGGCCTCCGCCGAAGCCATGCGCGCCGCCATGGCCATCCTCGATCCCGAACTGCGCAAACTCGGCACCGAGCGCCCCATGGCCGGCACCGTCGTGCTGGGCACGACCAAGGGCGACATTCATGAGATCGGGAAAATTCTCGTCGGAACTTTGCTCACGGCGCACGGCTTCCGCGTCCACGACCTCGGAGTCGACGTGTCTGGCGAAAAGTTTGCCGCCAAGGCGCGCGAACTCAATGCGGACATCGTTGGCGTCTCAGCGCTGCTGACGACGACCATGCGCAATCAGAAAAGCGTCATCGAGGCTCTGGAAAAATCAGGGCTGCGCTCGCAAGTCAAAGTCATGGTCGGAGGCGCTCCCGTAACGCGTCGCTGGGCCGACGAGATCGGCGCCGACGGCTACGCCAAAGATGCCATGAGCGCGGTCGCACTGGCGCGCGACCTGATGCAGCAAAAGCAACCAGCGGCGCTGCCGCTAGACATTTAATGTGTTGTCATTCTGAGCGGAAATGGCCGTGCGCGAAGCGCAGGGCCATCGGAGTCGAAGAATCCCTACCCCCAGAAAGTACCTGAGGGACCAGGGATTCCTCGCTACACTCGGAATGACACGTTGAGCAATTAAGAACATGAAACCAAAATTCGAACTGCTCGACAGGCCGCTGATCGAACGCATCCTCGAAGAAGCCTTCCAACTCATCGAGGATCCCGGCGTGCGGGTCGCGTCCTACGTCGAGGACCTCCTCCGCGGCGCCGGCATCACCGTGAAAGAGGGTGTCGCGCACATCCCCGAAGTCCTGGCGCGGCGTCTTCTCGATCTGGTGCCGCGCGGCTTCTGCCTCTACGATCGCCATGGCAACCGGGCAGTCCTCTACGGCGGAGACAGCGTTCACTTCGATCCCGGATCGTCGTGCCTGAATATTCTCGATCCCGTAACCCAGCTGCCTCGTCCCGCCCTGTCGGCCGACCTCGTCCGCCTGGTGCAAGTCGCCGAGATGCTTCCACAGTTCGGCGCTCAATCGACGGCCATGGTCTGCAACGACATTCCTCAGGAGATCGGCGACTGGTACCGTCTTCTGCTCGTGCTCTGGTATTCGGAAAAGCCAGTTGTTACCGGAGCCTTCTCCGCCGCCAGCCTGCACACTCTGATCGATTTGCTCGCCGTCGAAGGCGGAGGCCGCGACGCCCTCCGCAAAAATCCGCGCGCCATCTTCGATGTCTGCCCTTCGCCACCACTGAACTGGTCTGAGTTCGCGTCGCAGAATTTAGTCGACCTGGCGCGCGCCGGAGTTCCCGCCGAAATCGTCAGCATGCCCCTGGCGGGCGCGACCGCCCCCGTCACTCTCGCAGGCTCCGTCGTGCAGCACGCCGCCGAATGCATCAGCGGCATCACCATTCATCAACTCGCGCAGCCCGGCGCCCCGATCGTTTGGGGAGGCGCACCGGCCATCTTCGACATGCGCACCGGCAAGACTCCCATGGGCGCCATCGAAACCGCCATGCTCGATGTGGCTTGCGCGCAAGTCGGAAAATATCTCGGCCTGCCCACGCATGCCTACATGGTTGCCGGAGACGGCCGCTTGATCGATGCACAGGTGGAAATGGAAAGCGGAATGTCGGCCGTGCTGGGCGCTCTCACCGGAATCAACATGATCTCCGGCGCAGGTATGCTCGACTTCCTCGCCTGCCACAGCATTGAAAAGCTGGTCATCGACGCCGAAGCCATCGCCTCCGCCCAGCGCCTCATCGCAGGCATCGAGCCGCGCGGCGACTCCCTCGCCGTCGCCATGTTCGCGCAAACCGGCCTTCACGGAGATTTTCTGAAGCTAAAGGAAACGCGCTCGCTCTTCCGCCAGGAGCAGCACTTCCCCTCAACCGTGATCGATCGCGGATTACCCGCCATGGATGGCACTGACCCGGACATCCTGCAACGCGCTCGCCAGCGAGTGGAAGAATTGCTTTCCGGCTACCAACGTCACCCACTCCCGCCGGAGTGTGAAGAGGAACTGATCGCGTTCGCCCAGCGCGAAGCCAAGGAATCCGGCCTGGAAGGCTTGCCGGGAATTGTTCAGGAAGAAACCATCCGCGAGGCCGGACTCACGAAGTAGATGTCACTCTGAGGGAGGATCGCGGTGCGAGCAGCGCAGCGCGATCCGAGTCGAAGAATCCCTACCCGCGGCCGCCACGCTCAACGTAGGCATTCCAGCTTTGTGTATCGGGTGATCGCTTACTCCGTGATGACCGTCGACTGCCCCGAAATGTCGAACCGCTTGCGGCAGCGCATGTTCTTGCAGGCCATCACGTCGTCCTTGCGGACCATATACGATCGGAACTTCGCGAACCGCGCCCGGTCCCGCTCATCGGCGCGTCCCCCAAGCTGCCGTTTCTTGGTGCGGACAATCCAGGTCACTTCGTACTCCGCCGCCTGGTGGCAGTGAGGACAATTCAGCGACGCCGGTTTTTTCTCCTGCCGTTCGTCAAAAAAATCGCGCTCTTCCATAGTTTTCGCGCCGCATCGCTACTATCGCCGGCGTTCCCTTAAGAATTATTGCACATTTGTGAACCCTGGATTCGCAACCGGGCACCTGCCGCAGTCGAGTTACACTCAATGCGAGCCCGGATGCACCGAGACGAGTCCATGCCCCGAAAGAAAAAAACGAAACGCTTTCGTGCCGTCACCGCTGTGAAGGAATTAGCTCGCGAGCGCGTCGGCTCGCCTCCGGCGGAAAAGATAGTCATCGAGAAAAAGAAGAAGCCGGAAAAACACAAGCCGACCCTGAACCGGCTGCTGAACGAAGCCGAATAGTCCAGCTAGTTGAAAGCCACTGTCACGAAGGTGTTTCCCGTCAGGTTCACCGTGCAAACATTCGCACTGGCCGAGGGGCAGGTCGGCCAGCTGGCGACTGTCGACGGGGGCGCTGCCGTAGCCGTCAGCGTAACTGTCGTACCGCTGAGAAACGCCTGCGTAATGCACGGACCAGGGCTGGCGCAAGTCCCTAAGCCCGATGGACTACTACTCACCGATCCCGTTCCGTTTCCCGAGAAGGTCACGGCCAGCACAGGATTTCCGGTCCCACCGCCCGTCCCCGTATAGCAGACCACATTGCCCGTCATATATCCCGTAACCAGCGCTCCGGAAGATGAAAGTCCGCCCGCGCTGGTATTCGTGGTGAGCGTTGCCGAGACCAGCGTGCCTCCGCAACTGTCGCCTGTAGCGGTCAGCAGCCCGGTCGAGTTGACCGTCATCATCTGCGGGTCGTTCGAATTCCACGTCACCTGGTCGGTGATGTCCTTGGTCACCGGAGGGTGGATGTAGGTGCCCAGCGCCCGCAGTTGCACCTGCAACCCGGCGTCGAGGTTCACAGGAATATTGGACTCGCCGAACGTCTCCGTTCCGGGCTGGATCTGGATCGATACGAGCTGCTGGTCGTGCCCGCAACTCGACACGGTGAGCAACGCACTCGCAACCACCACCAGAGCAATCACGCTCAACCACTTCCCGTTCATGAATGACTCCCGGGTTTCTTCTGGACTGGGACAGAAACAACGCTAGAGAGGGCCAATGTAGTCAACGGCGGTGCAAAAAGCAATAGCCCGGCAGGACCCTGCGTTCAGCCCTTCACCGCCTCCGCCACGCAGTTGGCGAACTCCCTTACATCCTCTTCGGTGGTATCGAACGAGCACATCCAGCGCACAATGCCCTCGTCTTCAATCCACGGATAGAAGAAGTAACGCTCTTTGATCTTCTCGATGGCGTGCCGCGGAATCTGCGCGAACACCCCATTGGCCTCAACTCTCCACACCACCCGCACCTGCGGAATCTTTCCGACATCAGCCTCCAGCGCTTTCGCCATACGATTCGCGTGTTCGGCGCTTCTCCGCCACAGATCATCGGTCAGCAGCGCCTCGAATTGCGCAGCGATAAAACGCATCTTCGAAGCCAGTTGCATCCCCTGCTTGCGCAGGTAAAGAAAGTCCGCGCCCAGAGCCGGGTTGAAAAACACCACCGCTTCCCCGCCCATGATCCCGTTCTTCGTTCCGCCAAACGAAAGTACGTCCACGCCCAGATCGCGCGTAGCCTGCCGCAGAGTCTGCCCAAGCCCAGCCGCAGCATTGGCAATGCGGGCGCCATCCATATGCAGAAACATGTCGCGCTCATGGGCGAATTCGGCCAGCGCACGAATTTCTCCCGGCTGGTAAACCGTTCCCATCTCGGTCGCTTGCGTGATCGAGATAACTTTCGCCTGCACATGATGTTGGTCGCCTATTCCGTGATAGGCATGGCGCACGGCATCGAGCGAAATCTTGCCGCTCTCGTGCGCTAGAGGAATCAGCTTGCTTCCCAAATGTTTTTCAGGCGCGCCGCATTCGTCGGTATAGATATGCGCATAGTCGCTGCAGAGCACGGCCTGATAGGGCCGCGTCAGCGCCTGCAGCCCGAGCACATTGGCCCCAGTGCCGTTGAAGGTGAAAAATACCTCAATGCCGGAACCGAAATGTTCTTCGAACTTGGCAACAGCCGCGCGGGTGTACTGGTCGTCGCCATAAGCAATCACGTGCCCGTCATTGGCCCGCGCAATGGCCTCAAGAATTTCCGGATGCACTCCCGCATTATTGTCGCTGGCAAAGCTGCGTGTGGTTTTAGTGGGGGCCTTCAGCATAAGGAAATAATGTAGCAGAGCAAGCGCGCCGGCATCATCAGTAGTGTTTCAGTTATTGCCGGGAGGGTCATCCCGAACGCCCGCGTTTTTACCAGCGGGCGGAGGGATCTCCCGTTGGCATACGGCCGACGAACTTCAAGGTGACTCCCTACTCGTCCTGACGTGGTTAAGGCCGTTCCCCTTGGCACACATCGCGCTCGACGCATTACAATCCAGTCCAGACCTCCGGTCGGTGATCCCATGCCGCGTAAACGCACTCTCATCCCGTCTCCGCTCGCCTGGACCACCATGACTGCGCCCGTCCCGCACCCGCCGCTCCCGGTCCTCGCCGAGCGCGGGGGAACGCAACTTCGCACACCCCTGCCCGTTGCCATCGTCGATACTCGCGAGCAAAATCCACTTTCCTTCCGCCGCTTTAAAGGATGGTTCGCCCGCATCGAGCACCGCGCCCTGCGCCTCGGCGACTATTCCGTCGAAGGCATGGAGGACACCTGCGCCGTCGAGCGCAAGGATCTCGCCGACCTGATTTGCTCTTTCACCACAAACCGCACCGTCTTCATCAACCGCCTGCGCCGCATGGCCGATCTTCCTCACAGCCTGCTCGTGGTGACCGCGTCGCTGACCGAAATCAAATCCGAATATCCCTACCGCGCCGCCAATCCCAATCGCATAACGCAATCGCTCATCGCAGTAGTCGCGGGCCTGCGCCTTCCTTTCATCTGCACCGAGACCCACGAGCTCGGCGAAGAAATCGTCGCTTCCTATCTCTACCAGACATTTCTGTATGATTGGCTGGACCGCAACGGCCACGGCCGCAACCTGGCTGACGGCGATTTGTGATGTCATTTGTAGTTGTCATCCCGAGCTGTAGTTGTCATCCTGAACGAATCGATTTGTAATTGCATTGTCATCCTGAGCGAAGCCAGAGTTCGCGAACGCGAACTCTGGCGCAGTCGAAGGACCTTTATTGCTACAGACGTTGTGGTGATCATAGAGATCCTTCGACAGCGCAGATGCTCCGCCTAACGCGGAGCATCCACTCCGCTCAGGATGACAACTTAATTTTCGAGAGACCCAATGCCCGACCAGTTCGCCCTCTCCGAATCCGCCGCGCAATTAATCCTGAAGCGCACGCCGCTCCGTCCCCGGATTGGGCTCGTCCTCGGCTCCGGTCTCGGCGCCTTCGCCGATTCGCTCTCCGACGCCGCGCGCGTCCCCTACGCCGACATTCCATCCTTTCCGCAATCCACCGCGATCGGCCACGCCGGCCGCGTCGTCATCGGCAACGCCGGAAACGTGCCCGTTGCCGCCATGCAAGGCCGCGTTCATCAGTACGAGGGATATTCCCCCCAGGAAATTACTTTCCCCATCCGCGTCTTCGCCCGCATGGGCATCAAAGCGCTGATCCTCACCAACGCCGCCGGAGGCATCAACGTCGGTTACTCGCAAGGCGCGCTGGTTCTGATCCGCGACCACATCAACCTGCAGGGAACCAATCCTTTGGTTGGCGCCAACGACGACCGCTTCGGCGTTCGCTTCCCCGACATGACGCAGGCCTATTCCCACGCCTTTCGCGAGATCGCGCGCGAAGAGGCCGCCCGGCAGAGCCTCATGTTGCATGAAGGCGTCTACGCCGCGCTGCTCGGGCCCAGCTACGAGACTCCCGCCGAGATCGAATATCTGCGCCGCATCGGCGCCGATCTGGTAGGGATGTCGACCGTCGCCGAAGTGATCGCGGCCCGCCACATGGGATTGAACGTGCTAGCGATCTCCTGCGTGACCAACATGGCCGCCGGAATCCTGGACCAGCCCTTGTCCCACGCCGAAGTGATGGAAACCGGCGAGCGCGTAAAAAGCACATTCGAGTCGCTTCTCCGCGCAGTCCTCCCGCGAATAGCCATTACGCTCCCATAATGGTACATGTGGCGACGGACGCATTCGTCCGTCCCGCGACGCCGAAGGCGAGCGAAGGTGTTCGCTCATGTAGAATCGGCTGCAACCACCGCCTTACTTCCCCGCCCGCGGTATTACCAGTTCCGCCGGAGGCCTGATCCCATACACCGCAGAAAAATCACCCTGATTCACCGCCAGCCCCAAATGTCCCCGCGAGTCGATGTAAAGCAGCGGCTGCCCCAGCGGCACATCGCTGAACGTTTTCACGAACTTCATCTTCAGTTCCTTGTCACCAACCTTCACCGGAACATCCTGCCCGCGCTGATATCCCAGCTTCGCGAAATCTTCCGCATCCACGTTCGTCACCAGATTGCCGAAGGGGCCGTCGGTCGCGATCACGGTCGCGTTCAGCCCGTGCTCGTCAATCTTCGCGATCTTCAGATCGAGCCGCACCAGATCTTTCACCGGCATCTCCGGCCCCACTGTGGTCCAGTCATCCCCGCGAGCCAGGTGCGCGCCTACGGGAGAAAAAATGTCGCGCCCGTGAAACGTCGAAGACAGCTTGCTGCCGATCATCCATTCCGGATTCGTAATCACCCGCACGGCATCGATTCCATCGCGCTGCTCGACGAGCGTGAGCACGCCGTTATCCGGCAGCACGAAATATTGTCCGCGCTTCGAATGCGCCACAATCGCCTTGCGCGCGCTCCCCACCGTCGGATCGACGACCACCACAAACACCGTTCCCGCCGGAAAATACGGAGCCGCTCCATACAAGTAACGCGCCCCATCGAAAATCGAATACGGCGTGACCTGGTGCGTCAGGTCCACAATCCGCACCTCCGGCATGATGCCGTACATCACCCCGCGGCAGATCGCGACCGAGTCGTCCACTACTCCGAAGTCGGTCATAAACACGATGGTCGGCGGGTATTTCTGAGCCGCGCTCGCCCAGCACGATTCCGCCGCAACCGTCAGCAACAGCACAACCAGCGCGAACACGATCGTCCGCCCAAACTCCCGCCCATGCCGATGGAATGAAATTGAATTCATCATTTCTCCTTCTTACCGCTCCTGCCGCGATCGCCGGGCCGATGCCCCTGCGATTTCAAAGCTGGAGAGGGCCGGGCAATTCTAAATAAAGTTTGTGAAAATCGGCAGCGACCCGGGATTCCCCCGCCTACCGATCTCGCGCTTTATAATTCATCTGCACTTCAATTCATGGAGGCTCTCATGCCGCAAGCCATCCCCGAGAAGTACAAAGACCTGTTCCAGAAGCGCGCGTTCGCCAGTCTCGGCACTCTCATGCCCGATGGGCGCCCGCAAGTCACGCCCGTCTGGTGCGACTTCGATGGGGAACATGTGATCTTCAACTCCGCTCGCGGACGCCAGAAAGACCGCAACGTCCGCCGCGATCCTCGCGTCTCGCTGGCCGTCATCGATCCTGAGAACCCTTACCGTTACGTCGAAATTCGCGGACGCGTCGTCGAGATCACCGAAGAAGGCGCCAGCGAGCACATCGATAAGATGGCCAAGAAATATCTTGGCGTCGATAAGTATCCCTACGGTCAGCCCGGCGAAGTCCGCGTCCTCTACAAAATCAAACCCGAACACACCACAGTGATGGGGTAGCTTGAAGGAGGGGACACTCGTTTGAATGTGGAGCGGACACTCCCGTCCGCTAATTCTGGCGTCCGCCGGTAGCGCCGGCGTCTCGCCCTCGCATTCGGCATCGGCACGACCGCAGGAGACTTCTATTCGCACCTACAACCTCTGCTTCCTCGGCTTCGGCAACGTCAACCGCACGCTGGTCCAACTACTCGAGAACCGTGCCGCCGAACTCCGCAGTCGTTACGGAATCGCCTTCCGCATCACCGGCATCGCCTCCCGCCGCACGGGCTGGATCGCAGATCCAGAAGGCCTATGTGGCGCGGGCACTCCTGCCCGCGAACTCTCACCACGAAGCTCAAGCCTTGCCCAAGGCAATAGCGCCAGCAACGTGAAAGACTGGCTAGTCGCCGCCCAAGCCGACGTCCTCTTCGAAGCCACATCCCTCAACGTGGAAGACGGCCAGCCTGCCGTCGACCACATCCGCGCCGCCCTCACCCACGGAGCCCACGCCATCACCGCCAACAAAGGCCCCATCGTCCACGCCTACCGCGAGCTTCGCGACCTGGCCGCGAAGCAAGGCAAACGTTTCCTCTTCGAATCCACCGTGATGGACGGCGTCCCCATCTTCTCCTTCTTCGACCAGCTCCCCGCGATTCACCTGCAGGGATTTCACGGAATCCTCAACTCGACCACCAACGTAATCCTCAGCGGGATGGAGCAAGGACTCTCGTTCGATGAAGCGCTGCAAAAAGCGCAGGCCCTCGGCATCGCTGAAACTGACGCCACCCACGATATCGACGGGTGGGACGCCGCCGTAAAAACCGCCGCGCTGATCACTGTCCTGATGGACGTTCCCATCCGCCTCGATCAAATCGCCCGCGAAGGCATTCGCGACCTGACCGCCAACGCGGTCCGCAACGCGAAGCGCGACGGCTGGCCCTTCAAGCTAGTCTGCCGCGCCAAGCGCGTCGGCAACGAGGTGCAGGCCAGTGTGGGTCCGGAGAAAGTCCGAAGCAGCGAACCGATGGCGCGCATCGCGGGCACGTCGTCCTACATCTATTTCGAAACCGACATCTTCCCCGGCCTGGCCATCACCGAAGAAAATCCCGGCCTCTACGCGACAGCCTACGGCTTATTAGCAGATTTCGTGCGTGCCGTGAAACCGTAGCGCTGGGTGGTGTCTGTTGATTCAGCAGCACTCCCCCACCGGCGTCATCCTGATCGGAGCCGCTTTTCAGGCGGAGCGAAGGATCTCCCACCTGCGCTCGTGATAAAAAATAAGACATGCCCTTGACCGAAACCGCTCCCGCCCTCGACCTAACTTACGTCCGCTCCCAGTTCCCGTCGCTCGCGCAAACACTGAACGGGCATCCCGCCACGTTCCTCGACGGCCCCGGCGGAACGCAAGTCCCGCAGCGCGTCATCGACGCCATCGCCAACTATTTGCGCCGCGACAACGCCAACACCGGCGGAGCCTACTCCACCAGCCGCCACACCGACGCCATGATCGCCGAAGCCCGCGCCGCCATGGCCGACTTCCTGCACTGCGGCCCCGACGAAGTCGCCTTCGGTCCGAACATGACCACGCTCACCTTCGCCATCTCCCGCGCCCTTGGCCGCGAGCTCAAGCCCGGCGACGAAATCGTTCTCACCCGCCTCGATCACGATGCCAATTTTTCTCCCTGGGTCGCCATGGCGGAAGACCGCGGCATCACGGTCCGCATCGCCGAAATCCAGGACCAAGATTGCACTCTCGACCTCGCTGACCTCGCCTCAAAAATCACCGACAAGACCAAGCTGGTCGCCGTCGGATACGCCTCCAACGCCGTCGGCACCATCAATCCGGTCAAGCAGATTGTCGAACTAGCGCACAAAGCCGGAGCCCTGGCCTACATCGACGCCGTCCACTACGGCCCCCACGGCCTGATTGACGTCGCCGACCTCGACTGCGATTTCCTCGCCTGCTCCACCTACAAATTCTTTGGACCGCACATGGGCGTGCTCTTCGGCAAGCGCGAGCACCTCAAGCGCCTGCGTCCCTACAAGGTCCGTCCAAACACCAACGCCATTCCGAATTGCTGGGAGTGGGGCACGCTCAATCATGAGTGCATCGCCGGAATCGCCGCCTGCGTGGACTACATCGCCGATCTAGGCCGCCATGTCGTATCATCTGACAGCCGGGTGCCCCATCCTTCGCGATTTTCGAAGGGTGGGAACGACGGACCCGAACTCACCGCCCGCCGGGCCGCTATCGAAGCCGCCTACGCCGCCATCCACCAGCACGAGCGCGCCCTGCTCGAACGCATGATGACCGGCCTCAAGAAAATTCGCGGCCTCAAGATCTACGGCATCACCGATCCCGCCCGCCTCAACGAGCGTTGTGCCACTTTCGCGGTGCGCATCGAAGGCCGCACGCCGCTCGAACTCGCCACCAAACTCGGCGACCGCAGCTTCTTCACCTGGGACGGCAATTACTACGCTCTAAACCTCACCGAGCATTTTGACGTAGAAAAATCCGGAGGATTTCTGCGCATCGGCCTCGTCCACTACAACACGACAGAAGAAGTCGACCGCCTGCTGGCGGCCTTGCGGGAGATCGTGGGTGCATAACCAGTGTTCCTGTGCGGCGAGTAGAATCTGACAGTCACGCAAAACTACTAGCGAATATAGGCTTTTCGGCCGCTGGGTTCCGATCCATCCGACTCGACAACCTGCACAACTGGAGAGTGTTCATGAAGCGTATGCGGTTTCTCCTTCTGTTATTGCCTCTGCTCGCTTTTGCCCAGAACAATTCGGATAAATCGGGCGACAAAAGCCTCATCCTTGCGCTGGAGAGCGCGTGGAATCAGGCTGAGATCCACCACGACGCCAACGCCGCATCCGAGATTCTGGCCGACACTTTCATCAGCGTCGATCACCACGGCGCTCTCCAGAACAGGTCTCGGTACCTCGCCGACCTGAAGGATCTTTCTTTCAATCCTGAGGAGATTTCCAACTCCGACCCGACCGTCTACCTGTACGGGGACACCGCCATCGTGACCAGCGCCTATCGCACCAAGGGCACCATCAGTGGCAAGCCCTTCGTACATCATGGACGATTTACTGACACGTGGATCAAGCGCGGTGGGAAGTGGCAGTGCGTCGCAGACCAGGAAACGCTGACCAACTAGAACAGACGACAAATAAAACAGCCCGGGACTGGTCCCGGGCTGCGAGGAAAAACCTGCCTCGCGCCGATCGGCGCGATGTTGACGCGGCTTTGGTTTCGCTTTTACGGCCAGCGCTTCGCCGTATCTTCCCATCCTGCCGCCCGCACCGGCTGCGGTGCCGGAATCGTTGGTGTGGTAGGGACCGGGATCCGGGCCGTCGCCTGCGGTCCGTTGACCGCGGTCGGCAACGCCGATTTGGCTGCTTCCGCCCCGTTTTCCTTCTCTTCATTTAGCAGTGGCGCGACCAGCCGCAACGCCTCCACTTCCTTCTCCAACCGGGTCAGTTCCATTTCCTTCTGCCGCAAAACTTCATACACATTTTTCATGGGCACCTGCGGATCGTTTTGAGTCATGCAACCTTTCTTCGAACTTTAGCAGAGTTGCCTGTGTTGTCAAGCACTTCAAGCGTGGGAGGAGCCCACCCTGCCCCCGTCCCAGAGGTTCCCGAGTAAGTTCCTACCGCATACCGCGTAGCCCGTCCCCAAGGGTCCCTCAGCGAACTCCGCGAAGCCTCAGCGTCCTTTGCGGTTAAAGCTTTTGACCCTCCAGATCACCAGTTTTCTGTAGTTCTATCGAATCAAGAAGAAAATAGTTACCGCAGCCGCGACCGCCAGCAGAACGCCCACGATGTACTTGTTCCGAGCCAGCCAGGATTGCGAAGGCTCCAGCCCGGCGCTCAAAACCAGCTCCGAAGCCGGACTCTCTGCGACCGCGGAAACTACCGGCGGTATCGCTTCCGGCCCAGCCGACTTCACCGCAGCCCGATCTTCCGGCTGTTCCTTCCGCTCCCCCGTTGCCACAGGCTGAACCACGCTAGCGGACATATAGCCTGCCACCGGCGCCGACGGAGATGCGCTGCTAATCGACTGAGCCGCCGCCGCAAAGGCCTGTCCTTCGGGCTTGGGTGAAGCAGCCTGCGAAATCGCTCCCGTCGCCATTGCCGCTTGTGGCTTCCTCAGCTGGCCGCGCCACTTCTTCTCTTCACACTCCACGCACAGCGTGCGTCCCCCGGAAATCGGAAATCCGCAAGCCTCGCATTTGCGCAGCCCGCGCAGCACCGGAGGAACATGGCTCTGATCGACCTCGCCGGCTTTTTCCGATTCCTCCGCATTCATCGCCGCCGACCAGAACAACGGCTTCTGCGCCACTTCGACCCCGGTCGCAGCCGCGCCGACAACAAGTTCTCCGGCACTCGAACCAGATGCTCCATCCGGCGCCAACTCAGTAGCCGGCTTCGCCGCTGCATCCTTCTGCGGCAAAGCAGGAGTCGTCTCGATAATCTCCTCTTCGTCTGAGGATGAAGGCGGGGATGAGGATAAGGACGACTGGCTCGCCGCCCCATCGATCGCGATCTGCGCCGTCACCGCCGGCGTTTCGAGCGCGTCCACCAAAATCTCCTCCTCGAGAATCTCGCCCGATGCTTTTTCAATCTTCTCCGCAACGCTCTTTTTCTCTTTCTCTAAAACATCGCCAAGGGCCTCAGCCGGCGCGGTTTCCAGCCGTTGCGGCAAACTTAAGGAGGCATTTGCCAGCCGGACCGCCGTTTCCACCATCTCGGTCAGCCGCTGCACCGCCGACAGATCGCGATCGCCAAACGCATTCGCCTGCCCCGAAAAAAGTTCGAAGACGCCCAGCACCTCGTCGTCGTTCACCACCGGCATGACCACCACCGAAGCGATCCCCAGTCGGCGGCATGCATCCTGGTTCACCCGCGCATCCCGCGCCGCATCGTCACAGCGCAGAAGCTGGCGCGTCCGCACGCTCTCTCCCGACAGCCCAAACTCGGTCGACAGCAGCGCGCCCAACTCCGGCGCATTCGATCCCGCGCTGGCGCGGCATAGCATGTCATTCCTGCCGTCGCGCCGCAAAGCGATGGCCGCCCCGCTCGCCCCAGTTATGAATTGTGCCCGGTCGGCCAGCAGTTGCAGCGCGGCGTCGAGATCGCGTTGCGCCATCTCCGCCAGCGTCCGTCCTCCATCCTCGCCTGGAAAACGTACCGGAGAGTTCAGAGCAGCCTCCGCGCGGATCGCCGCCAGACCGCCAGTGATGCTGCCCTGCCCATTGCGGGTTGGATGGCTCTGCTGCAAAAGTTGGCTCCGTCTACGCAAACTCCCGCGTCGAATACATTTCAGTTGTGAAAGGGTGCTTAGTTTGGAGTCTCGCTCGCCCCGAACGAGGTGTCAAGAATTTCCCCGCGCAGAGGTGCTAAGCCAAAAGTGCGGAAGCAGGTGTCACCCATCAGCCGCCAGCACTCGAATCAGCGCTCCGCCAGCGGCAGCAGGGCCAGGGAAAACGGCAAGCAGTGGCCGTTAGCATTCGGCAATTAGCAAAGGAGGTTCTGCAAACCAAGCCGCGGAGCGGCGAAAGAATACAGCCACGGCGTAAGCCGTGGGTGACACACTAGGAAAGGATTTTAGCCCTGAAGGGGTGAAAGAGACGGCTCGTGCACGCTTGCCCGGTTTCCTCCGCACTGGAAACTAACAATGCGACAAAACACCCTAGGACTGAGAAACCCGGCCGCCCTACCCGCGCCGCCGCTTCAGCGCCGACTGCGCCAGTCGGTTCGCCTCCACGTTGAATTCCCGCTTCACATGCGAGATGGAAAACTTCAGCGACCGCGCCAGCTTCCGGCAGGTCCAGTGGAGAGAATAAAGACGCGGGCTGCGGCAAACATACTCTCCCGTCATTTGCCGCACCACCACTTGCGAGTCCGAATACACGTGCAGCTTCCGCGCCTTGAGCGCCACTGCATACTGCAGCGCTTCCATCAGCGCGGCATACTCGGCAACATTATTGTCCTGGTTCCCAATCCACTTGGCGATGCGGACCGGACCCTCCGCGAGTCCGCTGATGACCACCCCAATGCCCGACGGCCCCGGATTTCCCAGGCATCCACCGTCCACATAGGCCACTAATTCTGCGGTCACTTCGGGTTTTCTCGCTGTACTCTGCACTCTGACCCTATCGGTCGCCAGCGTCAAGACGATTATTTGGTTCCCTTTCAGCGTTTTGCAGTTGCCTCGCCACCTGTGACATTTTCTGTGCAAAAACCGTACTTAATAAAATTCGGCGAAACTAAGCTTCTACATTACAACCATTTGCACTTCCCCTTTTGCACAGGCTCAACCCATGCCACTGCACCAATAGTTTGCGTTGACTTTTCACATTACTCTGGTAACTTTGCATCGTCGACGGTCGAAAGGGTTGGCACAATAACACTGAGCCAGTCCAAAGTAGACTGAGTGATCAGTCGGGCGGGGCGACCCGCAAGGCAACTGGACCTGAAAAAACCGACGGCTCTGCGAGGGGCAGTTGGGGTTCGGAACTGTGAAAGCAGTGATCGCATCAAGGGGCTGTGACGGTACATGCTTCCACGTTGTTGGCTCCCTCGCAGGAGCTGGCGGCTAGAGCATAACCAATGTCACGGCCCTTTCAATTTTTTCCCCACCTTTTTTCTCCTCAGCCCCGTGCCCACTTCCAGTTGATGAGTAATATCGAGATATTCCGACAGCTAGCCATTTGAATTCATGCCATCTCCCCCACTTTCATTGACTTGCCCTTCACTGCGATGTAAGATTCGCGCCAATTGATTGGTCGAAACATCTCGCGCCACTGACCACTGACCGGCGACGGGTACATGACATTCTGTGCGCTGGGCTGCAAGCGCAATTCAACTGATACCCTCGACAGGAACATCTTTAGTAGAGTTGCGGTGTTCGCTCATCCAGCACGCGCCAGAGGTATCGCATGCAACGCAGATTGTTCCTGAAAGGCGCCGGGGTCGTCACCGTGACGGTTGCGGGTGGCGCAGTCTGGCGCGCGTACGATCAGGGCGTCTTCAGTGCCGGGCAGGGGCCTGCTTATGAACCCTGGAAAGACTGGCGCAACCAACCGAATGACGGCCCCCTGGAGTTGGTGCGAGCCGCGATTTTAGCCGCAAGCCCGCACAACACGCAGCCTTGGCTCTTCAAAGTAGCGGGTTCCACAATCGAGCTGTACATCGACCCCGGGAGGAACGTCGGGCCGCTCGATCCGTATCTGCGCGAAGAGCACATCGGCATGGGTTGTGCTTTGGAAAACCTGCTACTGGCGGCGGCTGCCAATGGCTATCAGGCCCAGGTGACATTGTTTCCGGGAAAGCTGGTACCAATACCGTCCGATCCCACACCGCAGATTCTGGCTCGTGTTGATCTTTCCGCCGGAAATCGCGATCAAAACGAACTCTACCGCGCAATCCCTCATCGTCATACGAATCGCGGACCCTACAACCCACACAAGCCGCTCTCGCCCGACTTTCTTGACGCCTTGATCCGCCTACCCACCGATCAGCCCGATATCAAGATTTTTCTCTTCACCGCAGACGCCGATCGAACCAAGATCGCAGAGATCAGTTCCGCCGCGAATAATGAGCTGTATTCCGACCCTGCGGTTGAGGCGGGTAGTGACCGATGGATTCGAATCAACTGGAGCCAGGTTCAGAAACATCGCGATGGACTCACCGTGGATGCCTTTGGACTGCCCCCGGTCGGGACGGCGGTCGCCAAGATGATGCCTTTGTGGATGCTGAAATGGGCAGGATCGCACAGCCAGAAAAATGGCTACCAAAATCTGATGTTGAGCGCGCCCTTGATTGGGATCATCGCAGCGCGAGACCGCTATGATCGCCAAAACTGCGCAGCCACGGGCCGTATCTGGCAGCGAGCGCACCTGTTGGCCACGGCTCGCGGCTTGGCCGGCCGCCCCTGCAACGAAGCAGTTGAGATGATCGACCACGAGAAGGCCCTCGATCGCCCGGCCAGGCGCGCCGGGCTTTTGGCGGAGCTGCTCGGAGACGCCTCGTGGCAGCCTAACTTCCTCTTCTATATGGGCTATCCGACATTGACAGCACGGGCGAGCCCGCGCCGCTCGATTGAGACCGTGGTGATCTGAGCCAGCCCCTGCTAGGGAGGGTTCCGGCCCAGTTGTGAGTGATATGGCGATATTTCAACAGTTGACCTTGAGCGGCTATACTCGATTGCTTCCGTGAAGGGTGAATGGAATGCGTCTTTCCCTCAAAGTGAATGGAAGTCCTCGCGTGGTGGCCGCCGTCAATGGCCCCGGATACCTGAGCGCACATCTGAATTTGTGTGAGCGTCCGAAAGATAACGACTACTCCAAAACTGTCCGTGTAGTTGGAACTCAGACGTTGGAAACAGAGACGGTACGTTTCGAGTGGCCGGAGTTTGACCTTCAAGTGGGCGATACAGCGGAGTTGAGTTTGCTGAACGATGGCGCGGGTGATCCGCCCAGTACCGTCCGAAGATCGTCCGAATCGCCACAGAATTTGTTCTCACATCCCGAACTCGCAACGGAGGTATTGTCGGTGGTTTCGGACTTTGAGTCGCGGCTGATGCAGATGCTCGATAAATCCAAGGTCATCGAATCGGCGGAAGAACACAAACGGTTCGCACTAGCGGTCGGATACGTAGTTGCCCAGCTTGGTGACAGCCTACTGTCTCCCATCTATCGGCGACACAAGGAACTTGTGCCTGACGGCCTTAAAGGCGAGCTTTTGTAGTCCTTTTGATGGCCAAGAACGTAACTGTCGAAAGCAGACCATCACACGTTCTGCCCCACAGACGCGGAATTTGAAGAATACGGCGATTTAATCGCCCACTGACAAAGAGCCCTTGCGTCTTGCCGAGCGCAGCGGGCGCAGCCACATTGCAACCACTGCTCTACAGGTTCTCTTGGATGAAGCGCGGCCTGAGGTGAACGTCGAGTTGTACCAGTGGTGAATCCCCAATCGCCTTGAAGCTGTGGACCTCGCCCGCCTTGATGACAAAGATGTCTCCCACGCTGCCCTCGAAGGTCTTGCCGCTGACTGTCCAAATCCCCCGGCCTTCGCGGATGAACCGAATCTCGTCGTAAGGATGCCGGTGCGGACCCGGTCCCGATCCGGGCTTCCCATGGAATAGGAAAACCGAAACACCGGTGTTGCCCTGCTCAGCTCCGACAAACTCATGCGAACTACCAACAAAAGGCAGGTTCTCCTGGCGCACGGTATGCATCTTTCGTCACCTTCCTGCCAGGATTTGATGACTAAGGCCCCGGTTTGGCTCCGCCAATCCCAATCAGTGAAATCGCGGCTGTCCGGCGTCAAGCATTCTTTCCGGTCAACGACAATTAGATTTCCCGATGTTGTTTGAGATACCAGCAGCAGTCGGGGCTGTGGGAAAAGTGGGAATCGCGCGGGTTGTGCGCGATTTCCAAGGGCGGTGGGAAGGGAGGAAAACCTGCTTTTGGTTTTCCTCGCTTTCCACGGCCCGGCTTTTTCCACAGCCCTTCGGCCGCCGCGTTTGTGTTGTTAAAGAAATCATCGAGGGTCACTTTGCTTCCGCGGACTCCAAGCCCGCATCCCGATTCTTCTTGGCTTGCTCCATGCGGTAACTCGGGATGTTGAGTTCCAAAATTACGCAGTGATGGACGAGGCGATCGATCGCGGCCGCGGTGGTCATCGCATCTTTGAAAATGCCTTCCCATTTCGAGAATGGCAGGTTGCTCGTCAGCAGCACGCTGCCGCGTTCATAACGCTCCGCCAACAGGGTGAACACGACCTCCATTTCCTCTCGACTTTGCTGCACGTATCCCATTTCGTCGATGATGAGACCGTCGTACTTCGCCAGCTTCTTGATTTCCTTGCTTAACCGCAGATCCCGCTTCGCAGCCAACAGATCTTGCACCAGCAGCGCACAAGTGGCGTACTTGATCCTTTTCCCGCGCATAGCGATCAGCTCTTGCGCCAGGGCACACAACAGATGGCTTTTCCCCGCGCCAGGATTCCCGAAGATCAGTAAATTCTCTTTACGGTCCAGGAATCCTCCCTCCAACAGCACCTTCATCTGTCGACTCACCTTCACCGGCAACCGCTTGCCGTCGAAGTTCGCCAGGGACTTCTCCAGCGGCAGTGCGGATTCCTTGAGTAGCTTTCCGATCCGTTTTCGCCGCCGCTCCTCACACTCTCGCTGCGCCAGTTCCAGCAGGTACCGCTCATAACTCAACGTTTCTTTTTCCGCGCGCCGCGCCGTTTCCTCAAAGCACCCCCGTATCGCCGGCAGATGCAGCTCTTTCAGATTTTCCACGAGCGCGGTTCTCACCTGGCCCGTCTCCCCATTCATTGCAGCCCCTCCCCACTTCCACAGAGTTCGTCAAACATTCGCAGATCCACGCTGGCCACTTCGACCTCGCGAATGCTCCCCTTCCGCTCCACTCTCAGCCGCTCGCGCACCGCCTCCGCCCGCACCCATCCTTCGCCTTTTTCCAACAAACCGCGCAGCGCTTCATCTACTTTCGCCTCGCTCTCCTTCGCCGCCAGCTCCAGGATCGCCAGATACTCCTTGCTCCCCCGCGGGCCCAACTTGTCCTTCAGTTCATCAAACGCCATGCGAAATCGGCTCGTCGGAAACAACTCGTCCCGGTAGCGATAGTTCTCCAACGCCCCCGGCTTTCTCACCAACCAGTCGATGATGTGGCGATAGTCCACCCGGTGTCGCCTCCGCCCACGCAACCGCGGCATCTCTTCCACCTTCTTCTGCCCGTACCAGATCTCCACCCGCTCCATGTACAACCGCACCTCGACCTGCTCGCCAATCAGCCGGCTGGGCACCGAGTACACATTTCGGTCCGTATAGATCAGACTCCCCGAGTCCACCTTCACTCGCTCCCGCTTGCACGACTCCAAGCGTCGTTCCGGCAACTCCTTCATCACGGCGATTTCTTCTGCCAAGCGCGCTTTTCGTCCGGCGTTCAAGCGCGCCAACAATCCCGCCACGAACTCCTGGTAGTCCGCGACACTGACAAAATCCTTGCTCCCGCGCAGCATCAACTCCTGCGCCAGAGCCCGTTTCAAACGATGATGTCGTTGTTCCACATCTCCGTTCTCATGCCCTTGCCCCGCCTGGATCTTCTCTCCCTCCACTCCGTAATAACGCAGCAGCCCAGCGTACCGTTCGGTGAACTCCGCCGGCGTGCTCATGTTGTTGACCGCTGTCGACAGTCGATCGGTTCGGTGCCGCTGCGGCACTTTCCCGAGTTCCCAAACTGCGTTTTGAAACCCCTCACACAAACTTTCAAAGCTCTCCGAAAAACACACCGTGGCCGACTCCCAGTTCGAGTACGTCAGCACCAGGTGATAGAGCAGGTGCGGAAAACTCTGTCCCTGGATCGTGATCCCCAGCTCACTCATGTGCGTGAAGTCACTGGCACTCAGCCTCCCGGGCTGATGGCGCTGCGCGAAGAACACTTCCTTCACCGGTCCTTCCGTCGCCCGCCATACTTTCACTCGTCGCTGCAGCGTCCGCAGTTGCCCCTCGGCAAATCGCCCGCTATAACGCCGCTGCAGATATTCAAAAATCGTCTTCCCTTCCAGCCCAGGGTTCACCTCCAGCAGGCTGCGCACCTCTTCCCACACCTCCTGGAACGGGTCCTCTCGTGTCCGCCACCGCTTCTCCGGCGTCAGTTCGCTCGGCACTCGCCCCAGCCGACGGTACTTCCGCGCCGTCTTCGCATCCATACCCGCTTTCGCCGCCGCAGTTTCCAGATTCGTTTCCACTTTCCCCAAGGCAAACAACCTCCTCACCTGCTTGTCTGTCACCAAATTGTGAGTGTCGCCAAGAACCAAAAATCAGAGCCTGGCTATTGTCGCTGATCGGGAATTCTAATTGTCGTTGCTCGGGAGGTATGATTGTCGCCCATCACGCGGCGATGTTACGCCAACTATACCCTCGACGCAGGGTCTGAACGTAATCCAGCACGCCTGATGAGCAGTGCGGACCATAAGACCACGCTTGCCAGCGTTGAGACAGCGCACAGCGACATGGGGACTGGCCCCCACAACCAGTTGGGCAACTGGAAGGCTTTCCCCGTGAACGGAACCGTGAAGAGAACAACGCAATGGACGCGTGTTGTCAGAGCTAGGGCAGTATTTGCGAATATGACGAGGGACAAACCGAGAACCTGATCTGGAAGGGCGTTGCGCCTGTGTCAGAGCCAGGCACAAAGGCGCAAACGTAACCTTTCTCCCCAGCGAGAGAGGTTATTTCGCCACTTCAATCGAAGCTACTTGCCGGCGCTGACGAATGCCCCGGTTCTTGCGTCAATCACGCAAAGACCCTGCCGGTCGGACTCGCTCTTGCCGTAAACCACCAACCATAGCAACTGCTTCTTCCTGGCGTCCCAATCCAGAAGGTAAAGGATCGGCTGTTGAGGATCCTTTTTAACGAGCGGAGCCCCACCGTGCTCGAGGGTAACCGCGAACGCCTTGTCAGAGTCGGTCTGGAAAGACATCGGATCGAAGATAGCAGTGGCTACATTGGCAGCGTAGGGCATTTCTGGCGTATCACTGAAGCCCAGCGCAGGCGAAGTCGGCAATCGGCTGCCCGAACACGACACGGTTTTCATCGTGCCCCGGCTGCGTGACGCAAAAAAGGCGCGCCAGACAGTGGCCTTTCCTTCCTGTCCAGTGGCATCGGCGTTCACTTCCGATTCCATGTGAAAGGGCATCGCGTCGGGCGACCAGCGCTGCGCAAGGTTCAACATGCTGCTGAAGCATCCCTTCGCAGTGTAGAGCGTGGGGCCTTTGCTAACTGGCGTTATCGAGGTTTTCTCTGGTGGAGTTTCAGTGGGTGTTGAACATCCGAAGAGTGTTGCTAAGATGAGAAAGACGGCAAAATAACGGAGCGTTATCATAACTTACCTCCGCTTAAGAAAATTACATTAGCAACACAGTCTACTCGGTCGCGGGGAATGAAGATGTGATTATGAATGCGCGGCATTCCTCCAAACAGACCAAAATCTCAAGGAAATGTAAAAACGGACGGTTTGTCAAAATTCGGAAGGCCGGAAAAATGAATGCCACTGCCCCCAGGCTGACACATTAGACTTCTGAAGAATGGTCTGTCTGTGACCGCAATCACACCGTCAGCATTGCTGACGAAATCAGCATTGTTATAGTCACTAGCCCATTACACGTTTTGACCGCTCGTCAACGAGCGACACGCCGCTTTTTCCCTGGCTAGAGAGGCGACGTCCCCACCCGCCAATCCCGCCACTGCCACTTTTATCGGTTCAGTAGTTCCTTCACGCTTACTAGTGGACTGTCGCAAAGTAACCATTACTAGTTGTTATGCTTCTAAGTTGGTATGGCGACAGACAGCGAAGTGTCCCTCACCAGCAACCAACGTTCGGAACTCAGCAGCATCGCTCAATCGCGTACCCTGCCGGCTGGCTACGTCTTTCGCGCCAAGCTCATCTTGATGCTGGCAGAAGGAGCTTCCTTCAACACCATTAAGCGCAGGCTGCAGACCAGTGCTCCCACGATCGTCCGCTGGAAGCAGCGCTTCCTCGAATCCGGGCTCGACGGGCTCGACACCTATCATCCCGGCCAGAAGGCCAGGGTTCTGACTCCCGCTTTGCGGGCCCGGATTCTGGCCGCCACCCGCAAGAAACCCAGCGACGGTGCCACGCATTGGAGTTGCCGCAAACTGGCGACCGCGCTGGGAGTCAGCAAGGACGCGGTGCATCGCGTCTGGAAAGAAGCGGGACTGAAACCCCATCGCCTGGAGCGTTACTTGGCCAGCGACGATCCGGAGTTCGAAAGCAAAGCGGCCGACATTATCGGCCTGTATCTGCGGCCGCCGCAGCATGCCGCCGTGTTCTGCGTCGACGAGAAAACCGCCATCCAAGCCCTGGATCGGCTCGATCCCGTTCTGCCGCTTTCGCCGGGGCGAGCCGAGCGTCATGGCTTCGAGTACTACCGGCACGGAACGCTTTCTCTGTATGCCGCGCTGGACACCAAAACCGGCCGCGTGCACGGAAGAACCACGGCCCGCCACACCAGCCGTGACTTCGTTGCCTTCCTCGGAGAAGTGGTAGCGTTGTGCTCGCCCCGGCAGCAGATTCATATCATCCTCGACAACCTCTCTGCCCACAAAACCCAACTCGTTCGAGACTTCCTGCAACAGCATCCGCGCGTGCAGCTTCACTTCACTCCTACGTATTCCTCTTGGCTTAACCAAGTCGAGATCTGGTTCGCCAAGATCGAACGCGAGGTCATCGCCCGCGGCATTTTCACCTCGGTCCCGGACCTGGCTCGCAAACTCCGTCGTTACATCAACGCCTACTCCGCCAACGCTCACCCGATCCAGTGGAAATACTCTGACCCCAGCCGCCGGCTGCGTACTAACGAATTCACTGCGACAGGCCACTAGCAAGGTGTCAGAGGGAGCGAGATCCCGCAACTCCGCGATCTGGGATAGTGCTTTGTCGATTCCCGCATAGCCACAACGATGGAGCCATGCGGCAATCAGGATTGGCGACCGGCTCTTGCCCGCCTGACAATGCACCAGCAGGTTCCCTCGCCGCACGCCGATCGCCACCGCGAACATAATGTCCTCGAACTTTTGCGCGGAGATCGGGCGCGTGTCTGAGATTGGGATATGGATGTAGGTGACCTTCGGAGCCCGGTGCACCACCCGTTCCCGGCAGAGTGAAACGACGGTGGTGATGCGCTGCGCATTCGAATGCGCCAGTTGCTCCGCATCTTTGAGGCTGCCGAGATAGAGCCGTTCCCAAATCTTCGTCACTGAAAGTAACTGTGCTTTTCAAAGTTACCACTCTCCCGGCGCACCCTAGAAAATCGTTTTACTAACCACCTCGCTCCTGTGCAATAATTCCTTCCCGGAACCCCTCCGCGCCGGCCACCCGCCGTTTCGGAAATCCTGCTGCACTGTGAGGACGGAAATCTCATGCCTAAACATCCCTTCTCCCGTCGTCAATTCATTCAACTGGGCAGCGGCGCTCTCGCCGCCACTACCATCGCCAAAAATATCCTGCAGCCTCATATGCTCTCCGCCGCTCCGCGCCCCGTCGCGCCCAGCGATACCATTCGTTTCGCCTCCATCGGCACCGGCATTCGCGGATGCGAGCACCTCGAAGCTTCTCTCGACGTTCCCGGCATCCAGTGCGTCGCGGTCTGCGATCTCTATGACAGCCGGCATACCGCCGCCCAGGAATCCGTCAAGAATCCCAACGTTCCTGCCACTCGCGACTACCGCTCCATCCTCGACCGCAAGGATGTCGACACCGTCCTCATCGCCACCATGGATCACCAGCATCGCCACATCTTCGAAGACGCCTGCGCCGCCGGAAAAGACGTCTACTGCGAGAAGCCGATGTCGCATACCGTCGAAGACGGATTCGCCATGATCGAAGCCGCGCACAAACACAACCGCATGGTCGCCGTCGGCAGCCAGCGCGTCAGTTCCATCCTCTACGCCAAAGCCAAAGAGATTTATGATTCCGGCAAATTAGGCGAAGTCTTCTCCATCAACGCCTACTGGGACCGCAATTCGCCCAGCGGCGCCTGGGTCTATCCCATTCCGCCCGACGCCAGCCCGCAAACCATCGACTGGAATACTTTCATCGACGGCGCGCCCAAGCACGACTTCGATCCCGTCCGCTTCTTCCGCTGGCGCTGCTTCACCGATTACGGTGAGGGACTCGGCGGCGATCTCTTCGTTCACCTGCTCTCCGGCATTCACTTCATCACCAGCACCAATCAGCCCGCGCAACGCGCCCAATCCAGCGGCGGACTCTACCACTTCAAAGATGGACGCGACTTCCCCGATCTCCTCGAAACTCTCTACGACTATCCCAACTTCCGCGTCACCGTTCGCTGCAACCTGAACAACAATGGCGGAGAGTTCATCGGCTTCTACGGCACCAAAGGCACGATGATCATCAAAGACTCCACGCTGACCTACAGGCCCGAAGACACGCGTCCCGAGCCCGAAGGCTACTCGATCTTCGGATGGCCGAAGGCGCTGCGCGACCAATACCTCGAGAAGTGGCATGAAGACCATCCCGAGCCACCCGCACTGGGCTGGAAGATCGACGAGGAAGTCGAGACCTACACGGTGCCGAAGGGCTACAGCGACACCGTCGATCACCAGGCCAATTTCTACAACGCCGTCCGCACCCGCAAGCCGGTCGTAGAAAATGAAGTCTTCGGCAACCACACCGCCATCGGCTGCCACCTGGCGAATTATTCCTACTTCAACAAGTGCATAGCCGTCTGGGACGCGTCAGCCAAGAAGATCGCAAAAGGATAGCGCTGTCTAAAAATAAGAGCGGGTGCCCCATCCTTGTCGCGTCATGTGCGACAGGGTGGGGCTCTTGACTTGCCCTCCCGGTATCGGTGTCGTTGTGAATCTCCACCGTGACCGGTTGTCCCTCTTTCATGCGCGGCTGCGGGCCGGGGAACTGGACGTTATACGTGATGGTGGAAATAATGCGTTTGGGAGCGATTTTGATCGGGCTGGCCGCGATATGCAAAACGTAGTCGGCGGCCACTGCATCGGACTCGCCAGAAATTGCAGGAAAGTTGCCGCCGCGAATCGATCTGCAATGCTGAAGGAATTTCGAGAAGAGAACAGACCAGCGCCGATCGTTGCTCCAGCCCAGGTGAGAAAATTTCGCCGCGATGGGAAGCGGTTCACGGCACTTCTATTGTGTCACGAGTTTCGTAAATTCAGGGCTCTTGAGCACTGAGGCCGACTCGTCAGTGCGCGTCTGTTGAATCAGCCGTACCGTCCGACCACTTCCCGACCGGAATCAGAAAGACCGTCAGCCGATCCTCAGGGTCCTCAGATGCCAGAATCGGAGAGCCCGGCAGATTTGCGCCCCAGGTCAGAGGATCAGCCTGCGGCACGAAAAACATCAAGTGGGGATGCCAGTGCCCGTCGCGATCGCTCAGATACCCCTGTTTTGACATCATGTAGCACATCGCGCCCGTTGCAGGCGTCGGCAATTCGTTCTTGTCAAGAGCGGCTTTGATCGTGTCGAACATTTGAGCTTTCGATTGTCCAGCCAATATCAACTCGGTCTTGCGCAGGATGAGTGGAAGGTAGGACCGCGCGGCTGGCCGGTTGAAGCAGATGGGAGCGCGCAGCTTGGGATTCCAAAAGTCAGGATCGTCGATTCCGGCGGTCCACGACCGTAGCACCATGCACACGAAACCATTCTTGCCTTTGACCGCGGTTTCGTAACTATGTTGTCCGAGGACCAAAACCTCGGCATCGTGTGAGATGGACTCCGGGGCCGCGCTCCGCGCTAGGGTTATCTCGGCATCGCGATCGGCCATCAGGTATTGCTCCAGCGGGGCCATCTTCGCGTAGGCGGTCTCCGCTTGCTGTGCTTGCGCCTGCCACCCTGCGCTCAGCACCACAAACAGTGCCAGGCTGCTTGCTTGAATCATTAGAATCTGCCGCTTCATAAGTTTCTCCGGTAGGGAGATTTCGGGCGTTCCTGGTCCTGATCTTCGAATGCTGGATGTTCGTCCACCACGGCCCTAATGTATCTGAATGGTTGAACTCTATATGAAGTTTATGTGGGGACAGCCGCCTGAAAACGAGGCGCAAAGTCTGCATCCGATATAATCGTGGAGTAGGCAGCCGGACCGGACGGCCGCTTCCCGCGTCTTCGGGCGCGAGGAGAGGAAAGTCCGAACTCCGCAGAGCAGTGTGCCGGATAACGTCCGGGAGGGTGGCCCATTCTAAATTTCGCGTCTTTTGCGAAATTTAGAGTGGGGAACTCGACGGAAAGTGCCACAGAAAACATACCGCCCCGGCGGCAACGCCGGGGTAAGGGTGAAAAGGTGCGGTAAGAGCGCACCGCCGCGACAGTAATGCCGCGGGCAGGGCAAACCCCACACGGAGCAAGACCAAATAGGAAGGAATCCGGGCTTCGGTCCGGAACGTGCCGGCTCGGTGCGTCAAACCTTCGGGTAGGTCGCTTGAGCCGTCCAGCGATGGGCGGCCCAGAGGAATGGTCGTCCCGCAGGAGCAATCCCGCGGACAGAATTCGGCTTACAGGTCCGGCTGCCAACAAACTTCCACCAGACTCGTTGCGCACAGTCGCGAGTCCCAGATGAACTACGGCGAAGCCATCCGAATCGCGCTGCAATCGCTGTGGGCGAATAAGCTGCGCTCCGTGCTGACCCTGCTCGGCGTCGTCATCGGCGTGGGAGCCGTGATTGCCGTGGTCACATTCGTCTCCGGCATCAACGACTACGTTGCCAAGAAGATCTTCAACCTCGGCGCCGACGTTTTTATTGCCTCGAAAATGTCGCAGGTCGAGACCAACGTCGATCGCTACCTGCGCGCCGAAAAGCGCAAGAACCTCGACATGGACGATTACGACGCCGTGCGCCAGGCCTGCCGCCACTGTGATTATGTTGGCGCGCTCATGACCGGCACCGGCCGCGTCAAGCACAACGAGCAATCCATCGAGGACACCACGGTGCAGGGCCTCACTCCGTCGACTGCCGTCATCCTCGACACCGATCTGACCTCGGGACGCATGGTGAACGAAACCGACGTCGACAACCATCTCCAGGTTGCGGTGGTCGGCACCGACATTGTCGAGCATCTGCTGACCGGACTCGACCCGATCGGCCAGGAAATTCGCGTCAATGGCTGGACGTACCGTGTGATCGGCGTTGGCAAGAAA
Source organism: uncultured Acidobacteriota bacterium (assembly GCA_963730015.1). GTDB lineage: Bacteria > Acidobacteriota > Terriglobia > Terriglobales > Acidobacteriaceae > Sulfotelmatobacter. Next base: position 1,319,428 of record CAVSPZ010000008.1, on the reverse strand, counting down.
AAAGGCAAGACCCTCGGACAGAGCGCCGACAACTACGTGATGATCCCCATCACCGTCTACCTGAAGCAGTACGGGGCGCACAACAACAGCATTGAGATCTGGGGAAAAGCCGCGGCTACCGGAGTTCCACTGAATCAGGCCATCGACGAAGCGCGCGTCGCCCTGCGCGCTCACCGCCACGATCAGCCGGGGCAGGAGGACACCTTCGAGATTGAAACCAATTCCAGCCTGCTCGGCATCTGGTCGGGGCTGAGCAACACGTTTTTTATGGCGACCATCGGCATTGCCGCGGTTTCGCTAGTGGTCGGCGGCATCGTCATCATGAATATCATGTTGGTGTCGGTGACCGAGCGTACCCGCGAAATCGGCATTCGCAAAGCGCTGGGCGCGCGCCGGGAAGATGTACTGCTGCAATTCCTGATCGAGTCGGTAACGCTCGCCCTCGTCGGAGGAGCCTTGGGAGTCCTAGGTGGCGTTGTCATCGCCGAAGGCGTAACCGCGATCATCGGCATGCCGTCGTCCATCAAGCTCTGGGCCGTCGCCGCTGGACTCACCGTTGCCGCCAGTGTGGGTGTCTTCTTCGGAGTCTATCCGGCGCGCAAGGCGGCTAGGCTGGATCCGATAGTGGCGCTGCGGTTTGAAATGTAGGACATTTGGTGATTGCGTGATTTAGTCATTGTGTGATTGAAAAACCACGCTCCGCCGTGTTGGTTCTCAATCACCAAATCACCAAATCACGCAATCACTCAATTCCCATGCTTCGCAAATCTGAATTCGGCGAGATCGTCCACATGGCGACCGACACGATCCGTGGCAACAAGCTGCGGTCGGCGCTGACCGTGCTGGGAATCGTGATCGGCGTCGCGGTGGTCATTGGAGTGTCGTCCATTGGACGCGGGCTCGATGACAATGTGCGCGAGCTCGTATCCAGCATCGGATCGAACATCATCTTCGTCTTTCATCTCGAGCCATTCACTTTCGGACGAATGAGCCAGGAGATGCGCACGCGACGGGAACTGACGTTCGAAGACGCGGAAGCCATTCAGGATCTGCCCCACGTGAAAGCCGTCTCGGCGGGCATCCGCCTGTTCCGCCCGGAGTTAGGAGTGGGCAGTTATGCGGTCAAATATCAGGACAAAAAAGTTAAGAATACGATTCTCGAAGGCGACACCGCGTCGGTGAAAAACGTCTTCGATCTCCCTATGGCCAGCGGACGGTGGTTCAGCGACATCGATGACCAGCACCGCTCGGCAGTTGTCGTCATTTGCTACGACACCCAGCACGAATTATTTGGCGAGCAGGATCCCTTGGGCAAAGAAGTGAATATTGAAGGCCGTCTATTCGAAGTGATCGGGACTGTGCAGAAGATCAAATCCGTCTTTGGCGGCGGCAACGATCCGAACGACAATCGCGTTTTCTTTCCGTTGAAAACGTTCAAGTCGCTTCATCCCGAACTCAAGCAGCACTGGATCAGTGTCAAGGCCACTTCGCACGACGACATGCCGAAAGCCATCGACGAGATTCGAGAGTTGATGCGCCGCCGCCGCAAAGTGGCCTTCGACAAACCTGATAATTTTGCGGTGTTCACCTCCGACTCGATCACCGAGGTCTGGAACCAGTTGACCGGCGCGCTTTTCATCGGCATGTTTGCCATTTCGAGCGTGGCGCTGGTGGTCGGCGGCGTCGGCGTCATGAATATCATGCTGGTCAGCGTGACCGAGCGAACGCGGGAGATCGGCGTCCGCAAAGCCATCGGCGCGCGCAAGCGCGACATCCTTCTGCAATTCACCCTCGAAGCCATCATGTTGACGGCCGTCGGCGGCCTGATCGGTATCCTGGCCGGCGCCATTGTCGTCTGGATCATTCCCGTCATCTGGCCGTCGCTGCCCGCGCGCATGTCCATGTTTTGGGTCTCCTTCGGATTCAGTTCTGCGGCCGGAGTCGGTCTCGTCTTCGGCATTTATCCCGCATGGAAGGCGGCCAATCTTGATCCCATCGAGTCGCTGCGCTATGAATAACCTGGCCTGCGCCCAAGCATGATGCACTCCATCGGCAGGATTTTCCAGATCGTCGCGCTCCTCGGCTGCCTCTCGAGTTCGATCTACTACGTGCTCTGTCTCTGGAGCGCCACGCGCTTTCTTCGCGCACGCAAGGCAGTACGAAGCAGCGGCTGGCCGCAATCTTTGCCTCCGGTTTCGATGCTCAAGCCTTTGAAGGGCACCGATCCCGATATCTACGAGAGCTTCCGCAGTCACTGCCTGCAGGATTATCCCGAGTACGAAATTATTTTCGGAGTCAGCGATCCCGCGGATCCCGCCATCGCCAGCGTTGAACAGTTGCAGCACGAATTTCCTCAGCGCTCCATCCGCCTGCTGGTTTGCACGAACATTCTTGGCGCGAATGTGAAGATCAGCAATCTCGAGCAGATGATGCAGCTTGCTCGATACGACCATCTGATCGTCAACGACAGCGACATCCGGGTCGAGCGCGATTATCTGCGGCGCGTCATGGCCCCGCTGGCAGACGAGCAAGTCGGCATGGTGACGTGCCTCTATCGCGCAGTTCCGGCTCCCACGCTCGGATCGCAACTGGAAGCGCTCGGCATCGGCACCGATTTTTGCGCCGGAGTGCTGGTGGCGCAACAAATTGAAGAAGGCCTGCGCTTCGGCCTGGGCTCGACTCTCGCCTTTCGCAGAAAAGATTTGGATCGCATCGGCGGATTCCATTCCATCGTCGATTTCCTGGCCGACGACTACGAACTCGGCCGCCGCATCGCCGACCTCGGCCTGAAAGTCGTGCTCTCCGACGTTGTCGTCGAAACCCACCTTCCCGCGTACGACGTGCGCGGGTTCCTCGATCATCAACTGCGCTGGGCGCGCGGCGTGCGTGACGCGCGCCTCGGCGGCTACATCGGTCTGGCCTCAACCTTCGGCTTGATGTGGGCGCTGTTGGATGTCATCGTCGCGCATGCCGCGCCCTGGTCCTGGGCGGTATTAGCCGCGGTCTTCCTGCTGCGCATCGCAGTCGCCGTAACGGTAGGAAATTCCGCCCTGCAGGATTCAAGGGTACTGTCGCAACTCTGGTTGCTGCCCGCGCGGGACGTGCTGGCCGTCTTCGTCTGGATCGCCAGCTTCGCCGGACACACCGTAGTCTGGCGCGGCGAAACCTTCGCACTAAAAAACGGCCGCCTAACCCGCATCGCCCCGTAATGCGCGGAAGCACCACAACCCATGTGGGGACGGACGCATTCGTCCGCCCCGGCCCGGAAGTATCGGGCCGCAGCTCTTCGAGACGGCTGAGATGTTAATCTACCCTTCCGCACCCCCATGCCCCGCGACCCCCAACCTCTCCGCATCGCCATCGACACCGGAGGCACGTTCACCGACTGCGTCTGGATCGATCCCACCACGCGCCGCCTCCGCATGCTGAAAGTTTTCTCCACTCCCGCCGATCCCTCGCAGGCCATCGTCGAAGCGCTAAAAAGAATCGCGGCCGCCGAAGATCTCATCCTGCTCCACGGCACCACCGTCGGCACCAACACGCTGCTCGAGCGCAAAGGCGCCCGCACCGCCCTGATCACCACCGCCGGCTTCGAAGACGCGATCGAAATCGGACGCCAGGCCCGTCCCAAACTTTATGATTTCTTCTTCGATCGCATCGCGCCGCTCGTCCCCAAGGACTTGCGCTTCGGCGTCAACGAACGCACGGCCGCAGACGGCGAAATCCTGATCGCGCCCGCACCTGAAGATTTGCGCTCGCTCGCCGCCAGCCTAGCTGCCGCCAAGCCGCAATCGGTCGCCATTTGTTTCCTTTTCTCCTTTGCGAATCCAAAGAATGAGCAAGCCGTCGCGCAAGCGTTGCAGGCTTTGCAAGTTCCGCTCTCCATCTCTCATCAGATCCTTCCCGAATTCCGTGAATACGAACGCACCTCCACGGTCGTCATCAACGCCTACTTGCAACCGATCATGCAAAGTTATCTGAAGAATCTGGAAACGAGATCTCTGGCCACAAGCAAGCCCCATGTGGCCGCGGGCGCCTCGCCCGCGCAGGTTAGGGCGACGAACCATGGATTGGGGAGCCTTGCAGCGACGCCGCAAGTCAGCGCCGCGAAAAAGGTCGGCGCGAACAAAGCTTCACCCGACGCGCACATCTTCGTCATGCAATCCAGCGGAGGCATCGCCGCGCTCGCCACCGCTGCCCGCGAACCCGTTCGCACCGTGCTTTCCGGGCCTGCCGGGGGCGTAGTCGGCGCGGCCACCACCGCCCGCGCCAGCGGCTTCGAAGACATCATCGCCTTCGACATGGGAGGCACCTCCACCGACGTTTCGTTAGTCGAAGGCGAAATCAAGACAGCCAACGACGCTCAGATCGCCGGCCTTCCCATCAGCGTCCCCATGCTCGATATTCACACTGTCGGAGCCGGTGGAGGCTCGCTCGCCCGCTTCGACGCCGCCGGAGTTCTCCGCGTCGGACCGGAGTCCGCCGGCGCCGATCCCGGACCTATCTGCTATGGCCGCGGCATCCAGCCCACCGTCACCGACGCCAATCTTCTTCTCGGCCGCCTGCAGCCCACGCGTTTCCTCGGCGGAGACTTCACGCTCGATCTCGACCGCACGCGCCGCGTCGCTACAGAGTGGCTGAAGAAGCAGAAGTCAAATCTCAGTTTGGAGAAATTTGCTGCCGGCGTCATCCGGGTGGTCAACGCCACCATGGAAAAAGCCATTCGCGTCGTTTCCATCGAGCGCGGACGCGATCCCCGCCAATTCGCCCTGGTCGCCTTCGGCGGCGCTGGAGGCCTGCACGCCTGCGCTCTCGCCGAAGCTCTCAGCATCCCGCGCGTCATCATTCCCGCGTTTCCTGGAGGGCTCTCGGCGCTAGGCATTCTCGCCAGCGACGTTGTGAAAGATTATTCGCACACCGTGCTGTGGCGCGTCTCCAACAGAATTCCGCTCGCGGACTTGCAGCGCGAATTCGCCGCCCTGGAAAAATCGGCCAAGAAGGATTTTGCGCGAGAGTCGTGGCCGGGAAGCCCGCGTTACCTCCGCAGCCTCGACCTCCGCTACCGCGGCCAGGGATACGAACTCAATCTCCCATTCACAAAAAATCTGCTGACCGACTTCCAGCAAGAGCATCACCGCCGCTACGGCTACCAGCACGACGATCGCGAGATCGAGTTGGTAACTCTCCGCCTGCGCGCGACTCTTAAGTCCACCACAGCCCATGTAGAAGGGGATTATGTGGGAACGGGCGCTCCCGCCCGTTCAGGCCGAGCAAAGCTCGGCAGCCCTTCCCCGCCCGAAGGCAAAGTCCTATTCGATAGCAAGTTCCTCCAAACGAAGATTTACTCCCGAGACGAACTCCAGCCCGGCAAGCCCTACTCCGGCCCCGCCATCGTCACCGAATACAGCGCCACCACGCTGGTCCCGCCCGGCAAGCGCTTCCACCTCGACAAAGCCGGCAATCTGGTTGCGTCCATTCGACGGCGGTTGAATTAGCCCGGACTTCGCCGTTTCTCTTCCTGTCAGACTAACTGGAATCTATAGTTTCCCACAGGTTCTCCACAGCAATCCCGGTCTGCTATGTTCCGATCATCACGTATTCGTGCCACTGTAGTGGCAGGGCGCCCGTTCGTGATGCAACCATAGGCTGCGTTATGCAAGCTCCTTGGGAGCGGAGCGGGAAAGGCGCGGAAGTGGAGTTAAGAATGGCCAAGAAGAAAGACCAGAGGACGATCCAACCTGCCCCGCCCTGTCGATGCGAGTGCAGAGCCTGCGACGTAGGAATTCACTGCGGGAAAAAACCGGACTGCGAACATCCGCCCTACAGAACTAAGCAGAGTACGCATTAGAAGATTCAGCGCGTCTCGGTTCAGGGGCCTTGCGCCTCTGTTCCTTTTCCACCCATTCGACGAATAGCGCCTGAAACTCTTCCTGAGTGTAGACACCCTTGTGAATGAGCAGGGTATTGATCGCGTAAACCGTAGCCTTGAACCCTTCGTCGCGGGATGCGAGCGTCAACGCTTCTTCAAAAGACATGAAACCCACCTCATCGAATCTGCAGGATCTTAAGTGCGACCGAACTTGAACTGCCATCACACCACTGAAAGATTTTTCCGTCAATGACCACTACGGGCCCATCTTACCGCGCCTCCAGGCTGATTGTGAATATTCGGTAAAAATCCGTCATTTTTGGGCCGCACATGCCGAATCTCGGTACTCGGGGCTAGGTACTCGGTACCGCCTCCGCTAAAATGATTCCGTGAAACCCAGCATCTTTGTCGTTGAAGACGATCCCGATATCTCTCGCCTCGTCCGCCATCATCTGGAAAACGAAGGCTTCGCGGTGCGCCTCTATCCCACCGGAATCAATGTTCTTTCCGACGCCGAGCGCCAGCGCCCCGCGCTCCTTGTTCTCGACATCATGATCCCTGGCAAAGATGGGCTGGAAATTTGCCGCACCATTCGGCAGACGGTCGGCCTGTCCTCGGTCCCGGTGATTTTTCTTACCGCCAAAAGCAGCGAAGCGGACCGCGTCCTGGGACTCGAACTCGGCGCCGACGATTACATTGCCAAGCCCTTCAGCCCGCGTGAGCTCGTCGCCCGCGTCAAGGCCGTGCTGCGTCGCTTCGAGCGCCCGCTTCCACCCAGCCCCATGAAAGTCGGCGAGATCGAAATCGATCCTTCCGCCATGACCCTCACCGTGCGCGGCAGCATGGTGCCCACCACGGCCACCGAGTTCCGCCTGCTCGATTACTTCGCCCGCCACAAGGGACGCGTCTTCAGCCGCGACCATCTCCTTGACTCCGTCTGGCGCGACACCGCCTACGTCACCCCGCGTTCCGTCGACGTTTACGTTCGCCGCATCCGGGAGAAAATCGAGCCTGACCCCGAGAATCCACGCTATTTGAAAACTGTGCGCGGCGCCGGATACCGTTTCGAGACGCCGAAATGATGAGAGGATTCAAGCCGAGGAAAAATTGAAGAACCGCATCTTCTTCAAGCTGCTCGCCGTATTTTTGATCGTCATCGCCGCTACCGCCGCCATCCTCGACGTCATGATCGGCAATGCCTGGGAAGCGTCGTTGCGCGCTGAAATTGAGCGCAACCTTACCCAGAAAACGCTCCTGTTCGCTCACCGCGTCGAAACCGACCACACGCGCTCGATCGCCGAAATTGCCGCCGAGGAAGGCCAGGCCGCCGGCGCGCGCGCCACCGTCATTGACGCGTCCGGCAAAGTGCTCGCCGATTCCCAAAACGACCCCGCCCAGATGGAGAATCATGCGACGCGCAAAGAATTCGCCGCCGCCCTCGCAGGCCAGACCGGCGAAAACGAGCGTCGCAGCGCCACTGTCGGCATCCCGTTTTTGTACGTCGCGGCCCCCGTTTCCGGAGGCGCGGTCCGCCTCGCCTATCCTCTTTCCGACGTGGAAGCTGTTCAGGGAATTGTGCGTCGCCGCCTGCTCTGGGGATCTCTCATCGCCTCCTTCATCGCCTTGCTGATCGCTGCCGGCGCTTCCATCTGGACCGCCCGCCGCCTCGACCGCATCGTCAACGTCGCGGAGCGTCTCGAGCGCGGCGACCTCCGCGCCCGCGTCGACGATCATCCGCTCGACGAGATCGGAAAAGTCGCCGCCGCCATCGACCGCACCGCCGGACAAGTCGAGCAAAGCTTTGCCGCCGTCCGCTCCAGCCAGCGCCAACTCGAAACTTTGCTCAACAGCATGCAAGACGCCGTCATCGCCGTCAGCTCCGACGGCCTGGTTCGCTGGGCTAATCAGCCCATGGACCGCCTGGTCCCGCAACACACGCGCCTCAACGCGCCGGTTGTCGAGACCATCCGCGATCCTGATTTCCTCGCCACCGTCAAAGCGGCCACCGCGACCAAAGAAGTCAGAACCGCCCGCGCCACTTCTATTGTTCCCGGCCGCGCATTCAACGTCACCGCCGCTCCCTTGCCCGATGGCGGCGCCGTCGCGGTTCTCCGCGACCTCACCGAAACCGAGCGCGTCGAAAAAACTCGCCGCGATTTCATCGCCAACGTCTCCCACGAACTGCGCACCCCGCTCACCTCCATTCAGGGATATACCGAAACTCTCCTCGACGCTGCCCCCGACAATTCCAATTCCAGCCGCGAATTTCTGGAGATTATTCGCAAGAATGCCGTCCGCATGTCGCGCCTCACCGAAGACCTGCTCACGCTGGCGCGCGTCGAATCCGGCGAGACTCGCTTCGAGACTGAACCGGTCGCCCCTATCGAACTGCTGAATGACGCCGAAGAAAGCTTCCGCGAAATCGCCCGCGTGCACGAGGTGGAACTCCAGATCCTCGACGCTCAGGGAACCAACGGCTCGGTTGAATCGCTGCCTCCGGTGCTGGCCGACCGCGAAGCAATCCACCAGGTATTCTCGAACTTGATCGACAATGCCATGAAGTATGGACGTTCCGGGGGACGCATCGAACTCGGGGCCCGGCCCGCCGAACGCGGCATCGAATTCTACGTCCGCGATTTCGGCGCCGGCATCTCCTCCGAGCACTTGCCCCGCCTCTTCGAGCGCTTCTACCGCGTCGATAAAGCCCGCTCCCGCGAATCCGGCGGCACCGGCCTCGGCCTCGCCATCGCCAAACACATTATGCGGGCCCACGCCGGCTCGATCCGTGCCGAAAGCGAACTAACCCGCGGCAGCACGTTCCTGTTCACCCTCCCGCTAGCCTGACCACGGCCCGTGTAGTTTTGCCGGTGTGGGGACGGACGCATTCGTCCGTCCAGGTTTTGCCTGTGTGGGGACAGCCGCCTTCGGCTGCCCAGGTTTTGCCCGGACAAATAACCATGACAACCCACCTTGTTTTCCCATCCCTAAATGATGTCTACTATTTCTAATCAGTTGCAACCGAGAAATTCACAACGTATTAACCACCAGCAGAGCGAAAGAAGTTATGCTTAGCCGTTAGCCATCCGAATCGCAAGAACAGCAGAGCGCGGCACTAGCGGACGCAACCATGAGCACAGCAGTCAAAAGCCCGAATCCAGAGCCCGCTCATCACCACATCGTGCGGCGCACGGTCGAAGCCTGCCATATGGCGAAAGAAGCCGCGGGCGCAGCCGCCGAAGGGATTGCCACCGGCTCCAACGTGCTGCTCAATTCGCTGCGCCAGCGCGAGCGCGAGCTCGACACCCTCGACCTCGAAATCGACAATGGAGTCACCAGCGCCATCACCGAAGTTGAGCCCGCCGAGGCCCGCGAACTTCTGGCCTGTATGAAGTTCATGATTGGCCTGGAGCGCATCGGCGACCTGCTCCTCAGCTTCGGCAGCAGCGCTCAATCCGTGAGTGGACGCATTGACTCCGAAGACATCCGCGATCTCACGCAGATGGCCACCTTGCTGGAAAAGATGCTCACCGATTGCGGCGCGGCCTTCTCCGCGCGCGATGTCAGCAAAGCCATCGAGGTTCTGCGCGCCGACGCCGAAATGGACCGCCTGCGTAACCTCATCTTCCTCCGGCACATCGAGAATCCCGAAAACATGGTCCGCCAGGCCAGCCTGCAAGTCATCTTCATGACCCAGTCCCTCGAGCGCGCCGGCGATCACGCCAAAAATCTTGCCGAAGAAGTCTGCCACCTCGTCAGCGGACGCCCCGCCCGCCACGTCCTCATCGCCTACGATAAACCCGTCGAACAGACGTTCATCGAGCACCTCCGCCGCCGCGAGCAAAAGAGCTAGCGAAAATGTGAAGAAACAATGTGGAGAGAAAATGTGGAGCGGACACTCCTGTCCGCTAAACTGCCGCCATCATCCCAAACGTGAGTAAAGAGGAAGAGTGTCGGCTCCCACAGAGAACGGCGAATACCTGGATGCCTTGTGGATCCTATGCTCGGAACTGCACCGCGAGCGTTAGAGCCTGTCTCATAAATAGTTTTGGGAAGGGCACGGCTTCAGCCGTGCCGTTACCAGTCAGCAAAAAACGCGGGGGCTCTAGCCCCTGAGGGCCCCGCAGCTTGCTTCGAAACCATTTACGACACCAGTTCTAGGCGCACCGCTCGTACGATTCGACCTTAGCGGCAGGCGCGACGGCGCGCTGCACGACCGTGCGCTCGCCTCTGCGGATCAGCACGATCGCTCCCAGGATCGCGACCGACGCCAGCGCCACGCGCACGGTCAGTGACTCCGACGCAAGCAGCCATCCCAGCAGCACCGCGACCACAGGATTGGCATACGTGTGCGTCGCCACTAGCGCGGGCGGGCAGCGCTGCAACAGCCATGTGTAAGCCGTGAAGGCAACGATCGATCCGAACACAATCAGATAGCTCAGCCCCATCAGCGACTTCAATGAGATCGCAGACCAGTGCAGCCCGCGAAATTCGCCGGTGATGCCCGCAGCGGCGAGCAGCAATGCTGCGCCGCATACCAGAGGCACAGCGGTGCGCGCCAGCGCATCCGTCGGCAGTCGCAGCTTGGGCGAGATCACCACGCCCGCAGCCCACGAGAGCGAGCCGAGAAGCACGGCCAGCATGCCGAGCAGGCTCGCGTTTTTGGCGGACAATTCGACGCCGGTCAGGATGGCCACGCCCACCACGCCGACAGCCAGGCCCAGCGCGCTGATGCGGCTGATCTTCTGCTGGCCGCTCGCCCATGCCAGCACCAGGATGAACATCGGTTCGGTGGCGATCAACAGCGCCGCGAGGCCGGAGGCGACGTGCTGCTCGGCCCAATGCAGCGTGCCATGTCCGACAAGAAAGAAGAGAGCGCCTACGATCGTTCCGGCAATCCAGTGTTCGCGCCGCGCGCGAAAGCCGCGCGCATACGCCCACGCCAGCAGGATCGAGCCCGCGATCGTATGACGAATGCCTGCCGCCACCAGCGGCGGAATGGTCTCCACGGCATAGCGGATCGCCAGATACGTTGAGCCCCATATCAGATAGATCGCGGCAAAAGCCAGCAACACTTTGAGGGAGTCGCCGCCGGGATGAGGTCGGTTTGAGTTGGGGACGATCACGGGTCTGCCTCCTATGTTTACCATCTTTTCGCGTGTCAATCGGTCGTGGAGCAAGCGGCTGGAGCAAAACCGGGCCGAAGTTTGGGTGGGTTGATCGGAAACATAAGCTAACCTTTTAACAGTAGTTCAACGGTTACATAAATCTTAAGGAATTCGAACTAACTTGTCAATATTGTTTTGATGGTTAGATAATAGGAGTTGCAAGAGGTGGCATGATTCCGAACCATAAGATTCCGAACCATAAGAAAGTGGCGCGCCGGAGGGCTCCGCGATTTGAGCTGATTGCCGGTTCCCTCTGCCTTGACTTCATCAACACGCTGGACGACCGCTTCAGCAGCGAGCCCAAGGAATTGCTGAAGAGCTACATCGACCTGGCGCGTTTCGGCGAAGACAGTGGGATCCTGACTGACCAGCAGGTGGATCATCTATTCGAAAAGAGCATGCAGTCGCGGGAAGCCGCGGGAGAGTCGCTGGCCGCGGCCATCCAGTTGCGGGAGGCGATGTACGAGGTCTTCTGGTCGCTGATCCGAAAGAAGCCCGTGCCCAGGGGTGCGCTGTATGTGGTCAACCAGTACGCGCAGGAAGCCGCGCGGCATATGAATCTGGTGGCCGGGGAGAAGGGATTCGAATGGCGCTTCGAGGAGTCGGAGAATTTCGATGCGGCGTGGTGGCCCACCGCGCGCTCGGCGGTGGATTTGCTGGCATCGGATCAGTTGCCATTCGTGCGCGCGTGCGCTTCAAAAACCTGCGAATGGCTGTTTCTGGATGAGAGCAAGAATCACCGCCGCCGCTGGTGCGATATGACCAAGTGCGGGAATCGCGCGAAGGTGCGAAATTTCTATACGCGCCAGAGAAAGACTGAGTCGGAGGTACGCTAGAATGGGTGCGTCTATGGAACGAATCGCACGGGGCGCGTGATCTGGCTTTTTTCTGGGGCAAATTCAAATCGTCAAGACAATCGGAGGAAGCGATGAAGCAGCTGCTGAGTGCAGGTGTGTGCTGTTTGCTGTTGTTGACCGTGGGTGCTGCCGCACAGGCGGCGAAGGCGAAAGAGGAGCATCCCAGCATGGCGAAGGTTCTGGATTCCGCTGCGGCCGGCATGGAGCGCGAGTTCGTCTCCGCCGCCCAGGCCATGCCTGAGGATAAGTACGGCTACGCCCCGATGGCCGGCGAGTTCAAGGGTGTGCGCACCTTCGCGCAGCAGGTGAAACATGTCGCCGCGGTGAACTACATCCTGGGGGCGGCCATTCTTCAGGAAAAAGCTCCGGCGGAAATCGGGGGAGAGTCAGGACCGGAATCCGTCACGACGAAGGCGGACATTGTGAAATATCTGAAAGCCTCGTTTGAGTACGCGCACAAGGCGATCGGATCGATCAACGAGAAAAACTATCTCGAACCCATCAAGTATCCATTTGGCAAAGGGTCCTCGTCTCGGCTCGCGTTGGCGGTGATCATCACTTCGCATGGTTTTGATCACTACGGACAGATGGTGGAGTATCTGCGCAGCAATGGGATCGTGCCTCCGGCCAGCCGGTGAAGTGCTGGCGAACCGATGCACAGAATCGAAAGCCCTGAGTGATCCTCGGGGCTTTTGCTCGGAGACATCCGTCCCGGGGCTCCCCGGATCCCACTAGGGCACGGTTTCGATTGTGCCCTTTTCTTGTGTTCCAAATCGGGATGAGTGTCGAACATATTCTCGGCCTCGCTGTCTTGGATTTGATTTGTGCCCATAGAATTGAGCCGGCGCAGGACGGCGGTTGTGGAGGGTGTTGCCAGTGGGTACTGGCCGCCGCCTGCGAAGCGGTCGAGTGGCTTCGTCAGCCACTAGGGTTCAAGTCCCTCGCCCTCCGCGCGGTCACTCGACGTTACGGATGAGTCTTGACAAGCTTCTTTGTCAGACTAGAATTAAAGATGCAGGCGGCGGTTGGTACCCATTTCAAGCCCCGAGTGACTCTCGGGGCTGTAGCTTTTTCTGGAAGGCCATCGAGTGCGAGCAGGCCGGGCACGCTACAACTTTGGGCACCAGCTTGCGCCGGAGTAGCCCCAGCGTAACCTCGCTCCTTGGGCTCGTGCCGCTATAATCGCGATTGTGGCGGTTACTGCAGAAATCCTGAGCCGCGTGGCGACGCGTCCGACGTGGGCCGACGTTTCGCTGGCGATGCTACGGCAAAATTTTCGGACCGTACAAAAGCATGTGGGAGCGGGCGTGACCGTGTGCGCCGTGGTGAAGGCCGACGCTTACGGGCACGGCGCGGTCGAGTGCTCGCGGGCGCTTGAGGCAGAAGGCGCGCGCTGGCTGGGAGTAACGTCGCTCGATGAAGCGATTCCGCTGCGCGAAGCGGGAGTGCGCGCGAACATCCTGCTGATGACCGGCTTCTGGCGCGGCGAGGAGAGCGAGACTGTCCGGCTGCAGCTGACGCCCACCGTGTGGGAGCCGTGGCACATCGAGTCGCTGGAGAAGGCTGCGGCGGCGCTGGGGGCGCGGCATCCGGTGCACTTGAAGGTCGATACCGGCATGGGGCGTTTGGGAGTGGCTGGCGATCAACTCCCTGCTTTGTTGGAGAAGTTGGGCGCGGCGGGACATCTCTTGCTGGAGGGAGTCTCGACCCATCTCGCCGATTCGGAAGTGATGGATGCGCCTTCAGTGGCCGAACAGGAACGCAGGTTCGATGCGGCACTGCGGATGGTGCGCGAGGCGGGCATGGAGCCGTCGCTGGTTCACATGGCGAATACCGGGGCAGTAATTTCGCGGCGGGAGACGTGGAACACGATGGTGCGTCCGGGAGTCGCGCTCTATGGATACTATCTGCCCTTTCAGCGCGCCGGGCGCGAGGTGAGCGGCGGCACGCTGCGCTTGCCGGTGAAGCCGATCCTGACGTGGAAGACGCGGGTCCTTTCGCTGCGCGACTTCGGCCCGAATCAGGCGCTGGGATATGGCGGGACGTACGTGACCAAGGCTCCGGCGCATGTTGCGGTGCTGCCCGTCGGGTATGCCGATGGTTACAACCGGCAGCTTTCGAATCGTGGGCGCGTGATCGTGCGCGGGCACTACGCGCCGATCGTCGGCCGCATCTCGATGGATCTGACGCTGGTCGACGTGACTGGAATTCCGGGCATCGCGGTGGGAGATGAAGTGATTCTGCTCGGAGCCGGCGACGGCCTCAACGTGGATGCTCTCGAACACGCGGAACTGGCGAACAGCACTCCGTATGAGATTCTGTGCAATATCTCGAAGCGGGTGCCGCGAAGGTATCCGAGCTGAGAGCTGCGCCGGACGTCGGATGTCAACGGCGATCTCGATTCAATCTTTTTGCGCTTCCACATATTTTCGCAGGACGGCATTGATCGCGGTCTGGTAGCCGCGCCCCTGCTTGCGAAAGAACTTCAGCACGTCGGGATCGATGCGCAGCGTAATTTGTTTCTTCGGACCGGGCCAGATGATCGCATTCGCGAAGAAATTGGGGCCAAGCTCGGGACTATCCGAGAGGTCGATATCCTCATCGCGCATCGCGTCAATTCGTTTCCAGTCCGTTCTGGAGCGCTTTTTCGTATTCCTTGCGTTCATTCCTCCTAGCCTTTCTCAGGGAGATGATACGAATCGTTTATGGATCCCGCTCCGAGAAGATGATTTTCACGGTGCGTCCGCCAATTTGACCCAGTCCCTGCCAGCGTTTTTCTCCGTAGTCCTCTCTCGTGTCGGCTTCTGCGAGAAGAACACCTCGAAAGACCTCTTCTGCATCGGCAAAGTCCAGTCCGTGCTTCCGGATGTTCGCGCGGTTCTTGGCTTCGTCCCACTCCAATCTCATTGTAACTCCAATTGTAGTTACATATTTCTCTTTTCTTTTTGACCCGTTTGCTGCAGGGCTCTTTGCATCCTGTTCCCTGGAGAGATCTCATTGCGGTGACAGATGTCACAAAGAACTCGAGAATCCTGTGGATTTAAGGCTTGCAGGTTTTTTGTTCAGAGACGCGCGGAGTTGGCGAGCCGTACCCCAGCTAGAGCCGAAACCCTAAACCACGAAGGACACGAAGTATCACGAAGGAACTCGCTCTCCAGGCTTTCCTTCGTGTACCTTCGTGACCTTCGTGGTTGATGACTTCCATGGGCGCCGCGTACGGATCTCGGTGGCCCGCTCAGTGGCCAAATGCTGAGTGCTGACTGCGAATTCCTGCCGTTGACTGCATCGCGTCCGGAATCCGAGGTTCCACTTGGTAAACTAAAAGATTCAACATGCCTTCCCGCTACGCACAATGGATGTACGACTGGGAACACCGGCTGACGTCGGTGGACAACAACCGCGTGGTCCGCCCGCTGGAGTGGGGCGTGGAATGGGCGCAGGATTGGCCTTGCCGCAACGGCTGTCCTCCGGGCAGGGCGCCGGAGAATCCCGAGAAATTCTTCTTGGATTACAACCGGCGCATCGTGTCGTCCAGCGACGAATTTTATTCCTACGCGCGTCCCACGGATTTTCGCCTGGAGAAGCGCGAGGTGCAGGTCTTCTCCACGCGCGAAGTGCCCGATCCCAAGCTCGAAGCCAAGGTGAAAGGGACATTCGGCGAGTTTCTGCGATTCGCTTCGCCGGTGAAGACGCGGTATCCAGAGAACAATCTGGTGAACGCGCGCTGGTTTCCGGCGCGTGGACGCCGAGCCGTTATCCTGCTGCCGCACTGGAATTCCGACGCGATCTCTTATGTCAGCCTGTGCCGCGTGTTCAACCTGATGGGCATTGCGGTGCTGCGGCTGAGCATGCCTTATCATGACATCCGCATGCCGGCCGAAATCAGCCGCGCCGACTATGCCGTTTCGGCCAACATCGGACGCACGCTCGATGCCGTGCGGCAGGGAGTGGTCGACATCCGCTGCTGCCTCGACTGGCTCGAACAGCAGGGATACAGCCAGCTTGGCACTGTCGGTACGAGCCTGGGTTCGTGCTACGCGTTCATTGCGGCGGCGCATGACCCGCGGATTAAGGTAGCGGCGTTCAACCATGCGTCCACTTATTTTGCGGATGTGGTCTGGCACGGGCAGTCGACGCGGCACATCCGGCAGGGCATCGAGCAGTCGATTGATCTGGAAGAGTTGCGGCAGGCCTGGCTGGCGATCAGTCCGATGGCGTACTTCGAGCAGTTTTCGCGCTGGCCGAAGAAGTCGTTGATCGTGTACGCGGCGTACGATTTGACCTTTCTGCCGGAATTTTCGCGGCAGGTCGTGGATCAATTTGCACGGCACGGACTCGACCACAAAGTGGCCGTGCTGCCCTGCGGCCACTACACCACCGGCGAGACTCCCTATAAATACATAGATGGGTGGCATCTGGTCTCGTTTCTGCGGACGGCGTTTTGAAAGGCTTGAACCACAAAGGACACGAAGTTACATGAAGGAAGCCTACTGATCGTCTTCCTTCGTGAACCTTGGTGTCCTTTGTGGTTATCGCAGTTTAGATTTCCTTCGTGCTACTTCGTGCCCTTCGTGGTTATCGCAGTTTAGAATGTGGACATGCAAGTTGCGGAATTCCGCCGCGGAGAGTTCCTCATCAGCACCGATCCCGCACGGCTCGATCTGGACGTGATTTACAACTTCCTGACAAATTGCTACTGGGCGAAGGGAATTCCGCGGGAGGTCGTGGCGCGATCCATCGAGCACGCGTTGTGCTTCGCGATTTATGATGGTAGCGGCGCGCAAGTGGGATTTGCCCGGGTGGTCAGCGATTTCGCCACCGTCGCGTATCTCGGCGACGTATTTGTGCTGGAGTCCCATCGCGGACGCGGGTTGAGCAAGTGGATGATGGAATGCATTCTGCAGCATCCCGCTCTTCAGAACCTGCGACGCTGGATCCTGCTGACGCGCGACGCGCATGAGCTCTACCGGAAATTCGGCTTCACCGCATTGAAATCGCCCGATCGTTACATGGAGTTGCACCGGCCGGACGTATACGAAATCAGGAAAACGACATGAAAAATTCAGCGATGTACCGCCCGCTGTACGAATCCGATCCGCAGATTGCCGCTGCGATCGACAACGAAACTCGCCGCCAGCATGAGGGGCTCGAACTGATCGCCTCCGAAAATTTTGTCAGCGAGGCGGTGCTCGAAGCCGCGGGGTCGGTGTTCACGAACAAGTATGCCGAGGGATATCCCGGCAAGCGCTATTACGGCGGATGCGAGTTTACCGACGTGGTTGAGAGCCTGGCGCGCGACCGGGCGAAGCAACTGTTCGGCGCGGAGCATGCGAACGTCCAGCCCCATGCGGGATCGCAGGCCAACATGGAGGCATACGCCGCGGTGCTGCAACCGGGCGACACCATTCTCGGACTCAATCTGGCGCATGGCGGGCACCTCACGCATGGCCATCACCTGAATTTTTCGGGCAAGACGTACAAGATCGTTCCTTATGGCGTGACCAAGGAAACCGAAACCATCGACTACGACGAACTCGAGAAACTCGCCGAGCAGGAGCGCCCGAAGCTGATCATCGGCGGCGGCAGCGCGTATCCACGCATCATCGATTTCGCGCGCATGCGCCAGATTGCCGACAAAGTGGGAGCGCTGTACCTAGTCGACATGGCGCATTTCGCCGGACTGGTCGCCGGAGGCGCGCATCCTTCGCCCGTGCCGCACGCGCACATCGTTACTTCGACTACCCATAAAACTCTGCGCGGGCCGCGTTCAGGCATGATCCTTTCGAAAGCCGAGTTCGCCCAGGCCATCGACAAAGTCGTTTTTCCCGGCATGCAGGGCGGGCCGCTGGTGCACATCATGGCGGCCAAGGCAGTGTGCTTCCAGGAAGCGATGCAGCCGGAGTTCCGCGACTACGCGCGGCAAGTGATCGCCAACGCGAAAGTGCTGGCGCAGACGCTGGCGGACGAAGGCTTCCGCATCATTTCCGGGGGAACGGACACGCATCTGATGCTGGTCGATGTGTTCTCGAAAGGCATGCTGGGCAGCGAGGCCGAGAAGGCGCTGGGCGAGGCGGGAATCACGGTCAACAAAAATGCGATTCCGTTCGACACAAATCCTCCGCTGAAACCGAGCGGCATTCGCATCGGCACTCCGGCGCTGACCACGCGCGGCATGAAAGAAGCCGAGATGCGGCAGGTCGGCCGCTGGATTGCCGAATCGTTGCTGCACCGGTCAGACGCCGCTGTGCTGACCAAAGTGAAAAAACAGGTGCTCGATCTGTGCGAGACCTTCCCGCTCTACGCGGATCGGCGGGCAAAGGCGCAGGCGGAAGTGCGAGCATAATTCCTCTGTGTTCCCCGATGCCTCTGTGGTTAAATCGGATCGGTGAAGATTGCCATCGATATCCGGCGGATGTCTGAGTTCGGCGTCGGCACCTATATTCGCAATATTGTCCGCACGCTGGGGCGGCTGGACCACGAAAACTCCTACTTCCTGCTGGGGCCTCCAGGGAAGGTTGAGGAAATCGCGCCGCTGCCGTCGAATTTCCAGAATATTCCGCTGCTGGCGCCCGAACGCTCGGTGCGGGGATATCGCGAGTTCCGCTCGGCCGTGAAGGGCTTGTCGTGCGATCTGGTTCACATCCCCAATCTTTTTTCGGTGCCGCGGGCGCTGCCTTGTCCGTATGTGATGACCGTGCACGACATGATCGAGCACATGTCGCGTCCGCGGGACCGTGGCGGCTTCTGGCGTTCGCTGCATTTCCAGTCGACCAAACGCGTGCTGGCGGGCGCGGCGCGGATCTTCGCCGTCTCGAATTTCACGCGCAACGAAATCGAGAAGCTGTTTGAAATTCCGCTCAACCACATCGAAGTCGTCTACAACGCGATTGACGAGCGATTTCTGCGCGGACACGCCACTCCGGCCGATCGCGAAATGATTGCCCAGCGCTACCAGGTCACCTATCCCTTCCTGCTCTACGCCGGCCGCATCAGCCCACATAAGAATGTGGTGCGCATGATTGAGGCATTTTCCGCTCTAAAGGCCGCTTTGGAAAAAGAGGCAGCCTATCCCGATCTGAAGCTGATCATCATCGGCGACGATCTTTCCGGAAACCCGGACCTGCGGCGCACGGTGATCCGCAGCGGCGTGCAAAATGACGTGCGTTTTCTGGGATTCGTTCCGATTGAAGTGCTGCGCATCTTCTATGACGAGGCCAAGGTATTCGTCTTTCCGTCGCTGTATGAAGGATTCGGCCTGCCTCCCCTGGAAGCCATGGCGCACGGAACGCCGGTGGTCACATCGAACGTGTCATCGCTGCCCGAGGTGGTGGGGAATGCTGCGGTGCTGGTGAATCCCGAAAACGTGTTCGAGATCATGCGCGCGCTGCACCGCGTTCTGCTGGACAAGCTGTTGCGCGAGCGCATGCGGGAACGCGGCTACCAGCAGGTCACGCGGTTCTCCTGGGAAATTTCCGTGCGCCGGGTGCTGGATGTTTACCGGCAGGTCACACGCGACGGCACGCCCAAGAACGAGCAACAATCCGCGGCGGACTGATTCCTGTCATTCTGAGCGGAGATGGCCGTGCATGAAAGCGCAGGGCCATCGGAGTCGAAGAATCCCTACCCGAAAACTTGGCTCAGGATGTCCCACTCGCCACAATTTTCTGCCGGAGTTGGCTCCCCTAATTCACCAGAGGCTGGCCGGGAGACAGGATCGCTTCTGATTATCTGGTTGCTTCAGCAAGCCCCAATAGGTAGTGTTAACGCGTGCCACGACCGCCGTTTCCGAAGACGCTCCGCCAATTCCAGTCCGACTTTGCCACGGAGGAAGCCTGCCAACGATATCTCGCAGCTTGTCGTTGGCCCGATGGATTTACTTGTCCGCGATGCGGGTATGAAAAAGCTTATGAGTTGGTGAAGCAGCTGCGGCAGCAATGCTGCAAGTGTCGCTATCAGGTCTCGCTGACATCTGGAACTATCCTTCATCGGACAAAAACACCGCTGACCCATTGGTTCTGGGCGGCGTACCTGATGACCACGGACAAGCGTGGCGTATCTGCACTACTGCTGCAGCGTCAATTAGGGCTGACCTGCTACGAGACCGCATGGATGATGCTGCACAAGCTCCGCCGAGCAATGGTGAACAACGCGAGGGAACCTTTGCGCGGTGAGGTAGAGGTGGATGAGACGTGGATTGGTGGCGAGCAAGCTGGACTCCGAGGAAGCCGACAACTCAAGCATCGGAGGGCAGCTCTTGTCTTGGTGGCGGTCGAAAAGCGTGGGCGAGCTTCAGGGCGTGTCCGCATGAGCGTAATTCCCGACTTTAAGGCCGCGACCATAATGTCGTTTCTTAGCCAGCACATCGCACCTGGATCCACGATCTATACGGACGGGCTTAAGAGTTTCTCAGGTCTTTTAGAGGCTGGCTTCAAACATGTCGTTCGAAACCAACCTCTACGAACGGAGTTGCGCAAAGGTGCAAAATCCGCCGTCCCGCTTGCCGATCGGGCGATCGGGAACCTCCAGCAGTGGCTCATTGGAACCTACCACGGAGTGAGCAAGGACCAACTGCAAGTTTACCTCGATGAATTCGTTTTTCGGCACAACCGTCGCAAGACGCCGGCAGCCGCATTTCAGACACTACTTGGTCTCGGAACCGGCCGCACATCAACAGTGTACGAGCAGATTCGGGGAGCTCGGGATCTGAATCCCAACCTATTGGGGCTTGCTGAAGCAACCAGATAATCAGAGGATCGCTAGCTTATGCAGCTTGGCGGTAAGGCGCGTACGGTCGGCGTCGGTTTTGGCAGCGGCCAGGCGCTTGCGCAGCTGGACAATCTTTTCTTTGCGGGTACGGCGCCTTCGAATCTCGGGCCGGCGGCTGGGTGCTGACATACGATGAGCTCCTGTGATCTGAATTGTGAACTATGCAACCCGGTGTGTAACGCGCAGAATAGCGAACTCATCCATTGGAACGGAGACGGCGGAAACTGTCAAACGCCGCTGCGCGCCAGCCCAAAAAGGTGCCTGCCCGGCTGGACAAAGTAGAAAAGTTGATCAAGCTCCGAAGGAGCGAAAGAAAGGCAGACTCGAACGCCTCGGGCTGTCGATTTTTCTGTGGGCGACGACTGCGGTTGAAACTGCGGACCATTTGGGAGCGGATACCCCCTCCTCTTTTTTTTTCGATCGATCTCCGCAAAATCTTGATTGCATGACAGTTGCTGGGAGTTGATACCACGCGCGCCCCGCAAGTTCTTGCAAACAGGAGACTTAGATATCAAAATCTTGATTTCAAAGAACTTAACTCGCCTGCCAGGCTCAGCTGCGACGACTATTGCGAGGCTATTTTGAGGGTTTGGATCCTTGGAGCGCAAGGTCAGATGTCACAAGGTTTGGCGGGTGGGCTGTGGATAATCTGCGCGAGTGCAATTTGGTGGCGCGGGATTGCATAAATCCTTCAGCGCAAACGGAGCGCGCCTGTGGATGACAAGGGTCTGGAGGCTGAAACCCCATCTGATAGGAATCGGGCAGACGGAACGCTCCCCGGTTTTTCGGACGAATGGAAATTGGGGAACGTTTCGTCTGTCCGGCCCCCAATAAAAAATAACAGCCTGTCATTTTTCTTGACAACGATATGGAGGTTAGCTATCTTTGTTGTGGATGGTCGTTCTTACGCGCCATTCGTCAGGCTCTTTGACAATCGTTCCTCCGCAGATCGACTTCCAAGGCTGAGTCGCTCGTCATATGGCGAGCGATGTAATGCGGTGAGTGTTAGTCGTGCTCACGGCGGCGGTGATTCTTAAACCGTCAGTTCCGACGCTGCTCCTGTGTAATCCCGCGGTATGAGAGTACAAGGCGCGCAGTTGTTGGTCGTATGTTGCTGGTTTGTTGCGGCACACGTTGGGTGAGTTTTCCGGTTTGGCCATTCCTTCTCGGGAGCTGTCTCTGCGGCACCGGCAACTTGCCGGGGAGGAACAAAATGAAAGATAAGAACCTGAAGTTCTGCATGGAACAGCTTCAGTCCTTGCAGAATCGAAATGGCCTCGAACCGGAACAGAGAAGTGAGTTAGAGAAAGCAATGGAGGAACTCCGACGGCTTTGGCGAAAACCGAACCCATCTCGTAGAAAACTCTATCGGGTGGTTCGGCAAGTGGCTGAAGCTATTCTGACAACCTTCAAGAAGTGACGCTGCTCTAATTGTCTTCTGATTATCTGGTTGCTTCAGCAAGCCCCAATAGGTAGTGTTAACGCGTGCCACGACCGCCGTTTCCGAAGACGCTCCGCCAATTCCAGTCCGACTTTGCCACGGAGGAAGCCTGCCAACGATATCTCGCAGCTTGTCGTTGGCCCGATGGATTTACTTGTCCGCGATGCGGGTATGAAAAAGCTTATGAGTTGGTGAAGCAGCTGCGGCAGCAATGCTGCAAGTGTCGCTATCAGGTCTCGCTGACATCTGGAACTATCCTTCATCGGACAAAAACACCGCTGACCCATTGGTTCTGGGCGGCGTACCTGATGACCACGGACAAGCGTGGCGTATCTGCACTACTGCTGCAGCGTCAATTAGGGCTGACCTGCTACGAGACCGCATGGATGATGCTGCACAAGCTCCGCCGAGCAATGGTGAACAACGCGAGGGAACCTTTGCGCGGTGAGGTAGAGGTGGATGAGACGTGGATTGGTGGCGAGCAAGCTGGACTCCGAGGAAGCCGACAACTCAAGCATCGGAGGGCAGCTCTTGTCTTGGTGGCGGTCGAAAAGCGTGGGCGAGCTTCAGGGCGTGTCCGCATGAGCGTAATTCCCGACTTTAAGGCCGCGACCATAATGTCGTTTCTTAGCCAGCACATCGCACCTGGATCCACGATCTATACGGACGGGCTTAAGAGTTTCTCAGGTCTTTTAGAGGCTGGCTTCAAACATGTCGTTCGAAACCAACCTCTACGAACGGAGTTGCGCAAAGGTGCAAAATCCGCCGTCCCGCTTGCCGATCGGGCGATCGGGAACCTCCAGCAGTGGCTCATTGGAACCTACCACGGAGTGAGCAAGGACCAACTGCAAGTTTACCTCGATGAATTCGTTTTTCGGCACAACCGTCGCAAGACGCCGGCAGCCGCATTTCAGACACTACTTGGTCTCGGAACCGGCCGCACATCAACAGTGTACGAGCAGATTCGGGGAGCTCGGGATCTGAATCCCAACCTATTGGGGCTTGCTGAAGCAACCAGATAATCAGAAATTGTCTAGTTCCAGGGAAAACTCACATCCAAGATATTTGGGGGGAAAAGAAGACATGGACTATTCAAAAGCTATCCGAATTGCCCGGTCTCTCGCTGACATTCCACAAAGAGAACTCGCCAGACGTGTCTCAATCGACCCCAGCCTTATCTCAATGATCGAGAACGGAAAGCGGAAGCCGACAAGGGAGATCTTGGAGCGAATTGCGGCCGCTCTTGATATGCCGTTCCATCTGTTCGCGTTGTTGGCGACCGAATCCGAGGATTTGAACGCCAGCGAGTCCGAGTCGCTTCATCGGCTAGCAGTGGGGCTCAGCAAATTGCTGCTGGGCGGAGGTGGGCATGATGCAGGAAAAGGCAACACCCAAGGTCGAAAGACTCAACATCAAATGCGTAAACCACCTGGCAGACCTGCTCAAGATTCCCGGCGAAAGACTGCTTAGCCTAGCAGCTTCCCCCAACGCGAGCTACAGTCCGTTCGACCATACCAAGGCACGCCGGCCATTCCAAAAGAAACCACCACCCAAGCCACGACAAATAGACAATCCCCTACAGGATTTAAGCTGGGCTCAAAAGCGAATCAACCGGCTCTTGCTCGCGCCGATCTGCTTCCCTAAACACATGTTCGGAGCCATTTCAAAGCGCAGCGTATTCGGCAACGCAGAGCATCATCACGGTGCATTGCTTCTAGTGGCCTGTCGCAGTGAATTCGTTAGTGCGCAGCCGGCGGCTGGGGTCAGAGTATTTCCACTGGATCGGGTGAGCGTTGGCGGAGTAGGCGTTGATGTAACGACGGAGTTTGCGAGCCAGGTCCGGGACCGAGGTGAAAATGCCGCGGGCGATGACCTCGCGTTCGATCTTGGCGAACCAGATCTCGACTTGGTTAAGCCAAGAGGAATACGTAGGAGTGAAGTGAAGCTGCACGCGCGGATGCTGTTGCAGGAAGTCTCGAACGAGTTGGGTTTTGTGGGCAGAGAGGTTGTCGAGGATGATATGAATCTGCTGCCGGGGCGAGCACAACGCTACCACTTCTCCGAGGAAGGCAACGAAGTCACGGCTGGTGTGGCGGGCCGTGGTTCTTCCGTGCACGCGGCCGGTTTTGGTGTCCAGCGCGGCATACAGAGAAAGCGTTCCGTGCCGGTAGTACTCGAAGCCATGACGCTCGGCTCGCCCCGGCGAAAGCGGCAGAACGGGATCGAGCCGATCCAGGGCTTGGATGGCGGTTTTCTCGTCGACGCAGAACACGGCGGCATGCTGCGGCGGCCGCAGATACAGGCCGATAATGTCGGCCGCTTTGCTTTCGAACTCCGGATCGTCGCTGGCCAAGTAACGCTCCAGGCGATGGGGTTTCAGTCCCGCTTCTTTCCAGACGCGATGCACCGCGTCCTTGCTGACTCCCAGCGCGGTCGCCAGTTTGCGGCAACTCCAATGCGTGGCACCGTCGCTGGGTTTCTTGCGGGTGGCGGCCAGAATCCGGGCCCGCAAAGCGGGAGTCAGAACCCTGGCCTTCTGGCCGGGATGATAGGTGTCGAGCCCGTCGAGCCCGGATTCGAGGAAGCGCTGCTTCCAGCGGACGATCGTGGGAGCACTGGTCTGCAGCCTGCGCTTAATGGTGTTGAAGGAAGCTCCTTCTGCCAGCATCAAGATGAGCTTGGCGCGAAAGACGTAGCCAGCCGGCAGGGTACGCGATTGAGCGATGCTGCTGAGTTCCGAACGTTGGTTGCTGGTGAGGGACACTTCGCTGTCTGTCGCCATACCAACTTAGAAGCATAACAACTAGTAATGGTTACTTTGCGACAGTCCACTAGTCACTATAGACATCAAGCAGTGCTTCCCTAGCATCACGAACAAGCACGTTTATTCCATCTGGAGTAACCTCCTTGGGTGTTCCCCGCCCGTGGCAGGGCTTCTCACGCGGCTAACTACATTCGACCGCCACCTACCGCAGGGTGCCGCAACTAGCCCGCTGCTTGCCAACCTCCTAATCTGGATGATCGATGAGCCGATTAGGCAAGCATGCGAACAACTGGGAGTGGTGTATTCCACATGGATCGACGATTTGGCCTTCTCTGGTGAGCACGCAAGGGAACTGATTCAGGTGACTGCTAAGACGCTCAGGGGCAATGGACTGAGAATTTCAAGGAACAAAATACGAATCATGGGGCCTACCACCACAAAGCTAATCACCGGCACACGAATCGGAGCGAAGGGCATCCGGGCTCCACGCGAGAAGTTGTCGCGCATCCGGTCCGGAATTTTTAAATTTGAGAGTGGGCTCGTGGATACAAACGAGACTGAGAGATATATCAAGGGCTTAGTCGCCCAACTTAGGTTTGTCCATCAGCTCTGCCAACGAGACGCCGTTCGCTACGCGGCCAAACTTCGGTCGGCAGTAAACGGACGACTCTTATCGCCATCTGACAAGAAGTTCCTAGCGGGAATCGCTTCATAGTCGCAAGTACGCCAAGAAAAGCGAAAGCCCCGAGAGTCACTCGGGGCCTTCATGATACTGAACGGCGTCTGCCAAACACTTATTATGATAAATCGCTCAGCAGGAATGTCAACAAACTTTGGTGTCGAGTGCCGCGAGGAGGGCAAGGGAGTTGAACCCTAGTGGCTGCGAAGCCACTCGACATTTGGCCCTCTGCGCACTCAGCAGTGAAAGGTTTTCTCGTCGCTTAAAAAGCCAAAGCCCCGAGACTCGCTCGGGGCTTTCAGATACTAAACGGCGTCTGCGAAACACTATTAGGATAGCCCGCGTTCGGGTCAATTGCAATAGAACTTTAGTGTCGAGTGACGCGAGGAGGGCAAGGGAGTTGAACCCTAGTGGCTGCAAACCACTCGACGTTTCGCAGACGCCGTCCAGTACCCACTGGCAACACCCTCCTAAACGATCGTCTGCCATGAGTCGATTCTAAGATAGCTAACAAAAGATTCATCACGTCCCCCAACAAATGTTCGTCAATCTTCCCGATTTGGGCACAACAAAAAGGCACGGCCGAAGCCGTGCCTTTCATTCCTTCTGCTTTCTCTGTGACTCCGTGCCTCCGTGGTAAGAAACCGGACGGCCGAAGGCGGCCGTCCCCACATGAGCCGAGTTAGTCTCTTACTCCATCCATGAACGCGCGCAGCTTCCGCGATCTTGACGGATGGCGCAGCTTGCGCAGCGCTTTGGCTTCGATCTGGCGGATGCGTTCGCGGGTGACTGCGAAGCTCTGCCCGACTTCTTCCAGCGTGTGCTCGCTGCCATCTTCGAGGCCGAAGCGCATCTTGATGACTTTTTCTTCGCGCGGAGTCAGCGTGCGCAGGACCTGTCCCGTCTGGTCCTTGAGGTTCACGTTGATCACCGCTTCCGCCGGTGAAACCACCGCGCGGTCTTCGATGAAGTCTCCCAGATGCGAGTCTTCTTCTTCGCCGATCGGGGTTTCGAGCGAGATCGGCTCTTGCGCGATCTTGAGCACCTTGCGCACTTTTGCTACTGGAATATCCATGCGCTTGGCGATCTCTTCCGACGTAGGCTCGCGTCCCAGCTCCTGCACCAGCTGCCGCGAAGTGCGGATCAGCTTGTTGATGGTTTCGATCATGTGCACCGGGATGCGGATGGTTCGGGCCTGGTCGGCAATCGCGCGGGTGATGGCCTGCCGAATCCACCACGTGGCATACGTCGAGAACTTGTAGCCACGGCGGTATTCGAATTTGTCCACGGCCTTCATCAGGCCGATGTTGCCTTCCTGAATCAGGTCGAGGAACTGCAGACCGCGGTTGGTGTATTTTTTCGCAATCGAAACCACCAGGCGGAGGTTGGCCTCAATCAGCTCGCGCTTGGCCTGCTCCGCGTCCATGTCGCCCTGGATGATCTCGCGCTGGGTGCGCTTGAGCTCCTGGAACAACACGCCGGTTTCGAGTTCGAGTTTTTCGACTTCGGCGCGAATCGCGCGCGACTGCCGTCGATATTCTTTCTTCTGCTCTTCGCTGCGGGTCGCGTCGGCCTTGCGCTCCAGGTTCGTGGACTGGCGGTCGAGCGAGCGCATGCCGTCGACGGTTTTGTTCAGGCGTTCAATCAGCCGCTTGCGCTCGGCGTTGGTGAATCCGAGCTTGCGCACGGCGATTGAAGTCGCGACGATCGCTCGAGCCAGCTTGCGCCGGGCCCGGCGATGATCTTTCGGCTTCTTGGTTTTCGAAACTTCCTTGAACTTCTCTTCGAGGACCGTGGCCTTTTTGTACAGCTTGGCCATGTCATCGATTTTTCCGGTGAACTCATTCAGGCGGTTCTGCAGGATCTCGTCGGTGATCTCTTCTTCGTCGAAGGTCACGACTTCCTTGATCGAGCGAACGTTCTTCTTGAGATCTTCGCCCAGGGTCAGCAGTTCGCGGATCACAATGGGAGATCGCGAGAGCGCCTTGAGCACACGGATCTGGCCGCGTTCGATGCGCTTGGCGATTTCCACTTCGCCTTCGCGCGTGAGCAGCGGCACGGTTCCCATCTCGCGCAGATACATGCGGACGGGGTCGTTAGTTTTTTCCAGAGCTCCGGGAGTGAGGTCGAGTTCGACATCCTCCCCTTCTTCGTTATCTTCGAATTTTTTATCGAGTCCGGCGGCGGAAGGCAGTTTAGGGCCTTCCAGGACATCGATTCCTTGCGTACCAATCGTGGTCAGCAGATCGTCGAGGTCTTCGGGACTGTGCACGTCATGCGGTATGAGGTCGTTGACCTGGTCATACGTGAGATATCCCTTCTCTTTGCCTGTATCGATCAGCTTTTTTATGTCGTCGTACTTGTCATCAAGAGCCAAGAGGTGTCCTTAAACTGTCAATTCCGCTCACGAGGAGCGTGTGGTAAAGTTCCTTGAAAAGGTGGGAATCGGGGTCTAGCGGGATTGTGCGACTAGCACAAACCTATCAAGTTTAGCACGTAAGTGCCGCCTCGTCTATCGGTTGCCCGCCTTAGTTGCCCGCCCCGCGCCTTCCGGTGTTCTCCTACATGTTTTAGATGGCACACGAAGCCGTTTTGTTTCAGGCACTTTTCTGGCTTTTGGCGGCTTTCAGACCGTCTTCGGCCAAGCCCGGATCGCGTAAAGCTCGGCTGATCCGCTCCAGCTCCGAAAGCAGCTCCCGCAAGCGATCTCGATCGGCGGCGACGCCCGGCTTTTTCAGTTCCAGTTGCACCCGCTCCTGCTCCCGCTTCAGATGGATACGGCGCAGGGCGCGAACCGCGGCTTCCAGGAATTCCGCAGTCAATTCTTCGTCTTCTCTCAATAGGATGGTCGCGAGCAAACGGCGGTCGGCTTCGGTGGCAGGAATTTCCAGCACATCGGCAAACTCTCGACCGGCGTTGAGTAGAGACTCGGCCAGCGATTCGGTGGCGAGGCCGCGGTGCAGGCCTTCATTCTGGAGAACGAACTGGGCCTGGCGGGCGGGATCGAATTCCTCTTCGGCGCCATCGCGGGCGGAAAGATGGCCGTCGTTGGGGCGCATCTGTCGGGCCGATGCCAGGGCGCGGATCAGGATCTTTTCGGCGTCGGTGACTTGGGCTTCGGCTGGAGCTTTGAGGGCGGAAGAGGCGCGAGTGCTGGCGGCGTGGCGCAACTCCTGGCGCAGGACCGCGGAATCGATCTGCAGCTTTTGGGAAATTTCGTGCGCCAGTTCGTCGCGCACGATCCGGCTGGGGACGCGCTGGATGTGCGGCAAAAGATAGTTCACGGCATTTTTCTTGCCTTCGGCGCTGCGTATGGGGAACTGGCTGCGGGCGCGCTCGATCAGGTAATCGAAATACTTCTGCGAGTGACGGAGCGCTTCCTGGTAAGCATCTTTGCCCTTGCGGCGAATATAGAGATCGGGATCGAATCCCTGCTCGAGGGTCAGCACTTTGATCTGGAATTCTTCTTCGACCAGCAGGCCGATGGTGCGCTCAGCGGCTTTCGCGCCGGCGGTGTCGGGATCGAAATTGACGACGACATTTTTGCCGAAGCGGCCGAGCAGCTTGGCTTGCAGTTCGGTGAACGCGGTGCCGGAGCTGGCGATGACGTTTTGAAATCCAGCGGCGAAGACCGAGATGCAATCCATCTGGCCTTCGACGAGGATTGCGTAGTCGAATTTCTTGATCCATTCCTTGGCCAGATCGAGATTGAACAGGACACGACCCTTGGAGTAGATCGCGGTCTCGGGCGAGTTCAAATATTTCGGTCCGGACTTTTCGTCGGTGGCGAGAGTGCGTCCGGTGAAGGCGATGACTTTGCCCGCTTCGCTCGCGATGGGGAACATGACGCGGTTGCGGAACTTGGAGTACATGGCGAGCAGCGAGTCCCGAGTCCCGAGTCCCGAGTTGGTCTTCGGTCGTTGGTCGTTGGTCGTTGGTCGTTCGCCCTCAGCCGCGTTGTCATCCCGAGCGAAGTCGAGCGACCTTGGGTTTGACTCGGGACTCGCGACTCGGGGCTCGGCGCTCGGCGCTTCTTTCCAGGAGAAGAGGCCGCTTTCGCGGAGGACTTCTTCGCTGAATTCGTTTTTTAAGCGGTCGCGGAGGAGGAAGCCGGAATCGGGGGCGTAGCCGACGCGGAACTTCGCGATCATTTCTTCGTTGAGGCCGCGTCCGGCGAGGTATTCACGGGCACGCGCGCCCTCGGGCCGCCGCAGGCATTCCTGGAAAAAAGCGACGGCGCGCTCGTGCATGTCGAGCAACTGTCCGCGCAGGTGAGCTTCTTTGGCTTCGCCGGGCGTGGAGTAGATTGCTTTCGGCAGTGGAATGCCGAGTTTTTGTGCGACCAGGCGGACGGCTTCAGGGAAAGTGATGTTCTCGATCTTCTGAATGAAGGTGAAGACATCGCCGGAAACACTGCATCCGAAACAGTGGTAGAACTGGCGCGTGGCGTGGACGGAGAACGACGGCGTCTTCTCGCCATGGAACGGGCAGAGCCCGGAATAGTTCTGCGCCCCAGCCTTCCGCAGCTTGACGTAGTCGCCGATGATGCGGACGATGTCCGCCTGCTGCTTCACCGTGTATGCGAAATCGCCGGGGTTCGCCATCTGGGACGGAGTTCTCCGTAGGAATTGTGAGCCTGAAAGCGCCAGAGTTGAACATACACGAACGGGATTGTTGTGGAGAAGCTGTGGGAAACAGCGGTTAGCGGTTGAAAGGAATGGAAAACGTAGCCCGGAAGGTTCGAGAGACTGCCCGACGATCGCAGGGACTAATGACGCGGTCCACGAACGAAGCAAGAACGACACCTTGCCGGGTGCCGACACAGCATGTGAGCCAGGTCACTGACAGTACTTGCTTTTGCTGAATAGTATTTCGTTTCGATAGAGTTCCGCTTCCCCAAAGAGCGGTACCTCGCTCGTTGCCCGGGGATGGAAGCTGCGCCTCGATCGGAGCAAGAAAATGCAACCCTGGAACTCAGTAGTTTGTTGGTCCGACTCGAAGGTATGAACAAGCTTCGTGTGCACATCTGCGTCAGCGATCCGGGCTTCGCCTTGGTCCTCGTCAACATCGGCAAACTCGAGGCCGGTCTGTAATTTCGTTCCAACCTCCGTTTCCGGATTAGGTCTAGGCTCTTCATCTCCCGAGCAGAAAACGTCATGCAGGAGGGCATTATGAACACGGCGCGATCGTTTGCATTCGTAGGCACGGTACTGCTGGCGGTTACCGGCTGTCTAGTGGCACAGACGTCAGAGGGACGGATTCTGGGCGTCGTCTCAGACTCGAGCGGCGCCGTGGTTGTGGGAGCGAACGTCACGGTCAGCAACACGGCCACCAATGTATCCCGCCAGTTGGTCACCACTAGCGCGGGCGAATACGTTGCTCCGAACCTGGAGCCCGGGACGTACACCGTGACGGCTGAATCCAAGGGATTCAAGAAGGCCGTCAGCCAGCCATTTGTGCTTGAGGTCTCGCGGGATGTGCGCATCGATCTCAAACTTCAGCCCGGCGCCACCACTGAAACGATGGAGATCAGTGCCGAGGGAACCCTCATTGACACCTCTGATGCGACGCTGAACGGCGTGCTTTCGAATAAAGCCATTTCCGAGCTTCCCGTCGAAGGGCGTGATTTCCAGAACCTGCTTGAACTGCATCCCGGAGTGCAGCGCACGCCGGGCGGCGGGTTCCAGTCAATCACTTCCAACGGCAATCGCGCGGACGACAACAATTTTTTCATCGATGGCGCCGACGACAACGATGCCTACTATGGCGAAGGTGTCGCCAACGAGGCCGGCATTGCAGGCACGCCCGCAAGTTTCCTTCCCCTTGACGCCATCCAGGAGTTCAACACGCAGGAGAGCCCAACCGCCGACTACGGCGTGAAGCCCGGCGTGGTCATGAACATCGGCATCAAATCCGGAACCAACGACATTCACGGCTCAGCCTACTACTTCACCCGCAACTCTGCCTTCGACGCGCGCAATTACTTCAATCCAGCGCCCCAGCCCGTGGCCGCATTGCTCATGCACGAGTTCGGAGTATCCTTCGGCGGGCCGATTAAAAAGGACAAGTGGTTCTATTTTGTCAACTACGAAGGCATTCGCGACCGGGTTGGAAATCCGGGAGTCACGGATAGTCCGGTGACAACTTCTTTGGCTAATAACCCGAACTTCCCTGACGGAATCTACGCGCCAGATGGCTCGCCCGAGTCCGCGCTCTACAGCCTTCCCGATGCACTCGCCTACGTCAACTCCGCCACGGGCATGACTTACTGCCAGAACAATTACGACAATATCGGGACCTGCACTCCCAATCCGCTGAGCCAGCAGCTCACTTCACTGTTTCTTCCCAATCCAGGCTTTACTCAATCGCAAAGCGATCCGGCGGCCATCGATCTTGATTTCGTAAACCACAACCGTGGGGACAATCTGGTCGCCAAGACCGATTTCGTTCTGAACCAGAAGAACATCCTGAGCGCGCGCTTCATTTATGCCAATACCAATCAATCGGAGGAAGATACGATTCCGCTTCGCCCCGAATGGCTCTCCACCACCAGTCCGATCACGCAAATCTTCGGAGTGAACTGGGCCTCCAATCCGTCTTCGGCCTGGTCCAATGAGGTACGCTTCAGCTATAACACCTTCAACGAGGCCATCTTCCCCATTGACCACAACATTAATCCCCTGAGCGGGTACGGGCTGAACACAGGAGTCACGAATCCCACTCTGTTTGGCTTTCCCCGCATCGGAATTGGCGAAGAATTCAACTACATGGGCGGCAATTCCAGCTGGCCCCTGCAAACAACGCCCAGCAAGACCTATAGTTTTAGTGACACCGCGTCCTACACTCGCGGCCGGCAAACGATTCGCTTCGGCGGCAGCTTCCGTGACGGCGAAGTCGATTACTTCCGCGCGACGTACGGCCGAGGGCGCGTGGATTTCCGTCACCTCTGGAATTTTCTCGATGGAGACGTCCAACGCTGGCGCTTCCTCTACGGAGATCCTGGGCGCGACGTCAGCCAGCGAGCGGTGGGCTTTTTCTTCGAAGACGACGTGAAGGCCACGCAGCGCGTCACACTCAATCTCGGACTGCGCTACGACATCACCAGCCCGATCAAAGACTCCCGCAACCTGCTCGCCAATTACGATCCCTCCTCCCCGAGCGGACTGACCCAGGTCGGCCAGGGCATCAGTTCTCCTTACCCAACCAATTACAACAACGTTTCACCGCGGATTGGTCTTGCCTGGGACGCCTTCGGCACCGGAAAAACTGTCGTTCGCTCCGGCTTCGGCTTTATCTACGAGCAACCCTCCATTCGCACCTTCATGTTCAATGGAGGCGGCCTTAATCTAAATCCGAGCGGAGTCCCCTACATCGACGGCAACGGCGTTCAGCAGAACCCGACCGGAACGATCACGGCCTTTCTGCAAGAGTCGAGTGACGGCACGCAGATCAACTGGCAGGCGCCAAACCAGGCATCCACGATCTTCCCCAACGCCTCGAACTCCGGGAACGTCTGTAGTGTCGGCAGCCAGTGCAACATCTTCGCCGTCGATCCGCACCTGAAGACGCCGTACGTCTTGAACTGGAATTTCAATGTGCAGCAGGCACTCACTCCCACCGCGCTGTTACAAGTCGCTTACGTCGCCAATCACGGCGTTCATCTTTACAGCGTGATTGATACCAACCAAGTCAACCCACTCTACGACGATGGATCGGAGACGATTGGCCGACCCTTGGCGACTAACTGCCCCGTTTCCGAAGGTGGACAGGGCTTCGGCGGTCCATGCTTCCCCTGGCTTGGATTTTTCAATTACCTCGGCAATCGCTCTAACTCGGCTTATAACTCCCTGCAAGTTACCTTTACTAAGCGCTACTCGCATGGCTTGTATCTGCTGGCGGGATACACCTACGCGCACGCCATCGACACGGCCACCAACAACCTGGCCGGCGTTCCTCCCGACAGCAACAACTACAGCGAAGAACGGGGGAACGGCGATTTCGATATTCGCCACCGCTTCACGCTTTCGGTGACGTATGACTTGCCAGCGATGAAGACTCGTTCGCAATTACTGGAAGGCTGGCAAGTCACGAGCATCGTCAATCTGCAGAGCGGCGAGCCCTACACGCTGGGTGACTTCAACGACGACATCAGCTACACCGGCGAGTACAACGACCGCTGGGACATGACCGGAAACCCCAAAGATATTCACTGGTCCGCCACCGCTCCGCTGCCTTACTTCGACTTCTCCGATGCGGCGCACAGCGATACTTCTTGCTTGGCGCAGGCGACGGCATTGGGTACCCTCGACAATCTCTACTACTACGGCTGTTACCACCAGGGCAGCGCCGTCATCACTCCGCCTGCTGACACGACCCAGGGCGACATGGGCCGCAACATCTTCCGTGGTCCCAACTTCACCAACTGGGATATGGGCCTTTCCAAGGTTTTCCGGCTGGGCGAGCGCTTCAAGCTGCAGCTTCGTGGCGAGATGTTCAACATTCTCAACCACGCCAACTTCGACGTGTTCACGATGAATACTGACCTCTCGACACCGAGCACGGTCGGGACGGTCGTCTACACGCCCGACGTGGCTGCAGCCAACCCAGTCATCGGCTCAGGCGGCTCGCGCCACATCCAGATTGCGGCGAAAGTTATCTGGTAAGGATTCTTGGGATTCGATCGCTGGAGGCGGCGCGGCTTCAACCGTGGATTAGAAGCTGCGCAGGTCAGCTCGATCGGACAGGGCTAAACGGAAAATTCGCAGCTGCATGACGCGCCGGTGCCGCATGACGCGCTGGCGCCGGTTGGCTTGTTTCTGCATAATCCTGGGATGGCTCTGGTGGTTTTTCTCCGAGGTGTCAATGTTGGCGGGCACAGAACGTTTCGGCCAAGTGTGCTCGCACGAGAACTGAGCGACTATGGTGTCGTAAATGTCGGCGCCGCTGGCACCTTTGTGGTGCAGAAACCTGGGTCGCGAGCAAAATTCCGCGCAGCCTTGGTTCGCAAGCTGCCATTCGAGGCGGAAGTTGTGCTCTGCGACGGACGCGATCTTATGCGCCTGGAGATGGAGAATCCGTTTGGAACTGAGCCATCACCCCCGGATGTTGTTCGGTTCGTGAGCATCCTGTCGAAAGCGGGCGGCGTCCGGGCGGCGCTTCCAGTCACGTTTCCCGCAGACGGGGAG
Organism: uncultured Acidobacteriota bacterium; assembly: GCA_963730015.1. GTDB lineage: Bacteria > Acidobacteriota > Terriglobia > Terriglobales > Acidobacteriaceae > Sulfotelmatobacter. The sequence continues at coordinate 1,284,702 of CAVSPZ010000008.1, read as the reverse complement.
TGGCTGGTGCGGGTGATGGCATCGGAAGGGCAGTTCGTGTTTGGAATGTACCGCCGTCACATGAAAACAATCGGATATCTGGGCCAGATCGACAAGCTGTACGGCGTGCCCGCGACGACACGGAACTGGAACACAATAACTGCGATCCTGCGAATTTTGAAGAGTCAGAGGAAGACACGATAGCCGGCGATAAAGATCGTCAACCATTGACAAGGTCGCGAGTCGCGCGAGCCAAACATTGCCCTTTCGTAAAGCAAGAGGAGACAGCTTTGATGTAATAGAAGTGGCATTCCTCAAAGCAGCCTACGAGGCGGCAGAGTACTATGAGCAGAATTTACTGACGGCCCCTGTCAGTCATAGGAGACACCATGATGGCACGCCACCGTGGGCGTCAGGCGCGGCATCCTGCCGAAATCACTGGGCGGGAGGCCCCGGTTTTACGGGCTCGGCAGGCTTCGCACCCTTCAGCGTGGCAAAGGATTCCTCGACGCGCTTCCGGAAGTCACCACTGTCGTCGTGTTCAAATCCGCTATAGTTCGACTTGACTTGCATCTCACACTCAGCGCCCTTCGATACCAAGGCGACGTGGTTGGTGCGCTGGAGGGCGGCTCCGGTAATGGTGACATGAACGGCATGCTTCACCTTGTAGGAAGCAGTCATTAGGGTGTCGTTACTCTCCTCGACGTTGTAGTTTTCCGCATTGCTGAGGACGTCTTTGACCGCGCCCCAGACCTCGCTGCAAGGAGCGGGATAGGTAGTCTTGGAGGTCTTGCCGAACGCCGGCAGAGCAAGAGCAAGCAATATCAAAGCCACGACCACGAGCCTCGTTTTCATCATGGCATGTCTCCTGGTATGGATGTGCCGCTTAGCATGTCAAACCGAACAGAATTCCGGTTTTCAAGATCACTGAACGATAGTCGCTCAAGAATATTTCGTCAGTGCGCAAAGTCACATTAGCCGGGGACCAGGCTAAAGAGTGAGCGTGAGAACTGGTGCCGTCCCTACGGGACTGGTTCAGCCGCATCCGGCACTTACGTGCCGGGCTATTACATTCCGCCGCTTCGCGGCTGGGATTGGGCTGCGCTTATTCCACCGTTGTTACGAGAATTCAGTTCTTGATTTCGAGGCCCTTACGGCGCGGCTGAAGCCGCGCCCTTTCAAAACTTGATCGAGATCTGAGTTTTTCAGCAGCCTGCCAGGGGAGCTACTACACCTTAAACCTGCCAAACATTCTGCCGATAGGAGACTACGAGGCCTCCTTCACCGTGGCAACTACTGAGCAATACGCAACGTCGATTGTAGAGAAGTACCATATTGCGGCCGATCCGGGTTCGGCGCCGCACCGGGCGGTGGACGAGGTCGTTCCCCTGCTCAAGCAGTGGGCCAAGCAATATCTGCTGGGGATTATGCTTTCGGGCGCTTACGCCAAGAACACGGCGATCACGCTCACCTCGCACGCGGATGTGCTGATCACGCTGAGCCCGGTGCCCGACATGGAGATGAAGGACATCTATTGGAACCTGTTTGAATTTCTTACGCAGCAGAATTTGAAACCGAATACGCGAAACGTCTCCATCCATCTGCCGACACACGGATTCTGGGTCGACCTGGTTCCGGCGTATCGGGACCACGGCATTTACGGGAACATCCTGTTTAACAAGAAGACGGGCGCGACGGTGCATACCGATGTCGCCAAGCACATTCATCTGGTCGCCAACTCGGGCCGCCAGCAGGAGATCAGCGCGATTAAGATCTGGCGCGAACGCAACCGGCTGGATTTTCCGTCGCTGTACCTGGAACTCACGGTGCTGCGCGCGCTGGACGGCGAGCCCTTCGGACAACTGGCGGAAAACGTCCTCAGCGTTTTCAGGTATCTCTCGCACCACTTCGGGCGAGCGGTGATCTCGGATCCGGCTAATTCGAAGAACATTGTCTCCAGCGACCTTTCCGAAGAAGGGAAGCAGGCCATCGCCGCGGCGGCGCGGGGCGCGGTTTACGACGAGAACTGGAAGAAAATTATCTGGTAGGAGGTCGAAGCGCCAGACTAGAAAGTTCGAGTCACGACGAGCCTGGAAACCCGCTGGGCTGCCCGTGCAAAGCGAGTGATGACAGTAGCAAGGCCCGATTTCGCGAGATGCCTGAAGCTTGTTCGACTGCCAAGGGATGATCGCTTTCCTCGACCACAAACAGAGGGCGGGTTCCTACGGGTTGAAGCAAGATTCCTATTTTCAGATTCAGAGTCTCAGGGTACTCAGCGAGTGAATTAGCGAGTCTGCCTTTAAACGGCCCTCGGCACTTCTCGCGTCCTGCCAACTCCCAGCAGTCCTCGATATCATCGAAAACGTCCTCGCGGACCGAAGCCCATAGTCCCCAAAGGAAAACGTCCTCTGAACCGATAATCGGAATTTCAAAACATCCCCGAATGAAGAACCATTTGTGATCGATAATGTACTGGTCAGAGCCGCGCACACATCGCGCATCACGCCGATCCCGATCCATATTCGCGTACATATCAGGGCTGTCGGCCGCGAAACTCATCGGCAAGCCCTCATGCACTTTGCCGCATGTTGCGCATTGGTAATTTTTGGTCATCTTTGGTTGTTTGAGTGCCGTCCCTACGGGACTCGTTCCCCTTCCCAACTTCTACCGGGACTTCCGTCCCGGGCTTTCACATGCCGCCGCTTCGCGGCTGGAGCAAAGCTGGTCTCATAAATAATTTTCAAAGTAAACTGCGAGGCCCTCAGGGGCTAAAGCCTGCGTCGTTGCTGACCGGTGGCGGCACGGCTAAAGCCGAGCCCTTCCCAAAGCTATTTACGAGACGACCTCCAGGCAAAAGTCAAGCGGACTTCGTTCTGCATTTGTCCGACATCGCTAGACATTCAATTCCACTAGCGTCGCACCGCCGCCGCCTTCTTGCTGCGGGGCTTCGGCTACTGTGACGACGTGCGGGTGTTGCTGCAGGAGTTGGCGCAGGGCTTTGCGGAGGATGCCCATGCCGCTGCCGTGGATTACGCGGACTCGGGGCAGTCCGGCGAGGAAGGCGCGGTCGACGAATTTTTCGACTTCGCGGCTGGCGTCGTCGACGGTCTTGCCGATGACGTTGATTTCGCTGGGAACGTTGCCGCCTTCATTCTCGAGCGACACTGAAATGCCGCGCGCCCGGGCAGCCTTCACCGGAGTCTCGGCGGGCCGGGCGGCGGCCAGGACTTCAGCGATGTCGTCGCGGCCGATCTTCATTTTGAGCGCGCCCATTTCGACTTCGAAATGATTGTCGTCAATCTTGCGGGCGATGCGTGCTGAGCGGCCGGTGGACTTCAGCTTGACCGTGTCACCTTCTGAAACATGCTTGACCAACTGCGGCTGGGCATGGGGATCTCCTTGATCGGCACCGGTGGAGTGCGCGACCACCGTGGAATCGAACTGCTCGCGGAATTCGCGGCGCAGCTTGGCGATGCGGCGCTCGGCATCTTTGGAGAGCTTTTGCGCGGCCGCGCGATCCTGAACCGCGTTGACGGCTTCGCGGGCGTGATATTCGAAATCGCGCAGCAGACTTTCGAGTTTCTTCTCCATTTCGCGGACTTTGGCCTGCTGGATGTTCTTTCCTTCAACCGCTAAACGGTCTTTCTCGCGCTGCAATTCTTGTTGGCCCTGCTGCAGTCGGAGCCGCTCATTCTCGGCTTCGCGCAGGTCGGCGTGGAGCTTATCGAGAAATTGGCCGACGTCGCGGGCCTGCGTGCCGAGCCGGTCTCTGGCGCTCTGAATGATTGTCGGATTCAATCCGAGGCGCTGCGCGATGTTGATGCCCGCCGAGGCTCCGGGCACGCCGACTTTCAATTCGTAGGTGGGCTGGAGCGTGGCCTCGTTGAATCCGACGGATGCGTTGAGCACTCCGGGCGTGTTGGCTCCGTAGACTTTGAGCGAGGTGTGATGAGTGGAGATCACGGTCATGCATCCGATGCGACTGAAGTGGGCGGCGATGGCGACGGCCAGGGCTGCGCCTTCTTCGGGATCGGTGGCCGAGCCGAGTTCGTCGAGCAGAACTAGCGAGTCAGCTGTGGCGGCGCGCGAGATGAAATCGATGTTGGTGACGTGAGCGGAAAATGTGGAAAGATTCTGCTCGATTGATTGGTAGTCGCCGATGTCGGCGAGCACGGCGTCGAACATGGGAAGCTCGGCGCGATCGGCGGGAACAGGGAGACCGGATTGCGCCATGAGGGCCAGCAGGCCGACGGTTTTGAGGGTGACGGTTTTGCCTCCGGTGTTGGGGCCGGTGATGACTAGCTGGCGGCGCTGGCCTTCGAGCTCGACGGTGATGGGGACTGCGGTTGCTCCCTTGGCTTTCAGGTTGCGTTCGAGCAAAGGGTGGCGAGCGTTGTGGAGAAGAAGGCTCGCTGTGCTCGCTGGACAGCCGAGGCGGCTGTCCCCACATGGTTCGTTGCTCTCACATGGCTCGTTGCTCCCACTTGGCTCTTGTTCAGCGGATGGTTCCTGCTTGCTTCCCGACAGGTTCACTTCGACGCAGTTGTAGTCTTCGGCGAAGCGGGCTTTGGCGAATTGGAGTTCCAACTCGGCTAGAACTTCTGCGGCGGTCAGGATCTGTTCCGCTTGCGCTCCGATGCGCTGGGTCATTTGGAGCAGGATGCGGTGAATTTCCGCGAATTCTTCTTCGAGCAGGCGCACTAGCTCATTGTTTTGTTCGATGGTTTCCAGAGGCTCGACGAAGACGGTTTGGCCGCTGGAGCTGGCGCCGTGAACTACGCCCTGCACGCGGCGCTTCTGCTCAATTTTGACGGGAATGACGAAACGCTCGCCGCGAATGGTGATCAGCTCGTCCTGCACTGTGCCGCCTTCGGCGAGGCGGCGCATGTAAGCGCGCAACGATTCCTGAATGGAGCGACGCTGCTTCTCGATTTCGCGGCGGATAAGGGCGAGTTCGGGCGAGGCCTTGTCTTCGAGGGTGCCATCGGGCTGGATCTTGCCGCGGAAGAAGCGCAGAAAGTCATGGAAGTCAGCGATCTGGTCGGAGAGAGAACGGACTCCGGTCCATGCGGAGCGCATGGCGGCGGGCGGCTGCTGCGCGATAGCGCGCCACTCGGCGGCGCGATCGACGAGGAGGATGACATCGCGAATCTCGGTGGTTTCGAGCGTGGCTCCGGCGATGCGCGATTTCTGGACCAGGGAGCTGATGTCGACCAGGGTGGAAAAATCGAAGCGTCCGCCAACGCGGCGGAACTCACGAATTTCGGCGGCCAATGTCTGCTGAGTCTGGATCCAGGCGCGATCGGTGGAGGGCGCGAGGGCGCGAATCCGATTTTGGCCGAGCGGGGACGAGGCGTATCCGCGAAGCAGTTCACGGAGAGATTCGAACTCGAGCACGCGCGACGAGGTGTGCGCCAATTCAGCGGCCATGGCAGGTTTTATGTTACAGGAGCAAGGTGGGAGTCTGCCTCGGGACTGGCTCGTGGATCCAGCGAGAGCGCTGCGAGCGTGTTTTCAAAAATGGGTTGAGTACGATTCAGGAGTCATTCCCTCAGCGGCTAAAGCCGCGCAAATGGGGCTGCGCCTAGCGGCACGGCTAAAAGCCGTGCCCTTCCCCAACCCAATTGCTGAATCGAGCTCTAGTCTCCGCCGGCGCCCGCTACTTGAGCGGCCGAGGATGAGGTTGCGGGGAGGCGGATGATAAAGAGCGCGCCGCCTTCGGGCTTATTCTGGCAGGCAATCTGGCCATTGTGATCTTGGATCACGCCGTAGACGGCGCTCAGGCCGAGGCCAGTGCCTTTGCCGATCGGCTTGGTCGTGTAGAAGGGATCGAAAACGCGCTGCGGATCGCGCAGGCCGGGGCCGCTGTCGGAAAAAGTGAGCACGACTTCCGGACCGCGCCTTTGTGCGGTGATATCGAGCGAGCCGCCGCCGACTTCGTCGAGCGCGTCCATAGCGTTCTCGATGATTTCGACGAACGCCTGAAAGAGCTGGTTGGCGTTGGCGAGGACGCGGGGAAAATCCGGATCGACCGAGAGCTGCACCTGGATGATCCCAGACTGGCGGCGTGCTTCGAGCATGTGAGTGGCACGCTGCAAGAGAAGGCCGAGATCGACGAGAGTTTTCTGTCCGGGAGCCTGCTGCGCGAAGCTTAGGAGATTGGCGACAAGATCGCCGGTGCGACGCGCCTGATTCACGATTTTCCGCAGCAGGCTGCTTTGATCGTCGGTGAGACGCTGCTGGGTCCAGAGCTCTTCGGAGAAGGTCATGATAGCGTTCAGCGGATGATTGATTTCGTGGGCGGCGCCGGCGACGAGGTTACCCAAAGAAGCGAGCTTTTCCTTTTGTACTAACTGGCCCTGCAGGCGCTTTTGGCTGTCGTAAGCGCGGCGGGACTCCTGCAAAAGCGAAATGAGAGCCTGATCCTGGAAAAACTGGCGCAGGAAGACGAAGGCTCCCAGTAACAACATGGCGACCAGTACGGTGAAGATGCGAAATAGGCGCGCCCTGGGCGTAGAAGTATCGAGCAGAACCGTCCAGAGGCCGAGCACCGGCAAGGAGAGAATCGCGACCATGGCGAACCGGGGAACGAGCTTCTTCCAGCGGCGGTGCAGATTGAAGGGAACGCTCTTGAGGTCCCATTCGCGAGCCGACAGGCAAGCGGCAGCGATCCAGGCAATGGCCGCGACGAGAGGGACATCGTACAAACTTCCCGAGTAGTACGTGCTGTCGGCGGTGGCGCGATCGAGAAGCTGGGAGTTGACGGCATACACGGTCATCGCGGCCAAAAGATGCGCGTAGAGCCGGCGCCATCCTCCGGAACTGGTAAAGACGGCAAGAATCAGGACTGCGACCAGGAGCGCGTCTTCGACTGCGTAAAGACGATCGTAATAAGTGTTGTAAATATCGATGTGGAGCGATACGTATTGATGGGGGAAGACGATAAAGGCATAAAGGAAGACCCACCATCCCATGAGCATGAGGAAATTGAGCACGCCCTGCAGGACTTTTCCTTCTTTGTTGAGCAGGTCAGGGCGCCAGGCAACGGCTGCGAACATGGGCACGGCATGAAAAAAGAGAACGATGTCGAAAAGAAAAGGATCAGGGATTTCGCGACGCAGCACGCTCTCCCAGATGGTCCAAGCAAACTGGTTGCTGGTCCAAAGGAGAAATCCGGCAGCCATCAAGAGCCAGAAACTGCGCTGCTGGCCGGGCTGGGCATAGGCATTGCCCAGAGTGACGCCCAGGGCGATCAGCATCAAGAGCAAGCCATAGACGTTGGCGAAAGCGGTGAGGCCGAGACCTTTGGGGGACGCCAGGCACACGCAGGCGAAGGCCAGAGTGATTCCGGCCGCTGCGATAAACCAGCGGTGGCGCCGAAGCGGACTCATCCGACCTCATTCTATGGGAGCGGTTTGGGGATTCCGAGGAACGCCAGGAAGGGAGGAGGTTACTTTAGTCACCCGTAGTCCCCAGTTGGGCGCCTCGACTTGGGCGCTTTTCTTGCGATGTCAAATCTTAAAACGCAGAGTGCGCTGAGAAAATCCGCAGAGGACGCGGAGAGTTGCCGGAAAGCCGGAACTTTTCGCGGGTCGGAGATCCCTCCCTCCGCTCTGAAAAGCGGCTCCGGTCGGGATGACGCCAACTCTGAACCGTTCTGGATTTCAAACTGAGATCCTGGCACGCTCCGATTCATGCGGGGAATGATCTAGAATTGGGGTGGGAGGGCGTGTCAGCCGTACCTTTGCCTTCCCTTCGGGGTGATTGCTATGGCATTTCCTGTGACCCGCATGCGCCGACTGCGCCGCACGGCCGAGATGAGAAATCTGGTGTGCGAGACGCGCCTGACGCCGGACGCGTTCGTTTATCCGATGTTTGTTTGCCCGGGCGAGGGGATACGGAAAGAAGTGAAGTCGATGCCGGGCGTGTATAACCTCTCGGTCGACGAAGCGGTCAAAGAGGCGCGCGAGGTGAAGTCGCTGGGTGTACCGTCGGTCATTTTGTTTGGGCTGCCTGACAAAAAGGATGAGGTCGCAACCGGGGCGTGGGCCGCGGATGGCATTGTGCAGCAGGCGGCACGGGCGATGAAGCGGGAAGTGCCGGGGCTGATCCTGATGGGCGATGTCTGCTTGTGCGAATACATGTCGCACGGGCATTGCGGAATTGTGAAGGCAAGCCCGCAATCGTTGGGAGCGGCGGTGGCGGCTCCGCCTGCGGTGACCCCGGAGTATGAAATCTTGAACGACGCTTCGCTTGAGCTCCTGGCGCGGACTTCAGTATCGCTGGCGAAGGCGGGAATCGACATTATTGCGCCCTCGGACATGATGGACGGGCGCGTGGCTGCGATTCGCAAGGCATTGGATGAAGCTGAGCTGATCAACACTCCGATTCTTTCGTATGCGGCGAAGTTTGCTTCCGGTTTTTATGGGCCGTTCCGCGAGGCGGCGGATTCGGCGCCGCAGTTTGGCGACCGGCGCTCGTACCAGATGGATGGGGCGAACGTGCGCGAGGCCATGCGCGAGATCGAGGCCGATATCGAAGAAGGCGCGGACATGATCATGGTCAAGCCGGCGATGCCGTATCTGGATGTGATTGCGGCGGCGCGGGAACGTTTTGAGCTGCCGTTGGCCGCTTACCAGGTTTCGGGTGAGTACGCGATGATCGAGGCGGCTGCGCGCAATGGCTGGATCGAGCGCGAGCGCGTGATGATGGAGTCGTTGCTCAGCATCCGGCGCGCCGGTGCGAACATTATTCTTACTTACCACGCCAAGGACGCGGCGCGGCTGCTGGCGTAAGGCATAAGAAGTCGAAACCAAAAACAACCCCTGCGTGTTTCGCAGCATCTAGTGAAGGCCGCTCGTCGAAGGGTATGGGACTCTAACTCTCGGCGGCCCGAAAGCAATTGCGCACTATTCCCGCCGGGAACAATCGACGTAGGAAAACTGCGTAAAATGCAAGGGAACGGCTTCGGCAAAGAGCATGGAGCAGACGGCAACGGTAAGAGTCCAGCGCTTCCTTCCTTTTTCGTCATCGGCCCTCCGCGAACGGGCACGACCTGGCTGCATAACGTTCTGAGCCAGAGTGCGTGGCTGCCGCATCCGACGAAGGAGACGCGGTTCTTCGATAAGCATTTCGACCGGGGACTGGGCTGGTACGGATGGCAGTATCGCAGAGCCTCGGAAGGCCGCGCCATCGGCGAGGTAGCGCCGACTTACTTCGCGTCAGGCCCTGCCCGCGAGCGCATCGCGCGGCTCATTCCTGATGCAAAAATTGTTTGCACGTTCCGCAATCCCGTGGATCGGATTATTTCGCTGTATCGACTGAAACGTGCCTACGGATTGATTCCGTGGCCGTTCGATGAGGCGTTGGCGCGGGACCCTGAACTGCTGGAGTCGAGCCGGTACGCCGCTCATTTGAAAGCATGGAAGAGGGCATTAGGCAACTCGCAGGTGATGGCCACGGTGCATGACGATATCCAGACGGATCCACAAAGGTATTTGGACATGGTGGCGGATTTTGTGGGAATACCCCGACTGAAGTTGGCTCCGTCGCAAGTTCGCCACGTCTTGACATCGGAAGACATGACCGAACCCCGGCACTATTACTGGACCCACGGAGCGATCCTGATGGCGGACTGGGCGAGGAAGAAACGACTGGATTCGATCGTGAGCGCAGCGAAAAGATTGGGGGCCATGAAATTTTTTGTTGGAGGCGGACGGGCGTTTGTGGAGTTATCGTCGTGCCAGCGGGAAAAATTGCGCGCCATCTTCCGGCCCGAGGTTGATGAACTGGAAGCGATGCTGAATCGCGACTTGTCCGCATGGAAGTAAGTCGCGGACTCAAACACGCAGCCTTCATCCGCTGAGCCGGGATCAGGCTTTCGTAGCACCGCGATCCGCGGCGAACTCCACTTCCACGAGCTTACGATCCTGGTCGGAAACTTTGAACATTTCGCGCGGCTTTAAACTCATGAAGCTGGCGATGAAGACGTTGGGGATCTGGCCGATGCGGGTGTTGTAAGTGGCCACGTCGTCGTTGAAGAACTCGCGGCGGTCGGCGATGCGTTCTTCGAGTTCGGTGATGCGATTCTGCAGCTTCAGGAAATTCTCGTTGGCCTTGAGCTGCGGATAGTTTTCGGCGACCGCGAATAAGCCGCGCAGCGCGCTGGCCACCTGCAGATCAGCCACCGCCTTTTGCCCTATGCTGGAGGCGTTCATCGAGGCGGTGCGGGCTTGGGTGACCGCGAGCAGCGTTTGCTGCTCGTGCTGCATGTATCCCTTGACGGTCTCGACGAGGTTGGGGATTTCATCGTGGCGCTGCTTGAGCAGCACGTCGATATTGGCCCAGGCGCGGTCGTTTTCGTTGCGCAGGCGGACCAGGCCGTTGTAGAGGATCACGCTGTAGGTGATGACTCCGGCCACGAACAGGAAAAATGCCAGGCTCCCGAGGATACTGCTGCTGTCCATGAGCACCAAGGGTGCCAGCAGAACGGGAAAATGGCAAGTGGGCTAGAGAGTGTGCGTGAGAGCTGGTGCCGTCCCTCCGGGACTCGCGTCAATTTCTCACTTCACCCGGCACTGCCGTGCCGGGCTTTCACATACCGCCGCTACGCGGCTGCATTTGGCACGTTGAGCTATGCGCCTTTTTCCTGCCATCTGGCTAAAATCTTAAAATGCAGAGGGCGCTGAGAAAATCCGCAGATGACGCGGAGAGTCCACCCACCCCTTCAGAGCTACGGTAGATATCCGCGGGCTCTGCGGGACGGCCTTGGCGGCCGTCCCGCGTTGAGCACGGTTAGTTGCTGGGCTTCTTTGGAGTCAGGTCGCAGGCTTGGCGGACCTGGTCGAGATTCAGGCCGTCTGGCGAGAATTCGGCAATCTGGCGTCCGCTACGAGTGGGCAGGGCGATGTTAAAGACGTGAGCGCCGATCAAGCCGCGGGTCGTGCCTTTGTCCATCGACAAGAATTGATCGCGCATCCAGTTCCACCCGTGATAGGTGTGGAAGCCATCGATGCGGACTTCGACTTCGAGTTGGGGCTGGCCCCAGAAACCCGGGCGGTTCGGAGGAGGCAGCCGGACTCCGGGATTGAACTCGGACGTTTTGAGTTTGCCGTTCTCGCAGAAAAGTTCGACTCTGGGCGGGTAATTCGGATCTTCGCGGAAAAAGTTGTTCGAGAGCAGCTCGAAGCGAACCTTCTTCGCGCCGGTCATCTTGTCGTCCGATCGGAACGCCATCCACTTGCCGCCGGCGCTGACGCCATCCTGCTCGCCCTGATACGGGCTCATGGAGCCGCTTTGAGCCAAGGCGAACGCGGCAGACAGCAAGATCGCGCCGGCGAATATTAATGGCCACGCAGTCGCAACGCGGCTTGTTTTATGAGAAGAGCGCAGTTTGGTCACAATACCCCCTTCAGGCAGATGATCCTATTATCTTGAACCCGGGTGGGTGCTGAAAAGTTGCACGAAAAGGTACCGGAATCGGACTCAGCGCGTATCGATTCTCAGGTCGATGTAAACCTGGGAGCGGTCGTCGAACTGGCTCACGGACTTGGTGTCGCTTCGGTGGCCCTTGTATTGGGCATAGACCTCGTAATCGACGGAGGTGGAGAGAGCGGGAAAGCGGTAGGTGCCGTCGGAACCGACAATATAGGTTTTTACCGCGCGAGTGCGGGTGTTGGTGAGATAGACGACCGCGTCGGAAAGAGGGTTATCCTGCGGGTCGAGTACTTTGCCGAACAGCAACCGGCCCGCGCTTTTGTCTTTCTTGTCGGGAGAAGCACCGGCCGCGGCAGACAGGGCGATCAGACAGGCGCAGCCAAAGGCGACAGCTTTGATCACGGTGCGGTAGTGATTCATGTTGGGGTTATTGTCTCACGGTTACCTGGCGCTCTCGCTTAATGAGTTAGGTGCAGGCCAGTGTCTTCGCGCTCGTCATCGTAGACGTGGACGGTGACATCCTGAACCAGATGGAGGGTCTGGCCGTCGGCGGACTTGAAGTGCTTTAAATCGGCGGTGAGGATGTAGTCGGATTCTCCGGCAGGAACGCGCTGGGCGAATTCACCGTGATGGTCGGAATAGACCTCCCACTTGGGTTTCTTGTCTTTAGCGCGGCGGATTTTTACCGGCACACCGTAAACCGGGCGATCGTCGGGGCCCCAGACTGTCCCGGCGATCAGGGCGTAGGGCTTGTCGTTGGACCTTTGAGCCGCGAGTCGACTTTCCCGATGGCTGAAACTCGGCAGGAGAAGCAAAACTAACAGGAACCCGGGGACGCGCAGGCGCGCCAATCGCATGGATCGAGGATCAGGAAAAGTCACCGTCTTCGCTCTCTTCCTCCTCATCATCTTCCTCTTCGTAGCCTTCTTCCACCGGTTTCAGTTCGAGCGGGCTGGTGGTGATGACTTCAAAGTCGGTGCCGCACTCGGGACAGGAAATCACCTCACCCTCGTCGACCTCTTCCTCCTCGACATCGAGATTGTTTTCGCATTCAGGACAGAGAACCATAAAGCCTCCCCTCGCCGATTAGAGCCTCCTGATAATATTTAGATTCTCGCTGGCCGGTTGGTCAAGGGGCACCGACTGGGGACGAGAGATTTTTCCGGGCCATGGAACCGGCATCCGGATACGGGATTCACCCGATGGGGTCTTGGATGCATTTCCCGAAGATGCGTTGCGGGATGATTGCGGCGTTGGGAATCCTTTCGCTGATGGGGGCGACTTGCGCTGGGCAATCGTCCAAAGCGGAAGGGGAAATGACGGCGGAGCCGGAGATTGCCGCGGCGTTGCGGCAGGTTTCGGCGCAGCGAGTTCAGCAGGACGTGGAGAAGCTGGTCAGCTTCGGAACGCGGTTGACGCTTTCGGCGCAGGATCCAGCGTCGATTGCTGCGGGGCACGGAATTGGCGCGGCGCGGGAGTGGATCCGGTCGGAGTTCGAGCGGTACTCCAAAGAATGCGGCGGCTGCCTGGAGGTGAAGGTGGACAGCTTCACCGAGCAGCCGATGGACCGGATTCCGAAGGCGACAGAAATCACCAATGTTTATGCGGTTCTGAAGGGATCGGATGCGGAGAACGCGAAGCGGATTGTGCTGGTCACGGGGCACTACGATTCGCGCAACAGCGATATTTTGGATGGGAACGGCGACGCTCCCGGCGCGAACGATGACGCGAGCGGGACGGCGGTAAGCCTGGAGTGCGCGCGGGTGCTCAGCAAAATGAAGTTTCCGGCGACCATCATTTTTCTGACGGTGGCGGGCGAAGAGCAGGGACTGAACGGCAGCCGGCATTTCGCGAAGATGGCCAAAGATGAAGGATGGGATCTGGAGGCGGTGCTCAATAACGACATTGTGGGTGGGGATAAGAGCGCGGAGCAGGATCATTCGGTGGTGCGCGTATTTTCCGAGGGCGTGCCGATCGCGGCCACGGAGCAGGACGTGCGGCGGATTCGCGGGCTGGGTGGGGAGAGCGATTCCGGATCGCGGGAACTGGCGCGGTATATGGCTGACGTCGGACGGACTTACGACACCGGGGTGAAGCCGATGCTGGTGTTCCGGGTGGATCGCTACTTGCGCGGCGGGGATCATTATTCGTTCAACCAGGAGGGATTCGCGGCGGTGCGGCTGACCGAGTTTCGCGAGGACTTCCATCATCAGCATCAGAATGTGCGGATGGAAAACGGGATTCAGTATGGGGATCTGGCGAAGTTTGTGGATTTCGATTATGTGGCGCACGTGGCGCGGCTGAATGCGGCGACACTGGCGTCGCTGGCGTCCGCTCCGGCGCCTCCGGGGAATGTCCATCTGCTGACGAAGGATCTGGAGAATGATTCGACGCTGACGTGGGATGCGTCTGCGGGCGGGCTGGCGACGGGATATGAAGTGTTGTGGCGGGCGACGACGAGTCCGGAGTGGGAGCACGCGGAGAACGTCGGCAACGTGACTCGGGCGACGATGAAGATTTCGAAGGATAATGTCATCTTTGCGGTTAGGGCCGTGGACCTCGCTGGGCATCGCAGTTTGCCGGTGGTGCCAGTTCCGCAACGGTAGCGCCATTGCGTCGGCTGGGTTGCGAGTAGAATTGGACGAGAGGAAATCGAGTGCGGCGTAGCGGCGAACCCATGACGTTGAGCCTGCCTCCCTTTACAGGGGCGGTGACTTGGCTGGTCGGCATTAACACGGCGATCTACCTGCTGTTCGCGTTGAGCGGGATGGCGCATGTCCCGCTCGAGGCATACGCCTTCCACTATTTCGAACTGGCGCCGGCGCGAGTGATCCAGCAAGGCTGGATCTGGCAGATCGTCACCTACGGCTTTCTGCATCAGGGCTTCTGGCATTTGTTCGGCAACATGTTCATGCTCTGGATGTTTGGGTCGGCGGTCGAGTCGTCGTGGGGGACGCGGCGTTTTGTGGAGTTGTATTCGATCGGCGTAATAGGAGCGGCGGTCACTACGATTGCGCTTTCCTACGCTCACATTCTGGGGGATCCGCGAATCGCGACGGTGGGCGCGTCGGGCGGGGTATTCGCCGTGCTCATCGCTTTCGGCATTTTGTTTGCGGAAAACGAAATCATGATGATTCCCTTCCCGTTCATGATTAAGGCGAAATATTTTGTGGGGATCCTGATTGTGGTCACGCTGGCGCTGGCAATGGCGGGGGGCGGCGAAGTGGCGTATGTCGCGCACCTGGGAGGATTGCTGTTTGGCTGGCTGTATGTGCGGCGCGGGCTGAAGCCGGCGATCGTGAATGTCAACGTTTCGGAGCGGGTTTACGGATTGCGCAATTCGTACTATCGATGGAAGCGGCGGCGCGCGGCGAAAAAATTTGAAGTCTATATGCGGCAGCATGACCGCGATGTGCACTTCGACGAGCACGGGAATTACATTCCTCCGGACGATCAGACACGCAAGGGGAACGGCGGGGGGAAGTCGGGGTGGGTGAACTAGGGGCGGGTTTCAAGGTTTCGGAGTTTCTGCCGGCTTTTGGCTTCCCTGACTTTGGCGGCTCGGTGGTGAAAGGGATCCTTCGACTGCGTGAACTCCTTCGCTTTGCGAAGTAGTCACTCCGCTCAGGATGACAGGGCTTGATGGCTCAGGATGACAGGACTCACGGCGCGTCGTTCATGACTAGCTTTAAGGCGCGGCGAAGAATGCTGTAAATTCCGACACAATCTGCTTTGGTAATTCTTCTTTCTTTCCTTTTCCCTTAAATCCCAGGTCGTGGCCGGCTCCTTCTACTGGCAGCAGTTTTGTGTTGGCGGGAATCATCTTGATTGCGCGCTGCAGTTCTTCGATCGAGCCGAAGGGGTCGCGCGTGCCTTGGACGAACAGGATGGGCGTGCGCAGGTCGGGGAGATGCTGCGTGCGTTGCTGCTCGGGCTTGCGCGGGGGATGCAGCGGGTAGGAGAGCAGGAGGAGAGCTGCGACTAGGTCTGGTTCCTCGGCGCAGAGGATGCTGGCTTGGCGTCCGCCGTAGGAGTGGCCGCCGAGGAAGATGCGAGCTGCGGGTTCCTCTTCAGACGTTGGGCCAGCATTCCCACTTCTCGCAACATCGGCGAGAAGTGGGGCACCCCCGTTTCGTTTTTCGCCTCGTTGGTCGTCTCGTTTGTCGTCTTCTTTCTTGGCGAGGATTTTCTTGAGGGCGGCGATGGCGTTCTTCAGGCCGGCGCGGTCGCGGGCGGCGTCGCCGGGGCCGGGCGGTCCGAACGGCCTCGCCTGCCGGTAGGGCAGGTTACAGCGCAGCACGGTAAATCCGGCTGCGGCGAACGCGTCGGCCAGGGCGACCAGCAGCGGGGCTTGCGCGTTGCCGCCGGCACCGTGGGTCAGGACCAGGCCATCTTGATTGGGAGTTTTGGGAACGTGCAGAAATCCGCGGACGTGGGGATCGACGGTGCTGTCGGTGCATTCGAGGATAGAGGACGCGGACAAGCGATCATTCTAAATCGTAGGGCTGCGCTGAAAACAGGCACTGCCGCATTCGGAGCGTTGCAGCCTAAAAAATGTCAGTAAGTAAAATCGCGATATTTCAACAGTCATACACTCTCGAATAGCTTTGTGACGCTCGGGGCGAATGGCGGTTTTGCTACTCGTTCCCACCAGTCGGACAGCGGCGGAGTACCGGGCAAGAGACTAGGGAGCCTCTCCACCAACTGCGACCAGCCTTGCATCTCCTCATCGACTTCAATCGTACCGTCAGGGCTGGTGAAGCCGAGGCAAATTAGGTCTGTCGCGTAAAGGTCGCGTTTGTATGCGAGAACAGTCTTCACGTCATTCCATCTCAGTGACGTTGCCCCTACCGACGAAACAGAACCGCCGACAGTGACTGTAAAACCGCTCTCGTCGCAGCGAATTTCTGCGGGGCGATGCTTTGACATATACCTGATTCTACGCCGCCGGGATAACTGACGAGAGCAGGCCTTACACTCAAAACCCTGCGGATGAGCGGACTGGCTACTTTGTTTTGTCCGCCTGTACTTCGGAGAGGGTTTCGTAGACCTTTACGATCTGGATCTGATTGCCCAGCTTGGCCCAGCAGCGGAGCATGGCGGGATCTTCCTGGGCGGCGCGGCGGGCGTCTTCGGACTTCCAGTAACGCAGGAAAACGTAGTGCGCTTCGCGATCGCGATAGAGAAGATCGCGGCTGTATTCTTTGGCGGCGACAATCGATCTCAGCTCTGCAAAACTCTCGAGCGCAGCTGCCTCCATGTCCGGTAACGGTTCCCAAACTGCGATCGAAAGGATCTCTTGCGGCATACGGGGCGATTATAACGTGCGACGAGGCTGTCGCGCTTCGGACGCTCGCTTTGCTCGCGGGGCGGACGAAGGCGTCCGCCCCTACATGCTCTGATTTGCGCGAAGGCAGAGACTCTTTACCGCGGAGAACGCAGAGGACTGCGCGCAGAGATCGCAGAGGCACAGGCGGTTAGGGTCGTGCGGCTGCCGACGGCGGGCTGTCCATGCAGTCGCTGCGCGCACGCTCGCTTTGCTCGCGGGGCGGACGAAGGCGTCCGCCCCTACACTGGACCTTCGCTTCGCCTGAACGGCGGCTCCGCTCAGGATGACCGCTTGGACGAGGAACTCTTACGGGTTGGGTGGGCTATGCGTTCGGCTTCTTGTTCGGTTACTACGTGCAGGCGCATGAGGTTCGTGGAACCGGAGGCTTGGCGCGTGCCGGCGACTACGCCGAGAACGTCGCCGGGGTGGAGCAGGCCGCGCTTGACCAGATCCTGCTCGGCCGTGATCACCATCTGTTCAACGGAGTGGGGCTGGCGGCAGCGCACGGGATGCACTCCCCAATAAAGATTCATACGGCGCACGACCGGCTCGATGTGGGCGAAGGCATAAATCGGCACCTTCGGACGGTACTTGGAGATCATGCGGGCGGTGTTGCCGGTTTCGGTGAAGATGGCGATAGCGCCCATGGGCAAGTCTTCGGCTGCGTGCGCGATGGCCTCGCAGATGGATTCGGCAACGGAAAGTCCGCGAGGCTCGCGGCGGCGGCGCATCTGTCCCAGGTCAGCCATATTGCTTTCGGCTTCGACTGCGATGCGCGCCATGATGGAGACGGATTCGCGCGGGTACTGGCCGCTGGCCGTTTCGGCGGAGAGCATGACCGCGTCGGTGCCGTCGAAGATGGCGTTGGCCACATCGCTGGTTTCAGCGCGCGTGGGACGCGGGTTTTCGACCATCGATTCGAGCATCTGGGTCGCGGTGATGACCGGCCTGCGCCAGGCGGCGGCGCGGCGGATCACATGCTTCTGAATGACCGGAACTTTTTCGGGAGCCATTTCGACGCCGAGATCACCGCGCGCGACCATGACTCCGTCGGCGGCTTCGAGAATTTCTTCCAGATGATCGATGGCTTGCGGCTTTTCCAGCTTGGCGATTACGGGAACATCACTGCCGTGAGAGGCAACAATTTGTTTGACGGCGGTGACATCGGCAGCGGTACGGACGAAGGAAAGTGCGACCGCATCGACGCCATGTTCCAGCCCGAATTCCAGATCTTTGCGGTCTTTTTCGGTCAACGCGGGAATGGAGAGAGCCACGCCCGGAAGGTTGATGCCTTTGTGCTCGCCGAGCAGGCCTCCATTGAGAACGTCACAGAGGACGTTTTTGCCGCGCGTGCCGCGAACCCGCAATTCGATGAGGCCGTCGCTGAGCAGGATGTAGGCGCCGGGCGCGAGCTCGCGGGCAAGATCGGGGAAAGTGGTCGAGATGCGGGTGGCGTTGCCCGGGACATCCTGCGGAGTGATGGTCACGACGGATCCGGTTTTGAGAAGAACCGGTTCGTGAGTCTCGAGTTTGCCGGTGCGGATCTTGGGGCCTTGCAGGTCCTGGAGGATGCAGACGGTGCGTCCCTCGCGGGCGGCGGCGCGGCGGAGGCGATGGATGTTGCGGGCGTGATCTTCGTGCGTGCCGTGGGAAAAGTTGAGGCGGGCGATGTCCATGCCGAGGCGCAGCAGTTCGCGCATCATGGCTTCAGTGTTGCAGGCCGGGCCGATGGTGCAAATGATCTTGGCGCGACGCAGGGCGGAGTTCTTCGGGGTAGCGTGTTCCTCGGGCTTGGGAGTGCTGGGTTTCAATCTCTTCCTCGACAGGGACGCTAAGTACGGATACTGATTGCACAGGAGATCCTTCGCTTCGCCTGAACTGCGGCTCCGCTCAGGATGACGCCGCACGCGGCCCACGCCTCAGGCCCGCCAACCTCAGGGGCTAAAGCCCCCTCACCTTTTCCTGTGTATTGGCACGACTGAAGTCGTGCCCTTCCCAAAAACCTTTCCTCAGACTATCCAACGCCACGACTACCCGGCCACGATTACGGCTTTGTGGAATTGATGGCTGTTAGTTCTTTCCCCAGCATGGTGCGCGGGAACAGCAGGGCATTGAACTCGGCACCCACCAAAACGACAAGAGAGATCATATACATCCAAACCAGCAAGGCCATGCCGGCGCCCAGCGATCCGTAAATGGTGGTGAAGTCGCCAAAATGCTGCAGGTAGGCGCGGAATCCCACGGTGACGGAAAACCATAACATGGTCGCGAGGATGGAGCCGGGGATCACGCTGTGCCAGGGCTGAGTGCGGGGAACGGCGTGATGGTAGATGAGCGCGATGACGGCGATGCTGGTCAAGGTGGCGATCAGCCAACGGATGGCGCCCCACAACAGGAAAACGTAGACGTTGAAATCGGGATCGGTGTAGGCGAGGAGACGTGCCTCAAACTTGCTGCCGACGGCCACCAGAAGCGTGGCAAAGGTCATGGGGACGAGCGCAAAAATCACCAGCAAAAATGCGATCAGCCGCTCTTTGACCAGGCCCCAGGTCTTGGGAAGTTCGTAACAGCGGCGGAAACCTTCCATCCACGAAACCATGACGCCGGAACCCGTCCATAGGGCGATCACAGAAGTCGTGAGCAAAAATCCCACCGGATGCTTGGCCGCTCCCTTTAGATAGGTCAGCGCGGTGGTGCTGCCGGCAGGAAGGATGCTGCCCAGGGCGTAGGAGATTTCGCGCAAATAAGGTCCACCCTTGCGCCAGCTGGCGAGGCCGGAGCCGATGATTAGCAAGACCGGGAAGAAAGTGAGGATGGAAGAATACGCCGAAGCTTTGGCGATGGCGAAAGCGTCATGGTCAAAGGCTCGCCAGAAAGCGATTCGCAGGAGCCGAAAGAAACGTAACATGCCCTGACTAAGCTTAGGGCCTGGAGGCTCGCTGCGCAAAGCAGGAAGTTCGCGGGGTTCCTCAACATGCAATTGTTGCGGGTTAGCGTGCATTAAAGTTTCGTTCAGTATGGGCAATTCCGGCTCGGCTCCGTCCCTTCGATTTCGCTCAGGGCAAGCTCACGCTGCACAGCCGAGGCGGCCTTCGCTACTGCATCGCGGATGGTGCAGAAATGTGCGGGGGCGAATCGCTCGCCCCCGAATTCATTTCTGCGTTGCTTACTCGGCCGCGGGGATTTCCGCAGTCAGTTCGTCGGTCTCGCCCTCGTGGCGCATCATTTCGAGAGCGCGCTCGGCTTCTTCATAAGCAGCCGAGACTTCCGCCTGTACCTTGGCGGCAGCCTCTTCCATCTCTGGCGAGAGGCGGACGTTGCGGTAGTACTCCATGCCGGTTCCGGCAGGGATGAGGCGTCCGACAATAACGTTCTCTTTCAGGCCGCGCAGGTGATCGACCTTGCCGTTGATGCTGGCTTCGGTGAGCACGCGCGTGGTCTCCTGGAACGACGCGGCGGAGATGAAGGAGTCAGTGGAGAGCGAAGCCTTGGTGATGCCGAGGAGCAGCGGCCGTCCAGTGGCCGGCTTGCCGCCCTGCGCAATCACGCGGTCGTTCTCTTCACGGAAGGCGAACTTATCGGTCTGCTCTTCGAGCAGGAACCGGGTGTCGCCCACGTCTTCGACCTTCACCCAGCGCATCATCTGCCGCACAATCACTTCGATGTGCTTGTCGGAGATGTTGACGCCCTGGAGGCGGTAGACTTCCTGGATTTCGTTGACCAGGTAAGCCTGCAGCTCTTTTTCGCCGAGCACGGCCAGGATGTCGTGCGGGTTGAGCGGGCCGTCCATCAAAGGCTCGCCAGCCTTGACGCGCTCGCCCTCCTGCACGTTGATGTGAACGCCGCGTGGAACCGAGTATTCCTTTTCGGTGCCGTTGTCGGCGACCACGTAGATTTTGCGCTGGCCCTTCGAAACCTCGCCGAACTTGACCGTGCCATCGATTTCGCTGATGACCGCGGTTTCATGCGGCTTGCGGGCTTCGAACAGCTCGACCACACGCGGCAGACCACCGGTGATGTCTTTGGTCTTGGTGGTTTCGCGCGGGATCTTCGCCAGCACATCGCCTGGGGTCACGGCATCGCCATCCTGAATCATCAGGTGGGCGCGGGATGGCATGAGATACCGCTTACTGGTCTTGCCTCCCTTGACCACGATCGCGGGCTGGCGCTTCTCGTCGGGAGAATCGCCGACCACGTGACGCGACAGGCCGGTGACTTCGTCCACTTCTTCGTGGAGCGTGACACCTTCCTGCAAGTCTTTGAACTGCACGGTGCCGCCGATTTCGGTCAGGATGGCGAAAGTGTACGGATCCCACTCGACCATGACCTGGCCGAGCGTAACCGGATCGCCTTCGTTGACCTTGACCTTGGCGCCGTACACGACCGAATAGCGTTCGCGCTCGCGGTTCTTTTCGTCAACGACGGCGATGGAACCCTGGCGGTTCATGACCACCAGATCGCCGGTTTTCGACTTGACCGTCTGCAATCCGATGAAGCGGACCGTGCCGTTATTCTTGGCATCGAGACGCGACTGTTCGGAGACTCGCGATGCCGTACCGCCGATGTGGAAGGTGCGCATGGTGAGCTGGGTTCCGGGTTCGCCGATGGACTGCGCCGCGATGACTCCGGTGGCTTCGCCCAGTTCGACGAGGCGTCCGGAAGCCAGGTTGCGGCCGTAGCACATGACGCAGACGCCGCGCTTCGATTCGCACGTCAGCACGGAGCGGATTTTCACGCGCTCGATGCCGGCCGCCTGAATCGAGATCGCAAGGTCTTCGGTGATTTCGTTGTTGATGTCGACGATCACGTTGCCGTCATAGTCTTTGATCTTTTCGAGCGACACGCGGCCGATGATGCGGTCACGCAGGGCTTCGATGATCTCGCCGGCTTCCACGATGCCTTGCACGTAGATGCCGTCGACGGTTCCGCAATCGTACTCGCTGATGATGACGTCTTGCGCGACGTTGACCAGGCGGCGGGTCAGGTAGCCGGAATCGGCCGTCTTGAGCGCCGTGTCGGCCAATCCCTTGCGGGCGCCGTGGGTCGAGACGAAGTATTCGAGCACCGTGAGACCTTCACGGAAGTTGGCCGTGATGGGCGACTCGATGATTTCGCCGGAAGGCTTGGCCATCAATCCACGCATGCCGGAGAGCTGGCGAATCTGCTGTTTCGATCCGCGAGCGCCGGAGTCGGCCATGACGTAAATCGGATTGAGTTCGCCTTCCTTGTCGCGGCGCTGCATTTCACCGAACATCTCGTCGGCAACTTTTTCCGTGATTGCCGACCAGATTTCGATGACCTTGTTGTAGCGCTCGCCGTTGGTGATGGCGCCGTCCAGGTATTGTTGCTGAACGGCAACAACCTGTTTCTCGGCGTCTTTGACCAGGACCTTCTTGCTATCGGGGATGACCATGTCATCGATGCCGATGGACAATCCGGCGCGGGTCGCAAACTTGAACCCGAGCGATTTGACTTCATCGAGCATCTTGACCGTGACTTCAAGACCGAAGCGCAGGTAGCCGTAGTTGACCAGAGCGCCGATACCTTTCTTTTTGAGCAGGCCGTTGATGTACGGCATGCCCTCGGGCAGTTGATCGTTGAGGATGGCGCGGCCCACGGTCGTGTTGATGAAAGCACGATCGATCTGCACCGGCTCGGTGTGAATGATGTCCTGATCGTCGTACGCAGTGGTCAGGTCGATCAACTCACCCGAGTAGCGCAGGCGGATCGGGCTGAGCGTTTCGACTTCACCGGCATCAAGAGCCATCAGGACTTCTTCGATGTTGGCGAAGGCGCGGCCTTCACCCTTCGCGCCCGGCTTGGCTTTGGTCAGGTAATAGAGACCGAGAACCATGTCCTGCGTGGGCACGGTGATCGGCTGACCCGAAGCGGGCGAAAGAATGTTGTGCGACGCCAGCATCAGCACGCTGGCTTCGACCTGAGCTTCCGGAGACAGCGGAATGTGCACCGCCATCTGGTCGCCGTCGAAGTCAGCGTTGAACGCGGTGCAGACCAACGGGTGAATCTTGATGGCCTTGCCTTCGACCAGCACCGGCTCGAACGCCTGAATGCCGAGGCGGTGAAGCGTAGGAGCGCGGTTCAGCAGAACAGGGTGATCCTTGATGACTTCTTCGAGGATGTCCCACACGATCGGCTCCTGCTGCTCGACCATTTCCTTCGCTTGCTTGATGGTGGTGACGTTGCCCGTTTGTTCGAGCCGGTGATAGATGAAGGGCTTGAACAGTTCGAGCGCCATCTTCTTGGGCAGGCCGCACTGGTGCAGCTTGAGTTCGGGACCGACCACAATGACGGAACGTCCGGAGTAGTCGACGCGCTTGCCGAGCAGGTTCTGGCGGAAGCGTCCCTGCTTGCCTTTCAGCGTGTCGGAGAGCGACTTCAGCGGACGGTTGTTGGCGCCGCGCAAGACGCGGCCACGGCGTCCGTTGTCGAACAGGGCGTCGACGGCTTCCTGCAGCATGCGCTTTTCGTTGCGCACGATGACTTCGGGAGCGTGCAGGTCCATCAACTTCTTCAACCGATTGTTGCGGTTGATGACGCGGCGATACAGGTCGTTCAGGTCAGACGTGGCGAAGCGCCCGCCATCAAGTGGAACCAGGGGGCGGAGCTCCGGTGGAATGACCGGGATGACGTTGAGGATCATCCAGTGCGGCTTGTTGCCGCTCTTGCGGAAGGCCTCAACGACTTTCAGGCGCTTGGCGTACTTGAGCCGCTTCTGCAGCGAGCTCTCGTTCTTCATCTTCTCGCGCAGTTCGGTGGAAAGGCCGTCGGTGTCGACGCGCTTCAGCAGTTCCTTGATTGCCTCAGCGCCCATCATGGCTTTGAAACCCGCCGGGCGATACTGCTGGTCGAGTTCGCGGTACTTGGCTTCGTCCTTAATGACTTCGCGCTCTTTCACCGGAGCGTCGCCGGGTTCGACTACGACATAGGCTTCGAAATAAAGAACGGATTCAAGATCGCGCAAAGAAATATCGAGCAAGTGCCCGATGCGGCTGGGCAATCCTTTGAAAAACCACACGTGCGAGCAGGGCGACGCCAGCTCGATGTGGCCGAGGCGTTCGCGGCGCACTTTGGAAAGAGTGACTTCGACGCCGCACTTGTCGCAGATCACGCCGCGGTGCTTCATGCGCTTGTACTTGCCGCAGAGGCACTCCCAGTCGGTGACCGGCCCGAAGATGCGGGCGCAGAACAATCCATCGCGCTCGGGTTTGAAGGTGCGGTAGTTGATGGTCTCGGGCTTGGTGACTTCACCATGCGACCAGCTCCGGATCTTCTCGGGAGAAGCCAGGCTGATACGGATGGCGTCAAAGTCCGCGATCACATTTGCCATTTCGAATGGGCTCGAACGAAACAAGGTGTTCCTCCGCTTTTCTCGGCTGTTGCGCCGCCGATTGCGGCTCTTGAAGCGTCGCTAGTCGTTGGTCGTCAGTCGCTAGCGAAATCTCTTGGCCCGCGAATCCAAGAGCAAAACTCCCGGGCCTTGTTTTCAAAAATCGAACTCGGTGTCGCTGGCCGTTAACGACTAACGGCCAGCGATCAACAACTAATCTGCCGCCGCGCTGGCGGTCGGCTTTTTCTCGGTCGCCTTGATCAGCTCGACGTCGAGGCAGAGCGACTGCAATTCGCGGATCAGCACGTTGAACGATTCCGGAACGCCGGGCTCCATGGCGGCTTCGCCCTTGACGATGGCCTCGTAGATCTTGGTACGGCCGTATACGTCGTCGGACTTCGCCGTCAGCAGTTCCTGCAGGATGAAAGCCGCACCGTACGCCTCGAGCGCCCAGACTTCCATTTCTCCGAAGCGCTGTCCGCCGAACTGCGCCTTGCCGCCCAGCGGCTGCTGGGTGATCAGCGAGTACGGCCCGATGGAACGAGCGTGAATCTTGTCGTCCACCAGGTGCGACAGTTTCAGCATGTAGATGTAGCCCACGGTGACCGGCTGTTCGAACTTCTCTCCGGTCATGCCGTCGCGCAGATTCGTTTTGCCCGAAGTCGGCAATCCGGCGTGTTCGAGCAACGCCTTGATCTCGCCTTCCTTGGAGCCGTCGAAGACCGGCGATCCCATGAACACGCCCTTGGTGAGGGTTGGCGCCACGGATTCCAGTTCCTCGTCGCTCATGTCGGAGATGATGTCGGCGAGTTGCGAATCTTTGAACAAAGCCTTCAACTCGCGGCGGATCGCCTCCGTGCGCGTGTTTTCCTGAAGCAACTTCGTGATCTTTTCGCCGAGGACGAAGCCGGCCCATCCGAGGTGGGTTTCGAGAATCTGGCCCACGTTCATACGGGAAGGCACGCCAAGCGGGTTGAGGACGATTTCCACGGGCGTTCCGTCTTCGAGGTACGGCATATCCTCTTCGGGCAGAATGCGCGCGATGACGCCCTTGTTGCCGTGACGGCCGGCCATCTTGTCACCGACACTCAGCTTGCGCTTCATGGCGATGTAGACCTTGACCAGCTTGATCACGCCCGGCGGCAGTTCGTCGCCCTTGGTCAGCTTTTCTTTCTTCTCGTTGACGATCTTTTTCAGGACGTTGATCTGGCGAGACGTCATTTCTTCGATCTCGTCGATCTGCTCGTTGACCCGCGGATCTTTATCGGCGTACTTGATGCGCTTCAGGTTGCGGGTCGAGATACGCTCGATTTCGTCGCGCGTCAGGATCGCTCCCTTGGTCAGCAGGCGCTTGTTGGTGCGCTCGTCGTGCAGGTCGGCCTGCACTTCCTTGCCGCCGAGGATGTTGTCGAGACGCTTCAACCGCTCGTCGGTCAGAATTCGGATTTCGTCCGAAAGGTTCTTTTCCAACTTGGCGATCTGCGTAGCCTCGATGGCCTTGGCGCGCTCGTCCTTTTCCTGGCCCTTGCGCGAGAAGATCTTCACGTCGACGATGACGCCCTCAATGCCCGGCGGGCAGTAGAGCGAAGCGTCGCGCACGTCGCCGGCCTTTTCGCCGAAGATCGCGCGCAGCAGCTTCTCTTCCGGCGTGAGTTGGGTTTCGCCCTTGGGCGTAACCTTACCGACCAGAATGTCGCCCTGCTTGATGCTGGCGCCGATGCGAATGACGCCCGCTTCGTCCAGATTGCGCAGCATCGACTCGCTGACGTTGGGAATATCGCGCGTAACTTCTTCGGGACCGAGCTTGGTGTCGCGGGCTTCGATCTCGTACTCCTCGATGTGCAGCGAGGTGTAGTAATCGTCTTTCACCATCTTCTCGGAGACGAGGATTGCGTCTTCGAAGTTGTAGCCGCGCCATGGCATGAAGGCCACCAGGACGTTTCGTCCCAGCGCCAGCTCGCCGTGGTCGGTGCACGGGCCGTCGGCGATGATCTCGCCTTTCAGCACGCGCTGACCTTTTTTGACCACCGGCTTCTGGTTGATGCAGGTGTTCTGGTTCGAGCGCTTGAACTTGGTGAGCTGATAGATGTCGCTGCCCACCTCCCGCGACAGCTGCGTGGGGTGATGCTCGCCTTCGACGCGCACGATGATGCGTTCGGAGTCGACCGAATCGATGATGCCGTTGCGGCGCGCGAGGACGACCGCTCCGGAGTCGCGAGCCGTGACCCCTTCCATTCCGGTGCCGACGATCGGCGCCTGCGCGCGGAGCAGCGGCACGGACTGGCGTTGCATGTTCGCGCCCATCAGCGCGCGGTTCGCGTCGTCGTGCTCGAGGAACGGAACCAGCGAGGCGGCGACGGAAACCAGCTGCTTCGGGCTGACGTCGACGTAGTCAACTTCATCGCGGCTGACCAGCACAAAGTTGCCGGCCTTGCGGGCGTTGACGAGGTCCGCGGCAATGCGGCCCCTGTCGTCGAGCTCCACGTTGGCCTGCGCGATGGTGTGACGATCTTCTTCCCAAGCCGAGAGGTAGAAGGAGAACGGCTCGATCGCCGCCGGCTTCTTGCGCTTCTCTTTCAGCTCGTTGTTGATCTTCTCGATCTCGTGCTTCTCGACGTGATCTCCGACTTTGAAATCGCTATCGCCAACGTTGACGATGGTGACGTAGTCGATCACGCGTCCACCCTTGATCTTGCGATAGGGCGATTCGATGAAGCCGTAGTCGTTAATGCGGGCATAGCAGCTCAACGACGAGATCAGTCCGATGTTCGGACCTTCCGGCGTTTCAATCGGGCAGATGCGGCCGTAGTGCGTGGGGTGAACGTCGCGGACTTCGAATCCAGCGCGCTCACGAGAAAGACCGCCCGGCCCAAGGGCTGAGAGACGCCGCTTGTGCGTGATCTCGGAGAGCGGGTTAGTCTGATCCATGAACTGGGAGAGCTGCGACGATCCGAAAAATTCACGGATCGCAGCCATCACCGGCTTGGCGTTGACCAGGTCGTGCGGCATGGCCGTCGACATTTCCTGGTAGACGGACATTTTTTCCTTGATGGCGCGTTCCATGCGAACCAGTCCGATGCGGAACTGGTTTTCCATCAACTCGCCGACCGCGCGCACGCGGCGGTTGCCGAGGTGATCGATGTCGTCGACCGCGCCGATGTTCTTGCGCAGCTTCAACAGGTACGCAATGGTGGCGTAGAAGTCGTCCGGATCGAGGGTGCGCTTGTCGAGCGAGGTCGCTTCCTGGTTCTCGAACAGCTTGATGTTGAACTTCAAGCGACCCACGCGCGAGAAGTCATACTTGCGCGGGTCGAAGAACATTCCGTGGAACAAGGCGGTCGCCGTGTCGAGCGTTGGCGGATCGCCGGGCCGCAGTTTGCGGTAGATTTCAATCAGCGCTTCCTGCGGAGTCTTGATGGCATCGCGCTTCAGCGTCTGGCTGATGACTGTTCCCACGTCATCGCGCTCGGGGAAGAAGAGCGCCATTTCGATGACGCCGGAATCGAGAATCTTCGAAACCTTATCGGCGGTGACCTCGGAGTTGGCTTCGAGCATGACTTCGCCGGTGGTGGTGTCGACTACATCGCCGGCCGTCCATGCGCCCTCGAGGTCGGTGATGTCGACTTCGATTTCGGTGATCTTCGCCTTTTGAATCTCCTTCAGGATCTGGGCGTTGATCTTGCGGCCGGAGTGCGCGATTTCCTCACCCGACTTGTTCTTGATGCTGCGGGCAAGCTTCATGCCGAGCAGGTTGGTCGGCTTCTCGCTGGCCGGGTCAAGCGTCCAGTACAGCCTCTTGTCGCGAACCGCGATGCGGTCGGTGGTGTAGAAAGTCTTGAGAATGTCTTCGCCGGAACGCAGGCCGAGGGCGCGCAGGAAAATCGTGCCCAGGAACTTGCGCTTGCGGTCGATGCGGACATAGAGCACGTTCTTCTGGTCGTATTCGAACTCGACCCACGATCCGCGGTAAGGAATGATCTTTCCGAGGAAGTAGGTGCGGTTGTTGGCGGTCTCGAAGAAGACTCCAGGCGAACGGTGCAACTGGCTGACGATGACGCGCTCGGTGCCGTTAATGATGAACGTGCCGTTCTGCGTCATCAGCGGAACGTCGCCGAAGAAAACTTCCTGCTCTTTAATGTCGCGGATGGAGCGGTTGCCGGTCTCCGCGTCCTTATCGAAAATCGTCAGACGCATCGTGACCTTGAGGGGCGCGGAGTAGGTCATGCCGCGCTCTTCGCACTCGGCCACGTCATACTTCAGTTGCAATCCCACCGGGTCGCCGCACTTGTTGCAGAAGTCGGGTGTGTTGGCGTTGTAGGTGCCGCACTTCGAGCAGAGCACTTCGCCAGGGTGGAACGGATCAGTAATGACGGTATTGCCGCAATTCTTACAAGTGGTGCGGAGGTGATGCAGACCTTTGAGGTGACCACACTTGCACTCCCAGTTACCAATGGCGTAATCCACAAACTCAAGTTGTGATACGTTGCGAAAGTCGGTGATCGGGAAGACAGACTGAAACACCGCCTGCAAGCCGCCGTCTTCGCGCTCGCTGGGCAGTTTGTCCATCTGCAGGAAGCGGTCGTAAGAACGCTTCTGAACCTCGATCAGGTTCGGAATTTGGATAGTGGCCGGAATTTTGGAAAAATCAAAGCGTTTGCGGAAGGCATTTTTCATCGTTAAGAAACTCCCAATCTCGCGCGCAACCGAAGGCCGCGCTCAAACCGCGGAATGTAAAGGCGCGTTCGTTGTGGTTCGCGCCGCGGGACCTAACTTTAAGTGCAGTGCCGGAACAACTTAGAACCTAAAAGACGATCAGGCGTCCGCGGGGACAGTGGTTCCCGCTGACGCCAACCAAGGCGTTTTGCCATTTCTGATTTGAACTCTTTCGCGCCAGTTCTTCGGCCTGTTTCCGCCCCGCCTGCCTGCGGAGCAGCCTGCCTAACTTCCCTCGCGAGCCTCGCTCGCGCTCGAGTGAATCCCTAGGAAGCGACGTTATATAGATGCTAACATCGCCGCCCAAGGTTCACAAGTAGGAACGGACAAGATAATCGATTTTGCACCGCTTTTGGTGCGACCTGGTTCTGTGGAGCGGGCCCTCGCTTCGCCAGCCGTTTGCCGCTAGAAGCAAGCGGGCCAGAGTGCCCACTCCGCATGGAACCGCTACTTCACTTCGACAGTCGCGCCCGCATCGGTGAACTTCTTCTTGATCGTCTCGGCCTCTTCCTTGGAAACGCCTTCTTTCACGTTCTTGGGCGCTCCATCCACCAGCTCCTTGGCTTCTTTCAAGCCCAGGCTGGTAACTTCGCGGACGGCCTTGATTACATTGATTTTGTTGGCGCCGACCTCTTTGAGGACGACGGTAAATTCGGTCTTCTCTTCGGCCGGAGCCGCTGCCGCCGCGCCCGCACCGCCGCCCGCCACCACCACGGGAGCCGCTGCCGCCGCCGACACGCCTAAACGCGCTTCCAGCTTCTTCACCAGCTCCGCCGCGTCGAGCAGCGACAGGCCTACGATTGATTCTTCTAACTGTGCAAGATCCGCCATGTTGATTCTCCAGTATTTAGTCTTTTCTTTTTCGCCATCCGCAAATCAGGTTTCCAGTGCGACCAGGCCCCGCTTCCTCGCGCCAGACAACGTTTGGAAAGGACCGCGCAACCCCTGACCCTTGGACAACCAAACTTTTTATGTGGCCCTTCGATGTGGCGCGGGCGCTCTCGCCCGCGAAATCTAACCACATCGACGACGCCGGCAAAAACCACGCTCACTGCGCTCGCTGGACGGCCGAAGGCGGCCGTCCCCACATGAGCCCTACAAGCCCTAGGCTTCCTTAAACCTCTTCTGCTGTACGCCCTGATCGACTACCACCGCCAGGTTGCGGCCGACTTGATTCATGACAGTCGCCAGACGCTGCGCCGGAGCATTGATCAGGAACAGGAGCTTGGAATACAACTCCTCCTTCGACGGCATGCTGGCCAAGGCTTCAATCTCTTTAATGTTGATTACCTTGCCTTCGACCACGCCGATCTTGAAGGTGAACTCCGGCGTATCCTTGGCGTACTTGGTCAGCGCCTTCGCCATCGCGACCGGATCTCCGGTGGTATAGGCGATCGACGTAACGCCAGCCAGGTCTTTCAGAGCGCCTTCGACCTTGGTGCCTTTCGCAGCGCGCTCCGCCAACGTGTTCTTGACGACCTGATACTTGGCGCCCGCGCCGCGCAGAGCCTTGCGCAGCTCATAGTCCTGGGCCACGGTCATCTTTGTGTAGGTCGCGACGACCACGTTCGAAACGTTCTTCAGGTCTTTGCTCAGCTTCTCGACCTGCTCTGTTTTCTTTGCTTTGGTAACCGCCATATCGAATCCCTCGCAATGATCTTATGTAGGGACGGACGCATTCGTCCGTTCAAGCGCTTCAGCGCCGCGCTAAGCCTTCGCCGCCGTCTCGATCGGGGTCACGTCCACGGAAATCCCCGGACCCATTGTCGAACTCAGATAGCAGCCCTTGATGTACTTGCCCTTGGCGACCGACGGCTTGGCCTTGATCACGCTGGTGATCACCACCGTGGCGTTCTCGATCAACTTGTCGGGCGTGAACGAAATCTTGCCGACGGGGCAGTGAATAAGAGCGGTCTTGTCGGTGCGGAACTCGACCTTGCCGGCCTTCACTTCCTGCACGGCTTTGCCCACGTCGAAAGTGACCGTGCCGGTCTTTGGATTCGGCATCAGGCCCTTGGGGCCGAGAACTTTGCCCAGCCGTCCGACGGATTTCATGACGTCAGGAGTGGCGATCAGGGCGTCGAAGTCAGTCCAGTTTTCTTTGGTGATCTTCTCGACCATCTCTTCTCCGCCGGCGAAATCGGCACCGGCCGCTTCGGCTTCTTTAATCTTGTCGCCGGTGGCGATGACCAGAACTTTTTTCGACTTGCCTAGTCCGTGCGGCAGAACGACCGTGCCGCGCACCATCTGGTCGGCGTGCTTGGGATCGACTCCCAGTCGGAGGGTGACTTCGACGGTCTCGTCGAACTTGGCGTACTTCACTTTCTGCAGGAGCGGAACCGCGTCCTGCAGAACATAGGGGCGCTTCTCGACTGCAGCGTGCGCCTTGGCGATGTTCTTTCCTTCTTTTTTCGACATTTGCTTTTCCTTGTCTCCCACCGATGATCAGTTTCCGATCAGCCGTGGTGCTTTGACAATTTGGCGATTGTGCGATTTAGCCATTGAGCGATTGACCTCAATCACAAAATGGCTCAGTCCACTCAATCACCCGACTACTTCGATGCCCATCGATCTTGCTGTGCCGCGGACGCTTTTGATCGCGGTGTCGACCGAGGCCGCGTTCAGGTCGGGCATCTTCTGCTTGGCGATGTCTTCGACCTGCTTGGCGGTCACCTTGCCGACTTTGTCTTTGTTCGGCGTGCCCGATCCCTTGGCGATGCCCGCCGCGCGCTTCAACAGAATCGAGGCCGGAGGCGTCTTGGTGATGAAGGTGAACGAGCGGTCGCTATACACCGAAACCACGACCGGGATGATCAGGCCTTCCATCTCTTTCTGGTTGGTTCTGGCATTGAACTGCTTGCAGAACTCCATGATGTTGATCTGCGCCTGGCCGAGCGCCGGGCCCACCGGGGGCGCCGGAGTCGCTTTGCCCGCGGCGATCTGCAGCTTGACGTAACCTGTAACTTTTTTTGCCATGATCTCTCTTCCGTCAGCAGCGTGAGTCTAGGATTTTCGGCTCAACATTCTGCGGACTTTCTTGTTCTAGACTTTAAGCCCTCAGGGGCTAAAGCCCGGTCTCGTTCGGGCCTCTTACGGCGCTGCTGAAGCCGCGCCCTTTCAAAACCTTTACGGCTACATCGCGTCTTTCAATTACAAAATTACAAACGTTCCCAATTACCAAATTCTTACGCGACTTTCTCCACCTGGTTGAACTCGAGTTCCACCGGAGTGGAGCGGCCGAAAATCGTGACCATTACTTTCAGCGTCTCGCGATCTTCATTCACTTCGTCCACTACGCCGGTAAAGCTGGCGAACGGCCCTTCGGTGATACGGACCGATTCGTTTTTCTCAAACTTAACTTTGAGCTTCGGCTTCTCACGGCTGTCGGCAACTTTGTAAACGATGTGCTGAACTTCCTCTTCCGAAAGCGGTGTCGGCTGCTGGCCGGTGCCGACGAATCCGGTAACGCGCGGCGTGGACTTCACGACGTGCCACACGTGATCGTCCATGTCCATTTCGACCAGCACGTAGCCGGGATAGAACATGCGCTCGGAGGTGTACTTCTTGCCGCCGCGCACTTCGGTGACCGACTCGGTCGGGATCAGCACTTTGCCAATCTTTTCCTGCAGCCCGAAAGCGGCGACGCGCGACTCCAGCGACTCTTTGACCTTGCGCTCAAAGCCCGAATACGAGTGGATGATGTACCACTTCATGTTCGGGTTGCGAGGAGCTTCGGGAGCTTCGGTGGTGACAGCAGTTCCGTCCGCGGGAGGCTGCGGTGTGCTTTCGCCGCCAGTTGGTGTTTCGTTTTTTTCTTCGTCCAGCATAGTAAGCATTTTCTTTTCGGCCAGCCCTTTTTCTGCGGCCGGCATTTCCGACCGCCGTCAGTGGGCCTTGAAGAGCTTAAAGAGAGCGGATACGCCCTTCTGAATGAAGAAGTCGATCACCCAGAAATAAAAAGCGAAGATGGCGACCGTGATGACGACGACGGTGGTGGTTGCTCGAACCTCTTTGAGGCTGGGCGCAGTCACCTTGCGCATCTCGCCGCGCACATCGTTATAGAAGGTCTTGATCCGCTCCGGCCAGGATTTAATCTGGTCGCCGAAACTGCCGCCGGCTGCTGCAAGTGAATTCGCCATTTTCTTCGTCTCGACTGACATCAGTACTCCTGATCCTTCTCTCCAAAAACTCTGGCAGGGGCGGAGGGATTCGAACCCCCAAGTTCGGTTTTGGAGACCGACAGTTTAACCGTTGAGCTTACGCCCCTGTACTCATTTGGTAATTGAGTAATTTGGAAATTTGAAAACCGATTTTCAATTACCAAATTATTTCACTTCTTTATGAGCGGTGTGCTTACGGCAACGGCGGCAGAATTTCTTGAATTCCAGCCGCTCGGTCGTCGTCTTGCGGTTCTTGGTGGTCGAATAATTCCGCTCTTTGCAGTCACCGCACTGTAATGTCACAATTTCTCGGGGCATAAAAACAGCTCCTAACCTTTGTCATCCTGAGCCAGACGGCTTTGTCTCGCGAAGGACGTATGCATTTTCTTACCCGCGGGATATTGTGCCGTCCCTACGGGACTCGTTCTTTGTATCGCTACCTACCCAGGACTTCCGTCCTGGGCTATCACATTCCGCCCCTTCGGGGCTGCCTTGCCGTTGCGCTTGCGTCGTGCTCACCTTAAGAGTGCGCTCTAAGGGCATGTTCATCGTGCTCACCTTGAGAGTGTGATCGTCGTGCTCGCGTTCAGTGTCGGCTCGCCGCGGTTTTGCTGACAGCTGAAAGCTGATGGCTGACAGCTGCTACTGAATAATCTCCGCGATCGTGCCTGCGCCCACGGTATGCCCGCCTTCGCGAATCGCGAAGCGCAAGCCCTTTTCCATGGCCACCGGCGTGATCAGTTCGATCACCAGGCTGACGTTGTCTCCCGGCATCACCATCTCGGTACCCGCCGGCAACTCCGCCACGCCCGTTACGTCCGTCGTGCGCAGATAAAACTGCGGACGATATCCCTTGAAGAACGGCGTATGCCGCCCGCCTTCTTCTTTCGTCAGGATGTACACCTCCGCCTTGAACTTGGTGTGCGGCGTGATCGATCCCGGCTTGGCCAGCACCATGCCGCGCTCCACATCTTCCTTGCCGATGCCGCGCAGCAACAGGCCGGCGTTGTCGCCCGCCATGCCTTCGTCCAGCTGCTTCTTGAACATCTCCACGCCGGTCACCACCGTCTTGCGCGTCTCGCGGAAGCCGACGATTTCGACTTCCTCGCCCACCTTCACCTTGCCGCGCTCGATACGGCCCGTCACCACCGTGCCCCGGCCCGAAATCGAGAAAATATCTTCGATCGGCATCAGGAATGGCTTGTCCAATTCGCGCGCCGGTTGCGGCACACTCTTGTCCACCGCCTCCATCAACGCGTCAATCTGCTTCTCCCATTTCTCTTCGCCGTTCAAAGCGCCCAGTGCCGACAGCCGAATCACCGGCACGTCGTCACCCGGGAACTTGTAGCTCTTCAGCAGTTCGCGCACTTCGAGCTCAACCAGATCGAGCAACTCGGGATCGTCCACCGCATCGCACTTGTTCAGCGCAACCACGATGTAGGGCACACCGACCTGGCGGGCCAGCAGCACATGCTCGCGCGTCTGCGGCATGGGACCATCGGTCGCCGCCACCACCAGAATCGCACCATCCATCTGCGCCGCGCCCGTGATCATGTTCTTGATGTAGTCGGCGTGGCCCGGGCAATCGACGTGCGCATAGTGCCGGTTCGCCGTCTCATACTCCACGTGCGCGGTCGCGATCGTGATGCCGCGCGCCTTTTCTTCCGGCGCGTTGTCGATCGAATCGAACGACCGGAACACGATCTTCGGATTGTGCTTCTGCAGCACCTTGGTGATCGCCGCCGTCAACGTGGTCTTGCCATGGTCGATGTGACCAATCGTCCCGACGTTGCAGTGCGGCTTATTGCGATCAAATTTTTCTTTCGCCATTTCCGTTCCTCTGGGGCTAAAGCCCCAAGTCTATGATTGCCTTGTCGGCGCGGCTGAAGCCGCGCCCTTTCAAAACCGTTCAGTAGTACTGATACAACTTTTTAAACTTGTGCCGCAGCGCGACATCGACGCCTTCGAGCTTCGACAGGTAAAACTCGCGCATTTGCGCCTGGTCGGACAGCGTCAGCGCCTGATACAACTGCTGCGCGTTCAGGCCCGGCTCGGCAAAGCCCTCGAGCACCCGTTGCGCCAGCACCGCATCCACATCGCGAACGCGGATTCCCTTGCGGTCGAGCTGCTTTAAAAATTGCTCGACCTTTTCCGGCATGAACGCCTGCTCGACGGCGGCCTGCAGCCCGGCGAATTCCTCAGCCTTCTCTACCTTGATGGCGGCTTGTTCAAACGCCACTGTCATCCCCTTCGAATCTGGAGCGGGAGACGGGAATCGAACCCGCGACCAACAGCTTGGAAGGCTGTGACTCTACCACTGAGTTACTCCCGCGAAACTCAGCTGTCAGCTATCAGCTGTCAGCCTTTAGTAAAACCTCAGCGGCTGAAGCCGCTATGCATTGCGACTCTGGCGGCGCGGCTGAAGCCGTGCCCTTCCACAAACCCTGCGCTTCTACAACCGCTGCCTTGCCCTCTTCGAAGAGCCTTCCGACAATCTCTGGAGCCGATGACCAGGATTGAACTGGTGACCTCTCCCTTACCAAGGGAGTGCTCTACCAACTGAGCTACATCGGCCCTGAAACTCGGCTGTCAGCTATTAGCTTTCAGCTCTCAGCCAAACCCTCAGAGGCTAAAGCCGCCTCTTATCTGCGCGCTCTAGCGGCACGGCTGAAGCCGTGCCCTTCCCAAAACCATCCGCTACTCTGCGTCGCGCTTGCTGTCCGGATGCAAGACATCTTTTCTCCGGATCCAACTTTTGGCCGCGAAGAGCAGCAGAATCGCCAGCGTTCCCGCTCGAATCCGCGCATCGTTGATCGTCATCCACGTCAGGACTCCCAACACTGCGTAGGCGATCAACGCTACCGCGAGGCGATTCATGTTTACTCGATCCTTCGCAAAGAACGCTCAGGATTTCGCCAGCGAACTCCCAGCCTCCCCTCCGGCAAAGCTCAGGGTCGGCTTCACGCCCGCTCAGCGGCTCAAATCATGGTGCACAGGGAAGGATTCGAACCTTCGTACCTCGCTAGGAGGGACAGATTTACAGTCTGTTGGCTTTAACCACTCACCCACCTGTGCAAAAACTTTCGGGCGATGCGGCTATTAGCGCTCCGTCCGGCAGACTGCGTTTTGCGCCCGCCGATCGCTTGCCCCGAACACGCAGACCAAACGCAGCACAAGTCACACTGCTATTTCGTCAAAACAGGAAAACCAAGGTCGCGCACAAGAAACTGCGAAGATCACTGCACGCCGGGAAAAGTTCCGAATGGAGTGCGTTGGAAAAACTGTTGCCGCTAACCGAGTCCGCCGCCTGCCGAAAAAATTTCGTTCTCTGGAGCTGGCGAAGGGATTCGAACCCCCGACCCTCTGATTACAAATCAGATGCTCTACCGACTGAGCTACGCCAGCAATTCCCGGGACCGGTGCGCCTTCGCGCAAACTGATCCCTCTGATCCCTTCAAAATGTCCGGGACAATCATTTAAGGTACCACAAGGGAAAGTTTCGGCGCAACCGACAGTTGAGGGGCGCGGGGGCGATAGAAATGGTGCCGTCCCTACGGGACTCGCGTCAATTCCCCCCCACTTTACCCGGCACTGCCGTGCCGGGCTTTCACATGCCGCCGCTACGCGGCTGGATTTGGGTGGCGCTTACTCCAGCGCTTGACCCGAGAATCCACTTCTAGCACACGCGTTTCCCGAGAATTCGATTCTTGCACGCTCGTTTCCCAAGAATCCAGCTCCGACTCATCGTTGTTCCGGGAATTCAGTTCTCACATCTCTAAGGGGCCGGGGCTCCGTTTGGCGGGGCTGCGGGATGCTATCATTGCATTCCAGCCGCATTCCATGCGAATTAGACGCACTCTTCCCATTGCTCTCGGGGTCGTAATCGTAGCGGCATTGCTGACCGTGGCCGTCCAGCTGCGCAAAGCCGCCCCACCCGAGGCGGCGCGGCTTTTGCCGGGGGCGGACGCCTTCCTCTACGCCAATTTGAGCTGGGTGCGTAGGGTGAACAATGGGAAACCGTTCTTGCCGGTCTCGCACGATCCGGAATACGAGCGCTTCATCCAGGAAACCGGGTTTGACTACGAGCGGGACCTTGAGTCCGTCGCTTTTGCGGTCCACTACCCGCAGAATTGGCCGGGCGGAGGAACGGGCGGATCGGCGCCGGAGCCGCGTTTTTCCGAAGTGTTCGTCGCGCACTTCGATGCCGGCCGGTGCGCGGCTTACCTGCGGCGCATAGCGCAGTCGGTCGAAAACTATAACTCCATCAATGTTTATACGATCCCGATCTCCGGACGAACTTTCCGGCTCGCCATCCTCGGAGTAGACACAGTAGCCGCTTCGAACCACGAGGATCCCGCGGTCATCCGTGGCATCGTCGACCGCTCGCGGCGGCTGGCGTCCCCGTTCGGCGGTCCGGCATTCTTGCGCCGGTACTACAAGCGGGTGCAGTTGGCCAGCCCGCTCTGGCTAGTGGCTCGAATCGAGCCGACGGCGCCGCAGTTCGAGGGATGGTCAACCGTTTTCCCGCGATCGACAGATCTGGTGATTTCCGCCAGCTTCTTACATTTTCCTTTGCGCGCGGGAGTATTGCATTTGCGGGCCGAGGCGTGGCCCGGCAGCAAAGAAGCTGCCGAGTCGATCGCCGACAAGGTGAGCCTCTTTCTGTCGATGTTTCATAGCGCGGAGGCTTCCGTGGGATCTCCCGGCACCGACGCCGACCTGAAGGCTTTGTTCGACAGCCTGCAGGTGCGGCAGGAGGACAGCCGGGCTGTGTTGGTCGCCACGTTGCCGACGGCAATCTTCCACAAATTGATGGATTCGCCGGACCTACCGGCGCTGACTGCACCGCCATCCGCGGCCGAGCCTGAAAAATCATCCAAATCGAAGGCGCACTGAATCAGGGCCCCACCGAAATCCACTACCCATCGAACAGGCCCACCGGGCGAGGCGCGCGATGTTGCAACTAAACCTGGCTTGGCGCGTCTTATTCAGATGAGGGACGCGCAGCGGGTACAATAACAACCGATGGGAAGCCTTCCACTGCCGATCGCCGCATTCTTCGCAGGCCTGATTTCGTTTCTGTCGCCCTGCGTGCTGCCGCTGGTGCCAGGATATGTTTCGTTGATTTCTGGCGCCGGGGTAGAAGAGCTGAAGTCACCGCAAGCTCAATTGATGCGGCGCGTGATGGTGAATTCCGTCGGATTCATCCTCGGGTTCAGCGTGGTGTTTATTACGCTGGGCGCGATCTCGACCGAGATTGGGCAGATTGCGGCGCGCTACAAGCACACGCTCTCGATCGTGGCTGGCGTGGTCATCATTATTTTCGGGCTGCACCTGACCGGAATCTTCAAGATCAAGGCGCTCTATACCGATGCCCGGCTGCACAGCGTCAAGGGAAGCAGCACTCCGTTGGGCGCGTTTGTGATTGGATTCGCCTTCGCCTTCGGCTGGACTCCTTGCCTGGGGCCGATTCTGACGGCGATCCTGACGCTGGCCGGTGAACAGGATACGCTGGTCAAAGGGATCCTGCTGCTGGGAGTGTATTCGCTGGGGCTGGCTGTGCCGTTTTTGCTAACGTCGCTGCTGATGGAGCGCTTTCTTAAATTTTATAGCCGCTTCCGATCGCACATGCACGCGCTCGAAGTGGCTTCAGGCGGGCTGCTGATTGCGCTTGGCGTCCTGCTCGTAATGGGCCGGTTCACTCTGATTTCGAGCTGGCTGTCATTCTTAAACCGGTTTGCGCTGTGAGGATTTATGTCGAATTCTGAAGAAGTCGGTGGAACGTCCGATCAGCAACCGGCAAGCAGCGGTGAGCTGAACAATATTTCAAACGTTGCAGGACCGCCGCCGGGACCGGCTCCTGGGCCGGGGCGTAATCCGCTCGCGCTGGTTGTGGTTGCGGTGATTGCGGCTGCGATGCTGTATTTTGGCTTTCACATGGCTCGGCGCTCGGGGTCGGATGCGCCCGCGATTGTCGGCAAGTCCACGCCTGCTCCTGATTTCACTCTGGAGAAGCTGGGCGGCGGAAACCTGAAGCTCTCGGATCTGCGCGGCAAGGCCGTCCTGCTGAACTTCTGGGCCACATGGTGCGGCCCCTGCAAGATCGAGACACCGTGGCTCGTCGAAATGCAGAATGAATACGGCAACCAAGGCCTGCAGGTGATCGGCGTCGCCATGGACGATTCCGGCAAGGATGAGATTTCGAAGTTCGCCAAGGATATGGGCGTGAATTACCCGGTGCTGTTGGGGAAAGAAGCCGTGGGCGAGGAATACGGTGGCGTTCCCGCGCTGCCCGAGAGCTTCTTCATTGGCCGCGATGGAAAGATTGTCGACCGCATTATCGGGCTGAAGGGCAAGGCCGAGATCGAGGATGCGATCAAGAAGGCGCTCAACACGGAAGCCGCGACGAGCGCGGCGGCCCTCCAGCCTCAGAAGTGACAATAGGAGCGGCCTCGCGCTCGATCTACTATTTGTCTTGAGCCGGTAAGGCGATGATGTGGGCACGACTCAATCCGCGGATAATTGGTTGCGTGGCACTGCTGGCCGGCGCGGCCTGGGCACAGTCGGGCAAGTCGCCGTCGGTTTCGATGGCGCCCGTGCCGCTGGTGACAGCTCAGCGCACCGAACAAACGATGGTGAGGTTGGATTTCCGCGTGTCCTCCGGGTTTCACATTAACTCCAACGCGCCCAAGTCGGAGTTCCTGATTCCGACTGCGCTGAAGATGGATCTGCCCACTGACATTGTGCTGGGGAAGATTGAATATCCGGAGGGAACAGATCTGAGCTTTCCGTTTTCTCCGAGCGAGAAGCTCAGCGTGTACAGCGGCGATTTCGCCATCAATCTGGCGGTGCATCCGCTGAAATCGGTGGTGCCGGGAAAATATGTGATGCACGGAGTGCTGCGCTACCAGGCCTGCGACAACGCGCAGTGCTTTCCTCCGAAAACTTTGCCGGTGAGCTTTGATGTGAAGGTGGTGAAGGAGCCCGCCGCACATCACGCGAACCCTGCGCAGAGTCCGCACGTTCATAACTAGCTGTCAGCTCTCAGCTCCATCCTGTTTGTGATGGTGAGGATCGCACGGTGATCCTCACTCTGGAGTCGAAGCATCCCTATGCCGTCCGCGCCGCGGGATCACACTTGCGCTTTCTGACAAGTCCGACGCAACACGCAGGTTACGGGGCGCGGGTAGGGATGCATCGACTATGAACGGCCCCCGCTTCGCGGAGGTCGTTCTTCGCTCAGCATGACAATTCTGCCGAGATATACTTATCGGCTCACGAGCCCATTCATGAGTCGCTGCGTGGCGTCGCGCTGGCTACTGCGAGGACCGCTCCGGCAAACAGCAGCGTGTCGGCGAAGTAGTTGATCCCCTCCACCTTGACGTTGGTGCTTGGGTTGGCCAGTGCCGCGATCAGGATCGGCCCGTAGATGAACAGGACCAGCAGCACGATCCAGGTGCCGAGATACGTTGCGGCCATCCGCGTCTTCCTGGCCAGCAGAATGGCTACGCCGGCAACCAGAAGAATCGCGCCTGTCAGATAGCCGATGAGCAGGCGCGCCGGAATCCACGGGGGCATCAGTTTTTCGAGCGGGACGCCGGGGCATCCCAATGGGTGCAGAAAAGTCTCACCGCCAAAAAATATGGCGGCGATGGCGACCAACACGCGGCCCAGGGTTATGACCTTGCAGCCTTCCTCGTGACCCTGCTCGCGCAGGGCGCTTCCCGCGAGGAGCCAGCCTCCGCCCGCGAACGACATTTCGCGAATGACAACCGTCCATCCGAACCTGTCTTTGGGGGTGGAGAGGGCTCCCGGGAACTCCAACATCGCCACAAAAAGAAACATCATGATTCCGAACAGCAGGCCGGACCAGCGCACCTGAATTTTTGTGGCAATGCTCAGGGATGCGGCTACCAAAGCACAGCCGACAAAATATGCCCAAAACAATCGCCACGGCATATACGAGGGCACCAGAGGCAGGACGAATCCTACGCCTGAGAGATGCAGCGCGCCGAAGACCGCCAAGGGGATGGCGAAACACAAATTGGTCAAGGCTACGATCTTGTCGAGGCCGCGGACGCGTACGAGGTCGGTCTCCGCAGTCCACAGCGCAATCAGGAAAAGCAGAATGCCGGCGCTGCACATCGAGAGCGGAACGCGGGGGAAGTCGAAAAATGTGGCGAGGATGAATGAGTGCATGGGGGCTCCGGTGTCTGCAGGCGTGCTCTAAGGCACGCTTTGCCGGGTGAAGACGGCGCCTAATGTTACTACCGAAGACTTTGTCATGCTGAGCGGGAGCCGCGAGGGTCGCGATCCTCACGGCGGAGTCGAAGCATCGCTATGGCCGTCACCGCGCGCGGCGGGTTCTACGTGCACTTTCTGAGAGTGTGGCACAGCAATGTGAGGCAACGTGACGCTGGCAGGGATACTTCGACTGCGAACGGCCTTTGCTTCGCGGAGGTCGTTCTTCGCTCAGCATGACAGGGGTGGGCCTGGGCGATTGCTCACAGCGAGTAGCTGCCAGCGAATACAGAGGTTCTTCGGCGCTAAAATCTGCGCCTCAGGATGACAAGCTTTGGAGAAGCGCTAGTGTCGCTTAGCTATTTCCTGCTTCTTTTCCACCTTGGCCCATGTGTCTTTCAACGCTACGGTGCGGTTGAAGACTGGCTTGCTCGGCTTCGAGTCGGGATCGGCGCAGAAGTAGCCCAGGCGTTCGAACTGGTAGCGGGCGCCCGGAGCGGCATTGGCCAGCGACGGCTCCAGCTTCGCGTTCGCGATCACTTCCAGCGAGTTTGGATTGAGATAGTCGAGCACGTCCTTGCCTTCTTCCACGTCGGCGAGATTTTCCTTGGTGAAAAGGTTCTCGTAGATGCGGACTTCGGCGTCGACCGCGTGCTGGGCCGAGACCCAATGGATCGTCGACTTCACCTTGCGTCCGTCGGGCGGGGCGTTGCCGCCGCGCGTTGCCGGATCGTAGGTGCAATGCACCGCGATGACTTCGCCCTTGTCACCTTTCACTACACTCTTCGCGGTGATGAAGTATCCGTAACGCAGGCGCACTTCGCGGCCGGGTGAGAGGCGGAAATATTTGGGCGGAGGCACTTCGCGGAAGTCGTCCTGCTCGATGTAGAGTTCCCGCGAGAACGGTACCTTACGCGATCCGGCGCTATCGTCTTCCGGATTGTTGGTCGCATCCATTTCTTCGACCTGGCCCTCGGGATAGTTATCGATCACCACTTTCAGCGGACGCAGCACCGCCATCACGCGCGGGGCGCGCTTGTTCAGGTCTTCACGGACGAAGTGCTCGAGCATTGCCAGCTCAACGATGCCGTTGGTGCGCGAGACGCCCGCGGCGGTGACAAAGTTGCGAATCGCTTCCGGCGTGTAGCCGCGGCGACGCAATCCACCCAGCGTCGGCATGCGGGGATCGTCCCAGCCTTTCACTTGTCCCTGCTCAACCAGCTGCCGCAGCTTGCGCTTCGACATCAGCGTGTACGTCAGGCTGAGGCGGTCGAACTCAATCTGCTGCGACGGGAAGATTCCAAGCTGCTCGATGAACCAGCGGTAAATCGGCTGGTGATCGGCAAATTCGAGCGAGCACATCGAGTGCGTGACTTTTTCCAGCGAATCCGACTGCCCGTGGGCGTAGTCGTACATGGGATAGATGCACCACTTGTTGCCGGTGCGGTGATGCTCGGCGTGCAGGATGCGGTACATCACGGGATCGCGCATATTCAGATTGGGCGACGACATGTCGACTTTCGCCCGCAACACGCGCGATCCGTCGGGAAACTCGCCGGCCTTCATGCGCTCGAACAGATTCAGGTTCTC
This sequence comes from uncultured Acidobacteriota bacterium, assembly GCA_963730015.1. Taxonomy (GTDB): domain Bacteria; phylum Acidobacteriota; class Terriglobia; order Terriglobales; family Acidobacteriaceae; genus Sulfotelmatobacter. The sequence continues at coordinate 1,241,906 of CAVSPZ010000008.1, read as the reverse complement.
TTCGACCGAGCGATTGCGATACGGACTGTCTTTGCCCGGCTCGGTCAGCGTGCCGCGGTACTTTCGAATCTCGTCGGCCGTAAGATCGTCGACGTACGCCTTGCCGTCCTTAATCAGCTTGATCGCCCACTCGTAGAGCTGATCAAAATAGTCCGAGGCGTAGAAGAGACCGTCCCACTGGAAGCCGAGCCACTTCACGTCTTCCATGATCGAATCGACATATTCGACATCTTCCTTCTCAGGATTGGTGTCGTCGAAGCGCAGATTGGTCTTGCCGCCGAACTCTTCGGCAAGTCCGAAGTCGATGCAGATGGCCTTGGCGTGGCCGATGTGGAGATATCCGTTGGGCTCGGGAGGGAAGCGAGTCTGGACGCGGCCGTTGTATTTGTTGGTCTTCAGGTCTTCGGCAATCTTGTCGCGCAAGAAATTCGAGGAACGAGGTTCGGGAGACGCGCTCGCAGCCGTCTCAGGCTCAGCATCTGTCGTTTTCATAACTCTTGATCTTACCGCAAAGAAAGACGCGGGACGGTGATGGGGCTGTGATGCTGAGCGGAGCAGCGAGGAGAGCGAAGTGATGCTCGTTGCGGAGTCGAAGCATCCCTATAGAGAAACCGACTCATGCCGGGCAAGAGGCATTTCCAGGGCGGGGATGCTTTCGACTACGAACGGGCTTCGCTTTGCGAATTCCGTTCTCCGCTCAGCATGACACTTTGCGAATTGCCTGCTCGATCCTGCTCAACGTGGTTTCTTTGCCCAGCACTTCCAGCGTCTCGAATAATGGCGGAGCGTTCTTGCGGCCGCAGACAGCTACGCGGATGGGCTGAAACATCTGCCCGGCCTTCACTCCCAGTTCCTGCGCGGCGGCTCGCAGAGCCTGATCCAGCGGGTCGTGCTTGAACTCGACATTGGCCAGCACGGCCTGCGCCTTCTGCATGACTTTCAGCGCCATGGCCGCGTCTCCCTTTTGCGGGATGAGTTCGGCGGGATCGTAGGGCGGCAACTGATCGACGAAGAAAAAATCAGCCGCGGTCAGCACTTCGCTTAGCAGCTTGATGCGCTCGCGGATGAGCGGCGTGATGCGCAGCATTTTTTCCGGCGTGACGTTGAAGCCGGCTTCGCGCACGATCGGGAGCAGGCGCTGGCTGAGGTCTTCAATTGGGAGGCTGCGGATGTGCTCCGCGTTCAGCCAGAGCGCTTTGGGGTCGAACGTTTCTTCGTGGATAGAGTTGGCGGGCAGGAGTGCCCGCCCCACATTGGGCTGCTCTACTTCTGGTTCTTTAAAATTTACTACTGCGTTCGCGCGATTGATTCCTTCTAACGAAAATGCGTCCACGAGTTCCTGCTGGCTCATTTTGGTACGATCGTCTTTGGGCGACCAGCCCAGCAGGCACAGGAAGTTGATGAAGGCTTCGGGAAGAAATCCGGCGTCGCGATACGTAGTTACGCTTACGACTGGGCCGTGGCGGCGCTTCGAGAGTTTGGCGCCATCGGGTGCAACCAAGAGCGGAAGATGCGCAAACTGTGGCGGGACGTAGCCGGCGGCTTCGAAAATTAGCACGTGTTTAAAGGTGTTCGAAAGATGGTCCTGGCCTCGAATAATGTTGCTGATGCCGAGGTCCACGTCGTCGGCGCACGAGGCCAGATGATAGGTGGGCATGCCGTCGGAACGGAGGAGAGCGAAGTCTTCGATATCGGCAGTGCTTTTGCCCTGTAACCCATAGACGGCGTCACCAAATCGAACCACCCATGTGTCCTCGTTCCATTGGACGTTTGAAGATTTCCGTATCCAATCCGCGTCGGGGCCACGCGGCACGCGGAAGCGCAGGGCAAACGGTTCGCCGGCAGCGGCGCGGCGGTCGCTTTCTTCGCGGGAAAGCTCACGCATGCCGGGATTAAACAGCCATGTGCCTTGCGCTCCGGATTTTTCGCTGTCGCCGGTGTGGGCGGGGGTGAAATCGCGGTAGGCGAGTCCCTTCTGGAAAATTGTCTCCGCCATTTGCCGATGCAGCGCACCGCGGTCCGACTGCTTGTACTCTTCGTCCCAGCCGAGGCCCAGCCACTTCAGGCCCTCGAAAATGGAGTTCACCGAGGCGTCGGTGTTGCGTTCGAACGTCAGTGTCATCGAGACGGAGGATCACGGTGCCGCCCTTGCTGCGGGCGTATAACCAGTTGAAAATAAACGTGCGGGCGCTGCCCACATGAAGGAAGCCGGTCGGCGAGGGAGCAAAGCGCACGCGCGGTTTGCCTGGGTCAGGTGAACTCGAAACATTCATAAGTAGATTAGGACCTTCGATGTTACGGACCGCTTCTGGCATCGTCAACTCAACGGCGCCGCGAATCGGGATTTCGGCTGCAACCCTTCCCCCGAGAGAGCAATCGAAGGCGGGCACTGTACTTAAATCCTATTGTCTTCGGACGTGCGGCTGTGAAACCATTGGGGCACTGTTTCCCCCCGAAACTGAGCCAGTCAGCTTGGCCAGAGGCGTCTTCTCGGACCCTATGAACAGCGTAGTCATCACGACGGTCTTAATTCCGGGATTTGTTTCCGTCCTGCTGTTCCTGGTCTTCACCTACCTGCACGAACAGAGCCGCCAGCCGTACTTCCGCGCTTGGCAACTGGCATGGGCGGCCTACTCGCTGCATTACGTTCTCGATACTTTTCCCTCGTCGTCGCTGGCATTCTTTATCAGCCAACTTTTTCTCGTGGGGATGGCGTTATGCATCTTCATTTCCACACGCCTGATGCGCGGGCCGTCGCAGTTTCGCTGGTATGACGCCGCCGTGGGAGCTGCCGGAGTCATCCTCGCGCTGCTCACTTTGCGAGGCCACATTGTTAACGGAATTTTCCGTCCGGACGCGCAGCCCGCGATCCGGCTAGGACTCGGACTAGCGGCGATCCTTTTGTATAGCTCGGCGGTTTTCTACGTAAACGGCCACAAACGCGGCTCGCTCGCCTTTCAGGTTCTTGCCTTCGCGTTGGCATTTTGGGGCGTGCTGATGGGAGTGGGGCAAATCCAGAATCCCTTGATGGATATATTCGGCAACGCCACACGACTATTTGGCCCGGTACCGCAGATGCTGCTGGGCATTGCGATGGTGATGGTGTTGTTTGAAAACCAGCGCAATGCGGTACAGGAAAATACGCTTGCCCTCTCGACCCTGGGCGTCGATCCGCAACGTCTATTATTTGCCGAAGATCTGGTTCCCAACATGCACGCCGCACTGGAGCGCCTGCGCACCGCGCTGCCCATGGATCGCGCTGCCATCGTGATCGGCGAACGCTGGCGCGGACTTCTGCCCTCGGTGCAGCAGGGCTTTCCCGACGGATTCCTCGAAGCTCTGGAAAAAAGCGGCGGCGGGCAGTACATCGGCGAGCTCGCCTACCGGCACAGCGGCATTTTCACCGTGCATGATGTGGCAACGATGACCGAGCCCCTGCCGGTCGCGGCGATGGGGACCTTCGCCGAGTTCAAGCGCATTCTCGTGGAAGCCGAGGTGCGGCATCTGACGGCGGTCAACTTGCAGACTCGCGAGCACAATTTCGGCGTCATCCTGTTTCCGCATGCGGAGCACCGGGCATTCGGTTCCTCCGGCCCGCGCCTGATGGTAGGACTGGCGCTGCAATTGGGGCTCACGCTGGAAAATTACGTGGTGACGCATGACGCGCACCGCCGCACCAAGGAATACGAACTGCTCACCGACATTGGCAAGGCCATCAGCTCCCGCCTCGACCAGGACGAGATCTTGCGCACCATCCAGGTTGAGCTGGGGCAGATTTTCGACACGAGTCATTTCTACATCGCGTTCCAGGAAGGAGAGGAGATCCGCTTCGAACTGGAAGTACGAGATGGGCGGGTGCTGCCCAAGCGCAAGCGCGAGGTACGCAATGCTTTTACGGAATACGTGATTCGCACCGGAGAGCCGTTGCTGATCCGTTCGGATCTGGAGTCGGCGCGAAATCGACTGGGAATCAACCATGTTCCTAAGCGTCCCGCCAAGTGCCTGATCGCCACTCCCATCTTCATGGGGGCCCGGCCGACGGGAATTATGGTCGCAATGAATCCGGACAAGGAATTCGTCTTCGAGCAGCGCGATCTCGATGTGCTGGTGACGGCGGCCGGCCAGGTTTCAGTCGCGGTGGAGAATGCCCGCCTCTTCGCCGAAGAGCAGCGCCGCTCGCGGCAACTGGCGTTTCTGAACAATATTTCCCGGACCGCCATTTCCAGTGACGATCCGGTGCACATGCTGGACCAGATCGCCAACGAGATTCAGAGGAACTTCAGTTTCGATCACATCGGGATCGGCCTGCTCGACTATGGAACGAAAGAGGTCGAGATCAAGGCGGAAGCCGGAGTCACAGCCCATGCCACAGGAAAGAAAATTCCTCTGGGGACTGGCATTCTCGGCCGCGTGGCGCGAACCGGCGAACGCGCCCTTGTGCAAAATGCACTGCCGGGTAACCTGACCGGGATCTTGCCGGACTCGCGCGCGGTGCTGTGCATTCCCATCACCTATGGCGAATCGCTGCTGGGCGTGCTGAATGTGGAGAGCCGCAGCGAGAATGCGTTTTCGCCGCAGGATGTGCTGATTCTCAATACGCTTGCGGACCTGCTGGCAACGGCCTTGCACAACGCGTTCGTTTTCCAGAAGCTGCAGCAGCAATCGATCACCGACGGCCTGACTGGAATCAAGACGCGGCGGTTTTTCTGGGAAGCATTGTCGGCGGAGTGGAAGCGGGCATCGCGCTCCGGACGGCCGTTCTCCGTCGTCCTCATCGATCTCGACAAGTTCAAAGAAGTCAACGACACGATGGGCCATTTCGAAGGCGACCTGGTGCTGGCGCGGGTGGGCCGTTTGCTCGAACAGAAATCGCGGCAATCGAACGTCGTGGCCCGCTACGGTGGCGATGAATTCATCGTGCTGATGCCGGAAACCGGAGCCGAGCAGGCGCAGGTATTGGCCGAACGCCTGCGGCAGTGGCTTGCGGGCGACCCCATGCTGGCCGAGCACCATATTACCGGCAGCTTTGGCGTGGCCTGCTTCCCCATGCATGGATTCTCGATTGAAGACATCATCCGCGTAGCCGATGCCGGCATGTATGTCTCGAAGCGTTCGGGGGGGAACCTGGTTTCGACGGCGCAGGAGTTCGTCGAAGGCCAGGACTTCGCCTGGCAGCGACAACAGATCTCGGCCTACATTGAAGGGTTTCTGCAGCGCGAGTGCGCCGGTCCCGAACAACTGGAGGAACTGACCACGACCCTGTACAAGCTGTGCTGCGGCGAGCAAGGCTGCAACGTTCCCTTGCTCAAGGAGGCGATCGAATCGCTCAGCCGGGCCGCCGAATCGCGCGAACTGCAAACTGCCGGGCACGGCGACCTGGTAGCACGCTACAGCGAAGTCGTGGCGCGCGCTTTGGGACTGTCTTCGGAAGAGACGGCGGACCTGGTGTATGCGGCGCGGGTGCACGATGTCGGCAAGATTTTTATTCCGGATCAGATTCTCAACAAGCCGGGACCGCTGAGCGATGACGAGTTCTTCCATGTCCGCATGCACGCCCATGTGGGTGCCGAGATTGTGGGCATCATTCCGCACTCGACTATGATGCGCGAGGCCATCGAGCATCACCATCAACGCTTCGACGGAACCGGCTATCCTGACGGCTTGCGGGGGGAGGAGATCCCGCTATGGGCGCGCATTATCGGCCTCACCGATGCTTATGCCAACATGGTGACGGAGCAATCGTTTTCCTCCGCGCGCACCCCCGAGCAGGCGCTCGATGAACTGGTAAAGATGAGCGGCACGCGCTTCGACGGCCTGCTGGTGCGGCTGCTGTTGCGCGGGTTGAAATCGGAGCGGATGCCGTCCAACCCAGGTGTCCCCAATCCCGGGTACCGAGATGCCGGAATGTGAGAACGCGGCCTCTCCTCTTGCCAGGGTCGCAGAGAAACTGTTAGTTACTTGGCATGTCCATTTCTCTTTCTCTTTCCGGCAAAGTTGCTCTCATCTCGGGTGGTTCGCGGGGCATCGGCGCGGCCACCGTTAGAATGTTTACCGCGGCAGGGGCGAAAGTGGTTTTCAGCTACCGCAGCGCCCGTTCTCAGGCGGAAGCGCTCGCGCAGGAATGCGGCTCTGACGTCTGCCATCCCGTCGCATGCGATCTGGATCGCCCCGAGGCGGCGCGTTCGCTGGTGGCAGAGGCCGTCAAACATTTCGGCCGCCTCGATATTCTGGTTGCCAATCATGGCGTGTGGCCTGCCACGGATGTCCCCATCGAGCACATGTCCGACGAGCAGTGGCGCTCGACTGTGTCGATCAATCTTGACGCCGTATTCGGCCTGATCAAGCATTCCGTGGCCCAGATGAAAGTCCAGCCTCGCGGTCGGGGACCTGGAGGGCACATCGTTCTCATCAGCTCGACCAGCGGCCAGCGCGGCGAAGCGTTTCACTGCGATTACTCCGCGACCAAGGGCGCGCTGATCAGCATGACCAAGGGATTGTCGACCGAACTGGCGCCGGCAGGGATTTATGTGAATTCGGTGGCGCCGGGGTGGGTCGATACCGACATGAGCGCCGAGACGATCGCGGACCCCAAAAGCGGAGAACAAATTCGCAGTACGATTCCCATGGGGCGCGTGGCTCGACCGGAAGAAATCGCCGGGCCGATCCTGTTCTTATGCACGGAACACGCGAGCTTCATCACCGGAGAAGTCCTCAACGTGAACGGCGGCGCGGTTCTTACGGGCTAGAACTGGTCTCGTAGATGTTTTTCAAGCAAGCGGCGAGGCCCTCAGGGGCTAAAGCCCGCTCTTTTAATGACCGGTAGCGGCACGGCTGAAGCCGTGCCCTTCCCAAGACTATTATGAGACAGTGCCGGACCTTGCGTTTCCGGGATTTTCTGCATCCAAGCAGGCAAAGGAGCACGCTCGCTGCGGCGGAAAGCCCATAAGAGACGCTACAATTCTGTCTTGCACCCGATTGATTGTTCGAACGGAATGAAACGGCTTCTCCCCATCCTGCTGCTGATGTATTCAGCCCCAGTCTATTGCGGTCAAACTCCTGAGAGTTCGCTGGGCGCGGCCCAGTCTCCGGCACAGGTTTCTACGAAGGCGGCAACGCCAGCCGTTGCGCTCGATAAGGAGGCCCAGGAGAATTCCAACCAAGCGAAGGCCATTCTCAACCAGGCAATCGAAGCACTGGGCGGTCAAACCTATCTCACCATCCGCGACCGCGAGCAGCAGGGACGCGGTTACGGTTTTCACGGCGGCCGCCCCACCGGTGCCGGCGGGCTGTTCTGGAGCTTTAGCGAATTCCCCGATAAAGAACGCGTCGAACTCACCAAGGAGCGCGACATCGCCGAGCTATATGTCGGCAACAAGGGATACGAAATCACTTACAAAGGCCCGCATCCGATCGAGAAAAAAGATCTGGAGGACTATCTGCGCCGCCGCCGCTTCTCGCTCGATACCCTGCTGCGGACCTGGGTCAACGATCCCAGCGTGGTTCTGTTGTTTGAAGGCAACGCCATCGCCGCGCAGCATCCCGCCCTACGGGTTACGCTGATCAATGCGCAGAATGAGAGTGTAACGCTCTATTGCGATACCGAGACTCATTTGCCCGTGAAGAAATCGTTCGAGTGGCGCGATCCGGTCGACCGGCAGAAAAATCTGGAAGAGGAGGTTTACGAGAATTATCGCGCCGTCTCGGGCATCATGGCGCCCTATAACGTGACCCGTTATTTCAATGGAGACATGGCCAGCCAGCGTTTCTTGAACTCGGTGACCATTAATCAGGGATTGGACCAGAAAATGTTCGATCCAAACTCAGGCTATGACCCCAACAAGCCCGTAAAACCTTCAAAAGCAAAACGTTAAACCAGCAAATCGGTTCATAGCGATATTCAAATTGGAGAGCCGGGCCTCGAAGTCCTGGAACCCGCGCAGGTGGTCGATCCTCGGCTTCCCGATATACTGTGCGCTTAGAGGGAACGTGACCTACAAGGTTTTAGCGGGCTGTCCATGCGGCTCCGAGAGCAACCGTGATCCGGCAGGGCGAGTTGTCCCTTCCAGGATTGTGCGTTGGCTCCGCAATCCCTTGGCGATTGTTCTGGTTGCAATTGTTTTCCGGATTCTGCTGATCCCGTCGGTCTTGAACTGGCTGGGCATCCCCAACAACCACTTCCAAGGGAACGAGCCAAGCCACATCGCCGCGCATATTCTTCGTGGAGAAGGATTCGCATCGCCTTTTACCGACCTTGCGATTCCGACCGCACAGCAACCACCGTTGTACCCGTTGTTCATGGCTGCGATTTTCAAGGTGTTCGGCGCCTTCTCGAAGTTTTCCCTGTACCTGCTTCTCGCGGTCAACGCTTTGGCGGGAGGCTTGACGGCGTTCTTCATCTACCGGGCGGGACTCAAGTACTTATCGCCCCTGGTTGCATTGCTTGCGGCCTGGACTTGGGCGATTTTTGCGCCCATCGCGATGACGGACATAACGTTATCCAGCTACGCCTTCGCGACGCTTGCGGTAGTTCTCTGGCTGAATTTCGTTCCCGATCTCGTGCCTAAGACTCGTAACTGGATTCTGCTCGGCATCGGGGTTGCGCTCATGCTGTTGCTGAACCCCATGCTGGCGTTGCTCATTCCGGCAAGTGCTCGTTGGCTGAATCGAAAGCAAGTGCTGGTCATGCTGGCGACGGCGTTGCTAGGGATCGCTCCGTGGTACGTTCGCAATTACCGCGTGATGGGTCATTTCTATCCTGCCCTGCGCGATAACTTTGGAATGGAACTTTATCTAGGCAATCACCCCGGAATGTCTGGAACCTGCGACTACTGGACGGGCGAATCGCCGTATGGCAGCGAACTGCCAAAAGTGGGTGAAGCGCAGTTCTTCGAAGCCCGACGAAGGGAAGCAATTGCCTTCATCCAATCGGCGCCCATGGATTTCATCTGGCGCAGCATCAAGCGTCTTGCGGCATTTTGGTTCAGTCCGTGGCCGATTGTGTACGTCCTTCTGCTGGCCTTAGCTGTGTGGGGAATCAGACTTGCACCCCGCGGTCTTGCGGTGTTCGCGGTAACTCTATTCGTTTTGTATCCCATTGTTTTTTACGTTACCCAGGCAGCCTGGCCAACCGCTTACCGGCATCCGATCGAGCCCATGATATTGCTCATGGCAGCGACGCCTGTGTGCAAGCTGCTGCAAACACGCTACTTGAAGTAGCTGCCGAAGGACACGGCCACGAAAAGTGGGCCCTGTATGAGTGAACCGATCATGCAACAAGTGTGGCTTTTTTACCACAGCCAGTTTTTCCGCCTGCGGCTGTAGCCTGTTGCATACACGGGAAAAACGTCTCCTTCCTTGATCTACGAGCAGACAATCCGCTCGGCGGTGGAGTGCAGTGGTGTGGGACTGCACAGTGGCGCACCGGTCTCCATGCGGATTCTGCCGGCTGCCTCAGGTACAGGAATCGTCTTTCGCCGCACCGATCTGGACGGGTACGAAATCGAGGCTGTCAGCCCCAACGTAGCACGTGTGAGCTACGCCACGAGCCTGATGAAAAAGGGCGTACTCATTTCGACCACCGAACACCTGCTCTCGGCGTTTATCGGATTAGGCATCGATAATGCTCTAGTCGAGCTCAACAATCTCGAACTGCCCATCCTCGACGGCAGCGCCCAGCCCTTTGTGGCGATGATTCAGCAGGCCGGCATCCGCAAACAACGCCGGGCGCGTAAATATCTGAAGATCCGGCGCGAAGTGGAGATGCGGGAAGGCGACAAGTTCATCGCGGTTTATCCCTCCGATACCTATTCGGTTGCTTATTCGATCAATTTCCCTCACCCGCTCATCGGCAAAGAAACTTTTCGAGTGGAGTTGACCAACGGCAGCTATTTGCGGCACATCGCCGCAGCCCGCACCTTCGGATCGCGCCAAGACGAACAAGCTATGCGGAACATGGGATTGATTCGCGGCGCCTCCCGCGAGAACTGCATCGTGCTTACGCGCGACGGGGTTGAGAACGGCCCATTGCGCTTCCCGGATGAATTTGTGCGCCACAAGGTGCTCGACCTCGTGGGCGACCTGGCGCTGCTCGGAAAGCAGATCCTCGGCAACGTGGTAGCCGACCGGGCTGGTCACGCCATGCACACCGCGCTGGTCTCGCGAATCCTGCGGGATAAGACTTTGTGGGACGAGGTCTCGTTCCCCGAAGCATCGGCGGAGCGTGAAACAACTTCTCGCGCCGAAGCCGCCGCCGGTTCCTCAATTTAGGGTTTGTGTGTAGATTCGCTGCAGCTAGTCGGCAGGCTCGCAGGGAGCTTCTTCCGCATCGTCGGTCTCGGCTGGTTTTTCCCGCAGCAATCGCTCCAGTTCAGCCCGGGTCTGATCGATGACGGCGGCCGCGAACTTGCGGGCCGATTCCTGCCGTTCCTTGGACAGATCTTTCACCCGCATATTCAGCAGGGGAATATCTTCTTCGAACCAGCGCAGGGTTCTCTGCACTTTGGCAATCCGAAAGTCATGAGTCACGATGGAATGTCTCCAGACTGTCCGGCGTCAAGCATTCTTTCCGGTCAACGACAATTAGATTTCCCGATGTTGTTTGAGATACCAGCAGCAGTCGGGGCTGTGGGAAAAGTGGGAATCGCGCGGGTTGTGCGCGATTTCCAAGGGCGGTGGGAAGGGAGGAAAACCTGCTTTTGGTTTTCCTCGCTTTCCACGGCCCGGCTTTTTCCACAGCCCTTCGGCCGCCGCGTTTGTGTTGTTAAAGAAATCATCGAGGGTCACTTTGCTTCCGCGGACTCCAAGCCCGCATCCCGATTCTTCTTGGCTTGCTCCATGCGGTAACTCGGGATGTTGAGTTCCAAAATTACGCAGTGATGGACGAGGCGATCGATCGCGGCCGCGGTGGTCATCGCATCTTTGAAAATGCCTTCCCATTTCGAGAATGGCAGGTTGCTCGTCAGCAGCACGCTGCCGCGTTCATAACGCTCCGCCAACAGGGTGAACACGACCTCCATTTCCTCTCGACTTTGCTGCACGTATCCCATTTCGTCGATGATGAGACCGTCGTACTTCGCCAGCTTCTTGATTTCCTTGCTTAACCGCAGATCCCGCTTCGCAGCCAACAGATCTTGCACCAGCAGCGCACAAGTGGCGTACTTGATCCTTTTCCCGCGCATAGCGATCAGCTCTTGCGCCAGGGCACACAACAGATGGCTTTTCCCCGCGCCAGGATTCCCGAAGATCAGTAAATTCTCTTTACGGTCCAGGAATCCTCCCTCCAACAGCACCTTCATCTGTCGACTCACCTTCACCGGCAACCGCTTGCCGTCGAAGTTCGCCAGGGACTTCTCCAGCGGCAGTGCGGATTCCTTGAGTAGCTTTCCGATCCGTTTTCGCCGCCGCTCCTCACACTCTCGCTGCGCCAGTTCCAGCAGGTACCGCTCATAACTCAACGTTTCTTTTTCCGCGCGCCGCGCCGTTTCCTCAAAGCACCCCCGTATCGCCGGCAGATGCAGCTCTTTCAGATTTTCCACGAGCGCGGTTCTCACCTGGCCCGTCTCCCCATTCATTGCAGCCCCTCCCCACTTCCACAGAGTTCGTCAAACATTCGCAGATCCACGCTGGCCACTTCGACCTCGCGAATGCTCCCCTTCCGCTCCACTCTCAGCCGCTCGCGCACCGCCTCCGCCCGCACCCATCCTTCGCCTTTTTCCAACAAACCGCGCAGCGCTTCATCTACTTTCGCCTCGCTCTCCTTCGCCGCCAGCTCCAGGATCGCCAGATACTCCTTGCTCCCCCGCGGGCCCAACTTGTCCTTCAGTTCATCAAACGCCATGCGAAATCGGCTCGTCGGAAACAACTCGTCCCGGTAGCGATAGTTCTCCAACGCCCCCGGCTTTCTCACCAACCAGTCGATGATGTGGCGATAGTCCACCCGGTGTCGCCTCCGCCCACGCAACCGCGGCATCTCTTCCACCTTCTTCTGCCCGTACCAGATCTCCACCCGCTCCATGTACAACCGCACCTCGACCTGCTCGCCAATCAGCCGGCTGGGCACCGAGTACACATTTCGGTCCGTATAGATCAGACTCCCCGAGTCCACCTTCACTCGCTCCCGCTTGCACGACTCCAAGCGTCGTTCCGGCAACTCCTTCATCACGGCGATTTCTTCTGCCAAGCGCGCTTTTCGTCCGGCGTTCAAGCGCGCCAACAATCCCGCCACGAACTCCTGGTAGTCCGCGACACTGACAAAATCCTTGCTCCCGCGCAGCATCAACTCCTGCGCCAGAGCCCGTTTCAAACGATGATGTCGTTGTTCCACATCTCCGTTCTCATGCCCTTGCCCCGCCTGGATCTTCTCTCCCTCCACTCCGTAATAACGCAGCAGCCCAGCGTACCGTTCGGTGAACTCCGCCGGCGTGCTCATGTTGTTGACCGCTGTCGACAGTCGATCGGTTCGGTGCCGCTGCGGCACTTTCCCGAGTTCCCAAACTGCGTTTTGAAACCCCTCACACAAACTTTCAAAGCTCTCCGAAAAACACACCGTGGCCGACTCCCAGTTCGAGTACGTCAGCACCAGGTGATAGAGCAGGTGCGGAAAACTCTGTCCCTGGATCGTGATCCCCAGCTCACTCATGTGCGTGAAGTCACTGGCACTCAGCCTCCCGGGCTGATGGCGCTGCGCGAAGAACACTTCCTTCACCGGTCCTTCCGTCGCCCGCCATACTTTCACTCGTCGCTGCAGCGTCCGCAGTTGCCCCTCGGCAAATCGCCCGCTATAACGCCGCTGCAGATATTCAAAAATCGTCTTCCCTTCCAGCCCAGGGTTCACCTCCAGCAGGCTGCGCACCTCTTCCCACACCTCCTGGAACGGGTCCTCTCGTGTCCGCCACCGCTTCTCCGGCGTCAGTTCGCTCGGCACTCGCCCCAGCCGACGGTACTTCCGCGCCGTCTTCGCATCCATACCCGCTTTCGCCGCCGCAGTTTCCAGATTCGTTTCCACTTTCCCCAAGGCAAACAACCTCCTCACCTGCTTGTCTGTCACCAAATTGTGAGTGTCGCCAAGAACCAAAAATCAGAGCCTGGCTATTGTCGCTGATCGGGAATTCTAATTGTCGTTGCTCGGGAGGTATGATTGTCGCCCATCACCAGACCTACAGCTTGGCCATGGGCAGCAGAACGCGCAAGTCCAAAGCCAGATACCTGGGAAATATAGAGGGGGCCATGGACCAGAGGCAGGGACGAGGATCTAGAGAGTCAGGGTCAGTTGGGGCTCTGGGATTTCGAGACCGCGATCCGGTCTTTAGTGCCGGGGAATTCTTCTTCGATGCGCGCGTCGAGCCAACGCTCGAGCTGATCCTGCGTGGCCTTGGGAACATTGCGGAAACGAAAACCGGCCAGCCCTTTCATATCGGCCCACGCTACTTCGGCTTCGACGTCCATGGGGACCTCAATGCCGGGCAACGAGAAGTGCAGATGAGGGGTCGCGCCTTTCGGCAGTGCCTCGCGCAACAGCAGAGCAATGCCGCCCTCGCTGACATTTGTGCTGATGGCAGGTAAAGTCTTGCCGCCGAATACCACTTTGACCTGCATCTTGACGGGCTGACGGAAATACCTGCGCCGCTCTTTGAGCATGAAATTGAGAGCGGCGTGGAAGCAGCGAGCGGCGTTTAGTTCGCTGATCGGCTTCTGCAGCACGAAATTTGCACCCATGCCGAACGCTTCCTGGGTGGTGGTTCTTTTCCCGTTGAGAATGGCAAAAGCTACCGAGTTCTTGTTGCTGGGAGTGTTCCTGAGGCCTTGCAGCAGGGCGAGGCCGCCCTTGAGGTCGTCGCAATCGACGATAACCGCGTCGAACTTGTCGGAGATCAGCATGTCGGCGCCAGCCCGGGCCTCGTGGCAGACCTCGACATCGATCGACAACTGTTCGAGCGTGGGCCGGATGACCCGCACCAATTCCGGATCCTGGCTCAACAGGATAGACTCCAACGTCATAGTGCGATTTTAGGAGACAGGCGAGCCCCACGATAGTGACCAAGGTGTTGGACCCTCGGTTGAGGAATATCGCCCGGCGCATGGCTTCAACGTCTTGCCATGTCAGGGAAAGACGCCCGAAGATTGCTCATTGCGTTTTCTCAAGGTACAACTGAACGGAGCCCGCATGCCCAACCTCGCCTATCTGTCGCTGGGATCGAATGTGGGAGACCGGGAGAAGAATCTGCGCGAGGCTATCCACAGACTGGAAACGCTCGGGTGCGTGATAGCCGTTTCCTCTTTCTACGAGACTGAGCCGGTGGAATTTACCGAGCAGCCTTGGTTCGTAAACTGTGCCGTTGCGCTGGAAACTTCGCAGTCGGCATCGCAACTGATGGGCGGCGTTCTCGAGATTGAGCGGGAGATGGGCCGGCAGCGCGTGCAGAAGAAAGGCCCTCGCATCATCGACATCGATATCCTGCTGTTTGGCGATTTGACGGTGAACACGCCCGATTTGACGATCCCCCATCCCGCGATGGCGAAGCGCCGCTTCGTGCTCGAGCCTCTGGCGGAGATCGCGGCGCAAATTCGGCATCCGGTGCTGAAGAAGACGATTGGGGAGTTACTTCACGCTCTGCCGCCGGAACAGACTGTACGCAAAGGCCAAAACCAATTAGCAACGGATTCTCACAGATTCCCACGGATCAAAGGCAACTGCTCGTAAACCACGAAGGACGCGAAGGTACACGAAGGAAGACTGATCAATGAAATTTCCTTCGTGTACCGTCGTGCTACACAATATCCGTGGGCGTCCGCGGAAATCTGCGGCCGCTCATTAGGGCAGAATGATGCGGCTGCCCGCTTCCTGCGGCGTCATGACCGCCGTTTCTTTCTCGGGAAATTGGGCGAAGAGAAACTCTACAAAGGCCCGCGACTTCGGACGTCCCGACGTCCTTCCATTTGCAAGCCGCAGCAAAAAAACCAGCGCCTTCAGCACTTCGGAATCGCGCACGCTCGAGTAGCCCATATGTTTCTGCTCGGCCTCGCGGTACTCCTTGACCATGTTCTCGACTTCGATAGCGGCCCTGCGCTGCGAATCGCTGGTCAACGGTTGCTCGTAGTGCAAGCCGGAATTCACCCGGCGTTCATAGCTCTTCGCCAAAACTGTGAGCGCGGCAATCAGATCCTGATCGTGCAGGTTCCGATCGGCGCGCGCGGCCTTGGCCAGCGCGAAGGTCAGCCCCATCAGCAGATGCTCTTTCTCGTACATGAACTGGTCCGAGACTTCGATCTGCAAAAACAATCCGGCGGGATCGATCTGTTCGGCGGCGCGCGGCTTTTCATGCTCGCGGGCCTGTTGCAGGTAAGGGCAATCGCTCGGACAATCGAGCGTCACTTCCCGCTGCTCGCCGCAACATTGCGGACAGATGCGCCCGTGCACGGCGGGACAGAAGCGCTTCTCCTTGCGGATTTCACAGATGGCGCAGCTCAATGGGCACTCCCCATTTGCGAGCAGCAGGAGACCCTAGCGGGACGCTGCGTGATCTGCGCTAACAGATACTCACAGAAATTAGTTGTTTGATTGTGACTCATGTTTTTCCAGTTCGTATTCTCTCTTGCGCATTTTCCAGTAATCACTCGGAGACAGGTCACAGTGCGTTAGCAGGATACCCACCGGCTTCACGACCTCAACTGTGCAAGTCAGCTCAATGTTTTCTTCATTCGCAGCTCCGAACGGGCTCAGTAGCTCTCTAGGAACAGCCGCCGCGCACCCAATCCCGCCAGGAAAATTAAGGAGGTAAACACAGTCATCAGGAAGGGAATGACTGTCAATGTCGGCAGACTTAGAGGTCTCAACGAGAGCGTGTTCCCATCCGGCAAGCTGTATTCTACGGTGCTTATACAATTCGGGGAAGCGGAGGAGCGTATCTATAGTCGCGACCTCTTGGGTTTCGCTTATGCCGGAAGCGTCCTCGGCCGGGGCCTCGGCGTCCGTCTTGCCGGTGGGCGCAGGAATTCTCTTGAACTGATCCTGCACGAAGGCCCGTTCTTGCCACCTATACGTAACAACATCTAAATTCTTTGGACAACAGTCGGCGCTGTCGTCATCGCTTCTTCCGACGATCGTGAGAGTAAGCCTCTTCTCATCGAATTTCGCTTCTGTCCCTAAAGCATTTTCATCGAAAGAGAACTCCTGAACGACGACTGGGCGGTTAGACCGCAGTTCCAGCAGTTGGACAACTCCCACGCCGTGGCAATTTGCACCGCAACCTGTCCAGTCGAGAACTATCAGCGCATGTGCTCCCTTGTCGAAGCAATTGACTTGTTTCAGTTCCACAGTCTCTTGTTCGAGCTTTTCTTCTTGCTCGTACTTTCCGTCCCGCAACAGCACAGTCCTGTCGCCAGAAGAAGCGGGAATGTTGCGAAAATCCAAGTGACAGATGCTGTCTGTTGTTATTTGAAGGACTCTGTTCGGCTTCGAAACCGTGACGGCGGGGTGCCCGGCGGTGGGCAGGACTGACGGAACTTCGTTATAATCTGGGCCTTTGATTATCGGTGCTGGTTGGCGGGACTGGTCGGCCCCTGATTCCATAAAGCCCATTCCCGCGTGTACAAGCACTACGATTCCCGCGAGTACAAGGACTCCGGCAGCTATAGCACGCCACGTCCGATACCACGGAACGCTTTCGCTCTTCGACAGTCCACAGGTGATGCAGCGTTTCGGATAGAAGGGCAGCGCCAACAGCCACAACCCCGCCGTGAAAACAACAGCAAATACTGTCCCGAATCCTAGCGCCCTCTTGTATCCCGTTAGGCAGTTACAATTCGGACAGAGGATCATTTCCATGGCAGCACGGGAGCATACCCCAGCACCGACAAATGCTCAAACGCTGATACGACGTTGGGAGAATCTGCGATCTGAAATCCACAATGCGGAGTTCCTGCGTTGACCTCGGCGACACGCATCAAAGGCCGAGTTCGGCGTCGGAGGTTCACCCGAGCCTGTAAATACGGGCTTCGGAACGCATCCAGGTTATAAAACCCTTGTAAAATATGTGTTTTTCCACAGGCTCACGGGTATAAGATAACCCCCGCTGGTATTAAATCGATTTTTATCGAGGAGGAAGTATGGCTGCAGGTCTGACCAAAACTCAGCTGATTCGGCTGCTCGCCGAGAAGACTGAGCTCCCCAACAAAACCGCGGCGGCGTTTCTGGAGCATCTGGCTGATACCGCCATCAAAGAAACCAAGAAGAACGGCATTTTCGTCGTGCCCGGTCTCGGCCGCCTGGTGAAGGCGCACCGCAAGGCCCGCGTGGGACGCAATCCGCAAACTGGCGAACCGATCCAGATCAAGGCGAAGACCGTCGTGAAGTTCCGCGTGGCCAAAGCCGCGAAGGACGCGATCGCCCCCAAGAAGTAGTTTCTCTCATCCATTAGAATCGAAGGCCGGCGCATGCCGGCCTTTGGTTTTGTGGGGGAAGGTTTGAAGGTTTCAAAGTTTCAGAGTTTCAAGGTTTAAGAGTTTCAAGGTGTCAGAGCGCAAGTCGCGACGCGGGCTCGAATCAGAGGCTTTGAAACCTTGAAACTTTGAAACTTGTTCTTATGCACAACTGGATCGTCATCGGAATCGGCGACATCACCAGGCGCCGCGTCATCCCTGCCATTCAGGCCGAACCGCGCAGCAATTTATACGGCGTGGTCACCCGCGATCCCGCGAAAGCCGCACCGTATAACACGCGAACCTGGGCAACTCTGGACGAAGCGCTCGCTGACCCTGAAGTCCATGCAGTCTACGTGGGCACGCCTGTATTTCTGCACGCGCCGCAAACCATCCAATCGCTGCGCGCGGGCAAGCACGTACTCTGCGAGAAGCCCATGGCGATGAACGAGGCCGAGGCCCACACCATGCTCGACGCGGCGGACGCCAGCGGCAAGACTTTTGGCGCCGCCTACTATCGCCGCTGTTATCCGAAAGTTCAGCGAGCGAAGCAACTGCTTGCAGCCGGCGCGATCGGCAAGCCCGTTCTGGCTGAACTCACCTGCCATGGATGGTTTGACGGAATGGGCAGCCGTGGCTGGCTTGTCGATCCTGCACAGGCCGGAGGCGGGCCGCTGTTCGACATTGCGTCGCACCGCATCGACGTTCTGAATTTTCTCTTCGGCCAGCCGCTGCGGGTCGCGGGGCAGATCTCAAACCTCGTGCACCACTACGCGGTCGAAGACAACGCCACGGTGATGATCGAGTACGACAAGGGAGTGCGCGGGATCGTCGATGTGCGCTGGCACTCGAAAGTCACGCGCGACGAATGCCGCATCCGGGGCACGGACGGCGAAATCGAAATGTCGCCACTGAACGATCCTGAGATCGTTTATCCGGGAGGCCGCGAGTCGCTGCCAGCCCACCCCAACCTGCACTACCCGATCATCGAAAATTTTGTGGATGCAATCGAAGGCAAAGCCCCATTCATCGCCACCGGCCATTCATCGTTCTGGACAGACTGGATCACGGAGCGCGCGCGTAGGTAGCGCCGGCGTCTCGGGCCGGAATCAATGTAGGGGCGGACGTCCGCCCCGCGAGCGAAGCGCGCGCCCGCGTCCCGGACGCTGCCCATGGGCGATGATCTGATCATTCGTGCAGCTTGGCTCGGTAGGGCAGAATCTTCTTAGCCCCCGGGCCCGTCATTGGACACATACTGCTCGAGCGACTCCAGTTCGCGGCTCAGGTCGTCCACACGCCATTCGAGCAGATTGCGGATCGAGAGAATCCCCAGCAGCTTACCGTTATCGTCGGCCACCGGCAGATGGCGGAAGTGCCGTTCCAGCATGATCGTCAAAGCTTCGCCCGCTCCGGTACTTCGCGTCGCCATTTCGACGGGCGTGGTCATCAGTTCGCGTATGGATGTGGTTCGCGGATCCAGGTTACTGAGAGACATTTTGCGCAGGACATCGCGCTCGGTAAAGATTCCGGCGACGCGGTACTGGTCGTCCACAATGGCGACGGCTCCCACGTGGTGGTCGAGCATTTTATGGATGGCATCGGCGACGGTAGCTTCCATCCCTACGGCCGCAATTTCCCGGTCACAAAGTTCCAGCACGCTCATAAGTACCTCCTCCGCCATCTGGTAAGAGAAAGCGGATTGACCGACTAAAAGTGAATTGACGCATTATGCTCACGGCGAAGCACTTGTCAAGGAGATTTACGATAAATCGCAGATCGGAAGTCCCCCGGGGGGACAAATCCTCATTTTGGTTGAGCGGAACCCTTAGCGTCCAATGTACGCGTCTGCCTCAATCTCGACCAGGATCTCGGGCGAGATGAGCGCGCTCACCTGCACCATGGAGGTCGCGGGCCGGATCTCGCGGAAAAATTCGCCGTGCGCCTTGCCGACTTTTTCCCACTCGGCGATGTTGACCACGTAGATGCGGGTGCGCACCACATCTTTCATGCTGGCTCCCGCCTTGTGCAACGCGCTTTCGATGTTCTTCAAAGTCTGCACGGCCTGCGCGTACACGTCGCCGACCCCGACAATCTTGCCATCCGCGCCGGTCGCGGTTGTGCCCGATACGTGGACGTGTCCGCCGATTTTCACCGCACGAGAGTAACCGACGATGGGCTCCCATTGGGTGCCGCTGGAAATGTTCTGCCGCTCCATTGCTACCTCCGTGAAGGCTAATTTTACAGCGCATTTGGAGACTTTCCGGCAAAACTGGCAGCCGACTTATGCGAGTGCCAGCACATACAGCGAAATCCGCGCGTTGGTGATTGGCGAATGATCCATTTCCTAACGGATTCCCGGCACAACGGGTTGGCATACCACTCCATCTAAGTAATTAAGAAAATGAATCGTGCCGATAAACAAAAGTCACTTGCGCTTCAACCACAAAGTAAGGTATCTACACACGCATGTGGCTGAAACTCGGTGCACGGTGCGGAGTTCAGGGGGGCTCAAAATGATTCCGGAATCGCATTCACTGCAGCAGTTGTTTGAGGATTTAGTGGGACGGCACTACGCGGAAGAAATCGGGATTCGCGATCCGCAGATCGTCGCCTACGTTTCGCACCTGCTGGCGGAGTTTTGCGAGGCCGACCAACTCTACAAGATTCACGATACCTTGAACCGCCCGCTGGCTGACGTGGGCGAGATGCTGGTGGAATCGGATCCGGTCTACGGCCCCGCGCCCTCGTTCGACCGCGAGCGCCAGGTGCGCAAACACATCGGCGACTACACGTTGTTCTTCGCCGGAATGTTCCCGGAGAGCATCAACCACTTTCGGCTGCGCCGCCAGCGTCTGGAGAATTTTGTGGAATGGGTGAAGGCGGGCAAAGAAAGCTACTACATCGTTTCCAAGTTCGAGCACTTCGAGTACGCCAAGGTGGCCCCGCTATTCGCCAGCCTGTCGAAGAATTTCGAGCAATGCGTTTACGGGCTGAACATGGTGAAGAACGATCTGGAAGAAATGCAGCATCCGATCGTCCGACGCACGGATGAACTGATCATGTAGCGTGGCAACGCTGCATCACATTTCGACGCCTCATCCTCTAGCAGCCGCCAGCCGGTAAAAACTCAGCGCCGCGCTTCCCTGGACCAGATGGCGAAACCGGCGCAAGGCCCCAAATTCCTCGCCAGGATCGAATTGTTTTTCGTGCTCGGCGATTACCACCGACATGGGCCAGATCAGCGACGATTCCGCGAGCGCGCGCAACGTGTTCGCGTAGGCAGGCTTCAGGCGGTATGGGGGATCGAGAAACACAACGTCGGCGGTTACCCGTTCCCGCTCCATCCGCCAGAACGCCCGCGGCAGTTCTTCCTGATGAATATGGAAGCCCTGGACCACGCCGAGACTCTGCAGGTTCTTACGAATCATTTCCGCCGCAGGCTTCGAACTTTCTACGAAGTGCACTTCTTTGGCGCCGCGACTCAGCGCCTCGATTCCCACCGCGCCCGTTCCGGCGAACAGATCGAGCCACACGCTGCCTTCGAGCGCGGCCACATTGCCCGCCGTCAACACGTTGAATAAAGTTTCGCGCAGGCGGTCCGACGTAGGACGAATGTCCATTCCGCGCAACGATTGCAGCGGCAGGCTTCGATATTTCCCCGCAATCACTCGCATGGGCTCTGCACTTCCGGATGCGGCACTCACTATAACCGCACATGTAGAATAAAACAGCGAGGCTTATGCGAAGCTGGTCTATCTCAGTGGGACGCCTTTTCGGCGTGGACGTCCGCCTTCACCTCACATTCCTGATTCTTCCCATGTTCGTTTTCTGGACGGACTATGCGGCGAATCAACAAAACGCCAGCGGTCCGCGTGATCTCGCGCTGGTCGGCATTATTCTGGCGTGCGTGGCCGCCCACGAGTGCGGCCACATGCTCGCCGCCCGCCGCTTCGGTCTGATTCCAAAAGCTGTGATCCTGTTGCCGCTGACCGGCGTCGCCCTCTACGATGAGTCGCGCGTGGAGAAGCAGCCGGCGGCCACCTGGTGGAAGCGCGAGATCCGACTCGCGCTCGTGGGCCCGCTGGTGAATCTGGTTCTAGCCGGCTTTGCCATTGCCGCCATCACCGCCTCGGGACATCCTGTCGACTTGTGGACTTGGCCGTTCCTGAAGGCTCGGAACCTGCCGCGCAGCCTGGTTTGGGCCAATCTCTACCTGGCCAGTCTGAATCTGCTGCCCGCTTACCCGCTCGACGGCGGACGCATTCTACGCGCTTTCCTCTCGCGCACTCTCGATCTGCAGTCGGCCACGCGACGCGCGGTTTCCATCAGCAGCGCCATTGCCATGGTCCTGGTTTTTGCCGGCCTGTTCAGCGACGCCTGGCTGACCATGGTTGGCGTCATCATTTTTTCCGCCGCGCAATTGGAAGAGCGCGCCTTGGTCTTTCAATCGGTGCTCGAGAACGTCCGGCTCGAAGAAGTCATGCTCACCGATTTCGCCACGCTCTCACCGGCGGACACGCTGGAAGATGCGCTCGACAAGGCGGTGCACTCTCTGCAGGATGATTTTCCGGTGGTGCGTGGCAGCGATATGGTGGGAGTGATTTCTCGGCAGCGCATCCTCGACGCGCTGCGCGCCGAAGGCAACGGCTACGTGCAGGCCGTGATGAACAAGATTTTCGATGTCTCGGTGCGCAACGATTCGCTGGGATCCGCCTTCCGCAAACTGACTGCGCGCAGTTCGAGCATTATCCCTGTTGTCGAGGAGGAGCGCCTCATCGGGATCGTCACGCTGCAGAATCTGATGCACTCGATGTCGCTGCTGGCCGAAAGCCGCAAACTGCACAGAGATGAGTCGGAGTCGTAGGAACGCTGAAAAGCAATAACCACCAAGGACACGAAGTACCACGAAGGAAAACTGGCAGACAAATCCTTCGTGAACCTTCGCCTCCTTTGTGGTGGACGACTTTTCTAAAACAGCCGCACAGCTTTCGCCTGCTGCACCGCCGCGATTTTCCGCAACCGGGTCAACACCGCGTCCGGCACCTGCCCATCCACGTGGACGACCGCAATTGCCTCGCGCGGTTGATCCGGCGTTTCTGTACTCCGCCGTCCCAGCGAGAAGTCCGCGATATTGATCGATTCTTCTCCCAGAATCGTGCCCACTTTCCCAATCACGCCCGGCACGTCGCGGTTCCGCAAATAGATCAGATTGCGTTCCAGCGGAGCTTCTACGTCAATGCCATCGACGTGCAGCAGCCGCGGAGCATCCTCATGCAGCACCGCGCCCTTCACCATGTGCTCCTCGTTTGCGGTCTTCAGAAATATCGAGAGCACGCTGCCCGCGCCTCCGGTTGACGCTTTCGCTTTGTGCGACTCCAGCACGCGCAGGCCGCGCTCACCGGCAATGGTGGCCGCGTTCACCAGGTTGGCTTTCTCCTCGAGCGCCTGGTTCAGAATGCCCTTGATCGCTGCATTGCGAATCAGTTCCGTCTTCCACTCCGCGATGTGACCGCCGTAG
This sequence comes from uncultured Acidobacteriota bacterium, assembly GCA_963730015.1. Taxonomy (GTDB): domain Bacteria; phylum Acidobacteriota; class Terriglobia; order Terriglobales; family Acidobacteriaceae; genus Sulfotelmatobacter. The sequence goes on along the minus strand of CAVSPZ010000008.1, from coordinate 1,218,973 downwards.
CGGATCGAAATCTCTTCCAGCGACCCTTCGGAAACCTGCGCCAGAAACGCTCCCATGCGCTCGGCCAGCACGATGTACGGCTGCATCGCGGCATATTCCTCGGCGGAAACCGATGGCACATTCACCGCATTCTGAATTACCCCATGCTTCAAATATTCCTTCACCTGCTGCGCGATCTGCACGCCCACCGCCTCCTGCGCCTCGGCGGTCGATCCGCCTACATGCGGTGTGAGGACGACATTCGGCAGAGCCAGCAACGGTGAATTCTTCGGAGGCTCTTCGGCAAACACATCAATCGCCGCCGCGGCCACCTGCCCCTGCTGAAGCGCTCGCGCCAAGTCGGGCTCATTCACCAACTCCCCGCGCGCGCAGTTCACCAGGCGCACGCCCTTCTTCATTTTCGCGATTGAAGATTCGTTGATCATGCCCGTGGTCTGCGGCGTCAAGCCGACATGCAGGGTGATGTAATCCGCCGCCGCATACACGTCGTCGAGGGCTGCCAGGCGGATCCCTTGCTCCTTTGCCACCGATACCGACACAAACGGATCGTGCCCCATCAACTCCATGCCAAATGCCCGGGCACGTCGCGCCACTTCCATCCCGATTCTTCCGAGGCCGATGATCCCCAGCGTCTTCCCGCGCAGTTCGGTTCCCTGCAGCGATTTCTTTTCCCACTTGCCGGCGTGCATGAGCGCATCCGCGCGGCATAGGTGACGCGCCATGGCCAGCATCATCCCGAGCGTTTGCTCGGCCACGGCGACAGCATTCGCGCCCGGCGTGTTCATCACGGCGATGCCTTTGTGCGTGGCCGCTTCGAGGTCGATGTTGTCCACACCCACGCCGGCCCGTCCGATCACGCGCAGCTTGTGGGCGTTCTCCAGCAATTTCGCATCGGCCTGTACTGCCGACCGCACAATCAGCGCGTCCGCGGTTTCCAGATGCTCGGCTAGCTTGCCGTCTAGTTGGTCGGCCGTCAGCACCGTCCATCCCGGCTCCTGCAACTCGGCCACTGCCGACGCAGAAATCTTTTCCGCCACAATGATCTTCAATGGGTTCCTTGTAATGGTATCTTCTGGGAATCTTCTTCTGCGAATTCTTACTTCTGAATCTACAGCACAAATCCGCCTGACAATCGTTTGACGCCGAAATGACACGCGCCTGACACGCCCGTCCCGCGGGCTTTCTAAACTTTCTCTCGATGGGCCCCGCCCTTCGGGAGAACAATATGAAGAGATTCAAAACGATTTCACTTACGACGCTGATCGCTCTGACCATGGCTTGCGGCTACAGTTCGAAGCCCGCTGCGCCGCCGGTTGCCGGCACTATGCCCACCATCGCGCAGCTGAATCCGGACAGCGCGACTGCTGGCGGAGAAACGTTTACTCTGACCGTAACCGGCACCAACTTCGGAGCAGAGGCTGTGGTGAACTGGAACGGTGTAGCCCAAACATCGAACACCACCTTCGTGAGCGGCACCGAAGTCACTGTTGCCGTTCCCGCGTCGGCGATCATGACTGCGGGCACCATCCAGATTACGGTGACCAATCCGGCGACCACCGGCACCGGTCCGTATGGAAGCGGGGGCACGTCGGCTGCGACCTCGAGCCCGATGGCCTTCACCATCAATTAAGAGCGTCCTGCGGGGACAGCCCGGAGGCGGCCATGCGATTCGCCGAAGCTTATCGTGCGGACAGTGCCGCCTCCGTGCTACGGGCATACACTTGCTGCGCCGCCCGCACCGCCGCGCCATACTCGATGCTCTTGTCGGTCACACGCGCCAGCACATGCTCGAGCGCCCCCAGAATGCCGATAGTGTCGAGATAGTCGTAGTAGCCGATATGCGCGATGCGGAACAGCTGGCCCTTCATCTCGCCTTGTCCGTTCGCGACCACGGCGTCAAAGGATTCGCGGAATTCTTTCACGATCTTGCCGGAATCCAGGCCATCGGGCGAAGAGATCGCCGTGAGCGCAGCCGCCGGATGGGACGCAAATAATTTCAATCCCAGCGCTTTCGCCCCTGCGCGTGTCATCTCCGCACACAGTTCGGCATTGTTGACCAGCTCCTCGCGTCCCTTGGCAAGATCGCCCTTGCCCATGCCGCGCACGAACTCCAGCGCCGCGCCCAGCGCCGCGAACAGCGACGTTGCCGGAGTGTAGGCCGTCTCGCCTTTCGCCGCCGACTTCCGTTCCTTGCGCAGATCGAAGTAATAGCGTGGCGACGTAGTCGTATCCATGCGCTTCCAGGCGCGCTCGCTGACCGCGCAGTAGGCCAGCCCGGGAGGCATCATCAGCGCCTTTTGCGATCCGCCGATGATCACGTCCACGCCCCAACCGTCGACATTCAGATGAGTCGTGCCCAGCCCGGTGATGGCGTCGACCACAAGAAGGGTCTCATTTCCTGTTGCCCCGTGCTCGCGTACGATTTTTGAGATGCCCTTGATGTCGTGCCGGGCACCGGTGGAGCTTTCCGTCACCTGCACATACACCACGCGCGGCTGGGAATTTAGCCGCGCGCGAATGTCGTCCAGAGAAAACGTCTGGCCATAGGGCGCGCTCAGCACGTCGACGTGGCAGCCGAACGTCTTGGCCAGCCCGGTCCAGCGCTCGCCAAACTTTCCCGCCGTCAGCACCAGCACGCTGTCGCCGGGAGAAGTCAGATTCGAAACAGAGGCCTCCATGACGCCGGTTCCCGAAGAAGCCAGCACCAGCACATCGTTTTTCGTGCCGATGAATTCCTTCATGTCAGCCAGGACGCGTTGAAACAAGGCCTTGAAATCTGCCGTGCGATGATGCGCGGTAAAGGCCGCCATGGCCGTCTGCGCCGCCGGCAACAGCGGCGTCGGCCCCGGAGTAAACAGACGATTCTTATGCAACATGGGTAGAGTCCTTATGGGTAGGGATAGCTTTCTAGTTTATAGGAAGGGACGCGCCGGGCACACTTCGATCCGTCGGAAGGAAGCGGGTGCCCCATCCTTCTCGCGTTCTTACTCGCGGCCCTGGGGCGAGAGGGTGGGGGCTTTGACTTTAAGAATTTCCGTACCACGTCGCAGTCTATAATTTCGACCATGCCCCTAATCGATCAGATTCAAAAAGACATCGTCACCGCCATGAAGGCGAAGGACGAGGCCCGCTTGTCCACCCTGCGCATGGTCAAGAGCGCCCTGCAACTCAAGACGGTCGAGAAAATGTCCCCGCTCGACGACAAGGAATCGCAGGCTGTGCTCGCCACGCTGATCAAGCAGCGCAAGGAATCCGTCGAGCAATTCACCAAAGGCGGGCGCCAGGAGATGGCCGACAAAGAGGCCGCCGAAATCATCGTGATTGAGAGCTATCTGCCTAAAGCCGCCAGCGAAGCTGATATCGCCGCCGGAGTGAAGGCCACCATCGCCGAGATGGGCGCCCCCACCATGAAAGAAATGGGCACGGTGATGAAGAACGCAATGGCGAGATTCAACGCCGCCGGCATGCGCGTGGACGGGAAGGTGGTCAGCGAGATGGTGAAGAAAGAGTTGGCGGGGAAGTAGCACCTCGGTATTATCGTTGGTTCTGGTGACAGCGATCAGAGCCAGATGTGGTATATCAATCTTTGTTGTGTTTTCGAATGGAGGGAGGACTAGTGAAGTTCATCGCCACTGACGAACGACTTGAACTCCCGCTTTACGGGTTGTCCGAGGCGGCACTTTACCTGCGTGTGCCGATCAAAACTCTCGAGTACTGGGCATTTGGTCGTAAGCCGGTTTCCCCTCTGATCCGCGCGGCATCCAAGAAGCCTCGATCGCTCTCCTTTATGAACCTATTGGAGTGCCATATGCTCGCCTCGATGCGATCGTTGTACGATCTGCGGCTTCCTAAAATTCGGCGAGCGCTGGCACACCTAAATAAGACTACGGGATTCAAGCATCCGCTGATCGAACAGCCCTTATATACAGACAGGATCGATTTGCTCATCAAGGAGATCGACCGCTTAGTAAATCTATCCAGAGGCGGGCAACTTGCGATACCCGGCATCGTCGAGGCTCACCTCGAGAGAGTCGAGTATGACAAACAACTGGGTGTCTTCAAGTTTTATCCCTTCGTGCGCGAGCGCAGTGCCGCGGAACCAAAGTTCATTGTTATCAACCCAGCCCTCGGCTTCGGGAAACCTGTAATCGCAGGAACAGGCATCTCTACCGCTGTGATCGCGTCTCGCTTTAACGCTCGCGAATCTATACCCGAACTAGCCAAGGAATATGGCCTCGAAGAAAAGCAGATTGAAGAGGCAATCCGCTGGGAGACCCGAGCAGTTGCAGCTTGACGATTTCATTCTTTACCTGGATGAGAATCTCGACAACTGCCAACCAATCCTCGACGCACTGCTAGACAGCCGTGTACAGCACAGGCGTCACCGTGATTTTTTTCCGCGTGGCACCCGTGACGAAGAGTGGCTCTCGTACGTTGCAGAACGGGCGTGGGTGGTGCTCACCAAGGACAAGAGGAACCGTTACAACGAAATCGAGCGAGAGGCCTTGCGCCGCCACCGGGTCCGGGAGTTCTATTTCGGCTCCGGAAACTTTACGGGTTCCGAAATGGCGGAAGCCTTATCAGCTGCAATCTCAGGGATGAGGGAAATATGTAGGAAATACAATCCTCCCTTGGTGGGAAGCATCACTCGATAAGGGCAGATAACAATAGTCTACGACGAGCTTGGATCGACGCATGAACGGAGGAAGAATCCTACACCGAGCAAGCGCCACAGAAACTGAAGGGTAGTGTCCCTTCGATTGGAAGGGACTACTTGCTCCTCTGCAGTTCTCGGTACGCCTCGCTCTTCGATACTCCCCGCTCCTTCGCCACTTTTTTCAGCGCGGCTTTCTCGTCTATTTTTTCTTCTGCCATGATCTGCTCCACCCTCTGCCGAATGGAAACCTGGGCGGACGAGGCGTCCGCCCCTACATGAGCATCTTCACCTTCCGGCTTTCCAATCAGCAGCGTGATTTCGCCCTTTACCACCTCGCGTGCTTTTAGATTCGCCAGCACGTCGCCCGCGTGGCCGCGCAGGAACTCTTCGTGCAGCTTGGTCACTTCGCGCGCCACTACTACATGCCGAGATTCCCCCATCAGCTCGACCACATCAGTCAGCGCTTCTACGATGCGGTGCGGAGCTTCGTAGAACACCTGCGTCCGGGGAGAAGTCTTCACCGCTTCTAACGCCGCCCGCCGCTCGCCGTGCTTGGCCGGAAGGAATCCGCTGAAGCGAAACGAGTCCGTGGGCAGCCCGCTTGCTACCAGCGCCGCCAGAAATGCCGACGCTCCCGGCACCGGCACGACCGGCACATGATGCCGGATCGCCAGCGCGATCAGCCGGTATCCCGGATCGGAAATCCCCGGCATGCCCGCGTCGGTCACCAAGGCGACGCTCGCTCCTTCCTGCATCTCTTTCACCAGTTCCGCCGACTTCGTCATCTCGTTGTGCTCGTGATAGCTGGTCGTCCGCGTCGCGATCGCATAATGATTGAGCAGCTTCTGCGTCTGCCGCGTGTCCTCGCACGCGATCACATCCACTTCCTTCAGGACGCGTACCGCTCGCAGCGTGATGTCCTCGAGATTCCCGATCGGCGTTCCGACCAGATACAACGCTGGACCGCTCGATTCCGCATCGCTCATGGCCGGAAGTCTACCACTGCGTGCGGTTGGAGTTTGACGGCGACATCCCGACAGCCCGCGTTTTCAGCAGCGGGTCAAGGGATCTCGCGTCCCCGCCACCGATCGTCGCGGTCGATCCTTCGCTCCGCCTGAAAAACGGCTACGCTCAGGATGACCTCGCTGTGTTTGGCCGTCCGCACTTCCAACCCGGTCAGTGCACAACCGTAATCTCCCCGTAACGCGAATTTCGCATCAAACTGGGACCATGCAGATTCCGGCAAAACCCGTGATCGCGACCCTGCTTCTCGGGTTAGCTGCCTACGTCTGTTCTGCGCAAGAGACACCGCGCCAAGCCGGGAGCTCCAACACGCAAAGCGCAAACGTGAACCGTGGGCGAAAAACGAATCGAACGCTCACTGCTGATGACGGCTTGGGTGTAATCTCGGCTGCGCTGGACCCGAAAGTGCGCCGGTATGCAGGACACGATTGCTCTCACCTGGTGCATGCGATTTACGAACGCGCCGGCTTTCCCTACGCCTATGCCAGCTCCGACGATCTCTACAACGGCGTCCAGGGATTTCAACGGGTCAAACATCCTCAGCCCGGCGACCTAGTCGTTTGGCATGGACACGTGGGAATCGTGGTCAGGCCGTCCAAGCGCGTCTTCTTCAGCTTCATGAGCGCGGGGCCCGGGATTGATAACTACAACGCTCCCTATTGGGCCGATCGAGGGCGCCCGCGGTTTTATCGTTACGTGAAAGATGATCCTTGCGCTGGATGTTCCGCTGTCAGCGCCAGCTTCCGGCGAACTCAGCCAAATTGACGCCGTACGCCAGGCACCCCTAGAATCAAGTGGACGCAGTTGTTCCCTCAGCTGTCTCACACTCATGCCACTTTACGAATACGAATGCAAGAAGTGCGGCCACCGCTTCGAAAAAATCCAGAAGTTCTCTGACAAGATGGTCAGGAAGTGCCCCGAATGCGGCGGGCAGGTCGAGCAGATGATCTCCGCTCCGGCCGTGCAGTTCAAAGGCTCGGGCTGGTACGTCACCGATTACGCCAGGAAGTCATCTTCGCCGGGATCGTCCGGCGGAGACTCCGGATCCAAAGATAGGTCGGACGACAAGTCCAAATCCGAGAGCTCGTCGAAGGATGCCTCATCCAAAGACAACTCTTCGAAGGAGGGCTCCAAAGCGGGCTCGTCCAAGGAAAGCTCCTCGAAGGAAACCCCGCGCCGCGGTTCAGGCCGGCACAAATAAAGCGGCCCCGTTTCTCCGAGGCCACTTCTGCTCTAACGGCTCTTCCTGATCACTGACCACTAACCCCTGATCACTGGTTCTTCAGCTCCCGCTCAAAGTGATCTTCAATCATCGTGAACAGATGCACGCGCGCGTCTTTGCCGGCGATGCTGTGGGTCTTGTTGGGATAGATCATCAGGCGGAACGGCTTGCCCGCGTTGATGAGCGCGTTGATCATCTGAATGCTGTTCTGGAAGTGCACGTTGTCGTCGCTCGTGCCATGCACTAGCAGCAGCGCTCCGTGCAGCTTGTCAGCGGACTTGGTTACATCCGACTGCTCGTATCCCGCTTTATCGTCTTTGAGCAGTCCCATGTAACGCTCGGTGTAGATCGAATCGTAATTTTCCTGGTTGGTCACGGGAGCAACGGCCACGCCCGCGCGGAAGCCGTCGGAATGCGTCATCGCATATAGCGTCATCGATCCGCCATTCGACCATCCCCAGATTCCGATGCGATCTTTATCCAGCTGCGGATACTGAGCCAGCAATTGATCGAGCGCCGTAAGCTGATCTTTCAACTCGATTGCGCCGAACTCATGCCGGATCGCGGTCTGAAACTTGCGATCCCGCCCCGGCGTGCCGCGATTATCGACGGCAAAGATAGCGAATCCCTTGCGCGCCAGAATTTCGTCGAATGGGCTGGGCATGCCTTTGGTGACCATCTGCCCTGCCGGGCCACCGTAGATGTTGATGATCAGGGGAATCTTGCCTGTACCCGGCGCATCCGGCGGCAGCAAGAACCGTCCGTACAAGACGGTTCCATCATCCGCCTTGAACTCCAGATATTTCGGATCTCGTAGCCCGTACTCGGTGATTTCGTCGTGCGCCTTCCAGACCGGATTGCACGCTCCTCCGACCGCGCAGAGCGAAATGCTCGGTACCGCATGCGGTCCGAAATACATATGCGAATAGTGCTTGCCATCGTCGCTGAACTCGGCGAAGTGCTCGCCTTCCTCGGTGGTCAGAGCCTTGAAGTCGGAGCCATCGAGCTTCACCGAAAAAATCTGCTGCTGCCGCGGATCATCCTTGTTCGCTTGAAAGAACACCGTTCCCGCCGCCTCGTCAGCCCCCGCGATCCCCAGCACTTCGAAGTCGCCCTTGGTCAATTGCAGCTCCAGCTTCGCGTCGGCCGCCATCGGATCCTGTTTGTCGAAGCTGTACAGATAAATCTGCATGGTTCCATCGCGCCAGCTCGGCCACAGAAACTGTCCACTCGACTTCAGGAACTTCACCTCGACATGCTCGAAATCAATCCAGGCTCCCGGAGTCTCTTCGGTCAGCACGATCCGCGACTTCCCCGTCTTCGCGTCGACGAAATACAGGTCCATCTTGTCTTCGGTGCGGTTCAGCACTTCTGTCCAGATCACGCCATCGCGCACCCATCCAAAGCGCGGGATGTATGTGTCGGGATCGTTCGCCAGCGAAATCCACCGCACTTTTCCCTTATCCGCATCCACGACTCCGAGTTTCACCACCGGATTCGGATCGCCCACCTTGGGATACTTTTCCTGATCGACGGTGGGATGTGTCGGCAGCCAGTCGGTGATGGGATAGGTCGGCACCTTGGTCTCGTCCATGTGCAGGAAGACGATGTCTTTATTGTTGGGCGACCAGAAATAATTGCTGCGGACCCCGAGTTCCTCGGCATACACCCAGTCAATGTCGCCGTTCAGAAGATCGTCGCCGGTATCCTTAGTAAGCTGGCGCTCCTGATTGCCGCCGACGGAACGCACAAACAGATTGTGCTTGCGGACGTAGGCCACGCGGTTGCCGTCCGGGGAAAATTTCGGGTCACCGCTGGGATCGGGCGCTGATGTAAACTGCACCGCCGTATCGTTGCCCAGGTCATAGAGCCACAGCTGTCCTCGCGAATCAAAGAGGAGATGCTTCGAATCGGGAGCCCACAAGTAAGCCGCAACGTGATAGCGGGTGAGCCGCTCCTTCTCCCGCTCATTCTTCACTTTGTTTACGTCGGGATCGAGAGAGGCCAGCTTGGCCGCGCTGACCAGAACCTTCTTCTCGCCGGTCGCCGCGTCCACATACCACAATTCGCCCTTCTCGCCGTTCTCGTCACGCTGTACAAACGAGAGCCTGGTTCCGTCGGGACTCCATTCGGTGGTCTCGGGGCCACGGCTGCCCAGACCTCCCGGTTGAAACAGGGAGTCGATGGTCAGCGGCTTCGTAGGCGTAGTTTGCGCACAAACCGTCGCGGCAGGCAGAAAGCAGAAAAATGCAAGCAGGGCACAGCAAAATGAAAGAAAGATCTGGCGTTTCACGAAGCGACCTCGCGGGAGAGTGTAAAAAGCGGATTGCACAGTCGAACGAACGAGTGTACACCCCGAAAGCCCCGCTCCGCACGGCGTACGCCATTGCGGTAATGAGTCGGTTTGACCTTCGTCGGCTGTATACCCACGGGAGATCCCTCGTCCCGGTGGCGAAAACGCGGGCCTTCGGGATGACGCCTCACGCAAATCACCCGCGTAAACTCGCGCTCCCTCGCGTGTTAGAATGAATCTAGTCGGATGCTCCCAGAAATTGAAAACCTCCTGAAGCTGCAAGACACGGACAAGGAAATCCGCCGCCTGCAGGATGAAGTGGCGGAACTGCCGAAGCGCGTCGCTGTTATCGAACAAAAGCTGGCCGGCACCAAGGCACAACTCGAAAGAGCCCAGACTGCGGTAAAGGCCGACGAGGCTTCCCGGCGCAAGTACGACTCGAACATCACCGAGCTGCGCGGAAAAATCTCCAAGTATCGCGATCAGTCCCTCGACGTTAAGACCAACGACCAGTACAGAGCCTTGCTGCACGAGATTCAGTTCGCCGAAAAGGAAATCTCAGCGAACGAAGACAAGATTCTCGAGTTGATGGTCAACGCCGACACCCGCGACAAAGAAGTCAAAGCCGCACAGGCAGAACTCAAGGCCGAAACCGCCGAGATCGAAAAGGAAAAGGAAGACGCCCGCCAGCGCACCGCCGAAGACGAGAAACTGCTGACTGAATGGCGGACCAAGCGCGACCAGCTCCGCACCGGCATCAACGAAGATCTGTTACGCCACTTCGAGCGGGTTTCAAAATTCCGCGGCAGCGGCATCTCCGAAGTCCGCGATCACAAATGCATGGCGTGCCAGGTCATGCTTCGGCCGCAGACTTACAACGACGTCCGCTCCGGAAAAGAAACCGTGGTCTGCGACTCGTGCCAGCGCATTCTGTATTTCAATCCTGCCGAGGAACTCGTCGATCAGAAGCCCGGCATTCACCGGCCCAAGCGGCATCATCCCAAGATCGACGCGCCGCAGGCCTGGTACTACAAGGCCGAGTTCGCGGGAGACGGCGAGGTCTTCCTCTGTCTGACCAACGCTCATGGCCAGGCCAGCCGCCGCGTCTACGACATCAATACCGGACGCCTGCTCGGCGACATCCTGATCCGTGAAGGCGACTACCGCCAGGCGTTCCCCGAAGACATCACCGGATCGACGCGTCTGAATGGCAACTGGAGCGAGGACGAACTCGACGGCTTCGGCGGCGAGCTTCCGATGGTGATCCTCGACTCACTCCGCGCCGATCTCGATCTCGCCCGCCACGAAGCCGCCTCCGGATCCCACGTAAAACCAGCAGTCCCCGCCCCCTCCGAACAAGCCGCCAGCTAAATCAGATTGTGCAGCGGCGGACGCATTCGTCCGCCGGTCGAGCGCAGCTCGACTGGACGGGTCGCCCAGATAAGCCGCATACAGTTCCGGGATTTTGAGTGCTATCCGGATGTTTCGCCAATTTACTTTGATGGGGGATAGTGGGGCGGGAATGGAACCTCGACACGGAAACGTTCGTTCCAAGTTCTTATGCCGTTCATACAGCCCGTTACTAGCGCCACGGCTCCGAATATCGTTGCCCCTAAGCCCCAATCGTAACGATGGCGGCTCGTCATCAAGGCGATGCCAATTCCCAGCCCATACGCGACTCCGCTGCCAAGCACCCCGAAGATGAGGATGTATCGCAACTTGCCCATTTGAAGAATGCGCTCTTTTCTAGTTGCGCGCTCCTCTGGTGTGCGCGCCAGAGTCGGGATTCCGAACGCACGGAGAACGAACGCCCATACCACCATCCAAGCGAGCCCGATAGCAACGCCCACGGCCACGGAGATGACAAACTCGCGCACGGCCAGATTCTACTCCAAGCCTGATACGGCGCGTTCAATCACGGTTGCTGTAAGCAGGCCTTCTCACAAGCTTGCGCCGTCTGTTCGCCCTTGGGACCGGGGAGTTCCGCGTATCAGACAGCGCCAGGCATTACCATGTCCTCATGCCCCCGAGCCCGAAGGCCTCCGACCTCCCGAAAATCAAAGTCTCCCCGCGCGGCGCTTCCCGCCTCAAATCTGGGCACGTCTGGGTCTACCGCTCTGACATTCTCTCGGCCGACGGAGTGGAACCCGGATCGCTGGTCGCTGTCACCGACCAGCGCGGCAAGGCGCTGGGCACGGCGCTCTATTCTAGTTCCTCGCAGATTGCGATCCGGCTGATCTCGCACGATCCAGTCCCGAACCTCCCTGCATTACTCCGCACTCGCATCGCCGACGCCGTCGCCTACCGCGAGAAAATCGTTCGCGACACCAACGCCTACCGCGTCATTTTCAGCGAAGCCGACTTCCTCCCCGGCCTCATTGTCGACCGCTACAACGACATTCTTTCCCTGCAGATTCTTACCCAGGCGATGGACGCCAACCTTGTCCGCGAAACCGTCATCTCTGAATTAACCCAATCTGCTTTGACTCAGCAACTGGCTCCCGCATCCGTGATCGAGCGCGTTGATCCGCGCGTGCGGGAACTCGAAACCCTTCCAGCCCGCGCCTCCGGCCTTTTGCATGGAGAGAAGACCGCAACCACCTTCACCATGAATGGCGTGCAGTTCCATTACGGCGCGCTCGAAGGCCAGAAGACCGGAGCCTTCCTCGACCAGCGCGAGAATTACGCCGCCGCCGCGCAGTACGCCAGAGGCGACGCGCTCGACGTTTTCTGCTACCAGGGAGGCTTCGCGCTCCACCTCGCCCGCGTCTGCGAGCAAGTCACCGGCGTCGACAGCTCCCGCCCCGCGCTCGAAGTCGCCGACCAGAACGCTGCGCTCAATCAAGGGTTGTTGGGGCAAAAGGAAATTGACTGGATCGAGGCCAATGCCTTCGATCTGCTGAAGGACTACGCTTCCACTAGCCGACGCTACGACACGGTCGTGCTCGACCCTCCCGCCTTCGCCAAATCGAAGCGCGATCTGGACGCCGCCCTCCGCGGCTATAAAGAACTGAACCTGCGCGCCCTGAAGATGCTGCGGCCCGGCGGGATTCTGGTCACTTGCTCATGCTCGTATCACGTGAACCAGGCCAGCTTCCTCGAAATGCTGGCCAGCGCCGCCCTCGACGCCCACCGAAACCTGCGCCTGATTGAGGTTCGCGGCCAGTCCAAAGACCATCCCGTGCTGCTGAATGTGCCCGAAACCTCCTACCTGAAGTGCGTTACAGCTTACGTAAGCTAAAGAAAATAAGCATAATTAACTACTTGACAATACTACGCTCAACTTTTATGCTTCTTTTACGCTAACTACGCGTCTAATGAAGTGACCGCAGCCCAAAGCAGAACGCCGGGGCAGGTCTCGAATTTCAAAAACTCTCAAGCCGTTCGAACAACACACAAATTCCGAAGGAGGATTTAGCCATGACCGTATTAACCCGTTGGGAGCCGTTCCGTGAATTTGCTACCCTGCAGGACCGCATCAACCGCGCATTCCGTGATTCCTATAGCGGAGCAGACCGGGATGAGTCCCTTGCCACCTCGGGCTTTGCCCCCGCCGTTGACGTCTACGAAGACGAGCACAAGGTCACGTTGAAGATCGAAGTGCCCGGAATCGACGAGAAAGACATCGACGTTCGCGTGGAGAACAACACCCTCACCGTGCACGGCGAGCGCAAGATCGAGAAGGAAGAGAAAGAAGAGAACTACCGCCGTGTGGAGCGCCAGTATGGCAGCTTCACTCGCACCTTCACCCTGCCCACGACCGTGGATACCGAGAATGTTTCGGCGAACTACGACAAGGGCGTGCTGAAGATCAGCTTGCCCAAGAAGGCCGAAGCCAAGCCGAAACAGATCAAAGTGCATGTTGGCAGCGAAAAGGGTGAAAAAACCCTGGAGGCCAAAGGCCCCAGCAAAGCTGCGTAATTCTCAGCCGGCAAGAACGGAAAGGGCACGACTTCAAGTCGTGCCATCGAGAGGCGAGATGAATCGCGGGCCTTAGCCCCTGAGATCCACGGGAGGCGGCAGAGGTGACCGCCTCCCAATTATTTTGTAATTGTGAAATTTGGTAATTGAGTAATTGTGAAACCGATGCGGCGGTAAGCGCCTCCAATTACTCAATTACCAGATTACAAAATTACCAAATCGAGGTTCCCATGCCCATCCGTTGGGACAAATTTACCGTCAAAGCGCAGGAAGCGGTCCAGCGCGCGAACGAGCTCGCCTCCGAGCACGGCAACCCTGAGCTGCAGCCTGCCCATCTGCTCGCGGCCCTGCTCGAAGATAAGGAAGGCATCGTTCCGCCGGTGCTCGAAAAAATCGGCATCGGCCCGCAGGCCGTGCTGAGCGAGGTCTATCGCGAGATCGAAAAGCTGCCCAAGGTTTCCGGACAGGCTGCGCAGGCCACGCTCTCCAACGAAGTCAACAAGCTTCTGGAGGACGCCTTCAAGGAAGCTTCCAACTTCAAGGACGAATACGTTTCCACCGAGCACCTGCTGCTTGCCATTACGCACCTCAAGCGGGATACGGCGCAGCAGATCCTGGCGCGTCATGGAGCGACCTACGACGCGATTCTGAAGGCGCTCACGGTTGTGCGCGGATCGCAGAAGGTCACTGACCAGAATCCCGAGGCGAAGTATCAGGCGCTGGAGCGTTACGCTCGCGACCTGACGGAACAGGCCCGCCGGGGCAAGCTCGATCCCGTGATCGGACGCGATGAAGAAATCCGCCGCATCGTGCAGGTGCTCTCGCGGCGCACAAAGAATAATCCTGTGCTGATCGGCGAACCGGGCGTCGGCAAGACGGCCATCGTCGAAGGTCTGGCGCAAAGAATTATCTCGGGCGACGTTCCTGAAGTTCTGAAGAACAAGCGCGTCGTCGCGCTCGATCTCGGAGCAATGCTCGCTGGCGCGAAGTATCGCGGCGAATTCGAAGACCGCCTCAAAGCGGTGCTAAAGGAGATTGAAGATTCGCAGGGACAGGTCGTCCTGTTCATCGACGAACTGCACACGCTGGTTGGGGCCGGAGCGGCGGAAGGCGCCATCGACGCCTCCAACATGCTGAAGCCCGCGCTCGCCCGCGGAGAGCTGCGCGCCATCGGCGCCACCACGCTGAACGAATATCGCAAGTACATCGAAAAAGATGCCGCGCTTGAACGCCGCTTCCAGATCGTCTTCGTCGGCGAGCCGAATGTTGAAGACACGATTGCGATTCTCCGCGGCCTGAAAGAAAAGTACGAAGTGCATCACGGCGTGCGCATTAAAGATTCCGCGATCGTCGCCGCCGCCACGCTCTCACATCGCTACATCTCCGACCGCTTCTTGCCCGACAAGGCTATCGATTTGATCGACGAAGCGGCCGCATCGCTGCGCATCCAGATCGATTCTCTGCCAACGGACATTGACCAACTGGAGCGCCGGGCCACCCAGCTTGAAATCGAAAAATCGGCGCTGAAGAAAGAAGACGATCCGAACTCGAAAGAGCGTTTAGGCTTCATCGAAAAAGAATTGGCCGAGATTCGAGAAAAATCCAACACGCTGAAGGCGAGCTGGAAAAAAGAGAAAGACGCGATCGGTCGCATCCGTGCCCTGAAAGAGCAGATCGAAAAGCTGAAGGTCGAGGAGCAGGCCGAATTGCGCAAGGGCAACAACGAGCGCGTCGCGGAAATTCGCTACGGAAAGATTCCTCAAGCCGAGCAGGAGCTTGCCAAGCTGAGCAAACAGATGGAGAGCCAGAGCGGCAAGCGCATGCTGAAAGAAGAAGTCGATGAAGAAGACGTTGCGCGCATCGTCTCCAAGTGGACCGGCATTCCGATCTCGAAGATGCTCGAAGGCGAAGTCAAGAAGCTGGTCACCATGGAAGAACGGCTGCGCCAGCGCGTCATCGGCCAGGACGCGGCACTAGAGCGCGTGGCCAATGCGATTCGACGCTCACGCGCCGGGCTCAGCGATCCGAAGCGTCCGATTGGCTCGTTCATCTTCCTCGGACCAACCGGGGTCGGCAAAACCGAAGTGGCCCGCGCACTCGCCGAATTTCTATTCGACGACGAGCACGCCCTGCTCCGCATCGACATGTCGGAGTACATGGAGAAGCACTCCGTCGCCCGCCTGATTGGCGCGCCTCCGGGATACGTCGGTTACGAAGAAGGTGGACAGCTCACCGAGCAAGTCCGGCGGCGTCCGTATGCAGTCGTGCTCTTTGACGAAATCGAGAAGGCGCATCCCGACGTTTTCAACGTCCTGTTGCAGATGATGGACGATGGCCGCCTCACCGATGGCAAAGGTCGCGTGGTCGATTTCAAGAACACCATCATCATCATGACGTTGAACATCGGCTCGCAGCTTTTGCAGGCGGAGAATTTGAAATCCGACCGCGACTTCGATGAAGCGGCGCAACAAGTGCAACACTTGCTGCACACGCATTTCAGGCCGGAGTTCCTGAACCGCGTAGACGACATCATCGTCTTCCGTCCGCTGGGCAAAGAGCAGTTGGTCAAGATCGTCGAGCTACGCCTGGAAGATGTTCGCCGGTTGCTGGCCGATCGCAAGATCTCGCTCGAACTGACGGACACGGCCAAGGAACTGATGTTCACACAAGGCTACGATCCGAACTTCGGAGCTCGGCCGCTGAAACGGGCCATCCAAAAGCTGATTCAGGATCCGCTGGCGTTGAAGATTCTGGACGGCGAAGTTCTGCATGGGGATCACGTCATCGTCGATGCCGACAAAAAGGCCGGCAAGATGACCTTCGCCGTCAGTAAGCGAGTAGGTGAGAAAGAACCGGCAAAGGCGAAGCGCTAATCACCACCGAGGCATAGAGACACGGAGAACTCTTGAATTCGGACTTCTCCGTGCCTCAGTGCCTCCGTGGTGAGAACGCGCTTCGTTCAATCTAAATCTCTCCAGTTCAGCCCGATGCCCATTTCAACCTGCAGGGGCACGGCCAGGGCGTGCACTTTCTCCATGTGCTCGCGGACCAGCGGTTTCATCGCTTCGACTTCATTTTCCGGAACTTCGAAGACCAGCTCATCGTGAACCTGCAGCGTCATTCGCGATTTCAATCCGCGCTCGCGGAGCGCGGCGTCGATGCGAATCATCGCAATCTTGATCAAGTCCGCGGCCGTTCCCTGCAGCGGAGTGTTGACAGCGGTACGTTCGGCGAATCCGCGCTGATTGGCATTCTTGCTGTTGATGTCGGGGATCGGGCGCACGCGTCCGAACAGGGTTTTCACTTTCAAATCGCGGCGGGCTTCTTCCAGAGTCTTGTCGATGAACGCGCGCACGCCGCTGTACTTCTCAAAATACGCGCTGATGAACTGCTTGGCCGCGCTGGGTTCAATGCCAAGCTGCTGCGACAAGCCGAAAGCGGAGAGCCCGTAGACGATTCCAAAGTTCACCACCTTTGCCTGGCGACGGTGATCGGACGTCACCATCAGCGGCGGCACTCCGAAGACTTGTGAAGCAGTCAGCGTATGGATGTCATCGCCGCGACGGTAGGCTTCGACCAGCAGCGGATCGTGCGAGAAGTGCGCCAATAGCCGCAACTCGATTTGCGAATAATCCGCGGTCAGCAGCACATGGCCCGGTTCGGCGATGAAGGCGGCACGAATACCGCGTCCAAGTTCCGTGCGAATCGGAATATTCTGCAAATTCGGATTCGCCGATGACAGCCGCCCGGTGGCCGTTCCAGTCTGCCCGAAGGTCGTGTGCAAACGCCCGGTCGCCGGATTGATCAGCGCGGGCAGCGCGTCCACATAAGTCGATTTCAGCTTGGTGAGTTGCCGGTAGTCGAGCACCATGCGAGCAATGGGATGGCTCTCCGCCAATTCTTCGAGCACGTCGACCGCGGTTGAAATCGTCCGTCCCTTGCCGTATTTCACCGGCTTCGGCAGATTCATCCGATTGAACAGCACGTCGCCAAGTTGTTTGGGCGAGCCGACATTGAACTCCATGCCGGCGGCAGAGTAGATTTCTCCAGCCTTCGCGGAAATTTCGCGCTCAAGTTCTGTCGACATCTTCGAGAGCGCGGCAGTATCGATCTTGACCCCAGCCTGCTCCATTCTGGCGAGCACGGGAACCAGGGGCAAGTCCATTTCCTGATAAAGACCTGCCAATCCCGACTGCTCGACTTCTTCGCGGAGCGCCGCTGCCAGCCTGCCGGTAATATCGGCCGACTCCGCCAGTTCACCCGCAAGTCGCAGATTGAAGCGCCGCAGCGCCACCTCCGGCAGACTGTGGGACGAATACGTTGGATTCAGCAGGTAGGAGTACAGCGTCGTATCGTGGCGAACATTTTCCAGCACGATCCGGAGCGGCGCCAGCGCGTGAATCGCGGCCTTGTAGTCGTGGATGGCCTTGGTCACTCCGCCACTGGCCAGAGCCGCTCGCAGGCTTGACGCGGCCTCGGAGGAATCAAGCTTCACAGCAGTAGCCGATCCCGCCTCGGCCGAAATGGCAATGTGCCGCGAGCTCGCTGGTGAAGCCAGCGGAGTCATCGTTCCGCCCATCATCGCTTCGCCCATCAGGGAAAGCTGGTCTTCCTGCGGTTCTTCTTCTACCGCCTCTTCATCTGCCGGAGCTGGTTCCTCCTGTTCAATGGCCACGGCGAGCACACCGCCCGCGGAAACGGCCTTCAGCACGCGTTCCACGTCCTCGGCGGACTTCGCTTCGGAGTAATGCGTCTCCCGGACCTCGACCACCGGCAACAGTTCTTTGAGCAGCGAGGTGAATTCCAATTCCGTGAAGAGCGCGCGCAAGGCATCCACGTCGGGCTCTCCGACGCGCATGGAATCGATATCGAGTTCGACCGGAACATTCGTGTCGATCGTCGCCATGCTCTTGCTGAATAGAATGGTGTCGCGATTATTCTGCAGGGACTCGCGGTAGGTTTTCCGTTCGACTTCGGCCGCGCGCTCCAGCGCCTGTTCCAGCGTGCCAAAGCGCTTGATGATTTCCACCGAGCCTTTATCGCCAATTCCGGGAGCGCCGGGGATGTTGTCGATCGCATCTCCACGCAGCGCCATCACATCGATCACCCGCTCGGGAGGGACGCCCAGAATCTCTTCCACCTTGGCCGCATCGCAAATCAGATTGTCCTTGGGCGGATTCAAGATGTGCACGTGGTCGTTCACCAACTGCATCATGTCCTTGTCGCTGGAAACGACATAGACGGGATGCGAGGCTTCGGCAGCCTTGCGCGCGAGCGTGCCGATCACGTCGTCCGCTTCGAAGCGCTGCACTCCGATCATCGGAATGCGATACGCCTCCAGCGCTCGCCGTATGTAGGGAACCTGCTGCGCCAGATCTTCCGGCATGGCTGCCCGGTTCGCTTTGTATCCTTTGTATTCAACTTCGGTGAATGTCTGCGTCTTGATGTCGAATTTGCGGATCTTTGTTACCGCCTCCGCCTGCTCATCGCGAAAGGTGGGGCCGGCAACATCGAACACTGCGGCAATATATTCCGGAGAGAAATCGTCGCGCAGCTTGCGCAGCATATTCACAAAAACATAGATCGCAGCGGTGGGCAGGCCCGTTTTGGTGGACATGGGCCGCTGGCGCGCCATGGCGTGATAGGCGCGGAAGATGAACGACATCGTGTCGATGAGATAGATGCGCCCGTGCCCAGTGGAACGGTCGGCGGCAGACGCTGGCCGCTTAGACTTCGCCGCTTTTCCCTCGGAGGATGGCTCGGGCGGCGCAGAGGTCGACGATTTCGTGCGGGGGGACAACCGTCTTAGTGTAGCAGCTTGCCGCGGCTAAAATTCCATTCGGAAATTGGCCTGCACGAACTTCCTTTCGGGTCCGCGATGAGTCGTTGCGAAAAATCAGATGGTATTTCACAGGCTGATCCACAGTGGTCGGAAGGCTGGTGTTTTACTTGCTGCGGTGAGCTACTTCGGTTTTCCGTATTCAGTATTGAAATGAAGCTGGATTTCGCCGCAGGTGCCTTGTTCCGGGGAATAGACCACGCAGGTATCGAAGGGCCGCGAATACACATGCAGGCTGACCGCTCGCTGGTTGAACTCGCGGGGATTCACCACCCGGTGCACCGGGTCGGCAGGATCAACCGCACAGGGCTCGGAAATGTTCATCTCGACGGTATTCAGCGGCTCCAGACGGGAGCTGGCCGCTGGCCAGGTCCTGGTGCACGAGATGAAAATTTTCCACCTGCAGGCGGCCGACGGGAACCGCCATCCAGCAATTCTGGTCGCGATGATTGTGCACCGAACTCGCCTGGCCCACTTCCCAGCAAATCGCCATCAGTTCATACAAAGGAGTGCGGTCGATGAGATTGCGGGTGTAATGCTGACGGTCCCAGGTCAAGTAGGGAGCGAGGGTGTCGGCTTCGACGGGAGTCTGCTGCAGAAAGCGCCGGAGAGGCTCGGTCTGATCGAAGGCGGACGCGGGCTTCCGTCGCAATTCCTCCACCAGTGTTTGGATTGGAACGGGGCTAATCCTGGCAGTCATCGGGGATTCTGAAATCGAGTATAACGGGACTCAGTACCGTCTAGGCATCTTCCGAAACAGGGAACTCGGAAGCAATTCCGATTCCAATGATTATCTTCCGGCTCCCAGGATCTCCCTGCTCTGGCCTTGCGCCACTGCCGGATAAGCGGTTCTCTTGCGGTTGCGCAGGTCATGCGGCAATTCCGAGCGCAACAGCCATAACCCTGCCGCTACGGCGGCTGCCCACGTGACCGATATCAGCCCAAGTTGCAAAAAGTCCGCTACCCGGCTGCCCTGGCCAGTGGTCGCCAGCGGGATCGCCTTGGCAACCTGGAAGCTGATTCCGCCCGCTACGGCTGCCGTGAGCGCCGCTTTGCCCAGTTCGTTCCAACGTAAGCCTCCGAGCGACACTAGCTTACGGTAATGCAGCAAGCCCGCCAGGGCGCATAGGTTGATTCCAATTCCGATGTCTGACGCCCAGGCAAGCCCTACCACTCCGAATGTATGAAACAGGACCGAATAGATTGGCAGCGAGACCAAAGTGATCACGCTGACGGCGACCATGGGGGTGAGCGTGTCTCCGGCTGCATAGAAGGCGCGCGCATAAAGTCCCTGCGCCGACCACAACACCAGGGACAGCGAGAACCAGAAAAAATAGACGGAACCGGTCTGGGCGTCGGCAAACGAAAACTTGCCGCGGCGGTATACGAGATCGATCAGCGGAAGCGCCGCGACCATCATCCATGCTGTGGCCAGCACCGATGCCGCTGACACGCGATAAACCGAATCGTTCACGGTGGCGGCAAATTCCTTTAGTTTCTTTTCATTAAACAAGCGGGCAAAAAACGGCAATGAAGCCTGCCCGGTCGCCTGCCCCAGCACCGCAATCGGCACCGCGAACAAGCGCTTGGCGAATGTCAGGCGGGTAATATCGCCGACTCCACTGGCCGCATAGTGGCGCAGGATCCAATCATCGGCCGTTACCAGCGAGACGCCCAGCATCAGCGGCACGGATAGTTTCACCCACTCCCGAAAGGCGGGATTCGTCACATCGAAGGAAGGATGATAGCCGGTTCCGATCCGCGCCGCCCCGATCACGCTGGCCAGAAACGGTCCGGCGACGCTGCCGATCAGCGCTCCGTAAGCCAGCGACTGAATCCCAAAGTGGCGTCCGCCGATCACTCCTCCCAGAATAATGAACAGGTTGTAGATCAGCGGCCCGAATGCGGGGAACAAAAAAAGCCGATGCGAGAGCAGCACGGCCGAGACCACTCCGCCAACATAAAAGAAGATCTGCGCCGGCAACAGAATGCGGGTGAGATGAACGCACAGATCCACCTTCTCGGGGGTGAATCCTTTGACGAACCAGCGCACGAACTGCGGCGCGAAAATTTCCGTGAGAATCGTGCCCACGATCATGACCGCCGTCATAACCGTGATGATGATCGAAAAAGTCCGTTGCGCGTCCTCGTCGCGGTTCTCCGCGAGAAATCGCGTGTAGATCGAAATAAAGGTGATCGAGGCCGCGCCCCCGGCCACGATGTAGTTGAGGAAATCAGGCAGGGTAAAAGCCGCGACATAAGCATCCGTCGATCCGCCCGCGCCGTAGGCCCAGGCGATGTAGGCATCGCGCGCATAGCCGATGACGCGCGACAGCATCACGGCCGAGATCAGCAACAACGTTGCCGAAAATGCCGTGTGCTGGTGCGATGGCCGGAAGAAGCGCAGCAGTTTCGTCATCGAGACCCGATTAGATGTTCAATCTTATCGGAATCTCAGCGGATCAGGCAGTTGTGCGGCGAACACTCCCTGCGTCTTGTCTGACGGCAGGCAGCGACTCGCCGCACTTATATTCTCCGAGGCAACAATTCTTGCGTCACTTTGCTGGAGGCGCAACATAAACCTGCTGCGCCGATATCAGGTCCACATTCTGGATTTCAGTCCTGACCCGCACTCTCTGCAAGCCGGGCTTCTTGGGCGGCTTGGCCAGAAACACCAAGAAATACTGATGGCCGAGTCGTTCCGAGAACTGCTCCAGGTAAGGCGTAAACGAAACCGGCGGCCCGCTAAAACCGATGTAATAGGCCTCGCCTCCAGTTTTGTCCGCGAGGTCCGCGAGATAGAGCTGGCCCCAATAGGCCTGCCAGTAACTGTGCCCGAAATGGCCCACTCCGGGCGTGTAAATCGCGGATACCAGAATGCCGGCGCGCTGGGCATTGTTGATGGCCTCATCCAGATAAGGATCCAGCATATCGCCAATGCCGTAATAGCGATCGATTCCATCCGTGGCCATGAAGATTTCCCGACGGGCCGTGGTTTCCGGCCAACGCTTAATCAGGTCGGTCAGGGAGAAATAAGGACTGCCGTTGATGCCCCGCATTCCCATGGGCAGACGTATCGCCTTGGCGGCCAGGGCATGATCGGTTGTCGGATTCTGTTCGACCTTGGCGATCCCGTTCTGCATGTACGCTACCCCGACTGCAGTGGAGGGCGGCTGTTCATTGATGAACTTCTTAATGTCCTCGATTTGCGTGCCCAAGGTGCTGTTGGATCCGTCATCCAGCATCACAAACAACTGGAGAGCTGCGTGATCGCCTTGTGCCGGGACCCAATCGATCACCTGGTCGCGATCTTTTCCCTCGAACACCATCACATCGTCGCGGTTGATGACCGGCACCTCAGACCCTTTCCGCGGTTCGGCCGTGACCACCAGGTGTGCAGGAACGCCCTCCGGGGGAGCTTGCTGGGCCCAGCAAGTCCCTGCAGCGACTGTTCCGAGTACCAACGCAAATGCTGCTGCAGTGAAGAAAATCCTGTTGCTCATCTTGCCTCCTTGCAGTGCGGCTACGGATCCACAATTCTGTTCTGGACACTGTAACGTGCACGTTCTTATTCGCTTAGATGATGCGAACTAGACATTTGGATGATTTAAGTGCAGAAAAGGTGAGACCCATCGCAAAATCCGCCCTGAACATGGCCAGATGCTGCGCCTGAGAGCCCAATGCGATAATCAGGCGTGAATTCTTCTACCCCAGTCCAAAACACTTCCGCCGTCTTCCGGCGATCTTTCCGCAAACATTTTCCGGCAGCCGTTCGCGGCGAGGGCGTCTACCTCTGGGACGATGTGGGCAAGCGCTATCTGGATCTCGCCGGCTCGGCTGCGGTGAACTTCATCGGACATGGCGTACCGGAGATCTCCGCAGCCATGGCTGAACAGGCAGCAAAGCTCGAATTCGCGCATACCAGCCAGTTCACCACCCCGGTCGCCGAACAGTTTGCCGAGGAACTGCTCGCCTTCGCAGGAGAGCCCTTCTGCGGCGGGGCAGTTTACTTCACTTCTGGCGGATCGGAATCGATTGAAACGGCGCTGAAGCTCGCCCGCCAGTATCAGGTTGAGATTGGAGAGTCCCGCCGATATCAGATCCTCAGCCGCCAGCAGAGCTATCATGGCGCGACTCTGGGAGCGTTATCGGTTTCCGGCAACAAGCGCCGGCGCGAAATCTATCTGCCCATGGTGCGGGAGTTTCCGCACATCGGCATGCCGTATTGCTACCGCTGCGCCTTCGATTGCACCGACGGATGCCGCAACTGCGGCCAGCAATACGCCGCCGAGGTCGAACGAGCCATCACATCTGCGAACGGCGAGGCCGCCGGCTTTATCTTTGAGCCGCTCAGCGGAGCGACGCTGGGAGCGGTCGTTCCCCCGCCCGGGTATTTGCAATCGATCGCGGAGATCTGCCGCCGCCACGAAGTCCTTCTCATTGCCGATGAAGTAATGACCGGCATGGGACGCACCGGCCGCAATTTTGCCGTCGAGCACTGGGATGTTGAGCCCGACATTCTGGTCACCGCCAAAGGACTCTCCAGCGGATACGCCCCGCTCGGAGCCGTGATCGCCAGCAAGAAAGTTATCGACGCCATTGCAGCGGGATCGGGAGCGTTCCTGCACGGATTCACTTACAACGCTCATCCCATTTCGCTGGCCGCCGGGAGCGCGGTTCTTCGTCGGCTTCAAACGAAGACTTTAGTCGAAGCCGCCGATTCGAATCGTTCGGGCACGGCCGCTGCCCATTTCAAGCAGAAGCTCGACAATCTGCGAAACGAAGAAGCCGTGGGCGATGTCCGCGGTCTCGGCCTGCTCTGGGGCGTCGAGTTCGTCGCCGACAAGAAAAGCAAGCGCCCATTTCCCCCCGGCGAGAATTTTGCCGGACGCGTCGCGGCCGCCGCCATGCAGCGCGGCCTGCTGGTCTATCCCATGCAGGGCAGTGTTGACGGCGTCTCGGGCGATCATCTTCTGCTGGCTCCCCCAGCCGTGATCACCCAGGAACAAATCGATTGGTCGGTCGACCAATTGGCCGCCGCCATCCGCGAAGCGAATAAGTAGCGCTGGCCCCCGGCCGGCTGTCGCGGGGGCGTCTCGCCCGCCGCGTTGCTGGCTCCATCGTTTCGCCAGTAATCCATTTCAGCCTGGAATCTGTTTCGTGAATGGTTTTGGGAAGGGCACGGCTTCAAGCCGTGCCGCTACCGGTCGGTAGAAGCCCCGGGCTTTAGCCCCTGAGGCCTCGCAGTTTGCGAACACTTGACGATTGATCTGGTTTCGCTATCCCCTTCTTTTCAGCAACTTGCCTACTGATCATCGTTTGACCGCCGGTGCATTGTCCAAAACCGCGCCGTGCGCGAAATTCATTCGCGGCATCAAGACAGTCGAATCGGCTGGAGGCCTCTATGGCGAGCTCAGGATCTCAAACCATGACGGAATACTGTGAGCAGGTAAATCCGCGCGTGCTGCTGGAAATGCGGCGCACGCGTCCCTTTCCCGACATGTTGCGCGTGCAGGAGAGCTGGGTCGCGGCGGCTGAAAAACGCGCACTCCTCTGGCTGGCTGCGCGCACTCCCGAAGCCATCGGCCCCGACCACTTAACCGCATTGGGCCTCGTCGCGCAGATAGGCGCGGGAGCGTGCTACGCCCTGGCATCCTTGAACCGCCTGTGGCTGCTGGGCGTGATCGCCTGCCTCGCGCTCAACTGGCTCGGCGACTCCCTAGATGGAACGTTGGCCCGCGTACGTCAACGCCTGCGTCCGCGCTACGGCTTCTACGTCGACCACATGGTCGACAGCTTCGGCGCGCTTGCCCTGATGGGCGGCCTCGCCCTCTCAGGCTACATGCATCCGCGGATCGCGATCGGCCTGCTGATCGCGTTCCTGATGCTCTCAATCCAGTCGTATCTCGCGACCCACGCTCTCGGAGAGTTTCGCCTGTCGTTCTGGCGCTTCGGCCCGACTGAACTGCGCATCTTGCTCGCGGTCGGAAACCTCGCCCTGTTGTGGAAGTCGATCGTGCACCTATTCGGAGTACAGTACCGACTCTTCGACGTAGGAGGCACGATCGGCCTTGCCGGGATGAGTTTGATGGTCGTCGTTTTCACGATGCAGAACACAGTGCGGCTTTATCGGGAGGAAAGGATCGCGCAATGAGCGGGTGCACTCGCCAGAATCCTGTGCCGCCCTCCATGTTCGTGCGCTGGTGGAAATTCAACTTTGTGGGCGCGATCGGCATCTGCGTGCAGTTCGCTGCTTTGTTCCTGTTGAAAAGTGCACTGGGCTTCAATTACTTGTTTGCCACTGCATTCGCGGTCGAGGCCGCGGTCGTCCATAACTTTGTCTGGCACGAACAATTCACCTGGGTGGACCGCATAAAGCCCGACCGGATCAGGCCGCAAGGGCCGCAGCCGTCGTGGCGCCGGTCGCTTTCCCGGTTTCTGCGCTTTAAGCTGACCACCGGAGCGGTCTCGATCGTCGGCAATCTCGCGCTGATGAAAATCATGGTCGGCCAGGGACATATGAATTATCTCGTCGCCAACGCCATCGCAATCACGCTGTGCTCCGTGGCGAATTTTCTAGTCAGCAACGAATGGGTTTTCGAAGGGTAAGGCTTGTCTGATGATGAGCGTAATGATTCCATAACAATGTCGGCTCCCAGGCCCGAGTAAACTTTGGAGGCGCAAACCAACCAAAGGGCTCGGAGGAAAGGAGCCGAACATGCTGATTATAGGTTGTGACTATCATCCGGGCTTCCAGCAAATTGCTTTTGTAGACACAGAAACCGGGGAGTGCGGCGAACGGCGTCTGAGTCACCGCGAAGAAGCCGAGCAGTTCTACCGCGAGCTCAAAGAACGAAACTTGCCAGTACGTGTGGGTATGGAATCTAGCGGGCACTCGCGCTGGTTTGAGCGTTTGCTGCGCGAGTTGCAGTTTGAGTTGTGGATCGGGGACGCGGCCGAGATTCGCACCAAGTGGGTACGCAAGCAGAAGACGGATCGGCAGGATGCACAGCTGTTGTTGCGGCTGATGATGGAAGACCGCTTTCCCCGGATCTGGGTGCCGGACGCAGCCAACCGGGATCTGCGGCAACTGCTGTGGCATCGGCATCGGTGGGTGCAGATGCGCACCCGGGTGATGAATCAGCTGCATGTGGTCGCACTCAACGAAGGCCTGCGGCGTAAGAAGGCCTTGTGGCGCCCGGCCGGTCGCAAGCAACTGGAGTCCATCGTGCTGGCACCCTGGGCCAGTCGGCGACGCCAAGACTTGCTCGACTTACTGGATCAACTGACGCCCAAGATCCAGGAGCTGACGCGCGCGTTAGAAGAGGAAGTGGAGCAGCGACCGGTGACGCGGCGGCTGATGACGCATCCGGGAGTCGGCCCGCTGACGGCACTGGCCTTCGAGTTGGTGATCGGAACGCCCGAACGTTTTCACTGCGGCAAACAGATTGCCAGTTATGTAGGACTGGTTCCGACGGAAGAGTCCAGCGGAGATCGTCGCCGACTCGGTCACATCAGCAAGCAAGGCAATGTGCTGCTGCGGTTTCTGCTGGTGGAAGCCGCGCAGGTCACAGTGCGCAGCCAACCGGAGTGGCGCGGCAAGTTTTTCCACCTGGCCATGCGGCGCGGACGCAAGATTGCAAAAGTAGCGATGGCCCGGAAACTGGCGGTGCATCTGTACTGGATGTGGCGCCAGGGGTGGGATTATGGCCAGATGCAAAAGCTCGGTTCGCACGCGGGAGCGCCCGGAAATCCCGATGGTGTGCAGTAAATCACCGACGTAATGATTGGGCATCCCGCTCCCCTTCGGCAGGGGAGTTCGAAGAAGTAATCATGATCGCAGTTGGTGATCGAAGAGATGGTTGGGTCGGACTGAGTTCCTGACCCTAACGATTAGAAGCGGGCCCAAGGTTGGAAACGCGCAAACCATCTACGAGAGCGAAATGGCGTTCTTCCACGAGTGCACGCAGTGGTGTGCGCGCATAGTGCTTGACAGCGCCGACATTGTTAGAGATGGGGATATTGCAACAGTTAGCAACTCGCCCCAGAAGCTGCAATGCAGCGACACTCCATACCTTTTTTATGTTGGGCAACCACGGAACCTGGGCCGCGAGTGGCCCGCTACGACGTTGAATCCAGCAACTGCGCTTCAGCTAGGGAATCGCCACTTGGATTGAGGGTGACCCGGCGCTTTCGTGCCCGTAGATATCGACGGTCGTCACAGAATAGTAGTACGTAGTGCTACTGGCGACGCTGGAATCACTGTAGAGCGTGGGAGCAACGAGGCTCACGTTCATCTTTTTCCAGGTCGTTCCGTCTGGACTGCGATAGACGTTGTAGCCGGTCACGTCGATTGACGTGGAAGCATTCCAGCGCAGATCCACTAAGTGGTTGGCGGCGGATTGGATCGCGATTTGGTAGGACGCACGGGCGACGTGCCCTCCGCAGCCCGTTGCTGAAACGGTGAAGGACGAGGAGGCCGCCGCAGTTGGAGTGCCGGAGAAATTGAGAGAAGTTGTGGTGGTCGACGGCTGCGCGGTGATGCCGACAGGCAGAGATCCGGAAGCGATCGACCAGGAATAAGGAGTGCAGCCGCCGCTGGCCTGGATGGCCGCGGAATACGCGGTGTTGACCGTGCCGTTGGGCACGATCGGGGTGGTGATATTCACGGCGGATGAAGAAGATGACGACGATTGGACGACAACTTTGTAGGAAACGCTCGAAACGTGTCGTTGGCAGCCCGTTGCCAAGATGGTGAAGGAATAGGTAGCGGCTGTGGTCGGGGTTCCGTAGAGATCCAGAGACATTGTATTGCTCGACGGCATCATGGTGATGCCGGGGGGCAGGGATCCAGAGACAATTGCCCAGGAATAGGGACCGCAGCCATTCTTGGTCTGGATCACCGCGGAATACGAGGTGTTGACCGTGCCATTGGGCAGGCTGGTGGTGGTGATCGTGATGTTCGCAAAGCCTTGCGAAGCGAACAGGACGAGTAGAAGGGAAAGTAGGGGGAGCCTCATTTCTCCATGCTGGCGTGGCTGCAGGATGGTTGAACAGATTACGTAAGTAGCAGGACCTTCCGCTTCTTGCATTCGGAGATCCTTGAATGTTTCCTTCGTCATTTACGATGCACGCATGTCCAACGTCGGAAGGTGACGAAATCGTAGGTGACGAGAACCGGCCGTAACCCTCAAAACCAGGCACGATCACCAATGCGCTAGTTATGCCGCGTGTCAGAGGCTGGGATTCTTGCGTACCGCCTACCCGCCGGCTTTCAATTCGGTCAGAACCTGCTTGGCGATTTCTTTCAGCGTTTCGAAAACGCCCACGCCCTGGAACGCCACCGCTTCTACGACGGGTTCGTTCTTCTTGCGCAGTTCGGTGGAGAGCATATCGACCGGCAGGATATTGGGCAGGTCGCGCTTGTTCAACTGCAGCACGTAGGGAATCTTGTTGAAGTCGTAGCCGTGCTCTTTCAGGTTCGACATCAGGTTGTCGAGCGCCTCGACGTTGGCGTCCATGCGCTGCTCCTGCGAGTCGGCGACAAAGACAATGCCGTCAACGCCGCGCAGAATCAGCTTGCGGCTGGCATCGTAGAAGACCTGTCCGGGAACGGTGTAGAGGTGAATGCGGGTCTTGAAGCCGCGCACCGAGCCCAGATCGAGCGGCAGGAAATCGAAGAACAAAGTACGCTCGGTTTCGGTCGCCAGCGAGATCATCTTGCCCTTCTGTTGGTCCGCCGTTTTCTGGTAAATCATCTGCAGATTCGTGGTCTTACCGCCGAGTCCGGCGCCGTAATACACGATCTTGCAATTGATCTCGCGGGCTGCGAAGTTGATGAAACTCAAGGCTTTCCTCAAATGCGCCTAGACCCTACCCGGGGGCTGGGACGCACACTAATGTCCTTTTTGCAGGCTCGCGGTCTTTATATCACACGGGGGCTACCGGACGCAGGTTACTCACGTGCTCCCCCAGGCGCCAGAACCCGAGGAATCACTGCGGCTGCACCGGCGGCGGATGGATCGACGGCACAAAGTAGAACCCGTCCTTGGCATAGATCTTCAGCCCCTTCTTATCCACCAGCACCTCGATGCTGCGGTAAGGCGAGCCTCCGGCAACCGGCTTGGGGTTGTAGCCGAGCGTGTACTGATTGCGCGAATCTGAAGTGATGCTGGCATAGGCGTCTTCGATGGAGTTGCGGGTCAGCTCCTTATAGACGCCGCCGCCGCCGGTAGCCGACGAATATTTCGGCAGAATGTCATCGTATCCCTGGCGGAAAAGATGGTGCATTCTCTCCACCTGCTTGTAGACGGGAAGGGCGCCTTCGTCGAGCACCACCGCTTTCACTTGAATGCCATGCGTCTGCAGCACCCGCATCACTTCCTTATAGTTGGCCTGGCTACCGAACTCGCGGCCGTCGCTGATGACCAGAATTACTTTTCGCCGGGTGCGGTCGCGCTTGCTCAAATCAAAGGCCGCCCGTAAAATCGCGTCGTTCAGCACATACGCTTCTTTGGGCGGAGTATTGACGGGAGCGATGGTGGGGCCGCCGGCCGGCGCTCCGTTCACCATGGGTCCCATGGCCAGTGGTCCATCGAGCACCGCCGGGCCGTTGTTGCGTCCTCGTACCAGCTTCAGCGCGTCCAGCGAAGAGGTAAGCAACTCGGGATGCCGGGTAAAATCGGTGACCTGGCTCACCGCGCTGCTGTAGGTGTAGAGCGCCACTTCGTCGTACGGACTGAACGCTCCTACCAGCGCCTCGTAAGTCTGATTCACCTTCTGCAGGGTTACATCGGGCATTGCGATATCGAGGACGATGGCCACCGAAAGCAGAAACGGGTCGCTGGTGAAATACGTAAGCTTCTGCGGCTTCCCATTCTCCAGCACGGTGAAATCCTTGGGCAGCAGGCCATCTACTCGGCGACCGCTGCTCTTTACCATCACCGGAATCTGCACAAAGTTCGTGGTCACGTGCAAGGTGTACAGATCTTCCTTGGGATTGATCTGATTGCGCGGCGCCATGCCGCCCTGCGAAGCTGGCCCCACCTTCGTTCCCGGAGGAACCGTCTGCACCGGCGGCATGGGCGGCGGAGCGGGATGCTCCTCCTGCTCGCCCGGCTGTTCCGGCGCGCGCGAGGAAGATGCCCCGGGCTCCAGGTTCGGGTTCTGATCGTTCGATGGCTGCTGCGCGGGTGCCGAAGACGTCGGCTTGGAGAAGGGCGGAGGCGGAGGCTGCACGGTCGAAGGAGCGTCCGGGATATCTTCCGCCGACTGCGAGTTCGCCGGGGGCTGGCTCTGGCTGGTTCCCGACTGCGCCTGGGCCGTCGCAACCGCCAGTAGGCAGGCGACTGCGAGTATCACCAGCTTCCTGCTGACCGGACGTTGTTCAACGTTCATCAAAGATGCCACTCCCCTCAAACCTACGGAAACAGGATATTCTGCTCTTGGGATGCCAATCCACCCCAGTTTGGTGCATCCAATGCTACAGGAATAGACTAACAAAAGAACACCTGAGAGTCCCGGATGCTGAAAAATCTAGTTTTCCAGTGCCGAATTCCGCTCCTCCTCGCCGTAGCCATGGCTTGCGGTGCCCAAATCTCTGCTGCTCAACAAAATACGTCCCCGGGGACGCCGGGCCAGCAGCAGGCTGGCCAGTCTTCATCCGGCCAATCATCGTCGGGGCAGTCGCAGGAGCAGCCTACCGAGACCCTGAAGGTGAACGTCAACGTCGTTCAGCTTTTCTTCAACGTGAAAGACAAGCACGGCGCCCTGATCCCCAACCTCACCAAGGACGATTTCACCATCGCTGAAGACGGCAAGCCGCAGACGATTAAGTATTTTACCGCCGAGACGAATCTTCCCCTCACCATCGGCATGATGATCGATTCCAGCGGCAGCCAGCGCAACGTCATCGACATGGAGAAAGAGGTTGGCGGAGCGTTCTTGCGCCAGATCCTCACCGACAAGGACGAAGCCTTCGTCATCAGCTTCGATATCACCGTGGACCTGCTGCAGGATTTCACCCGCGACGTCCACCGCCTGCAGGCCGCGCTCAACAAGGCCAAGGTCAACGTGGACTATACCAGCGGCGGCATCCCGGGCATGGGTGGCGGCCCGGTCCCCCAGCAGAATTCGCCCGGAACCCTGCTTTACGACGCCGTGTACCTTTCTTCGCACGACATGCTCTCGAAAGAAGTCGGACGCAAGGCGATGATCCTGCTCACCGACGGTCAGGACGAAGGCAGCCGCCTCAAGATTCAGGACGCCATCGAAGCCGCGCAGAAAGCTGATGCCATCGTCTACGTGCTGCTCTGCGCCGATCGCGGATTCTACGGTGGATTCGGCTACTCGGGTGAATCCGATATGCGCAAGCTGACCGAGCAAACCGGCGGACGCGTAATCAACGTCGGCAACAAGTTCGACAAGCTGCGCGACGCCTTCGATCAGATCTCCGCCGAACTCCGCAGCCAGTACAACATCGGCTACACCCCCACCAACATCAAACTAGACGGCAGCTACCGCAAGCTCGAAATCAAGAACAAGCAGAACTACAAAATCCAGGCCCGCGCCGGATACTACGCCGGCCGCTCCCAGGACTGAGAAATTGCGTCATCGAGTGATTGCGTCATCGGGCCTAGCTGGGGCAAAGCGTAATGGATTTATCACCAACTTGAGACGATTTCCTAACGAGTCGGTGGGAAGAACTGCTCTACCTGGGGACTAGGCTCTATCCGCGTCGCGGTTTCGGTCCAGTTCGTCGTCCCGATGCGAGCATGCCCGAAAGCAGACGAACGCTCTCTCGCAAGGTTTCAAATGCCACCTCGATCGGTGTTTGTTTCTGTGCAACGTCCGAGATGCCTGCACCGTACATTTGCTCGGCCGCCATTTTGAAGCGTTTGCTGCTGACCTCATCCATCGTAACGAAGGCAAATGCCTGCGCGAGTGGTATACCATCCGCTCCGGTGTGCAGAAATTCAACGTGCGCATTTACTTTCCCAAAAACTGTGCCCAAAACCATTTCGCCGAGCGTCCTCTCAGGAATAGGCCCTTTAGCAAGTAGAGCCGATCCCCCCGTCAACGAGAGGCGTTGAATGATGCCAACAAACTTCTGATCATTGACCGTGAAGACGGCCTTTTGTTGGTGAGGAACACGGATTCTGGGCGGTCGTTGCTTGTGGGGCGTGTTGATCCTTCGAGGCATTGTAAGCAGGATTACCGCCGGCTCAAGGGCAGTCAACATTACCTAAGTGTTTTCGATAAGGAAGTTGTCTTGCTGGCCGAAGATCAATCCCATTTCGACAGCGCTTGTACGCCCGAGTTGAGTTTAAAAGCAGTGCTATTGCTTATGCGACTAACGTCATTGAAGTGAACTGGCTACTGAAGAAAACGCATTGTTCGCATTGCTCCCGGCCAGCCGGATCGTGCTGACCACCAACACCAGAATAACGGCCAGCATGACCGCATACTAGGCGATGTCTTGGCCTTCGTCGTCCCAGCACAGTTTGTGTAGGATGATGATTCGGGTTCATACGCCCCCACGCCCGATTTTACGCCGACATTCTCTGGCTATTTCAATGATCGAGACCCAATGACCACGATGTGTGATCCCCGTCACAGCCCTAGGTGTGAATCGTATGTAATGTCCCCACTCGGCTAATTGGGGAGTGCCCACATGTTTGACGCACTTGCGGACACAACTGCACGTCTGGAACGACTGGTGGAACAGGCAATGAAAGAAACCGACCCCGAGAAGACTGACGAATTGTGTGCGGAAATCTGGCGGGTCCTAGGTGAACGCGATGAGGTAAGAAAGGCGCTGCGTGCTGCAAGCCGGGATGGTTGACGCTATCAAGTACAGTCAAAACCCTGCCCCTGACTTATCCCCTCCACAATTCCATCCCCGCCGCTCTGGTACACTCCTTCCTCGTGGAGGTTCCGCATGCCCCGCTTCTCGCGCCGTTCCTTCCTGCATCTGTCCGCCGCCGCATCCGCCGCTGCCGCCTTCCGCTTCACCACCGAGCCCATGCTGGCCGCCGCGTCGCGCCGTAAGCCGCACGCTGCCGACGCCGTCGTGATCGATTCCAACGAGAATCCGCTCGGCCCCTCGCAGTCCGCGCGCGAAGCCATCGCCGCCATCATTCCCCAGGGCGGCCGCTATTCCGACGATCTGACCGACGAACTCGTCAACACTTTTGCGCAGATGGAAGGCCTGGATCCCAAGCTGATTCAAGCCACCGTCGGCTCCACTCCGCCGCTTGCCTTAAGCGTGCTTGCCTTCACTTCCCCCGAGAAGAGTTACGTCACCGGCGATCCGGGATTCGAACTTGGCATGTTTGCCGCCCAGCATAGCGGTGCGCGCGTGGTGAAAGTTCCATTGACCAAAACTTACGCGCACGACGTGAGAGCCATGCTGGGGGCCGCGCCCAATGGCGGCGTCTTCTATATCTGCAATCCGAACAATCCCACCGGAACCCTGACGCCGCGCGCCGATATCGACTACCTGGTCGCCAACAAACCGAAAGATTCGATTGTTCTGATCGACGAAGCCTACATCCATTTGACCGAAGCTCCGTCAACGCTCGATCTGGTGAAGTCAGGCAAAGACGTCGTGGTGTTGCGCACGTTTTCGAAGGTGTATGGCATGGCCGGACTGCGCTGCGGATTCGCGATTGCGCGTCCGGACCTGCTGGAAAAAATCATGAGCCGCGGCGGATTCAACTTCATGCCTATCACCGCCGTGGTCGCCGCCACCGCCAGCCTGAAAGATCCCAACCTGGTGGCGGAGCGGCGCCGCATCAACGCCAGCATCCGGCAAGAAACGTTCCAGTGGTTCGATCGCAACGGATTTTCCTACATTCCTTCCGAGTCAAACTGCTTCATGGTCGACGTGAAGCGTCCCGGCCAGCAAGTGCGGGACGCCATGGCCAAAGAAAATGTTCTGATCGGCCGCATATGGCCCATCATGCCCACCTACGTCCGCATAACCGTGGGCACGCAAGAGGAAATGCACCGCTTCCAGACCGCATTCCAGAAAGTTATGGCGTCGTAGCGCCGCCGTCCCGGCGGCTGTCGTGGCGGCGTCCCGCCGCCACAGGCTTACTCCCGCCCCACTCCCAGCGCATCCGCCACGCGGTTGATGTAGTTGAACCATGACGCAATCAGTGTGATCTGCAAAATGCCGCGATCGTCGAATCCCACCGCCCGCAGCCGCTCGATGTCGTCCTTCCACATCTTGGTCGCGTCCTTGGTCAGCTTGACCACGTAATCGAGCATCACGCGATCCTGCGGCGAAATCGGCGCGGTCGTATAGTCCTTCTCCAGCGCTTCCACCAATCCCTTATCCAGCGTCACCCTACGCAGAAACTCTGCGTGCGACTCGATTCAATACACGCACCGGTTGGTCACCGAGACCATCGTGGCGATCATCTCATGCTGCGCTCGGGCGAGCGGCAGGTCGGGTGACATCAGCGCGCCAAAAGTCGCGAAGGCGTGATAGAGCGCGGCAGGAATCAGCGTGTGCGATCCCACAATCGACGACGCCCCCGAAGGATCGGGATGCACCGGATCGGCATACTCCTTGGGATAAAGCTGCTTCTCGCCTTCGATCGCCTGGCGCAGCTTCTCGTCAGCCTCAGCCAGTGAAACAGTTCGAATCCATGTCATAGATGGACTTTATCTCCCCACTCAGGATTCACAGAATCCGCCTAAGGTACACGTTGGCAGCTCTCTGACCCATAACAAATTCATACTAGAGCCGATTAGCCCCATAAATAGGCCTCGGAGAACGCCTGAGCACGCTCTCCGCCCCTGGTTCCCGAGGTAACCCTTTCGTACACTCCCTTTCGGTAACCCTTGGTAACCATGCGGTTCATGACTTCCAGACGTACAATTGGCCTTGTCCGGTAGGCCATCTGCCGATATTGAAGATGACCCGCCGCGACCTGTACCCGGCAGCAGTTTCCCCGAACGTGCCGCGGGTTCTGCAACGGACTTCTTAACGAAAGCGGTTTGGAAGTCATGGTGCTGAAGTCGTTATTTTGAAGTCGTTCTTCTGAAGACCAGGTCTGGAGAGTTCGTGCTCTATGGCATTATTCGGCTTCAATAAGCAAAAGGTTCTCGCCAATGCGGAGAAGTACGTCCAGCAGGGCAAGCTGCAGAATGCCATCTCTGAGTACGAAAAAGTCATCAAGAACGATCCCAAAGATCTCACGGTCACCAATACCGTCGGCGATCTTTACTCCCGCAGCGGAGACGCCAACAAAGCGACGGAGTGCTTCAAGTCTGTAGGCGATGCCTATGCCAGCCAGGGATTCACGGTCAAGGCCATCGCGATGTACAAGAAAATCTGCAAGGCGAAACCGGCTCTCGAAAGCTTGCTGAAGCTGGCCGAACTCTACACTCAGCAGGGCCTGTTCAACGACGCGCGAGCCCAGTATCTGCAGGTCGCCGAAGAATTCCTGAAGGCCAACGAACTGGAGAACGCGGTCCGCATCTTCCAGAAGATTCTTGAGATGGATCCGGAAAACAGCAACATGCGGATCCGCCTGGCCGAAGTTTACATCCGCCTGAACAAGAAAAATGAGGCCTGGCAGATCTTTACCGCCGCAGCCGAAAGCCTGCGCTCCAAAGGTTCTCTGAGCGGCGCGGATGAAGTACTGCAGCGTATGCTCAAACTCGATCCGGGCAACACCTATGCCTTGCTCATGCAGGGCAAGAACATGATCGAGTCCGGCGACGCGGCGGGTGCCATTGCCACGTTGCAAAAAATCTCCGACCTCGATTCCAATCCCGAAGGTCTGCGCGATCTGCTGAAGGCATATCTGCAGACCGGGCAGCTTTCCGAAGCCGGCACCATCGCTAACAAGCTGCTGACCGTGCACAACGATCTGCCGGCGATTTCCAGCTTTGCCGATGCCCTGATGCAGGCTGGACAATACGAGAATGCTCTGCTGGTTTTCGACCAGCACGCCGAGCGCATGCTGGCGGAAAATTCCGGCAGGGTCCTCGAGTGCCTGTACTCCATCATCGGCCACGTCCGCGACAATCCCGACTCTCTGCAGAAATTGCTCGACCTGTTCCACAAAGCCGGAGACACCAGCCACGTCAGCGAAGTGATGGAATTGCTGGCCCACGCCAGCGTGCAATCCGGCGATCTCACCCGCTCGCGCGATCTTTATCAGAAACTTGCTCAGCTCGAGCCGCAGAACGCCCTGCACATGCAGAACTACCAGCAGGTCGTCAGCCAGATGGGCGGCACTTCCGGCAGCAAACTCATCACGCCGGAAGAAGCCGTCGTGCTGCTGGACGATCTGGAGGCCACCGCGCCCTCGATTCATCAGCACTATACCGATGAAGTTTCACTGGCCGTCCGTTCCGCGTTAACCGACGCCGAACTTTTCATCTCGTACAACATGCCTGCCAAGGCCCTGGGACCGCTAGTCGCGGCCTTGCCCATGGCGCCCAACGATCTGCGCATCAACCAGCGTCTGGCCACTCTGCACACTCGTGCGGGCCGTTTCACCGAAGCCGCACTTTGCTGCCGCACGCTGCAGAGCATTTATTCGGAAGCGGATTATCCCGAAGAGGCTACACGTTACGGAGAACTGGCCCAGCGCTACGAAGAACGCACGACCACTCCTGCGCTTGCGACATCGGACGAAGAAGCTCCGATTTTCCTGGAGGCCACCGCGCCCCAGCCGACGCAAGCCGAGCCGGCCGTTCCGGAATTCTCCATCGAGGAAGCTCCCGCCGACGTTGCCGCTCCCGAGCCCGAAGCAGACCAGCCGCAGGTCGCCGCGAAAGCCGCTTCGCCCTGGCCGACTGCTCCACCGGCCGCCTCGGAGCCCGAATTTGCCGTTGCCGATGAGTCTGCCGAGCCCGCAGCCGCTGCGACGGAAGAAATCGATCTCTCGTCCGAGTGGGACGATGCAGTCACCATCGAAGACACGCCAGCCGCGGAAGTTGCCGAAGCCGAGCCTGCCGCCCTCGTCGAGCAGGAACCCGCCGACTCCAGCAGAGTCGACGAGACCATCGAAGAGATTCGCTTCTACCTTGGCCATGGCATGCCGGAACAGGCTATGGCAGGGCTGGCCAAGCTGCAGACTCTGACCTCGGACCAAGCGAAGCTTGCCGAGATTCGCGCCGAGGTGGAAGCCGCGATTCAAGCCGCGGAACAAGAACCGCCTACCGCCGAACCGGTGGTCGAAGAAATTACCGCCGACGACGTTCCGTCGCTCGAGGTCGCCGAAGAAGCGCCCGTTGCTCCCGAGCCTCCTGCGGCCGAGGAGTTGCCGGTGGTCGCGGAAGCTGCTCCGCCCGCTCCCGAGCCCGCGCCTGCGCCGGTGCTTCGCGCGCCAGTTCCCAAGCCCACTCCAGCGCCCACCGCTGCGCCTGAACCGGCGCCGCATCCCGGCGTTCTAACGGAATTTGTCAACGATCTCGAGTCGTCGTTGGGCAACACCTTCCTGCCCGGAACGGTCGCCAAACCCGAACCTGCCGCGCCTGCGCCGCTCGAGCCCGTCGTCGCCGCCGCACAAACGGCTCCAGCACTGGGCGCGTTCGTTGCCGACATCGAAGCCTCGCTGGGCGAAGATTTCCTGAAGGCTGCACCGGTGGCAGGGCCGGCGCGTCCGGCTGCGCCCCCGAAGCCGGTGCCTCCGATTCCTG
Source organism: uncultured Acidobacteriota bacterium (assembly GCA_963730015.1). Classification (GTDB taxonomy): domain Bacteria; phylum Acidobacteriota; class Terriglobia; order Terriglobales; family Acidobacteriaceae; genus Sulfotelmatobacter. The sequence continues at coordinate 1,181,352 of CAVSPZ010000008.1, read as the reverse complement.
CAGCGCCTGCGAAGGCCGCTCCGCTGGCCGCAAGTGCCGCAGCATCGGCTGCGCCGACGGCTCCAGCTGCGCCTCAAATCAGTCATCCCGTTGCGCCCACACCCGTCGTGGCCGCCGCCGCGCATACAGCCCCGGCCATGGTTGCTTCCGCGATCCCAGTTCCAGTGGTCGATGTTCCCAGGTCACAGCCGCCAGTGGCTCACGCTTCGGCCGCGCCCGCGGCTAAGGCATCTCCGTTCGCGGAAGATGCCGGCGTCGATCTCGCGGAAATGTTTGGCGAGCTGAAGCAGGATCTCGAGGCCGACGTTGCCGCCGCCGACGAAGATCCCGAAACCCACTACAATCTCGGCATCGCGTTCCGCGAAATGGGTCTGCTCGACGAAGCCATCGGCGAACTCCAGAAGGCTTGCCAGTCGTTCGATCACGGCCATCCCTTCCAGCAGATCATGCAGACCTACACCTGGTTGGCGCAGTGCTTCCTTGAAAAAGGCGTGCCCGAGGCCGCGGTCCGCTGGTATGAAAAAGCTCTGAACGTCGCCAACATCGACGGCGAGACCCGCGTCGCCCTCAACTACGAACTCGCCTCCGCCTACGAAGCCTCCGGCGATAAAGCCTCTGCCCTGAAGCATTTCATGGATGTCTACGGCAGCAACATCGACTATCGCGACGTTGCCGAGCGCATTAAGGCCCTGAAGTCGTAGAATATCCGGATGGCTTCTGTGCCCCATCGGCCGAACCAAGAATTGAATCCTCGTCCGCTTTCTAGCACCGTCGCTGCGCGCTGGGGCTGCCGGGCATGAACGATCCCGCCTTGTCCTCTCCCGGCAACGCACCACCCACTCCGCCCCCTGCCGAGAGCCGCACCGGCCTGCTGGATCCTGCCGGGCCGCCTGCGGATCGCAGCGCCAGCCGAGGGCAACTGTGGATGCATCGCATCTCCGTATTCCTGTTTGTGCTGATCAGCGCCGTGGCCGGAGTTCTGCTGATCATTCTTCCGTGGACTCCGGAGTGGACGGACAACTATCTGCTGCTGTCGTTTCCCGCGCTGCGTAGCGTAATTTCCAACGGCTTTTTCCGGGGAGTTTGCAGCGGCTTGGGCCTGCTCGATATCTGGATCGGCTTCTGGGAGGCGCTGCATTACCACGAACAACCGTAGCGGCCCGTGCTGCGGCGAATATTTCTTGCCTTGGACGGGCGAGGTTGACGCAAGCCGCGTGGGCCGAAGGGGAAGCAAGCGGTGAGGTTGACGCAAGCCGCGAAGCGGCGAAAGAATGCAGCCCACCGCGCAAGCGGTGGGTTTGAGCGCGCAAGTTCAACCAGCCCCGGGAGGGGCGAAAGAAAGACCGCGGCGCAGATCGAACTTTCGGTAAGGCGCCACACTTCCAATACGTGAAATCACTGATGACCGACCATCTCAAATCCGCCCCCGTCGCTTACCAAAACGAACCTTTTCTTAACAGCCCCGACGGCCGCATCCTGCGCATGCTCGCCGAATATCAGGAGCCGCTGGCCCGCTTCCGCCGCGAGCAAATTCAGGACACCGTCGTATTTTTCGGCTCGGCCCGCGTTCAAGGAAGCCAGGACGCCGCGAAGAATCTCGAAACCATCGAGCACAACCATGCCGCCGAGGATGCGTCCCGGCTGCAGCAAGATCTGAAACGTGCGCAGGCCTATGTCGACATGGCCCGTTACTACGAAGACGCGCGCAAACTCGCCCACATGCTGACCACATGGTCGATCCAGATTCCCGCGCGCCGTCACCGCTTCGTCGTCACCACCGGCGGGGGCCCCGGCATCATGGAAGCCGCCAACCTGGGCGCTCACGAAGCCGGCGGCAAAACCATCGGACTCAACATCCAGTTGCCCTTCGAACAGCATCCCAACCCGTACATCACGCCCGCGCTGAACTTCCAGTTTCACTACTTCTTCATGCGTAAATTCTGGTTCGCCTACCTTGCCAAGGGACTCGTGATCTTCCCCGGCGGCTTCGGCACCATGGACGAACTCTTTGAGATCCTCACCCTGGCGCAGACCGACAAGCTGGCCAAAAAAATTCTGGTCGTGATCTACGGCAGCGAGTACTGGGAGCGGATCATCAATTTTCAGGCCTTCGTCGATGCGGGCACGGTTTCTCCACAAGATCTCGACCAGTTCAAGATCATCGACAGCCCCGATGAAGCCTTCGAATTCCTGCGCGACGGCCTGACCAAATATCACCTGGGAGGCACGCCGAAAAAACAAGGCGACGTCCTGCCCGAAATCGCGAAGACCAGGCCATAGATTTTCCTTCGTGCGTCCGGGCGCCCTTAGCCATGATTTTCCTTCGTGTACCTTAGTGCCCTTCGTGGTGAATGGTTCTTGCGATGAAGCCGATGCCTGACCGCTGCCTTCTCTACTACGTCACCGACCGCAAAGCATTCCCCGGAGACGAACGCTCGCGCCGTCACCGCCTCCTCGAAAAAATCCACGAAGCCGCGAAGGCCGGCGTCGACTACATTCAACTCCGCGAAAAAGATCTCCCCACTCGCGACCTGGAATCATTAGCCAAAGAAGCCGTAGCGATCCTCCAGAAACTGAGAACGGAGAACCGCGAACTGCGAACCGCCCTGCTGATCAACTCCCGCACCGACGTAGCCCTCGCCGCCCAGGCCGACGGCGTCCACCTCCGCTCCGAAGACATCTCGCCGGAAGAAGTAAGAGGAATTTGGAGTTCATGTGGCGCGGGTACTCATGCCCGCGAACTCTCACCACGAGATCCGCTGATCGCAGTCTCCTGTCACTCCCCAGCAGAAGTAGCCCAAGCCGCGGCCAGCAAAGCAACCTTCGCCGTCTTCGCCCCAGTCTTCGAAAAGAAAGATGCCCCCTCCGCCCACCCCGCAGGCCTAGCGATGCTAGAACAAGCGTGTCGAGCAGATATCCCGGTCCTAGCCCTGGGCGGAGTTACTCTCGCCAACGCCCGCTCCTGCTTAGAAGCGGGAGCCGCCGGCATAGCCGCCATCCGCCTCTTCCAAGACAACGACATCGCCACCGTAGCGCAGCGGCTGCGCAATCTTTAGACATCTCCTCTGTGGTCCTCTGTGCCCTCTGTGGTAAAGCGTCTGCTCTTGCTAGACTGAAACTCACATGTCAGCGACGCCAACCCAGGTCGCAACCGGCACCCTGTTCGCACTGGGGCTCGTCCGCATCCCCGCATCCTCGTTTCTCATGGGCTCCGATAGCGGCCAGGATTGCGAAAGCCCCATCCACCGCGTCTGGATCGACGAATTCCTGCTGGCCGCCACCCAAGTCACGAATGCCGAATACGAATGTTTCCTGCGCGCGACTTCAGCCCAGCCTCCGCCATTCTGGCAAGACGCAAATTTCAATCATCCGCAACAGCCCATCGTGGGAGTTTCCTGGCACGATGCGATGCAATATTGCGCGTGGTTGACCGCACACTTGGGACGCACCTTCCGCCTGCCCACCGAAGCAGAATGGGAATACGTTGCCCGTGGCGGCCTCGAACAGAAGCATTTTCCCTGGGGAGACGAACCGCCGCAATCGCTTCCGAATTACGCGACCCGTTGGCAAACCGGACCGGAACCGGTCGCGCAATACCCTGCGAACGCCTTCGGCTTATATGACATCGGCGACAACGTTCACGAATGGTGCCGCGACTGGTACGATCCCAACTATTACGCGATCTCGCCCGACCGCAACCCCCAAGGCCCAGAGCAAAGCTCGATGCAACCTCCGCGCAACTCCTCTCGCGGAGGTTCCTGGCGCCACCACATCAAAGTGTCCCGCTGCTCCGCCCGCTCCAGCATCCCGCCAGAATTCCACTACGCCGACTACGGATTCCGAGTAGCATGTGAGCGCTGAACGGAAACCGTAAGAAGTGTCATGCTGAGCGTAGCGAGAACGAGAGCCTTGCGAACGTTCTCGCGGAGTCGAAGCATCCCTACCTCCAGCAAAAATGCCGTCCGTGCCATTACCCGCGTTTCGTACTAGTCGTCGGGATGCTTCGACTTCGCCGATGAGATCGCTTTGCGCTCTCATCCGTTACGCTCAGCATGACAAAAACGCCCCTTCTCCTGTACAACCTGAATTGAAAAGATCCCATGTTCCATAAAGACCTTCTCGCCAACAAACGCGCCCTCATCACCGGCGGTGGCACCGGCCTCGGCAAAGGCATGGCTACTCGCTTTCTCGAACTCGGAGCCACGGTCCACATCTGCGGACGCCGCCAGGAAGTGCTCGAACAAACCGTCGCCGAACTCTCGCCCAAAGGCCCCATCCACGCGCTGCCCTGCGACGTACGCAGTCTCGAAGCCGTTGAAGGCATGATCGATTCCATCTGGACCGAAGGCCCGCTCGACATCCTGGTCAACAACGCCGCCGGAAATTTTATTTCCCGCACCGAAGATCTTTCTCCGCGAGCCTGGGAATCCGTCATCAACATCGTCCTCATGGGCACGCTGCACTGCACCCTGGCCTGCGGACGCCGCTGGCTCAAGTCCGCTCATCCCGGAATCGTCCTCAGCATCTCGGCCACATACGCACCCGTCGGCTCGGCCTACGTCGTTCCCTCCGCCGTTTCCAAGGCTGGAGTCGAAGCCCTCACCCGCAGCCTTGCCGTCGAGTGGGGCAATCGCGGCATTCGCTTGAACGCCATCGCTCCCGGACCGATCCCTACCCAAGGCGCATTCTCCCGTCTCCTCCCGCATCCAGGACTCGAAACCATCGCGCTCGATCGTAATCCTCTTCACCGCTTCGGCACAGTCGAAGAACTGGCCAACCTAGCGGCCTTTCTGGTGAGCGACGGCTCCGCCTACATCAACGGTGAAGTCATCCGCATGGACGGCGGCGAATTCCTGCAAGGCGCCGGCGAATTCAGCAATCTGGGAAGAGTTCTGACAGACGCGGACTGGGAGGCCATCAAGCCGCGCAAACGAACGGGCAGCAGCTAGCACACCGACAAAGGATTATGTGGAGCGGACACTCCTGCCCGCTTTGCTTGCGGCGGCAAGAGCTAGTGGGCAGGAGTGCTCACTCCACATACAAACCCTAGCGGGCACCTTTTTTCGGCATCACGAGCGCCTTCAGCAGCAGATTCACCAGGCTCAACACAATCGCGCCCAGGAATGCGGCGATAAAACCGTGCACCTGAAATCCTGGAACCAGGGCCGACGCCAGTTCCAGCATGAGCGCGTTGATCGCGAACCAGAACAATCCCAGCGTCACCAGCGTCAGCGGAAAGGTGACGATCTTGAGTACAAATCCGATGGTCGCATTGATGAACCCGATCGCCAGCGCGGCAATCAGCGCTGCCGCCGCGCCACTGACGTGCACGCCTGGCACAACCTGCGCCACAATCCAAACCGCCAGCGCGCTCAACACCCAATTCAAAAGCATTCGCATGGCCGTCTCCTGATGCTGAACACTATAGGCGCAGACAGCAAACTTGTCATCGCGGGGTTCTCATCGGCGGGTGCCCCATTCTAAACTCGCGCTTTTTGCGAGTTTAGAGTGGGGACTTTGACTTTGACTTCGCTTTCTGTCCCGGGGTCACACGGTTAAAAAATTCACGCCGCTTTTCTCCGTGTTCCGCCACCCATACGGTACACTACGCAATTCGATTTCAAGGAGGAAACGAATGCCCGACCCCGCACTCAGCGGATCCGAATTCAAAAAGCAACTGCGCGCCGGACAGCCCAAGATGGGCCTATTCCTCAACGCGCATAGTCCCACCGTCGCCGAACAACTCGCGCATAGCGGATACGACTGGCTGCTCGTCGACACCCAGCACGGCCCCATGGGCTACGAAAAACTTTCTGCCATGCTCAGCGGCATCTCGAATGGCGGGGCGAAATCCCTGGTTCGCGTGGGCAGCTACGCCGATCGCCCCGGCATCCAGCAAGCGCTCGACATGGGCGCCGACGGCGTCCTCATTCCCTACATCAATACCGCCGACGAAGCCCGCGAAGCCGTCAGTTGCGCCAAGTATCCCACCGTCGGCACCCGCTCAGTCTATTTCCCGCAGCGGAGCATGAACAAGGCGGGGCTCCTCGGCTACGCCGGCAGTTGGAACAACGAGGGCATCGTCGCCCTGCAAGTTGAAACCGCGTCCTGCATCGAAAACATCGCCGAGATCGCCGCCGTCCCTGGCGTCGACATTCTCTTCCTCGGACAAAACGATCTCTGCATGTCGATGGGTCTCTACAACAAATACGAGTTCCCGCACATGTACACGTCGCCCGAACTCGACGCCGCTACCAAGAAGTTGATCGAGCACGCCCGCAAGAACAACGTCATCCTCGGATTATTTCTCTTCGGCACCTCGCGCGTCGGCGAATTCCTCGAAAAGGGATTCACCTTCATCAGCATCGGCAACGACCTGCACCATGTCCTGACGCAGGCCGGAGCCTACGTAGCCGACATGGAAAACATCGCCAAAGAAAAAGCAAAGCCCTGGAAGCGCCGCTCCACGGCCTTGTTCTAGTCAGAACCCGAGGGTGCCCCATCCTAAAATCGCGTTCTGGGCGATTTTAGGGTGGGGATTTTGACGTTGAACCTCTGTGTTCCTCTGTGTCCTCTGTGGTTAAGTTAAGTCTTTTCTCTCTTTCGACGTCACCCTGTCGAAGCCCCTTGAACTAAAATCACTCCGTCGGACACTCCTGTGATCCTCACCGAAATCGAAACCCGCGTCCTCGGCTCCCTGATCGAAAAAGACATCACCACGCCCGACTACTACCCGCTCTCCCTCAACGCCTGCAATCAAAAAAACAATCGCGACCCGGTGATGACCTTAGACGAACCAGCGGTCCGCGAAGCCCTGAGCACACTGCAAGGAAAAGCGTCTCGCCGGACCCGCCAGCGGAGCCGACAGCCGCGTCCCGAAATTCGAACACCGCCTGCAGGAAGTCTTCAACTTCGACCGCCGCGAAATCGCGATCGTCTGCGTCCTGCTGCTCCGCGGCCCGCAAACTCCCGGAGAACTTCGCAGCCGCACCGACCGCATGTACCACTTCGAGGCGCTCGAAGACGTCGTCTCTACTCTCGATCGCCTGGCCCAGCGCGAACCGCCGCTAGCCCGAGTCCTCCCCCGCCAGCCCGGCACCAAAGAATCCCGCTACATGCACCTGTTCTCCGGAGAACCCCCGGCGACCGAAGAGGCGAATACTGCCAGTGTGGCGCGGGCAAATGTGTCGCGGGCGCTCCCGCCCGCGACTGCCGCCAGCGACTCCACCGCCGTCCGCCTGGCAACATTGGAAGCAGAAGTCACTCGCCTCCGCACGGAACTCTCGGAAGTCCAGCAGCAACTATCCACCTTCCGCAAACAGTTCGAATAACTGGGATTATGTAGGGACAGCGCCCTCGGCTGTCCGGTCGAGCGAAGCTCGACAGCCCCTCCTGTACCGCATGGAACTTTTCTCCGCGGCCGAACGTACAATTCACTAATAGGAGGTCTCCGCCATGTTCCCATTCCTGCTCTGGTGTATTCTTTTCATCCTGTGCTGGCCTCTGGCGCTCCTGGCCCTGGTCGCGTACCCGCTCATATGGCTGCTGCTGCTCCCGTTTCGCATCTTGGGCGTCGCGGTCCACGGCGTGCTGGAAATTATCTATCTCGGCATCACGCTTCCATTCCGCCTGCTGGCCGCCCCATTCCGGATTTGAGCCGATCGTCATCCTGAGCGAGGACGTGTCATCCTGAGCGAGGATTGGTCTTTGCGCCTCAGCGTAAAGACCAACCGCAGTCGAAGTGCCTGCCCTGAGCGTAGCCGAAGGGATCCCTACCTGACCTATGTTCGCGCCCGAGACATTCACAAAGCCTAAGTCAACGATCTTCCCCGCGTCCCGCCACTTGGTGTAGCCTCATAAAAACGCCACCGTCTTCGGGAGGCCTCATGCGTCGCCGCGATTTCCTCATTCGCTCCGCTACCACTGCGGGAGCGGCCTGGCTCTCATCCAAATCCATCCTTAACGCTCTCGCCGAACAGACGCTCGGCCAGAAATTCGCCGCCTCCGACACGGTCACCCTGGGCAGCACCGGCATCAGGACCAGCCGACTTGCCATGGGCACCGGCACCGTCGGCTCCGAACACCATTCGCATCAAACCGCTCTCGGCATCAAGGGCCTGTCCGATCTCCTGCTCAACGGATACGACCACGGCCTCCGTTTCTTCGACGCCGCCGACTCTTACGGGAGCCATCCGCACGTCGCCGAAGCGCTCAAGCACGTGCCTCGCGACAAAGTTACGGTGCTCTCGAAAACCTGGGCCCGCGATCCCGCCACCGCCCGCGCCGATCTCGACCGCTTCCGCCGTGAACTCGGCACCGACTATCTCGATATCTGCCTGATGCATTGCGTCACTGAATCCGACTGGACCGACCGCTATCGCGGCGTGATGGACGTCCTCTCCGAAGCCAAGCAAAAGGGAATCATCCGCACCCACGGCTGCTCCTGCCACTCGATCGAAGCCCTGCGCGCTGCCGCGAAGAGCCCGTGGGTGGAGATCGACTTGGCCCGCATCAACCCCGTCGGCGCCTACATGGACGCCGATCCGGCAACGGTTGTTGGGGTTTTAAAGGAGATGAAGTCAGCAGGGAAGGCGGTAGTAGGAATGAAAATCCTGGGCCAGGGCACGCTGCGCAATCGCCAGGAAGAAGGCATTAAATACGCGCTGTCGTTAGGCCTGCTAGACGCCTTCACCATCGGCGCCGAAAGCAAGCAAGAACAAGAAGACCTGATCCGCCGCATAGCCGCCGCATAAAAAATAATGTTGAAGGCGAATAAGAATGTGGGGGTCGAGACGAAACGCGCGGGTGCCCCATTCTAAACTCGCGCTTTTTGCGAGTTTAGAGTGGGGATTTTGATTTTGGCGGGAACTTTGACTTTTATCAGGGTGACCTTATCAGGGTGACTTAGCATTCGAAGTTCGCACCCTGGTTTTGACTCTATGTGATTTTGACTTATGTGGGGACAGCCGCCCTCGGCTGTCCAGCCGCGAAGCGGCGAGGCTCCTAGCTCTCCATCACCTTCAGCCCCGGACTCACAATCAACCGTGCCTCAGTCGCCCGCTGCACATCGTCCGCTGTCAATCCCGGAGCGACCTCCTCGAGCACCAACCCATCGCGAGTCACGCGAATATACCCCATCTCCGTTGCGATCGTATCCACCACGCGCACGCCCGTCAGCGGCAGCGTGCACTTCTTCAAAATCTTCGGAGCCCCCTCGCGCGTCGTATGCTCCATCGCCACCACCACTCGCCGCGCACCCGCAACCAGGTCCATCGCCCCGCCCATCCCCTTCACCATCTTTCCGGGGATCATCCAATTCGCAATGCTGCCGGACTCATCCACCTCCATCGCGCCCAGCACGCTCAAATCAATATGCCCGCCGCGGATCATGGCAAACGAATCCGCGCTCGAAAAATACGACGTCCCCGGCATCTCGCTGACCGTCTCTTTCCCCGCATTGATCAGGTCTGGGTCCTCCGTACCTTCGGCCGGATAAGGCCCAATCCCCAGCATCCCGTTCTCCGACTGCAGCGTGACCGTGATCCCGGCCGGCACATGATTGGCGATCAGCGTCGGCATCCCGATCCCCAGGTTCACATAAAATCCATCGCGCAACTCCCGCGCAATCCGCTTCACAATGCGTTCGCGCTTGTCGACGTCCTTCCCAGGCTTGTTCATAAATTATTTGCGTCGTTCATCCGAGCCGCGTCGTTTGCTTCACATATTTGCATTGTCATCCTGAGCGAGGATTTTGCTTCGCGACTAGCGAAGCAAAACCGCAGTCGAAGGATCCCTACCTCTATCGAAGGCCCGGCGCGCTCGAACCGTCCCCGTGATCCTCCGTGCCCTCTGTGGTCCAAGCTTTGGCGCTCGCCACTAGGTGCTCGCCTTCCGCACCGTCCGCCTCTCGATCCTCCGCTCGTACAGCTCGCCCTGAAAAATTCTCTTCACGTAAATCGAAGGCGTATGAATCGCATCCCCCTCTAACTCCCCGACCTCGACCAGATGCTCCACCTCGGCAATCGTCACCTTCGCCGCCGTCGCCATCATGGGATTGAAATTCCGCGCCGTCTTCCGATAAATCAAATTCCCTGCGCGGTCGCCCTTCCAAGCCTTCACAAAGGCGAAGTCCGCCGTCAGCCCGCGCTCCATCACATACAAGCGTCCGTCGAACTCGCGCGTTTCTTTCCCCTCGGCAACCATGGTCCCAACGCCGGTCGGCGTATAGAACGCCGGAATCCCTGCGCCCCCCGCGCGAATCCGCTCCGAAAATGTTCCCTGCGGAACCAGATCGAGCTTGATCGTGCCCTTCAGCACCATTTCTTCCAGCAATTTGTTTTCGCCGACATAACTTCCAATGTGATGCACAATCTGTCCCGCCGCCAGCAGCAACCCGTTCCCCACGCCATCCACGCCAACATTGTTGCTGATGGTATGCAGGTTCTTCGTCCCCCTGCGCACTAGCGCCCGAATCAGGTTCTCCGGCATCCCGCACAGCCCGAATCCCCCAATCATGATGGTCGCGCCATCAAACACGTCGTGGATCGCCTCATCCGCATTGGCCACAACTTTATTCATAGCGAAGAAATTCTAATTGAGTAATTGCGTAATTTGGTGATTGTGAAATTGAAGAACCTTAGCGCCTTCTTTTTCAATTACTCAATTACTAAATTTCCCAATTACTCAATCCTTTCATTCTTTCTTCCCCGGAACCTTCCTCAGCGCATGCGCCCGCTCAAACTCCGCCGCCAACTCCCGCGTCGCCAGATTTTCCCGGATGTGCGCCAGTCGCTGCTCCACCTTCCACAGCGCGTCCTCCAGATTCTTCTTGTTGCTGATCGCGACGTCCCGCCACATCGAGTACGGACTCGCCGAGATCCGCGTCATCTCCTGCAACGCTCGCCCACCCGCCGGCAGCAGCGGAGCATCTTCGCCAAACTCCTCCACCAATGCCGCTGCCAGCGCCGTGGAAATCATCTGCGGCACATGGCTGATCCATGCACATAACCGGTCATGCTCGTTCGCCGGCATCATCGCGATGCGCGCCCCAATCTGATCGATCCATCCCGCGAACTCGCCGATCAATCCGTCGTTCAGAGTCTGCCCCTCCAGCGGAGTGAAGAACCAGACCGCATTCTGAAACAAGTCCGCATCCGCGTGCTCCACTCCACTCAATTCCTTCCCCGCCATCGGATGCCCTGCCAGAAACCGCTTTCCCGCGTTCTTCCCAAATACTCTGACAGCCCGCTCCACCACCGCCGCCTTCGTGCTGCCCACGTCAGTCAGCAGGGTTTTCGCAGGAAGCGCCGGTCCCAGGCGTTCGATCAGATCGACAATCGCCAGCACTGGAGTCGCCAGCACCACCACCTGGCTCCCGCGCACCGCATCTGCAGGATTCGCTCTGCCCTCGTCAATGGCTCCTCGGTCGCAAGCTTTCTCCAGAGCCGCCTCGCGATCGCATCCCACAATCCGCCCGGCAAATTTCTTCTTGCGCAGCGCCAGCCCCAGCGACCCGCCAATCAGGCCAGTCCCAATAATCGTGATTTGCCGTATCGCCATAAAAAAGAATTTGGTAATTGAGTCATTGTGTAATCGGGTAATTTCAAGAGCCAATACCCACAGGCTCTATCGCTGAGATGATGACCCGTATTCGCCTGATTTTTTCTTGATTTCCTCTGTGTCCCCTGTGTCCTCTGTGTTGTAATTTGGTTAGCTCACCCAATTTTTCTCCCCACCGCCGGCGCAATCATCCGCAGTTCATCCATCAACTTCGCGAACTGCTCCGGAAACAGCGACTGCGCGCCATCCGACAACGCTTTATCCGGATTGCAATGCACCTCGATCAGCAGCGCATCCGCCCCCGCAGCCACTGATGCGCGTGCCATCGGCGCCACCTTATCGCGGCGCCCCGTTCCATGCGACGGATCCGCCGTCATCGGCAAGTGCGAAAGCTTGTGAATGATCGGAATCGCCGAAATGTCCATCGTGTTGCGCGTATAAGTCTCAAACGTACGGATCCCGCGCTCACAGAGAATCACGTCGTAGTTCCCGCCCGCCATGATGTATTCGGCCGAGAGCAACAATTCCTCGAGGGTCGCTGCAATCCCGCGCTTCAGCAGCACCGGTTTCCGAACCTTCCCCAACTCGCGCAGCAGATTAAAGTTCTGCATGTTGCGCGCGCCCACCTGCAGGATGTCCACATAGGGCAGCATCAGCGCAATCTGCGAGATTTCCATCACCTCGCTGATCACCAGCAATCCAAATTGCTTACCGGCTTCCTGCAGCAGCTTCAGCGCCTCTTCGCCATGCCCCTGAAACGAATACGGAGAACTCCTCGGCTTGAACGCCCCGCCCCGCAGCACTTTCGCGCCCGCCTTCTCCACCGCCTCCGCCGTCATAAGAATCTGTTCGCGCGACTCCACCGAGCAAGGCCCAGCCATCACCACAATTTCATTTCCGCCCACGCCAATGCCGTTTGCCAGTTTGACGACAGTCCCCTCCGGGCGAAAACTTCGCCCCGCCAGTTTGTATGGAGAACTGATCCGATGCACTTCCTGCACGCCCGGCAGCAGTTCAAGATTGCGGATATCGAAATCGATCCCCGACCCGACCGCCCCCAGCACCGTCATCCGCGCCCCAGTCGACCGGTGCACTTCAAATCCCAGCTTCACCAGGTGCTCGATCACTTGTTGTATAAGCGCCTCATCGGCGCCTTCCTGCATCGCCACAATCATAGAAACCAACCTTCAGCTTTCAGTTGTCAGCCGTCAGCTACTCGTCTCAGCTGAAAGCTGAGAGCTGATAGCTAAGAGCTATTTCAATCATTCACTTCCGAATCCATCTCCGTCTCGGCCTCGGCCGGTTCAGCCGCCGGCACAATCTCTTCCTTCTGGATATTCCGCATCACGTCGATGATGCGTTCGTAAATCCGCACCAGATCCCGCCCCGGCAAAGGCCCCGGATTCGCTCCCTGCACGTTCTCAAACACAATCCGCTCCCGATCCGGCTCATAGATCGGCATCGATGTATCCCGCTTGAGCTTCCCAATCTCAACCGCAGCCCGCGCGCGCTCGCTCAAAAGCGCCACCAGCTTTCGATCGAGCTCGTCAATGTTCTTGCGCCAATCCTCGATATCCATAAGAACCCTGCAACGTCCCCGAATGTCCGGAGGGTGCCCCATTTTAAACTCGCGCTCTTTGCGAGTTTAGAGTGGGGATTTTTCGAAACTAAACTCTGAGAAGGATCGTCATCGCGCCCTTACCGAAAGCTGAGGGCTAACAGCTGTGAGCCCCCGCACAAATTCCCCCACCGCCGCGGCTTCTCGTCCCCGATTCCGTTCAATCGTCTCCACAATCGCGCTGCCCACGACCACCGCGTCCGCGAATTCTCCCACCTCGGCAAACTGCGCAGCCGTAGAGATCCCGAATCCCAGCGCGACCGGCAGCTTGGTAACCCGCCGCAGTCGCTTCACCAGTTTCCGCGCGTCGTCGGCCAACTGCTGTCGCTGCCCGGTCACTCCCGTGCGCGACACCGCATAAACAAATCCTCGCGAAGCCTCCGCGATTCTGCGAAGCCGTTCATCCGGACTCGTCGGCGCCGCCAGAAATACGGGAGCCAGATCATGTTCCCGCATAGCTGAAAGATATTCGACAGCCTCTTCCACCGGCAGATCCGTAACCAGCACTCCATCGACTCCCGCCGCCCGCGCCACTTTGCAGAACTTCTCCATCCCCATGCGCAGAATCGGATTCAAATACGAAAACACAATCAGCCCGGTCGACTGCGCCTGCTCGCGCACCTCCGCCGCCAAAGTCAGCACTTGCGCCAGAGACGTCCCATGCTTCAGCGCCCGCTCGCTTGCCCGCTGGATCACCGGCCCATCCGCTACCGGATCGCTGAACGGCACACCCAGTTCAATCACGCCCGCTCCAGCCTCAATCGCCGCCAGAACAATCTCCCGTGTAGTCGCGAGCTCCGGATCCCCGCAAGTCACATAAGCCACCAGCGCCGGCTTCTTGTAAAAAGTAAGAGGCATCAGATTCCTTCGTGTACCTTAGTGCCCTTCGTGGTTAAAGATTTTCCCGACTCAATCGATCTTCAAATTCTCCCGCAATATCCCGATATCTTTATCCCCGCGCCCGGAAACATTCACAATCACGACGTCTGATTTCTTCATGCGAGGCGCGCGCTTGATCACTTCTGCCACCGCGTGCGCCGACTCCAGCGCCGGAATGATCCCCTCCGTCCGCGCCAGGATTGTAGTCGCTTCCAGCGCCTCCGCATCCGAAGCTGGCACATACTCCGCCCGCCCCGCATCGCGCAACGCTGCATGCTCCGGCCCGATCGACGGATAATCCAGCCCCGCCGATACGGAATGCGTCAGCGCAATCTGCCCGCCCGCGTCCTGCAGCACGTAAGAATACGTTCCCTGCAGCACTCCCGGCGATCCTCCGCGAAACCGCGCCGCATGCTCCCCGAGCGCCTCGCCGCGCCCACCGGCCTCGACGCCGATCAACTGAACTTTTTTGTCGTTCAGGAAGTCGTAGAAAATTCCAATCGAATTCGATCCCCCACCCACGCAAGCAATAATCGCCGCCGGCAACTTGCCTGCAGCCTGCAGAATCTGCGCCCGCGCCTCACGCCCGATCACGCGATGAAAATCCCGCACCATCGTCGGATACGGATGCGCCCCCAGCACGCTCCCCAACAAATAATGCGTGGTCCGCACATTGGTGACCCAGTCGCGCATGGCCTCGTTGATCGCATCCTTCAGCGTTCGCGATCCCGACGACACGCCACGCACCTCCGCACCCAGCAGCCGCATGCGGAACACGTTGAGCTCCTGCCGCCGCATGTCCTCGGTGCCCATGTACACGACGCACTCAAATCCCATCAGCGCGCACACGGTCGCCGTCGCCACACCGTGCTGACCCGCTCCGGTCTCAGCGATCACGCGATGCTTCCCCATCCGCTCGACCAGCAGCCCCTGCCCCAGGCAATTATTGATCTTGTGCGCGCCGGTGTGCAGCAGGTCCTCGCGCTTCAAATAAATCTTCGCCCCACCCAACTTTTCTGTGAGCCGCCGCGCAAAGAACAGCGGCGTCGGACGCCCCGCATAAGTCTTCAGTAGTTCGTCGAGCCGCGCTTGAAATTTCTTGTCGCCTTTAGCCTTCTCATACTCGCGCTCCAGTTCCTCCAGCGCCGCCATCAGCGTCTCCGGAACGTATCGCCCCCCATACACTCCAAACCGCCCCGGCTCACCCATGCGCGCCGAAGCCGGAGAAAGAGTAGGAACGCGAGGGTGCCCCATCCTTGTCTCGCGTTCTTTGCGAGACAGGGTGGGGGTTTTGACCTTCCCGCCGCCATGAAAACTCTGGGTGCCCCACTTCTCGCGGCTTTTGCGAGAAGTGGGGACTTTGACTTTCGCGTTTTGAGTAACCGAACCCATCCTCAACCAACCTTCCGATCCATCTCCCGCACCGCCCGCACAAACGCCCGCACCTTCTCCGGATCTTTTTTCCCCAACGAAGCCTCCACACCAGACACAACGTCCACGCCCCAGGGATGAAGAATCTTCATTGCCTTGGTCACATTATCCGGACCTAATCCTCCCGCCACGACGATTCTCTGATCGCCTTTATTCATCAGCGAAACGTATAATCTTGCATCTCGCCAATCGAAGGCCTTGCCGGTTCCTCCGCGATTATCCGGGGAACTCGAGTCCAGCACGATCGCTCTGAGGTTTTTCGGAAGAGCCATAAACGATCCAATCGCCTTATCCTTTTTCCGCCAAGTCACTGTGACCCACTTCGCTGGTATACATAGGTAGGACGCGCGCTCAAGGACGTACATCTCTGGCTTCTGGTACTCGTCTCCGTGAAATTGCACTGCCGTCAAGCCCGCTCCGTCGGCCATGGCCGACACTCGCTCCGGCGATTCATTCACAAACACTCCCACCTTCTCCACGCTCTCAGGCAACTTCTCCACAATCTCCCGCGCCGTCTCCACCGTCACGCAGCGCGGACTCTTCTCATAAAAAACAAACCCCACCGCATCCGCCCCGGCGTCGACAGCCACGAGCGCATCCTCCAGATTCGTCATCCCGCAAATCTTCACCCAAGTCATAAAGCAGTGGCCAGTGGCCAGTTGTCAGTTCTCAGTAAAAGGGTTGTCATCCTGAGCGAGGATGTTGCTTCGCGATCAGCGAAGCAAAACCGCAGTCGAAGGATCCCTACCCAACGCAGGTACCCGATGTCCTCTGTTCCTTGCGAGACGCGGCGACTTCCCCTACCGCCCGCCCGTTACCCGGTACTCGGCACTCGAAGCAATCCCCGCAAAGCCTCTCCCGGCGACGCCGCCCGCATCAGCGACTCGCCCACCAGAAACGCGTGATATCCCGCCGCTTGCAGGCGCGCAATGTCCAACGCGGAATGAATTCCGCTCTCCGCCACCCGCACCACGTCGTCAGGAAACCGAGACGCCAAAGCAAACGCCGTCTCCAAATCCACGTGAAACGTCCGCAGATCGCGCGTATTCACCCCAATCAAATCGCACCCAGCATCTAAGGCCCGCTGCAGTTCGTCGCCATCATGGACTTCGCACAACACATCCAACTCGCGCCTACGCGCCGCAGCAGCCAAATCAACCAGTTCCACCTGCGCCAAGGCCGCCACAATCAGCAAAACCGCATCCGCGGAATTCGCCCTTGCTTCCACCAGCTGAAATTCATCGACAATGAAATCCTTCCGCAAGCAGGGAATCGCGACTGCGGCCGAAGCCTCCAGCAAATTTCCCAGCGACCCCTGAAAGAATTCCTCATCGGTCAGCACCGACAAAGCGACCGCGCCCGCCGCCTGCAACTCCCGCGCCAGTTCCGCCGGACGAAACTCTGCCCGAATCAATCCCTTCGACGGCGAAGCCTTCTTCAACTCCGCAATCACGGCAACGCCATCGCGACTCCTCGCAGTTAGTGCCCGCCGAAACCCGCGCGGCACGTGCGATTCCGCCCGCCGCTCCAGCGCCCGCAAATCCGACCCGCGCCTGGACTCCGCTATCCGCGCCCGTGTAGCCGCAATAATCCGGTCAAGCACCGCAGTCATAAAGAATCTTTTGATTATAAAGCCCTTAAGGGTGCCCCATTCTAACGTCGCGCATTTTGCGACGTTAGAATGGGGATTTTTGATTTGCAGTCTTGCTTTTTGTCTTGGACTTGGACCCTGTGTTTCCCGGCCACCACTCAGCCCATCACTCCATTCCCAGCGACGCCTTCACCGACTTCCCATACTCCCGCGCCTTCTCAAGCACCGCCGGTTCGTCGACCGTGAGCAGTTTCCGATCCCGCATCACCACGCGCCCGCCAATCACCACTGTCTCCACATCACTTCCCTTCAGCGAATACGCGATCTGCGCGTAGACGTCATACATCGGCACCGCATTCGGCTCATCCAGGCTGATCAACACCAGGTCCGCCTTCTTGCCCGGCTCGAGTGACCCAATCTGCTTCTCCATGTGCAGGGCGCGTGCGCCGTCAATCGTCGCCATCGCCACCACATCTTTCGCCCCCAGCGCCAGCGGATCCATCTTCGAAATCTTCGCCAGCTTCGCCGCCAGATCGATCTCCTCCATCAGGTCGAGATCATTATTACTTCCCGCCGGACCATCCGTCCCTAACCCGACCGCAACGCCCGCCGCGCGCTCTTCGGGCACCGGAGCCACTCCGCTGGCAATCATCATGTTGCTCGACGGATTATGCACGCACCCGACGCCCTTCTCAGCCAGCGTCTTCCGGTCAGCCGCATCCACAAAAATGCAATGCGCGGCCACCACGTCCGGCCCCAGCACTCCGATCGAATCCAGATACGCTACCGGAGACAACCCGTGCTGCTTCTCGCTGTCGTCCCGTTCTTTCTTCATCTCGGCCACGTGAATCAGAATCGGCGCATGATATTTTCTCGCCAGCGCTGCCGCGTCCTGCAGCGTCTTCTTCGAACACGTATAGATCGAGTGCGGAGCCGGAGCCGCCTGGATCAGCGGATCTCCCTGCCACTTCTTCAGGAATTTTTCCGTGTACGCCAGCATCTCCGCTTCACTCTTGTTATCCGGCGCCGGAAAATCGATGAACGTCTCCCCCAGCACTCCGCGCATGCCGGCGGCTTTGGTCTCCTCCGCCACCGCGTCTTCGAAGTAATACATATCCGCAAACGTCGTCACTCCCGCGCGAATCTGTTCTGCTGCCGCCAGTCGCGTCCCCCAGCGCACAAATTCTTCGTTCACATTCTTCGCTTCCGCCGGAAAAATATATTTGTACAGCCAGTCATTCAGCGTGACGTCGTCATGCAGCCCGCGAAACAGCGTCATCGGCACATGCGTGTGCCCGTTAATGAATCCGGGCAGCACCAGCCCGCCATGCGCATCAATCGTCTGAGCGGCTTTGTATTTCGTGTCGATCTCTGCGCGCGGCCCGACTGCGACAATCGAATCGCCGCGCACGGCAACGCTCCCGTCGTGCACGATCGACCGCGCCCCATCCATGGTCACCACCATCCCGCCGCTAACGATCAGATCGACATCTTGCTTCGCCTGCCCGAACATAACCGTGCAGAGCACCACCGCAATAGCAGCCAACATCCCCAACGTTCGAAGAGTTTTCATCATTTCCTTTTCCCAGGTCCAAAGAGTACCAAATCCCGAGAGTACACTCCGGGGGGTGCCCCATTCTCACGTCGCGCATTTTGCGACATTAGAGTGGGGATTTTGAATTCGCTTCGTGTCACCGTCCCCACAACGTGTTTCCCAAAACACATCCCACAACACTCCTGATCCTTATAACTCCCGCTAAATCAATGCCGCAACATTGGCCAGCACCCTGCATTCCCTAAAGCGCCGTAACCCGGCAGGAGGCAACCATGACCCGCACCAACGCATTACCGAAGATCGCAGAAACCCGCAACTCGCTCGCGTGGGGCAAGAGATTCGCCAACGGCGCAATGGGCAACATTCACGCCTATGTTTTCGCCGCTGTCCTGATCATCTGCTCCGTAGCTGTCGGATGTTCCAGCGACAAACCGAAACCCGTAACTTCCGACAACCAGATTCCCACTTCGCAACCGCAGACGGCGCTCGCCACGCCCGCGCCGGCGATGCCGGCAGAAAGCAAACCCGCACCTAAGAAGATCGTGCACAAGAAGCCCGCGACCGTGAACTATGCCGACAAAACCTACGGCGTGACCTTCGAATATCCGCGCCGCTACGCCATCGAAACCGGAGACGCCGCCACGCAACTGCTGGCCTCGAATCCGCTGCCGATGAACTTCGTCCAGCCCGGCGGAGTCGCGCTCGCCGCCGTCGAACTGCCCGAGACGAATTATGCCAACACCGATTTCTCTTCGGCGTTCTTCAACGTGAGCGTCAACAAAGCCGTCAGCGCCGATCAATGCGGCCAGTTCGCCGTGCGCCAGCCGAAATCCGAAGTTAAGACCGAAGTTGCAACTGAAGTTAACGCTGAAGCGAAGTCCGAAGTAAAGACCGACTCACAGACCGAAGTAAAGCCGGAAGCGACATCCGCCCCCGCTTCCGCTGAAGTTGCGAAGCAGGACGCGCCCAAGCCCGATTCGCCCACGTCCGCGCAGCCGGCCCCAAGTACCGAGCCGACGAACGCCGCAAAATCCTCGGCCGCATCGTCCGACGTCCCCGCGAACTCCAAGCTCCTTATCGGAGACATGGAACTCCGCGCCACCGAAGCCGTCTCCGGCGAAGGCGCGCGTCAGAGCGACTCCAAATTTTTCCACGTCTACCAGAACGGAGCCTGTTACGAGTTCGCGCTCAACGTCACCACCGACGCCTCGGAAGATGGCCTGGTCAAGCACGTCGACCGCGACAAAGTCTTCAACCGCCTCGAACAAATCCTGGCGACCGTGAAGATCTCTCCCGCAGCCGCGCCCGAAGTGACCGCCGAAACTCCAGCCACTCCGGTCTCGCCAGCCCCCGCGCAATAACTAAGTAAGGTAAAGGGGGGAATGTAAAGGGGTGCCCCATTCTAAACTCGCGCCTTTTGCGAGTTTAGAGTGGGCTTTTGATTTTGACCTTGCAGCACGAGCACAAAGCGGCCTCGAAGTCCCGTAATGTCATCCCTAAGTGACCCCAGTCACTGATCCCCCGTCGTCTCGCCACTATCCTCCCTGCATGACCCACTCCTACTCCCGCAGAACTTTTCTTGAGACCTCGCTGATGGCCGGAGCCGCCCTCGCCGCTCCACACCTGGCCGCACCCAAGCTCTGTGCCACCGCCGCGCCCGCAAAGCCCAACTTTCCCGTTGCGGACTATCACGTCCACCTGGGCCCCACGCTCACCATCGAGCAGGCCGTCGCGCTCGGCAAAGAGCGCGGAGTGCAAATCGGCATCCTCGAGCATCCCGGCGCCGGCTTCCCCATCAACACCGACGCCGACCTCCGGCAGTACATCGACCGCATGCGCAACTATCCCGTTCGCATAGGAATGCAAGCGGTCTATCCGGGCTGGTCGAAAAGCTTCTCGAAAAATCTGGTGGACGAACTCGATTACATCCTGATGGACGCGCTCACCCTGCCCAACCCCGACGGCACCTTCCTGGCCATCTGGCAGATCGACACCCACGTCGACGACGAAGAAGAATTCATGACGCGCTACATGCAGTTCATCGAACAAGTGCTGACCACCGAGTCCATCGACATCTTCGGCTGGCCCACGTTTCTCCCAGTCCCGATCGCGCGCGAATATACCCGGCTTTGGACGCACCAGCGGGTAGACCGCATCATCGAACTCGCGAAAGCCAGAAAGATCGCAATCGAGATCAACGAAGTTGCGCACGTCCCCGACGAAAACTTCATTCGCAAAGCCAAGCAAGCCGGCCTGAAATTCACCTTCGGCACCGACTCCCGCAACCAATACGCCGCCCACTTCTATTACTGCTACCAGATGGCCAATAAATGCGGCCTAACGGAAGCAGATATGTTCGTAGTGAAGAAGAAGTAAGTATCGAAAGACATGATGTCGCGGGTGCCCCACCCTTGTCCTCCGTTTTTGGGAGGACAGGGTGGGGGCTTTGACTCAAACTGCTTCGAATCCATCCTAATCCCCGAGTCCAATCCAACTCCTCCCGCATCCAAACCACAATAAGGAGATAACTTTATGTATGTAGTATTGGGAGCAAGCGGCAACACCGGACACATCGTCGCCAACAATCTTCTAGCCCGCGGGCAGAAAGTTCGTGTCGTCGGCAGAAACTCAGCTCACTTGCAGCCTCTCTCGGCAAAAGGTGCGGAGGCATTCATCGCCGACGCCACCGACGCCAGCGCTCTCGCCAAAGCCTTTCAGCAGGCCGATTCGGCCTACGTCATGATCCCACCCAATCCCATCAGCACCGATCCGCTCGGCTATGCCAATCGCGTGAGCGATGCCATCGCGGCCGCTGTGCAAAGTGCGGGAACCAAAAATATCGTTGCCCTCAGCAGCGTCGGAGCCGAACAGGCCAGCGGAACCGGCCCTGTCGTCGGCCTTTACAACCTCGAACAAAAGCTCAACCAGATCGGCAGCGCAAACGTGCTCTATCTTCGCGCCGGATACTTCATGGAAAATACTCTTCCCCAAGTGGAAGCGATCCGCAAAATGGGATATGCCGTCGGACCGCTCCGTCCGGATCTAAAACTTCACATGATCGCGACTCGCGACATCGGCACCGCCGCGGCCGACGTGCTCTTACACCCAACCATCCAGGGTAAGCAAACCCGTGAACTTCTCGGACAACGCGACCTCACCTGCACCGAAGCCGTCTCTATCATCGGCCAGGCCATCAGCAAGGCCGACCTCAAATACGTCCACCTCTCGGACGACCAGGTGCGGGGCGCCATGGTTCAAATGGGAATGTCGGACCAATTCGCCCGGCTGCTTCTGGAGATGACGGCCGCACTCAACTCCGGAAAAATGCGCGCCCTAGAACCGCGCACCCAACAGAACACGACCCCAACCCCATACGAAACATTCGTAGCCGAAAGTTTCGTCCCGGCCTACGAACAAAAAGCCGCAGCATAAGCATGTAGGGGCGGACGCAGCTTGCCCTGAGCAGCGCCGAAGGGTCCGCCCCGCAAGCGAAGCGAGCGCCTCATGCGCGGATACATCGGCGGTTGCCCCATCCTTGTCGCGTATTTTGCGACAGGATGGGGATTTTGACGTATGGGAGTTTTGACTTTGCGCGGCAAGTTCCCCGAGGCGGGTAGTCCGGGCTTTTGATCTTGCATGTATCAGCAACACAGCGGGTGCCCCTCAGCATGGACGGTGCAAGCAAAAAGGCCGGGCCAGCCGCCAGTACAATCGGCACGTGACTGTGATCTGCTAAAATCCGGCGCATGCCGACAGTGTTGCGGTCCGGCCCGTATCGTTTCTACTTCTATAGTCATGAGCCGAACGAACCGCCTCACATTCATGTAGACCGCGACGATTTGTCGGCCAAGTTCTGGCTGAATCCCGTCCAACTGGCGGCGAATTTTGGGTTTCGCGCTCACGAGTTGCGGGAGATACAATCGATAGTTGTCCGGCAGCAGGCAAGGTTTCTGGAGGCTTGGGATGAGTTTTTCGGCAGCAGCAGCAGATGAACGGGTTCTAGACGTTGCATTCAGCGACGACGCATTGAGCGTGTCGCTGCGCGACGGGCGCGTGATCAGCGTGCCGCTCGTGTGGTATCCGCGCCTGCTCAACGCCACGCCCGCCCAGCGCAAGAACTGGAAAATTGCCGGCGGAGGCTACGGCATCCACTGGCCCGACCTCGACGAAGACCTCAGCACCGAAGGCCTGCTTCGGGGCGCCCCCGCGCCGAAAGCCTTGCGCCTTGCCCCCGAAGCGATTCGCCGCCTTTCCAAGCTGGAGCGACCTCTGTTGCCCTTGATCGTTCAAGGACTTACGACTCCCGACATCGCGGCGGAGCTGGGTATTTCGGAAGAGGCCGTCCGCAGTCGCGTGCAGCGCATAGTCCGAAAGCTCTGGGCACACAGCCGGCCCGAAACACCGCCTCTACTGCCGCTCCGTAAGCAAGCCTTGAAGAACCGCAGCGCCGGCTAACGGTCGAGAGTTTCGCAAAGGGAAAAGGCCGTCGAGATTTCCCTCAAGGGCCTTTACTTATGTCGGCAGCGACCCTCTCTCCCCAAACTTTCAAGTAAGGACAGGACTGGACTTATCCCTTCACCTTCTGTCCGGCCCCAGGGTTCTCAGCCGTGATTCGCGTCACTGTCACAGGCGTTCTCTTCGATTAGCATCGCGCCGTGAATCGAGCACAGCGAACTGTCTGCCTTGTTTATTGCCTCCTACTCACCTACTGTTGCGTCTGGGTTCCATGGCGAGTTCCTATCGGCCAGGCGGGTAGATATGAGCGCGCCAGCTATGGTTGGGTTTGGGCAGGTCCGCGCCAAGCAACTTCAATCGTTTACAATCCACCCATCGAAATCTCGAAAGAGTATCAGCTCGTCGGTGAGGAAGCCCCTCCAATTCCTCTCACTTCATCCCCGGACATAATTAGGATTTTGTTGCGAATCATTGCAGCCACAGCACTCTCTAGCGCTGCCTTCCTGTCTACTGGAGTATCGAGGACAAAGCTGTGAAACCCATCAAGACTCAAGCCACTTGCCAGTGCCCCGGCGGACACTGCGCAGGCCACGCAGAAGGCCAATCCTGTCAAAACGATGTCGACCCTACGCTTCCTACCGTTCCTGCCTATCTCGGTAGCACGCCAATATCCGGACGAGCCTATGGTTGGTGCCGTGAATGTTACGAACTTCATGTTGCGCGCTCATAGCACTCCCGTAAACTCCAACGTTCGGGGTCCGCACCGGCGACAGTACAGTTGCTTACATACCTGGCCTCCCGGCAACGACCTACAATCGCCCCGCGGGCCGGCCTCCTTTGACATCGCGTGCGGGCCTCTCTAGACTTACAGCCATGGAAGTTCATCTTCGTCCCGAGACCGAGTCGCGATTGCAGGAGCTCGCGCAGCAGACTGGGCGCGCGCCTAACGATCTGGTTGAGGATGCGATGGCCGGGTATCTGCAGGAACTCGGCGACGTGCGCGGCATGCTGGACAGCCGCTATGACGATCTCAAGAGCGGTCGCGTTCAAGCGGTCGACGGTGAAACCGCATTCGCCGAGTTGCGGCGGAAAAGCGAAGCGCAACTTATTTCACTGCGAAAAGGACGAATTCAAAACTCCGCATCCTAGCCGCAAAAGAACCCGGCTAGAACGGGACCAGCATCTGGTCTGGGCCTTCGATCTCATTCTTGGTCTCTATAAATTCTTCGCTCTGATGGGCGACAATCATACCTCCCGAGCAACGACAATTAGAATTCCCGATCAGCGACAATAGCCAGGCTCTGATTTTTGGTTCTTGGCGACACTCACAATTTGGTGACAGACAAGCAGGTGAGGAGGTTGTTTGCCTTGGGGAAAGTGGAAACGAATCTGGAAACTGCGGCGGCGAAAGCGGGTATGGATGCGAAGACGGCGCGGAAGTACCGTCGGCTGGGGCGAGTGCCGAGCGAACTGACGCCGGAGAAGCGGTGGCGGACACGAGAGGACCCGTTCCAGGAGGTGTGGGAAGAGGTGCGCAGCCTGCTGGAGGTGAACCCTGGGCTGGAAGGGAAGACGATTTTTGAATATCTGCAGCGGCGTTATAGCGGGCGATTTGCCGAGGGGCAACTGCGGACGCTGCAGCGACGAGTGAAAGTATGGCGGGCGACGGAAGGACCGGTGAAGGAAGTGTTCTTCGCGCAGCGCCATCAGCCCGGGAGGCTGAGTGCCAGTGACTTCACGCACATGAGTGAGCTGGGGATCACGATCCAGGGACAGAGTTTTCCGCACCTGCTCTATCACCTGGTGCTGACGTACTCGAACTGGGAGTCGGCCACGGTGTGTTTTTCGGAGAGCTTTGAAAGTTTGTGTGAGGGGTTTCAAAACGCAGTTTGGGAACTCGGGAAAGTGCCGCAGCGGCACCGAACCGATCGACTGTCGACAGCGGTCAACAACATGAGCACGCCGGCGGAGTTCACCGAACGGTACGCTGGGCTGCTGCGTTATTACGGAGTGGAGGGAGAGAAGATCCAGGCGGGGCAAGGGCATGAGAACGGAGATGTGGAACAACGACATCATCGTTTGAAACGGGCTCTGGCGCAGGAGTTGATGCTGCGCGGGAGCAAGGATTTTGTCAGTGTCGCGGACTACCAGGAGTTCGTGGCGGGATTGTTGGCGCGCTTGAACGCCGGACGAAAAGCGCGCTTGGCAGAAGAAATCGCCGTGATGAAGGAGTTGCCGGAACGACGCTTGGAGTCGTGCAAGCGGGAGCGAGTGAAGGTGGACTCGGGGAGTCTGATCTATACGGACCGAAATGTGTACTCGGTGCCCAGCCGGCTGATTGGCGAGCAGGTCGAGGTGCGGTTGTACATGGAGCGGGTGGAGATCTGGTACGGGCAGAAGAAGGTGGAAGAGATGCCGCGGTTGCGTGGGCGGAGGCGACACCGGGTGGACTATCGCCACATCATCGACTGGTTGGTGAGAAAGCCGGGGGCGTTGGAGAACTATCGCTACCGGGACGAGTTGTTTCCGACGAGCCGATTTCGCATGGCGTTTGATGAACTGAAGGACAAGTTGGGCCCGCGGGGGAGCAAGGAGTATCTGGCGATCCTGGAGCTGGCGGCGAAGGAGAGCGAGGCGAAAGTAGATGAAGCGCTGCGCGGTTTGTTGGAAAAAGGCGAAGGATGGGTGCGGGCGGAGGCGGTGCGCGAGCGGCTGAGAGTGGAGCGGAAGGGGAGCATTCGCGAGGTCGAAGTGGCCAGCGTGGATCTGCGAATGTTTGACGAACTCTGTGGAAGTGGGGAGGGGCTGCAATGAATGGGGAGACGGGCCAGGTGAGAACCGCGCTCGTGGAAAATCTGAAAGAGCTGCATCTGCCGGCGATACGGGGGTGCTTTGAGGAAACGGCGCGGCGCGCGGAAAAAGAAACGTTGAGTTATGAGCGGTACCTGCTGGAACTGGCGCAGCGAGAGTGTGAGGAGCGGCGGCGAAAACGGATCGGAAAGCTACTCAAGGAATCCGCACTGCCGCTGGAGAAGTCCCTGGCGAACTTCGACGGCAAGCGGTTGCCGGTGAAGGTGAGTCGACAGATGAAGGTGCTGTTGGAGGGAGGATTCCTGGACCGTAAAGAGAATTTACTGATCTTCGGGAATCCTGGCGCGGGGAAAAGCCATCTGTTGTGTGCCCTGGCGCAAGAGCTGATCGCTATGCGCGGGAAAAGGATCAAGTACGCCACTTGTGCGCTGCTGGTGCAAGATCTGTTGGCTGCGAAGCGGGATCTGCGGTTAAGCAAGGAAATCAAGAAGCTGGCGAAGTACGACGGTCTCATCATCGACGAAATGGGATACGTGCAGCAAAGTCGAGAGGAAATGGAGGTCGTGTTCACCCTGTTGGCGGAGCGTTATGAACGCGGCAGCGTGCTGCTGACGAGCAACCTGCCATTCTCGAAATGGGAAGGCATTTTCAAAGATGCGATGACCACCGCGGCCGCGATCGATCGCCTCGTCCATCACTGCGTAATTTTGGAACTCAACATCCCGAGTTACCGCATGGAGCAAGCCAAGAAGAATCGGGATGCGGGCTTGGAGTCCGCGGAAGCAAAGTGACCCTCGATGATTTCTTTAACAACACAAACGCGGCGGCCGAAGGGCTGTGGAAAAAGCCGGGCCGTGGAAAGCGAGGAAAACCAAAAGCAGGTTTTCCTCCCTTCCCACCGCCCTTGGAAATCGCGCACAACCCGCGCGATTCCCACTTTTCCCACAGCCCCGACTGCTGCTGGTATCTCAAACAACATCGGGAAATCTAATTGTCGTTGACCGGAAAGAATGCTTGACGCCGGACATCGCTCCATGGTTTGCCCGCGCACTCGGGGCACTCGTCGATCGTGCCGCCAATTGCGAAACAGTGATAGCAGGTTCCCTCAGAGCTGGTACCGGGGAACTTGTTACATGTCTTGCACGGCTTGAAGAACTCGCCTTCGAGCGCGCGGTGCTCGCCCCATAGTTCGCGCTCACAGATGACGCACATATTGTTCTCCTGACCACCCATCCTCTGCGTTCGAGCGATTCTTACACTCGGGGATATTTTCCCTTAGCCGCTAAATATAATCCCATCGCCTGCTCCCACGTTCTGCAAATGGGAGTCAATGCGCCTTTATTACGGCTCTCTGTCCCAAAAAAGGAAAAGGCCGTCGAGATTTCTCTCAACGGCCTTTATTTAATGCCGGCAACGACCTACTCTCCCACACACTTTCGCGTGCAGTACAATCGGCCCGGCGGGGCTTAACTTCCGTGTTCGGGATGGGAACGGGTGGATCCCCCGCGGTATGATTACCGACAAGTCGTAGCTGTCAGCTATCGGCCGTCAGCTCTCAGCTTCTTGCCGGGCTAACGTTTCCTGCCGATGGACAGCAAACTTGATTGTCCCAGTCTCTCAACCTCCGCTCTAAACTGAGAGCTGAAAGCTAAGAGCTGAGAGCTTAATTTGTAAAAGATCCTGAGAACGATCTCTCACAACTGAATAGATTGGGTGTGGCTTACTTTCTTCTTGTTTACTTCCGATTTCTGCCACCGTGTTACTTCGGCTTTTCGTCGGCGCACAGTTGTCAGCGTCTTTCTTTCTCTCCGCCCAATTTCTGGGGGACGAGAGAAACTCGCCCTCTGCCCAGCTCAGTTTCTAGCTGATGGCTGAAAGCTGAGAGCTGACAGCTGTTTTCTGCACCGAGTAAATTTTATGGTCAAGCCGAACGGGCGATTAGTACTGGTAAGCTACACGCATTACTGCGCTTCCACCTCCAGCCTATCAACCAGGTAGTCTACCTGGGCCCTTCTTATCCCTTACGGGTTGGGAGATCTCATCTTGAGGAGTGCTTCCCGCTTATATGCATTCAGCGGTTATCACAACCGAACTTCGCTACCGAGCGGTGCCATTGGCATGACAGCTCGAACACAAGAGGTTCGTCCATCCCGGTCCTCTCGTACTAAGGACAGGTCCTCGCAAATCTCCTACGCCCACAACAGATAGGGACCGAACTGTCTCGCGACGTTCTGAACCCAGCTCACGTACCGCTTTAATAGGCGAACAGCCTAACCCTTGGAACCTTCTACAGCTCCAGGATGCGATGAGCCGACATCGAGGTGCCAAACCGGAGCGTCGATATGAACTCTTGGCTCCGATCAGCCTGTTATCCCCGGCGTACCTTTTATCCGTTGAGCGATGGCCCTTCCATGCAGAACCACCGGATCACTAAAGCCTACTTTCGTACCTGCTCGACTTGTTGGTCTCGCAGTCAACCACGCTTATGCTTTTGCACTCGTCGGCTGATTTCCAAACAGCCTGAGCGTAGCTTCGCGCGCCTCCGTTACCGTTTAGGAGGCGACCGCCCCAGTCAAACTACCCGCCTTACCATGTCCCTCTCCCGGATCACGGGAGTAAGTTAGAACCACAGATCTCGCAGGGTGGTATCTCACCGTTGGCTCCTCCAAGCCCGAGAGCCTGGAATCAAAGCCTCCCACCTATCCTGCGCAGCAAGGGCCATAGTTCATGGTAAAGGTATAGTAAAGGTGCACGGGGTCTTTCCGTCTAGTTGCGGGCAACCGGCATCTTCACCGGCACTACAAGTTCGCCGTGTCAGTCGGCAAGACAGTCGCACTTTCGTTACGCCATTCGTGCAGGTCGGAACTTACCCGACAAGGAATTTCGCTACCTTAGGACCGTTATAGTTACGGCCGCCGTTCACTGGGGCTTCAGTTCGAAGCTTCACCTTGCGGTTGACCTCTCCCTTTAACCTTCCAGCACCGGGCAGGCGTCAGCCCCTATACGTCGTTTTCGACTTTGCAGAGACCTGTGTTTTTGTTAAACAGTCGCAGTGCGCATTTCGCTGCGGCCTCTTCGGGCTTGCACCCTAATGAGGCACCCCTTCTCCCGAAGTTACGGGGTTATATTGCCGAGTTCCTTACCAACTGTTCTCACGAGCGCCTTTGGATATTCTCCTCGTCTACCTGTGTCGGTTTGAGGTACGGTTCCCTTACGTTCTCCTTAGAGGTTTTTCTTGGCAGTGTGGAATCGGCAGCTTTCACCCATACGGGTTACTGCTTTGCGTCTCATCGATAACTTCCTGGCGGATTTGCCTACCAGAAACGACTTACACGCATCGACCGCCATAGCCATAGGACGGCCTGCTTATCCTTCTGCGTCACCCCATCGTGATAACGAACACAAGGGAGGTCCGGAATATTAACCGGATGTCCATCGGCTACGCCTTTCGGCCTCGCCTTAGGGACCGCCTGACCCTGAGCGGATTAACCTTTCTCAGGAAACCTTAGACTTTCGGCGCGGAGGGTTCCCACCTCCGTTATCGCTACTTATGCCGGCAGGGTCTCTTCTCAACCGTCCAGTAGTCCTCTCGGTCTACCTTCGAGCTGTTGAGAATGCTCTCCTACCACGCATGGCTGTTACACCATGCATTCGCTGCTTCGGTAACAAGCTTAAGCCCCGTTAAATTGTCGGCACCGGACCGCTTGACCAGTGAGCTATTACGCTTTCTTTAAAGGATGGCTGCTTCTAAGCCAACCTCCTGGCTGTCTGGGCGTTCCGACTTCCTTTCCCACTTAGCTTGTATTTTGGGACCTTAGCAGGCGATCTGGACTGTTTTCCTCTCGACAACGAAGCTTAGCCCCCGCTGTCTGACTCCCGGATTGGTTGTTCAATGGCATTCTGAGTTTCGTTGGGTTCTGTAAGCTGGAAAGCCCCATAGCCCATCGAGTACTTTACCACCACGACAAATCATCCGAGGCTAGCCCTAAAGCTATTTCGGAGAGAACGAGCTATCACGGAATTTGATTAGCCTTTCACCCCTACCCTCAGCTCATCGGAGCTTTTTTCAACAAACACCCGTTCGGCCCTCCAGTGGATGTTACTCCACTTTCAGCCTGGCCAAGGGTAGATCATCCCGCTTCGCGTCTATTCCTGCCAACTTAATCGCCCTATTCGGACTCGCTTTCGCTGCGGCTCGCTTTCGCTTAACCTTGCTGACAAGAATAACTAGCCGGCTCATTATGCAATAGGCACGCGGTCAGACTTTCCGTCTTGCGACGGCATAGTCCTCCCACCGTTTGTAGGCACACGGTTTCAGGTACTATTTCACTCCCCTCGCAGGGGTTCTTTTCGCCTTTCCCTCACGGTACTGGTTCACTATCGGTCAGAAGCTAGTATTTAGCCTTACGGAATGGTCTCCGTTGCTTCCCGCAAAGTTTCTCGTGCTCCGCGGTACTCAGGTATCGGCTTCGAGTTCAGTTCGTTTTCACCTACGTGGCTATCACACTCTATGGCCCCTCTTTCCAGAGGGCTTCGGTTAACGACTGAATTGGTAACTCTACTGTTGCCGACCCTACAACCCCTGCTTCACCCGAAGGTGTAACAGGTTTAGGCTGTTGCGATTTCGCTCGCCACTACTCTCGCAATCGAGGTTTCTTTCTTTTCCTCCTGGTACTGAGATGGTTCACTTCCCAGGGTTCGCTCGTGCGTGACTATGGATTCATCACGCCGTACGGGGGTTTTACCCCCGTGGGTTTCCCCATTCGGAAATCCCCGGATCAAAGCCTGCTTGCGGCTCCCCGAGGCTTATCGCAGCTTGCCACGTCCTTCTTCGCCTGCTTCTGCCAAGGCATCCACCATGCGCCCTTAGTAGCTTGACCACAAAATTTACTCAGCACACTCAAGCTGCTAGCTACTAGCTTTTGGCTACTAGCTAACCCACTCGAACACGCCGATTCAATCTCATGGGCCTCTAAACCTGCTCCTCGCACGCTTGCTTTGACTTCAACGCTTCCGAGTCTTGCCTGTCTCAGGGACAGCCCCGAGATCTTGAAACTGGAAACACTGAAACCTCATGCTACGTACACCAGCAGGCATATCAGGCACTCATAAAAATTTACGTTCGCCTTGTAATTTGCCCAATCTATTCAGTTGTCAAATATCGTCCTCGTCAACTTACGTTGACTTACCCGCTTCAGCAGGTATGGGTCTTACTCACTCCAGAGTGTGCAAACTCCAGATTGCCTCCAACCCAATGTTCGACGCCAGGGTTCGCTGACGCCCAACATCAGATTGGTCGTTAGTCGTTAGTCGCTAGTCCTTTGCCGTTGGCCAACAACCAACGACAGATTCTTGGTGGAGCTGACCGGGATCGAACCGGTGGCCTCCTGGTTGCAAACCAGGCGCTCTCCCAGCTGAGCTACAGCCCCAACCCGGTCGTTCGTCTTTGGTCGTCGGTCGTTAGCCAAACCGGCCAACGACGAACGACTAGCGGCCAACGACTGATTCTGGTGGGCCTGGGTAGAGTTGAACTACCGACCTCACCCTTATCAGGGGTGCGCTCTAGCCACCTGAGCTACAGGCCCGGTCCCGCCAAAACTCCTGAGCCCAGCATAACTCCTCTATTGTCATCCCGAGCGGAGCGAGGGATCTGGGTTTCTGCCTGCGCCGGCACAAACCGAGATTCCTCGCTGCGCTCGGAATGACAGAGGTAAAAATTTTCGAGGACAAGGTTGAACGTGCGCCCCAGCTAAGCCGGAGCTGACCATCATGCGAACGAGAGACATAGCAAGCTACATCTCTATTGATTCGAATCGATGATCCGAATCTTTAAATCCGAGAAAGAGAGGTCTAAAACGAGGCTCCCGAACCAGATCCACAGGTGCAGATCCGGAACGGGGTACATGGCAACATCCCACGCACTCCCACAGCGCTTGCGCGCCGCAGTTGCTCCAAAGGAGCAGGCGTGAGTGCCATGACGTTCTCTCTTAGAAAGGAGGTGATCCAGCCGCAGGTTCTCCTACGGCTACCTTGTTACGACTTCACCCCAATCATGAGCTGTACCTTGGATGGCTGCCTCCTTGCGGTTAGCACACCAGCTTCTAGTACGGCCCACTTTCGTGATGTGACGGGCGGTGTGTACAAGGCCCGGGAACGTATTCACCGCGGCGTTCTGATCCGCGATTACTAGCGATTCCAGCTTCATGGAGTCGAGTTGCAGACTCCAATCCGAACTGAGGCCGGCTTTTTCCGATTAGCTCCCCCTCACGGGTTTGCGACGGTTTGTACCGGCCATTGTAGCACGTGTGTAGCCCTGGACATAAAGGCCATGAGGACTTGACGTCATCCCCACCTTCCTCCTCGTTATCCGAGGCAGTTTCACTAGAGTGCCCGGCTTGACCCGATGGCAACTAGGGATAAGGGTTGCGCTCGTTGCGGGACTTAACCCAACATCTCACGACACGAGCTGACGACAGCCATGCAGCACCTCCGCAGCGGCCTTTTAAGGGGCGCCGATGTTTCCACCGGATTCCACTGCGCTTCGAGCCCAGGTAAGGTTCTTCGCGTTGCGTCGAATTGAACCACATGCTCCACCGCTTGTGCGGGCCCCCGTCAATTCCTTTGAGTTTCAGCCTTGCGACCGTACTCCCCAGGCGGATTGCTTATCGCGTTAGCTGCGGCACAGCAGGATTGGGTACCTGCTACACCAAGCAATCATCGTTTAGGGCTAGGACTACCAGGGTATCTAATCCTGTTTGCTCCCCTAGCTTTCGCGCCTCAGCGTCAGTTATGGTCCAGTGCGCCGCTTTCGCCACAGGTGTTCCTCCCGATATCTACGCATTTCACCGCTACACCGGGAATTCCACGCACCTCTCCCACACTCCAGCACCACAGTTTCGCCTGCAGGCCCCGAGTTAAGCCCGGGGATTTCACAAGTGACTTGTGGCACCGCCTACGCGCCCTTTACGCCCAATAATTCCGAACAACGCTCGCACCCTCTGTATTACCGCGGCTGCTGGCACAGAGTTAGCCGGTGCTTCTTCCACCAGTACCGTCATTATCGTCTTGGTCGAAAGGAGTTTACGCCCCAAGGGGCTTCATCCTCCACGCGGCGTTGCTGCGTCAGGGTTTCCCCCATTGCGCAAAATTCCCCACTGCTGCCTCCCGTAGGAGTCTGGACCGTGTTTCAGTTCCAGTGTGTCCGTGCGCCCTCTCAGGCCGGATACCGATCTTCGCCTTGGTGGGCCGTTACCCCGCCAACTAGCTAATCAGCCGCGACCCCCTCTTCCAGCGCCTTTCGGCTTTGATCTTTCGATGTTATGCGGTATTAGCCCCGGTTTCCCGGAGTTATTCCCCACTCGAAGGTAGGTTAGTCACGTGTTACTCACCCGGTCGCCACTTTACTCATGGATTGCTCCACTTTCTCGTTCGACTTGCATGTGTTAGGCACGCCGCCAGCGTTGATTCTGAGCCAGGATCAAACTCTCGTTTGAAACCTGTTCGCCCACCGACGGGTAGAAGGTGGGCTGCCATCTCCACGCTCGAAAGTGTGTGATGGCGACCACTCAGATCTTCCTTCCGGATTGCTCCGGCTCTCCGATCCAGTGGCCTATCTTGTGAGATCGTTTCAGACTTATGCCCGAATCCGTTCTCTCACGACTGGCACGTTCAACCGAGTTGTCAAAGACCGAATCGCACTCCGCCTGAGCGGCGCGAATTCAGTCCAGGCGAATGCTTTGTGTGGCGCGGGCACTCATGCCCGCGACGGCCCGAAAGCCGCAGTTCACAGTCCGCATCCGACTGTCCTCGAAACTTTACAACCATACGTTGCCTCGGAGACCCTGTCAACGCAAGCGCCTCACAGCATTTCCACCACTTTTCCACAATGGAAAGGCCGGTAGATTTTCAGCTGAGGCGGCGAACTGGGGAACAGAAATCAGCCCCGGATTGAACATTGCACAATGAAAATTGCACATTGCACAACGACCGGGAAGGGCACGATCGATCTCGTCCGGGAAGATCTCGTCCGGGAAGGGCACGACTTCAGTCGTGCCGATACGCCAGCGAGTGAAGACCGGGCTTTAGCCCCTGAGGGCAGCTGACACGCTCGTTACAGCGCGCAACGGTATGGCCTTCCGCTATCTTGTTCTTAAAGAAGCCAAACGCCCAATTTCGGCGCAGACGGCTTTTCAAGCCATGCGACGGCGGAAGACGGAAAATTGAGAAAAGATCTTACTTTTGGAGGTCCTTGCCTTGAAGGTACCCTTCAGAAACCTACTCGTGTTTCCGAATCAAGTCCCGTGGCCGGGACGATTGAGGGATCTCATCCCTCTACAACATTAGATGCCGGACGCGCACGAGAGTTGCAGAAAAGCGCCCAGCCAGCCACACAAATGCTCTCGATGAATTGTTTATACCAGATGAATCCCGCTTTGTGCAACAAAAAGTTTCGAACCAGGGCGAGTTTACCAATTTGAGTCCCGGCCTTAATCTGTCACGCCTTCCAGCCTTCCTGTCGAAACATGGAAAGCACATTCATCCACGGTATTTTCAGAGCCGCACAAACATCAGGAATATTCGGCTTCGCGAGGATACCGGACGGCTTCTCGCCAGTGACGACTGACAAACCATGGGCCTGTGCGAGGGCTATGACAAAGGGATCTCCCGACGAGCGATTCTTGCGCGTATCCACCAATCTGGGATGGACGGCGAGGATCGTCGTGACTCGCTGCTGGATTGCCGTGTCAAGTTCAACGACGATTGCTCGACGAGCCTTGAGCCACTGAAAAGCGACGTTGTCCTTCTTTTCGAGTTCGCGGTAAACTTCATCGAGCGCGAGCATCATCCTGCTCGCAACCGCGGCCTCGATCTGCACCCAAATCGTGGGGAACACATCGGGCGGGTAATAGCGAAACAAATCGAGAACGCCGCTTGAATCGATGCTGTAGGCCACTATCTTCCTTGACCGGCCAAATCGAAACCGCTGTAGTCGCGCTGTATTTCGGGCAGATGCTTGATCCTGACCTGGAGGTAGTCCGAAACATCACTCGCAGTAATGTGCTCGCGATTGAAGTTCTCGATGACAAGACTCGTAAACAGTGGGCCGGCGCTGGAGAGCGACACAACATGAGGAGGCGCAAAGCCCTCTTTGCGCTCTTCGCGCCATTTCGCATATTGAAGCCTGTACTCATCGCGTTTTTTGTAATAAAACTTCTCGCTGGTTCGGCCCAGCGAAAGCAGGCGAACCAATAACGCCTCTCTGCTTCCACCAAACTTTCTCGACAGAGATTGGATATCAGTGTCAGACCAGACCAAGTCCGATGCGCGGTGATTACGAACCTCGGTCGTGGCGAATAGCTCTTGCTTCGGAAACAGTATGGCTCCCGCCACTCTGTTGCAGAATGCTTCTATCGTTGCGCTCGTATTGTGGCGCCGGCTGTCATCAAGATCGCATATGCCGCTTTCATTGAGTGCAATGTGAGTCACTTCGTGCAGCAAAGTAAAAATGCGACCGCGATACGCATCCCTGATGTTTGCCACCACGACCGGCAGCGGCTTCAATGAAATGGAGAATCCGCGCGCTTCGTCTAGATCCAAACCAGTCGCTTGGAATGTCATAATTCCGGCTTGCTCTAGGAGGGCTCGCCATTCACGGAACGCCTCATTGTCGACGCGCCACCGGCTCTGCAATTCCGTACGAACACCCAAAGCTGTTCGTATTTTCGCCGCTGCCGCTTCCGGGTCGTCCGCCAGCCCCACTTGCTCATTGAAAGCCGTTGGTGGCACCTGCAACTCCCCCATCAACTCCACGGCCCATCCCCTTCGGTCATAGGCTTTTCGAATTTCCAAAGCTAGAGCAGGCGTCATTGTTGGTCTGGCAGTTCCGGTGGCACCAGCGCGGAAGTCGTGGAGGGCATCGAATGATCGAGGCGGTTCCGCCAAGTAGAAAACAGCTAACGGGCGCTTCGTGGCCGCCGCGAAATTGCGGAGTTGGACAATGGACGGACGCTCCTCCCCCGCTTCCCATGCTCGTACCCGGTCCGACTTCACCCCAATTTTCTTCGCGATGGCTTCCTGGCTGAGACTCGCCGCTTCCCTCGCCCAGACCAGTAATTTCGGATTCGCCAAACCTTCTACGTGTGCCGTTTTGGACTTGTGGATGGAGATCGCGGGCATCTGTCGAATCCTTTGTCGGTCAAAGAGTGACAGTCATCTACACGATAGTCAAGACCACCGCCGTGACAGGAACTCGCATCACTGACGTAATTTTGATGCCTGCGCATCGTAGGCGGAAGCATCCGCAGGTCTGCTGTTTTCGCCAAGTTGATCAATCTGGAAGGAACGGTTCGCAGCGGCTGAAACCCTGGCCCGATACGGATCATTTTGACGCGGCACTGAAGCGCCGCCTGCGCGTTCGGAGGGACGCTCCTCTGCGCGCGTTTCCTTCGCCCCTCCGGTGCTGATTCCGTCACCCGCGGCTTGCGCCGTGGGCTGCATTCTTTCGCCGCTTCGCGGCTGGCCACTCATTAATTCGTCATTCATTCCCAAAACGGGAAAACCACCGCCCCGGATAGAGCGATTTCGCTCTGCCGACATTTCGGCAATCCCACCCAACCCGATTGCCATCAGCGGCATACGGGGAACCAGCGTTTCTCCTGAAGAAAACTAACTTTCACCGCAAGAAATCCGCCAACTCGCCAAAGTGTTCCTGCAGGAACATCTTTAGTAAACACCCCGGCGCCCTAGCGACCCTTGCGGCGCTTCGCAGGACGCGGCGGAGCTTCCTCGAACACGGCGAAGTTGATCTTCTTTTCGACCGGATCGATGCGGTCGACCAGCACGCGCAGGCGGTCGCCGATGCGGTAGATCTTGCGCGAATGCTGTCCGATGATCTCGCGCGTGTTCTCGTGGAAGGTATAGCGGTCGTCGATGAGCGTGTTCAGCGGGACGAGTCCCTCTACGAACAGGTCGGTGAGCTCGACGAAGAATCCAAATTTGGTGACGCTGGTGATGAGGCCGTCGAAGTCTTCTCCGACACGGTCTTGCATGAACTTTACTTTCTTCCATTCCATGAGCTCGCGTTCGGCGTCGTCGGCGCGGCGCTCGGATTGGCTCGATTCTTCGGCGATGGAATGGAGCTCTTCGAGCGGGATCGGTCCAGTGAGCGGCGCGTGGGATTCGCGGTGTGCGGCGTGATCGCGGCGCTTGGACCACGGAGACGGCGCGTCTTCGGCGTCCGGCTTTCGGCTCTCGGCGTCTGGAACATCCCCACTTCTCCCCACACCAGGGAGAAATGGGGCACCCGGTTTGGTGGTGACTCCACGCAGAACTTCTTTCAAAATTCTGTGCACAATCAGGTCTGGGTAGCGGCGGATCGGACTGGTGAAGTGCGTATAGGTGGGCGCGGCCAGGGCGAAGTGTCCCACATTTTCTTCCGAGTAACGCGCTTGCTTCAGGCTGCGCAGCATGAGGTAGCTGAGGATTCTTTCTTCTGGCTTGCCTGCGATTTTTTCGGTGAGCTTCTGGTACATGCGCGGCGTGATGTGGACATCTTTAGGGATCTCGATGTCGCGGGTGCGCTTGCCGGTGCCGTAGTTGGCGCGGTGGTCAGCTTTCATCTGCACGCGATGGATGGGTAGCGCGCCCACGCCGAGGGAGTATCCGAACGTCGCGGCCATGGTTTCGAAATCGTAGACGCGCTTGGCGTCGGGCTTCTCGTGGATGCGGTAGAGGCTGGCGATGCGCTGCGATTCGAGATGGTGCGCGACGGTTTCGTTGGCCGAGAGCATGAACTCTTCGATGAGGCGATGGGCGATGTTGCGCTCGGAGCGCGAGATGCTTTTCATCAGGCCGAACTCGTCGAATTCAATGACGGGCTCGGGCAGATCGAAGTCGATCGATCCGCGGCGCTCGCGTTTGCGGTGGAGAATCTGCTGCAGGTCGCGCATGAGTTCAAACATGGCGACCAGTGGGGCATAGCGCTTGCGCAGGACTTCGTCGCCTTCGAGGACCGCGTTGACGGCGGTATAGGTCATCCGTTCAGCGGAGCGAATCACGCCCTCACAGAGATCGTAGTTGACGATCTCGCCGCGATGGTCGATCTCCATGATGCAGGAGAGGACGAGGCGGTCGACTTGCGGGCGCAGGCTGCAGATGTCAGTGGAGAGTTCGAGCGGCAGCATAGGCACGGCGCGGTCAGGGAAGTAGACGCTGGTGCCGCGCAGGCGGGCCTCCTGATCGAGCGCTGAATCGGGCGTGACGTACTGGGCGACGTTGGCAATGTGAACCTGCAGTTCGTAATTGTTGTTGGGCAGCATGCGGACCAGGACCGCGTCGTCGAAGTCGCGGGCGGTTTCTCCGTCGATAGTGACGATCGGGAGAGCGCGGAAGTCGCGGCGGTGGCGGAGCTCGTGACCGGGGATGGTAGCCGGAACGTCTTGCGCTTCTTCGAGCGTGGCCGCGGGAAAGTGATGCGGGAGATGGAATTTACGAATCATGATTTCGACGTTGACGCCGAAGTCGTCTTCGCGGCCCAGGATTTCGGTGACGCGTCCGCGGGGGCTCTGCGTGGCGGAGGGCCAGTCGGTGATTTCGACGTTGACGACTACGCCTTCGAGATCGTCCCAGTCCGCGTGGCGGGCGGCTTCTTCACCCAGCACGCGGTCGACGGAGTGCTTCTTCCTCTGTGGCCTCTGTGTCCTCTGTGGTTGAAGGTCTTCAAGAGCGTTCACCACAGGGGGCACAGAGGTCACAGGGGATTCCGGGAACTCCATGCCTTCTTGGATCACGATTTCTTGCGTAATTTTTGCGTCGATGGGCGTGACGTAGTTTCTGCGGCTGCTGTAGTGGAAGATGCCGACTACGGTCGGGTGGGGGCGGAACACCGGACGGACGATGCGGCCTTCGGCGCGGCCATCGGGACGAACGTTCGTTATATCCACCAGAACCAGGTCACCGTGCATGGCGTTGCCGATCTGGTGCGGGGGGATGAAGATGTCGCCTGCGAGTTTGGCTTTGAGCTGGCCCAGCGATTTGGCGTCGGGGATGACGAAACCGAAGCCGTCGCGGTGCATGGTGAGGCGTCCGGCAACAAGGTTCTTGTCGGCGGCGGCTTGCGGAAGCGCGTAGCTGTCGGAGTCCACTGGGATCAGCGCGGCGCGTTCGACCAATTTTTGCAGATGGTCGGTGAGTTCGCGACGTTCGTCGCCGTGCAGGCCGAGTTCGCGGACCAGTTGCTTGTATCCCGCCTGGCGTTTGGACTGGCGGGCGATGTGTTGCAGGATGGCGGCGTCGGAGAGCATGGGGAGCTTTGAGCAACGAGCGGTGAGCAACTTGCGCCGTCGGCTGTCAGCTCTCAGCATAACTCGTGACGGGGTTTTGCGTCTGCGCGTCTGGGTTCCCGGTTTCGCTTCATCCGACAGTTCGGCGGGAGATCCCCCCTCCGCCTGAAAAGCGGCTCCGGTCGGGATGACGCCTTCTTTTGGAGGCCACTGGCCGCTTCTTAGCTCGATGCTGCTAAGATGCTGCGGAGCTTCTATCGAACCAAAGGAACGCATGAACTTCACACGGCGTGAGATGTTGAAGGGAATTTCGAGTACCGCGGCGGTGGCTCTGGCTGCGGAGTCTGCCTCGTTTGCCTCGGCATCGAGGTCGTTGAAGTCTTCTTCCAACCTTCCCTGGCCGCGTTCGCAGGGCAGCCCGGTGATCGAGAGCTTGCGACCGGTCATCGAGAATTCGCGCGACGTGCATACGCACTATGACAAAGTGCGCGAGGTCGCGGGATGGATGGCATACGAGGAATTGCCTTTCCCGAACCTTGCGGTGCCATTCGGCATGGAGAAGACGCCCGACATCGCGATGGATTTCATCATGGTTGGGACGACGGTCGACACGGCGTTCACGGACTTCAAAACGCACGTGAAGTTCCAGATGGACTACGCCGGCGAGCATCATTCGGATTCAGACGCGTTGTTTGCCTGCATGAAGCGGGCGATGGACAACGGGATCCCGTTGCTGGATGGAAAGTATCTGGCGAAGATGACTCGCGCCGACATGGAGAAGATTTTCGCCGGGAACATTGAGATACCGATGTTCGACGAGAAGCTGGAGTTGTTTCATCAGGCGGGAGCGATTCTAGCCAGCAAGTATGACGGGCGGTATTACAACTTCATCCGGTCATGTTCTCCGAAATTTTATGACAATGGCAATGGCCTAGTCGAGCGGCTGGCGAAGGAATTTCCACGCTTTAACGACGTCAGCCAGTACGACGGGCACGAGGTGAAGTTTTACAAGCTGACGCAACTGGGCTACTGGCAGATTTATTCCGGGCTGCATGGCACCGGCGCGTTCAAGCTGGAAGATGCGCAAAAGATGACGGCGTTTGCGGACTACATTGTGCCGGTGGGGCTGCGGCTGATGGGAATGACGAGCTATTCGCCGGAACTGGAGAAGGCGATCGACACGTATCAGATGATTCCACGCGACAGCCGGCAGGAGATCGAGATCCGGGCGCATTGTTTGTACGCGACGGCGCTGCTGGCGGACGAGATCAACAAGATTCGTCCCGCGGACCAGCAGATTATTATTCCGCAGATCGATGCGCGTCTATGGACGCATTTTCATACCACGTCGTGGCCGCATCATTTGACGAAGACGATTATGTATTAGGGCAGGGTGTGCCGTCCCTACGGGACTCGTTCGGTCTGGGTCCGGCGCACCCGGCACTTCCGTGCCGGGCTTTCACATACCGTCGCTTCGCGGCTGCGGTTGGGTGATGCTGGTTGCGTCTTCACACTAAAGATCCCGTCGTCTTCATCCTGAAGATCCTGTCCGCTTCATCCTAAAGATCCGGTCGCGCACCCAAGACCATCTATCACGCCTACCAGGTGTCGCCGCCGGCTTTGGGGGGCCAGGGGCCGAAGGCGCGACGGAGCATGGCGATCTGGCCGGTGTGATAGCTGTTGTGAGCGACTATCTGCCAGAGAACGGCTTCGAGCGTGCCGGCTACTTTTTTGTCGCCCTCGTGAATGGTTTCGATTT
Source organism: uncultured Acidobacteriota bacterium (assembly GCA_963730015.1). Classification (GTDB taxonomy): domain Bacteria; phylum Acidobacteriota; class Terriglobia; order Terriglobales; family Acidobacteriaceae; genus Sulfotelmatobacter. The sequence continues at coordinate 1,140,414 of CAVSPZ010000008.1, read as the reverse complement.
GGCGATCGAGTTCTTCGCGGGGAGATTGGGCCAGATTCGCGAATTCGGAGAGAAGCCAAGCGAGGTCGCGTTTCAGGCGATCCCAATGTTGGGTTGCACCAGACGGAAAGGTCTCTGCGTTGTGCTCAGGATAGTTTGGCTTTTCGCCGCGGATGCGGCGGAGTTCGTAGGACATCCAGTAATTCATGTGGAAGACCAGATCGGCGATGGAGTGAGGAAAGCCGTCGATGCGCTGCTGTGCGACGTTGGTGCCGATATCTTCGACACACGCGATGGGATCGGCGTGGGCGCCTTTGCCGCGGAGCAGCTCGGTCAGGGGTTGAGATATTTCATTCACAGTGGCGTCCCTACGGGACTCGTTCGTCATCTGTCGCTTTACCCGGCACTTACGTGCAGGGCTATCTCATTCCGCCGCTTCGCGGCTATGGTTGGGTGATGCATGCTGCATCTTTTCACCGAAGATCTGCCGGCGATGCAACCAAGAGTCGGGCCCTGAGATCCCTCGCTTTCGCCTGAAAAGCGGCTCCGCCCGGGACGACCCCGCGCTAGCGAACGGCGAAGTATTTTTCTTCCAGGATGCGGCGGTGGTGGAATTCGTGGCCGGCCATGGTGTAGGCGATGGCGCGGACGCTCACTTCATTTTTATTGGCGATGCCTCGGCGCAGCCACGCCTGTTCGTCGAGATTGCGCAGCAGGGTGATGGTGGCGCGGCGGACGGCGATGTAATCCTCGATGATTTCCGCCAGCGGACGTTGGGCGAAGGGGCCGTTGCGGACGTAGTCGTCCTGCTCGAATCCTTCGATGGGCGTGCGATCACCGCGGGAGATGCGGAGGGCGCGGTAGGCGAAGATGCGCTCGGTGTCGCAGACGTGTCCGAGGACTTCTTTCACCGACCATTTGCCGGGAGCATAGCGGAAGTCGCCGTCGGACTCGTCGCGTCCGGAGAGCAGGAGCAGCATCTGGCGGCGTTGCGATTCGAGGGTGGCTAGGATGTCGTGGCCGGAGACCAGCGAGATGTAGCGGTCGTAATAAGGCGCGTACTCGCCGGGTTCGGGACGGGCAATGGCGGGGGCGGCGGGGATGATGACGTCTGACATGGTTGGCTCCATCGTTGAATAGGATTACGGAGTTGGATCCGGATTTGTTCGGACGCGAAACTGCGCCCCCATCTTTCATTTCGACCGAGCCTTTGGGAGCGTCGTTCGGGATCGGAGCATTCCGCGGTCATGGTGCCGTCCCTACGGGACTCGTTCGCACTTTGGCGCCTACCCGGCACTTACGTGCCGGGCTATCTCATTCCGCCGCTTTCGCGGCTGGCCTTTGTTGGTGGTTGCCGCATCTTTACCCGCGTATTCTAAAACCATCTCTACACGGCGTGTTCTGAAACCATCTTTGCCGGGCGTGCTCTGAAACTTAGACTGCTCAGCCGCGAATTCGTTTTCGATTTATCTTCGATATTGAGGATAACGCCTGGGGTGGAGGAAAAGGTACGGTGGCTACAAATATTTCCGGCAGTCCTTACATGAAAACAGGTAGAAAGGTTGGGCGCGGCGTGCGCAGTGGAGTTGGGCAGGAACTGATTTGGGACGAGTAGCAATTGAGGAACTCCCGTTGAAAATAAAGGGTTTTCCACAGCGTTCAAAGTGAGACTCGGGAGTACAATCTGTTTTGGTCACGAAAGTGCGGCCAGAAAGCCTTAATCCCAACAAGGAAAGGAACCTGTACTCCATGTGGAAGCCGACAAATCAGCCTCAGACCCCTGCCCGTCCTGCCGAGCCGGAACGCCCGACCACATCGGCGCCAAGTACGCCTGCGATGGCGGCGAATGAGCCGGCAGCGGCTCCGCGGCCGGTGGCGACGACTACTGCGGACCAGGCCACCATCGGCAAGTCGCTCGTGATCAAGGGCGAGGTGACCGGCTCCGAATCCTTATATATAGACGGCCGGGTCGAGGGCTCGATCAACCTCTCCGGCAACCGCGTGACGGTAGGCCGGAATGGCGTGGTCTCGGCCAACATTAACGCGCGAGAGATCGTGGTACTGGGCAAGGTGCGTGGAAACCTGACGGCGAGCGACCGGGTAGATATTCGCAGCGATGGCTCGCTGACCGGCGACGTGATCGCGGCGCGCATCTCGATTGAAGACGGCGCGTTCTTCAAGGGCGGCATCGACATCCGCAAGGGCGGACAGCCGCAGCAACAGCAGAAGGCGAACGGGGAAGAGAAAGTTGTCCCGGCGAGTGAACCGGCCGCGGTCGGCGCGCGAGCTTAGTTTCTCAGCACGTGATTTAGCCAATTCCTACAGGCGGGCGCTTACAAAGCGCCCGTTTTGCTTTTTGCCATGTGGAGCGGGCACTCCTACCCGCTAGGTTTTTGCCGATGCCGGCAAAGCGGGCAGGAGTGCCCGCTCCACACGCTGAACTCAACATTCGGGATCCCGGGAAGGTTCGGGAGGCTCGGAAGCAGGTGGGACCGGCGCAGAGCCGGCGCTCTGACCATGGAGCGGTTGCACCTCTTCCAGAAGGTGATTGAGTTCGGCGATGAGCAGAGAGAACTGCCGGTGGTCCTGCTCCTTCGCAATGAGATCGCACAGCTGCTTGATCCTTTCTTTTGAATCTCCGTCGAACACGCTCCTAGTCTCCTTTCCCGGGAGGGTGCTTTTTGGAGTGACCCCGAAAATCAGCGACGAGCTTGCGGAGAAAGCCGATATGCTCGTTCAGGGCCTGTTGCAACTCCACGCACAAGTGATACAGATCCTCGTCATTGTCAGTTGCGGTAATCTGGGCGCACAGTTGCTGAATCCGGTCCTCTAGTTCGCGTGGCACCGAGGCAGTGTGACAGGTTGGCGACACTGTAGGACATACGGCAAAATCCCGATTCACGAGGCTCGGGATTTGCCCGAGCAAGTTGCCGGGCGTGCGTCTGACGAGGCGACTGCATCAAAGCAGGTTGCGACGCATTTTGAGTCAAGCGTATCAAGGCGACATCGCGGATTTTCTTATCATCCGCAGTGATTTTTAAGCGCGGGTATTCGCCCGATTTGATGGGCAGAACGATCCACCAAGCCCGTACAATAGCTGTACCCTCCGGAATGTGACATCATCAAAGGGATCGCAGAACGAGTCGAAGACTCGAGAGAGGCATAGCAAAAGGCCTTGGACGGATACGAGGTAGCAGGGGACATGGCACAAGGGGTGCAGGTGAGCGAAGTCAGCAGCGTGCTAACCAGAGAGGAAATTGCGAACCTGGCAGCAGAAGGCGGCCAATCGGCGGAGACGCTGATGAACGTGGTGGCGCTGATCGCCAAGCGATTTCGCACTGATGTTTGCTCGGCATACTTGCTGGAGCCGGACCGCGCCAACCTGATGCTGGCGGCGACGGTAGGTCTGCGGCGGGAATGTATCGGCAGCCTGCGCATGGCGGTGCACGAGGGGTTGACGGGGCTGGTCGCCGAGCAGGTGCAGCCGGTAGCGGTGAGCCAGGTAAAGAACCATCCACGATTTAAGTATTTTCAGGACTCGGGCGAAGACGCGTATCAATCATTTCTGGGCGTGCCCTTGATCGACCGCGGAATCTTGCAGGGCGTGCTGGTGGTGCAGACGATCGAGGCCCGGGTGTTCAGCGCGGAAGAGATCCGCATGCTGGCTGAAGCGGCGACGCAGGTGGCGCCGGTGGTGAGTGAGGCACGGACGCTCGACCGTTTCATTGCTCCGCTGCAGGAGCGTCTGTGGGCGCTGGCGCGCAATCTGTGGTGGAGCTGGGATCACAACTCCTCCAGCCTGTTTCTGGATCTGGATCCGGGGCGCTGGAGCGAGTTGAACCACAATCCGATTGCGCTGCTCAATGAAATCCCGCTGGCGAAACTGGAAACGCGGGCAGCGGAGTTGATGCTGCACAGCCGCGTGAACTACGCCTATCGCCGCATGCTGGAATATCTGGAGGGGGATCGCACGTGGGGCACGCGCTATGCGGGCGTGCTGCGGCCGCATCCGGTGGCGTATTTCTCGGCCGAGTTCGGGATTCATGAATCGTTGCCGGTCTACTCGGGCGGGCTGGGGGTGCTGGCCGGCGATCACATCAAGAGCGCATCGGATTTGGACATTCCATTGGTCGGCATCGGTCTGTTTTATGGGCAGGGATATTTCCGGCAGCGGCTCGACGGGAATGGATGGCAGCGCGAAGAATATCTGGAGACCGACGTCAACCAGTTGCCGATGGAAGTGGCGATTGGCAAGGACGGGCGTCCGGTGGTGGTGGAGATTGAGACGCGCAGCGGCCGGATCCAGGCCAAGGTCTGGCGCGTGGAGGTAGGCCGGCGCGATCTGCTGCTGCTCGACTCCGACGTGGAAGGCAACGCTCCGGAAGATCGCGAGCTGACCTCGCGACTGTATGGCGGAGACCTTCGCATTCGCATCCGGCAGGAATTGCTGTTGGGCGTGGGCGGATTGCGGGCGCTGAAAGCTCTGGGGATTTCTCCGGGCGTGCTGCACCTGAACGAAGGGCACAGCGGATTCGCGGTGCTGGAAGCGATTCGCATGCGGATGGAAGATGAAGGGATTGCCTTCGACGCCGCGGTGCCGCGAGTCTCGCGCGAAGTGGTATTCACAACGCACACTCCGGTGCCGGCGGGTCACGACCGCTTTGAAGCGAAACTGGTGGAAGAACATATCGGTCCGCTGCGCGAATCGCTGGGGCTGTCGCAGGACAGTTTGCTGGGATTGGGGCGGGAGAATCCATCGAATTCCGACGAATTGTTTTGCATGACGGTGCTGGCGCTGAGGCTTTCGCGGCGGGCCAATGCGGTGTCCGCGCTGCACGGAGAAGTTTCGCGGGCGATGTGGACCGGCCTGTTCCGGGGCAAGCCGGAAGATGAAGTTCCTATCGGGCACATCACCAACGGCGTGCATGTTCCGTCGTGGCTGGCTCCGCAGATGTTCCGGCTGTACGACCGGCATCTGGGGACGGAATGGCTGCAGAGCGGCAGCGATGCCAAGACCTGGCAGGGCATTGAAAATGTGGACGACGGCGAGCTTTGGGAGACGCACCTTAACCTGAAATCGCAGCTCATCGAGTTTGTGCGGCGCAGGGCGATCGAGCAGGCGGAGCGGCGCGGGGAAGCGCAGGAAGTTTTGCAACGGCTAGGACGCGTGCTCAGTCCCGATGCGCTCACGATCGGCTTCGCGCGGCGCTTCGCGACGTACAAGCGGGCGAACCTGGTCCTGACCGATATCGAGCGGCTGGCCTCGATGGTGAACGATCCGAATCGTCCGGTGCAGTTCGTGTTTGCGGGCAAGGCGCATCCGCTGGATGAGCCGGGCAAGCGCGTGCTGCAGCAGATTGCCCAACTGATGCGCGATCCCATGTTCCGCGACAAGTTCGTTTTCGTGGAAGACTACGACATCAACGTGGGACGCCACTTTGTGCAGGGCGTGGATGTGTGGCTGAATAATCCGCGGCGTCCTCAGGAAGCGTCGGGGACGAGCGGGCAGAAAGTGGTGCTGAACGGCGGGCTGAATCTTTCGGTTCTCGACGGCTGGTGGGCGGAGGCCTATGACGGGATCAACGGCTTCGCGATCGGCGCAGGAAAGACGCACTCGAACATGAGCGTGCACGACACTCGCGATGGCGAAGATCTGATGCGCGTGCTGCGCGAAGGAGTGATCCCGCTGTATTACCAGCGCGATCGGGACGGCCTGCCGCGCGGCTGGATCAAGCGCATGAAGCGGACCATCCGCACGCTGGGCTGGCGCTTCAATGCCGACCGCATGGTAATGGACTACACCTCAAAGTGCTACGTCCCGGCAGCAGGCGGAACGTCGAGCGATATGCGGGCGAACTCATAGTAGGGATCGGGGGTAGGGATTGCCGGCTGCCCACGCTTCGTGGAGTCCGAAGCGTGGGGCAGCCATGTTCGTGGTAACGCGCTCTGCAAGTCTGCGGCCAGCCCCCTACTCTATATCGACTTGGAAGGTTAGAGATGGGTCACCGTACGCAACTGCATACCATAGCCCATCCGCTCCCATAATGAAGTACACGTCCTGCTGGTAGAACCATGGGGGATATGCTCCTGCATAAAACCAATAGCCGCCGTAAGAGTACTCCCGGCGTCCGTTGTACTCGCGCCCACCATTTGCCTCAAAGCGGGCATGATGGTTACGACCAAAATGACTTTCGTTGTATTCGTGTCCGTACCTATCTTTCTGACCATTTCGCGCGTACTGGGTTTGTGATTGTTCCGCATGTCCCCGGGCTTGCTGCTGCTGGTGCTGCTGCTGACTCTTTTCCTGGTTCTGCCGAGTCTTGGTCTGCTGTTGCTGTTGTTTCTTTTCTTGCTGTTGCTGACCCTTGGCTTGTTGCTGTGCCTGTTTCTGCTGGTTCTGTTCTTGGCTCTTCGCCTGCCGCTCTTGCTTTTGTGGCTTAGCTTGCTGTTGCTGCTTCTCCGGTTTCGCCTGCTCCTGTTTTGCGGACCTTACTTGCTGTTCCTCTTTCTGAGGCTTGGCTTGTTCCTGCTTTGCAGCGGGCTTAGCCTGCTTCTCATGCTGGGCTGGCTTAGCGCTCTCTTCGTGGTGCTCTTCCTGCGCTAAGGCAGGAACAGTTACTCCGCAAAGCAGTAGCAACATTCCAATGATTACTGGCTTCATAATGGTTTTCCTCCAAAAGCTGATGCGCGTTGGTATAGCCTTTTCCCCGCTTCTACACACCGTTCGGCAAGAAACGATTCGAACATTTACATTCGGGCGCTGCCATTTGGGCGGCGACGGTACGTTGTGGCTCGTCCTGGACGGCCACTACCGGTGAGACGTCTCACCCAATGTTCTTCTGGGTCTGTAGGCAAGGACAACTCAGTTCGTGCAAGCTCGACCCAGCCAAAACGATACCCCGTTCGAGACAAACCTATCTGTGCAATATTGACCATTTGAGCGGAGCGGGGACTGGCCGATGCCTGCTCCCGCAGTACCACTACGAGATCGGCTCCCCCACGCTTCGCGGTGTTCGAAGCGTGGGCATCCCTGCTGCCGGCATCAGAAGATTTTTCTGACCCGCAACGATGAAGCGATAGCGTTGCCGCACCTGCTCCAGCACCATCAGAAACAGGCCGCGGTCCCGGGCACTACCCAGCAGCGGCCATCGCTGGTAACAACTGGTCGTGATGAAGTGCGAGTAGCCCGCACCATAGTATCGATGCAGCCGGTTGGGCATGGGCGACGTATAGCATGAGTGCGAGAGCTGTGGCTGTGACGGCTGAACATCTGGCGATGGAGGCCGGTGAAAAGCGCCGGGAGTGCAGGTGCTCTTGGGAAAATCCTCTAGGATTCGGCAGCATCGCGCCCACGCTTCGAACCCCACGAAGCGTGGGGCAGCCGGATTCGTGATAACGCACGCAGCAAGTCTGGGCCAGCCCCCTACTTCTTGGCTTGGACGGCCTGGATCATTTTGAAGTAGCTGTTTCGCCAGGCGACCACATCTTTTCCATTAAGTATGAGGTCCTTCACGTAGTCTGCTGGCACGATCATGCTTATGCCGCTGTTCGACCGCTGCGTTCCGGTGATCGTCTCCGCGATTTGCAGCTTCAATTCGGAGTCTTCGTAGTAGTATCCGCTCACTACGCCGAGGAACCGGAACTTGTCATCTTCTGATTATCTGGTTGCTTCAGCAAGCCCCAATAGGTAGTGTTAACGCGTGCCACGACCGCCGTTTCCGAAGACGCTCCGCCAATTCCAGTCCGACTTTGCCACGGAGGAAGCCTGCCAACGATATCTCGCAGCTTGTCGTTGGCCCGATGGATTTACTTGTCCGCGATGCGGGTATGAAAAAGCTTATGAGTTGGTGAAGCAGCTGCGGCAGCAATGCTGCAAGTGTCGCTATCAGGTCTCGCTGACATCTGGAACTATCCTTCATCGGACAAAAACACCGCTGACCCATTGGTTCTGGGCGGCGTACCTGATGACCACGGACAAGCGTGGCGTATCTGCACTACTGCTGCAGCGTCAATTAGGGCTGACCTGCTACGAGACCGCATGGATGATGCTGCACAAGCTCCGCCGAGCAATGGTGAACAACGCGAGGGAACCTTTGCGCGGTGAGGTAGAGGTGGATGAGACGTGGATTGGTGGCGAGCAAGCTGGACTCCGAGGAAGCCGACAACTCAAGCATCGGAGGGCAGCTCTTGTCTTGGTGGCGGTCGAAAAGCGTGGGCGAGCTTCAGGGCGTGTCCGCATGAGCGTAATTCCCGACTTTAAGGCCGCGACCATAATGTCGTTTCTTAGCCAGCACATCGCACCTGGATCCACGATCTATACGGACGGGCTTAAGAGTTTCTCAGGTCTTTTAGAGGCTGGCTTCAAACATGTCGTTCGAAACCAACCTCTACGAACGGAGTTGCGCAAAGGTGCAAAATCCGCCGTCCCGCTTGCCGATCGGGCGATCGGGAACCTCCAGCAGTGGCTCATTGGAACCTACCACGGAGTGAGCAAGGACCAACTGCAAGTTTACCTCGATGAATTCGTTTTTCGGCACAACCGTCGCAAGACGCCGGCAGCCGCATTTCAGACACTACTTGGTCTCGGAACCGGCCGCACATCAACAGTGTACGAGCAGATTCGGGGAGCTCGGGATCTGAATCCCAACCTATTGGGGCTTGCTGAAGCAACCAGATAATCAGATGTCATCTAGCTCTGGGCCTTCCGGTCGGATTCCATATGTGCTGATGAACACAGGCGAACCACTGTTCCCGCCGAAGATGTGGACTTCTCCGAGGTAGATCATCCCGGGCTTCTTCAGCGTAGTAGTCAACGGCATGTCCGGGATCATGGAAAGTACGCCCTCTCTGACCAAGGGCTGAAGCTTTGTTGATCCTTCTAGCTGGACGAAGTATCCAGAGAGAATAATCTTCGCGCCCTCACCAATATTTTGCGCCTGGAAGTCGGACCTAGGGAGACTCTGATTAAGTCCTCCCTTTCCACAGGGAGTAAAGATAATGTCGTGCCATATGAACTCGTTGCGCAAGCAGAGGACACTGGCGATGATGACGGGATTCGAGCGATACACAAAGAAGACGCGGCGGGCAATGTTCTTGGAAGAGATGGAACAGGTGGTGCCGTGGGGGAAACTGTGTGCGCTGATCGAGCCCCACTATCCCAAGCCGGGCAACGGGCGACGGCCGAAAGAATTGGAGCAGATGTTGCGGATTTATTTTCTGCAGCAGTGGTTCAATCTGGCGGACCCGGCGGTGGAAGAGGCTTTGTACGACTCGGCGACGCTGCGGCAGTTTGCGGGAATTGATTTGGGGGCCGAGCCGGTGCCGGATGAGACGACAGTGTGCAAGTTCCGGCACCTGCTGGAAGAGAACCATCTGGGGGAAGAGATTCTGGGGACGGTGAACCTGCATTTGCAAGCCAAGGGGGTGCGGATCACGACGGGCACGATTGTGGACGCGACCATCATTCACGCGCCCAGTTCGACCAAAAACCGCGAGCAGAGCCGAGACCCAGAGATGCACCAGGCGAAGAAGGGGAAGAACTGGTACTTCGGGATGAAGGCGCACGTGGGCGTCGACAGCAAGAGCAAAATCATTCACACGGCGGTGGCGACAGCCGCCAACGTTTCCGATGTGGCGATGTTGCCGGACCTGCTGCATGGCGAAGAAACGCGGGTGTGGGGCGACGGAGCGTATCAGGGCCAAACCGAGGTGATCCGCGAGTGCGCGCCACGAGCACGGGATTTCACCCAGCGGCGCTGTCGCTACAAGGGCCAGATCGTGGATGAAGTGGCGTGGGCGAAGAACCGGACGAAGTCGAAGGTGCGGGCGAGGGTGGAGCATGTGTTTCAAGTGATGAAGCTGCAGTTTGGATTCGTGAAAGTACGCTATCGCGGGCTGAAGAAGAACGCGCACAGACTGTTTGTCACCTGTGCGCTGGTGAATCTGTTTGTGAGCCGCAGAAAACTGCTCGCCGTCGCGTAGCTCGTCCGGCTTCGTCCCGTACGCGCGGTTGCAACGGCGGTACCGACCAGCTCCAGCATCCGAGATCCGAACCGGCAGCGCGGTTTCCTGAAACACTGTTGGTAGTCGACTTAGCATGAGCGCTTATTCAGAGTGTCCCTAGCAAAAAACAGGTCCATCGGTATCACGAATGGCTTAACGTCCGGAGGGAACGCGACCGAAGTGATCGCTAAGTCGACGGAATCATCATCTGGGAAAAACCAATGCGCATTTCCGCGTTCGCTCAAAGTGAGGATAGGTGTCTGTCCGTTCGAACCATTGGTCAGCTGAAAACTCGTTGATTGAACCTCCATGGGTTTCAGGTCGTCGTCCAGGCATTCTGCGACATGGCGATTTGTCACAAGATAGTCGAAGTTTTGCTCTGCGTTCAGCCGGGGATCGTGGTACGCCACGATGAAGCCAGTACCCGCGTAGGTGCGTACTTTTCCATCCTTGCCTTTGCATAACATCCGGATCTCTGAGACTGCCTTGCGGATCTGAGATCCAAATGGCGGGAATGTTTGCTCCGGCGGTGTCCAGGTCAGAATACGACCTCCCTGTTTGGGCGGGGCGCTTTGCTGTGTACTCGGCGCATTTGACTGAGGGGGCGAACTGTTTTGGGCTTGGCCTAGGTTTGATGCCAGGATAAGAACGAATAACACCACGAGCGGAGAGTGGCGCATCTTTGCAAATCCTCCAATCCTTAAATCCATTATAAGAACGGAGGACGCGCCGGGCCTTGCGATATTTGTTCGCCTTATGCCTTCTCCGGCGGGTGACCCGGGCTTTTGATTTTCCCTTGCACTGCCAACACAAGGGGTGCCCCTTCCTTCGCGTGCTTTTCGGGAAGGGTGGGCGGGAGTGTGACCGCATCATGGGATTCTGCGCCCTGCAAAAGCCTCCCCGCAGTTGTGCCACCGGACACCAAATCAAATCGATGGATGGGCCCCCGTCCGGATCCTGTCCCGCAAGCCTCATCTCTTTTTTCCACAGCCTCAGCCCAAAAATCCCCCGCAATTGTGACGAACAACCTTTACTCAAAATCAACAGCGCGTCCAGACTGGAACCGTGCAAGCAAACTCTCCCGGCAAATCGATCCCCAGCACGGAGGCAGCCTCATCCTTGCGCCCGAAAAGCCCAGCTAACTCCTTATTTCAGAATATTTTGCCTGCAAGTCCTTATTTTGCAGGATTTTGCGGGGAACATCGGCGGTACATTGCACCTAACTCCAATGAATCGAAGATTTTAGCGATTCGATATGAAAAAACGGAAATAGCCAAAGCTGCCAGCCCCGCCGCGAAAGGCTCTGCCGGACGCCTCGCTCCGCTCGGCGGGACGAACCCTTCGGCGCTGCTCAGGGCAAGCTGCGTCCGTCCCTACACCGCTGATCAGCGATGTTTGATGAAGGCGCCGGATTGCAGTTCGGCTACGGCTTGGCGTAGCTGCTCTTGGGTGTTCATCACGATGGGGCCGTACCATGCGACCGGCTCCTCGATCGGCTTGCCTGAGACCAGCAGGAAGCGGATGCCGTCGTCGCCGGCCTGGACGGTGATCTCGTCGCCGCGGTCGAAGAGGACGAGCGAGTGGTTGCCGACGTCGTAGACGGGCTGCGCGTCGGGCTTGTCGACCCGTTCCGTCAGAACCGCGCGAGGATTCGAGGAGTCGCGGAACGTGCCGGAGCCGGCGAACACGTAGGCAAACGCGTTGCGCGTGGTCTCGACTTTGAGGCGCTTGCGCTGACCCGGAGCAACGGAGACATCGAGATAACTCGGATCAGCCGCCACACCTTCCACTGGTCCTTTCTTGCCCCAGAACTCGCCGCAGATGACGCGCACGCGGGTGCCGTCGTCGTCGGTGACTTCGGGAATCGCGCTCGACGGAATGTCCTGGTAGCGCGGGTCGGTCATCTTCAGCGATGCGGGCAGGTTCGCCCAGAGCTGGAAGCCGTGCATGCGGCCACGGGAGTCGCCCTTGGGCATCTCCTGGTGCATGATGCCGCTGCCGGCGGTCATCCATTGCACGTCGCCGGCGGTCATTTTGCCCTTGTTGCCAAGGCTATCGCCGTGCTCGACGGAGCCGGCCAGCACGTAGGTGATGGTCTCGATGCCGCGATGCGGATGCCAGGGGAATCCCTTGAGGTAATCCTCGGGACGATCGTTGCGAAAATCATCCAGCAGCAAAAAGGGATCGAAATCTTTGGCCTTGCCGAACCCGAAGGCGCGTTGCAGTTTCACGCCGGCACCTTCGATCGTCGGCTTGGGTTGAATAATCTGTTGTACTGGGCGCAGCGACATAATTTATTCCTTCCTGATCGCGCGGCAGTCTTCTTTCGAGCAGCGCCGCCGCGATGGTTATGCTTTGATGAACTCGACCTCGAGCGTGATCGTGACCTCTTCGCCAACCAGGATGCCGCCGGTCTCGAGCGCCGCGTTCCAGGTCAGGTCAAAATCTTTGCGATTGATCTTGGTGGTCGCCGAGACTCCGATGCGGGTGTTGCCCCAGGGATCTTTGACCGGAGGCGTGGGTCCTTCCACGGTGAAGACCACGGGACGAGTGACGCCATGCAAAGTCAAGTCGCCGGCCACGGACAACTCGCCATCGGCAACGCGGCCGACACGGGTCGACTTGAACGACAGCGTGGGAAATTTCTCCACATCGAAAAAGTCGGCGCTCTTGAGATGCGCATCACGCTGGGGCTCACGCGTGTTGATAGAAGCGGCGTCGATCGTGACTTCGACGTGAGAGTCGGTTAACGACTTTTCGTTCAGAGTCAGCGCGCCTTGGACGGCGGTGAACTGTCCCTTCACGTTGGAGACCATCATGTGTTTCACCTTGAATTCGGCAACCGTATGGACGGGGTCGATGCTCCAGGTGGAGGTTGCAGTTGTGGTTGCGGTTTGGGGAGTAGCGAGGGTGGTCATTGGGATGTCCTTTCCTGTTCTTTTGGATTAGATGCGTTACGCCGATATTCGTTGCAACGACTATATAGGCCAAAAAATCAAGCCACCTGACTGCGCGAAACGCTGAGCAGGTCGGCCAGGGCCCGCAGGCGCTCGCGCCCGAGGTGGCCTAACTGTTTGCGATGGGCCGCCTGCACGGGCTCGTCGAGGCGGTCGAGGAGTTTCAAGCCCTGGGGAGTGATGCGGGCCATTACGGTTCGCCGGTCTTTGGTTTCGCGGCAGCGCGAGATCAGCTCGCGCTTTTCCAGCCGGTCGAGCAGGCGCGTGACGTCCGGGTCCCGGGTAATCATGCGGCTGGCGATTTCTCCGCAGGCCAGTCCTTCGGGGGCGCCGCGCAGGATACGGAGGACGTTGTACTGGGTGGGGGAAAGGTCCTCGGTCTTGAGAATCCGAACCAGGCCCCGGGACAACAGGTCGGTGGTGCGGAGCAGTTCGAGAAATGCCGCCTCTTCGGGACAGCCGCGACGGGCGCTTTTGCCGGGTTGCAGGGTTCTTGTCACCGGAATCCCATATTATTCGTTGTGACGACTATTGTCAAGACGGATATTGCTGGGCACCTCGATGAGGGCGCGTGCCCTGCTCGGAACGTTGCCGTGCGCCGCGAAGCCGGACTGCGTAGGGCCTCAGATGCGAGTGAAGTCCGAAATCGCGTAACATGGTTATCTTGGGCACTTTTGTGAGCTGATCTTTTGTTAGTAGATCGTTTGGTGGCTGATCGTTGGGAGAAAAGCGTATCAATGGGTCGAAGAATCGAGTTCTGGCTGGGGGACATGTATGCCAAACGGACGGAGGGTCTCTGCCGCACATGAAGACCTCTTCCAACCTGCATTTCAAAACATATTTCCTTATCTTCTTGATGGTAATTTTTGGACCGCTGGGTAATGTGTTTCTGGGCAAGGGGATGAAGCAGATGGGCGCGGCGAGCACGGGACCACCCCTGGGGACGATTGGCTTGGTTTCTCACGTGCTCACTTCGGGCACGATTTGGCTCGGCATTGGCTCTCTGCTGACTTTTTTTGTAGCTTACATGCTGGTGCTGTCCTGGGCGGATTACAGTTACGTTCAACCGGCATCCGCTGCGGCGTACGGCATGGTGGCCTTGCTGGCTCACTTCATCTTGCGCGAAGTGGTCACCCCGATGCGTTGGATGGGGGTAATACTCATCTGCTGCGGCGTCCTGGTGGTGGGACATACTCCTCCGCGCACAACGGATCGAGGGTAAATGGTAGCCCTGGTCCTCTATCTGCTAATTATTGGAGCCGGTACCGGCGGCGAACTGTGCGTGGCGCGTGCCATGAAAGCGGTGGGTGAGGTAAAGGACTTTCGCCCCTCTGCCTTGCTGGGCTTGATCCCGCTTGTTCTGCGAGTTCCGTGGATGTGGGCGGGCGTGGCGCTGATGGCAACGGCATTCTTCTCCTTGCTCGCGGTGCTGTCGAAAGAAAACGTCAGTCTGGTGGTTCCAGTTACAGCCCTCAGCTACGGAGCGGGCGCGCTGGGAGGGAGGCTTTTTCTTGGCGAGCAAGTCACTCCAAGGCGGTGGGCGGGCGTGCTACTGGTTTGCGCTGGAGTCGCGCTGGTGATTGTGGGACGGAGTTGAGGGATCGCAACTCGCTTGCCGGAGTAAGGCGTTCTAGAAAGGATCGAATAAATTGCAACCGCTGACAATGGCTTTACATCGGAGCTAGATCGTCTGATTTACCGCTTATGGCTGGCAGATTTCGCCGTTCCACAGCTCCAGACGTTCCAATCTCCGCGGGCCGGTTTGCTAGAATTCGAAAGCTGATTCGGGAAGAGCAATAGAGGGTCACGCGCTTGTGTGGAATAGTTGGTTTCACTCACAAAAGTTGGCTGCCTGAGTCTGGCCGCATTGAGCGCGCCACCGCCGCGTTGATTCATCGTGGGCCGGACCAGCAAGGCACATTCCAGTCCAGCCTTTGCTCTTTGGGCGCTACGCGTCTCAAGATCATCGACCTTGCTTCCGGCGACCAACCGATCCTCTCTGACGATAAGGATGTCGCCATCGTGTTCAATGGCGAAATCTACAATCACCAGGAACTGCGCCTCGAACTGCAGCAACTCGGGCATACTTTTCATTCTCACTGCGACACAGAAACCGTTCTGCGAGCTTTTCTGGAGTGGGATACGGATTGTTTTGCCCGCCTGCGAGGCATGTTCGCCATCGCGTTGTGGACGAAATCGACCAAACGCCTGGTGCTGGTCCGAGACCGCATGGGCATTAAGCCGCTGTATTTGGCGCGGCGCGAAGACGACTTATTCTTCGGCTCTGAACTGAAGGCGATTCTGATCCATCCTGAGATTGACCAACGTCTCAGTTTGGAAGGCCTCGATTGCTATCTGTCGTTGAACTATGTTCCCTGCCCCTGGACGCTGGTTGAAGGCGTGGAAAAACTTCCTCCAGGATACTGGCTGGAGTGGCGAGACGGCGAAGTCTTTTCCGAATCCTATTGGCAACTGCCATTCGGGGTTCGTCGCGATTGGACTCTGGAGTCTGCCCGTGAGGAATTGGACGGTCTGCTGCGACAATCGGTACGCGAGCACCTGATCTCTGACGTTCCGCTCGGCATGTGGTTGAGCGGAGGCATCGATTCGTCCACCATCTTGCACTATGCCGCTGAAGGCGGCGCGCCTCTGAAGACTTTCTCGATTTCATTTCAAGGACGAAGCTTCGACGAAACCGCTTACATCCGTCAGGTGGCGCAGCGATATCAGACCGAGCACGAAGAGTTGGACCTGAATCCGGAGACAAACCTGCGGGAGGTGATCGAGGAGTTCGCGTATTACTCGGATGAACCTTCGGCGGACGCAGGAGCGCTGCCCGTCTGGTTCCTTTCCAAGCTGAGCAAGAACAGAGTCACGGTCAGTCTGAGCGGCGAGGGAGCGGATGAACTCTTTGGAGGCTACCTGACGCATCGCGCGAATCGCGTAGCTGCTCTGACGCGGCGGTTGCCTCAAACAGCTATCCATCTCGCGCTTTATGGACTGCGCGGATGGCCGGTCTCAGACGAGAAGATCAGTTTCGAATATCAGCTGAAGAGATTTCTCGAAGGCTGCCAGATGGCTCCCGAACGCGCGCATGTCTACTGGAATGGGACTTTCAGCGACGCGCAGAAAGCGGCGCTGCTGTGCACGGAACTTCCAAGCGCTCTGGATCAGATTCTAGCCGAACTTCGCGGACGATCCTCAACTCCTGACGATCTGGCGCGATTCTTGTGGTTCGATCAGAAGTATTACCTTGCCGACGATATTTTGAACAAATCCGATCGCATGAGCATGGCGCATTCCCTGGAAGTGCGGCCGCCTTTTCTTGATCATCGGATTGTCGAATTCGCTGCCTCCTTGCCGGCCTCATTGAAGATTCGCGGTTCGGAGCAAAAAGTTATTTTGAAGGAATTGATGCGAGGCAAGCTGCCCGCTACCGTTCTTCGGCGGAAGAAAGTCGGATTCGACATTCCGGCGCACGATTGGCTTCGCGGACCGCTGCGATCGCTGATGACGGATGTTTTGCTGGATGGTGCTTCCAACTATGCGGGTTTATTCCGGCGGGACGTCATCGAGACGTATATCCGCCAACACCTGGAGAGACAAATTAATGTCGGATATCACTTATGGGGCCTGATGGTTCTGTTTCTGTGGATGAAAAGGTGGAACATTCAAGTAGCGGCTCTCCCGGAAACGAAGCTTTCGATGCCGGAAAAAACCGGTACCTATTCTTAGGCGTTCTACTGGTTGCCGGGGCCGTCTACCTGGGCTGCATCATTTCGCCACCATCGCTGATGGATGACGTGGATGCGGTGCAGGCCCAGATTTCGCGAAATATGCTGACCTCGGGCGACTGGGTGACGGCGCGGCTGGATGGCGTCGTGTACCTGGAGAAGGCTCCGTTTGTGTACTGGGCCATGGCTGCGAGCTACGTGATTTTCGGGGCGCACGATTGGGCGGCGCGCATTCCGATTGCGTTGTCGGCCATGGGACTGTGCTGGTTGACGGCTGCCTTTGGAACCTGGGCGTTTGGCAGGCGAGCCGGATTTTACGCCGGTCTATGCATGGCTACATGCATTGGATTGTTCTTGTTCACGCGAGTGCTGATTCCTGATGTCATGCTGACGTTCACGGTCGCGCTCGCGATGTGGGCCATTCTCCGCGTATTGGACGAGGCCGAGCCGCATCCGCGGTTTTGGGCATTCCTGTTGGCCGCGAGCCTGGGGCTGGGTCTCCTGCTAAAGAGCCTGATCGGAGTTCTGTTTCCGCTGGCGGCCGGAGTGATCTACCTCTCTATTACTCATCAGCTCTTTTCTGGCGAGACATGGCGCCGGTTGCGGCCGTTCAGCGGAGCGCTGATTATTCTGCTCATCGCTGCGCCCTGGCACATTCTCGCGACCTTGCGCAGTCCGCCTTATTTCGCCTTCACACTTCATAGCGGGCCCGGGCAATATCATGGCTTTTTGTGGTTTTTCTTTATCAATGAGCAATTGCTGCGCTTTCTGAATTTACGTTATCCTCGGGATTACAATACGGTTCCGCGCCTTTACTTCTGGGGGCTCCATTTGGTTTGGTTATTTCCCTGGAGTGTTTATTTCCCAGCCATCGCAAAACTCTCTTTCCGGCCGGTCGATCGCGCGGGGCGGACGCGGCTTATGGCGCTTTGTCTGGCGGGATTTATCCTGGTCTTTTTCACCTTCTCCACGACGCAGGAATACTATTCGATGCCCTGCTATCCCGCGCTTGCACTTCTTTTAGGATCGGCCATGGCGGCCGGAGGCGCTTGGATCAAGCGCGGCACTCGTGTCCTCGCGCTGGTGGCAGCGTGCGCCGGACTCGCGACATTGACTTTATTTTTTCTCACCCGCCACATGCCCGCGCCGGGAGATATTTCGCAGGCGCTCAGCCAGCATCCGGGCGCTTATAAGCTGTCGTTGGGGCACATGCAGGATCTCACTCTGGCATCCTTCGCCTATCTGCGCTTGCCGCTAGTGCTGGCAGCCGTGGCGTTCTGTCTGGGCGCTTTGGCAATCTGGAAATTTGCCGGCCAGCGGGCATTTCTGGCAGCCGCTCTGATGATGGTTCTGTTTTTTCATGCGGCTCGCCTTGCCATGGCGGTCTTCGATCCCTTTATGTCTTCGCGGCCGCTGGCTGAGGCGATTCTGAAATCGCCGCCAGGAACGTTGATCATCGATCGCCACTATTACTTTTTCTCTTCCGTCTTTTTCTATACCAACCGGACCGCACTGCTGCGGAACGGCCGATTCTTTAATCTGGAGTATGGGGCTTACGCGCCCGGCGCGCCGGATGTGTTTATCGACAACACGCAGTTCAAGGATCTCTGGCTCAAGCACGAGCGTTCCTACATCGTTGCGAAGGAAGCCGTGGTGCCTGAATTGAAATCGCTGGTCGGCGCCGAGAATCTGAATCTGGTATTGGCCAGCGGCGGGAAAGTACTTCTCACGAATCATCCCGTCGCCGCTTCTGAGGGGACGATCACGAGAGCGCTGGGCGCGGGCTAAGACAATTTGCAAGGTTTTGCGAAGCAGGCTGAGTTCTGTAATTATTTTCAGGAAAGGTTAAGGAGAGTATGAGAATTGCAGTGTTGGGAGGGGATGGCTACTGCGGTTGGGCAACGGCTTTATATCTGTCCATGAAGGGACATGACGTTGCGATTGTGGACAACTTTGCGCGACGGCAATGGGACCACGAGCTCGGGGTTCAGACGCTAACGCCCATCCGGCCGCTTTCGGATCGCTTGCGGGTTTGGCAGAAACTCACCGGAAGCACGATCGAGTCGTTCGTGGGCGACGTAACCGACTATGATTTTCTCTCCTCGGTGATCAAGAATTTCGAACCGGAAGCGGTGGTCCACTTCGCCGAACAACGCGCCGCTCCTTACTCGATGATTGACCGCAAACACGCGGTCTTCACGCAGGTAAATAACGTCGTGGGGACGCTCAATCTGCTGTTCGCTTTGCGCGAGTTTCAGCCCGATTGTCACTTGATCAAGCTCGGCACCATGGGTGAATACGGCACGCCCAATATCGATATTGAAGAGGGTTACATCACCATCGAGCACAATGGCAGAAAAGACACAGTGCCGTATCCCAAGCAGCCCGGATCGTTTTACCACCTTTCAAAAGTGCATGACAGTCACAACATTATGTTCGCCTGCAAGATCTGGGGATTACGCGCCACGGACCTGAACCAGGGCGTCGTGTACGGCACCTTGACGAACGAAGTTGGCCTGGACGAAGCGCTCATTAATCGCTTCGACTACGATGAGGTTTTTGGGACGGTGCTCAATCGCTTCTGCATTCAGGCCGCGATCGGACACCCGCTCACTGTATACGGCAAGGGAGGACAAACCCGCGGGTTCCTGGATATTCGCGACACGGTGCGCTGCGTCGAGATTTCATGTTTGAATCCGGCGGCTCAAGGCGAATGCCGGGTGTTCAACCAGTTCACGGAACAGTTTTCCGTTCTGGATCTGGCGCGAATGGTCCAGAGCGCAGGAGAAAAACTGGGCCTGACGGTTACCGTGGAGCACCTGTCCGATCCGCGAGTAGAGAAGGAAGAGCATTATTACAATGCAAGACACTCAAAACTGATTGAGCTCGGTCTGGAGCCGCATTTGCTTTCCGACTCTCTGTTGGATTCGCTGATGAATGTGGCAATGAAACATCGTGATCGCGTCGATACAGCGGTGATGCTGCCGCGAGTCAACTGGCGACAGCCCTCGAACCAGCGCCAGACGCAAAGCGATCACGAACCAGAGCTTGAGATCGTGGGAAGATCTGCGGGAAGAAACGGCGAAAATGATGGTTCCGGGCAGAGGCTTCGCGCCAGATTAAAGACGAAAGTCAGAAGCTGAAGAGTGGCTCCAGGTTCTACACGGTGGGTGCGGGATCGCGAGGCGCCGCGGGCACAAGCTTGCCATCGAGAATGTAATATTCGACGTTGCGCCAGCGAATACTGTTGCGCGAAAAACTGGTCAGCCAAATGCAAAACGCCAACGCGTCCCACGCCGGGATCAGAGCTAACTTCTTCCCAAGCGCATCCTGCTTGAGGCTCCAGCCAACCATCGATGTCATTGCAAATCGCATCGCAAGATAGGCGCCGAGATATCCCAGGGCAACTCCGAGGGTGGGCCGAGTCGCAATCGCCACCAAGCACCAAGGCAACCCCAAAGTGAAAATCAGCCCGAAGTGTCCCCAGGGCCGCAAGTGGCGCATGACCACGATCCAGCGCAGCCGCTTGTGAAACAGATCCCGCAGGGAGCCATAATCCGCCACCGTTAAAATCGTGTAGGGAAGAAGCTCAACTTGGTAGCCCTGCTCGGCGATCAGCCGGCCCACTAGCAGATCATCCGCTGGACGATTTTTGATCGCGTCGTAACCACCGAACCCGGCCAGCCGCTCGCGAGTCGTGGCGATGGTTGGCCCCAGGGCAAATTTCACTCCCTCGAGTTGCCACGCTACGATGATGCCCACGTAGAAATCGGAAAACATTCCGGTCGACTGCAGGCGGTCGGTGAAGTTTTTGTCTTCCGCCGCTACATAAAAACAGGTCACGGCTCCCACCTTGGAGTCGGCCAAGGGAGCCACCACTTGGCGCAAGTAATCGGGGGTTACTCGGACGTCGCTGTCGCTGATCACCACAACTTCATGCTGCGCTTCGCTGACCAGGCGCGCCAACTTAATCACCTTGTCATTCGACCCCGTTCCGCCCGAGCCGAATAAGACCCGAATGGAACGTTCCGGAAAATCGCGCGCCAGCGACTCCAGGATGGGGACCGCGGGATCATCCTCTTCACCCACGCAAAAAACGATTTCGTAGTCGGGATAGTCTTGCCGGCAGAAGCTGGCGAAGTTTTCGTAGGCACCAGGATCAAGCCCGCGAATCGGTTTCAAAATACTTACCGGGGGCGCATAGCCAGGATTGGCTACGCCTCGAGCTGCGGAGCGGCGAAAAAATCTCCATATGCTAAACAGCGCAATCCAATAATAAATAAAAGGGATGGCGGCGACGGCCAGCACTCCGTAGCGGACGGGCGAAATCATTGGGCGCCTCGCGCGCCTGAGACGAACGGAGCCCGCTGGACTGATAAAGCCTCTCTCTGGCCACCAAAGACCTTGGCTGTAACAGCGAGTCTGGCGCTCATTGAGGCTGTTCTCGAATTCAAATATCTCAAATGCTTGCTCGTCCAAACGATTTTCGCTTTGGTGAGCATAGCAAAAAGGCGTACTATGCCGCTCTGCCGCCGCCTGTTTATTTCCCTCTCGGAGCACAGGGAGGGTAATAGTGCGAGGATCTACGTGCGCCTCCCGGCGAAGAAGTGGCACTGGCCGTAGTCGCGCAGCTCTTCGGGGGGCGGACGAGCCTGATGTCCGTTAGCGTCGCCGCGGTCGAAGAGCACGAGCGAATGGTTGCCGACGTTGTAGACGGGCGGCGGGTCGGGCTTGTCAACCCGCTCGGTCAGAACCGCGCGGGGATTCGAGGAGTCGGCGAACACGTAGGCAAACGCGTTGCGCGTGGTCGCGACTTTGAGGCGCTTGCGCTGGCCCGCAGCGAGTCTAACGAAAGATCCGCGAAAAGAATCCCGTCACTTTCCTAAATACGCTTTTTTGCTTCGCCTTCTTCTGCTGTTCCGGAGGTTGTTCGGCCGGCAGCTGGGGAGCAGGCGACGCCACGTTCATATCCAGTGCGCGAATTTCGCGCGTAGAGACGGGCAGATCGACCAGCCGGGGACGCAGCGCATCCTTGCGGGAGAATACAAGGCTTGCGCCGAATTGTACCGGTTTCTGGCTGGGCGGAAGCGGCGGCAAGGCGGCGATCTCCGGACCGCTGGATAAGGTCTGAATCGGAGCGCTCTGAGGCGGAGTCGTATCATCGACGGGCTGAGGATCCAAGGACACATTTGAGGGGGCAGAACTTTCGGCCAGTATAGGAAGGGTTGGGAGGTCTGCACGAAGCACGGGCACAGGCGGCGGGCAGCCGCAATCATCCGGAACCAAGGTCTCGACCTGAGTGAGTTGTCCGGAGTGAAACGCTGTGTCGGTAGCGCTCAAGCGGCCCGAGTGCAGGAGCAGCCTTTCAGTCGGAACAACTTCAAATTTACCGTCGCCGATGGCTTCATAGACCACAGCCGGGGCGGTATTGCCGGGGAGCGACCGAATGCAGGTGTTGCCCTTCGAATCCGCCCGGATCGCGTAGTGGAACTCGCCAGGTCCGCGCAGCAGAATGCGAAAGTCCGGGGTGACGATGCTGTCGGCAGAATCCTCCAGAGAGTAGTGAGTTTCGAGAGCGCCGACGTCCATGGTCAGCATTAATTCCGGTCCATCCTTAGGGTGGAAAACGGAAATCGTAGTGCCCGGGCAGACGCGCACTTCGCCTCCGCGCGCCAGACGGAGCGACTCGGTAGCAAACTTCGCCGAGAACGCCGTCCCGGAGGCGAGGCGGTCGGCGAAAACGACTTTTCCGGAGGGAATGGCGGGAAGCGCCACGGGTTCGGGGGTGGTAGTAAGCACCGTCGGGGAAGTTGGCCTGGCCCGTGCGCTTTCGGACTCCGCGTGCAGCCTGATCGTGAGCTTGTTTCCGGCAGCATCCCAGGTATAGCTCAGGGGAGTGTGTTCGCCGAGAACGATTCGGACGACCGGAGGATTCTGTTCCAACTGATCGACGTGAAGAGCTTCAATCAGCGGGCTTTCAACGGCAACCTCTTTGTGGTGAACCGAGATTTGGGCATTGTTCAAATCGATGGTGAGAGCCAGAGGGTCCTGACTCGTCGTGATTCGGGGTCGCATGGGACGTGTCGCGATGATCTCCATAACCGGAGAATCGCTTTCGAGCAGAAGTTTCACACGCGAAACGGTAGCAGGATCGCTGGTGGAATGAGCCGAATTCCGTGACTTGAGATCAGCACTAGAAGCCAGGACGGCCAGGGCAATTGAAAGGAATGACGCCAGAAGAGTCAGGTAAATGGCCGTCTTTCGAAGACTCCTTAACACGAGCAGCCTCTTGTGCGGAAACGTTGCGTTTCGCTCGATTCAAGTTTAGCGCGGGTTGATTTCATGCGGACGAAGCTCATGGCAACACGAAGTCCATGCTGATCTGACTCTCAAAACTCGCAGGAGCCCCGTTGTGAATCAGCGGGGAGAATTTCCACTGTCGCACCGCTTTGGCGGCGAGCAGACAGAGTTCTGAGTTTCCCGTTACACAGCTGAGACTACGTACCGTCCCGTTTTTGCCTACGTAAATACTGAGAATGACTGTGCCTTGGAGATGTTGTTGGCGCGCGGATTCCGGATAGTCGGGCTCAACGCGCTCGATGAGATGCTGCTCGGCAATACCTACACTGACACTTACGGCTGGTTCATGATCTTGTGCATCCGATGCGACGCTTTCTCGCGAATTGCTGGAGCGGAGCTTGGTACTTTCCGGTGATGGTGGTGAGTTGGAAGGGAGCCCGTTCTCGACAATCACAATGTCATCTGGGGAAGCGTTGGAGGCGACAACCTCCGGCTCCGAGGGCTCGGAGTTGCGATGATTCCTGCGGCTTTCTTTTCCCAGCCGAACTGCTCTTTTTTCGTGCGGCTGTTCCGCATTGGCCGGAGAGGCCGCAACGCTGGGACCGGTTTGAAGAACAGCGTCGACAGTCTTTGCTGCTGCCGGTGCCACCGCGGGTTGGGGATTGCTTATTACAGTTCTTGCGGAGTGGGCGGGGGTGCGAGCGGCACTCTCTCGCTCGCTCCTGCCCAGCATCCATCCGACTAAAATTGCGAGGAGGATGGCGATGGTTCCCAAAAAGAGGTTCCAACCTTCGCCGCCAACCGCGACATAAAGCCGATTGAACCACAGCTCGTAGCGGCCCATGGGGGCCTGAACCTGAGCGCTTTTCTTGCGGAGAACGGGCTTCACGTTTTCGTCGGAGGCCAGGGTGCGATCGGCAAGTTCGATGTGATCAGCGATGCGGCGCCCAAGGCCTTGCAATCCTGGGTAGTCGCGGTCGCTGAATGCGCGAAATCGCGAGGAAAAGATCTCGAGAATCGCGATCACCGCGTTGTTCTTGTCCTGAATCGGAAGAATGACGAAGGAGCGGACGCCTAACCGCTTGAGAGATGCGGGGTCGAATCGAGAATCGGCTTCAACGTCCTCGCAGACCGTCAGTGCGCCCGACTGCCAGGAAAAAGCAGGACACCCGCTCAGATACTGCGATACGTCTCGGGCAATAGCGCCAGAACTAGCGCCGTAGACAGGGACTCCACCTTCAACGATTAGAATCACGGAGCCAGTGGATGCAGTACTGGCACGAACCTGGTGGGCAATCTCGCTCAGTACAAGGGTGAGAGCGACGTTGCGCATAGATTTTGGCATTTCGTTGTGGGAAACGTTGAAGGGATTCTTGGAGGGGATACTGACGTCTGGGATCGGCAAAGTGGTCGCTGTCTGAGAATCGTTTTCGCTTCCAACGGCAATTTCGGCCTGGGCTGAGGGGATACAGCTTGGAGTACCCAGTCGCAATATGGAGCGGTTCACCATAAGGTCACGGCGGAGGGGGAGAGTTCCGGATGCCATCGACTCAGCCCGCGGGACAGGCGGTGCTGCCAGAAGATGGGGTTAAAATGTAACGCCAGGCTACCCGCGGAGGAATAGCACCTCTTTCCTAGTCCAATTTCCTAATCCAATCGGATAGGTCTACACCCGCGAGACTCCCCATAGTCGCGCGGTATATTTTCAGTTGACGAGCTCTTGCCGCTGCTGGCCCTTGTACCAGAGAGCCAACTCGAGCCGATTCCAAAGGCCAAGGCGGTCGTAGATCGATCGCAGTTTGTTTTTGATTACGTGCTCGGAAATTCCCAACGCGGCCGCCAATTGGCGGTTGTTGAGCCCCTGCGCCACAAGTTCGATCACCAGGCGCTCGCGCTCGTTCCGCGTGAACGACTCCTGAACGCAGTCGCTGTGCAACGATTCAGACAACAACAAATTTGCGAGTTTGACCCGCTTGACTCCGCCAATAATCCCGAAGCGAAGATAGATCCGGGTGAGGTGAGCCCTTACGGTTCGCTGAGCTATGTTGAGATTCTTGCTGATTTCTGTGATGTCGCATCCCAGAAGTAGGAACTGAATGATGTCCTGCTCGCGCGGAGTCAATTGAATGGCCTCGCGCCGGGTTCGACCGTCCATATCCCCTCCTGAAAACAAAAAGAGTGAGTGTCCAGCTTTCACGTCAAGTTCAAGCGAAAGGGGGAAGGCTGCGACCCACACAGCGTGCTTCTAGCGTGCCGCTTGCTGCGAGTTGGCAGGTCAGAATGAATGCATCTGTCTGTGTATGCCCGCGCAATTATTTTTCCAAGGCCCGGAGTGAGTCCTCGGCCTCGGCATCACCGCCGGCGATGGCACGCTGATACCACTTGATCGCCTCGGTTGTGCTCTGTGGCACGCCGAGTCCTTGCTCATACAACCTACCCAGATGGTATTGCGCGGCGGCTCGATTTTGCTGAGCGGCCCGGAGATACCATTGCGAGGCTTCTTTGTAGTTCTGTTCCAGACCACGCCCTTCCTCATACAACTGGCCGATTTTGAGTTGAGCGTCCGGACGACCCTTGTTGGCCGCACGCAGATACCACTGCGCAGCTTGAGCGTCATCTTTCTGAACCCCACGGCCCTGTTCATACATGATGCCCAGCCGGTACTCAGCCTCCACAAAGCCTTGTTTGGCAGCGCTCAAATACCACTTCACCGCCGTCGCGGGGTCGGCTGGAACTCCAAAACCAACGTCGTACATACCGGCCAGGCGGTACTCGCCGTCAGGATAGTTCTGCTCGGCTGCTTTTCGAAACCACTTAACCGCTTCCTGAGAGTTCCGATTCACGCCTTGGCCAAAGGCGTATTGGTTCCCCAACTTCACTTGGGCCGCCGGGTCGCCAGCGTTTGCTTTGCGCACTAAATCCGCATCCTGGCTGAATGCGCTGTTGAACCCGCACAGAACAAGCATGAGAAACAGCAGATAGAGTTTTTTCATTGAGCCTCCGTATAACCTGGCTGTCGCGCTACGCCAATTTCCTTCCGCCGCACTACTGCTCAAACTCAATAAGCGTTGGACTGGTATTCGTTGGATCAACATCCAGCCCGATGGCCTCCAATCCACTAATGACCCAGAGGGCATCGGTCGAAAGCGGCGAACTGAACAAGATGACCCCCCGGCCGTTGTTGGAGATCATGGAGATCGCATATGTGCCGGACATCGCCACATTTTTCGTGGAAGTTCCGGCATGACTCGTATCTTCTGTCCCTGAGACCTTACTTGCCCCGTCGAAGAAAAGCGTTCCCGAGGCATAATTTGCTTGCGAGGATGCAGGTTCTCCGGAACCGAACTCGAAATCGCCCACCATGTCGCCGGTCTCGAAGGGGGGCGCTACCGCTTGAGCGTAAACCTCACCGTTGCTGACCGAGCCATCCGACGTTAGCAAAAACGCTCGATTGGGAGAGATCGCATACAAAATCCAGATGCTCGGGAAGCCTACGGAATTATCCAGAGTCAGCACTCCGCGGCCGTTGAGCTGGATGGAATAGGCACCGGTCATCAGGTTGCCGATGCTGATATTCCCGCCACTGTTCTGATCGGACTGCACCTGAATGTTGCCGGCTCCGTCGAATTGCATCCGTCCTACGGTTACCTGAGAAGAGTTACCGCTCGAGCCAGTGAGACCAAAGACCGACGCTCCATGGAACGAGGAGGTCAGGAACGGTAATCCGGTTTGGGCTTCAACGGTTCCAGCGAGAATGGGATTGCCGGCGATAAAGCTGCCGGTGGAAACCACGAAATATTCATTCGCCGACACCACGTACAACGCGAGGTCCAAGGTACCTTGGTCAAAACCGGGTATGACAAGAGTGGCTTGTCCACGGCCGGTCACGCCTATGTCGTAAGTGCCGGAGAAAGTGGCAAAGGTCGGCAAGAAATCGCCGGCATCGTTGACATCAAGACTGCTTCCGGAAATTGTGCCAACACCGCTGGGGAAGATGGCCCCGGCTGCGGCGACTCTTCCCTGCGAATCGGCGCCACTCAGTCCAACGGCATATCCCCCGCTGAAAATAGAAGGATCAAACGCCGAAGGATCCTGCAGCTTGATCACCCCCGAACCACGGGTGCCGGAACTGTCCGCTTCAATGAAGCTTGCGGTCTTCGCAGTTCCATTCAGCGCGAAGGTGAAATTGAACGAGCCCAGGCTACTCTTCAAGATCAACGTACCGCGGTTATCGCCACCAATCTGATATGTTCCGGAGATCGCGATTCCGGTTTGAGGCCCGGAGGTTCGATTGATGTCCTCAGTGCCGGAGGTAATGTTTCCGTTTCCATCGGCGATGAAGTAGCCGACGGCGTCGTAGACACCATTACTGTCGAATCCTTTGAACAAGAACGCATATTGTCCGGTCAGCTTGCTGTTGTTCTGGGGCGTGAGGGTGACTAGGGCCGAGGCCGACTGAGACAAATCGGCTTGCGCCGTTGCGGTGACTTTTACCGAAGGCGGATTCGGTACCGTGGCAGGCGCGGTGTACAGACCGGAGGAACTAACCGTACCGCAGGCCGCTCCGGAACACCCCGACCCACTGACCGACCAGTTCACGGCAGTATTCGTGCTGCCGCTGACCATTGAGTTGAATTGCTGTTGCGCGCCAACGGCTAACAGTACCGTTGTCGGAGAGATGGTCACGACTACAGGAGTGACGATGCTCACCTGGGCGGAGGCCGATTTCGTCGTATCAGCCTGCGAGGTTGCCGTAACCGTAACGACCGACGGATTGGGGACGGTCGCGGGCGCGGTGTAAAAGCCTGAGGATGAGATCTTCCCACAGTTCACACCCGAACAACCGGCTCCGGCAACGCTCCACGAAACTGCCGTGTTTGAACTGCCGGCTACGTGTGCAGTGAACTGCCGTGTAGCGGAAGGAGCCAGCTTTACGGAGGTGGGCGAGATCGTGATAGTCACCGCAGCAACGACCGTCACGGAGGCGCTCGCAGATTTGGTTGGGTCGGCCACCGCAGTCGCCGTGATCGAGAAGAATGCCGGATTCGGGGGCAGGGCAGGCGCGGTAAACAGGCCGGATGAGCTGATGGTGCCGCAGGTATCGGCTGCGCAGCCGGTTCCAGCGATGGACCACGTCACAGCTGCATTGGATGACCCTGTTACCGTGGCGGTGAATTGCTTCGACGAGCCGACTCCAACCTGCGCAGACGTTGGAGAAATCGAAACTCCGACCGCAGTTCCGGAACTGATGGTCACGGTCGCCGACCCGGACTTCGTAGGATTGGAAAGCAGAGTCGCAGTCACAGCAACAATTGGCGGATTCGGCGCCGTCGCAGGGGCGGTGTAGAGCCCGGTGGAAGAAATACTTCCACAGGAAGAGCCGGTGCATCCGGATCCGGAGATGCTCCAGATAACGAGGGCTGTCGAAGTACCATTCGTCGAGGCGGTGAGCTGTAATTGTGCTCCCGGTTTGAGGGTAGCCGAAGGAGGCGACACGCTGACGGCGGATCCGGCAACCAACGACACTGTAGCCGAGGCCGAAGCAGATGGGTCGGCGACGGCTTTTGCCTTGACCGTTACACTTGGTGGATTCGGCAGCGCCGCGGGAGCTGTGTAAAGGCCACCGGCTGT
Source organism: uncultured Acidobacteriota bacterium (assembly GCA_963730015.1). GTDB lineage: Bacteria > Acidobacteriota > Terriglobia > Terriglobales > Acidobacteriaceae > Sulfotelmatobacter. The sequence goes on along the minus strand of CAVSPZ010000008.1, from coordinate 1,111,811 downwards.
GATCGTGCCACAGGCGGAGCCACTGCATCCGGATCCTGAGACGCTCCACATCACGGCAGCATTGGTGCTGCCCGAAACGGCTGCGGAGAACTGCAATTGTCCGCCAGCGGAAAGCTGCGCCGTCTTGGGCGAAATCGAAACGGAGACGGAAGTCGCAGATTGCACCACCAACGAGGCCGATCCGGACTTCGTCGGATCCGCGACCGAGTTTGCTGTGATCGTGATTGCCGCCGATGCGGGAACCGCGGCAGGAGCCGTATAAAGGCCGGTCGGCGAGATGGAACCGCAAGAACCGGCAACACAGCCAATCCCACTGACGCTCCACGTCACCGCCGTGTTCGAAGTGCCGGTCACATTCGCCGAGAAGTGCTGTTGCCCTCCCGTGGCCAGTACAACGTCTTTTGGGGAGACGCTGACGGAGACGGTTGCGGGTGAACCGATACTGACGGTGGCGCTTGTGCTGACAGTGACATCGGCCAGCGACATCGCCGTGACGGTCACGGTGGCGGGAGAAGGAGCAGTAGGCGGTGCCGTGTAGAATCCGTCGCCAGTGATCGAGCCGCAAGTGATGCCGACGCAGTTGGCTCCGGTAACGCTCCAAATGACAACGCTGTCAGTGGTTCCACTCACCGTGACCTGGAACTGCAAACTGCCGCTCAGCGGCACCTGGGCGCTCTTGGGGGAGAGCGAAAGCGAAACGGCGGCCATTGTTGAAGTGGCCAAAAAAGCTAACCACAAAAAAGTAGCAGCAACAACGAAATGGCGTTTCATGTTGTCAACTCCCCAGCGTCAAGCTGGAGTAACCCCCAGGCGCTATTCTTGCTTGCCAACTGATGGCGTAGTTGAGACGGTGGCGCGTTCTGGGGTGGTTTTCGAGAGCTCGGTATGAGAAGCCAGTCGTAGCGAGGAGGAAGCGAGCTGCAAATCCACCATCTCCTTGAGGATGGTGTAATCGGCTGCTCCGCTGAAGAAGTGGCCATTCACGAAGAAGCTGGGCGTTCCCGTCAAACCGAGTTTTTGCGCCTCCCCGAGACTCTTCTTCACGGCTTCGGCCTCGGTTCCTTCGTCCAGGCACTTATCAAAGCGGTCGCTATCCAGCTTGAGTACCCGAGCATCAGCTTTCAGGTCATCGACTTGAAGTTGCTTGCTATAGAAAAGCACGTCGTGATATTCCCAGAACTTTCCCTGTTCACCGGCGCAGCGGGCCGCCTCAGCAGCTTTCTGCGAACTGCGGTGCATGGGAAGGGGAAAGTCCTTGTAGACAACAGCCAGCCGATCGCCATATTCCTTTTCCAGCTTTTGCAGCTCAGGGGTGATCTTCTGGCAGTACGGACACTCATAATCGGCGAATTCTACCAGCGTGACCGGAGAATTCTTGCTGCCGTGGAAATATGCTTCTTTCAAATCAACATCGGCAAAGGGGGGAGCGAGCAGTACTTGAACGCTGGCATCGCTTCGCAATTGTTTCACGAAGGCGGCGCGAGCCTTATCCCGGCGCAGTTCGCGAATGTGTTCGAGCACGCGATCATGCACGGCCTCGTAGGATTCATTTGATTCCATGCCCTCGTAGTAGACCTGCAGCTGGTCCTCGGTAGGATCTTTGATGTCCTTATAAACGACGGTGTTCAACAACTGATCGGTAGAGAGGTGACGGCGGCTGGCCTCCAAGTCGATGAGTTTGTCGTCGATGAGTTGGTCCAGCGCCTTGCGCTGGTTCATGTAGTACTGATATCGGGCCTGGAGCAACTTGCCGCCCTGGTGCTGCTGCAAATCTCCAAGGGTTAACTTTTGACCGCTGACTTCGGCAATAACTTGTCCGCCATCGGTGTCGGTGGAACTTTGTGCGTAGAGATAACAGGCGGCATTGAATAACAATACTGAGACGATGCTTAGAACTCGCACTCTCTTCTGCATTACTGTCCTCCCCCAGGCCAGATTTCTTCGAGAATGTTTTAGACCGAAAATGTGATTTTGTATCTGTTCAGCAGCTCGGAAGTGAATGGGACATGCCTTACGGCATGTCCCATGTCTTGCTTCAACCTAGTCCCCCGTTCCGCAAGAGCAAACGCCCTGTCCGCTTCCGAGGATGTTGATGAAAGCGCACTGAGCTTGCAAGTTCGCGAGCTCCGTCGCACCCAACGTCGAGTCCGAAGACTCAGTTTCGGTAATCGGATATGCAGTGCCGACCGGATTCTGAATGTGGGTAACCCACGCCCGCAGGTTTGCTTTGGGCGTCACATTCGAGGTGGGATCGCAGGGTGAGTTGTTGACCGCGGCCGAGACGATTTTGATTACACCATTCCTCGATACGACGCCGGTCAGAGGGTTAGACGTTAAGTTGCTTCTGACCGATATCGTACGCAGCCCATTGTGAGTCTCGACGCATCCACAGCACTCGCTAAGCTGCTGGTCAGCATCGAACACATAAACCATCGCGCACAGATTGCCGTAAGTGAGACCCGGGTTATCGATTCTCACGGTGGCATCTGGAGCGGGAGCTGCGTTGTTCGAGAAGTAGTTAACCTTAAAAACATCCTGCGCCATTGCAGTACTCGCGCTGAGACCAACGACAAGCAGGGCAATGACAGCTAGGGGCAGTATTCTACAGAGTGATTTCATGCTTGTGGATTCCTCCTGACCGCGTGCCGGTCTAGGGGGGAGGAGAAGTCCGAGGCGCGCGGTGACATCAATCTAGCTGCAACGTCGATCTTTACAAGTACCCACGTGGGCTAACCAGTGTCACTAAACCCGGAAAGCTACTCCAATCGAACTAGTTCAGGCAATTCTCAGCTTGGAGTAGTTTCAACTGTCTAGTCCGAAAGGTTAACCCCTTCGGACGAATACCGAGGTTCGAACAAGGGATCCGTACCAGATCGAGGCACAGTCCGTACGGAAGTCCGAAAGCGAAGTTTTTGCGGAGAGTACTTATTGTGGTGGAGCGCTCTGCGACGGCGGTTGTTGCGATTGCTGCTGTTGTTGCTGCAACTCGGTCGCGAATTGTTGCTGCTCCTGCTGGATCTGCATTTTTTGCAAGCGGTCGAGTTCATCCCCGGAGAGCTTAGATCCATCGGGATGAAGGTACGTTGCAGCTTGACCTGCCGCGGCACTCGGGGTTGCGATGGGCTGTGGGGTCGGCGCCGTTTCGACCGGGACAGCATCCGGGTCATCTGTGAAACCCGCCCCGTATAGTTGAGGCATGGCAGACTCACTTGCGGGCATGGCCTGAGTTTCCGCAACCGCACTCTCTGTGCCGGAAGTCGCCCTGGTAAGAATTACGCGAGTGATCTCGTCTGGCCGCGAATCGGACGACAGCACAATGTAATTGAAGGGCGAGCCGTTCAACAATTGATTGAGAACATCGCGCGGCTTCCCGGGTCCAAGGTGCACGAAGATAGGCTCGCGCAGGGCCCCCACGGGAAATTGCACTTCGGCTCCTGTGCGGACGCTGACAGCTTTCAGAGTCTCCAGGAAAGTTACGTTCTCCGCATCAATTTGAAGTAAGCCGTTGTGAAATTCGACATGCAACTTTTTCTGCGACGAGCGGGTCGCATTCGGAGGTTGAGCGGACTGCGGCGTGGAATGCGAAAGAGGAAGCTCGCTGGCACTTTCAGCAATGCAGAATCCGGTTGAGTCTAGATTGCACTCGCTAGGCTTTGAACTTTGAGCGCAGACCAAAGTAGAGGAGGCGAGCATAATAGCTGCGATCGAGAGACCGGGCGCCGCAGTTACTCCGCCGAGCTTAGTTTTCTTGATTGAGAGGAACATAAATTCTTCTCGAATCTAATTCGCCCGCTCTAGTTTGGGTTTGGGCGACTCTTCACTCCGAGTGCATTGCTCCGTCGCCTGGTCGGCAACGACGGTATCGTTGCGCGATTCTTCGGCCTCACCGGACTTTTCCGGCGGGCGAATTTGATCTTTCATTGAATCCTCTTGAGCGGGAAGCTGCAGAGTCAGCTTTTCGACCGGCTGAGCCTCGTCACCTTCTTTTTCTTTGCTCAATGAGCGATTGGGTTCGCCTTCCGCCGCGGTCTTTGCGGTGTCAAGTGTTAGGGCAGGCGACCCGACCTTTACAGTGCAGGATTCAGAACTCGTCTCAGCGGCTTTTCGATCGTCAGTGTTTGACGTGCCCGCCTTTGCCTTTACCACGTCCTGCTGGGCTGCCGCGATCGTGCAACTGCCAATCGCGAAAAAACACCCGGCGATAACCGCGAAAAGAAGAGGGATTTGCCAAATCGGAAGACGCCGCGACAAAAAACCTCTGTGGGTTCCATTCCTGAATTTCATACTCATACAGTATCCGAGGTGCGATTTAATCATTCCGTTCCATGGGTGGGCAATGCCACTCCTGGGCTAACCGCCTGGGTTAAGGAGGACTACTCCTTTTGCTCTAGTCCAAATGGCCTCGTCTCTGCGGGGAACAGATAAAGCTTGACTTTTCTAGTCGGAGGGCCGCAAACTCTCTGTTGCATTGCACGTTCCCCCGCGTTGGACCGCACAAGCGGCCACGGTTCTTCGAAAAAGGGATCTAGTAGCTTTAAGCCAAATGAAGCTTCTAGCCTGAACTGATCACTTTGGATGTTTGCATCGTAATTGGGTCCCAGATTGGTCGTTTTAGTTGGAAATGTGCTAAGCGGTGTTTCGCAGTCTCTCCCCTGAGCTCCGCCGTTTTTGATCTGAAACTCCAGCTTCAGGCTTTCTCTTGTTCACTCGGAAACGGGCATGATAGCGCCCGAGCGGCTGGTTTTGAACACCTGGAAGGGGAATGCGGTGTTTTCCACAAATTCGCAGCCTGGATTCCTGTTGCTTGACAAGTCATTAGGTCCGGTTGCTTCGAATCAAGAAGCCATCAAAATCCTCAGCTACCCAAATCTGCCGGAACGGATTAAGCGAATGGATCAATTTCTCGCGGACCGGATCCGGGTGGGGCTGGTCAGCCGTCAATCCTCGAATGGTCTAGATTTTGTGAAGGAATTTAAGTCCGGTAAGCGGAGGTATTTTTGTCGAAGCTTCCGGCTCGAAACCAACAGCAAGACCACGCCCGTGCTAGCGGCCCTTCTTCTGGAACGAGGCTGCTCAGGCATTATAGCTGTGACGCAAATCGGCGAGGAGTTTGCTCTTACGGGACGAGAAAGGGAAACAGTTCAACTTCTCGTTCAAGGATTGACCAGCAAAGAAATTGCCACACGGATGAAGATAAGCCCGAACACGGTAAAGGCGTTTCTGCGCATCGTAATGGTGAAAATGGGAGTCTCCACGCGTTCGGGCATTTTGGGCAAAGTGATCGGGCCAAGCGGATAGTAACGATTACCGATGAAGTAAGCTCTTCGGCTAATCCGTTCGAGCACTTTACGGGACGCTCTGCTCGCGTAATCATGCTAGCCCGTGAAACGAACAAAAGAGCGCGAGCATCGACAACACCCTCGCTTTCCGGAGTCCCTGGAATTGCGTGCGCTTCAAGTGCACTCTTTGGATTCGGAAATGGAGAGGGGTGGGGTGGTGGTGGGACGCGTGCAAAACGTCAGCCAAGGTGGACTCTGCGTGATGAGTCCGCACCCGATGAGGCCGTCATCGCTGGTGCGATGTGACATTGGCCTCTCCGAATCCCCCATCACCATCCCGACGTTGATGGAGGTTCGCTGGACGCAAAAGCAGAAACTCCAGGCGGAAAGCTATCTGAGTGGCCTGCAATTTTTGTTATGAGATCCCCCGAGTCTTAGGATGGAAGCTCTTCAGACTCTTTAATAAGCGAATGCAGTAGCCCGAAGTGACTACTTCTTTCGTGGTAACCCATCAGTACTAGACTGAGCGGGGATTGAAAGACGGTCCTCCAGGGTGCAATTTCTAAGCCATTACGCGGACCGGCGTAGTCCGCCTTACCGACTAACGCCTTCCCTTGTCCCCCAGCCGCGTGGCGTTCGGGAGTAAAGCCATGAAGCTCATACTGTGCGACCAGCGACCTTGGGTTTCCCTTTTCTTATCCACCTTAATTTTCGGCGTGGTTTCGAATTTGACGGGCTGCGGCGCAGCCTACATGGGACAGGGGCAGAATCAACGGCCCGCGAAAACCCTTCTGTCCGTAACGATCAGTCCTCAGGCATCAGAGATTGCCCTAGGCAAAACGCAGCAATTCACTGCCACTGCCGCCTACAGCGATGGCAGCAAGGTCGATGTGACGACCACGGCAACGTGGATTTCCACGCAACCGAAAGTAGCTACGGTCAGCGGTGCGGGAGTGGCCACCAGCAAAGGGACCGGTGGGAACGTCAATCTCAGCTACGTACCAGTCGGCGAAAGGTTCTTCCAGTCTCGCGATTGACCCAGCCGCTGTAGTTTCGATTGCAATCACACCGCAGAATCCATCGTTGACTCCGAAGCATTCCGTTCAGCTCGTCGCGACCGGAACCTTCACCGACGGCAGCACGCAGGATCTTACGAGCTCCATTAGTTGGTCAACATCGCCTGCGGGAATCATCAATATCAGTAATGCGGGTCTCGCGACTGGAAGTGCGACCGGTACTGTCACTGTTACAGCGACGAAGGGTTCCATCAGCGGGAGCGACACGCTCACCGTCGCAGCGCCCGTGCTGGTCTCTATCGCGTTGTCTCCCCAGAGCACGACGTTGACCCCGAAACATTCCGGCCAGTTGACAGCGGTAGGAACTTACAATGACCAGAGCACACAGGACATTTCCAATTCGGTGAGCTGGAGCGCAAGCCCGGATCACATCGTGACCCTTGACCCGAACGGGTTGGTGACAGGGAAATCGCTGGGAACCACGACGGTGACTGCGGTTTCCAACAATCTCAGTGCGAGCAGCCAAGTCGCGGTCGTAGCACCGACGCTCGAATCCATCTTTATTTCCCCAAAACGAGTATCGATTCCGCTGGGAGAAAATCGACAACTGGAGGCCGTGGCGCAGTTTAGCGATGGCAGCGTCCAGTACTGGAGAAGCTTGGTGCAGTGGTCCTCTTCGGATCCTTCCATTCTTAGTATGAGCAACGCTGGGGCAGCAACCGCACTTTCGGTAGGAACGGCAAGTGTAACGGCAACGTCCGGCACGGTCAGCGGCACGGTTCAGGTGCAAGTCGCCCCAGCGGTGGTCACTTCTCTAGCAGTCGCACCGGCCAGTTCCGTGCTCCTTGTCGGCGGGCAGGCGCAATTAAGTGCAACGGCCATCTTCAGCGATGGAAGTAGTCAAGACTTCACTACGACCGTGGCGTGGAGTGCAGCGGATCCGACGATCGCGCAGGTCAGCAGCGCTGGACTGGCGCTGGCCCAGAGTCTGGGAGACACGACAATTACGGCTTCTACAGGTTCAATAACCGGCTCAGCCGATGTCGTCGTAAAACCCGTAATGGCGGTCTCGTATTTCTCCAATGCGCACACGAAGTTCGCTGACGCTACGGTAAGGCTTACGAATCCGGGCATCACCGGCAGTAATCTCTGCGCCGAGGTCTACGTCTTCGATCAGGATCAACAACTGACCGAATGTTGCGGATGTATGCTAACGCCCGACGGACTGCAAACCCTTTCTGTGAATACCGACTTGACAGGAAATCCGCTGACCGGAGTACCGTCGATCAACGGGGTTCTTAAAGTCGTTCCTGCTGATGCTTTGTCAAATCCCTCTTGCGATCCAACGGCGATTACACCAACTGCTTCGCTTTCCGCATGGTCGACCAACATTCAGGCACGAAGCACATCCAGCTTTGCGATGACGGAAACTTCGTTTCTGCTGACCCCGCTGGGAGATGATGAACTCGCGGCCCTGCAGAACCAGTGTTCCTTTGCGGCGAGTCTGGGCAGCGGGCAGGGTGTATGCAGTTGCGGAGCAGGCACCGCCGCTGCAGCGAAAGCCACCAAAATTGCAACGAGCAAATAGGCTGATCTCATTTCCGCAGCACTCCATCGCCTCTTCGAAGGTTTAAAAGGGGGCAAGGAAATGGGCGGAGGCAACTGCAGACGGCAAATACTTCGTCTTCTGGGTGATTCATAGTACACGCGCTGATGTTTAGGCGGTCCGGGAGAAGGGGGACTTCTGGCACAAAGTCAATCACAAACCTGTGCCGCCGAGTTCCGGACCTTTGAATTCGGAAGGACCGCAACCCAGCCTGGACGGGAAGAAAATCTACACGATTGGTTCGCAGCGTCGCGACAGGACTAATCCGCTACGATGCCAAGTCCAAGCAATTCCAGCCCCATCTCAGCGGCATCTCTACGTACGGAGTCAGCTCAGCATAGGTATTCCCAACTTGCAGTACCAGATAAAAAACAATGGCGGAGAGGGAGGGATTGACCGCCCACGGCAAGCCCTGACACTCCTGCCTGCACAATTCTGCCCGCGTGCTGCACTAGATAGCAAGACCTGAGCCTCAGGCGAAACGAACCACACCAGACTGCCGAAGAGAGCACAGCCCGAAAACGCCTGAATTGTAAAGATTGTAAACTGACCCTCGGTCAAAACGTGTAATGGCCTTCCATGAGAAGGCCGGTCGGAGTCAAGTAAGTTCTTTCTCTTTTTGTGGGACAAGCTTTTTTCTCCCGCCGAGTAGCCACTGTCGCCATGCTTCCATTCGCACTCTCGAGGGAGCGATCCGTTCGCTCCGGTGCAGTTTGGGCGTTCTCGGTTCAGCCGGTGCTGCCATCTGATTGGCGCCCTGTGGTTCGGCTCTGCGTGAGAGTCGGACCTGGGCCAGGCCATAGTCGCAGTCACCGGAACTCGGCTTTGGGCTTTTGCTTTTCCTTTCTCAGAAATGTTTTGTTTTTAGGCTGCGATCGCCAGCGAACTTTGCTGGCGGTTGTGCAACGGTTCGTACACTTCTCCGCTGACCCACAGGTGATGCAGCAGCACCGCCAGCTTTCTGGCCGTGGCCACGATGGCTCGCTTCTTGCCACTCTTTCCGCCACGCTCGGCCAGCTTCAAGCCCCAGCGCCGGAGATCGCAGTCCACCCCGAATGGTCCCAAGATGTGCTGCGCTCCTTGCACTAATAACGCCCGCAGGTACGGATCGCCTTCCTTGCTGATATGCATCTGCGGCTGGCTCTGCCCGGAGTTCCTGCGACCCGGCTGCAATCCCAGATAGCAGCCCACATCACGGCTCTTGCGAAAGCGGTGCGGATCCTCCAGCGTCAGCAGAAACGTCAGCGCGATCAACGTGCCTACACCCTTGATCTGCTTCAGCAACTCGACTTGCGGATACCGTTGCTCGGCCAGGGCGCCGATCCGATCGTTGTATTCCACGATGCGTTCGCTCAACGATTCGATGGCATGCAACAGCGGCTCCAAGGCCACTTGCAGTTCTGGACTCAGGCTTTCGGCTTTCTCCGGATTCATATTCCGCACGTTACATCCGCGCAGCCGCTGGCCATAGCTCTTGGCCAGGCTGCGCGCACTGTTCACCAGCCCAGTCCGCACTCGCACCAGTGCGGCCCGCGCTCGAATCACCGTGAGATCGGCCTGCGCTTTCGCACTGCAATGCTTCACAGGACACAACAACTCGGGGTCGATTCGCGCCAGCCGCGCCAGCGTCTGCGCGTCCAGCCGATCGTCTTTCTTGCGACTCTCCCCGATCAGCCGCACTTTGCGCGCATGCGCCACGATCACTTCATGTCCCAGCTCGCCCAGCAGCCGGCTGATCCACGGCGAGTGCGTCCCGGTTTCCAGCGCGATGCGACTGCGCGGCATTCCCCCGAAGGCTCCCCGCAACGCTTTCGCCGTCGTCCGCACGCGCTGCTCCAGTTGGATCTGGCCCGCTTCATCCAACACGCAATACCAGCTGTTGCGATCTCCCAAGTCCAGGCCGATGGTCCGTTTCGGTTGCGAAAAATTCCTGCTCTGCTGCGTCGCTACGGTGCTAACCTTTTTCATTGCCGGTCTCCTTTATCTCTTGTGCCTTGAGCACGTCGATAACTTGGGAGCGTACACCGCATCCCGTCCGGAGACCGGCCTTCTCCCTCGAAAACACTTGGCTCAGGCGATGCGCGGCTGGAGAGTGACTGAGTGTCCGAGACTCTCCAAACGCTTGACCAAGTATCGCTTCAAACCCTCTGCGTGGAGTCGGTCGAAGTAATTGCCGCCCAGATCGGTGTAGGTGCAGTGCTTCCGTTGTAGGTGATATCCGATTACCAGGATGCTATGGGCAACGGCGATGATGGCGCACTTCCTGCCTCGACGGGCGGCCAGCTTCTTAAACTGAGCGGAAAGATAAGTGTTCTTCGTGCGAGCCGCAGCCCAGGCGGATTGACATGCCATTCGACGTAACCATGGACTACCTTTGCGAATCTTGCTGCTGATCCGCTTGCCTGCACTCTCGTTGTTTCCCGGACACACGCCTGCCCAGCTAGCAAGATGCGCTGCAGTTGGGAACTGACTAACATCTGCTCCCATCTCGGCGATAAAACTCCAAGCCGCCACCCGATCCACCCCGGGAACCGTCACCCAGCGATTCAATGCCTCCGCCAAATCTGGGTGCTGTTGCCCGATTTGCTCGAGTCGAGCGTCCAACAACTCGATTTCAGTTTCGATAAAGTACAGTTGGCGAAGCAAGCTCTGCAGCAGGAAGCGATGATGATCACGTACTTGGCCTTCTAGAGCTGCCTGTAATTGCGGGATCTTGGCGCGTAGGTGCCCAAGGGCGAGATCCGCGAGTCGTTCGCAACTCTCTTCACCGCCGATGATTGCCGCCAGAATCGCTCGCCCACTCTTGCCGAGGGCGTTGCTGGCAACGCTTGCCAGCTTGAGATTGGCATCCTCGAGCACTTTCTGAATGCGGCTGGCAATACGAGAATGCTCCTGCGAGAGGCTGGTTCGTGCCCTGGTGAGATCACGCAGATCGCGAATCACCAACGGGGGTATGAAGCTGCCCCGCAGCAGTCCGTGTTGCAGAAGTTCCGCGATCCACTGACAGTCCTTCGTGTCCGTCTTGCGTCCTGGAACTGCCTTGATATGCTGGGCGTTCGCCAGAACGATCTGAAAATGAGTTTCGAGAACGTTCCATACAGGCTTCCAATAAACGCCCGTGGATTCCATCGCCACGTGCTCAACGCCAAACTCCTGCAACCACACGACCAACTCTCGAAGCTCGCGTGTCGTGCATCCGAAACGGCGAATGTGCTTCAACGGCTTGCCGGATTGCGCTATCAGAACACAAGCAGTGGTGGAGGACTTGTGCACATCCAGCCCGCAGCACCGCGAATACAAAACTTCCATGGCTGTCTCCTTCCGCCGTGAGACGTAAGGATGCACAAATCGCGAAAATCTCCCTCGCGTGCTCTTCTCCGAAGAGAAGGCAACAGTCTGTTGTTCTCAACGGCATCCAGGGTCAAACTCATCCGCGGGCTCTCAGGCTCCACTAAGGCGAACGACCGCATACGTCCACGGCTCCGATAGCTTACTCCCGTTTTCATAGGCCGTTGTGCCCCAAAAAAGGCATGTAGAACTCATCCCATCTGGTTTCGCCATTTAAGCGGCTTAGCTTGGCCTGGATTGCGTCTCGGGAACTAGAGATTGTGAGGATCAGGCGAGCATTGCGGAGGGCCAAGGATTTAAGCGATGATGTGGCTGCTGGTATCGAGGAGCGGATCTAACCTCATTGCGCCATGAAGCTCACGCGCACGCTCGCCATTCTGCTTTGCCTATCTTTCATTCCCTGTGCCCGCGCGCAAGAAGCAAAACCCATCGACAAAAAAGAAATCGCCGACTGGTTCAACAAAAAGTTTAACTGTCCCGAAGAACCTCCTTTTTACTTTTGGAAGTTCGAGTACTTCGACTTCAAAGGCGATGGCACCAAACAAGCCATAGTTGTCGCTTCAACCTGCGAAACAGGAACTGCCGGCCCTGATGTTCATTCCGTTATCTCACGCAACTCAGATGGAGAGCTGGAGGAGTTGAAAATCGCTGAGGTCGATCCCAAGACCTATGACAGCCTGTTCGGCAATCGTAATTACACACTCTCCGTCGAGAACGGCCTCCTCATCGCCACCTTCACTGATGACGGTGACCGCGACACGCCTCTCGTCATCAAGTACAAGTGGAACGGAGAAGAATTTGCCGTCGCATCCATCCAGAAAACGGGCGTATTTCCAACGAGCTATGATTGCACCAAAACCCTCACCGAGGTCGAAAACGCCATCTGCCACGTCGACGCCCTAGCCCATCTGGACGTCGAATTGAATGATGTCTATAAATCTCTCCTATCCAGGATCACCGGCCCCGAGCGTGAATCCCTCCGCGAAGTGGGTATTCCGGTGAAGGTGAACGCTGATTCCGGAGGGAAGCCGAACGGCATTCCGGAGCGAAGGTGAACAGCAGTCGGAGCGAAGCGACGCTGGCGTGATGATTGTGCAAGAAGTGTTCGGCTTCGTCAACTGAAAGTGTCCGGAGCGGGTCCGGAGCGAAGCGGAGGAGCTTGGGCGGGGATTTGGGGTGCAGGGGAAAGGGGCGGCCAGCCCCTTTATCCCCTGCTTCTCTATGTAGAAGAACAACTCATTCCTTCTTCTCGTCCGGCAGATTGTTCTTTTTGCGCATCGATTCTCCGCGCATCTCGATACGATGGGCATTGTGCACCAGGCGGTCGAGGATGCCGTCGGCGATGGTGGGATCGCCGATCTGCTCGTGCCAGCGCGAAACCGGCAGCTGGGAAGTGAGGATGGTGGAGCGAGTCTGGTAGCGATCCTCGCAGATCTCCCAGACTTCGCGTCGCTCCGCTTCACTCAGTGGGGCCATGGCCCAGTCATCGATGACCAGAACGTCGATGCGACTGAGACGTGCCAGGAAGTGGCGCAAACTGCCATCGGCTCGGGCCAGGGCCAGTTCCCGAGACAGGGCAGCGGCGCGGAGATAGAGTGCCGAGTAGCCGTCGCGACAGGCTTTCTGCGCCAACGCCGATGCGAGGAAGCTTTTGCCCACGCCACAGGGTCCGATCACGAAGATGTTCTCGTGATGGCGAACCCAGGCGGAGTCTTTTGCCAGTGCGCGCACGACGGTCTTCTCCAGGCCGCGCACCGCCCGATAATCGATGTCCTCCACGCAGGCCGCTCCCCGCAGTTTGGCCGCTTTGAGTCTTCGTGCCAACGCCTGGTTCTCGCGCCAAGTCCATTGCTGATCCACGAGCAGAGCGAGTCGTTCCAGGAAACTCAACTCGTTCACGGTCCGATCTTGTTCCTGTGCTTTCAAGGCCTCGACCATGCCGTGCAACCGCAGGGCCAGCAGTTTTTCCATCATCGGTTGGTTCAGCATGAGCGGGGCCCTCCTTGGTCGAAGTAGCGGGCGCCGCGGAGGTTGTCATGCGTCAGAGGTGGAGAGCCGGGTTGTGGTGGAGACAAAGGAAGGGCGTCGAGCGAGTTCTTCAGGATCGACTTCACGCTCTGGTAGCGACAGGCCTGGGCGAGGATGGCCCGTTCGGCAGCGGCTTCCATGCGTTGCGCCGAGTACTGCTGGGCCAAGCGAATAATGCCTAGACAAGAACGGTAGCCCATCTCCGGGTGGGGCTTGTCGTTGAGGATGCGCTCGAACAACTGCGCCGTGTGCGGGCCGATACTGCGCGCCCAGTTCACCATGCGCGAGGGCGGCCACTCCAGATGAGCTTGATGGCTTCTGGGACGGTGCTCGCCATTCGTGATGGTTTGACCCCGCCCGCGACTGCGCATGTGCGAGGCGATCCGGTTGCCCTGGTAAAAGATCTCCACCGTGGTGGGGGTGGAGCGGACTTCCACGACTTGCTGCACCAGCGTGTAGGGCACGCTGTAGAAGTTCCCGTCGAACGCGATGTGGTAGTCGATGTTGATCGTGGCCCGCGACCACTGGCTCATGTCGAAGCGCTCGGCGGGCAAGGGCGCCAGAGCCGGTTTCTCCAGGCTGTGAAACAGACTGGCCCGCGATCCGTCCCGCTTGCGGAACGGACGCTCATTCAGTCGCGCCAGCAACTCCCGGATCGCCTGGTTGAGTTCCGGCAAGCTGAAGAACTTGCGGTTCCGCAGCGCCGCTATGATCCAGCGTTCACATACTTGCACCGCGCTCTCGGCCTTGGCCTTGTCCCGCGGCTTGTACGGACGCGCGGGCACGACTCCCATCCCATAGTGCACCGCGAACTCTTGATACGTGGGATTGAGATCGGGATCATAGCGGCAGGCGCGAGTCACTGCCGTTTTCGTGTTATCGGGTACCGCCAGCGTCGGCACCCCACCGAAAAATTCCAGCGCATGGATGTGGGCTTGAATCCAGGCTTCCATCTGCTGATCGCCAGTCGCTTCCGCGTAGGTGTAAGAACTGGCCCCCAACACGGAGACAAACAACGAAGCCGGCCACGCCTCGCCGGTCGTGGCCTCGTAGACGGGAATCGTGGCTCCCGCCCAGTCCACAAACATCTTCTCCCCGGCCTTGTGTTCCTGCCGCAGCACCACATCCAGGTGCCGCCGCCAATGCTGATAGCGCTCGCAAAACCAACTGTAGCGATAGCCCTCAGGGTTCGCTTGCCGATATTCTTCCCACAGCAACTGCAGAGTCAGATGACGATGTTGCAGCAGTTGCTCATGAATCGCTTTCCAGTCCGGTTGCGGCCGCTGCCGCACCGCTTGCACCGCCACGGGTTGGTTCCCAAACAGCTTGCTTTCCAGTTCCTCTTCCCTCAGGCCTTCGGGCAACGGCCAACCGATTCCGGCGGCGACTGCTCGTTCCAAATAGTCGTGGACCGTAGCCAGCCCCATCCCACAACTGCGCGCGATCTGGCGCTGTCCCAACCCCAACTCAAACCGTAACCGCAGAACTTCCTTGGTCTTCCGCATGGACTTTCTCCTGGCCGGCACCCTGATCTCCTTTATTTATGGAGTTTCAATGCCGGGTGATTGTCCAGCGTCGCTTTGCCCCTTCCTGCGCTTCGCCTGTGGAAAACATTCCGCTCCAAGCCGAACGCCATTCCGGTAGACGACAAAAACTGTTCGCCTTCCCACCGGAATCGGCGTTCACCTTCAGACCGGAATGCTGTTCGGAATCACAACGGAATGGTGTTCGGCTTCAGACCGGAATCGCGTTCACCTTCGACCGGATTCCCCAGCGAAGAACAACGCAAATGGCTGGCCGCTCGCGATAAGTCGTGCGGCATCTACAAAGGCTGGGTCAGCTGTCTCTCCGACTACTACCAAAAACGCATTGCCGAACTGAAAAAGCGCGCCTGAAGCCGAACAAGAGAAGGAAGTTAAGTCACGCCTGAGGTCACGAACACTGCGCTGGTCTTCGATGACAAGGGCTTAGGACCGACGCTCGGCTACGATCTCACGTGCGTGCCGACCGACTCTGGCGTCTACGAATGGGACCCAGACGTGGACGAGGGCACGGTTACCATCGTCACGGCTCCTTTGCTGCCGGACAACACGAACGTTGGCGCACCGACCGGAGTAGGCTCGCCGCCAGTGCTCGGCTTGGAATCTGATAGCTCCACGACCATCGTCCGCGCTGACGGCGTCGCACACAGCCAGATCAAAGTGTACTGGACGGCTCCGACCGACGCTCACGTGCTCAATGGTGGCTACATCGAAATCTTCATCAAGGCCGTGGGCGATCCGACCTACGATTATGCTGGCTCGGTTGCTGGCAACATCACCGTTTTCTATATCGACACGAACATCACAGACGGTGTGGACTACGACGTTATGATTCAGTCGCTCAACGCGGCTGGCTGCTGCAACGTCCGCACGCTGACACCCTGCTCCTCGTGGTAGAACGTCGCGAAAGTTTTTCTGAACTTGTGGAGTTCCCACGTGCCCTTCACCTTGTGATCCTCCACAAAATTCTGGAGCCGACGGAGGAAGTGGCCTTCCACGCCACCGTTCTCAGCCGGGAAGATGAGGTCGTGTGAGTCAGCCTTGCCCATCCGCTGCTTGAGTTTCGCCATTAGAGCAGGAGGCAGGGGAACGAACCGATCCTCTTTGTCCTTCACCTTCCAGTCACGGTTGGGTTTCGGCTGCACGTGTAGGACGTTCTTGCGAAAGTCGAGGTCGCACCATTCCGCGTGGGCGACTTCACCTTCGCGGCAACCCGACCACCAGAAGTATTCCCACACCAGCCACTCCTCGTCGGTGCAGGCTTTCTTCAGAGCCTTGAGTTCTTCCCGCGTGTAGGCGTCCACGATTTTCTCGTCGTAATCCAGTGATTTAAGCAACTGGCCAGCAATCATGATCTTGTTGGCGCGCAGGAAGGTGTTCAGTCCTTGGAAAACGTTGTACACGGTGCGGGCACCCTTGGCAGTGTTGTACTTTTTGCGGAGGAAGCGAATGAACTGCTGGCAGTCAGCCTCGTTGATCTGGTCGAGGTACTGCTTCGAGCAGGACTCGGTGAAGAGGTCGAGCATGCGCTGCCGAGCCTGATGTGTTTTGGGTGACTTCCCGGCTTTAACGTCTTCGAGGAAAACTTCGATGGCGTCCGCCACCGTGACGCGGTTGCCGTTGTGCTTGACCTTCTGCTCCTCGGCTCCCGCTGCACCGTTCAGGATGGCTTCACGGTTCAGCTTGCACTGCCATGCGCTCAGTGCGTCGGAGCCGACGTTCTCCCACTTCTGCTTCTTGCCCTCGAACCACGTAACGTAGTACGAGTGGAGTTGGGTGGGAGCGATGCGCACCTTCCGGTCACGCACCAGCACGGCTGCTGGATCAGGCCAGCCAGTGGATCGCATCACAGGTTTGTAATAGGAACGCTTGCCGTTGACGGTGGCCGCTGCCAGCAGCCGGACTCGCAGGTTTTTGCCCAATTTGCCTCTCCTCTACAGCAATACTGTGCTTCAAGGAGAGTCTCGCAAATTGTTAAGGCTAGTTGTAAAGAAACTGGTAAGTCCTGTGACTAGTGTAACTGGCGGAGAGGGAGGGATTGACCGCCCACGGCTGGTCCCAACACTCCTGCCTGCACAATTCTGCCCGCGTGCTGCACTAGATAGCATCTGATTATCTGGTTGCTTCAGCAAGCCCCAATAGGTAGTGTTAACGCGTGCCACGACCGCCGTTTCCGAAGACGCTCCGCCAATTCCAGTCCGACTTTGCCACGGAGGAAGCCTGCCAACGATATCTCGCAGCTTGTCGTTGGCCCGATGGATTTACTTGTCCGCGATGCGGGTATGAAAAAGCTTATGAGTTGGTGAAGCAGCTGCGGCAGCAATGCTGCAAGTGTCGCTATCAGGTCTCGCTGACATCTGGAACTATCCTTCATCGGACAAAAACACCGCTGACCCATTGGTTCTGGGCGGCGTACCTGATGACCACGGACAAGCGTGGCGTATCTGCACTACTGCTGCAGCGTCAATTAGGGCTGACCTGCTACGAGACCGCATGGATGATGCTGCACAAGCTCCGCCGAGCAATGGTGAACAACGCGAGGGAACCTTTGCGCGGTGAGGTAGAGGTGGATGAGACGTGGATTGGTGGCGAGCAAGCTGGACTCCGAGGAAGCCGACAACTCAAGCATCGGAGGGCAGCTCTTGTCTTGGTGGCGGTCGAAAAGCGTGGGCGAGCTTCAGGGCGTGTCCGCATGAGCGTAATTCCCGACTTTAAGGCCGCGACCATAATGTCGTTTCTTAGCCAGCACATCGCACCTGGATCCACGATCTATACGGACGGGCTTAAGAGTTTCTCAGGTCTTTTAGAGGCTGGCTTCAAACATGTCGTTCGAAACCAACCTCTACGAACGGAGTTGCGCAAAGGTGCAAAATCCGCCGTCCCGCTTGCCGATCGGGCGATCGGGAACCTCCAGCAGTGGCTCATTGGAACCTACCACGGAGTGAGCAAGGACCAACTGCAAGTTTACCTCGATGAATTCGTTTTTCGGCACAACCGTCGCAAGACGCCGGCAGCCGCATTTCAGACACTACTTGGTCTCGGAACCGGCCGCACATCAACAGTGTACGAGCAGATTCGGGGAGCTCGGGATCTGAATCCCAACCTATTGGGGCTTGCTGAAGCAACCAGATAATCAGAAGATAGCAAGACCTGAGCCTCAGGCGAAACGAACCACACCAGACTGCCGAAGAGAGCACAGCCCGAAAACGCCTGAATTGTAAAGATTGTAAACAGACCCTCGGTCAAAACGTGTAATGGTTACATCAACCATCGCGATTACATCAACCATCGCGACCGTGGGGCCCAGCGCGTTCAGAGTGTCGCCTGTGGTGTCGGTGGGATGACCCGAACGGAGCAGTCCCAGCCGAGGCTAATGTCTCACAATCCAAACCATGGAAACAGGCGGCAATCGCACAGTGGGACATTTAGCCGCAACGTTCGGGGTCAACGATTCTTTAGCTCGACGCACTTGGCGCAAGTGCACTTAAAGAACGGATTGGTCGGCCAGGTCAGATGTCCGCATCGAGCACACATGTACCAATGCTCCGCGCCACTCTGGCCGATCATCACCTTGAAATTGCCGCCCTCGATGCAATAGGGGCAGCGCATAACAGGAATTCTCGGCTTGTGGGATGCTTCTAAAGCAGTCATGGACTAGTTCACATGCGGAATGCAGGTCTAGTGGACTGTCGCAAAGTAACCATTACTAGTTGTTATGCTTCTAAGTTGGTATGGCGACAGACAGCGAAGTGTCCCTCACCAGCAACCAACGTTCGGAACTCAGCAGCATCGCTCAATCGCGTACCCTGCCGGCTGGCTACGTCTTTCGCGCCAAGCTCATCTTGATGCTGGCAGAAGGAGCTTCCTTCAACACCATTAAGCGCAGGCTGCAGACCAGTGCTCCCACGATCGTCCGCTGGAAGCAGCGCTTCCTCGAATCCGGGCTCGACGGGCTCGACACCTATCATCCCGGCCAGAAGGCCAGGGTTCTGACTCCCGCTTTGCGGGCCCGGATTCTGGCCGCCACCCGCAAGAAACCCAGCGACGGTGCCACGCATTGGAGTTGCCGCAAACTGGCGACCGCGCTGGGAGTCAGCAAGGACGCGGTGCATCGCGTCTGGAAAGAAGCGGGACTGAAACCCCATCGCCTGGAGCGTTACTTGGCCAGCGACGATCCGGAGTTCGAAAGCAAAGCGGCCGACATTATCGGCCTGTATCTGCGGCCGCCGCAGCATGCCGCCGTGTTCTGCGTCGACGAGAAAACCGCCATCCAAGCCCTGGATCGGCTCGATCCCGTTCTGCCGCTTTCGCCGGGGCGAGCCGAGCGTCATGGCTTCGAGTACTACCGGCACGGAACGCTTTCTCTGTATGCCGCGCTGGACACCAAAACCGGCCGCGTGCACGGAAGAACCACGGCCCGCCACACCAGCCGTGACTTCGTTGCCTTCCTCGGAGAAGTGGTAGCGTTGTGCTCGCCCCGGCAGCAGATTCATATCATCCTCGACAACCTCTCTGCCCACAAAACCCAACTCGTTCGAGACTTCCTGCAACAGCATCCGCGCGTGCAGCTTCACTTCACTCCTACGTATTCCTCTTGGCTTAACCAAGTCGAGATCTGGTTCGCCAAGATCGAACGCGAGGTCATCGCCCGCGGCATTTTCACCTCGGTCCCGGACCTGGCTCGCAAACTCCGTCGTTACATCAACGCCTACTCCGCCAACGCTCACCCGATCCAGTGGAAATACTCTGACCCCAGCCGCCGGCTGCGCACTAACGAATTCACTGCGACAGGCCACTAGTCGTGGAGAACGATGTTGAGAAGTGAACTGTGAACCTGGAGATCATCACCGCCGTGATAGTCAATGAAACCCAATTTCCTAAACCGGTTCATGAAAAAGCTAACCCGCGAGCGCGTCGTGCCTATCATCTCTGCGAGGGTTTCCTGACTGATATTGGGGATTGGCGTCTCATGCACGCCTTCCTTACCGAAGTGAGCCAGCAACAGAAGTATCCTAGCTAGCCTCTTTTCGCTGGAGTTGAAAAGCTGGTCAACCAAATCCTCTTCGTAGCGGATATTCCGTGCCAGCAAATATGCCACGAACATGTCGGAAAACGCGTGTTCTCGGTGAAGCACTTCCATCATGGACTTCTTATCGATTCGCATCACCGCGCAATCGGTGATTGCGGTTGCGGCGCACAGGCGGCGAGGCTGCCCGGTGAGGCAGCCTTCTCCGAAGAAAGCGCCCTCGTTCAGAATGCCTATTGTGGCTTCCTTCCCGCTCTTCGACACAACGGTGAGTTTTACTTTTCCTGTCTGTAGATAAAAGACAGCGTCGGATGAGTCGCCCTGAACAAAGATTGTCTGCTTCTTGGAAAAGGCTGCGGTCTTCCTGCCGCCGTTGATGGTCGAGAGGAATGTCTTGGTGTCGAATTTGCTCAGTCTCTTGGCCGCCGCACGGGGGCCCATGGGTTTACCCTTTCCGGTAATATCACATGTCAATTGTGATGGTCGGTCGGACATCCTACATACATGGAAACGTTTTGTTCGTGGGAATGTCTGAGTTCGGGCGGCCTTGTTTGAAGTGAAGCGGAGTCGCTTTGACTGTTGGTCACGTTTCGTGCGTTCGCGATGCTTGCGCGTCGCAGCGGTCAGGCCAACGTAAGATACCCTACAGAAGAATCGCGTTTGGCTCCTGTATACTCCACCGAGTAGCGCGAATCAGCGGAGTTCCTGTTTCGCACACCAGGACGGGTGAGATCATCCCCGTGTCCTTGGAAGTTTTTTCGGTTCTCGTTTGTGGCACGCAAGGAACTCCAAATCGTGCAGTCTGGCGAGCGGACAAATGCCGCCGGAAAGCCAGTCAGCAACAAAATACTTCTATCAATCTCCGATAGCGAGTACAACTCCTTTCGCCCTCACCTCGAATACGTCCGCTTGCCGAACCATCAAGTCCTTCACGAGGGCGGCGGAAAGTTAGAATTTGCGTATTTCCCGAATCGAGGTCTGATTTCTCTTGTCGTCGTAATGAAAGATGGAAGGACCGCGGAAGCTGGTGTGGTTGGCAATGAGGGTTTCACAGGAACACCAGCGGTTGTTGGCCTGAGCAGGGGCCCACTGAGGGCGGTGGTTCAAGTCACCGGGGACGGATTTCGGGTAAGAGTTGGAGCTTTGCAAAATACATTGAATTCCGCTCCACACCTGCAATTGATATTGAATCGCTATGCAGTCGTTCGGAGTATGCAGGTTGCACAAACAGCCGCTTGTAATCGACTGCACGAGATTAAGCAGCGCCTTGCGCGGTGGTTGCTAATGACTCAGGACAGAGTGGATTCAGGGGCACTGCCCATCACCCATGATTTCCTCGCAACGATGCTAGGGACAGATAGGCCTAGCGTGAGCCTGGCCGCCGGGGTTTTGCAGAAAAAGGGGCTCATCGAGTACACCCGTGGTGCAGTGAAGATCGTGAACCGCAAGAAACTTGAAGACTCCGCATGCGAGTGCTACGGCATTATCCGACAGTACGACGGCGAACTGGGCTTGAAATAAGTCCGCAAGATAAGGCTCTTCCTGTGCCTAATTGGCGACTCGAAAATGTGGTTGGCGAAACATCCGGATTGCACTCATCATGTCGGCGATAAGTGCTCTCGGGCAACGACATTTGACTTGTGCAGTGCAATCTTGGAATCGACTCAGTCCGGGGCCTCCCCCACCTGCTGAGGGGGTTGCGTGCCGCGAGGCACGCTGATACTCCAGGTGACCGGGCTGAGCCATAGTCGCGGTCAACTGACGAAATATCCTGATTACGCTCATTGACCTCGGGGGCACGTTCTTAAATCTCCCCTTCGATTTTTAGCCTGCTATCGTGAGCAACAGTTTGGTTTGGTGAATGAAGTCAGGATGGAGTCGAGCGGCGGATGCGGTCTGCAAAAACTTTTCCACTAAGGGCCTAACTTCCCTCAGGAGCCGCTGGAATTCCCACAGCTTCGCCGGATTCCCCTCCCAATGTCGTTCCGTTGTTATGTGACTCATTTCTTTGTGGGCTCTGCGATGGGCTGTGCTCAGAATGGTTGATTCGGCTGGGAAATCAGGCGGCAAGTGTCCCGAGTCGTAAAAAATCGTCGCGCTCACATCAGTTTTGCGCGGCGGTGTGTAGAAGAAGTCCAAAAGGTTACGAAGATGAAGCACAAACGACTCCATGATTGCGTTGTGTAGAACTATGGCCACCTCAGGCTGTGATGTTTGAAAATGTCCAGTCATCAGTAGGTGGCCGACTCGAAAAAACATCTGCACTTCATAGGAGAGATGCTCTTTCGAATAGCGTTGTAGATATTCGGGATCGTTTTCCGGCTGCGCCACGCCTTCCTCCTGCTTCGTGACCATTTTCCCATGCTGCGACCAAGACTGTTGAACTCCCGATTACGCTCATTCAGTTTTCGGTTGGGGTTTCGGGTCAGGTGGCACGTCCGCAGATGATTTCTTGATCTCATCGACATCGACCGTTTCGGCGCACTCCCCTTCATCGTTGTAATCGCAGACCCGACCGGGATGGGACTGCTTGCATTTTTCACAGAACTGCGTGGCCATTCTTGCCTCCCCCGAACCAGACAAAGCGAAATCACACAACAGATTTGTGATCTGCATGATACTAGAGAGTGCCAAGTCCGGCACTGTCTGTCGGGTTCTTGGAGGGTGATTGGCGAAAAATCGCCATTACACTTATTGACGCCATGCTCGCGTAGAAAGCGGCAGTTCGCCGCATTCGCAATCCGGGAACTCAGAGCAGCAGGGTGTGTCGTCCTTCTCAGGACGCGGCTTCGGTTTCGATCTCCCGGCTCCCAGCGGTTTGTGTGGTCTGCCCTTTGTGGGCTCCACGTCAGGAGCGAAACCGCCGATGCGCAGCATGAGATCGTCATTCTTCATGAAAATTGCGAGCGGCTGGCCCGGTGCTGCGTGGCGTGCGAGAGTTCATTCTCGTAGGAGCAAGCATCATGCCCATGACGACGCAGGCAGGACGCAAACCATTTTTATAGACCGTCATCTGGCGACGACGGTTGCACGCCGATGAAAAGAACGATGGGTCGCAGCCGCTCTACCTTGAAATACGAAGTTACTTCGGTGCTCATGCGTTTCCGGGTTCCGGCTGGCAGAATGAGGGCATGGCAAACGAACGTATACTCACGCCCTCCGAAGTCGCTCGCAAAACGAAAGCTCTTGCAAGAAAACTCGCGAAACGTGGCGACATCAACCACAACGAAATGCAGCTCATGTACCACACTGCCGAATGGTGCAGGCGGCTCAACGAGATCGCCGCGCTCGTGAGTGGGAAATAATCATGAACTGTCCGGGCTGTGGTGAGCCGATGCAGCCGTGGGGTGTCTCAGCCAATGGCACCAGATGGGTGCGATGCGAGGACTGCGATATCGATCTAGGATTTGACGCCCTTGACGATGCCGCTGACGGTCCCATGGGTGACAGGCGCGAATATGATGAGCCGATCAAGCTGCCGCCTGAGAAACGAATGCCGTTGGTGGAGGATTGACCATCGCCGTCGTGCACGTCGGCAAAACAGTTGACTGACGATCCCATGGACGACCGGGCCGAGTATGACGAATCGGTAGCGTTCTGCACGTGGTGTGGGAAGTCTCCAGCCTTCGGCGAAAAGGGCTTGACACTTTGTCTGGAATGTTCGGAATTGGTCGCAGCGCAGCTTGACCGTCGCCGCGAGCCGCGTCGTAGTTAGCAAGGTGGAGGAGTACGTGAAGGCCAGAAAGCGAAAGACTCGTGAGCAAGTCGAGGCTGAGAACCAGCGAACTCAGGCGCGGATCGAAGAAGCAAACAGACAGAACCATGCTGAGAAAGAAAAGGCTGGGACGCCCGAAGGCTACGATCAATCAACGCTGGTGCCGCGCATGAAGGTGAAGGTATGACCCTTCGTTGCAAGAAATGTGGGCTCACACGCACTAGCGACGACCACTATGCATTGTGCCCGGAATGCGGTCTAGTCATGAACGTGGTCAATCCGGATGGTTACGACGAGCCAGCTAAGTACCCCGGCCCGGTGAGTCATGGGCTGAGCAAATTTCCCGATGAGTTATGACTTCGGTATTCAGAGTATGACGGTCCAGTTGCAACGAAAGGTCACATGCCCGATTCACTCTCTCTAGCAGAAGTCGCCGCCGATCTCGGCGTCGCACCATTCCTCGTCGTTCGTTTCACTCATCGCACAATCAAAGCTGAGAAGCTGCCTTGCATCAACGTTGGTGGCGAACTGCGTTTTGATGTCGAGCAGTTTCAGGCGTGGAAGCGAGCCAACTGGGATGAAGAAGCGTTCCCCATGCTCAAGAAGCTGCCGTCGTCAGCCGACGCTGCCCGACAGCGACGCGTCGAACGTCTCACCAGCGGTGAACGTTTTGAGCCGTGGGAATTCGACAAGGATGGCAACCTGTGATCAATCGCGAGCTGATCTTCGACATGATCGAAGCGGGATTCTGCTTCGCGCCTACGTCACCGGGCATGACGCGTAGTGACTATCTGCACTGGCAGAAAGTCATACCTTCCGTAGACCTCGTGAAAAACTGGCTGGATGCTAGCAAGTCACTCGTGTTTGTGGCGAAGCGGGGATATGGCTTTGTCATGGACATCGACGATCCCGACGCCTGCATCGCTAAAGGATTCGATCCTGACTGGCTCAAAGGCTATTTCAAGGTCAGCACTCCGTCTGGCGGTTTCCACGTGTACGGACTGGCAGACGCCGTCACAGATGCGATGCCGGGCATCGTGCTCGTCTTCGAAGAGAAGGGCAACCGAGACTCCAAGAAAATCTTCGAACTGAAAATCCATGCACAGTCCACTGCTGCACCCAGTGCCGAGCGCAAGGGTCAGAAGAACAAGTGCGACGGCGAGTACAAGCCGGGTCGCCACTTCTCACCGAAGGGCACGAAGCGTGGTCTGCCACCTGAACTGTTGGAGTGGCTGAAGACGAACGCCGAATCCACAGAGCAAACTGTTTACAAAAAGTTGCCGTGGGAGTTCCATCCTGAGTTCGACGAAGCCGAGTTTGCTGAAAATGAAGGTTGCACGATTGTGTGGGCCGACTACATTGACGATGCCTATCACATCGTCGTGGAAGAGTGCCCCCACTGCAAGCGTGTGAATACCAGCACTCCGCGTGCTGCGAAAGCCAAGTTCATTCTCGGAGGCAACGGCTATGGGTTCGTCTGCCACGCATGCGGCATCGAAGGCGAAGGAGCAACAGCCAAACATCAGGAGTTGATGCAGCAACAAGATCCAGATTACAGCATCTGGGACAAGCCGATCTACGTTCACGATGACGTGCAGTTGATGGCCGAACAGATGGATAAGGACGGTCTGGTCGAAGAAGCACACGATCCAGTGGAGAAGTTCACAGGCAAGATCGTGATCGCGCCACCAATCGATGAACCGGAAGAAGCTGATGCGCCAGCGTCCGATCTGAAGTATCCCGAACTCGCGTTCCCATACGAAGCATTACCAGATGGTCAACTGAAGTTGATGGTCGATAAAGCCTGCGAAGGTGGACTCGACGCTGGTTTGATCTGCCCGTCGATTCTTGCGCTCGTCAGCGCGATGCCACAGCAGAACGCAATGGTTTTCACCAAGTTGCAACAGTATGTCTGTCTGCTGGCGCTAGTCGGAGCTGGCAAGGATGTTAGCATTGACCGCGCTATCGATGTGCTCGGTATTCGCAACGAAATTGACACACTGTGGAGCAACTACGCGCCTAGCAGCCCGGGGTGTAAGTCCGGATGCGTAAGCAAAAGAGCTTGAAGGATCCACAGGTAGGATTCGTAGAATGCGCGTATGGCGATGGGGACGCGCAAGCAGCGGGAAAAGCAAGAAGACATTTGGATTGCTCATAGGGAGCTGCCTTCGGCGCCAGGACATCCGTTCTATCAGCGGCTCAATGAACTGCTGGAGGCGGAGAAGTTCGATGAGTTTGTGGAGGGACGGTGTGCGAAGTTCTATGCGGCTAAGTATGGCCGGCCGTCGCTGACCCCGGGGATCTACTTCCGGTCGCTGCTGCTGGGCTACTTTGAGGGCATCGACAGTGAACGCGGGATTGCCTGGCAATTGGCGGATTCGCTGGGGTTGCGGCGCTTTGTGGGGATTGGTTTGGATGAGGACACGCCGGATCACACGACGATTTCGCGCACCCGCCGTTTGATCGACGTGGAAACGCATCGCGAAGTGTTCGGCTGGGTGCTGGGTGTGCTGGCCGATCGCGGGTTGGTGAAGGGGAAGCGGATCGCGATCGATGCAACGACGTTGGAGGCGAACGCGGCGATGCGCTCGATTGTGCGCCGCGACACGGGGGAAAGCTATGAGGAGTTTCTGCGTGGTCTGGCGAAGGCTTCGGGCATAGAGACGCCGAGCCGGGAATGTCTTGGCTCAGCGTGAAATGGAGAAGGGACGTTCTCCGTTAGTGTAGGTTCCGCCCCTTTGGGGCGGGGATTTTCAAGGCATGGGGGTCTATCGTCCGATGGCTCTTTCCTGGCAGTGCAGAGGGCGAGAGGATTGGCTCCCGCGCTGCTGAGCATCGGCTCGATGAGCCCCACCAGGTTATCCCTCAGCATGGTTGCATCCCTGCAGCGCCTGCTTCTGTTTCACCCGGCGAGGTCATTGTAGCTGTGCGTGGTGCCAAAGTCGAAGTCGCTGTCTGTTGCCGGCGAAGTTGCCGCCGTTTGCGGGCTTCTTCTAACTTGCGATCGCGAGCGGCGTGGATCTCAGCCTGTCGTCCGGCCAGCCGATCCTGCGGCGTCACGTAGCCGATCGCGCTATGCAGTCGCACCGTGTTGTAGTGATTCACGTAGATTTGAATCAAGCGGCGGGCATCTTCCAGGGTCAACGGAGTAAGTGGCCGAATGCACTCCCGTTTGAGCGACTTATGCCAGCGTTCGATCTTCCCATTCGACTGCGGGTAAAACGGCGAGGTGCGCACGTGCGTCATCCCCGAGATGCGAATGAACTCCTTGAAGTCCCGCGCGATAAACTGCGGTCCGTTGTCGGAGATGATCCGCGGCTTGGCGTCCGGGTACTTCTCCTTGGCTCGTTCCAGAATCCTCTCGATATCAGCTTCCTTCATCGACTCTCGCAAATCCCAATGCACCAGAAAACGGCTGCATCCATCCAGCACGCTGCATAGGTAATAGAACGTGCCCGACAGGTTGATATAGGAAACATCGACATGCCAGTGCTGGTGCGGCTCGAGCGGCTGTTCGAAGCCGGTGCCCTTGCGCGACGGCTTCGCTTTCCAGCGCGACAGCAGTCCCGCTTGTCGCAGCACGCGCCATACGCTCGCCGGGCTCACGGCCACCACATCGCGATCTAACATCATGAACGTGAGTCGCCGATACCCTTCCAAGGGATGGTTCAGATGGAAGCCGATGATGGCTTCTTTCTCCCACGGCTCCAACCAGAAATCTCGGGGCACCCAACCGTTGTGCTCATTCACGCGCCCATAGCGCTGCCGCCAGTTGTAAAACTTGCTCACGGTAACGCCCAGCCACACAATGAATCGGCCGACGCTGATCTCGCTCTTCTCCGACCAGCGTCGGACGAAATCCACCACCTGATCCCGCACATCATGCGGCACCCAGGTCGCGGTCAGAGTTCCCCAAGGCTTTTTTTTAACGCGATGTGCTCCGCCATCAGCTCGGCCAGGACCTCGTCCTTGGTCTGCACCTTCTTCTCCAAGAACTCAATCCGCTTCTGTTTCTCTTCGGCCTGGCGGCGAGGATGCTCCGTCGTTTGGAAGGCGGCCGCTCCGTTCTCGAACAACTCTTTTTGCCAGCGGTAGAACACCGTCGGCTGCAGGCCCAGTTCTTCACACAGATCGGAAACCGCGACCTTGTCCAAAAGATGGCGCCGCAGAATGGCCACCTTCTCCTCAGCAGTGTAGTGCTTGCGCTCTTTTCTCATACGTTCGCTCCGCTATCTTAACGGACGAACGCTTTCTCCATTTCCAGCTGAGGCAGGACAGGAAGACTTGGCACGGTTGGACCGCAAGCGGAAGAAGCGGATGTCGAATAAGGAGTGGGAGAGCCCGGCGGACGGGGATGCGCGGATTACGAAGATGAAGGACGGGCGCACGCACTTGGCGCACAAGGCCGAGCACGCGGTCGATCTGGATACGGGTGCGGTGGTGGCGGTGACGCTGCATGGAGCCGACCTGGGCGACACCGTGACGCTGGACGCGACGCTGAGCGAGGCGGGGATCGCGGTGGCGGAGTTAGTGAAACGCGAAGCAGCGGAGCAGAGACCCGAGGATACGCCCAAGGTCAACGTCGAGGGAATCGAAGAGGCGGTAGCGGACAAGGGTTACCACAGCGGCGCGGTCTTGGAGCGGGTGAAGAGTTACGAAGTGCGTACCTACATTCCGGAAAAGAAACAAGCGGGGCAGCGCCACTGGGAGGGCAAAACCGAGGAGCAACAGGCGGTGTACCAGAATCGACGGCGCGTGCGCGGCGGCTACGGCAAGAGCTTACTGCGGCGGCGAGGCGAACTGGTGGAACGCAGCTTTGCGCACTGCTACGAGACGGGCGGCATGAGGCGCACACATCTACGCGGACACGAGAATATTCTGAAGCGGCAACTGGTCCATGTGGGGGCCTTCAACTTGAGCCTGATCTTGCGCAAAGTGCTGGGTGCGGGCACGCCGCGGCAGTGGAAAGACCTCGAGGGGACGCCTTTTTTGCTGTTTATTTACTACTTACTCGTCGGGAAAATCGAAATCGGCTCTCCGGAAGCCGAATCTCAATATCTTGTACGAAATCGGTCATCGAATCACGAAGCTCGACTCGCAGCTCGGCGCGGCTGGTCGTGCCGAAAATTAGTTACTTACACCCCGGGCTGCTAGCGGTGAACGTTCACTATCACATCTGATCGGTGATAAGCCGGGAACGAAGACCAATCCTGCACGCGTGCCCGGCCCAAACAAACACTGCATCGTGACCTACGAACTCGAAGACACGCTGAAAAAGAGCAAGGCGGAAACGTCAGGCGTCCTGCAAGCGATGCAACACTACTGGGACCACTGCAACAAGACCTACAGCGATGGCAAAATGGGCAAGCAGATAGTGAACTGCCGTCTGTCATGGCTCACAGCAATGCCGATACCCACCACAGATACCGGGAGGACAAGGAGATCATGGCAAATTGTTAAGGCTAGTTGTAAAGAAACTGGTAAGTCCTGTAGCTAGAGTAACTGGCGGAGAGGGAGGGATTCGAACCCCCGATACAGTTTCCCGTATTCCAGTTTTCAAGACTGGCGCCATCAACCACTCGGCCACCTCTCCGGGACTAGGATCAACGTTTCACTTCTGCTGCGGTCGACGCTGCTCTGCTGGGTTCCCCAGCACTCGATTCTGGTTAGTTTACATCAGCACGGGATAGCTCATGGCTTGAGGAGGCCGAAGGCGCGGGAGTGGAACTCCATTACTTCCCCGAAGTGGGACAAGAAATAGGTGATGCTGTGATCGCCGGGATAGGGGTGATATTCGTGCTTGACGCGCTCGGCGGCGAGTTCGCGGTCGAGCTTCGCTGCTCCCTTTTCGAAACCGTAATTGTCTTCCTGGCCGCAGTTGAAGTAGATCGCCACGGAGCGCAGGCGGGGCGCGTTTTGCCGGGCTAACACAAAGGGATCGTTCTTCGCCCAATGTGCGGCATCGATGGGCTTGCCGAAAACCGGGCCGAGGACGGTGAGGATGGGGGCTCCGGTGGAGGAGGCTGCGTCGAGCTGCTGGGGCGATTCGGTAATCAGGGCGGCGCTTTGCGCGCTGACGGCTGAAAATAAATCGGGACGGGCAAAGGCGAAGCGGAGCGCGCCGTATCCTCCCATGGAAATGCCGCTGATGGCGCGGCCTTCGCGTCCGGGACGAATACGGTAGCGGGCTTCGATGTAGGGCATGAATTCCTGCAGGAAGAAATCGCTGTAGCGCACCGAGCCGTCAGCGGAGTTGACGTAAAAGCTGCGGCGGCCTTCGGGAGCGACGATGAGAAAGCTGCCGATTTTATGTTGGTTGCGGAGATCGTCGAGCAAGGTCCAGCCACCGCTGTTGAACAGAGTCTGCTCGTTGTCGCCGAGTCCGTGCAGAAAATAGAGCACGGGATAACGCTGAGGCGGCTGTTGGGTGTCGTATCCGGCGGGCAGGTAGACGCAGTAGCGCACCGCACGTTTGAGGATGCGGCTTTGAAGAGTGTTGCAGTCGATGCGGCTCTGCGCGGAGGCGTAGGCTCCAGGCAGGAGCAGGCCAAGCAGGAAACAGCAAGCGCTGAAGAGAATGCGGTTCATGATGCGTCGGCGGATCACTCGTAGCGCAGCGCCTGGACGGGATCGAGGCGCGCGGCGCGACCTGCGGGGTAGAGGCCGGAAATCAGGCTGACTCCGGCGGAGAACAGAATAGCGCCTCCGACGAGCCACCACGGCACGGCCCAGAAATGTTCGGGCGGAAGCGACTGGCGGCGGAGATAGATGTTGGTTCCGAAATTGATGAGCTGGCCGATAGTCCATCCGAAGACGACGCCGACGACGCCGCCGAGGATGCCCATGGCTCCGGCTTCGGCGAAGAAAAGCTTTTTGACATCTCCATCGCTGGCGCCGATGGCCTTCATGATGCCGATTTCGCGGCGGCGCTCGAGAATCGCCATGACCAGCGTGTTGACGATGCCGATGGAGGCGACCATCAGGGCAAGGCTGCCGAAGATTCCGAGGAAGGCGTAGAGCACGGCGAAGAACTGGCGCAGGCCGCGGCTGGCGTCGAGAATCGAGAAGGTGGTGAATCCCATTTTCTT
This sequence comes from uncultured Acidobacteriota bacterium, assembly GCA_963730015.1. GTDB lineage: Bacteria > Acidobacteriota > Terriglobia > Terriglobales > Acidobacteriaceae > Sulfotelmatobacter. The sequence continues at coordinate 1,081,164 of CAVSPZ010000008.1, read as the reverse complement.
GATGGCATCTTCGACAGGCTGCACCTGGGCGGGATTTTTCACGCGCACACTGATCGAGGAATAGACGGGCTGATCGGCGGCGGCGCGCGAAACCTCGCGCAGATCGGTCGGCTGCATGACGTGAAGACTCTCGGCGAGCTTGAGCGGCAGAAATACCTTGGCTCGCATGGGGCCGCGCATGCTTTCGGGATCGAGATCGGAGACGCCGACGATTCTTAATTCTTGCTCGCGCGAGACGACGGAGTAGGACGCTCCGGAGAGATCGATATCGGGGCTGCTCGCGGCGCTGGGCGGAACGGGACCGGGCTGGGATGGGCTGGGTGCGCGCTGGGCATAGCGCATGGTCATCTCTTTGCCTAGCAGCGGAGCGGCAAGTTCGGCGACGCTGGGTTCCGGCGCTCCCAGTTTCGGCGCTTTTCCGAGAAGCTCTTCCGCAAAAGATTTCTGCAGAATCGCCTCAGGCGCGGTGTCGGAGGAAAAGAAGCTGCCCTGCATGCCTTCGAAGGCGTCGTTGGATTTGGCCGACGCGGGCAGGGCGGAGATCATGGTGAGGTGCGGCTTGTCCTCGAAGCGGAGTTCGGTGACGAAGCGAATGTCGGGATAAGCCTCACTGACGTTGGGAAGGTGCTCGATCTGGACGCGGGCCGGCTCGTCGAGGACACGGCTTTCGCCGGGAGTGGGGCCGGTGCGTTCTTCTTCGCGTCCCATGCCGCGCAACTCGCGGCGCGAGGTAACGAAGATGGTGTCGAACAGGCCGGACTTGACCAGCCGGCGGGAGGCCATCTGCTGCAGGCCGATGCCGAGCGAAAGCATGGCGACGAGCGAGGCGACGCCGACTGAAATTCCGACGGTGGTCAGCGAGTTGCGGAGTAGCGATTCGCGCAGATTGCGCAGGGCCAATTCAGAGAGATCGGGAAGCTTCACGCTTGCACTCCGTGCGGGCTGGACCCGACTAATGATGAGCTGGGCTGGTCGTCGACGAGTTTGCCATCCGCCAGAAAAATCATTCGCTGAGCGTAGCGCTCGGCGAGGGCGCGCTCGTGGGTCACCATGACGACGGTCATCCCGAGATCGCGATTGAATCCGCGGAGCATCTCCATAATCTCGGTGCCGGTGCGGCTGTCGAGATTTCCGGTGGGCTCATCGGCCAGCAGAAGCTGCGGACGATTGATGAGGGCGCGAGCCAGCGCGGCACGCTGCTGCTCGCCTCCGGAAAGCTGGCTGGGGCGATGATGCATGCGAGCTTGCAGGCCGACGCGCTGCAAGGCGTCGCGAGCCATGTCGGCGCGCTGGCGCTTGTCGACTTCGGCAAAGCGCAGCGGCAACTCGACGTTTTCGGCGAGAGTCATGCTGGCAATCAGATTGAACGATTGAAACACCATGCCGACGACATGCAGGCGATATTTGGCCAGTTCTTCGCGGGAAAGGCGCGCGAGATCGCGGTCTTGCACGATGACGCTTCCCGAGGTTGGGCGATCGAGGCCGGCGATCAGATTCAACACCGAGGATTTTCCCGAGCCGGAGGTGCCGAGCAAAGCCACAAACTCACCGGAGCGAACCTCGAGGGAAACGCCGTCGACGGCGCGAATCAGCGCGTTGCCCATGCGGTAATGGCGGCAAAGATTCTCGCTGCGGATGGCGACAGAGACGGAGTTGGAAGAGATTACGGGAGCGGTGGTCATGGCCCTAGCGCATTTCTCCTCGGAGCACGCGCAGAGCGTCGTCGGCTTTTACATCACCGTCCTTGCTGCCAGCGCCGTTGGCATCGACGACGATGGCATCGCCTTCTCCGGGAGCGAGGAAGAGGTTCTCTTCAACTCCGTGCTGGCGCGTGTAGAGATCGAAATAGCGGCCGCGGGCCGCGTAGAGTTGGGCATGAGTGCCGCGTTCGACGATCTGTCCCCGCTCCATGACCATGATCTGATCGGCGCGGCGGATGGTGGAAAGGCGGTGCGCAATGACGAAGGTGGTGCGTCCCTGCATGAGATAAGCGAGCCCGTGCTGGATCATTTCTTCGGATTCGGAATCGAGGCTCGACGTTGCCTCATCAAGAATGAGAATGCGGGGCTCGGCGAGAATGGCGCGGGCAATGGAGATGCGCTGGCGCTGGCCGCCGGAAAGCTTCACGCCGCGCTCGCCGACTACGGTGTCATATTTGTCGGCGAAGCATTCGGCGAACTCATCGACGCGGGCGATGCGGCAGGCCCGCAAGATTTCTTCTTCGGTGGCATGGGGCCGGGAGAAAGCCACATTCTCGCGAATGGTTCCATCGAACAGAAATGATTCCTGCAGAACGACGCCGAGACGAGTGCGGAAGGAGTCGAGGCGCACCGTGCTTAGATCTTTGCCATCCACTCGAATCGTTCCTTGGGTGGGCACATAGAATGCGCAGACTAATCCGATCGTGGTGGACTTGCCGGAGCCGGAGGAGCCCACCAGCGCAGTCACCGTTCCGGGCTCGGAGCGAAAAGAAATACTGTGCAGGACTTCGTGAGTCCCGTCGTAACTGAAACTCACGTTGTCGAATTCGACTGTGCCGATAATATCCTGGAGTTCAACGGAGCGACGGGGATCCTGGTCTTCCGGCCGTTCGCGCATGATCTCCTGCGTGCGCTCGAGACCAGCGAGGGCTTCCGTGAGCTGAGTGCCGATGGATACGATCTGCATTATGGGCGCAACCAGGAACGGGAGGGTAAGAGTAAAAGAAAAGAACTGGCCTGGGGTCAGAGTACCGGCCAGACTCAGGCGTGCTCCCACGTACATGGTCGCGGCGCCGACTACGCCCAGCAGCACGCTGGCAGAGAGGCTCATCACCGAGGTCGCTGTCAGGGTCCGCATCACGTTATCGAGCAGCCTTCGGGCGCCCGCAGCGAACACAGCCTCTTCGCGGCTTTCGGCGTGGTATCCCTTGATGACGCGAACGCCGCCGAGCGACTCGGTGAGACGCCCCGATACCTCCGCGTTAATCTTGCCGCGTTCACGAAAGATGGGTCGGATGGTGGAGAAAGCTTTGCTCAAGAACCCGCCGAAGGCGGCCAGCGATATCAGAGCAATCAGCGTCATGCGGGGACTGATGCGCATCAACCACCATAAGGCAATGCCGGAGGTTAACAGGCCTCCGGCGAAATCCACCAAGCCCGTGCCCAGGAGGTTTCGAATTCCTTCTACGTCGCTCATGATGCGTGAAACCAGCGCGCCGGTTTTATTCGCATCGTAAAAAGAAACGGGCAAACGCGAAATGTGTTTCTGCACCGCTTCGCGGAGTTCGGTGATGAGCCGCTGCGCTGCCTTGGAGAGCAATTGGGTCAGCGAAAAAGAAGTAATGCCCTGGACGACGGTGGCCAGCAGTACAATCCCGACGAGTCGCTGCAGGCCAGCGAGGTGATGCTTGTCGATGACATCATCGATCAGAAATTTGGTGGAGGCGGGAAGGACAAAACCTGAAACCCGGTTGATCACCATTAGCACGAAGCCCAGAGCGAGGAGCGCACGGCGCGGGCGCATCAGCCGCCAAACGTCCGGCAAGACCGTCTTCAGGCGCTGGATCTTGGGAGACTTCGTGACTTCTTTGGCTGGGGAACTCAATCCTTTGTTTGACTCCGCTGGGCCGGGGTTCGCTTCATTATTACTGCATTGTCACACATCCGGGAGCGGAACGCGGCGGTAGTGAGTCGGTTTGGACTTCGTCGGGGGTATGCGCACGGGAGATCCCTCGTCCCGCTGGTGAAAACGCGGGCCTTCGGGATGACCTCTCTCGGAAATCGCGCGCCGCGGAAATGAAACTGACCGACTCGCAGGGCCGGAGCGGCTGTGACAGGCAGCAGGGCGGCGTTGTATGCTCGGGGCGTGCCCCGGCCATCGCAGCAGGAGCGCTCGCCCACCTTTGGCCTATTGCTGGCGTTGTTTATCACGCTGGCCATAGTGCTTGCTTATTCCGCGTACATGACCTGGCAGGTCACAGGCCTGCGGCAACTGCAGACGGAACTGGTCGACCGCAACCGTAAAGATTCGCTGCAATTGCTGCGCATCCAGAACGATCTCAACCTGCTGGCGGTGGCGATGCGCGACATGGTCAGCAGCGACGAACCCTACCCGCTGACGGCGTGGTCGGCGCAATTCGAGCGCATCCGCACCGACCTGGATGATGCGATGCGGCTGGAAGCGGGATTCGCGGCGGCGAGCCGGACTCCCGAACAAAGCGCGTTTCTGGCGAGCTCATTCACACAGTTCTGGGACGCGGTGGACCGAATCTTCGCGCTGGCGCGTGGTGGCAAGGAAAAGGCAGCGCGCGAGCAGATCCAGCTCTCGCTGCAGGAGCGCCAAGCCGCATTGAGCACGGCGGTGGCGCGGCTGCTGGTGCAGAACAGCGAAAGCGAAGAGCAGGCGGGAAACCGCATCGTGCAAATTTACGATCGGGTGCGGCTGCAAGTTTTTGTATTTCTGGCCGCGACCCTGTTGGCGATCGTGCTGAATAGTTTTCTGCTGATCCGCTGGAACCGGCGATTATTTGCCCGGCTGGCGGAGATTTCGGAGCGACGCAGCGAGCTGGCGCAGAAACTGATTGCGGCGCAGGAATCGACGCTGCGCTACATCTCACGCGAACTGCACGACGAATTTGGGCAGATCCTCACTGCGGTGGGTTCGATGCTGCGCCGCGCGGGGACGCACGCTCCCGAAGGGTCCACACTCAGGGCCGATCTGCAGGAAGTACTTGAAACGGTGCAGACGACGCTGGAGAGCGTGCGCAGTCTTTCGCAGGCGCTGCATCCCGTGATGCTCGATGAAGCGGGATTGGAGAGCACGCTTGACTGGTACATTCCCACCGTGGAAAGGCAAACCGGAATTGCCATATCCTATGAAAAGCAGGGTGAGCCGTTTGCCGTGGACAGCGCGGCCGGAGTGCACGTTTACCGCGTGCTGCAAGAAGCGCTGAACAATGTGGCGCGGCACTCCGGGGCGAAGCAGACGTGGGTACGCCTGAAATTTCTGGAGCAGACACTGGAATTGGAAGTGGAAGACCGGGGTGTTGGATTTCCGGAGCGTCCCAACCGGCGCGGCATTGGGCTGGTGGCCATGCGGGAACGCGCGGAGTTGATGGACGGGCAGATTGTTTTCTCGCATCCTGCGGAAGGTGGAACGCTGGTGCACCTGACGGTGCCCAGAGAGAAAGCGGAGTCTCATGCCAAAGAAGATCACAGTGTTGCTGGTGGATGATCACAGCCTGGTGCGGCGCGGTTTTCGGCGCATGCTGGAAGACGAACCCGACATGGAAGTCGTCGGCGAGGCGGGCGACGGTGAAGAGTCCATCAAGCTGGCCCGGGAGCTTCATCCGCAGGTAGTGGTGATGGACAGCGCTTTGCCGGGAATGAACGGGCTGCAGGCGACGCGGCAGATTCTGGAAGACTCTCCGGAGACGGCGGTGCTGATGCTGAGCATGCACAGCGAGAACACGTGGGTGCGGCAGGCGGTGGAAGCCGGAGCGAGAGGATACATTCTGAAGAACGCGCTGGACCTGGAATTGGGCGCGGCCGTGCGGAAGGTTGCGGCGGGAGAAACCATTTTCGATCCGAAGGTCGAGCAGCACTCAGCCTTGAAAGGAGAGCGGAATGCCGCGCTCACACCGCGGGAACTGGAAGTGTTGCAAATGATCGTCGACGGCAAATCGAATAAGGAGATCGCGACCGCGCTTGACCTGAGCGCTAACACCATTGCGGTGCACCGCGCCAACATCATGAACACTCTGGGCATCCACAAAACGGCGGAGCTGGTGGTGTACGCGATCCGGTCGGGGCTGGTGAACATTCCGTGAATCGGAGGATGTTCCTGGGAGGAATGGCGGGGCTGGCGTCGTGGCCGCATCTGTCGCGCCTGCATGCGCTCGCAGCACAGACAAATGGCGTGGGGTTGGGCTTTCGATTCACCGACGTCACGCAGGAGGCGGGAATCCAATTCGAACATAATAGCGGAGCCTTCGGGGGGAAATTCCTGCCGGAGACTTTGGGCTCGGGATGCGCCTTTCTGGACTACGACCGCGACGGCTGGCAAGACATTCTGCTGATCAACGGGGCAGACTGGCCGGGGCACAAGAAGAACAAGACCACACTTCGGCTGTATCACAACAATGGCAACGGCATTTTCACCGACGTGACCGCGCGAGCCGGCCTGGAAGTGGAACTCTACGGCATGGGAGTCGCGGTCGGCGACTACAACAACGACGGGTTCCCGGACATCCTGATCACCTGCGTGGGGCAGAATCGATTGTTCCGCAACACGGGGCGTGGCACATTCGTCGAACGTCACCAACGGGGCCGGACTGGGGAAGCGGGAAGGATTCAGCACGTCGGCGCTGTGGTTCGATTACGACCGCGACGGCCTGCTCGATCTTTTTGTGTGCAATTATGTGAAGTGGTCGCCGGAGCACGATGTTTTCTGCAGCCTGGATGGGAAGCACAAGTCTTACTGCACGCCCGAAGCGTACCGGGGAGCGACCTGCTGGCTGTTTCATAATCGCGGGAATGGAACGTTTGAGGACGTAACCGCGGAGAGTGGAATTTTTGACAGCAGCTCGAAATCGCTGGGGGTCGCACTGTTCGACGAAAACCACGATGGCTGGCCCGACCTGCTCGTGGCCAACGATACTCAGCCCAACAAGCTGTATCGCAACCAGCACAACGGGACGTTCAAAGATTCCGCGGTCGAAGCCGGATTGGCTTTCAGCACCGAAGGGAAAGCGCGGGCGGGCATGGGAGTGGATGTCGCGGATTTCGATAACTCCGGCAGTCCCGGCGTGGCGATCACGAATTTCGACAACGAGATGATCGGGCTGTACCGGGCGACAGGCAAGAGCTTTGAGGATATCGCGCCGGAATCGGGGGTAGGTATCGCGTCGAGAAACAGCCTGGGATTCGGCTGCTCGTTCCTGGACGTGAATCTGGATGGCTGGCTCGATTTCGCGGTGGCCAACGGACACATCGATGAGACGGTGCGGAACATTCGCGGCAACGTGGGATATGCGCAGCCGCCGCAACTTTTTCTGAATAGCGGAAAAGGAACGTTCCGTGATGTCGCGGCGGAAGTGGGCGGGGGCTTCGACGCGCCGAAAGTCGGCCGGGGATTAGCTTACGGAGATTTCGACCGCGATGGCGATCTCGATCTGCTGATCACGACGAATAATGGCCCGGCGTTTCTTTACCGCAACGATCAACTCTCCGGCAATCGCAGCATTCGATTTCATCTGAGGGGAACAAAATCGAACCGCGACGGAATTGGCGCAGTCGTGCGCGTCTTCGCCGGAGACCTGATGCAGACGCGAATGGTAAAAGGCGGATCGAGTTATTTATCGCAGTCGGAACTGCCGGTGACTTTTGGCTTGGAGAAGCGCGACCGGGTAGAGCGTGTGGTCATCGACTGGCCCAGCGGACGCAGCGAGGAATATAAGAATCTGGCGGCGGGCCGCGCTTACGACTGCACGGAAGGCGGCGGAATCGTTCCCCGGCAAGGCTATTGAGTGGAGTTCGCGGTGCGGCGCACGATGCTACCCGCGGCGATCAGATCAATCTGCACCGAGTCGCTGACTTTAAGGAACAGGTTGCTGGGATTTTTCATTCCCCACTTTTCGTAGGGAATGGTGAAATGCACGGTGGCCGTCCAATGATCGGCGGATGTCTCCACCTGGGCCGGAACCGTGATCTCGCGATCGGTGCCGTGAATACGGAAGATGCCGTGCACCAGGACCGAGGATTTCCCCTGGCTCGCGACCGTTCCCTCGACTCGATCGGGGTGAAAGGCGATCTCGGGATAGCGAGCACTTTCCAAAACTTCCCTATGCATTTTGCGGTCGCGCATCCCGCTGCCGCTGTCACCGCTGGCCGCATCGACCACGATCTCGCCAGCTAATTTGCCCGATGCCGGATCGAACTGCAGGGCTCCGCGTTTCAGCTTGAAAGTTCCGTGCACGGTGTGAAGCACATCGGCTAAGGTAAAGTTCACCGAAGTCTGAGCGGGATCCAGTTGGAATGCAGTGTCTTGCGCGGCGGCAAGCGTGACAGCCGCGGCCAGCAGAATGATTGCTGACGGCAAGTGCCTGCGGAATTTCCTGGCGAGCTCGCGCATAGGTTGGCGGTCAGCAGCCCGATTCCAGGCTGAAGCCGTCGCAAATGAGCCGGCTTGCGGGCAACGCTCCCACATGGAACGCGAGCAATCGCCGAAATATCTGCGGACGCTTGTGAAAGAGTTGCAGAGTTCGATGCTGCAGGCGAGGACGTCCATCGAGTGTGAGCATGAGCCGCGCCATCATCAGGGGGCGCAGCATCAGCCGCCGGTGTGCGAGTTGGTAGGGCGCAAGATTGCCGGATTCGAGGCAGTGCGCCAGCGCTACGGCCTGACGGAAAGCCAGGCCCAGGCCTTCGCCGGTGATGGCGTCGACCGTTCCGGCCGCATCGCCGATCAGCGCCACGTTCCCACGCCATACCGATCCGAGGCGGCGATTGCCCGTGATCGCGCCTCTTTCCGTGGAAACCGGTTCACAAGTCGCGAGCCGCTCGCGCAGCCGGGGCAGATGCCGCAGGCCGTCTTCCAGACGCAGATTCGGATCGTGCGACGCCAGCACCACGCACACTTGCTCCGGGCTCACGCCCACCGCGTAACCCTGGTAACGATGGCCCCAGTACACTTCCACGTGATCTGTCCAAGGAGCGACGCGATAGTGCCGGCGGAAGGCAAAGCGCAGTCTGGGGCGCGAGGACTTCTCCAGTCGCGCCCAGTGCCGGACACGCGAGTGCGCCCCATCTGCGCCAACAATCCAGCGGCTCCGAACCGTGCTTTTCCCCAGATGAACCGCAGAGGGAGAGATGCCGGTGACGGGCGTTCGCCAGAGGAACTGAACTCCCACCTGCTCAGCGCGTTCGATCATGAAACGATGCAGGATGATGCGGCGTACGGCACGACCGCACTCACTGCCGGGGAACGGAGCTTCGGCAGATAATGCCGAAGTAAGAAAACGAATGCCGCCAAAAGGATAGCTTTCGGCTAAGGGCAACTGCAGGCCTAATGCGTGGAGCGCCGCCAGGCCGTCGGGCATCAAGCCCTCGCCGCAGGCCTTGTCGATCGGCGGCTGCGCCGCGTCGGCCACGATGACGCGCAGGCCGCACTTGCGGGCGGCGATGGCCGCCGCTAATCCGGCGGGGCCTCCGCCAATCACAAAAACATCTGTCGAGGTCAGCACCGTGCTTTCACCATCACCATTTCAAAAGGACCAGCTCCGAGCAGAATCCGGGCCCCATCGCAGCCAGGAGGCCCAGCGTGCCCGGCTCCGGGCGCCGGTTTTTCATTACGTCTTCAAGCACAACCAGCACCGATGCCGATGACAAATTTCCTACGCGCTTCAAACAATCCCACGATGCATCCAGTTGCCCGTTGTTCAAATCGAGCGCCGCCGCAGTGGCCTCGAGAACTTTAGGACCGCCGGTGTGCAAGACCCAGCTTCCGATATCTTTCCGCTGTAACTGGCGAGCGGCAAGAAATGCGTCCACACCCTGGCCGAGGTGCTCGCGAATCAGCACTGGGACCTCGGGAGAGAGCGTGATGCGAAAGCCTTTCTCGCTCACGTTCCATCCCATCATCTCTTCGGTGTTGGGATAGAAGATCGACTGGGTGGCGAGGATCTCGGGGCCGTTCGAGCCTACGTCGGCTCCGTTGACAATCACGGCAGCAGAGCCATCAGCGAAGAGGCCGGAAGAAATCAGATTGGCCACGGAAAGATCGTCGCGCTGAATGGTCAAGGAGCACAGCTCCACCGAAACCAGAGCGGCGGACTGCGACGGATAGGCGCGCACGTAGTCGGCGGCGCGCGCGATTCCGGCCGCTCCGGCGACGCAGCCCAGGCCAAAAATCGGAAGCCGGCGGATATTCGGCGAAAGCCCCATGCGATTGATGAGCAGCGCATCGATGGAAGGACTGGAAATTCCGGTTACCGAAGTGAAGAAAAGCGCGCCGAGTTGTGCCGGCTGCAGTCCAGCGTGATGCAGAGCGCGGCAGAGGGCCTGCTCGCCTAATTCCTGCGCAACCTGAATCCAAACATCGTTCGCCTGGCCCCAAGTCCGGAGGTCGTTATATCGCTCTGGAGGCATGGCGAGATAGCGTCCCTGCACGGTTACATTGCGGTGCAGCCGCTCGAGCATGCGCGGATTCTTCAGGCGATCGCCCCAGTACTCCTGGAGTTTTTCCAGCAGGAATTTCTGGGAGTAATAATTCTTCGGAAACGCGCTTGCGGCGCTGGCGATTTTCATGGAATGGATCCCGGCTCCGGCTTCGAATTAGCGCGGTTGGTTGAGGGACAACTTGAATAAAAGATTAGATGTCCCGGCGTGGCTCGCGGTTGCACTCGCGGGCAATGTGCCGCTTAACGTATTTTCCCCGGTTCACGGCCAGAATTGTCACAGACTTGTTAAGTTTGCTGCGGGCCCCATTTACTTGGTCAAGACCATCGAAGTAGGCGCCCCGGGCGCCACCGAATAGGACGAAATCAGAGTCAATGTCCCGTTGCCCGAGCTGAGAAAGAAGGATTGTATCGATCCTGGAGTCGACTGGCCAGCCACAAAAACATATCGGCCGACGGAATCGCAGGCCAGCGCGCTGGGCGAGGCTTTGGTAGCGAAGGGAGCACTGGCCAGCAAATTGAGCGAGCCACCGGTTCCAATGGAAAAACCATCCAGGTTGCTCGATCCCTGATCGGCGACGAAAAGATATTTGCCCGCGGGGTCAATCAACAAGGCAGTGGGACCGGTGAAGTTGATGGCGATAGGGTTCCCCGCTATTGCGGTGAGCGCGCCGTTGGAGGCGATGGAGAATTCGGAAATGGAAAAATCCAACTTGTTTGCGGTGTAAAGCGCACTTCCATCGGAAGAGATGGCGAGGCCGTAAGGGTTGTTACCGGCCAGGTAGGGCGACTGCGGAGGCGGCGTGCCCAGAACCCCATTGGTGAGCGGGAAGGCTGCGACGTAGCCCTGCAATCCTTGTCCGGTGACGTAAAGAACATTGTTCGACGAGACCGCCATGTTGATGGGGGTCAAGCCGATGTAGGCCGTGTTGCCGGTGCTGGGAGGCTGAATCACGGGGGACAGGGCGCCGGTTTTCGAATCAATCGAAAACACGGAAATACTCGGCTGCTGCCCGGTGTTTCCCACGTACAGATAACTTCCCGTGGAATCCATGGCGATCAGGGTGGGAGCGGTGCCCACGGGAGTGCGCGGAGTCTGCTCGGTGAGCCCCCCGGAAATGGCAACGTTGAAGACGGAGACGTCGTTCTCTCCGGAGTTTGCGGCATAGAGAAACTTCTGGTTGGGATGCAACGCCAAAGCGCGAACGCCCGGACCCGCCGCGACGGGACTCGCGACCAATTGGGTAAGAGCACCGGAGTTCGGGTCCTCGCGGTAAACCACCAGCTCGTTGGCACTTGGAATTGCTGCGAACAGTAACCGACCTTCCGTCACTCCACAACTGAGGCATATCCCCGCGCTCGCGCACACAAGCAAAAGAGCCGCCGCCTTCTTAAGCATCCCTGACTCCTCAATGAATTTTACGAAAAACGGAACTGGAAATCGCTGGTCTGCCCTTTGCTCTCTGGCATCGCATCGCGCGCAGGCAGCTCTACTCGTGCCCCCTATCATACGGGACAAGGGGTTGTTCGCGCAGCAGCGGGTTCTTTAGCTGTCCGATGCCGGCCCTCTCAGGTCAGGTTGTACCGTGTGCCCCAAAGCGGCGCCATCCATTGTAAAGTGAAATCGAAATCAGTGCGCGGGGCTGGGGCGGGGCGCGCCGGGCGCGGACGTTTCTGGCAGGCGTTCGTCCTCTCTGCCGCGCAAGGCAAGGCGCAGCCGGTCGAGGTAGACGTAGACCACAGGCGTGGTGAACAAGGTCAGCATCTGGCTGACAATCAAGCCGCCCACGATGGTGATGCCCAAGGGCCGGTGCAACTCCGACCCGGTGCCGTGGCCCAGGGCCAGAGGCAATCCGCCGAGCAGGGCCGCCATGGTGGTCATCATGATGGGGCGGAAGCGCAAAATGCAGGCATCGTAGATAGCCTCCACGGGCTTTTTGCCCTGGGTGCGTTCCACGTCGAGCGCCACGTCGATCATCATGATGGCGTTTTTCTTGACGAGGCCAATCAGCAGGATGATGCCGATCATCCCGATCACGTTGAGTTCGTTATGCGTCAGCAGCAGCGCCAGTAGTGCGCCCACGCCGGCTGAAGGGATGGTGGAAAGGATGGTGATGGGGTGAATGTAGCTCTCGTACAGCATGCCCAGCACAATGTAGACAGCGCCCACCGCCGTGATGATCAAGACCAGCATGTTGGAGCGCGAATCCTGGAAAGCCGCGGCGGTCCCCTGAAAACTAGCCTGGATGGTGGGCGGAAACCCGATCGTGCGCTCGGCCTTTTCAATCGCATCCGTCGCCTGCCCGAGAGAAACTCCCGGCGCCAGGTTGAACGAGATGGTGACCGAGGGCACCTGCCCCTGGTGATTTACCGCGAGGGGAGTGTTCGAGGGCTCGTAGCGTGTGAAAGCGGCCAGAGGCACGGGCGTTCCGGTGGTGGAGCGCAGATAAATATTCTGCAAGGCCTCAGGAGTCTGCTGAAACTGCGGAGCAACCTCCATCACCACGTGATACTGATTGAGCGGGCGGTACATGGTGGAGACCTGGCGCTGCCCGAAGGCGTCGTAGAGCGCATTGTCGAGAGTCTGCGGGTTGATTCCCAGCCGGCTGGCGGTGTCGCGATCGATGACCAGCCTGGCTTGCAGACCTTGATCCTGCTGGTCGGAGTTGGTGTCGGTCAACTCATGCAAGCTCTTCAACTTTTTCAGCAATTGGGGAGCCCATTTGTTCAAGTCGTCGAGATTGGCGCTCTGCAAGGTGTACTGGTACTGCGCGTTGCCGAAGCGACCGCCGATGGTGAGGTCCTGGGCCGATTGCAAAATCAGGGCGGCCCCGGGCACAACGGATAGCTTGCCGCGCAAGCGGTTGATGACGTTGTCGGCGGTAACGTACTTGCAAGAGTCCCAGAAGTGCTTCTTCCTACACTGACCGCGCTGTTCCAGGGGCTTGAGCATCATGAAGAAGCGTCCCTGATTGAGGGCGGTATTGCCGCCGGCAAAGCCGGTCACGGTGTCGACCGCCGGATCTTGCATGACGATGCTGACATAGCGCTGCATCTTATCGCGCATGGCCTGAAACGAGATATCCTGCTCGGCCATCACGGCGCCCATGATGCGACCGGTATCCTGCTGCGGGAAAAATCCCTTGGGCACCTTGATGTAGAGATAGACGCTGAGGCAGGCGACGAGAATGGTCACGGTCAGGGTCACGGGCTGGTAGGCCAAAACCCACTTCAGCATGCGGGTATAGGTGGCAAGCAGCCAGTCAAAGACAAACTCGCTCGTGCGGTAGAAAATGTTGTGCTTTTCACTCTTTCCCGGCCGCAGGAACTTGGCGCACATGGTAGGCGTGGTGGTGAGAGAGACGACCAGCGAAACGCCGATGGCAATGCTGAGGGTCACCGCGAACTCGCGGAAGAGGCGGCCCACGATTCCGCCCATCATGAGCAGCGGGATGAACACTGCGACGAGCGAGGTGCTCATGGAGACGACAGTGAAACCAATTTCGGCGGCGCCTTTGAAAGCGGCTTGCACGACGTCCATGCCGTGCTCGACGTAGCGGGTAATGTTTTCGAGGACGACGATGGCGTCGTCGACGACGAATCCGGTCGAGATGGCCAGCGCCATTAGCGAGAGATTGTCGAGGCTATAACCGAGCAGGTACATTCCGCCGAACGTGCCCACCAGAGAAAGCGGGACGGCAATGCTGGGAATGATGGTGGCCCGCACGGTGCGCAGAAAGGCGAACACGACCAGGATGACGAGGATCACCGAGATTATGAGCGTGGTTTCGATGTCCTTGACCGAGGCGCGGACGGTTACGGTGCGGTCCATCACGACGGTGAGTTTGATGGCCGGAGAAATCGAAGACTGAAGGAACGGCATCAGCGACCGCACGCGGTCAACCGTGTCGATAATGTTCGCGCCCGGTTGGCGGAAAAGGACGACCAGAACGCTGGGCTTGCCATTGGCCAGTCCGATGTTGCGCGAATCGGTGACGGAATCGTGTACGTCGGCAACGTCTCCCAAGCGCACCGGCGCGCCGTTGTTGTAGGCCATAATCAGCGGCCGGTATTGATCGGCGGTGAACAGTTGATCGGTATCGTCGAAGGTATACGTTCGGTTGGCATTGGAGACGGAGCCCTTGGGCCGGTTCGCGTTGGCGGCATTGAGGGCATTGCGGACCGTGTCGAGCCCGACTCCAAGTTTGTTGAGCAAAGTTGGGTTGACTTCCGCGCGGACGGCGGGCTGCGATGCGCCCCACACAAACACCTGTCCGACGCCATCGACCTGGGAAACCTTCTGGGCGAGAACGGAGTCGGCCGCGTCGTACATCTGGGGCACGGTCATCGTGTCGGAGGTCAGCGCGATGAGGAAGATGGGCGCGTCGGCCGGATTGGCCTTGCGGTAACTGGGATTGCTGGGCAAGTTGGCGGGGAGCTGGCTGCGGGCCGCATTGATGGCAGCCTGCACGTCGCGGGCGGCGGCATCGATGTTGCGGTTGAGATCAAATTGCAGCGTGACACTGGTCGTGCCGAGTTGGCTGGAGGACGTCATCTGGTTCACGCCGGAGATGCGTCCGAATTGCCGCTCCAGCGGCGTGGCGACCGCTGAGGCCATGGTCTGAGGATCGGCGCCCGGCAAGCCCGCGCCTACGCCAATCACGGGGAAATCTACTCTGGGGAGCGAGGCCACTGGCAGGAAGTTGAACGCCAGAATGCCGGAGAGCAGCAGGGCCGTCGCCAAGAGCGACGTGCCAATCGGACGGCGAATAAATGGAGCCGAGATACTCATCGTTTAATCCGCCGACATGGGTTCGGATGGAATCTCGTTGCCGATCCGGTAGCGCGAGAATCGATGCGCCAAGCGGTCGAACCACAGATAAACCACCGGTGTGGTGTAGAGCGTGAGCAACTGGCTGAGGAGCAACCCGCCGACAATGGTGATGCCGAGCGGGCGGCGCAATTCTGCTCCGGTTCCGGTGCCGAGGGCCAGGGGTAATCCGCCGAGCAGCGCGGCCATGGTGGTCATCATGATGGGGCGGAAGCGCAGCAGGCACGCCTGATAAATCGCCTCCTCAGGCGGTTTGTGTTCGACGCGCTCGGCCTCGAGCGCGAAGTCGATCATCATGATGGCGTTCTTCTTCACGATGCCAATCAGAAGAATGATGCCTATCAGCGCCACCACCGTCAGGTCATTCCCGGTGATCATCAGTGCGAGGATTGCGCCCACGCCCGCCGAAGGCAGCGTAGAAAGAATCGTGACGGGATGGATGTAGCTTTCGTACAAAACTCCCAGCACGATGTACACGGTGATGACGGCAGCCAGAATTAAGTAAGGTTCGGAAGCCAGGGAATTCTGAAAGGCGGCAGCCGTCCCTTGAAATGCCGCGTGAATGCTGGGCGGAAGCTGGATGTCCTTCTCCGCCTGCTGAATCTGTTTGGTGGCGTTGCCCAGAGAGGCTCCGGGCGCCAGATTGAACGACAGCGTCACGACGGGAAATTGTCCTTGATGATTCACCGCGAGCGAGGCGCTGGCTGAATTCATGTGAGTAAAGGCGGCGATCGGGACCGGTGCGCCGCTGGTGCTGACGGCGGCTCCGTTGGCGGTGGGCGCGCCGGAATTTGGCGTTACCACGCTGGGGCGGATGTAGATGTCTTTGAGATCGGTGGGATTTTGGGCGAAGTTCGGCAAAACCTCGAGGATCACGTGATATTGATTCAACTGGGTGAAGATGGTGGAGACCTGGCGCTGTCCGAAGGCGTCGTAAAGCGTGTTGTCGATGGCCTGCGGGAAAATACCCAGGCGCGATGCGGTGTCGCGGTCGATGGTGACGTTGGTCTTCAAGCCGTTATTGAGCTCATCGGTGGCCACATCGCGGAGAGCCGGCAGCATCTGCAGCTTGGCCACTAGTTTCGGAGTCCACTCAGCGAGTTCCTGGGCGTCGGCATCTTCGATCGAGTACTGAAATTGCGTCCGGCTGACGCGGTCTTCGACAGTGAGGTCCTGCACCGGTTGCATGTAGAGGGTAATGCCGTCGACCTTGGCCAGTTCGGGCTGCAAGCGCCGGATGATCGCCGAAGCATCGTCGGAACGCTGATCGCGCGGCTTGAGATTGATCTGGATGCGTCCTTCATTGGGCGTCGTGTTGGTGCCGTCGACGCCGATGAACGATGAGAGGCTGTCTACATCTTTGTCCTGCAAAATGACTTTGGCCAACTGCTGTTGCCGCTGCGACAGGGCCTCGAACGAAACGAAATCGGGAGCTTCGGAGACTCCCAGGATCACGCCCGTATCCTGCACCGGAAAAAATCCTTTAGGCACGATCACGTAGAGAAACAGTGTGAGGACCAGCGTGCCAAAAGTGACCAGCAAGGTCGCGGTTTGATGCTTCAGCACCCATTTCACGGTGCGCCCGTAGAAGGCGATGATGCGGCTGTAGTAGTCCTCGGTGACCTCGTAGAAGCGGCCCTTTTCGCCCTCTTTGCGGTGCTTGAGCAGTTTCGCGCTCATCATGGGCGTCAGACTGAGCGAGACGCCCGCTGACACCAGAATGGTCACAGCCAGCGTGACGGCGAATTCGCGGAAGAGCCGGCCCACGATGTCGCCCATGAAGAGCAGCGGAATCAGCACGGCAATCAGCGAGACGGTAAGCGAGATGATGGTGAAGCCGATCTGACTCGATCCTTTGAGTGCGGCATCGAGCGGCGAATCTCCCGCTTCGAGGAAGCGATCGATGTTCTCGATCATGACGATGGCATCGTCGACAACGAATCCGGTCGAAATGGTGAGCGCCATCAGCGTCAGATTGTTGAGGCTGTAGCCCAGCAGGTACATCACGCCAAAGGTTCCTATCAACGACAGGGGCACGGCGACGCTGGGAATGACCGTGGCTGACAGGTTTCTCAGGAACAGGAAAACGACCATCACCACCAGCGCAATGGCGAGCATCAATTCGAACTCGACGTCTTTGACCGAGGCGCGGATGGTCGTTGTGCGATCGGTGAGAATCTGCACGGTCACTGCCGTGGGCAGCGAAGCCTGCAACTGGGGCAGCAGCTTCTTAATGCGGTCGACTACGCTGATGATGTTGGCGCCCGGCTGCCGCTGAATATTCACGATCACGGCGGGAGTCAGGTTCATCCACGCGGCGAGCTGATCGTTCTCGGTGCCGTCGATTACGTTGGCAACGTCGCTGACCCGCACGGGCGCGCCGTTGTGGTAAGCGATCACGATGGGTTTGTACTGCCCGCTGGAGAAAAGCTGATCGTTAGCGCCGATGGTGTAGGACTGGCGGGCTCCGTCAATGACGCCCTTGGCCTGATCGACGTTGGCCTGCACCAAGGCCGCGCGCAGATCCTCCAGGCTCAGACCGTAGGAGGCAAGCGCGGTGGGGTTGGCTTGGATCCGCACCGCAGGCTTCTGTCCGCCGCTGATCGAAACCAAGCCCACGCCGGGGAGCTGGGAAATCTTCTGCGCCAGCGAAGTGTCGGCGAGATCCTCGACCTTCGACAGCGGCAGCGAATCGGAAGTCAGAGCCAAGGTGAGAATCGGCGCGTCCGCCGGATTCACCTTGTTGTAGATGGGAGGATTAGGCAGGTCGGTGGGCAGGTAGGTTCCGGCGGAGTTGATGGCCGCCTGCACCTGCTGCTCTTCCACGTCAATGTTCTGATCGAGGCCGAACTGCAGGGTGATAACTGAGCTTCCGTAGGAACTCGTCGAGGTCATCTGGCTCAGACCGGGGACTTGCCCGAACTGGCGCTCCAGCGGAGACGTGACGGAGGACGCCATCACCTCCGGATCTGCTCCCGGATAAAACGTCATCACCTGAATAGTCGGGTAATCGACTTCCGGCAGCGCCGAGACCGGGAGTTGCATGAACGCAACCCAGCCGACGAGCAGAACTCCAACCATCAGCAGCGTGGTTGCTACCGGACGGAGAATAAATAGTCTTGAAGGACTCATGAACCTGGAGCACCCGCAAAACCGGAACTGGAATTAGCCGGCCCGGAACCGGTGGATCCGGGAGCGGCAGCGGCTCGATGCCGATTGGCACTGCCCGGACCGACACCCAGCCCGGTGGTGGGAGCCACGCTCCGCGGCTCGATGCTGCTGCCACGCTGCAGCTTGTCTTGCCCGTCGGTGACCACGGTTTCTCCGGGATTCACGCCGTCAGTGATCACGGTGGTGTCGCCCTGGGTGAGAGCGACGGTGACCGGCTTATCCAGCACGGTCTTGTCAGGATTAACGGTATAAACGAACGTTCCCTGGGGACCGCGCAAAATCGCCGCGGTGGGAAGTACGGTGCTGTTCTTGCGCGTTTCCAAAAGCAAGTCGGCGTTGACGAACTGATTGGGCCAGAGCTTGTTGTCTTTGTTATCGAACACAGCTTTCAACTTGGCGGTGCCCGTGGTGGGATCAATCTGGTTGTCGATGGTCAGCAACTTTCCCGAGGCCAGCTTGGTCTGATCGTCGCGGCTGAACGCATCCACTTCCAAGGTTCCGTGCTGCATATGCTGCGACACGGTGGGCAGCACGTCTTCGGGCAGGGTGAAGATGACGGCTATGGGCTGGAGCTGGGTGAGAATCAGCATGGGATTGGTATCGGCCGCATGCACGATATTTCCCGGATCCACCTGCCGCAATCCCACCCTCCCATTAAACGGCGCCGTGATGTGGCAATAGACAATCTGCAGTTTCGCATTATCGATCTGCGCCTGGTCGGTTCGCACCTGGCCGTCGAGCTGATCGACCAACGATCTCTGTGTATCGACCTGCTGCTGCGCGATGCTGCCGGAAGGAATCAGCGCCACGTAGCGATCCAAGTTGAGCTTCGCATCGCGGAGCGTGGCCTGATCCTTGAAAAGCTGCGCTTGCATCTGCTCGAGTTGCACCTTGTAGGGGCGGTCATCAATTTCAATCAGCAGGTCACCTTCGCGGACGCTCTGTCCTTCGACGAAGTTAACCTTCATGATCTGGCCATCGACGCGGCTCTTGATGTTGGCGGTGTTGAATGCCGTTACCGCGCCCAGTCCGGTGAGATAGACGGGGACATCCTGGCGCTGGACGGGCGCCACCGCAACCGAGACGGCATGGGGACCGGCGGCATGCGCCTTCTGCTGTTTGGAATCGGAGACGCTGCAGCCGACGAGGTACGCGCAAACTGCCGCAAGGAAAGCAACCGCGGCCACGCGCGCCATCGCTTGCGCGCCAGGATATCGACTATATAAGTGCATCATTTTCACAGGTTATTCCATTGCCCTTCGTTCGACACTGGGACGTAGAAAGCCCAAGTATTAGACGTAAACATTGTAGACTTGGCTCCAGCAACTCTGCCCCAAAAGCGAGATTTTCCTGCCGATTAAGGCCTTCCTTAAATGCGCCTCAGGCTGGAACCGCACACGACGTTGCAAGGGCAGAACCGCGCCATTCTAGGATCAACTGCGGCCAGCGGCGGGTCAAGGACCGACTTCGAGTTTTTACAAATCTTTACTCCCTTTGACCTCGGTTTACCGTTTTCTCAGCGGGAAGATGAAGTCAGGGCTTGCGGCGCCGGATGATTGGTTTCATAGGCCGCAATTTCTTTCTCATGCTGCAGCGTGAGCCCGATGTCATCGAGCCCGTTCAGCAGACAATGTCTTACAAATTCGTCGACGGGAAAGTTGGCGCGGAATCCCTGGTCGTCGCGGACTTCACACTTCTCCAGATCGATGGTGACCTCGTAGTCGTCGATCTCCTGGGCGCGACGCATGACGGTGGCGAGTTCGTCGTCGGTGAGGCGGACGGTGAGGAATCCGTTCTTGGTGCTGTTGTTGGCAAAGATGTCGGCGAATGACGAGGAGATCACGGCGCGGAACCCGAAGTCGGCGAGCGCCCAGACCGCGTGCTCGCGCGACGATCCGCAGCCGAAATTTTTCCCCGCGACCAGAATGCTGGCGCCTTCATAGCGCGGCTCGTGCAAAACGAAGTCCGGATTCTTCTGGCCATCCGCGCCGAAGCGCCAGTCATAGAACACAAACTGGCCGAAGCCGGTCTTCTCGATCCGCTTTAAGAACTGCTTGGGGATGATCTGGTCCGTGTCTACATTGACGCGATCCAGCGGGGCTACGCGCCCGCGATGCACGGTGAATGGGTTCATGAGTCTCCTAATCCGCTGGGCTGGCTCCGCGGGCGAGACGCCCCCGGGACAGCCGGTGGGACGCCGGCGCTACACTCACTACTGAAACTTCCAATTTCTTATGTCGGTGAAATGGCCGGCTATGGCTGCGGCTGCCGCCATCATCGGACTCACCAGATGCGTGCGGCCGCCGCGTCCCTGGCGGCCTTCAAAGTTGCGATTGCTGGTTGAGGCGCAACGCTCGCCGGGCTGCAAAATATCGGGATTCATGCCCAGACACATGGAGCATCCCGACTCCCGCCACTCGAAGCCCGCATCCTGAAAAATTCTGTGCAGGCCCTCCTGCTCGGCCGCGCGCTTCACCGCTTGCGATCCCGGCACAACCATCGCGCGGACCTTTGCGCTCACGCGATGACCCTTCGCGACCCGCGCCGCCGCCCGCAAATCTTCGATCCGCGAATTGGTGCAGGAGCCGATGAATACGCGGTCAATGCCGATATCCTCAATGCGCTTGCCCGGCTCCAGCGCCATGTACTGCAGGGCGAGTTCGGCCGCGCGGCGGTCGGATTCCTCGAGGCCTTTCACTTCGGGCACGCGCCCGGTCACCGGAGCGACCATCCCGGGATTCGTTCCCCAAGTCACAAACGGGCAAAGCTGGGCGGCATCAATCTCGATGACTTTGTCGAAGACCGCATCGTCACCCGACGGCAGGCTGCGCCAGTAGGCGACGGCCTTGTCCCAATCGTCACCGGTGGGAGCAAATTTTCGTTCCTTCACGTATGCGATGGTGGTCTCGTCGGGCGCCACCATGCCGGCGCGCGCGCCGGCTTCGATGCTCATGTTGCACAGGGTCATGCGGCCTTCCATGGAAAGCGCGCGCACGGCCGGGCCTGCGTATTCGATCACGTGCCCGGTGGCGCCATCGGTCCCGATCTGCCCGATAATCCCGAGCGCCAGATCTTTGGCGGTGACGGCGTCGGCGAGGCGTCCGTGCACATCGATCTTCATGGTCTTCGGACGCTGCTGGGCGAGGCATTGCGTCGCCAGAACATGCTCCACTTCCGACGTCCCAATACCGAACGCGAGCGCGCCAAACGCGCCATGCGTGCTGGTATGGCTGTCGCCGCAGACAATCATAATCCCCGGCTGCGTGATGCCCAGTTCTGGACCGATCACGTGCACGATTCCCTGCTCCGGCGAATCCATGTCAAAGAGGCGAATGCCGAACTCTTTGCAGTTGGCCTGCAACGCGGCAATCTGCTTCGCCGCAATCAAGTCGGTAATGGGTGTGCCGCGCGGCTCGGTAGGAATGTTGTGATCGACGGTGGCGACGGTACGGGCGGGCTGCCGCACTTTGCGTCCAGCAGTGCGAAGTCCATCAAACGCCTGCGGCGAGGTAACTTCGTGGACTAGATGCAAATCGATATAAAGGATGGGCGAGCGCCCGGCGGGCTGCGCGACCAGATGCGCGTCCCATATTTTTTCGAATAATGTTCGTGTGGCCATAGGAGATCGTAGTGCCGGCACATCGGCCGGCTGTCCTTGGGCATTAAGCCCGCGGGCCCGCCTATAAGGCGGTAATCACTGGTATCAGATAAGTTTTTCACAGCTGGAGCGGGCGAGCAAGAGAGACTGTTACGAAACTCGTGCCGTCCGCTAAAGCGGACTCTGGCAGTTCCGCTTCCGGTCACCCGGCACTGCCGTGCCGGGCTTTCACATCCCGCCGCTTCGCGGCTGGAACCTGCTTTGTGCCAAGGTGCGTGCTCGACATTGAGCTTTCGTAATAGCCTCAAGCGGCGCCCCCCGGAGTACGGTTGTTTACAATCAGTGCATGCAGAGGAAGATGTTCTGGATCATCTTTACCCTGTTGGGCCTGATCGCGGATTTCTTGCTGCCGTTCTGGTGGGCCTGCGCGGCGACGATTCCGGCACTAGTGGCGGCCTGGTGGATCGCCTACCGCAGCGACTGGTTCTAGCAGGCTGCCCGACTCTCTCTCAGCTGCGTACGAGTCTACTTATCCCACGATGGCATGCGTGATTCCTCGCCACCACGCGGGATCGATGCGCCACATGTAGATCGCGAGATTCTGGCCAACGATCACCGCCGGCAGCGCGTAGAGATACACCTTGTGGACGCGGCGGTCGACGATCAGATCGCGTACGATGCCGAGTCCCATCAGAAGGTCCAGGCAAAGATAGAAGAGGTTGTGGTTGAACAGGAAGTCAAAGCGGCCGACGGGTGCGTCCATCAGACTGCAGGTTGCGATCAACAAGAGCCGGCGATGGAACTCGGGCCGGGTCCGCCAATAAATGGCGAGGGCAAGGCACGTGCCGAAGACGATCATGTCGTAGAACGGGATCGAGAGAAACGCATCTACTCCGACCTGATGGAGCCGAAAGGTGTCGAAGCGCGTCATGACGATGGCGATGGCGACGCCCAGCAGGACCATCCCCGCGCCGAGCGCGGCTCCAAACCAGCCGAAGAAGCGATGCAGGCTCACGTTATGCGTGCGGACCAGCGTGGACTGCGCGATGAAGAAGAGCACCCAAGTTGAGAAGGCGGCACCGTGAATCCACAGAAGCAGGGGACGGGGCACGGCGGCGTGAAGAAGATTGTCGTTGACGGTGCGGCTGAAGCCCCAAACCACAAGCACGGCGAACAGCAGCGACATGCAGAAATAAAAATACCTGCTAACAAACCGTTTGAGCGGGCTGGCCGTGCCCACTCTTTTTTCTGTGGCGACTACCGACCCAACTTCCGCTGCATTGACAAAGTGCATTGGATTTTCCTCGATTCGTGTGGCTATCCGATTCGTGTGGCTACCCGATTCGCGTGGCTAATGGATTGTCTGCTCGCTCTTGCGCACTGGCGGAGCGGTCGTCGATCCCTGGAACTTCGGCTCACCCAGCTTCGTGATCCACAGTCCTGAATGAATGTCGTTGAAATACATCAAGGTGTTTAGCAGCGGACTGTCGCAAGTGACCGAGCAAGGCTGACCTCCCCAAGTGAAAGGAAGATTCGGACGAAATCCCTTCGCGTCTCCGGTCCAGAAGCGGGCAATCTCGCGGCCCTGCCGGTAAAGATCGCCGCGCAATTCGCCAGAGATATCGAGCACGCGCGCGCCGCCGCTGTAGTAGCCCTCGTACAGCATGTCGTTCGCCGCCCAGAAATTGTGCGAGCCGCCCTCGGGCACTTCGTATTGCGCGACTTCTTTGGGATGCTTGATGTCGCTGACATCCATCACGTGGCAGATGGCGCGCACGGGAATGCGGTCGCGATCATCGATGTGGAAAATTCCGGGAAAGACCTCGTCACCGACGAACAGGTAATTCTTGTAACGAAAGACGCTGTGCGTTCCCGCCAGCCAGCCATCACCGTAAAGCTCGTAATGATTGAACTTGTATTGGGCGATCAGCTTGGGATTCTCGGGGCTTCCGCCGCTCATGCCATTGCCCACGTCGAGGATCACCAGTCCATCGCGCCAGTACGCCAGGTAGGCGATGCCGTCTTTCACCTGCAGATCGTGCAGATAACGGCCGCTGGTCATCGATCCCATCTCGGTGTTGATGCTGACCACCGTGGGATTCTCCACCTGCCAGCGCGCCACCTCCTTGGGATGCTTGGGATCCTGAAAGTCGATAACGCGCAACGAGCCAGTCGCATCGTCGGTGAGATAAACGTAATGGCTGTCGATGTAGGCGCTGTGCACGCCGCCAGTGACTGTCGCGGTGTATTCCGAGAGCACTTTCAGATGCGAAGGATCGGTGGTGTCGAGGAACACGATGCCGTTCTTGCGATTGGAAGCGCCTTCGCGCGTGAACACGCCAATCTTCTCGTCGGGAGTGGTGCTGATGTCGTTGACGAGCCGAGCGTCGACCTTGAGCGTGTCGAGGAGCTTGGGATTCGCCGGGTCGGCGATGTCGTACACGAACACCTTATCGGCGACGGTCGCGAGGTAAGCGTGATGCCCGATGATCCACTCCTCCGACATTTGCAAATCCGGCATGGGTACATGAGCCACCACTTCTACTTCGCGCTCCACATTGCGCGGCCGCACGACCACCGAATCCGAGGCGCTGTGCTGGCCGCTGCTCGCGGTGACTACGTAGGTTCCGGCCTTCTCGGCCACGAATGCGCCATCCGCATAGACAGCGGCGCCGCTTCCGCTGATCGACCAACGCACGGCTCGAGCCTTGCCGCCGCTGGCATCGCTGGCACTGAAGTGAACCACGTCTCCCGTGCGCGCATCGGTGGACGCGGGCTTGATGGTCAGCTTACGCACTGAATCGCGCACTACCTGCACTTTGACTGTGCCGCTCGCTCCGTCGGCGGTCGCTTTGATGGTCGCGCTCCCGGCGGCGAGGCCGGTGACAAGCCCGGCAGCGTCTACGCTGGCGATGGAGGGTTTGTCGGAGGTCCACTGGATCGTCGCATCGGCCCGTGGATTCCCGTTCGAAGTGCGCGCGATGACGTTGAGCTTCTCCGCGCTTCCGGCAACGATCGAGTGCGGCAGCGGCTCCAGCTCGAGCGTCGCGATCTTCGAATTGGCCACGTTCACCTTCGCGTAGCCAGTCTTGCCGGCGACGACGGCGCCCACGGTCACTACTCCGGGAGCGTGGAAGGTGACTTCGCCCGATTCATCCGCACCCGCGAGATCGAAGGGTGCGGCAAACCACACCGACGGCTTCGCATCGATCGCGTTGCCGGCAGCGTCTTTGGCTGCGGCGCTGAACTTGACCTTCTGCCCTACCTGCACATCGAGGGTCTTGGGAGTGATCTCTACGCTGGCGGGAGCCACGGAAGTGGAAGCCGCTTCCTGGGGCTTGGCCGCATCTTGTGGCTTCGCATTGGCGTCTTGCGCCCACGCGCTCGACGCCGAGAGAGCCATGACTGCAACCGCCAAAACGAATGCATTGCGCTTGAACATTCGGCCTCCGCTGGATGTTTCCTGTTGCGCTACTGCTTGACCGGTTCCGTCTTCCAGAAATCAATGCCCGCCGCCTGCGCGCCGACATCGACGGTGGCGACCGTCGTCAAACTCTTGAGGTCGATCACTTCGACCGTTCCCGGCTCGGAGCCCACGCCTTCCACTGAGATGAACGCGTAACGATCGTCGGGCGAAACCACGATCCCGTGAACAACCTTGCGCTTCGTCGGAATCCTCGCCAGTTCTTTGCCTGCGATGGGATCGAAGATGGAAACGGACTGTCCGCGCTTGTTGCTGGCAATCAGCCGTCCGTCTTTGGTCATGGCCAGGTTGTAGACGCCGTTGCCGGCAGGAAAGCGCCGCGCCATCGTCCAGCTATCGGTGTTGACGGCGACGATATCGTTCGATTGATTGCAGGCCACGTATACGACCGAGCCATCATTCGAGGGCTGCGCCCAGGTGGGCGTGCACGAGGGCCTGTGATCCGCCATGCTGTGTGCGGACATCTTCGGATCGGACATCTTGGAATCCGCGCCGTAAGGAGCGCCCGTCATTCCCATTTCCTTGCCCGCAGCCAGCATGAAGTAGCGATCCACGGCGAATTTGCTGGTATCGATTTCGACCATCATGTCGTCCATCATGCAGGCCGAGTAATGCTTCGTTCCCGCATGATTGAGGCGCGAGCCATGCGGCATAGTGCAGGTCGTGATGCGCTTGACCTCAATCATCTGGTCGGTGGCCACGACCGAGACCGACGACGGAACCATGTCGCCATGAAAATTGGCGTTGGCCACGTAGACGAAGTTGCCGTCTGCGGAAATGTCAGTGGTCGCCGGGAACATGCCCAGGCTCGTGTACTTGATGGCCGTGTTGCTGCCGGCTCGAAATTTCCAGAGCGAGCCTTCGGGACGGCCGTGTCCCTGGGCGACGTACACGAATTGCTTGTCGGGAGAGACGGCGACACCGTGCGGGCCGTTGATGTCGGTGGGCATCAGGCCGATGCGCGCCTCACTCTCGATGCGGGCTCCGCCAGGGCCGAAGCGGATCAGCACAATCTTGTCGGCGGATTCGCAGACAACGTAGACGAGATAATCCTGGGCGGGAGGCTGCGCCGCGGCGGCGGACTGCGCAAGGACAGGCGTGGCCAGCGTCAGCCACAGGGCGCACGTCGCTAACCAAACCATGGCGCGCAAAAGACCTCTTCGTTTCATGGAGGAAACAGCGGTCCCCATCATCATTTGTCAGTTAGTCGTACCGGCCGCGTCCAGTCGGGCGAGGACGCCCCCACATTCGCCGCACTACTCTACCATACGGATCGCGGCGGGCAAGCGGGCAGGAGTGCCCGCTCCACACAAATTAAGATAAAAGCGGCGCGGCTGATCAGCATTTCCACCAAAAGTTCGGAACTTTCCGGCTTGAGGCTCGTATCCTCGGTAACGCTTGCGAATGACGCAGGCCTGATCACTGGGCCGGGGGGTCACTCAAGAGGACCGCGACCATGCGATTGCCGCTCTTGGTTTTCCACATCAGTGCCGGCGTGCTGGCGATGTTCGCCGGCGCCGCGGCAATGTCTTTCCGCAAAGGTTCTCCGTGGCATGCCAAGGCTGGAAACGTCTTTGTCGGGGCGATGCTGGCGATGGCAGCGGCGGCCTCGTGCCTGGCGTTTATGAAACATCAAACGAACAACGTGTTCGGCGGGATTCTCACGATTTATATGGTGGCGACGGCATGGGCGACGGCGCGGCGCAGAGAGGGAGAAACTGGTATTGCGGATTGGGGTGGGTTCGTGTTTGCGGTGACCATCGGAGTTCTGAGCATGCTGCATGGGCTGCAAAAGGCTGCGGGGCAGGTGCCGCCAGAGGGCAGTCCGGCCTTCATGGATATTTTTATGGGTTCGGTGATTCTGCTGGCCGGGCTGGGCGACCTGCGGATGCTGGTGCGTGGAATCTCCGGCAAACGACGCATCGCACGGCATCTTTGGCGTATGTGCTTTGGGTGGTTTATCGCGACAGGTTCGTTCTTCCTCGGACAGCAACAGGTATTTCCCGCCTGGTTGCGCGGATCGCCTGTGTTCCTAGTACCGGCCCTTCTGCCGCTGGTGCTGCTGATTTTATGGCTGATTCGAGTTCGCTTCACCAGCGTGTACAAGAAGATGTCGATGGCACGGGCCGGGCAGGCTTACTCGACTTAGCCACTATCGCGGGCGCGTGATCGCGCCCTGCGATGCCGACGCGACCAGCGCGGCGTATTTCGCGAATACGCCGGTGGCATAGCGCGGCTGCGGAGCCTTCCACTGGGCCATGCGCTGACGCAACACATCGTCGCTGACTTCGACTTTCAGCACTTGCTTGCGCACGTCGAAGTGAATCATGTCGCCATCGCGCACCCCGGCGATGGGACCTCCCAGCGCGGCTTCGGGAGAAACGTGTCCCGCCATCAAGCCGCGAGTCGCGCCGCTGAAGCGGCCGTCGGTTAACAGCGCCACGGAATCGCCGAGTCCTTCGCCCACGATGGCTGCGGTGACGCCGAGCATCTCGCGCATTCCCGGACCACCCTTCGGTCCTTCGTTGCGAATTACGACCACGTCTCCCGCCTTGATCTTCTTCGACATGACCGCAGTCATGGCGTCTTCTTCGGATTCGAACACGCGGGCGGGGCCGTGATGCTCCAGGCGCTCATGGCCGCTGATTTTGGCTACGCAGCCTTCGGGGGCAAGATTTCCCTTGAGAATGACGAGGCCACCCGTCGCCTTCAGCGGCTTGTCGAGGGGAGCGATTACTTCCTGGCCTGAAGGTTCGCGGGCGCTTTCGGCTTCGTGCGAGATCGTCTGCCCGGTCACGGTCTTCGCCGATCCATGCAGAAACTTGCCAGTCATCAGGCGCTTGGCCAGCAGACGAATGCCGCCCGCATGATGCATGTCGGCGGCAACGAACCGGCCGGAAGGTTTCAGGTCGGCGAGCAACGGAGTCCGCTCGCTCACCCTCTGGAAATCATCAATCTGGAGTTCAACGCCAGCTTCGCGCGCAATCGCCAGCAGATGCAGAACCGCGTTGGTCGATCCGCCCGTCGCGGCTACTGCGGCGATCGCGTTCTCGAACGCGTCGCGGGTAAGAATGTCGAGCGGCTTGAGATTTTTCTGCAACAGGTTCATGACGACTTGGCCGCAGTCGAAGGAGATCTGATCTTTTTGCGCGTCCATCGCCGGGACGCTGTTGAATCCCATGGGCGACAGTCCGATCATCTCCATCACCGTCGACATGGTGTTGGCGGTATATTGCCCGCCGCACGCGCCCGCTCCGGGACAAGCGACATCTTCGAGTTCTTTCAGTTCCGCGTCGCTCATCTTGCCCGCGACGTTGGCTCCGATTCCTTCGAAAACATCCTGGAGCGTAACATCTTTGCCGCGATAGCTGCCGGGAGCGATGGTTCCGCCGTACAGCACCAAGCCAGGAAGATTCATGCGCGCCAGCGCCATGGCTGCCGCGGGAATGGTCTTGTCGCAGCCAACGACGCAAACCACGGCGTCGAACATCTGGCCGCGACAAACCAGTTCGATGGAGTCGGCAATCAGTTCACGGCTGACCAGCGAGGCCCGCATGCCTTCGGTGCCCATGGTCTCGCCGTCAGAGATAGCGATGGTGTTGAACTCCATGGGTGTGCCGCCGGCGGCGCGAATTCCTTCCTTCACCTTGGCCGACAAGCGGCGCAGATGGAAGTTGCAGGGCATGGTTTCGATCCACGTATTGGCCACTCCGATGAGCGGACGGCTAAGATCGGCATCGGTGAAGCCAATCGCTTTGAACATGGCGCGCGCGCCGGCGCGATCGCGTCCGTCTGTGATTCCACGGCTGATGTGCTTGAGATCCATAGAAAAGATTGTAAATCCGAACCATAAACCACGAAGGACACGAAGTTACACGAAGGTTAAGGCTATCCGTTATGCTTCGTGTACCTTCGTGTCCTCTGTGGTGAAAGACTTCGTCGTCAAAAATGGGGAACCCGCTTTGCAGGTTCCCCCAAGATGCATGACGGTGCCCAGGACTCGTCATGCTTGCCCAGCTACAAAACCAAAGCCAATCTTCACGCCATCCACAAAGCGACTAGGCGCGAGCTGCGGCGCGCGAATCTTCGAGCGTGACGCCGGCCGGCGGATGATGCGTGGCCCATGCGGCGGTATGCGCCGTGGCTGAACCAACGTGGATCACGTCCGCAATCGAATACCATTCGCGATAAAGCTGGCCGGTCTGCTTCTGATTTACGTCGAGCGCAAGCGTGACTTGGTGATCACGCTCAGCAGCCGCGGCCTGTACAGCGGGCAGTTCCAGCCCGCGCCGCGAAGCCGCGTTCAGAATGCGCATCAACGTGCCCTGCGTGTTGCGATAGCGAATGTGAAAGAGTTGCATGGTTTCGCTCCTGTATCAAATTGAATGCAGAAGTAAATTCGTACTTCTGACTGCTGCGTCCTTACTATTCTTCCAGCATCATCTCTGAAAGCGCCGCGCCTGCTGGAACCATGGGGAAGACGTTGGCTTCCGGCGCGCAATCGAATACCAGCAACTCCGGCTTGCGTGAACGCAGAAAGCGGTCGATCTGATCGCCCGTCTCCGGCGAAACCGGAAACTCGCGCATCGCGTCTTCATTCAGCCGGAAGCCATGAATCTTGTAGGCCTTGGCGATCTCGACGAAATCCGGATTGTCGCTGAGATCGGTCTCGGCGTAATTACGCTGGTAGAAAAGCTGCTGCCACTGCCGCACCATGCCAAGATACTTGTTGTCGATGATGACCATCTTGATGGGGAGCCCGAGGCGATGGACGGTCGCGAGTTCCTGGATGTTCATCTGAAATCCGCCGTCACCGGAGACGCAGAGTACGCAGGCGTCGGGCCGGGCGAGTTGCACGCCTACCGCGGCCGGCAAAGCGAATCCCATGGAACCGAGCCCGCCGGAGGTGATGAAGCCTCGCGGCGATGAGGAGCGGTAGCGCTGCGCGGCCCACATCTGGTGCTGGCCGACATCGGCAAGAATCACGCTGCCTTCGGGCAAGCGGCTGAAAAGTTCGTCGAGGAAGCGGATGGTAGGCTGCGCGAGTCCGCGCGGATCGAGTTCTGCGCGCTCGGGACCGCACGCGATGTTGCGCCAGCCGGAAAAGTCAGGCAGCGAGTGCCGCCGCAATTCGGCTTCGAATGCGGGAATCGTGTCGGCGAGATTGCCGATCACCGGCAGATCGCAGGGACGCACCCGGTCAAGCTGCGCAGGATCGATTTCGAAATGCACGATCTTGGCGTGCGGCGCGAAGCGTGTGGGGTCGCCGGTGACGCGATCGTCGAGCCGCGCTCCGAAAACGAGCAGCAGATCGGTCTCGTGCAGCGCGAGGTTGGCGGCGCGCGTTCCATGCATGCCGACCATGCCCAGGTAATAAGGAGCTTGCGGTTCGACTGCGCCCAGCCCGTGAACGGTGGCGAAGGTAGGAATGTTCATACGATCGAGCAGGCGGCGCAAATCCGGAATCGCTCCAGAGAGCTTGGCCCCCGCGCCGACCAGCGCCACCGGCTTGGCCGACTGCTGCAGTAACGCGGCGATCGTGTCGGTGAATCCGCCGTCGGCCTTGGCGTCGGCAGGACGCGCGTGCGGCGTGAACTTCGACGGGCCGGAGAATTCCTTCTTGGCCTTCAGCATGTCGGTGGGAATATCGATGACTACCGGGCCGGGACGTCCGCTGCGCGCCCAGTAAAATCCTTCGGCAATGACGTTGGGAATCTCGTCGATGGTGCGGACGAGGCGGCTCCATTTGGTGAGCGAGAGCGTGACGCCGAAGACATCGGTCTCTTGAAACGCGTCGGTGCCGATCAGCGCGCTGCGAACCTGACCCGTGATGCAGACCAGAGGAACGGAATCCATCTTCGCGTCGGCGATGCCGGTAACGAGGTTAGTTGCGCCGGGACCGCTGGTGGCCATGGCCACTCCAACTTTGCCGGTGACGCGCGCGTAACCCTCGGCGGCGAAAACCGCGCCCTGCTCGTGGCGGGTGAGGACGTGCCGCACGCCGCTGCCCTCGAGCGCGTCGTAGAGCGGCATGATCGCGCCGCCGGGGTAGCCGAAAACAAGGTCAACCCCTTCGGCGCGCAGGCACTGCAGGACGATGTCCGCTCCCTTAAGCATTCACCACCTGTTTTGTGTCTGTGGGAGCAGATTGTTTTTTGCCTTCTTTGGGCAGCCAGCTCATCATGCCGCGCAATTGCGCGCCCACGATTTCGATGGGATGCTGCTTCTCTTTTTCGCGGAGCTGGTTGAAGTTGGGGCATCCGGCTTTATTTTCGGCAATCCACTCTTGCGCGAATTTGCCGGATTGAATGTCAGCCAGGGTCTTCTTCATGGCCTGCCGCGTGGCGTCGCCGACCACCTGCTCGCCGCGGGTCAGGTCACCGTATTCGGCCGTGTTCGAGATGGAGTAGCGCATGCGTCCCAATCCACCTTCATAGATCAGGTCGACGATGAGCTTCACCTCGTGCAGGCATTCGAAGTAGGCGATCTCGGGCGCGTAGCCGGCCTCGACCAGGGTTTCGAATCCCTTCTTAATCAGCGAAGTGAGGCCACCGCAAAGGACTGCCTGCTCGCCGAAGAGATCGCTTTCGGTTTCCTCTTTGAAAGTTGTCTCGAGAACTCCGGCGCGGGTGGAACCGATGCCGTGCGCGTAGGCGAGACCGAGTTCGTGCGCGCGTCCGCTGGCATCCTGATGGATCGCCAGCAGCGCAGGAACTCCGCGGCCTTCAGTGTAAACGCGGCGTACAAGATGTCCGGGACTCTTGGGGGCAATCATCACGACATCGACGTCGGGCGGAGGAACGATGGTTTTGAAATGAATGCTGAAGCCGTGGGAAACGCCGAGCACTTTTCCGGGATGCAGGTAGGGCTTGATGGCCTGCTCATAGAGTTCGCCCTGCGTTTCGTCGGGAGTGAGGACGTGGATCCAGTCGGCGCGTTTGGCGGCCTCGTCAGGTGCGACGACGACCATGCCATCGGCGCGGGCCTGAGCCGCGCTTTGCCGGTTGGGATCGAGACCAATGATGACTTTGTGTCCGCTGTCGCGGAGATTCTGGGCCTGGGCGTGTCCCTGGCTGCCATAGCCAAGGATGGCGATAGTTTTGCCCTTCAGTGCATCGGGCTTGGCGTCGCGTTCGTAAAAAATAGTGACCACTTCGTGCTCCTCTCGTTGCACAAGGGGGAAGAAAGAGCCCTTGCTTTTTTGGGGATGGGATCTAGTGTATCCCCAGTGGGGAGGAAATAACCCCGATGCGGACCGACCGGTCGGTCGGTTTAGGGACGATGCTACCGGGCTGAGACTTCCAGTGTCAAGGATAAAACTGCGGGTGCTTGCCGGGGGGGGCGATTGCGGCGGCCAACGTGATCGCCTTATCCCGCACATTCTAGAGGGTTTATGGAAGTCCGAAAAGGGAATAGAAGGCTATTACAAGGAGCGATTCGCAGCGACGCGCGATGGAAGTGCGCGTACTCTTAAGAAATCATCTGGAGGGATTTGAACCATGGCCGAGAAGCGGGTTCCAAGTTCCGAGAAAGGCCAAGCCGTCGTCGCACAGCCGTCGAAAAAATCGGTCGCACCCGCCGACCAAAGCAAGATGCCGAAGCCGCTGCGCTTGGGCAAGGATTGCGACTACGAGCAGGAACTGGGACGGCTGCAAATCGAATTAGTGAAGCTCCATGAGTGGATCCGCCACGAAGGACTCAAAGTGGTGATTCTGTTCGAAGGGCGCGACGCCGCCGGCAAGGGCAGCGCCATCAAGCGCATCACGCAGACGCTGAATCCCCGCATCTGCCGTGTGGTAGCGTTGGGCACGCCGACGGAGCGGGAGAAAACTCAGTGGTATTTTCAACGCTACGTAGCGCACTTACCGGCGGCCGGCGAGATGGTTCTGTTCGACCGCAGCTGGTACAACCGCGCCGGCGTCGAACACGTGATGGGCTTTTGCAGCGAGAGCGAGTACGAAGAGTTCCTGCATAGCTGTCCCGAGTTCGAGCGGATGCTGGTGCGGGCGGGCATCATGGTGATCAAGTACTGGTTCTCGGTGAGCGATGAAGAACAGGAGCGGCGCTTTCAGGACCGCATGAATGATCCCACTAAACGCTGGAAATTAAGTCCGATGGATCTGGAATCGCGGCGGCGCTGGGCAGAATATTCTCGGGCGAAGGACGAGATGTTTGCGGTTACCGACATCAAGCAGGCGCCCTGGTACGTGGTGGATGCGGAGAACAAAAAATGCGCCCGGCTCAACGTCATCCGTCACTTGTTGTCGCTAATTCCTTACCGGGATCTGACCCCGGAGCGCCTGAAGCTGCCGTCCCTCGACAAGACCAAGTATGTGCGACCGCCAATCCAGGAGCAGAATTTCATTCCACAGGTGTACAGGTTGGGCGAGTAGGAGTGTGGTCCTGATGTAAGCGAAACACAAGGTTCCTCCCCTTGCTCGCTTGCGCTCGCTTCGGTCGGAATGACAGATTTGGGGACATCGTTCCTAGCGGGCCGTGTGCGCAAAACACCGGTTCCGCGATACCATGGCACGCGATGACTCGCGAGACGGCAGTCGATTCCAGGCAGGAGATCTTGCGCACGGCGGCGCGACTGTTTCAGCAGCGCGGATATGATGCGACCTCGATGAACGACGTCGCGGCGTCGCTGAAGCTGAGCAAGGGCGGGCTCTATCACCACTTTCAGAGCAAAGACGAAATCCTGTTCGAGATCATGAACCACGCCATGGAGATCACCGAGGAGCGCGTGCTGGCTCCGGTGCGCGGGATTGCGAATCCGGAGGAGCGGTTGCGGGCGCTGATCCGACTGCACATTGAAGTGGTGCTCAGCCCGCGCGACCGCGAGATCACGGTGATGCTGCACGAGAACCATCCGCTGCCGCCGGGGCTGCGCAAGCGCATCAACACGCGCAAGAAGGAGTACATCCACTTTGTGGAGAGTCTGATGGCGGAAGTGCAGCGAGCACGCCACGGCAAGGGGTCCGTCAGTCCGCGCGCGGCGGCCTTCGCGCTGCTGGGGATGATCAACTGGATTTACCAGTGGTACAAGCCGGAAGGCGATCTGCAGACGCAAAACCTGGTTCCGCAGTTCACCGATCTGGTGTTCGGGGGAATTCTGGCGTGAAGACTTTGTTCACCAGCGTCACCGAGATTGATGGGGAACGGGCTGCCGGCGGCAAGCTTTACCGCGAATTCCTGCGCGTGCCCGCGATGAGCGCGGGGTTGTACCTGCTGGCGGCCGGGGCGATCGATTCGCAGCGGCCTCATCATGAAGATGAGATGTATTACGTGGTGCGCGGGCTTGCGCGTTTTCGAGCTGGCGATTTGGACCAGGAAGTCTCGGCGGGCAGCGTGCTTTTTGTCGCGGCCGAAATGGAGCACCGCTTTTACGACATTACCGAAGAACTGGCCGTGCTCGTTTTCTTTGCGCCTGCCGAGAGCTAATACGAAAACTCACCACAGAGGGCACGGGGGGGACACAGAGGTCTTCGCGCTACTTATGCGGCGGGATCCAGTAAATCTCTTCTTTCACGCCTCCCTTATCGACGAAGCCGCGGCGTTTCAGGATCGCCTTGCTGTGCTCGATCATCTCGGGATGTCCGCATAGATAAGCGACTGTGTTGCTCGCGTCGAGCTCCCAGTGATCGGCATACTTGCGCAGGATGTCGTCGGCGCGCCCGATTTCTCCCGGCCAGTCTGCGTGATCCCATGGGCGGCTCACCGTGGGCACATACTTGAACCAGGGCAGGTCTTTGTCGAACTGATTCAATTCTTCGAGGTATCCAAACTCCCACGGACGGCTCGCGCCATTGAGCAAGTACAGTTTGTGGCTGCCGTCGAAGCGGCCCTCTTTCCAGTCTTTGGATAGCGTGCGCACGTAGCTCACGAAGGGGGCGACGCCGGTGACGGTCGAGATCAGCAGATGGTTCTTGCGGCCGTTGCCCATTTCGAGCGAGAACTTGCCTTTCGGGATTTTGCGCATCAGCAACGGATCGCCGACCTGCAACTTGTGCAGCAGCGGCGTGAGGGCGCCGTTAGGAACGAGTTCAAAAAAGAATTCGACTTCGTCTTCGGCGGGCGAGGACGCGATCGAGTAGGGGCGCTCGATGCGCTTGCCGTTGGCTTCCACTCCGAGCGTGGCGTACTGGCCGGGGACAAAATTGAATTCGCCGCCGCTGCGGATGCGGAACATCCACAGGTCAGGAGCGAAATCGACGCGGCGGGTAATCTGCGCGTGGTAGAACTTCTCTTCGGGAATCGTCATGACACCGACCTCAAACCTCGGAAATCCTTGTGTAAAGTCACGCCGCGGGCGAGACGCCCCCGCGACAGCCGGCGGGACGCCAGCGCTACGCTTATGCTGGCATCGTACAGGGCTACTAATTTAGATGAAGTACGGCTCTCCTCGATGCACCCCGACCGAACGGTCGTGCGGGTGGGGAAGATTCGATATCCTAGCCGGAATCGCGTGCTTTGGAAAGTCCTTTCTTGCGGGAAATTTCTGACGCGGCAGATCAGCGAACTTCAGAGGAGGTTTCTTCGGCGGCGAGTTGCTCCAATACGGTGCGCAGCGCCCTGAGAACGTCATCAGCGGCGGCGGCCTTTAAGGCAAACTTCAGCATTCCATCGGGGGTGAACTGGGCTCCGCGCTGTGCCGAGACGAAATGCGCCAAGTGCTCGGGGTCGACTGCAGCATTCTGCCGGAACTTGAACGTGACGAAATCGCGCTTGCGTTCAATCGCGTTCACGCCCACCCGCATGCAGAGCAGCTTGAGCGAGGCGTAGTCCAGCAGGTTGCGCACAGCTTGCGGGGGTTCGCCATAACGGTCTTGCAGTTCGGAGCCGACGTCGGAGAGTTGCGACTCGGTTTCGACTCCGGCGACGCGCTTGTACATGCGCAGGCGTTGATTTTCTTCCGGAATGTACTCCGCCGGAATGCGGATGTTGAGCCCGAGGTTGAGTTGCGTCTCAGCCTCGTCGGGCGCGACCTCACCCTTCATTTCGCGGACCGCGCGGTCAAGCATCTGAGTGTAGAGTTCGAATCCGATAGCCTCGATGTGTCCGCTTTGCTCCCCGCCGAGCAGATTTCCGGCGCCGCGGAGTTCCAGATCGAGCGCGGCGATTTTGAATCCGGCGCCGAGGTCGGAGAATTCTTTCAACGCGGCGAGTCGGCGGCGAGCGACGGGCGTGAGTTCCGCTTCCTTCGGGATCAGCAGATAGGCATAGGCGCGGCGGTTGGAGCGGCCGACGCGTCCGCGAAGCTGGTATAGCTC
The DNA here is from genome assembly GCA_963730015.1 of uncultured Acidobacteriota bacterium. Taxonomy (GTDB): domain Bacteria; phylum Acidobacteriota; class Terriglobia; order Terriglobales; family Acidobacteriaceae; genus Sulfotelmatobacter. The sequence goes on along the minus strand of CAVSPZ010000008.1, from coordinate 1,044,651 downwards.
CGACAGGCCGAGGCGGTCCGCGCGATTAATCAGGATCGTGTTGCAGAGCGGGATGTCGAGACCGTTTTCGATGATCGTGGTCGCGACCAGAATGTCGGCCTCATGGTGCATGAATGTGAGCATCACTTTTTCGAGTTCGGATTCGCCCATCTGGCCATGGCCCACGATGACTCGCGCTTTCGGAACCAGCGCCTGCAGTTTGGCCGCGATCTCCCAGATGCTCTCGACGCGGTTGTGCACGAAGTAGACCTGGCCTCCGCGTTCGAGTTCCTGCTCGATGGCGGATTGAATAAGCTTGTCATCCCAACTGGCGACGACGGTTTGAATCGCCATGCGATCTTTGGGCGGAGTCTCAATCACGCTCATGTCGCGCAGTCCGACCAGCGACATGTGCAGGGTGCGCGGGATCGGCGTGGCCGACATGGTGAGCACGTCGACCTGTTTCCGCATCTGCTTGATGCGTTCTTTGTGGCGCACGCCGAAGCGCTGTTCCTCGTCAACGATGAGCAGGCCGAGATCGGCGAACTTGAGATCTTTCGAGAGAATGCGGTGCGTGCCGATCAGGATGTCGATCTTGTCGGCTTCGGTCTTCTGCAAAATTTCTTTTTGCTGCTTGGCATTGCGGAAGCGGCTGATCATTTCGATGGTGACCGGGAACGGTCCGAAGCGCTGCTTGAACGTCTCATAGTGCTGGAAGGCGAGGACCGTGGTCGGTGCGAGCACGGCGACCTGCTTGTTGTCGCTGATGGCCTTGAAAGCCGCGCGCATGGCGACTTCGGTCTTGCCGTAGCCGACGTTGCCGCAGAGCAGGCGATCCATAGGCAGCGACGATTCCATGTCGCGCATGACGTTGGCGATGGCCTGCGCCTGATCTTCGGTCTCGCTGAATTCGAAGGCGTCTTCAAACTCGCGGACAAATTCGTTGCCGGCGGAGAAGGCGTGGCCCTCGGCCATTTTGCGCGCGGCATAGAGCTTGAGCAGCTCTTCGGTCATGTCTTTCATGGCCTTGCGCACGCGGGCTTTGGTCTTGGCCCAGGCTTGCGTGCCAAGATGGCTGAGTGCTGGCTTGGCGCCTTCGGACGAGCGGTATTTCTGAATCAGGTCGAGGCGCGTGAGCGGGACGTAGAGGCGCGCGCCCTCAGCATATTCGAGCAACATGAACTCGGCGTTGCCGTCACCCTGATTGATTTCCTTCAATCCCTGATACTGGCCGATGCCGTGCTCGACGTGGACGACGTAATCTCCGACCTGCAGATCGCGAAAGTCGGAGAGGAACGCGGAAACTTTCGACTTCTGGCGCTGTGGGCGAGCGGCGACGGCTTCCGATTCGTCGAACAAATCGCGCGCGCCGAAGATGGCGAGGTGAGCATCGGGGAAGATCACGCCGTCGGGCACATAGGCTTTGGCGAGCGTCGTGGTGTGGACTTCTCCGGCGAAGTAACTGGTTTCGTCGGCGTAGCTCTCACCGCCACGAGTGCGGCTGCCGAGTTTAAAGCTGACGTTGTATTCGGTGAAGATGTCGGCCAGGCGCTCGACTTCGCCGGTATTCGGCACAGAGAACAGCACCTCATTTCCCGCGGCGGTCAGCTTCTTTACTTCTTCGAGCATCGCCGGAACGGCGCCGTGGAAGCGCTGAGTGGGCTGGGTGAGGATGGTGACGGCAGTGTCTGCGTCTTCACTGCGCGTAATGCCGAGATGCTCGAGATCGGCTCCGGTGAGAGCGGTGATCTTGCGCAACCAGTTCTCCGGAGGAAGATAGAGATCTTCGGGGCGCACGAGGTTGCCGACGCCGCTGCGCTCGTGCATTTCACTGACGCGCGTCCAGAAGCGGTCGAATTCGGAGCGGAGCAGATCGGGTTCATCGAGCAGGACCGCGGCGTGCGGAAGCAGATCGAAAATCGTGCGATCGGCGCCAGCCACGGGCGCATAGAACTCCCATCCGGGAAAAACCGTGACTCCGCCAGAGCGGATCGCGGCTTCCACAATCTCTTCGTTGCCGGCGATGCGCTTGCCGGAGAGCCGAGTGTGAATGGCGCCGAGCAGTTGATCGTTGACCGGAGTTTCGGTAAGCGGCAGCAGCAGCGCTTCGTCGATCGGGTTCGAAGAGCGTTGCGAGGTGGGATCGAAGCGGCGGATGGAATCAACTTCGTCGCCGAAAAACTCGATGCGGACCGGGCGTTCGGCCTCGGGTGAGTACACATCGAGGATGCCGCCGCGCACGGCGTACTGGCCGGGCATTTCGACGACGTTGGCCGAGGCGTAGCCCACGGTGTTCAGGTGCGCTAGAAGATTGTCGAGATCGAAGGATTCGCCGCGACGCAAAGTGCGCGCAAGATCGGTGTAGTAGTCGGCGGAGCGCTGCAGGATGGCCGTGGCCGCGATCGGGGTGACTACGATCGCGGCTTTGCCGGTGGCAATTTTCCACAAAGCGGTCGCGCGCTCCTCCTGGAGTTCAGGATGGGGCGAAAGGTTCTGGAATGGCAGCACGTCACGAGCCGGTAGGGCGACGATGGACTCGGGATCGCAGGCGGCGGTGAGCTCGGAAAATCCGCGCAGGACCGGGACGTACTCTTCGATGGCGCGGTTGTCGTTGACGACGACGATCAGCGGCCGTTCGGCGGCGCGGCGCAAAAGCACGAGCAGCAAGGCTTTTGCCGTGGGGGAGAGTCCGGAGACACGCATCCTCCCCGTGCCCTCTTTGAGGTGGGAGGCTACACGCGTGAAGCCGGGAAGCAATTCGACGTCCGCGAAGAGTTCGCGGACGAAGGGAAGAAGCATCGCCTTTTGATTTTAACAGGATCGAAGGCGTGCATGCGGGCGCCGCGTCATCGCAGAAGAACTAGTCAGCGTTGATCCGACTGGATCGGATCCTCCGGGAAAAACATTCGGGTGGCTTGGCGAGAAAAGGGTCGTGAGTCAGTTTGAACTTCGTCGGCTGTATACCCACGGGAGATCCCTCGTCCCGCTGGTGAAAACGCGGGACGTTGGGATGAAGCCTCACGGAAATCTCGGGTTGCGGAAATGAAACTGGACGGTTCCCTCGAGAAAAGGGCTTGACAAGTTTTGCGTCCACGCTGGACCTTATTTCCGGAAGGCGAGGAGCAATCGCTGTGAACGAGGAAACGCGCAGCCGCGCAGAGCAGGAAATTCGCAACCGAATCGCGGATCAACACCAGGCCATCTGCCGAAAAGATGTTGCCGCTATTATGGCGAACTATGCGGAAGATGCCGTGATTTTCAATGTGAAGCCGCCGTTTCAGATCGCGGGGCGCAGGGAGTGGGAGGAGGTTTGGCAGACCTCCTTGGCTCACTTTCCCGCAACGTTCGCGATGGAGGCAAAGAATCTGCAAGTCACCATCGGCGGCGATCTGGCCGTGGCTCGTTACCTGTATCGTTTTGGAGGCCTGCCTGGGAAGCAGAGCTGGATTCGCAACACCTCAATCTACAAACGAATCGAAAACGGCTGGAGAATCGTGCACGAGCACCACTCGGTACCGTTCGATCCGGAAACTTCGAAGGCGGTCTTCGAGTTCGAATGAAGACTTCGAATGACCCTCAAGCGCGCAGCAGAGGACGCGTCAGGCAGGTTGGACCGCCGCTGCCGTTGATGGAGAGTTCGCTACCGGGAAAAGTGCGGACATCGAATCCCGCCTGGCGAAGGCGATCGTTGGTCCTGGAATTCTCTTCGATGGCGAGCAGGCGCCGTCCGCCGAGCGCGAGCACATTGCAGGCCAGCGTATCCCGCTCCGCAAGGTCGATCTCAATCCATTGGAAGCCGCGAGCCTGCAGCAGTTCGACGGTTTCGACTGCGAGCCAGGAAAGATCCACCAGCGCGACGCGCTCGTCGAGCAGACTGATTAGCGACATCAGATGAAGGCAGGCAGAGGGTCCCGGCCCGTAAGGCAGAGGGGCGGAAAGCACTTCGATGCCCTTAGGCGCAAGCAGGGCGCGCATCTGCGCGATGCCGGCCGCGTTGGTGCGATAGCCGTGGCCGATGAGCAGAGTTTTCGAATCGAGCCACACGATGTCGCCGGCCTCGGTCGTACCGGGCGCTACGATCTCCGCGAACGTGGAAATTCCAAGCCGCTGAGAGAATGAGCTCTGATGGGCGGCCTCGGCAACGCGGTTCGTTTTTCCGGGGCGCATCGTGATCAATCCGAAATCGGTGGCGAGCGAAGCGTCATGGGCATAGACGGCGTCGAGGGAAAGGTGATCCGCGGGCGGCAACTCGATCACTTCAGCGCCTGCGGTTTGCAATTCGCGGCATAAGGTTTCGTGCTGCGCCTGCGCGATCGCGAAATTAGGCGCGTGATGAAATCCAAGCTCGCGCCAGCGTGCCACTTGTTCCGGGCGATTCCATCCGGCGGTGCGGGGCGAGCACACAAGCACGCGCTGGAGCGCACCGACCATGGAATGTCCATTGAAATCCACGCGAGTTTGAGGAAGTGTGGGCAGGCGATTCCTCGTGTAACGGCAGGAATGATTCTACGGCAGGGCAGGGTCAAGAGGAAACGCAAGGCGCCGGAATCCTGACGCGGCCCTCATCGAATCATTACTGGACGGTTTGCAGTCCCTCTTCGTCGGCCGCGAACGAAACCTGTGCATCGGCGGGCGGAAGCAGTTCGTGGGAAGTATTCTTGTCTTTGTGGTGAGCGCTGTGCTTCAGCCACTCGTGCAGATGTTGGCGCGCGACGGGAGAGAGTTTCGAGAAAAAAAGTCCGGCGCGGCCTTGATCGCCGGACCAGATCACGTCGGCATGGCCGTGAAGCGTGATTTTCGTTCCGGGAAGCACACAGCGAAATGCCAGGTTCGAAATCACGGGCACGGGTTCAGTAGCCTGTAAGGCCAAGCCATGCTCCCCGATGTCGATACTGATTCCCGGAACTGCCCCCGACGGTAACTCAAGGTAGACCAGGGTCTTCACGTCGTAGCGTTTGGATTGGCGCCGGCTTTTTTTACGCGGCTTACGGCGGGGAGCCAGGCTCTGCTTCACGAGTTCGGGATCGATCGGCTTGTAGAGAATGCGGCCGGCTCCGGATTGGAAGGCCTGGCCGGTGCCGGGCCACGCGCGGCTGGCGACCGCAAGCAGCGCGGGTTTTTGCGCCGGCGGCAGCAAATTCGCCATGCGGATGATTTTTTCGGCTCCGTCGAGATCACAATCCACGATCAGAGTCGAGCACCGTCCGGTCATGATGAGCTCAAGCGCATTTTGGCCGGAGTGGCAATTCAGGAGGTCGATTTCGAGCGGGTCGAGAGTGGCTTGGAGAGTTTGAAGGGATCGATTGTCCTGGCAAAGAACGGCAGCTGACTGGCGCATGAGCTCCAAACTACGTGGGACAGCCAAGCGGGTAAATGTCACAGCAGTAATCGCGGGCGCGGTTACCGAAGCATTCTTTTTCCGGAGGAAATATCCTGAGCCAGAGTGCAAGGGGCCAGCAAGTCGACGGCGACCGGTGAATGAAATTGCGGCTGTTATAATTAAAAATTGCGCTCATGGCTACGAAACGACTGATACGGTCCACGACGGTTTTGTCCATTCGCCGCGGTGGAAGTGTGGTACTTGCGGGCGATGGACAGGTCACGCTGGGCGAGTCGGTAATCAAGCACTCGGCCAAAAAGATCCGGCGGCTTTACAACGACAAGATTGTGGCGGGGTTTGCGGGATCGACGGCGGATGCCTTCACGTTATTCAGCCGCTTCGAGGCCAAGCTGGAGCAGTACCACGGCAACCTGGGGCGCGCGGCCGTCGAACTGGCGCGCGATTGGCGCACTGACAAATTTTTGCGGCACCTGGAAGCGCTGTTGCTGGTCAGCGACAAGGAGCAGACCTTTCTGCTCAGCGGCCAGGGCGATGTGATTGAGCCCGACACCGGGATTGCCGCGATTGGCAGCGGCGGTCCGTATGCGCAGGCGGCGGCGCAGGCGCTTGCCGAGCATACCCAGCTCTCCGCCCGGCAAATTGCGGAAGAAGCTATGAAGATTGCCGGGAAAATGTGCATCTATACGAATGACCGCGTGACGATTGAGGAACTGTAGTTCTCAGTTCTTGGTTCTCAGCACCCAGCAAGATTTCGCTGGAACCGAGAACTGGCGACTGGGAACCGACAACTGATTTATGGCTATTTATCTTCCCTCTTCCGCTGAAGAAGAACAGCTTACGCTGGATGAACTGACTCCGCGCGAGATTGTGAGCGAACTCGACAAATACGTGATCGGCCAAAAGGACGCGAAGCGCGCCGTGGCGATCGCGCTGCGCAACCGCACGCGGCGGCAGAAGCTGCCTCAGGATCTCGCGGAAGAAATCATCCCGAAAAACATCATCATGATCGGACCCACGGGCGTGGGGAAGACGGAGATCGCGCGCAGGCTGGCCAAGCTGGCGAATTCTCCGTTCCTGAAAGTCGAGGCTTCGAAGTTCACCGAGGTGGGCTACGTGGGACGCGACGTGGAGTCGATGGTGCGCGATCTGGTGGAGATTGCCATCGACAACGTTCGGGAAGAAAAACTGGAAGACGTTGCAGACAAGGCTGAGTTGAACGCGGAGGAGCGATTGCTGGATATCCTGCTGCCGCCTTCGCCGCCGCCGCGGCCCGATCCGTCGACAAGCGCGGGCGGAGTGGTGATTGACGGCAACACGTCGTTGACCGAATCTTCGGGCCGGACGCGGGAAAAGCTGCGCCAGCAACTGCGCGAAGGCAAGCTCGACGATCGCATGGTCGAGATCGATGTGCGGGAGCGGAATTTCCCTTCTTTCGAAATTCTCACCAACCAGGGCGTGGAGGAGATGGACGTCAACATTAAAGACATGTTGCCGAACATCTTCGGGCAGCGCACGAAGAAGCGGAAGATGAAGGTGAACGAGGCCTTCGAATATCTGAACCAGGAAGAAGAGCAGCGGCTGGTCGATATGGATCAGGTGACGAGGATAGCGATCGATCGCGTGGAAAATTCGGGCATCGTCTTCCTGGATGAAATTGACAAGATCGCCGGACGCGAGGGCGGGCACGGGCCGGACGTTTCGCGCGAAGGCGTGCAACGCGACATTCTGCCCATCGTGGAGGGCACCACCGTGAACACGCGTTACGGAATGGTGCGCACCGACCACATCCTGTTCATTGCAGCCGGGGCGTTCCATGTTTCGAAGCCGAGCGATTTGATTCCAGAACTGCAGGGACGCTTCCCCATTCGCGTAGAACTGCAATCGCTGACCATGGAAGATTTCGTGCGGATTCTTACCGAGCCGAAGTCGTCGCTGGTGAAGCAGTACACGGCGCTGCTTGAGACTGAGGGTGTGAAGCTGGAGTTTACGAAGGAAGCGCTCGATGAGATTGCACACTTCGCATTCCGCGTGAACGAGAGCACCGAGAACATTGGGGCGCGGCGGCTACACACGATCATGGAGCGGGTGCTCGACGAGTTGAGTTTCGAAGCACCGGAGAGGAAGGGGCAGGCGGTCACGGTGGATGCGGATTACGTCCGCAAGATGCTGACCGACATCGTGAAGGATCAGGATTTGTCGCGCTACATCTTATAGGGAACTCACAATCGCCCCATAGGTCTATACTGGCTCCCGTCACCTGGAGCTTAAACCGCACGTGGAACTCTACCGCTGGCTGCCGCCCGATGCCGTAAAGATCGTCTTAGTCCTGTTCCTATCATTCCTCGTTGGCCTGGAGCGCGAAGAACACAAAACCTCTGCCGGAGGGTACTCCTTCGGCGGCGTTCGCACCTTCCCTCTCATCGGACTTCTCGGCTACTCCATCGCGCTGCTCTCCGGCGCTCAGCTTCTTCCGGTGATTTTGGGATTTCTTGTGGTGGGCGGATTCCTGCTGCTCTCCTACTGGCACAAGCTCTCGTGCTCCGAAGCTGGAGGCGTGACCACCGAAATGTCCGGCCTGACGACGTACATCGTGGGCGCGCTAGTCTTCTACGACCATCTATGGATCGCCACCGCGCTCAGCGTTGCCAGTCTTCTGCTGCTCGAACTGAAGACGGTTCTCGAACGTCTGGCCAACCGCACCGCGCCGCAGGAAATTCTGACCTTCGCCAAGTTCCTTCTTCTTAGCGCCGTCATCCTGCCCATTCTCCCCAACCAGCAATTCGGATCCTTCCATCTCAATCCGTTCAAGACATGGCTGGTCGTGGTCGCGGTCAGCACCATCTCCTATGGCAGCTATGTGCTGCAAAAAATCACCAAAGAACGCGGCGGCGTCATCCTCGCCGCCTTTCTCGGCGGTGCCTACTCTTCCACCGTGACTACGGTGGCCATGTCGCGCCGCGCGGCCCGCGAACAGCGCCCGCACCTGTTTGCAGGAGGGATCCTCATCGCTTCCGGCGTGATGTACCTGCGCCTGGTGGCGCTGCTCATGCTCTTCAATCGCCAGCTCGGAGCCCTGCTGGCTTCGGCTTTCCTCGCCCTCGCCGCGGCCGCGATTGCCACGGGATGGTTCTGGTCGCGCCGCCCCGATCCGTTGCAGTCCGAGATCAAACGTGAATTCGAACCGGACAATCCTCTGGAACTTCTCGCCGCCTTCGTCTTCGCCGGGTTTTTCATCGCGATGCTGATCGCTACGCAACTGGCGGTTACTTATCTCGGGCACGCTGGGGTCAACATCCTCGCCGCCGTCATGGGCGTCACCGACGTCGATCCCTTCATCATGGGCATGACCCAAACTGCCGGCACGCTCACCCCGGTCAAAGTCGCGGCCTCGGCAGTCCTGATCGCCGCCGCCAGCAACAATCTGATCAAAGGCATCTATTCGTTCAGCCTCGCCGACCGCAGAACCGGCATCCAGAGCCTGTCGCTGCTGGTCGCGCTAGCAGTGGCTGGTCTTGTCCCTATGTTCTGGCTGTAAATTGGCGGGAATTCCAGCATTACCAACGTAAGGGAATCCCGCCGTTTTTACCTGCGAGAACGCTTCCCGCTTCGCTAGCCTTGATGACAGGAAGAACTGTGTCAACTCCGTCCGCGGACACGATTTGTGATCATCCTTACCATCGTCTACCGTATCGTCGTCCACCGCTCCTCTGACCCGACAGCCCTGCTTTTCTGGTGCGCGCTTGGTTTTTGCGCCGGCATCGGCTTGTTCTTTTACGGATTTCGCTTGCTGCAGCGCCGCCACCTCATCCTCGACACACCGTTCTCGAAAATTCGCAGCGCGGCCATGGGCATGGTAGAAATCAGCGGCCTCGCCGTCGGCCCTTATACGATGGTCGCTCCCATCACCGAGCGCGAATGCTTCTACTTCCGCACCCTGGTCTGGGAATGGAAGCAGCACGGCAAGAATAAGCAATGGGTGAAAGTCGCCGGCGAATGCCTGCACGTACCTTTTTTCGTCGACGACAATACCGGACGCATGTTGATCGACCCGCGCAGCGCCGATCTCGATCTGCACCGCGACTTCGAACAGGAATTCTGCGATTCGTTTTTCACCACGAAAGAGCCCGCGCCCTCCAACGTGCGCGCTTTCCTCTCGCGCCACGGCGTGGTTACCAACAACAAGATCAAGGTCGAGGAGTTCTGCATCAAGCCCAAGAATTCGCTGTTCATCCTGGGCACGTTGACCGACAACCCGGGACTGGAGGTCAGCCCCCAGCCGGTTCAAGACGTCAGCCCGGACAGCACTTTTACCGCGCATGGATTCTCGCTGTCGTTGTCCGCGGGGCGAGAGGAATTTGAGACCGCATCCCCCGTGAATCAATTCTCCTTGCAGCGTCCAGTTCACGATCCAGAAGTCGTTCATCTCTCGCCGGCCCCGGGCCCCCTGAGCGCCTCCCAAATGACGCAACAGCAAAAGATTGCCGCCGCCCTGGTCAAGGCGGGAATCTCAAATCCGGCCGCGTGGCATGCAGCTGGAATCTTGCCGGAACCAAGTCGCTCAGTGCAAGCTCTCGACAATCCTTCCAACGCAGCCGGCGAAAACACCAATGGTTCCTCGCACAGCGATGACTTTGATCTCCATCCCGCCGTGGTCTTGATGCAAGGCACAAACGATAAGACCTTCCTGATTTCCTGGCGCAGCCAGAAGGAGATTGCCAGCTCGCTAGGCTGGAAATCTGCCCTGATGATCTGGGGAGGCTCGGCGCTCGCGCTTGTCAGCCTATACCTGCTCCTCCGCATCAAGAGCCTGCTCTGACAGTCACCTGCTCCTGGTTACCGGCGACGCACCACGGTTCTAACCCTGCGGTAAGTTTTGGTCCCCAAGCGCCGCTCGCTGCCTCTAGTACAATCAGACCCGTGAGCGACCCCGTTCGCATCGGAATTCTGGGCGACTTCAACGGCGATTTTCGCTCGCACCACGCCACCAACGACGCCCTGCAGCATGCCGCTCACAAGCTCCACATGGAGGTGGAGAGCCAGTGGCTTCCCACGCCATCCCTGGCTGCCGAGGGAGGCGAAAAAAATCTGGAAAGTTTCGACGGCCTCTGGGCCTCGCCCGGCAGTCCCTACAAAAGCTTCGACGGCATGTTAAGAGGCATTGAGTTCGCTCGGCGCCGGGATTGGCCATTTCTTGGCACCTGCGGCGGATTCCAATATGCGTTCATCGAATTCGCCCGCCACGTGCTCGACATCGCCGATGCCGACAGCGCCGAGAATAATTCCGGATCGAAAAACATCATCATCTATCCCGTGGCCTGCGCGGTTCCCGGCCGCAAGGGCGATGCTCCCAAACTTTCTGGAGCGGTTCCTGAGATTCGCCTTCGTCCGGGCTCGTATCTGCAGTCCTTTTACGGCAAAGAGCAGGAGACCGTCACCGAAGAATTCTTCTGCAATTTCGAAATCAATCCTGAATTCGAATGGGCTGCGATGGAAGCCGGCTTCCCCGTGGTCGCCCGCGGCCCGCAAGGCGAAATCCGCGCGATCGAGTCTCCCGTGCACCGCTTCTATATCGCCACGTTGTTCCAGCCGCAGTTATCGTCCACCGAAAAGAATCCTCACCCCATCGTGCTGGCCTTCGTCCAGGCCGCCGCCGACTGGGGCAAGAAAAAGCTGGACGACAGCGTGCTCGAGTAGCGACGGCGACTCGCCGGCTGTCGCGGCGGCATCGTGCGGTCGCAGCAAACCCGATCCGACTTGCCCGCAGCCATTACCAAAGACCAAGCACTAACCGAGTTCTTTCGCCCCCACCACCTGCATCTGGAGCGGCAACCCGTCCCTCGCTAGACTCATCCCGGTCGGCCGTCCCCCAACAAGCGCGCCCGACCAGGAGTCGCTGGCCTCTATGCACATGCAGATGATGAACTCGTTCCGCGTCCCCTGGGGCACGCTGGTCAGCTACATCCCCATCATCGCCACCATCGTGACTACGCTGTTTAGCGTGGTGCTGGCCCGCGCGACGCTGCGCTACGTCGAAGCCACCGACAAAGGATTGGCCCTGGCCCGCGAAGAGTTCGAGCGCGAATGGAATCCCGACCTGCACATCAAGATGGAACGCGTCTCGTCGGAAGAGGCTCGCGTCATCATCACCAACCTGGCGAAGGCCTCGGTCCTGCTGCAGCTTCTGCAGTTGCGCAAGCTGTCGCACGCCATGCCGTTTGAGCGCTGCCGGCTGAATGATCCCCTGGTCGGAGGCATGACGTGGTCGCAGGACATGGGCAAGCGCATCCTCGGCTGCACAGGATACGATTTTGAAGGCCCGATCGCGGCCTCGGTGACCTTCTACGCCGCTGGACGTATGTTTCGCACCGACTGGTTCCGCGCCCAGATTCTGGTTCGCGAAGGGCGCATCGTCAGCCTCGATCCCAGCACCATGCCGGCCCGCCGCGTGCGCGTCATCGAACGCAAAGGCCCCGAACGCCGCCGCGAATTCGTACAAGACGTAGCCGCCAGCAGCGCCCCGGAAGCCGAACCTGCCAGGCCGGAGGAAAAGTTCAACGTCGCCGGAGCCTGACCTGGAAGTGGTCGCGTGAGTTTGCTGTAGTTTGCTGTAGCGCTGGCGTCTCGCCGGCTGAGGCGAGGCCATCTTGGCCGCCTAGGGCTCGGAGCGCGGGCGTGACGCCCCCGCGACAGCCGCCGGGACGGCAGCGCTACGGATTCGCCCCAGTCAGCACGAGCGGCTGACAAGTCTTCATTGAGGTGAATGCACTTCCGCGCTGTGCCCCTGAGCACTTCCGGCTGCTATTCTGCTGCTGATCTTGCCGAAAACTTGAGATCACAATTTGTGATTTCAAATTCGAAACGAACTCATTCCTATGGCAAAGACAGCAATCGTGGTCGCGACCAAAGTGGATTCGAAAATTTTCGTTCTGCGCGGGCAGAGAGTCATCCTCGACCGGGACCTCGCCGAACTCTACGGCGTCGAAGTCCGGCAGCTCAACCAGCAAGCCAAGCGCAATGCGAAACGCTTTCCTCCCGCCTTTCGCTTTCAACTCTCCCCGCATGAACTGAAAATCTTGAGATCACAAAATGTGATCTCAAGTGAACGACACGGCGGGGCGCGGTATCTTCCTTACGTCTTCACCGAACACGGCGCCATCATGGCGGCCACCGTACTGAACTCCGAGCGCGCGATTGAGATGAGCGTGTTTGTGGTTCTGGCGTTTGTGCGGATGCGCCGCGCCATCGCCGGGAATCGCAATGTCCTGACCAAGCTCGCGGAACTGGAACGCCGTCTGGAAGGTCACGACGCCGAGATCCACACCTTGATGGAGGCGATTCGCGAGCTCATGGCTCCGGAAGAGCCCAACCGCCGGCGGATCGGGTTTGAAGCGCCGCAAGAGCCAGGTGGCGAGGCCGTTAAAGGTCCGGGCGGACAACTCCGCAAGAAGAAGTAAACTGACAATCGCTTTCTGCGGCTCCGCATGATCTCGCAGCGAGTATCGACGCTTAGGTCACCTCGATCGGCTCGAGTAACCCTTACCAAAGATTACTAATCTCAGGCGCCGCTCGCTAAAGCTTCTCAGGTCTCCTGCCGATCCTATCTCTCAGAGGACCAAATCATGATCACGCCAATCAGCAGCGTTCATCCGGTCGACGTCCGTCAAGCCGCGCACCCGCCTGCGGAACCGAAGCCCGATCCTCGAGCCGAGACGCCCCCCGTGCCGAAAAGCGGCCAACTCTCGCACGACCAGGTCACGCTGAGAAGCGCGGGCCAGCCCGACCACGACGCCGGATAGCCGGCATCGGTAATGCTCGAACTTAACGCCGTCACTGAGGGCTTAGGCCGCAAGAAGCTCGAATGCAGGATAGCTCGATGCAATCTCGGCGAAGGCTTGCGGGGGAGATCCTGCAGCCACGGCGAAATAGCGCTGCACCTCGCGCCGGAAGCAATCGAGATAGGCCTTGAGGATGGGAAGTTTTTCCACGTCGCTCAGCGCGCGCAGGCGAAATCTTTCCCGCTGGCTTCCTCTCTTCAAAGTAACTTCTCCGGCGGCCTCCGCGTTGCGCACCCATTGCGTGCGTCCGCGCGGAGCGACCAGGTAGCGTTTGCCGTTCAATTCGAGGAGATCCACTGGAGTTGCATAGAGCCTGCCCGATTTGCGTCCGCGGACCTGCAGTAGGTGGATGTGGGCAGGACCAAGGCCGAGTCCGACGACGAAGCCGAAGATGCGGTTGAAGAGTTTTTCGACGGGCGTGGGTTCGCGGAAAGCGGGAACGGGCGCAGGCATGGGGTGATTATAGAAGGCGGGGACGACTTTACGTTTGCTTCAAGAAGCGCAGCGAGGCCGAGTTCATGCAATAACGCAGATGTGTGGGTTCTGGACCGTCGTCGAAGACGTGTCCGAGATGCGCGTCGCATTCGGTACACGCCACCGCGGTGCGGAGCATGCCAAACGTGGTGTCGCGAATCTCGGTGACATTCTCGGCGGCGATGGGCTGCCAGAAGCTTGGCCAGCCTGTTCCGGACTCAAACTTGGTCGCCGAGTCGAAGAGTGCGTTGTCGCAGCAGATGCAGCGGTAGAGCCCTTTATCGTGCAGATTCCAGTACTTGCCGGAGAAGGCGACCTCCGTGTCGGCGTTGCGGGTGATGTCGTAAGCGTTGGGTGAAAGCTGCTTACGCCATTCGTCGGGCGATTTGATGACCTTGGCGAGCGTGACTTTTTTCAAACTTTCGCCGGAGTCGGAGAAGAGCACGATCGTTACTTCTCTGGGTTCGCCGGCTGAGGCCGCTCTGGCCTCGAGAAGGCGAGGTTTTCTCCACTGCCACAACGCCAGTGCGCCGAGCGCTGCGGCGGCGCTGGTCAGGAATGCACGGCGCCGTAGATTGGTTGAGTTCTCGTGGTTTTTATCGTTGTCGAAATCGGAATCAAACATAGTTGACTCGTGATTCTTGCGCCCTGTGGTGCTGTCCCTACGGGACTCGCTCTTTGTGCGCTCCTACCCAGGGCTTACGCCCTGGGCTAATATATGCCGCCCCTTCGGGGCTAGGTCCTACTTACCCGTGTAGAGATCCGGAAACTCTTCGCGGAGATGCGCAACCTTGGGCGCATCGTTGAACAGGATGTATGGCTGGTTCGGGTGCAGGGCTGCGTAGTTCTGGTGGTAGGCCTCAGCCGGATAAAAAGTCTGCAGAGGCACCACCTGAGTCACGATGGGACGCGAGAAAGCCTTCGCCTGATCGAGTTGCGCGATGTAGGCCTGCGCAATATTTTTCTGCTGATCGCTGTTGTAGAAAATGGCCGAACGATACTGCGGGCCTTCATCGGGGCCCTGACGATTGAGCTGCGTAGGGTCGTGAGCCACGGAGAAAAAGACGCGCAGCAGCTCGCCGTAAGTGACTTCCGAAGGATCAAAGACAATCTGCACCGACTCGGCGTGCCCGGTTTCTCCAGTGCTGACAGTTTCATAATCGGCAGTCTTGGCCGAACCTCCGGAGTAGCCGGAGGTCGCGCTCATCACGCCCTTCACGTGCTGGAAGACGGCCTGCACGCCCCAGAAACATCCGCCAGAGACGACGGCGGTCTCGCGGGCGGACGCGGATGCGCGCGGCACGTCGACGGCCGGCGACGGAAGTGCGGCGGCCGGATTCGCCTTGGCATTGCAGGCGGTGGCGCCGAGCACCGAGGAAAGAAGGATCAGGGCGCAGCGTGTGAACTTAGACATATATTTTCCCCTTCACGTAGTGAGAACTAAGCTGGCAGATTGGAGTGATGAGGCGGGGAAAAGTTTCACGGTGGCGGCCGGGCCGCGGCCCGATACTTCTGGCCGCTGGACAGCCGAGGGCGGCTGTCCCCACATATGTCGATCTGCTGCCGGATGCAGTTCTTGCTTGCTTTTTCGCCTTCTGTTCGCCAATAATGGCGACATGGCCATCACACGCAGGCAGCGCGAAGTGTACGACTTCATCTCGCGGTTCGTCACCGAGAACGGCTACTCGCCTTCTTTCGAAGAGATTGGGCACGGGTTGAAGCTGAACTCGTTGGCGACTGTGCACAAGCACATTTCGAATCTGGAAAAGAAAGGGCTGCTCACGCGGGATTACAACCGGAGCCGGTCGATTGATCTGTTGCCGCCAAAAGGCAAGCTGAAGCAATCGATGAGCGTGAACAGCTCTGTAGTGCTGCCGCTGATGGGGCGGATCGCCGCTGGGCAACCGATCCAGGCCATCGAGAATCCGGAGACGATTTCGCTAGCGGATTTCGTGCGCTCGAAAGAAGTGTTTGTGCTCGAAGTGCGCGGAGACTCTATGCAGGATGAAGCGATTCTCGACGGCGACTACGTGCTGGTCGAGAAGGCGCGGACCGCCCACAATGGCGATATCGTGGTGGCGCTGGTGGACACAACCGACGCGACCCTGAAGCGGTTTTACCGGGAAGGCGATAACATCCGGCTGCAGCCCTCCAACGTGAACATGAAGCCGATCATCGTGCCGGCGGCTTCGGTGGATGTACAGGGGAGAGTGATTGGGGTGCTGAGGAAGTACTGAAGGAAGCTGTCAGCTGAGCCATCAGCTTTCAGGCAAAACTCAAAAGCAAAACGCCCGGCAATGGTCCCGGGCGTTTTGCTGATGGCTGAGAGCTGACGGCTGACAGCTCTTATCCGATGTGCTTGTTCAGGGCTTGGGCGATGGAGTCCTTGGGACGGTAGCCGACCAATTGCTCGACGACCTGGCCTCCCTTGAACACTAACAACGTCGGGATGCCGGTGACTTTGTAGCGCATGGGAGTCGCCTGGTTGGAGTCGACATCCATTTTGCCGATTTTGATTTTGCCCTGATACTCGGTGGCCAGTTCCTCGACGATGGGGGCGATGGCGCGGCAAGGGCCGCACCAGGTTGCCCAGAAATCCACCAGAACGGGCTTGTCCGATTTCAAAACATCCTGGTCGAAGTTCGCATCCGTGACTTCGACAATTCCGTTGCCTGCCATTTCAATCTCCTCGTAATAAATATCGCGCGGCCGGCGAACGCTTTCTCTAAACTGGCGCTGTCGCGGCGGGCGCTCTTGATGACTGCATCCCTTGCGGGATCCCAACTGATTATCGTAACACTGCGGTTAGATGCGCGGGGTGGGGGAAAGTCGCAAAAGGGCCAACCGTGCCTGGACGGCCAAAACCTCGCTAAGGCGCCGGGTTCGCGCATAGCGGTGAGGCCGAATTGGTTTCCTTTGAGCGCTTTTCGCTGCCTGCATCTGGCTTGGGATTTAGCGACTTGATGTAGCGGACCAGCTGCCAGCGTTGCGGTTCCGGAAGCTTGGACCACACAGGCATGCCGCGGCGGACTACGCCGTTGCTCACGAGCCAGAAGAGAGTGCCCGGCGTGGATTGCTGTACTTCGTCGGCGAGCAGGCTGGGAGCTTTCTTGCCGCCCTCGGCCATTTCCCCGTGACATTCGGCGCAGTGCAGGGCGAAAAGCTTGCCGCCGCCGGCCACGGCATCCCGATCATCTTGCAGCGGGTTGCGGCGGGTAGCCGCTTTCTTCGGAGCTTTGGCCAGCGGCGCATAAACAGGGTTGGCAGTTCGAGGAGCCTCCGCGGTCTGGGCAGACGCGAATGCGAACAGCAGGAACGAGACCAGACATACCGAGAGGATTCGGTTCATCAGCGTCCTCCAAACAGGCGGCTGAGCGCATTGCCGAAGCCGGAAAATTCGCGGGACACGCCCCAGCGCAGCAGAAAGCGATGGCTGTTATCGTTCAGGCCGAAGCCCGGGGATAGGCGTATGGTCCAGTCCGAGGGAAGATTCCACGCGGCCACCGGAGCAAGGTAATGCGAAGTGTTGGGCAAACCGAAGCTCGCGGTGGTGCCTAATCCGCCGTACATTTCCACGCCCGCGATGAAATTCTCGGCGCAGAAACTGCAGCGCTCGGCGGATGCCTTCAAACCCAGGGGCCGGCTGGCGCCGATCGCATAGCCGAACTCCCAGGGATTGCCGCCAGTGAGGTTCTTCGCCGCCAAAGTATTTTCGGCGATGTTCCAGTTCTTGAAGGTTTTCGAAAGCAGCAGCTTGAACTCCATTTCGTGATCGTGTTCCTGGCGGGCAATCGCATTCGGCATGGCATAGTCCGATGCAACGTCGTGGCCTTCGACTTCTTTCAAGATCTTGTCGGCCCCGCTGGTCTGCTCGTATTCGAGGTAGAGCACGGGGTTGACGAAGTGCTCGTTCTGGAGCAGGCGAACGCGGTTCTCCCAGCGGAATCCGGTGAAGAGGGTACTGTCGTTGAATGTGGTTTGGGCGTCGATATAAAACTCCGTGGTCCAGAAGGCCGTGACACCATATTCGAACTCGCTCCAGAAGGCGTGAAAATCGTTGCCGCCGCGCTGCGTGCCGAAGGTGGAAAAATATTCGACTTCCAGACTGCCGGGTTCTTCCATGTAATGGTCGTAGGTCACGATGTAGGGACTCTCTTGCGCGCTGGCTGAGGTGACGGCTGCCGCAAGCATCGGCAGCAAAATGAAAAGCAGTCCCGCGCTGGCTGGCTGATAACGAAACCTCGAACGGAAGGTAGACATTTATAGTTGCAACTGAGTCGCATCTAGAAGTACCATTCAAGAATGCCGGAATGTAGGTCCCTGCGTCCAGTTTCGGCGAAAGAATTCGTCGTGTCGTTAGCACATGATATGTCCGGTTGAGATAGCAAGTGATGTGTCCGCTTTGCAGGCGGCGAGGGTAGGAGACCATGGAAGGCATGGTGTCTTACAAGCAGGCCGCAGTGGAGCGAGCGATGAAGGTACAGGAAGTGATTTTGCGGGCGATGGCGAAGAAGATCACGTGGTGGCAAGCGGCCGAGATCATAGGGATCAGCGACCGACAGATGCGGCGCTGGCATGAACGGTATGAAGAGTTCGGTTTCCGGGGGTTGTTTGACCGGCGGCGGGGGAAACCGTCGCCCAAGAAAGTACCGCTGGCGGTGGTGGAGAAAGTGTTGGGGCTGTATCGGGAGAAGTATTTCGATCTGAACGTGCGGCACTTTCACGAGAAGTTGCAGGCAGAGTATCAGGTCGAGATCAGCTACAGCTGGGTGAAAGGGCTGCTGCAAGGAGCGGGGATGGTGGCCAAGGGGCGCAAGCGCGGGGTGCATCGCAAGTTGCGTCCGCGACGTCCGTTGCCCGGGATGCTGCTGCACATCGACGGCAGCGAGCATCGCTGGTTTCAGGATGAACGCTGGCACGACTTGCTGGTCATCCTGGACGATGCCAACAGCGAGATCTACTACGCGCAGTTGGTGGAAGAAGAAGCGACAGCGACGGTGCTGGCGGGGCTGAAAGAAGTGGTCGAGCACAAGGGTGTGTTCTGCGCCTTGTACAGCGATCGCGGCAGCCATTTCTGGCTGACGCCGAAGGCGGGAGAAGCGGTGGATCGGCACCGCCTCACGCAGGTGGGGCGTGCCATGCGCGAGTTGGGAGTGCGGATGATTCCCGCCTACTCACCGCAGGCGCGGGGACGGAGCGAACGCAGCTTTGGCACCTGGCAGGGCCGGTTGCCGCAGGAACTGCGGCTGCATGGGATCGGGACGGTGGAGGCGGCGAATGCCTTTCTGCGCGAGCATTACATCGGAGAGTTCAATCGCCGCTTCCAAGTCGCCAGCGCGCAACCGGGGAGCGCCTTTATGCCCTGCCGAGCAAAGGATTTGGAGCGCATTTTTTCGTTGCAATTCGAGCGCACGGTGAACCGGGACAACACGGTCAGCTTTCAGAACCTAACGTTGCAGATCGAACCGGTGCGTTGGCGGGGCACGCTGGCGGGATGCACCGTGATCGTGCACCAACACCTGGATGGAACCTTGAGCCTCAGCTATGGGCCGCACGCCTTCGGTCGCTACGACGAGCGCGGCAGTCCGATCCTCAACCCAAAACTGGCGGCCGGCAAGGCCGTGGAAAAGACGCGGGGTGGAAAAGTCCAAAAGCCGACTTTCCCACCCCGCTTGGAAATCCCGCAAAGTGCGCGGGATTCCCACTTTCCCACCGCCTCGGCGGCGGCGGGAGATTAACCAAAACCGGACATTACACTTGCTACGAAAAGCGGACGTTTTAACTTGCTAACAACAGTTTCGGCGAAAGAATTCGTCGCAGTTTGCTTGCGACCAGTTGCGACAAAGGATTTTTCTTATGCCTCTTCCTCAGAGTGAAGCGCCCGGTCGATTGCAGGCGCATTTTGCCGGGCGCGGAATCCGCATGACCCAGCAGCGGCGAGCCATCCTGAGCGTGATGGAAACGGCCAGCAAACATCTGGATGCCAGCCAGATTTTGCGTAAGGCCCAGAAGCTGGATGCGAGCGTGGATCGCAGCACCGTCTACCGCACGCTGAAGTTGCTAAAGCGCCAGGGACTGATCGACGAGCTTGACCTGATGCACATCAACGGCGAGGGTCATTACTACGAGCGTAAGCTGGGGCGCGACCACATCCATATGGCATGCCTGCGCTGCGGCAAGATTACGGAGTTTGTCAGCGACGACTTCGAGAGGCTCAAACAGCAGGTGGAACGAGATTGCCGCTTCCGGGTGCTGGTCTCGCGGCTGGAAATTGGCGGATACTGCGCGACTTGCCGGGGATCGCAGTAACTCAGGATTTACTCGTTTGGATGCGAGCCGCGTGCGCTGAAGATCGGTGAGAGGCCTATCGACGAGGAATGCATGGTGTTGCGCGTGCGCTAACCGAATTGCCGCGAGCAATAAAAAAAAGCGCCCATGAACTTTTCAGTTCAGGACGCCTCGGCAGCCCTCCCCCAGAACTGCCAAACCACGAGTTGAATATAGAGTGAGGCTGATTTTGTGTATAGGTCACTTTGGTAATCCGTATTTTGGCGAAACGGGGCTCTGGACAGGGGATCTGGCGCGGGACAAACCTAGATCCGGGCAGTTTGAGGTTCCAGAATCCGGCTACTGCTTCTGCCAGGTCTGGCCGGAGTCGGCCGTAACCCAGGTTTGGTCGGTAGACGTCAAGACCTTAGCGTGCTGAGGGTCGGTGAATACGATGCTGACGATATCCCCGGTGAGGACTGAGCCGGCTGAGGATGGCACGACCTGCATCCAGTGGTTGCCGGAATCAGTCGAGTGATAGAGGGAGCCGTGCAGGCCTCCGGCCCAGACATCGGGTCCATTGGCGATTACGGCGCGGAAGACCGGCGAGGCAGCGTCTTTCTTGTTGGCGGCTCTTGTCTTAGCTCGAGCGACCTTGGCATCCTTCGCGGACTGAGTGTCGGCGGAAATGTCGAGGTTGCTCCCTACGAATGCCATGGGCGCGCCGCTAACATTCACGTCCTGCCAAGTATTGCCCTGGTCGAAGGAGCGCTGCAGCGTGCCGCTGGCACCAACAGACCAGCGCGGAGCCGGAGAGAGGCTGGTGGCCTGCTCGAAGTTCAGGGCCCTTGCCGGCGACGGACTGACCGCGAGCCCAGTAACTGGGCCTCCGATAGGGGTGCCATCCGTCTGCACCTGCATTTGCGCCGATGAAACTTCGACCGTCTCGGAGACGCTGCCCGGGCTCAAGGTAAAACTGAACATCGCGGGCTGATTGGCATCGTAGTTCAAGTCGAGGATGGTAGTCTTGAAGCCCGGCGCTTCCGCCTGCGCTTTATAACTTCCCGAAGACAGGCCGGCAATTAACCATGCACCTTGCGAGTTGGTAATCGCCGTGGCGGTGCCCCCGGTCTGGGAGGGAGTAATCGTAATGCGCGCATTGGAGACCACGGCTCCTGAGGGATCGACCACGTAACCACCGATCTCCCCAGGAACCGGTTGCGGGCTCAGCTTAGGAAATCGATCCTGTGGGGATGGGCGGTTCAACATGCCGTCTGCGGGCGAAGCCGGTGGCACGGGCAATTTGGCCTTGTCGACCGCGAAACCCGCACTGTCGCCGGAGAGCGCCGGGACAGGCTGATTCTTTGCGAGTTGGGCGTTGAACTGCGCCGCCTGCGGGAACGTCGAGGGCGCCGCGCCTGATACTTCCGCAGCCGTCTCGGAGGGCGGCGTGGATACGGCGACCTGATTCTGACCGGTATTCTGCTGCTGCCACTGCCCCCGAGCCTGGATCGAAGACGCGGGACCGCCTAACGAGGCACCGTAGCCGGATCCGTGGAACTGGTATCGCCGCGAGCCGGAGGTACGAGCCTTTTCCGGGCTGGGTCCTGCGGGCGCGGCTTCATTCTTGGCCACCAGGGCGGCGGTTTGCTTGCCGTGATCCCGCGCGGGATGTGGTGTAGTTACGACAGGCAGCGCCTGAGTGTTCTTCGCGACGGCTTCCGCTTTCGCCGATGATGCCCGGTACGCCATCATCGTGGGATTGTGCACGTGGTGTTGGTACTCGACGACTCCCAAAGAAGCAATTGCAACTCCGGCTACAACAAATGCCCAGCGTAAGGTAGGCCATGCCAGCCAGCGGGAACCAGAGCTCCCGAGAACCGGCTGAACAGTCTCTATCGCCGGCAGAGCCAGGGCGACGACTTCACGGCACTCGCCGCAACGGGCAAGGTGCTCCAGAATGCGGGTGTGTTCTGCTTTGGGGAGCAACCGCTCGGAGAAGGCCGTTAGCGTGTCCGCGTCGGGATGGCTGACCGGAGTAGCCACCTTCAGGCGGTCGCGCACGATATTGGGCACATTCTGCATTTTTGTTTCTTGCATTCCGGCATACCAGATTGTCCGCCGTTGCCGGACGAACCAGTCCTACCAATCTTAGGGGAGTGCACTAACCTTCCCCTTCGCGGACTCTCGCCTCCACTCTCTTTTCAGAGAACGCCGGAGCGGGCGATTCTTGCGCCAGGCTGCGGCGAATATCGACCTGCAGATCACGAACATCCAGTTCCATGGCCTCTTCGGCCTGGCGGCGGGACATCCCCCGGCGCGTGAGGCCGGCAACGATTTGTTTCCGCAGAGACTTAGCCAGCTTGTCGAGTTTGCGGCTGATGGTTGACTCGTGAACGCCCAGCATACGGGCGATCTCGGCCAAGGTGCGTTCGTCGAGATAATACGCGCTCAGCACCATGCGATCTTCGGCGGAGAGCATGGTTAGGACCTCATCCGTGGCCTGGGCAAGACGGTTATCGGCCGGCGCAGTCGGCTCGGGCTCGGGAGCGCGGAGCTGAACGCCGTCTTCGGATTCCTCTTCCAGGCTGACCAGGCGCTTGGTGCGGCGGTAACGGTTGATGTATTCCTGCGCGAGGACGGTGCGGAGCCAGCCCTCCAGCGATCCCCGACCGGTGTAGGAGGCGAGCTTGGAGACGCGCTGGCCGTCGCGGGTCGTGGTTCCGTAGAGATCCGCGTAAAGGGCGTCGGCCAGTTCACGGGCGGCGGAATCTTCCCGCGCGATGCGCAGCGCAGATAGATAGAGCTTTTCGCGGTAGCGGGTGAGGAAAATTTCCCAGGCGGAGTTGCTGCCGGCAGCACAGGCGCGGGCGAGGGCGAGTTCTTCGACCCGAAGGCTCAGGAAGAAGGTGCGGAGTTCGGTCTCGGAACAGGTGGCCTGCCTGCTGCCGACTTCGCAGAGAATCGCGGCAAAAGTCTCCCGCGCCAGGCCGATCTTTTCCCCGCCGCTTCGGGCGTGCAATTCCGCGAGTAGGTCGTGGACGACCGATTGCACGGCGGAAATTGGCTTCGTCGAACTCATGGCGCCGGATGACCAGATTGCCGCTTATCCAACCCGCGAAGCTTTGCAATCTGCACAGGGACAGACTTCGCGGAGGAATTTCCAAGAATAGATGCCGAGATCGTGATTATCGTTCCAGGAGAACTTGATCGCATATTTGCCCACGCCCTCTGCGGACAGGGGCTTGGCC
Source organism: uncultured Acidobacteriota bacterium (assembly GCA_963730015.1). Lineage (GTDB taxonomy): Bacteria > Acidobacteriota > Terriglobia > Terriglobales > Acidobacteriaceae > Sulfotelmatobacter. The sequence continues at coordinate 1,021,504 of CAVSPZ010000008.1, read as the reverse complement.
GTGGGCTTGAAGATGACCAGGGCGCCGGGGGCGGAGACAGCGGGATCGCCGGGGCGGCGTCCGGCTTTGGCGCGTTCCCCTTCGCACATGGCGCATGGGCAAGCGTCGCGCAGGTACGCGAAATTGTAGTGCGAAGCGTGGCCGTCGGCCCATTCGATGTCCACGCCGGTGCCCGTCGTAAGGTTCACTTTGACCGACTTCGGGTCCGACGCGGCGGTAGGCGATTGCAGCGGCGACTGCATGGGATAAGTATCGCACAGGGCGACAGGCGGCATGAGGGTTGGAGGATGAGGGTTGGAGGTTGAGGGTTGAGGGTTAAGAGATGAGGGATGGCCGCAGCGGTCACGGCAAAAAAGACGTACCCAGCCGCGTAGCGGCGGAATGTGAAAGCCCGGCACGGAAGTACCGGGAACAGTGGGGCAATTTAGGCATGAGTCCCGTAGGGACGGCACCCTCGACCGCGTCACCCGAAGACAAATTGCGGGTCATAGGCAATGTTACATTTGCGCAACAAGGAAACGAACTCATCCTCGAACGAATGCGCTGCATGGTGTTCGCGCTGATGTTCGATGTAATGTCTTACCGCATCGCGGTTCGAGGCGCTAACACTGAATGCTCCATATCCTTCCTGCCACGCAAAATCAAATCCATGCTCACCGAGCCACCGGGAAGAGTTGGCCTTAAAAACCTGAATTGCCTTTGCCAGTGGCATGGAGGCCGGCAGCGCAATCAGCAGGTGGGCGTGATTCGCGGTACCTCCAGCACAAAGCACCGAGATGTCTTGGCTCTTGCCGATTCCCACGAAATACATGCCCAATTTTTCGTGCAGCTCATCAGGGATGGAATTTTGCCGATTTTTCGTGGTGAGGATGCAATGGATGAGGACGTTTGGATAAGTATGGGCCATAGCGTGCCGCCCCTACGGGGCTCGCTTGCCTTTCCTCTCTCACTCCCGGCACTTCCGTGCCGGGCTTTCACATTCCGTGCCTGACGGCACTTACCTCGTTGACGACCCGCGACGGTGGTTTTTATCTCACGCAGGTCGCTTGGAAGAATTGGATCGGCGATCCGAATTTAAGTTCATGACAGGAACTTGATCCAATTCTCATGCGCGGGATCAAGAGGCCGCAAGCCTTTTCCCGCCGTTGAAATCGCCGGACAACGTTTTGTAGTACCTAATCGGGAATGTACATGTGTGCATCCGACCGATCTTCGGCTGTCCGCGACACCGGGGTGCGGCATTGCCGAAATCGCGGAAATTCCTGTAAAATCTAGGTTTGCCCTACAAGATCTGAAAATTCCGGGAGTAGTCCATGGCACAACAATGCGATATCTGCGGCAAGAAGCCGCAAGCGGGAAACCGCATCAGCCACGCCCACAACGTCACCAAGCGGCGCTGGAACATTAACTTGCGTCCCGTGCACGCCAAGGTTGCCGGCCAGGGAAAGCGGATCCGCGTCTGCACGTCCTGCCTGCGCAGCGGCAAAGTCGTCAAAGCGTAAGAACCCTCACCGCTGAGTCCGCAAGAATAATCTTCCGATACTGGCAGGCCGGCTTCTGTGGCTAACCCTTCGCAGTAAGACATTATGTCTCGGTTCCGTCGGGCTTCGCCCTGGCGGGACGGACCCTTCGACTCCGCTCAGGGCAAGCTGCGTCCGTCCCCACATGGTTCGTGCAGCTTTCCGATTAGTTGGCTGCGACGGGCGTTACAGCCAGCAGTTGGACGTCGAAAATCAACGTGGCGTTGGGCGGGACTTGCGGGGGGTGGCCGTCTTCGCCGTAGGCCAGGTCCGGCGGAATGTGCAGCTGGCGTTTCCCCCCGACTTTCATTCCTTCAATTCCCTCATCCCATCCTTTGATGACTTCGCCTTGGCCTAGCGTGAAGCTGTAAGGTTGGTGCGCCTCGACGGTGCTATCGAATTTCTTGCCGGTGTCGAGCCAGCCGGTGTAGTGCAACTTGACGCGGCTGCCGCTGGTGGCGACAGCGCCGGTGCCGATCTTGATGTCCCAGTACCGCAGGCCGGAGGCGGTTTTCACGCCGTCGCCGGTGACCTTGGTCGGAGCGCTGGTATTCGGAACAACATGAGCGGGCTTGTGGGTGGGCGTTTGCGCAGAAACCACGAGGGCCGTTAAGACAACTGTTGCTAATCCGCCGACTCGCTTCACGGCAATCTCCTCATCAAATTACAACCGCAGAGGACGCTGAGGACGCAAGGTTTGTTGATAGGCCAGAGTGCCGATGGCATCCTTGCAGTTGAATTTCAAATTCTGGAATCCTCGGAGTCCTTAGCGTCCTTCGCGGTTTTCATTTTTATTCCAGCGCGAGCACGTCGATTTCTACCAGCACATCCTTCGGCAGGCGCGCGACTTCGATGGTGGAGCGGGCCGGAGGGGCGGTGCTGAAATACTTGCCATAGACTTCGTTCATCGCGGCAAAGTCGGACATGTTTTTGAGGAAAACGGTCGTGCGAACGACTTTGCCCAAACCGCTGCCGGCGGCTTCGAGAATTTCGGAGAGATTGCGCAGGACACGATCGGTTTGGGCGCCAACATCGCCCGTGATCACTTGTTGGGTGGTGGGATCGATCGGTATTTGTCCGGAAACAAAAACGAATCCGTTGGCCTTGATGGCCTGCGAGTAAGGGCCGATGGCTTGCGGGGCATCTTTGGTGGAAATGACTTCGCGCATAAAACACCACTTGTCTGGGGTCAGTAAAAATCTGACCACAGAGGGCACAGGGTATCACAGAAAAGATGCCCTCAGAACTTCCCATGGTAGCCGTCGAGCATCTGTTTCGCTCCCCAGGTAAAGACGGCGAGCGGAAGGAACAGACCTACGACGTTTCGCGTGGTAATCCTGCGGGTCGCGAAGGCGAATATGACCACCGAACCCCAGATGCAAGCAGCAATGCAGGCCGCAATGAAGCAGGTCATGAAGTACGACTTCGACCAAGATATTTTCAAGTCGGCCGCCTCTTAAGTAGTTCCGCGCTTTTAGCGTAACACTGGTTCCCCAGGGGCTAAAGCCCGTTTCTCTTCCAGGCCTGTGCGGCACGGCTGAAGCCGTGCCCTTCCCAAAACCATCTCGATGAAGCAAACCGAAAACTGCTTGGGTTGTTCGCGACCAGGAACGCCGCTCATGATGACAAAGAATTTACTAATGACTGACCACTGCCCCCTGGCCACTGCTCTTCAGATTTTCTGCAATCTCTGCACTTCGTGCACGCCGGGAATCTTCCTCAGCCCCACGATGATGGCTTCGAGGTGCTTCAGGTCCGAGATGTCGAGGACAACTTCCACGCTGGCCTGGCTATTGGCGGTCTGGGCGGCGATGTTGCGGATGTTCGACTTGGCGTCGCCGATCACCCCGGTGATGCTTTTCAGCATGCCGAAGCGGTCGTCGCAGAAAACCGTCAGCTTCACGGGATAGGCTGTGGGCGTGCTATCGTCGCGGGCCCATTCGACATCGATTTTTCGTTCCGGCTCGTACAGGAGATTAGTCACATTGGGGCAACTGATGGAGTGAACGGCCACGCCCTTGCCGCGGGTGATGTAGCCGACGATGCTTTCGCCGCGAATGGGATTACAACAGCGGGCGCGGTAGACCAGCATGTCTCCCTGGCCGCGGACGGTGATGGCATTGTGATCGCCGAAGACGCGGCGGACCACGCTGGCGATGGCGCCGGGTTCGTTGGTCAGGCCCTCGGATTCGATATCCCCGGCAATGCTGTGAGTCGCACCTGCGGGCAGGAGGCGAGCCAAGACCTGGCGGGCGGAATATTTTCCGTATCCGATGCCGGCCATGAGATCGTCGCCGCGGCCCAAGCCGTAGCCGGAGGCAACTCTGGTCAGTTCCTCGTCTTTGATTTCCTTCAGCGCGATGCGGTACTTGCGCGCTTCCTTTTCGATCAGCTTGCGTCCGATTTCGATGGCGCGCTCGCGCTGGTGAACGTTGAGCCAATGCTTGATCTTGTTGCGCGAGCGGGAAGACTTGACCAGTCCGAGCCAGTCACGGCTGGGCTTGTGGCCGGGCTGGGTAAGGATTTCGACAATGTCGCCCGAGTGGAGTTTGTAGCGCAAGGGCACCATGCGTCCGTTGACCTTGGCGCCGGTGCAGGTGTGCCCGACTTCGGTGTGGATGGTGTAGGCGAAGTCAATGGGCGTGGCGTCGCGCGGCAGCACGACTACTTTGCCCTTGGGAGTGAACGTGTAGACCTCTTCGGGATAGAGATCAACCTTGAGGGTAGAGAGGAATTCGTTGGGATCGCTGACGTCGCGCTGCCATTCGACCACTTGGCGCAGCCAGGCCAGGCGCTGTTCGTCCTGCGCGGAGACCGGCCCGTCTTTGTATTTCCAGTGGGCAGCGATGCCTTCTTCCGCCATCTTGTGCATCTCTTCGGTGCGAATCTGGATCTCGAACGGCGTACCGTCTTCGGTGATCACCGAGGTGTGCAGCGACTGGTAGAAGTTGGGCCGCGGCATGGCAATGAAATCCTTGATGCGCCCCGGCACGGGCCGCCATAAATTGTGAATGATGCCCAGCACGGCATAGCAATCCTGCAGTGAGCGGGTGATGACGCGCATGGCGCAGAGATCGTAAACCTGATCGACGGAGATGTGCTGCTTCTGCAGCTTTTTGTGGATGCTGAACAGGCGCTTGATGCGGCTTTCGACCCGCGCCTGGATGCCGGCCTCTTTCAGCTTGTCGCCGATGATCTGCTGCATCTTGGCGAGAAAGGCCTCGCCCTGCTTGCGGCGGGCATTGACGGATTTCTCCACCTGTTCAAAGCCAAGGGGATCGAGGAAGCGGAAGCCGAGGTCCTCGAGTTCGCCGCGGATTTTTCCCATGCCGAGCCGGTGCGCGATGGGAGCATAGATCTCCAAAGTTTCTTCGGCGATTTTGCGCTGGCGGTCGGGCTGCAGGTGCTCGAGGGTGCGCATGTTGTGCAGGCGGTCAGCCAGCTTGATCAGGACGACGCGGATGTCGTCGACCATGGCCAGCATCATCTTGCGCAGGTTTTCGGCTTGCTGCTCTTCGCGGGTAGCGAAGTCAATCTTGCTGATCTTGGTGACGCCTTCGACGATGTGCGCGACCTGCTCCCCGAATTCCTTGCGAATGTCGACGATGGTGACGGACGTGTCCTCGACCGAATCATGCAGAAGTCCGGCGGCGACGGCGACCGGGTCCATTTTCATTTCCGCCAGGACGAGAGCCACTTCGAGGGGATGAACCAGGTAGGGCTCGCCGGAGGCCCGGGACTGGCCTTCATGATGCTTCAGGGAATAGTCGTAGGCCTTCTTAACGATGGTCAGATCATCTTGGGGGCGGTTTTCCTGCATCCACCGCATCAAATCGCGGAACTTGGTGAGGGTAAGGGCAGTGGTAGCGATCTGTTGGCGTAAGGTCGCCATGAAGGATTATAGCCCGCGAACAGCCCGGGAGATATAAGGGAATACCGGAGGGATGAAGGGGCCGAAGAGATTATAAACCGTCGAGGGCAGTGATCAGTGGCCAGTGGGCAGCACGCCAGTAGCCGGTGATCACTTCGAGTGGTTCATCTTCGATCTTCTATCGCTGAGTTCAGAAAGTTCGATCGGGATTTTCCGGTCAAGAAATTCTGGCGCATCTCTTTGTCGGAATGCGGGAGTGCGCTCTTACAGGTCTGCTACAGTGTTGGCACGATGGTCAATCTCCGCATGGCGCGCATTTTGGTAAGCGGCGGGTCCGGCCCCATTGGCACGGCCCTGGTTCCGACATTGAAGGCAAGCGGAGCCCAGATCACGCGCCTTACCCGTCCTGGCGGAGTAACAGCGTCGCCTGACGAAGAGAGTATTCCGTGGGATCCGGCGCAACCGCTGGCGGCGGATGCTCTGTCGGGCTTCGATGCGGTGATCCATTTGGCGGGAGAGAGCATCGTCGGCCGCTGGAGCGAGGGCAAGAAGAAGAAAATCCGCGACAGCCGGGTGATGGGCACGCGGAATGTCGCGCAGGCCCTGGCGCAGGCCAAGGAAAAACCGCAGATTTTCCTATGCAGTTCGGCCATCGGATATTACGGCGATCGGGGCGACGAGTTGCTGAACGAAGAGAGCGCGCCGGGCGTGGGATTTCTTCCCGAAGTATGCCGCGAGTGGGAGGCGGCCACGCGGCCGGCAGCCGAGGCGGGCATTCAGACGGTGCAGATTCGCACCGGGGTTGTTCTAAGTCCTAAGGGCGGAGCGCTGGGGAAAATGCTTGTGCCGTTCAAGATGGGAGTCGGTGGCAAGGTCGGCAGCGGCAAACAGTGGATGAGCTGGATCGATGTAGAGGATATGGTGGGGGCGATCCATCACATCCTGAAGAGCGATCTGCTGCACGGGCCGGTCAATCTGGTGGCGCCGAAGCCGGTGACGAACGAGGAATTCACGAAGACACTGGCCAGCGTGTTGTCGCGCCCCGCGATCCTGCCCATGCCGGCGTTTGCAGTGAAGTTATTGTTTGGAGAGATGGGCGAAACGGTTTTGCTGGGCAGCCAGCGCGTGGAGCCGAGCCAACTCATCAGCGGCGGATATCCCTTCCGCTTTCGCACGCTGCGGGCGTCCCTGGAAAACATTCTAAGCCGCTAACGCATGGCTCACGTCGTCATGTGATTGCAATCACAGAGGGCTGATCTCGTGCATGTCAGTCTACACAAGAGTGGCAGGCTTGGAATGAGAACCAGATTCATCGCAGGGGCATTGGTGCTGATTTCCCTCTGGGGGCTCGGTGCACCGCTCGTGCTCGCGGCCACCGCCAGGCAGACAGCCGCATCCGGAAAGCACGCCTGTTGTCCGGGCTTACACTCCGCGTTCGGGCTCCCCATTTCTGTAAGTTCGCCTCCGGCGACCATGCCGTGCGGCGGCCAGCATCCATGCTGTGCGAAGCCGGCTCCGGCGAAACCTGCGTTGCTGGCGTTGAATCAAGAAAATCGGCCTGGGTTGGACAGCGCGCCGTTATCGGCGAGCGATGGAGCGCGCAACGATCGCACCAGCACAGCGGTGACCTCCGCCGGTTTTTTGCCTTGCATCTTCCTACGTAGTACCGTCTTGCGAATCTGAGTTCTTCCCGCCCCGACGCGGCTTCTTTCTAAACAGCAAACTGTATTTTTTCGTGGGCTAATGCTCGCGCAACGAAATTCATTCATCAGGAGATTGAAATCATGAAATTCAGAATACTTGCTTTTGTCCTTGCCCTCACGGTGGTATCGTGGGCACAAACCGCAACCCAAACCACCCCTTCCGACTCAACCCAGAACTCCGCGCCTGCGGATAAAGCCAAAGCATCGTGCTGCTACAAGATGGGCGCGAATGGAGCCAGCTGTCCGCGACATGGAAAGAAAGACGCGAAGGACATGGCCTCGTGTTGTGGCGGCAAGGAGATGAAATCCTGCTGCTGCGGCGGCAAAGACGCCAAGTCCTGCATGAGAGGGGACAAGGGCGCTGCTGGCTGCTGCAAAGATGGTTGCGGGAAAGACAAGGCCGCGAAAGCGTGCTGCAGCGGCAAGGAGTGCGGGAAAGGCTGCTGCTCATCCATGAAGTCCGAGAAGACGGCCAAGAATTGCTGTGCCCACGATCTGCACGGCTAACGAAATTGATTCAAAGCTCGGAGCTCGCGATCTTAATGTTATTAGGCAGTTCGGACCCCAGCGAAATCTGCTGGGGTCTTTTTCTTGAGCACTTGTTTGCGCGATCCACAGCGTTGGAAGCCCTTGGCGATGACCGCGGACCCGGCCCTGGATTCACTGCTGGTTAGGCAGTTCGGACCCCAGCGAAATCTGCTGGGGTCTTTTTCTTGAGCACTTGTTTGCGCGATCCACAGCGTTGGAAGCCCTTGGCGATGACCGCGGACCCGGCCCTGGATTCACTGCTGGTTGGGACGGTCCATTTCTTCCTGCAGTTTCTGCAGGAGCTGGGCGCGCTGCTCAGTGGTGAGTTCGCGCCGCAGTTCCTCGAGGGCGAGGGCAACGATGTGGTAGTGGTGGGCGCCGGCATATTTTGGATCGGTAGTAATATCGAGCCACAGCTTGTGCATGAGCTCGACATCCTGCGCGCGCATGCGCGGAGTGTGCGGGCCGAGGGCATATTCGCGCACGGTGCCATCGGGAGCGCAGACTTCCAGAGTCAAACGAGGCCGCGGTTCGGGCAGGCGCTCCCAGGCATCGCCGGTCAGTTTGGCCTGTTCGTCGGAGGTGAGCTTGTTGGAGAGTCCGCAGATGACCCGGGTGGAATCGAGCCGCTGCGCCGTCACCATGATGGCTTCAAATACGTCCGTGGCCGGAACAACCAGCAGCGAGATCGGCTTGCCTTCTTTTTCAGCGACCGCGACCGCGGCGGTGAAAAGTTCCTGCTCGTAATGGTCGAAGACCTGGGTTGCGTCGAATACCGTGCTGCCGCTGAACGTATGCTCGCGATGGTAGAGTCGCGCACTCATGACCACGACATCCTGCTTTACTGTGTTGGTGTGGCCCAGGACGTGGCGCAGGTAGTAGAGATTGCGCGGATCGCGCACCGCGACCAGAACATTGCCCTGCCGCACGCCCATGGCGCCGCTGCCCAGTTCCTGATTGCCGTAAACGCGGAACTGGTCCAGCTGTTCGGGCTTGCCATGGCGCTCTTTGGCGACATGATGCTCAGAGAGCGTGAAGATGGTGAAGAAGACCGCGCTGAAAATGACTCCTGCAATGGTGGCCTCGTATTTCGTGAACAGGTTCACGATGGCCGTCACAAACAGGACGCCAGAAATCGCAATCAGGCCGATGGGGATCTCGGTCTTGCCGATGTGCAGATTGCCGGGCACCTTCCACTCGCGATTGCCCGGTTCGGTGAAGCGGAGCACCAGCACCGCCAGAGACTTCATGGCGAAGCTCCAGATTACGCCGAAGGCGTACAGCGCAGCCAGAACATACACGTTGCCCAAGCTCAGAAAGATGGTGAGCAACTGCATGCCAACGATCAGGTTGATGATGCGAAAACTTGTGCCGTAGCGGTGATGCGGCTTCTGGAACCAGCTGGTAAGGACGCCGTCTTCGGCCACCCGGTTGAGCACGCCGTTGGCGCCCACGATAGAAGTATTCTGCGCCCCTGCCAGAATCAGCACGCCAACCAACACGACGAAGCCGTGGAAGAGCAACTTCAGGCTGGTCGGCCCGACCAGGTACATGGCGATGCCACCGATCAGGTTGGCGAAATAATCGGGGCGAACGTTGTCGGGAATGATCATCACCGCGAAAAACGAGACCAGCGAAGTGAAGAGCAGGCTGTAGATGAAGATCACCAGCCCGGTCTTCTCGAGATTCTTCAGCTTGGGATGCTCGATTTCGCGGTTGACTTGCGCCAGCGTCTCTTCGCCGCTCATCGCCAGCACGGAGTGGCCGAAGCCGACGAAGAGAATGATCCAGGTGATGTGGCCGAACCAGGTTCCGTTGAGCCAGCCCAGGGACTCTTTGTTCAGGGGAATCACGCCTGCATGCAGCGGGCTGGGAGGCAGTTGAACTGGCGCGCGCAAGACCGTGATGCTGCACCAGAGAATCAGGATCACCACCATCACTGTGGTGATGGCCATGATCTGCAACGCTTTCTGGCTCGATTCGTGGATGCCCTGCGTATTCTTCCACCAGAAGTACGTCACGATGATGACGGCCAAGCCAGCGGCGAAGTGGTCGTCGGAAAAATTGAGTTGCCGGTGGAAGAAATAGATCCCGAGATCTTTGACGAATCCGGCCATGTACTGCCCGGCCGATACGGCGCTGATAGGGCCGGTCAGGACGTAGTCGAACAGGAGCGCTGAGACGGAAAACTTGGCCAGCGTACCGCCCATGGCCTCTTTGACCACGCGGTAGACGCCGCCGCGAACGAACATGCTGCTCGACTCGATGTACAGAGCCCGAACGGCGTAGCTGAACAGCATGACCGCGAGGATGAACCAGGGAGCGCTCTTGCCAATGACCTTTTCGGCGTCGCCGCCAGCGTAATACGCCGACGACGCGAGATCGGACAGCACAATGGCGGAGGCGCGCCAGAAGGAGATGAAGGTCAACATCACCGTGGTGGCGACGAAGACTCTTACTGCCGGTTTGGCGCCTTCAGCCGAAGTGGCCATGCTCTAGAAAATTGCGGAAAACGCGATGAGAATAACCCATTGAAGATAGCACAGGGGCAAAGCGAAGTGGCTACACTGCTGCGCTGAATGCTGACCCTCTTGCCTGAAATTTTGCCTTCCTCAGTCCGAGTTGATTTTGCCAGGAGACAGGAAAGTATGGGTGATGCGGTCGTGCCAGCACAGGGAGTCTTCGTCGAGGAAAACCCAGGCGTATCCCATGCCGAGCGAGAACGCCGAAAGATACGAGGCGAGTACGCGCCAGCGGCGCAGGGAGCGGGTGGTTGGGGTGCCGTCAAACCGCGTGAGCTGAAGGCCGACTGCGCGCAGGCCGGCAGTAGTGGCGGAATAGACGATCAGCAAGTACTGGTAGACAATCCAGAAAACGCACAGGACGGCTCCGGCGAGGCCGTAGAGTTGCAACTGGGGCGGGCGAATTGCGGCGACTTTCCAGAAAATAAATGCGAACAGGCCCGAGGCGGCAGCCACGAGCAGGGCGTCAAGAAAGCACGCCACAAGGCGCCGGCCCAACGGAGCGCTCTGCAGCGGAAAGTCGATTCCGGGACGCTTTTCGATTTCCTGGACCTGGGCGGGTTCGATGCTGATTCCGCCGAGCGCGGGAGGGGGAGGCGCGGTTTCAGGAACTTCCAGAATTCGTGGTTTATCGCTAACCGGCTCGGCCAGTTGATCAGGCGGAGGCGGAGGCGGCGCCCACGCGGACCGGGGAAATTCGATGATCTTGGCGCTGGCCTGCGTGACGGGCGGGGTGACCGGGGCCGTGCTTCGAAGAACGGGTTCACGCTCGGCATCTGCGGCCACCGGCTCAACGATGGGTTCGTTCCGGGGCACGTCGAGCGCGAGGGCATGGTTCGAGACCGATTCAAATACCGGGAAGCGAGAGCCCTCATCGCCCGACGCTCGAGGCGAAGATGCGCTGCTTCCAAACGGCAATTTGAGCGACGGGTAGCGAGGCGGAGGCGCTTTGCGGCGCGCGCGATAGCGGCTCAGGCGGGCAGCCAGTTCGCCGCGCCAGGCGGAACTCGGCTCGCTTCCCGGTTCCGCATCCGTTGCCGCCAATGCCGGCTCGGCGGTCTCGGCCGCTGAGTGGGTCGGCAGTGAGTTGGGAGGGGGCTCCGTCAAACAATGACAAACTTCGCCACACTTCGGACAATTCATTTAAAAACAATCCTGCAAAATCGTAGCAGCAAACCTTGTTCGTGCAACCGGAAGGGGAGCTCGGACAATCCTAGCCTTTATCGTCACTTTTCCTCGCAGGCAGCGGCGTGCTAAGGTCACGATGCCACGGCAAGAGAGGCGAAAGGTGCAGGTACGCCTGCCCATGACGATCGTCCTCCGTCGATTTTCTTCCGATGACTCTGCGCACTAGATTCCTTATCACGGCGCTGCTCCTTTGTCATCAGCTTCTCGCGTCGGGGCTAGTAACCAGACAGTTGCTTTCCTCTTCCGATGGGACCGGCGCTCCTTCTGCGCAAGAAAAATCTTCGGCGACGCCTCCCGAAGACGCTAGCACGGCATGCGCCCAGCGGGCCGCGACCCAACTGAAAGACGGCACCATCATTTGCGCGATCCAGCAGGAGAAAGTCGGGGACGTGTACAAGTTGCACGGCGAGGGAGAGATCCACTATCGAACTTACGTGCTGCGCGCCGATGAAGTGACATACGACTCCGATAGTGGCGAGGCTACCGCCTCGGGACATTTCCGTCTCGATGGCGGCCCGAATGACGACCACGTCAAGGCCAGCCACGGGACCTACAATCTGACGGCCGAGACGGGGAGCTTTTACGATGTCACGGCCACAACGGGATTTCGATTCAGCGGCAACCATGCCGTTCTGACCTCGACCGCTCCGTTCGCCTTCACTGGAAAGCGTGTAGAGAAAACCAGTCCCAACAACTACGTGGTGTACAACGGCACGATTACTACCTGCGAACTGCCGCACCCGAACTGGAAATTCGATGCGCGCAAGGTTGTGGTAGATGTTGGCGGCAACGCAACCATCTATCACAGCGACTTCCTGCTGCACGGCTTTCCAATTTTCTATTTTCCTTACGCCACTCACCCCGTGGAACACGAGGCGAGACATTCCGGATTCCTGATACCCACCGGCGGGCGTTCGTCTACGAACGGCAATGAGATTGGAGATTCTTTCTACTGGGCCATCAACCGCAGCCTGGATGCCACCATCGGCGGAGAGTATTTCTCCAAGCGCGGATGGTCGCAGAGAGGAGAATTCCGAGCTCGTCCCAGCGATACGTCGTACGTAGACTTGGGATTTTTCGGAGTGATCGACCGCGGCATTGAGATCGGGACGGCGACCGGTCCACAGCTGCTGCGCGAGGGAGGGCAAGAGGCGCGTCTTACTGCCGAAGGCAACTTCCATGGATTTCGCGCTATTTCCAACGTCGATTATTTGAGCTCTTTTTTGTTTCGACTGGCATTCAACGAAGTTTTCACCCAGGCCATCAACTCGGAGGTGAAGTCGCAGCTTTTTCTGGCCAAAAACGTGGCGGGAGTCTCGTTAAGCGGGATGGTGGAGCGATATCAAAACTTTTTTCAGACCGCCCAGAACGGCGTGTTGTCGAATCCGCCGACGTTCGATTCGGTGCAGATCTGGCACACCCCGAGCATGGACGCATCCAGCGTCGACCGCTGGCTGGGCCGGTCGCCTTTTGTATGGTCGTTTGACGCCTCAGTGGCCGGGCTGTCCCGCAGCGAGCCCGGGTTTAACACCAGCAGCTTGCTGGGCAGGGTCGATTTCGATCCCCAGATTTCTCTGCCGCTGCACTTCCATGGATGGGACTTGCGCCCCGCACTGACGCTGCACGACACCTACTACACCCAGCGATTTGTGAATGGAGTTGCGGTGGACGATCCCACGAACCGAGAGGCTCTGGAGACATCGGTGGAGATCCGACCGCCGGCACTGGAGAAGGTCTTCGATAAGGAATTCCTGGGCCGAAAATGGAAACATGTGATCGAACCGCGGATGGTGTACCGACTCGTAACCGGGGTGAACGATTTTGCCAGCGTCCTGAAATTCGATGAGCGCGACATTTTGAGCAACACCCATGAGGTGGAATACGGTTTCGTGACCCGCCTGTACGGGAAGCGGCCGCCGTCATCGATCGAGGAATGCGAGACGCCCATGACCGGCCTGGCGGTAGGCGCGGCGGCGCCGGAGCAGACCGTGCCCTGGCTACACACCAGCGTTCTCGAAGGCCAGCCCTGCATTGTGGGACCTGACGTCAGGGAAATCGTGAGTTGGGAAGTGGCGCAGAAGTATTTTCTTGATCCCACGTTCGGCGGGGCCCTGGTGACCGGACAAAGAAACGTGTTCACGACCACCGAAGAACTCACGGGGATCGCGTTCCTCACCCAGCCGAGGCATCTGTCGCCGCTGGTGTCGCGCTTGCGGGTAGCGACCGGCGCGCATACCGATACCGAGTGGGATCTGGATTATGATTTCCAGCTGGGCAGGATCAACGCAAGCACGCTGTTGGTGAATTACAATTTGGGACGTTTCACCCTCGGTGGCGGCGATGCGTTTCTGGAGATTCCACAGACCAATACGCCGTCTCCCACCCTCAGCGAAGGTACCTGCGGTGCCCCTTCCCCGAGTGTGCAGATTACGTGCAAATTCAACCAATTCCGTGTGGCCTTGGGATATGGCGGCCTCACGCAGCGCGGCTTGAGCGCCGCCAGCAGCTTTGGATTCGACGCCGAGACCAGGCAGTTGCAGTTCGCGACCGCGCAGACAACTTACAACTGGGATTGCTGCGGATTAACCCTGGAATATCGCCGCTATGCGATTGCGAACGTGCGCAATGAGAATCTGTTTCGTTTCACTTTCAGCCTGGCCAACATAGGGTCGTTCGGGAACCTGAGGCGGCAAGAACGCCTGTACTAAGGGCCCCGGACGGGCCGGACTGATACCATAAAGAATATGGCATTCCCCGATGATGGGACCGCGGCGAAAGCCTTGCAGCTTGCAGCAGAGTTGCGTCTTTCCGGGCGCCTGCTGGTCGCCTATTCCGGCGGGGTCGATTCCGCCTACCTGGCCTGGGCCGCCCACCGCGCACTTGGCGAAAACATGCTGGCGGTGATCGCCGATTCTCCCAGCCTGGCGCGCACCCAGCTTGCGGATGCTCTCGACTTCGCCCAGGAGCAGGGTATTCCCGCCGAGGTGCTTTCCACCTCGGAGCTTGATCGGCCAGATTATGTGCGCAATGACGGGCAGCGCTGCTTTCAGTGCAAGGACGAGCTGTTCACGGTGATGGAAGAACTCCGTTCGGCCCGTGGCTTTGATGCGATTGCCTACGGTGTGAATGTGGACGATCAGGGCGACTTTCGCCCGGGACAGCAGGCCGCAAAGTTGCATCATGTTGCAGCGCCGCTGCTCAAGGTTGGACTCGGCAAGATGGAAATTCGGGAACTGGCGCGCGACGCGGGCTTGCGGATCTGGGACAAGCCGGCTTCGGCGTGTCTTTCGTCGCGGATCGAATATGGACGTCCGGTCACGCGTGAATCCCTCAGCGTCGTCGAGCGCGGCGAAGATGCGATTCGCGCTCTGGGATTCCGCCAGTTTCGCGTGCGGCACCATGGAGAGATGGTGCGTATCGAAATCGCGCGCGAAGAAATGGATCGGGCTCTGAACCCCGCCATGGCGGCCCAGTTCACCGCCATCTTCAAGCAGCTTGGATTCCAGTTTGTCACCCTCGATCTGGAGGGATTTCGCTCGGGATCGATGAACGCTTTGCTGCCGATCGAGCAACTTCGCCGCACCGGCTGAGGCGCTGTGTGCCCGGTCAGCGCCGATACGCTGTGAGATAATCGGTGGTTAACCTGTGATGCTGAGGCGGTTCTTGGTGATCTTAATGCGACGTTCCTTGCTCGTTTTGCTCCTGATTTGTCTGGGTTGCGTGGCTCAATCCACGCCACCAGATCTGGCTCGCAAGATTGAGCATCAGGTGCGGTCGTTCTACACGCTCCCCGAGGATGTAAAAGTAACCGTCGGCGCGCTGACTTCGGCGAGCGAAATCCCAGGTTATGACACGGTTTCGGTGATGATCGAAGGCACGGATGCAAAGCCGAAAGAATACAAGTTCCTGCTTTCGAAAGACCGCAACACCATGCTGCGGGTCACCAAGTTCGACCTGAACAAAGATCCTTTTGCCGAAGTGATGAGCAAGATCGACGTGAAGGGGCGGCCTACGCGAGGGGCGAAAGCGGCCAAGGTTGTAGTGGTCAACTTTGATGACTTCGAGTGTCCCTACTGCTCGCGGATGCATCAGACTTTGTTTCCCGAGATCTTCAAGGAGTATGGCGACCGCGTAACGTTCATTTACAAGGACTATCCGTTGACGGAGATTCATCCCTGGGCGATCCATGCCGCGGTCGACGCGAACTGTCTGGCCGACCAGAACGGGGATGCCTATTGGGATTTCGCCGACACGATTCACGCCAACAAGCAGCAGGTAGACGCGGAGAAGACTTCGGGGGCTCGATTCGAAGCCATCGATAAAATGGCGCTGCTGCAAGGGCAAAAGCACAATGTGGATCAGGCCAAGCTGCAAACCTGCCTGAAGGCACAAAATGAAGATGCGGTGCGAGCATCCATGAAGGAGGCCGATGGACTGGGGGTGAACGCGACGCCAACTCTGTTCGTCAACGGCCGTAAAATTGACGGCGCAGTTCCCATCAGCGAAGTCCGCGCCACACTGGATGCCGCTCTGAAAGACGCAGGACAGCCTGTGCCGGCACACATCCCCTCGGCGCCCGCGCCCGCATCCAAATAAATAGCGCGGCGGGGTTCATCGCCCTCAGCGAAGGTGCTTATCGGTGGTTTGCGGTTAAAGAACGGGAGATGTCCTTGAAAAAGAGCTCACTGATGGCCCAGGGTTGCGCTGGGCTGGTAGTTACCCTTCTGCTGGCAGGCCTGATTGCCTGCAAGTCGCAGGCGGGCGGCGATGTCATGGCCACCGTCGATGGCCGAAAGATTTTCCGCTCCGATGTCGACAAGTATTACGAGAACAATGTCGCTTCTGCACAGCAGGCTCCCACCGGCGAGCAGGCGACCGCGCTGCGCTTGAATATTCTGCACCAGATGATCGACGACGAGATCCTGATGCGGCGCGCGGAAAAACTGGGACTGCTGGCCACCGACGAAGAAGTCGACCGGAAATATAACGAGATTAGAGCGCCCTTCACCCAGGAGGAGTTCGAAAAACGTCTGCAGGAAAAGAAGATCACGCAGGCCGATTTCAAGCGCGACATCCGGCGGTCCATTACCGTCGATAAAGTTTTGAACAAAGAAGTGGTTTCCAAGATCAACGTCACCGACCAGGATATTACTGACTACTACAACGCGCACAAGGCCGAGTTTAACCTGATCGAACCGCAATATCATCTGGCGCAGATCATGGTGACTTCGGCGCCCAATCCGCAGGCACAGAATCAGAATGACAAGGCGCAAAACGAGGCAGATGCGCGCAAGAAAATCCAGATGATCGGGAACCGGCTGGATAGCGGCGACGATTTTGCCACGCTGGCGATGAAGTACTCGGAAGATCCAGAAACTTCGGGTAATGGCGGCGATCTGGGCACCGTGCCGGAGTCAGGACTGAAAGGAACCGATCCCGCCACCCGGGATGCGGTGATGAAGCTGAAGCCCGGGCAGTACAGCTCGATTATCAGCATCGTGAATCCCACAAACAAGCAGGCGCTGGGATTCCGCATTGTGAAACTGGTCTCGAAGGAACCGGCGGGACAAAGAGAGTTGTCGGATCCCCGCGTGCAGCAGGCCATTCGCTCGCAACTTCACGACCGCCGCGAACAACTGCTGAAAGCCGCTTACTACGAAGTTCTGCGGGATAGCGCCAAAGTGGAGAACTACTACGCCCGCGGGATTCTGGATCGCAACGGTATCGAGAAGTGACGGATTCGCTTACTCGACAATCGCCAGCACATCTCCAGCGTTGACCGCGGCGCCTTCCTTGACCTGGATTTTCTGGATGATTCCCTTCTTCGGCGATTTCACTTCATTTTGCATCTTCATCGCCTCGACCACCAGGACGCCCGCGCCCGCTTCCACTTCGTCTCCCTGCGCTACGAGTATGCGAACCACCTTGCCGGGCATCGGCGCAGTCAGCTTTTTGGGACCATGCTCGTCGGCCGTGCGGACGCGCCCGCGCAACGAGCGGGGGTCGCGGACTTCAGCCGCGTACCGCATGCTGCCTACCCAAATATGCGTGTCGTTGCCCACGCGCTCGCATTTGACCTCGTAGGCCTGATTGCCGATGCGAAGCGAAAGCACGTCGCGTCGCGCCAGAACGGCGTCGACCTCGACGTCGCGCCCATCGAGGCGGCAGGACCAGCGGCCTTCGACCTGATTGAGATCGAGCCGGTAATGCTTGCCGTCGATGGCGATGTCGTAAGTCATAAAAGGCCACTGCCGGCGAACGCGGTGAAGGGTGAACAACTAATCACCGGAGACCTTCCCGGCGAGCAGAGGCCTTCCAGTTAGAAACCGGAACTGCCTTATTCGTGGAGCCGTCGATCACAGTGCGCTCGCCCAGTCCGGCGGCGGCGGAGCCCAGCACCGCGAACATGCCGGCGGCAATGGCCGCAATTCCCATTGCGTGGGAATCCGCCGGCAAACTTGCCTCGGCATTTTTCTGCTTCAGCAGGCGATCGAGGAATCCAGTATCGATGTTGGCGGCCTGAAAATCCGGATGGCTGAGAATCCGCCGGAACAGCGAGATATTCGTCTTGATGCCGCCGACAAAGTATTCGTTCAGGGCGCGGCGGAGGCGTCCGATGGCCTGATCGCGGTCCGTGCCATAGCCGATCAGTTTGGCCAGCAGCGGATCGTAATCCATGGGCACATTCCAGCCTTCGTACATGCCGCTGTCGCGGCGGATGCCCGGACCTGAGGGCAGCAGCAGCAGCGTGATCTTGCCGGGGCTGGGGAAATAATTGTTATCTGGGTCCTCGGCATAGATGCGGCATTCGATGGCATGCCCGCGAATCATGACGTCCTGCTGCTTGAAAGGCAGAGGCTCGCCGTTCGCGATATGAATCTGCAGATGCACCAGATCGAGCCCGGTAATGAGTTCGGTCACCGGATGCTCGACCTGAAGGCGGGTATTCATCTCGAGAAAATAAAAATTCTTCTGCTGATCGACGAGAAACTCGATGGTTCCGGCATTCGTGTATCCGGCGGCCTGCGCGACTCGAACTGCGACTTCGCCCATTCGGCGGCGCATATCGGCGTCAACCACCGGCGAAGGCGCTTCTTCGACGACCTTCTGATGCCGCCGCTGCAGGGAGCACTCGCGCTCTCCGAGATACACGGTGTTTCCGTGCTCGTCGGCCAGAATCTGCATTTCGATGTGGCGGGGATTGATGATCGCCTTCTCGATATAGACTTCGCTGTCGGCAAACGAGCGCTCGGCTTCGCTGCGAGCTCCCTCGAGCGCGGATTTCAGTTCGTCAGGAGCGTGTACGAGGCGCATGCCTTTTCCGCCTCCGCCCGCCGCGGCTTTCAGCATGATGGGATAGCCGATGCGGGCGGCAACCTCTTCGGCCTGCTCGAATGATTCCAGGCCGCGCGATGTCCCCGGCACAAACGGGATACCGACTTTCTCCATGGCCTGACGCGCGCGGGTCTTCGATCCCATCGCATCCATGGCGGCGGCCGTGGGACCGATGAATTTCACGCCGGCTACAACGCAGGCTCTGGCGAACTTCGCATTCTCGGAAAGAAATCCGTAGCCGGGGTGAATGGCGTCGGCTCCCGAACGCGCCGCGACATCGAGGATTTTTTGAATGTTCAGGTAGGATTCGGAGGCTGCAGGAGCGCCGATGTGGTAAGCCTCATCCGCTTTACGGACGTGCAGCGAGGCGCGATCCACATCGGAGTACACAGCGACGGCGGCGATTCCCATCTCGTGGCACGCGCGGATGACGCGGACAGCTATCTCTCCCCGATTTGCGATGAGAATCTTTTTGAACATGGCAGCTTCGCGGCCGCTTCGAACCCAGGGTTCGGCTAGGTCAGACCGCATATTGTACTGGAGGAAGGGCGGTTTCGGATGTGCTTCGCCGCCCGCGGGGTAGCCCCTTCGGGCGCATAGTATGATCTGAGAACGATTTACCGCTGAGCACGATGCAGGCATCGGAAACTGCCGAAAACGGGAAGGCGAGCCCGCAGCTCTCGCCCTTGGAGCGCGCCAGTAAGGCTCACTGGTTCGCGCTCAGTCTGCTGTTCGCGGCCGGCGCCACGGTTCGCTTCTTATGTCTTGCCTGCAAACCGTTCTGGTTTGACGAATGCTTCAGCGTCGAAGTCGCACGGATCGACTGGCGAAATTTTCTGCACCTGATGTGGTGGCGTGAAGCCAACATGTCGCTCTACTACGTGCTGCTGCGCATATGGCTGCATTGGGGGCACAGCCCATTCTTTATCCGCAGCTTGTCGGCCGTGGTCGCCGCTGCAACGTTGCCCGCCATCTACTGGCTGGCGCGGCTGCTATATGACCGGCGCGTCGCGCTGATTGCTGCGGCCCTGTTTGCGTTCAACGCGTATGACGTCCGTTACGCGCAGGAAGCGCGCAGCTATTCGCTGTTCGTGCTGCTGGCCACGCTGTCCTCGGGATTCTTGATCGCATGGCTTCAGCGCCCAACGCGCCGTAACTGGCGCGGCTATGTCCTGATGAGCATCATGGCGGTATACGCGCATTTCTATGCGCTGCTTCTGATCGCGGTGCATGGGCTGGCGCTTTACCCACTCCGCGGTACACGCTTTGGCGGAAAGCAGGACGAACCTGCGCTGCGCGCCGAGATTCGACGCGCATGGATCACGATCAACATAGCTGTCCTGCCTCTGCTGATTTTCGTGGCGAAGACCGGAGCGGGTCCCATCAAATGGATTCACCGGCCGGGGCTGGCCGACCTTCTACAGCTTTACGAGCATCTGGCTGGCGGAACCAGTTGGATCTTGCTCGTGTTGATGGCCGCAGCTTGCATCGCCGCCATTTTTCCGTTTTACCGCTCGCTCCTTGGCCGGGCGCAGAGTTGGGAAATCTGGCGCAGCCAGTTCCTGCTCCTCTGGCTGATTTTTCCTCCGCTGCTGACGGCTTTGCTGTCGTTCGCCCGGCCCGTGTTTCTGGGCCGCTACATGATCTTTTGCCTGCCGGCATTTCTCATATTGGCGGCCGCGGGTCTGGCACGCCTGCGGCAAACATGGCTTCTCGGATCAGCCTGGGCGGCGATTTTAGTCCTATGCTGCCAGGGCGTTTCTTTTGTCTACGCGCACGACTTCGATGGTGAGCGCGATGCTTCTGGCGCAGCGACGAATCTCATTCTGGACCAGACTCATCCCGGCGATGCGATCCTGTTCCACATCGCCGAGACTCGCGTCCCCTATGAGTTTTTCCGCTCGTTGCGCGCAGGAGTGAACACAGCGAGCCCCAGCTATCGCGGGCAGTTAGGACCGGAGATCGTTTTCCCGCGCCACGGGCAAGGTCTCGATTACCGCGACTTCACCGGCAAGCCCACTGCAGATTTAGTACGCGGCCTGAGCGCAACGCACCCACGCGTCTGGGTCATGCTGATGAACAATGGTCCGCCCGGAAAGCCTGATCCCACGACGGAGATGCTGATCAACGCTTTGCCGGAGAGTTTTCCTCGATGGCAGATATGGCAGTTCGCCAGGGTTGAGGTCCGCCTCTATAACCGGCAGTAGGCTGCAATAAAAAACCTCCCGCGCGGAACGCGGGAGGCTGAATTTGCAAGGCCGGCTACAGCTACTTCGACTGATCCATGGTGATGCCGCCACCCTGGCTTTGCGCGGCTTTTTCGGCCTTCGCTTTCTTCACGCGCAGGGTCTCATCGACCCAGTGATCGGCAGTTTTCAGGTCTTCGGTGCGAGCGGCTGGATCATCGCATTCTACGTCCGCCTTTTCGCGGAACATCAGGTTCATGTACGCCATAGCGTCGTCGTAGTCAGGACGAAGCTGGATTGCCTTGTTCAGGCTGTCGATGCCTTCCTGAATCGCGGGCGTGTTTTTTTCCTTCAGCTCCGCGCAAACTTTCTTCTGATCCTTATTGCTGGCGCTGAGATGTTCTTCCGGCTTCATGCCGAGCTTGGCGCGTTCTTCCATGCGGGGCTGGTAGCACGCGGTCCAATCGATGACGCCGACCGAATAGTAGGGCTCGGGATCGTTGGGATCGAGATCCGATGCCATGCGGTAAAACTTCTTGGCGTCATCCCACTTCTTCATGTTCAGATAGAGGTAAGCGATGCCCTTCGCGCTGTTCACTTTCTGATCGCGCGAAGGATTCATGGCGATCACTTTCTGATATTCATCGATCGCTTGTTGCGCGGTGCGCAGATTATCGGGATCGTCGACGCCGGGGATGTATTGCGAAACGTACGCAGTCGCCAGGTACATGCGGGCGTTGATTAAGCTCGGATCGAGACGAACGGATTGCTGGAAGTGATCGATAGCCTGTTCGTAATGATTGTCTTTATAGGCTTTCACGCCTTTATTGAGCTGGTCGCGGGCTTTCAATTTGTCGCAGCCCAGAGAAGATAGGAGAGCCAGCGCGACTGCCGCCAGCGTCAGCACTCTAAGAGTTTTATTCATTGCGGTATAAGTCTCCCTCGCCACAGCATCCTAGGCCCAGAGACAGCGGTTTGACAAGCGGAGCCCTCGGCAGCACGGAAGCGGGAAGCTTCCGTGCCGTGGGCCGAATGAGAAGAAGGTGGCTCCGGGCCTTACTCCACGGGCCGTCTAGCTGCCCGCTTCAATCTTTGCGGTAATCAGACCGACCTTATCCACTCCGGCAGCGTGGGCGATGTCAATCACGTTGGCCACGTTGCTGAAGGCGATGGCGTCATCGCCCTTCACGAACATGACCTTCTCGGCGCGCTGCTTATAAATGTCGGTCAGACGTCCCTGCAGGTTATCCCAAGTGGCGTCTTCGTTGTTAATTTTGACGCCGGGTTCCTGGCCCGCTCCACGATCGATCAACTGCACGACGATGGTGCGGTCAGGCGTATTATTTTTGGGCGCGTTGGGCGGCGGCGGCTGAGGAACCAGAGCATCCAGCCCCTTAGGCGTCACCGGCGAGATCACCATGAAGATGATCAGCAATACCAGAAGCACATCGATGAGCGGGGTAACGTTGATGTTCGCACTCTGGCCTCCGGCCGAACCAAGATCCATTCCCATGGTCTTCTCCTCTATTGCCCAGCCGCGGGTGGAGCTGGCGGGGGCGTAGACGTTTTCCTCTGATCGGTGAGCAAGCCGAGATCATCGACTCCGGCGGCACGAACGCTGTCCACAACCCTGACGACGCCGCCAAAACGGGCGCGCATGTCGGCCTTCACGTAGACACGCTTGTCCGCCTTATTGGCGAGGCGATCTTTCACTTTGGTCGTCAGACTATCGATGTCCTGGACTTGTTCGCTGCCGAAATAGACTTTTCCGTCGCGCGTAATCGAGACCAGAAGAGCATCTTCCTTGTCCGCGTCCGGCATCTGCTCCGGGTTATTCACTTTGGCCATATCCACGCTGATGCCTTTCTGCAACATGGGCGTGACCACCATGAAGATGATCAGCAGAACCAGCATCACGTCCACCATGGGCGTGACGTTGATGGCCGAACTGATCTTCGCTCCCTCGTTTCGTTTTGACAATGCCATAGCTTGATATCTCCCGTGCTTCCGCTGCGGGCTGGCGGTTCTTTGGGTGGGATGGCCCGGCGCCGGAAAGCTCCAGCGCCGGACGAGCAACTCACTGCGGAAACCAGACCGAGTCGTTTACCGACGGGGCGTGTTTATCGCCGTACGTCGCCGCGCTTCTTCAGGAAGTAGTCGATCAA
Organism: uncultured Acidobacteriota bacterium; assembly: GCA_963730015.1. GTDB lineage: Bacteria > Acidobacteriota > Terriglobia > Terriglobales > Acidobacteriaceae > Sulfotelmatobacter. The sequence goes on along the minus strand of CAVSPZ010000008.1, from coordinate 998,486 downwards.
TTCGCTCGACGAGTTGTCCATTTCCACGTCGAACGCTTCCACGCGGCCGGTCAGGTAGTTGAACATCATGACGGCCGGAATGGCGACGAGCAGCCCGATGGCGGTCGTGACCAGCGCTTCCGCGATACCGCCGGCGACGGCGGCCAGACCGGTGGCCTTCGAGTTGTTGATGCCGATGAAGGCGTTCAGAATGCCCATCACCGTGCCGAACAGTCCCACGAAGGGAGCGGTCGAGCCGATGGTGGCGAGGCCACCCAATCCGCGCTTGAGTTCCGCGTGGACGATGGCTTCGGTGCGTTCCAGAGCGCGCTTCGAGGCCTCAATGGTTTCGCCAGGGATTGCGCCCGGGGAATCCTGGTGGGCCTTGAATTCCATCAGGCCAGCGGTGACAACCTTGGCCAGGTGGCTCTTCTTGTTGCGCTCGGCAACCTTGATGGCTTCATCGATGCGGCCATCGCGCAGGGCTCCCGCCACGGCCGGGGCGAAGGCGCGAGACTGTTTGCGGGCGGCGCTATAGGCCATCCAGCGATCAATCATCACGCCGATGGACCATCCAGACATGATGAAGAGTATGATGACGACGGTTCGAGCAACCCAACCCATGGCCTTCCACAAGCCCAAGGGATCAGTTGCCATGGCGCCACCGCCCTCCTGGACGACCCAGGTGGCAGCAGCAGATACGTGACTGAGAACAGCTCCTACGTGAAGTGCGAACATGAGTTGCTTTCCCTCCTCAGAACTCTCTACTTTACTTGGACACTTTGATGCACTTTATAGTGCCAACCGCTGGCCATGAACTTGATTGCCGGCGGATTTGTGGCATTGGTCACCACGCGGACTTGGCTGCCCTAATAGTGCGGGTGGCTGCAAAGCCCGGACTCTCGGAAAAGCCCTCCCAGCCACCATTTTTCGGGTGAGATGGGGAGGGCTGAAACACACTGCTAAACACAATTTCCAAACCACTGCATGCCCGAGGAGTTTAGCCTCCAGCGAGCGTGAAGTTCACCTGCACCTGCGTTTCGACCTCGACCGGCTCTCCGTTGAGCAGGTAGGGCTTGTACTTCCACTGCTTCACGGCTTCAATTGCGGCCGGAGCCAGCATGGGATGCCCGCTGATCAACTGCAAGTTGATAATATTCCCTTGCTTGCTGATCTCAGCCTGGAGAAGAACCGTACCCTGAATACGCGCCTGACGTGCCAGGGGCGGATAAACCGGTGGAACCTTGCGGACCAGCAGTCCAGACTGAACGCCCGATGATACGCGCACACGCTGCGGGGTTGCAATCTTGGGAACCGCGACCGGCGTGGAGCTCAGAACGCTGCCGATCACGCCGCCCATCGATCCGCCCGGGATGCCACCCGGAACACCACCCACTACGCCTGCCGTAGCCATGGCCGGCGGAGGAGCTTCGTCCTCTTTAATCATCTGAACTTTCTTGGGAATCTTGGTGGGAGTGCGCAGTTCGCCGTTCACGATGTCGGTCTGAATCTGCTTGACGATCTTGACGGGAGCTGCGGCTGGCGGTGGAGGCGGCGGTGGAGGCGGCGGCGCCACCAACATGAACATCGTTGTGCCTTTGGGCAGGGCTTCCGTGAAGATCAACGGAATCAAGATCATGACGCCGACAATCATGACCTGCAAAGCGAACGAGATGATGGAAGTCCATCCTCGTTTAGTTTTCAGTCTGCCACCCGATTCGATAAGGCTATCTTCAAACATGTCATTCCCCCAAACTGTGTCAGAACCCTACGGATAGTTAGACACCGACTGTTTCCTTTTTGCTCCCAGTTTCTGGTGTCGCCAGGGGTCTTTTTTGACCGAGGAGGCGCGCTGAGCAAACCTTCCAAAACCCTTACCTAAGAAGGCTTAACGCAATGATTTCAAAGACGCCATCGGGCAAGCTACTTAGCTTTGCCCGGCACGGCCATCGGACGCTTGCTCTTTTCAATGCGCCAATCCTGGTAAGCCACCAGAATCGGAGCCGCAATCGCGATCGACGAATAGGTCCCAATCAAGATGCCGATTACCAGCGCGAGGCTGAATCCACGAAGCACCTCGCCGCCGAATAGAAAGAGAGCAAGTACAGTAAGGAAGGTAAGGCCCGCTGTCAAGATGGTTCTGCTAAGAGTCTGATTAATGCTGCGGTTGACGATATCCGACAGTTTTTCGCGCCGCATAAGCTTAATGTTTTCCCGGATGCGGTCAAATACCACGATCGTGTCGTTATTGGAGTAACCAATCAGGGTGAGAATGGCGGCAATGACCGTCAGGGAGATGTCGGTCTTGGTCAGGGAAAAGGCCCCTACGGTGATCAGCGTATCGTGGAATACAGTAATCACTGCGGCAATGCCGTAAATCCACTCGAAGCGGAAGCCCAGATACACCAGCATTCCGAGCAACGAATAAAGCGTGGCCAGACCTGCCTGCTGGCGCAACTGGCCGCCAACTTGGGGGCCGACGATCTCGACGTTGCGGACTCCGAAATTAGAGAGGAAAAAGCCATCCGGCATGATGGCGGCGACGGCTGGATCCACACCGGGCGCGCCTTTCAGTTGATCCAGCGAGGTAAGAACGCCGCCGTTGCCCTTGTCACGGAAGTCGACGATCGCCTGCGCCTGAGCCGTATATTTCTGATCGGCATCGGTGCCCAGGTGCATGGGATCTTTATCCATCACGTAGTTTTTGACAGTTAACGAGCTTGCGTTATTGAGATCGGTCTTGCCCGCGGGAGCATTGGTCTCGAGCGCCCGAATGATCTTGGTCTTGCCCTGATCGAGGGCCTGCTCGCTGGTTTCGCGCAATCCCAGGTCAATCAGAACCTCGTTATTCGCGAGCGCCCCGAAGGTCTGGATCTTTGGATCGTGCAAGCCGGCTCGATCCATGTCGCTGCGCACTGCCTTCAGATCAGGTGTGTGCGAGAACTTCACGTACACCAGCGTGCCGCCGCGGAAATCCACCCCCCACGGGATGCCATGCCAAAAGAGCATGGAAAGGATCCCGGCGACGCTGAAGACTAGCGAAAAGGCGAGGAAGTACCACTTCTTGCCCAGGAAATCTATGTTGACGTCGTGAAAGAACTCCACCGGTTCGTGTCCCTCTTAGTCTTTCTAACTTGAACTCATTGAGTAATTGGGAAATTGAGCAATTGGGGAATTGAAAGCTGGCTCATCCCATCCGCGGTCTTCAATTACCCAATTACCAAATTTCCCAATTACTAAATTCTTCTAAATGCTGAGCGCGTCGCCGCGCTGTTTGCGGCTGAGCACCCACTCAAAGATCACGCGCGAAACAAAGACAGCGGTAAACAGATTCGCCAGCAAGCCGAACGTGAGCGTGGTGGCAAAACCTTTCACCGGCCCCGTGCCGAAGATGAACAGAATCGCCGCCGAGACAATGGTCGTGACGTGCGTGTCAACGATCGTGATCCACGCATGGCTGAATCCCTGGTCCACCGCGGAAGGCGGAGTCTTGCCATTCCGCAATTCCTCGCGGATGCGCTCAAAGATCAACACATTGGAATCCACGCCCATACCGACGGTCAGAATTACTCCCGCAATTCCCGGCAAAGTAAGCGCGACATTGACCCCGGCAATGGTGGACCAACCCAGGAATCCAAGCAGAATGATCAGATTAAAGATCAGCGCGACGTTGGCGTTGATACCCGCGCCACGGTAGTAGATCAGCATGAAGATGAGTACGGCAACCATGCCGACCACCGCGGCCCGCACGCCCGAGCGAATGGAATCTGCTCCCAGGGACGGCCCCACAGTTCGTTCTTCCAGATACGAAATGCTGGCTGGCAGCGCGCCGGAACGCAGGATCATGGAAAGATCTTTCGCCTGCTGTTCGCTCATGCGGCCGCCGCTGATTTCACCCGTGTCACGGATGGGCTCTTTGATGTTGGCGACTTCCTGCACTTTATTGTCGAGCACGACGGCGAGACTATCCCCCACGTGCGCCGAAGTGAAATTGTAGAAGCGCTGTCCGCCTTCACCGGTCAGGTTAAACTGCACCGCCGGCTGGCCATTCTGGTCGGTACTGGGATCGGCGCTGCGAAGATCTTTTCCGCTGACGGCTGAGGTCCGGGAGACGTAGCACCAAGTCTCTTCCGGCCCGTTGGCGCACTGACCGCTCATCAACATCGAGTCCACGGGAATAATTCCTCCCTTGGCCTGCAGAGCGGCTTGTTCGCTGGGATAGGGCCCGTCCGTCATCTGCTTGATTTCAAGCATGGCGGTGGACTGCATGATGTCTTTCACGCGCCCCGGATCGTCGACGCCCGGCAACTGCACCAGAATCTGATAGTCCCCGAGGCCGTGTTCCTGAATGGTCGGCTCGCTGACGCCCAGAGCGTCAATGCGGTTCCGGATGGTCTCGATGGCCTGCGTCACCGCTTTGTTCTTGAGATCGGAGAGCATCGAGGGCTTCATCGACATGACCCAGGAATTCTCGGCGCCGCCTGTAATGTCGTACTCCGGCAGGCGCTCTTGCACGATGCTGAGCAAGTCGGAACGCGCGCCGGGTTGCACGCCCTTCAGCACGATGTGGTCGGGATTATTCTGCGGATCGGGTTGCGAGATGTCGGAGTAATCGATCTTGCGGGTGCGTAGCTGTTCCTTCAAAACTTCAATCGCATCTTGCGCGTCCACATTGACAGCGTCGTTGACGTGAACCTGCAGGATGAGGTGAGTTCCACCCTTCAGATCGAGCCCGAGGTGAATGTGATCGGTCAGAGCCGCGAGCAAGCCCGCCCCGGAGAGACTCTTTGGAATACCAAAGATCCCGAACAGGAAAAAGAGCATCGTGCCGATAATGAATAGCAGCTTCCAGAGAAGATTCTTGGTCATATGAAATCGGTGGTCAGTGGCTTGTCATCAGTGGTGAGTGATCAGTCTGAGCGCCCAAACTGACCACTGGCCACTCATCCCTGGCCACTATTTAGTCTTCACTTCATCCTCGGACGTGGTCACCTGCGTCACCGAGGCCTTGGTGACTTCCACCACCAGATTATTCGGCGGAACCCGCAGGTGAATGGAGTCATCCTTGAGCGCCATAATCGTTCCCCGCAGACCGCCGCTGGTGGTGATACGGTCCCCCGTTTTCAGCTTGTCGAGCATGGCCTGCCACTTTTTCTGGCGGCGCTGCTGCGGAAGAATCATCAAGACGTAGAAAATCGCGAAAATGAATATGATCGGGAGGATCGCCATGATCCCCATGCCACCGCCGCTCGCTTGTACCGCCAATAGAAAATGCATGCTCTTTGAGGTCTGAACGGATGTATCCGCAAAACACCGCCGCGCTTATCAGCGCCGCGCAGCTGTTATTTCACCACGGGGTTTGGATCGACTTCGGCCGGGTTCCTTCAGCTTCAGGGCTTGGTTCCGGGAAGATCCGCGGAGTCTATGGCTTCGGTTGCGACCAGACACCTGAAAGAAAACGGGACTCTTCCCCAAGTGAGATAGAATGCCGTACCCGTTGCATAGTGTCAAGGTAGAAACTCAGGTTGTGGATCGTGTTCAGGACCTGCGCCAACACTTCGTTGGATGCATAAAGGTGCCGTAAGTAGGCCCGGCCGTATCGCTGGCAGACGCGGCAGCCGCAGTTGGGATCGAGCGGGGCCGGATCCTGCGCATACCGCGCCTGCTTGATCGTGATCTTTCCTTCGGAAGTGAAGAGCAGTCCATGCCGGGCGGCGCGCGTGGGCAGCACGCAATCCATCATGTCGACGCCAAGATTCGCGTATTCGACGATTTCTTCCGGCGTGCCGACTCCCATCAAGTACCGTGGCTTGTCCTTGGGCAAATGCTCGAGCGTGGACTCCACGATCTCGCGGGTCAACTCGCGCGGTTCGCCCACACTGAGCCCCCCGATGGCGTAGCCGGGAAAGCCGATCTCGATCAATCTCTCCGCCGATTCCTTCCTAAGCGCGCGATCCATCCCCCCCTGCACGATGCCGAACAGCGCCTGCGTCTGAGAGTGACCAGTGACCAGTGGCCAGTGGCCAGTCGTTGCGCCACGGTCGCTCTCCGCTTCCGCAGATTCCCCACCGGCAACTTGGTAGACATCGGGTACTGCCCCCTTATCACCGGCCACTGGCCACTGCTTCCACGGCACTTCATGCTTGTGTTCCTCGAAATATTTCTTGCTGCGGGCCGCCCAGCGCGCGGTCATCTCCATCGAAGCCCGCATCCGCGCCTGATCCGCCGGATATTCCGTGCACTCATCGAACGCCATGATGATGTCGGCGCCGAGGCCGATCTGCGCCTGCATCGCGCTCTCCGGACTGAAGAAGTGTGATGAGCCGTCAAGGTGCGAACGAAATGTGACGCCCTCTTCTTTGACTTTGCGCAATTCGTTCAAGCTGAAGACCTGAAAGCCGCCCGAGTCAGTGAGAATGGCTCGCGGCCACGACATGAATCCATGCAAGCCGCCCATCCGGCGGACGGTTTCGACCCCGGGCCTCAGGTACAGGTGATAGGTATTGCCCAGAATGATCTGCGCTCCCAGTTCTTCCAGCGTGTCCTGGGGCACACCTTTCACCGACGCGACCGTGCCCACCGGCATGAAGACCGGCGTTTGGATCTGGGCGTGCGGCGTGAGGAGCCTTCCCAGACGCGCGGTGCCACTGGTTCTTTCTATGTGGAAGAAGTCGGCAGGCATGGGAAACTAATTCTAACTTGGCTCAGCGTCGGAGAGGGCGACGAACGAGCTGGAGGCATCTCAAAGATTTCGAAATAGCGGCCGAAATTGTGCGGCGTGATGGCAGAAAATTCCGCGTCGATAGCGCGCAGGGATTCACCTAAGCCGCTCGCCCAGCCTCCTTGCACGACCCACACCTGGCCTGCCGCATGCAGATCCTTGACGGTGTTTTGCCATCCGGAGGCCAGTGTGTCCGCGGTCAGCGCGCCGGAGGCCGCGCCGGTCGAGACGACTCTTAGCCCATCGCAGCGGAACGTCTCCATGTGCTCGGCGAAGCGCTGCAGAACCATGGGTCGCTGCCGGCATAAGTAATGGGCCACCTGAAAGCTGGTCGCTTTATCCGTAAAGATCACGTCGTCAGCGGAGACGTGGCTGCGAATGAATTGCATCGCCTGATCCATGTGCTGGTGGCGTTGGTCGGCAAGCGGGAGAGCGTCGCGGTCTTGCCGAGTTCCGAAGGCTTGGCACAGGATGACGATTCCCAATGCAACGGCCGTTGCCCGGGCGGGCCGTTCCTTTTCAATCCTACCCAGACAGATGGCAACTCCCGCGAGCGCGAAGATGGCGAGGAACATACACTGCCGCATTCGGCCATAGGGATAAAGGCCCGCGGCCGCTGCGATCCAGTTCAGCACGAAGGGGAGCACGAGCAAAATTCCCAGCGCGCGATTTCTTGCACCGGCAGCGTGTCTGCCAACAAAGAGCGCGACAATGCCGGCGACAAACAAGAGCGCGGCCAGTTGACCGATCTGCGTCTGCCCGAAGATGAATCGGAAGACGCCGAATGTCCCGCGATACAGAAAAGGGAGGAGATGGTCCTTGCCGCTATGGAAGTACGAGCTGTAGAGATATCGCTGCGGAAGCAGCGATTGATCCAATAAGCTGCCGAGCCGCCCAAGGTGTGTTTTGTATAGGAAACCCGCGAGCGCAACGCCCCCGGTTTGCCCCGCGATCCAGCTCAGTAGCACCGGGCCGGAAGGCTTCTGCGCCCACATTCTAGCGATGGCATAGATTCCCACCGCTCCCGCAACGAAGAACGCGGAATAGTGCGATAGCATGGCCAGATACAGACATGCCGCGGACGCCAGCATCTTTCCGACGGAGCTCTCTGCCAGCGCGCGTTCCAGAAGGTAGATCGCTGCGACCGAGAACACTAGCAACAAAGGGTTCTGCCGCACCTCGGCCGAGGTCGAGATCAAGGACCAGAGAAACGTTGCCAGAATCAGCCCCGCCCATGCTGCCGCCCGCCCCCCAACCAGGTCGAGCCAGCGATAAAAGATCCAGCAAAAAGCCGCGCCTGCGAGCACCGACGGAAGCCGCAACATCAAATTCGACGTTCCCAGCGCGCGCCAGAAATGAAGCATCAGAATCAGCAGCGGAGGATGGCTGATGGTGAGGCTCGCCTTGTAGGCGAGCCAGGCCGAGCTCTGATCTGCCAAAGAAAAATGCCAGGCTTCATCCGTGTTGAAGAACGTAGCCTGGGCCAGCCAAAGGCGCCAGATCAAACCGAGCGCGATCACCGCGGCCGCGATCAGCCCAGAGTGCGCTTCGAACCGCGAATCCAGCCTGCCGAGCCAACTCCCGCCATCCGCTCGCACGGATCGCGTCTCAGCATCTTTTGCCGCAGAAGGTACAGGGGGTTGGCCAAGCATTCACCTGCGATTGTAGCAATCGCGGATCAGATTCCTTGCGGAGACGCTCCAGTCTGCGCAACGAACGGCTGCCGCGTGAGTGACTCGCTTTTGTGCGGCAGTGTATTCTCCGGAAAGCCCGGTCCTAAGCAGGGCTGGACGGAATTTCGACCGATCAGAATTCGTTTCCGAAAATACATGGGGCAATCCTTCAAAGCGGTGATCGTCGGCGCCGGACCTGCGGGTTTGACGGCGGCCTACGAGTTGGCGAAGCACAAGGCCCCGGTGGTTGTTCTGGAAAGCGACCCGGAATACGTGGGCGGAATCTCGCGTACCGTCAATTACAAGAATTTTCGCTTCGACATCGGCGGACACCGTTTCTTCTCCAAGTCCCGCGAAGTGGAAGACCTGTGGAGCGAGATTGCGGGGGACGACATGCTCCACCGGCCGCGCTCGTCTCGCATCTATTACCGCGGCCAGTTCTATACCTATCCATTAAAGCCCTTCGAGGCGTTGTCGAAACTGGGCATTGTCGAGTCCAGCCTGTGCATGCTCTCGTTTCTAGCCGCGCGCCTGCGCCCGGTCCCCGATCCGAAAACGTTTGAAGACTGGGTCACGAACCAGTTTGGCAAACGCCTGTTTCGCATTTTTTTCAAAACGTACACCGAAAAAGTGTGGGGGATGAGTTGCCGGGAAATTTCTGCGGACTGGGCCGCGCAGCGGATCAAAGGGCTATCCCTCGGTTCAGCCATCAAGCACGCCCTGTTTGCCCCCAAGCCCAAAGATCGCCAGCAGGTGGTGAAGACGCTGATCGATACCTTCCGCTACCCGCGGCTCGGGCCGGGAATGATGTGGGAGTTGTGCACAGAAAAAATTCGCAAGTTGGGCGGCGAGGTGCTGCTGGGCCGGAAGGTTGTGGGTTGCCGCTTCGACTCCGGCCGTAATATCTGGCTGGTGAAAGCGCGCCGGGGTGATGGAGAAATCGAGGAGTATTGTGGCGAACACGTGATCTCGTCGATGCCGATCCGCGAGTTGGCAGCACAACTCGAACCGGCCCTTCCTCAAGCAGGCCTAAGCGCGGCGCGCGCTTTGCGCTATCGCGATTTTCTGACTGTCGGGCTGATCGTGCATGATCGCGGACGCTTCTCCGACAACTGGATCTACATCCATGACCCCGGCGTGAAAGTGGGACGCGTGCAAAATTACAAATCGTGGTCTCCCGAGATGGTTCCCGATCCCACCTATAGCTCTTACGGACTCGAATACTTCTGCTTCGAGGGCGACGGATTGTGGACCACGAGCGACGCAGAGTTGATCGATCTGGCGAAATCCGAAATCCAGACGATCGGGCTGGCGTCCGCTGCAGATGTGGTCGACGGCTGCGTAATCCGGCAGCCGAAAGCCTACCCCGTCTATGACGACGCGTATCAGCAGCATGTGAACGCCGTCCGGCAAGCCTTGGATCAACAGTTCCCCACGCTCCATCTGGTAGGCCGCAACGGTATGCATAAGTACAACAATCAGGATCACGCCATGATGACCGCGATGCTGACCGCAAGGAACATCCTGGCGGGAGAGCGCAGGTATGACGTCTGGGCCGTGAATCAGGACGCCGAATATCACGAGTCGGGCACCGCGGGGGAACAAATCAGCCTGCAGTCGGCCTAGCCCGTGGTGGCGGCAGCGCGGCCTTCATCGCGCCGGATCCGCCCCTAGTCGAGCATCGGAATAATTTCTCCGCGCACATGGCCACCACTAATCGTCAACTTCCCAACCGTGACTGGCAGTTTGAAGCGGCGCGGGCCCGCGCTGCCCGGATTGAAATAGAGCACGCCATGGCGCGTTTCTTGTTTCGGAACGTGGCTGTGTCCGGAGATTACGACGGCGAATCCGGCGGCTTCGGGCTTGAGGTCGAGCTTCGCGAGATCGTGCAAGACGTAGAGCGAAATGCCGGCAATCTCCACCACTTCGGTTTCCGACAGTTTGCGCGCCCATGCTCCCTTGTCGACATTGCCGCGACTCGCGGTTACCGGCGCGATGCTCGCGAGTCTCTCGAGGATTTCAGGTGCTCCCACGTCGCCGGCATGAATGATCTGCTGCGAGCCGTGCAGAGCTTTCAGCGCCTCGGGGCGAAGCCGGCCGTGGGTGTCCGAGATGACGCCGACGAATACAGATTTATTCTTAGAACTCCGGGCACGGTTCACTTGGATTTCATCTTGCCCGCGAACTTGGAGAGACTCACGACCGCCCGTCCGACAGTGCCGCGCCCAATTTCCTGCGTGTCATCTCTCGCCGTCACACGCAGAGTGAAAAAGCGCCCGTCGAATGATTCGAGCGTTGCCTCCGCTTTGATACGCGATCCGATGCCGCTGGCGGCGCGGTGCTCGATGTTGATGGACGTCCCCACGGTGATCTCGTCGCCCTCACAGTAGGGCTGCAGCGCTTGAAAGGCCGCGATTTCCATCAACCGGATCATGTCTGGAGTGGAGTAGACCGGCGGCAATTCCGGATGGTACGCCGTCAGCGTGTGCTTGAACTCAACCGTCTCTTCAGCCTTGCCGGGCGCGCCGAGCGGGATCGTTCGTGCCATCGCTGTTTCCGAAAAAGGTCAAAGTCTTGGGGCCAACCTATTGGGTTGGGCCGTTAGCGAGCCTCTGCTGAAGCACCAGAAGTCGATGCTGCACTGGCCAGTTATCGGCCCTCTTCTTTGCCTTTTCCACGTCCTTTGCACGCATCTCCTTGCGAAGCGCCTCCTCGTCCTGTTGCGCTCCGATCGCTTTCAACTTGTACGCCATCCAAATCCACATGTAGGCGGTGATGAGATCGGGCTTTACTCCCACGCCCTTCCAGTACGCCTCTCCCAGTTGCAGCATAGCTTTCGGATGCCCAAGGTCGGCCGCACGCGTAAGCCACTTCGTCTCTTCGGAAGGGTCCTTGGTAACACCGAGACCGAGCCTGTAGATGACAGCCATCCCGTAGGCACCTGGCGCGTAGTGGAGGTTGGCTGCATCCTCACAACGTTTGCGCGCTTCGGAGTATTCTTCTGGAGTTGGGTTTTGACCGTTAGCCAACAGAAGTCCAGCTACTCTAACGGCGGCTTCAGGAGACCCGCCGTCGGCAGCCTTGCGATACCATTTCAGTGCGTTGCCCGTGCTTTTGGAAACTTCGTCTCCCGCCTCATACATTTCAGCGACTTTCTCTGAAGCCGCAACAGTACGACTTGGATTTTCGGAGGTTGCACGCCGGACAGCATCGTCTGCGGCTGACGATCCTGACTCTTGCGCAAGCAAGAACCAAGCAGACGAAATCACATCATCCACATTGACTCCGTCACCGTTGTAATAGGCGGCTCCTAAATTAAACATCGCTGCGGCACTTCCATGCTTCGCAGCTCTTCTATACCAGCGAACCGCTTCCTCCTTGTCCTTATCGATCCCTTCTCCCGCCATATACCTGACACCCAAGGCGTTCTCTGCATCGGCATCGCCAGCCTCGGCTTTGGCTCGAAGCTCAGAGATCTGCGATGGCAGTACTTGTTTTCGCTGGGCGATTTCTTGTGCTGGAGAGGAAGGAGCGAGTGTTTGTTGGCCGGAAGCGGCGAGGCACGCGACGAGGCTAAAGAGCAGAACCTTCATGATGAAAAGGACACCCAAGTTTCAGCCGCCTGAAGACGCTTGCCAAATGATGTTATGCGGCCGCGATTGCCCGCCGCCGCGCTTCGATTCCGTCGAGCGCCTTCCACAGCATGCGAGCTGCGTTCTCCGCCGTGTCCAAAGCCGCATCGGCAGCCTCCGGATGAGCGGCGATCCGCTTTGCGAGCTGCTGACGCCATACATTCGAGTGATACACGTCGGCTTCAGCATGCAGGGCGAAGTAGCCGCAGGTTTTATCGTCGGCGCCATAGGTCTCGCGCAGACCGCGCTCCTTTTCCTTCGCAATCCGCGGAACCTGCGATTCGTACACATAGAATGCCGCGAGCGCGTCTTCAGCCGAGCCCTCACTGGCCACACGATGGAAGTAGCGGATCAGCTGGCGAATCTCCGCCACGGGAGTATGCCATTCAAGATTGCGGCTGGATCCCATGCCCTCGGCAAAATCGAGCCATAGCTCGGAATGCGGCACCGCCTCGCGGCCTCGCGCATTTTCGGTCCCTTTTTCGTCACACATGTTCGCCAGCACGGCGTCGCGGAGTTCGCCTGCATCGAGGCGCATTCCGAGCGCTGCCAGATAGGAAGGGAACGCTTCGACGTGGTGGTAGTAGTCTTGCGCATACTCGCGCAGATCCTCGCGTGTGAGCTGTCCCGCAGACCAGGCTTTATAAAACGGGTGGCAAAGCAGGTCGTATTTAGCGATGCGTGCGTTCAGTTCCTTGAAGAATTCCGCGGTTTCCATAAGTTCTCCTCAAGAGGCGTGACAGGCCAATATAAGGGCGAATCGGTGTCCGAGCAAGTGATGCAGATCACCGAGGCGTCCAAGTTGCTAGAATGAAAGCAGAAAGCGGCGAGATTTTCTGGGGCTCTATTTCATTTATCAGGAATGCAGTTCACTGAACAATTCGATGTTGTCGTTGTCGGCGCCGGCCATGCCGGGTGCGAGGCCGCAATGGCCGCCGCGCGCATGGGTTTGAAGACCGCCCTTTATACGCTGAACGTCGATCTCATCGCTCAGATGTCGTGCAACCCGGCGGTGGGAGGCATCGCCAAGGGACATTTGGTCCGCGAAGTGGATGCGCTCGGCGGCATCATGGGCGAGGTTACCGACGCGGTCGGAATTCAGTTCCGATTGTTGAATACATCCCGCGGACCAGCAGTGTGGTCGCCGCGGGCCCAGTGCGACAAGCAGGCTTACCGCCTGAAGATGCGCCAGGTACTCGAGTCGCAATCGAATCTGAAAATTAAGCAGGCGGAAGTGGCTAGTTTGATCGTTGAAAGCGGCAATGGCCATGTGGGGACGGGCGCCCCGCCCGCCCAGGCGGAGCGAAGCTTCGCAGCGACACGCAGCCGGGTACTGGGTATCAAACTGCGCGATGGCCGCACCGTCGGCGCCCAAGCCGTCATCATCACGACCGGAACTTTCCTCAACGGGCTGATCCACTGCGGCGAACAGCAGTATCCCGCGGGACGCTCCGGCGAGCCGAACGCGGTGCTGCTCGGCGAAGCGCTGAAGAAGCTGGGCCTGCGCGGATGCCGCCTGAAGACCGGTACGCCGCCGCGGCTCGATGGACGCAGCATCGACTGGTCGCGCTTTCCGGTGCAACCCGGCGACGAAGATCCGACTCCGTTCAGTTTCCGCACGAAGCGGGTCGCGCACCACGACTCCCAGGTGCCTTGCTATATTGCCTGGACCACCGCCGAGACGCATCGCATCATCCGCGAGAATGTTCACCGGTCGCCGATGTACAGCGGGCAGATTCAATCGATCGGGCCGCGCTACTGCCCGTCGATCGAAGACAAGATTGTCAAGTTTCCGGACAAGGAGATGCACCAGCTCTTTCTTGAGCCGGAAGGGCTCAATACCCACGAGATCTACGTCAACGGGATGAGCACCTCGCTCCCCGTGGAGGTGCAGTTGGCGATTTTGAAATCGATTCCGGGGCTGGAGAATGCAGAGATGCTGCGGCCCGGTTACGCCATCGAATACGACTCGATCGATCCCACGGAGCTTGAGCGCACGCTCGAGACCCGCAAGATTGCCGGGCTTTTTCTCGCCGGACAGATCAATGGCACGTCGGGATATGAAGAGGCAGCTTGCCAGGGATTGATGGCCGGAATCAATGCGGCTCTGCAGGTGAAGCAGCACCCTGCGTTGGTTCTGGATCGCACCGAGGCCTACACCGCGATTCTGATCGATGACCTGATCTCCAAGGGCACGAACGAGCCCTACCGCATGTTCACTTCCCGCGCCGAGTTCCGGCTGCATCTTCGCATCGATAACGCTGATCGGCGCTTGACGCCGCATGGCCGCCGCGCGGGCCTGATCTCAGACCAAGCTTGGGACGATTTTCAGGCCAAACAGGAACGTCTCGCGAAGATGAAGAAGCTCCTGGAAAGCACGCGGATCACGGCCGAGCTTCTCAGTCGTTGCAGTTCCGAAGAGCAAAGTGACGGGGGGCCAGCCGTCGCTGGCGCCGCACCGACCGCGAGTGAGTGGGAATCCGCAACTGGCCAGACGCTGGCGCAACTGATGAAGCGTCCAGAAGTAACGGTGGAACAACTCGTCCCCGTCCTTCGCAAACTCACCCCAGAATTTTTCGCAAGAAATTCCTCTGCGTCCTCCGCGTTCTCTGCGCTGAAGCTCCCTTCCGAAGTCCGCAACGAGCTGAAGTCGGTCGAGACCGAAATCAAGTATGAAGGCTACCTTCTGCAGCAGCAGCGGGCGATGGAGCGGCTGAAGAAATCGGAGCAGCACGCGATTCCCGAGTGGTTCGACTACCATTCAGTGAGCGGCCTGTCGCGCGAGATGCAGGAAAAACTGACGAAAGTGCGGCCCCGCACCATCGGACAAGCCTCGCGCATTCCCGGTGTGACGCCGGCCGCAGTGTCGCTGGTGAATGTCTACATCGAAATCCAGGCTCGCCGCCGTGATCAGGCAACCGCACTTAGCTAATGGGAGCGCTCTAGTGAGAGTCCTGCCGGTTCTGTAATTCTTCCGCCAGCTTCAGTTCGCTCTCCGCCTCTTCCTTCTTTCCCATGTCGCGATAAGCCTGGCCCAGCAGATGGTGTGTCGTCGGATTGTTAGGATCCATCGTCGCGGCACGCTGCAGCGCGCGCACCGCCAGATCGAACTCGCCTTTTTTTTCGAGAACTTTTCCCATCAGGATGTACGGGCCGGTCGAGGTCGCGTCGAGCCAGATGGAGCGCTGCAGAACGCGCTCGGCGTCTTCGAAGCGCTGCACGCGCGAGTACGCGTCCGCCAGTTTGTAATATGTGGCGGCGTGCGCGGGATTGATGGCCAGTTCTTCTTGAAACTCTGTAATCGCCTCCGGAATCCGCGACTTATAGAGATACAGTTCGCCGAGCAGGAAGTGCACCAGCGGCAGCTTCGGATCGAGCGCAGCCGCCTTCTGTGCGTACTCCTCGGCAATGGGATCGTATTCCTGGCGCAGCAGCATGCGGGCCGTGAACAGATACGCTGCGGCCGAATCTCCGGGCACGTCGAACATCTTGCCAAACGACTTGCGCGCCTCGTCGTAATTCCTGGTCTGGATGTAGCAAATACCGAGAATGTAAGAGGCGTCTACATTGGCGCGCGAGTACCATCCCTGCACTTTTTCGAGCAGCGGGATCGCGTCTGCGGGATGTCCGCCTAGGTAATCCGAGAGGCCTAGGAGTTGAGTTGCCTCCTCATTCGCAGGATCGGCTGCGGTCGCTTTCTTCAGATAATCGATCGCCTTGGGGTAATCGCCTTTCTTGTAGTAGGCCGCTCCCAATTCGAACGCAAGGCCTTTCATCGCGGGATCGCGTGCTTCCAGTGTTTGCAATTGCGCAATGGCTTCGTCGGACTTTCCTTCCTGCAGCAGTTTCCGCGCTTGCGCAAATTCCGGCGGAGCGGTTTCTGATGGCGCGGAAGGCGCGGCTGGCGGCTGTTGTGTGAGCGCGCCCGCGGATAACGGGAAAATCGCGAGCCAGAACGCGATCCTGAGAAAGTCCAGGCGCTTGCTTCTTTTCATGCCGTGCGTTTTCATAGCCGAAAATTACAGCGCAAGGAGATTGAACATATCAGGCCCGAGCGCCTTCCAATCAGTGCCCACTGATTTCCTTTTCCAAGGCCTCAAGATTCTCTTTCGCGATCGCTTGATTCGGATCCATCTGCAGCGCGTGCTCAAAGTGTGATTTCGCTTCCGCAAACTGTCCCAACTGCGCCAGCGCCGCACCCAGGTTCGCTTCCACATTGGCGTCTTGCGGCTGGAGTTGCAGCGCCCGGCGGAATTGCTCAGCCGCCCCCGAGAAATCATCCTGCCCAGCGAGCGCAAATCCCAGATTGTAGCGAGCGTCGAAATAATCCGGACGCGACCGCAGCGCCGCTTGCAGATATTCGGCGCCTTGTAGCGGATGCCCCGCCGCCAGCAGGGCCGCTCCCAGCGCGTTATTGCCGATGGCATCCTGGGGACGCAGCCGCACCGCCGCCGCGTATTCCGCAATCGCTCCGTCAAGATCTTTTCTGGCCTGCAGCATTGCGCCCAGGTTGTAGTGCGCTTCATAATCCGCCGGATTATTTTCCACGTTGTGCCGCGCCAGAGCTTCCTGCAATGCCATGCGCGGATCGCCTCGCGCCGGATCGAAGTTCACCGGCAAGACTTGCAGCCACAAGTGGCACATCTCATCGGTGGAGCGGTTGCCGCTCACCACGCGCGTCGGAGGATGATTAGGGTTCATCGGATTCTCGTCGGAGTTGTCATAAACGTAGCGCAGGCTGACCGTCGTCCCCTTGGGCAACAGCACCGGCTCCGCGTAGCGATAGACTGCCTGCCAGTTCAGATTCCAGTGCGGAATGTGGATCAGAGTTTTCCTGGTGCCATCGGGCAGCGTGGCGAAGGCCTGAATGTCTTTGCCCAGATAGTGCGCATGCGGATAGATCGCCATCAGATCGACATCCACCGGCAGAGTGAAATCATCGCTGACGACAAAGTTCTTGTCGCCGGCAGGAATATCGAGTTTCACATCGTTCTCGAGTTGCAGCAGCATGGGGAACTTTGTCGCGGGGTGAGATGTGAAATAAATTCCAATGCTGGGTTGGATAATCTCCGGCTTGCCCGACGGCTGAAGATGAGTGTTAAGAATTAAATCCGTGCCTTTATCGAGACGCAGGGCCATGCCGTCGGGTTCAACGGAAGGAACGGTGCCCGGCTTCCAGAACAGCAGGTGGCTGTCGGGATCGAATACCTGCGATTCGATGCGAATCTCCATGCCGCCGAAACCCGCTCCCGGCTCAGCTTCCCGCCGGCGCGACGCGCCCGTGCGATCGACCAGGATGTTGGCGTGGTGCACGTACTGCTTGTCCCCGGGACGAATCTCGATCGCCTTCACCCACTTCGTTTCTTGAATCGGCAAACGAAAAATAAAATTCCAATAAGTATCGATTCCTTGCGGTGGAAGCACCAGCGGCTTGGTCGCGGTGAGAATCAAATCGGGCTTGCCGAGTTGCCAACCTTCCACAAACTTCGGAGCGGGAGGCAAATCGTGCGGATCGCCTTCCGCTTCCCCTTGTTCGACCCAGCGGCGTATCAGGGCGATTTGCGCGTCCGAAAGACGAAGTTCGTCGGAGAATTTCAAATCCTGCGGGTCCGGCAGCCAGGGAGGCATGCTTCGCGCCTGAGTCATGTCGACGATTTGATGCGCATGCCTCTTTGCATCGGAATACGTCAGAAGCGAAAAGGGAGCGGCTTCTCCGGGGCGGTGACACGAAGCGCAAGAACGAAACATGATTGGAGCGATATCACGAGTAAATGTGACTTGCGTATCAGCGCTGGACGACGCCGAAGATTTACCGGGAGCAGGCCGCGCGGCGAAGGGGAGCAGAACGCAAGCTGCACCCACGAACAGGTATGCCAAGACCCGCGGGGTTATTCCAAGTCGGAAATGTAGCATCCCACTCCCCTGACTTCATTGTGCGCCACGCTCTGTCCGGCCGCTGCCGCGTGGATCGCGTCCTCCAATTCATGGGTGGTGGGCGCGGGTCGAGCGCGGGTCAGATCGATATACCAGTCGTCAATGCGTCCGTCGTACACTAGGCGATGATTGCGGTCGAACACCGCGACCTCAGGAGTGATCTGCACTCGCCCCAGTTTCACCAGCGTGTGCTCGGGATCGCGCAGCACCGGCAGACGATATCCGTACTCCGCCACAGATTTCCTGATCGCCTCAGGACTGTCACTTTTATCGGGATAGACCAGCCAGAAGCTGGCACTGTCGGCATAGCGCCGGCTCAGTTGCTGAATGGAGGGCGCGTAGCGTCCGGAGACCGGACAATCGCGGCGCAGAAATACCAGCACCACAACCTTTGAAGAATGGTCGGCGAACGGGCTTGCCTGTCGTCCTTCGAGATCAAGCGCAATTTGTTGCGCGCAAAGAAGTGCGGGACAGGCCAGCAGAATCATTGCCGCCCAGACAGCGTGTCGTAAATTTCCCCGGAGCATAGAATCCCCACATCCCACAACGATTCTCCGATTCTAAGAGCGAGCGTTGCGAGTGTCCATCCCCACACCAGGGGAAAGTCGAGGAAACAGAAATCCCGTGCTGCGGCGGTAAGCGGCATATTCCTCGCCGAACTCGGCGGTCAGAAGCGATTCTTCGCGCCGCGCTTTGCACCAGTGCGCCGCGAGGATCAGGACCACGGCAAGAATTCCACACCACTCTCCGATCGTCAGCGCCCTGCCGATGGCGCCCACCAGCATGCCGGTGTAAATGGGATGGCGAACAAACTGGTATGGACCGGAACGGATCAACCGGTGACCTTCCTTGAGGGTCACGCGCGCACTCCAATATTGGCCGATGCAATACCGCGCCCAGATGGCGATCGCAACTCCCAGGCTGGTCACAGCAAATCCGACCCACGCGATCCAGGCATCGGCGGGGGAGAAGCGCAGGCGCAACGGCCCGACACTCAGAAAATCGGAAAAAAACAGTTCGAAAGCCAAGACCATCGGGATAATTGTGGCCAGCCGGCTCGCCAGCGATTCCGCTGTCCTGGTGCGCTTCACCCGAAGCCACGCGATCAGCCAGAACGCGCCGAAGATGTACCACGGAATCAGATCCATCTGCCAGGGCAACAAGGTTCGCATGTTCACCTCGCAACACAGATAACTATGAGGTTGTTCATAAACTAATCCTGGATTGCCTTCGCGATTCGCCGCAGATGCCGTACCCACTCGACTTCCATCTCGATCTGCTTCCGCATGTGACGAACGATCTCGCCACCGAATTTTCCCAATTCCATGTTCGCCTGCAGCGAGGCGAGCTTCTGGTCGCGGATCTGCAGCCATGTCTCACGCCGGGTGAGAATGTCTTCCCGGTTCGCCGGCTGGAGCTGCGGAAACAGTCCGACGCGCAGGCGGAAAGCTTCTTCCGAGGCCGCTTCACTGTCGCCGAATTCGCTGAGGCTTTCGAACAGATGGCGGCGGCCTTCCGCCGTAAGCACGTACTGCTGGCGGGTCTGGCCCCGGTCACCGGGAACCGCCTTCCGGCTGACCCAGCCCTCCTCCAGAAAACGGCGCAGCGAGGGATAGACCAGGTTGTTATGCAGTGCCTGTCCCATGACCCATCCCGCTTCCCGCTTGAGCTGGTAGCCGTATTTCGCCCCCCCCAGCATCATCGAGAGCATCAATAGATCAGTCATGACAGTGTCAATTATGATCTAATATCCTAGCGTGTTGTCAAGGGGGATTTGGGGTGGGCGCTACAATGGCCTGAGCATCTCTGCCCAAATATGATTGCCCATCTGCGCGGAAAGCTGCTGGCCAAGCATCCCAATCAGGCCATTGTCGAGACGGCCGGCGTCGGCTATGACGTCACCATCAGCGTGCCCACGTTTTCCGATCTGCCGGCGCTGGGCGCGGAAGTCGCGCTGCACATTCATACGCACGTGCGCGAAGACGTCATCGCTCTCTACGGGTTCCTGCGCGCATCGGAGAGGCTGCTCTTCGAGAAACTGATTACCGTAAGTGGGATCGGACCAAAGCTGGCAATCACCATCCTCAGCGGCATGCCGGCGGACGAAATGGTCGGCGCGATTCGTGGAAATGATGTGATGCGGTTGACACGCATTCCCGGCATCGGCCGGAAAACTGCCGAGCGCATGGTGCTGGAACTGCGCGACAAGCTGACGGGAGTGGGCGCGACTGCTCCTGCCGCAGTTCCGGTGGTGAGCGTGATCGAAGAAGATGTATTGTCGGCGCTGGTGAACCTGGGATATCAACGGGCAAACGCGGAGAAGGCGCTCGCCGTCGCCACGAGAAATGCGAAAGGCGGTACTTTCGATGCGCTCTTCCGCGAAGCGCTGGCCGCGCTGTCCTGATGGCACACAGAGTAAGCCGCTTGGCTTGAATCTTGATGACGTTCTCATTTTTCTCTGATGGCGTCATCTCGAACGAAGCCGTTTGTCAGGCGGAGCGAGGGATCTCGCGCGGAGTGTCTCAGCAGCGCGCGCTGGCCCCCTCGGCCCGATGGTGAAAGCGCGGGCCTTCAGGATGACGCCCCAGGGGAAATTGAGGCAGCAAATTCTCCTTTTCTTCGCCGAAGATGGCTGACCGGCGGTACACTGGGTTGTGGTAGGAGCGAGACTATGCAGAGAAAGTTGTTCGCGGTTTGGACGGAAACCCCCACTAAAACAATGACAACCAGTCGGATTGATCCACTCGATCGGCAGTGGAGTGAGACGATGCAGATCACCGTGCGACGATTTATCACCGACATTCCCACAGAAGCGGGTCAGGATCACGTAATAGAGCGGGTAGGGCTCTACGTCGATCCCGAGTGCGGCCACCCGGGAGAAATCGTGCGATCCGGTTTTTACGAGGAGTGGCCCGCGGACGTAACGGATGAGTTCCGTGATCCCGAATCGGGAGCAGAAAAATTGTCGTGGTCGAAGCTTCCCGCCTAGGCCCGCAAAGGTGCATGCCAGCGAAGAACCCTACTTTCCGATGCAGAAGGCGCTGAAGATCAAGTTGAGGATATCGTCAGTAGTGGTCGCGCCCGTGATCGCGTCCAGCGGACGCAGAACGTTGTAGAGATCGAGCAGCAGCATCTCGTGCGGGATTTTTCCCGCCACTGCGGTCTTCGCCGCATCCAACGCGGCCAGCGAGTCTTTGATCAATCCGTGATGGCGAATGTTGGTCAGGAACCCCGGCTCCGCCTGCCCTCCAGCGTCTCCGCCAATGTGCCGCAGGATCTCAGCACGCAGTTCGCCGATGCCCTGCCCGGTAATAGCGGAAGTAAGAATTCTCTGCCCACCAGCCCCTGACCACTGACCACTGGTTCCTAGGTCGCACTTGTTTCCCACAACAATGAGCGGACGGTTTTCCCCCTGCCGCAAAAGCTCCGCATCTTCCGAAGTGACCCCTTGGGAAGCGTCGACCACGACCAGCACCAGGTCCGCATCGGCCAGCGCCTCCATCGATTTCTGAATGCCGATCGACTCCGCTTCGTCGTGGGCGTGACGAATTCCCGCCGTGTCGACCAGGGTCACCGGAATCCCGCCGATCGAAACGATCTCGCTGACCAGATCGCGAGTCGTGCCGGGAGTTGCGGTGACAATCGCGCGTTCCCGCTCCACCAGCCGGTTGAACAAGCTGGACTTGCCCACATTCGGCCGTCCGACAATCGCCAGCGTCAATCCTTGATGCACAATCTTGCCATAGGTGTAGCTGGCGCTGAGTTGCTCCAACGGCGCCTGCACCGCGGCCATGTGATCGAGAATCGTGGCGTCCGACATTACCGAGACATCGTCTTCCGCGAAATCAATTCCCGCTTCCAGCGCCGCAATCAGTTCGACCAGCTTCTGCTTGACTGGCTGGATCCTTCGGGACAGTGAGCCCTCCAGTTGTTGCGCCGCCACCTTGGCCTGATACAACGTTTGCGAGTCGATCAGATCGCGCACGGCCTCGGCCTGCGTCAGGTCGATGCGGCCGTTGAGGAAAGCCCGCATGGTGAATTCTCCGGGCTCGGCCAGGCGCGCTCCCGCACTGATGCAGAGCTCAAGGATGTGCCCCAGCACAACGGGAGATCCATGCGCCGCAATCTCGACGACGTTGTCAGTGGTATAGGAATGCGGCTTAGCAAAGGACGTAACGACAACTTCATCGATACGCTCACCGTGCGCAGGCTCGTGAGGGTGCCCCATACTGGCCGCGTTTTGTGCGGCTAGTGTGGGGATTTTGACTCTGTCGGTCTCAGAAGGCTCAACCAGTTCCCCGAAGACCGCTCGCCCCGGTTCCAGTTCATGCCGCAGCCGCAGCATGGGGAGCGCAATCTCCCGGGCCTGCGGTCCGGCAAGCCGCACAATGCCAATGCCTCCGCGGCCAGGAGGCGTGGCGATCGCGACGATGGTGTCATCCAGATTCACGCCAAGGTTCACGCGCCGATTGTAACGGGTAAACTAATGACGACCAACGACTCCCATATCCGGGTGCCCCATTTTCCGCGTTCTTTGCGAGAAGTGGGGATTTTGACAAAAGCAAGGAGCATGCACATTGTCCGTAGCTGACGAACTGTTAAGAGCCAACGACGATTTCGCCCGCAATTTCAAACTGGGCGAGCTTTCGGTGCGCCCCAAGCGCCATGTTGCAGTTCTCGCCTGCATGGACTCGCGCATCCTGTTCGAGCACTGCCTGGGACTGAAGCCCGGCGACGCGCACATGATCCGCAACGCGGGCGGCATTGCCACGGACGACGCTCTGCGTTCCCTGATCGTCTCGCATCATCTGCTCGACACGCAGGAGTTCATCATCATCAACCACACCGACTGCGGCCTGCTGAAGGTGCAGGAATACGAATTGAGAGCGCGTCTGACCGAGAAGATGGGCGTGGTCGCCAGTGAACCCGCTCACTTCCATGCCTTCGACGACCTGGAAGCGAATGTGCGCGAGCAAGTACGTCGCGTGAAATCGCATCCGTGGATCCCGAAACATATCCCGGTCCGCGGGTTTGTCTACGACGTGAAGACTGGAAAGCTAACTAAGGTCGCAGAGTAGCTAGCCCGGGGTCGTCCCCATGGCCGAAAGGCGTCGACGGTAAACCAGAAAGTAATAAGCGACGGTTCCGAGCGGAACTGCGAAAAAAAGGAGAGCAAACCAGACCGCTTTGCGCAGGTAGTGGGAACGGTCAAAGGTAAACCAGAAGTACCACATCCCCGCCCAAAGTACGGCGGCGCCGGCGATTTCCGGGAGGAGCAGCGTCCGGACGAGAGAAGCAGCGGCAGCATTCAGAGCGCCGGCTCCGGCTGCTACGATAGCGGTGCGAACCCCAATCAAGGTCGCCGTGAGAGCCAGCGCCAACAACGCGCTCACCAAGTACACGAGTTGCGCAGTCCGCGAGAACAGCCAACTGCGGCTGATCGGAAGGAACAACATGGCCGCCTAGATTAGCATGACGTTCCGGGCACAGCCCAGTGCTCACTCTACCTCGCGACAACCTTTTCGATCTCCGCCCGGAGTTGGTCATATGGCACGGCCCCCGGATGGTACCAGGCCACTTTCCCCGCGCGATCCAGCAGCACCAGCGTGGGCGTGGTCGAGGCCCCGTAAACTTCGAAGTTGTGCGTGTTGATCGGTACCGGCATATCGAGCAGGCCGCTGTAGAAGCGGTGCCGCACGGCGTCGATATATCTGAGTTCGTCGGCCGGCGAGGCATGCTCGATCTGCGCAGTGTAGCCGTAGAAACGAGTCGGACCAACCACTTTCAATCCCTTGGCGGCGAACTCCGAGCGCAACTGAGTAATGATTGGCGCCTCCGCCTTGCAGTCCGCACACCAGTGTGCCCAGAAAAATAGCAGCACGGGCGATCCCTTCAGCGAGGGCAGATCCGCGCCGAGGAATTGATCCTCTTTTAACGCCGGTGCGAGCTTCCCCTGAAAAGACAGCAGATTCAGATTTTTCTGCAGCCGATCATGGATCGATGTGTTTCCATACGTCCGCAGCGCAGACTGCAGCAGCGCAATAGCCTGGGTGCGCTGCCCACGGGCGGCGAGCACCTGCGACTGGATCTCCAGCGCCGCACCCAATGCGATCGGCAAGTGCGGTTCAGCGTCCAGCGGACGTTGCTTCAGTTGCTCGAGCGCCAGGGCCTTCGTCTCCTTGGCAAAGGCCGCAGCCTGGTCGTACTGCCCCTGATCCAGAGCGGCTCGTCCCAGCCACGAATAGGCGTCTAAATATTCCGCGTCAACCCCGCGCTGGCTGCGATACGAATTGAGCTGCGCCTCAGCCGCCGAGAAATTGTTCTGCATCAGGGCGATGCGCACGTTGTCGACAATCCCGGCCCATGCCATCGCGGTCAACAGCAAAATTAGAGTTAGAAGCAATCTCGATCGCATTTTCTCTATGATGATTGTTTTCCGCAAAGGTGGCAAATTCGCGTTGCAGCGGTTTTTCCTGAACCACAAATAACATATGTAATATCAATTGTTTAGCAGGCTTGCCGCACGAATTTTGTGGCTATTTTGGTGCACTTTCACGTACAATACAGCTGCGTTTGACTTTAGAGTTCCTTCGCAGTACATGCATCTCCGCTTAACCCAGCGTGTGACCTGCCTGCAGAAGAATCCCGAAAGCTTCAGCGCTACATCAAGAAAAAAGGAACAGTGCAACAACATGGAAACAGGAACAGTGAAGTGGTTTAACGATGCCAAGGGCTACGGTTTCATCAGCCGCCAGAATGGCGAGGATGTATTCGTGCATTTCTCCGCCATCCAGGCCAGTGGATTCCGCAGTCTGCAGGAAGGTCAGCAAGTACAGTTTGACGTGGTCAAAGGCCCCAAGGGCTGGCAAGCTGAGAACGTCAAGGGCGTCTAACAACCGCTTCGCAGGAAACAATTCGCAATGAAGGCGGCCAGCAATGGCCGCCTTTAGTTTTTATAGTCATTGTCATCCCGACCGGAGCGAAGCGCCAGCGAGCGCAGTGGAGGGACCTTGCGGAGGGTTTCATCTCGGGCGGCAAGATGTGCCCGTAACGGAAGAGACATAAGATGATCCTCCCTTCGCAAATCGGCGGGATGACATCTACAATCTGAATTATGACCGCGGTTGTAGCGCCCCCGCCGAGCAGTTTTATTCGCCACCTTCCCAAGGCGGAGTTGCATCTTCATCTCGAGGGTGCGGTTGAGCCCGCTACCTTGCTCGAACTCCGGCAGCACCACGGCGACACCGCAACGCTGGCGGAAACAGAGGCTCTGTATCGCTACTCCGACTTTCCCAGCTTCCTCATGGCGTTCAAAGAAGTCAGCGCCCACCTGCGCGGGCCGGAGGACTACGAACTCATTACGCATCGCCTGATGCAGCGGCTAAAAGAAGAAAATGTTCTGCACGCGGAGATCTATGTCGCGGTCGGAGTCTGCCTCTACCGCAAGCAGGATTTCGCAGCCATCTTCGAGGGCCTGGAGCGTGGACGCGCCCGTGGGGCTCGTGATTTCGGCGTTTCCCTGCTTTGGATTTTCGACGCCACTCGCCACTTTGGAGCAGAAGAGGCGCAGAGAGTCTTCGAGCTGGCAGTGCGTTACAAGAATCGCCATGTCGTCGGCGTGGGCATCGGAGGCGACGAATTGAAGGCTCCTCCGGAACTTTTTCGCGGCGTTTACCGGTACGCCGAAGACCATGGCCTCCACCTGACCGCCCATGCCGGCGAGACGGGACCGGCTGAGTCCATCTGGGGATCGCTGAATCTTCACGCCGAACGCATCGGCCACGGGGTCAGCGCGGCGCAGGACCCCGATCTGATTGAAGAACTCGCTTACCGTCAGATCCCCGTGGAAATCTGCCTGACCAGCAATTTGCGCACTGGCGTTTGCAAATCTCCTGCCGAGCATCCAGTGAAGAACTATTTCGATCAGGGACTGATGGTCATTCTGAACACCGATGATCCCGCGCTGTTTGGCACTTCGCTGGCGCGTGAATATCAGTTTGCCCAGGAAACATTCGGGTTCACCGACGAGCATCTCCGAGAACTGGCTCGCAATTCGTTCGAGGCCTCGTTTCTGCCGGCGGAAAAGAAGCTGGAGCTCCTAAGTCTGTTCGATGCAGCCGCGGCAAGATAGCTCAAGCCCCGGCTTGCCGGGAAGAACCGAGCCTTCGCTGCGCGAACTTGATCGGAGGTCACATGGCAATCCGACCCATTCTTCAACTCGGAGACCCGGTTTTGCGCCGGCGGTGTGCTCAGGTCGAGGATCCGACGTCCAGTGACATCAGAGAACTCGTGCGTGATCTCGCCGACACGCTCGCGCACTGGCGCAACAATACAGGCTACGGGCGCGGTATTGCGGCTCCGCAAATCGGCGTGCTGCGGCGAGTGATTTTCCTGCAGTTGCCCGACTCGCAGCCGTGGCCGCTGATCAACCCAGAAATCGTCGAACGAAGCGTGGAAGAGATCACGGTCTGGGATGCCTGCTTGAGTTTTCTCTCAATTTTTATGCAGGTGAAACGTCACCGCACCATTTCGGTGCGCTATCAGAATCTGCAGGGCCAAACTCTGACCGTGAACGCCGACGACGAGCGCAATCTTTCCGAGTTGCTGCAGCATGAAATCGATCATCTCGACGGAATTTTGGCCATCGATCGCGTATTCGACGTGAAAAGTATTTGTACGCGCGAAGAATTCGAGAAGCGCTATCGGGATTCGAGCCCCTACGCCCGTTCCACAGATTTAGCAGGCGTGAGCAGGCCCTGACGACCTTCACATATAAAACAGACTCAGCCGAGGCAGGCCATACTTCTCCAGCAACCGCTTGTGGACATACTGCTTGTGCAATTGATCGATCTGGGCGCCCGACATTTTCCTGCGATAAGGAATCAGATCGCGGTCAGCTTCCGCCCGGATCGCCACGATTTCTTCATCCGGAGTTGATGTCAGTAGCACCGCAAACAGCTTCTCCTCGAGAACCGTCAGATGGCGTTCCAAGTCCTCCAGCCGGGCGGGCTTCTTTTTCGTCTCTTCCGCTAGTTGGCGCAAAGTTCCGGCCGCTTGGAGCACCAGCGGTTTGGCGGCAGCGCCCGCCTCCGTCCACTTCGCAGCTTCCAGCACATCCGCATTTCGGCTGAGGTATGAAGCCAGCACCTCGGGTTCGAATTCCTGGGAGGATCCGCGCTTGGCCGGTTGCCCATTGGCGCCCACCACGGCTTCCTTCATGTCTTCGGCTGCCCCAAGCACGTGTTGCGAGCAGTATGCGAGGCTGTTGATCTTCTTCGTCTTCGAGGGACGCTGCTCGTACCGGTCAAAGGCTGAGTCGATCCCGCGCAGAGCCGCTTCCAAGGGAATGCCGGCATCCTTCCAGGTTTCGATCAGCGCCCAGTCCAGAGTCGATAGCAGCAAGCCTCCACCGCGCCGCTGCAAGAAGCGCTCTTCGATCTCTGTGAAGTAGTTGAAGTAATTCTCCACGGCAGGTCAGCGGGCTGAGCGCGAGGCAGAAGCCGCGGGCGCTTTGTCGCCATTCTTCGACTTGGGCTGAGCAGTTTTGGACGAGGCCGGCTTCGGCGCGGCCTTGCCGGCGTCCTTGCGCGTCCCATTATTTCGCTCCCAGATAATGCGCAGCCCTTCCAGGGTCAGAAAGTCGTCGACATTCTTGATGTACTTCGACCCCGTGCCGATCATCGGACCTAAACCGCCGGTGGCGACCACGCGGGTCTCCTGGCCGAGTTCCTGCAGCAGGAGTTCGAGAATGCCATCGACCAGGCCGAGATACCCGTAGTAGAGTCCGGACTGCAGGCTGCCGACGGTGTTGGTGCCAACGACCCGCGCCGGCTTGCGAATCTCTACCCGGGGCAGCCGCGCCGTGCGCTCAAATAGCGCGTCGGCCGAAATCCCGATGCCGGGACAGATAATCCCGCCCAGATATTCTCCTTTGGCGGAGACGCAATCGAATGTCGTTGCCGTGCCGAAGTCTACGATGATGCAAGGGCCGCCGTATTTTACCAGCGCGGCCACTGCATTCACGATTCGATCCGCGCCCACTTCCGCCGGATTCTCGTAGTGCACCGGCATTCCGGTCTTGACTCCGGGCTCGATGAACAGGGGCCGCAAATTGAAATAGCGCTCACAAACCTGTCGCAATATTGGATCCAGCGGCGGGACAACCGACGACACGACAATCCCGTGAATGCCTTTCGCTTCCAGTCCCGCCATGGAAAACAGGTTGCGGAAAAGCACTCCGTATTCGTCAACGGTGCTGCGACGTGAAGTGGCGACGCGCCAATGGGCGAGCAGTTCCTTATACGAAGGCGCGGCCGCGAGGTCAGCTCCGCCCTGCGCCTTCTCCGGCGCGAAAACACCGAGAACGGTGTTCGTGTTTCCGACATCGATGACAAACAGCATGATCTTTAGTTTCCGTCCGCTTATGCCGCTCTTACCGTGCCGCTCAGCACGGTCCGCATTCCATGCGCAGTCAGTACCTGCAGAAAACCGCGCCCATCAAGCCCTTGCGTCGTTCCCTCGAAAGCCGAGCCGTTTTCCTCGATGCGGACCTTCTTGGCGTAAACCCACGACGAATTCTCGGCAAACCGGCGCAGAATCGCTTCCCGCGCATCCGATTCTTCGAGCAATCGCTGGTACTCGGCGTGGAACGATTTTAGCAAAGCGGCAACCAGCTCCACCCGCGACCATTCCCGTCCCGTAACCAGGCGCAACGAGGTCGCCCCCAATTCTTTTGGGAAGCTCGCCTGATTCACGTTGATTCCGATCCCGACTACAATGTGCCGCACGCGTGTAGCCTCGGCATTCATCTCCGCCAGAATGCCGCAAAGCTTTTCGCCGTGCACCAACACGTCGTTCGGCCATTTCAGATCGGCCTTCACTCGCGCATCGATTTGCTGAATCGCCGATTGCACCGCAAGTCCGGCCGCGAGCGATAATGGCAGCACCTCCGACGGCGGCAGCGCAGGCCGCAAAATAATGGAGCAATAAATCCCCGTCGATCGGGGCGACTGCCAGGAGTTGGCTCCCCGGCCTCGCCCCGCGGTCTGCTCTTCCGCCAGGAAGACGCTGCCTTCGGGTGCGCCCTTGGCCGCGGCCGCCATGGCTGCCGTGTTGGTCGATCCAATCTTGTAAAAGTGATGAAGATGCCCGTCGAAGATGGTTCCGCGCAACAAAGGCCGCAGAATTTCCGGCAAGAGCAGATCAGGGACGGATCGCAACTGGTATCCGGTTGCGGGATGCCCCGCAACGTCGACTCCTAGCGCGCGCAACTGCTGGATCAGGCGCCAAACCTCCGAGCGGCTGGAAGAAATCTCTTCCGCAATCTTGGTGCCGCTCACCACCACCATCGCGTGCTCCATCAGCAGGCGCACGACGTGCCCCAGGCGAACGTCGGTGGGCTGCGGTTCGTGGGAAGCAGCAGGAGCCTTGCTCGGCGAGACTCGCCCCACGCGATTTGTGCTGGTCTTTCGAATGAGGGAATTATGCGCGAATCGCGCCCAAACAACAATGTGCCGCGTTGCCGGCGATCTCTCTATGCCGCCACAACCCGTAGGCTCATATCCGCAGCGTGGGTGGAGTGCGTGAGCAGGCCAACAGAAATAAAATCGACGCCCGCCTCTGCAAACGCGCGAACATTCTCCAGGCGAATCCCTCCCGAGCACTCAACGGGAATTCGGTGATCGGACCCAGGGATCGCGGCGTGCGCACATCGTTCTACAGCGCGGCGCACGTCCTCCGGAGTCATGTTGTCCAGAAGAATTGCTTCGGCGCCGTTGGCGAGAGCCTGCTCAAGCTCATCCAGAGTGCGCACCTCGACCTCGATCGGTTGCGAGCCCCGGCGATTGCGATGCGCGCGCTCCAGGGCCGAAGCGATGCCTCCCGCCAGCGTGATGTGATTGTTTTTGAGCAGCACGCCGTCGGATAGATCGAGGCGATGATTTTGCCCGCCGCCACAGCGCACCGCATATTTGTCGATCGCGCGCAGGCCGGGCGCCGTCTTGCGCGTATCTAAAATGCGCGCCCGAGTTCCGGCTACGGCCTCGACAAATTTGCGCGTCAAGGTGGCGATGCCGCTCATGCGCTGCAGAAAATTCAGAATCACCCGTTCGCAGGAAAGGATCACCCGCGCATTGTGCCGGATCACGGCCACGGATTGTCCTTTATGCAGGCGCACGCCGTCGAAAATCTCCGGATGCGTCGTCACCTCGTAGTGAGCAGTGACCGCGCCGTCGAGGGCCGCGTACACGTCGAGGATTCGCGCCGCGCAGCCGATGCCGGACAGAATGCAATCCTGCTTCGCGATGACCGTGGCCGAAGCGCGCTGGTTCGGATCGATGCAGGCGTAGCTGGTCGCATCGCGCGTCGCCCGGTCCTCGACCAGCGCGTTTTCCAGGATCGCGGTTAACCGTCTTGAGTTCCAGTCCATAAGTGTAGGGACGGACGCATTTTTCCGTCCGCGGGTCGCCGACCACGAATCGAGATCACTGATGCGACGAAGCAAAAACCATCGAGCTTCGCTCGACCCCGGACGAATGCGTCCGGGGCTACATTCAGCAGCCCAATTCTTTCAGCTTACTCGTTGTCTTCTGCTGCAGAACCAGGAGTTCCTGACCGCGGCGGCGCAGGCCTTCCACGACTTTCTCTGGAGCCTTGGCCAGGAACTGCTCGTTCCCCAATTGCTTTTGATTGTTGCCCAGCTCTTTTTCGATCTTCTCTAATTCTTTCTTCAGACGCTCGCATTCGGCCGCGACATCGATCTTACGCTCGTAAATCACGTGCACGTCGAAACGCGCCGTGCTGCGTGCACCAGCCAATTTCGTGAGCGAGCTCCCCACGAATGTGATCTTCTCGACGTTGGCCATGCGCTCGACCGAGCCGCGATTGTGCTCAATCATGATGCGGATCGCCGGCTCGTGCGCAAACACTTCAATCGGAACTTTCGCCTTGGTCTCAACTTTCAGTTCGGCCCGCAGGTTGCGCACGTTCACGATCAGGTCCTGCAGAATCAGCATCGCAGTGCGCGCATCTGGGTCCAAATCAACGAAACCCTCAAGTGGACCGATGATCCCCTGTGAATAGACAACATTGCCTGTAAAAGGTGTGGAGTAGAGGATGTTGAGAGGAACCCCTTTTTCGCTGAGCGGGTACTTAGTAAGAGATATTGATTTTCCTGGTGGCCTGTAGTCATAGAGAGACTGCCATATCTCTTCGGTTATAAATGGCATCACTGGGTGGAGCAGCCTTAGGGACGCCTCAAACATTCCTACCAAATTGCCACAAGCAATGCGGATTGAGTCGGAATCCAAACCTGAGTCAACCGTCAGGCGAGGTTTTATGAGCTCCAAGTACCAGTCACAAAAATAGCTCCAGAAGAAGTCGTATATGCGATTTGCAGCTTCGTGAAATTGATAGCGATTCAATCCAATATTCACTTCAATCGCGGTCTGTTTGAAAACAGACAAAATCCAACGATCCTCAAGTGTAATCGGCTGAAATCCCTGCACTTGGTCGGAGTCTGACCGCAATGAGTCTCGAAATTGACTTAGCGACCAATAGCCAGCTTTTTCAATCCTGTCCACATTCATGAACATGAACCGCGCGGCATTCCAGATCTTATTCGCGAAGGCGCGATAGCCCTCGGTGCGGCTCTCGTTGAACGCAATGTCAGTACCCGGCGCGGCCATGGCGGCAAGGGTGAAGCGCGTGGCGTCTGTGCCGAAGCGTTCAATAATCTCCAGAGGGTCGATCACATTCCCCTTGGTCTTCGACATTTTCTGCCGGTCGGCGTCGCGCACCAGCGCATGAATGTAAACATGGCGGAAAGGCACGCTGTCGTCTTTCTTGTCCGCCTCGCCATTCGCCTTCTTGATCAACGGGTCTTGTTGATGCCCTTGCATGAAGTGGCAGCCGAACATGATCATCCGGGCCAACCAGAAGAAAAGAATGTCGAAACCCGTGATCATCAACGTGTTTGGATAGAACACATCCAGATCGCGCGTCTTCTCCGGCCAGCCCAGCGTCGTAAACGGCAACAGGCCGGACGAGAACCAGGTGTCGAGCACGTCCGAAACCTGCTCCAATTTCGCGCCGCCGCATTTCGGACAGCTGGTCGGCGCTTCGCGCGCCACGATCACTTCTTTGCAGCCTTCGCACGTCCATGCCGGGATGCGGTGCCCCCACCACAACTGGCGTGAGATGCACCAGTCGTAGATGTTGTTCATCCAGTTGAGATAAATCTGGCGATAATTTTCCGGGACGATCGTGATCTGGCCGCTCTCCACGGCTTCTTTGGCGCGGTCGGCCAGCGGCTTGATCTTGATGAACCATTGTTCCGACAATCTTGGCTCGATGATGGTTCCGCAACGGTCGCACTTGCCGATCGACAGTGCGTAATCCTTCTCCCCAACCAGAAATCCCTGTTCCCGCAGATCGTGCAGCACCCGCTTGCGCGCTTCGAAGCGGTCGAGCCCGGCATACACGCCCGCATTCTGATTCATGTGCGCGCGATCGTCCATCACGTTAATCTGAGGCAGATTATGGCGCAGTCCCGCCTGAAAATCGTTGGGATCGTGTGCCGGCGTCACTTTCACCGCTCCGGTGCCGAACTCCGGCTGCGCCAGTTCGTCGGTGATGATGGGAATCTCCCGCTTCATCAGCGGCACCAGAACGTGCTTGCCATGCAGATGCGTGTAGCGCTCGTCATTCGCGTTGACGGCGATCGCTGTATCGCCGAGCATCGTCTCCGGGCGCGTGGTCGCCACCGTAATGAACTCATTTGTTCCAATCACGGGATAGCGAATCTCCCACAGCTTTCCCGCCACGTCCTCGTGCTTCACTTCGAGGTCAGAGATCGCCGTCTCGTGCCACGGGCACCAGTTGACGATGTAATTTCCGCGATAGACCAGCCCTTCTTCATACAAGCGGACGAACACCTCGCGCACGGCGTGCGAAAGATTGTCGTCCATGGTGAAGTATTCGCGGTCCCAATCCACCGAGGCGCCGAGCCGCTTCATCTGGTCGAGAATCGCGCCACCGTACTCGCGCTTCCACTCCCAGACGCGCTCGATGAATTTCTCGCGGCCCAGTTCGCGGCGCTTTATGCCTTCCTTGGTGAGTTGTTTCTCGACCATCATCTGCGTCGCGATGCCCGCGTGGTCGGTCCCGGGCAGCCATAGAGTGATGAATCCGCGCATGCGATGCCAGCGCACAATAATGTCCATCTGCGTCTGATTCAGCATGTGTCCCATGTGCAACCGGCCGGTCACATTCGGAGGCGGCAACAACAAAGTGAAGACCGGACGCGTCTCGCCCTTCGGCGGCGTCGGCACGGAGAACAGCTTCTCCTGGGTCCAGTAAGCGGCCCAGCGCGTCTCAATCGCACCCGGCTCATAAGATTTCGGCAGATCGTGAGGCATCGGGAGATCAGCAATCAGCCGCGGATGCGCCTGGGGTTCGAAATCTCGACTTCTAATCCCGCCTCCAGCGCGCACCACGGCTCGAACTCAAACGCAAGATGAAACCTTGATCTTACAGTCCAAGGAAAAGGAGGGTCAAACCTCGAAGGGCGAGCGGCGCAGGGACTTTACTTTCTCTTGCCCAGCTTGCGGGAGATCTCTTCGACAATTTTGGGACGGAGATCGTTCAGGACGCTATCGACGATGCTGGCAATCGCGGGATCGGATTCTGATCCGGACGTCACATCTGCCATCACATCCTCGGGACGGCGCTCTGCGCCCACGGCTGCGGCCATGGCCGCAACGTCTCGCGGTGAATCGGCAGAGTCTGAGGCGGACGCCGTGCCCGGATTCTCCCGGATCCGTTTCCAATCTGCCCACGCGGCAGCCGTGGTCGCTGCCAGATCCGATTCTGGGCTGACTTCCGGTTTGACTTCCGGCGCATCGGAATTTGCCATCGCGGGGGAAGCCTCGCTTGCTGTCGCGACGGGAACGGGCATGTCTGCGTCCGCCGGCTTCGATTCTTCTGCCTCGCGATCCACGGGAGGGACTGCCGCGACTTCCGCGGCTTGGGGTTCAACCGGCGTTACTGCGACTACCGCTGCAACTGGCTCGGCGGCTTCTTTCACCTCTGCCGGCGGCTCAATCGCAGGGGGCTCAACGGCGGGTGCATCCGACACCGTGACGTTACGTTTCAAGTAAGACGCAGCCACGGATTGCAATTCTTCCACTGCCGCCCGCACCGCATCCGTCGCCGCGCTGGCCACGGCGCTCAGGCCATGAACAGCTTCCGGGGCAGCAGTCGCCGGAACCGAAGATGTTAATTCTGGCGTCGCGCTCTCGACCGATGAAGGATTCGACTCGACTGGCTCACTGGCTTGCACAACGGGTGTAACCGCGCTGTGACCGCCCTCGGCGGCCGCGAAGGCGGCATAGGCCTTCTGCATCTCGTGCTCGAGAGAGATCGCGGATTCCTCCGGCGCCAGCGCTACCGCGACTGCCGTCCAGCGTGAAGCCGCGGCCGAATCGGCGTGCGTCGCGACGGCCATGGTTGCAGGTTCATCCGCGGGCGCTTCGGACGGATGCTGCCTCCATGCTCCGTTTCCGGACTCGGGGATTTCAACCTTGACGGGTTCCGGTTTCAACTCCGCAGCTTCAGGCGCAACCTTCGCCGCGGCGGGAGCGGAAGCTTCGCTATTGGTCTCGGCTGTGGCCGGCGCTTTCTGCTCCGGCTCCGGAACGGCCGCGACAGCGGCCTCACCCGCGAAAGCTGCCTGAGCTTCGGGCTTGATTTCCGCCGGTTGACTAGGTACGTCCTGATCGGAAACTTCCGGGCTGACCACTGCCATTTCCGGCGCAGGCTGCGCAGCCTTCTCCTCTTGAGCGAGCCGTTCCTTCACTCGCGCCGCAGCCGCAGCCAGCGCGGCAATTTCTTCGGGCGTTACGTCTTTGGGCAACCCCGCTGCCGCCAAAGCTCCCAGATCAAAGCGTTCTTCTTCAGATTTTCCATTGCGCGCCGCTGTGGCAGCTTTGGGTTCGACTGGGGCGCGCAGGTTTCGTTCCAGCGGACGGCCGTAGGCCGACGTATCCTCGGACTCCGCCTGTACCTCTTTTTCTTTTTTCTTGGAGGGAAAAGCGATGCGGTTCTTCCAGCCGGTATCTTCCTCGACCGCCATCGTCTTGTCGTAGCGGCGTTCCTCGAATGCGGCCACGGACCGCCCTGAGCGGCCCGGCTTCGAACTCTCGGACCGGGGAACAACTTTGTCTTCCAGCTTGCTCAGCGCGCTGAGCAACTCGCTGGCCTCGAATGGCTTGACGATGAAGCCATCGGCGCGAACCCGCTTCGCCTCTTCCGGCTTGAACGGCTCCAGCTTTCCCACTGTCAGCAGGACCGGTATTTGAGCCGTTTCGCCAACATCTTTCAGCCTCTGGCACACCTCAAGCCCGCTGTAGCCAGGCATATAGACGTTGAGCACGATCAGGTCAGGCCGCTGCTCGCCTATCTTCTTCAGCGCAGCCGAACCGTTATTCACGGTGATGACTTCATATCCCGCATCCGCGAGAATTTTCCGCCCCATATTCTGGGCGGTCACGCTGTCGTCGGCGAGCAGTATCTTCCGGGCCAAAGTTGTCCTCTGATGAGGGGAGATAACGCGAAGGTAACCCGACCTTCAACCTAAGTCAATGATCCGGAAGGGAAGTAACTGGTTACTAGGGGTCAGCACCTTGCGCGTGAGACAGGCGCTTTCGGCCCCGCGCTCTTTGAAGATCGCGCATATGGCGGGAAAACGGGCAAACGCCCACCCGCCAACGGGCCAGCCGGCTTTAGAACGGAATGATCTTTTTCAGACCCTTCTTCTTCTTTTTGCTGCTGGAAAGGTCCTTATCGCTAGCCAGTTCCGAGTCATCGCTCTTCGCCGACTTTGCCGAAGCCGAGGAACTCGACTGTCCCTGCTCCAGTTCATTGACCTGCGCGGGAGGCGGAAGCGTCGGATCGGCGCCCGTGTCGGTCGGTTGCAACGCGTTGGCGTCGGCCGGAGCATTCGGTGTTAATTCATTCGCATCGGGAGTCGTCGTGCTTCCCGTAGCCGCTCGCCCAAACGGCGAACCGCCGGCAGGCGTTGCTTCCGACGCAGCAGTCGTTCCGGAAGCTGCATCTTCGGCGCTCGGATGATCAGGTTTTACAACCTCGACTCCAACGCTCTTTCGCCCGGTTACGGCTTCCATGACGGAAACCATTTCCTTCTTCTGGACGTCGTTTGCCGCCACGGGATCCGGATCCGTCAGCGTCGGATTTCCGATCTTGGCGGCCTGGGATACGTCCGGGCCCTTCTTCCACAGTCCCATCAGTTTCTGCGGCATCGTACTGTCGCTGCGGCTGGCAATTTCGGCTCGATTCTGCGCGACCGCTCGCTTGGTAGGCCGCGGAACGGGCTGCTTCAGGGCTGCGAGACGCTTGCGTGCGTCGTCCGAGCGATCCATAAGCGGGTAGCGAGTGATGATCTGGTCGTAAGCCTTGGAGGCACTCTTGGTGAAGTCGCCAATGTACTGTGACTTCACAGCTTCGCTGGCGCATCCCCGGGGCAGGCCGTGTGCATCGCAGGTCGGAGCAAGTCGCAAACGGGCAATCTGACCCTCGTAATCTTGCCCCAGCAGGTACAGAGCCTCATCAGCCTGGCTGTACAGCGGATACTTGTCCACCAGTGACTGCAGCCGGGCGATGGAAGCCAGATAAGACTGGCGCAAGTAATAGAACCGCCCGATCAGGAATTCGCGGTCGGCCAGCACCTCCTGCACTTCGAGCAACCGCTGCTTGGCCTCGGGCACAAGTTTGCTGTCCGGATATTGCAGGATCACTTTGCGGTATTCGTCTTCGGCGCGCTTGGCGTGCGTGTAGTCGCGATCCGCCTTTTCCATCTGCTGATAGTGGATGTTCGCGATCTTCAACTGCGCTTCCGCCGCCTCCGGCATGTTGGGAAAGAAGATCTCGAAGTCGCTGTATTCCTGTTCTGCCTGGGCCAGGGCTGCGGTTCCACCTTCCGCATACCAGGAATCGCCCACCGCCAGCTTGGCGCGCGCAATGAACTCGGAATCCGGATAGGTATTGATCAGGGTCTGTAACGTTAACCGGGCCACGTCAAAGCGGTTGTGGCGCATGGCGTCCATGGCCTTGTCGAACAAAACCTTGTCCGGCTGCTTCGATCCGACATTGGCCAGCGGGTTCTTGGATCTCTTGTTCGTGCAAGCGGCCAGAAATACCAGCAGCAGCGCCAGCGCGATGATCAACGAAATTCGACGTGACATAAGACCTCAAACGGGTGGCCAGTGATCAGTGACAAGTGATCAGTAGCCAGCGAAATTCCTGCGGATTTTCTTACTGGCCACTGACCACTGGCCACTAGCTGAAGAATCAGACTTTTATCAGCGCCGCCTCGGTTGCCGCTTTCAGCAAAGCCTCGGCATTCCTCTTTGGATCGCCATTTCCAAACACGGCGTTGCCCGCCACCAGAATTTCAGCCCCCGCGCGCACCACATCCGCAACCGTGCCCAGCGCCACGCCACCATCTACTTCGATGCGGTAGGTCAGCCCGCGTTGGCTGCGAATCTCGGCTAATTGGCGCATTTTGTGCAGCGTCGATGGGATAAACTTCTGCGCTCCAAAGCCCGGATTCACCGACATCACCAGAACGTAATCCACGATGTCGAGAACTTCCGAGAGCGTATCCACCGGCGTTGCCGGATTGATCACCACCCCGGCCAGACAGTCGTGACTCTTGATCAGGTGCAGCGTGCGGTTCAAATGCCGGCAGGCTTCCTGATGCACCGACATCCAATCGATTCCGGCTTCGGCGAATGCGGGAATGAACTCGTCTGGATTCTCGATCATCAAGTGGCAATCCAGCGGCAACTCGGTCACCTTGCGCAGCGATTTTACAACTGGAGGCCCGATCGTAAGATTGGGAACGAAATGGCCGTCCATAATATCGACATGGATGACACTCGCCCCGCCCTCGCCCGCAGCGCGTACTTGTTCGCCCAGTCGAGCAAAATCAGCCGAAAGAATGGAAGGAGCCAGTTCGATCAAAACCTGGATGCCTCAGTTCCTGAGTTTCTCGCAAGGAAACGGCGTAGGAAAATTCTAACACGCGGATAGACGGACCGGCGGAAGGATCGAGTGTTCGCGCTCGGGGTCGCCGGTTCGATCCGCCGTGCTAATCTCATCCGGCGTGTTCCTGCCAGCCCAATTCTCTTCCGCCCCTGTGGCCTGTTCCGTTACCGCGGTCTTTCTTTGGGGCGCCTCTGACTTCGCCGGAGGATTCGGCTCGCGGCGCGCCAACGCCTTCGTTCTGACCGCTTTTTCTCACGTCTGTGCCCTCGGATTGATGCTCGCAGCGGCCGCGGGGATTGGTGGGGCATTCCCGGACCGCGCCAGCATTGCCTGGGCCGTGCTTGCCGGAGCCCTGGGCGGCTTTTCGCTGGCCATTTTTTATGGCGCGTTGGCTGCTGGCCAGATGGGCCTCACCGCTCCCATTGCGGCCCTGCTAGGCGCCGCCATCCCGACCATGGTCGATATTGCCTTGGAAGGCGCGCCCAGCCGCTGGTCCATCGCCGGTTTTGGATTGGCCATCTTCGCCATCTGGCTTATCACTCGCCCCGAGGCCCAAGCAGAAAACGACGGCTCCGGCCGCCCGAAAGGGGTCGCGACCGCGGCTCTGGCCGGCGTGGGGTTCGCTGGATTTTATCTCTGCATACACCAGGCCAGCGGCTCGCCTGCCTGGCTTGCCGCCATGTCCCGCGTCGGTTCGCTTACCGCAACCGCCACCGCCGTGGCCGTAGTGCGTCCTTCCCTGGCGATGGATCGACCTGCGCTAGGACTTGGCATGCTGGCGGGATTTTTCGACGTCACCGCCAGCGCCCTCTTCATCTACGCTAACCAGCACGGACGTTCTCGATGAAGCCGTTGTCATCACCTCGCTGTATCCCGCGATTACAGTCCTATTGGCGCGCCTGTTCCTGAAAGAACACTTCAACCGCTGGAAATTGATCGGATTGCTGGCGGCTCTGGCAGCCGTTCCTTTGATCTCCGCCGGATAGGCCCGTTTTCATTCCATATTCCGGAATATGGAATGATCCCCGAATGCGACTGGAGCCCGCCTCATAAAGGGTTTTGGGAAGGACACGGCTTCAGCCGTGCCGCTACCGATCAGCAAAAATGCGGGCTTTAGCCCCTGAGGCCCTCGCAACCTGCTTTGAAGAACCATTTATGACGACCAGTTCTAGTCAACAGCGAATCCTGATCGTGCTGAACCGAATCCAGCAGATAATAGACGCCAACTGAACGCCGATGCCCCTTTTTGAAATCCGCAACCTCTCCAAGATTTTCCCTCACAGCGACTCGCCCTTTGCCGGCAAGTCGCGCGGAGAAGTCCGCGCTGTCGACGATGTTTCTCTGGAGATTCACGCCGGCGAAACGCTGGGGCTGGTGGGCGAATCCGGCTCCGGCAAGAGCACCCTCGGCCGATTGATCCTGCGACTCATCGAGCCCACGTCGGGATCCATTCTTTACGAGGGCAGGGACCTGGTGAGCGTGACCCGCGGCGAAATGCGCAAACTGCGCCGCGACTTGCAGATCATCTTTCAAGACCCGTTCGCCTCGCTCGATCCTCGCTTTCGCGTGGAAGACATCATCGCCGAGCCGCTGATTATTCACGGGGAAAGGGTAGGCCACGACTTCAGTCGTGCCGTAAGCACTGCTTCAAGAAAGTCGGCTTCAGCCGCTGGGGGGGTGCGGGCTCGGGTTTCCGAACTCCTGCGCGCCGTCGGCCTCGACGAATCCGCGCGCACTCGTTACCCACATGAATTTTCCGGAGGACAGCGGCAGCGCATCGGCATCGCGCGCGCCCTCGCCCTGCGGCCCAAGTTCATCGTGTGCGATGAGCCCGTCTCCGCGCTCGACGTCAGTGTCGGCGCCCAGATCGTCAATCTGCTGGCGCAACTGCAGCGCGATTTCAGCCTGACTTACCTCTTCATCTCGCACTCCATGCCCGTGGTCCGCTATCTTGCGACGCGCATCGCGGTCATGAACCGGGGGAAGTTGATCGAGGTAGGCGACACCGAGCAAATCACCAACCGCCCTGCCGACACCTATACCCGCAGCCTGATGGCCGCCACTCCGCAGCTTTCTGTCTGATTCCGAGCCCGCCTTGCGCTAAGTTTTTGCAACCAATTTTGTTCTCCGGTATTCTTACGGCTTTTGAGGAGCCCTCTTTTTGGCCACTACCCATTCAGCACCGTATCCGTTGACGGTGTCCCGTGCATCCAGTTCTGTGCGGGACTTGACGGAACTGGTTGCGGGATTTACGGGCATCGTAGTCATTCTCTGGTTGCCCACCCACGAGCAACTCATTTTCGGCCCCATCGCTTTGCTGGCTCCATTGGTCATGGTTCTGGCGCGCCGGCCTTGCCTGAACGATCTGGGGCTCGGCCTCCGCGGATTGGTAGCTTCTCTCTGGATCTTTCCGGCAGCGCTCGCCCTCTCGATTCTGGGCGTCTTCCTGGCTCAGGGCGCTGGAACCTTCCACGCACTCTACCAGGCTGATTTCGCCCACTGCGGCGGATACGTCCTGTGGACCATGTATCAGCAATTCCTCATGCAGGATTACTTCATGCCGCGCCTTACGCGCATTTTGAGCAGTGACGCAGCCATCGCCGTTGCCGCTATTTTGTTTTCCCTGGCACATCTGCCCAATCTGGCGCTCGCCGCCGCAACCCTGGTCTGGGGAGTCGTTTCCTGCCTGCTTTTCCGCCGCTACCGCAATCTCTACATACTTGGCCTGACCCAAGGACTGCTCGGATTGTGTTTCGCGGTCTGCGTCCCCGACGCGCTTCTGCATCACATGCGCGTGGGCTTGGGATACTGGCACTATCATCCGAGGGTTTGAGCCAGTTTCATTTCCACAGCGCGAGATTTGCGAGAGGCGTCATCCCGACCGGAGCCGCTTTTCAGGTGGAGGGAGGGATCTCCCACCCACGAAGTCAGAGGAAATGCGATCCTCAGCCGGCTGAAAAGCGCCGGCTTTCTGGATGACCCCGCGATACGCGATATCCAAAATTCGAAGTCACCCGCTACCCAGGTTTTCAGAACCACCACGTCCACAACCAATCGACTGTGGTATGGGTAATCGTCGAAGCGGGAACTCTTCTCTGCTCGCGCCAGGCGCGGCCGTAAAAAATTCCGGCGATCGTTGCCAGCAAGACGTAACGCCAATTGAAGTGCGCCGATCGCTTATTGAAATGCGATAGCCCGAACAGCACAGACGCGACGAGCAACGCGCCCCTCCGGCCGATCCGCCGCTCCAGAAAATTCTGTACCCAGGCGCGAAAGAAAAGCTCTTCCGGTACCGCGACGAAAACAAAAATTCCAACCCACGTGAGAATCCCCCTGGCAAAGCCAGGCAAGTTGGCGTGAGGATGAATGAATCCCAGCCAGATCCCCAGGATTAATACCGCCGGCGCGAAGAACACGAGCTCGCGCAATCCCGTTTTCCAGTCGCTCCAGCGCAGGTGAAAATCGAATCCCGCTCCGCTCAACCCGCGAATCCCAAGAAACGCATACAGGCCCGCATCGACCAGCAGCAGATTTCCCAGGCCGCGCATGCCGGAGGGCCACGCCACATCAAACCAGCGCAGATCGACCGCCAGCCCCAGCGTAAGAAGAATCAGCGCGTCCCGCCAGTTGCCGCGCTGCTCGGGATCAGCCGCCGCAGCCTGCGTCATCAGCCAGGCCATCACCACCGGAAGAGCGGTGTACAGGCCAAACCACTCCATGCGGAACATATGTTGCGCCGCAGCGAGAATTACATACGGCAGGACAAACAGCGCGGGAGCAGCAATTCGCACGGCAGCCGGCCAGCGGCTGATCCATCGCCTGACCTGTTCGCCCGCGAAGCCAAAGGCCGCCGCCGGAGCCAGTTCGACGATCAGAACCGCAATATCAATGGGCGTAGCGTTCAGCATCCCCGTCCATCTTAGCGTTGTGGGAGTTCTGCCTGCCCGGTCAAACAGCGCCGCCTCTCGAGATTCCACGCCAGACCTGCACAAAACTGGGTCATCCAAGTGGATTCGCGAGCGCGCCCATGAGTAGAATGCACTCAGCGCCAGATTCGCCAGAACGAGAGGATCCTATGAAGCGCACAATTGGACTTTTTCTGCTCCTTGCCGCAACCGCGGTTCTCGCCCAGGACAAAAATCCGGTCACGTCCGTGGCCAAGCAGATTCTTCCCCGGCAACAGAAGAACCTTGTCGCGGCGGTCGAGGAGATGCCTGCCGATAAGTTCGGATACAAGCCCACCGAGCAGCAAATGACCTTCGGACACCTGATCCTGCACATCATCGAGTCGAACAACTATCTTTGCTCCCACATCGGAGACATGCCCGCGGTCAAGCCTCCGGTGCCGCTCAAGGAGTCCGACGGCAAAGATAAGCTGGTAGCGGCGCTGCAGGCGAGCTTCGATTTCTGCACGACCGCGCTGGACAAAGTCGACGATTCCAAGCTGGGAGATGAAGTGGAACTCTTCGGCGGCCGCAAGGGATCGCGCGCCTTTGCGCTCATCGCGCTTACCAACGACTGGGCCGATCACTACAGCGCGGCCGCAATGTACCTGCGCTTGAACGGCCTGTTGCCGCCCACGGCTCATCCGAAGAAGTAGCTGCCGTTAATTAGTCGACGTTATCGGATTTGCACCAGATCGTCGGCCGGCGCCGTTGCCGAGGGTAGCACCGCTGGCTGTTGCGGCGCCCGCCACGAATCGAAGATGGAGACCTGGTGCACGCACGAAACCGTGCAGTTGGGCGCGCATCCTTTTTCGGTGAGATATTCGCGGCGCAAGTCCTCGCGCGTGTAAGTCTCCAGCGGAACTCCGGGATAACCGCGCTGCTGCGAGCAATAGTGCACCAGCCCGTTCTCGCAGATGTAGAGATAACGCGCGCCGGCGCGGCATCGCCAGTCATTGGGCAATCCTTTGGCGATGTTGTCCTGAAACGCATTCACGCGCGTGAAGCTGCTTTTCTCCAGAGCCTGCATCTCGTGATAAATGCGCCGCTCCTCATCGTTCAGCGGCTGCAATTGCCCGCCGCCGTCGTGGATGATGCCGATCGTGGACGTGAAGCCGAGTTCCACGGCCCGCTTGCCGATCACCAATGCATCCTGCGGATGAGTAATTCCTCCGCCCACAACTGAATTAATATTCACGTGAAAGTCGGCATGCTCGGCCAGCAGTTGCAGCTTTTTGTCGAGCACCTTCAGACTTTTCTTCGAAACCTCGTCGGGATTCACGTTGTCGATCGAAATCTGCAGCCACTCGAGGCCGGCGCGATTCAGCCGCTGTATGCGATCAGCGACCAGCAGATATCCGTTCGTGATCAGTCCGGCAAGCATTCCATTCGTCCGGATACGACGGATCACGTCGTCGAGTTCGGGATGCATCAGCGGCTCGCCGCCCGAGATCGTCACTACCGCAGTTCCGAGCGCGCCCAGCTTGTCAATGCGCCGGTACATTTCTTCCAGCGGCACGGGCTTCGAGAAATCGTCGAACTCGTTGCAGTAAGTGCACGCCAGGTTGCAGCGTCGCATGGGGATGATGTGCGCCAGCAAGGGATGATCGGTCGAAGCCAGCGCCCGCGCGGCCATCTTCGCCCCGCGCAGGTTGCGGTGCAGGGCCTTGGCACGGCGGCGCAGGGTTGTCAGAGTTGAAGGCATTCGGTTGAGTTACTTCTATTACAACATACCGAGGCAGCGATTGGCCGCATAACACCAGCGTTCGGCACGATTGGGAGACTGAATGGTGTTGGCGTCATCCCGACCGGAGCCGCTCTTCAGGCGGAGGGAGGGATCTCCCACCCACGAAGTCAGCGGAAATGAGATCCCTCAGCCGGCTGAAAAGCGCCGTCTTTCGGGATGACCCCGCGATAAGCGATATCCGAATTCGAAGTCAGCCGCTGCCATTTCCGCCGTGATCCACGTCATGACCGTAGTTCGTGGCCGGCATGTTGCAGGGCATCGAGTGCCGCTCCTGCCCATTCTTCCTGGATCAACACGTAATCAGTGTCATAGGTCGAAATGGCGAAGATGGGAATGCCGTTCGACGATAGCGGTTCGATGAACGACAGCAGAACGCCAGTTTGCGAGAACGGAAACGGCCCTTCGAGCTTCAGACAGATCCAGTGATGTTGAGCCTCGATCTCGCGAGGCAAATTGCTGGCAGGACAAACGATCGACAATTCTTCCGTCGTGCGTGTGACAGAAGTGAACTCGCCCCCGCTCGCCCACTCGGGTACAGCGGCATCCGCGGTCAGCCGAACAATGGCATACGGGCCATCCCCAACCCACCGAAATTTCAATCGATGCGTCATTCGATCGTAGCGCCGGCGTCTCGCCGGCGGTCGCGAGGGCATCCTGCCCTCGCACCCGAAATCATTCCATAGATGGACGACTTCCCTTCAACGCCGACGCACGGCCTAGCCTTCAACCGCCTTGCGCACCGCCGCGCGTGCCAGCAACCGGGTGGAATCGAGCGTCGGCAGCGGTGACGACTCCGGCGTCACAAGCAGCGGAATCTCCGTACAGCCCAGCACAACGCCGTCGCAGCCTTCATCCTTCATTCCGCGGATCACCTCCACGTAGTACGCCAGCGATCGCGGCAGAAACTGCCCATTCACCAGTT
Organism: uncultured Acidobacteriota bacterium; assembly: GCA_963730015.1. Lineage (GTDB taxonomy): Bacteria > Acidobacteriota > Terriglobia > Terriglobales > Acidobacteriaceae > Sulfotelmatobacter. The sequence goes on along the minus strand of CAVSPZ010000008.1, from coordinate 953,870 downwards.
CGTCAAAGATGATCTGATTGATTCGTTCTCGCTGCTCCGGTCCAGGCACCCGGTATTCGATCCCCGCCGCCTTCAGCGCCTCGCGATACACCGGACCTTCCATCAGGTACTTAGTCCCCAGCACCGCCAGCCGCTTCAACCCCCGTCGCTGCGCCTCTTTGGCCACTTCCCGCGCAATGTGCAGCCACGGCCGCGGCGACCGATGCTCCACCAGGTCGAATGCCTGATGGATCGTATTGTCGGGACAGATCAGAAAATCGGCTCCGCCTTTCGCCAGCTTCTCCGCCGAGGCCAGCATCAGTTCCGCCACACCCGCCCAGTCATTGGCGTCCACAAACCTCATATAAGCCGCCAATGAAAACGAATGCAGCGAAACCTCCGGATGGTCGTGCCGGCCTAGCGCCTGCGCTCCCTCCTGCGCGATCGTGCGATAGCAGAGCGCGGCTCCTTCGGTACTGCAGGCGACGATGCCGATGTGTAACATGCAGTCAGACTCGGGCTTCCTGATTGTAGCGGGTCCATCCGCATGGCATCACCTGCGATCCATTCCTTCGACGCGTTGATTCTCGGCGGCGGTGCCGCGGGACTGATGTGCGCCATCGAGGCCGGCAAGCGCGGGCGTCGGGTCGCGGTGCTGGAACGCGCCGACCGCCTGGGCAAGAAAATTCTGATCTCCGGCGGCGGACGCTGCAATTTCACCAACCTGTATTGCCGTCCCGAAAATTTCCTCTCTGCCAACCCGCATTTTGCAAAGTCCGCACTCGCTCGCTACACTCCCGCCGACTTCATTGCTCTGGTCGAAAAGCACGGCATCGCCTATCACGAGAAAACGCTCGGCCAGCTCTTCTGCGATTCGTCAGCCCGCGCCATCGTCGCCATGCTGGAAGAAGAGTGCCGGAGCGCCGGAGTGAGCATCCACCTGAATGCGAATATCCAGGAAGTCGCCCGCAATGCGGGCTTCGTAGTCCGCACTGCGAATGAGGAATATCACGCCCCCGCGCTCGTGGTCGCCACTGGAGGCTTATCAATCCCGAAAATCGGCGCGACCTCATTCGGCTACGACCTCGCCCGGCAGTTCGGCTTCAAGATTCAACCGCCGCGGCCCGGCCTTGTGCCGCTCGTCCTGCAAGAGGAAGACCGCGACCGCTATTGCGATCTGGCCGGAGTCTCCGCCGAAGTCATCGCCTCCTGCAACGACCAGCAATTTCGGGAGAAGATGCTGATCACGCATCGCGGCCTCAGCGGCCCCGCCATCCTGCAAATTTCTTCTTATTGGGACAAGTCGAAACCGCTGCACATTGACCTGGCTCCGGAAGCGGACCTGACCGCGTCCTTCCGCGATCCCAAGACGCCTCGTACCCTCACCGCACTTCGCTCCGAGTTGCGCCAGACCTTGCCGCATCGCCTCGCGGACCGCTGGCTGGAATTTCACGCGCCCACATCCTGGACGAACTCCGCCCTGGTCCAGTTCGAGCAGCAAGCCCACCAGTGGACCATCACTCCCGCCGGAACGGAAGGTTTTGAAAAAGCTGAAGTCACCGCGGGCGGCATCGACACCGCCGAACTCTCCGCGAAAACAATGGAATGCCGCAAAGCGCCCGGCCTGTTCTTCATCGGCGAGGTCGTCGACGTGACCGGACACCTCGGCGGATTCAACTTCCAATGGGCCTGGGCCTCCGGCGCTGCGGCAGGCCGGGCGCTCTGATCCGTCAGTTAGAATCAGAGCTTGCCTCTTACAATCGAAAAAATGATCTACGGCGGCGACGGTCTTACCCATCTTCCCGCCGACGAGCGCGGCCGCGGCAAAGCGGTTTTCCTCCCATTCGTTCTAACTGGCGAAAAAGTCGAAGCCACCATCACCCAGCAGAAGTCTGGGTTTGCGCGCGCCCAAGTCGAAGTCGTCGTTGAGCCCTCGCCTCAGCGCATCGCGCCTGCTTGTCCATATTTCAGCAGTTGCGGGGGGTGCCACTACCAGCACGCCACCTACGAACATCAGCTTGAAATCAAGCAAGAGATTTTACGCGAAGCCTTCCGCCGTACTGCCAAGCTCGAATCAGTGCCTGAGATCCAGGTTCACCCCTCGCCTCCTTGGAACTATCGCAACCGTTCGCGCCTGCAGGTGCAAACCGCTCCCACGTTCGCGGCGGGATATTTCAAGATGGCTTCGCACGCACTGCTTGCGGTCGAGCAGTGCCCCATCAGTTCGCCGCTGATCAATCGCGGCATTGCAACTCTTTGGCAATCCGGACGCGCCGGGAAGGTTCCTCATGGAATCACCGAAGTCGAATTCTTCGCCGACGCCGAAGACTCCCGGATGCTGATCGAGATATCCTGCGCACCCGATTCGCGCCGCGCCGCCGTGCGCGCCTGGGCTGAGGACCTTCAAGCCTCCATGCCCGAAATTGCCGGAGTGGTCGCGTTCCGAGTTGCGAACCCAGGCGCAAAGCGGCCGCCGGAAAGATTGCTCTCCGTCGGCGCTGATCATCTGATATATCTCACCAGCAAGTCGGCCTTTCGCATCAGCGCCGGGGCATTCTTCCAAACCAACCGCCATCTGACCGACGAACTGGTTCGCATCGTCACCGAAGGTCAGTCTGGCACGCTCGCCCTCGACCTCTATGCCGGAGCCGGCTTGTTTTCCACAGCTCTTGGTGACTTTCATCACACCGTTTCTGTAGAGATGTCACAGACTTCCTCAGCCGATCTTTCCTACAATTTGATCTCGAACGGAGAAGCGGTCCAGGCCACAGCGGAGCAGTACCTGGCCCGTTCGGAAAATCGGGAGCGAGTCGGGAAGGGCGCAATCCTCCCTCATATTTTTCATACGCCCGACCTAGCGGTGGTGGACCCGCCCCGAAGTGGCCTGGGAGAACGCGTGGCGCGATTGCTGGCGACCTTGGGCGCGCCACGCGTGGTTTATGTCTCGTGCGATCCCGCGACTCTGGCGCGCGATCTGCTGATCCTGCTGGGGCACGGTTACCGCATCGAGCAAGTTCACCTGGTGGATTTGTTTCCGCAAACCTACCACCTGGAAACGGTTGTGCACCTGGCTCGATGAAAGGTTCATGCGGGGACAGCTCATGTGGGGACAGCCGCCTTACCGGCACTAGGTTCAGGGCCAGTCTTGGGAAGGGCACGGCTTTAGCCGTGCCGCTCAGCGCCACCAATACTCCGGGCTTTAGCCCCCTGGGGGATTTCCCCCGCGATGCGCAGGATAAGTCTTGATCCCGTATCGATCTTCGGGTAACCCGCCGGTTGGATTCATCCCGCCCTCCAAGCCGGTCTCCCCTCCAGCATTCCAATTCAAAGCCTCGCGCCAGCCCATGCTCTGGGCCGCCGTTTCCTATTGCCTCGGCATCACAGCCGGAATCTACCTGTGGCGGCCCGTCTTGTGGTGGGTGATCGCTGCCACGGCTTTCATGGCTGCCGCCGCGTACTTCACCTCGCCCCGTTCTCGTCCGGCGTGGGCGCTCGCACTCGGGGCATTCTTCCTGACGGGTGCGCTCCACATTCAGCTGCGCGGAGGTTCTTCGCAATTCGACACCAGCATCGACCCCTACGCGGATCGCCAGGAACTCCGGGTCACCGCTCACGTAACCCGTGACGGCCGCGTGCAAGAGGGCGGCTTCCACGAAATTCGGCAGACCATCGATGTTGAGACCGAAACCATTCAAACCTCAACCGGGCAAACCGCAGCCGTTCATTCCGGCATTCGCCTGAGCATTTACAGCCCCCGCCCCAACGACGTAGCTTCGGAAGAAACCAGCACAGGCACGTCTGGTCCGATCTCTCCGATGCCAGTCTTTCATTACGGCGATCGCCTCCGCTTCTCCGCCAAACTCAAGCCCCCGCGCAATTTCCGCAATCCCGGCGCCTTCGACTACCAGGAATATCTCGCCGATCGCGGCATCGCCGCCCTGGGCTCGGCCAAGATCGAAAATGTCGAACGTCTCCCTGGCTTTTCCGGAAGTCGCATCGCCTTCTGGCGCAGCCGCCTGCATCGTGCGGTCATCGCGAAAGTGCACGAACTGTGGCCGCCACGCGAGGCCGCCCTGATCGACGCCATGGTCATCGGTGAAGAAGCCTTCATCGATCGCGACACCCGTACTGATTTCCAGCGCTCCGGAACTTACCACGTTCTGGTGGTCTCTGGCATGAACGTCACTATCCTCGCTTTCGTGGTTTTCTGGACGCTGCGCCGCCTTCGCCTCGCCGAGATTCCGGCCACCCTGCTGACCATTGCCTTCTGCGTGAGTTATGCCTTCATCACCGAAGTGGGTGCGCCCGTCTGGCGCGCCACACTCATGTGCGCGGTTTACTTGACCACGCGCTTGCTCTATCGCGACCGTGCCATGGTCAATGCCATCGGAGCCGCGGCGCTCGCGCTTCTGATCTTTGATCCGCGCCAGCTATTTACCGCCAGCTTTCAAATGACGTTCGTTTGCGTCTTGATCGTTGCCGCCATCAGCCTGCCAGTGCTGCAGCGTACGTCTCAGCTCTACAAACAGGCGTTGCGCCATTGGGACTCGAACGATTACGCGGCGACGCTGCCCCCCAAGGTCGCGCAATTCCGCGTTGACCTGCAACTCATAGCGTCGCGCCTCGCTCGTTTTGTGGGAAAGGTCTGGGCGCCTCGCTTGATCCTCATCACGGTGCGCTCTCTGCTGGTGGCTTACGAACTGGTCTTCATCTCCGCCGTGATGCAGATGGGCTTGGCTTTGCCCATGGCCTATTACTTTCACCGCGCCACCACCATCGGGTTGCCCGCCAACCTGGTCGTCGTCCCGCTGATGCAATTGCTGATGCCCGCCGCCATCGCCACACTGCTTTTCGGATCTGTCTCGCCCTGGCTGGCCAAGCTCCCATTGCTCGTCTCCACTTTTGCTCTGCACGGAATTACCGGCACGGTGCACGGCCTGGGAGGCTTGCAGCTGGCCGATCTCCGCGTCGCCATGCCCTCCGCTGCGGTGATTGCCTGCGCTGCCGGCGCTCTGATATTTGCCATGTTTATGGCGCGGCGCCGGTGGTGGATGGCCACTGCCGGAATCGTTGCGATCGTCGCCGCATCGTTGGTGCTCGCGCTCATTCCCCCCGCCCCTCGCGTTCATCCCAGCGTCCTCGAAATGACCTCGATCGATGTGGGCGAGGGCGATTCCATTCTCCTCGTCACGCCGCAGGGCCGCACCTTGCTCATCGATGCCGGAGGCCCCATCGGCCCCGGCGGCTCCCAACTCGACTTCGGCGAAGATGTCGTCTCGCCCTATCTATGGACCCGCGGCATCTCGAGTCTCGACGCGGTCGCCATCACCCACGGTCATTCTGATCACATTGGAGGGATGATTTCCGTCCTGAAGAATTTTAAGCCCAGAGAATTGTGGGTCGGCTTACTGCCTCCCAGCCAGGCTCTGCAGAATGTAATCGCGACCGCCAATTCTCTTTCAATCAAAGTGGTGCGCCACTGGGAAGGCGATCAGTTCGAGTTCGGCGGAACGAGCGTGCGCGTGCTGTTTCCACCGCACCAGTGGCCGGTCGGCGACCGGCCGCAGAACAACGATTCCATGGTGCTACGGGTCAGCTATCTCGATTCGTCAATCCTGTTGGAGGGAGATGCGGAAAAGAAAGTGGAACGCTACATCGCGGAAACCGAACATCCCCGGGCCATCCTGCTGAAGGTGGGCCACCATGGCAGCGCCAACGCCACCACGCCCGAACTCATGGCCACAGCCAAACCGCAGTTCGCGATGATTTCGGTGGGGACAGGCAACTCGTTCGGATTGCCTCGTATGGAAACTCTTGCCCGGTTGGGCGCAGCCGGAGTGCGGGTTTACCGCACCGATCTCAATGGCGCGGTCACCTTCCTGCTTGACGGCCACTCAATCACGGCTTCTCCGGCGGATCTTCAATAATCTCGATCTCGGCGGTCTCATCGTCGTCGAAATCCGGTTGACGATACTCGGCAATTAATTTTTGTGCCGCCGCCGCATCGTCTTCCCGCACCAGAATGAGCGTTCCTCCCAGCCCCGGGAACGCATCCTGCACCAGCGATGCCGACGTCAGATCGTTGTCGATGCCCGCTGAGTCGAGCAGTCCCTTCACCACCAAGGCTTCCGATTCCTGCTCGGAATCGAACACCCTGACCAGTTTCTCGTTAGGATCCGGCCGCGGCTGTGCGCCGCCAGTCTTGAGCGGTTCTGGCATGAGATCTCCAATTCTGGATTCGCTTTATCCGGCCGAATCCCAGCCGCACAGCCGATTCTACTCTTCTCCCCAGCCCCCGTAGGAGCGAGTGACCGTCAACATGCTTCGACAGCACTGGGAACGGCAGACTTAGCTGCTGACTTCGACAGCATCGAGAAGGGCACGGCGTCTAGCCGCTGACCTCAACAGCATCGGGAAGGGCGCGACTTCAGTCGTGCCGTAAGGGGATCCAAAATTGTCCGGCTTCAGCCGCTGAGGCCAATCTTTGTGACCCGGACGGGCCGGCGACGGAACGGCCGCGGAGCGGCGCAAGAATGCAGCCCAGGGCGTAAGCCCTGCGTAGGCAAGCAGACCAAGAAACAAGCCCCGGAGGGGCGAAAGAATACCGGGCACCGGCATTCCCGGGTCTCGCAAAGTCGGCGAGACCCGGGGCGCCCCATTTTGGGGTTTGGACGTCACATCGATTCCGCATCCCCCGTCTTCTAAGCCGCGGAACGGCGACATAATTTAGCCCAGGGCGTAAGCCCTGGGTGGATGCGGGAACTTGGCGCGAGTCCCGGAGGGACGACACAGATTTCACGCCTACCTTTTCAGGCCCCGCGCGGATCTGCGCGAACGATGCCTGGAGCTTCATCACCAACCTACAGGACGAACCTCACCCGGCACCTCCGGGCAGTTGCTTTCTGCCATGTCTGCGAGAGAATGCCCTAACCGAGGCGCGCAACGCGAAGATGCGTCGCGTCATCCAAACTGTGGGTGGATTGGCCGGTAGACACGCAAAGGGGACTCCATGAATTTACCTCAGCAGGCTGTCAAAGGATCGCAATTTCCGTTAGCGGAGCAGGAGGCCTGCCGCGAACGCGAAGAGGAAGCCCGCAAGATCCGCCGCCTGCAGCTGATGATCAGCATGGTCATGTCCGTCATCAGCCAGGACCCCAACCTCACCGTGGAAGAAGCTTCAGAACTGGCCGCCGGAGCCAAGCGCGCCGCCCTCGCCATGTTCCCCGACAAGGAATTGGCTTTCGATCTGCTCTACAAACCCCGCCTGCAGCGCCTGATGAAGGAACGCTTCAGGCTTCAGTAAGGACGGCTGCGTTACTCGTCCGCAACCGAATTCTTCAGCGTCCCCACGCCCTCGACGCTCACTTCCATCACGTCCCCCGCTGCCACCGGCCCCACGCCCGCCGGCGTTCCGCTGGGAATCAGATCCCCGGGAAACAACGTCATCGCCTGCGCAATGTGCCGGATCACCACGTCCAGCGAAAAGATGAAATCCCGCGTGTTGCCCTGCTGCCGCACCTGGCCATTGACGCGCGTTTCCACACCCACCCCTGCCCCCACTCCGAAACATGGATCAATCTCATCTGTCACCACCGGGCCTACCGGGCAAAATGTGTCGAACCCTTTGGCTCGCGTCCATTGGCCGTCTTTATTCTGCAGATCGCGCGCCGTCACGTCGTTCACGCACGTGTAGCCAAGAATGAATTGCCGAATGTCCGCATCCGCGGCAGGCTGGTAACAAGTCTTGCCGATCACCACGCCAAGCTCCCCCTCATAATCCACTCGCTCGGAAATCTTCGGGCGCCGGACCGTCCCTCCCGGCGGGAGCAAAGCCGAAGTCGGCTTGAAAAAAATCAACGGCTCCTTTGGGACTTCATGCCCCAGCTCCGCCGCATGCTCGCGATAGTTACGCCCCACGCAGACAATTTTCGACGGACGCACCGGAGGCAGCAATGCCGCTTCTTCCAGCGCGATCGCTTCGATCCGCCGCGTGCGCAGGCCTTCCATGTCTCCGTCTGCATCCTCGGGAGGCGTGAGCAGGATGCGCACAATGCAATCGCGTCCGTCCACGGACTCCACCAGCCCGTACTGGGCTTCACCGTTGAATTGAAATCGACAATATTTCATAGCTTCCTATCTAAACACGAGTCACAGAATCCCGCGAAATCTTTTGTCCCGCGCCTCGAGCCGCGCCTACTGCGGCGCAGTCTCACTCGTTTCTTCTGAGCCCGCGCTCTCGTTCCCGCGAACATCCACCGCGGACACGGAATAAAAATACCGGTTCCCCGGCGTGACGCTGGCGTCGCGGTAAGCCGGGGTCTTCACCAATTCAGCATTTAACTTGACGGCCGGCGTTCCTTCCTGGTGGCGATAGATGTTGTATCCGGCAAGATCCGCATCGCTCACCGGCGCCCACACCAGATCGATGAAGGGCTTTTGCCCCGGTCCGGAGAACACCGCCTGTACTCCTGAAGGCACGGCCGGAGGAAACACATCGTTCGCGAAAACTTTGACCTCGGGCGCGTCCTCGCCTTCGATCAGCACCTCAGGCTTGTTGGCTTCGTGGACCGTCGTCACCGTGGTGGCGCGGTAGTTGTACGTTTTCTGCCACTCGATCTCTGAATCGGTCAGCGAGAAATGATTTTCGGCGCTCGCCGGCACTTCGCCCACCAGCGTGGCCTGCGCGCTGCCTTCAGGCGTGCGGTATACGCGGTACGAGTACTGGATGGCCGGTTCGTTGCTCGCTGCGGAAGGCACACCAGCCCAACTCAGAACTACGCCCTCACGCTTGACCTCGGCCTGAAAATCTTGCGGCGGTGGCAAGGTGCGAACCAGCGCAACCCGGATCTGATTCGAAAGTCCGGCGCCGCGACGATCGTGATTCAGTACTTCGACCGCGTACGTGATCACCGCATCGGGCGCGTCGCTCTGCATCTGCGGCGGAAGCGTGTCGGTGTAAGATTCGGTTACTTTGTTCGCGGATTTCGTGGACTGCGTGGCTGGCAGGCCGGTCTGCGCCGGAGCCTCGCCGGCCGGTGTTCCGCAAACTTTCAGTTCGCCCGGACCTCGACAGATTTGTGTCGGACCTACGCTGTGGATCGTCAGCCGGTCGGTTGTGCTGGTGGGAGTCGTCCAGGTGAGACTCACCTTCTCGCCCTTTCGAGAAGCGCGCAGATCCGATGGAGGCTTGGGGAGATCGAGCGATGGAGGCCGCGGCGGGCCGATCGTGGCGCACGCCGTGAACATCAGCGGCACAAACGAAGGCAGCGAAAGCCAAAATCTGAAGCGTCTCATGCGCAGGAAAACAGACTATCAGAAGCGCGGCTGTCATCCTGAGCGGCTCATCATTCGATAGGGATCCTTCGACTGCGCGCACTCATTCGAGCGCGCTTCGCTCAGGATGACAGGTCGCGCATTGCCATTACTCGCGCCTTCCATTACTCGCGTATCACCATACTCTTTCGGCAAAGCTGTGAATCTACCCCGACAGTTCCTTTACCGCTTCGCGAAACACCTTCGTGTGCCGGTCCACATCCTCCGCTTCCGTCTGCGGACACATCAGCGCCATGTTGTGAAACGGCGTCAGCAGAATGCCGCGATTCATCGCGTAAAGATGCATGAAACGTTCCAGTTCGAAATCCATTGCGTCGTGCGCCTGCTGCCCGGTCTTAGACTCGGGTCCGAACATATATTCGGCGCGGCATCCCAGCTGCGTAACATGCCACGGCAATCCGGAATCGGAAATTGCCTTGGCGACGCCTGCCGTCCAGCGCTTGGCCATGGGGATCATCCGGTCAAACGCTTCTTTGGTCAGGACCTTCGACAGCGTGGCGCGCATCGCGGCCAATGACAGAGCGTTCCCTGCCAGCGTTCCTCCGATGCCGCCGACGTTGCAGTTCTCGAGTTCCTGTTTCGCCAGGATGCGATCGGCAACTGCCTGCGAGAAGCCGTACGCGGCACCGGGAATGCCCGCGCCAATGGCCTTGCCGAACACAATCACGTCGGGATCCAGATTCTCCGCCCGCGTGTATCCGCCCGGCCCGGCGCAGATGGTGTGGGTCTCGTCGATGATCAGCAGCGTGCCATGTTCCCTTGTGAGTTCTCGAAGGGCCTTGTGATATCCAGCTTCGGGATGCACGATGCCGACGTTGGTCATGGCCGGCTCGGCCAGCACACACGCAACATCGTCCGAATGCAGCGCCGCCTCCAGAGCGTCCACATCGTTGAACTCGACGACTTTCGTCGTGACCGCCGGATTCACCGGAGGCCCAACGTTTCCCGGGCGCGGACCAGCCTTGCCATCCGCGCCCAGCGTGATAAAGGTCTCGTCCACCGTGCCGTGATAGCACCAGTTGAAGACCAGAATCTTCGGACGCCCGGTGATCTGCCGCGCCAGCCGGATCGAAAAGCGGTTCGCGTCGGTGGCCGTGAGCGCGAACTGCCAGTAGGGAAGGTGGAAGCGGTTCTGCAGTTCCTCGGCGACGACAATCGCGTCTTCTCCCGGAAGCATGAGCGTGATGCCGCGGCGCATCTGCTCCTCCGCCGCTTTCACGGTGGCAAACGGAGAATGTCCGGTCATCGCGCCGGTATCGCCGAGGCAGAAGTCGATGTAGCGGTGCCCATCGACATCGAAAAAATGCGCGCCCTGTGCCTCGCGCACGAACGGCGGAAAAGCTCCCGCCCACTTCACCATCCAGTTCATGGGCACGCCCGCCAGCAGCGACTTGCTGGCTCGCTCAAACAGCGACTTCGATTTCGGACGCTCGTCGACAAATTTCTTCTGCTCGCGTTGCATCAGCGACTTCAGGCGGGCGCGGTCAATGGTTTTCATCGTAAAGAAAGATAAACCATGAAGCGCGCCGGAGCCATGGCGGGGCTGGCGACTTCTGGGGCAGTTGATTTCGCGGCACCTTGGACAAGAGGCTTTTTTTTAATATCGACTCCCGTAAAATCCTAGATTTGCTGGACTTACGCAGAAACAGGTACAGCGTTGGTCGCCAAATTCTTGCATCTAAAGTGGTTACGGGTAAAATATTCAGGAATAAAGGGTTAGCGAAATGAGGGTGGAGAGTGTCCACCTCCGCTGCGAGACGGGTTGGGAAATATTCGCGCACGGTGCCAGTGTGAGCGCTTTCTGAAACGTGGGTAAAGGTTGTTCGTCACACTGTCGGCGGGGATGGCTGTGGAAAAGCAGATAGTGAGTCGGTTTGGCGTGGCAAGAACGACCTTTAACCACGAAGGGCACTAAGGATCACGAAGGAATTCATTGTCATGGGTTCCTTCGTGTGACTTCGTGTCCTTCGTGGTTCTTGATTTCGCTTCCGCCCCAAACCGAGCCATGCAAAAAGCCTCCCGTGGGGACGGGAGGCTTTCTGGCGAAACTACTCGGGCGCAGGTCACAGGCGATTACGCCCGTCACCGCTGCCCTTCTTACTTCGGTTGCTGTTGCGTGTCGGTGCTCAGGGGCGCGGCGCTGTTGCTGGAGAGCTGTTCGAGATCGTTCTTCAGCAGGCTGATCTCGACGCGGCCACCAGAGATGCGCTTCGTCTTCGCGGTCTCATCACTCGAGGGAAGCGGGGCGTTGCCCATGCCAACGAGGTAGATGCGGTAGACCGGGATATCGTGGTTCAGGACGAGGTAGCGCACAACGGATTCGGCCATCTTCTGGGAAACGGTGATGGCGGCCTGTCCCTTGCCAGACGAGAAGCCTTGCACTTCGATGATGTAGCCGCGCTGTCCTTTGACGCCGTCGGCCATCTGATCCAGAGCATCCTTGGCATTCTTGCTAAGCATGGTCTGGCCGGGGCGGAAGCGGATTTCGGTCTGGTTCGAGGCCTTGTACTGGTCGATGTTGCTGACCACGGTCTCGACGGTTTGGACGCGGGTGGTAACCTGCTGCGCGGACTGCTGCGCCTGCGTGGCCTTGTTGCCGGCATCGACCGCATGCTGGTCGGCTTCGTTGGCCCTGTCGGAGGCGAGCTTGATGCCAGCCTGGGCGCGCTGATCGGTGTCTTTGATCTGCTTGCTGTTGGCGGAGGTCAGTTCATCAAGCTCATTGACGCGATCGCGGATGGGCTCGGTCTGGCGCTGTACATACTTTTTGCGGGCAAAAGGATTGACGCGTCCCCAGAAACCTTCACGAGACGGGGCAGCCAGCGGAGCCTTGCCGGTTGCGTTGCCGGTCTCAGACGACTGAGTCTGCGCGGCAGCGGGCTGGCTTTGATCCTGGGAAGACGAGGTAGACTGCGCAACCGCCGGCAGAGCGAGCAGCGCGGCAAGAGGCAGGGCAATGACAAGACGGTGGTTCATATATGACTTCCTCCAAGTTTGGGGGAGCGTTTTGGGCTCCACTCCAGCACGCCTGGGCGTGCTTTGAATTTGATTGCGTCCCCTGAAACGGTAAAGAAAGCCAGCGAAATCGCTGAGCCGGCCTGCGCTGACGCTGCGCCTGGCCTTTAAACTCTTCGGCGCCGATACGCGACGCCGCTATGGTCTATTACATGTGGGATGCCAAATGTGGCTCCAAGGTTGAACGCCTAAATGCTTGATAGCTATGGACATTGTAGCCTTCTGTTTGGCGGAAAGATAGGAACGGGCGTAATTGGAGGGTAATTTTGGGAAACCTGATATAAAAACTGCGTGGAAAATTGGTGCGGCGTCGTGTGGCGAGCGGAAAAACGATGGACTTATCCAGATCTGCGAAACATCGCAAAAATATGCATCGAGGGGGGAATCTTGGGATCGAACTGTGGGATTCGGATTGATCGAACTGGACTGAGCGGCAAGTTACTGCTGGTTACTATTCTGATGTCGTGCTTTTTGACTTTATCTGTACGGGCTGCGGTCGCGGAGTCGGGGCTGCCATCGTCGCTAATTCCCGCCGAACACCTGCAGCAGTATTCCGAGTTGGCCGTGACCTGGATGCAGGAATATTTAAGGATCGATACGACGAACCCTCCGGGCAACGAGATGAAGGCGATCGCGTTTTACAAGAAGATCCTCGATCAGGAGGGGATTGAGAATCGCACGTTTGAGTACACGCCCGGACGCGGGGACTTGTGGGCGCGGTTGGCGGCAACGGCGGACGAAAGGAATCCCCACCTCTCCCAAAACCAGGGAGAAATGGGGCACCCGGCGAAACGGCCCATCATTTTGCTGAACCATATGGATGTGGTCACCAGCGATGCGTCGCACTGGCGCGTGCCTCCGTTCAGCGGCGAGATCAAGGACGGCTATATATGGGGGCGGGGCGCGCAAGACATGAAGGATGAAGGACTGGCGCAACTGGTCGTGATGGTCATGCTGAAGCGGGAGAAGATCGCGCTGGATCGCGACGTGATTTTTCTGGCGGTGTCGGACGAAGAGGCGGATGGGACGGGCACGGACTGGTTCATCAGCCACCAACGCGATCTGCTGGAGAATGCGGAGTTTCTGATCAACGAGGGCGGCGAGAATTTGCTGGAAGGCGGGAAGGTAAAGTACGTCGGCGTCGATGTGGGCGAGAAGACCACGTACTGGCTGCACGTGGTGGCGCACGGGACTCCGGGACATGCCTCGCGGCCGAACCCGGACTCGGCGCCCAACCGGCTGGTGCGGGCGCTGAACCGCATCATTGCCTACCGAACTCCGTTGCGGGTGTTGCCGGTGGTGGATGAATTTCTGCGGGACATGGCTCCTTATGAACCGGCGGATGAAGCCGTTTACTACCGCAATGTGAAGAAGGCGATCGAAGACAAGAAATTTCAGGAGCAGGTGGAGCGGGACCAGTCGCTAAACTTCCTGCTGCGCGACACGATCTCGCTCACCATGATGGGAGGATCGGGGCAGACGAATGTGATTCCCGCTGAGGCGTGGGCCAACCTGGACGTGCGGATTCTGCCGGGGGGAGATCCGAAGGCGGTGCTCGAAGCGGTGCGGGGGGTGGTGAACGATCCGAATGTGACGGTCGAACCGCTGAATGCCGAGTTCCGCGTGGCGAATTATTCCGGGACCGACAACGCGCTGTATGCGGCGATCCGGGAAGTGTCGGGAAAATATTTTCCGGGGACGCCGGTGGTGCCGCACATCACCAGCGGGTATACGGAGAATCAGCGCTACCGGCCGTTGGGGATCGTGGCGTACGGGTTCAATCCGTATACGGCGACGGATGAAGAGGGGAATACCGAGCACGGCAATGATGAGCGGATTCGGGTGGAAGAAGTGCGGCGCGGGCCGAGGATTTTGTTTGATGTGGTGGCCGGGGTGGCGGGGCGGTGAAACGAGTCGGGCGACTCGGTTCAAGTGCCCGAAATGCCGGGTACTGAGCGGTATGGGGATTTATCGCCAATGAAAGGATCAAACCTAGAGTCAGTGGTAGAATCCGCTCGTAATGACTGCCTTTCAGAGCACCCGCGACGCTAAATAGTTCCTGATTGCGAGAATTGTCGAAGAAGCAAAGCGCGAGAATATCCCGCTTTCAGAAGTCGAACGGAAGATGCTCTACTTCTCGGAAACGCATTGGACCCTGCCAGACATCGCATCGGCTTCTGAAGAATTTGACCGCGAATATAACCAAGACGAATACGAAGAGAAAATCACACGTCTGGTTAAGAAAGCGTCAATTCATGATCATCGACAATCTGCGGAACAATATGACTTGTGGTGTGACGCAATTCGCCTTCTGAAGAAGGAAGATCACTACATTCTCGTGATGATTGACAGGGCGGGTTTGCGGCCTCATCGCAGAGGCCAACCCAAAGAGCAGCCCGAGAATGTACGGAGCGTCGCATCCCTAATGGGTCGCTACGTGCTTCTTTTCTTGTTTGTATTTCTGCTGTGCTTCTTGTGGCTGCATTTCATGGGTCCGAGCAGACTCGTAGGAAGCTGGGAAAGACACGAACCATTGTCTGCCCTGAGTTCTGCAATTGTTTCAGGGTTGATAGCCCTGACGTTGACCGCCTTTGTTCTGAGGAGGGTCGGCTAACGTTCGCTGAATCGGAGGGGTTATGCCATTGGATGGTAGGGGTCCTTCGACTGCGTTGCCGTCCGCTTCGCGGACGACAACTTCGCTCAGGATGACAATGCTGTTTAGCTGCCGCAGTGTTTTTCGTATTGCTCGAAGATGAAGTGGTCGGTCATGCCGGCGATGTAGTCGCAGATTACTCGTGGCAGCGAATCTTCTTTCTTCTCGACCTTGTCACGGTAGTTGTGCGGGAGCGATTCGGGGTGGTCCATCCAGAAGGTGAATAGTTCCGACACGACGCGCTCCGCGTCGTCTTTTTCATCCGCTAACGAGGGACTGAAGTAGAGATTTTCGTAGAGGAAATCTTTGCTTTGCCTGCGCTCGGCCTCGACTTCGGG
Organism: uncultured Acidobacteriota bacterium; assembly: GCA_963730015.1. Classification (GTDB taxonomy): domain Bacteria; phylum Acidobacteriota; class Terriglobia; order Terriglobales; family Acidobacteriaceae; genus Sulfotelmatobacter. Next base: position 938,552 of record CAVSPZ010000008.1, on the reverse strand, counting down.
GCTGAAGGCGGCAAGGCGGTAGGGATGATCGCGGACATCATCGAGAGCGCGAACTCCCGACGCGTCGACGCGCTTCTGCGTGGTTTTGATCAAGTCGTCCACAAAACGGTTGAGGACTTGTTTGAGGGTTTCATTGAATTTCAACTTGTCGGGAGCGTGAGGATAGATCTGCTTGACTTCGCGGAAGAAACGGTCGAATGCCGGTATGCCTTCGCGGATTTGATCGAGCGAGAGCAGATGGGCTTCGTATCCGTCGTCGAGGTCGGCGGTGTTGTAGGCGATCTCGTCGGTGAGGTCGATCAGCTGAGCTTCGAGCGGTGGACGGCGGTCGAGAAGATATTCGGCAAGTTCAGGATGGTCGCCGGCGTTGTAGTCGTGGGAATGCTTGATGATACCTTCGCGGACTTCAAAAGTCAGATTCAGGCCGGGGAAGGCGGCGTAGCGCTGTTCGAAATCTTCGACGATGCGCAGAGCGTGGAGATTGTGATCGAAGGAAAGTCCGTGCTGGCGCATGGCGGCGTCGAGAGCTTTCTCTCCGCTGTGGCCGAAAGGGGGGTGGCCGATATCGTGAACCAGGGCGAGAGCCTCGGCGAGGTCGGTGTTGAGGTTGAGAGCGCCGGCGATGGTGCGGGAGATTTGCGAGACCTCGAGCGTGTGGGTGAGGCGGTTGCGGAAGTGGTCGCTGTAACGGCGGGTAAAGACTTGTGTCTTGGCTTCGAGGCGGCGAAAGGCGCGGGCGTGAATGACGCGGTCGCGGTCGCGCTGGAAGTCGTTGCGGTAGGGGTGGTGAGGCTCAGGAAAGCGGCGTCCGCGGGAGTGTTCGACGTGCACCGCGTAGGCGGCGAGCATGTTCGCAGTTTAGCAGAGCGACGGCACCGAGCCGAGGCCTAGCCAAAACCCTTGTGCAGTTGCAGGAACTCCTCGAGTAGCCGCTGGTGATGCCGGCTTGCATGAGGTCCTTCGCTGCGCTCAGGATGACAATGCTTTTGGCGGTCGCTACTGCTTGTTGGATTCCTCTTTGGCGAGTTTTACCTTCGCGGCGTCCAGCTTTTGCTGGACTTTAGCGAAGGCGTCGGTGTCCTGCTCGGCGGGAATAGTCTTGTTCCATTCCTGGACGGCGCGATCCCAGTGCGCCGCGGCCAGTTTGAGGCGCCCGGTTTTCTGGTAGAGATCGCCGAGATGCTCCTGCACGGTCGGATCGGAGCCCATGTGAACCGAGGCCTTATTCAGGTTGTCTTCGGCGAGATCGTACTTGCCCAGCTTGAAGTACACCCAGCCGAGCGAATCGAGATACGCGGGATTGTTAGGCTCAAAAGCGAGCGCCTGCTTGATGTAGTTCAAGGACTCTTCGAGCTTCACGCCGCGATCGGCATTCATGTAGCCGAGATAGTTGAGGGTAGCGGCGGCCTGCGGATCGCTGGGCGGCGTCATGGCCAGAACTTTGCGGAACTGATCTTCGGCCTGGTCGAACATCTTCTGGCGCTGGAAGAGATCGCCGCGAAGGAAGTCGACGTAGGCCTTGTCGTCAGTTTTGGTGGAGAGCTGTTCCGCCTTGTTGAGAGCTTCTTCGGCATCGCTCCAGCGTTTGGCGCGGGTGTAGATGATGGCGAGGCGAACGTAGACCTCTCGATCTTCGGGCCCGCCCTTGAGCATGGAGCGAACGTCGGCGACGGACTGATCGACTTGTCCCATGTCGGCGAGTTGCGCATCGAGGACCATGCGGAGATCGCGGTCATCGGGCATCTTCTGAACCGCTTCTTTGGCGACGGCGGTGGCTTGCGGCCACTGCTTGGCTTCGCGATAAGTGTCGATGATCTCCTGATAACCGCTGCGGGCGTTCTCATCGCCCAGGGTCAGCATTTTGCGGAAGGTCTCGACTGCGGCGGAGTAGTTTTCCTGCTCGCGGTAGATCATGCCGAGCCGCTCGATGAAAATGGCGCGATTATTACGGTCCGCCTGGCTTGTGCCGATGTCACTCTTATCCGTTTTCTTCAGCAGATCCTGAAGGAGTTTGATGGCTTCGTCATAGCGGCCTTGCGCCTGGTATACCGCAGCCATGCTGTAAGGAACGTCCATCGTATCGGGGACGAGAGTGTCGGCACGCTTCAGATTTTCCAGCGCCTGGTCGTACTTGCCCTGGCGGCGATAGATTTCGGCTATGCGAACGTAGGTCTGCGCGTCTTCCGGATTGGAGTCGGCGATGACTTTGTATTGCTCGAGAGCAGCGTCGAGCTGGCCGTCGTTCAGAAGGTTTTCGGCGAGCCCGCGAATCGCGTCGAGATTGTCGCGATCGAGCACGATCGCGTGTTTATAGGCATCGATGGCGTCTTTGTAATCTTTGCGCTGCTCGTAGGCCGCGCCCAGCGCGGAATAGAGCTTGGCGGAACGGGCGGAATCGGGAATCGAGCTCAGCACTTTCAGAGCGTGGCCGGTGTCGCCTTCGTCGGTGTACAGCATGGCCAACGTGGTGACGGCTTCTTCCGAACTCGGGTCGAGCTTGATGGCGGTCTTGAGCTCAGCTTCCGCCTTCTGCATGTCGTTGCTCAGACGGTACAGACGGCCGAGCAGCAGATGGTCGTCGACGCTGTCAGGATCGAGCTTGACGATTTGTTCGTACTGATCGATGGCCAGCTTCAGAATATTGTCGGATCCGGAACCGCCGGGCATATCGCCGAGGGAGCGGAGATAAATGCGGCCAAGAAGCTTGTGGGCCTCGAGGTTTTTGGGATCACGCTTGATGATGTCCTGCGCTTCCCGGACGGCGTCGGCAATGCGTCCAGTCTTCACGTAGAGTTCGGCGAGAGCGGCGGTCAGGAATTCAGAGGACGGATCGGCCTCGATGGCGAGGCGATATTCTTCGGCGGCTTTCACGGCCAGATCGCTGCGGCCGTAAGCGGTAACCATCTCCTCGTACATGTGGGCCAGCGTGTAGTGATAGTACGCGGCAGCCTTGTCGACCTTGTGAGGGGCGGACTGGGCGGGCTTGGCATCGGGCTGGCTCGAATCGGAGGAGGACGGGCTGGTTTGACCCGTGCTGGTTTGACCCATACTCGTTTGACCCATGGCGGCGGCCACCAGGATCATCAAACAAAGGCGAAAAATTCTATTCATCTGGACCTGACTGCGCTTGTGGCGCGTTTCCGGAACCTCAGCTTATTTGGATGCAAAGCCGTCGGGGGAAAGGTGCTTTTATTCTACCGCGAGCAGCGGAGACTTGGGAAAAAAGCGCGGTCGCGTTAGGACGGAAGGACAGGGACTGGCGGGAGGGGTGGTGTCAAGGATCGTAAAGAGAGTGTTGATTTTTTGACTGTTGAATGAAAACCGGGTGCGAGGCCGAGACGGCCTCGCGATCGCCGGCGGGACGCCGGCGCTACGGCTTCTCAGTGGCGGAAGTGGCGGACTCCGGTGAAAAGCATGGCTAGGCCCAGGCGGTCGGCGGCTTCGATGACTTCGGAATCGCGCTGCGAGCCTCCGGGCTGAATGATGGCGGTGGCTCCGGCTTTGGCGATCTCTTCGACGCCGTCGGGAAACGGGAAGAAAGCGTCGGAGGCGGCGACCGTGCCTTTCAGCGGAAGTTGAGCTTTCATGGCGCCAATCTTGGCGGCATCGACACGGGACATCTGTCCGGCACCGACGCCGACGGTTTGTCCATCGCGGGCGTAGACGATGGCATTGGACTTCACGTGCTTGCAGACTTTCCAGGCGAAAAGCAGAGCGCGGGTTTCTTCAGTTGTAGGCGGGCGCTTGGTGACAACCTTCAGGTCGGAATCTTGCAAGGCGCGGGTGTCGGCGTCTTGCACCAGCATGCCTCCGGAGACGTTTTTCAGGATCCATTTTTGATCTGCGGGCACGACCTCGACCAGGCGGAGATTTTTCTTGGACGCGAATTTGGCTTTGGCGGCTGCGTCGAACGACGGCGCGGCGATGACTTCCAGAAAAAGCTTGTGCATTTCCTCGGCGGCTTCGAGGTCGACAGGGCGATTGACGCCGATTACGCCTCCGAAGGCGGAAACGGGGTCGCATTCCAGGGCGCGCCTGTAGGCTTCGGCGAGGCTCTTGCCGGTCGCGGTGCCGCAGGGATTGGTGTGCTTGATGATGGCGCAGACCGGTTCGTCGAATTCCTGCGCGAGATCCCAGGCGGCTTGCAGGTCGACGATGTTGTTGTAGGACAGTTCCTTGCCCTGGAGCTGGCGGGCGTTGGCGACGCCTTGGCCGGAGCCGTCGGAATACATGGCGGCCTTCTGGTGCGGGTTTTCGCCGTAGCGCAGGTCGAGGGTTTTGTGGAAAGAGAAACGAAGATTGGCAGGGAATGCGGCCGCTTCTTGTTGCAAGTCGATTTTGTCGGGGCTGATGCGCTCGAGCGTGCTTGCGATAGCTGAGTCGTAGGCGGCGGTGGTGGCGAAAGCCTTCTGCGCCAGGCGCCATTTGGTTTCGCGGGAGAGCCGGCCGCCGTCGCGCTCGAGCTCGGCGGCGATCGCCTCGTAATCGGAGGGCGAGGTGACGATAGCGACGTCGTGAAAATTCTTGGCGGCCGAGCGGATCATCGACGGCCCGCCGATGTCGATGTTTTCGATCAGCTCTTCGAAGGCGACTCCGGGCTTGGCGGCAGTTTTCTCGAAGGCGTAGAGATTTACGACCACCATGTCGATGGGCTGGATGCCGTGCTCTTTGACAGCGGCAACGTGCCTGGGATCTTCACGGCGATGAAGGATACCGCCATGAACCTTGGGATGAAGCGTCTTGACGCGTCCGTCGAGCATCTCGGGGAAGCCGGTCAGGTCGGAGATGTCTTTCACGGAGATGCCGGAGTCGCGCAGCAGCTTGGCGGTGCCTCCGGTGGAGATGAGTTCGATGCCGAGGGCGGAGAGCTTGCGGGCGAACTCGACGAGTCCGGTTTTGTCGGTCACGGAGAGGATGGCGCGGTGGATTCTAGGATTAGCTGACATGGGCCCCTTAAGCAGTGGATGTAGGCCGAATGACGACCCGAAATTCTATCAGCAAAATGTTGCTGCTCGTTCGCGTGAAGTATTATTCCTCCGACACTCAGTTGGGGAACAGCGCGAGCGGCGGTCTAGGCTGCTTTCGACAGATCTTCCATGATCTGGGGAACCATCCTCTCGATTTTCTCCTCTTCACCGCTAACCAACTTGACGGTTTCCTGAGATAGATCTTGCACGAGCTGAAGCGGCCTGTCCCCCCACTCTTCCACTTTTGTAACAATCGAGAAGCGTTTCCAGGTCTCATATGGGGCTAGTTGCTCTGTATCGAGGACCAGGAACCCATATCTCTCCGCCTGCGCTTGTGGGCTGTGGGATGGGGCAAGCACCTGGATTGCAACCGTGTTGCTGCGGTCTGCGTCCTCCGGGAAACTAACGAAGTCAAACGTATGACGTGCCTTCCGGCCCTTCACGGGAACGCGTCTTCTGATCTCTCTCACGTAATTGGGTTTCCACCGTTCCAATGAACGCTCGACCCTGAGCTTTATTGGGTCTTCTTCGATGATAGGCTTGTGCGAGGCCACTTCGACTGTTGCTATAGCGGAACACTGTCCAACGGCAAGAATCGCGTTTTGAATTTCCGATTCCTTACACGACACCTCAAAAACGCCTGCGAGGTAGTTGACCCCAAGGCGCTTGGCAACCTCTTCGAACATCTCCGCTTTGTGCTCGGTAATGTGAATGCCCTGCGCAAAGAGATGAGATGTCGTAATGCCAGCGTCATGTACGCGGTAAGAGTCGCCCAACATCTTTTCAACAAAGACATCGGTTGTTCTGTCATTCAGTCCCTTGATTGGCAGAGAGAAAACACATTGGTCCGTCACCGTCGAGATCACAATTTCTTCACTGAGGCGACGGATTAGCGCTTCCCTAATTTGGGAACAACTCGTAGTTTCCATGATCGACCCCGCTTACGGATATGTTCATTTCCTTCAATGTCCGAATGAGGAACTGCGTTCTCTCGGACGCACCTTGGAGCACATTTGTGGGCCAACGTTGGTCGTCTGCGCGCTGCTTCCTCGGATCAAATCTATGCCGATGCCACCCTTCATGTATGTTGCCTTCTCGATCGCTGTACCTGCTATGCCGATCGATGCCGTCTATCCTAATTTGATGCAGTTTCAGTGAAATCGACCAGCTAATCATCAGCCGCGACTTGCAATTGATGTTTAGCTTCAGCGTTACGACATGCTCGGTATTAAGGTCATCTGTAATGGTTTCTTCCCAGTCGTAGTCGAATTCACTGTTTTCTTCATCTAACGCACGCTCAATCTCATCACGGCTGATGTCGATGTACTTCTCAGCCGCGACGATTGTGGGGGCAAGGAAGAACTTGTCTGACATAAGTCAAATGGGCAAAACATCATACGTCCGACTAGCCGTTGTGGCAACGTCCATGGCACGAAGTGGTACTGGCTCGTTTCAGGAGGAGGTACTGAGGCCGCGCGACACGGCGGTCTTTAGGTTTTTGCTTTGGCTTTCAGCTTGACGTGGCCGTTGGTGATCTCGACCGAGTACTCGACATTCTCGCAGTGGTACTGTTTGCGGATCTGTTCAGTCTTTTTCTGGACGAAGGCGGTAAAGGAGTCGATGCCGCCGCTGACGTTCTCTCCTGCTTTTTTCTTGGCGGCGACCAGGGTGTTGTAGAGGCGCTCGACCTGCTCGCGTTCCGTCTGGTCCACACTGTGGAGTGTGAAAGGCTGAGACGAGGTGCCGGCGGCTGCGGCGGCGGCCGCATGGCTCACGCCGTAAACGGGATGGTGCTGCGACTTGTGTTCGTCTTCGACGATGCGGACTCCCTGGACAGAAAGCAGCGCGTCCTGCGGACGACGGTAGCCCTCCTCGCGGATGCGCGACTTCTTGCGCCACAGGTCGCTGTAAATAGCGTAGCGCTGGGCCATTTCGTTGTAGCGATAGCGCTGGGAGAAATTCATGCGCCCCCCGCCGTCGGAAAACTTCCGCAACATGGCCAGCACCTTCCACTCGATGTCGGTGGGAGGCCGCTTTTGCGGATTGCTGAAGAAGATCTCGTACTCGATCTTCAGGCGGCGCAGTTGCGAGTCGAGTACGTTAAGTTCCTCGTCGGTGGTCACAGGTTTCTCCAAGGCCAGTGTAGGGGGCGAATTCCCGGAGAGCGAGGTGCCCATGGGTCACGGAGGGGAATGGTACGAAAGTAAGGGGAAGAGCTATCAGCCTTCAGCTGTCAGCTATCAGTAAGAGCGGCACTGCTGCCTGCGGTCTCGCTGGCCTGCCAAGTCAATCCGCAGAAATCGGTGGCGATGGGGTCTGGGTTGAAAGCTGATAGCTGACGGCTGAAAGCTACTTGCTGGAATTCGACGCCATTTTCTTCACCATGGCGAGGACCAGTTTGCGGTCGCTGTCGTTGAGGCTGGTGGAGTAGCGGCGGATCTGGCTGAGGAAGCGGACTTCGTCGTCGGAGAGCTGGGGCAATCCTTTGGAGCCGTTGTTGTGTCCGGGCTCGGAAAAAAACTGGGACAGCGGGAGTTCCATGGCGCCGGCAATTTTTGAGAGCGTATCGAGGGAGGGAATCGTGTGGCCGTTTTCCACGCGCGAGAGATAGCAGCGCAGCAGGCCGGTGCGCTTTTCGATGTCACCCTGAGACATACCTTTTTGCAGCCGGTAGTTGCGGATGGTCTCGCCGATGTTCATGGTAGGGAGCATTTCAGAATGGGTCATGGTAACCAGATCGGCAACTTCTGGCAAGGGGAAATTTGGGCCATACGTGGGACATTCGTGCCATGCAGGAAGTACATGGCCAGACCAAGGTCTTTTCGCGGGTGGGAGGCGTTACTTGCACAGTGTACAAGTAATCAAGAGCGGAAAAACACGGCGGCGCGGCGCGAAGCTGGAGAATTGTTTTTCTCAATTCGCCGGCAGAACTGGCTAATCCTTTCGACTAGAGCGGACATTTGGTCCGAAATGCGGGGCTGATCACAACAGGAGTTCCATGTAGAGGGCGCCGGCGATGGGATTTGCGCAGTAGGGAGCGATTTCGCGGAAGCCGATTCGGCGATACATAGCGACGGCATCTTTCATGACCGGTTCGACGGTATCGAGGCGCATGCGGTGGTAGCCGATTTGGCGGGCTTCGCCGATAATGCGGTCGGCGAGCACGCGGCCAAGTCCTTTGCCGCGGAATTGCGGGCGAAGATATAGGCGCTTCATCTCGCAGATGTCACCTTCCAGCTTGTGAAGGGCAACGCAACCGGCGAGTTGACCCTGGTATTCCGCCAGCAGCAGCCGGCCTTCCGGAGGCGCGTAGTCTCCAGGCAAGCTGGCAAGTTCCTTGTCAAAGTTCTGGAAGCAGAGGCTGAAGCCCAGGGACTCGGCATATTCGAGAAAGAGTTCTCGGGTCTGGGCGATCTGGGCGGGGGATTCGGCTTGGGACAGGGAAAAAGCTTTCAACACAGAGGGCACGGAGGACACAGAGGAATCTCGAGACAAAGAATTGGGTTCCGCTTTCATTCCTCTGCGACCTCTGTGTCCTCTGCGTTGAAAAGATTCCTATCCCATCAGCATGCCGCCGTTCACGCTGAGCACGTGGCCTGTGATGTAAGACGCGTCATCGGAGGCGAGGAAAGCGACGGCAGCCGCAACATCTTCGGGAGTTCCCACGCGTCCCAGGGGAATCTGCTTGACCGCGTTTTGCTTGAATTCATCGCTCAGGACCGCGGTCATTGGTGTTTCGATGAATCCCGGGGCGACGGCGTTGCAGGTAATGTTGCGCGAGCCGACTTCGCGGGCGATGGCCATGGTGAGTCCGATGAGTCCGGCTTTGGAAGCGGAGTAGTTGGCCTGTCCGGCTTGGCCCATCTGACCGAAGACGCTGGTGATGTTGATGATGCGTCCCGCGCGCTGCTTGAGCATGGAAGGAATGACTTGCTGGATGCAGAGGTAGGCGGAGGTCAGATTAGTTTGCAGAACGGCGTCCCAGTCGGCGCGCTTCATGCGCATGACGAGCTGGTCGCGGGTGATGCCGGCGTTGTTGACGAGGATGTCGATTTTGCCGAACTGGGCGATGGCGGATTTGATTGTGGACTTCACTTGCTCTTCGTCGGCGACATCGAGGGCGAAGGCGGTGGCGTTGCCGCCAGCAGCGGCAATTTCCGCGACCAGTTCGTTCAGCTTTTCCTGATTGCGCGCGGCGGCGGCGACGGTGGCGCCTTCTTTGGCGAGGCGGAGGGCGCACGTGCGCCCGATGCCTTGCGAGGCGCCGGTGACCAGGGCTACGCGTCCTGAAAGGGGCATTCGAATCTCCCGGGGTTGAAGGAATTCGTTAGAACGCCGAATTATACCGGGGTTCCGATCAAAACTTCATCGTTCCCTGTTTATGTAATTGAGCCAAAACCTTTGGACCACAAAGGGCACTAAGGTACACGAAGGAAAGCAATGCGGCTGCGAAGTGCTGCGCACGAATTGGCCATTGCGAATTCACAAGCGCGACTTGTAACATGCGATCACTCCCATGTCACAGACTTCGACGAATGTGCTGATGATGCCGGACCCCTCCAACAAACAATCCATCGATAAAAATGCGGGCCATCGTTCGCCGCTGCGGGCGACGGGGACGGATCAGTCTGTCCCGGAGATCCCCGCAGAAGCCGCGGCTGAGCCTTCAACCGAAGTCTTCGCCGTGTTCGGGGTCGAGCCGGAGATTCAGGCCTACGCGATGGCCAAGTATTCGCGGTCGGCGCTGTCGATGAAGGAGTCGCTGCGCGAGATCAGTTCGCAGAAGGCGGAGAAATTTCTCAACACTTTTTATTTTCAATACGGGCACCGGTCGATTGCGGACCTGGCACATCTTGCGCTGGCCATCGAGCGGCTATCGATTCTGGCGGCGATTGAGTTGGCGGATGAGCAGCGCTGGGATGGGCAGGAGCGTTCGACGCGCTATCAGGATTTCAAGAAGAGCGGATACTACACGCCGGAGTTTGGGACTGACGACGAGGCGCGCAAGCTGTATCGCGAGACGCTGGATTTCCTGTTTGCCGAGTATGAAGCGCTTTCGGCGCACATGGCGCAGCACCTGATCAACATCACGCCCAAGCCTGCGGACATGAAGCAGGAGGCTTACGAGCGCACGCTGAAGGCGCGGGCGTTCGACATCACGCGCTACCTGCTGCCGCTGGCCACGAACACTTCGCTGGGCGAGATCGTGAACGCGCGGACTCTGGAAAACCAGGTGGCGCATCTGTTGTCGCATACGCATAAGGAGGTGCGCGCGCTCGGTGAGTCTCTGAAGAAGGCGGCGACCGGCGCGGCTTACAACGTGAATGCGGAGTCGCTGCAGGATCTGGTGGCGCAGATTCGGGCGGTGAGTCCGGAACTGGGCGCGCGGGCGGAACAGGAATTGCTGCGTGAAGTGCGCGTGGCGCCGACGCTGGTGAAGTATGCGGATCCGAATCCGTATGAGATGGAGACGCGGCGCGAGTTGCGGCAGGCGGCGCGCGAGTTGATGGCTTCCGAGCCGCTGGCGCCGTCGAAGGCGATTGTGGATTTGCTGGATGAAGAGCCGCTGGAAGTGGAGATCGCGACGACGCTGTTATACGAGCATTGCCATCATTCCTATCGGCAGATCCGGCAGGCGGTGCAGGTGGCCGGGGAGCGGCGGCGGCGCGAGATTATCGATCTGGGGCTGCGGCATCGTGGCGGGCACGACGAGATGCTGCGCGGCTTTCGCGCCGGGCAGCAGTTCCGCTTCGACATCCTGATGGATACCGGCGGGTTCCGCGACATGCACCGGCACCGGCGGTGCATCCAGGTGATGCAGGGATTCACCACGCAGCATGGGTACGAGATGCTGCTCGACATGGAAGATGCGGGCGTGCGCGGACGGTTTGAGGCGGCGATGCGGCGGGTGCAGACGACGGTCGAGAAGCTGGCTGGCCGCGGGACTGCGGAGGCCGAAGAGAATTCGCAGTATGCGATCCCCCTGGCGTTTCGCAAGCGGGCGCTGTTCAAGATGGATTTCGCTGAGGCGGTTTACATTTCCGAGCTGCGGACGGGGCCAGCCGGGCATGTTTCCTATCGCAACGTGGCGTATGCCATGTATGAGGCGGTGGCGCGGAAGTATCCGGCTCTGGCGAAGTATTTCCGAGTGCATGATGTGACCGCGCCGGTGGATCTGCTGCAGAGGTAGTGGCGGATACTTCCCAAATTGGCACCCCACCCCAAGATTTTTGGGCCTTCCGTCCTGGTTTTTTGCGCGGGAGCCATAGAATTCGTGGTGTGGCGGGGATGTCGTCGCTCTGGAGGGTGGTGCCAGTGGGTACTGGACGACGCCTGTCACGCGTTCGAGTGGCATTCAGCCACTAGGGTTCGACTCCCTCACCCTCCGCGGTCACTCGGACTTTGTAATCTTGGTTGACAAGCCATCTGCGATTGCTAGAATTAACTTGACAGGCGTCGTTCAGTATCTTCGTAAGCCCCGGGTGAATCCCGGGGCTTTGGCGTTTGTGGCTAGTGGAGTTGGCCAAGTATTTCCGGGTGCATGACGTGACGGCACCGGTGGAACGATCAATGTCGGAGCCACTTCCAACTCGACCTCTTCGCGATGAGGAGGTCGATCTTGTTTCCTCGCTAATTTCCCGAACGGCCAACAGTGGAAATCTGAAGAATGCCCTCCAATCGTCTCGTGTTATGGACATGAACGACGGGAACATGGGAAGCATTCGTTTCGTTAGAGATGAGCGGCGCACCTTCGGCAGGGTGTTGGCCGAAGCCCAATATACAGACGAGGACGGAGTTTGCGTGACCATTGCCCTGAATGCTGACAATAAGGGCGACCTGTTTGAAGTCGATTTTTGTGGATTTTTCACCACTAAAACGCTATCCAAAACCATCAAATCTTCGCGTAGAGGCACTCCCGACCAGCGGTTTATAGCAATTTCTAGATGTATCTTGATTCAGCTAGACCCAGCGGCTAGAATTTTAATCAGAGGCATGCATGCCCCGATCCGTCAAAATCGCCCCGGAAATCGACGCCAAGCTTTATCAAGAGCTCGTCTCCGTGGCCAAGGAGAACGGGCAGTCGCAGCGGTATGTGCTGGAGCGAGCTCTGGAGCATTACCTGCACAACGTGGTTCCTTCGCAGCGCATGGTGAGGCCGGAGGTGATGGCCGCCTACCGCCGCTCCAACGAAAAGTACCGCGAGCTTTACAAGAAGCTGGCCAAGTGAGTGACGAGCGCGTCTATCTGACTGTGGCCGAAGTCGCCGCCATTCACCATCACCAGATTGAGGAATACGGCGGCGAGCACGGACTGCTCAATCAGGGAGCTTTGGAATCCGCTGTTTTCCGGCCACAAACCGGATACTACAACGACCTAAGCGACGAGGCGGCCGCCCTGCTGGAGTCGCTGGTGAACAATCATCCCTTTGTAGACGTCAACGAGAGGGTGGGATTTGCCGCCGCGCACACGTTTTTGTTGATGAATGGATTCGATTTGAACGTTTCCAGCAAGGCTGGAGCTGACTTCATGATCAAGATGATCGCGGACGGCAAGTTTCGCTTTGCCTTGCTTCGCGAGTGGATTGCCGGGCACATGGTTCCTCTTCCTGGATAGATTTCGCGGGCGGGGGCGCCCGCGCCACATGTTTCCCCGCCCATTTCGGAACCTTCCACAGGTTAATTGTGTAGATTCGCCTTTTCTTCGCTTCGTTCTGTATGTATAATCCGGCCATATTAGATTTCATTCAGATTGGCACTCTTAATAAGGAGCCACTCCATGGCAGATGAACGGGGCAAGGCGATTGACCTGGCGGTATCCCAGATTGAAAAGCAATTCGGCAAGGGATCGATCATGCGGCTGGGGTCGAAGGAGGCGATCGTCCCGATCGCGGTGATCCCGACGGGGTCGATCTCGTTTGACGCGGCGCTGGGCGTGGGCGGATTCCCGCGCGGGCGCGTGGTGGAGGTGTTCGGTCCGGAGTCTTCGGGCAAGACGACCATTACGCTGCAGGTGATTGCCGAGGCGCAGAAGGTCGGAGGGATGGCCGCGTTCGTGGATGCCGAACATGCGCTCGATCCGGGCTACGCCAAGAAGCTCGGCGTGGACGTCGACAATCTGCTGGTCTCGCAGCCTGACTACGGCGAGCAGGCGCTGGAGATTACGGAAGCTCTGGTGCGCTCGAATGCCATTGACGTGCTGGTAGTGGACTCGGTCGCGGCGCTGGTGCCCAAGGCCGAACTCGACGGCGAAATGGGCGACAGCCACATGGGGCTGCAGGCGCGGCTGATGTCGCAGGCGCTGCGCAAGCTGACCGGGACGGTTTCAAAGTCGCGAACTTGCCTGATTTTCATCAACCAGATCCGCGAGAAGATTGGCGTGATGTTTGGGAATCCGGAAACGACGACCGGCGGGCGGGCTCTGAAGTTTTATTCGTCGGTGCGCGTCGACATTCGACGGATTGCGGCCATCAAGGAAGGCGATGTGGTAACCGGGTCGCGGACCAAAGTAAAGGTCGTGAAGAATAAGGTCGCCGCGCCGTTCCGCGAAGCCGAGTTCGACATTCTTTATGGCGAAGGAATTTCGCGGGAAGGCGATCTGCTCGATCTGGCGGTGACCAATAACATCCTGGAGAAGTCGGGATCGTGGTTCAGCTATAAGGGCGAACGCATTGGGCAGGGCCGCGAGAATGCCCGGCAGTTCCTGAAAGACAATAAGGACGTGATGGCCAAGCTGGATACCGAGGTGCGGAAGGCGCTCGGATTGGTCGCGGCAGCCCCGGCGGCAGCGGCTGCGCCCACCAACGGGGCGGCTGGCCGGGTCACCACGATGCCAACCGCAACCGAAACGCCAAAAGCTCCAATTGTGGCGGCCAGACGCTAGCGTTGCCTGCCGACGGGTACTCATAAAGCAGGGCGAGCGGGGCGAAAAAACTCTGTCATCCCGAGCGATGCGAGGGATCTTGGTTTGGATTGCGCAACAAGACTCTTGTGGTGACAGCACAAACCTAGATCCCTCGCTTCGCTCGGGATGACAAGGAATAAAAGAGACCCAGCTAAAAGAATAAAAAAGGAGGGATCATGCGGGACGAGCGGCGGTATTTCGTCTACGTCATGACCAATCCTTCGAAAACGCTCTACACCGGCATTACAAACAGCATTCGTCGCAGAGTCAGAGAACACCAGCTAAAGCTCACGCCAGGATTTGCCGCGAAATACAACATTACAAGACTAGTTTATTTCGAAAGCTTCGAAGACGTGCGTAATGCGATCGAGCGCGAGAAGCAAATCAAGGCATGGACGCGTTCAAAGCGAGTTGCCCTGATCGAATCTACCAATCCGAAGTGGGATGATCTGTCGCGGGAGTGGGATCAGCCGCAGACCTTTCGCTTTGTGCCGAGAACGGCATAGAAGAGCCGTTACTGCCGATCCCTCTGTAATCCCGGTACAAGTGCCATCCCAAGCGAAGCGAGGGATCTTGGTTTGGCTTACGCGACGATGCCCTTGTGGTGTCAGGCGAGAACCCAGATCCCTCGCTTCGCTCGGGATGACAATCCAGTTTTTGGGATGATTCCAGTTTTCGCGGTGACAACTCATTCTTCCTCATTCTCCCAATTGCCATTGTTAGTCCCGCCCGCATAGAATCTTAGCTGCTGCACCGCTGCTGCTCGCCAACACCTAACATAGGGCTTAACTGAGGACTCGTGAACAAGGGCAGGGCCATCTATCCGGGGTCGTTTGATCCGCCGACGAACGGGCATCTTGATCTGATTCAGCGGGGAGCCAAGATTTTTGAAGAGCTGGTGGTGGCCATTCTGCGGAATTCGGAAAAGACGCCGATGTTCAGCGTATCCGAACGGCTGGAGATGTTGAAGGAACTGACCGCCGATCTCGACAATGTGCGGATCGACACGTTTGATGGCTTGATGGTGGAGTACGCGAAATCGATGGACGCGATGTGTGTATTGCGCGGCATTCGCGCCATCAGCGATTACGAATATGAGTTGCAGATGGCGCTGATGAACCGCAAAATCGAGCCCACGCTGGAAACCGTATTCATGATGCCGGCGGACAAATACTCGTATGTAAGTTCGCGGCTGGTGCGGGAGGTGGCGCAGGTGGGTGGTCCGGTGAAAGGACTGGTGCCAGAAGTGGTGGAGCAGAAGTTGCGGGAGAAGCTGGATCCGGCGTACAAGCTCGCGGATGTAAATTTGATTGAAGTCCCCAAGAGAAGGAAGAAGAAGAAGGCATGACCACGGCAACCACGGAAGCATTGAAACTGACGGAAAGAATCAACCGCATTGAGCCCTCGGCCACGATGGCAGTGGTGGCAGAGGCCGACAAGCTGCGTTCGCAGGGAATCGATGTGGTCGATTTTGGAGCCGGCGAGCCGCATTTCTCGACGCCGCAGCACATCAAAGAGGCGGCCATTGCGGCGATCCAGGGGAATTTCACGAAGTACACCGCCGTGGCCGGTACGGCCGAACTGCGGGACGCGATCGCGCACCGGCACAACGTTGACTTCGATTCCGACTATCGACGCGAGGACGTCATTGCGTCGGTGGGCGGGAAGCATGCGCTGTTCAACGCGATTCAGGTTCTGGTGGATCACGGCGACGAAGTGATTCTGCCGGTTCCCTACTGGGTCTCGTTCAAAGACATTGTGCGATACGCGGGCGGGAATTGCGTGATGCTCGAAGCCGACGAGGCGCAGGGATTCCGGGTGACCGCGAAGATGGTCGCGGCATTGATCACGCCGCGCACCAAGGTGATCATTCTGAATTCGCCGTCGAATCCTTCCGGCGCGGTGATGAGCGCCGAGGATATGACCGAAGTGGTGCGCCTGGCCCACGAACGCGGCATCTGGGTGCTGTCGGACGAGTGCTATGTCTATCTGAACTACAGCGGGAAGAATTTCTCGGTGGGGGCGTTGCGGGAATACAAAGAGCGGATGGTCATTCTGGGATCGCTATCGAAAACCTATGCGATGACGGGATGGCGCCTTGGTTATGCGATGGCACCGCCGGCAGTGACGAGCGCCATGGCGAAGCTGCAGAGCCAGTCGACCTCCAATCCGACTTCGATCGTGCAGAAGGCGGCCGTGGCCGCGCTGAAAGGCCCGCAGGAGTGCGTGGAGCAGATGCGGCGCGAGTACATTCAACTGCGCGATCATGTGGTGAAGGGCCTTAGGGCGATTCCTGGTGTGGCCTGCACCATGCCGGAGGGAGCGTTCTACGCCTATCCGAATATTTCATCTTTTCTTGGCCGCGGAGGGCTGAAATCGGCATCTGATGTGGCTGGCCGATTGTTGCGCGAGGCGCACGTGGCAACAGTTCCCGGCGAAGGGTTCGGAACGAGCGAGCACATCCGCGTTTCGTACGCGACTTCGAAGGCGGAACTGGATCGCGGGCTGGAGCGCATGCGGAAGTTTTTCGCGGCGCTGTAAGTTCGCCAAGTCCTCACAGGAGCGAGGGCCGCACAAGAAATACTGAGGTTCGGCAAAGGCCGTTCCGTTTTGCGGGCGGTCTTTTTTGTGGATGCAAGCAGGCATGAATGATCTCTATCCATTGTTAATGGTTCCGGCATTTGATCCGCGGCCCTGGGGGACCGAGGATCTATCACCGATTTATCCCAATCACAAGTTCGCGGAAAAGATCGGCGAAGCGTGGTTGAGCGGCGACGACTGCAAGGTCGCGAACGGGCCGCTTACCGGGAAGACGCTGGGGCAGTTGAGCGAGCAGTACCAGCGCGAACTGGTAGGCGAGGCAGCGCGCGATCCGCGGCGATTTCCGTTGCTGCTCAAGTTTCTTTTTCCGCACGAAAAGCTTTCGGTGCAGGTGCATCCCGATGACGCGCAGGCTGTGCGCGTGGGCCAGCCGTGGGGCAAGACCGAATGCTGGTACGTGGCCCATGCCAAGCCGGGCTCGCAGATCGGGTTGGGGCTGAAGCCGGGAGTCACGGCGGCTGAGTTAGAAAACTCCATTCACGAGAACCGCGCGGAAGAGGTACTGAACTGGATCAACGTGTATGCCGGCGACATGATCTACGTCGCTGGCGGCACCGTGCATACGCTGGGGCCGGGGTCGGTGATCGTAGAAACGCAGCAACAGTCCGACACGACTTATCGTCTGTATGACTACGGCCTGCCGCGGGAATTGCACTTGAAGGATGGCATGGCGGCGGTGAAAGAGAAGGTGAATTCGGGGAAAGTGCTGCGTCCCGCGCCAGAGCAGATTGGGCAGAATCGGCGTGCCCAGTTGATTGCCGCGCCGTATTTCGTTGTGGAGATGTTGGAGGCGAAAGAAGCGCTGGAACTCGCCACGCGAGATGAGTCCGGAAAACATTCTGCGCAGATTCTGGTGGCTGTCGAGGGCTGCGGAGTGATTACGGCGGCAGGGATGGATTCGGTTACGCTGGCGAAGGGAGATGCGGTCGTGGTTCCCGCCAGCATTGAGGCGATCGGCGTGCGTCCGCAGTGGTCGGTGGAGTTTCTGCGGGCGTATGTCCCGGGAAAGCTGCTAGCAGAGCCGGAGACGAGAATGTAGGGAAGTTCATTCTGCATTCTGAAGTCTGCATTCTGCTTTGCTTTGACGATGGCTAAGAAATCCAATTTCTATCCTGTGATTCTCGCCGGAGGGCGAGGCACGCGCTTCTGGCCGCTGAGCCGGAAGCGACGCGCGAAGCAGTTGCTGGCCCTCGACGGGAAGCAGACGATGATTCAGCAGACCGTGGCGCGCCTGCTGCCGCTGGCTCCGGCAAAGAAATTCTGGATCATCACCAATGAAGACCTGCGGCCAGCCGTTGCGAAGCAGCTTCCCAGGATTTCGCAGAAGCAGATCCTGGCCGAGCCTGTCGGACGAAATACTGCTCCGGCAATTGGTTTGGCAGCATTTCTGTTGCTACGCGAGAGTCCGAACGCAGTCATTGGGATGTTCCCTTCCGACCATGTGATCGCCGACGAGAAACGATATCGCGAGACACTGGAGCGAGCAATCGAGGTCGCAGCGGCGGGCCCGAATATTGTGGTGCTCGGCGTCCGGCCCAACCGCGCCGAGACCGGCTACGGATACATCGAGGCTGGCGGTTTGTATCAGGGAGACGCGCTGCATGTGCGGCGCTTCACCGAGAAGCCGAACGCCGAAAGGGCCGCTGAATTCGTGACTGCCGGAAATTATTTCTGGAATAGCGGGATGTTCCTGTGGAGCGCGCAAACCTTGGCCGATGCGCTGCGCGAGCATCTGCCGACGACGGCTGCATTGCTGGAGGAGATTGCCGCGACCTATGGTACCAGCAAGTTTGCCCGGACGTTCCGGAGGGTTTATCCCAAGTGTGAAAACATCAGCGTGGATTATGCCGTGCTCGAACCGCGCTCGGCGAAAGGCCAGCAGGAGGGAAACATTTTCTGCCTGCCCGCCGACTTCGGATGGAATGACCTCGGCTCCTGGACCGCGCTGCATGAACATCACACAGCAAGAAGCAATCCGCCGGAAGGCAATCTGATTTCAGCCTCCGAAACATTTCTGCTCAATGCGCGCGGAAACTATATTCACGCTCCGGGGAAGTTTGTCGCCGCGGTGGGCGTCAGCGATCTCGTGGTGGTGGAAACCCCGGACGCTTTGCTGATCACGACCCGGCAGCACGCGCAGGATGTGGGTAAGGTCGTGAAATATCTGGATGAAAAGAAGATGCACAAGCTGACGTAGTTTCAAGTGTCAAGTTTCAGGTTTCGAGAAGACGGAGGTGCCGGCAGATTTTCTTGAGACTCGAGAATGAAGACTCGAAACTGCTTCCTATGGCGCAAGAGATCAAATTTGGAACCGACGGCTGGCGCGGACTTATCGCCGACGACTTTACCTTTGACAACGTGCGGCGCGTGGCCGGGGCGATTGCGTCGTACGTGCTCAAGTACGAAGACGCGCAGCGCGGAGTGATCGTGGGCTACGATGCACGCTTCCTGTCGCCTCAGGCCGCGGAGGTCGTGGCCGAGGTCCTGGCGTCCGCGGGAATTCCCGTGAAGCTGGCCAACGACTACACGCCCACTCCAGCGGTGTCGTATGCGGTGAAGCAACACGGCGCGGCGGGTGGCGTGATGGTGACATCCAGCCACAATCCGTGGAATTGGAATGGGGTGAAGTTCAAGGGCAATTTTGGCGGATCGGCAACGCCGGCCATCATGAAGAAGATTGAGGAAGAACTCGCCGCGGGTACGGCGCCGAAGGGAAAGAAGGCCGCCGTCGACAAGGTCGATCTGAAAAAGGATTATGTTGCGGCGGTGTGCGCGTTCGCTGACATGGATCTGATCGCGAAAACGAAATTCAAATTTGCCGTGGACGCGATGTACGGGTCGGGACGCGGCGTCCTGCCGGGGATTTTCGACGCGCGCGGGGTTCACTACGTGGCGATTCGCCAGGAACTGAATCCGCTGTTTCCCGGAATCAATCCCGAGCCCATTCAGCCGCACACTGCGATGCTGCAGGAAACGGTGGTGCGGGAGAAGTGCGATGCGGGACTGGCCACCGATGGAGATGCGGACCGGATTGGAGCCGTGGCGGAAGACGGCAGCTTTGTGGATTCACATAAGATTTTCTGCGTGATCCTGCGCTGGTTGCTGGAGCGGAAGAAGTGGCCGGGCGATGTGGTGCGCGCGTTCAACACCACACGCATGATCGATCGCATCGCGGCGCAGTACGGGCGCACGCTGCACGAGACCTCGATTGGATTCAAGTACGTTGCCGATCTGATGATGGAGCGGGAGATCCTGATGGGCGGTGAAGAATCGGGCGGCATCGGTTACTCGCGCTTTCTTCCCGAGCGGGATGGTGTATTGAACTGCCTGCTTCTGGCGAATGTGATGGCGGAAGAGGGCAAGCCGCTGGGCCAGCTGGTGGCCGATCTGCAGCAGGAATTTGGGCCGCATTATTACGGGCGGAGCGATCTGCACATCCCGGACGAGATGAAACAGAGCGCCATTGAGCGGGCGCGAGCGGAGAGCACGCAGACGCTTGGCCGCTACAAGATACTCAAGAAGGAGTATCGGGATGGCGTGAAGTTTTTTCTCGATGCGCCGACGAATGGAAATGGCGCAGAGGCGTGGGCGCTCTTTCGCGCGTCCGGAACCGAGCGGATGCTGCGACTGTATACCGAAGCTTCGTCGCCGGACGTGGTGAGCGAACTCCTTGAAACCGGCGAGCAGTTTGTGAAGAGTGGCGGGTAGGTGGTGCTGGGGAAAGCGGCCCTGTCCGCGGGGAGAATGTGTTGAGTAGAGAGTTGAGGCGCTTATCCCAGCGCGTGCGATACTTCTAGGAACGATGGCTGAGGTCTTAAATCCGCGAGAGGGTAATGCGCAGGCCGACTCGCCTGAGGTCCGGCGCTACAACCGAATCCGGCGCTGGCTGGGCATTGCCGATTTTGTGCTCGGGTTCGTCTTCCTGGTCGTTTTGCTGGTGACGGGCTGGTCGGATGGGTTGCGCGATCTGGCTTACCGCTGGGGCTTTCAGAGTTATTCGTTCTCGCTCTTCATCTATCTCGTGCTGCTGCTGGGAATCAACAAGGCCCTTGGCATCGGGCTTGACTACTACGGATTCAAGCTAGAGCGCGGATTCAAACTTTCCAATCAGAGGTTTGGCTCGTGGGCTTGGGATGAAGTGAAAGGATTTCTTGTCGGGCTTGTGCTCGGCAGCATTGTGGTCGAATTGCTGTACTTCACGATTCGGCAATGGCCGCAGCACTGGTGGCTGCTGGCCTGGGCGCTGTTCATGGGATTATTCATTCTGCTGGCGCAACTGGCGCCGGTCGTGCTGTTTCCGATTTTCTACAAGTTTGAGCCGTTGGAGGATGAAGACCTGCGGCGGCGGCTCGTGGTTCTGAGCGAACATGCCGGAACACGCGTGCGCGGCGTGTATCGCTGGAAACTTTCAGAAAAGAGCAAGAAGGCGAATGCGGCTCTCACCGGGCTGGGCAGCACGCGCCGCATCATCCTGGCGGATACCTTGCTGGATAATTATTCGCCCGAAGAAATCGAAGCGGTGCTGGCGCACGAACTGGGACATCATGTGCACCGCCATATTCTGAAAAGCATTCTCGTGCAGGCTGCGATTACATTCGTGGGATTCTGGGCGGCGGATTTCACCTTGCACTACGCGGTCGACCAGCACATGTTCGAGCAGTTGTCGGACTTCGCCAACTTGCCGCTGCTGGCGCTGGTGTCGGTCGTGCTTTCATTTTTGCTGATGCCGGCCCTGAACGCGTATTCCCGCTTTAACGAACGTCAGGCGGACCGGTATGCGTTCGAGTCGATTGCCAGCGTGGAGCCGTTTGTCTCCTCGATGAATAAACTGGCGGAGCAGAATCTGGCGGAACGGGCTCCTTCCAAGTGGGTGGAATGGTTCTTTCACTCGCATCCTTCGATTTCGCGGAGGCTGGCCGCGGCGGAGGAATGGGGACGGAATCAGAATGCTCAACCGCACGTGCAGGTCTGATTGACTGCCTTTCGCTGCGAGGGCTGTGGCGCCCGAGCGAGGCGAGAACAAGATGCTCTCGCGACAGCCGGCGGGACGCCGGCGCTACCTCTTAAGAGCGGCGCTACTTCCTGACGGCCGCACTTTTTAGAATTTCGAGGACGCGCTGCAGGTCTTCTTCTGTATCCACGCCGACGCTGTCGTAGGGAGTTTCGCCTACGAAAATGGGGATGCCATTTTCCAGGAACCGCAGTTGCTCCAGGCGCTCGCTTCTTTCCAACGAAGATTCGGGCAGGTTTACGAACTGATCGAGCGCAGGCTTGCGATAGGCATAGAGCCCCAGGTGCTTGAAGTATGGGGGATGGCTGTGATTGCGATCGAACGGAATGGTAGCCCGCGAGAAATAGAGAGCGCGCCCATTGAGATCGGTCACAACTTTCACGGCATTCGGGTTTGAGATGTCTTCGAGCGCGGCGGGCGTCTTCAACGTACCGACTTGGATCGCGGGATTCTCCACCACTTGGATGAGGGAGGCGATCTGCTCGGGCCGGACCATCGGCTCATCGCCCTGGACGTTGATGTAGACGTTGGCTGGCACCTGAGTGGAAATCTCGTGGACCCGCTCCGTGCCGCTGGAATGCGCGGGTGAAGTCATGCGGGCTTTCCAGCCATGTTTGCGGCATGCGGACATGATCTCCTCGGAATCAGTCGCGATCATCACGTCGTCCAGAAGCGGAGAGCGGCGGACGGCCTCGTAGACCGCGCCGATGAGGGGCTGGCCCGCAATTTCCCGCAGCATCTTGCGCGGCAGCCGGGTAGAAGCCAAACGAGCGGGGATGACGGCGATCACTCTCATGACGGATCCAGGATTCGGCGCTGAAACGGAACGTGCCGAGTATAGCGATTTCCAGAATTCGCTGTTTGACCAATTTTGCAGGCGCTCTTAGAATAAAAAATTGGACGTGACGCGGGATCGTTGCTTCCAGGCCGCGAAAGAGCTGGCCCCATGCCAGCCTGCTTTTCGTTTCGCCCATCCTTCTTGATTTTGCAGCAAGTGGCGGTGTAGCTCAGGTGGTTAGAGCGACGGTCTCATAATCCGTAGGTCGTTGGTTCGAGTCCAACCGCCGCCACCAGATTGTTCGCGACTGCTGGCTGTTCTCCTCGAATTTTCATTTCGCCGCATCGAGCGACAAGAGCGGTATTGCGGCATCTTCCTTGTTTCCGCCGTTCTAGATACGGTGGGGAGCGCTGGTAATTGTGTTGGATCGCGAAGGGCGCATCGCGCGCGGGCAGGGCATCTGGGACGTGTTCGCGGTGAAAGAGGAGCGCCAGCAGTTCCAGACGAATGTTTTCGGCTGATGTGCGGCAACGAACTGCGCAGCGAGTATGAAAGCACTTGGCTGGCGCGGGATGGAAGCGAGCGAACGATTGCATGGTCGGCGGCGGTGCTGCGGGCGGCGAAGCGCATGCCTTCGTACACGATTGCCTCCGGAACCGACATCACCGGGCAAAAGCGCGCGCAGGCCCGATTTCGAGGATTGTTGGAGACCGCTCCCGATGCCGTAGTGGTGGTGAATCAGAAGGGCAGGATTGTTCTGGTAAATGCGCAGGTGGAAAAGCTGTTTGGCTATAACCGGCCGAAGAATTGCACATCAGCGTGAAGACCGTGGAATCGTACCAGGCACATATTAAGGAGAAGCTTTCGTTGCGCAGTGCCCGCGAACTGGTGCAGCACGCCATCCAGTGGAGCATCAGCGAGAAAACGGCATAACCGGTTTGCGATGAACGGCCCGCCCCTGGATCTGATTCCTTGCGGTACTTCGGCATCCTTTCCTGTTCCTTGTCCCTGTTTCGCTTGCAGATGCTCTCCTGATCCGCGGCCGAGCTTCGGTGATATCTTGGTGATGAATCGCCAGGCATCACTTCATGGACGTCCTCAAGAAACTCTTCGAGCAGCATTTTCACGTGCCGGTCGAGCAGGTGCAGGCCGTGCAGGGAGAGCTCGGCGGTTCCGGGCGCAAGATCATTCGCCTGACCAGCAACGGGATCAGCGCGATTGGGATCCTCTACCGCGTGCGCGAAGAAAATGTCGCCTTCCTCGAATTCTCGCGGCATTTCGCCGAGCATGGTCTGCCGGTGCCGGAAATCTATGGCGTTGATTTAGACCAGGGGGCATATCTCGAGCAGGATTTGGGAAGCACGTCGCTGTTTGAATTGCTCTCGCAGCATCGCCAGGGCGAGAACATTGCCGCGCAAGTGGTGGAAGCGTACCGCAAGGTAATCGCGATCTTGCCGAGGTTTCAGATCGAGGCTGGACGCGACCTGAATTATAAGGTCTGCTATCCGCGAGGCAGTTTTGACCGGCAATCGATCGCGTGGGACCTGAATTACTTCAAATATTATTTCCTGCGGCTGGCGGGAATTCCCTTCAGCGAACAGGCGCTGGAAGACGATTTCAAGCGTCTGACCAAGTTTCTCTTGAGCGCGGGCCGCGACTATTTTTTATATCGCGATTTCCAGTCGCGGAACATCATGCTACGCGACGCGCAACCTTATTTTCTGGATTATCAGGGCGGGCGCAAGGGCGCGCTGCAGTACGACGTGGCTTCGCTTCTGTACGACGCGAAAGCCGATTTGCCCCCGGACCTCCGCCTGCAACTGCTCGATCACTACCTCAATACGCTGCGTGGCTATGTCGATCTGAAGCCTGAAGCGTTCATGCAGCACTACTATGCCTACGTTTACATCCGCATCATGCAGGCGCTGGGGGCATACGGGTTTCGTGGATTTTACGAGCGTAAGGTGCATTTTCTGCAGAGCGTGCCCTATGCGCTGAAAAATTTGCGCTGGCTTCTGCATAATGTGAGGCTGCCGATCGAGCTGCCCACTTTGATGGAAGCGTTTCACAGCATGCTGGCTTCTGAGAAATTGCAAAGTCTGGCGTCGGATGCGGACAATCTGGTCGTGAGGATCTTCAGTTTCTCTTTTCATCGAGGCCTGCCCAAAGACGAGAGCGGCAATGGCGGCGGTTTCGTTTTCGACGGGCGCAGCCTGCCCAATCCCGGGCGCGAAGAACAATTTAAGGTTCTCACCGGGAAGGATGCTCAGGTGATCGATTACCTGAATCAACAGGACAGCGTGCACCAGTTTCTAGCCAGCGTGATGTCGCTGGTAGACGCTAGCGTGAGCAACTATCAACAGCGCGGGTTTAAGAACTTGATGGTTTCTTTCGGATGCACGGGCGGGCAGCATCGTTCCGTCTATCTGGCCGAGCAGGTTGCCAAGCGCTTGCGCGGGAGGGCTGGGGTCGAGGTAGTGGTGCAGCATCGGGAGCTGGAGAGGATGGCCGCGGAGGCGCAGGTGCAGAAGGCCGCGACATGAGGGCGATGATACTGGCCGCTGGCCTGGGCACGCGGCTGCGCCCGCTCACCGACGATCGGCCTAAAGCACTGGTGGAAGTTGCGGGACACACGCTGCTGGAGATTACGCTGCGGCGGCTCGCGTCATTTGGGATTCGCGAAGTGATCGTGAACGTGCATCACTTTGCTGACGTGGTAATTGAGTATCTCCAGGGAAAGAAGAATTTCGGGATGCGGGTCGAGATTTCGCGGGAGGAGATCCTGCTCGACACCGGCGGCGGCTTAAAGAAGGCCGCATGGTTTTTTCTGGAGAATGGAAACGCCGAGCCGTTCATTCTGCACAACGTTGATGTGATCAGCACGATCGATCTGGATCGGATGGTGCGGGCGCATTCCGAGAGCCACGCTTTGGCGACCTTGGCAGTGCAGGAGCGCGAGACGTTGCGGCGTTTGCTGTTCGATTCTGACAATCAGCTTTGCGGGCGCCAGTCGCGCCAGCAACCGGCAGACTTTGTGCGCCCGGCAAAGGAAATCACATCGCTCGCGTTTTCGGGCGTGCACGTCATTTCGCAGCGACTCCTCGGAATGATGACCGAAGACGGAGCGTTTTCCATCATCGATTCCTATTTGCGGTTGGCCGGGCAGGGCGAGAAAATTTCGGCATTCCGCGCGGATGAATATTACTGGCGCGATCTAGGGAAGCCGGAGAATCTGGCACAGGCCGCGAGCGACCTGGCGCAAGAAAAGTTTCGGGTGTAAGCGCAGGGATTCGTGCCGGTGCTCGGATTCTTGCCGAGATTACCACTTGCGGCAAATGTCGGCCTTCGATACCATCGGTGGACGCTTGAAACGGCTATGCAGAACAGCTATCTACACCGAATTCGTGTCGTCATCTTTAGGGTACGAATTCTCGTACCCTGGGCGGTGTGGAGGGACGCAGTGAGCTGAGCAACTGGAAATCTTAAAGGCTCCCCAATCCCGCCCCGCCAGACGAGCTGGCTCGGTGGGTTTTGCTTTTTAGGAGCGGCAGGAAGGACGTATGAAGGACAACACATCCGACAAAGGAATGACCGGCGCGCGCATCTTGTGGGAATGCATCGAGCGCGAAGGCGTCAAGCATGTGTTCGGCTATCCCGGCGGAGCGATTCTGCCTGCGTATGACGCGCTGAAGCACAGCAAGATTCATCACGTGCTGGTGCGCCATGAGCAGGGAGCCACGCACATGGCGGACGGTTACGCACGAGCCTGCGGGCAAGTGGGCGTGGCTGTGGCAACGTCGGGTCCGGGCGCAACCAATATGGTGACCGGGATCGCGACGGCCATGCTCGATTCCTCGCCGATCGTCTGCATTACGGGGCAAGTCGGAAGCAAGTTGATCGGATCGGACGCCTTTCAGGAAACCGACATCACGGGCGTGACGTTGCCGATCACCAAACACAATTATCTGGTAACGCATGCCAACGAAGTGGCGCGCACGGTTCGGGAAGCCTTCTACGTAGCGCGTTCGGGGCGGCCTGGGCCGGTGCTGGTCGATATCACGAAAGATGCGCAGCAGACAACTTGTGACTTCGATTGGGATGCCGCCAGGCCGCAACTGCCGGGATACCGTCCCGATCTGTCGCCGGCTCCGAAGGAATACGAGCAAGCCCTGGAGTTGATTCACAATTCGAAGCGACCAGTGATTTTGGCGGGGCACGGCATCATCATCTCCGGCGCGATGCGGGAGGTGCGTGACTTCGCCGAGCGCGCGGGCATTCCGGTCGCTCTAACACTTTTAGGGATTGGAGCGTTCCCGGCAGCGCACCCGCTGAATCTGGGCATGATGGGCATGCACGGCGAGGCCTGGGTAAATCATACGATTCAGGAAGCGGACCTGCTGCTGGCGTTCGGGATGCGCTTCGACGACCGGGTGACGGGCAATCTCAAAACCTACGCCCCGAATGCGAAGAAGATCCACATCGAGATCGATCCGGCGGAGATTAACAAGAACGTAAAAGTGGATGTGCCGCTGGTGGGCGATCTGGCCGAAGTGCTGCACGAGCTGTTGCCGCGAGTGGAAACCATTGACCGCAGTGAGTGGCTGGATTGCATCGACAAACTGAAGGGCGATTCAGCCGTGCGCGACATTCAGAACTTGCCCGACAGCGGCCATCTCTATGCGGCGCACGTGATCAATGACCTCTGGCGCGAGACGCGCGACGGAGACACCATCGTCGTCACCGACGTGGGCCAGCACCAGATGTGGGAGGCGCAATATTACAAGCACGAGAAGCCGCGAAGCCTGATTACTTCCGGCGGATTGGGAACCATGGGATTCGCCTTGCCGGCGGCCATCGGGGCGAAAGTGGCGCGGCCCGAGTCTGAAGTGTGGGTCGTGGTCGGCGACGGCGGCTTCCAAATGACGCTGTGTGAGCTGGCCACCATCGTGCAGGAAAAGCTGAAGGTCAATATTGCGATCATCAATAACGGCTTCCTGGGAATGGTGCGGCAGTGGCAGGAATTTTTTTATGAGCGCAACTATGCGGCGACGCCCTTGCTCAATCCTGATTTCGCCAAGCTCGGCGAAGCCTACGGCATCCGCAGCATGACCGTAACCGAGCGGTCGCAGGTCGTGCCCTCGGTGCGCGCCGCGCGCGAACACGATGGCCCGGTGCTGATCAACTTCCGCGTGGAGCAGGAAGATACGGTGTACCCGATGGTGGCGGCGGGAGCATCGCTGCATGAGATGATCCGGCGGCCAAGCAAGATCGTCGAGACCGCGGCGGACGAATAGAGAACAACATGTTGAATACCTATGTGGTCCATGTCGAAAACAAGCCGGGCGTGTTGACCCGCGTGGCGTCGCTGTTTCGCCGCCGCGCCTTCAATATCGATTCACTCACCGTGGGGCGAACGGAAAAGCCCGAGGTCTCGCGGATGACCATCACCGTGGACGCCGACCGGGATCAGGCTCGCCGCATTGAGGCCAATCTTTACAAACTGGTCAACGTGCTGCTGGTGGAGAACATCACCAACCAGCCTTCGATCGTCCGCGATCTGGCCATGATCAAGGTCGCTGCGACCCATGAGGCGCGCTCGCACGTTCTGGAATTGGCCAGCGTGTTTCGGGCGCGAGTGGTGGACGTCGCACCGGAATCGCTGACCATCGAGATTACCGGCACTGAAGACAAGATTGATGGATTGCTGGAGGTACTCCGGCCCTATGGCGTGCTCGAGATGGTTCGCACCGGGATCGTAGCTATGCGGCGCGGAAAGACCGCGTCCGCGGTCAATACAGCGCCTGACGATCAGGATATCGCGGGAGCCGATGTGTCTTATTCGGTTTAAGCTGCGGGGGGCCCACCCTTTTGACGGTGGATCCTTGCTTGCGCCACCTATGCTGAGGGTGCGTTTTTTGCAAGGGCGGGTACGATACTGCCGGTGCAACCTTTGGGTCTCCCCTACATAAACGCGGTTGTGTATGTGTTCGTGGTTCCCGCCCTTCGCAAAAGAATGAACGCGAAGGACGGGGCACCCACCGTTTTGGTATTCCAGCAAAGATCAAAAGCCTGGGCTACTCGTCCGAGTCAGCGGCGGGAATGCCCACGCTTCGAACCCCACGAAGCGTGGGGCAGCCGGGTTCGTGGTAGTAGATGCGCGGAAAAGACCGGGCCCTAACTACGGAATCCACGCCCTAACAATCTCTAAAATCAGCACCTTACGAATCCCCCACAAAGATGCCTTACTCAACACTCTTCCGGCACTAAGGCAAGTTACGTAAGTTTCTCGAAAAACTCCTAACTTATTGTTTCTACATCTGTTAGCTGGTATTCATGGGTGCGTGGGAAGGTGTGTCCCCACACGTGTGTCTACCGCATGATTGGAGCAACCAGCATTTCGATGGGCCTGCCCGAGCGTTCCCGCTCGTGGAGGTTTTTATCCGTGCCCGCGAAGTTGTTCATTTCTCTGGTAGTGATTGCCGGGTTGGGTACGCTCATCTACGGCGGAATCCACCAGACCAGCCGAAACATCGCGGAATTTATTTGTTACCTGGGCATTGCGATTCTGGCGTCGCGGCTGAAAGTGAATCTGCCGGGAATCACGGGCACGCTGTCGGTAAATTTCCTGTTCGTCCTGATCGGAATTCTGGAGCTGAGTTTCACCGAGACTCTGATTCTGGGCGCCATCTCGATGCTGGCGCAGTGCCTCTATCCCTATCGCGCAAAAGCGCTGCAGGTGGCGTTCAACGTTTGCGCGAGTTCGATCTCAACGGCGCTGGCTTATATTGCTTTTCACCATCGGCTGACAAATCTGGTGATCGACAGCCGTCCAGTTCTGCTGGGATTGTCCGCAACGGTTTACTTCATCGCGAACGCGGGGTTGATCGCCGCCGCAATCTCTTTGACCGAACGCAGGGCTTTCAGCCGCATTCTGGTGGACAGTTATTTCTGGTCATTCCCTTATTACTTGGTGGGAGCCGGCGTCGCCGGGGGAATCGCGTGGTTGAACGAAGGGTTTAATTGGGAAACCTCGCTGCTGGTGCTACCCGCGGTGTATCTCATCTACCGGTCTTACCGGCTGTATCTCGGCAAACTGGAAGACGAAAAGCGCCACGTCGAGGAGATGGCGAACCTGCATCTACGGACGATCGAGGCGCTGGCACTGGCCATTGAAGCGAAGGATCATACGACCCACGAGCATTTGCAGCGAGTCCGCGTCTATGCCCTCGAAGTTGCCAAAGAGATCGGGGTAGTCGGGCCTGAACTTGAGGCGCTGCATGCCGCCGCCCTGTTGCATGACATTGGCAAGCTGGCTGTACCCGAACACATCATCTCGAAGCCGGGCCGCCTCACCCCGGAAGAGTTCGAGAAAATGAAGATCCACACGCTGGTGGGCGCGGAGATTCTAGAGCGCGTGCGTTTTCCCTATCCCGTCGTGCCCATCGTGCGAGCCCACCATGAGAAGTGGGACGGATCGGGCTATCCGCTGGGATTGAAGGGCGCGGAAATTCCCATGGGAGCGCGCATCTTGTCGGCCGTGGATTATCTCGATGCGCTGGCTTCCGACCGGCAATACCGCCGCGCTCTGCCCATGCGCGACGTGATTCAGAAACTGGCCGCCGAGTCGGGAAAATCGTTCGATCCCAAGGTGGTCGACATTCTTCAGAAACGCTACGAACAACTGGAGCACCTTGCCGTAGCCAAATCGGCAGAAGATCCCAATGCGCCGCTGTCGACCGCCATCAAAATCGAGCGAGGGCTAGAACCGGCTGCCGGATTCGAAAATACTATCGCCCAGGATTACGCCGGCCGGGAAACGACGTTCCTGTCTTCCATTGCGGCGGCCCGCCAAGAAGCGCAGGCATTGTTCGAGTTGAGCCAGGATCTTGGGGCTTCGCTGAGCCTGGGCGAAACCTTGTCGGTCTTCTCGGTCAAGCTCAAACCCATGGTGCCTTACGATGCCATCGCGATCTACATCAAGCGCGAGGACGAACTGATTCCGGAATATGTAAACGGAGACAACTACCGGCTGTTTTCTTCGCTGCGCATCCCCGTTGGGCACGGACTCTCCGGTTGGGTGGCGCATAATCGCAAGCCGATCATTAACGGCAACCCTTCGGTAGAACCCGGATATCTGAACGATCCCTCGAAGTTCAGCACGCTGCGCTCGGCCCTGGCGGTGCCCCTGGAGGGCGTTGCGGGAATCATTGGCGTGCTGGCACTGTATCGCGGCGAACGCGACGCGTTCACTACCGATCACCTGCGAATTCTTCTTGCGGTCAGCGGCAAGATGGCGCTGGCCATCGAGAATGCTCTCAAGTATCAGCAAGCGGAAAGCTCTGCGACCACCGACTACCTCACTGGCCTGCCCAATGCGCGTTCGCTATTTCTGCAACTCGACCGCGAACTGGCTCGCTGCAAGCGCGATGATTCGTCGCTGACCGTAATGGTCTCCGACATGGACGGTTTCAAGCAGATCAACGATCGCTTTGGCCATCTGGAAGGCAACCGGGTGCTGCGGCTCTTCGCGCAAGCTTTAAAAGACAGCTGCCGCGAGTATGACTACGTGGCGCGCATGGGGGGCGACGAATTTGTCGTGATCGCGCCCGGCCTGGCCGCCGACACCGCCGGGAAAAAAGCCGAGCAGATGCGAGTCCTGGCCCGGCACGCGGGAAGCGAAGTTTGCGGCGAAGAAATTCTCTCGCTGAGCGTGGGACGGGCAGTCTATCCCGCGGACGGCAAAGATGCCGAGCAACTTCTGGCGGAAGCCGACCGGCGAATGTATCTGGAGAAGCAGAAGCAGCTGGCTTATAAAGACCGGCGGGCCCATCCGCGGATGAAATGCCGCGTGACTATCGAAATGCAGACCGAAGCTGGAGGCGTGCCGCTTTTCGCAAACCTCACCGACATCAGCATGGGCGGCTGCTTTGTCGAGACCAGCACCATCCTGTCGCCGGGCAGCCAAATCAAGCTGGGTTTTTCGATGGACGATCCCAGCTTATCGGTCGAGGGCGTCGTTCTGAGACTCGATCCCGGCTCCGGCGTCGCGGTGCAGTTCAAAGAGATGAACCGGGAAATCCGGGAACGGATGTTCAAGATTCTCGAGTTCGTGCAGAAAGCCACTACCTTCTACAACAACCGCTATCTCGACAGTCTGGCCAAGAGCTGATCTCGCGAGGAGCGTGACGCGTGATTCCGGCGAGATCCCTTCGGCTTCGCTCAGGGCGGGCTCTTCGCTGTGCCTGAAAGGCGGCTCCGCTCGGGATGACGCCCTCCGGAAGGAACCCGCATCACTAGCGTGCTTGAAGCCCGCACTCAGGGACCGTAAACTGATGGTAGAGATGCATGTTCACACCCACGGCGCCGGCGGCCCCACGCGAGTTCTAAAGATCTCGCTGGGCGTGACTCTGGCCTACATTGTGTTGCTGGTGGTGGCCGGCATTCGCGCCCACTCGCTGGCGTTGTTGTCGGAAGCCGGACACAATCTTTCGGATTTTCTGGCGCTGCTGCTCTCGCTGGTTGCGGTCTACTTCCAGTCGCGCCCCGCCAGTTCCACGAAAACCTACGGCTATCACCGCGCTGGAGTGCTGGCGGCGCTGGTCAACTCCAGTTCGCTGGTCGTGGTTTCGTTCTTCATCTTCTATGAGGCTTTCCGCCGGCTGCAGCATCCCGAACACGTGCAGGCCAGCGTGATGATGTGGGTCGCCGGAGCCGGCGTGGTCATGAATGGAGCCATTGCCCTTCTGCTCTACCGCTCGGGCGGCGACGTCAACATCCGCAGCGCCCTGCTGCATGAACTTGGCGACACGCTTTCGACCGCGGCCGTCATCGCCGGAGGCTGGGCGATCCTGGCGACCGGAAATTATTGGATCGATTCGGTTCTATCGGTCGGGATTGGCGTGCTCATCCTGTGGTCAGGTTTCGGTATTTGCCGGGAGACGCTGAATATTCTGCTTGAGGGCATTCCGCGAGGAATGAAGCTGGAGAAAATCGAATCGGAGATTCGCTCCGTCGAAGGGGTGAATGATGTGCACGATCTGCACGTCTGGAGCATCGGGAGCGAAACGCACGCGCTCTCCTGCCATATCTCGATCGCGGATATTCCTCCGTCGGTGAGCGAGCGGATCTTGCGCGACGTAAAAGATCGCCTGCTTCACGGCTTCCGCATCGACCACACCACGATCCAGTTCGAGCACGTGATCTGCGAAACGGCGCACGGCTGCGTGATTCCGGTGGTAGAGAGCGCGGAAGAGCACGAGCATCATCATCACAGCCACTAACTATTTAGCCGTCCCCGAGGCCTATTGTTGTTGGTCGTAGATCTCCCGTGCCCGCTCGATCGTATCTGCCTCTTCCGCCGACTTGTCCGGTCGGAGCCGCACAATCCTCGGGAAGCGTAACGCATATCCGCTCTCGTGCCGGTCGGACTGCATCATGTTATTGAAGGCCACTTCCAGCACAATCTTCGGCTCGACTACGCGCCGGAATCCCTGGTCTTCGATCGTGTGCTCAAGAAACCATTGCGTCATCTCGGCGATCTCGGCGTCGGTCAATCCTGAATAGGCTTTGCCGATGTTCACCAGCCGGTCGCCGTCCCACACTGCAAAGGTATAGTCGCTGAGCACGCCGATGCGCTTGCCGTGGCCGAACTCGGCCGCCGTGACGACAACATCGAGCGTGGCCAGTTCGCGCTTCATTTTCAGCCACGATTTGCCGCGCTTTCCCGGCGTATAGGGCGATTCGAGATCCTTGATCATCAAGCCTTCGTTGCCGCGTGCCCGCGCCGCCACAAACAATTCCTCCAGCGCGTCGGTGGAGGCGGCGCGAAACACCGGCGCACGAATCATGCTCACTGCGGAAACATATTCTTCATCGGTCTCAGGATCGAAGGCAAGCGATCCCTGTGATCCTCTGTGTCCTCTGTGGTGAGTGTTCTTGCGTGGCGCTGCCATGAGGGAATCCAGAATCCGCGCTCGCTCCCGCAGCGGAAGATCAATCAGCAGCCGGCCATCGGCGAACAAGATATCGAATACCAGAAAGGCGACCGGCACCTCGCGCAGCATCTTGTCGCTGACCTTCTTTCGCCCCAAGCGCTGCTGCAGAACGCTGAAGGGACGCGCCGAGCCCAGACTCCTGGCCCGAGTCTCCCCAGCCTCCGAGGCTGCTTCATCGACCACGTTCCGCGCCTCCTCCAGCTTTGCGGGATATTCCCAAGCCACGATCTCCCCGTCGAGGATGACCTCCGTTGGCAGCCCGGCCAGCGCGGACGGCAATTCCGGGAAGGATTCGGTAATCTCATCCCGCGTGCGCGAAAAAATCTTTACCTCGCCGCCAGAAACGCGAGCCTGGGCTCGAATGCCGTCGTACTTGTCCTCGACAGCAGCTTCGGCGAAGTAACTGAGGCCTTCCTCGGCGGTCTGCACCGGACTCGCCAGCATGAATCCGAGCGGATGAAACAGCCGCATCCGCGCCTCAGCCAGCTTGCCCTCGGCCGCAAAACGTAAAGTGGCGCCAATATCGCCCAGCAGCATGTTGGCGCGCTGAACCTCGGCGAGCGTGGCTCCGTAGGCTTTGGCGATTGCTTCTTCCACCAGACTTTCCTTCAATCCAATTCGCAGATCGCCGGTCATGATCTTGATAATGTATTTGGCTTCAAGCGGCGAAACGCGGGAGAGCAGTTGCTTAACAAGTGCGCTCTTGGCCGACGGACCGCGGGCCGCGGCAATCTGACGGAACGCCTGTTCCACCTCCAATACTCCGAGGCCTTCGCTTGAACGCTCCGGAAGAAGATCGCTGGCGACAGCCCCCAAGTCTCCATGCTGCCGGTAAGAAGCGGTGAGGTCGGCCTGGTCTCGATTGGCCAGTTCCGCCACAATCAGCCACAACGACCGGCCGCCAACCTGGAGCGTCGTCTCCTCCCACGCGGGGAATGGCCGTCCGCAGAGGAACACCGCCGCTATGGCGGCCTCGTCGATGGAGCACGACTTCAGATAGTCCGCGACCAGAGTCGTCTTCTGCAGTTTTTTCGTCGTGCCGGCAATGGCTTCACAGGTTGTGGCAAATCGCCGCATGGAATCTTTATGTGACTAGCTGCAGGATCGCCGAGATTCAAATGGATGACGGCTCCTCGATCTTTCTGTAAGCCCAGACGTACAATGAACTTAGCAGATCAGGAAAGCAGCACTCGGCGTCCCGCCTGTGATACCCTAGATGGTGTGTCGTGCCCCCGCTAGGAGCATCTAATACCCGTGCGTCTTCTCCGAAACTATCTGCGATTTCTGGCCGCTGTCCAGCTTCTGCCCGCTCTTGAGAGCGGGGAAGAAACCCTGGTTGGCGGGCAAGCCGTGCTTGAGGGCGTTATGATGCGCTCTCCGCACGCGTGGGCGATCGCCTGCCGTAAACCGTCGGGCGAAGTGGTCACCATGAGCGAAGCGCTGGAGCGCCCGTCGGAGAAGCATAAATGGATGGGATGGCCCGTCTTGCGCGGCGTCATGACACTCGGGTACGCCATGAATTTAGGCTACCGGGCGTTGCGCTTTTCGGCCAACGTCGCGATCGAAGACATTATGGAGGACGGCAAGGGCAAGCCGGAAGGAACAATCAAGGACCATGCGGCAACGGACCATGTGGCGACGGCCGCCTCGGCCATCCCGCCAGCGCGCAGCGCGGCGGAACCTTCCAAGTCGGCTGACCGCGAGAAAGCCGCCGCGATCAGCGGATGGCTGGCCGCAGTGAACGTTGTCATCTCCCTGGCCTTCTTCATCTTTACCTACAAATACTTGCCCCTGCTGGCGGCCACGGAACTGAAGAAGCTCGATCCGGCGCTCGGCGGCCGCATTATTTTCAACCTGATCGATGGCGGAATTCGCCTGCTGCTGTTCCTGCTCTTTATCTGGGGCGTCTCGCTCTGGAAGGACATTCGCCGGGTCTACGAATATCACGGGGCAGAGCACAAGACTGTTTTCGCTTTTGAAAATGGCGACCCGCTGACTACCGCGTCGGTTCAGAAGTATTCGACCTTCCATCCGCGCTGCGGAACGAGCTTCCTGATGACGGTGATGCTGATCTCGATCGGCTTCTATATGCTGATTCCTTACGCCACATTCTGGGCGCGCTTCGCTTCGAGAATCGCTCTGCTGCCCCTCATTGCCGGCGTTTCGTATGAAATTATCCGCTTCGCGGCGAAGCATCGCGGATCCTTGTTTGCCCTGATGACTGCGCCCGGACTGTGGCTGCAGCGCATTACCACCAAGCCTCCATCGGACGACGAAGCGCAGTGCGCCATTGTCGCCCTGGAGCACGCCATGGTGCTGGAGAAGGAGCGCGGTGGCGAGTTGGTGATTGCCTAGGGGTTCCCACCTTGAAACTCCGTCATTAGTCGATGGTCGTTAGTCGTTGGCTTTCCTCCGCTCTAGGTTCTAGAGTGATCGTTGGAGGCCCAAGATGTCATCATCTTTCAAGGACCTGCGCGTATGGCAGGAGGCAATGAGATTTACGGTTGAGGTCTATCGTGCAACGGATAGGTTTCCGAAACATGAACTCTATGGCCTGAGTCAGCAATTACGGCGGGCCGTTGTATCCGTCCCAAGTAATATTGCAGAAGGTAAGGGACATCGTTCAGATCGCGAGTTTGCCAATTTCCTTTTGCATGCGAGAGGGTCACTGTTAGAGGTGCAAACGCAAGTTATGATCGCACAGGCATTAGAATATATATCGGGTGAAGAAGGCACCCGCCTGATTACTTCCTCGGACGCGATAGCGCGAGGACTTAATAGTCTTATCAATTCGATCCGTGAAAAAGTTCAATAAAATGAGCGACCAACGACCAGTGGCCAACGGCTAACGACTATGTTTGAACGACTGGACCAAATCGAAGCTCGCTACGAAGATCTGACCAACACTCTGGCCTCGCCGGAGATCGTCAACGACTCGGCGAAATATCAGAAGACCGCCAAGGCTCATAGCGAAATTGCGCCCATCGTGGAGAAGTATCGCGAATATAAGGACCTGACCAAAGGCATCGCCGAGAGCAAAGCTGTCCTTGCCGAAGAGAAAGACGCGGAGATGCGCGCCTACGCGCAGGAAGAACTCGACAAGCTGCAGAGCCGCGTGGGCGGCGTCGAAGAAGAGCTCAAAGTGCTGCTGCTGCCCAAAGATCCCAACGACGAGAAGAACATCATTCTGGAAATCCGTGCGGGCACCGGAGGAGACGAGGCCACCTTGTTTGCCGCCGAAATCTTCCGCATGTACACGCGTTATGCGGAAACACAGCGCTGGAAGGTAGAAGTGCTGTCCAGTTCGGAGTCATCGGCGGGCGGCCTGAAAGAAGTGATCGCCATCATCGAAGGCAACCGGGTTTTCTCGCAGTTGAAATATGAGAGCGGAGTGCACCGGGTACAGCGCGTTCCGGCCACCGAGCAGCAAGGTCGCGTGCACACTTCGGCGGTCACGGTTGCCGTGCTGCCTGAAGCGGAAGACGTTGATATTAAGATCGAAGCCAAAGACTTGCGCATCGATACTTTTTGCTCGTCCGGTCCCGGCGGGCAGTCGGTGAACACAACTTACTCCGCGGTTCGAATTACACATATTCCGACCAATACGGTGGTCAGTTGCCAGGACGAGAAATCGCAAATCAAGAACCGGGAAAAAGGCATGCGCGTGCTGCGCTCGCGTCTCTATGAAATCGAAATGGAGAAGCAGCAACAGGCTCTCGCCAAAGAGCGCAAGGCGATGGTCGGCTCTGGCGACCGCAGCGAGAAAATCCGCACCTACAACTTCCCGCAGAACCGGCTGACCGATCACCGGATCGGCTTTACCATCCACCAACTGGATGCAGTCATGGATGGCAAGATCCAACCGCTGATCGACGCCTTGATCACGCATTACCAGGCGGAGAAGTTGAAACAAGAGACGGCGGCTGTGGTTTAGTTCTCTTTAAATGTAGGGGCGGACGCAGCTTGCCCTGAGCGAAGCCGAAGGGTCCGCACCGCGAGCAAAGCGAGCGCTTCCCTGCGGCGTGTCCTCGTCAGGTCTTCGGTTTTCTCCCGTTTCTTCCCCCGTCGTGTTGAAATAGCTCCGTGCAACTCAAGCAAGCTCTGGCTTCTGGTGTGGAAAGTCTCGTAGCCGGGCAAGTTCCGTCTCCGCGGATGAACGCGGAACTGCTGCTCCGGTTCGTTCTGAACTGCGATCGCGCCTACCTGTTCGCACATCCCGAACGCGAACTCACCGCACAAGAAGAATCCCATTACCAGTCGGCGTTAGCCGAACGCTCTCGCGGCGTGCCGGCGCAATACATCACCGGACATCAGGAATTCTGGGGAATGAATCTGATCGTGACCCCGGCAGTCTTGATTCCGCGTCCAGAAACGGAGCACGTGATTGAAAACGCGCTCCAACTGCTGGCGCTCGAAGGTCCGAATTTCTCACAAGAGGAAACTTCAGATACCGGAACCGCGGCGGGCGTTTCCCCGATCCGGATCGTCGATGTTGGAACCGGATCGGGCGCGATCGCGCTGGCCCTGGCGAAGGAGTTGCCCGATGCAGAAATTCATGCGACGGACATTTCCGCTGCAGCTTTGGAGATCGCCCGCGCCAACGCGGCCCGCCATCAACTCGAACGGCGCATTCACTTCCAGCAGGCGGATCTTCTTGCCAACTTAAATCCACCCTTTGACCTGGTCGTTTCCAATCCACCCTACGTTGGCGAATCCGAGGAAGATCAGGTTCAGCTGGAAGTTCGCAAGTTCGAGCCGCGAACGGCCGTATTTGCCGGGGCCACGGGAACAGATGTGATCGCCCGCCTGGTCCCTCAAGCACGAGCGGCGCTCCAGCCCGGAGGATGGATTGTGATGGAAATCAGTGGCACTATTGTTGACGCCGCGCGGAATCTGCTCGAGGGTTGGGAGCGCATCCAAGTCACCAACGATCTCCAGGCCATTCCGCGCGTCATCCGCGCCCGGAAACCGATCACCTAGCTTGCCGGAAGCACATCGGCCGATAAATCTCCGGTGCGGAACCTTCGCAAGCGGCAAAGCGTTGCCGATTCTTGGCACTCTTGATGCCGGCACACGTTTCAGCTTGACGGCATGCAATGACCGATGGCCTACTACTATCCCAATTAGTATTAAGCCCCTTGTATTCACAGAAATTCAATTCGTTCCCTCCACAACCTGGTCACTACCCAATCAGGAGAACGCTGATGAAGTCGTGCATGTTCTTGCGATTCTCTGCCGGAGCCGCTGGTATCGGACTGTTGGCCTGCTCCCTGGCATCGGCGCAACTCTCGGTCGAAAAAGTCACTGCAACGAATCAGATCTTGCAGCAGATGAAAGCTACCATCAACAAGCTGCCGCTCTCCCATCAGCAGATGCTCGACGGCTACGCCAATATCTCCAACTTGGCCGACGTTTGGCAAGTGTACGGGATGCGCCTAACCGATCCGTCTTTTAGTGCCCGCGCCAAGGCCGCCAGCGGAGTACCAGAGAAGTCGGAGATAGTCCGCGTTTCAGACCCCGCAACGGACCTGGCGTATTCTTCCTTCGCAGGATTTACTCAGAGCGAGACTTCCGCGGCTCGATGCGGAGACAGCGTTGTGATTGGGTACAACGATTCGGGCAGCGTCTTCGAAACGCCTTTCTTCTTCACGGGCGGGGGCGGAGAAAGCTTCAGCGGCGCGTCCTACTCAATCGATGGGGGCGACACATTTACCGATATCGGGCCCATCAACCCGGGTCCCAACCAATACAATTTTCTGGGTGGCGATCCGGTGGTCACCTGTGCCAACCCTCATACGTTTCATTACACGCAAATCTTCACCTATGACACGCCCAGCGGAAATCCCCGGGCCGCCGTGGCCATCAGCACGTCGACCGACAGCGGAACGAGTTGGGGCGATCCGGTCGCTGCCATTTCCAAGGACGGCAATTTTCATCTTCTCGACAAGCCCTGGTCCACGATCGATCCTTCAGATCACCACCATATTTTCATTTCCTACACGGACTTCGATTACACAGAGACTAACTCCTGCGGCACGAACTATCCCACGAGAACTGCCATTGAATTCGTCGAGTCGACGGATGGCGGCGTGACATGGTCCCATCCCAAGGTAGTCATCGCGGTTTGTGGCTCGGCCGGGGTGCAAGGATCGCAGATGGCGGTGAGTTCGAAAGGCACGATGTATATCTCGTGGATGAACCTGGGACAGAACTTTCCGCTCGGCCCGCGCAGCATTCAGATTTCGAGTTATGCGAATGGCGTTCTTTCCAGGCCGGTCACCGTGGATAACTCCGTTCAGCCGGGCGGAGATTCCTACTATCTGCAAGGGGAGTTCCGGGATATTCTGGACATGTCAATGGCCATTGATCATTCCGGAACTTCTACCGATGGAACCCTCTACATCACTTGGGGAGATGGACGCGACAAGGAGATTTCGGATCCTTTTGCGATTCAAGGTTTCTACGCCTTCAACGACGTTTTCCTGCGGATTTCCATCGATAGAGGAAAAACCTGGGGAGCTGCTCCCCGCAAAGTGAACAGCGATGCGCAGCCGCGTTCAGGAATCGGGCATGATCACTTTCAGCCGGGGATTGCGGTGGACAAACGCGGTTCCGTGGGCATTTGTTGGTACGACCGGCGAGCGGATTGGGAGAATTTTGCGATCCGGCGCCACTGTGGTCAGTCCAGCAACTCGGGAGCCTCGTTCTCCGACAATGACATCGGGCTCAGCGGGTTTGCTCCAACCCACGGTAATGACGTTTTCGTCAATCCTGTTTATATGGGGGACTATGACCAGATGACCAGTGACTTCATGAATTGGAGCGGCGGATTCATTGGAGGCTTCGAAACACAGATGACGCGGGGAAATCCGGACGTGCTCGCCTATCCTCTGAAATAGGTTCGAATTGGTAAACCGGGGCAGCCGTGAAGGCTGCCCCAACTTATCTAGCGCCGAATTGTGGCAGCTCTAACGCCGCACCGTGGCCGGCAGGATTTCTTCTACATCAATAATGTCCGTTGGATATTTTCCCGTGTAGCAAGCCGAGCAGTAGGAGATTTGCTGCCCTTCGCCGCAGGCTTTCTTCAACCCCTCCAAGGAAAGATAGGCAAGCGAATCCGCCCCGATATAATCGCGAATTTCGTCCACCGATTTATTGGCGGCGATGAGCTGTTTTTTCGAAGGAGTGTCCACCCCGTAATAGCAGGGAGAAATTGTCGGCGGGCATGAGATGCGCATATGTACTTCCGTCGCGCCAGCGTTGCGGATCATGCGCACAATCTTCCGGCTGGTGGTCCCGCGCACAATCGAATCGTCGATCAGAACCACGCGTTTCCCTTCCAAGAGCGAGCGAACCGGGTTTAACTTCAGCTTGACACCGAAGTCCCGCACGCTCTGGCTGGGCTCAATAAAGGTGCGCCCGACGTAATGATTGCGGATCAGGGCGAAGCGAAACGGAATCCCGCTTTCCGCCGCGTAGCCTACACCGGCGGTGACGCCGGAATCGGGCACGGGAACAACCAGGTCGGCATCCACACCCGCTTCCCGCGCCAACTGTTGCCCGAGTTCTTCACGGCTGGTCTGCACCGCCCGGCCAAACACGAGGCTGTCAGGGCGCGAAAAGTAAACGTGCTCGAAGATGCAGCTGGATTGCGGCGCAGCCGTCGAATAAAAGCGCGAACTCATCCCCTCCGGCCCGACCACAATGAGCTCTCCGGGCTTTACGTCGCGAACGTACTCAGCGCCGATCAGATCGAAGGCGCAGGTCTCAGAGGCGAAGACGATGGTGTCGCGCTTCTGTCCTTCCAAAGCCGGGATGCGTCCCATGGCCAGCGGCCGGAAGCCGCGAGGGTCGCGTACGGCAAAGATTCGGTCATTGCTCATCATGACCAGAGAAAACGCGCCGTCGACGCGGCGCAAAGCGTCCGCCATCGCCTCCGGTAACGTGTGCTCTTTGGAAAGCGCGATCAGATGAACAATGACTTCCGTGTCGCTGTTGGTTTGAAAGATTGACCCCTGGCTCTCGAGCCGCGCGCGCAGAGGCAGCGCGTTGACCAGGTTTCCATTGTGCGCAACGGCGATCGCTCCTTTATTCGATTGCACCAGAATCGGCTGCGCGTTCAGCAGCGCCGAATCTCCGGCAGTCGAATAACGTGTGTGACCGATTGCGATCGAGCCCCGCAGCTTGGAGAGCACATCTTCGGTAAAGATGTCGGCGACGGAGCCCATGGCCTTATGCGCCCGCGACGTAAGTCCGTCGGAGGTGACGATGCCCGCCGACTCCTGCCCCCGATGCTGCAATGCATGCAGGCCGAGATAAGCAAGCTTCTCCGCCTCGGGATGCGCGAAGATCGCAACCACTCCACACTCGTCGTGAAATTTGTCGGAAATCAGCATGGGCCCCTTAGCTTTCGGATCAAGACTCGAACATTCCAATCAATCTGCGCTCACCAACTCCGGATCCGTGCGCAGCGCCAACTGCAGCGCAAATTCATAGGCGGCGCTCAGATCCGATACCGTACTCGAAACAACGACCGTGCCGTCGAGCGAAATCTCAAGCGTTTCCGGCATCGTTTCTCCGATCACATCCGCCGTGACGTGGTGCTTACCCGCCACTTCTTTGATTCGGGCAAGGCTCGCCGGGTCGCAAGAGATCACAATCCGGCTGGCATCTTCTCCAAAAAGCACAAACTTCGCGAAGAGCCCGCCGGACGCCAGGTTGACCCGTGCTCCCACACCCTTGGCAAACGCTTTTTCGGCAAGAGCCACCGCAATGCCGCCGTCAGAACAGTCATGCGCGGAATCCAGCAATTGCTGCTGAATCATCTCCACGACCGCCTTTTGCAGCTCGGCTTCCTTCTCCAAATCAAGCTGGGGAGGATATCCCCACAACGTCCCCAGAATTTCCTTGGCGTATTCGGAGGACCCAAACTCACTCTCCGCATCGGTAATATCTGCGGCTTCTCCAGCGCGCAATAGCACGATCGTGCGTCCCGGAGCGGCAAAATGCATCTTTGCGGCTCGGTGCACGTCATCGAGAATACCCACGACGCCGAGCACAGGAGTGGGATAAATGCCTTCTCCTAAGGTCTCGTTATAGAAGCTGACGTTGCCGCCGGTGATGGGGATTTCCAGTTCTTCGCAAGCCCTCGTAATGCCATCGATGGTCTGCGAAAACTGCCACATGATATGCGGCTTTTCAGGATTTCCGAAGTTGAGGCAATTGGTGGCGGCCACCGGCGTCGCGCCTGAGCAGGCGACTTTGCGAGCGGCCTCTGCGACCGCATGCATCGCGCCCAGCCGCGGATCGAGATAACACCAGCGCCCATTTCCATCCAGCGCCATCGAAAGTCCGCGATTCGAACCCTTGATGCGGATGACCCCCGCATCGCCCGCACCCGGCGCCTCGACCGTATTGGTCTGCACCATGTGGTCATATTGCTGCCACACCCAGCGCTTGCCGCAGATGTTAGGGCTGGCGAGAAGCTGCGCAAGTTGCTGCGTGAAATCCGCACTCACTCTGTGCTGCAACGAGCTCGGGAAGGGCACGGCTTCAGCCCTGCCGTCCGATGTCGCTGGTGACGCGGGCTTTAGCCCCTGAGGTCCGCCGCCCCCAGCGGCTGAAGCCGCATTCCCGTCGGGACCTTTTACGGCACGACTAAAGTCGTGCCCTTCCCGATCCGCTTGCCCTCCCCGAGTTGCCACGCTTCCAAGCTTGATATGCTCCGGTATCTCGCGCGGGACGGGCGGTTCCCACCGCGACAGCGGCCGCTTGTAGAGCGGAGCTTCGTCCGTGAGGGCCGGATTTGGAATCTCGGCGACGACTTTTCCGTGCTCGAGAACGCGCAGTTCGTTGTCGGTTGTGACTTTGCCCACTTCGACGGCGTCGAGTCCCCACTTTTCGAAGACGCGGAAAACTTCCTGCTCGCGCCCTTTCGCGGCGACCAGCAGCATGCGCTCCTGCGACTCGCTGAGCATGATTTCGTATGGGGTCATCCCGGTTTCGCGCTGCGGCACGCGGTCGAGTTCAATCTCGATGCCAACTCCGCCGCGGCCGCCCATCTCGCAGGTCGAGCAGGTGAGCCCGGCTGCGCCCATGTCCTGTATGCCCACGATTGCGCCGGTCTGCATGGCTTCCAGACAAGCCTCGAGCAGAAGCTTTTCCAGGAACGGGTTGCCCACCTGTACGTTGGGACGTTTCGCCTCCGAAGCCTCGCTGAATTCCTCGCTGGCCATGGTCGCGCCGTGAATGCCATCGCGGCCAGTCTTGGCGCCGACGTAAATGACCGGGTTTCCTTCGCCTGCAGCACGCGCGTAGAAAATCTCGTTCTTTCGGACCAGGCCCAGGGCGAATGCGTTCACCAGAGGATTTCCTGAGTAGCACGGCTCAAACTTGGTCTCGCCGCCAAGATTGGGCACGCCAAAACAATTGCCGTAAGAAGCAACCCCGCTAACCACGCCTTCGAGGATGGAATGATTGCGATGGATCTCGGCTTGAGTAGGTTGTGTGGTGCGGGCACTCTTGCCCGCTTCTTCTGCGCTGCCGGCAGTAGCGGGCAGGAGTGCCCGCTCCAGATCTATCTTGTTTGTGATCGGCCCAAAGCGCAGCGAATCCATCACCGCAACTGGCCTCGCACCCATGGTGAAAATGTCGCGCAGAATTCCGCCAACGCCGGTGGTCGCTCCCTGAAAAGGCTCTATAAATGAAGGGTGGTTGTGCGATTCGATCTTGAAGGCGCAGGCCCAGCCGTCGCCGATGTCGATGATGCCGGCATTCTCGCCCGGTCCCTGCAGCACACGCTTGCTGCGCGTGGGCAGCCGCTTCAAATGCACGCGCGAGGATTTATAGGAGCAGTGCTCGCTCCACATCACGCTG
The DNA here is from genome assembly GCA_963730015.1 of uncultured Acidobacteriota bacterium. GTDB lineage: Bacteria > Acidobacteriota > Terriglobia > Terriglobales > Acidobacteriaceae > Sulfotelmatobacter. The sequence goes on along the minus strand of CAVSPZ010000008.1, from coordinate 894,425 downwards.
AAGATGCCGAGTTCAGTCAGCGTAGGTTCGCGGCCGCCGAGAAGGTGCTTGATCTTCTCGTACTCATCGGGCGTGAGGCCGTGCTGGCGGATAGTCTCCGGGGAAAAAGCAGAAGTCAAAGAAGTGGCCATGGGGAAGTTCTATTGTCGCATTTTGGGGCACAGCTGCGATAGGCCGTTTTATGCGCCGCTCGGGCCATTTCTTCCGTCCTCCTGCTAGGATTCTCTAGGCATGAAATCGATTATCGTGGGCACGGCCGGGCACATCGATCACGGGAAAACTGCGCTCGTTAAGGCGCTCACGGGCATCGATGCTGACCGCCTGGAAGAAGAGAAGCGGCGCGGAATCACCATCGATCTGGGTTTTGCCCACATGAATCTGCCCGCTCCAGGAGGCGGGACCTTGAGTTTGGGATTCGTCGACGTTCCCGGGCACGAGCGCTTCGTGCGCAATATGCTGGCGGGCGCGGGGGGCATCGACCTGGTGCTGCTGGTGATCGCCGCCGACGAATCGATAAAGCCGCAGACCCGCGAGCATTTCGACATTCTGCAAATGCTGGGAGTGAAGCGCGGCATCACGGTGCTCACCAAGTCAGACGCGGTAGACGCCGAAATGCTCGACGTCGTCCGGTTGGAAGTGGAAGAGTTCTTGCGCGGAACTTTTCTGGAGGCGCCCAAGTCCCCCATCGTGGCCGTGAGTTCCTTGACTGGTGCGGGACTGGAAGATCTGAAGCGGGCGATCATCGCGATGGCGGACCAGGTCGAGGCGCGAGATCCTCAGGCTCTGGCGCGCCTGCCCATTGATCGCGCGTTCACGATGAAAGGATTCGGCACAGTCGTCACCGGAACGCTAATTTCTGGAACGATTCGCCGCGAGGATGAATTGGAGGTCTTTCCCTCTAGCCGCCGAGTGCGGGTGCGGGGAGTGCAAGTCCACGGGCAGAGCGCCGACGCCGCAATCGCCGGGCAACGCACCGCGCTGAATCTGGCCGGAGCGAGCCTGGAAGACCTGGCGCGGGGGATGATGCTGGCTCCGCCTGAAACCTTCGCGGCAACGCAGAACGTGGATGTGCACCTGCGGCTGTTATCGTCGACGCCGCGCGCGCTGAAGGACCGCGCTCAAGTTCACTTCCACTCCCATGCCATGGAGGCAATTGGGGAAGTCGTTTTCCAGCGGTCGCTCAACCTGAATCCAAAGGGATCGCAAGCTTCTCCGGGCTCCGAAGCGTTTGTGCGAATCCGGGTGCCCGAGCCGACTCTGTTGCTGCCGGGGGACCGATTTATCATCCGCCAGTTTTCTCCAGTGGTAACCATCGGAGGCGGGGTAGTGCTGGACGCGGCCCCGATCCCGCGGTTCAAGCAATCTACTGTGGACGCGCTGCTCCGCCACGCAGCATCCGGAAATGCTGGTGAAATGTTGGCGCTCCGGGTCGCGAGACGGTGGTATCGAGGGCTGACGATGGCGCAGGCGGTTTCCGAAACTGGGTGGCGAAGAGAGGCGATTGAATCGCGACTGGCAGGGCAATTGGCGGCAGGCAAGGTACTGAGGTTCGGCGACCTCTTCTTCCATTCCGATACCATGGGCGCTCTGCAGAGGCTGGTGCCGCAGGCGCTCGCGTCTTTTCACGAGACCAATCCACTCGTGCCGGGGATGGGCAAGGAAACCCTGCGCGAAAAATTTACCCTGAGCCCGGAAGTCTTCGCCGCGGTGCTCGATTTGTTGACGCGTGAAAAGAAAATTGAAGTTTCCGGCGATGTGGTGCGGCTGCCGGGCCGCGGCGTCGTGATGAAGGACGAGGAAGCGGAGTCGAAAAAGAAAATCGAAGACGCCTTCGCGTCGGCGGGATTGAAAGTTCCGGCCCTTTACGAGGTGATCTCCGGGCTGAAGGTAGACAAGACGCGGGCGCAGAAAATTGTCACGCTCTTGCTGCGCGATAAAGTGCTGATCAAGATTTCTGATGAACTGGTGTTTCACCGCAGTTCGCTGGAAGAGTTGCGGCGCCAGATTTCGGCGCAGAAGGCTAAGTCGCCGAAGATTGACGTCGCAACGTTCAAGGAGATGACGGGCGTGAGCCGCAAGTATGCCATTCCTCTCCTCGAATATCTGGACCGCGAGCGAGTCACTAAGCGCGTGGGGGATGCGCGGCAGATTCTTTAGGCAGCGAGTTCAAGCCGATAACCACGAAGGACACGAAGTTACACGAAGGAAAAGCCTTTCTTGTTTTCCCTTTGTGTAACTTAGTGTCCTTAGTGGTTTACGGCCCTTTGATCCTAGATTTTTTCTTCCGGGAATTCCACTTCCAAGCCGAGCGGATCGGTAAAACGGTTGGTCAGATTGGCGAGGCCGGTCAGCAGGTGTATGTCGACGATCTCGGGGTCGGAGAAGTGCTTCTTCAAGTTCGCGAAATCCGCGTCAGAGATTTCGTGCGGGCTGCGCGTTAACTTTTCGACATAGGTGAGAACCGCTTTCTCTTTTTCGCTGTAGCGTGAATAGTCGCCAGCTTTCAGCGCGACCCAATCCTCCGAGGTCAGGCCGACTCGTTTCGAGGACGCCAGGTGATGTTGCGTGCAGTAACGGCATCCATTGATGAGAGAAACGCGAATGTAGATGAGCTCGTAAAGTTTGCGGTCGAGCGAACGTCCTACGCTGGCATAGAAGTTCAGAAAATTCTTCAGCATTTCCGGACGGTGGGCCAAGGCTTTTTGCGCATTCCCGGGCTTGCCGCGCAGCGTTTTTTCGTAGATTTCCTTCACTTCCGCACCTCCCGTGTCCATCTGAATGAGATTGATGCGCGCCATGGGATTCTCTCCAGGAGAAGAATGAGACTGCATTTTCCGCCGTCCATGATCATCATCGCAGATCGCCAAATTCTCTGCTGTCCGCACGAATTTTGGCCCTGCCTGAGCACAGCTTCCCTGGCGCTTCCTGCTCATAGAGAGGGCTTCGGGCATAGAAGCAGATACTTGTCGCACCCTGCCTTCCTCACTAGATTGTCCGGAAGGACTAGGACGCTATGAGGATATTGCTTTCTCTGTTTCTGCTGCTGCCTATTACAGTGGCGCCGGCAGCATCCGTACCCGATCAGCTTGACGCTACCCAGACCAGAATTCTGGCTCTCGAAAACGCCTGGAACCAGGCAGAAGAACACAAAGACGTCAACGCTCTCGATTCTCTGCTCGATGCCACTCTGGTCTATGTCGACTACGACGGGTCCATGATGGACAAGACGCAATTCATGGCCAGTATTAAGGTGCCATCACTGCACCCGGAGCAGATCGTGAACGAGTCGATGACGGCTCATGTGTATGGCGATAGCGCCGTGGTGACCGGAATCTATCGTGAAAAAGGAGAAAAAAACGGCAAGCCCTACCTGCGCCGTGGCCGCTTCACCGACACCTGGGTTTTCCATCAAGGAAGCTGGGTCTGCGTCGCCAGCCAGTCGACCCTGATCATGAAATAACCACGAGCGGGAGTGACCAACCCATGAGGCGCAGCGGGATACTCTGAGCGGAGAAGCTTATCCCCGGGTGGATGCGGGAGCCAATCGGTCCTCTTCGCGCTGAGGATGAAGGCTCGCGACCCGCGGGAAAGTGTTAGCAGATTCGACTGGCTCAGGCAGGTATTCGTAGCCTTCAAAGCGAACTGCAACTCCAATCTTGGTTTCGGCTCGATCCGCGTCCGGCAATGCCTTGCCTGAGACGGCGGCAGGCCGGACGATTCTCAAAATGCGGCCGCGGCAGCGGACCGGCATGCTCTCGCCCAGCGTAATCTCGGAGGGCATACGCAGCGTGAGTTCGATTTCGCTGCCCTCGGTGAGAGGCGCATCGGTGAAGAAAAATACTCCGCGCGAGCTGAGATCCTGGGTGAATGCCATGCCCTCAACGGAGTTCGCAGACTGGCGAAAAGAAACTGCGAGCACGTAGGGAAACCGTTGTCCAACGCGGCGTTCCACTCGAACGGGATCGGTCGTCATAAGTTCGTCCTTGGCCGCATCGCCAAAAAAGGCAAGGAGGTTACTGTAGCTCAGAATCGGCCGCTGGAAAAGCCGTAACTTAGTTATAGGCCAACAATTTTCAAGTTTATCATTTGCTTGTACTTGGAAGCGAGGCAAGAAACAGTCTTTTCGCCGAATCGAGGGCTGGCTGTGGAAAAATCGAACCTCCTTCCGTGTCATTCTGAATTTAAGAGCGCGATAGTGTGGCGCGCAACGTAGCGGAAGGTCATCTAAAGAATCAAACGTGGCCGAATCGAAGGACTCCATTCCAGAAAACACGCGCTCCGGCGAACCAACCGCCGGTCACAAGCTACGTTGGCAGGCCGCGGGACGCGCCCTGCGACACCGTAATTTCCAGCTCTTTTTCGGCGGACAACTCATCTCTCTGATCGGCACCTGGATGCAGACGGTGGCGCAGTCATGGCTCGTTTATCGCCTGACCGGTTCGGGCCTGGAACTGGGCGGGGTGGGATTTGCCAGCCAGATTCCTGTGTTCATATTCGCGCCATTGGGCGGGATTGTCGCCGACCGAACCAACCGCAGGCACGTGATCATTGCGACGCAGACCGCGTCCATGCTGCTGGCCCTTGTTCTCGCGGCACTCACCTTGCTGCACCGTGTGCAGGTTTGGCACGTGTTCGTGCTGGCGGCTCTGTTGGGCGTTGTGAACGCTTTTGATATCCCGGGGCGACAATCGTTCCTGGTGGACATGGTCGGCAAAGACGACCTGATGAATGCCATTGCTCTGAACTCGTCCATGTTCAACGGAGCGCGCGTGCTTGGTCCGGCGGTCGCGGGCATTCTGGTGGCAAGGCTGGGCGAGGGCTGGTGCTTCTTTGCGAACGGAGTAAGTTACATCGCGGTCATCATCGGACTACTAATGATGAACGTGCATGCGCCGGCGCACGTTTCGGCGAAGACCTCTCCGTGGGACCACATCGTCGAAGGATTTCAGTTTGTAAATCGCACCGCGCCGATTCGCGCGCTCTTAATGTTGCTGGGTGTGGTCAGCGTAACGGGCATGCCCTACGTGGTGCTCATGCCGATTTTTGCCGACCGGATTCTGCATAAGGGCGGGCAGGAGTTCGCCTCGCTGATCGGATCGCACGACTTGGGGGCGGTGCGGCTCGGCATTTTAATGGGCGCCACGGGTGTGGGAGCTCTGCTGGGGGCTTTGACGCTTGCCATCCGCTCCGGAGTGAAAGGATTGGGGACGTGGGTCACGGTGTGCTGCGCCGGTTTCGGCGTGAGCCTCATGCTGTTTGCGCTGTCCAAATCGTTCTGGGTTTCGGTGCTGCTGCTCCTGCCGGTGGGATATTTCATCATGCTGCAGATGGCATCTTCAAACACCTTGATCCAGGTGATGGTGCCCGACGCGCTTCGGGGGCGGGTGATGGCTGTGTATTCGATGATGTTCATGGGCATGGCTCCCGTGGGAGCTCTGCTCGGTGGCGCTCTTTCGGACCGTTTGGGTGCGCCCATGACGGTTACGATCGGCGGCCTGGCGTCGGTCGCTGGCGCGTGGTGGTTCGGAGTGCAATTGCCGAAGATCCGTGGAGAAGCTCGAAAACTGATTCTTGCGCAGGCCATGGCCGGCGGCGAACCCGCGGAAGAGATGTCCGCGCCCGTGGTCGAGGATTAGATCACTTCCGAAGTGCGCTGCGCCCGAGGGCGACTAGAAAGATCGCGCTTTTCCCGCGAGCGTGAGGCGAAAAGAAACTTACGACATCGTCATCGTAAAAAGTGAGCCCGCTGGCGCCCAGGCGCTGTGCGTAGGCTGCCAGGTAAAGCTTCCCGCCCAAAATTCCGGCTTCGAGCTGCACTGCCCGATAGCCTCGGTTTCCATAGCGTTCGAGGATTCTCTTCAAGTCCGCTAAAAAGAACACATCGACCGCTGCGTCGGCAGGAATCTGCTGTTCCAGCCCCAGATATCCGGCTTTGTCGCGGAAGTCGCCCGGCTTGAGCAGTTCAAGACGATTACGCTCGCGGCGATAGACATACGCTCCGGCGCTCAAGCCAACGACGCTATTCACGATCAGATATATTTCGTTCAGGTGGCTTCCCGAAGAATCGAGAAAGTCGGCCGGGATACCCTGCGTCGCGCGATCCAGCATCAGAGAAAGCTGCGGCAATGTAATCGGATCGCGGGCAAACTGTCGCGTCGAGCCGCGCCGCGAGATCACTTGCTCGATCGTGTCTTGGGGAATTTTTGAACTGTCGGGAACTTGTAACGCTGTCATCGCTCCCTTGGGCGCGGGAAGTTCGTGGGATGGCGTTTTGCCACGCCAGGCCGCTACTTCAGCCGAAGAGTCGAGCGAAGACGCTTCGTGCATCTTTCGCATCGCCGGATAGTCGGTCTCTTCTTTCGAATAAGCGACGATGGGGAGACTGAGAGGAGAAATCTCCGACGACCTCGGCGGCGTTGATTCCTGATGCCCAATCGAAACCATCGAAAACGCTACCTCGCGAGCCGGATCCACGTCCAGCAGCGCGTTTACTTGCGAGTCGACGAAGCTGGTGATGATTTTGGCCGGAAGATTCGACGCAGCTGAGATCGCCAGCATGTTCGCCAGAATCGTGCCGTTGTCCCAGCCGAAATGACGGTACGTACGAGAGCGGTATTTCCACGCATTCCGCCAGTAGGTTCCAGTACAGATCATTGTGACGGGAGCGTGCGCGACCGAGGAATCACCGCCTGTCGCTTCCGCGAGTGCCTGGCGGAAGTTGCCCGCTCGAAGCAGGCGAAGCCCGAATTCCGCCGCACCGAAGTGATACACGCCGGCGGGCAATGCGGGGGAATTACCGCCCGCAGGGAGATCCGCACAAACAATGTAGAGTTCGATTTCGTAAAGCGCGCCGGTGCAGGCCGCGGCGCGGAAAAATGTTTCTCCTTGTTCGTGCTTCTTGCTGCGCGTCACGCCAGCCGAGAAAAATAACATCTGCGCCAGAGTTTCGAGGTCGGGAATGGCTTGCGCTGAGGTGTCAGGTTGTGGAGCCCCAATCGCGGACAACGCCGCCATCCCGCTGTCCCGAAAGTCGCGCGGCAGCCGCGTCACCTCAAGCGTGGGATAGATCTTGAACAACAGCGGCTTGTTTTCCCAGTCGAGCGTGTGCGGATGCATACGCAGTCCGACATAAGAGTGCTTGGTGCCGCTGTGATATTGCCAGGCCGCGTCAATGTTCTGGTTCTGACTCAAAACAGAAGGCTCCTTCGGAGAGTCCGGCTTAGCGGTAAGCGGAAGGCGGTAATCCGGTGATGCGAATGCCGCTGTGGCCTTTGTGGCGAATGTTCAAGCCAACCAGCAAAGCGGTGATTTGCTCGACGATGCGCGCATTTTCCAGCTTTCCGCCATCGATCGCACGGACGCCGGGGATCTTCGCCGCGAGCTCGCGCGTGAGTTGTGCGGCATCAGGATCGTCGCTGCAGACGACGACGTCACAATCAAGCGGATTGTCTCCACCCAGCAAATCTGCCGACAGGTTATGAAAAGCCGCTACAACGCTGACCTCCGCCGGAACCAATTCCGCGGCCTGCTGCGCGGCGGAGCCTTGCCAGACGCCAAGTGTGCGCGAAGCTCTTCCGCCCACCCCCGCCGCCAAGGGAACGGTGGCGTCGATCAGAATACTGCCCGCGGTCATCGCCGGCTTCAGGCGCTTGAGCAGCGACGCCTGTCCTTCAAATGGAACCGTCAACATCAGTATGTCGGCAGCGGTGCACGCGGCGCTATTTTCCATGCCGCTGATCCTGGCCTGCTCTCCTTCTCTGCGCTGAATTGACGCCGCAGCCTGTCGGGCGCGCTGCTCCTCGCGTGAGCCGATGATTACCGTTTCTCCCGCGCGCACCCAGCGTAAAGCGAGCCCCATGCCGGCGGGGCCAGTGCCGCCGATGATGGCGATCGGACGCGCCGCAGTTGCCGAATTCGCGCTCATGCGAATTCCGCCTCCAGCGATTGCTCCGCTGTGAGTTCGTCCAGAGGAAGCTTGATCTGAATGCGGGAATACGTGGTGTTGCGTTCCGCGGGAATGCGCCCCGCTTCGAGAATCAGCGCTTGAAAGTCCTCTGGACTCGTATACTGCCCCGCCGTCGCGCCGGCCTCGCGCGATATATTTTCTTCCATCAGAGTTCCGCCGTAATCATTGGCGCCGGCGTGCAGACAAAGCTGTGAGAGACGGCGATTCAGCTTTACCCAAGAAACCTGAATATTGTTGATGGAGCCGGCCAGCAGAACTCGCGCCAGGGCGTGCACTTTGAGATGCTCGGCCAGCGTCGGACCCGGTCGCGACAAGCCTTGCTGAAACAGCAGCGTGTTCTGGTGCACAAATCCGAGGGGGACGAACTCGGTGAAGCCTCCGGTTTCGGATTGGATCTCCCGCAGAAGCCGCATCTGGCGAACCCAATGCGCGGGCGTCTCCGCGTGTCCGTACATGATTGTCGAGGTCGTGCGGATGCCGCAGCGATGGGCCGTGCGAATTACCTCAATCCATTGCGCGGTCGAGAGTTTATTGGCCGAAAGAATGTGGCGGATCTCGTCGTCGAGAATTTCCGCAGCCGTGCCAGGCAACGTTCCCAGGCCGTTATCCCGCAGCATCGCCAGATAGTCGGCGAGCGGCACGCCGGTGAGCTCTACACCGTACACGATTTCCATCGGCGAAAAAGCATGGATGTGCATCTGCGGGACGGCGCTCTTCACCGCGCGCAGGATATCGCGGTAATAAAACTTGGGAAGGTCGCGGGGCAGTCCGCCTTGAATGCAGACTTCGGTCGCGCCCAGTTCCCAGGCCTCGACCGCCTTTCGCGCCATGTCGTCGAGACTGTGAAAGTAGGTGTCAGACTCGCGCGGGCCGCGGCTGAAGGCGCAGAACTTGCATCCCACGAAACAGACATTCGTGAAATTCATATTGCGATTCACTACGTAGGTGACGATGTTGCCCGCCAGTTCAGCGCGAAGCGTATTGGCGGCCACCAGCAGCCCGAGAAGATCATCACCCTCGCAGTTCGCCAGCGCGTAGGATTCGTCGAGCGTGAGCCCGGCGCCGTCTTGCGATGCAAGGACTTTTTCCAGTGACGCGCGCAAAGCCTGAGTGAGTCGTGAAGAAATGTCAGACCAGTCGAGAGAGGGAAAATCTTCCAATTCCGAAACGGACAATTCGCGGGCCATGGTTCTCTCCGTGCAGACAGCTTGCGATCATTTAGCTGCTACCAGCACAAAGATGCAAGCAACGTTTCTACAGTGTAGCGGAAGTTTCACCGGAATAGGTCGTTCTCCGGCGAACGAAGCAGATCCTGAATCCCTCCGGGCCCTGACTCGTAGTGAAACCCGCGTACGATGCAGGCGGGCGCACGATTCAATTTGCCGCAGACCAATCCCGCAGCGCAGGCCAGTTCGTCGGCAACGGCTTCCACGCTGGCTTTCAGCTTGTAGCCATGGGAGTCGCGGCGGCCGCGATCGTCGCGCAGCGGTTTCATCCCGGCAATGCCGATCGCAAAGTCTGTCAATCCTTCGCGCCATGGACGGCCGAAACTGTCGGTGATGATCACTGGAATCGATGCGCCGGTGCGCCGTTTCAGAGCGCGGCGGAGATTCGCGGCGGAGCGGTCGGGATCTTCTGGCAACAGGAGCGCATGACGCCCGCCGTCGACATTGGAGACATCGATTCCGCTGTTCGCACAGAGAAAGCCGTGCCGCGTCTCGGTGATGAGCACGCCGTTTCTGCGCCGGATGACGGCTCGACTTTCCCGCAACGCAAGTTCGATGACGCGGGCGTCGAGATCGTATTGCTTCGCCCAGGCAACCGATTCGGCCGAGGGCTCGATCGTGGTGAGGTCCACAAGCAGTCCCTCAGATTTGGAAACAATTTTGTGTTTCACGACGAGGATGTCACCCGGCTCGAAACGAATTCGCACTCCACGCATCGCCTCGATCAAATGGTCTGCGATGGAGTCTCCGGGAATAATTTCGCTTGCGACTGGAATGGGAATCAGACGGATTTCACGGATTTCCCGGGTCTCACGCTTCTGCTTACCGCGCGTCGATTTCGCCGTTCGGGACATTGTGGTTCATGGCGCGTCGGAAGATTCGACGAACAGCGTTTGTTTAAGATTCCATGCCCGCGCCAGCTGCTGCGCGCGCGCTTCGCCCGGGAGCGAAATCAGTTGCTGCAGATCGGAAGGATTGTCCACATCGACCGCAATCCCCGGCAGGTGAAGAACGATACAGGGTTTGCCCGTTGCCTGCGCGGCGGCGTGGTGCGGCTTGAAACTGTCATTGCCGAACCGCAGCGGAAATAAGTCTGCAGGGCGGCGCAATACTGCATTGGTGCCGCGCCCATCGCCTGCGGGTGCCAGCACAGTTCCGCACTCGGGAGCGTGCTTGAAAATTTCCTCGAGTTCCCACGCCTCGATGAGAGGTATGTCCGCAGGAATCACGAGCGTGCTGTCTTCGCCGCGTTCCACGCAAAGGCGAGTGGCCATCTCAATCGTGCCGGTTTCTCCGGGGTTGTCAGGATCCGCGATGACCTCAAATTTATATTCCTCGGCAAGCCGCTTTGCATAAGGATCGCTGGTGACGATTCCGACCGCCGGCCGATTGCTCCAACTATGCACTGCGGCCAGCACGTCGTGAAGCATGGCTTGCGCCAGCTGCGTACGCGAAGCTTGATCGAGCACGGAAGCCAGTCGCTGTTTGGCCGTGGCTGTATTCTTGACCGGAACCAGGATCACGGCTGCGGTTCCAGGCTTCCAATCGAGTTTCCGGCGGAGGGCTGATCTTTGAGCAGGCCGGACGAAACGAACGACAGAACCTCGCGCCCCAGTGCGGCCTTGTCCTCGGCGCTGCGCATGATGGTTTGGGCGCATTGCACGCGCAAGCCGGTCTTACGGAGAGCATCGGCGGAGCGGGCGTCGCGAGAGTCGCAGACCAGTACGTCGAGAAAATCGGCATAGGCCTGCGCCACGCCCGCGATCGAGCAGGGCAGTCCCTGCGCCTGCATCAGAATACCGGCCGGTCCGGCAACCGGTGCGTTGCCGACAATCGGACTGATCGCCGCAATCTTCCCGCGAGCCTTGAGCAACGCCTCGTGAATGCCGGGCACAGCCAGAATTGGACCAATGCTGGTAACCGGATTACTCGGAGCGATGATGACCGCGTCGGCCGAAACGATCGCGTCGACCACGCCGGGCGCGGGTTCCGCATCGGAGACGCCCACGAAGCGCACCGACTTCACCGGATCCTGATACCAGCGCTGCACGAAATATTCTTCAAAACTCAACTCGCCAATCGGGGTGTCGACCCGGGTTTCTACCCGCGAATCGCTCATGGGCAGAACGCGTGCGCGAACGCCGAGCTTGTCAGATATGACTTTCGTCGCCTCCGAAAGCGTTCTGCCCTCGGCCAGCAATCGCGAGCGAAGGATATGCATGGCCAGGTCGCGGTCGCCGGTGTGAAACCAGGTTGGCTCGCCGAGTTGTCCCATGGCTTGCAGGCAAAGGAACGTATCTCCTTTTACGCCCCAGCCGCGCTCGCGGCTCAGCATGCCGGAAAGCACGTACGTGATGGAATCGATATCCGGCGAAACGTAAAGCCCCCACCACAGCAGATCGTCGCCGGTGTTCACGACAATGGTGATCTCTTCGGCGGGCATCACCTGGCGCAGCCCGTCTACAAACTTCGCGCCCCCGGTGCCGCCGCTCAAAACGCAAATCATGCTGCCCTCCGCGCCAGGCCGTCGGTGGCGGACGAGGCTCGTAATCTCTCCTCCAACAACCCCGGCTTAGCGACGACTCTTTCGACAAATTCCGGATAGACCGGCAAGCGCTGGCGCAACGCGAATCCCTTGGCTTCGGTGCGCAGGCGAAGCTGTTCGAGGTGCGGCCAGGGCTTCTCCGGATTAATGAAATCAGGGGTCAATGGTGAAATTCCTCCCCAATCGTTGATGCCCGCATCCATCAAATCATCATAGTAAGGCGCTGAGAGATTGGGCGGGGCCTGAATATTCATGCCGGGGAGTAACAAGCGAGCTACTGCCACGGTGCGCAGCATCTCGCCATGCGACGGCTCGGGCCAGTGCGCCATCGGAATCGCAGGTTTGCCGCGGAAATTTTGCACGATCACTTCCTGGACGTGCCCGTAACGTTCGTGAAGGTCGCGGACAGCGAGCAGCGTGTCGACGCGATCTTCGGGCGACTCGCCGATCCCAATCAGGAGGCCGGTGGTGAAGGGCACATTCTGCCTGCCGGCATCTTCGATGGTGCGCAGGCGCTTGGCCGGCAACTTGTCGGGAGCGTTGTCGTGGGCGGCGCCGGGAGCCAGCAGAGCAGCGTTGGTGGTCTCAAGCATCAAGCCCATGCTGGGAGAAACGGCGGCTAGACGCGCGATCCATTCCGCGCTGAGCAGGCCGGGGTTCGGATGCGGCAGAAGCGTGGTCTCGCGCAACACCAACTCGCACATGGCTTCCATATAGTGCAACGTGGATTTGTATCCGAGATAGCGCAGCGTTCCCCGCATCTCCGGAAAAAGCAGTTCGGGCTTATCGCCAAGGCTGAAGAGGGCTTCGGTGCATCCCAGTTTTTCCCCGGCTTGGGCGACTGCGAGCACTTCATCCGGAGTCATGGTATGAGCACCGGGATCGCCCGGATCGCGGCGGAAGGTGCAGTATCCACAATAATCACGGCAGAGATTCGTAAGGGGAAGAAAAACCTTGCGGGAGTAGGTGATCACGCCGGGCTTGAATCGTTCTTTCGCCGCGCGGGCGGCGGCCAGCAATTCGGGTAACAACTCGGCATCACAACGAATCAGTTCGAGAGCGGCCTCCCGTGAAATGGGAACAGCTGCGCGCACGTTCGCCAAATCGGATGAGCATCCATGGCGGCTTTTCGGCGCGGACGGCATGATGGCTCGAACGGACACGTTGCCTCGAATCATACAACGGGGAGGCGTGGTAATGTAGGCGGTTGCAGTGCGGTCTGCGGCAACGGCGTAGTTTTCGCTGAGCAACGTCTCCAGAACATGAGCTTGAACACTACAGACTTTCGCAAGGCGATGGGAGGCTTCGCCACCGGGGTCACGATCATCACTATGGATCTCGACGGTGAAGTTCACGGGATGACCGCCAACGCGTTCGCCTCGGTCTCGCTCGATCCCATGCTGGTGCTGGTATGCGTGGATCACAGCACGCGGACTCATGCTCATTTGCACGCCAAGAAGCGCTTCGGGGTGAACGTGCTGTGCGAGAATCAGCGGGCGATTTCGGAATACTATGCGCGTCCTGAGCGCACGCACCAGAACGCCGAAGCCGAGGCCGGCGCCCGCTTTGAGCGCACGGTGCACGGCACTCCGATGCTGCATGGATCGCTGGCTTATCTCGAATGCCGACTCCACTCGGCGCAAGAGGCCGGGGATCATACGATCTTTATCGCCGAAGTCGAGGACGTGGTGGTGCGAGAGGGCGACCCGCTGCTGTTCTTTCGGGGGCAGTATCGGCAAGTGGGGGAGGATCTCGTCAAATAGCGGGTACCTCGACTGTCACTTTTTGGCCCGCCAAGCATCCAACCTACGAAAAAGCGATTGATTCAAATTGGAGTGATTCATGACTGAAAAGACAGCAGAAAAGATCGCCAAGACCGAAGCCGATTGGAAGAAGCAGCTGACGCCGGAGCAGTATCACGTGGCCCGCGAAGCCGGCACAGAGTGCGCCTTTACCGGCAAGTACTGGAACTCGAAAGATGCGGGGACGTATCACTGCGTGTGCTGCGGAGCTCCGCTGTTCGATTCGCAGACGAAGTTTAATTCCGGGACGGGCTGGCCGAGTTTCTTCAAGCCGACCGAGGACGGCGGCGTGGTCGAACACCGCGATACGCAATACGGCATGGTGCGGACCGAGGTTCGCTGTGCCAAGTGCGATGCGCATCTGGGACATGTGTTTGAGGATGGTCCGGCGCCCACCGGCTTGCGCTATTGCATGAATTCGGCGTCGTTGGATTTCAAGCCGGCGGAGAAAAAGTGAGCGCTTTGTGGCCAGTTGAGTATTGCTGGAATCTGACGTTGGGTCATTCTTATGTGGAGCGGGCACTCCTGCCCGCTTTGCTTGCGGTGGCAAGAGCTAGCGGGCAAGCGTGCCCGCTACAGTTGAGGGGTCGGGTCATCCCGAAGTCCCCGCGCTTTTACCAGCGGGGCGAGGGATCTCGCAATCACCGTAAAGCGTGAGTCACGCGAGATCTTCCGCAAGTCGTTGAGCCTCCGTGCAAGTTGCTGAAAAGTCGTAGAACGCCCTGGGGAAGCCACAGGACGCACCGTTTTGCTGGACGTGAGCCTTTTATTGCCTGAGGGGGAGATCGTAGCAGCCAGGGTCGTTTCCGGCTCCGCAAAGGGCACTTTGCGAGTCAACCAGACGATCTTTTGGCAGGTCAGGCGCAGGCGCGGCAACTATTCCGTACAAATATGTACATACAAAAAAGGATAAGTACTTGAAGCCTGAAGGGGTTGAGCGAAACTAAAAAGAGGGCACGCGTTGCGTGCCCTTTTCCTTGCTACTCGACAATCTTCAATTACGCGCTGGCGGTGGCGGCCAGGGCTTTGGGTTGTTCCTGCTTCTGCTCTTGCTTGGCCGGTTTGCCCTCGCTGCGAACCTGAATTCCGCCCTTTAACGCGGCGCCGTCTTCCACGCTGATGCGGACGGTCGAGATATCGCCGCTGACAGAGCCCTCGGCGCGAATATCGACGCGGTCGCTGCACTCGATGTTGCCGGTCACCTTGCCCATGATCACGACTTCGCGGGCCTGGATGCTGGCGTCCACTTTGCCATTGCGGCCGATGGTGACGCGGCTCTCGGGCATGGTGATCTTGCCTTCGATGCGGCCATCGATGTAAAGCGCTTCGGAGCCGCTGATTTCACCCTTGATGACCAAAGTGCGGCCGATGGTCGCTTGATCGACGGGAGCGGTAACAGTTTTCACTTGGTTGTAGGCGTTGAGGTTGGAAGCCGGCAATCCGGACTTCTGGTTGAATGAGTTCTCCGACGATTGAAGCATTGCGACCTTCCTTGGGTTCCCGCGCGGCGTGCCCAGGTACGCCGCTTGCTGCGGTTGGTCTTGAAATTTGTGGCCTTCGCCAGTTGCTGGCCACTTGGCCACCCTGACTATCGCACACAGGTAAGAGCTGGCGAGAGATTACGGAAGGCGGTGTACGGGCGGAGTAAGGCTAGAATTCCGATCGAATAGGTCAGTGGCAAGTGGTCAGTGGTCAGTGACCGGTCTGTGGTTCTACCGGCCACTGACCACCAGCCACTAACCACTCTGTGTTGCAGGCCGACGCCCTTCGCGGCACTGGCCGGCGGACGGGGCATTCTGGCGGAGTTCGTTTCACACTGTGTAAGTAATTGAAACGGCTGGGAGCGCGCGAATTTACGTTCCAGATTCTTTCTTAGTTTTCCTCCGCCTTCCACAGGGAAGTTTCATCGTCCACAGGTTTCGCACAAATGCCGCAGAATTTTCTATTGCCCGGCGCATCAAACTGGATAACAGTGGGTGCAGCGAAACGTGATCGTTCCTGATCTTGCCGGATGATTGCGGCAGAGCCAGTGGCAGCCGGTAATTCTCGAAAGCGAATTGCCGAGGGGAAAACTTCCAGAAACGCGCATAACGCGACTGGCAGCCCGGGCGTTGCGGCCTCCTTCCCCCACCTGCTTTTCGGAGCAGGAAGGGCCGCTGGCGTCCCGCAGCAGTTGCAGATTCGTGAGCGTGAGTTTGCGAATAAGCAACTGGCTTCGATTCACGCAGCACTCTTCGGAGGCTGCATGGTTGAAGCGGTCATTGCGCCGCTCCGCGGTGACAAACAGCGAGAGCAGGAACCCACGAACGATGCGGTCCCGGTGGCTGGCCGGGACCGCATTCTAGTCTTTGCAGCTCCTTTCGTCGCCCTTGCTATTCGCATTTTGTTCGCCTACACTGAATCCCATTGAAAACCTTTTTCATACCAAACTATTTTTGATTCGGACCGAGTTTTCCAGAGTGCGCACTTCGCATTCACAAGCGGTGCAGAGTTAATGTTCATTCCGCCGCTACGAAATTTTTCCTGAGAGCAAGAACTTTGGCCACTTCCGATTACACGATCAGTACCCTTCCAGCGAATGTCGAGGCGGAGCGCTCGATTCTGGGCGCGATCCTGCTGGATAACTTTGCCTACAACCAGGCAGCGGAACATCTGCGGATCGAGGATTTCTCGCTCGACTCGCACCGGCGAATTTATTTGCGGATGGTGGACCTGGCGGAATCTTCGCGCCCGATCGACATGATCACGCTGATCGAAGAACTCGACCGGCACAAAGATCTGCAGCCGATTGGCGACGTGGCTTACGTTTCGAGCCTGGTGGAAGGAGTCCCGGAGCGGCCAAGCATCGAGCACTATGTCAAGATCGTGCGCGACAAGGCTCTGCTGCGGGGAGTGATTTCAGCCGCAAGCACAGCCATTGCCCGGGCCAGTGATCAGTCGGACTCGGCGGAAGATGTGCTCAGCGATACCGAAGCCGCCATCTTTCAGCTTTCGGAAAAGCGCATTGGGCGCGGCTTCATGGGCGTGCAGGAGATCGTACGGGAGACATTCGGATCCGTCGATGCCCTGCTGCAACGCGGGCAACGCATCACCGGCCTGGCGACGCACTACACCGATCTCGACGAAATGACGAGCGGGATGCAGCGTTCCGATCTGGTGATCATCGCGGCCCGGCCGTCGATGGGCAAAACGGCGTTCGTGATGAATATCGCCGAAAATGCCTCGATTGAAGATCAGCAAGTCGTAGGCGTGTTCTCGCTGGAAATGTCGCGCGAGGCTTTGCTCATGCGCTTGTTGTGCTCGCAGGCCCGCGTGGACGCGCACAAGATGCGGACCGGTTCGTTGTGGCAGGACGACACCAAGAAAGTTGTGCGAGCCATGGAGCAACTGGCGCACGCTCCGATTTTTATCGACGATACTCCTGGAATTTCCTTGAGTGAGATGCGCGCCAAGGCTCGGCGGCTGAAACAGGCGCAGGGCAGGCTGGACCTGATCGTGGTGGACTATCTGCAGTTGATGTCGGGCGGAGGCAAGCGCTTTGAGAATCGCACCCAGGAGGTTTCGTCCATTTCGCGCGGGCTGAAGGCTCTGGCGAAAGAACTGAGCGTCCCGGTGATCGCGCTGTCGCAGTTGAGCCGCGCGCCCGAGAGCCGTGGCGGAGATCATCGTCCCCAGCTCGCCGACCTGCGCGAGTCGGGATCCATCGAACAGGATGCCGATTTAGTTATGTTTATCTTCCGCGAGGAAGTTTATAAGCAGGATGATCCGGAACTGCAGGGCCGCGCCGAGATCATTATTGCCAAGCAACGCAATGGCCCCATTGGCCGGGTAAAAATGGCGTTCCTGAAGCATTGCACCAGATTCGAGTCTCTCGCGGAGGGCGGTGTCGCTTCGGAGGAATGAACCAAGCGCATACAGGAATTTCCCTAACCGGCGGCAATAAGTACTGTAGGAACTTGGGCTTGCATAAACGCGAAAAAAGTTGATCTGCCCTGTGGAAAAGCTTGTGGAATTGAAATCGCTGTTCAGAATTCCTTCCAGCAAAGGCCGAGCAGTCGGTTTCGCCGACAGTGTGGTTCGCTGTTTAACACCATGAATAGTAACCAGTTATGCAATTCACGCATCATTAACATAGGCATTGGTTACCTGGGTTCAGGATTTTCGCGATTTTGAGATTTGCACATTTTGGGCTCCCTCGAGGTACGTTTTCCGCATGAGGAAGAGATCGTCGAGACGCCTCTGCTCGCGCCGGGCTTGCTCGCGCTCATAGGTACGGAGCTGCTCGTCGCGGAGGCTTTCGAACGTTTCCCGCTCCCGGCGGGCTTGGCGGAAGACGCGCTCTTGCTGCTCGCGCAGATGCTGGCAGCGCAACAGTTCGTATTCCACCTCCTGCTGCTGAGCCTGCAGCAAGCCTTCCGTACTCCGAAGAAAAGAGAGTTCCGCGCCGGTCGTGCCTGCGGCCAGGTATTGCGAAGAGAGGGTTTGAGTTTGGCGAATGCGGTCGTCCAGTTGTTCCAGCGCGTGGCGAACTCGGGCGACCTGCTGGTTGGCGGCT
This sequence comes from uncultured Acidobacteriota bacterium, assembly GCA_963730015.1. Lineage (GTDB taxonomy): Bacteria > Acidobacteriota > Terriglobia > Terriglobales > Acidobacteriaceae > Sulfotelmatobacter. The sequence goes on along the minus strand of CAVSPZ010000008.1, from coordinate 876,331 downwards.
CGCAGGCGTAACTCCTGCTGATGTTCCAGGCTTTGGCGGAGGTGAAGCAGCGCTTGCAGCGGGAAACGAAATGGCATGTTCGTCAGCTCGGCAAGGCCAGGAGTTTCGTGATGCTGTCGGAAAAGGAAACACCGTCTCCGGGTTTTTGCATGAGGAACCGGTTCAGGTCGGGGATCATGGCGAGCGCTTTGTCGAGTGTCGGATCGCTTCCCTTCTGATATGCGCCGATGCGAATGAGGTCTTCCGAGGCGGTGTAAGCCGCGAGCAGGCGGCGCAGTTCGTGGGCTTTTTGCAGATGCGGAGCAGTCGAAACCGCGGGCATAAGACGGCTGACGCTGTCGAGAATGGCGATGGGCGGGTAGTGGCTGCGCACGGCCAGCTTGCGGTCCAGCATGATGTGGCCGTCGAGCAACGCGCGCGCGCCGTCGACCAGAGGATCCTGCTCGTCGTCTCCCTCCATCAGCACGGTGTAGAACGCGGTGATGCTGCCGGAACCGAATTTCCCCGCGCGTTCGATGAGCCGGGCCAGCATAGCGAAACACGAAGGCGTGTAGCCTTTGGCGGTGGGCGGTTCGCCCGCTGCCAGACCGATTTCGCGTTGTGCCATCGCCAGCCGGGTGAGCGAATCCACGATCAGCAGAACATTCTTGCCCTGGCGGCAGAAGTACTCGGCCACCGTGGTCGCCGCCAGCGCCGCCCGAATGCGCAGCAAAGGCGATTGATCGGAGGTGGAAACGACCACCACCGAACGCCGCCGGCCCTCGGCTCCCAGGGAATTTTCGAGAAAATCGCGGACCTCGCGCCCGCGTTCGCCCACCAGCCCCAGAACGTTGATGTCCGCTTCGGTGTTGCGTGCCATCATGCCGATGAGCGTGCTTTTGCCGACGCCGCTGCCGCCGAAAATGCCGATGCGCTGGCCCCGGCCGCAGGTGAGAAAAGCATCTACGGCGCGGATGCCGCAACTGATCGGCTCGCGGATCGATACGCGCTCGAGCGGCAGCGGAGCGGGAGTATCCAGCGGCCGGTAATCCCGCGTGCGATAGGCTTGGAGCGAATCCAGGGGCTGTCCCTGGCCGTCGATGACTCGGCCTAACATGTTTTCCGTAACCCGCAGGGCGGGCCGCTCACCCCAGGTCACAATGCGGTCGCCGCGACGGATCCCGCGCGTGAGGTCAAGGGGCATCGACAAGACGGTGGACCCGCGGAATCCGACAATCTCTCCCGGCAAAGTCCTGCCGTCCGCATCGTAGAGATGGCAAATCTCGCCCACGGAGCAGAACGGTCCATCCGACTCGACCAAGGGGCCGACAAGCTGGGCGACGCCCCTGCCAGCGCAGGGCGGTGCAGGATTCCAGGCGGGCGAAATAGGGCGCGAGCGATACGCTCATGATGGCGTCCCGGGGCGTGCCGCCAGCAGATCGGCGAAACCTTGCTCGATTTCCTTCAGTTGAATCTCGAGTCCGATGGCAGTCGAACCCATCGCGGTCTCAACCGTACATTGGTCCACGGGCTGAGAAGGATCTTCGAGGATTTCGGGAAGATTCGCGGGCGGAAGTTGGGTGGTGAGAAATTGCCGCCAGTCAGCGCTCTTTTGCGGATGCACGCGCAACCGCACGCCCGTCGCACCGTCGATTTGTTCGAGCGCCACGCGCACGATCCCAGCCAGCAGCATAGGGTCGACCTGCGCCTCGCGGTGCAGGATCTTGCGCGCGATGCTCATGGCGAGCTGCACGACTTCCGGCTCAACCGTCTCGAAGTAGGTGGAGCGATCGCGGGCGAACTGGGCCAAGGCAGCTGCGATATTGGATTTTTCTCTTGCCAGCTGCCGTTCGAAGGCCGGGCGCGACTCTTGCTGTCCCGCCTGACGTCCGCGAGCAAAAGCCTGGGCTTCGCGGTCGGCCGCGGCGGCTGCGTCGCCGTCCGCTGCATCGACTGCACCAATCATTCCGGAAAGTGTTGCGCCGCTCATCGCGGGCACGGCGCCGTAGGGGAAAGGCGTGAGCCGCGGAATCTCCTCTTCGAGGGGGGCGGCCGGGGCTCGTCTAGGCGACGTACTCATCGTCGCCCTCCGGCGTCAGAGAGATTTTGCCTTCGGCTTCCAGCTTCCGCGCTACGGCTACCGCTTCGAGCTGTGCCTTGTGGATGTCGCGGGACTTCACTGGACCCAGGACTTCCATATCTTCCTTCAACATCTCCACCGCGCGCGAAGACATGGACTTGAAAATGTAATTCTTCAGTTCCTCGGAGGCGCCGCGCAAGGCGGTGGCCAGAGTTTTCTTTTCCATCTGGCCGAGCAATTCGCGGATGCCGGCTTCGGGCACGGTCAGCAGATCTTCGAAGGTGAACATCAGGTTGCGAATCGACAGGGCCAGCTTGGGATCTTCTTTCTCGATGCCTTCAAGGATGGTTTTCGCCGTATTCAGTTCGAGACGGTTCATGACATCGGCAACGCCGCGCAATCCGGCATAGGCCCGGCGGCTCTGTTCGCCGAGCGCCTCCAGACGCTTGTGCAGCACCAGAGAAACGCGCTCCGCCATTTCCGGCGAGAACTGCCGTAACTGGGCCAGGCGCTTGATGGCTTCGGCGCGCAGTTCCTCGGGGAGACGCATCAGCAGGGTCGAAGCCTGCTTGGCTTCCAGGTGAGCCAGGATCAAGGCGATGGTCTGAGGATGCTCCCCTTCGATGAACTTCGCCAGTTGCTGCGGATCCGCTTTGCGAAGAGAATCCAGCTTGCCCGCATTCATCTCTGCGGTAAGAGAGACCTGGCGAAGTAATTCCTTAGCGCCCTCGTCGCCGAAGGCCTTGATCAGCAGCTTGTTGGCATAGTCCGTTCCGCCTTGGGCAAGGTAGTCTCCGGCCGTGACCAGGCGTTCGAATTCTTCGAGGACGGCGAGCGCGGTTTCGGGGTCGAACGAGCTCATTCCGGCGATCTCGCGCGTAATCAGCTCGACCTCCGCCGGAGGAAGACGGCGGTAGATCTGGCTGGCGGTATCTTCGCCGAGGAGGACCAGCAGGATGGCCGCCTTGCGCGGGCCAGTTGGGGCTTGCGTGGATGCGATCATTGCCGGCCATCCTGCTGCACCCAGCCTTGTACCAGACGGCTGGCGGACTCGGGTTCGGCTTTCACTTTTTCACTCAGCATGCGCTTGAGCTGGGTTGCCCGATTGCCGCCAGATTCAAGGGTGGCGGCGCCTGGGGCAAGCTGCACGCCGCCGCCGGCACCGGCTACTTGCGGCGTCAGCCGCCGTGCCACTCTGCCCGGCAGTTCACGGAATGCCGCCAGCGCCTGCTTCTTCACGGGACGCAAGATCATCCAGTAAACGACCAGGAACAACGCCGCCAGGCCGGCATAGCGCAGTGCCCACGTCCACGGCTCAACCAGCCGCCGCCAATGTTCCGTTTTGGTCGGCGGGGAAATAGTTTCCGCGGGAGCTTGCTGGAACGACAGATTCTCGACCGCCAGAACGTCTCCGCGTTGCGTATCCACTCCAATAGCAGCCTGCGCCAGCTGTTCGATTTGCTTCATTTCGTCGGCGGTCCGCTTGCGCCGGGTGGTGGTTGACCTGCCCGCCTGTACGGTGGTTTCGACGACATCGTCGACCAGCACCGCGGCGGCGATGCGGCGCACCCGCCCCGGAGGCTCCACGCTATGGTGAAGAGTCTTGCTCACCGCATAGGTGGTGGCATCGGAGCGCGAACTGGATTGTTCCGCTCCCAGCGCAGGCGTTGGCGGTGGGGTCGCGGAGGGCACATTGCTTGCCGTCCCAGGAACTCCGGCGGGCGCGGCTCCGGTGGCGTTTTCCTCCGAATGTTCCTGGGTCAGCGTCGCGCTGGTTTTGGGATCGTAGGTCTCCTGCGTATCCTCGCTGCTGCCCAAGTCGTATTCCACGTGAACGCTGGCGCGGACATGGTCCACCCCAACCACCGGCTCGAGAGTTTGCACCAGAGTTTTGGCGAGCTCTTCATCGAGGCCGTAGGCGCGCCCATGGGCGCCGTCGCGGTTGTGCAGGAGCGGAGTATTGCTGTCGGCGTCGACCACCGTAACGTTTTCCGGGCGCAGACGGTCGACGGCGCTGGCCACCAGCTGCGGAATCGCCTGCTCGGCTTGCTCGGAAAGATGTCCGCTGCGGGTTTTGAGAATGACGGCGGCTTTCGCGTCGTGCTGCTGCTCGGTGAACAGCGACTCCTGCGGCATGACCAGGTGAACCCGCACGGCCTCCACTTCGCTCAAGGTGGACAGGGTGCGTTCCAGCTCACCTTCCAGGGCGCGCTGGTAGTTCACTTTTTCGGTGAAATCGGAGCCCGCCCAGTTGGGAGTATCGAACAGCTCAAAACCCAGGCGGGCGCTGCGCGGCAGGCCGGCGGCCGCGGTCTCGAGGCGGCTGGCATCGAGCTTGTCGTCCGGCACCAGCAGGCTGCCCCCGTCCGTTGAAATCTGATGCGGGATGTTCTTGGCGGCGAGGCGGCTGGCCAGGTTTTGTGCTTCTTCGGATCGCAGCCCGGAATATAAAACCACGTACTTGGGCTGGCCGAGCAAGACCACAAAAACCCAGATCACCGCGCCCACGACGATTGCCCCGCCCGCCAGCAGAAGACGTTGATTGACAGTTAGTCCCTGAAAAAACTGCTGCAGGCGCTGGAGAACATCGTTGGCGGGTTGCGGGGTGTCGGCCATGATCGATCAGGCGCGCCGCATTGGTGGGCGCGCGCGACTAAGTTCAGAACTGCATGCGCGAAATCTCCTCATAAGCGGAGACGATTTTGTTGCGCACCTGCATCATGAGCTGGAAACTCAGGTCCGCCTTCTCCACGGCGATGAGCGCGCTGTGCACATCGGCGCCATTGCCCTCGAGCACTCCAGCCACTTTTGCCTGCGCCTGCCCTTCCAGTTGCTGGATATCGTCGATGGCGCTGTGCAGGACGTCGCGAAATCCCGGCTCGGACGCAGACGAAGAGTTCAGCGCCGACGGATCCGTTTCGGCGGGAAGGATGCGTAATGAAGAAATGGCGCCGTTCATGATGGGCCTCCGGCCCGGGTGCGTGTCAGCTCAGAATCTGCAACGACTGCTGAATCATATTTTTGGCCGCCTGCACCGCCGAGGCGTTGAGCTGGTAAGCCCGCACCGCGCTGAGCAGGTCGGTCATCTCCATCACCGGATTCACGTTGGGATAGGTGACATATCCCGAAGTATCGGCATCGGGATGTCCGGGTTCGTAGCGGCGCGGCAGCGGACTAGCGTCGGCCACCACACGATCGACGCGCACGCCTCCGTCGAGAGCACCCTGGATTCCGGAGTGCAGGCCGGTCAGCATCAGGGAAAAGCGAGGCGTAGGCCGGGCGCGAAAGACGACGAGCTGACGCCGGTAGGCGCCGCCGCCGGGAGTGCGCGTGGTTTCGGCATTGGCCATGTTGGCCGAGACCACTTCGGCTCGCCAGCGTTCCGCCGCCAGCGCCGAGCCACTGACTTCGAGCATGCCAAACAGGTTCATGACGATGTACCTCCTCCGGAATTGATGGCCAGCGAAATGGTGTGGAACTGGTCTTTCAGCAACTGGACACCGAGATTGAATTTCATCTGCGCCTCGGCCAGCAGCAGGCTTTCCCGTTCGACGCTCACGTTATTGCCGTCGGGACGTTCGACCAGGCCGCGGACCTGGCGCGCTACGGGTGTAAATGCGGCGGTGCTCAACTCGCCGTTCTCCCCGGCAAACGATTCCTGGGACGCGCGCTCTAGCTCCGCCCGGAAATCCAGGTCGCGCGTGCGATAGCCCGGGGTATCAATGTTGGCGAGATTCGCGGCGACCAGCTTATAGCGGGCCACGTCGACGTCGAGAAAGCGGCCCAGGGCCTCGCTCATGGACGTTTCGATCATGCCTGATTCATTCATGGACATAGCTGCTCCAACTGGGCAGGCCGTAACTGCGCACCTTGTTGCGCACGGTTCGCAGGCTGACCCCCAGCAACTCGGCTGCGCGCGAGCGGTTGCCCCCGGTCGCGGCCAGCGTGATTTCGACCAGCTTGCGCTCCATCTCGCCGAGAGAAACGCCCGGACGCAGGCAGGAGATTTCCGCAGAAGCAGTCGGGACCGCGCCGACCCACTCCGCTCCCTCGAGGGCGGTGGGGCCAATTTCCGTGCTCGAGGAAAGAGCAACCACGCGCCGCACGCAGTTGGCCAGTTCACGCACGTTGCCCGGCCAGGAATGCGCTTCGAGTTGCGCCAGGAACTCGGGGGTCAAGCGCACTGCCTTCCCGGCCGGGGCATAGAGCCGAACAAAAAATTCGGCTAACTCCGAAACGTCGCCGGAACGCTCGCGCAGCGGAGGCAAGTTCAGGGGAATCACGTTCAGCCGATAGAACAGGTCGGCGCGGAACCGGCCCTCGCGCACCATCGGGACCAGGGCGCAATTGGTGGTGGCAATGACGCGCAGGTCTACATGAATGGGGCGGGTATCGCCCAGGCGATCGAACTCGCGCTCCTGCAGGGCGCGCAGCAGTTTGGGCTGCAGGGCGAGAGGCATTTCGCCGACTTCGTCCAGCAGCAGCGTACCGCCGTCGGCCAGTTCGAATTTGCCCGGCTTGGTAGTGGCCGCGCCCGTGAACGCGCCCTTGGCATGTCCAAATAATTCGCTTTCCAGCAGCGTTTCCGGGAAAGCCGCGCAGTTCACTGCAATGAACGGACGGTCGCGGCGCGGGCTCAGCCGATGAATCATCCGCGCCACTAGTTCCTTGCCGGTGCCGCTTTCGGCCTCGATCAGGATATCGGCGTCACTGGCCGCCGCCTGCCGCGCCCGCTCGAGCGCCCGCAGCCATACGGGGGCGTGGCCGCCAAGCTCCTTCATCGCTCCGGCCTGGGATGCAGCCCGCGCCAGGATTCTCTCCGCCGCGGCCTCGAGTTGCTCAAACCCCACCGGCTTGACCAGGTAGTCGCAGGCGCCGTCTTTCATCGCGGCCACCGCGTCGGGGACGCTGGCATACGCGGTCAGCAGGATCACCGCCGTATGCGGGGCCAGGGAGCGCGCCGACCGCATCACGAAAAATCCGTCTTCGTCCGGCATGCGGATGTCGGTCACGATCAGCGGATGCATGCCGCGACGGAATTTTTCCAGAGCCTCGCCGGCCTGGCAGGCGGTTTCGACCCTCCATCCCCGGCGCAGAAAGCGCGCTTCGAGCGCCGAGCGCATGCCCGCGTCATCATCGACCACCAGTACACGATTCATGAGACGATCCCTTCTATCGATGGAGCGGCGAGCGGAAAAATGAGCGTGAACTTCGCGCCCCGTCCCGGATCGCTCGCAGTGTGGATGGTCCCGCGATGCTGCTCGACAATCTTGCGGCACACGGCGAGCCCCAGTCCCGGACTGCCGGCGCGCGTGCTGAAGCCGGGCTCGAACAGTCTGGGAAGATTTTCCGCGGAGATGCCCGGACCGTTGTCGGCCACGTGGAGCGCGACCGACTTGCCGTCTGCGAGTAACTTGCCGCCCAGTTCGATCCAGCCTCCAGCCGGCATGGCGCGCACGCTGTTCAGCACAAGGTTGAGCAGGACTTGTTCGAGACGATGCCTGTCGGCCGCCAGGAGCACGCCCGAAACGTGGTTCTGCAGGCTCAGCACGACGTGCGACTGGCCAGCCAGGGGCAGGAAAAAGTTGCGCGCCCATTCCAGCAACTCGCCCAGATCGACGGCAACGCGTTCCGGTTCGGGCAGGCTGTGGAAGTGCAGTACGTTATTGACCGTGGCCGCCAGCGTGCGCAGCCCGGCCTGCATGTGCTCGACCCACTGACGAGACTCCCCGTCGAGTTCGGATTCAGCCAGCAAGCCGGCGAACAGTTCGAGGCTGCCGAGCGGGTTGCGAATTTCGTGCGCCAGCACCGCGGAAACTTCAGCCAGCGCCTGCTCGCGGCGCAACCGGGCTTCGGTCTGCTCCAGACGCTTGCGCTCCTCAATATCGCGCAGGATAAAAACCGAATCGCCGCCGGCAATGGGCGCGTGGCGCGCTGCCAGCCAATGGAGCGAGCCGTCGGTTTCCGCGACCCTCAATTCCTGTTCCCGGTCATCCTGACGAGCGCGTTCCAGCAACTCCTGCACCGCGGCGGGCAGCGCCAAAACTTTCGTGACACCGTTGACGCGGGAGGAACTTACCTGAAGCAGCCGCATCGCCTCCGGATTGATTCGGGTGATCCGTCCGCTGGCGGAGACAACCAGCACTCCGCAGGGCAAGCCTTCGAGAATTCGATCCAGATGCTCCCGCATGTTGCGGTTTTCTTCGAGGCTGCGGGCCAGGTCGCGATCGCTGATTTCCAGAGCAAGACGCAATCGTTCGACTTCCTCGCGCAGCCGGGCGTACGACCGCTCCAGCGACCCGGCTGCCTCGGAAAACGATCGGAAGGCGCGCAACAGGAACTGCTCATCTTCGCCCGCGGCATTGCCGATAGGGAATCTTGGCAGCGGGGACGAAGCAGCCGCCTGCTGCTCGATACAGCTCGCCGGCATGGGCAAAGACGTCATACTCATAGGCAAGACTTGCACGGCACATTCCAACCGCACCGCATGGGGCTTAGATTCTCCTCAGGGTTGGACGGGGCCGCTCGCGCGCTGGTCCTTCGCGTAGGCAAAATACAAATGTTCCGCTTCGATCGTGCTTCCGCTTTCGACCAGGATGGACGCACGCTCCATCACATGCTGCAGTTCACGGACATTGCCTCGCCAGGGATGATTCTCCAGAATGCGGATCGCTTCGGAGCTTAAGCGCGGCGCCCGCATCTCCAGCGCCGCCGCCATGCAGGCCAGAAAGTGCTCCGCCAATGGAATGATGTCGGTTCGACGCTCGGCCAGCGCCGGCAGTTCGATGGGAAATGCCGAAAGACGGTAGAAGAGATCCTGGCGAAACTCTCCGTGAGCGGCTCGGGACGCCAGGTCCGCATTGCTGGCGGCCAGCACCCGCACATCGACGTGGGTAATTTCGCAGCTGCCGAGGCGTTGAATTTCTTTCTGCTCAAGAAAGCGCAGCAGCTTGGCCTGCATCCCCAGAGGGAGTTCGCTGACTTCATCCAAAAATAAGGTTCCGCCGTGCGCCGCGGGGATGCGTCCCAATTGCGACTGGACTGCGCCCGTGAAAGCGCCGCGCGTGTAGCCGAAGAGCTCCGATTCGAGCAGCGTCTCCGGAATGGCCGCGCAGTTCACCACGATAAAAGGCTTGGCAGCGCGCGGGCTGAGCGCGTGCAGCGCGCGCGCCACCAGTTCCTTGCCCGTGCCGGTCGCACCGGCAATCAACACTGTGGTCGAGCGCTCCGCGACCAGACGCACCATGCGGTAGACGTGCTCGATCGCCTCGCTGGTTCCAATCATGCCCGGCAACGGATTGCGCACGGCCGGGCTCGCGCCATTCGGCAGTTCCCGGCGACATTGCGAAAAGGTGCTGGAACCGCGTCCCGAGGAGATGGTTCCAGCGCGCATAGGCTCCTCGGAAGGATGGTCCAGCTCAGAATCGAGCAGCACTACCTGGATTCCGGGAAAGCGCCGGCCTATGATGGCCATCAGTTCTTCGGCATCGAGATCAGGAAGGCGGCGATCGAGAAACAGGACCTGCCAGCCTCCTTTTTCGAGTTTGGCCAGGGCATCGGCGCCGCCGAGAGCCTGCTGCACCGGCCGGCAGCGTCCGTTCAAGCGATGCAGAACCTCTTCCCGCAACGCGGAGCTGGGGCTTGCGATCAGGGCTGCCCCGGAACTTGTGAACAGCGGCATCGTCATCGTCAGGGTGCTCATTTCTCATCTCCGATCTGCTTCTTGCAACCGGACAGGCATATCGCAAGGGGGAATTGCAGGGTGCAGGTTTGCCGGTTTTGGTGCCGGACGTCAGCCCAATGCCCGCCAGACGATTCCCATGCTGCCCGCGCGATGAGCAAGCCCAGTTCAAGACGAGAAAAGGGAGAAAACTCCGGCTCGGGGCCTGGTATCCATGCAATTCGCACGGAGGCGTGATCGCCCTCCGCGGCAGCCTCGATCTGCAGGTCGCTGGCTTCCCGGCAAAGACTTACGGCTGATGCGAGCGTGCGCAACAGAATGGTCGCAACGCAGGCCCGATCCGCTTGAATGGGCAGAAGCCCGGCGATTGCGACTTGAAACTGTACGCGCTTGTCCTTGGCCACGGGACGCAGTTCGTCGATACCTTCGGCCAGCAACGCATCCAGGTGTAAGTCGGAAACTGCCTCTGCCGGCTGCGACGAATGCACGAGTTCGCGAAGCGCTTCCACCAGGATCCGCATGCGGGCGGTAAGCGCGAGTCCTTCGCGCAAGGTGCGAACGTATTGCTCGGTGGACCTTGGGGCCGCAGCGGCCAGCTCCAGCGAGCACTGCAATCCTGTGAGCGGCTGATTCAGTGCGTGCAATAGATGAGCGAGCGCGGTGCACTCGCCCGGTTGAGTTCTAGGAGCCAGCCGGGTTCCCGCGCTGCTCAAGCGCGCACCTCGGAAACCGCAATCTCGGCAGCGGCCGCTCTCAACTCGTAGCCCACGCCCCGCACGGTGTGGATCAACTTGACCGCGTGGCCATCGTCGATTTTTCTGCGGACATAGTTGATATAGACATCCACCAGATTCGTCGTGGTGTCGAAGGTCAGATTCCACACCTGCTCGAGGATCATGGAGCGGGTGACGCTGCGGCCGGCGTTGCGCATCAGGTATTCGAGCAGAGAGAATTCTTTGGCCGTGAGGTCGATCCGGCGGCCCGCCCGTTCGACCAGATGCTGGACACGATCGAGCTTCAAGTCGGCAACCGTGAGCACCGACTCGGATGGGAGATGGCTCCGTCGCAGCAAGGCGCGAATACGCGCCGACAGTTCGCTGAAGGAAAACGGCTTGGGCAGGTAATCATCGGCGCCGCCATCCAGGCACTGCACTCGGTCTTCTACCCGCGTCCGCTGGGTGAGAATCAGCACGGGCAGGCTCGGTTTTTTCGACCGCAGCTGGCGCAGAATCGCGACGCCGTCGAGCTTGGGCAGGTTTAGATCCAATACGACCACGTCATATTCCGAGTCGATGGCGGCCGCCCGCGCCTGCTCCCCGTCGGGGAAAACATCCACCTGATACTGCTCGCCTTCCAAACCTTGACGAACAAATCTGGCTAAGGCTTCGTCATCTTCCGCTATAAGAATTCGCATAATCGTGAACCGTCCTTAATCGAACAGCCTCAGTCTAGTTAGAAAGCACTCAATTGCGGCCGAAAGTCGGGGCACACGAAGGTATGTAATTCCAGCAATGGGCGGGGGTTTCAAATCAGGAAGGCTTGGGGCTGTGCGGCGAACCTGGCTGCCGGTTTGCTGCAGAAATGTCCTACCGATTTCCCGGGAACCAAGAGAATCACTTTGACTCGAGGCCCAACCCACGGAGAATCATCGGAAAGCCAGCGTTCGTCCATGCGCTTTGTTCGAATCGATCTTTGATCTTTCCATCTTTTGATTCCAAATCGCACCCTCGCGAGATGGGGGATGTCAGTTCAGGGAGATGTAATTATGTCGGGACAAGTCGTTCTGTACTTCGAAGATCAGGCGGATGCCCTGCGTTTCGCGCTGGCTGCGGGCTCGGTGATGGCGGGGGACAACGGAAAGATCACCAGCGACCTGGTGCAGGAAACTGCCAGGATTACGCGTATTCGTTTGGATGCGGTAAACGCAGGGAACAAGAAACAGAGCGGTGGACGGGTCGCCTAGCCTAGCATTGCGTCTTGAGCTCTCTCGCCACGGCCTAGGCCGAGCCGGCGTTGGTGAATGCTTCAATCGCGTCCGACAGAGTCGGAAACATCAGGAAGACCTGCTCGACTTTCGTAATTTCAAATACCTTCAATACGCGTTTGTTCACACCGGTAAGAGCCATGCGCCGTCCGGCCTTTGCACATGAAGTGCTGGCGCTGACCAGCGATCCCAGGCCGGAAGAATCCAGATAGGGTACGCCCGACAAGTCCGGAATCATGGTGGGAGCATTTTCACGCCGCACCGCATTCAAGAATGGAGAAACATTCTCCATGGTAAGGGGACCGCGGAAGCTCAGCACTCCCCGATCCAGGCGCTCGACTTCGAACGGCTCTGCTGCCATCGCGCAGCGATTCTAGGCTACATGGCAAGCAACGTTCAAGTTGACCTGCACCACCGGCTTTTTAGTTACTTTGGGACAGCGCCCCGCTTTGTAATCTTTTTGTGTTTTCTTTGTGCGGATGTTTCAGCCGCGACCTCTACGACTACGATTGCAGTAACGGCATGTGGGGGGAAACGGATGATGAGACGAAGTGGAAACCCATGTCAGCGCTCTTGCTGCGACCAGCACTCGCGCTAATTTAAGCAATCCCGAAAAACATCCCAAAGGAACGCAGGCCCGCATTCTCCTGAGCTCGGTCTTCGGGCCGTACGCCCAGGACGACGAGTTCGGCAGCCGCTCCATCAACCCGATGGAGCTCTATCACAATCAGGTCACGCGGGTGCAGGGCAGCTTTTCGTTGCGCATGTTTCATCGCTCGTGGGGCATCATGATGATCCAGGCGAACATCTCTGCGCCGTGCACGGTGCTGGACTTCCCCACACGAAAAGATTTTGCGCGCGAGCTCAAGGCGCAGCAGTACGACATCGTCGGCATCTCTTCGATCATCGTCAACGTCCGCAAAGTGCGCGAAATGTGCCGCATGATTCGCAAGCTTTCGCCCGGCTCGAAGATCGTGGTGGGCGGACACGTGGCCGCGATCCCCGGCGTCGAAAACATGATCGACGCCGACCATATCGTGCGCGGCGAAGGCGTGGGTTGGATGCGGCGCTATCTCGGTGAGGATGACAGCGCGCCAATCCATCATCCCGCCATCGTTTCCGGAATGCGCACGCGCATCATGGGCATTCGCCTGCCCGAACGCAAGGGCGCGACCGCGGCCACGATTATTCCTTCCGTCGGCTGCCCTATGGGTTGCAATTTCTGCACGACCTCGGCGTTTTTTGGCGGCAAGGGAAAGTTCATCAACTTCTTCGAAACCGGCGACGAACTGTTCGCCGTGATGAGCCAGATGGAGAAGGAATTGAAGGTGAATTCATTCTTCGTGATGGACGAAAACTTCCTGCTGCATCGCGAGCGCGCCATGCGGCTGCTCGAACTCATGAAAGAAAACGGCAAGAGCTGGACGATGTCCGTCTTCGCCTCGGCCAACGCGATCCGCAAATACACCATGCAGGAACTGGTGGAACTCGGAGTCAACTGGCTCTGGATGGGGCTGGAATCTCCGCAGGCTGGCTACAGCAAGTTGCAAGGCTCGGACACGCGGCAACTCACGCGCGAACTGCGCGAGCACGGCATCCGCGTGCAGGGCTCGACCATCATCGGACTCGAGCACCATACGCCGGATAACATCATCTCCGAAATCGAGCATGCCGTCTCGCACGACACCGATTTTCACCAGTTCATGCTGTACACGCCGGTCCCGGGAACGCCGCTCTATCAGCAGATGTCGGACGAGGGACGAATGCTGGGCGATGTCGACCTGGCCGACGTTCACGGCCAGTTTAAATTTAATTTCAAGCACGCCGCGATCTCTCGCGAAGATTCGAAACGTTTTCTCGATTGGGCCTTCTGGCGCGATTTCGAAATCAACGGGCCGAGTCTCTACCGCATCTCGCGCACGCTGATGGCGGGCTGGAAGCGCTATAAAGACTGGCCGGATGCCCGGGTCCGCGAACGCTTCGCCCGCGAGATGGGGCGACTGAGCGGAGTCTATAGCTCTGCATTGTGGGCGATGGAGCGGCAATTCAGAAAAGTGGATAGCCGAGTGAGCGATCAGATCCGCGCGCTGCGCCAGGAATTCAAACAGGAATCCGGAATCGTGTCGCGGATGCTTCCTGCGGTGCTGGGCCCGGTGCTTTTGTGGACCACGCGGCGTGAAGAGAGACGTTTGGCGCGGGGGAAAACTTACGAGCCGCCGACAATCCTCGAGCGGAGCAATTGGGTGGAGGCGTAACCGCCGATTACCACCGTCATCCAGAAGAAGGTCGCGGCTCGTGTGTTTTGAAGAAGCGGAGCTAACATGACTAGGGAACGGAGATCCTCATGTTCGCTGTCTATCGTCGTGCCCTGCTTCTTTTGTTTCTTCTTGTTTCCGCTGCATGCGCAGCGAACCCTCGGGGCGAAATTCACGGCGTCGCGGTGTCTCCGGATGGCAAGACCATAGCGGTTGCCTATATGAAGGGCAAAACCGGATTCATCTACAGGATCGCCACGGAGACAGGCATTGCAGCCCGATTAACCGACGCGAAGACAGGGAAGGAATCGTCCCCCGCGTTTTCGCCGGACGGCAAGCGTATTGCCTTTTCATATCTCACAGGGCAGACAAACCAGCGCATCGTCGTCATGAACACCGACGGCTCGAATCCGCACTCCCTCCCTGGTTCGGGTACCGCGAATCTCTACCCAACGTTCTCGCCGGATGGAAACACGATTTACTTTGCGCGACCTCAACCTCCTCCGGCTGATCACCTGTGGGACATCTTTTCCGTGAGAGTTGATGGCAGCGATCTCAGGCAAGTAACGCACGGGGGATTCGTGCAGATTTCCCAGCCGTCCATTTCGTCCGACGGGGGAAAATTGCAGGTTGCGACGTTGGGGCTCTGGACGCCTCAGCGGATTGAGATCTACCACCTCGACGAGCCTGACAGCCCAAGCCAAGTGCTTAGTCCGATCGTTCCGCATCAAGCTACTCCGGGACCAATATTCGCTTATCCCAACTTTATGCCGGACGGGAAAAGCATTCTCTTCCTGGCTGCCAGCAACCGGATAGTCAGCTACGATTACGATGTCTATCGCTTGGACCTCGATAGCGGCACAATCGAGAGACTGACAAAAGGCATCGGCTACCCGACAGACCTGAGGGTGTTCGCGGACGGGAAGACTGCTGTGCTGTTGAAGTGGCGGTCAGATTGGCAGGGAACCGCGGTCAAGAGCCGGTTTTACCTGCTCGATTTGCAAACCCACAAGCTCACTTTGTTCAAAGTCAGCGGGCTGAATTGATGGCGCCTCGACTCGGCGGCAAAATTGCCGCGGCGAGGTCATCCAGTGCGGCGGGCCGACAGCAGATCCAGAATTTCCCGCAGGCCCTGGCGGATGTGCTGAAGCTCAGGCACAGAATGGGACGGGAACGGGATCGCGGCCTGCGTCTTGTCGGTCTTGCTTTCCGCGCGTAATTGCTGGCGCGCGCCCGAGATCGTGAATCCCTGCTCGTAGAGCAACTGCTTGATCCGCAGCACGCTTTCCACGTCGCGCTTGCGGTACATGCGCTGTCCCGTGCTGCTCTTGACCGGCTTCAGTTGCGGAAATTCCGACTCCCAGAATCGCAGCACGTATGCCGGAAGGTGACAAAGGGTAGCGACTTCTCCGATGCGGAAGTACAGCTTGTCGGGGATGAGGATTTCATCCGCTTTATGCTTCGCCCCGTTTTTCCTTCTTGCGGCCATCTTGTTTCGCACCGGCAAATGCCGCGCTATTGGCCTATTGTGACACAGGTGCGGCGAGGAATAGCAAATTTTCAAAGGCGACCATCGGTAGCATCGGCCAAGTTACGCCAGGCACGTGGCGAGCGGTGAAGACAATTTTCGATTCGGACTCCGCCCCGCCCAACGGAAAGCCTCTTAAGAGGTGCTTCCCTTAAGAGGCCAGTGAAAAATCGTTGTGCAAGCGAGATGTCTCTCGCGGATGGGTTAGTGTTTCTTCTTTTTTTTTGCCTTCTTCTTGGTTGCCATTGAAGGTGCCTCCGTTGAGCGATTTTCCCTTGCAAGGGTGACAACTTTGGGCCCTTAACTCGAAGAGCAAACCCAACTCATAGTATGGGAACGCCCTATAACTCAAGATATTGCGGTAGGGTTAACGAAGTGTCAATAGAATTCTGCAGTTTTCGCGCAATTTCTTAAGCTGGATCAGTGGCCAGTGGTCAGTGATCAGTGGTCGGTAAACTCGACGGTCTGGCAACTGGCCACTGATCACCAACCACTGATAATCGTTCGTCGACGCTACCAGGAGACGCGTTAACGACTACCGACCATCGACGAACGGCTGCTACTATCCCCTCATGCGGCGCGATCCGGTCGAGCTGGAAATTTTCAAGAACCTGTATCACTCGATCGCCGAGGAGATGGGAGCGGCGCTGCGGCGCACCGCATTTTCTCCGAATATCAAGGAGCGGCGCGATTACTCCTGCGCCGTGTTTGATGGCGCCGGACAAGTCATCGCGATGGGCGACCACATGCCCGTGCATCTCGGCTCCATGCCGATGTCAGTGCAGGCCGCGATTGACGCGGGCCCCATGGCGGCCGGCGACGTGGTCATGCTGAATGATCCGTTTCGCGGCGGAACGCACCTGCCCGACATCACGCTGGTGGCGCCTGTGTTCGTGCAATCACGCCGGCCGAAGCGCTCGGGACAAAGTCCCCCTGATTTTTATGTTGCCTCCCGTGCGCACCATGCAGACGTGGGCGGAGCCTATCCCGGGTCGATGGGCCTGTGCCGCGAGATTTATCAGGAAGGCGTGCGCATCCCGCCCGTGAAACTGATGTCCAGCGGGGTGATGAATCGCGATGTGCTGGCGCTGCTGCTGAATAATGTCCGCACGCCGGAGGAGCGGCGTGGCGATCTGGGCGCGCAAATCGCTGCCTGCCATACCGGCTCCGAAAGGCTGCGCGAAGTTTGCTCGCGCTACGGCGTGGAGCATGCGAAGCGCGCCGCTGCGGAGCTTCTCGATTATTCCGAAGAACTGATGCGTGCCTTTCTGCAGCAGGTGCCCGAAGGGGAATATCGCGCCGAAGATTTTCTGGACGGAGACGGAATCAGTGAGAAGCCCGTAAAGATTGCAGTCGCGATCAGTATTCAGAACACCTCGCGCGACCGTCTTCGATCTTCCACCAAGGCCGGTCCCAGTCCCGTCGTCCTTGTCGATTTCACCGGCAGCGCTCCTCAGGTGGAAGGCAGCGTGAACGCCGTGGCGGCCATTACCTATTCGGCGTGCTTCTACGTCTTCCGTTGCCTCTTGGCAGAGGATATTCCGGCAACCGCCGGACTGATGCGGCCGATCAAGGTGATAGCGCCAGAAGGAACAGTTGTGAATGCGCGTCCTCCCGCTGCCGTTGCGGGCGGGAATGTGGAGACTTCGCAGCGCATCGTCGACGTTCTGCTACGGGCCCTGGCCGAGGTGATTCCCGATCGCATTCCGGCGGCGGCCGCCGGCACGATGAACAATCTGACCATCGGCGGTATTGATCCCTGCACCGGCGAACCGTTCACGTATTACGAAACCATCGCGGGCGGGATGGGAGCGCGTCCCGGCAAAGCGGGCGTTTCCGGCGTGCACACCCACATGACGAATTCGCTGAACACTCCGGCGGAGGCGCTGGAGTATGCCTATCCCCTGCGGGTGCGGACATATTCCTTGCGGCCCGAGAGCGGCGGGCAAGGCGAATTTCGCGGCGGCGACGGCATCCTGCGTGAGATCGAAGTGCTCACCGATTGCGAGGTCACGCTGCTGGCCGACCGGCGCTCGCGCGGTCCTTGGGGATTAGCGGGCGGCAGCGACGGCGCCGCAGGGACGGCATGCATTCTGCACTCGGACGGCTCAGTCCAGCCCATGCCGGGCAAATTCAGCGCAAGGCTCCGCCAAGGCGAGCGCATCAGGATTGAAACTCCCGGAGGCGGGGGCTGGGGAACTCCCTGAGTTGCTTGTATTGGATGGTTGGGTCGAGCAGAATTGCAGAGCAGAGGAGGGACGATGCAACTGATGCGCGCAGCCGAAGTTCCTCAGACCGAGCGCGACCTGCTTTTTCGCGCCTCGCGGGTCCATGCCGTGTTGACT
Source organism: uncultured Acidobacteriota bacterium (assembly GCA_963730015.1). Taxonomy (GTDB): domain Bacteria; phylum Acidobacteriota; class Terriglobia; order Terriglobales; family Acidobacteriaceae; genus Sulfotelmatobacter. The sequence goes on along the minus strand of CAVSPZ010000008.1, from coordinate 858,479 downwards.
GTGCTGGCCTGCCTTGGCTTCTGTGTGTGGTTCATTCTCCACACCTGGCCGCATCCCAAAATTGGGCGATAATTTACTTGACACATCCACTATATTAGGCTAGTATCTTGTTCATGGAGAGCAAGATGACTACCGAACCCAAGAGCCTCCAAGAGGCCGTTGTTTATTTCTCCAGTCCTGACAAATGCATCGACTATCTCGCCGTCCGCCGCTGGCCCGATGGCCGCGTGATCTGCCCTACCTGCGGATCGGACAAGGTTAAGTTCAACGCTGATCGCCGCATCTGGCAATGCTCCAGCCATCACTCCAAGCGTCAGTTCTCTATCAAGGTCGGAACCATCATGGAAGATTCCGCCATCCCGCTCGACAAATGGCTCATGGCTATGTGGATGGTCACTAACTGTAAGAACGGAATCAGCAGCTACGAGATCGCTAAAGACGTTAAGGTCACTCAGAAGTCTGCATGGTTCATGCTCCACCGCATTCGTCTCGCCATGCAGGATGAAACTTCCGAGAACAAACTGAGCGGTCACGTCGAAGTCGACGAAACCTTCATCGGCGGGAAAGCGCGAAACATGCACCTCGACAAACGGGAGCGCCGTATCACTGGTACTGGAGGCAAGGACAAAACCATCGTATTCGGAGCCTTGCAGCGCGGCGGCAAGATTCGCACCGCTGTCATTCCCGACCGGAAACGTGGCGCTCTCCAAGTCGAAGTTAAGAAGCATGTCGAAGCGGGTTCTGCTCTCTACTCCGATGCATTGAAGTCCTACGACGGACTGGCCGTGGAATACGCTCACCAAGTTATCGACCATGCCGAGAAGTACGTTGACGGGCAGGTTCATACTAATGGCCTTGAAAACTTCTGGAGTCTGCTCAAGCGCGGCATCGCAGGAACCTACGTTAGTGTCGAACCATTCCATCTTTTCCGTTACCTCGATGAGCAGGTTTTCCGCTACAACAATCGCGGCAATAGAGAGAACAAAGTTACCGACTCCGACCGCTTCGACATGATCGTTCGCAAAATCATTGGAAAGCGTCTCACCTTCGCCGCTCTCACTGGTAAGACTGCTGATGCGACGTGTTTCTAATCCTTATCGCTTGAAGCGCGGGCGCTCCGCAAAACCTTAGCCCGCTTGCGCCGCGCCTTGTTGCGCTTCCACGCTCGCTCACGGCGTTTCAATTCATCGTGCGAGACTGATAGCACCTTGCGTACTGTCGCGTCGAACCTCTCGGACTCGGTAAGCGATTTCGTGGTCATTCCTTTAGCCTTTCTGCCAATGTTTGCATGAACCTTTTTACGTCACGATACACATCTTGGGCTTCCTCTTCTGTGAATTTCCCGCGAGCATGCGCCGTGTAATTACGCCAAGCGTCCTTCACTACCCGCAAATGGCTTATAGCCTGCGAGTAGAGCTCCTGCTGATCTTTCCAATCGGACTGTGCTTTCCAGGTTGGATCTTGCCCCATCTGCCCAATTTTCTTTTCAATTTGATCTATCGCATTCTGCCAATTCGTGTGATCAATAGATATTGAAAACTTCGCAGCAAGAACACCTAGGGCGATCTCCATGGCCCGCATCAAATGAAAAACAGCCGCTGTGCCCCTTGCCATTGCAATACAAGCGGACGCCTCATTAATGTCGTAACCGGCAGAGGGAAGGGCGTTCATGACTTTATCCCCGAAAATGAACTTATCTGTTTTCGGCCAGTACGCGGCCCGCTCCGGCGTCATATAAAGAAAAACCTTCTTCATCATCTCCTTGCGCATGAGGCGACGAAGAGCATTGTTGTCGCTGATGAGAAGATCATGCTCGTAGTCTTGCCGACCGTTTATCTTCTCAATAAGTTCTTCCGCCGTTGCCACCGTAATCGGCATTCCGACCGTGCTGCACGAATCAACGACTAGTTGGTATGTTTTCAACGCGTTTGCTCGAAGTTCGTCGCTGATAGGCTGCTTTAGCAAATGGGACGGGAAAGGAACCTCACCAGTAGTCGGGGTAATTAGAGACTCATTGAATATTTGCTCGGTCATGTGGCCAAGATTGAAAAACAAAAGTGCGGAGTTGAGAAACATATCCCACCAACTTATAGGATCGTAGGGATTAGCCTCCCAAGGCATCAGCAGCTTAGGGCGGTGTCCGGCGTCAAGCATTCTTTCCGGTCAACGACAATTAGATTTCCCGATGTTGTTTGAGATACCAGCAGCAGTCGGGGCTGTGGGAAAAGTGGGAATCGCGCGGGTTGTGCGCGATTTCCAAGGGCGGTGGGAAGGGAGGAAAACCTGCTTTTGGTTTTCCTCGCTTTCCACGGCCCGGCTTTTTCCACAGCCCTTCGGCCGCCGCGTTTGTGTTGTTAAAGAAATCATCGAGGGTCACTTTGCTTCCGCGGACTCCAAGCCCGCATCCCGATTCTTCTTGGCTTGCTCCATGCGGTAACTCGGGATGTTGAGTTCCAAAATTACGCAGTGATGGACGAGGCGATCGATCGCGGCCGCGGTGGTCATCGCATCTTTGAAAATGCCTTCCCATTTCGAGAATGGCAGGTTGCTCGTCAGCAGCACGCTGCCGCGTTCATAACGCTCCGCCAACAGGGTGAACACGACCTCCATTTCCTCTCGACTTTGCTGCACGTATCCCATTTCGTCGATGATGAGACCGTCGTACTTCGCCAGCTTCTTGATTTCCTTGCTTAACCGCAGATCCCGCTTCGCAGCCAACAGATCTTGCACCAGCAGCGCACAAGTGGCGTACTTGATCCTTTTCCCGCGCATAGCGATCAGCTCTTGCGCCAGGGCACACAACAGATGGCTTTTCCCCGCGCCAGGATTCCCGAAGATCAGTAAATTCTCTTTACGGTCCAGGAATCCTCCCTCCAACAGCACCTTCATCTGTCGACTCACCTTCACCGGCAACCGCTTGCCGTCGAAGTTCGCCAGGGACTTCTCCAGCGGCAGTGCGGATTCCTTGAGTAGCTTTCCGATCCGTTTTCGCCGCCGCTCCTCACACTCTCGCTGCGCCAGTTCCAGCAGGTACCGCTCATAACTCAACGTTTCTTTTTCCGCGCGCCGCGCCGTTTCCTCAAAGCACCCCCGTATCGCCGGCAGATGCAGCTCTTTCAGATTTTCCACGAGCGCGGTTCTCACCTGGCCCGTCTCCCCATTCATTGCAGCCCCTCCCCACTTCCACAGAGTTCGTCAAACATTCGCAGATCCACGCTGGCCACTTCGACCTCGCGAATGCTCCCCTTCCGCTCCACTCTCAGCCGCTCGCGCACCGCCTCCGCCCGCACCCATCCTTCGCCTTTTTCCAACAAACCGCGCAGCGCTTCATCTACTTTCGCCTCGCTCTCCTTCGCCGCCAGCTCCAGGATCGCCAGATACTCCTTGCTCCCCCGCGGGCCCAACTTGTCCTTCAGTTCATCAAACGCCATGCGAAATCGGCTCGTCGGAAACAACTCGTCCCGGTAGCGATAGTTCTCCAACGCCCCCGGCTTTCTCACCAACCAGTCGATGATGTGGCGATAGTCCACCCGGTGTCGCCTCCGCCCACGCAACCGCGGCATCTCTTCCACCTTCTTCTGCCCGTACCAGATCTCCACCCGCTCCATGTACAACCGCACCTCGACCTGCTCGCCAATCAGCCGGCTGGGCACCGAGTACACATTTCGGTCCGTATAGATCAGACTCCCCGAGTCCACCTTCACTCGCTCCCGCTTGCACGACTCCAAGCGTCGTTCCGGCAACTCCTTCATCACGGCGATTTCTTCTGCCAAGCGCGCTTTTCGTCCGGCGTTCAAGCGCGCCAACAATCCCGCCACGAACTCCTGGTAGTCCGCGACACTGACAAAATCCTTGCTCCCGCGCAGCATCAACTCCTGCGCCAGAGCCCGTTTCAAACGATGATGTCGTTGTTCCACATCTCCGTTCTCATGCCCTTGCCCCGCCTGGATCTTCTCTCCCTCCACTCCGTAATAACGCAGCAGCCCAGCGTACCGTTCGGTGAACTCCGCCGGCGTGCTCATGTTGTTGACCGCTGTCGACAGTCGATCGGTTCGGTGCCGCTGCGGCACTTTCCCGAGTTCCCAAACTGCGTTTTGAAACCCCTCACACAAACTTTCAAAGCTCTCCGAAAAACACACCGTGGCCGACTCCCAGTTCGAGTACGTCAGCACCAGGTGATAGAGCAGGTGCGGAAAACTCTGTCCCTGGATCGTGATCCCCAGCTCACTCATGTGCGTGAAGTCACTGGCACTCAGCCTCCCGGGCTGATGGCGCTGCGCGAAGAACACTTCCTTCACCGGTCCTTCCGTCGCCCGCCATACTTTCACTCGTCGCTGCAGCGTCCGCAGTTGCCCCTCGGCAAATCGCCCGCTATAACGCCGCTGCAGATATTCAAAAATCGTCTTCCCTTCCAGCCCAGGGTTCACCTCCAGCAGGCTGCGCACCTCTTCCCACACCTCCTGGAACGGGTCCTCTCGTGTCCGCCACCGCTTCTCCGGCGTCAGTTCGCTCGGCACTCGCCCCAGCCGACGGTACTTCCGCGCCGTCTTCGCATCCATACCCGCTTTCGCCGCCGCAGTTTCCAGATTCGTTTCCACTTTCCCCAAGGCAAACAACCTCCTCACCTGCTTGTCTGTCACCAAATTGTGAGTGTCGCCAAGAACCAAAAATCAGAGCCTGGCTATTGTCGCTGATCGGGAATTCTAATTGTCGTTGCTCGGGAGGTATGATTGTCGCCCATCAGGGCGGAGTCCCTCTAGTTCATCACAGGGCGTCTGCACGATCAATCTCCTTCGTGGTTTGAAGGGTTATGGTTGATCGGCAAAATTGATCTTAGACTCTTGGATGAGTCTAGTCAATTATTGCCCAAAATTGCGTATTGGGTCAGCGGCGTTATTTTGCTTGTGCTGCTCCTGATGCACCGGTTCGTGACCTGCCGCTTTCTTCCTTCGAACTGGCTGATGCGCGTGGGCGACGAAGGCCTGTTCATTCACTTTCGCTCGTACCTGAACGACCATCTCAGCCCCGACGATCCCACGGTCATTTTTCTTCCCTACCAGGAGATTCAGTCGGCACGCCTGGTGCGCGAGCGTGTGACAACGCGGGATATGAATGGCCGGTCCACTACCGAGTTCCAGCATTGGGTGGAATTGGAACTCGCCACGGATTTTGCCGCTCTCACGGATGCGCTGGCAACGGAAAGAGGTCGGCCGGCGGCCATGGAAAAGCGCTGGTATGGAACCTCGTCGACTCTCTATCTCGACTATCCGGTGCAGATCCAGAGGCCTCCTTTTCTGCGCGTACGCTGGCAAGTTGTGCCGCGAGTCGCGGTGCTTTTCAAAGCTCTGCGCCCACGGGTTGAAATCGCTCCTGAAGTGAAAGTCTCCGAAGATTTTTCCGTCTTGCAGAACTTGCCCGCCGCGGAGCAGCAAAAGAAACTCCGGGAATTGAATCAGCGCGGCCAGACCATGGCCGCCATTTACGCGGCCAGAAGACTCTACGGCTGCAGCCTTACTGAGGCCACAAATTTGGTCGAAGGATTGAGCGGAGGATCCCAGTCATGAACGATGCAGCGGCTCACTACCTCGAAGAGGCGCGCCGGCAATTACGCGGACATAAACGCATGGGCGAAGGCGCGATGTCCCAGCTGAAGGACGAACAGTTTTTCATCGCCCTCGATCCGGAAGCCAACTCGGTCGCGATTCTGGTTAAGCATCTGGCAGGCAATATGCATTCCCGCTTCACTGATTTCTTAACCACGGATGGCGAGAAGCCCGACCGTTTTCGCGATCGCGAGTTCGAACTCACTTCGGCGACAACCCGCGCCGACATCATGAAATGTTGGGAAGAAGGATGGGCCTGCGTCTTCGCGGCCATCGAACCGCTTCGGCCCGAAGACGTGATGCGAACGGTAACCATCCGCGGCGAGCCTCACACGGTGCTGCAGGCCGTCAACCGCCAGATTGCCCACTACGCTCAGCACATCGGCCAGATCGTGTTCCTGGCCAAGCATCTGCGCTCGAGTGAATGGAAGACGCTCAGCATCCCGCGTGGGAGGTCAGAGGAATACAAGGCGGCCCCGCCGAAAACATATAAACCCGCCAGCTAGCCAATAGAAGCACATCTGCCGCTACCGGGTAGTGGCTACTTTGAAATTTTCCTTTGGGCGGTGATTTGGGCGCCGTCAGAGCGAGACCCATGTGGGGGCGGACGCATTCGTCCCGCCCCGCGGAGCGCAGCGACGCGTCTCGAAAGTCTTTTCTTCCCAGTTTTAATCATCATCACTGACAGCCTTCATTGCGCGCTTCGCGCGCAACCCCGGACGAATGCGTCCGGGGCCACACAGACCAGACGCGGCCCCCGGTGCTAGAATCATACCTTTTGTGTTTACCGCGGCTTTAGCATTTAATTCATAGGGTGGCAATCATGGCTGGGTCTGCAAGTGAGAGAACAATGCTGGCGGTGGTCAAGCCCGAGGCGGCGCCGGGCGCGGACGTTCGCGAAGTCGAGGTCCCCGGCTTCGGACGCACCGACGTGCTGGTTAAGGTGAAGGTCGCCTCCATCTGCGGCACCGATCTGCACATCTATAACTGGGACCGCTGGGCCCAGAACCGCATCAAGCCTCCGCTGATTCCCGGGCATGAATTTTGCGGAGAAGTTGTCGCCTTTGGTGACGAAGTCACCAGCGTCAAGGAAGGCGACTTCGTTTCTGCCGAAATGCACGTGGCCTGCGGCAAGTGCCTGCAATGCCGCACCGGCGAAGCCCACATCTGCCAGAACGTAAAGATCATCGGCGTCGATGCCAATGGAGCCTTCGCCGAATATGTGGTGATCCCGGAATCGAATATCTGGAAGCTCGATCCCTCCATCCCGCAGGACTACGCCTCGATTCTCGATCCCTTGGGAAATGCGGTGCACACGGTCTTGGCCGGGGAGATTGCCGCGAAAAGCGTTGCCATCACAGGCTGCGGTCCGATCGGATTATTTTCGATTGCCGTGGCCAAAGCGGTGGGAGCAACGTCGGTTTTCGCCATCGAAGTCAACGAGCACCGCGCCCGCATCGCCCGCGAGATGCAGGCCGACTACGTGCTCAATCCCGCAAAAGAAGATGTGCAGGACATTGTCATGGAAAAGACCGGCGGACTCGGCGTGGATGTCGTGCTCGAAATGGCGGGCCATCCCGACTCGATTCGCACCGCGTTCGACATTGTGCGCCGCGGCGGAAGAATCTCGCTGCTCGGCCTGACCTCGAAGCCGATCTCGCTGAATTTTTCCGAGGACATCATCTTCAAAGGCATCACGATTCAGGGCATCAACGGACGCCGCATGTATCAGACGTGGTATCAGATGACGGCACTGCTCAAGAGCGGCAAGCTCAACCTGCATCCCGTGATCACCGACCGCATCTCAATGAAAGATTTCGGCAGCGCCATGGAGCGGCTCAAGACCGGAGAGGCTAGCAAGATTCTGGTGTATCCGAATGGGGTGCAGTGACTTCTTTTCCGCGGATTTACGCGGATGAACGCGGATCAGGCACGTCAAAGATGAAGAGAAAAATGGAATCTGTTCCGAAGGACCTTGCAGAACTCGATACATGCCCCAGTCTCTACCTGCGTGAGATCGGGGAGCCAAAGCAGAATTGCCTCCGTCTGCTAATCGAGGAAGCCTTGGTAATGCCTGAGGAGGTCACAGTTAAGTTCGCCGGAGCGGAGATAACAAATTGCCATCCCGTCAGATCTACGACAAACAGTCGCCTTTTCGAGATCGTCTGGGATAATTACGTGGCCTACTCCGTCGCGAACGAATCATACTCGTCCGGCAACGAGTCAGAGGAATTCTCCGGACGATTCGCGCGGCTTTATGCCAAGTCGTGCTTTCTGGATTACATTTCCCGAGCAACATTAGTATCCAAGGAATACCCCGGCCCACTACAGCATATCGAACTGGTCTGCGAGTGCCATATCGTCGATGTGGTCTCGACCATGATTCCTCGAGTAACTCACATGCGGCCGAGACCGAACCTGCAATAAGAAATCCGTGTTCATCCGCGTGAATCCGCGGAAATGAAGTTCGCGGAGAAGAAGTTCCAGAGGTATCCATGACCACCGCAACCCGCACCAACCCGCTCTCCTATCTGACGGACCAGCTCAACGAACTCAAGGCCAAGGGCACACACTTCAAGCTGCGCGTCCTCGACGACGAGCAGGCGCCCGTCTGCACGTTCGACGGCAAGAAAGTCATCAACCTCGCGTCGAACAATTACCTGGGATTGACCACGCATCCCAAGCTGCGCGAGGCGGCGCTTGAGGCTACGCGCAAGTTCGGCGTCGGCTCCGGCGCGGTGCGCACCATCGCCGGGACCATGAAGATCCACATGGAACTGGAAGAGAGGATTGCGCGCTTCAAGAATGTGGAAGCCTGCGTCGTCTTCCAATCGGGATTCGCGGCCAACGCGGGCACGGTCTCGGCGGTACTGGGCAAAGATGATTTCATCATCTCCGATGCGCTGAACCACGCCTCGATCATCGACGGCGCGCGCCTCTCGAAGGCGAAGATTCTCGTCTTCCGCCACAAAGACATGGCGCACGCGGAAGAACAGCTGACCAGCATCAAAAACGAGCCCGGCAAGAAGCTGCTGATCACTGATGGCGTCTTCTCCATGGACGGCGACATCGGGCCGCTGCCCGCGCTCTGCGACCTCGCTGAAAAATATGGCGCCATCATGATGGTCGACGATGCCCACGCCTCGGGCGTCCTGGGCCGCAACGGACGCGGCACCATCGATCATTTCAAGATGCACGGCCGCGTCGACATCCAGGTGGGAACGCTGTCAAAAGCAATTGGCGCGCTGGGCGGATACGTTTGCGGCACGCGCGATCTGATTGACTTTCTGTATCACCGGGCGCGGCCATTCTTGTTTTCGACCTCGCACCCGCCGTCGGTGGCGGCAACTTGCATCGCCGCTTTCGACGTTCTCGAGCAAGAACCGGAGCGCATGGAGAAACTCTGGGAGAACACGCGCTTCTGGAAGAAAGAGCTAGGCCTGCTGGGATTCGACATCGGCGGACGCTCGACTCCGGCCAGCGAAACTCCCATCACGCCCATCATCATCGGCGACGGCAAACTCACCATGGATTTCTCGCGCGAACTGTTCAAAGAAGGCGTGCTGGGCACGGGCATCGCTTTCCCGACGGTGCCAGAAGGCAAGGCCCGCATCCGCACCATCATGACGGCGACGCACACGAAAGAAGAACTGGATCAGGCGCTGAGCGTGCTGAAGAGCGTTGGTAAGCGCATGGGGACCTTGCAGAACTGACAACGACAAGCCGAGCTTCGCTCGGCGGACGGGCAAGAGTGCCCGTCCCCACACTTGCGCCTGTCCCCACGCTAGGCTCGCATCATTCCGGCACAACCTCGATCGCTGTCACCGTGGCGTAACGAGTGACGGGAACGAACTCCAGCAGCAGCTTGCCTTGTGCGTTCGGTACGAGGCCGAAAATCTTTTTTACCAGCGGATGATTCTCTCCTGCTTCCCGAAAAATATTCAGATTCGCAAGGACCGTTTTCCCGTTACAGAAAACGTTGAATACGTGGTCTCGCTGGTTGCCGAGGGCCGCCAGAGCGCTGGGCTGTGCCGGATCGGAGTTGCCTAGCCCGTTGCGGCGCTCGATGAAATGCAACGTGACCGTATAGCGGCCCGGAGCAACCGGAATCGCGTATGAGAAATGTCCCCACCGTTCGGTTTCGTAGAATTCTTGATCATCGGTCCCGGTGGTGGGCTGCTGACTCAAGCTAAGCTGGCCGCCCTTGAAGTAGGTGTCGGGACTCCACCACCGGCTGTCGTTGGAGTAATACGGTGCGTCGCGTGCGACGATGCGCACCGGCCGTAGGTGACCAGACACACCGGGCAGAATCTCAATGGCGGAAACCATGGCGCTTCCTCCGCCCGCCGAGGAAAACTTGAGATGTAACTGGCCATCGGCAGCGGGAGAGATGTTGGAGAAGACTTTAACGTCGGCGGTCCGGTCACCGCCAGAATCGGCGATCACATCGAAGTCATGCAGCAGCGGCTGGCCATTGGCCAGAAGGTCGATAAGTCGGCTGCCTTCGCCACCGCCAGCCGGGTTTTCCGGGCCGTAAAAAGTTTCCGCAAAGTGCAAATGCAGTTCGTAAACTCCCGGCTTGAGCGGGATGTCATACGCGAAGTCGCCCTGACGGCTGTTGCGATAGATGGCCGGATCCTGCGTGCGCCAGATATGTTGGACAGCACTCCGCACCGAAGATCCGCCGGTGAAGTAGGAGTCGGGCGACCAGAGCTTGCCGGCATGGTCCACATACTTGTGGGTTGCGCCGGCGAGGATGTGGACCTCTTCGCCCACCGGCAGTCCAACCGGCGGTTCCGCGGCGGTTTGCGGAGCGTACGAAGAAGAGACGTTGGGCTGTGGTTTCGATCTTTGATACGCAAGGAAGATTGCCAGCCCCACAACCACGAGCATGACAAGACCGCCGAGCACCCACGGGTAGATCGCACCGCTACGCGATGCAACCGCTGGCACAGGGTCGGGAGCACGCGCGTACGGCTCCGGGTGAGCACTGGCTGGCAACACGCTCTCAAAGGCCGGAATGTACTGGCCAACCGGGATGGTGATGCGCACGGAATGACTGGCTCCCTCGGAGGCGTAGTATTCGCCCAGACGCTTGCGCAATCGATTAGCCTGCACCCGGACGATGGAGTCGCTATCCTGATCGAAAGTGTCGGCGCGGTCAAAGACGTTGAGCGCGACGGAATATTCCTTGATCTGATCGGTTTCGCCGGCGAATTTCTTTTCGCAAAGATAAGAGAGCAGATGGGTCAGGGTAGGAGATCGCGCAAATAGGTTGGATTGCAAGACGGACCGCAGTTCCGCCCGCTCCGCTTCCCACGCGACCGACTGTAGCACCGGCGAAGGCACGTGGACCCTCCTGTGCCGTCTGCACTGCACGCCCTCTACTATGGTTATACGCTTGCGGCGAGCGTTTGGTTGCATGCAACGGTTACGTTAACCTCCTTGTAACCCCGTTGTTTTGTGCCCGCGGCTACAGGCGGCTCAGGCCGTTCCGTTAAACGACTTTCGGTTGAGAAACATGACCTACGGATCGTGTAACCCCCGAAATCTCACGCGTTAGTAGCGGGGATAGCGTTGTGCAGCAGAGCGATCAGCGGCATAACGGAACCAGACGCGGAGAGCCCGGAGGGCGGGGGAGCAGTCCTCCGGATCAGAGGCGACTCCGGAGAAAGAGGCTGGTTATGCGAACGATCACACTGAAGTTCATGATGCTGGCGTTAGTGGTGCCACTCTGCCGCTATGCGGTCGCAGATTCGGTCCCCGAGCAGGGCAGGGTCAATATGAACGCGATGTCGGTGACGGAACTGGAAAAAGCAGGTGACCTGGCGCGCGCCCAGAAGGATTACGACTTGGCCATCGACTATTTCCAGGCGGCCCTGCGCAAAGACCGTAAGAATGCGGTTCTCTACAACAAGCTGGGTATGTCGGAGCTGAAGAAAGATAACCTGAGCGTCGCGCGGCTGAATTTCGAGAAGGCGATGAAGCATAACTCGAAGTACGCCGAGGCGATCAACAACATCGGAGCCGTGGACTACATGAAAAAGAACTACGGCTCGGCGGCCAAATATTTCAAGAAGGCGGTCGCCCTCGACGAAACGGATGCCGCGTATCACGTCAACCTGGGGGCGGCGTGGTTCAGCCAGAAGAAAATGGATCGGGCCATCGCCGAATACAATCGCGCCATGGAACTTGATCCGAACGCGCTGCTGGAGAATTCGAGGATGGGCGTTACAGCCCGCATCTCGAGCCCCGAGGAACGCGCGCAGTACGCTTTTTTACTGGCGAAGCTGTACGCGCAGCGCGGAGACCTGGAAGATTGCCTGGTCTGCTTGAAAAAGGCGAAGGAAGACGGGTACCGCAATCTGGCGAATGTATATAAGGATCCGGAGTTCAGCCGAGTGCGGCAGAATCCGAGGGTGCAGGAGGTGGTGCCTCCGCCGCAAGCGAAATAACGCTGCAGTCGATCACGGGCTTCTTCTCCGTACCGGGGAACGGAGGAGAAGCCCGGCGGGGCTCAAGACCCTGAGGAATTGCGGGCTCAATCGGCGCGATACGCGAACTTCCCACCTACAATCGTCGCCACGACCTTGCCGGTAAACTGCCAGCCGTCAAACGGCGTGTTGTGCGATAGCGAATGCGACTTCGCCGCTTCGAACGTCCAGCGCTTCTTGGGATCGAAGATCGTCACGTCGGCATGGCTGCCGCGTGCCAGCGATCCGCGTCCGTAGAGATCGAAAACCCGCGCCGGGCCTGCCGTGAAGAGTTCGACGATGCGCGTCAGAGGGACCTTCTGGTCCCGATGAAGCTTCGTAATCGCCAGAGCTAATGCTGTTTCCAGTCCTGTAATGCCGAAAGATGCGCGCTCGAATTCCACCTGCTTTTCGTGCGCTGCGTGGGGCGCGTGATCGGTGGCAATCGCGTCGACTGTGCCATCGGCCAGTGCCACCAGGATCGCTTCCCTGTCGGTCGCGGACCGAAGGGGCGGGTTCATCTTGCAATTCGTATCGTATTCGCCAACATTCTCGTCGATCAGCGTGAAATGATGCGGAGTCACTTCGCAGGTGACACGAGCCTTGGCGCGCTTGCCGCGGCGCACGGCCTTAAGCGCGTCCGACGTGGAAAGATGCGCCACATGCAGCCGCGAATCGCGAATCTGCTGCGCAAGGGTGACGTCGCGATCGACGATGGCAGCCTCCGCCGAAGCACCCGCCGCACGCAGGCCCAGCCGGAAACTCGTGGGTCCGGCATGCATCGAGCAATTCTCCGTCTGCCTTGTGTCTTCTGCGTGCTGCACCACGGGAAAGTTCAACTCGGCGCCCAGGCGCAAAGCCATGCGCATAACGTCGTCGTCAAGAATCGGTTTGCCGTCGTCGGTGACAGCGACTGCTCCGGCGCGCTGCAGCGAAGCGAAATCGGTGAGCGTTCCACCTCGGCTGCCGCGGGTGGCAGCGGCGATCGGGAACACGTTGACCACCGCACCGCGCTCCGGGTGTCGCAGCCAACTCACCCACTCTGCCGTATCGACCACGGGCGCCGTATTCGGCATGGTGCACACGGACGTGAAGCCGCCGGCGGCCGCAGCGGTCGTTCCACTGGCCACAGTCTCTTTGTAGCTCTGCCCCGGTTCCCGCAGATGCACGTGCAGATCGATGAAGCCGGGCGCAACGATCAGTCCCCGGGCGTCGAATTTCTCGTCGGCGCCGCCGCGGATTTTGCCCGGTGGCGCAATTTCAGCGACACGCCCCTCGCGCAGAAGAACATCCATGGGGACGTTGACCTTCGTCGCCGGATCGATGACGTGGCCGCCTTTGATCAGCAGGCTCTTGGTTTCCTTGCTGTTCATCCGCAGCTCCCGGGCAACTTCTTTCCCGCCGATTCACGCGGATTTCGCGGATTTTTTCTGTCATTCTCAAACACGTAGCGCTTGAATTGTGCATTTGGCCCGAAGTTCAGTTCCCCATGTTTCAATCCGGGTTGGTCCGCGTGCATCCGCGGAATTGAAGTTGCCGTTCTCATTTCGCCTTCCCCAACGCCCGCGCCAGGATCGCCATGCGCGTCGGCACGCCGTTGTGCACCTCGTCCACGATGACCGACTGCGGCCCGTCGGCAACTTCGGCGGTCAATTCGAGGCCGCGGATGATCGGCCCGGGATGCATGACAATGGCATCGCGCTTGGCCAGTTTCAGGCGCGTTGCGGTCATCTGATAGCGCGCAATGTAATCCTGCAGGCGAATTTTCTTTCCTTCCAGCCGCTCCTTCTGCACGCGCAGCAGCATGACAACGTCGGTTCCGCGCAATGCGTCTTCGATGTGGCGGGTCACACGCAGGCCGGGCGCGAGCGTGGCTGCCACGTCAGGCACAAACTCTGGAGGACCGCAGAGCGTCAGTTTGACTCCAAAGCGGGTCAGCAGATGGCAGGCACTGCGGGCTACGCGGCTGTGAAAAATGTCTCCGATGATCGTGGCCTGCAATCCTTTGAACGATTTCTTGTGCTTGAGAATGGTGAGCGCGTCGAGTAGAGCCTGCGAAGGATGTTCATGCATCCCGTCGCCCGCATTGATGACGGGGATGTCGAGATGCGAAGCCATCAAGTGCGGAGCGCCCGCAGAGGGATGACGCATGACGATGCAGTCGGCGCCGACAGCGCGCAAAGTGTATCCCGTATCGAGCACCGATTCGCCCTTCTCGATGCTTGATCCCGACGATTGCACCAGGGTCGTCATGGCGCCCAGCGATTTTGCGGCAAATTCAAAGGAAGAGCGCGTCCGCGTGGAGGCTTCGTAAAACAGAAGCACAATGCGCTTGCCCCGCAGCAGCGGGCGCGCTTTCTGCGGATTCATGCGGCGGGCCAGTTTCAGCAGGCCCAGGATTTCCTTCGTGTCGAGATGCTCGATCCCGAGCAGCGAACCGCGGGCAGGCTTGTTCATCGGAAAAAGGTAAACGGTGCATCATACGCGGCACGCGCGCAGGCTGCAAGGTCCGTTTTGCGCGTGCAAAGAGCTTAAGAACGATCGCGGCGGCCGAAGATGCTGCCGCCCAAGGCACCGCCCAGCGCGCCCAGTACAACCGAGGACACCAGCAGCAAGATGCCACCGAGGATCAGCATCATCATAAAACCTTCAGGAGTTTTCATCTGTTCGAGAGCGGCTTGCACCTGCGCATCGCCGCCGTGTGCCGTGGCCCACTTTTGTGCGTTATCGATAATTCCCTCGCGGAATTTCGTGCGCAACTCAGGGACCATCGCCGCAAAGGCAACCAGCAGCGCCATGAGGGCGAAACAGAGAAATCCGCTCAACGCGCCCAGCCTTCCACCCATTCCGGCGGTGATCATCACCCCCGACCGGGCCTGCCGATAGAAGACCACCGCCAGGAATCCGGCACTAAACATCGCCATCAGAGGATGCAGCCCTAGAAACATCAACACTGTGGTGACGATAGCGGCCAGAGCGCAGGGTTTCAGCGCTTGCGACCAGGGCCCCGAAACCGCCAGCACCGGAACGGTTTCCGAGGCGGGCAAAACTGGCGCGGGTGCTGAACTCTCTGCGAGTTGGCCGAATCCTCCGGCCGTAGCTGGTTCCGCGATCAGGACACGGATCTGCGGAGCACCGCAATGCGGACAGAATGGCCGTCCTTCATCCAGCACCTGACCGCACTTGTAACAGGGTTGCTCCATCGCCGAAGGCAGAACGCAGACAAAGAGAGGCTGAGTTGAAATTACCGCACTGATCAGGGTAGAAGCAAGGCGCGCCGCTCGGATGGCGCTCTAAATATCCGCATCCTTGCCGTGCGTTCGCAGATACACCAGCGAAAAGCTCGATCCCGTGCCTGCCGGCTCGACCGCAACGATGTGCTGGTTCTCTTTCGTGCCCACCTTCAACTCCACGGTGACTCCACTTTTTCCTTCGCAGGTCAGTTCATGCGAACCGTCTTCCTGATCTTTGATGTCGGTGTCCACGTCCATGTGGCTGGTGTGGCACACGAGCACCTTGCCATATTTTTTGAGCTGATCTTTGTAGTAATCAACCACTTTCGCCGGCGAATCGCTCGACTCATATTCCAGTGCTACGACTTTCAATCCGTAGCCGAAGCCGGAAATATTCACGTTAGCGCTTTTGTCGTCGCCGTCGGAATCCTTCTGCTTCAAACGGGCTCCGGGATAAATGGCGACGCCGACGTCCTCTGGGTTCGCTCCCTTGCTGACGTGAATGCCGCCCACTGGCGTTTGGATATCCACCTGCTTGTCTTCGCCGTTCTGTTCTTTTTTTATATTCACGCTGCAGGCGGAAAGAAGAAGTATCGCGCCCGTGGAAAGCGCGAAGAAAAACGCGAGCATGAAACCAAATCTAGTTTTGCGCATGACTGGGTCCTCCTTTGGCAACCTGCGCCTGCCGCTCGAGTCCGGCGCCGCGCTCGGCGACATTGGGAATCGTAACCGGCAAATGACCGCGAATCGGAATCTCTCCAAACAAAGCCTTGACCGCAGCCACTTCCGACACGGTCGCGTTTGAAAATGTGCAAACGTAATTTTCGGTATTGGAAAAAGCGCTCGCCAGATACGGATTCCCCATGGCGACCACCACCGTTTTCGGGGCGGCGCGGTCGAGAACCTGCTGCAGCAGCGTGCCTGTCGCATCGGTCATGGCCACGGAGTTGCCGATCTTGCCGGCGGTTGGGATGACATACACCGCCGCGACTACCGTTTGCGCATCGTTCACCGCCTTCAGCACCTCGTCGCTCATGCCGGCGGCAATCCGCGGATCCACATAAATCACACGCGCATCCGGAATGCGTGAGCGGAACTCACGTCCGAAGGCACGCCCGGAATCGCTGCGCACATCATCAGAAAAAAGCACGGCGACCACCTGGGTTCCCGTCTCCTCTTTCGACATATACGGAAGAGCGGCCTTGGAGGTTCCCTTAGCTTTCAGCGGAAGCACCTTGCCGTTGTCGCGGACAAGGGTAATCGCCGCGTCGGCAACTTGCTGGCCAAAAGCCAGATCTTCCGGCTTGCCCACGGCATTTGCAATCGCATTGAGATCGACCGTGCGAGCGTCATTCAGGCCCAAAGAAGCCTTTATTTTCAGAATCTTGAGCACCGAGTGATCGAGGCGCCCCTGGGATATCTCGCCGGAAGATACTGCCTTGATCATGGCCTGATAGGAAGCCCCTAAATCGGCGGGGATCAGCAACAGGTCGTTTCCCGCCTTAAAGGCCTCGACTGCGGCCCGGCCAATGTCGTTGGCGAACAGGTGCGTCAAGCCGGCCATGTCGAGTGCGTCGGTCACAACCAGGCCCTTGAATCCGAGTTGATTTTCGAGCAGGTCCGAAACCACCAGCGGCGAAATTGTGGCTACGTGATTCGGATCGGGATCGAGCGCGGGAACAGTGACGTGCGCCACCATCACCGAATCGACGCCCGCGGCGATGGCCTGGCGAAATGGCGGAAGCTCGATCGAATCGAGATGAACGCGGTCTACATTGACGCTCGCCACTCCCAGATGCGAATCGGTGGCCGTGTCGCCGTGGCCGGGGAAGTGCTTCACCGTGGTCAACATCCCACCTTCATGCGCGCCCCGAATGTAAGCGGTCACCAGATCCCCCACCTGCTTGGGATCTTCTCCGAACGATCGCGTGTTGATGATGGGATTCGCGGGATTGGAATTCACGTCGGCGTCGGGGAAAAAATTCCAATGCACGCCGACGGCGCGCGCTTCCTGGGCCGTGATGCGGCCGAACGTTTCTGCGTCTTCCAGTTTGCCGTCGGCCCCGAAGGCCATCGCGTGCGGAAAGTTTGTCGTGCCCATCAGGCGCGTCGCCACGCCCCGTTCAAAATCGGCTGCAAACAGCAGCGGCAGTTTGGAATCACGTTGCAAGCGATTTAGCAGTTCCGCCGCTTCGTAAGGTTCGCTGCGCAAGAGAAACGGCCCGTCGACGTGGACGGTCATGGCGAACGATCCCACGTGATACTTCTGCATGGCCTCGCGCAATTGCAGATATTCCGGGCTTTCGACATTGAGGAAGCTGGCGCGGCACCAGATCATGAAAACCTGGCCGACTTTTTCCTCCAACGTCATCTTGTGCAGCGTTTTCTCGGCCCACTTGTCTCCGGCAGACGTATGCCGGATCGGTCTTGGACGCGAATACTTTTCTTTGGGGAAAGCAGGCAAGGCCAGCGTGATGACAACAAGGATGAGTGCAAGACTCTTCGACATAGCAGCAAAACGATAGCAGAAGGTGCGATCGCGGCGGCGGGAATTCGGAGCTACACTCCCCAGCAATTTGCGTTGGGGTTATCCCGAAGCGCCGCGCTTTTACGAGCGGGGCGAGCGATCTGACCAGCAGAATAACGCACGATACGCGGGAGATCCTTCGCTACGCCTGAAAAGCGGCTTCGCTCAGGATGACATCGGGTCCCAGAGTAACTCCACAACTGCCGCTAATTTGGGTAACTATATACTTGACATACCGTTAGAAACATGCGATATTTACTGCATGGAAAGCATAAAGACACTTCAACAAGCGATCATTCACTTCAAGGACTTGGATAATTGCCGCAAGCTGATGATGGAGCTTCGCTGGCCCGATGGCAAGGTGACCTGCCCGCATTGCGGCTCCGAGAAAGTATCCTATCTCGAAAAGGCCCGCGTGTGGAAATGCTACGGCGGACATCCCCGGCCAACTTTTTCCCTCAAGACCGGCACCGTGCTGGAAGAATCTCCGGTCGGCTTGGACAAATGGCTTCCTGCTCTCTGGCTGGTAGTGAACTGCAAGAATGGAATCAGCTCTTGCGAACTGGCGAAAGACCTTGGCGTGACTCAGAAAACCGCATGGTTCATGGCGCACCGCTTGCGTTTCGCCTTGACTGAGGGCGGATTCGGATTACTCTCTGGCGAAGTCGAAGCGGATGAAACCTTCATCGGGGGCAAGGCTCGGAACATGCACGTCAGTGAGCGTAAGCGCCGGATTACCGGAACTGGCACAAAGGACAAGGCCGCCGTCATGGGAATCTTGGAGCGCGGCGGAAAAGTTCGGACTTCCGTTCTGCCGAATCGTAAACGCCATGCGATTCAGTCCGAAGTGAGAAAGCATGTCGAGGCTGGCGCGGCTCTCTACACTGACGCGCTGCTTTCGTATGAAGGACTAGCGAGTGAGTACGCGCATCAAGTCGTAGACCATGCCGTGAAGTACGTTGACGGGAAAGTCCACACTAACGGGCTAGAAAACTTCTGGTCGCTGCTCAAGCGCGGAATCGCGGGAACCTACGTGAGCGTAGAGCCATTCCACTTGTTCCGATACTTGGATGAGCAGACCTTCCGTTACAACAATCGGAAAGACTTGAACGACGGTGACCGCTTTCGGTTGGCCCTCTCGCAAATCGCTGGGAAGCGCCTGACCTACGAACATCTCACCGGGCGGGATCGGGATATGAGTACGGCGGCGATCAACTGAAACGGCAAAGAAGGGGAAAGCGAAAAGCCAGTTAGCCCTTTCGGACTGCTGGCCTTTTTCTTTTGGCGCGAGACTTATTGAAAGGATTCGGAACGGCACTTTTTGGTACTGAGAGCACAGTCTTGAGAGCGTGAAGGAAGCGCGCATCAGCTTCCTCGCCCTCAAGCATTACTGCACCCTGTTCATTCTTGGCGGAAGGTTTAGGGTGGGTCGCTCTCATAGATGCTGCTGTAAAACGCTCCTAGACTGGAGTGTGGCGCAGTGGTGTCCAAAAGTCAACAAGCGCTTGAGGGGTTGGTCTGTGGCTACGGCAAAGAGAATCGCAACGCGAAAGTATTGGTCATGCTGAAAGCGTACTTCGATGATTCATGCGGTGACGAAGGCAGCAGAACCATGCTTCTCGCCGGATGCGTTCACCGCTACACTGTGTGGGCCAATTTCAGCATGTCATGGGAAGCAGCATTGGCAAGCTCTCCGAGCATTCGATACCTGCACATGCGCGAAGCCCGTAGTCTCACTGGCGAGTTCGCACGATGGAAAGCGCCTGATCGTGATAAAAAACTGAGGACTTTGGCAGGCGTGATCCGTGATTACGAACCCTCGCTTATGTTTGCGTGGCTTAGCCGCAGTGAGCACGGTGCAGTGCTGAAACCTGTGGCTCCGCACGTGCTTGGCCAAGCCTATTTCCTGCTTTTTTACGCTGTCATCGTGAAACTGGCACATTACCATCACGCGATGGGAGTAACACTGCCCGTGGACTTCGTATTTGACGACCAAGGCCCGACTGGAAAAGCAGCGGTAATTTGGTACGACTATATTAAGAGCCTTGAAAAACCGGAGATCGCGAGCTTGTTGGGCAGTAGTCCGGTTTTTCTGGATGACAAGGCAGTGGTGCCGTTGCAAGCGGCGGACATGGCAGCATGGCACTTGCGACGGCGCAAAGATCGTCCGAACGAAGATGTAAACAAATGGCCGACTGCGCCGTTATTAGGGCTAGTTCACTGCGAAGTACATATTCCAGAAGCAGCTTTACAGCTTACAGCCGATCAAATGAAGGAAGTCCCCGGACTCGCTCTAGTCCAAAAGAAACCAGACAGAAAGTTCAAGGCTACGCTCCAACAGATTCTCCGCGATGCAAAATTCTGACCTGAGAGGAGATGTGAGCCGCGAAGCCGAAAAGCTAAAGACTCACTCAACCTCTATCGAAAAAGTTGGGGGATCATTCATAAACTGATTCTTGACGACCCGCGTGATTTTCCTTTTGCGACCTTTGATTTCGATGGTTTGATTAACTTGCGGGGGATTATCCAACGACAGGACAACCTCTACGCCATCAACAATACCCTTCACTGATACAGCCATTTGCTGTGTACCTTTCTCCCTTTGTGGGGCTAACGTCTCGGCCTAGTCAACGTTGCATCGACAGGGCCCAAGTCATAAAAGCTGTGTCCCATATCCTGAAGTGCCTTGAGATAGTTCGGATCGCTCGGTTTAGCATTTGTTTTTATCAAGCCGATGTCTACCCATTCCAGGGTTTCTTTGATCGTGTGCAATTGATGATACTGATTCATATCCTTAGGCAACGGGCCGCCGTCGCATCCTGCTTTCCTTCCCTTTTCCTCTAGAACTGCTATTTCGTCACAAGCTTTCTTGTGTTCTGCGCGGATTGCTTTCCGACTTTTCATAGCGAGAGATTATCCCATGCACAGCGTATAACGGGCGGGAGTTACGGTACGGCAAGTATATAATTACCCTAATTTGCACGAATCTGCGATAACGAATCCCTGACCAGCGCCATCGCTCTCTCCTGGATCTGCAAATCGTCGCCCAATCCCGCGAGCCATGTCACCTCAGGTTCGCGCCGGAACCAGGTCATCTGGCGCTTGGCGTAGTTGCGATGCGCCTGCTGAGCGGCTTGCAGAGCCTGCTCGCGCGACAACTCTTCGCGAACCAGTTGCGCAGCCTGTTTGTAGCCGAGCGACGCCATCGGACGGGCGGCCTGCTCCATATTTTTCCAGCAGATTGCGGGTCTCTTCGATCAGGCCGGTTTCAAACATGATGCGGGCGCGTTCATTGATCCGTCGATAAAGATCGGCGCGATCGGGATCGAGGCCCAGTCGCAAAATACGGAATCCGCGCAAAGGATCTCGACCTTCCTGCCACAGCTCAGACATTTTCTGCCGCGAGGCGAGGCACACTTCGATTGCCCGGATCAGCTTTGGGACATCGTTGGGATGAATTTTGCTGGCCGCTGCACGGTCGAGCCTTTGCAGAATGCGGTGCAAATGATTGACCCCGCGGCTCGCGCCCCGGTGCCGCAAACGCTCGCGTAACTCTTCGGAGCGCTGCGGTCCGGGAAAAAGTCCTTCGAGCAACGCACGCAGGTAAAGTCCCGTGCCCCCAACTACGATTGGCAGATGATGGCGCGAGTTGATCTCGGCCAGCACTGCGCGCGCTTGCCGAGCATATTCGCCGGCGGTCACATCCTCGGTGGGATCGACGCAATCGAAAAGATGGTGAGAAACGCGGGCACGTTCCGCCAAGCTGGGCTTCGCAGTGCCGATGTCGAATTCTCGGTACATCGCCAGCGAATCACAGTTGACGATTTCTCCACGGAACGCTTCTGCCAGTTTCAGAGACAGCGCCGTCTTCCCGCTACCGGTCGGGCCGAGGATCACCACCAGCAGCGGCTCTGCAGGCGCGATCTCGTCGTACTCCCGCTCCACGTTCAGCGCAGGCTCCAATGAATCTCGTGCCAGTAGCGGATGAGGGTGAGCATCAAAAGAAGGGACGCGATCAGCAGCAGCCCCGTGGTTTCCGACGCATACACCGCGTGCCGATGGTGCTTCTGCTCCGGAGGATTCTGCGGATCTGGGGAGGACACGCGGCTATTGTAGCGCCGCAACTGCGCGAAGCAGCAACTCCTCTGTTAGCGCAACCCTGACCGGAGGGGCAATCGAGCGAATCCCTCCAAAAAAGCTCCCCGTTCCCAGTGCTACACTACGGCGTTCATGGCCGTTCCGCAAAGCAACCGCCGAGTTGTTCGTTTCGGAGTTTTCGAGCTCGATCTGAACGCGGGAGAACTGCGCAAAAACGGCGCCAAGCTTCGTTTACAGGGCCAACCATTCCAGGTGCTGACGCTGCTTCTGGAGCGTTCCGGCGAGGTGGTCACGCGCGAAGAGCTGCAGCAGAAGCTGTGGCCCTCCGACACCTTCGTCGACTTCGATCACAGCCTGAATACGGCGATCAACAAGGTGCGGGAGGCGCTGGGAGATTCCGCCTCCAGCCCGCGTTACGTCGAAACTCTGGCTCGCCGCGGATATCGCTTTATCGCTCCGGTGCAGAGCGAGCCGAGGAATGCAGCGATCGAGCCTGCCGCTGGGATTCCAGCCCCAGCGGCTCATGCCGCCGATCCATCCTCTCGTCCGGCTTCTGAGCCCCCAGTTGCGATCCATCCCGAACTGGAAGTGCCCATCCCTCGCCGCAGCATTAGCCGTGGGCTTTTTGCTCTGACGCAACTGATGTATCTGATCTTCTATCTGATCGCGCTTTTCCGTTTGCGTGCGGTTCAAGGCATCGCGGATTCGTTCTTGCCGCCGTGGGCAGCGACGACTTTACTGACGACCGTCATGGTCACGGCGGGAGTGGGCATTCCGCTCCGCTGCTACCTGCTCTCGGCGGTGGGCTTCGATTACCAGCGCCTCGGTGAAAAGTTCCGCCAGATTTTTCCCTTCGTTCTGGCGCTCGATCAACTCTGGGCCGTAGCTCCGTTTCTATTGATGCAGCAAATCGGCCTGGGCGCCGCCTTCGCCGTCAGTGCTGCGCTGCTGTATTTGCCGTTCTCCGAACGCACCCTGATCCGCATGGCATACGTCGGACCAAGGCCGTCGACAAACTAATTTGGAACCGGACTCACCGATTCTGCGTAACTACGTCTAAGAGGCGGTAGAGGTGTGTGTTCCGCCGGAGGTCTTTATGAAATATCCCGCTCTGAAGCGCTCTTCGCTCGGAATCCTTGCACTCAGCCTGGTTGCCGCGCTGCCGGCCCGTGCTGACGAATGGTCGAAAACCTATCAGCTCACGGGCAAGCCCGATCTCCAGATCGAGACTTCCGACGCGAACATCCGCGTCACGACGTGGGAGCAGAACACCATCGCAGCCAAAGTGGTCACTACCCGTTACAAAATCGGCGAAGGCGGAATTCGCGTCGAGGAACATCAGACCGGCAATTCGGTTCAAATTGACGTGCACTATCCGCATCACGTATTCAGCATCGATTTCGGCTCCAACCGCGTCGACGTCATCATCCAGATGCCGCGCGAAGGGAATGTCAACCTGCGCACCGGCGACGGCAAAATCGACATTGCGGGCCTAAAAGGCGCGATGGACCTGCACACCGGGGATGGCTCCGAAAATCTCGACAACGTGGACGGCAACCTGCACGCCTCCACGGGCGACGGCCACATCAACGCCAGCGGCCGTTTTGATGAACTCGAACTCAAGACCGGGGACGGCAGTGTGGAAGTTCGTGCGCTGGCCGGATCGTTGCTGAACACCGGTTGGCACCTTGAAACCGGCGACGGCAGCGTGTCTCTCGAAGTTCCCGCCGACTTCGCGGCCGACGTTGACCTGCATACCAGTGACGGACACATCGATCTCGACATGCCCGTAACGACCTCAGGAAAGATCCGCCAGAATGAAATTCAAGGCAAGCTCAACGGCGGCGGCAATCTGCTCATGATCCGCACCGGCGACGGATCGATTCATTTGAGAAGGGCTTAAAACCGGGTGCGACAGCGAGCCCGCAGTTCCGACAGCTTATTCCAGATCGGTTTTGTCGGGGTTGTAATAAAACCGGAAACGCAGCGCCAGGTAAGGTCCGGTGAAATCGCTAGGCAGCGGCGGAAAAGGATTCGAGGCCGTGATGCTGCCCCAGGCGGGACGGTCGAGGGCGACATCTCCCGAAGTGGCGACGAGTCGCATGTCGGCGACTTTGCCATCGCTCGTGATGGCAAACTCAATCGCCAGTTTCCCTTTCTTCATCTCCGCCGACTCCGGAATCAGGTGATACCAGTTCTCCCGCACGTCCTGCAAAATGCGTTGCAGGTAGGGACCGAAATCAACGCCCTGCGTGTCGCTGAGAATGTCGAGCGCGCCGAGCTGCCGGCCACGCGCTCCCGTGCCCAGCCCGAAATCTCCGCCATCGCCGCCAACACCGGCCCCGGTGCCTGCCGCCCGGCGAGCCGCGGCATCCTGTGTCGCCTGCTGAATCGCCGAACCGGCGCTCATCGAGCCTGCGTACTTGCTGAAACTGTTCTCCGGATGAGCCGGCATCTGCAGCTGCGCCGTTTGATTGGTGTCAAATTGCGGACGCTGAGCCGGTTGTCGTGGCTGCTGTTGAACCGGCGCCTGATTCTGTGGCATGGCTTGCGGCGCGGCGGCGCGCGGGGCATTCATGCCCGGAGCACCGGGAGGCGGCGTCGCCAGAATTTTCCGCAACTCTTTCGGATCCAGCTCCGGATGCCGCGACGTCGCGATCCGGTCTTTATCCGACAAAATGTTCGTGTTCGGCTTGTGCGGCACTTTCTGCAAATCCGGCGGAAGCGGCAGGAACGTCACGTTCTTATCCTGCATGGGGCTGACCGGGATCACGACTGCATGGTGCCAGACATTTCTTTCAATCCAAGGCAAATAGATCAGAACGATGAACAGCAGCAGGTGGACGATGATAGAAATCCACGCCGCTTCCCGGCGGCGCGACCGCGTGAGATCGTCCTGTAGCTGGATGAGCAGATGCGGCACACGCGCATCCAGATCGCGATAAGCGTTCTCCCAGTCCTGGGTGTCGTAAAGGCCGAGTTGCTCAGGTTGCGGCTTCGAAGGAGGCGGAGGCGGCGCTACCGGATCATGAAATGGAATTTGGGTGATCGGCATGCTGCTGTTTTAGCTTTGTCCGCCTGTCGTTAGACACGAAATACACTCGCGCCGTTGCATTAGGGCATTCGTGGAGTACATGCAATCGGCGCGCCGTGCTTGAAAATCCAACTTGCCTCTATTTTCGCATCTTTCGCGCGTTTCCGCTCCCCACAATCGACGCGCGACTTCGGTCTGTAAACAATTGTAAACGCGAGGGTCTAGCGACGTATCTCGTGCTCGTCCGCGCTCGTTCTTCAGAGGGTATTGGATGGAGGCCCCGGACAGCACAGGCCGCCCCTAAGAGCGGCCTCGCTGCATCATCCCAAGTGGAAAACAAAAATCATCACGGAAAAGAAGGCGATCAGGTACGCCATCACCTAGCCGAATCGATTCCATTCGCGCTTCGATTTCGGTCACCATGCCGAACATGCGTATCCCGCCAGCAGAGCATTCGGCACCATGATCAACATCTGTAGCCATATTGGCCAGTCTGGATAGGGTGTGACTCTAATCAAAGTGCTGCCTCGACCGAGATTTGCTCGCAACTGCGATTCCTGCACCCAGCAGCATCACTAACACTCCTCCAAGAATGCCAATCGCCGCAGACACGAAAAAGTTCACATGCTCGATCTCATAAAGGAATGCATCCCCGACCAAAAAGACCGCCGCTCCCGCCCATAGCAGTAGGCGGGAACATCCTTGGATTATCTTCTGAAGAACTGGCTCTTTGGAGTCGGCCATTGATTGCCTCGACATTGAAAGAAGGTTAGCTTTTGGCGATCCCCGCCAGTCCCACCTTCTTGCCGTGTTCGCGAATGCCCGCCACGATTTCGAGGGCCAGTGCCAGGGCGTGGCGTCCATCTTCCAGCGGCACCACCGGCGCGGACCGCTCTCGCACCGCTTGAAGAAACGCTTTCAACTCGGCGTGGAGCGGCTCTTCCGACGCGACCGGCGGCTTGCTCACGCCGATTTGAGGATTCACTGAAGGCGCTGCTCCGGGCGACGCTCCGTCAGCCCCCACCGTGAAAACCAGGACTTCCTGCCGTCCGTAATCGAGCGAAACGTATTGCCGCGGCTGGAAGAAGCGCAGCTTGCGCACCCGCTCCGTTGACACGCGGCTGGCGGTGAAGTTCGCAATGCAGCCCGATTCGAACTCGATCCGCACGTTGGCGATGTCCACCTTGCCCGAAAGAATCGGCAATCCGACCGCGCGTACTTCCTTCACCGGCGACTTGGCAAATGCCAGCACGATATCCAGATCGTGAATCATCAAATCGAGCACCACATCGACATCCAGCGAACGCGGAGTGAACACGCTGAGCCGGTGCACTTCAAAGAACATCGGCCGCGTCAGGATGGGCAGTGTGGCCCGCACCGCAGGATTAAAGCGCTCCAGATGGCCCACTTGCGCAATGCGCTTGTGCTTGGCAGCGGCCGCGACCAGTTCGTCGGCTTCGGCGAGGGTTGCGGCGAGCGGCTTCTCGATGAGCACATCGACTCCAGCGGCCATCAATTCCCGCGCTACGGCCAGATGATGCACGGTGGGAGCCGCCACTGTGGCGGCCTGCACTTCGCTGTGCGTGGTCAACAATTGATGCGCCGAGCCGAATGCTTTGCATTCGAACTCGCGCGCCACGGCATCGGCGCGGCTCGTGTCCGGATCGACCACTCCCAACAGCCGAACCGGCTCGCCTTGCAACTCGAGCTCTTTATAAACTCGGGCGTGATTGCGTCCGAAAACGCCTACGCCCACCACCGCGACGGAAATCGGATTTCTTGGCAGAAGATCCCCTCTCGCTTGGCCGGTTGCCGGAAAGAGAGATTGTAAACGCAAATGAGGCAGAGTATCCGTGACTGCGGCCTCGCTGAGGCCGGGATGGCCGACTTTGGCCGACTGGGAATCAGCGAACCAGTGCCTTCTTCAGAATTGCGATCTGCCCGGCATGATAGAGCTCGTGCTGCGCAATGCCGTGAAGCATGTGATAGAAGTCGTATCGCTTGCCGGGCACGCGATCACGCAGGCGGGAGTCCGACAGGCCGGCCACGGTCTTCACTAGCCTGTCGTGCGTGCGTTTCGTCTCGGCAACAGCCTTGCGCCAGGCCGCTTCCGTAGCTTTCAGTACGGGAGGGAAATTATCCAGACCCGTGAGCTGACATTTTTCTCCGGCGAGCCGAACCATGGCGGCGTTGTCCCATGCGGCGATGTGCATCACCAGTTCCCAGATGCTGTGCGCGATTGCCAGCGGCCTGGCGGCGGCAGTTGCGGCATCGACATCGGCCAGCAGTTCGATGACGGCCGGCCCGTGCCAGGCCTCGCCGTAAAAGGCGCGGTGAAGTTGATCAGCGATGAGGGCAGCTTCAGATGAGTTACCGTTCTTTTTCATGGTCTGTTCAGAACTTGCCTCATGAATAGTTTTGGGAAGGGCACGGCTTCAGCCGTGCCGCTAGGGCCCAGGAAAAACTCGGGCTTTAGCCCCTGAGGGCCTCGCCGCTTGCGTTGAAAACCATTTATGAGACCACTTCTATTCTGCCATCATCGTAACCCCAGCGGCGTTCGCGGCATCGATCACATTCTGCCCATCCAGCAGCAGACATTTTCCCGCATCGACGGCGAGACACGAGGCTCCCGCGGCCTGCATCACTTCAATCGTCCTGACCCCGATCACGGGCACGTCAAACCGCATATCCTGATTCGGCTTCGCGATCTTGACTACAGTTAACGCGCGGCTGAGTGTGGATGCATCCTCATGCAGCGAGCGCATAATTTGTCCCGCGCGCTCGATCGTGGCGTCGGTTCCTTCCATCGCCTCCACGGCCACGCACGCCGATTCCGCGATGACCACCGTCTGCCCAATATCATGCTGGGCTATTTGTCGCGCGACCGTTCGGCCGTACTCAATATTCTTGCGCTCCTGCTCGCTGGGAGCGCGCTCGGTCAGCACGCCGGCTTTGACCAGCAGCGGTTCCAGCAGCCAGGTCGAATTCTCCAGCGTGATGCCCTCGTCGCCCAATACCTTCGCCACCGCGCCCAGCAGGGAATCCGTGTTGCGCGTGGTGAGCGAAAGCAACAGCTTCGCCAGCCGCCAGTCCGGCCGGATGCTCGAAAAAATCTGCTTATGCTTGACTTGCCCCGCCATCACCGCTCGGCGCACGCCTGCGAGCTGGAAAGTTTCGATCAGCTTCGAGAGTTCCCCCAACGAAAGCCAGTGAACCGCAGCACCTTTCGACTCGATCTCCGGAAATGCTTCTTCCTTGATGGCGGCCACCACAACCTCATACCCTTGCGCCCGAGCCGCCTCCAGCACGAGAAAGGGAAACTTGCCGTTCCCCGCGATGAGCCCAAGTTTTTCGTTCTGCACAGGCATGATTTCTCGTAACTAGAGCGGCGCCGAGTCAGTCTAGCACTTAGAATCTATTTCAGACCCCAAGTCCGGACTCAGTTCGTTCATCTCGGAATTCGTCTAGTCCTCAAGGAGCACCGTTCATGCATTTCGATCGCGCCAGCATCCGCCGCCCAGACAGCTTTGCCCAGTTCGCTACCACGACTCTTCCGCCGCAAGCCCAGGAGCGCGACCGCAGCAAGATTCCCGACGAGCACAAATGGGACCTGACTCCCATCTATGCGTCCGATGAGGCGTGGCGCGCGGCGAAGGAAAAACTCGCCTCCGCGTTGCCGCAGCTCCGCAACTTCCAGGGCAAGCTGTCTTCGTCTCCTTCTCTTCTGGCCGGCGCTCTGGAACTGCAGAGCGATCTCGACAAGGAACTCACGCGCCTGTTCGTTTATGCCAGCATGTGCTCCGACCAGGACACGCGCGTTAGCATCTACCAGGGCATGGAGCAGGAGATGATCCAGCTCGGATCGGCGCTGGGAACGGAATGCGCATTCATCGAACCCGAAATCCTCAAGATGGAGGATGCGGCCATCGAGCGATTTCTCGCGCAAGAGTCCCGGCTGCACATCTTCCGCCAATACCTCGAAGACATCGCGCGCCGCCGCGCGCACACACTCAGCAACGAGGAAGAGAAGCTTCTCGCCGGCGCGGCCGTCATGGCGAGCGGGCCTTCCAGTATTTTTGGGGTCTTTGCCGACGCGGATTTTCCCTATCCTTCTATCACGCTCAGCGACGGCAAGACCGTGAAGCTCGATAAGGCCGCGCTCGCGCTCCACCGCGCCTCGACCGTCCGCGAAGACCGGCAGCAAGTCATGGAAGCCTTCTTCACCACGCTGGCAAAATATCGCGCCACCTTCGGCTCGTTGATGAATTCCAACGTGCAGACGTCGGTTTTCTACGCGCGTTCGCGTAACTACAAGACGTCGCTCGAAGCTTCCCTCGACCAGCCCAACATTCCTGTGTCGGTGTATTCCAAGCTCATTGACGGAGTCGGTCGCAACATCGGCACGTTTCACCGTTACCTGAGGCTCCGCAAGCGGATCATGGAGCTTCCCGAACTGCATTACTACGATCTCTACGCGCCGCTCGTTCCTTCCGTCGACACCCGTTACACGGTGGACGCCGCCGAGCGCAACATTCTCGCTGCACTCGCTCCGCTTGGCGCCGAATATGCCGCCGTCACTACGCGTTCCTTCACCGAGCGCTGGATCGATATGTTTCCCACCGAGGGCAAGAGGTCCGGCGCGTATTCCAACGGCGCGGCCTACGACGTTCATCCCTACATGCTGATGAACTACAACGGCAAGTACGACGACATGAGCACGCTGGCCCACGAACTGGGCCACACCATGCACAGCTACTTCTCCAACAAGACGCAGCCGTATGCTTTGTCGTCCTACACCATCTTCGTCGCCGAAGTCGCATCCACCTTCAACGAAGCTCTTCTGATGGATACCATGCTCAAGCAGATCAAAGACGACACGACGCGCCTATCGCTGCTCGGCAATTATCTGGAGAGCTTCAAGGGAACAGTGTTCCGGCAAACGCAATTTGCGGAATTCGAATTGCGCATGCACGAGATGGCCGAGAGCGGACAGCCGCTCACCGGCGACGTTCTTTCGCGGCTCTACAGCGAGATCGTCAAGAAGTACTATGGCCACGATGAGGGCGTGTGTATTGTCGACGACTACATCGACAACGAATGGGCGATGATTCCCCATTTCTACAATTCGTATTACGTCTTCCAGTACGCGACGTCGTTCACCGCATCCTCGGCCTTGTCGGAGAAAGTTCTCGCGGGCGAACCCGGCGTCACCGAACGCTATCTGAACTTCCTTTCGGCGGGTAAATCGAAATATCCGATCGATCTGCTGAAGGAGGCCGGCGTCGACATGACCAGCGACGAACCGCTGGAGTTGACCGTCAAAAAGATGAACCGCGTAATGGACGAGATGGAAAAGTTGCTTGATGAGAAGGGAACGACCGCGGTGAACTAGGGTCTAGCGCAACCAATGACGGATTGGCGGATCGATAACGCGAAGTGGGCACGCGGCGCAGTTTTGCGTCTGGCGACGTATTCCAAGCCAAGCGAAGATTGGGATCACGACCATTGTGAAGGATGCTGGACAAAGTTCATGGAATCGGACGCGCCTGACACTCTCACCGAAGGTTATGTAACGGAAGACAACCGCCGCTGGATATGTGCTCAATGTTTCCGTGATCTGAAAGAAGAGATGGACTGGAAATTGGCTTGAGTCAAAACTGGGCACGGCTTTAGCCATGCCAATTAAGCCCGCAGATTGCACTGGGCTTTAGCCCCTGAGGTATTTTTTTTCCAGGTTCGATGAGTGTTAAGGCTGTTAGCAACAGCCACACGAAGCGCGAAGTAGTAAGATCGCTGTGAGGCGAGAGTCTCACATGAGTCGCATGACGATTCAGTGTCCGCGATGCCTCGCGTCCATTGTTGTCCCGAAGTCGATCTACCGCACAGGTGGCCGCTGCACGCAATGCGGGGCCGAGTTGCGCGTTTCGCCGACGTACGCGCGGGTGCTATCAGTGCTCAGCATGTGGGTGGGGGTTGTCCTTCTCTGGGTCGTTCACGTCCGGGTTCTGGACTTCTTCGTCTTCGTTGTTCCGATGTGGCTTGTGGTTCTCTCGATCATGGTGCGTGTCGTACCGCATTTCGTGCCGCCCAGATTGGAACTTCGTGGCTCCTCCGAGACAGTATTGACGCTCGGACTTACAGACCAAGGAGAAGAAGAGGAGCATCATACTCAACAGTTCTGAAAGTACCCTTAAAGCAGCCCGGCCCCGAGTTCATTGCTCTGACTGGGCGTTGGTTGTTTGTAAATCCTGATTACACTCACTGTGCCAGAAGCCACCTACTTAATAATCCCTCGGTCCGACGCCTCGATGAACCGGATCAGAGTCTCCACATCCTCGCTGCGATCCGGCTCTGACTTCAATCGTTCGAGCGCCTGCGACGTGTTCATCTTCGACGCCAGCAAAATCTTGTACGCGTGATGGATCTTCGCAATCCGCTCGCTGGAAAATCCCCGCCGTTGCAGCCCGACTTTGTTCATCCCGTAGGCATGCGTCTCGCGCGCGGCCGAAGTCATTGAAAACGGCAGAACATCCTGCGTGATCGTCGTGCCCCCGCCGATATAGGAATGCGCCCCGATGCGCACGAACTGGTGCACCGGGCACAGCGCCCCCACTACCGCCCATTCCTCGACGGTCACGTGTCCGGCCAGGGTCGCGCCATTTACCAGCATGGCGTGGTCTCCGATCACGCAGTCATGCCCGATATGCGTGTACGCCATGATGAGCAGATGGCTGCCCACGCGCGTGACGCCGCCGCCCTTGACGGTGCCGCGATTGATGGTGACGTACTCGCGAATTTCATTGTGCTCGCCAATCTCGAGCCGCGTGGGTTCGCCTTTGTAAGTAATATCCTGCGGCGCCATGCCGATGGCGCAATACGGGAAAAAAGAATTGTCGGCGCCGATTCTCGTCGGGCCGTCAATCGCTACATGTGATAAGAGACGGCAATTTTCTCCCAGTTCGACATCGGCCCCGATCACGCAGTACGGCCCCACCTTGCACGAAGCAGGAACCTTCGCCCGGGGATCAACGATCGCTGTGGGATGTACGTTCGTCGGAGCTGTCATGAATGATGTAGAAGGAGTCTGCGGTTCGAAAAAGTCTACTCTGTGAATCTCTGCGTCCGCCCGGGGGTTCCGACAGTCAGCGATCAAGCCTCCGCATCATCACCATTCGACGCCCGACCGCGCGAACTATCGATCAACTGGCAAGAGACCACCGCCTCGGCCACTTTTCTGCTCCCCACGAATGCATATCCCTGCATTTTTGCGGCGGTCATGCCTGGCACTTCGCGCCAGCCCTTTAATTCCACTTCCAGCCGCAGCTGATCTCCGGGGCTGACCGGGCGGCGAAATTTTGCGCGCTCGATCCCGGTGAAAACCATGACTTTGTCGTTGCGATCTGCGACTTCCGTCAGCAGCAGGGCTCCGCCCGCCTGGGCAATCGCCTCCACAATCAGCACGCCCGGCATGATCGGCAGCCCGGGAAAGTGCCCGTTGAAGAAAGGCTCATTGATGGTCACGTTCTTGATGGCCACGATCCTCTCCTTGCGCTTCAGTTCGAGGACGCGGTCAATCAGCAGGAACGGATATCGGTGCGGCAGAATCTGCAGAATCTGGTGGATGTCGAGGCCAGTCTTCGCCTCGTCGGGCAAAGGCTCCGGAACAGGGCTGCTCTCATTCATGGTTCGTCTCAAAACGGCTTGAAGATTATACTGTACGGCTTGTGCCGAAACTTCCGAACGCCCGATTTCCCGCGAGCTTTTTTGCCCGGGAAGCGGTGATTTTTGTAAGTCAAGAAACTTAGAGATGCCCACCCATAAAACATCCCGCCAAACCAAGAACCAATCCGATACCCTGTGGACGGATCGCCTGCGCTACTTTGAATCCCGCAACGAAGCGCTCGTCGAGACCATCCGCGAATTCGTCGAAGTCGAATCTCCCAGCGACAATAAACCTGCCGGCGACCGCATGGGCACAATCCTGGCGAACAAATTCGAAACGCTCGGCGGACAAGCCACGGTGCACCGCGCCGAAGATTATGCGGATAATATCCAGATTGATTTTCCCGGGCGTGAGGCTGTCAAGCCGGTTCTCCTGCTCGGCCATTTCGATACGGTGTACCCGCTGGGCACGCTGGCGAAAATGCCGTGTCATGTCACGAATGGCCGTTTGCACGGGCCCGGCGTGCTCGACATGAAGTCGGGCATCGCGCTGATGTTTTATGCGATTGAGGCGCTCAAAGCCTGGCATGGAACCCTGCCCCTGCCGGTAACCGTCTTTCTCGTTTCCGATGAAGAAGTCGGCAGCAGTTCTTCTCGAAAGATCACCGAAGCTCTAGCCAGAAAATCCGCAGCCGTCCTGGTCCTCGAACCTGCCGCCGGGCTGCGCGGCGCGGTCAAGACCGCGCGCAAAGGCGTGGGTGAATACACGTTGACGGTGGAAGGAGTAGCCGCTCACGCTGGCCTCGACCCTGGCAAAGGCCACAGCGCCATCGTCGAGTTAGCCCGTCAGATTGCCTCGATTTCAAAGCTGAACGATTTGAAGCAAGGCATCTCGGTCAACCCGGGAGTGATCCGCGGTGGAACCCGCACCAACGTGATCGCTGCGGAGGCGGTAGTCGAGATTGACGTTCGCATTAAAAGCGCAAGTCAGGCCAAAAGTCTCGATCGCAAAATACGCGGCCTCAAACCCTTCGACAAACGTTGCCAGCTCTGCGTGGAGGGCGGCATCAATCGCCTGCCCATGGAACGCACCGCCGGAGTGGCCGCGCTTTACAAGAAAGCGCAGGGCATTGCCAAACAACTGGATTGGAAGCTGGAAGAAGCCGCGGTCGGCGGCGGCTCCGACGGAAATTTCACCGCCGGCATGGGCATTCCCACCCTCGACGGACTTGGCGGAGTCGGCGAAGGCGCGCACGCCGTCCACGAGCATATTGTCATCTCAGAATTGCCGCGCCGCGCATTGCTGCTCGCCGGGATGATCGAGTCTGCCTAAGAAAAGGAAACCACAGAGGACACGAAGTAACACTAAGGATTTCCTTCGTGAACCTCCGTGCCTTTTGTGGTCGAAGATTTTGCAGCCCAGGGTCGAAAGATCTCCATGCTCAAATTCATGGTCGTCCTCTACCGCCGTCCCGATCTCACCGTCGAACAATTCCGCCGCCATCTCGAACAAGTCCACGCGCCGCTAGCGAAGAATCTTCCCGGACTGAAGCACTACAAACAGAATCACGTCGTGCCCGATGCCAAGCGGAAATCCCCTGGATGGGACGCCATCGTCGAACTCTATTTTGAGGATTGAGCTTCGATGGAAGCCGCGTGGGCCAGCCCGCAGGGCGCGGCCTCCGATGCCGATCTGCGCGTCTTCGCCGACCTCACAAGCACTACATGGTCGGTGGTTGAAGAAATTGCTTTCCTGCCGTGAAGACCAGGAAGTAATCCATCTTGTCGGCTTTCACGAAATCGTACTGGCCGCTCAGGCGGTACCCAGCCTCTTGCGCCTCGCGAATCACTACGTCGCTGCCCACTCCGTGGTCTTCGCCATTTCCGTTGCGATCAATCACTCCCACCTTCGCGCCCAGACGCAGCGCAGGTCGCAAGTTGCGCAACAACTCCACGGGATGCGCGACCTCGTGATAAGTCTTCAGCATCAGAACCGCATCGACAGATTCGGGCGGCAGCAGCGGGTCGTTGGGCTTGCTCAGAATCGTCTTGATATTTTGCAGCTTTTCTTTTTCCCCGCGCTTCGCGATGTAGCGAATCGCCTCGGGATTAATGTCGACCGCATACACCAGACCTGTTCCCCCGACTCGCTTCGCCGCGCGCACCGTAAACCATCCCGAGCCGGCTCCAATATCGGCCACAGACTTTCCGGCCGTGATCCCGAGAATGTCCATGACACGGTTGATCTGCAGCCGTTCGCCTCGACCGGGCGAATCGAAGATAGAGAGATCCCCGGTATACGGTTTGCTGGTTTTGCGCTGCTGCTCGGGCGCAGCCGGCGCCGGATTTTGCGAGACGCAGGGCGCAACATTCGAAAGAAAATATAGCGCGA
Organism: uncultured Acidobacteriota bacterium; assembly: GCA_963730015.1. GTDB lineage: Bacteria > Acidobacteriota > Terriglobia > Terriglobales > Acidobacteriaceae > Sulfotelmatobacter. The sequence goes on along the minus strand of CAVSPZ010000008.1, from coordinate 823,457 downwards.
GAATGATGATGCGAATACTCAACATGAATTAGCTCCACTTTGACCGGCTGAAACCCTTCCAGAATAGACTCCAGGCCCAAATCTTGGTGAGCGCAGCGAAAGGGCGTGAAATGTGCTGCGATGCGACCTCCTTTTGACTCTCCGGCAGCAGTGGCCTAGAATTTTTACAGGGGCCTTCGGCTGGCGTAGGCAGCAGTTGCGGAGACCGTCCCGGTGGAGGACTTATGGGTGAAGGTCTTTTTCAGCCTTTGCATTTGCTCTTGATTATCGCGATCGCGCTCCTGGTATTTGGGACGAGCAAGTTTGCCGCCGTCGGCAAGGGTCTGGGCGAAGGCATCCGTAATTTCAAGTCTGCGATTAAAGATCCAGAGGCCGACAAAAAAGAAGCTCCGAAAGAAGAACAAAAAAAGTCTTAACCCTCCTGCAACTGGGACAGCATGCGGCACACCAGCGCCACCGGCAACCCCACCACATTGCTGTAATCCCCCTCGATACGCGGAATCCATCGTGAAGCCCGGCCCTGAATGGCGTACGCGCCGGCCTTGTCCATGGGTTCGCCACTCGCAACGTAGTCGCGAATTTCATCGTCGGACAAGTCCTTCATCGTCACCAGAGTAGTTTCAGACGCAGTTCTCAGTTCCCGGTTCTCAGTTCGTAGAACTTTGAAGCTCGGTGGCGACCGCCGAGAATGTGCCGCGCGGTTTTTACTAGCAACTGGCAACTGGCGGCTGGCAAGTGCCTCAACCACGCATACGCCCGTGATCACCCGGTGCACGCGCCCCGACAGCAACCGCAGCATGCGCGCCGCATCTTCCTCATCGACCGGCTTCCCGAGGATCGTCTCATCCACCACGACAATCGTGTCCGCCCCCAGCGCCACATCCTGCGGCCGAGTGCGCCAGACCGCCAGCGCCTTTTCCTGCGCCAGTCGCTCCGCGCACTCGCGCGGCGCCTCGCCCTGCAGCGGCGTCTCATCAATATCGGCCGGTTGCACCGTAAATGAAATACCGGCGTTGCGCAGAAGCTCCTGACGGCGCGGCGAGGCGGAGGCGAGAACGAGCATGGGAGATCCGATTCTAGAGGATGTGGAACGTTCTCACGACGCGATCAACTCAATCCGATTTCCAAACGGGTCTGAGATGTGGCAACGCAGAATTCCGGGAATAAGGTCATCATCTTTGACTCCCACCCCCGCAGCACCTAGCCGGGACCGCAATCCCTCATAGTCGCGGCAACGCAAGGCTGGATGCGCTTTCCTGGCAGGACGGAAATCCGTTTCGACCCCCAGGTGGATTTGCACCCCTCCGCTCTCAAACCAACAACCGCCGCGCCGCGCCAATTCTTCCGGCTTGGGGATCTCAGTCATGCCAAGGATCGTGCAGTAGAAGCGTCGTGCCGTTTCTTCTTCTCCGACCGGCATGGCAAGTTGCACGTGTTCAATGCTGGTAAAGGGACCGCCGAACATGAAGCTATCTTACCGTGCGGAGCGCGGATCAGATTTCAAAAGCGGGCCTGCCTAACGGATTCCCACCAACCCGCGCACCGATTCAATCAACTTCCCGGAATCGTAGCCGACTCCGTCCTTGAACACCGTTTCCACATTCTCGATGTCGTCAATCTTCTGCGACGGATCACCTTTGATCACCACCAAATCCGCCTCTTTGCCGGCCGCGATCGTCCCGATGCGATCGAGTTCGCCCAGATATTGAGCTCCATTGAAGGTTGCAATGTGAATCGCCTCCAGCGGCGTGAACCCCGCCTCCACCAGCAACTCCACTTCACGCTGGTCGCCGAAGCCCGCCAGATCTCCTCCAATGCCGGTTGGATCCTCTCCCGCCAGAAGCAGCCCGCCCGCTTTTACGAATGCTCTCTCAAATTCCATTTCGTGGGCGAAGGCTTTGATCCATGGACTGGGCATGGTCTCCCCGGTCGCGGGATTGCGGAACGGAAGATCGAACCGCACGCGGTTTTCGAGATACTGGTTGCGCGCTTCCATCGACATCGCGTCCAACACTCTTCGTTGAAGCGGAGCTTTGTCGGGCACCGTAAGCTCGAACACAGGCAATGTGGAAGTCACCGCCACGTGATGCGCGACGAGGTCCTGAATCATTTCCTGGATTCGCTGATCGGAGACGCTCATTTTGTTCAGTTCCCCCGCCACGGCAGTCATGGTCGCGAAGGAATCAATGGGACACTGGTCAGGTTTCTTGCCGGAGAAGAATTCTGTGTCCACGGTGATGCCGTGCTCCAGATCGTCAATGCCCAGCGCAGCCGCCTCCCGGAACCCGATGGAGCAGAGATGCCCCGTGACTTTGAGGCCACGCCTGTGAGCCGCATCAATCGCCGCTTTGAGCACGGCGCCGGAAATGAAGTTGTAGGCCTTGAAATTGTCGACTCCGCGATCGGCCCAGAAATTCACCGTCGCCACCGCCTCTGCGGGAGTCTTCAACTCCGTCATCTGCGGAGCCCACGTGCCGGGCCCTTCCAGGTAAGGCCCAGTTACGTGCATGTGCGGCCCGGGAACTTTGCCGCCGTCAATTTCTTCCTTAAGAGCCAGGTCCATATAGGGCTCGATGCTGCCTGCGGTCCGGATCGTGGTCACTCCGCCAGCGAGGTACAAGCGCGGGAAGCTGATCGGCATCTCGTGAAAAATCGCATCTCCGGCGGGATAAAACATGTGCTCGTGCATGCCCACTAGTCCGGGAATTACGGTGTATCCGTGCAGATCCAGAACCTGCGCATCCTTGGGAATGCTGGCGGCGGAAGCATCGCCCACCGATTCAATTTTTCCTTTGTTCAGAACAACGGTCTGATCCTCCCGCGCCGCCGCGCCCGTGCCATCAATCACGCGGACGTGGGTGAGAGCGACGACGGGCGCATTGACTTTCACAAAAGCTTGCACTGCGGGCGAAAGAGTTTGGGCCGATGCCAGCGAACAACTCCACAGAACAATCGCGAGAATCTTTCGCATGATTCCTCCTGACGAAGCTTCAGACGCTAGGCCGGTTTCGATAAAACAAGATCGTACCAAAGCAGAAATCGGGAAGTTGACAACTTGGTTCAGAACCACGTCCCCGCGCGATACTTGCGGTAGTCATCCCCAAACTTTGCTTCGAGTACAGACGACTCCTTGCAAGAGCGCCAGATTTGCAACGGAATGATCGCGAGAAATACCAGGAGCCACACCGGCCGCCCCAGTGTGAGAATCACGCCGGCAATCACGCACGAACCGAAGACGTAGATGGGATTGCGAATCCGGGAATAAAGCCCACGAGTGACCAGTTGCTTCGCTTGCGCCGTCACAGCGAGTGATTTCCCCAGCTGAAAACGCGCTGTCGTCCACAAGATAAAACCACTGGCGAGCAGGCAGATCCCAACGTCTTGCATTGTGGTCCAGGCCGCGGGAGGACGCTGCCAAATCAGCAGTCCGAGTGCCGCTCCCACGATCACCGTCAGCGCTAGATTTGTGGCAATCATGGTCTGACTCGGGAGATGAGGGTAAATCAGGAAGGAAAGGATCGCAAGATTGTTGCCCAAGAGCGAAAGGCCTCGAGGATTCGAGGCCTTTAAATATTCGGGTCAACACAGCACCCCGCGACGACATCAGTATGATATTGCCTCGTTGCTGAGTCAAGTTACGTGCAGACATCGAAACGGCCAGCCGTTCCTGCACTCTTTCATGCAGAGCGGCCCCGATCCCCATCAACCCTAACCTGTTAAAATCAATACTTACCGCTCCCGTCATGGATTCCCAGCACATCCGCAATTTCGCGATTATCGCGCACATCGACCACGGCAAATCCACGCTGGCCGACCGCCTGCTGGAGCTCACCGGATCGCTCACCGCGCGCGAAATGCAGGCCCAGGTGCTCGATTCCATGGACCTGGAACGCGAGCGCGGCATCACCATCAAGGCGCACGCCGTCCGCATGGTGTACACCGCGCAAGACGGCCAGACCTACCAGCTCAACCTGATCGACACGCCCGGCCACGTCGACTTTTCGTATGAAGTCTCGCGCTCCCTCGCGTCGTGTGAAGGTGCGCTCCTCGTCGTCGACGCCTCGCAGGGCGTCGAGGCGCAAACGCTGGCCAACTCCTATCTCGCCATCAATCACGGCCTGGAAATCATTCCGGTCATCAACAAGATCGATCTGCAGAGCGCCGACATTCCGCGCACCAAAGAAATGATCGAAGGCGCCGTCGGCCTCGACGCCACTGACGCCGTCCTGATCAGCGCCAAGACCGGACAAGGCGTGCCCGACGTGCTGGAAGCGATCGTGAAGCGCGTTCCTCCGCCCAAGGGATCGCCTGACAACCGGCTCCAGGCGCTGGTTTTCGACTCGTGGTTCGACGCCTACCGCGGCGTCGTCGTGCTGGCCCGCGTCTTTCAAGGAACGCTGCGCAAGGGTCAAAGAATCCGTCTCATGTGGAATGGAACCACCTTCGACGCGGAGACTCTCGGCGTGCTCACGCCCAAGCCGGTGGAGATCGAACAGCTCGTCGCCGGAGAAGTCGGATTCCTCATCGCCAACATCAAGAACGTCGCCGACACAAAGATCGGCGACACCATTACCGACGATACCAATCCTGCCATCGAGCCCCTGCCGGGCTTCGAAGAAATCAAGCCCATGGTCTTCGCCGGGCTCTACACCGTCGATGCCCACGAGCACACGGTGCTGCGCGAGGCGCTCGAAAAACTTCGCCTCAATGATTCCTCATTTTTCTTTGAGCCCGAGAGCTCCGTGGCTCTCGGCTTCGGCTTCCGTTGCGGCTTCCTCGGCCTGCTCCACATGGAAATCATTCAGGAGCGCCTGGAGCGCGAATTCAACCTCGACCTGATCACGACTGCTCCGGGCGTGCGCTACAAGATCACTAAGACCGATGGCGAGATGGTCGAAATCGACAATCCTTCGCGCTGGCTCGATCCCAGCGAAATCGCCAAAGTCGAAGAACCGGTCATCCTGGCCACCATCCTCACCAACGAAGAATACGTCGGCGGAATTCTCGCGCTTGTCGAAGAAAAGCGCGGTAAGCAGAAGACCTTCGAGTACGTCAGCTCCTCCCGCGTCATGCTGCACTACGAATTGCCGTTGAACGAAATCGTGCTCGATTTTTACGACCGGCTCAAATCGGTCTCGCGCGGCTACGCTTCTCTCGACTACCATCTCGCCGGATATTGGGAATCGCCGATGGTCAAGCTCGACATTCTGGTTGCGGGCGATCCTGTTGATGCTCTCTCTATCATCGTGCATCGCGACTTCGCTTATGAGCGCGGCAAGGCTCTGGTCTCGAAGATGCGCGAACTCATTCCCCGCCAGATGTTCGAAGTCCCCATCCAAGCCTCCATCGGCGCCAAGATTATCGCCCGCGAGACCGTACACGCCATGCGCAAGAACGTTCTGGCCAAGTGCTATGGCGGTGACATCAGCCGTAAACGCAAGCTGCTGGAAAAACAGAAGGAAGGGAAAAAGCGGATGAAGCGCATTGGCCGCGTCGATATCCCGCAGGAAGCCTTCCTGGCCGTTCTGAAAGTGGGCGAAGGCAGCAACTGACCGATTGCCTCGTGCAGCGGGCAACCTGGCCTGGGTAAATTCCAAAACAAAAGCAAGTGTGGAGCGGCGCCAAGCAGTGGCGAAAACGTGCCGCGGCCTGGGCAGCCTTTGCCCAGCATCGACACTTCGGCTCGATGTTATTTTCTATCGGCAAGAATCCCTGTCTCCTTGATTTTGCAGTTCTTTCCTTCCTCAATCGCCGCAGTCCCTCGGCATTATTCGATTGGAGCTTGAGATGCACGCTTCGCGGTGAGCTTTCACGAGAGCACCGTGACTTCTACTGTCGATTCTGTCATCCCGCTGGCTGGCGCTGCTGATCCAACAGCATTTGTGAACTCGGCGACCCCGGCCGCTCGTTCCGGGATCAGCTTTGCCGACATTTGCGCCGCTCAACTCTCGCTGTCGCCTGAAACTCAAAGCGCCGCGCCGGCACAAGCGTTGCCCTCTAACCCGCCCGCGCAGACTGGGAATACGACTGCCCCCGCAAAGACGCCTACCGCGAAGGGCTCGGCAAAGAATCCGCCTCCCGCGGGATCAGGTCCGGCTTTAGCGTTTCTTGTCGCGCTCCCGCCCATCCCGATCGCCATCCCCGTAAGCGCATTGCCCAGTGCGCCGCCGCAAATGATTGAGAATCCGTCGTCGGGCGACTTTGCGAGCCAGGCAGGCTGGGCCTCCGATGGAAAAGTTCAGAGCACGGACCTCCTGCCAGCGTCAGGAATCACGACGGCGCCAGTATTGGCGCCGGGGAACACGAATGCGAGCCAGACAGGCTGGGCCTCCGATGGAAAAGTTCAGAGCACGGACCTCCCGCCAGTATCAGGAATCACGACGGCGCCAGTATTGGCGCCGGGGAACACGCATTTGCCCAGGACTGCCACTCCGATTCCGGGCTTTCCTCCTGCAGTCGATTCATCGCCGGTAGCATCGGCATCAGCATCAGTATCGGCGTCAGCGTCTGATTCATGGTTTCTCTCATCGCCGGTAGAAACCAACTCGGCTCCTTCCAGCGTCTCCTCAGGCTCGCCATCTGCGCCGCCGCCGGATGGAAGTGGAGCGCAAAGCTCCGCCGTCGTAAACAGTCCCACGGTTGCACCGGAGGGCCAGGCGCCCCCGGAGATCGTTTCCGCCACGCGCGAAACCTTCGGGCTGAATGCAACGATGCCCTCTCAGGCTCCGGTGGCGACAATCGCTTCGGAAAATCCTTCTTTCAGCCCGGATGCGCCGCCTCCCCTGACCCTTGGGAATGGTGATCAAGCGAGCCCAAACCAGCCCTCCCGCCGCGCAAGTCTCTCCTGCTGTCGTGGAGACGCTCTCGCCACCAGCCGCGTCTCCCGAAAACGTGAGCCAAGTTGCTGTAAGCTCATCCTCTCAACCGGAGCCAACTGCACCCGCGGATCAGAAAGCGCAACCCCGATCCGTGACGCAGCCGCGGTCGCCGGAAACCTTGAACTCTTCATCGTTGCCTGGGACATTCCCCGCGAATTCCGCAGTAACAGCAACGAGTCTCGCGTCTCACGCCGTGCTCCAGGAAATGCCGTCTGCTCCTTCCGCTGTAAGACCGCCGGCTCCGGCTCACGGAACGTCAAGCAGCGTTCCCGCCATACCGGCCGCGGCGAACATACAAACGGTAAAGCCGCAAACGATGTCAACTGCGGAAAACAGCTTCGCCGTTCCTGTGAAAAGCAACCTGACCGCTCACCAGCCTGGGAATGTGCCGGGCGGCACTCCGGGCGCTCAGGATCCGGTGACCAGCGCGGCTGCGCCATCGCAGAATGATTCTGGGGGCGACTCCTCGGATTCGCAGCAACACAAGGATTCTCCCAACGTAACGGCGGCAGCGGCGGATTCTCTGCCCACGGCTCCTTCGCCGGCGTTCACGATCGCCGCTCCCTCCGTGCAGGCAAACGTTCCCCAACCATCTTCCTTGCCGGATGCCGGACCAAAGTCCAATCCTCAAACTTCCGCAGGCGTACCCGACAATGCTCCTCATTCCAGTGTTCCAGCGACCGCCGACGCTCCCACGACTACCGGCGCCAGCCCGCTGCAATGGGCGCAGATGGCAAACAAGGCGGGTCAGGCAGAGATGCGCATTGGCTTGAACACCGCGGAATTTGGCAGTGTAGAAGTTCGCACCACCGTTCATGCCAATGATGTCGGAGTGCAGATTGGCAGTGAAAAAGGCGACCTGCGTTCACTGCTCACCCCGGAGCTTCCCGGTATTGCCAGCACGTTGCAGCAGCAGGATCTGCGTGTGACGCAGGTGAGCTTTCACCAGCAGGGATTTGCGTTCGCCAACAATTCGTCGTCCTTTTCTGGAGGCAACTCGCAGCCGCGCTCGTTTGATTGGAGGCCTCAGCCCACCGTTGCTTCCTCCGAGGAATCATCAGGCGCTGAGCCGGTCCACCCTTCCGAGCCCGCTGTGGGCCAGCGTGGCACGGGCTTCAGCATTCTTGCGTAAAGGAGTTTGTATGAACACCATCAATCCGGTTCAGCCCCAAGACACCACGAACACGGGAACCACTTCGACCAGCAGTAGCGGGCTTCCTGATTCGCAGGGATTGAACAACATGTTCCTGCAGTTGCTGGTGGCGCAGCTGCAGAATCAGGATCCTCTCGATCCCATGGACCCGACGCAATTCGTCGGCCAGCTGGCCCAGTTCAGCGAGCTCAGCGAAGTCACCCAAATCGAACAAACTCTACAGCAGATCGTTCCCACGACCACAACCGGATCTGGCGCAAGCGGCGCCAGCTCTCCTGCTACGGGACAGACGGCTGTTCCCAATGCAACCGCCGTTCCTGTGCCCTCTGCCATGCTTTCATCCGCCGTTTCCGCGGCCCAGGCGGCGATCCCGAATTTCACTACTCCCGCAGCATCCATTCTCAATCATCAGATTCAAGGAGTCTTCTAATGCCAAACTTCTCCATTCCACTTTCCGGACTGACCGCCGAATCCACCGCGCTGTCGGCCATTGCCAACAATCTTTCCAACCAGAACACCACCGGCTATAAAGACACGACGGTGCTATTCAGCGATCTTTTCTATCAGAATCTCGGAACCACTGGTTCCGGCGATCCCATCCAAGTGGGCGCGGGGACCGAAGTCGGCTCCATGCCCTCGCTGTTCACGCAAGGCAGCGTCAGTTCCACGGGCGTGCCCACCGATGTCGCCATTCAAGGTTCCGGATTCTTCGCCGAGCAGGGTTCCGACGGCGTCGTCAGTTACTCGCGAGCCGGCGATTTTTCCGAGCTCAACAACTATCTGGTGACGTCGAGCGGACAGCAGGTCCTCGGTTATCCCGCGGCGAATGGAGTGGTCAATACGGGCGCCGGGCTCGCGCCCCTGCAGCTCGGTGGTGGCACCATCAGCCCTCCCACGCAGACCGGCAACGTCCAGCTCACGGTCAATCTGAACGCCGGCTCCCTCCCCACCGACACGCCGTATTCGACGCCCATCCAGATTTACGACTCACTCGGAGCCATCCACAACTTAACCGCGACCTTCACCAATACCGGGGCTAACACGTGGGATTACAGTCTCAGCATCCCAGCCACAGATCTCAGCGCAGCCGGAGCCACCGGAGTTCTGGCCACCGGCACACTGACCTTCAACGGAAACGGAGTGTTGACCGGAGATACAGCAACTACCGGTGGCACGGTAACCGGAGCTCTGTCCGACGTCACTGGCATTCCGATCACGGGGCTCGCCGACGGCGCCTCTGACATGACATTTAATTGGAACGTGCTCAATGGGACCACTCCAGTGCTTACCCAGGTGGCTGCCGCCAACAGCACCACGTCGCTCCATCAGGATGGCACCAGCAGCGGTTCGCTGGCGAGTTTCTCCATCGGCTCCGATGGCACCATCACCGGTTCGTTCAGCAATGGCAAGGTGCAGGCGCTGGGACAGATTGCCCTGGCTTCCTTCTCCAATAACAACGGACTCCAGCTCCAGGGCGATACGGATTTCACGCCTACCCTGGCTTCCGGGCAGGCCGTGGTGGGTCTTCCCGGTGCAGGTGGACTGGGAACACTCTCCGGCGGCTCGCTGGAGTTATCGAATGTCGACATCGCCACTGAATTCGCCAATCTCATCGTTGCTCAGCGCGGCTTCGAGGCCGATGCCAAGGCGGTGACCACCTTCGATCAGATCACGCAAGACACCATCGCGTTGAAGCAATAGCGGAATTGCTCCGATTGTCTGTCTGAGCGGCTGCGTTTCCGAAGGCGGAGCCGCTCAGCTCAGAGGCTTCTCATTAGATCCTTCTGAGAAATAAATCTGATTTGCACTCGTCGATTCGCCGATAGGAACACGGTATCTTCGTTTTCCAGGCGTTAAATCCCGGTGGTAGAAGCATCTGGCCGGGCAGTGGCGATAAAACCCCACCCCTCCCATTCGTGCGCCGCGGCGGAATCCGGATTGCTTCCCCCCTTCGCATGCCGGACGAAGAGCACAAATCGACTGCGCACCCGCGCCGCTCCCGCTCGGCCGCCTTGGTGCTTGGTTTGCTCGCTTTGGCTGCGGCCGGAATATGGTTCTGGGCGAATCACGCCAGCGAGTCGGCGCAAGCCCACGCGGCAGACCCGGCGCATTCCATTCTGCATCTGGAAACTTTTGTGCTGAACCTCGCCGACAGCGATCAGAGATCGTATCTCCGCGTCGGCATCGATCTTGCACTGAATCAGGATGCGAAGCGCGCGGAAGAAACCGTCCCGATCTCCCAGGTGCGCGACACCATTCTGGGCGTGCTGAGTGAAGCCAAAGTCGGCGACCTGCTGAAGCCGGGTGGCAAAACGGAGTTGAAGCAGCAGGTCTTGCATGCCCTGCAGGATCGCGTGCCCTCTCTCGGTGTCGAACAGGTCTACTTTACCGAATTTCTGATTCAGCGCTAGCAGGAGACCAACGCTCATGTCCGCAGCAGCGGCAACGGCAATTTCCCCCAAACCGGCCAGCATGCCGGAAGCGGCAGATCCCGAGGCGACGTGGCAGCCCTTCCTGGTGCTGCCTTGCCAGTTGACCGTCGAAGTCCCCTTTCCCGACTTCAGGGTTGCCGATTTCCTTGCGCTGCGGATCGGCTCGGTCGTCGAAACCCATTGGAACCTTGCCCGCGACCTGCCGCTGCGCGTCAACGGAATCCTCATCGGATGGGGCGAACTGGAAGGCGGCGCCAATCGTATGACTCTGCGCCTGACGGAGCTGGCATGAAGGCCGGAACACTGTTCGCGGTCGGCCATTTGCCGGCGCCAGCCCAGACTTTGCCGGTCGATCCTTTGTCCGTCGATGCGTGGAAAGTTGTCGGCGGTCTGTGGCAGCGCGTGCTGCGCATCGTTGTCCACATCGTTCTGCACATCGGCCGGCGGCCGGCGCGCCGTCTGCGTTTGTGCGAGAGCTTGCCGCTGGGCGAACGGCGTTTTGTCGCGGTACTCGAATTCGAGGAGTCGCGCTTTCTGGTGGGAGGAACTTCGGCCTCGCTGGTGCTGCTGGCGCGGCTGGAAGATCGCCCCGCCGTTCCCGCTGCCGTTCCCGGCGCCAAGGCGGAAATCGCGCCCGAGGAGAGGCCTTGAGTCGAAGCGCGCGAAGACGCTTCCTGTACCTGATCGCGCTCTCTCTGTTGCAAGCCACCGCGGCCTGGGCCAACGTGGTCCGCCCCCGGCACTCGAGCGGGCTCGCCTGGAGCGGGCCTGCCGGAGCCAATGGCTCGGTGCCTTGGAACATTGTTGTACTGCTCACGCTGTTGACGCTCTTGCCCGCGCTGGTCGTAGCCCTGACTCCCTTTACGCGGCTGCTCATCGTGTTTCATTTCCTGCGCCAGGCGCTCGGAACCCAGACCGCGCCCAGCAATCAGACCCTCATTGGCCTTTCGCTGGTGCTGACCTACTTCCTGATGGAACCGGTGGGAGCTGCGATCTATCAGCAGGCGGTGATCCCGTTCGAGCATGGACAGATCGACGCCGGGGCAGCCCTCGATCAGGGCGCGCCGCCGCTGCGCCATTTCATGCTGAAGTTCGCGCGCGAAAAAGATCTGGCGCTGTTTCTCGAACTGGCCCAGGCGCCGCGCCCGGCGCGCCCCGACGATGTCCCCATGCGCGTGGTGGTGCCGGCCTACATTCTTTCGGAACTGAAAACCGGGTTTCAGATCGGGGCGGCGCTGTTTCTTCCCTTTCTGGTGATTGACATGGTGGTCGCGGCGGTGACGACCTCGATTGGCATGATGCAGTTGCCGCCGGTGGTGATTTCGACTCCGCTGAAAATCATGCTGTTCGTCATGGTCGATGGCTGGAATCTGCTGGTGGGGTCGTTAATGAAAAGCTTCACGTGAGGAGGTAATTCATGAGTTCAGAGCAAGTAGTCGAGATCATGCGACGCACCATCGAAACCGCATTCTGGATGGGGGCGCCCCTGCTGATGATAGCAACGCTGGTGAGCCTTCTGATCAATGTGGTGCAGGTGCTGACATCCCTGCAGGACAACACGGTGTCGACCGTGCCGCGTCTGTTTGCGGTGGCCGCCGCCGCGTTTCTGCTGCTGCCCTGGATGGCGCACCGGATCTCGAATTTCACCCTGCAGCTGTTTTCCGATTTCGGTCCATTTCTGCGTTGAAGAGTCTGGAATGGAGAAAGGGCGTTTGCGAAGGCAGTTATGGAGAGTCTGCATCTGGAGCAGTTGCTGGCGGCCGCGGTTTTCGTGGGCGCGCGGGTTTCCGGGTTGATGGTGTTCTGCCCGTTTTTCGGGAGCGACGCCATCCCCGCGCCTCTGAAGGCCGCGATTACTGTCCTGATCACGGCAGTGCTGTATCCGTTGCGCGGCCCTCTGCAGCTCGATCTTCATTCCGGGCAGTGGATGGGAATCGCGCTCACTGAGGTGCTGATCGGGCTAGTGCTGGGCTTGGCGGCGAACTTCATGATGGAGGCACCCATGCTGGCCGGGCAAGTCCTGGGCATGCAAATGGGCTACTCGCTGGCCACTTTGTTCGACCCCCAGACCCAGGCGGATTCGCCGGTGCTGGCTGAGTTCCATCGCCTGGCCGCGCTGCTGATTTTTCTTCAGCTCAATGTGCACCACTGGCTGCTGCGCGCCATCAGCAGCAGCTTCGCCTACCTGCCCGCCGGAGCGGCGCTCAATTCTTATGCCGCCGCCGGCGGATTGTTGCGGGCCGCCGGAGGAATCTTTCTTGCCGGCGTGCAGATTGCCGCGCCCGCCCCGGTGGCCACGCTGGTGGCCGACGTGGCTTTGGGATTTTTAGGCAAAGCCTCGCCGCAGCTTCCCGTGCTCTTCATTGGACTGGCGGTGAAGAACCTGCTGGGGCTGGCCGTGCTGATCGGGGTGGTGGCGTATTGGCCGGCCAGCTTTTCCCGGCGCTTCGCCGCGTCCATCGCTTTAGGGGAGCACTTGCTGCATTTGACGCGTTAAAGCAGGAACCATGGCTGACCAGAACAAGACCGAGAAAGCAACCCCGCGGCGGCGGCAGAAGGCGCGCGAGCAGGGACAGGTGGCGCGTAGCCGCGACCTGGTTGCCGGAGTTGGCACGATTGCCGCGGTGATGCTGCTGGCGTGGCAGTTGCCCTCGTTTGCCGCCGGATGGCGCACGCTTCTGCGGCATCAGTTGGACTCGGCCGCGACCCGTCCCGACCAACTGCTTCCGGTCTGGCGCAACGATCTCGTCCTCTTTCGCGGAGTTGCCCTGGCCGCCGGCCTGAGCTGGCTGGCCGCGACGGTCAGCGGGATCGCCCAGGGAGGCCTGCTCTTCGCTCCCTCGGCGCTCGCTCCCAAGCTCAACCGCCTGAATCCGGCCTCGCGTCTCGAACAGCTGTTTTCGCTGAATGCGCTCAGCCGCTTGCTGAAATCGCTTTTGCCGACCGCGGCCATCGTCTATCTAGCAGTCACCGTCCTGTCGCGAGACTGGACGGCGCTTCCTTCGCTTCTGCACGGCAGCGCAGCGGCACTGATGACGTTTGTCGCGGCCCACATGTTTGAACTGGCCTGGAAAGCGTCGCTGGTTCTGCTGGCGTGGTCGGCTGCCGACTATTTTCTCGAGCGCTGGCGGCATGAGAACGACCTGAAGATGAGCCGCCAGGATCTGCGCGACGAGTTCAAGGAAACCGAGGGCAATCCCGCAGTCAAGATGCGCATTCGCCGCCTGCAGCGCCAGGCGCGGCGCCGCCGCATGCTGAAAGATGTGGAACGCGCCGCGGTGGTCATCACCAATCCCACCGAGTTCGCCATCGCCCTCGAGTTCAACCTGCAAATGGAGGCGCCGGTAGTGGTGGCCAAGGGGCGCAACCTGCTGGCGGCGCAGATTCGCGAGATTGCGCTCTGGCACGGGATTCCGCTGGTCGAGAATCCGCCGCTGGCGCATGCCCTCTACCGCGCGGTTGAAATCGGCCAGGCCATTCCTCCAAAGCTGTACGCCGTGGTCGCCGAAATTCTCGCCGCCATCTGGCGGGCGCAGACCCGGGCCGTGGCCCAGGCCGCGGCCGGAACGAGGAACTGAGTCATGGCCAATGCGAACCCCGCGCCCGCTGCGGCTCCGAGTAAAGGCAAATCCAACTCGGCTTCCGAGTGGATCATGCCGGTGGCGGCCGTGGCCCTGATCTTCGTCATGCTGGTGCCCCTGCCCAGCCTGCTGCTCGACATCCTGCTGGCCGTCAGCATTACCGCGGCCGTGCTGGTTTTGTTGTCCGCCATTCAGATCCTGCGCCCGTCGCAGTTCTCCGTCTTTCCCAGCCTGCTTCTGTTGCTGACCCTGTTTCGCCTGTCGCTGAATTTGGCCTCGAGCCGCCGCATTTTGTTGCACGGCAACGAAGGCGCATCCGCGGCGGGAAAGGTCATCGAAGCCTTCGGCTCGTTTGTGGTGGGCGGCAACTATGTGGTCGGATTCGTGATCTTCATCGCCCTGATCGCCATTCAATACATCGTGGTGGCGCACGGCGCGGTGCGCACCGCGGAAGTCACCGCCCGCTTCACCCTCGATGCCATGCCCGGCAAGCAGATGGCGATCGATGCCGACCTGAATGCCGGGCTCATCAACGAAGCACAGGCCCGGGCGCGGCGCGAGCAGATTGCCCACGACGCCGAATTTTATGGCGCCATGGACGGCGCGGCCCGCTTCAACCAGCGCGACGCCATCGCCACTATCCTGATCACGGCCATCAACATCATTGCCGGATTCCTCATCGGCGTCTTCCAGCTCGATATCCCCTTCCACGAAGCGCTGAAAACCTACACCGTGCTCACGGTCGGGGACGGCCTGGTCACCATGATTCCCTCGCTGCTGGTGTCGATGGCCGGAGGCATGGTCGTGCCCCGGGCTTCGTCCGACGCAACCATGTCCGCCGATGTGGCCCGGCAGCTGTTCTCGCGCCGTCCCCTGATGATTGCCTCCGGCGTGATGCTGACCCTGGCGGCGATCCCCGGACTGCCCAAGTTTTCTTTCCTTCTGCTCGCCGCCGGCACCGCCTTCCTCGCCTGGCGCGCTCCCAAGCAGTCGGCGGCCGCAGCAGCCGCTGCCGCTCCGCCTTCCCTCGAAAAGAAGGCGGCCAAGGATTCCGTCGAAGAGTTGCTGAAGCTCGACGAACTCAGCCTGGAAGTTGGCTACAGCCTGGTGCCTCTGGTCGACCAGAATCAGGGAGGCCAGCTGCTCGCCCGGGTGAAAGCGTTGCGCCAGAACCTGGCGCAGCAGCTGGGCTTCATCGTCCCGCCGGTGCACATCACCGATAACGTCCGCCTCAAGCCGCGCCAGTATGTCATCGCCCTGCGCGGCGTGGAAGTGGCGCGCTGGGAGATGTTTCAGGACCACCTGATGGCCATCAGCTCGGAAGGCTCTCCCCGGCCGCTCGCCGGCACCCCCACCAAGGAACCCGCCTTCGGCGTCGCCGCCGTCTGGATCCCGGCGGCGTTGCAGAACGAGGCGCTGGCCTCCGGATACGCGGTCGTCGACCAGACTTCCGTCCTGGCCACGCACCTCGCCGAGGTGGTCAAACAGCATGCCCACGAGTTGCTGAGCCGCCAGGAAGTGAAGCGCCTGCTCGACCGTCTGGCCGAGAGCCATCCCAAGCTGGTCGAAGAGCTGGTGCCGAAGATTCTGAGCCTCGGAGAAGTGCAGAAGGTGCTGCAACAACTTCTGCGCGAACAGGTCTCGGTGCGCGATCTGCCCGCTATTCTCGAGGCGCTGCTGGATGTTGCGCCCGCCAGCAAGAATCCGGTGATCCTGGTCGAGTCGGTGCGGCAGGCGCTGGGCCGGGCGCTGGTGCGGCCTCTGTTGTCGGACGGCGGAGGGTTGCGCGTGGTGACGCTCGACCATGCCCTCGAAGAAGAATTAGGACGCGCCTTCACGGCCGCGGCACCGCCGGCAGGAACCATGGGACTGCAGCCGCCCTTTGCCCGCCGCATTCTGGAAGGCATGCGCCAGCTTGCCGGAGAGCAGGTGGCCGTCGCCAGCCCGGTTCTGCTGTGCGCCACCCCGGCCCGCTATCACCTGAAGCGCCTGCTGGAGCCATTTCTGCCGAAAGTCGTCGTGCTCTCTCCCATGGAGGTGCCGCCGGTGGTCGAGGTGCAGTCGATTGGTGTGTTGCGATGAAGCCATTTTCCGGAATCCGGCAGGCGGGAATACCGATTGTGATGTTTACGGGAAGTGAGAAGCCATGAGCAAAAATACCGCGCAAGCCTATACCGTGTGGCAGGACAAGGAAGACCGCGACCGCATCCTGCTCGAACAGCTGCCCCAGGTCCGCTATCTGGCGCGCCGCATTCACGAGCGCCTGCCCCGCCACGTGCCTCTGGAAGATCTTGTGCATGCCGGCGTCATCGGCCTGATTGATGCCCTCAACAAGTTCGACAGCACCAAGCACGTGCAGTTCGGCTCCTACGCCAAGTTCCGCATTCGCGGCGCGATTCTTGACAGCCTGCGGGAAATGGATTGGGGACCGCGGGAGTTGCGGCGGAAATCGC
Organism: uncultured Acidobacteriota bacterium; assembly: GCA_963730015.1. Lineage (GTDB taxonomy): Bacteria > Acidobacteriota > Terriglobia > Terriglobales > Acidobacteriaceae > Sulfotelmatobacter. The sequence continues at coordinate 806,960 of CAVSPZ010000008.1, read as the reverse complement.
GCAAGGTGGAGGAAGCGCACCGCAAGCTCAGCCTGGAGCTGAGCCGCTCGCCCACGGAAAACGAGATGGCAGCTGAGCTGGGAATGGCGCTGACCGAATTCCAGCACCTGCTCGGCGAAATAGACAGCCTCGAAGTGGGCAGCCTGCGGGTGGAATCGCCGTGGGATGGCAAAGAAGAGGACCTGTGTGACTACCTGCCCAGCGCGCCGGAAGATACGCCGTTCTTCCGCTGCCTGCGCTCGGAGATGAAGGATCTCTTAGCGCGCGTCATCGCCGAGATGTCGGAAAAGGAGCAGCAGGTGCTCTCCCTGTACTACTTCGAAGAACTCACCATGAAAGAAGTCGGTGCCGTGCTGGGCATTGGCGAGTCTCGCGTTTCCCAGATTCACTCGCTAGCTGTCGTGCGGCTGCGCTCGCGTCTGGAAGAAATCCTGGCTGTCAAAGACATACGCGGGCGCGCCGCCTCGGCCGGAGTGGCCGATTAAGGAAGCCGGAGATGGAAAAGGTTCTGAACCAGGAAGAAATCGATGCCATGGTGCGGTTGGCGCGCGGCGGCGGCAGCCGCCCGGAAACCGCGGCGCCCGCTCTGGCTAACGTCGAGCCTTGGGACGTGCGCCGGGCGGGGCAGATTGGGCGCGAGCAATTGCAGGCGATCATGTTGCTGCACGAAAGCTTTGCCCGCAACCTGACCCACTCCCTGGGAGCTTACCTGCGGGTTGTGTTCGCGGCCACGCTGGTTTCTGCCGAACACCTGACCTTCCGGGAGTTCCTGCAGAGAATTCCGGAGACCACCTACCTGGCCTCCTGCCGCCTGGGTTCTACCGGACTGAACGCCGCCCTGCAACTCGATCTGAAAGTGGCCTTCCCCATCATCGACCTGCTATTGGGCGGCGAAGGCAAGGGCATGGCCTCGACGCGCGAGATCACCGAAATCGAAGAGCAGATTCTCGACAGCGTGGCCCGCATTGTGTGCCGCGAACTGGGCATTGCCTGGCAGGCTCTGGCTCTCGAAGTGGGCTTCGAAGAACGGCTCGAAGCCGGCCAGGCACAACGGCTGATGGCCCCCGAAGAAAAAATTCTATCCCTCAGTTTCGAGGCGACCATGCCCGAGGTGCGTGGAGGATTAAATCTGGTCGTGCCGGCCACGGTCTCGAACGCGTTGCTGCGGAAGATTTCGGCGGACTGGAGTCATCGCCGGCCGCGGGTCGATCGCGATGCCCGCCAGGGGCTCATGCGCCGCTTGCTGGATTGTCCTTTCGATCTGGAGCTGGGGGCGCAGGGTGTCAACCTGTCGGTGGGCGCAATGGCACAACTGGCTCCCGGCCAGGTACTCGCGTTTTCCCGTCCCGCCGCCGCACCCGCATCCCTGCTGATCGCCGGCGTCGAGATGTTTCGCGCTTTGCCGGTGCGCTGCGAAGCGGCGCGGGCGGCAAAAATTCTGGGCCCGGTCCGCCGCTCCCCCGACGACATCCCCCGAGGGAACGAGAACTCAAAGGAGAACTCAAAATGAGCGAGCCTGCCGCCGCCCCCACTCGTCCCGAACCCGAATCCTATACCCAGGCCTGGGCAACAGCTCTTGGGCAAGTTCTCGGCGAGATTACCGGATCGCCCTTCGCCGCCAGCGTTTCATCGGAAGCTCCCGCGGATCTGCCGGCGAGCGCAGCCGCGGATCTGTGGATCGTCGTCGCTTGTGCCGGAGCCTTGCGGGGCGAGATGAGTATTCGGATCGCGCCAGCTTTCGTCGTCCGTCTGGCTCAGCTTTTTATGAGCGAGCCGGCTGCTCCTGCGGCGGAAATGACTGCGGAGCATCGGGAGGCAGCCGTGGAACTGCTTCGCCAGGTGGGCGGGGTGGTCGCAACCTCGATTGGATCGGTCTGGGGAGAGGTGCAGATCCGGCTCGAAGCTTCTCCGGCCGCGCCCTCCTGGGCCGCTGCCTCGACCGCCTGGCTCCGCCTCGGAGATGATTCCTCCCCGCTCTGGATTGAGATCCTGCTCAGCGCGGCGCTGATGGCTGCGCTGCGCGCGGAGAGACCAGAACCCGTGCCCGCCGCCGCTCCCAGCGCAGCCGCGACCCTTCCGCCCAGTCCCGCGCCTGCGCCGAATCCTCCTGCTACCTCCGTTCCCGCGAACGGCGCCGTCAATCTCGACTTGCTGATGGATGTTGAACTGGCCGTCACCCTGCGCTTTGGCAGCCGGCGCCTGCTGCTGCGCGAGATTCTCGATCTCAATGCGGGAGCCGTCATCAACCTCGATCGTCAGGTGCCGGAACCGGTCGACATGCTGCTGGACGGCCGGGTGGTGGCGCGCGGAGAGATCGTAGTAATCGACGGGACTTACGGCTTGCGGGTCACCGAAGTTGGCCCTGTCGGGATTTCGTGAGTTTGTTTTTTGTGAGCTTATCTTCGTGAGCTTGTCTATGGGAACTGCCAGCTTCCAATTCGAGCGGTGGAATGTTTCCGGGCGCAGATTCTGGCGCAGGCTGGCGCCGCGCTGCGGCGAGCAGGACTGCCGGCACACGCGCAGCCTGTGGCGCCGCTTCTCCGGCGTTCGATCGGCCGTGCTGGAAGGATCCCGCTACTGCCTGGAGCGCTGTCTGGAGGCTGCGCTCAGCCAAGCCCTCGGCCGGGTTCGTTCCCTTCCGCACGATGCGGTGGTCGCGCACCGGGTTCCGCTCGGCCTGCTGTTGCTGTCGCGGCAGCAGATCACGGTCGAACAGCTGCGCACCGCGCTCGAGGCGCAGCGCAGCGCCAGCCACGGCAGAATCGGCGATTGGCTGCAACAGCTCGGCTTCGTCAGCGAGCATCAGGTTACCGCCGCTTTGGCCCGGCAATGGTCCTGCCCGGTTCTGCGGGCCAACTCTCCGGTTGCGCGCAACAAAACTTTTCCGCAGATTCCCGTGGCCTTGCTGGAAAGCTTTGCCATGGTTCCGGTGGATTACGTCGAGGCCACAAAAACGCTGCACGTCGCTTTCGGCGAAGGTCTCGACTACGGCGTGCTTTACGCCATCGAGCAAATGATCGGATGCCATACCGAAGCCTGTCTGGCCGTCCCCAGCCTGGTTCGTGCCCGGCTCCAGACCATCTCCCATCGCCGCGAAGACAGCGAAGTTCTGTTCGAACGGCTCGCCGAAGATACCGACCTTTCGCGGATTATTCGCAGCTACTGCGCCCGCCTATCAGCATCGGAGATTCGTTTAGCAAGCTGCGGCCCTTACGTGTGGGTCCGCCTGCTGCGACCCGCCCGACCGCCTTTGGATCTACTTCTGCGTTCGCCACAAACCGTTCACTGAATTCCTGCGCCCTCACCTCTAGAGTCTAAAGTCGAACTGAGCCTTGCCGATATGACCTGTGGTGGCGCAGTCAGAAGCGATATCCGGCTCGCTGCCGTGAGGATCTGCGGGATATGGACAACATACGCGCTCTCATTGTGGACGATTCTTCCGTCATGCGGAAGATTGTGGAACGTTCTTTGCGTCAGGCGGGACTCAGCATCGCGCAAGTCCTCGAAGCCAGCAACGGCGCCGAGGCGCTGGCGGCAGTACAGAACAATAAAGTGGACCTGATTCTCTGCGATATCAACATGCCCGTCATGGATGGATTGGAATTTGTGAAACAACTGTCCACCGTGGAGAACGCAAAAGGGGTTCCGGTCGTGATGATTACGACTGAAGGCAGCGAAGGCCACGTGGTCGAAGCGTTGTCGGCGGGCGCGCGCGGCTACATCCGCAAACCTTTTACACCAGATCAAGTCAAAGAGCACGTGCTTCCAGTGCTGGCGGGGCATTTATGAATCCTACAAACGTGCCGGGCACTTCCTCTGCGGGACGCGAATGCTGGCTTCCCACGTTGCAACTCTCCATGCAGGAAGTCTTTGAACTCATGCTGGCCTGCCCGCTCGAGCTCGCGGCCGAACCGGCGGCAGAAGATGGACTCGATATCACCGCCATGATCGGATTGGCCGGGCAGTTGTGCGGAATCCTCACCGTGCGCTGCAGCGCAAAATCCGCTGCCCGCATGGCGTCGCGCATGCTGGGCGTCGATCCGGAAACCGCGGGCCCGGAAATGTGGGATGCGGTGGGAGAAATCTGCAACATGGTGGCGGGAAATTTCAAGAACAAGATCAGCGGGCTGGGCGATAGCTGCATGCTTTCTGTGCCGACAGTCATTACCGGCGGCGACTATAACGTCCACTCCATGGTGAACGACAATATTCGAGCCTGTTTTATGTTTGAGGGGGAGCCGGTCGTGCTTTCTCTGGAAGTGCACAGCTGAATCGCGCCGGTTGGTTTTGGCCTGATTCCCGCACAGGCCGGAAGATTTTGCCGGGAGCTCGTTTGAGCACCCGGCAAGATCTTCTTTTCCTTTCTCCTGAGAATTCTCCAACCCCGCCGTCTCGCTCGTAACGTCTTTACTTCCTGGCCAGCTTGCGCTGCTTTCAGGATTTCGCAACTCTCATGACCGTTGGAATGCCACGTGCTAAAACGCATGCGGGTATTCGAATATGGACAGCGGTTATTACGCAGCGTGCGCCGGACTCGCCGCTCAAACGCAGGCTCTTGAATTAGTCGCCAATAATCTCGCCAATCTCGACACCTCGGGATATCGCGGACAGCAAGCCACGTTTCGTTCCCTGCTGGCGGGCGGTCAGAACGTGATGTGGAACCCGGTGAACGCCGCGGTCAATGACTTTGGCGTATTGGGCGGCAGCCGCATCGATCTCGCCCCCGGAAGCCTCACGGCAACCGGCAACCCGCTCGACTTGGCGGTTGCGGGCAAGGGATTCTTCGTCGTGAAGTCGGCGCAGGGCATGCTTTATACCCGCAACGGCAGCTTTCATCGCACCCCCACCGGACAGCTTGTGACTGCGGATGGAGATGCGGTGCTCGGCGAGCAGGGCGCGATCAACCTTCCCAACGGCGCGGTGGCGGTCAGCGGCGATGGAACCGTCTCGGTCGACGGAGCGATCGTGGACACGCTGCGCATGGCCGAATTCTCGCCCAATACCAGCCTGGCCGCCGCGGGCAATGCGATGTACGCCGCGCCCACCGGCTCCGCCTTGTCCGCGGCTTCTTCCTCGATTCGCCAGGGCATGCTCGAAGGATCGAACGTCAGCCCGGTCGAGGGCGTCGTCGAACTGATCACCATTCAGCGCAATGCCGAGATGATGCAACGCGCCATCACCCTGTTCGACAGTCAACTCAATCAAACCGCCGCGCAGGATCTGCCGCGCGTCTGAGCGGAGGCTCAATATGATTCGTGCTCTCTACACCGCAGCCAGCGGAATGGTGGCGCAGGAACTGAACCTTGACAACATCGCCAACAATCTGGCGAACTCGAGCACGTCCGGCTTTCGCAGCCGGCGCCTGCAATTCGAAGATCTGATCTATCAAAACCTGATTATGCCCGGCGCAGCGGCCTCGCAGCAGACCACCGTGGTGGCGGGGTTGCAGGTCGGTTTGGGCACTCGCTCGGCGGCGTCGGAAGTGATCCAGACCGAGGGAGACTTCACGCAAACCGGAAGCCCCTTGGATTTGGCGATTCAGGGCCAGGGATTCTTTCAGGTACTTTTGCCGGACGGTCAAACGGCCTACACCCGCGCTGGCAGCTTCCATCTCGATGCCTCGGGCAACCTGGTGACTCAGGATGGAGATCCCATTCAACCGAGCATCACCATTCCTCAGGGTGCGACCTCAGTCACCGTTGCCCAGGACGGCACGGTCACCGTGACCCAGGCGGGACAGACGGCGGCGCAGCAAGTGGGCTCTCTGCAACTGGTGTTGTTCAACAATCCCGGAGGACTCAACAGCACCGGAAGCAATCTTTTTCTCGCCACCACCGCCTCCGGCGACCCGATCGTCGGAACCCCGGGAGGCAGCGAGGGCTTGGGTTCGATCGTGCAGGGTATGCTCGAACAGTCGAACGTCAGCGTGGTGGATGAATTCGTAAATATGATCGTCGCGCAGCGTTCTTACGAAGCCAATTCGCGCGTGGTCAACGCCCGCCGACCAGATGCTGCAGGACATTAATACCCTGGGACGTTAACTATGCGTCGCCTCGAGCTGGCCAAAAGAGTCATGCAAGCTCTGCATATCGGAAGCTGCTTCCTGGCGCTAGCTCTGGCGTCGATGGCGCTTCCCGCCTGGAGCCAGGCGGCTTGTACCGCCAGTGTTCTGCCGGATGTCGAGGTCGGCCAAGCCGGGTTCTTCCTGTCCGACCTGCTTGGTCCGGGCACGTGTCCGCAACTCCTGACGGCGGCCGCGCAGGTACGGTTGGGTGCGGCACCGCTTGCGGGGAGCGTGCGCGTGCTTGAAGGCAGCGAAGTCCGCGCCCTGCTCGAACGCGTGCCAGGCTTTTCGCCTGCAGCAACCGCGATCGAGGTTCCGGAACGAATCCGCGTGCGCCGCGCGGGCAGGCGTGCTTCCTGCGCGGAGATCCAAGACAGCATGTTCTCGAACCCCGGCTCTCTCGCGCCGGATGGTATGCGCCTGAATCCAACCAATCACGGAAATGGCGCCCGGCGGCAGATCGAGTGTGGCGCGGCGCAGCGCATCCTGCGAGGAACGCGCGTCGAGATGACTGGCAGCTACTGGGATCCGGCGCTCGCCAGCTGGGAGATCCGCGCCCGCTGCCAGGATCCGGAAGACTGCGTGCCGTTTCTGATCCGGGCCGCAAGCCCCGCATTGCCGACAACGATTTTTTCCGGCCGCCCGCTGGCCGAGCAAGACGTCAGCCTGCGGAAAGCGATTGAGCCGCGAACCGATGCAGCGTTCGGTAACCAAAACCCGCAGACGCTGATTCGCCGCGGCCAGACGGCCGCGCTCTTATGGGACGAGCGGGGCATTCGCGTGATCGTGCCCAGCGTCTCGCTCGACGCAGGCAACGAAGGAGACATGGTGCGGGCCCGCATCGCGCGCAGCGGGCGCGTGGTTCGCGCCATTGTCACTGGGGCCGGGCGGTTGCGGGCAACGTCATGACCCGGGCAAAGGATAGGCTCCTCAGTATGTTGACCCGCAAGCACTGGATCGTGGCATACGCCGTCCTTCTGTCTCTCGCGCCCTGCCAGCTCGAGGCGCAGCAGAAAAAAAATTCGGCACCAGCGCACGACGGACTGGCCGACTACATTCGCCGCATCTCGGCCAAGAATCCCGAAGCCGCTCCCAGTACCCCGGGAAGTCTGTGGAACGATGCCGGACGGCTGGCGGACATGGTGGCCGACTATAAGGCTTCGCGCATCGGGGATCTGGTCACGATCAGCGTGGCGCAGAACCTGTCGGCCTCGAGTACCGGCAACGTCGCCACCAACCGCGCCTTTTCGGCCAGTTCCGGCATCACCGCATTGCCGGGACAGCTGAAGACCACGGGCGTGGCCAACCTGTTCTCTCCCAACTCGACGCAAGCGCTGACGGGCAAGGCCCAGGCCACCTCGCAAACCTCATTGAGCACGGTCCTCACTGGAAGGGTGGCGGCGGTGCTCGGGAGCGGAACCTTGGTGGTCGAAGCCGAGCGGCAGATCCCCATGAACAACCAGCATGAAACCGTCATTCTGCGCGGGCTGGTGCGGCCCGGCGATCTGGATGCCACCAATACCGTGACCTCCAACAGCGTCGGCGATCTGGAAGTCGAGGTGAAAGGCAAAGGCATCATCAGCGAAGGCACGCGGCCTCCCAACCCGGTGATGAAGTGGATTCTGCGGCTGGTGGGCTTTTAGGAACGATCCTTTTAGGAGGGATTATGTTAGGAGGGAGCGTGGCCCGAGTCTGGCGTCTTCTGTTCCGCGTCGCGATCGTGGCCCTGCTGTGCGCGGGCTGGGCCGCTGCCGACGAGACGCACAAAGTGCTGATCCGGGACGTGGCCACGGTCGAAGGCGTGCGCGAAAACTCCCTCGTCGGCTACGGCCTGGTCGCGGGCTTGAAAGGCACGGGCGACAAGCAGCAGACCTACTTCACCATACAGACGCTGGCCAGCATTCTGGCCCGCATGGGAGTGCAGATCCCCGCCGCAGTGCTGCAGACGACGGTGCAGGTCAAAAACGTGGCGGCGGTGTTTGTGACGGCCAGTCTGCCGCCCTTCTCCCGGCCGGGAATCCATCTCGATGTGATGGTTTCCTCGATTGGAGACGCGCGCAGCCTCGAAGGCGGTCTCCTGTTGCTGACGCCGCTCTATGCCGCCGACGGCCAGATCTTTGCGGCGGCGCAAGGCCCGCTGGTCGTGGGAGGTTACACGGTTGGATCGGCCAGCAATTCCCGGCAGGTCAACCACCCCACGGTGGCGCGCGTTCCCGGCGGAGCACTGGTCGAGCGCGACAGCTCGCTCAGCCTCATCGGACTCGATCACCTGTCCTTGTTGTTGAGCGATGCCAGCTTCTCCACCGCCGAAGAGGTGGCCTCGGTGATCAATCATGAATGGTCGACGCCGATGGCCACGGTCATCGACAGCCGCCGCATTGAAATCAAGCTTTCGGAGGCAGCCTCATCCTCGGTTCCCGCGCTATTGGCGCGCATCGAGAATCTCGAAATCGAAGTCCGCCGCCGCGCCAAGGTCGTGGTCAACGAGCGTACCGGCACGGTGGTGCTAGGCAAGGATGTCCACCTCGGTGCGGTGTCGATTCTACATGGCAACTTCTCGATTGAAGTCACCACCTCGTATGCCGTCTCCCAGCCCAACGCACTGGCCACGGGCCAGACCGAGGTCGTCCCGGAGACCAAGATCAAGGCCGGCGACGCTCCCGCCCGCAATGTCCAGTTGAGTGAAGGAGCCAGCGTCGAAGAGCTGGTCACGCGCCTGCAGGCCATCGGCGCGACCGCGCGCGATGTGATCTCCATTCTGCAGGCCATCAAAGCCGCCGGCGCGCTTGAAGCCGAATTGGAGGTCATCTGATGAATTCCGTTTCTTCGACTGTCGCCACCGTATCTCCGACCCTGGCCACTCCTTCCCCATCCCTCCGGGGAGCCCACGCCGCCCGTGATTTCGAGGCCAGCCTGATTGCGTCCCTGCTGGAGTCGATGGAAAAGACTTTCGCCACGCTTCCCGGCGAGGACACCCTGCCTGGCGCCGACAATTACAACTACATGGGAACCCAGGCCCTGGCCCAAAGCATTGCCACCCACGGAGGCTTCGGCATCGCCGCGCTGATTACGCGGCATTTGCCGGCGCACGAAGGTAAGGGGTAAAGCGGTTATTTCCGGGGGAAAGCACCCCGCCATCAACCCTAAAGCTTTCGCAACTTCCGTCGATAAAGGGAGATGAAGGCGGCAAAGGGTTCCAGAACAAATCCTGAGGCGGGCGGAATTAAGGTTTTTTAATGCGCGGTCGATACTTGAATTGCAAGGAAAATTCAAGACGAGGTAGCCACCATGAGAATCGATCTTAATTACGCAGCGCAGGCAGCCCCGGAATCGGATCGCACCCGGCCGCGAAGCACCACCGCCGCCGGCAACCCGTCTGCGGCTAAGACAGTAAGCGGGGCAGACCAGGCGCAGCTTTCCGGCGCGCATACGCAGGTCGAAGCGCTGGCCGCGCAGGCATCGCAGCTTCCCGAAGCGCGCGAACAGCGCGTGCAGGCTTTGCGCCTTGCCGTCGACCGCGGTCAATACCAGCCCGACCCGCAGAAAGTGGCCGGGGCCCTGGTCGCGCACATGATGCTGGTTCCCGCCGTGCACGGGTAAGGCGAAGTGCGGGAGCGAACCCATGGGAAACGGCGACCTTTCGAGCGATATAGCCTTTGGGATGTTGCCCCCCCCTTCTTCGGTTCCAGCGGCCAGCGGGCACGCGCCGCCGCGGGATTCCGATGGAAAATCGCGCCGGCGTCCGCCGAGCGAATCGGACGGCGACGAGGTCGATCTAGCCTCCGACCTTGCGGACGGGCCCGAACATCAACTCGACAGTCTGGCGTAAACGAGTGAACTTATGGGCAAACCGATCACCAGTCCGACCCTGTCCCCAGCCGCGAAGGCGGTGAGCGGAGAGGCGTCGGACGCAGCCGAACTTTTCCTGCCCCTTTGGCGGGAGCTCGAAGCCAGTCTCCTGGCCAGCCAGAACGCGCTGCTTTCCGGCGATCTGGCTGGGCTGGAACAGCTCACCGGCGAACAGGAGTTGCTGCAGCACAAGCTCTCCCTCGTTGGGCGGCCGCAGATCGCGCAGCGGCAAATTGGGACCGAGGGCGGGGTTGGTTCTACCGCCGCCAAACTCGCGCCACCCCCGATCAGTATCTCTCTGTCCAGCGCGGTGCGAGGGGCGTGGACGCGGGTCCTTCATCTGGGACGCGTGCAGATTGCCTTGCTGGCACGCCGGCAGCAGGGCTTGCGGATTCTCCGCCACCGCATGGCGGGACTGCAATCGTTGTACGGCCCTCCGGCGCGCAAGCCTGATCTTCTGATGGAGCGGGGCCGGAAGCCGGCCAAGGAGGCATAGCGAATTCCATGTCGAGCCTGAATGCCAGTCTGGCTACCGCTTTGAGCGGCCTCAGCGCCGAGCAGGCCGCGCTTGAAACCACCACGAACAACGTCGCCAATGCCAACACCCCCGGCTATTCGCGGGAGGTTCCGGTGCTGGTATCGAGCGATCCGGTGGTGGAAGATCCTCTCACTCTCGGTACCGGCGTCACGGTACAGACCATCGAGAGCGTGCGCGATCCGATTCTCGAATCGCAGATCCAGCAGGAAACCCAGTCGCAGGGCCAGCTCAGCGCCCAGGTTTCCGCACTCTCCCAGACTCAAACCAATTTCAGCAGCTCGACCGCGGACATCGGCACGGCGATCTCCAATTTCTTCGACAGCGTGAACCAGCTTTCCACCAGCCCCACCGACCTGTCACTGCGGCAGGATGTGCTGACCGCGGCGGGCAACCTGGCTACCGCTTTCAACACGTCGGCCAATCAACTCAGCGCCCAGCGCACGAACCTCGACCAGAGCGTGCAGCAGACGGTGGGGCAGATCAATCAGCTCACCGGGCAGATTGCCGAGTTGAATGGCCAGATCGCCAACCTCGAGAACGTCGGCGAAGATGCCGGAAGCTTTGTGGACCAGCGGACTCAGCTGATCGACCAGCTGTCCTCCCTGGTTGACGTTTCCGTGATCCCCACCGACAACACGCTTACTCTGACCACCGCCAGCGGCACGCCCCTGGTTGCCGGACAGCAAAGTTTTCAGCTCTCCACCCAGCCGGACTCGTCGGGCACGCAACAGGTCTACTCGCAGGGCAACGACATCACGTCCACCATCGTCAGCGGGCAATTGGGCGGAGTGCTGGAAGCCCGCGACCAGCAGATTCCGGGCATCCAGAACCAGCTCGACACGCTGGCCGCCGGCCTGGCAAACAGCGTGAACGCGGTGCAAACTGCGGGCTACGATCTGGCCGGCAACCCGACCGGAAGCCTCACTGCAGAGGGCGAGCCGCAAACCCCCATCTACTTGTTTAATCCTCCGCCCGCGACCGGCGCCGCGGCCAGCCTCTCGGTGGCGATCACCGATCCCTCGCTGATCGCGGCCAGTTCCGACGGCACCGCCGGCAGCAATGGCAATGCCGAGGCTCTGTACGCCCTGAGCAGCCAGTCCATCATCAGCGGCCAGAACCCCACGGACTATTATTCCGGCATCGTCTCTAACGTGGGCAACGACGTGGCCAACGCCACCGCGGAACAAAGCGCTTCCAGTCTGGCACTGCAGCAACTGAACGATCAGCGGGGCGCGGTCTCGGGAGTTTCGCTCGACGAGGAGGCAGCCAACATGGTGCAGTACCAGAACGCCTATGCTGCCTCGGCCCAAGTCATTACTGCCATCAACAACATGATGTACGACGTCATCCAGATGGGAACTTTAACGGGGTAGCCTGCCATGCGCGTGAATCCCAATCCATTGCCTGACCTGCTCGCTGCCTTGAATCAGAACCAACAGCAGCTCAACACCGACGAGCAGCAGATCGCTTCGGGGCAGAGTGTGAACTTGCCCTCCGACAACCCGGCGGCAGCTGCCGGCCTGGTCCAGAATGCCGACCAAACCTCTCAGGCCGACCAGTTTCTGCGCAGTGTGGGAAGCGTTCAAGGGGAGATGCAGAGCGCCGATTCCACGTTGAGCTCGGTCGTCACGGCTCTGCAGCGCGCCATTAGCCTGGGCGTGGAAGGCGCGAACGGCACCCTGAGCGACGGCGACCGCGCCGCGATCGCGCAGGAAGTGACAGGCATTCAATCGCAATTGGTCAATCTGGCAAACCTTTCGTATCAGGGCAACTACGTGTTCGCCGGAACGGCAACCCAAACCACTCCCTATGTCCTTGACCCCAATTCCTCATCGGGTGTCTCCTACAAGGGAAATTCGAAGACCAACCAGGTCACGCTGGGCAATCACTTCACGCTGCAGGCCAACCTGCCCGGTTCGCAGCTGTTTTCGGGGTCGGGCACCGACATGTTTCAAGCGATTCAGGACCTGGTCACCAACCTGCAAAGCGGCAACACTGCAGGCATCGGTGCCGCCGTCACCGAAGTCAGCAACGCATACAACTACATTGACACGGCGCGAGTTTTTTACGGCAACGCGGAGAACCAGCTTAATGCGCAGCAAACGTATCTGACCTCTGAGACTAGCCAACTGGCGGTGCAGCAGAACAGTCTGGGAGGCGCCGACATGGCAGCCGTGCTCAGCGATCTGACTACGACGCAAACTGCGCGCGAGGCTACGCTCGACGCCATGGGACGCATCGGACAGTCTGACCTCTTTGATTATCTTAAATAGGATTATCTGAAATGAGATTCGCCATGAGGCCAACGCGGCGGCGGATTCAGAGAGTCTGACGCGAGCCTTGAGCCCATTCGACTGCGGACTCGATGCGGGTTCGCTCGGCTTCCAGGCGAGCTCTTTCGGCGAGCAGATGGCTGTGAATGGCCGGCATCCGATCCTGCAAGCACTCCAGGTTCCGTCGGTACTCGACCAGTTCGGCCCTCAGCTGAGGGCCCTGCGGCGCGGGCAGCCCACGCCGTAGCCACGCGCCACTGCGCAGCAGTTCCGACAAAAGTTCGGAGATGAGCTGGGGAGTGGGAGACGTGGGATGCGCCTGATCCGGCGCCAGGCCCTGGAGACAAAAGCGCAGACGCCGGTTGGTCTGGCGAAGATTTTCGGTGAATTGGCCTTGCGTGAGATCGAGCATCAGGCGTTCCATTCGCCGGCTGCGCGCGGCGCATCGTCAGGCACCACGGGCGCAGTTTCTGTCAAACCCTCCTGTGGCGCCGCAGTGGACCGGTCCACCTTGATCCAGGCATCGCGCAAATCCAGCAGAAGCGCAATCTGTTCGTTCAAGATTTCTTTCGAGGTCTGGAACTGAGCTTCCACCAGCTTCCGCCGCAACATGTTGTAGAAGCGCTCCAGATTGGGCGCCACATCGCCGCCGACCTCAAAGTTCAAAGTGCCCTGCAGATGGCTGACCACTACCAGGGCATGATTGATGGCGTGGGTGCGGTCTTCAATCTGATTAGTCTCGATGGCTCGCACGGCGAGCCGTAGATCTTTCACTACCTGCTCGTACAGCAGGACTACCTGTCCCACGGCGGTAGCGCCGCGCGCCGCGCTTTCTCGATACGCATTCTGAGGATCCATCATGGGTTAGCCTGTGGAACTGGAGGAACTTGCCGTAGACGAACCGGCGGTGGGGGTGGTGTTGGAGGAAGTTTGCGTATAAGGGTTTCCTAACGCGGCATTGAGTTCTGCCACAACGTAGGGATAGTCTTCGATGGCTGCGTTGACTTGACTGAACTCCGTGATCAACTGCTGCTTCTGCGTCGCCATTTGATCTTGAAAATTACTGATCTGAGTCGTGAGATCGGCCTGCTCAGTGCTGTTCTGCGCCAGGTCCAGGTTCAAAATGCCATCGGTCGGATCGGTCAGATTGGTCAGGTCGCTGCTGAAGTTGTTGGCAAAACCAGTCTGCGCGCTGCTCTGAAAGAAGCTTAAGAATGCGGACGGATTCGAGGTCATGGCGTTGTTCAGCGTGGTATTGTCCACGGTCAACGTGCCGTTGTCATTCATGGTGATGCCTAGAGAAGAGAGGTTGGCAAAGCCAGCCGTTCCCGGGACGCTGCTGTCGGGAAACGAGAAGTTAACATCGGTCATCATGCTGGACTGCAGCGAGCGCAGCGAGCTGTCGGAGCCTAATGGACCTTCCGTGTTGGTGCTGGCGTTGACCGTGTATTGCGCGTTGATCGCGGTGATGAGCGTGTTGTAGGCAACCACGAAGGCGTTGATCGCGGTGTTCGCCGTATCCGTATCCGGCCCTACGGAAAGTTGCAAAGGCACGCTGGGTTCGGCGCTGACCAGATTCAAGGTAACGCCCGGAATGGCTCCGCTTACCGTGTTGGTCGTGCTGCTGAACCCGATCCCGTCGATGGTAAGAGCCGCATCAGTGCCACCTACTGAGGTAAAGCTAAGGTTTGTAGGCGGGTTGGTTCCGCTGGTTCCGGTGGTCGTGTTGCTCGTGATCGCCAGCGCTCCCGTTGTTCCGGTCGCTGAACTGGTGATCGCCAGCCGTGCTCCGGTCGCATCCGTGAGCACCGAGGCCGTAACCCCCCAGTTGTTTGCGGTGCTTTGTTGGTTGATATAAGTAGCCAGGGTGCTCACCGTATCGTTGCTGCCCGCGGTGATTGGAATATCTTCCGTGGTGCCGCCGGAGCCGCCAATCTGCAGCTGCAGATCTCCGCCCGTAGCGCCCGTCGGCAAAATAGTCGCACTGGCTCCGCCTGCCACCGCGCTCGTATACACCGTCCCGGCACTGGCCAAGTCCGTCACCACGATGGTATGGTTCGCCGACGCGGCGGTGCTGTCTGCAGTCGCCGTCAGGACTGCCGGCAGCGACGAGTTGGCGGCAACCGCGGTCAAAGCCCCGAGTGGATCCGTGAGGGCATACACTGCGGTCTGCAAGTTGCTGAGGTCGGTGTTCAGCGTATCTAAGGCCGTGGCTTGCGTCTGCAGGGTAGTTTGCTCCTGCTGCCACGTAGTGACTTGACCGCCTTCTTGCGCCTGGACTTCGGCTACCAGCGAATTGACGTTGATGCCATTTCCGTTCAGCAAAGATGCGGCATTAAAGCTGATGCCCATATTCTTCCCTCCGCCCTCACTTCGCTCCGCCGGACTACTTGACTTGCATTTGCTGCAATCGCTGCCGAATGTCCTGCACCAGCTTCAGCATCTGATCGCTGGGGATCTGCAAAATGACTGACCCTGATTTCGAGTCGACGAATTGGTAGACCGGAAGGGGCAGTCCCATCGAGGTCTCCGAGTGCACTTCGACGACCTCTTGCGGCATCGAGGCTAAGGACACTTGATTTTGTGTGCTGTCGTTTTCCCCGGGTGAACCTTCTCCCGAACTGGGCGTGGTTCGCGCGGGCTGGGTCGTTTCCCTCGCGGTCGAGCCTTCCGTTGCCACCGGAACGATTTGTGTCGGGCCGATGTTCATACCGGGGTGAACCCATGATTGCTAGCGAAGAGGAGGGTGGACGGGTCCACCCTCCTCCCAAGGCCTGCTTACTGGATCAGTTTCAGTACGAGCTGCGACATCTGGTTGGCCTGAGACAGCGCGGCTACGCCGGTCTGTTCCAGGATGGAGTACTTGGACATATTGGCAACCGTCGTCGGAATATCGGCAGCCATAATGTTGTTCTCCGCTGAGGTCAGGTTTTGGATGTTGTTGCTGATGACGTTGCTGGCGCTCTGCAGCCGGTTGACACTGGCGCCCAAGTCGCCGCGTAAGCCCGCAACGTCGTTGATAGCTGACGAAATATCCGTCAGCGCGGATTCTGCGGAGGCTTGCGTCGACAGGTTGTCGCTGGCGATGCTGGCCCCGTTCATGCTGCTGGAAGACAGGCTTCCGATGGTGACAGCAATGGTGTTGGCCGCATTGGCGCTGTCATCTGTCAGGTAGATGTCGGTCGCCGAGGCCACGCTGGCCTGCGAGGAACCGGCAGCGAAGGTACCGAAGGCGGCCGTGGCTCCTGCTGGCGTTGTGATGGTAGGAGCATTGTTGGGATTATTCGGATCGGCGACGACCAGGCTGCCGTTACCGTCGAGCGTGGCCGACAGGCCCATGGACTGCAGGTCAGACATCAGAGTACCTACCGTCATGTTGCCCTGATCGTAGAACGTGGTCGCGGTCGCCGCACCAAAGGGCTGAATGGTGAAGGTCTTGGTTGCGCCGCCCGCGGTGAAAGCACCTGCGGTCCCGAATGCCCAGGTTCCAGTTGTGCCCTCAGCGATTGCCGGAGCAGTCCCGGTTCCAGCGGGTTCGGCCACGGTGCCATAGCCGATGGTCAGGTTACCGCCAGCGCTGATCGAGGCGCTGTACCTGCTGTCGGCGTTGATGGCGCCCACCAGTGCGCCTAGCGTGGCACCCGAACCAACCCCGTAGGTGCTGGTATAGGGGTTGCTGGTCCCAATGGTGAACGTAGAAGCCGTCTGCGCGGCGTTTTGCGTTCCGGCACCGATGGCAGTTCCGCCACTCTCCGCCAAAGCTACGGCTGCCCCATTGGCCGAGACCACCATGGCAGATCCGGCGCCTGCCGCGCCGGTCGCAGTCAGACCGCTCTGGGCATTGATGTACCCCATCAAACCCGCAACTGTCGCCGCTCCGGTCGTACCTGCGATGTACGTATACGACGCTGCAGTTCCGGTTCCGGGGGTCGTCACGTTGATGTTGATGGTTTCGCCAGCTAACGACGTGGTTTGCTGCAGAGTTGCAGCGGTGCTGGTCCACGTGCCGCCGTGGGCCGCGGTCAAAGCGTTGCTTGCAGCACTCAATCCAGCGGTGCCTGCGATTGACGTCAGCGGCGAACCGCCGAGAGACGTGCTCGCGCTTACGCCCGTGGCGCTACCTATCACGGTGTTGGCGTTAACGTTTTGGAACACCTGCTCGCCGTTGAAATTCGTGGTGGCGCCGATACGGTCGATTTCCGCCGCGATCGAGGCAAATTCAGCCTGCAGCGGCTGGCGCTCAGCGTCAGACAGCGTGCCGTTGGCCGATTCGGTAGCCAGCGTGACGGCGCGGTTGAGCAACGTGGTGACCTGCGCCAGCGCGCCATCGGCGACTTGCAGCTTGCCTACGCCGTCACTCGCATTCTGAGCCGACTGGGTTAGGGCGGTAACGTTGGCCATGATGCCATTCGCCACGGCCAGGCCGGCAGCGTCGTCGGCACCGGTGTTGATCCGTGATCCAGAAGACAGCTGATAGAGCGCTGTCTGGAGGTTGGTGTTTGTAATATTCAGTTGATCTTGCGCGGCCAGGGAGGCCGGGTTATTCAGAATGCTGATAGACATTAGATTGGCTCCTCTTAATCGAATTTTGGGCTCTCTGGAGCAGCCTCCCCAGCAATTGCCGGAGT
Source organism: uncultured Acidobacteriota bacterium (assembly GCA_963730015.1). Lineage (GTDB taxonomy): Bacteria > Acidobacteriota > Terriglobia > Terriglobales > Acidobacteriaceae > Sulfotelmatobacter. The sequence continues at coordinate 789,608 of CAVSPZ010000008.1, read as the reverse complement.
TCTTGTTACCTATCGCTCCAGAGGGCTCGATTTCTTTCCTGTTCATCGGCGCCAATCCGTTCCGCTTTAGCCAGCAGTCCCTTTCCTGCTCAAACGCTCGTAACACCGCGGTAACGGTGGTTTGCTTTCAGTCCGTAAACTGGATTCCCCCTCTGCCGATACCTTCCTCAGAGAAGCGTGTGCTCTCTATCAGGCAAGTCTGAGAAGCAAGTCCGGGAAGGTCGCGAGCATGATTCAGCTCACCCGTTTGAATAACAAACCGCTCATTGTGAACTCGGACTTAATCAAGTTCGTCGAACAAGCGCCGGACACTCTGGTCACTCTGATTACCGGAGAGAAGATTGTCGTGCTCGAAAAGCCGGGCGAGGTGCTGGACCGGATCACTCAATTCCGGCGCTCCGTATTGCAGGGGCTGTCGCTGGCTTGGGACGCTTCTTCGGCGCACGCCTTGATCTCCCGAACTCCCGCAAGCGGCAGCCATGAGCCGGAGAGGTGAGCGTGGATAAGTCCAGCCTTAGTGGAATCGTGCTCGCTCTCGGCGGAATCGTTGCCGGCCTGCTGCTGGAAGGCGGAAATTTTCGCCAGATTGTCCAGCCGACTGCGGCGATGATCGTCTTTGGCGGCACGCTGGGCGCGGTCATGCTCCAGTTTCCTATGCCGGTCGTCATCTCCGCCTTCCGGCGGCTGGGGTCGGTCTTCTTCAACCGCGAACACCGTCCCGAGTCCACCATTCGCCGCCTGGTGAAGTACGCGCAGAGAGCCCGTCGCGAAGGCATCGTCTCGCTCGACGCCGAATTGCCCGAAATCCAGGATCCATTTCTCAAAAAATCTTTAATGCTCGCCGTCGATGGCACCGAGCCCGACGAACTGCGCAAGATCATGGAACTGGAACTCAACAACCAGGCTGAGTACGAGGATCAGGTGCCGCAGGTGTTTGAATCGGCAGGCGGCTTCGCACCGACGATCGGCATTATCGGAGCCGTCCTCGGACTCATCCAGGTTATGCAGCACCTCGACAAGATCGACGAAGTCGGTCGCGGCATCGCCGTGGCATTTGTCGCCACCATCTACGGTGTGGGCTCGGCCAATCTTTTGTATCTGCCGATTTCTGGAAAGATGAAAATCCGCATTCGCGAGGAGCAGATTGCGCGCGAAATGACTCTCGAAGGTGTGGCCTCGATTCTCGAGGGAATGAATCCCCACATGCTGGAAACCAAACTGTTGGGCTTTCTCGTGGACGCAGAGCAATCCGAAGCGTCCGACAAGACAGATTCGGGAGAGCCCAGCTGATGGTTCGCCGCAAGCGTCCCCGTACCCACGTGAGCCATGATCGGTGGCTGGTCTCTTACGCCGACTTCATTACCTTGTTATTTGCGTTTTTTGTTGTGCTCTACGCTTCGGCGCAGGTGGACCAGCGCAAGGTCGGCAGACTGGCTCTTGCCATTCAAGTGGCATTTCAGGAGTTAGGCGTTTTTCCCGCCTCCACCACCCAGATTCCTCTCGACATCCACGAACCCATGCCCTTCAGCACCGTGCAGGTGATCGAGAATGCCCGCCACAATACCGAACTCGGCCGCGTCTCTTCTCCTCCGGAAGATTCTCTAACCGCAGCCTCGGAAGAGGCCAATCTGACCACGCTGCAAGCGGAACTACAGCAGGCCTTGCGTCACGAAATCGCCAGCCATGCCGTCGCCCTCCATCGCGAGGCCGAAGGCCTGGTCATTAGCTTGCGGGAATTCGGCTTCTTCGACAGCGGGTCGGCCGCGTGGCGGCCTTCGGCAATGCCAGCCCTCGATCGCATTGCATCCATTCTGGCCCTCCGCACCTGCCGCCTCCGCATCGAAGGTCACACCGACAATGTTCCCATACACACAGCACAGGCCGCCTCGAACTGGGAACTCTCGACCGCACGATCGACCGAACTGGTGCGCTTGCTGATCGTGCGTTACCGGTTTTCTCCAGAACGCCTGTCCGCGGCCGGATACGCCGAATACCATCCCATAGCGAGCAATGACACTGCGCAGGGCCGGGCACAGAACCGCCGCGTCGATATCGTCATTCTCAGCGAACACATCGTTCGCACCGATGTTGTCGCCGAATCCGCCACAGCCAAGCCGTCTCCCGCGATCCCTTGAACCGTAAGGTTCAAGCCACTTTCTAATAGTTGATGAGTGCAATGGGGATGTTTCGCTAATTGAGAATGGCGCTCAGAAGCATCTGGCATAATTAGGGGCCGTTTGTGCCGAGCCATTATGCTTTGCCTGCCCTACAAGCAGTCTTCCGCCTTGCTCCTCTTCCTGTTCGTCATGGGATGTTCCGTGCTGTGGGGCCAGACAGATGCTGCACGAGGTTTTTCCTTGGGCATCGATTCTATTCACACCACGGACGACATGTGCCTAATACTCGGCGCGCGGGCTATCGCAGAGGATTTCTTCAAAGGCCTTGAGGCTCACAAAAGCGGCGAGCGGCGAATGTTCAAGCGGCACGGCAAGATCGTCAAAGTCTTTCCAGCGCAACTAACCGTGAAGATCGAAGCTGCTCTTGCCCCGTGTGCGGCCAAGATCACATTGGCCTGTGACCGATGCGACTTCAGGTTTGATGACGAGTTTATGAAGTCGCTGCAATTCGATGCATTCTGGAAACGCGGCTTTGACCAGAGGAAGGCCGAAGTCAATGTGCTGGGTGAGGAAGAGTCTCATGACCTCGCTCCGACTGCGAAACTCTGGAAGTATGACTTCTCCGTCAATTCAAAGGATGTCCCCCTCACAGAATCTCTACTCGTAGTTCTTCATGCTCCCAATGGCAGGATTGTCAGTAGGCTTTCGGGTAGGCCGTAAGATGCGCGACAACTCAGAATCATTGTTGTAGGCAAGGCCTTAGCACTCAAATTTCGACTTCTTTCGATTCACTTCACATCCGAAGCGTTTGACTGGTCGGAAGATGAGCGTAATCAGATTCGTCAACTATTGCCAGATTAGTCCGCCCCCTTCACGGTTTCGATGATCTTGCGGCCCGCGTCCCGGCCCGCCTCGCGGAATGTGTCCTCAACCTCATGGTATGGAGCATCGTCCAGAGTTCTTCTCACCCTCTCGTCCGGACAGATATATTTGCAGTATGAGCGAGGAGATCACATGACTCTCTGCACTTTGACCCTCACGCTGTTCTTAGCGGTGCCGTGCCTGGCGCAGGCTGCGCGTCCCACTGCGGTTACACCGCAACAAGCAGATGACATCGTGGACCATCTCATAAGCAGTCTAGCGGATTACGTGTTCCCAGACGTTGCCGAAAAATTGCAGAATCAGATACGAACGCATCGATCCGAGTATCGTGCCATAAATGACCCTAACGCTCTTGCCGCGAAACTAACCGAAGACCTGCGGGCCGTGGGGCACGATCATCATCTTGCGGTCAAGGTTGGTGAGGAACTCGCCGAGTTCAAAGCGCCCACTGCGGCCGAGGAAGAGCACTCGCATGCTTTCGATCTCGCGAACGGACACGGCATCCGAAGCGCCCGTCGCTTGCCTGGGAATATTGGCTATCTTGATCTGGCCTATTTCTCGCCTGATTCAGATGTCGGAGTAGCGTTTGCTGCCGCGATGCAACTGGTCAGCGGCACCGACGCGCTGATCGTGGATTTGCGTCGCAATGGTGGAGGAGACGGCGATGCAGTTACGGCTCTACTAAGCTACTTTTTTGACGACCCGATTCAGCCAACTTCTAAGGTAGAACGCAAGAATGGCCAATCGTTTGAACGCCAAAAGTGGACTATGCCCTATGTGGCGGGACCGCGTTACTCCGACAAGCCCGTATTTCTGCTGAGCAGTACTCACACTCATTCTGCTGCTGAGCAATGTGCTTATGACCTTAAGAACACGCACCGCGCCATTATCGTGGGTGAACACACGGCGGGGGACGCAAATGGAAGCGCGGGCGAGATCGCATTAGGCTACCATTTCTCTGTCTTTATTCCCGATAGTCAGCCAAGAAGCCCAATAACGCATAGCAACTGGCAGGGAACTGGAGTAGAACCGGACGTTGCCACGACTGCACCCGACGCGCTGGTTGCCGCTTACAAGCTGGCCCTCAAGAGCTCTAAGCCCAGCCTAGAGTCGGAGGGGCTAACCAAAGAGCGACAGCTAGCCCTGCAAGATCCGCAGGCCGCTCTGGCTGAGGAAATCGCTGGATTCCAGAAGAATTAGCGCCCACAATCCGCCTTGAAGGCATCGTTTCTTGCGGATAGCGGTTCCGGCTTGGAATTGCGGCCCTGGGAAGTTAACTGTCGAGAACAGACCACAGCGCGTAAAACCCGCTCGGGGGCCAATCAGCATCGTTTCTGCGCCCGCTTTCTCCTTTCGGACTGCGGGCGGTTGCCCCTCGATCCTAAAGTCGAGCCCGCCTTCGCCGATGAAAGATGAGTTAGCCAACGGCTCATTCCTATGCCAATCGCCCCACTTGTCATCCTGCAAGAGGTTTCCGCATGACTGCGGCGCACGCGCCATCCCCGTTCGTGGCCGATGGACCGCCCGATCCGGAACTGATCCGGATCCGCGACCTCGTGTATCAAGTTGCCGGCATCTTTCATCCCGACACCAAGCTGCGCCTCCTGTTCGACCGCTGCTCACGGCGCATGAAAGAGCGCAAGACGGCAACGCTCCACGAATATTTCGAATGTCTGACGATCAAGCCGGAGCGCCAGACGGAACTGGTGGCATTGTTAAACGAAATTACGATTGGGGAAACCTGCTTCTTTCGGAACCAGCCGCAGCTCGATGCCTTGCGGCAGATCGTCATTCCCAAGGTGCTCGAAGCCAAAGCGAAGCTGCCGCTACGCCGGCTCCGCATATGGAGCGCCGGATGCTCCACCGGGGAAGAACCTTACACCCTCAACATGTTGCTGCTCGAAGAAGCGCAGCGCCTCCTCAAAGACTGGACCATCGAAATTCTCGCCACCGATCTCAACGAACGCTCGCTGGCCCACGCCAAAACTGCCATCTATGGCGCTTACAGCACGCGCAACCTGACTGCATATTACCGACAGAAATATTTCCGGCCTGCGGCAGAACAGTTGCAGGTGGAGGAGGGCGTCCGCAAAAACATCACCTTCAGCCGGCTCAACCTGTCTGACGATTCGCGCATGACGTTTATGAAGAGCCTGGACGTCGTCTTCTGCTGCAACGTCCTCATCTATTTCGATCTCGCCTCCAAGCGGCGCGTCATTCAGCACTTCTATAACAATCTTCTTCCGCACGGATATCTCTTTCTGGGCCATTCCGAATCGCTCTATGGCGTGACCGACGACTTTCGCCTGGTTCACCTGCCCGGAGCCACGGCCTACATGAAAGGGGAACGGTCGCCGTCGGGAAAGCAGGGATCATGACCGCCCAAGCCACCAAAACCGCGCTGCTGGCCAAGATTCAAGGATTGCAGCAAATCCCGACCATTCCGGCCGTGCTCGCTCCCCTGCTCCGCTATCTGGAGCAGCCGATGGAGCAGCTCGATGTTCAGAAAGTCACCGACATGATCGCGCAAGACAAGTCCTTGGCCGCCCAATGTCTGCAGATGGCGAATAGTCCCCTGTTCGGGCGATGGCAGAAGATCGACTCGCTCAAAGCGGCCGTCGTCGGCCTTGGCTTTCAGCGGGTCAGCGACATCGCGATGTCGTGCGGCGTTCTCAACCTGACCCCCAAAGACGGCGCCGGATTTGATCCTGTCGTCTTCTGGGAACATTCGCTGGGATGCGCTCTGGTCTGCCGTCACTTCGCCCGTAAGATTTCTTATCCCGATCCCAGCAAAGCCTATCTGGCCGGCCTTCTCCACGATCTCGGAATCATCGTCAACCTCTGGACCTTGCCCAAAGAATTTCGCGCCGCATTCGAACTGGCGCGCAGCGAAGCAATACCCCTGCACGAAGCGGAGAACTCCGTCCTTGGATTTACCCACTGTGAAAGCGGCCGCTTGCTGGCGGATCGCTGGGAACTGGCGCCGGATCTCCGTGAAGTCGTGTCCCAGCACCACAACCAGCAGGTATCCGGCGAGCATGCCGGTCTCATTGCCGTCGTGCAACTCAGCGACCTGCTCTGCCGCATGAGCGGATTGAATCACGGCTTCATCGAGAATCGCCAGGTCAATCTCTTCGAACAGCCGGGCTTTGCCGTGCTCGCCCAACAGTGCGAAGCGTTGCAGGATTTCGATTGGGCCCGGCTCACCTTCGAACTTGACTCCTACATGGATGAGGTTCATGCCCTCGTCCGCGCCATCTATCGCCAATGAACCACGCTCTGTCCGTGCATGATGCGATTCGAGTCCTGGTGGTGGATGACAGCGCCTTTATGCGCACCACGCTCTCCAGAATGATCGCGTGCGAGTCCGGCCTCGACGTCGTTGGCACCGCCCGAAGCGGAGCGGATGCTCTGGAAAAAATACCTATCCTGGATCCCGACGTTGTCACTCTCGATATCGATATGCCTGGCCTGGACGGAATATCGGCCCTGCGCCGCATCATGCGCCGCTTTCCGCGCCCCGTCATTATGATCAGTTCGGTTACCGAGAAAGACGCGGAAACCACGTTCAGCGCGCTGGGCGCGGGCGCTTTCGATTGCGTTCCCAAGCAGCTATCGGCCAGTTCGCTGGAGATCGATCACATTCGTTCTGACCTGCTCGCGAAGATCCGAGCCGCCGCGTTGGCTCGCCGATCGCGTCTGGGCAGTCGCTGCGCCAAGAAACCTCCGCGCGCGGCCAGACCTGAGGAACAGCCCCATGTCTTCTCCACTTCCGCTGTCGTCGCTCTCGGAACTTCCACCGGCGGCCCCAAGGCTCTGGAGACAATTCTGCCTCTTCTTCCTCGAGATCTGCCGGTGCCCCTCCTGATCGTGCAGCACCTGCCGGTTGGCTTCACGGCCTCCTTCGCGCGGCGACTCAGTCAACTTTGCTCTTTCTCCGTGCAAGAAGCTAATGATCACGAACTCCTGCGATGTGGCGTAGCCTACATCGCCCCCGCCGGACTCCATATGCGCGTGCAGCGACGGACTTCCGACGCAAAAATCATGATCTCTCTCGACTCCGATCCCCACGCTGCCTTGCACATTCCATCGGTTGACGTGCTCATGAAATCGGTGGCGGAGATCTACCAAGACCACGCGTTGGGCGTCATCATGACTGGAATGGGCTCGGATGGCGCGGAAGGAATGAGTGCTATCTATCACAACGGAGGTTTGACCATCGGCCAGGACGAAGCCACCTGCGCCGTCTATGGCATGCCGCGCGCCTGCGCTGAGTTGGGCATTCTCAGTCGCGTAGTGCCGCTCGCCGACATTCCTGCACAAATTCTACAAGCTACGCGCCAACGCAAGCGCGCATGAACCCTTCCTCGTGCCCTGCCTGCACCCTGGGTTCGTTCATCAGCTCGGCAACTTTTCTCAACAAGACTTCACTGCAGAAGGGCTTCAACAGATATGCTTCGCCGGCATCCTTAAGAACGACGATCTGATCCGGATATCCGGTAACGAACAGACCTCTGAGCCCCGGATTCTGCCGCCGCATCCGCGCCGCCAACTCGCCTCCGTTTTCCCCCGGCAAAGTCATGTCGGTGAGCAGCAGATCGACTTCCGGCCCGAATTCGTCATACAGCCGCTTAGCCGTCGCACCATCGCCGGCGGTTAAGACCCGATATCCCGCCGACTGCAGAATCTCGCGGGTCACATCCCGGACAAACGCTTCGTCTTCCACCAGGAGAATCGTCTCCACTCGATCTTCCCAGGCCGCCACTTTCTGGACATGTAAGAGATCATTCATGGCTCGCTCCTGCAACCTTCCCTATGAGCAGATCGATCACCACACTCGAGCTGCCAAGGGCAGCACCACAGTGCATGAGAATGAATGCTTTACGGCCGGACGAATCGAGCGCGCCTCTGCGCTCGCGTTTTTGAGAATCATTTTGGGAATCGACCGGGAAGCAAATCCGATTCGGAACAACTCTTATTTCGGGCTGCTGAGAATCGTTCCGTAGGGATCCAGCAGGATCTTGTGGGTTCCGGCAGGAGCCGTCAGCCGGAAAGAAGATTCCTCGCCATCGGCAAAGACACGCCCCAGCAGAACAGGCCTGCGCCCTGTGGTCACCGCGTAAACCGGAACCGATGTCACCAGATCTTGCGGTGCTTCTTTTTGCAGAATCGTTCCACTGACCGTCAGGCTCGCGCCCTTGGGAGTAAATTTCACCGCTTTCAACTCGAACTTTGGCAGAGATGTCCCATTGACCCAGCCGTCCAGAAACCAATCCAGAGATTTCTTCCCTTCATAGCGCAAGGATGGCGGTAGATTTTCGGCGAAGACAGCCAGCAGTTCGCGGGTGCTGATCGCCTTCCCTGCATAGCGCTCTCGCACTTCCTTCAACGCTTTGAGGAATGGCTCGTCCGTTCCAGGCGGGACGGCATCCTTGCCAGGTCCCGCTGGCGCGGCGGCATCTTTCATCATCATCCGGAGCATGTGAAACAGCCATGTCCCTCGTCCATAGCTGATCGCCTCATATCCCTGCGGAAATTTTGACGACAGCAGCCTCGTCCCCAGCGTCACTGGCCCTGCTTCCCGGGGAGCTATTCCGTCTTTATTCTTCTCGATCAGGCCGCTGCGGTACGCATCCATGACCTGGCGAAATCCCGCAGGATTTTCTTCCTGCAACATCATCAGCGCGCAATAGTTTGCCAGCCCCTCCGAGAACCACTGATCACGATAGCTTTTCCATGTAATCAGATCTCCCCACCACTGGTGCGCGGTCTCGTGCGCGGGAATGGATTCTTGCAGCAAAATGCGATCGGGCGCGTAATGAAGTTGCTGGCGCTGCTCCTGGGTGAGAAATACATAGGAGGAAAGAAAGATGAGGCCCGGCCAACCCTGGCTTTCCCGTCCCGGGATCTGCGTCAGCGAAAGCTCGCTGTAGGGGAACGGTCCGAAGCGCTCGGCAAAATACTGAATGGCGCGCGCCGCAGATTCCGCCACCGCAACCTCGTTTTGCGCGGGCGACGGGCGCGACGGCACAATCACTTCCGGTCTCCTCGCGGAAGGGTCGGAGGGCGGCGCCTCGACTATCTGAACGGGTGCGGTAGGGAAGTCTCGCTCGACTCCGCGGGTCGCATAGGTTTCCACTTTCACGGCACCCGCTTGTGCCGCCACCTCCTTGTACTTGCCTAAATTGAATCCGGCGACTGGAATCGGCCGCTCCGAAACCCAGCGCGAGGTCGGCAAATCACTGGTGTTCGCCGCAAGCTCAGGCGATACTGGCTCTGGTTTGCCGGTCGCGACCAGCGTCCATCCTGCGGGATACGTGAACTTCAGGTCGAAGTTCGCCATTTCCATCCCGCGATTTGGATACCATGTTCCTCGCTCCCCCACGTACAACAATCCAGTGCCCGCCTCGGCCAGCACTTCTCCGCCGTACACAAATTCCAGAGTGAACTTCTGTCCGGTTCGCGTCGCCAGCGGCAGTACGACCGCTACCGTATCATTGCCGCGACGCGAGAGTTGCGTCCCTTCCACCGCAGGATTGTGAATGAACTCGACATCTCGCCCATCCAGCGTGACGCTCTGCACCTGCAGGAATCGTGATAATTCAAACAGCAACGTGCGGGCTCCGCCCTGTTGCACTTCGCATTCCACGCGAGCCCGCGCATGAATCTGCTTGGGAGGCAGCACGTCGGTCGTGATCGTAAAGTCGCGCACGGCAACCCGACCTTCTTGGACTTCTTCGCTTTGCGGCTGCCGCGTAGCGTGCTGGCTCGCGCGAGGCCTGCCCTGAATGGGCGAAAACGATGTCCAAACGTCGTAATACGTTTCCCCGTTTTCTGCACTTTTCGACTGCCCTGCCAGAATCTGCTCTCCCGCAGTCGAATCGAAGTAAACATCGAAGACGCCAAGCTTGTCGCCTTGCAGCCGCGCATGCAGAAACCGATCCGCCGCATTCGGAGCGCGCGTGGCATCAGAGGCAGCACGGCCCGCTTCCGGCAACATTTGGCTGAACGTCATCAACAGCCGGATCGCATCTTGATTCGCCAGATTCTTCGCCGTGGTTCCCCAGCGATCCACGAATTCCTGCTTGCTTTCACTGGTCGCTCGCAAATCTGGGCGCAATTCGTCCGCAACGTCGTCGTTGAAGCGCAGATAGGCCGTCGCAAAACGCTCTTCCAGGATCGCCATCCCCGTAAACAGGCTCATCGACTGCCGTTCTACCTCGTTGGGTGGCACCAGCAGGACTTCTCCGTCTCCCACAAAAAATGCTCCCGTGATCCTGCCCATCACGTCCTCGGTGAAAGCAATCGTTCCATCCTCGAACGAGAGCTGAATGGAAGACCAGTTCAGCGACGCGTCGCGAACCTGGTACACCCGCGTCGGATCAAGCCCCACTTCCCCCAGTTGCAGATACAGGGCTTCCGCCGGTTTTTCCGGCGGGTTCTGAGCAAGAACAGGAATTCCTACTCCGACGTAACCTGCCAGCGACAATACCAGCCCGAGAACTCGTCTCGACGATAGTACCTTCGTCACGTGGGTTGACCCGCCCTCCGTTGCTAGAATGCGCCTGAATGCGGCTGCGTGTCACCTTTCTCGGCTTTTGTCTGGCGCTGGCTCTGCCGGTGCTCGCCGACACCATTCACCTCAAGAACGGCCGCACCATTCTGGCCGATCACGTCCGTGAAAACGGCAACCGCTACGAATACGAAATCGGCGAAGATTCTTACGCCATCCCCAAGTCTGCCGTGGATCATGTGGAAGCCGGAGGCGTCCCCGTTCACGCTGGCGGCGACGCCAAGCTTCCCGACCTGCCCAGCTTCACTCCGCCGGACAGCCTCGCCAGTGAAGGCGACCTCGTCGGCAAGATCATCAAAGAAGGCAAAGTTGACGGGGATGCACTCGCGAGCCTCGAAGCCAAAGGCAATTCCGAACTGACCGCGACCGCCGACTTCATCGCCGGCAAATTTGAATTCGAACACGGCAACGTTGCCCAGTCGCGCCAGTACTTCGAAAATGCGCTCCGCTTTCAGCCCGACAGCTCCACCATCCTTACTTATTACGCTGCCCTTCTACTCCGCACCGGCAACGCGGCGCAAGCGCTTCCTTATGCCCAGCATGCCGCCCGCTCCGCTCCCGATTCTCCGGATGCCTATGCCATGCTCGGCTACGCTCAGTTCGCCTGCGATCGGACGAAGGATGCCATCGCCAGTTGGAAGCATTCTCTGGAGCTGCGTCCTGATCCCGCCGTGCAGCGGCTTCTCGCGAAGGCTCAACGCGAACAATCCGCCGAATCCGACTTTACCGAGAACGAGACTAGCCACTTCGTCCTGCATTATGAAGGCGAGCAAACCTCCGACGTGCTTCGCCGGCAAATCCTGGCCGCGCTCGAATCCGACTACGACGACCTCGCCCGCGATCTGGGTACGCCTCCCCGCGATAACATCCTCGTGACCCTCTATACAAATACCGCTTTCTTTGACGTGACCAACGCTCCTGCCTGGGCGGGAGCCCTCAACGACGGCAAGCTTCGCATTCCCGTCAGCGGTCTCACATCACTCACCCCTGAACTGGCCCGCGTTCTCAAACACGAACTGGCTCACTCCTTCATTGCGAGCCTCTCCAGCGGGCGCTGCCCGACCTGGTTGAATGAGGGCATCGCCCAGTTTCTTGAGCCCAAAAATCTTACCAGCGAAGGTCGTCCACTCGCCCAGCTCTTCAAGGCACAACAAGACATTCCGCTGAATATGCTGGAGGGAGGCTTCACGCGCTTCTCCGGCGTCAAGGCCTCGATCGCCTACGCCGAAAGTCTGGCTGCCGTCTCTTACATCAATGATTCGTATGGCATGAGCGATGTGCAGCGAATTCTCGAACGCTTGAGCCAGGGAAGCTCCACCGAAGCCGCCCTGCGCTCCACCCTTCATTCCGATTACGGCCAGTTCGAATCGGATTTGGGTCGATACCTCGCCGACAAATACGGGGATTAGGGCCTGTCTCATAAATAGGTTGGGAAGGGCACGGCTTCAGCCGTGCCGCTAACGGCCAGTAAGAACGCGGGCTTTAGCCCCTGAGAGACAGCTTGCTTTGAAAACCACTTGTGAGACCGACTCTAATCCTCAGCCTCATTTTCTTTTGTGCTCGCGCAGTTCCTGTGCTAGCTTCGCCTGAGCATTTTCCGCGAATGCGTTCTCTGTTCCATTCCGGCAAGGCCGAGCCAACCGCTATCGTTGAGCCCGTCCCCACGATTTTTCCCGCGATCGCCGGCGCGGACATCGCCGCGGTCTTTGTCGGCAAGCGCGTTGCCGGAGATTTCTACGACTCCATCCGCGTCAGCCCCCAGCGCGTTCTCATCGGTCTGCTCGACGTCGCTGGACGCCGCGAAGACAACCGCAACATCCTCACCGCCACGCAGGAAATTTTCCGCAACTCTGGCGTTGAACTCTTCTCGAAACCCGACATCAACGAATCCGACGCCATGACCGAGTTGAATCTTCGCCTCAACCGCGGTCTCATTGAAGCCTCCACCGGCGTCCGCTCCTGCCCGGCTTTCATCGCCTGCTATCACGAAGTGTTCGGCACCCTGTGCTACACCAATGCCGGACACACTCCGGCGCTTCTGCGCGACCGCACCGGCATCGCCGAACTCGATTCCACCGGCCTTCCGCTGGGACTTTTTTCCCATGCCACCTCCGATTCCCGCATCGTCGGATTGGAGAAGGGAGCCGCGCTGCTGCTGGTTTCCCGCGGCCTCATCACCTGCGAAGGCCCCGGCAACGGCGCTTCCGGCGAGTTCGGTCTGGCGCGGGTCAAAACTCTTCTGCAGGAGGCCACCATCACCGCCGCCCGGGCCCTCTGTTCGACGATCCTGAATTCCGTTAGCGATTTCGGCGGCGACCTGCCGTTATGTGACGACCGCACCGCGCTCGCCTTGATCCGGACCGCCTGACAGCTTCTCAGCGCCGTCAGCACCCGCGATCCGCCGCAAAGGAGTAAAATATTTCATCGGCCTGTGCCCATCGTTTGCCCGCAAGCCCAGGAAGCGTGGCGGCCCACTAATACCCTATGAAGAAACTTCTCGCGGTCCTCGTTGCTTTAGCGTGCCTGCCTGTCGTTGCTTCTGCGCAGGTCGTGGAAGAGATCATCTGCCGCGTCAACAACCAGATCATCACTCGTTCCGAGTTCGCCCGCAGCAAAGACCAGCTCCGCGACGAGGTCAAGCAGCAGGATCCCAGCAATCCCGACAAAGCCTACGCTGATCGCGAAAAAGACGTGCTCCGCGACCTCATCGACCAGCAGCTTCTTCTCGACAAAGCCAAAGACCTCGGCATAAGCGGCGACACGGACCTGATTAAGCAGCTCGACCAGATGCGCAAGGACATGAAGCTCGATTCTATGGAGGCTCTCGAAAAAGAAGCCGAGAAGCAGGGCATCTCATGGGAAGACTTTAAACAGACGCAGCGCAACCAGATCATCACCCGCAAAGTCATCGGCGAAGAAGTAGGCGGCCATCTTTCCATCAACAAAGAGGAAGAACAGACGTTTTACGACGAGCACAAGAGCGAGATGGAGCAGCCGGAATTCATTCGCTTGAGTGAGATTCTGGTCGCCCCCAAAATACCTGGGGCCGATCCCAAGGCAGCCCCTTCCACAACCGGCGCACAGGCTCCGGCCACACAGGCTCCGGTCGATGACGCTGCGCATCAGGCCGGGGAGGATGCCGCCCTGAAAGCCGCCCAGGCCAAAGCCAACGATCTGCTGAAGCAGATTCATGACGGCGCCAACTTCGACGATATTGCCAGGAAATATTCCGATGGCCCGTCCGCCGCGGACGGTGGCGCACTCGGCATCTTCAAGCGCGGACAGCTCGCCAAAGAATTAGAAGACAAAACTTTCGCCATGAAATCCGGCAACGTCACCAACGTCATCCGCACCAAGCAGGGCTATGTGATCTTGAAGGTGATCGATCATCAGCAGGCCGGTGTTCCTCCCCTGAAAGAAGTCCTTCCAAAAATTCAGGACGCGCTCTATTACCAGAAGCTTCAGCCCGCTCTCCGCGCCTACCTCACCAAACTGCGCGAGGACGCCTACATCGATGTCAAGCCTGGCTACGTGGACACCGGTGCCAGTCCGAACGAAACCAAGCCGGTAGAAACTGCCGCGGCCAAAGAAGCCGACGCCAAGAAGCTGGGCAAGAAGAAGCACAAGAAGCTCGGCGTTCTCTAGGAACCCGATTACCACGAAGGACACGAAGTTACACGAAGGAAGTCATTGCGAACCGGGTTCCTTCGTGTAACTTCGTGTCCTTGGTGGTGGTTGCCTTTCGATCGCTGCGGGCGGGTTACGAAATTGCCTCGGGAACAGCGTGGGCCGGGACCGCACCAGTTTGCGACGAGGCGACCGTTCGCCCCAAAGTCCGTTACTCATCCACGAACCGTCCTTCGATCGGCGCTGATTGCTTTATACTCAAACTGCCCATGAAGGACTTCTACATCTGCGATTGCGTGCAGCAAGAAAACAAGATCGTCACTTCCAGCTTCGTCGTGGTCGCCAAACAGATCAAGCCCAAGAAAACCGGCGAGCCTTACCTCGCACTCACTCTTGGCGATCGCAGCGGCCAGCTCGAAGCCAAAATGTGGGACAACGTGGAAGAAGTCCTCGACACTTTCGAGCAGGATGATTTCCTTAAAATTAAGGGGCTCGTCAACAAATACAAGCAGCGCTTCCAGCTCACGGTTCACAAGCTCCGCAAGCTGGGCGAATCCGAAATTGATTTCTCCGACTACCTTCCCAAAACCACCAAAGATATCGACGAGCTCTGGCGGACTTTAACCGGATTTGTCGAAAGCTTTCAGAACCAGCATCTCAGGTCTCTGGTTCAGGCCTTCATGGCCGATCCTGAAATCGCCGCCGCTTACCGCAATGCTCCCGCTGCCAAAACTCTTCACCATGCCTACATCGGCGGCCTGCTGGATCATGTCGTTTCTCTGTTCCGCTCTTGTGACTTGATTTGCCAAAATTATCCGCAGATCAATCGCGACCTTCTTCTCACCGGCGCGTTCCTTCACGACATCGGAAAAATTCACGAGCTCACCTACAACCGTTCGTTCTCCTACTCAACCAAAGGCCAGTTGCTGGGACACATGATCATCGAGTTGGAAATGCTGCAGGCCAAGCTCGCGGCCTTGCCCGGTTTTCCGGACGAACTCAAGATTTTGATCGAGCACATGATCATCAGCCACCACGGTCAATACGACTTCGGCTCTCCCAAGCTTCCCATGTTCCCGGAAGCGCTCATGCTCCATTACCTTGACGACCTCGACTCCAAGATGGAAGCCATGCGCGCTCACTTCGAGCGCGAAGCTGCCCTCGACAGTCCCTGGACCAGCTACAACGCATCCCTCGGACGCCCGCTTCTGAACTCCGGAAAATTCTTAGCCCCCAAAAAATGAACGGCTGGCCCGTAGCGCCGCCGTCTCGGCGGCTGTCGCGAGGCCGTCTCGGCCGCGCAGCTTCAGGCCGCGCCGCTCAACCCAAAACAATACGGGCTTCAGACTCTGAGAACTGAATTCTCGGAACAACGGTGGAATCAGCGCCGCCCAAACGCAGCCGCGTAGCGGCGGTATGTGAAAGCCCGGCACGGGAGTGCCGTGTGAAGCTGGCAAATTGACGCGAGTCCCGTACGGCACCAGTTCTCACGCACAGCCCCCAGCTTCATTGTCCGCCGATGCGGATGCGCGTGTAATTTCCCGCGTAAGCCGGCACTTCGCGCGCCGGATTCAATCTCTCATCGTTGATTGGCTCGCCCGCCTTCATCTCCAGTGGCACGACTCCCGCCCACGTCGGAAAGGAGTAATCTTCTTCGTCATCCACCGGCGGCCCGGTGCGAACCTTCGCGGAGAATTCTTCGATCGGCACTCGCAACACTGACGTTCTGCTTCAGTTCCCGTTCGTTCGGCTGCCGCGAATCCTCCCAGCGCCCGGGAAGAATATGTTCGGACAGCAGACGCAACGCCTCCAGCTTCTCTTCCGGATCGTCCACCAGGGTGGCCGTTCCCAGAATCACCACCGACCGGTAATTCATCGAGTGATTGAAGACCGATCGGGCCAGCACCAACCCATCCAGCAGGGTCACGGTAACGCAGACCGGCAAGCCTTCTTTCATCTGCCGCAACATGCGGCTGGCGGCCGAGCCGTGAATGTACAGGCTCGCGCCCTTGCGCCCGTATGAGGTCGGAATCACGAACGGCTGCCCGTTTTGCACGAAGCCGACGTGGCACAGAAATCCCTCATCGAGAATCCCGTAGACCGTCTCCCGATCGTAAGCGGCGCGCATAGCTTCGCGAACCACGCGCGTCCGCGCGGTGGGATTTTGATTTTCAGACATTGAAAAAGGACTCCAGGCAAGCGCCAAGAATAAGAAGCAAGAGTGTAACACTACGGAGTCCGGGCTCTGGGTCCCGGAGTTCGCGGCCCTGCGCCAGCCTGCTTCTGCGACCGAAGGCTTCAGCCAGCCTTGTATTGATTCTCGCGATAGACGCGCACGAACAAGACCGCGACCACGGCCAGCACAATCGGAGTAAACACGCTGGCCTCCGGTCCCACGCTCCCGCCTGTCAGCCAATTCGGCCCGCTGAAACTGCAATTCAGCAGATTGTGATAAGGCAGAATGCCGCTGTCCGGCACGCCATAGAAGAAAGTCTGCCCCCAATCCCATCCCGCATGAAATCCCACCGCCCACCACAGATTGCCGGTTCGGCGCAGGAACAGGCAGAATAGCAATCCGAAGATCACCACCGACAATAACCCAAACTTCGTCCAGCCGGGATTTCCCTTGTGAACGAAGCCGAATAGGAGTGACAAGAAAATCGCCGACGGCCAAAATCCCACGCCCGTCGTCAAGGTGTATTGCAGGTATCCGCGAAACGAAAATTCTTCGGCGAGGCCCACGATCACAAAAGTCGCGCACCATGCCGCCGTTGCCCAAATAATCGTCTCGCCGTGAACTCCCATCCCGGTCAGGCGAAATCCGTGCAGCGCGAAAATTGCCAGCAGGCAGGCGCTGATCGCGACAAACCCGGCGAGCGTGCCGATCCAGAAATTTCTGCGAAACGCCGAGCGCGCAGGCAGTCCGTATTCGCCGAAGCTGCGGTTTTCGATGCGTGCCATGATCAGCGCTGGGATCGCGGTGAAAAACAAAATCAAGCCTTCGCTCAGACCCAACCCAAACGGCGTGAGCTCGGAGAATCCGAGTTGCGCATTGCGTCCGGTAAAAAGCCGCAGTGCGGCAAAACAAACGAACATAAGAGCCGCGCTGATGGCAAAAAAGATTACAACCCGCCACCCGGCGCGGATGCCATTCGGACCGCGGAAAATTGTGTTGGGAAACGACGAAACAGCAGGAGTAGGAGACGAAGGTGGAATTTCAGGCTCGGACATTTTTTCGTAATCTTTTCAGAACGTAGCTTTGTCATCGTGAGCAAAGCGAAGGATCTATGCGTTCTCTCGCTGTGCGGAAGAGTTGCATAGGTCCTTCGCTTCGCTCAGGATGACATGGGAAATTCGTATCAGAAATCGCTGAAGCGATGCCTTGCTACAAAATTCGAAATCACGCCGCAACGCGCGCCCTACCAGTTTACCTTCATCGCAAACTGGAATTGCCGCGGATCATACGCCGCCGTAGCCTGCCCCGCGTTGGTAAACAGCGGGCTCACCGCCGACACATTCATTTTGTTGGCGATGTTGAACATATCAACGATCAGATCGGTGCTGATCCTCTCAGTGAAGTTGATCCGCTTCGAAATCCGCATGTCCCCGAAGGCTACCCACGGCGTGACTCCCGCATTTCGCCCCAGGTTGCCATCGAGCGCGAGCAGCGACACGTGGGCGAACGTCGTCGGGTCCGACGAAGCCGGTGCGAATTGCTGATAGCACGGCTCCTGGAAAGCACCCGTCGGCGAGAACTTCGACGTAACCGTCTGGTAGCCGCAAGCGTTCGTGGGCGTTCCGGAAGGCACGACGTTCGGGCGTCCGGTCAGCGACGACAGTTGGAAGTTATCGTCGCTCGAGGTGATGATGTTAAACGGCCGTCCGGAACCGATTTCGAGGATCGGAGCGAATGTCCAGTTGCTGAAAACCTTTCGTGCAAAACCCTTGCCCGACAGTTCCCCTGTCTGATAAACGCCGCTGAATACGAAGCGCTGGCGCTGGTCAAACAGCGATGTGGAACGGTCGACGCCGGGGTAGTAGCTGTCCTGCGGTGTCAGTGTCGACTCAAGGTCCGTCGAATCGTCGATGGCATGCGACCAGGTGTACGAAGCCAGGAATTCGTAGTGATTGCCGAATCGCTTGCGTAGATTGGCCGTGAAGCCGTGATAGATCGAGCTGCCATTGGAAAAATTCCCATCCATGTCGCCAAAAGGAATGCATCCCGAGAAAGTCGCGGGATTGCAGTTGCCGTTGAAGCCCCCAGTGCTGTAGCCCGCTGCCTGGAAGTACTGCATAAGGCCCGGAAGCACCGCAGTCAGGCAAGAACCGCCTCCGACGGCGCCGATGAAATTAGAGATGGCCGGATTCAGTCCTCCGGGTCGGAAGAAGTTGGTCATGGCCGCGGAAACCCACGGCACCCCGCTCGGATTCACCCCACATGGCGCGCTGCCGGTTCCCACTTCCAGCGGGCCGGCCGTGGCATTCGAGGTTGGATCGGTGTAGGCGTTCTGCCAATTGGCTACCAGCAAGTCTCCGCGAATCGTGTTGGCATTGATAGGGCGATTCAGATGCCGGCCGCCGTTGAAGTTATAAGCCAGGCTGAGGGCGAATCCATTGCCCAGGTCTCGTTCCACCGAGATGTTTGCCTGCTGCGAGTACGCGTAAACGAAATTCTTCCCCTGCGGATACCCGAATGGCTGGAAGGCCAAAGGAAATGCGGCCGGACCAAACGGCGCCGGAGCGTTCGTCAAATACTGTTGCTCCAGGAACAGCGAATTGCTGGACTGACCCACCGGAAAGAACGACTGGAATTGCTGCTGGTTCGGTTCGTAATTCAGTTGGCTGACCGGCATACAGTTTGCATTTGAGAGCGTGCCTGTGAAGATGCTGGCGCCATTGAGATTCCCCGGACTGTAAGGGGTTGAAGTCGCGCTGCACGGGGTGCCTCCGGCAAATGCCAACTGCCCGCTCGTCGAACCATCGGAGGCATCGCCCAGGAAGTAGAGGCCGAGCAGCGGATGGTCATAGAACATTCCATAGGATCCACGCACCACGGTCTTGCCATCACCCTTCGGATCCCACGCCACACCGATTCGCGGCTGAATATTGTTGGTATCGGTCTGAATCCCTTTCTGCAAACCCAAGTAATTGTATCCAGCAAGTGCGAGCGCGCTGGGAGGCGTAAAGCTGGGCGGAATTTCAACGTCGTAACGCACGCCATAATTCAGCGTGACTTTTGAATTCACCCGCCAAGAGTCTTGCCAGAATGCGCCGATAGGAAGGTTGTGGAAGGAGTCGCTGGGACTGCCGATGCCCTGTATGAAGTCTTGCGGGAGGCCCGCGCCGTAAGCCTGGACGGGGGAAAGCGCGGAGAAGTTGGGAAGCAGTCCTGGCGCCGGGTTCACAAATCCCAGGGTGTTGGCCGAAATAGATCCGAAGTCGTAGACGCCCCCATAGTTCACGGTGAAGGTTGCGGTTAGCGGCAGGTAGTTGACGTTGACTCCGAATTTCGTATTGTGACGGCCGATCGTCCAAGAGAAGTTGTCTGTGAATTGGTAGCGCTGTTCCGTTCGCTGAATGTAAGAGTAGGGCTCTCGACCGAAGTAGGCATACCCCGGAATGTTGACCGCCGGATCCGATCCGCCCGGAATCTGCGTGTTGTAAAAATACGAAAGTCCGCGCCGCGCGTACTGGAAGCGGAATTCATTTACCCTGTTGTTGCCGATCGTCCAAGTGTCCTGGAATACTCCAGCGACGTCGCGATAGGTCTGCTGCGAAGTGCGCGAATAAGCATTCTGTCCCACCGGCTGGTCCTGGCCGCTCACCTCGATGCCGGTGACCGTGCTGGGGCTGACGTTCGCCCGAAACGTCAGACGATGATTCGCGCCCACATTTTGGTCGATGCGGAACGAATAAAGACTCGTTCCTTCGAACACGGGAAAATTGCCCGCTTGCGATCCAATCGTCTGGTACGAGGCCGGAACAAAGCAAGGCGGAGCGGTGCAGGTCGTCGGAAATCCGGCTATACCGGGAACCCCGCCCGTTAACCCGAGCGGCCATTCGCCGTTTACCGCCATCCCCGACGATAGTCCTACGAAGCCAAGATACTGTTCGACTTCGCCAGCATAGGAAGGATTGGTCGCAACCGTCGCCTGCACAGCGGGATTGGCGAGGAAGGAAATCTGGTCAGGAGTGAGTTGCAGGTTCACACTTCCGGCGGGCGCACCGAAGAATGCCGAGGCATCAAACGGAATCAATCCGTAATTCCCCTGTCCAATGCTGGAGAATCCCGTCTCGTGCCGCCGCGTAACCTCGTACGAAAAGAAGTAATAGCTCTTATCTTTCTTGATCGGTCCGCCGAACGCCGTGCCTGCCTGCACTCGCGTGTACGCCGGGTTCGGCACCGTGCTGAACGGATTCACCGCCTGAAAATTGCGGTTGCGCAGAAATCCGAAAACGTCTCCGTGGAATTCGTTCGATCCCGAGCGCGTGATGATGTTGACCACGCCTCCGGCCGCGCGCCCGTACTCCGCCGCGTAGCTGTTGGTGATGATCTGGAATTCCTGCACATCTTCCTGCGATACCGTCGAACGCACCCCGTTGACGGAATTATCCGTGGCGTCGGCGCCATCCACGTTCACCAGGTTCGAGCGCGCGCGCTGGCCGCTCATGTTCAACCCTGAGGTAGGCGCGGCGCCGGTGTTCGGCGCATTGTCGCGCACCACCTGCGAATCGGTCAGCGTGAAGTTGATGTAGTTGCGGCCGTTGATCGGAAGATTGTCGATCCTCCGCTCCCCGATCGTGTCCGTCGTCGAACTGCGTGAGGTCTCCACCAGCTCCGCTTGCGAGCTGACTTCCACCACTTCTTTTCCGCCGGCTACGGACAGCACCACGGGCAGTTCCACCAGCCCACCAACCGTAATCGCTACGCCTGTGCTCTCGACTTTGGTAAAGCCCGGGGTGGTGACTGACACCGTATAATTTCCCGGCGGCAAAAGCCGCGCGCTATAGCCGCCCTGTCCGTCGCTCGTTGCCGTTCGCTCCAGGCCTTTCGCCACGTCCTGCACCGTCACGGTGGCATTCGTAACCACGTTCCCCTTGGGATCTTTCACCGAGACATGAAGATCACCGGTAGCGACGCCGCCTTGAGCAAAGGCGATCGTGGAAAGCAGCAAGACAGCAAGCGACAAAGACACTACTGTGGACGTGCGGAACATAGTGATCTCCCTTGCGCTCGCGGACGCGAGCCGCCGGCGGGACCGGGTCCCGTAGCAGATTGCCGATACTTTCACTCGACGGTTTTGAAACGCCCTTCGATTCCCGCTGGTTTTATATCAGAACCATCCCCGAAAACAAGTGAGGAATCGCCATGGGGTCGTTCCCCAGTAAACCCGGTGAGTCCTGTATCGATGAGTTCCAGGCGCACTAGGGGATCAACAACCACCGCATGGTTGTGATCCGGTCTGGAATCTTCTTCGGCCTATGAGATGGCGGAAATGCGCCGGGGCGCTGCGGGATTCTGCAGCCGGCCGAGCAACATGGCGGAACCATTTAGCCGCTCGTAGTCGTGAAGAATAGGATCTGCCGCCAACCCCGCATTCGGCCATGCCAAGGCAACGTAGATTCTGAAAAGTGCCAAGGTGGCGTTGCGCCGCAGCAGCACGGCATGGCCAACTAACTCCCGGGCAGCCTGGGCGGTTTGAGCATCATTTCCTGCCAAAGCACTCTGCCCAATTCGCACCAGCACCACGGCATTTCGTCCCGCAGCCTGAACATAGGCAGCCATGGCCCACAAGCGCGCCCGCTGAACCGTACGGAACTCGGACCCAGGCAGTCGACGGCGCAGATATTCCGTCTCGGCCGAATCGGTCAGGTTTCGAAACGCCTCAAGATCGATGGGCTCGAGCTGCCCGAGACCAGCTCCAGATCTCTGGTGAATCGCGGAAGCCGTTATGCGCACCAGGAAAATCAGTGCCAGCGCCGCTGCGATGATGAGAATGATCGCTAAAGTCATGGTTGTAACAACCTTTCCAGTTCGCGATTCCAAAGCTCAAGATTGTGCTCTGGCACGACCGCCGCCACTCTTGGAGCCAGTCTGCCCGGAACCAGCAGGTAGTAGAACCAGAGCAGCACGTAGAAGTGATAGGTCGCAAAGTTGAGCAGATCGAGCAACGTTCTCCCATGGTCAGACAGATTGGTATTGGCCAAAATAGCCCAGGTCGTCAGGAATACGCAGGACGCAAGACCGAATCCCTGCAGGATCCCGAATGACAATCGATCCCACGTCAGCCTGAAATGCGCCACGAACAAGAATGCAAAAACTGTCAGCCCAAGCTGAACGATGTACACCGTCTGTACCATCACATGAAATCCGGAAATGATGCGAACTTGGCTGGTATCTCGCGATAACGCGGCCGCCAGGGCAGCCAGCAGCACCAGCGCTGCACCGAATCCGCTAATTAGAATCTTGCCCAGCCGGGCGAGCGAAGGGTACAAATGGAGGACTCGCGAGAAGGCTTCTCCGATCACCATGAACTTCAAAGGACTCTCTACGATGAGAGCTCCCCAGGTGAAAATCCAAAAGGCCTCCGGGGATACCCGGGGTGCGATGTCAAGAACGAAACGCACAAGATCCAGGGTGGGAATCAGCAATGCGAATGCCACAAAGCAGGGGACCTGCCGCCCAAGCCCGCGCCTCCACATCAGCACGCCCAGCGCAAAAAGATAAAGGTTGGGAGCAACCCAGAGATAATTCCACAGAAATGAGTGCGCCTGCAGCATGAGGGTAATGGGGACTATACCGCCCTTTGCTGCAGGCCGCAATAATCGTCCGCCCTTGTTCGGTTTTCGTAAGAAAAGAGAATTCATTGTGCAGGCAGGGCATTTTGCCTGCACAATGAGTCAGGTAGCGTAACCTACAGAGCGTAACTTACGGCTTGCAGATGGTGCTGCCACAATTGCCACCGCCTCCGCCGCTGACATCGGCATGAGCTACGGTTGGAACTACGAAGCTGTTGAAGAAGAGGACTGCGACGGCGATTGCGAATAGCATATGTTTCACGGTTTTTTCTCCTTTGGACTGCGAGTTGGACCGGTGATAATGTCATCGCCGCGCCGTTATCGCGCATCGTTCTGAATCCTTGGGATTGTTCGGAATTCGTAACAGCATGACTCTCAAATCAGCGCTACAGGACGTGAAGGAAAGCACGCTGGCCGCGGTATCCGGGCTGCTTGGAAAGCTGGCTTACCTGGCCTCGCTGCGCCGCGAGCACAGCCGCTACGAGCATTGGGGAATGGAATCTGTGTACGGCCAGGAGTCGTCGCAGCGCGCTCTCAAGGCTGCCCACTCCGAGGTTGTCACTGGAGTCTTGCGCACACCCCTGGCGTTACTATTGGAAGATTTAAATCAATCGAGGAAGGGCAGCGGTCTTCCTGCGCAGATCTATGTGGAGGCGATGCGCAGTCGCTTCGCAGACTTACTGCCCGAAGGCCGCCAGAATACTCCGGCTTCCAGCCACCTTAATTCAGTGCTGTTGGCCCTTTCGAGTTTGGAGCGGAATCGAGAGCGTGCCATTCGGTCAATTTCATAGCCACTCCTACCACTTGACCGAGCACTTCCGCTTCCTGCGGATGCCGCAGAATTCGCACTGGCGCCGGCGACAGAGGATGGGGCTGCAGAATAATCTCTTCCCGGCGCGTGCTGCACCAGCAGCAGGTATGTCCCTCGCGGGTTTCCACGAAATAAATCGGACGTTCGTATTCCGAACGCCAGGATCCTTCGACGACCCGGTTGCGCGACTCATCCACTTGTATGAAACTGCCTGGCGGCAGAATCGGATACATGGTGAAATCGTCAATGCCCACATAGCCATACGTGAAATCGCTGTTCGCAAATTGGGCCAGGTAGGCAAACGGCACCATTCCCCACTGCTCCACCATTCGTCCCAGGTTGGTGGTCCGCTTCTCGTCGAAGCCGGGATCCATGCGCACTGGTACCTTCACCGACGCCAATCCCGCCAGCGCATTCGACAGGTGCGATTTGGGCGGCGCCACCAGGCCCAGATCGGCCGCCGTGTTATTCATATCCACTCCGTACCACGACATCAGCTCGCGCAAATCCCGGCGGTAGATCACCGACAACGTGTAAAGACGATAAATGCTCGGAAGAATTCCCTTGGTTTCTATATCCGACAGTCGACTTGGCGGAATGGAAAATTCTTCGTTACGATAGCGCTCGGCAACGCGCGCACTCGAGTTCTCTACGTCGCGCATGGTAAGGCCAAGCTTTTCACGCAGCGTGCGAAGACTTTTTCCTGTGGGCAGCACCGATCCTCCTGAAGAAGTGGCGGAAATCATACCAAAGGTGACGTTGCTTGTGTTCTTCTTTTCCTACCCAGAATACGCTCCCGTCCATTGCGTTACAAATTCCGAACACACGTCGAACCTCGCCAGATGTGCCAATACCGCATATCATCCTCCTGGTTGAACTAACTGCTTTGTCGCGTTAGCCGTTACCGATCTTGTACTTTTGTTCGTATTTCGTAACGCGCTCCCGATCGGCTGCGTCATCGTTGCGGGGTGGTAGTCGGCGGAGCAGTGGCCGCATCGCATCGTTCGTTCTCCTGGTGGTGTCCAGGATTGTAGCGGTGTCCAGTTGGGCTCCGCTAGTCAGCGCTCGCGCGTTTCCGGCTTCTTCTCCTCGGCTTGGAGCGAATCGAGGTAGCAGGGTAGGTGGGCGTACTCGCCGGATTGCAGGGCCTTGTACGGCCACTGGCGCTGCGTGATCGGTTGGCCGCAGAGGGCGCACGGCGGTTCTAGCTGAGTCTCTTCCCGCACAGAAGGACTCCTTCCTACGTTGGAATTCTTATATCACGGAGGGCTCGCGGCGGTTTCGGATTTCGTAACGAAGTCAGCGGACTGGTTCGCGCAGTTCGAACTCATGGGAAAATTCCCGCAACGGGATGGGTAAGGGGGTATTTTCGGGATGAAGAAGAAGCTGTATTCCCCTCCGGCACTGAGAAACCTCACTCCAGAGCAAGCGAAGAAGATCATCGCAGATCGCAAGAATTGCAGCGAGGAAGAGGCTGCCGAGTTCTTGGAGTCGCTCCGACACCGGCAGCAACCGAACGGTGAAAAACAGAACGAGCCGCTAGACGATGCCGAAGGACAAAGGTCGAAACGGTCGGCATAGTTTGGCGGGCGTTCTGAAAATCATGTGAGGCGAATGTCGTGTTGAGAGTTGGTCGGGAGCGTTGCCCGCATTGTGACCAGGCGGAGATCTATGTGTCGAGACCTCAGAGCCTGTGGGAGGAGCTGCTGATTTTGTTGCTGCTCCGGCCTGTGAGATGCCGCAGTTGCATAGCCCGTTTTTATCGGCCGCTGTGGGTGCGGACCCCCGTGTTTCCGACCAGGCGGAGTGAGAACCAGCACTGAGTGCGCTCGCTGGACGGACCCTTCGACTGCGCCACTTAGTAATCTCAGGCCGGAATCTCCGGGCCTCCCCTGCTCCAACTGCTCCCGGATTTTTATATCTCATTCACAAACTTCCCTTTCCTGGGACGAATGACATTTGTCACCCCCACCGCGTGATGGATGGCACTGGCGCGGCGACACGTCCTATTCGATGATGCGAATACCGGCGCTAAGAATCAAGCGCGAGGATCGCGGGGAGTCACGAACATGATCGCAACTGCGGAACCAATACATGGCACGGAACGCGGTACCACTGATTTCATCGTGGCGCACCTGGAAGGTGTCAACAAAAACTATGGAGACGTCCACGCCCTGCGCGGCGTCAACTTTCGCGTGCGCGCTGGAGAAGTCATGGCTCTGCTCGGCCCCAACGGCGCCGGCAAAACCACGGCGGTCAAACTTCTCTTGGGACTTCTCCAGCCCAATTCCGGCAAAGTACGCGTCTTCGGCGGCGATCCCACCAACCCTGAAAACCGGATGCGCACTGGCGCCATGTTACAGGTAGGGCGCGTTCCCGAAACTCTACGCGTCCGCGAACACATTGATCTGTTTTCCTCTTATTACCGCAAGCCGATGCCGCTGGCGGAAGTCCTGGCCGCCGCCGGGCTCGAAAAGCTGCGCGACCGCAAATATGCCGAGCTTTCCGGAGGCCAGAAGCAACGCGTGCTTTTCGCTCTATCCATCTGCGGCGATCCCGACATTCTCTTCCTCGATGAACCTACCGTCGGCCTCGATGTCGAAGCCCGCCGCTTATTGTGGGATCAGATCCGCAAACTGGTCAGCCGCGGCAAAACCATTCTGCTCACGACTCACTATTTGCCGGAAGCCGACGCCCTCGCCGATCGCGTTGCCGTCATCAACCAAGGCGAGATCATTGCCGAAGGCACTCCCTCTCAGATCAAGGCCCAGACTTCAGGCAAGCGGATCCGCTGCATCACTCGATTGACTCTCGCATCGCTCCAGCAAATTCCCGGCGTCACCCTTGCGCAGCAGGACCGCGAGGCCGTCGAACTGCACGCTGGCGAGGCAGAGCCTGTCGTCCGCGAATTGCTGGCTCGCGATGCCACCCTATCTGGCCTCGAAATCACCACCGCCGGCCTGGAAGAAGCTTTCCTCGCTTTGACGCAGGATGCTTCGACGCAGGATAGTTCGGCAAACGGGAGTCGCTTGAACTGAACTTCCGAAGGAGACACACCATGAGCAC
This sequence comes from uncultured Acidobacteriota bacterium, assembly GCA_963730015.1. Lineage (GTDB taxonomy): Bacteria > Acidobacteriota > Terriglobia > Terriglobales > Acidobacteriaceae > Sulfotelmatobacter. Next base: position 762,733 of record CAVSPZ010000008.1, on the reverse strand, counting down.
AGCCACCGTGGCATTCGACAACGTACAGATCGGGCGCTCCGCGGCGCACACTGCGACCATTTACCTGAAGGAAGCGAAGTACGAATTTCTCAAGAATCTCCGCCTGCGCATGTACACCGCTTCCGTACTCAGCTTTCCGATCATGTTTTACGTCTTGTTCGGATTGGTGCTCAACGCGAAGGAGTCCATCGCAGGCCTGCGCGTGCCTACCTACCTCATCGCGACCTACGGCACCTTTGGAGTGATGGGGGCTTCGTTATTCGGCACAGCCGCCGGATTGGCCTCTGACCGCGGCCTGGGATGGCTCCAGGTGAAGCGCGCCAGCCCCATGCCGCCCTTCGCTTACTTCGCCGCCAAGGTCATCACTAGTATGGTGTTCAGTTCCACCATTGTGCTCGTGTTGTTCGCCCTCGGAATCGCCGTCGGCGGCGTCCGGATGCCGTTATCTGAATTCGCGCGGCTCCTCGGAACGTTAGTCGCCGGATCGCTTCCGTTCTCTGCCATGGGGCTCGCGGTCGGCTACTTCGCCGGCCCGAATTCGGCACCCCCAACCATCAATTTGATTTATCTGCCGATGTCGTTCTGCAGCGGTCTGTGGGTGCCGTTCATGTTCTTGCCCAAGGTAGTGCGCCAGATCGCGCTGGTGCTCCCGCCGTATCACTTGTCGCAGTTGGCCTTGGGGGTTGTGGGCGCGGGCAGCCAAGAATCGAGTGCCGCGCACTGGGAAGTTTTGATTGCTTTCACCATGATCTGCCTGGGCATCGCCCGCATCGGCTTCCAGCGTGATCAGGAAAAAATGTACGGCTAAACACGCAAGAATCGGTCGGAGGCGATTCAGCCTCTAGAAATTGAGAAGGGCACGGCTTCAGCCGTGCCGCGAGCGCCCCAAATACCACGGGCTTCAGCCCCTGAGGCTGCCGTCCCGCGAGCTACAGGAGTTTAAAAATGCACCGGAATTCGAAATCATCCGCGCTCTGGGCTATCGTTCTCGTCCTCTTCGGCCTCGTCGCCTTTTTCGGCGGAATGAAATGGCTGATTCCCCTCATTCCCGCGGCGATTTTGATCTGGTATAGAGTCGGCCCCAGCTTGCGCACTGGCCGGAATTGACCATAGGGGTGAAAATAGAAAACATGCCGCTGATAGTTTTCAATCCTGAGGGAGCCTGCTCGACCGCAGGCCCCTTGACGCTGAAGCCTTGGAAGACAATTTTCAAGGACAAGGAGCACGGTTGGAGTCCGCTGCTCTGGGTCCTTTATCTCGGCTTTTTCTTCATTCAACCAGTCCTTGACCACGTCAGTCTGAAATTGTGGCTCCTCGACGTTGCCGGCGCGCTGGTGTTTCTCGTCTTTTACTTCGGCCTGTTTTTCCTGCAAAATCCGCGGGCACTCTTCCATGTCGCCGGCATGGTGCTGCTCGGAATTCTCTTCCAACCCATCAATGCCGGCGCTTGCACGTTTTTTATCTTCGCGGCCGCAATGGTTCCGTTTTGTGTGGGGACGCAACTCGCGGCCGCCCTCGGCCTCATCACCATCGGAACGATCGGCGCCGTCGAAGGACTGCTGCTGCACGTCAATGGCTGGACCCTGTTTTATTCCGGGCTGTTCCCGGTGATCATCGGCGCCGGCAACACGTTTTTCGCCGAGCGCAACCGCATGAACCGCAAGCTGCGCAAAGCCAACGAAGAAATCGAGCACCTGGCCAAGGTTGCCGAGCGTGAGCGCATTGCCCGCGACCTGCATGACGTGCTGGGCCACACGCTTTCGGTCATCACGCTGAAATCGGAACTGGCCGGCAAGTTGATGGATCGCGATCCCAAACGCGCGGGAAAAGAAATTCGCGAGGTCGAACAAATCTCGCGGCAGGCCCTGTCCGATGTGCGCGACGCGATCCGCGGATATCGCGCCCAAGGACTGTTTGCCGAATTGGCACAAGCCAAGTCCACTCTCGAGACCGCCGGCCTCACCGTGCAGTGCGACGCCGCTACTACGGTGAAGATTCCCGCCATGCAAGAGAGCGTTCTTGCCCTCGCCGTGCGCGAAGCCGTCACCAATGTCGTCCGCCACTCCAAGGCTCAAATCTGCCGCATGCGCCTCGAGCAGCAGAACGGTTCATGCCGGCTGGAAATTCGTGACGATGGAGTTGGCATCTCCAGCGCTGAGGGCAATGGCTTGCGCGGCATGCGGGAACGCGTCGAAATGCTCGGCGGGACGCTCGAACGTTCCAGCCAGTCCGGCACCATGCTCGTCATCACTCTGCCTCTGAAAGACGCCCTCGGCAAAGGGGAAGGCCGCGACGAGTGAATCCCTCCACTAGAGAAGGCGCGAAGGACAACTCCAGGAGCAGTCGCAAAATGATCCGCGTAGTTCTGGCTGAGGATCAGGGTATGGTGCTCGGCGCGCTGGCTGCTTTGCTTGAAATCGAGGGCGACATCGCCGTCATCGCCCAGGCGCACAACGGCAAAGAAGCGCTTGAAGCGGTGCTCGCCCACAAGCCCGATGTTTTCATCACTGACATCGAAATGCCCCACATGAGCGGTCTCGACGTCGCCGCCGAGTTGAAGCGGCGCAAGACCGGCACGCGCGTCGTCATCGTCACCACCTTCGCTCGCGCCGGATATCTGCGCCGCGCCCTCGAAGCCGGAGCTTCCGGATATCTCTTGAAAGATATGCGCGCCGAGGAACTCGCCGACGCGGTCCGCCGCGTGCATCAGGGATTGCGCGTCATCCATCCCGAACTCGCCACCGAAGCCTGGGGAGAAATGGATCCACTCACCGACCGCGAGCGTCAAGTCCTGCGCCTAGCGGGAGAAGGTATGGCCAGCGGCGACATCGCCGGCGAACTGGGATTATCCGACGGCACCGTGCGCAACTATCTCTCCGAGGCCATCAGTAAATTAGGCGCAAGCAATCGCGTCGAAGCTGCAAGAATTGCCCGAACCAAGGGCTGGCTGTGATTCGATCTGTCCCTCGTATTTAGAAACGCCGCCTGACGAAATAATTGGAATCAGGTGGCGTCGGAATTTCTATGGCGGCTTATAATCTCTCGTCAGTCGGGTCAAACTCTTATGCCACTCATCCGGACACTAACATCAATCCCGATCTTGCTGATCGGATGTGCTTGCCTTGCCGTCGCTAGTGACTCGGCTGCGGACCTCCCGAAGAAGGCGGTCGAGCGGTCCCAGATTACCGCTGCGGGTTCCGGCCCTTTTGTCCTCAAAGCAAAGGTGGTTGAGAGCACGAATCTAGCGAATTTGAATTATCAGGCGGAGATTGAAGAATATTGGGCTGCCCCTGATAAGTGGCGCCGCATCGTGAAGACCTCCAACTTTTCACAAACTCTCATCGTGAACGGGGAAAAGACCAGTGAGCAAATTGGCGGCGACTACTACCCCAATTGGCTCCGCACTATGGTTGCGGCCATATTCGAAGCCGGCAAACCATTGGAGGGCGTCGACGTGTCACGATCGTCAGACAATCCAGTAATTGGTGGAAGTCAGGTTTGTCGCCGTTTTACTTATATGGCTGGCATAGCCCCGGTAAGCAACAAGGTGTTCTCGAGCTTTTGCTTCGAAAACGGGTTGATCGAATCAGTTGGCATGCCAGGCTATTCCGTCGAGTACAAGAACTACAAGAATTTTGCGGGGAAACGGGTAGCCCACACGATCACCGAATACATCGAGCCGGGAACTGATCTTCAAGCAACCATCGAAGAACTCTCGGAACTCGATTCACCCGACGAATCCCAATTTGCCATTCAGGACGCAAGCCCTCCTCTACAGACCGTCCGAATAAGCGAGGCGACATTGCGGGGCCTGGCTGTGAACGCCCCTGATATCGCGTGGCCCACGGTCCGCAGTGGAGCAGAGAAAGGAACTTTGAGCCTTTATGTCTGTTTAGACCGGACAGGACATGTGCGCGAGATTTACGAACTTAATTCGAGTAATCCAGGCCTGAGCGATGCGGCCCGCGATCAGGTAATGAAATGGCGATTCAAAACCGCCGCCAGTAACGGCGTACCGGTACAGGTGGAGTCCATTCTAACCTTCGCCTTCCAAACTGCGACTGCCAACCCGATACCCGTTCTGGAGGAAGAAGAAGGAACCAAGCTGATCGTGCACCGCGTAGAACCACACTGGCCGGCTGGATTCGCGCCTGTGGGTACCCCCGTAATTGTTACGCTTGGAGTGAAAGAGAACGGCGACTGTTATGGCCTTGTGTTCATCACTTCAGATGAAGCCAACCGCGCGTTCGTCATGCGGCCGGAAAAGCTTTCGATGATCGAGGCGCCCCTTCAAGCGGCCCTGAAGCAATGGCGATTCCGGCCGTACATTCGGGACGGAAAAGCAACGGAATATCAGGTAAGAATCACGTTTCACGTGAATTGAGGTTGGCTAGCTTTCCCGCACGATCCCCGATTCCTGCTTCTTGACTGTCTTGTACGCCCAGGCCATGCGCGGAGTGTTGTGGGCGATGCCGATGTGTCCGGCGGGATTTAACACGATGATGCCGCCGTGCCCGCTAACGCGCTGCTTCAGATAATTCATCGCCTCTTGCGCGGACCACTCCGGCAAGTTTCCTGCGGCGATGCGATCCGCCGTCCACTTCGCGAGCACGAGTTTCATGATCGGCTCACCCCATCCGGTGGTCGAAGCCGCGGCGCTCTGATTGTCGGCATAGCAGCCGCATCCGATCAGCGAAGAGTCGCCGAGACGCCCCGGAGCCTTGTTGAGCGTGCCTCCGGTTGAAGTGGCGGCGGCGATGTTGCCGTCGCGATCGAGCGCGACCGCGCCCACCGTGTCGTGCGAGATCGTCACATCATCAGACTGGGACGCGAATAGGTCGTTGCCGTTTGCTTTGGAATCGGTCTGCGCGGCCTGGTACGCGCGCAATCGTTCGACCTCGCGCGGGATGATCAGATCCTCATTCTTACAGAGCGCGATGCCGTGCTCGGCGGCGAACTTTTCCGCGCCTTCGGCGACAAAGTAGACGTGAGGGCTCTCACTCAAAATTTTGCGTGCGGCGCGGATGGGATTGCGCAGGCGCTCGACACATCCAACGCCGCCAGCGCGCAGCGTGCCGCCATCCATGATGAGGGCGTCGAGTTGGACTTTTCCGTCGCGATTCAAAAAGCTGCCGCGCCCTGCGTCGAAGGTCTCGTCGTCTTCCATGATGACGACGGCCTCCTCGACAGCATCGAGCGCCGAGCCACCGCGCTCGAGCACGCACCATCCCGCAGCCAGCGCGTTGTTCACGCCGCGGAGGTGCGCCTCGACCATGTCATCGGGCATGGCCCAAGCTCCGCCGTGAATAACGAGCACAGGGTCAGTCGGCAAGATTTTCCCCAGAATCAGTGATGCGACTCGTTAGGATAGCAAATGCCAGCGCCAAGTACCGCAGGGGCGTTTTCATGATTGTGGTAGCGTTGTCATCCTGAGGGCCGCGTTTTTTGCGGGCCGAAGGACCTCTGGACTCGCTGTACGCTCGCTGCGCTCGCGGGACGAACGAATGCGTCCGTCCCCACACGATCTTTCTTCGGCCTATTGTCACGCGGCTTGGTGGGGAGACACTGCTACTGGCGGGTCTTGTGTTCGCGTCCAGGTGTAGCGCATGCGGTGGATTACCGTGATGGTACTCAGCACTGCGATCACCCAGAGGACTGGCGCCATGCGATTGAACAGCGCTCCGAGGATGACGAGCACGAGCCGTTCGGGGCGCTCCATGAATCCGACGCGGCAGGAGCCGATCAGGCTCTCGGCTCGCGCTCGCGTATAGCTGACCATGATGGCGCTAACCATCACGAACGCGGCGAGGACCACCCAGAAGAATCGTCCGCCGCGCGCGTAGAAAACCAGCAGCCCGAGGAACTGGCTCGCGTCGGAGTAGCGGTCGACGACCGAGTCGAAGAAGGCTCCAAAGCGGGTGACGCGGTTGGTAGCGCGGGCGACTTGTCCATCGACCAGGTCGAAAAAGCCGGAAAAGATGATGACCAGTCCGGCGTACAGGAACATGCGCTTCTGGTTCGAGGCGTTGGCCGATCCGAACAGAATAGCGGCCCAGGTGTTGACCACCAGTCCCATGAAGGTGAGAACGTTGGGATTGATGCGGGAGAGCGCCAGCCAGCGGACGATGGTGTCGAGCAGGACTCCGCAGGCGCGGCCGAAGGCGGAGGTCCAGGACGCGCTCATCGGCAATCCCTCGCCGCCGTCGAAAAACCTTCAACCACTAAGAACACCCTTCGACTTCGCTCAGGGCAGGCTAAGTTACACAGAGGAGACTTCTCGTTCTTCCTTCGTGTAACTTCGTGTCCTTCGTGGTTCATGAATTTGCCAGCCCGCCGCTACGCTCCCGCCTCTTTAGGAGCGTCACCTTCCAAATCGTCGTGGATCGTGCTGAGGCTCAGAATCTCCAGCGTGCGCTTGCCGTTGGGCGTGACCACGACCGCTTCCTCCCCTACTTTCTTATTGAGCAGGGCGCGGCCGATGGGGCTGGTAGTCGAAATTTTTCCGGTCGCTACGTCCGATTCCTCGCTGGTCACCAGCTTGTATTCGAGTTCCTCATTCTTGGTGCTGTCGTAGACCTTAATGGTCGAGCCCAATCCCACTTTGTCGTGGGGGATGTTGTTCATGTTGACCATCGACAGGTCGGCGAGGCGCCTGCCCAGCTGGCGGACGCGGGCTTTGACGAACTCCTGGCGCTGCTTGGCCATGTGGTACTCGGCGTTTTCGCTGAGATCGCCGAGGGCAGCGGCTTTCTTGATTTCCTTGGGAAGTTCGTGGATCAACTCATGTTCGAGCGCGTTGATCTCTTCCTGCAGTTTTCGTTTGATTGCGTCTGTCATGGGGTACAAGCGGCCGGCAAGGCTTCGAACATTATACGCCGCGCCTCCGGGCACGAGCTAAGCCTGGAATTCGCTGGCTTCGGGGAAGCGAAGCTTGCATTTGGCAAGTGCGGTGGTGAGGAGTTCTTCGACCTTGGATTCTTCGCAGTTGCGGGCCATGGCCAGTTCGCTGACCAGCAGGTAACGGGCGCGCTCCAGCATCTTTTTTTCGCGGAAAGAGAGCGGTTTGGCCTGATGCAGCGCGATGAGGCTCTTGAGCACTCCGGCGACCTCGAGGAGCGACCCGGTGCGCATGCGGTCGGAATTTTCTTTGAAGCGGTCTTTCCAGTCGCCGTTGCCGTTGCCTTCGGCGATGGAGAGCACATCCAGAACTTTTTGTATTTCGCCGTTCCGCACCACCCGGCGCAGGCCCACGCTGCCGGCATTTTGGCAGGGCACCATCACCTTGAGGCTGCTGGCTTTAATGTGGAGCAGATAGAACTTCTCCACCGTCGAACCGATGGAACGACTGCTGATTTGCTCGATGATTCCCACCCCGTGGTTGGGATAAACGACCTTGTCGCCGATGTGGAAAATCAGATCAGAACCACTCATAGTCGGGCACCCAGAAGGCCGGAGGGTCGCGGGGCAGACTCGTCAAACTACTGTAAATATGCTACTCCTCAGCCCGGACGAAGGCAAGGCGGACGCGGCAAGCACAGGGGCAGCGATCTGCAAATGCTTGAAATTACAGAGAGATGTGATCCGAAACATGGCAAACAGTGAGCATATAATCGGCACGTGGGCTCAGATCGTGATTCCGATACCGTAGCTTCCGAGGTAGCTTCCGAGAACGACAAATCCGTCGCCGAGGAAGCTTCCCGTCCGGCAGGTGTTCCAGGACGCGTGCTCGGCCTTGACGTGGGGTCGCGCAGAATCGGCGTGGCTGTGTCGGATCCGCTGGGCATCACGGCGCAGGGCCTGGAGACGCTGCAGCGAAGGAACAAGCGCCACGACTTCCAACACCTGAGGAATGTGATCCGCCAATACGAGGTGAAGGAGATCGTGGTCGGCCTGCCTCTGCGAATGAGCGGCGAGGAAGGAATTCAAGCCGACAAGATGCAGGGGTTTGCCGAGGAGTTGCGCCAGCGTTTCGGATTGCCAGTCCACCTTTGGGATGAGCGTCTGACCTCGGCGGAGGCAAATCGCCTCCTACGGGAGACGGATCTTTCCATCGAAAAACGAGGCAAGGCGGTGGACCGCATGGCGGCCGTCCTCATTCTGCAGGGATGGATGGAGAACCGCAGCCTGGGATCCCGGAATCCGGATGCCAGAGACTGACTTGATAGACATTGACGGGGCTTGCTAATCCAGTTCTTTACGGAGAAGGTCCAGTCCTGCGAGGGCATCGGAAATGGCTTGCCGTTCGTCAGGAGTGCCGTGATGATCCTGCGCTAGTTGCTGGATGCGAGCGTCGATAGCCGCTTGCGCCGATTGAATGAGCACGGGCATACGCGAGGGATTGGTCTCCACGATCGCGGCTTCATAGAAGCGTTGCCAGCCATACAGCCATGTCATTCGAAAACCCTTGGTATAAGCCCATCCCATCGGATAAAGTTCGCTGGGCTGGACCAGCTTATCGTTTGAACGGTGTTTGGAAAGCTAGCATGCAGAAGCTAAGCCGGGATGCGCCAAACCACGCCACCGGGCATCCCAGAATGCGATCTTCGAGAAGTTCGGTTCGACAGTTTGCGCAGGCCGGACTTGCATTCACGCCGCGGTTCTGAGGTTGCCGCTCTCCCCGTGATCTAGAATGGGGGCGCTCAAAATCATTCCATATACTGGGCGCAATTTTTCGAGAGGCGTTCATGCCAAGCGGTTCAAAGAAGAAGAAACAGCGCCGTACCAAGCCCCAGGCGGAGAGCAAAGTTTCTGCGGAGCAAACATCGGCCGAGATTTTTCCCATTGTTGCGATTGGCGCGTCGGCCGGCGGGCTAGAGGCATTCAGCACGCTGCTTCGCGCCATGCCGGCAGAGCCGGGAATGGCGCTGGTATTCATCCCTCACTTGGATCCTACGCACGAGAGCGCGATGGTGGAGTTACTGTCGCGAACGACGCGTCTGCCGGTGTTGCAGGCGGCGGATGGATTGCGCGCCCAATGTAACTCGGTCTACGTTTTGCCACCGAATTCGGACATGACGATTGCCAACGGCATTCTGCGCCTGGTGAGGCGGGAAGCTGGCCGCGGTCATCACATGCCTATTGATAAGTTCTTCCACTCGCTGGCGGCGGACCAGACGTCAAATGCCATCGGAGTGATCCTGTCAGGCACGGCCAACGACGGCACCGCCGGCCTGGCTGCGATCAAAGACAATTCCGGCATCACCTTCGCGCAAGACACGGAGTCCGCCAAGTACGACGGCATGCCCAGCAGCGCGATTTCTGCGGGCGTCGTGGATTACGTGCTTCCCCCGGAACGCATTGCGCAGGAATTGATTCGCATCCAGCGGCGACCCACGGGGCAGAAAAGACCCAGCGACATCTTCGACGGCAAAGACCGCCTGATGAAAGAGATTTTCCGGTTGCTCAAGAACTTCAGCAAAGTGGATTTTGTGGATTACAAAGTGGCGACCATCCGGCGACGGATCCTGCGCCGAATGAATATCCATCGGCTCACGGAACTGGACGACTACCTGAAGCTGCTGCAGCGGAATCCTCAGGAGTTGGAGGGACTGTATCGCGATGTGCTGATCAACGTAACCAGCTTCTTCCGCAATCCGGATGTATTTGCCTACCTACACGATACGATTTACCCGAAAATAGTCGCCGCGCATTCAAACTCCGAACCCGTGCGGGTATGGGTTCCCGGATGTTCGACGGGAGAGGAAACCTATTCGCACGCGATTTCATTGGTCGAAGCGCTTTCGGAGCTGCGGATAGAAATACCGATTCAGATTTTCGGGACGGATCTGAGCGAGAGTGCGATCCAACGGGCGCGAGCGGGAGTGTACAAAGACAACATCGTCAACGAAGTGTCGGAGGTCCGGCTGCGGCGCTTCTTCCACAAAGTGCCTGGCGGTTACCAGACTTCGAAGTCGATCCGCGACGCCTGCGTGTTCGCGATGCAGAACGTCTTCAGCGACCCGCCGTTTTCGCGCATGGATCTGATCAGTTGCCGCAATGTGCTCATTTATCTGACGCCGGTTTTGCAGAAAAAAGTGATCCCGATTTTTCACTATGCCTTGAAGCCGGGCGGCTATCTGCTGGTGGGAAACACGGAAGGCCTGGTGGGCGCGGGCTCGGAGATTTTTGATCTCGTGGACCGCAAAGGAAAGATTTACCAGAAGAAGGCAGTTCCATCGCCGGTAACCTTCGGGATGACGGTCAGCCCGCACGCGGCCGCGGAGCGAAACCCGGAAAAGCCGCTCATTCCACGCAGAGAGGACGAACTGGTTAAGCCGCCGTCGGACGTGCAGCGCGAAGCGGACCGGCTTTTATTGACCAAATACGTGCCCTCGGCGGTGGTGGTGAATAACGACTTGGAGATTCTGCAAAGCCGGGGAAGGACGAACCGCTACCTGGAGCTTCCGACAGGAAGGGCGAGTCTGAATCTCTTAAAGATGGCGCGGCCAGGCCTGCTTTACGAACTGCGGACTTTGCTCGAGAAGGCCCGCAAGAGCGCCACTTCGCTTTCCAAGGACGGTCTCGTCGTGGAAGACGGAAACCAGGCGAACCTGGTAAAGATCGAGGTCATTCCATTTCGTACGCCGGCGCGGGATGAGCGCCATTTCCTGGTGCTGTTTGAGGAGAAAGAGTCGGTCAAGACCGCGCCTGAGCCCAAGCCAGCCTCGCGCCAGGCCAAGGAAATTTCGGACGGCAAGGATGTGCAGATCGCGCAACTCAAGCAGGAACTCGCCAGTACCAAGGAATATCTGCAGTCGATCATCGAAGCGCAGGAAGCGACGAATGAGGAATTGCAGTCCGCCAACGAGGAAATTCAATCGGGCAACGAAGAACTGCAGAGCACCAACGAAGAGCTGCAGACTTCCAAAGAAGAACTGGAATCCGCCAACGAAGAGCTGAACACGGTCAACGAAGAAATCCAGCACCGTAACCAGCAACTGGCACAGCTCAGCAACGATCTGATCAATCTGCTGAACAGCGCGACCATCCCGATGATTCTGCTGGGCGAAGATCTTCGCATACGGCGGTACACGCCGGAAGCGGAACGCGTCTTCGGCTTCTCCAATCACGATACGGGCAAGGCTCTGAGCCATCTCTCGCTGAACCTTGACATCCCGAACCTGGATAGCTGGATGCTCGATGTAATGCGAGATGTGACTGCGCGCAACGAAGTGGTGCATACTCGCGATGGCAAAGCCTACAAACTGCGCATCTCGCCCTATCGAACCATGCAAAATAAGATTGATGGCGTGGTAGTCGTGCTGCTGGATATCAGTGATGTATTAGGCGCAGGTAAACGGAATCGGCGAGCGTAAACGGCGGCAAATGATTCAGGCGGTTCTAACTGACTTTGCGGAATCGGGGCAGCGCTGCCGCAAAATCAAGAATTATTTTCTCGTTTAAGTCGCCGTCCAGTAGCGTCTGATTCGGGGACGCCGGCCACCGATTCTGATTCAGCTCGCCTTGCAGGCAGTTGACACTTTCCTTCAACAGTTGCACAGAAGATGTGACTTCCGCGCGCAGAGCCAACAGCTGATCGCGTAGCTTGCCCATCTCCGCCAGTCCCGCCCGGAAGACTTCCCTCGCATCAGCCTGTTGCAACATCTGCGTCTGCGTTGACAGATGAAAGGCTTCGCGGATCGGGCTGGCCATCACCCACGCGTCTAGCTCGGCCTTGGTGGCCACAACGGAACCCCAGTCCTTGCCCGCGGGGCGGCGTACCGGCAGCCCCATATACCGCTCGTAGCGCTGCACCGTGCGCACGCCCTTCCCCAGATAGTTGGCGATATCTTTCCAGCCACTCAGGAATTGCTGCGGCTCAATTTTCGTCGGCTGCTTGTTTTTCACGACAAACTTCCGCTGCGATCGATGGATTTAATTCCCCAGGGGTCGAAACACTTGTCCCAATTCTAGCACCGGGTCAGTTCATTTCCACGGCGGCGTCATCCCGAACGCCCGCGTTTTCACCAGCGGGACGAGGAATCTCCTGTGAGCACACCGCCCGGCGAAACTCCAACTGCAGCTTCCCGCTGCCACCGGGGCAATAAAAAAAATCTCTCTGGCGCACCTTGGCGCGTCAGGCCGCATCGAGCGGCTGATAGCTTGGTTACAGACAGTAATGAAAACATATCCTCACCCGCCCCAACCGGCTATGCATCCGTCGTCTTCAGATACTTCTGCGGAGTCCAGCCCGGCCGCCCTTCGGCAGGCAATTGCCAAACTTTTTAGCGAGGCTCGTTCTCAGGCTGCCGAGCGCCAGCTTTGCCCCCAGTGCGGCCAGCCAATGAAGCTCGTAGAAACGACCTTCTATCTTTATGGAACCGAAGCGCAGTGGATCGTGCGCCTTCCGGTTTGCTCCTGTCAAGACGAGAAGGACGCTTTGTTGCGCGACATCAGTTCGATCAACCGGAGAGCGTCCTAATTAAGGTATTTACTTGACTCGCCCAAGAGTCAAGCAGATGATTGCTCTGGTGGGGGTGCGCGATGATCCCCGTCAGCCGGGTAGTACCGCATCTGTGTGGATTGCCGAAGGCGCAACGGTATAAAAGGGTGCTTTTGATGTTTAGAGGATTCTTCGATGAATGCAATAGAAATCCGGAAGATGTCCGCTTCATTATGGCTGGATGGACTGCAACTGTTGAAGAGTGGGAACGGTTCACAGAGGCATGGCAAGGCTGCCTCTCCTCTAAACCGTCGATCAAGTATTTCAAAACTTCTGAATCGAATAGTTTAAGCGATCAATTCTATAAATTTTCGACTACCGATAGGGATGCGAAAGTGCTCGCATTGTCGAAGATAATTGCATCACACGATATTCGCGGATACATCGCTCTAGCGGAACACAATCTTCTCGCCAATCGCCCAGCACAACTACGACAACTGATAGGAACCTATATGGGAACCCGTATGTGTCCTGCCTCAGTTGGAAATGGAGAAGGCGTTCGTCCGTTAAGATAACGGAGCGAACGTATGAGGAAGGAACGGAAGCATTTCACTCCAGAAGAAAAAGTAGCCATCCTGAGGCGCCATCTTGTGGACAAAGTACCCGTCTCGGAGCTGTGTGAAGAACTGGGCCTGCGGCCAACCGTGTTCTACCGCTGGCAGAAGGAACTGTTCGAGAACGGAGCCGCCGCTTTTCAGTCTCAGGAGCGTCCCCACCGCCAAGTGGAGGAGAAGCAGAAACAGTGTCCGGCGTCAAGCATTCTTTCCGGTCAACGACAATTAGATTTCCCGATGTTGTTTGAGATACCAGCAGCAGTCGGGGCTGTGGGAAAAGTGGGAATCGCGCGGGTTGTGCGCGATTTCCAAGGGCGGTGGGAAGGGAGGAAAACCTGCTTTTGGTTTTCCTCGCTTTCCACGGCCCGGCTTTTTCCACAGCCCTTCGGCCGCCGTGTTTGTGTTGTTAAAGAAATCATCGAGGGTCACTTTGCTTCCGCGGACTCCAAGCCCGCATCCCGATTCTTCTTGGCTTGCTCCATGCGGTAACTCGGGATGTTGAGTTCCAAAATTACGCAGTGATGGACGAGGCGATCGATCGCGGCCGCGGTGGTCATCGCATCTTTGAAAATGCCTTCCCATTTCGAGAATGGCAGGTTGCTCGTCAGCAGCACGCTGCCGCGTTCATAACGCTCCGCCAACAGGGTGAACACGACCTCCATTTCCTCTCGACTTTGCTGCACGTATCCCATTTCGTCGATGATGAGACCGTCGTACTTCGCCAGCTTCTTGATTTCCTTGCTTAACCGCAGATCCCGCTTCGCAGCCAACAGATCTTGCACCAGCAGCGCACAAGTGGCGTACTTGATCCTTTTCCCGCGCATAGCGATCAGCTCTTGCGCCAGGGCACACAACAGATGGCTTTTCCCCGCGCCAGGATTCCCGAAGATCAGTAAATTCTCTTTACGGTCCAGGAATCCTCCCTCCAACAGCACCTTCATCTGTCGACTCACCTTCACCGGCAACCGCTTGCCGTCGAAGTTCGCCAGGGACTTCTCCAGCGGCAGTGCGGATTCCTTGAGTAGCTTTCCGATCCGTTTTCGCCGCCGCTCCTCACACTCTCGCTGCGCCAGTTCCAGCAGGTACCGCTCATAACTCAACGTTTCTTTTTCCGCGCGCCGCGCCGTTTCCTCAAAGCACCCCCGTATCGCCGGCAGATGCAGCTCTTTCAGATTTTCCACGAGCGCGGTTCTCACCTGGCCCGTCTCCCCATTCATTGCAGCCCCTCCCCACTTCCACAGAGTTCGTCAAACATTCGCAGATCCACGCTGGCCACTTCGACCTCGCGAATGCTCCCCTTCCGCTCCACTCTCAGCCGCTCGCGCACCGCCTCCGCCCGCACCCATCCTTCGCCTTTTTCCAACAAACCGCGCAGCGCTTCATCTACTTTCGCCTCGCTCTCCTTCGCCGCCAGCTCCAGGATCGCCAGATACTCCTTGCTCCCCCGCGGGCCCAACTTGTCCTTCAGTTCATCAAACGCCATGCGAAATCGGCTCGTCGGAAACAACTCGTCCCGGTAGCGATAGTTCTCCAACGCCCCCGGCTTTCTCACCAACCAGTCGATGATGTGGCGATAGTCCACCCGGTGTCGCCTCCGCCCACGCAACCGCGGCATCTCTTCCACCTTCTTCTGCCCGTACCAGATCTCCACCCGCTCCATGTACAACCGCACCTCGACCTGCTCGCCAATCAGCCGGCTGGGCACCGAGTACACATTTCGGTCCGTATAGATCAGACTCCCCGAGTCCACCTTCACTCGCTCCCGCTTGCACGACTCCAAGCGTCGTTCCGGCAACTCCTTCATCACGGCGATTTCTTCTGCCAAGCGCGCTTTTCGTCCGGCGTTCAAGCGCGCCAACAATCCCGCCACGAACTCCTGGTAGTCCGCGACACTGACAAAATCCTTGCTCCCGCGCAGCATCAACTCCTGCGCCAGAGCCCGTTTCAAACGATGATGTCGTTGTTCCACATCTCCGTTCTCATGCCCTTGCCCCGCCTGGATCTTCTCTCCCTCCACTCCGTAATAACGCAGCAGCCCAGCGTACCGTTCGGTGAACTCCGCCGGCGTGCTCATGTTGTTGACCGCTGTCGACAGTCGATCGGTTCGGTGCCGCTGCGGCACTTTCCCGAGTTCCCAAACTGCGTTTTGAAACCCCTCACACAAACTTTCAAAGCTCTCCGAAAAACACACCGTGGCCGACTCCCAGTTCGAGTACGTCAGCACCAGGTGATAGAGCAGGTGCGGAAAACTCTGTCCCTGGATCGTGATCCCCAGCTCACTCATGTGCGTGAAGTCACTGGCACTCAGCCTCCCGGGCTGATGGCGCTGCGCGAAGAACACTTCCTTCACCGGTCCTTCCGTCGCCCGCCATACTTTCACTCGTCGCTGCAGCGTCCGCAGTTGCCCCTCGGCAAATCGCCCGCTATAACGCCGCTGCAGATATTCAAAAATCGTCTTCCCTTCCAGCCCAGGGTTCACCTCCAGCAGGCTGCGCACCTCTTCCCACACCTCCTGGAACGGGTCCTCTCGTGTCCGCCACCGCTTCTCCGGCGTCAGTTCGCTCGGCACTCGCCCCAGCCGACGGTACTTCCGCGCCGTCTTCGCATCCATACCCGCTTTCGCCGCCGCAGTTTCCAGATTCGTTTCCACTTTCCCCAAGGCAAACAACCTCCTCACCTGCTTGTCTGTCACCAAATTGTGAGTGTCGCCAAGAACCAAAAATCAGAGCCTGGCTATTGTCGCTGATCGGGAATTCTAATTGTCGTTGCTCGGGAGGTATGATTGTCGCCCATCAAAACGGATCGAGTTCTTGGAGAAGAAGGTGCAGACCAAGGACGAGGTCCTGGCTGAGCTGATGGCGGAGCACATCGCGCTAAAAAAAAGTCTTGGGGAACTCTAACCGGCAACTGGGTGCCGCATGATGTGCGGGATCTAGTCGTGGATTTCGTCCGGCGCTGGTCGGAGAAGACCGAGATCGGCGTCGGACGGTTCATCCCTTGGCTGGGCGTGACCGCCAGCAAGTTCTATGACTGGCGGCAGCGTTACGGGTGCGTCAACGAGCATAACGGTTGGGTTCCCCGTGATTTCTGGTTGGAGCCGTGGGAGAAAGAAGCAATCATCGGGTTCCATCTAAAGAACCCGCTGGAAGGCTATCGGCGGCTGACGTTCATGATGCTCGATGCTGACGTTGTGGCGGTCAGTCCGGCGAGCGTGTGGCGGGTGTTGAAGCAAGCTGGATTATTATCCCGATGGAAGAGCAAACCTTCGCGCAAGGGAACAGGTTTCGAGCAGCCGCTGCAGCCGCATCAGCACTGGCATATCGACGTTTCCTACATCAACCTGTGCGGCACCTTCTATTACTTGTGCAGCATTCTGGATGGGTTCAGTCGTTTCCTCGTGCATTGGGATCTGCGTGAGTCCATGCGAGAAGCTGATGTCGAGGTGATTCTGCAGCGAGCCAAGGAGAAGTACCCGGAAGCGAAGCCGCGAATCATCTCGGACAATGGCCCGCAGTTCATTGCCCGCGATTTCAAGGAGTTCATTCGCATCTCGGGTATGACGCACGTCCGAACCTCGCCTAGCTATCCGCAGTCGAATGGGAAGCTGGAACGCTGGCACAAGTCGCTGAAAAGCGAATGCATCCGACCCGGCACGCCTCTGTCACTGGAAGATGCAAAATGCCTCATCCAACAGTATGTGGACCGCTACAACCATGTCCGGCTGCACAGCGCCATCGGCTATGTGACGCCGAACGACATGCTCACGGGGCGACAGGCGGAGATACACGCCGAGCGCGACCGCAAGCTGGAAGCCGCCAGACAGCAACGCCGGAGTCGCCGCCAGCAAGCCCCGTGAAGACCAAGCGACCAAACGCCGCGATGTCGGACAGCCGTTGAAGTGGAGAGTTTTCGGGTTTGCCGACAACTCGCCACGTGCCCCGCCCAATTCCGTGGTAGTGAGGCGATATTGCGCCGACTGTCGGATGGGTTCACGGCATGCAGAACTTGCAGGGCACGTCGTTCTCTGGAGCAGAGGCGTCATAAACTGGGACGGTAATCTTACCGTTGAAGTGCAGCATGTGTGGCCAGTAACCCGGATTGAAGACGTTTAACGGTCCAAACTCCTGATAACCCCATTCCACACCCTCAGGCCAAGGGGCTGCACGGATGTAGTCCACACGTGCAACCTCAGCCTTGGGAACAGTCACTTCGTGCCCGCGCTGGGGCTCGGCCGTCACGTCCGAGTTCGTCACCTTCAACGTCTTCGTCAAGTACTGCTTTCCTGCAACTGTGACGACCCGGAGGCTACCCTTCCCCACGTCGAATCCTTGCATTTTCATGCCAGCGAGTGAGATTACCTCCGACCAACTGTTCCGGCCGCTATACAACAAACCTGCCGCTCCATCACTGATCTGAATAACGTCCACGCGCGGTATTTCGATAGGAGCACCCTTCCCGTAGCCTTCCGTGATCACGATCGAGGCGTCGGTGACGTTGGTGATTTTCCCCATGAACTGCCCCGTTCTGGAAATCAAATGGTAGGAGCCTGAGTGAGTGACATGTTTGAGGTTGTTCCACGCAGCATCGTTGGCAACTGCCCAACTCTGGACGGTGATTGCGCCGAAAGCCAACGCGTATAGGACGAATTTAGGGTTCACCATCTTCATCCAGCACATATCATAACCGCTGTTAACACGCCATTACACTCACGATTCGGGTCTGGCCGGTCTGGGTTCTGGCGGAATCACCAACCGGATGTTGAGAAACGGCAGGTCGTCGCGGAGCTACAATGATCTTGCCGGGCGAAACGGAAGCGGGCACTGCAGGGATGCAACCATGCTAAGGGATAACCCGGAGGGCTCATCGAGCCGATGCTCAGCAGCGCGGGAGGTCCTTCTCCCGCGTTGCACGTTGACGGGGGGGGAGTCATCGGACGATAGACCCTCATGCCTTGAAAATCCCCGCCCCGCAGGGGCGGAATACTCACTAACGGAGAACGTCGCTTCTCCATTTCACGCTGAGCCAAGACATATGTATGATTGGGCTTTCATGGCGATGGTTTGTAATGTGCTTCTTGATTTTCTTGATCGTGATTGCCGGACTGAGAAAATTGATTTTATCTTCGATAAATGCAGCGAACTGCGCGCCTGTATCGAGGGTTATGAATTGGAGAGGGATACAAAATTCCCGCCTTCGATGCGTCGCATTTGTGGAGAAGCGATACCTGGCGACGATAAGTGTTTAGCTGGACTTCAAGCCGCTGATCTTTTGGCTGGAGAACATTCCGTATATTTAAGAACCAACATGAAAGCTGCTCCGTATGCAGAAATCGAAAATGCTCGGATTCCCGTCCTAGCATTTTCAGGGCAGCCTCCGAGAGAGGCGATCGAACTCACAATGCAATATGCCCAAGAAGTCGCTCAGCGGCACAATTTGGTACAAGCGATGCTCAAGGTTTGTAAGGAAAATGGAGTGAACCTCGATGATTTCAAATGAATTTGAAAAGTTCGATACCGTGGTAGGCAAGGTATTCTCCGTCCCGCGTGCTGAGATTTTAAAACGCGAGAAGGAATACAAGCGACAGCGAAAACTCGCAAAACAGAAGCGGACGAAAGCCGCAAAGGCGAAACTATGAAGATACTGGCAGCTATCATAATGATTACTGCGTTTGCTAGGGAGACTCTGATTAAGTCCTCCCTTTCCACAGGGAGTAAAGATAATGTCGTGCCATATGAACTCGTTGCGCAAGCAGAGGACACTGGCGATGATGACGGGATTCGAGCGATACACAAAGAAGACGCGGCGGGCAATGTTCTTGGAAGAGATGGAACAGGTGGTGCCGTGGGGGAAACTGTGTGCGCTGATCGAGCCCCACTATCCCAAGCCGGGCAACGGGCGACGGCCGAAAGAATTGGAGCAGATGTTGCGGATTTATTTTCTGCAGCAGTGGTTCAATCTGGCGGACCCGGCGGTGGAAGAGGCTTTGTACGACTCGGCGACGCTGCGGCAGTTTGCGGGAATTGATTTGGGGGCCGAGCCGGTGCCGGATGAGACGACAGTGTGCAAGTTCCGGCACCTGCTGGAAGAGAACCATCTGGGGGAAGAGATTCTGGGGACGGTGAACCTGCATTTGCAAGCCAAGGGGGTGCGGATCACGACGGGCACGATTGTGGACGCGACCATCATTCACGCGCCCAGTTCGACCAAAAACCGCGAGCAGAGCCGAGACCCAGAGATGCACCAGGCGAAGAAGGGGAAGAACTGGTACTTCGGGATGAAGGCGCACGTGGGCGTCGACAGCAAGAGCAAAATCATTCACACGGCGGTGGCGACAGCCGCCAACGTTTCCGATGTGGCGATGTTGCCGGACCTGCTGCATGGCGAAGAAACGCGGGTGTGGGGCGACGGAGCGTATCAGGGCCAAACCGAGGTGATCCGCGAGTGCGCGCCACGAGCACGGGATTTCACCCAGCGGCGCTGTCGCTACAAGGGCCAGATCGTGGATGAAGTGGCGTGGGCGAAGAACCGGACGAAGTCGAAGGTGCGGGCGAGGGTGGAGCATGTGTTTCAAGTGATGAAGCTGCAGTTTGGATTCGTGAAAGTACGCTATCGCGGGCTGAAGAAGAACGCGCACAGACTGTTTGTCACCTGTGCGCTGGTGAATCTGTTTGTGAGCCGCAGAAAACTGCTCGCCGTCGCGTAGCTCGTCCGGCTTCGTCCCGTACGCGCGGTTGCAACGGCGGTACCGACCAGCTCCAGCATCCGAGATCCGAACCGGCAGCGCGGTTTCCTGAAACACTGTTGGTAGTCGACTTAGCATGAGCGCTTATTCAGAGTGTCCCTAGTGCCCAAGCTCCGCAACAGCAAAAACTCACGATCATAGGCAGTTACGGTAACGGATTGTCTGGTCCGGGATGCGTTCCAACAAGCTGGTACGGATATACGGCGACCTGCACCTTTCACGCATACATGGTTACAAAGGACGCTCGCGGACGGGATGTCTATACCAAATACGTATTAGCGTGCGGAATGAAAGGCCAAGATATTCACGCTTGTGCCAATCTGATTGCGAAAGATGTTTGGCCCTTTGTCTATGTAGATGACCACGAATATTGCGGCGCCGGAAAACCTGACGAGCATGTCTGGATGGGGGCTGGTTATACATCCAGCGACGGAGGGATTCGAGGAAACAGCACGCTCAAAGGACGGGACGGCAAGGATTATCCAATCAAGTGTATCCAGCTACTCGGTACCAAAGAAAAGTTGGTTTACACGATCATGAAAGAGGATGACATTTGGTGTTTAGTAGGCGAGGAGTTTTGCAGGAAGTAAAGGTCTAAGGCAGGGGAGTATGGCTGACCTACTTAACGATTCGATCTTCGGTCAGCCCGCAGCGTTCACACTTCATTTGTCGAACCATTAATCCGAGATCGCCTAAGTCGCTGTGATGAGGATGAATTGAAACAACGCGATATGTTAACTCGCCGCATTTTGGACAGCCCTCACCGGGGCAGCGCTCTAGACGTTTCTCTAGTTCTTCAACTCGCTTTTGTAAAGTATCTAGCTTTTCTGGCATGTCCTGTATGCGCTTCCACTTCGGCCAACGGTCAAGGATTTCAAGAATATCTTTGAGGTTAAACATGAGTCACGTATCCGTATTGAAATCGAAGTTTATATCGGCAGGATTGACGGTGAGTCGTGTCGATTGGGGAATCCGGTCGAAGGTGAACGCGATTCCGGTCTGAAGCCGAACACCATTCCGTTGTGATTCCGAACAGCATTCCGGTCTGAAGGTGAACGCCGATTCCGGTGGGAAGGCGAACAGTTTTTGTCGTCTACCGGAATGGCGTTCGGCTTGGAGCGGAATGTTTTCCACAGGCGAAGCGCAGGAAGGGGCAAAGCGACGCTGGACAATCACCCGGCATTGAAACTCCATAAATAAAGGAGATCAGGGTGCCGGCCAGGAGAAAGTCCATGCGGAAGACCAAGGAAGTTCTGCGGTTACGGTTTGAGTTGGGGTTGGGACAGCGCCAGATCGCGCGCAGTTGTGGGATGGGGCTGGCTACGGTCCACGACTATTTGGAACGAGCAGTCGCCGCCGGAATCGGTTGGCCGTTGCCCGAAGGCCTGAGGGAAGAGGAACTGGAAAGCAAGCTGTTTGGGAACCAACCCGTGGCGGTGCAAGCGGTGCGGCAGCGGCCGCAACCGGACTGGAAAGCGATTCATGAGCAACTGCTGCAACATCGTCATCTGACTCTGCAGTTGCTGTGGGAAGAATATCGGCAAGCGAACCCTGAGGGCTATCGCTACAGTTGGTTTTGCGAGCGCTATCAGCATTGGCGGCGGCACCTGGATGTGGTGCTGCGGCAGGAACACAAGGCCGGGGAGAAGATGTTTGTGGACTGGGCGGGAGCCACGATTCCCGTCTACGAGGCCACGACCGGCGAGGCGTGGCCGGCTTCGTTGTTTGTCTCCGTGTTGGGGGCCAGTTCTTACACCTACGCGGAAGCGACTGGCGATCAGCAGATGGAAGCCTGGATTCAAGCCCACATCCATGCGCTGGAATTTTTCGGTGGGGTGCCGACGCTGGCGGTACCCGATAACACGAAAACGGCAGTGACTCGCGCCTGCCGCTATGATCCCGATCTCAATCCCACGTATCAAGAGTTCGCGGTGCACTATGGGATGGGAGTCGTGCCCGCGCGTCCGTACAAGCCGCGGGACAAGGCCAAGGCCGAGAGCGCGGTGCAAGTATGTGAACGCTGGATCATAGCGGCGCTGCGGAACCGCAAGTTCTTCAGCTTGCCGGAACTCAACCAGGCGATCCGGGAGTTGCTGGCGCGACTGAATGAGCGTCCGTTCCGCAAGCGGGACGGATCGCGGGCCAGTCTGTTTCACAGCCTGGAGAAACCGGCTCTGGCGCCCTTGCCCGCCGAGCGCTTCGACATGAGCCAGTGGTCGCGGGCCACGATCAACATCGACTACCACATCGCGTTCGACGGGAACTTCTACAGCGTGCCCTACACGCTGGTGCAGCAAGTCGTGGAAGTCCGCTCCACCCCCACCACGGTGGAGATCTTTTACCAGGGCAACCGGATCGCCTCGCACATGCGCAGTCGCGGGCGGGGTCAAACCATCACGAATGGCGAGCACCGTCCCAGAAGCCATCAAGCTCATCTGGAGTGGCCGCCCTCGCGCATGGTGAACTGGGCGCGCAGTATCGGCCCGCACACGGCGCAGTTGTTCGAGCGCATCCTCAACGACAAGCCCCACCCGGAGATGGGCTACCGTTCTTGTCTAGGCATTATTCGCTTGGCCCAGCAGTACTCGGCGCAACGCATGGAAGCCGCTGCCGAACGGGCCATCCTCGCCCAGGCCTGTCGCTACCAGAGCGTGAAGTCGATCCTGAAGAACTCGCTCGACGCCCTTCCTTTGTCTCCACCACAACCCGGCTCTCCACCTCTGACGCATGACAACCTCCGCGGCGCCCGCTACTTCGACCAAGGAGGGCCCCGCTCATGCTGAACCAACCGATGATGGAAAAACTGCTGGCCCTGCGGTTGCACGGCATGGTCGAGGCCTTGAAAGCACAGGAACAAGATCGGACCGTGAACGAGTTGAGTTTCCTGGAACGACTCGCTCTGCTCGTGGATCAGCAATGGACTTGGCGCGAGAACCAGGCGTTGGCACGAAGACTCAAAGCGGCCAAACTGCGGGGAGCGGCCTGCGTGGAGGACATCGATTATCGGGCGGTGCGCGGCCTGGAGAAGACCGTCGTGCGCGCACTGGCAAAAGACTCCGCCTGGGTTCGCCATCACGAGAACATCTTCGTGATCGGACCCTGTGGCGTGGGCAAAAGCTTCCTCGCATCGGCGTTGGCGCAGAAAGCCTGTCGCGACGGCTACTCGGCACTCTATCTCCGCGCCGCTGCCCTGTCTCGGGAACTGGCCCTGGCCCGAGCCGATGGCAGTTTGCGCCACTTCCTGGCACGTCTCAGTCGCATCGACGTTCTGGTCATCGATGACTGGGCCATGGCCCCACTGAGTGAAGCGGAGCGACGCGAAGTCTGGGAGATCTGCGAGGATCGCTACCAGACTCGCTCCACCATCCTCACTTCCCAGCTGCCGGTTTCGCGCTGGCACGAGCAGATCGGCGATCCCACCATCGCCGACGGCATCCTCGACCGCCTGGTGCACAATGCCCATCGTATCGAGATGCGCGGAGAATCGATGCGCAAAAAGAACAATCTGCCGGACGAGAAGAAGGAATGAGTTGTTCTTCTACATAGAGAAGCAGGGGATAAAGGGGCTGGCCGCCCCTTTCCCCTGCACCCCAAATCCCCGCCCAAGCTCCTCCGCTTCGCTCCGGACCCGCTCCGGACACTTTCAGTTGACGAAGCCGAACACTTCTTGCACAATCATCACGCCAGCGTCGCTTCGCTCCGACTGCTGTTCACCTTCGCTCCGGAATGCCGTTCGGCTTCCCTCCGGAATCAGCGTTCACCTTCACCGGAATACCCAGTCGATTCAGGAGAAATTGTAATCTCAACCCATGAAGGAGCACAACGCATTTTGCTGGAGTTATCTTTAGATGAGTGTGCAGACTTTGCGGGCAGACTCGCCGTATTCTGTAAAGAGCAACAACAGCAAACGGAAGTCATAGATTCGACTTCCGCCCACGCTTCAAACGGTTCTTAGAAAGGGGTCGTTTCGCAGAGTTTACCGGTGAGTTCGGCGAAGGTCAGGCGCTTGCCGAATAGCTTGGTAACTACGTAGCTGAAGCGGTCAGAATCGTTTAGTGGGTTGTCTTTGGTGGCGCGATTGTTGTAACGGAATACTTGCTCGTCAAGGTATCGGAAGAGATGAAATGGCTCTACGCTAACGTAAGTTCCCGCAATGCCGCGCTTCAGGAGCGCCCAGAAATTCTCAAGGCCGTTAGTGTGTACGCGACCGTCTACGTACTTCATCGCATGATCTACGACCTGATGCTGATACTCGGTTTCGAGTCCCTTGTAAGCGATCCATTCATCGGTATAGAGAGCGCTGCCGACGTGGACATGTTCCTTGATTTCAGCTTGCAGATTCTCGCGCTTGCGATCTGGCATAACCTTCGCTCGGATGCGGCCATCGCGCTGCAACATTCCGAACACGATAGTCTTGTCCTTGCCACCAGTGCCAGTGATTCGACGTTGCCGCTCGCTCAGGTGCATGTTCCGTGCTTTGCCGCCGATGAAGGTTTCATCTGCTTCAACTTCGCCATTCATCTTGCCGCCGAAGGATTCATCCTGCAAGGCCAAACGAATGCGATGGAGCATGAACCACGCGGTTTTCTGGGTTACGCTCAAATCGCGTGCGAGTTCGCAACTGCTGATACCATTTTTGCAGTTGGTCAGCATCCAAAGAGCGGTGAGCCATTTGTCCAGCCCAATAGCGGAATCTTCACACAGGCTACCGACCTTAACGGAAAACTCGCGCTTAGGATGATGCTTAGAGCACTTCCAAGTACGGCGCTGAGGATTGAATGCGCTGACTTTCTCAGACCCACAAATCGGACAAATTACGCCGTTCGGCCAGCGCTTGGCGGCAAGATACGCGATGCAGTTATCAGGATTCGAGAAGTAAACAATTGCGTCTTGCAGGCTCTTTGGTTCGCGGCTCATAACGTTCTCCACGACTCAAAATGTAGCAGAAAGCCGTGGGCGAGTCAAGTAAATAATTACCCTAATTAAGAGGGTTGCGCAGTCGCCCGAATTTCATTCTGAGGAATGCGTTCGTTGCCCCTACTCTACGACTTGAGGCATCCGCGGAGAGCCCGCAGGGCGTGCCGCGCGTTATTAAGAGCCCGACGCTCGACCCGATCCGAGGGTCCGCTGAGCAACTCGCGTTCACGATTCAGAATAAGGAACTCGGCGCGGCGGATGCTCTCGCCAATCTGCGCGCGGTCTGATTCGAATAGCGCCGCCATGTACGCCTCATACCAGCCCTGACTTTTGTACGGGGCCTCAATGGCGCCGGTATGTATATGCAGGTCGGTACGAGACTCAGCCCCTTCTATATTCAATCCCATATCAGATTCCCACCTTCTCCTCCCGCATGCTGAAGCAGAATCGCCAGATACGTCAGAGCATTGTTCAAATCCTGTAGTTCGCCGCCATCGGCACCCTTCGCGCGGCGTAATTCGATCAGCCGGTCTTGCATTGCCCTGCGGGCGCGCTCAATCTGCAGAACGGCCCGGCTCTCATTTCCTTCCGTCACGGCGGCGAAATAGAGTTGGTACCATCCCGAATCGTTCGGCCCGGCCGCACGCGACCTTTGCCTGCGTTCTCTCATAGGAAAGACTGCCTGAATCAGCGAATTCGCATCTCTCGTGGGAACATCGAAGCGCTGAAGCGCGAACGGAGTGTCACAGTAAACAGATCTCCAGGCCGGGGCAATACAGTGAACTCAGTAATCCGGTAGATATAACGAAAGCGGCTATTGAAAGCGAAGCGGAGAATGGCGGAGATTGCTGCGGCGTTGTCGAGCGCCGGCAGGCCCGGAAATCAGTTGCGCACTCGCTCGATTGGCGGCGTTTCGGCCCGAGAGCGGAAACGTTCTCGAACGCGTCCGCGCCTTGGCGGCTGCGGATTCTGGCTTCGAGCCGTCCTTCGATGGGATGGATGCGGCTTCAAGAACCGCCTCCCCGAGAGCGTCGGCAGCGCCTTGAATCCTGTCACTCTGCCGTTTCACTTGCGCTAACAGCAGCGCGAGCTTGTCGATTTCATCGTGCAGTTGCTGCCGAACTGAAACGTTTCAGTGATTACAGTGTCAGGAATTTCCCACTGGAAGCGAGCAGACGCACCGTCCAGCCCGCCCAGCGTTGACCGGAAGCGGCAGCGCCCAATAAGCTGATGCCCTATCGAGTCAAAAACTTCCCATCTCGAAAACAAGAGAATGCGTCCAACAGGGAGCGGACCGAACTTTTCCCATGAAAATGATCCAGTGTTTTTCCAGAAGCATTAAGAATGCGAGTTTCCGATTGGCCGCGCAGGCGAGCGTGGCGCTGCTGTTAGCAATAACCGCCCTGGCTGCGCCGGCGCAAAATGCGCAAAATCCGGCGCCCGCTCAGCCGACCAAGCAACAGAGTTCTTCACCGACACCGACATTGCCCCCAATGCAGTTGGATAGCGACGCCGCACTGCATCATCTCAACCAGGTGATCAGCTGGTACCGTCGTGCCACGACCGGCATTCAGGCGGTGGGATTGCCTAGCGACACGATTTACCAGGACAACACCAGAAATCTGGGAGCACAAGTCGTGCGCCTCGCCTTTCAATCTGCGAAAGCCGGGGCCGCTCTGATCAAGGCCCAGCAAGGCTCGATCCAGACGCCGCGCGAGAGCAGCCAGGAGCAGGCTCTGGAGCAGATGCAGTCCAAGACGTCCTCGCAAATCGACCAGTTGCAGTCGCAGATCGACAAGTTGAACGGAGAGATTCCGCGCGTGCGTCCGGCACAGCGGACCGGCTTGACTTCGCAGCGCGACGCGCTGCAGAGCGAACTCGATTTGCAGAAGGCCTTGCTCGATTCGATCCGCAAAATGACCTCATTCGTCGAAGCGAACGGAGAAGTCGCCACCGGGCTCGAAGGCGGAATCAACCAGTTGGCCCGGTCGATCCCTGAAGTTCTGGCCACAGGACTGGAGAAACCTGCGATCGCGCCGGCGCCGACCAAACCGACACTGGCGACCTCGGGCGGCCTCATCAGCGAAGCCATCACCCTGTATGACTACATGAGCGCGGTGCACCAGATCGATGCCGCGATCAAAGACGCGGACGATACGCGCGATGTTGCGGATCATGTGCGCACGCCTTTGCGCGATGCTCTGCGGGCCACGATCCAGCAGAGCCAGGGCCTCGCCGGCCAGCAGCCCGGCAGCAATCCGCAGCAACTGCGAGCGGAGCGGCAGAATTTTCAGGAGATCACGGAACGCTTCAAACAGCTATCCGGGGCGCTGATGCCGCTGAGTCAGGAAATCATCGTCCTCAACGACAGCAAGACCAACTTCGGCGAGTGGCGCAGCTCCGTGATTCGCGAATCGCAGCACGTGCTGCGTTCGGTGCTGGTGCGGGTGGGGGGCATCCTCGGAGCGCTCGCCGTGATTTTGATTCTTTCTGAAGTCTGGCGCAGGATCACCTTCCGCTACATCAGCGATCTCCGGCGGCGCCGGCAGTTCCTGGTATTGCGCCGCGTGGTGATCGGCTTCCTGATCGTGATCGTCCTGATTCTGGGCTTCGTGAGCGAGTTCAGTTCGCTCGCCACGTTCGCGGGATTCATTACCGCGGGCATCGCCGTGGGATTGCAGGCCGTGCTTCTTTCGGTCGCGGCCTACTTCTTCATCATCGGGCGCTATGGAATTCGGGTCGGTGACCGCATCAGCGTGGCGGGCATCACGGGCGACGTGGTCGATCTCGGGCTGGTGCGGTTCTACCTGATGGAAATGGCTGGAACCGGGCTGGATTTTTATCCGACGGGGCGGCTGGTCGTGTTCTCGAATGCGGTCCTCTTCCAGACCGGAACGCCGCTGTTCAAGCAGATTCCCGGAGCCGATTACGCGTGGCACGAAGTGGGGGGCATGATCGCGCCCCAGGGTGATCACAAGGCGGCGCAGGAAAAGCTGGTGGCAACGGTGAATTCAGTGTACTCGCAATACCGGCAGGAGATCGAACGCCAGCACGCGGCCATCGAGCGGCGGGTGGATATACAGATCGAAGCTCCGCGCCCCGAAGCCCGGCTTCAATTCGCCGATGCGGGACTGGAATTGCTGGTGCGTTATCCCGTGGAAATTCGCCGCGCTCCCGATATCGACGAAGAGATGACGCGGAAAGTCCTGCAGCTGATCGAAACGGATGAGACGCTGAAAGCAGCCGTTTCCGGCACGCCGAAAATCCGGTCGGCGGTAAAGCAATGAGCTAATCCAATCGGTTCGTGAGAACGCAAGGGTATATATTCCGCCGGCAGCAAGAGGCCAGCCCTCATCACCGCTCATGTAGGGACGGACGCATTCGTCCGTCCAAGGTTTTTGTGGGGACAGGTTTTGGGGGGATAGCCGCCCTTCGGCTGTCCAGCCATTTGCCCCTTTTACATTTTTTATACCGTTCCGCACACGAATGAAAATCCCTCGACTCCAGGCCAATTCCGGGGAGTATACTCACAACAAATTGCAGTACAGGTAACCGAAGTTCCGCGCCCTTCGATCTAACTCTGTGGATACAACCCGTGAACGCCAAATCGACTGATTCTCACTAAACCGCATCTAAATTACTTTAGCTGGGTTGAAGGAATTAGTTGGTCTTTACATCCGGACGTAGTCTTATCGGCATGAGCAGCATGATCAGGAGGACACGATGAACGCAAAGTTTTGTAGAGACAAAGTCCGGAGCTGCATGATCGCGTGCGCAATCGCGGTGGCGCTGTTCTCATTCCCTGCCTTGGCGCAAGCACAACAACAGGCTCCGCCTCCGCCCGAGCAGGCGCCCGACCAGCCGGCCCCATCGCAGTTAAGTCCGGAGCAGTTGCAACAACTGGTGGCGCCGATCGCACTGTTTCCAGATGCGCTGGTCGCACAGATTCTAGCCGCGGCGGCGTACCCCACGCAGATCGTCGAAGCCGAGCGTTTCCTCGAACAGAATCCGAATCTGAAGGGCAAGGATCTCGGCGACGCGGTCGACCAGCAGGACTGGGACCCCAGCGTCAAGGCGCTGACCCAGTTTCCTTCAGTGCTGGAGAACATGAACAAGGATCTTTCGTGGACGTCGGAGCTGGGTGACGCGAATTACAACCAGCAGGCCGATCTAATGAGCGCGATCCAGTACATGCGCCAGAAGGCGCAGCAGGCGGGCAATCTGAGAAGCACGCCGCAGCAGAGTGTTACCGACCAGGGCGGCAATATCGGCATCGTACCGGCCGATCCCAACGTCGTGTACGTGCCCGAATACAATCCGGAATTCGTTTATGGCTATCCCGTAGGTCTGTGGCCGGGATTTTATCCGTGGTGGGGAGTGGGCGGGCCCTATATCTCATTCGGCCTCGGATTCGGCATCAGCCCGTTCTTCGGATTTGGATGGGGTTGGCATGGATGGGGATTTGACTGGTATCACCGGGGCCTGCTCTACGGTGGCCGCCCCTACGCGTTTCACAGCCACGCGTTCTACGACCGCAATGCGTATTTCCATGGAGGCTATCGCGGCGGCGCACCGTTCGCCCGCGGCGACCGCGAATTGCGCGGATTCCGTTCCGAAGGCGGATCCCGCGGTCCGGCAGGCGGATTCCATGGTCCTGCCGAGCGTGGCGGAGGCCGCTCCTTCAATTCCTCACCGCGAGTTGGAGGTCACGTGGGAGCCTTCGGTGGCGTTTCTCGCGGCGGTGTGTCGCGGGGATTTTCGGCCCGTGGCCGCTCCAGTTTCGGAGGAGGCGGAATGCACGGAGGCGGAGGTGGACATCCCGGCGGCGGTGGCCATGGTGGCGGCGGAGGACGCCGCTAATTGCTGTCAATCATCGATCACCAGTCGAAGCACGTGAATACCAGAGGAGGTTAGAACGATGTCTCAAGAGGATCGCAATCTCAGACAACTTCCCACGCAATTTTTCAAGCTAGCGAGGTTGGCAGTTCTTGCTCTCGCAGTTTCGGCCTCGCCCCTGTTCGCCACACAGCAGACCCGGCAAAAGACCTTCGGTTCGGCCGCTGAGGCCTGCCACGCTCTCGTGAGGGCGGTCGAGTCCGACGATCAGTCCGCATTGTTGAGTATCCTCGGACCGGATGCGAAGGACCTCATTTCATCCGGCGATCCGGCCCAAGACAAGAGCAGCCAGGAAGAGTTCATCAAAAAATATAAAGAGATGCACCGCCTGGTGAACGAGCCCGACGGAACCACGACTCTCTACATTGGCGCGGAAAATTGGCCCACCCCGATACCCCTGCTGCATAAGGGCACCGCCTGGTATTTCGATACGCCTGCCGGAAAGAAAGAGATCCTGTATCGCAGGATAGGCAAAAATGAACTGGCCGTCATCCAGGTGTGCCAGGAACTGGTCGACGCCCAAAAGGAATATTATTCGCAGGCCCACGACGGCGAGTCGCAGCCGCAATACGCCGGCAAGCTTTCCAGCGATCCCGGCAAGCACAATGGTCTTTACTGGGAGACCAGCGCCGGCCAGCCCGAAAGTCCGATTGGGCCGCTCATAGCCGCGGCCGCCGCGGATCCTGGGAATCCGGACCAGAAGCCGCAACCGTTCATGGGCTATTATTTCCGGATCTTGACCGGGCAGAAAACGGCCAAGGGATCGCACAGTTACATCGTCGACGGAAAGATGACCGGTGGATTCGCCTTTTTGGCGTATCCCGCCGAATACCGCTCTTCGGGAGTGATGACCTTTATGGTTGACAAGGATGGCGTCGTCTACGAGAAGGATTTAGGCCCCCGCACGGCGGCCATCGCCAAGACTCTGACCCGGTACAGCCGCGACGCCAGCTGGCGCCAGGCCGACTAAAGTCACCGCCCGGCTCTTCTGTTCGGTTTTCGTAACGCAGAACGATCTCTTGCGTATATCTTTCTCCATTCCTTCAAAATGCCTGCATCAGTGAGGGGGAGAGGAGTGGATCCGGAAGAATGTCCCGAATGCGGCGGTAGCGGATATGTTGCGAAGCCAGTCGACTTGAACGGCAAGTCTGAAGGAGTGGCATTTATCCGCGTGAAATGTTCCGCTTGCGGGGGCACAGGCCGGAAACACCCGATCCTACCTACGACCGCCGGCTGACCGCACGGCCCGCGGTGCTTGCGAAGCGTCCAAGCCGGACCGTCCCACCTTTTTTCCCCGTCCTAGGGGACGGTCCGGCGCGACGCAGATTCCGCCCGCCGCGTTTCAAGTTCCCCAACATTGCTGAAATGGTTAGGCGATGCCGGCGGCCTGGGTGCGAGTGCGCCGCGCGGAGGCGGTCTCGAGCCGATTCCGGCCGTTGGCCTTCGCACGATACAGAGCCTTGTCGGCAGCCTTCAGCACGGAGTCGGGTTCGTCATCTTGCCGCGACGACGTCGCCACCCCGATGCTCACCGTCACAGAGAGTGAAGTTGGGGATTTGTCTTGCGCGAGTTGGCGAATGACGTGCCCTTTGGCCGCGCGGCCTCGGTTCTTCTCATTGCGGCGATCGGGACCTCGAGGCGCCTGCCTCCGGTCATTGCCACGCATGCGAAATTCTGACGTCTGAATATTCTCCCGTAGTCGTTCCAGATGTTCCACGACTTCCGCTGTGCTCTTGCCGGGAAAGAGGATGTTGAACTCCTCGCCTCCGCAGCGGTAGGCCTGTCCACCTCCGGTGACCTGCCCCAGATTCGAAGCCACCAGCCGCAACACCTGGTCGCCGCTATCGTGGCCGTA
Source organism: uncultured Acidobacteriota bacterium (assembly GCA_963730015.1). Taxonomy (GTDB): domain Bacteria; phylum Acidobacteriota; class Terriglobia; order Terriglobales; family Acidobacteriaceae; genus Sulfotelmatobacter. The sequence goes on along the minus strand of CAVSPZ010000008.1, from coordinate 731,327 downwards.
GGTGTCGTTGAACTTTTTGAAATGATCGATATCAACCACGGCGATGGAATAGGGATCCTGCAGCCGCAACAGCGCTTCTTTGAACGCCCGCCGCGAGGGCAGCGTGGTCAATTCATCGTGATAGGCGAGCAGGTAGGAATTCTCGATGATCGATATCGCCAGGATGCATGCCGCCGTCGCCGCGTACACGATCGAAATGCGCGCATTGCCGGTGACGCGCAGCGAGAGAAAGAAGGCCAGCAGAGACCAGAACAGGGCGCTGTCGGCCGGCTTGCGCGTGAATAAAAAACGGCCGACCAGAAAAGCGCAGGTGGCCGCGAGAATGATCAGCGCGTAGCCCTGGAATTGCATCGTCGTCGCGGCGTGGCGCACGTGCGCCGCCGAAGGCGCGGTTACCGAAATCCGCGAGAATACGAACACGACCACCGACTCAACGAACAGAAGCAGCACAACCGGAGATATCGATTCCATCGTGAATCCCCGCTCGTGCATCACGGCAATCAGAACGAAGTCGATCGGCACCAGCACCGACACGATGCGCACGATGGTCAGAACGACAGCGGGCGCTCCGCCGGCGAGCAGGGGAACAGCTTGTCCGGCAAGAAATAAAACCAGCAAAGCCAGGAAAGTCCGGCTGGAGTGGAAGCGCCACGCCAGCAGCATCCCGCCCGCCAAAGCGCAATAATAAAGAAAGCTGAGCGCGGGCAAAGCCAGGGTCAACCATCCCAAATAAACCAGCGCCATCACGCCCAGGAGCAGCGCTCCGCCCGGCAGCAGCATCGACTTCAACATCCTCATGCTCCGGATTTCCACGCTTTCAATCGGCAAACCTCACCCCAGGCAAAAAACGCCATCAGAAATTATCCCCCTCCTAGCGGGGAGCCGGAATTGGCGGCAAAGGTTCGGATAGCCCCCGGAAGCAGGTATAATGCCGCGACATGGCGCTGACCTCTGGCACAAAACTGGGACCTTACGAGATTGAATCGCTGGTGGGCGCGGGCGGAATGGGCGAAGTCTACCGCGCACACGATTCACGGCTGAATCGCACGGTGGCGATTAAAGTTTTGCCTCCTTCCTTTTCAGCGGACCGCGAACGCCTGCAGCGCTTCGCCCAGGAAGCCCGCGCGGCCGCGGCGCTCAACCACCCCAACATTCTTTCCATCTTCGATATCGGCGAAGAACAGGGCGCGCCCTACGTCGTCTCCGAATTGCTGGAAGGGGAGACGCTGCGCGAAAGGCTGCGCAATGGCCCGCTGCCCATCCGCAAAGTCATCGACTACGCCATGCAGGTGGCGAAGGGACTCGCCGCGGCGCACGAGAAGGGCATTGTCCACCGCGACCTGAAGCCGGAGAACCTGTTCCTGACCCACGACAACAGGGTGAAGATTCTGGATTTCGGCTTGGCCAAGCTGACCCGTCCGGAAGCAACCACCGGCAGCGGAGACGCGCCCACGGTGCAGGTTGCGACCGAGACTGGGCTGGTCATGGGCACCGCCGGATACATGTTGCCCGAGCAGGTTCGCGGCAAACCCACCGACCACCGCTCGGATATCTTTTCGTTCGGCGCCATTCTTTTCGAGATGATTTCCGGCAAGCGCGCATTTCATGGTGAAACTCCCGCAGACACTATGAGCGCGATCCTGAAAGAAGAGACGCCGGAGCTTTCCGAAACCGCGCGCAACGTTCCGCCCGGGTTGGAACGAATCGTCCGTCATTGCCTGGAGAAGCATCCGGCGCAGCGTTTTCAGTCCACGGGAGACTTGGCCTTCGACCTTGAAGCGCTGACGGAACTTTCGGCCTCCACGAAATCCGGCGCGCAAGCGGCGGTGCAGCAAGTTGAATCTGCGGGCTCGCGTCGCCTCGTCGCAGCTGCGGCAGCAGTCGTGGCGCTCGCGGCGGCCATGCTGGGTGTCGGCTGGTGGATCGGCCGAGGCAGTGGTGCCAGCGCACCGCCGCAATATCAGCAGATCACCTTCCGCACCGGATCCATCGGCAACGCCCGCTTCACGCCCGACGGCAGCATCGTTTACAGCGCATCGTGGGACGGCGGCAAACAGCAGTTCTACATGGCCCGCGTCGACGACCGCGGCTCCCGCGAACTGGGCTTCGACGACGCCGAATTGCTTTCCATCTCCAAGACCGGAGAACTCGCGATCCGTCTCAACACCGCTTTCTACGGTGGATTTGCCCGCACCGGAACGCTGGCCCGGGTTCCGCTCAGCGGAGGCACTCCCCGCGAAGTGCTCGATAACGTCGAAGATGCGCAGTGGTCGCCTAGCGGCGACAGCATGGTCATTGTTCATCTCATGTCCGACAGCCATCACTGGCGCTTGGAATATCCCATTGGCCACGTTCTGCTCGATGGCATCAACTGGATCAGTCATCCCCAGATCTCTCCCGATGGCAAATGGATCGCCTTCGCCGACCACGAAAATCCCGGTGGCGACGATGAAGGCTCCGTCGCCGTCATCGACATGGCCGGCCATGAGAAGAAGCTGGCGTCGGGTTTCGTTTCCATCGAGGGACTGCAGTGGTCGCCTTCCGGCGATGAGATCTGGTTCACGGCCACGCGCAGCGGCAGCGCCACCCAATTGCGTGGTGTCACCTTAGCGGGCAAAGAGCGCAACATCACCAACGTCCCCGGCGGCATGTGGCTGGAAGACCTCCGCAATGGAGTTGCGCTGATGATCACGCACCAGCAGCGCATTGGCATTCGCGGCTTACCTCCCGGCGGCAAGCAGGAAGTCGAACTCGGATGGTTCGGGTGGTCGCTCGTGCGCGACATGACTCCCGACGGGAAAAAGATCCTGTTCGAAGAAGAAGGGGAGGGCGGCGGCCCCAACTACACCGTATTTCTGCGCGACACCGACGGCTCACCTCCGGTGCGCATCGGCGAAGGAGTGTCCGGCGCGATTTCTCGCGACGGAAAATGGGCCATCACGAAATCGGCGAAGGGCGGTCCGCTCATGTTGGTGCCCACCGGAACCGGTGAAACCCGCGCGTTGACGCACGACAACATCAGTTACGGCGGAGTTCGTTTCCTTCCCGACGGCAAGCACTTGGTGGCCGCCGGAATCGAGCCCAATCATGGCGTGCGGTCTTACCTCATCGACCTCGACAGCGGCGATTCCAAACCGATCACGCCAGAAGGCACAGTGGGGACTTCGCTTTCGCCCGATGGCCGAAGTCTCTCGGTCGTGGAACGAAGTGGCAAGCGCGGGATCTGGCCTATGGACGGCAGCGGCTTCCGCCCGATCCCGAACTTTGATTCCACCTACGGCGTGCTGGGCTGGACGGCCGACGGAACATCTCTCTATGCGATCTCAAACCACCTCGGGGAGAAGCTCGCCAAGGTCTATCGGGTCAATGTAACGACGGGAAAAATGGATCTGTGGAAGACCTTCGGCGATAGCCTGCCCCCGGGCGCCAACGCAGGTGCACCCCATATCAGCGCGGATGGAAGCTCATACGCCTACGTCTACGACCAGATTCTGTCCCAGGCCTACGTGGTCAAGGGATTGAAATAGTCGGTAGTTCAGAGTGGGCGTCATCCCGAGCGGAGCCGCTTTTCAGGCGGAGGGAGGGATCTGCCACCCACGAGAACCAGCGGACAAAAGCACCCTCAACCGGGCTCTTGACCTGCGCGCTGTGATCCAACCAATTCATAGACTTAGCAATTGAGACGCGATTGACCCGCCATGTATTGCCAGCCGCCGGGCCCCGATATAGAAACGGACTGCATCGCATACAGGGCCTGTCTCAAAATGGTTTTGGGAAGGGGATAGTGGGGGAAGAAGCACCAGTTTTGGGAAGGGCATAGTTTTGGGAAGGGCACGGCTTCAGCCGTGCCGCCATCGGTGAGTTAAGAACAGGGCTTTAGCCCCTGAGGGCCTCGCAGATTGCTTCGAACACCATTTATGAAACCAGTCCCATCTCGCTGAGGAGTCTATGAATCATCCCCGCATATTGTTCCTGATTCTCGCCGCTACCTTTGCCGCAAACCTGGCTTGGGCGCAGCAACCCTCCGATGAAGTGCCGCCGAGCATCGAAGCGCTCCGGCAGAGCGCCTCTTCGAAGACCGAGTTCACCCTGGACCACTCCATGCTGGTGCTGGCCTCAAAGCTCGACTCCAATAACGACGATCTCCGCCGCGTGATCGCTGGGGTAAGCGGCCTTTCCGTGCACCGTTACCGCTTCCCCGACGCCGGGATGTACAACCCCGAAGCCCTCGACGCCGTGAAGCACGAATACCACGCAGCCGGCTGGAAGCAGCTAGTGAACAACCACCAGCGGAAGGATGGCACGGGAGTCACGAATCTCTGGATTCGTTTTCAGAATAATGCGATCACCAACATCGCCGTCCTGGTGGCCAAGGCAGACGAGGTCACGCTGATTACCGTTTCCGGCTCCATCAGCCCGCTCGACCTCTCGCACCTGGGCGGACATTTCGGCATCCCAAAGATCGAAGGCGGAGTAGAGGTGCCGAATTCGGTATCGCGCCGGTAGCTGTCGTAGCGCAACGCGAGATCCCGCAGGCAAGGCCGCTTGCGGCCCACGCGGTAATTGTCATCCCGAGCGAAGCATCGGTGATAGCGAAGCGAGCGGCGATGCGCAGTCGAGGGACCTTGCGTTTCTCGGTTTCATATGCAATCGCGGGGTTTCGCCAACTCGCGGGCGTTAATGCAAGGGGAGCCCGCAAGCGAAACCTCGAGGGTGTGGGGCGAAGGGGCTGAGTCTAATTGGCCGGGGCGGGCAGACTTGAACTGCCGACCTTATCATCGCGCCGGCTGATTCTTTTCCCAATATACCCTTCTATTGATTTGGCACCGATTACACAACGGCAAGGGCGGACCACCACGCATAAGATTCGGAATCACCTCGACTACTTCGTCGTCGCACGGCTCCGATTCTGCGTGATGCTCACAGTAACCGCCGGGGCAGCCGCAACGCTGAAAATTTTCCTTCATCGCCGCATGGTACCACCCCACAAAATACTTGCAAACGGCACCGAAGGATTAGCCTGCGATGTTTTCTGCGATCAGCAAATTTAGATGGGGGCGCGCACGCGAACCCGTCGCGTTGTGCTAATAGTCGCAGGGAGCGGAAACTGCGTAACTGCTTGATTAGAGAATTGGTCGGGACGGGCAGATTTGAACTGCCGACCCCTCGCACCCCAAGCGAGTGCTCTACCAGGCTGAGCCACGTCCCGACTGGAAAGGATTCCGCGGATTCGGCAGTTCGCGTGACCGCAACTGCGCCTCCAGCGGAGGGGTTCACTCGCAATTCTACACCACGAGGCGCCAATCGTCAGACCCCGTCAAACCTCGGTAGTGGTGCTGTTTGAAAAGATTTGTATCAGGGCATCGCTTCAGCGACGCCACAACGTCGGGAAATACGAACGGCTTTAGCCGCTGGGGCTTAGGTCGCGCTGGCAGCGGCTAAAGCCGATCATTTGCTCGTGCTTTGGCATGCCTGAAGGCATGCCCTGATACAAAGCTTCTGAAACTGCACCACTACCAAACCGCGCCCAGCATCGTGGCCCACAGCGACCGCTGACCGCGACAGGTATGGCACACTAGCTTCATGCACCACCTCACGCTTGGCGATTTCGAACTCAGCGTTTTTTCGGACGGAACCTATCCCCTCGACGGCGGAGCATTTTTCGGCGTTGTCCCCAAAGTCATGTGGTCGAAGAAGATCAGCGCCGACGAGAGGAATTACATCACCTCCGGGCTCAACTCGCTGCTGGTACGCACCGGCAAACAGACCGTCCTGGTCGAAACCGGCATGGGCAACAAGCTCTCCGAACGCATGATCAAGTTCTACGGCCAGCCGGCCAAACTGCTCGACAATCTCGCCGCCGCGGGCATCGCGCCCGACGACATCGATATCGTCATCAACTCACATCTGCACTTCGATCATTGCGGATGGAATACGGTGCGCGAGAAGAACGGAAAGATCGTGCCCACTTTTCCGCGCGCGAAATATTACGCGCCCGAAGGCGAGTGGCAGTACGCGCGCCACCCCAGCGAGCGCGACTCGATCAGCTTCATCTCCGAAAACTATGACCCGCTGGTCGAAAGCGGGCAGATGACTCTGCTGAAGGGCGGCGAAGAAATCGTCCCCGGCATTTCGGTGAAGACGTTTCGCGGGCATACAGCCCACATGCAGGCGGTGATCGTGAACGGGCATCCCGCTCCTACGGGAACGCGGTCCCCATCTACGCCGGCGAATCAGGCCCGGGGTTCGCCGTCTGAAAAATTTGCGAAGGGTACGGCTTCAGCCGTGCCGTCAAGCCGGGAAGAGGACGGGGCTTTAGCCCCTGAGGGCCCGACCGCCTGCTACATCTCGGATCTGATCCCCACCACCGCGCACATCGATCTCACCTGGGGCATGGGATTCGACCTCTATCCGCTCGACACCATCCAGAGCAAGAAGGAATACTACGCGCACGCCATCCCGGAGAAATGGCTGACGGTCTTCACGCACGATCCGAAGACGCCCTGGGCCTATGTCGAGAAGGACGACGCAGGGAAGATGGTGGCGAGGGCAGTTTGAATTTCGGCGCGGCGCATCGCCGCTGACTGCGACAGCAGGTTCCTTACAGCGGGATAAACTCCGCTGCGACTGGTTAGCTTTCGCGGGCGAGGGCACCCGCGCCACACAATCTGGCCTCGAAGAAATCTTCTACCCGCGTCAGAATCTCAGGAGCGTTCTTCGACTCGTAAATCGCCTTGCGCAGGCCCGCGCCGCCGGGGACGCCGTGCGTGAACCAGCTGGCAAACTGCTTCATTTTGCCGACCGCGTCGGGCAGCTCTTCTTCAATCAGCATCTGGAAGTATGTGCGGATCATCTGATAGCGATCAGCCTCGGATGGATCCTCATAGAGCTTCTTCCCTGATACGACTCTCTGCCCGGGCACGGACGGGAGGGGCACGGCTTCAGCCGTGCCGTTAGGAGCGAAAAAGCTTCGGGCTTCAGCCCCTGAGGGCGCGTCGTTGCGAACAGGAAATCGGCCCTCAGCGGCTAAAGCTCGCTCCAAGGGATCGGCATCTACGGCACGACTGAAGTCGTGCCCTTCCCAATTGTCTCGCTCCTCGGAGTCTCGCAGCGCGGCGCAGTACTGCTCGATCTGGCGGAAGATCCACGGATTTGACGGAGCGCTCCGGCCGATCATCACCGCGTCGCATCCCGTTTGCGTGACCATGGCACAGGCGTCTTCGGGCGTGCGGATGTCGCCATTGCCGATCACCGGAATCTTCACCGCGTCTTTGACGGCAGCAATCCATTCCCAGCGAGCCTGCCCGCTGTAGCCCATTTCGCGGGTGCGAGCGTGCAGCGCGACGGCAGCCAGGCCGCACGATTCCGCCATGCGGGCCAGTTCCACGCAGACAATTTCCTCATCGTTCCATCCCGCGCGGAACTTCACCGTGAAGGGAATCTTCACGGCGGCACGCACGGCTTCGAAAATCTTGCCAATCGCTGGAAGATCGCGCAGCAGGCCCGAGCCTCCATTGCACTTCACAACTTTTTTCGCAGGGCAACCCAGATTCAGATCGACCAGGTCAAATCCGAGGCCCTCGACCATGCGGGCGGCTTCAGCCATCACTTGCGGATCGCTGCCGAAAAGCTGCGCTGAAATCGGATGCTCGTCTTCGTAGAAGTGGAGGTAGCGCTTGGCCTTCTGATCTTTCTTCCGCAGCACTCCGTCAGCCGATGTGAACTCGGTCATGATGAGGCCGCATCCGCCCAGGTTACGGATGAACCGCCGAAAAACCGTGTCGGTCACACCAGCCATGGGCGCGAGAACGGTGGCGGGCGAGATGTTCACCGAGCCGATTGACAGCCGGGGTGGGACGACTCGTGTGGCGCGGGCGCCCCCGCCCGCGTCTGCCGTCACTAAATCGGATCCACCCGAATTGTCCCAAAACTTCTTCACGTCGATATTCTACCTGCGGGTTTCAAGCAAAAGCCCCCGCCGCAGCGAGGGCTGAATTTCCGAAATTATCTGTGCGAATCCGTGCCTACTTCTTGGCCGCCTCGGCCTTGGCGTACTTCCGCCGGAAGCGCTCCACGCGGCCCGCGGTATCGAGCAGCTTTTGCTTGCCGGTAAAGAACGGATGGCAGTTCGAACAGATTTCTACGCCGATATCGCCCTTATGGGTCGAGCGGGTCATGAACGTGTTGCCGCAGGCGCAGTGCACACGCACTTCGTTATAAGACGGATGAATAGCTGCTTTCATGGTGGATTCCAACCTCGATTCAGATCATTAGATTCTACCGGATTTCCACAGGATTCAGCAAACGAAAGCCAACCCCAGCTCGATAGTACCCAACTCACCGGCTTACATCTCACGCTGCGCATGATGAGCAGAAGATTGGATCATGTATGAACGATGGGAGGATTGCTAGGACTACTCTAAGGGTAGTCCTAGTCGGATTTTCATAGCCGGAAGCGATACCTGCAATCTGGTCGCTAGTTGCTCGGGGGTGCGGATACCAGCGGCCATCAGAGACCGAATCAACGAATACGGCATAAGAATCTCAGCCGCATAGCGATTCGCCTCCGTCTCTTCCTTTGCTGAAACTCCGCTCCTATACATCGCGTCGTCTATAAGTTCTCCACTTTCCAGTCTCTTGCGATGCAGGATGAAGTGGGCGATCTCGTGAGCAATGGTGAAGCGTTTTCTGAATAAGGAGTGACCCGCATTAACCAGAATGCTGAAGCCACTCCTGCCGCCATTTACAGGGTCTTTGAAAATCTTCCCAGATACCGAGGACGGAAATGTCTTCGTTTCCCACACGTTAATCCCTAGCTCGTCAGCTATTGCTACCACGTCCACGGGGGCTTGGGCTTGATGCTTGGCAATGATTTGTCCCGGTGTTAGCTCAAGAACTGCTGTCGCCATGGCTGTCCTCCTCTCCTGGGAGACGGGCAATGGGGGTGGCCTGTTTCTCAATAGATTCTAGGGGAGTTTCCTCAACTCCTTCTTGTACAACAGGTTTAGATGCCATTTCAACTGACTTCGGTTCTGGGGCCGTAACTGATTGATTTCTCATTTGATCCAAGAGATCAGCTTGCGTCCGCAAACGCTCCGTAATTTCTAATATATCGGCAGCGGCTGGGTACTTCTCCAATGCTTCCCTCACAGCTTCATCCACCTTTTTTGAGGCCATTTCTTTAACGGAGTCGCGAATACCAAAATAGCCCCAAATGGCGAGACCAGCTATTCCCAGCGTAACGACCGCGAGCATTACCCCGAGAGCCGTAAGGATGATTGTGATTGCGGATTCGAACGACATATGCTGGACGGCGTCCACAGCAACGCGGTATACCCGCTCACACAGGTGACCACACGATACACCTTGGATTCACTGCACTGCAATGCGCATCAGTCCTAGGACACTGTCGCCCAGTTCGAGGGCCTCCCGGGTCACGGCTCATCGCTCATAGCTCACCGCTCAGAACTGAAACATATAGCTGGCTTTCACGAAAAATTGCCGGCTGTCGTTCAGATATCCCTTCGCCGTGTTCAACACCCCCACCCCTTGCTGCACGTTTAAATTCTGCAGGTCGCTGTTGTAGCCCACATAGATCGCGGTCCCGGGATGAACGAGATAGGTCACGAGGAAATCGGCGTTGAACTCCCTGGCGGTGGTTTCGTAGGTATACGGCGAGCCCATGCCCGGGGTCCCGGCCAGCAGCGCATTGTATTGCAGGATTACGCGCAGCGACAGTTGCGGCGTGAATTGCCAGTTCCACTTGCTGCGCAGGATGTGATCATTCAATATTCCCCGGCCGATCCCGGGAAAATGCGCCTGCTCGAAAGTGAAAGCGTTGTTCGTCGCCCGCAGGCGCTCGAACAAATATGTATTCTCGATCTTCAGCGGCTTGATCGGACGAAAGATCACCGACGCCGTAGCGTTATCTTCGCGCGCCAGAAACGGCCGGTTGTATGGAATGGCCGGTGCCGGCGGCACGTCGGGCTGCGCCACGAAGTTCACTCCATCTCCCCAGTAGTAGCCCGCGGCCAGCTTGGCCTGCTTCAAAAACGCGGTCTGGAGGGTCGCGCCACTCTCGTGCTCGTGATAATCCTGATCCCCCACGCTCAGCGAACAGTAAACCGAAAAGCCGTAAAAGCAGAAATCCTGCGGGCGCAACCGTTCGCGAAACTGGTCGTACGGTTTTATCAGGATCAGCGTCTGGCCGCGTCCCCTTATGAAAAAGTACGGGTGATAAAGGCTATCGAGACGCAGGCCGGTATGGTCGAAATCGTAGCGGGTCTCCATGGCCGGACCCCAGGCAAGAATCCATCCCTGGCGCGGTCGAAAGCGATAATGCACTTCCTGGTCGCTTTCGCGAATATCCACGCGATTGATAAAGCCCGGAATGGAGACGAACCCCGCCGTGATGTCTTTATAAACGCCGTCATAGGCAAAATGGATTCCGTCGCGGCGCAACTCAAGTTTTTCCGCCGGGCCGGCATAGTGATCGCCATTGCCGTGATTGCCTGAGCTGAAAGGATAAAGATTGGCCTCGCAATTGAGATTCAAATTGCCGGAGGTCGCGACCGCCTGCCCGTCCAGGCTCCAGGTGGAGTTGAATTTCAGGTGCGTGTCGACACCGCCGATGCGGTTGTATTCGCCCGTCGTCAGGCATTCCCAATCCGTGTAAAGAGCTCCCACGCTCGACTGGCGGAAAATATCGCGGCTCAAGCGCGCAATCGTGAAATAGGAGCGCGTGCCCGAGTACTGGCTATAGTCCGGAACCGCAAGTCCCGGACTGCGATCGTCGGTGCTCATCAGTCCGAGCGAGTACGGACCATCTTTGCCCGTGAGCCGGATTCCCGCCGAAGGATCGCCGATGCTGCGCGTGAAAAATAAATCCATCGGCGTGCGGAAGAAATCTTCATTCTCCAGAAAGAACGGCCGCTTCTCCGGAAAATACACGGCGTACCGCTGATTCACCACAATCTGCGGGTCTTCCGACTCGACCTGGCTGAAATCCGGATTCGCCGTCATGTCGATGGTGAAGTGATCGTGCAGCACAAACTTGGCGTCCATGCCGGGCTGGCCTTGCAGGTCGGCGTGCTGGAAATAAGGATTGGTCAAATCGCGCGTGTCCAGCGCCCGATAGCCGCGGGTCAATCCATACGGGATCAGTTCGATATCGCGCCCCGGAGAAATCCCTTCCAGCCCGTACAAGGTCGCCGCCTGTCCAAGCCGGCCCTGCGCGCGCAACGAAATGTGCGGCCAAAAAGAATCTTCACCCTTGCGGGAAATCCCGCGATACAAAATGATTCCCCACTCCTGCGCTTTCGTCGCGGCAAATCGCAGGCTCTTGAAGGGAATCGCCATCCATACCACGAAACCGCGGCTGGTTACTTTGCCGCGCGAATCCCAAACCGTGTCGAACGATGTGTCGAAGTTCCCGTTGATCTCGTCGCGCGCGGCCTCAGTCCAGATCGCGTCCCATTGAACGCCCAGCGCAGTGGTCTGAAATGCGTAGGCGCGGCGGCGGTCGTGAAAAGTGTCGAGCATCACTTCCACTTCATCGTCGTCGTAGACGTCTTCGCGCGCCGACATGCGAGCGCGCACCTTCGCCGGGTCGTCGAAGCAGACGAACACTACGTACAGATTTTTCTGGTCATAGGCCAGGTAGGCATCGGTCGGCTCTGACACGGCTTCGCCATCGTGCGGATTGTGTTGCGTGAAGCCGGTGACCTTGGCCATCTGCTGCGCAATCCCCCCCTGCGGCTTCATGGTCAGAAAATCTTCCAGTGCAGGCGGTCGTTGCACGCGCGGAATAGTCAGGGCCGGGGGCGCGATGGCCGGTTTCGACGCAGGTTGCACTTCCGGATTCTTAGTCGGCGGCTCCGGCAACTGCGCGGAAGGCGACGGAATCTGCGGAGATGGCGCGGGCGCTTGTCCGGGCCCGGAGGGCGTACCTGCCGCCCGTGGAGTTGGCGTGGTCGGCTGACCTTGCGGGCCGCTGGATTGCGGCGAAGACTGCTGCGAAGACTCTGCTATTTGAGAAGATCCGCTGGAAGGCTCCAGCACAAGGAATTTGGCCCCGGAAGCCGCAGCCAACCGCCCGCTCCCAGCCGAGAGCAAGGCGAAACAAATCACCAGTTTTCCCCAACCATGGGTTCTTCGGTTGCGCACTCGAAACAGACGCACTACCCCCCGACGCCCTCGCCCCCTACGAGGGAAGCCAGCAAAGATACACCATCCGCGCCGTCATGAAACAAAAAAATGTGTTTTGTTTTGAAGTACGAACAGAGTTCGTCCCGGCGGAATTCAGAAGAGCGAGCTCTGCCGCCGCGCCGGGGTAATGCCGAAATAGTCGTACGCTAGCTGGGTGGCGACCCGGCCCCGCGGAGTGCGGTTCAGAAACCCGATCTGCATCAGAAACGGCTCGTAGATTTCTTCAATGGCATCCGGCTCCTCGGCCAGCACCGCGGCCAGCGTGTTCACGCCCACCGGCCCGCCCTGATATTTCTCGATGATGGTCAGCAGCAGCCGGCGATCCACCTCGTCGAATCCATACTGGTCGACTTCCAGCATCTGGAGCGCGGCTTGCGCCGTGGGTTCGTCGATCTTGCCTCCGCCCCGCACCTGCGCATAGTCGCGCACCCGGCGCAGCAACCGGTTCGCAATGCGCGGGGTGCCGCGGGAACGGCTGGCAATCTCGCGTGCGCCGGCATCATCAATTCCCACGGCAAGAATTTCCGCGGAGCGCTCCACGATCACCTGCAGATCTTCCGGAGCGTAAAATTCCAGCCGAAGCACGATGCCGAAGCGCGCCCGCAGCGGCGCAGAAATCAGCCCCGCCCGCGTCGTCGCTCCCACAAACGTGAACGGCTTCACCTCCAGCGTGTGGGTCCGCGCCGACGGCCCTTGCCCAATGATGATGTCGAGCTTGTAATCTTCCAGGGCGGAATAGAGCAGCTCTTCCAAAACCGGCTGCAGGCGGTGGATCTCATCGATAAACAACACCTGCTTATCCTGCAGGTTGGTGATGATCGCCGTCAGGTCGCCCTTGATCTGCAGCAGCGGCGCCGCGGTCGGCTGAAAGTGCACCCCTAACTCGTTCGCGATGATGTTGGCCAGCGTCGTCTTGCCCAGCCCCGGGGGCCCGTAGAGCAGCACGTGATCCATGGCCTCGCCGCGCGAGCGCGCCGCCTCGATCGCTACCGCCAGATTCTCTTTTACCTTTTTCTGCCCGATGAATTCGGCCAGCCGCTGCGGCCGCAGCTTCAGCTCGAATGAAGAATCGTCTCCCACCGGAGCCGCCGAGACCAGGCGCTCTCGATCCGGATCAGGCGTGGCATTGTCCTTGGCGGGCACTGCTCCGGATAGTAGAACGAAATACGAAGCTTGCGCAATCGTTCAAAACCTCGCGCATTCACCCGCCCCAATCCCTGCGTTTCAAACCGGCCGTGGAATTCACTCAATCTTAACCGTCTTGTTACCGGGGAGTAACAAATCCCCGTTAGCGTCTCAAGCTGAATCCGCTGGATTGCAGGCCCGACTGGCTTTCCGCCTGAGGGCAATTCGACTTTGCAATCCAAGCCATAGCTTTCTGGGGAAAATCAGGAGAGAAAAAAATGAAAAAAACCACATTGGCTCTAGGCCTGTTCGCCGCCATGTCCGCTTCGGCGCTCGCACAACAGGGCCCGGTTCCCAAAGACATCCCCCATCTGGACCATGTTTTCCTCATCATGATGGAAAATCATGGTTATCGTGAAATCATGGGAAACCCCAACGCTGTGTTCATCAACCAGTACGCCAAGTCCGCCAATCTCGCGACCAATTATTTCGCAGTGGCGCATCCCAGCCTGACCAACTATCTCGAAGTCGTGGGTGGATCGAATTTCGGCGTCCACAGCGATAACAATCCCGACTGGCATAATCACAACTGCGCCACCAACCTTTCCAATGGCACGGTGAACACCGACAGCCCAGCCAGCCCGGCGATCTGCCCCATCTCAGGCAGCGGAACCGACGCGGCGACTCCCCTCCTCGACTGCACCAATGAAGTCACCGGGCCGCCTTGCGAAATCAACATGGACGGCATTCACTCGTATCCCGCGGCGAAAAATACCCTGGGCATCACCATCGCCGATCAGCTCGCCACCGCGGGCAAGACCTGGAAGTCCTACCAGGAAGACCTTCCCATGACCGGTCCCGACAAAGTCGACTACAGCGATGGAAATTTCACCAACCTCACGAATTTCAGCACGATCAATCCGCAGGTCACCCCCGCATTGAACAGCGGAGACATCGTGCAGCTCTACGCCTCCAAGCACAACCCATTCGCCTATTTCCAGAATGTGCAGCAGGGAACCGATCCGCTGGTCGGCTACGCCCAGATGGCGGCGTTCGACGGAGCCGGCGGCTTGTGGAGCGATCTCGCCGCGGGCAAGGTCCCGAATTTCTCCTTCATCGCACCTAACCAGTGCAACGATCAGCATGGCCGCAGCAACGGCACTGCCTTCTGCAACTTCGATCCCAACGATAATGGAACCCAGGCCGGCCTGAACCCCGCTCTGATCCGTCTGGGTGATCAGGCGGTGCAAAAGATTGTCACCGCCATCCACGCTTCCCCGTCGTGGAGGTATGGGCACGCGGCCATCATCGTGGTTTGGGACGAGAATGACTATTCCGTCCAGCCCATCATCAACAAGGTCGTCACCATCGTGGACACGAACTACGGTTTCCACAACGTGCAGAGTGGTCAGTTCTACACCCACTTCTCCCTGCTGCGCTCGATCGAAGGTGGATTCGGATTGCCCTGCCTGAACCACGCCTGCGATGACAGCACCCAGGCCATGACCGACCTGTTCGGTCAACCCTAAGTAAACTCAGCAATAAACGATCGGGGCCGTTCCTCAAGGAGCGGCCCCGATTTTCTTGTGACTTGTTTTCGTCCGCGTTTCCTTCGTGTGACTTCGTGTCCTTCGTGGTTAGAAAGGTCGTCAGATCATTCGGAGCTGATAAATAAGTATATACTATTATATTCTATGGTATAATACATTCGCTATGGCACTGAGTATAAAGAGTATAGAGACAGAACGTCTGGCACGTGAGATAGCCGCAAAGACCGGGGAGTCCCTGACAGGTGCCATCCAAAAGGCCTTGGAAGAGCGGCTCGCTCGACTGCGCCAACAGCGCCGGAGTCAGATCCTCACGAGCCAACTAGAGGAGATCCTGAACCGCGTCGACCGGTTACCCATTCTGGATTCTCACAGCGCCGACGAGATTCTCGGCTACGACGAGCACGGACTTCCCCGCTGACTGGCCACGTTTATGGTGATTGATACCTCCGCGCTCGCAGCCATCTTTTTCGCCGAACCGGAGCGTCAGCAGTTCCTCGCTGCCCTTACCGCCGCGGGAAGCCGGTTGGTCTCTGCCGCCACCGTGCTGGAAACAGGAATCGTCCTCGAAGCGCGACAGGGAGAAGCGGCAGGTCGCGAGTTCGATCTCTTCGTCGTCCGCGCCAATCTGCAGATCGTACCCGTAGACGCAGAACAGGCCGATCTCGCCCGCTCCGCGTACCGCAAATACGGAAAAGGCCGTCACGCGGCCGGACTCAACTTTGGCGACTGTTTCTCTTACGCTCTGGCGAAATCGACGGGTGAACCATTGCTCGCCAAGGGCACGGATTTCAAACTCACCGACATTGAAGTTCAACTATAGAAGTCTGGCGCTCGCTCCCTCCTCACTTCGGATACCAATCCAGCAGCCGCACTTCAATGCCGGTTCCTTCTAATCGCTTTTGAAAGACCGAGAGATCTGATCCACGGTAGTGATAGGGGATCACAATTTTCGGATGGAAGGCTCTCACCGCATCGGCCGCTTCTTCCGGTGGCATGGTGTACGGCAGATTCATGCACACGAAAGCCACATCGATGTTCTTGAGCGCGCGCATCTCCGGAATGTTCTCCGTATCGCCTGAGAAATAAAATCGTTTGCCGCCGTAGGTGAGCACGTACCCGTTGCCGCGTCCCTTGTCGTGAAAAAGTTTCCCGGGCGCAGGACCGCGTTTCAGGTTGTAAGCGGGAACTGCCTCAATGGTCCAGCCTTGCCACGTCTTCGTTTCCCCATTGGCGATGGGCTTGGCGCTCGTGACCGTCTGTACCACCGCCGGCGCCGCAAGAATTTCGGTGTCGCCCTTGCTGATCTCTTGGATCGAATCCGGGTCCATGTGATCCCCGTGAATGTCGGTGATCAAAATAAGATCAGCCTTGGGCAGTCCCGTGAGTTTCGCAGGCTTGGCCGGATCGAGATAGATCGTCTTCCCACCGGCCTCGATCAGCGTGCTGGCGTGATATAGCGGAGTAATTTTGACCGGCCCGGCGGAAGTCGGGAAGGTTTGCGTTTGGGCGGCCGCGAGCCCGAACGGGACAAGCGCGAAAAGAACGAGTATGGAGCAGACAATGCTAAAACTAGCCTTCATGGTGGTCCTCATCTCGATGCTTGTACTTCACTGATAGACCCGCCGTCAATCGCGTCGGTCCCCAGGTGTTGACTCCCTTCGTGGAACTTCGTGTCCTTTGTGGTAAAAGGTCGTCAGACTCCTTGCTCGTGACACGTCAATGTGACACAATAGAAACATGCCATCGGTCAACATTCGCCAACTTCGTGACACCCGTCGACTGAAAGCGTGGCTGCGCGCAGGCAAGACTGTAGAACTCCGCGAGCGCGACCGCCTGATCGCGCGCATTGTGCCGGAAAACGAAGCCAAGGCTAAACCGGTCGAATATCCCGACTTCGCCGCGCGACGCAAAGCGATTTTTGGAGATCGCGTGCTCCCCGCAGTGGACGATCTCATCAAAGATCGGGGCCGCTATTGAACGTGTATGCCGACTCGAGCTTTGTAGTGTCGATTTACGTTCAAGACCAACATTCCACTTCCGCAGATGCACTTCTGCGCTTGCAGCCTCATCTCCTCCTGACTCCATTGATTCTCGCGGAGTGGGCCCACGCACTTTCGAGACAGGTCTTCCGCGGGCAGATGTCAGCCCCCGATGCTCAGCGGATCGATTCCGCATTTGAGAACGATCGCAGCAACGGACTGTGGCTCGAAACCGCCATGCCCGAACACGCTTTCGAAGTGTGCGCCGACTTGGCCCGTCGTTACGGCCCCAAGCTCGGCGTCCGCACCCTCGACAGCCTGCACGTCGCCTGCGCTCTCGAACTCAAGGCCGATCGCTTCTGGACCTTCGACGACCGCGAGGCGAAGCTGGCCAAGGCACAGGGGCTAAGAACCTCGTAGATAGTTAAGACGGGGCGAGAGGGCAGTTTCCTTCGTGTAACTTCGTGTCCTTCGTGGTCTCAGGGCTTGCGCTACTCTTCCTCTTCCTTCACCTCGCCCCGCTCCGCCTTCGCCTTCTCGATGATCTTCTCCTGCAACTGCCCAGGCACCACATCGTAATGATGCATCTCCATATTGAAGCTGCCACGGCCCTGGGTCATCGAGGTCAACTCCACGCCGTAGGTCAGCATTTCGGCCATCGGCACTTCGGCCTTTACAACCGTGTTGCCGCCCTTGTTGTCCATGCCTTGAATGCGGCCGCGCCGGCTGTTCAGATCTCCCATGATCGATCCCGCGAAGTCATCGGGCACGGTGATTTCAACCGCCATGATGGGTTCAAGAATCGTCGGCTTGGCGGTCTCCATGGCCTTTTTGAAGGCGATGCGGCCGGCCATCTGGAATGACAGATCGTTCGAATCCACATCGTGATACGAGCCGTCGTAGAGCACAACTTTGAAATCGACGACCGGAAATCCCGCCAGATACCCGCGCGCGGCGGCATCCTTGATTCCCTTTTCTACTGCCGGAATGTAATTCTTCGGAATCGAGCCGCCGAAAATGTCGTTAACGAATTCGAACTCTCCGCCTCGCGGCAGCGGCTCCATCTTGATCTTGCAGTCGCCGTACTGGCCGTGACCGCCGGTCTGCTTCTTGTGTCGTCCCTGCACGTCGGCCTTGCCGCGAATGGTTTCGCGGTACGGCACTTTCGGCGCCTTCAGATTCACTTGCGTGTTGTAACGCTTCTTAAGCTTCGAGACCGTGACCTCGATGTGCTGCTGGCCGGTTCCGGCAATCAGAAATTCCTTGGTCTGCGGATCGCGGAAGAAGCGCAGCATGGCGTCCTCTTCCATGAGCTTGTGCAGGCCCGGACCCAGCTTGTCTTCGTCGGCGCGGGTCTTGGGCTCGATGGCAAACGTGATCGCCGGCTCGGGCAGCTTGACCCGCGGATACTGGATGGGAGCCGCCTTGTCGCCCAGCGTGTCGCCGGTCAACGTATCTTTCAGCTTTGCCACTGCCCCGATGTTGCCCGCATGCAATTCGTTGATCGGAATCGCCGTCTTGCCCTGCATCGTCGAGATATGCGCGAATTTCTCCGGCATATTGCGGCCGAAATTCTGCAGCGTCGCCTCATTCTTCAGCACACCCGAGAACACCTTGAAATACGAGATGCGCCCGGCAAACGCATCGGAAACCGTTTTGAACACATACAAGGACACGGGCTCCGCATCGGTTTCGTGGCGCTTCGGGCCATCTCCATTCCCGCCGGAATCGCCTTGCACCCATTCGTGCTCAGAAGGCGCCGGTGTGTAGTCGACAATAAAATCCATCACCCGGTCGGCGCCAATGTTCCCCAGCCCAGAGCTGAAGATGACCGGAAAAATCTTGTCTTCGCGGATGGCATTGTGCAGCGCCGGAATCAGATCTTCTTCTCCCAGCGTCCCCGCCTCGAAGAACTTCTCCATCAGCTTGTCGTCACCCTCCGCCACCAGCTCCACCAGCCGTTCGTGCGCCGCCAGCGCCTGCTCTTTCACGTTCGCGGGAATCTCCGTTTCATTCCCCTTGCCGTTGCCTCCCATTTCGTAGGTGTAGGCCTTCATCCGCACCAGGTCGATCACGCCCGATAGACTTTTCTCCGCTCCAATGGGCAACTCAATCGGAATCACATCCCGTCCGAAGGCGGTCGTCAGCGACTCCAGCACGCGCTCCGCATTCGCGCGGTCGCGGTCCATGCGATTCACCACGATCAGTCGCGGCGTTTTATATTCCTCGCAATAATTCCAAACCCGCTGCGTGACGACTTCCACGCCGGCCACGCCATCAACCACCACGATCGCCGCATCCACCACCGGCAGCACCATCTTGGCCTCGTGCACGAACATGCTGAAGCCCGGCGTGTCGAGCACGTTGATCTTCGTTTTGCCCCACTCCACTACCGCCAGGCCGGTCGTAATCGACATCTTGCGGGCAATTTCTTCCTCGTCATAATCGGTCGTGGACGAACCGTCGTCCACCCGTCCCAGGCGCTGGGTTGCACCCGCGGTGTACAGCATGGCCGATGCCAGCGTCGTCTTGCCCGCGTGGCCGTGACCGACCAACGCGACATTCCTCAGGTTTTCTCCGGAATAGACTTTCAAGTTGGGCTCCTTCAGGCAGGCGTGGGAAAGGAACGGCCCATGAAGAGGATGAGGACAGTAACGGGGCCAACTCGGCGTGCTCCGTCCAACCCAGCCGCCAAAACCTAGGATGCTACCACGCGGAAGACAGCCGCAACAACCGGACCGGCAATGTAGGGGCGCACGCATTCGTCCGCCCCGCGAGCGAAGCGAGCGCCCTCGGAACTCTAGGATCGGCTCGGAGGAGCCATTGGCGATCACACCTTTAGCCGCCGACCCCTTGCCCGGCGCACAGCCACTCGTAGTATCATCCTCTCCGCATGCTCGGCGACCGCACCAGCGAACAGTGGATCGCGCAATATTCCAGCAGTCACCAGCACCCGGTGAACCGGCTCTGCCACACCTTCGGAATCCCCACCATCCTCGTTTCCCTCGCCGTCTTCGTGGCCGGATTTTTCTACCATCGCTTGTGGCTGGTTGCCCTGGCGCTTTTCATCCTTGGTTGGATCCTTCAGTTCGTCGGCCACGCTTTCGAAGGCAGGCCTCCCGAGTTTTTCAGCGACTGGCGATTCCTGTTCGTCGGCGTCCGCTGGTGGTGGGCGAAAATCAAAGGACGCGCCTAAACTAAATTGGGGTGTCCACAGGGGTGCGGAAGGCGGGTGCCCCATCCTTCTCGCGCGGTTTGTGCGCGAGAGGGTGGGGATTTTGACGTCCCGTCAAAGCTGCAAATGTCTCGCCCGTGTCACCCCAGCCTTGCGTCCGTGCGACCCCCTGTTCTATGCTGACTTCACCTTTGGGGTTCTGATTCAAAGAACAGAATGCAGCGTTGCACCGCACGATTTCTGCTGTTGCTGGCGCTTGTCGGAACATTCCTTCCGCTCGCGCTCTCCGCCGCGCCTCCGCCGATGCACGCCTGCTGCCTGCGGAAAGCGCATCACTGTCACAGCACCTCTGAATTGGAACACCGCACCGTCAGCGGCACAAGTTCCTGCAGTCACGATTGCTGCCGTGGCGTAACCACATCCCAAACCGCACATCCTAAGCCGCCCATTGCGGAAATCGCTTACCAGTTTGCGGCGACTCGCACTACCGAATCGACCCCCGCCCCTCCGCGCGCCGACTTCTTCTCCTTCGCATCCCCTCGCGCTCCCCCGAGCATCTCTATCGCCTGAACGGTTTCCCGACTCGCTTCGTACCAAGTCCGGCGTAGGCCGCCATTGGCCCGCTGCCCGTTGAGCTTTCGCTCGACCGGACATTCCTGGACTTGCCCTGAGCCTGTCGACCGAGCGGCTGTCCCGCGTAATCCATAGGGATCACGGCCTTCACCCGGGCATTGGAGATTTCATGCGCTTCATTCGCATTTCGCTGTGCTTGGCATTCTTTTCGATCTCGCCTCTGGCTGCCTTCGCCAACGTCTACGGCGCCGTTCGCGGCGTCGTGCACGATCCGCAGCATCGCCCCGTGCAGGGAGCTATGGTCATGCTCAAGGCGAAATCGTCGGACGTGGGAAAATCCGTCAACACCGACGCCAATGGTGAGTTTCAGTTCAACGGCGTTGCTCTAGGCGACTACACCGTCAGCGTGGCCAGCCCCGGCTTCGCGCAGGCTGCGCAGGATGTCACCGTCATCTCGGGCACCGTGCCTGTCGTCCACTTCCAGTTGCGCATCGCCACGGAAAAGGCGAATGTCACTGTCTCCGCTGCCTCCGATGTCGTGCCCACCGACTCAGCGACTCCGGTCACGCTGGTCGACAAACTCGACATTGCGCGCACTCCCGGCGCCGACCGCACGAATAGTCTCGCGATGATTACCGATTACGTGCCGGGTTCCTATGTCACGCACGACATGTTGCACATCCGCGGCGGACATCAGACCCAGTGGCTGCTCGACGGCGTTCCCATCATCAATACCGCCATCGCGCAAAACGTCGCGCCCCAGTTCGACCCCAAGGATCTGGAATACGTCGAAGTGAATCGCGGCAGCTATGGCGCGGAGTTCGGGGACAGAACCTATGGAGTCTTCAACGTCGTTCCCCGCACCGGTTTCGACCGCGACAATGAAGCCGAGCTTGTCCTCAGTGCCGGCAATTTCTATCAAACGGACGACGCATTCAGTTTTGGCAGCCATACCGAACGCTTCGCCTACTACGCCAGCGTCAACGCGAATCGCAGCAATCTAGGATTGCAGACCCCGGTCCCTCAGGTCGTCCACGACGCGGTCAATGGCGTCGGCGGCTTCGGCTCGTTCATCTTCAACGCTACCTCGTCCGACCAGCTTCGCCTCATGACTTCAGCGCGCCGCGACTATTTTCAGGTGCCCTATGATCCCAATCCCAACGACATCGAGAACGGATCGATCCCGGCCAACGGTTTCAGCCCGCAATACCCCAGCATCGGCCTGCGCGACAGCGAGGATGAACTGGACGCCGGAGCCCTGTTCACCTGGGTACACACCTTCAATTCGCACCTCCTGACCACGGTTTCGCCCTTCTACCACTACAACAGCGGCGACTTCGGCAGCTTGCCCACGGACAATCCCGTAGCCAGCACCGAAAACCGCAGCTCGGCGTACGTTGGAGCCCAGGCCAGCCTCGCCGCCAATTACAACAAGAACAACCTGCAGGTTGGTTTTCTCAGCTTCAATCAGAGCGATAGCCAATTCTTCGGAGCCGTCTTCAACCCGCTCAGTTACAGTACCGTGCCTTCGCCAGTCGCCGACTCCGAACATCCCACCGCGAATCTCGAAACCTTCTACATCGACGACAAGTTCACGCCCTTTCCCTGGATCACTCTTTCCGCGGGCATGCGTCCCACGCGTTTCGCCGAAGGAAATTTTGCCGTGACCTCGGCCGCGCCACCGGTGGAAGAATCGGCCATCCAGCCGCGCTTCGGCGCCACCGTCACCGTCCCCAAGCTGCGTTGGACCTTCCGCGCTTTCTACGGGCACTACTATCAGGCGCCGCCGATTGAGACCGTTTCCGGCCCGGCGCTCATCGACTACACCGGCCAGCAAGGCTTGGGATTCGCCACGCTCCATGGCGAACGCGACGAAGAACATCAATTCGGAGTTGCCATCCCTTTCCGCGGATGGGTTCTTGACGCCGATACCTTCAAGACCAACGCCAGCAATTTCCTCGATCACAACAACATCGGCGCTTCCAGCATTTTCTTCCCGATCACCGTCTCGCAAGCTGTGATTCGCGGCTGGGAGCTCACACTCCGTTCTCCGCGATTTGCCCACCGCGGCCAGTTGCACCTGGCCTACTCCAACCAGATTGCCGAAGGAAGTGGCACCGTCACCGGCGGTCTCACCGATTTTTCTTTCTCTCCGGGCCTCAGCCCGCTTGACCACGACCAGCGCAACACGCTCAACCTGGGCGGCGATGTGTCCCTGCCGTGGCGCTCCTACGCCTCCACCAACCTCTATTACGGATCAGGGTTCAGCAACGCTTTCCCCGGCCAGCCTTATCCCGGCGACTATTTGCCCCAGCACACTACGTTCGATCTCTCTTTTGGGAAGGACTTCGGAGGAGAACGCTTTACCGCTTCGCTGACCGCGCTCAACGTTGCCAATCGCCGCGTCGAGTACGACAACAGCCTCACCTTCGGCGGTTTCCACTGGAACAATCCCCGTGAAATCTACGTCGAGTTCCGCTATCGCTTCCATTACTAGACGTGGCACTGGGCTTTCCCCTGTGAACCCCAGTGCCCTCTGTGGTGAATGCGTCTATTCCCGCGCCAACTGATCTCTAAGCAGCTCTTCCACATCGCCCATCTTCTCTCCCAGCAAATTCAGCTTCCGCGCCAGCCCCTGAATCTCCACCTCGGCCCGACGGTTCACGTCGAAATCCAATTCGCCGCGCAGGCGGTCTTTGGTGTCCTGCCGGTTCTGGCTCATCATGATGATCGGCGCCTGCACCGCCGCCAGCATCGATAGAAACAGGTTAAGCAGAATATACGGATAAGGATCCCAGGCCTTCTTACCCAGCATGGCGTCAATCGTCATATACACGGCGAGCGCGACACCGAACGCGATGATGAACGTCCACGATCCGCCAAAGCCCGCGACCGCATCCGCCACGCGCTCCCCGAAGGTCGCGTCTTTCTCGATGACTTCATTCGGATGGCGGTTGGCCCGCAGCCGCACCAGTTGCTGCGAAGCGTGAAACTGCCTGCCCAGCACGCGCAGCATATCCATCGCCGCGAGCGGCTTGCGCTGAAGCAGCACCGCAATATCGTTGCGCGTCACTTCCAGGCAAACCGCCTCGTCAATCGCCGACGCTTCGGTCTGATGTGGCGTCTGCTCCAGCATGGATGCGAATCCGAAGAACTCGCCATGCGACGGCTCGTCGACCACGACTTCCTGCTGATCCTGGTCGACCGTCGCCACACGCACCCGCCCCGAGACCACTACGTAGGCCTGCCCGCCCGCGTCGCCGATTTTGTAAATGCGCTGCCGCGGCAAAAAAGTTTTGAGACGCACCTGCCCGGCCAGCACTGCCGTTTCCTCTTCATCCAGCGACGCGAACAACGGAACATGTTTCAGCACCTCAGGATTGCATGACATCGGACGCCTCTCCCTGTGAAATCCAGACCGCGTAGAATGTCACAAAGTACGCAGGCAAACAATCGCCCTCCGCGCCCGATTCCAGGGGCGACGATGCCCTAGCCTCCATCCAACCCAAGCCGCGAAGCGGCGGCATGAGATAGCCTGGCACGTAAGTGCCGGGTGGAGTTGGAAATTGACGCCAGTCCCGTGGGGACGGCACGTGGCGCGCGGGTCTCACGAAGAGTTAAAGTTATTAACGTGAAACATCAATCGAGCATTCTTTTCGCCGCCATTCTCGTATCCGTTCTTCTCCTCCCAGCCTGCCACCGTTCGAAACCCTCGGCCAAGCGCTACCCCTTTACCGGCCGCATCGTTTCGATCGATTCCCAGGCCGAGTCCGCGCTCATCGACGGCGACAACATTCCCGGCTTCATGGACGCCATGGCCATGCCGTACAAGATCAAGCCGGCGTCCATGCTCCGCCAACTCGCTCCCGGCGATTCCATCTCCGCCGAGGTCGTGGTCATCGAGCCCACCACGAAGAATGAAGACGCCGCTCCCGATTACTGGCTCGAGAACGTAAAGGTCACGGGGCACACCAAGCAGCCTCCGGCCAACGGCGCTAGTTCCTTCCATATGCCTGCTCCCGGCGAAGACGTGCCGGACTTTTCCTTCACCAATCAAGATGGCAAGCGCATTTCGCTCCACCAGTACCGCGGCAAAGTTCTGCTCATCACGTTCATTTACACGCGCTGTCCGTTTCCTGACTTCTGCCCGCGCGTGAGCAGCAACTTCGCCGAAATCGACAAGCAAGTCGGCACTGACTCCGCGCTCGCCGGCACGCATCTGCTGAGCATCAGTTTCGACCCGGAGCACGATACGCCCAAGGTTCTGCGCGATTACGCATTCTCCGTCGCCCACACCCACGACGCCGCCCTGTTCCGCAGTTGGGAGTTCGCTGCCCCTCGTCCCGCCGATCTGCCGAAGATCGCCGATTTCTTCGCGCTCACTGTTACTCCTGAGAACGGTCTGATCACGCACAATCTCAGCACCGCCGTGATCGGCCCCGACGGCAAAATCGTGAAGTGGTATCACGGCAACGACTGGCAGGTTTCTGATCTAATAAAGGACGCGGCGGACGCTCGCACTCCGAAGGCATAATTCGCGCCCTGCCCGCATCATTGAGGAATCTTCATGAAATATCTCCTGCTCATCCTGGCCATCTTCGGCATCGTCGTTTCTTCTCTCGCCCTGCGCGAGCACTACCGCGAATACGGCGACTCTCCCTGCAGCATCAACGAGCACTGGGACTGCGGCGTGGTCAATCACAGCCACTATGCCATGCTTGGCCCAATTCCCGTGGCTGTTGCCGGCATCGTGGGCTATGTGCTGATGGCGATTCTTGCTTTCCTGCGCTCTTACCGGCTGCTGCTCGTTCCAACACTCACGGGCCTTGCGTTCTCGCTGTACCTCGCCCATATCGAAAGGGACATTCTGGGCGTGTGGTGTATCTACTGTGTGATCTCGCTGGGAATTATTTCGCTGATGTGTCTCTTCAATATTGGCGCCGTGGTCGCTCAATCCGTCCACAAACCCGCCTAGCCCCACTCCACGGAAGGGGCGAAGAGGTCGGGCAGGCCGCCACGACACGAGGGGGCGATCCCCGGATGTGTTCCCACCCAAACCCCGCCCTAGTTAGATCACGTACTGGTTTCTTTTCGCTATCAGGCGCACACCGAAATAGAAGGCGGGGAAATTCCGACTTCGGCCACAGGGGACCTCTCAGTACCTTCGATCAGTACCTCTGGCCGTCCCGCTTCTTCGCTCCGATTTTGTGGTTGATGTCGCCGGCGAACTCGATAAAGAAGTTGAGCAGCGCCCCATATCCCGCCTGTCCCAACATGGCGTAGCCGCCCTGGGCAAAGGCATTGCGCGGAGGCGGCTTCCAGGCCGTCGAAACCACCCCTCCAACAAATGCGCCCGTGTAGAGCGCCCACTGCGGACGCAGCTCTTGTTCGCTATGGTTATAGGTCACAAAATTCCGCACGATCGCATGGCGAGTCCGCGGCCAGAATCCGGAACATTGGCATTGATCGTAGCGCGGCTCGTATTGCAGCACGGCGTTTCCCACGGTCGCCACGCTGTTGGCCGTAATGAATTGTCCTTCGCGCGACGCGAACCGCTCGCTGAATCCGCCCCACCCGTCATCCCATTGAGAAGGCACGCCGCGTCCCTGGTCGATCCCGGCCGCAAACAGGCGCTTCAGATATGCGCCCGGCGTCGTCAGCGTCTGCTGCAGATAGAGTTCGCGGCGCTGTTCCAGCGTAAGCGGCGTGATGACGCCCCCTTTGGGTACGAAAACGCCGGTGAGCCAGCTGGCTTCCCAGTCTCGCGCGCGCACCATCGCCTCCTCGCCCACACGCATCGTGGCTTGGGCCGCTTCCTCCGTCATCTTTTTCGCTTGTTCCGCAGCTTCCTGCGCGGGATTCTCTTCTTCCTGCTTTTTCTCCGGCGCAGGTGGTGGGCTAGTTTGCGAGTTCTGCGGTGGGTTAGTTTGGTCCTGCGGCTCGGGAGCCGGGGGCAATTCCGGAGTGCTCTGGCTCTGCGCCCATGCAGCGGTCGTCGTCCATAGCAGCAAAACTATCCACGAGACCAGCCAGCCCCGGCGTGCTGTCCCCAAGCTTTTCCACCCTTCCGCGTGAATCGCGGCCTTTGAATCCATGTTTTGCCCGAGCCCCCACAACCCGCTAGACTCTGTTCGATGCCATCCCTCTATAACCGTGTTGCCGGACAGAGCGTGGAGCGCCTCGCCGCCCTCAGCGACGGCATCTTTGCCGTGGCCATGACCTTGCTCGTGCTCGACCTGCGCGTACCCGCCGTCGAAGCTGTCCACTCCGAGCGCGATCTATGGCACGCACTCGTCGTGCTCTCTCCGCGCCTGTTGATCTTCCTGATGAGCGTGATGACGCTGGGCATCTTCTGGGTCGGCCAGCAGACCCAGCTCAACCAGTTCGCCCGCGCCGACCGCAATCTCGCCTGGATTCACATCGCCTTCCTCTGCTGCGTCTCGCTGAATCCGTTCTCGACGGCGCTGCTCGCCCAGTTCATCCACTATGAGATAGCGCTGCTGGTCTACTGGTTCAACATTTTGTTGTTGGGAATGACACTGTACTGGAGTTGGAGCTATGCCACGCGCGCCGATCTCTTAGCCGATGACATACCCGCCGACGTTCATCCCGCGGTCGTTCGCCGCATCGTCATCGCGCAAACGCTTTACGCGGCCGGCGCCGCGCTGTGTTTCTTGAACACCTATTACAGCATCGCCGCGATTGTCCTGGTCCAGGTGAATTACGCCATCGCTCCAAGATTCTGCTGGGGATTATTCTCGCGAAAATCGTCGTGAGTATTGCCAATACAACGCCGTCGACGACCCACGCGGTCAGCGAGGCGATGTCCGCAATAGATTGTCATCCTGAGCGAAGGAACTGGCCGGCGAAGCCGTCCAGTTCCGCAGTCGAAGGATCCCTACCCCACGCACCCCTATCCCCTCTCGAAGGCGTGCTTCTTCTCCAGTTCCTCCATCGCCGCGCGCCGCGCATCTTCGAATCGCTCCGCCTGATTCATCAGGCCCTGCGTGGCCTCGGCAAACTCGCCTTCGATCCGCAACAATCCCTGTGCCGCCACCAGCCGCGCCGCCACTTCCAGCAGATGAGCCGGGGTCGTCTGCACATACTGCGCCTCCGCCGGATCCCCGATCCACACTCTCGCGGTATTTGACTTCCCCGGCTCTGCGGAACCCAGCGCTGTCAGCCAGTAGACTTTCCTCTCGATAAACTCCGCCATCGCCTCATCGCTGGCTTTGCCAAACACCCACTGCTGCCGCTTGAAGTCATAATGACGGCTGGAGAACGGCACCGGCAGCAGCTTCCCCGATTTCAAAAATTCAATCTGCCGCCGGTCCACTTCCTTGCGCAGCGCGTTGATCACCGGAGCCTCAGCGTCCTTCGGTTCAAGCGACGGCATCACTTCGCGCACTGTCTGCGACAGGTTCACAGCCACCGGCGCATGCAGCCCGTCGGAACCTTCCAGCCGGATGTCCCCATGCAGCACCCAGAAATCCGCACCCGAAGTCGATTGATGAAATGGCCAATCCAGTTTCACCGTCAGCGGCAACCCGGTCAGCGTCACCCAGATCTTCTTTGCTGCTCGCGTTTCATCCACGATCCCGCCGCCCTCCTGCATCTGCGTCATTGAAATTTCCCTTTTTCGATTGGAAGCGTTTGTGTATAGCTAGCGATGAATCAATTTTACCGAAGAGCGCTCGAGCATCAGACTGGCCAGCTTACCGCGCATCCAGCGTCGCCCGTACTTTCAACGCCAGATCCGCCCGCGTGAACGGCTTTTGCAGCAATTGCACGCCGGGCTCGAGAACTTTGTGCTGCACCACCATGTCATCGGTGTAGCCCGTCATGTACATGATTCGGGTCTGCGGCCGCTTGCTTAAAATGCGCTCCGCCAGTTGTCGCCCGCTCATCCCCGGCATGATGACGTTGGTGAGCAGAAGATGAATCGGCTCCGCCGTGATCTCCGCCGTTTTTATGGCTTGATCGGCGCTCGCCGCTTCCAGCACCTTGTACCCATAATCTTCCAGAAAGATTCGGGCCAGCTCGCGCAAATCCGGCTCGTCTTCGGCGATCAGAATCGTCTCCGTGCCTCCAGCCACATCCTTATCTACCGAGCGTGGCCGCTGTTTGTGCACAGCCCCGGCGGCCGCCGGCAAATAAATGCGGAACTCGGTGCCCCGGTTAGTTTCGCTTTCCACCTGGATGCTTCCCCCACTCTGTTTCAGAATGCCGTACACCGTGGCCAGCCCCAGGCCTGTCCCTTTTCCCCGGGGCTTGGTTGTGAAAAATGGCTCGAAAATGTGTACCCGCGTCGCCGCGTCCATTCCATGTCCGGTGTCACTGACCTTCAGCATCACATAACTTCCTGCCGCCAGATCGCGATCGCGGGCCTGCTCCGGCGTGAGTTCCGTGTTCGACGTTTCCATGGTGAGCCGTCCGCCTTGCGGCATGGCATCGCGCGCATTGATCGCAAGGTTCATCAACACCTGTTCGATCTGCCCTGGATCCGCCTTCACCGGCAGCAGCGACGGATGCAGGCTCGCCACCAGTTCGATGTCTTCGCCAATCACCCGCGCCAGCATTTTTTGGATGTCGGCAACCGATTCGTTCAGGTCCAACATGCGCGGCTGCAGCACCTGCTTCCGGCCGAAGGCCAGCAGTTGCTGCGTTAGCGATGCCGCTCTTTCCGCCGCCCGCCGGATCTGCTCCAACCCGTTGCGCACCCGCTCATCCACCTCGCCCGTCCGCAGCAGCAGTTCGCCGTGTCCCATGATGATGCTCAGAATATTGTTGAAATCGTGAGCCACGCCTCCCGCCAATCGCCCCACCGCCTCCATCTGCTGCGCGTTCCGGAGTTGCTCTTCCAGTTGCATCCGCTCCGTCACATCCCGCGTAATGCCCCAGCTCCGCACCCAGTGTCCGTCGACTACGATCCCCATCATCGTGTTGCGGAATATTTTTCTTTGCCCCTGCGCATCGATCTCCCGCGATTCCTGATCCGTGATCCGGTAGCCTGAGCGCACGAAATTCTCCATAAACTCCAGCGTCACCGGATCGTGGAGCACCAGAAACTCCGTCAGCCGTTTTCCCGTCAATTCCGCCGCCGACGCCCGCCCGTACATCTTCGCCATCGCGTCGTTGCACTCCGCCATATATCCGTGTTCCAGCCCCCACCTGAGCTGTTCCACAATCGGTAGGTCGCAGGGAACCGGCGGATCGTACTCCATGCGGAAGATTCCTTCCGTACTTTGTGATACGAATACGCGGTACCGTTCCTCGCTCTCCCGCCGCGCTTCCTCCGCCTTCCTGCGCGCCGCGTCCGATTTCAGCCGCTCCGTCGTGTCCCGCTGCATTCCCCACGTGCGCAGCAGTTTCCTGTTCTCCACGATCCCGAACATGTTGTTGACGAACACTTTCATGTTCCCGTGTACGTCCACCTCATGTGACTCGCGCTCCACCACGCGGAATCCGTTGCGAATATATTCCCGCGTTAGCTCGATGTTGTTCGGATCGTCGGCCAGCAGCAGCTCGCTCAGCCGCTTGCCTAGCAAGTCCTGCCGCGAGTTCAGGCCGTACATCCGGGCCATCGCGTCATTGCACTCCGCCATGTATGACCCGTGAATGATCCCGTCAATCAACTGCTCTTCCGAAAGGTCGATGGACAATGGCGCATCCAGGTCCTGCCGGAAGATTCCTTCCGAGCTTTGCGCCACGAACATGCGGTAATTCTCTTCGCTGCGCCGCAACGCTTCATCGGCGCGCTTCCGCTCCGTGATGTCGATCAGCAATCCGCGGGTGAGCCGCTTCCCGGTCTGCCGATCGATCACGATCGTCGCATCGTCGCGCAGCCATACCTCGCGCCCATCCTGCCGGATCATGCGGTACTCCACCTGG
This sequence comes from uncultured Acidobacteriota bacterium, assembly GCA_963730015.1. Classification (GTDB taxonomy): domain Bacteria; phylum Acidobacteriota; class Terriglobia; order Terriglobales; family Acidobacteriaceae; genus Sulfotelmatobacter. The sequence continues at coordinate 700,827 of CAVSPZ010000008.1, read as the reverse complement.
AAAGGACGCCCTTCTTCCCACGTATCTTCCAGCGTCGCGATCCTATGGTCTTCCGGGTTCAAGTGATTCCACCAGAACCACGGATCCGACAAACAATCCTCCGGGCGAAAGCCCAGGATCTTGTTCACCTGCGGGCTGACGTACAGGAAGCGGCCTTGCGCTCCCGCCTCCGCCACATACGAGATCGCCGGAACCAACTCCACCAGTTGCCGGTACTTCTCTTCCGCTTCCCGCAGCGCCACCGTCGCCCGCCTGCCCTCCTCCTGCGACCGGATCGCGGTGATGCCGAACGCCAGATTGTTCGCCATCTCCGTCAGCAACTCGACCTCGGAGCTGTCAAACGATCCGGCTTGATCCGAGTAAATCGCCAGCACGCCCAAAGCTTTCCCCGCCAGCCGCAGCGGCAATCCAATTACCGCCGCGTATCCCCGCTTCAGCGCCGGTTCCCGCCAGGGTTCGAACGAAGGATCACGCTCTGTGTCCATTACCGCGCAGATGCGGTTTTCCCGAGCCGCCGTGCCCACCGGCCCGTATCCCATCGGCGTTTCCGACCACTTCACTTGCACTTGATCGAGATATCCGTCTTCATGCCCGGCATGCGCCATCGGCCGCACCTGCCTCGCCTCATCCGATTCCGCATAGCCGATCCAGGCAAACCGGTATGCGCCCTCGCGCACAATGATGTCGCAGATCTGTTCCAACAATTCCTGCTCGCTGCCCGCTTGCGCCAGCGCCTGGTTGCACGCACTCAGCGCTCGCAGCGCGCGATTCAGGCGCCGCAGCTCTTCATTGATTTCGCGGTCCCGCCCTACAGGAGGCACTTCGGAGGACGACGCGGACGATTTGGGTTCTGCCCCGGCGATCCCCGACGTACCGGACCCTTCGGAGGGTGCTGCTCCCGCCGGTCCGCTGAACTGAGATTTTGGCTGCGTCAAAGAAAAAAACTCGCGCGAATCCAGCGCCATTTTAAGCTTGCTTTGGCAATCGTGTATAGGCTTCGCATCTCCCGCCGGCCCTCGGTTGGCCTGCCTCCCGAGAATTCCTCAGCGATCTCTGCGAAATCTCAGCGCCCTCTGCGTTAAGCCTTTTCTTGCTGACTCTCTACCTCGGCACCCGGGGGCTTGGCCCTAACCCCCGCGCTGATTTATACTTTTGGTTTGCCCTAAGACCGTCGATCCTATCAGGAGCAGCTAACTTTTCATGCCTAAACGTACGTTCCAACCGAACCGGCGCAAGCGTTCGAAGAAGCACGGATTTCGCTCGCGCATGAAGACCCAGGGCGGCCAGAAGGTTCTCGCCCGCCGCCGCGCCAAGGGGCGCAAGCGGGTCTCTGTGAAACCAGGTTTCCGCGAATAACATTGAGCGTGGCGCGGACCTGCCCTCAGCTAGCCGAAGTGGCCCTCGCCCGCGTCTCCACGACTCCTAACAGCGATCTGGATATAGAGGCACTGTGACTGCTAGTGTGCCCGGAGCATCGAATCAAAGTGTCAGGCCACAACGTGGTAACGCCCGATTTCCCCGCAGCGTGCGCCTGTTGCGCCACGCCGATTTCGAACGCGTCTACAAGCTGGGCCGCCGGCACTTTTCGCCATCCATGACCGTATTTTATTGGCAACGGCAAGACTTGCCTGGAAAGCAGGCTGCCCCCGCGGGACTTCGCGTCGGCTTCACCGTCGGCCGCGCTCTCGGAGGCGCCGTCCAGCGCAATCGCATGAAGCGCCGTCTTCGCGAGGCCGTGCGCCTCACCCGGCCGGCAACGGTAATACCGGCCGACGTGGTCATCAATCCCAAGAAGATTGTCTTGACCGCCGATTTTGATTCGATTCTGAATGAAGTGCGCCGCGCGTTCGTAGTCATAGAACAGAAGCTTGCAGCGGCTCAACCGCAGCCCCAAAGGGGCGGAATGTGATAGCCCGGGGCGTCAGCCCGGGCAGGAAGTACAGAAGAAGAGGAACTCGCTGCTGAGCGCCGACTTCGGCGTTGTTGTAAACGAAGGTGGCGTAGTCGAGCGAAGAAGATAGCAGCGTCTCAAGCCCAGCCCCGAAGGGGCGGAATGTGATAGCCCGGCACGTAAGTGCCGGGTAGGAACGGAGTACAGACGGAGTCCCGTAGGGACGGCACAACCGAGATCCGGCCAGTGCCAACCCGATTTAACCATGCGCCATCTAGCCCAACGCGTCACGCTGCTCCTGCTGCGAGGCTACAAGTTCGCCATCTCGCCGATGTTTCCACCCGCATGCCGCTACGTTCCCACATGTTCGGAATATGCCATGGAAGCGGTGGAGCGCTACGGCGCCCTGCGTGGAACTCTGATGGCGCTAGCCCGGCTCTTGCGCTGCCATCCCTTCGCAAAGGGCGGCTACGATCCGGTATGTCATCGCGAAGACCACGACCTTAGCCCCAGACTCAGAACGGATTACTGAAACTTTGGCCGAATATCAAAATCCTCAGCACGAACCCGGCAGCGAACGCCGCCTGATGCTCATCTTCCTGGTGACGTTTATCATCATGCTGGCGTTTCAGCCGCTGCTCAAAAAATATCTGCCCACGCCACCGGCTCCGCAGAAAATCACTCAGCCCCAGCCGGCCCAACCCGCACCGACTGCCCCCTCCGCCGCTCCGGTCACGCCCGCCGTTCCCGCCGGAGTCACCAAGCAGGCGCCCGAAGAAACCGAAACGGTCATTGAAAACGATCTCTACCGCATCACCTTCACGAACAAGGGCGCGCAGGTCAAATCCTGGATCTTGAAGAAGTACGACAACGACTCTGAGAATGGCCCGCTCGACTTGGTCAATCCCGGGGCCGCCGCGCTCTACGGTTACCCGCTCTCGTTGTGGACCTACGATGAAGCCCTGCGCAACAAGCTGAGTTCCTCGCTCTACGTCGTCTCCGAGCAAGGCCAGCACTCCACTCCCACAACGATCACTTTCGAGTACGCCGATCGGGACCTCGCCGTTCGCAAGACCTTCCGCTTCGACAACACCTATATCGTCAAAATCGAAACCAGCGTCACCTCGAAAGGCAGTTACGTTCCCGCGCTCCCCGCCTGGCCGTCCGGTTTCGGCGATCAGGTCACTCCGGCGTTCTACGCTACCAGCTGGATCGATTATCAATTCAACAAAAATATCGAGCGCCTGACTTCTAAAAAGATCAGCGGCGGAGCCACCTTGCCCGGCCCGTTCCACTGGGCCGGCCCCACCGATCAGTATTTTGCAGCCGTCTTCATCCCCGATGATCCGGCCGCGACCGCCATGGTCACGCTTCGCAATCCGCTCTCCATCGCGCGCGATTCCCGCAAAGACGCCGAGAGAGCCAATGTCGATGTTCTCGGCGCCGCCGTCGGCAACCTCCACGGCCCTACTTCCGAACGCGCCTTCGTCGGCCCCAAGGAATTGGAAGTCCTGCAGAAAGTTCCCGTCCCCGGCGTTATCGGTGCCGACAGCGATCTCAACGGCCTCGTCGATTTCGGCTGGTGGGGCATCCTCGCCAAGCCTCTATTCGTCTGGTTGAAGTGGACCTTTCGCTACATCGTTCCCAACTGGGGATGGGCGATCGTTGTCCAGACTCTGATCATCAGCCTCGCCCTGCTGCCTCTGCGCATCACGCAGATGAAGTCCATGCTCAAGATGCAGCGCGTGGCCCCGCAGATCAAGTCGATCCAGGAGAAGTATAAGAAGTACAGCCTGCGCGATCCGCGCAAGGCTGCCATGAATGAGGAGATCAGCGCCCTCTACAAGAAAGAAGGTGTCAATCCGGCCGGCGGGTGTCTGCCCATGCTGATCCAGATGCCGTTCTTGTTCGCGTACTATCGCATGCTCGGCACCGCGCTCGATCTCCGCCACGCCCACTGGCTCTGGATTAAAGATCTGTCCGCCGCCGATCCCATCTTCATTTTGCCGATCCTGATGGTAATCAGCAGCCTGGTCACGCAGCGCATGACGCCGCAAGCCGGCATGGATCCCTCGCAGCAAAAATTGATGAATGTGATGATGCCCCTGATGATGGGCTTCATCTTCTTCCGTCTCGCAGCCGGATTGAATTTGTACTACGCTGTCGTCAACGTGATCGGAATTGCCCAGCAGGCCGTCATGAATAAGACGCACCTGGGCCAGGAAATGCGCGAAATGATGGCCAAGCGTGCCCGCAAGAAAGATAAATAGCGCCGCGGACGTAGGCGGAAGTGCGCCGTGCGTTCAGAATTTGGAAGAGCGGCGCTTGAGCGCCGCGTCAGGTGGAAGGGCGCTAGCCGCGAAGCGGCGTAAGAATGCAGCCCACGGCGCAAGCCGTGGGTAGCAAATATGGTAAAGGGAACAAGCCCCGAAGGGGCGAAGGAAAATTTACGCCGCGAATGCTCGCGCTCGCTCTTAACGGGTTTCGGCCCTCGGGCATTCGCATCAACAAATTTCCGCCCTACCTGAGGGCCGATCGCTGAAACCTTATGGATAAAATCGCCGCCGCCAACAAAATCAACGAATTCCTCCAGGCCGTCGTCACCCACGGCGGACTCCGCCTGAAATACCGCATCGTCGTCGACCCGCCCATCCCCGACAATCGCGACTGGGAGAAGCCCGACATCCTCGTGGATTTCGCCGGCCCCGACTCCGCCCTGCTGCTCGATCGCGGCGGAGAACTCCTGCGCGCCCTCGAACTGCTCGCCCTGGAAATGCTGCGCCTGGCCTCCGGCGAACATGAAAAGATCAGCTTCGATTGCCAGAATCACCGTTCGCTGCGCATCCAGGAACTGCGCACCGCCGCCGCCGTGGCCGCCGACAAAGTACGCAAGACCGGCACGCCTTATCAGTTCAGCCCCATGTCCTCGCGCGAGCGCCGCATCGTTCATCTCGCCCTGCGCGATGAAGCCGACCTGCACACCGAAAGCGAAGGCGAAGGCATGCGCCGCTGCCTGGTCGTCTATCCCAAAGACTACAAACCAGCAGGCAAGCCAACTCCCAAAACGCTCCCCTAAGGTTTCTGCATTGCAGAAAGAGTGTAGAGCGGGCGCCCTCGCCCGCTAACTCTTACCACTAAGCCGATCTTTCCGTTAACTCCGCACTCTGGCCCATCCCAGAAGTCCGCAGATTCTGGTCAGAAATTCCCACCGATTACCAATCAGATTCCCATCGAACCACAAAAGCCGCCCAGCCAGATTTCCCACTTCTAAGCAACGGCCTTCCGAGGTCATGGCAAAAACGCGGCAGACAACGTGACTCATCCCACCACTTAACCATCCAGATTCGTAACTATCTATATTCGAGCCGCCGCAAAAAAAAGGGCGGCCAAAGGCCGCCCACTCTCAGTACTCGCGACTCGCAACTCGGTACTACTCACCCGCCCCTGCCGCCTTCGCCGCCGGCGCTGCGATCTTCATGCTCTCGATCCGGCTCAGCACGTTCTCGATGCTCGCCCCGGTATCCACGCAGGCGTCCACATACGGATGCCGCGTCCCATCCGCATGCAGCACCAGCACGCTGATCTTACCCTGCGCCTTTTTCGCCATATACGGCAGATGATGACGGTCGTTGCGGGTCAAACTCGCTCCCAGCACGACCAGGTCAAACTTCGACTTCTTCAATGCCTCGTCCACGCCCTTGCGTCCCTCCGCCGGTTGCACGCTGTGCCCCGCTTTTTCCATCGCCGCGGCCTGTACCGCCAGCACTTCCCCATCCCCTTCGCCATAAAGAATTCTGAGTTTTGCTTTCGCCATTGACTCCCGTCCTCGCTCGGTACCTTTACGCAACGGTACCTGCAAGCAACGGTAGCAACCGCCCCGCCCCCGGGATACGTCACCGAAGTCTCATCACGAACGAGACTGTTTTGTCCAAAATCGGCCGTCTCGCGGCTAAAAATCTTCCCCAAATCGCCCCTCCGGCGCTACACTTTCCCGCGGAGGCTTTCCAAACCCATGTCCGCCACTCTCGTGTGGAGAGCTGTATTCATATCGATTCTGTTAACCCCCTTCCTCGCCGCCCAATCCAACACGCAATCTACCACCACCTGCAATCTCGACGACGGACGCCAGGTCTATGTGCGCTACATCGCCGTTCCCACCAAGCAGGAGAAGATTTCGAACGGCAAGCCCTTCACTCCGGGCGGCGTCCCCATGACCTTGTTCACCGAGGCGCAATTGACCCTTGGCTCATCCTTGATTCCCATCGGCGCCTACACGCTCTATCCCTTTCCCGCGCGCGTCAATTGGACTCTCGTCGTGAATAAGAATGTCACCGCCGGCGCTCCCTATGACGAAAGACAGGACATCGCCCGCGCTCCCATGGAAACCGCCCAGGTCGAGCAACCCTCCGACACTCTAGAAGTAGCCTTCGCCCACGTGGGCGCCCGTTGCACCCTGCGCATTTACATCGGCAAAAGCGCATCCTTCGCCGACTTCACCGCCAAGTAAATTTGGCCGCCGCTCAATTTTTCTGGGTGCTGTCTTCGTGCGTTTGGGAGCGAAAGTGGTTGCTCAGCTTGCATCTCCGAACTTCTCAGCGATCTCAGCGGAATTCCACTGCGTCCTCCGCGGTTTAAGCTTTTTCTTCCAAGAGCCCGCTGCGAACAAGCTATCTCCCCGCAGTCTTCACGCCGCTTTCGTCGCTGCCCGGCTTCCCCTCACTCGCCGCAGGCCGGTTCGTTTCCCTCGTTCCTAACCCAATCACCATCGCCATATCCTTCGGATAGACAACGTCGCGTCAGCGCGCCAGAAATTTATAGTAGATCGAAGTGGCCGCTCCATACGCGCCAAACCCGCTGGCCACGACTCTCGAGCGCGCGATCATTCCTACCGCCATTCCCACGAAACGAAAGCCGGACGCTCCATTCGCCGCGCTTCCGCCCAGATCTCCTCCGCCGCCCCCTCCTGCGCGCGCGTCATTGTCGGGCATGGCTGACGTTGCCGCCAGAATGACCTGAATTCCCGTCGTCAAATACCGCGTCTTCGGAGTAGTGACCTGCGCTCCGCCCTCGTCGTCGAGCTTCAAGTTTTCTCCCTTCGCCACCGCGACGCCCTCCAGGCTCGTCTGCACTCTTTCCGCGACCCCGTTCGGCGGAGCGACCTCGTGAAACAGAATCCGTAACTGCCCGTTGCGCGCCAGTCGCCGCGCCGGCTGCGCCTGCATGACCGATCCTCGAATCATGCTTCCTTCCGGCAGGATCAGCTGATTTGACGCGACCAGCGGCTCGGTCAGCAACGCTTCCACTACTTCTCCCTTCTTCGAGGTCGCCGAACTCAGCGGAGTCACCAGCCGCGCATGCACCACGCTCCCGGTTGGTGGCGGGCTGCCGATACCCGTCAACGCTTCCGCCTTCAGCGATTCTGTGCCGAAATCGAGCGGCTGCAGCAAGTCCGCATTGAAACTCGTCCCGGCCTCCATGTACTGCGGATGCACCGGCAGCTGCGCGATCGCCATTCGTTTCAGCTTGTGCAGTTTTCCCGGCTCGTGAATCTGCTTCTGCAGATCGCTCCACTGCTGCCGGATCTGCTGCCGCGTCTGGCTGACTTTCTTCCCAGCCGCATCCTCCACTTTGTTCTTCTTTTCTTTTGTATTCGCGGGAACAAAGCGCAGCACTCCGTTCGGCGCCAGCGATGATACCGTCTGCATCGCCACCGTGCGTCCATCCGCCATCACCAGATCGTCGAACTGCACATGCACCGCGCGCACCGGAGAAAAATTTCCGTCCATCGCCTGCAGCGTGCGCACCTTCTTGGGCACGCCATCAATCGCAGCAACTTTTCCCCTCACCGTCGTCCCGGCGGGAATCAGCAGCTTGTCGAAGGCGTACACCGGTTCCGTCGTTTTGCCATGGATCGCCTGCCCCACTCCCCGGATGCGCACCTCCGAATCCAGGGCCACTTTGATCGGAGTTCCGGCCGGTATGCTCATCGGCATTACAACCGGAGCAGGATCCGGCGCCGGCGCAACCTTTTTCTCTTCCTCTCCCGCCGGTGGGCGCAGCTTCAGCGTTTGCCCCGCACACCATACGCTCGCTGCCAGAATCATTAATCCTGCGTAAGCCAATTCTCTGCAGCAATTTCCGCGCATGAGATTCCTCAACCAGCAAAGTTTGCCCCGCTCACCGCAGGGCTTTGAGATAGGAAGCCAGTCGCCTGAACCCCTGGGCGAAACTGGGAAAAGATTGAAGCTCGACGTGCGAAAGCTCGACCTGCGAAAAGATTTTCTCCCCTCTATGAAGTCGAGCAGCGGAGAATGGTTGTAAACGATCAGCCGATTGCCACCTGTATCCTAAAACTGCCTTCAACAAGATTTGCCTCATTCCCCGTTTTTTCTGCGACAATTCCCCATGCGTTCACTGCTGTGCTGTTTGCTCGTTGCGGGCGCTGTGGCTCAGTCTGGCCCGCGCGTCGACACTTCCCAAACTACAGAAAACCTGCGCGGCGTCAGCGCTGTCTCGCGCCAAGTTGCCTGGGCCAGCGGCACGCACGGCACCTATCTCCGCACCACCGATGCCTGCCGCACCTGGGCCTCAGCCGAGGTTCCCGATGCCGTCAATCTCGATTTCCGCGGCGTCGTCGCCTTTTCCGCCGACGAAGCGTTCCTCCTGTCCGCCGGACCCGGCGACCAGTCCCGCATCTACCACACCGCCGACGCCGGCCAGCACTGGCAACTGCAATTCAAAAACGACAATCCCAAAGGATTCTTCGATTCCATCGCCTTTTGGGACTCCAAACACGGCATCGCGCTCGGCGACCCCATCCCCGACGAATCCGGCAAGCTGCACTTCGAACTCCTCCTCACCGACGATGGCCAAACCTGGCACGCGATCCCGCCCTCGCAACTCCCCGAAGCCATCGCAGGCGAAGGCGCCTTCGCCGCCAGCAACACTTGTCTGGCAATCCTGCGCACTCAGTCTGTCATCCTGAGCGGAGCAGTTGCTCAAGCGCAGCGCGAGCAACTGCGCAGTCGAAGGACCCCTACCCTCTCCTCACAGCCAGATGTTTCTGTAGGATTCTTCTTGAATTCGCCAACCCAGGACACGTTGTCGAAGAGCGGCCCTTCAGACCCAGCCCTGAGCTCGCCAGAAGGCGAGCGCGAAACGTCCGAAGACCGTGGAGCCCCAGTCCCCTCAGCCCCCGACCCCAACATCTGGTTCGCTACCGGAGGCAAAGTCGCCCGCGTCTTCCACTCCTCCGACCGCGGACAAACCTGGCAAGTCTTCGACACGCCCATCCTGCACGGTCCCGACTCCGCCGGCATCTTCTCCATCGCGTTTCGCGACCCGCTCCACGGCGTCATCGCTGGCGGAGACTACAAACACCCCAAAGACGACGGACCCGACCTCGCCTTCACCGCTGATGGTGGCCAGACCTGGAACCTTTCCCAGCTCCATCCCCAAGCCTACTTTTCCGCCATCGCCTACGACCTCCGCGTGAACCAGGCCGCTCTGCACCAACAAGCCGAACAGAAAGCTGCCGAGCAAACCGGCAAAAAACTCCGCATGCAGCCCACCGCCCCCGAACGCCTCTTCATCATTGGCCCCGATTTCATCTTCGACTTCCGTCCGCCCGCCAACCCCCGCCGCATCGGCGGCAAGAAAAAACAAGCCCTGGCCTTCAACGCCGTCAGCCCCTACCCGGAAGGCGGAGCCTTAGTGGTAGGCCCCAAAGGCTCCATAGCCTTCATCCCATAAGCCGCGAGAGATTTGTGTGGGGACAGCGAAGCGAAAAAAGCGCAGCCCACACTACCGCCCATGTAGAGACCGACGCAGCGTGGCCTGAGCGAATCCATGTAGGGGCGGACGCACGCAAGCGAGCGTTGTATGTGGAAAGCACGGGGCCTGGTCAGTGCCCGCCAAGGTCCCCGACCCCTTCCACCCGCCTCAAACCTGATAAAATACGTTACAGAAGGGTTTCTGTCTTTCATGCCAGTTCCTGTATCCCAAATGTGGACCGTGGCGAGCTATGTGCTTCGTCAAAAGCTCGCCCGGCGCAAGCAATATCCGCTGGTGCTCATGCTCGAGCCCCTGTTCCGCTGCAACCTCGCTTGCGCCGGATGCGGCAAGATCCAGTATCCCGCCCACATCTTAAAGAAGGATCTTTCCCCCGAAGAATGTCTCCGCGCCGTCGACGAATGCGGCGCCCCCATGGTCTCGATCCCCGGTGGCGAACCGCTCATGCACCCGCAGATCGGCGAAATTGTCGCCGGTCTCGTCGCCCGCAAAAAATATATCTATCTCTGCACCAACGCTCTGCTTCTGAAAGAGAAAATCCATCTCTTCCAGCCCAGCAAGTATCTGACGTTCTCCGTCCACCTCGACGGCCAGCGCGAAGAGCACGACCTCGCCGTCTGCCGCGAAGGCGGATACGACATCGCCGTCGATGCCATCAAAGAAGCCCTGAAGCGTGGTTTCCGCGTCACCACCAACACCACGCTGTTCGACGGCGCGAATCCCAAATCCGTTCGCGCCTTCTTCGACGAAATGATGGACCTCGGCGTCGAAGGCATGATGCTCTCTCCCGGCTACTCCTACGACAAAGCGCCGGACCAAAAACATTTTCTCGGACGCGCCCGCACCCGCCGCATGTTCCGCGCGATCCTCTCGAACCGCAAAAAGAGCTGGCAGTTCAATCTCTCGCCGCTCTTCCTGGAATTTCTGATGGGCAAACGCACCTACCCCTGCACCCCCTGGGGCATGCCCACCTTCAACGTCTTCGGATGGCAAAAGCCCTGCTACCTGCTGCAGGACGGATACGCAGAAACTTTCTCAGAATTGTTGGCGACCACAGAATGGCAGAACTACGGCACGGAGTCTGGAAACCCGGCCTGCGCCAACTGCATGGTCCACAGCGGCTACGAAGCCAGCGCCGTGAATGCCACCTTCAGCTCGCTAAGCGGATTCCTGGCGACAGTGAAAGCGACGCTCTCCACCACCTATAAAGATGAAGAAGCCCTGAAGATGCTGGAAGAGCCGCCGGCCCCAGTAAACCCGCTAATCCAAATCGCGCCGAGCCAAGACGCTGCACACACGCTGCAAGAAACCCGTGCCTAAGATAAGTTTTTCTGCGTTCTCAGCGGGGGTCCTCCGCGATCTCAGCGTTTAAAAGGGTTCTAAAAGAAAATGACAGGCAAAGAAGCCGGCCACCAAGAACAACATCCACAGCACGCGCAGAATCCCGACGCGCTAGAAATCGCTCCCGGCACCGAGCGCGAACAACTCGAAGGCTGGAACCCGGCCCTGGCCAGCGAAGAAGACCTCCGCCAGGCCCTCGAAAAAGCCTTCGACTACCGCGGCGACATCACCATTACCCACAAAGACGGATCCAAGATCGAAGGTTACCTCTTCGACCGCCGCTCCGCCGCTACGCTGAAAGACTCCGTAATCCGCCTCTACCCAAGAAACTCCAACGAGAAAGTCTCCATCTCCTACGCCGACATCGCCGCCCTCGCCTTCACCGGTCGCGACACCGCCGCCGGCAAGTCCTGGGAAGCCTGGATGAAAAAATACAGCGAGAAAAAAGCGGCCGGCGAAAAAGATCTAAGCCTCCACCCCGAACCCTTGGACTAGAATTACCGCCTCAAGATTTGTCATCCTGAGCGAAGCCGCGCGAGCCAAGCGAAGTAAGGCGCAGTCGAAGGATCCCTACATTCCGCTCCTGATCTGTACATCCGTGAAAATCCGTGGCAAAGAAGTTTTACTTCCCCGAAAACCTGACCTCCTCCACCAACTCCTCCACCTCGTCCTCCGTCCCGCCAATCACCGTGATCGACACCGCATACCCATGCGACAAAAATGCCAGCGTCGATTGCCGCATCACCCGCGACCCCACGTCTTTATGGAAATCCCCGCGCACGACTTTCCTGGTCCCGATCGCAAACTCGTAAGGCTCCTCATCCGCATCGAACCCCTGCGCCTTCGCCACTTCCGTCAGAGGTCCAAAATACTGCGCTGCCTCCTTCAATCCTGGATAAGCCGACACATTCTCCGCCGCAATCAAAATGGAAGAATTAATATCTTCCCCCCGAGCCTCCGGAGGCCGCGAAAACGCCGCCAGCAGCACCCGCCCGGACTGGCTGTCTCCTGTGCTCCCCTGTGCCCCCTGTGGTGAGCTCGTAGCGTTAGATACGTCGCTGTCTTCCTCACGCGCATTCATTTCCTCAGTCCGCAAAACCCATCCCTCGGGAATTTTGCAAGCCAGTGCCAGACTCTTGTTCCGGTAAACGCCATTCGAAACCGCACCAGGTTCGAGTAACGATTCATTCGTACCCGGCTGCTTACTATGTTTTGCAGAATGAGCCGACGAAGACGGACCCGAACCCTGCGCTCCCAGCGCGACGGGACTAAGAGCGAAGACGGACCCCAAAGCAAACACCAGAACGCAACAAAAACTCATCCCGTAATCTTACGTGAACTCCAAGCATTCCCGGCACAGACGGAACACAGACGAGAGGTGGCGTCTTTTGTGTCGGGTCCCGTGACATGCTTTACAAAATGTCCCGGGACATCCTTTACACTCTTCGCGCTGGCTCGACCGGCACGGAGAAGGCTTGATTTCAGGCAGTTAAGCCCCAATCATGTAGTTTCTGCCTATTGACAAGATTTCGCGGAAACCGACTTTTCTTGGGGAAAACGGCCCGCGTCCCGTATGATCGTTCCCGTTTACCCGAACTTTTTCTCGGGAAATCTTTCATTTGGGGTCACTATGACCAACCGCATCTTTATGGCCAACGGCCGTCTCATTCCTTTCAGCATCCTCCTGCTGGTTTCCGTCATCTTTCTTACGGCGGCCGACAACCCGCCCGCACCGCCGGTAGCCAAGAAAGTGCCCCACGTCATCGAGATCAACGGCCACAAGATGGTCGACAACTATTTCTGGCTCCGCGAGAAGCCCAATCCCGAAGTCCGCGCCTACCTCGAGGCCGAGAACGCCTACACCGACGCGGTCATGAAGCCCACCGAGCCCTTCCAGAAAAAGCTTTACGGCGAGATGCTCAGCCGCGTGAAGGAAACCGACGTTGAAGTCCCCTACAAGGAAGGCGACTACTTCTATTACGTTCGCACCGAGGCCGGCAAACAGTACCCCATCCGCTGCCGCAGAAAAGGCAGCATGGATGCCCCGGAAGAAGTTCTCCTCGACGTCAACGAACTCGCCAAGGGCCAGGCCTTCATGTCGATCGCAGCCTTCGCCGTGAGTTCTGACGGAAACCTGCTGGCTTATTCCTACGACAACACTGGATTCCGCCAGTTCACGCTCGCAGTGAAAGATCTCCGCACCGGAAAAACTCTCAGCGATCATGCCGAGCGCGTCGGTTCCGTCGTCTGGGCCAACGATAATCAGACAATTTTCTATACGCAGGAAGACGCGGTCTCGAAGCGCCAGTACCGGTTCTATCGCCACACGGTCGGGTCGGCCGCTCTGGACGCGCTGGTCTATGAAGAGCCTGACGAGAAATTTGAGATGGAGGCGTTCAAGACCCGCAGCCACGCCTTCATCTTTCTGATGTCGGTCAGCCACACCACCAGCGAGGCCCGCTACATTTCTGCCAATCAACCCGCCGACGATTGGAAGATTCTCGAGCCGCGCAAGCAGGGAGTTGAATACTATCCCGACCACAACGCCGACTCGTTCTATATCCGCGTCAACGATACCGGACGCAACTTCCGCCTCGTCGATGCCCCCATCACCGACCCGGGCAGCAAGAACTGGCATGAAGTCATGGCGCAGAATCCGGCCATCATGATCGACGACACCGACTTCTTCAGAAATTTCTGCGTTCTCTACGAGCGCGAAAATGGCTTGCCGCAAATTCGCGTCATCGACTTGCGCAACGGACAATCCAAGCGCATCGCCTTCCCCGAGCCTGCCTACGCCGCCTACGCCTACGTGAACCGCGTCTATGACACCACCGAATTCCGCTACGGATACCAGTCGCCCATCACTCCAGCTTCTGTCTTCGCCTACGACATGGAGAAGGGAACGTCGGTCCTCTTGAAGCAGAAGGAAGTCCCGGGCGGATACGATCCCAAGAAATATCAGGTCGAGCAGATTTACACGGGCGCCTCCGATGGCGCAAAGATCCCGGTCTCGGTGCTGCACCTGAAAGGCGCCAAGCTCGACGGCACCGGCCCACTCTACCTGTACGGCTACGGCTCCTACGGAATTTCCATCGACATGTTTTTCAACTCCAACATCTTCAGCATGGTCGATCGCGGCGTGGTCACCGCGGTGGCGCACATTCGCGGCGGCGGCGAGATGGGCAAGGCCTGGCACGATGCCGGCCGCATGATGAACAAGAAAACCACCTTCACCGATTTCATTGCCTGCGCGGAAGATTTAACGAAGCGCGGCTACGGATCGAAAGATCGTCTGGTCATCGAAGGCCGCAGCGCCGGAGGCCTGCTCATGGGCGCCGTCCTCAACATGCGTCCCGACCTCTTTCATGCGGCGCTCGTCGGAGTTCCCTTCGTCGACGTGATGAACACCATGCTCGACGAATCTCTTCCGCTCACCGTCACCGAGTTCGAAGAGTGGGGCAATCCCAAAGAAAAAGCTGCCTACGATTACATGATCACGTACTCGCCCTACGACAACATCGAACCCAAGGCCTATCCCAACATGCTGGTGAAAACATCATTCAACGACAGCCAGGTTATGTACTGGGAGCCCGCCAAGTATGTCGCCAAAATGCGTGCGACGCGCACCGATCACAACATCCTGATCCTGAAAACCAATTTAAGCCCCGCCGGTCACGGAGGCGCCTCCGGCCGCTACGACCGCTTAAAGGAAGCCGCCTTCGATTACGCCTTCATCCTCACCCAAATGGGAATTACAAACTGAGGTCTGGCGTTCCTCGATTCGTGTTCGTGGATCCGCAGCGAGTAGTGGGGGGAAGTCGTAGCGCCGGCGTCTCGCCGGCTGTAGCGGGGGCGTCTCGCCCGCGCATCCCTCCACACGCATCTGACCAGCAGAAAGACTTCTCTGCGTCCTCTGCGGTCCGTCTCTGCGATCTCTGCGTTAAGTCCTTTGCCTTTTCGGTGCGCCATAGCGCAGCGGACGATAGAGCGAACTCCAAGCCGCAGCCCCTCAGATCAGCCCGGCTTTTACCCTGCGCAGAAAGTCTTCTCCATCGGCCTTCGCCTGCGCCAAGGTCTTGGGTTGGTTGCGGTACTCCAGCGCAATTTCCTGCAGAAACAATTCCACCGCGTCTTTCGGCTTAAACCCCTGGGCCACCAGCTTGCGAATGCGCGGCGTAAAGCTTTCGTGATCTGCTCCACCGAGCCGCCGCAGATGGTCGGCGCACTTGTGTTCACGAAATTTCCCCGCCGCCAGCCGGTCATACGCGGTTCGCGCGTCACCATCCGTGAGCAACGTCGGCAGCGGATAATTCCACTCGCACTGCGAACACGTCCAACCCTGAAACGAATGATGCAACGTCCAGATCAGTTCCCGGGCCGTCTTGGTTTCTAAGTTGCTGTGATTGGTACTGCGCTCTTCCACCACTCTACGACTCCGCACCAGAAGCAGCATGGCCCCGAACTGGCTTTCGAGGAATTTTACTCCGAGAGCCTCGCTTTAGGGCATATCTAGCGCGATACGCCGGTTTATCGGTCTTTATTACTGGACATCCAGCGGGAACACCACCGTTCCGATCTGCGAAGCATTGTTGTCCCGGGCCAGGAACCGGATATCGTACGAGCCGGGAGGCAGTTCCAGTTTCTCGTGCAACTTGATTCCTTCGCGTCCCCACGCCTGCAATTGTTCCGCTTTCGGATTTCCGCCGACCGGATGCAAGAACTCGGCGGCTTCACGCACGTCCCTCGTCAAGGCGATGGCTCCTACGTCCAAGTCCAAAGCATCCGGCCGGGATGAATCAATCTTGACTCCGCTCAGTGGAATTGTGATTAAGAACAAGACGGAAATCTTTTGGCTGGACTGCGCAGGGTCGGATGCTGGGGCCCGACCGAGGACCTTCACAAACATGGGAACCGCGCTGTATGCCAACGACGAAGCCAGCGCATTCACCTCTTCACTGCGCGCGGACTTCGCATCCTTCACCGGAGCCACTCCGTAATAGAAGCCGTTGCGGGCGCGCACGTCCACGTGAGCTTCCGCCACCTTGACCTTCAGATCGCGCCAGCCGGGCTTCCGATCGTTCATTGCAACCGAAAATCCGAGCATGTAATACGATCGCGAATCCTCTATCGCTTCCGCCAGGCAGTTGAGAAGCCCATTCTCTTCCACACAAAGATTTCCCCCGGTGAACTCAGCGACGTCGCGCAGTAGCATCCCGTTTGGTCGTGACGCCAGGCCGTGCATGCTCGGGTCTCTCGACCATGACATCAACTGCACCGGGTACAGCGCTATGTTCGCGTCAATGAGGGCCTGCCACATCTCCCGCAGATCTTCTGTGTACCCGCTGGTGGGAATTATCTCCCGCTCGGGCGTGATCTCCGGAATGTAGCCTGCGGCGAAGATCATTGTTTTCCGCCCCGGAAGCCCTCTGTACGCCTGCGCAATCTCCTTCAACTGTTCGATCGTGTGAATCACCACGTTTCTGCGGTCCATAATCGTCTCCGCCCCGAGCGAAATGCTCTTCAACCCCTGAATTAGAGCATTGGCGTCCGTCGAAAACGGAAAGACCAGCTTCAATCCCTGGCTGGTCAGGCACAGCAGCGATACCGGCTGGTTAGGAACGAGACCCTTCGACAGAAATTTCAAAATCCAATCTCTGCCGTCCGTTCGCGCCAGTATGCCGGTGTTGAGCAGATCAAGAACAATGATCGTCAGCCGGATCTGGCTGGCATTGTCGAAAGGAAGATTCGAGTATCCCCGATCAGTCGCCGCCGGAACAATCGATCCCGGCGCCTGCACCTCTTCGAATAGCGAAATCGATTGCTCTTTGCCGTTCTCTTCCAGCCGGAACGCGTCCTTCGACAAACCCGATACGTGGTTGCCTTTCTTGTCGCGAACCACTACCGGTACCAGCACGAGGTCTGTGCGGCTTTTGAACTCGGCAATCGGAGCGACGGAGCCTTGCGTGGCCGGGGAAGGCGCTTGCTTGCCTGGATCGGGAGCCTGCTGCGCGAAAACACCCGCAACCAAGACGAAAAACAGACAGAATTTCGGAGGGGCGCTCAATCTCATCTTTAGAGGTCTGATCGCTAACGGATTGATCACTTGGCGAAGAAGTAGTCGAACGATTTCACCGCGGTAAACTCATCATCCCGTATGTCGAAAACCGTATAGAGCTTGGTAACGTACAGCACGTCCTGCACCTTCTGGCTCAGATTCAGCAGCTTCAGCTCGCCTCCGGCGTTGCGCACGGTGGTGTAGCAGCCGACCAGTTCGCCTACTCCCGAGCTATCGATGTAGTCCACATCGGCCAGGTTGAGAATGATCTTTTTCTTTCCGCGCTCCAGCAGTCCATGCACCGCATCGCGCAAATCTCCAATCTCGTCCCCGAGTACAATCCGGCCGTGCACGTCCAGAACGGTCACGTGAGCGACTTCGCGCGTATCGATGGTAAGCGGCATGAATGCAGGCCACAGTGCCCGCTGGCCGGAATACTAGTGCCAGAACCTCGGCAAGTCAATGGCAGGAATCCAACTAGGGAAGGAGCCGCTTCGCCGTCGACGGCCAGTTTTCAAGCCTGAGCGGACTTACGAGTGCGCCCCATGCTCTCGCGCGTCCAGTTCCAGCGCGGGCAGCGGCACATTGTCGCGTATTTCCTGTATGGGAGACGTGATGATCGGCGTCGGGTACCCCGGATGCCGAAATTCCAGGTGCATCCCCCGCCCCACAAACTGCAGCTTCAGCATTGACCCGCCCCAGGTCGATCCCGCAATCGCCACCTGCACCGGCTCCGGACAAAACTCCGGATGCCCCGAAAGCAGCGCCTCGCTTCCACCCAACAATACCGCGGTGTAGCGGTGATGCATCGTCTGGATCTCGAGAATCGTGGACGGCGGTAGGTCGTTCAAAAACACTCCGCCTTCAATTTCCGACTGCACGATCCCACGATTCACTTCGTCGGCTAAATTAGGGTGCGGGTTGAACATACGGATAACTGGCCTTTAGGGTACCGGGATTCCCGCCCCGGCACAAGAGTCGTTTCGCATCCTGTCGTTAGCACATGATATGTCCGGTTGAGATAGCAAGTGATGTGTCCGCTTTGCAGGCGGCGAGGGTAGGAGACCATGGAAGGCATGGTGTCTTACAAGCAGGCCGCAGTGGAGCGAGCGATGAAGGTACAGGAAGTGATTTTGCGGGCGATGGCGAAGAAGATCACGTGGTGGCAAGCGGCCGAGATCATAGGGATCAGCGACCGACAGATGCGGCGCTGGCATGAACGGTATGAAGAGTTCGGTTTCCGGGGGTTGTTTGACCGGCGGCGGGGGAAACCGTCGCCCAAGAAAGTACCGCTGGCGGTGGTGGAGAAAGTGTTGGGGCTGTATCGGGAGAAGTATTTCGATCTGAACGTGCGGCACTTTCACGAGAAGTTGCAGGCAGAGTATCAGGTCGAGATCAGCTACAGCTGGGTGAAAGGGCTGCTGCAAGGAGCGGGGATGGTGGCCAAGGGGCGCAAGCGCGGGGTGCATCGCAAGTTGCGTCCGCGACGTCCGTTGCCCGGGATGCTGCTGCACATCGACGGCAGCGAGCATCGCTGGTTTCAGGATGAACGCTGGCACGACTTGCTGGTCATCCTGGACGATGCCAACAGCGAGATCTACTACGCGCAGTTGGTGGAAGAAGAAGCGACAGCGACGGTGCTGGCGGGGCTGAAAGAAGTGGTCGAGCACAAGGGTGTGTTCTGCGCCTTGTACAGCGATCGCGGCAGCCATTTCTGGCTGACGCCGAAGGCGGGAGAAGCGGTGGATCGGCACCGCCTCACGCAGGTGGGGCGTGCCATGCGCGAGTTGGGAGTGCGGATGATTCCCGCCTACTCACCGCAGGCGCGGGGACGGAGCGAACGCAGCTTTGGCACCTGGCAGGGCCGGTTGCCGCAGGAACTGCGGCTGCATGGGATCGGGACGGTGGAGGCGGCGAATGCCTTTCTGCGCGAGCATTACATCGGAGAGTTCAATCGCCGCTTCCAAGTCGCCAGCGCGCAACCGGGGAGCGCCTTTATGCCCTGCCGAGCAAAGGATTTGGAGCGCATTTTTTCGTTGCAATTCGAGCGCACGGTGAACCGGGACAACACGGTCAGCTTTCAGAACCTAACGTTGCAGATCGAACCGGTGCGTTGGCGGGGCACGCTGGCGGGATGCACCGTGATCGTGCACCAACACCTGGATGGAACCTTGAGCCTCAGCTATGGGCCGCACGCCTTCGGTCGCTACGACGAGCGCGGCAGTCCGATCCTCAACCCAAAACTGGCGGCCGGCAAGGCCGTGGAAAAGACGCGGGGTGGAAAAGTCCAAAAGCCGACTTTCCCACCCCGCTTGGAAATCCCGCAAAGTGCGCGGGATTCCCACTTTCCCACCGCCTCGGCGGCGGCGGGAGATTAACCAAAACCGGACATTACACTTGCTACGAAAAGCGGACGTTTTAACTTGCTAACAACAGAGTCGTTTCGCATCCAAAGCCAGACGAAAGGGCACGGACTTTAGACGGACAAACCCAGGTCCAGGTTGCAGAGAATCCTTCACCACGGAGGCACGGAGGTACGGAGGAATCGGGGAAGAACACTTCGAAATGCCTGGAATGTATGCCGCTCCCCAACATTTCGTATCTCTAGTACTGACTGCAATAGGTACTTAACCAGCATTCCTCCGTGTCTCAGTGTCTCCGTGGTGAAGTCAGGCCGCGCTACACTAATGCTGCCGCATCCGAACGGAGGCTCCATGCCCGACAAACGCGACCTACACCTTCGCCAGAATCTCGTTTACCTGATCGCCGGTGGCGGGGCTCATACCAAATTCGACGACGCCCTCAAAAATCTTCCGCCAAGCCTGCGCGGCAAAAAGCCCGCTAATTTCCCCCACTCCGCGTGGATGCTACTCGAACACCTCCGCATCGCGCAGTGGGACATCCTAGAATTCAGCCGCAATCGAAAGCACAAGTCTCCGAACTGGCCCGAAGGATATTGGCCGAAAACCGCCGCCCCTCCCAGCGCTGCCGCCTGGACCAAAAGCGTCAAGCAATTTCGCGCTGACCAAAAAGCCATGCTGAATTTAATCGCGAATCCCAAGACAGGCCTGTTCGCCAAAATCCCCTGGGGCGACGGCCAAACCATCCTCCGCGAAGCCCTGCTGGTAGCCGACCACAACGCCTACCACCTGGCGCAGTTAGTGGATGTCCGCCGCCTCCTGGGCGACTGGGATTGAGGTCGCATTGTGCCGCTTGGGATCGACCAGTACGGAGAGACCGATAAAAAGGGGTGGATCGACAGCCGCACTCGCGAGCACCCCGACTACATTTACGAACCAGCCATACCAGGCTGTGTATCTCAGGTGCTCCGGAACCAACAGGGCCATGCCATGCAAAGTCACATACCAAGCTATCAAACCGCCCGCCACAGATTCCGTCACCAACAGGAACAAAGCTCCTTCGTAACCGCTGCTAAGTTGCACGCTTTTTCTGAGTGCGGTGCGCATCTTAATGTTGCCGCCGACAATGAGAGGAACCGCGATAGCCCACCAACTGACAATGCTTCCCACCACCACAAACCCAGCGACTGTGAAGAAATAGTTGAATGGGGAAAAGCGAGTCCAGCCTACGACTCGAACCACTGCAAGATCAACGATCTCGACCCCCAGTGCACCTACAAGAAACGCACAAAAAGTGATCAAAGCCGTGACAAAAAGCGCGCCAAGGTGTTTACGCGCCTCTTCGTAGCTATCGTGCCTCCAAGCTTCCGCGTTGTCGTCGGCTTCATTCAAACTGTTGACGACCGTCGCAATAGCGGCTAAAGCAAAACAGCCCAGAAGCCAGCTTAAGAAGAAGCCCCCAAAACGTAATGCGTCTGCGACCGCGATCTCTACGAAATGGTGCCGAATCTCGCCTAGCGGTATGCTCCTGAAAATTGCCCTGATCCGCAGGTCGGCAAGTATCAAAACCAGGCCAGACAGCAAGGAAGTGGGCGCCATGATGCCGAACCATCGGAGAAACTCGTCGCGATAGAGGCTGTGAACAGCTCTGATCAGCGATCCCGGTTGGGGAATGCCACCTTCAGCTTGCAGTGCGCGAGAGTAATCCGGCTCCACAGTGCCTCCCCACGTCAGGTCGCTTGCGGAACACGACTTTTACTCCCTCTCTCCAGCGCTCGTCAATCCCCACAAACGCCCACTCAATCTCCGGCGAGATGTACCGCAAGAGCACATCGGTCGCCGGATGCACATGCAATGCCGGCGCCACCAAAAATAACAACGGCGAATCCCCCGCCAACTCCCGTCCACCAAAATATCCAAACTTCAAAAATTCCCCGCGCGCATGATGACACTCGACCCGCGCCCAGTAATCTAGCCCCTGCAGCGGCAAGTGAATATCCTCATCCGCCTTCAACTCCACCACCGCCAGCCGTGCGTCTCTGGTCAACGTGAGCACATCAATCATCGCCCGATCCGCCGCCGAAAACGCCGGCACCTGCGAATACGCCGACTCCGTTTCTAGACGCTCATCGATCACGCTGACATCGGCCCGCACCAGCGACTCCAGCCACCGCTCCGGATGCATGCGAAACAACCGGTCCTGCCGCGGCCCATACGGATGCCGCGCATCCCGCAGCGCGGTCAGCAATTGCACAAACAGCGCCCAATTCCGATCCTCCAGCACGCGCTCTTCTGCGCCCACGCCAAACACAATCTCCTGCCGGCTGCGAAACGTAATCTCCTCAGCCCCCATGCGCGCTCGCGCAAACTCCAGCCCGCGCCAGCGCAACGAAATCTCCACTGGAGACAAGACCGCAACTTCGCAGTTGGGAAGCACCGCCCGAACCCGCGCAATCGATTCCGCGAACCTGTCCAGCGCCGCCGTTTCGTTCGTCGCATGCACCAGCCGGGTCGCGACGTTCCCCCGATCCGTACAGTCCACTTCCACCACCGCATCCTGCCGCTCATCAAACTCAAACAGCCGCCACTTCGCCGCCGCCCGATTCAGATTCGCCATCCGCTCCCGCACCAGCGAAGAACAACTCGCAGGCACAAACAGAATGAGCCCCTCCACCAGACAATCGGGGTGCCCCAGGTCTCGCCGATTTTGCGAGACCTGGGAACTTTCCCGGCAAACATCCATCCACAAAATCCCAAAGGTCAAGCTTGCATCGATGGAAGCTTGCGTCTCCGACCCATTCACCCCCAGCACCGCAAAAGCAGTCTGCCCTCGCCGCAGCACTCCGCGTGCATAAATTGGACCAAACGACTTCTCCAGATCCACGCCCGAAGTCAGCCGCGTGATCGCAAATCCCGGAAAGTGACGCTCCAGCGCCCGCCGCAGCTTCGCCTCATACGCCGCCCGCGCCGCCTTCTTCGCCGACGGAGATCTCCGGTCCCGCTCCTGGCAAATCTCCAGCTTCGTCGGACGCGACTGCCCCAATCGCTGCACTGCCAGCCGCAGCATCCCATTCTTCACCTCGGCGTCCAGCACCCGCCGCACCGTATTCCGCTCCGCCGACCACAGATGCAGCAGGCACTTGTTGTGCTCGCCCGAAATCGAATACTTGGCATGCGCCAGATCGAACGCCACCGCCCCATCTTCCAGCACCACCGCCCCGGAAGCCTCCGCAAGAAAATCTGCCAGCGTCCGGCTCAGCATCTCGGGAGTCATACTCGGAGATTGTTCACAAACCCGCAGCCAAAGTCTGTGACGAATGACCATCCTGCCTGTGGAAGACGTGCTCCCGAGTGGGAACAGCAATGTGGGGACAGCCGCCCCCGGCTGTCCGGCCGAGCGAAGCTCGACTGCCTCTCTGTGTCCCTCTGTGCCCCCTGTGGTGAGGCTCTTTCCTGCCCCTCTGCAAAGGCCTGTGGGATAATGATCCTCCGGGGATTCGCCCAGAGTCCCAATCAAACTAGCAGGCATCTAATTCACGTGGAAAAAATCAGCAACGATAAAGCCCGCTTCTTCTTCGAGCACTACGGCCTCACCGAGCACGACCTCGAGCGTTACCTCGCCGCCGCCCTCTCTGCTGGAGGCGATTACGCGGACCTCTATTTCGAATATCTCTCCTCGACCTCCCTGATGGTCGACGAGTCCATGGTGAAGTCCGCGTCCCAAGGCATCTCCGCCGGATGCGGCGTCCGCGTCGTCTCTGGCGAGCGCACCGGATACGCCTACACTGACGATCTTTCCTCTGACCGCATCCTCCACGCCGCGCGCACCGCCGCACTGATCGCCAGTGCCCCCGCAAAATCAACCGTCGTCGGATTCCAAAAATCACAAGCGCGCAGCCTCTATCCGGTCACGCTCCCGAGTGTGGACGCCGAAATCAGCGCCAAGGTCGAGCTCGTCATGCGCGCCGACAAAGCCGCCCGCGCCTACGACCCGCGCATCAAAGAAGTTCGCGCCAGCTACGCCGACGAACTCCGCAACATTCTCGTCGTCGCCTCCGACGGCACCTTCGCCGAAGATTCGCAGCCGCTAGCCCGCATGAATGTGAGCTGCATCGCGAAGACGGAAAACAACTCCGCCCGCGGCACCTCCGGCGGCGGAGGCCGCGTCGCCCTCGACTTCTTCTTCGGCGACAAGAATCCCGAATTCTTCGCCAAGGAGTCCGCCCGCCAGGCCATCCTGCAACTCGATGCCCGCGAAGCCCCGGCCGGAGACATGGAAGTGGTCCTAGGTCCCGGATGGCCCGGCGTCCTTCTGCACGAAGCGGTCGGTCACGGACTCGAAGCCGATTTCAATCGCAAGAAAACTTCCGCGTTCGCGGGCCTGATCGGCAAGCGCGTCGCCAGCGAACAATGCACGGTAGTCGACAACGGCACCATGCCCTGGCGCCGCGGATCGCTCAATGTCGACGACGAAGGCGAGCCCACGCAGGAAACCGTCTTGATCGAAAAAGGAATCCTGAAGGGCTATCTCAGCGACAAACTTTCTTCGCGCCTCATGGGCATCGCCGACACCGGCAACGGACGCCGCGAGAGCTACGAGCACATTCCCATGCCGCGCATGACCAACACTTACATGCTCGCCGGACACGACAATCCCGAAGACATCATTCGCTCCGTCAAGCACGGAGTCTACGCCGTAAATTTCGGTGGAGGCCAGGTCGACATCACCAACGGAAAATTCGTTTTCTCAGCCAGCGAAGCCTACATGATCGAAGACGGCCACATCACCGCCCCGATCAAAGGCGCCACGCTAATCGGCAATGGCCCCGACGTGCTCACGCGAGTGAGCATGGTAGGCAACGACCTGAAACTCGACGAAGGCGTTGGCACCTGCGGGAAAGACGGCCAGGCTGTTCCCGTAGGCGTCGGTATCCCAACATTAAAAGTCGATCGCCTAACCGTAGGCGGTACCGCCAGGAAGGATCCCGGCGGCTTCATGCAGTAAAATTCATCTGCCACGGATCTTCGCCGATCTCACGGATTTTTCACAGCTTTGTCATCCTGAGCGAAGCGAAGGACCCCTGCAGTTGCTTTCCTTCGTGTACCTTCGTGACCTTAGTGGTTAAAGATTTTTATGACGCCAACCGAACTAGAAACTCGCATTCCGAAACAAGAAACTGACCTCCGCTCTATCGCCACCGACATCGTCGCTCGCGCCATGGCCGGAGGCGCCACCGCCGCCGAATGCGTAGTCCGCGAAGGCGACGAGTTCTCCACCTTAGTCCGCCTGGGCCAGGTCGAGACCCTGAAAGAATCCGGCTCGAAGTCGATCGGCGTAAGAGTCTTCTTCGGACAGCGCGCCGCCAGCACCTACTCCTCCGACTTTTCCAAAGCCGGCCTGGACCGCATGGTGAAGTCCGCGCTGGAACTGGCCAAGATCACTTCCGAAGATCCCTTCGGCGGCATCCCTCCCGCCGATCAACTCGGACAACTCCCGGGCGATCTCGATCTCTACCACGAAGACGTCTACTCGCTTCCCGGTCCGGATCGCATCAACTACGCCCGCCGCGCCGAACAAGCCGCGCTCGAGTTCGACCCCCGCATCAAGAATTCCGACGGCGGATCTTTCGACGCCGCCACCGGACACAAGGTCCTCGCCAACTCCCACGGCTTTGTCGGCGAGTACAAGCGTTCCTACTGCTCGGTCGCCGCAGTCCCCATCGCCCAAACTGACGATGGAGCCATGCAGCGCGACTACTGGTTCTCGGTAGCCCGCATGCTGAGCAAGCTCGATCCGCCCGAGCAAGTCGGCCGCATCGCCGCCGCGCGCACGATCCGCCGCCTCGGCGCACGTAAAGCCAAGACCGCCAAAGTCCCCATTGTCTTCGATCCCATGGTCTCCACCTCGATCCTCGAACACATCTTCGAAGGCATCAACGGAGACTCCGTCTACCGCGGCGCCAGTTTTCTCGCCGGTAAGCTCGGCCAGAAAATTGCCGGTGACAACGTCACCGTCATCGACGACGGCACCATCCCCGGCGGTTTCGGTACCAGCCCCTTCGACGGCGAAGGCATTCCCACGCGCCGCACAGTCGTCATCGAAGACGGCGTGCTGAAGTCGTACCTGCTGAACACCTACACCGCGAAAAAGTTAGGCCTGCAGACGACGGGAAATGCCTCGCGCGGACTAGCCGGCACTCCCGGCATCGGACCCGGAAATTATTTTCTGCAGCCCGGCCCGAAGTCCCCGAAAGATCTGATCGCGGATATAAAAGAAGGCCTCTACGTGACCGAGTTCCTCGGCCACGGCGTGAATCTGGTCACCGGAGACTATTCCCGCGGCGCCTCCGGCCTCTGGATCCAAAACGGCGAGCTGACCTATCCGGTAGAAGAAATCACGGTAGCGGGCAATCTGAAAGAGCTCTTCTTCAACATCTCAGAAATCGCCAATGATCTAGAATTCCGCGGCTCCGTAGCCGCTCCCACGATCCGAATCGAAGGCCTAACAGTAGGCGGCGAATAAGCTCATGTGGGGACGGACGCATTCGTCCGTCCAGGTTTTATGTGGGGACAGCCGCCTCGGCTGTCCAGCAAGCGAAGCGAGTGTGCTTTCTGCATATCGCAACCCGAAGCCCGCGTCTTCACTGGGAGGGCGGGGGATCTCCCACACTCCGCCCAACTTCACTCTTGCTTCCCACCCCCAGAACGTTTACACATTCCTGTTCCTTGATTCTTAACCCCCGGGAGCTCCTATGAACCGCCGCTCATTCCTCAAGTCCGCCAACGTAGCCGGACTCGCCTTCGCCCTTCCTCATTCCGCCTTCGCCGAAACCGAAAAGAAATCCGCACCGACCCAAGGCCTGAATCCCAACACCATCCTCCTCAAAGACTACCGCCCGCAATCGATCTACAAAGTCCCAGTCACGCATGTCGAAAAGGCGAAGTACCCGGTCATCGACATGCACTCGCACCCTTTTGCGAAAACCGACGCCGCAATCGCCGCCTGGCTCAAGACCATGGACGCGGTCAACGTCGAAAAGACCATCATCCTCACCATGACGACCGGCAAAGAATTCGACGACATTAAACGCAAATATTCGAATGAACGCTTCGAACTCTGGTGCGGCCTCGACTTCACGGGATACAACCAGCCCGGCTTCGGCCCCAAAGCCGTGCAGGAACTCACCCGCTGCCACGAAGCCGGCGCCCGCGGCATTGGCGAAATCCACGACAAAGGCCAGGGCCTGCGCTCTGGAAAATCCACCGCCCCCGGCATGCATCCCGACGACTCGCGCGTGGACGCCATTTGGGAAAAAGCTGCCGAGTTCCGCATGCCCGTCACCCTCCACGTCGCCGACCCCATATGGATGTACCAGCCCATGGACAAGCACAACGACGGCCTGATGACCGCCTGGGACTGGCGTCTCGACAATCAGCCCAACATCGTCAAGCTCACTGGCATGATCGAAATTTTGGAGCGCACACTGTCGCGCCATCGCAACACCACGTTCGTCGCCTGCCATTTCGCCAATCTCTCCTACGATCTCACGCACTTAGGCGAAGTCCTCGACCGCCATCCCAATCTTCACGCCGACATCTCCGCCCGCTATGCCGAAACCGCGCCCATCCCGCGTTTCGCCGCAGATTTTTATGCGAAATATTCCGGCCGCCTCGTCTACGGCACCGACATGGGATTCGACCCCGAAATGTATCGCATCACCTTCCGCGTCCTCGAATCCCAGGACGAACACTTTTACGAAATCGAGCAGTTCGGCTACCACTGGCCTTTGTACGGACTAGGCCTGCACGACGAAATCCTCCAGCAGGTCTACCACGAGAATGCCGCGAAACTCCTCGCAACCCGAGACGCATAATCGAAAAGTGAAAATGAATAAAGAGTGGGAAGGATGTGGAGAGAGAATAAATCCGGGGGTGCCCCACTTCTCGCCGCAGTTGCGAGAAGTGGGAATTCCAACTCCGCTTCACGCGGCGGTCCGAATTTCGGAATTTAACCCTGGAAAAGCCGCCCCCAATCGACATTCAAAATCCAACCGCCTACAATCACCTTGATGGATCTCCTCAACCAGCCGCAGCCGGCCACGGAAGAACGCGACTCCAGCCGCATGATCATCGTGATCGCCGTAGTCGTTGTCATCGGAGGCGCTCTGGCCGCCGCGTTCCTCCTGCGCCAGCCACCCAAGCAGGTCAAAGCCCCGTCCCCGTACATCGCGAATCTGAAACTTTCCAATTTCAAAATGGCCGCCGCCGAAAATTTCATCGGAGCCACCGTCAGCTACATCGACGGCGACATCACCAACGCCGGCGACAAAACCGTCACCCGCGTCATGGTCGAAGTCAATTTCGAAGACTCCATGGGACAACTCGCCCAGCGTGAAGAACTCCCGCTCCGCATCATCCGCCCCAACGGCGCCTACGAAGAGCCCGTCGCTCTCAACGTAGCCCCCTTAGCCCCAGGCAAGACTGAACCCTTCCGCCTCACCTTCGACAGCATCTCCGCCCAATGGAACCACCAATACCCCGACCTGACCATCACCGACGTGACCGTAAAGTAGATTTCCTTCGTGAACCTTCGTGCCCTTCGTGGTGAATGCTTTTCTCTGTGTCCCCTGTGGTGAATGTTTTCGCAGTCCGCGTAGAATGAATTCCGTGCCAGAAACCAAGCCATTCCGCCTGACGGAGTCGGTCAAAGCTGCCGGTTGAGCGTCCAAGCTGAGTCCAGCGGCGCTGGACAAAGTGCTTGGGAAATTAGCCCGGCAACACGACCCCAACGTTCTGGTCGGCTTCGATCATGCCGACGACGCCGGAGTGTATCAACTCACTCCCGACCAGGCGCTCGTGCAGACCGTCGACTTCTTCACGCCCATCGTCGACGATCCGTACACCTTTGGCCAGATCGCCGCCACCAACGCCCTCAGCGACATCTACGCCATGGGAGGCCGTCCGCTCACCGCACTAGCTCTAGTGTGCTTCCCCGATAAGGCAGACCTCGAAATTCTCGAACGCATTCTCGCCGGTGGACTCTCAAAGATGATCGAAGCCGGATGCACCATCATCGGCGGCCACAGCATCCGCGACGAAGAAACCAAATTCGGCTACTCCGTCACCGGCCTCATTCATCCGAAAAAGGTTCTGCAGAATCAGGGCGCCAAGCCTGGAGACAAACTGATCCTCACGAAAGCCATTGGGACGGGCGTAATTTCGACCGCGATCAAGAAAAGCAAAGCCGAGCCCGCATGGATTGAAGCCGCGACCGCCTCCATGACGACGCTCAACAAGAGAGCTGCGGATTTCATTCGCGACCACGAGATCACCGTGAACGCAATGACCGACATCACCGGCTTCGGACTCATCGGCCACGCGCGCGAAATCGCGCTGGCCTCGAACGTCTCCTTGGTCATTCATGCGAGCCGCATTCCGCTGCTGCCGGGCTCCATCGAATGCGTTCGTGCCGGCCATGTTCCAGGAGGTCTTCACAACAACCGCGACTTCGCCGAGTGCATGGTTGGCTACGATAGCGGCATCGCTGAAGAAACCCGCGATCTTCTTTATGACCCGCAGACCGCCGGAGGATTGCTGATGTCAGTCCAAAGCAACGGAATCGCGTGGGCAGCCAAGCTGAATGACGCAGGAATTCCCGCCGTAGAAATCGGCGAAGTCCTGCCGCTGACCAAGCCGCAGATCACAATTACAAAATGAACTGTCTGTGCAGTTCATTCCTCGGCGGCATAATCTCATCACTTTTCGCAGATCGGTGAAATGGGGATTTTAGGTCAACGACTCGGCGGAATTGGCTTGTTCGCTTACGGGCCGCCAAAGATCCGGAACCTGCCTTGTAACTATACCGGTGCAAATGTCAACCAACTGCTTGCGGAGAACCAACTCGTCCCTTTGTTCGAGCAGCCTCCGGATGGCTTTCACAAGAACAATCTCTTCTACGTCCCGCACAGCCTGCTTGTCGTCGTCATCCAGTTGGGCGTGACAAGTAGGACACAGGGCTATGAGGTTCCACCAACTAGCTGGCCCACCATCGCGGCGCGGTATCCAATGTGCTTTCTCCAACAATACGTCCGCAGCGCCGCATCTCGCACACCCTTTTGCGCTGCTTGGGACGTTCTGTGGGCCATGGGGTCTGTATCGTGGCAAATCAAGCATTTCAATCCAAGAGCGCCTGCCACCGTGCAGCTTTCCAAATATCACGCTCTTATTTCCGACGTGCCACCGTTTCGAGAACCGCTTCTGCCCCCACGCTCCATTCATCACTTTCCCAAGGTAATCATCTTCGAACTTCACGCCAAGGCGGGCTTCTTCCTGACGCATCTTTTCCGTCTTCTGCCCCCGAGGGGTCGGAAGAAATCTCCCGGTAGCGGGGTCGAGAGTTACATTTCTCCTCATGGTAGGGGCCCGGCCTCCTATTACACCGGCATGACCGTAAACGTTATTGTCTGTGATCGCAAACACCGCCGCAGTGACGCTGCTCACATCTAAGCGAGGGCACAGAACAAGAATCCTGAGGAGTAACTGCTCGACACAGCCCTTAGCACTCCTTGACCTTTTTAGTCGGCTCTAGGGGCGCGGACCTCCTTCATTACACTTCTCCATGGCCTCAGAAGGGCGTCGTCATTTTTTCTAAACCGCCGCCCCACCCCCGGACATCAAATCCTAACGTAAGGAGTCATCAATGCACTTTCGCACTCTCGGCCACACCGGCCTCGAAGTTTCCGCCCAGGGACTCGGCTGCATGGGCATGTCCGAGTTCTACTCTGGACGCGACGACGCCGAATCCGTCGCCACCATCCACCGCGCCCTCGAGCTCGGCATCAACTTCCTCGATACTTCCGACGTCTACGGCCCGCACACCAACGAAGTGCTTGTCGGACGCGCCATCCAAGGCAAGCGCGACCAAGTCGTTCTCGCCACGAAATTCGGCATCGTCCGCGATCCCAAAAATCCCAACGCGCGCGGCGTCAGCGGCAAGCCCGACTACGTCCGCCAATCCTGCGATGCCAGCCTCCGCCGCCTCGGAGTCGATCATATCGATCTCTACTACCAGCACCGCGTCGATCCCGCGACGCCTATCGAAGAAACCGTCGGAGCCATGGCGCAATTAGTCAAGGAAGGCAAGGTCCGCTATCTCGGACTCTCCGAAGCCGGACCGGAGACTCATCGCCGCGCCGCCAAGGTCCATCCCATCGCCGCGCTGCAGACCGAGTACTCTCTCTGGACGCGCGATCCCGAAGACAACGGAGTTCTCGCCACCTGTCGCGAACTCGGCATCGGCTTCGTCGCCTACAGCCCGCTCGGCCGCGGATTCCTCACCGGACAGTTTCAGCGCTTCGAAGATCTCGCCCCCGACGACTACCGCCGCAACTCTCCGCGTTTTCAGGCAGAAAATTTCCAGAAGAATTTAGATCTGGTCCGCAAGGTCAAAGAGATCGCCAAAGAAAAAGGGTGCCAACCGTCGCAGCTCGCGCTGGCCTGGGTGATGGCGCAAGGCAAAGACTGTCGTCCCCATTCCCGGCACCAAGCGCAGAAGGTATCTGGAAGAAAACGTAGCCGCCGTCGAAATCAAGCTGACCAAAGAAGACCGCGCCCGCATCCACAAAGTCTTCCCACCCGACGCCGCCTCCGGCCAGCGCTATCCCGAACACATGATGGCCCTGATTAACCGCTGAAGCCGACGGCGCCACGCACATGTGGGGACGGCCGCCTTCGGCCGTCCAAGGCTTGTGCTCGTTCGGGGAGAATCCTCAGGCTTGGTGCGATTTGAGGAGGACCGTGTAGACCTTACCGCTCCACCGGCAACAGGTATCC
Organism: uncultured Acidobacteriota bacterium; assembly: GCA_963730015.1. Classification (GTDB taxonomy): domain Bacteria; phylum Acidobacteriota; class Terriglobia; order Terriglobales; family Acidobacteriaceae; genus Sulfotelmatobacter. The sequence goes on along the minus strand of CAVSPZ010000008.1, from coordinate 669,554 downwards.
GGGATTCCCCTCAAACGCTCCGCCAAACACCTGCTTGTCGGCCTCCCGCATGTCCCACGCAATCACCGAGACCGGAGTGATCTGCAGCGTGACGTCATCCCATCCCGCAAACACCGGCCCAACTCTCGCATCGGCGATCGCCGCGGCACTCAAGTATTTCCGGTGAACCTCCAGATTTCTTTTGTGGGATTCCTCTCCGCGAATAATCTGCGCCGTGCCCACCACCGTAATCCCCCGCGATGCGGCCACGTCCCGCGAGTCGATCATCAACGAAACCTTGGGGTTTTCGTCCAGGTTCCGCGCCTTGCGGCTGCGCGACGCAGTCGCCACGAAAATATCTCTTCCGTCGAACCAGTACCACACTGCCACCATGTGCACTGAGCCATCCGGACTGTGCGTCCCCAGCGTCCCGATGAATCGTCCGTTCAACAGTTCTCTGACTCCAGCATCATTGAGTGAAGCCATAACGATCGCTCCTCAAAATGTTTTTCAATCCAGTTTCGCGAACCACGACTGGGGGCGCCCCATCCTTGTCGCGCGGTTCGTGCGCGGCAGGGTGGGGATTTTGACTTCCTAGCAGCAGAAATAATCCGAATCGGAGTCATCTCCCATACTCCCGCACCTTCCCATCCACCACCACACCCACATACTTCCCCGAACCCAGATCCCGGAACTGCACCACCCGATGTCCTTCCCGCGCCAGCTTTCCCCACGCGCTCGGCTTCTCCGGATTCTGCTCGATCGCCTGATATTCTCCGCCGCCCATCGCAAAGCGCACCGTCCGCAATCTCCCCGATCCCGTCCGCGTCACCCGCGCGGGCCGCCCCGAAACCACCACCTCCGCCCCGCTCATCATCTGCTCCGCCACCGCTTTCAAAATCTCGTGATCCAACATGCGCCACCATCATCCTGCGAGGCGTTCATTTCCACAACGCATCCTTCGTCCCAGAGAGCGCCCGGTCCAGATACGTGGCCGCGCTGATCAGCGCCAGATGGGTAAAGGCCTGCGGAAAATTTCCCAGATGCCGCCCATCCGAGCCCATCTCCTCCGAATACAGTCCCAGATGATTCGCATATCCCAGCAGCTTCTCAAACAGCAGCTGCGCCTTTTCCAACTCTCCCGACCGCGCCAGGCACTCCACATACCAGAACGAACATGGAGTAAAGCTGCCCTCACTGCCCGGCAGGCCGTCCACCTGCGTTCGCTCCACTTCATAGCGCCGGACCAGCGTATCTTCGATCAGCCGTTCCTCGATCATCTTCATCGTCGACAGCCACATCGGATCGACCGGGCTGATGAACCGCATCATCGGCATCAGCAACGCCGACGCATCCACATCCTTCGAGCCTTTTACCTGCACAAACGTCTGCAGTTCCTCATCCCAGAAATTCTGAAAGATGTCGTTCCGGATCTCGTCCCTCGTCCTCCGCCACTCCTCCATCGGCCCCGCCAGCGACCGTTTCATTGCCAAGCGCAAAGCCCGGTCAAACGCCACCCAGCACATCAGACGCGAATGCAGAAATTCCCGCGGCCCGCCCCGCACTTCCCATATCCCTTCATCCGGCCTCTGCCAGTTCTTCCCCAACCACTCCAGCATGCGTTGCACGCCCTGCCATCCCGCATGCGTGATCGAACGTCCATATTTATTCGCCAGATAAATCGAGTCCATCATTTCGCCATAGATATCCAGCTGCAGTTGCTGGTACGCCGCATTGCCAATGCGCACGGGACGCGAATTCTCATACCCGCTCAAATGATCGAGCGTGATCTCATCCAGCTTTTGCCGGCCATCCACGCCATACATCACCTGCAGCGGCCCGCGCTGCGCGTCATCTTCCACCCGCCCTCTCAGCCAGTCGATGAACGATTCGGTTTCGTCCACGAAGCCCAGCCGGATCAGCGCATACAGCGTGAACGCCGCATCCCGCAGCCAGGTGAAGCGGTAATCCCAGTTGCGCACTCCTCCAATACTTTCCGGCAGAGAAAATGTCGGCGCCGCGATCAGCGACCCATGCTTCCGGCTGATCAGCAACTTCAACATCAACGCCGACCGTTGCACCATCTCGCGCCACCGCCCCTTGTAATTCGATTGCGCAATCCACGTCTTCCAGAACCGCGCCGTGGCATGGAATCGCCGCCCAATCAGCTCCATCTCCGGACGCTGTGCTTCCCCACGCACGCCGCCCAGCAGGAAAGTCGTTCTTTCTCCGGCCCGCAAACTGAACTGCGCAACCACGTCCCCCGACTCTCCCTTCAAAGGAACCGACGAATACAGCGCCATCGCCGGACAAACATCCCCCTCGGGTAAAAATCGCGCGCATCCCTCCGCCATCTCCACCCGGTGCTTCGACCTCGCGTAGTTGAATCGCGGCTGGCACCGCATTCTGAAATGCACGTTCCCCCGGATCACCGCCACCGTCCGCACGATCTCGTTCGGCTGTTTCCCATCTCTTTCAATCGGCATGTAATCCGTCAGTTCGGCCACGCCTTCCTCGGCAAGAAAGCGCGTCAACAGAATATTGGTGTCGGGTAAATAAAGTTGCCGGATCCGCATCCCCGTAAGCCGCGGCTCAATCTGGAAGCAGCCGCCTTTCTTGTCATCGAGCAGCGCGCCAAACACCGTCGGCGAATCAAACTCCGGATAGCACAAAAAATCGATCGACCCGTTCATGCCGACCAGCGCAATCGACTGCATGTTCCCAATCACGCCGTAATTTTCAATCGGTAGGAAACTCATAGGAGGGAAAGAGCGCCAAGTGGGTCCAGCATACAAGATTCCACCCCCCGCTGAAAACGTGAGCCAGCCCTAAGCAAATCAATGTAGGAGCGGCCGCAGCTTGCCCTGAGTTGTGCATGGGCCTTCGGCCCACCGAAGCAACTGAAGATGGGGTGCCCCATTTCTCGCCGCTTTTGCGAGAAGTGGGGATTTTCTACAGAGCGAAGGGGAGCGTCCTGCGGACCCAGCCGCACCAAGCTTGAAAGGTTTTGTGGGAACAGCCGCCTTCGGCTGTTCAGCCGCGAAGCGCCGAAAGAATCCAGCCCACGGCGCAAGCCGTGGGCAAAAATGGGTAGGATTACCCAAGCCCCGTAGGGGCGAAAGACACAAAATCCGAATGCGTTAAGATGCCGTCTGTAACAACTCCCCACACCCGGGGAATCAAAACCCTAAACAACACTTCATCCCTCGTCCCACTAACGATCAAAATCGGCCACCAAATCCACCCCCGAACTGAAAAACAAATCCAACCATCCCACCACATAACTCCCAGATTCCCTACTTCTTCCCCCGCAACATCTCCACCACCCGGTCATAATCATCCACGGTCGAATACTCGATCACAATCTTGCCCTTGCCCTTACGATCCCGAATTCTCACCCGCACGCCCAGCATGCGCTCCAAATCCGTCTGCGCCGCGCGCACATTCGGATCCACCCACCGTGCGCCTCCGGTATTTTCTTTCTTCTTCACTCCCGGCATGCCCGGAATCGGATCCAGCAGCCCATCCATCCGCAGCACCAGCGACTCGATCTGTTCCACCGTCATGCCCTTCTTCACCGCATAGATCGCCGCTTCCGCGATGCGGTCGTTGTCCTCAAGCTTCAGCAGTTCCTTCGCCTGGGCAAAGTTGATGCTCTTTTGCGCCAGCAACTCCATCACTGTGATGGGCAGCTTCAGCAACCGCATGTAGTTCGCAATCGACGCCCGCGAAAGCCCCACCCGCTCCGCAATCTGCTGCTGCGTCAAATTGAATTCCCGGCTCAACACCCGGAACGCTTCCGCCTGCTCCAGCGGGCTCAAGTCCTCGCGCTGCAGGTTTTCGACGATCGTCATCTCCGCCGCCTGCTGCGACGGAACCCGCCGCACGATCGCCGGAATATGCGTCTTCCCCGCTTTCTTCGAAGCATGCAGCCGCCGCTCGCCCAGAATCAGGACAAAGCGTCCCTCGTCCTCTTCCGACGGACGCACCATGATCGGCTGCACTACCCCATTCACCTTGATCGAATCCGCCAGCTCCTCCAGCGCGTCGTCGTCATTCACATAGCGCGTCTGAAACGGATTCTTGTCGATGTCCGCTATCGCCAGATTCACCACCAGGTTTCCCGGATAGTGCGTCTCCGCCTGCGCCCGAATCGTGATCGGCTCCCCAAAAGCGTCGCGCGCAATGTGATCCTCCCCAATTGTGGCGACATCAGCGGTGATCGAATCGGAGTCCGGAACAGCAGCCAGCTGGGAAGTAGAAGTTGATGTGGAGAGGGATGATCTGGAGATAGGTGGGGCGGCAGCTGATGCTGTGGGGACAGATGGTGGAGTGGAGATAGAAGAAGATGCGGGGATTGGCGGTGCGGCAGAAAGAGAAGATGTGGGGACAGCCGCCCCCGGCTGTCCGGCCGAGCGCAGCTCGGCTTCCGTCGCCACATCCACCACTGCCTGAATCTCAATCGGAGCAGGGTTGTGTGGGGCAGGCACGTGTGGCGCGGACACTCCTGTCCGCGTGCCGGCAGCGCCACCACCGCCAGCCGGCGGCGTGGGACTCACCACCCGCGGCCCCGGCAGCAACGAAGCCAGCCCCCGCCCCAAAGCCCGCCGCTTCTCCATCTTCTCTTTCTCCTTCTCCCCGCCATGCCCCGCCACAGCCGTAGTCATGATTGTCCTCGTATCCTCGTACTTCGCCAGCTCGCACTCTGCCCGCCCCAACTAAGCCTTGTCATCCTGAGGGCCCGTCTTTTGGGCCCGAAGGGCCTGCCCTGAGCCCAGCCGAAGGGACCTGTGCAACTGGACTCTCGCCACACCCTTACCCACTCGCGAATATATCGATGAACATCAATCTATAAGATAGACGGACATCGATATACTAAGCGGTCTTATCCATCTCCCCAGCCGCCGGAATCTCCTCCACCGCCGCCTGCTCCTCGCTACCGGCGGCCGGCTCCGACGCCGGAACTGCAGTGACTGCCGGTGCGCTTCCAGCCGCCGGCTGCCGCTCGATGATCTCCTTCGCCAGCCGTATATAGCTTTCCGCGCCCTTCGATCGCGGATCGTACACCAGCGCCGCCTTGCCATGGCTCGGCGCCTCGGCCAGACGTATGTTTCGCGGCACCGTCGTGCGGCACAGCTTCTCTCCAAAATAATTCTTCAGCTCAGTCATGACCTGCTGCGCCAGATTGGTCCGCTCATCAAACATGGTCAGCACCACGCCCTCAATGCCCAACTCAGGATTGAGCGCAGCGCGAATGCGCTCGATCGTGTCCAGCAGTTCGCTAATGCCTTCCAGGGCAAAGTATTCGCCCTGCATCGGGATCAGCACCGTGTCGGCGGCGACCAGGGCATTGAGCGTGAGCAGATCGAGCGCCGGTGGACAGTCCAGCACGATGAACTGGAAGCGCTCGCGCAAAGGCGCAAGTGCTTCCCGCATGCGAAACTCGCGCGCGTCTGCGTCGACCAGCTCAAGGTTCGCGCCGATCAAGTTTTTGTGCGAGGGAATCAGCCACAGCTGTTCCAGTTCCGTGGCTAACAGCGCCTCTTCACCCGTGGCCGCTCCCATCATCAGGTGATAGGAGCTGACGCGCTCAGGATCTTTGGCGAATCCCAAGCCGCTGGTGGCGTTCGACTGCGGATCGCAATCGACCAGCAGCGTGTTGACTTCCGCAGCGGCGAACGACGCGGCCAGGTTAATGGCAGTCGTAGTCTTCCCCACGCCGCCCTTTTGATTGGCAACAGCGATAACATGTCCCATATGAAATTGTCAGGAGAAACCGGAGCCATTCGCAGAATAATGCCGTTCGCAATTCAATTGCAATGAAGAACTGCTGTGCAACCAGGTGAATCTGTGTGCAAAACACGTCCAATGTTCCTGCAGGAACATTCCTGTGTGAGAATTCCGTCCGGAGCAGCGCTGAGTTGAAATGCTCCTGCGGGAACACTTGGGGTCTCCCGACCACTTCGGAGCTCGTGTCAGTTCCCTACGAAGGTCTTCTGCTGTACCGTCTTCGGGGAGTGGCCGGTCCAATATCAGGGTGAAGGCTTGCATGCCGCAGCCAGCTCCCCTTCGGCAGAGAATGTTCCTGCAGGAACATTTGTTCGTGATTCGTTGCTGAGGGAGTAAACATTCATCGCCCTTTCAGCCAGCTCGACTATGTTTTACCACTTCATAAGTAAATTATGCTAGTATACGTTCATAGCATCGCATATAGTGCATTTATTTCCCACTTTTACTATGCTATTGATCAACGATGTACGGGCTGTGGGAAGCCAGCAGTTTTACCTACCTCGGTTTTGCGCTACGGGTGCAATAATGCATGCCGTTCCCATCTAGCTTCTTTAACCTGGGTATTTTTCCGATAGCATGGCATATCTACTGGTTGTATTCGCATGTCTTATCCCACTTTCTACCTAATTGCCGCGGGCTTTTGCGCCACGACCAGCACTCTTGAGCTCGAGGAGGGGATCGGGAGAGGTGCGGAGATATCATGAAGGGATAGCGCGATTGGCAGTTGGGCTAACTGGATGGTGCCGATCAGGAGGGCTAGGCGGCCGTCATCGGCGACCAGGGAGGAGGCGATCGGGAGGACGGCCTCAAACCGCTCCACGGCGCGCAGAGTAACCAGGTCGTAGGCGTGGGCTGGTAAGGTCTCGGCGCGGGCGTTTTGTATATTGACGCCCGTCAATGTAAGGGCGCGGACCACCTCGCGGAGGAAGGTGGCCTTCTTGTGGTTGGACTCGATCAGCGTGAGAGAGATGTGCGGCGCCCAGAGTTTGATGGGGAGACCGGGGAATCCAGCGCCACTGCCCAGGTCGGCGACTTTACAGGCTTTCACCACAGGGGACACAGAGGGACACGGGGGAACTTCGCCGGCTAGCGCAGAGGAACCTGAGGGAAACAGATGGGCAGCGGCGAAGAAGGATTCTCCAAAGTGGCGGGTGACGATTTCTTCCGGGCCGCGGATGGCGGTGAGATTGACACGGGCATTCCAGCGGAGGAGTATATCGATGTATGTCGATATACTGGAGAGTTGCGCGGGGCTGAGCGTTTGTGCCCCGAGGAACGGCAACAACAACTCGGCGATGCGGGCCGGGTTCATCGAGTTCCGATTGTAGACGGAGGAGGCCAAAATTCCAGAGCCGCAAGGAATTCAAGGTTGCACGATTCGTGCGCGTAAGGGTACCGGGCTAAGTGACGCCGCCCTGCAAGTATCGGGGAATCCCCGCTGGGATTAAGACCCAATAGAAGTCATAATTAGGTGGAATCGCCGGGAGGAGATTCTGCATCCCACTCGTATGAAGCTGCGGAAAAAGGAACTCTTTGAAGAAGAATACCGGGTGGTAGCCGTGGAGAGTCAGAGCCTGACGATCCAAGGGGTGCGCAGCGGCGAGGTGCTAACCATCGTCAACCAAACTCCCGGGGCGCCCCTGACGGAGGCGGATTATCCTCCGGGAAAGCTCATCACTTTGAGCGATCCGTCGAATTCGACGACGCACTAGCGGTTCCTGCCTTTTTAACCGCAGATCGCGGAGAGCAAAACTCTTGTGACGCCCGATCTTCTTGATTGAGCGATCGTTGAACCTGCCGTCGGTTCGCTCGCCGAAGCCTTTTTAACCGCGAAGATCGCTGAGAACCCTCGCTGAGATCGCAGAGGACAAGAACCCTTCCGGCGTTCCGCTTGCTTGCCCTGGAACGCGTGATCGCTCTCCGAACATTGTTGACAGGCGACCGACCATTCAGTATATTCAGTTCGTACTGAAATATATGGCGGAACTTACAGGATTGCAGAAGCAGTACATCCTCCACTGGGGCGAGATGGGGACGCGGTGGGGAATCAACCGGACGGTGGCGCAGATCCATGCACTGTTGTACCTGTCGCCGCGGGCGCTGCCGGCGGAGGAGATTGCGGAGACGCTGAGCGTGGCGCGCTCGAATGTGAGTACGTCGATCCGCGAGCTGGAGACGTGGGGAATCGTGCGGGCAGTGCACGTGCTGGGGGACCGGCGGGAGCATTACGAGTCGATGAAGGACGTGTGGGAGATGTTCCGGCTGGTGATTGAGCAGCGCAAGCGGAGAGAGATCGATCCGACGCGGGAGATGCTGCGACGGTGCCTGGCGGATCTGGATCCGAAAGAGCCGGGGGCAAATTACACACGGGAGCGACTGGAGGCCATGGCGGGATTTTTCGAGGCGGTGACGGAGCTGCACGACCAGATGAAGAGTTTGCCGACCGGGACAGTGCGGAAACTGTTGCGGATGGGGGCTAAGGTGAGGAAGAAGGCGGGTTAATTTTTTTGGTCGTTTAGTTCTTTTACTACAGAATTGTCTGACATTTCTGTTGGTAGCTGGCCCGTTGGAAAGGGATGGGACGGCGTTCCTCGGTTTCGCTGAACTGCAGATTCAAGACCCCGGCGGACGAATGCGTCCGCGGCTACATGGGCCACGGAGCTCGGAGGATAGGTAGGGATCCTTCGACTGCGCGTGAGCGCTTTACAGGCGCTCATGCTTCGCTCGGGATGACATTTTGCTGAGGAACGATACACGGAGGAGTTGCGTGGGCGAGACCGTTGTCATCACCGGAGCTTTCAGCTACACGGGCAAGTACGCGACACGGCTTTTGTTGGATAACGGGTACCGGGTGCGGACGCTGACATCGCACCCTGAGCGGGCGAATCCGTTTGGGGAGCTCGTCGCGGTCTTTCCTTACAACTTTGAACGGCCGGACGAACTACGGAGCAGTTTCGCTGGAGTATCGACGCTGATCAATACGTACTGGGTGCGATTCCCGCGCGGCGGAGTGAACTTCGAAACGGCAGTACGAAACAGCCGAATTTTAATTGCGGCAGCGCATGAGGCCGGGGTCCGGCGCATCGTGCACGTCAGCATTGCGAATCCTTCGCTGGAGTCGCCGTTGGCTTACTACCGAGGGAAGGCTGAGGTGGAACGGATAGTGCGTGAGTCAGGGATGTCGTATGCGATGGTGCGGCCGACGGTCATCTTCGGCGGGGAGGACATCCTCATCAACAATATCGGGTGGTTTGTGCGCCATCTTCCGGTGTTTGGAATTCCGGGGGGCGGGCGATACGGGATCCGTCCCATTTATGTGGAGGACATGGCGCGGGTGCTGGTCGCGAGTGTGGCCGAGGTAGGGAACAGTGTGCGAGATGCTGTGGGGCCGGAGACGTTCCGCTTCGAAGAGCTGGTGCGGATGATTGCGCGGGAACTGGGACGGAGAACTCGCATCGTGCATGTGCCTACGGTGATTGCCTATTTGTCGACATTGGTAACGGGATGGTTGGTGCGCGATGTGGTGCTCACGTGGGAAGAATATGGCGGGCTGATCAGCAACTTGCTGGCGCCGGAGGGACCGGCTACGGGCAGCACGCGGTTGAGCGAGTGGCTGGCGGAGAGTCGAGAGAGCATGGGGAGGCGATATGCGTCGGAGGTCGAGCGACATTTCTGAGCCCGGAAACTCCTGCGGACGAAGGAGTGCGCGGCTACATGTACGAAACATCGCGGCGGAAAGATGGGTAGGGATCCTTCGACTGCGCGTGAGCGCCTCACCGGCGCTGACGTTTCGCTCAGGATGACAATTCGATGAAGATGACATCAGGAGGGGTCCAGAAAACCTCCTGCGGACGAATCCGTCCGCGGCTACATGTTCATAGCTAATTCTTCCCGTGCGATTCCGAAATCGCCGATTTAGTGCACAGTCTTTGCGGCAGTTACTTGCGCGGCACTTGACAGCGCGATGGGTTCAGGTAATGAATAGAAGCTCGCGGAAAAATTCCAGCCGAAGATTTCCACACGACAAAAAAATCTGTGCTAGTATGCCGGACTGGTCCTGCTTTGGAGCTTCGAGGAAATTTTCAGCCCGACGAAAAAACAGGCGCATTCCGCAGTAAAATTAAGGGTTCCAGCTTCTCATAAACAGCAGTTCTAACAGGCGTCCGTCGACCAGCCGCCAGGGGCGCCGCGTGGTGAAAATATTTCATATATGTCAGCTACCAGCACAACCATTTCTCCGAACCCATGGGCGCGCATTCTCGATGCGTTGGAAAAGAAAATCAACCGGCACTCGTATGACACTTGGCTGAAGCCGACGCGGTATAGCCATGCGAGTGGAGGCATTCTGTTTGTGCGGGTGCCGACGGTGGAATTTCGCCACGCCGGCGACAAGTACGCGGACCTCATCCAAGAAGCCATTGACGTGTTGGGCCTGGGGTTCAACGACGTGAAGTTTGTGACGCCGGAAGATGATCCGGCGGCGACTCCGGTGCGTCATGATGGCGGGCTTTCGGCTTCGCCGGCGAGCGGAGCTCCATCGCAATCACGGTTCGACTGGGATGGCGCGGCGCAACTGAATTCGCGCTACACCTTTGACGCGTTCGTGATCGGCAGCGGAAACCAGTTTGCGCATGCGGCGTGCCAGGCGGTGGCGGAGCGTCCTTCGAAAGCGTACAACCCGCTGTTCCTGTATGGCGGCGTCGGGATGGGGAAGACGCACCTGATGCAGGCGATCGGGCACGAGATCAAGCGGCGGATGCCGCAGGCGGCGATCTGCTACGTGTCGAGCGAGAAGTTCACCAACGAGATGATCAACTCGCTGCGCTACGACAAGATGATCAGCTTCCGCGACAAGTTCCGCGGAGTGGATGTGCTGCTGATCGACGACATCCAGTTTCTGGCGCAGAAGGAGCGGACACAGGAAGAATTTTTCCATACGTTCAACGCGCTGCACGAGTCGATGAAGCAGATCGTGATCGCCAGCGACCGCTCGCCGAAGGAACTGGCGGAGATTGAAGACCGGCTGCGCAGCCGGTTCGAGTGGGGACTGATTGCCGACATACAGCCGCCGGACCTGGAGACGAAGGTGGCGATCCTGCAGAAGAAGGCGGAGCAGGAAAAAGTGACGCTGCCAACGGATGTAGCGCTGTATGTGGCGCAGAACATCCGGTCGAACGTGCGCGAGCTGGAAGGAGCGCTGATCCGGTTGGTGGCGCATTCGTCGCTGATTGGGGCGGAGATCACGCTGCCGTACGCGCAGCAGGTGCTGAAGAACTTTATTGACTCGCAGGCGCGGAAGGTCACGATCGAATCCATTCAGAAGATGGTGGCGGAACAATTTGGGCTGCGGCTGGTGGAGATTAAGGCGAAAAATAATTCGCGGGCGATCGTGTATCCGCGGCAGATTGCGATGTATCTGGCGAAGCAGCTGACGGAGGCTTCGCTGCCGGAAATTGGAAGACAGTTTGGCGGCAAGCATCACACCACGGTGCTGCATTCGGTGGAGAAGATTGAAGAGGTCCGCAAGAACGATAAAGATTTGAACAGGCTGATCAATAAACTGACCGAGCAATTAGGCGGGTAAACCGCGGTCGGCGTGGAGATTTCCACTTTGCAATACAGTCTTCCTGGTATGCGGCTGTGAATAGAGTGTGGAAGCTGTGCAGGGCGCGGGTGAAATCGGGACTACGAGCTTTTTATAGTGGGAGCACCGAAGAGATCGGGACCGATTTCTAACATCAGGGGTGGGCCGGGAAGCTGGTGAGAACAGGTAAGTTGGTCGAGATTTCCACTTCTCCGCAGGGCCTACTGTTACTGCTGGTTTAATAGGTTTTGTATTTGATATAAGGTAGTACCAGAAGTAGCACGAGGAATGGTTTGGCCTGGAAGGTCACCTCAGGGGCTAAAGCCCCGGTTCAAATCTGAGGTTCGATGGCACGGCTGAAGCCGTGCCCTTCCCAAATCATTGAAGATGGCAAGTCGTATCGGGGAGATGGACAGTATGCCGGTGGAAGCCGCCGTTGCCGCGGGGACGATGGAGATCACGGTCAGCAAATTCGAATTGCTGCGTGAGTTGACTGCCACGCAGGGTGTAGTCGAACGCAAGACTACGATTCCAATTCTTTCCAATTATTTATTTGAGGCGGCGGGAGACCGGCTGTCGCTGACGGCGACGGATCTGGACCTGAGCCTGCGGACGTTGTGTGCCGCGAAGGTGAAGAAGGAAGGGTCGTGCACGATTCCGGCGCGGAAACTGCATGACTATGTGAAGCTGTTGCCGGATGCAGACATCACGATCAAGCTGCTGGAGAATCATTGGGTCAGCATTCGCTGCGGGCGATCGAACACGAAGATGGTGGGGATGGCGAAATCGAACTTCCCCAGCCTGCCGGCGTTTCCCACGTCGGGAGCGGTGAAGATTCCGGCGCAGGTGTTGCGGGGATTGATTGCGCGGACGGGATTTGCGATTTCGAATGAAGAATCGCGCTACACGCTGAATGGCGCGCTAATGCTGCTGAAGCCGGAATCGATCACGATGGTGGCGACGGATGGGCATCGACTGGCTCACTGCGAGCGTCCGGGGGAAAAGTTCGAAGGCGTTTCGGGCGAGATGAAGACGCTGGTGCCGAAGAAGGCAATGGACGAGTTGAAGTCGCTGCTGGATTCGACCGACGCGGAGACGATTGACTTTGCCAAGGATGAGTCGACGCTGTTTTTCCGGATTGGATCGCGGCTGCTGACTTCGCGGCAACTGACGGGGCAATTCCCGAACTTTGAGGCAGTGCTGCCGAAGGATAACGGAAAGATTGTTCCGCTGAATGCAGACGAATTGAATGCGGCGATTCTGCGCGTGGCGCAGTTTGCCGACGAACGGTCGCGCGCGGTGCGGCTGCGGCTGGAGAAGGGCGAAGTGAAGATCTCGGCGTCGTCGACCGAGGCTGGCGAGTCGGAGGATTCGCTGGAGGTGGCGTACACGGGCGAGCCGATGACGATTGGATTCAATGCGGCGTACCTGGTGGAATTTCTCAAGGCCGCCGGCACGGCCGAAGTGCGGCTGGAGTTGAAGGACCCGCAGTCGGCGGGGCAGTTGCGGCCGGCTGAAGGCGATGATTATAAGTACCGGTATATTGTGATGCCGATGAGGATCTGAGGACTCGCCTGCGCGGTGCGCACCTATCTCGAACTTGCCCAGCACTTCCGCTGGGCTTTTTCCTTTCCGCTCACTGCCCATTTCCAGGGCTGAAGCTACCTCACCGTTGACCGATTCACGCGGCGCTGAAGCGCCGCTCTTCCACAACACGCTCGGCTTCGCCTTTGCTGGACGGACGAAGGCGTCCGTCCCTACATGAGCCTGGGCTTGACCGGGGGGCTGGCGTGTCTTACATTGGCGGCACTTCTATTTGGAGGCTACCGTTATGCTCGACGGCTTTAAGAAATTTATCCTGCGTGGAAATGTTGTGGATATGGCAGTGGGCGTGGTGATTGGGGCGGCGTTTGGCGGGGTCATCACGGCGATGACGAAAGATCTGCTGACACCGCTGATTGCGGCGATCGTGAAGCAGCCGGATTTTTCCGCGATCCAGTTCACGGTCAACAACAGCAAGTTTCTGGTGGGCGAGTTCGTCAATGCGTGCATATCGTTTGTGTTGATTGCGGCGGCGGTTTACTTTTTCGTAGTGACTCCGATTAACTCACTGGTGGCGCGGATGCGGAAGGATCCGGCTCCGGCGGATCCGACGACCAAGAAGTGTCCGGAATGCCTGAGCGAGATTCCGCTCGATGCGAAGCGGTGTTCGCACTGCACACAGCCGGTGATGGCGCGGGCGGCGTAAGCATAAGGATTCAACCAAAGTCTCTCGCTGTGGGCAGCATCGTACGGTTTTCCCAAGAAAAATCGGTTTCTGCGAAACCTTGTCAATAGGCAGAAACTACACGATTGGGCTTAACTGGCTGAAATCAGGCAGAACATAAAGGCGGAATCGATGTTACATTTACCCCTCCCAGCTTGATATTCTGAATATATAGAGAAAAATTCAGCAGGAAGGCGCGGCCCATGGTCGCGCCTTTTGTGTTTTCGGGTCACGGGGGCGGGGCGTGCGCAGTAAGACGAAGTATTGGGAGAAATTCAGGACTTTCAAAGAGCGCGGCGAATGGGTCGAGCTGCAATTCATGGCAGCGGCAGCCCAGCGCCGCTTTGCCGTCAGCAAGCCTTGGGGAGACATGCAGGCCTACGATGTCGGTATCGAACAAGACGGGAACTATCTCCGGGTACAGGCCAAATCCACAACCGCCAGGTCCGGCGCCGGATATCGCTGCATGTTCCTGCCCAACCACCTGAAGAAGTGCGACTACTCGCTCCAGCAGATCGACGTGTTCGCCGCCTACGTGATTCCCGAGAACGCCTGGTATCTGATCCCCGCGGTGTTGCTACTGGGCAAGCGAGGAAAAACCATGGCCACGCTATGCCCCGTCGTCGCGCCGGCAAAAATGGCCAGCTATTGCTACGAAGGCTACCGGGAAAGCTGGAACATGCTCACCAAGAGCAGGGGGCAACTGCTGCAGTGCGGGAACGATCGGATCTGTGTTTTGAAACAGCGCGACTAGCCAGCGCGGGAAGGCCCTACTTATGAATGGGACTAGTACCGCGAAGGGCGCGAGTTCACTCGTGCCATCAGCGCTTGCTTTGAAAGGTTGCGCCTTCAAGGCGCGCCGATAGGCCCTGATGAATGAAGGTCAGCACCCGTACCTAAGTTCATCATCTTCGTCATTTATTCGCCATCAGATGTGCGCGCTAATGTAAGCTTTCTAGAGAAAAGTCCAGTATTTCCACAAGGAGCACCTCTTTTGCAACCCATTCACAGATGCAACTGTGGGAAAGTGAAGAGGACTCCGAAATAGGAGCGGTGATGAGTCAGATCGCGGTTGCGGTACGGGCTAGTGTACAAATCTCGAATCAGGAATCGTGGTTCGACGCGCTAAGAGAGCGTGAAGATGAAACTTGGGTCAATCTGCTCTCGATCGGGAGCTATCGACGGCACCAGCTGTCCGACCGAACAGCGTACATCTTGAGCGACGCGCTCAGTTGGTTGGCCGCGTTGCCAAAGAACTCCATTCATGCGGTCGTCACGGATCCACCATATGGCATGGTGGAGTACGATGAAAAGAACCACGCAAAATTGCGCAAGGGCCGCGGTGGCGTGTGGCGAATACCGCCGAGCTTCGACGGTGCGAAGCGCAAACCACTTCCTCGCTTCACTGTTCTTCGTAAGGAAGAAATCGAAAATCTCCACAGCTTCTTTACGGCGGTTGCCCATGGGCTGATGAAGGCGCTCGTACCTGGAGGGCACGTTTTCATCGCTTCTAATCCGCTTGTCTCAACGATGACGTTTCACGCTTTCATGGAATCCGGGTTCGAGAAACGCGGTGAGGTAATCCGGTTAGTTCAGACCCTCAGAGGTGGTGATCGGCCCAAAGGTGCAGAGACAGAATTCCCGGATGTGAGTGTGATGCCGAGATCGTGTTGGGAACCCTGGGGAATTTTTCGCAAGCCAATCGAAGGCACAGTGGCGGAGAATTTGCGCTCATGGGGTGCCGGAGCACTTCGCCGAATCTCTAACGCGGAGCCGTTCAAAGATGTCATCCAGTGCTCTCCGACTCGCGGCACGGAAAAAGAAATTGCTCCACATCCATCCCTCAAACCACAGCGATTCATGCGCAGGCTAGTTAGGGCGGCACTCCCGTTAGGTACGGGTATAATTTACGATCCGTTTGCAGGATCAGGTTCAACACTAGCCGCCGCACACCATGTAGGATACAAATCCATTGGAACCGATTCCGACGTAGCATACTTTGCGATGGCAAAAGCCGCATTCAACAAATTGGCATCGCTTAGAATCAACGATCTCGCGTAACAGATGCCAATCGTCAGAAACCAACCTGACCTAGCAAAATTCAATCGAGACGCGAACCTCCCTTACGAGCTGCGCATCGCCGATTTCCAACTGGCATTGCAGGACGTATATGACTTCTTTTTCGACGTAAACACGTTGCTCACCCGGAAAGGACTTCAGCGCCTGGACGATATGCTTCGTCCTGCGATCATGTCAGGACTTTTGTCCGACATGCTCACAGCAAGCCTCGCGAAGCACTCGCGCACCCTTGTACAAAACGGGTATTTCAACGGTCATCCGGATTTGATCGTTCAGGGCCGATACTCGAACAATAGGGTAAAAGCTGGAACAGATGGCGTGGAAATCAAAACAACAAAGAAGGTAGGCGGTGCTGTCGACATGCATGGTGCACGCAATCAGTGGCTGTGCGTGTTTGTGTACGACGCTGACAAACGCACAGAGCCGGCCGTTGATCGCACCGCAATGACCTTCACAGAAATCTACCTCGGTCAGGTCTCAATCGCTGACTTTCGTAAAAATGCGCGTGGAGAATTGGGAACGCGAACAGCCACCTTGAACAAAGAGGGGATCGCGAAGCTCCGGACGTTTTGGGTCTATCGGGTGAAGCAGGACTAACGCGCGAAGCCGATCCTAGACCGGGCGGACGGTTTCCCCATCCTTGCCCGTTCTTCGCACAAGGATGGGATTCCACGATTATTGAATCAGCGTGCCGTTGCCGTTTGGTTCTTCTTCTGGGGCGATCACTACCGCCGCGGCTACTTTGTCGCCTGGCTCCAGATTCAGGAGGCGGACGCCTTGGGCGTTTCTTCCTGATTCGCGGATGGTGGTTGAGTCCATGCGGATGATTTTGCCGTAGTGGCTGATCAGCATGACTTCGGATTTCTCGTCAACCTGCGCGATGCCGACAACTTTGCCGACGCGCTCGGTGGTCTTGAGGTTGATGACGCCTTTGCCGCCGCGATTGGTGAGGCGGTAGGATTCGGCCGGCGTGCGCTTGCCGAATCCGTTTTCGGTGACGGAGAGGATGAGATCTCCTTTGATCGCCACGTCGATGACTTCAGGCTCGGGTACTGAAGTGCCCGGAACGGACGAGGCGTCCGTTCCCACATTCTTCGTAGCAGGTTCTGTGCCGGGTTTGGCGGTCGCGGCCATGCCGATCACGTAATCGTCTTTTTCCAGGTCAATTCCCCAGACGCCGTAGGCGCCGCGGCCCATGGGGCGAACGTGAGATTCGTCGAAGCGGACGGCCATGCCCTCGTGCGAAGCGAGGAAGACGATCTGGTTGCCGTTGGTGATGCGGACGGCGACGAGTTCGTCTCCCTGCTCGATGCCGATGGCATTGATGCCGTTGGAGCGCACGTGCATGAACTCGCGCAGTTCCGATTTCTTTACCAGTCCGTTGCGCGTGGCGAAGAAGACATACTTATTTTCTTCTTCGAGATTGCGCACGGCGACCATGGTTCTCACGGTTTCGCCGGGCTGCAGGCCGACGAGGTTGCCGATGTGCTTGCCCCGTCCGGCGGCGCTGACGTCAGGGACTTCGTAGACCTTGAGCCAGTAGACGCGGCCGTTGTTGGTGAAGATCATGATGTAGGCGTGCGTCGAGGCGATGAAGAGATGCTCGACGAAATCTTCCTCGCGCGTCTTCATGCCGGTGCGGCCCGTGCCTCCGCGGCGCTGCATGCGGTAGGTGGAGATGGGCGTGCGCTTCATGTAACCGGAGTGGCTGACGGTGACGGCGACTTGCTCGTCGGCGATGAGATCTTCAAGAACGATCTCGGCGGCTTCGTCTTCGATGCGGGTGCGGCGGTCATCTCCGTAGAGCTTCTTCACTTCTTCCAACTCTTTGATGATGACGCCGCGCAGCTTTTTCTCGGAGCCGAGAATAGATTCGTACTCGGCGATGCTGTCGCGAATTTCCGTGAGCTCTTTGGCGATTTCGTCGATCGAGAGCTTGGTCAGGCGGTGCAGTTGCAGTTCGAGGATGGCATCAGCCTGCCTGGCGGTGAAAGGCTTTTCGGGATCGACTCGGGGAGCGCGGCCGGTAGTGTTGATGTCGATCTTTTTGCCGCCGAAGTACTGAACCAAATTTTCGCGGGCGTCGGCACGATTGGCGCTGGCGCGGATGATGGTGATGACATTGTCGAGATGGTCGAGAGCCTTTAAATATCCTTCGAGGATGTGCTCGCGGTCTTTGGCCTTCTGCAACAAGTAGGCAGTGCGGCGGCGGACGACGTCGACGCGATGCTCGATGAAATATTTGATGGTCTGAATGATCCCCATTTCGCGGGGCTGTCCGTTGACCACCGCCAGCAGGATCATGGAGAAGCCTTGCTGCATCTCCGTGTGCTTGAAGAGCTGGTTGAGAACGATCTGGGGTTCTCCTCCGCGCTTCAGTTCGATCACGATGCGCATGCCGTCGCGATCGGATTCGTCGCGCACGTCGGAGATGTCTTCGATCTCCTTATCGTTAACCAGTGCCGCGATGCGCTTGATGAGATTCGCCTTGTTCACCTGGTAAGGAATTTCGGTGACGATGATGGCCTGGCGATCTTTGTTGATGTTTTCGATGGCGGCTTTGGCGCGCATCATGAAGCGTCCGCGGCCGGTGCGATAGGCTTCAAAAATTCCCGAGCGGCCGTGGATGATGCCGGCGGTCGGGAAATCGGGTCCCTGCACGAATTTCAGAATTTCGGCGAGCTGCGCGTTGGGATTGTTGACCAGGGTGATGGTGGCGTCGACGATTTCCGTCAGGTTGTGCGGCGGAATTTTTGTGGCCATGCCGACGGCGATTCCGTCGGAGCCGTTGATCAAAAGATTCGGAATGCGCGCCGGTAAAACGTCAGGCTCAATCTCGCTGCCGTCGTAATTGGGATGGAAGTCGACGGTTTCTTTATCGAGATCTTCGAGCAACGCGGTGGAAACCTGGGCCAACTTGGCTTCGGTGTAACGGTCGGCGGCGGGCGGATCTCCGTCGACGGAGCCGAAATTTCCCTGCCCAAAAATCAGCGGATATCGCATCGACCAATCTTGCGCGAGGCGGACGAGAGCGTCATAGACGGCGAGGTTGCCATGGGGGTGGTACTTGCCCATGACTTCGCCGACGATGCGGGCGCACTTGCGCGTGGCACGATTTGGATACAAACCCATCTGCTGAAGCGTGTAGAGAATGCGGCGATGCACGGGCTTGAGTCCGTCGCGCACGTCGGGCAGCGCGCGGCCGATAATCACCGACATCGAATAGTCGAGATACGACCGGCGCATCTCCTCTTCGATGTTGACGGGTTGAATGTTCAGGGCGCCGGGGCCATCGCCGCCGGGCGGAGGAGTCAAGGGAAGTTCGGGATTCTGATCGTCAGGCATATGAGCTATGAGCTTTGAGCCGCGAGCTTTGAGCTAACGGCTTGGCGCGTGAACCGGGGGCATTCCTCCTGCTTGCGTTTAATCTGTAACTGCTTGCATTTACAGGATGTTATGTGCCCTGGGAACTGTCGTGATTATACCATGAATGTGGCTGCGCTGCGGGGGCTGGATGACGAACGTGGTGCGCTTAAAGGCAATCGGAATGAGAAGTTTGATCGCGGCGAATATAGGCTCGCACTCTTGCGTCAGTTAGCTTGCAGCGCTGGAGGCAGTTGAAAGACCACGCCGCGGTCGTCGTTTTGCTTCTGGGTGGCATCGAGGTCGAGAGCAGCGAGAGCGATCTTGCGCGGGTGGCCGGGCGTCAGATCGAAGAGCGTGGTGCCGACGATGGCATAGTTTCCGACTTCGAGTTTGTGGCCGTCTTTGAAGACCAGAACAGTTGGCGGCTGAACCGGCTGGGGCTCAGGGGCAGAATCGTCGGCCTGCTCGGAGTGTGGCGTGGGAACGTTCTCGACGGGCGGAACGTAGGATTCAGCGCCCGATCCGCGACGGTCGAAGACGGTGGGGCCACCTTGATAATTGGAGTCGTCGGTTGCGTCGTAGCCTTGATCACCCGCATTGGGATCGTCGGCATAGGGCACGCCGTAGCCGTAAACCTCGCCGTATCCGATGTACGGGTACGGATAACGATGATGGGCGCCACCGTCATGATGAGTGTAGGGGTGGGAGGAGGTTGGAGCGAATCCGTGAGGTCCAGTCAACACGGGCGTGGCAGTGGGTGGCCGGACTGCGCCGGTGAAGGGATGTACAGCGCCAGTGGGCGGTGTGCCGGGATTCATCTGGGCGTGGCCTGTGGAGAGCAAGGGGAACGGGATCACGGCCAGGAATAGAGCCGGTAATGAGATCGAATGGCGCACGGTGAAATGATACTCCAGTTGGTCCACGGGGCACCTCACAGCTAAGAACGCCAACACTTGGTTAGATTGCATGGAAAGACCGGTGGATGCTCGTCCTGGGGCGATTTCTGGGGCGATGCCTGGTGTGGAGCGGGCGCTGTTGGCCGCCTGCCGGCAGAATCTGAAAACCAGCGGGCAAGAGTGCCCGCTCCACACGAGGCCCGCTCCACACACCATGGCCGGCACCGGAAGATCGCGTCTTTCCGAATGCGACTAGGGCGCGGACTATAATTTTTGCGAAGGCGTCGAGGGAGACTCAGGCGACATGAAAGCGGCAATCCGATTTGTCCTGCTGGCGTTGGTGTTGATTGTGGTGGCGATGGTGTCGGCGCTGACGGCGATGCGGCTCGCCATCCACGGGCAGGAGGTCACAGTGCCTCCCCTGGTGGGGTTGGCGCCGGCCGATGCGGAGCGCGCTGCGGCGGGACTGGGATTGCAGATGTCGATTGAGCGGCAGTATTACAGTCCGCAGATCCCGGAAGGAAAGATTATGTCGCAACTGCCGCTGCCGGGAACGAAGGTGCGGCGCGGTTGGCAGGTGCGAGTGGCGCAGAGCCTGGGGCCGATACGGGTCGTGATTCCGGATGTGGCCGGGCAGAGCGAGCACGCGGCGGAGTTGAATATCCGGCGACGCGGGTTGGATGTGGCTTCGATGGCGGAAGTGGACGATGCGGGAATTCCCGCTGACCAGGTACTGGCACAGAATCCGACGGCGAACGCGGTGCAAGTGGTGGCCCCGAAGATCAGTCTGCTAGTAACCGCGGCAGCACAGCCGCAGGCGTTTGTGATGCCGAGTTTTGTGGGAGACCTGCTGGGGAGCGCGAGCAAGACATTGCAGGATTCCGGATTTCGGTTGGGAAATGTGAGCGTGGTGACCCCGCCTCAGGCAGGTCCGGATACGAACCAGGGGTTGCCCGGACTACCGCCCGTGCCGGCACAGGCTGCTCCGGCGCAGCCCTCGCCTGCGAGCATTATTGTGACGCAGTGGCCGGCGCCCGGTCAGAAAGTTGTGGCTGGGGCCGTGGTGAGTTTTGAAGTTCGTTAGCGAACCTTTCACCACGGATCTTCACGGATTTCCATGGATACACGAGAAATCTTTCTTTAAAACTTTTCGTCTCTAAAACCTTTCCACGATTGCGGCGAAGAAACCGTCGCAGGGATGGATGCCGGGGATCGTGCGCAGGTAGGGGCCGCGGGCTAACGAGGCTGGGTCAGGCCACGTGAGCTTACCCGCTGCTCGCAGGTTCTCGAGTTCGGAGCCGCAATCCACGAGATGAAAGCACTTGTTTTCTGCCAGGGCAAGTTCCACTACGTTTTCGTTCTCTTCTTTTTCCAGCGAACAGGTCGAATAGATCAGACGACCTTTGGGAGCTACATGCGCTAATGCGGCGCGAAGGATGGAAAGTTGGCGATCGTGCAACTCTGCAAGATCTGCGGGCGTGAGGCGCCATTTGATTTCGGGATTGCGGGCGAGCGTTCCGGTTCCGGAGCAGGGGACGTTGGCGAGGATGCGATCGAATGGGGCAGCCAGTGGAAGATGGCGGGTGTCGGCTGTGATGACGTCAATTTGTGCGCGCGCTTTCGCCGCGGCTAATAAGGTTTGCAGCAGACGGGCGCGGTGTGGGTGGAGTTCGGCAGCGGTGATGGCGGCGTCAGGATTCTGGTCGGCGATGGCCAAAGTCTTGCCGCCGGGAGCGGCGCAGCAGTCGAGGATGCGCGATCCCTGGGGGAGAGATTGGCCGAGCAGGGCAGCGACCAGTTGCGAGGCTTCGTCCTGAATCACGATTGCGCGGGAGCGAAAGGCGCGGGATTTCGTAATGTCTCCGGAGTGGACGGTGCGGGCGGTGGAGAGAAGCGCTCCGCTGGCTAGAGCGATCTTTTCGGATTGGAGCGAGGCTTCGGCTTCCGGCGTGCGCAGGCGGAGGCTGGTATTTGGAATCGTTTGATTATGACGGCAGATTGCTTCGGCGATGGCTGGCCCGTAGTCGGTGATCCAGCGTTCGACTAGCCAGAGCGGATGCGACCACGTCGCGGCCAGGGCTTTGGGGGACTGCGGATTCACCACAGCGGGCACTGAGGAACACAGAGGATCGGGCTTTGGGCGCGGAGCTTTATTGGAAAGCTTGCGGAGGACGGCGTTTACGAATGGGGCGGCGGAGCGCTTGTGGGCTCGTTTGACCAGTTCAACACTCTCGTGGAGAGCGGCACGGGCGGGAATGCGGTCGAGCCAGCGAAATTGATAGAGAGCGAGACGCAGGGAAATTAGGACTTCGAGATCCAGCCGGGATAAAGGTTGCGACGAGGCGCCGGCGATTTCATCGTCGAGACGGGAGCGCCAGCGAAGGACGCCCATGACGAGTTCGGTGGTGAGAGCGTGATCGGCAGTGGACAGGCGATTGAACGCGTCGGAGTGGAGGAGTTCGGAGGCGAAGGAGGATTCGCGCTCGACGCGGAGGAGGATATCGAAAGCGGCGGCGCGCGCGGGGGAGATGGGCATGGTTTCGATTGTACGGAAGGAAACCAAAACACAGAGGGCGCGAGGGGACGCAGAGTTTTTGGGGGAGTTCGTTGAGCTTGCGAATTTTGTGGCGTCCTCAAACGGCGGAAGGCGGGCTGCGCCCGCCGGACAGCCGAGGGCGGCTGTCCCCACATTTTTATTCTTTCCATACTGTTCGATTGAGCTTGCGGATTCAGGGGCGACCTCACGCGCGAAACGCCGCCTTGCGCCCGCGGGACGGACGAATGCGTCCGTCCCTACATTCCTAGTTTTTCGCCTGGGTGGGGGTGGTAGCCGTGGATGAAGTCGCGGGCGGTGGTGCGCTTTTTCCCTTCCAGCTGGAGTTCGAGCAATTCGAGCGCGGTGTTTTGAGCGCAGCCGGCCAGCAGGCGATTGGCACTGACTTTCAGTTCGGCGGGAGGAACGGCCTCTGGGATTGGCAGCGCTTTCCAGATGTGAAGATTCTTGCCGCGAAATTTTGTGTAGGCGCCGGGCCACGGCTGGAATCCGCGGAGGCGATTGTAGATTTCGGAGGCCGGGCGCGAGAAGTCGATCAGGCCATCTTCTTTTTTGAGGATTGGAGCCAGCGAGGACTGCGAGTCGTCTTGCTTACGCGGTTGGATGGTGCCGGCTTGCAGTCCACGCAAGGTTTCGACTAGCAGCGCGGCTCCCATGCTGGCCAGGGCCGGTGCGAGGGTTTCGGCCGTGTCATCGGGAGCGATGGGTAGTTCCTGCTGCAGCAGGATGTCGCCGGTATCGAGGCCAGCGTCAATGCGCATGGTGGTGTTGCCGGTGACGGCTTCCCCGTTGGCGATGGCCCACTGGATAGGCGCGGCGCCACGATATTTGGGAAGGAGCGAGCCATGCAAGTTGATGTTGCCTAGCGGCGGGAGATCGAGCATCCATGGCGGAATGATGCGGCCGTAGCCGACGACGATGATGGCGTCGGGCTTGATGGTGGTGAGTTGCGCGCGGAATTCGTCGTTGGTCTTGATGCGGTCGGGTTGCGTGATGGGGAGATTCATCTGCAGCGCGGATTCTTTGACGGGAGAGGCGACGAGCTCGAGGCCGCGTCCCTTGGGGCGATCGGGCTGCGTGACGACGAGATGGATGCGGTGTCCGGCTTCGGCCAGTCGTTCTAACACCGGGACGGCGAAGCGCGGGGTTCCGCAGAAAATGAGATTGAGGGATTGAGTCATTGAGTGACCGGGTCATTGAGTGATTGAACGGTTTTGAATGGCCCAACGGCCCGATGACTCAATCTCTCAATGATCCAATTCTCTACCACTCCCCGGCTTTCATGAGCTTGCGGATTTTGCGCTTTATGAGGTCGCGTTTGATCACGCTGAGATGGCTGATGTAGAGCTTGCCGTTGAGATGGTCAGTTTCGTGGAGCAAGGCGCGGGCGAGAAGTTCCTCTCCGGTTTTCTCGAAGACCTTGCCGTGAACGTCCTGGGCGCGGACGGTCACCTTGTTGGGGCGAGCAACGTTCTCGCGGAAATCGGGGATGCTGAGGCATCCTTCGCTTTGCGTGTGCTTGCCTTCCTTGTGAATGATTTCGGGATTGATGAGAACCAGCTTGGCCTTGGGATCTTCCTTGAAGGTGACGTTGATGACGGCGATGCGGCGTCCAATGCCGATTTGCGGGGCGGCGAGTCCGACGCCGTGGGCCGCGTACATCGACTCGAACATGTCTTCGATGAGCTTTTCGAGATCCTCATCGAAGATCGTGACGGTCTCGGAGGGCTTCTCGAGCACCGGATTACCGAATTTAACGATCGGATAGATCATCAGAACTTTTTCAGTTGCTCGCAGTATCCGTGGAAGTTGCGGAGAGTTTCGGTCATGGAATCGCCGCCGAATTTTTCCAGAGCGCAGCGCGCCAGGGTGAGAGCGACCATAGCCTCAGCAGCGACTCCGGCGGCCGGGACCACGCACACGTCGGAACGCTCGTAAGCGGCTTTGACCAACTCGCGGGTCGAAAAGTCGACCGACTGCAGCGGACGGCGCAGGGTGGAAATCGGTTTGAGGTAGCCGCGGATGCGGATTTCTTCTCCATTCGAGATGCCGCCTTCGATGCCGCCGGCGTTATTGTGGGTGCGCGAAAAGGCGGTGAATCCTGACGCCGCAGTGTAGCCGATTTCGTCGTGAACCTGCGAGCCGGGCGCGAAAGCGGCGGCGACGCCCGAGCCGATTTCGACCGCTTTGACGGCTTGCAGCGACATGACGGCGGCGGCTAACATGGCGTCGAGGCGTTCGTCCCACTGCGCATAGGTGCCGAGGCCGGGAGGAACGTTGTGCGCGACCACTTCGAAAACTCCGCCGAGAGAATCGCCGCTTCTCAGAACTTTGTCGACTTCCGCTTTCATGCGCTGCTCAGTTGCGGGATCGGCGCAGTTGAGAAGAACTTCCTCGCGATCGAGCAGAGTGCGAATTTTTTCCCAAGGAACCTGGTCCGAGACAGTCACGCTGCCGGTGGTGATCACGTGGCTCAAGACTTCGATGCGGAGTTCGCGCAAAAAAAGTTTGGCGATAGCACCGATGGCGACACGAGCGGCGGATTCGCGGGCGGAGGCGCGCTCGAGAATGTAGCGTGCTTCGGGAAAATTGTATTTCAGCGCGCCGGCAAGATCGGCATGGCCCGGGCGAGGCGAGGCGACGCGCTTGTGGCGGGCGGGATCGCCCTCGCCGACGGGAAGAGATTCCTGCCAGTTTTTCCAATCGCGATTTTCGAGCTGCACGGAAATCGGCGAACCGATGGTGATGCCGTGGCGCACCCCGGAAAGAATGTGGGCGGTGTCGCGCTCGATCTTCATGCGTCCGCCGCGACCGTAGCCTTGCTGGCGGCGCCAGAGTTCGCGATCGAGAAACGACGGGTCGACTTTCAATCCGGCAGGCACGCCGGAAAGAAAAGCGACGAGGGCCTCGCCGTGTGATTCTCCTGCAGTGAAGTAGCGCAACATAAATTTTTGATTGTACCTGATAGGGCAGGCGGGATGAGGATTTCACGGCAAGCGGGTCCGTGCGATACGAAAAATGTCGAGCCGCAGCACTTTCGCAGGCGATTCGGCTAAGTAGAGGTTACAATAGGTGCGTCTTCGTCTTCGCGCGGGCTTAGAACCGAGCCTGCCCTATGCAATCATCTCTGGCCTAAATATAAGGAGCTGCTGTGTGCCCCCACGCACAGAGACCAGTAAAAACATTCGCTGCGTTGTAGCGCACGATCACGTCTTGCTGCGCCAGGGCTTGCGCCGACTGCTGGAAGATGAGCCGGACATTGCCGTAGTGGCGGAGGCGGGAAATGCCGCAGAGGCGCTGCGCTGCGTGTTCGAGCACCGTCCGGAGATTGTGATTGTGGCACCGCATATTTTCAAATGTGACGCTGAGGCCAGCGAGCGGCTGATCCTGCAGGAATCTCCCAAGAGCAATGTGCTATTTCTGCGGGCCGACCACCATGAGATGGCGGTTCATCCGGCCGGGGAAGGAGCCGCGTTCGCGGAACGGCATACTTCGGCGGAAGAATTGGTGAAGATGGTGCGGGGCACGGCTTTCGGGCGATCGGCGGTGCAGGAGATGCCGGAGGTGACGGAGTGGCCCGTGGGTGAGGTCGTCCCGCGCAACCGCGTGTTGACGGGGCGTGAGCGCGAAGTGCTGAAGCTTCTGGCGGAGGGGCGGACGGTGCGATCGGCCGCGGGTATTCTAGGCGTGAGCGCGAAGACTGTGGATGCGCACAAGTTCAATTTGATGCGCAAGCTGGGCATTCACAATAAGGCTGAGCTGGTGATGTGGGCGATTCAGAAAAACGTGGTGAAGGTGCCGGTGAATTTCTAGAGACTGGCCTCAGCAATGGTTTTCAAAGCAAGGGCTAAGAAGTGGGCGTGAGAAATCGTGCCGTCCCTACGGGACTCGCGTCAATTTGCCACTGCACCCGGCACTGCCGTGCCGGGCTTTCACATACCGCCGCTCCGCGGCTGCGGTCGGGACCCCAGCGGCGGAAATTCTGCGTCAATCACAAGCTGCGGCGGCAAGTTCGGCGAGGCTGGTGATGGTGAGATCGGGTTTGGCGTCCGCGGATTTGACCGCTCCTACGCCCGGCCGTGACGATGGGCGGTTCACCCACACCGTGGCCAATCCAAGAGACTGCGCGGGGATCACGTCATGATAGATGCTTTGACCGACATGCAGAACGCGATGGGCGGGAGCATGGATGCGGCTGAGCGCCAGTTCGAAAAGCTTCAGCGACGGCTTGTAGGCCTGAGCTTGCTGCGCGGTGATGACCTCATCGAATTGAACGCCGAGTTGAGGGCGGGTAGCTGCGAATAGATCGTCATCCACGTTGGAGAGGATGGCGAGTCGAAAGCGCGTTTTGAGTTGACGAAGAGCGGCGACCGTATCGGGCCAGGGCTTCCACGAGGGCAAGGATGCGGGGAGAGATTCTTCTTCCATTTGAGCGGGCGTGAATTTCAATTCCTCGCCAAATTGCCGCACGACTGATTTCAAGACTTCACGATAGGGCTGAAACCTGCCGTGCTCCGCGCGTTGTTCGAAATCTCCATAGAGCCGCAACAGGCTGGCGTCGTCGAGCTTTTTGCCGTGGGCGGAAAGGATGCGGTGGAGAGCGGCGAGGATTCCGGACTCCCAGTCGATCAAAGTGCCATAACAATCGAAGGTAATTATTTCGTAGCGAGTGAAGTCGAGCATGGTGGGAGCACTCGTGCGACACGAATATCATAACGCCGGCCGACGGGAGAGAGAGTCAAGATGGGGGACGGGGAGCTTCATCCATTTCCGAGCAGCGCGGAAAAAGAAAAGCACAGCCGGAGCCGCGCTTTTCTGATGCGAAGGATTTTTATGGTTGAAGCTCAAGCGGCTGCGACAGTTCGAAGCTGATGGCGGACTCGGAAGGCAGGACGATATCTTTGTTGCCGGTGAGTGCCGCGCCACCTGCTCCAGCGCCGCCGCCGGCAGCCAATCCGATGGCAGCGCCTTTGCCGCCGCCGGCCAGGCCTCCGATGAGGCCGCCGAGAGCAGCGCCTCCACCGGCCAGAACCGCAGTGCGCTTGCCTTTGCCCTTTTGCGAGAAAGTGCGCAGAGCCGTTTGCACGGGAATATCGGAGCCGTTGAGATTGATGGAGTCGAGGCGAACCTGTAGCACGGCGCCTCCGGCAAACTTGCCGAGGGGCTTGGCGTCGGTGACCGTGCCGTTGACGGTAGCGCCTTGAGGAATGGCTACGGAGCCGCCAACCAATACGTCTTTTGCAACACTGCCGGAAAAAGTCTGTCCAGCCTGACTCAGCTTGGAACCAAGAGCGGAGCCAAGTCTGACGGTGATCGACTTACCTGCGGGAACCACGATCGGTTCTCGCTCCGCCTCTGGCGCTTCTTTGCGGCCGCTGCCTTCCCTGCCGTTTGCTGTTCCGCCGTTGCCGGGAGCATTTTGCCCGGGAGCATTTTGAGCATCGGAACCGGCAGTAGTGTTATCGGCCGGCGGTTTGCTCGTACATCCCGCAAATGCGAGGCAGAGACTGAGTGTGAATAGAAACAGGTGTGAACGCATACGGACCTCCGCAACTTTGAGCCAATGTAATGGAGCGAGGATGGGACAAACAACCAAAGAATTTATGAGCAAGAATCAAAGGTGCATAGCCGATTGGGTGCCTCAACGACGAAGGCGCGAAGAACCGTGACCCTGTGCCGTAGCAATTTCTTTCGCCCCTGTGGGGCTCACGCTTTTCCAGCTTTTTCCACCCACGGCTTACGCTGTGGCCTGCACTCTTGCACCGCCTCGCGGCTGTCTCCACACGATCTGGCTGGACGGCCGGTGTCTGTCTCCACAAAATCTGGCTGGACAGGGGCGGCTGTTCGCACACAATCTTGTTCCGGCCAAGTGCGACAAGGACTCTAGGGGATCAGCAGCAGCTTGCCGGTGGTCTGGCGACCTTCGAGGTCGCGGTGAGCGCGCTGCGCTTCGGCGAGCGGGTAGCTGTGCTCGATCCGCAATTTAAGTTTTCCGGCGGCGATCATGGCAAAAACGGCTCCGGACCGGGCTACCAGCTCTTCGCGAGTGGCAATGTAATGCGTGAGCGAGGGACGCGTGAGGTAGAGAGATCCCTTCTGCGACAACGAAATCGGATCAAAGGGAGGAACAGCACCGCTGGATCCGCCGAACAGAACCATGATGCCGCGCGTGCGCAAAATGTTGAGACCCTTTTCGAATGTGGTTTTGCCCACCGAATCATAGACGACGTGCACACCTTTGCCGTCGGTCAGGCGCTTGGTTTGCGCTTCGAAATCCTGTTGGGTGTAAAGGATGATGTGGTCGGCGCCGGCCTCAAGGGCGAGCTTGCCCTTGGCCTCGGTGGAGACGGTCGCGATGACGTGCGCGCCGATGTTGTGCGCCATCTGGACGAGAAGCAATCCGACGCCTCCGGCGGCCGCATGCACGAGCGCGGTCTCACCGCGCTTCAGAGGATAAGTGTCATGCGAGAGGTAGTGCGCGGTCATGCCCTGCAGCATGGCCGCGGCAGCCTGCTGATCGCTGACGCCGGCGGGAATGGATACCAGCCGGTCCGCGGGAACGGCGGCGTATTCCGCGTATCCGCCGAGCTGACCGGACCAGGCGACGCGGTCGCCCGGGTTTACAGAGATCACCTCGGAGCCGACGGCGGTGACTACTCCCGCGCCCTCCTGCCCGGGCACAAAGGGCAGCGGCGCTTTGTAGCGGCCCTCGCGGTAGTAGACATCGATGAAATTTACGCCGGAGGCGGTTAACTTCACCACCGCTTCATTGGCCTTGGGCTCGGGAACCGGCAGATCCGCCAGGATCATGGCTTCGGGACCGCCGGGTTGCTTGACTTGGATTGCTTTCATGGGAGCTTTGGATTCAGGTTCGGCGCGAGAAGTTTCGGCCGAGCGAATTCAATTTTCTGCAAGGCGGAAGCCCTTCGAAATGAGCCTCGCACAAATGGTTCAAAGCGAGGTGCGAGCCGTCAGGGCTAAATAGTGTGCGAGGGAACAGGTGCCGTCCCTACGGGACTCGTTGACCTTTTCCTGCCTGCCCCCGGCACTTACGTGCCGGGCTATCACATACCGCCGCTACGCGGCTGGATTTGGGTAAGGCTTAGTCCACCGTTGTTCCGAGAATTTTACCTCACACACTTGTTGCGAGAATTCAGTACTCAGGCATACTCGAAAGCCGTGTTTTTCCTGACCGGTGTCGGCACGGCTGAAATCGTGCCTTCCCAAAACTATTTGTGCCTTTCCCATTTCTGAGACAGGCCCTCGCTGTGTGTCTGATCTTGCGCCGTCGCGCGGAGGGATTATACAGCTGGAATGGGTGCGCCGAGCGGCGGCTCTGCTACACTTTCTCGTCCCCGCGAGGAGGCTCTCATGGCCGAAAAGAAGCCGCAGACGCTTGCCAATCACACCCGACTGGATCCGCCGTTTCATTTCTTCCTGGTTCCGGCTTTTCTGCTGGGGCTGGTGTTGACGCTGATCCACTTTTTTTATCACCTGCGCGAGAGCGATTTTCGAGACAACTTTCACGCGTTTCTGTTGATCCTGCTGGCGCTCGCGCTGCTGACATTGGTTTTTAAAGTGCGCCTGTATTCTCTGAAGGTGCAGGACCGGGTGATACGGCTGGAAGAACGGCTGCGGCTGATGCAACTGCTCAGCGAGCCTCTGCGCTCGCGGATTCCTGAGTTGACGGAAGATCAGCTGTGCGGATTGCGGTTTGCTTCGGATGCCGAGGTGGCGAAGCTGGCGGAGCGCGCGTTGAACGAAAAGCTGTCGCGCAAGGACATCAAGAAAGCGATTCAGAATTGGAGGCCCGATTACTGGCGGGTGTGAAGGCGGAAGCAAGCTGCGGGGCCCTCAGGGGCTAAAGCCCCGGCTTTTGCTCGCCCATAGCGGCACGGCTGAAGCCGTGCCCTTCCCCAAAATCATTCCGTTCCCAAAATCATTCCGTTTCCAAAATCATTCCGTTCCCAAAATCATTCCGTTTCCAAAATCATTCCGTTCCCAAAATCATTCCGTTTCCAAAATCATTCCGTTTCCCAAAATCATTCCGTTCCCAAAACCATTTATGACCGCGGCTCTAGCCGACGGGCCATCCCGAAACCTTCTATGAGAGCGGCCCTAGCCGACGCGGGAGTGTATTTTTCGGTGCGGGCGGGCGCCGCCCAGCACGAGCGCACACAGGCGATCGACAAATTCCGGAGTCAGGCGATCGTGCCGAATGAGAAAGCGCATGTAGATGGGGCCATAGAGGGAATCAAGGATCAGGTCGGGATCGATGTCTCTGCGCAGCTCGCCGCGGCGGATGCCCCGGCGCAGAGTGTCGTAGGCCTCCTGGCGGCGCGGCCACAGGAAGCGTTCGCGGAAGGCGGCAATCAGGTCTCGATCGCTTTGGCCGGCGGCGAGGATGGCGGAAACGATGCGGCCGCGCGGGCTGCGAAACACCTTCACCAGCTGGCGCATCTGCCGGCTCATGTCGGAGAAGACTGATCCGGTATCGGGGAAACGCAGTCTGCGGGTGGTGTGGCTGGCAAAAGCGTCGGCGATCAGGGCACCCTTGTTGGGCCACCAGCGGTAAACCGTGGCTTTGCCGACGCCAGCGTGATCGGCAACATCTTCAATCGTAAGATCGGAAAAACCGCTCTGCCCCAAAATTCGGAGAGTGCTGCGCAGAATGGCCTGGCGGGCCTGTTCGCTGCGGGGACGTCCCGGAGGGCGCTTCCCGTTGCCGTTTTCGCCGTGTGAAAGCAGCGAAGTCTTCTGGCGCATATCCCTAAGCTACCATATAATCGAGCTCAAGTATTTAGAATCCGATACGGACAGTATCGAATCTAGATGGCATTCGCTGAGCACGCTTGGGGAAGCGCAGTGCGCAGAATTTCATGGGATGGTGGAGCGGCCGTAGACCATGTGGATTGTTGCCTTAGCTCTAAAACGTCCGTATACGTTCATCGTGATGGCGGTGGTGATTCTGATTCTCACGCCGATCACGATTCTACGCACGCCCACCGATATCTTTCCCGACATTGATATTCCCGTGGTTTCGGTGGTCTGGTTCTACACGGGCATGTCGCCGCAAGACATGGCCGACCGGATCGTCGCCAATTCCGAGCGCGGCATCACCACTACGGTCAACGACATCGAGCATATGGAATCCCAATCGGTGTATGGATTGGGAGTCATCAAAGTATTCTTCCGTCCGGGCACGAACCTGCAGGGCGCGATCGCGCAGATCACCGCGATCTGCCAGACCACGGTGCACAGTCTGCCGCCGGGAACTACGCCACCGCTGATCATTTCTTATAGCGCGTCGACGACGCCGATTATTCAACTGGGCTTGAGCAGCAAGACCCTACCGGAGCAGGAACTGTTCGACCTGGGGCAGAATTTTCTGCGCACTTTTCTGGCGACGGTTCCGGGAGCGGCGACGCCCTATCCTTATGGGGGCAAGATCCGGCAGATTCAGGTCGATCTGGATTTGCCCAACCTGCAATCGTACGGGCTGTCACCCAACGACATCGTGAACGCGGTGAACGCGCAGAACATCATTCTGCCCACGGGTACGATCAAGATGGGCCCGCTGGAATACAGCGTGGAAATGAACGGGACGCCGGAGACGATCGCGGAATTGAACGATCTGCCGGTGAAGACAGTGAACGGGGCAACGTTGTATATGCGGGATGTGGCGCACATCCGCGACGGATTCGCGCCGCAGACCAACATCGTGCGCCAGGATGGAAATCGCGGCGCGCTGATGTCGATTTACAAGAACGGAAAGGCGTCGACGCTGCAGATTGTCGCCGGAGTGAAGAGTATCGTGCAGCAGGCGGCACAAGCGCTGCCGCCGGAGTTGAAGATCACGGCGCTGTTCGATCAGTCACTGTTTGTGCGGGCATCGATTTACGGCGTGATCCGGGAAGCGTTGATTGCAGCGGCGCTGACGGCCTTGATGATCTTGATTTTTCTGGGCGACTGGCGGCCCACCATCGTTATCTCGATTTCGATTCCACTCTCAATTTTCGTTTCGATCATCCTGTTGGGCGCGCTCGGCGAGACCATCAACATCATGACGCTGGGCGGGTTGGCGCTGGCGGTCGGCATTCTGGTCGACGATGCCACGGTGGAGATCGAGAACATCGAGCGCAATCTGGCGCTGGGCAAGGAAATGCGGCAGGCGATTCTGGATGGCGCGCAGCAGATCGCCGTTCCGGCTTTTGTTTCCACGCTCAGCATTTGCATCGTGTTCGTGCCCATGTTCTTTCTGACGGGAGTGGCGAAATTCCTGTTCGTGCCGCTAGCCGAGGCGGTGAGCTTCGCCATGCTGGCCAGTTACCTGCTGTCGCGAACGCTGATTCCGACGCTGGTGATGTACATCATGCGCGGACACGAGCACCGGGCGGATGCGCCGAAGTCGGCGCTGGGTCGGTTCCAGCGCGGATTCGAGCGCAAGTTCGAAGATTTCCGCCGCGGTTACGAGTCTCTGCTGGAGACTACGCTGGAGCATCGCGGCTGGTTCGTGGCGTGCTTTTTGACTTTCTGCGTGCTGTCGCTGGGGCTCTATACGTTTCTCGGTCAGGACTTTTTCCCGCAAGTGGATGCGGGACTGCTGCGGCTGCATGTGCGCGCGCGGGCGGGATTGCGCGTAGAAGAAACGGCGCGTCTCTGCGACGAAATCGAGGGCACGCTGCGGCAGGAGATTCCGCAGGGGCAATTGCAGACCATTCTCGACAACATTGGCCTGCCCAACTCGGGCATCAACCAGTCCTACAGTTCGAACGGCACGATTGGAACCAGCGATGCGGAGATTCTGATCGCGCTCAATCCGGAGCATCACGTGCCGACCGCGGACCTGAGGCGGCATCTGCGCGAATTTCTACCGCGGCGTTTTCCCGGGGTGGAATTTTTCTTTCAGCCGGCGGACATTGTCACGCAGATTTTGAATTTCGGCCTGCCCGCTCCCATTGACGTCCAGGTGGTGGGCACCGATTCGCTGACCAGTTATACGATCGCGCAACAGATTGCGAACCGCATGCGGCACATTCCGGGAACGGCTGACGTGCACGTGCAGCAGCAGCTGTCGCTGCCCACGCTGCATATGGATATCGAGCGAACGAGGATGACGCAGGTGGGTTTGACCGCGAAAGATGTGGCGCAGAGCGCGCTGGTCTCGCTCAGCGGAAGCTTCCAGACCTCGCCGAATTTCTGGCTCAACCCGAAGAATGAAGTTACGTATCAAATTGCGGTGCAGTCTCCGCAATACCGCATGACGAATCTGCAGGATCTGATGGATATTCCCGTCATCTCGCAGCAGGGCCCGCAGTTGATGGGGAACCTGGTGCAGATTTCTCCGGTGGTGCGTCCGGCGACGGTGAATCACTGGAACGTGCAGCCGGTGATCGATGTGTACAGCAGCACGCAGGATCGCGATCTGGGAGCGGTTGCGGCGGATACGGATAAGGTGCTCAAAACCTTCGAGCCCCACCTGCCGCGAGGAACGCATATCGTGGTGCGGGGACAGGTCGCGACCATGAGGTCATCGTTCTTCGGCCTGGGGGTGGGATTGGCGGGCGCGATTCTGCTGGTATATCTGTTAATCGTAATTAACTTCCAATCGTGGCTCGATCCCTTCATCATTATTACGGCGCTGCCGGGGGCGTTGGCGGGCATCTGCTGGTTTCTGCTGCTGACGCACACCACCCTGAGCGTGCCCTCGCTGACCGGCGCCGTGATGTGCATGGGAGTGGCGACGGCCAATTCTATTCTGATGGTGAGCTTTGCCCGCGAACAGCTGGATGAAGGCATTCCCGCCTTCCGAGCCGCTGTGGCTGCGGGATACACGCGCATTCGTCCAGTGCTGATGACGGCGCTGGCGATGATCATCGGCATGGTGCCCATGGCGCTGGGCTTTGGCGAAGGTGGGGAGCAGAACGCGCCGTTGGGGCGAGCGGTCATCGGCGGCTTGCTGTTCGCGACGGTCGCCACGCTGTTTTTTGTACCTAGCGTGTTTGCCATCTTCCACGGACGCAGGGAAGCGCGGCGGGCGCGCGAGCAGGAGCAGGCATAGATGACAGAGAATCTGGAGGCTTTTGTGAGGCAGCGGAGTCAAGCATGAGCGTAGAACAGCAATCCGAAGAGCAATCGCTTCACGCGAAGAGCACGCAGGCGCAGCGGGATGAAGAAATTCTGGCGATGGAGGAGCACTCGCGGCACCAGCCGCCCGGCATTCAGCCGCCGCCCGAGCTTCCTCCTGCACCTCCGCGGAAAGCGTTGATGCTGGTGGGAGTGGCGCTGTTGGTACTGCTGGTTGCGGGGGCAGTGACGCTGATCAGTCACGCCAGTCACGAGCGCGCGCTGGCCAAAGAAACGGAGCTCGAGACCATTCCGACCGTGGCGGTGGTTCATCCGTTGGCGGAAAAACCGAACGAAGATCTGGTGCTGCCCGGATCGTTATTGGCGTTTGAAGAGTCTCCGATTTATGCGCGGACGAACGGATATTTAGTGAAGTGGTACAGGGACATCGGCAGCCGGGTCACGGAAGGCGAGTTGCTGGCGACGATCGACACGCCGGAAGTGGATCAGGAGTTGAACCAGACGCGGGCAGCGCGGCAGCAAATCATCGCGCAGCTGGAGCTGGCGAAGATCAGCGCGGACCGGTGGGAGAATCTGCGCAAGAGCGACTCGGTCTCGGCGCAGGAGGCGGATACGCAGACCAGCGGCTACCGGCAAGCCCAGGCGAATCTGGCGGCGGCGGATGCCAACGTCCGGCGGTTGGAGCAGCTGGAAGGATTCAAGAAAGTTTATGCTCCGTTTTCCGGCGTGCTGACGCGCCGGAATGTCGACCCGGGAGCGCTGATCAACGCGGGAGCACAGGCCTCCGGACGGGAGCTGTTCGACATTGCGCGGGTCGATCCGTTGCGCGTCTACACCAGCGTGCCGCAGGCCTATACGCCGTACATCAAGGTGGGCGCGAACACCTATGTGACGCTGCAGGAATTTCCCGGACAGAAATTTTCGGCCAAGATCGCGCGCACCGCGGAAGCGATCGATACGAACACCCGCACCCTGCTGACGGAGGTGGATGTTCCGAATAAAGATGGCCGGTTGTTGCCGGGATCGTTCGGCGAAGTTCATTTCGCCGTTGGCTCCAATGTGAACAAGGTGACGGTGCCGGTGAATGCGATGCTGTTCCGCGCGCAGGGGGCGCAAGTCGCGGTGGTTGGTCCCGACAAGAAGATTCAGTTGCGGCCCATCAATATCGGAAAAGATTACGGAACGAGCCTGGAAGTATTGGATGGAGTTACGGTCAACGACATGGTGGTGATCAATCCGCCCGACTCGCTGGAAGAGGGGCAGGTGGTGAATGTGGCCGCGGGGTCGCAGCCGCAATCGCAAAATCCGTCCAGTCCAGATCCGTCCAGTCCAGATCCGTCAAGTCCAAGTTCGGCAAATCAGGGGACAGGTCAAGGGAAAGGAAACGCGCAGTGAAACTCGCGGTTGCCGCTATTGGGATGTTGGCAGTGATGTCGACGGCTTGCACGGTGGGACCGCGGTACAGCCGTCCGGCGGCTCCGGCTGCGGCTCCGGATGCATGGAAGACGCAACCTCCGTGGCAGGAGGCTGCGCCGAAGGATACGATCCCCAAAGGCGCGTGGTGGGAGGTGTTTCATGATTCCACGCTGGACGCGTACGAGCAGCAACTGTTGCAGGCGAATCAATCGCTGGTGGCGGCGCGCGATCGTTTGAGCCAGGCGCGGTCGCTGGCGCGAGTGGCAACGGCGGATTATTTTCCGCAACTTTCCACGGATCCGAGCGCACAGCGCGTTCGCGGTGCTGGGAACCGTCCGCTCAACGGCGAGGCCACGATCGTAAATGGAGTTCCCCAGGCTGTGCCTCCGTATACGGAGAGCATTTACACGATCCCGTTTTCGTTGAGCTACGAGGTCGATCTGTTTGGGCGGGTGCGGCGAAACGTGGAAGCCTCGAACGCGTCTTTGCAATCGACGGCGGCCGATCTAGGGAACGTGCAGCTGGTGTTGACTGCCGAGCTGGCGGCCGACTATTTCAATCTGCGCGAGCTGGACGCGGAGTATCAGGTGGTGCAAGAGTCGGTGGTGTACGAGCGCGAAGGCCTCGATCTGGTGCAGAAGCGTCACGATGGAGGCATCGCCAGCGGCCTCGAAGTGGCGCAGCAGGCGACTGTACTGGACTCAACGATTTCGCAGTTGGCCTTGGTGCAGGAATCGCGGCATCAGTATGAGCATGCCGTCGCGGTGCTGGTGGGACAGCCGGCGTCGAATTTCAGCGTGCCGGTGGCGCCGCTAAAAGCGACTCCGCCGCCCGTTCCGCTGGGAGTTCCTTCGGATGTGCTGGAGCGGAGGCCCGACATCGCGACCTACGAACGGGAGATGGCTTACGAAAATGCGCAAGTAGGGTTGGCGCGGACCGCGTTCTATCCGCACATCACTTTGAGTGGAGGTGGCGGATGGCAGAGCACGCAAATGTCGTCGCTGCTGAACGCGCCGAGCTTGTTTTGGTCGCTGGGCGCGGACGCGCTCGAGCCGATTCTGGAGGGCGGGCGCAACCGGGCGAACCTGGCGGCAGCACGGGCCGCCTATGACCAATCGGTGGCCAACTATCGACAGACGGTGCTCACCGCATTTCAGGAAGTCGAAGACGGGATCAGCAACCTGAGCACGATCTCGCAGGCGCTTTCGACTCAGGGCGCGGCGGTAGACGATGCCCGGCGCGCGCTGGAAATCGCCAACAATCGTTACGTGGGCGGAGTGACCAACTACCTGGACGTGATCACCGCGCAGACCACCCTTCTCAGCAGTCAGCGGCTGGAGACGCAACTGCTCGGGCAACAGATGGTGAGTTCCGTGTATCTGGTGAAGGCGCTGGGCGGAGGCTGGGACGCCACGCAGATCAAGAACGAGACGGTGCATCCGAAAGCTGGACAGATCCTGCAGCAATAATCCTCGAAATTAGTTTGAGCCTCGTCGGCTGTTGCCCACGGGTGATCCCGTCGGCTTCGCTCGGGGCAGGTTTCTCGTCCCGCTGGTGAAAACGCGGGACTTCGGGATGATGCCTCTCGACAACTTCCCGCTGTGCTTCCCCGAGTCCGGGTAATTTTTGATCCTGGCCCGGCCCGAGGAGCCGCTGTAAGTGCTAAGGACGGTGCATTCGTTCGACCCCTGCATGGCGTGCGCGTGCCGCGCGTTCGACGCGTCCGGCAGTTGGCCGCATTGGCATTCCTGAAAACAATTCTGCTCCGCACATTTCTCAGAAGCATCCTCAGTTGCAACTCCATTGAGAATATAATGGCGCGCACGTACGGACTCGGCATTTGGGCTCTGAGTCCGTTGATGGAGGCTCTTTTGCCGCTCGGAGTGCATTCATCTCGAGTCGTGAGCGTTCCTGATCTTCGCCCGCTGGCGCGCCGGCGCTTGCCGCGAGTCGTGTTCGATTATCTGGATGGCGGCGCGGACGGCGAGTTCACGCTGCGCGAAAATTGCCGGGCGTTTGAAGATGTTACCTTCCGGCCGCGGCATGCGGTTTCGGTTCCTGCCTGCGATTTGCGAACCCGGGTTCTGGGATTCGATCTTGCGTTCCCGGTGTTGCTGGCGCCCGTGGGCTACAGCCGCCTGATGCATCCGGAAGGAGAAGTGGCCGCGGCACGCTGCGCCGGAGCGGCGGGCACGGCCTATATTCTTTCGACAATTTCTGGACATCGTTTGGAGGACGTGAAGGCGGCGTCGGCGGGACCGGTCTTTTATCAACTTTATCTGATGGGAGGACGCGGAGCTGCGGAAGCCTCGATGGCGCGCGCACGCCAAGCGGGCTTCGCGGCACTTGTGGTCACGATCGACACGCCCGTGGCCGGGATGCGCGAGCGCGATTCGCGCAACGGGATGAAAGAACTGATGAGCGGCGGCATTTTCAGCAAGATTCCATTTCTGCCGCAAATCCTGTCGCGTCCGGGCTGGCTGGTTCGTTTTCTGCTGGATGGTGGCGTGCCCCATCTGCCCAACGTCGTCATTCCAGGGCAAGGTCCCATGCCGATGGTAGATGTGGGTGCTGCGCTGGCGAGCTCAACGGTCACGTGGCAAGACCTGCGGTGGATTCGCGAGGCGTGGTCCGGGCCCATCGTTATCAAGGGAGTTTTGACTGGCGAAGATGCCCGGCGGGCGATCGACGAGGGAGCGTCGGCGATTGTCGTATCGAACCATGGCGGGCGCCAGTTGGATTACTCTCCTGCGACGCTGCAAGTTCTGCCGGAAATTGTTGCCGCTGTGAAGGGTGAGATCGAAGTGCTGATGGATGGCGGCGTGCGGCGAGGGAGCGACGTGATCAAAGCGATTTGCCTGGGCGCACGCGCCGTGCTCGTGGGACGCGCATATGCTTATGGACTTGCCGCGGGCGGCCCGGCCGGAGTGGCTCGAGCGATTGACATTCTCCGTAGCGAGATGGAGCGAACGCTGAAGCTGCTGGGGTGTGCGTCGATCAGTTCGCTGGATCGTTCCTATGTGAATTTGATTGGCAAGTTTGTGGGCACCACCTGAGCGGGCCTGCGGCCCGCGGACAGCCGAGGGCGGCTGTCCCCACATTTTAGTTTTCTTAATTCCCTCAATTCTCTAGCCCAATAATTTTGCTGGTTCTTGCAGGGATTCCGCTACCTCGTTGAGAAACTGTGCGGCGCGGGCGCCGTCGGCTACGCGGTGGTCGCACGAGATGGTAAGAGTCATCATGGGCCGGACTGCCGGCTTACCTTCCACCGCGACCACACGATCCGCAATTCCTCCCACCGCAAGGATGGCGGCTTGCGGAGGCGTGATGATTGCGCTGAACTGATCGACCTTATACATTCCCAGATTGCTGATGGTGAACGTGGCATCGGCGATGTCAGCGGGGCGCAACTTTCCGGCGCGAGCGCGCTCGGCGAGTTCATGACGCTGCACCGCAATCTCGGAGGGCCCTGCCGTGTGCGCGTTGTGAATCACTGCCGCGACCACGCCGTCCTTCACGGCTATCGCAACCCCCATGTGCACGTGAGCGTGCAGCCGAATGCCCTCTGGGCTCCAGCTTGCGTTGAGCCTGGGATGCCGCAGAAGCACGCGCGAGATTAGCGCAACCAGCAGGTCGGTGTGGCTGATGCGGACTTGGGAAGTATCTTTATTATTGGCAAGCAGGCGGTCGCGATAGGCGTTGAGCTGCGTGGCGTCAATCTCGCGCGTCACAAAAAAGTGCGGGACCGTGGTCCAGCTGTGCGTGGTGCGCTCGGCCATGATGCTGCCGAATGAAGTGGGCTTCTCGATGTGGTCGGATGTTTCGGGTGCGTTGGCGGGAGATGCAGTGGCCGCCGTTTGAATATCGGAGGCAAGAATTTCTCCGCCTGGTCCGGAGCCGCGCACCGTCGCGAGGTCAATGCCTAATTCTTTGGCGAGGCGGCGAGCCTTGGGAGAAATCTTCGCGGAAGACTGAGATGTGGGCACGGGCACGACCGGCGCGTGAGACGGCTCGGACTTAGCGTGCGATATGGCGCGGGCTGACGGCGCGGCGGTTTCGGGGGCGGCGGGAGGCGCTTCTCCGGGCGCGACGATCCAGGCAATCGTCTGTCCGACCGGAATGTCGGAGCCTTCGGAGGCTTTGATGCCGGCGAGAATTCCGTCGGCGGGGGCTTCGACTTCCACGACGGCTTTGTCGGTTTCGATTTCGAGAAGCGGCTCGCCCTTCGAGACGCGGTCTCCTTCCTTTTTTCGCCAGGCGAGGAGCTTGCCGGTTTCCTGCGCCATCTCGAGAGCGGGCATTACAACGCTGAAGGCCATAGTTGTTTCTTTGGGGAGGGCCGACTATGGCCTTCAGTCCGAAACTCCTACGCGCTCAGTTTTGGCGCTGGCTTCGATCATCTCCAGGACCTTTTTGCTCGCCGGAGCTTCGCTTTCTCTCGTCGT
Source organism: uncultured Acidobacteriota bacterium (assembly GCA_963730015.1). GTDB lineage: Bacteria > Acidobacteriota > Terriglobia > Terriglobales > Acidobacteriaceae > Sulfotelmatobacter. The sequence goes on along the minus strand of CAVSPZ010000008.1, from coordinate 629,092 downwards.
CGGGAGTGGACCATTCACGGTGAAATAGTGGGCGCCCGCGACCAGTAATTCTTCGGCGGGAAAACGGGTGATGACTTCATGTCCGGTTGGCGTGACTACGATTTCTTCCTCGATGCGAGCGGCGCTCCAGCCATCGGTCGAAGGCCAGAACGTTTCCAGCGCGAACACCATGCCGGGCTTGATTTCGACGGGATGCTCGAACGAGACCAGGCGGCTGATGACCGGCTTCTCCCAGATTGCCAGGCCGATGCCGTGTCCGTATTGCAAGGCGAACGCGGCCTCTTCGTTGGGGAAACCGAAATCCTGCGCTTTGGGCCACACCGAGGCGATCTCGGCGGTGGTGCGGCCGGGGCGAACCAGTTCAATCGCCGCATCGAGATATTCGCGGCACCGCTGGTAGGCGTCGACCATGGCGTGTGAGGCGTAGCCGACCGTGAAACAGCGGTAGTAGCAGGTGCGGTATCCCATGTAGGAATGAAGAATGTCGTAGTACACGGGATCGCCGGGACGCAGCACGCGGTCGGAAAACACGTGCGGATGCGGATTGCAGCGCTCGCCCGAGATGGCATTCACGGCTTCGACATATTCCGAGCCAAGATCGTAGAGAACTTTGCTCACGAGTCCCACCGCTTCGTTTTCGCGCAGGCCGGGCTTCATGGCGCGATAGAGTTCGTCGTAGGCGGCGTCGACCATCATCGCGGAAGTGTTGAGCAGCGCGATCTCATCCTGCGTTTTGATGACGCGGGCCTCGGACATCAACTGCTGTCCGTCAACGACTTCGATTCCCTCGCGCTGGAGAGCAAACAATACCGGGAGTTCGATGATATCGATGCCGACCGGTTCTTTGTGCAGGCCGCGCTTTTCGAGTTCGATGCGGATCTTTTTCGCGACATCTTCGGCACGGCCCATCTCCGGCGTCATGGCGCCGCGCAACATGGAAATGCCCGGGCGCGATCGTTCGCCGAGCCACGGGCAATTCAGCTGATGATGTTTGGCGGCCGAGCCGAAGTCCCACAGGATAGGCTCATCATTTTGCGGCAGCAGAGTAAAGCGATTGGCTTTGTCTTGCGCCCAGGTGCCGATATGCGTGGCGGTCAGGTAGCGGACGTTGTTCATGTCGAAACAGAGCAACGAGCCCATTGAGGATTGGGCGAGAAGATCTTTGGCTTTTTGCAGGCGTTCGCGGCGCAAACGATCGAAGTCGATCCGTTGCTCCCAGTCGACCGCCATGATTCCATGAGTTTTCAGTGCCATAAATCAGCTCCTAGCTGCTAGCTCTTCGTTGCTAGCTTCGGCCGAGGGCGAGACGCCCTCGGGACAGCCGCCGGGACGGCGGCGCTACGATTCGCCGCACATTTTTCTTGCGGCGTCAAATATGGATTCTTCCGTCGGGACGGTCACGTCCTCCAGCGGCGGAGAAAACGGGATGGGAACGTGCATCGCTCCCATCCGCTTTACCGGCGCATCGAGATCGTAGAATGCTCCTTCGGCAATTACTGCCGCCAACTCGGCAGCGACGCCATACCGGCCATAGCCTTCATCCATGACGATGACGCGCGAAGTTTTCTTCGCCGAGTCAATGATAGTCTTCTCGTCGAGCGGCCAGGTGGTGCGCGGGTCTACTACTTCCGCGCTAATGCCTTCTTTCTCGAGCAGGACTGCTGCACCCAGCGCCACCTGCACCATGCTGCTGGTGGCGACGAGAGTGATGTCTTCGCCTTCGCGCTTCACGTCGGCCACCCCGAGCGGAATCGTGTAATCTTCCGCTGGAACCGGACCTTTCATCTTGTACATCATTTTGTCTTCAAAAAAGATTACCGGGTTCTGGTCGCGGATCGCGGTTTTCAGCAAGCCCTTCGCGTCGTACGGCGTTGAAGGCAGCACGACTTTCAATCCGGGCACGTGGCTGAACCAGGCATGCAGCGACTGAGAATGTTGAGCGGCGGAGCGACGGGTTGCGCCCAGCGTCGTACGCATGACCATGGGGACGCTCCAGTGACCGCCGGACATGTAATGCGCTTTCGCAGCCTGGTTGACCATTTGGTCCATGGTCAGGGTGAGGAAGTCGCCAAACATGATGTCGACGACGGGACGGAGGCCGGTCATCGCCGCGCCAACGCCGATCCCCGTGAAGCCCGCTTCGGAGATGGGAGTATCGAGCACGCGCTCGGCGCCAAATTCTTCGACTAATCCGGAAAGAACTTTGAAGGGCGTTCCGGCTTCGGCCACGTCTTCGCCGAAGATGCAGACGCTCGAGTCGCGGCGCATCTCTTCCGCGAGCGCCTCGCGGACTGCCTGCGCAAAGGTGAGTTCGCGTTCAGGCATAGATATCCTCGCTGACTTCTTCGGGCGCGGGATAAGGCGCCTCTACCGCGAACTTCACAGCAGCTTCCATCTCTTTGCGAGCCTCAGCGGTGATCTGGTCTAGAGCGGCTTCGTCGGCGAGTTCGTGAGTCAGAAGCCATTTCGCGTGCAGCTTGATGGGATCGCGTTCGGTCTTCCAATGCTGCTCTTCCTGCTTGGACCGATAATATTCGCGATTGATATCGCCTACGTGATGGCCGCTGTAGCGATAAGTATCCGCCTGCAAAAATGCTGGGCCTTCGCCAGCTCTCGCCCGCTGGACCAGGCGGGTTGCGATTTCATTCGCGGCGCGAACATCCTGCCCGTCGACAATTCTTGCCTCGATGCCGAAAGCGGTTGCGCGACCGAGAATGGTTCCTGCCGTCGTTTCGGAAAAATGGGTGTACTCGTTATAGAGATTGTTTTCGCAGACGTAGATGACGGGAAGCTTCCACAGTTGCGCCAGATTCATTACTTCGTAAAGCGATCCCTGGCCGAGCGCACCTTCCCCGAAAAAACAGACGGCGACTCTGCCGTTTTTCAGCCGCTTTGAGGCGAAGGCCGCGCCGGTAGCGATTCCGACGCTGCCGCCGACAATTGCGTTTGCGCCCAGGTTGCCAGTCGCGGGATCGGCGATGTGCATGGAGCCGCCTTTGCCGCGGCAATATCCGGCTTCTTTGCCGAGCAGCTCGGCGAACATGCGGTCTGGAGCCGCGCCTTTAGCCAGACAATGTCCGTGGCCGCGGTGCGTGCTGGTGATGTAGTCGTCAAGATGCAGGGCTTCGCAAATGCCGACCGCAACCGCTTCTTCTCCGCTGTAGAGATGGGCCAGGCCGGGCATGAGCGCGCGTGTGTAGAGTTCATTCACCTGCTCTTCGAACAGGCGGATGCGCACCATCTGGCGATAAGCGCGCAGCCATTTTTCTTTGGCGTTCGCCATTTCCTGATCTGCCTCCGGCTCGGAAGTGGCTGTGGTCACTGCTTTGCTCCTCCGGCGGTCACCGGCGTAGTTACGCCTGACATCTTGGCTAACACGTCGAACACGCAGGCGAAATCGTATTTGGTCCAGCCCATGCCGCGCGCGGCGGTCAGGAACTCGTTGCTGACCGCGGTAGTGGGCAGGGGCACGTCGAGTTGGCGGCCGAGATCCATGGCCAGGACCATATCTTTTTGCATCATGTTGACATCGAACCAGGCTTCTTCCGGCTGCTGCAGGACGAAGGGGCCACGATATTGAATCATCGGTGAAGCGATCGCGCTGTGGGTGAGAACATCGACAGCAACTTCGCGGGCGATGCCGCTTTTCTCGGCGAGCAATACACCTTCGGAAAAGGCGAGCATCTGGACGGCGAGGCTCAAGTTGGTCGCAATCTTCATGGAAAGCGCCAGGCCGTTATCGCCGACGTACGTGACCTTGGGGCCGATGTCGAGCAGCAGCGGCTTGATCTTGTCGAATGTTTCTTTTCGCCCGCCAACCATCACCGACAGCTTGCCTTCCTGCAAGGTGATGACGCTGCCGGAAACGGGAGAGTCGACCATGTCGGCGCCGAGGGCGCGCACTTTTGCAGCCAGGGCGCGGCTCACGCCCGGACTCACCGTGCTCATATCGATGAAAGTATTGCCCGCACTCAGTCCGGCGAGCAGGCCGTCCGGTCCTTCGGCGATGGCCTGGATCGCGGCGGCATTGGTGACCATCGCGAAGGTGCAGTCGGAGGCGCTGGCGACAGCGCGCGGCGAGTCGCCCCACTGCATTCCTTTTTCGACGAGCCACTGGGCTTTGGCGCGCGTGCGGTTGTAACCAGTCACGGAGTGACCCTTACTCAACAGCCGGTTGACCATCTGGCTGCCCATGACTCCAAGTCCGACGAATCCTACTCTTGCCATTCTGCGACTGCCTCCGAAATTGCTCTACTCCGAAATCTACGTAAGAAATGGTTAACTGGACTTCACTCCAGGGATTCGTTTTGCGGGTTGGGCCTGGCTGTCCTCTTTCACTTGCGTCAGATGTGCGCGCATCGCGTCGCGCGCTTTCTCTGCATCGCGACGTTCCACAGCTTCCAAAATTTTCTTGTGATGAACCTGGCCGCGCTCCGGGCCGCCGGGGACGCGAAAGATGCGAAGGCGCTGCTCACGCAGAAGGCCGACAATGGAATCGAGCAGAGAAAGAATGAGGGGATTGTCTGCACCCTCCGCGAGGGCCAGATGAAAGTCGAGATCAGCCTCGATATAGGCCTGCGGATCTTGGCCGGCGCGATCCATGACGGCAACCGCCTCGCGCATCGTGGCTAATTCCGCGTCCTGAATGCGGACAGCGGCCAGGGCGGCGATCTCCGGCTCAAGAATCGCGCGCACTTCCGCCAATTGCGTGGAGCCTTCCGGTTGACCTATTTTGACCATGAGATCGAGGGACTGGCGAACAGCCTGCGTTGTTCCGTCAGTGATGAAAGTTCCGCGTCCGGAATAAGCTTCGACGAGACCCTTTTCGCGAAGCGCCTTCACGGCCTCGCGCACCGCAGTGCGGCTGACTCCGAAACGCTGGGCGAGTTCGCGTTCAGCGGGAAGTTGATCGCCCGGCTTCAGAGTGCCTTTGACAATAGAATCCTCGATCTGCTGAACGATTTGTTCGTAAAGGCGGGACGTACGAACAAGTTTGTACACTGCGTCTCCCCCAGCAACGTCCGTCGCGAGGCGGGAGGAACAGGCGCGGACGATGGTCCGACTACTATACCGCAGTTCCACGGGGGAGGGCCGGGTTAGTTGGGGGGAAGGCATGTTTCGGTATGCTGGTACGGTGGTATGACCGCTATCGAATCTAGCATACCTGAGCCGGATCCGCAAATCGTAAGGCCGGTGGGTCGCAGAGCTTGGGTAGGGGATCCTTCGACTGCCTAACGCTTCGCCTTCGGCGGAGCTTTACTCCTGTGAAACTCGGGCAAAAGGGCCAAGCTGAGCAACCACCCCCAACTGAATTTACTTGACACGGTTTCAGCGTAGGTGGTATGGCTGTCGGACCAGAAAGAACGGAGGGGGTTCTATGCCAACCCGCACGCCGTCCCATGTCGGACGGAGGACTGCAGCTACCAGGTCGTTGCTTGGGATTGTGATTCTATTGTGGTTCTCCGCTGCCGGTGTAGCCCAGTCGACGAGCGGGCGCATCCTCGGTACTTTGACGGATCAGAGCGGGGCCGCAGTCTCGGGAGCCTCCGTGGTGATCACCGACGTGCAGCGCGGCACCTCGCGCACGGTTACGACCGACGAGTCCGGCAATTATGCCGTGCCAAATCTGCAGCCGGGCAGTTACAAGATTCATGCCGAAGCGAAAGGCTTCAAGAGCGTGGAGCGAGTCAACGTCCTGCTCGAAGTCGCCAGTGACGTGCGCGCGGACTTCTCGTTGCAGCCGGGGCAGGTTTCAGAGACGGTGACGATCAGTGAAGACGTTCCCTTGGTCAACACGACATCGGCTACCTTGGGGGGCACGCTCAGCAACAAGGAGATCAACGATCTGCCGCTAAGCGGACGGAACTATGAAAACCTGCTGCAGTTGCGTCCAGGGGTGATGCGCTATCCCGGCGGCGGATTCTCGACCACCAGCTCCGACGGCCTGCGCGCCGAGGACAACGCGTATTTCGTGGATGGTCTATTCAACAGCGAACCTTACTCCGGACAGGCCATCATTAACGGAGCGGGCATCGCCGGAGATTCAGCCACGATTCTTCCCATCGACGCGATTCAGGAATTCAACATCCAGCAGAACCCGCCGGCGGAATATGGATGGAAGCCGGGCGCGGTAGTGAACGTAGGATTGAAGTCGGGAACCAACGACATCCACGGAACGGCGTTCATCTTTGGGCGTGATGGCGCAATGGATGCGCGCAACTTTTTCAATGCCGACCCGAATCCGAAATTGACGCGAACCCTGGAGCAGTTTGGGGGAAGCTTTGGCGGGGCGTTCATCAAAGACAAAGCGTTTTTCTTTGGTGCTTATGAAGGCCAGCGCTACAACGTGGGGAATTCATTCGGAGGGGTGACGAGTCCTTCGATGGTGCCGATCACGCTGGCTGCGGGGTCACCAGCGAATTGCACATCTCCGCTATTGGCGACTGCTGATTGCGCCGACAGCATTCCCAACGCCATCGCCGATCTGCAGGCAAACAGTGTTGCGGTCGACGCCGCGAGCCTCAACATTGCAGGATGCGCGCTTTCGGGCGGAACTGTCACTTGCAATGGCTCAGGATTTCCGTTGAACAATACCCAAGGCATCAACATCACCAACGGATTTAACAACAATGTTCATGTCGACAACTTCATCGGCAAGGTGGATTACCGGTTCAACGATCGGCACAGCATCAGCGGAATGTATTTTTTTGGCAACAACTCAGGAACGGTGGAGGATTTTCCGGAGCTGCAGCAGAAATGGCTCTCGGACATTCACACTCGCGCACAGGTGGTGGGCGGCAACTGGATATGGACTCCGGGCGCGAAGTGGGTGAATGAAGCGCGCGTAGGATACAACCGGCTATACCAGCCCACGCTGCCAGGAGATCTGAACACGCCGGCGTCGGGGTATGGATTGAATACGGGTGTCGCCGGGCCTTACACCGGCGGACTGCCACGCATCGGATTCGGTGGATATTTCTTCCCCGGGCTGGGCGGCTTCAAATGGCCGAAATTCCAAGGTCCGGATTCGATCACGCAATTCGTCGATCATGTGTCCTACACATCGGGCAAGCACGCCATCACGTTGGGAGCCGAACTCCACTACAACAAAGTGACGAACGCGGCGTACGGGAACGCACGCGGCAGCATTACTTTTTTGGGTGGAGTCGCGACCCCAGTTTCAACGCCGCTGGAAGACTTTCTTGCGGGCCTGCCCTTCAAGTCGTCGGTCGAGGTGGGCAACCCGACTCTGCATCTGCACAACTGGGCGTACGGTCTTTTTTTCCAGGATGACTATCGGGCCACCAAGACTTTCACCCTGAACTTTGGTGTGCGCTACGAAAACAGCTCGGTTCCGCAGGAAGCTAACAACCTGCTCGGCAACTTTGATCCGACTGTCGGGCTGGTGCAGGTGGGACATCAGCTCAGCAGCCTGTACAACCCCGATCATACGAACTTCGGTCCGCGCGCAGGATTTGCGTGGGACGTGTGGGGCAATGGCCGCACCGTGCTGCGCGGCGGCGGCGGCTTGATCTATGAAACGGTGAACTGGCAATCGTTCGTCGCCTTCAACAACGCGTTTGGACCGGGCAGCGTGCCCACGGGAGCGCCCATCGATGCGGGTGGAGACACGTCGGGTGGAACAATCACGACGGGAAACGTGACGGTCAAGAATTTCCTGAACCCGGCGCCTTGGGATACCCCGGGCACGCCGCTTTATGGCGGAAGCACGGTGAATTGTTACGACAGCCCCTGCCCCATCATGACGGTCGATCGCGGCCTCACGACCCCGTACGTGTGGAACTGGACGTTAAACCTGCAGCATGCTTTTACGCCGAACCTGTCGATCGAGGCCGCGTACGTGGGGAATCGTGGTTCGAATCTGACGGGCATTCGAGATATTAACCAACCACCGGTTGGATCGGGATGGCCGGCGGCGAATATAGCCGCGTGCAATTTGCCGGCGAATCTTGTCAATGGACAGTACGACACGGTCAACAATCCCGCATGCCAACTGGCCGCTGAAAACGGGCCTTACGCGAACTCGTTCCCCTATCTTGCCAACATCTTTCAGATGGGGAATGTGTACAAATCCAACTACAACGGCCTGCAGGTCACGTTGAACGCACGCAATTACCATGGCCTGAGCATGGTGGCAGGCTACACGTACTCGCACGCGTCCGATGATGTGGGGGCGAACTGGGACTTCGGTTATGGCTCCGGCTTGCCGCAGAACGCGTATAACGTGGGCGCCGAATATGCCAACAGCGACTTCGACATTCGCCACCGGCTGACGCTGTCGCTCACCTACGCGATTCCCGGTCGCAAGGGATACGGCCAGATGCTCGATGGCTGGGAGATCAACTCGATTACAACCCTTGAGACTCCGCAGTACTGGGGTCCAATGGATGAGGGAACGGATGCGGCCGGGGTCGGGCCGTTGCCAGTAAGTCCGCCGGCGAATACGCCGATTCGCTGGAGCTTCTACGGGAAGACTTCCGACTTCAAGTCTCGAGGAGGAGTCGGGATCCCGTACTACTCCGGGAACAATATGCCGAGCGATCCCAGCACGAACGCGGCTTGCAACACGAAAGCCCTCGCGCTGGACGGCGGTAGCCCCGGCGCAGCCACCGAGTCTCTGGCCTTCTTTGGCTGCTACGCGCAGGGCAACTCGATCATGCTGCCCCCGCCGCTCGGGCAATTTGGCAACATGGGGCGCAACATGTTCCAGGATTCGGGCTTCAAGAACTTTGATTTCTCTCTGGCTAAGAACTTCCATTTTGGAGAAGTCATGCGGCTTCAGTTCCGCGCCGAGTTCTTCAACATTCTCAACCATCCGAACTTTGCGAATCCGTACGGCGGGCAGAATGGGTACGGCCTGAACGATCCTTCGGTGCGTCCCTTCGGCTGCGGTTGCGCTACGCCGGACATCGCGGCGGCGAACCCGGCTGTGGGATCGGGAGGACCACGCTCGATTCAGCTCGGCGCGAAGTTCGTTTTCTAGGTTTGCAATTTTCGAATCCAATTTTTAAATTGGGGCCGGACTCATTTCCGTCCGGCCTTTTTCATCGACTGCAATCGCCTTCGGGTGAGCCTAACTACTAAAGGAATCAAAGATTATGACGAATCCAATGCAATCTATTCTCCTGGCGCTGACTCTTGCAGCGACCGCTATGCCTTTGCTGGCGCAAGCGCAGGAACGACGCGAACGCACGATAGAGGAAATCAAGAAGGAGGCCATTCATCGAGCCGAGGTCGGGCAGTATCCGCTGATCGGGCTCGATCCCGCGGACGTTAAAGAAGCGTTTGAGAGCATACACACGGCCGACAAAGATGAATGGGCGGCTGGGTTCATGCATATTGCCAATCGCTATTTTAACGAGGCAAAATCGCTGGAGAAGACCGATCCCGCGAAAGCCAATGCCGACTACATCCGCGCCTGGCGCTTGTACTCGTTCGGACGCTGGCCGATTCCGTCTTCTCCCGGCAAGCAGCGTTCGTACGAGAAGGCGCTCGAGGCGTTTCTGGATCACGCCAAGTTCTACGACCCGCCGCTGGAAGTCGTGCACATTCCGTTCGAAGGCAAGGAGATCATCGGATACCTGAGGCTGCCGAAGAATGCCAAGGGTCCAGTGCCGCTCGTGATCGCAGTCAACGGACTCGACAGCCGCAAGGAAGATCTGACGGAAAGCTTCGGAGCGATCTTGCCGTTCGGCATTGGATTTCTCGCGGTGGACGGCCCAGGCACCGGGCAGGCTCCGATCAAAGTCAGCGAGACTTCGGAACGCATGCTGTCGAAGGTGATTGACTATGCGCAGTCGCGTCCGGAAATCGACAAGAACCGCATCGCGCTGCACGGCGTGAGTTGGGGCGCGTACTGGGCCACGAAGATGGCAATCGTGGAGCGTGGCCGGCTGCGTGGGTGCAGCGCGCAGTCACCTCCTGTGGATGGGTTCTTCCAGAAAGATTTTCTGATGAACCATCTGCTCGGCAATCGCGAATATCTTTTCGATCAGGTGCCGGCGTTGATGAATATTCTCGAAGGCGTGCATACGCTCGACGAGATGGGCGAGTTCCTTCCGAAGTTGTCATTGGTGCACCAGGGCCTGCTGGGCAAGCCGATGGCGCCGATGCTCGTGATCGCGGGCGTGCTGGACACGCAGGTTCCGATCGCGGATGAATATCTGCTGCTCAGCAAAGGCGACGTACCCAAGGACGCGTGGGTGAATCCACAAGGTGGACACCTGGGACGGCAGGTCGGAGTGTGGCCCGATCCGCTGATCTTCAAGCAGGTGATCATCCCGTGGCTGGTGAAAAAACTGGAAGCCCCGGCCAACTAGCAACCCCTGCGTGGGGACGGCGCAGCCCGCCCTGAGCGGGGTCGAAGGGTCCATCCCGCGGGCGAGGCATTTATGATGGGTTCCAGTCGTGGAGTTCACCTATGCCTGGAAAAACTGCTCTTGTTACCGGAGCCAACGGCGGACTCGGAACGCACGTTACGAAAGCTTTGCTGGACGCCGGTTTCGCCGTTGTTGGAGTCGCGCTGAAAATTCAGCAATCCGACTTTGACCACCCGAATTTTACGGCGCTTCCCGCCTCGCTCGATAGTCTCGCTGCCGCGAAGAAGGTTGCCGACGCGGTCATCGCGCGCTTCGGAAAGATCGACGTACTGGCGCACCTGGTCGGCGGATTTGCCGGAGGCCAAACTGTTGCCGAGACCGACGACGCCACCTTCCAGCGCATGTTCGACATGAACGTCAACAGCGCGTTTCACATCTTGCGCGCAGTCCTGCCGCAGATGCGCAAGGCTGGAGGCGGACGCATCATCGCGATCGGCAGCCGCGCCGCTGAAGATCCCGGCCCGAAGGTGGGCGCCTATAGCGCGTCGAAAGCGGCGCTGGTCTCGCTGATGCAAACGGTGGCGCGCGAAGACAAAGATGCCGGCATCACCGCCAATGTAATTCTCCCCGGCACCATGGATACTCCGGCCAACCGCAAAGACATGCCTGGGGCCGACACGTCGCAGTGGGTGCAGCCCGCTTCTATCGCCAGCATGATCGTGTGGCTTGCCGGAGATGCCGGGAAAGACGTGACGGGCGCGGTGATCCGAGTGTATGGGCGCGGGCTTTGAGGCAGCGTTGCGAAGAGTAACGACATCCAAATGTAGGTCGTGAGCGCAGCGAAGTGGCCATGGAAGCGTCTGCAGCGCCTCGCCGCAAGCCAGTTGCATTGGTCCTTCGCTTCGCTCAGGATGACAAATCTGAGGAGGGGCGTAACCCTTTCGTAACCCTCCTGGATGCACAATTTTTGTTGCACTTTAACATTCATGAAATATCTTCCGAGTAACATAGTTTCAGGAGGCCGCTCATGGGTTCAGCCCGGGTCGCGAAGTCGTTGCCGCTGCAGGTGGCTGCCGTGTGCTACCGGCGGAAAGGCGCGGCGGTCGAGTTCCTGCTGGTGAATACCAACGGCGGCAACAAGTGGACGTTCCCCAAGGGATCGACGGAGGCGCGCCTGTCGCATAGTCAGGCAGCGGAGCGGGAAGCGGCGGAAGAAGCCGGCGCCATCGGGACGATTGAACCGCGACACTTCCATCTCTACATCCATTCAAAGGGCGTATTCTGGCAGGCGGGAGGCGTGCAGGAATTTGTGGTCAAGGCGTTTTTGATGGAGATTCACCAGATGCGCCGGCCTGACGAATCGAATCGCCGTCCGACGTGGGTGAGCCCGGAAGAGGCCAAGCGGCGCCTGGCGAAAGGCCGCGAAGTGAAATATTTCCGCGAACTCGAAGCGGTCATCGACCGCGCCCTGGAACGCATCCAGTACCACAACGAACTCTGGGGAGCGTATCCCAGCGTCCGCAATGCTCGCCCGGTCGCATCGTCAAGAGACCCCCTCGCCGAAGCTGTTTGGCCGTAAGCCGCCGCTCTGGCGGCGTGAGAAGGCCGGTCGGAGTCAGTCAAGGTGCTGTCAGGCGATCGCGCGAATCAAACGTATCTCCCGCAACGTACATTTGCGCAGACTGTTCTCGTCGTAACCAATTTTCTTGCCGTTCGGCGGCGGACCAATCGCAAAGAGTGCGACAAGAGAGAATGATTACGCCAGACAGTTAGCGTCCTGAAAAACTCAAGCGGTCGGTTTCGATTCTGAATCTGCAACTGGCAGACCAATAGAGAAAGACGTCCCCTGTCCCACTTCACTTGTAAAAGTCAAGGTGCCTTTGTGACGTTCGACGACCGATCTTGCGATGGCTAAGCCCTGCCCGGTTCCGCGCCCAACTTCTTTGGTGGTAAAAAAAGGATCGAATACGCGATCGCGAATGCTGTCAGGAATGCCGGAGCCAGTGTCCGAAATTGTAATCACCGCGAGAGAGCCCTGCATGGCGGTCGAGACTCGAATCTTGCCTTTTTTCTCCGTGCCTTGGACAACGTCTGCTATGGCATGGGCGGCGTTCACCAGCAGGTTGAGAAAGACCTGATTCATATCGCTGATGGCGCAAACCACGAGTGGCAGGTCTCCAAAATCGGTCTCGACGTCAGCCACGTATTTCAGCTCATTGCGCGCTACGGTAAGAGTATTTTGGAGGGCCTTGTTGACATCGGCCGGCGCCATTACTTTGCTCTCCGGGTGAGCGAACTCCTTCATCGCGCGGACAATGGTCACGACTCGCTCCACGCCATCCAGGGTTTGCGAGAGCGCGGTTGGAATTTCTTTGAACAAGTAGCTGTAATCTGAAGCGGCTTCGATGCGGGCGAGTTCGCTGGAAAGTTGCTGCGTCGGGTCGTGGGAGGTGCAGAGTTCTTTAAGCTTCTGAATCATCACCTGCAACTCCCCGAAAGCATCTTGCAGGAAGTGTACGTTGTCTCCGACAAACTGAATGGGGGTATTGATTTCGTGAGCGATGCCAGAGGCTAAGCGCCCTACGGACTCCAGTTTTTGCGCCTGGCGCAATTCCATTTCGTCGATGTCCCGTCCCGTGATGTCACGGGCAATTCCTTGGATACCTACGGGCTTGCCGTCCCTGAGGATGAGACGCGGGTTCATTTCCAGCGTGACTCTCCGCCCATCCTTGGCTTGGATCTCCATTTCGATTTTGTTGGTAGGCTGGCCGGCAAACAAGCAGGCCAATGACTGCTCCACGCGAGGCCAGCGCTGAACGTCCACCATTTGGCGCAAATTCATGTGGATGGCCTCTTCCCGGGAATAGCCAATCGTGTGTTCGACCAGGCGGTTGACCGAGGTGATACGCAGGTCAAGATCGAATGTATAGACCAGGTCGCTGGCATTCTCAAACAGTTCTCGATAGCTCTCTTCGGAGGCTCGCGTGCGCTCCTCGGCGAGTTTGCGCCCCGAGATGTCCTCGGCAAGCCCCACGATTCGCGTCAACTTACCTTTCTGATCGTAGACCGGAAAGGCGCGGTCTCGAATCCACTTCTCCTCGCCGGCGGAGGTGCGAATCCGGTATATCGAGTCGATTCTTTTTCCGCACATTTGAGCCGCAAAGCAATCCCGGGCGCGCTCCACGTCGTCGGGATGAATTGCGTCGGCCCAGGACATGGGGTTCCGATAAATGCTCTCGCAGCTCCTTCCCCAAATCTGTTCATAAGCCGGGCTTACATAGATCATTTCGTTCCCTGCCAGCGGCCTCACCCAAAACACTTCGTTGATGTTTTCTGCCAGTTGGCGAAATTTCTCCTCGCTGCTTTGCAGGGCTTGTTCGGCCTGCTTGCGCATGCTGATATCGCGGGCGATGCTGGCCAGCCCGGTCACCTTCCCACCCGCATCAAACACGGGCGAGATCGCGAGTGCGACGTCAACCCGAGTTCCGTCCTTGCGGATGCGAAAGGTTTCATAGCCACTCACGCTCTTTCCGTTTCGGATGGTTTCAAGAATTTGGGGAAGCTGTTCCTGCCACTCTTGGGGAATCAGCACGGACACCGATTGGCCGATCATTTCTTCGGAGCGATAGCCGTAGAGCTGTTCGGCGCCACGGTTCCAGCTCATGACAACGCCTTGCGGGTTCGTTCCCACGATCGCGTCCTGCGACGACTCGACTAGGGAAGCCAGAAATGCCCGCGCTTCATCGGCTTGCCTGCGCAGCGTAATGTCTTCAATCTGCCCGATGTAATGGGAGGTTTTGCCCTGACTGTTCTTTGCCGCCGAGATCTTCAGGTGCGCCCATACTACTTTCCCGCGCTTGTGAAGGTAGCGTTTCTCCAACTCCAGAGTGGTGTCAACCCCTTTGTCAAACTGCGTCGCAATTTGCCGGGAGCGCTCGAGGTCATCGGGGTGTGTGATCTCCTGCCAGGCTCCCGCCTGAAGTTCTTCAGCAGAGTACCCCAGCATCTGGCAGAGCGCTGCATTCGCGTGCAGAAAACGCCCATTTAACGCGGTCATGCACATGCCATAGGGCGCCTCTTCGAAAGCGGTGCGAAATCGATCTTCACTTTCGCGGAGTTCGGCTTCAATCTGTTTTTGTTCCGTGATGTCCCGGTAAAGGGCCAGTATTCCTTCGGGTTGCTGTCCAACCTTGAGCGGCACGGCGAAAACTTCAACGTCCACGAAGGTATCGTCCTTCCGGCGCCGGCGGGTCGTGACCCGTACACTCCTCCCAGCCAAACACTCCCGCAGGAAATGGACAGACTCGGAAACCAGCGCTTCGGGAACAATAAGCTCATTCAGGGCCTGGCCCTGCAACTGCTCCCGCGGGTATAGGAAGAGACGCTCAAAGGCCGGATTCGACATCAGGACGCGTTCCTGTTTATCCAAAACTACGGTTCCGAGCGGGCTAGTTTCGATGAGAGTGTTCAGATACAAGGTCCGTTCTTCAAGCGCTTTTTCCGCGCGCTTCCGCTCCGTGATGTCGAGAAAACTCTCCAGAAGGTAGCGGTGACCGTCCAGTTCCACGGGGCGCACAGTTTTAATAATGGAGCGGCGCTCTCCTTTGAGCGTCAGCAATGTGCGCTCGGAGTTGTCGACCGTCTGCCCCAGGTCGGTGACCGGGCAACGCCCTTTCTCTGCCGGACATATGAATTGATGGCAAATGGTCCCGACGGTCTGTTGCTCGGATGCGCCGATCAAATCCAGGGCTACGGGGTTGGCGTCAACAATCTGGTGTGAGTCGGGATCGATGACAAAAATCCCCGTCTCGACGCCCTCGAAGATCGCGCGGAAATTAGCTTGGGTTTCCCCTGTATGTGTTTGCGCGTTATTGTCACTGGCCGTCTCGAGCACCAAAGCGATGCTGAATTCATCATCTCCCAGTGGAAGATAGAGGAACGTCAATGGAGGGGGAGGCGCGCCCTTCAGTATGGGGCCTATTACCCGAGTCACGGAGCCGCAGGTTCTGATGTCGTTCCAGAGCTCGCTCCAACTCACTTGGCGCGTAAAATTCAGATCGGAGAACGACAGCGCGGATACCTCCTCGCGCGCACAACCTAACCAGCGACATCCCGGCCCGTTGGCATAGACCATCCGGCCTTCCCGATCCATGCAAAACAGGGCTTTGGTTTGGCAGTCCACACCGGTTCTTCCTCAAATCTCTATCGGCAGAGCCCCGCACAAGGTTTACATCTTGTGCCGTTCCCTAATGCGAAGCGCCGTTCACGGCGGTTACGACCCCGTTCCTCATTTGGGATTTCGAGGCCCCAGCCCTCCCGCCGTCCCGGCTTTGTGAGACGATAAGTGAAGCCCCATGATTCAGCTTTCCGGCGCCGGAAAACGCTTCGGCCACAAACTACTGTTCGAAAACGTCGACTGGCTGATCACCAACCACGACCATATCGGCCTGGTCGGAGGTAACGGCACCGGCAAGTCCACGCTGATGAAGGTGCTCGCCGGCATGGACACGTTCGACTACGGCTCGCTGGTCGTGGCCAAGGGAACTTCTGCCGGATACCTTCCGCAAGATGGGCTCACGCTTTCGGGTCGCACGGTTTTCGCCGAGTGCATGTCGGTGTTTGACGACGTGCGCGCCATGGAGCAGGAACTTGAATCGCTGATGCACAGCATGGCGGAGTTGGATCACACCGGCGCCGAGTATGCGGCGGTGGCGGATCGCTACCAGCGCGTGGAACATGAATTCCGCACTCGCGACGGATATTCGATCGAGGCCGAAGTCGGCCGCGTGCTGATGGGACTGGGCTTCGGCAAAGAAGACTGGCAGCGGCTGACCGACGAATTTTCCGGCGGATGGCAGATGCGACTGGCGCTGGCTAAGCTTCTGTTGCAGAAGCCGAACCTGCTGCTGCTCGACGAGCCGACCAACCACCTCGATCTTGAAGCGCGCAACTGGCTGGAAGAATATCTGCAGAACTATCCGAATACGTTCCTGCTGATCTCGCACGACCGTTATTTTCTGGATGTGACCGTCGACAAGATTGCGGAAATCTGGAACAAGCGTTTCTGGTTTTACACCGGGAACTACGACAAGTTTCTGGCGCAGAAGACGCAGCGCAACGAGCAACTGCAGGCCGCCTACCGCAACCAGCGCGACCGCATCGAGCAACTCGAAGTCTTCATCAACCGTTTTCGCTATCAGGCGACCAAGGCCAAGCAGGTGCAGAGCCGGATCAAGGAACTGGAAAAGATTGAGCGGATCGAGATTCCGCCGGAGGAAAAGTCGATCCACTTTTCTTTTCCGCAGCCCAAGGTGAGCGGACGCATCGTGGCCGAGTTCGAGGGCGTGGCCAAGCGGTATCCGGGACGAAATGGGGCGGGCGAGAAAGAAGTCTTCCGCGAGGTCAGCTTCATGATCGAGCGCGGCGACCGCATCGCGCTGGTCGGGGTGAACGGCGCCGGCAAATCCACGCTGATCAAGCTGCTCGCAGGTACGGAACCGCTCAGCGGCGGCGAATTCCGGCTGGGGCACAATGTGCTGGCGGATTATTTCGCGCAAGATCAATACAAGGAACTCGACCCGGACGCGCGCATCCTGGACGATCTGGGCGCACTCTCGCCGCGCTCGACGGAGACCGAACTGCGCAGCCTGCTGGGCTGCTTTCTCTTCTCGGAAGACGACGTATTTAAAAAGATCGGGGTTCTCTCGGGCGGCGAGCGCGGTCGCTACGCCCTGCTGCGGTTGCTGCTGCATCCAGCGAACTTTCTGCTGCTCGACGAGCCCACGAACCACCTCGACCTGCGCGCGAAAGACGTTCTGCTCGATGCGCTGACCAAGTACACGGGCACAGTGGTGTTTGTCTCGCACGACCGTTACTTCATCGATAAGTTGGCTACGCGGGTTTTCGAGGTCGGTGGAGGCGAGGTAGAAATTTTTCCCGGCAATTACGAGGATTATCTCTGGCGCAAGCAGGGAGGACAGCACGTCGCGCCGACGCTCGATGATGTTCCCGGCGCGATCCCGGCCAAGACTCTGCCGCCGGCCAAGGCCGAGGCGGCCGCGCCGACCAATGGGAACAGCGCGGAAACAAGCGTGGTCACAGAGACGCCGAGGAAGCGGATGAATCCTCTGAAGCGCAAACAGATGGAAGAGCGGGTGCGCGGGTTGGAGGAAAAAATCGCCCGCGCGGAGACAGCGATTGCAAAGCTTGAAACGGAGTTGCAGAACTTCGTCAGCGTCGAGGAAAGCCAGCGCCAGACGCAGGAATTAGACCAGAACAAAGCCGCCCATGCGGACCTGGTGAAAGAATGGGAAGAACTGGCGCAAGCGCTCGAAGTTTTCGAATGAGCTCGCGGGGCGGAACGCGCTTTCAGGGAGACACAGAGGATGAACTGCGCCCAAGGGCGCTCGCTTCGCTCGCGGGGCGGACGAAGGCGTCCGCCCCCACATGAATTATTGGCCCATAATTATTGGCCCATGTACATGACGTGCACGTAGGTGCCCAGCCTCACGTTGTAGGCCAGATACCAGCCGTCGTGGTCGGGATCGTCATAGATGACTTCTGATTATCTGGTTGCTTCAGCAAGCCCCAATAGGTAGTGTTAACGCGTGCCACGACCGCCGTTTCCGAAGACGCTCCGCCAATTCCAGTCCGACTTTGCCACGGAGGAAGCCTGCCAACGATATCTCGCAGCTTGTCGTTGGCCCGATGGATTTACTTGTCCGCGATGCGGGTATGAAAAAGCTTATGAGTTGGTGAAGCAGCTGCGGCAGCAATGCTGCAAGTGTCGCTATCAGGTCTCGCTGACATCTGGAACTATCCTTCATCGGACAAAAACACCGCTGACCCATTGGTTCTGGGCGGCGTACCTGATGACCACGGACAAGCGTGGCGTATCTGCACTACTGCTGCAGCGTCAATTAGGGCTGACCTGCTACGAGACCGCATGGATGATGCTGCACAAGCTCCGCCGAGCAATGGTGAACAACGCGAGGGAACCTTTGCGCGGTGAGGTAGAGGTGGATGAGACGTGGATTGGTGGCGAGCAAGCTGGACTCCGAGGAAGCCGACAACTCAAGCATCGGAGGGCAGCTCTTGTCTTGGTGGCGGTCGAAAAGCGTGGGCGAGCTTCAGGGCGTGTCCGCATGAGCGTAATTCCCGACTTTAAGGCCGCGACCATAATGTCGTTTCTTAGCCAGCACATCGCACCTGGATCCACGATCTATACGGACGGGCTTAAGAGTTTCTCAGGTCTTTTAGAGGCTGGCTTCAAACATGTCGTTCGAAACCAACCTCTACGAACGGAGTTGCGCAAAGGTGCAAAATCCGCCGTCCCGCTTGCCGATCGGGCGATCGGGAACCTCCAGCAGTGGCTCATTGGAACCTACCACGGAGTGAGCAAGGACCAACTGCAAGTTTACCTCGATGAATTCGTTTTTCGGCACAACCGTCGCAAGACGCCGGCAGCCGCATTTCAGACACTACTTGGTCTCGGAACCGGCCGCACATCAACAGTGTACGAGCAGATTCGGGGAGCTCGGGATCTGAATCCCAACCTATTGGGGCTTGCTGAAGCAACCAGATAATCAGAAGATGACTACATCATCGCTGTCCCAATTCCAGTCGCCGCAATAGCCGAGATCGACAGGAGAGACGCTGAAGTAGAAGCCACCGAACCAGAAGCGGCTCGGACCGCCTCCGACTAAGCGCCAGGTGTGGCCGCGGCCAATGCCGCCGGGAAAGTGGCCATGTTCCCAGGGATGGTCGAGGTGGAAGCGGGCATCATCGCGTCCGGTGTCATGGCCAACCCACTGTCCGTTGTGATGGACGTGAGGAGCTTCGGGATGGCCCGGTTCGTCGCGGACGGCGGGCTTGGGTTCGGCCGGATGGGCCATTGTGCCCTTCGCGGGCGGTGGGCCGTGTTTGGGAATGTATCCGCCGCCGACGGCGTGGCTGCCGCCATGTTCGGCGTGTTGCGCCCAGAGGGGCAAGGAAAAAATCAGGAACAAGGGTAAAAGACGAGCTAGAAGTTTCATCAAGAACCTCCGTCGGGATAAATTACCACTGCCGGCCGAAGCGCAACATAGCGTTGACAATTCTTTGCATGATACGCTATCGTAAAGACTTGGTAGTCGTGTGGTTGCCCGCCTGATGGTCCTGGCGTCCTCGTCAGGGGAATCAACGAGCGGTCTTCTTTCGCAGCTTTTTCAATCTGGGAGAGTTTCATGTCTACGTATTTCCCCAAAGAGGGGGAAATTGTGCGCAAGTGGTACGTCGTGGATGCAGACGGGCAGACGCTCGGGCGCCTGGCTTCACAGGTGGCGCGCATCCTCATGGGCAAAGAAAATCCGCGGTACACGCCATTTCTGGACACCGGCGATCACGTGATCGTGATTAACGCCGAGAAGATTCGCACGACTGGAGTGAAAGCGGAGCAGAAGCAGTATCACCATTACACGGGATACCCGGGTGGACTTCGGACGGAAGATTACAGCAAGCGCATCGTGCGCAGGCCCGAGGCGATTATCGAGGCGGCGGTGAAACGCATGCTGCCCAAGAACAAGCTGGCGGCGCACATGCTGTCGAAGCTGAATGTGTACAAGGGCGACAAGCATCCGCACCAGGCGCAGAAGCCGCAGGATTTGAAGCTGGAAGTGCGCGAGCACCGGCCGCGGAAAGTGGCAGTTTCGTAACCAGCAATGAGCGAGGAGCTCTGAGCTGTGAGCAAGATCTAATTATTTTGAAAGGTTAAGAGTAGAAGGGCGGAGTTCGGAGCAGAAAGTTGTGCTCATAGCTCGCAGCTCATTGCTCAAAGCTAAACATGGCAGCAGAGTTGGTTCAATACTACGGAACGGGACGCCGCAAGACGGCGATAGCCCGGGTTTACTTGCGTCCGGGCAATGGCGATTTCAAGGTGAACGGGCGCGCCTTTGACGAATATTTCGTGACTCCGGCGCAGCGCTCGGCGGCTAAGGCTCCGCTGGCGTCTTCGGAGACCGGGGCTACGTTCAATGTCGTCGCCAGCGTTCTGGGCGGCGGAGTGCGCGGCCAGGCGGATGCCGTGAAGCTGGGCATCGCTCGCGCGCTGATGCAGTTCAATGCGGAACTGCGCAAGAAGCTGAAGGCGGAAGGCTTTGTCAGTCGCGATTCGCGCGGCAAAGAGCGCAAGAAGTACGGACAGAAGGGCGCACGTAAGCGCTTCCAGTTCAGCAAGCGCTAGCGCGACTGCAGTACCGGTACCCGGTGCCGAGTACCGAGAAGGTAGAGATTCCTCCCGCCCCTCGCGTTCGCTCGGGGGTCGGAATGACAACGGTGCTGACTGGCCACTGACAACGGATCACTGGCCACTGATTTTAGGTGTTCAATTCTTCCGTGCCTCGCGGCGCGGGGACGGAATGGCAATCGGTAAGCAGTGGCCAGTGTCCAGCAAGCGGTTTTCGCTGAGTACTGGGTACTCGGTACTGGCAACTCGCTTCCGATGCAGACTAAATAGGAGGTTCATTGGCTACCATTACCATGAAGGAGTTGCTCGAAGCCGGAGTTCACTTCGGGCATCAGACCAAGCGCTGGAATCCCAGGATGAAGGAATACATCTTTGGAGAGCGCAATGGGATCTACATCATCGATTTGCAGAAGACGCTGAAGATGTTCAAAGAAGCGTCGAAGTTTGTGCAGGATCTGGCGGCCGACGGCAAGATTGTGCTGTTCGTGGGGACCAAGCGCCAGGCGCAGGACGCGATCGCCGAAGAGGCGACCAAGTGCGGCGGATTCTACATCAACCAGCGCTGGCTGGGCGGACTGCTCACCAACTGGGTCACGGTGCAGAAGTCGGTGAAGCGGCTGAAAGAGCTCGACGAGATGGCCACGGATGGCCGCTACGAGCTGCTGCCGAAGAAGGAAGTTATCAAGCTCGAACGCGAGCGTAAGCATTTGCAGGCCAACCTGGCCGGCATCAAGAATATGAACCGCTTGCCCGACGCGATCTTCGTGATCGATTCCAACAAGGAACAGATCGCGGTGCGCGAGGCGCGGAAGCTGGGCATCCCCGTGGTTGCGGTGGTGGACACGAATTGCGATCCCAGCGAAGTGGATTATGTGATCCCCGGCAACGATGATGCGTTGCGGGCGATCCGGCTGTTCACGTCGAAGATTTCGGAATCGATTGCGGAAGGCGCGCAGCTGATGACCGACAAGCAGGTGGCCGACATGCAGGCTGCTTCGGACGCGGCGCAGGCCGCTGCGGATGTTGCGGGCGAATATGCGCCGGAGCCGGCTGCCGCGGTGGATGCCACCGAAGACATCAGCATGGAGGAAGTGCTGGGTCCGGGAACGCACAAGAAGCCGGTGGCCAACGAAGAGGCGGAGTTACCGAAGGTGGAGAGCCAGACGGTTTAAGAGCTGTCGTTGGTCGTTCGTCGGTGGTCGTTTGCGAAGACAAAAACCGGGCTTTGGAAAGCAGACCCGCGCGGGTCGTCCGGCGCGGGTTTAATTTTGAGGTTTCAAAGTTTCAGCGTTTCAAGGTTTCAAAGACCGAGAGATTCTGACTTCACCTTGAAACTTTGCAACCTTGAAACTTTGAAACTTGAGGTTATATGGGTACTACTACAGTGAATATTTCAGCGGCACAAGTGAAGGATCTCCGGGAAAAGACCGGGGCTCCGATGATGGATTGCAAGCAGGCGTTGACCGAAGCCAAGGGTGACATGGAGCAGGCGGTCGTGATTCTGCGGAAGAAGGGTGTTTCGGTGGCGGCGAAGAAGGCAACTCGCGTGACGAGCGAAGGATCGGTGGGGAGCTACATCCACGCCGGCGGCAAGATTGGTGTGCTCGTTGAAGTCAACTGCGAGAGCGACTTTGTGGCGCGCACCGACGACTTCAAGGAACTGCTGCACGACATCGCGATGCACATTGCGGCCAGCGATCCCAAGTACGTGCGCAAGGAAGACGTCACGGCGGGGGACTTTGCCCGCGAGAAAGACATTTTCCTGGCGCAGGCGATCGCCAGCGGCAAGCCGGCCAACATCGCCGAGAAGATGGTCAACGGCAAGATGGAGAAGTTCTATGAGGAAGTCTGCTTGCTCGAGCAGCCTTTCATCAAGGACCAGACCATTTCGATTGGGCAACTGATCGCATCGAAGATCGGCAAGCTGGGTGAGAACATCGCCGTGCGCCGGTTTGCACGGTTCAAGGTAGGCGACGCGGGCGAGACGGTTGCGGTCACGAAGCCTACAGAACCAAAGGCTGAGTAATTTTCAGGCGCCCTGCGGGGCGCCTTTTTTCTGCTAGTCACGCAAATGAGCTGGCGCGAGGTCCTTCAGAACGTAGGGGTGAGCGGATTAGCGATTGCTGCCCTCACCTTCCTCGCCAAAAACGTTTTCGATCGTTGGTTCGCCCGGGATCTTAGAAAGTTTGAGGCGGACCTCGCCGCTACATGCCAAATCCAGGTGGAACGCTTCAAAGCCGAGTTGGCCAGACAAGCGTTCGAAGGCCAGACAGTCTTTCTTCACCTTCACCAGAAGAGGCTAGAAATTGTTCAACGGATTTACTGCTTGCTCTTGGAGGTCGAGGCTGTGGCACTCAGTTGCACCCTGGACTCGAGCCTCGCGAATCGTCCGGTGGGCTTCGACAAGTTCAGTGACGCCTACTTGAGTCTTACAAATTATTTCAAGCAGAATAGTCTTTACCTCAGCGAGGGTCTATGTGCGAAACTGGATGCCCTTTTTGAGGAACTTGGCGGCAAAACTCTTGATAGACTTGGGATTACTACGGCTGGCCTGCAGAAAACTTTCAGCGAGCGCGAAGAGCAAATCGCGTCGCTGAAGCGGGATGTGGAACAGGAGTTCCGCAATATTACCGGAGCCGTGGAACGCGTCTCCCTGATTCGTCGACAAGAAACAGAATGACTACTCCTGTATTCAAACGAATTCTGCTCAAGCTGTCTGGCGAGGCGCTGGCGGCCAACCAGGGCTTTGGCGTGGAGACCAAGCGTATCCACGAGATCGCGGCCGAGATCGGTGAGGTGCACAAGCTGGGCGTGCAGATCGCGATCGTGGTCGGCGGCGGGAATTTTTTTCGTGGCGTCGCGCATCAGGCCAAAGATATGGATCGCGTTTCCGCCGACCACATGGGAATGCTGGCGACCGTGATCAATGCCCTGGCTTTGCAGGATGCGCTGGAGAAGCAAGATATCTATACTCGCGTCATGTCGGCGATTGAAATGAATCAGGTGGCGGAGCCGTTTATCCGGCGGCGCGCGATTCGGCATCTGGAGAAAAATCGCGTGGTGATTTTCGCGGGCGGGACTGGCAATCCTTATTTTTCGACCGATACGGCGGCGTCGCTGCGCGCGATGGAGATCAAGGCTGACGTCATCATGAAAGCCACCAAGGTGGACGGCATCTACGACGCCGATCCGATGAAGGTGGACGGGGCGCGAAAGTTCAATCAGATTACCTACATGGACGTGCTGAAGCTGGGACTCAAAGTGATGGATTCTACGGCGATCAGCCTGTGCAAAGATAACGACCTTCCCATCGTCATTTTCAATCTGAACCAGCGCGGGAATATCCAGCGGGTGGTGATGGGCGAAAAAATCGGATCGATGGTGTGCGCCTGAACTTCGTTTGCGCGGATGAACGCAGATACAAGTCTTTACAACCCTGAATATGCACACGTACGGACAACTTACCCTGTGCATGCTCTCTGCATTTCTTCCATCCGCGTTTATCTGCGTACATCCGCGGTAGAGAAGTTGGGTTTATAATTCGACGTTTTGGGTGTGTGGAACGGAGCGGACCTTATGGCGATCATGGCTTCCATAGCTGGGTTGAAAGAAACCTACGCGCAACTGAAGACGCGGATGGAGAAGGCAGTCGAGGATTTTCGCAAGGCGATGGCGGCGGTGCGCACGGGGCGTGCTTCGGTGCACATGCTGGACAGCGTGACGGTCGATGCCTACGGATCGCAGATGCCGTTGAACCAGGTGGCGCAGGTGCACGCCCCGGAGGCGCAGTTGATCACGGTGCAGCCGTTTGATCCCTCGCAGTTAGGAGCGATCGAGAAGGCGATCCGCAGCGGCGATCTGGGGCTCAATCCGATGAACGATGGCAAGATGATCCGCGTGCCGGTACCGGCGCTCACGCAAGAGCGGCGGCAGGATATGGTGAAGCATCTGCACCGGGTGCTGGAGGAGCATCGCACCGCGGTCCGGAATATCCGCCGGGATGGCAACGATGCCATCAAGAAGGCGATGAAGGACAAGAAAATCACCGAGGATGAAGAGAAACGATCGCTCGACGAGATTCAGAAGCTGACCGACGACGAAATCAAGAAGATGGAAGAAATGAGCAAGGCGAAAGAAAAAGAAGTCATGGAGCTCAAGTAGGAGATACTGCAGGCGTTCGCGAAGAAGCCTCTTTCCTGTACGAAATCCCTCGTTCCAGAAGTGCCTGTACGGTTGGTTTTGCCAAACAAACCAGCCCCCGTTCAAACCCAGCGCCTCCAGGTAGATAGCCAGTGACGTCCCTCTAATATCCGAGGTAACCAGTACGTTGGTTACGCGACATTTCGCGGAACCCTGTGTTTCCATTCATCGTGAAGAGTCGTGGCTCCCCCCGAGAAACACTTCACCACTGAAAACTTCGCAAATGGAGTCTGCCATGAAGAAATTTCTAGCGCTTGGAGGCCTGCTCGCACTCACCATTATTGGGTTAGGTTGTGGAGCGTCGAATAACCAAATGGTGAGCTCTCCATCGGGGAGCGTCTTTGTCACGGGAGAGGACGCGCCTTCGTCATCGGTGGTCGGATTCACCGTAACCATCGATAGCATCACTCTGAACAATAGCTCTACGACGGTTACCGCGCTGTCGACGCCGGAGGCGGTTGATTTTGCGCGGTTGATGGGACTGCGCACGCTTTTGGGCTTCAACACAGTCGCCCCGGGCACCTACACGAGCGTGACTTTCACCTTTGAAAACACCAATCCGGCGCCGGTTATCAGCTACGTGGATTTGAGCACGACTTCGCCATCGGTGCAGATGATGAATGGATCGTTCTCGCAGACGACGGTCACGGTTCCATTTCCAAGCGGAGCGCCGCTGGTGGTTAGCAACAACGGGCTGGCGGGCCTGCACATCGACTTTGACGT
The DNA here is from genome assembly GCA_963730015.1 of uncultured Acidobacteriota bacterium. Lineage (GTDB taxonomy): Bacteria > Acidobacteriota > Terriglobia > Terriglobales > Acidobacteriaceae > Sulfotelmatobacter. The sequence goes on along the minus strand of CAVSPZ010000008.1, from coordinate 603,607 downwards.
GGACGATTCCCTGGCCACGACGGGCGGCCAGATTAACGGCACGATCAATCCGGTGATCAACATCGCGGCCGTATCGGCGCAGAGCGATCTGGGACAAATCACGGAATTCACGGGCAACGTGGTTTCGACTGATATGTCAGGAAATTCGTTCTCGATGCAGGGTCCGTATGGCGTGCCCCGAATGATTGATGTGAATTCGAGCACGCAATACAACGGCAGCAACAACCTGGGTACGCTGACTCCGAACGCGATCGTCTCCGTGGTGGGAACGGTGCAGGCGGATGGCAGCATCCTGGCCAGCGATGTGGACCTGATCACCACCGACGCTGCATTTGTTTCCGGACGCGTGCTGGCGGTGAATCCCAGCAGCGGGCCGGTGACATCGGTGACGATGTGGATTGGCGAGGAAATCGGCACCTCGGGAGTGCTGCCGGTGGATACGGTGCAGACCATCAATCTGACCGGCGTTCCGAGCACTTCGTATGATGTCTGCTTCTTCGACAACTGGCTGTTGCAACAGGTGTTCGGCGAGTCCTCGCTCGTGGTCGGACAGCGGATCTTTATCGGCGGAACGGTGACAGGAACTATGTTTACGCCGGATATGGTTTCGCTGCGGCGCCAGGGCGTGGTGGGTGCGCTGGTCGCCAATGGCGTGATCGTCACGGGCGGGTCGGGCAGCAATCTGGGCTACTTCCAGATGCAGAACGACGCGTTGATGAGCTACGCCGCGGGCGGTCCGTTCACGGTATACACCGGGAACTTGACCAACTTCGAAAACATCAATGGGTTGTCGGGTCTCTCGGCAGCGGGAACTCCGAACCTGATATCGCGCGGGTTGGTGTTCAAAGACCAGTCCACGGGCCAGCCAATCGTGGTTGCGGGCCGAGTTCGCGTATTACCGGCTGGCGAATAGAACAAGACTCAACCAGGCATGAACCGGGCGGCGAATAGCTGCCCGGTTTTTCGCTTTTTTTCGAATCCGAAGCAACATCGATTCTGAAAATCCCCGCCAGAGTCACTGATCAGAATCCACGTATAATCGAACGAGCGATGAAGCAGATTGTGAAGGCCGCGTGTCCGCACGACTGCCCGGATGCTTGCGGGGTGTTGATCACCGTGCAGGATGGGCGGGCTACGAGGATTCAGGGGGATCCGGAGCATCCGGTGACGCAGGGGTTTCTGTGTGCGAAGGTGGCGAAGTACCTGGACCGGGTGTATTCGCCGGATCGGGTGCTGTATCCCATGCGGCGGAATGCTCCTAAACGGCCCCCTGCTGGCGCAGGGGTCGCGGGCGGGGGCGCCCGCGCCACGCAGGCTGGGCAGCCGATCTGGGAGCGGATTTCGTGGGATGAGGCGCTGGATGACATTGCGGCGCGGTTCCGCGCTATCTCGGCTGAGTATGGCAGCGAAGCCATTCTGCCCTATTCGTATGGCGGGACTTTAGGGGCGCTCAATGGGGCCTCGATGGACCGGAGGGTTTTTCACCGCTTGGGCGCTTCGCAACTGGACCGGACGATTTGTTCCGCGGCGGGCGAGGCCGGGCTGAAATCGGTGCTGGGCGTGAAGCTGGGCACGGAGCCCGAGCAATTCCGGCATTCGAAGTACATCATCGCGTGGGCCTCGAATATCCACGGAAACAACGTGCATTTGTGGCCGTTCATCGCTGAGGCGCGGCGGAATGGGGCCAAGCTGGTAGTGATTGATCCGTACCGCACTCGGACGGCGGAGTGCGCGGACTGGTATTTGCCGATCAATCCGGGGACGGATGCTGCTCTCGCGCTGGGAATGATGCACGTCATCATCGCCGAAAATCTGCATGATGCCGATTACGTTGCCAAGTACACGCTGGGATTTGAGCAACTGCGGGAGAAGGTGAAGGAATATCCTCCGGAGCGGGTGGCGCAGTGGACAGGGATTTCGACAGACGATATTCGCAAGCTGGCGCGGGAGTATGCGACGGTGAGGCCGGCCGTGATCCGGCTCAATTATGGCGTGCAGCGGTCTGAGGGCGGAGGGATGGCGACGCGCGCGATTGTGATGCTGCCGTGCATCACGGGATCGTGGAAGGAAGTTGGTGGCGGGTTGCAGATGTCGCTGAGCGGTGCGGCGGATCTCAATACCGCGGCGCTGAAACGTCCTGATCTGATGACGACTGCGCTAGGGCGCGAGGCGCGAACCATCAACATGGTTGAGTTGGGTCGAGCGCTGAATTCGGTTGCTGATCCGCCAGTGAAGGCATTGTTCGTATACAACTCGAATCCTGCGGCGGTTTGTCCGCGGCATGACGAAGTTGTCCGCGGGCTGTTGCGGCCGGATCTGTTTACGGTGGTCCACGAGCAATTCTTCACTGACACGACCGACTATGCCGATATCGTTCTGCCGGCCACCACATTTTTCGAGCACAAGGATCTGCAGAAAGCGTATGGGCACTATTATCTGCAGTTGTCGAATCAGGCGATTGCACCCTTGGGCGAGTGCCGGCCGAATGTGGAAGTCTTCCGCGGGCTGGCGCAACGCATGGGGTTGGAAGAAGACTGCTTCCGCGAAAGTGTCGATGAGATGATCGATCTGGCGCTGGAATCGAAGGATCCGTGGATGGAGGGGATCAGCCGTGAACGGCTGGAACGGGGGCAGGTTCGGTTGAGGTTTGAGGACGTCCCCGTAGGCTCAAAAGAAGAACCGGCGCCGTTTCTGCCTTTTGCGCAAGGGAACTTCCGCACCGCGTCGGGCAAGGCTGAGCTTTATAGCGAGGCTTTGGCGGCACAGGGCTTGGATCCTGTGGCTGCATTTACGCCTCCTTCCGAATCGCGGCATGGGAGCATGAGAGACTCGCTTCCGTTGGAACTGCTGGCACGGAAGGCGGACAATTTTCTGAATTCCACCTTTATCAATGTGCCCTCGGTGCAGGAGATGGAAGAAACGGGATTACTCGAGATTTCCGCACCCGATGCGCGGGCTCGCGGCATCGCGGATGGCGCTCGGGTACGAGTCTTCAATGGGCGCGGAGAGATTTTTCTTAAGGCCCGGGTGGATGGGAAAGTTCAGCCGGGAGTCGTCTCTGCGAGACTCAATTGGGCGAAGATGACGCCGGGCTTTCAAAGCATTAACAGCTTAACTTCAGAAAAACTTACCGACATGGGCAACTCGGCCACGTTTTATTCCGTCTTGGTTGAGGTAGAGTTATCCAAGCCATCCCCATGAAGCAACCAGAAGCGGACGGACGATCAGTCCCGTAAGAGAGTTGCGGTTTGGACGCTATCCCTGCTCTACCGTATAATGACAGTTTTCTTACATCCCAGAGGCTGAGGTCGTAGCGATTCCTTTTCGCTTTCATTCGGAGAACCTTGCTGTGTCCAAGGGCGCCTGCGTTCGCGAGGGCGCGCGGCTGCCAACTCATTCATTTCAGCGCTTTTGGGGAAATATGGCAGCACGCGTCTGCGGGGTCGTGATGGTGGTGACGATGCTTCTTCTCGGAGGCACGCGACCGGCATGGGCGCAGAACGATGTGATCTCCGAAATCAGCGTCACCGGGAATCGACGCATCCCTGCCGACACGATTCGGGCACGCATTTTCACCAAGCCCGGCGACATCTACGATCCAGCCGCTCTGGAGCGCGACTTCAACTCGTTGTGGAATACGGGTTACTTCGAAGACATCAAGTTTTTGCGCGAGCAAACGCCGAAGGGCTGGCGCATCATCGTGCAAGTGAAAGAAAAGCCGACGATCCGCGAGATTCTTTATACGGGTCTTAGTTCGGTTTCACAGAGCGACGTTCTCGATCGATTCAAGCAGGACAAGGTCGGACTGGTGGTGGAGAGCCAGTACGATCCGACGCGCATCAAGAAGGCAGAAGTTTCGATGAAGAGCCTGCTCTCCGAGCATGGCCGCCAGTTCGCCACGATTCGGACGGAAGTTCGGCAACTCCCTCCCGCGGCGGTGAGCATTACGTTCGTGGTGAAAGAAGGGCCGAAGGTCAAAGTCGGCAAGATCAAGTTCGAGGGAAACAAAAACATCAGCAGCCGCGTTCTGCGGGCGGCCATGAAGAATCTGAAGCCGATTGGCATTCCGCATTCCATTTTCCTGGAAAACATCTTCGCCAAGACGTACGACGCCACCAAGCTCGAAGAAGACACGGAGCGGGTGAGAGCCGAGTATCAGAACCGCGGATATTTCAAGGCGGCGGTAAGCGATCCGAAAACGGTGATGCACGATACCGGCCATAAAGGCTTCCATATTCCGCTGTTGCAGGCAGGGCCGGGGAAGGCTGTCGACCTTACGATGCCCATCGACGAAGGCGACAAGTACCGACTGGGAAAAATCACGTTCAAGAACAACAAGGCAATTTCCAACGTCAACGCTTTGCGCTCGCTGTTCCCTATCAAGGACGGAGATATTTTTAGCCGCGAGAAAGTTGCCAAGGGCCTGGAGAATCTACGCAAGGCTTACGGCGAGTACGGCTACATCAACTACACCGGCGTGCCGTCGACCACATTCGATGACGATAAAAAGCTCGCCTACCTGGAAATCGACATCGATGAAGGCAAGCAGTTTTACGTCCGGCGCATCGAATTTCAGGGAAACACGACCACGCGCGATAAAGTGATTCGCCGCGAACTGGCCCTGGAAGAAGGCGGCGTGTACAACTCGCGGCTGTGGGAACTCAGCTTGCTGCGGTTGAACCAGCTTTCGTATTTCGACCAGTTGAAGCCGGACGATCCGAACGTCACCGATAAAAAGCTGGACGAGAAAGACGGCCAGGTCGACCTGACGCTCAAGGTCCATGAAAAGGGGAAGAACAGCATCGGGTTGAACGGCGGCGTCAGCGGGCTGGAAGGCGCGTTCATCGGGTTGAACTATGCCACGAACAACTTCCTGGGACTCGGCGAAACCTTGCAGGTGCAGCTGAGCCTGGGGAATCTGGCGCGCAGCGCGATGTTTGGTTTCACGCAGCCCTACATGTTCGATCGCCCTCTGCAGTTCGGGTTCACGATTTTCGGCAATAAGGTCAGTTATAACCAGGCACGCCAGCTCTCGGTTTTCAGCGGACAGAGTCTGAACCTGCCGAACGCGGTATTGCAGAACCTGCAGAATTACTCGCAGTCGAGCGTGGGCTTCACGACTTCGTTGAGCTATCCGCTGCGCCGTTCGTTCAAGCGTGTGGGCATCACGTTTTCGCTGGACCGGTCGACGCTGCTGCCGTTGAGCACCGCCTCCCGGACCCTGTTTGACTACCTGGCATTCCGGGGAATTTCCGGGCCGCAGGCGGTGAATGGAATTATCACGAGCAAGATCTATCCGAATTTCTCGTTCAACACGCTCGATAGCGGGATCTCTCCAAAGCGCGGTCATTCGCTGTCGGTGGGAGCGGAACTGGCCGGAATCGGGGGAACGGTTCGCTCGATCCGGCCGATCATTCAGTACAAGCAGTTCATCCCCATGCAGAACCGGCGAAACACCATCGGGTTCGCCGTAAACGGATCGTTTATCACGGGCTACGGAGGCCTGGTCGCCCCGCCCTTCCAGCGTTCCTTCATGGGCGGCGAAAACGATATTCGCGGCTTCGATATTCGATCGATTTCGCCGGTTGCGTTTCTTCCCAGTTCCAACTCGATCGTGCTGACGAATCCGGATGGAACGCCGGTTCCGAAAAATCCGTTGAATCCGCGGCAAGGCAACTGGACGGTGCCGATTCCAGTGGATCAGATCGTGTTTCCGGGCGGGGATTTGAGCGTCTGGGGGAATCTGGAATACCGCATCACGATTGCAGGCCCGGTCGCGGTCGCTCCCTTCCTCGACGTTGGCATGGATTCGATTGTTCGGCCCTCGCAGTTGCAGATTGCGTCGGAGCAGTATGAGCAGGTGGTCTCGACACCGTTTGGCTGCGCGCAACTCGACGCCGGCTACAACTGTCTCGGCGGAAAGCTGCTGAATCCGCCGCCTTCGCAATATCTGCAGGTGCTGTCGTCGACGAACTGGAGACCGCGCGCCTCGACCGGCATCGAGTTGCAGATGTTCCTGCCGGTGGTCAACGCCCCATTCCGAATTTACTGGGCCTACAACCCGGCACGTCTGGATCAGCAGACGACGCCGCCCATCCCGATTCAGCGCAACATGTTCCCGGCGGGAGCGGCCGGAGACTACACCTACCATCTCGCGGTAAACACATATTCGCCGCAATTCCTGTTGAGAGAGCCGCGAAAAACGTTCCGGTTCACGGTGGCCACCACATTCTAGCTTGGTTTGACGCGGTCGGAGCGAGATCACTATAATACTTGGGTTCCACGCCAACTAGATTTTTGTGGAATCAACGGCACGCCGGTACGCCCGGCGTGGAATGCTGGCAAATCTAGCACGCCTTGTTCCAAGGGCGGCTCGCTACCGCAGCGGAGACCTCTTTCAGTGCGGACCAGCGTTGACTGAAAAAGCGATCTGAGAGCGAGATTCGAAAGTCATTCCCGGAACTATGTTCCAAGGAGTTCAATCGATCCAATGAAAAGCAAGTTTATGAGTATTCTTCTGGCGGTTGCGGCGACCTTCACGTTTTCCGCACTAGCCCAAACCGGCAGCGCTGCTACCCCTTCGAACCCGGGCGCAACCCCTGCTACACCGGACGCGACTACCACTGCGACAGCGGGTGGTTTGAAGGTTGGCACCATCAACATTCAGGAAGCCATCTTCGGCAGCAATGAAGGCCAGCGCGACATACAGGCGCTGCAAAAAAAGTTTGAGCCCAAGCAAGCTGAACTCAAGGGTCAGAACGATGAGCTTGAGCAACTGAAGAAGCAACTCAACACGCAGCAGGACAAGCTGAACCAGGACGCCCTGGACACCCTCAAGAAGCAGATCGAAGGCAAGCAGAAGCTTTTTGATCGCAACGTGCAGGATGCCCAGGAAGAGTTTGGCAGCCAGCAGCAGGATATTGCCAGCCGTATCCTGCAGAAGATGGCGCCGATGATCGTGAAGTACTCGCAGGAAAATGGGTACGGCATGATCGTGGATACATCGAAGCCGTGGCCGCAGAGCCCGGTATTGTGGTGGAACCAGGACGCAGTGGACATCACCAAGCCGGTCGTCGAAGCCTATAACGTGCAATCCGGCGTTCCTGCTCCGGCAGCACCGGCCGCTGCAAAGCCGGCGACTCCGAGGCCCGCGAGCACAACGCCGAGGCCGGCCGCTCCGAAGTCAACCGGGACACCCAAGCAGTAGCGGAAACGGACACCCCGCGTGTCCGAAAAGTTCCAGCAGGCCGCGTGGAAACGCGGCCTTTTTTATTTCTGGTGAAGCTCCTGCGGCGGCGCGTGCGGTGTCCATAGCAGCAAACAGATTCCACGCTGGAGGAAGCCATGTTTGCCGATAGCCTGCTCGAAACTTCCTGGGATCAACGCTCGCGCCGCAGTTGGATCACGTTCACTTCGTTCGGACTGCAGTCGGTAGTAATCGGACTGCTGCTCCTGATTCCGTTACTCACAACAGTGGGCCTGCCCTCGAGCCGCGTTCTGCAGCCGCCTACGTCTTTCGGAGCGCCACCGCCTCCAGCGCGGCCGATGGAACGCCAGCATGGAAACACGGCCGTGCAGAGCAATCTCGCGGATAATGTACCGATTGCTCCGCGGTCGATTCCGCCGCTGGTCGCGATCATCAACGAAGTCGAAGCGCCGCCGCAGGTGAGTTACAACACCGGTCCCGGCGTGGTGGGCAGCACCGGCGACGGCACAGGGCAAGGCATCTTGAACGGATTTGGCATCGGCAGGTCTGCTGTTGCACCGCTGCCACCGGCTCCTGCGATCCGCACATTTCGGACTTCGACCATGCTGGAAGGCAGCCTGATTCGGCGCGTGCAGCCGGTCTATCCTCCGCTGGCGAGAAGTGTCCGCGTGCAAGGTGCGGTGGTGCTGGCTGCGCTGATCGGGAAAGAGGGTGCGATTGAAAATCTGCGGCTGATTTCCGGACATCCGATGCTGGTCCCGGCGGCAATCGCGGCCGTAAGCCAGTGGCGCTACAGGCCGTACATTCTCAATGGCGAGGCGATTGAAGTGGAGACGCAGATAACCGTGAACTTCATCTTGTCGGGGAACTAGATGAGAGCTTACTCGTAAGCCAGCGCGTCGATGGGATCTCTCTGCGCCGCTTTGAATGCCGGATACAAAGCTCCGGCCAGCGCCCCGGTAACGGCGATCAGTGTGGCGCGCAACACCCAGATATTGCTCCAGAAGAGGCGCAGCACCGGCTTCTCGAACATGATGACGCGGCGCGTCAGCATGCTGATCACAATGCCGGCGACAATTCCTGCGAACGCAATGAGCACGGTCTCGCGCAGGATGATATTCATGATGTACCACTTCGACGCACCCATGGATTTCAAGATGCCGATCTCTCGCGTGCGCTCCATGACCGCGGTATACATGGCCTGAAAAATCACCAGGAACCCAATGACGACGGCCACGCCGATCACAATGCGAATCGCCAGATCGAACCCTGGAAGATTGTCGGGCGTCATCATCGAGAGATACTCCTGCATCGACCGCACCGCGTACTGCTCCATGCCCGGCAGCGCCTTGATCGCGGCTGCGGTCTGGTCAAGATTCGCCGGATGGTCGAGCTTCACATAGAACACCGAGGCTCGTCCCTCGGCTCCGATCAGATCCTGCATGGTTGCGAGTGGCAAGAACTTGCGTCCGCCCTTGCCGTGAGGAACGATCCCGCAAATGCGAAAGGGATGATTCAGCACTTCGATCGTGTCGCCGACTTTCTTGTGGTTCATGCCGGCAAAATAATCATCGACAATGACGTCATTCGGCCCCTTGAAAGGACCTCCAGAGAAGTAGCGAAACTCTGGCGGGAGCTGATTGTAGGTGTCAAGATCGATGCCGTAGACGATCTCCAGCGGCTTCTGGCTGAACGCCCAAATTACGGGCGCGGCGACAGTGACATGGGGCACTTTCCGCAGCACGTTGCCGACCTTCACCGAAATCGGCGCCCCGGACATCCCTGCGAGCGCCGCGGCTCCGGGGGGCTGCACCAGCAAATCCGCTCCCACGCCCAACTGGCTTTCGCGCGATCCGTTCAGCAGCCCGTAGAACAATGAGACCACCATCAGAATCATGGTGACTTCGAGCGCGATCGCGCTGGTGGTAATCACCGACCGCGTCGGGCGATGCACCAGGTTGGCGACTACCATTTTGTTCATCATAGGAAGAAAAGGCTACGTCGGATGCTACATCTTATTCTCGCCGTGGTGTGGCTAAGTCTGGCGAAATCACGATGAGAGTCGGAATCGGAAGACCGTGGAAATCCCTACTGTGGGTCCTTCACCGGCACGACCAAACTCGATTGCGGACGATCGAGGTGAACGACTTGGGCGCCCGGCGGTTGCTCCAGCACGAATTGGTCGTCCTTCAGAGGAGTGTTGATTTCGACTTTCAGCATATTCAGCGTGATGTCGTACTCCTCCTCGGGCCGATAGATTTCGATACGGGAGGGGAAGCTGAAACCGCCGAAATCCTTGTACTCCGCGTAACGCGCGTCGGTCGCCACCTTGCCGTCATCACTGTAGATGTATTGGTGATGCGGTTTCAGGTCGGTTCGGTCAAAGACAATCTTGCGGGCCAGGATCCATCCCTCTCCCGCCTTTTTGATCACCGTCAGTTCGTAGTCTTCCTGCAGCACCCGATGCCCCTTGGCATCATGGAGCGTCTCATAGTCGTTTTCTAAAACGGCAATCTCCGAAGTCGGGTCAATGGGGCGGATCAGCAGCGCCTCATAGATATTCTGCGGACGGATATTTTCCATCGGCTGATCGGAACTGGGGATTGCGACCTTATTCTGGCCGATCACAAATTTGTTTTTGGGAGGAATCCAGAGCTTGAAGTCCTGGCCCTCGCTGACCATGTCGAACGCCGTGGTGCGGACGAAGGGCATCAATCCGATCATGTGCAAAAAATCGGGCTTCCGGGCCAGGACATACCCGCGGATTTCCTTGTAGTCGGTGACATGGCCCTTCTTCATTCCCCCGGCGGAACTGTCGATGTCGACGGTGGCCTTGAGCGAATGAATGGATTCGGCCTCCTGGTTGATGCTGTCGATCAGTTCCTGCTGGGAGGCCTCCTTTAGCGGAGCCTTCGAATACCGGTCTTCGACCGGACGCGTCCGGAACAAACAGCCTGTGGTGGGCAGCACTGTCAGGAAGATGATTACGGCCCAAAAGGGCGAGCTACGCCGCATGAATATATGACTACGCCTCTGCTCATTTGAGTATACCGCGCCGGAAAGGGTGCAAAACTCGCAGACCACGTTCTATGGCTATTTCCGTGCGGAAGTTTACTGAAAGGTTAATATTCAATGAATATCAGGAGCGAATGGCGGTTTCTTATCCTCTTGGGCTCTTACCACGAACCACCGGCCCAAAAGCCGCATCACCATCGTCAGGTCCTGAGAATATTCGCATCAACTACACTGTGGCAGGTATGCGAAAACTCGTCTGGCTATTTTTGCTTGCAGTTCTCGCAGTGGGGGGATGGCTCGCCTGGGCCCTGATCGCGCCGGTTGAACCTTCCGGCCAAACGCTCGTGATGCTCCGCCCCGGGTACTCCACTCGCCGCATCGCGGCGGAACTCAAAAAGGTCGGAGTCATTCGCAGCCAGGAAGCCTTTGTCCTGTGGCATTACTACCATCACGGCCGGTCGCTCAAGGCCGGGGAATATCTTTTCGACAAGCCGGCCAACATTATTGATATTCAGAAGCGTCTGCGCCGGGGCGACGTTTACTTCCACACGGTTGTCGTTCCCGAAGGTTTCACCATGTTCGACATCGCCCGCGCCATTGAAGCCGCCGGGCTTGGCCCGGCCGACGAGTTCCTGAAAGTGGCGCAATCGGACACTTCTCTGATCTCGGATTTGAATCCTTCGGCGCACTCGCTCGAAGGTTATCTTTTTCCCGACACGTACCAATTTTCGCGCCTGATGACCATGCAAGACATAGCTGCCGCAATGGTCAAGCAATTCCGCGAGGTCGCCACGCAAATCGGCCTGATCGAGCAACCGTATCTCTCTTCGCCCGAAGCGAGCCCCAGACTGCCGATGATTGTCACGATGGCATCCATCGTCGAAAAAGAAACAGCCGTCTCGGAGGAACGCCCAGTGGTCGCGAGCGTCTACTACAACCGCCTGGAGAAGCACATAGCCCTCGATGCCGACCCCAGCATCATCTATGCGGAACTTCTGGCAGGAACGTACCAGGGGGCTTTGCATCACGCTGACATGCGGTTCACTTCCTCCTATAACACCTACCGAAACGCTGGACTTCCACCCGGCCCCATTGCCAATCCCGGCCGCAGCGCTCTCGAGGCTGCCATGCACCCCGCGCAAACCGATTACTACTACTTTGTCGCCGACGCCCAAGGGCATCATCGCTTCGCGCGTACGATGGAAGAACACGATAAGAATGTAATGGCGTATCGGAAAGCCATGCGCAGCCACTAGCAGTGGTCTCATAAATGGCTTTCAAAGCAAGCTGCGAGGCCCTCAGGGGCTAAAGCCCGTGTTTTTACTGACCGGTAGCGGCACGGCTGAAGCCGTGCCCTTTCCAAAGCCATTTATGAGACAGGTTCCGCGGCAAACCTCTTCGACTCGGCGATCAACTAAAGAAGCGGTTCCGAATCTCCAGGATCGCCGAATTTCTAGGATGTTGTTAGCAAGTTAAAACGTCCGCTTTTCGTAGCAAGTGTAATGTCCGGTTTTGGTTAATCTCCCGCCGCCGCCGAGGCGGTGGGAAAGTGGGAATCCCGCGCACTTTGCGGGATTTCCAAGCGGGGTGGGAAAGTCGGCTTTTGGACTTTTCCACCCCGCGTCTTTTCCACGGCCTTGCCGGCCGCCAGTTTTGGGTTGAGGATCGGACTGCCGCGCTCGTCGTAGCGACCGAAGGCGTGCGGCCCATAGCTGAGGCTCAAGGTTCCATCCAGGTGTTGGTGCACGATCACGGTGCATCCCGCCAGCGTGCCCCGCCAACGCACCGGTTCGATCTGCAACGTTAGGTTCTGAAAGCTGACCGTGTTGTCCCGGTTCACCGTGCGCTCGAATTGCAACGAAAAAATGCGCTCCAAATCCTTTGCTCGGCAGGGCATAAAGGCGCTCCCCGGTTGCGCGCTGGCGACTTGGAAGCGGCGATTGAACTCTCCGATGTAATGCTCGCGCAGAAAGGCATTCGCCGCCTCCACCGTCCCGATCCCATGCAGCCGCAGTTCCTGCGGCAACCGGCCCTGCCAGGTGCCAAAGCTGCGTTCGCTCCGTCCCCGCGCCTGCGGTGAGTAGGCGGGAATCATCCGCACTCCCAACTCGCGCATGGCACGCCCCACCTGCGTGAGGCGGTGCCGATCCACCGCTTCTCCCGCCTTCGGCGTCAGCCAGAAATGGCTGCCGCGATCGCTGTACAAGGCGCAGAACACACCCTTGTGCTCGACCACTTCTTTCAGCCCCGCCAGCACCGTCGCTGTCGCTTCTTCTTCCACCAACTGCGCGTAGTAGATCTCGCTGTTGGCATCGTCCAGGATGACCAGCAAGTCGTGCCAGCGTTCATCCTGAAACCAGCGATGCTCGCTGCCGTCGATGTGCAGCAGCATCCCGGGCAACGGACGTCGCGGACGCAACTTGCGATGCACCCCGCGCTTGCGCCCCTTGGCCACCATCCCCGCTCCTTGCAGCAGCCCTTTCACCCAGCTGTAGCTGATCTCGACCTGATACTCTGCCTGCAACTTCTCGTGAAAGTGCCGCACGTTCAGATCGAAATACTTCTCCCGATACAGCCCCAACACTTTCTCCACCACCGCCAGCGGTACTTTCTTGGGCGACGGTTTCCCCCGCCGCCGGTCAAACAACCCCCGGAAACCGAACTCTTCATACCGTTCATGCCAGCGCCGCATCTGTCGGTCGCTGATCCCTATGATCTCGGCCGCTTGCCACCACGTGATCTTCTTCGCCATCGCCCGCAAAATCACTTCCTGTACCTTCATCGCTCGCTCCACTGCGGCCTGCTTGTAAGACACCATGCCTTCCATGGTCTCCTACCCTCGCCGCCTGCAAAGCGGACACATCACTTGCTATCTCAACCGGACATATCATGTGCTAACGACACGCCGAATTTCTAGGATCGCCATGCGGAACTCTATTCTGGTACGCTCGAACCAAATGAGAATCAAGAAGCATCTTGCGTATCTGGTTCTATTCTGCTGCGCGTTGCTCCCGCTGGATGCGCTTGCTCAGAGTTCGGGAACTACCGAAGAACAGAGTGTTTCTATCGATGCTTCTGCTGCTACCCACGCGTTTCCTCATTTCTGGGAGCACATCTTCGGTTCCGGCCGCGCGATTCTCTCGCTGCGCGAAGACTACCGCCAGGATCTTCAACAAGTGAAGCAGGTCACGGCGATGCGCTACGTCCGCTTCCATGCGATTTTTCACGATGAAGTTGGCCTATACGACGAGGATGCGCAAGGCAATCCGGTGTTCAACTTCTCGTACGTCGACCAGATCTATGACGGATTGCTGGCCAACGGTGTGCGGCCATTCGTCGAGTTGACCTTCATGCCCAATAAACTGGCGGCGAAAGAAGTCTTGCAGGCGTTCTGGTACAAGCCCGACGTTTCTCCGCCCAAGGACTATGCGAAATGGGACGAGATGATCACGCAGTTCACGAAACACCTGGTGGATCGCTATGGAATCGACGAAGTATCGCAGTGGTACTTCGAAGTCTGGAATGAGCCGAACCTGGATTTCTGGGCCGGCGAGCCGCATCAATCCACTTACTTCGAGCTATACGATCACACCGCGCGCGACATTAAAGCCGTAAGCCCGCGGCTGCGGGTTGGCGGTCCGGCAACGGCGCAGGCGGCGTGGGCCGATGCCTTCATCCGTCACTGTGCCGAAAAGAAGATTCCGGTTGATTTTGTTTCCTCGCACGTTTATGCCAACGACAAAGCGGAGGACGTTTTCGGCACGCACGAACAAATCCCGCGCGGCCGCATGGTTTGCCGCGCCGTCGCGAAGGTTCACGAGCAGATCAAAGCGTCGGCCCTTCCCAACCTGCCGCTCCTGTGGACAGAGTTCAACGCCAGCTACATGAACGAGCCTGATGTCACCGACGCGGCTTATATGGGTCCGTGGTTGGCGGACACGATTCGTCAGTGCGATGGCCTGGTCGACGAAATGTCGTATTGGACCTTCTCCGACGTGTTCGAAGAGCAGGGCGTGGTGAAGCAGCCGTTCTACGGCGGGTATGGTCTGATCGCCGAAGATGGCATTCCCAAACCGGCCTTCAACGCGTTCCTGCTGCTGCACCGGCTCGGAGACCAGCGGCTTGCCGTGGGCTCGGACTCTGTGCTGGCAACGCGGCGGGCGGACGGTACCCTCATGATTGCGGCCTGGAATATAGCAGCGCCCGGCACGAAGGGAGCGGAGAAGAATATGGAATTCCAATTCCAGCACGCGCGGATTTCCCGCTTGCAAGTGACCCGGCTCGACGCCGAGCACGGCGACGTGCATAAATCCTACGAAGCGATGGGGTCACCGCGATTCCCAACCAAAGAACAGATTGAAAGACTGCGTGCGGCGGCCCGGCTGTCCGCACCCGAGATGCACGAGACGAAAAACGACTCGGTCACGCTCACAATTCCGTCGCAAGGTTTAGTCCTGCTGGAAGCAAAACCAAAGCGCTAACCAAAAGATTGTGAAGGTCAAAAACCCGCCCAGCCCCACGAAGAGACTGGTTTATGGCCGGCTGAGGCAGCCGGTTCCGACCGCCTATTTTGTGCAGGTTGAGCAGGATCTGCGCACAGGGTGAGCGTCATCACAGAGTCTTGTGACTTCGATCATCGTTTCCCCGTACAAAGCGATGTATCCAAGATCACTACGCAAATTTGCGCGTAGACCATCCCCCGAAGTCAGGTACGGGAAGAGAAATTGTTTAAGGACATAGAACATCTCGTTCGTCTCGCTGCCGTCATGGTCATAGGCGTGGTTGCCTTCGTCGTCCTGCGTGCCGCTGTCATTCCTCGGAGTTTTGGCGAGTACGGTCACTATCGGGGCGCAGCGATCGCGGAGATCGCCGCCCGGCCGATTGCCTTTGCGGGCCACGATACCTGCGAGGCATGTCATACCGACGTTGTCGATCAAAAGAAGCAGGGCCGGCATGTGGTTGTTCCTTGCGAGGCCTGCCACGGTGCCCAGGCACGGCATGCCGACGATCCTGCCTCCGTGAAACCGGCGAAGCTTGACACAGCTATCGTGTGTGCCCGTTGTCACGAGGCCAACAGCGCCAAACCGAAGGACTTTCCCCAGGTCGTGATTGCAGATCACTCGGGGGGGCTAGCCTGCGACACGTGCCATCAGCCGCACAAACCAAAGATCGAAGAGGCCGAGAAGACCGCGGCGGGAGGCAAGAAGTAATGGACATCACTCGCCGTCGCCTGCTCATGCTGCTGCCTGCCGCTGCGATTGCATGGAAATACGTTCAGGCGGGAACGCCCGAGGCCTCTCCCAACTACAAGCTCACCGAGCACTGGTGGGGGATGTTGATCGACATTCCCAAGTGCATCGGCTGCGGCAGTTGTGTCCGCGCCTGCGCGGAAGAAAACGATGTTCCTGAAGGTTATTACCGCACCTGGGTTGAGCGCTACCACGTCGCCGACTGGAAGATTGAAAAGCCGGAAGTGGAATCACCGAACGGCGGCAAGCAGGGTTTTCCGCCCAACGAAATCGGCGGCAAGAACTTCTTCGTTCCCAAGCTATGCAATCATTGTGCCGATTCGCCCTGCACACAGGTCTGTCCGGTAGGCGCGACGTTTGTTACTCCAGACGGAGTCGTGCTGGTGGACAAGACCTATTGCCTGGGATGCCGCTATTGCGTGCAAGCATGTCCTTACGGTTGCCGCTTCATCAATCCCAAGACCAATACAGCGGAAAAATGCACGCTTTGCTACCACCGCATCACCAAGGGCCTGACGACGGCGTGCTGCGAGGTTTGCCCCACGGGCGCGCGCCAGCTCGCCGACCTGAAGAATCCGAAAGACCCGATTCATGAGTTCTTACGAACTCACACGGTGCAGGTTCTGAAGCCGCATTTGGCCACCGGCGCCAAGGTTTTTTACGACGGCATGGATGGTTCGGTCCGGTAAGACGTAGCCTGGACGCATTCGTCCGGGGCCGTCCGGTTGAAAAGGAGGCTCGTGCCAATCCCGGTTGAAGGTTTTATGTACCCGAATGAAGTGGAACTCCAGTGGAGTGTCCTCATCGTTCTCTATCCGTACATCACGGGACTCGTGGCCGGCGCGTTCATCCTGGCTTCTCTGGAACGCGTGTTCCGCGTGGAGGCAGTGAAGCCGACCTACCGCCTCGCACTGCTCACGGCGCTAGCTTTCCTGCTGGTCGCACCGCTGCCCCTGCAATTGCACTTGGGACATCCCGAACGTTCTTTCGAAATGTATTTGACGCCGCATCGCTCCTCTGCCATGGCCATGTTCGGATTTGTGTATCTCTGGTATCTCATGGCGGTGCTGCTGTTGGAGGTCTGGCTCGACTACCGCCGTGACATCGTCCTGAAATCGCAGACGTTGACCGGCATGGCGCGTGTGGTCTATCGCGTTCTCACCCTCGGTTCGGCCAACATCAGCGAGCGCTCGCTGCAAATTGACGAGAGAGTTGGCTATTTCATCACTCTGATTGGCATCCCGTCTGCGTTTCTGCTGCACGGATACGTGGGCTTCATCTTCGGATCGGTGAAAGCCAACCCCTGGTGGTCGTCGCCACTGATGCCGATTGTCTTCATCTTCTCGGCCATGGTCTCTGGCATTGCCGCCGTCATGTTGCTGTACATGCTCTCCACCCGGCTGCGGGGAGGGCAAATCGATATGCGGTGTCTGGACAAGGTTGCGCAGTATCTGCTCTATACCTTCGTTATCGACTTCAGTCTGGAGATGCTCGACCTGCTGCAGCGCATCTATGAAGCGGACGAATCGTTCCGCAGCCTGGATTTCATGGTGCATACGCGCCTCTGGATGTCCCAGGTTATTGTGCAGATTCTTCTCGGGACGGTGACGCCCATTGTCCTGCTCGGTCTGACCCAGATTTTGAAGCTGAACGACAAGGCCCGCAAGCGCGTCTACGGGCTGGCCGGATGCCTGACTGTGATCGGCATTTTTGCGATGCGCTGGAACGTCGTGATCGGCGGCCAGCTCTTTTCCAAGAGTTTTCTCGGATACACCACTTATAAGATGGGCTTCGCCACGCGCGAAGGATTGCTCACTGCGATCGCGCTCATGATTCTTCCCTTTTTCATCCTGTGGGTTTTGGTAAAACTTCTGCCGCCCTGGACGGACGCGGACTCCCTTCCCGCCTCCGCAACTCCGGCGCACGGAACCAGCTAGCCCCAGCGCACCGGGGCAGATGCGGAGCGTCACATGCCGCAAGCTGTCGACAGCATCGCATCGAATCTAGAGCAACTCAGTGAACGGTTCCGCGAACTGGAACGGCGCGTTGCCGCGCTTGAGCACGCACCGGAAAAAACAACCCAGCCGCGATCCGAAGTCGCCGCTGTTGCAGCGCTAACACCTCGGCCTGACAGCAGCGGGCGAGTTTTTCCTCTGTTGGAAATGCCGAGCGGGGCCGTACCCATACTGGGCAAAGCGGTTCTCGGAATCGCCGGCGCCTACCTGCTGCGTGCGATGGCGGAGTCGGGAACCGTTCCGAAATTTCCCGTGTTGATAGTTGCGATCGTATATGCGGCGTTGTGGATGGTCTGGGCCGTCAGAACACACGACACCAACCGCTTTGCCAGCATCACGTATAGCGTCACCTCCGCACTGATCCTCTCTCCCTTGCTGTGGGAGTCCACAGTCCGTTTCCAGGTTCTGTCGCCGGCGTTCAGTTCGGGGGTGCTCAGTGTTTTCTTTGTGCTGACATTGGCGCTAACCTGGCAGCGCAACCTGCAGGTCATCCCCTGGGTAGCGACCTTGGCAGCCGTAATCACAGCCCTGGCGTTGATCATCGCAACTCACGAACTGGTACCGCTCACCACGGCTTTGTTGACCGTCGCACTTGCCACCGAAGCTGCTGCCTGCCTGGGACACCGGCTCAGCCTCCGAGCCGTGCCCGCAATCTCGGTGGATTTCGCAGTGTGGGTGCTCCTCGATGTAATGACGTTGTCGGAGGGGATACCGGAGGCTTATCATCCCGTCGCTCCCATCACGCTCGCCGTGCTGTGTTTTGCTCTGCTTGGGATCTATGGTGGCAGCATCGGGATTCGCAGCTTCGGATTGCGCCAGCGAATCACCCTCTTTGAAATCGGACAGGCTGTAGTGGTCTTCATGCTTGCATTTTTCTGTGCGATGCGGGTAAGCCATGGCGAGGCCGACCGGGCGCTCGGTGTCTTGTTTTTGCTGCTGGCGGCTGCCTGCTATTGGGGACTGCTGGCGCGATTCGCAGAAGAGGCGCACACTCGGAATCGCCGCGTCTGCACCACCGCGGCAGCCGCCCTCTTGTTGGCCGGAAGCTTCCTTCTCTTTCCTCCACTTCTCCGCCTGCCGTTCTGGTGCCTAGCCGCAGTCGCGGCGGCTTTCGTGTACACCCGCACGCACAAGTTGAGCGTGGGACTACACACATCCTTTTATTTGGTGGCAGCGACCGCCGTGTCGTCTCTTCCGATTTATGTCGGAAATGCTCTAGCGGGAACCGTACCTTCAGCGCCGGATTGGGATGTCTGGATCATGGTTGCTTCAGCCGCTCTGTGCTATGCCATCGGTTCGCGAGTGCTGGAAGACCAAGGGAAACGGCGACTGCTTTGGGCAGTTCCTGCCACAGTGGTGGGATTTTCGGTGGCCACACTGGCTGTGGTAACGATCGCATCGCTTTCGGCCGGGCGCATGGAACTGAACGCCTCGCGTCTCTCGGTGATCCGTACGGTGGTGAACTGCGCGCTGGCTCTTGCACTCGGCTTTCTCTGCTCTCGCACCAAGCACGTCGAACTCGGCTGGGTCGCTTACGCGGCCGTGGCTTTCGGCACCCTGAAGCTTCTATTTGAGGACCTGCGGTTCGGTAACGCCGCGTCGCTGGTGGTCTCGCTTTTATTCTATGGATTGATTCTGATCGTACTCCCCCGCCTGACGCGGCGTAGCCAGAATTGATCGGCGACAAAGCTCCTGCGCTTCTTTGTCCTCTCTCCTCTGAAGCCAACAAGGAATCATCGGCAAATAAATGAATTTACTGCTGGCCGGGGCGGTGCCCCCAGGAGCCCTGATCCGTCACAGCAGTGCTTCCACTTCGTGACGCAGACTTTAGTGTGCAAAATTCCATCTTGCTCCTGAACTAATGGATTGGTCCTGTCGATGAAATGGAGTGTGGATATTGCCATGTCGCTGAAGCAATTCACGAAGGATTCCGAGGGTGAGTTGCAAGCTGAATTACAAGAGATTGTGGATGCCATTGAATCGGGTGTCTGCGGATTAGATGCGCAAGGGAATGCGACATTCTGCAACGACGCCCTGCTGAAGATGACCGGATACCGGGCGGAAGAAATCGTCGGCCAGAATATCCACGGATTACTGCATCACAGCCGTCCGGATGGAAGCCCTTATCCAGCGGCGGAATGTGGTTTCCAAAAGGCAATCGGCGCCCATCGAGCAGCTCACGTCAAGAACGAATTCCTGTGGCGAAAGGATAGGAGCTGCTTTCCCGCCGAATACTGGTTGCGCCCGCTTCCGCGACCCTCGAGCGGTACCTGCCATGTGGCCACCATAAAGGACGTCACGGACGTACGCCAGGCGATGGAGGCCGTCCGCCAGGGCAAAGAGAGGTTTCGCAGAATCCTGGCGAGCGCGCCGGATGTGGCCTGGACCTCCGACCAGCTCGGCCGCACGATCTACATCAGCCCGAAGATCGAGTCGGTCTTCGGATATACCAACCAGGAAATCTATGACGGTGGGAATCATCTTTGGCTCAGCCGGATCCATGCTGAAGATTTCGGAAGGGTCAATCAGGAATACACGGCTCTTTTCGAGAAGGGCAGTGCTTATGACGTGGAATACCGGATCCAGCGGAAAGATGGGGCATGGATCTGGATCCACGACCGCGCTTCCGCTACACATGAGGAAAGCGGAGTGCCCCACGCCGACGGTTTCTTTTGCGACATCACGGCGCGAAAACAGGCGGAGGAGGAGCTTCGCTCCAAGACGGCATTCCTGGAAGCGCAAGCCAACGCCAGCATCGACGGCATTCTGGTGGTGGACCGTCAGGGGCAACAGTTGATGCATAACCAGCGGCTGGGCGATCTGTTCAATATTCCCGCCGAGTTGATGGCCGACAAAGACGACGGGAAAATGCTCAAGTATGTCGTCACCATCCTCAAAGATCCCGAATCGTTCATGGC
Source organism: uncultured Acidobacteriota bacterium (assembly GCA_963730015.1). GTDB lineage: Bacteria > Acidobacteriota > Terriglobia > Terriglobales > Acidobacteriaceae > Sulfotelmatobacter. The sequence goes on along the minus strand of CAVSPZ010000008.1, from coordinate 583,203 downwards.
CAAAGTGAGACACCTCCACAGTCATCCGAGTGAGACCAGCCGCGATGAAATCGAGTTGAAAAACGGCCTATTTCTGGATTGCTATTCCTCTCCGGTGATCGACGACAAAGGTGTCCACTACGGTCGCATTTGGACGTTCCGGGATATCACCCAGCGAAAAAAGAACGAGGACGAACTCCAGCAACTGTCGCTGGCGGTCGAACAGAGTCCCGTTTCCGTAGTGATCACTGATCCGCAAGGCAACATCAGTTACGTGAACCCCAAGTTCACCGAGTGCACCGGGTACAGTCCGAAGGAGGTTGTGGGAAAGAATCCGCGCATTCTGAAATCCGGACTTTCCGCTCCCGATCTTTACCAAAACCTGTGGGCCACGATAAAAGCAGGAAAGATATGGCACGGCGAATTCTGCAACAAGAAAAAGAATGGCGGGATTTACTGGGACGCCGCGACCATCACGCCGATTACAAACCGAGCAGGCGAAATTACGCATTTTCTGGCGGTGAAGGAAGACATCACCGAACGCCGGCGGGCCGAGAAGGAATTCCGATTGACGCAGTTCTCGGTGGAGCACGCCTCAGCCGCGATTCAGTGGATGAACTCCGAGGGCCACATTGTCTATGTGAACCAGGCAGCGTGTCTCTATTTGCGGCGCTCGCGAGAAGAGTTGCTTTCGCTCAGCGCGTGGGATATCAGTCCGGATTTTTCAAAAGAGAGATGGAACATCTTCTGGGAAGAGCTTAAGAAACAAGGTTCCATCACCTTTGAGAGCCAGTTGCGGACCAAGGACGGAGAGGTGTTTCCGGTTGAGGCCAGCTCGAACTATCTTACGTTCGATGGGCAGGAATACTGCTTCGGCTTCGCTCGAGACATTCGGGAGCGGAGGCAGCTTGAAAGCCAGCTTCGCCACGCACAAAAACTCGAAGGCATTGGGCAGTTGGCCGCAGGCATCGCGCACGAGATCAACACCCCGACGCAGTTTGTCACCGACAACCTGACGTTCCTGCGCGATTCCTGGAAGTCGACCCACGAATTGCTGGAGCGGTATCGCAGCGCCGTCGGGGAGGCGGCGGATCGACTGCCGGCGGGCGCGGCGGCTGCCTTGCAGCAAGCGGAACAGAGCTGTGATCTCAGCTTCATTACCTCCGAGGTTCCTCGGGCCATCGACCAGAGTCTGGACGGGGCTCGCCGGGTGGCCAGGATCGTTCGGGCCATGAAGGAATTTTCCCATCCGGATTCTGCCGAAAAAACTGCAACGAACCTCAACAAAGCGATCGAGTCCACGGTGACGGTGGCACGGAACGAGTGGAAATATGTGTCCGAACTGGTCACCGAATTCGATGCCGCCTTGCCTCCCGTGGTGTGCTATCCCGGCGACACCAATCAGGTCGTACTCAATTTTATTGTTAACGCCGCGCACGCCATAAAGGAAAAAATCAAGGACGGCGAAAAGGGACGGATCACGGTGCGGACAAGGATGCTCGACGGGTGCGTGGAACTTTCGGTCACCGACACGGGCAGCGGGATTCCTGAAGCCATCCGGGGCAGGATCTTTGACCCGTTTTTTACCACCAAAGAAGTCGGCAAAGGCACAGGCCAAGGTCTGACTTTGGCCTACGCGGTGGTGGTCAAGAAGCACGGAGGGAAAATCTGGTTTGAGACCGAGGTCGGCCAGGGCACCACGTTCTTCATCACCTTGCCAATCGAGATGCCTGATGCGTCGAAGGAGGAGCGATGAACAAGCGGCTGCTTTTTGTCGACGACGATCCCCTGGTCCTCGCTGGACTTCGCCGGGCATTGCACGGCATGCGCCAAACCTGGGAGATGAGTTTTGTCGACGGCGCTGAGGCTGCATTGGATGCTTTGGAGAAAGATCGCTATGACGCGGTGGTGTCGGACATGCGCATGCCCCGGATGGATGGCGCACAACTGCTCGAACAGATCAAACAGCGTTATCCGGATATTGTGCGCATGATTCTATCGGGGCAGTCGAACCGGGAAGCAGTTTTTCGCTCCATCGCGCCGGCGCACCAGTTCCTGTCCAAACCCTGTGACCCTCAGGAACTGACGGCGCGCCTTGGCCAGGCATTTGCCATGCGCGATCTGCTCGCCAATCAGTCTCTAAAGACGGCGATCTCGCGTTTGCGGTCGATTCCCAGCTTGCCGACGCTCTACGACGAAATCACGGCTGCCTTGCGTCTGGAGAGTCCATCGCTCGATCAAATCGCCCGGATTATTTCCAAAGATGTCGGCATGGCCGCTAAGATTCTGCAACTGTCGAACTCCGCCTTTGTCGGAACCAGTGGACGAGTCTCCAGCCTGGTGCACGCCCTGTCGTTGATCGGCACCGAGACGGTCCGCACGCTGGTGTTGTCGGTGCATGTCTTTTCGCAGTTCGATGGAAAGCCGCAAATCCGCGCGAGCCTGACCGCGCTATGGGAGCACAGTGTAGCGGTTTCTTCTCTGGCGCAGCGCATTACCGCCAGCGAGGGTTGCGCGAAGGCGATGGTGGAGCAGAGTTTTACGGCCGGCCTGCTGCACGATGTTGGCAAAGTGATCCTTCTAGCGGAAATGCCGAGCGAATACCAGGAGATTTTTGAGGCCCAGCCAGGGGCGAGCAAAACTCTCGAACGGGAGCGGCTGGGTTGCACTCACGCCGAAGTGGGCGCGTACCTGATGAGCATTTGGGGACTGCCGTTTTCTCTGGTGCATGCGGTTGCTTTTCACCATCACCCCTCGGAGTCGACGGAGACGGAATTTTCCTGCCTGACGGCGGTCCATGCGGCGGACGCGATCGTGAGCGCGACGGCTGCGCCTCCCTTGACCCACGACGTTGAGATTGACACGAATTACCTTGACCGCCTGGGGCTGCGAGAAAGGGAACCGCTCTGGCGCGGCCTTCATTAACCAGCGCCAGCTTGCCCTGGCACGACCTCTGAAAAGCGCGCTACAACGGGATAAAGGAACGGCCAGCATCTGCCGATGGACGAACCAGGTGGAATGCGTTCTGCCGGCACGCGGCAGAGTGAGAAGGGAAAGACAATGGCGGAGAAGATCCTTCTGGTGGACGACGATAGCAATATCCTGGACGGCTATCGCCGCACTTTGAGCAATGAGTTTCTGATGGAAACCGCTCTGGGCGGGACGCAAGCGTTGGCCCTGGCCACCGACAAAGGACCGTACGCCGTGGTGATTTCCGACATGCGCATGCCGGGGATGGACGGTATCCAACTCCTGAGCCACATCAAGGCGGTTTCGCCCGACACGATTCGCGTGATGCTGACCGGTAACGCGGACATGGAAACGGCGATCAATGCCATCAACGAGGGCAGCATCTTCCGCTTTCTGAATAAGCCCTGCAGCAAGGAAGTGATGGCGAGAACCATCACCGCCGCGCTGGTGCAGTACCGCCTGGTGACAGCGGAGAAACAACTTCTGGAGCAGACTCTCAGCGGCAGCCTGCAAGTGCTCACCGAGGTGCTCAGCCTGGTCAATCCTGCGGCCTTCGGCCGTGCCGAGCGCGCGCGGCGCTACATCCATCACATCGTATCTGCGATGAAGTTGGGAAACCCGTGGCAGTACGAGGTTGCCGCCATGTTGTCGCAACTGGGTTGCGTGACGCTGGCTCCGGAAACGATTGAGGCAGTCTATCGGGGCGAGACGCTGTCGCCGGACGAGCAGACGCAGTATGAGGCCCACCCGAGCGTGGCGTATGCGCTCCTGTCAAAGATCCCCCGGCTGGAGCCCATTGCGTGGATGATCGAGCAGCAGAACCGGCGCGCCCCGGCGGCGGACGATTCCAAGGTACCGGATATGCGGCTGGGAGCGGAAATCCTGCGGCTGGTCTTGGCTTATGAACAACTGATCCATAAGGGGGCCTCGCGCAACGAGGCGGCCCACACCTTGGCCATGCAGAACAAGAATTTCAGTCCCGCGTTCTTCCAGACCCTGGTCACGCTGGATCCGAATGCGGAAGAAGGCGAGACGCGGAAGTGCCAGATCGAAAGCCTTTTGCCGGGCATGATTGTCCAAGAAGAGGTCCACACTCTCGCGGGAACTTTGGTGGTTTCCAAAGGACAGGAAGTGACTCCGACAGTGATCTTCAAGCTCAAGAATCTCCTTGCCAGGGGTGCGGTCAGCAACAATGTCAGCGCCTCGATGCCGAAAAGCACGCTGGCTTTCGTGAAAAGCGCTTCATAGGCTTGCGGTCGCAACGCTGCCGCCGTCTGCGCGACTGGCGAAAAGACCGCTCAACAAAAAAGATTCGGCTGAGCCGCTCCTGGCGCCCAGCCGACCTTTCTTCTTCTGAAGCTTATCTGTGAAGGGCCGCGTGGAGCTCTCAACCGCCTGAGCTCTCACGCTCCGTCGAAGCCAAATCACCCGCGGTGGAAAACCCGCCGGAATGGCTTTTCCTTCCAGCTCGGCTTCGTACTCTTTTTGGGTTCCAACAAAAGACTCTATTTTGCTGCCGACCGAAATTCCGTCTCCGGTGGAGAACGCATATTGGAAGTATCCCCACACCTTGCCGTCGCTGTCATTCTTGAACACGACCTGGGGATGATCCAGGAATGTCGAGGTCGTGACTCTTCCAGTGCGAGGCACGGTGACCACATACATATCTCCGCGCTGTGCCAAAGGAGCGGCACCTCGCACTCCCATTTCCAAAACAAAATTCCCGCTGAAGCCGGCGGGAATCTCAACCACGAGTTGGGGAACTGGATCATGCTTCGAACATGCCACCGCCATCAGAACGATCACGCTTGCGAAAATGGCAGCGAACTTCCGGGTCATTGGCCCACCTCTTGGACTGCGGGAGTAATCGCAGCAGGCGCCGGTCGGAACCGAACCGGCGCATGGGCCACGATCTCTGTGCCTTGAGCGCTGGAGTGGACGTCCAGATGTCCACCAATCTCGCGCATTCGTTCCGTCATGCCCGCCAGGCCCACGCCTGCTCTGGTTCCATCCACGCGAAAGTTTTGCAATATCGCCCCCGGGATCCCTCGCCCATAATCTCTTACTGTCAAAATCACTTCGTTCCCCGCCGTGTTCAGACTGACATCGACGCGTGTCGCTCCCGAATGCCGGTGAACGTTGGTCAGGCTTTCCTGCAATACCCGGAATAGTACCAACTCAATGGATTCCGTTAAGCGGGCGGGGGTTTCGTGAATATCCAGATTTACCTGGATCCCGCTGCGCTTGGCGAATCCCTCGACGAACCACCGGCAAGCCGAGTTGAAACCGGCCTCGTCCAGAAGCGGCGGATGCAGCAAATGCGAAATCGTGCGGGTCTCCGCGATCGAGTCGTCCAGGAGCTTCAGACAATCTTGCACGATTCGATCGCCGGGCAATTTCGTTTGCAGCATCGATATCGCCATCTTCATCGCCGCCAGGTGCTGTCCGACGGAATCGTGGAGTTCACGGGCAAACCGGCGCCGCTCCTCATCTTGCATGGTCAGCAGTCGCGCGCTAATGGCGCGTTGCGCAACCTCCGCCCGCATACGCTCCCGGACTTGCTCCGTCAGCAATTGGTGATGAATCAGAAACAAAACCAGCGCCAGGAAGAGGCTGCTGGCCAGAATCCCCGAGACTACGGCAAACGAATTTTGTTCCCGCTGCTGGCGCTCGCTGAGCAAGGCCTGCTCGCCGTCGTACATCGATTGCAGAACCTCATCCGTCGCGTCGCCCAGCGCCACAACTTCCCGCACCATAGCAGCCTGTTTCTCCAGCGTCGACGGTCCCGCCTTCTTCAACGCAACGGAGCGATTCATGGTCGCGATGCGTTCTTCGGTGAGGTCCACCAGTTTTCGGTAACCGCTCTGCTGCAGAACATTGTCTGCGGTCAGCCGTTGAATCGAACTTAGCTTGCTTCTTACCTCGATCAGCGACTGGTCGTATCGGTCGAGCGCCGCGGGATCGCCGGCATCCACATACTCCGCCCGGAGTCGCGCCGCCCTCGTATCTATGCTGGCGAACTGGTGTAGGGCGAGTTGTACATCGCGGGTGTGCTGCACCCACCCTTGGCTGGTGTGAAGACGCGCAAAGGCAAAATAAGCCGCGAAGCTGCTCAACACGAGAAAGGTGATCGCAGCAATGAGAGCGGCCTTGATTTTTGCGGTGGAGGACATCCCTGAGCCGGTCCTCTTATTCTAAACGACCCCGGTACACTATTCTTGGCAACCCGCACGTTACAGGCATGATCGTTGGCTGCCGCCAAGCCTCGCTGGGCAATCTTCGTGATTGCCTGGGAAAAGGGTTTATGTATAGCCTAATATATGACTAAAAATCGCGCCTCGTGCAATTCCTCGCTTTCGTCTGTCTGGCAGAGGATCCGCGCAGCGGGTCGCGCTGCTTCCATCTCTGCCTGCGCCGCGCTAGTGATCTTATCCGGGTCGACGCTGGCTCAGCAAAAAGATTCGCATCCGAAGAACGAGGCCACCAGCGACGTCGCGCGCGGGAAATATCTGGTGGAAAATGTGGCCATGTGCGGCCAATGTCACACTCCGCGAAATGGCAACGGAGAACTTGACCAGAGCCGTAAGCTGCAAGGATCGTCTGTATTCCTGCAGCCTCCCTACGCTGATCCCAGCTGGCCCATCAACGCTCCCCGCATCGGCGGCAATCCTCCGGCCAGCGACGCGGACATGATCAAGCTGCTCACCACTGGAATTTGGACAAACGGCAAGACTCTCCGCTTTCCCATGATGCCGTTTCGTATGAACGAAGCTGACGCCAAGGCAGTGGTGGCCTACTTGAAATCGTTGCAGCCTCAACAGTAGGCGCAAGGCTTTTCGGTTCGCTCGAGCCGTTCTGTCAATCGAGTCAATTCAGAATTTCCAAATAGAGCCACGGCGAGAAATCAGTTTATCCGAGAGTAAACAGCCACGGGCCGCCAAGCTGGAGAACAGTCCCGATTCGGGAGTGTTTGTGTTCGGGAATTTCGATAAATGCTGCCGGGCCCATTTTTTTCTTGAATAACTTTTTACGAGAGTGCTACGTTTACTTGTTATGTAAAAGAATCCGTCGAGGTCCTCTCGATGGAGTAATCGTCCCAGGGGCGTTGTAAGTTGAGGCGCAAGCATCACGGAACTGCCTCATCCAATCTAGGGTTACAACCTGAATCATTGGCGTGTTCAGAGGGGGCGCGCTGATGGGCTTGTGCTTTCTGTAGAAGGTGACGTATGCGCAAGGTAGCACAGGTGTTCCTCCTCGCTGAGAACCGGCTACTCCGTGAGGCTCTGATTCGCTTGCTCAGCAAGAAGAGTGAGCTTCGCATTGTGGGTGCGAGCGCTTACTCGCCATCAGTCCACCACGAGATCATCGCCGCCCGGCCTCACATCATCCTTCTGGACTCCAGCGGTTCGGCGGTTTCCCGCTCGACGCTTATCTGCAACTTGCGCAGCGCGATTCGAAACCTGCGCATTGTGATGGTGGATATGGAAGCGAATGAGGAGGTTTTTCTCAGTGCCATCCGGACCGGAGTGGTCGGCTACGTGTTGAAGGACGCTTCCGCCCTGGAAGTGGCGGCTGCGATTGGCGAGGTTGCGGGAGGCAAAGCTGTTTGCCCTCCGTCACTTTGTCCGCTTTTGTTCCGTCTGATCATCGAGCGATCCCCGGTGCAATCGACAATTGCCTGGGGCTCGGAGCGTGGGCTTAGCCGAAGGGAGCAACAGATTGTGGAACTGTTGCGCCAGCGCCTCACCAATAAAGAGATTGCGCTCCAGCTTAACCTTTCCGAGCAGACCGTGAAGAATCACGTGCACCACATCCTTCGCAAAACCGGGTCACCCAACCGCTTTAGCATTGTTGACTTTTGTCAGGGCAAGCGACTGGACGGGGGCTTGAGCGATGGTCCCGGAACTGGCAGCGCGCTGAGGCCAGGGCTCCCCAAAAGAATCGCCTCCGCTTAGAAATCCAAAAAACAGCAATCGCCCCCTCCTGCGTGTCGCGAACCCCATCTTGCAGTTATTCGCCGCAGGCGCCGGTTTCGGGCGGAGCGACCGCACCAGGAGTGCGCGCCGACATGGCCGGCCGGTACAGCAGCACGTTCGGCTTCCATGGATTAGCAAGCATGGAGACAAAGTTGTCGCGGATGACAAGCGGCTCGAAATCCATTCTGCTGAAGGCGGTTGATCCGTTCTTCGAGAAACACGGAAACGGCGCGGGAATTCCTTTTAAAATTACAGGGACTTGCGCCGAACCGCATTTTGGAATGGATCTCCATCATAAGAGTGAGAACGCCACTGCAACCCACTTCTGGTCGCCAACCCTAGCTCGCTTAATCCCTCATACAGCATCCGGGGTATTGTTTGGCTCGGTTCAGGAACATAACTTTTCGGAATACAACCCAGCGCCAAGATGCTCCGCTCCGCTGGAATTCCGCAAAAGGAGGAAGATGATGCGAAAGGACTCATTACGGCAGCTCTACGTCGATGAATTAAAGGATCTCTACAGCGCCGAGACTCAACTCGTCAAAGCCTTGCCGAAAATGGCGAAAGCCTCATCGAACGCAGAGTTGCGGCAGGCTTTCGAAGAGCACTTGCGCCAGACATCAGAACAAGTTTCCCGCTTGGAACAGATCTTCGAAGCTCTGCAAGAGAAGCCCACGGGCAAGAAGTGCGTAGGGATGGAAGGCCTGGTGAAAGAGGGCGGGGAAACCATGCAAGAGAAGTATGGCGAAGCGGTGATGGACGCCGCGGTAATCAGCGCCGCTCAACGGGTGGAGCACTATGAAATCGCCGCGTACGGAACGGCCCGAGCCTTCGCGGAATTGCTGGGCGAGGAACAGCACGTGTCTCTGATCGAACAAACGCTGGAAGAAGAGAAACAGGCGGACGAGAAGCTCACGCAACTCGCCAGGGAGATTAATTCCCAGGCCGCAGAGAGCGAAGAGCAGGAAAGTGAGATCCGGGAGTCGCGAACCGGAATGTCTAAGAGCTCTCCCAAACGCGCAGCATGAAATCAGTGGAAGGGCATCGGTGCCCTTCCACAGCTTTCCTCCACTCGTGAAGTCCGCTTTCTCTATGCCCTAAAAGAAAGCGCTGCCTGAAGATCCTCTGTTGTTGCTCGTGTAAAACCCCGGGTTCGAGAGGCGTTGGCTTAGGAAAGGAATAAGCATCAGTTGCTGGCATCCCTGTATTGTTGGGCCTTCATGTTCGACTTAGAGTGCTTAAAACCGAGAAAGTGGAGTCGTCCTCTCATGACCAACAAAACCGCACCTCAACCTGCAGCACTGCCCAAGAATCTGAAGCGCGTATTCGAAAACGCGGTACGCGATATTTATCAGGTGGGCTTAACCGGAAAAGTCTCGCAGTACAGAAGTCCCATTGTGCAGCGTGCGGGCGTCCCTTCTCCGTCCGGAGCCAACGCCGAGAAACAAGCTTTGTCGGACGCCGCCAAGGCGCTGGCGGAACTGTGGAAAGTTTCTCCCAGTCGCTAACGGATCAGTTGCCAGCCCAAACACACACAAGTATTGATGGATGCAGCGGCGGTTCCGTGGCGGGCGCAGACCTCTTACGCGATGTCAACCATATTGTAATGAGAGTGACCGCTAACCGCGCTCCGCGGCCACAGGCGAAATCGCTAGCGTTCGGCAACTACAGACTGCACTTGGATGGTCTTGCCCTCCAGGTTGCCGACGATTCTTGCGCGCTGGCCCGCAACGCGCTTGAGGGCGTCCCTGTCGCCGTCAAGAAGATAGATCGCATCCGCGTTCACCAAAGCAAATTGGGATCCTCCGTGAACGCAAACCCGAACGCAAGTGCTCGCGGTCTGGCCCAGAGCGGCAGAATGCCTCGCGCCGCAGTGGCTGCAGGTCACCATACCTTCATAAGCACGCGGTTCCGTGGCAACGGAGTCAGTTCCCGATCCCTTCATTTGGCCCACGGCTGCGCCGGCCGTCGCCGCGATGATGGCAAACAGCAGCGCAAGCGCACACGCAATTCCTGATCCAAACATCACAATCTCGATCCAGACGCGGTGGGTTCTCATCAGTCCTCCCGTCGGCAATCGTGCGACCCGGCCCGTACAAGAGACTGCAAGTACTCTGCCATTGTCGTAAACCGGATGGTCAGAAGCCACTAACCTAGTGACCAGTAAGGATTCAGAGGAGTTTCGTATGAACAAGTAGGGTATGGGCGAAAGACGCGATCGCGAAGTATTTTCCTGCTACACCGCTGCCTGTGCTTTCCCAGCAACCATCAAAACATAACAAACTAAGCTCAAGCGGCGACAGCGGCGGCTTTCAACAGACTGGATGCTTCCCGGGCCCCGGTTCGGCGTAGCAATTCGATGGCTCCGTCGGCTTTAGCATTCTCTCGGCAACTCACATAGACTAGCGCACCTACGTCGCAGAGCTGACGCCCCAATCGCTTGGCTTCAGCCTGAGAGAATCCCAAGCTTAATAAAGTTCGTGAGCCTCGGGAGAGCGAAGGAAAGTTCTGTTCGACCACTAAGGCGCGAAAGAACATCTGGGAACGTATAAAGAAGCCCACAGTGGGGATCACCACGGCTCCAAACTCAGAAAACCAACCGATCATGCGAGCTCCGAGGGCATTCTGAGGTCCTACGGCGTCCAACGTGCTGGCCTCGTTCACCGCCGCGGCATCGGGGTGAGCCGGCGAAAGCACCATGCAAATATCTTCGTTTTCGAAGCCGGCCTTATTCAAAGCGAAGACCACGTCGGGGAGAGCGATATCGCGAGCATACATTCCGTAGGCGGCTGTTCCACTGGTATTCATGGCTGGAAACTCCGGGGTTAACGTCGCGGAGAGGAGGTCGAAAGGCTCCTCCAACACGGCAGGCTAAAGCGATTCGCCTACCTTAAGGCGTTTTCGGATCGGACGCACTAGGGTGAATCATGTACGAAGATGAACGTTCGACTACGGCCTACTGAGAGCATCTCAGTTTTCCACTCTTAGACTTATTGTGTTCGAGTGCGCGAATCCCCGTGCTGGGGGCTGCGCCGTATTGTGAGATTGTGCAGGCTGCTGCTGCGCTTGCGCACCCGTTGGCGGCTGCCGGCGGTGTGCAGAATTTTGGTTTGGCTCACCAGCCTGGTTTTGAATGGGCGGAAGTGGCTCCTGGGCCTGTTTTGGGGTCTGCAGATCGGACCAGGCTATAAGTTCACGGGGGGCCAGCACGTCCTCTGGCACGGGTGGCGTCGTGGGCTCCTGAGCAAGGACGAACGGGGTTACTGCGAGCGCCAGACCACCTGCGAGAATCGCCCTTCGAAACACAGAATTCCCTCAAAGACGAAGCGGGCACGCAGTTGGAGGGTTTCCAGCGATGCGCGTCGTCAGAAAACTTGTACAATCCCGTTGCGGACCGCGTAGCGAGTTAGATCGGCCACGGATTGTAAGCCCAGCTTCCGCATCAGATTGGTGCGATGGGTTTCCGCGGTTTTGACGCTGAGATTGAGGGTTACCGCAACCTCTTTACTCGTTTTTCCCTCTGCCAGGAGTTGGATCACTTCGCGCTCGCGCGACGTTAGCGAATCTCCGGCTCGGTCGTCGCCCTTGCTGATGGCGCCCACGTGCCGCGTTTGGCGATCCAAGAACCCGTCTAAAACCATTTGGCTGACGCGCGTGGTGAAGAATGTTCTCTGTAACTGAAGCGCCTCGACCGCGGCGACCAGATCTCGGCCGGCATCGGACTTAAGAAGGAACCCGCGTGCGCCGGCGCGCAAGACTTCCCGCACGACGTTGTCGGAATCGTGCATCGTCAAAATCAAGATTGCAACGTCTGGGGAACCAGCTAAGATCTGCCGGGCGGCCTCTAGTCCATTCAGATTCGGCATACCGATATCCAGCAAAACAAGATCGGGTTTTAAGTTAGCGGCGAGTTCTACCGTCTCGCGCCCGTCCTTTGCTTCGCCGCAGACTTCCCAGCCCGGATGGCTCTCGAGAAGCGCCCGAATTCCGCGCCGCGCCAGTTCATGATCGTCGGCAATCAAGATCCGAAGCATCCGTGACCTCCAATGGAACGATGGTCGTTTTTCTCTGCAACCCGGAAAGTGGAAATGGCCGGCAAAAAAAACGTGACGAACCAACTGCCATGTCAATACAGTAAGCACCCAACGTGCCAAATCCGGATACTTTTGCGCCAGAAAGACTTTGCTGGATCAACCAGTTTTTTCTTATGTAGATTTTTCCGAAGTAAATGCGATTTCAGAATTCCTGAGATACGCCGCCACAGAGCCAGCAGGCACGTACAGGATTTACTGTATTAGGCGCGGCGATCTGTTCTCCGGCTGCGAATTACATCCCAGCCCGGCCGACAGGAATGGCATCTAAACGCTTTTATTGGAGGCAGGTTCATGCTTTTCGGAAAGACGCATTTCCTCCGCTTTCACCTGGGAATCGTTACGCTGGCGTTACTGACGGCTCTGCCGCCGGCAGCATTCGCCCAGAGCCAGGGGTCGCCGCAAGATAATTCAGCGGCTCCTCCGGGCTCGGAGAATCCGATGTCGCTCCCTCCGCGAACCTCGCAACCGCCTGCTTCCGTCCAGCAATCACAAGTGCCTGCAACTCAGCCATCCCAAGGAAGTGAATCGGGCCCAGCCATCCGTCCGGCGCCAAGTGAGGATCAAGGGCGGTTTGTCTTCAGGAAGCGGGTGCAGGAAGTGGTATTGCATGCCACAGTCGTAGACGAAACTGGGAAGCTGTTCACCTCGCTGGATCGAAGCGCGTTCTCGGTTTATCAAAACGGCCAACCGGAGACGATTACCTCGTTTCAGCGCGAAGATGTGCCGGTTGCGATAGGAATTGTGATTGATAATTCCGGCTCGATGCGCGACAAACGTACGGAAGTAAACGACGCCGTAATGAACCTGATCCGCGCCAGCAACCCCCAGGATGAAGTATTCGTGGTGAACTTCGGTCAAACGCCCTATCTGGATCAGGATTTTACCTCGGACGTCCATCTGCTCCAGGCAGCCTTGCACCAGACTTCCAGCAGCGGGAGTACGGCTCTTTACGATGCGGTCGTGGCCTCGGATGTGCATCTGCGAAATAATCCGCGCCTCGACAAGAAGGTTTTGCTGGTGATCACAGATGGGCAAGACAATATGAGCCGGGAGACTTTGCAGGATGCGATGAGAAAGCTGCAGTCGAATAAGGGCGCGACGCTGTACGCGATTGGACTGACAGACGGAGCGGAGGGAATGAGTCGTTCGGGGCGGGAAGCGCTGCAAGATCTGGCCACAAGCACCGGCGGTGCGGCGTACTTTCCCCAAAGGCTAGAGGATGTGAATGCAATTACTCAGGCCGTCGCGCATGACATCCGGAGTCAATACACGCTGACCTATAATCCGGGCGGCGCTATCGGAAAGGGCTATCAGATGATTCGCGTGGAGGCCAGAGGAACCGGGCGCAGCCGCTTGACGGTGCGCACGCGAACCGGTTACTACCCTGGCGAGACTCTGCGCTAAGAAGAGAAATAAGCAGTCGCGGGTTTGGCGAGCTTACGCCGCCGTCGGACCCGCAGGTGCTTTCGGCGGCGGCGGTAGCTCAATCTGAATCAGATTGTTCTTGATCGCGTATACGACCAGGTCGCGAATCGAGTGGAAGCTCAATTTCCGCATGATGTTGCTGCGGTGAGTTTCGACCGTCTTGGTGCTCAGATTGAGCAGAGACGCCACTTCTTTCGAGCTATTCCCCTCCGCCAACAGTTGAGTAATTTCGCGCTCGCGCGCAGTGAGTGTCGGCAGCTTGGGGGCTTCGTTTCGCGATACCGTCTGACCCTTCTCCAGAAATCCTGCAAGCACCAGATCGTTGACCCGGGGAGTGAAGAACATACGCTTGTTCTGCAACGCCTCGACGGCCGAAACCAAATCGCGGGCCGCGTCGGATTTCAAAACGAATCCCCGCGCGCCGGCGTCTAGAGCCTCGCGTATCACCTGGTCGGAGTCCGTAATGGTGAGGACAATGATTTTGAAATGAGGGTCGTGTTGCAAGAGTTGTCGGGTCGTATCCAAACCGTTCAGGTTGGGCATGCCGACATCGACAATGACGACATCGGGGTTAAGCTGCAGGGCCTTCTCAACCGCTTCGCGGCCATCACTGGCCTCGCCGCAGACCTCCCAGCCCTCGTGCTTTTCCAACAGCGCCCGCAGACCGCGGCGCACAATCTCGTGGTCGTCGGCTAACAAGATCCTGAGTTTCATAATTCGCCCTCTTGAGAGCAAGATAATTGCAAAATCACAATGGAACCTCAGCTCAACTCTGGAAGACTTCGTCCATGCAGGGCCGTGAATACTCGATGCTGACTCACCGCTTCCACAGCGGCTAACAGATCGCGGGCGGCGTTGGACTTTACGACGTAACCTCGCGCGCCGGCTTCCAATGCTTCCCGCATCATCTGTGGAGAATCGTGCTGTGTAACAAAGAGAATCTCAAGCTTGGGAGACTGGCGCCGCAGCAACCGGCAGGCTTCCAGCCCGTTCATGCGCGGCATTGTGACATCGAGCACCATAACATCCGGATTCAGGTCTTTCGCCTTCTCGACTGCTTCAGCCCCGTCAGCGGCTTCACCGATGACGTGCCAGTCGGAGTGGCCTTCCAGAAGAGTCTTCAAGCCCTGCCGCACAATGGGGTGATCGTCAACCAACAGTATGCGAATTGTCATTCTGTTTCAGTTTCCTTCGGGGGAGACCGACCAGACGATTCGCCACATTTTACCTCTGCACCGATGTGACAGCCTGACCAATGACCGTAAATTTCACGCAACACAGTTGGTCAAGGGATGGATACCCTTGAAACCGAAGGCTAACTTTCCATGTTGTGGGGTCCAATACAGGAAATCCTGTATTTGCCCCGTGCCATTGCCTCAGAGGTAAGCATCCCTTGTTGGCTCAGGCCCCGTGTCCCGCGGAAATAATTGGAAAATAGGTCCGATCATGGAGTAATACATCCACAGCTTCCACGACCGACCCGATGTCTTGCTTGGCGCACGCCCCGCGGACGCCGGCCTCGCGCGCGGCATCCGCCAGCTGTCTCGAAAGGTGAAGCGTCACCATCAAGATCGGAATCTTAGGAAACAGCCCGAAAATCTGCCTCGCGATGTCGACACCATTAAGATCGGGCATTTGGTAATCAAGGAGAATCAGGTCGGGCGGAGCCTCCAACACCTGGAGCAGCGCCTCAGCTCCCGTTCGCGCCTCACCGCATACGTGCCAGGATTCCTGCTGCTCCAGAATTGCCCGCAGATACCGACGCACTGCCGGATTATCATCAACAATCAGAATGCGAGTCACGCGAAAACTCCGTGCTACCAGATCCCTAACCGCGAGAATTCCGTCCGGTAGAACTGAGTTCTCGTCCCCGTCTGTTGTCGGAATCCCGAATTCGCCTTTCTTACACGAACGTGCCTTGCAACTTCATCCTCGTCTAAACGTTAGGCTAGCGCTCAACGCAGAGACAATCCAGTGAAGACAGTAGAGACTCCCTCGCTATGCTCCCGAAAAGACATGGTATTTTCACCAGATTCCCTTGTCGCTGCCCGTGATTTTCTGCTCGAGGGCGGCCGCCGTCGCCAAACCCGGGAGCAAGCTTAAGCGAAGAGTGTTCCGCAACTCGCCTCGGAAGAAAAGAGTTTTGAGCTCACCCGCATACAGATTCAGGGAGTCGGGCAGGATGGGGACGCGCAAAAAATCCTTGCGGAAGCGGACCTTGCTCGCTCCAAATTTTGCTGCGTCCTGCACCAGAGCGGGCAAGGGAACTCCGAATCTGCGATACGTTTCGACATACTCCGAGATGATGTGCAAATACGTCGCAATACCTTCCCACAAACCGGCTCCTGATCCCAAAGAGTGCAAGTATTCGAAGTCAACTTTTCGGGAGTCCAGAAGGCGGGCGTTGTCTACGATGTCGCACAGACGGATGTAGAAATGCCGGTACATTCTCTGCAGCGTGCTGATGACAATGCGATCTTCCGGAGCGGCGACGCGAAAAGAATAGGGCCCGACTTTCATGGTGCAGGCCCGCTCGGACACAGAGTGGGTGAGAGCCGTCTGTTCGCCGGTTTGACCCAGCCGCCGCGCGTGAAACTCGACCAGTTCGGGTAGCCCCGGCACGATGAAATTCCACTTGTTGGCCAGGCGATCGCCCCAGCTTCGGCCCGCAAGTGTCGCGCGAAACTTTGCTCTCATCACCGAGACCACGGCAGCGGGCTCTGCATCTGTGTAGAGATCCAAATCGCTGCCAAGATCGGGCCAGTGGTCGAGAGACTTGATCACGATCACCGGGCATCCGCTGTCCTCAAGCGCTCCACAAATCTGTGTCAGAAAGCCGAGGGCGTGCTCGATCCTGCCGTGCTCCTCCACCATCGCAGCCCCTGCCCACTCTGCGATTGGGCCGTTTCCCACATCCTCCAGCATCGCGTCCAGGGGATCGAAGGCACGGAGAATGACATGGTTGGTCATGGCCAGCGCGGTAAGGTCCTGCAACTCAGACGGACTCGCCGACTCGCACCATTCTCGGGCACGACCCGATTTATCCGACTGCTGCTGCGGACGAGTCAGCAACAGCTCGGACAGAAGCTGAAGGTGTTTGCTCGAATCGCGAACAGGTTCCATCGAATCTATCTCCATTTCTTACCGCCGGTGTTTTTGTCGCGCCTAAGATGTGAGAATGGCGCGCTGCGGTTGGCGCATCCCGAGTGATCACTCGACCGCCGGACTGGTCTGTGACTTCTCGCTGCACTTGGCGAAATTCAGACGCTCGATCGCCGTGCCCTCCTCGTAGTCATTCCAGGTTTCGATCAAAACGAATGGAAGCGGGTGCGAGGCATCGAAATAGTGCGTGTAGAGATGAAGCGTGTCCTCAAATGTCTGCCCACACCGGCTCTGCATGTGGCGATTGAGCCCCCATTTTGCCGCCGAATCGTTGAAGCCCGGCCATGCGCCGCCGATCGCGATCTTGTCCGAATGCTTATCGCGCATGGTTTTGTAAAAGTTATCCAGATACTGCTCGCCCCAATTGCTGCCATCTGGCGTCCATCCTTTTTGTCCGGGCTGCACCCAGGGATACATTCCGGCAAAGTCGGCCGCATACTTGGCGGGTGGGTCGTCCTTATAGAACAAGTACGGAGTGGATTCCCACGACCGGCAATGTTCAGCAACCCGGTTCCAGTCAACATGCCCCTGCTTGGGGAAAATGAAGATCATTGGGTGACCGTTGAAGGTAAGGTAGGCTCCGCGGTGCGGCGCCTGGGGGCCGATATATGCCTTGTACGCTTTATCAAATGCGGCGATCGCTTCGTCAGTGGCTTGCGCATCTTCGTCTTCTGGCTCGTTGAACAGAAGCGCGACCCGGAAATGATTTTCGTCTGCGGCTTCCTGCAGCGATGCGAAATTGTGGTCGGAGAATGGCTCGCTTTCACCGTACCAGTCCACCACGAAGGCGGAAATCCCCATGTGGCGTGCTTGCTCGATCTGCCGATCCATGACGTTCGGGTCGTAGCTGGCGTAGCCCACATCCATGTGCACGTGATTTCCGAACCACGGCATGTACACCGCTAATATTTTTGGCCAGGAATTAGGCGCCTGCAGATTTTGCTGTAGCGCCTTGTGTATCCCGGGCGTAGTACAGCCAACGCCCACCATAAAACACGCAATCGCCAGTGCTAACAGCCGTTTCGACAAAAGATGGCTCCATGTATCCACCGTGCTGTGAAAATAGGATGCTTTCGGGAGCGGGGTGGTTGGCGCTCGAAGGATGGAGCAAAACGGGTCAAAACTGTGGCACAGATTGGAGTTGTCGAATGACCCAGCGATCAACCCCGGGCGTCATGAGCACGACGTAGTGCACTAAAGCATGCTCAGTATGGATCGTGTTGCTTCCATCGAGAATTTGATAATCATATTCAGCCGTATCGTGCAGTTCGATCAAATCGCCTTCCGGAGCGTAAAACACTGCGTCCAGTTTGTGATGTTGATTGAGATAGCGGGAAGTGAGCCCCGTGCGGATTTGGTTGTTTACTGCGTCGTTCAGCCAGGTATTCGCGGTACCGGCGAACAAACCGTTCAGAGCGCCCGTGGAGTTTGATTCGAATGCTTGAGCGAGGTTCGCCCATCCGAACTGGTAGTCGCGAAGGACGCTGCGTGCGGTTAAAGGTTCAACCTTCCGCGGTCCAACGTGCGCGGCGTTCAGTATGACTTCAGATGCGGAGTCGGCGGGAGCTGAAAAAACGTAAGGTACGAGGAAGAGCAACAAGGCTGAGATCGCGAGGCCCGTTTGCATTCGCCCAAGAAACCCGTTCTGAAACGCTGATTGCATTTCCTACTCCTGCCCTCCCATGTGGAGTTCGTTGCCCATCACCACTCCCGACGCCGCCGAGATTACAACCGGCGACTTGGCCACCATTCTTGCCCGAGCGACATCTTGCTTGATCGGCGCGTCCACGGTGCTTGTTTCATTTCCACCCTTCGCGGTGAAGGTGACAATCGTTCCGTCGGGCACCGGGTTTCCGGAACAATCTCTCACCGGTTCCGTTTCTACCAGTATCCCGTTCGAAGTGCGTTGGCCTTTAATTCGCAAGCTGCACGGATCGGAGGCCACCTGCTGCACAACGCGCCGTGCGATTACGTCTTTGATCGACGCCTGCACTTGCAGAGCGCCCGCACTCTTGCCCGAATTCGCGCGAAACCAGGCGATCCCATCGCGAGTCTCAACTCCGCGCGGCGCCGGACTCTCTCCCTTGGCGGTTAATTGGAACTGCACGGTGGCCGGCGCAAGCACCAGGTTGTGAAATTCGTCGAAGGGAATGGCCACCCCGCTGATCAGGTCGCTTTGCGAGACAGGGGCCCGCGAAGGATGCACCAGGAAGATCATGCTCGCAGGTCTAGCGGGCGAAACATAGAAGACAGCGCTGGTGCAGCTTCCATTGCACACAATGGCGACGTAGCGACCGGACTGGCGCAACTCGCCCGCATTCACCGTGATCTCGCGGCCCAGTTGCACATCGCGTTTCATCGAGCTCGACGGCCCGATCAGGTAAAAAGTTGCGGAGCCGCTGCCTCCAGCCTCGATTGAGGTGGCTTGCCCCGCGATGGCGGCAGAAGGAGGACGCAGCGTTACATCCTGCGCGAATGTCGTGGCCGCAAAACACAGCAAGGCGAGAAGAAATGCCGATCCTCTCCACGCGCTATGACTTTTGCAGGCTGTATTGATTGACGACGACATGAAAGTTTTGAACCTTCCCTGCCAAAGATTTCGGGACTTCCACCGCGAAGGGTTCGCTCGATTGCGGCAGCAGAGCATGCTCCACGTATCCATCCGAGACCCACACGACCTTCCCGTTGTTGTCGTAAAAACTCGCAATGACATGAGGGATGTTTACCGTTTCCCCGCTCTGGTTCAACAACTCCCCTTGCAGCACTGATCGACCCTGGGCATCCGTTTCCAATTTCTGGTTCATGACGCCGATCACCGGATCTGACGAAGCCGGAACCAGTGTGGCTTTCACATCCATGCGCACGTTTTTCACCTTGCTTAAGCTGATATGCGGAAAGTCAATGCGATACGGTGAAACTTGTTTCGGCAGGAGCACGTGAAGGATCTTGTCGAAGCTGCTCTCCTCATCGATTGCACTACCAGTGGCGCCAATGAGCGTGGCATTCACGTTCACAAATGCCGGAATCGTGTCTTCGTTAACCACCTCGCCCATGACAATCGCGCCTTCCGCGGAGTCCACCGCATTCATGGAGACAATGCGCACATGAGGAGCATCGACATTATGAGATCCCCATTGATCGCCGGAATTTCCGCTGACCAGATCCCAGCGCAAATAAGTGACTGGACCCACCTGCGCCGGAACATTCGGCGGCGGAGTCTCAGTCCATACGACCAGCCATTTTTCACCACGCTTGGCGAGATGGAAGTCGCGCACATCTTCGACCGGGCCTACGGGCGTTGTCCAATGCAAGCGAACCCGCATTTCCGCATCCGAGTCGGTGGCGTGCAGGGGACGCGCATCATACTTCTCCAGGCTTGAAAAGGAACGCAGCCCGCCACTCGATCCAATCCAGTCCTGTATGAATGCTTGCTCCGTGAGAGTGCCGCTAGTTCGCTCAATCGTGGAGAACGCTCGATCCCAGTTACGCTTTTGAATATCCAGAAGAAAATTCGATATCGCCTTCTCGGGCGTCGACGCGCTTGCACCGAACCCGGGCAAGGCCGACCCCGACGCGATGCCGACAGTTCCGTTCGAAGTTCCGGACACAGTCAAACCGAGGAACATCAAGACTGCGGTTACAATCACAATCACGAAAATGATCGGCAGAGCACGTCTCATTGTTAATCCTCAGGCGACGTAATGCGTTTCCCGCTCCTGGATCGCAACGGGAGATTCAAAGACCCTGCGCATGCGTTGGCTTGGGGGCAGGAACAACACGAGGAATATTGCCAGCACGCTCACTCCGATGGGGAGTGTGCCCCACATCAAACCCATCCAAGCGGGGGGAATGTCGTTGGAGTCGATGCGATGCGCGGGCGGAACATCATCCTTCGACCACGCGGTGATCTCTCCGTTGTCGAAGGTCTCGATCTTTCTCCAGCCCACAAACGTTAGCAGCGGTTCATAGTAAGGATCGTGGACGAATATATATTTCAAGCCATAGCGGTTGGCATGCTCGAGCATCGCGCGCAGAGATGCCATTCCCGCCGAGCCGTAGAATTTTGCATTGGTCAGCTGCGCCGATCCGTACTGCGTCATCTCAGGCAGCAGGCGGGCGGAATTGTAGTCTCCATCCACGCTGCTCGCGTCGGTGTAGGTCGACACTTGCGCTAGTTCACTGCCGAAGCCAAGCGTCAGATAGCGGTAAGAGTCGTGGCCGTCGCGGTTCAGAAACGCGATCACCGGCTTCACGTTCATCGTGCCCATCGGACGGTACGGGTTGGCCGTAAGCCAAGCTAACGCCGCGCCAATGGTCGCGACGGCAGCGAGCGACAAACAAACCGCCGCTTTGGTACGAAAGCGATCGAGCAGTTCGATCGCCAGCAGACCGACAATGGGCATCGCCATCAACGTGGCCCAAAAAGTGAACCGCTCGAAAGTCAGAATTTCGTAGGCACGGCCCAGCAGCCAGCGCGGGAGCGGCGTTGTGCCGCCTAATCCGAAGATGAACGTCAGCCAAAAACCGAACAGCAGCGGCCGCAAGCGTCGAACCGTCGCGCCGCGAATGACGATGAACGGGAGCGCCAGAATCAAAGCCCCATAAGGAATCACAAAGTAGTTGATACCGGTGATCGCGTTCAGCAGGAAATTGCGACGGCTGTCATGAGGAATCGGAATCTGGTGAATCGGGTGCTGGATCAATGTTATCCAGTAAGGAAACAGGACGACTCCGACACCGACAACCACGAGAAATGCGAACACAATCGCCCGAAATAGGACTGCTCCGACTGCTCCTCTGGTGCGCCCGTCGCGCGCGTCGAGGAACGCAACCCAGAGTACCGGACCGGCGAACAAGACCGTTCCAAAGATCAAGGTAACGTGGTGAGCGGCCGCGGCAGCCAAGGTCACGGCGAGGCCTTTCGCCAAACTGCGAAACGAACCCTCTTCCGACCATTCGAAAAAGTAGGGAAGAGCATTCAGATACAAAGCCGCGGACGTAACCGTCGCTAACTGCCCAGCCTGATAGACCAGAAACGCCAGCGCTCCCAGAAAAATGCTGCCTAATGCGGCATAGCTTGCGGCGCGCTCATCCTCCCAGATCCGGGCGAAGCGGAATACGCCGACCGGCAGCAGCAAAACCGCAATCAATTGCACCAGCATGTATCCCATCTTCAGGCCGGTCACCGTCGACACGAGCGCGATCCACTGGTGAGTCAGCGGAGGATATGTAGTCTGCGAAAATCCCGCGAACCATTTTTCGTTCCAGGGATTGAACCAGTGATGCGCGTAGTGCGATGCGAGAAAGATATGAAAGTTCGCGTCAAACGAGCCCGAAGGCAGCTGCATCAACAATAAAGGCCCATGAACCGCCAGAGCCACCAGAACAATAGCTAACAGCGGAATGGGACGCGAGTAGCTTGCGTTTGGGGTCATGCCGTGCACACTCCTGTGCCCTTAGCAAAAACATTGGATTCCAAAACTGTCACCAAGGTTTGCGCTGATCTTGAGGTCTGGGCAGCCTTTCCTGCGTTCCCAGAGCAGGGAAGAGCAAACTTGAGCGTCCAAAGTCGCATCTGAGAAGAGCCGCAGGACTTCATGTGCGGGAGGCTCTCTTGTGGAGGCCCTCTAGAACACTTTGTACAGCGTGGTGACTACTTGAAAAGCCGGTTTCCGCTCACGAGCTTTTGCCTTGTCGCGATTCTTGGTTTCGTCGGCCCAGGCTTCTGCCAGACGTTCGACGTAGGCGGCGGCTCATCCTCCAACAACCAGGCACATCAGAAATCCGCAACGACTTCCGGGCAGAGCGGCAACGATTTCAGTTGGGGATCTGGAATTATGGTTGCCCGCCAGGCGCGCGCGGCCCAGGACGCATTGCAGCGTAACGACTATGCGGTTGCGGTTTCCAACGCGCAACAGGCTGTCAAATCCGCACCGCAAAACGCGGAACTCTGGTTCTTGCTGGGTTATGCCGCGCGACTGGACGAGAAATATCCGCTGTCAGTCGACTCCTACAACCATGGACTGAAGTTGCAGCCAAACTCGGTGCGCGGCTTGGCCGGCCTGGCGCAAACCTATGCCCGCATGGGCCGGACTCAAGAAGCCGAACAGCTATTGCAGAAAGTCGTCGAGGCCAGTCCCAAAGATGCGAACAGCCTGCAGCTCGCTGGTGATCTCATGCTGAACAGCGATCCAAAGTCGTCGTTGGATCTTTTGCAGCGCGCCGCAGCCCTCCAGCCGTCAGCGCATGGCGATATCCTGATCGCGCACGCGTATGAACGTTTGGGTCAGCCGGATGAGTCTACAAAATATTTAGACCGCGCCAAGAGCCGGGCGCCGCGAGATCCAGAAGTCCTGCGTGCAGTAGCCCAGCAATATCGCGACGAGGGTAAGTACGACGAGGCGATCGCGACGTTGCAGGCAATCCCGACCCAGAATGGCGATATTCAGGCCGAACTTGCTTACACGTACCAGCTCGCCGGCAAGCAGCAGGAAGCCGCGGATCTTTATTCGCGTCTGGCGAGAACGGCGAAGGGCAATCTTGGTCTGAACCTAAGTGCGGCGCAGGCCTGGATCAATGCCGGTCGCGTGGACAATGCCAACGAATTTATCGACGCCGCCAAGCGCATCGACGGCAACAACTACCGCCTGCACGCGATTCTGGGCGGATTAGCCGATTCCGAGTATCGTCTGCCGGAAGCGGAACAGGAATACAAACTCGCTCTGAGCAGTTTGCCGGCCTATGTGCCGGAAGGCCCGCTCTATCCGATCGAACTGCGGCTGAATCTGTACGAGCTCTATGTTCGCCAGGATGAAGATGCCGAGGCGAAGCAAGAATTGCAGGAAGCGGCCGCGGCGATCCAAAACGTAAAGGTCCCAGACTCCTCCCGCGCTGAGATGTTGCGGCTACGTGCGGCGGTGGAGAGCGCGTCCGGGAATCTCGACGCTGCCAACCGCGATTTAAAAGAGGCTTTGGCGCTTTCTCCTTCCAACGTGAATTCGTTGATGAATTTCGGCATGCTGCAATGGAAGCTGGGTCAGAAAGAGGCTGCGCGTGAGACCTTCACAAAAATTCTTGATCTCGACCACAAGAATCGGCAAGCGCTGTCTGCGCTGGGTTACCTTGCCCGAGATGCGGGTGACACCAAATTGGCGGAATCCTATTTCGCGCGCGAGATCGCCGCACACCCCAAAGACTACGCACCCTACCTGGCGTTCGGAGACATGTACACGGCGGCACGCAATTTTCGTTCAGCCGAGGCGAACTACGAACATGCTTATCGGCGGATGCCGACGAACGCTCTGATCGTAGCCGGAGGCGCGAACGCCGCGTTGGAATCCCACAACCTCAATCTGGCGCAGCAATGGCTTGAGCGCGCCAATGCGAAGATGAACACGTCTCCGCAAGTCCAGCGCGAACATGAGAGGTATTTGACGTTCAAGGGCGATTACGCTGAGTCGGCGAAGCTGGGATACAACGTAATCGCCAAGCTGCCGAATGATCGAGAAGGCGTGGTCTACCTCGCGTATGACCTTTACTACCTCGGCCACTATGATGAGGCGCTCGCTCTGGCCAACAAGTATGAGCCCATTCTTCACAACGATAAAGACCTGCCTTTAATTGCCGGCAATGTTCACGCCTATAACGGCGACCTGGAAGCCGCCGTAAAGGACTTCACGCTAGCCCTCGAGCGGGACCCGAAGGTAACCATGGGATATGTGAACCGCGGGTTCGTGTTGAACGATTTGAAGGAGCCCGATAAAGCGTCCAAGGATTTTCAAACCGCTCTACACATCCAGCCGAAATACGGCGAGGCCCATCTTGGCCTGGCGTTTGCCGATCTTCAGCTTCACCGTCCGAAACCCGCACTGGCGCAGCTCGAAGCGGCTCAGAAAATTCTCGGCAAATCCCACGCTTGGCACTTGGCCCGAGCGGAGGCATTTCGGCAGGAATTGGACTATGCCCATGCGGTGAACGAATACCGCATCGCGCTATCAGAGGATCCAAGAGATCTTAACACCGAGCTTGCTTACGCTGATGTGTTGTATCGCATGCGCCGTTATGCGGAATCGCTCACCGCGCTCAATGCGGCTCTCCAGTTATCGCCATCTGACCCGAAAATCTACGCCCTGATGGCGCAGGTCCACGCCAAGCAGGGTGAACGGGACCAGGCGATGCAAGATATACAGTCTGCCGAACGTTTGGGCGGGGATCGCGTAGAAATTCTTACCGCAACCGGCGACGCCCTGCTCACGTTAGGAGATCGCAACGCCGCCATGGAGCGCTTCTCGCGCGCCCTCGACGTGCCTGGCGGAGATCGCATTGGCGTTCGCCTGGCGATTGCCCAGATCTTTCTCCGTCGAGGACACTTCGATGAGGCTCAACGGCAGATCGCTCTAGGATTCGCTGAGGCCCGGCTCTTTCCTGATTCTCCGGTGACGGGAGAAGATTTCGCTGAAGCTGCCGGCATTTTCCTTGCGATGCATGATTTCGATCTTGCCGAGAACTACTACAGCAAGGCCCAACTGGCTGGAGCGAATAGCCGCACCGTGGCCATCGGCCTAACCAACACCTACCTGGCAGAGGGGAATACTCGCAAAGCATCAACAGCGCTTGCCAGTCTGGGCAATCCGGCCGACTTTCAAGATGATTACGACTACATGATGGCGGAGGCGAACTTATATCGCCAGCGCCAGGATCCTCTGCACTCGCTTGCTGCCTTCGCTCAGGCCAGCACTGCGGCCGGACAAGAGGATCAGGGCGTTGCCGAAACGTCGCAATACACCGAGGCCGATCAGGCGGGCAAGCAGATCAATGACAGGTTGAGCCTTGTCCCGGATGCGCTCTTCGCACCCGCACTCGAAGACATCAACGTCTATGCCCTCGATGCCAAGATTCTTCACGTAACCGATCCCAAGCTGCTCCCGCCGCCCCGCTACTCGTATGAGAGCCTGGCGGCGTCTCATTATCGCGTGCAGTTAGGGAATCTTCCCGTCATTTCCGGGTTCGTCGGACAAAGCCTGACCGCCGGGCGGTTGCTCTATCCCAGCGTTGGAGTGGTTCAAGATCGCAATACTTACGACACGATCGTGAATGGTGGAATCAATCCCATTCTGCACCTTGGCTCGAACACCATCACCTTCAACGGTGGACTGCAATTCACCGTGCGCCGCGACACCATCTCGCCAGTTTACATGAGTCAGAATTTGTTTCGTCAGTTCCTTTACCTTTACACCAGTTCATTCTTCAACTGGGTCACGGTGACGGGCAGTGCGCAGCGGGAAACCGGTCCCTTCATCGATCAGGATCTCCACTCCCGCGATCTCTTTGCCAATATCGAGTTCACGGTCGGCCGGCCTTGGGGCAGCACCTCTCTCATCACCGGATATTCGACGAGGGACCTGCTGTTTCGTCCTTTTGTGGAAGAGTATTTCTACACCTCGGCCTACGCAGGGTTGCAGCATAAATTCGGCAATCGCATAACAGCGGCCATTCTCGCCGAGGATTTGCGCTCCTGGCGTGTCCAAAATACGCAGTACGCAATTGCCCAGGCGCTTCTTCCCGGAGGGCGTTTCGATTTTCGCGCCACGCGTCATTGGGACGTGCAGGGTTCTTTCGTTTTGTCTCGCGGAATGGGCTACCATCCTTACGACAATGTCCAGAGCGAACTTCTGGTCTCGTACGTGCACGCCTTACACGGCAATGTGAGGGATAGCGGAGACCAGGTGCCCGTCCGCTTTCCCATGCGCTTTTCGCTTGGCGTTCAGCAGCAGACTTTTTATAACTTTCCGGGATCGAGCAAAAACACCGTGCTTCCCGTTGTCCATTTCACGCTTTTTTAGGTTCGTTCCCTTCTATGACCTTTTTCGGGAGAAAGCGGGGTTCAGATCTTCCCAGCAGCGGAGCGGCAGACAGCACCCACGACCGAGCCAAAGCGCTTCAACATAAGCTGCTTGGTGGAAGCCTCACCATGCTGGCTGGATCGGGGCTGGTTGGTGTCACCAATCTGGTCTACAACGTCGCGACGGCCCGTTTGCTGGGACCCACTGGTTTCGCGCACGCGACAGCCGTCTACACGCTTCTCATGCTGGCCTCGGCCATCACTCTCTCCTTCCAGGTCGTGTGTGCCAAGTACGTGGCCAGCCACGAAGCCGATCGGGAAAAGGTTGCGATCTTCGGCCGATTGCATATGCAATCGTGGACGGCAGGCATTGGCATCGGCATAGTGTTATTTCTGTTTAACCGCACCATCCAGAATTATCTCAATCTGCCCGATGCACGGTTGATTTCGCTGCTGGCTTTGGGAACGGCTTTTTATATTCCTTTGGGTGTGCGCCGCGGCTATATCCAAGGCGTTCACGCATTCCGCGCGCTGGCCCTGAACTTCATGCTGGAAGGGCTGGTTCGGCTGGGAGGCGCCTTTCTGCTGATTCGCCTGGGGCTGGGCGTCAAGGGCGCGGTCCTGGCCAGTGTGATTGCCGTCATTGCGTCCTACTTCCTCGCTAAACCAAATCCTGGATGGCAGTCCCTGCGGTCTTTGGGTATTCTGATTCCCTTCGGGGAAGGATTACAGGCGATCGTCTTTTTCTCGGGACAGGTCGTCATCAATAACTTTGACATTGTCCTGGTGAAGCACTTCTTCGCTTCTGATGAGGCGGGAATCTACGCCGCCGTTTCCCTCGTCGGGCGCCTGGTTAATATGTGTGCGTGGTCCGTGGTGAACACGATGTTTCCCGTGTCCGCCGCTGCGCGTTCCAACGATCGCGAGGCTCGTCCGGTATTTTTTCTCTCGCTTCTGATGGTATTTCTGATTCTGTCGGTGTTGATCCTCGGTCTGTGGGCGATTCCCAGCTTCTTGTGGAGAACGCTCTTCGGTTCTCACTTTCAATCGGGAACTTATGTTAACTTAGCCGCGCTCCTGATCCTTTATGCGCTTACGACGGGGATCTATTCTCTCAGCTCCGTGACCATCACATACGAGATGTCACGCAAGATAGCGAACACGAGTTGGGTGCAGTTGGCGTTCAGCGGCGTGTTCATTCTTGGAATCTGCCTTTTTCATCAGACCTTGCGGGAAGTGATTTTCGTCCAGCTGGTGCTCATGATCCTGTTGTTCGCTCTGGTCGCACTGCCTCTGCTGCGCCGTGAGATCGCCCCGGAACAAGACATCCGAACGTACGCCAACCTCTCTGTCGTGCGCTCGTTGAGTGAACACGAAGTCATTGCCGAATTCCTGCGCAGTGAATTCCACCATCCTGAATTCGAAGAATACCGGGCAGAGTTTGAATATTTAGTGAACGACCCGGATTTAGAAAGTCATCGGGAGAACGCGTTGCGCCGCGCGCTCTTATTTCTTCGACGCGGAGCAATGTGGCGGGAACTACCTGATGACACCGAGTGGTTCAGGGTGGAACTCAGGCAGCAGGATCTGGATCGGATCCGATTTTTCCCACGCGCCCAATGGCGTCGGGTTGCGGAAGGCAGCTTTTATCTGACGGACATGGTCGAGTCTCTTCGCCTGAAATGGCAGGAGTCGCCGGAAGATGAGTTCTTTCGTAAGTTGCGCCGCTTGAGCCATCCGGTTCAGGAGCGTCTCGTGAGTCCGACGGTCCTGCTGATCGGGGTGGACGAAAAAAGCCCTCTGACGATTCTGGACGGAAATCACCGCATGGCCGCGGCGATGCTGGCGCACCCGCCGGCGGCGCTCGAAAACTTTCAGTTCATCTGCGGTTTATCCCGTTCGATGACGCGCTGCTGTTGGTATCGAACGAATGTAAATACTCTCTGGCGGTATTTAACCAATCTTCTGCGGCATATCTTCTACGATCCCGAATCAGACATCGGACGTTTCCTGGAGAGTGAGTAACCGTTACTGCGGCAGTGGGTGGGCGGGCGCCGGCTGCGTCCATTCCTCTACGATGCTGTTGTCCCGACGCCGCAGCACGACCGGCCCCCCTTGCCGCTGCAAGGACTGACGTTCCTGAGCGACTTTGTCCTGAACGTGCGAATTGCTGTCCTCGGCAACCGAGAAGAGTTTGCGACCCTCCGCTGTCTTGCGCGTAGCCACGCCCACTGTCGCGTTCGCGCCCATCGACTGCCGCGCATGATCGTAATAAAATTCAGCTGTTTCCTGGTCCCCCTCTAACTCCGCGACGTACCCAATATTGTTCAGCGTAAATGCGTTGTTGGGATCGAGAGCATACGCTTTGCGAAAGTCCGCATCCGCCGTGCGCAGGTCATTGCGGTTGACCGCGGAGACGCCGCGCAAATTCAGTTCCGCGACCTGCTCCGGCAGATCTTTCTCGCGTTTGAGATAATCGCGCAGCCCCTTGGCATTCTGCTGGGCCATTTGATTTACGGGACGTCCTCGCCAAACCGGATTGGTCGTAACCACTGCCGCGGCACCGGATTGTCCCGCGGAAGCCTCGTTGTAATATTTCAGCGCCTGCTCTTCCTCGCCTTCCATCTCTTTAGCCACGCCCATATTGTTCAAGGTAAAAACATTGTGGGGATCTTTCTCCAGGGCCTGCTGCAGAAGGAGATCGGCTTCGGCAGAGCGCCCCTGCGAAAGCAGGCGCACCGCTTCGACGTTGGCATGATTGATCTCAAGCGGCGCGCTGGTAGCGGCCAACGCGTCTTTCATCGGCTTTCCCCGCGCTTGTCGCGAGCTTGCCAGATCCACAACAGCCTCGCTGGATTGGTCGGCGGCAAGCTGATAAAACTTTTCCGCCCGATCAATATCCCCCTGCAGTTCCGAAATGTATCCGAGGTTATTCAGCGTAAAGGCGTCGGCCGGGTCGTAGAGATACGCTTTATAAAAAAGTTGCTCCGCTTTTTGATATTTGTGCTTCTGCAGCGCCTCGACTCCTTCGCGGTTGAGTCTCTGCACAGGAGTGAGTTTGCTTCGCCTCGGGATTGAGATCGAAATCTTGCGATCCTCTCCCTGCGCGAATCGCGCACCGAAAGTCGTGGATGCGGCCAACGCCATAACCCAAATAATCCGTCGATTCAAGAGCATCGGTGTTCTGCCCCTTTGTATTCAAGTGTCCTTAAATCAGCCTTTTTGATGCCGGGAAAGCGCCTTTTGTTTGCCGAGGAACGAACTGGCTTTAGGGCTTAATTGTGGCCACCTGCCGGAGCAGATATTGCATCAAAATGTTGTGAATTTTGTGTCTTCCATAAAGACCGGCTGCGCCATTCTGGCGAGATTGGTGATTCCTCTGACATTATTTGCCGGCGTCGCTCTCTCGCAGGCCACTAAGGATCCGCCGCCATCGGAAATGGTTTCGCCTGCACCGGCTTCTGCAGAGACCATTCAGCCTGCCGCCATCGAACCCAGAGAGCCCGCGATTCGCGAAATCGACAGCGGAATCTCCATCGATCCCGCCAGTCTTCTTCCCGACTTGCCGGCGGTCCCTCGAAAGAATGCGACCCTGGTCGGTGGGATGCTGGAAAAATTGGATCGCGTTCGAGACCAGCTAACGGTGCGAGTATTCGGCGGCGGGCGGACTACGGCTCTAATCGATCCCCGCACCAAGGTTTTCCGCGGCACGGAAGAGGTGACGATTGCCGATCTGCGCGAGGGCCAGCGAATTTATCTGGATACGATTCTCGATGGAAGCACGGTCTTCGCGAAGAATATTCGCCTTGATGCCGCAGCGGCGCTGGGTGAAAGTCGTGGGGTGATCGTGAAATGCCGGATGAATGAAGGCGAACTCAGCATTCAGGACGGCATCGCGCCGTTCCCTGTAAGAGTGCGCTTGAGTCCTTCCACGCAGTTTGTGCAGGGGGATCGAACGGTGCCCGCGAGCACGCTGCTGCCCGGTTCTCTCGTCGATGTGACCTTCACAGCTCAAGGAAACGGCCACGATACGGCGCAGAAGGTCTCGATCCTTGCTCTTCCGGGAACGCGCTACGTTTTTTCCGGCCAGCTGGTGCATATCGATCTGAGAACCGGCTTGCTGGTCCTGAACTCATCGACGGACCACAAGACTTACGAAATCTACCTGGATCCCTCTTTTCCTCCCGATGACAGCCTGCAGCCTGGAGCGACGGTTACGGCACTCACGACTTTCCAGGACTCCCGCTATGTAGCGCGGAATCTTACGGTCCAGCAGCAGAAATAGGAAATCAATCTCGGCCTGCTCTTAATCCCGGTCTCAGTTCGAGTCCACATACTTAACTCAAATCCGAGCAACGCCAGTTGCTGTCCTCCTTCGACGCCTTCCCTCGCACAGTGGTTCGTGAACTAACGTGACCTGTTCACCGCGATCCATTTCGCAATAAGCTCCTTCCGATCCCAGAAAGTCCCAGCTGACCGAGAGGAATCTACAGGCTTGCGTGCCTCCCTCTCGACTCCGGCATTCGCAAGACGCAAGACCTCGGCAAGTTCCGCTCTGAGGGCAGATGTGTCTAAGAAATTGGTGTGCTGTGTTTCTGCTCCTGTTTGCCACAGGAGTGTGCGCGGCGGGAAACTCCGTCGTACCTACAACTACGTTAGCTGCGCAGACTGCGAACAATACTAGCGCGGCCAATTCGTTTACCAACCAGACAAACGGCAATTCGGCCGCCGGAAATGTCAGCAAAGTGGATGTGCATTCGCTGCTCTACTCCGGCGCGGATACCAAGGTCTATGCTCACCTGCTTCTGTGGTTTGGCGGATCGAACCATATGAACGTCGGCTACAGCTCGAACGACTCTGCGCAAGTGCATCGGCAAATTACCGACATGATCAGCCGCGGCATTCAGGGCGTCATCATTGATTGGTATGGGCCCAACAACAGTATTGACCAGGCGACCAAGCTGGTAGTGGCCGAGGCGGAAACGCATCCCGGATTCACTTTCGCGATCATGATCGACCAAGGGGCGATTGAGTGGGATTCGTGCTCCGGTTGTTCGCCGCAGCAGGCTTTGATTCAGCAGTTGCAGTACATCGAGCAGACCTATTTCCCGTCTCCCGCTTACATGACGTGGCAAGGCAAGCCAGTCGTCACAAATTTCAATATCGACCTCTCTTACGCCGTGGACTGGAATGCCGTCACGGGAGCCCTCTCCAGCCAGCCAGTTTTTATCTTTCAGAACAACAACGGATTCAGTCATGCGTTAAGCTCGGGCAGTTATTCCTGGGTGATGCCGACGACCTCTGATTACGGAATGAGCTATCTGACCAGCTTCTACGATACCGGAATGCTGCTGGAAAATGAGCAGACCGTGGGTGCGTCTTACAAAGGGTTCAACGACACGTTGGCCTCCTGGGGATCGAACCGCATCATGAGCCAGCAATGCGGGCAAACCTGGTTGCAGACGTTTTCCGAGATTAATGGCCTCTACAATTCAGGAAAACAGTTGGCGGCATTGCAGCTTGTAACCTGGAACGATTATGAAGAAGCCACCGAGATCGAGTCCGGCATCAGCAATTGCTTCAGTGTGACGGCCTCGGTTTCCGGTAATTCTCTGCAGTGGAACGTGAATGGCGACGAGAAAACGGTGGACCACTACGTCGCATACATCAGCCCGGACGGGCAGAATCTTATGTCATTGGGAGAGGCCTATCCCGGCAATGCATCGGTGAACCTGTGCAGCTACTCGGTTCCCAATGGCAGTTACATCTCCTACGTTCAGGCTGTGGGGAAGCCGAGCATCAACAATCAGATGTCGGGAGCAGTAAAATTCACGCTGAACTGCGCGGGAGATACCAGCACGAATGGCAATTTGACACTGGGTGCGAATCCGTCCGCGTTGACAATTTCTGCGGGAAAGAGCGGGAAGATGACTGTGACGGTGACACCGCGAACAGGTTCATTCAATGACTCGATCACGCTGACGTGTTCCGGCCTGCCCGCAGATTTGAGTTGCTCATTTTCCCCAGAGTCCGTCACTCCGGGCGCGAGCGTCGCCAGTTCGGTCCTGACCGTCACGTCCGCTGCCGTTACCTCTATGTACAACGGCGAAAGACGGGCTTTCTTTTTCGCCAGCGGCCTGTTCAGCTTCGGCCTGATGGGAATTACCATCATCGGCAAGATCAATCGTCGCCGCATGATCGCTCTGCTGGGAGGCAGCATGTTGCTTGCCCTCATTCTCTTTGCGTCCTCTTGCGGGAGAGGAGGAGGTTCCAGTGCCGTCGCCGGCTCTTCGACCGGCACCTACGTGGTCACCATCAAGGGGAACGCCGGATCCACTCAGCTTTCCACGACCGTCCTCGTCACCGTAAAGTAGCCGAGAATCTTCGCGGCCATTCCAGGGATTGGGCGCGTTCAAGACTGCGGATCGCCGCGCCCAGCCCAGGGTATTCCGCGTCATGAGACGCAACAGCAGAGATTTGGAAGGCAGCCACCTTGGAAGGCGCCGAAACCGCGAGACATACTTGAGGGTTTGCACGCGCTGCTGAACCTCAAAATGCCTGAGATATTTTTGCACCACGTTGGGCATGGTCATGCGCAACCCGGCAGAAAAATTCTGCGCGGCCATCATCTGCTGCTTTTCCGGATTCTGCAGCAGTTCCAGCAAAGAACCCGCCAACCCATGGGCGTTTCCCGCTGGATAGAATTGCATCGCCAGTTCCTCACCCTGCGCCATCTGCCGGAAATCAGGCAGATCTGCAGAAACAATGGGCACTCCATAGGCGCAGGCAAGATGCGCTACCCCGCTGCACCCCGTCGAAGATGAATATGGCATAACAGCTACGCTGGAACTTTGGAACAGATCCGCCAGATCATCTTCCGGAATGTATCCGCGGAATTCGATTCGAGGATCGCCGGCACACTGTTGTTTTATTGACTCGGTGTATCCGTGTGCCTGAGGATGATCTCCCCCTGCGATGACCAGCTTCGCGTCGGGCAACTGCCGTGAGACCAGATCGAAAGCTTCAATCATGAGCTCGAGTCTTTTGTAGGTTCCCCACTTTCCGAAAGCCAGAATGCGATGAACAGGATTCCCACGGCGCGCGAAATCGGGGAATTCAGGCCGGCGTGTCAGAATGCCGTGCGCCCGCAGGTGAACGTTGTCCCGTCCGTATTTGTCATTCAGAATTTTGCGATAGCCAGGCATCAGCACAGAAACGGAATTGGAAAGCAGAAGCATGCGTGTGGCAACCGCACCTGCCAACCGGTACAGCCTTTCATTACGAACGCCGACGTCTTTCAATTCCACAGTGTCCATCAGGTGATGCAGGGTCACGTGGGTATAGCGTCCGCTAAGCCGGGCCAGCAGTGGCGTCATCAGTCCACTGAAAGCAACCAGCGGATTGCGTCCAAATGTGCTGAACAGCAAGTTAAACCAAACCACATCTGGCTTCATGCGATGCAACACCTTCACCAAGCGCACGACACTTCCTATGTCATCGAAGGACCAGCAACGTACGACCGAAAATCCCTCCGGCTCGACGTGCCCCTGCGAGAGTTCGTCTGCCAGCACGGTAAGACTGAGAAAAGGATTGCGCTGCAATTCTTGCGCAATATGGAATCCATATTCGCTCAGTCCGCCAGTGCTTGGAGGAAAGGTCGTAACTAAACAGATCTTCATTGGGCTCCCATACTGAGCGGCAGGAGATTCGATGTGCTTTCCGCAGAAGAAGTTGCAGTCGCAGGAGTTAATCGAGGGAAAACTGCTTTAGCTGTGGTGGGCCTCCAGCGGGGCGGCGCCGCCTTCGCTCGCGCGCTGAAGAGTGTATTGGTCAGTTCTCAGGCACTTTTCTGATACCAGTTTGTCGATGATTCCGCTTGTCTGCTCGATAGAAAGTGGCGGGACGACGGTCATACCAACCAATCTGCTCATGCGGTGGTATGCATCCCGATTACGACGCACGAATTCCAAAGGATACTCCGGCTTGCGAATCGTCGCCGCTTCCGGGTCGGCGTCCAGAAACAAAGCTACATCGGGACGGGGAATAAATCTGAGTAGCGCGCGTACATACAGACGTACTGGGGGATTCTTCATCGGCAGATTGGCCCATTCGTCATAGATGTACCGATCGAAGATGACGAAGTCGGCATCGCTCTCTGCACTTCGGGAAACCGCCACGCTGAGGCTGAATGCATCGAGCATATACAGAAATAGTCGGAAAATCGTCATGTACCACGCGGTGACGTTCTTATCGCGGCGAAGAATGGGTTTGTCGGGGCTTCCAATGCCTTCATCCCCTTTGAAGGCTCGCAAGCTGACGCGCTCTCGAAGCCTCGAGAAGGCCACGACGTCGTCCCAGAACGTGTAGACCGCATAGTGAAATCCGCGAGCGCGCAACGAGTTGCAGAGCGCGTCGATTTGCGTACTCTTCCCGGCTCCGTCAATCCCAGAAAAGCTCACTACTTTGACACTATCTAGTCGCATGCGTTGCTCGCTGTGGCTGTGCCTTGTAGAAAGCGAAGAATCTCTAATGTGCCCCTGGTGGTTTGCTAGGGGTGGCTTCAGTCAAAGCGATGACCGCCCCCAGCGCCGCACTGGCGCCTATGATTGCCCCAACCTTCAAAACGATCGTTCGTACCCTTCTTTGCTTGGCGGGAGCAATGGCCACGCCGGCAGGCTGTGCCGCGGTTATGCCGCTGACTTTGGGAGCCTCCGCTGCGGCTGTCCCGACTGGATACTGAAGTTTCTGATCCTGTGTAGCAGGTGCTTGCGGCTGACTGGTCGTCTGTGTGGCTGGTTGCGAGGAACTCTCCTGCTGAGCCGAATTGGCTTGAGATTTGGCCCATTCTGCCCCAGGGCTATCGGGAAGTTCGGCCGGCGTTAAAGATGCCGAGAAAGCATTCCCTGCCATCACCGCAGCTTGCTGCTGATCGGCAGGAGCAGTCTTCCGCTCCTGCCCCAGAATATGAATTGGCAAGGCGAGAGCGAAAGCACAACAGGTACTGCAGAGAAGCCCTCGATCCAACAGTCCCATCGTAACCTCCCTGACTAGCTAGCTTCTGATTATCTGGTTGCTTCAGCAAGCCCCAATAGGTTGGGATTCAGATCCCGAGCTCCCCGAATCTGCTCGTACACTGTTGATGTGCGGCCGGTTCCGAGACCAAGTAGTGTCTGAAATGCGGCTGCCGGCGTCTTGCGACGGTTGTGCCGAAAAACGAATTCATCGAGGTAAACTTGCAGTTGGTCCTTGCTCACTCCGTGGTAGGTTCCAATGAGCCACTGCTGGAGGTTCCCGATCGCCCGATCGGCAAGCGGGACGGCGGATTTTGCACCTTTGCGCAACTCCGTTCGTAGAGGTTGGTTTCGAACGACATGTTTGAAGCCAGCCTCTAAAAGACCTGAGAAACTCTTAAGCCCGTCCGTATAGATCGTGGATCCAGGTGCGATGTGCTGGCTAAGAAACGACATTATGGTCGCGGCCTTAAAGTCGGGAATTACGCTCATGCGGACACGCCCTGAAGCTCGCCCACGCTTTTCGACCGCCACCAAGACAAGAGCTGCCCTCCGATGCTTGAGTTGTCGGCTTCCTCGGAGTCCAGCTTGCTCGCCACCAATCCACGTCTCATCCACCTCTACCTCACCGCGCAAAGGTTCCCTCGCGTTGTTCACCATTGCTCGGCGGAGCTTGTGCAGCATCATCCATGCGGTCTCGTAGCAGGTCAGCCCTAATTGACGCTGCAGCAGTAGTGCAGATACGCCACGCTTGTCCGTGGTCATCAGGTACGCCGCCCAGAACCAATGGGTCAGCGGTGTTTTTGTCCGATGAAGGATAGTTCCAGATGTCAGCGAGACCTGATAGCGACACTTGCAGCATTGCTGCCGCAGCTGCTTCACCAACTCATAAGCTTTTTCATACCCGCATCGCGGACAAGTAAATCCATCGGGCCAACGACAAGCTGCGAGATATCGTTGGCAGGCTTCCTCCGTGGCAAAGTCGGACTGGAATTGGCGGAGCGTCTTCGGAAACGGCGGTCGTGGCACGCGTTAACACTACCTATTGGGGCTTGCTGAAGCAACCAGATAATCAGAAGCTAGCTTGCCTGGGCTCCCAAATCGCCAAAGGCTG
The DNA here is from genome assembly GCA_963730015.1 of uncultured Acidobacteriota bacterium. Lineage (GTDB taxonomy): Bacteria > Acidobacteriota > Terriglobia > Terriglobales > Acidobacteriaceae > Sulfotelmatobacter. The sequence goes on along the minus strand of CAVSPZ010000008.1, from coordinate 546,631 downwards.
CCGGATACCACGGCGCGTCTTGCGACACCGCATCGGCAGGCACCACATTGAAACTTCGCACCGCCTCCTCTGAAGTAGGAAAGGTTTCAAACACCCGCGCCACCCGCATCAGTTCGAGAAACACCTCAGCCTCGGCGGATAGAGCAGCGAGCTTGAGATCTCCGTCGCGCTTGAGCACTTCTTCCAGGCTGTGCAGCAACATTTCTACGCCAGCGCTGTCAACCGAGCGCACCTGAGAACATTCGAGGACTATGCGGGGACGATTCGATTCGAGCAGCGGGCCCAATTCCAGCATAAAGGTTTGGACTTCTCCGCCGGTAAACTGCTCTGGCATTTGCATCACGACTACGGGCCCACTGGTCAACATTTCTCACCTCTTTTGAATTTAACCGCTAACATCCAAATTCCTTCGAACTCACCAGCACTGCTTTCCTGTCATCGGTCTTGCCTCAAGGTTGTCACCGCTTCGCCAGTTCCGAGATCGAAGGCTAGATGCCGATCTCGCGCTGATACATGTTTGTTCTGTCGCATCACTGCCGGATCCGATATCTGAAGAAGCACGTCGTGCTGCAAGTTCAGCAAACTGCTGCCCCGAGCGATCGAGTGCGAGAGATCCAGCCCAATCCCGACATACGTGTTCGACAATATGGAGCTGTCTTCAATCGTGGTTCCATAATCAACTTCAGAATCGCTTTCTACGCTGCTGCCACGCGTGATCAGGCACTCATCGCCGATGTTCACACCGCGTCCAATGAATGCGGGTGCCACAATGCGAGCTGCCTTCTCGACCTGCGCGCCCGGCGCCATCCAAATTCCGGGTTTGACCTCGAACCCTTGCGGACGAAACTGGCAACGGTATCCCAGGCCGTCACTGACCAAACGACGCAGGTCCGCGGCAGTCTCCAGTCGGTTGATATATCCCGACGTGCAAAATTCCGCGCCGCCGCTCTCGTCTAACACACCTCGTATTTCTTGGATGTCTGGCATCATCGCTGGGTTTACCACCCACAGGCTGATAGGACCGGCTTCATGGAGTGCTCGTGTCACCGCTTTCCCGGATTCTTCGTGAAGACGAAGGAACTCTGCAAAATCCGGTTCAACATACGCGCTCAGTTCGACAATCACGACGGACTCAGTGCCGTTGTTGGCGAACTGTCTCAGCCGTTGGCCAGCGGATTCCCACGCAGTCGTGAACGGACTAGCCGCGTTCGCGGCTTTGTCGTCGAGCCCGGAAGAGAGGGGCACGTCTACGCAGATCGAAATCCCGTCAACCTTTGCCTTCTTCAGCTCTGCGACCATGCGCTGTAACACGGATTGTCCCAATATTTCGACGGTGGCAAGTCCTTCGCCCCCAACAGTTGTCTCAGGGGTCCACCGCGGCGACGCGGGTTGTTCCAGCGGCTGGCGGTTGGCCCCGACAACGATGATTGCCTCCGACACTCTCAATGGCTCCCCTGCTGCAAGGTATGTTCCTTCTCGCGCTTATTTTGCAATCGCCTTGCTGACGGTGAATGGGTTTGTGTCGCGGGCACTCGCGTTCTCTTTCGCCGTTCGGCGGCGGATTTTTGCCTTAGGAAAAAGCAGAGTCCTCATTTTTAGCTTTGCCTTGTGCAGTTGCGATTTCGAGTTGCCGATGGAGCAGTCCAGTAACTCGGCGATTTCGTGATGCTGGTAGCCCTCGACCTCGTGCAGAGCGAAAATCGTCCGGCAGCCTTCCGGAAGTTCTTGCAGAGCGCGGCGCAGAGCAATCCGATCGACCACGCCGGTGAGTTCCGGATCACTTTTGCCGAAATCCCGATGCAGCGAAGGAGATTCCGAATTGACTGGCTCATCGAGCGAAACCGTGAACGGCGATTTGCGCCGCCGCAGTTTCATCAGAACAGTGTTCACCGCAACGCGATACAGCCAGGTAGAAAATGCGGCATCGCCGCGGAACGAACTCACGGTCCGAAACACTTGCAGGAACGCTTCCTGCGTTAAGTCTTCGGCCTCGGCGACGTCCTTGGTCATCAGCAGGCACACTGAGTAGACTCGGTTCTTGTGTTGCTGGAATAGGGTTGCAAAAGCTTGTTCATCGCCAGCTTGCGCACGCCTTACCAGGTTGATCTGAGAATCATCACGGCCCTTCGTGCTGGGCGTTGAGATTACGTTCGCTTCTGTCGCAGAGATCGCACAAGTTGCCACGGTTGCTCTCCTTCAGGTCGCTGAAAGTTGTTCGCTGACCGCAAGACACGCGAACATGGATGTCAGATTAAGAAAAGCAACGCCAACCTTGTATCGGGTCACATCTGTAAACACTTGCAGGAGAGTCTGTAAGACCACCGGCAGGAACTTCTGGGTAAGCTGGGAACCCTATTCGCCAAAGAGGCAAGATCCGCCCTGAAAGGGACCTGCTCACTGCATAACTACAGGAACCGTGGGATTGACATTCGCGACTCAATAAAGATGGAATTCCACTTCAACGCTGATTTGCACGTCGACCGGCTTGCCATCTTTGAGTGCCGGTTGAAAGCGCCACTGCTTCACGGCTTCCAGAGCTTTAGCGTCTAGGCCGAATCCCAAGCCGCGCGCCACACGAATGTCGCGAGGATGTCCCGTAGAGTCGACAATGAGCCAGAGAACGCAGGTGCCCTGCTTCTTCGCGCGGCGTGCTTCTTCCGTATAGTCGGGATCAGGAGATGAGATCGCAGTAGGAGCCGAGATACCGCCGCCTACGTGATACACTCCGCCACCCATCCCGCCACCGATGCCCGCCCCAATGCCCGGCCCATGCCCCACGCCAACTCCGCCGCCCGAGCCCGAACCGATACCACCGCCGGATCCGGTTCCATTTGAAGGCGGAGCTGCCGGCATCACTGCGGCACTGGCGGTGCCCAGATTCGGCATGTGATTTTCGGCGAGACGCACGGTTGGCGGCGCAACCACTGTCGGTTGCACTGCCAGTTTCGGCTTCTCATTTCGCATCACAATTGCCGGCGGTGTAATCTGCTGCGCCGCCAGCCTTGGAGGATATCCCTTAGGTGCGGGTAGAGGATCATGATCGCCGCCCCCGCCCCCGCCGCTGATGATTTTTTTCGATACTGGCAATGCATAAGTATCCGGCGAGGGCGCGATCAACGTTACGACCTCGCGAGTCTGGCGTTGCGTAATCTGATGACTGACAAAGATGCCACTGAGGAGCAGGCCGATGATTGCGATGTGGATCACGGCGGAGACAGCCACACCATTGGCACGATAATTGTTGTACTTTCCCCAAATTTGATCCGGCGGACGAGAAAGTCGAACCGCCGGCTTCACGGGCGTACGCGGATTAGACGCTGCCTTCGAATAACACGCATCGTTAATAGTGCGCGCCGGCAGGCGAAACAAAGATTCACCGTTGTACGCGGAATTCTGGTGGCTCGACATGACTACTCCTCAATGGAAGTCGTGCGAATAAGATGCGTGAACCGAACCGCAGGTTATTCATCGATTCATCTCAAAAAGAAATGGTGGGACTGTGGTTTCTCCCACCATTTCGCATACAAAAACTCACAACGAAAGCAACGCGCATCTTGTTTAAAGTCGGCCCGTCAAAAGCAGAAGAATCACAATCACCACGACCAAGCCGAGCCCGCCGCTCGGGTAGTAGCCCCACCCTCGGCTATAAGGCCATGTTGGCAACGCTCCGAGCAGCAGCAGGATCAGAACCACTAACAGAATTCTGTACATAAGACCTCTTTCGATAGATTGAATTTGACAGTCTGATCGATTCGGGGTTCGCTTGTTTCGGCTCCGCGGCTATTTTGCAGCGGATGTACCCGTTGAGTTCCCGATGCTCTTCGATTCTTTGCCTTCTTTGCTCTGAGTGGAATACTTTTTCACCGCCGCCAGGAACGGCCTGCTGGAGGCAGTGGGCTCAACCTTTCCGTTCAGGATGTCGGCGAAGGGTTCGAACTTCCCGTAAAGCACGCGCGTTTCGTCTTTATCCTGAGTAAGCGCAGCACCGCTCAAATCAACACCGGCAAAAAGACCTCGGGCCCGCGAGTAGGTTAGAACTTCGGCGCGCATCTTGATGTCGGTATCGGCAGCGGCATCCCGGCCCACTGGACCGGCGGCTGCCGAAGCGTCCGCCCCCAGTTTGAATTTGCTGGAGAGCAGATGGTCCATGCCAGACTGGTTTGTCACGATCATCACTAGATCCACTGCCTGGCCTCCAAGCTGCAGGCCCCAACTCCCGCCCGTGATCGTGATCGGTGCAGGCGCGCTCCACACACCGGGGGCCGTCCGGCACGTTGCGACCCCTTTGCCATGATTCCCGCCAAAACCGATTGCAATCTTCACCATCGAGGGAATGACAGCGATGCATTTTGCATCTCGCATCACGCTATCTGGGATTGCCTTATCGGGTGTTGCCATAATCTCGTCCAACACTTTTGCAGAGGCCTCGATCCGTTTATTGATCTCAGATTGGTCGTGTTCATCGGCCGACCATCCCACACCAATGAACAGAGAGAAAATGCTAAACACCATCAGACATCTCGGCCAAAGGGAAGATTTGCGGCTCATTGTTGGTCCCTCTTCTGTGCTCTGCAGAGCACGTGCTGATTTGACTGCCACGCCTCACCTTACAGCCCGTGCAGATTTGCTTCTATCCAGCGGAAGCAGTAAACAGCTCAAGAACTTCCCCCATAGTCACGAGCCTGAGGTGGCATCGAAAACGCAGCAATTTGCAAAACTGAAGGGCTACTCCACTACATTTCGGGGAGGGATATACAGGATTCACAGTATTGTGAGTCGTCGTCGGGCGAACTAGTCTGCAATCTCTACTCGACACAACGCCCCCCAAGCGGGTGCCGGTCCTCTGGGACGGACCGGCACCTGCTCCTTCCGAACTGAAGTTCACTATTAAGGCATTCGCTGGCCCGAAATACTCACTCCGCCCGATGGGTTCCCGTGCTCCTACCTCCTACGTTCGTCCCCGTCGATTCCCAAACTTTTAGGGTGTGGAGGGAACATGCTTTATTGGGCACTGGTTTTCCTGGTCGTAGCGCTGGTTGCCGGAGTGTTCGGCTTCACCGGCATCGCCGTAGCCGCCGCTGGCATTGCGAAATTGCTCTTCGTGGTGTTTCTGATTCTATTTCTAATCTCGCTGATCACGCACTTTGCCAGGGGAAGCACCGTTCGATAACGATAGTGGCTGCGGTGTCACGAGGTTTTCTTGCGTGACACCGCTACCGGACGCACTGGTATGAACGTTCATCCGCCCGCAAGGCCCACGAATATCTGCCGTAAATAGTTTTGAAGGGGCTCTCCGCGTCCTCTGCGGATTTCCTCAGCGCACTCTGCGTTTTAGGATTTTTCAACCTCGAGGGAACGGGCAGGCAAGGACAGCTTCCAAGCCGGTCAAACTGCAAAGGCCCGGCGAGGGCTATCGTGTGCAGTCACTCCGTGAACGGACAGGCCCACCCGCTTACTTGCGTGGAAGCTTAGCGAGATCATGCGTGTTCTCGGAATCCGGGAAAATATGTACGGCTCGGGCTGTTGCGGCCTGGGAACAATGCTTCTTCCTGTACCGCTGGCCAGCGGAACAGCAGGCCAGCATTCACTGCTGACTCTGCTGAACTATGGCCGGGTTCCAGTCCTGGAGAATTGCATAAGGGCTGCCGCTAGAAACTGACTTCAAGCGGTTACCGGAACTTTTACGGCCTCCGCCCTTCGCGCTGGAATAACAACTTCGACGATCGTCCCGGGATTGGCGTTCGAAAGGCGCAAAGTGCCGCCGAGCTCCGTCACGCGCTGTCGCATTCCGCCAATACCGACCCCCACGCTTTCCGGACGCAGCTGGGTCACTTCCTGGTCTACGCCTTTTCCATCGTCGGTCACCGTAACCAGGATATTGCCGTCACGTTCGGCGACGCTCACCGTGCCATTGTGGGCTCCGGAATGCCGGAACATATTGGTGAGGGCTTCCTGAACGATGCGGAAGATAGCCGTCTCCAGTTCTGATTTAAGCCGGACCAAGTTGGGCGGATCCACATTCAGACGAACCTTGATCCCGCTTCTTTCGGAAAGTCCTTCCAGAAACCACCGCAAAGCGGAAACCAGTCCCACTTCATCCAAAAGCGGGGGATGCAACAGATGCGAAATAGTCCGGACTTGCTGGATGGCACGCTCCACCAATTGACTAGCTTCCACAGAGGCCTGTTGTATCTGCGGCGATGAATCCTTGGCGAGAATGCCATCCAGAATCATTTTGGCGGCTGCGAGTTCCTGACCCAGCCCATCGTGAATTTCTCGAGCGATGCGCCGCCGCTCTTCATCCTGCATGCTCATCAGCCTTCCGGAAAGCCGTCTCAGTTCGGCCGTTCGACTGTTGACGAGTCGTTCTAACTCGACGGCGCTGTCGCGGATCGACTGCTCCAGAAGCTTACTGTCATGGATGTCGGAACAAGTGCCGTACCACTTTGAGATGTTTCCATCTTCATCTCGCACGGGCACAGCGCGCGCTCGAAACCAGCGATATTGCGAGTCCGCGCCGCGGATGCGGTACTCGGATTCGTAGGCTTGTCCGGATTGCACACAACGCATCCAGTGTTCGAGGCTGGCTTCTTTGTCGTCGGGGTGAACATATTCCATCCACCCCACTCCCACCGCCGAGCCCGGAGGCGCTCCAGTGTATTCGTAGAACCGCCCGCTGATGTATTCCCGGATACCGTCCGGTTGACGGCTGAAGATGATGTCGGGAGCGGTCTGGACGATGGCATCCAACTCCTGGTTCCTTTGAGCCAGGTCGCCGTTGAGCTTCAGCAAAGCCACGGCCTTCTGTTCCAGTTGCCGCGTCCGCTCGGCTACGCGCTGTTCCAGTTCGCTATTTAACCGTTCCAGCTGCAGCTTCTTCCGGTGCAATTCCGCGAACACTCTCACTTTGGCCCGCAGAACTTCCGGAACAATCGGCACCGAAAGATAATCGACCGCACCGTGCTGGTATCCCTTGAGACGATCCATGTCCGTCAGGTGAACGGCGGAAATGAAAATGATGGCTGTCTTCTGAAATCGGGGATGCTGGCGAATGAGTTCAGCCAACTCGAAGCCGTCGATATCCGGCATGCTGACGTCCATCAGCACGACCGCTACGTCGCTCTTCAGCAACTTCTCGAGCGCCTCTTTGGCTGACGTGGCCTGCACCAGGTTCTCGCCCAGTTCGGACAGAATGGCCTCATAGCTGAGCAGCTTACCGGCCTGATCGTCCACCATCAGAATGTTTACTTTTTCTGAAACGCTCATCCCTTTTTCAAACGACTCCGCGAGCCCGGGACCAACTCGATTCGTTCTTCCGCCGTTGGTTGCACCAAGACTCACCGATGTAGCCACATCCGCAGTGCTGAAAGCAGTTGCTCGGTATTGACCGGCTTGGCCAGATATTCGGATGCGCCAGCTTCAAGACATTTCTCTCGATCGCCCTTCATCGCTTTCGCCGTAAGGGCAATGATGGGCAGCCGCCGGAGCGATACGTTTTGCCGAATCACCTGCATGGTTGCATATCCATCCATTTCCGGCATCATGATATCCATCAGGACAATGGCCACGTCTGGAGTCGATTCCAGCATGGCAATCGCTTCTCTTCCGGTCCCGGCAGTGAGAACGACCATGCCGCGCCGTTCCAACACGCTGCTCAGCGCAAAGATATTTCGCATGTCGTCATCGACAACCAGAACTTTCTTGCCCACCAAAGCCTCGTCCGAGCGATGCAGCCGATCCAGCATCTTCTGTTTTTCCTCAGGCAGGTCGGCGACCACCCGATGCAAGAACAAGGCTGTTTCATCGAGCAGCCGCTCAGGCGATTCCACTCCTTTGACCACCACGCTTCTGGCCAGGGTATGCAAGCGCGCATCCTCTTCGGGGGATAGCTCCTTGCCCGTAAAGACCACGACCGGTAGGTCGCTGGCCGCGGGCATATCCCGGAGTTGTTCGAGAATGTCAAATCCGGTCATGTCCGGCAGCCGCAGATCGAGCACCACGCAGTCGAACAATTCCTCCTCCACTCGTTCCAGCGCTTCGGCTCCCGTTGCTGCCACGATCACATCGATATCGTCGTACCCCAACAATTCGCGGATGCTCAGTTGCTCCGCCGGATTGTCTTCCACGATCAGCAGACGCTTGCGTCGCGGCGCCGCATATTCTTTGATTCGTGACAGCGCCGATTCCAGTTCATCGGGGTTGCTTGGCTTGGTGACGAAGGCAAACGCGCCCCGCGCTAACCCGTGATGGCGATCTTCATCGAGAGTCAACATCTGCACCGGGATATGCCGAGTCGCCGGATCTTGTTTCAAATGGTTGAGCACGGTCCAGCCCAGCATGTCGGGCAGGAACACGTCCAGCGTGATGGCGGTGGGGCGGAACTCACGGGCCAGACTGAGGGCTTGCGCGCCACGCAAGGCCACAAGAACCTTGAAGCCTTTGTCCCTCGATAAATCACACAGCACGCGGGCGTAGTGGGGATCATCTTCGACAATCAACAGCACGGCGTCGTCGGGCTGCAAGTTAGCGCGATCATCTGCGATCTCTTCGACTGGATGTTCTGAAACGACAATGTTCGAAAGCTTGAGGGGCGTCGACGGCGCTTTCCAATCCGCCGAAGTCAGCTTCGAAGCGGACGGCCCTACGTAGGTCAAAGGCAGGTAAAGCGTAAATGTGCTGCCTTGTCCGGGAGTGCTGCGCAGTTGGATTTCGCCGCCGAGCAGGCTTGCGAGTTCCCGGCTGATCGCGAGCCCCAGGCCCGTTCCGCCGTATTTACGGCTGGTGCTGGCATCCGCCTGTTGGAATGCCTCGAAGATGATGCGCTGCTTATCCGGAGCGATTCCGATGCCAGAATCGGAGACCTCGAAGGCGACCACCGACGCAGCTCCGTCCAGAATCGGATGGTCGTCACTCCATCCTTTCTCAGCCACTGAAACCGCCAGCCGTACCGAACCGTGCTCCGTAAACTTGAACGCATTCGACAATAGATTCTTCAGCACTTGCTGCAGACGCTTGGAATCTGTCACCAGACTGCGCGTGAGTTTTGGATCGGGATAGACCTCGAACGCAAGGCGCCGGTTTTCGGCCTCGTGACGGAAAGGGCGGGCTACCATCTCAAGCAGGTTCGCGAAGAATACTTCTTCCGCTTCGACCGACACCGTTCCCGATTCGATCTTCGACAAATCGAGGATGTCGTTGATCAGGTTGAGCAAATCTGTTCCGGCGCCGTGAATAGTGCGCGCGAATTCCACTTGCTTCGGGGTCAGGTTGTGGTCTGGGTTCTCGCTCAGTTGCTGGCCCAATACCAGAATCGAGTTCAAAGGCGTTCGCAACTCGTGAGACATATTTGCCAGGAATTCGGATTTGTATTTGGAAGTGAGCGCGAGCTCTTTCGCTTTTTCCTCCAAGGCACGCCGAGCCTGTTCAATCTCCTGGTTCTTGCGCTCGACTTCGACGTTCTGCTCGGCTAACTGCTGGGCTTTTTGTGCCAGCTGTTCGTTGGTCTGTTGCAATTCTTTTTGCTGCGTTTGCAGTTCAGCCGCCAGTTGCTGCGATTGCTTGAGCAGGCCTTCAGTCTGCATCGTTGCTTCAATACTATTGAGCACAATGCCGATGCTGGCCGTGAGCTGCTCAAGGAATGCAAGATGGGAAGCGGTGAACGCGTTGAGCGAAGCCAGTTCAATAACGGCTTTCACTCGATCTTCAAACAACACTGGTAGCACGATGACATTGCGCGGCACGGATTGGAACAAGCCCGAACGAATCGGCACTGTTTTTGTGGGCAAGTCGGAAATCAGCATGCGACGCTTCTCCGCCGCGACCTGTCCCACCAGACCTTCACCGATTTTCAGTCTTCGCAGGTGGCCATTCTCGCCGTCATCGGCGAAGGCCGACAGCAACACCATGCCTCCGATTTCTTCGGTTTCCATCTGGTAGATCACGCCCTGTTGCGCGTTGACCAGGGGCGCAAGCTCAGAAAGCAACATGCGGCCTACCGTTGCCAGGTCTCGTTGCCCCTGCAACATTCCCGTGAAGCGCGCCAGGTTGGTCTTCAGCCAATCTTGTTCCGTATTGCGATCGGTGGTGAGCCGCAGGTTATCAATCATCGTATTGATGTTGTCTTTCAACTCTGCAACTTCCCCGCAGGCTTCCACTTGAATGGATCGCGTCAGGTTGCCCTTGGTTACAGCGGTGGCGACTTCAGCGATGGCACGCACCTGGTTGGTAAGGTTATCGGCCAGCAGGTTTACGTTACCGGTGAGATCCTTCCACGTTCCGGCTGCACCGGGCACGTTAGCCTGTCCCCCCAATCGGCCTTCTACGCCGACTTCGCGCGCCACCGTGGTCACCTGGTCGGCAAAGGTCGCCAAGGTGCCCGTCATGTTGTTGATGGTTTCCGCCAAAGCTGCGACTTCGCCCTTGGCATTCACCGTCAGCTTCTGGGTGAGATCGCCGTTGGCGACGGCGGTCACAACTTTCACGATGCCGCGAACCTGCTCGGTGAGGTTGACGGCCATCACATTCACGTTATCGGTGAGATCCTTCCAGGTTCCGGCGACACCCGGCACTTGCGCCTGCCCGCCGAGTTTGCCGTCGGTACCCACTTCACGCGCCACACGGGTCACCTCGGCCGCGAAGGCATTGAGTTGATCCACCATGGTATTGATGGTGTTCTTCAGCTCGAGAATCTCGCCTTTCACGTCGACGGTGATTTTGCGCGACAGGTCTCCACGGGCCACGGCTGTCGTTACTTCGGCGATGTTTCGCACCTGGCCGGTCAGGTTTCCGGCCATCGAGTTGACGGAGTCAGTGAGATCTTTCCACGTACCGGCAACACCGGGGACTTGAGCCTGCCCGCCCAGTTTCCCTTCGGATCCCACCTCGCGGGCCACGCGCGTCACTTCGGCGGCGAATGCGTTGAGCTGGTCCACCATCGTGTTGATGGTTTCCTTGAGCAGCAGAATTTCGCCGCTGACGTTGACCGTAATCTTCTTGGACAAGTCGCCGCTGGCAATCGCGGTCGAGACTTCCGCGATGTTGCGCACTTGGCCGGTCAAGTTGCTGGCCATCGAGTTTACCGAGTCGGTGAGATCTTTCCACGTTCCGCCGACGCCAGGCACCAGAGCTTGTCCGCCCAACTTGCCGTCAGTACCGACTTCGCGCGCCACGCGGGTCACTTCCGAGGCGAACGATCGCAACTGATCGACCATAGTATTGATGGTGTCTTTGAGTTCGAGAATTTCCCCCTTCACGTCCACAGTAATTTTCCGCGACAAGTCGCCGCGAGCCACAGCCGTAGCCACTTCGGCAATGTTTCGCACTTGGCCGGTCAGGTTGCTGGCCATGAAGTTGACGTTATCAGTGAGATCTTTCCACGTACCAGCAACGCCGGGGACCTGCGCCTGTCCGCCAAGTTTGCCTTCGGTGCCGACTTCGCGGGCCACGCGCGTCACTTCACCGGCGAACGCGTTGAGCTGATCCACCATCGTGTTGATGGTGTTCTTGAGTTCGAGAATTTCGCCTTTCACGTCGACGGTGATTTTGCGCGACAAGTCGCCGCGAGCGACAGCGGTCGTGACTTCCGCGATGTTTCGCACCTGGCCAGTCAGATTGCCGGCCATTGAGTTCACCGAATCGGTCAAGTCTTTCCATGTTCTCGCGACGCCCGGGACGTTGGCCTGCCCACCCAGGCGGCCTTCGGTACCGACTTCGCGGGCCACGCGGGTCACTTCGCCGGCGAAGCGGTTGAGCTGATCCACCATCGTGTTCAGCGTTTCTTTGAGCTGCAAGATTTCTCCGCGCACGTCAACCGTGATCTTGCGCGACAAATCTCCGCTGGCAATGGCCGTGGCCACTTCCGCGATGTTGCGTACCTGGCCAGTGAGGTTGCTGGCCATGAAGTTCACGTTGTCGGTGAGATCTTTCCAGGTGCCGCCAACGCCGGGCACCTGCGCCTGTCCGCCAAGTTTTCCTTCAGTGCCGACTTCGCGAGCTACGCGGGTCACTTCGCCGGCGAAGGCGTTGAGCTGATCCACCATCGTGTTGATGGTGTCTTTGAGTTCGAGAATCTCGCCCTTCACATCGACCGTGATCTTGCGCGACAAGTCGCCGCGGGCCACAGCCGTAGTGACTTCCGCGATGTTTCGTACCTGGGCCGTCAGATTGCCGGCCATCGCATTTACGGAGTCAGTAAGGTCTTTCCAAGTTCCGGCCACGCCGGGCACGACGGCCTGTCCGCCGAGTTTTCCGTCGGTGCCGACCTCGCGGGCCACGCGGGTCACTTCCGAAGCGAATGAACGCAACTGGTCCACCATCGTGTTGATGGCTTCTTTGAGCTGCAGAATTTCGCCGCGCACGTCGACAGTAATCTTGCGAGATAAGTCGCCGCTGGCCACGGCAGTCGCAACCTCGGCGATGTTTCGCACCTGGCCGGTCAGGTTGCTTGCCATCAAGTTCACGTTGTCGGTGAGATCTTTCCACGTACCGGCTACATCGGGCACTTGCGCCTGCCCGCCCAATTTACCTTCCGTGCCGACTTCGCGGGCCACACGAGTTACTTCCGCCGTGAACACTCCAAGCTGCTGAATCATCGTGTTGACGAGATTCGCAGAACGCAGGAATTCGCCCTCCAGAGGACGCCCATCCACATCCAGACGAACGGTTTGCGTCAGATCTCCCTGGGCAACGGCTGCGATGGCGCGTGTCACTTCCGCCGTGGGCCGCAGCAAATCTTCCACCAGCGTATTGACCGACACTTCCATTTCGCCCCAAGCGCCGCGGGACTCGTGGAATCGCGTTCGCTCCCGTGTCTTTCCCTGCTTTCCGACTACGTGACCAACGCGCTTCAGTTCCTGCGCCATGTGTTGATTGGCAGCGACAATTTCATTGAATGTGTCGGCAACCTTGCCTGGCATTCCCACCCACGTGCCTGGAAGGCGCACCGTGAAATCGCCGTCGCGCATGCTTTGCAGGCTCGCCAGAATTACGGTGAGATCGAGCGCGTCGTCAGATGTTTTATGTTTCCCATTATTTTTCGGAAGGGTCACCAGAGTATCGGCTGGGCTTGGTGCGACTTGGTTGACTGCAGATCTCTTCATCTATCCTCTCCCGAAAGACAAGGAGCGTTTCATGGGACTAGCTTCGCGAGCAGCAGTCAGTCTGATCGTGAGAACACGCAACTACCTGTCAGCAAGCGAATCCCGTTGCGCTCATCGCCGAGGGGGAATTGGCCTCAATCGTCGGGAAGCGGCTTCCGAGACCGAGACAACCGATGTATTGAAACACGAGACTTTAGCCGGCGCCCTAAGGTGTTTCCTGTAGTCAGCCTTCGCTCCATGATGATGGCAGCAAAGAATCCGGGGGAAAAAACTACAAGCGGGAAAATCGCCGGTTAGCGAAGATCCCGCCTGCTTCTAGAACTCTATTTCGACCTTTTATTTCTGCGGCTTGGATTCTGGGCGAGGGGCCGGCGCCTGCCGCTGCTGCAACTTTTGTTGCTCTTGCACGTGCCGTTGCTGGAGTTGTTGAGTTTGCTGCTGGTGAAGTTGTTGAGTTTGCTGCTGGTGACGCTGTTCCGTCGCTTGCCGCACGGCGTCAGAGGCGTTTTGTTTCGCCAGTTGCTGATGTTCTTTTTCCTGCTGCTGCTGGAGCTTTTGCCGCTGCTGCTCCTGCTTCTGCTACAGATTCTGTTGCTGCTTTTGATATTTCTGATCCAGCTTCGCATTTCCGGTGTTCGGGGCGGGCGGCCGCTGGATGGGCGGAAGCTCATTGGGATGAGTCGCCGGACGATTTTCATTATTTGAGGCCCTGGAGCGGGCCTCGTTCTCTGGCGTAGCCGGATGAGGCGCATTGCTTCCGCGCGGCTGATTTGCGGCCTGCTTCGCCGGGGGATGGTACGGTGCTCCGGCTGCCCGGGCCGGTACGGCCCCGCCGCCCTTGAATTCTCCCGGACGCGCCGTTGCCGCAACCGGTGGCTTTCCATGATTCGTCGTAGCACGAAATTCAGGATTTCCACGTGCCGCTTGTACTTGCTGCGTCTGAGCGGCAGCTGGCGGAAGATGCCGCTGATGTGCTGCGGCTTCCTGCTGCGGAGTCGGACGAGCGTTGATTCCTCCATTGCCCCCGTTGTAACTCACGCGATTCATCCGGTTGCTGTCATTCACCACGGTCGTGTTGTAGACGTTGTGAATATTCGTAACATTGATGTTGTTCACGGAACGGTTGTAGAAGAAGCGTCCGTTTTCCCACCGGCCTCCCTCGAATCCATTGCCGAAATAACCGAACCCGTAGTCGATGCCTCCATAAAAACCGACTTCCGGGCCCCAGTAGCCGTTATAGAAAACGAAGGCACCGTCGTTCCACGCCCAGTATGGTGGTGTCCATAAGTATCCCGGCTCAGGTGCCAGCACCCAGGTTCCGGGAACCCAATAGTAGTCTTCATAATCTTCATCCCACGCCCAGTATCCCGGGGTCCAGATGTAGCCGTCCCCCGGGCAGAGCGGTTGATCATAGACGGGGAGTGCTGGAGGGCCGAATCCAACCGAGATTCGCAACTGCGCAAATGCGGTGAATGAAGTCATCAGCACGAGAAATCCGAACAGAAATGTACGTACAACGCGAAGTCCCATGAGTTTTTCTCCTTCTGATCGTTGACGTTGTTGCGCCGAAAATTGAAACGTGGTCTTTACCGGGGGCAGAACTGAACACAATTAGCTGGCATCAAAACGAAGGCAATGAAAAGGGCCAGCATCGACCTGGCCCTTTTTCCTTGCGCGACTCCGTAGCTGCGAATGCAGCCGCATTGCCACAGCGGCAAGCGCACCTCATGCCGCGCTTCGTCCCAAAACAAAATGCAAGATCAGCGAGATGACCGCAAAGACGAGCAGCAGGTGAATCAGTCCTCCCGCAACGTGAAACACCGCGAAACCAGTGATCCATGCAATCAACAGGATGATGAACAAGATTGTCCAGATACTCATTTGCCTTCCTCCCCGTGCTTCGAAGATGTCGCGGTCACCGCCTTACGATCCGCGCTCCTGGTTGGAAAGCGCGCCCCACCCAAGAGTAGGCTTCGACGCTATCGCCAGTCGGTGATGCTGTCATTCACGGGAACCTTGTAGCTGTACATGAATTTATCTGTACGCTAAGACCTTTTACGACAAGCGTGAAATCAGACTTGCTGCCAGGATCAACCGAAAACGGTTGAAGGTTGTGGCTCTGCCCCAGCCGGCGGCGATTCGAATCTCGGAAAACCCCTAAAAGCCTGAGGACATAAGGCATTCGTCCCAACCCCAGACTGTTCAATCGCAACCAAGTAGAAGCAAGATCTTAAATTGAATTGCGAGTGCGCTACGTTGGGCGCTCATGGGAGGAATACTGATGGCAGACGATATGGAGAAGAACCGCCAGCAAGGTGGACAGAGCGGCCAACAGAGCGGGCAATCCGGCCAACACAGCAGGCAATCCGGAGATTATGGCCAGAAGGGCCAGACCGGACAGGGCCATAGCGGACAACCGGGTCAGCAGAAAAAAGGCGGTCAGGGTCAGCACGAAGAAGACAACGAGAATCTCGATCGCCAGCGTCGCGCGTCTTAGTCTCAGTCATTTCAGTTGAAATGGGGTCCCGGCCGCGTGTCGGGACTTTGTTTTGGTTTCGCACTCCTTCAAGCCGAACGCCTCAGAGGATCGCACTGCCTTCGGCCCCTGATTTATTTCCGATCCGCAGCTTTGATTTGCGCAACCAGTCTATCGATGTCCGCAGGACTGAGTTTGGCTCCGAATTTCGGCATGCGCCCCTTCCCGTTGCTGATCATAATTCGCAAATCTTCTTCGGACGCCGCCGTGGTCTTTTCCGAGCGAAGGGATGGCCCCGCGAAATGCCTTCCTTCGGCCGTCTTACCATGACACTTGGCGCAGTTCGTCTGAAATACGGGGTTCGCGCTCAAGCCGTTCTCAGAAGTTTGGGCCAGAGCGGGCAGCAGAAAAGCCGAAAGCATGGCGCAATAGACACGGAACGCCTTCAATATGCACCTCGTCAAAACTCAATGACTTCATTGATCCTTTTTTACCGGAACGGGTTGCTTTTCGAGAAGCTGCCCGCAAGATTTAATCGCTGAGGTCTTTGAGGAAGCGAGGAAATTCCGGAGCCAGCGGAGCGCCGCCAGGTGGAACGAACAGCCAGTAACCAAGCCCTGCCGTCGATTCAGAGCGACGGGGCACGTGCAGCAAAATTAGACCGCGCGAGAGCGCCCGCAGGGGGCTGGAAGACCAGATTCGTTACTGGACGGCAAAGGGCATCGTAGTCACATGAGCTACCACTTGGATTTGTCACCGTGATTCGGACCACTCCGGGTGACAAGGATGGTACCGTTGCGGTAAGGGTATTGTGATCCACGGAGGTCGCAGCCACTTGCGGAGTACCGAATGTGACCGTAGCTCCAGACAGGAAACCGCTCCCACGCACTGTAATCTGCGTTCCTGGAGAAGCAGCCGCGGGTTTAACCGACGCGAGGCTCAGCGGGACCTGAAAGAGTTGTGCAACGGTGATACCGGAATTCGAAATCAGGAACATCTTGGTCCCAGTCTCGTCCAGGGCCAACGCGCCCGTATCCAGTGGGATCGCTTCCGGCGTGGCCACGTGCATTGCGAGCCGGCCTGTATGGACGTCAAACAGGTCAACGCCGGAATCCTGAGGAACGAACAGTCGACTTCCGGATGGATTCAGCTTCTCGCCGATTACATTGTGAAAACTTTGAGCTCCCGAGTCTGCGTACGGCTCATATGCCATGATTGACGTCTGGGCAGGTTTCGCATTCGTAATTCCGAGCTGGGCTGCAAAGGTATTATCGTCGGCGTCGGCTGCGGCGTCCTGAGCGGGGTACAGGTTCGCGGTGGTCAGGTGATTCGCTACCAAATCCAAAAGCCCTACGGCGTTGGCATAATAGTCAGCTTTGAATCTGATAGGCTCCCTCCTGTTGGAGCGTCAGATTCGCTACCTCAACTTGCAGCGAAAAGTCCGGAGGGTTACCGCCGCCCCCCCGCCCCCGCCACCAGAACCTCCTCCACCGCACGCGACGAATGACAGCAAAGCGAGCGACAACGGAAGGCGCCGCCCGAAAAAGGCCGAAGCTCTACCACGCAGCGTCATAGTTGCTGGAATGTCGGCGGCTCCATAGGTACACGGGTCAGCCGGCTAGCTGTCCGACTGACGGAGCCCAGCGGGCGGCAACCGCATTATACCGCCCGATTACCGCGATCCACTCATTTCACACCCCTCACCTCTTCACCCGCACCTGCACCCGGCATCCTTCCGGCAACGTTCCGTTCACTAGCTCCACTCTTCCATCGCGGACCACTCCCTCAAATTCCTGCGCCGGCAACGGCTGCGCCATATTTTGCGCCGGAGAACTCGACCGCGCGCCCCGTCCCATGCCCTTATCCATCGCGTCATTTGCTAGCCGGTCTGCCTCCTGATTGTTTTCCCGCAACGCGTGTCCAATCGAAAACCATTCCAGCTTCGCGATCAATTCCTTGGCTCGCGCATGCAGATCCTGCAAGGTCGGATTCTTCACCTTGTAAATGCCCTTGATCTGCCGCACCAGCAACTCCGAATCGCTGATCAACTTCAGCGCCTTCGGCCCATGCTCGAGCGCGTACTCGAGAGCCGCAATCAATCCCTGATATTCGGCAAAGTTATTCGTCTGGTGCCCGAGATATTCGCTGAGAGCCGCCACCTTGCGCCCGGATTCGTCCTTGATCACGACCCCGTAGCCCGCCGGCCCGGGATTCCCCCGCGCGCCGCCATCGCTATGCGCAACCAAGTAGCGCGCGGGAGGATTTTCCCGCGCCTCGAATAGATGTTTTGTGCCGCTGTGGAGTGGAGAATTAGAAGACATGCCCGAGTTTAACAATTCCCGAGTTTACCAATTGCGGCTCACGGTTCCGAAATCCACAGTTTGGCGCGTGGCGATGCGACATCTGACCTTGCGCGCAGTTTCGGGAAAGCAGATCATAGCCAAGGCGTAAGCGGTCTCTCTCAAGATCCATAGCCTGGCTGTAAGTGCTTTGCAATCAATATTTTGAACGCTGACGCCCTGCGAATCAAGATTTTGCGGGACATTTTTGTAGACCCCGCGCCAGTCAGGGCTTTTCGAGGGGTGGGGGGAGGGGGTATACCCCGCAACGGCCCGCGGTTTTCCCAAAACAGGAGCAGCGCTCCGCGACGGGAAACGTGCACCAGCCAAATTTTTTTGGAGCTTTTATACACGCTTTGAAGAAGGCGCGATCAACGTCCCGCGGCCAGACGCGTCGCCAGACGCGGTGGAAGTTTCGCCTCAAAGATGCGGTCCTGCGCCTCTTTCAGGTTGTAAGGCGTGCGATGGAAGTGCACGATTTGCGCGTCGGTATCGAACAGGGCAAACGCAGCCCGCCAATCCCCGTCGCGCGGTTGCCCTACCGATCCTGGATTGATCAGGTAACGCGCCGTGCCCTTGAGTTGCAGCGGAACCGATTCCGCTTGCCCCACGGTTTTGTATTCCGGACGGAATCCGTCCGCGGAAGATCCGTTGGCAAAGAATCCGCCTTGCAGGTGCGTGTGCCCGAAGAAAGTTAGAGGCATGGTCAGCGTGATCAGCGGCGCCAGCGCATCGCCCAGCGATACCACGTACTCATCCTCATCGTTCGGCGAGCCATGCACCAGTTGCACGGCGGGGAATTCGGGCAGCGAAACCGGTCCATGCGGCAAAGCCCGCAGCCAGTTCAGGTTTTCAGGCGTCAGTTCGTTGCGCGTCCACAACGCCGCCGCTGCAGCCATGGGATTGAAATCCTCAAGATCCATCACGCCGGTCGCGGCCTTGTCATGATTGCCACGCACGAAGACCTTGCCCAGCTCCCGCGAGCGGTTGGTGACTTCGTTCGGGCTCGCCCCATAGCCCACGATGTCACCTAGGTTCACGATCACGTCGAACGACGGAGCTGCGGCCAGGCAAGCATCCAGAGCTTCAAGATTGGCGTGAATGTCACTCAGCAGCAATATGCGCACAGATCACCGGACAAGCTGAGGATTATAGACCGGAGCACCAAATATCGCGACGGGATGCTTATCCGTCATTTTGGGCCACAGGCGCAATCTCCTTCGAATCCGTCGCCTGCCCTATGTTCTAGCGGGATTCACGACCGGACAGCGCGCCCAGTGTCCGGCAGCAACTTCGACCAGCGGCGGCAGCACGCGGGCGCACGCGTCAATGCGGAATTCGCACCGCGGCTCGAAGGCGCATCCGGAAGGCAGGTTGTGCAGCGCGGGAACGGTTCCCTCAATCGTCTCAAGCGGCTGCGCGCGATCGGTGTTCAGGTCAGGCACCGCGTGCAGCAGCCCGCGAGTGTACGGATGCGCCGCAGCCTGAAAGATGTCGCGTTTGCCCCCCAGTTCCACCAGGCTGCCCGCGTACATCACGGCAACGCGGTCGGCGACCTGCGAAACCACCGCCAGATCATGCGAGATGAAAAGCATGGCCAAGCCGAATTTCTTGCGCAGGTCGGCGAGCAATTCGAGGATCTGCGCTTGAATGGTGACGTTGAGCGCGGTGGTGGGTTCGTCCGCAATCAGTAACTGCGGACGGTTCACGATGGCCATGGCGATCATGATGCGCTGCCGCATCCCGCCCGAGAGCTGGTGAGGATAGTCGCGGGCGCGGCGCGAGGCATCGGGAATCGCCACGTCGTTCATCGCGTCGACTGCGCGCTGCCAACCTTCCTTCTTCGAGACGGAATGGTGCGCGAGCACCGCCTCCGCGATCTGATCGCCCACGCGCATGACAGGGTTCAAGGCCGTCATCGGCTCCTGGAAGATCATGGCGATGCGCGACCCGCGCAGCTGGCGCATGGCATCGTCATTCAGGGATGCGAGATTGCGCGCTCCCGCACCATTCTCTGCATACAGGATTTCGCCGGAGACCCGAGCCTCGGGCGGCAAGAGTCGCAAGATCGCTAGCGAAGTGATCGACTTGCCTGACCCGGATTCGCCCACCAGGCCCAGGACTTCGCCAGCGCCGATCGAGAAGCTGAGATCGCGGACCGCCCGCAGCGCGTTTGAGCCCGCGGGTTCGGCAGGCGCCAGACTTCGCTTCGCCGGAAAGTCGATATTCAGTTGGCGGATATCGAGCAGTGGGAGCACGATTCATGGTAGCAGCAGGCACCCCATCATCCGACGTGCTGGGAACCTTGCGTTCTGAATCTTGCCCCAGGCCTGCCGCATCTCTTACAGTAATCCTATGAGCAAGATTCACATTCCTACGCCGTTGCGGCAATATGTGGGCAAACAGGCTTCGGTCGACGTGCAAGGGTCGA
Source organism: uncultured Acidobacteriota bacterium (assembly GCA_963730015.1). Classification (GTDB taxonomy): domain Bacteria; phylum Acidobacteriota; class Terriglobia; order Terriglobales; family Acidobacteriaceae; genus Sulfotelmatobacter. Next base: position 526,288 of record CAVSPZ010000008.1, on the reverse strand, counting down.
CCGTGGGCGAGGCGATGAACGCCTTGGTCGCCCAACATCCTGACCTGCGCAAACACCTTTACACCGAAGAGGGCAAGCTGCGAGCTTTCGTCAATCTCTACGTCAACGACGAAGACATCCGCTACCTGCAGAAAGAAGCGACGGCGCTCAAAGACGGTGATAACATTTCGATTGTGCCGTCCATCGCCGGAGGCCTCGCCTGACTGGGGATTTGGAATTTTGAGACCTGCCATTTCAATGCGCTGTTGTTGCGCTTCCTGTTCGTAGTTCCATACACGCGCGGTTCCTCTGATTCATTCCCTAAGAAACCGGCGAAATTCTTGAACCACTAAGGGCACGAAGGTACACGAAGGACGGCTTAACGAGGACAATATGGCTACGACGACCACAGAAATTCCGGTCACGCTGAATAAAGACGAGATCCTACGCTACTCGCGGCATTTGATCATGCCCGAGGTCGGCATGGAGGGCCAGCAGAAGCTGAAGGCCGCGCGCGTTCTCTGCATCGGAACGGGAGGACTGGGATCGCCGCTCGCGTTGTATCTAGCGGCCGCAGGCGTGGGCACGCTGGGATTGGTTGATTTCGATGTCGTGGATTACACCAACCTGCAGCGGCAGATCATTCATTCGACGGCGGACGTGGGGCGCAAAAAGCTGGATTCGGCCGCGGACAAGCTGAAAGGGATCAATCCGTTTCTTAACCTGCGGACCTTCGACACACGTCTAAGCAGCGCGAACGCGCTGGAATTGTTTCGCGAGTTCGACATTATCGCCGACGGCACCGACAACTTTCCCACGCGCTACCTGGTGAACGACGCCTGCGTGCTGACGGGCAAGCCGAATGTGTACGGATCGATTTTCCGTTTTGAAGGCCAAGCCAGCGTGTTCGCGACCGAAGAGGGTCCGTGCTACCGCTGCCTGTATCCGGAGCCGCCACCGCCGGGCTTGGTGCCGTCGTGTGCCGAGGGCGGCGTGCTGGGAATTCTGCCGGGCCTGGTGGGCGTGATGCAGGCAACGGAAGTGATCAAGCTGATCCTCGGAGTGGGCGAACCCTTGATCGGGCGCCTGCTGCTGATTGACGCGCTGGGCATGAAGTTCCGAGAACTGAAGCTCCGCAAGAATCCGGATTGCCCGGTCTGCGGCACGCATCCGACGGTGACGAAGCTGATAGACTACAACGAGTTTTGCGGCATACGAGGAGAAGAAAAGACTGTGAGCAGCGGCGTTCCGGAAATTCAGGTCGAAGAACTCAAGCGGCGTCTGGATGCGAAGGAAGATTTGTTCGTGCTCGATGTGCGCGAGCCGCACGAATATCAGATCTGCAACATCGGGGGATATCTGATTCCGCTGAACGATTTGCCGAAGCGCGTGAACGAACTGGATTCGAGCCGCGAGATTGTCGTGCACTGCAAGATGGGCGGACGTAGCGCGAAGGCGGTTGCATTCTTGCAGCAGGCCGGGTTTGGCAAAGTGCACAATCTGACGGGCGGAATCACAGCGTGGTCGGATCGCGTGGATCCGAAGGTGCCGAAGTACTAGCTGCCGGTGGCCAGTCGCCAGTGAAGTTAGACCGAAAGGATTTCGCAAAGGGAGCGCTTTGGCGCTCCCTTTTCTGTTTGTGGTTAGCGTCTGCCCCGGCAATCCGCACGAGAGGTTGGTATCAGGGCATCGCTTTAGCGATACCGTAACGGGCGACAGATAGGACGGGCTTTAGCCCCCGTGGTGCTGGATCAAGTTGGAATCCCGGGTAAGCCGACCAGTAGGGGAACTCTACCGCTTCGTGGACTAGATGCCGAGCCACAGGATTGTTCCGGATATATCTACCAACTTGCTCGAATGCTTTGACATCGCGAATGCGTACTTCGGAGAATCCTTTTTGCCAGACTGGTGCTCTGAATCCAAGCTCACGCCCTGCTCGAAATGCAAACCCGCCCTTGACGAGCTGAATAGCGCGCTCGATGGTTGAATCGCACTCTACCGTCAATAGAAGATGGACGTGATCGGGCATGACGACAAATTCGTGCAGGCAGAATCTTCCCTGTTGTCGGTAGTCATAGAGCACTCGCACGAATAATCCGGCAGACCGGTCCGACTGGAGGAGGTTCCGCTTCGCGGCGATCGACGAAGTGACAAAAAATGTGCGTGCCCCGGCAGCGACGTGCGCGGGATCTGAGTGGCGAATAGGGATGGCCATAAGCAGCGGCTGAAGCCGATTCCTCTCCGGTGACGGAGTCGGCACGCCTGAAAGGCGTGCCCTGATACGAATCTGTACGCGCCGCGCACAACGGATCGTGTGACGAGTGTCACGAGATGGAATTATTTTTGTCGAGTTGGTTCAAACGGGATACCCGAGTTGCCAGTCTCGATACGGGGAGCGCCAAGCGCTCCCTTTTCGTTTAGCGCAATCATTGCCGGAGTGCGGTTGCGAGCGCATAATACCAAGTTCCCAGCACTTCATGCCCGAAGTGTGCAAGTTTCGTCGGAGGTTCCCCATGTGTAAGAACGTATCGGTTTTTCTTGCATTCGTCTGCTCTTGCATCTGCATCGGGGGTGCACTCGCCCAAGACAGTGCGACAGCGCCGGACGCGAGTGACAAAGCGCGGGTCTTCATTACCGACAGTCAATCCTGGGAAGTGTCGGGTGGAGGAGGGGGATCGACTGCGGGATTTGGCGGCGCGAGTCACGGCGGGGCCCGGCCTCAAACTGCCGAAATCATCAAAACGTTTGGGGAGCGCTGCCCTGACGTTGTGGTGAACAACATTCAGGAAAAGACCGATTACATCGTGCTTCTGGATCATGAGGGCGGCAAAAGCGTATTGCAGCACAGAAACAAAGTTGCCGTCTTCGCGAGAGTCAGTGGTGATTCCGTGGTAAGCAAATCAACTCTTTCGCTGGGCGGCTCGGTGCAAGAGGCCTGCGAGGCGATTCGCAAGGATTGGGCCGCACACGGCGCCGCGATACGGGCAGCAATTGCGGCGGCCGAGAGCAAGCCTGTGGCACCGCAGCCGGCGGCGGCAAGCACGGCTCCAGCGGCCCCTGCCAGCGCAAAGCTGTCGATAGTTTCGATTCCAGATGGCGCCGATATTGAAATCGACGGGAGCTTTGTTGGGAATGCTCCGTCCGAGTTGGAGGTGCCCGAAGGCGAACACACGATCGCGGTAAAAAAGACAGGCTTCAAGGACTGGGAGAGGAAGATGAAAGTGAGCGGCGGCAGCAGCGTGCATTTGAATGCCGAGTTGGAAAAGTTGGCGAGCCAGTAATACGGTGGCCCTGCTTAATTTGCTGCGGCTCCTTCATCCATACAAGTTAGTTTGAGTTGGTAGCTCGGGGAGGCATCATGAAAAAACTGCTGGTACTCTTTCTGTGCTTGGCTATTCCGCTAACGTTGATAGCCCGTGACAATGCCTACAAGGTCATATATGACGGCGGGTCGGTAACCGCCGCTAAAGCCGGAACCGGCATGAAACTGTTCATCGAAGGAAATCAAATTCGCCTTGTGAAGGGTAAGTCCGACGTAGTAACGATTCCTGCATCAGCGGTCACGGAAATCAGCTATGGTCAGGATGTCCATCGACGGGTTGGCGCGGCAATCGGTTTGGCTGTAGTTTCCCTTGGCATCGGCGCCCTCATGGCCCTCACGAAATCGAAGAAACATTACGTCGGCCTTACCTGGGCAGACGGCGACAAGAAGGGTGGATTCGCCATGCAGTGCGACAAGAGTGATTATCGGGGAGTCTTGGCGGGGCTGGAAGGTGTTACCGGTAAGAAAGCCGTCGACTCGGACGCAATGACGGTGAAGAACTAAGTGACTCCGAATTGCGAGCGAAATAAGTATAAGGGAGCGCACTCGCGCTCCCTTTTGTCTATCCAGTTTTCTACACGCGCTACTTGCTCGATCCTGCCTGCATGCCATCGTTGGCTTCGCCGATATCCAGCTTGAATTTTTTGCCCTGGAAGCGGGCTTCGGCCAGCGAAGCGCTGCCGTCGCCATTTTGCTTCACGACCGCGGCATCGTTCTGGTACGGAGTGCTCACATCCACCAGCTTTGCCGGAACCTTGGCGATCACCTTCTTGCCCTGGAGGATGCTGACTTCGACGTCGGGCCCGGTTCCGTCCCACTCCAGCTTGTAGTCGCCGGAAGAGAGCGTCGTTCCGTTTACGTTGGTGGGATGGCGCAAACTGAGATTGGCCTTGGTTACCGCGAAAGCGCTGGAAGCCAACAGAAGAGCTACGCCCATGATCAGAGTTTTTGAAACTGTCGCGAACTTCATTGCTGCTCCTTTTTCTTTCCCGAAGTTACGTCGGGAAGCGGTTGGGGCGGCCCGGTTCGCGACCAGTGCGAGAAAACACTTGAGTTTCCCCGCGAATGGCCTACAATTTTGCCGCCGGGGTTACGGGCACAAGCCTCAAGCTTGAGCCTCCGCTTGGGGGTTTTCTCACCTGGGCCGCCAAACCGAGTGTGAGAGAATCCCCAGACCCCGCAAAAAATCTTCCGATCTACTCGACCGGCGTTATCTGCGCCGGTTTTCGATTCCTCAGAGGTTACGTATTGGCTGCGCTAAAAGTTCCCGTCTCGGTGGGAAGGCAGCGTTGTTGATTGGACGATGAAGCAATCGAAGGGATAGCAGAATCCTCTGGGATTCAGTAGAAGAAAAAGAGAACATGTGGACGGTGTTTTGTGATTTGAAGTTGAAGGGGAAACGGCCAAGGCTGCGGGCGAGACGCCGGCGCTACGACAGTTCGCTAGTCGGCGTCGCCGTGCTGGCGTTCGACCGACCAGACACTGGCCTGATCTTTTTCGAAGGGATAGACGTGCACCATCCAGTTGAACACAACGGGAAGGAAAGTACCTCCGGCAGCATCGCAGGCTTCCTGCGTGGTGATCGATCCTCGCAAGCCAAACTGCGGATGCGGTCCGCGCATTTCGTCTCTCTTACCGGCGGGCGGCAAGCAGAAATTTACGTGCTCGTGCCATTGCGCGATGCTTAGCGGAATGCGCTCGTCGAGCTGATCCTCGGTGAAGCGCTTGGGCGCGGTATACATCACGCCAATCAGCTTGTAGTCGTCGCCGTGCTTTTCGTAGAGCAATGACGTGGGATGCTCGGGATTGAAGCGGAAGCGCGCCTCGAAAGCGTAGCCGTAGTTGGTGAAGTGATACATCTTCTGCGGGATTTCAGGATGAAAAATCTTGAACCCATCGGCGAGCGCAGCATGGTAGTCCTTGTATTTTTCTGATGCCTCGCGGGCTTGTTCGGCGACCTGCTGGGCGCGGGCTGCGTTGCCCGGCTTGGGCGGGCGCAGAGCAGTCATCTTCATGTGCGGGCCCATGTCCATGTGGCCCTCCATGGAGCGCATGGCGTGAGCGCTGGCCTCGCTGTCGGAATTATCGTTGTCCATGGGCATGTCTTTCATGTTTGACATGTCGTGATGCATGCCACCGGACATATCCATACCGGCCATGGATTGCTGCCTAGAAGGCGGCGCTGCATTCGATGGAGAATTCTGAGCTTGGCCCCAAGCAGCGCTGCACAGCAGAGCAGTGATAAACAGCACACATTGGTTACGCATGAGATGGTCTCCCCACATTTTGTTGATATTAACCCTGAAGCAGGACGGATGTTTCTGCAAGAAATCTTGGGTTACCAGAGATGACAGAGGTAATCGCAGAGGACGATCTCGGCCACGGATTCACACGGATTTTCACGGATCCGGGCAAAAAAGGAAAGTCATTTGATCCGTGGAAATCCGTGAAGATCCGTGGCCGAGGCTCTTGCTTGGCGACTTGGCGCAATTTCTGGTACACCTAGCTGCTTGACCCTACTGACCATTGTGTTTCTGTTCTTTGCGGGAGCGCTGGGGGGAGCTTTGAACTCCGTCGCGGGAGGCGGGAGCTTCATTGCGTTCCCGGCGCTGCTGTTTAGCGGAGTGCCTCCGATTCCGGCGAACGCGACAAACACGATCTCGCTTTGGAGCGGGCAGGCGGCCAGCGGCGGCGCCTATCGCAAGCGACTGAACGTGCCGCGGCGGATTCTGATTCCGCTGCTGGTCGCCAGTCTGGCAGGCGGAGCGATCGGAGCTCACCTTCTGTTGAAGACTCCCGCGCACACGTTCATGCGGCTGATTCCGTGGCTGATTCTGGGAGCGACCTTGCTGTTTGCGTTCGGCAAAAAATTGGCAGGCGGGCGCGTCTCGGTTGTCGGGCACGAGACCACAGCTTCGGCGCTGTTTGGAGCGACACTGTTTCAGTTGTGTGTCGCCATCTATGGCGGATACTTCGGCGGCGGCATGGGCATCGTGATGCTGGCGATGATGACCGCGCTTGGAATGTCAGACATCCACGCCATGAACGCGCTGAAAAGCGTGATGGGATTTGTCATCAATGGCGTTGCGGTCGTTATGTTTACTATCGCGGGCGCGATCTATTGGTGGCAGGCAATTGTGATGATTGCCGGCGCCGTTGCCGGGGGCTATCTGGGCGCGCACTACGCGATGAAACTGCCCCAAGCCTGGATCCGCTGGTTGGTAGTGCTGATCGGCGCGGGCATGAGTATCTACTTCTTCTGGAAATCGTACTGAAAACGTCGGCCACGGATTTGCGCGGATCTCCACGGATCAAGAAAAAGAACGTTTCACATCCGTGCAGATCCGTGGCCGGACCCTTTTACGAGAGCGGCGCCGAGACGTGTTCGTGGACAATGAGCCACTTGCCGTCCTGGTTTTCCCAGATGACGGTCCAGCGGAAATTCCCCATCTCAACCTTACCGGCTTTCGTAGTCATTTCTTCCTTAATGGTGGCGGTTCCCCAGACCAGATCGCCGTGGGCGTGAATCAGGGCGTCGTCATTCACGGAGAATTTTGCGCTCTGGTATCCGGCCACTACTCCTTTGACGCCTTTCTCATATTCATCCCAGCTGTTGTATTTCAGTGGAGCTATATCGAAGAAAGTGTGCGGGCCGGTGGCGTAGTACTTGGCGACATTGGCGGGGTCGAGGGTGGCCCAGCCGTCCCAGATTTTCTGCATGAGTGCGACATCAGGAACTGGCCCGGCGGGCGCTTTCTTCATAGCGGATTTTCTGGTTTGGGCGGAGGCAGACAGGGTGAGCGCGAGCAGGAAAAACGAAACGGTACGCAGACGCTTGAGCATGAGTTCCTCCAGAATCCGGCGGAATTCTCGCACAGGGAGCTCAAAACAGCAAAACCTTTAACCACCAAGGACACGAAGTCGCACGAAGGAAAGCCATAGCACCAAGGACCTCCTTCGTGATACTTCGTGTCCTTTGTGGTGAAAGTTTTGGCTGCAAAAGGCATTCTGTTTGACCGATTTGCGGGGGGCACGATAAACTAGTTGGGTTTGACTGTACTCGCCGACCCGTTCTGGGGACGCCTGCCTTGGCTGCTGAAGCGCCGGGGCGGAAACACAGCAAGCACAGGAAATCAGCAATCCCTTTGAGCGCCGGTGTGCGCTTGGGTTCCGTTCCGATTGCGGGGCTGGATTTCAACGACATTTTGACGGAGGCAGACGTATGTACGCGGTTATCCGCGCCGGTGGGAAGCAGTACCGGGTGGCGCCGGGCGATGTGATTCGGGTGGAGAAGGTCGGAACCGGCACGGACGGGCAGGTGGAGTTCCCGGTGGTCGCGGTTTCCGGCGAAGAAGGCCAAGTGGGCAATCAGGCAGACGCGCGAGTGGTTGGCGAAATCGTTGGCGAGGGCCGCGGCGCAAAAATCCTGGTCTTCCATTACAAACGCAAGAAGCAGTACAAGAAGCTGCGCGGGCACCGGCAGGCATTCACTGCGGTGCGGATCGCTGAGATTGCCTTTGGCGGACAGAGTTTCAAGGCTCCGGATCTACCGAAGAAAGAGGCGAAGCCGAAGAAGGTGAAGGCGGCCGCGACCGAGGAGCACGAAGCAGAGCCGAAAGCGAAGAAGGCGGCGGCGAAAAAGAAATCGGCTGCGAAGAAAACAGGGAAGAAAGCGGGCTCCAAGAAGAGTTAGACGAATGCCGGGCTACGCCTGGCGTACAGCCCCCTTCGACAGGCTCAGGGCAGGCTCTTCGACTTCGCTCAGGGCATGCTTTGGCGGCTGCCCTCACATGAGTATTTCGTTCTTCGATTCGTTGGTTCAAAACTGGCAACTGGCAACTGGCCACTGGGAATCAGATTTTATGGCACATAAAAAAGGGCAGGGTACTTCACGAAACGGGCGCGATTCGAACGCGCAGCGGCTGGGCTTCAAAGCTTTCGGCGGGCAAATCGTGCCCGGCGGGACCATTATCGTGCGGCAGCGCGGAACGCGGGTGAAGCCCGGACTGAACGTAGGCCGCGGCAAGGACGACACTCTCTTTGCGAAGATCTCGGGCCGCATCAAGTTCATGGACAAGGGACAGATGGGTAAGTTCGTGATGGTTGAGCCCCTGGAAGCGAAGTAATTTCGCGAAGTAGGTTTCGGATCCTGGTCAGATTTCGCGGGCAGGAGTGCCCGCGCCACACTGCCCGCGCCACACAAGCTTCAGCACAGGGCCTCGCCTTCGGACGGGGCTTTTTTGTTGGTTGTGGATACGCACATGTTTATTGATGAGGCCAAAATTCGGGTCAAGGCGGGCGACGGAGGCAACGGCTGCATGGCCTTCCGGCGGGAGAAGTTTGTACCTCGGGGCGGCCCATCGGGCGGCGACGGCGGTAAGGGCGGCGACGTCATCATGGAATCCAGCGAGCGGCACAACACGCTGGTACATTTCCGTTTCAATCCCGAGCACAAGGCCCAGCGCGGACGGCACGGCGAAGGCGCGAACAAGACTGGACGCGATGGCGGCGACGTGCTGCTCAAGGTTCCGGTTGGCACGATTGTGTACGACGACGAGACCGGGGAAAAGGCCTTCGAGTTTACGCAGGCGGACCAGAAATTTGTGATTGCCCGCGGCGGGCGCGGCGGGCGCGGGAATGCTCGCTTTGCGACGTCAGTGCACCAGGCGCCGCGCGAACACGAGGCGGGACGGCCTGGGGAAGAGCACACGTACCGGCTCGAGCTGAAACTGCTGGCCGATGTCGGGCTGGTGGGATATCCGAATGTGGGCAAGTCCACGTTGATCTCGAGGATTTCTTCGGCGCGACCGAAGATTGCCGATTATCCGTTCACAACGCTGGAGCCGAATCTTGGCGTGGTTGCGGTTGGGGATGCGAAAAATGAAATCAGTTTCGTGGTCGCGGACATTCCCGGATTGATTGAAGGAGCGCATGCCGGGGCAGGGCTGGGCACGCAGTTTCTGCGGCACATCGAGCGCACGCGGCTCCTGGTGCATCTGGTCGACGTTTCGGATGCAAGCGGACGGCCGGATGCGACCAAGGATGTGGAAGTGATTCTGGGAGAGCTGGCCAGTTTTGGGGCGCACTTGGACGAGAAGCCGATGATCATGGTTGCGTCGAAGATCGATGCCGTGAACAAGGACAAGCTGGCTGCGTTGAAGAAATATTGCAAGAAAGAGAAGTTGAAGTTGTATGAGATTTCCGCGGTTACGGGGAAGGGGATCGAGGCTTTGAAGTACGCGATGGCTGAGGAAGTGCAGATGTTGCGGGAGCGGGATTTAAGAGCGACGGCGGATTTGTAGGATGGCTCGGGCCTCGGGCGGTTTCGTGGATCGTCTTACGCCCCTTCGGGGCTGGAACCTTTTCCCCAATTTCCCACCCACGGCTTGCGCCGCTTCGCGGCTCCGCTCAGGGCAGGCTTTGGCGGCTGTCCCCACAGAAATCTCTGCGGCTTTGGCGCTTCGGAATGACGATGCGAGGGCGAGACGCCCTCGCGACAGCCGGCGGGACGCCGGCGCTACCTAAAGCGCGCTAGACAAGCAAAAGGCGGCCTGATCAGGCCGCCTTTTCCCAGACTTCTTTACCCACAAAACCCGACCAACATCTTACGCCCTGGGGAGCGGGCCATGCTGGAAATGGTATTGCAGAATGCGGGCTGCGAGCGCGGGGCTTAACGTGCTCCCTTGGGGCTCGACGGTGCGAACGACTTCTCCGCGGCAGACCACCTCCGTTCCCGATAGACCCGCAATTTCGGTGGGCAGCACCAGATTGATTTCCAGTTGAGCGCTGGGTTGCAGGATATCGTCGCCCTGGAAGAGCAACCCAGAGCGGCTGATGTTTTCGGTGGTGCCGACATGCCAATCCTTTTCGCCGAGACGGCGATAACGCAGAGGCAAGTGAAGCTGGAAACGTTGCGCGCGGGTGGGTGGAACTTCCCGCGCACGCACGGCGGGTTGGGTAGCGACGGACTGCGTAGACATAGCGACCTCCGGGGGAGTTGGAGTTGCATCGAGCACTTCACGGACCTTGTTCTTGAGGTCGCGAAGGTTGAAGGGCTTCTGGAGCAGGCGAACGCCGGCGTCCAGCGTGCCGTTGTGTCCGATCACATTTTCGGTGTAACCGGACATGTAGAGAACTTTCGCGTTGGGGCGAATTTCTGAAATGCGCTGGGCCAATTCGCGTCCGTTCATGCCGGGCATGATGACGTTGGTGAGCAGGAGATGGATCACGCCCTCATGGGCGACGGCGATCTGCATGGCGACCGCGCCGTCGGCTGCCTCGATCACCTTATATCCCTGTTTTTCGAGATACTGGCGGGCCAGATAGCGCAGGTTGGCTTCGTCCTCGACGAGCAGAATTGTTTCTGTGCCGGGTTCCACTCGCTGGGGTTGGATTGGCTCGGCAACTTGCACTGCAGTCTCTCCCACGGATGCGACGCGCGGCAGATAAATTTTGAAGCTGGTGCCTCGTCCTACTTCGCTGTAGACCCAGACGTATCCGCCACTTTGCTTCACGATGCCGTAGACGGTGGAAAGACCGAGGCCGGTGCCCTTCGGGCCTTTGGTAGTGAAGAAAGGCTCGAAGATGTGGGACTGAGTCTCGGCATCCATGCCGGCGCCCGTATCGCTGATGGTGACCATGACGTAATCGCCGGGGCGAAGAGGAGTTTTGAGGCGGGCATACTCTTCGTCGAGAGTGACGTTGGAAGTTTCGATGGTGAGCTTGCCGCCGGAGGGCATGGCGTCGCGGGCGTTCACGGCGAGGTTCATGATGACCTGCTCGATCTGGCCGGCGTCAGCGCGCACCGACCAGAGATTCTGGCTGGGGACGAGCACGAGGTCGATATCTTCCCCGATCATGCGGGTGAGCATCTTCAGATTCTCGGTGGCGATGTGGTTGAGATTGATGATGCGCGGGGCAAGCATCTGCTTGCGGCTGAAGGCAAGCAACTGGCGAGTCAGCGAGGAAGCGCGTTCGGCGGCGCTGGCAATCTCCTGGGCCGGGCCGCGCAGATGAGGTTCGGCCCCGAGACGTTCGAGGAGAAACTCGGAGTAGCCGGAGATCACCATGAGCAGATTGTTAAAGTCGTGAGCGATGCCTCCGGCGAGACGGCCGACGGCCTCCATTTTTTGCGACTGGCGTAGTTGCTGCTCGAGGGCACGGCGTTCGGTGACATCTTCGGCGAACAACTCGAAGACCTTCCCTTCTTTGCGCCCGTTGGACACCGAGCGGCCCGAGATGCGCACGACTGTGCTTCCGCCTTTGCGCTTCCATTCCGCCGTGAGGCCTTTGAAAGGGGCCGACGAGCGGAGATAGTCGGCCAAATCGAACCACTGATCGGTATCGGAATAGAGGCTGTAGATGTGCTGACCGATCAAATCGTTCAAAGAGGTCAGGCCGAGCAGATCGAGGAAGGCGGGATTCGCATCGAGGATCTTTCCGCTGGAATCGCAGCTGCAAATGCCGTAAGGGGCGTTGGTGACCAGCGATCGGAAGTTGGCCTCGGAGCGGCGGAGGCTCTCCTGGGCGACGCGCAAAGCCTCATTGAGCCAGCAGACGAGCATCGCGACAAAAAAGAACAGCGACATCCGAAGGATCGCGGTGCGCAGTTGATCGGGCGAATGCTTTCCGACGAGCGAGAAGTAGGCGATGACGGTGAGGGCGAATGACGTGGCGACGACGCCGGGCTTCCATCCGCCGTACCACGCGCTGACCATGACGGCGACACCGAACAGAGCAAGGCGACTTTCGGAAACGTCGGCGAGCAGAATGGTGGGGATCAGCGCAAGCGCTGTGCTGAGGACGGCCACTCCGTAACGCAAAACGGGCGCACGAGCGGGCGGAATGCGGAGTAGGGGGAGAGTTACTCGCATATCCGCTATCGTAGTTCGAGAAGAGAAGAAGGAAAACATTACAGGAGTTCATTTGTGAAAGACGGACGGAGCAAATTGAGTTGTCCATTCTCCTGCGCGCCAGCGGCCAACCGGACACTGTGGGTGCGGACTGCCGCAGGCGGACGGTATGATTTGGGTTGCAAGTTCGGCGTTGAATCTGGAGACTAAGCGGGACGAAGAGCGGGCATGAACATTGGATTATTTGGCGGAACGTTTGATCCGGTGCATCGCGGGCACTTGGCGGTGGCGCGAGCCGCGCTGGAGAGGTGCAAGCTGCATCGAGTTTGTTTTGTTCCGGCAAACCTGCCTCCGCATAAACAGCAGCGGCCGCTGGCGCCCTTTGCCCACCGGTACGCGATGCTGGCATTGGCCACCGCGCAGGAGAAGGCATTCGTTCCATCTTTGCTGGAGGCGCCGGAAGAAAGCAGCGCGAGCCGCAAGCCGGGCAAGCCGAACTACACGATCGACACCGTGCGGCGGCTGAAGCAGACATTCAAGAGCAGCGACCGGCTATTCCTGCTGATCGGCATGGATGCGTTCGCCGAGATCGCTAGCTGGCACCAGGCAGAGGCCTTGTTTCGGGAGTGCGAGTTCATCGTGGCAGGGCGTCCGGGATATTCGCTAGCGGATGTGGCCAACGCGTTGCCGGAAAGCCTGCGTCCGCGGGCGGAGGTCACGCAGCCGTTTCACAAGCAGGCGGCTACGGGAGACCTGGTGCTGCCGGGGGCGACGATTCATCTGCTGGGAGACCTGCAACAGCCGGCATCGGCGACGGCGATTCGGCAGGCTGTGGCGGCGGGGAAATCTTTGGGGCGGTTTGTCGAGCCGGCAGTGGCGGAATATATCAAGAAAATGGGACTTTACCGCTGAGGGCGGCGCATCTTGTGGCTTGCCGGAAGCGTTAGCTCCATTGCCCACCTCAAGAGACTTCATTGCGCGCTTCGCGCGCAACCATGGACGAATGCGTCCGTGGGCTACATTTTTGCGGTCGGTTACAATGGATGGCGCGAGAATCACGGGCGAGAGCAAACGCCTCGGGCGCTACGGATATCCCAATAAAAAAGATGAGGAGAAATGCATGGCTCAGAATCATTATGTGACCAAAACGAAAAGACGGAACAAAAGCGGGAAACGGAAAGATCCATCCGCGGCCACCATGGCCAAATTGCGCCAACTCGCCGCCGCCGAAGCCAAATCGACAGGCAAGTAACGCTCACCGCGCAGAGCCGACAGCAAGCTCAGTTACAATCTCATGGAGCGAACAACAGATCAGCGACTGACGACCGAATGAAGAAGAGCGAACTCAAAAAGCAAGTTGCCGCCGCGATTCAAGCCTGCCTGGAAAAAAAGGCCGAAGAACTCAGCATTCTGGAGATGGAAAAAGGCTCGGGAGCATTCACCGACTATTTTGTGCTGTGCAGCGGGACGAATCCGCGGCAGGTGCAAGCCATCGCCGACGAGGTGGAGTTGCGGCTGAAGGCCGCGGGAATCCGTCCGAACAACATCGAAGGCTACAATCAGGCGGAGTGGGTGCTGATTGACTACGTCGATTTCGTGGTGCACGTGTTCTCGGAGCGGGCCCGGAAGTTCTACGATCTGGAGCGATTGTGGAAGTCGGCCAAGCATCTGAAACCGGCTGATCTGAGGACCACCACACGAGCGCGCAAGAGCGCCACCGCCAGCAAGTCCGCTGGCGCGAAGAAGAAGAGAAAAGTGAGAGCCTGAAGGCTCTCCCGCGCGGGAATTCCTGACTTAATAACCCCCTATGTCATCCAAGCCCGAGGCCGAACCCAGTTGGGGATCGCAATACCGGCTGGTTGCCGCCGAGAAATGGAAGGCGAAGTCGGCGGCGATGGGGCAGCCCGTCACCAACGCGCTGGTGGAATACGCGCAGCCGTCGCCGGGGATGCAGGTGTTGGACCTGGCGAGCGGCACGGGCGAGCCTGCGATCAGCCTGGCCGCCCGCGTTGGGCCGCAGGGACACGTCACGGCGCTCGACTTGAGCGCGGACCTGCTGGAAATCGCGGAGAAGCGGGCGCGGGTTCGTGGGCTGGATAACTTTAAGGCGCGGCAAGCGGATGCTCATTCGCTGCCCTTTCCCGATAACGGCTTTGATCTGGCGACGTTGCGATTCGGCGTGATGTTTTTTCGTGATCCGGAGGGAGCGCTGCGTGAACTGCGCCGCGTGTTGCGACCCGGAGCGCGAGCCTGCTTTCTGGCGTGGGGTCCGTTTGACCAAGCGTACTGGCAGAGCATGATGGGCGTGGTGCACCGGCATGTAGGTGGTCCGTTGCTGAAGCCGGGAGGACCGAATCCGTTTCGCTTTGCAGAGCCCGGAAGCTTGTCGGCGGTGCTGCGCAGTGCCGGATTCGGCGGGGTTGAGGAACAGACGAAGACGCTGCCCTGGGCTTGGCCGGGACCGGCGGAAGAGGTTTGGGAACAGAGCCGGGCGGTCGCGGTGCCGTTTCGTCCGATGCTGGAGCGGGTACCCGCGGACCAGTGGCCGCAAATTCATGCCGAGGTGCATCAAGCGGTGGCGCGGTACTGGGACGGAGAGAAGATCGCCTTCGGGGCGTCGGTGGTGTTTGCGTCGGGAAAGAAGTGACGGCCAGCCTCGTGAAGATCAAGATCGTATGGATCGGGAAGACGAAGGAACCGGCGATTGCGACGCTCACGGAAGAATATTTGAAACGCATCTCGCGCTACTCTCAGGTCGAGGGAGTTACGCTGCGCGACGAGGCAGACTTGCTGGCGAAATTTGGTCCAGCAGCGAGAACGAAGTCGACGCTAATTCTGTTGGATTCCCGCGGTAAGGAATTTTCGTCAGAACAATTCGCAAAATTTCTGGGGGATTATCAGGAGCGCAATTCGCTGCCGCTGGTGTTCGCCATTGGTGGGGCGGATGGGTTCGGAGCCGACGCGAGATCAGCCGCGCAGCATGTCGTTTCGCTGGGGAAGATGACCCTGGCGCACGAATTGGCGCGCGTGGTCCTGCTGGAGCAGGTGTACCGGGCATTCACGATTTTGAAGGGGCACCCTTACCACTCCGGGCATTGACAGCGGCGATCGAACAGAGTGGTTCACGAAACAGCCGGGTGTGTCGTCCCTACGGGACTCATTAGCTCTTCCGCCATCGCACCCGGCACTCCCGTGCCGGGCTTTCACATACCGCCGCTACGCGGCTGCATTTGGATGCCGCTTACTCTACCGTTATTCCGAGAATTCAGTTCTCACGCGCACTCTTACCTGCCGGGCTATTGAATGCCGCGCCTTCGCGGCTGACTACATTACTGCGTGACCGTCGCCTGGTAGCTGACTGCCTGCCAGCGGCAGGCACGGCGAACCCAGACCCGCGTGTAGCGATACGGGCCGCTGAAGTCTTCTCCGAGCTGATGACCCTTCACATCGGCGCGAGCGGTGACGATGGCGGTATCGCCATAGAGCCGCACGACCATGTCAGTGATGTCGATGGTGTCATAACGAAGTTGACCGCTCTTGCGGGCGGAAACACTGTCTTTCTTGGTGGTGACCTGTCCCAGCGGAGTAATGGCGACGTAGTCGTCGGCGAGAGTGCGTTCCGGGAACTCGGGATCGCGATGAAGGCTCGCTTCTTTCGCCTCGCGCTCCATCTCGATAATCTGGCGAATGGTCTCCTGATCGCTCGCGTCAAGCGAGGACTTGGAACGAACCGCGACATGTTGAGCCGCAAAGAGTGGGAGGGATGCAAGGAGGGTGCACAATAACAAAACACATTTGTAGATCACGATGAGACCTCCGCGGCTTGCGAGGGGACAGAAATCCACCTGACAGAACTACGCAGAATTGGATGCATGAGTTCCGTGGAAAAGTTCGCCCCTACGAAGATTCCCCAGCAAACTTCTCCCAGCATGCTACAAAATCAGGAAAGATGTGCCACCGATATACGAAGACAGCAGGACGATAAGCGTTCAGGATTTTTTTCTGCCCGTCTCAAAATGAATCAGACGTAGGTGGCAATCCGGAGGCTGTGTTCTAGTAGAATCGAGGATCGAGATGGCTGATATTCGACGCGGGCTTATCATCGTGAATACCGGGCCCGGCAAGGGTAAGACGACAGCAGCCATGGGCACAGCCCTGCGAGCCGTGGGCCAGGGCATGCGGGTGCTGATGCTGCAGTTTCTGAAAGGGTCATGGCATTACGGCGAACTGGATGCGGTGCAGGCCTTCGGCGACAAGTTTGTGATGAAACAGATGGGCCGCGGCTTTGTGAAGGTGGGAACGGAAAAGCCGGATCCCGAAGACGTTCGGATGGTCGAGGAAGCTTGGGCGGAGGCTGATCAGGCGATTCAGTCGGGCGATTGGGACCTGGTGGTGCTGGACGAGATCAACTATGCCATCAGCTACGGGATGCTCGATCCGGCCAAAGTGGTGGGAAGTTTGAAGAAGAAGCCGGAAATGGTGCATGTGATCTTGACGGGGCGAAATGCACACCCCACAATTGTTGACGTAGCCGACACGGTAACAGAAATGCGTCAGGTCAAGCACGCGTACGAGAAGGGCGTGATGGCGCAGAGAGGAATCGAGTACTGAGATTTGGGTAATTTGGTAATTGAGTAATTTAAAACCGGCGATGCGGGCCTCGCAATTACACAATTGCTAGATTTCCCAATTACCAAATTCTTCTTATGGCTTGGTTTAAACGAGAGACCGGCGAACTGGACACTTCGGGAGAGAAGCGCGTCAAGACCGAAGGGTTGTGGGTGAAGTGTGAGAACTGCCGGCAAATCATCTGGAAGAAAGACCTGGAAGAGAACATGAATGTGTGTCCGAAGTGCGAAAAGCACTTTCGGATCGATGCGCGGACGCGGCTGGCGCAGTTGCTCGACGAGAACCAGTACGAGATTTTCGATGCGAATATTTCTTCGACCGACCCGCTAAAGTTTGTGGATTTGAAGCCTTATTCGTCGCGGCTGAAGCAGGCGCAGAAAGATACAGGACTGAAAGACGCGGTGATCAATGCGCACGGCAAGCTGATGGGGCGGCCCGTGATTGTCAGCGTGATGGAATATTCGTTCATCGGCGGCAGCATGGGAGCGGTGGTGGGCGAGGCGATTACGCGGGCGGTCGAGCGCGCGGCGGATTCGCGCACGCCGCTTATCATTGTTTCGGCGTCGGGCGGGGCGCGGATGATGGAAGGCGTGATCAGCCTGATGCAGCTGGCTAAGATTTCTTCGGCGCTGGCGAAGCTGGACAAGGCCAAGGTCCCCTACATTTCGCTGTTGACCGATCCCACGACCGGCGGCGTGACCGCGTCGTTTGCCATGCTGGGCGACTTGAACATTGCGGAACCGGGGGCGCTGATTGGCTTTGCCGGACCGCGAGTCATTGAACAAACCATTCGGCAGAAGCTGCCGCCCGGTTTTCAACGCAGCGAGTTTTTGCTGCAACACGGCATGCTGGACGCCGTGGTCCCCCGCAAACAGCTGAAGCCTTATATTGCCCGGGCGCTCGATTTTATGGCGGCGTGAAGAAGCTGTCAGCTATCAGCCATCAGCTTTCCAGTCGTAGTCGCTGCGCTATGGTTGTAGCGCCGCCGTCCCGGCGGCTGTCGTGGCGGCGTCACGCCGCCATAGCTCGCTGCATCTTGAAATTGTCAGGCTTCCTACTGCAGGCCGTGTGCGGGCGAGGACGCCCCCGCGACAGCCGGCGCTACGTTGTGGCTACAACGCCTGCTTTTTCGTCGCATCTACTGCTGATAATCTGATGGTTCACGCTGAGAACTGACAGCTGAGAGCTTCCATGTCTTACGAAACCGCGGTGGCGAGCATGTTTGCTTTAGGGCACGAGCTGGCGAATACGCCTTCGCACAAGTTCGATCTGGAGCACATGCGCGTGCTGCTGCGGGAGATGAAGCATCCCGAGCGGACGTTCCCTAGCGTTCTGATTGCGGGAACGAACGGGAAAGGATCGACGGCGGCGACGCTGGCTTCGATTTTGCGCGCGTCCGGGTTGAAGACAGGGCTTTATACGTCGCCGCATCTGGTGCGTATCAACGAACGCATTCGGATGAACGGGGTAGAAATCGTAGAAATCAGTGACGACGAATTCACCGCGCTTCACGGTGAGATTGATAAGATTGCCGGCCGTCTGGTCGAGCGTGGAGAGTTGCCGTGGCATCCAAGTTTTTTCGAGATGATGACTGCGATTGCCTTTGCTCACTTTGCGCGAGGACGGGTCGACGTGGCTGTACTAGAGGTGGGTATGGGGGGGCGGCTGGACGCGACTAACGTGGTCGAGCCGGTGGTCAGCGTGATTACCGACATTTCGCTCGATCATCAGAAGTTTCTAGGCAATACGGTGGGAGAGATTGCGCGGGAGAAAGTTGGGATCATTCGCCGTGGTGGCGTGGTGGTGACGCTGCCGCAGCTGCCGGAAGCGAATGATGTGATCGGGAATACGATTCTGGATTTGGACGCAGTGGGCGTGAGCGCGGTGCAGTATGTGCCTCCGGTTTCGCCGGGGAGCGGAGATTACCTCGTGGCGATAACAGGGGAATCGAGGGGAGAAAAGGAGCGTTTAACCGCGGAGGACGCCGAGAAGTGCAACGGCGGGGTTTTCTACCGATATCCTCTGCAGGTTATGGGGACGGAGATTCTGGTTGAAACTCCTTTGGTGGGACGGCATCAGTTGCGCAATGTGGCGCTGGCCATCGCGGCCGCGGAAGAGTTGAGCAAAAAGGGATTCGCAGGAATTACGCCTGCGTCGATCGAGCGCGGGATTCGAGAAACGCGATGGCCGGGGAGATTCCAGGTGATTCCTGCGCGTGCCGGCTTGCCCCAGTTGATCCTTGATGTGGCGCACAATCCGGCAGGAGCGTGGGCCCTGCGCTCCGCCCTTTCGGAGCGCTATGACGACCGTCCGCTGGTTTTCGTTTTCGGAGCGATGCGCGACAAGGCAATCTCAGAGATGACAGAAATCTTGTTCCCGCTGGCGACCCGGGTCATTGCGACGCGTCCAGAGAATCCGCGGGCAGCTTCCGCGGAAGAAATTCGCGAAGCGGTCAGGCGCACGGGAACGGAAGTTGAGACCATCCCCGAGGTGAAGGCAGCTCTCGAAACTGCTCTGGCGGGCGCCGAAGGAAAAGCCGTCGTGGTTGTGACCGGATCTATTTATCTTGTGGGAGAAGCGATGCGCCTGCTCGAATTGCGCATCTGACATAGGGATTCCGCGGTACTTTTCTCTTAGAATGGGAAGTGTGCAGGAATTGAAGTCATCAGCCGAACCGCTGGAGAGCGGTCAAGTTGAAAGCGACGGTCCCCGCGCGGTGGAAGTGGCTCCCCACCGCCTAAGCCCGCATGCCATTCCAGGCATGCAATATGGCTGGCTCAGCCGCTTGCGGTCGTACCTGATCCTCGATCCGCTGATCTGGCTCTATACGCTGGTGATGGGCTTGGCGGCGCTGCCGGGCGGGATGTTCGACCGCAACGGGCGAAGGCTGCACTGGTTTTCGGCGACCTGGTCGTGGCTGATCATGAAGACGATCTTTTCGCCGGTGAAGGTGACGGGGCTCGATAAGATCGACACATCCCAACCGCACGTCTATGCCGCGAATCATGCCTCGGCGCTCGATATTCCGGTGCTGTACGTCAATCTGCCGTTCCAGTTCCGCATCGCCTTCAAGAAAGAGCTGCTGTCGTATCCGGTAGTAGGCTGGCAATTGAAGCGCTCGGGGCAGGTCTGCATCGATCAGCAGAATCCGTCGCACTCAATCAGCAGCATTCGTGCGGCGCTGAAGGGGCTGAAAGAAGGCCTGCCGTTGGTGATTTTTCCTGAGGGCGGGCGCACGCCGAACGGCGAGATCAAGCCGTTTCTGCCCGGAGCATTCTTTCTGGCAATCAAGGCGCAGATGGACATCGTTCCCGTGGCGCTGGTCGGGACCTACGAACTGCTGCCGATGAATACTTACCACATCAAGAGCCGTCCGCTGGAAATGCGGGTGGGCGCCCCGATCTCGACGACGGGGCTGACCATGAAGGATCTAGCGGCGCTGTCGGAGCGCGTGCAGAAGGCGCTGGAAGACTTGTATTACCGGCCAGCCTAAAAAGATCTTTCACCACGAACATCCGTGCGCCTTCGGTCAGGCGGCTTTGGTTTCATCGCAGAGCTGCTGGTAGTGCTCTCTGCCGCGCTGATAGCCGCGGGTGAACGGTTCTTCCACTTGCGCTTCCGGAAACCGGCGCTGCACGTCTTCGAGAGCGGCATTCATCTCGCCCGAGACCTGATCGAACTCCATACAGCGGGTACGCGCATGCAGCGCGGCCTCGAAGCCGAGGCGGTAAAACTTCTCGTCGTCTGTAAAATTTCCGCCAGAGCCTTCGTAGCGAGCGTGCTCGTCGCTGCGCAGGCCCGTCCACCACTGCTCGCGAGCCGCGTCCACGGATTCCGCGCCGTCCCGATGGAGCAAGTCTCGAACCCGGGAGGCCTGGCTGTCGTTCTCTGCCAGGGCAATCACGACGCTGCGGCCTTTGCGAAGAGCATCTTCGTACACGAATATTTCGTCTTCGGGCAGCCCCTCGTAGCTATCTCTCTCCACTTTTCCTCCGGCGGTCGCTCCGATCGTTGCGCCGGCAGCCCCGAGCACTCCGGCGCCTAAAAGGCCAACGGCGGTTATGGGGCCGACTCCGGGGACAAGAGCCATCAGGGCCGCGCCTCCGGTGAGACCGATTCCTCCGCCGAGCAGCGCGCCCATGGCGGTACCCATGCCAGGCCGCTCGGTCGCGTCGGTCGGGACGGACTGAATTTCCTTCTCGACCTGGGCCTCGGTTCCGGGCGTCAGAAGGGTGATTTTGTCGGATGGAATGCCGGTGTTGTGTACATCCTGCAGGGCCCGCTCGGCGGCGGATCGGGTAGCGAAAACTCCTGTGACTGCTTCCATATTGAGACTCCCCGTCACATCAGGATGGCATTTGGATGCACGGAGGCGGTGCAGGGATCCACGAAAATGCGGCATTTCTATTTCCCTGGCCGTAACCTTTTCCTTAGCCGGGCGATTTACCCTGTGTAAGGCAAGACCGCGGAGAATTCGTTGAAGGCTCTGAAAAAAGAAGCGGACGAGCGGCTTCTGATCGAAGCTGCACAGCAGGATCCGGCCCGCTTTGCCGACCTTTACGAGGTCAACTTCGAGCGCGTGTATGCCTACGCGGTGCGGAGAGTGCGGGATCGCGCGGAAGCGGAGGATGTGACCGCCGAGGTGTTTCATCAGGCGCTGGCGAACCTGAAGCGATTCGAGTGGCGGGGGATTCCGTTTGCGGCCTGGCTGTTCCGGATTGCGGCGAACCTGATTTCGGACCGGTGGCAGCGATCGGGCCGGGAGATCGCCGACAACGAAAAGATCGACGCGGCACAAGTGAGCCCGGCAGAGATCGAAGAAGTCGAACGCCGGGCAACGCTGTTCAAGCTCGTCGATACGCTGCCCGCCGAGCAGAAGAACGTGGTTGTGCTGAGATTCGTGGAACAAAAAAGCATCAAGGAAGTGGCACGGCAAATTCGCAAGACGGAAGGTGCAGTGAAGCAGTTACAGTTTCGCGCGCTGAGCAACTTACGCGCGCGCATGGAGGGTGCCGATGCCTAAGCGCTCTCTAAATCCGGGAAGTGGCGAACAGAAAAAGATCGAGCAGCTGAACCAGGCTGTCGAGGCCATGCTGGCGCGGAACGATGGAAGAGTCGGCAAAGCGGGGTCGGAAATCGAGCCGTTAGTTCGCATCGCGGCGGAAATGCGCAATCTGCCGAATGCGAATTTCAAGGCACGATTGAAATCCGAACTGGAAGGGAAAAACCGTATGGCTACTGTTGCCGAGCCCGTCGCAGCCGTTCGCGCGACTGCATCACCAAGATTAGCTTTCCGAGATCCTGCCAAAGCGATCGAGTTTTATCAGCGCGCTTTGGGTGCGAAAGAAACGTTCCGTTTCGAGGTTGGAGGACACATCCCGCACGCCGAGATCATGATCGGCGACTCAACCATCGATATCACCGGCGAATGGCCCGAGGGAGGCCGCTTCAGCGCTGAGACGCTGGGAGGCTCGCCGATTTCAATGTCGGTCCGGGTCGATGATGTCGACTCCTTCGCGGAACATGCGGTGGCGGCCGGCATGAAGGTGGTTCGTGCGGCTCAGGACCAGTTCTACGGACACCGCGATGCGCTCCTGCAAGATCCTTTTGGATATTCGTGGGGCGTGTACACCGTGAAGGAGGAGATGTCGGCCGAGGAGATGCACCGGCGCATGAAGGGCATGACTCGGGGCCCGGAAGGCGGGCACATACCGAGGGTTGGCAAAGGCGTTAGCCCGGTTCGTCCGGGATTCCGAATGGTCACTCCGTACCTGGTTGCCGAGGACGGCAACGCTCTGCTCGATTTCGCCAGGGACGTCTTCGGCGCGGAGGAGATGTTGCGCGTGAACACTCCGATCGGCGGCGTGCATGGCGAGTTGCGCATTGGAGATTCCACTGTGATGATGGGCGGCGGAACACCCGGGAAGAAGTTCCCCGGGACGCTCCAGCCTAATGCTCTGCATGTGTACGTGAAGGACGCCGACGCGGTGACGAAGAAGGCGCTGGCGGCCGGGGCAACGCTGATCAACGGACCGCAAGATCAGGAGTACGGCGAGCGCTCGGCTAGCGTGAAAGACGCCGCGGGCAACTTCTGGTACATCGCCACCGCGAAGGGCGAAAGCTATGTGCCCGAGGGACTGCACACCGTGAATCCTTATCTGCATCCGTTGCGGGCGGAGCCGCTGATCAGCTTCCTGAAGCGCGCTTTTGGAGCCGAGGAAATGGCGAAGTACGCTTCCCCAGACGGAGTGATACACCATGCCGTGATTCGGGTGGGCGATTCGGTGGTCGAGATGGGCGAGGCTCACGGAAAGTATGAGCCCATGCCGGCGATGTTCTACCTGTACGTTCCGAACATGGACGCGGTGTACCGGCAGGCGTTGGCGGCAGGCGCAACCTCGTTCCAGGAACCGGCCGACCAGCCCTACGGCGACCGCAACGCCGGTGTGAAGGACGCGTTCGGGAACAAGTGGTATATCGCGACGCACGTTAGAGACATTGCGATGTGAGCCCGAGTGAGTCCTCGTGGCGCTAGAAGGAAAAAGCTTCGACCACGAATGGCACTAGGGACCACGAAGGAATTCATTGCCGAGGATTCCTTCGTGTGACTTCGTGTCCTTCGTGGTCTCTGATTTTGCTTCCGCGGATGACAAAGCTCGCAACGACCCGCTTGCCGTTTGAGGGGGTAGTATATACGGACGGCAAAATGCTCCCTCCCCCCGCCTGGAACCTAAAAGTGGCCTCGAGCAGCCCCTGACGGGGGCCGGTCATTGTTGAGCCTACAGTGCTGATGCCAGCCGAAGATTGCGGGGAAGGCACGGTGCCTTCCCCCCAGAACAAATATTCCTAAAACACCCAACGCGCCGGTTCAAACGGTGACTGACATCCATTGAAATTAGTGTCCCCTGCAAATACAGACCTAATCCATTGCGTAGTAGGCGTGGGAGCGAGTGTGACCATCATAGAAGCTGCACCGTTGTTCAGTGCTGGGTCTGGCACGACGTGCAAGCTGAAGGCGGCGTCCCAAATCTGCACCGTGCCGGTCGGAAACACCGGGGCTGGCGGATCCGGAGTGACTGTCGCTGTGATCTTGAATTTCTTTTGACCGCTGACCAAGACCTCGTTGGCAACGACGGAACAATCCACTGGCGTTGTAATCAGAGAGAATGTCACCGAGGAGGTACTAGTGTTGCCGACGTGGTCGGTAGCAATGACTTTGAAGACATGGGTACCGAGGGCTAGGTTGTCCAGGTTGATAGCCTGACCACTACCAAGTCCTTTCCCGCCTACCGTCGCCATTCCGTCGATCGTGGCAGCAATCGTCGCTACACCTGATCCCATCCCATCGCTCGCGGTGTAGGTGGGAGTGAGCGTGGCCCAGTGCGGATAGCTGGTCTGCACCGGTTGGGTAATCGCAACCGATGGCGGCGTCTTGTCCAGTGTGAGCTGGGCCGACTGGATCGGACCCTGATTATTCAATACGTCTATGCTGTAGTAATCGATCTCATACGCGCCGTCCGCATACCCTGTGAGTGGGAAGGGGCTGTAGACCACGCTCCACGCCGGAGGAACACCGCCCACAGCGTAGATGCGTATAAAAGTGTAGCCGGGAAGGCCCTTCGCTGCGGCGACAGGATTTAGCGTCACATTGAACCCAATAGTTGTCGAGCCGGATAAAAACGTAATACTCCCGTTGGAGTATGTGGGGCCGCTGAAGGTCAGCCTTGTTGTGGGCGGATCGAAAGCCTTTAGCGCCATGTTACAGGCAGCGGTGTTCGGAGGGGTGACTGGAGGCCAGGGAACCCATGGATTCGCCGCGCAGCTGCTTGCCGTGGCGTGGCCTAGTTGATAAGGACTGACATCAACAAAGCGATCCGTCGGGGGTTCGTTTGGAATACCAAAGGGTGTCGCTGGGTCAGTGTATGCACATGCGGGCCATGCAGAGGTTTGGACATAACCCCCGTTGTCCGGGTAATACCACGTTCTATGCATAACGGAAGGCTGTGGATCACTGCCCCACTTCCCATTGAAAAACACAAATGGTGCGTCCGCTGCATAGTTCGGATTAGAAGTCATGTCGTTTAGTGTTCCCAAGTACGTAACTTTGTCGGGCAGAAATGACGTCCCATCACCCCCGTGCTTTGGACAGCAGAAACTGTCTCCAGTGGGATTTGGGTAAAGCTCATGAGAGCCCCATTCAACGAACGCAGCAATGTGCTCAAAACGGTTGGTGATCGGATCTTGAACGAAGTACACGTAGTTACCAGTGAAGTTGTTGTTACTATCTACATCGGGCATGTAGAAAGTTCTGTCGAGGATCGCCCCCGTCGGATCAGTTACCTCTTCTCCTGGGACAACGTACCAGAAACTTGTCGATACTTTTTTCGCCGGAAGGGGATCGTTCCACGACGCGTCATCCTCAGCGGTTAGGACATTTTGGACAGGCTGGGTCAACTGCGGTAACGAAAACCATCCCACAAAAAGTACGTTCCCAGTGAAAGTCATCCCGGGAACGGGGTTGCCCGTGCTCTTATCATTCATGAGATCAAAGTCCTGCAAGACTTGGCCGTGCGCCGAAAAAGTAGCACGGATGATTTGGTCGCAAGACTTACAATAGGTAAGTGTCAGAAATGTCATGTCTCCGTAGTGGACGTACGGCTGATTCTCCTTCTGTGCACCCCACCTACAGGTTTTGTCAGCGAGTCCATAGTTGAAGGGATACAATGTGATGTACTCAACGTTATAGAGGTCCGGGTTTCCAGCGACTTGTTCAACATGGGCATAAATTGGAGACCCGCCAGGTAGGTTTCCAGATATTATGTCGGCCCAATTCGACGGTCCCTGCCAGTTTTTCCAGGTCGAAGTGAGATACCAGTCCCAAAAATCCACGCCTGCCATGTCTGGGGCGTATAGCAATGCCTGAAGGCCGATATCGTTTTGGCCATTAGGTTGGCCATTCGTCTGATTGCGCAGATCACAGGTTGGACAGTTTATTCTGTCTGAAATAAGCAAGTTAGGATTTGACGTTAACTCTGCTGCCGTGTGAATCGTTGTGTTTGTTTGTGTGGATATCAGATTGCTTTGTTGGAGGTACCACTGCCATGTCGCAGGGTGAATAGGTTCATCCATGTAGTTACCGGTCGAAGAATCGGTGTCCTTCGAATACTTAAGATATGGACGGAACCTTTGTGCCAAGCATGCCGGGTCTTGCGGAGCCGTTTGAAGGCACGCTGGATAAGTGACAGGCGCTTGCGCGAATGTCGGGTAAGAGGTGACGGCAAGGGTGAGGGTTAAACAGACAAATGCAAGAGCGGCGGCTACTGCCAGCCTGAACCCGAATAGCAGAAGCTTCGCTTTCATGGGATAACTCCTTTCCGATGCGGTATCGCATCAGATAGCCGGGAACGGAATCCCGGTCTCAACAGGGTAGGGGTGATTTCGGGGTGCAAAATGGAGTTGATCTGTGCCCCAGAATTCGCGTTGCGTGATTGGAGCTCGACGGACGGTGTGCACTCTTGGATTCCTCCGGATTGGGCTCGCCTCAGGGCGGAACTGCGCTCGGAGAGGCGAGGAAGAATACGCGCAATTATCAGCACAACTGCGAGGGGAAATCAGTGAGGCTAGTCACCGGGATGTAGGCTAATCCGTTAGGGTTAGCAACCACTACTTCATCAGCGGTCATTTGGGGACTGTCATTTTGGGAGTGAATCAGGCCGTTCGGAGGGTGAGCAACTTTTGCGAGCGTACAGAAGTCACAGGCCCAAGAGCAGCAGGGCTACCGTGATTGAAGGTTCACATGCAAAATCGCGGATAGCAACCGCACACGTGGGTTATCAACCTTCCAGATTGTTATACAACCCCCTCGCGCTCGCTCGCTATCGAACGTGCGCATCCCGGCCGTTTTTAGGTTCCAGGCGGGGTGAGGGAGCATTTTGCCGTCCGTATATACCACCCCGGTTGCCGTTTGACCCTCCTTAGCCCCTTCTTTAGACTGGAAGATTCAATACTTCTGCAGGTTTCTAACTATGGCTGACAGCATTCATGTGAAGCTCCCGGATGGGAGTGTGAAGGAAGTTCCTAAGGGCACGACTGCGCTTGAGATTGCGAAGTCGATCAGCCCGCGACTGGCGGACGCGGCGCTCGCGGCCAAGATATCGTCCAACGGCGAGCAGGCGGGCGAGGGCGCCCGCCCCACACTGATCGACCTGACGCGGCCGCTGGAGAAGGATACCGAACTTTCCATTCTCACCGACAAGCATCCCGAGGCGCTGGAAGTCTACCGGCATTCGTCGGCACACTTGCTAGCGGCGGCGGTGCTCGAACTTTTCCCGGAGACCAAGTTGGGGCACGGCCCCGCGACCGAGAGCGGATTCTTTTACGACTTCTACCGTCCGACTCCGTTCACGCCGGAGGATCTAGAGAAGATCGAAAAGAAGATGCGGGAACTTGTCCAGCAGAATATTCCTTATGCGCGCGAGTTTCTACCACGCGATCAGGGACTGGCCGAGTTCAAAAAAGACGGCGACTTCATGAAGTGCCATTTCATCGAGCAGTTCACCACGCCCGATGAAAAGATTTCGATCTATCGCACGGGCAAGTTCACGGATTTCTGTCGCGGGCCACACATCCCATCGACGGGAAAGATCAAGGCGTTCAAGCTGCTCAACATTGCGGGCGCGTACTGGCTGGGGGATGAGAAGAATCCGCAGTTGCAGCGTATTTACGGCACGTCGTTCTTCTCAAAAAAAGATCTCGACGACTATCTGAAGCACGTCGAAGAGACCAAGAAGCGCGACCATCGCGTGCTGGGCAAGCAGCTTGATCTGTTTTCGATCCAGGAGCTGGCCGGGCCGGGGCTGATTTTCTGGCATCCCAAGGGCGGGATCATCCGCAAAGAGATGGAAGACTGGATGCGCGAGCAGTACATCAAGCGCGGCTACTCGCTGGTGTACACGCCGCATGTGGCGCGGCGGCAGCTCTTCTTTACCTCAGGGCACGAGGGCTACTACTCGCAGAATATGTTCGACGCTATGGAGCTCGACGACGCCGAGTACCGGCTGAAGCCGATGAACTGCCCGGGGCATATTCTGATCTACCGGGACTCGCTGAAGTCGTATCGCGATCTGCCGGTGCGGCTCGGCGAACTGGGCACCGTGTATCGCTACGAGCGTTCTGGCGTGATGCACGGCCTGTTGCGGGTGCGCGGATTTACGCAAGATGACTCGCATATCTTCTGCACGCCGCAGCAGGTTGAGGATGAGATTGGCAATTGCCTGGATTTTGCCCTGGACGTGCTAAAGGATTTTGGCTTCGAGAAGTACCAGACCGAGCTTTCGACCTGGAATCCTGACGATCGCAAGAATTTTGTGGGCAGCGAAGAGCAGTGGGTTCACGCCACCCAATCGCTTGAGAATGTACTGAAGCGCAAGAATGTCGAGTACAAGACCATCCCCGGCGAAGCGGCGTTTTATGGGCCGAAGATCGATATCAAGCTGGTGGATGCGATTGGGCGGTTGTGGCAACTCTCGACGGTGCAGGTTGACTTCAACCTTCCGCAACGCTTTGGCCTTGAATACGTCGCCGAAGATGGTTCACGCAAGCAGCCGGTGATGGTGCATCGTGCTCTGTTCGGGTCCGTGGAGCGCTTCTTCGGCGTGCTGCTGGAGCACTATGCCGGAGCGTTTCCGGTGTGGCTGTCGCCGGTGCAGGCGGTAATGATTCCGATCAGCGAGCGGCATGCGGAGTACGCGAATAAAGTCGCGACGCAGTTGAAGGCGGTCGGAGTACGGGTGCAAGTCGATGCGCGCAACGAGAAGATGAATGCCAAGATCCGCGAGCACGCCATGCAGAAAGTGCCGTTCCTGCTTGTGGTTGGAGATAAGGAAGCCGAGGCGGGGAAGGTGAATGAGCGCACGCGCGGGAAAGAGAAGACCGAAGACATGCTGGCGGCGGAGTTCGTGGAGAAGATTCGGAAGCTGATTGCGGAGAAGAGCGCGTCTCTCGGCTGACCGCGCCAAGAAGCATGTGGGGACAGCCGCCCCCGGCTGTCCGGTCGAGCAGAGCTCGACCAGATTGAACATGTGGGAAGAATCGAGCCTTGCGGCCCGAGGACAGCCGATGGCGGCTGTCCCCACATTGGCCATCCTGTACCATTATTTCGTGGATTCCCTCGCGGAGCGCGCGCTTTCTCACATTCGGCGGCAGGAACTGCTGAGGGCTGGGGACCGCGTTGGCGTTGCCGTTTCCGGCGGGATTGATTCGGTTGCGCTTTTGCGGCTGCTGTTGGAGTTGCGGAGTGAGTTGGGGATTGTCCTTTCTGTTGTTCATTTCAATCACAAGCTGCGCGGGGCGGAGTCGGATGGGGATGAGCGATTCGTCGCTAGTCTGGCTCGCGAGCATGATCTGGAGTTTCATTGTGATAGTGATGATGTGGCCGGGCATGCGCGGGAGGAAGGCGTCAGTCTGGAGACGGCCGCGCGCGAATTGCGGTATGGATTTTTTCGATATTTGATCCGAGAGGATGGCCCGTGCGACCCTCAGGGGCTAAAGCCCGCTTCAGAAGCTGGGCTTAACGGCCCTGCTGAAGCCGTGCCCCTCCACGAACCTTCCTCGCTTCTCTCGGTCTCCGGGCTTCGCTCGGCTTCCGCACGTCACTCGGCTTCCGACGGGCTCCATCACGCGGTGGCTGCGCGCCTCGACAAGATCGTTACCGGGCACACGCTTGATGATCAGGCGGAGACCGTCTTGATGCGGATGATTCGCGGGGCGGGACTGAAGGGGCTCGGCGGGATTTATCCGCGAATTGCGGTTGAGGATGACGACGGAGAGGTTTGCGGCGAGATTGTGCGGCCGCTGCTTGCCTTTCGACGGTGCGAATTGCGAGCGTACCTTAAACATATCGGGCAAGCTTGGCGCGAAGATGCGACCAACGACGAGGATAAGTTCACTCGAAACCGCGTGCGCAAGCTGGTGCTGCCCTTGCTGGAAAGGGAGTTCAATCCGGCGGTCGCCGAAAATCTGGCGGAACTGGCGGAGATCGCTCGCGGAGAAGAAGACTACTGGGAAAACGAAATCGCGGGCTGGATGGGAACTGGTGTTCACTGGACGGAGCCGGAATGGATGAAACGCCTTTCCAGCGCGGCTCTAGTTCAGATTGCGCCCACTCACGCGCCCACCGGCGACTCGCCTGACACGCTACTGAAAGCAAAGATCGAGAGCGCATCGTGGCTGGTCATGAACGCTTCGATCGATCGAGTCTGGTTTTTAGGCGAGCCCGCTGCAGTCCAGCGCAGGGTGGTCAAGGCGGTTGGCGAGCATGCGGGCATTCCGCTCGAGTTTAAGCACGTGGAGAACGTTCTGCGATTTGCGGCGGAGGAAGCGGGTTCGGGCAAAGAACTCGCGCTGCCGCTGGGCTGGAAAGTGGAGAAGCATCCTAGCGAACTGGTTTTTGTGACGCCAGATTTGCGCGATTCGCAACCGCCTCGCGATTACGAATATGTGGTGACCGTTCCGGGAGAGGTGCAAGTTGACGAGGCTGGTTCGAAAATTGAAATCCGGCGCGTCCCCGCTGGAATGGAAGCGGGGTATAATTCTGAGCACCTTTTGGATGCGAAGTCGCTGTCAGGGCCGCTCACAGTGCGGAACTGGCGAGCAGGAGACCGTTTCTGGCCGAGACGCACGAAGTCTCCGAAGAAGATCAAAGAACTGCTGCAGGAGCGGCACGTAGAGGAGTCACAGCGAAAGCTGTGGCCTGTGATCGTAAGCGGCGATGAGATTGTGTGGATGCGCGGGTTTCCCCCGCCGGCGCGATTCGCCGCGCAGCCTGGGCGCGAGACTATCATGATTGTGGAAAGCCCATTGGCCTCGACGCAGACGCGCACGCTATGAGTTCCGGCACGCCCGGAGGATAGAATTAACATGAGCAGCCCGAGAATCCAGCCCTTACGGCCAGTGATCACTACCGAGCAAATCCAGAAGCGAGTGAAAGAACTGGCGCGGCAGATCTCCGATGACTATCGCGGAGAGACTATCCAGATGCTGGCGGTGCTGGAGAATGCGTTCATGTTCCTGGCCGACCTGGTGCGGGCGATCGAGGTTCCAGTAGTGTGCCAGTTCATCAAGCCGAAATATACGCGGCCGCAGGGAACGGCCAGCGATGTCATGGAGATTTTTTTCAGCCACGAGCCGGACATCAAAGGACAACACATTCTGATTGTGGAAGGCCTGGTGCACTCCGGGGTGACCAGCGAATTTCTGATGAGCGATCTGAAGGCTCGCGGCGCGGCGTCGGTGAAACTGGTGACGCTGCTCGACCGGCAATCGGCGAGGCGAGTGCCGTTGCAGCCGGATTATTTCGGATTTCTGGTGGACGACGCTTTTCTGATCGGCTACGGTCTGGGAGCGGTGGAGCAGACGAATCGCAATCTGCCGTATCTCGCGGCGCGCTAGAGGCCTTCATGAACAGCAGCGTCAAGACCGTTCTGTTCTGGGCAGTAATCTTTGTGTCGGCAATGCTGCTTTGGCAGGTCGTTCGCGCGACTCCGGACGATCGAAAGATTCCAGAAATCGACTATTCACGTTTCATGTCGGACGTGGACGCGGGAAACGTTGCGAGCGTCGATATCAGGGGAACACAGATCCAGGGGCAGTATCGCGACGGTAAGGGGGTATTTCGACTGATTGGCCCCAGCAATCCAGCCGTTTATCTGGATGTGCTCCGCAACAAAGGCGTGGAAATACGTTTTCGAGACGGGGGCAACGGTTCGCCTCCAGCGCAATTGCTGGGAACCTGGGCGCCGCTGATCCTGTTGGGCGCGCTCTGGCTCTACATGATCCGACAGATGCAGAAAAGGCGTTCGATTCCGCCTGGAGGGATTCCCCCCGCCGGAGGGAATTCGGGATTCCCTATTGAGCCGCGATGAGAGCGGGGCAATGCGACGGCAAGTACGTGGAAGCACGTGACTTAAGTTATAAATGGAGAACTGAGCCTTTTTGTCGCAGAAAAGGTAGAATAAAGCCTCAGGAATTTCGCAATCAAAAACGGCGCCAGGGCATCTAATGACCTGAGGCGCCTCGGCGTAATGCTGCACGGCGCCGAGTTTAGGAGTCTTCTAGGTGAACTCAACGGTAAAGACGGTGTTGTTCTGGCTGCTCATTGGAGTGTCGGCTCTGCTGCTCTGGGAAGTAGTCAAGAGCGCTCGCGACGGACAGAAAGACAAGGAAGTCAACGTCACGCAGTTCATGAGTGACGTTGATCAGAACAATATCCGCGAGATCACGGTCAGCGGCATGGAAGTGCGCGGGAAGTTCCGCGACGGCTCGGCGTTCCACACCACCGCTCCCAGCAACTACTTCACTCCCGAGATGCTCAAAAGCCTGCAGGGCAAAGGCGTGAACATCGTGTTCCACGACATCAACAGCAGCAGCTTGCCGTTGCAGCTGCTGGGGACATGGGCTCCGCTGATTCTGCTGGGCGCGCTGTGGTTCTTCATGATCCGGCAGATGCAGACTGGCGGAAATAAGGCGTTGTCGTTTGGCAAGAGCCGGGCGCGGCTGCTCTCGATGCAGCAGAAGAAAGTCACTTTCAAAGACGTGGCCGGAGTGGAAGAGGCCAAGGAAGAGCTGCGCGAGATTATCGAGTTTCTGCGCGAGGCGCAGAAGTTCCAGAAACTGGGTGGACGCATTCCCAAGGGCGTGCTGCTGGTCGGGCCTCCGGGAACTGGCAAGACGCTGTTGGCACGGGCGGTTGCGGGCGAGGCGAATGTTCCGTTCTTCTCGATTTCGGGCTCTGACTTCGTTGAGATGTTCGTGGGCGTGGGCGCCAGCCGGGTACGCGACCTGTTTGAGCAGGGCAAGAAGAATGCGCCTTGCATCATCTTCATCGACGAAATTGATGCCGTCGGACGCCATCGTGGAGCTGGCCTGGGCGGCGGGCACGACGAGCGCGAGCAGACTTTGAATCAATTGCTGGTTGAGATGGATGGCTTCGAATCGAACGAAGGCGTCATCCTGATGGCAGCGACCAACCGTCCTGATGTGCTGGATCCGGCGCTGCTGCGGCCCGGACGCTTTGACCGGCGGGTTGTAGTGAGCCGTCCGGATGTGCGCGGGCGCGAGGAGATTTTGCGCGTGCACACCCGCAAGATTCCTCTTGCCGAAGATGTTGATCTCTCTGTGCTGGCTCGTGGCACGCCGGGATTCTCTGGAGCTGATTTGGCCAACATGGTCAATGAAGCCGCTCTGGCGGCGGCGCGGCAGAACCGCAAAGCCGTTCTGCAGTACGATTTCGAGCTGGCGAAGGACAAAGTGCTGATGGGAGTGGAGCGCAAGTCGCTGCTGCTCACCGACGAGGAAAAGAAGAACACGGCGTATCACGAGGCCGGACACGCGCTGGTGGCGGCGAAGATGCCGTACTCCGATCCCCTGCACAAGGTCACGATCATTCCGCGCGGCATGGCGTTGGGCGTCACCATGCAGTTGCCCACCGATGACCGGCACAACTACTACAAGAACTATCTGGAGACGCAGATCGCGATCCTGATGGGCGGGCGCATCGCGGAAGAGATGTTTCTCAACGTGATGAGCACGGGCGCGGGCAACGACATCGAGCGGGCTACGGACTTGGCGCGCAAGATGGTCTGCGAGTGGGGCATGAGCGACCTGGGACCGCTGACCTTCGGCAAGAAGGAAGAGCAGATATTCCTTGGCCGAGAAATCGCGCAGCACCGCGATTACAGCGAAGATACCGCCATCAAGATCGACCAGGAAGTGCGCAAGCTGGTGAATAACGGCTACTCCACTGCCCGGCAGATCCTTTCCGATAGTCGGGACACGCTGGAGAAAGTGGCACGGGCGCTGATCGAGCGCGAAGTGCTCGATGCCAATGAGATCAAGTTGCTGGTCGAGGGTAAGGACCTTCCTCCCGTCCAGCCGCCCCCAACCAAGCCCGACGACAGCGTGCAGCACGTCATCAAGCCGGAATTGCAGCCAGGACGCGCGAAAGAGCGGCCAGCGACGGCGTAGGGTCAAAGCGACGTTTTGATTATTGTGGGCGGCTCAAAAGGCCGCCCATTTTCTTTGGCCTGATGACTCCACTTGGTCATTTGTTGGATCAGCGAGCGCTATAGGGATTTATCGCCAGCGGATGAACTACCTCTGGGCAGTCTCGGCTAAACCGTTATACCGAAGAGTCTGAATAACCCTGTTGATCTCTGCCTGTGAGATCGCAAGTGGCTGCATATCTTTCCGGGCAAAGCTGAATTCAATTCCGCCATCGGCGGAGTACAAGGTTACTGTGATCCTTTTGGGATGCTTGCTTGGATCGCCGTACTGGAATCCCTTGAAATCGTTTGCCTGCACAATGAAAATACCCGAATCGCCCGGCACGATGAAGGCCTTGAGCATGAGTAGGGTGGTCGTGCGGGCCACGTCCTGTTTCGAGTCCACAAGTCTGATGCTGCTAGGCGTGGCGTTAAGGGCAAGCCTCAAGAATTCGTAGTCTGATTGTGCTGCCTTATCGCCGTATTCGTCACGAAAATGCTGTGGGTCGGTTTTGGTGCTCTCTATGGCCGTGTCCACAAGGCTGTGGGTCGATCCATGTCCCACGAGAATCTCCAAACCTGATCGAAATGGGATCAGTACCATAGCCTCTCGCCGTACGTTCTGCGCGTCGATGTCTTGCCACGGGACTTCGAAATCGTAGCCAAAGCTCGATAGGTTTGACCCACCGCCCGAAGCAATGCGGTGGTCCGTCAACTCAACAGGTGTCATGCTTGCAATAGGTATCTTGCGATAAGAGTAGCGATTTAGAATGAGCATTCCGGTCTGAAACCAGAAAAACCAGAGGTACAACGCGAGGGAGAAAATGGCTACCAAGGCAACTTCTGATTATCTGGTTGCTTCAGCAAGCCCCAATAGGTAGTGTTAACGCGTGCCACGACCGCCGTTTCCGAAGACGCTCCGCCAATTCCAGTCCGACTTTGCCACGGAGGAAGCCTGCCAACGATATCTCGCAGCTTGTCGTTGGCCCGATGGATTTACTTGTCCGCGATGCGGGTATGAAAAAGCTTATGAGTTGGTGAAGCAGCTGCGGCAGCAATGCTGCAAGTGTCGCTATCAGGTCTCGCTGACATCTGGAACTATCCTTCATCGGACAAAAACACCGCTGACCCATTGGTTCTGGGCGGCGTACCTGATGACCACGGACAAGCGTGGCGTATCTGCACTACTGCTGCAGCGTCAATTAGGGCTGACCTGCTACGAGACCGCATGGATGATGCTGCACAAGCTCCGCCGAGCAATGGTGAACAACGCGAGGGAACCTTTGCGCGGTGAGGTAGAGGTGGATGAGACGTGGATTGGTGGCGAGCAAGCTGGACTCCGAGGAAGCCGACAACTCAAGCATCGGAGGGCAGCTGTCCGGCGTCAAGCATTCTTTCCGGTCAACGACAATTAGATTTCCCGATGTTGTTTGAGATACCAGCAGCAGTCGGGGCTGTGGGAAAAGTGGGAATCGCGCGGGTTGTGCGCGATTTCCAAGGGCGGTGGGAAGGGAGGAAAACCTGCTTTTGGTTTTCCTCGCTTTCCACGGCCCGGCTTTTTCCACAGCCCTTCGGCCGCCGCGTTTGTGTTGTTAAAGAAATCATCGAGGGTCACTTTGCTTCCGCGGACTCCAAGCCCGCATCCCGATTCTTCTTGGCTTGCTCCATGCGGTAACTCGGGATGTTGAGTTCCAAAATTACGCAGTGATGGACGAGGCGATCGATCGCGGCCGCGGTGGTCATCGCATCTTTGAAAATGCCTTCCCATTTCGAGAATGGCAGGTTGCTCGTCAGCAGCACGCTGCCGCGTTCATAACGCTCCGCCAACAGGGTGAACACGACCTCCATTTCCTCTCGACTTTGCTGCACGTATCCCATTTCGTCGATGATGAGACCGTCGTACTTCGCCAGCTTCTTGATTTCCTTGCTTAACCGCAGATCCCGCTTCGCAGCCAACAGATCTTGCACCAGCAGCGCACAAGTGGCGTACTTGATCCTTTTCCCGCGCATAGCGATCAGCTCTTGCGCCAGGGCACACAACAGATGGCTTTTCCCCGCGCCAGGATTCCCGAAGATCAGTAAATTCTCTTTACGGTCCAGGAATCCTCCCTCCAACAGCACCTTCATCTGTCGACTCACCTTCACCGGCAACCGCTTGCCGTCGAAGTTCGCCAGGGACTTCTCCAGCGGCAGTGCGGATTCCTTGAGTAGCTTTCCGATCCGTTTTCGCCGCCGCTCCTCACACTCTCGCTGCGCCAGTTCCAGCAGGTACCGCTCATAACTCAACGTTTCTTTTTCCGCGCGCCGCGCCGTTTCCTCAAAGCACCCCCGTATCGCCGGCAGATGCAGCTCTTTCAGATTTTCCACGAGCGCGGTTCTCACCTGGCCCGTCTCCCCATTCATTGCAGCCCCTCCCCACTTCCACAGAGTTCGTCAAACATTCGCAGATCCACGCTGGCCACTTCGACCTCGCGAATGCTCCCCTTCCGCTCCACTCTCAGCCGCTCGCGCACCGCCTCCGCCCGCACCCATCCTTCGCCTTTTTCCAACAAACCGCGCAGCGCTTCATCTACTTTCGCCTCGCTCTCCTTCGCCGCCAGCTCCAGGATCGCCAGATACTCCTTGCTCCCCCGCGGGCCCAACTTGTCCTTCAGTTCATCAAACGCCATGCGAAATCGGCTCGTCGGAAACAACTCGTCCCGGTAGCGATAGTTCTCCAACGCCCCCGGCTTTCTCACCAACCAGTCGATGATGTGGCGATAGTCCACCCGGTGTCGCCTCCGCCCACGCAACCGCGGCATCTCTTCCACCTTCTTCTGCCCGTACCAGATCTCCACCCGCTCCATGTACAACCGCACCTCGACCTGCTCGCCAATCAGCCGGCTGGGCACCGAGTACACATTTCGGTCCGTATAGATCAGACTCCCCGAGTCCACCTTCACTCGCTCCCGCTTGCACGACTCCAAGCGTCGTTCCGGCAACTCCTTCATCACGGCGATTTCTTCTGCCAAGCGCGCTTTTCGTCCGGCGTTCAAGCGCGCCAACAATCCCGCCACGAACTCCTGGTAGTCCGCGACACTGACAAAATCCTTGCTCCCGCGCAGCATCAACTCCTGCGCCAGAGCCCGTTTCAAACGATGATGTCGTTGTTCCACATCTCCGTTCTCATGCCCTTGCCCCGCCTGGATCTTCTCTCCCTCCACTCCGTAATAACGCAGCAGCCCAGCGTACCGTTCGGTGAACTCCGCCGGCGTGCTCATGTTGTTGACCGCTGTCGACAGTCGATCGGTTCGGTGCCGCTGCGGCACTTTCCCGAGTTCCCAAACTGCGTTTTGAAACCCCTCACACAAACTTTCAAAGCTCTCCGAAAAACACACCGTGGCCGACTCCCAGTTCGAGTACGTCAGCACCAGGTGATAGAGCAGGTGCGGAAAACTCTGTCCCTGGATCGTGATCCCCAGCTCACTCATGTGCGTGAAGTCACTGGCACTCAGCCTCCCGGGCTGATGGCGCTGCGCGAAGAACACTTCCTTCACCGGTCCTTCCGTCGCCCGCCATACTTTCACTCGTCGCTGCAGCGTCCGCAGTTGCCCCTCGGCAAATCGCCCGCTATAACGCCGCTGCAGATATTCAAAAATCGTCTTCCCTTCCAGCCCAGGGTTCACCTCCAGCAGGCTGCGCACCTCTTCCCACACCTCCTGGAACGGGTCCTCTCGTGTCCGCCACCGCTTCTCCGGCGTCAGTTCGCTCGGCACTCGCCCCAGCCGACGGTACTTCCGCGCCGTCTTCGCATCCATACCCGCTTTCGCCGCCGCAGTTTCCAGATTCGTTTCCACTTTCCCCAAGGCAAACAACCTCCTCACCTGCTTGTCTGTCACCAAATTGTGAGTGTCGCCAAGAACCAAAAATCAGAGCCTGGCTATTGTCGCTGATCGGGAATTCTAATTGTCGTTGCTCGGGAGGTATGATTGTCGCCCATCAGGCAGCTCTTGTCTTGGTGGCGGTCGAAAAGCGTGGGCGAGCTTCAGGGCGTGTCCGCATGAGCGTAATTCCCGACTTTAAGGCCGCGACCATAATGTCGTTTCTTAGCCAGCACATCGCACCTGGATCCACGATCTATACGGACGGGCTTAAGAGTTTCTCAGGTCTTTTAGAGGCTGGCTTCAAACATGTCGTTCGAAACCAACCTCTACGAACGGAGTTGCGCAAAGGTGCAAAATCCGCCGTCCCGCTTGCCGATCGGGCGATCGGGAACCTCCAGCAGTGGCTCATTGGAACCTACCACGGAGTGAGCAAGGACCAACTGCAAGTTTACCTCGATGAATTCGTTTTTCGGCACAACCGTCGCAAGACGCCGGCAGCCGCATTTCAGACACTACTTGGTCTCGGAACCGGCCGCACATCAACAGTGTACGAGCAGATTCGGGGAGCTCGGGATCTGAATCCCAACCTATTGGGGCTTGCTGAAGCAACCAGATAATCAGAAGGCAACTAGCCTGCGTCGTCTGCTCTTGCCGATATTCTGCTTTTGGCCGTCGATGCGCACAACTAGATTTTAGGGAATGGCATAACGCAGATCACGTTACGCAAGAGCATGTCCGCGAATGCGGGACCACAGGGTGCGCCTTATATCAAGTCACCCTCGTGGTTGTTTTAGGCAGTCTTTGCACCCGTCAATCTAGGGGCGGTCCGCAGTGCTTTACTCCCTCGATTCTGGCGCTTTTCGGGGTCTCCAAAACGTACTGCTCTGTGCTATAATTTCTACAGTCGAAATCGATCCTAAGTACAAGGAATTTCAATAACTTGAAGTCTATCTGAGGCGGCTTCGAGAGGGCAGGATCGAGAGCAATTTCCAGCCTGGTTCCAGAGTGCGAGCGGTAACTGCGCGACACAAAAATTCGGGACATTTTCGCGGAGCGGAATGGCCACCAAAGAGATCAATACTCCCATCGTCGAGACCAAAACAAAAAACGGAAAAGTGACTCCGATCAACACCGTGAACGGCGCCGGCAACGGCAACAGCGATTACAACGCCGATTCCATCAAGGTGTTGAGCGGGATGGAACACGTTCGCAAACGTCCGGCCATGTACATCGGCTCGACGGGCGAGGTCGGACTTCATCATCTCGTGTACGAGGTGGTCGACAATTCCGTCGATGAGGCGCTGGCGGGATTCGCCACCAAGATTGAAGCCACCATCCATATCGACAACTCCATCACCGTGGTCGATGATGGCCGCGGCATTCCTGTGGACGACATGGATTTGGACGGCGAAAAACTTTCCGCCGCAGAAGTGGTGATGACCAAGCTGAATGCCGGCGGAAAATTCGATTCATCCACTTACAAAGTTTCCGGCGGACTGCACGGCGTGGGCGTGTCGGTGGTCAATGCATTGAGCATCGAGTTGGAGCTTGAAATCTGGCGCGACGGCGCGACCTGGCAGCAGACGTATTCCAAGGGTCAGCCGACCAGCAAGCTGAAAAAGACCGGCGTCGCAAAAGTAAAAACCGGGACCAAAGTCCATTTCACGCCCGACCCAGAGATCTTCACAACAGCTGCGGAATACAACTACGACACTTTGGCGCAACGACTGCGCGAGCTCGCGTTCCTCAATAAGGGACTATTGATCACGCTCACGGATGAGCGCACAACCGACGCGAAGACCGGCGAGCCCAAGCATGCCGAATTCAAGTACAACGGCGGCATCGCGGAATTCATCAAGCATCTCAATCGCGGCAAGCAGGTGCTGCATGATAAGCCGATTTACATGGAGGACGACCGCAACGGCGTCCACATGGAGATTGGGCTGCAATACAACGACGCGTATTCGGAAACGATTTTCAGCTTTGCCAACAACATCAATACAGTCGATGGCGGCACGCATCTTTCTGGATTCCGCACAGCCCTGACGCGCACGATCAACTATGCTGGGCAGCAGATGGGCCTGTTCAAAGACGTAAAAGAAAATCTGACAGGCGACGATGTGCGCGAAGGACTGGTCGCGGTGATCAGCGTGAAGCTGCCGCAGCCGCAGTTTGAAGGGCAGACCAAGGGCAAGCTGAATTCCGACATCGCGGGGACGGTCACGCAGTTTGTGAACGAGCGTCTGGGCGCATTTTTCGAGCAGAACTCGACGGTCGCGAAAAAGATCATCAACAAAGCCGTGGATGCGGCGCGCGCGCGGGAAGCGGCTCGCAAAGCTCGCGATCTTACGCGGCGCAAAGGCGCGCTTGACTCGGGCGGGCTGCCGGGCAAGCTGGCCGACTGCTCCGAGCGCGATCCGAACCGTTGCGAGCTGTTCCTGGTCGAGGGCGAGTCAGCCGGTGGAACCGCGAAACAGGGCCGCGATCGCCGCTTTCAGGCGATTCTGCCGCTCAAGGGAAAAATTCTGAACGTGGAGAAGGCGCGCTACGACAAGATGCTGGCGCACGAGGAAATTCGCGCCTTGATCACGGCGCTGGGCACCGGCATCGCCAAGGACGATTTCGATGCGACGAAAGTGCGCTACGGAAAAATCATCCTGATGACCGACGCTGACGTCGACGGCAGTCACATCCGCACGCTGCTGCTGACGTTCTTCTTCCGCCACATGCAGGAATTGATCAAGCGGGGCAACGTATTTATCGCGCAGCCGCCGCTGTTCTCGCTGAAAAAGGGCAAGTCGCAGCAGTACATCAAAGACGAGCGCGAGTTCGTGAAAGTGATGGTGAAGCGCGCCGCCGACGGATTGACCGTTCGCTACGGAGAAGGCGCGGCAAAGATCGAGGGCAAAGAGCTTGCCAAGTTCATGACCGTGCTCGATGAGTATCTCGGATTTTTCGAGAAACTCGACAAGCGGGTGCGCAACGAGCGCGTCACCGAGTTGATCCCCAAGTTCGATTTGGCGAAGCGCGCGGACTTCGAAGGCGACAAAAAGGCTCCGCCGAAGAAGATCGAGCGCCTAGAGAAAGAACTGAAGAAGCTGCAGAAAGACGAGGGCTTCAAGAGCGTGGAGTCGCGCTTTGACGAAGAGCACAACCTGTGGGAGGTGAGCTTCGTCAATAAACATGGCGCGGAACACGTGATCAATTTTGTGCTGGCTTCGAGCGCCGAATGCCGGCAATTGATCGCTAAGTACAAGCTGATCGAGCCTTACATGGAGCCGCCGTTCGTGGTGGAGACGCTGGTCAAGGCGGTGCCCGCTGCCAGCAATGGCGATGGGGCAGAGGAAGAAGCCGCGTCCGCCGAAGAAAAGGCGGACAAGAAAGCCGCCAAGCCTGCCAAGCGAAAAGAAGTTGAAGTCGTGGAGAAGACCAATGTCCGCGACCTTCGCGATTATGTGATCAACGAGGGGCGGCGGGAGTTCACCATCCAGCGCTACAAAGGTCTGGGCGAAATGACCGCTCCGCAGTTGTGGGAGACCACCATGGATCCGGAGCGGCGCACGCTGCTCTCGGTGAAACTGGAAGACATCGCCGAGTGCGAAACGATCTTCACCAC
The DNA here is from genome assembly GCA_963730015.1 of uncultured Acidobacteriota bacterium. Classification (GTDB taxonomy): domain Bacteria; phylum Acidobacteriota; class Terriglobia; order Terriglobales; family Acidobacteriaceae; genus Sulfotelmatobacter. Next base: position 484,988 of record CAVSPZ010000008.1, on the reverse strand, counting down.
GTTGATGGGAGAAGATGTGGAGGCGCGGCGCAAGTTCATTGAAGAGAATGCGCTGGACGTGAAGAACCTGGACATCTAAAAGCTTCTTTGCCACGGATTCGCGCGGATAAAAATGGGCGGCCTTGAGAGGCTGTTAGGAAACTAGTGCCGTCCGCTAAAGCGGACTCGGGTTGTCCCACTGCCGCCACCCGGCACTGCCGTGCCGGACTTTCATATACCGCCGCTACGCGGCTGCATTTCGATGGCGCCTATTCCACCGTCGTTCCGAGAATTCAGTTCTCTCACACTCTGAATTCAGTTTCTCACACGCTTCTGTGCCGGGCTTTCACATTCCGCCGCTACGCGGCTGGAACCTGGTTTATTCCCACTGTGCGTGTTCGATAGTAGGTTTCGTGACAGCGTCCTGAGCCCGCCCTTTCTTATTTCAGGAGCACGGTAAGCAAATTACTTCAGGCCTTCTACCAGGTAGAGATCGGCCAGCATGCGGTGATAGCCAAAGATACAGGTCTTGGCATCGGGCGTGATTAGGATGGGGCCAATGGTCTCGACTCCGGCGGGATCGGAGGGCATCAATTGCTTCCAGAGGCTGCGCTTGCCGGTTTGCAGATCGAGCTTATCGACGCGGGCCGGTAGTTCGCCCGGTTGATAGACATAAAGAAAATGATTGTCGCTGCTGAACGTGATGGGTTGCTCGCCGGAGATGAAGCCGGGAATGGCACGGGGATCGCCTCCGCCGGTCGGATAGAGATATCCCCTCTGGTCCGGCCCGATTCCGGCGACCCACTGCGAGTCCGGGGAAATCACGAAAGCGGTGCCGTTCACGCCTTCGGCCGTGATCGGCTGACTCTTGCCGGAAGCGATGTCGAAGACATAGAGCCTGACGCCCTTGCCCGGCTCGTTGCCGGAAAACAGCAAGCGCTTGCCGTCGGGAAACCAGCGCGCCCAGGAATGATTGACATTGTCCTTGGTTAGAACCTTGCCCTCACCGGCTCCCGTCGTGAGCAGCTTGAGTTGCGAGGGCGTGTCCTGCGTCTGCGCAACCACCGATTTTCCGTCCGGCGAGAGAGCGACTGCGCCGCCTTCACCCAGCAAAACGGCGGGTGAACCATCGGTCTTGCGGATGTAGACAGCGTAGGACAATCCGCCGGATTTCGAGTAATCAAGGGAGCCGCCGCCACCCTCTTCATCGAACAGCAGCGTCTTTCCGTCGGTGGAAAGATCCGCGGGATAAGTGTAATCGAGCCAGGAAAGATCCTGCTGCTTGGACTCGTCGGGGATCATGCCAACGAGCTCTCGCCGCCAGCTGGCGCGCATTAGCAGCACCCGGCCATCCTTGAAGATGTCGAAGATCATGACGGCGCCGGGCAAACGGAGCACCATGCGCTCTTTGCCATCGAGGGTGATGGCGTAGAGAGTTCGGTCGACGCCCGACTTGCTGGCGGTAAACCAGATCTCACTGCCATCAGGAGACCAGGCCAGGCCCTGGATGGTGAACCATTCGCCAGAGAGCGTCTTCTTATTTCCCGCCAGATCGATCACCGCCAGAGAGCCGCTGTCGTCGCCCTGCACGGGATGATCAATGAAGGCGATCAGATTTCCCTTCGGCGAGAAGCGGGGATGGCCGATCCATCCGCCGGTCTCATAGAGCGGCTTGCCGATGGGATACTCCAGACGATTGCGGCCGCCAAAATCGCGCACCACAACCAGGTTGGTGCCATCGGCGGACCAATCCGCCCACTGCACGTGCTCCAGAACTTCGCGGGGAGCTCCGCCAACCAGCGGTGCGCGCGCCAGCGTGCCCATATTCACCCAGGTGCCGATGGCCTTGCTATTGAGCAGAACGGCCATCTCCGACGCGGACGAGACCGAGGCGAGCTGCGTGCGGCTCAGGCCCATGGAGCGCGCTTCCGGGGCTTCGGGCCTGGCTGTGAACACATCCACAGGACTGCCCTGCCATGCGGCGCTGTAGAGAATCGTCTGTCCGTCGGGAGCAAAGCGGGCGGAGCGGATGCTGCCGCGGCGGAAGGTCAGCTGCCGGTACGTGGGAGGCGGTGAAGGCGCGAACGAAAACATCTGCTTCCCGACGTATATGCCCGCCGCCAGCGCGACCAGGACCGACAAGGCCAACAAAGACCACACCGTGTTACTGCGCGTCGCGGGTGGCCGTGAAGACGCTGCGGCAACGGCCGGTGCAGCTGGTTCGGTCACGACCGACGTGCGGGACGAATCGAGAGAACGCTTGATGCGCTTGAGGTCGGCGCGCATTTCGGCGGCGCTCTGGCAACGCATCTCGCGATCTTTTTCGAGCGCCTTGTTGATGGTCTCTTCCAGCTTCGGCGGCAGCTCCGGATTCAGCCGGATGGCTGCGGTGGGAGCTCGATTCAGGATGGCTTCCGTAATGACCGCGGAAGTTTCTCCGCGAAAAGGCAAAACGCCGGTCGCCATTTCGTATAGCACCACGCCGAAGGAAAAAAGGTCGGTGCGCCCGTCGAGATCCTTCCCGCGTAGTTGCTCGGGAGACATGTAGGCCACAGTGCCCACCGCGGTTCCGGGATTGGTGAGATCAAGGCTGGTGGCCTCAGCAACGGTCTGGGAATCGCCGCTGGTGGGGCGGGCGGCGCGAGAAATTTTTGCCAGTCCAAAATCAAGAATTTTGGCGTGTCCGCGATCGGTCACGAAAATGTTTGCAGGCTTGATATCGCGATGCACGATGCCCTTGGCGTGCGCGGCATCGAGCGCGTCGGCCACCTCAATGCCCAGAGTCAGCAGCCGTTCCTGCTCCATGGGGCGGCCGTCGATCAAGTGCTTGAGGGTTTGGCCGGTCAGGCACTCCATGACGATGAAGGCCTGGCCATTGTGTTCGCCGATTTCGTGAATCGTGCAGATGTTGGGATGGTTGAGAGCTGAGGCGGCGCGGGCTTCGCGGCGAAAGCGCTCGAGGGCTTGGGGATCGTCGGAAGCGTCGTCGGGAAGAAACTTGAGGGCGACGAAGCGACCGAGCAGCGTGTCTTCGGCTTTGTAAACGACGCCCATCCCGCCGCCCAGAAGCTCAGTGATCCGGTAGTGGGAGATGGTTTGGCCGATCATGTTTGGCTGATCAGGGACGAGTGGCACAGGATCGCCCGATGGGCAACCACAAGCGCCGTGCCATCTTAGGGCGAATTTGGGTTGGCGTCAATGCTGAAGGGGGCTTGACCTTGGGCTGCAGGCCCGAAGGTTTGCTGGTCGGCATTTAGGACGTTGGGGGCAACGCGTTGGCCTCTGGTTCGGGCTTTTCGCCACGGAAGACGCGCGAGATGCCGCGCACGATGCGGCGTATCGGCAGTTCGCCTTTGGCGTCGGCGAAGAAAATTTCTCCGGTGCGGCTGCCGCGATAGTACCAGCGCTTCAGCAAGGCGACGTGCTCCATGTGTTCCGTCGCGGATTTGGCGTGGCGCTGCGGGAACGATTGCAAGGTTTCGTGCACTCTGGCTTCCATCGACTGCGATTTCGCGTGCTGGGCGGGCTGAATCAGAAACGAAACGGGGCCGGAGAGTTTTCCGGAATCAACCTGAAAGAACGAAACCGACCCTGGGCTGCAGCTGGGCTGGATCATGAGTGCAGACAGGCGATCGAGGCGCTGCACAATGTCGGGAAGCAGGCTCAGCACGGGCTTGAGCTTTTCCACTCGAGCGTGAATCGCAGCCGCATCTTCGAAGGCCAGGTTCGCCGATGCGGCCTCGCGCTGATCCGAGAACTCGCGCAAAAGGGATTCGCCTCCTGAATCGAAATACGTCTGAACACGCTTGACTTCGGCGGCATAGTCCTCATCGCTGCATCCCTTGAAGCAGGGTGCCAGGCACATCTTCATCTCGGAATAGATGCAGCCGGGAAATTTGGGGTCGGGATGGAGATCGTCGACACAGCGCCGCATCTTGAAAAAATCGAGGGAATCGTTCATGAACTTCTCGGCGGCAACGCGAGAAATGAAAGGCCCGTAGTACACTGCCGGCCCCTGCAGGCGTCCCAGACGCGTGGTGATCGAAGCGCGAGGATACTCGTTCTCGAGATGCAGCTTGACGAAAGGCGCAAAGCGAAAGCGCAGCCGATTCTGATAGGTCTTGGGGAACGCTTGACGCAGAACGCGGTAGAGGAGGAACCCGGACTCGAAGTCAGATCCGGTCGGCGTGTATTCAATGGAGCGCACGCGATCGCGGAGATTGAGTTTCTTTGTACGTTCGGTGAGCGGGCCGAGAAGGCGTTGCAGGCGGCGCCGCAGATTTGCGGTCTTGCTGACGTAAGGCTCGGCCTGGGAATCTTCACCGCGCAGGAGGAACACAGCCGGCGCCGGGGGAACCGCGGCAAAGACTTCGGTGTCGAGTTCGGGCGTGAATTCGAGTCGCTCGGTCAGCACAAGTTGATTTTAATGAGATTCTTTGGCGGAGGCACGGGCTTCAGTAGAGCTGGACAGAGCGAGCGCAAGATGCGCTCGCGACAGCCGGCGGGACGCCAGCGCTACGGTCGGACGGTTGCGCTGGCTCCGGCTTCGTGATCACCGAAAGCTAGCGCTGCGGAATTTCTGGCGGAAATCGGTGCCGTCCAGCGAAATGACGCGGCACATTTCGTGGAGACGGGAGCGCATGCGCTCTCCGATGCGGTCTCCGAGAGTCTCGCCGCGGCTGGCAGCCCTGGCCGGAGAGAGCGAACCGGACACCGCTGCGGCGGGTTGGTCTTCAAAGTTTGTGGTGATGATGGTCGTGCGGTTGTCGTTATAGCGTGTGTTGAGGATCAGGCTGACCGTGTCCCAAACCCATTCCGTAGGTTTCACCGCGCCCAGTTCGTCGAGCACGAGCACATCGGTTTCGAATACGGGACGGAGCACATCCAGCTCGGTGGTCTGCACGGTTGAGTTGTAGGAGTTCTGAATCTCCTTCAGCAGCTCGCGATAGTCGTAAAACAGGCAGGAGATCCCTCGATTGAGGATGAGTTCTTTTAAGATTCCAACCGCGAGATGAGTCTTACCCGTGCCGATCTTGCCGATAATCAGGAGGCCCTTGTCTCCGCGAGGGTCGCATTTTTTGGCGAAATTAGAGGCTAGGAAATGAGCCTCGGCGAGCGAAGGATGAGCTCCCGGGAAGTCGGTGTCGTAGTTGGTGAGCTCGCAATGCTCGTAGCGCCGCGGGATGCGGGCGGCGGCGAGCAGAGTCTGTGCGCGCGCGCGTAACTGACAATCACAGCGCGTGACGCGGCGATCATTCCTGGTGGCCGCCGAGCTCAGGCCGGCCGATACGGTCTTCCATCCTGTGCCTTCACACAACGGGCAAACTTCTGCGGGAGCCTTAATCACCTTGGACTACTCCTGATTCGATCGTCCAACCCGGGAATATCCGTCCCGGAGGTCCGCTTCGCGAAGCGAACGAATCCGTCCGCCGCTCTGTGTACCTATTTCGACTTTGCACCCGCGAGCCGCTCTTGCGCAAGCCAGAATGCCTGACTTTCTGTGTACATCCTGTGAAGGAATGTCGGCGCCTGTGGAGGACAGAGGAAAACCGTTCAGGCAAGGGCGCAAAGCCGCCCCGGTAGGCCGAATCGGGACTGCCAAGGTGCGAAACAGGCTTCCGGCGCGGATTTTCACAGTTGACATTCTGCCAAGAGGGAGCACAATACGAGCGATCAGGTTTCCCAACCCAGTCTAGCCCGTTTTCATCGCGGTTGAGCTGGGCACGAAAGAGACCTGCGAGGAGAAACTATGAACAAGGCCGATCTAGTTGACAAGATCGCAGGCGCATGTGAAATCAGCAAAGCGCAAGCCACGACCGCCATTGATACCGCTGTTGACAGCGTTACGTCTGCCCTGCGCAAGGGAGATCGCGTGGCGTTGATAGGGTTCGGCACCTTCTCCGTGTCGCAGAGAAAAGCACGGAACGGCCGCAATCCACAAACCGGCGCGACGATCAAGATCGCCGCCCGCAAGGTCGCGAAGTTCACCCCTGGAGCGGAACTGAAGAAGGCGGTCAACAAGAAGTAGTTCGGAAGAATTCCATCAGTGTCGAACGGCAGGGGGTCGGCCCTGCCGTTTTTTACTGCGCAACGCTTTATAGAGTGGAACCATGCTGAGATTTCGCTTCCTGCTCGCCCTAGCCAGAGGTAGCGAGTCAGTTTGAACTTCTCCGGCCGTATGCCCACGGGAGATCCCTCGTCCCGCCGGTGAAAACGCGGGCCCTCGGGATGACCCCTCTCGGAAATTTTCCGCTGTGGAAATGAAACTGACCCACCATCCAGCCGGATCCTCGCTTGACCCTTAACCGCCAAGGCCCCTACCATCAACTGGGGTTCATGCGATTCCATTTCTTGTCCTTCGATGCGCGCCGCGTGATTTTGTGCGTGCTTGCCTCTGGATGCCTAGTCGCGGGAACACTCTGCGCGCAATCCGCGAAAGCCGTCCCACCCGCACCCGCGCAGATCGTCGATTTCACCGATATTGCCGGGAAAGCCGGCCTCACCGCACCCAATATTTTTGGCGGAATTGATACCAAGAAATACATCATTGAAACTACCGGAAACGGCGTTGCCATCTTCGACTACGACAATGACGGCTGGCCTGACATTTTTCTGGTGAACGGGACTCGGCTGGAAGGCTTTCCGGCGGGACATGGTCCGACCAACCGCCTCTATCGCAACAATCACGATGGCACGTTTACCGATGTAACTGCGAAAGCCGGACTCTCGGCGACGGGCTGGGGACAGGGCGTGTGCGTCGGCGACTACGACAATGATGGGTGGGAAGATTTATACGTCACCTACTATGGCAAGAACCGGCTTTACCACAACGATCACGGAGTCTTTAAAGAGGTCGCGGAAAAGGCGGGCGTAGCCGGCTCAGGAAAAGCCTGGGGAACGGGATGTGCATTTGTCGACTACGATCGCGATGGGCATCTGGATCTGGTCGTGGCGAATTACGTGGACTTCGATCTAGCGACTGCGCCCGCTCCGGGAGATCGTCCCACGTGTATATGGAAGGGAGTGCCGGTGATGTGCGGGCCGCGGGGCTTGCCCGGAGCGAAAAACATTCTTTACCACAATCGCGGAGACGGAACGTTTGAAGACGTCACCGCGAAGGCACACATCGATCGCACCGACGGTCACTATGCCTTCAGCGTCTCGACGTTCGACTTCGATGAAGATGGCTGGCCTGACATCTTCATCGCGTGCGACAGCACTCCCAGCATCCTGTACCACAATAATCATGACGGAACTTATACCGACGTTGCGGTGACCGCAGGAGCGGCCTTCAACGAGGACGGGCGCGAGCAGGCCGGAATGGGGTCCACCATCGGAGACTACAACGGCGACGGCCATCTGGACATTTTCAAAACGAATTTTTCCGATGACACTTCCACGCTTTACAAAAACAACGGCGACGGAACATTCAACGATGCGACCACAGCGGCCGGATTAGGGCTATACACGCAGTATCTCGGCTGGGGAACTATGTTTCTCGACATCGATAATGACGGCTGGCCCGACTTGCTGCTGGTCAACGGACATGTCTATCCGGAAGTGGACAGCCAACATTTGGGCAGCAGCTATAAAGAACCGCGAATCCTTTTTCACAATAACGGTGACGGAACGTTCAGCGATATTTCCGCATCAGCAGGTTCGGGCATTACCACATTGGCTTCGTCGCGCGGATTAGCGGTAGGAGATTTGTGGAACGATGGCAGGATGTCGGCGGTCATCAACAACATGAATGCCGCGCCCAGTCTGCTGGTGAATCAGATCCGCGGCTCAAACCACTGGGTCGCGATTCACACGATTGGAACGAAATCGAATCGCGACGGCGTCGGGGCTCGAATTCGGCTGAAGACCGCGACTCGCATTCTGGTCGATGAAGTGCGCAGCGGATCGAGTTATATCTCGAATAGCGACATGCGCGTGCATTTCGGCCTGGGAAAAACTGACAAGATCGAGTGGGTTGAAGTTCGCTGGCCCAGCGGGCTGACGGAGCGCTTCACGGGCTTGGCCGTGGATCAGATTCACACGCTGAAAGAAGGCTTGGGCGTGCCCGCCGAAACTGAAGCGAAGAAAGCTCCATAACTCTATTCGGCAGGCTTAGGATTTTTCGGGAACTGCATCGTGCGCGTGATTCCCTCGCCTTCCTTGACGTAGATCACCTGGTTGGCCTTCACATCTTTCATGGTATCGACCTGGCCGCTGGGCCAATGGATCTCGAGGACGTCAACCTTTTCGGCCTTGCCCAATCCGAAATGAACCCTGAGATCGTTCTGCGAGAAGTAACCGCCGCCACTGCGGACTTCGTCGATCTGGCGATGCGGCTTGGATTCTCCGGGAAGTTGAGTAACGCACACCAGGCGCGCGCCAATGCCGCTGCGGTTTGACTTGGTGCCGATAGTGCGAATCTTGATCCAGTTGTTGGCGAGGGTCGAGTCACAGCGCAACAGCTGCGGATAATCGTTGACCGTGTTGACGACAACGTCGATGTCGCCGTCGTTGTCAAAATCTCCAAACGCCGCGCCGCGGGAAGCGCTGGGCGCGGAGATGCCGGGGCCAGCCTGAAAAGAGATGTCCGCGAAGTGGCCGTTGTGAAGATTCTGATATAGCAGTTTGCGCTGGGCATAGCCGGCTTCGGTCTTCAGTTGCTCGACTTCGGGATAAACGTGGCCGTTGCAAATGAGGATGTCGGGCCACCCGTCATTATCCATGTCGAAGAATCCGCAACCCCAGCCGAGAAATTGGGTGTGAGCGCCCAGTCCGGCAATGAAAGTGGTGTCCTCGAAACTGGCTCCGCCTTGATTGTGATAAAGCGAAGGCGTGTCGCCCGCGAAATTTGTTTTTACGATATCAAGGTTGCCATCCATATCGTAGTCGGCGGCTGACACGCCCATGCCGGCCTGCGGCTTCCCATCCGGACTGAGTGCGCAACCGGCCTCGATCGCAATGTCCTCGAATTTTCCGTTCTTCTTGTTCTGATAAAGGGCGCTGGGAGCGGAGTCATCGGCAACATAGATGTCAGGCCACCCGTCATTGTCGAAATCGGCGGTGAGAACTCCCAAACTATACGTGCCATTTGCGCTTAAGATTCCGGCTGCTTCCGAGACGTCAGTGAATGTGCCGTCGCCATTGTTGTGGTAGAGAATATTTTTTCCACCCTGGAGTCCGGGCGGCCCGCAGGCGACCATCACGCTCTTATAAAGGCAGGGGCCGGATTCGGGCACAGGCGCCGTCGCCAGGTCCATGTCAATGTAGTTCGCGACAAAGAGATCGAGATGGCCATCGCGGTCATAGTCGACAAAGGCGCAGCCCGTGTTCCAGCGTTTCCCGTTGCCGGCCACGCCAGCCTTCGCGCTCACATCGGTGAACGTCCCGTCTCCGTTGTTGTGATAGAGAACGTTCTTGCCGAAATAGGTGACGAACAGGTCGTCCCAACCATCGTTGTCGTAGTCGCCGACGCAGCATCCCTGGCCCCAGCCGGAATGCGCGAGTCCAGCCTTTTGGGTGACGTTGGTGAAGGTACCGTCGCGATTATTGCGGAACAGATGGGAGGTGGGCTCGCTACCGGCAGGAAAGCCTTCCAGACGCGTGCCGTTCACCAGGAAAATATCGAGCCAGCCATCGTTGTCATAATCGTAAAAAGCGACGCCGCATCCCGTGGTTTCGAGCAGATACTTATTTTTGTGTTCGCCGCCAAAAATGGTTTTCGCGTTCAATCCCGATTCGCGGCCAACATTCAGAAAGCTGATGCCGAGGTTGGCGCTCTGCGCATCTTTGGCTGACGAAGGATCTGGCTTCACTTGCGTTTGAGGAGTCGCTCGCAACCAATAGGGACGCGCCAGCGCCAGCACGTTCTCGAACGACAGCACGAGAGCGGAGCGGCTGAGCGATGTTAGAAATGCGCGGCGTGAAGGGAACAAGAGGTCGCTACCTGGCCCACAGGGCTCGTGCTGGAATTCGCCCCTATTTCCTTATATTCAGGGAATCGTGAGTTTGCAAGCTCCCGCGGAGTTCGGCCGCCGCATCAAAATGAAAAGCGCCAGGGATTGCTTCCACTTGGCCGCGCGTTCTTTCCGCTGTATATCCCGCAAGGTAAACGTCGTTTGTCTCGTGGCGTTTACGGATGCGTGTTGACTTCGGGCGGCCAGGCGCGCATGGGAGACCCGATTCTTACCCGTCCTTAAGAATTTTGCAGTTGCCGCGATTGGCTGGGCCGGGAAGCGTTACACTGCAATCAATCCTGCGTTTGGGGTTTGAAAGCCTTTTAGGAGTGGCGATTTATGGGATCGAAAACCTACAGGAGCCTTATCTGTGGAGCTCTGTCGATTTTTTCCGTTCTGGCTATTTCTTGTGCTCTGGCAGCCGCTCAGTCGAGCAAGGCAGATGACATGAAAGGCCATCCCTGGTGGCAGCATGCCGTTTTTTATGAGATTTATCCACGCAGCTTTGCCGACAGCAACGACGACGGAGTCGGCGACCTGAACGGGATCGCGTCGAAACTGGATTATTTGAAAGATCTGGGCGTGGATGCGATCTGGATTACCCCGTGCTTTCCTTCGCCGCAGGTGGATTTCGGCTACGACGTCTCCGACTATGAAAACATCGATCCGATGTATGGGACGCTGGCAGATTTCGACAATCTCGTGAAGGAAGCCAAGAAGCGCGGCATCCACATCATTCTCGACTTTGTGGTGAACCACACTTCCGATCAGCATCCGTGGTTTCTGGATTCTAAATCCTCGCGCACATCGGCGCACCGCGATTGGTACATCTGGCGGGATGGCAAAGGGCCGGGACAGCCTCCGAACAACTGGACCTCCACATTTGGCGGCTCCGCATGGAAGTTCGATCCGACAACGAATCAGTACTATTACCACTACTTTTATGCCCAGCAGCCGGATTTGAACTGGCGCAATCCCGCGGTGAAAGACGCCATGTTCGACGTAACGCGCTGGTGGTACGAGCGCGGCGTTTCCGGATTTCGCCTGGATGCGGTCGACACGCTCTTCGAAGATCCGAATCTGCGGGATAACCCGGTCAAGCCGGGCAAGAACGCCTTTGGCGATCCGATCGAAGTAAATAAATTCAATACCAAGCTGCCGGAAGTGCATGAGGCGCTGCGCGGCCTCCGCAAAGTGGCTGACGAATACAACGCGGTGCTGATTGGCGAAACCTGGACCGCGGATATTGCGGAATTGGATCGGTATTACGGTAAGGGCAACGACGAGTTGCAACTGCCCATGGATTTTCTGTTCACGACAGTGAACAAGCTGTCGCCCGCCGAATTCCGCAAACAGATTGCCGAAGTAAATTCGGCTTCGGGTTGGCCTACGTTCGTCATCAGCAATCACGACATTGTGCGTTCATACGACCGCTACGGGGATGGACAGCACAACGACGAAATCGCGAAGCTGATGGCGGGACTCTATCTGACGCTGCGTGGCTCGCCGATTATTTATTATGGCGAAGAAATTGGAATGAAGACGACTCCTCCCACGCGGAAAGAGGACGTGAAGGATCCGATCGGCCGCCGAGGATGGCCGAAAGAAAAAGGCCGCGACGGCGAGCGCACTCCCATGCAATGGGACGACGGCCTTAACGCGGGCTTTTCGAAAGCCGCGCCCTGGCTTCCTGTGCCTGCAACCGCAAAGACGCATAATGTGGCGGACGAGTCCAACGATCCGAATTCGATTCTTTCGTTCTACAAAAGAGTCCTCAAACTCCGGCACACCAATCAGGCGCTATCGGACGGCGATTACGTTCCGATCAACGAGAACAATCAGAATGTGCTGTCGTACTTGCGCGTCTATCACGATCAGGCGGTGCTGGTCGCGCTGAATATGTCTGGGACCACGCAGAAGATCAGCTTCGCAACGGACAAGAACGGCTATGCCTCGGCGAAGAGCCTGGTGGCTACCGGGAAATCTGCTGCCAAGGGAGACATGGTGACTCTAGATCCGTACGGGGTTTTCATCGGACAGCTCACGAAGTAGCGAGAACAAGGGTGGAATGCACGAACTATCGATCGCGATGGGCATTGTCGAAGCTGCCACAGAAGAGGCGCAGAAGCGCGGGGTGCAGGTGAGCGCCGTGCATCTCAGGCTGGGAGCGCTGTCAGGCGTGGTGAAGGATGCGCTGCTGTTTTCGTATGAGGTCGCGTGCCAGGACACTCCGTTGGAGGGGTCTCGGCTGATTGTGGAGGATGTTCCGGTCGCCGTTTTTTGCCCGCAGTGCCGGGAGCAGCGAATATTGACTTCGGTGCAAGCGTTCATGTGTCCGGAATGCGGTTTGCCAACAATGGATGTGCGGCAAGGCAAGGAATTGGAAGTTTTTGCTCTGGAGGTGCAGGAATGAGCGAGCCCCGGATGATCGAGGTGCGGCGCAATGTTCTGAAGCAGAACGACGTGATCGCCCGCGCTCTGCGCGAGCAGTTTCGCGCCGCCGGAGTTTTTGTCGTGAGCCTGGTTTCCAGTCCCGGCTCCGGGAAGACAACTTTTCTGGAGAAGACTCTCACTCAATTGCAGCCGCGCTATCGAGTAGCCGCTCTGGTTGGAGATCTGGCGACCGAAAACGACGCGCTGCGCCTGGCGCGCAGCCAGGCTCCGGTCAAGCAAATTACGACCGGCACGCTCTGCCATCTGGAAGCTGCGATGGTACAAAACGCGCTGCAGGAATGGGATCTGAATCAGCTGGATTTCCTGTTTATCGAAAACGTCGGCAACCTGGTGTGTCCGTCATCGTACGATCTGGGAGAAAATCTTCGTCTGGTCCTGATGTCGGTGACCGAAGGGGAAGATAAGCCGCTGAAGTATCCGACCATCTTCAACAGCGCCGATGTTGCGGTGATCACCAAGAACGAGTTGGCCGCGGCGGTGGAATTTGATTGGGAAACGGTGCGCCGGAGCATCGAGTCGGTGCGGCCCGGCATGCGGATTTTTCGCCTCTCGGCGAAAACGGGAGAGGCCATGCAAACCTATCTGGACTTCCTGGTCGAGCAATTGAAGGAACATCGGGCGGTCGCACACACCTAGCCGAGATGCGGATCAGCCTTGGGGCACTTGAGCCAACGCCAGCAGAGTTCGTGCAGCGTAGGTGATGAGCAAGGCGAGCACGCACGCCATGATCAGCTGACGGTAGCTGGTCTCCATCAGATCGGCGAGCACACCCGAAACAAACAGAAAAAGAAACGGAATCGCGGTGATGAGGAATCCTTCGCCTGCGATGTGCGGGTGCGCCATCGCTAAAACGATGAACAGCACTGCCGCTAGCAGGGGCGCCGTATTGCCGAAATAGCGCGTGCGGCGCCAGACGGCGTAGGTGGCCAGCGTCACTGGGAGTACCAGGACGAGTGCCGGACACGAGCGGAGGATTTGCACCGCAATCTGTTTGTAGACTGCGCCGAAGGTAAATCCGCGCCAGGTAGCTCCCCAGAAAGATGCATGACGCATACTTTCCGCGAAGGCATGCGGGTGGCAGAAGTAGACCGCGAAAAGCAGGAGCAGGCCGACAACGCAGGCAGCCGTCCAGATGATGAGGGCAGCCCAGCGCCTGACTGGCGCCACGTACAGCAGGAAAGCGAGCGCCATGGGCGCGAGAACGATCAGCGAAAACTGCGATCCCACCGCGATGGCCAGCGAGACTCCCAACAGCACAATGCGGCGCCAATTCCAAAGCACGACTTCTCGTGGAGCATAGAGAGTATGAGCCACGGCGATAGCCGTGAAGATTGTGCCGAAACATCCCCAGGCCGCGACGATCTCTGGTTCGGTATGCCATGCCGCGCTCGCTTGAATCAGCCTTGGCGAGAAGCAGTAGAAAGTCAGGGCGACGAAGCCTCCGAGGTTGCCGCACAAACGGCGCGCCACGTACCACAGCGATGCGCCCAGAAATAAACCGCAGGCAAGAAACGGCAGGCGCGGAAGCCATCCCCAGTAAGGAGCCGAGTTGGCGTTGAGGTCGTGCGGCCATACCAGAAGCGGAGCCGAGGAAAGCAGGTAGAGAAGCGGGGAATGCTCGGTATCAAATCCACTCTCGTCACTCTGAAAAGGATCTCGGCTGTTCGCGGGTTCGATCATCGGAGCCGCGGCAATGCCGTGTCCGTGCCACTGTTTCCAGCCTTCCCCGATGCGAATGGCCTCGCGGCCTTCCGTTCCCTGCGCGGTGCTGAGTTCAGAATGTACGAGCCACATCGCCTGTGCCAGGAATACGAGCAAAAGCAGGCCGGCAAGGAACTGGGGGCGTCCAAAGCGTTCACGAGTGAAATAAGAGGGCATAAGGTCGAGCCGAGTGTTTTACCATGTCGGAGGCTGATCGCAAAGCTTGATTCATGATTGATTCCGAAACTGAAGGGCAGAATGATTCTTCGGCAGGCTCCGCGTCGAGCGGAAATGGGCCTGAATTCGCGGCCGCAGCCGCGCCTTCCTATGTTCGCACATTGTTTCTCGGTCCGGACGGGCTGCGTCCAGGATGGGGCTTCCTGTTTTATGGAGCGACATTTTTTATATTGCAGAATTTAGTGGCCGCCGCGGCGTGGTCTCGCGATCTGGGGGCGAGCGGCTTGTGGTCGGCAATGTTGGAAGAATCCGGAAATCTCGTTGCCGCTTTGATTCCCGCGCTTGTGCTGGCGCGAGTCGAGCGCCGTCCGTGGGGCGCGTATGGCTTGCCTTTGAGATCAACTCTGATCCAACGATTCGGGACTGGGATGCTCTGGGGATTTATCGCCATCAGCCTGTTGATAGCGACTCTATCCGGGCTGCATTGTTTCGCGTTCGGGCACATTGTGCTGCATGGGGTGCGGATCGTGAGATTCGCCGGATTTTGGGCTGTCATGTTCCTGCTGGTGGGGCTGTTTGAGGAATTCCTGCTGCGGGGTTATTCCCAGTTCACGTTAGCGCGCGGAATCGGATTCTGGCCGGCTGCTCTGACGCTCTCTTGCGCCTTTGGATTGGTGCATCTGAGAAATGGAGGCGAGCACTGGCCGGGTATTTTGGCGGCGGCTTTTATTGGCCTGTTTTTTTGCCTCACGCTGAGACGCACGGGGAATCTGTGGTTCGCGGTGGGATTTCACGCTGCCTGGGATTGGGGAGAAACCTTTTTCTATTCGGTTCCAGATAGCGGAATGGTCTCTCCGGGGCACCTGCTGAGTTCTTCTCTGCGGGGTCCGCAATGGCTGAGCGGAGGTTCGGTAGGACCTGAGGGCAGCGTCCTGTGCTTTGTGGTGATCGCTCTGGTGTGGATCAGCTTCGATCGCGTGTATCCGCGGCCGGATCTCAGCCGCACCGCAGCTTGACGTTATGCTGCTCGTGAGATCCCTCGCCCCGCTCGTAAAAGCGCGGGGCTTCGGGATGACTCCCCGCTTCAAGATTGGACCGCTACCAAAATCCGCTACCGAGTGCAGGCTCTTCTTCGCCTGATTCATAGCACCGAATATTCCAGTTCATGTTCCACATCGGGAGCCGTGGGCGGTTCAACCTAGGCTCTTGCATCGCGCGACCCTCTCAGAATCTATACTGAATCGATGACCTCAGAGGCCGATCTGCTGACTCCCTTACGGCACTACTGGGGATACAGTGCATTTCGACCGTTGCAGGAGAAAATCGTAAAGAGCCTGCTCGCGGGCCACGATACCTGCGTGGTAATGCCCACCGGAGGCGGCAAATCTCTGTGCTACCAACTGCCAGCCGTGGTCTCGGGGCGGACTGCGGTAGTGATCTCTCCGCTGATCGCACTGATGCAGGATCAAGCGGCGCAACTGGCGCAGATGGGAATTCCGGCCGCCGTTCTCAACAGCTCCCTCAGCGCCGCAGAACAGAATCAGGTCGTGCGGAAGGCGCAAGAAGGTGCGTACCGCTTGCTGTATCTCTCGCCGGAGCGCCTGCAGCGAGCAGATACGCTGTCGTGGCTGCAGAAAGTTCCCATCGCATTCTTTGCCATCGACGAGGCACACTGCATTTCCGAGTGGGGACACGAGTTTCGCCCTGAATACCGGCAGTTGAGCCGCCTGCGCGGAAGCTTTCCAGACCATCCGATTGCGGCCTTCACCGCCAGCGCCACTCGCCACGTGCGCCATGACATCCTGCTGCAGCTTGCGTTGCGGAATCCGGATAAATACATCGCGAGCTTCCATCGTTCCAACCTGCGTTATCTGGTGCGTGAATGTGACAGCGTGGAGCAAACCGCACTGCTAGTCACAGCGCTGGGCAATTACAGCGATGGGAATGTGATTGTCTATTCGCCGACCATCAACCGTGTGGAAGAGACGGTGGACTTTTTGGAAAACCAAGGCATTCCTGCCGTTCCCTATCACGCCAAAATGCAAAACGATGAGCGCCGGCGGAATCAGGAGCGATGGATGTCGGACGAGGTGCGAGTGCTGGTCGGCACGATCGCCTTCGGACTGGGCATCAATAAGGCCAGCGTGCGGGCGGTGATCCATCTGGCGCTGCCGAAATCAGTAGAGCAGTTCTATCAGGAAGCGGGACGCGCCGGCCGCGACGGGAATCCAGCTGATTGCATTCTGCTTTGGCGCAAGCAGGATGCGGGACTCTTGGGCTTCTTTGCGAACCAGATTCTCGATCCGGCCGAGCGGGAGCGAGCCTGGCAGCGATATCACATCATCCGGGCCTTTGCCGAGTCTGAGCGCTGCCGGCATCGCCAAATCTGCACGCATTTTGGCGAAACTCCGAAGTGGGAGTCGTGCGGCGCTTGCGACGTTTGTGGAAACATTCCAGAATGGTTGACCGCGAAGGCAAGCCGG
Source organism: uncultured Acidobacteriota bacterium (assembly GCA_963730015.1). GTDB lineage: Bacteria > Acidobacteriota > Terriglobia > Terriglobales > Acidobacteriaceae > Sulfotelmatobacter. The sequence goes on along the minus strand of CAVSPZ010000008.1, from coordinate 468,241 downwards.
GAGCGACCGGTGTTTTTAGGGAGAGCCTCAGACAAGGCCGCCTCGTCTCCGTCGGCCCCAGCCGATGCTGAACTGCGCGAGTATCTGCGCGAGTGGCGCCGCGCGATCGCGAAAGAACAGGGGGTACCTGCGTTCGTAGTCCTGCACGATACTTCATTGGACGAGATTTGCCGGCAGAATCCTTCTTCGATTGCACAGTTGCTGAACATCACTGGGATTGGCGAACGAAAAGCACAAACCTATGGACAGGAGATCCTGGCAGCCCTGCAGAGTTATCGCAAAGGCGCCAGGGCTTCCGCACCTACCGAGAAGAGGACCGCACCTGTACTGGAAACCTTGCAACTGCTGAACGAGGGCAAGAGTTTCGTGGAGATTGCAGCTATTCGCGGCCGCCAGGTGTCGACCGTGCTCAACGCCGTAGCCGGACTGGTCGAGAACGGGGAGGTTGAGTTTTCCCCGGCTTGGATCGACCGAAACAAACTGGCCGTGATTGAAGCGGCATGCGCGCGCGTGGGACTTGATCAACTCGATCGCTTGCGACCGCTGAAAGATTCCCTGCCGCCGGAAATTACTTATGACGAGATACGGCTGGTAGTAGCGCGCATGCGGCGTGAACAAAGCCGGAGCAAAACCGAAACCCCGTTCTAATCAAAACAAAATAAAGCGCCAAGCTCAATCCCTCCGTTTTCTATTTCTTTCTCCAGCCCTCCTGTTATGATTAAAAAAACGCTGGCCTTTTGATCTTGGCAGTGCGGCTTTCATTGCGGCCTGCCCTCTGTCACCTCAGCTTTACCAGGCACTAAACCTGGAGTAGGGGACCATGGGGACTAATACTTCGATTTTGACGCGCATTACAAATCATCATCTCTTTCGTTACCTAAAGGCTTTCCTGGCGGCGCTCACCGCTTCGCTGATTAGCAGCGGCCTGGAGCATTTCGCAGGCAAGGGCGGTACCTATGTAGTGCTGTTGCTGGCGGTGGTCTTCTCCGCGTGGTATTGCGGCGTGGGTCCGTCGATCGTAGCCACGATCCTCGGGCTTTTGGGAACGATGTTTGGATTTATCCCCTGGTTCCACTCCTTCCGCAGCCCGAATCCCAACGAGGCGGTAGGAACGCTGGCATTTCTATTGTCGTCGATCATTGTCGTCATGCTGGGAGAGTCGCGGCGCCGGCAAAACGAAGCCTTGCAGCAGGCGCAAGGCGAATTGGAACTTAAAGTTCAAGAGCGGACCAGCGATCTGGAAGTGGTGAATCGAAATTTGCGTGAGCTTTCGGCGCGCCTGATGCAATTGCAGGATGACGAGCGGCGGCGTATCGCCCGCGAACTGCACGACAGCGTAGGACAAACTTTGGCAGCGCTGGCGATGAACCTGGGGCTGGTGCGAAACGATGTCGAGCGGCTCGCAAAAATTGTCGACGCGCTCAACGACAGTGAGAATCTGGTACGCGAGATGAGCACGGAAGTTCGCACTATTTCTCATCTGCTTCATCCTCCGCTGCTGGATGAGGCGGGCTTGTCGTCGGCCTTGCGCTGGTATGTGACCGGATTTTCCCAGCGCAGCAGAATCAAAGTTGATTTGGATTTGCCCGATGATTTCAGCCGTCTACCCAGCGAAATGGAGACCGCGGTCTTTCGCGTGGTGCAGGAGTCGCTGACGAATATTCATCGGCATTCGGGCAGTGAGGCTGCGAAGATTGTTCTGCGCCAGCGTAAAGGCGAGGTTCTGATCGAAATCAAGGATCACGGCAAAGGCATTCCGCCGGAGAAGCTGCAGGAAATGGCCTCCGCCGGGACGCCTGGCGTCGGTATCCGCGGGATGAGAGAACGGTTGCGGCAGCTTGGTGGCAGTCTGGAAATTGAGTCAGGGGAAAGCGGCACAGTCGTGAGCGTGCGGTTACCCATTCCGCAAGGAGCCGCTTCCGAAGTTTCCCTTGCAGGTCCGGCCGCCGCGTAAGTGTAACCGCGCGGCTACCCAACAGCTGCTTTCATCTGCACAACTTGCTTGGCGGCATCGCGGCCAGAGCGCACACAATCGGGGACGCCAATACCGCGGTAGCCGTTGCCGGCTAACGCCAGTCCGGGCAGCTGTTTTCGCAGGCGCTCGATGCGTTCGATGCGTTCCAGATGTCCCACGCCGTACTGCGCCATCGCGGACTTCCACTTGTAGACTCGGGCGAATAGAGGCTGGGCGCGCAATCCGACAATTTGCTGCAGTTCGTTGCGCACAATGGCGATGAGTTGCTCATCGCGGAGCGCCCAAACGTCCTCGGCATTGGTCCCCGCGAAAAAGCAACGCAGCAGGGCACGATCTTCGGGCGCGCGATGCGGAAACTTGTTGTGAACGAAAGTGGCCGCGAGCAGCTTTTTGCCCTCGCTGCGGGGCACAAGAAATCCAAAGCCGGGAGGCAGCGACCGGCGGACGTTGCGATCATAGCCCAAACCGACCGTAATCGAAGAGCTGTACTGAATGGCTGCGAGTTCCTTCGAAAGCGCCGGGCTGGCCATGCGAAGCACATTGGAGGCTGCCATACCCGGCAGAGCGACAATCACTCCATCAAACTGGTCGGACTGCAGCCCTGCCGAGACCAGCCAGCCGCCAGCCTCAGGTTGCGACTGGACGGCTTGCACAAGTGCATTCGTCAGCAACGCCGATGGCGTGAGGCGCGAGACAAGGGTTTCGGCCAGGTACTGCATACCTTCTTTGAGCGACGTGAAAAGCGGAGGCGCCGCCTTGCGCGGAGCCGCAGCCATTTTCTTGCGCGCGGCCAGCATGGCTCGTCCCAGACTGCCGTGCGTACGCTCCATCTCGGCAAAACGAGGCAGCACGGCGCGTACGCTCAGATTGGCCGCCTCTCCGCCGTAGACGCCCGACAGCAGCGGGTCGGCGAGGCGGTCAACCATCTCGCTTCCATAGTGGCGCTCGACAAACGCAGCCACCGACTCGTCATGATCGACTGCGCGCGGCGGATGAAACAGTTCCTGGGTCATCCGCAGCTTCGTCTTCCACGAGAACAGCGGTGAGAAGCCGGTCGGCAGGATTTTCGTCGGGACCATGAACATCAGCCCGTCGGGCATTTCGACCAATCGTCCGCGCGTGAGGATGTAAGTCTTGCGGCCGGCATCATTGGACCCGATCAATTGATCGCCAATGCCCAAGTCGCGGCACAAATCAGCCGCCCAGGGCTTTTCCGTCACGAAGGAGTCCGGTCCGGCTTCGACCAGGCAATCATCAACCAGTTCCGTTCGCAGCACTCCGCCGAGCCGGGAAGAAGATTCATAGAGAACGTATTCCACTTCAGCCCCGGCACGGCGTTGTTCTTCGAGTTCAAAGGCAGCGGCGAGCCCGGAGATTCCGCCTCCGATGATCGCAATGCGCATCATCGCTAGCGGCCTTCCGTTGCCGGTTTTCGGCTGCGCGAAGAGCGAGTGGAGGATTCGAGTGCTGATGAAGAGTATTCCTGGACCAGTCGCGCGAGGTTCTTTACGTTCTCGACTGGCGTCTCAGGCAAAATGCCGTGACCGAGATTGAAAATGTGGCCGGGATGTCCCGCGGCTTGCCGCAGAATCTCTTCCGCGCGCGCTTTTAATTCTTTCCACTCGGCGAAGAGCAGAACTGGATCCAGATTTCCCTGGACGGCGGTGCGATGATCCAGTCGCTGCCAGCCTTCATCCAGCGGAATTCGCCAATCGAGCCCGATGACGTCGGCTCCCGTTTCTTTCATCGCGGGCAAAAGGGTCGCGCTGTCGGTGCCGAAATAAATAATCGGTACCCCGGTCTTTTTCAGTTGCGTCACCATGCCCGTGACATGCGGCAGAACGTAACGGCGATAGTCTTCCACGCTGAGGCATCCCACCCAACTATCGAAAATCTGGATCGCGTCGGCGCCGGCGCGCACTTGTTCCGCCGAATAAGCGGAGGTCACCGCAACCAGTTTGCTCATCAGAGCGTCCCACTCGGAGGGATTGTTGTACATCATTTTCTTGGCGTGAACGTAGTTGCGAGAGCCTCCGCCTTCGATCATGTAGCTGGCGAGCGTGAACGGAGCACCGCAAAATCCGATCACCGGAACTCGGTTAGCAAAGTGCTTCGCGACCAGAGCTACAGCTTCGGAAACGTATCCCAGTTCGGCCGCCCGGTCGGTGCGCAAGTTGGCGATATCTTCTTTGCCGCGGACGGGCTTTTCGATCACCGGCCCCTCACCGGCCGAGAAATGAAATGGCAGCCCCATGACCTCAAGGGGCAACAGCAGGTCGGCAAAAATGATGGCGGCATCGACGCCCAGGATTTCCGCGGCAGTGATTGTAACTTCGGCGGCGAGTGCCGGCTTCTTGCAGATCTCAAGCAGCGAGTGCTCCTTGCGGACGGCGCGGTACTCGGCCATGTAACGTCCGGCCTGCCGCATAAACCATACTGGAGTGCGGTCGACCGGTTGCGATTTACAAGCACGCACAAAATTGGAGTCAGGGGCAGACATAAACCTTTGAATTTAGCATTTTTAGAGCAAATGTGCCGTGACGGCAGGTTTGAGAGCCGGGTTTTGTGCGAGACTGAGAAATAGAAGTTTAGGGAAGCACGAAGTCATTCAGAAGGAAGTAGCGATGAATTCACCGGAAATTGTGAAGGAAAAGATCCAACTGATGGTACCGGACAGTTCGCCCATGGCGGCCTATGTCGCGCGTCCCGCGAGCGGCGGGCGACATCCGGGATTGATTGTGTTTCAGGAAGCGTTCGGAGTGAATGGCCACATCCGCAACGTCACCGATCGGTTCGCGGCGCAGGGATATGTAGCCATCGCGCCAGAATTGTTTCATCGAACCGCTCCGGCAGGATTCCAAGGAGACTACAAGGATTTCCCATCCATCATGCCGCATTATCAGGCTGTCACGACTGAAGCGGCGGAAGCCGACACCCAGGCTACGTATGCCTGGCTGCACGCGAATTCTCACGTCAGGGCAGACAATATTTCATGCGTGGGATTCTGCATGGGCGGGCGGGTTTCGTTTCTGGCGAACAGCGTCGTCCCGATGCGCGCCGCTGTCTCATTTTATGGCGGAGGAATCGCGCCGGGGCTGCTCGACCGGGCCGCGAGGATGCACGGGCCCTCCCTGCTGTTTTGGGGCGGTTTGGATAAGCACATCCCGGCCGAGCATCGAAAAGCCCTAACGGACGCTCTTAGCGCTCAGCATAAGACTTACGTGAACGTCGAGTTTTCGAATGCCGACCACGGATTTTTTTGCGATGAGCGCCCAGCCTATGAAGCAAACGCAGCTCGACAATCCTGGGCGTTGACCGTGGAGTTCCTGCGCTCGTGAAAACATTCGCGATTGGCATCGCGATCACGTGCGTATCGCTGGCGTCCGCAGCGTGGCACGTTTCCGGTCTGGCGGGCGAGCAGGCCGGAGGCGGGCCATCTAGCGCCCAAGCGGCTCCAACCTTTTACCAAGACGTGCTGCCAATTTTTCAGGATCACTGTCAGAGTTGCCATCGCCCAGGCGAAGTTGCGCCCATGCCGCTCGTCACCTACGAGCAGAGTCGCCAGTGGGCCGATGCCGTGGCGCATGCGGTCGAGATGAGGATGATGCCGCCGTGGTTCGCCGATCCCCAGTACGGGCACTTTGCCAACGATCCTTCGCTGACCGAGCAGCAGATTGCAACGATCTCAGAGTGGGCTAAGGCCGGGGCACCCGCGGGAAACGTGGATAACGCGCCTCCGCCGCGGAAGTGGACCGATGGCTGGAACATCCCGCAGCCCGATCTGGTAGTGAAGATGCCGAAGCCGGTGCAGATTCCAGCGCATGGTGAAGTCGAATACACCTATGAGATTGCGCCTACGCATTTCATCGAGGACCGATGGGTCCAGGCCTCAGAGTTTCGTCCGGGGAGCCCAGCGCATGTGCACCACGCGGTAGTCTACATTCGGCCGCCGGACTCGCAATGGCTGCGCCACGCGCCAATTGGCCAGCCCTTCACGGCTTCGACGCTAACCGATCCGGTCGAGCAGCGTCAGGCCCATGAAACGACGAGCGATCTGTTGCTGGTGTATGCTCCCGGCAGTTCGCAAGAACGGTGGCCCCACGGGATGGCAAAATTTGTTCCTGCTGGTTCCGATCTTGTGTTTCAGATGCACTACACGACGAACGGCACGGCCGATGAGGATCAGACCAGCATCGGATTAGTGTTCGCAAAAGCGCCTCCGAGCCAGCGCGTGATCACCTTACAGCTGAATAATCACGCGCTGATCATTCCCCCGGGCGCGGACAACTTTCGCGCGCAGGTGCAAGGCACGCTGCCACACGATGCGACCTTGCTCAGCCTGTTTCCGCATATGCATCTGCGCGGAAAGCGCTTCGAGTACGACATTGTGCACGATGATGGCAGCCTAGAGGTCTTGTTGCGCGTGAATTACCACTTTCACTGGCAGTTAAGTTACAGGCTCGCGCAGCCGCGCCTGCTCAAAGCCGGGACGAAGCTGAGAGCTGTCGCCTGGTACGACAACTCGAAAAATAATCCGCACAATCCAGATCCCAGCAAGACCGTCACATGGGGCGATCAAACAACGGACGAGATGATGGTGGGCTTTTTCGATGTGGCTGTTCCCGCTGGAATGGACAAGGAGAAATTCTTTGAGCGGCATCCGCAAGGCGGAACTCCGCCTGCCGCGCCTTAAATTCCCGGGCGCAGCTTGCGAGTATCGTCACTCCTCTGTAACACTTGAATGGGTTCACTTGAATTGAGCGCGATCTCCACCTCAAACATTTCTGAAGAGCAGAACCGCCTTTCGGGTGTGTCCCGGCATGCCTCCTACTGGGCGCTGGCCGTGCTGTTTGCAGTGGTTTACTTGGGCTCAGTGTTTTCGCCTCCGCTACTGGATGACGCCGACAGCACCCATGCCGAAGCCGCGCGGGAGATGTTCGTCAGCGGGGATTACGTTACGCTGCACATCAACGGTGTGCGCTATCTGGAAAAGGCTCCGCTGCCGTACTGGCTCGTCGCGGCCTGCTATCACCTGTTTGGAGTGAACGAGTTTGCCACGCGGTTGCCCATGGCGCTCTCAGTTCTGCTGCTGGGCTTGCTGGCGCTGGTCTGGGGCACGCGGGCATTCGGTGAGCGAACCGAAATTTATGCCGGTCTGTTCGTATACACGGCCGCAGGCATATTCCTGTTTACGCGTGTTTTCATTCCCGACGTGTTGCTCAGCCTGCTCATTGCGGCGTGGCTATATTTCTTTCTCTCCGCTTTGCAATCGCAAGGGCAGGCCTGGAGATGGTATGCGGGATATGCCTGCATGGCCCTGGGAGTCCTGACAAAAGGCCTGATCGCTCTGGCGTTTCCGGGGGGAGCGGCAGTCCTTTACCTCGCAGTGACTGGAGAATGGCGGCGCTGGCGCGAGTTCCGGTTGATTTCCGGCCTCGCGCTGTTTCTTCTCATTGCGGCGCCGTGGCATATCCTGGCGGGCTTGCGAAATACGGGCGGCGCAGGCGGCCATGGATTTTTCTGGTTCTACTTTGTCAACGAGCATTTCTTGCGATTCTTGGGAAAACGCTATCCGCGCGATTACAACAAGTTGCCCTGGGCGCTGTACTGGTCGCTGCATCTGGTTTGGCTGTTTCCTTGGAGTCTGTATTTGCCGGCAGCGGTCCGGACCGCGATCGATCTGCGCAAAACTCCCAGCCGCGCAGATTTCGGCAGCCGCACGCGATTGATGTGCTGGATCCTCGCCGGATTGGTGCTGGTATTCTTCGCGATCTCCACGAACCAGGAGTACTACACGTTTCCCGCGTATCTGCCGTTACTCATGCTGCTGGCCGACGGAATCGCGCACTGCGAGAAGAGCGACTGCGAAGCGGGCATTCGCCGGGGCTGGTTGCGGATTTCCGCGGGAGCATTGGCTGTGATTGGCGTGGCGGCCGGGGTGACCTTGTTGGCGTTGCTATGGCAATCGCGGCATCTGCCTTTCGAACCGGATATCGGAACGGTACTCGCCAAGCACAACATGAACGAGGACACGCTTTCGACTTCGCACATGCTGGATCTAAGCTATGCGTCGTTCGCGGCGCTACGGCTTCCGGCGGCGCTGGCCGCGATCGCATTGCTGATCGCTCCGGTACTTTCTCTCGGATTGCGAATGAGGCGCCGGCATTATGCCGCCACGTGGGCCATGGCGGGCGGCATGGCGGTATTCCTGATCGCCGCGCACATCGCACTGGGACGATTCGGTCCGTATCTGTCTTCGAAGGAATTGGCGCAGCAAATTGGAGCCCGCGCCCGTCCGCAGGATCAAGTCATGATTTATGGCGACCAGGCGTTTGGCTCGTCTCTGCTGTTTTACTTGCAGCGTCCCATCGAACTGGTGGAGGGCCAGACGACCTCCATGTGGTTCGGCTCGACTTTCCCGGATGCGCCCAAAATCTATCTGACGGACGCGGATTTGCAGCGGGATTGGAGCGCGAGCGGACGAATCTTTCTGTTCGTTCCTTCCCATTTGAAGTCGAAAGTCGATGCGTTGCTGCCGAATCGCGTGGTCATCGCCGAAGTCTCGGGGAAGTACGTCTACAGCAACCAGCCGTAGTGCTGCTAAACTTCAACTTTTCTTCTGGAGAGTGTGATTCATGACGAGCGTTCGAATTCTGGGGATCGCGAGCTTCATCGTTTTGTCGGGCATGGTTATGACTGGAGTGAAGGCAAAATCAACCGGGCAAAATCCTCCTATGCAGACGACGGCCGCGCCTACACCCACACCCAAGAAAGCCGAAGAGCAGTTCAAGAACATTCAGGTACTCAAAGGAGTTCCGGCGGAGCAGATTTTTCCGACGATGCAGTTTATTGCGGCGTCCCTGGGAGTGGAGTGCGAGTTCTGCCATGTGCACAATGCGTTCGACAAAGACGACAAAAAGCCCAAGAAGACGGCGCGCAAGATGATGGAGATGATGTTTGCCATCAACAAGGATAATTTTGAGGGACATCGCGAGGTCACTTGCTACTCCTGCCACCGCGGCAGCCCACATCCGGTCGCGATTCCCGTCGTCGCGTCGGAAGAAGCCACACTTGTCGTCTCTCCGCCTCACGAAGCGGCGGGCGAGGCGAAGGAAAGCGAAGTGAAGGAGAGCGCCGGGGCAACGGCTGATCAGCTACTCGACAAATATGTACAAGTGATTGGCGGAGCCGCCGCGATCGACAAAATAAGCAGCCGCGTGATGAAAGGAACCATCGACTTTGGCGGCAAATCGTTGCCCATCGATATCTACGCCAAAGATCCGGGCGAGCGCATTTCTTTGACCCACATGGCCGAAGGGGACAGTGTCACCGCATTTAACGGCCATGAAGGCTGGCTGGGCATGCAGGGGCACCAACTGCGAGAGATGCACAGCAGCGATCTGGACGGGGCAGCCATCGACGCCGACCTTCATCTGGCTACGCACTTGAAGCAAATGTTCAGCCAGATGGAGGTGCGAGAATCCGAGAAGATCGACAATCATGCGACTTATGAGGTGGTGGGGCAGCGCGAGGGCAAGCCGCCGATTGAGTTATATTTTGATCAACAATCCGGACTGCTGGTCCGACTTGTCCGCTACGGGGAAACGGCGCTGGGATGGCTTCCCACGCAGATCGATTACGCCGACTATCGCGAGGTTGACGGAGTGAAGATTCCATATCGCTGGACTCTGGCGCGGCCCAGTGGACGGTTCACCATTCAGATTGCCGAACTGCAGCAGAACGTGCCGGTCGACGATGCGAAGTTCGTTAAGCCCACTGTGCCACAAGAACCGCCCAAAACGCCGGGGCGATAAGCGCGGGCGAATGGGCGCCGGAAAATTGGGATGGTCCCTTACAGGGGAGTCGGCTTGGAAGGATTTTCAGTTTCATCTGTGCCGGCCAGCTTGTGAGTGACGACTTGATCCGCCTCGATTTTGACGTTGACCTCCGCACCCTCTTTGAGCTTCACCTTGTGGCCATTGCCGTCGACCAAGCGATTGGGAACCCGGATCTCGCGATATAAGTGATCCGCGCCCTCGACGGCGATCTGCGCCTTTTCGGGCTCTCCAGTGTGTGGGTGAGGATTGATGACCTTCTCTACTTTTCCTGGGAGCGTCGTACTCGCTTTAGCCTTTTCCGTGGACACAACTAATACCCCCCGCTTTGCCTCTGCAGCAACTCTGGAAATTAGGCAGATTTTCGGATCCGAAACCTGTGCAAACATTGATTATTTCCGCGCTTCCATCTACGGGCCATCGGTGAAACCCTGTAGTCAAAGGGCGGTCTGACTTTTGAATAACAAAACCTGATAGGGCCGATAAATAGTTTCGATTTCCGGCAGCCCGTGCCGGACGTTACATTGAGGCGTCACTGCAAGCAGGAAGAGGGGAGCGCCTGGACCTCTCCAAACCCCAGAAAAGAGGGCTAAGATTGGAGAACGCCGCTAGGGATGGCGATTCATGCCGGACAGCGGCGGCTGCGGCGTGAAAACGCAGAACAGGACTTGCAAACATCATGACAAAGATCGAAGCGGTCATTCAAAACTCCAAGCTGGAAGCGGTGAAATCTGCGCTGCAGGAAATTGGCGTGGAAGGCATGACTGTCCTTGAGGTTCGAGGTCACGGCCGCCAGAAGGGACACACCGAAGTGTATCGCGGGCGCGAATATAGCGTGGATCTTATCCCCAAGACCAAGCTGGAGATGGTGCTGGCAGACGGACTGGTCGACAAGGCGGTGCAAGCTATTCTCGCCGCCGCCCGCACGGGAAAAATCGGCGATGGCAAGATCTTTCTGTCGCGCGTGGATGAGGCGATTCGCATCCGCAATGACGAGCGGGGCGAAGGGGCGTTATAGAACTGCAGCCGTTGCACGAGAGGACCCTGGGGCAGAGCGAATCCTGGCTGGCTAGGACGCGACCGGGAAGCATTTGACACGGAGCCTGTGGTCTCCTCTGGTTGTGGATTTCGCAGAGACCGGCGACTTTTAACGATGGCAGCGTCCTCCATGATCGGCGAACTACGGGATTCCATCAACGACGCGTCTGCCCGGATCCAGCAGAAATTTGAAGCTACGGGCGATGGCCGAGCGGCGGTCGCTCAACGCACCGCACTGGTCGAGGAGATTCTGGCGAGGCTGTGGCACGAGATTTTTTCACGCGATGAAGGCCAGCCTGCCAATATTTCGCTTGTAGCGACGGGAGGCTTCGGCCGCGGCTGGCTATTTCCCTACTCTGATATCGATCTTCTCTTTCTCTTCAGTGACCGCGACGCGGAGCAGTTCTTTAAGGATCCCGTGCGGCGCTTCTCCCAGGAACTCTGGGATCTGCGGCTCAAGCTGAGTCCGGCCTCGCGCACGCTCGCTGAGTGTGATCGCTATGACGCCAACAATACTGAATTCACCATCTCTCTTCTGGACTCGCGTTATCTGGCCGGGGATCGCGACTTGTTCCGGCGCTCGCATGACAAAGTCATTCCCAAGGTCGTCATGCGCGAATCCAAAGCTCTTCTGCAGGGACTCGCCGAAGTCACTCGGGAGCGCCATGCCAAGTATGGAATGACTCTCTATCACCTCGAGCCGAATATAAAAGAAGCTCCGGGAGGACTGCGCGACTGCAACGTGGCCAACTGGCTGGCCCTGATTTCGGCGATGGACAAACTACATGACTGGCCGGGCGCAAGTTCGCTGCGGCCTCCCGTACGCAAGCAGTTGGAAGCCGCGCTGGATTTTCTGATGTCGGCGCGATGCTTTCTTCATTTCCGCCATGGCCGCGACGACAACACGCTAAGCTGGGAAGCGCAGGCTGCCGCTGCCGCTCGCAAGATTGGAGCGGCCGATGCTGCGGAGCTTTCCCCCGCCGACTGGATGCGAATTTACTTCGGGCACGCGCGGGCCGTACAACGCACCGTCACTCAGTTGCTCGAGGAAATTCCGGAGGCCTGGTCTGCCCTGTACCGTCAGGTGCAGAGTTGGCGATCGCGACTTACGACCGCGGATTTTTCGGTCGTCGATGGCCTCATCTTTCTGCAGCAGCCTTCGGCGTTGCAGGATCCGGAGGTGTTGCTCCGCCTTTTTCATTTCATGGCGCACCACAGATTGAAGCTGAGCGCGACTACCGAATACCGCATCGAGCAGGCGCTTCCGGCACTGGCCGCCACTCCGCCGCGAGGAGCGGAGTTGTGGCTCTATCTGCAGGAGACCCTCCTGCAGCCGCATGCCGCCGACGCGCTTCGCGTCATGCAATCCCTTCGGCTCCTGACGCTGCTTTTGCCGGAACTCAAGCTGATCGACTCGCTCGTCGTGCGGGATTTCTATCATCGCTTCACCGTGGACGAGCATTCTTTCCTGGCGATCGAGAGCCTGCACCGTTTGAAGCAATCGCAATCGGAATGGGACAAGCGCTACGGGGAACTGCTGAGCGAATTGGAAAATCCGGAACTGCTCTACCTGGCGCTGCTGTTGCACGATACCGGCAAAGGCATTCCCAACGGTAATCATGTGGAAGCCAGCCTTGAAGTTGCCAACCGCGCGATGGATCGGCTCGACGTAGATCCCAAGGAACGGGCCGAGGTGCTTTTTCTGATTGCGAATCACCTGGAGTTGTCGGCTGCATTGCGGCGCGACATCTTCGATCCAGCCACGGTGGCGGCATTCGCGGACAAGATGGGCACACCGGAGCACCTCAAAATGTTATGCCTGCTCACTTATGCCGACATCAAGGCGGTGAATCCGGAAGCCCTGACTCCATGGAAGGCGGAGAACGTCTGGCAGCTTTACATCGCGGCTGAGAATCATTTGAGCCGCAGCGCCGACCAGCGCGTCCACACTGATGCGAATGACGAGAAACTCGCGCGCCTCCGCTCGTTGGCGCCAGTCACTGGAAGCAAGTTCAAAGACTTTTTGGAAGGATTCCCGCAAAGATATCTGCTGGTGCACACCGCCGAAGAGGTGATGCGGCATTTGCAAATGGCCGACGAGCTAGGGAACGATCCCATTCAGGTGGAATTGAAACGCGGCCGCCACTGGTATGAGCTGACGTTGGTGACGAGAGATCGTCCGTTCCTGTTTTCCAAGCTGGCAGGCGCGCTGGCCGCATGGGGCATGAACATTGTGAAGGCCAACGCGTTCTCGAACCAGGCAGGCACAGTCGTCGACACGTTCTTCTTTACCGACCGGTTTCGGACTCTGGAACTCAATCTTTCGGAATGGGACCGGTTCAAGCGAAGCGTGGCAAACGTATTGCTGGGCGAAGCCGATCTGGAGAAAATGCTGCGCGATCGCCAGCGGTCGGAAAAAGGCGCAATCGCCAAAGTCAAAGTAGAGACCAAGATCGCATTCGACGATTCGTGCTCCGCGACCAGCACTCTGGTGCAAGTGATCGCGCAGGATCGCCCGCGCCTGTTGCATCGCATCGCATCTTGCCTGTCGGACCAGGAATGCAACATTGAGATCGCCCTGATCGACACCGAAGGGCAGATGGCGATTGATACTTTTTATCTGACCGCGTCCGGCAGCAAGCTTAGCGCGCAGCATCAGCGCCAAGTTGCGAAGTCGTTGTCGGAGGAGTTGCGGGCAGAGTAGGATCGCAACCGATTCCCCAGCGGATTCTCCACTCGCGCAATCCGATCCTTACTTGGCGGAAAACTTAAACACAGTAATTTGATGGAATGTTTCGCCCGGCCTGAGGATCGTGCTGGGGAAGTCGGGATGATTCGGCGAATCCGGATAGTGCTGCGTCTCCAGGCAGAATCCATAGCGACGCTTGTACACGTGCCCCTCTTTTCCGACGATCGTGCCATCCAGAAAATTGCCTGTGTAGAACTGCACTGCGGGCTGAGTCGTGGAGACTTCCAGAACGCGGCCGCTCGTGGGCTCATAGACACGCGCGGCTAACGTCAGGCCGGGACCTTTCCGGTTGATGACGAAGTTGTGATCATAGCCGTGAGCGAGAATAAGTTGCTCGTAATTGTCGTCAATTCGTGAGCCGATTCTGGTTAGCGTTGTGAAATCGAGGGGCGTGCCCTTCACGGGTCGGAGTTCCCCGGTGGGAATGAGATTCTTGTCGACCGGCGTGAAGCGATCGGCATTGATCATGATTTCATGATCCAGAATGTCGCCATTTCCTTCGCCCTTCAGATTGAAATAGCTGTGGTTGGTCACATTAATGGGAGTGGCCTTGTCGGTGGTGGCTTCGTAGTCGAGAATGAGTTCGTTGGACTCGGTCAGCGTATAAGTAACTCTGATTTTCAGGTTGCCGGGAAAGCCGTCATCGCCATCCTTGCTGAGATAAGTAAAGGAAACGCCGGTCTTGTTCTTCAGCGGCTCGCCATCCCACACAACCCTGTCGAAGGTTCTCGTGGTGCCGCCATGAAGTGTGTTGGGGCCGTCGTTCTTGGGCAAGGTATAGGTTTTGCTGTCGAGCGTGAAGGTGCCGTTCGCGATCCGATTCGCGTAACGTCCGACGATCGCGCCAATGTAGGGCGGATTCGGAATATATCCCTCCAGGGTTTCATGGCCGAGAACGACATCCGCGAACTGGCCTTTGCGGTCGGGAACACGAATGGACAGAATGATGCCACCGTAATTTATGGCATGGACCTCAAGTCCATGAGAGTTCGTGAGCATATACAAGTTGACTGGCCTCCCCTCCCGCGTGCCGAACGGCTGCTCTTGCACTCCGGGCTTGTGCTTCGACGCAGTTGTCTGAGCGAGAAGTAATCCGTTGATCGTCAAAGCAAGAAAAAAAAGATATACAAGCGAGGAGCGTCCCGGCATCATGGCGAAAAGTGTACTACGGCAACGAGAATTTTGGGGTGGTCGCATTTCTTGTGCCGCGCAATCGGCCTTCTACCTGGGCCCGGCAAGCTTCACACAGGACGCTTTCCCGCAGATCAATCCACTCGACGGCATGAGAGGAAGCCATCACGCAGCGGTAATCTTGGCAGTGCCGTAGCGCGAGCGTATGCCCTAATTCATGCACGCACTCTTTCAGCAGGCGCTCCCGCAGCAGAGCATCGTCGCGATCGAGGCCATAAAAGTCCTGCCGCAAGCGAAATGTGGACACGACCGCGCACGGTCCGCCGACCTGCGCCTCGCCAAATACGTATTTCAAGATCGGAATGTAGAGGTCGATATCGGTCACGGCGAGAAGGCGCCAGTCAGGAGGCTGTAGCAGAGCGTACATCCGTTGCAGGATTTCCGAAGAATGAAATTGCTGCCGCTCGGGATGATACGTTGGGGCTGGATCCAGGGTGAACGAAGCAATCTTGCAATCCACGTTCAAATGTTTGGGGATGGTGGCGCAAAGCTCCTGCAGCAGGGCGAGATCGATGGTGCCGACCGGAAGCAGGTGAACGAGGTTCATGGAAGGCAGCCCGCGTTTTATACTCTGCTTTCGGCCGTAGCGCGGCTCCAGCCGTAACGCTTTAACTTGTGGTGCAGCGTAACGCGATCGATATCGAGCACCTCGGCTGCGCGGCTCTGGTTTCCGCCACACTCCTCGAGAACCTGCAGGATGTGAAGGCGCTCCACTTCGTCCAGGCTTTTGCCGGCGGGTGTAACCGGACCGGGCTGCTTGAAGAGGAAATCCTGCTCGCGCACTTCCGGCTCTTGCGCCACCACCATCGCCCGCTCGACCGCATTCTCCAGTTCGCGGACGTTGCCCATCCAAGGCTGCTGCTGCAGTTGTTGGATCGCGGCCGGCGAAATGCGGGTAATGTGCTTGTTCATCGCCAACGCAAATTTATGCACGAAATGTTCGGCCAGCAAAGGAATATCTTCGCGCCGTTCGCGCAGCGCCGGCAGTTCGATGCGAAAGACGTTCAGCCGGTAAAACAGATCCGGACGGAACGTACCCTCCTCGATCATCTGTTCCAGATTCTTGTTGGTGGCGGCCACGCAACGGAAATCAACTTTGATGACCTGGTTCCCACCAACACGGGTAATCTCGCGTTCCTGCAACACCCGCAGAAGGTCGGTCTGCGTCTTCAGGCTGATGTCGCCGATCTCGTCGAGGAAAACCGTTCCTCCCTCCGCAATTTCGAACTTGCCTTTCTTGCGGTATTGAGCGCCGGTGAATGACCCTTTCTCGTGTCCGAATAGTTCACTTTCGAGCAATGTTTCCGTCAGAGCGCCGCAATGAATCGCGACCAGAGGATGGAAGCGGCGCAAGCTGGCAGCATGAATGGCGCGGACTACCAATTCCTTACCGGTACCGCTCTCGCCCGTGATCAGGACGTTCGCGTCGGTTGGACCCACGGTCTCAATGGCCTCGGCGACCTTGCGCATCGCCGCACTTTTTCCGACCAGTTCTCCAGGGTTCGTAGCCTCGGCGACGGTTTCGCGCAGGCGGACATTTTCTTTCTCGGCGCGGCGGTGGGCCAGGGCCTTCTTCACCAGGTGAGCGATTTCGTCGGGATCGAGCGGCTTGCTCACATAATCGTAAGCTCCATTTTTGAGAGCGGTGACGGCCGTTTCAACCGACGCGTAGCCGGTCATCATGATCACAATGAGGTCGGGATCCAACTCATGCAGGCGCCGCTGCAATTCGATACCGTCGGTGCCGCGCATCTTAATGTCGAGCAGGGCTACGTCCCATTTGTTCTCGGCCATGCGGGTCAGGGCGTCGCTCGCGCTTTCCGCTGTTCCAATCTCATATCCTTCTTCGCGAAACCACTTTCCCAGAGAATCGCGGACGCTGAGTTCATCATCCACGATCAGCAATTTGCCTTGTAATTCCACGTCTGATCACCTCCCGCTGTAGCTCGCGGTAATTTCGGCGGCCGGCGGTGCCTCGGTCTTCTTGGTTTCGGTATCCACCGGCAAAGTAACGGTGAAGGTAGTGCCGCGGCCGACCTCGGACTGGACTTCGATGGCTCCGTTGTGTCGTTCCAAAATGCTGCGGCTGATTGCGAGGCCCAGCCCTACACCCCGTCCTGTTTCCTTGGTGGTCAGGAAAGGTTCGAAAATTCTGGGCAGGATCTCCGCGGGAATTCCACTGCCGTCGTCGCGCACGATGATCTGCACGCGATGATCGACGGACGACGAGATGATCCACAGATTTCCTCCCTGCGGCATGGCGTCGATGGCGTTCATGATCAAGGCGAGCAGGACCTGCTCTATCTGAGCGGCGTCGCAACGCACCGGCGGCAAATCCGGTTCGAACTGCGCCTGCACCTGAATTGCTGCCAGGTCGATCTGGTGCTGAACCAGCCGCAAAGACTGATCGATCACGTGATTGATGTCGGTGGGCTGCAGGTTCATCGGTGTGGTGCGGGAAAACGTGAGGAGATTTTTCACCAGATCGCCACAGCGACGGCTCTCGGAAGCAATCAAATCGAGGGAGTCGCAGATTTCACCGCGGCGGCTCTGCCCGCCATCTTCGCGATCGATCCACTTGCGCAGAAGCTTGGCGTAGGTAAGGATCCCCGACAGCGGATTGTTGACTTCATGGGCGAGCACCGCGGCCATCTTGCCGATGGATGCCATCTTCTCGGTCTGCAGAGCGTGCTCGTGAGCTCGCGTGAGCTCGCGCGTCTTCTGGTCGACTCGCTCTTCCAGGGTATGAGTCCAGGCTAGATTCTGGTTGTGCTCCGATTCCAGGCGGCTGCTCATCTCGTTGAAGGAGCGGGCCAACTCGGCAATCTCATCCTCCGACCGCACCTGAATCTGATATCCCAGATCGCCAGAACCGATGTGCTCGGTGGCGCGCTTCAGGGCCGTGATGGGCCGGGCCACAACCTCCCATATGAAGAACCAGCTCAGCACCATGATCAGAAGCAGCGCACAGGCGGTGTAGGCCTTCATGCGGCGGCTGCTTTCGGCGAGCTGAACGTCCGCCTGGGCAAGGGAAACGTTGGTATCGAGCACTCCAAGGATCTGCTGTTCCGCCGGATGCGCATGGCAGGGCGCATTCGCGCATGCCGGTTGGTTCTCGATGGGAGTGATGATTCCCAGCACGCGGGTTCCACTCGCGTTGCGGTAGATCCGGAAACGGTCAGGACGATTCAGCCGCACCAGGGGCTGGGATTGGGCATGGCAGCCGTAACAGGCTTCGGCGCTTTTGTCGACAACATGATTCTGCTCTGACGGATCGGTGGAGTAGGTGATTCGTCCGTCCTTGTCGAAGATTCGGATCCTTTCCATCCCGGGCTCCGCCGCGATGGCTTGAATAGAGTTGTGCATCCCCTGCCGATCGTTGCGCAACATGTAATCGGTGGTGCCATGCTTGATCGCGTCGCTAATGCGTTCAGCGCTGAGCAGTGTGTTCTGTTCCAGGTGTTGGCGATGCAAGCGAACGTTGAGATAGCCTAGCAGGCCGAAGATGGCCACCATGGCGCTCAGCAGCAGCACATTCAGTTTCGCGCTGAGGCTGTGCGATACACGGAACCACCGCCCGCGATTGGGTTCAATCTCCCGCATGCTCCAACACCGCCGAACCTACCGCAACTGCAGAATCCGGCTCGAGTACCTGCTCCGGAACAATTTCTTCCTTGGGAAAGATGGGCAGATACTTCACCGCCAATCCAAACAGAGCGAAGCCCACGGCGATGATCATGCCGGTGACCGCCAGTTCACTCCACTTGGGGAAGTAACGCACGCCCGTCGAACCTTCAAAGCCTGTGATGCTGACGTTCATCCGGTTGGTGATGAAGCCGAGTAGCACCAGCACGGCGGCGAAGTATAGGCCGTTGGCGCTGTTCCGCACGCGACGCTGTACCAGCAGCGCCAAGGGCAGAATGATCCCCAGCATGATTTCGAGCCAGAACAAATATGTCTCATATCCGTGATGGAACGCCAGCTTGAGCGCACCGCGATTTGCCAGATCTTCCAGCCGGAGAATCCCATAAACTCCCAGCACCACCACGAGAACTCGCCCAAGCTCCTGCAGAACGGGTAATTCCAGTTGCAGACCGAAATGCTTGGAGCTCATGGACGATTCAAAGATGGTCATGGCCAATCCCACCGCAATCGCCGAGAGGAAGAAAAACACCGGCAACAGCGGGCTGTACCAGAATGGATGCAGCTTCTCGGGGACGATGAGATACAGCGTGCCGAGGGAGGATTGATGCAGGGTCGAGAGAATTACGCCGCAGATGACGAGCGGGATCAAAATGGCTCTCACCACTTTCAACGGCTTTTCCATATGAAAGCGTTCCAGCACAATGGGTGAAAACTCGAGCGCCAGAACAGTCGTATAGAGCATCACGCAATAAGCCACTTCAAACATGACCGAGTGCGGATTCCTCATGATCAGCGGATGCCATATGTTGTAGGGCTTGCCCAGGTCGTACATCAAAGCCGCGCAGACCAGGATGTATCCGAGGAATGCGGTCAAAATTGTCGGACGGATGATCGAGTGCAGGCGCTTGATATTCAGAATATGAACCGCGGCGGTCAGGGTGAATCCGCCGGCAGCGAGCATCACGCCGCAGAGAACGTCGAAGCTGATCCAGATTCCCCAGGGGAACTGATCGCTCAAGTGCGTCGATGCGCCCAAACCTTGTGTGAAGCGTATGAAGGTGGCATAGAGGCCGGCGGCCATCAGAAAGGCGAAAACAAGCTTCCAGAACGTTAGCCGGAACGTTGTAGTGCGGGCCATTATCGCTTTCCTCCATTTTTCTTTCCGTTTTCGGCTTCGCGGCCTTCCGCGAGCGCTACTTCTTCGCGACGATGGGTGATCCACCAGACGCCGCCTAACACCATGCCGCCCAGCGGAACAAAGTCGGGGATATGCGAAAGGACACGGTAAGTCAGCATGGGCATGGGATCCTTGGAAATGTCGGTGCGGTATCCGAAAGATTCAAAGGGAACGGACGACAACAGCAGTACCGATGTGCCGCCGACTTCATCCAATCCGTAGATGTGATCGACATATTTGCCGGGGTTGTCGCGGATGCGCTGTTGCGCCTCGGCAATCAGATTGTCGAGCTCGCCGAACTTCGTGGCGCCGGTGGGACAAATCTCGGCGCATGCAGTCTGCTTGCCTTGCGCGACGCGGTCGGGGCACATGGTGCATTTCTGCACCTTGGGAATCAGCTTGCTCCACTCGTACTTGGGAACGCTAAAGGGGCAGGCAACCATGCAGTAACGGCATCCCATACACTTGGAGGGATCGTAAGTAACTGGCCCCAGAGCGGTCTTCTGAAGAGCGCCAACCGGGCAAACCGAAGCGCACGAAGGATCTTTGCAGTTCATGCAGAGGCGACGCATGAACTTGTCGTTCCGGGTAAGAATGCAAGTCAGCTTGTGTGCGGATTGAAATTCCTCGGCCGCGATAGTGTCGTCGTAGGAAAGGTGATTTTGCGTGGCGCAAGCCTGCTCGCACTGCTTGCAGCCGATGCAGACCGTGGCATCATATAAGAGTGCTTTGCTCATGAAATATTCCTCCGATCCGGTTTTTCGAGCGGAAAAGCCGTTTCGGGAATCCTTTCGACCGATGCCTGGAGCTGAATGAGGAAAAAGGAGCGATTACCGGCGTAACCGCAGACGGGAATCGGACCGCGCACAAGCTGCTCACCTCATCAGATCGGAGGCTGTCGCGAAATTCAGCAGCTTCAGACAGCTGATAGTTTCAACAATTAGGAACTACACAGCCGTGACCGCTATCACCATTGCGCGTGATGGCCATCAACAGGGTTTTGCAACAGTTGCGGATGACGGGAACGAGTTGCATTTCGCATCAAGCTACGATGCGGATTACATCAGCCGCTTCGGTCGGCTGTAACCCATTGATCCTGCAGATCTTCTGCTCAAAGCATTCATATTTCGAGGCGTTGAACGCTCGCTTACGTGTTGCGAACCTCATCGCAGAGCAGTGATGAGTTTCTGCGCAGCAGTTCTTGGCCGCAAGGCCTCTTTGCTCGAATCTCATTGAAACAATTAGACATACAGCTTTCAATGGCTCGCTTGTAGCCGTGCCTTGCAGTTTGGTCCGGCGATTGCCTTTAACAAAGTGTGAGTGACCTGAAGTGAAGAGGCACTCCGGGCGAGGTGGTTTTATGACAGTGATCATGGTACTGATGACATTCGCAATCTTCCTAGCAATTGATTATGTTCGCGGCCAGAAGCAAACGGCGAAGCAACCTGTTTTGGTGCACGCAATTCGAGAAGCGGCGCCCCGCGTCGTTCCGGCAATGGTGGCAGGCTTCCAGGTTCCAGAGAATGTTCGTTATCATGCCGGGCATACCTGGGCCCTCAGCGAGAGCAGCGAACTCGTGCGGGTCGGCATGGACGATTTCGCCTCGAAGCTGATCGGCAAGATCGAGAACATCGCTCTTCCGCAGCGTGGCCGCTGGGTCCGCCAGGGACAGAAGATTTGGACGATTTTCCGCGACGGCAAATCCGTAGATATGGTTTCGCCGATCGAAGGCACCATCACCGATGTCAACGAAGCGGTGGTGAAGAATCCGGAACTGGCGCGCAAAGATCCGTACGGCGAAGGCTGGCTGGTCACCGTGCAGGCTCCCGACTCCAAGCTGAATTTCCGCAACCTGCTGGGCGGAACGCTGGCGCGGCTCTGGACTGAAAGCGCCGCTCTGCAACTGCACAATCGCATCCCGGCAATGGCTGGAGCCCTGGCGCAGGATGGTGGCGTGGCCGTCGACGACATCACCGCACATCTGCCCGATGAGGACTGGGCTGTGCTGACAAAAGAATTCTTCCTGTCCTAGTCGGGCATCAAGCCTCGCCCGAACTCATGAGGAGAGCCGCCCAGAGAAGATCCTGGGCGGCGTTTTCATTTGGGGGAAGCCTACTCGGAAAGAGCCTGCTCCGGGAGCGGGCGCGAGAAGGAGCGAAAGATCAGCGTGCCCACCACAACAGCGGAACTCAGCATGACCACGCGCATATACTGAGCGGCCGGAATCGTGGGGTCTCCGAAGATGCTGCGCAGCAAGCCAAAAGTCGCACTACTCGCGCAGAATGCAAAATAGACGCGCTCCCTCGCACAACGCGAGAGGCTTATCAGCCAGGCAAGAATGGAGGCCACCACCAGATAAATTGCTATGAGTATAAAGTCGGCCGTAACCCCCTGCCCGTGAAAAACGCCTGCCTTTGGAGAAATGAAGCCGTGGGTCGCGATGCCCAGAAACACGACCGAATGAATAAGCGCAATCAAGGCCCGCTTGCGATTCGTGAGTACCCCAAAATCGTTCATATCCGATGATCAAGTTTCGCCGAAGGAACGCCGATTTCCTTGTGACGAGATGCACCGCTTTCTGTGATCCGAATCACTAAGATTGGGCAGGGCGCCTAGCGCCGCCGCGAGCCCAGTGATACCATCGCGGGCGATATGTCTCATCGCAACGTAGTTCGCGCGCTTCTTTGTTCGTCCGTTTTGCTCATCAACGCTTCGGGGCAATCTGCAGATCCTTCAGCTCACACGATCGTTCTCCATGCCGCACGGCTCCTGGAAGTCAAAACCGGCCGGATCATCAAACCGGGCGAGATTCTGGTTCAAGGAGAGCGCATTGTTGAAGTGGGCGAGTCGGTGAAGCATCCGACCGGCGCGGAGGTGCTCGATCTTGGAGATCGCACCCTGCTTCCGGGGCTGATCGACGCGCACGTCCACCTCTTCCTCCATCCCGGAGCAGAGGATCTGCAGACCGTCGAGGAGTCGGTGCCGCAGCGCACGATCACAGCGACGCTGGCGGCGCGCGATGACCTGATGGCAGGATTTACTGCGGAACGGGATATGGGGACCGAAGGGGCCGGGTCGGCCGACACCGCGGTGAGGGACGCAATTAATCAAGGCCGTATCCCTGGTCCGCGCCTGCGCATCAGCGGAAACGCAATCAACATCCTCGGCGGCCATGAGGACGCGATCGGCTACAACCCCGAGCAGCACGTTTTGCCCAACGCAAACTACGCCAATAATTCCGAAGAACTGATCGCCGTGATGCGACAGCAGTTCAAGGAAGGAGCTGACTTCATCAAGATTTACGAGACGGGCGCCGATTCCGTGAAAGACGGAAAGCTCTCGACGCCCTATCAGTACACCGAATCACAGCTGGAAGCAGCGGTGAAAGATGCGGCGCGGCTGGGCAGGCGAGTGGCCGTCCATGCAACTGGAGAACCGGGAACGCTCTATGCCGCAGAGGCGGGCGTGGCTTCCATTGATCATGCCGACCAGTTGAGCGACGAGACGATTCGCCTCATGAAAGAAAAACAAATCTATGCAGTCCCGACGTTCACGATCTTCGAATACTTTGCCGAGCACGCGGCCACTCCCCAGCAGGGCGCACGCGAACACCAGGTGCTGGACCTGAAGGTGCAGGAGTTCAAGAAGCAGGTCGCGGCCGGAGTGCCCATGGCGGTTGGATCGGATGTGGGACCATTTCCTCACGGCACGCAGGCTCGTGAATTCGTGCTCATGGTCAAGTACGGCATGTCTCCGTTGGCGGTTCTGCAAGCGGATCTGCTAAATGGGGCGAAGCTGCTGGGCTGGGATGGACAGATTGGCTCCCTTGAGGCCGGCTACCTGGCTGACATTGTCGCGGTTTCCGGCGATCCGCTGCAGGATGTCGCAGCGCTTCAAAATGTCTCCTTCGTAATGAAGGGCGGCGTTGTCTTCAAAAAATAACCGGGTCGCATTTGCTCCAAAGAAGCAAAACGATGGACGACCGGTTGCAAATTGGTGCACACGCCTGAGCACTTCTCATTAGAACAGGAAGCTAAGATGCCACTTCCCGGCCATTTGCCGCGATTCTAATGTTGCGTTGGTGGCCGCGCGATTGCCCCCTCCCTAAGTGCTTTGCCGTAACGGCAAGCACCTATGAGCCGCTACCAATTCTCTAATCTAGTTCGCGCAAGCCTGTTCGCGCTTCTCGCAGCCTTTGCGATTTGTCCAAATTCGTTCGCGCAGGGGCCGGTCCTCGATGCACCCACTGCCGTAGTAGAGCCTGCGCCTGCGCCTCCGATCATGGCGAAATCACCGAGCGTGATTTCTGAGCACAAATTCTGGGACGCGCAGAATCGAGCACTCTTCCTCGCGGCCGCCGCTCTGAATGGCGCCGATTTCGCCGTGACCCGCGCCAATCTGCAGAGTGGCGGCCAAGAATTGAATCCGATCGTTCGCATCTTTGGCCGCTCAACGCCGGGATTGGCTTTGAACTTTGCCGGCGAGACTGCCGGCGTCCTCAGCCTTAGCTATTTTTTCCACAAAACCGGCCACCACCGGCTGGAGCGGGCTGTTTCCGTGCTAGATATCGGGGCATCAGCCGGAGCCGTTACCTACGGACTGACCCACCGCTGACCTGTCGGGCGGAAGCAGTTCCCTTCGCACCGCTTCGTTTTCAACCAGTGAATCATCTTGCTAGTATTACTGCTCTAATACACTTGCGAAGAGTAAGCTGAAGCATTCCCTGGAGCACAAGCACGATGAACATTGCTAAGGATGTCACCGAACTCATTGGTCACACGCCGTTGGTGCGGCTGAACAAAGTCACCGAAGGATGCGTTGCCGAAGTAGTGGCGAAATTGGAAAGCCAGAATCCGCTGGCCAGCGTGAAGGACCGCATCGGCGTCAGCATGATTACCGAGGCGGAGCGCGCCGGCAAAATTCAACCGGGCAAAACTGTACTGGTCGAGCCGACCAGCGGCAATACGGGGATCGGCCTGGCGTTCGTGGCCGCGGTCAAAGGTTACAGGCTGATTCTGACCATGCCCGATACCATGAGCCTGGAACGGCGCGTGCTGCTGCTGGCTTTTGGCGCGGAAATCGTGCTCACGCCCGGTCCGCGCGGGATGACCGGCGCGATTCTGAAAGCAAAAGAGATCCTGGCCAACACGCCAAACAGCCACATGCTGCAGCAATTCGACAACGCCGCCAACCCCAAGATTCATTTCGAGACGACCGGTCCCGAGATCTGGAACGACACGGACGGCCTGCGCCGATATTCTGATCTCGGGCGTCGGCACTGGCGGCACCATCACCGGCATCTGCGAATACATCAAGCCGAAGAAACCATCGTTCAAGGCTGTGGCTGTGGAGCCTGCCGACAGTGCGGTTCTTTCCGGCGGAAAGCCCGCGCCCCACAAGATTCAAGGGCTCGGCGCAGGGTTCGTGCCCAGCATCCTGCGTCGCGATTACATCGATGAAGTGATCACCGTAACCAACGACGACGCGATTGCCATGGCGCGCAGGCTTCCGCTGGAGGAAGGATTGTTCGTCGGAATCTCGTCAGGAGCCGCGGTGGTGGCGGCATTGCAGGTAGCGAAACGCCCGGAGAACGCCGGCAAGCTGATCGTGGTCATTCTGCCGTCATTCGGCGAACGCTATCTGAGCAGCATTCTTTTCCAGGAATTGCGGGAGAAGGCGTTGCAGATTCCTACAGCGCAGCTCCCGGCCTGATCTTTTTTAATATCTCATGCCGCATCTGCTCTCGCTAATTCGCGAAGACGTTACCAATGTGATGGAGCACGATCCCGCGGCCAAGTCTCGCCTGGAAGTTTTGCTATGTTATTCCGGGCTGCATGCCGTCTGGTTCTACCGCATCAATCACTGGCTGTGGAACCATCGCCTGTTTCTTCCCGGCCGATGGCTCTCGCAGGTGGCACGTTTGCTGACGGGGATTGAGATTCATCCCGGAGCCAAGATCGGCCGCCGTCTATTCATCGATCATGGCATGGGCGTGGTGATTGGCGAGACCTCGATCGTCGGTGATGACGTGACTCTATATCAGGGGGTCACCCTGGGCGGCACGGGCAAGGAGCATGGCAAGCGGCATCCGACGCTCGAAGATAATGTGGTGGTCGGCGGCGGAGCGAAAATTCTTGGCAACATCGTTGTCGGAAAGAACTGCCGCATCGGCGCGGGTTCAGTCGTGCTGCGCAATGTGCCGGACAATTCCACCGTCGTGGGCGTCCCCGGCCACATCATTTTTCGTGAAGGAAAGCGCGTGGTGATCACCGATCCCAAGCAGATCAATGATCCGCTATCGGAAGCGCTGGCCGCCGTGGCTACGGAAGTGGAAAAATTGCGCGCGCGAGTGGGGAAATTGGAAGGCTGCGAGGAAACCAGTGAACCGGTCTCCGCCGCGCTGCAGCACATCATGGAAGACATCGACTATCAGATTTAGGGCGTCCTTCGAGAGTCGGCTCTTTTTCGGCGCAGGCCGTGCCTTTGACAACGACACCCGGAGCGTTTAATGTTCCGGTGCGTAAACGCTTGCGAGATTAAGCTTGTCGGTTGATATCTGGCAATCAGGATCCGCATTTTCCCCATGCTACTGAAGACACTGCGTGAAGAGGTGCTGGATGCAAATCTGGAACTGGTTCGCCGCGGTCTTGTTCTTTATACATTCGGCAATGCCAGCGGCATCGATCGCAGCGAAGGACTAGTAGCCATCAAGCCGAGCGGCGTGCCATATGAAGAGCTGACGCCGGCTTATATCGTCCTCTCGGATCTCGAAGGAAAGATCGTGGACGGGAATCTTCGACCATCGTCCGATCTTCCCACTCATCTTGAGTTATACCGGCGCTTCCCTAATATTGGCGGAGTGGCGCACACGCATTCCGAATTCGCTACCGCGTGGGCCCAGGCCGAGACGCCCATCCCGTGCATTGGGGCGACACATGCCGACTCTTTCCACGGGCCGATACCAGTTACCAAACGACTCAGCGCCGAGGAAATCGCCGGTGATTACGAACTGGAAACCGGCAGGGCAATTCATCGGGCATTTGAAAACGTTGATCCGGATGCGATCCCGGCGGTGCTGGTGGCCGGGCATGCTCCTTTTTGCTGGGGCCCGACGGCAGCGTCAGCCGCGCATAATGCGGTGATTCTGGAATACGTGGCCAAGATGGCATACCACACTTTGCTGATCAATGCCGAATCCAGCCCCCTCGCGCGCGAATTGCACGATAAGCATTTTCTGCGCAAGCACGGCCGCGATGCCTACTACGGACAGGCCAAGACGCGATGAATGTCGCCTTGCTCTGGTTCAATTCTTCGACGCTGGTGCACCTGTCGCCGGTCGACCTTGTCGTCATCGTTTTCTACTTTGCTCTGGTGCTGGCGATTGGTTTGTACCTGAAGGAACAAGCGAATACCGGCGAAGATTTTTTCATGGCCGGACGCGAGATGACGGCGTGGGTCGCGGGCCTGGCGTTTCTGTCGGCAAACCTTGGGTCCCTCGAACTCATGGGCTGGGCCGGCAACTCCTACAAATACGGAATCCTCGCAGCTCACTGGTACTGGATTGGGGCCATCCCCGCCATGCTTTTCCTGGCGCTGGTTATGATGCCCTTCTACCACATCTGCAAAACGCATTCCGTGCCGGGATATCTGAAATTGCGCTACGGACCGGGCAGCCAGGCTTTGTCTTCGATTTCATTCGCCCTGATGACTGTGCTGATGAGCGGCATCAACATGTATGCCATGGCCGTCGTGATGCGCGTGGTGTTGGGATGGGATATTCATTTCAGCATTTGGGTCTCGTCGATTACGGTCGCAATTTATGTGGCACTCGGGGGATTGCGTTCGGCGATCTTCAACGAGGTTCTTCAGTTCTTCTTGATCTGGGCCGGAGCGTTGCTGATTCCGATTCTTGGGCTGGTCGAAGCCGGTGGCTGGAATGGGCTGCAAGCGAAGATCCTGCAAAATCTAACCGAGCAGCACGTGCCCAATCCTGGATCGTACACGCATCTTTGGGCGACACTTGGCAACTTCAGCGACAATCCCATGGGTATCAACTGGGCTGGCATCGTCTTTGGCCTGGGCGCCGTAATCTCCATGGGATATTGGACGACGGATTTTCTGGTAGTACAGCGCGTGCTCGCAGCAAAAGATCTGCGTTCGGCCAAGCTTGCCCCCATCATCGGAGCCGCCTTTAAGATGATGGTTCCTTTCATCGTCATTCTTCCCGGCCTGCTGGGACTGGCGCTCTTGCGTGATCCGCATACGGGCAACCTGCTGCGACTCGTGCCGGGCGACCTGGCATGGTCGCAGGCAGGCCAGGCTCAGGGACTGCATAGCTACGACGAAGTCCTGCCTCTGATGCTGGCGCGCTACTGCGGTCCCGGCTTGCTCGGGCTGGGCATCACGGCACTCATCGCAGGCTTTATGTCAGGAATGGCGGGCAACGTGAGCGCCTTCGCTACGGTCTGGACCTACGACATCTACGGCGCGCTGATCAACAAGAACGCATCCGACGAAAGCAAGGTCAAGATGGGGCGCTGGTGTACGCTGCTGGGAGTAGGCGTCAGCATTGGCACCGCGTACCTGGTGATGAATGCGCAGAGCATCATGGATTACGTCCAGGCGCTTTTCAGTTTTTTCATTGCCCCCCTGTTCGGCACCGTGATTCTGGGCATGTTGTGGAAGCGCGCCACACCAGCCGCCGGCTTTTGGGGGCTGCTGATGGGCACGGCGTCATCAGTCGGAATGTACGCGTGGGTGAAGATCGATCCCTCCGCAGTACGGTACGTGGCTTTATCGTCGCAGGCGCAGGATCAGGCGCAGAACATGTTTCGCGCTCTTTGGAGTTGCCTGCTTTGCGTCGCAGTTACGGTTGCGGTCAGCTACCTGACAAAGCCCAAGCCCGATGCGGAGTTGGCGGACCTGGTCTACGGGTTGACGCCGATTCCGAAGGACGAACATGTTTCCGTGTTTCACAATCCATTGTTCTGGGGAGCGGTGGTCGCGATCGTCTTCGTCATTTTGCAGATTGTTTTCTGGTAGGGAACGATGAAATCTGGCGGATCGTTGTCGATTTGGTTCTTCATCGGCCTGTCTCTGGCGGTGAATGGAGCGGTCATTCTCGGCAGGGGGATCTACGAACTGCTGTATCCGCCGCCCGAAGAGTTGCGCGTCGTGCTTGCTAACCTGCACGCAAATATCTGGTGGGGGGCGATCTTGCTGGTTCTCGGTCTGTTTTTCAGCCTGCGCTTTTCTCCCGCGCGGGAGCGGGCCCGGGCAGCGCGTAATTCTTAGCGATTCTCATTCGAATGAGAAGGAAATTTATGTCGGAAAAGAAAATGACGATGGGCGTAATCATCGGGAATCGTGGTTTTTTCCCCGACCAGCTGGCGAAAACCGGGCGCGAGGAAATGATTCAGACACTGGCAAAAGCCGGCATGGATTCGGTTGTGCTCAGCCCGGAAGAGAGCAAGCATGGCGCCGTCGAAACGCACGAGGAAGCCAAGCGCTGCGCCGCCCTGTTTCAGAAAAATCGCGAGCGGATCAACGGTGTGATCGTTTCGCTGCCGAACTTCGGAGACGAACGAGCGATTGCCGATACCTTGCGACTGGCGCGGCTCGACGTTCCGGTGCTGGTGCAAGCCACGCCTGATGACGCGGCGAGGATGACCATCCTGCACCGGCGCGACAGCTTCTGTGGAAAGATGTCCGCCTGCAATAACTTGAGGCAGTACGGCATACGGTATTCACTGACGCGCCTGCACACCGAGAGTCCGGACTCGGAAGAATTCCAGAAAGACCTGGCCTGGTTTGGCGCCGTCTGCCGCGTCGTGAACGGGTTCCGCAACCTGCGCGTGGGCAGTATTGGAGCGCGTCCTACGGCGTTTAATACTGTCCGCTACAGCGAGAAATTGCTGGAAGCGAACGGCATCTCGACCGAAACCCTGGATTTGTCGGAAGTGTTCGGCCGCGTCGCCCGGCTGAAAGATGATCACTCTGGTGTGCAGGGCAAACTGGCAGAGATCAGGAAATACGTGAATACGGGCAGCGTTCCCGATGCCGCCCTCATCAAGATGGCCAAGCTGGGATATGTGATCGACGACTGGATGACGCAAACCGACGTGCAGATCAGCGCCGTTCAGTGCTGGACATCGATGGAAGAATACTTTGGCGTGGTCCCCTGCACCATCATGAGCATGATGAGCAACAAATTGCTGCCCGCGGCTTGTGAAGTGGATGTTTGCGGCACGCTCAGTATGCACGCTCTCGCGCTCGCTTCCGAGACTCCGAGCGCGCTGCTCGACTGGAACAACAACTACGGCAGCGATCCGGATAAAGCTGTGTGCTTCCACTGCAGCAATCTGCCCAAGCATTTCTTCCAGGACGTTCGTATGGACTTTCAGGAAATCATTGCCGGAACGGTGGGGAAAGAAAATACCTTCGGCACCGTGGTAGGACGGGTGAAGCCGGGGGCAATGAGCTTTGCGCGCTTCTCGACCGACGATACGGCTGGTGTGATGCGCGGCTATGTCGGCGAAGGCCAGTTCACCAACGACTCACTGAATACATTCGGCGGCGTGGGAGTGGTACACATACCGGGACTGCAGAAGCTGTTGCATTACATCTGCGAGAACGGATTCGAACATCACGTGGCGGCGAATTTTTCGAGCACTGCTGCCGCGGTGCATGAAGCGGCCGTGCGTTATCTGGGATGGCAGATGCACTGGCACGAAAGCTAGCTCGCGCGGATCGCTTGGCTGCTAGCCTCCGGCGATGGCGCCGATGATCAGGAACGGCTCTTTGCCGGAAACGACGGCTTCCGGCAAGGGAGCGTCGGGCGATTCGTGCGTGAGGTCCTCCTGGCAGGCGAAGAAACGCAGAAACGCACGCCGCTGCAAGGTAACGTGGTCGCGAATCGCACCCCGCACCATGGGATAGGCGGCTTCGAGGGCATCCAATACCGATCGTTGCGTCACTGCCCCCTCAACCTGGATTGGCACTTCATGCCCGACGTGGGCCAGCGTGCGAAGATGCTGCGGAAGTTCGACTCGGATGGTCACAGGCATCTCAGGCGCACCCTCACTTCACATAGGTCTCTTGCATGTAGAAAGCTTTCCATTCGTTGCCCGCGCGAATCCAGACCTCTCCAAAGATGCTCTTCGCGTTCGAGGCCTCGCCGCCGGATTTGCCTTCGTACTGCGCTGTGTAGGTAACCAAGGCCGCATTGGGCGCGATCGGCTTCACGGTGAAATCGCTGAGGGTGTAGCTGAGAAGTTCGAAATCATCTACTGCGTTGACTTCCGCCTTCTTGTCACCGAGGGTGCTGAGGCCTTCTTCAAAGAGGCGAAACTTGTCATCCAGCAGAGACGAAAGAGTTGCCTTGTCTTTATTCTTGAAAGCCTCCCAGAGCCTGCGCACCCGTAGTTCGAGTTGAGGAGACCAAGCCCCGGGCTTGGCTGCCGGCTGCTTCGCCTGAGCCGTCGCTAACCCTGCACACGACAACAACAGCACGGCAACCGCAAGCAGCGTTCTTTTCATTTCATCTCCTGGATGAAGCAAAGAGACGCTAGTCTGGAGAGCGGAGAAGTCAAAAGCGCCTTTCATTAGTGAGCATCGGTCATTAGAACGAACGACGCGAAATGCTTAAGCTGCGCGAAGTGTGCTGACTCAGCCCGCAGGGGCTAAAGCCCATCTTTGTTGCACTCTGACGGCACGGCTGAAGCCGTGCCCTTCCACGAACCTTTGCTGCGCCTCCGGCGGACCCTTTACCGCGCTTTATTTACTTCAATGTTTGCACTTCCACGGACAGTACTGCCGGCAGATCGCGCACGATCGGCGACCACGAGTCCCCCGCATCCGGCGAGACGTAGACTTGCCCGCCGGTTGTGCCGAAATAGATCCCGCACTTATCCAGCGTATCGACTGCCATGGCGTCGCGCAGCACGTTCACGTAGCAATCCTTTTGAGGCAAGCCGTTCGTCAGCGCCTCCCATTCATTACCGCCAGTGCGGCTGCGGAAGACGCGCAACTTGCCTTCGTGCACGTAGTGCTCACCGTCGCTCTTGATGGGGATGACGTAAATAGTTTCAGGTTCATTCGCGTGCACGTCGATGACGAAGCCGAAATCGGTGGGCAAGTTGCCGCTGATCTTGGTCCATTGATCGCCCGCGTTGTCGGAACGCATCACGTCCCAATGTTTCTGCATAAACAGCACGCCCGGCCGGGTGGGATTCATCGCAACGTGGTGCACGCAGTGACCGATCTCCGCGGTCGGGTCCGGAATGTATTTCGAATAAAGCCCTTTATTGATAGGCTTCCAACTCTTACCGTCATCATCAGTCCGAAACGCTCCCGCAGCGGAGATCGCGATGTAGATGCGATCCGAATTGCTCGGATCGAGAATGATCGTGTGCAGGCACATGCCGCCAGCTCCGGGCTGCCACTTCGGGCCGGTACCGTGGCCGCGAAGACCGGACAACTCGCGCCAGTTTTGTCCGCCGTCAGTCGAGCGGAATAATGCCGCATCTTCAACTCCGGCGTACACGGTATCAGGATCGCTGAGCGAGGGCTCGAGATGCCACACGCGCTTGAATTCCCAGGGATGCTGCTTGCCATCGTAAAACTGGTGCGTGGTCAGCGGCTTTCCAGTCTCGGGGGAGACGTCGTAAGCAAACTTGTTGCTTTCACCCTTCGGCATCCCGCCCGGAGCGGTAGTCTCCCCGGGAGGGGTTCCAGGCTGATGCCAGGTCTTGCCGCCGTCGTCGGAGCGCTGAATGATCTGCCCGAACCATCCACTGGTCTGGGATGCGTAGATACGATTGGGATCCGCGGGAGAGCCCTTCAGGTGATAGAGCTCCCAGCCCGCGAAGTGAGGACCGCTTACGTCCCATTTCTCGCGTTTGCCGTCAGAGGTAAGGATGAATGCGCCTTTCCTGGTACCGACGAGAACTCGAACTTTGCTCATGCCTTGCTCCTTCGTCTGGCGAATTCCGTGTTGGTAGAGCGCCTGCAAAATGCAGAACAGACCAAGATTCTATCCGAGCCCATTGCGGTGCAGTCAACCGCTGGATAGATTCGTCGGCCACCACACTCGACACAGGATATATTCCGGCGGAAATTTGCGAGGAACCGGGAAACGAAGCGGTTGCGCGTCAGGCTTTCTCGTATAGAGTGGGGAAAGAATTACATTCCCTGCCGCGACGGAGGTCGCGCTAATCCTTTCAGAAGCAAGGATTTATCGTTTGGCAAGCTCTGTGCAACCTTTTTCCTGTTCCCGTCTTCAGAATGAGGCTGACAAAAGCGATCCAAGCTCGGATTTTTGCGTCTAACGGAGTAATAGGTATGTCGGAATTTCTTCGTCTAGCGCTGCTCAAGGTGACGCGGTAGTCGTGTCGCCAAAACCCCGATTGTTCTGCTCAGTTCGGAATGGCAGAGAAGTTCGTTCGTTTCCAGCGCTGAGCGGTTCTCTCAGGTTTGAGGATGTGTAGATGCGATTATTAAGCGCTCGCCTGATCATCTCGCTCATCATCGGGGTTACGCTGGTATCGCTGTGCTCGTCCTACTACCAGGCGCTACTTTCAACCCGTGCCATGCGCCGGGACCTGGAGCATCGCGCCGAGTTGCTCGGAGAAAGTCTGGGAAGGAATGTGGAGCGGGATATGGAACGGGATGCTCCGCAAACGTTGCAGCGTACCGTCCAGCAATTTGCCAATCGCGAACATCTGGCTGGGCTTGCTGTCTATGATCCGCAAGGCCACCCTCTGGCAGTTACAACCAATATCGAACCGTTGATGGCGAGTGCGCCGCCGATCGTGTTGCAGGCGTTGAAGCAGGAGCACGACACCAACGCCTTCCTGCGTATGGGAATCGCCTCGATTCACATCTATGCCTTGCCTTTGCATCGGGGAGATAAACTCATCGGCGCCCTGGCAATCGTTCACGATTCGGGGTACATCAAGGGCGAAGACATGCGGATCTGGCGCGAGACCTTCTTGAGCGTCCTCGCGTATGTGGTCCTGATCGTAATGATTACTCTGCTGATCGTGCGCTGGAGCATTGCCGGACCTATCGCACGAACGGCACACTGGATGCAGGCTTTGCGCACCGGACGCGCCATGTCAACCCGGATCAAGCCACCCGATCTGGAACTGTTTCGCCCCTTGGCTCGCGAGGTCGCCACGTTTGCGGAAAGCCTGAACACGGCTCGCTCGGCCGCCGAGTTGGAGGCGCGATTACGCGCCACCGGTGAAGCCATGTGGACCGCCGACCGTCTGGCCGTCCACGTTCGCGCCCGACTCGAAGACAGCATGCTCTTCGTGGTCTCGAACCGCGAGCCTTATCTACACCTCCGGCGCGGCAAGTCGGTGGAAGTGAGCGAACCCGCCAGCGGACTGGTTACTGCAATCGAGCCCATACTTCGCGCATGTGGCGGGACTTGGGTCGCTCATGGTTCGGGCGATGCCGATATGGAAGTCGTTGACCTGCATGATCGTTTGGCGGTGCCGCCCGACGATCCTCATTACACCCTTCGAAGGGTGTGGCTCTCGAAAGAGGAAGAGCAAGGTTATTACTACGGATTTGCCAATGAAGGGTTGTGGCCGCTGTGCCATATCGCGCACACGCGCCCGCTGTTTCGCGCCAGCGATTGGAAGCATTACCAGCAGGTGAATCAGAAGTTCGCCGACGCGTTGCTCGAAGAAATGGAGAACGTAAACCGTCCTGTCGTGCTGGTGCAGGATTATCACTTCGCGCTCCTGCCGAGAATGATCAAGCAACGCCGGCCTGATGCCCGCGTAGCCATCTTCTGGCACATCCCGTGGCCGAATCCGGAGGCGTTCGGGATCTGTCCATGGCAACGCGAGTTGATCGACGGTTTGCTGGGCGCCGATCTGATCGGTTTTCACATTCAGGCGCACGGCACGAACTTTTTGCAGACCGTCGATCGCATTGTCGAATCCCGCATCGACTGGGACCATTCCACGGTTCAACGCCTGGAGCACCGGACCACGGTGCGGCCTTTCCCCATCAGCGTCGCATCGACTGATCCGCCTACCGAACTGCCTCGTGAGTCGGCCTATGAGGACCGCGGCTCCTTATTGAAGGCTTTAGGCGTGGAAGCGGCACTGATGGGCGTGGGCGTCGATCGCGTGGATTACACCAAGGGAATCCTGGAACGATTTCTGGCGATAGAGAGATTTTTGGAGAAGTATCCGCGTTACCAGGGAGTTTTCACATTCGTTCAGATCGGGGCTCCGAGTCGAACCCACATCAAGCGTTACCACGACTTGCAGGCGGAAGTGGAGGCGGAAGCCGAGCGCATCAACTGGAGATTTCAGGCTGATCAGTGGAAACCAATTGTCCTGCTGAATCGGCAGCACACTCATAGCGAAGTGGCTCGCTATTACCGCGCGGCTGATCTCTGTCTGGTGACGTTGTTGCACGACGGCATGAACCTAGTGTCCAAGGAATTTGTGGCTGCACGGCACGATGAGCGGGGCGTATTGATCCTGAGTTGTTTCACGGGGGCAGCCCGCGAATTGCATGATGCCCTGCAGGTTAATCCATACGACATTGATCAGACTGCCGAAGCGATTCGCGCGGCTCTCGAAATGCCACCCGAAGAGAAGCAGCTCCGCATGCAACGGATGCGAAAGGTGCTGCGCGAGCACAACGTGTATCGCTGGGCAGGCAGCTTGATTGAAGAACTCTGCGATGTACGTTTGGATATTGACCTTACGGATACGGGTTCAGGTAGAGGCACAGGTTCAGGTTCGGATTCACGTACAGGTACAGGTTCAGTGCGCGCGCCTTTGTCAGAAACCGGAGCGAGAGATGCTACAGCAAGAAAACGTTGATGACTTTCTGGAATCTGTAGCGAGGGCGCCACAATCCGTATTGTTGCTCGACTATGACGGAACGTTGGCGCCCTTTAAGGTTGACCGCCAGAAAGCGACGCCTTATGCGGGAGTGAGCAACCTTTTGCAGCAGATCATCGACAGTGGACGAACCCGTGTGGTGATCGTTACGGGCAGGGACGCCCGGGATATTTCTCAATTCCTGCCCCTTCGGCCGATGCCGGAGATCTGGGGCTCGCATGGACTGCAGCGGCTGATGCCTGATGGAAGCTGCGAAATGCCGGAGATCCCGGCCGACGTAGCCGAGGTTCTGGACGCCGCCAGGCGTTGGCTTGATTACCAGGGACTTCACGATCTCGCCGAGATCAAGCCCGGAAGCATCGCGGTTCACTGGCGCGCGCTTGAGGAATCAGCCGCAGAAGAGCTTCGCGGCAAGATTCTGGTAGGTTGGTTTCCCATCGCTGATCGGGCAGCGCTGAAGCTTCTCGAGTTCGATGGAGGGGTGGAGATGCGCATGCCCGATCCCGACAAAGGACACGCCGTGCAGACGGTTCTTGCGGAGATGGATCCCCACGCTCCCGCCGCGTATCTTGGCGATGACCTGACGGACGAGCGGGCTTTCCGCGCTCTGGCAGGACGGGGCCTGAGCGTATTAGTGCGTCCCCGACAGCGACGCAGCGTAGCACGAGTCTGGCTCAAACCGCCCGAACAACTCCTCGACTTTCTATCGCGCTGGCTTGCGGCCATCGAGACAACCCAACTCGCTCGGAGTGCTACCTACTAAACAGATGCCGGACGCCGGTGCGCAAACCGGATAAGCCGTTCTATTTCAATACTTCGGAACATCTTCTCCGGATCGGTCGGCAGAAGGCCGGCTTCGGATTTCGCCGCTCTCAGGCGCTTTCGCGCGCTAACTCTGCGGCAGGATCGGCAGCGCCGAAGAATGCCAGCGGCAATTTCGCGCGGATCGTTGTCATCGGAACGCTGTCCCGCTTTTCGATCCGTTCAATAATCGCCTCTGCCGCGGACTCCCCCCACTCCGGCAAGCCAGGCACGCACGGTTTGCGTCAGAGGTTCCGAAGACGCTCCATGGCCGAGTTCGACCATGGCGGTTGGCAATTCCAAAGATCGAGGAACAGCCGCATCAATTGCAATGACGCCTTCAATCCCTCTTTGCTGCAATTGCATGCAGAGCTGGTTGGAATCGGAGACATCGATACTTCCCAGAGCCAGCAGGTATCCCATCTCTTGCAGCCGGGTTTGAACACCGGCCACGACCTGAGCCACGGTTACTCGGCCGAAGTCCGACGCTACGGCCGCAATCATGCGCGTCCGTTTCGTGCGCAAAGATCGAGCCCAGAGGTTGGGACGATAATTCAGTTCCGCTGCCGCCCGAAATACGCGCTCCTTGGTGCTCTGCGGAATAGCCCGCGCCGCAGCAGTATTGTTCAACACCGCAGAAACGGAACACGGGGCCAACCCCACTCTGTCAGCGACTGTCTTCAAGTTTGCAGGACTCTTTTTCCCCGGTAACATATTTCTCCTCATTTCATATAAAAAGGACCCTGCATCCGCCCGAACTCCACGGCGGGTGCAGTATTGGCTTGTCTCGACGACTTGGTCAGATCAACGGTTGGGAACCCGATCGTGGGGACCAAACGGAAGGTTTGGCGCCGCCTCTGCCACTCTGCAGAAGCAGCACGCTTACTTTGCCGCAAGATGCGTCAGTGAGTCCAACGCAAAAATTCCATTCTAAGGATCAGCGTTTGCGTGGTGAGAATACAAAGGCCCAAAGATTTACTTACTGGCGAATTGACCCCGCCGCCGGGCATCCTCGCAGGCCTCGACGGGATCGCGGCCCGTCACCTGTTTGTACCACGCGGGATGAAACGTCCATGCCCACGCTTCGCTCACCGCGCCGCGAATCATCGCCTGGAAAGTCCCTGGCTCCCCGATCGTGCTGAGATAAATGTGAACGAAAATTCCGCCTAGCATGACCAGGGCTGAAAGATCGTGCAGGATGTAGCTGACCGCGACCGCCCAGCGCCCAAACGTGCGCGCGCCCATCCACATGATGATCCCGGTAATCAGGTAGACCACCGATCCGCCGACAATCTCCCAGAATTGGAGCTTCTGGCCACCGTTGAAGAATCCGGTGTCGGGCGGATCCATTTTCTCTTTGCCGGAAACAATGCTCTTGATGTTGCCCATCCAGTGAGTATCGGCCGGAGTCCAGGTCATCGGTACGATCCAATTCAGCACCTGCAATCCGAAGAAGATGACGAACCCCAACCCGAACCACGGATGCATCGCACGCGCCAGCGGGCCGCCTCCGAAGATAGGAGTGAACCAGCGGAACAACCACGGTAAATAAATGCCGAAGCCGGAGAATAGCGCAAGAAAGAAGAAGACAGCGACCACCCAGTGCAGCACTCGGGTATAGACGGGGTGACGCAGTAGTTCGCCTTCGTAGACTTCGGTTTGCCCGATCCGATCGAAGGTTCTGCGGGCTTTATCGTCGAACCGTTCAACTGCGGTGGACATCGGGGGCCTCCTTGTGGAGCGGTGGTTCCGGCTGCGGACGCCGGGGTCCGACCGTCACATAGTGCAGCAACACGCCGAGGCCGCCAAACAGGGCGAGGGTTCCCAGCACTGGCTTGAACAGCCATTTCCAGACCGTGTAACTCCACGGGATAACAGGATTTTTTGGCAGTCCGCCATAGCGTTCCGGATTTTCCGCGTCGTGCAAAACGTAAACCACGTGGGTCCCGCCGATGGATTGCGGATCGTAAACGCCCGCCTGGGCAAAGCCAAAGTTCTCGCGTAGTTGCTTCGCGCGCTCCTCCGCGATGAACTTCATATCGTCCTTCGTTCCGAATTTCAGGCATCCCGTCGGGCAAGCTTTGATGCAGGCGGGCTCAAGTCCCTGTCCCACGCGGTCGGAGCACAGCGTGCACTTGTAGACTTTCTTGGTCGCAGGATTGAACTTAGGAATGTCATAGGGACATCCGGAAACGCAGAACTCACACCCGATACAATTTTCCTGCTGAAAATCAACGATGCCATTCGTGTATTGCACGATGGCGCCGTCGGCAGGACATGCCCGCAGGCAACCGGGATCGGCGCAGTGCATGCACTGCGCCTTGCGCATGAGCCACTGGATGGTTCCGTCTTCCCGCTGGTGCTCGTTGAACTTGATCAGGTTCCAGTAATTCCAGCGCGTTTCCGGCATG
The DNA here is from genome assembly GCA_963730015.1 of uncultured Acidobacteriota bacterium. Taxonomy (GTDB): domain Bacteria; phylum Acidobacteriota; class Terriglobia; order Terriglobales; family Acidobacteriaceae; genus Sulfotelmatobacter. Next base: position 429,544 of record CAVSPZ010000008.1, on the reverse strand, counting down.
GTCTGGTAGGTGTTGTCGAACATGGTCGGACTGAACGGCATGTCGTTCCACTCGACGCACGCAACTTCGCATGCCTTGCACCCGATGCAAATCGTCGTGTCGATGAGCTTGCAGACTTCCGCATCGCGCTGCACGTCGAACCCCGGCGACGCACCGGAGTGTCCGGAAATCCGCTTGGCTTGAAGTGTTTTGCGATCGCTCATGCTCAGCTCTTTCGTTACCTCAACGCCCAGATTGCTATTACGGCGGAGTCCCCAAAGCGAAGGCAAGATGCCTTCGCGACAGCCGGCGAGACGCCGGCACTACAAATCCCTACGCTTTTTCAATCTTCACCAAAAAGCCCTTGAACTCCGGAGTGTATGCATTGGGATCGATCACGGTCGGCGTCAACTGATTCGCCAGCGTTTTCGCCGTCTTGCCCTCATCTTCCACAATCCCGCGAAATCCCCAATGAATCGGGATGCCGATCTGAAACATTTCCTTGCCATCGATTTTCATTGGACGAATCCGCCGCGTGACCATGGCTTTTGCAATGTATTGACTGCGCGCGCTGGTCACACGTACTTTCTCTCCGCCGCGAATGCCCATCCGGTCGGCCAGTTCCGCCGGAACTTCCACGAACGGCTCCGGCACCAGTTGCACGTTCATGGGATTGTTCTTGGTCCAGTAGTGATAGTGTTCGGTCAAACGGTAGGTCGTGCAGATCACGTTGAATCCCTGATCGACGGTCCCGTACTTGTCCATGTCGGTCTTGTACTTCTTCACCACCGGATTGTTCGATTGATTCGGGTGCAGCAGATTGGCAATCGGGCTTTCGATCGGCTCATAGAACTCGGGAAATGGCCCGTCGGCCATGGCTCCGAGAGGAACGAAAAGCCGGCTTATGCCTTCTGGATTCATGATGAACGGCCCCATGTGATCTTTCGGCGCGGAATCGGCCTTGAAGTCAGGCACGTCGTTGCCGACCCAGGTTTGCTTCGCGTCATCCCACCAAACCTGGCGACGCGACGCGTCCCAGGGCTTGCCGTTTACGTCACACGAAGCCCGGTTATAAAGCACGCGCCGGTTCAGCGGCCACGACCACGCCCAGTTGGGATAAATTCCCAGGCCGGACGGATCGTCGGTTCCGCGACGTTGTGTCATCGCGCCCGCTTCAGTCCACGAACCGCAATACAGCCAGTTCCCAGAAGAAGTCGTGCCGTCGTCTTTCAGCCATGCAAAGCTGGGCAGTTGCTGTCCGGCTTTCAACGTGACCTTCGTCTTGGGATCGGTCAGGTCGGCGACCGCTTTTCCATTGATCTCCTTCGCGACCTCGGCCAGCGACGGATTGTAGGGAGTCGTGTAGGAGAACGAGGCATTCAGGATCGGGTCAGGAAATGTTCCGCCTTCCTTCTGATAGAGTTCGCGGGTTTTCAAGAAAATCGTTGCCAGAATTTCCTGATCGAGCTTGGCCTGTCCTGGGGGCGGAAGGGCGACGTTTTTCCACTGCAGCCAACGCGCCGAATTTACGAACGTGCCATCCTTCTCGGCGAAACCAGCGCCCGGCAGCCGGTATACCGTGGTATTGATCTGCTTCATCTCATCGGTCGAGATGCCGGGAGCGCGCCAGAACTCGCTGGTCTCATCCGGATAAATCTCACAGACGACCAGCCAGTCGGCTTTCTTCAGCGCGTTTATGTTCTTTTCGGAGTCGGGCCCGATCATCACGCCATTCATGCCGAAGGCGAACAACCCTTTAACCTTGCCTTCGTACATGTCATTCCACAAATTTACCCAGGAATAGTTGCGGTCGATCTTGGGCAGGTAATGGAAGGCCCAATCGTTTTCTTTGGTCGCGGCCGGCCCGTACATCGCCTTGAGGAATGAAACCGCGAACTTGGGAGTGTTCGACCAGTAATTGAAGGAGTCCCACGGGTCAGGCTTTGCCGGTGCCGGCGTGATGCGTTTCAGGTATGCAGCCAAATCTGAGTCCGTCGGATTCGGCATCTTCAGATATCCGGGAAGAATGTCGAAAATGCCCGCCATATCGGTCGCGCCTTGAATGTTCGAGTGCCCGCGCAGGGCGTTCACTCCACCACCGGCGCGCCCCACATTGCCCATCAGCAACTGCAACATCGCGGCGGCGCGTATGATCTGCGTGCCGAAGCTGTGCTGCGTCCATCCGACGGCATAGATGATGGTGGCCACTTTCTTCATGTCGCCATCTTTGCGGATCGACGTGAAGAGGTCAGCAGCTTTCAGAAATTGATCTTGCGGAATGCCGGTAATGCGCTCAACGATCTCCGGGGTGTAGCGTTCGTACTGCTTTTTCAGCAATTGGTAAACGCAGCGCGGATGCTGCAGCGAAAGGTCAAACGCAATCTTTCCCGGCAGGGCTGGAGGAGGAGCAGACGCACCGGCCTTCGGAGCAACCGCAGACTCGTACTGCTTGGCGGGGGTCGGACCGACCGGCTTGCCCGTCAGATCTCCGCCTTCCTCGTAATTCCACGTCGCCTTGTCGTAGATTTTCCTTTCCGGATCGAAGCCCGAGTACAGCCCATCGTCAGGCAGCTTGAACCGGTCTTTAATGATGAACGCGGCGTTGGTGTAGTTGACGAGGTAATCGTGCGCGACGCGGTTGTTCTGGATGGCGTAATTGATCAAGGCGCCTAAAAAGGCGATGTCCGACCCCGCGCGAATCTGAAGATAGAGATCCGCCGTCGCGGCAGTGCGCGTCAGCCGCGGATCGACGACGATCGTTTTCGCATTGCGGTGAAGCTTGGCTTCAATCGCCCACTTGAAGCCGCAAGGATGGTTTTCCGCCGGATTGCCGCCCATGATCAGCATCAAGTCAGTGTTCTTGATGTCAATCCAGCCATTGGTCATTGCCCCGCGTCCGAATGTTGGCCCCAAACTGGAGACCGTAGGGCCGTGTCAAACACGGGCCTGGTTTTCCAGGTAGCAGACCCCCAGGCTGCGCATGGTCTTGACCACCAGATAATTGAATTCGTTGGTGTCGGTGCAGCCGCCGGTAAACGCGATTCCCTCGCAGCGGTTGACGGTGTGCCCGTTCGCGTCCTTCTCGGTGAAGGTATCGTCGCGCGTCTTTTTCACCTTCTGCGCGATCTCCGCGTAGGCTTGCTCCCACGAGATGTCTTCCCACTCGGTTGCTCCGGGACGCCGCACTTGCGGCTTCAGAAGCCGCCGGTCATTCAGGATGTCCTGTTCGAGCGACGATCCTTTCGGACAAAGGGTTCCGCGGTTGATGGGATGATCCGGATCGCCTTCGACATGCACGACCTGCGGAATCGCGTTCTTCGCCTTGTCGCCCAACGTGTAGATGATGACGCCGCAACTCACCGAACAATACGGACAAGTGCTGCGGGTCTCGCTGGCCCGAGAGATTTTCAGGCTCTGGGTTTGCGCGTAGACGGGAGTCAGGTCAAATCCAAGAGTAGAAAGACCGGCTCCGCCGACCACCGCGCCTTTAAGAAAAGTCCTGCGGGAGAATTCCATGCAAACCTCCAGCACATCTACCGCGACGCTTCACTCCACCAAGCAAACCCTGGACAGCTGTAAGTGAATGAGATGTTATACGGAGGTTGAAGGTTGTGGCCGTTGCGTTCCCCACGCCGGACGACCGATTGAGGCGAACTAATGCAGGAAAATATAATCCTGCGTCTCGGTCGGAGTCAATACGTGAAAATTCGCATGATAGAATGCACACTCCACTGGCAGCCAGTGGCGCATGCCACCTGCGACCTCACTTTCTCCCTGGCAGCGGCGCATCCAGCGCGCTCAAGAACTTTCCGACCAGTGTCCCTCTGCGTCGGAAATTCTCACTTTCTACATTCACATCGCGGGCTTCCAGGAGAACTTACAGGGCGGATTGCGCCAAGTCCTCGATGCACGGCCCATATCAAGCTGTGGTGAACTTGACGACCGGGAGTTGTCGGAGTTGAGCTCCAGATTTGCATCGTTCCTGTCCCTGGCCGAAAAACATGCTCCTGCGCTCCTTGCCGAACTGATGCTACAACTCCGCACGAGGGGACCGGCTTTTTGGTCTGAGCTGTTGCGCAACGCATGGAATGCCTCCTCTCCCTCCGATCCCCAGGGATTGCTTGCACACCTCTTCCTTCAGCCGTACGCCGAGTGGTTGCGCTTGCGAGCCTCACTGCAGCCGCTTCCCCACGCGTACGCCGTATGTCCTTTCTGCCGGCGCAAACCCGGCTTTGGCGTGCTGCGTCCAATGGGCGATGGCGCCGCACGCTCTCTGGTCTGCTCGTTTTGCATGGCCGAATGGGAATTCCGCCGGATTGTTTGTCCGGGGTGCGGCGAGGAAGACGACAAGAAACTCGTCGTCTTTACCGCCGACGAATTTCCATGCATCCGCGTCGAATGCTGCGACTCCTGCAAGACGTACCTCAAAACGATTGACCTTACAAAAAACGGTTACGCCGAGCCGGTCGTCGACGAACTAGCTTCCGCGCCGCTCGATTTGTGGGCGCGCGAACACGGCTATGCCAAGCTGCGTAGCAATCTCTTGGGCTTGTAGAAGACCGCAGAGCATTTCCGCTCTATTCTCGGTTATCCTCGGCATGTGCCTTCGCGCTTCCCAGTTTCAGGGGATCAGAAGCTGATCCAGATCGTAGACGCCGCACTGGCTGACGTTACTCGGCGCAGCGGGAAGTGGTTGGCTTGCCGCCCCGGCTGCACGCAATGCTGCATCGGCGTTTTTCCTATCAACCAACTGGATGCTCTCCGCCTGCAGCGCGGCTTAGCCAAGCTGGAATCGTCCGTGCCTGAGCGTGCAGCGGCGGTCCGGCAACGCGCCCGGGAATCGGTTGCCCGACTCACGCCGGAATTTCCCGGCGATTCAAGCACAGGTTTGTTGGATGAAGGGGAAGAGTCCGCGCGACGCTTCGAAGGCTTCGCCAACGACGAACCCTGCCCCGTTCTCGATCCGCAGACCGGTCTCTGCGAACTTTACGAATACCGCCCAATGACCTGCAGAGTTTTCGGTCCTCCGGTCCGCTCTGAAGATGGTCTGGGAGTTTGCGAACTCTGCTTTCAAGGCGCGACGGACAAGGAGATCGCAGCTTGCGAGATGATTCCGGATCCGGATGATCTGGAAGGCCGCCTGCTTCGAAATCTCGAAAAGCGCACCGGCCGCCGCGGAAACACCATCATCGCATTCTGTCTTGCGCCGTAGGCAGTACAACTCCTATTGCTTTCGCTCGAGTTCGGCCCAACGCTCGTACAACGCATCGACCTCTCGCTGCGCCTGATCCAGTTCGGCATGGACTGCGAGCAGCCGCGCAGCGTCGCTGGCGATCGCGGGATCCTCGGCATTCACTCGTTTGCGCTGAAGCGTTTCCTCAGCCTCGGCAATCCGTTGTTCCATGCCCGCGTACTCGCGGGCTTCCAAGTAAGACAGCTTTTTCTTTGCTGCCGGTGCAGGTTTCGGTTTGGAAGCTTCGGAGGGCAGCATTGCGGTTTCCGCCGCTTCTCTCCGTTGTTCCTGCCAGGCTTCCCATTGCGGGTAGTCCGCGAAGCGCTCAGCTTCGCCCAAACCATCCAGACCCAGCACAAGCGTCGATACGCGGTCGAGCATGTAGCGATCGTGCGTAACCAGTACCATCGAGCCGCGAAACTCGAGCAGACTGTCTTCCAGAATTTCTAGGGTGGGAATGTCGAGATCGTTCGTGGGCTCATCCAACAACAGCACATCTGCGGGCTGCAACATTAACTGAGCGATGAGCACCCGCGCACGCTCGCCTCCGGAAAGCCGCTCAATGGGTTGGTTGAGCTGTTCGCCTTTGAATAAAAATCGCGCTGCCCATGAAGCCACATGAATCGACCGCTCCTGATAAATCACAGAGTCTCCTTCCGGGGCAAGCGCGCGCCGCAATGTGAGGGTAGGATCGAGCGCGCGAGTCTGATCGAAGTAGACGATGCGGAGCCGGTCTGCCCGGAGAATTTCTCCTTCGCTCGGCGCTGTCTCTCCGCGCAGGAGACGCAGAAGCGTAGTCTTGCCGCTGCCATTAGGACCAACCAACCCTACGCGCATTCCGGCTGCGATCACGAAATTTAATTTTTGAAACAGCGCGCGGCCCGCAACGGAATAGGTGACGTTCTGTAATTCGATCAGCCGCTTCGTCTTCCGGTCGGTCGCGGAGAAGTCAATCCGCGCCGTCGTGCTCCGGGTTCTGGTATTCAAATCGGCCAGTTCTTCAATCAGTTCTCCCGCTTTGTCGATGCGGGCCTTCGACTTCCGGGTGCGGGCTTTCGCCCCGCGACGCAGCCACTCGATTTCGGAATGGACCAGGTTTTCCAGCGCTTCCTGCCGCTTCGATTGCGCGCGCAAGAACTCTTCTTTTTTCTCCAGGAAAGTGCTGTAGCGCCCTTGCACCCGCAGCAATCCATCCGGATAGATCCGGCTCAGCTCAGCCATGTCGTTGGCGACATTCTCGAGGAAGTAACGATCGTGGCTGATGACCACACAAGCGAACGCAGCCCGCTCGAGAACTTCTTCCAGCCACTCAATGCCTGCCAGATCCAGATGGTTGGTGGGTTCATCCAGCAGAAGTATGTCGGGAGACTGAACCAGCGCCTCCACGATCGCCAGCCGTTTTTGCCAGCCGCCGGAGAGAGATGCGGCCTCGGCCTGCAACTCCATGAATCCCGCGCGTCCCAGAGTTTCGGCAGAGAGCGTTCCCCGCTCCGACGCAAGCACTCCGGTTCGCTCCATGGCTTTTTCAATGACAGATCCCACGGTGTCGCCAGGATGGAAGTCCGACTCCTGCTCGACATAACTCATGCGCAGGCGCTTACGAACGGCGATCTCGCCCTCATCCGGTTCGACCGCTCCGGCAAGGATCCGCAGCAGTGTTGACTTGCCCGAGCCGTTCGGGCCGATCATCCCGATCCGGTCCGCCTCCGATACTGTGAAAGAAACGTTCTGGAACAGCGGCTCAGCTCCAAAGGCCTTCGAAACGCCGCGTACGTTGATCAATGGTGGCAAGACTATGCGATCTCCTGAATCTCTTTTGAGATTATCAGGAGTTAAGTTTCAGCCACGAAGATGATGAACGCCGTTGGATCGTGGATTGACAGGACTGGACGGTGGTGTTGCGCCATGCGTCACAACGCATTTACTTACCAGGCGGGCTTGCCATCTTTGAAGCGCAGAGTTAAGGTTTCGCCACTCTTCACGACGACCTCGCGGGCCAGGGTCAGGTCCATTCCGTCTTGCTTCACTTTCGAGCCCGTGACTTCGATCGCATCGTCCGGCTTGAACTCGACGCCCATGTCATCAAGAAATTTCTTGGGACAAAGAAAAACCTCGGCGGGATCCGGGCTGCTTTTCATCACCAGGTACACTACGGGCTTTCCTCCGGAAGGAGGCACCAGTTTCAGTTCCTGCACCACGCCCTTGAAGGTAATTTCGGTGGCGGGATCGTATTTCGGTGGCGCCTGCGAGAAAGCAAGCGTCCAGAGAAAAGTCACAGCTGCCAGCGGCAGAAGACGATACAAAATCCGGCCGGAGGTAGTCATCGTGGACCCTCCATTCGGCGCATGTTAGGCCCAATCTGGAGGAAAAGCAATCGAATTGTCTAAACCGCGGCGGGCGCTCGACCTTGCCCAATCGGGCGACTTCCGTTAACGTTTAGCCCACTCGAAAACCCGCGTAGAAAAGGAATCAAATCATCCCGCAGCGACAGAAAATTCTTCATGAACAACGAAGACGGCATGACTTTTTTAGGAATCGATGTCGGCACTGGAGGAACACGTGCCCTGCTGATGGATTCGCAGGGGAATGTCATGGCCTCCGCGTCGGCGGAGCACGAAAACTTTGTCAGCCCGCGCCCCGGTTGGGCCCAGCAGAATCCGGACGACTGGTGGCGAGCCTGCAAAGTGGCCGTGCGCCAGGTGCTGCACTCGGCAGGACTGCCCGCCAACGAGATTGCCTGCATCGGCTTCTCCGGGCAGATGCACGGCGCCGTCCTGCTCGATTCCTCGTACGAGGTGGTGCGACCGGCGATCATCTGGTGCGATCAGCGCAGCGAGGCACAGTGCCGGGAATTGGAGCAGATGTTCGGTCGCGATACGCTGATCCGGCTTACCTGCAACCCTCCGCTGACAAACTTCACTCTGACGAAACTTCTCTGGGTGCGCGACACCGAGCCTGAGAACTGGCGGCGGGTTGCGCACATCATGCTGCCGAAAGATTACGTCCGCTTTCGCCTGACCGGAGAGCGAGCCATCGACATGGCGGATGCTTCGGGCACCTTGATGCTGGATGTCGCCAACCGGCGCTGGTCGTCCGAAGTGCTGGGCAGAACTGGCATCAAGGAAGAAATGCTTCCCGCGCTCTTCGAGTCGCCACAAGTTTGCGGAAAAGTCTGTGCCACCGGCGCCGACGCCACTGGACTTCGCGCGGGAACTCCGGTAGTCGCCGGTGCCGGAGATCAAGCCGCAGGTGCTGTAGGCATGGGCATCGCCCGCGCCGGTGCGGTCAGCGCCACGATTGGAACTTCCGGCGTCGTCTTTGCCTCAACCGACCGTCCGGCGATGGACTCGCAAGGCCGTCTGCATACGTTCTGCCATGCCATCCCTGGCCGCTGGCACGTTATGGGAGTCACGCAGTCCGCGGGATTATCGTTGCGCTGGTATCACGATCAATTCGGTGAAGCCTCGCCAGGAATTCGGAAGAAGGACGGCCGCGATCCGTACGATATCTTGGCCGAAGAGGCGAGTGCCGCTCCGTCTGGTTCAGACGGCGTATTTTGGGTGCCTTATCTAATGGGCGAGCGCACGCCGCATCTGGATCCCAATGCTCGCGCGGCGTTGGTCGGCCTGACGGCCTCTCACACTCGCGCCCACGTCCTACGCGCCATTCTCGAAGGCGTAGCCTTCAGCCTGAAAGATACATTCACGATCTTCGATGAAATGAAGATCCCGGTGACATCCATTCGCTTAGGCGGAGGGGGTGCGCGCTCTTCGCTCTGGCGCCAAATTCAGGCTGATGTGTACGGCCGGGAAGTGGAAATCGTAGCAGCGGAAGAAGGCGCGGCCTACGGTGCAGCCATCCTGGCGGGGGTGGGCGCGGGAGCCTGGTCGTCAGTCGAGCAAGCGTGTGACGCGGTAGTTCGCGTAGCCCGGCGAATCGCGCCAAATCCGAAGGATTCATCCACGATGCAGCGCGCATACGTCACCTATCGAAGGATTTATCCCGCTCTGCGGACGTTGCAAGCGCCCTGAGGCAGGTACAACCGCGCCTGCCTCCGTTACTCCGGCAATTTCTGCTCGCCTGTAATCGTGAGGTGGGCGTCAGCGTGGGGAGCTTGCGTGCCGGGTTGTCCGCCGCCTACGGTGATGATGTAGTCTCCCACCGCGACCAACCGGTCGCCGGCTTCATTCACGTAGCTCAGATCGCGTGGAGTGAGCGACAGAGTAACGTGCTGTTGCTCGCCGGCCTTGAAGTGGACGCGCTTAAACCCGCGCAATGCGCGCAGCGGCGCACCTGCCAACTTCGGGAAAGTGACGTAAAGCTCCACCACCTCATCCCCATCACGACTGCCGGTATTCTTGACGTCCACTTCAACGTTCAGCGGATCACCTGCCTGCAGCGTGGAATTCGACAGCCTCATCTCGCTGTATTCAAATGTCGTGTAACTCAGACCGTGCCCGAAGCCATATAGCGGCTCTCCGGTGAAGTACCGGTACGTGCGATTCTTCATCGCGTAATCATCGAATTCCGGCAACTGCTCGATGCCTTTGTAGAAGGTAACCGGCAAGCGTCCCGCAGGATTATTGACGCCCGCCAGAGTCTGGGCGATGGCCGTTCCACCTTCTTCGCCGGAGTACCAGGCCTCGAGAATGGCGTTGGCGTGATCATTGGCCCAATTGACGGCCAAAGCGCTGCCATTCATCAGCACCACCACCAGTGGTTTGCCGCTGCCTTTCAACGCGCCGAGCAGCGCCTCCTCTTCTTCCGGAAGATTCAAGCTGGTGCGGTCTCCGCCGCGAAATCCCGGCAGATCAACCTTCATTTCTTCGCCCTCGAGGTTCGACGTGATACCGACGACTGCGATGACTACGTCCGCCTTTCGCGCCGCTTCGGCCGCTTCGAACGTAGGATCCACACTCAGAGGTGTCCACAACAGTTTTGTGCCAAATCCGTCGCCCACGCTTTCGATCTTCAGCCCGTAGCGATGGCCTTTGCTCAGCTGCATTTCGGCTGTCTGCGCATTCGAGTCGTGCTGACTCGTGCCATCCACAACGAGCTTCCCGTCGATCCACATCCGGTCCGTCGAGCCCACCAGGCTGATCCGGTACAAACCTGATTCGGCTGGGGTCAGAAAGCCCGTCCAGCGGGCGAAAAGGTCCTTTAGGCCGACCGGCAGCGTAATTGCATTGGGCCCCGGGTGAAGCAGTTGCACGTCAACCAAGGGATCCGTTCGAACTGCCTGCGGCGTGCCGCGGAGAGCGCCCGAGAAATATTCAGCTTTCAGTCCGGGCTTACCTTCGTTGGAGAGCACCTTGGTTGGAACGACGAGCGGCTCGCGCAAGAGATTCGTTCCCGCCACATAGGTCACCTGCGCTCCGACAAACTGCTTCTGAATTCCTTCCAGCGCGGTCACCGCATGGGAGGCGGTGCCACTGTAGTTGCCGTGCAGAACCTCAATTGAGTCGGCGAGCGGCCCCACCACGAGAATCTTCTTCACGTTGCTCGCCAACGGGAGAACGCCGTCGTTCTTCAGCAGAACCATGGACTCCCGAGCGGTCTTCAGAGCAAGCTGGCGATGGGCCGCGCTGTCGATCTCCGATTCGGAAGTGTTGGCATAAGGCACCATACTCGGAGGGTCGAACATCCCCAAGCGCATGCGAGCCGTAAACAGCCTTTTCAGCGAACGATCAAGGTCGGCTTCCGTCAGCAGTCCTTGCTTTACCGCGGCGACAAACGGCTGATAGTCATGACTGTCCTGGACAACGGTCATGAAGTCGGCGCACTCGTTATCCATGCCGGCCTTGATGGCCGCCGCCGCTGCCTCAGACTGGCTCTTCACGAAGTGATGTCCTTCAAAAATGTCCACAATGGCATCGCAATCCGACACCACGTAGCCGTTAAATTTCCATGCGCCCCGCAGCGTGTCTTGGAGCAAAAAAGTATTGGCGCAGGCCGGCTGCCCATTTACGCGGTTATAGGCGCACATCACCGACCCGGCCTTGCCCGCCGTCACGGCCGCGCGGAACGCCGGCAAATATGTGTCTTCTTCGTCATGCTTCGACACGTGGATATCGATGCTATGCCGCGAAGGCTCGGGCCCGCTGTGCACCGCGTAATGCTTCGGAGTAGAGATCACGCGGAAATACTTCGGATCATCTCCCTGCAAGCCGGCGACAAACGCCACACCCATTCGCCCCGTCAGAAACGGATCTTCCCCGTAGGTCTCTTGCCCGCGTCCCCATCGTGGATCACGAAAGATATTGATGTTCGGCGACCAGAAATCCAGGCCTTCCATAATGTCTCGCCGTCCTGCCCGCACGGCTTGATCGTGTTTGGCGCGTGCTTCCGTCCCGATTACCACGGCCATCTCGTGAATGAGAGGATCATCAAACGTCGCCGCCAACCCGATCGGCTCTGGAAACACCGTCGCTGTGCCCGCGTTGGCGACTCCGTGCAACGCCTCGCTCCACCAGTCGTACGCCGGAACCTGCAGCCGCGGAATCGCTCGCGCCTGATTCACCAGTTGCGAAGCTTTTTCTTCCAGGGTCATCCTGCCGATCAAATCGTCCACTCGGGCATCGATGGGCTGCAATGGGTCGAGATACAGCGCGCTTTGGTTCTGAGCGGTACACAGAATCGCGGTGAACATCAGAAACGTGCTGATCTGCACCATCGTTGGAATGCACTTTTTCATTGGCGGATCCCCTTCCGGGAAAGCGGTTCTGCCGGTTCGGTCCGGACCATTGAACTTGGAAGAATGCTGTTCGTACGATTACGTTCGACCGTCGCTTGTAGCACAGCGACATGGAGAGGTCAATCAGAGTGCAGGGGATTCTGGACGCGATCAGCCTTGCGAAAAACTAACTGGAAGGGAATCAATGGTGACGCGAGTTGGGTTCTGCAGCCTGATCGGCTAAACCCGAGAAGTAAAAAGGGGCGGGCGACGCCGGTCCCCAAAAATCACGAAACGCGCTGAATCAGGCGCGCCCTTTTTTCGCGGCGACAGCCGTTTCTTTCCCCGCCGTCTCCCACGGCCGCTTGGGCCGTTCTACTGCGGGCTTATCCCGATTTTCGATGCGATCATATTGATACGCCTCGCTCACCGTGCCCAAAGATTCGTTATACAAACTGGGCAGCCCCAGCCCCATCTTGAACTCTTCGGAAAAGGACTGCAGAGCCTTCAACTGGTCGGCGGTAGCCGGAACTTCCGCCTTCGAAGTCTTCAAAAACTGCTGGTACCCGCGGTTGACCAGCTTGGAAATCTCGCTCCCGATCAAATATCCCGGGTACGCAAAAATCTTCACGCCGTCTTCCGGCGTCTTCTGGATCGCCGCCGACACGTTGTATTTCCGCAGAAACACTCGGCTGGTGGTGCCGGGCGCATCCGTTGCGTCGAACCCGTGGTCGCGCAGCCAGGCTAGCGCTTCCTCGTAGGTTCGTGCTTCAATTGTCTTAGCCATTGCTCTTTGCATTCACCTTTCTTTGCCGGCGTAAGCTCATTCATGGGATGCGGAATATATAAGGACCGAGCGTAACTTTACAGGGCTGCATCGCCGGGCGATTCTAGTTCATCGAATCTAAGGTACTACATATCCTGTTTCGGACTACATAGCACATTACGTTGGTCACGGCGCTCGGGTTCAACCATGGCATACAGCTCTACAAAATCCGCAGTAGTGGCGTCCTCCGAAAACCTTGTTGTGCCGGGGGACGCGGCCTCAGGACTGGGGGAAACCCTCGGCCACAGCCTGATTGAACGTATCGGAAACACTCCACTGCTGCGCTTGGACGCTCTCACCCGCGACCTGCCCGGCATAGCCCTTCTGGGTAAGGCCGAATGGTATAACCCCGGCGGATCGGTAAAAGATCGTGCTGCCGCCAACATCGTCGCCGAGGGACGTCTCGCCGGACATCTCGGTCCCGGGAAGATCCTGCTCGATGCCACCAGCGGCAACACCGGCATTGCCTATGCGATGCTCGGTGCCGCGGAAGGATTCCCGGTCACGCTGTGCATGCCGGAAAATGTTTCGCGCGAGCGCAAGCAGATTCTGCAAGGCTATGGCGCCAATATCCTCTACACCAATCCCTCCGACGGGTCGGACGGAGCCATCCGCATGGCTCGCGAGTTGGCGGCGAAGCATCCGGATCAATATTTCTACGCCGACCAGTATTCCAACGATGCTAATTGGAAGGCACATTACTGCATGACGGCCAACGAGATCTGGCAGCAGACGCAAGGACGCATCACCCATTTCGTCTCCATGCTGGGAACCAGCGGCACCTTCGTCGGCACCACACGGCGCTTGAAAGAACTGAACCCGGCCGTGCAGTGCATTTCGCTACAGCCGGATTCCTCTTTTCACGGCATCGAAGGCGCTAAACATATGGCCAGCGCGATTGTTCCGAAGATTTACGACCCAAGCCTTGCCGATCAGAATCTCGAAATTGCGACGGAAGATGCGTACGCGATGGCGCGCCAGCTTTCCCGCGGCGCGGGATTGTTAGTAGGAATCTCGGCGGCGGCCGCGGTTGTGGGATGCCTGAAGATCGCTCGCGATCTTCCGCTGAGGAAAGATCAGGAAGCGGTCATCGTCACCATTCTCTGCGATTCCGGCGACAAATACTTGAGTGAGCGATTCTGGACCGAAGGGTGAGAAGTCAGAGGGAAGAAGTCAGAATGCAGAATTAAGAATGAAACGCGGGTGCCCTATCCTTCTCGCGTTTCTTGCGAGAGAGCCTGCCCTGAGCGAAGCCGAAGGGGTGGGGATTTTGACTTGGCACTTCGTCGACACGACGAATATCGAAATGTTGAAATTCACCCGCGCAGACTACGACGCAATCCGTAAACACGGCGAAGAGACCTATCCGCACGAATGCTGCGGAGTTCTTCTCGGCCGCTTCGAAGACGACGGCACCCGAGTGGTAACGTCCACCGCCCGCTGCGGCAACACCCGCACCGACTCGGCCCACAATCGCTACAACATCGATCCCAAGGAACTGGTCCACATCCAGCGGGAAGGACGCGAGCGCGGCGAAGACATTGTCGGCTTCTACCACTCCCACCCCGATCACCCGGCCCAATGGTCGAAGACCGACCACGCCGAAGCTCACTGGATCGGCTGCTCCTACGTGATTACCGCTGTAGAAAAGGGGAAAGCGGCCATTACCAATTCGTTTGAGCTTTCGGGCACGGACGAGTCCGACAAGCAACTGGTAGACGAAGAGATCACATTTTCATAAGAACCAGGCGCGGGCGGGACGCCCCCGCAAGCCGGCGGGACGCCAGCGCTACGAATCGAGAGATTTGTTATTCGCGGAATTAGCGCGGGGCGCGGGAAGCGCGGGATTTTCACAGGGGAGACTTATGGGCTGGGATGCGCTGTGAAAACCGACTTTGCCCGGAGAATCGTGCGAAAAGCCGTGTCCAGCAAGGGTTCTCGAGGAAATGCAATCGCTGGTTGCACCATTTCCGGTCAGGGGCTTGTGGACGGGCTGCACTTGATTGAAAAGACATGTAGTTACAAACGCATATTTTCCGTTGACGGGAAAAATAGAAGGAGTACAAGAAGATCGTTCTTTGACAGCTTCTTAAGTTTTTCCGGTTGGTGCGGCGTCCGGGGCTCGAGCGAAGTCACTTGCCTGATCGCAAGGTTGGGCAGGAGGGCAAGCAAGGGTCTATAGCAAAGCGCTGGTCGAGGCGAACGAAGAAGAAATGTTGAAGGCAGGATAGAGTTCCGAGGCGTAGGGTAGGTTTATCCGGTTGGCGGTGAGCCCGGAGCCCAAGCTGACGATCGCGCGAGGCGCCCCGCAAGGGAGGCTTTGAGAGCAGGTCGAGCGAGGGTCAGAAGCGAGCTACTGGCCGAGACGAATGGACCCCACACCACCTCGGAACTCTCTTACTTTTTGTGCGTTCTCCTAGTCCGCGGCGAATTGCAAGGTAGTACGAAATAGGGATTCAACCAAGCGGATTTCCCTCTCTACCCTTTCCCGTACCTCTAGGCCCAACTGCTCACCAGGCTTGGCTACTCTGCTTTCTAATATTATTGGAACTTGCTCAGGAATAAGCTGCGCAACAATTTGGAAGGATCGCTCTGCTTCAAGGGTAATTGGATCGTGCCTGCTCTCCGTGTTTACCTCGCTCATGTGCACTTCAACGAGTCTGTCCTTCAACTTCTCCAAGATCATAGTTGCTTCGCACATCGTCGGGTCGATCTGGTGAGCATGTCCAATATCGAAGCAGAAGGTTGCCTGTGGGAGCTCTTCAAAGACCGCGAGTAGATCGTCTCGTGTCCGTCCTATCGGCTTGCGCTTGTCCATGTTCTCGATGCATATACGGCTACCTAATTCCCGCCAGAGGCTCCAATTCCGGATCACGTCCGGATGAACTACCAGCGGCCACTGGGATGGAAGCCGACTAAGGATGCTGCAGATTTCGGCTTCGAATCCCGGGTTAAACGAACTTGGGACATGAAACGAGACATGCGAATATCGATCCAATGGCAACGAGCCTGCGGCTTCGACCAAAGGAGCTAGTTCATCAGGTCTCAGGGCTGACAACTCGACCGCAGTTGCACTGGTTTGGGCGAGTAATTCAAGAGCCCTCCGAAAATCACCGTAACCCACTGCTCCAGTGGAGAAACCGATTGGTCGCATTTCAGAACACTCCATATCTTCTAGTGAGGTCGGCCAAAAGCGTATTTTCAAAGAATATCCGGTCAAGAGCAGCCGAAAATCGTTCGCTGATTTCTCGGACCTCCCCGAAAACTGGATCCTGACGAGCATCTTCAGCCTTAAGTCGCTTGAGACTCTCGCGTTTGCTGGCGTCACCAACCACACCCAGGAAGTCGTCGTAGGATGAAAAGAGGGCCTCAGCAGTTGAACTCTCGACTCGATATTGCTTTGCGGCTCGCGCGAGGATATCAAGAGGCGTTCGACTGATTTGTTGCAGGATGTGATTCTGGAGATACGCTAGATGCCGGTTTCGAGCGACATCCTGACCAGTTGCGTCGTCCGCAGTTTTGGATTGCAAATCATTATCGAGCTGACAGCTGAAGCAGGTAAGCAATCCCGACACGAAAATCAGTTTTCGAGACATCCTTAATTTCGCGTTTCGAAGTCCCCAGCCCTCGCCGCGACGATCGCGCTGTTTGCTAGCAAAGTCGACAGCCATAGTGCGCCAGAAACGCACGATATCATTGAGAAGGAATCTCGGAACCTTAAATCGAGAGCCGCTTCGTTCTACTAGGTATGGCTCCTCCTCGAGATATCTTTGGACAATCTCTCCCTTGACACGCTCGTGAGCGCTTGAATCCCCGATAGACACCGATTCGAGCAACAACAGTATCCTTTGGGTCGTGTTCTTGTTGGTGTCTTCCTGCCCTCCGATGAGATGGATCAGCTGATGACTGAAGCCCAAGTTCCCAAACGTTCCCGTTGGACCGGGCGCTGCAAAGCGGTACTCGGGGTTGCCCGCAACGCCAGTCCTTTGTTCCTTCTTGAGAGCCTCTCGGATATCCTGGGCAATGTCGAAATGAAGGGGTTTGCACTGTCCATCGATCAGGAAGGTCCAGTCAAGATCGCTAATCCAATCGATCCACTCACCTCTGCCAAGTGAGCCGAAAACGATCAAGTTCGAGTCTTCCGAGGCAAACCTCTCTCCAACCTCGCGCTTCAGAAGCGCAAGCAGGTCTGCTTTGGCTCTCTCTGTCTCGTCGTGCGCTCTTTCGATGTTCTTCCAGCTACGGCCAGTGGATGCGGAAAGCTGGAATATGTCCCTTGATTCTTTGTTCACCATCGGGGTCTTAGATTAACACCTCGGAACCTACAGGGGTATATTTCCATGCTTCTTGGGCGGGTTCTTATCGCGCTTGGTCTCAAGCATGGCCAGGGCTTGAATCAGCTTCTTCCGCGTATCCCGCGGCTGGATCACCGCGTCCACAAACCCGCGGTCGGCGACCACGTAGGGATTGGCAAAGCGGTCTCGAAATTCGTCAATCTTTTCCTCTCGCACCTGCTCGCGATTCGCGCCGGCGGCATCCAGTTCGCGTTTGTAGACGATGTCGACTGCGCCCTCCGGCCCCATCACCGCTATCTCCGCGGTCGGCCACGCATAATTCACGTCCGTTCGGATGTGTTTCGACGCCATCACGCAATAGGCTCCGCCGTAGGCTTTGCGCGTGATCACCGTAACCTTGGGCACGGTCGCCTCGGCAAACGCGTAGAGCAGCTTCGCCCCGTGTTTGATGATCCCGCCGTACTCTTGCGCCGTGCCCGGCAAAAATCCCGGAACATCTTCAAACGTGACCAGCGGAATGTTGAAGCAGTCGCAGAACCGCACAAAGCGCGCTCCCTTCACGGAGGCATTGATGTCCAGCGTTCCCGCCAGCATGGCCGGCTGGTTGGCCACGATTCCCACCGAGCGCCCATCCAGTCGGGCAAATCCCACGACGATGTTCCTGGCGTAGTGCTCCTGCACTTCGAAGAAGTACGCGTCGTCTACCACAGCGTTGATCACATCTTTGATGTCGTAGGGCTGATTGGATTGGATTGGAACGATCTTGTCGAGAGCCGCATCCGCCCGATCTACGGGATCCGTGCAAACCTTCCTTGGCGGCTCATCCAAATTGTTCGACGGCACGAAGCTCAGCAACTCCCGCACCATCGATAGGCACTCTGCGTCGTCATGAGCCAGAAAGTGAGCCACGCCTGAAGTTTCGTTGTGGGTCATGGCTCCGCCGAGCTGCTCTTTCGTCACTTCTTCGTGGGTCACCGTCTTGATCACGTCCGGCCCGGTGATAAACATGTAAGACGTGTGGTCGACCATGAGCACAAAATCCGTGATGGCCGGGGAATACACGGCGCCTCCCGCGCACGGTCCCATGATGGCAGAGATCTGCGGCACGACTCCGCTGTATAAGGTGTTGCGCAGAAAAATATCGGCGTAGCCGGCCAGCGACATCACGCCTTCCTGAATGCGCGCGCCGCCGGAATCATTCAACCCGATCACCGGCGCCCCCATCTTGGCGGCCAAATCCATGATCTTGACGATCTTTCCTGCGTTCGCCTCCGAGAGAGATCCACCAAACACGGTGAAATCCTGCGCGAACACGTACACCAGCCGCCCGTCAATCCGGCCGTAGCCCGTAACAAATCCGTCGCCATAAATTTTTTGTTCCGCCATGCCGAAGTCGGTGCAACGATGGGTGACGAGCTTGTCGGTCTCCTCGAATGTTCCCTCATCCAGCAGGAACTCGATGCGCTCGCGCGCCGACATCTTGCCTTCCTTATGCTGGCGCTCGCGCCGTTTCACTCCGCCGCCATCTTCGGCAAGCTGGTTCCGTTTTTTCAGCTCTTCCACTTTTTGTTCGAGATTCATGGGGAAGGATTATAGTCTCGGCCGACAGGCGCGGTTTGTGAAGCCGATCACGTTTCGGCGTGGGAGCTCGTTCGCTTTCTCGTCGGGCCATACGCACGGAGCCTCCTGCAAGCTATAGAAATGAACGGACATCGAGCGTTCGTACCTCCTGTAATCTGTCGATCAAAGAGACCTTTCTATTAGGCTGACTTAACCCGGATTCAGGAGGAGTGCAATGTCATTGAAGCTCTGGTTCCGGGACGTTGCAGCTGCAGTTCTGTCGCTCGCGCTCTCAACCACGATCGCTGTAGCCCAAGACCACGATCACGGCCATGACCGCGACATCCACGACTGGTACCGTGCTCACTATTCGCATTTACCTCCTGGTTTGGCAAAGCGCGATCGCCTGCCGCCGGGTGAGGCTTTTGAATTTTAGAAATGTGGGGAAAGTCGCCTCGGGCCGTGCTGCGGCGCTGCTTTCCATAATGAGCCGCCAGCCTCATCCTGCGATACACTGCCTTCAATGTCCTCCCTCTTCGACCAGATGGGTTTGAACTTTCGCGGTCCCGAGCGCCGCGTGTGGAAGGTCCGCGACCTGGTCGCCGCCGTCCGCAGCCACGTCGAACGCGAGTATTCGGATGCCTGGGTGGAAGGCGAAATCTCCAACTTCCGCGCGCCTGAATCCGGACATCTCTACTTCACCCTGAAAGATGGCAACTCGCAGATCCGCGTCGTGATGTTTCGCTCCTCCGCTCGCCTGCTCCGTTTCCGTCCTGCAGATGGCCTGCAAGTGGTAGTGCGGGGACGGGTCACCATCTACGAGGACCGCGGCGAACTGCAGATTGCTGCCGAATACATCGAGCCTCAGGGCGCTGGATCGCTTCAACTCGCCTTCGAACAACTCAAGGCCAAACTGGAGGCTGAAGGACTGTTCGCCGCCGATCGCAAAAAGCCCATCCCGTCTTTGCCGTCCCGCATCGGCGTTGTGACTTCGGCGCAAGCGGCCGCGCTGCGTGACATTCTCAATATTCTGGAACGCCGGCATCACTCGGTGAACATTCTGATCTATCCCGCCCAGGTTCAAGGAGACGCGGCATCGCACGAGGTCGCCGCTGGTGTGCGCTATTTCAACCAGCACAACAATGTTGATGTCATCATCATCGCTCGCGGCGGAGGCTCCGCAGAGGATCTCGCTTCCTTCAACGATGAAGCGCTTGCCCGAACGATTGGGGCCTCCAAAATTCCCGTCATCTCCGCAGTCGGCCACGAAACGGATTTCACGATTACGGATTTCGTCGCCGACCTCCGTGCTCCTACGCCCTCGGCTGCGGCCGAACTCGTAATCCGCTCGCGGCAGGAAATCGAAGATCAAGCCGTGGCGCTGCACGAGCGCCTAAGCCGCGCCATGCGCTACCGCCTGCTGATGGGCTGGCAGGCGCTGACCCAACTTGCGCAGCACGGCGCGTTCGCCCGCATGATGGAACTCATCCGCCAGCGCCAGCAGAAGCTCGATGATCTCATCCACCGCCTGGAGCTCGCCGAGCGCCAACTCCTCCAGCAGGCACACCGCCGTTGGGAAACCATCTCCTCCGCCATCCGCCATTACGACCTGCGACTGGTGCTCTCCGGCATGCGGAAAGAGCTCGACAGCACAACCACAGCCCTCGCAGCGGTGACCCGCAATGTTCTTCTGCAACACCGAGTCCACCTCGAACGCTTTGACACCGCGCTCCAGTCCCTTTCCCCGCTGGCCATCCTAGACCGCGGTTACGCGCTCGTGTTCGATTCCAGCGGCAAGCTTCTGAAAAGTGCAGACGCCGTGAGCATCGACGAGGAGATTTCTGCGCGGCTGGCCCATGGCCAGATTCAGGCTACTGTCACAAAGAAGCGCAACATGTAAAGCCGCACTCGTTCGTCCGGGGATTGCCGCCCATCCGCTCTCGCAAATGGTTTAGCGGATACCTGCATTACAATGGAATTCCAGATTCGCATTCACCAGGAGCTAAACTCGAGTGCTGCCGGTTATCACATCGTGGACCCAAGGTGCGTGGATCGCCCTCGATATTCTCCTCGTCGCTCTCCTGATCTATCAGGTCCTGGTCATGATCAGCGGCACGCGCGCCGTGCCCATGCTCGTGGGACTCACGGTTCTTGCCGTGCTGTTTTATTTCGCCCGCATCGGCGAATTGACCACCCTTAACTGGGTGGTCAGCCACGTTTTGCCCTATGTGGTTTTCGCCCTGATCGTCGTCTTCCAGTCGGAGATTCGACACGTGCTCGCCGATCTCGGCCGCCGCTTGACGTTTCTCGGCGGATCTTCGGCGGAGGGCGATTCCTACGATGACATTGTCCTCGCCGCCAATCTTTTTTCTCAGCATCAGACCGGAGCTCTAATCGTCATCGAACGCGAAATCGGTCTGCGGACCCACATTGAGAGCGGCGTTCCTCTCGATGCCCGCCTTTCTTACGACTTGCTCGCTACCATTTTCCGGCCGAGTGCCCCGCTGCATGACGGCGCCGTCATTGTGCAGAAAGATCGGATTGCCGCCGCTGCCTGCTTCCTTCCGCTTTCCATGAATCCGCTATTGTCCACTCAACTCGGTACTCGCCACCGCGCCGGCATCGGCATCACTGAGGAAACCGATGCCATCGCCGTCATCTGCTCCGAGGAAACCGGAGCCATCAGCTTCGCCGTCGGCGGGCGCATTGAACGAGATCTCACGGTCGAACAACTCCGTGAGCGTCTCGGCGCGGAACTGCGCCGCCACATGACTCCCGTCACGTTGCCTACTCCCACCGCACAAAATGTGGAAGACGAATCCGACGGAGCTTTCGATTCGCCCCTCGGAGAACCGGCGCCTCATCGCAAGTCCGAATCGGGTTCATCCTCGGAGCCGCTATGACGGGTGTTCTCAAGCGTTTGTTCTTCCACAATTTCGCGCTTAAGCTGATGTCGCTACTGCTGGCCACTGGCTTGTGGTTCATGATTTCGCGCGACGAACAGCCGGCTGAAGTCGCGGTACGCGCTCCCATCGTCTTTGAGCACGTTCCTTCCGACCTGGAAGTCAGCTCCGAATCCATCCCCGAGGCGCAGATTCGCGTCCGGGGTCCCGAACGAGTTATCCGGCAGCTTAAAACCAACGACGTTCAAGCGGAAATCGACTTGAGCAGCGCCAAGCCTCAGGATCGCACCTTCGACTTGACCTCGCAGCAGGTTCGTCATCCTCGCGAGGTTAGCGTCGTACAGATCGTTCCCAGCCAGATCCATCTCGCCTTCGATACGCGCCTGACTCGCGAAGTTGAGATTCATCCCCGTGTTACAGGGAACTTCGCTTCCGGCGAGCAAATCGTCAAGGTGCAGGCGGATCCGTCGCGAATTACCATCACCGGCCCCAGCCATCACGTCGAAAGAATCGAGGCGGCAACCACAGATCTTATCGACGCAACCGGTACGCTTGGCACTGGAGTCTTCACCACAAACGTCTATGTCTCCGATCCTCTGGTCCAGGTCGAGCACGCACCCTCGGTTCGCGTCACCGTGATCGTGCAAAAACTCGGAAGTGCAACCACTCACTAAGAGTCGGGTGCGCAGGATGATTGGGTGAAGACCGGGACACGGTGTTCATTCGACCAGCAAAAAATCAACGGCGCTTCGTTTATCATTCTTGTTGCAGTTTCCTATGGGTCAGCAAAGGCAATTATTCGGAACTGACGGCATCCGCGGTGTCGCAGGAGAATTCCCGCTCACCAAGCAGAGCACGTATCTGATCGGTCGCGCTCTTGGACACGATCTCGTCCGCAACGTTCCCCGCGCGCAGGCGGTCATTGGACAGGACACTCGCGAGTCGAGCCGTTGGATCGCCGATCGGGTTGCAGAAGGCTTAGCCGCGGTTGGCGTGGATGTGCACAGCGCCGGCGTGATCACCACGCCCGGCGTGGCCTACCTCGCCCGTTCCCGCAAAATGGCTGCGGGGGTGGTCATCTCGGCCTCCCACAATCCCTGGACCGACAACGGCATCAAAATTTTCTCCGGCGACGGATTCAAGTTGACCGACGACCGCGAACTCGCGATCGAGAAGGAAATATTCGCGCTCCTGCAGAATCCTGGCTCCGCTGACGACACGGCCTTGAAAGTTCCCCGGCCTTCGTTGCCCGGCGAAGCCGAACTCCGCCGCGCCTACATCAACTCTCTGGCCGAGAGCGTAAAGTCCGATCTTGGCAAGTTGCGCATTCTGGTCGATTGCGCCAACGGCGCTGCGACTGCCGAGGCACCCGAACTGTTTCGCGCACTCGGGGTGCAAGCGACGTTCATTCATATCTCGCCCGATGGCAAGAACATCAACGAACAGTGCGGCGCTCTTCATCCTGAAACTCTCGGCAGGAAGGTCGCCGAATCCGCCGGACAATTCGATCTTGGCGTCACGTTCGACGGCGATGCAGATCGCGCGCTGTTCTGCGATGTCGCCGGACGCGTCATCAATGGCGACGCGGTTCTGCTTGCTGCCGCCCGCGACATGCACGCGCAAGGAACGCTGAAAGCCGACACGGTTGTGTCCACCACGATGTCGAACATGGGCCTGGAGGTCGCGCTCAAGAACTCCGGCATTCGCATGCTCCGCGCCAATGTCGGCGACAAATATGTCCTCGAGGAGATGCTGAAAACCGGCGCCACACTGGGCGGCGAGCAGTCCGGCCACATTATCTTTCGCGACGGAGATTCCACGACCGGAGACGGCCTGCTTACGGCCCTCCGCCTCATGGACATCATTGTTCGCGCGGGTAAGTCGCTGGCCGACCTAATTCACGATCTGAAAGTATTTCCACAAAAAATCCAGAATGTCCGTGTTCGCGAAAAGACTCCCTTCGCCCAAGTCGCGGCGATCCAGTCCGCGATTGCTGCGGCCGAACGGGAGTTGGATGGGAATGGCAGAGTTGTCGTCCGCTACTCAGGGACGGAGGCCCTGGCAAGAGTGATGGTCGAAGCCGAATCTGAGGCGAAGATGGAATCCTTGACCGCCGCGATTGCCGCTGAGATCCAAAAGGCCCTCGGGATCTAGCCTGGCCTCTTTCAGGGGAGAGCCGCGAAGCGACAAAACTCACTGCTCCCGCGTAACCCGAATCCACTCCTCCATCTGATCCAGGTATTTCGCCAGAGCGTGCCGGCCTGACGGAGTGAGCCGATACTCCGTCCGCGGTACGCGACCTTCGAAGAATTTCACGCAGGAAATATAGTTCGCCTCTTCCAGCTTGCGGGCGTGCACGCTCAAGTTTCCATCTGTGGTTTTCAGAACGCGCTTGAGATCGTTAAAGCTCAGCGAATCGTTGGTGGCCAATGCGCTGACGATGCCCAGTCGAATGCGCTCATGAATCAGCCGGTCCAGTTCCGGCAATTCAGGCGCTTGCGCAGCGGAGTGCTCCCGAGCCTTTTCTCGCGAGTGTGCGCGCATTGTGGGATCGGTCTTGGACTGCCTGCGATTTGGAAGCGCCCTAGCCACCGTGCCTCCGCGCGATGAGGAATCCGAAAATAATGTGTAGCCCTCCAAATCCAGCCGCCAGAAACCAGTTGCCCCACGCCGCCGGACTTAACACCGCTAACCCGCCCCCCAGCATGAAACAGAACCCCATCACCGGAACGATGGAAACTGAAAATGCTCCGCCGGTCATGATGCCTGCACCGTAAAGCAAAAGCCATGTCGCGGGCAGGGCCGAACTCAAGCCGGACCGAAACATCAAGAATGTCAGGAATGCTCCCGCCACCAGTGGCGGCGCGAGTCCCAAAGCAACTTTACGCGCCGGCCCGGAGAATAGCGGTAATCCCCGGCGGTTCGCTTTGAACGTGCATGCCAGCAATCCGATCGCAACAGCCACCAACCCCTCAGCCAACCAGACTCGCAGCCAGCCGAACGCAGAGGTCTGCAATGCCGCCAACCACGCAGCACCGAGCGCCGTTAATCCCAGCAAAACCTGTCCAGAGCCCGAGACCGCGGTAAATGCGGCCGAGCGTTCCATGGTGTCGCGGATAAATCGTAAGTCGTCAGCCAGATTGGGCGGGGCACTCGATGAGATGGACGGCAGGGGCCGCGAGGCACGCGAAAAACGGCGAATACGATGCGTCCGCAGTTCCAGCATAACCACAGCCTATCCGGCTGAAATATAAATGTCAAGTACTTTGCACTGCAAAGATACAGCTTGTCTCCGCTATCTGCGCTGTGAAATGCTTTGAGGAAGGCTGCATCTTCATGAGCGACTTAGGCAAACTGTTGATCTTTCTGGGCGGGTTTCTGGTCTTGGCTGGATTGCTGACGATCGTTCTAGGCCGCACTAACTTCCCTCTCGGCAGGCTTCCTGGAGACTTCGTCTATCACGGAAAAAATACCTCGTTCTATTTCCCGCTCGCGACCTCGATCCTGCTCAGTTTCGTTCTGTCGTTTGTTCTGTACCTCATTAACCGCTGGAGACGATAATCGTGGCGGCGCCTATATTTGACTTCCGCTCGCGCAGCCTTTACATTCGTCGCACGGTAATCTCGGTTCTTTGAATTTCGTTTGGAACGCGCGTCTTCGCCGCTTGGCGAAGACAGGGAAGCGGGTGAAAATCCCGCGCTGCCGCGCAACTGTAAGCGAGGAAATTGCCCTCGGCCACTGGGACCGATTCCGGGAAGGCCGTGGGCGAATCCGGATGCAATCGATCCTCACTCGCGAAGCCAGGAGACCGGCGCGATCCATCTACTGAAACCTCTTTCGCGTGCAAAGGAGGATGGAATGCGCGTCTTCACGGTATTTTTCTCCGCTCTGGTCTTTTCTACAGCGGCCTTCGCCGCCGATCTCACGATCAAAGTTCTTGACCCGCACCTCGCCGCCGTCTCCGGCGCCCAAGTCGAACTCCTGCGAGACCATGACAGTAGAACGCTCGCCACGGAAATCACCTCGGCCGAGGGCATCGTCATCTTCCACCGACAAGACCCTGGTCCTTATCAGGTCAAAGTTCTGGCTCCGGGATTTGCGCAGGAAACCATTGAAGTTTCCACGCAAACTGAACTCACGGTGACGCTCCGCCTGGCGACTGCCTCGGAAACGGTTGTGGTTACCGCGACGCGCACTCCGGTCGTCGCTCAGGCCGCCGGGGCCGACGTTGACACCCTCACTGGCGGACAACTCACAACCATGCAACCAATCGCTACCAACGACGCAGTTCGGTTTCTTCCGGGAGCGATCATCAACACCGCCGGGCAACATGGCGGGTTGTCGTCCCTGTTCGTCCGTGGCGGCGAATCCAATTACAACAAGGTGATTGTGGATGGCGTCACCATCAACGAGCCTGGAGGAACCTTCGATTTCGGCACGTTATCGCTCGCGCAAGGCGATCGGATGGAATTCGTGCGCGGCGCCCAGAGCACGCTCTACGGGTCCGACGCCATGACCAGCGTGGTGCAGGTCTCGACTCGCACCGGCAGTACCCGCGTGCCCGAACTTCGCTTCGGCGCCGATGGAGGCAATTTCGAAAGTGCCAATGGCTATGCCTCGCTGGCCGGCGCCCGCGGGCGTTTCGATTACAACATTTTCGGAGATCAATTCAACACCGACGGCGTTGGCGTAAATGACTCCTACTCGGACTCGCTGGAAGGAGCCAACGTCGGCGCCCGGGTGAATGATTCCGCTTCCGTGCGGTTTCACTTTCGCCACTCCAACAGCCACACCGGCGTTCCCGGTGAATGGAGTTTCAACGGCTACGATCCGCTGGTTCCGTCAAATGGCTTATCCGCGCCGTTCGTTCCTCTGCAGCCAAATCTTTATCAATGGTCACAGCTCAACAATTTGTTAGGGAGCGTCGAACTCACCGTGGCCGCTCCCAACGGATGGCAGCACCGCCTCTCCGGCTTCGACTATGTCTATCGCTATAACGAGCAGAACCCGGGAGATCCCGCGCGCGTCGATCCGTTTGGCGATCCCATCGACTATCCTTCTAACGAAGTCGACCATATCAACCGTGGAGGCTGCGAATATCAGGGCGACTATTCCGAGCGCACATGGGCGCACACCACATTCGGGTATCGTCTAGAAAATGAAAATGGATTTGTGGGAGATGTGACCTACGGCCCGCAAAACCATGGCCAGCGCCTGAATCAAGACACTTATGTACAGCAAGAGCTGACGTTGGGCCGCCTCGGCATCATCGTCGGAGGACGCTTCGTCCACGACAGCGCATTCGGCAATACCGGCGTTCCGCGCGTGGCGCTAACCTGGCAAGCTCTGCGTGGAAGCGAGATCTTCTCCGGAACGCGCCTGCGATTCTCTTACGCGACGGGCTTCAAGGAGCCGCGTCTCGAGGAAACCTTCAACGGGATTCCCGGGGATCCGTACGATATTCCGAATCCAGGGCTCAAGCCCGAGCGCGTTCGCGCTTTTGAGGCGGGGTTTCAACAGAATCTTTTTGGCGGCGACAAATACGAACTCAACGGAACGTACTTCAACAATCTTTTTCGCGATCAAATCAATTACGTTACGACGAACAATCCTCCAAAGTATCCCGGCGAATACGTCAATGTGAACCAAGCATTCGCGCAAGGCGCAGAAATTCTTTTCCGCGCGAAGCTGCGCTCGACGCTCCTTGTCAACTCCGCTTACACGTACACGTCTTCTCAGTATCTCAACAATCCCGCGCCCTATGATGCCATCTACGATCCCGGCCAACCTTTGTTGCGCCGTCCCAAACATTCTGCCACCGCGATGATTTCTTATCTCGGCAATCGCTGGGGCGCGAACCTGGGGGGAAGTTTCGTCGGCCGCCGCGCCGATTCCGACTTCGACAATTTCGGAATCATGCACGCCGCCGGCTACGTCCGCGCCGACTTCGGAGGATGGTATGCCATCCTTCCGCGCCTCACTGCATACGCTAATGTCGAGAACGCGCTAGATCGCCGCTACAACGAAGTCGTCGGTTATCCCGCCCTGCCGATTAATTTCAGGGCAGGCATACGCGTTCGCATTGGCGGGGAATGATCCGGCTTCAGATAGCGAAAGCGTACACCGCGAAAGCAGGGGTCAAGATAGGTCTAAAAGGAGTGTCCTTCGGAAAAGAGGTCGCGAAACCTGTTAGCTAACTTTTTGTGGCGCACGTGGCAAGGGCAAGCCCGCCGCAATCTTTGCCCCGAAATACCGTGTCCTCGCTGTCATCAGTTTTTCGATCTCGACCTGTTTCAACGGCTGCTGGCGTCCGAGTAAATGTGTGACCAGGGCGATCTGCGCAAAATGCTCCACTGTCTCCATCTTCATGTAAGCGTGTTCCAGCGTGTCGCCGTAGGTCACCACGCCATGGTTCGACATCAGAATCGCGTCATAATTCGGAACATAAGGTTCCAGGGTCTGCGACAGTTCCGAAGTTCCGGGCGTGCCGTACCGCGCCAATGGAATGCATCCCAGGCCCATCACCACTTCACACACCAGCGGCTCGGTGAGAGCGATCCCCGCCGCGGCGAATCCGGTCGCCGTAGGGGGATGCGCATGCACAATCGCCTCCACATCGGGCCGCATGCGATAAATGAACAGGTGCATCCCGATCTCACTGGTCACATTCCTATGTCCAGCAACGCGGTTCCCATCCAGATCGACGATCACCAGATCTGCCGGACTCATCGCGCCCTTGCTCAGACAGGTCGGAGTAACCAGGATTCGCCCGCTTTTCAGGCGCACGGAAAGATTTCCATCCATTGCCGCAACGAAGCCGCGTTCATGCAGCATTCGTCCGTAGCGGACAATTTCTTCCCTGTGTTTGCGTTCTGCTGGCATTCCTAACCTTGGGAGAGATGACAAAAAGCAGGCCACACTTGACATTTTCATGGTATCAGCACAGCTGCGCTGGAAACAATCCAAATTTACGAAAAGCAATGGCCGGGTCAGGCTGACTGGCGTGCCCTTTCCTCGACATCTCTATAATCGATCCTGCGTGCTGGTCTCCGATTTTCATTACGAACTTCCCGACGATTTGATCGCCCAGCAACCTTTGCCCGATCGCGCCGGATCGCGCCTTCTGCATCTAACCGCCGCTAGCGGCACCTTCGCCGATCGCCACTTTCGCGATTTCCCCGACCTTCTCCGGACTGGCGATCTCGTCGTTTTCAACAACACGCGGGTGTTTCCGGCGCGCCTCTACGGTCGCCGCAAAGGTCTTAAATCTCAGTCCATCAGCCCGCGGAATCCGGCTGCCCGCGAGTTTCTTCGCGGCCGTGTCGAGGTTCTGCTCACCCGTCAACTCCGAAACGATCCCAACGAATGGGAATGCCTGGTTCGTCCTGGACGCAAGATCTCGGTCGGCGAGCATCTTTTTTTTGGAGAGCACGACGAACTTGAGGCCGAAGTCATCGCCCGCGGGGAATTCGGCGAGCGTCATATCTGCTTCGCTCCCGTGCTCGATTTCTTCGCTTGCATTGACCTGATCGGCCACATGCCGCTACCGCCTTACATCGCGCGCCCCGATTCTCCTGCCGACCACGAACGTTATCAAACCGTGTATGCTCGCGACCGGGGATCGGTCGCCGCGCCCACCGCAGGCCTTCATTTCACGCGAGAGATTCTGGCCCGCCTGGCCGCGCGTGGCATTGAAACCGCCGAAATTACACTGCACGTGGGCCTCGGAACCTTCCAACCGGTGCGAGTTCAGCGGGTCGAAGACCATCAACTGCATGCCGAACAATATTCGATCTCCGCCGAGTCCGCTGCGAAAATTCGGGAAGCCCGGGGCCAATCCAGACGTGTAATCGCGGTTGGCACGACCACGGTGCGTGCGCTCGAGTTCGCCGCGCAGCAACATTCCGGCGAGGTCCATCCGGGCAGCGGCGAGGCGAACCTTTTCATCTATCCCGGGTACAACTTCCAGGTCGTCCAGGCTCTTCTGACGAATTTTCACCTGCCGGAATCGACGCTTCTTATGCTTGTCTGCGCTCTGGGCGGCAAGGAAAACGTCCTTAATGCCTACCGTCATGCCGTCGCCCGACGCTACCGCTTCTATTCTTACGGCGATTGCATGTTCGTGGAGTAGGAGGGCCGCCAGTCCCTGAAATAGAGTGCCCACATGGCAGCACATCCGAGCAGCGGAACGAATAATCCCGCTTTGAGAGTGCTGTAGCGGCTGGATAAGACTCCCGCAATCCAGGGAAATAAACCACCCCCGATATTCGACAACACGAACATGATCGACGCGATGGAGGATGAACTTGAACCGAATTCTCGGGACAGGACCGCGATCGTGATCGGATAGACGTAGGAGAGTCCGAGTCCTGCTGCACACGCGCTCACCGCGACCCCTGCTAGTCCGCGAGCGAACATCAGCCCAGCTGTTCCGAAGCAAGCCATCACCAATCCAATCTGCACCAACCGTATCTCGTTCACATTTCGGAGCAGGAACGGGGCCAGCCATCGGCCGAAAGTCAACGCCGCGTAAAAAAAAGAGGGCGTAACTAGGGCCATGACCGGAGTCAGGTTGCCGAGACCCTTTGCGAAGGATGCAACCCATCCGCCAAAAGCGTTTTCTGTACCGACATAGAGAAAAAATAGCGCTGCCAAAATGAAAAACATGTTCAGTTTCCGCTGGATCGCCGGAACGGCCGTCTTCCCTTCACCAGGAGTTTTGGCCAGTTCGAAAATGGGGGCAGGCAGGACGGCAAAGGCGAGTGCTACCAGCAGAGAGAACCCGGAAACACACGCGAGCAAAAGTGGCACTTGACGAACTTTTGCAGCATAGGCCACAAGGAAGGGACAGGTCACCGCGCCGGCGCTCCAATAAAAGTTCAACCAGCTGAGAGCCGCGCTGCGCCGGTCCGGATTCAACTCGGCCACCAGCAGATTCCCCGCCGGAACGGCTAGGCCGAGCCCGGCCCCGTAGGCTCCGATGCAGATCAGAGCAAGTTGCTTGGGGCCGGTCATGAGCAAAGCCAATCCGGCCGCCATCAGAAGGAGTCCAGTCTTGATCGGGAAACGGAATCCATAGCGGGATACCAGCACGCCTGAAAGCGCGACGGCTACGGTGGAGGAGACATACTGAACAGCAAACAGAGCGCCAGCTTGGGAGTAATTCATGGACCAACGCTCCGACAGCACCGGGAGCATCGGGCCCAGAAGCACGGTGGCGATCCCGATCGGCACGAACGAAACGTAGGAAGCAAGGGTTAACGAGCCGGCTGACGCTGGCACTTTAATTGAGGCGGACGTTGGCATGAAGGAATCTGTCCAGCGCTTCGGAAGGCAGCGGAAACGCTGTCAGGGATGCTAACAGGATCCAGGCGCCTTCGCCGTGGATTCGCGGACCACCAACTCAGGCTCGATGGCGATCTCGTTCGGGTACTCTTTTTTTCCTTCGATTCGATCGAGCAGGCTCTGGGCCGCCACTTCTCCCATACGGTTCAAGGGTTGGCGCACCGTAGTCAGGCTGGGGTTGTTGAAGGCAGCGCCGGGAATGTCGTCAAATCCGATGACTGAAATGTCCTGGGGTACGCGAAGACCTTGCTCCTGGATGGCTCGGATGGCGCCAATGGCTGAAATGTCGTTATAGGCAAATAGCGCGGTAAACGGCTTCTGTTGGGCCAGCAACTGCTTCGTGAATGGATAACCCAACATCGGCGTAGGATCATCGGCGTCGATCTGCACGGTCAACTCAGGATCGATATTGAACCCCATCCGGGCGGCGACGCAACCAATGGCATCCCAGCGCTCCTTGGCGTCGGAGCTGATGGGATTTCCCTTCATAAATGCGACATGCTCGTGGCGCAACTCTTTCAGGTGGTTCAGCGCCAGAACGGCGGCATGTTCGTGATCGAGAACAATGTTTGTGACGCCCTTCAGTTTCTTGTGACCGGCGACGGCGACGGTGGGCAGGATGGGCGCATCGTTCACCGTCGTATCCACCGTGATAATGCCCTCGACCCCGCGCTCCGAGAGCATCTGCGAGTACCGGCTCAACAGTACGGGATCGTGACGATGCACGACAGTCAGGAAGAAATAGTTCCGCTGCCTGAGATACTGCTCGATTCCGCTGATGATGGCGGAGCTGTAAGAGTCTCCGATTTCTTCAGCGATTACGCCGATGGTGTACGTGCGTTTGTTGCGAAGCGTGCGCGCGAAGAAGTTGGGACGGTAATCTAATTCTTTGGCGGCGGCATGAATCCGATTCTTCGTCTCTTGCGGAATCGAACGAGCCGACGGGGAATCATTGAGCACCGCCGAGACCGTTCCTGGAGTGAGTCCCAGATGTTGCGCAACGGCTTTGAGAGTGATCACTTGCGGCTTCTGGCCGGCCTTTTTGACTAGCACCATGGGCGTAGAAAATCGTTTTCGTTATAACGGCGCAATTACGAAATCTGATCCTACCAGACGATGCAGCACTGTCAGTGATTCCACACAAGCCACTAAACCACGGCAGACAGGTCTTTATTCTTTAGCTCGACAATGAGGCCTGCATGCGGCCGTAGCGTTCGCTGTTTGGCTTCGATCCATTCAAGGCGAAAAACAGAATGTACAGATAACAGATCACAGGCAAGAAGAATGCATGATGAATGCCAATGTGATCGGCAATCCATCCTTGGGCAACCGGGAGGATTGCGCCACCGACGATCGCCATGATCATGACACCGGAACCGTCCCCTGTGAGGGGGCCGAGTTCGGCCACGCCCAGTGTGAAGATGCTGGGAAACATGATTGAGTTAAAGAAACCAACCAGGAGAACGCTCCACATGGCCATATGCCCGTTGCTGAGCATCGAAATCGCCACAAGTGCACTCGTGCAGATGGCGCAAATACCGAGCAACATTCCGGTATTTGCCGTTGCCTTGCCTCCGCGCAGCGCCGCCACGACTGCAATGGTCGCCGTCGCAATCGCGACCAGCATGAATAGCGGACGTCCCGCGACCACCAGCCACGCAAGCCAGGTTAGATTGGGCACTCCTGGCTGGTATCCCGGCGGCATGTGGCTCTCAATCGGATAGGACAACAGGATTAACGCAATGCTGATGCCTGTTACCAGGCTCATGACCTTCGCCTTCGCCCCGCCCAGAAAATTCGAGCCAATGAACCTTCCTAGCATGGCGCCGCCCCAGTAAAACGCCACAAAACTGGCCGCAATTTTTTCGGTCAGGCCGCCAATTTCCGGCTGGCCAAAGTAATTCACCAGGAAGCTTCCAATGGAAACCTCAGCGCCGACGTAAACAAAAATTCCGATCGCGCCGAAGATCAGATTGGGATGCTTCCAAATCGAGTCGCTAACTTTCTCGCCAACCTTATGTTGAGCGTGCTCAATTTTAGGAAGCTTGAAACTACCGATTGCAATTGCCAAAACCACCAGCGCGATTCCTAGCCCTACATAGGGCGTCTTGACCGTGGCCGCTTCATGCAGGCGGAAGGCTTGCAACGCATCGGGGGCGAGAGCCCGGATAGCCTTCATGTCTGGGGCTGCGGTCAAAATGAAAAGTCCCCCAAAAAAGGGTGCAAGAAACGTTCCCAGAGAGTTGAAAGCTTGCGTCAGATTCAGCCGACTGGAGGCGGTTTCTGGCATGCCGAGCACGGTTACGTAAGGATTCGCCGCCACTTGAAGACATGTGATCCCGGCGGCCAGCACGATCAATGCTCCTAAAAATAGCGGATAAGACGGCGCACTGGCGGCGGGTACGAATAAGAAAGCGCCGACGCCCATCGTCAGCAGACCCAGGACCATGGACCGCTGGTAGCCGATCCAATCGATGATTTTGGCCGAAGGGATGGAGAAGATGAAATAGGCGCCAAAAAATGCGAACTGGATCAGCATCACCTTCGTGTAGTTCAGATCAAAAATCGATTTCAGGTGGGGAACCAGGATGTCGTTGAGGCAAGTGAGAAATCCCCACATGAAGAACAGCGTGGTCACCGTCGCCAAAGGGACGCCATAGCTCTGGCCGGGACTGGATGTGGTAGCGGATCTGCCGGTGTTAGGGGCTGCGATGGCCATGTTTCTTCTGTGCCCTCAAAACGAGGTGGACGCGACCGCGGCAATCATACATCGGCGGGGCGTGAATTTCCCATTTTTCTTGCAGTCGGTTGTAGGGTTTCTACTGTACAAAATCGTTTCTCTTAGGCTTCGGACTGGGAATTGGGGTCGGTCGTTTCGCCTTACGAAATCATTTGCCAGAAGAAATCGTCCTCGGCGACTAGGCTTGGCCAAGAGTCACTTAGTATCGGCCGTTGGTACTCCGCCGGGGCCACGCTTCGCCCGCCGAGTGGGTTCTGGGAGTCGCGGTCGCGTTCTCTGTCGTAATTCTGGTTTCCGTCCGGATTATGATAATCCGCGCCCAGCCTATTCTGCGCACTAGGCTGATTGAAACCCTATGCACGCCCTTCAAGAACCGGGGCGAACTCTTCTCAGAGAGCTTTGATGTCACGCATCGGCGGCTGGCCGATGTAGCGGCTGTATTCCCGATTGAACTGGCTGACACCTTCGTATCCGACCTCAAAGGCCACAGTTGAAGCGTCGAGCCCATCGAGCAGCGTTCGCCCTTGCGCGGCCTGCAGCCACAATTGCTTTTGATACTGAAGTGGGCTCATGTGGGTCAGCATGTGGAAATGATGATGCAGCGTCGATACTCCCATGCCTGCGATCTGGGCCAGCTCGTCCACGCGCACCGGTTTCGCGTGTTGTTCTTGATCCAGGAAATCGCTTGCGCCGTGCGATGGCTCTGATCCCCTGACGTGGCAATCGCTCGAAGGCGAGCGCCCTCGGGTCTGCATAGAATCCGGTAAATGATCTCGCGTTGAATCAGGCGTTTTGCGAACCCGAAGAAGCTCTGCGTTCTCGACATCAGCCTTCTTGGCAATTGTTTTTAGCTTGCCGCAGAAAGTGGCCATCAGGTTTTCCTTCTCCGTTCGGACGGCGTAGTCGAGTTTCGCTAGAATTTCGCCAGCTATAAGGATTTCCCTTGTCCGCAGGAAAGTATTGAGCGTTTCAAAAATGTTGTGGACGAACAAGGCAAGAGCGAGAAGACTCTGCGGGCGCACAATCTAGGAACAGACCGTAGAGCAGTTTCTCTTCATCGTCCCTAGCCGCAAACATCGCCTTCAGCTTGGTCATTTGCCCTGGTCGCAGAATAGGCTAGCCGATGCGGAGCGATGTCTCTCATGCAACCAGAAGGACGAAGAAGGGCAGAGCGAAACAAGACTAGTTCTCCGCGTAGACCGGCCCGGCTTGGCGAGAGGGTGGATCGGAGACAGCACGAATATAGGAAATCAGCGCCTGCACATCAGACTTGCTCAGCGTGTTTCCCCAAGCCGGCATGAGCGCCGATTTGTTGAGGGCCGGGCCTCCATAGCTGATGATCGCGGTGAGGTCGGCGTCGCTGATTTTGTTCAACGTATCTCCTTCGGTGAAGGGGTGAGGCTTGACTTCTAAGTTGTCGTAGTTGGAGACGCGCTCGACCGTAGACTCGGGATTGTGGCAGCGCTCGCAGTATTGATCGTTAAGCAGGCGCCCGAGGGTTTGCTGGTAGCTGAGTGCGATTTCTTCAATCTTTAATTCCACCTTTTTGTGGGACTTGTCGGTCATCGAGGCGACGAGCTGGTAACGGCCCGCCATGCCTCCGAGAGCCACATTGGTCGTGACTTGGCCGCTGGAATCGGTAAGCCCGCTGGCGGGATCGAACGTTACTCCGGGGATCGCCGCGAATTCGACCAGAGCTCCGGCGACGGCAGCTCCCTGCTCGTCGTTTACCTGGACTACGACGGGTTGCGGCAACAAGGCGCCGGTCTGCGTGAACTGTTTTCCGCCGCTGGATTCGATGATCGCGGCACCGAAGGCCGTGGGCTTGGGCAGAGGTGCGGACTCGGTCTTGCGCGAACAGGAAGTAGCCAACGACGTTGCCAGCACCGCGACAACGAAGGTACCGATTGTATGGAAGTGGCGGGTCATTTCTTGGCGACCTCCTGTTTGGCTCCGCCTTTTTGCGAGATCAGGAATGCGGTCAGAGCGCGCGCATCTTCGTCAGTCATGGCGCGGTTCGGCTCCACGGTACCTGGGCGCAAAGCCTGCGGATTTTTCATCCACTCGTAGATCCACGCGGCGGTAAGGCGCGAGCCCACGTGCGTCAGCGTGGGACCGATGTAGCCTTTGTCTGTCTTGCTGTCGAGGATGTGGCATCCCTGGCAGGAATACTTGCCATAGAACAGTTGCTTGCCGAGTTCCACCTCGCCTTGGGAGTAGCCGCTCAACGGCATGGAGTCGCGATCGACTGACGGATTCTTATACACGGTCATCATGTAGTCGGTCAGTTCGTTGACTTCGCTATCGCTCAGGTTGAAGCGCGGCATGCGGCGAATCAGCGCCGGACGCAGCGTTCCTGGATTCTTCAAGAACTGCGTCAGCCACTCGCGCTGGACTGAGCTGCCTTCCCAGGTGAGATCCGGTGCCATGTCGCCACCGCGCCCGTTGATGCGATGGCAACTGAAGCAGGCTAAGTCAGACATCAGCTTGCCGGCTTTGCCGGCAGGCTGGTAATCCGACTCGGGGACTGCGGCAACAGCGAGGGATGCGGGCAAAGTAGTCGAACGCTCGTTCAGAGCGAGCAATGCGGTAGTCAGCGCATCGATCTGCGCAGGCGTGAAGCTATATTGCGGCATTCGCAGATTCGGCGAAAATGCTCGCGGCTGTTTGATTTTTCCGGCGAGGTAGTCGGGAAGGGTGTGCGGCATCCCGGGAAGAAAAATGAGCTGCGTAATCGACTTGCTGCCAATGCGGCTGAGTTCCGGAGCGAAGTTTTCCGGCTTCTTGATTCCGGCGATTTCGTGGCAGGAGGCGCAGCCATAGTCGGACACCAGGCGCTTGCCGTGCGTGATCTGCTCGGGAGTCGCCGCGTCCAGGTGAACGTTCGCCAGCAGATCGGAATCCGCCTTGGCAAGAAGGAATCCAGATAAGGTCGCAACTTGCGGATCGTTGAAGCGGTAGTGCGGCATGGCAGTGCCGGGATCGTATACGCGCGGATGTTTCAGCCACCCCTGCAGCCACTCCGGCTTTACCTTGCTGCCGACGCGCGTCAGTTCCGGGCCGACATCGCCACCAACCACGTTCCCCGCGGCATTCTGTACCGCGTGGCACGAAGCGCAGAAGGATTCACCATAAAGGCTGGGGCCGGCACTGGGATCGGCGGCGGCCTTGGCGGAGAGACTGGCAGAATCGCCCGGTACGGCCGTGCTGTTGGCGATCAGGAAAGCGGACATGTCGCGCGCATCGTCATCACTCAACTTGAAATTCGGCATGGTCGCGCTGACCGCATAGGCTTGCGGATCTTTCAGCCACGCGTAAATCCACTCTCGCGTGGTCTTGTCGGCAATGTGCGACAGAGACGGCGGATCGTCACTGGCTTTGAGCGTGCTGCCATCGGGCAGTTTCACCGTATGGCAGTTGACGCAACCGTAGCGTGAGAGCAGCCTGCGTCCCTGATTCAGAACAGGAGTTCCTGGCAACGGGCCGCGGTGGCATTCCCCGCAGGAAGACTCAATGTATTTGGCCGGAAGAATGGGCTGCTCCCAGGCGAGTGTGCTGTTGTGCGCCTCGGCGACGGTAGTCGCTGCGCCTTGCCCGCGATGGCAAACGGTGCAACCGAACTCGTCGAGCTTGTGCGGAATCACCGGATGAGTGCGGAAGGGCTGGGTAGAAACATCGGTAAGACTGGGTTCTTTCAGCCCGACGTGGCAACTGGTGCAGCGATCAACGACTCCGAGTTCGGGCAGCCAGATCTGCTGAATCCCCGGCTTGAAGTGCCGTTGAAGTGTATTGGCCTCGCTGCGGTTGCGGATCGTCTTCAGATATCCGTGCTGGTAGTGGCGCCATTCGCTGAAGAAGTTCTTCGCGGGAGCGATCGCCAGCGATGCGAGAAAAATAACGCTGACCACGCCGAAGGCGCGCACGCTGTCGCCGAATAATCTTTGCCAGAGCGACGTAAGTTTTTCTCTCATGAGCGCCGCATCCTTATTGAACGGTGGTCGTCAAGGCTTGGGAAGGGCACGGCTTCAGCCGTGCCGCCAAGAACCCAACCAGATATGGGCTTTAGCCCGTGAGGGCCTCGAGCCTGCTTCGCAAAAAGACTTGTGAAAAGCGTTCCAGTCATCTCGATTAACCCTGCCACGGCCATATCCAGGCCCAACCCGGACCACGGAAAAATGTGCCGATGGCGGTAAGCACAAAGAGTTCGAATAAAAACCAGGTCATCACCCAGTAGGAAAGCGGCCTCGCTGCCAGATAACGGCGAAAGGCCGAGGGCGACTGCGGAGAACTTTGCGAGGCCAGAAGCATCAGCCCGGCCATGATTACGGTCGGAACCAGCGCAGCGAGCACGTGGAACAATCCGAGGAAGATCACCAACGCCACCGCGACCGCATAGAAAATGCGCAGGCGTCGTTCGCGGTCCTTCAGGAAAAACCCATCCGCCTCGATATTGACCTTGAAGTAAGGAATCACAATCAACGCCATGACGACCAGTCCCGGCGCAAGCACGCCTGCAACCACGGGCGGAAAGTAGTGCAGCATCTCCTGCAGGCCGAGAAAGTACCACGGCGCTTTTGCAGGATTCGGCGTGTGCGAAGGATCAGCGAGGCCTTCCAGCGGAGCGTTAAAGATCAGCGCAATCCAAACCAGGGCGACGGCCAGCGTCATCACGGCAACCGCCGCGCGGAATAGCACCTCGGGAAAAGTCTGGACCTGATCTTCCGTTTCCGCCTTGACCTGTGCCGAGGTGCGCCGCGTAACGAAGACAATCCGCCGTGGAGATTTCTTCGCGTTCGAGTCGATGCCGGCAATGAAGTCCTTGGACTCAGCCATACTTACTGCGCTCCCTTCTCATTTTGTGCGGCAGCTTCGGATCGCACGACGGCAGGTTCGCTCGAATGCGAGTACAGCCCGCCATCTTTGCGAATCCGCCAGAAATGGATGGCGACGAAAAACAATGCCGTCAGCGGAAGGATCATGCAGTGCAGCACGTAAAAACGCAGCAGCGCGTTGGCGTTGACCGCGTTTCCACCGAGCAGGAGAAAGTGGATCTTCTCCCCCATCACCGGAACCGCAGATGCAATGTTCGATCCCACTGTAATGGCCCAGTACGCCAGTTGATCCCAGGGGAGCAAGTAGCCGGTGTAGCTGAGCAGCAGAGTGATGAGAAGCAGGACAACTCCGATTACCCAATTGAATTCGCGAGGCGGCCGGTATGCCCCGCGGTAGAACACTTTGAACATGTGCGCGAACACCAGAAACACCATGGCGTGCGCCGACCAGCGATGCAGGTTGCGCAAGAATAGCCCGGAGGAGACTACGAACTGCAGATCTTTTGTATCGGCATACGCCTGCGGCACCGACGGGTGATAGTAGAACATCAGCGGAATGCCGGTCGCGACCAGGATGAGAAAAGTGCCGAGCGTCAGTGTGCCCAGATACCAGGTCGCGCTGAAACTCAACATGCGCGTGCGCGCCTTGGTGGAGAACAAATGCAGAAACACGTTCTGCTGAATCGCCAGCGCGCGCTTCAGAGTGCTGGAACCAGTGCCGCTCCGGAAGATCGAGCGCCACACTCGCGTGCCGCGTAAGTCGTCGAAATATTGGTCGACTGTTTTCGCCATTGCCTTAGACCCTCACGAAAGAATCCCGAGCCAGTGCCGGCACGTCGGTCGAGCGATCGACCAGAAGATCGCCGTCCTCGTTGAGCCATATGCGCTTCCACGGCAGCGGCCTGGGCGCGGGCCCTTCGATTTTTTTGCCATTCTCCTGGAACTTGCTGCCGTGGCATGGGCACGCAATCAGATTCAACTCAGGCTTCCACGCGGTCATGCAGCCGAGATGCGTGCAGACAGCGCTAAGAGAGAAGTAGCCTTCGTCGGAATGGATGATGTAAATCCCGGAATTCACGTCGATGGTGACGCTGCCCAGCGGATAGCGGTCCGGCTTGCCCTCGTTCACCACCGGAGACGGCTCATAGAGCACATTCGGCTCAAGGTATTGATAAGCGAATGCGGCTGTGCCAGCGGCCGCGATGCTCAAAGAGCCGAGCCCCAATTTCATGAAGAATTGACGGCGATTCACGTCGTCGATTTTTTTGGTTTCCTCTGCCATATTGCCTCGCGCCTACTTCTGCAATCCCGCGCCGATGGATGCCACCGAAATCAAGCCGGTCGCCTCCGCCGGGATCAGGTTGTACGACTCCATGGTGATCGTGCCCACCGGACAGCGCATGGCGCACAGTCCACAGCGAATGCAGCGGGTCTCATCCTTCAGCATGGCCGCTCCCATAACCACTCCCAGTTCGGCGGCTTTAATTTCATCGAACTCCACGCCGAATAATTCCTGGTTGTCGCGGATGTGCTGCACGGTCTCCGGCTCGAACGAAATCCGATCCAGCGAAACCAGTTCCAGACATTTTTCCGGGCAAACATCCACGCATCCGCCGCACAGGATGCACATGCTTCCGTCTTCCGGAACGCCTTCAAAAATCGTGTTGACCCAGCAATGCAGGCAGCGCTGCGCCTCAGCCACAGCGCTGGCCGCGTCATATCCGATTTCAACTTCGGTAACGCCCGTGCGCCGCTCGAGCGGAAGCATCGGAACCGGTTGACGGTTGAGGTCAAGGTACCCGAGTGGCATGGAATGCCGTTTGAGTAGTTCGACTTCGATTACCGGTTCCGGATGCTTCCCTCCGCGGAGGTATTCATCGATTCCAACCGCCGCACGCTTGCCGTCGCCGACGCTGTCGATAATCAGGCGCGGTCCAAACACACAGTCGCCGCCGGCGAAAATTCCCGGCGCGGATGTCATCAAAGTCTGCGGATTCACGGCGATCAGTCCGCGCGGAGAAAGCTCGACTTTGTCTTCCGGCGTGAAGAAATCCAACCGCGGCGCCTGCCCGATCGCCATGATGATCGTGTCGCACTCGATCTCGGTCTCGCTGTTTTCGTAGAACGCCGGATTGAAGCGCTTGTTCTGGTCGAAGACCCACTTGGTCTTGAGAGTCTCGAGAGCTGTGACCTTGCCATCCTTGCCCAAAATGCGCTTCGGCCCCTGCCCCGGAAGCATCTTGATGCCCTCTTCTTCGGCTTCGACGATCTCTTCGAGGGCGGCAGGCATTTCTTCGCGCCGCTCCAGGCAGACCAGGTTCACCTCGCGCGCTCCCATGCGCAAAGCCGAGAGCGAGATGTCGACCATTTCCCTCGTGGCCACGGCCGAGACATTATCCGCGGATGGCTCTAATTCCTCGACGCCGCCGGCATGCTGCCTGACCACTTCGCGCGCCGCCGACCGCGCCACATCCATGGCAACATTGCCGCCGCCGATCACGATGACTTTTTTCCCGATGGTGAATTTGTATCCCAGGTTCACGTTGAGCAGAAAATCGATGCCCTTGTGAACGCCGTCCAGATCGACCCCAGGAATGCTGAGATCGCGGCTGCGATGCGCGCCCACCGCAACCAGGACCGCATCGAATCCTTGCCGTCGCAGATCCGAGATGGTGAAGTCTCGTCCGGCCGCGTGATTCAACTTAAGGGTGATGTCCCCCGTTTCAAGAATCTCGCGGACTTGCGCCTCCACTACGTCGCGCGGCAAGCGATATTCCGGAATTCCCAGATAAAGCATTCCTCCGGCAACCGGGGCGGCTTCGAAGATCGTCACCGCGTAGCCCATCAAGGCGAGATCATGAGCCGCCGAAAGTCCAACGGGGCCACCGCCCACCACTGCAACTTTGTAAGGAAGTTTTTTCTGCGTGCGTCCTTCATTGACGTTGATGGGACGCTTCGACTCGGGGCCGTACTGCTCCGTAAGAAAGCGTTTCAGCGCTCGAATGGAGATGGGACGGTCGATCTCGCCGCGGCGGCAGGCCGTCTCGCAGGGATGCGCGCAAACTCGTCCGCAGATGCTGGCCAGCGGATTCGGATCACGTGCCAGGCGGTAGGCTTCTTCGAAGCGTCCCTCCGCAATCAGGCCCACGTAGCGCCCAGCGTTGGTGTGAGCCGGGCAGGCCATCATGCAGGGAAAGTTTGTGTGCAGCCAGTCCCCGTCAACCTTCTTGTCTTTGAATCGCTTCAGCATGCGCGGCGTTTCCAACCTCTGAACAGGGGCTGAACGTCAGCCTTCGTCGGACCACGAGACAGATAAACAGATTCGAGGAGCAGTGCCCCAAGCGCAACTGCTCCCCTGTCACCCCGAGCTAGATGCGTTTACTTCGTCAGGGTGAAATCCGCTTTCCCGCCGCCGGCTACGGTGACGGGCTTCGACTGATTCTTGGCGCCTTCATGCCAGACGGTCAGGGTGTAACTTCCGTCGGGAACGTCTTTGATCTTGTAATTGCCGCTGTCGTCGGTCTCGGCAAAATACGGAGTCGGACTGAC
Organism: uncultured Acidobacteriota bacterium; assembly: GCA_963730015.1. GTDB lineage: Bacteria > Acidobacteriota > Terriglobia > Terriglobales > Acidobacteriaceae > Sulfotelmatobacter. The sequence goes on along the minus strand of CAVSPZ010000008.1, from coordinate 387,609 downwards.
GATCAGATATCCCGCCATGTCCGGGTGCACATTGCAAAGCAGCGGTACAACGCCCGGTTTGTCGAAGGTGAAGGGACGCTTTTCACCCTTGGGCCACGTGCCCAGATTGTGTCCGGCTTTCTTGTCGTTGCCAATCGCCGTCCAGAAAACATTGTGTTGCACCGTGTCGCTATTGAGGAACTCAACGGTTGTTCCCTGCTGCACGACCACGATGTGCGGCACAAACATCAGCCCCTTTTGATCGATCACCGGATGATCCTTAGGAGCGGGAAAAGTTTTGCCCGCGATCGTGTCCACGTAAACCACGGAGCGGCCCTTCATGCCCGTCACTTTGCCCTCGATGTCTCCCGCGAATGCCGCGCTGCATAGCCCGGCGATCAAAGCCACCATTACCAATATCCTGCCCTTCATTGCGTTATCTCCTTATGAGTTGTCACCAACCGTTGCTGCGTATGTGTCAGAACATGAGTGTCAGAAAATGATCTTTGCATCCAGGTAGAAGGTGTTGTTCGAGCTCGCATTGCGGCCAAAACTGTCGTAGTTGTTTTGGGCGCCGTTGAAGCGCGTGTATCCGGTGTATTGCGCAGCCAGCAGCAGATTCTGCCAGGGCCAATACGTAAAGTTCGCGATGTAGCCCGCGCCCCTCGGGTCGCCATTGAAGTTGCCGGTCACCGCGACATTGGGCGGATACAGAGTGGTATCGGAAGTGCCGGTCGTGTTGAACCAACCGAACGTGCCAGTGTAGCGGTTGCCGTAGTGGTACTCGGCATTGGCCATGACCGTGTTGAGGCGATGCGATCCCTGCGATACCAGCGTCTGCTGATAACTACCCAGCAAATCATTATTTTCCCGGATGTAGGTGGCCCGGAACGAGAGCACGTCCTTGCGGAACAATGTTCTGTCGATCTGAGTGTCCACTCCCCAGTCCGTGTACGAATCCGTGGGGAGTGAGGACCCATCGGTTCCGGTGATTTGGTTGGGAGTGGATCGCAGGTGCATGCCATAGGTGCCAACTTCATACTGTGTTTTGGCGGTTAGCTGCTGCCATGCTGCGCGCCAGTAGGGCGCAACGCCGCGAATGTTGGTTCCGGCGCCGACTCCCGTGTTCGGTTGAGCGCTTCCCACGTGCTCGGACCGATAAAGCGCGGCATCGAAATAAAGATGGTTGTTCCACATGGCGTACGCGCCTGCGCCTCCGACATCCTGCCCCAATGCGCCATTAATAATGGGGGAAGCATTCGGGGTAGGTGCGAAATCGCTGGCGACCCACGGATAGCCCCATGCCGGCGTGCTGTTCCACAGGTCCTCTACCGTGGGATTGTTGTTGAAATCCAGACCGTAGACCAATTCCTTGCCACCGAGTTTCGTCGTGTTCGCGTAGCGGACATCTGTGTTATCCATGCTGAAATGGTCGGCCTGAGTGTCGTACGTGACTTGCAGAAAACTTCCGACATGGCTGGTCCACGCGCCCGACAGGAACAGCGAGATGTCCTGAGGAAATTCGACATTGCCATTCTGGGTCGTCGGCACCGGCGACTTGATGGACGTGAAGGAGGCGTCCAGCATCACCGAAAGCGGCAGTGAAGCCAGAAGCTCCAGCGGAGCCGTCTTCTTGCTTCCTTCCGCCTTGATGACCTTCGTCTCATCCGCCTTGTCCACGTAGCCCATCAGTTTGAAGCGTCGTCCGGCTGGATTCAGTTCCGGAGGAGTGTAGTGGCACCCGCTGCAGGCTAATCCCGTCTGCCGCGCATAGCTGGGAACCGCCTCCACTTTAGGCGGATTCAGCGCGGCAACAAACAGCAATGCCAGGGTCGAAGCCGACATGAACAGAACAATCGCGACTTTCTTCATCTTGAATCTCCTGTTTATTTGCTGACTCTCTCTTCTTTGCGAGAAATGTCGGGAGTCTGCACGGGGTGCCGTTCACGATTCATCGGGCAAATATGGGCCTGCGAAAGCGCATTCGAATCGCCTCCTACGTATAGATTCCGAGAGTTTGGAACCCCTAGTCTTGATCCAACCTGGGCGTGATAATACCGACGGTGGCAGACGTCTCGCGAGGTGTCGAATCACACTCGAATGTGATTTGCATCACACTTCGATCGTGACAGAGAGGTAGCTGGGATCGCCTCATTAGTCATAAAGATCTGGTTTTGGAGCCTCTTGAGTTCATCTAAACTGGATGCTGCGCAACCGCCGCAAGAAGTCGAGGCGGTGGAGAATCACACCGGAATGTGATTAAGCTCACGCTGCTGGGTTAGGCATCAGATTCGGGGCACTGCTGCAACTTCCACCTAATCGATTCCTCATAGAGACTTCAGTATTTGCAGCCCGGTAAAATAGCCGTCCGTTTATGCACCCGATACTTTCCATGCAAGAGAAGCCCGCTCAGAGAGGCAGGTTGCCTTCGGTGTCCGCTGCATTAAACCCCAGGCCAAACCCACTGATCATCTCCATCTCTCTTCTGCTGGTGCTAGCGACATTGCCAGCCTCGGCCGCTGAGAATCGCGGCGTTGAACACCCGGGCAGTGTACATGCTGATGACAATTGCTCCTCCTGTCACGCGGATAAATCCAGAGGCAAATCGGTGCACTCCGCCAGCGAGCTTTCGTGCACCGTCTGCCATCTCGCGCGAACCAGTGGCGACATGACTACTCTGACCTTGTTGATGCCGAAGCCAAGGATATGCTTCGCCTGCCACGAGGAAACCTGGTCGCTGCGGCAGCACAGGCCCGTCACGCAGAGACCGTGTCTAGACTGCCACGATGCACACAGCAGTAATCGACGGATGTTGGTGCGGTGATGGGCGACAATCATACCTCCCGAGCAACGACAATTAGAATTCCCGATCAGCGACAATAGCCAGGCTCTGATTTTTGGTTCTTGGCGACACTCACAATTTGGTGACAGACAAGCAGGTGAGGAGGTTGTTTGCCTTGGGGAAAGTGGAAACGAATCTGGAAACTGCGGCGGCGAAAGCGGGTATGGATGCGAAGACGGCGCGGAAGTACCGTCGGCTGGGGCGAGTGCCGAGCGAACTGACGCCGGAGAAGCGGTGGCGGACACGAGAGGACCCGTTCCAGGAGGTGTGGGAAGAGGTGCGCAGCCTGCTGGAGGTGAACCCTGGGCTGGAAGGGAAGACGATTTTTGAATATCTGCAGCGGCGTTATAGCGGGCGATTTGCCGAGGGGCAACTGCGGACGCTGCAGCGACGAGTGAAAGTATGGCGGGCGACGGAAGGACCGGTGAAGGAAGTGTTCTTCGCGCAGCGCCATCAGCCCGGGAGGCTGAGTGCCAGTGACTTCACGCACATGAGTGAGCTGGGGATCACGATCCAGGGACAGAGTTTTCCGCACCTGCTCTATCACCTGGTGCTGACGTACTCGAACTGGGAGTCGGCCACGGTGTGTTTTTCGGAGAGCTTTGAAAGTTTGTGTGAGGGGTTTCAAAACGCAGTTTGGGAACTCGGGAAAGTGCCGCAGCGGCACCGAACCGATCGACTGTCGACAGCGGTCAACAACATGAGCACGCCGGCGGAGTTCACCGAACGGTACGCTGGGCTGCTGCGTTATTACGGAGTGGAGGGAGAGAAGATCCAGGCGGGGCAAGGGCATGAGAACGGAGATGTGGAACAACGACATCATCGTTTGAAACGGGCTCTGGCGCAGGAGTTGATGCTGCGCGGGAGCAAGGATTTTGTCAGTGTCGCGGACTACCAGGAGTTCGTGGCGGGATTGTTGGCGCGCTTGAACGCCGGACGAAAAGCGCGCTTGGCAGAAGAAATCGCCGTGATGAAGGAGTTGCCGGAACGACGCTTGGAGTCGTGCAAGCGGGAGCGAGTGAAGGTGGACTCGGGGAGTCTGATCTATACGGACCGAAATGTGTACTCGGTGCCCAGCCGGCTGATTGGCGAGCAGGTCGAGGTGCGGTTGTACATGGAGCGGGTGGAGATCTGGTACGGGCAGAAGAAGGTGGAAGAGATGCCGCGGTTGCGTGGGCGGAGGCGACACCGGGTGGACTATCGCCACATCATCGACTGGTTGGTGAGAAAGCCGGGGGCGTTGGAGAACTATCGCTACCGGGACGAGTTGTTTCCGACGAGCCGATTTCGCATGGCGTTTGATGAACTGAAGGACAAGTTGGGCCCGCGGGGGAGCAAGGAGTATCTGGCGATCCTGGAGCTGGCGGCGAAGGAGAGCGAGGCGAAAGTAGATGAAGCGCTGCGCGGTTTGTTGGAAAAAGGCGAAGGATGGGTGCGGGCGGAGGCGGTGCGCGAGCGGCTGAGAGTGGAGCGGAAGGGGAGCATTCGCGAGGTCGAAGTGGCCAGCGTGGATCTGCGAATGTTTGACGAACTCTGTGGAAGTGGGGAGGGGCTGCAATGAATGGGGAGACGGGCCAGGTGAGAACCGCGCTCGTGGAAAATCTGAAAGAGCTGCATCTGCCGGCGATACGGGGGTGCTTTGAGGAAACGGCGCGGCGCGCGGAAAAAGAAACGTTGAGTTATGAGCGGTACCTGCTGGAACTGGCGCAGCGAGAGTGTGAGGAGCGGCGGCGAAAACGGATCGGAAAGCTACTCAAGGAATCCGCACTGCCGCTGGAGAAGTCCCTGGCGAACTTCGACGGCAAGCGGTTGCCGGTGAAGGTGAGTCGACAGATGAAGGTGCTGTTGGAGGGAGGATTCCTGGACCGTAAAGAGAATTTACTGATCTTCGGGAATCCTGGCGCGGGGAAAAGCCATCTGTTGTGTGCCCTGGCGCAAGAGCTGATCGCTATGCGCGGGAAAAGGATCAAGTACGCCACTTGTGCGCTGCTGGTGCAAGATCTGTTGGCTGCGAAGCGGGATCTGCGGTTAAGCAAGGAAATCAAGAAGCTGGCGAAGTACGACGGTCTCATCATCGACGAAATGGGATACGTGCAGCAAAGTCGAGAGGAAATGGAGGTCGTGTTCACCCTGTTGGCGGAGCGTTATGAACGCGGCAGCGTGCTGCTGACGAGCAACCTGCCATTCTCGAAATGGGAAGGCATTTTCAAAGATGCGATGACCACCGCGGCCGCGATCGATCGCCTCGTCCATCACTGCGTAATTTTGGAACTCAACATCCCGAGTTACCGCATGGAGCAAGCCAAGAAGAATCGGGATGCGGGCTTGGAGTCCGCGGAAGCAAAGTGACCCTCGATGATTTCTTTAACAACACAAACGCGGCGGCCGAAGGGCTGTGGAAAAAGCCGGGCCGTGGAAAGCGAGGAAAACCAAAAGCAGGTTTTCCTCCCTTCCCACCGCCCTTGGAAATCGCGCACAACCCGCGCGATTCCCACTTTTCCCACAGCCCCGACTGCTGCTGGTATCTCAAACAACATCGGGAAATCTAATTGTCGTTGACCGGAAAGAATGCTTGACGCCGGACAGTGCGGGAACCCATCGCATGTCGGCCTCAACTAGAGCCAGGAGCATCTTTAGGCGATAACACTGGCAACCGTAATCCGCTGGCGCTAAACAGCGTTGTCAACCGTGCCATGCTCCCAGCGCTGAATCGCTGCGAAGGATGCGGGAGGCAGAGTCGGACCATCAGGGAAGCGCATCCTGCGTCACGCAAACGTCAGCACGACCGCGACGTATTACATCAAGACTACTGCCGACGACGTACGGAGCGCGATTGCGAAGTTAGAACAGGTTCCAAGCACCCCGAAGACGGCCGGGACTGAAGAGCGTTCAGCCCTATGCGTTTGACAACTTGATTTGGCCCCACCGCGATACTTACATTTGGCCCCACCTGTAGTAATAAGGATACCCAGTTTAGTTCGGCAAAGGTCTTGCGTCTCCAGCCGGGATGGAGTGCAGAGGAAGGGGCGGCGTTTTTGAGCCCCTTCCTTTGCACCAGCAATGTAGAAGCTAACTCCGTCGATCGCTACGATGCTTTCTTTTTCTGGCGCGCACCTCCAGGGTTCTGCGAAAGCGGTAGGATTCGGCGCCGGTCTCGATGATGTGCGCTCGATCCGTGATCCGGTCCAGCAACGCCTTGCATAAGCGCGGATTGGGAAACACCTGCGTCCACTCGGAAAACGGTAAGTTTGTGGTCACGATCAAGGTGGCTCGCTCGGCGCGTTCGGCGATCACTTGAAACAAGAACTCGGCTCCGATGTCAGCTAATGGCACGTAGCCTACTTCGTCGAGCACGATCACGTCGTAGCGCAACCAGCGTGACAGCACCCGTTTCACCGCGTTGTGTTGCCGGGCTTCCACCAGCTCGTTGACCAGGTTTGCGGCTGTGGTGAATCTTGCTCGCCGCTTCTGCCGGCACGCGGCCACGCACAGGCCCGTCGCCAAATGCGTCTTGCCGGTACCACATTCGCCCATCAGCACCACGGGTTCCGCGCGCTCGATGTAGCCACCTTCGGCCAGTTCGCGGATCTTTGCCGCCGGAATCTGCCGCGCCTGGTTGAAGTCGAACTCTTCCAGCGTTTTCAGCCGCGGTAACTTGGCATCGCGCAGCCGTTGCTGAACGGCGTGCCGGTCACGTTCTTCCGACTCCATCGTGAGCAGCGCTTCCAGATACCCGATGTGACTGCGCTGTTCTTTGATGGCCTGCTCCGCCAGTTGCACGAAGTTCGCTCCGATCATCGGAATGCGCAGCGCCTTGCAATACTGCCTCACACTGGCGTGTTCGAGAGCCTGAGTTTGCTCTTTCATCGCGCCACCTCCGCCGTACTGGCAGCGAGACTGAGTAACTGGTCATACTCATTCATCTGAGGCAGCGGTCGTTCGTAGCGTTCCAGTCCGTTGAGCTCAACTAACTCGGTGCCTGGACGACCCAGTTCCGTTGCCATTAGCAGATGCCGCACCGCGGCCGCATCTGTGCAACTCAAAGCCAGCGCCTTCTCCACCGCCTGCTGCAGCCGCTCCCAGCCATGTCTCTTGCCGAGAGTGAGTAACTCGATCATCTCCCGCGTGCCGACTTGCTTGCCGTGCCGTTCCTGCAAGCTCTGCCAGAGCCGGTCGAAACTCTCCGGCCAGCGCCCGCGTTCGCGCCACTGCCGCAACGGACTCGATCCCGCCAGCGCTCCCGGTTTCTTCTCCAGCACGTCAAGATAGTGCTCCAGATCGAGCACTTGCTCATAGCGGCCGAAACTACGCTCGTGCCGCGCCACGCACTCCCGTTCCTGCCAGATCTCGACATACGCCGGCAGGAGTTTCGCTTGCGGGCGCGTCCCCGGCCGCAAGGGCGTCGAGTAGAAGTTCGTCCGCACCTTCACACAGCCCTTGCCGTCCACTGTCGGAAAACTGGTCTCCGCCAGTTCGAATCCTTCCGCCGCCAGCGGCAACAGATGCTCGCGTTCGATCCGCATCGCCTCCCCGACGGGCATCGCTTGGCCTGCAATCCGCCGCTGTTCGTCTTGTTGACAGAAGCTTCGCAAATACTGATTCAACTCTTCCAGGTTCTTCACCTGCGGAACCGGCACCAGATGATTCCGGCGGAAATAGCCCACTTCCCCCTCTACTCCGCCCTTCTCGTTGCCCCGCGCCGGATTGCAGAACTCGGTCTGAAAGCCCCAGTGCGAGCGGAACGCGATCAACCGTTCCGTCTCCTCCCGCTGATGCCCGCGCAGAATCTTCTTCACCGCGCTCTTTAGGTTGTCGTAGCGCAAGCGCCGGAACACGCCACCAAAATAGCCAAATGCAGACTCATGCGCTTCCAGAAATGCCTGCTGCGTGGCGTGATAGTAGGCAACGTGAAACGCTCCGCCGCTCGCCATCGACCGCATCGCGAAGTGTTGAACCGACTGGCGCTCGCCTCCGATCTCGGCCATGGCTTCGTACCAATCCACCTGCGCTTCGCCGCCCCAGTCGTACACTTGCGGGACAAACGTCTCTCGCGCCGTGAGCCCTAACTCTTGCTTGCGCTCCCGTACATAACGGCGCACCGTCGCTTCCGCCACTGGGTCCGAACGCTCCTGACGGATCCGCTGCCAAATGCGATGTGCGGTGTGCCGCTGTTTGCGCGGAGCCAGCTGATCGGCGCGCAGAATCTCGTCAATGAACTGCATCACCGGACCCAGCCTGGGCTTGTTCCGCACCGCCAGTTTGCGCTCCGGCGGGATCGCACTCGCCAGCGCCTGTCGCACCATCCGCCGATGCACGCCCAGCTTCTTCGCGACTGCGCGAATCGAACCGGTTCCATGCGTGTGCTCCCGCCTAATCTCTTCGAATAGCTCCACCTTGCGTCTCCTGTCCATCGCCCTCCCCGTCCTGGCTGGCAGAAATCAGGGTAGGCCGATCTATCGGTTAGGGTGGGGCCAAATGTAATGATCGAAGTGGGGCCACTTCAGAGTAGCGAAATCACCCTAAAGGACACTTTCGAGACACTAAACCTCGACTCCACAACCGTATCCTTTACGGTGAACTAAGATGCTAAGTGATTGGGATTGCAGGGGACTGGCGGAGAGGGAGGGATTCGAACCCTCGGTACAGGTGTTAGCCCGTACAACGGTTTAGCAAACCGCCGCATTCGGCCACTCTGCCACCTCTCCAAACCGTTCAATCTAAACAACTTGAGTGGTAACCAACAGGCCAACCAACTTTAGTACCATTGCACGATTCATTGCACAATGCCATTCTGCACACATGGCGAAGCGTGAACAGGTTGGTTATCTCTACAAGTCTTTCGGTGGTTGGCATGTTCGCTATTGGGTAGCATACAACGATCTGACTGCCGATGAGAAGGAAAAGATCACCCGCAAATGTGACCTCAGCAATAAGCCTCTGCCGAGCCGGGTGCAGAAATCCAAGCGGCTCTGTGATGGGGATTTGAGCCGCAAGGCTGCACGTGACCTCGCAGAGAACCAAATGGATGAGGTCAACGGTTATGTGCCGGGTGAAACCATCCTGCCTGACCTCACGCTTGTTGATTATTGGGACAAGCACTACCTGCCGTGGGCAACCACCAACCTCAAGCCGAGCACCCTGCACGGTTATAAACAGGCATTCAACCAACATCTCAAGCCGCGCTTTCGCGCCACACCTCTCAAAGACATCACCACTCCATCAGCAACAAAGTTCCTCGGTCAGCTTGCCGAGGAAGACAAGCAAGGTGAGCGCACCATCTCACACGTGAAGTGGATTGCCTCAGGCATCTACAAGCACGCGATTGCAACCGGCTTCGCATCCCATAACCCTTGGCCTGACGCGCAATGCTTGGTTAAAACGCAACCACCGGCCAAAGGCGAAGCCTACACAATTGATGAAGCACTCGGCATGATTGAGGCCGTTGACCGCGTTGACGCAAAGCTTACCTTGGCTCTTGCGTGCTTTGTTGGTATGCGAAAAGGTGAAATTCAGGTGTTGCGTTGGGAAGACTTCGTTGGTGATGGGGTGCGGATTGAGCGAGCCATGAGCCGCACCGAGGTACAAGACGAAACCAAAACCGGCAAGGCACGTATGGGGTTGGTGATTGAGCCGGTGAAATCCTTGCTGCAACAGTGGTGTGAGACTTGGCACAACCCAACCTCAGGTTGGTTATTCCCCAACGGTGCCAAGCATCCCATGAGCCTTGACAGCCTTGCTCAACGGGTCATCATCCCAAAACTTAACAACGGGCTTCGCTGGAAAGGTTGGCACGCAGGCCGCAGAGGTTGCGGCACCATCCTCACCGAGTTGACCGGTGATGCACTCGCAGCACGTGACATTCTCGGCCATTCAACCACCAAGATCACCGAAGAACACTACATTGCGCCAATACCCGAGGCCGGTAGGAAGGGCATGACGTTGTTGGAAGCACGTTTGAAAACACTCAAGGAGAAAAAATGAAAACGTTGATTGCATTCATGATGTTGATGGGTTGCTTTGTTGTTGCTCAGTCAACGGTCACCACTGTTGACAAGAACGGTCAGCGTACCTCTGTTACGGCTTCATGCACTAGCAACGGTGATTGCACCGTGTGGGATTCAACCAATGATCCATCAGCCAAAGAGGTCAGGCAGGCCAAACACGAAGAGTACCTTGAGAAGCATCCCGACAAGGCCAAGAAGGAACGTGAAAAACGTGAGCGAGCGGAGTGCAAGAAAGACCATGATGCACACGCTTGGTGTTCCCTGTATGACGCAAAGTAAACAATAACCGAGCGTGATGGGTGGTTGCACACTCACCACGCTCTAACCGCACGTCACCGTGAAAAGGACACGGCAACGCATGGCTGTCAACCATTCTAAATCTTTTGTCGCTTCACTCACACCCAACCTTCGCAACGCTCTGCGAGTTCTCATTGCAACCGAATTGAAGCAACTGCGTCATGAGTTGCAGATGAGCAACGTTGCCGTCATGGATGAAAATGACCGCAGACTTGCACTCGCCAAACAAGGCCGCACCATCGAATTGTTCCCCGATCACATGACGGATTCGATGCAGCGCGTAGTGACTGGCCTGAGCCGGGACAATTTCGAAGTGTTCGATGGCAAGAAGCCGCAGACCATTCAAGACTTCTCAAGCGAGGATGTACCAGTTTCTTTGGGAATCATTTTAGATTCGAGCGGCAGCATGCGGGATAAGTGGGACCGAGTGCGGGATGCAGTCGACCAATTCTGCGATACTGCTAATCCGCAAGACGAATTCTTCATGGTCGTATTCTCGGACCAGCCGCGTCTAGCCAACGATTTCACGACGTCTCCCGAAGATCTTCAAAAGGAACTTCTTTATACGCAGCCAAAGGGACGGACCGCCCTTCTGGATGCGATCCAGATGGGGTTACGCAAGATGAAGAGCGCCAAATACGGAAAGAAGGCTCTGCTGATCATCTCGGACGGAGGGGACAACCACAGCCGCTACAGCGAGAGAGATATCAGGTCCTTAGCCAAAGAATCGGACGTGATGATTTATTCGATCGGACTCTTCGATCGCTATGTTCCGACTGTGGAAGAGTTGCAGGGGCCTGAGTTGCTCTCAGAGATCACCGAGCCCACCGGTGGGCGTGCCTTTACGTTGGAGAGCCCCAATGAAATGCCTGAAGTAGCTCGTCACATCGGAATGGAATTGCGAACCCAGTATATCTTGGCCTATCGGCCTCAAGACGTGGCACACGACGGCAAGTGGCACAGGATTAAGGTCAAGCTTAGGCTGCCGGGGCGTATCCCATTTTTGCAGGCGCACGCTAAAACCGGTTATTACGCACCACCGAATTAGCGAATCGGTTCATCGAATCGCGAATCGATGGATGCCGCTGGGCCTTCCGCATCGCGGCAGGGAAAACTTTCCGGCGCCGTCGTTCGGGCGAGACCACACAAAAAAGACGGGATGAGCTCCTACGAGATGATGGTCACAATTTCCAGGTCCTCGGGCTTGCTTTCACAATGCACGAGCACAGAATCGTTGCGCCGCTCTAAGGCCAGATCGAGCGACGCTTTTCCGCAGCGCAGGTTTCGGATGAAAAGTTGAGGAATGCCTTCCGGCAGAAAAGGGCGGTCAAAGACGACGCGACCGTGATCGGCCTGCACCGAAATCCCCAGACAGCCTCCTAGGATCAAGAACGGGGCAGCCGCCGACCAGGCCTGCGGTGAGCATGCGACCGGGTAGAGCGTGGGTCCCTCGGATGGACGTCTTCTCAATCCGCAGAACAATTCCGGCAAGCGGTGAAGTTCCACTTCCCCGCTTACATCGAGCAGAGCCAGCAGGATCTGCCCAGCCATTTTCTTGAGGCCGAATTTTGCCATTCCGTTGGCGATGATGGAATTGTCGTGCGGCCAGACAGAGCCATTGTGATACGAGAGCGGATTGTAACGCGATTCGGTTGTGGCCACGGTTCGGATGCCCCATCCTGTGAAGAAGTCAGGACTCATCAGCATCTCCGCGACTCGCCGAGCTCTATCGGGAGAAGCAATTCCGGTGTAGAGGGAATGGCCCGCATTGGAGGTACGAACGCGGCAGGGACGTTTGCGGCCATCCAGCGCCAGGGCGTAGGTGCCGAGGTCGTTGCACCAGAATTGCTCCTCGAATTTCGTGCGCAAGGCTTCCGCCTGCACCTCCAGGTCGCAAGATTGATCGACATTTCCGAGCGTGTGAGCCATGCGGGAAGCGGCCAGCTTGGCTGCATAGACGTAGCCTTGCACCTCGCACAAAGCGATCGGCGGTTCTGTGACTTTGCCATCCACGTGAAAGACAGAATCGTTGGAATCTTTCCAGCCCTGCTGCACCAGTCCCTCGTGCGAGTGCCGGGCATATTCCACAAATCCGTCGCCATCAACATCGCCAAATTGGTCGATCCAGTCCAGGGCGCGCTCGATGTGCGGCCACAGGTCTTTCAGGAAATCGCGATCTGCGGTGCGGTCAAAGTACGCACCCGCGAGCATGATGAACAACGGAGTGGCGTCCACACTCCCGTAATATCGGCCGAAGGGAACTTCTCCCAGAGCCGCCATTTCACTGTGACGCATTTCGTGAAGAATCTTTCCGGGCTCGGCATCGGAGAAGGCATCAACCTCGTCCGCTTGCGAAGAGGCAAGGAAACCCAGGACTCCCTTGGCGATATCCGGGTTGAGCCACAAGGTTTGCAGCGCCGTAATAATGCCGTCGCGGCCAAACACGGTGCTGAACCAGGGAACTCCGGCATAAGGATAGTTCTGCTCCGGATTTCCCACGATCATCATTTCGAGATCGGAGAGCGATCGGGCAATCCAATCGCTGAATCGAGAATTGGAGCTCGTAATCTGGGGAAATGCTTTGGCAATTCCGGCAAGTTCAAAGCGAGCCGAGGAAAGCGCATCGCTGTAGCCAATGAAGGCGCGAGAGGGATTGGAGTTACATCTGATCTCGACCTCGAGGGTCACGCGTTCTTTAGGCTGAAGAGCGAATTCGAAGTCGAGTCCCAGTTCCGACGCACGTTGAGGAGAGACGCTGGTCTGCAGCCAAGTTTCCCGGATCACGCCATCAAGTCCCTGGTACGGGAGCGTGATCGAATTCTCGATCACGCGAGGTTCGAGGTGACGACCTTGCCTCTCTCGTACCGTTCCTCTGACCTCGAAAATGTCGGCAAAGTCAGCATCGAATTGAATGCTGACCGGAATATCGAGGCTCTCAAGACCGTGGTTTACGAAAAGCAGTTTTTCGAAACACGAATCCTGCCACAGGAATCTGGAACGAACCAGATGCAACACTCCCCGCGGGATGGCGATGGAGCCGTCGCGAAACACGTCGAGGTTCGCGGCATCGGCGGTAAACAGAAAATTGTTCGTGGCGACCGTGGAGCTTAAGAGCAGAGGGCGGGCATTCCAAAGATTCAAGCACAGCTTGGAGAGGTGGCGCATGCCCTCATAGAACAGTCCTTGCTCGCCGAGTCCGGAAGTCTGGACGTTGCCGAGACGGTCGAATACGAAAAACGTTTTTCCGTATTTCAAAACGCGAGCGCGATCGTCCGCCCGCGACGCGGTGGTTGCTATGTAGTACTGGGCGTTTGCGATTCCACTTCCATCCAATTCAAGACTCCCTCTTTTACGGCGATCGAATTCGATGTTGGATGAATGAGTTGTTTGTAGATGCGGAGATAATCTCGGGCCATGCGTTCGTCCGTGAAGTTTAACTCGAAATGGCGGCGGCACTCCAGGCGATTAATCTCGTCGATTCTCTCTACGGCTCTTACGGCCTCCTGGCTGTTCCGAACGAGGAAACCAGAAACTCCGGGAGCGATAATCTCCGGCACAGAGCCGAAGGGATAGGCTATGATTGGCGTTCCGCATGCCATGGCTTCAATCATCACGAGGCCGAAAGGCTCAGGCCACTGGATCGGAAACAGCAGGGCTGCCGCATCGCCGAGGAATTCCTGCTTATCGGCGTTTCCGATTTCCCCAACGAACTCGACCAAAGGATGTTTCAGCGCAGGCTTTATCTTCTGCTCAAAATATTTTTGATCGGCGCGGTCAACCTTTGCCGCAATTTTCAAAGGCATTCCCGAGCGAACCGCAATTTCAATGGCGCGATCCAGGCCCTTCTCCGGAGACACACGTCCCAGGAATGCGAGATAGTTTCCCGGATCGCGGCGCAAGGAGAGCGAATCCGTCGGCATCCCATGGTGCACCGTCCCAACCCAGTTCACCCACGGCAATGGTTTTCTTTGGGTATCGGAGATCGAGACCAGGGGCAAATCTGTGAATTCGCGGTAGAGCGGAACTAAATCCGGAATATCGAGCCGGCCGTGCAGAGTGGTCACCGATGGGACTCGCTCCCTTCGGATCCGCGAAAAGTGAAGATAGTCAATGTGGAAATGGAGCAGATCGAAATCGTCGGCTTGGGCGAAAACGTCTTCCAGCATCAAGACGTGGTGGGGAAGTGGATCGATACATTCGGAATCCAAGCGCAGCGCTTTCTTACAGGCAGGAACTAATCGAGCGGTGGTGACAGAATCGCCGCTGGCAAACAGGGTAACGTCGTGGCCGTGAGAAACCAACTTTTCCGTGAGCCAGGAGACGATTCGCTCTGTTCCGCCGTATAGGCGCGGCGGGACGCTTTCATATAGTGGCGCGACTTGGGCAATCCGCATCCGAAGTGGCTCCTACGTCCATGAGACCTCGCGTTTGCGGGAAGGCGCATCCCGTCAAATCCAAAGTCTGTTGTGGCCAGTCAGGATCTTCGCACAGATGCTAGTTCGTTCACGGCCACTTTGTTCAGATGTCATTTAGCGCGATGAGGGTTGGCGTTCGGGCCGCCGCGACTGTGTTCGCGCAGATCAGCCGGAGTTTGCGCGGCTTTCGAAGGCTGTTCGCCGGCACCTTCACGCCGCACTAAAGCGGAACTCAGTGTAAATATTGGCAGTCAGGGATTGCCCCAACGTCCGTAAGGTAGCTGCCGTATTGTTCGCATCCCGCCGATTTCCCTAAAGTAGAGCGTAAGTTACTCTGCTGAACCCATTTTGTCGCGACCGCTCGGCTTCCCTCCGCTCTAGCCGCTGGAATTAAGAGTGTTTCTTTATGCGGGTATACGTCAATCCGATCTCCGTCTATTTCGTGTTCGATGATTCCATGAACACGCAAATCTTCGCCGCTTGCGCAGCACACGCTCCAAATCATTAGGGAAGAAAATCAAGGATTTATTTCGTAGATGCTGACTAGGGAACACCAGGGCCGGGAACGTCACGGGGCTTTCATCATCGGATCCATTTTGCTGGGATTGGTTCTTGGCGCGTTAGGAGGATGTCAGGGCCTGCCGAAGAATGTAGCGGATTGTGCGGTAACCCCGACGCCGCCCGCAAACCTTTCTGTGGTGCCGCCCGCAGCCGAACCACCGCCCGCGGCGCTGTGCGGATTTCCTCTGACCATCTCCAGCCCGGGGAATGGGGCCAGCGTCAACTCACCGGTTCCCATAGTCGCCGCGGCCACGCCTCCGGATCCGATTTATACGGTGCGTCTTTATGTCGACGGGCTTGCGGTGCTTTACACGCCAAAGACAAGTATGAACCAACTCATCTGGATGCCGAATGGGCAACACACAGTCGCAATTGTTGCCGAGGATACTGCCGGTTATATCGCCACCACTACGCTTCAGCTGAATGTGATTGGTCAGGAGCCCGGCGCACTCAACCTGCAAGAGTCGCCGAACTGGACATCGTGCTCCGCCGTGATTGGTGCTGGAAATACTTGCGCTGCCGGCCTGGGTGTCGCGGTTTCCAACTTGGCTCTGGATCAGTCCTCGCCCTCGCTCGACGGGTCGGCCGCAAAGTTCAGCTTGGCGGGGAAGACGGCCTATTCGAACGAACTTTACTGGACTCCGATTGGCGGCGGAAACAGTGTGAGCCATTTCACTTACGATTTGTGGTTTTACATCAATAACGGGAATGCGCCCCAATCATTGGAATTCGATATCAACCAGGCCTTTGGTGGAACTCGGTGGACCTGGGGATCACAATGCGACTTCGACCAAACCCATCATTGGGATATTTGGGATCCGCTGAATGAAGTATGGCGACCAACCTCGGTGCCGTGCAATCACTTTCCTTCCAATACCTGGGTTCATCTGATCTGGTCGGTCGAGCGGGTCGGCAATCAGGTGCATTACATCAGTGTCAGCGTGGCGGACCAGGTCTATAACGTCGATACCTACTACACTGCGCAGCCGAATTGGTATCAGGAGGAGATCGACATCGCCTTTCAGATGGACGGAAACTACGAGCAGCAGCCGTACAGCGTGTGGCTTGACGAAGTAAATCTCCTGGCGAATTGACGCTGCATTGCGGCTTGTGCGATTTCACTACAGCAAACCGGACAACCTCTTACAGAAAACCGTCGATGTCTTCGCGGACTGCAAGGGTACTACGCTTTGCGGAAGGAGGCTGCCATGCCTGAGAAAGAAACCATCGAACGCGCTCATGAAGATGCCCGCGAGGGGAAATCCCCCAGCAGCCAGGCGGGAGAGTTCGTGAGAGAAGAAATGCACCATGTGCGCGGGGGAAAACACGGCGCAGCGCCCCCACAACAGGCCTCTCTGACAATGTCGGCGGTGTCAAGTACTTTTCGAGCGTACTAGTCCGTGCACTCCGAAGAGCGCGCCATTTCGCTCTATTGGAACCGCAGTGCTCATCCAACCAAGGCTCGCTCGTAATCGTTTCAGGTCAGAAACTCAGTTCGACCCATGCATCTCTTCGGTCACAACTTCGATCATGATTACTACTTCGAACTCCTCCGTGAAGGAGGAGCGGGCTGCCCAATCAATAGCTCGATGTTCTACTGCACACCACGGCCTGTTCCGAGCGTGCCCGCGTGCGAACCGAACTTTTTCACTTGCTCGTAATCCCATCCCTTGCGCCACATCCAGTACAAACGAATCGCAAGTCGCCGCGCCATCGCAACCTTGGCGATCTTCCGGCCCCGGCGCATCATCAGATGAAAATACTTGCTGCGCCATTCCGGAAGGCTGCGAACTGTGACCTGAGCCGCTTCCACCAGCAAGAAGCGCAACATCGAACTCCCCTGTTTGGTGATATGCCCCAGTCGCCGCCGATTGCCACTCGAGTCCTCCAATGGCACTAACCCCAAGTAAGCGGCGATCTCCTTGCCACACTGAAACCGATCCGCTTTCCCGATGATCAATACGAAAGCCAGTGCGGTCAGCGGACCCACTCCAGGATGAGTCATCAACCATCGCGCCTCGGGAAACTTCTCGGCCTCTTGCTCAATCGCCTGACTCAGTTCCGCGATCGTCGGGTTCAGCCGATCCAGCAACTCCAGCAGATCCTGTCGTCGCCGGCTCGCCCAGGGGGCTAAGCGAAACGACTCCAGTTGCTCTCGTCCATGCTTTCGCCACAACCTCTTTTTGCAGCGTAGCCCCTCATTCAAAGCCACAGCTTGCAGTTGATTCATGATCCGAGTCCGCATCTGCACCATGCGATGCCGATGCCACAGCAGTTGCCGCAGATCCCGATTCTCCCAGCTCGGTACCCAGATCTTGGGAAAACGATTCTCCATCATCAACTGCAGAATATGCTGCGCATCCTGGCGATCCGTCTTCTGCTTCCGTTCTCGCTTCCTGGCGATCTCGGTGGCGTCCCCGATCCACAACTCAAAGTTCAGTTCCGCCAGCAGTCGCTCGAACCAGCGCGCATGCCCACTAGCTTCCATCCCCACGCGCACGTTCATGCCTTGGGCCGCAAGATCACGGTAGAATTTCTCCGCTGCCTCGCCAGGCTCCAGTCGCCGCTCTTGCAGTTCCCCAGTTTCGGTATCCACAAAAGCAATTTGTTGGAAGCCCGGACGATAATCACACCCTACAATAATCATGTTGGCTCCTTTCTCCGGGCCTTGGTTGGTTGGCACCACCAAAGTCTATCCGGGGCCGGGAGCCGACATTGTCATGGAATCAATCGCGATCGGCCTGTCAAAAGCGCCAGCCGCACGCGGAAACGAAGCAAAAGTTAACGAAGCCGAGCGAGCCGAGGAAAAACCATGATCCGCAAAATGAAAGATGGACAGTATCGTCTGTACTCGCGTAAGAAGAATGCGAAGACCGGCAAGCGCCGCAATCTTGGAACGTTCGCCACCAGGCGCGCTGCCGAAACTCATGAGAGAGCAGTGCAATATTTCAAGCGGTCCTAAGAAGCTACGGAGTAGGCAAATAGAGTAGCTCACTGCCGCCGAGAGACCCTTTGATGTCCATACGATTTCGTAAGCTCTTCTTGCACTAATTTCGCTGTAATCCATGCCATCGAATCTAAGCCTCCTTCACCTCTTTCGGGGCCAGGGAATGCGTGTTTCATCGCGATTCCCGCATTTGGGGCTTAGCCCTACTGAGTACCCTTCCGGGGCGATCCACAAACGTTTTCCTTTGACACTCGGGTGAACGCTGTATAGAGTGAGGGCACTCCGCTCAGTAATGACCGCTTCTGCCCCAGACTCTATACGAGCACAGCAGCGGCCCAGCTAGACCTCAGGGTGTCTGCCCATCGGTGGATCTCTCTGTTTTACGTGGCCTTACAGGCCTAGCACGAAAATCCAACCGGAGAAAAGCCCAAATGAAGAAGCACGTCCTTATGTCAACGGCCGTTTTCGTCTTTTTTACCGTTGCATCCGCGATTGCGGGCGTTACAGTGAGCAGTCCCAGCAACGGCAGCACAGTTAGCGGAAGCGTCAATTTCAAAGCCGCAGCTTCCACCTCGTGTTCGAAGGGGGTCGCCTCGATGGGCATCTACCCCGCTCCTTATCAGCTTGTCTATACCTCGAATGGAGCAAGTCTGAATACCAGCATCTCCCTGAATCCGGGAACCTACAACGTAGTCGTCGAGGAGTGGGACCACTGCGGTGGGGCTGCTACTACATCCGTGAAAATCTACGTCAAGTCGGGTAGCGGAGTTTATGTAACTTCGCCAGCGAACAACAGCACGGTTGGTTCTCCAGCGAATTTTGTCGCGACCTCGACCACCAGCTGTTCGCTCGGCGTGGCGTCGATGGGAATCTACACTGCGCCGGGCCAACTGGCGTACACCGTAGGCGGCGACAAGCTCAATACCAGCCTTCCGTTGGGTCCCGGAACCTATCACGCCACGGTGGAAGAGTGGGACCACTGCGGAGGTGCAGCCACCGCGCCCCTGACGATCACAGTCAGCGGATCAGGCCATACTTTTTACAATATCCAGAGCGACGGCGGATGGAACGGTTACGCGCAGCAACCTCCCTCGTACGGAGACTGCAGTGGGTGCACGCCGAGCGGCCCAGGCACAACATGGGCTATGTATAGGGGAATACGATCGCCCTCACTCTCAGGCAACGCGACGCAATACAATCTTGGCGGTAACATGGATTACACTGACGTCCTTTGGAACAATCATCTGATCGGCGACCTTTCTTCGCAGGGGATGCCGGACTCGGGCCACACGATTGTTCCCAACCTTCACACCTTCACCTACGACGTGTATTTCTTCGGCAGCAATCTCGGAGCGTCGCAGGCACTCGAGTTTGACATCAATCAGTTCTTCAACAACATGGGCTTCACCTGGGGACATGAATGTCGCGTAGCCGGAGGGAATGAGTGGGACATCTGGGATAATGCCGCCGGAAAGTGGCTGCCGACGGGCATCCCCTGCAATCCCATCGAAAATGGCTGGAACCATCTCACGCTTCACGTAGCACGGACTTCCAGTAATCAGTTGCTGTACCAGTCGATCACGTTTAACGGCGAGACCCACGTTCTCAACTCGACCTACAGTCCGTTCTCGGCTCCTGGCTGGTATGGAATCACCGTTAACTACCAGATGGATGGAAATTACAAGCAATCGCCGTACACCGTGTACGTCGACAAACTCAACTTCACGTATGAATGAGGAGATCCTCCGCTCGCAGCGCCGATGATTCGTCCCGCTCTCCCGGCGCTGCCTTTGCCGAGCCAGGTTATTTGGGCCTGCCAAATAACCCGGCTACGACTTCTGTAGCAATTCCTTTAGATGCAATGACTTGCACGTAGTATCGCATGAAGTGACCGGGCATCAGGACATGCGGACAACTCGAAGCTAGGGCCATGCAACTAATAAATTAGTTGACGTTTTATAATTTCCCACGTCATATTGATAAGGGAAATTACTCGTCGAGGAGGGAGAGTTTGGCGCGTAATAAATCCGCAACCCTGACCGAAGCCGAATTGCGCATTATGAATGTGCTTTGGGAAAAAGGCTCGGCTACCGTCCACGAGGTCTTGCATGCGCTTCCGGAGAAGCCCGCCTTGGCTTACAACTCGGTACTGACCATTATTCGCATTCTCGAGACCAAGGGATATGTTCAGCACGTGAAAGATAAACGCGCGCACGTGTACACGGCAAAGGTGGGGCGGAAAGACGCGACGCGGTTTGAGATCGGCCATCTGGTGAACCGCTTTTTTGGCAATTCTCAGGAGATGCTGGTGCTGAACATTTTGGAAGAGAAAAGCATCGATCCCGAGGAGTTGGCACGGCTGCGACAGTTGCTGGAAAGGAGCAAGTGAACTCGCAATGACTCCAGCGCTCGGGTTGCACGCCATCGCGCAGTTTTCAACGCTCCGGATTCTCGACTCACTGGTCGAAGGGTCCGTCGTCGCAGGATTAGGCGCGCTGATCTTGCGAGCGACGCGCCGGCAAAACGCCGCGGCCCGATTTGCCGTCTGGTTCTCCACGCTCGTCGCCATTGCCGCACTGCCCTTGATCGCTGCATGGACGCCGCATCGAATCATCTCCGAGGCGCTTACGCGACCGGCCGTTACTGTGCCGGAATCGTGGGCTCTATATCTGTTCGGGGCGTGGGCCTTAATTGCTAGTTATTCCTTATTAGGGGTAGCCAGGGCCGTATGGCATCTGCACGTTCTGCGCAAGAGCTGTACCCGGATTGATCCTGCTGAGCTCGAACCCGTTCTGCAGGAAACGTTGTGCCGCTACCGGATCAAGCGGCAGGTTCAGTTGTGCGCTTCGGAGCAGCTGAAAGTTCCCACAGCAATTGGATTGATGAATCCCGCGGTCGTAATTCCCCGCTGGGTGATGGACGAACTCTCTGCCTCGCAGCTCAATCAGATCCTGTTGCATGAACTGGCACATTTGCGGCGGCGCGATGACTGGACGAACCTGATTCAGCAAGTGGTGAGGGCGCTTTTCTTCTTTCATCCGGCTGTGTGGTGGATTGAAAAGAAGCTTGCCCTGGAACGAGAGATGGCGTGCGACGACGCCGTTCTTGCTGAAACGGAGAGTCCGCGAGCTTACGCCGAATGTCTCGCCCACCTGGCACAGAGAAGTTTCGTTCACCGCAGTCTGGCGCTGGCGCAAGCGGCCTTGGGACGCATCCGGCAAATCTCGCTGCGAGTTGCAGAGATTCTGGATGTGAACCGGCCTAAGCGAAGCTCCGGCACATGGAGGTCGACGGTACCAGTGGTCGCAGGTTTCGCCATCGCGTGCGCAGTGCTCGGTGCGAATGCGCCCAGGCTGGTTAGCTTTCAGAGTGACGCACTCCAGACGAGCAGTCACACTGGGCCTGCAAAAAGCTGGCAGGCTTCCTATGACGGTCCCTCTTTGCAGGTGATACCTCGGGCAACGAGTGCGTCTTTAACAACAGCATCGTCAAGGATTGGAATCGTTCCGGCAAAGCTCACCACCGGAACAAGCCAGCATCACCGCAAGGTCCAAGCGCGCACCGCCGCTATCCGCAGTAAAGCTTCGCGACCTGAAGCCGCAAAGATGGTTCACATGACTAGCGTCGATTCCGGCTTTGTGCCTTTTACCGAAACGCTGTTCGTTGTGATCGAAGACGCAGGAAATGCGGTTTCAGAGCAGCCGGTGTATCGCATCCAGATGTGGCGTGTATTGACTTTTCAGCAGGTGTTGAAGCCCGTCAGCAACAAAGCTCCGCAGAAAGAAACGTAGAGGACGGCAATTTGAGAGCAGAGATCAAATCTCGCTGACTGTAACTAATTAATTAGTTGTAAATCAAATCGATCAAAAGGAAACCGAGGAAACTGAGCTATGAATGTAGGAACGTGGTGGAACGACAGTAAGAAAAAATGGACGAAGCGGCTGGCCGTGCCGGTACTGGCATTGGGGCTCGCTGCATCGTTTGCAACCTATGAATGCGTCAAGCCCGCCGCAGCACGAGCGGCGGCTACAGCTCCGGCAGTTGCGCCTCTTGACGACAACAGTGTTGGCCCGCTAATCGCTCTCAACAAGGCCATGGAAACTCTGGCGGCTAGGGTGACTCCGGCAGTGGTCAATGTGACCGTGACCTCGCGGACCAAGGCCAACGCGTCAGACGACGAACAACTTCCCGAAGGCATGCAGCAGTTTTTCGGGCAGGGCGGGCCATTTGGACAATTCTTTGGACCGCACGTGCAGCGGCAGCCGCAGATCGAGCACGGGATGGGCAGCGGTGTTGTGATTTCTCCCGATGGCTACATCGTGACCAATAACCACGTGGTGGATGGCGCCGTCGACATACGAGTCACGACCAGTGATCGCCACGTCTTGAAAGCGAAGCTCGTCGGCACCGATCCACTCACAGATCTGGCTGTATTGAAAGTGAATGAGACGAATATGCCCAGCGCTCCCTGGGGAGACTCGAAAGAAGTGCGGCCGGGGGAAACAGTTCTGGCCTTTGGCAATCCTTACGGATTTCGCTTCACCGTGACGCGGGGAATTGTAAGCGCAATCAATCGCGCGAATCCTGACCCGAACAATCCAAGCAAGCCGGGAGAATTCATTCAAACGGATGCAGCCATCAATCCCGGAAATTCCGGCGGACCGCTGGTCGACGCGCGCGGTGAAGTCATCGGGATCAACACATTCCTGGTATCGCCGTCGGGCACGTTCTCGGGAATGGGATTTGCGATTCCGACTCAAATCGTGAGACCCACAGTGGAAACGCTGATTCGTGACGGCAAGGTGAATCACGGACACATCGGGATTGGAATTTCTGATGTGACTCCAGAAAATGCGAAATTCTTTGGAGACTCCACGGCCATGGGGGGCGTGGTCACGCAAGTCGAACCGGATTCGCCGGGAGCAAAAGCGGGCCTGCAGATCGGTGACGTCATTACCGAAATTGATGGTCACAAGGTCAGCGATGCGGGAGAACTCCAGGTAGTCGTGGGAGAGAAACAGCCGGGCACGAAGATCGAACTCACGGTTCTTCGCAACGGCAAGACCATGACAGTGCCGGTCACGCTGGAAGCCCTTGGAAGTCACTCGGCTGAGGGCGGCAATTCCTCCGGGGAAGGCCAGGGAAAGATGCGATGGGGACTTGGTCTGGGCAATCTCAGGCCAGAGATGCGAGATCAGTTGGAGGCGCCGCATGATATCCACGGCGCCGTGATCGAGCAGGTACAGCCGGGCAGTTCGGCGGACAACGCTGGATTGCAGCAGGGGGACATCATTCTGGAAGTGAACCGTCACAAAGTGCAAAGCGCAAGCGACGTGCAGCAGGCCCTTTCGAGTGTAGCCAAAGGGCAGGATGCATTGTTGCTGGTGTGGTCGAATGGCGGAAATACCTTCCGAGTCTTGCACTCTCCGGAAGGCTCATAACCTTAATTGCGCCGCATACTCAAAGGAAAGTGTGCGGCGTATCTTTTTTGCCCAACAGCGCCGGGCGGACCCGCCTCGCCGGCTGGTGAATCAGGCGAGGCATCGGGGCATGGGGCGGGGCGCGCGGTCGAGTTCTCCGGCCAGAACGTGGCGCAACCGTTGCCGGCGCAGGAATCTGAGGGAGTGGTCCGGGAGGGAAGAGTGGAGTTGGTGAACCGAACGTTGCCCGAGGGGACGCGCGTGCAGGTGCGGGTGAAGAGGTGAGGGTGTGGGAATGAGCGGCGGTCAAAACGTGTAATGGCTGCTTTCGTAAACCATCGGCAAAACGTCAAGCGATCGGCTCCTTCCTTCCGAGGCTTTGGTTGGCGATGCTTCCAAAGTCTACTCAGCTCGAAGGAGCCGACACTTTTTCATGCAATCAGTTTGACAGCATCACTACCGATGACTTCACGGCCAGTTCTTTACCAGGTTTGTGACGTTCACGCTTCCCAATCCTGAAGTAAAGTCCCAACCCCTGGTTGCGGGGTAGGCGACTTTCTCAGTTGTGTTCGATGTGGAAAGCACCCCGTACCCAGTTGGGTCCGGATCATAGCAATTGTTGGTGCCGTAACAGGGGACGTCATTATTTCCTGCGGTTACGTCATGGAAAATGCAGGACGACGGCACTTTGTTGCCTTCACTGGCATTGCAGGCTGAGAGTTGAGCGGTGTGCATCCGATACATGTCGTAAATGACCGGATCGGGGTTGCCCTGAGCGCTGCCTGCGCTTTGATTGATCAGCGCCTGAATACTGGCAAACTGCGGCGCAGTAAACGAAGTACCGCCGGCGCTGTTGAAGAACACGTCTATCGGTTTGATGTAGTGACAGGGAACTCCGCCTTGGTTGGGATCTGACATACAGAACACGATGGATTGGTTCCAAAAGCCATTGGAGGCAAACAAAGAGATGTCCGGCAAATCACGCACGCCATCATTCGGATTGCCTACGATCCCTTTCTGCCAGTAAGGCTTTGGATAGACGAAGCTGGGAGCCCCGCTACCGCCAATGACGTTGAGGAAATTCACGCCGATAGAGCTGTTACAAAATGAGACACCATCGGAATATCCGTAGGCGGTGAACAGTATGTTGCTGGCACAGGAGTCGTCCCACGGCATCTCTGGAATATAGGACTTCGCGGACTTACCCGTCGCACTGTTGGTATTGCTCCAATAGGTGCTGTTGGTGTTTTCGAAGGTATCCAGAAAATCCGTGCCGCCGGTAGCGACGTTGTGGGGAGTTGAGGCTAAGGCGTTGGCGGCGATGCCCCCGGTAGACCAGGTGGGGAACAAGTTGAAGTCGTCGCAGCCGGCCGCGGCGTTGTCCCCGGCAGCCACGAATACCGACACACCTTCAGAATCTGCTTGTTGCCAGAGAGCGTTCACGAATGCATTGCTGGCCGGTCCATTGTTGGCTTCGCATTCCAGATAACTCAGGCTCATGATAGGAGGGGGCGTAGCCTCATCGAGCAGATTCTGGGCAGCAATAAAGGCCCCAAAATTCGTAGCAGTATTTGCGCAGGAGGCCAGCTCAACTGCTGCGTCGGGCGCCACCGCCCCACCCCACTCGGCATCGAGCGCCGCTTCCCCTTCCGCGCCATTCTTGCCCGGATCGGCACAACCTGGTCCCGGATGAATTTGCTTGAAAGTGCCGGAGAACGAGGAGAGACCAAATGCCTTGCGGAAGGTAGCGACATCCCCCGGATTGATGTTCGTGACCTCCAGAGGAACGACCGTTTGGCCCTTGCCGGTGATGCCCGCCTGGTAGAGCGGCGAGACGTTGTAGATGGTGGCGAAATCCGGGGGCGCTATCACATATTGCTCAGTGTTGTCGAATCCATCCGGACAGCCTGTACATTTAAACGTAAAGGCGGAGTGCGGTTTGATCAGCGGCTTCGGCCTGAAATCATTCAGCGAGGAGATGCCGAGCACGACGGGCGCAAGCGCAGCAGGAATTCTTGGATCGCTAGCGTTGGCGATGTGCTGCTCGCCATTCACGTTGTAGCGGTGAATTTCTGTATGGAAAGCGTCCCGCACCTGGTCGGCGGTGCCGGAAACATCAATCGTCAATCCATTTTTGTGAACCAGATTGACATGCAGGCCATGGGAATTCAGCCAGCTAACCACGGCATCGATATCCTGGGGCGCGGGGCCGAATCTTCGACCTAATTCCTCCGCCGTAAGCCATTTTCGATAATTCGCGGAATGCGGATTGTGCAGTGCAGCGATCAACTGCTCCAGCGCTTTTTCTTGCTCAGGACTGCGCTGCAGCACCACATACATATGCTCCATTGGCAAGCTGTCTGGGACGGCGCCCTGATCAAACTTGGCAAGGGCAAGCGGATGAGTATTGCCCCTGAGCTGTACCAGGTTTGACTCATCCACTGGAGCCACGATGCGGGGAACGGTACTGCCAGTTGCGTAAAGAGTTAGCGCAAACCCGCTAACCACAAGAATAAGCAGAAAGGTCGAAGCGGACGCGGAGATGGGGTGCCGACTAGACATGGATCGCTCCTTTCGAAAGTTGATTCAGCAGTTGAATATGCGATGAGGCTGCACACAGCAACCTCCTCGTACCGAGGCGATACCGGGGCCGGGAGCGGAGACACGAACTGCGGGGGAGACTCAAACGTAAGTACAACAGCGGTGGTATTCTGCTTGGGAATTCAGAACATTGTCAACTGGAATCTCCTTTTATGTGAAAAGATTTTCATCTGCTACGCCCGACTGGAGCCGAGATTCGCACCAACACTGCCCAAATTCCCCCCCGCGATCGTGGCCTTTCCAAACGCCTGCTAAAGAAAAGGCCGTGAATGCGATGATGATCAAGGCCAGCGTCGCCTTCATCCCCCTTACGCCGCTTCGCGGCTGGATAGCCCCTTCGACTCCGCTCGGGGCAGGCTAGGCGAGTTGTCCCCACAAAAGTCCTGTTTTCCCTCGTTCAGTAGTTACGACTATTCCGCGGCGGCGGAGGTGTGGTCGTGGATGATTTTCCAGCCGTCGGGAAATTTGCGGAAGATCAAGGTGAAGCGGCCGTGGGGAGTTTTGCCGTTTGACAAGGTCAGGTGCCAGGCGCCACGGACGAATGCGGCTTTGGGGCCGAGGATTTCGATGCGCAGGTCGGAGAAATCGAGCTTACCCATTTCGTGGCCCGTGCTCGAATAAGTGGCGCGATAGCGGTCGAGGGTGGCTTGCCATCCGCTGGTCTGTTTGGCGTCGGAAAAGAATGTGAGGTCGGGCGAATTCCAGTAGCCGGACATGAAGGCGTCGAGATCGTGACGGTTCCATGCGTCCTGCTGGGTGAGGAGGACGTGCTCGATGGCGGAGCGGGAGTCGGCGGCGGAGACCGTCATGGGGAGTAGGGCGAGGAGGAAGAATGTGGTTCGGGCGATTTTCATGGTGCCTCAGTGTAGGTGATTTCGCGCGCCGGAGAAGTGGTGCCGTCCCTACGGGACTGGCGGAATGTTCCGCGGTCGCACCCGGCACTTCCGTGCCGGGCTTTCACATACTGCCGCTACGCGGCTGCATTTGGGTGGCGCCTACTCCATCGTTGTTCCGAGAATTCAACCAGGATCTGCTCAACCGGTTGTTGCAAACCAAAGGCGTAGCGCGTTAATGCGATTCCTCGGATGCCGGGGCGGTGTCTGGGGTATCTATTTTTTGTGCGACGGCGTGCGGCGTTGCGGGGGGAGGCTGGAAATCTCCCGCATCTTTTCCGGCCATGGCTGCAGTCATGAAGTTCATCCAGATCGGCAAGGCGGCGTGGGCACCGGTCTCTTTCGCGCCTAGTGATTTTTTTTCGTCGTAGCCGACCCAGACTCCGCAGGTGGTGGTCGGAGAAAATCCTACGAACCAGGCGTCGGTAAAATCGTTGGTGGTTCCCGTCTTTCCCGCTACGGGGAAGGGCAACTTGGCGGCGGCAATGCCGGTTCCATGCAGCACGACTTCACGCAGCATTGACGTCATGATGCGTGCGGTGCGCTGGCTGATCACATCTTTGACGTCGGGGAAATCTTCTTCCAGCACGCGGCCTTCGTAATCGGTGACGCGGGTGATGTAGCGGGGAGTGATGCGTACGCCGTCGTTGGGGAAGACGCTGTATGCGGCGGTCTGCTCAAGCAGCGTGATTTCTGCCGATCCCAGCGCCACGGGCAAATAGGGCGGCAGCTTGGAGGTGATGCCGAAGCGCTCGGCGTACGAGATGACATCATTGATGCCGACTTTGCTGGCCAGCCTCAGCGCGGGAATGTTGCGGCTCTGGGCGAGAGCGCGGCGGAGAGTGATGATGCCTTCAAACTTCTCATCGTAGTTGTGCGGCGTGTATGGGCCGGAAGGCGTGTCGAAACTCACAGGTTCGTCCAGAATGGTGTCGTCGGGGCTTGCGCCTTCGTCGATGACCGTGGTGTAGACGTACGGCTTGAAGGACGATCCAACCTGGCGCAGGGCTTGGGTGGCGCGGTCGAATTTGGAATCGTTGAAGTCGCGGCCGCCGACCAGAGCCTTGATTCCTCCAGTGGCGTTGTCGATGGCGAGCAGCGCGCCTTGCGCTCCGGAATCCTGTTCAAGGCTGACCTTCGCGGCTCCATTGGCGCCGAGAGACAGAATCTTCACGTAGCAGATGTCACCGGGTTTGAGGATGGTGCCGAGTTTCTGCTGCGTCCAGGCTGCGTCGGCCTGACTGAGTGCGGCGGTGTAGCGGCCGAATTTCAGCGTGGCGATGCCGGTTCCGGAAGAAGTGACGAGAGCGTGGACGTATCCGTTTACTTCGGGCTCATCGTCCCAATCGGGATGAGAATATTTTTCGAGAACGAAGCCATCGTCGACTACGTTTTCGAGATGGCCTTTCCATCCATGGCGGCGCTCGTAGGCGGCCAGGCCGTCGAGCACAGCCTGATTCGCAGACTTCTGCAGATCGACATCGAGCGACGTGTAGACCTTTAATCCGCCTTCGTGGACCTGATCGGTTCCGTACTTGCCTTCGAGATAGCGGCGAATTTCTTCGACGAAATAGGGAGCGAGCGAATTGGGATCGTGCGCCAGATGCAGGACGATGGGAGCGGAGCGCGCAACGTCGGCCTGCGCGGCGGTGATCTTGCCGTCTTCGAGCATGGCATCGATGACTAGCTTGCGGCGGCGCTGGGCGCGATCGGGATGGACGATGGGCGAATAGACGCTAGGACCCTTGGGCAATCCGGCGAGCAGAGCGGCTTCGTCGAGCGTCAGTTGCTTGGCGGGCTTACTGAAATAGAACTCGGAGGCAGCTTCGAATCCGTAGACCCCGTGGCCGAGAAAAATCTGGTTGGCGTAGAGCGTGAAGATTTGCGGCTTGGTGAAGTGGCGTTCAATCTGAATGGCGAGCATGGCCTCTTGCACTTTGCGCTGCCAGCGGCGATCGGGCGAGAGGAAAAGATTGCGGGCCAGCTGCATGGTCAGCGTGGAAGCGCCTTGCACTTTGCCTCCGGAGCGTATGTCGCGATAGGCGGCGCCGATGATGCGGAAGAAGTTGATGCCCGAGTGCGTGTAGAAATCCTTGTCTTCGATGGAGACGAGGGCGTCGCGGAGCACGGGAGGAAAGTCGTCGTAGGTGGCGACTACGCGGCGCTGCAGGGCGAAGGATCCGATGATGCGCCCTTGATCGTCGTAGAGCTCGGTGATGGAGCTGGGGCGGTACGCTTCGAGCGCGTCGATCTGTGGCAGGTCGGTGGTGTAGACGAGGAGAAGGCCGGCTGTGGCTCCGACGAGAACGGAAATCAGGACGAGGAGGCTGAACAGGACTCGACCGACCAGCTTACGGCCGCCGATTTCTACTTCCGGGAGGTGATCGTAGAGGGTTTTCATGTCCCGCAAAAATCAGGATAGCACTTTAAAAGTGGAGGGGACCGTGGCTAAGGATGTGGCGGCGAGGACGCCGCCACGACAGCCGGCGGGACGACTGTGCTACGGGGGTGGGTTACCGATTTGCTGGGACTGCGCTTTCTTGATGATTCGGCTGCGGACTCAGGGCGGCGGTGGTCTGGCTTCGGCGGAGGAAAATCGCGGAGCCGGCATAGAGGATGGCGGCGAGGATGGTCAGCGCCTTCAGGCCGAACCAGAGTGAAGAGGATTCGAGCAGGCCGCCGATTAAAGATCCGAAAAGGTTGGAGCCGAGAGCGCTGCCTCGAAATCCGGCGCGGGCAAAGCTGGAAACGAAAATGATTCCGGCGAAAAAGACAGGACTGCAAAGCACGAGTGTGGCGAGCGCTGCGCGCAGCAGCCACGAATCAAAAAATACCTTCTCGATGGGGACGGTAAACATCACGGCTAGCGTGAGAAATAATCCGGCATAAGCAAGGGCGAGCGGAATTCGCGGAAACGTGCCGTAGACGATGTTCGCCGCGACAATCAAACACAAGAGGCCCGAGACGACGACAGCGTTGACGACCCAGGTGGTGCCGAACAGCAAGGCCATCTTGCTGACGATCTGGGCTTCGAGGAGCATGAATCCAGCGCCCAGGAGCATGAAGTGAGGGTCGACTGTCGAGCCTTCTCCGCTGGTTTGGCGCAGGAACCATCCAAAGATGATCAGGACGGCAACCGAAATCAGAATAACGCTGATGGGAAGGCCGGGCTCGTGCTGATAGAAGTAGGGCCAGTCGTCGGTGGTGAGGCTGGCGTTCTGCATGGGCATGTGGGAATGCGCAGCCAGATAAGAGGCGAGCCACGGGTCGGAGATCGCGCTGGCGAGGCGCTCGCGCGATCCGGTGACGAAGAAGCGCCCGGAAGTATCGAATCCGCCTACGTCGGTCTGGAACTGAATGGGATCCTGGCCGAAAGCATCCTGCATCAATCGAAACAAGCGGCCGGCGATCCAGGGATTATCGACCTGGAATTTCACGATCAGCAGGCCATCCGGGCGCAGCAATTGCTTGACGCGGTGGAGCGCTTCTCGCGTGTAGACGTAATTATCGATGCGAATGTTGGTGAAATGCGATGCGGTGGTGTGGGAATCGAGCAGTGAGAAAACGATGAGATCGAATTGATCGTGGCTGTTTTCGATGTAGTTGCGGGCGTCGTTAAGGACGACGTGAACTTTCGGGGATTGGTAAGGATGTTCGAAGTGATATTCGCGGCCCAGTTGCAGGATCAGGGGATCGATCTCAACCGCCTCCACGCGGCCCGCGCCGTTGCGAAGAGCTGCAGCCACATCGTTGCCCATGCCTGATCCCAGGACGAGCACCGATGGCGGCGAGGGATAAAAGTGGTACGGCATGTTGTAGGAGTTCTGCGCGACGGGGAATTTAGAAAAAACTTCGGGATGAGCAGCCACGAAATCCGGAGAGAGATTGATTACCTTCTGGTACCAGGAGTCGTTGGTAGTCATGGAGTACGCGGCGATTTGTCCGTTGAGGGCAAGCGGCTGCAGAACCAGCTTCTGATAGGGAGACCAGTAGGTGGTGGCATGACGATGATCGGGAAGAGCCAGCAAACAGATGCAGACCAGGAAAGTGGCGGCCAGAGCTTTGCGCGCGGCTGGGTTGCGCCAGAATGCCAGAACAGAAAATACTCCGGCTATCAAGAACCAGACCCAGGGCGGCTGGTGCAGGAAGGCGAGCAGAGTGAATCCTGCGATGCCGGCGAGGCTGGCGAGGACGTTCACGCTATACGCGGTCACGCCGCTGGGAGAATGTTCGAGATACCAGCCCACTAGCTGGCCGAAAGGAATGAACGCGGTGGCTATGACGGCAAACAGAGGAACGACGGCAACCATGGCGAGGAGCATGTCCGTCCAACTCGCCGGCATGGCGGGGACGCCCCATACATGTACTTCGACGCCGGCTCCGAGAAGCATCGGCAAGGCGGCCATGGTGCGGCGGAGCGGGGAAATGGGCGTCTTCAGGATGATGGTCAGCAACAACAGCGGGGAGATCATGGCGACCAGCCGAATGCGACGGCGGCAGAGATAACATCCCAGCCCGAATCCGAGGAAGCACGCGACTAGAACGAAATTCTTGAAGTAGGCGAAAATCCTGATTTCGGAAGAGACCCAGCGAATCATCAGCATCTCGAGAAATAGGCTGAGCAGGCTGACCAGGATCAGCTGCCGATAGCTGAATCCGCCGAGATCTTCGGGCAGGACTTCCAACCAGCCAGAGGACGCGGTCTTCGGGCGACGGAATACACGATAGACGACCAAGATGGCGAGTGTTGAAATCAGGAAAAGAGAAGCGAGCGAACTGAACGAGTGAGTGATCGTCTCCATGCGATGGGGCAGGCCTTCAATCAAGCCGGTTGGGCTGGGGATACGGATTTAACGATATCAGAAGGATCGACCGAATAGGCTGCGGAATCAGAGACGGAGCGGTGCCGTCCCTTCGGGACTCGGGGCCTTCCCCTTTCCCGCCACTTACGTGGCGGGCTAATGAATGGCGCCGCTTCGCTGCTGGACGCGCGAAGCGCGCAATGAAGATTGCTGGGCGCGAGGAAAGAGTTGAAACGATTGACGCTGTCGGGACGCCTCGCTTCGCTCGGCGGGGCGGACGAATGCGTCCGCCCCTACATTTAGCTGGCGCGGCTTTTCAGGACTTCGATGGCCTTGTTCAGCTGGTCGTCGACCGGGTTTTTCGGCTTGGCTTCATCCTCTGGGGCTGGAGTTGCGGTTTCGTCGTCGTCCGGACCAATGGAATCGTCGACGGCGTCGGCCACGACGACGTTGGGGGTGATGGCCGTATCCTGAATGGCCTTGCCGCTGGGCGAATAATATTTCGCGACGGAAAGGATCAAGGCGCCGCCGTCGGGCAGGTCGATCGTTTTCTGGATGGAACCGTCGCCGAAGGTCTTGTCACCGACCACGTCTCCGCGCGCGTTCTCCAGAATCGCGGCTGCGACGATCTCAGCCGCGCCCGAAGTGCTGCGGTTCACAAGAACCGCGACGGGCAGGCTGGTAATGGCCTTTGCCGGATCGGCATTAAAGGCTTCGCGCGGAAATTTCTGGCCTTGCAGGTAAGTGATGGTTCCGTGATTCAGGAAGAGGTTGGCGACCACAATGCCTTCGTTTTCGTCGCCTTCGGCGCAGTTGCGCAGGTCGAGCAGAATTTTCTTCGCGCCGGATTTTTCAAGCGACTTGATCTTGGCGGCGATCTCCTGAGCCTTGCCTTTGTTCAGAACTTCCACCTTCACGTAGCCGATGCCGTCTTCCATCATCTTGTCGGAGACGGAAGGGAGGCTGACGACGTTGCGGGTGATCGACATCTTCTGAGGCTCGGCGCGGCGGGCGCGGACCACTTCCACATTGAGCACGGATCCGGGAGCGCCCATGACCAGATTGCGAATTTCGGGAAGCGACATGTCGCGAGTGCTGCGGCCTTCAATCGACTCGAAGATGTCAGTGGCTTCGATTCCAGCTTTTTCCGCGGGCGAACCGGGCAGCACGGAAACTACGTCGGCATAGCCAAAGCGCTTGGAGATCATGGCGCCGATCCCCGCTTTGCCATCGGCTTTATGATCTTTAAAAGCCTTGTAGGCCTCGGGCGTCAGATAGCTGGAGTTGGAGTCGAGAGACTCCAGGAGTCCATGCAGAGCACCGTCGGTCACCTTCGGAATGTTGGGCTCTTCGACATACTCGCTGCGCACGCGCGAGAGCACTTCACTGTAAACCTGAAGTTGGCGGTAAGCGCCGTCGTTGGAGGAGGCATGCACGCCTCCCATGGAGCCGACAACTACGAAGAGCAGTACGGCAAAAGAGGTGACGAGAATCGCTGCTTTGGTTTTCATGGACATCTGTTTGTGATCTTCTTCCGGAAGGAACTGCTTCCTCAGAACTCTACCCATTATATCTCTAGATGCAATGGGACAGGTGCTTGCTGCTCAATTTGAGTCCCTTCGGTAACGACGGGAGTGGAAGCTTGAGCCGGGATGTTTTGTTTGGAGCTTCCAGCGCAACAAGGGGACAGAAAAACCTTAAAACGCAGAGGACGCTGAGGATTCGCAGAGATCGTTGACAAAGACGTTCTTAGTCTTTTCTTTCCTTTGGCTTACGTCTATTGACCTGGCTTGAATTTCATGGTCAGAAGGGTCTGGACGGAGACCGGGCGTCCGTTCATGGAATAAGGCTTGAACTTCCATTGCTTGACGCCGTCGATGGCGGCGCGGGCGAAGGCCAGCGAGCCTTGCAGAAACTTGACGTCCTGCACGGTGCCGTCGCGGCCAATCAGGACCTGCAAGACGACCGTTCCCTGATCGCCCTTGACGTAGGCGGGATAGAGGATGGCCGGCTGATTGGTGAGCAAGGCGCGCTCCGCGGCTTCGGGTACGTTGACGGGCTCGATCGAGGGCAAGGCGGTCTCGGGAAGCTTGTTGCCGCTCGCGTCGGGAGTCATGGAGGCCAACTGCGATTTCAAACTCGAGGGCACATTGCCGGGGGGCGTGACCGTGTGAGACGGCGAAGGCTTAGGTAGCGCGGGAGCGGATGTTTTCGGCGTTGCGATGGCGTCCGGATGCGGCGCGGTGGCTGCAGGGCCGAAGATTGGAGGAGCGGTTGACGTCGCGGTCGGTGCTGCGGTTGACGGGCTCTGCGCTTGGTTGTCAGGCGTGGGCGGAGCCTGAGGCTGGTCGGCTGCGGGTGTGTCGGTTTGCGCGCTGGAGGGATCGGCCCCGCCGGCGTCATTGTTCGGCTTCTTGGCCGTGGGATCGACGACAGGAAGTACTTTGATCTGCGTTGGATCAGTGGTGGCATCAGGAATGTTTTCCGCGACCGGAAGCTTGTATTCGTCCCCGGCGCGGTAGAAATTTTCGTGCGCGGCGGGAGCCTGGGGCGGGGTCACGGGCTGCGGATTGAGCCAGACATGCATCGCCTGGCGTCCGTTAGCCCAGAGGCCTTTCATTTTCGAATGCCAGGGAGCTTGCGGGGCTGCTCCGACTGCGAAAGCGGCGAGAAGCAGAGCGGCGACGATCGCTCGCTTGCCCACGCGGGATCCGGATGGAGGCCTGGCCTCCGATGGATCGCTTCCGGATTCGATGTAGCTAAAAAGCTCGGCTTCCTTTTTCTGCTCTTGCCAGCTGGGAACATCGGGCACGGGCTTGGGCAGGGCTGGAGCTGCAAGTTTCGGCAAGGGAGCGGGCTTTACTGGTTCGGGCTCGGCCGGCGGAGGCGAATACGGAGTTTGGTCGTAGCCCAGCAGATCCGGATTGCCCCGCTGGGCGGGTGACGCTGGCGTGGCGCCCGCTGGCCGAGCCGCCACGCGATTTTTCAAATACCATTCCAGCCCGCGTCCGTCATTCGAAGAAGACGGCGGAGGTTCCGCGGGCTTGTTTTGCGCAACCGAGGCCGCGACCGGCTCGAGATCCTTCAGCGGGTCGATCTCAGCGGCGGGAAGTTGCTCGAGAGACGCCGAAGCGTCGGGTTCAGTTTCGAACTGTCCGCCTGGAGACACGGGAGCGGATTGCAGAAACTCTCCTGAGCGCAACGGTTTTTCCTGCGCCGGATGGAAACTCGCGGGAAGAGAGGCAGGAGCGGAACTACGTGCGGTTCCGGCAGCGGCGGCGTTGGCTGCCGATCCCTGCTTGGCGTGCAGCAGATCACGTGCGGTGGTGAGAGTATCTTTCGCTTGGGCCGCAACGATCGGCTTGCGCAGCACCGAGTTGGCGCCCGCCTGCAAGGCCCTGGGCACGCTGGGATCGTCACTCACGATGGCCAGCGTAATGGGACGTTCCGCAGCTTTGCGCTCGCGAGCGGTAGTGAGCAGCAATCCGGCTTCGGGCTGCTTGTCCCAATCGATGATGACGATCTGGAATGGCTGGTTGGTGATTCTGTCGACCGCGACCACGGCATCCGAGCAAAATTCTGCCTGCACGCCGATGCCAGACAGAATCTGGCGAACGCGCGCCGTCGTTTCCTCGTCGGAGGAAAACAGAAAGCAACGAAGGGCCATGCCTCTTCAGACTAGGGTCGGCGCGTAGCCCCGGCAAGATTACGGAGGTGGCCGAAAAACTGTCTCACCGTGACCGGCAGTACATGTACCACCGCGGACATTGCGTTAAAATGTGCGGTCGTTTCGGCGGAGCGCAGAAGTCAATGCTGGCGGCGGCAGAAGAAGTTTACGAGCGAACCCTATGGCCTTACACGAAGAGAATTACTGGCTGAGCACGGCGGAGTTTCCCACGGCAGATGTGTCGCGTCCCTTGCCCGAGGTGGCGGATGTTGCGGTGATTGGCGCGGGATTTACCGGACTTTCCGCGGCCCGGACGCTGGCCAAACGCGGGGCGAAGGTCGCTGTGCTGGAGAGCGAATCGATTGGATGGGGCGCTAGTTCACGGAACGGCGGCATGGTGCTCACCGGCATGAAGCTGGGAGTGAATAAGCTCATCTCGATGTACGGGCGAGAGCGCACACGGCGCATGTATGCGGCGTCGCTGGCGTCGATGGATTGCGTGGAGCAGATTGTGCAGGAAGAGAGCATCGCCTGCGACTTCACGCGTTGCGGGCATCTGGAAGTCGCCTGCAAGCAGAAGCATTTCGACGACTACGAAAGGCAGGCGGAAGTGATTGAAGTGGAATTCAATCACAAGCTGCGCGTGGTGCAGCGGAGCGAACTCAGCGCGGAGATCGGCTCGAGCATTTATTTCGGTGGCATGGTGGACGAGGTCAGCGCGGGATGCAATCCGGCGCGTTACGTCGCGGGACTCGGTCGAGCCGCGATTAAGGCCGGAGCGGAGATTTTCGAGCACGCCCGGGTGGGAGCGATTGAGCGGGATTCACGGCAAGGCGAAGCGGGATGGAAGCTGACGACCTCGCGCGGGCCGCTCTGGGCACATGAAGTTTTCGTCGGCACCAGTGGATACACGAGTCCCGCAACTCCGGCGCTGCAGAAAAAGATCATTCCCATCGGATCGTTCATCATCACGACGGAAGTGTTGCCGGCGGCGTTGGCCCACGAACTGAGCCCGCGCAACCGCATGATCTACGATTCGAAAAATTATCTCTACTACTATCGCCTCACACCCGATGGCCGCATGTTGTTCGGGGGGCGCGCCGCATTTTTCCCGGAGAACGATCAGACCATCCGGAGCAGCGCGGAGATTCTGCGGCGCGGGATGATCGACGTGTATCCGCAATTGCGGGATGCGCGCGTGGAATATGTCTGGGGCGGTACGCTCGACTTCGCCTTTGACATCATGCCGCATGCCGGGCAGATGGATGGGATGTACTACGCGGTGGGATACGCAGGACATGGGGTTGCGATGGCAACGTACCAGGGACAGAAAATTGCCGAACTGATGGCGGGAGACAAGCCGGAGAATCCGTTTGTGGGCATTCCGTTTCCCGGCGCGCCGTTGGGTTTGTATAACGGGAAGCCGTGGTTTCTGCCGTTCGCGGGAGCTTGGTACAAGGTGCTGGATTGGGTAAGCTAGGGTCGGTGCGCCGGAAATAGGGCATCGTTAAATATTGCGCCTCGATCCGCTTGATCCGTGGTGTCCGGCGAAGAGGTCAAGGGCCTTAACCACAGGGCGCACAGAGGATCAAGGGGGAAACCGGCGACTTATATAAATGTCGATCTGTTTGAGGCCTATCCCTCACGCACACTGGCCGAAGGACGGCGTTTTAGCAGCCCATACACAATCGGCCCGAGGAGCAGCGCGATGGCGCCGCCGATTGTGGCGAAGCGGTCGCCGCCGAGTAGCGCCACAATCGCCATCAGTACCGGCGCGCTGACCACGTAGAACAATCCGATGCGCCCCGCGGGAATCCGGAACGAGCGCCGGAGATCCGGTTGCGTGCGGCGAAGTTTCCATGCCGACAGGACCGTCAGCACCGTGGTTGCCGAGCGCAGCCAGATGTAGACAGAAATTATCTCCCCGAGGCTGCGCCATGCGAGCAGCGCATAGATCACAGCTGAGGACACAATCGCCAGCCATGGCGTGCCGTAGCGTGCGTGCTTGCGGGTCAGGACATCGGGCAGGTATCCATCTTCAGCCATGGCGAAAGGCATGCGCGTGGTGGTGAGGATGGTGCTGTTGAGCAGGGCGACGTTGCCGATCATGGCAGCGAGCGTCATCCAGGTGCCGAGCCATGGTCCGCCGATCATGCGGGCGGCGTCAGAGAAAAATCCCGTGTGCCATTGCTCCCAGTTTCCAGCGGAGGCCAAACCGGCAAGCGTTGGAAGAAGGTAGGCGGCAATCGAGAGCGGCACGACCAGGGCGAGAGCCCGCGGGTAGGCCTTCTGCGGATTTTCCACCTCTTCGGCCACGGTGGAGAGTTGTTCGTAGCCGGAGTACAGCCACAGGCCAAGAGCCAGTCCGACGCCGAAGACTTTAAACGTCGCGTGGTGGGGCACGATCCAGGGATGAAACGGATTCTCATGCCAATGGCGCAGGGCGATCACGATCATGGTCATGACCGGAACGAAAATAAGAAT
This sequence comes from uncultured Acidobacteriota bacterium, assembly GCA_963730015.1. Taxonomy (GTDB): domain Bacteria; phylum Acidobacteriota; class Terriglobia; order Terriglobales; family Acidobacteriaceae; genus Sulfotelmatobacter. Next base: position 349,697 of record CAVSPZ010000008.1, on the reverse strand, counting down.
CTCGAGCGCAGTAGCGACCTGGCCGACCATCTGAATACCGCGGACATTGATCCAGGTGAGCAGCGCGATCAGTGCGACCGAGACCAGGTAGTGTTGCCACCACGTCATCTTCGGGAAGTAGTAGACAAGGTAGTCGGTGAACAGGACCGCGTAAGCGCCTCCCAGCAGGAATGAGGCGGACCAGTTCCACCATCCGGCGAGAAATCCCCAGAAGTCGCCGAACGCCGCGCGGCTCCAGCGATAGAATCCGCCTTCCACGGGCATGGCGGTGGTGAGTTCGGCGGACACCAGCGAAACGGGGATGCACCAGAAAAATGGCAGGATCAGCAGATAGAGCAGGGTGATCCCTGGGCCCGAAGTGGTGACCATGTCTTCGAGGCCGAAAGGGCCACCGGTCGTGTAGGAGAACATCACGAAGACGAGGTAGAAGAGTCCCGCCTTGCGGAGAGTGGAGGATTTTGTATGGTTCGCCAAGGTATGTTTGGGACGAATTGTTGAATTTTGATTGTTGATTGTTAAATGGAGACGCCGCCCCGGCCCTGCATTCAACAATGAAAATCAACAATCAACAATCTCAAGCAGCCAGCGTGCCGCTCAATGCGCCTTCCAGTTCCAGCAACTTGCGTTTGACGTTCGAGACCTCCGCCGTAGCCGCACAAGGTTCCATCCGAAGCGATGACGCGGTGGCAAGGCACTACGATGGCGATGGGGTTGCGGTTATTCGCCATGCCGACGGCACGAAATCCCCGGGGACGGCCAACGGTGCGGGCGATATCCGCGTAGGAGCGGGTCTCACCGTAGGGAATTTGCAGCAGGGCGCGCCAGCACGCGAGCTGGAAATCGGTGCCGCGCAGGTCGAGCGGGAAGCGGAATTCGCGGCGCCGGCAGGCGAAATATTCTTCCAGTTCACGCACGTAAGGCGATAGTTCCTGATCAGATTCTTCAAAGCGCAACGACTTAGACTCCGCACGCAGATCGCGGGGATTGGGGCGAATGGTCTGCTGATTGGGAAGGCGCCGGTCGAATTCGAGCGCTACCAGTCCTTGCTTCGACGCCGCCAGGAACAGCGGCCCCACGGGTGAGTTAAATTTCGTACAGTTCAGGACTTCCATAATTTGCGCCGCGGAACTTTTCTGAGCCATAACCATAGCACGGAGGCCGAGACGCGGAAGGATCTGGAAAAAGCTTAACCGCACAGAACGCTGAGGTTTCACAGACTTCGCTGAGGAAATCCACGGGACAAAGGACAAACCGCGATCACGTGGGCACGGAAGTTGACAGAATCCGTCCGATAGCCCAAAGTAGGGGGCTGCAAATAGGCTGCTCGGGAGTGGCGTTGAAAAAAGGCTTGCTGATCGTGATGGCGATCGTGCTCGGTCCGCTGCTGGTCGTACGCCTGGTCAGGGCGGCGGGAGACTGGCGGCCAATCGGGCAAACAGTCGCCGGAGACGTAGTTTCGGTGAGTTCGGTGCGGGTACTGAAGAATAACCAGCGGGTGGCGCTGGTGCGCGTGGAATTCAAGCAACCGGCCTCGCTTCCGCAGGGCGGACCGTTTGTCGAAATGCGGGCGCGCGTCCGCTTTTATTGCTCCAGCGCGCAGGCGACGCCGACGAGCGAGTGGTTCTACTCGCGCGATCACGGCGGGAGGGTCGTGGTCAGTAAGAAAGCCAGCCATGATGATCAGTTCGGAAAAGCTCCCGAGGGCGGGTTCGCCGATCTGGTCAGCAGAAACGTCTGCAGCCAAACCAAATAGGTTCATTTCTTCCTCGACGCCACATTCGCCTCGCCAGCTCTTGAGATGTATCCCTCCAAGTTCGTCAAGATCGGGGATTCGCGCCACAGATGTTTTTCACAGCCTTCGGCACCTCCGTAACTTCGCCACTACTTCCACCGGTCCCGCTTTGCGCTTATGCTGAAGAGTGAGGTCGGTTGAGTTCCGCCTGGCTTTCCACCTGATTTCGGTATGGATTCACTTCGATTGTATGGATTGGTAGCGGCGGGCGGCGTCGCCTTACTGGGCACGTATGCCTTGCTGCGGCGCAAACCCAAGACCGCCGACGACATTGAGCGCGAGCGCCGCGCCTGGCTCGAGGGCACAGGTCGCATCACGGATGGAACTGTGATCGACGTGCAAGAACTGGCGGCTGCCAACCACCATCACGCCGCCATCATGCTTATCTACAAATACGACGTGGCCGGAGTTTCTTACGAGTGCTCGCAGGATGTGACGTACTTGCGGCACTGGATCAATCTGCACTCTTGCCGCCTCGGACTGCATACTTCCGTAAAGTACGATCCGCAAAATCCGGGAAATTCTCTGGTGGTCTCGGAAAACTGGATGGGGTTGCGGCAATAAGCTGCGATGTTCGCTATTCCCAGGTCAGCCGCATCATGGTGTTGTGCTTGTCGAAGGTGACCTGCAGGGTCTTGTCATCGCCCCCGATGAAGTCCGCGGAGATGGTCCGCGAAAGATCGGTCGTCTGATCGGTCGATTTGGCCCTGAAACGTAATATGTGTTCGCCCGCGGGAATCGACAGAGTCTCGGATTCCACTCCCTTGACTCCATTGAATACGACTAGTTTCTTCTGCGCGCCGCCATGCAACGGGCGGGATAGAGCCAGCTTGTTATCGACCCAGACATACAGAGTTGCGTCTTTGAATTGATGCTGCACGGCCAGTTCAAGGGTGGAAGAGGGAATTACGATCTCCCTTGCAGGATGAAACTTCCTCGGAGAGATCTTGGTAGGCACAGCATTTTTCGCGATGGGAATGGTCGGGACGAGCGGCGCATGTGCCGGCACAGTCGTGACGCTCAATGCTGTGGAAGCAGAATGAGCACTCGACGACGAGGCGGCCGGAACGGCGCCGGAACCATTGGAAGGCACCTTGGAGGAATTCACCAGCAGCCTGGACTGGGCTCCAATGACGACCAGCAGAACGATGGTGGCGGCGGCGAGCGCGAGATCGCGGATGGGCGCCTTGAACAAGATGTGATCAATCAGTCCCTGGGCATGAGCCATGGCGGTCAGTGGAGGCGCAACCGGCTGTTTTCCCGTGGAAACCGATGGCGTCCCGGCGGCGATTACCGCCTGCCACGAGGTAGTGGTCGATCCTGGCCGGTAGTTTCGCTGCAACATCCTCAGATCTTCAGCGAATTCGGAGCCGCTCTGGTAGCGCTCTTGAGGATTCTTGGCGATGGCCCGGGAAATGACGGCGTCCAGTTGCGGAGGAAGATTCAGATCGAGAGCGCTGGCAGCGACCGGCTCACGATTTGCGACCTTGAAACACACGGTAGTTGCGCTGTCGCCTTGAAACGGAGAAAGGCCGGTGGTCATGACATACAAAATCACGCCCAGAGAGAACAAGTCGGAGCGGCCGTCGCACCCTTCCCCGCTCAACTGTTCCGGCGCCATGTAGGCGGGAGTTCCGAGCACCCGACCGGGCAGAGTAAAGTGCGCGAGATTGAGCTTGGCAATGCCGAAGTCCGCAATCTTGGCGTGACCATCTTCGGTGATCAAAATGTTGGCCGGCTTAATGTCGCGGTGCACCACGCCCTGGGCATGCGCGTAATCCAGAGCGTCGGCAAGTTCTTCAGCCAGCTTCAACGCTTTGGACAACGGGAGCTTTCGTTCGCGGGCGAGAATCCGGTTCAGGGTTTCGCCGGGTACGTACTCGAGGACGATGTAGGGATCCTGGTTTTCCGGATTCTCGCCCACATCAAAAACGCTGACGATTCCGGGATGGTGGAGACGTTCCGGCCGCCTGGGCCTCGTTCATGAAGCGGAGGCGAAACTCTTTTTCTTCCTCCGGTTCCTGTCCCCATAACGAAATGGTCTTCACTGCGACCATGCGGTCGATCTGGGGATCGCGCGCCTGGTAGACGACGCCCATGGCGCCGCGGCCCAACTCCGCCATAATCTCATATCGGCCAAAACGCTTGGTGCCGGGATTGTCCATGCGACGGTTCCTAACACGGCAAAAAACACGTGACTACACTGCCGCTGGAGAGGGAATGTTCGTAATGTTAGCGCGCCTGCTTCTGTGATCCAGCATGGTGTTTGGGCTGGAGGCATTACGCCGGTAATGAGAGCACGATTACTGAACTGAGATTATTCAACCGAGCGGGAGGGGCAATGCCGCTATGCCCAGCGCACGTAGCCGTGGCCTGGCTACTCAGAAAGGGGGCTGCAAGGGATTATCTAGCTGCCAGTGGCAAAGCCGCCGCTTTGGGCGACAGTGATGCGGAGGTATTTATAGGGATTCACCGGTATGTCGTTGATGCGAACTTCGTAATGGAGATGGGGGCCGGTGGAACGGCCACTCTCGCCAACATAGCCGATTACGTCGCCGCGGTGCACCCGCTGTCCCGCGGTGACGGCAAAGCCAGAAAGATGGCCATAGCGGGTGCTGATGCCGTTGCCATGATCGATCATGATGGCTTTGCCATAGCCGCCCATCACATCGGTAAAGGTCACTACGCCATTGGCTGGGGCGATGATCTGCGCTCCATAGCTGCTGCCGATATCGACTCCGCTATGGAATGCTCCTTCCCCGTTGAATGGATCAATACGCTCGCCAAAGCTACCCGTGATCGGGCCGTCGACTGGCCAAAGGTTGGGTGCGGCATTCGCCTTGATCCAGTCGGCGGTGGTGGCGTTGCGGGTCAGGCCCATGGTCAGTCCGACCATGGTCGCTCCCGACAGAGCCGACATTCGCAGAGCATGCAACTGGTCCAGCGACGAACTCACATCGGCATCGTGAATCTGGTCGGAGGTCTCCGTAACTAGCGTAGGCTGCGCCTTCAGGCCATAGAGAGCAGAAACTTCTCCGGCGATGGAGCCCAGGGATGCGACCTGTAAATCGCGCTCTTTGGCGACCTGCTCCAGGCGAGAGTAGTTGCTTTTGAGCTGATCTTTCTCGGTCCGGAGCTGGTTGAATTGCGAAACCTTCAGCAGCATGCGGGTGTAGGAACTGGCGATGCCGGTGAGGCTGAGGAATCCGATCGCGGCGCCGATCACAAAAACATACAGATAATGCAAGGGGATAGAGATTTTGCGCAACTGGCCGTCGTCCCCACGAGCCACGAAAAGGATGTAGAAGCGTTTTTGCAAATCAAATCCTCAAAGTTTGAAACATCAGGTCCGGAACTTCAGGCACAGTTTCTTAGTTGCAAAAGCCTGTTCGGAACCACCTGACTTTTTCGGGTTGCGCTCCCATCTTGGGAATGGAAACTCTGTCGCGCCCTTTCGCCTACCGGAACGACGACCAGATCCTGAGACTTCTGTTCGTCTGCAATCCCAACTACCTGCAGAACTTAGTCCCGGCCAAAGGTTTTTATGTGAATGACTGGTTAACGGTAACAAACTGGGTTCCCCCTGTCAACGACGCAAACCCGTATTTTGGGTTACTGAAGATCGGGTAACCAGGGAGGGCCAATAGGACAGATTACCGGGACCAGAGGCGCGGGGGCGTTGTTTCCTAGGATGGCGGTATAGTAGTGGCGCCGTGCCTCTTCCCGAAAAACAGCTGATTGCTCAACTCCGCCGCATGGCGGGGTCCTCGTCCCGAGGGCGTTCTCGGGGCTCCAATGCCATTCTGAAGGGAATCGGAGACGACTGCGCCGTGCTGCGGCTGTCTGCAGGGCGAGACTGTCTGATCACGACCGACTTCACGCTGGAAGGGATTCATTTTCGGCGCGACTGGCATCCGCCGGAGTCGGTTGGGCACCGCTGCCTGGCCCGAGGATTGAGCGACATCGCGGCCATGGGCGGCGAACCGGTTGCCGCTTTCCTATCGCTGGCTTTGCCCCGCGATCTACCTCAGGCCTGGGTGGGCCGCTTCGCTCGCGCCCTGGTCAGCCTCGCCGAGCGCTACGGGGCCAGGTTGTCCGGCGGAGACACGGCCGAATCTCCCAACGGGATTCTTGCCGACATCATCGTGCTCGGATCGGTTCCGAAGGGTAAGGGAGTACTCCGCTCCGGGGCCCGGCCCGGCGACCGCATCTACGTCAGCGGAGAGCTCGGCGGCTCGGCGGCTGCGGTTGTGCAAATGCGAGCGCGGCCGAAGAAGAAGCTGAATCTGCGCGACTACCGCCGGCACCTCTATCCCGAGCCTCGTATCGAACTGGGGCGCATCCTCCGAGAGAAGGGCATTGCAACCGCGATGATTGATACCAGCGACGGGCTCTCGACCGATCTGGCGCACATCTGTGAGGAGAGCGGCGTTGGCGCTGAGATCGCTGCTGCGCTCATCCCCCGGGCATGCGGCGGCAAGCCCGCACGCGAGGTCGATCTCGATCTGGCCCTGCATGGCGGCGAAGATTACGAGCTGCTGTTCACGGCTCGTCCCGGCAAGCGCATTCCGAAGCAAATCGGCGGAGTGACAATCACGCAGATCGGGCGGATCGTGCGCGGCCGCCGGATCTTCGTCAAGAACGAGAATGGGATCCCATTTGAACTTGAGCCCCGCGGCTGGGAACACTTTCGCCGATAAGCGGCGGCGTTACCTCCGTACCTCCGTCACTAGTGAGTCTCTACCGCGGCGGTCGAAACCGGGCTAGAGTAAAGATCATGTCGTGCAGCAAAATTCTGCTCCTCCCAGTTCTCGCCGTCTTCCTGATCGCAGCCGCGTTTGCGCAGAAAAAGCAGCCGCCTCCCCCGCCCGCACCGGCGAAGTCGCCAAAGCCTGCGGTCACCGACGATTACGTGCACAAGCAATTTGGCGACAAATGCTCGCTCATTGCCGGGCCGCAGCAGTTTGTCGGCGATCTGGATGGGGACGGCATCGACGATCTCGTGGTCGTGGCGAAATGCACAGATCCCATGCAGGATCGCGACGAGCAAAACTTCGTGGTTGCCGATCCCTATGACACGTTCATGGGTTTCGGCGATGTGAGAGTCACATCGACCTTCGCGTCGGACGTGCCGGAGCGGCGAGGTGTGAGCCTGCTGATTGTGCACGGCGCCGAAAAAGGAGGCTGGCAAGCAGAAAAGCCGAAGGCGAAATTTGTCCTCATCAATTTGCCCTTCAAGACGCTGACTGTGAAACGGCTGGCGACAAAGAAAAGGACCGTCCTCGGTGTTTTCATGGAAGAGCAAGGGGAAGGCGAGAGCACGTCATCGGTGATCTATTGGGATGGCAAGAAGTATAAGTACATGCAGCTGGGAGCCACGCTGGAATAGGAATTGTTGATTGTTGAATTTTGATTGTTGATGGATGATTCTCAAGCGGCTTATCGCGCGACGTGTTTTTATTCAAAAATCATCAATCAACAATCACCCTGGTTCTCTCGACTTCTCAACCCTTCTTGTAGTACGGGAATTCGCTCGTTCCCACCTTGCTGACGTTCGCTTCTGCGAAAGCGCAAACCCGATCCAAAGTTGATTGCAGTTCGGCGCTGTAGCGGTCGAGATCTGCGTCGCTGGCCTCGGCAGGCACCGGGATCAGCTTGCCGACGCGCACGAGTACGCGGGAAAACGGCTTCGGAATCAGCATGCGATCCCAACTTCTGAGCACCCAGGCCTTATCGACGGCGGCGTGAAAGGTCGTCATCGCTCGCCCCGAAGAGCGCGCGAGTCCGGCAGGCCCGGGCTTCACTTGGCGGCGCGGCCCGCGCGGCCCGTCGAGCGTGAAGGCCACGGTCCAACCGTCGTCGAGGGCGCGGCGCAGGCCTAGCAGGGCGCGCACGGGATTACGGCTGCTCGATCCTTTCACGGCGACAAATCCGAATCGCCGGATGATGCGCCCCATATACTCGCCGTCATAACTGAAGCTGCTCATCACCCGCACGCCCATGTCGCGGAAGAGATAGGTTGCGGGAATCATGCACTCGTGCCAGAACGAGGCGACGAGCGGGCGCTCGTCCAGCGTCTTCTGCGCGCCTTCTTCGTAGGAAACGCTCACGCGGAGAGTCGGACCGAGCAGGCGGATAAACCAATATCCCGCCCACACGATCATGCTCAGGACGATGCGCTGGCGCAGGGTCCAACGGCGGGGACCGGATGCTGGCTCTGCGGAGGTTGTGGCTTCGCGTGTGCTGGCTTCGGGCACGCAGCTATTGTAGCTAGATTGCGGGTCGTGTTGACATGATTACCATGGACCGCGGCTTCGACGAAGAGAGGAATTGTTGATTGTTGAATTTTGATTGTTGAATGAAATCGCCCGGAGTGAGGGTTTCGCATTCAACAATCAACAATCAAAATTCAACAATGCTAGTTTTCCAGGTAGGAATCGATCCAGCTCTTGACCTTCAGGCGGCGCTCGTCCGTCGGATCGAAGCGGACGCCGATCGATTTCGGTTTGCGCCAGCTTATCGAGCCGCGAACATTCACGCGCGGCAGGGTCATCAGGGCGAAGGAGATTTCCACGTTGGTACCGCTCGAGAAATCCTCCGCGCTCTTCACCGACATGCCGCCGGAACTCATTTCGATGCTGCTGGCGACAATGCGGCGGCCATCTCCAACGATGGAGACTTCGGTCATGACCGGGATGCGCACGTAGCGGCGGAACTCGTGCAGGACGAGCATGCGCGTGGCGCGCACCAGTTTCAGCGCGGCCGGCCTTTCCAGCGGCTCGTTGAACATGGCATTGATGCCGTATTTCGAATAGCGCATGGCTTCCTGCGCGCTGCCGCCGACTCCATAAATAATGCAACGGCTATTCGAGCGGGAACTACGAACGGATTCCATCACAGATTCGGCGCCGTCGGCAAGGGCAAGCACGCAGGCTTCAAACTTCTCCTTGTGCAGGCGCTCGGCCGCGTTGGCCGTCATGGGAACGGTTTCTACGTTGAACTGGCGGAAGCATTCCGACAAAAGCGCACGATAAGGTTCGTTTAAGCCGACCAATGCGGCGCGGGCTGCGGCTTTGCGGGTGACGGGGACGGGAGCGAAGGAGGCGGCGAAAGCTTTATCCATAGGTTGGGGAAGACTCCACTTTCGAAACACATTGTGAAGTCTGGTGCCGATACTGGCAACAACCCAAAGGGACAACACGCGGGGTACTGAAGTGTCATTACTTTTTCAGAGTCGCGCGAGAAAGGACATTACGAGCTGAAAGCCGCGCCGAATGAGGCATTTGGGCGAATTGTCATCGTGAGCGGAGGGACTGGTTCGCGAAAGCGAAGCAGTCACGGCGTCGCAGGATCGCTGCCATGGTGATGAACTCCGGGCGAGTTCTAACTCGAGGGTAGGGGTCCTTCGACTGCGCGGAGGTTCGCATTCGCGAACCTCCGGCTCCGCTCAGAATGACATGAGGTTCGCTCAGGAGACAAATCGAGCTATTCGCTCCAGCGGCGGAATAGCAGCGCGCCGTTGGTGCCGCCGAAGCCGAACGAGTTCGACATGGCGTATTCCAGTTCGGCCTTGCGGGCGTGGTTCGGGACCAGATCCATCCCCGCGGTTTCCGGATCGGGATTCTCCAGGTTCACGGTCGGAGGCAGGATTTGGTCGCGCAGGGCGAGCACGGTGATTCCGGCCTCGAGGCCTCCAGCTCCACCCAGCAGGTGGCCAGTCATGGATTTCGTGGAACTCACCGCCAGCTTGTGTTCTCCGAAAAAGTTGCGGATGGCGTGAGCTTCCAGCGTGTCGCCGATTGGTGTAGAGGTGCCGTGCGCGTTGACATAATTGACCACGCTGGGCTCAACCTTGGCGTCGCGCACCGCATTGCGCATCACGCGGAATCCGCCTTCGTGCTCGGGAGCGGGCTGGGTCATGTGGTAAGCGTCACCCGACATGCCGTAACCGGCAACTTCGGCAAGGATGCGAGCCCCGCGTTTGCGCGCATGCTCCAACTCTTCCAGGATCATGATGCCCGAGCCTTCGCCGATGACGAAACCGTCGCGTCCCTGATCCCACGGGCGGCTGGCTTTCTCGGGATCATCATTGCGGGTGGAGAGCGCGCGCATGGCGGCGAATCCGCCCACGCCCATGGGAGTGATTGCGGCTTCCGAGCCTCCTGCGATCATCACGTCGGCGTCGTTGTGCTGAATGATGCGGAAGGAATCTCCGATGGAATGGGCGCTGGTGGTGCACGCGGTCGCCGTGGCCTCGTTCGGACCTTTGGCCCCGTAGCGCATGGAAACGTGCCCGGCGGCAAGATTGATGATGGCCGCCGGAATAAAGAAAGGAGAAATCTTCCGCGGTCCGCCCTCAATCAGGGCGTTATGTTCGCGCTCGATGATGTCGAATCCGCCGATGCCCGATCCGATGTGAACGCCGACGCGCTCATCGTTCTCGGGAGTAACCTTAAGCTCCGACATCTTGAAGGCTTCGTCCGCGGCGGCGATCGCCAAGTGGATGAAGCGCCCCATCTTCTTCATCTCTTTCTTTTCGACGTAATTGAGCGGGTCGAAGTTCTTGACCTCGGCAGCGATCTGGCAGGCGAAGGCGCTGGCGTCGAAGCCGGTAATGCGAGCCACGCCGCTCTTGCCCGCCAGCAAGGCCTTCCACACATCGTCGGTGGAATTGCCCACGCCGCAGATCAAGCCCAAGCCAGTCACTACGACCCTGCGCGTCAATCTATTTCCCCGCCTTGGCGTGCTTGCCGATGTAATCGACGGCATCCTGCACGGTGCGAATCTTTTCGGCGTCCTCGTCGGGGATTTCGATGTCGAAGGCTTCTTCGAACGCCATCACCAGTTCGACGGTGTCGAGCGAATCGGCGCCCAGGTCGTCCACGAACGACGCGCTGGATGTGACTTCGCCCTCATCCACTCCCAACTGCTCCACAATGATCTGCTTAACTTTCTCTTCAACGGCTGCCATGGGTCTCCTCGCTTGGCTCGATTAGATTTGAATTCTGCTGTCTCGGTTCCGCAATCGCAGCTCTTGCCGCTGCCGGCTCGGGCTCTAGCCCTCCACAATTCTGGTACTTCTTACGCACCGCAGTACGAAAAAAGGCGAGTGTGTAGTGTAATGGTCCGGGTGAATTAGTGTAAAGGAACGGCCAGGCCGCTTCCGGCAACGCCATCAAGAACGAGGGATTGCACGAATGATCCTAACGTTTGGCCGTTGCCGGGGTCAAACGTGAGAGCTGCCTAGATTCATGGACCACAAAGGTCACGAAGTAACACGAAGGCGCGGGTTGCTGACTTTGCCTCGTGTATCTTCGTGTCCGTCGTGGTGAAACCGGGCGAGACGATATGCGAGCCGTGGTGCAGCGGGTGAGCCGCGCAAAGGTGACCGTGAATGGATGGACCAGCGGCGAGATCGGGCTGGGCCTGCTCGTGCTGCTGGGCGTGGGACATCCCGACACGGAAGCCGATGTGGATTATCTGGCCGAAAAGATCGCCGGGCTGCGCATCTTCGAGGACGAAGACGGCAAGATGAACCGCAGCGTGCGCGACGCCGGCGGCAGTGTGCTGGCGGTTTCGCAGTTCACGCTGTATGGCGATGTGCGGCGCGGGAAGCGTCCATCGTTTGACGACGCGGCTCCGCCGGATCATGCTCGCCGTCTCTATGAGCTTTTTGTCGAGCGCATTCGCGCGGCCGGCCTGCGCTGCGAGACCGGACGCTTCCAGGAAATGATGCAGGTGGAGCTGGTGAACGAGGGCCCTGTGACGATCCTGCTGGATTCGAGGAAAGCATTCTAGGAGTGCCAGTCAGAATACCTTCTCAGGTAGGTTCTGCTGAATATATTTCTTGCTCTCAAACTTCTTTCCGTGCTGGCGCCCGACATATAGCGAATCTGCCCGAAGATCGAGTTTCTTCAGCGAGCCATCAGGATCGCATCCGCAATGCGCGCGGCCTCTACCGACGCTTTCACATCGTGCGTGCGCACAATGTGAGCTCCTTTCAGAATCAGCGCGGTCTGGCTGGCCAGCGTGCCATAGATTCTGGCTTCGGGAGGAACGGTCGCTCCATCTGCGGCCAGCGTTCGCCCGATGAACGACTTTCTCGATGTGCCGGCGAGCAGGGGAAAGCCCGCCGCCTGCAACTCGCCAAAGCGCGCGATCAGGGGATAATTTTCTTCGAAGTTTTTGCCGAAGCCGAAGCCGGGATCGAGCACAATGCGCTCGCGCCGCACGCCGGTAAGCACCGCTTTCTCGGCCCATTCCTTGAGTTCCCGCTTGACCAGCAACACAATGTCTCCCGGCGGCGGCAGGGTGCGCCATTCTTCAGGACGCCCACGCATATGCATCAACACGGTCCCGCATTTGAGATCTGCGACGGTTTTCGCCATTTGCGGATCCCAGCGGAATCCACTCACGTCGTTCACAATTTCAGCTCCGGCGGCGACCGCGGCCCGGGCCACGCTGGCTTTGTAGGTATCGACGGAAATGACGGCCTTCGGATACTTCTTCTTCAATTGCGCGATGACGGGGAGAATGCGTTTCAGTTCCTCTTCTGCAGTGACCGGCGGGGCCTTCGTCTTGGGGGCGGAGGTCTTGGCGGCTTCGGATGGCCGGGGCAATCCCGTCTCGACGCGCGCTCCCGGACGCGTGGATTCTCCTCCCACGTCGATGATGTCGGCGCCCTGCTCGAGCAGTTGCTCCGCGTGTTCTGCAGCTTTTCCAGGATCGAAAAACTGGCCGCCGTCGGAAAAGGAATCCGGCGTGACGTTGAGCACGCCCATGATCAGCGTGCGCTTGCCCAGTTCGAGCGAACGCGAGCCGAGATTCCACTGGAAGACAGACCGCATGCGCGCACGATTCTAAATGAGTTCAGGGCCTTACGAGGATCCACTTGGCGAGGCGATGTTGGGACGAGCGAAAGATGCGTGCTCGCTTACTTGCGCCGTGCCGCTGCCCGGCGCTGTCTTTGCGCGGAAACAGCGCCGGGGCCGATTCCAGTCGGAGGTTTGCGAATTCCTTCCAGCAATTCCTTGAGCACAAGCGCGTTATTGTGCGATTCGTTCTTCGAAGCAAAGACCAGCGTCAGGCGCTTCTTTTTGTGGGCCAGTTCGTAAAGCCGTTGCAGGCCGGCTTCGCAACCAGGCTGCGCCAGTTCCTTCAAATATTTTTGGCGGAATGTCATCCACTGGTCTGGGCGCGCATGGTACCAGCGGCGCAAGTCGTCGGAGGGGGCAAGGTCGCGCAACCACTCGTCCAAGGCGGCTTTTGCCTTAGTGAGACCGCGCGGCCACAGACGATCCACCAGCACGCGGGCGCCGTCGGTGGGCGTGGCCTGTTCGTAGACTCGTTTGATCGCGATGGTCATCATCAATCAGGTCCAGATACTCTATCATTGTAAAGCGGCGTGCCGCGCCGCGTATCATCGGAGCAAGGACGGTTCATTCGATTGCGAGAGCGAGAGAGCGGATTCATCCCAGGCAGGACTACTTACACTTCTTTATTCGGAATCTTGCTGGCGGGCGCGGTGCTGGTATCCGCGTTTGCCTGCGACGTTGAGCGCCGTAAATCCGATGCTGAACTCGGGCTGAATCCCCAGCAGGCGGCGGGCCGCAAGATCTACGACGCCGAATGCGACCGCTGTCACCGGCCGTATTCCACAAAAGGGAAAAAAGGACCGGGGCTGAAGGGAATCTTCCAGCACAAATATCTTCCGCTGAGCGGGTTGCCGGCCAATGACGAGCGCGTTACTGACATCATCCGGCTGGGACGCAACGAAATGCCGGCCTACAGCCAGAAGCTCAGCCCGCAAGATATCCAGGATCTGCTGGCGTACCTGCACACCTTGTAACCGCGAATGACGCGGGCGGGGCGCGGTTTCATGGGATAATCCGGAAAATGAAAGCTACCGCGAGATCGGAACTCTTTCGCGAACTGCCGGCGGTCGACGAATTACTCCGGGCTGAGGCTGTCGCTTCGCTCGCTGCGGTTCACGGCGCTGCCGCGGTCACCGATGCTGCACGCGCGGTGCTCGGACGTTTGCGCGACGAGATTGCCTCCGGATCGCTTGATGAGCGCGGGTTGCGGCTCGCTCTCGGCGGCCTGCCCAACGCCATCGAGGGGCATCTCCGGCAGTCGCTGGCGTACTCGCTGCGCCCGGTCATCAACGCTACTGGAGTCATTCTGCACACCAATCTCGGACGCGCTCCGTTAGCGGCGGCGGCGCTGGACCACATCCGCGAAACCGGCAGCGGTTATTCCAATCTCGAATTCGATGTGGAAGCCGGGGAACGCGGCAAGCGCGACGTGCATGTCGACCGCCTGTTCCGCAAGGCGCTGGGCAACGATCGCATCTCTACCATTGTCGTCAACAACAATGCCGCCGCCGTTCTGTTGGCATTGAATACCCTAGCGGAAGCGGGTGAGGTGATCGTCTCGCGCGGAGAGTTGGTCGAGATTGGTGGATCGTTTCGCATCCCCGACGTGATGGCGAAGTCGGGGGCGATCCTGCGCGAAGTGGGCACGACCAATCGCACTCGAATCGCGGACTATGAGAACGCGATCCACGAGCGCCCGTGCCTGCTGTTGCGGGTGCACCGATCCAATTTCGAGATCAGCGGCTTCACCGAGCAGCCTTCCACTGCGTCGCTTGTGAACCTTGCGCAAGCGCGCGGCTTGCCGCTGATGGAAGATCTGGGAAGCGGAGCGCTGGTTGATCTACAAAATTTCGGCATCCATGGCGAGGCCAGCGTGCTCGACAGCCTGCGCGCAGGCGTCGACATCGTCACCTACAGCGGCGACAAGCTGCTGGGCGGTCCGCAGGCCGGACTGATCTCAGGCCGTGCCGATCTGGTAGCCCGCATGCGCTCGAATTCTCTTTTTCGCGCCTTGCGCGTTGACAAACTCACTTATGCGGCGCTGGAAGCTACGCTGCTGGCTTACCTCAAGCAGGACTACGATGCCATACCCACATTGCGGATGATGCGGCTCACCAAGCAAGAGATTGCCAGTCGTGCGGACGCACTGGCGAAGAGTCTGCATACCGCCGGGTCTCACCTAGCAGGCAAGATAAGGGTTGAAATCATTGATGGCGAATCAGTCATCGGCGGCGGCGCGGCCCCGTCTTCGGTGCTTCCCACGAGTCTGCTAGCGGTGAGTTGCGCCGACTTGACCGCGGCCGCGTTGTGTGCCCGGCTGCGCAACTCCGATCCCCCCATCGTCGCCCGCGTCGAAGATGGCAGGGTTCTGCTGGATCTGCGCACGGTTGCTTCGGAGCAGGATGCGCTCATCGCAGCGGCGCTCGAGCGCATCGCATAAGTCGGGAGCGGCATCGAATGTTCATTGGCCACGCTCTACACCATCGGTCACTCGACCCGGTCGTTCGACCAGCTGACGGCTGCGTTGCAAGCGCATCAGATCGCGACTCTCGTCGACGTTCGTGCCTTCCCCATGTCGCGCCGTTTGCCGCAATTCAATCGAGACTCCCTCCAACAGGCGCTGCCGGCGGCGGGCGTTCATTATGTCTGGATGAAATCTCTTGGCGGATATCGCAAGCGAGTGATGGAAGATTCACCGAACATCGCTCTGCGCAACGACAGCTTTCGCAACTATGCCGACTACATGCTCAGCGCAGAGTTCGAGAAGGCCATGTCCGAAGTGGTGAGCTTAGCCGAAAGTTCCCGCACGGCTTATATGTGCGCCGAACGCGTCTACTTTCGCTGCCATCGCATGCTGGTTTCCGACTGGCTGGTGGCGCATGGACATGAGGTCCTGCATATCGACGACGCCCGGCCCGCGAAGCCGCATACGCTTACTGCCGAAGCCCGCATGATTGATGGCCGCTTGCTCTACCGCGGGGATCGGTTGCTGTAAGATTCTGTACCAGATCCAACAGGGCTGAAAGCACATGATCGTAGGCACGGGCATCGACATCGCAGAAGTTCCCCGCATTCGCGAATCCATTGAGCGCTTCGGGCAGCGGTTTCTCGATCGCATCTACACCGCCGGTGAGCAGCGCTATTGCGACTCCAAGGTGAATCGTGAAGAGCGATACGCGGCCCGCTTCGCCGCCAAGGAAGCGGCGATGAAGGCGCTCGGCACCGGATGGAACCACGGCGTGCGCTGGCGCGATTGCGAAGTCGTCCGCATGCCCGGAGGCCGGCCCACCATCGCGTTCCACGGCAAGGCGGGAGAGTTTGCCGCCAAGCTGGGCGTGAAGAATGCCGCGCTTTCGATTTCCCACACCGTGGAGCAGGCAATCGCTCAGGTCATCCTCGAAAGCTGACTGCGCCCGCACCGCGTCACGGAACTCTGCGCCAAGCATCTGCTAGACTGACGCCTCAATTCATTTATGGCCGTCATCGCTCCTATACCTATTCCAGTCGCGAACCAGGCTGAAATCCCCGAAAGCACGCTGCTGGCGGGCCTTGGCCTGACCAGCTTCGCGGCGCTGCTGTTGGAACTTTCGCTGACCCGGCTGTTTTCTGTTGTTCTCTTCTATCATTTTGCGTTTCTTGCAATTTCCATCGCGTTACTCGGACTAGGTGCGGGCGGTGTGTTCGCATACCTGCTGAAGAGCCGCCTGTGTAAATTCGGAACGCGCGCCCTCGCAACTCGTCTTTGCGCCGCGAATTCGCTTCTGGTCGTGGCCGTCCTCGAGATCGTCTTGCACGTCCCGGTTGCGCTCGACGTTACGGGGAAAAATTTTCTCCGGCTGACTGTTCTCTATCTGACTGCGGCTGTTCCCTTCTTCCTGACCGGGCTGCTGTTTTCGGTGGTATTCGCGCGTGAAACCGGTCGCATCCCTCGTCTCTATGGCGCCGACCTTTGCGGAGGCGCGCTCGCGTGCCTGGCGGTGGTTCCGCTGTTGAACTGGCTGGGTGGTCCGAATGCGATTCTAACCTCTGCCATCGCATTGGCCGCAGCGGCTGTCTTATGGGCGGAGACCAGTACCGCGCGAAGAAATGCGGCGCTGGTCGTGTTCGCGCTGATTGTGCTGACCGGTGCGAATTACTCTGGACGCCTGATCGACGTGGTGTACGCCAAGGGCATGTTTCGCGATCCGGCGTGGGTAGAATTCGCGCGCTGGAATGCGCTCTCGCGCGTGGAGGTTGACCGCCAGGGGCAGGGCAAAGTGATTGTGATCGACGCCGACGCGTCCACCTACATCATGAACGCAGAGGTGGCGCGCTGGCACGAAACGGCCTGGGAGGACGCGCTCATGTCGGCTCCGCCCGCTCTGGCCAACGTTCTGCGGCCGCACGGAGAGTTCGCCATCATCGGGCCCGGCGGAGGGGTCGACGTTCTGCGGGCGGTGGCCAGTGGCAGCCCCAGTGTGACGGGAATTGAAATCAATCCGATTATTGCCACCACGATCATGCAGGGACGCTATGCCGATTACTCGCAGCATTTATACCAGCGTCCCGACGTTCACATTCACGTCAGCGACGGCCGATCGTTTCTCCGCTCTACGCCGCAACGCTTCGACGTGGTGCAGATGACGCTGGTCGATACCTGGGCTTCTACCGCGGCCGGAGCCTTCGCGCTGAGCGAAAATAATCTTTATACGGTGGAGGCCTTCCGGGAATATTTCGATCACCTCAACCCCGATGGCATGATCGCCATCACGCGGTGGGAGTTTCGCCAGCCGCGAGAAGCCCTGCGGGTTGTAGCGGTCGCCATGGAGGCGCTGCATCGACTGGGAGTGACAAATCCGGCACGCAATTTCATCGTGGCTTCGCAGGGGGCGCTCGACGAAGACGGAATCCCAGTCGTTGTTTTAGCCAAGAAAACAGCTTTTACTCCTGCTGAGGAAGCCGCCGTCACCGCGCATCTGGATCGCTATTCGGAGCTGGAAGCGCTCTATCTTCCTTCGCAAGCCGGGCTTCCTTCGCAGCTTCTTTTGCGATCCGGTCAGAATCCGTTCTCCGCGCTGATTGCGAGCAATGATCCCTACGGCTTCGCTCGCAGCTACGCCTACAACGTCACCCCGGTGACCGACAATGCGCCTTTCTTTTTCTTCACCCTGAAGCCCGGACAAATCCTCGGAGAACAAAGCCTGCGCCAAGGCATCGACTGGAAGGTGAATCTGGGGGTTCTGGTGCTATTGCTCGTGCTGGTGATTTCTCTCATCGCCGTGGTGGTGTTCCTGATTTTGCCTTTAGTTCTCGCCGGCGGGAAGCGGCGCCAGTCAGCCATTCCCCTGATCTATTTCGTTGCGGTCGGCCTGGGCTACATTCTGGTGGAGATCGCGTTCATCCAACGGTTCGTGCTGTTCCTGGGACATCCCACATACGCGCTCACCGTGGTGATTTTTCTGCTGATGCTTTCCAGCGGCGCCGGAAGCCTGTTCTCGCGGCTGTGGCTGCCGCGCGCGGAGATGGTCTGGATCCCGCTTCTGCTGGTCATAGTCACCCTTCTGGCCGACGTCTTTTTTTTGCCCAGCCGTCTGGCGGCGCTGGTGGGGATAGGATTTCAATATCGGTTGCTGATCAGCGGAGTGCTTCTGATCCCGCTGGGCTTCGTCATGGGAATGCCGTTTCCGACGGGCCTGCGCGCGCTTGCCGCAGCTCGCGGGCGGGAGCTTTCCGCCAATCAGCCCGCAGTCGATAATGGGGTGGAATGGGCCTGGTCGATGAATGCGGCCGCCAGCGTTCTAGGGTCGGTGCTGGCCATGGTCATTGCCATTCAGTTCGGGCTGACGGCCACGCTGGCCGGCGGCGCGGCCGCGTATCTGCTGGCTCTCATCGTGGTGCCAGTTTTGCAAACCAAAGCCGCTTAGCCATCGTCTCGGAGTTTGTTATCATGCTGCGATGGACGTGTCCCGGGGAGCCGACCGCGATCGGAAGCTGTTTCCGCGGGTGGCGAATCTCGTCCGTGCTGCCCTCATGAGGAAATCATTTGCCTAGCCAGAAGCAGCTCAAGTGGTCGCAGCTGCGCGTTGGGATCACCGTAATCGTCGCCAGCTTGACGCTGGGATTGCTCCTGCTCCTCATGTCGGGAACGCACAACCTGTTCACTACTCGCATCACCATCCAATCGTATTTCGACAATGCCGAGGGATTGCGCCCGGGTGCTCCGGTGCGGCTGAGCGGCGTCGATATCGGAAACGTCACCCACATCGCGATCGTGCGAGGCAAGCCTCTCACTCCCGTCGAAGTCACGATGAAGATCAGTACGAAATATGACTACGGCCTACGCAGCGATTCCGTCACGTCGCTGGAAACCGCAGGCGTGCTGGGCGAGACTTATCTCGATATCGACAGTTCTCAGGCGGTAGGCGGTCCCGTCCACGATGGAGACACGCTGCCCACGCAGGTGCACCCCGACTTCAACCAGGTCGTCCGCGCCAGCCAGAGCACACTGCAAAACATGGACGCGCTGCTGAAGCGTGCCGACCGCATCCTGGCTTTCGCCGAAAGCGGCAAAGGATCACTCGGCAAACTGATCTACGATCCCACCCTGTACAACCGCTTCTCGGCTACAGTCGCCGATTTCCAGAAGATCGTTGAGGAAGTGGCCAACGGCCAAGGCAGTTTGGGCGCGCTCATCAACCGCAATGATGCATACGATAAATTCTTGTCCACTCTCGACAAGATGAACGCCGTGATCGACGACCTGCAGCAGGGCAAAGGCACGGCCGGTAAGATCCTGAAGGATCCCTCGCTCTACAACAACGCCAACGACACCATTGCCAATCTGAAGAAAGTCACCGACGATATCAACGCCGGAAAGGGAACGTTGGGCAGGCTGACCAAGGACGAAGAGCTAGCCAAGAAGTTGGATACGACGATCACCAAGCTTTCGCAACTCACGACGGAACTGGAAGCCGGACAGGGCACGGTGGGCAAGCTCTTCAAGGACGAAACTCTCTATAACAACGCCAATGAGATGCTGGTCGAGACGCGGAGCCTGGTGAAAGCCGTGCGTGAGAATCCCAAGAAGTATCTAAGCATCAAGCTGCACATCTTCTGAGATTTTCCTGCCTTGTTTTCAATGTTACGTTGGGCGGTGCCCGAAGCGCAGCACTCATCGCCCCGATTCTGCTCTGGCTCATCCTGATTATCCCAACGAAATTTGAAGTGATTGCGCAGACGACTGCTCCGCCGATGACAGCTACGAGTGGATGGAGGTGGCGGCGGCATCGGCGTGCTCGTGCGCGTGATAGCTCGAGCGCACCATTGGTCCGGATTCAACGTGGCGGAAACCAAAGCGCAGAGCTTCGTTCCGCAGGTAAGTAAACTCTTGCGGCTCGTAGAAGCGGGCGATCGGCAGATGGTCCTTGGAGGGGCGCAGGTACTGGCCGACCGTAAGAATGTCTACACCACGGGCGCCGAGATCGCAAAAAACTTCGATTAATTCTTCCGACGACTCGCCCAGACCGACCATCACTCCGCTCTTCGTGATCATCCCCGGAGAAAATTTCTTGGCGTTTTCCAGCAGTGTGAGCGTACGTTCGTAGCGCGCTCCGGACCGCACCGCTCGGTACAGGCGCGGCACCGTTTCCGTGTTGTGATTGAGCACGTCTGGACGCGCTTCGAGCACAATGCGCAGCGACTCTTCCAATCCTTGAAAATCAGGGATCAGCACCTCGACGCGGCAATCCGGAATGAGTTCGCGAATCTCGCGAATCGTCTCGGCAAAAACGCGCGCGCTGCCGATGTTGTCGTCGTCCCGGTTCACGCTCGTCACCACAGCGTGCTTCAGTCCTAGCGTGGCGACGGCTTCCGCGACTCGTCGAGGCTCTTCCCAATCGATCGGCTCGGGACGCCCCTTGGGCACGGCGCAAAATCCGCAGCGCCGTGTGCAGATGTCCCCCAGCAGCATGAAGGTCGCGGTCTTATGGTTCCAACACTCGCCGATATTCGGGCACTGTGCTGACTCGCATACCGTGTGCAGCCCCATGCCACGAGCCAGCTTCTTCAGGTTATGGAAATTTTCGCCGACCGGAGCTTTCGCCCGCAGCCAGCGGGGTTTCGCCGCCCGCTGCGGAGGAGCAAGCTCGATCTGAATCAGCTGGGAGAATCCGGCCATCCTTTTGATTCTATCAAACGTCCCGGCTATCCCACTTCCACGAGTCCGTAGGTATGCTGCCAGCGCGCCCGCATGTACACCAGCGCTCGACTGATCTCTTCGGCGGAGATTTCCGCATTCGGCCCTGCCAGCACGGCGGCAGCTTCGCGTTTCGCCGCTTCGAGCAACTGCGCGTCGCGAATAATATTCGCCACGCGAAAGCTGGGTAGTCCGGCCTGCCGTGTGCCAAAGAATTCTCCCGGACCGCGAAGTTCAAGATCGAGTTCGGCGATTTTGAACCCGTCGTTAGTGCGCGCCATGGCGTCCAGGCGCTTTTGTCCATCTTCGGAGATTTTTCCTCCCGTCATGAGGACGCAATACGATTTCGCCGCTCCACGCCCGATCCGCCCACGGAGTTGATGAAGCTGCGCCAGGCCGAAACGCTCTGCATGCTCGATCACCATGACCGTCGCATTGGGCACGTCGACGCCGACTTCGATGACCGTGGTCGCTACCAGAATCTGCAATTCGCCACGCTGGAACATGCGCATGACCTGATCTTTCAGCTCGGCGTCGAGGCGCCCGTGCAGCAGGCCAACCTTTAGGTCAGAGAAAATCTTGCCGCTCAGTTCGCGGTACATCTTGATCGCGGCCTTGAGTTCGCTCTCCTCATTTTCTGAGATCACGGGATAGACCACGTACGCCTGATGTCCCGCCGCCACTTGCTTGCAAACGAACTCCCACACTTTCGGCGATTCCTCGTCGGATACGCATTTGGTAACGATAGGCGTGCGCCCTGGCGGCAATTCGTCGAGCACGCTCAAATCGAGATCGCCGTAAAGGGTGAGGGCGAGGGTGCGTGGGATGGGAGTTGCGGTCATGACCAGGACGTCGGGCTCGCCGGCAACGGCCGAGTTGCGCTCGGCTGGACGGCCGAGGGCCGCCGTCCCCACACCGCCCGTCCCCACATCAGTAGCTTCGCCGCTGTCGCCTGACTTCTTCATCAGCTTCAAGCGCTGCATCACCCCGAAGCGATGTTGTTCGTCCACAATCACCAGGCCAAGCTTGGCAAACTCCACGTTTTCTTCCAGCAGGGCATGGGTGCCAATCACAAGTTGCGCATTCCCCTGTGCGATGTGCCTGCGAATTTCGCGCTTGCGATCGCTTTCGAGCGAACCCGTCAGCAGCACGATGCGGTATCCGGCATTCTCCAGAATTCGCCGCGCCGAAAAATAATGCTGTTGCGCCAGAATTTCGGTCGGCGCCATCAAGGCCACCTGGCAGCTGTTCTCGATCGCGATAATCGCGGCCTCGAAGGCCACAATCGTTTTTCCCGAACCCACATCGCCTTGCAGCAAACGCCGCATGGGATAAGGCTTCTCCATGTCGGCAGCGATTTCTTTGAGCACCCGCTTCTGGGCGGCCGTGGGATGAAAGGGCAAAATCTTCTTGATCGCCGCCCGCGCGCGATCGTCCAGGCGAAACGCGATTCCCGTCTGCGCCTTCTGCTGGCGCCGTTTCAACTCCAGGCCCAATTCCACAAAAAACAGTTCGTCGAAGATCATACGGATGTGCGCCGGCGTGCGCGACGACTGCAACTGTTCCAGGCTTTCGCCGGGCTCGGGCCAGTGAACATTCCACAACGCGGCCCGCGGAGAGATCAATCCCAGGTGCGACCGCACCGCGGCCGGAATCGGTTCCGGCAGATCGGGCGTCAGATTGTCGAGCGCAGTGTGAATGATGCGCCGGAACCAGCGCGGAGTAAGCCGTCCGATGGCCTCATAGATCGGAACGATGCGCCCAATTTCCAGCGACTCGGCGGCTTTTTTACCCGCGCCATTCTCGGAGTCGCCAGCCTCGCCCAGAATTTCGAACTGCGGCTGCATGATCTGCAATTCGCGGCTGCGCGGATCCTCTTCGACCTTGCCGTAGAGCGCGATCATCTGCCCCGGCACGAATTTGTCCTGCAGGTACGTCGCGTTGAACCACAGGCAGCGCAGCCGAGTGCGGCCTTGCCCCACCGTGAGCTGAAAGATAGGCATGCGGCGGGTGCGAAACAATCCGGAGTTGCGAACTTCGGCGACCACCGTGGCCATCTCGCCGGCCCGCAGTTCGGCAATGCCGCGGGGATTCAGCCGGTCTTCGTAGCGAAAGGGAAGATAATGGAGCAGGTCGCCGACCGTGTGGATGCCTTTGCCGGCCAGCAATTCCGCGATCCGCGGACCAACGCCTTTCACGTACTGCACCGGCGTGGAGAGTTCAAGCATGCGCAGGATTTCTCGAAGCCCATGCCTCTGCTTTAACCTGAAGGCATGCGTCCCCGCAAGAATATCAGGAGCGCGCCTCGATCACTGCCGCGCTCGCGCTTCGCTTCCAAAGTTGCCAGGATCCAAGTCGCAAGGATGAGCGTCCATCGGTTGTCGCCAACCCGCCGAGGCTCCTATGGTGTCTAAGACTTCAGTGCTCGTCAATTTTCTACAGGCCCTGCTGGCCATCATTTTGGGCAACGTTGTGTATTTCGTGCTCGTCCCCTCGCTGCCGATGGTCGCGCGACACCGTCCCTTTCGGGTCGACCTGGGAATGGTGATTGACTTCTGGTTTTGCCTGGTGGCCTACGGGCTGATCCGCACCGCTAGACGATGGCGCTGATTCGAGCGCAAGCCCTTCTCCCGGAAGGCTGGATACCTTCGGAACCTCGTATTCGCGAGTTTCGAAGATAAAATTCCTTGGAATGCCGGATATTGCCGTCTTATATGAAGCCGGCCAGGCCGTGCTGTCGACGTTCGATCTGGACGAAGTGTTGCAGCAAATCCTGGCGATTGCCCGCGACCATTTCCATTTGCGAAATGTCGCGATTCTCCTGCTCGATCCGGAGACGCGGCAGCTTTGCGTGCGGTCGCAGATTGGGTGGGACGCCGGCAAGGACATCACGCTCGCCATCGACCAGGGCATCACAGGCGCGGCGGCTTCGACCAAGAAGCTGGTTCACGCGCCCGATGTTACTCTCGATACTCGCTATGTTTGCTCGGCACAATCGACTCGCTCCGAATTGGCCGTTCCTCTGAAGGTGTGCGATGAGGTGGTTGGGGTGCTCGACTGCCAGAGCGATCGCATCGATCACTTCGACCGCGAGACCATCGATTTACTGACTCTGTTCTCCACCCAGGCCTCCATCGCGCTGCAGAACGCCCGTCTGTACTCGCTGGAGCGGCAGCGCGCCCGCCAACTCGAAGCCATCAACAAGATCGCGCAAGAGAGCACCGCGGTGATGGAACTCGAGGACTTGCTGGTCCGTGCCTGTTCGGTCATTCAGCAGGCGTTTCAGGTTTCGCACGTGGCGCTGCTGCTCCGGGAGGAGGGCGATCTGGTGATGCGCGCGCACCAGGGCGTCCTGACGCCCTGTTTGCCCCGGCAGGCGCATCTCCTCTGTCGACGAGCCTTGGTCCGAGGTAATTGCGAGCCATGGCGCGGTCGTTGAAAAAGATCTGAGCGGGACTCCCGGGTCGCTGCGCCTGTTCAAGGAGACGGGATCGCGCATGAGCATCCCGCTGATTTCCTTCGGGCAGACGCTGGGGGTATTGACTCTGCACAGCTCGCGCCTTAACGCTTTTCGACAAAGCGAGCTGCAGTCGCTGGAATCGGTGGCGGATATCTGCGCCAATGCCATCCAGAATGCTCACTACGTGGACCGCGTCAAGCAGTTGGCATATTTGGACGGGCTGACCGGCATATTCAACCGGCGGTTTTTCGAACTGCGGATCGGGGAGGAACTGGAGCGCGCCCGCCGTTACGGCACCGGAATGGCCGTCATTATTGCAGATATCGATCAGTTCAAGAGCTTGAACGATGAGTTTGGGCACTTGCTCGGAGATGAGGTGCTGCGGCAGGTTTCTTCGCTGTTTCACCAGCAGTTGCGCAAGGTTGACGTTGTCTGCCGCTATGGCGGAGAGGAGTTCGCCATTCTGCTGAGCCAAGTTAACGCGCAACAGGCGCTCGCCATTGCCGAAAAATTACGCTGTCAGGTCGAAGCCTGGCAATTTCCGGGTGTGCCGCGCACCGTAACCATCAGCGCAGGGGTCGCGGCTTGTCCGGATCATGGATCGAGCCGGGATGAGATGGTTCGTGCCGCTGACAATGCTCTGTACGCCGCCAAACAACTGGGCAGAAACCGTTCCTGCCTCAACAGCCGCTCGCGTACTGCTTCCGCCGGCCAATAGCCGGCTCGCTCGCCGCCTTAGAGATCCAGAGGAACTCCCCGCATCTGGCGCATCTGTTCCAGTTGCTTCATCAACTCTTCCTGCTGCTTCTTGAACTGCTTTCGCTGGCATTCGGACTGATGTTTAATTTCCCTTTGCGCCCGACAAAGGGATTCGCGAACTTCCTGCGCGGCCTTGCTAGCCTCCTGGCCGGCAATTTCCATATCGGGCCGAACCTTTGCGATTTCTTTCTGCACTTCAGCCATGTTGTAGTATGCTTGGGCGTCCGCCAGGGAATCTTCATCGTCCTCGATGTTCAGCAGCTGGCTCGAATCGTTTCGATCCGGCAAAGAGAGCGTCAGGGTTTGCTCTTTGCGGTCGCGCATCACGAGGACATTGACAGAGTCTGAGTTGCGCGAACGTACCCCGTGCGCGAAGTCGCTGGTATCGTGCACGAGTTGATCGTTCACTTTGACGATGACATCGCCGGCGCGAAAGCCCGCCTTCTCAGCCCGGCTGCCTTTTTCTACAGAACGCACCAGCACTCCCGCCCCATTTTTCACGCCAAAAAATTCGCCTAGCTGCGGCGTGATGTTTTCCACCATCAATCCGCTGCGCGCCGAAGAAGTGACGACGACCATGTTGATGGAGGGGATATCGATATCGGGCACGTGGATCTCGGGAATCTGCACGTGAATATCGCCCGGCTTGGGACCATCCCAGGCAAACTCCTTGTGCTTGTCCGCGAGTTGCACCTTCACCGACATGGGCTGTCCATCGCGGCTCAGGCCCAGAGTGATGACCCGACCCGGCGGGGTTTCGTGAATCATCCGCCGCAGTTGCGCCTCGCTCTCAATCGTCGTTCCATTCATCGTGAGAATGACGTCGTGCTCCTTGATGCCGGCTTTGCCCGCCGGAGCATCCTGATCGACCATCGTCACTTCCACGCCCTTTTCCTCTTTCAGCTTTAACGCGCCCAGACGCTCGCTCGTGACATCAGCGATGTCGACGCCGAGGTACGAACTGGTGCCGCTGTCCTCGCTGGAAAATATCCAATTCTGTCCCGGCGGGTCCGAAGTCGAGTTCTCCGCGGCGTTGGAAAAGGTGAGAAGCAACGGCACCACCACAATGCTGATCAGAATGTAGTTGCGCATGTTCATTCCTCGTTGGCAGGGGCCACTTTTCTTACCGGGCACGCCTGATACAGATATCTCCGGTCGAAGTGTGAACTTTCAGCGTAGGTCCGCCGCCGTTCAGCGCACCTTCGGCAGTCAGCGTCTTCGGCCCCCACTGATCGCCTTCGCTGTGAACGTGTATGTCGGGAAATTCCGACGTAATGCGATGCCCATTCCCCATATCGACGCTGGCGCGAACATTGATGGCCACATCCGAAGCGATGTAAACCGTGATGTCGCCGGCGCCAGTTTCGAGATCCGAATCATGCCGCTCGCTACCCGTGTTTACCAGTTTCACTGTAATCCCGCCCGCGCCGGTTTCTGCCCGCGCTGAGGGGACGCCGTAAAGTTCAATTCCTCCTCCGCCGGTTTCCGCGTGAACATGACCCTTCGCGGAAGTCAGCCGGATGCTGCCGCCGCCGGTTGAAATATCCACGGGACCGTCGAGATCGCTCAGGTCCACGCTGCCGCCGCCGGTGGACGCCTTGATCTTGCCAGAGCACTGATGCACTTCAATGCTGCCGCCCCCGGTTTCCACGGTTGCACCCTGCGCGCCCGCGAAGATGCGCACACTGCCGCCGCCGGTTTCCGCGATGACCTTGCCGTTGGCATGGTGAACTTCGATCGAACCTCCGCCGGTGTGCAATCCCAAGTCGCCACCCACGGTGCCGACTTCGATCGCGCCGCCTCCGGTTTCGGCGTATGCGCCGGCGCCGATATCGTCAAGTTTCAGGCTGCCGCCGCCGCTTTCGGCTTCCACCCGCCCGGCCAGACCGGACGCGTCCACGTTACCGCCTTCAGTTTCGAGTTTCACCAGCGCAATCTCGCGCGGAACGTTGATGGAGAATTCGCCCGAAAAATGCCGAGGACGCCGTCCTCCCTGCCAATCGCCCACGATCCACGCCGTGTCGCCCTTCACATAGGCGCTGATCTTATACTTGTCGAACTGGCGGCGGGCTTCTTCTTCGGACGAATTATCGAAATGCGTATGAACGACATAATGGATGCCCTGCTCTTGCCCGCCTCGCACCACCACCGAGCCCATATCGACTTTCACTCTCAGGTTCTTCACCGCGGCCAACGAGCCTGTGATCTCCTGTCCCCAGGTTCCGCCTTCGCGGGACACATGGATGTCCTGCGCCACGGCCAGCGGCGCCAGGAGAGCCAGTACTCCAGCCAAACCCACGATCTGTAGCGCGCGTTTCAAATGATCCACCTCATTTCTGTATTGCATTTTCGTAGCGCCCGTTCTTGGTAGCGCCGGCGTCTCGCCGGTTGTCGCGAGGGCGTCCTCGCCCTCGGGGGACTTTCCTAATCAATCTCCGGCAACTGCGCCAGCATGGTGCGAGCCTGCGACTTGATGTACGTGCTCTGATCCTTCGCCGCCAGCGCCATCAGCACGCCGCGCACGCTGCCATCGGCCTTCACCGGTTCGATCAGCCGCAGCGCTTCAATGCGCACTCCGGAATTCGTATCGTTCACCAGCGCCCGCAGCACGGCATCGCGCACGTTGGTATCGGTCTTCACGTAAGTACCCAGCGCGGTCAGCGACTTCAGCCGCACGCCCGGATTGGTGTCATTCTGCAGCGCATAGATCAACGCATCCC
The DNA here is from genome assembly GCA_963730015.1 of uncultured Acidobacteriota bacterium. Classification (GTDB taxonomy): domain Bacteria; phylum Acidobacteriota; class Terriglobia; order Terriglobales; family Acidobacteriaceae; genus Sulfotelmatobacter. The sequence continues at coordinate 321,919 of CAVSPZ010000008.1, read as the reverse complement.
GCACCTGCAGGTCGCTCGATCGCTGTGCCAGCAGGTCGACCGAATCCACGCGCACGCCGGAATTGTAGTTATTGCGGGCCGCGTACAGCAGCAATTGCTGGATCTTCTGATCGTTCAGCGATCCCTGCGCTTCCTGCGTCGAAACCATGTTGTACTTGATGCTGACCTGGTCGGTGCCGGGAAGTTGAGTTACAGAATCAATGCCAGAAATGGAAGCGGGAGCAGGTGTGATAATCGGAGTGCCGGCGACGGTGGTTGGGTGCGTCCCGTAGATTTTGTAGGCTGTCCCAACTCCGCCGGCGAAGCCGAGAATCAGAATGACCGAGGCCAGTGCCGGCGAGAACCGTACCTGCCGCAGCCAATCCACCGGATCGAAGGGCAGCCGGCTCCAGAAGGTACCCTGCGGCGCGGTCTCCAGCGCCTCCTGCAGACGCATGCGCGAGGACGCCAGCAGATTCGGCGCCGGATCGTTGAGCAATGGATCGCCCGCGCGATCCTCGAGCAGCAGAGTATGAAAATCCTGCTCCGCCTTCAGTTCGGCTGCGCAGTCCGCGCAGCGGGACACATGCTGCTCCAGTTCGTGGCGGACATCGTCAGCCAGTTCGCCGTAAACGTGGAGCACAATATTTTCTCGAACCCATTCACACTTCATAGTTGCACCTTCGAGCTGTGAGCTCCGAGCGATGAGCAGCGAGCAATCCAATCCCGGAGTCTTCAGGTTTATCGCTCATAACTCACTGCTATCTCATATCCGCCAGGGCTCCGCGCAATTTCTGCGTAGCCCGGAAGAGCGTATTCTTGGCGGTCTCTTCCGTCGTATGCAAAATCTCTCCCACGGTGCGGAGCTTCAATCCGTGATAATGCTTCAGCTCAAACACCATGCGCTCGCGTGGGGTGAGCTTTTCTAAAGCACCGGCAATGCGCGCACCCAACTGCCGCCGCATCAAATCGCGTTCCGGATTCGCCCCTGCCCGTCCATCCGGCACCTGATCGAGCAGATCGTACTCGCCGCCGTCGGGATCCTTCGCCACCGGCGCATCTTCCTTGCGCACGGTTTTCTTGCGCAGGTGATCGAGACATAAGTTGGTCACGATCCGGTAAATCCAGGTGTAGAACGAGCACTCGAACCGGAAACTTCCGATGTTCTTATAGGCCTTGAGAAAGGCGTCCTGATACACGTCCTGAGCGTCGTGTTCAGTTCCGGTGAGATGAAGAGCCAGCCGCAGCACGGCCTGGTCGTAGTGGCGCACAAGTTCCTCGAAGGCGGCGCGGTTTCCCCGCTGCGCTTCGCGGATTAACATCGTGTCATCGATACGGCGTTCTTGCCCAGCCATGCGGCCCCGCGCGGGGTCCTGGTTTTCTCGAGCTTCGTTTTCGTGAAGTTCCCGAGCTGCTCGACTACCAACTCTCTCCGTTAACTCACTCTCTCTCGAGTGGGCCCGTCCGCCAACCGCAAGTGATATACACCAGGCATCGGCCGGCATTTTTTTGGCTATGTCCTCTACCTGCCCGGCTGTTCGTGTCGTATCCGGGCTTGCACAGGAATAGACGGAGAATCCCCAGAACCGTGAGCAGAAATTATAGGCGCTACAGGAATTTTGTGGAGGCCTAGGTGATTCAGGGGCAGGGAGTTAGGGGGAAACAGAACAATGGAGGACAGCGTCGCCCCCAGGGTCTGGCATAAGAAGTGCCCTGTTTGTCGGGCAGCTAAGGACCGGTCATCGCAGCGTACCCTTATAGGACCACCGCCCTGCAGGCCCGAGCATTAACTCATCACCTTGCGCGGAGAAGATGCTCCAGATATCGGCGCAGCGACTGGTAGCCGGGAAGCAACGCAACGTAAGTCCGTCTTCAAAGACGAAATCCGTGTCTCCGGCAGGTGGGGTGATGTCGATAAGCAAGAGCTTCTTTCCGATCAATTGCTTAAGCTGCGTAAGAACGTTCTGACTCGAATCGCCACCCGCGGCGATGCTCTCGCCTGTGCGTTCTAGACGCAATCCACAACTGTTGAAATCGACCTGAAGTGACCCGAGAGGCTGATGGCTTGCCTTGTCCGTAGCTTCAAGAACGGGACTTCGAAAGTCGATGCGCAGTGAATCTATATCGGATGGCTCATAGCCAGCCTCAAATCGATGCTGCACGTTAACAGCGACCCGCCATATCTCGGAATTCCGAAGAAAGTTGTAGAACTGCTGCGGCGCTTCCGCCCCAGCGTGAGTCGTCTCCGGGGAGCATTTTGAAGCAGCCGCTGGAAGTGGCTTCGGTCGCACGCAGGAGTACACGCCTTGCTGATCACGGAAGTTCCAGTTCGCGCCTTCTTCCGTGCTGATCACAAATGTGTGCAGAGTAACGTCATCCGAGAACGTCAGAGTCGAATCGCCCGCTGGAGATATCTCGCACGACAGAAAACTCCTGCCATTGATCACATGGACCCCGGCCACCATCGTGGAACGGTCATCTTCAGACCCCGCGATGACGCGGTTTCCCTGCTCAATCCGCCACTCGATGTTGTCGGACCAAAGCCCCCACTCTCCCCGGGGATGCGTTTCACGATCGAGAAGTGGTTGCGGCTGGCCGAATTCCAGAAACAGGGCGTTCCCGTATCCGAGCCAGCAATCACGTGCGGTTTGGCCGGCAACTGGGGCAAAGACATCAGAATTTGCTTGCTCGATCATGAATGACAAGATTCTAGTTCGGTCGCTGAGAACACACAACTTGAGACGAGCGGCCCGCACGGTTGACGGTACAGATGTAGGCGCATTCCAGGTGCATATGGGAAAATAGGGTCATGACCGGAGTGCAATTTGTCACCGATGGCAAAGGCCGCAAGGTCGCCGTTCTTATCGACCTGAAGAAGCACGGGGCCCGTCTCCGAGATTTTTGGGACGGCCTGATCTCTGAATCCCGTCGCAATGAATCAGGAACATCGTTGCAAAAGGTGAAGGCAGATCTCGTGAAGCGCGGGCGGCTTCGTGGATAGCTATGCCGTCGAGTTCAAGACTTCAGCGCGAAAAGAACTGGAATCTTTACCTGACACGGTGCTGGCGCGCGTAGTCCGAAAGATCGAATCTCTGACGGAAGATCCAAGGCCCGCAGGATGCAAAAAGCTGAAGGGCTATAAGGACCTGTGGCGGATCCGCATCGGCGACTGGCGAGTTGTATACATTGTCGACGATACAGCTCGGTGCGTGAGCATAACGCGCATTGCCCATCGCAGCAGAGTCTACGACTAGCACAGCGGCGGGCGAGGGACGCCCGCCGGGACGGCGGCACTACAACTATTCCGTCGCCGCTTCCTTCTCGATTATGACTTTCAAGTGCGCGGTTACGTCCTTGTGCAGCTTTACCGGCACAGTGAACTCGCCCACGGTCTTCAGCGGCTCATGCAGCTGGATCTTGCGGCGATCCACGTTGAATCCCTTCTTGGTCAGCGCGTCGGCCAGGTCGCTCGAAGTGACCGATCCGAACAGCTGATCGTGCTCGCCCGACTTGCGCGTGAACGACACCGACGCGCCCTCGAACTGCTTCGCCAGTTCCTCGGCCTGAGCTTTCTCTTTGGCCGAACGTCGCACGGCGGCGGCCTTCATCTGCACGATGACGGCCTTGTTGCTCTCATTGGCCTGGATGGCCAACTTTTGCGGCAGAAGATAATTCCGCCCGTACCCTTCCGCGACCTTCACCACGTCGCCGCGCGATCCCAGCTTCGCTACATCTTCTTTCAGAATGACTTCCATGGATGACTCCGTTTCAGAATTCTTTGCCACGGATTCACGCGGATCAACACGGATAAACCAAAATTATTAAAAAAAGCCTTATCCGTATCCGTGGGGATCCGTGCAAATCCGTGGCGAATGGTTTTACGACGCTCGTCCGGCAAACGGCAGCAGGGCGATATTCCGCGCTTGCTTGATGGCCGACGAAAGCCGGTGCTGGTGCGGCGCGCAGACGCCGGTCAGACGACGCGGCACGATCTTGCCACTCTCGGCCACGAACTGCCCCAGCAGCCGGTAGTCCTTGTAGTTGATGTCTTCGATTTTCTCGGTGCAGAACTTGCACACTTTTTTGCGCCGGAAAAATTTCCGTCCGCCGCCGCCCTCACGAGGACCGCCCGGCCCGCGTCCACCGCCGCCAAATCGCGGACGATCTCCACCCGGCCGAGGCCCGTCCGATCGCGGCCGCTCACTCGGGGCCGCTGCCGCTTGTTGCTCTGGTGCTTTTGTTTCGTCAGCCATAATTCTCCTTAAGTCAGTGGCCAGTGATCGGTGATCAGTGGCCAGTAAAATCATTGCCGCACGGGGATACTGGTCACTGGCCACTCACCAGCCACTGACCACTCGCTCTACGCCGTAGCTGGAGCTTCCGCCGCTGGCGCTGCCACCTCTTCCGGAGCCGCCGCTGCCGGCTGCGTGCTTACTTTCTTCTTCGCATCGCGCAGCGCCTTGATCTTGGCGAGCCGCTTCTGCTCCTCGTCCACGCGCACGGTCAGGAACTTGATCACCGGCTCGGTCACGCGCAACCGGCGCTCCAGTTCGTGCATGACCGGACCTTGGCCCTCGACCACCATGAGGACGTAGATGCCGTCATGAAACCGCCGCACGGTGTAGGCCAGCCGCCGCTTGCCCATCTTGTCGACGCGCACCACTGTGCCGCCCGAGGGGGGCACAACCGATTGCAGCGTCGAAATCAGTTTGTCCAGATCCTCGTCGGTCATATCCGGCCGGACGATAAACATCAGCTCATAAGTACGATTCATTCGTTTCTCCAAACCCAGTGGCTAGTGGTCAGTGGTTAGTGACCCAGCAGAATCTCATCCATACGACTGGCCACTGACCACTCATCACTGGCCACTTTCTTCCTTCCGGTTAAAGCGATTCATCGCTGCCGCCGGACCCTCTTTCAGGATTACCTTCACCGCTTCCTCGGCGGTGTCGAGCATGCCGTCCACTAGCTTCAAATCCGCTTTGCGCATCGGAGCCAGCAAATACTCTGCACCGTCTCCGACTTTCCGCTCCGGCGCCACGCCGATCCGAATTCGCAGGAAATCCTGCGTGCCCAGCGCATCGATAACCGACTCGATGCCGTTATGTCCCGCCGAACTCCGCCGCGTATGAATCCGCAGCGTGCCCAGCGGAAAATCCAGCTCGTCCTGAATCACAATCAGGTCCGATTCCGGATTCGCTTCGTACTCTCTCACCAGCTCCCGCACCGAGACGCCACTCAAGTTCATGAACGTCTCAGGCTTGGCCAGCAGCACCATCTGATCGACGATCACGGTGCGCGCCGTCAGCGCCCGGCATTGCCGGTTTCTCACTTCCACTCCCAGGTTCCCCGCGATCCGATCGATCGCCAGAAATCCCAGGTTATGCGGCGTGAACTGATATTCGATTCCGGGATTGCCCAGTCCAACGATCAGTTTCACGCCCGATTCGCTTCCTCGCTTCATGTGGGGACAGCCGCCCTCGGCTGTCCGCCGAGCGAAGCTCGGCCCTTCTCACCACGAAGCTACTTCTTTTCTTTCTTCTCGGCTTTCTCCGGCTTCTCGGCCGCAGCCTCGGCGCCTTCTTCCTCGGTCTCCTGCTTGCCCTTCTTGATGACTTCGGGCTCGGCTGGAGCAGCTCCCGCCTCTGCCGCCACCGCTTCCGGCGTGACCACAACTTCTTCCTTTACCGAGGTCACGTGCGCAACCGGCTGATTCGCGTCGGTCAGGAACTTGAGCTTCTCGGAGTGCGGCAAATCCGAAACGCGCAGCACCTTGCCAAAGGTCAACTGGCTGACGTCGGCATCGATGTGGCTCGGAATGTCCGCCGGCAAGCACTCGATCTCAACTTCGCGCAGCATCTGCTCCATGATGCCGCCCTCCTGCTTCACGCCCGCAGCTTCGCCGACCAGGAAGATGGGCACGCTGACCTTGAGCACCTTGTCGAGGGCGATCCGCTTCAAATCGATGTGCAGCAGCTTGCCCTTGATCGGCTCATATTGCCAGTCAACGATCATGGCCTTGGTCTTCTCGCCGCCCATCGCTAAATCGAAAATCGTGTTGTGGCCGGTCTCCGAATTCAGAATTCGGGTCACCACCCGCGGGTCGACACTGATCGAGAGCGAGTCTTTCCCCGCTCCATACACCACCGCCGGAATCTTCCCGTCGCGGCGCACACGCTTGGCATCATTCTTCGTGCCAGCTTCTCTCGGTTGCGCTTCCAGTACGTTCGTTTCCAATGCAGTTGCCATAAATGTCAATTCCTATCTGAGAAAATCAGCGATGAGCTGTGAGCCATGAGCCGCGAGCAAACCCGTTTTGCTCATAGCTCACCGCTCATAGCTAGATAAACAACTTGCTGACCGAGGTTTCTTCGTGATTTGCCTGAATCGCCCGGCCGATCAATCCCGCAATCGAGAGGACGGAAATCTTTCCTCCCTTTTCAGTTCTTGCCGCGTCCGCATCCGGCCTCAGAGGGATCGTGTTCGTGACCACCACCTGTTTGATCACCGAATTCCGTATGTTCTCCACCGCCGGGCCGGAAAGCACCGCGTGCGACGCGCACGCATAAACCTCGGTCGCGCCATTTTCCTTCAACGCGGCCGCCGTTTTCACCAGCGTCCCGGCCGTATCGATCAAATCGTCGATGATCAGGCAGGTCCGCTCTTTGACGTTGCCGATCACGTGCATCACTTCGGCAACGTTCATTTCCACGCGCCGCTTGTCGACGATGGCCAGGGCCGCGTCCACTTTCTTCGCGAAAAACCGCGCCCGCTCCACGCCGCCCGCGTCCGGTGAAACCACCGTCAGATTCGGCAACGCCAGCTTGCGGAAGTGATCCACCAGCACCGGCGACGCGAACAAGTGATCGACCGGGATATTGAAAAATCCCTGCAACTGCGGCGTATGCAAATCCACAATCAACGCTCGGTGTGCCCCTGCGGTCGTCAGCAGATCCGCCACCAGCTTCGACGAGATCGGACTCCGCGGCTTGTCTTTCCGGTCCTGCCGGGCGTAGCCGAAGTACGGAATCACCGCCGTGATGCGCCGCGCCGACGCGCGCTTCAGTGCATCGATCATCAGCAGCAGTTCCATCAAGTGCCCGTCCACGGGGTGGCACGTCGGCTGGAGCACGAACACATCCGAACCGCGCACGTTCTCCTGGATCTGCACATAGCACTCGCCATCGGCAAAGCGCGTTACCTGCGCCTGCCCGCGCGGCATCCCGAGAAAATGGCAGACCTCGTCGGCCAACGGCTCGTTCGCCGTGCCGCTGAAGATCTTGAACTTCTCGTCCACTCGCGGCCGCGGTTTCCGCTCCTGCTTCTCGTCGGTCACAGGCGGATTCTTCTTCTCAACCTTCTCGGTCGTCTTGTCGGTCGGCGTGACTAAGGTGGCCATAGTTTCGCTTCGCTCTTGAGCGTTGAGCCGTGAGCAACGAGCTGTGAGCAAAGTCAGAATCGGGCTTGCTCATGGCTCACCGCTCAAAACTCATCGCTGTTCTTCTGGCTGGGCCGCTAGGATTCGAACCTAGACAAAGTGCTCCAAAGGCACTTGACCTACCATTAGTCGACGGCCCAGTAAGCCAATCGTTGATGGTTGAATGTTGATGGTTGAATGAACCCTTGTTGGGGGTTCGCAATCATTGTCATTCAACAATCAAAATTCAACAATCAAAAATTCGCCGACCCAACCCAAGCCGCCCTGACCACGGCTCATGTGGCGACGGCGGCCTCCGGCCGTCCAAGCGCAGGCGAAGCCAAGCGCTCTGGGGCAACCCTCTCGCCCCTAATCCACCAATATCCGCCGCCAGTAAGCACTTCGCGTTAGCGTCGAAGTCGCCTGCGCCGCCCAACCTTGCTTCCGAAGTCGGCTCACCGCCCTTGCCGCCTCCTCCGTCGACCCAAACAGCCCGTACAGGGTCGATCCAGACCCTGACAACGACGCATACTTCGCGCCCGCGCGCTCAAGCGCACGCTTCCCTTCACACAGTTCGGGGTACTCAGGAAAGACGACCTCTTCGAAGTCGTTTTTAATCCCAGCCCGGACAAGCCAGAGAAGCGGATTCTCGGCCCGGCCCCTTCTTGCCAAAGAATGCAAAGGAGCACTGGAGTAAGGTTCACTCAGCCACGCCGACATCTCACGGCCAAGCTCATTCATTCTATCGGAGGCACGGGCCACCGTCAATTTCGAGGCACCGTCAGTGAGGGGAGTGCCAGCGTAGGTAGTGCCAGGGTGGCCGCGGGTTATGTGGGGACGGACGCATTCGTCCGTCCAAGGTTTTGTGGGGACTGCCGCCTTCGGCTGTCCGGCCGAGCGCAGCTCGGCTGGCTTTTGCTTCTCAGAACTCGACAGCAGAGGCGCTCCCTCGCGGGCAGGAATGCCAGCGCCACACATGCCCACCAATCGATCCCACGCCGCAAACGCCTCCGGCGTCGAAACTCCCACCTCCGGAGTCACCACCACGCAGGCCATGGCTGGAAGATCGGGCAGCGGATACACCTGCTCACCCCGGCCCACTCCCAGCACCGTTCCGCCGACCAGAAACAGTGGCAGATCCGATCCTACTTCCGCCGCAATCCGCAACCTCTCCGCCGCAGGCAGAGTCTTTCGAACCGCCCGCTCCAACCCCAGCAAGGTCGCCAGCGCATTTGCCGATGCTCCACCTAATCCACCCTGCACCGGCAGCCGCTTCTCAATCTCGATGACTACCCGACCTTTCGCTCGCAACGCCGCCATCGCGCACTCCACGATTCGGAAGCAGGTATTCGACTCATCCCGCGGCACCCGCGGGTCCTCACATCGAATCTCAATCCCCGACCCACGACCCACGCGCACCCGGATCACATCATGCAGCCCGATCGTCTGGTACACGGTCAGCAGGTCGTGAAACCCATCCTGCCGCGCCGCGCCAATGCGCAGCCCGAGGTTAATCTTCGCGAACGATCGCACCGTCACCGTCATGGAGGAATGATTGTAAAGTCTCGTTGCTGAATTTACGACGTTTGGCTCAAACGCGCCGGTACCCCGGCCCGTCGCTCCTTTTGTGACCTCGGTAATCTTTCCTGCTTACCTTCGGCGGCGCATCCTTAATGTGATTTCAATCACAAGACCGTGCCTATGGCACCGCCTCCCCCGTTGAAAGCGCAGAACGACCGCAAACTTGAATGCTGCCCCGGAGATTGATCCGGGCCCCTGTGCAGCGTGCATCCCGCAAGTTGGGACGTGAAAGGGTAAGCGGGACTTTTGTACGGCCAAATCTCAACCCTGCGGATATTGTGCCGGCCGCCGGGGGATAAGGGGACGGGTATGCGCCGAGTCTTTTCACAATGCTTCTTCCTCGTTTCGTTCTTCTTGGCTGCCACCGCCGTGGCATTCTCGCAAAGCGAATACAGAGTCATCACTGTCACTGACGGAGGCACCATTTCCGGTGCGGTTAAATGGTCCGGGCCAGTTCCTCGCGCCCTGAACTTTCCGGTCACCAAGGATCCGCAGATCTGCGATCCCGATTCTAAAAAGTCCGTCGATCTCGAGCGCCTGATCATTGGCCCCCAGGGCGGCGTAGCCAATACCGTCGTCTACCTCAAGAACATCACCAGCGGCAAAGGCATGGATTTGCCGGAGCAGCGCCGCCACCTCGATCAGAAACACTGCCACTACATCCCTCACATTCTTCTTGTCCCGGAAAACGGTGCGCTCGACATGGTCAGCTCTGATGCCACTCTGCACACCATTCACATGGACGGAGCGGCTACCTTCAATCTTCCATTTCCATTCCCCGGCCGCGTGAGCTCCCGCACCATGCAAACGCCCGGCCTGGTCAACCTGCGCTGCAACGGCGGCCATGTCTGGATGAATGCCGAGATGTTCGTCGCTCCTCATCCTTACTACGCCGTGACGGACGAGAGCGGACGCTTCGAGTTCACCGACGTCCCGCCCGGAACCTACCAGATCGTCGCCTGGCATGAGGGCTGGGGTCTCGCCGGCAAAGAGCAGGCTTATGACGTGCTCACCGAACACAGCGTCCAGCGCCCCATCTTCACCGAACCGAGAACCTGGGAAAAATCGGTGACCGTGAGCGGCAACGGAGTTTCCACCGTCGACTTCGTGCTCTCCAACAAATGACCATCTTGAAGCAGGTCGAAATCGGTGCCGAACTAATGTAGGGGCGGACGCATTCGTCCGCCCCGCGAGCGTAGCGAGCGTTGTGGGAACAAACTCGTCCCCGGGGAAGAATATTGGGAAAGGCCCCCGACTCTAGGCCCGACTTACCGTCGAGCCATATGAAGCGGAAAGAAGTCCGGCTTTAAGCCACTGAGGCCTTCTACTCCGGAAGAGCGGGCTGTGTGTAGAATGAAACCTGGAATGTCACAGGCAGCCCCAGCCATCACTCGCAGCCCCGCCGAAGTGGTTCGGCTCACCCCGGTCGCGCAAGCTCCCAACGGCGTCTGTTACGCCAGCGCCGGAGAAGTGGCCGTCAACTCTTTCGATCTCGAACGCATGGTCGCCGCCGTTCCGACCCGAGTCGCCTCCGCGCTGGAGCGCAAAGCCTACTACTTCGTCCCTCTCACCGTTAGTCATGGCGACGACACGCTGATCGCCGACCGCTACGATGTTGCCCTCAGCGATAATGCCGTCTGCCATCGCAACCTCAATCTGGGCGACTCGCAGTGCGTGTTCATTTCCACCCGCCTGATGGACGACAAGTTTTCCGTCGCCTTCGAGTTCTATATCAACGTCGGACACGCGCTGGTCGAGCGCGCCGGAGTCTCGCACGAGTTTAGCGAACTGGCCTGGAGCCAGGTCGAAGCTGGAGTTCGAGGCGAAACTTCGCTCGATGCTTGGGAGGCTCGCAAGCTCGCTACCGCCCGCGGTCCCGACGCCGAACGCTACAAAACGGAATATCTGGAAGCGACGTTCTCCGATACGATTTCCATTTACTTGCTCTCGCTTTATCTTGACGTTGATTATTACGATCTCCGCGAGCGCGATTACCCGCTGCTCGCTCCTTCCGCGCTGGCCGAGCGTCTGCGAAAAGTTGCCGAACTGTTCCCCGCGAATTCCGGATTCGAGTTCGCGATCCTGTACAAGCGCCGCGGCTGAACGGCGAACTTGGGTTATGGCTAGAGCATCCCGATCTCCGCGCTGGTACGGCATTCCGGTGCGCGTAGCCCTGATGACTTTCATCGGAACGCTGCTGTGTTTCGCCGTCACTTTGCTGCTGGCCATCGCGGGGACGGCGATCGCGTCCAAGCTGCGCGGCGTTCACCCTGACATGCGCGTCGCCTACCGATATATCGCGATGCCAATGGCGCTGGTCGCGGGCGGCATTATTCTCGTCTTCTCGATCTCGCTGGAAGTGCGCCATTACCGGCAAATGAAAACGCTGTCGACGATCGAGAAGATGAACTGATTTGCCGATGCCGCCACGGATCGCCATCCCGATGCCGCATTCCACCGACCGCGAGTACGGCGAGCGCGCGATTCCACAATACGAGCGCGCCGTTGCTTTGGCCGGAGGAGAGCCGGTTCGCATTCCGCTGGATCAGAGCGCAGCCGTAGTGCGGAAGATGATCGAGAGCTGCGCTGGGGTATTGCTGCCCGGCAGCAATGCCGACGTGGATCCCGCGAGATTTAAGCAAGCGCCCTCGCCGCACACTGCCAAGGCAGATCCGCGCCGCGATGAAGTTGATGATCTTCTGCTCGATGACGCTTACGCCAATCGCAAGCCCGTGCTCGGTATCTGTTATGGCCTGCAGAGCCTGAACGTGCACCGCTGCGGATCGCTGGTACAGCACATTCCGGATTTTCTGCCGGAAATAACGCGCACGAAAGTGAATCACGAGGCAGGAAAAAAGATCGCCGTCGCGCACAAAGTCGAAATCGATCGGGGCTCACAGCTGGCGCAGATTGTATGTAGCGACAGCCGCCCCCGGCTGTCGGGCCGAGCGCAGCTCGGAGATGGGCTGCGGCTGCATAACGAGCGGGAAGGGCACGGCTTTAGCCGTGCCGATACGGCGTCGAACGTGAATCGGGCTTTAGCCCCTGAGGGCGGCGGCTTGATCCTTCCCGTGAACTCCTCCCATCATCAATCGGCAGACGCGATCGGCGAAGGCCTGCGCATCGTCGCACGCTGTCCCGATGACGGCATCATCGAAGCGCTGGAGGGAACCGCGCCAGATCATTTCGTGCTGGCGGTGCAATGGCATCCAGAGCGGTCAGTGGAAGAAGACGCGGCGTCGCGCGCGATCTTCGAGGCGCTGATTGCGGAGGCAAAGATAAGTGAGATTTGAAGGGACTGCCGAAGTCGCGCTACCTGGCTCTTGCCCGCGGCTTCTTCAGTGCCTTCTCCAGCAGAACGACCACGTGCGCGATCGCGGCGTTATCCAGATTCAATCCTTCCGGAGTCTTGGCTTTGAGGCCGATGCAATCGGACGATACGCCTAGAAGTTCAGCAACTCGCGTCCGGATCGCGGCCACGTGCGGACCAATCTTCGGCGCAGCCAGGATCAGGCTGGCGTCCACGTTAGCGACGGCGTATCCCGCGTCGTGCACGCGCTTCAGCGCTTCGCGCAGAAAGATCACCGAATCCGCGCCCTTCCACTTCGGATCGGAAGGCGGGAACAGCGCTCCGATATCCGGAGCAGCAATGGCACCCAGCAGCGCATCGGTGATGGCGTGGAGCAGGACGTTGCCGTCAGAATGGCCGCCGAGTCCTTTCTCGTGAGCCAGCGTGATCCCGCCAATCCTCAGCGGAATGCCGGGCCGGAATTCGTGCGAGTCAAAACCGTAGCCGATTCTCATGCGGAGACCTTGGCCATGGATTCGCACGGATTTCCACGGATCTTTTTCCTTTCGTTGCCAGAGTGCTTGAGAATAGTGGGAGACGCATCCATCACCAGAGAGTGTAACCCGCTGATCGAGGGTTTATCCGTGGAGATCCGCGAAAATCCGTGGATCATTTCCGTAAATAGAACTCCGCCAGTTCCATGTCTCCGGGAGTTGTGATCTTGATGTTTCTTGGCGAGCCCATCACCACCGCGACCTCGTGTCCGGAGCGCTCGGCAAGCGAGGCTTCGTCGGTGCCCATGAAGCCGTCGGCAGTGGCTTCGTCGAAGGCTTTTTTGATGACGTTGTAGCGGAAGCCCTGGGGCGTTTGTGCCAGCACGATGCCGGCGCGCGGAATTGTGGATTTGATGATCGCGCCTTCGGAGGTGCGCTCGACCTGCTTCACTGTGTCTACGGCGGGAAGTCCGGCAATGGCGGCGCCGTATTTCCGGGCAGCCTCGATCACTTCACGAATGATTTCGGCGGTAACGAGAGGGCGCACGGCGTCGTGCACCAGAACGATATCGTCCGGCGCGGCGGTGATGGCATTCAGCGCGTGCTCCACCGACTGCTGGCGGTGCTCGCCGCCCACGACCAGTTCGATTTTCTTCCGCAGAACATCGTTCGCCTCGGTTTCCAGTCGCTCGCGGAATCCTTCGATCTCATGTTCGCGGAGGGCGATCCAGATCTCGCTGATCTCATCGATGGCGGCGAACTTGCGCAGCGTGTGAATCAGGATCGGAGTGCCCCCCAGTTCGGTGAACTGCTTGGTCGAATGCGCCTTCTTTGACTTGGGATCCATGGCGCTGGGCACGGGCGCCATGCGCGTTCCAAGACCAGCGGCCGGGATGATGACGAGAACCTTCATGGCGGGCTGTCAGTATACGAGTGCGAAGGCGGCAACTTCAAATGAGAGGCTTGTGCGCGGGGCACACCCGTAGTCCGCTGCGCGGCCGGACAGCCGATGGCGGCTGTCCCCACAAAAATCTCTGTCCACAGAATCCTGGCCGCTCTAGGACGCTATCCGGCTACGAAGCGCCCTGTTTCGTATCGACCGTAGTCGCGGCCGGCACTGCAGTCGGACCGGGAGCCGGCACCACAGCTGCCGTTACCGGCACAGCGGATGGCGCCTGCCGCGAATAGGCGGCGCGCTCGTCCCACTTGCCGAAGATCATTTTCCCCGCCGTGGTCTGCAACACTGAAGTGACCGACACGTCGATGGTCTTGCCGATCATCTTGCGCGCGTTGTCGACCACCACCATCGTCCCGTCGTCGAGATAGGCTACCCCCTGGTTGTATTCCTTGCCTTCTTTCAGGATGAATACGCGCATGGCCTCGCCGGGCAGCACGATCGGCTTGAGCGAATTGGCCAGTTCGTTGATATTCAAGACCTCAACGCCTTGCAGCTGCGCAACTTTATTCAGGTTGAAGTCGTTGGTGATGATCTTGCCCTCATAGAGCTTGGCCAGTTCGATCAGTTTCAGATCCACTTCGCGGACCGCCGGGAAATCGTCTTCCACGATCTGGATCTGGAGGGTGGCGACTTTCTGCAGGCGTTGGAGGATGTCGAGGCCGCGACGTCCACGATTGCGCTTCAGCGAGTCGGCCGAGTCGGCGACCAGTTGCAACTCGCGCAGCACGAACTGCGGGGTCACGATGACACCGTCAAGAAAGCCGGTCTCGGCGATGTCGGCGATCCGTCCGTCGATGATGACGCTGGTGTCGAGAATCTTGTAGCTCTTCTTGCTCTGTTTTTCGCCGCCGAAGATGCCGCCGAGCGCGGCCAGGTTGAGCAGATCGCCCTTGTTGGCTCCGACGATCAGGCCGACGTAGGCCATCAGCAACATGACCAGAATCTGCAGGAAACTCTGCGTATGTCCCTGAGGAACGCTGCTGCGGATGACCAGAGCGAACAGGTAAGCGCCACAAATGCCGAGGAGGCTGCCGATGGCCGCTCCGATCAGGCGTTTCAGGCTGACGGTGCGCAGCTTCCATTCGAACAGGACAATGGCCGCGCCGATAATCGCGCCCACGCCCGCATCGTAGCTGCGAGTCAGATTGAAAGGTTCGATGATGAAGCAGGTGGCGGCTACAACAAGGATGAAAAAAAGACGTACAAGAATAAGATCCACGGTAAACCTCCCCGCGGATGCAGCTTTCCCCGTGCCACTGGGTGATGCACCCGTGCCCGTTCTCACCGCCCCCGATGGAACCGGCCAATCAGATGCGGGGCGCATGAATTAGGGGATGAATGTACGCCCCGGCCCGGCTGGAAGGGGCCCAGCCGGAAGAACAATAAGCCAACGCCAAGAGTATATACCCGCTGTTAGACAGCAGGAGGAAAACTGGACCTGCGGATTCTAGAGCAAATCGCGGGCACAGAAATCAGGTGCCATCCTGTTAGACTTTCCGCATGAAAGCTCTGATGATCACCAGCCTCTCTGGGCCGGATGGGCTTGCCATTCAGGATGCCCCCGAACCGACCGCGAAAGCGGGCCAGACGATTGTCCGTGTGAACGCCGGAGGCCTGAATTTTGCCGACTTCATGACCGCAAAAGGCGGGTATCCGGGCACCCCCCCACCGCCGTTGATTGCAGGCCGAGAATTTGCCGGAGTGGAAGAAAGCACAGGCCGCCGCGTGATGGGCTACGCGCAGTGGGCCGCGTTCGCGGAAAAGACCGCAGCGTACTCCCACATGCTGTGGCCTATTCCTGACCGCTGGACTGACGAACAGGCCGCCGCGTTTCCAGTGAACTACTTCACGGCCTATCTCGGATACTGGCAAGCGGGAATGACGCCACAGTCTGCATCGGAATCGGGTGCCCCATCCTTGTCGCGTTCTTCGCGACAGGGTGGGGATTTTGATTCCGCTAAGTCCGGCCGCACTCCCCGCGTTCTGATCCACGCCGTGGCAGGAGGCGTGGGCACTGCTGCCGTACAAATCGGCCACTTGCTGGGCGTGGAGATGTACGGCACGTCGTCGTCAGACGAAAAGCTGGCGCGCGTGAAAGAGTTGGGCTTGCAGCACGGCATCAACTACAAACAGCACGACTACGAAGAGGTCGTGAAGAATCTCACGCGCGGCGAGGGCGTGGACGCCGTATTCGAAATGCTGGGCGGCGAGCACACGGCCAAGAGCCTGCGCTGCCTGCGCGATTTCGGACGCGTCATCCAATATGGCACGGCGACTGGGCAATCTCCGAAACTCGATCTCAGGGCGATGTACGCGAAATCGGGAATGGTGCAAGGGCTCTGGCTGAGCTATCTGTCGCAAAAGCGCGAGATCATGGAACCGGCGTGGCAGCGGCTTTCCCAGTGGATCGAGCAGGGCAAACTCGTTCCCCAGATCGGCCATGTATACCCGCTGGATCGGGCGGTTGAAGCTTACAAGCTGCTCGAAGAAGGGAAGAACTACGGCAAAGTTGTGCTGAAGATTTCGTAGCTCAGGAACATCGGCTGGATCGGAGGATGCTTCTGATGAAAAAGAAAGAAGCGGTAACACTGTACGAGAAGCCGACGTGAAGCACATGCCGGGAGGTCAAGCGTGTCTTGACTGCGCAGGGCGTGGAATTTGAGAGCGTGAATTACATCGAGCATCCGTTATCGGCGGGGGAGTTGAAAGACTTGCTGCGGCGCGCGGGGTTGAAACCGCATGACGTTTTGCGAACGAAGGAATCCGCCTATCGAGAGTTCGTGGCGGGCAAGGATCTAAGCAACGATGCGCTTCTCGGCATTATGGCGGCTCATCCGGAACTGCTGCAGCGGCCGATCGTAGCACGGGGCGGCAAGGCAGTATTGGCCAGGCCGGTCGAAAATCTGGAGAAGCTGGGGATCACGTAGACGGTTCGTACTGCCGTGAAGTCGCGCAGAACACGTCAATAAGCGCTATGGCCGGCTAACGTCAATCATCCTGCTCTGTCAGTGTCCAGCAAGATGAAAGGCTATTTCAACGGCGATCTGCACAGGGACAGGCTTGCCATCCTTCAGGGCCGGTGCGAATTTCCAGCGCTTTACCGCATTAATTGCCTTCTCATCAAGTCCCATTCCAAGACTGTCTGACACTCTGATATGGCTGGTGCGGCCGTCAGCTTCCACAATCACGCTGAGAGTGCAAACGCCTTGATAACCCGCCTTTCGCGCTTGCGCAGAGTATTCGGGTTCAGGAGCATAAATTACGCGTGGGGGCGTCGCGCAAGGTGGAGGGTTCTTTTCGCCGCAGACCTTAGTAAGATCGGTGCGCGTCTCCTCCTGATTCTGTTGCTGCGATTGTGCCTGTATTCTCGCGAACAGCAAAATACTGCAGACGAGAAGAGTGCAAATTGCTAAGCGCAGAAGAGGTCTCATGCTTGGACTGTTCTCTGATAGAGGGGCAGCCAATGATACCGTACTGGATCATTGGCGAAAAATCCCTCTCTAACAATGTCGGCGCTGTCAAGCACTATGCGCGCACACTACTGCGTGCACTCGTGGAAGAACGCCATTTCGCTCTCGTAGATGGTTTGCGCGTTTCCAACCTTGGGCCCGCTTCTAATCGTTAGGGTCAGGAACTCAGTCCGACCCAACCATCTCTTCGATCACCAACTGCGATCATGATTACTTCTTCGAACTCCCCTGCCGAAGGGGAGCGGGATGCCCAATCATTACGTCGGTGATTTACTGCACACCATCGGGATTTCCGGGCGCTCCCGCGTGCGAACCGAGCTTTTGCATCTGGCCATAATCCCACCCCTGGCGCCACATCCAGTACAGATGCACCGCCAGTTTCCGGGCCATCGCTACTTTTGCAATCTTGCGTCCGCGCCGCATGGCCAGGTGGAAAAACTTGCCGCGCCACTCCGGTTGGCTGCGCACTGTGACCTGCGCGGCTTCCACCAGCAGAAACCGCAGCAGCACATTGCCTTGCTTGCTGATGTGACCGAGTCGGCGACGATCTCCGCTGGACTCTTCCGTCGGAACCAGTCCTACATAACTGGCAATCTGTTTGCCGCAGTGAAAACGTTCGGGCGTTCCGATCACCAACTCGAAGGCCAGTGCCGTCAGCGGGCCGACTCCCGGATGCGTCATCAGCCGCCGCGTCACCGGTCGCTGCTCCACTTCCTCTTCTAACGCGCGCGTCAGCTCCTGGATCTTGGGCGTCAGTTGATCCAGTAAGTCGAGCAAGTCTTGGCGTCGCCGACTGGCCCAGGGTGCCAGCACGATGGACTCCAGTTGCTTGCGACCGGCCGGGCGCCACAAGGCCTTCTTACGCCGCAGGCCTTCGTTGAGTGCGACCACATGCAGCTGATTCATCACCCGGGTGCGCATCTGCACCAACCGATGCCGATGCCACAGCAGTTGCCGCAGATCCCGGTTGGCTGCGTCCGGCACCCAGATCCGGGGAAAGCGGTCTTCCATCATCAGCCGCAACAACAGCTGTGCATCCTGCCGATCCGTCTTCTGCTTGCGTACCCGCTTGGTGCGAATCTCGGCCGCGTCCCCGATCCACAACTCAAACTGCAACTCGCGCAGCAAACGCTCAAACCAGCGCGAGTGCCCGCTAGATTCCATACCCACACGTACTGGCAAGTTTCGTTCTTTGAGCTCGCGGTAGAACTGCTCGGCTTCTTCGCGGTGACTCAGACGCCGTTCGCCGCACTCCCCGGTTTCTGTGTCTACAAAAGCAATTTGCTGGAAGCCCGGATGATAGTCACAACCTATAATCAGCATGTTCGGCTCCTTTCCTCCGAGCCCTTTGGTTGGTTTGCGCCTCCAAAGTTTACTCGGGCCTGGGAGCCGACATTGTTATGGAATCATTACGCTCATCTTTTGTTGTTGGGACCATGGATGAGCAAGGGCCAGTCGCCTTACGATCCAGTCAGCAGTGAACAGAATCGCCGCGACCAGCAACCGGTAGCGAGGTAGCACAACAAAGTAAAAATCAAGAACTGATGACACCTGCGTTAATTCATGGTCACTGTTGCAAGATTACCTTATCACTCATGCATCCTGTGCGCGACAACGGTTACAACGCGCGACCTGGGAGGTCACTCCAACGGCTTGAAGTGGGGGGAGTGAACGCCGAGTGCGGCGAAGGCTTCGTCCAGCGTGCGCACGACGGTCAGGTGCGGCCTCCTGGCCCCTCCGGCAATCTGGAACATGCGTGACAAACCGAATCCAACCGTGGCCGGGGCAACAATAATGCGAGGACGCCGGGTCGGGTCCGTCTCAACCGGATCGTAATCTGCCAGTTTGCGTATGAATGCAGCCGAGACCGCCCATTCCGTAACGGAGGAGTAGTCCGAAATGCCCGCGCTGGCATCGGTCGCGGCCCAACGTGCAAGCGCTTCTTGGTACAGAGCTGCGAGGGATTCGTCCGTCAGCCGGCCCTCTACCCGCATTAGCAGGATTTTGTTTTCGGCGTCGAACTCAAATCGGTACTCCATTGCACCGGCCGTGCTCCTGTCTTTCTCAGCAACTCCTCGACAACTCCGATTCTATAGAAGACGCGGCGGGAGTGTTGGAAGTTGGGGTTGGCGTCATCCTGAGCGGAGCCGTTTTTCAGGCGAAGGGAAGGATCTCCGGGTGCACGGCGGACGGGGGCGTTCACACGAGATCCCTCACCCGACTGAAGTGCGCCGGGGTTCGGGATGACGCGTTTGATGAGAGTGACTTCGCGAGGCTTGATGACGCAAATTCTGCCTTTCGGCAGCATCGTGCCCACGCTTCGAGCATCGCGAAGCGTGGGGCAGCCGAACTTCGGGTGGGGTAGCCGGGCTAGTCCTAGAAATCGATACGCAGTGCCAGCTGTCCTGTGCGGTTCCCGGCATTTTCCGCAGTCTGAGGAGCGCTGAGGACTCCGAAGGTCGCAGTGTTGTCGATCTGTGTGGCCGGAGGAGCAAAGTTTGTGTGGTTGAGTACGTTCGTAAAGGTGGACTCAAACCGCGCCCGAACTCCTTCGGTCACGCGAAAGGCTTTGGCAAGGCCGAAACTGACGGCGTGGGTGCCAGGTCCCTGGAGGATCCCGACTCCGGCATTGCCGAAGCGGCCGGCGCCCCCAGGGGTAGGAGCAAAGGCGGACAGATTGAAGTAATGCGCGCGCGATTGTCCTCCGTAAAAATTCGTTGAGACCGCGTCCGGACGGAGGAAGGCGCCGCGGTTCAGCACGTTGGTATTGGATTGGTCGTAAGAATCACTGATGCTCGGCGTCAGCCAGGGTCCGGTTTCCATCAGCGTGATGGTGTTCAACTCCCATCCACCGAGCAGGGCGTTTCTCCAGCCACCCGTATTTAAAAACGCGCGGCCTTGTCCAACCGGCAACTGATACACGCCGGACAGGAGGAAGCGCTGTCGGCGGGTACCCTCGAGATTGCCGTAGTCACTGGCAATGTGGAAGCGGTCGGCAATCGGGATCCCGTAGTTTACCTCTCCGGCAAACGCAGTGGGGGTGTCGCCCTGGTTGTCGGCAAGGTTTCTGGCGAATGTATAGTTCGCGTCGAAGTACAGACCGTGCGAGAGGGTGTGCGTCTCCTGCACTTCAAGCGCGTTGTAATTTTCTTTGCCAGCATTCAACGTCGAGTAGAGCGTGAACCAGTTTTGATACGGAGCGCGCGGGTCGACATACGGGCTCGCCGCCGTAGTCTGATACGGAGTTGTGCTGGCGGGAATCTGATTCAGATCTTCCGTGACACTGAGCCGGTAGCTGTGCATACCGACATAGCTCACGCGCAAGGTGTCGCTATTGCTGAGCTGGCGCTCCACCGTAAGATTCCACTGATTCGATTGCGGATCGCGAAAATTTGGGTTCACACCCTGGTCGAGACCTCCGCCGCCGTACTGCACTCCCGAACTGGGTGGCGCGGTGTTGGGGAATTGGATCAGCGGGCCGCCGCCCGCGGTGAGGCTATTGGTGTAGGTGTGCAGAGCCGAAGTCGGGTTGCCGCTGTTGTTGAACGACAATGGCCCCAGATTGGTCATGGTAAAAATGCCGAAGCCGGCGCGAACGACGGTCTTGGTATCGTTAAACGGACGCCATGCCAGGGACACGCGCGGCTGGAAGTTGCGTTTGTAGATGTTGCGCAGCGATTGCGGCAAGTGATCCTGACTGGCAGTAACGTAGTGGGTGCACGGAAGCGCTGAGTATCCCAGGCCACAAGCGTTGAACGATTGCTGGAAGGCCGAATTCGACGCCTGAATATTTTGCTGTGCGAGATAAGGCGCCAGAGCGTCGGGCACGACAATCGAGTTGTTCCTCTGGTCGAAGTTCGCCAGGTTTCCTCCGTCTTCGGTGAAGCCGGGCAGGATTTGCCAACGCAATCCATAGTTGAGCGTGAGCCGGCTGCTGAGTTGGTACTGATCCTGGGCAAAGAGCCCGTATTGCCATGCGGTGCCGCCCACGTCGGGGCTGGAAACGGCGAAATTCAGGGTTGTTGGAGCGCCTACAAGAAAATCGCCGAAGGCGTTGCCGGTGAAGGTGGGTTGAAAGATGAAGTCTCCAAAATCATCGGAGGCGAATACCGGGGCGAAGCTCTCCAGATCGAAGTAACGAACCCGGCGCGCGTCGATGCCGGCCTTCAGCGTGTGCTTGCCCACCGCATAACTGATGTTATCGGTGAACTGCGTACTCAGGGACTGGGTTACGCCTGCCTTGTCGCACCCGATCGGTGTGAAGCCCGTCCCGGCGTTGAAATTGAAAGTAGGGAAGGCGTGCGTGGTGGGATGCTGGCTGATGTTGACTCCGGTCAGATCGAGTTGCGAGAGCGCAGAAGCTCCGGCGATCGGGAAGCCGACGCTGGTGGTCACGTTGGTGAAGCCAAAGCGAAATTCATTGACCAGGCGCGATGTGATGGCGAAAGTGTGCGAAACCAGCAGGCTGCGATTGTGCACGCTGTCGGAATCATCCGGCAGCAGAGGGTTCACATAGTTCGAAGTGATGTTCTTGCGGCTGAAGCGCGCGTAGGCCGACTGCTTCGTAGTAATAGTTTGATCGATGCGAATATCCTCGCCATCGGTCCGCGACGGCGTCGGCTGAAAGGTCTCGTAGTTGTAGTTCGATTGTCCGGACACATTCGGCAACGGATAGTAACTGAGCAGAGCCTTCGCGGTCGGATTAATGCTGGCCGACGGAATCACCGGGCCGCCGAGAGCCGTAAGATCGCCGTTGCGCTCGGCCAGCGTCGGAACCAGGAACTGTTCGGCGACGGTGGTCGCGCGCCGATTCCCTTCATAGTCGATGAAGAAGAATGTCTTATCTTTTCCGTTGTAAAGTTTTGGAATCGTTACCGGCCCGCCTAACGATCCGCCAAACGTGTTGAAGTGCTTGGGAGCTTTTCCGGCGAATCCATAAGGGTCGGCATCGAGCGCGTCGTTCTGCAGATATTCGAAAAGGCTGCCGTGTGGCTTGCTGGTGCCGCTTTTGGTGGTGAAGGTTACATCACCCACCTGCGAAAACTCGGCGCTATTGTTAAACGAAGTTACCTTTACTTCCGAAATGCCTTCTTGCGACGGATAGGCATCCTGGAGAGCGCCGTTTTGACGCACATTGGTGGTGGAGATGCCATCGACGGAGAAATTCACCATTGACGAACTGGCGCCTCCGAGGGCCAGGTTGCCCGAGCTGTCTTGCTGCACGTTGGGTGAAAGCGCGAGCGCGCCGAGCGGGCTGGTAGTGGTCGCCCGGTTATTCAGCGGGAGTTCGGTGATCTGGCGGTTATCTTTCGAATCGCTGATTACCGCATTCTCGGTATTGATTACTGCTATCGTGTCGGAGACTTCTATGGTCTCGGATTGTTTTTGCAGGCCGAATGTGACGTTGATCCTTAAGGTTTGCCGCGCGGACAGTTCAGCCGATGACACACGAAATTCGGCAAAGCCCGGCGCTTGCGCTGAGACGGCATAGTGCCCGGGCTTGAGATTCACAAACTCGAACGATCCGTTCGCGTCTGACGTGGTCGAACGGCTGCTGTCGTCCTCCAGGCTCTGTATCTTGACCGAGGCGCCTGGAACGACTGCCTGGGTCGCGTCATGCACCACTCCGACGATTGAACCAAATGTCGATTGCGCCTGAGCCGACGCGACAAGAAGGCTGAATGCGAGCAGAGAAGTTGCAAGCGACGAAATCACCGGATTGCGATTCATAGTGCGAAGACGTTAAGCCTTCGCGCGTGAAGACAGCGTAAGCGAGACGTAAAGGAGGCATAAAGACGCTCCGCAAAATTTCGATGGCATCAAGAAGAAATTCGAATGCAGATCGGCATTCGTAACGATCGCAGCCAGAGTTTCGATGGCAGCGAGGAAAGTTTTCTATCGTGGAAATTATTCCGCGGGCTCGTTCCATTGCACGACTCGCCGTTCGCGGCTGCTCTTGTGCGCCAGAACAATCGCGCGCATGGTGCCGAGGAACTGCTTCGGAGTGACGTCCGGCGAAGCTCCTTTTTCGATCACGTCCCGCACGTTGGCATAGAATCCGCGATAGTCTCCGCGATCCGTCGGCACCTTGCGAGTCTCGCCGCTCACCAGGCTCAGAGTGCCCCAGTTTTCTTCCGGTTCGAGACCCCAGTTCTCGCCCCAGTCGAGGCCGTCAGGGCAGTTGGGCCCGCGCAGGGCTGCTTCCTGGGGATCCATACCGTACTTGATGAACGATCCCCCGGTTCCGTGGATGAGCAGGTTCGGGCCGGGAGCATAGGCGATGATGCGCGCTTTGAGCGTCGCTCGCAGCCAGGGATATTCCAGGAAAACATCGAAAGCGTCGTCGGTGCGCGAAGTTTTGCGCTGGCGAATCGCGGTGGCCGATACGGCAGTCGGCTCGCCAAACAGCACCAGGGCCTGGTCGATGAGGTGAGGTCCGAGATCCCACAGAACTCCGGCGGCGGGAAAGTCGGCCCGCTCCCGCCAGGCATTCGCCTTCGGCTCCGGCCGGAAGCGGTCATAGCGCGCTTCATATTCGGCGATGTCACCCAACACGCCCGACTCGACAAGTTTTCTTACCGTATGAGAAATGCCGTCGTAACGGCGATCCTGATAGACGGTGAGCAAGCGGCCGTGTTCGCGGGCTAAACGAACCAGGTCTTCCGCTTCGGCCAGCGTCGGAGTCAATGGCTTGTCGACGACGACATGGCGTCCAGCTTCGAGGCAAGTCTTCGCGAAGCCATAATGCGAATCGTTGGGCGTGGCGATGACACAGAGATCGATGGTCTGATCGGAAAGCATCTCGTCGAGCGTCCGCACTACGCGAACCTGCGGATACTTTTGCCTGGCTTCATCGCCGTGACGCTGGAGCACGGCCGCGAGTTCCATCCCGGACACACCACGAATCACCGGCGCGTGAAATGCCTTTGCCGCCATGCCGAATCCGAGCAATCCCACTCTGACCATGTTTTTCCTTTTCCTTGTGCTGCGATTTTTGAGCGCCGAAGGAATTTTACCCGGCTGCGGTCCGGGAGCCGCGGCAGTGTGGAGCGGGCACTCCTGCCCGCTTGCCTGCAGCACCCAAAAGCAGCGGGCAAGAGTGCCCGCTCCACATAGTACCCGCTCATGTGCGCTCTCCGGGTGCGAGGCCGGGACGGCCTCGCGACAGCCGGCGGGACGCCGGCGCTACATTTAAATTCCGCTATTGCGCGGGAGCGTAGTAGCCGCGGCGGGCGCGCACCCGGAAAGTCTTCTTATCGTTGGCGATAATTTCGATGGTGCGGTAATGGCCGTCATGCTTGAAATCCGCCGGCTTGTAGGAAATGGCGTACTGGCTGCGGAGTTCGTCCTGAATCTCGGCAAAGGCGTTGGCCACGTCGCGAATCTGGAAAGGGAAGAAGGGGCGTCCGCCGGTCGCATCGGCAATGCGCTCCAGAACCTTGTCGCCCGGGCCCTTGGTCCCGCTGACGTTGGTGGAGATCGTGTAGATGATGGCCTCGGCGCGCTGCGCCATTTCGATGGCCTCTTCGCGGGTCACGTGGCTCTGGTTGTCTTCACCGTCGCTGAGCAGAATGATGGCGCGGCGCACAGGCGTATTCTTCGGCGCCTTCATCAGCTTGTCGCGGCAGGCAAAATAAATCGCGTCGTAAAGCGCGGTGCCGCCGCCTGGCCGCAGTTCATGCACGCCATGCGCCAGCAGTTCGGTGTTGTCGGTGAAATCTTGCGTGACTTCGGGGGTCACATCGAAGCCCACGACAAAGGCGTGATCATATCGCGGACGAATGGTCTGGTTGAGGAATTCGATGGCCGATTCCTGCTCAAATTTGAAGCGGTCGCGCACCGAGTTGCTGGCGTCGATGAGCAATCCGACCTGCAGGGGAAGATTGGTTTCGGCGGAGAAACTGCGAATCTCGTCGGGCGCCTTGTTGTCGTCGACGACGCTGAAGTCCGCTTTTTTCAAATCGGTGACGCGGTGGCCGTGCTTGTCGGTCACGGTGAAGACGACGTTGACCTCGTTGGGTTCGATTCGGATCGTGGTAACCGGATCGTTGTAGGCATTATTCAGATCGGTTGCGGCCGGAGGAGTCGCGGTCGGTTGCTGTTGCGAGGCCGCCGCGCTGGCGGCAGGCGGCTGGGATGCAGAGCTTCCTGACGCCGATTGTGCCATCGCGCTCACGTCCCACAGCGACAGCAGAAGAGCCCCAGCGAAGAGGATAGATTTCGTCCCCAAGGTGTTCATGTGTACCACCATTATAATCCGGATCGCCCAGCAGCCGCCCGTATCGCCGCATTGCGCGCCTTACCTATTCGTTGCCGAAGTGACGGCCGTGGAGTTTTTCTCGATCGTCGCCAGCACTGCCTGCAATTCCGCTGGCAGCGGACGCTTGAACGACAACTTGGCCCCGGTTCGCGGATGGGATAGCTCTAACTCCGCCGCATGCAGGAAGTTTCGCGGCAGCGCAATCGTTGATGCATCTTCACTCTTGCCGCGCGCGGCGCGCATCTCACGCGGCGCACCATATAACGTGTCTCCGGCAATCGGATGGCCCAGCGAAGCCATGTGCACTCGAATCTGATGGGTGCGTCCGGTATCAATTTTCACTTCAAGCAGCGTAAATTTGCCGAACAGTGTGTCGAGCCTCCGCACAACGGTGTAATGCGACACGGCCTCGCGGCCGCCCGCTTGCCGCGTGGTCATGCGGATGCGCCGCACGCGGTCGCGGCTGATGCTGGCTGAAATGGTGCCGGAATCTTTTTTCACGAACCCGTGCACCAGCGCGATGTATTCCTTTTTGACCTCGCGGCGGGCGAACTGAGCGGCCAGCTTGCGGTGCGCCTCGTCATTTTTCGCGACCACGATCAGGCCGCTGGTTTCCTTGTCGAGCCGGTGGACGATCCCCGGCCGCATCTCTCCGCCCACGCCGGAAAGGCTGGCAAAATGGTGCAGCAGCGCGTTGACCAGGGTTCCGCGATTGCGCGCATCTTCGGTGGCACCGGCGCCGGCATGCACCATCATTCCCGCAGGCTTGTTGACGATGGCCAGATCGTCGTCTTCGTAGACGATGTCGAGGGGAATCTCCTCTGGGATGGCGCGGAGCGGAGGCCGTTCTGCGGGGCCGAGAATGGTGATGCGCTCGCCGCCACGCAGCTTAAGAGAAGCTTTCGCAGCGGCGTCATTCACCAGAACTTTTTCTTCGGAGATGAGTTGTTGCACGCGGGCACGGCTGACGTTGAGATGCGAGGCCAGGAACTGATCCAGGCGACTGCCGGCATCGTCAGGCGGAACACAAAGAGAAAGTGGCAAGGCTTGCGGCATCGGCAGGGAAGAATACTACGTTCGCGCGCAGCGGTGGAAAACAGCACGGACTACTCACCGCGTGGCGCCGACCGGTCGCGCAGGAAGGCTCTTCACTCCGGGGCGAAGCCACCAGATGAATCCTCCGGCAAGCACCAGGCCGATCGCGATCAGCTGCGTTCCCGACATCGCGCCGCCGAACACAGATCCTCGGCCTGGATCATCGCGGATGAACTCCAGAAGGAAGCGCGCGATGCCGTAGATGAACATGAACGCGCCGATGACCTGGCCGTCGAATTTGCGGCGCTTGAGCAGCCACATCAGGAAGAAAAAATTTGCGAGCTCGACCGCCGACTCGAACAACTGCGTCGGCTCGAGTGGAACATTCAGCGGCGTGCCGGTAATCGAGTTCGCCAGCGGATTGCGGAAGACGACGCCCCACCAGTGATGCGTCTCTTTGCCGTAGCAGCATCCGGCGGCGAAGCAGCCGACGCGGCCGATGGCGTGGCCTAAGGCGAGGCCGGGGGCAAAAGCGTCGCACGTGCCCAGCGCGGGCATGTCATGTTTCCAGACATACCAGGCGGCGGCGGCGAACGCAGCCAGCAAGCCTCCGGAAAAAACTCCTCCCGCCTGAAGCGTGTTAACGCTGAAAATTTCTTTGGGATTCGTCGAGTAGTAGCCCCATTCGTTGATTACGTACAGCACCTTGGCGCCGATAATGCCGCACAGCACGACCAGAATACCGAGATTCCAGGCCTTGTCGCCGTCGTAGCCGAGGCGCTCGGAGTTGCGCACGCTGATCCACAGGCCGACCAGGACGCCCATGGACACCAGAAATCCATAAGTGGGCAGGAAGAATTTTCCGATATGAAAAATTTGTGGGAACACTGTTTGTTAGATGCGCGAAGGGGCTGATTCGCTACTGATCAGTCTAGCAGGAAGTGAGTCAGTTTGAACTTCGTCGGTGGTATGCCCACAGGAGATCCCTCGTCCCGCTGGTGAAAACGCGGGCCTTCGGGATGACGCCTCGGCTGGAGTTTCATTCGTTGGATTTTGCAGCGGAGTGGCGAGGCTGTCGAGCTTCGCTCGACTGGACGGCCGAGGGCCGCCGTCCCCACACAGGCAGCCATCCCAACATGAGCAGTAGAGATGAGCAGCCACCGGTGCGAAAGAAAAAGCAAGCCGACCCACTGAGCCGTGTGACGGGGCCGAGAATGAACCCGTCGGTAGACGTTGGGCGCCCGCCGAGACCCTTTAGGCATCTGCGCATGGCGCAGCGTCGCTCACCGGATCCTAGTTCGAGTCGAGCTCCCGTTCATTCTGCATTGGTTCAAATATCGGTTACCCGCCATCACCAACGCGGCAGGTCGGCTTTCAAGCTGGATGCTAGGGAAAATTGTTGCGCTTGGCAAGTGGGTGAGTCGAAAAAGTTGGCAGGCGGCTTGCTCGGAGGGGCACAAATTTCCCGAAAAAGAATCGCCAAGAAATTGAAGGGATTGAGCATAGGTTCTCTTCCGGGCAGCAAGGTACTTTGGTACCGGCGATTGCCTCTGCGTTTATACTCAGTGCGCTGGAAAATCTGGCCCGAGGCGCGTCAGCACCGGAGACTGGGCGCGCCGGAGAATTGGTCGCGATGTCGAGGGTTCGCTGGTTTGCCATCACGGCGGTAGCGTTACTCGTCGCCGTACAGATTGCCGTACTGTTGTTGCGCTATGGCACCGACACCGCCTCGACCTGGGGCGACTGGCTGGACGTGATCGCGCCTTTCGTAGCGGCCCTGGTGTGCTGGCTGGTTTCGCTCCACGCCGGCTCGTTCGGCAAACGCGCCTGGCGCCTGGTCTCGCTTTCTGCCGCTCTCGCCGGCATTGGACAATCTCTCTATACCTACTATTACGACTACGTGCACGCATCGCTCGGCACCTTGTGGCCCAGCGACTTTCTCGTCTTCTTCTGGATTGTCCCCGCCATGATGACGCTGTTTCTGAGCGTCCGCGACCCGTACGGCGGATTGCGCTGGCTGCGCGCGTTGGATTTTGTGCAGGTCTGCACTCTCGTATGGGCCGTCGAACTTTCGCAGATCTACGTGCCCTCGCGCTGGCAAGCCGCCGGGCAATCGATGCAGGTCCGCGCGCTGTACGCGGGGATTTTTTTCTATGGCTTCCTGGCGCTTAGTTTTGTTTTGCGCGGACGCTTCAGCGTCCATCGCGTCGAGAAGGCTTTTTTCACGCGCATGAGCCTGTTTCTGGTGCTCTATGCCGTGGTGCTTAATGTCACGCTGAAAGCCCAGTCTTCCGGCCATTACCAGCAAGGAACCTGGCTCGATTTCACCTGGACCGCCAGTTATTGCCTGCTGATTATTTTGCCCACGACCTGGAATGTGCGGGAGGATCAGCCGGCAACCGAAACGGCGTCGAGCAGGGTGCAACTGCTGGCCGTATTTGCTCCGCTGGTGATTCCGGCCATCGTATTTCCTCTTCTGTTCGGCATTGCGCAAGAGCAATTCTTCTCGGCGGTCGTGCTGGTCCTGATTTCCTTCGCCGCGGCCGGCGGGCGCATGTTCGTCGTCCAAAACGAACTGCTGGTCAGTTCGCGCGGGCTGAAGGAGAACCTTGCTCTGCTGAAAGGCATCACTGAGGGCACCACCGACGCCGTGTTCGTAAAGGATCGCCAGGGGCGCTATCTGATGATCAACCCGGCGGGCGCGAAATTTGTAGGCAAAAGCGTTTCAGAGATTCTTGGCAAGGACGACTCCGAGCTCTTTAGCCCCGACACTGCCAGCGCGATCATGGAAGCGGACCGCAAGGTGATGGAATCGGGCGCGACGCAGACCTACGAAGAGACTGGTAATTCCAACGGCAACAGCCGCCTGTACCTCGCCACCAAGGGACCGTACCGCAATGCGCAGGGCGACATTGTCGGACTGCTGGGCATTTCCCGCGATATCACTGACCGTAAGCGCGCCGAAGAAGAAATACGCCAGTCGCAACAGAAGCTGCGCATGCACTTCGAGCACACTCCGCTGGGTGTAGTGGAGTGGGACCTAGAATTTCGCGTCACCAACTGGAATCCGGCGGCCGAACGCATGTTCGGATATTCCCGCGAAGAGGCCCTCGGGCGGCACGGACACTTCATTGTGCCAGAGCCATTTCGCGAACTGGTTGACCAGGTCTGGCTCGATCTGCTGCATCCCAAACTCGGCACCCAGGTCCCGTCCCGCTACCGCTTTGCCCATAACGACAACATCACTAAAGATGGACGGTTGATTTCCTGCGAGTGGTACAACACTCCCCTGGTCGACGAGGCCGGGCGAGTTCTCGGCGTTGCTTCGCTGGTACAAGATGTAACGGAGCGCGTGGCGCTGGAAGACCGTCTTCGCCAGTCGCAGAAGATGGAAGCGGTCGGACGACTGGCCGGCGGGATCGCGCATGACTTCAATAATCTGCTCACAGTGATTCTGGGATATTCCCAGATCCTTGCGGATGGCGTGCCTGCCGGAAGCCGTCTCGCCGACAGCACCACGCAGATAAAATCTGCGGCCGAGCGTGCCGCCGGCATTACCCGCCAATTGCTGGCTTTCAGCCGGAAACAGGTGCTGTCGCCGCGCGTGATCAATCTCAACGACATCATGCTGAGCCTCGACTCGTTGCTGCGGCGGCTGATTGGCGAAGACATTGAAGTGCTCACCGCGCCCGCCAATGATCTGGGATCAGTCCGCGCTGATCCCGGCCAGATCGAGCAGGTCATCATGAACCTTGCGCTCAACGCCCGCGACGCTATGCCGCGCGGCGGAAAACTTACGCTGGAAACTTCCAACGTGAATCTGGACGAAAACTATTCCCGGGACCATCAGCCCGTCGAGCCCGGCCGCTACGTCATGCTCGCGGTCAGCGATTCCGGGGAAGGCATGTCTGCAGAAACGCAGTCGCGCATTTTCGAACCGTTCTACACCACCAAAGAAGTTGGCAAAGGCACCGGGCTCGGCCTCTCCATGGTGTACGGAATCGTGAAGCAGAGCGGCGGCTACATATGGGTTTACAGCGAGCCGCAGCATGGAACTACCTTCAAGATTTACCTGCCCCGCACCGATCAGCCGGCCGAGACCAATGTGGTGGAGAAGCGTCCAGCCAGTGTGCAGCGCGGCACCGAAACCATTCTGCTGGTCGAAGACGACCCGCAGTTGCGGCAGCTTAGTTCCACTGTGCTGACGCACTGTGGCTATAACGTGCTGGTTGCGGCCAGCCCCGAGGAGGGCCTTGCCATCTGCCAGGCCAACCATCGCGACATACGATTGCTTGTCACTGATGTGGTGATGCCCCGCATGAACGGCCGCCAACTCGCCGAGCAGATTGTGCAAGTCTGCCCCAACGTGCGAGTGCTCTACATTTCCGGATACACCAACAACGCCATCGTGCACTACGGCGTGCTCGATCCCGGGCTCTGGTTCCTTCCTAAGCCCTTCTCGCTGTCCGCGCTGGTCGCCAAGGTAAGGGAAGTGCTGGACGCCGGCAGTGGGACGGCTAGCTGACGGCAGCTCTCCCGTCTCTACACCGACGCTAGGGAGTGAGTCAGTTTGAACTTCGTCGGCTGTATGCCCACAGGAGATCCCTCGTCCCGCTGGTGAAAACGCGGGCCTTCGGGATGACGCCTTTTGAAAATTTTACCGGGAAACTGTAGGAGAAAAACAAAGGCGAACTGCTCAACGCAGCAGGCTACCCGGCCTTGCGTTTGTCGTCTTGCAGCACTTCGTCGAGCGCATTTGCTAGTAGATGCGCACGCTTCTGGTAGTCGGGTGCCCCGCCGTCCTGCCTTTTCAGCAGGTGGTACTCGTCGGCGATGTTCAGGGCTGCCAGGACCGCCAACCGCACCGTGTCGATGGTGTTGGTGGCCTCGGCTACGGCGCGCATTTTCGAATCCACGTATTCGGCAAGCTTCAAAATGTATTCCGGATCGGAGCCGCGCAGGTTGTAGGCCTGATCGAAAATTTCCACCCGCACGCTGGCGTTCTGTGCGTCCTTTACTGTTTGATCCTTCACTGCTGTCGCCATGTGATGTTCTCCGTGGGTGGACCTCGTTTTCGCTCTGCCCGTTTAGCTCGCTTCCGCCAGCGATTCGATCTGCGCCAGCATTTTTTCGACCCGGGCGCGAATATCCTCACGCTCTTTTTTCAACTGCACCGTCTCGCGCCGCAACCGCACGAGTTCTTCCTCGCGGTCTTCCATCTGCTGCCGCAGGCGCTGCACGTCACGCTCCGCGGTCGCTTGCGCCTGCCGCGACGCTTTATACATCTCTATGGTGCGATAAATTTTTTCCTCCAGCGCCTGAAAATCGTCCGCCGGAACCTGGTCTGCCACCTGCTCAACCGCGTTGGATGCCATGATTGCGTTACCCCGACAAGGATTTCGAACTTCTTCGCAGTATACTCCAGATTTTTGTGGAGAAATCGGCAGATTCGGGAGGGAATTTGGGCGTGGTGAGGCCGGGAAACGCCCGTGTGCAGGGTGTCCACGGGAGCGCATATCGGCCTTATCAGCGCCGCAGCTTCGCGAGTCGCCGTGCGGCCTCATCGAGCGTTTCTGGTCTCTTACAGAAGGCGAACCGTACCTGACGGGCGCCGTCTCGCGGATCGCGATAGAAACTCGATCCCGGTACGCACGCTACGCCGATCTCCTGCACCAGGTATTTCGCGAACGAAACATCATCTTTGAATCCGAACGCGGAGATGTCGGTCATCACGTAGTAGGCTCCACGCGGACGAAAGCACTGGAACCCCGCCGCGGTCAGCGCCGGCATAAGATGATCGCGCCGCACCCGGTAGCCTTCCGCCAATCTCGCGTAATACTCCGCAGGCAAACTCAACGCCGTCGCTCCCGCTTCCTGCAGAGGAGCGGGCGCTCCCACCGTCAGAAAATCGTGGACCTTGCGAATCGCGTTCGTGATCTTCTCCGGCGCAACCGCCCATCCCACGCGCCATCCGGTCACGCTGTAAGTTTTCGACATTCCGTTGATGGTGACCGTGCGCTCGCGCATGCCGTCGAGCGATGCCATGGAAATGTGCTCGGTCCCATCATAAAGGATGTGCTCGTAAATCTCGTCGGTAATCGCGAGCACATCGAATTCCACGCACAGGTCGCGAATCAGTTCCAGTTCGGCGCGCGTGAAAACTTTTCCGGTTGGATTATTCGGCGTGTTAAGGATGATCGCCTTGGTGTGCTTGTCGAACGCGCGCCGTAGCTCTTTCTCGTCGAACGTCCACTCGCCGCCGTCTGTTTTCGGAGGACGTAGCTTCACGAACTTCGGCTTGGCTCCGCTCAACACTGAATCCGGGCCGTAGTTTTCGTAGAAGGGCTCGAAGATCACGACTTCATCGCCGGCGTTGCAGACGGCGAGCAGCGTCGAAATCATGGCTTCGGTAGATCCGCAGCAAACCGTGATTTCCTTTTCCGGATCCAGAGTAATTCCCTGCCAGACGCCCATCTGCCGCGCAATCGCGTCGCGCAGTTTCTTGGCGCCCCAAGTGATCGCGTACTGGTTCACGTCGGCCGCGACCGCCTGCTGCGCCGCCTGCTTGATTCCCGCCGGAGCCGAAAAGTCCGGAAAACCCTGTGCCAGGTTCACCGCGCCATGCAGCATCGCCTGCCGCGTCATCTCGCGGATAACCGACTCGGTGAATTGCCCGACCTTGTCGCTGAGGAAATGCTTGGCGGGTGCGGGAACGCGCGGCGGATGAGAATCGACGCGTTGGCCTCGCGGCCCTTGCGATCGCTGGGCCGCCGGTCGCTTAGAAGATGATCTGGAAGATGATTTCTTTGTCCTGGTAGATCCCCGGTCTGCCATATGACGCAGACTAGCACAGGGCGAAGCCGTTCAGCCTTTCTCCACGTGCTTTGCGAAACCAGCGCACTCTGCGGTCCAAGTTTTTTACAGCCGACGCTGATGCGGCTAGGCGTGCGAGCCTGTCGGTCCTCATGCCTGGGTTGGTGTTTGCAGCCGGTCAGCAATTCTCTGCAGCAGTTCAGCCGTTGCTTCGCCGGCTTCGGAAGTGGAAAAATGGCCTCCGATTTCCACGACCGGCAGCTTGGAGCAGGCGTCCCGGAAGCTTTTTTGCGTCACTGGCGACGCAGTGATGCCCTCGCCTACCACCGCGAGATCGAACCGGTTCACTCGCATCAGCAGCAGCCCATCGCGTAGATTGTTGCTGGTATGCACGTCGTATCCGGCGCGGTGCAGCAGTTCGCGAATGAAGGTGACCACGTCGACATTCGTATCGACGCACAACACGCTTTTGCCCGCCGATACTGGCTTTTCCGCGGGAGCGGGCGCTTTGTAGAAGGCCGCGATCGCGTTATCCTCGCAATCGTGAGAATCAAACAGCTTGGTCAAATGCGAAAGCTGCAGGACTTTGCGAACATGCTCGGGAACATCGCACAGTTTCAGATCGCCGCGAACCTGGCGGGTGCTGGTGAGGGTTCGCACCATCGTGCCCAAGCCGCTGCTATCGATGAAGGCCACGTCTCCCAGATGTAAGACGATGGCGCGCCGGTCGCGGAGAATCCAGGCCACATGCGCGCGCAACGCCTCGACTTCGGCGCCGGCAACCAACCGGCCTTTGCAGCGGACAATTGTCACTCGCCCCACATCTCGCGTCTCGAGCGCTAGCTTCACACGGCCTCCGGTAGCAACCACGAGGTCTTCTACGGCGATGGTTCGCGAGACTACAAGGGGTTCATGTGCATGTCAAGCGAATCTCGAGAGGTGGAAGCCAGTCCGCCGCTTTATCAGCGGGCCGTGCGCCGTTCTTTTCCGGGTTCCTCGTTTTGGTCCTTGGTCCGCAAAAGCTTCCTGGCGGCCAGGTTGCGCAGCCGTTCCGTCTTTTCGTGAATGGCGCCCAGCAGTTGCTGGAGGGTTACTTCCACTTCCGGGCTGAGCGGTCCGCAGCCGGCGGGTGTTTTGGCGATTTCGGCGCAGAGTTGCCGGATCCGGTCGTCGAGGCGGCGCGTTGGCATAGTACGGGCAGAGAAGTGTGCGCCAAGCGGGGGTGGTATTAGCAAAATGCCACATCGGCTGCCATTGTGGGATACCCCACACACTGTATAAGGAATGGATTAAGCCCCGAGTGTGCCCCGTCCACGGGGTATGGTTGCCGCGGCTAACGTCCAAATCTTTCTGCCGCCCGCGCCCTGGCTTTGGCTGCTTCCTCTTCGCGATTCTTCGCAGGCGCGGTGGTTTCGAGCGAATGCAAGAGCCGCGACGAGATGGCTGCTACTTCCTCGACTGCAGCCGTAAACGACGCTTCGTTCGCTTTCGACGGCTTGTTGAACCCGGTGATCTTTCGGACAAACTGCAGCGAGGCCGCCCGCACCTCTTCGTCGGTCACCGGCGGATCGAAGTTGAAAAGAGTTTTGATGTTCCTGCACATAAGGGAATCGACCTCAGCGCGAATGAATCTCAGCCGCCGGCCAAAGCGGGCTCGACTCTATTTTCGCCCAGGAAGGCGCTTACGCGAAATCCCGTGGTTGCCCGCGCCTGCACTGCAGAAGCCTTTTCCCCGGTTGGCTGCAAGCCCGTTCCCTGCGGCCGCACGATTCGCCTCTACCGAGGCCCGATGCTTCGTTATCCCCGTTTCTCCGGGGAACTTGACGCTGGCAGGGGATGTTCCCCTTCATGCTATAATTCTTTGATTCTCAGTCGCTTAGAGCACTGGAGGACCGTATCGATAAACGTTTTATCCGCATCAACGATCGCATTCGGGCGCGCGAAATCCGCGTGATTGATGACGAAGGCAATCAGCTCGGCATTTTGCCGCCCTACGAAGCGATTAAGAAAGCCCGCGAAAAGAATCTAGACCTGGTTGAGATTTCGCCCACCGCGCAGCCTCCCGTGTGCCGCATCATGGATTACGGGAAGTATCTCTACCAGCAGGAAAAGAAAGAGCGCGAAGCCAAGAAGCACCAGAAGACGATCACCGTAAAAGAGGTCAAGTTCCGCATCAATGTGGACGACCACGATTACGAGACGAAACGGAATCACGTTCTGCGCTTCCTGGATGAGGGCGACAAGGTCAAGGCCACGATCTTTTTCCGTGGACGCGAGATGACCCGCACCGGACTGGGACGCCAGATTCTGGAGCGGCTCATCAAAGACGTGGAGCCGCACAGCATCGTGGAGTTCCGCCCGCGGCAAGAGGGCAACACGCTGCACGCGATCCTGGCGCCCAAGAAGACGGAAAAGGAACGCGAAAAAGAAAAGCAGAAGGCTGAGAAGGCTGCGGCGCAAAGCGCTCCCGGTCCCAGCCAGCCGCCGGCGCAGGTCGCCAAGCCCGCGTCATAAGCGCGGTTCGCGACGGATTCAAATTCATCGCCATTGGCACTGAGCACTTGGCATTTGGCCGCTCGAAAGAATGCCGATGCTGAACTTTTGTTTTCACTCAATGCTAATTGCCAATTGCTAACAGCTGAGGATTTCTATGCCGAAATTGAAAACGCACAAGGGCGCTGCCAAGCGCTTCAAGAAAACCGGTACAGGAAAAGTGAAGCGGGGACACGCGAAGCTGCGCCACATCCTGACCTCCAAAGAAACGAAACGGAAACGCAAGCTGCGTCACGGAGGCCTGGTCAGCGATGGCGATCTGGCCAAAGTGAAGCGCATGATTCCGTATCAGTGAGAAGCAGTTGTCAGTGGCCAGTGGCTAGTGGTCAGAAATCGCCCGCGCAGATTTTTCTGATCACTAGTCACTGATCACTGACCACTGCACGGCGTGTGAAGAGGTCAGAGATTGCCGGCAAGGCGATTCTTCCTTACCTCCAGCCGCCATAAAGAGAAAGTAAAAAGGAGAGCACCATGCCTCGTGTAAAACGCGGAACCAAACGCCGCCAGAAACGCAAAAAGATACTGGAGCGCGCCAGCGGATATTTCCTCACCAAATCGAAGCTCTACCGTTCAGCGAAAGAGTCGGTCGAGCGCGGGCTGAAATTCGCCTACTCCGGACGCAAGCAGCGCAAGCGCCAGTACCGCTCGCTGTGGATCGTCCGCATCGGCGCCGCCGCCAAGCTGAATGGGATGAGCTACAACCAGTTCATACACGGCTTGAAGCTGGCGCAGATCGAACTCGATCGCAAGATCCTGGCAGACCTGGCGGTGAACGATCCCTCGGGATTTGCGAATCTGGCGTCGCAGGCGAAGACCGCGCTGGCGTAACAATAGCAGTCAGCTTTCAGCCATCAGTTATCAGCTTTCAGTCAAACCGGGAAGGGCACGGCTTCAGCCGTGCCGCTCTTCTTGCTAATTTGTCGTTCCAAGCGCGGCGAGGAACCTTGGTTTGCGGAGCGCACCCGAGCCGTGCGGAAATTCCTGGCCACGCCGCCGATTGCGTTTGAGCTGAAAGGGATCCTTCGACTCCGTAAATCGTTCGCTTTCGCGAATCGATTTACTCCGCTCAGGATGACAGGCGTTAGGGATGTGCCGACGGTGATGCGTCGGCACTGCAAGAATGCCCAGCCGCAAAGCGGCGATAGAATGCAGCCCACGGCGCAAGCCGTGGGTAAGCGCAAAAATGATCACCACCCCGTAGGGGTGAAAGACCATGGCCTACACCGTTCCCAAACTCACGGATTATTCGCCAGCAGCAATGGAAAAGGCTGCGGGGGAATGCATTGCCGCCTGCGGCGTTGAAGCTGCGGGAGTCCGCAGCGACGCCGATCTCAAATCCTTCCGCGACTACTGGATGGCGCGCAAGAGCGGCATCCTCACCCAAATTAACGACCTCTGGCTGAAGGAAGCTCCCAAAGGAGACAAAAAGATCGCCGGGTTTTGGGTCAACGCGCTGAAGGCGCGCGTCACGGAGATCGTTGAACACACGAGGGAGAGCCTGGCTTCCGAGCAGTTCGCGGGGACGCTTACGCCAGATTCCGACGCCCCTCCGCTTCATTTCTCACAGGGCACACCAGGTCTTGCAACTCAATTCGGTGGAACAGCAGTCGAGGCGCCTGTCCTACCGTCGCCTGA
The DNA here is from genome assembly GCA_963730015.1 of uncultured Acidobacteriota bacterium. Taxonomy (GTDB): domain Bacteria; phylum Acidobacteriota; class Terriglobia; order Terriglobales; family Acidobacteriaceae; genus Sulfotelmatobacter. Next base: position 284,435 of record CAVSPZ010000008.1, on the reverse strand, counting down.
GCGGCAAGCGACCCTCGAGCTCATGCAGTCTCTATCCGCAAAACGCCAGCCCGTCATTGATCTGGCGCGGTCGATTATGGAAGCGTCGGCGGCGTTCGGCGGGCCCACGCTGACCCCGGAAGAAGCTCTGGGGATGGCAGAACCCGTCGACATCTCCCTCCCCGGCATTCGCCGCCCCATTGGCGCCGAGCATCCGGTCATCAAGACGAGGAATGAAATTGTCGGTGTCTTCGAGAGGCTCGGCTACTCCGTCGCCGAAGGACCCGTCGTGGAAACTGATTACTACAACTTCGAAGCGCTGAATTTTCCTCCGAACCATCCCGCGCGCGACACGCAGGACACGCTTTTCATCGCCGGGCAGCACTCGAAGCCGCAGCGCGAGCGCCTGCTGCTGCGCACGCACACTTCTCCCGTGCAGATTCGCACCATGGAGAAGATGCGGCCGCCGATTCGCATCGTGATTCCCGGGACCGTCCATCGCAACGATCCTCCCGACGCCAGCCACTCGCCCATGTTCCACCAGATCGAGGGTCTGGCGGTCGATACCAACATTACCTTCGGCGATCTGAAGGGCACGCTCGATCACGCCATGAAGGCGCTGTTCGGATCGAACGTGAAGACGCACTTCCGCCCGTCGTTCTTTCCCTTCACCGAGCCGAGCGCGGAACTGTACGTGACCTGCTTCATCTGCGGCGGCAGCGGCAAACGCGGATTGGATGACGCTCCGTGCCGTCCCTGCAAGCAGACGGGATGGATCGAAGTTCTCGGCTGCGGCATGGTCGATCCCAACGTCTTCGAATTTGTGAAAGACAACGGCTACAATCCGAAAAAAGTTTCCGGCTTCGCCTTCGGCATGGGCGTGGACCGCCTCGCCCTGCTGAAGTACGGCGTGGATGACATTCAGTTGTTCTTTCAGGGGGACGTGAGATTTTTGGAACAGTTCGGATGATGCAGTCGTTGGTCGTCAGTCGTCAGTCGTTAGTCGTAGGCGCGACCGCAAGCAGCCCACAGATTTCGGCGTCATCCTGAGCGGAGCCGCTTTTCAGGCGAAGCGAAGGATCTCGCTGCAAGCCGTGCTCAGCCACCAATTGTTAGGCTGGTGGCTGAAAGCTGACAGCTAATCGTATGAAACTATCGGCCCATTGGATTCGCGACTTCGTAGACCTCACCGTCGATGACGGCCGTCTCGCGCAAGACTTGACGGACGTTGGCCTCGGTGTCGAGGGCATTCTCGGCTGCGGCGTCGATACCGTCTTCGAGATGGAGATCGGCACCAACCGTCCCGACGCGATGAGTCATTACGGCGTCGCGCGGGAGGCCGCAGCGATTTATGACATGCCGCTGAAGCCGCTGTCGGCAGTCAGCGACAAGTCCCCACTTCTCGCAAAGGCCGCGAGAAATGGGGCACCCAGGGCGGCGCAGGGCGCTCCCTTTCCGATTACCGTCGAAGAACCGGGGCTGTGTCCGCGTTTCTCGGCGCGAGTGATTCGCGGAACGCGCATCAAGCCTTCGCTGGAGAAAATCGCGCGCCGGCTGCAACTGCTCGATCAGCGCCCCATCTCGAACGCCGTCGACGCCACCAACTATGTTCTCTGGGAGATCGGCAAGCCCACGCACGTCTTCGACGCGGACCTGCTCGAAGGCGGCCAGATCGTCGTGCGCAAGGCGCGCCCTGGCGAGACGCTGAAAACTCTCGATGGCGTCGAGCGCAAGCTCACGACCGATGACCTCGTCGTCTGCGACGCGAAAAAGCCTGTCGGCCTCGCCGGAACCATGGGCGGGTACGACACGATGATCACCGACAAGACGCACAACATCGTGATCGAGTCAGCCTGGTGGGATCCCGCAATTGTGCGCCAGATGTCGCGCCGTCACGGCCTGCACACCGACGCTTCGCACCGTTTCGAGCGCGGCGCCGATTTCGAATCCACCGTGGTCTCCTGCGACCTGGTCGCCAAAATGATTCTCGATTCCGGTGGCGGAGAACTGGTCGGCGATGTCGTGGATGTGGTCTCGAAGAAAATGGATCAGGCTCCGGTGCTGCTGCGCGTCTCCGAGGTTCGTCGCATTCTCGGCGGCAATCTCGAGGCGGGAGAAATTTTCCGCCTGCTCAAGCGCCTGGGATTCACCCTCATCCCCGAAGGCCAGGGCGATGCCCAGTTCCGCGTGCACATTCCGAGCTGGCGGCTCGACGTGGAGCGCGAGATCGACATCATCGAAGAAATCGCGCGCCTGCACGGCTACGACAAATTTGCGAATACCCTGCCCGCCTACAGCGGCGCTGTCGTGGAGTTGCCGCATGTGGCCATGGACGCGGCCCTGCGCGAGCGCGCGCTGGCTCTCGGTTACAACGAGGCGCTCTCGCTTACTTTCGTTTCGCATGAGGATGCGGAGAAGTTCTCGCCGCTGACACCGGACGCGGCGACCGCCGGGCGCGTGCTCGAACTGGAAAATCCGCTCAGCGAAGAAGCGTCGGTCATGCGCACTTCGCTGGCTCCCGGCATGCTCAACATGCTGGCGTGGAATCTGAACCGTGATGTCGCTGACGCGCGGCTGTTTGAGATGGGCAGCGTGTACGCCATGACGGGCTCCGAACGGATCGAGCCGAGACGGCTCTGCCTGGGCGCGACCGACGCTGCCGTGCGCGCGTCTCTTTCTGCAGCCGCCACGCTCGACGTCAGCAAGGGTCAGCATGCGGCCGCGGCCGAGGCTTTCCGCGCGTTCAAAGGCGATGTCGAGAATCTTCTCGCGCCCTTCGCCGGTGAAATTACCTACGACCGGCAGACTGCGGAGTATTTCCATCCCGGACGCTCTGCCCGGGCCCGCCTCAATGGCGCGCCCGTGGCCCAGTTTGGCCAGATCCATCCCGAGATCGCGGCTGCCCGCAAGTTGCGTCAGGAAGTCTTTCTCGCCGACTTCGATCTGGAGCAGTTGTACAAGATTGGCCTGCGCCCGATCCGCTTCTCGCCGCTCGGGAAATATCCCGCGGTCGAGCGCGATTTTTCCTTCATCTTTGCGGACGACATCACGTTCCAGCAAATGCAGCAGGCGGCGCAGAGCGCGTCGGTGGCTGAGTTGCAGGAATTTCGGCCAGTGGAGATTTTCCGCGGCGGCTCGATTGCCTCCGGAAAATATTCGGTCCTGCTGCGGGCAAAATTCCAGTCGAAAGATCGCACCCTGCGCGAAGAGGAACTTGCCGACTGGTCCAGCAAGATTGTAGTCGCGCTGACCGCTCTCGGGGGGGTGCAAAGAGCGTAAAGTCAAAATCCCCACCCTCTCGCCAAAAGCGCGAGAAGGGTGGGGCACCCTTGAGATCCTCAATCCTTAAGAACTCAGGATCGACGCATCCAATTCCCGCACTGAGAGACCTTTCTCAGCCCATTCTCATCTTCCGTGCCCGTTGCGTTTTCCGGTCGAGTGTTTCCCGGCCTCAGAGTTTTCGGCGTCCTGCCGATAAGCAAGGTGTGGGAAACTTTTCAGGACAAGGCACCGCGCGCGCTCCCGTCTGGGACATCCGGCCGATGCGCTACGTCGCGCGCCAGCCCATCTTCGACCGCGAAGAAAAGGTCTTCGGCTACGAATTGCTCTTCCGCGATGGCCTGCAGAATGCGTTTCACGGCGATACCGACGAAGCCTCGCGCGCCACCCTCGACCGCTCGCTGCTCATGGGCCTGGAAGTGTTATGCGATGGCCGCCGCGCCTTCGTCAACTGCACTCGCGACACTCTCATCAAGGGGCTGGTCACGCTTCTGCCGTCCACGACCACGGTCGTCGAAATTCTTGAAACCGTTCCGCCCGATCCCGACGTTTTCACCGCATGCCGTAACCTGAAAGAAGCCGGATACCTGATCGCTCTCGACGACTACGTTGCGGGAGATCCGAGGGAGCCGCTGGCCGATCTCGCCGACATTATCAAAGTGGAAATGCAGTTGACGACCGAACCGGAGCGAGTCGCATTGCTGAAGCAGTTCGGCCCCTGGCGTTGCCGGATGCTGGCGGAAAAAATCGAGACTCATGCCGACTTCATCCGCGCCCGGGATCAGGGCTTCGTCTACTTTCAGGGATTTTTTTTCCGACGTCCCGAGATGCTCAGCACCCGCGATATGCCGGCCAATCGCCTCAACTACCTGCGCATGCTGCAGGAGGTCTCACGTCCCGATCTCGATATCCCGGGACTGGAGAAGCTCATCAAATCCGAGGCCTCGGTCTGCTACCGCCTGCTGCGATATCTGAATTCCGCCATCTTCGGATTTCACAGCGAAATTCATTCGGTGCGCCACGCGCTGTCCATTCTCGGGGAACGCGACTTGCGCCGCTGGGTGCGGCTGGTCGCCGCCGTCGGAGCTGGCCAGGAGCGCACCAGCGATCTGGTCCTCTCCGCCCTGGTCCGGGGCCGCTTTGCCGAATTGCTGGCTCCGCATGTCTCCCACGGACAATCCGATTTGTTCCTGATGGGCTTGTTGTCGCTGATTGATGCCATGCTGGAAATGTCGATGTCCGACGTACTGGAGAAAATCCCGCTCGATCATCCTACGAAGGCCGTTCTGCTCGGTCAGCCCAGCGCATTGCGTCCTGTCTTCCAGTTGATGCTTGCCCATGAGAGCGGAGAATGGGAAGCGGCCAGCAACCTCTGCACAAGTCTGCAGCTCAATCCCGAGGATGTTGCCGGCTTCTATTGGCAAGCGCAGGAGTGGGCCCGCAAGCTCTCCCTCGAGCAATAGCTTTTCTCCCTAAAAATTCTCATGACCCATTCCCGCCGGGATTGCATCAAAATGTTTCACCGTAATCGATTAGGCATGACCACCTGTGCAAAATCCGGATGAATAGGGGCTTGCACTGTAACGCGGGGGCTAGTACCATAAAGTTGTTCTCATTTAGGCCTCGTTCCCGCGAGGGCCTTCCGCGCCAGCCGATCCGAGGCGGCGCCGTACGGATCCGATAAGCAAATCGATACTGCGGTAGAGATCAAGGTTTCATTCGCGAATAGCGGTTCGTTTCAGACTTGGGGTTCGTTCCATCGTGTGCTTCCGCTGCAACCCGCAAATGCGTCGACGCAAATGAGTGCGTCGGGCGGAGCTTCGCTCCCATAGGGGATCTGCGGCAATACCGGGCTTTAGGATTCTGTAAAAACTTTGCAACTCGTGAGAACCAATTTGAGAGGACTATGAACGCAGGACCAGGAAAGAACTCCGGAGGCGGAGGCAGAAGACGGCGCAGGGGTCGGCGCCAGCACAGTCAGCGCGGTCAGCGGCCTGGCCAGGCTCTGAGCCGGGAGAATAAAGACGGCATCTACACCGCGCCCATGGATCACAGCTACCGCGCCGCTTTAGCCGGAGGAAATAACAACGGCCACAAGGGTGGACGCCAGCGCCCCGGATTCTCCGCGCAATATCCGCAGCCCGAGCCCGAGCCTCTGCCGGCCAACGGAGACAGCAACTCGCGCATCTTCGCCTTTATCGAAGATCTTTTCTTTATGGCCAAGATTCAGGAGACGGCGCGCAAGCTCAATGTGAAAGTTGAGTTCGTGAAGACCGACAAGGACATGGCCGACAAGATGCAGCAGAACGGCGAAGAGAAGCCTTCGCTCATCATCTTCGATCTGAACAATAACAGTGTGAAGCCGTTGACTCTCATCCCCAAGCTGAAGAGCAAGCTGAAGAAGGGCACGTCGATCATCGGATTCCTGTCGCACGTGCAGGGCGATCTGAAGCAGAAGGCGCACGAGGTGGGATGCGACATGGTGCTGCCACGCTCGGCGTTCTCGCAGAATCTCCCGCAGTTGTTGCGTCGGCACGGCGCCCCGGAAGACGCCGAACCCACGGTCCAGTAGTTCTAGAGTCTTAAATGTGGGCAGAGAACGTGTGGGGCGGACACTCCTGTCCGCCGTCCATTTTGCTGTCCCGTCTTGGAACTATTTTCCAAAAATCCATTCCCGCTCACAGACTAACCCTCACCGGACTTGTCATCCTGAGCGAAGCGAAGGACCCCTCTGCGGCTGGCAGTGCAGAAAAATCGCGAGGCGTTCTTCCCGCGGCCCAGATTGAACTGTCATGAACGATCACAATTATTTCGTCTACATCATGGCCAGCCTCTCCGGTACGATCTACATCGGTATAACCAACAGCATCTACCGCCGCTCTCTGCAACATAAGAGCGGCGAGATTCAGGGCTTCGCCAGTAAGTATCATTGCAACCGTCTGGTCTACTATGAAAGCTTTGACGATGTTCACAAAGCAATCGGAAGAGAGAAGCAATTGAAAGGCTGGTTGAGGAGCAGAAAGATTGCTCTGATCGAATCGAAAAATCCGAGGTGGGACGATCTAGCGGAGAAGTGGGGAGCACAGATGCTATTTGCAGGGGAATCAATGAAATGCAGATAAACCTGTCACAGAAGTCGCGAGGTGTTCTAGCGATGCTCGAGCTTACGAGAAAATGCCTCGACGCTTCATAGGAACAACCAGCTGCAGCGGGGTCCTTCGCTTCGCTCAGGATGACAAGAATGTAAAGGTGCGCAACGGCCGCGCGGACCAAACCGGAAGCGGCCTTACCCCGGAGGCCAGCTCAGCGCCCTCCCGCCCAGCAAGTGCACATGCAGGTGGAACACCGACTGCCCGGCACCTGGTCCAACGTTGAGCACTGTCCGGTACCCATGTTCGATTTTTCGTTGCCGCGCGATTTCCGCAGCGACTAGATGGCAGCGCCCGATAATCTCGGCGTCTCCGGCCTGCGCTTCCTTCAGTCCCGCAAAATGTTTTTTGGGAATGATCAGCACGTGCGTCGGAGCCTGCGGGTTGATGTCTTCAAAGGCAAATACGTGCTCGTCTTCGTGCACTTTTTTGGCGGGAATCTCGCCGCGCAGGATGCGGCAGAACAGGCAACCGGGATCGTTCATCGCGCTCTCACCTTGGCGAGAACGATAACACCGCGCGACGGAACTTGTCAGCCGCAGCAGGGGCGAGCGGCGCTGCCATCAGTCGAGCCGCACCAGGAACACCGCGCCCTCGGGAGTGTGCGTCTCGGCCGCCAGCTTCTGCGCGCGCTCGTGATCGTCATCGGGCACCCGCACGCGGATCCACCAATCGCCCGCCGGACTGGCAAAGCGCAGCACCTTCGCAGTGTGATAGCGCCGCGTCAGGTGATCGGCCAGCTTGGTCGCGGCGCTCTCGTCCGGAAAGCCGCCAATCTGCACCGCCCATTTCCCGGGAGCTCCCGGTTGCGCCGAAGACTGCATCAACTCGACCTTGACCTCCGCCACGCCCGGCTTCCAGACGCCGACTTTTTGCGCCGCGGCCAGCGACAGATCTACTACGCGCCCGGGAATGAAGGGCCCGCGGTCTGTGATGCGCACCAGCGCCGCCGATCCCGTCTTCACGTTGGTGACTCGCACAATCGATCCCAGCGGATAGGTGCGATGCGCCGCGGTCATCGCGTGCATGTTGTATACCTCGCCATTCGATCCGCGACGGTTGTGATACGGAGGCCCGTACCAGCTGGCCAGCCCAAACTGTGTATCGATCGGCCGCGCGTCGGCGGAAATCGTCGGCTCCGCCAGATCGGCCTCCGGTTCTCCTTTTTCGCGGGGAAGATTCGCTGCGGGCTTCTCGGGCGCGTTCTCGGTTTCCGCCGGCGGAGGAGGAGGCGGCACCTGCACGTGCGCCGTTTTCGGATGCCCGCACGAACTCAGCAGCAGCGTTATGAAAAAGACGATGAAGAGCATAGGGATGCCCAGAGCAGGCCCGCGCTTCGTCGCGCAGCACAATTTATACAGGAAATTCACTTCGGCGGCTGGTGCTTCTCCATGTAGTCGGCAAATTCCGTAAGCTTCTGGGAAGCTGTGCGCAGCGCTTTGGTGGAGTGCGTGCGCACCGCCGGCACCACCTCGTCGTTCAGATACTTGATGAACTCCGGGATTTCTTTTTCCAGGCGCTCGGCCGTGTCGCCGATTGTTTTGCTCACTCGGGCCGAGGCGTCCTCGACCTTACGGTTGAAGTCATTCATGGAACTCCTCACCATGGCCGCGAAAACATTCGCGCCATCCGGCGGATGCCGGGCTCCGACATTATTTCGTGCCAGCCCCGCGCGGTCAATGACCGATTCTGACCCGATGGTGCTACGGTGTGGCTTGGCCCGCTGCGATAGAATTGCGTTCTTCGCGATGAACTCTCGGGCAGGCGCATGCAAGGATAACGAAAACGAAAACGCGGCGCCCTTCCGCGCTCGTTTGCTGGCCTGGTACGACTCCCACGCACGCGATCTTCCCTGGCGCAAGAGCCGCGATCCTTATCGCATCTGGCTCTCGGAAATCATGCTGCAGCAGACTCGCGTCGCCGCTGTCCTCGGCCACTATCACGAGTTTCTGCGGCGCTTTCCCACGGTCGAAAAGTTGGCCGCAGCCCGAGAACCCTCGGTCCTCGCCGCATGGAGCGGACTGGGATACTACCGCCGCGCCCGCATGCTGCAGGCCGCGGCCAAATGCATCGCCGGCGACCTTCGCGGAGAATTTCCCCGCACTGCAGACGGGCTGAAGCAGCTTCCCGGCATCGGACGCTACACCGCCGCAGCCGTCGCCAGCATCGCATTCGGCGAGCCGGTCGCAGTTGTCGATGGCAACGTCGAGCGTGTCCTCAGTCGTTTCTTCGCGAGCGATCTTTCTCAGGAAAAGATCTGGCAAGCCGCCGAAACCCTGCTCGACGGTTCCCGTCCCGGAGATTTCAATCAGGCCATGATGGAGCTGGGCGCGACTGTCTGCACGCCGCGCGCGCCTGCATGCCTGACCTGTCCCGTGATGGAGCTATGCGCCACGCGCGGCGAACGCCCGCCCGCGCCCAAGGCACCGCGCCAGAAAAAGCGCGAAATTCATTTCGCTCTCGCCCGCCGCAACGGCTCGGTCTTCCTGACCCGGCGACCGCGCGATGCGCGCCTCATGGCCTCCATGTGGGAGTTGCCCGAAGTCTCCGCCAGCCGAGTGCGCGCACCAAAGCCGCGCAGCGCCCGCAATCATTTGGCGAAAGCAGAATCGCTCGCGCCCTTGTTCACCCTCCGTCATTCCATCACCGTTACTGATTACACTGTGCAGGTCTGGCATTCCGCGTCTTCGGATGCGCCCGGGGAATGGATTCCTTTGCGCCGCCTGCCGAAGCTGGCACTCACCGGCCTGGCCCGCAAAATTCTGCGCAGAGCCGAAATCCTTTCCTGAAACTGCGTTTCCCGCACACAAAATCCATGTAGGGCGACCGCATTCGTCCGCCCCGCAGGGACGCGTCTCGGAAGTCTCTCTTTCAGCGTTCCTCATCGCTGGCAGCTTCTTTGCGCTGCGCGCGCAACCCCGGAGGAATGCCTCCGGGGCTACAAAATCCCTCCACAGCCGGCGATCTGCGCAAGACGAAGTAGCCCACTACGCGCCTGCTTCTTTGGTTCTTCTCGATAACTGGCATCATCTAAGATTCAGGAAGCGAATTTAGAACGCGTCCGCGGTATTTGATCCTCATGCGGAGAAGGGAAACATGACAGCTCTCGCCACCGGCACCACGGCCCCCGAATTCGATCTTCCTACGTTAGATGGCAAGCGCTTCTCTTTGCGCGGGGAACTTATGCGCGGACCCGTCGTACTTGCCTTCTTTAAAGTTTCCTGCCCCACCTGCCAGTACGCGCTCCCATTCCTTCAGCGACTTCATAAGACCTACGGTGACAAGGGAGTGAAACTGGTCGGCATTTCACAGAACGATGCCAAAGAGACCGCGGCTTTCAACCGGCAATTCGGCGTGACATTCCCCGTCCTGCTCGACGACATCAACCGCTATCCCGTTTCCAACGCCTACGGCCTGACCAACGTCCCCAGCATTTTCTGGATCGCGCAGGATGGCGAAATAGAAGTCACGAGCGTGGGATGGGTGAAGGCCGACTTCGACGAGATCAACCGCAAGATGGCCGAGACCGGAAAAGCCGCGCCCGCCGTGATTTTCAAGCCCGGCGACGATGTCCGCGATTTCCGCGCGGGTTGAGGATCTAAGAACTAGGCGCCGGGTCCGGCGCCACTAGCAGACGTTACTACAGAGCCAGGCTTGCCCCGCGGCACGTGCTCCCGGCGTGCTTCCGGACAAGTCCTGCCGTGTGCCACCTCCCACGGTCTGATGCACTCTCGTGCGCCAGATTGTCCCACTTCGCCCGCGTTCGCTTTGCGCTATTCCTTTACAATTCTTACAGACTTCAAAAACGATAGACTTCCGGCGAATGCCGCTTCGTTCGGGGAGAAACCAATCTATGCAGGGAATGCCACGGATGGCCCCGACCAGGGCCGTCCTGACCAGGGTTGTCTTAACGACTGTTTCGGCCGCTCTCGTGCTGTGCCTGAGCCTGCTGGCGTGGGCGGAAGGGGCTGCGGGAGGCTCTAAGACGCCTTCTGTCCACTTGCCCGGTCCTGCGTTCGGCGCTCTTGAATCCATCACTCCCGATCACATTCGCTGGCACGTCCGTTTCCTCGCTCACGATCTGCTCGAAGGCCGGGGCACCGGACAGCGTGGCGGAGATATCGCCGCTGAATACATCGCCGCTGAATACATCGCAACCCAGTTCGCCGAGTACGGACTCAAGCCCGCGGGCGATCACGGCACCTATATGCAAAAAGTTCCGCTGGTCGGAATCACGACTCTGCCGGAAACCACGTTTTCGCTCGTGCCCAGGCGCGGCGAGACCATGAATCTCAAGCCGCTCGACGAATATGTTGCCTACGATCTCAGCCAGCAGCCGCAATCGGACGTCGATGCTGACATCGTCTTCGTCGGCTATGGCATCTCGGCCCCCGAGTACAACTGGGACGATTACAAGGGCGCTGACGTGCGCGGCAAAGTTCTGCTGATGCTGGTGAATGAGCCGCCCTCCGACGATCCCAAATTTTTCAAAGGCAAGGTCCTCACCTACTACGGCCGGTGGACTTACAAATACGAGGAGGCCGCGCGCAGAGGCGCAATCGGCGTGCTTCTGGTTCACCAGACCGAGATGGCGAGCTATCCCTGGGAAGTGGTGCGCAATTCCAACTCCGGCGAGAAGGCTTCGCTGAAACTCGACGGGCCCGCGCTCAAGGTCGCCTCCTGGATTCATTACGACGTTGCCACTCACCTCGCCTCCGCGTCAGGCATGAATCTCGAGAAGATGATCGCCTCCGCGCAATCGCGTGACTTTCATCCCGTGAATCTGGGTGCTCATCTGAAGGCCCACATGGTCAGCAAGATTCGGAACTTCGAATCCAACAATGTGCTCGCGATTCTTCCCGGCTCCGATCATCGCGTCGCCGACGAGGCCGTCGTCTACACTGCGCACTACGATCACTTTGGCATTCGTCCGGATATGCCTGGCGACAATATTTTCAACGGCGCGCAGGACAACGCCACGGGATGCGGCATTCTTCTCGAACTGGCACGCGCCTTTGGATCGGCTGCGGAGCGCCCGCGCCGCTCGATTCTGTTTGCCTCGGTCACGGCCGAAGAGCAAGGTCTGCTCGGTTCGGAATATTTGGGAAAGCATCCTCCGATCCCCGCCGGAAAGATCACGCTCGATCTGAACTACGATGACGTGAAGCCGCTGGGTGCGCCCGAAGAAGTCGAAGTCTCCGGCGCGGAGCGCACGACCTTTTATCCGGACGTGGAAGCGACCGCCAAGGAATTCCGTCTCGCCATTCGTCCCGACGCTCGCCCTGAGGCCGGGCACTTCTACCGCTCCGATCACTTCAGTATGGCGCGGGTCGGCGTTCCTTCGTTCTCCATCAACGAAGGCATGAAGTTCAAGGGACATCCGGAATCGTGGGGCATCGAGCAGGAGCGCGAGTACGTCGAGAAGCACTATCACCAGCCAAGCGACGAATACCACCCCGAAATGGATTTCGTTGGCGACTCGGCTATGGCCCGCTTCGGCTTCGCCCTGGGATGGGAAGCCGCCAGCTTGCCCAAATTGATCGGCTGGCAAAAAGGCGACGAGTTCGAGGGTGCGCGGATCAAGAGCCAGCAGTAGGGGCGGCGTTGGGATCAGCAACTGGAAAGGCAGGAGCCGGGCAGCGAAGCCCTGTGATCCAAGCAATGCTGGAGGCGGGGCTAGATCTGGGCTGTAATTTTTTTCTATCACTCCCGGTAAGATATTGATTTGATTTAGCCGTTAGCGGAGTTTTCCTGGAGCGTTGCAGGCTTGAGTATGGTCGCGGAATTCGCGCACATGAGGCGATTTTGCGCGTTCGGATTCCGCCGGGTAAAGGTTATTCGTCACAACGATTCCGACCGGAGCTGTGGAAAAGAGGACAAGGCCAGCGGAGGGGTGGGAGTTCGCCGGTAATGAGCGATATCGGATTTACCACTCACCGCGTAGGTCCTAGTGAGTCGTCTGGCAAAGATCACTTGCCCAACGGGGCGGTGAGACACCGAGAAGGTTCCAGAGACAATCCGCCTTCCTCCTGCCCCGGATGCCAGCGCCATAGCCCTGCCGGCTCGCCCCTCCTGCGCAGAGTATCAATCAGCGCAGGTGTCAGGGATCAGAGATCAGGGAACAGAAATCAAGAATCGCAAAATTCACACTTGACATTGACCAGATTATCCACAACTATAGGGTTGTGGATAATCTGGGTACAACATTTGCGGCTTTGTCTGATCCAACCCGCCGGGCAATGATCGAACGACTCTCGCATGGGCCTGCCTCTGTGCATGGATTGACGGAACCGTTTGCACTCTCGCAGCAGATGATTTCAAAACATATTGCCTACCTGGTGCGGGCGCGGATTGTGATCAAGACGAAGCGTGGGCGAGAGAGTGTGTGCACGCTTAGGCCAGAGGCGATTAAGACGGTCAGCGACTGGGCGATTAGCTATCGCCGATTCTGGGAAGAGAGCTTCGACAAACTGGAAGTAGTTGTAAATCAAATGAAGAAAGAGGAGGTCAGAGATGACAAAAAGCACGGTGAACGAGATAGAGCGGATGGTTGTGACAAGAGTTTTTGATGCCCCACGCGAGTTGGTTTGGAAGGCGTGGACAGACCCGAAGTACGTGATGCAGTGGTGGGGACCGAAGGGTTTTACTTCGCCTGTTTGCAAGATGGATTTTCGCGTTGGAGGAAAATTTCTCTGCTGCATGAAGACGCCGGATGGGCAGGAGTTCTGGAATGCGGGTGAATACCACGAGATTGTTCTGCACGAGAAGATCGTTTCCTCCATGTACTTTTCGGACTCGAAGGGAAACAAGATCGAGCCTGCGCAATTAGGAATAGAACATGAGGCTATAGACGGTGCGTACGACGTGACCATCTTTGAGGATCTCGGAAACGGCCGGACGAAACTTACCTTCATTGGAAATGAACCCATGGAGAGCGCGAAAAATAGCGGTCAAATGGAGGGCTGGAACCAGATACTCGATAAAGTTGCCGCAGTTATTGCGGGGCTAATGCAGGCGAAATAGGAAGTTGACGTTTTGACGATCGTCATGCGCGAGATACAGCTGAGGCTGGCGGCGAAGGCTTGGTTAGAACAGGCTTCTCGCCGCTCGGCCGAATAGTCGCCTTTCCGGATAAGTGACCCTTGGCTCAACTGTTGACTTCAGGCCATTTCACGCTTTGAGCCGCAAAGCGGATTTTGAGTTGTGATGGGCGATTAGGCTCAAAACCTGGCTGAAGGTGATGGAGTTGGGCGGGAGCTTTAGCTCTCGCTAGGAACTCTTCAGTTTCTTTGACTTTTCCTCTACGCCGCGCGCCAGCTTTTCTTTGTGCGCGTGAAGCTTTTTCGCTACTCCCTCATCTGCGAGGCCGATCATCTGCGCTGCCAAAATTCCCGCATTGGTTGCGCCCGGCTTGCCGATCGCGACCGTCGCGACAGGAATTCCCGCGGGCATCTGCACCGTCGCCAGCAGCGAATCCATTCCTTGCAACGAAGTCGAAGGAATCGGCACGCCGATCACGGGTAGCGTCGTATGCGCTGCGATGACGCCCGCCAGATGCGCGGCACCGCCGGCCCCGGCGATGATCACACGAATGCCGCGCTCCGCGGCCTTGCGCGCGAAGTCGGCAGTGCGGTCGGGCGAACGGTGCGCCGAAGTCACATCCATCTCATAAGCGATCCCGAACTCGTCGAGCGCTTTTCCGGCCTCGCGCATGATCTCCAGATCCGAATCACTCCCCATCACAATTGAAACCAGCGGCTTGCTCATTGATCCCCTCAAAGTAGATTTATTGTCCAGGACTTCCCAGAGCGCGGGTTGTGCCGCGCCTAGGAGGCCGCGGAAAAACTCATTTTGGCAGCAGAAAGCCAACCTCAGGCGCTAAAGCGCGGCCAATTTTAAAGGATTTAGCGGCACGACTGAAGTCGTGCCCTTCCCAAAACCTATTCGAGGCGGAGTTTTTCAGCATCCTGCTAGGGATCCTTCGACTGCGGATTGGCTACGCATTCGCGAAGCCAATCCTGCGCTCAGGATGACAAAACGATCACCCTTCTCGCGTACTTTTCAGGAGGGTGGGTAGTATGAGTCACCTCTTCAAAGCGCGTGCAGCAATGTCCTTCCGATAATGCGCGCCATCGAACGAAATCTTCCTGCACGCTTCATAAGCCCGCGCTACCGCGGTCTCCAAATCCGCAGCCCGCGCCGTCACCCCCAGCACGCGCCCTCCGGCAGTGTAGTAAGCTCCGTCGCGCCGAGACGTGCCGGCATGAAACACCTTTACTCCCTCCACCGCCCCAGCCTCAGCGAGCCCATCAATCCTTTTCCCCATCTCGAATGTTCCCGGATACCCACCCGAGGCCATCACCACACACACCGACGGATCCTGCGACCACTTGAAATCGCCTTCGCTCACGCGTCCTTCAATCGAAGCCTCGATTGCCTCGATCAAATCACTCTCCAGCCGCATCAGGATGGGCTGCGTCTCCGGATCGCCGAAGCGGCAGTTGAACTCCAGCACCATCGGACCGCGCGCCGTCATCATCAGGCCGCAGTAGAGCACGCCCTTGAACTCCGAGCCTTCCGCTTTCATTCCCGCAACGACCGGGCGCGCAATGTGGTTCACCAGCCAATCGCGCATGGCCGCGTCTACCAGTGCGCTGGTCGAATACGCGCCCATGCCGCCCGTATTCGGCCCGGTATCGCCATCGCCGACGCGCTTATGATCCTGCGCGGCCACCAGCGGAGCCACGCGCTCGCCGTCACTGAAGACGAGAAAGGAAAGCTCGTCGCCCTTTAAACATTCTTCCAGCACCACGCGCGATCCGGCTTCGCCCAGCATCTTGCCGCTGAGCATCTCCGCCGCCACGCTCGCCGCTTCTTCTTTGGTTTTGGCGATCACCACGCCCTTGCCCGCCGCCAGCCCGTCGGCTTTCACCACCACCGGAGCATGGAAATGTCCCAGCGCCGAGCGCACCTGTTCGATCGAATCGCAAATCGCAAACGGGGCCGTGGGGATGTGATGCCGCTGCAGAAATTCCTTGGCGAAACTCTTGCTCGATTCCAATCGCGCCGCCGCCTGCGTGGGACCGAACACCGGCCATCCACGCCGGTTGAATTCGTCCACCACACCCAGCGTCAGCGGCTGTTCTGGGCCGATCACGGTCAGGTCGGGCTGCAGGCGCATGGCCAGCTCCACAATCGAATCCAGGCTCTTCAAATCGACGGGGAGGCATTCCGCTTCGTCCGCGATTCCGCCGTTGCCCGGGGCGCAGTAAAGGGCGGAAATCCGCGGCGACTGACGCAGCTTCCATACGAGCGCGTGCTCCCGCCCGCCTCCACCTAGGACCAATACCTTCATAAATTTCAGAGCCAATCAGGTTAGGGGTTGAAGAGGAATACTGTCAAACGGCGGAGATACCGGTCGCTCACGACGGGCGTGGTGCAGATCCGCTGCGGCGTTGCGTTTGGGTGGTAGGGATCCTTCGACTGCGGTTTTGCTTCGCTGTTCGCGAAGCAAAATCCTCGCTCAGGATGACAGAATTCGGGATGACAAAACCGGATGGATCGCTGGACTGTCTGTCGAAGCCTTGTAACATGGCTGTAACGAATTCTGCGTAGGCTCGTTAGATTGCGGGATCCGTGGCAGCTCAGTCGACGTTTGGACAGGCAATAGTATTAACTATAGTTAATACCATTCCGTATAGGACAGTTAACCACGTAAGCGGGGATAGCGCACTCATCACGAACGGAGGAAGAACTGGAAGCGGTTTGTGACTCCGGTCACATCCGGTGGTGACAGGGGCTACGGAGTGCCTGGCGCGGCCCACTTACCGTGGGGATATGAAATTGAAATTGAAATTCATTTTCAATACGGCCCGCGTCCTGGCCCGCTTCGCGCTGGCGGCCCGGTTAAGTCAAACGGGCAGCCGCTGCCGTCCGCTCATGCTGGCGGTCCTGGCTGCCATTGCGCTTCCGGTGGCGGGTTACGCCCAGCAACCCACGGCAGAGCAGGTTCCTGCGGGCCCCGCGACGGTTCCGGAGACTGGCGCCATCGATCCCGCTGCCGCCGACAACAACCCGGAAACGATGCTGCCTCATTTCAAATCGAGCCGCTTCTGGCTTTCCGGACAGGCGAACTTCATCTTCCAGACGCATCCTCACTTCCCCGCGCTCTACAGCGGCCCGCACAGCCTGAGCGATCGATATGAAAAGGCCACGTCGCGCGTCCTCACGCTTTACACCGGCTTCCGTCTCAACAACTCGACCGAGTTTTTGGCGGACGTTGAAGAAGCCGGAGGCTCGGCTCTGAGCCTGGGCTTCGGGCTCGCCGGGAACACCGATCTCGACATCGTCCGCAATCCGCTGCTCAGCAAAACTCCCTATCTCGGCCGGGGCATGATTCACCACGTTTTTGCGCTCAGCCAAGACAAGGTCGAGAGCGAGCGCAGTTTTCTTTCGCTGTTCGAGGAGTTACCTCGCCGGCGTCTGGAAGTGCGCTTCGGCAAATTCAGCATGCCGGATTTCATCGACAACAACTCGGTCGGGTCGGACACTCACTTCCAGTTCATCAACTGGACGACGGACAACAACGGCGCCTGGGATTACGCGGCCGACACGCGCGGCTACACCGTGGGAGCGGTCGCCGACTTCGAAGACCGCCACTGGGGATTCCGCGTCGCCGAAGGCCTGATGCCCGTAGTGGCCAACGGCATCAATCTCGTCTGGAGGCCCTGGCAGGCACACGCCGAAAATTTCGAATACGAACTCCGTCACGGCGTTATCCCCGGCAAGTCCGGGGTGATCCGCGCTCTGGCCTATACCAACTACGCCAACATGGGTATCTACCGCGAGCAGATCATCAAAGCTGCCGCGGCCGGCACGACGCCAGACATCACCAACCACCCGTGGAACATCACGCGAAAGTACGGGTTCGGCATCAATATTGAGCAAAGCCTGACCCATTCCCTGACCGCCTTTGCGCGCGCCGGATGGGACGATGGCAGGACCGAATCTTTCGCCTACACCGAGGTTGATCAGACAGTTGCCGCGGGCGTGGGCGCCAACGGCGCCTGGTGGCATCGCAGGCAGGATCGCGCCGGTGTTGCTTTCGTCACGAACGGCATCAAGAAGGATCACCAGAACTATCTGGCCGCGGGAGGCCTGGGCTTCCTCCTCGGCGACGGGCGCCTGAACTACGGCCGCGAAAACATCGTCGAGTCCTACTACACGCTGCACCTGTGGCGCGGAATCTATGTTGCTCCCGGCGTCCAGCACATCAACGATCCTGGGTACAATCGCGACCGCGGACCTGTCCTGGTGCCGTCGTTCCGCCTTCATACAGAGTTCTGAGGTTGTGGTGGGACGGCGTCATTTCGCTCCGCCTACAGCTTTTCCCTGATTTCTTCTTCCGAGATTTCTTCTTCCGATTTGGCATGCGTTAATTCGTAGGGAAAACTACAATCGCGAGAAGAAGCAATCAGCAGGGCGCGGTTAGTCAAGTGTCGGATTCATTTCATGCCGGCTCGTATTCTCATCGCTGACGACAATCCGGCAGTCCGCACCGCGCTCCGACAGCTGCTCGAGGGTCTAGATCACCCACAGATCATCGAAGCCAAAGACGGCAAGGAGGCCATAGACCTTGCTCTGGAGCAGCGTCCCGACGCCGTCATCCTCGATCTCGCCATGCCCGTCATGGACGGCCTTACTTCCGCCCGCGAAATGTCCAAGCTCCTTCCAGACCTGCCCATCGTCATGTGCACCATGCATTGGTCGCCGCAACTCGAACTCGAAGTGCAAAAGCATGGAGTGCGGACCGTTGTGCCTAAGTCGAACGCCAGCCTCCTGCTTTCGGTGATGCGGCAATTCCTGCCGGCGCCCCCGCCAGACATTCCTGCTGCTTCCTCGGACTCTTCGTCCTCCGAGTCCACCGCCGTGAGCCTGCCTCCTAATCCCACGCTTCCGCCTGCAGAAGCCGTTTCTTCAGAAAATTCTTCGCCCGCCGATCCCGAGCCAGAGCCTTCCGGCCGCGCCAGCTAAACCGTTTGCGGATAATTCACGATGCGAAATGTGGCGCGCGGCCGCAAGTCGCGTCTTCCGTTTTCGGGCACGTCATCGGAGAACCCCGGCTCGAAATTCAGTTAACTATAGTTTATGTTCTGTTATATACTTGCGCTAACTAGTCCCTGGGCCTCGTTCGTTGTCCCAATGACCGATTCGACCACCACTCCGAAGCTGCGTCAGCAACCTCCCAACATCCCCAGCCCTACCGTCACGGTTCCTGCCGATGTCGTCATTACCCACGAAGACATCGACCGCGCTCATGACCGCGAACGGGTATGGGAAACTCGCGCCCAGCGGGGCCTCAGTTCGCGCGCCCGCCTGCTCTGGCTTCTGATCGGTCCGGGTATCCTCGTCATGCTGGGGGAAAACGATGGGCCCAGCATGCTCTCCTACGCCGCTACCGGAGCCCGCTTCGGCATCGGCTTCTTCCTTCCCTTCGTCGTTCTCACTTTCCTGATGGCCTGCGTGGTGCAGGAGATGACGGTGCGCCTCGGCGCGGCTACGCACCGCGGCCACGCCGAACTCATCTTCGACCGCTTCGGCCCATTCTGGGGATGGTTCTCGATGGTCGACCTGATGGTGGGAAACTTTCTGACGCTGGTCACGGAATTTATCGCTATCCGCGCCGGCCTGGGATTTTTCGGCGTTCCGCCTTTCATCTCCGTTCTCGCCGCATGGTTGGTGCTGTTTGCCGCCTTGATGGCGCACCGCTACTGGACCTGGGAGCGGGTTACGCTGCTCGCCGCCATGTTCAATCTGATTTTTATTCCGGTCGCGTTGCTGAGTCATCCGCACTGGCACGCCATCGGCAGCGCGCTTCTCAGCTGGAAACCGCTTCCCGGCGGGCTGACACAAGAGACGGTGCTCATCCTGCTCGCCGACATCGGCGCCACGGTCACGCCCTGGATGCTCTTCTTTCAGCAAAGCGCCATTGCCGACAAAGGCCTGACCACCGATGACATTCGCTTCGGACGCACCGACACCGTGGTGGGCGGGGCGCTGGCTGCGTTGGCGGCACTGGCCACGATCGTGGCCACCGCACCGCTATTCGCCCACGGCATGACCTCCGGCAACTTCGAAGCGGCGGAGTTTGCCCAGGCCTTGCGCCCGTTTGTGGGGCAGTGGGGATCGGCGCTGTTTGCACTGGGCATGTTTGAGGCGGGCATGGTCGCGGCGGTCACAATCTCCACTTCGTCCGCTTACGCTTTTGGAGAGGTGGCGCATCGTCCGCACAGCTTGAACCTCCCGTTCCGGCAGGGAAAATCTTTTTATCTTGTGCTGATTCTCGAAGCGGCCGCGGCCGCGGCCCTTGTGCTTATCCCGGGCATTCCGCTGGTGTACATCGTGCTGGTGGTGAATGTGATTGCGGTGCTGGCCATGCCGCCGGCGCTGTTGTTTCTTTACATGCTGGTCAACGACCGTGAAATCATGGGCGATCTGGTCAGCCCGCTTTGGGCCAACGTTCTCGCGCTAGGAGTGGTGATCGTGCTCGTCGCCGCGGGATTGTTATTCGGCGTGAGCGTGGTGGCACCGCATGCGTTAGCCCTGATTGGAGGCCGCTAGATGGCGGTATCGCGGCAGCGGCTAAAGCCGCATTTAGTTTGCCGGGTTTACGGCATGGCTGAAGCCACGCCCTCCCCAACACGCGTGGCTCCCCATGTCTCGCAAAAGCGGCGAGACATGGGGCACCCCACCTGGGTTTATCCTCAAACTCTAAAGCGATGCCCTGATACGAATCGTTGGTTTCTTAGTCTCGACCGGCGACTGGGACGTTTACATCTGGCCTGCACTACCCGAGGGGAGGCATAAGAGGCATAAATGGAATCTCGATTCAATCCCGACGAATCCTCTAGCGCAAATCTTGCCGTCGTCGCTTCGCTCGAGCCCGATCAACTGATTTCCGCCAAAGAAAAACATCATTGCCCACGCCGCCAACTGACCCAAAGCGAGATGTTTCTGTTCTGGGTGCTCAGGCTCTATCTCGTGTTCATGTTCGGCGTTGTGATCTACCAGATTTGGACTGGCGTCCGCTAGTTCGGCCAGCGCGCGATTAGTAGTGGGAGGGAAGATGTGTGTTCTTGCGGTCTTTCTTGATCATCTTCTTCTGCGCTTTCTTCTGCGCCTTCATGTACTTTTTCATCGCCTTCTGCTGTTTCTTGTTGGCCTTGCGCGATGCGCGGGCGTCGGATTTGGCGCTCGGCGCTGCCACCGCCATTTTTGGCATCAGGAAGCCGAAACTCAGAACACCGAGAACGAGGATCGCGCCAATTCGCTTCATAGATTTCTCTGGAATCTTGATAATTCTACAACAGGCTGGAATTCGTTTTACCATTACGGAAGTAAGCGGTAGTGAGTCAGTTTGAACTTCGTCGGGGCTTTATGCCCACGAGATCCTTCGCTGCGCCTGAAAGGCAGCTCCGCTCAGGATGACGCTTCTAGAATCGAAGTGCATCACTAACGCGGCCCTTACGCAATTCCACCGGAACGCATTACACTAGTGGGTTGCTATCCGCGCAGTCCTGCGCCGCCTGTGCGCGGATTTACCCTTCCAAGGATGGTCATCATGTCTGTGAATAGTTTTAACAGCCGCTCTCCTCTTAAAGTTGGCAGCAAAGAATACGAAATTTATCGCCTCGATGCGCTCGACAAAGCGGGAATCTCGACCAAGCATCTTCCTTTTTCGCTCCGCATTTTGCTCGAGAACCTGCTGCGCACCGAAGATGGCCGCAACGTCACCAAGGAAGAAGTGCGCGCCCTGGCCAACTGGAACAGCAAATCCAGGCCCGACAAGGAAATCGCCTTCACGCCCAGCCGCGTCCTGCTGCAGGACTTCACCGGCGTGCCGTGCGTGGTCGATCTCGCCGCCATGCGCGACGCCATGAAGCACATCGGCGGCGATCCGGGGCTGATCAATCCTTTGCAACCGGTGGAACTCGTGATCGACCACTCGGTGCAGGTCGACGAATTCGGAACCGCCAACGCTTTCGACATGAACGCGCTGCTCGAATTTCAGCGCAACAAAGAGCGCTACTCGTTCCTCCGCTGGGGACAAACCGGATTCCGCAATCTCGCCATCGTTCCTCCTGACACTGGCATCGTTCACCAGGTCAATCTCGAATACCTCGCGCGCGTAGTCTTCGTCCACGAATCCCCCGGCAAGCGCGTCGCCTACCCCGATACCCTCGTAGGCACCGACAGTCACACGACCATGATCAATGGGTTGGGAGTTTTGGGATGGGGAGTGGGAGGGATTGAGGCCGAGGCGGCGATGTTGGGGCAGCCGGTCTCGATGCTGATTCCGCTGGTGGTGGGAGTGAAGTTGACGGGACGGTTGCGCGAAGGCGCGACGGCCACCGACTTTGTGCTGACGGTTACCGAAATGCTGCGGAAGCATGGAGTGGTGGGAAAGTTTGTCGAATACTTTGGGCCGGGCCTGCGCGACTTACCGCTGGCAGATCGCGCGACTATCGCGAACATGTCGCCGGAGTATGGAGCGACGTGCGGAATTTTTCCGATCGACAAAGAAACTTTGAAATATCTGCAACTCACGGGGCGCAGCGCGGAGCAGATTGCCCTGGTCGAGGCGTACAGCCGGGAGCAGGGGCTGTTTCATGATGAGAAAACCGCGGAAGCGGAGTACTCGGAGCTGCTGTCGCTCGATCTGGCGACGGTTGAGCCTTCGCTGGCGGGGCCGAAGCGGCCGCAGGATCGGGTGGTGCTGTCACAGGCGGGAGAGTCGTTTCACAAAGCACTCCCTTCGCTGATCAAGCCGAAGACGGCGGCGAAAACCGCCGCGCCTGCCGTGGCGAACAGGACGACGACGAACGGGCGTTGGGAGCAGGAAGGTGGAAGTCCGGCGGCGATTGGCGTTGAGGATCCGAAGGTGCACGAGCATGTTCCGGCATCGGTGAAGGATGCGCTGAAGCACGGCAGCGTGGTGATCGCGGCGATCACGTCGTGCACCAACACTTCGAATCCTTCGGTATTGATTGGAGCCGGGTTGCTGGCGAAGAAAGCGGTGGAAAAAGGTTTGAGCGTGCCGCCGTGGGTCAAGACTTCGCTGGCTCCAGGATCGAAGGTGGTGCGCGATTATCTGGAGAAGGCCGGGTTGATGCCGTATCTGGAGAAGTTGAAATTCCATCTTGTGGGTTACGGATGCACGACGTGCATCGGGAATTCCGGACCGCTGCCCGATGAAGTCTCGAAGGCGATTGACGACAAAGAATTGGTGGTGGCGTCGGTGCTGTCGGGGAACCGGAATTTTGAAGGGCGGATCAATTCGGAAGTGCGCGCGAACTATCTGATGTCGCCGCCGCTAGTAGTGGCATTCGCGCTGGCGGGACGGATCGACATCGATCTGAGAAAAGATCCGATCGGAAAAGGGAAGGACGGAGCTCCGGTCTATCTGGCGGACCTGTGGCCGGCGTCGCGCGAAATCGAAGAGGCGATGCAGCAGTCGATTTCGTCGGAAATGTTTTCGAAGTCGTACGCCGAAGTGTTTCAGGGAGACGAGCGCTGGCGCGGGCTGTCGGTGCCGAAAGGCGAGACGTACACGTGGGAGGAAGAGTCGACGTATATCCGGCGCGCTCCGTATTTCGACGAGATGAACGTGAAGCCGTCGCCGGTCGAGGAGATCAAGAAGGCGCGGGTGCTGGCAGTTCTCGGCGATAGCGTCACCACCGACCACATTTCACCGGCGGGATCGATCAAGAAAGACAGTCCGGCGGGTAAGTATCTGCAGGAGCACGGGGTAAAACCGGCGGACTTCAACTCGTACGGATCGCGGCGCGGCAATCACGAAGTGATGGTGCGGGGAACGTTCGCGAACGTGCGGCTGCGGAACAAGCTGGTGGCGACCGAGGGCGGGTTCACGCGGTATCTGCCGACGGGCGCGGAGATGTCGATTTTCGACGCGTCGGAAAAATATCGTGCGGACGGCACGCCGCTGGTGATTCTGGCGGGGAAAGAATACGGCTCCGGGTCGTCGCGTGACTGGGCGGCGAAGGGTCCGGTGCTGCTGGGCGTGCGCGCCGTGATGGCGGAGAGCTACGAACGCATCCATCGCTCGAACCTGGTGGGCATGGGCGTTCTGCCGCTGCAGTTTCCGGCGGGTCAAAATGCGGAATCGCTGAAGCTGACGGGCGAGGAAGTGTTCGAGATCGGCGGCATTCGCGACGTGGTGGAACATTTTGCGGCGGGGCGGACGGTGAGGGTCAAAGCTGCGGCGAAGGGCAAGGATCCGGTGGAGTTCCAAGCGCTGGTGCGCATTGATACGCCGCAGGAGGCGCTGTATTACGCCAATGGCGGGATCTTGCAGTATGTGTTGCGACAGTTGTTGGCCACGAAACCGCAGGCGGTGGGAGTGTAGGTCCGCCCGAGACAACAGGAGTTCTGTCATCCCGACCGGAGCGGAGCGCCCGTAGGAACATTCCAGAGGCCCCGGGGTTCGATCTTGCAGGATCGGCGAAGATCATAAACGCCGGCGGGGTTGGTTCGTGTGGAGCGGGCACTCCTGCCCGCTTGGCTGCAGCGCCACAAAACCAAGCGGGCAAGAGTGCCCGCTCCACACAATCCAGCCGGGGGGTATGCGGTTGCTGCGGCGATGGAAATTGCGGGGAGGGGCTTATGAACGTGCGTTCGAACGCGGTCGTTCTCTGTGCAGCTCTGATGATTTGTTTATGGCAGCTTCCGGTGGCGCAGGCGAGCGAGCCGAAGGCGGTTGCGGCCGGACCGATTCCAACCCAGATCGCGTCCGCCAAGAAGGTCTTCATTGCCAATGCCGGTGAGAATCAGCCTTTTAACGAAACGTCGCTGTTCAGCGGCGGGTCGGAGCGGGCCTACAACGAGTTCTATGTGGGCGTGAAAGCGCTGGGGCGATATGAACTGGTGGGCGCCCCGGCCGATGCGGATTTGTTATTGGAAATCGAGTTCACTTCCCCTAAGGCCGGTCCGGTGCTTTTTGAAGGATCCTTCATTGAAGAAGTTCCGTATGACGCGCAGTTTCGCCTGGCGATTCGCGATCCCAAGACGAACGCTCTTTTGTGGGTGGTGAACGAGCACGTGCAGTGGGCTATCCTGCAGGGTAATCGCGACAAGAATTTTGAACAGGCGATGTACCGCGTGGTCAACGATGTCCAGGGACTGGCGGCTCGATCCGGGGCGGTGAGCAATAGCAAGCCGTAAGGTTTCCCTAAGGGTGGGCCGTTTAGCTGGAGGGGGCGAAAGAAAAACCTGCGGCCCGGTACACCTGGGCCGCGGGACGGACGAATGCGTCCGTCCCCACATTGGCTTTGTTGCATGCGATAAAATAGATACATTCACATGTCTGATCGCACGTTTACGCTTGACGAAGCTCAGTCGCTGCTGCCGGTGCTGGAATCGCTGTTGCGCACGGCGATGAACGCCAAAAAGGTGATGGAAGAAGCGGACGCTGAGCAGCAGGCTCTGCATCACCGGATTTTCCTAAATGGCGGAATGTTCCTCGACATCGTGCCGCTGGCGCGACGGAAGGCGGAGCGCTCCAAGGCCGAGCAGCGGGCTAAGGACGCTCTGGCCGAGATCGATTCGATTGGAGTGCAGGTCAAAGATCTCGATATCGGACTGCTCGATTTCCCCTGTGACGTTGAAGGTCAGATCATCCTTCTGTGCTGGAAGCGGGGCGAAAAATCCATCACGCACTGGCATGGCACCAACGAGGGATTCGCCGGACGCAAGCCCATTGACGAGCGCATCGCCCGCGGCAAGAAGGTGAATTAGTTCTCCCCCGTAGTTCTCGGTTCCTAGCTTCGATTCCGGCCTGACTTAGTGGTAGAGATCCTTCGACTGCGTTTGTGTCCAGCTGTCGCTGGACACAAACTCCGCTCAGGATGACAAATCCGCTGCCCACGTCTTGCCGGTTTGCAATCCTCTCATTCCGCATAGTTTCGTGGTTCGCAACATACTCGGAAGTGCAGTGTTTACATGGGAGGAACGTAATGAGGCGCGGTGCCCGATTTTGCGTCAGAATGGCGTTACAGATGAAGAATTTTCCATTCTGCCGGGGACGAGACCAGGGAAGGCATTCAAAATGAATCGATCCATCATGCGCTGGGTTTTACTAAGCATTGTTGTCCTCTCATTTTCCGCTGCATCCTTTGGGCAAATCGCAGTTGGGGTCTCAGTGCGCATCGGTCCACCGCCGCTTCCGGTGTATGCGCAGCCAATCTGTCCCGGCCCGGGCTATATGTGGACGCCCGGTTATTGGGCGTGGAGCGATGACGACGGCTATTACTGGGTGCCGGGCACGTGGGTGGTGGCGCCGGTGGGGATGCTGTGGACACCGGGATACTGGGGCTGGGGCGGCGGACTGTATCTGTGGCATGCGGGATACTGGGGGCCGCACATCGGCTTCTACGGCGGGATTAACTACGGATTCGGCTATACGGGCGTGGGCTTTGTCGGGGGCGAATGGCGCGGAGGCGCGTTCTTTTACAACCGGTCGGTCACGAACGTCAGCGTCACCAATGTGACCCACGTCTACAACCGGACGGTGGTCGTGAACGAGAACCATGTGGCCTTCAACGGCGGGGCGGGTGGAGTGCAGGCGCGGGCGACGGCGCGGGAAGAGGCATATGCTCGCGAGCCGCACCGGGCAGCTCTGGAGTCGCAGATGCAGCATGACCACGCGGCCGCCCAGAACCGTCAGAACTTCGCTTCAGAAAATCACGGACGCCCCGCGGTTGCGGCAACTGCCCGGCCGGGGGACTTCAGCAGTCATTCGGCGGTGGCGGCGAGATCTGCTGGGGGCGAGTATCATGCGCCGGCGATGTCGCCTCGAGAAGCGCGTGGATCGACTGCGGGAGGAAGCCGGGGCGGCTCCAATGAGGGATTCCGGCCATTCACACCGCCCAATTCCAGCAACTCGCGCAACGCAAATTACAACAACTCGAGAAACGGGAACTCCAACAACTCGGGGCACGGAAATTACAACCAGGGGAATCAGGAAAATCGATCGGGGAGTAATCACGCTTCCGAGTCGAACCGGGGGGCCGCGCCTCACGAATCGAATCAGGGCCGGGGAAACAATTCCAGGCCTGCGCCGCCGCATGCGTCGAATTCGGCACCGCACAAGCAGAGCGCTCCACCGAAGGAAGAGCATCACCGGTGAAGTGTGGGTCTGAACTTTACGGAACAGCGAGGGCCAACGGCCCTCGCGTTCATTTTGCCCGAGGCGTGAAGCTTTTTTGCAAGCCGGCAGCGGGAGCCCGTTCTAGAGGGGTAGCGGAGTGTGCCGCGACGATTGGCGGCTCTGGTTCCGTCGAGGGGCTTCCGGCCCCGTCGTGTGCGCGGCGCAAAATCTTCTCTGCTACAATTTTTGCATCCGATCGAGTAGAGCAGTCCGGAGCACCTGAGCGGAAGCGCTCAAGGAGTCCCAAAGAACTATGTCCTCAACCAAGTCGCAGATTCGAGCCATCGGCGCGGTGGCCGCGCTGGTAACGTTAGCCTTCGCGATCAGTTGCCGAGGATTTTTCGTGAATCCGACGCTGAACAGCATCGCGATCGGACCGCAAACTCTGAACCTGGCCCCCACGACGTCCTATCAAATGCAGGCTATCGGAACTTACAGCGATGGCAGCACGGGCGATGTTACCAGCAAGGCATCGTGGACTTCGTCGGATCCCAGCGTGGCATCGTTCAGCAGCAGCGTGATCGGCTATATCACCGCGACCACCCTGGCGAACATTCCGAATCCTCCCGGCACCACGACGGTTTCTGCTTCCGTCGGGGCCATCAACAGCACCTCAGGCGCCACGGTGACGGTTTGCCCTGTGGTCAACACGATGACCATTTCGGCCTCACCGACGACCGTCAGCACCGGACAGGCAATCACCTTTACCGCCTTGGCGACCTTCCAAGGAGTCAGCACCCAGACCAACGTCACCACTGAAGTGACCTGGAACGTCGGGAGCACTTCCGTTCTCACCATCACCGGCGGGATCGGAACTCCAGTCTCGACAGGAAGCACGACGGTTTCCGCCAGCCTGTGCGGTGGCACCAGCAACACGATTACGATCACCGTCACATAGTCAAGGCTGATCGAGCGCGATCCCTTCAAGGACGCGGGAGTGGAGAGCTTAAGCCGGCTTGTCTGGCGACAACCGGCTCCTGGCGTCCTAATTACTGCGGCTGCAGAACTTCGTCGATGACCATCTTGTTGCCCTTTTCGGCGGTGATCACCTTGTGGACGGGTGCGTATCCGGTCAGGGTAATGTCGATGACGTAGTTGCCGGGATCGAGCATCACATCGACGGGAGAATTCTTCTCCAGCATGTGCTGGTTGACCGCGATCTCGGCTCCCTTCGGCTGGGTGTGAATGACGAGAGTCGCTTGCCCCGCCTGGCCGCCTTTTCCGAACAGTTTCGACATCTTGCCGACGGTGTGAATGCTGTCGGCATTGCCCAGAGCGCGCAGGGTGGGAGAGAAGTTGAAAGTCTGTCCGAGAACGAACTGGGCATTCATGGTCTCGTCCAGATAACCCGACAGGCGAACCAGCACGAGGTGCTGGCCTTTGCCGACAGTGATTTGTGCGGGAGTTTTCGCGCCGGCGTTATGGCCATCGATATAAATGCTGGCGCCGGGCGGATCGCTCTTCACGACCAACGTTGCTGACAGCTGGGAAAGATGAATGATGGTGGATGCGGGGGCTCCGGACGCAACATCGACAGATCGAGTATCGGAGGCAAAACCGGATTTGCTCAGGGTGATGGAGTGCGATCCGGGTTGAATATTCATCAATACGACCGGCGTGACCCAGCTCGGGTCAGTCTTGCCATCGAGCTGAATCTGAGCGCCCTGGGGAGTCGAATCGATGGTCAACTGACCGGGGATGACGGCCGCTGCGACTGCTTTTTTCTTGTTGCCGGCGCGTCCTCTCGCATGCGCGGAACGGTGCGGTGTTGCGGCCTCAGGCTCGGTGATCTCGGTCGGCTGATCCTGGACTTGAGTGGTCGTGTCGGCCGGAGCTGCAGCGGCGGCATCAAGCTGAGGAGCGGCCTGCTGCTGTACCGGTTGTGCGGGAGCCGGGGCTGTAGCGGCTGTCGGACGCCTTACGCCGGGATCTGCGTCGCTATTCAAACTGTGGATGTAGAGCAGCACGCCGAGGCCGATGAGCAAAATCACTGCGATCGCTCCGGCGATGGAGTACAGCATCAACTTCGGCGGAACGCCCTTGATCTCTTTGATGGCCTTGTCGGCAACTTCTCGCGGCTGAATTCTGGGCTTTTCGGCAACCTTCTGACGGCTGCGAAAGCTGGCTGGAACCGCGGCGACGGATGGCGCAGGCGGAATCTCAACCGGCGGCGGAGGCGGCGGAGCGACATAGACTTCTTTCAGCGGAGGCAGCTCGGAAATCTCCGAAAAACTGGTGCCGCCGCCCCCTCCGGTTGACGGCCCTTCGGACATGAGAGGATCGACTGCAAAATTCGGCGCACCGGCCGCAGTCTGGGGTTCGAAGGTTTCGACCGGCGGCTCATCGGCAACCGCGGATGACATGGATGCCGCAGGTCCGACCGCGTCGTCGGAACCATGCGGCAGATCAGGCGGCGCTGCGTGCGAGGATGTGGTGTTCGCGCCCACTCCCGCGGCAGCGGCTGACACTTTCGGAGTGTTCAGTTTCGGCGCCGACGCGACGACCGGCGGGCGCGGCTCTACGGCTTTCGCTGCCGGGGCCGGAGAACTTACCGGCGTAGTTGCGGACGGGGCGGAGGCGCCCACAAATTTCGCTTGCACCGCAGCCGTCTTCGCCTTGTCGGAAATAACTGCGCCCTTCGGGGCTTCGGCTTTTTTCGCGACAGGCTTCGACTCTTTGCACTTTTCCAGATCGTTGAGCAACTCCCTGCCGTTCTGGTAACGCTGCGCCGGATCCTTCGCCAGAGCCTTCATGATCAGGTCGCTGAGCAGCGGATGCACTTTCGCATTCACGTGACTTGGGGCAACGGGCGTGCTTTCCAGGATGCTTTCACGCAGCGATTCCGCATCTTCGCGATCGAATGCCTTGCGCTCGGTCACCATCTCGTAAAGCATGGCGCCGAGACTGAACAAATTCGAGCGGCTATCCATGGCTTCGCCGCGAAGCTGTTCGGGCGACATGTAATGCAGGATGGACGAAGGTTCTCCAGCCGCGTGCTGCACGAAATTGCCTACGCTGGAGACTCCGAAGCTCAAAATCTTGACGGTGCCGTCCCAGCCGCACATGATCTTGGAGGGTTCCAGGCTGTAATGGACGATCTGTTGAGAGGCGGCGTGATCAAGACCAGCAGATAACTGGCGCCCGATATCGAGCAGGTCCCAGATGGAGAATCCTTCTTTGCGCGCCAGCATAGTGGCAATGCTGTTGCCCTGCACGTATTCCATGGCGGTGCAGAACTGGCCATCGATCACCTCGGCACTGGAAATCGTGGTCAGGTTCGGACTGCTGAGCACTTTGACCTTTTCAAATTCTTCGAGCAAAGCGGCTTCCAGCGCAGCAGCGCTCTCACCGAAGGCGCTCAACTGAACAGTTTTCAGGGCGATGGTCTGCCCGCTTTCCGGATCGTTGGCTTTATAGACGACGCCGGTGGACGACTTCGATAGCTCACTCAGGATTTCGAAACGGCCGATGTTCGTAGGCATTACGTTCCTGGCTTCCTCCGTTGTACCTCATCGCATCGCCGCGACAAAATTGTCTAAGGGCGGTGATTTTCGGAGGCAAAGGTAGGGTTAGGATATCGCTCTATATTCGTTGCATCGAGTTACCAAAGTAAGCCGGTGGGAGGGGGAATTCCGCGCTGGGCGGCCACGGCACGGCGAGGCCCTCAGGGGCTAAAGCCCGCGTTTTTCCTGCCGCTAGCGGCACGGCTGAAGCCGTGCCCTTCCCAAAATCAATTCGTCCCAAAACTATTTGTCCCCAAACTAGTTATGAGGGAGCCTGTAGTGGCCGACGATCGGCCTGGAAACCACGTTACCCCGTAACTTCCACAGGGCGCTGGCAGTTGTCATTGTTATGTGTGGGTTCGCATGACAATTGTCATCCGGATGCAGTGACGATCTCCACTTGTGAACTGAAGTCAAGGACGACAGGATAGGGAGTGATGATTGTCATCGGCGCGGGAGAGATGGTATTGAACTGGCGGCGAGATAACTGCGATGCGGTTGTCGCTCACCGGCTACTTCGTCTATCCTGTGGGGGCTGGGACTCGCATAACTCCTGCCCTGTTTTTCTGGATCTCCCTGGAGTACGCCGATGACGTTGACCCGGTTTGTCACTAAGAACGCCTTCCGCAACAAACGTCGCAGCATTCTGACGGTGTTGAGCATCGCGCTGTCTCTGCTTCTGCTCTCTTTCATGATGACCCTATGGCACTCGTTTGCGCTGGATGACGGCAGCGCAGAGTCGGCGCAAAGGCTAGTGGTGCGGCATCGGGTATCGCTGACATTCACCTTGCCCATGTTTTATCGCGATAAGATTCGCGCCATTCCTGGGGTGGTCGCGGTCGTGCCGGTGTCGTGGTTCCAGGGCGTTTACAAAGATCAGAAGCCGGAGAATTTCTTTCCGCGCTTCGGTACCGATCCCGACGAGTTCTTCAAGGTATACCGAGACATACAGATGCCCGCAGATCAGATTCAGGCGTGGCAGCGGGACCGCCAGGGCGTGATCGTCGACGACACTTTGGCCAAAAAATATGGCTGGAAGCTGGGCGACCGGATTTATATCCAGGGCGACATCTATCCGGTGAACCTCGAGTTGTATGTTCGCGGCATCTTTCACTCGACGCCGGACGACAAGGCGGTCTACTTCAATAGCAAGTATGTCGAGGAGGCCGTGCCCTTCTTTAAGGGCCAAGCCGGAACTTTCAGCGTCTTGGCCGACTCGCCGTCGGATGTCAGCAAGATTGCCAGCGAAATTGACGACATGTTCCGCAACTCGCCTCAGCCCACGAAGGCGGAGAGCGAAAAGGCGTTCGGGCTGGAATTTGTCGCCATGCTGGGCAACGTGAAGGCGTTCATTCTGAGCATCTGCCTGGCGGTGGTCTTCGCCACGTTGCTCGTATCCGCCAACACCATGGCGATGTCGATTCGCGAACGCACGCGGGAAGTGGCTGTGCTCAAGACGGTGGGCTTTACCCGGCAGGGTGTGCTGGCGTTGTTCGTGAGTGAAGCGGTGGCCTTGTCGCTGGCTGGAGGCATCATTGGCGCCAGCCTGGCGGGCGTGATGGTGTACGGATTTTCCCACGCGCCGGAGATGACTTTCTTCCCCTTGCGAATGACGCCGCAGATCTGGATCACCGCGCTGCTCATCTCGGCCTTCGTGGGATTTGTGAGCGCGGCATTACCCTCGTATCACGCATCGCGGGTCAACATAGTGGACGGGCTTCGCCACATCGGATGACTTTATGACGTTGGGCAGTTTTGTCGTGCGCAATACATTTCGCAACAAGCGGCGCAGCGTGCTGACCATGATCAGCATCAGCTTTTCGCTGCTGCTGCTGACCATGATGATCTGCATCTGGCGGTCGTTTTATATGGACCAGGTTGCGCCGGAGGCATCGCGGCGATTGATCATCCGCGATCGCGTTTCGCTGGCATTTTTCCTGCCGGCGTACTACCGCGACAAGATTCGCAGCGTACCCGGTGTGACGGCAGTTGCACCCCTCACCTGGTTTGGCGGACGTTACATCGATGACCGTCCGGAGCATTTCTTCGCCCAGCTCGCGACCGATCCGGATGAATATCTGAAAGTGGCTTCGGACAAGATCATCCCGCCAGAGCAATTGAAAGCCTGGCAGCAGGATCGGGCGGGCGCCATTGTGGATGTGACGCTTGCCGACAAGTACCACTGGAAAATCGGCGACCGGATCACGCTGCAGGGCACGATTTTCGAGTTGAATCCGGAATTGACGATTCGCGGCATCTACCACCGCGATCCGCCGCAGAATGCGCTTTACTTCAGCACCAAGTATCTGGAGGAGGCGGTCCCATGGTTCAAGGGAGAGGCGGGCTGGTACTCAGCGCAAATCGATTCGCCCGAGCATGTAGCGGAAGCGGCGAAAACGATCGATGACATGTTTCGCAACTCTCCGCTGCAAACGAAGACCGAGAGCGAGAAGGCTTTTCAGCTGGGATTCGTTTCTTCCTTGGGAAATGTGAAGGCGTTCATCGTGGGAATCTGCGGCGCGGTAATGTTTGCCATCATGCTGGTCTCGGCCAATACCATGGCAATGTCGGTGCGCAGCCGCACGCGGGAAGTGGCTGTGCTGAAGACTCTGGGCTTTACGCGCCAACGGGTGCTTTCGATTTTTGTGAGCGAATCGGTGGCGCTGTCGCTCGCCGGCGGAGTGCTCGGGGTGCTCGTGGCCATTCCGGTGATTATGTTCATGACGCACAGCTTTATCGGCCTGGGAATTCCGCTCGACATGAAAGTGAAGGCTCCGACCGCGATTCTGGCGTTGCTGGTGTCTATCGTTCTCGGCATCATCAGCGGCTACTTGCCGGCTTACAGAGCTTCGCGCATGAATATTGTGGAGGGCCTGCGCCACATCGGCTGAAAAGAGAATTCATTATGGCGATACCGATCCGCTACAACATACGAAACCTTAAGCTGCGCAAAGGCCTCACGGTGATGACCGCGCTGGGCATCGCGCTGACGGTGACCACGGCGATTTTTCTGATGGCGCTGGTGGCGGGACTCGACCGGGCATTCGTCAGCAGTGGCAGCCCGCTCGACGTGCTGGTGCTGCGCAAAGGATCGGAGTCGGAGCTGACCGGCGGCTTCGACGCCTCGCTCTTCCCGATACTCAAGACTCTGCCGGGAATTGCGAAAGACAGCCACGGCGAACCGATGGCTTCAGGCGAGTGGAATGTGGTGATCGTACTCCCACGAAAAGACGGCACTGGAGAAGTCAATGTCACGGTGCGCGGCATGATGCCCGACGGTCTGGAGATGCGGCAACTTCCCGGCCCGGATCATAAGCCGCGGGTCACGCTGGTCGAGGGGCGCTGGTTTCAAACCGGGCAGCGCGAGGTGGTGGTGAGCAAGTCGATTCGCGAGCGCTTCTCGCACGCCAACATCGACGACACCATGGAGTTCGGCAAAGGATCGTGGAAAGTGGTCGGCGTGTTCGACGCCGGCGGCTCGGCCTACGAGTCGGAAGTATGGGGCGACGTAAACCAGATGGCGTCCGATTTCGACCGGCAGGGAGGTTATTCGTCGGCGTACTTGCGGGCCACAGATCCGATTGCGGCAGAGGCCCTCACGCACCGGGTCAGCGATGATCAGCGGCTGAAACTCGATGGCATGCTGGAAACCGATTACTACGCCAAGCAAACCAAATCTGGGACGCCAATCAAAGTGATCGGCTGGGTCGTGGGAATAATCATGGCAGTGGGCTCGATCTTTGCCGCCATGAACACGATGTATGCAGCAGTCGCGTATCGCGGGCGCGAGATTGCGACGTTGCGGGTAATCGGATTCTCTCGTCCCGCCATCCTGACGTCCTTTGTGCTCGAATCTCTGCTGCTGGCATTATTGGGTGCGGTCGTCGGGATCTTGCTAATGCTGCCGTTCAACGGAATGCAGACCGGCACGTCCAACCAGGTGACCTTCAGCGAAGTCGTGTTCGCTCTTCGCATCACCTGGCAGGTGGCGGGATACGCCATTTTGTTCGCGCTGGTCATGGGATTTGTGGGCGGCCTGGCTCCCGCGTGGCATGCGGCCAGACAAAACATTCTGAACGCGTTGAGAGGTTAGCAGGAACCCGGCGGGAGCCGAAGCCGTAATTATTCTTATGGCGATTGATACGAAACACGAAGATCTGCAGAGCTTGCGCATCGAGCGGTCGCAGCGCGGCGAAAATGGCGGAGGGCCATCCGGCTGGGCGCAGCGCACCATCATCGTCGGCATTGCGGTCGTCGTGGTCCTCGGCCTCGGCGCTTTGGCTTATCGGATGTTCGCATCGGACACGCCGGAAGTTGAGGTGGTTCGTGCGTCGGCGCAGACCAGCCCAAATGACGTAGGCGGAACGGTGCTCTCCGCGACGGGATATATCGTGGCGCATCACACCATCAACGTGAATTCCAAAGTTA
Organism: uncultured Acidobacteriota bacterium; assembly: GCA_963730015.1. Classification (GTDB taxonomy): domain Bacteria; phylum Acidobacteriota; class Terriglobia; order Terriglobales; family Acidobacteriaceae; genus Sulfotelmatobacter. The sequence goes on along the minus strand of CAVSPZ010000008.1, from coordinate 249,873 downwards.
CCGGGCGGCTGGCGTGGATCGGCGTCGAAAAGGGCGACAAGGTCAAAGAAGGCCAGGTGCTGGTGCGACTGGAAGACGAGGAATTTCGCGCTTCTTACGAACAGGCTAGAGGTGCGGTGGAAAATGCGCGCGCCTACCTGGAGGAACTGCAGCACGGATCGCGTCCGCAAGAGATTCAACAGGCACAGCACAATCTGGATGAAGCGCAGGCCACGCTGGTCGACGACAAGCTGACCCTCGATCGCACGAAGGAACTGGCGAGCAGCGGCGTAGTCTCGCGGCAGCAACTTGACGATGCTACGGCGAAGTTCGACTCGGACCAGCAGAGGGTGAATTCGCTGCAGAAGGCGTTTGAACTGGCGAAGATCGGTCCGCGCGCCGAAGAGATTGAGCGGGCTCAGGGCGCGCTAATCCAGGCACAGGGCCAGCTCGATTACGCTAAGTCCCAATTGGACGCGACGGTGATCCGCGCTCCCGTTACCGGGACGATTCTCGATCGCACCGCGGAAAAAGGCGAGTTGATCACCGCGCAATTTGCCAGCGCGGCTGCGGGTGGACCGCAGGGCTCGGTGGTTTCCCTGGCCGATCTCAACGATCTGCAAGTCGAACTTGATATCGCGCAAGCGGATTTCGCGAGGCTTGGGCCGAATCAGAAAGGGATCGTCACGACCGACGCCTATCCTGACAAGCAGTACGACGGCCAGATCGCGCAAATTTCGCCGGAGGCGAACCGCCAGAAGGCTACCGTGCAGGTGAAGGTGCAGGTGCTGAATCCGAACAAATATCCGAACATTCAATTGCGCCCGGAGATGAATGCCACCGTCCGCTTTCTGGCCAACGAAACTTCCCAAAATGCGAAGGGGCCGGCGGGAGTTTTCGTGCCCTCCACCGCGATCCGGGATCGTGATGGCAAAAAAATCGTGCTGATTGCGTACAACGGCAAAGCGGTCGCCCGGGAAGTACGTATCACGAGCCAACGCGCCGACGGCGCACTGGTGGATGGACTGGTTGGTGGCGAGAATGTGATCTCCAACGCACCAGCTACTTTGAAGGATGGGGACAAGATCAAAATCAAGGGGCAATCATGAGTACAGTTGCAGAAACCAACGTGGCCGCGGGCAGCCTGGTGGTGCAGGTGCGCGGCGTGAGCAAAGTCTTCAAACGCGATGCCTTTCAGGTGACGGCGCTGGATGACGTCTCCTTCGACATTGCCAAAGGCGAGTTCCTGGCCCTGATGGGACCGTCGGGCTCGGGCAAAACGACGCTGCTGAATATGATTGCCGCGATCGACCGTCCGACGGCGGGTGAACTGCTGGTGCAAGGGCAGGATATTTTTCGCTTCAGCGATGCGCAGATCGCGCGCTGGCGAAACGAACACATCGGCTATGTGTTTCAGACGTTCAATCTGATCCCGGTGCTTTCCGCCTTCGAGAATGTTGAATTGCCGCTTTTGCTGACCAAGCTGTCGGCGCAGCAACGGCGCGACCACGTTATGACTGCGTTGAAGCTGGTGGGGCTGGAGGATCGGGTCCACCATCTTCCCAAACAGCTCTCCGGCGGGCAGGAGCAGCGGGTCGCCATCGCGCGCGCTATCGTAAGCGATCCGACGCTACTGCTGGCGGACGAACCGACTGGCGACCTCGACAGCCATTCGGCGACGGAAGTGTTGGAAATCCTGAAGCGGCTGAACGAAGACTTCCACAAAACAATTGTGATGGTGACGCACGACCCACATGCCGCTTCCTACGCGCATGTGACCCGGCATCTTGAAAAAGGGATGCTGTTGCCGCCGGTTTGGCCGGACGCGAAATAAGAGGAAGGCGCGGAACTCCGGGCCTTCGAAAGCCGCTTGAGAGCGTCAGGCGGTGATGCGGTCGAAGCTTACCACTGAGCCGTTCGCCCCGGACCGCTCCGGCGCATCGGCCACCCAGCGCCAGGCCCGGCGCCCGTTCAACAGCACGGCTTCGGCCTCACCGTATTCGACCAGACGATTCAAGACGGTGGTGACCGAGGCCATGGGATCTTTGTGGCGAGCCAGCAGGGCAGGCATCTTCTGCTGGAAGTAGTCGCAAATATCGCGGGAGTTCAGAGCGCGTCCTGCCTCCATCAGAATCATCCGGCAAGCCTTGGTAAAGCCGGGCTGGCGCCCGCTGCTCTTGCGGTCGACCAGTTCCATGAGTTCCTCGTTCAAAACTTCCTCGCCGAACAGATTGGCAAGGCCAGAGATGGTCTGTTTGACGGTGCCAATGCGCTTCATGACTTCAGCGCGCTGCTGCAGCAACTGGCGCAATTCTGCATGCGCCTGCTGGATCACTTCCTGTACATGGCCTATGTCATATCGCGCGATCGGTGTGAGAGAGCCACTCGAATTCTGCCCGCTTTCCATACAGTCCCCCAGATCTGTGAACACATTCGTGAAGCGCTGGGCAACGTTCAGCGCAGTATTGGTTTGCCAGCGGAACCGCACATCGGCAACCGCCCGTTTCCGGACTAATACCCATCCCACTTTATGTCGGTACGTCGAATCTCTTCGCGGAGTTCCGTCAACAATTCGTTGGTGACGGCAAGTTCTTGGGGGTTAGACGATGTGGTAAGGAATTGGTTAACCGAAAAAATGGCGGGAGAGAGGACGGTAATTATTTTCTAATGTCCCCGTTTCTGGCGAATGGACAAGCCTGATCGGCACAAGTCTGCAAGTTCGGCACTAAACTCCGGCGCGCTGGATTCCGATGGTAACAAGTTACGGAGAAATTCAGTGGTGACTGCCGCAAAACCCGCTCCCCAACCGCTGCAGGTCTTACTTGTAGGAAATCGGGAGGAAGATTTTTTCCTGGTTCGCGAAATTCTGGAAAGAAGCCGCAGCCTGCTGTCCGCCGAGTTGGACCACGCCCGGTCCATCGATGAAGCCAAAAGCAAACTGCAGCAGCGTCCCTATGGATTGGTTCTTTTTGAGCACGAGACTGGAGACGCGGAGGCCGTGCGGTTGGTATCGCAGTTCCAACACGCCGGAGTTTCCGTGCCGTTTCTGCTGCTGACCGAAGATGCGGACGAAAAAACAGTGGCGGAGATCATCGAGTCAGGCAACTGGAACTGCGTCGCGAAATCGCAACTGGATGGGGCGAGCCTGGTCCGCAGCATCCGCAGCACGCTCGCATTGCACTCCCTGCAACAGGAGCAACAAGTCGCGGAAAAGTTGGTACGGAAGCTGTCGCGGGCGGTGGAGCAGTCGGCGGACACGGTGATGATCACCAATCGGAGCGGAATCATTGAATACGTGAATCCGGCGTTCGAAACGCTGACCGGCTTCACGCGGGATGACGCTTGCGGCCAAACTCCCCGCATTCTCAAATCCGGAGAGCAGGATGCGGAGACGTACCAGGAGTTGTGGAAGACGATTCTCGCCGGGAACGCCTATCGCGGCATTCTGGTGAACCGCAAGAAAAATGGTGAGCTGTATTACGTGGAAGAGAGTATTTGCCCGGTGCGCGATGCGGACGGGCAGATAGCTCATTTCATCTCCAATGGCCGCGATCTTACCGATCGCTTGCGGCTGGAAGCGCAACTGCTGCAAGCCCAGAAAATGGACGCCATTGGGCGGCTGGCCGGAGGCGTAGCTCACGACTTCAACAATCTTCTCACCATCATTACGAGTTATTCCGAACTGGCGATGGACGCGGTACCGCAAGGCAGCGCTCTGGAATCGAAGATCCATGAGATTCTGCTGGCCGCACGGCGCGCCGCCGAACTCACCCGCCAACTGTTGGCTTTCAGCCGGAAACAGCCGCAGGCCTTGCGGGTGGTGGAACTCAATCCCGTCATCGAAGGCATCGCCAAAACTCTTCCCCGATTGATCGGGGAAGACATCGAATTTACCTTTCTTCCCGGCGAAGGGTTAGGACGCGTAAAGGTTGATGCGCTGCAGATCGAACAGGTCCTGATGAATTTGGCCGCTAACGCGCGAGACGCTATGCCGTAGGGTGGCCACCTGCGCATCGAAACCTCGAAGGTAAGTCTGGATAGCGAATACATTCACGGCAAGCCCGCCGTCATTCCTCCGGGAGCCTATGCTCTCATTACGGTGACGGATGATGGAGCGGGCATTCCGCACGAGGATTTGCCTCACATTTTCGAGCCGTTCTACACGACCAAACCATCCGGCAAGGGCACAGGGCTCGGTCTTGCCACAGTGTACGGAATTGTCAAACAAAATAAAGGCTTCATTTGGGTTTACAGCGAGCTGGGGTCGGGCAGCGTCTTCAAGATCTACCTTCCCTGCGCGGCTGCGGCGACGCTTTCCAAAGAGGCTGAAGTCGCGAAAAATGAAAGCATGACCCGCGGCTCGGAGACCCTGCTGCTGGTGGAAGATGAGTATGCCGTGCGGCAGGCGACGGGGGAATTTTTGCGCCTGCAGGGCTATCAAGTGATCGAGGCCAAGGACGGACTGGAGGCCCTCTCCGTCGCTGCGCGGCACCCCGCGAGAATCGACATTATCGTGTCTGATGTGGTGATGCCCAACATGAGCGGCGGTGAACTGGCCAAAGCGCTGGCGCGGGTTCGGCCGGACACAAGATTCTTATTCGTTTCCGGCTATGCTGGAAAGACCGTGCTCGATCACAACGTTGTGGGTCTGGAGACGAATTTCCTGCAGAAGCCCTATACGCTGAGGCAGTTGTCTGCGAAGATTCGCGCCGCTCTGGCTCGAGTTCCAGGGCAATCAACCGAGGTCGCGGGTAGTGGGTCAGTTTCAAGCTGACCCACTACCAGGTCGCGTCACCGAGTCCATGACGTTGCAAGGTCTGGGTATAATGACTGGGTCCCCGGTTCGATGCAATGCTTGCAGGCGCAAGATGCGCGCTGTTCCTGTCTGTTTCTTACCAGCATCCAGGAAAGATCCTGGCCGGCGTCCTCCTTTTCTTCCTGTGCGGATCGCTGGTCTATTCAGTCCTGCAGATCGCGGCTGCGCTGAGTTATCTTTCGGTGCGACCGGCCCCTCTCGAATCCGCTGAGCCGATCAGCATTCTGAAACCTCTGTCCGGACTCGACCTTGATCTGGAATCCAATCTGCGTACATTCTTCCAACAGGAATATTCGGCGTTCGAGATTTTATTCGCGGTACGAAGCGAGAACGATCCTGCAGTTCCCGTAGTGGAACGATTGCGCCAAGAATATTCGAAGATTCCTTCGCGTCTGGTAATTACGGGCGAACCGCCCTATGCCAATGCCAAAGTCTACAGTCTCGAACAAATGTTGAAGGCGGCGGCCAATGACCTTGTGGTGATGAGCGACAGCGATATTCGCGTGACTCCAGACATGCTTCGCACGGTGGCGGCTGAATTTCAGGGCGAGCATCTTGGCGTGGCCACCTGTCCTTACCGCGCCGTGTCGGGGACCAGTTTGTGGTCGCGACTTGAAGCTACAGGGATGAATACGGATTTTTGGGGCAGCGCGCTGGTGGCGCGAATGCTGGAAGGGATGCGCTTCGCTGTGGGGCCGACCATCGTGGCGCGCCGCCGCGTACTGGATTCGATCGGAGGTTTTGCGCGGCTGAAGGATTATCTGGCGGAAGATTTCGTGATGGGAAAGCTGGCCGCGGAGAGCGGCCACGGGGTGATTCTTTCTTCTTACGTGATTGAACACCACATTGGGAGCGAAACTCTGGAAGAGAACATCGCGCATCGCTTGCGGTGGATGCGCAGTACGCGGCGTTCGCGGCCTGCCGGCTACATCGGCCAGTTTTTCACCATGCCATTTCCCATCGCACTGCTCGTGTGCGCGGCCGCGCCAGCGTGGTGGCCGGTCTTGCCCCTCACCGTTGTGGTGCGTGGGCTGGCGGCGTATGCAGTTTCATGGAAAGTGCTTCGCGCCAGACTCAACTGGCTGTTGTTGCCGATCGAAGACGTGATGGGGTTCTGTTTCTGGGTCATGGGATGTTTCGGCAACACTATTTCGTGGCGTGGGCGGCGCTACCGGCTCGACTCCGACGGAAAGTTCGAACTGATTTCCTCCTGAGGGCGGTACGGGTACCTGGTGCCGTCCCTACAGTGGATGTTTCGTAAAGAGGAGAAGTGCCGTCCCTACGGGACTTGCTCGTCTTTTTTCAACCTACCCCGGCACTTCCGTGCCGGGCTATCTCATTCCGCCGCTACGCGGCTGGCTCGTCGAAGCGATAGCGTTCACGCTCATAGCAGCGCGAAGGAACCGCAGGGCCGCGACTGCGGCTAGAAATTACTTCGTGGTGAAGGCCAGGGTCAGCAGGGTCTTTTGTTCTACCTCGTGCGCCTTCGCGCTGCCCGTGGCCGGGCTGGCGCCAGAGCTGCGTTTCACGCTGAGGACGGGGCGGTCTCCGGCGAGGCGTTTCAGGCGGGGGAGCATGTTGAACATCGCTCCCATATTGGCCGGCTCTTCCTGTACCCAGACGACGTCGGTGTTTTTGCCGTGGCGGTCGAACTCGGCGACGACCTCCGCTTCCGGGAAGGGATACATCTGCTCCAAGAAAACGATCGCCGTGGTGGTGTCTTTTCTTTTTTTGCGTTCGGCCTGAAGCTCGTGGCCGATTTTTCCGGTGCAGATGAGGATGCGATCGGCTTCTCCGACGGTGGTGTCGGGAAGGACGTTGAGGAAATTCTTGTGGGTGAAATCCTCGATGGGCGAACTGGCGTCGGGATGGCGCAGCATACTCTTGGGCGTGAAGACGATCAGCGGCTTGCGCCAATGGCGCAGGGCCTGGCGGCGCAACAAATGGAAGTATTGCGCGGCGTTCGAGGGTTGCGCGATTTGGATGTTGTGCTTGGCGGCGAGTTGGATGAAGCGCTCGATGCGGGCACTGGAATGCTCCGGGCCCTGCCCTTCGTAGCCGTGAGGAAGCAACATCACCAAGCCTGACAGCAGATTCCACTTGGCTTCGCCGGCGCTGATGAACTGGTCGATGATCGCTTGCGCAACGTTGACGAAGTCGCCGAACTGGGCTTCCCACAGGACGAGCGATTCGGGATAGTCGCGGGAGTATCCGTACTCGAAGCCGAGGACGCCGGCCTCAGAGAGCGTCGAGTTGTAGATTTCGCAGCGGGCCTGGCCGGGGGAGATGTTTTCCAGCGGCACGTATTCGTTTTCGTTCTCGATGTCGATGAGCACGGAATGGCGCTGGTTAAAGGTGCCGCGGCGCGAGTCCTGCCCGCTGAAGCGCACATGGGTGCCAGTCTTGACCAGGCTGGCGAAGGCCAGAGCTTCGGCCATGCCGTAGTCGACCAGTCGCTTGCCCGTGCTCATCTCGGCGCGCTGTTCGAGGAGCTTCTTCACCTTCGGATGAATGTGGAAGTCTTCGGGATAGGTGGTCAGGCGAGCCGTAAGTTCGGATAGTTCATCCGAAGACAGACCGGTCTCGACTTCGTAATCGGGACGGTAGAGGCCGCCGAAATAATTGTTCCAATACCTGGGGAGTTCGCGCAGAAGCGGTTTCTGCTTAATGCTGCCGGCTTTTCTCTGCGCGGCCTCGAATTCGGCTTTGATGGCGTCGGCTTGCGCTTGCGCATCGGCGGCGCCGATGTCGTCCGCATAAATCTGCCAGAGCGGGGGATGCTCCTTGATTTTCTTGTAGAGCAACGGCTGGGTGATGGTCGGATCGTCGACTTCGCTGTGGCCATGGCGGCGATAGCCGATGAGATCGATGACCACGTCGGTGCCGAATTTGTAGCGGTACTCGACGGCCATGCGGGCGACGCGAACCACCGCATCAACATCTTCCCCGTTGACGTGAAAAATAGGGATCGACTGGCGGCGAGCGATGCAGGCCGCGAAGCGCGTGGAATGTTCTTCGGTGTAACTCGTGGTGAAGCCGAGAAGATTGTTGACGACCACGTGGATGGTTCCGCCGACGGTGTATCCGGGAAGGTCGGCATAGTTCATAGTCTCGGCGAGGATGCCTTGTCCCGCGAATGCAGCGTCGCCGTGAACCAGGAGCGGGAGATATTTCTCGCGGCCGCCCTCTTCGGTGCGGTCTTGCTTGGCGCGGGTGCGGCCGACGGTAACGGGGTCGACGGCCTCGAGATGGCTGGGGTTCGAAACCAGGTGGATGTGCACCTTGCCGCCGCTGCGCGTGATGTATTCGCCGGTGGCGCCCATGTGATACTTCACGTCTCCCGACCCGAGGACGCTGCGGGGGTCAACGTCTTCGAATCCGGCGAAAATCTCCTCAGGTGGGCGCTTGGCAACGTGGGCGATCACGTTGAGGCGGCCGCGATGGCTCATGCCCATGACGAGCTCGATGGCGCCCTTTTGAGCTGCGCAGTCGAGAACTTCGTCGACCAGCGGAATTAAAGCGGTCACGCCCTCGAGCGAAAAGCGCTTGCTGCCCAGATAGCGCTGCTGCATGACCTGCTCGAAAACGTCGGCGCGAACGAGGAGATCGAGGATACGCTTCTGGTCTTCTTGCGGCGCTTCCGATTCCATGCGCTCGTAAACCCAGCGCCGGCGCTCGGGAGCGTAGAGGTGGTTGATCTCGACGCCGATCGTGCTGGAGTAGATAGCACGGGCCGCGCGCGCGTATTCGCCGTCTTTTTCAAGTTCTGGAGTTGGACGGGGGCGGAGGAAGCCGAGCGGATCGAGATCGCCCTCGAGATATCCGAACTGGCGATAAGCGGAGAAAACGCGCTCGCGCTCGGGATTGCTGGAGCGAATGGAACCATTGGTTGGAGTCGAGGGGTCGATTACGGCTGCGGCGTGCGGGTCGGAAATCTTCGTTTTCGCCATATGAACTTACTAGGATAAAGGATGCTGGCGAAAGGCAAAAGCTTCAGCGGACGGGCCAGGGAGCTTTCACCACAGGGGACACGGAGGAACACAGAGGACTCACACACAGGAGGGTTTTTAGCTACAGGGGAATGACAGACGCGGAATTCAAAATCCCCACCCTGTCGCAAAAGACGCGACCAGGGTGGGGCACCCGCTTCACTTCTTTCAGAAGTGGAACAGATCCATCAAGTTGCCGAGGGCTGGGGTGTTCAGGGGAACGTACGGGTTCTCTTTGGTGGCGACTGGGTTGGGAAGATTGTCACGACTACGATCCGTTACCGGAGCCAGGTGCCAGTTGGCCTCGATGAATTTCAGGATCGAAACGTGATCGCTGTACACGTGCGAGACGTGTCCGCCCTGGGTGTAGGGAGAAACGATCAGCACCGGGATCCTGGTTCCGTCGCCGAAGAAGTCGAGAGGCTGGATGTATCCAGAGTCGTAGTAGCCTCCACCTTCGTCGAAGGTGACGATGATGGCGGTGCTGGCCCACAAGGTGGGATTCGCCTGGACGCCGTCAACGATCTTCTTCACGAAGCCTTCGAAAAGGTCGAGCTTGGAAGAAGACGGATGGCCGTCGAGCCAGCCGCTGGGCTTCACGAATGAGACGGCAGGCAGGGTGCCGTTTTTGATGGCTTCGTAAAGTTCAACCGTGTCCCGGTTATGGGTGCGGCCCGAAGGGCTGGTCATGATCGAGGTGGTGTACTGGAACGGGTTGCAGATGTTGCAGTACTGATTGTCGGGAGTGACGTAGTTATCGTTGGGGTCAGCGAGGTAGGTGTTCCACTGATCGCCGTAATACGCCCAGGAAATGTTCTTCTCGATCAGCTCATCGCCGATGGTGCGGAGGGGCGATGGCGGAATCGTGAAGACAGTCTGCGCGGGATTGCCGATGTCCTGATAGGCATTCTGGCCGCTGCCGTAGTATCCGGGGTTGTAGTTGTTCAGCAGATAGTAGTGGCCTTCCTCGCAATGCGGATCGATCGGTTTGGGCAGGGAACTCAGGTAAGTGGTGATCTGTCCGACACCGGGCTGGGTGGTGTCGAAGCAGTTGCTGTAGGTTCCACCGCCGTAGGAATGGGATCCGTACGAGCCGCCGCCGTAGCCGTCTTCGGTGTACCAGTTATTGGTGCCCTTCTGGGGATTCGGATTTTCGATTTCAGCGACGATGCCGGAGTTGGGACTGCCCGCGGCGACGAGTACGTTCTCGGGTGGGCGCGCTGGTTCCCCTTTGGGGTTGGCGAACCAAATGGCATCACCGCTGCCCAGCATGACATGGTTGGCGCCGGTGCCGCCCATGACGGCCTGATGATAGTTGTCGCTGATGGCGTAGTGGTCGGCGAGATACTTCAGATAAGGCGCATCGCCTCTGAGCATGTTGTAAAAGCCCATCGAGGTCGAGCCTTCGCCAGTGGATTCATCGGTGAACCCGGAGGGCTGTGGGCGGCCGTTCGACCCGGCGCCAATTGTGGTTTCAACCCAGGGGAACAGGTCGTGCTGGCATCCCGTGGGATTCCAGATGGTGACATTCAGGGCGTTGCAATCCACCTGCTGCCACATCTGATAAAAACGGTGGACCGGGCTGTTGTCATAGGCGTCGTAGGGGTGCGTCTTCGAAGTAATCTGGAACGGGCCGGGCGGCAGAGACGTTGCGTTGGGGATGCGGGTGTCGACGGTTCCGTAAGCGAGACCGGTGCCGCCGGTCGTGAGATACACGTAATAGCTGTCGGGAAGGCCGTTCTCCACCGCTTTGGCGGCGGCGATGCTGGTGAACGGAGGCGTGGTGTATCCACCGGCCAGAGGTGGCGGCAGAACCGGGTAGGTGGTGTTTTCAGGCGGGTTCAACAGGTACGTGTCGGGCTTGGAATCGACGGCCTCGGACTGGTTGGCGAGCGGGAAGTTCGGGCCGGGAGTTCCGTCTTCGTTGACGATACCTTCGGAGAGCAGGTTGTTGACAGTCTGACCTGCGACCGGCTTATAGGTGGCGAAGATATGATCGAAGGTGCGGTTCTCTCCGATGATCACGATGACGTGCTTGATGGGTGTAGCTGTAGATTGAGCTGACGCCGGAAGCGGCGAGCCGAGATTGGCGATTAGCGCGACCAGGCTGATACCGACCGCAAGATGCTGCCTGGCTTTCGCGAGGAAAGCAGATGTGGACATGCGAATCTCCTCCTGAGAGAAACTACGAGGCGCCAGCGTAGCTGCGAACTGAGGAGGTGAGGTCAATTGCAAGTTAAAACAAATCCACAGTTATTTTCTGCAAAGTTGTAAAACCGATTTCGATGCCATTGAGAATTCGTGGCCGTGGCGGGCGAACGTAAAGCTAGCGTTACAAATTGTTCACAGCGTGCCAAAGTTTCTAGGGAAATTTGTGTAGAACCTTCGAGTAAAGGAGGGCGAGGGAATGAACCAGGGTGCGAGTGGTCCAATACTCTTAGGGATTCCATTCGATGCGCAATCTTCTTATTTGCGCGGCGCGGCTGAAGCTCCGACGAAGATTCGGGAAGCGCTGGCCTGCGATGCCTCCAATCACTGGACGGAAACTGGCGTGGACTTGGGCGCGGCTCAGATTTACGAGGACGGCGGCGACCTGGAATTTTTTGAAGAGGATGCGACGGCGGCGATCGAGCACGCGGTGGACGAGATCATTCGTCAGGGAAAGCGGCCTGTGTGCCTGGGCGGCGATCATGCGATCACGTATCCTATCGTGAAGGCGGTGGCCCGAAGATATTCCGGGCTGACGATTTTTCATTTCGATGCCCATCCCGATTTGTATGACGAGTTCGAAGGGAACCGGCTGTCGCATGCCTGTCCGTTCGCGCGGATCATGGAGGCGGGGCTGGCGAAGCGCCTGGTGCAGGTGGGAATTCGCACGATCAACCGCCATCAGCGAGAGCAGGCCCAGAAATTTGGAGTCGAGGTCGTCGAAATGAACGCGCTTCCGGCTTATGACAAGCTAAAGGCCGCCGGCCCGGTTTACCTCACATTCGATATGGATGTGCTGGATCCCGCATTCGCGCCCGGGATTTCGCATCGCGAGCCGGGAGGAATGTCGGTGCGGGAGGCGATTGCTCATCTGCATGCCATCAAGGGTGAAATTGCGGGCGCGGATCTGGTGGAGTTCAATCCCATGCGCGACGTCGATGGAGTGACGGCTACGGTTGCGGCCAAAATCCTCAAGGAAATTTTGGGTAAGATGGTTGCGGGATAGGGCCCCGGGCTTGACCGGACTCCCCGCCGGACGCCCGATAAGCCCTAGACACTGGTACGATTAGTTTGCGTCCTCGGCGCGGGCTAAGGAATCTTTACTCCCGACAGGTAAACGTCAGGCCGCTTTGTCCGTCTAAGGGTTGAGGACGAGCGCATCTGGAAACTAAGTTTGCGTGTAAAATCGTTCTCAGTTTTATGGCGAATAAATTTCGAAACAATATAGCGATGGCCTTGTCCATTGCCGGTTTGATGGCGCTCCTGGCAACCGTTGGGTGCTCGGGCAGCGGCGCGCAGAATCCGCAGGCGAGTGGGCCGGGGGCGATGCCGGTGAAGGTGATCGAGGCGCACGCGGTTCCGGTTGACGACGCCAGCGAGTATGTAGCCACGCTCAAGTCGCGAGATTCGGCCGTGATTATGCCGCAGGTCGAGGGGCAGATCACGCAGATTTTCGTTCACTCCGGCGACCGGGTAGCGGCAGATAGCGCGTTGATGGAGATCGATCCGCTAAAGCAGCAGGCCACCGTCAAAAGCCAGGAGAGCGCGCGGGCGGCCCAGCAGGCCCAATTGAACTGGGCCAAACAGCAGTACGAGCGAACGCAAGGATTGGCGTCCGCGGGAGTGGTGAGCCGGCAGGATCTGGACCAGGCTAAGGCGACGCTGGATGCGGCGCAGGCCCAGATGGATTCGCTGAATGAGCAGGTGAAAGAACAGGAAGTGCAGCTGCATTATTACAAGGTGGTTGCGCTGCGGGCGGGAATTGTCGGGGACATTCCGGTACGCGTGGGAGACCGGGTCACGACCTCGACGCAGCTGACGACCGTCGACCAACCCGGCAGCCTCGAAGTTTACGTCTATGTGCCGATCGAGCGGTCTTCGCAACTGAAGATGAATCTGCCGGTGCAGGTTCTCGACGGCAGCGGGAAAGTGCTCGCGGACTCGCGGGTGAGTTTCATTTCTCCGCAGGTCGACAACACGACCCAAACCGTATTGGTGAAGGCACGCATTGCGAACGGCAACGATGCGCTGCGGCAGTCGCAGTTCATTCGCGCGCGCGTGGTATGGGGCACGCACAAGAATCCCGAAGTGCCGATTCTGGCCGTGTCGCGACTGGCCGGGCAGTATTTTGCATTCGTCGCCGAAGCGCAGAATGGCGGCTCGTACGTGGCACGGCAGAAGCCGCTTACGATTGGGCAGACGGTGGGCAACGACTTTGAAGTGCGGGATGGGATCAAATCCGGAGACAAGGTGATTGTCTCGGGAACGCAGTTTCTGCTGGATGGGGCACCGGTAATTCCGCAAAGCTAGTTAATTCCACTCAGAATGAACACCGCAAAGGGCGAAGAGGACGGAGAGGAATTCTTGATTTTCTCTATCCCGTCCGCGTCCCCGCAAAGACTTCTACCATCCGCTGCGTGCGCCGTGTACTCGGCGTCCTGTGCGGGTTTGGTTGGTTTGTGATCTTTCATGTTCGTTGAATTTTTTATCCGACGTCCGGTATTTGCCACGGTCTGCGCGCTGCTGATCACTCTGGCGGGAGCGGCGGTGATTCCCACGCTGCCCATCGCGCAATTCCCCAATCTGGCCCCGCCACAAGTGGGCGTCACCAGTTCATATATCGGCGCTAGCGCGCAGACGGTGGAGAGCGCCGTCACCATTCCCCTCGAGCAGCAGATCAACGGGGCCGAGGGGATGAAGTATGTCACTTCGACGAGCGGCAACGACGGGACCAGCAGCATCACGGTGACATTTGATCTGACGCGCGATCCGGATCTGGCGACCGTCGATATTCAGAACCGGGTGAACACCGCGCAGGGACGGCTGCCGAGCGCGGTGAAGGCCGTGGGCATCACGACTCAGAAAACGTCGCAGAACTTCGTCTTCGGCGCGGCCGTCGTTTCCGACAACAAATATTCGACGTTGTTCATGAGCAACTATCTCGACGTCTACGTGCGCGACACGCTGAAGCGCATTCCGGGCGTGGCGGACGTAATTATTTTCGGCGAGCGCAAGTACTCGATGCGGTTGTGGCTGGATCCGGTGCGCCTGGCGGGACGCGGGCTGACCGCGCCCGATGTGGTGAGTGCGCTCTCGGAGCAAAACGTGGAAGTCGCGGCCGGGCAGGTAGGCCAGCAGCCGGCGGTCAACGGCCAGCAGTACCAGGTGAGCGTGCGAGCGGTCGGGCGACTCAGCGAGCCGGCGCAGTTCGACGACATCATTTTGAAAACGAATTCCGATGGAACGTTGGTTCGGCTCAGGGATGTAGGGCGTGCGGAGCTGGGCGCAGAAGACTATTCTTCGGATCTGCAATTTAACGGGCAGGATGCGGTCGGACTTGGCGTAACCCAGCTCTCGACGGCGAACGCGCTCGATGTGGATCGCCGGGCAATTGCCGAGCTCAATCGGCTGTCGAAAAGTTTTCCGCCGGGGATGCGCTATCAGCTCGCATTCGACACAACGGATGCGGTGGGCGAGTCGATCCGAGACGTAGGCTTCACGGTGGGTTCGGCGATCCTGCTGGTCATCCTGGTGATCTTTATCTTTCTCGGAGACTGGCGGACGACCATGATTCACTTTATCGCCACTCCGGTCTCGCTCATCGGTACGTTCATTTTTGTAAAGCTGCTTGGCTTCTCCATCAACACGCTGACGTTGTTCGGCATCACGCTGGCTACCGGTCTGGTGGTCGACGATGCCATCGTCGTGATCGAAAATATTGAGCGCCATATCGCGGAGGGCGAACACGATTCCCACAAAGCGGCGGCAGCAGCCACCGGCGAGATTACCAGTGCCGTCATCGCCACCTCGCTGGTACTGGTTGCCGTGTTTGTGCCGGTTGCGTTCTTTCCCGGGACGACCGGCATTCTGTTCCGCCAGTTTGCGCTGACCATCGCATTTTCCATCGCCATTTCCGCCTTCAACGCGCTGACATTGGCTCCGGTGCTGGCAGCGATTTTTCTGAGCGGCGGGCACCGGAAAAAATGGTGGTTCCTGCAAAGGTTTGACGACGGCGTCTCTGCTATGACCCGTGGCTACCGTACGCTGATCCATCACGTGCTGGATTACAAATTCGCCATGGTGGTGCTATTTTTCGCCGGCCTGGGAGCCACGTATTTCGTGTTCACCCGCGTGCCGACCGCATTCGTTCCCGATGAAGACCAGGGATATTTCATTGTCGTGATTCAGGCGCCGTCGGGCGCGTCGCTCGAGTATACGAAGGCGATCGGCAAGCAGATCTCCGCCATCCTGGCCGATGTGCCGGAGGCGGAAGGGACGTTTTCGGTTGCGGGATTCAGCTTCGCCGGGTCGGCGGCGAATCAGGGACTCATTTTCGTGCCCCTGAAGCCCTATTCACAGCGTAAGGGCCAGGAGCACACGGCCTCGGCGATTGTGAACCGCGTGCGTCCGCGGCTGTTCGGAATTTCAGGCGCGATTGTGTTTGCGACCCTGCCCCCGGCAATCCAGGGCCTGGGACAGTTTGGCGGTTTCCAATTCGTGGTGCAGGATCTGGCTAACCACAAACTGGACGAACTGGCCGCCGCCACCCAGGGATTGATGCGGCAGGCTTCGCAACGCAAAGATCTGGTGCGGCTATTCACGTCGTTTACGGCCAACGATCCGCAATATCTGGTGACCATTGACCGCGAGAAGGCGAAGAGCCTGCACGTGCCGCTGTCGCAAATCACCGACACGCTGGGCGTGTACATGGGTTCGTCGTACGTGAACGATTTTGATTTCAACAACCGTTCGTATCGTGTGTATGTGCAGGCTGACAAGCAATTCCGCGCGACAGCGCAGGACATGAAGCAGTTTTACGTGCGGTCCGACGGCGGGGGGATGATTCCGCTTGAAAACCTGATTACGGTGACGCAGACGACGACGCCGCAGGTCATCAGCCACTACAATCTTTTCCGCTCGGCGGAGATCGACGGATCGCCGGCACCGGGATACAGCTCGGGACAAGCGATTGCGGCGATGGAACAATTGGCCAGCAAGATGCCGCAGGGATTCTCGTACAGCTGGACCGGATTGTCGCTGGAAGAATTACAGTCCGGCGGAACGTCTCTGATTCTGTTCGGGCTGGGCACGCTGGTTGTGTATCTGACGTTGTCGGCGCAATACGAGAGTTTCGTGTTGCCCTTTATTGTGTTGCTCGCCGTGCCCATGGCGCTGCTGGGAGCGCTCGGCGCGCAGTGGATTCGCGGATTGCAGAATGACGTGTTCTGCCAGGTGGGACTCGTGATGCTGGTGGGATTGTCGAGCAAGAACGCGATTCTGATCGTCGAATTTGCCGAGCAGTTGCGCGAGCGCGGATTGCCGCTGGTGGAAGCCGCGGTGCAGGCGGCGGCGATTCGTCTGCGGCCGATTCTGATGACCTCGCTAGCTTTCATTTTGGGCGTCGTGCCCCTGGTTGTTGCGACCGGAGCTGGCGAGAACGGGCGCCATTCTGTCGGCACGACCGTATTCGGCGGAATGATTATGTCAACCGTGCTGAATCTATTCTTCATCCCCGTGCTGTATTTGATCATCGAGGGATGGCGCGAGCATGGGAAAGCGCCGAAACATCGCTGAGAAAAGCTTGTATTGCTGACACCCTGAAAAGTGATTGCAGTCACAGACCGTACGACCTGGTTCGCCTAGGTTGGTTGCAGGTCGTATGGGAGGTGCTGTCGGTGAGTGCAACTCTGCCAGTAAGTGTGCGTCCCTTCACCCGCACGGAATTTACGTGCCGGAGCTGTGGCCGCAGGTTACGCGTCGATTTCGAGTTTTGGGGCGGTCCGATTGTTGGCCGGGAGCAGGAGTATCGCCACTGCCCGACGGATGAGCTTCGACACGTGGGTGGCCCCATTATTGTCGTGTGGGAAAAACGCGGGGATCGATGGATTCCCGAGAGCATAGGATAAAGCGCCGCGCGTGCAACTCAGCGGCTGGAGCTGTTGCCGCGTTGCGACCGTGAACTTGCCGGGCTCGAAGCTGTGCCTTTGCCAGTCCCTTCAGACTTGAGTTTCTTGGCCTTGCGCGCTTCTTTGCGGCGCATCCTGGCCATCCATTCCCGCGAATACATGGTGCCGCGGCATTTGGGTGAGCCGCAGTGGCAGGGCGCGGAATCGTCGTCGTCGTAGAGGTTGTAATCCCACACAAGTTCTTCGCCCGCGGCGATGTCGCGAAGCGCAAACAGCCAAACCCGCCCCTTGATCTCGTCGACTTCGCAATTGGGATCGCAGGAATGATTCAGATAAGCTCCCATGCCATGGCCGTCGATCACTGTCTTGCCATCCTCCAAGCCATATAAATAAGTGCGAGAGACGCCGTCGTAGCGGCGGTCGGCTTCTTCGGGAGTGATGCGCTCGCCCTCGTACTCAACGACACGCGTTCCTTTGCGGATGGGGGCGGAGGTGTAGACACCGACGGAATGAATGGGCGAAGGGCGAACAACCAAAGCCATACATCTAATTTCGCATGAGGCGCGGAGTTTGGGAAATGTGGAAATCGAGGGGCTACGGGTCGTAGACCGAACTGCCATAGCCTTGCCGGCGGGCGGCTTCTTGTGTATCTTCCAGGCGGCGGCGCAGGTCGTTCAGTTGCGCCTGCAGGTCTGTAATCTGCCGCTGTCTTTCCTTTTCACGGTAGTTCCAAACGGGCTCATCGGTGGAATTGGTAAGGACCGCATGCAGAGAGTCATTCAGAGTATCGAGATGCCGTTGCACTTGCGCAATCGAATTCTTCAACTGCAAGGCCTGGGTTCTCCAGTATTGGGCGGGACGTTTGATTTCGTAGACGACCAGCGGACGGAGATTGCTGCGGTTGGGTGAGGCAGGAGCAGGTGCGGGCGCCGCGTGGTGCTCTGGCAGATCGTCATTGGTGATGACGCGGGAGGTCTTGGGCTGCGCGCCAGTCTGTGACGTTGTGCCGTCGGATGAACCATTGGAGGCCGGAGGCGGGGTGGAGTTGTTTTGAGCCGGTTGCTGTTTCTCGACGCGAGATTGCCGCGCCACGTCTCCGAGAGGGGGCGCGTCCTGAGCGGAAGCCGTCAGGGTCAACACGGAGACGCCGGCGGCAAACAGGATGAGAAGTCGCGGCAGCGGCATGGCAGATTGACCTATCCGTACAAGAAATCGCGCTCGAAAAGCGTAACCAGCGAGGCGCCGCCATTGAAGATTACCTTCGTGCCAGTTCAGGCGTGCCTGCCGGACGCAAGATAGCCGGCAATTAGAGCGTCCAGTTTTGCAAAAGGGCGAGTATACGAGCGAGAGAACCGGACGCCGGATTCTTTACTGCTGCGGTTGCGGAACCGGGAGCGCGACCGTGTCTACCGTAGAAGGATCGTCCCGCAACTTGATGTAGAGCGTCTTGCCTTTGGGCGGCGGGATGGCCAGCGCATCTTCCACAAAACCTTCCGGGACGGTTACCGCATTGGCGAAATCGGCGTCGCTGCTGACCGAATCCAGCAGAAAGAGTTTGTCGCCGCTCAGGGTGCATTGCTTATCCGGAGTGGATTCGCAACGAACCCCTTTCAGCATTGGGATGCGAACCAGGTTCACCAGCGACTGCCAGTCGCCATCGACGCCGTCTTCGCTCACCGCACGGAACTTAAGCGGTCCGAAAGCAGAGGGGCCGAGAAGCTTCATGGGATCGAGCACGGCGAGAACGGTCTTGCTGTCTTGCATGGTGAGATTGCCGTCCTTGAAGCTCAACAGAACGCGGAAAGATTCGTCGGCCGTAGCAACCTCGATTTTTTCGGTGGGCGGGAAACTTTCGGGGAACTGTGTTTTGAGAAAGAAATTCAGACGGCCGTCCTGCGGCAGTTCTTCCTGGCTGCCTAAGCGAACGGGCGATGGGGAAACGGCCGTGTCGATCTGAATGCTCTTGGTCAACACGCTGACCGTAGGGCGCTGGGCCTCGACCTCCGCTTTGAGATCGAGCACGCGGCCGTCCTTGAGCGTGGCTCGCACAACCATGGAGTCGCCGGGATGCAGCTTGGTTTTGGCGGCTGCGTCCGCCGTGATCAGCCTGAGTTCGTCTTGCTGGTTGGCGCGAGTCAAGTTGTCGGGAGTGAAGCGCAGGCCGTTCACATCGAGGGATTCGACCTGATCGAGGCGCGTGCCTTTCAGCATGCCGTCCGCGTCGCCAGCATGAATGCCGAAGCTGTCGAGGCGCCCGGCTTCCGCGTAGGTATGAAGAGGAACTTCGTCGACTTCGTGCAGGCCGAACTTTTTGACCTGCATGGTCACCCATCCGGCTGAGGCGTTCTGCAGAGGAACCTTCACCTCCAGCTCGTCGGGCTTCGAGTTTTTCCATGCGGTGGTTAAGGTTTTTCCCTGTTCGTTCTTCAGGGTCACTTCGCTGACGCAGCAGGCGTCGGGGGATTGGAGATGAAGGGTATCTTCCCGGCCAACGATCAGTGCGCTGGCGTCTTTCGAAGCCACAATCCATTGCGCGGGCCGAGAATCTCGCAGCCGGTAGTGCGGCCCTTCGAAGGCATGGAATCCCCAAATCCCGCGAATCGTTCCGGTGAATTCGCCGTCGAGATCGGCGGATTGCAGGGCATGAGTTTCGACGGTAAATCCCCCAAGCATGGGATCAGGCTTGGCGGGCAGGTCAATGCCAGGTCCGGACTTGGTTTCCACGTGCAGCACAAAGTGGTGCGCGAGTTCGGTAGCAAAAGCGAGAGGCGCGCCATCGGCCGGCAGAAGCAGCGAAGGCTTGCCGGCGCAGAATATCTGCGCTTGATCGATTGCGCGCAGCGGCGGAGGCGGAGACGGTTTCACCGGAGGCAGGCCAATCACCAGCACCGACTTCGGGTTGCGAAACGACGGGGGATTGTTCAAGCGGAGATTGAGTTCGTTCTGCTTGGGCAAAGCCAGCGCGGGAATGTACTGATACTGGGCGGTGTGAGCCGTACTAAGGATGCGGGCGACATCGACGACGGCCCCGACATAAGGGCTGTAATAGCCGCCCCGAGCGGTGGGACTGGCGCTAATCTGCGCCAGCAGATCAGAAGACGCGCCCGTGGTCAAAGTCGCGACCATGCTCTGGCTGTGCGCGTCATCAAGCACCAACTGATCGGTATTCTGGGTGAGGCAAGGGACTTGTTGCGCGGTGGGCTTATCGAAGCACTGCTGGTCGAGGCGCATGTTCAGGCTGCGCGCCAGCATGGTGGTATGCAGCTTCAACTGATCGGGATCGGTGGTGTACGTCTGGCGAACCGATTCCAGGTATTTCTCCAGGCGTTGCCGTTCCAGGCTGGCTTCCTGCAGATCCTGGGCGGCGCGGACGAAGGCTCCGGGCTTGCCCCGCACCGCAGTGCGGAGTGTGGTGAAGGCGCCTCCAGTCTCAGGAGCGAGGAAGATGAGCGCCTCTTCGGCTTCTTGCGGGACGACGACGAAAATTCCTTCCTCGTGGATCGGCTTGGTCCAGGTTTCAACGCGTGTAAACCAGGAATCCGGCGGAGGGTTGGTCGCGCCGCGAAGAAAAACGATGACCATCAGATAGCGAACGGATTGGCTGTCGGGAAGATCGGCGTGCACCCATAGGCGGTCTCCCGCCTGCAGGTTGGGAACCTCTGCGATCGGCAAGGTGGTTCCGGAGCGCTGCACGCGCACCTCTACCTTGGGCCCGATCAGGTCAAAGGCGGCGTTGTCGGCGCGGGCCGGGCGCACAGACGCAAACGACAAAAATAAGAAAAGAAGCGGCGCCGCGATGCGGCAAGGCCGCAGTTGTGAAACGAATCCCGTAAGATACAAAAGTCCCTCTCCAGCGTGGATACTTGCGGGTAAAGGCTGTGCGTTTATTTTAACTGATTCGCTTGCAATGAACAGAGCGGGTTGAGCATGCCGTAGCCCAGCAGTACATGGCCCCGGCGCGGAACGTGCCGATCATTCTTGAAGAAAAGGAATTCTGAGAAGGCCCAATGAAGCGCCTCGAGCATCACGACGCTTTCCCTTTCGGAAGAGCCGCCCGCGCGGAGGCCACCGCGTTTACGAACTCCCTTGCCGCCGCAGTGATCTTGTCCAGATTGCCTTCCCGCAAAGCCGTCGCGTCCACCAAGTCCGCCCCCACGCCCAGCGCGAATGCTCCCGCGGCGATGAATTCCGCGGCGTTGGCGGCATTCACGCCTCCGGTGGGAATCAACGAAGCGTGCGGGAACGGAGCTTTCAAGGATTTCAGATACTTTGCGCCTCCCACGTTTCCACACGGAAAAATCTTGACGAGCTTCGCTCCGTATTCCTGCGCGGCCATCAACTCAGTGGGAGTCAGCGCACCCGGAATGGCCAGCTTGGAATGGCGCTTGGCGCTTTCAAGAACGGGTAGCGATAAGCCGGGGCTCACCAGAAATCTTGCGCCAGCGTTGAGGCAAGCCTCGGCCTGCTCGGCATTGATCACCGTGCCAGCCCCGATAAGAACGTCATGACCGCGTTGCTTTGCGACTTCGCGGATCACCGACACGGCATTCGGAACCGTCATCGTGATCTCAACGACCGGAATGCCGCCGGCACAAATGGCCTCGACCGCGCGGTTGGCTTCCTCGACGCTGGCGGCCCGGACTACCGGTACGATGCCAATTTCGGCGATTCTCTGGATTACTTCATCGATGCTGGGATCGCTTGCAGACATGGACTCTCACTTTCCATTCAGAATTCAGCGCTCAATCCGGGCCGTGCGCGAAGTCATGGCTTGCAAGACTTCGGCCATGGTTGCCATCGTCGTGTTGCCCGGAGTTGTCATAGCCAGGGCGCCATGAGCGGCGCCGCAATCCACCGACCATTGCGCATCTTTGCCGGAAAGAAATCCGTAGATCAGGCCGGAGGCGAAAGAGTCTCCGCCGCCCACGCGGTCGTAAATTTCGAGATCTTCGCGGGTGGGCGCCTCATGAAACTGGCCATCTTGATAACAAAGCGCGCCCCAATCGTTGCGGCTTGCGGTTTTCGCCGTGCGCAGCGTGGTCGCGATTACCGCCATCGACGGGTATTCTTTTACGACGGCCTCGATCATTTTCTTGAAGCCCGCAGACTCAAGTTTCGAATGCTGTTCGTCGACGCCGGACACGGAGAATCCCAGGGCGGCGGTGAAGTCTTCTTCGTTGCCGAGCATGACGTCCACGTAAGGAGCCAGGCGGCGGTTGACTTCCTGCGCTTTCGATTTTCCGCCAATTGATTTCCAGAGTGATGCGCGGTAATTCAGGTCGTACGAGATGACGGTTCCGGCCCGCTTGGCGGCTTCCATGGCCTCTTGCGCAACCAGGGGCGTGGATTCCGAGAGAGCGCAGAAAATTCCTCCCGTGTGAAACCAGCGGGCGCCGTCTTTCAAGAAAATTTGTTCCCAGTCGATTTCTCCGGGCTTCAGTTGAGAAACGGCGGTGTGTCCGCGATCGGAGCAGCCAAGGGCCGCGCGCACTCCGAAACCGCGTTCGGTGAAATTCAGGCCATTGCGTACCGTGCGCCCAACGCCGTCATAAGGAACCCAGCGTACATAGTCCTGCGAGACGCCGCCTTGCAGCATGAGATCTTCCACCAGGCGGCCCACAGGGTTGTCGGCGAGCGCGGTCACAATCGCGGTGTTCATGCCAAAGCAGCGGCGCAAGCCGCGCGCAACGTTATATTCCCCGCCGCCTTCCCAAACGCGAAAATGTCGAGTGGTGGCGACGCGCTCGTCTCCAGGATCGAATCGCAACATGACCTCGCCCAGACTCACCAGATCCCATTTGCAATCGTTCTTTGACTTGATCGTTAGCTTTGCCATGGTTTCTAAAGTTCACAGCGCCCGGTCGGGGAAAGTTGATTCGGGCGGGAGAATGTCGAAGGTTGCAACCGCCGTACGCTGCAACCGAAGTGATTCTATATGATCCGCATTCCCAGAGAGGAGAACGCCGCGGTGCCGGGTGACCGATTTCTTGCCTGTTGAAAATGGCGGTAACGAGTGGGGATCGAATTCTACGATAGTTGCTATAAGATGATAGCGACTCTCGCTTACGTTTTTTATATAATCGCACGCGTTCTCTAAACGGCCAGGAAGACGACAACTCATGGACTTCGCATGGAGCGACAAGGTGAAAGATCTGCAAGGGCGCTTGCAGGTCTTCATGGATGAGTACATTTATCCGAACGAGCAACGCTTTTGTGACGAGATCGAACGCAAGCGTTGGTCGCCGACGCGGGTGATTGAGGAACTGAAGCCAAAAGCACGTGCCGCGGGTCTTTGGAATCTGTTTTTGCCGGATCAAGAGTATGGTCCGGGCCTGACCAATCTCGAGTACGCTCCTCTTTGCGAAATCATGGGGCGCAGCATGATGGCCCCTGAAGTCTTCAACTGTTCTGCGCCCGATACCGGAAATATGGAAGTGCTCGCGCGCTATGGCACGGAGCAGCAGAAGGAAAGCTGGTTGAAGCCACTGCTGGCGGGCGAGATCCGCTCGTGCTACGCAATGACGGAGCCTGCGGTCGCATCGTCGGACGCAACCAACATCGAGGCCAGCATTGTTCTCCGAGGTGATGAGTACGTCATTAACGGGCGCAAATGGTGGGCCTCCGGCGCCGGCGACCCGCGATGCAAAATTGCGATCTTCATGGGGAAAACCGATCCCTCGGCTCCGCGGCATCAGCAGCAGTCGATGGTGCTGGTGCCGATGGATACTGCCGGGGTGAAGGTCGAGCGGTTGCTAACCGTATTCGGCTACGATCACGCCCCTCATGGTCACGGTGAAATTTGCTTTGAAAACGTGCGCGTACCTGTCTCGAATGTGTTGCTCGGCGAAGGACGGGGATTTGAGATTGCCCAAGGCCGCCTGGGTCCAGGGCGAATTCATCATCGCATGCGGTGCATCGGCGTGGCGGAGCGCGGCCTCGAAGCGATGTGCAAACGAGTGCAGTCACGCGTGGCCTTTGGCAAAGCGCTGGCGGAGCAGGGCACGATCCGGGCCGATATTGCCAAGTCACGCATGGAAATCGAACAAGCCCGTCTTTTGACTCTCAAGGCTGCGTACATGATGGACACGGTCGGCAATAAGCAAGCGCGCGCGGAGATCGCAATGATTAAAGTCGTGGCGCCGAATGTCGCATTGCAGGTGCTGGACCGCGCGATCCAGGCGCACGGCGGCGCAGGAGTCTCCCAGGATACGTTTCTCGCCGCCGCTTGGGCGAATGTGCGCACTCTGCGTTTGGCCGATGGGCCGGATGAGGTCCACACGGAATCGGTGGCCAAGGTGGAACTTCGGAAATGGGGTATCCCACAGCCAAAGTCAGCGCAACCTTAATCGCAACTGGAGACATTTTGCCGCTCATCCTGGAAACGCCGTATGCCTTGAAAGACCTGCTCGGTCGCGAGGTCGCGACGACCGAATGGGTTGTCGTCTCTCAAGAGCAGATCCGACAGTTCGCCGACGTCACTGACGATCGACAGTGGATCCACGTTGACCGGGAGCGGGCGAACCATGACTCTCCATACGGCACAACGATTGCCCACGGATTCCTGACGCTCTCGTTGCTGAGCATGTTCCTGAGGGATGCGATCAAGATTCAAAGTGGCGTTCGGATGAGCGTAAATTACGGGTTGAATCGAGTTCGATTTCCTGCTCCGGTCGCCACAGGCGCCAGAATTCGCGCTCGTTTCACTCTACAGTCGATAAAGGAACTAACTGGAGCGTTGGAAGCCGTTTTCCATGCGACCATCGAAACCGAAGGAACGGAAAAGCCCTGCTGCATCGCGGAGTGGGTGCTTCGATATTACTTGTGAGCGAGCGCGTGACGCAGCCTGCTCACCGATGGGTGCGAGATCCGCGGGCCGAAAGATGCGGCGCCGCGTTGAAGGTGAATAGCCTGAGTTCCCCATCTCGCAAACGCATCACCGTATAAGACGCGTTGTACAACACGCCTGCGAGCTGCATGAGGCGATCGTCACAAAGATCGAGCGACATACCACCCCAGATCGCAATCGGCGTGGCCGAAGTAAACACGACGATGTTTTCGCGCTGCTGCGGATTCCCCGTATCGATCCGGCAGGACGCGATACGTTCGCGGAACCGCTGCCAACTCTCGCCGCTATAGGCATATCGGCCGGAGATCCACGCCTTCACGAGCTGCGTATCGCACGGCAGCCACTTGCGATGAATCGCCGTCTGCGCTCCGTCGCTCACACGGATCTGCTCCTGCATCTTCTCGTATTCGAGACGGAATTGGTGATCGTCCGCGCAGAGCAGCGGAGCGATTTCGGAGTACACCCGCCCGAGATCAAATTCGTTCCACTTCGAATCGATGGTAAGCGACGGAAACGGCAAGCCTGCACGGGAAAAGGCGGCGCTTACCTCTTCACCCGTTTGCCGCTGGCGCGATAACGCTCCAGCAACAGCGGAGGCAAATTGGATGCCTTGCGAGACAAAATGCTCGCCCAAAAGCCGCGCCTGCCGCTTTCCAAGATCAGAAAGGGAATCGTAGGCGTCGCGCGTGCCCGCCTGCCCGTGGCGCACCAGATACACGGAGCTCAACTGATTTTCCCCGCGAGTGAACTTGCGAGCTCGATCAAGGAGTGGACGCGTTTATCAAAATGCTGGAATCGCGCGTCGTTCGTCTGCCCACGACGAAAGCGAGAGTAGATCTGCTGCAGGATCACCGCCAGCTTAAAGATGCCCAGCACCTCGTAATAGCCAATGTGCGTGAGATCGCGGCCGGTCTTTTTGGCATAGCGATCGACGAATTGATCCCGGGTGAGCCAGCCGGGCTGCGACGTAAGAGCTGGCAGCGCCTGTGATCCAAATTGCGGCGCTGCGGCCCAAGCCCAGTAACAGAGCGTCAACCCAAGATCCGCCAAGGGATCGCCGACTGTAGTCATTTCCCAGTCGAGCACCGCTTCGATGCCATCGGCCAACGGCCGAAGCATCACATTGTCGAGCTTGTAATCGTTGTGGACCAGAGTCGGAGCCGCTGAAGTTGGCAGGTGATCTGTGAGCCAGCGGATCAGATGATCCATCGCTAGCATCTCGTCAGTCTTGGACCTATTCCAGCGATCGGCCCACCCCTGTACCTGCCGCGCAAGAAATCCTTCCGGCTTACCGAGAGCGATCAGGCCTGTTTTCACGAGATCAATCGCGTGCAGGCGTACCAGGCAATCAATAAAAGCCTCACTCACCCGTTGCGGATAATCTTTCATGACGGCCAGCTGAGGAGGAACGGCATCCCGCAGGATGAGGCCACGCCGACGCTCCATGACAAAGAAAACCGCGCCAAGCACCGCTAGATCTTCGCACAAAAAAAAGACCGCTGGGGCCTCCGGAAAATATGGATGCAGCATTTGAAGCACATGAAATTCGCGCGCCATGTCGTGGGCTTTCGGTGGCACTGGCCCCACAGGACCTCGCCGCAGCACATATTCGCGCCCATCGATTTGCAATAGATACGTCAGGTTGGAATGACCGCTGGGAAATTGTCGGACGTGGAGGCCGCGCTCAGCGCCTTCGATCTTTCCGCGCATGTACTCGGCGAGAGCCGCCAAATTCAGCTCTTCGCCGGGGCGAACGGGAGCGGTATCGCAGTGCATCCTTACGCCATCACCGTCGGTTGCCTGGTGAATTCCGTGAAGGTCTTGCCTTCTTCGACCAGACGCTTCAACAGCGGGGCTGGCTCCCAGAGTTCACCGAACCGCCGATGAAAGTCACAGATGCGCTCGTAAACATTTTTTAATCGAACTGTGTCGGCATACCACATCGGTCCACCGCGGTGAGCCGGGAATCCGTAACCATTGATATAGATGATGTCGATGTCGACGGCGCGGAGGGCGATGCCTTCCTCGAGAATGCGAGCACCCTCATTCACCAGCGCATAAATGCAGCGCTCGACAATTTCTTGCGACGAGATCTTGCGCTGCGGAATGCCGGCCTCCACCGCCCATTTACGGACCAGTTCGCTGACTTCGGGATCGGGCACCGCGCGCCGGTTGGCATCGTACTTGTACCATCCGGCACCGGTCTTTTGGCCAAAGCGTCCGAGTTCGCAAAGCCGGTCGCCGACGATCGGTTGGCGGACGCCTGGTTTTTCCAAATGGCGGTATTCCTTACGGATTCGCCAGCCGACATCGAGTCCCGCCAAATCGCCAGTTGCCAGCGGGCCCAGCGCCATACCGAAATCGTACAGAGCCTGGTCAACGGATTCAGGGTCGGTGCCTTCTTCGACGAGAAACATCGATTCGCGGACATAAGGATGGAACATGCGGTTGCCCACAAAGCCGCGGCAATTGCCCACCAGAACGCCAACCTTGCCGAGCTTGCGCGAGAGTTGCATGCAGGTGGCGATCACTTCTCTGCTGGTGGATTTACCGCGCACGATCTCGAGCAAGCGCATTACGTTCGCCGGGCTAAAAAAGTGAGTGCCAATGACAGATTCGGGGCGGGAAGTAGCGGAAGCGATCTCGTCGATATTGAGGGTCGAGGTATTGCTCGCCAGAATGGCGCCTTTGCGGCACACGCGATCTAATTCGCCGAAAATTTGTTTCTTGAGCGCCATGCCTTCGAAAACGGCCTCAACCACCATATCCACGTTGCCAAAATCGTCGTAGTTGAGCGTCGGGCGGATCAGTTTGAGGCGATCGTCCACAAACTGCTGAGTGAAGCGGCCGCGCTTGACGGAACTGGCATAGTTCTTTTGAATGGTTGCCAGGCCGCGATCGAGCGCCGATTGGTCGGCATCCTTGAGCAGCACGGGAATGCCAGCGTTCGCGAACACCATCGCGATTCCGCCTCCCATCGTTCCGGCGCCGACGACTGCAGCCGTATTCACCGGAAGAATCGCTGTCTCCTTAGGAATATCAGGGATCTTGGCCACTTCGCGCTCGCCGAAGAAAACATGGATGAGCGCCTTGGACTGATCGGAAAAGAGGCATTCGTCGAAGAGCTTTCGTTCTACTTCGCAGCCTTGTTCAAACGGAAGTTTGGTGGCGGCTTCCACGGCATCGATGGCAGCGAGTGGAGACTTCATACCGCGCTGTTTCGAGCGGGCCTTCTCGCGGGCAGCGGCGAACAGCGGCGTATTCTGCTCGGGAGTGCCGAGCTTGTTGTTCCGCTCGCGCGTCTTTGGAGCCGGTTTTCCGGCAACTTCTCTTGCGAAAGCAAGCGCGCCGGCCAGAAGATCGCCGTCAATCAACCGATCGACAAGACCGTGGTTTAAGGCATCCTGCACGGATATGGCACTGCCGTCGCTGCACATTTCCAGGGCTTTCGCAACCCCGACGAGGCGAGGCAGGCGCTGCGTTCCGCCAGCTCCGGGAATAATGCCGAGCTTCACCTCGGGCTGCCCAAGCTGCGCATTTGGAGCAGCGACGCGATAGTGACCGGCCATCGCCAACTCCAACCCACCGCCGAACGCTGTCCCGTGGATGGCCATGACGACCGGCTTCGAATCTTCGATTCGCAGCAGCAGCGGAAGCAGGCCCGGACCGCGCGGGGTCTTGCCTGACGTGATCTTGCCGAATTCCTTGATATCCGCGCCCGCAATGAATGTGCGGCCTGCACCAATCAGCACCACCGCCTTTACGTTCTCATCGCGGCCCACTTGCTCGATCGCTTGGGCGATTCCTTGTGCAACCGCGGTGCTTAGCGCGTTTACCGGCGGATTATTGATGGTGATGATTGCGATCTCGTGATCTCTGGTGAGTTGAACTAAGTTGTCCATGCGAGAAGTTCTCCAGATGCGTTTACTTTCTTGCGGTCAACTCATTCTGAGCTTGCTTCTGAGTACTCCAGTACTTTGCGCGCAAACCTTTTTTGAGAACTTTTCCTGTCGCGGTTTTGGGCAGGCTCTCGAGGAACTCAACAAATCGTGGGCATTTGTAGTGAGCGATGCGAGAACGGCAGAACTCGATGAGCTCCGCGTCAGTCACGTCGGAACCGGGCTTCGTTACCACCAATGCCCTGGGCACTTCTCCCCATTTGTCGTCCGGGACCGGAATGACCGCGGCTTCGTAGACGGCGGGATGCGCCAGAATGGCCTTCTCCACTTCGAGCGATGAGATATTTTCTCCGCCGCTGACGATGATGTCTTTTTTGCGATCCACAATCAGGATGCTTCCATCTTCGTCGACGACGGCCATGTCGCCGGTATGAAACCAGCCGCGGCGCATCACCTCGGCCGTGGCGGCGGGTTGCCGCCAGTAACCCTGCATGACGCCGTCACTGCGAGCGATAATCTCGCCCATGGTCTTGTCATCGCAGGGCACATCCTGCTCGTTGAAGTCGACCACTCTCAGTTCCACGCCGGGGATTGCGTAGCCGGTCATCGCTTGGGTCACGTAGCGACCTTCACCTTCCATCTGCGTCCCAGTTTTGAGCCGCGCCGTGGAAAGTACCGGCGCCGTTTCCGTGAGTCCATATCCGGAGAAGCATTCGCACCCCAATGCCTTCTCCACCTGCTGTACCAGCGTGGGAGAGGATGCGGCTCCCCCGATCGAAATCCACTCCAGACTGCTCAAGTCATATTTCGTTCGTTCGGGCGAATTCACCAGAGCGGTTGCCATGATCGGCACCAGGCTCAGCGAATCGACGCGCTCTCGTTCGATCAGCCGGAAAACCTCCGCGCAGCTGAAGCGCGGCAGCATAACGTGCCTGCCTCCCATCAAAGTGACGGAATGCGCCATGCCCCAACCATTCGCGTGAAAAAGAGGAATCGTATGCAGCTGCACGCTATCCGCTCTGGTGTGGAAGTTCACACAAACCGACATCGCGTGCAGATAAACATTTCTGTGAGTCAACATCACGCCCTTGGGATTTGCGCTGGTGCCGCTGGTATAGAACAGTTCCGCCAGCGAATTCTCGTCAAACTCCATGACGTTAGCCCGGTAAGGAGTGGCCGCAGCCAGCATGTCTTCGTGGCTCTGTGGCGAAAGCCACGGCACCGCCGGCGTCGCATCAAGCACAACGAAACGCTCCACGGAGTGAACGCTCTGCCGAAATGAGTCCACCGCATTCAGGAACTCTTGTTCCAGGAAAAGAACTTTTGCCTCGGCGTCGTTCAGGATATGCGCCAGTTCATCAGGTGCGAGCCGGACGTTCAACGGCAGCAGAACCGCGCCCGCTTCCAAAACCCCGTAATAGGCTTCCAGCAGCCGATGACAATTCAAGCTGAGAAAAGCCACCCTGTCGCCGGACTCCACCCCCGCATCCCGCAATGCGCCGGCGAGACGCGCCGCACGTTCGGCGAACTCCGCATAATCAAGGCTCCGGTCACCGCATACTACGGCCGTTTTACGGGGAAACTGCTGCTCGGCATAACGCAGGAATCGCACAGGTGTGAGGGGAATGTTCATGGCTAGATCGCTACCAGGCGGACTGACCTCCATCCACGACAAGAACGTGACCAGTCACATAATCCGAGGCGTCGGAGGCGAGAAAAACAGCCGCGCCTTTCAAATCGTGTTCGCCGCCAAACCTTCGCATTGGAATCTGGGAAAGGAAGAGCTCCTTGTGATGCTCCAGCACTCGATTCGACATGTGCGTGGGAAACCAGCCCGGAGCGATGGCATTCACCTGGATGTTGTGAGCCGCCCACTTGCAAGCCAGATCCTTGGTAAAACTGATCACGCCGCCCTTACTGGCGTGATAGCCAATCGCAGGAAGCTCCGGCGGAGCTCCTCCCAGTCCGGCAACCGAAGCAATGTTGATGATTTTTCCGCGCCCTTGCCGGATCATGATTTTTCCCACCGCTTGCGCGCACAGAAAAGTCCCGGTCAGATTCGTCTCGATGACTTTGTTCCAATCCTCGAGACTCATCTCCTCGGCGGCGGCGCCCCAGGAAATTCCAGCGTTATTGATGAGGATATCGATGTGGCCGAATTCTGAGAGCGTTGCATCGACGGCATCCTGAATGCTGGCCCGATTCTTCACATCGCAGGCAAGAGCCACCGCTTTGACGCCGAGCCGCTGAATTTCTTCCGCTGCCTGCTGGCAACGCTCTTGTTTGCGAGCACACAGCGCGACGTTGGCGCCCATCTCGGCCAGACCCTCGGCAATTTGCCGGCCCAGCCCGATCGAGCCACCCGTCACGATGGCGACGCGGCCAGTCAGATCGAGAAGCTGCTTTACCGTCACTGGGGCATCCTGCGCGATTCCGGTGGTCGCCTTCAAGGTTGAATATCCTCCTGCTGCGAAAACGAATGATCGCCGGCGCTTCCCGCCTTGACCTCCAGCCGAGAGTGTTGCTTTGTGTGTGCTGCCAGGAATGTGTGAATCGCATTCTGGGCAACTTCCGTCTGGTCGGTCAGGAAGATATGGCTGGCGTGCGGGATCATCACGAGCTGCGCACCTGGGATGCGCTCCGCGATCAATTTGGCGTTGCCCGGAGGCACGAGCCGGTCTGACTCGCCGTGGATTACCAGCGTGGGCGAAGAAATCGCCGACAGCCGGCTGTATCCCTCCCAGGCAAGAATGCCTTGTAGCTGAGCCGTATAGGCCTCTGGACGCGGGATCCATGGGCGCCGCATCGCTACATCCTCATCGATGCGTTGCCGCGAAGTCGCCGAATCGTAGATAAACGGGATAGCCGCCACGATGGCCTGCTCCGGGCTCATTGTAGAGCGCTCCTTCAACATCTGCGTAGCCTCTGGTTCGGCCCGCACCGCCGTCGGACCGCCCGCCGCAGTGCAGCCCAGGATGAGCGATCGCACGCGCTTCGGGTATTGCAGGGCGAACTCCTGTGCGATCATACCGCCCATCGAGATCCCGAATATATGTGCGCTCTCCACCTGTGCTGCATCCAAAACCGCTGCTGCATCGGAGGCCATCAACGGGATCGAATACGGTCCAGGCGGGACGTCGCTCCGTCCCGCACCGCGATTGTCGCAGGCCAAGGTCAGGTAATGCGCCGCCAAGCGAGGCCGGATCCGGTACCACATATGGGACGTATATCCCAATCCCATGATGAGCAGAACGGGTTCGCCCCTGCCTTGCTGGTCCCAATAGATCCTGGCTCCCTGGTTCTCCACGAAGGCCATCATGCTCCTCTGCGATTAGAAGCTTAAACGAACCCCAAGTTGGATCTCCCGCATAGGAAGTGCCGAGGTGAAAGCGAGCGGCGTGCTGGAAGTCGCTGTTCCCCCACCCGCAAGGGCAGTACCGGGGCGAATGCCATGCACTGTAAAGGTCGTGAATCCCGGCGTGAGACCAAACAGCGGGTTTACCTCGTTGTTCACGCTGGCAAAGTTGGTGCGGTTGGGGATATTGAATCCCTCGGCCGTAAACTGCAAGTTTGCCTTCTCGCCGATCTTGTGTTGCCAGGTCAAGCGCGCGTCGAAGTCGTAATAATTGGGGCCAAGACCGGTATCGCGAGGAGCTCCGATCGGGCGCTCATTTGTGGTGTGATTATCCCCGTTGACTTCGCCGCCGGCCAGCAGATTGAAGGGATGCCCGCTGTGATAACTGAAGATCGGAGAAAATTGGAAGCCGGACAAAATGGGTTGTTTCCAGGGACTGTCGATAACCCCGGCGACCACCACCTTGTGCCGCTCATCGAACTCGGAGATACTGCGATCCAGGTTGATGTTGGTCGGATCTTGCGGCCCATAGTCACTGTTGAAATCCGTCGATGTATCGATGGCTTTGCTGTAGGTGTAATTGCCAAACAGCGTGAAGTGATCACTGAAGCGTTTCTTTACTTCCACGATACCGCCCTCGTAAACAGCGTAGGCCTCGGAGCTGTACTGGTTGTTCTGGACAACCAGCGGATTCACAAAGCATGCGGGGTTTGTATCACAGGGATACACTCCTCCCGGGAACTCAGTGCCGCCCAACGGATCGGCCCCGCCTGCCGTCGTATTCCAGTTCCGATAGGAAGCGCTTTGGCCATTGGCCAGGGTTACCGTGCTAAACGGCGCTGGCCCCAGATTGGTATCGATGGCGACCGGGAGTCTCTGCGTATGGGTATAGATGCCGCTAAGCGACACAGAAAATCCAGGCGCGATCTCACGCTCGATTCCAAACGAAGCCTGTTGCGCGATGGGTGGACGATATCCCGGCTGATTCACGAAGACCACCTGCAGCGGACCGATGGGACCGCTATTGGTAACATTGATGCCAAGCGGAGCCACTGCCGCAGGGGTGATGCAGGCAGCATTGCCTGGAGCAGGTGTTGTGCACTGAATCAATCCCTGCGCGAAGAGTGTCCCAAACACTGAGGGAGCGCCTGCTAAACCCAAAGCTGGAATCCCCCCGATCGGATCTACATAAATAGAAATTTCCCGGTTGCAAGGGCTGGAACCGGTGCCCGGAATGATCGGGATTCCGAACTGGGAGACTCCGCAAATGGAAGACAGGTTCGCTACCTGGCCAGCGCTCGTTTGATTCTCAACCGCAGACTTGTTACCGTTCACGACTCCCAGGCTCAAGTCGACGGCGGGGATCTGTTCGTCGACCGGCCCGAAGAAGATACCGTACCCGCCGCGGATCACGGTCTTGTGATCGTTGAACGGATCCCAGGCGAACGATACGCGCGGCGCAAAATCTTTTTTGTAAGTGGTCAACGGGAGGTATTGCGAGTCCAGTTCGTAGCGCAGCCCGTAGTTAAGAGTGAAACTCGGTGTGACCTTCCAGGAGTCCTGTCCGTAAATTCCCGTCAGGGGCCGCGTATAGTACGGGTAAACCGGATTGCCAAATCCTTGCTGATACACCTGGGGAAGTCCGAACGATGCCGACTGCAAGGAGGTAATCGTGGGAAGCAGTGGAGTCAGCAAATCACCGGGGAGCGATCCGAAGACAAACCGACCGGGAAAAAACGTGTGCGATTCAGTATGGTTGCCCCGAAGCACCTCGTCGACTCCGAATTCGAATGTGTGATGGCCGCGGACGAGAGTGAAATTGTCTGCAAATTCGTAGCGGCGCAGGATGCTGATGTTGGGCAGGAAGATGTTGGTTCCCAGATTACTAATGAAGCCGGGAATTTGTAATCCCACTTCGCCCGGTGCGTTGGGAATCACTCTGAAGCTGTTGTAGTCCCACTGCACGCGCGCCTCATTCTGTGCGGCGGGGCTGAACTGGTGATACCAGGCGACCTGGAGATTGTTGTCGTAGTTGTGGATCGAACTGCCCGCCGAATACGCAGTTAACGATTGCACATCGGGAGATTCCTCCAGGTCATGTCCATATCTGTAGGTGAGAGAAAGCTCGTTGCGCACATTGAATCGGTGATCCAATCGGCCGGAAGCCAGATACTCGTGTGAGTTGTAGGGAAACACTCCACCACTGGTCTCAAACTGGTTTAGAAGATAGGCATTCACGGGACTTGTAGCCGGGTTAATCGTTAACACTCCGTTCAGGATCGCGCCGCACGCTGCCGCTGGCAGGTTCGTTGTAGGATTTGGGGCTGGCAAGCCTAGTTGTTGGGCTACCGCAGCGCCCACGGGACCGCTGAGGCAGGGCACCGAATTTCCCCCCGCTAAACCGCCAATGACCGCGTTCTGCGCTTGGGTCGGACGAAAAACATTTGTGTCCGTCAGGATTGGGACGGCGTTCTGGGCATCCTGAAGCAGGCCTTCAAAGGCCAAAAACAAAAACGTTTTATCCTTCTTGATTGGGAAACCCACTGTTCCCCCAAATTGCTGGCGGCTCAAAGTGTCCTTAATCGGAGAACCCACAGAATCAGGGTTGGCAGGATTGAACGTCGCGCCGACTGGTAATGCCTGGCTGAAGGCAAAGGGATCGCGAGCATCCATGGCATCATTGCGGAAATAGCTGTATAAGGTGCCATGAACATTGTTGGTACCGGACTTAGTCACAATGTTGATGGAACCACCGGTGGCAGCTCCAAGGTCAGCGGCGTAGTTGCTGCGGTTGATTTGAAATTCCTGTACTGCATCCTGGCTCACCGTCAGGCGCACGCCTCCCGTATCATCCCCTGTTTCACCTCCGTCCACTGTGATGCTGTTCCCTCTGCCATTGCTGCCATAGAAAGAAAGTCCGCTTTGCGGGGTCTGCTTAACTCGGTAATCCTGATCATCGGCCAAGCGGGTCGAGTCTGATACGCCCGGAGCCAGCAAGGTGAAAGTAAGATAGTCGCGCCGATCAATGGGCAGATCCGCGATGTACCGTTGGCTGATTCGGTCAGCCTGGCTGCCTCGTTCGGTTTCTACGGTTGGTGGCTCCGACATCACCTCGATCACGGTGCCCACCGCTGACGGCCTCATGCTGAAGTCCGAAACGACAGTTTGCCCAATTGCCACCGTGACATTCCTGCGAACCTGGGTGGCAAACCCGGAATTGGACGCGCTCACCGAATACGTGGACGGAGACAACCCCGTTATGCGGTAGCGTCCGGTGCTGTCGGTGACCACCTCGCGTTTCAGGTTTGTCTGCATATCGACCGCGGTGACAGTTACCCTGGGCATCACAGCGCCGGAAGAGTCGACCACCGTTCCGCTGATCTCTCCCGAAGAACCTACCCCCTGCGCCATGGCGGATTCCGCCATAAACAGCAGGCATGCAAACACAACCACGACTGGCTTCATAGGAGTCTCCTTTATCGGTCACTTAGCCACATCGCCGAAGTGATTTCGAGTGTGTCCATAGTCGCGAAGTCTTCTAAGGGCCCGACGGGTCCGAGTCTATCCCGGTACCGTGACAGTGATTTAGCCGCTGGTCTTTGGTCGATTCAGGGTGCGCATGGCGAGGGAGCGAGCCTCCATCGATCTTTCTCTTTCCTCTCAAACACCGAGATTTGTCGAATAGTTTGGGATTTGCCGAGCCCACATCCCACCAGGCAAGCTCGAATTGTGATAGCAAATATCACATAATAGTTACTAACGTCAAGAACGAAGCACATGGAGGGGACAGTTTCGCCAAGCCAGTTGATCCTGTCGTCGGCGAAGCCATCACCCGTGGGAGCAGGTCCACCCCTAAGGGCTGTAGCGGCCCTCTGCCAGGAGTTTCCGGGCAATGTTTCGTCGAAAGGCAATCGCGTCGATTAGATCGTGTTCCGCGAATTGTCGCAGAGTTGCCGCATCTTGTCGCAAAGCGCTCTTGCTCGAGCACGTCCCGAGGACATTTCGGGCGGAGCATGCGATGCGATTCATGGCATCCCGCAAAAACACGGCGCACATGTCTGCGGCGTCAGCTTCCTTCCCGGACGCAGCCAGCTTACGGCTGCGCAGCAGGCTCGATTCCATCGCGAAGGTTTCCATGATGATGTCCGAGATATTCATCAGCACTTCTTGCTGTTTTTCCAATTCCGCGGCGTATCTCTGTTGTGCGATCCCAATCGTAAACAGGGCAATCTTCTTCGCGTTGCTTACAAGGCGCGTCTCTTCGTCGCCGGTGGCTGTATCGGCCATGCTTTTGCCACTCCCATTCAGCACATCCTGAGCGGCGGGGATGAGCGCCAACTGCCCGCGGGCCGCTCGCTTCAGCAGCATGCCCGTAATCAGCAGCCGGTTAATCTCGTTCGTCCCCTCGAAGATGCGATTGATTCGTGCATCGCGGTACGCTGCCTCGACCGCATAATCCTGGTGATAACCATAGCCGCCGTGGATCTGCACACCTTCATCGACAACGTAGTCCAGCATTTCCGACGCATACACTTTGATCATCGAGCATTCGGCGGCGTATTCCTCGACCGCCTTGAGTTCGCGGTTTGATTTCGACTCATCACGCGCAGACTGCTGCAGTTGGCTTTCGATGAGGCCGACGACCCTCCACACCATCGATTCGACGGCATACGTGCGAATCGCCATCTCAGCGAGTTTGTGTTGAATCGCGCCGAATTCAGCGATAGCGGAACCGAAAGCCTTCCGCTCTTTGGCATATTTCAGGCAGATGGCAATCACTTTCTTTGCTCCGCCCAGCGCGCCCGCGCCCAGCTTCAGCCGCCCGATGTTAAGGATGTTGAATGCAATAACGTGCCCACGCCCGATCTCGCCTAGAAGGTTTTCCGCGGGAACCCGGACGTTGTCGAAGTACACGGCCGTAGTCGAGCTGCCTTTCATCCCCATCTTGTGCTCTTCAGCGCCGCTGCTAACGCCGGCAAAGCTGCGCTCCACCAGGAAGGCGGTGAACTTCTCGCCTCCCACTTTCGCGAACACCGTAAACAAATCGGCTGCGCCGCCGTTGGTGATCCACATCTTTTGTCCGTTGAGGACGTAATATTTCCCGTCCGGACTCAGATCTGCCCGGGTGCGCACCGCGAGAGCATCGGAGCCGGCCAGAGGCTCGGTCAGGGCATAGGCGGCCAGCAACTCGGCATTCGCGAGCCGGGGAAGGTATTTTGTCTTCTGCTCTTCGGTGCCAAAGAAAAGAATGGGCAGAGTGCCAATTCCCGTATGCGCCGAATGCCATGATCCGTAGGAGACATCTTTGGCCAAATGCTCGCTCGCGATCATAACCGAGGCCAAATCCATTTCCATTCCGCCGAATCTTTCGGGAATCGGTATGGCCGTAAGCCCCAATTCCGCAGACTTGCGCAATACGCGCAGCGCAACCGCGGGCTCATACTTGCGGATCGCCTCGAGGTTGGGTTCGACTTCATTGGCCCAGAATTGGTCGACCGTGCGGGCGATCGCGAGGTGTTCTTCCGTCAGGTCTTCCGCCGTGAAGATCTCGTCAGGCCTGCGATCTTCGACTAGAAACGCTCCCCCACGTGCTTGAAGAGGACTTGCCGCAACCGTTGTCATGAGGTTTCCTCAGCCAGGTATGTTTCGATGCTTCCATGCAGCGCAAACGCTTTTTCGATGAGCCGCTGTCCCACTCCCATTCGGCAAATTGAAGATTTCGTCTGCCGGAGCCACAGAGAATCGGCTAAATTGTGTTAGTCTATATCAGATATTAGTCGCTAACGTCAACTGGGGACCAGAGGAAAAAAGAACTGCTGTGCGGCGAATTCTGGGGGTCGACGCCGGCTTACATTTTGTTAGTATCGATTTCGGATTTCCTGAAGAGTAACCGTTAACACATTCGCGATATTATTAGAGGAGAAGAGTATGCCCCGTGTTCAGGTTGCCCCTGCCCGCAGAACTCGGAATCACAGAAACCTCATGAGGCGAACCGCGCCAGCGCCGGTCCAGGAAATTGCCGGCCTGCGCGAGCGGAAAAAAGCGCGATTGCGCCAACAGATCATTGAGACTGCCATCCGACTGTTCCGCAAGCAGGGGTATGAGAAGACCCGGGTGGATGACATCGTAAAAATTCTGGAAATCAGCCAGCCGACTTTCTTCCGCTATTTTCCCAGTAAAGACGCGGTTCTGCGGGATGTCGGCCAGCGCGGATTCGAGTGCATCGCCGAGCGTCTCAAATCCGAACTGTCAACCAAAGCCAGCACGGCAGAACGCCTGCGTCGTCTCTATCACTCCATGGCTAGCGAGGCCGAAAGAGATCGCCCGCTTTGGCAGGCGGTCGTGCTCTCCGGCGCAATGGATGCCGTGCGCTCTCCGGAGGTGCGTGGCGCCGAGTGTATTGTGGCGGGACTGTTGCGCGAGATTCTGGCACAGGGCCAGAAACGGGGCGAGATCACGAGCGCATTTCCCGTGGTTCATCTGGCCGAATTCATGGAAGCCCTGTATCACACGGTCGTCCGCCAGTGGACCGTCGATCTCACGGGACCGCACAAGTTAACCGAGCGGGTTGATAGCGCCGTGGAATTCTTCTTGCGCGGCGTTAAGCCGTAAGCCTGGCGTTTGAAACAGATTCTGTGTTTAAGTCTCATCGGGCGCAATTCATGAAAGCCGCAATCCTGCGCGAGTTCAAGACTCCGCTGTCGATCGAGGAGGTCGCTGATCCGGTTCCCGCAGACGATGAAGTCTTGATTCAAGTGGAGGCGTGTGGCGCCTGCCACTCCGACGTGCACGTCGCCGATGGGGACTGGACGCAGTTCGCCCGGATCGTCAAGCGACCTCTCATCCTTGGTCATGAAATCGCCGGGCGCATCGTCGAGGCCGGCAATGCGGTACGCGATCTTCGCGTCGGCGACCGCGTGGGTGTGCCCTGGATCTATTGGAGTTGCGGCGAGTGCCAATTCTGCAGCGCCGGAAATGAGAACCTGTGTCCCCGCCAGAAAATCACGGGCGTAACTGTGGATGGCGGGTATGCGGAGTTCGTAAAAGCGCCGGCCACTCACGCACTGAAAATTCCCGACGAGCTTTCTTCCCTTGAAGCCGCACCGCTGTTTTGTGCCGGACTTACAGTCTACCGAGCGCTTAAACAGGCGGGGTCGTTGGCGAATCGTCGTCTGGCGGTTTTTGGAATCGGCGGCCTGGGGCATTTCGCAGTGCAGATCGGAAAAATCTTCGGCGCGGACGTGACCGCAATCGATGTTTCCGATGACAAACTGAAACTTGCCGAAAATTTGGGTGCATCCACTGGGCTCAATGTTCGAACCACCGATGTCGTCAAGGAATTGCGGCGCGACGGCGGAGCACATGTATGTCTAGTCAGCGCGGCATCCAAGGCCGCCTACGAAACCGCTTTCCGCTGCTTGCGGCCTACCGGCACCCTTCTTATGGTAGGGCTCCCCGCGGAGAATATCTGTTTCCCGCCGATTTTGATGGCCGCCGGCGAAATCCGAATCCAGGCATCCACCGTCGGCACCCGGCAGGATCTGCGGGAAGTTCTCTCCCTGGCGGCGGCCGGAAGGCTACATTGCCAGGCGACTGCCCGTCCGCTTTCCGAAGTGAACCAAGTGCTGGACGAGTTGCGCCAGGGTCGAGCCAGCGGACGGATTGTCCTTAGTCCCAGCTGAGCAAATCTTCAGTAATGACGCGGGTTTTATATGGCGGAAGCGAGTGGGGGTCGAACCCACCAACGACGGGATTGCCCGCCGCTCGCCGGTTTTGAAGACCGGGACGATCACCGGACCGCATGCGCTTCCGCTTCGGACAATCAAAGGCCACGGACCGCGGCGGTCTTTTCGGCTGACTGGATTCGCATGCCAAGTCAACTCGTGAGATCCGTGCAATCCGTGGCCGATCTTTCCGTTCGTGCACTTCGGCAACTTACTTCGGCTGAGACGCGACCCGCAGGTACGGCTTGATCGTCTTAAAGCCGGGGAATTTCTGCTGCGCCTCTTCGTTGGAAACTGCGCCCGTGATGATCACGTCTTCGCCCGGCTTCCAGTTCACCGGCGTAGCCACTTTGTGCTTGGCCGTGAGTTGCATGGAATCGACGACGCGGAGGATTTCGTCGAAGTTTCGCCCAGTGGTCATCGGATAGCTGAGCTGCAGCTTGATTTTCTTGTCGGGCCCAACAACGAATACCGTGCGGACGGTGGCATTATCGGCAGGCGTGCGGCCTTCGCAGCTCTCGCCCGCATCCGCGGGCAACATGCCGTAGAGCTTGGCAACCTTCAGTTGCGGATCGCCGATCATGGGATAGTTCACCTTCGCGCCTTGCGTCTCTTCGATGTCGGCCTCCCACTTGTTGTGGCTGGAAACGGGATCGACGCTCAGGCCGATAATTTTCACGTTGCGCTTGGCGAACTCCGGCTGCAACTTCGCCATGTAACCTAGTTCCGTGGTGCAGACGGGCGTGAAGTCTTTGGGATGCGAGAACAGAATGGCCCACCCGTCGCCGATCCATTCGTGGAAATGAATTGTGCCCTGCGTCGTCTCGGCGGTGAAATCAGGGGCGGTCTCATTGATTCTTGGGACGCTAACGGTTTCGCTTACGGTCGCGGTGCTCATGGATTCCTCCTGTTTATATATTTTGTTTGGATTCCGAAAGTCGGCCCGACTCTGCTTTCCCGGCTGCTGCACGGCGGATGAAAATAAAACCCACCCGCTCTGCCGGGTGGGTTGGGAAGAATTTCGCTGTGTCCCTACCCGCACGGCGGCATCAGGCGACAACAGCACATCACGCTGGCGGCGGATAAGAAAAACATAAGGGCTAGCATAGGCTCGCAGGATACCACTGTCAAACCCAGGTCCGGCATCCGCTTTGCCCGCTCGAATCTTTTCTGCATCGTGAACGGCGCTCTGGTCATCGTTTGTGTGGGGCTTTTCACTGTCGGTCCCGGGAACATTTTCATGATCAAACCATCGCGCAAGCTGGCTATGACCCAGTGGGATGTGTTCTCGTCGCGCTCGCTAGAGGGAAATTCGCTCGCGGTATTTTCCGATGCCCGGGGACTGAGCGATGCTGAAATGCAGGCCATCGCCAAGGAAATGAATCTGTCGGAGACGACGTTCGTTTTTCCTCGCGATCCGGAAACCGAGAAGGCGCGCGGCGTGCGCGTGCGAATTTTCACGGTGCAGGAGGAACTGCCCTTTGCGGGGCATCCCACGCTGGGAACTGCATTTGCTTTGCGGGGCGAGGGCGAGGCTCCGGAGATCGCCCTCGAACTCAATGTCGGTAGAGTTCCTGTGCGGTTTGAAAGCCGCGACGGGCACCCGGTGTTTGGAGAGATGACGCAAGTGGATCCGGTATTCGGAATGCAACATGATCGCGAAGCAGTGGCGCGGGCGACCGGATTGAGTGTGCACGATTTCCATCCCTCGTTGCCCATCGAAACCGTTTCTACGGGGGTGCCGTTCACGGTCGCTCCCCTGAAATCGCTCGCGCTCCTTCAAAAAATACGGGTCGACTTGCGTGGGGCCACTGAATATCTGGAAAAGCCCGGGGGAAAGTTCTTTTACTTTGTGACGCGCGAGACGGTGGATTCCGCAGCCGGCTTGCATGCGCGCATGTTGTTCTACAACGGCGAGGATCCCGCCACCGGTTCTGCGGCAGGCTGCGCAGCCGCGTGGATGGTGGCGCACGGCGTGGCCGAACCTGAGCAGCAGGTCTTGATCGAACAAGGGATCGAGATGGAGAGACCGAGCCGGATTTTTGTGCGCGCATCGCGACGCGATAACCGGGTAGTTAACGTTCGCGTCGGAGGCAATGCGGTCGAAGTTATCCGCGGAGAAGTTTTCCTCTGACCCACGTTGCGCTGCATGCCGAAAACATTGACTCGCACTCGCTGCGCAGAAAAGCAATACCCAGAAAGTTG
Source organism: uncultured Acidobacteriota bacterium (assembly GCA_963730015.1). Taxonomy (GTDB): domain Bacteria; phylum Acidobacteriota; class Terriglobia; order Terriglobales; family Acidobacteriaceae; genus Sulfotelmatobacter. Next base: position 207,946 of record CAVSPZ010000008.1, on the reverse strand, counting down.
CATTAACATCGGCGGCACTTTACAGGAAGCGCGCTTGCCGTTAGCATTCATTTCGCTCTGTCACTCTTCATATTGAGAAAAGCTTCTGTTGGTTCTCGCGACCTCGGTCGCCCATCGCTCCAATAGATTGCATAGGCTGATGAAACCCAAGCGCACGATTTTGTGTGTCGACGATAACGAGCAGTCTCTCTCCCACCGCAAAATCATGTTGGAAACGCGTGGCTACCGCGTCGCCAGCTTCACCCGCGGAGAAGACGCGCTGGCGCGGTTCACGCAGGGTGGCATCGACCTGGTGATCGCCGACATGGCGATGCCGGGTCTGGATGGGCCGCAGCTCATCTCCAAGATTAAAAATCTCTCGCCGCAGACTCCCGCTATTCTGATTTCCAGCAAAGTACGCATCTACGACCACGATTCGCGCGCGGACGTATTTCTCACCAAGGGAATGTATGCGCCCGCCGATCTGCTGGAACGCGTCCGCTTGTTGCTAGTGCGAAAGCGCGGTCCAAAACGGATGCAGCATCGCCCTCCGCCGCTGGCGCGTCAAGTTGGCGCGGCTTAGGAACTGTCCCGGGCGCGCGCTTCCGCTGTCTTGCTTCGTGTAAGATTCTCTTCAGGCATGGCCGCTCCGTTCATCGAAGCAAAAAATCTGCGCAAGACCTACCACGTGGGCAAAATCGAGGTGGAAGCCCTGCGCGGAATTTCCTTCAGCGTGCAGAAGGGCGAGTTCGTCAGCGTTGTGGGTCCTTCCGGCAGCGGAAAATCCACACTCTTCTACTTGCTGGGCGGACTGACTCGCGCCGACGGCGGCAGCGTGGTGCTCGACGACGACGATCTCGCTACTCTGTCGGATGCCGAGCGCACCCGCATGCGCAAGCGCAAAATCGGATTCGTTTTTCAGAAGTTCAACCTGCTGCCGACCCTGGACGCGCGGTCGAACATTTTGATAGCGCAGGAAATCTCCGGCAACGGCGACCGCGATCCGGCATACTTCAATCGCATTGCCGATCTGCTCGGCCTGACCAAACGCCTGCAGCATCGCCCATCGGAACTTTCCGGAGGCGAGCAGCAGCGCGTGGCCTTGGCCCGCGCGCTCATCAATAAGCCGGCAGTCGTGCTGGCCGACGAACCCACCGGCAACCTGGATTCGAAGAACTCCGATGTCGTGCTCGGCATGCTGCGCAAGTCCAATCAGGAACTCGGACAGACCGTCCTGATGATCACGCATAATCCGGAAGCCGCGGGCTACGGCGATCGCATCATCCACATGCGCGACGGGCAGATCGTAAATCCCGAAGACGATCCGCAGTGGGTGCACCACTGACTCGCAGTGTTATCCTGATGAATCCTATCTTGCGTCGAGGGCTGTAAATCTTCATGGCTGATCCAGTGACTTCCAAAACAGAAACTCCTGCAACTCAATCTGCCGTCGAGACCACGGAATCGTTCGGCGAAATTCTCTCGCAATTTCAAAAGAGCCATTCCCACAAAACCGAAGACAGAAGGCAACTGGAAGGCACAGTCATCTCGGTGACCGCCGACTCCGTTTTTTTCGACATCGGATTCAAGTCGGAAGGAATTCTGCCGCTGGCGGCGCTGCAAGGCCAGACGCTCAAGCCCGGCGACAAGGCTCTGGTCACGGTCAAGGGCCGCGATCTGGACGGCTATTACGAACTCTCCCGCTTCAAAGTTGAGCGCCCCATGGACTGGACGGCGCTGGAGAAATCCTTCGCCGAAAAGTCGGTCGTGCTGGGAACGGTTACGGCCGTGGTCAAGGGCGGGTTTAGCGTCGATGTAGGAGTGCGAGCGTTCATGCCGGCTTCCCGCAGCGGTGTGCGCGACGCGGCGGAGATGGAAAAATTGGTCGGCCAGGAAATCCGTTGCCGGATCATCAAGCTCGATGTCGCCGATGAGGACGTGGTTGTCGACCGGCGCGCGGTGGCAGAGGAAGAGGAGCGATCCGCGAAAGACCAGCTCTACGGGCAGATCAAAGAGGGAGACACGATCACGGGCACCGTCCGCAGCCTGACGGATTACGGAGCATTCGTCGATTTAGGAGGAGTGGATGCGTTGCTCCACGTCGGCGACATCGCGTGGGGACGCGTGAATAAGCCCGCGGATGTGCTTTCGGTCGGAGATCAAGTAGACGTCAAGATACTGAAGTTGACCAGCGAAGGCGAGAAACGCCGGATTTCCGTGGGGCTCAAGCAACTTATGCCGCATCCGTGGGACGGCGTTGAGCAGAAATTCAAAGCGGGAGATCGCGTGCGTGGCACCGTGACGCGCCTGGCAGACTTTGGCGCCTTCGTCGAGTTGGAGCCAGGAATCGAAGGTCTGATTCACATTTCGGAGATGTCGTGGTCCAAGGGAAAAATCAGAAAAGCTAGTGACGTTGTCAGGCAGGGCGAGACGGTGGAAGCGGTCATTCTTGGAATCAGTGGCGGCGAGCGCCGAATGTCGCTCGGGCTGAAGCAGGCGCTGGGCGATCCGTGGGTCGACGCGGCACAACGTTTCCCGGTTGGATCCGAAGTCGAAGGGCCGATCACCAGCCTGATGAAGTTCGGCGCCTTCATGCAGCTTGCGGAAGGAATCGAAGGCATGATTCACGTCAGCGAGATCAGCGCCGAGAAGCGGATCAATGTGCCCGCGGACGTGCTGCGCGTCGGCCAGGTCGTCAAGGCGCTGGTGCTCGGCGTCGATCCCGAGAAGCGGCAGATGAAGCTGAGCATGAAGCAACTCGTCCCCACGGGTCTGGATGAATACCTCGCCGAGCACAACGAAGGCGATGTGGTGACGGGCCGTCTGATGGACGACTCGGGAGACCGGGCACGCGTGGAACTCGGGCAGGGAATCCACGCGACCTGCAAAATGAGCAAGGCCGTTGCGGCCAAGAGCGAATCGCAGGCATCTGCGAAAGCAGACTTGTCGTCGCTGAGTTCCATGCTGCAAGCTCGCTGGAAAACCGGCAGTGGAGGTCCGCCGAAGGCTGAGCCCGCCCGCGCCGGGCAGGTTCGCAGCTTCCGAATCGTTAAATTGGACCGGGCGGCGAAGAAAATTGAGTTGGAGATTTCGTAAGCTATTTCTTGCCGCAGGTGAACTGTGCCGGCCCCTTAAACCCCGCCGCCGGACTACCAAAATTGGCAGCCGATGGGATCGTGCTGTAAAATCGTTAGGTTGAGCGGGAGTAACTCAGTGGTAGAGTGCGACCTTGCCAATTCTCCCATATCTAATACTTTCAACAACTTAACTAGGCTACGGGGAACTGCCAAGTACCTGAAAATACGTGCAAGACAAGTGTCTCAACGGGTGCAAGTGCGGGTGCTGCGAAAAAGTGTGAAGTCGCACTCGGCGTCTCGGAAGCCCCTTTTGGAGCAACCACTTCCGCAGCCCTCTCAGGAAGTCGCCGAGTACGTTCAATTGCCCTCGAAATGGTGCGCTATGACTCAGAGTGCGAAACGGAAGAGTCGCACTTTGACCTCTGTTCGCACCCGCTCGGAAGGTGCGGAGAAGAAGAGTTGCACTCTCCACGCGGAGTCGCACTTTTAGAACGGACGTTGTTGGGTGCTGGAACGGGTGTGGAACCACAGTGCTCACCCGTTCACGACTGCCGATCCCCGCTCGAAACCCATATCGATCTTCTGTCGTCCAGCCTGCAACGCAGCCTCAATCGCCAATTCCTGCGTCGGGAATGTGTCGGGCAGGTAAAACTCCGTTTCCATGACTCCATCCGCATCGTGCTCCTGAATGGACACCTCCGCAGAGAATCCCCCAGCCTGTAGTTCGTAAGATCGTGCCACGATCACGTAGCCCTTGTAACCCTGCCTGCTCTTCATGACTGCAACCTTTCAGGTTTCAATTATTGCACTGCGGAGTGGGGGCATTTCCACCGGCGTGACAATCTGGGAAGGTTGGGCGGAACGAGCCGTGTTCATGCGGCTCGGGGAAGAAATACAAGAAGTGCTGCGGCGGGGTGATGGTGAACTGAACGGCTGCTCGGGTAAAGAGCGCCCGCAATCAAAAAATTCTTGAAAGATTCGTCTAGAGGCAATGTCGGCAACCCACGTAACCGCTATCGAAAATAGCACGCGGGTAACTCTGTCACCAAACAGTGTTGACGTGCTGGCGGGCTAGAATCAGCTAGGTGACGTGTGAAATGACTTGGGTTATAGGAACCCCGACGATGTTCGGGTACGGAATCGGAATTTCAGACGTGCGGGTTACTCTCGCGGACGGCTCGGAGCGCGACTGTTTGCAAAAGATTTACCCGGTCGGACGATTTCTGGCAATGGGATTCGCGGGATCAGTGCGTATCGGGTTCGCAATGATCGACGCAATCAGCGGGGACCTCAAAACAGACGATGACACCGGGATGTGGGACCCTACTGCTGTCGCGAACTGGTGGCCCACAGATGCTAGAGACATCTTCGAATCGTTCCCACCGCAGGAGCGTGCGGGGCAGTGTCACCTGATGATGGTATCGGCATTTCCTAACACCGAAAGGAAGGACGCACCTTGGCCGCGCTCATTTGTCCACATTTTCAAATCACCAGAATTCGACGCACTTTCAATCCCCGTCCGCAAGGTAGGTGCGATAGGATGCGGAACTGCGGTCGAACCTTGCCAGCGATTTGTCGAGCACCTTTCAACCAGTTTCGAGCGAATGACCATGATGATGCAAGGGGAGGTCAATTGTCCCGGAGGCATGGCGAGCAGGCTGGGCATTGATTTGACCAAGGTTCTTCAGGAGAGTCAGCCGCGAGGAATCAGTTCTCATCTTCACTACTGCTGGGTCTATTGCAAGAAAGTGATTGTCAAAACGAACGACCATTCCGCTGAGGGAAGATGGAGCGCGTTCCCAATCGGTTCGGGAATCAACGAACCGGACGCGCCGACAACTCCGTCTATCGAGCGCCCGACATTCGCCATGCCACAGATCGCTTCTTCTTGGAGTCAACTCGAATCCCTGCTCACGGCTACGGGTGCGAGTGCCCAAGGTTGCGTGGCCTAAACGCACGTTCCAGCGAATCGAGGGGAGGCTGTTTCGCAATTCTCGCGATTTCCTTGATACGATGCGCCATGCCCAAGCCTCTGCCGCTGACTGACTTCCGATCTAGGCGCACTGTCCTTGTGCGCAGCGATTTCGGCTACGCTCCGAAGCCAGCACCCCGCCCGTCAGACATCATCGATGAAGAAACGTGGGACAGCATTGTTACCCTCCCGGATGATGTCGCTGTGCAGACTACGAACTACCATGGCACAACGATTCGGCAGCTACATAATCTCTGGGGAGCGTGGATCGAGTGTGTTGGAGAGAAGCAAGACTGCATGTTCCCAGTTATGCTCGAAGCTGGCGACGATTTCCAAGCTGCGACCTACAATGCGCTGACTGGTTTCTATCGCCTCTCGGTCGCCGCCCTTCGCAGCGCATTGGAATTGACTGCCATCGGCACGTGGGCTCAGGTCTGTGGGAAACAAAAGGAATTCCGCAGTTGGCGATCCGGCAAGTTCCCGCTCTCGTTCGGCGAAGCCTGCGACGGGCTCTCTGGCGCGACGACGCCTTTGCGAGCGCATCTGCGGGCAACCGTGAACGACAGCCTATTCGATCAGAGAAATTCCACGGACGAAGGCGGTTTCGCCAGAAGGATATACAGCGGCATTTCGGAGTTCTCGCATTCACGTCCCGGACACGCCGATAGCGACATGCGCGAGAGCAACGGACCGATCTATGTGGCCTCGGCGTTCAAGCACGTGGCGTGGATGCAATTCGAAACACTCGGTCTATGCTTCGTGCTGGTTCTGCTCGCCCGCCCGAAGCAGCGTTTGCCGGAGCAAGCCATGGAACTGTTTAGGGACGTGAAGCGGGTGAAATCGAGGGTTACCCGTGCGACGTTTGAATTTCTGTGTCCGGTTCTCTGTTCCTATGAAAACAAGAAATCGGCGGCACTCTGAAGAGAAATATCGGGTGGGAACTAAGGCTAGGTTTGCCTTCCGGCCCACTTCTTCAAGAAAGGGCGGTATTCCTCTTCAATGCGCCAGTAGCCTACCATGTCCCTCGTCATGAATCCCGTTTTGGCTTCGATGGTATCGAGAACATTTTGACCGACCTTAGCTTTTCCTGCCCTAGCAATGCGCCTCAATTCCGATTGTTCTTGAGGGCTTAGCTGATTTATTTTCTCCATGACCTCGTGTTCCCACGAAAGAACACCCTTGGCTTCAACAAACTTCCACACTAGGACTCCAACCGCGATGCTCGCGTAGGATATGCAGAGAAAAAGGATGTCGGTGATCGAGCTTCTGTTCCCCCGAACCCACTTCAAAGCCCAATAAATCACCGGGATGCTCCCGATTACGATGGCACGAAGTCCAAAGAACTGGACGGACATCGCCACAGCCTTTCGGACACGAGGAAATCCACTCATGGCACGGACAACCTCGCTATACGCCCGCACTGCGGGCATTCGACATCGAATAGGTCTTGCGAATAACCTGACGTTGATCGCTGTTGTTTGGTCAGCATCAATTTGCACGGCTTGTGACACCTCCGGCAAATGACGTGAAGGTAGTCATCGGTTCCCTTGAGGAGATCACAAGCCTCTTCTGCCACACTCACTTTGACTCCCTGTTCTTGCGTTTGCATCAAATCCTCCGGTTCCGACTCCTTTAAGATGCCTCAGGCAAGTGGGAACGTTTAGACCGCTAATGGTGTCGATACTCCGTCCTTTCCCCATGCCTCGACAAATAACTGACGTGCACGCTCGACAACGCTATCAAGCCCCTGTTTGGTGATCTCATTGTAGTCGCCCAGAACCGACACCACTGCGCCGTGTCCAATGATCAACGCCACTCCCAGCCATTTGTCGGAAGGCGCGATGTCCACGTCCAAGATATCTTCAGCCTCTAAAGGTTGCGTCTGTGCGAATACCCCACCGACATCGGAATGGTGCATCGAGGAGGCAAATCGGTAGAAGGTCAAGTACAGTTTCTCCTTGCCAACTTCCTTTGCCATCTCCCGAAAAGATGCTTTTGCCCAATTGGTTCTCCGCTTTCCAGACCGCGCCTCAAATTTGGGGGCGACTCTTGCAAAATTGACCTCCATGTCTCGTAACACGCTATCGGAAATGCGTTTCAACTGATCGGGCGCAGACTCTTTCATGAAATCATAGAACCGTTTCTGGATGACGAAGTGGTAATCGAGATAGTCGTCGACCAGTTCCGGGTGAAGGCGCAGATATCCAAGCGTTACGGATGCTTCAAACATTCCGCGAGCAATTTTTACTGCATCTGCCCCATATCCGTTTAGGACGAGTACCATTAGCGATCCGAAAGAGTTCCAGACCATTCTGGAGATGTGCCGCGCCAGCTTGTGAAGTGGCTCGCTCAGAGGGACGTTGAACACTTCGTTGCCAACTGCTGTTAACTCGACAGCGGCTTCAAAGAATTTTGCATACTTGTCGTGTACGTGTTGCCAAAAATCTGGAAAGCCAACGCCCACTAACATCTTGGTGTCTGTTCTTGAATCTTCAGGCATTTTTTCACTCCATTACGTCAGAATCTATTTTCAACCTCAGATGTCATGGCGTGACGGCATCCTTGGCGTACGGGTACGCCAAAATCGGCAGGCTGTATCCCAGTGTAGCCTGCATATATTTCAAATCGCCGAAAAGCCAATGGTAGAGGTTGGCGTACTTGATCTCTGGATAGACAGTAATCGCCGATCCACCAACCGGATTCACCCTCAGCAATGGTTTTACCGAGCCGTGAAACACGCCGGGCGAAAAGCGTGCCTCGCCCGCCACAAACTGTGTAACGCAAGAAACCACCACATCAGCCACTTGCAAGAGTCGTATGAAATGTGACGTAGTACACAGCGGATTAAGAGCGATCTGTTTAGGAAGAGTGTGCGCACTTCCGTACTTGAGTACGTCCAGTGCCGCTGTCAGGAACCGTTCTTCCTCACTGCGACCTCCTCCGGGCCGATCCACCACGATGATTGTCGTTGCAGACCTGCGAAGCGCAAGCCGATCAACCTGCCTAATCAGCAACTCGGTCGCGTACTCAGCAGTACTCTTCGACCCAGTCACCGTCGATGAATTCTCGTCAACAATTACGACACATGCCTCGGCGCTAACCGCGACACAGTGAGCCAAAATTTCCCCGAAAAACCCGGCTCTGTCGGCACCTGTTAACGTGGAGTGCATCCACGAACCACGTCGCGGTGACCATTTGAATTCCTCTTTTTTCGGCACTCCGTATTTGTCACAGGTCGCGTCGATCAAATCTTCGAGATGACGCACTTCATCACCCGGCACATAGAGACCTCCGGTCGCTAATAGTGGCCCCATTCCCGGTCGGGTGGGGCTTCCCTGAAGCGAGTCATCAGCAAAAAAGGCATCCATCGAATGCAATCAACCAAAATTCCTATCTAGATTGAGAATGCGGGTTCTCCAGCAGCCTCAAGCTCTCTTGATTGTTTCACCCACTTTTCAATCTGATGCCGTCTTATGAAAAACACTTTGGCGTGATTCCTCCGGTGTAGCTCCACATAAGATTTTCTAGGCTTCTTGGGTTGGCTCGCAAAAGTGACATTCCTCATCTGGTAGCAGGTCTCCCACGCGAGAATATCAGCCGCTTGTAGTCGGACTGTCTCACTCTTCTTTTGAAAATGATACCCACTGCGCACTAAGCCATATCTGGGAAGCGCGTCTGGCTGGGTCTTTGAGTACTTGAAAAACGTATCGAGCAATTCACCAGTTGCGCCCTTCGTTCCGCTTTCGAAGACGTATTCCATTGGATCACTGAGCGAACATCCTTGCCGCCATTTCTCTATTTCGCCAAAGCACATCTTCACGCACCATGTGTAATGGTGTGTTCCTAGCTTCTTCTTGAAATCCTCTGGTATGACAGCATCGTAGTCTGACTTCGGGAGCGCAATGGCAAAGCCTTGAGTGGTGTACTGGTTGATGATGCCAATAAGTCTGCGAATTACGCGGTCGCGCTTCTGGTCATCCCATCCTTTGAAATCACTACTCCGCGCAACGAACTCTGCCATGTGAAAAACGTCGAATGATTCGGCCTGACGCACCTTGTTCCATGCGCTGTCGAACCGTCTCCATTGCTGAGCAGGAGCTATGTAGCAGGCAGCGACCGCAATCTCCGAGCCCAAGTGAGTGCCGCTGTCGTCAAAATAGACAAGCCACTTCGCCATAGAACTATTAGCGCCTACGACGTGTTCTGGGCTTACGTCACTTTCTCCGCGCCTAGGACACCAATCCCTCAGCCTTTACCACCCTCATCGTCCAGATCACAAATTGTAGTGCAATCGAACCGATTGAGGGCTAACCCACCAAATCTGCAGGACGGCTAGGTTTGCGAATGCCTGTGGAATCCGATTCTGCGGTGATTTCGCTGCCCGGAGGGGTTCAGGTCGGCTGGAATGCTCCAGAGGTGCGGAAGCCCTTTGTGACCACCTTCACGACGATGTTAATTGCGTCTCGTTGGGGCCCATTGGGCTTATTTTGCCGCCTTCACTGCTGTGCCGATAATCTCCGCTGTTTGCTTGAACGTCTTCTGGGTGAAACCCGATTCCTTGTTGCTATCAAACACCTTGTCCGTTGGCGGTGTGAATACATTTGTCACAGAGCCGATGACAAAGTCGGTGTATTTGCTCTGGTCTACCTGTCCGTCTTTTTCCAAAATGGAATGTACCAGATCACGGTACGGATTCACTCACTTGCCCGGATTGCGCAGCAGGCATGTATCATTGTTGGTTTACACAAACACCGATGAGCACAGCGTCCAACGCAGAGCAGCTTTTCGCGGATGACCTTCCAAAACGACAGGACGGAGGCATGATCGCCACAAATTCCGAGAAGACGAAGCAGCTTCAATCTGAGGCTCTGTACACCTCCAGAATCCTCAAAGCCGGAGCCTTGATCGGCGACACAAAGACACTGCTTTCTCATTGGGATGCCGGAGCCACGGTGGACGAGAACGTCACAAGGATTCATTGGGACAATGTGTTTGGAAAGGCATCCCGTTCTCGCGTGGAGGATATTCTCGCGATCTTCCGTCGTCGCTATTTGAGCGAGAGGTCAGTTACGGCAGCACTGGTCACCCTCGTCCGAAAAAGATTCCCGCCCGCCGCTCTGGATCGACTGCTTTATTTCCATTCTGCCCGTGCCGACAGATTGCTTCACGATGCCGTGACCGAAGTGCTTGTCCCCATGCGAGAGCGAGGGCTGGTGGACATCGGTGTGCACGACTTCCAGCGACCGTTAATAGAGTGGGTGGAGCAGGGTAAAACTGTCAGCAGTTGGTCTGACACCACGATCCTCCGTGTTGCCCAAGAGTTGTTAGCAACCCTTCGAGATTTCGGGGTCCTTGAAGGGGCCGCTAAGAAAAGAATCGCTCCGACCTTTTTCCCCGTTGAGTCGTTCGCGTACATCACCTTCTACTTGAAACAACACCAGCCCTCAGGCGCTAAGCTGATCGGGCTACCGGACTGGAAGCTTTTCTTCCTGAGCCCGGAAGCAGTCGAACGCCTGCTTTTTGAAGCCCATCAACACAGCTTGCTGGAATATCACGTGGCTGGTAGTGTCACTCGTTTGACCTTCCCCACTGAAACTCTTGAGGAGTACGCGAATGTCCTCGCTCAAAGATAGTATCGGGCCTCTCGAAAGCGATCTGAGGGCGATGCCTCCGAGAATTAATGTTTATCAAGACCTGCCATTCGCGATAATGCGATACGACCCAGCCGATGAATGGGAGCTTCGTCGCGAAATAAAGTTGCTCGCGACTCGCCTTGAGGCGGCGGGGAAGAATGTTTACATGATCCCAATGTCGGAGCTTCTCTGGTCGGCATTGGAAAAGGTTTATCAGAAGGATGACGCCGAAGGGCTGGATGCCATCATCGAGTTGGAAAAAGAGCGAGGCTTCGTCGAAGCACAGCAGCAGGTGACCATGTACTTGTCCAGTAAAGTCTGGGTGCCACTCTGGGATTTGCTGGCCGAGCGGCTTGCTTCAATTCATCCGGAGAACGCGGTCGTTTTCCTTACGCGAGTCGCTGCGATGTCGCCGGGGATATTCCACATGTCGATGCTCCTCGACAAAATGCAAAGCAAAACCAAAGTGACGACGATTCTGTTATACCCCGGCTCAATCGAAGGCACGACCGCGCTGCGGTTCATGGACTTAAAGGATCGGGAAGCACTGGGTAACTATCGAGTGAAAATTTATGGCTGAGGGAAACTGAACCACAATGAAGACAATTGGCAATCTGCTGTCCCGCGATCTCAGCCGCAAGATTGAAGAAATCATCCAAGTTGATCAGGCTGACGAGCAATCAGTTCATGATGAAATCATCGAATATGTTGCCACTGATAGCATTCGTGAGCAGTATCACAATCTCCTGAAGGCGATTGCTGAAGCCCCAAGCGATCCTCATGAAAGCGTCGGGGTCTGGGTGTCGGGCTTTTTCGGGTCTGGCAAGAGTTCGTTCGCCAAGAATCTCGGTTACGCCTTAGAGAACCGCAAGGTTCTGGGCACGGGATTTGCCGATCTCTTCAAGAAGCAAATAGAAGACACCCGCATCAGCGACTTGCTCGATCTCATCAACGCGAAGACGCCAACTGAAGTCATCCTCTTCGAAGTCGCAAAAGAGGCAGACACGCGGAAGGTCACGCAACGAATTGCAGAGTTGATGTACACCGTGCTGTTACGCGAGCTTGGGTATGCCGAGGATTTTGATATTGCCGAGTTGGAGATCGAACTGGAGGCTGAAGGGAAACTCCCCGACTTCATAGCGACTTGCAAGGCCGTCACGGGCAAAGAGTGGGAACAGGTTCGGGCTGGTGCCCAAAAATTGTCACGTGCAAGCGCCACTCTGCACCAACTTAATCCCAAGCTCTATCCTTCGCCGGATTCGTGGGCGCATTCTCAGCGGAACCGAGATGCCTCAATCTCGGTAAGCAAGGTGGTGAGGCGGACTTTTGAACTGTGGGGGCGACGGCGCAAGGGGAAGGCCCTTGTATTCATCATCGACGAAGTCGGCCAGCACGTTGCTCGAAGCGGGGACAAGATCGAAGACTTGCGGGCAACCATCGAGGAGTTCGGCAAGGTCGGCAAGAACTTGCTCAAAGAGCACAAGATCAACGCCCCCTGCTGGATCGTGGTCACATCGCAAGAAAAACTGGACGAAATCGTCGCTGCTATCGATTCCAGACGTGTCGAATTGGCGAGGTTGCAAGATCGCTTTCGTCACCGCGTTGACCTCGCTCCGTCTGACATCAGGCAGGTAGCTACAAAACGTGTTCTGGCGAAAAAAGCGGACGCCGAACAACCGCTGAAGAAGTTATTTGCGGATAGCCAAGGCCAGTTGACTGCTGCCCTTCGGCTCGAACGCACCACCAGACAAACGGACATGACCGAGAGCGAGTTCATTCAGTTCTACCCGTATCCACAGCATTACGTTGACCTCTGTATCGGAATCATGTCTGGCATTCGCCTCCAACCGGGTGCTCCCCGACATTATGGCGGAAGCAATCGAACAATTATCAAACAGGCATACGAGATGCTCGTTTCGGATCGCACCGCGTTTGCTAAGAAGCCGATTGGGGCGCTCGTTTCTCTGGACAAGGTTTTCGAGTTGGTCGAAGGCAATCTCTCGAATGAGAAACGCACAGATATTTATCAAATCTCCGAACGGTTCAAGAACGATGCACAAGACCATGGGTGGTCGTTGCGAGTGGCTAAAGCGATCTGCCTCCTCGAATTCATTCGAGACCTGCCTCGAACTGAAGCTAATCTTGCCGCATTTTTGGTTGATGAGGTTGGCAAGCCCGCACCTTTGAGCGAGGTTCAGGCTGCTGTCAAGCGGCTGCATGCCGCGCAGTTCATCCGCAACACGGAAGAGGGCTGGAAGCTCCAAACAGCCCAAGAGAAGAACTGGGAAACGGAACGCCGGGGCCATCTCGAACCCAAGCCACGTGAGCGAAATGAGTTGGTACGCAGCACGCTTGAACAGATTTTTGACGAGCCTGAGTTCAAGACCTTCCGATACGAAAACCGCTCATTCCGCGTGGGCATTGCCGTCGATGCAATAACGCTCGGCGATGAGGGCGACCTTCCTCTAACGCTATCCGTAACCGACGATGCCGACGAACTCACGAAGCGCATTGATGAAGTTCGCACCGAGAGTCAGCAGAATGCTCACGCAAACGACGTTTACTGGCTGTTCTCACTAACGCCAGAAATCGACGAACTGGTTGGTCAGCTTCATGCTTCGCGCACGATGGTAGACAAGTACAACCAGTTGAGTGCCCAGCAGAAGATCAGCCCTGACGAGGCGACGTGTCTTCAGGACGAAAAGAATTCGAAGAATGGATACGAGACGCGCCTCCGAGACAAGCTAACCGAGGCGATGGAGAGCGGCACTGGAATGTTTCGCGGAGTGCAGAAAGATGCCTCCAGTCTGGGTAAAACGCTGAGCGAAATCCTGAAAAAGCTGTTCGGACAGGTCGTGCCTGATCTGTATCCGAAACTGCAAATGGGATCACGATCTCTCAAGGGCGATGAGGCGGAACAAATTCTCAAGGCTGCTGACCTGAAGGCTCTGCCCAGTGTCTTCTACCTTGGCGAGCACGGACTGGGATTGGTCGTTAAGGACGGCTCCAAGAACATAGTCAATGTAAAAGCCGATGTCGCCAAAGAAGTGCTCGATTACTTGAAGAGCGAAGACAGCTACGGCAACAAGGACAGCCGTATGGGGAAGGCCTTGGAACGGAGATTTGGCGGCACCCCCTACGGTTGGGAGCGGGACATGTTGCGGTTGATCCTCGCCGCACTGTTTCGTGCTGGCGAGATCGAGGTCACCTATCAGGGCAATCGTTTCCACAACTACCAAGACCCGGCTTCGCGAACGCCATTAACAAGCAATATTGCGTTCCGTTCCTCCTTGTTCTCTCCACGCCAGTCTGTTGGGTTGAAAACGCTGACACAGGCAGTCCAGCAATTGGAAGACCTGACCGGGGAGGAGGTTGATGTTGAGGAAGGTGCTATCGCGACGGCGTTCAAGAAAGTGGCGTCAGAGGAGTTAGAGAAGCTGTATCCGCTCAAAGCGACCGCTGAGGCTCACAGTCTTCCGATCCTTCCGATGCTTTCCGAGTACCAGCAAACGCTGATCGGAATTCAGGCATCAGCTTCCGACGACTGCGTGCGCATTCTCACTGAGAACGGGCCGCAATTTGGCGAGGTCAGGGAGAAAGTTCGCAACATCCGAGAGTTGCTGGACAGCAAAGCGATTGAATTGCTTCGAAATTCCCGAACTGCAATCGATCAAGTGTGGCCACGACTCTCCGCACACATTTCGTCGCCTGAAATCGCCAAGAGCGTTGATGAGTTGCGAACTCTCCTCGCTTCTGAGCAATTCATTGACAAATTGGACGACATTTCCCAGCACACCCAAGTCGTGTTCGACGCCTACAAGAAGGCGTACGTCGATCTCTTCGAGCGACGTAGGGAGGCTTACGAGTCTGCTATTGAGGACATCAGGAATCACGCCGAATGGGGGCCGCTCGAAAAGACGAAACCCGAAGCCGCCTCTACCCTAATCGCGCCAATAACCGCCCGACTTGGCACCGACGAGGATAGGAATGCTGTCCAGAAAGGTGAGTCTCTGGGAAAAGCCAGCCTGAATGAAATGGATTCCGACATTTGCGCAGTCGCCGGGCTGAAATCTTCAGTTCTGATCAGGCTCCAAGAATTGTCGATTCGCGCTGATGAGAAGGCTCCTATTAGACGGGTCCGGGTCTCACAGTTCTTTAACAAGCCGATTCAAACCCAAGCGGAACTCAACAATGCTCTGAAACTGCTGGGCGATTCGCTTCAGAAGTATATCGACGAAGGCGCGGTCATCATTCTGGAGTGATCCATGCTCAGTCCTCGACAGATTTTCGAAGACAATATCCGGCCTGCGGACTTGCTCCTGAAGGTATTCCGGCTGCTGGAACACGAGGCCCCCAACACAGAAGCGGGGCTTTTAAAGTCTCTTCGCCAGCTTGTCAGCGCCGAGGCCGGGGAAGAGTTGATCGTTATCTATAACGAAATCTTCTTGGGCCTCATTCGTGAACGCGCAGAAATCCCGGCAGCCTCGATCAAGAAGAGTGCGCTGTGCAACCTATTGCGCCAGTCCGTGGTTACAGCCAGCACAGCGTTGGAAACCTATCTGCCAACGCTGCTGAGGGCAAACCTTCCGGAGGTCATTGGACTGCGCGGGCGGGATTTTGTGCCGAGAGATGACGAGGCGTTCCGGAATCACTTCAAAGACTTGAAATTCGACCTAAATGAAGCCATGCGTATTCTCGTCGCCCCCGATCCCTTATTTGTTGCAAACAAGATGATTAGCAGTCTGGACTTCAGCTATCTGAACGGCACTCGCGGAGTTCACATTACAGGGGTGCTGCTCGGATTAGACAACCCGTGGCAGCGAATCTCCGAGCAACTTGGTCGCGATGAGGACGAACTGAAGAAGACTCTCAATGTGACGGTGAAACGCCGCAACGACATCGTTCACAGGGCTGACCGCTCGCAGGATGATCCTGCTGGTCTTGCCCAAGAGATCGGCTATCCGTGGGCAAAGCAGGCTGTAGAGACGATTCGGGTCGTATGCCTCGCACTGGACGATCTCGTGTCAAATCGGATCAAAGAATTGAAGCAGCAATCGGCAACAGTACAGGCGCAGGTGACCGCCTAAATGAACCAAGAGATTCGAAACAAACTCCGCAACGTCGTTACGCAGTGTCGAAAGCTGCTCGAAGAGTCGATTACCGAAGACCTTGAGGGCAAGTTTGGGATTTTTGCTAGGAACGGTCAAGTCACCGCCGATCCGAATGCCCCGATGACTCACTTATCGGACGAGGAACGAACGGCACGGAAGGACATTCTCGATCATTTCGACCACATCAAGGCTCGTGGGTTTAAGCCAAAGGACGCCCTCGAACAGCTAATCCGTGAAATCGCCTTCACGCACCTGAATCGCTTTTGCGCTTACAAGATGATGGAGGCCCGCGACGTTTATGTTGGTGGACAGAAATTTCGGGAGGCGGTCAGCCGAGGCGTCCATTCCAACGGGGTCAAGTTCTACTTGGCCGACCACCCCGATGACGAACGGAAGTACAACACCGGACGGCAGGACGTTGCGTATCGGCACTTTCTCGACTGGCTGGGCGGATTGCTCTCTGACGAAATTGGCGTGCTGTTTAGCCCGAACGATCCGGCAAACCGCCTCTACCCTCGCCAGAACACGCTCGATGAAGTCCTGAACCTTCTTAACACAGGCGGTATTAAGCCGGACGAGACTGAACTGCGTGAGCAATGGCCGAGTATCTGGTCGAGCGACGAAACCATCGGGTGGGTGTACCAATATTTCACACCCAAAGAACTGCGCGATCAGGCGCGTAAGGAGAGCGCAGCGCCCCGCAATTCGTATGAACTCGCTTTCCGTAACCAGTTCTTCACGCCTCGGTATGTGGTTGAATTCCTCACCGACAACACTCTTGGCCGCATTTGGTACGAGATGCGGAAAGGCGACACGAGACTCAAAGATGAATGCGGATACATGGTACGTCGGCATACGGAAATCTTTCTGGAGGAAGGCGAGCAGCCACCTGCCGACGTTACTGCCCAAGGTGATGATCTTTTGCAGGAAGAACTGCTCCGGTTACCTCTCTATGTTTCATACCGTTCGAAGAAAGACCCGAGAGACCTGAAGATTCTTGACCCAGCTTCGGGCAGCGGGCATTTTCTGCTGTATTGTTTCGACCTGCTTCAGATCATTTACGAGGAGGCCTACTCTGATCCAGACCTCGGGCCCGCACTACAAAAGGACTATTCGACAATTGAAGAACTGCGAAAAGATGTACCTCGGTTAATTCTCGCCAAGAACCTACACGGGATTGACATCGACTTGAGGGCCAGTCAAATTGCTGCCCTTGCACTGTGGCTGCGGTGTCAGCGGGCCTATCAAGAACTAGGACTGAAGAGGGAACGTCCCGCCATTACACGCTCGAACTTGGTTTGTGCCGAGCCCATGCCGGGTGAAGAGCAATTGCGAAAAGATTTCGTCAACAACCTTGAGCCGAAGCTTCTTGGTCAAGTTGTTGAGGAAGTCTTCAAGAAGATGAAGTTCGCTGGTGAGTCCGGGTCGCTTCTCAAAATAGAAAGCGAGATTCAAAACGTAGTAGCCAGCGCCAAGCAGCAATGGGTTCGGGAGATGACCCAAGCAACAGATCGTAAAGGGCAACCGCTGCTTTTCACCCAAGCCGTGATGGATCGAATAGCTGGCACGCCTGAGCGATTGTCTCTATTTGATCTGACCGATGTCACCGATGATCAATTCTTCGAGCAAGCCGAATTCAAAGTAGTTGATACTCTGCGTCGGTTCGCTGAAAGAGCAGACGGTGCCGAACGATTTAAGAGAAAACTCTTTATCCAAGATACAGTTCGAGGATTTGCCTTTGTGGAACTGTGCCACGCACGATTTGATGTCGTGCTCATGAATCCCCCTTTTGGTGAGGCGTCAAATGCCACCTTCGACTATTTTTCGGAGCATTACCCTGATTGGGCAGAGAACCTTGCCTGTGTCTCCGTCATTCGAGGCTACTCGTTCCTTATTCCTAATGGGTTATTGGGCGTGTTTTGCGACCGAACAGTGTCTATCAAGTCGTCCTATGAAAACTTTCGCCGTAACAATCTGATCGCACGGATTCACGCCAACTGTGACACTGGCTGGGGAGTTTTGGACGCCAACGTTGAGACAACCGCCTTTGTATTAGACGCGACGGCGAGTGACCCTCTGGGACTTTACCTAAATGCCGCAAGCCAACCGATTCCTGATCATCCACAGTGGATCGCTGCAACAGTTGCGCATTCAGCCAAGGGAGAATCTGTCCCGGAGTGTTATTCCTACAGGTCTTCATACTTCAAGAAACTGCCGAATGCGGTAATTGGATACTATTTCCCCGGATTCTTGGTATCGCTCTTCAATCATTGGCCTTCGTTGAAGGATGCGGGATTTCAAGCTCGACAAGGGCATTCTGTCGTCAAAGAGCAACATGCTCGCGTGTTCTGGGAAATCCCGAGAACCGCGACCGTTGGAAAAGACCTAGAATACGCCCTGATGTACAACGGCGGCGAGTACAGTTTGTACTGGCTTCCATTGCGAGAAGTGACTCGATATGGCCCCGCTGCGCAATATCTCACTGGAAATCCAGCGGTCGCACTCAGGAACCAGCCACATCAGTTTCAAGCGGGCATCGGGTATGGCAAACGGGGGGAGTTTCTTGACGCACATATAATCCCGAGCGGAGTGTTGTTCTCCGATGAAGGGCAAGGTATCACGGGTATTAAGTTAGACGATGCATGGGTGACTTTGGCGTTTCTGAACAGCAGCCTTGGGCAATTTGCAATTAACCAATATTGCGGTCAGCACAAGCACTGCGGTTACATCAATTTGCTTCCCCTGCCTAGGTTGTCCAGTAAGCAATGGAACGATATTACAAAGCGATCAAAGTCTATCGTTGAGTTAAAGCGGAAGTGGTATCGTCTGGACGAAACGTGTTTGGATTTTGCTGGAAAAACAATTCTACTGGACCTACCTACCTCGAAATCGCTCGGCGAGGCGGTTCCAGAAGCAATCAAACGGTACCAAGCTGATGAGGCGATGCATTCTCAATTGATTGAGTGCAATGATCGTTCGTTTGCGGAAGCAGCTTGCCACGGGGAACAAGACCAAAAGGTTTTGAAGGCATTTGAGACCTCACGACCTCCCGCGTCTCTCCGACCAGATGTGTCTGGAGTTTTGGCAAATGGCGGGGCCGCTGATTTCCTTGTGTCCGAATTGGCATCTTGGACTGTCGGTTGCATCTATGGCCGATGGGACATCCGCCTCGTTACGAGTGACAAGTCATTACAGGCCAGTCTCAACGCATTCGATCCTTTGCCCCCACACCCACTAGGGCTACTCAAAGGAACTGATGGAGCACCGGTCGCGCATGCTCCATCGGGTTATCCACTTCGCATCGCAACTGATGGCATTCTCGTCGATGATGTAGAGCACCAAGACGACATCGTTCGACGCGTTCGCGAAGTGCTCGAAGTGGTGTGGAGAAGAGAAACCGAATTAGTTGAAAAAAACGCCTGTGAATTTCTGGGTGTGAAGGAACTCAGGGAATACTACAGAAAACCGGGCAAAGGCGGCTTCTGGGACGATCACGTTTCTCGCTATTCAAAGAGGGGTCGTAAGGCTCCAGTGTATTGGCTCCTGCAATCATCGAAAAAGAACTACGCTATTTGGCTCTACTACCACAGGCTCGACAAAGACCTGCTGTTTAAGATTTTAGTGAACTACGTTGAACCCAAGAGTCGTTTGGAACGCAACCGCCTCGATGCCCTTCGTAAGCAACACGTGGCAGCAGGCAGTACCACAAAGGAAGGCAAGCGGCTTGCAAGAGACTTGGAGCGGCAAGACGAGTTCATCTCTGAGCTACAGGATTTCGAGGACAAACTGCGTCAGGTGGCCAATCTGCACCTGCTTCCAGACCTTAACGACGGGGTCGTGCTGAACCTCGCTCCCCTTCACGAACTCGTACAGTGGAGAGAAGCCGAGAGCTATTGGGATGAACTCCTCGAAGGCAAGTATGAGTGGTCGAGCATCGGCAAACAGATCAAGCGGCTTCAGCAGAAGGGATTGATACGGTGATGCCAGTCGTCACGGAATATCTATTCCAACTCATCGCCAAGCAGGTTGATGACAAAGGATTGGTCGTCTGGTATGACCCCGAAGAAGCCTACGGTCAGGCTGCCGCAGAATTGACCATTCCAAACACGACGATTGCTCGATACGAGGGCAGCTTCTTCAAACTTCGAAGAGAGATCGATCACCTTCTCAACGACAGCCAACCGCCCAGATTGGTTGTTTATGTTCCGCTTGAAAGAACAGAAACGAACAGCGCGTTGATCGAACTCGATTGTGCTGGCGTAATTATGCAGCCACGTCAGCAGCCCCCAGCCTGCAATACGCGCCTGTCGGTGGTTGCCCGGAATGCCTTGAAGCCAATTCTCGGTGAGGATCAGGTTGTCGAGATCGAGCGGCAGGTCGAAGCGAAAAAGCTGTCACTCGCTGACCTGAACTCGTTGGCGGAGAAGGGCAAGGATATTTCGACGGGCGTGCTTGCGCTCATTTTTGGAACGGCCAACCCACAGGAGGTTGCCCTAGAGTTCCTGAACACCGACAAGTACGACGAGGAGATCGAGAAGAAGGAAGCTGATAAGGAACTTCGTCGGCTCTTCGAAATCAGCTTTGACGTAGAGCTACCTGCGAGCGCATCCCTGTCGAGTTGGCGAGCAAAGCTGGCGCAGCACGTGTTACTAACGGATTTGGTTTCCGTTTTCAAGAAGAGTGTGCCGTCTTCTCTCGACTCGTTCTCTGTTGCCCACAAATCCGGCGCGATAGATGCGTGTGTGCACTTAGCTCGAAACTGGCGGAACAACCGAGACGTTCGGGACAGCTATGTGTCGGCGGCAAACAAGGTCGAAAAAGATCGCGGGATCGAGAAACTCCGCCTTCCAGTAGAACTGCTGGAGGAGAGCGAAACGTTTCTCGGTGTAGAGAGAAGGTTGCTTCAATACGTAGAAAGCGATCTCCTCAAGAAGGCAACGCCAGATTCACTCAAGTTCGCCGAATATCGGCTGTCTCGATTTTGGCCGGACGTGATTCCGGGGATTCAGGCAAGATGGGCGCTAATCTCTTCCGCTGCCGAAGTCTTGCTTGAAGCTGACCGGGTCAGCAAGGCACTCAAGACGGCTCCGACTACCGTTCCTGCTCTCATCAAAGCCTACGCCGATGACGATGAGCCTTGGTGTCTGCTGGACACGCACCATCGGCACATGGAGAGCCGCAAATACAATTTTGAGTTCGGGGCAGACGATGAGCATGAGACCCTCGAACAACTGCTCACGAAAGCGGAGCAACGCTATACCGAGGTTGGATCGGCATTGGCCAAGCACTTCGTCACCTGCTTCAGCAAATCTAAACACCCGGTCAAGGGGTTAGCTCGCCAGCGGGAGACCTTCGAAAAGCAAGTGAAACCGCTCCTTGATGAGGGCAAGGTCGCTTATGTCTGGGTAGACGCGCTGCGGTTCGAGATGGCTCGCGAATTATGTCGTCTGCTATCGGAAGATTTCAAACTAGAGATTCGGCCTGCCATCGGTGAAATTCCGACCATTACGGAAATTGGCATGGCGGCGTTGCTCCCCAAAGCGGACGGCTCTCCGAAAGTTGTGTCTGTTGGAGGCGGAAAGCTGGCGCTGGAGATTGACGGCAAAATCATCAAGGATCGCAAGGACAGGGTCTCGTTCTTGAAGGAACATGCTGGGGTTCCAGTCTTCGAAGGCAAGCTGGAAGAGTTGCTGCCGAAAGCCTCAAAAAGGATGAAAGATGGCATCCAGACAGCGCAACTGATCTTGATTACGTCGCAAGAGATCGACGAATTAGGCGAAGCCGATAACATGCCTCAAGCTCGACTTCAAATCGACGGCGTGTTAAGTCAGTTGCGCCGTGGCGTCAGAGTGCTTGCCGATCAGGGGATCAAATCCATCGTGTTGGCAGCCGATCACGGTCATTTGTTCGCCGATGAAATTAGCGATGACATGAAAATTGACTCGCCGGGCGGAAAAGTGGAAGACCTACATCGCCGGGTGTGGGTGGGCATCGGAGGAAATACTGAGCCGTCATGTTTGCGCACTCCGCTGTCCTCATTAGGGGTAGACAGCGAATTCGACATCTCGACTCCTCTGACTTTCGCGGTTTTCAAGGCAAAGGGGGGAGCGCGGGCTTATTTCCATGGCGGATTGTCCCCGCAGGAGCTTGTGGTTCCCATCGTCACAATGTGGTCGGCAGTGAAGCCCACGGCTCCGACAACTGGTATCGAATGGAGGCTAACTCCCGGCACGGCGAAGCTGACCACGCAGTTCTTTTCGGTGCAAATTTCAGGAAATCAGATAGAGTCGAGCCTGTTTGGGTTCGAGCCGCCAAAGGTACGCATTGAACTACGAGCCAACAAGAAATGCGTTTCGGTTCCAGTGAGCGCCTCATACGGCTTCGAGGATGCAACCGGAGAAGTGACTCTAAGACTCAACGAGGACGACAAGAAGCGAATTGACCCGAACACGGTCACCCTGCGGCTATCTGAGGAGATTTCACAGAAAACGGTGGGGTTATATTTGCTCGACGCGACGACCGGAGCAGAACTTGGGAATCCACTGACTGTCGATGTCGCGATCTTAATATGAGGATGCGATGCCTGAGCTAGACCGAAAAGCGGCTTCTGTCTTTGCAGGGAAGGTAGTGCGCAAGGACTTGGTTCGAAAGATCAAGGTCGGGGCAAATGTGCCTGTTTTCGTCCTTGAATACCTTTTGGGAAAGTATTGCGCGACGGACGATCCCGTTGCGATAGAGGCAGGGCTGAAGGTCGTCAACAACACCATCTCTTCCAATTTCGTGCGACCCGATGAAGCTAATAAAGCGCAGTCGATGGTGAAGGACAAGGGCAAACATACCTTCATCGACAAAGTGCAAGTACGGTACGTTTCAGAGGACGACAAGCACTGGGCTGAACTCAAGAACTTCGGTAACAAATATGTCCACATCCCCGAACACTTCCTGCGAGAGTACGACCGCCTATTAATGGGCGGGATTTGGGCGCAGATCGACATTAGGCATCAATTTGATGAGGAACAGACAGGTAAGCGCAGCCCGTTTTGGATCGACAACCTGAAACCGATCCAGCTTGCCACGTTCGATTTCGCAGACTACCAAGCAAGTCGCAAGCAATTGACGACGGAGGAGTGGATCGATCTCCTACTGCGCACGATTGGCCTTGAGCCACCGCATTTCAATCGCCGCCAGAAACTGCATTACCTCGTAAGACTGATTCCTCTCGTAGAAGCCAACTACAACCTTGTGGAACTCGGGCCTCGTGAAACAGGAAAGAGCTATGCCTATCAGGAGCTATCACCCTACACAATCCTGCTCACTGGGCCAACAACCGTCGCCAATTTGTTCTTCAACATGGCGACCGGAAAAATGGGGCTGGTCGGGATTTGGGATGCCATCGGGTTTGACGAAGTCGCTGATCTCCAGAAGATGCCCAAGGAAGTGATTACGACACTGAAGACCTATTGCGAGTCGGGAACGTTCGCTCGTGGAAAGGACTCGCTCTCAGGTATGGCGTCTATCGCCATGTTTGGAAACACAAATCAGCCTGTGGAAGTGATGGTGCGTTCGTCGCACCTTTTCATCCCGCTTCCCGATGTGATTCGCGAGGATATGGCGTTTCTGGATCGACTCCATTTCTATATTCCCGGCTGGGAGATGCCGAAGATGAAGGTGGAGTTCTTCACGAACCACTACGGATTCGTCGTTGATTATCTGGCTGAGGCCATGCGTGAACTACGGAAACACACGTTTACGGAAGTCCTTGATCGGCACTTCTCATTGGGTGCGCACCTGAAATCGCGTGATGTCAAGGCGGTCAGGAAAACGGTCTCTGGCCTTGTAAAACTGATCTATCCTCACGGAGAACTCCACAAAGAAGAATTGGCAGAGCTTGTTGAATTGGCGCTCGAAGGTCGTCGCAGGGTCAAGGAGCAACTCAAGAAAATGGGCTCCTTCGAATTTCACCAAACGTCATTCTCGCTGATTGATAACGACACACGGGAGGAAAAGTTTGTCGGTGTGCCCGAACAGGGCGGTCGAGACATGATCTCCTTAGACCCACTGGCACCGGGCTCGGTGTACACGTGCTCTGTGGACAGCCACGCTAAGGTCGGTCTCTATCGCCTTGAGGTTGGCTGTTCGCCGGGCACTGGCAAGCTGAAGATTGCAGGCGGGGTCGATGGCTCAATGAGAGAGTCGATTGACCGCGCCTTCGCCTATCTGATGGGTCAAAAGGTCAAAATGGGCATCAGCCAGCAAGTGGACACGACCGATTTCCACGTTGAAGCGATTGATCTGCTCAGCAATCATGTTCTTTGTGACGCGGGTATTGCGTTAATTGTGGCGATCTATTCCGCACTCAAGAGGCTTTCAGTCCAAGCCGGACTCGTTATCCTTGGTGACCTTAGCATTCAAGGAAACATCAAGCCGATGCGTTCACTGGCCGAACCGTTGCAGGTTGCGATGGACAACGGTGCTCGAAAAGCTCTGATTCCATTGGAAAACAAGCGGAACTTTCTCGAAGTATCCGGTGATATTGTCGAGCGAGTTGACCCCATCTTCTTTTCCGATCCGATGACCGCCGCAATGAAAGCACTGGGCATGACGTAAGCAACTCTTCTGTGAGCATTTGTGAAGAACTGCACATGGCGACGATTAGAGAACTCATCGAGCAGGCGGGTGGCACAGCAAAAGAGGCCGTCGAGACCGCCAAGACCCGCTATTTGGATCAGGTTCGAGGAATCTTGCGCGATCTCACTCGCCTCAAGTTTACGGACAGACAGGGCGTAGAGTCACAGCACACGTCAGTTCCGATCAGAGTTGTACCGGGTCTGCCGCAACCTCTTGAATCGATGGCAACCGAACGGCTGCCCAGTGGCGAGCAATGGGGCATCGAAACGATTGGGTTGTGGGCTCAGGATATTAAATCACTGAGAGGGGTAGCAGGGCGTTTGGAGCCGCTCGTTGCGAGGCTGTCTCAAATACCTGAGTGGGCACAACGTTCAGATGAATACCGTTTCAGGCTAGAGGGTGGGGAATCCGGTCGAAGGTGAACGCGATTCCGGTCTGAAGCCGAACACCATTCCGTTGTGATTCCGAACAGCATTCCGGTCTGAAGGTGAACGCCGATTCCGGTGGGAAGGCGAACAGTTTTTGTCGTCTACCGGAATGGCGTTCGGCTTGGAGCGGAATGTTTTCCACAGGCGAAGCGCAGGAAGGGGCAAAGCGACGCTGGACAATCACCCGGCATTGAAACTCCATAAATAAAGGAGATCAGGGTGCCGGCCAGGAGAAAGTCCATGCGGAAGACCAAGGAAGTTCTGCGGTTACGGTTTGAGTTGGGGTTGGGACAGCGCCAGATCGCGCGCAGTTGTGGGATGGGGCTGGCTACGGTCCACGACTATTTGGAACGAGCAGTCGCCGCCGGAATCGGTTGGCCGTTGCCCGAAGGCCTGAGGGAAGAGGAACTGGAAAGCAAGCTGTTTGGGAACCAACCCGTGGCGGTGCAAGCGGTGCGGCAGCGGCCGCAACCGGACTGGAAAGCGATTCATGAGCAACTGCTGCAACATCGTCATCTGACTCTGCAGTTGCTGTGGGAAGAATATCGGCAAGCGAACCCTGAGGGCTATCGCTACAGTTGGTTTTGCGAGCGCTATCAGCATTGGCGGCGGCACCTGGATGTGGTGCTGCGGCAGGAACACAAGGCCGGGGAGAAGATGTTTGTGGACTGGGCGGGAGCCACGATTCCCGTCTACGAGGCCACGACCGGCGAGGCGTGGCCGGCTTCGTTGTTTGTCTCCGTGTTGGGGGCCAGTTCTTACACCTACGCGGAAGCGACTGGCGATCAGCAGATGGAAGCCTGGATTCAAGCCCACATCCATGCGCTGGAATTTTTCGGTGGGGTGCCGACGCTGGCGGTACCCGATAACACGAAAACGGCAGTGACTCGCGCCTGCCGCTATGATCCCGATCTCAATCCCACGTATCAAGAGTTCGCGGTGCACTATGGGATGGGAGTCGTGCCCGCGCGTCCGTACAAGCCGCGGGACAAGGCCAAGGCCGAGAGCGCGGTGCAAGTATGTGAACGCTGGATCATAGCGGCGCTGCGGAACCGCAAGTTCTTCAGCTTGCCGGAACTCAACCAGGCGATCCGGGAGTTGCTGGCGCGACTGAATGAGCGTCCGTTCCGCAAGCGGGACGGATCGCGGACCAGTCTGTTTCACAGCCTGGAGAAACCGGCTCTGGCGCCCTTGCCCGCCGAGCGCTTCGACATGAGCCAGTGGTCGCGGGCCACGATCAACATCGACTACCACATCGCGTTCGACGGGAACTTCTACAGCGTGCCCTACACGCTGGTGCAGCAAGTCGTGGAAGTCCGCTCCACCCCCACCACGGTGGAGATCTTTTACCAGGGCAACCGGATCGCCTCGCACATGCGCAGTCGCGGGCGGGGTCAAACCATCACGAATGGCGAGCACCGTCCCAGAAGCCATCAAGCTCATCTGGAGTGGCCGCCCTCGCGCATGGTGAACTGGGCGCGCAGTATCGGCCCGCACACGGCGCAGTTGTTCGAGCGCATCCTCAACGACAAGCCCCACCCGGAGATGGGCTACCGTTCTTGTCTAGGCATTATTCGCTTGGCCCAGCAGTACTCGGCGCAACGCATGGAAGCCGCTGCCGAACGGGCCATCCTCGCCCAGGCCTGTCGCTACCAGAGCGTGAAGTCGATCCTGAAGAACTCGCTCGACGCCCTTCCTTTGTCTCCACCACAACCCGGCTCTCCACCTCTGACGCATGACAACCTCCGCGGCGCCCGCTACTTCGACCAAGGAGGGCCCCGCTCATGCTGAACCAACCGATGATGGAAAAACTGCTGGCCCTGCGGTTGCACGGCATGGTCGAGGCCTTGAAAGCACAGGAACAAGATCGGACCGTGAACGAGTTGAGTTTCCTGGAACGACTCGCTCTGCTCGTGGATCAGCAATGGACTTGGCGCGAGAACCAGGCGTTGGCACGAAGACTCAAAGCGGCCAAACTGCGGGGAGCGGCCTGCGTGGAGGACATCGATTATCGGGCGGTGCGCGGCCTGGAGAAGACCGTCGTGCGCGCACTGGCAAAAGACTCCGCCTGGGTTCGCCATCACGAGAACATCTTCGTGATCGGACCCTGTGGCGTGGGCAAAAGCTTCCTCGCATCGGCGTTGGCGCAGAAAGCCTGTCGCGACGGCTACTCGGCACTCTATCTCCGCGCCGCTGCCCTGTCTCGGGAACTGGCCCTGGCCCGAGCCGATGGCAGTTTGCGCCACTTCCTGGCACGTCTCAGTCGCATCGACGTTCTGGTCATCGATGACTGGGCCATGGCCCCACTGAGTGAAGCGGAGCGACGCGAAGTCTGGGAGATCTGCGAGGATCGCTACCAGACTCGCTCCACCATCCTCACTTCCCAGCTGCCGGTTTCGCGCTGGCACGAGCAGATCGGCGATCCCACCATCGCCGACGGCATCCTCGACCGCCTGGTGCACAATGCCCATCGTATCGAGATGCGCGGAGAATCGATGCGCAAAAAGAACAATCTGCCGGACGAGAAGAAGGAATGAGTTGTTCTTCTACATAGAGAAGCAGGGGATAAAGGGGCTGGCCGCCCCTTTCCCCTGCACCCCAAATCCCCGCCCAAGCTCCTCCGCTTCGCTCCGGACCCGCTCCGGACACTTTCAGTTGACGAAGCCGAACACTTCTTGCACAATCATCACGCCAGCGTCGCTTCGCTCCGACTGCTGTTCACCTTCGCTCCGGAATGCCGTTCGGCTTCCCTCCGGAATCAGCGTTCACCTTCACCGGAATACCCAGAGGGGGCGACTAGGCTCGCGAAGGAGCTTGAGGAGCACGCAGCGAAAGCAGAATTGCTGAAGCGCATCACCCAAATCAATGAAGACATTCTAGGCGTTTACATGCCGACTGCTCGGCTGATTCCTGACAAGGGGCAGATTGAACTCTACTGGGTTGTCATCGGCGCTGTAGCTCGTCTTCTGGGTGTGGACACTGAGGCTTTAGCGGTCGTTGTAATGGCACACGAGTTGGCGCACGCCTACACACATCTCGGCCTCGATTCGAACGGCAGCAGGTGGGAGGACAACTTCTGGAATTGTGACAGCGGAATTTTGGAGGGCCTCGCTCAGTATTACACCCACATGACGGCAGAAGCGATGAAAGATGAGCGCGGGTACGACAAGGTATGGATTGCCTACGACCAGATGACGAAATTGCAGCAGCAGAATGAAGCCAAGTTATACGTCAACCACTTGGAGTGGGTTAAGAATATTTCTCCCGAAGCAATGAGATTCGCCTTGCTAGACCTTCGCCGGGGACACATCGATAGAGATTTCAAAGAGTTTTCCGAGGTACTGAAGCTTTTGGCCGAACGCTATGCCCAAAAACCGAGGAAGTCCCGATCATAAGTTTGACCCTGTGTTTTGTCCGAACGCCGACCTCAATCGTTCGACGAGCCTGAGCAGTGCAAGTGTGTCGAGAGCACAATATTCAGACAACGCTTTCTTGATTCTCTGCTGCTCGCCCTGATCGGTGGTCTTAGTAAAGGCTTCCCAAGCGACCCCCGCGTCCGTGCCGTTGGCGATCTCCATGCCTTCGTAGGTCATTTCCGGGAGGAGCGCGGGGAGCACGGCCTTCAGCGAGTACGACCCGGCAAACGCCGGATGGTACACGTGATTCCGAATGACGGGCAGCAGATCAAGAACACGAGACTGGATTTGCTTGATCGGTTCAGCAAACTCCTGCAACCAAGACGCTAGTTCGTTCAATCTCGCGAGTTCGAAGCTCTGGTTATAAACAATGACCGTGCCGCTCTGACCCAGCACAGCACCAAGCGACGTGATGAACTCGCGACGGGGGTCGTCTCTGTTCACAGCTAGAAACTCGTAGTGCTCTGGCTTTGCTCCGGGCTCTCTCTGCACATGCACGCTGAATTGGAAAACGATGTGATCGTAGGGGCGCATCCCCGCGAATCGAGGAACGCACGGATTTATTGTCTCGAAGTCCATAAAGAAAAGCGGATACGTCAGAGCATCCAATTCGGTTTTGAGGCTTTCTTTGTCGAACCACGGCTCACCTGTTTGCACACAAGTCGCGGCCCGGCGCTGCCTATCACCAAGGGGATAGTCTTCTGGAATATCAAGGATCGACTCGACACCCATTTCCTCCAGTTCTTCGGCGGCACTGGCGTGGAGTCGGGGCAGATACCCGATGTGATCGTTTGGGAGCGGGGCATTGCAGCGGTCGAAAAACTCGCACGTGATCGGATTGGTGCAATGCGGCCCAGTTGGAATTTCGGGCGGGTTCGGCATCGCAAGGACGCGAAGTTCCGACCGTAACTGGAACGTGAGCTTGGGCAGTAACCTCTCGACTCGTCGTGTCAGGTTCTTGATCCTGAAGAACCGCCAGACATCGATGTCGCCTCCCGTGTATACGTAGTTGCGATTCACGTGGGCGAGGCACGAGGAAGCCAAATCCAGTCCTGAGCGAGAAACGACTCGGTGCTGGATCGCCAAGTCGTCAAGATGCTGTTCTTTGAGGTCAGCAGTGGACTTCACTTCGATCAACCGCCAACGATTGTCTCGGCGGCGGTGCAGGATGTCCACCCGTACAAATACACCGCCGTCTTCAAATGCCGCTTCGAAAATGGCGGGAACCTCGGGGTTTGCGATTAGCTCGCGTGTCGTTCGGATCGCCTGCTCGGAGTCGCGAGAACTGACTTCCACGCCGCCCGCGAAAAGCTGACGTGCCAGCCTGCCGACCGCACCGCCTTGCTCCATGATGGCGACCGCTGCGGCATCAGGAAAAACGCCCAGTTCTGGCTCATGCACCTGCCAATACAAACGCTTGAGGCACTGGACGCCTGACATGAATTGCGACTTGGAAATAGTGACTGGCATTTATGTTCGCCGTGAGCACAGGCCGCCGTAAACACGCTCAAGCTCTTCGATTTCCGCTGTGCCCTCCACGAAAACGAAACACACGCCCCTGACCCACGCGCAAGGCACTGCGGCAGGTAGATGAACCCCGAATAGCTCGGCGAACGCTTCTCTCGTAAGCCTCATAACGCTCCTACCGATTGTGGAATGTCGCTGCGATCACGCTGGCGCATTGGCAACTTCTTCGCCACTCCTGTGCTGTCGCAGAGCGAGTTTAATCGGACTTTGTATTTGGCGACCAGCCCAGAGACGGACTGGATCGCCTTCGATGCCTTTCCCAATTCCTTTTCAATCGCATCGATGTCGGCAAACGTGCGGCGGACTTCCTCCGCAAGGGCGGCGTTCCTCTGGAGAAAGTCGGGGCCTTCAATTCGCATCCGTTCCAGTAAAGGTCTTAGCACGTCCAAATCGCGAGGAAGCCACTGGCGGGTGGTTCGTAACACCCAAACACCGTCCTCCTGCCCCCAGCGGCACTCGCGATCAAGCTGCCGAAGTTGGCTCACGTCCTTCGCGACGATGATGCCGACAGAGATGTTTCGCTCCTTCGCGTCACGGATCAGTTTCTTGATGTCGGCTTCGGTGACAGCCGCTTTGTCCTTGTTATCGACGAGCATTTGTGGCTCAACCAACGCACCGCTCGGATCGCGGTACGAAAGAAGGAAATCTCCGCTTCGAGGCAGCTTCTCGCTCACGCTGACGCCAGCCCACGTTCTCGCCTCGTCAGCAAAACTCACTTCCTCCAGCTTGCCCACGCGGGCGATCTTTGACAATTCGGTTTCCAAATGCTGGTTTCGTTCGCGAAGCTCACTGATCTCACAGAAATAGTCCTCGACCCGCCGACCGAGGTCTACCGTCTGAGAGTGCTCAGAGCGAAGCTTACCCTCCAGTTCGGTTCTGATACGTTGGATTTCAAGTGCCTTATGCTCAGCGGAGACATTCGCGGCGGACTCCAGTTCTTTGATTCGCACGACCAAAGGATGAAGTTGGTCTCCGTGTCGCCGTTCAATCTCCGCTGTTCGCTTCGCCAGTTCGGTCTCGAAACGAGCCCAGACAGTCTGTTCATCGTGGTTGTGCTTTTGGAGGAGCAGGCGGAAAGCCTCTTCCGCACTAAGTTGGGCAACGCGGGCGAAGTCTTTTACACCGAGACGATCCAGAACCTCAGTTCGCTTCAGCTTGCCCTCGCCTAAACACAACGGGCACTCTATGGCATCGGTCGGCATTGCTGATCCTGTCGTCAGATGACCTCCATGAGGGTGGAAGAAAAGGGGGGAGGTTTGAGGGAACAGATTCCCTACTTCTTGTTGTGGTTGCCGATCAAGAGACCTGCATCGGCGTCGGTGATCGACACGAGCTTGCCGCGTTCGTCGCGGGTCGTGGCGAAACTCTCGCTCGTCCGTCCGATTATGTGCTCGTGCTCGTCCCTGACAAGCGTGTCGAATGAACCAACGTACCCCGTCGTGGTCGAACCGATGATCCGACGCTTGCCGTCTCGAATGAACTCTTTTTTCAGCGACATAATTTCCTCCCGCCTATATATACCCACGGCGTTCGCAAAATCGATAGGAATCCAAGAATAAAGTTGTCGAAATAGCACAACAGTCACTTTTTCGTGTGGTTACTCCAACTTTTTTCCCGCATTCCTATCGATTTCTTGCTTCAACTGGGTATAACAGCAATGCAGGTGAATGCGTGCGCGACTACCAGTGCGGAGAAGAAGAAATCAGCGTGGATGTTCTCATCGAAGAACAACGGAGGCTCGCTCACTCCAAGAATCCCTTCGAGCGGGTGCTGGGCTCGCTCTGCATCGGTGCGATTCTTAAGGAACAACTTGTGGGGTTGCCCAACAGCACTATTAGCCAACTACTGACCGATCACATCTGGAGCCAACTGAATCTTCTGGGGCCTGAAAGCGTCATCGTTGAAATTGCCAGCGAGCGGCTCCTCCATTTCTTCCCCTTGATAGTCAGAAACGCAAAGGAGAATCTCAACCGATGAAAAGAGCAGCATTGTATATCCGTGTTTCCACCATCGATCAGCACCCAGAAACGCAACAGGGAGAACTTCGGCAGTATGCTGCCCACCAAAACTTCAGCGTCGTGCGGGAGTACACCGATCATGGCTTCAGCGGGACGAAAGCTCGACGGCCCGCGCTGGACGAACTCATGGAAGATGCTCGCCGACACAGATTCGATGTGCTTATGGTCTGGTCTATCGACCGACTTGCACGGAGCACCAAACATCTGCTCCAGACCCTCGACGAACTCAACGGGCTCGGCATCCAGTTCCTCTCAAAAAGGGAAGCAATCGACACCGAAGGTCCGCTCGGGCGTGCGATTGTCGTGATCGTCTCGGCGATGGCAGAACTGGAGCGATGTGTCATCATTGAACGAGTCCGAGCGGGGATGCGGCGGGCGAAATTGGAAGGTCGCCGAATCGGGCGTGCACCACTGGACATCGACAAAGGGCAGGTTGTCCGTGATCGCCGCTCGGGGATGTCACTGACACAAGTCGCCAAGAGGCATTGCATTTCACGGGCGAGCGTTTGCCGCCTGATGAAAAACGTGGGGACTGTTGATCCCCATCCGAGCTTGCAGGAGGCAATGTGCGACGATGTTCAGACTGCCAACACGCAGTCCATGTAACGCTGAGCAACCATGAAAGGATAAATATATGGAAGACACTTACACAAAGAGGCAAGTCAGGAAAATGGTTCACGACGCCTTTAAGGCGGGGTTGACTAACGAGTACCACGCCCGCAGTGACAATGGCCTAAGCGGGCAAAATTCTCGGCTAAACGCCCTGAAGCGACTGTTCCCGAGGATTTTTACGGAAGGGCAGCAGGGGCATGTAACGCGGGAGCAGGAGCGGGCTGCCCGTGCAAAGACGCGTTCTGCGGCGAATAAGACGAGAACGACAGCCTAGACGCTGGAAGGCCATTGCCGCCTAGAAGTCGGAGATGGAACCCTTGCATCCACGCAGACCGAATCCGACTCGCCAATGACCGCCGTTCCGCCAAGGCGAGCGAGACGAACTCAAGCGGAAATCGGCTCTCAAAGCGGGTGGTCAAAAAGGGTTCCTCCGCAGCAGCCGCAAGTGAGTGAATCTAATACCCGAGAAATTCGCGTTCGTGCTGGTCACGCAGGTATACGTTTTGGAACGTAACGGCAACATCCCACAACATGTGAGCCTTTCCATCCATTTCCGCCACTCGCTCTTTCTGCCGTGGCACCTGTATCGCAGGTAAGATTAACGCATCAGCGACCACAGTCACTCGCCACCGATGAGCCTTCGAGTTAAGATCGCATTTGAGCAATTCCGCAAGAGAATCAGCCGTTTCCCCTTTCCAGATTCCCTCGAAATAATTCATCACCAAATTGGTGAGTTGCGTGCGAACAATTTCCTGATCGCGGGGAAGGAATGGGTGCACGCAGAACAGTTAGCGGCCCTCGCCAAGTACATCATCCTATACGGGGCGGACAAGAGCAGACGACGGTTCCTCGATTTGGCTCCTGCTTGGAATGCCTATAAGCATTTTTGGAAGTATTCCGAGGAGGCAAGCCTCTACAGTGCAGACGACGCGTTCGTGGCAGCCTTCATTCTGAGGATGGTCTACCAACAGATTACGTTCCTCTTGTACCACCAGCGGATTCCACAGTTGATCGCGAGAACCGAAAGAATTGTTTCGAGAGGGTCGCAGCTACGGCAAGCGGTCGAAATCCTCGCTGGGATGCCTCTGGACATTTTGCTTGGCACGGCCAAGGAGTTGCACTCGGTCTTCATCCAACACGCTGCCCTCTCCATCTCGCATCTCCGCACGCTGATGCCAGAGAACTTCAAGGCTCATCTCGATACATTCTTACGTTTTCAAAGCGGCACTCGCCACGAGGTTCGGGTGAATCACGCTGAAACGAAGACGAACGTGCTCACAGAAAAACCCTACGAGTTCAACCCCCTGTTGCGTTTTCCTCTGCTCCGATATGGAGACAGCCTGTCCGCACCGTTTCCTGAGCTAGTCATCTTCTGATTATCTGGTTGCTTCAGCAAGCCCCAATAGGTAGTGTTAACGCGTGCCACGACCGCCGTTTCCGAAGACGCTCCGCCAATTCCAGTCCGACTTTGCCACGGAGGAAGCCTGCCAACGATATCTCGCAGCTTGTCGTTGGCCCGATGGATTTACTTGTCCGCGATGCGGGTATGAAAAAGCTTATGAGTTGGTGAAGCAGCTGCGGCAGCAATGCTGCAAGTGTCGCTATCAGGTCTCGCTGACATCTGGAACTATCCTTCATCGGACAAAAACACCGCTGACCCATTGGTTCTGGGCGGCGTACCTGATGACCACGGACAAGCGTGGCGTATCTGCACTACTGCTGCAGCGTCAATTAGGGCTGACCTGCTACGAGACCGCATGGATGATGCTGCACAAGCTCCGCCGAGCAATGGTGAACAACGCGAGGGAACCTTTGCGCGGTGAGGTAGAGGTGGATGAGACGTGGATTGGTGGCGAGCAAGCTGGACTCCGAGGAAGCCGACAACTCAAGCATCGGAGGGCAGCTCTTGTCTTGGTGGCGGTCGAAAAGCGTGGGCGAGCTTCAGGGCGTGTCCGCATGAGCGTAATTCCCGACTTTAAGGCCGCGACCATAATGTCGTTTCTTAGCCAGCACATCGCACCTGGATCCACGATCTATACGGACGGGCTTAAGAGTTTCTCAGGTCTTTTAGAGGCTGGCTTCAAACATGTCGTTCGAAACCAACCTCTACGAACGGAGTTGCGCAAAGGTGCAAAATCCGCCGTCCCGCTTGCCGATCGGGCGATCGGGAACCTCCAGCAGTGGCTCATTGGAACCTACCACGGAGTGAGCAAGGACCAACTGCAAGTTTACCTCGATGAATTCGTTTTTCGGCACAACCGTCGCAAGACGCCGGCAGCCGCATTTCAGACACTACTTGGTCTCGGAACCGGCCGCACATCAACAGTGTACGAGCAGATTCGGGGAGCTCGGGATCTGAATCCCAACCTATTGGGGCTTGCTGAAGCAACCAGATAATCAGAAGTCATCTACGGAGCAACCCGAGGTTTATTTTTTCGCCTCGCTGACATCGGAAAAGCTCAAGACTTCGGTAGCGCCTACGAACACTATGCCTGCGAGTTGGTCTCAGAAAAAGTGGGACGAAACAGCGTATTGACCGAAGCTGAGGAGAGGGCTCTCGGTTGGGAAGGCAAGACGAACGACTTCACAGTTATTGAAGGTGACACGGCAGTTCTGTTCGAGTGCAAGAATTCCGCCTTATTTTCACAGTCAAAGCGGCTAAGTTCAGTGGAGGCAATACTCTGCGATGTTCGAAAGAACATTGCGAACAGTGAAGATCGAAGCGGGCTGTTTCAGCTTTACGACAAAATGGAAGCAATCAAATCAAATCGACTGCCTCCACCTGTAGCGGATCGATACAAAGGCGTGCAGCAGTTTTTCCCCATTGTCCTGCTATACGACCAGATTCAACATGCCAATGCTGACCGCGTGCTGGGTAATCTCCTCCGCTCCGAACTGCGGCGGCACGGCGTTGAGGGCTTCTCGTTCCAAATATGGCACATTGAGGAAGTAGAGGACTTGTTGTCCCTCGTTCCAGCGAACAATTTTGTGCCTACGGTGCGTGAGAAATGTTGGGATGCACGCTATCGTCAATGGGATTTGGACACTTACCTCTACGAAAAGACAAAGATACGCCATCTCCGACCTTTCATGTTCGTTCCGCCAACCCAGACAAAGGCTGAGGAGATATTGCGCTCGATTGCGGACTCAGAGCCCTAGCGTCTCCGCGAACCTAACGCTTCAACTCGACTTGGACGATCTCCAATGGTGTGTTGGTGAGACTTCTTGTCCCGCTCGATGGGGTTCAGTTAAGCCAAATTCTCCGGCGACCCGACAATCACTCCGGGAGGGACATCCGCAGGTCGCATCGCGATTTGGTATCTCATAGGGCAGTGGGGGTCTCGGGCTTGCTGAGCAACGCGGCAAAATACGAACTGAGGCGACAACTTTATATTGAAACACGCGACAATCGTATCTTCCGCAGCGTCACAGAGATTATCCCAGAAGAGCCCGATAAATTTCCGCAACTCGGTTTTTTGCACCGTGGGGAAAGCCACCTTCGCCTCACCCCCGATTACAAAATACTTCATCTGCAACCGTGGGCACTTAACGTCGTGGATGATGGTATTGCGAATGTCGATGAGTCCTGAACTCCATGTTTGTCGGTCGCCGCGAAGCATGTTGATGAGCCCCTTTGAGGCTTCGCCCGGTTCTTTTTGCAGAAATTCCTGAGCCTTTCGTTCAAACTTGGCGTCATCGTCTAGTTGGACAAAGCTCAAGTCGTGGCCTAATAGAACTTCCGCCACTGATTTTACCGGTACTTTACCTTTGGAGGATTTTTGCCCGAACAGATGGTATAGAACCGTTCGTGCCTTCACGAAGAAGTCCTTGAAAAGGCGATTCAACGCAGGCTCAACGTCCTCCAGTACCGACAGATGTCCATTGGTGATTTCGACACAGCGGCCTGTTGCCACATCCTGCAAATGCTTTTCGATGAACTTACTGAATTCGACGTGCGCGTCATAGCATTCACGCATGGCGTTAAAGAGCAATCCATGAGCCTTGCGGAATCCGTCCTGCTCCTCAGGTCGATGAAGAACAGCCTTGCTGAGGTTGAATAGCTGGATGGTCAACCGAAAAGCCCATTCGGAATGCTCGGCATCATAGAGTTTCTTGACAACAGCGGATTGGACTCCGGGAATTGGCAACCTCGCATCTTGGGGAATCCATCCGTCTTTAACCGCGCCTACAGCCATGTCTTGCATGAATTCTTCTCTCGACAGAATCCGCAGGCTCGCTTCGTTGTAATCTATGCTCTTCTCGCGTAGGCACGCGATTTGCATTCCGTTTTCAAGCTGAATGACGGCGACATCTCCGTCGTTGCTTATCACTGTCCCCTTCATATTTCCCTTCAATAATGAAATGAAGCAATCGCCAATATCGGACTACACATCTGCGTGGGATGAATCCTATCACCACGATGAAGCAACACGGTCAAACTCTTGTCCCGCAGACGCTACGGCTTCTTGAATCCAGCTGGGCAATTGTCGTTGGGCGTGCGGGTTAGTGATCAACATCGTGCGAAGAAGCCAGCCGTATCCGCGTTCAGTCGGCACCATTCCGCCCTCGAACAAGCAAATGCCACTTACCCTCGTGTGCATGGTTGGCTGAAAGCGTCTTCGGATGAGCGACTCCCAAGCTTGGAAACTGCCGCTGGCGTGGGCGACATCTACCATGATCAGGCCGACCCCTTGATCCGGCAGTTGCCTTGCCTCAGCACGGAGAATCTCCTCTGCCCTCTCGTCCGTGAATGGAATACGAACCGACACCTGATGGTGAGGTCCGCCGCCTTGTCCTCCACCTACAAACATTGCCAGCCCGATCATTGGAGAATCGGCGAGTTGAGGGATTTTACGGTTCAATAGTTGTCCCAACGGAAGCTGGTTCAGAAACAGGAATCCCAATTCGCCTGCCAGATCGGCTTGCTTCTGCCCCTCTAGATTGCAAAACTCTGGAAGACGATCACACAAGACCGAGATTTCCTCCTCGGTTGGCTCGCGACGGAATAGGACTTCCAGCGTGAATTGACAATCCATCTTGCTCAGTGCGTCGGTGAATCTACGAAGGGTGTTCTGAACTCGCTGCTGCTCTAACGATGTGGTCGGCTGAGTGACTTCGACCGTCGTCCACGGCTCATCGCCGTCCCGCACACGGAAATCCGCCTTTCGTATTCCGACCTCTGGGTAAAGTTGGAACTGCGCTGAGGTGCGTGAAGAGCGAATCAGGTAGATCGCTGTCAGTTCGGCGTCCGCGTTCTGATCCCTGCGGCGGATGTGCTTGATGAGTTCCTCAGTCTGATCAATTTCCTCAAGGTAAGCCAGCCGCAGCCCCATGCCGATGACACGCATGGTAGGACCCAATCCTGCACCTGTCATCTCTGACAATATCCATTCACGACCAAGGAGGCGCTCGACCCGCTCAAAACTGGGGAGCGCGACTTCTGGTGCCAGAGCGAGAGTGTCGATTTTGCCACGCAGGAAGTTCGTTTCGATCTCGTCTATCGACCAGCCCATTGGATGATTGTAGGTTGCTCCAGAGGATCAGGAGCTACGAGAAGAGTCGATTCTGAATCTGGGCGAGTTCCACGGCGGCGGTGCAGGCTCTTCGTCGTCGTTGGCAACACGATTGATCCGAGTCCGCCCCGTAACGTGAACCGTGCGGCGCGCGCTATACTTTCCCGTTAAAGTCATCCTACCCGCCGATGAGTTACGAAACGGACGAGCGCCTCAAGAACTTCTTGGACACCAACCAGCTTGCAAGGGAGCAGTTGTGCCTCGCCCTGCTTTCGATGGATAAAAGATTCTCGGATGTCCGCCCACGGCACCCGCGAGGCGGGCCTGACGGTCACCGGGACATCGAGGCTACCTTTCGCGGGTCAGAAACAGCATTCGGGGCCGTAGGCTTTCTCAACCAAGCGAACGATTCTGACGAGCATAGAAGACGTTCACGACGAAAGTTCGAGGACGACCTCCAGACCGCATTAGGCGAGCACAAAATCAAGGTCTTCGTTTTCTTCACCAACGTGAACCTCACCCTTACAGACAAATCGGAGATGGAGACATTTGCTCGGTCCAAAGGCATCACGCACTGTGACATCCTTGACCGAGAACGCCTGCGAATTCTTCTCGACAACGCTGACGGATTTGCGATCCGTTTTCAGTACCTTAATATTCCCCTCTCGGTAGCCGAGCAGGCGACATTCTTCGCTAAATGGGGCGACGATATCCAGAGCCTAATGTCACAGGGATTCGGAAGGTTAGAAAAGACTCTGAACCGATTACATTTTCTCGCTGAAACCTCCCAGCCTCTCAGCCACTTTACCGTAATTCTGGAACTTGACAGAGAATACCTCGGCTCCGAAATAGGCCATTTTCGGGCGTTTTGCTCGCTCGAACTAGTGGAACCCAGGAATAGAGTCGTGGGTTTGCTATTCGGATCATCCGACGATCCGAACCGGATGAATGCTCAGAAAGTGAACGAGCTCAATCTCTCCATCGGAGGTATTGAGCGCGCCAGATGTGGCCGACAATGGGAAGAGAGGCTGCGGGATGGTGCCGATATACCAGACCCGTTCACGAAAACTCAAGAACTTTTGGCACCTGCCGGTAGCTTTACCGCAGTGGGACTACAAACGGCTCGACGGTTGGCAATTCAGTTCGACGGAGCTAGCAGTTTCATGCGCATACCACCATATCTACTCTTGCGCGATATCGATGACGCGAGGTTTGCCTTGTTCCTTAATCAGTCTCTCGCGGACAAGGTAGCGGTTGTTCGCGTATACGCGAACGAATACGAATTGGCGGCGTACCCGAAGAGCGAGCTCCGAGTTGATAAGCCGTATGGTAATTTTGGGGTGCCTATGTGCTTCGCCGAAGTGGAATTAGCCGATGCATGGGTCCGCGTGATGCACGATCTCTCTAGCTTCCGGATATCATTTTCTGATAGGACGCCCCGACGCAGGTTTTCAGCTGTCGAGGTCGGCGATTCCCCGAGTCGCCTCGGCTGAAAAGGAAGCCGAGTCGCCAGTGCTTCGACTCGTCTGATGGCTGAAATCAGCCAGCCTACTGACCCGGCAGCGACGGGTCGTAAAAACCGTCCGCAGGGA
This sequence comes from uncultured Acidobacteriota bacterium, assembly GCA_963730015.1. Classification (GTDB taxonomy): domain Bacteria; phylum Acidobacteriota; class Terriglobia; order Terriglobales; family Acidobacteriaceae; genus Sulfotelmatobacter. The sequence continues at coordinate 168,440 of CAVSPZ010000008.1, read as the reverse complement.
TCAGGCACCGACGAGATTTCAACGCATCGCGGAACGCGGGCTTCGTGGCCGCTGTTTCAGACCTTGCGTTAATCATCTTGGCGGCGGCAGACGAATCTTTCGCCCACGAGGGAATCAGTCCCCATTTCATCAGCGACAGTTCACGAACTGGCTCCTTGGGATTCTGGCGGATGACTGGAATCGGCTGGGTCGGGACGATGTTGTAGCGAGGACTCCAATCATCCTCCCCAGAGACGCTATCGAAGTGCTCCTCAATGATCTGCTTCCTCCGCGAGAGTCGATAACGTCCGCACATTGGGAGATTATGGCAGATCGTGTGGGCGTTTCACATTGGGCGGCAGCGGCAACAAATCACGAGTTCTCGGGATACATCCTCTTCAAGTTGAAGAGGACGGGCCGCAGCAATCGGTAGTGCTTCAGGTCTGAGAGAAATGCCGCTTCAGCCATCGCGTGAAGGAAACTGGTTCCACGTTCGTCTGCCCAGATCAGCCAGTCGTGAAGTTCGATGTCGGTGCTGGCGGAATGCGGTTCCACGCTTGCTCCCCGTGCTGTGATCGCGAGAGTCCCCACGGCTACTGGCTTGTCAACGGTACTGCCCGCCGTCCAGCAGAGATAGCCGAAGCTCCCGTCTTCTCGCGGGTCGAGGTGAGCCTTCTTCGCTACTGCGTTGATGTCAGGATCGTCCCAAGTTGTGGCGACCGCAACGCCATCGCCGAGGAGCACGCAAACATAATCACCCTTGGCAAGTAGCTCGGCGACTTTGCCTACGAGGGCGGGATAGTTGTTGAAATCCTTCACGACTTTATCGTAGAAGTTCATTACCAATTCTCGCCTTCTCGTTCCCCTGCGAAGGGGGCAGCCGTGTCCGCCCAATTCCCTTCTTTTTCGATGATCTTCAACCTTCTATCGAGCAACTCCTGCTTGGCTTCCCAGTCGGAGACTTCACGCTGGAGCATGTCCGCCAGCAGATGTGGATCAATTCTTACAGTTTTTCCGAGACGAAACGCAGGAACACGGCCCTCGCGAATCCATTTTAGGGCAGTGTCTTCCGCGACTCGGAATATCCACGCAAACTCCTTCACGTTCAACGGCTGAAGCCTGAGCCTCAGCGCCCCTATTATCGACTTTGTTTCTTGAACTGACATGTTTCCTCCTCTTTCGGCTTGTTTGGGCGTGTTTCGCAGCCCCCTGTAGATGCAGTGCCGAAGTCGAGAAACTTTCGCGAGTGTTCGTGAGAGGTGGAATTTTCCAAGAAAAACCCTAAAAGGGAGAGTTGATGGTCACGGAGTCAGGGTAGAGTTAGTGCGAGGTAGAGGGTGGTAGGGCAGGGTTGGTTCACAGCAGGGCCTCGTCAGTGATATCGTCGGGAACTTGGTCGGGCTCCCGCCAATCGTTGTGAATGTAGTCCCAAATCGAACCATCCGTGAGGAAGTGTAGACGAACCTCAGCATACGAATGGTTGGGATCGTCGATGGCGAGACAGGTTTCGCACGGCTCCCCACGGTCAAACTTGTTGTAGTTGTTGCTGGTGGTGTTGTTGCAGGGGCGAACCTCGTACTTGATTCCCAGTGTGTCGAAAAACTTCTTGAACTCTTTCAGCGTTAGGCATTTCATTTCCACTCCCAGAAGTGCGGTGTAGTCAAATCCTCGATGCGACGGAACGTCCCTTCGAGGTATTGGTTCTTGTCGTCCAGATCGGCTTTGGTCATGTTGCCCGCAATCACCAGTTGAGCGTTGTGCTTATAGCAGGCGTTGATGATGTCGTACATCTCAGCCATCCTGAACTCCGATTTCTTGACCTTCTCGAACTCGTCAAGGAACAGGTGGGTGGTGATGCCGTGGTCTACTTTCAACCGCTCGATCCTCTTGGCGGTTACCTCGGGGGCATCGGCGTCACCGATCTTCCATGCTTGTATGCGGTCCATCAGTTCCTTGGCTTCATAGAACGCCACGGGATGGAGACCGCGATAACGGATGGGGTCCATGGCAACGTCCCAAGCGTTATCCAACAGAGCACGACGGTAGAGGGCGTATAGGAAGGTGGACTTCGACCATCCCTGCGGGCTGAGGAAAGCGTAACCAGCAGCGGGGGCCTTCTGCATAATCTCGATGATGACCCTCTGCTTGTCCTCAGGCATGTGCGATTTGGGCGAAGGCGTCAGGGATTTGAGGCGCACGCTCTGGTAACGCTCGGGCACCTTCCGCCTCCAGATTTCCTCGATGCGGCTCCGCATGATCCTGTTCTGCTCATCCTGCTGCCGCTTCTCTTTGCGGGCGGTGACGGCAACCTGCTCCTCAGGCGTCATATCCTTCCAACGCTTAGGTTCGGGCCGATCCTTGAGCAGACGCGCTTTGGTTTCGTCGTCAAATTGTTCGAGCATTTCTATACCTCCACCTGATTGAATTTGGTCGGGGTGTTGAGGGCGGCTTTCTCTTTGCCGTCAGCGCGCTTCCTTTTGCGAATCTTGGCGGCTTTCTCTTCGCCTTCGCGGGCGTCTTCGATGGTCTCGAACTTCTCAATCAGGTATTGCATCGGGTCACACCGTTTAACGTTCTGGAACTTGGGAGCCCAGAACTCCGAATCCTCCAAGGCATAGGTCATGACGCCTAGCACGTACTCAACAGAGTGCAACTTGATCTTAGGAGAGACCAGCACAGCCCAACGTTTGAGAACAGAACTGTTCTTGTATTTGTCCGGCTCACCCAGCAGAGACCAGAACTTGTGAACCAACTCGGTCGGGGCTTGATCGTAAAGAACTGGAGTCTCCTGTTCCTCAGAAGAGTCCGAGACGGGCGAAGCCCCTTCTCCACCACCACCACCTTCTTCTGACGTGTTCTCTTTGGAGTGTTCAATGATGTGTTCTGCGGGCTGCTGACCCACTGGTAGTGGGTTTATCGCCCACTGCTGGGAATCTACACCTACTGGGTTGGGGGTCTTACGCCTACTGGGCCCCACACCTACTGGGGGCATCTCAGCAAGCTTTTCGAGGGCCTCTAGGCTGAGTTGGTAGCTCTTGGATCGATGATTGCGTCCATCATAGTTTTCGATCAACGTCAGCACCCGTGGTTCAATCGTCAGGAGTTCTTGGATGGTCAGAGCGGCAGTCCGCTTGTGGACTCCAGCGTGCTTCGCGATGTTTTTGTAGGAGGGGAAACACCTGCCGTTCTCATCGGTGCGGTGAGCGAGCACCCAGAGGACAATCTTCTGAGTGGATTTGAGTGCAGTTATTTCGAAAACAAGGTCTGTGAACTTATTTGCCACGTGAGTCTCCCGTGAGATTGGGTGCCGCACGGGAGTGACAGCACCCTTTCCCTCTTTCGGACGATCTTTTCGGAACGCCCTCTGAAACCACTTTTGGAAGACACTTCTTTCTTCGTTGGTGATTTGAAATTTCTTCGGAAGGCGAAATTCGCAGCGATGATGGGAAAAATGAGCCTGTGGCGTGACGGAGGATCGAGTTTGCCGCCCCGTTCACTGGCGGGCAGGCCGCTCTGCTGTGCCAGAACGAACCATGATGAATCCGTCTGGGGCCAATGTTTCGAGTGGGTCTTTTTCGGGTTTCGGTTTTTCTGTCATGATCCTCGTTATACGGGTTGGGGGCAGGTAACGAGTCCGCCCCCGATATCCCGATCATCTCTGGGAAGCAACGCCCAAAGCACAGCACCATCTGTCTAATACTGCATTTCACAAGAATTTGGAGCGGACTCGTGGGATCGAACCACGCTACCGATGGGGGTACCATCGGGGTGCCCTTCTACAATCCGCTTAGGGTAATCTACTTTGTTCCACTTCAATGCCGCTCGGAGTTCCCGTACCAATCGTTTGTCGCCGTAGAAGCCGACATACCTGCGCTTCGGGGTGGCCTTGAAGAATAGGAAGCCTTCCTTGACCATCCGCTCTCTGTATTCTCGGCGGGTGCATTTGATTTTGTAGGCTGCAATGGGTTGCCCCTTAAACCTGCGTGAGCGCACGAAATGCTGGATGTTTCGCTCGTCCCTTAGCTTGCCGTCCTTGAAGCCTTTACCTTTTTTGCCGCTCCAAGCGAACATGCTGGAACCCTGCTTGGTGGGCTCACAATGAATCCAGTTGCACGACTGATACACTGTGCCAATCTCACCCGCCTCGGCGTCAGAGTAGGCGACAAAGATGTGGTAGCCTCGCTCACTCATGAGGCGGCATGACTCACTAATTAGGAAGGATGCGGCAGCGCCAGTGTGTACCCTACCCTTGGAATCTATACGCGGTGGGTCTGCCCAATGAGCACACGCCCCACGACAAAGAGTCTTGACCATGTGTGCATACCCTTGGCCACAAACTGAGGCTGCGGATTTAGTTCCGGCTGTGCGACCGAAACACTCAACCCCCGCCAGATGCTCACCGAAGTAGAGCCCGAAGCTTACGTCAGTCGTGCCCATGTTGCCGAGCCATTCGTATTGCTCGATGAACGCCTTCGCTGTGTGATAGTCAATCTCACGCACCGTGGCATTCTTGAGACTCACAGCGAGAGCCCGTTTCTCGGCCAACAAGGGATCGGGCACAGCGGCGAGTTTGTCCCTTATCTGCCGCTGCCATGCTTTGCCCGTGACTGGGATGGGATAGTTCATGCGTTCTTTTCCAGAACAGCACGAAGCTGGTTGGCATACGCATCCGCTTTGTCGCTCACTTCCGTGAGGTTGTGGAGTAAGCAGCGGATGCCCTCGTCCGCTTGGGGCGTCCATTCGCTCTTCTTGATGGCGATGAGTTCCTTTAGGCGGGGGTCTACACCAGAGAACGAGGCGGCAAGACCACGACCAATGCGGGCGAAGTAATCCTTCTCGGCAAACTTCTTCTCATTCTTCTTCGGCTTCGATGCCTCGCGGAGCGTTACAGTTCCAGAGCGGACGCGCTCGTACAGATCGGGATTGGTCTTCTTAAGCTTCTGAGCCTTCCGCAACATGCGCTCGGGTATCTTGCTTTCGGCTACGACAGCGGTCAAGGTTCGGGGCTTTGTGGGGGACACATTGTCATCGACAGTACCGGCCTTCGCATTCCGTGCCTTTACAACCGCAGCCGCACGGCTAACCGCTGCCCGCTGCTCACGGATGTCATTCCAGATGATTGCCCGCTGGTCATCCGTCAGGTTGCGGCGGCCAACTTGGTGCTCAAGTATCCACAGCTTTACGGCTTCGATGTTGGGGAGGCTGATTGCCTTGGTCTTGAAGCCGATGCCAAGCTCCTGACAAATGGCGTGGCGATTGTGGCCGTCAACGATGGTGCCGCTCTCTTCTGCCCAGAGGGTGATAGGTTCGAGTAGGCCATCCCTTTGAATGTTGTCACGGAGTTGGGCGTACTCCTCAGTCGTCAGAGGGGCGACGACTGCTTGAAGCTCGGGATTGATTCGTAGGCTCATGTTACTTAATACTGGCTTTTTAGTTAATCGCCGTGGTCACCTTCATGTGTTTTAGCCAAGCGACATCGGCATCGTGGATTTCCATGTTGCCGATAGATTTGGTGAATTCCGCGTCGCACTGTCCGCACATGGCACCCTGCTCGTAGAAGGTTTTATGCACGGGGCATTGAATGGCGGGTTGGCGTTTCCACGGCTTAGCCAGCACGATCTGACGGAGTTCGTTCATCTCCTCTTCGGTGGGTTGCTCCTCGTCCCAACACGGATCACACATCCATCCTGATTCCTCACCCCTATACGTTGCTTTCGGACTTCCGCAGTCTTCGCAGGTCATGGCTACACCAACCCTGCTCGGTACGCTTTGACGATGGCTTCCCGCACATCGGACCTAAATTCCCGACCGAGCTTGGTGTTGGGAATGAGGACGCTGTACGTACCGTCCATCATGGTGCCATCGGTCGCCGCCATAACGACGCCGAGAGCGTGGTCGTAGGCTTGCATGATTCCGACCAACTCGGGGTCGCGGTCGATGTACCTGCTGAGTTTTTTGTAGGCCGCACAAACCTTCTTCTCATTTGGCGGCTTGACGCTAAGTGCTTTGTCGAACTGCTTCTTTGTCATTGGTGTTTCCTCCACGCTATATGTACCCAGCCCGGTCCGATTTCGGTTAGGAATGCAGGGCGTCCCCGAAATTATTTCCGCACATTCGCTTGATTCCCGCTTCTCGATTCCGCTTCGCCTGTCCCATGTTTGTCTCCTACCACTCTGCTGCTCGGGGTTGTGACCGAGCCTCCGCATTAAACGCCGCTCTCCATCGGCGTCCACTCTGCATTACGCCGCCGCCCGACGTTCCTTGACCCGCTCACTGATGTAAAGGTCGGCATCCTGTACCGACTTGAGTTTCGTCAGGACATCAAGGTGTGGGTTCTTCTCATCGCGGATGGCGTACATGCCTTCCTTGACAAACTCCCAATAGAAACCATCGACGGGCTCGGACTTTACGCCGATCATCGAGCCGCCATTGGTGGGCGTCGAGTTGACGGCGGGCTGTTTCTTCGCCGCCTTCCGTGCTTTCTCGCCAGCCTCTTGGAAGCTGAGTAGCTCGGCACGGAGACGCTTGATCTCGTCCTTTTGGGCAAGCCGCGTTTGCTCCAGATCGGCGACCTCTTTCTTACGGGCGTCGAGCCAGCCTTGAAGTTGTGCACACTTTTTGCACTTCTTCTTCGGTGCTGGCTCTGGGGGGTTGGTGGTCGTGGTATCGAGCACCAGTTCCTCGCGGGTGGTGGTGCCCTCGTCGCCAGCTTCGCCGATGCCAAGTTCAGGCACGGGTTGAGGGTTGAGAGCGGCGTGGGCAAGCTCGGCTTCCTCCAGCCTCAGTTCCTCTTGCTTCTTCGCGAAACGGTACTCGGTGTCAGCGTTGAATCCGTGATCGGCGAAGTATTTGACGCGGGCGATACCCCTCGCTTCTGCCCGCTTGACCATCTCGTGGTAGAGGGTGACGCGGAGTTCGGTGTTCCGTTTGCAAAAGGCATAAACTCGGAAAATTTCCGAGTCGCTCATTTTGTCGAGGGCGTCACCGTCGAGGGTCGGCGAAAACTCAAATGAGCCTTCGGCGTCCTTGAGGGTGATGCTGCTGATGGGGTAGGTGATTACTTCAGGCGAGTCTTCTGGCATGGGACACTCCTACGGTTGAGATACCGTGGGTGTCCAATGTCCCACTCGGAAATTTTCCGAGTGTATCTTGGGCTATACTTTCAAATCCCGTTCGGCTTTACTGGTCAGTTCCCACGTTGGATCATGGGCGGTGACCGTGCCACGATGCGATCCGTACTGGTCTCATCTGGGTCGGCGTATGTATTCCCGACTTACTACCATTATACCAGCGGAGTCAAGATTTCGGCTAGGAATTTGGAGTTCACTCGGAAATTTTCCGAGTAAGGTCACCCGGCTACTTTGGTCAGAGTTACCACAGTGAAGGCGGCACCTTGAGGTAACTTGACTCAAGGTACTAAGGTGCCATTTACGGTATTAGATAGAAGTGGTTTGAAGGAGCCACTTCCGAATGTCAACTGTCTACACCAGTATCAATCTCACCGTTCCGCTGGCGGATGCAAGAGCACGAGCCGCCGATCCCGAAACCCCAAGCAAGGTCAAACGCAGCATCAACAATGAACTGAAAAAAGTTCGCAAGGCTGCTGAACAAGTCGCCCGTCAAACCCTGTGGGAGACCACAGACCCCGTTCGGGCGGAAGGCGTCACCAACGCTCTCACCGAGGCAATTGCCGAATACGAACTCACCATCAACGAGGCTGCCGAGACCGCTCTGTACGAGTTCGAGCACACCGTCAACGAACTGGTCAAGACGAACGGCTGCCACATGTGCGTGGCGGGTGTCGAGGCAGACGACGGGCTTTATGAAGCCAACCCCGATGACACGACCATCCGTATCATGGACGTGCTGAACGCCAGCAACTACCACATCAACGATGTGGATGCGACCCAGAGCGAACAGATGGACGCCCTCGTCGAGAAGTTGGAAGCCGAAGCCAAGCTCACGAGCCACGGCATGGTTGAGTTCCCCGACCTTGCTCCCGTGGAGGCGTGATATGAAACGCATTCACAAGACGTTCGGCGAGGTAACCCACCGTGGTCACGAGGACAGATGAGAGAGATGACAACATTGACACCAGAACCATACGTAACCGCCGATGACGTGGCAGAGCACCTGAAGATCACACGCCGTCAGGTGCTCGAAATGACGCGCAGGGGACTCCTCCCAGCATCCTCGCTGGGGGTTGGTGAGTATCGGAGAGTGTGGCGTTTCAAGATCAGCGAAGTAGAGTCCGCCATAGCCTCGGGTACTCGCAAACCAATCGCGACACATCAAGACAAACTGTTGGCTGACGTACCCGCACGACGTACAATACCTGACGGCAGTCCCCGCAGCCAGAAGGGGAAACTCTAATGGCAAAGGGGTGGTTTCGCAGGAAGAAAGGCAAGCTGGTGTACTGCTGGTACAACGCGAACGGTGATGAACGCTCGAAGGTTGTGGGGCTGAGCACCATGAATGACGAAGAGGGTTGGCTGGAAATTGGCACTCTAGGGTTGGACAAACTCGTCAACCAGCCAGACCCAGCAAAGGTGACGTTCGGCGAAGTGCTGCAACATTACCTCGCTTATGGCAAGAAGAAGACGGGCGAGGACAAGGCTCACTCCAGCAAGAACACGGATGGCCGCAACGCACGGCTTCACTTAACCCACTGGTCGGAGTACGTAGCCAAGGACATCGAGCCACTCGAAATTCAGGAGTGGATCGACGGGGTGTCCAAGGGATTACGATCCAAACTCAGGAACATGATGTCGGCGGTCTACAGTCACGGACAGAAGTTCCGCATGATCCCACGAACTGAGGAATGCAATCCGATGAAGTGGGTGAGTGCAACGACGGTCTCAGACTACGAGGCGGTCAGCCTAAGCCCTGAAGAGTCGTTCGCGATACTGGAACGAATCGGCGATCCGTTGGTACGTGTGCTGGTGATTGTGGTAGCAGTTACCGCCACTCGTATCGGGGAAGCTCTCGGACTCATGTGGTCGGATATTGATTGGAAGAAACTGAAGATCAACATCCGACGCGATTGGGTGGATGGCGAACTGGGGCGTCCGAAGTCGAGGGCGTCTAAGGCTCCAGTCGAGATGCACGAGACGCTTGCTGCCCTATTGCAGGCGTGGCGTCAAGAGACACCGTACAGCAAGGACTCGGATTTTTTGTTCCCCTCGTTCAAGCTGCACGGCAAGCAGCCTCGAATCGGCAGCATGATCGTGCAGGACTACGTCAGACCTGCGGCTGTCGCTGCTGGAGTGATCCCTGAGGATTGCCCGAGATTTGGGTTTCACAACCTGAGGCACGGGCTTTCCACGTTCCTAATCGAAAACGGACACGATCCTGTGGTCGTGCAGCGTATGCTTCGCCAGTCGAACGTTGACATGACGATGCATTACGTGCACAACAGCCACAAGGCAAGGGAAGCCCAAGCCCAATTCATGGAGCGGTTCCTGCCTAACGGTGGTACTGTAGCCGATGTGGAAGAGCAGCCAGACGAAAAGCGGGTGCCAGTGCGGGTGCAGTGAATTGTCAGCAAAATAGCAAGTGCTGTAGAATGAGAGAACGAGCGGGAGTAACTCAGTGGTAGAGTGCGACCTTGCCAAGGTCGAAGTCGCGGGTTCAAATCCCGTCTCCCGCTCCAGATTTTTGTCCACAGCAGACTCGTTCCGCGGATTGAATTTGCCGGAACGCTGATGTGTCGAGCTCAGGGGCGCGGTACCCAAGTGGTAAGGGAGAGGTCTGCAAAACCTTTATGCGTCGGTTCGATTCCGACCCGCGCCTCCAGATCATTCCTCGTCATTTCTCACTGGCTTGTTAGCCCTGCCGGCTTCCCTTTAAACTCGGGGGCTTCGATGCCCATCGCGAAAATCACGAGCCATCGCCGGCGCTTTCAGTTTGTCGTCCCAACGATCTGCCTGCTTATCTCCGCCTTGGTCGTCGCCCAGGGCAAAATCCCGCAGCTACAGACGCTGTCTCCGACTACGTGCACGCGGAGATGCAGCGGCAGCATATCCCGGGCTTGGCGCTGCTGGTCGTTCGCGGCGGAAAGATTGTCAGGGCCGAGGGATTCGGCCTGGCCAACGTGGAGTTGCAGGTGCCCGTGAAGCCCGAGACCGTCTTCCAGTCCGGATCGGTGGGCAAGCAGTTCACCGCAACCGCGGTGATGATGCTGGTGGAAGAAGGAAAAGTTGGTCTCGACGACAAACTCACCAAGTACTTCCCGCATGCGCCGGATCAATGGAACGAAGTGACGGTGCGTGAACTGCTCAGCCACACCGGCGGATTTGGCGACTATCCCAAGGATTTCAACTTCCGCAAAGATTGGACCGAAGACGAATTGCTGAAGATGGTCGAAGGCATTCCACTGGCTTACCCGCCCGGCACTAAGTGGGAATACAGCAACCTCGGCTATCTCACGCTGGGCATTCTGATTCATCGCGCGACCGGAGAGTTCTACGGCGACTTTCTGCAGCAGAAAATTTTTCAGCCGCTGGGGATGAGTTCCACCCGCATCATCAGCGAGGCCGATATCGTTCCCAACCGCGCCGCCGGATATCGTCTGGTGAAGGGCGAACTCAAGAATCAGGAATGGGTAGCGCCCACGGTGAACACCACTGCGGACGGGAGTCTTTATTTTTCGATCCTGGATTTAGCTCAGTGGGATGCCGCGCTCTACACCGACAAACTGCTCAAGCGGTCGAATCTGGATTTGATGTGGACCCCGGTCAAGCTGAAGAATGGCCAGCCGAACAAAGGCCATTATGGATTCGGATGGTTCATCGATGAACGGAACGGGCATCGCTGCATTCATCATGATCGCTCATGGCAGGGATTTGAAACGGCCATCGACCGCTACGTGGACGACCAACTCACCGTGGTTGCGCTCACCAATCTCGCGGGCGCCGAGCCGGGAAAGATTACGCAACATGTGGCCGAGCTGTATCTGGCGGCTCACTGATCACGTTCCGGTCGGAGCGCGCTTCGATCCGCATTCGCATACCATACTTCGGACGCAACGTGATCAGCGGCTCAGGCTCAACCCGATGTCCCGGGACGAGCGCCAGCTTCCACTTCTGACCGAGTGTAGCCAGCAGCAGCACGCCTTCCATCCAGGCAGACGACTCGCCGATGCATTGCCGGACTCCCGCGCCGAAAGGGAAGTAGGTGAACTTCGCGCGCCGGGCCTTGGCTTCGGGAGTGAAACGCTCCGGATCGAAGCGCAGCGGATCGGGAAAGAACCGCGGGTCGCGATGAGTGACGAACTGGCTGATCAACACCGTCGTCTTGGCGGGCAGGAAGAATTCTCCGAGTTGAAAATCGTTGCGCGCACTGCGGCCCATCGCCCACGCTGGCGGATAAAGCCGCATCGATTCCGCCAGCACCATTTCCACATAGCGCAGGCGGGGCACGTCTTCGAATGCAGGCAGCTGGCCCCGCAGTTCGTGGTCGATCTCAGCATGGAAACGCCGCTCGCAATCCGGATTCTGCGAAAGCAGGTACCACGTCCAAGAAAGCGCGTTGGCGACGGTCTCGTATCCCGCAAGAAAGATGGTGATCACCTGATCGCGTAGCGACTGTTCTGAGGCGCGGCTTCGCTCGGGCGCGGCGGCCAGCATGAGATCGAGCAGGCTGCCGCTATTGGGCCGTTCCCGCCGGTGGGCCTCAATCATGAGATAGACGACGGCGTCGATGCGCTTGCGGGCGCGCACAAAAGCCGCCAGTTCGGGAGGGCGCATGTGCACCAGCCACTCCGCCGCTGGCAGCATGACCAGAAAATTGTACAGACCCATGATGCGGTTGATGGCGTCGGCGAGTTCGTGGGCTTCTTCGCGCAGGTCCGTGGCGAACAGCGTGCGCGCCACTACGTTGAGGGTGAGATGCATCATGTCAACGGCGATGTCGCGCTCTTCGCCATCGCGCCAGCTCTCGCGCATGCGGACTGCCTCGTCTACCATGGCGCTCGCATATTCGGGAATGCGCTGGCGATGAAACGCCGGCTGCGCCACTTGCCTTTGCTGGCGATGCTGCGCACCCTCGCTGGTGATCATGCCTTCGCCGAGCAGCATCCTGGTGCGCTGCACGGTGCGTTCTTTAATGAAATTGTCGTTCTGTACGACCAGGATTTCGCGGATGTGGTCGGGATGATTCAGGAAAACGATGTGGTTCCATGCGAGCTTGTAATGCGCGATGTCGCCGTAGGTGTCGGCGAGATGCTGGAACAGTAAAATCGGATTGGCGGGACGGAACTTGCGGAAGGCGAACCACAGCAAGTTGCGCTGGAAGCCGGGCGGGAAATGGTATGGAACTTTTCCCACGCGCTTCCCCAGATTCCCCGCCGCAGTTGCCATCCGCTTAGTTTACGCTGCGCTCGATTGCGAACGTGAACGAAGTCAATGTCATCCTGAGCGGAGTCTGGCGACGAGCGAAGCGAATCGCCAGACGCAGTCGAAGGATCCCTACCCTGCATGACGGGCCATCCGACGACACGTGCTCTCGGCTAGAATTGTGGCACCGGTTCCTTCTTTTGTAGTTGCTGCAATTCCGCCAGAACCTCGGCGCTATGTCTGGCGGGATCCACGCTGCTGTATGCCTTCGCGATCTTGCCGCTGGGGTCGATCAGAAAAGTATGCCGCGCCGCAAACTTCACCACTCCAAAGTTTGTAAGCGAGCCGAAAGAGTCCGTCACCTTATGTCCAGTGTCGGCCAGCAGCTTGAAGTTCAGGCCGTCGTTGGCGCAGAACTTTTTGTGGGACTCGACGCTATCGACGCTAACCCCCAGGACCACGGCGTCGAGCGCAGCATATTTCGGCTGGTCGATCTGAAAATTGTGAGCCTCGCGCGTGCATCCCGGCGTCTGATCTTTGGGATAGAAATACAGCACGACCCACTTGCCACGATAATCTTTCAGGCTGACCGGCGAGCCATCCTGCGAGGGTAGAGTGAAATCGGGAGCGTTACTTCCGGCGGCCGGCATCGCCGAGCGTGATAAGAGCCGCGGAACTAATACCACCAGGACCGCCAGCACCACAATCAGCAACCCGATCCGTAACATAGATTCCTCCGCGCTACAACGCCGCGGAAAGCAATTCTAAATCATTGGTACTGCTGGGTCGGGCAGCAAAAATCCGCGCGATTGAATATGATGGAGTATTGCGCATTCCTCTGGGGAGAAATCAGACGTGGCTCAAACCGAAACTGATGGGCTAGAAGTGTTGGAAACTAGAGAATGGGTCGATTCTCTGGATTATGTGCTCTCGCACGGAGGCCCGAACCGGGCCTGCCGCCTGCTGCAGCAGTTGGCATTGCATGCGCGCCGCGAAGCGGGAGTGAACCTGCCGTTCAGCGCCACTACTCCTTATCAGAACACGATTGCCTCGAAGCAGCAGCCTCCGTTTCCCGGCAGCCAGGAGATGGAGCGCCGCATCAAGAGCCTGGTCCGCTGGAATGCCCTGGCCATGGTGGTGCGCGCCAACAAGATTCAGGAGGGCATTGGCGGGCATATTTCCACGTTCGCCTCTGCCGCCACGCTCTACGAAGTTGCCTTCAACCATTTCTTTCGCGCGCAAACCGAGAGCGGAGATCGCGACGTAGTTTACTTTCAAGGACACGCCGCTCCTGGGATTTATTCCCGCGCCTATCTTGAAGGCCGCATCTCGAAAGAAAAGTTGCAGAATTTCCGCCGCGAGTTGAAGCCCGGCGGAGGGCTGAGTTCGTATCCGCATCCATGGCTGATGCCCGATTTCTGGGAGTTCCCCACGGTCTCGATGGGGCTGGGCCCGATTCAGGCGATCTACCACGCGCGTTTCATTCGCTACCTGGAGAATCGCGGATTGAAGCAGTCGACCGGCGGCAAGGTGTGGGCGTTTCTGGGCGACGGCGAAATGGATGAACCGGAATCGCTGGGCTCGATCACGCTCGCCTCCCGCGAAAAGCTCGACAACCTGATCTTCGTGGTGAACTGCAACCTGCAACGGCTCGATGGCCCGGTGCGTGGCAACGGAAAAATCATTCAGGAACTGGAAGCGATCTTCCGCGGCGCGGGCTGGAACGTGATCAAAGTTGTATGGGGCTCGGACTGGGATGTGCTCATTCAGAACGACCGCGACGGCCTGCTGGTACGGCGTTTAGGCGAGATCAGCGACGGGCAGTATCAGAAGTATTTCGTGGAGAGCGGCGCCTACTTCCGCCAGAATTTGTTCGGCACCGATCCGCGTTTGCTCAAGATGGTCGAGCATCTGTCGGATGAGCAACTGGCGCGCATGCGGCTGGGCGGGCATGATCCGATCAAGGTGCATGCGGCGTATCGCGCGGCGGTCGATCACACCGGATCGCCGACCATCATTTTGGCCAAGACGATCAAAGGCTACGGCCTGGGCGAAGCCGGTGAAGGCAAGAACATCACCCACCAGCAGAAGAAGCTGAACGACGACGAACTGGAAATGTTCCGCTCGCGCTTCGGCATTCCGATCCCTGACGATGAGCTGCACCTGGCGCCGTTTTATCGTCCGTCGGACGACAGCGCCGAGATCAAGTACATGCAGGCGCGGCGCGAGCAACTGGGCGGATACATGCCGCAGCGCAAACTGCGCGCCACGCCGCTCAAGCCGTTCCCGGAGTCGCACTTCGAGGAATTTCACAAAGGCACGGACGGCCGTGAAGTCTCGACCACCATGGTGTTCGTGCGGCTGCTGGCCAAGCTGCTGCGCGATCCGGAGCTGGGAAAATATATTGTTCCCATTGTGCCTGATGAAGCGCGCACCTTCGGCATGGAAGCTTTATTCCGGCAGGTGGGAATCTACTCCAGTGTCGGCCAGAACTACGAGCCGGTCGACATGGACACTCTTCTTTATTACAAGGAAGCCAAGAACGGGCAGATTCTGGAAGAGGGCATCACCGAGTCGGGGTCGATGTGCTCGTTCATCGCGGCGGGCACGGCCTATGCGAACCACGGGATCCCGACCATCCCTTTCTTTATCTATTATTCCATGTTCGGATTTCAGCGTATCGGCGATCTGATCTGGGCCGCCGCCGATATGCGTTGCCGCGGATTCCTCATCGGGGGAACGGCGGGGCGCACGACTTTGGCCGGCGAAGGTCTGCAGCATCAGGACGGCCACAGTCACGTCCTGGCTCTGCCCGTGCCGAACCTGCATGCCTACGATCCCGCGTTTGCCTACGAGATCGGCATCATCATTCAGGACGGCATCAAGCGGATGTATGTCGATCAGGAGTCGATCTTCTATTATCTGACCGTCACCAACGAGCCTTTGCCGATGCCGGAGATGCCCGCCGGAGACAATGTCCGCGAAGGCGTGCTGAAAGGGCTTTACCGCTTCAAGGCCTCAGGGAAGAACGACGCGAAACTGCGGGCGCAGTTACTGGGCAGCGGCACGATCATGTACGAAGTTCTGAAGGCGCAACAGATTCTGGAAGAGAAATACGGTGTCGGCGCCGATGTCTGGAGCGTGACCAGCTACAAAGAGCTGTACCGTGACGCCAACGATTGCGAGCGCTGGAACATGCTGCATCCGGGCGAAAGCGCCAAGGTTCCATATGTCACCGAGATGTTGAAAGACGCGCCGGGGCCATTCATCGCGGCTTCGGATTACATGAAAGTCTTGCCGGAGAGTCTCGGCAAGTGGGTGCCGGGACAACTGGTGTCGCTCGGGACCGACGGTTTCGGCCGCAGCGAAAACCGCGCCGCGTTGCGCGACTTTTTCGAGGTGGACGCGAAACACATTGTGCTGGCGACCTTGGGCGCGCTGGCTCGCGAAAAGAAGATTGGCACCGACGTTGTCAAGCGCGCGATTCAGGAATTGGGAATCAACCCGGAGAAGGCGAATCCGGCGGTCAGCTAGATTGTCGGTGTCATTCCGAAGCCCCGCGTTTTCTTCAGCGGGCGAGGAATCTCGGGCACGATGGAGATTGTATGATGCACGCGAGATCCCTCCCTCCGCCTGAAAAACGGCTCCGGTCGGGATGACGCCTGATTTCGAAGTTCGAATGAATACTTAAGAGTGCCAGAGGATCAAAAGCGGTGATTGAATTCAGACTTCCCGAGCTGGGAGAAAACATCGAACAAGGAGATCTGGTGCGCCTGATGGTCGCGCCGGGCGCGACGGTGAACGCCGGCCAGTCGGTGATGGAACTGGAAACCGACAAGGCGGTGGTCGAGGTTCCGTCGTCCGTCAGCGGAACGGTGCAGGAGATCCGCGTCAAAGAAGGCGACAAGATCAAGGTCGGCCAGGTCATCTTTACTGTCGACGGAGCGGAGGCAAAATCCGCGCCGGCGAACGGTCAAGCCGCGGCAGTTGCCTCTGAACCTGCGTCAGGGCCTGCAGCGGCTCTGCAAAAAAACGAGGTTACTGTTGCTCCTAAGGCCATGCAACCGGCGGCGGCGGAAACTCCCGTCGCGGCTTTGACCCAGACATCCAGCGGCGGCGAATTCAAGCTGCCGGAACTCGGCGAGAACATTTCTCAGGGCGATCTGGTGCGGCTGATGATTGCTCCCGGAACAAAAGTTTCTGAAGGCCAGCCAGTCATGGAACTCGAAACCGACAAGGCGGTGGTGGAAGTGCCGTCGTCGGTGAGCGGCGTCGTCAAAGAGATAAAAGTTAAGGAAGGCGAGAAGGTCAAAGTTGGCCAGGTGATCTTCACGCTGGAAGGTGGAGCAGCAGTTTCAGCGGCTCCGTCGCGTCCGCGCACCAGTCCGGTGGAGCATGTCTCCGGACAGCACGGAGCGCGCCTAGCGTTTCAGGCGGCGATTCGCGCAGAAGGCAAAACGGAAGAGCAGGCGCTGCCTCCCGATCAACCGCAACCGGGAGTGCCGGTTTTCAGCATGCCCGCGCAACTGGGAAAGGTAGCGGGCACCGAGCATCGCCAGCCGGTTCCGGCGGCGCCGCATGTGCGTCGCCTGGCACGCGAGGTCGGCGTCGACATCTACGAAGTTAAGGGCACCGGCCCCGGCGGGCGCATCGGCGAAGAGAACGTCAAGGCTTATGCCAAGGCGTTGCTCTCGGCCGCGACTCAAGCCGCGCCCCGCGCCGGACACCTTGCCCCGCCGCAACTCCCCGACTTTGCGAAGTGGGGAAAAATCGAGCGCGTCTCCATGCGCGGCGTTCGGCGTAAAACGGCTGAGCATCTCGTGGAGGCGTGGAACACGATTCCGCATGTCACGCAGCACGACCGCGCCGACATTACCGAACTCGAACAACTCCGTGCCCGCTTCGCTCCCAAGGCGGAAGAAGCCGGTGGCAAGATGACGATCACGGCGATTGCTCTGAAGGTATGTGCGGCCGCGCTCAAAGTCTTCCCGCAGTTCAATGCCAGCATCGACCTCGAGAAAGAAGAGATCGTTTACAAGCAGTACATCAACATCGGCGTGGCCGCCGATACCGATCGCGGCTTGCTGGTTCCGGTGATTCGCGACGTCGACAAAAAGAATATCGTCGAACTGGCGGTCGAGATGTCACAGCTCTCGAAGAAGGCGCGCGAGAAGAAACTGACTCCCGCCGACATGGAAGGCGGCACGTTCACCATCACAAACCTCGGAGGCATCGGCGGAGTCGGGTTCACTCCCATCGTCAATCATCCGGAAGTGGCGATCCTCGGCCTTTCCCGCTCGCGCATGGAGCCGGAATGGATCAACGGAAAATTCGAGCCACGGCTGATTCTGCCGCTGTCGCTCTCCTACGATCACCGCCTGATTGATGGCGCGGATGCAGCCCGCTTCCTGCGCTGGGTTGCGGAAGCGTTCGAGCAGCCGTTCCTGTTGTCGGTGCAAGGATGAAAATCAAAACCGTAAACCACAAAGGGCACGAAGTTCCACGAAGGAAAGCGGATTGGACCTCCTTCGTGCACCTTCGTGTCCTCTGTGGTTGAACGCCTTGAAAGCCCAATGCCTGAAACGACAAACTTACACATCGCCGTAGTCGGCGGCGGCCCTGGTGGATACGCTGCCGCCTTTCTCGCTGCCGATTTCGGCATGAACGTTACCCTCATTGACCCCGAGGTGAATCCCGGCGGCGTCTGCCTCTACCGCGGATGCATCCCGTCGAAAGCCCTGCTGCATGTCGCCAAGTTGGTGGAGGAGTCGCATCAGGCGAAGGACTGGGGCATCGAGTTCGCTACGCCGAAGATCGACCTGACGCGCCTGCGCTCGTGGAAGGAAGGCGTCGTCAAGAAGCTCACTGGCGGCCTCGGCATTCTTTCGAAGCAGCGCAAAGTTCATTACGTGCAAGGGCACGCGGCGTTTGAGAACTCCACTACGCTGCGCGTGGAAAAATCCGACGTGACAGAAGAAACGCTAACCTTCGACCGCATCATCATCGCGACAGGTTCGCGTCCGGCCATCATTCCAGCGCTAAAGCTCGAAACACCGCGCATGATGGATTCTACCGGCGCGCTGAATCTCGAGGATATTCCCGGGAGCTTGCTGGTGGTGGGCGGCGGATACATTGGCCTGGAACTCGGCTCCGTCTACGCTGCCCTGGGCACGCGCGTGACCGTGGTCGAAATGCTCCCCGGCTTGCTCCCTGGAGCGGATCGCGATCTGGTGCTCCCCTTGCACAAGCGGCTGGAAAAGATGTTTGAGGCGATTCTGCTGAACACCACGGTCGCCGCGGTGAAGGACGAGGGCAATGTGATTCGCGCGACCTTGAAGGCGCAGGACGGAAGCCAGCAGGAAAAAGTTTTCGATCGCGTATTGGTTTCGGTCGGACGCAAACCAAATTCGGAAATTCCCGGGATCGAGAAAACTCAGGTCAAGGTTGGGCCCAAGGGATTCATTCAAGTCAACAAGCAACTGCAGACCGACGACCCCTCGATCTACGCCATCGGAGACGTGGTCGGTGAACCCATGCTCGCGCACAAGGCCTCCCACGAGGGCCGCACCGCCGTCGAAGCCATCGCCGGACATAAAGTGGCATTCGAACCCAATGCAATTCCCGCCGTTGTGTTCACCGATCCCGAGGTTGCCTGGTGCGGGCTCACGGAGACGCAGGCGCAAAAAGAAAATCGTGAGATCAAAGTGGCGAAATTCCCTTGGGCCGCTTCCGGTCGAGCGGTCACGATTGACCGTCCGGAAGGCATGACCAAGCTGATTTTCGATCCTGCGACGGAGCGCGTGCTCGGCGTGGGCATCGTCGGAGCCGGTGCCGGCGAGATGATCGCTGAGGGCGTGCTCGCCATCGAAATGGCCGCCTTGGCCAGCGACGTTGCGCTGACCATCCATCCGCATCCCACGTTGTCAGAAACGGTGATGGAATCGGCGGAAGTTTTCCTCGGCACCAGCACGCACATTTACCGGCCCAAGCGGGGATGAGCGGGCGTCCCCCGAAACTCGAGCGCGCTTCGATACAATGATTTTGTCAGCCGCTGTTTCGATCCCATCGCACCACCCGGGCCAGACGAAGACAATGCTTTTCGTTCGTAAAATCGCCTTGCTGTCCGCGCTGCTGGCGGCTCTCAGCCTGCCGTTCTGGGCGCAGACCTCAATCACGCAGGCGCTGCAGCCCGCCCCTCCGGCCAGCTCCGCGAACCAGCCCACCGATCCTCTGGGCCGCAACACTCCTTCCAGTGCCATCCTTGGATTCCTGAAGACCGCGCAGGCCGGAGACTACAGTATTGCCGCGCAATACCTGCAGATGAGTCCCGCGCACCGCCAGTCCGAAGGCGAGGAGATGGCCACCAAACTCAAATTTGCCCTCGACCACGCGTTCACGGGCCATCTCAGCCAGTACAACCAACCGGAAGGAAATCCGCAGGAGGGCGTGCCGCTAGGCCGGCAAAGGCTGGGCACGATGACAGCCGGCGATGTGGATGTCAATCTTGATCTGGTACGCGTCTCCGATCCGACTGCCGGCAAAATCTGGCTGATCTCTGCCGATACTCTGGGCAAGCTTCCCGAACTGTCGGACCAGATCGAAGCGCGGCAGGTGGCAAGCAAACTTCCGGCTGTTCTGGTGAAGCATCAACTGGTCGGACTGCCCTTATGGCAATGGCTGGCGTTGCTGTTATCAGTGCCCATTGCCGCTGGGCTAGGATGGCTCATCCTGGCGATCTTGGAGGTTCCGTTGCGCTGGTGGGCGCGCCGCCGCGGCCAGTTGGACGTGGCGAACTGGCGCTCGGTCTCGGGTCCCGTATGGCTGCTCGCGGGCACTCTCATCCATCAATGGGGTGTGGTCTACCTGCGCATGCCGTTGCTGCCGCGGCACTACTATTTTCAAGTCACATCGATTGCGCTGATCCTCAGCGCGACGTGGATTGCCTGGCGCTTCGTGCGCTGGTCCTTGCGCCGGGTGAGAATGCGCGCACTGGCCCGCGGACTTGCCGGCACGGGAACGCTGATGCTGCTGGGCGAGCGCCTCCTCAAGGCCGTGATCTTTGTGCTGGGCATCTTTGCGGTGCTCAGCAGTCTCGGCTTCAACATGAGCACCGCCCTCGCCGGCCTCGGCATTGGCGGCCTGGCCATTGGATTCGGCGCCCAGAAGACGATCGAGAATCTTTTCGGCGGAGTCTCGGTCCTGGGCGATGAAGTCTTCCGCGTGGGTGACGTCTGCCGCTTTGGCGACCGCACGGGCGTGGTGGAGGACATCGGTCTGCGCTCCACGCGAATCCGCACCGAAGAGAGAACGCTGGTTGCCATCCCCAACGGGACCGTGGCCACGATTAATCTCGAGAACCTCAGTCGCCGCGACAAGATCCTTTTCAAAACGACCCTCGGCCTGCGCCCCGAAAGCAAGGCTGACCATGTGCGCTTCGTTCTAGCGGAAATCCGCAAGCTGCTCTACAGCCATCCCAAAGTCGAGACGCAGACTGTCCGCGTTCGCCTCACCGATATTGCCGGTACTTCGCTCAGCGTGGAGGTTCTCTCCTACATCCTGACGCGGGACTTCAACGAGTACGCCGCCGTCCGCGAAGACTTGCTGCTGCGCATGATGGACGTGATGGAAGATTCCGGCGGCGGCCTGGCACTGCCTTCGCAAACGCTTTACCTGAGCCGCGATGCCGGCGTGGAGAAGCAGAAAGCCGACAACGCCGTGAAGAAGATTGCGGAATTACGCGATGACAAGAAATTGCCCTTTCCCGATTTCCACCAGGATGATATCGCCTCGTTCAAGGGGTCGATCCAATACCCGGCTCCGGAGTCAACCACGCGGAAGCCGGACGAGTCGGGCAAAAGCCGCTAGATCTGCGTCCCCCTCGTACTAAGTTGTCCTCCTAGCATTGTCATCCCGAGCGAAGTTGCGGGTTCGTGAAACGAACCCGCAACTCAGTCGAGGGATCCCTACCAACGAGTCGGTCTTGTGTTTGGCTCGCCTCGATTGGGCGCATGAGAAGGCCTGAGGCATCAAGTGTCAGGTAGGGATCTCTCGACTCCGCCCCCGCCTCGCTTCGCTCGGCGCGGCTCCGTTCAGGATGACAGAAGACGTGCCGGGTCGGTCCGCGCTTTCCAGCGGCGCGACAGCCACTGCAGGAACAGATGCGTCGGAAAGTAAACCAGAAGCGGTACACAAATAAGGTAAGCCAGCAGATACATCCAGGCGGGAACGGCGTGCTGCTCATGGAAGAACAGGCCTCGGGCCCAGTTGACGTCCGCGTCCGGCCGCCAGAGAAAATTCACGGGGATCACCACCCAAGTCATCAGCGTTTGCAACTTCCATCCTCGCGGATCGTACCCCAGTCGCCAGATCGCCCACAGAAGAAGAGGTGGGGTCGCGACATGAAACAAGCTCAGCAACCGGATGACAAGCCCCAAATGTGGATCGAACATGTACTCCGTGCCGCCGATCAGATGGTGACGAGTGACCACTGCCCCTGCCAGATCGATGACGTAGAGAGACTGGAAGATCAGCAGCCCGCAAGCCGCCCAGGAAAAGATCAGCGGACTCTCGAGCCACAAGCCAACGCCGACGAGCACATTTCCCAGATCACAGAAGAAAAGAAAATTCTGCGCGCCGTATTGCCGCCAATAGAGCGGCGCCCAGACGATCAGCCACAGCGTCCAACCGATCTTGAGCCACAAAGGCACACGCATGGCGGAGCCATTGTATGCGAATTACAGTCATGCGAATTACCAGCGTAACTTGCCGGGTCTTACCCCTGTACCTAGGATGGCCTTGTATGGGTTACACAGCTCTTCTCTTCTGCCCCGATGAAAAAACCGCTCGCACGGTGACGCAAGTCCTGAGCGAGTTAGAGTTCGCCGTCGAGAACTGCGCCGAACCTTTTGCCGCAGTCAAGAAGCTGATGGGCCAACACTTCGACGCTGTTGTGGTGGACTGCGATAACGAGCAGAATGCCACCTTGTTATTCAAGAGCGCGCGCAATTCAGCGTCCAACCAGAACGTTGCTTGCCGTAGCCGTAGTGGAAGGTCAGGCGGGGGTCGCAAAAGCGTTTCGCATTGGCGCGAACCTCGTCCTGACCAAACCCATCAACATCGATCAGGCCAAAGGAACGTTGCGGGTGGCGCGCGGACTGCTGCGCAAGAGCGAACCTGCGAAAACCGGGTCTTCGGCACTTCCACCGGCAGCAGCGATCAGCAAGCCAGCAGCTCCCAAGCCAGTTCCAGAGCCGGTAAAACGAGAGCCGGTAAAAGTTGAGCCGGTTCGGCCGATTCCGGCTGCACCCGAGATTCCGGTCGCCAAGACGCCGCCAGCATGGCCTACTGCGGCGGCCGCAAGTGCAAAAGCGCCCGCGCAGGATGATGATTTGCTCGGAATCGACCACGAAGTATCAGCGGCTTTGGCCGCCATTACGAATCAACCCGCCCCTTCGAACGAAAGCGCGCCAGTTCTGGCTTCCGACGTTCTTTCCGCGCCGCCGGCCGCTTCTAAATCTGGTTTCCCGGCGGTGGCGACGAGCGGTGCCGCCAGCGCGGCGGCTCCGGCGCGCGAAGTGTCTGCACCTTTCGTTCCCGAAAAACCAGCGGTCCCCGAAAAGCCAGCGGAGAACGATTCAGAAGACGACATTCTCGCCGTTGACCCTCAACTCAAGCCGGAGTCCACGAGCATTGTAGGATCCGCGCCCACATTCACATTCGGCGCCACGGAAGGCCCTGCGGAATCCAGCGGCGGAAGCAAAAAGATCTTCATCGGCATCGCCGCCATGATCATTGTGGTGGTCGGTCTCTACGCCGGCTGGGCCCACTTCCACGAGTCCGGCGATCAGCCTGCGAACAACGACACCTCATCCGCTGTAGCCCCGGCGCCTCAACCCGCGAAAGCCGCACAGCCGCCACCGGCGAAGACCTCGGCATCGTCTGCTCCAAACTCGCAACCCAGCGGAATTCCAACTGCAAGAAAATTGCAAGACGAGATTGATGCAGTCGCCAAAGGCGGCAACTCGTCCGCTGCCGCAAAATCCGGTAAGCTGCCTTCTTCGGACTCAGCCAACGCGAAGCAGTCGGATGAGGCTGACGAACCCGAAGCCGCTCCTCTGGTGGTCAAGGGCGGTAAAGTTCCATCTGCCCACCCCAAGTCCGGATCGGATGCTCCCGCGCCCAACCTGAGCGCAGTCGAAGGGCCCGGCGCGACGGCTGCGCCGCCCAGCTTTATTTCCAGCACCGGCATCGCCATTAAGCCCACGCTGCAAACTATGAGTGTTTCGCAAGGAGTTTCCCGCGGATTGCTCGTCAAGAAGATTGCGCCCGCTTATCCTCCGAGCGCCTTGCGTCTGGGAGTCGAAGGCACGGTCGAGTTGTTGGCTACGATTTCGAAGAACGGCGATATTTCTCAGATCAAAGTACTGAGCGGCGACTCGCAGCTGACCAAAGCTGCGACCGATGCCGTGAAACAGTGGAAGTACAGGCCTTATTTGCTCAACGGCGAGCCGGTCGAGATCCAGACCCAGGTGAGCATCATCTTCAAACTGCCTCGCTAGCTGCGCTGCAGAGAATATCTCGTTACGTTTCCAGAAAAATTCTCTTCACGTGATTTTAATCACATTGTGGCCCGCGCCGTTCGTGTGAGGATTGTCAAATACTGGGCAATCTGTGTCCAAAAGCGTCACAACCCCGCTGCCAAGATCGGTGAGCTCGCTGCGCGACGAGCAGGAACTGCGTGCCGCCCGCTTGGCCATGCGCATGTCCTTGGCCGTCGGCGTGATTATGCTGGTGGGAAAATCCATCGCATATTACATGACCGGGTCGGCCGCCATTCTTTCGGATTTCGCCGAGTCGGTGGTGCATGTGATTGCGGTGGCTTTCGCCGCGTTCAGCCTTCGGCTGAGCATGAAACCTGCGGCTCCGACCTTTCTGTACGGGTACGAGCGCATCTCGTTTTTCTCCGCGGGATTCGAGGGCGCGATGATCGTCGTCGCCGCCATCTTCATCCTCGTGGAAACGATTCAGAAATGGCTCGCGGGCTTGCCTCTCGAACATCTGGGCTCAGGCAGCTTGCTGTTGCTCGGCGCCGGCATGCTCAATGCCTGGCTGGGGTGGTATCTGCTGCGCATCGGCAAGCGCACCCATTCGTTGATCCTCGAGGCCGACGGCAAGCATGTGCTTACCGATTGTTACACCAGTTTCGGCGTAGTGGCAGGACTTGGGCTGGTCATGTTGACGGGATGGAAGCCGTTCGATCCGCTGGTGGCGATCGTGATTGCGGCGAACATTTTATGGTCGGGAGGGCGCCTCGCCTGGCGCTCCGCCGTCGGATTGCTCGATTACTCCGATCCGGCTACCGGCAAGCAGATTCGCGAAAAGCTCGACCAACTCTGCGATGAATTAGGCGTTCACTACCACGGCGTCCGCTATCGCACCACCGGCTACCGCCAGATCATCGAGGTGCACCTGTTATTCCCACATGCCACACCTGTCGGAGAAGCGCATCGGCTCGCGACTGCGCTGGAAGAGCGTTTGCCCGCGGAACTAGGCAAACCGGCGGAGGTCATCACCCACCTGGAATCGCTCGAAGACCACGAACACGTGCATACGACCGAGCACTATACGGGAAGACCAGCCTGACGCATCCGAATTGGGGATCGCCGGGAAAGCCAACTATTCTTTCATCATCGCGTCAATCGTCGAATAGAGCTGGTTGTTGTCTTTGACTTCGACATACGGGCGGCCGGGATTGCGGCTGCTCACAATGTACACCGTGGGCGTGTGGTCGAGTTTGATCGCCTTGCCCAAGTCACGGTCGGCGTTGACTTCCGCCGCCAGCTTCCCGCTTGGATCAATAATGAAGGGCAGTTCGACCTTATGGGCGGCGGCAAATTTCTCGGCATACGCACGCAGATTCTGCGGAGCGATTTCCAACTGGTTTTCGAAAATATAGTCGCGGAATTCGTTGCCCATCGACTTGGAGTACGTATCGAAATAGCGCGCCATTACGGCCGCCTGGTACGACCAGTTGTGCATTGGCAGCGGAAAATCATGGCGCACCACCGGGATCTTGTAGGTCTTCGACGCCTCCTCCACCAAAGGAGCGGTGCGTCGGCACATCGGACATTGCAAGTCCTCGAATACGATGATCGCGAACTGCGCACCCTTCGGCGGGCGCAGCACCGAGTTGACCGTATCCTGCGCCCAGGTCGAAAACGCGGTGCCCAGAAGCATGAATGCGACCGCCAATAGAGCGAAACGAATCCCCAATTTGTTCTTCATCATCATCAGTAGTTGTGTGTCTATGCGACTCTTCACTGATTTCCTTACTGATTTCCTTCGAAACGAACCCCAGAAGGTTAGACGCGAGAAACCTGCTCCCGGCAACCTGAGATCCCAGGGGCTGATCCCCAACATCATCTTCTATGGTAACTGAGTCGATGGATCTGTGTCTTGGGTACTTCCGCACGCCCGACGACCGTCCCAAAGGCGTAAACTTCGTGCAAGGAAGCTGGGAGCAACAACGCGTTATATTAATTAGTTCCCCCTACTGCATGTGAGATCGCCCTCTTCATCCCGTCTGACCCGTCCCGCTCCGCTGCTGGTGCTCATCGCGTTGATGATGGCCGTTGGCGGATGCGGCCGCGGAACGTTGTCGCGTGCTGGAAGTAGCTTATGTCTCGGCGCCGCAGGCCGCCCTGCGCGACCAGGTTGCGGCCATTTATAACCGGGTCGGCAACGTGAAAAATGGCGAGCGCGTGGAAATCCTGGAACGCGAAAAGCGCTTTGCCCGCGTTCGCACCGCCAGCGGCATCGAAGGCTGGATCGAGCAGCGCTTCCTGGTGGACCAGAAAACCTTCGACGGACTGCAGAAGCTGACTCAGGACAACCAGAACGATCCGGTGCAGGCTCCCGGCGTCTTGCGGAACGAGACCAACCTGCACATTACGCCCGGCCGCGAAACCGAACATCTTTACCAGTTGGCCGCTGGGGCGAAGGTGGTGATTCTGAAGCGCGCGACGGCTGAGAAATCCGCTGCAACTCCCGTTTCCAAGCCGGTTATAGCAAGGCCCGGGCGCGCTCCCGCCGGTCCTGTCGCCGAGGATTGGTGGCTGGTTCGCGACGAGCAGGGCCGCGTCGGATGGGTGCTGGCTCGCATGGTCGACGTTGATGTGCCCCTCGATGTTGCGCAATATGCCGAGGGACAGCGCTTCGTCGCATTTTTCAAACTTGACGAGGTTGCCGATGGCGACAAGAAAGTTCCCCAGTACCTCTGCCTGCTGACAGAACCGCATGATGGCCTGCCTTACGACTACGATCAGGTCCGGGTCTTTACCTGGAACGTCCGCAAGCACCGTTACGAAACCGCCTACCGCGAACATGGCCTTAACGGCGTTTTGCCGGTCACACTCACGCAGGAGCAGTTCGACAAAGAAGGTATGCTCCCGGTATTCATCCTGCGCGTGAAAGACGACGCGGGCAACGTCAGCGAACGCAAATACAAGCTTAATACGCCGATTGTTCGCCGAGTGCTGGCGCCCGGCGAAGTGGCCACAAGGCCCTCCCGGAAGAGGCGTTAGCCAGAGCTGAAAGCTGGATTTCCCCAACCCCCGATCTACCAAATGTCATATTTGCGGAGCGGCTTTCATACCGATTTCCGTAAAGAAATGTATCATCCATACAGTAAACACTTGAAAATGAAACATTTGTCTACTTAGGTTGTTTGGATTCAGAGTTGCATTACGTCATTGTTCGTTGTTATCTGTGTGCTCTTGAACTGGTTGTTGAGTTAAGTCCCAAAAGCCCGCGCAGACGGGCATGATTTGGCAGTACGGTTTTCTTGGAAATCCCAGCTCTCGGTTTCAATTTCAAGTGTTCGTCAAATTTTATTGCAGTCCCTCGGGTCGCGCCGTATTCCCAGGAAGCCAGTAAGGCGCTCGGACTCGAATATGAGCGGTAAACGCTCAAGGAGGCAGGAAATGCAAACAGGTTCATTCTTCAGGCTGGTGACGTTGCTAGCGATCATAGCCTTATTGCTATCGGGTGTAGCGATATACGCCCAGGAAACCACGGGCGGCCTGCAAGGCACGGTGAAAGACGCCAGCGGCGCGGTGGTTGCAGGCGCTCACGTTGTCGTGAAGAGCCCGGCTCTCGCCGGCGACAAAGCTCTCGATACCGATTCGACCGGCTACTACCGGTTCGCCAACCTGCCGCCAGGCGTTTATTCGATCGAAGTATCCTCGAAGAACTTCAAGACCGTGAAGCGTGAAGGCGTGGCCTTGGAAGTCGGCCATCTGCCCACTCTCGATCTCACCCTCGAGGTCGGAACTGCCGCGGAAGTCGTCGAAGTAACTGGCGCCGCACCCTTGGTTGACGTCACTACGAATACCAACCAGACCAACCTCACGAGTAAGGATCTTCAAGACCAGCCGCACGGCTACAGCTTCCAGTCGGTCATCCAGTATGCGCCTATGGCCCGCAACGAACCTCTTGCTGGTGGTTCTTCACAAATGGGGGCGGGCGGTACCGGCGGCATGCTCCCGGGCAGCAGCGGCAACGGCAATAGCGTCGGTTTCCAGGTCGGCGGCGCCGCAGACTCCGAGAGCAGTTACTTGGTGGAGGGCCAGGATACGGAGAACATCTCCGGTGGCGCTTCTCAGGCCAATGTTCCCTTCCAATTTATTCAGGAAGTTCAAGTTAAGACTTCTGGTATCGAAGCTGAACACGGTGGCGCCCTTGGCGGCGTGGTTAACGTAATCATGAAGAAAGGCAGCAATGCCTATCACGGTTCACTGTTCGCGACCTACGAGTCTGACGGTATGGACGGTTCTCCAAACGCGGTGTTTGGCGTCGGGGGGTTGGGTTTGCGTTACGATCCGAGCCCCACGACAGCACCTCCCTTTGATGTGGACGCGCAGACCTACATTGATAAGAAGGACCATTTCCGCATCGTGCAGCCCGGTTTCACAATTGGCGGCCCGATCGCCAAGGATCGCTTGTGGTTCTTTCTGGGATTCGCGCCAGAGTATCACTCTTTGGCTAGGACGGTAGACTTCTCGCCGTCTGCGATCCCCGACAATTCATCGCTCGGTAAACAGGTCTTCGGCCAGGACAACCAGCAGTACTTCACCACTGCCCGCATCGACTTTACCGCAACCCAGAAGATTCGGCTTTTCGGTTCGTGGCTATATCAGTACACGCGCGAATCCGGAGACAGCTTACCCAACCCTGATTCACTTAACGGTCTGGCGAATACGACCATCAACAGTCCCTTGACGCAATATTCGCATGGCCTCGGCTTTTCAGCCCCGAACGCAACCTACAACGTCGGCGCCGATATCAGCTTGACTCCGAAGATCGTCTCCACCACCCGCTTTGGCTACTTCTTCAGCAACTACCATGATTTTGGCTGGCCAACCAACGGTGTCGACCTCAGCTTCGCAACGGGCGTGACAACGGACAATCTCGGTAATCCCCTGCCGCCAGCCCTGCAGTTGCCTTCTGGCGCGACGACCGCTCCCTTCGATCAGAGCTATACCCAGGTCAATGCCAGCAAGCACTACCAGTTCGACGAGGATGTTGCATTCTTTAAGAGCGGCTGGGCTGGCACGCACAACATTAAGGCGGGCTACCAGTACAATCGCCTGTCGAATGTGATTAACCAGCACGGCAACCTCCCCTTCGACACCATGGTGACCGGAACAGGGTTCAGCTACGGGGCTGGGACCACCTTTGGTAAAAGCCAGTGCGCCCTTCTCGAAACCAATCCTTGGGGCATCTGCGCAGGTCAATATGGCTACATGGAAGTGACCGACTTCGCAACCATCCTGAAGAATGACGCTGGCGCGCTGGTGCCCGCCATCGACAACAACCACGCCTTGTTCGTGCAGGACGCCTGGACCGTGGGGCACGGTTTGACTCTGAACCTCGGCCTCCGCGTCGAGAAGGAAGGCCTACCTGCGCCTCCGGGAATCGGCATTGCCGGAATTAGCTCCATTAACTGGTCATGGAGCGACAAGATCGAACCCCGTCTGGGTGCAGCTTGGGGATCGGCAAATGGCAAGCTGAAAATCTTCGGCAGCTACGGTGTTGTCAACGACGTTATGAAGCTGTTGCTCGCGCAGACCTCGTTCGGCGCACAAGGGTACGAGGTATGTACCTACCCTGTTGGCCCTGATGTGAATGGTACATTCGTTAATTCTGATATGACGCTGGTCGGCAATGCTGCCGGCCGATCTTGCCCGACCGGTGTCGCCAATGTGCAAGCCAGCTTCGCCGGTGGTGTAGTCCCGCCGGTGGTCACCGACGCCGCGACCAGGGTTCAGATCATTGAAAACGTCAACTATCGTCCGGAGGAACCGGTTGCATCAGGCGTGAAACCCTATCGCCAGCACGAAGCTGTTGCTGGTGTGGATTATCAGGTTAGCAAGGATTGGGCCTTCGAAGCTCGCTATGACCGTCGCCGTCTCGACCACGTCATTGAGGACGCTTCGTTGTCTGATCCGAACGCTTTCGAAATCTACACTATCGTCAATCCCGGTCAGGGCAAGAACGCGACGCTCGACGGTTACGCCAATTACTTGACCTCGCTCGGCGATGCATACGGCCCCGGCACCGCGGCGTTTAACCCGACGGGCGCATTCGGGTCATGCCCAACCTGCCCCGCGAACCCGCTAGCCATCCGCGATTACGACGGCGTCGAACTGCGAATGACAAAGGCTACAAGCCACGGCTGGGCTGGCATGTTCAGCTACACCTGGAGCCGCCTGTGGGGCAACTACACCGGATTGACCACCACCGACCAGATCGACGGTGGCACGACCGGTCGCAACTCGCCTGACACGACCCGCGCATTCGACGAGCCTTTCTATTACTTCACCTATCAGGGCAAGTCCAATGCGGGTCCCTTGCCGACGGATCGTCCCAGTGCTTTGAAGGGCAACGTGTATTACTCCTTGCCTTGGAAGGGTATGACCTCAACCATCGGTATCTTCCAGGTTGCCTATCAGGGCAGCCCGGTAAGCTCGTATGCTGACCTCGGCTACGCAAATGGCCTTGACCCAGTCGAGGCTACGTACATCTACGGCCGCGGACAGTGGGTGAATCAAACCATCGATCCGACCACGGGCGCTGCCACATTCGGCGCTCCCTATGCCCGGCGCACTCCGTGGTACACGCAAACGGACTTGAACGTTGCGCACGCTTTCAAGGTGAACAAGAACAATGAGCACCAGGTGCTCACGTTCAACGCTACCCTTACCAACCTGCTCAACCAGCACTCCATCACCTCGTACTGGGGGAGCCTCGATTCGACGATCTACCCCTCGGCAACCTATCCGGGCGGGCAGTCCATCTTCAGCGGAGGTGCATTTTACCAGGCTGCAGAAACGGGCTACAACTTCCAGGGAGACTTCAACAACAGCGGTGCCACGTCCAGTAATCTTTACGGCCACCCGAACATCTGGCAGATCTCCCGCAACATCCGCGTGGGGGCGCAGTTCACCTTCTAAGCGTCAATCCTTTAGCAGAAAGGGAGCCGGAATTCCGGCTCCCTTCTTTTTTGGTCATAATTCGCGGGCTTAGAGATCTGTGGTTCAGGAGGCTTTGAAAGGGCACGGCTTTAAGCCGTGCCCTGACGGTGGACCAACGAAATCGGCTTTAGCCGCTGAGGGTGGAACAATCCTCAGGGCCTAAAGGCCGACGCATTGCTGGCTGCTGAGGCGCGGCTGAAGCCGCGCCCTTTTCAAACCCCCTCTGCTCATTTCAGAACGCGGCCCAAAAAGCTAGCCCCACGCCGCGGCGTGGGGCTAGCTTCACAACGACAGCCCTACTTCCCGAAGATCACCGTGCTTGAAAAGTGCGAGCTGGCGGCCATGTAGAACAGCAAGGGCACTGACAGGAAGAAGTTCATTCGCGAGGCCAAAAAAGCCTGCCGCGACAGAGCTGGAGCGTCTGCCGGAGGCGTGCCCGCCAGCGTCCCGCGAATCACCTTCTTATTGTTCGGCCAGATAATGCCCCATACGTTGAACAGCATCACAATGCCCATTCCGCCGCCCACCCCAATGCACAGCACGTGATTGTCGTCGCCGCCCACCGGGGTATGGTGCACGAACAGCCATCCCGCCGCGTAGACCAGGATTGTCGTGACGATTCCCACGACGTATCCGCTGGGCGTCATCTTCTTGATCACGATGAACAGAACAAACCAGACCGCGATCCAGAGCAGCAGGAAGAATCCGGTGGTGCTGAGGCCGTTCGTGCCCTGCCGTTGCGCGTCGGGTCCGACGTAGAACTGTCCCCAGTAAAAGAAGCCGATAAACACGGTCACCAGCGCGCTCCAGCGAAACCAATTCAGCGCGGGCAACGTCAGGTTCTGAAAAATTTTGGGTTTGGCCGCGGCGTCCACCTGCTTCATGAATGGGACGTTCACGAGATTGAAGAAATAAAGCAGGCCGATCCAGAGAATGCCGGCAATGAAGTGAAACCAGCGCAGAATGAGCTGAGTCGCTTCACTCCCGGTGATGGTAGGTGCGACGAATAAGGTTGTAACCGCGGCCAAATGTTGCATAGCGATCTCCTCCGCCAAGCGAAGTGTGATTTGTGGACTGCCCGGTGCCCGCATGACGGGACATCCGGTGAAGAGAGAAGCAGGCTGAATCGAAAGCTCAAAATGCTCGCCAGCCCCTGCACATCCGACCAGGGCGCTGCGAGTCGAGGCCAGTCTGCTCTTTCCCGCCCGCTGCTGTCAATTGTGTACTCCTCTGCAGCAACTTCCCGGTTGAAAAGCGGAGGAGATCGCCGTATCGTACTGACATCCGCCCGCTGGCCGTGTATGGTCTGCAATTGGGGACGCCGCCAGCGAGCTTGTCCCCCCTCGTTCCTGTTGGCAGTGGGAAGGCCCGCGGGAACCTGCTGTGGCATTGAGCCGGCTCAAGAGCGCCTGTGCGCCGGCGGTTGATAGGTGTGCAGCTCATTACTCGAGGAGATCGGCGATGGATAATAACAAGCCGGCGCAAAACATTCAGGATTCTTTCCTCAACACCGCCCGCAAAGAACGAGCAAGCATCACGATTTATCTGCTCAGCGGGGTGAAGTTGACGGGGCGCATCCGCTCCTTTGACAAGTACTCCGTCGTACTGGAGGCAAACGGTCAGGAGCAACTCATCTTCAAGCACGCCATCTCAACCGTAGTCATGGGACGGGTGGCGTCGTCGCATGTGGCCCACGTTCCGCACCCGGATCGCGCGACCGCCGCATCGGCTCCAAATGCGTCCGTGGCGACAGCTTCGGGCACTGAAGGATAGGCGCTTTCGGTTTGGGAAGTTCTCATCGCAAGAAATCCCGCGACATTGTGCGTGCCGGGAATGCTTCGCTCTTTGCGGCGCCCGGTGTTTCGCAGCGACCGGAGCGCGAGCGCGCGTTCCTGGTAGGCGTGGATGTGCGCAGCCGCCGCGGCACGAAAGGTACGGTGACGGCCCAGGCGGCGGTGGCCCGCGAGGCTGCCGCCCTGCAGGCCGCGTCGAGTGGATCCCCACCTCGGTCCAATGGCAAGCCCAGCATTCCGGAATTCGATGCGGATGAATCCCTGGCAGAACTGCGCACTCTGGCCGAGAGCGCCGGAGCGCAGATTGTGGGCGAGATTCTGCAGCGCCGCGACCGGCCCGATCCCGCAACCTTGATCGGAGCCGGCAAGCTGGAGGAGATCGCGGGCGCGGCCGCTTCGGTGAATGCCGACGTGCTGCTGTTTGATCACGATCTCAGCCCGTCGCAGCAGCGCAATATCGAGAAGATTGTTCAGCGGCGCGTGATCGATCGGACCCAACTCATCCTGGACATTTTTGCGCGGCACGCGCGTACCCGCGAAGGCCAGTTGCAAGTGGAACTGGCGCAGTTGCATTACATGCTGCCGCGCCTGGCCGGGCACGGCATTGAGATGTCGCAGCTCGGAGGCGGCATCGGGACGCGTGGTCCCGGCGAAACGAAACTTGAAACCGATCGCCGGAAGATTGCGCGGCGCGTGCGCAACGTAGAGGGTCAGATTGAAAATGTCCGGCGCATTCGCGCCCAACAGCGGCAGCGGCGAGAGTCGGCCCCCGTCGCGACGATTGCGCTTGTCGGATATACGAATGCCGGGAAGTCCACATTGTTCAACGCGCTGACGCGGGCCGGAGTTCTGTCCTCGCCGAAAATGTTTGCGACGTTAGATCCAACCATCCGCGGCGTCGATCTGCCTTCCAAAAGAAAGGTCCTGCTCTCCGACACCGTGGGATTCATCCGCAACCTGCCGCACACGCTGGTCTCGGCCTTTCGTGCCACGCTCGAGGAAGTGCAGCGGGCGTCGTTGATCCTGCATGTTTCTGACGCCAGCAGCCGGCTGTCGGCCGAGCAGGACGCGCAGGTCGAGATCGTCCTGAAAGAGCTGGAAGCCGAAAAGAAGCCGCGCCTGCGCGTGATGAATAAAATCGATCTGCTCGATGATGAAGTTGCGCAGTCTTTGCAGGCTGATGCCGCTCGCGAAGGATCGAAGACCGTCTATGTGTCGGCGGTCGAAGGCGCCGGTCTGGATACACTGCTGGAACGCATCGACAAAATGATCGACGAAGATAAGGTCAGCCGCGTGCATCTTCTGGTTCCGCAGAAGGAAGGGAAAACGCTGGCCATGCTCGAAGCGCGGGCGCGGATTTTTTCGCGAAAGTATCGGGATGGCTCTGTGCAACTGGAGGCTGAGGCTCCCGCATCAGTCCTGAGAAGGGTAAAGCAGTTCGTCGTCGCGCCCGAGTTCAAGTCTGCGCTGGTAAAGTAGCCTGCACTTCCCGATGCCGGCGTTCACAAAATGCTCGGCCCGACCGCATCCTATGAAACTTCGATCTTCTGAGGTATCCGCTCTCTGATTGCGAGGTGCATCGTGCGCGCTTTTTCCCGGTTCTGCGTTACTGCCCTATATTGTTCCGTTCTGTCGCTGTTTTCTTTCGCACAACAGGCCGCACTTCCGGCGCAGCCTGCGGCACCCGGAAAAGCCGAGGCAGTGCCCGCGACGGTAGCGAACCACACCATTTCGCTCGACGTTGTCGTCACCGATAAGGCCGGGAATCCGGTCCCGGGATTACAGCAGCAGGATTTCACTTTGCTCGACGACAAGCAGCCCAAGAAAATCACTTCCTTTCGCGCGAGCGCGGAGGCTGACCACGCCAGCGATCCAATTCAGGCCATTCTTCTGGTGGATGCAGTCAACAGCGCTGCGCAGGGCGTCGGTTATCAACAGGAACAGCTCCAGAAATTCTTTCGACGGGATGGCGGCCACCTGTCGATGCCCACGTCCCTTCTTGTTTTTACCGATACCTCAACCCAGGTTCAGCCTCACCCTACCCAGGATGGAAACGTTCTGGCGGCTGCTCTGAATGCCAATCAGCCGGGCATGCGTGCCATCGGCCGGTCGGGGGGATTCTATGGGGCGGCCGATCGTCTTCAGCTCTCGCTTCAGGCACTGCAGGAGATCATTCAGTATGAGGCCAATCAGCCGGGCAGGAAGTTGTTGATCTGGCTCAGTCCGGGATGGCCACTGCTTTCCGGGCCTGAAGTGGAACTTACCAACAAAGAGCAGGAGGGCATTTTTCGCGAGATCGTGGCTCTGTGTCAGCAATTGCGCGAAGCTCGCATCACTCTGTACGCCGTCGATCCCCTCGGCACGGCGGATGCCGGCAGTTTTCGCACGTTCTATTACCAGACCTTCCTCAAGGGTGTGACTTCTTCGAAAAAAGTCGACAACGGGGATCTCGCTCTGCAGGTTCTGGCTGTACAGAGCGGAGGCCGCGCTCTGAATTCGAGCAATGACGTTTCCAGCCTGATCGCCACTTGTCTGGCGGACTCCAAGGCCTATTATTCGATATCCTTTGAGTCGCCACCTGCGGACCATCCGGATGAATACCACGCTTTAGCGATCAAGGTTGACAAGCCCGGCCTGACCGCTCGCACGCGGGCTGGATATTACGCGCAGCCCTATACAGACCAGCCCGTCAGCAAACCGTAATCGCGATTCACCCAAGGTACACGTTCGGAGAAGATACAGAACTGAGTTTTTGATTGAACACTCCGCAACATTGAGCGGAATTGAAGACATGCCGCCAAAACTTAAATGGGCCGGCAACCAAGAAGCGGTGACATTCCTTGGCTATCGGCCCATTCGATCCTGAATTGGATCGGAGGTGATACTTGTATGCTATTCCTGTTTGGCGTGAAGTCAAGGGATATATGCAGAAATTTGCGCTCCCCGGATCTCCCCTGTGGAGATAAGTCTTCTTGTTTGCGATACTTGCAGCCACATTAGGGCGCGCTTGGAAAAATCCCGAAAAGAGACTTTCGATGCCCCACCTACCCCACCATGATGATCTTCTTACGTTGACATAAACTCCTTCGGACGCTAGACTTAACAGTTTTCATAGCCCTCATTTTCCCGGTCTACATCAGCACCACATGGATCAGACCCTCCATCAATTAGGCGAATTACTGCTCGGATCGGTTCCGACAGTGATTCTGATGACCTTGCTGTACGCGCTGTATACGTCTATCGTGCACCAGCCCTTGCGGCGCGTGCTCGAGGAACGGCGCGGCAAGACTGAGGGCGCTATCGAGAAATCGAAAGCGGATATCGCTGCCGCGGACGCGCGTACCAGCGAGTATGAGCAGAAATTGCGGGAAGCTCGCGCGGCTGTTTTCCGCGCTCAGGAAGCGAAACGGCAGGCGGCCCTGCAGGCACGTAGCAATGCCGTGGCGGCCGGGCGCGCGAAAGCGCAGGCGCAGGTACAGGCGGCCAAAGTGGATATTGAACGTGACCGGGCTGCGGCGGAAAATGGATTGCAAGGCGAGGCGGCAGCCCTGGCGCAGGAAATCGTGCGCCGCGTCCTTCAGCCTGCTGGAGCGGGGCGTTGATCGCATCCGCGAAAAAAACGCTGCGCGCGACGTTCGTCGCACTGCTGGTCTTGAGCTGCGCCAGCATGGTTTGGGCGAGTGCCCACCGTTCACCGGTTCCCAATCAAAATCAATCCGGCACTGATGCCGACCAACAATCGGCCGCGCCTGGCCGTCAACTCGCCCATGAAAGCCGCGAAGCCGCCGGCGAAGAAAAAGACTCGATGGATGAGTTCAAGCACTCGTCTTCGGTGGCTCTGATCTCGCGGATTACCGGATTGAGCTTGCAGAATTCCTACTGGCTGGGCATGGTGTTGAACTTTGTCGTAATTGCCGGAGTCATTATCTGGGCTGGTCGCAAGTATCTGCCTGGGATATTGCGCGATCGCACTGCCGCCATCCAGAAGGCGATGCAGGAAGCTCAGAAGGCAAGTGCGGAAGCGCGTCACAAACTGGCTGAGATTGAAGCGCGCCTGCAGAAGTTAGACGTTGAGATCGGAGCCATGCGCGATGCCGCGGAAAAAGAAGGCGCGGCGGAAGAAGCCCGCATCCAGGCCGCGGCCGAAGAAGACGCACGCAAGATTGTCGTTTCGGCAGAGCAGGAAATCGCCGCAGCCGCCAAAGCCGCGCGCCGTAAGCTGACCGCTCATGCCGCCGATCTAGCCGTTGCCCTCGCCCAGAAACAGATCCGTGTGGACGCCGCTACCGATCAGGCCCTGGTGCGCAATTTTGCCAGGCAGTTGGGATCGGCCGATAAGTCAGGAAAGGACGGGAACTAGAATATGGCTTCCGTCGCCAGCACCTATGCCCGGGCTTTCGCGGATGTGGTTTTCGACGAGCATCTCGATGCCGCTCACGCCACGGCCGGGTTGCGCAGCATTGCTGCCTTGTTCGAAGAGAGCGTGGACTTGCGGCGAGTCTGGGAAAATCCCGCGGTGCCCGCCGAGCAGAAGCGCTCGTTACTCGACGCGATCGTGCAGCGGGACGGAATTGATCGCCCAGTGCGGAATCTTATCGCTGTCCTGATCGATCACCGGCGCTTGCCGTTTCTGCCCCGCATCGTTGAGCAATTCGCCAAGGAACTTGACGCGCGCATGGGATTCGCCGAAGCGGAAATTTCCAGTGCCCGCGAACTGGGAGACGCCGAGCGGCGCGCCCTCGAGGCCCAGATTGAAAAGACGACGGGCAAGAAGGTTCGGGCGCGCTATGGACTCGATGCGTCCCTATTGGGCGGCGCCGTGGTCCGCGTGGGCAGCACGATTTATGACGGCTCCGTAAAGGGTCAGTTGGAGAAGATTAAAGAGGCAATAAGCTCTTAGCTGGACGCTCTTGCTCACGAGCGGCACGAGAGTTGATAAGTATCCTTCGACTGCGTTTTCGCCCGCTCATCGCGGACGAAACCTTCGCTCAGGATGACAAACTTGAAGAATGGTCGTAGCTGACGGCTGAAAGCTGAGAGCTGAACTTATGGCACAAATCAAAGCAGACGAAATTACAAAACTGATCCGCGAGCAGATCGAGAACTACGAGACCAAGGTCTCCGTGGACGAGACGGGCACTGTTATCACGCTGGGCGACGGCATCGCCCGCGTCTACGGACTCGACAAGGTCATGGCCGGCGAACTGCTGTCGTTCCCCCACGGCGTGGCTGGCATCGCCATGAACCTCGAAGAGGACCAGGTCGGCGTGGTGCTGCTCGGCGAATATACCGAGATCAAGGAAGGCGACGAGGTCAAGCGCACCGGCCGCATCATGAGCGTCCCCGTCGGCGAGGGCATGATTGGGCGCGTGGTGAACTCGCTCGGCGAACCCATCGACGATAAGGGACCGATCGCCAGTAACCAGTTCATCGCGTTGGAACGCCTCGCACCCGGCGTGATCGATCGTCAGCCCGTGCGCGAGCCCATGGCCACCGGACTGAAGGCCATCGACAGCATGATCCCGATCGGCCGCGGCCAGCGCGAATTGATCATCGGCGACCGCCAGACGGGAAAAACCGCCGTCGCGCTCGACACCATCATCAACAGCAAGGGCAACGATCTGATTTGTATTTACAACGCGATCGGGCAGAAGCGCTCGTCGATTGCGCAGGTCGTCAAGATTCTTGAAGATGCCGGAGCGATGGAGTACACCATCGTCGTGGCGGCGTCGGCTTCCGAACCCGCGCCCATGCAGTACATCTCGCCCTACGCAGCTTGCGCCATGGGCGAATACTTCCGCGATAGCAAGCGGCATGCTCTCGTGATCTACGACGATCTCTCGAAGCACGCGGCCTCGTACCGTGAAATCTCGCTGCTGCTGCGGCGTCCGCCGGGACGCGAGGCCTATCCTGGAGACGTCTTTTATCTCCACTCGCGCTTGCTGGAGCGTGCGTCCAAGCTGAGTGACAAGATGGGCGGCGGATCGCTGACTGCTCTTCCAGTCATTGAGACGCAGGCTGGCGACGTTTCCGCCTACATTCCGACCAACGTTATTTCGATTACCGACGGGCAGATTTATCTCGAAACCGATTTGTTCAACCAGGGCGTGCGTCCGGCGGTGAACGTCGGTCTGTCGGTAAGCCGCGTCGGCGGCAGCGCGCAGATCAAAGCCATGCGCCAGGTGGCCGGAACTCTGAAATTGGAACTCGCGCAGTACCGCGAACTGGCAGCTTTCGCGCAGTTTGGCAGCGATCTCGATAAAGCTACGCAGGCCCAGTTAAATCGCGGCCAGCGCCTCGTCGAACTGCTGAAGCAGAACCAATTTTCGCCACTGCCTTTCTCGAAGCAGATTCTGATTATCATGGCGGGCACCAGCGGCTTCCTCGACGATATGCCCGTCGACCAGGTCCGAGCCTTTGAAAAAGAACTGTACAAGTACGTCGACTCAACGAACCCGGGCCTGCTGCGCACGATCATGGAGAAGAAAATTCTCGACGATGCGCTGAAGGGTCAATTGCAGAACGTGATCAAGGAAGCGAAGCAGCAGTTTGCAGCGCAGCGGGAAGCAGTAGCGAAATAGTACCGAGTACCTCGTAGCGAGTACCGAGGCAAAGAGTTTTTTACTCGGGACTAGGCACTCGGTGCTCGCAACTCGAAAATGCCGAACATTCTCGATATCCGTCGTCGCATCCGCAGCGTGATCAACACGCGGCAGATCACCAAGGCCATGAAGATGGTCTCGGCGGCGAAGTTACGCCGGTCGCAGGAGCGCGCCCTGGCCGCGCGTCCGTATGCGCAAATGCTGACCAATGTTCTAAAGTCGCTGGTGACGCGCGCAGAAATTTACGATCCCGAAACCGGAGAGCCGAAGCATCCCCTGCTGGCGCAGCGGGAAGAGAAGAACATCTTGCTGATTGTCGTTACCGGCGACAAGGGCCTGGCGGGCGCATTCAACGCCAACATCACCAAGGCCGCTGCGCGATTCCTCGATTCGAAAGCGGGAAAGAACGTCGACATCGAAGCGGTCGGCCGCAAGGGGCGGGACTTTTTGCGGCGGCGCTTCCCCGCAGCTAACGTGCAGACCAAGAGCCTGGCCGAACTGGCGGAATCCATCGAAGTGGAGACGCCCGCCGAAGAGCGCGCCGGGGCGATTCAAATCACCGGCGAGCACGTTGGCATTTTAGGCAAAGTCGAGTTCTCGGAGGCGGCCGCGCTAGCCGAAAATGTGATTGGGCGCTATTGCCGCGAGCAGATCGACGCCGTGTACGTAGTCTTCAACGAATTTAAATCGGTGATTGCGCAGCGGCTGATCGTGGAACAGATACTGCCCATCGAGCAAATTGGCGAGCAGGCTGTGCGCCTGGCCGAAGAGTTGACCGAAGCAGAGAAGAAGAAAGCCAAAGAGGCTGCGGTCAGCGCCGGCGTCGGCATGCGTGCCACCGAAGGTGAAGCGGGCGCGGCTTCGCAATTCGGCACCGCGCAGGTGGACTATATTTACGAGCAGTCGCCCGAAGAGCTGTTCCGCGCGCTGCTGCCGAAGTATGTGAGCATACA
This sequence comes from uncultured Acidobacteriota bacterium, assembly GCA_963730015.1. Taxonomy (GTDB): domain Bacteria; phylum Acidobacteriota; class Terriglobia; order Terriglobales; family Acidobacteriaceae; genus Sulfotelmatobacter. Next base: position 128,245 of record CAVSPZ010000008.1, on the reverse strand, counting down.
GATTTTCCGCGCGCTGCTGGAGTCGGTGGCCGCCGAGCATGCGGCCCGCATGACCGCCATGGATTCGGCCACCAACAACGCGACTGACATGATCGATTCGCTGACGCTCGTGATGAATCGTGCGCGCCAGGCGAAGATCACGAAAGAGATTATCGAGATCGTCAGCGGCGCAGCCGCGATGTAGCGAGTACCGAGTTGTGCGTGAGCGCTAATTGCTGAGAGCCGATAGCTGACGGCTGAGAGCTGAAATTTATGCCTGAAAACGTAGGACACGTCATTCAAATCGCAGGACCCGCGGTCGACGTCCAGTTCGCCGAGGGACACTTGCCCCCGATCTACGAGGCCGTCGAAGTAGTCAGCGACGGATTCACTGTGCCCACCCCGATCAAGGTCATCCTCGAAGTGCAGCAGCATCTGGGCGAAGGCCGCGTGCGCTGCATCGCCATGGAGGCCACCGACGGCATGGTGCGCGGCATGAAAGCCATCGATCAGGGCGGACCCATCTCCGTGCCAGTAGGCCGTGGAACTCTCGGGCGCGTCATGAACGTCATCGGCGAGCCGGTGGATCAGTTGGGCCCGATCGACTACAAAGAAAGAATGCCGATCCATCGCCTGGCTCCGGCATTCGACGAGCAAGCGACGACCGCCGAGATGTTCGAGACCGGAGTCAAGGTCATCGACCTCATCCAGCCGTTTTTGAAAGGCGGCAAAATTGGATTGTTCGGTGGCGCGGGCGTCGGCAAGACCGTCGTCATTATGGAACTGATCAACAACGTTGCCAAAAATCACGGCGGATTCTCCGTGTTTGCGGGGGTCGGCGAGCGTACGCGTGAAGGCAACGACCTCTGGCTCGAAATGACCGAGTCGGGCGTCATCAAGCCGGGCAAGCCCGCCGAGTCGAAAGCCGCGCTGATCTATGGACAGATGACGGAGCCTCCCGGCGCGCGCCTGCGCGTGGCGCTGACCGGACTCACGGTCGCCGAATATTTCCGCGACGCCGAGGGTGCGGATACGCTGCTCTTCATCGACAACATTTTCCGCTTCACGCAGGCTGGATCGGAAGTGTCCGCGCTGCTCGGCCGCATGCCCAGCGCCGTAGGTTATCAGCCCAACCTTGCCACAGAAATGGGCGAGTTGCAGGAGCGCATTACGTCCACTAAGAAGGGCTCCGTCACGTCGGTGCAGGCGATTTACGTGCCCGCCGACGACTTGACCGATCCCGCTCCGGCGACCACGTTCGCTCACCTCGACGCGACCACCGTGCTTTCACGCGCTTTGACGGAGATCGGAATTTATCCCGCCGTCGATCCCCTGGCTTCGACCTCGCGCATTCTCGATCCGCGCATCGTCGGTCAGGAGCATTACGATGTCGCGCAGGTGGTGAAGAAGACGCTGCAGACTTATAAAGACCTGCAGGACATCATCGCCATTCTCGGCATCGACGAACTGAGCGAAGATCAGAAGCTGACCGTGGCCCGCGCCCGCAAGATTCAGCGCTTCCTGTCGCAGCCGTTCCATGTGGCCGAACAGTTCACCGGCGCGCCGGGACGCTACGTCAAGATCGCCGACACCGTGAAGGGCTTCAAGGCGATTGTGGAAGGCAAGTACGACGACATCCCCGAGCAGGCGTTCTATATGAAAGGCCCGATCGAGGAAGTGCTCGAAGCCGCAGAGAAGATGAAGGCGGCAGCGTAAGAATCGTCGTTAGTCGCTGGTCGTTCGCCGTTGGCAAAGCCGACGCGATCAGACGGCCAACGACGAACGACGAACGACCAATGTCAGATAGGTTCCAACTCGAGATCGTCACGCCGGAAAAGAAAGTGGTCGAAACGGCGGCCGAAGAAGTTCAGATTCCCGGCAAGAACGGATATTTGGGCGTGCTGCCCGGCCATGCTCCGCTGATCACTGAATTGTCGGTCGGCGAGATTACCTACCGCGAGAATTCAACCCTGCAGCGCCTCGCCGTGGCGTGGGGGTTCGCCGAAGTTCTTCCGGACAAGGTTACGATTCTGGCGGAATCGGCCGAGCGCCCTGCGGAAATCAATGTGGATCGTGCTCGCAAAGCGAAAGAGCGTGCCGAGCAGCGCCTCACCAGCGGTGACACCTCGGTCGACGTCGACCGCGCCCTCGATGCGCTGCACCGCGCCCAATCGCGGTTAGACGTCGCCGCAAACAAATAGCCCGCTCGCGCTGGTGCGGCGAGGAGGAATCATGAAAGTCCCTTCAGCCCTGATCATTCTTTGTTCCTCTCTGCTCTCGACAGCCGCATTTTCGCAGCACAACAAGCCCGCCGCGCCCGAGCAAACGCCGCCTCCCCGGCTCATCACGCCGGAAGTGCACTCCGATAACAGCGTGACCTTCCGCTTCCGCGCTCCCAACGCCAAAGAGGTGAAGCTGGAGCGTGAAGGCTCCGATCCCGTCGCCATGCAGAAAGACGATGCCGGTGTTTGGACCATCAACACGGCGCCCCTATCTCCCGACTTCTACGGATACTCCATCCTCGTCGACGACGTGCGCTCCCTCGATCCCGAAAACAGCGGACTTGTGCCGAACCTGCTCTCCCCAGGGAATTTCGTCCATGTTCCCGGGCCTCCGTCGCTGCCGTGGGAACTGAATGACGTGCCGCATGGAGAGATTCATCATCACTTCTACAAGTCAGCAGTGGCCAACGACCAGCGCGATTACTACGTCTACACGCCACCGGGCTACGATCCGGCGGGCAAAACGAAGTACCCCGTGCTGTATCTGCTGCATGGTTATAGCGACGATGCCAGCGGATGGACGGCGGTCGGCCGCGCCAACGTGATCCTCGACAACCTCATCGCCCGCGGCAAGGCCAAGCCCATGATCATCGTGATGCCGCTCGGATACGGCACCATGGAGATGATTCGGCTGGCGTGGAATGCGTGGAGTCATACCGACGTCCGCGATGAAAATTTTGCGAAGTTCACGCAAGCTTTGCTGACCGAAGTCATGCCCAAAGTCGAAAGCGAATATCGGATCGCCAAAGACCGGAACTCGCGCGCGATCGCAGGTCTTTCCATGGGAGGCTCGGAATCTCTGCTAACCGGGCTGAACAATCTCGACAAGTTCGCCTGGATCGGGGCTTTCAGCTCCGGTGGGATTCCAGACGATTTCGGCAAAGACTTTCCCGGGCTCGACGCCAAAGCGAACCAGCAGATTCGTCTGTTATGGATCGCCTGCGGCACGGAAGACCGCCTGATCAACGTCAATCGCAACCTGCGCGAATGGCTGAAGGCGAAGGGAATTGAGCATACTAATCTTGAAACTCCTGGCATGCATACATGGATGGTCTGGCGCAGAAACCTTGCGGAGTTCGCGCCGCTGCTGTTCCGATGAGAGATCAGATCATGTAGCCCCGGACGCACTCGTCCGGGGTTGTGCGCAAAGCGCGCAATGAGGCAGTTGGAAGTGAGGAGGGAATTCCAGGTTCGCGAAATCGCCTGCCACGGAGCCGAGACGCCCGATGCGCCAGTCACGCGGCTTCGCCGCGGGGCGGACGAATGCGTCCGCCCCTACATTTAGGGCACATTCACCTGATCCCGGCTTTCCGCCGGGACGTAATTCACCGCTGCGGTCCGTTCCAACTTGTCCCAGGCGAACCTGCGGCCTTCGACGGCCCGCTTCAGCGTCTTGAACAGCACAATCGAGAATAGCTGCCGGTACGCGAAGCGCTGCAGCCACACCTGGCTGAGCAGCCACGCGTCTTCCTTGTCGTCGGGACGTTGCCGCTCCAGCGCAAACGCAATCGCCGATGCCAGGAAATCGATCACCAGAAATGCGAAGAAAAATGCCACCAGTTTGTGGAAGCTGGCCGGATCGGTCGAGTCCGGATGGAAATGTTTCTGGATGTAATACCAGATCGTGCCCACCGCGAACATGATGTCGATCAGCGGCGATACCAGCGGCAGCAGAATCTGGAAGATCACGATGTTGGGCAGCGCGACCCATCCCAGCACTCCTTTGCGCGCCACCACCACGCGATGCTTATAAACCGCTTGCAGAATTCCAAACGACCAGCGAAAACGCTGGCGCATCAAGCCATTTGCGTTGGTCGGCGCCTCGGTATAGGCCAGCGCCATGTCCTCGTATTCGACGCGATACCCGCGGCGCAGCAGCGCCATCGTCAGATCGGCGTCTTCCGCGACTGTGTCGACGTGATATCCCCCAGCCTCGCGCACGGCCGATACGCGCCATGCGCCAATCGCTCCCGGCACAACGCTCACCGCGCCCAACACGTCGAGCGCGCGCCGCTCGAAATTCTGGCTGGTGATATATTCGAGCGCCTGCCAGCGCGTCCATAGATTCACGCGATTCCCAACTTTAGCGTTGCCTGCAATGGCGCCAACCCTCGGATTGATGAAGTGCGGCACGAGGCGCGAGATGGCATCAGGCGCAATCACCGTATCGGCATCGATGCCCACAAAAAGCTCCGCGTCGCCAAGGTGCTCGATGCCGTAGTTAAGAGCCTCGGCCTTGCCCGAATTCCGCTTGCTCAGGATCAGAACTTGGCCCGAGGCCTCTTCGGCCGCGAACGCGTCGCGGGCCACTTCCAATGTTCTGTCTTTCGATCCATCATCGATGACGATCACGCGCAGGTTCGGATAGTTCGAATTGAGCGCCGCCCGTATCGTCCTCTCAATCACCTTCTCTTCGTTGTACGCCGGAATCAGCACCGCAACCTTCGGCTTGTAGGAAGCGACCTCCGCGGGCTTGCCAAAAATCTTCTCGTGTACACGGTCGTAGACCGCGGCGGCTCCAATGAAGAGCAATCGCCCGGTCATCAGCAGGTCGCCGATCAGGAAAATCCAGGTGATGATGACGATGCTCGCGTCGAAGAGCCAGAAGCCCAGGCGGTCAAGCCGGGCAGCCCAACGCTCGCCCCGGGGTAGAGGAGCCATCACCATCTCTCTTTGCATCCCCAGCAGCTCGTAAACGGGCGCAACCTCATACCCGCGCGCGCGGATTCCGTCGATGATCATTGGCAGCGCGCGCACGGTCTCGGCTCGATTTCCCCCGCCATCGTGCAGCAGCACGATGTTGCCGCAGCGCAGATCCTCGACTCGGCAGGGCGGCAGATGCGCTAATACGTAATCCGAGATCTGTTCCGCCGTGTGGCGGGGGTTCTCGCTCCAATCGTTGGGATCGATCCGGTTGCCCACCGTGATATAGCCCATGTCCTGCGGAATCTCGAGTGGGCGTACCTGGTCGGCAGTGTCTGGTTCCTCGTCAATCGCGTACGGCGGCCGCATCAGCGTGGCGCGAATTCCCAACAGGCTGGCGAATAATCGTTCGGTAAGATTCAACTCCACCTTCATGTAGCCGCTGGAGATGTTGCTCACGTCCGGATGCGTGAAGGTGTGGTTCCCGATCGTGTTTCCCTCGTTGTAAATCCGCTTCGCGAGGCTAGAGAACTTGTCCGTCTGAATGCCGATCAGGAAAAATGTGGCCGTAGCGTGCTTGGCTTTGAGCACGTCGAGAATCTTCGGAGTCCATTGCGGATCCGGCCCATCATCAAACGTGAGCGCCACTTTATTCGGACTGTAGCCGTAGCGGCCGACGCGATACGGTTCAGGAAGATTCTGGAAGACTTCATCCGTAATCAGCTTGCTGTTCGCGTCGACGGTCAGATCGCGGGTGCCGTGTGCGGGCTTCTCTTCGATGCGGAGAATTTCCCCCTGGCCCTCCATGTCCACGTCGGCTCCCGGCGGGACATCCCGCAGTTTATCGGTGGCGCCACGATCACCCGGCACGTCCCAGACTCGCCACAACGTGCGATCTTCGCTGCCCAGACGCCAGAGGGCGAAGGTCTGAATGCCGAGATTCTGCGCCGACCGCATGTGGTTTAAAGCCGTCACCCCGTCGACAAACCAAACATCGTGCCGCAAGTTACGTTCGTCGAGATAGCTGAAATGAGGATTCATCGCGTCATCATCGAAATTGACGTCCTCATCGGAGTCTCGCGCGGCCAGCCAGGCATCCTGCACGCTAACGCCGGAGTCGTGGACTCCCGGCGGTAATTTCCCATCCTTCGGTTTCAGCACCCAGTCATAGCCGTAGTTGGCGATCGCGCAGATGATTTTTTGCTTGGGAATGACGCTTTCGGCGAACTTCAGATTCTGGACGAACCAGTCCTGCGAAGCGACGGGGCCAGACGCGCCGCCGGGATAGTGTTCGTCGTAATTCATCAGCACGACCCCGTCGGCTGCGGCCGCGATCGCAGGATAGTCGTACTCATTGCTATGCGGCGGCACGGCCACGTAAAGCTTCATCCCGTGGGCGTGCAGATCTGTGGAGAGTTCCTGCAGAAGCGCAACATAGCCCTTCTGTCCGCTGGGCGGAAACGATTCGAAGTCGATGATCAAACCGTGGAAACGGCCCGATCCCAGAAACTGAATCGCCTGCTGCCGGAAGCGCGCGCGCGCATCCGGATCGTTCAGGAAGTCGACGATGTCTCCTACCCAGTTGGCCCCATCGGAGTTGTTCACCATGGGGAAAACTTCCATGCTGGGGTCTTCGTTCTTCAGGAAGGGCATGACCTGGTCGTCCACCGGGAGGACCGTAGAGCCTTGCACCACGTCGAAGTATTTGTTGGTCTGGTCGTCCACCCCCTGCAGGCGCCCGTCGGCGGTCACTACGTGCAGCCAGTCGGGATACAAAATGTCGATCTGGTGGGCATAGGTGCGCAGCGATGAGAAACTGGCAGCATCCCAGGGAACGTAAAAGGCGGCTCGAATGCCTTCTTCCTGGTTCAGAGTGACCTGCGAGGCCGCTAGCTTCGATTTGCGGTGCGACCGCGCCGCCGCCTTCTTCTGCCGGTCTTTCGCCTTCTGGCGTTCGCTCTCCTTTAAAGCCTTGAAGTTACGGCGCTGCGGATAAAACAGTAGGCCGGGGAGCGGTTCATCCCGGAGAGCGGTGTAGACAAAAATAATGATCAGCGCGGACACCACCACGGCGGTGACGTTCGAGCGTGCGCCGCAGGCGTTTCCAGCGGGCGCGGCGGGGATCATAAAAGACTGGCTCAGCCATGGGGAAATTTTCATCGTATGCCGCGAGCGGCACACGGTCAATTCTCAGCGAGGCAGGGTGAGTGCATCTCTATCATATACGATGCACTTTCCTCACGGCGGGATGACGGCAAACGCGGTATCATTCGCAGCGTGCAAGAACTGACGCGGCCGGGATTCCTACGAAAGCAGGCGCGTTTCTTCCTATGGGCGGGCCTGGCCGGACTGGCACTCCGGCTCTTCCTGGTCTTCCGCTTTCCGGCGATTGTCGACGATTCCCGCCTCTATGCCGACATCGCCGACAACTGGCTGCGGCACGGCATCTACGGCATCACCAATTCCGGCGTCATCATGCCGACGCTGTCCCGCCTGCCCGGATATCCCGCATTTCTGGCCGCCATCTTCACGATCTTTGGACCCGACAATTTTCACGCGGTCCTGCTGGTGCAGGTTCTATTCGATCTTGCCACCTGTTTTCTCGCTGCCGACATGGCTCGCCGCCTGTTCTCAGAGCGCGCCGCAAAGGCGGCCTTTCTGCTCACGGCGCTCTGTCCTTTTCTTGCCAATTACGCTGCCGCCGCTCTCACTGAAACCTTGGAGATTTTCTTCACGGCTCTGGCGCTCGATCTGGCTTTCTGCGGCCTTAAAATCGGCCAGGCGAATCCCTCAACCCGTCCTTCCGGGAAGGCGTTTCTCGGTTGCGGGCTTGCGATTGGCGCCGCCATTCTGCTGCGGCCTGACGGCGGAATGCTGCTCGCCGTCATTGGCGGATACCTGGGCTGGCTCCTTTTCCTCAGCTGGCGAAGCCCGCGCTTCACCGCCGTTTTCGGCCTCACTCCACGCGCTCTCATTCTTGCGGGTGTACTGGTCGCTCTCGGAGCGATCGCGCCGCTGATTCCCTGGACCTTGCGAAATCTGCACACGCTGCATCGCTTCGAGCCGCTGGCTCCCCGCTACGCCAATGATTCCGACGAACCGGTAATGACCGGCTTCAATCGCTGGACCAAAACCTGGATCGCCGAATACGTTTCGGTCGAGGAAATTTACTGGAATATTCCCGGAGAGGAAATTGACGTGAACCGTCTTCCCCGGCGCGCCTTCGATTCCGCGCAGCAGCGCGATCTGACTCGCGAGCTGTTCGCCGATTACAACCGCTCTCACGATATGCCGCCGGAACTCGACCAGCGCTTCGCCGCCTTGGCCGCCGAACGGATTCACGCCGCTCCGTTCCGCTATTACGTGGAGCTACCCTTTTTGCGCATTGCCGACATGTGGCTGCGCCCGCGCACCGAACTATTCCCCTCGGATCCGCGCTGGTGGGAGTTCGACGACGATCACCGCTGGCTGGCTGTGAGCCTGGCTTTTGGCGTGATCAATCTCGCCTATGTCGTGATGGGAGCCGCCGGACTTCTCCGCGCCCGCGAATTTTTTGGCATCGGCCTATTGGTTTTATTTCTGCTGCTGCGCTCCGGTTTTCTCGGAACCCTCGAAAATCCCGAGCCTCGCTATACTCTCGAAATGTATCCCGCGGTCATAGTCCTGGCGTCCTCCATCTTCCATCGCCTTGCATAAGTTTTCACTTCGCGCCGGCGAAAATTCAGCTTGAACATCGTCACGTCGAAGTTGCACAATAGCGCCCCATCGGGGTCCCCAGGGTCACATTGTCTTAATACACCTGGGCAAAACGTAATCGGAATACAACGCCCTTTTGGGGCGAAGGGAGCTTCCCATGCGTTCGCGCTCACGGCAGCTGGCAGTCCTAAGTGTCACTTTCCTCGTCCTCAGCACCTTGCTCCTGGCGCAGTCCGCGACCACCTCCGTGCGAGGCACCATCACCGATGCCAAAGGAGCCGTAGTAGCCGGAGCTACTGTGACTCTGAGCAGCGCAGCGACAGGGTTTTCAAGAAGTACCAAGACCGATGGCCAAGGGACATATCAGTTCCTCGAAGTGCCCCCTGCGACCTATGTGATGACCGCGACTGCGGAGGGCTTCTCGACAACGAGGCGCGAGAATGTCGTCCTGCAGGTGAGCAGCCCCGCCACGCTGAATCTGCCGCTCGAAGTGCGCGGCGGCACCGTCGTCGTCGACGTCACTGGCGAAGCTCCCGCCGTCAACACCACCGACGCCACTCTGGGCAACAACTTTGGCGCCCGGCAATTGATCGATCTCCCTTCCGAGGGCCGAGATCCCGTTTCGATTCTCAGCCTGCAACCGGGCGTGACATACATCGGCAACAAAGTGGATCAGAACGATGATAGCCGCGGCGGCGCCATCAACGGAGCGCGCAGCGATCAGACCAACGTCACGCTCGACGGACTTGACGACAACGATCAACTCGAGGGATACGCCTTCCAGGGTGCAATGCGGGCCACGCTCGATTCCTTGCAGGAATTCCGCGTCACCACCAGCAACTATGACGCGGCTTCCGGTCGCTCCTCCGGTGCGCAAGTGAATCTGGTGACCAAGAGCGGCACCAATTCCTTTCACGGCTCGCTGTACGAATACAATCGTCCGACTTTTGATGTGGCGAATGATTATTTCAACAAGTCTTCCCAGATACTTCAGGGAAATCCCAACCGTCCCCAGCACATCCTGAGGAACACCTTTGGCGGCACCTTCGGCGGCCCGCTTAAGAAGGACCGGCTGTTTTACTTCATGGCTTATGAAGGCCAGCGCACCGCCGATCAAATGCAAGTCACCCGCATCGTTCCCACGCAAAGTCTGCGAGATGGATTTCTTCGATACCTCTGCGATCCAAACAACGGGACTACCGGAACTCCTGATCCAAACTGCGTTACAGGCTCCACGGTTGGACAGCCCAACATAAACGGAGTCATCGTCGATCCAGGCGGCGCCGCTTTCCCCGGCTATAACGTCGTAACCCTTACGCCGGGACAGATCACGGGATTGGACCAGGGACAGGGTACAGGGGCGAACTGTGTGGCAAACGGGACTTGCCCGCCGACCCCCGGCAATCCTTCTGGTCCGGGGCCAAACGGATTACTCACAAACATCAGCGGCGCCAATCCCAACGCTTTATACATGAGCTATCCGCTGCCAAACTGCGCGGCTTGCGGCAATGCCGCCAATGGAAGTGGGGATCTCTTGAACTCGGAGGGTTATACCTTCCCCGGCAATAACCCAACGCGACTCAATACCTATATCTTCAAGCTCGATTACAAGATTTCGGCGGACGGGAACCACTCGCTCTTCATCCGCGGAAATCTGCAGAACGATAATACGAAGGACCCGCCTCAGTTCCCTGGTCAGCCTCCCAACGACGTTGTTACCAATAACAGCAAGGGGATCGCCGCCGGGTATACCTGGATCATCCGCAACAATCTCATCAATAACCTGCGATACGCCTTCATCCGGCAAGGACTCGGGCAGAGCGGAATCAACAGTCAGGACTATGTGCAAATCCGCTTCCTGGACGATACCCAGGCTCTCAGCCCAAGCGACACGCCGACCATCTACACCAGCGTTCCCGTCAACAATTTTATCGATGACATCTCCTGGACCAAGGGCAGGCATACCCTTCAGTTCGGAACGAATTGGCGAATCATTCACAACAACCGCCAGTCGAACGCGCAGAACATTTCGTCCGGCCTTGCCAATCTTTACTGGATGAACCCATCGTACATTTCCGGCAATGGCGTCAGCCTCGATCCCGACACGCAGGATTTCACCAATAGCGGCCCCTTACCCGACGTTGACTCCGGCTTCCAGGGTTCTTATGACTTTGCCGCCGTGCAATCCACAGGCTTGGTCAGCCAGGTGTATACGGTTGCGAACCAGGACAAAAATGCGGTTGCCATCCCGAACGGGGACCTTGTAACCCGCCACTTCCGGAATTTTGAAGGTGAGATGTATGTGCAGGACAAGTGGAATGTGACCCCAGATCTGACCGTGACTTACGGCTTGCGCTATTCGCTCTTGCAGCCTCCCTATGAGAGTTCCGGCAACCAGGTTGCCCCGACGGTCGACATGCACCAGTGGTTTACAAGCCGTTGGCAGCAGATGTATCAGGGCAATACGGTGCAGCCGGACTTAACCTTTAATCTTTCCGGCCAAGCCAACGGCGGCAAGCCTTACTGGGACTGGAACTATAAAAACCTGGCGCCCCGTTTTGCCATCGCCTACTCTCCGCACGCTGACGGCGGCTTCTGGCGCAAGTTGCTCGGCGATCCCGGAAAGAGTTCAATCCGCGCCGGCTACGGCATGTACTACGATCACTTCGGCGAAGGCGTGGTAAACACGTTTGATCGTGAAGGCTCCTGGGGGCTGACTACGACCATCAGCAATCCGGCGGGAGTACTTACCGTAGACGACTCGCCACGCTTCTCCGGGCTCCGCAATATTCCCCAGAGCCAGGTTTCGCCCGCGCCGCACGGATTCCCCTACGCACCCTCGAATGATCCCAATACTTACGGCCTGGCGATCGCATGGGGCATTGATAACCATTTGAAAACGCCTTATTCCCATGTGGTCGATTTCTCGCTGACCCGCGAACTGCCGCACAATTTTGTGGTCGAGGCCACTTACACCGGACGTTTTGCTCACCATCTCTTGCAGGAAATCGATTTGTCGCAACCTCTTGACTTGGTCGATCCAGCCAGCAAGACGGACTACTTTGCCGCAGCTCAGGCCTTATCTAAGGCTGCCTATGCGGGAACGTCAGAAAGTTCGATCGCCCCAATCCCCTACTGGGAGAATCTGTTTCCGCAAGCGGCTGGTCCGTCAGGTATCTCCGGTTACGCCCCTGGGATTCCCGCCAACCCCACTGCGACTCAGAACATGTATGACCTGTACTATTCCGACTTGGGCAACGAAACCCTGGCATTGGAAATCGCCGACGCTTTCTGTTTTCCGGCATGCGCGGGCACGGGTTCGAATACTCTCGGCGGCTTTGTTTTACCTACCGGTACCCCGTTTGCGTACTACCAGGATCAATTCTCCTCCCTGTACGGCTGGCAGACCCGCGGCAACAGCAACTACAACGGCCTCCAGCTAACTCTGCGCCATGTCATGGCGGCAGGACTGCAATTCGACTTCAACTACACCTTTTCGAAATCGATCGACGTCGGATCAAACGCCGAACGCGTCAACGGATTCGAATCGTCCGGCCTTGCTTTCAACAGCCAGGTCATCAATGCTTTCTCTCCCGACCTGTGGCGCGCGCCCTCCGATTTCGACACCACTCACCAGATCAATGCCAACTGGGTTTGGGATCTTCCTTATGGACGCGGCCGCCACTTTGGAGCGGGCAGCAGCAGTATTGTGAATGGCATTTTCGGTGGATGGGGTCTCAACGGTCTGGTTCGCTGGACCAGCGGCTTCCCGTTCTCCGTGGAAGCCGGCTCGGGATATTCGACGGATTTTGAACTGGAAGGCTCCTCCATCCTGACCGGTCCAAAGCCGAAGACGGGTGTGTATATGGTGAACGGCAGCCCCGCCGTTTTCCAGAATCCGCAAAGCCTTAGCTGCGAGTGCGTGGCTGGCTCCGCGACGTCCCCAAACACGTTCCGCGCCACCCTACCCGGTGAAGCGGGGCAGCGCAACAACTTCCGCGGCCCCGGTTTCTTCGGTCTCGATCCCGGTCTCTCCAAGGTCTGGAACCTGTCCGAAGGCAAGACGCTCCGTTTCGCCTGGGAAGTGTTCAACGCTACCAACTCTGTACGCTTCGACGCGGCCGGTTCTCTGATCGGCGAATCGCTGTTCAATATCACCGGCTTCGGTTTGTACAATACCGAACTGACCAACGCGCGCGTCATGCAGTACTCGCTCCGCTTTGCCTTCTAGCATCCAGCGAGAGAAACGAAACAGGGACGGCTTTCGCCGTCCCTTCTTTTGAATCAGAATTCTAGGCGCTGCTAGCCCCCGCCCTACGACAGCGGCGAGTCGCTCATCCGAAATCTCGTGCGCACGTGTTCGGAAATCAACTCGATCGCGCCGCGGTTGTTGATGGGGTCCTCTTGCGCCAGATACTTCATGGCCTCCACCAGCAGACGTTGGCCGTCTACGTAGCGAGGATCAGCGGTGCGTTCCCGGCGCTTATTTCCCAGCTTAGGAGGGACAGTGATCGTAAAAACCTTGGCCATGAATCAACCCAACTGAAGTGCCGTAAGTATATCGTTCACAGTGCCAAATCGAAGAGTACTTCTTGCCCTTTGCTTTCAATCGCTTAGCCGCGAGGTGAAACGATCTGCGTCTTATTTGTGGTCTTCAGTTTGAAAACCTCATCCGGAATCTTTTTCCCGTTGACCTGAATATCGGAGTATTTCATCAGCCGGTAGTTGCCGTCCGGCTGAAAAAATTGCTGCTGCACCGAGATCCCTTTCTCCAGATCGATCCACAGCAAAATCTGCTTGTACGTGTTCCGAACTTTCTCGGATTTCGGCACCAGTTGCAGCTTGGCAGTCGCCACGCCGTTGATCGTCTCCGGTCCTACATAGGTTACGTCGAACACTCTCTGCAAGTCCTCGCCGCTGCCCCCGAAGCCGAGCACGACATAACTTTCAAAATCCGAGTGATTCTTGCCCAGATCGACTTCTGTCACCTGATCGATCTTGGGCTGGTACATGCGAACCTTCCCGCCGCTGAACAGCACGTACTTCGGCTCCGGCTTCAGGCTCTGCAGGCTCGATCCGGCCATCTTGACTTCCGCCATCATCTCAATCTCTTTGTCTTTGCCCGTCCGCCGGTAATAGATGACGCCGGTCTCATAATCGTCAACCTCGTCGATCACTTTCTCGTACGTGTCCCACTCAAACGTCGCCTGCGTCGAGCGGAAAGTCGCGGCGACCGCGTCCATTTTTTTCAGCACCGCGTCGAGCTCTGCGGGATCGGCGGCTTTCTCCTGCGCCGCCGCATTCAATCCAAGAAAACTCCATGTGATCGCCAGAGTGAAGATCAGATGTTTCATTCCGTCTTTCTGCTTTCTTGAACCGTCCTACTCCCGCTTGGCCACCACTTTGTAGCTCTGCACCTGGCTCTTCTGGTCCTTCACCGGCTCGTAGCTGACAATCGACACCGCTCCTGAAATCGGTTCGATGATGTGCAGCAGCTGGTCGCGCAACGACGCATCGTCGCCCGGATTCACCGCACTGGCGGCGACCTGAAAGAACAAGTGCCCATCGGCCTGCGCCGTGACCAATACCTCTGTCGGATGCGCGTTCCGCGAGATGGGTTTGTCGTTGAAGTTGATCACGCGCGGCGAGATGAAGATAAATATCAGGATCAGCGTGACCATGATGTCGTAATGGAGCGTGCCCCGTTCGTACTGCCAAAGAATGTAGCCGCGAATTGTTCGCCAGATGGCGTTCATGGGCACGGGCGCGCCAGGCGCGGCGGTCGTGAGTTCTGCTCTATGCAAGTCTAGTGAGCGCTCCCTCTCTTGGCAAATGCCAGCGATGAGCTGCGAGGCATGAGCATCGAGCAGAGCACGTGGCAGCTCGCAGGCTCGTAGCTCATGGCTCACCGCTCACAGCTTCCTTTTCGTGATCCGCTCCGCTCCGATGTACGGCCGCAACACTTCCGGAATCACCACGCTTCCATCGGACTGCTGGTAATTCTCCACAATCGCCACCCAGGTGCGGCCCACCGCCAGTCCGCTCCCATTAAGCGTGTGCACGAACTCGGTCTTATTCTTCCCCTCGGGCCGATACCGGATGTTCGCCCGCCGCGCCTGGTACGTCTCAAAATTCGAGCACGAAGAAATCTCGCGATAGAGCTGCTGTCCCGGCAGCCACACTTCAAGATCATACGTCTTCGCCGAAGCTGAGCTCATGTCTCCGGTACAAAGCGCCATCACGCGATAATGCAAGCCGAGCTTTTGCAACACTTCTTCCGCATTGCGCGTCAGCTTCTCGTGCTCTTCGTACGATTGCTCGGGACGCGTGAACTTTACCAATTCCACTTTCTGAAACTGGTGCTGCCGGATGATCCCGCGCACGTCCTTCCCGTAGGATCCCGCCTCGCTGCGGAAGCAGGGCGTATACGCAGTCAGTGAGATCGGCAGGCGCGCCTGATCCAGCACCTCGTCGCGATACAGATTCGTGACCGGAACTTCGGCTGTCGAGATCAGCCACAAATCCTTTTCGCCGTGCGGCACACGAAAAAGATCCGCTGCAAATTTCGGCAGCTGTCCCGTGCCGTACATCGAATCCGAGTTCACCAGATACGGCGGCAGAACCTCCGTGTAGCCATGCTCGCGCGTGTGCAGATCGAGCATGAAATTCGCCAGCGCGCGTTCCAGCTTCGCGCCCAGATCCCAGTACACCGCAAAGCGCGCTCCCGTAAGTTTCACCGCGCGTTCCAGGTCGAGCACACCCAGCTCCGGCCCCAGATCCCAATGCGGTTTGGGAGTGAAATCAAATTTCGGCGCACTTCCCCAGCGCCGCACTTCCACGTTGTCGTCCGCGCTGTGACCCACCGGAACGCTGGCATGCGGCAGGTTCGGAATGCCCGCCAGAATGTCGCGCAACCGAGCGTCCAGATCCGTGGCCGTCTTTTCCAGAGCGGAGATCGTCTCGCGCAATTCCTTCGTCTGCGCCATCGCTGTGCTGGCATCCTGCCCGCTCTTTTTCAGCTTCGCGATTTCTTCCGATGCCTTATTGCGTTGGGCTTTGCTGGTCTCGGCCTCGGTGATGGCCTGCCGCCGCAGCGTATCGACTTCGCGGAAATCCTTGAGCACCGCAGCCGGATCCATACCGCGCTGGCGCAGCTTTTCCTCGACCAGAGGCAGATTTTCGCGAACGAAATTCAGATCAAGCATAGGGACTCACTAATGTATCGGAAAAGAGGCGAGAAATGCACGCCGCGCTCTCGCCGGGTAGTGGTGCAGTTTGATTCTGGGGCGTCATCCTGAGCGGAGGCGCCTTTCAGGCGCAGCGAAGGATCTCGTGGGAATGACGCGCTACCCTGCTCGCGAGATCCCTCGCCCTGCTCGAACAAACGCGGCGCTTCGGGATGACCCCGCTCTTCGAAATTGCATGCTACACCCTCGCCGTCATCGAAGCTTTTCCGGATGGATCAGGCAGGCGCTCTGGCTACTTCTTGTCCGGCTCCAGCGATTGCAGATATGCCACGATTGCCTCCGCATCCTGCTGAGTGTATCGATACTGCGGCATGGGAGGCCGTGGCGGGAGTCCGTTGTACGCGATTCCCGTCATGAAAAATCGAATCGCCGCATCCTTCTCCCATCCCGGCAGTCCGGCGATATTCGCCGATTTGTCGGCCCATACCGGCATGGGCACAGTCGGCTTGAAATCGAGAGTTGCTCCCTGCAGCCACTGCTCCTTCACGAATTCACCCTTCTCGTTGCGCGGTGTGTGGCAATCGGCGCACGCCCCAATGCTCTCGACCAGATACTTGCCTCGTGCGATTTTCGTGCTGGCCCCGCGTGAGATTTCTGCTGCCCGGCCAGCATCGAGCCCAGGCACAACACGGCAGCGGTCACAGCGAAAATTGCCTTTGTCAACGTCATCCTCCCGATAACAGAAAGCGCAAATCGCGCGATCTATAGCACACCTCATCTCTGCCCTGAATAACTGGTTGAGTCCCCTCAACGTTGGTGGGATGATGAAAGCGTCAGCAGGTGCGTCATGAGTGAAAAACCCCATCCTGGCATTACGATGCACAAGCTCTCCTTCGCAGGCGACTTCATCGGGCTACTCTTCGCTGTCGGCAGCTCCGTGATCTTCATCCTGGGATTTCCCACGCTCTGGTACTTTGTGGCGTTCGCTTTCGCCCTTGGAGTTTGTATCGCATTGTTGCTTCGCGTTGTCGCTCGCGGCAGGGAGGAGCGAAATAAGCCGTTGTCAATCCTGGCAACGCCGGAAGCAAGCGCGACTCCCTCGTCTCAAGGTCAAGATCCTAGCTACGATCGGACCCGGGAACCGAGGCTGCTTCAAATTCACCCTATGTTCTCCGCATAGCTCCGGGGCACCGCCGATTCGCGAACCGGGTTCTTCTACCACCCATCTGCGTTGGCATATTTCCCACCCCTGTGTAAACTACGTTCGCAATGAGATCATCCCCCAGTTCCGCCTACCGCCGACTCTTCTTCGCCTGCCTATGCGTGGCAATTCTTGCCAGCCTACCGCCGTCCTCGGTTGCTTCGGCCTATAACGGACGCCCCAAGCTGGTCGTCGTGATCGTGATCGACCAGTTCCGCGGCGATTATCTCGAACGCTATCGCGACGAATTCCGCGAAGGCGGCTTTCGCATGCTGCTCGATCGCGGCGCGTACTTCTCAAACTGCAATTACGATTACGCCAACACTCGGACGGCTCCCGGCCACTCCACACTTTTCACCGGTGCTTACAGCGATGGCCACGGCATCGTTTCCAACGAATGGTGGGACCAGAAAAAGCACAAAATGGTCACCTCGGTTGAAGACGAAAACACCAAGCTGGTTGGCGTGGCCGCAACCCAGGCGGGTGCCTCGCCTCACAACCTGCTCGCCGACACTCTCGGCGACGAACTCAAGCTGGCCACGCAGGGCAAGTCCCGCGTCTTCGGAGTTTCTCTCAAGGACCGCGCCGCCATCCTTCCCGCGGGATTCGCCGCCGACGCCGCCTATTGGATCGAGCCCCAGTCCGGCTCCTGGGTCACGTCCACCTACTATCGCGACGATCTTCCCAAATGGGCGCAGGATTTCAACTCCACGCAGCCCGCCAAATATTGGGATCGTGAGTGGACGGATGCGCAAGGCAACGTTTTGCGCTTGACCGCGCATCGCAAACGCAAGGATGGCTCCGACGCCGGATTTTTTGAGGTGATTGGTTCCACCCCCTTCGCCAACGAGTACGAATTCGAATTTGCCAAGCAGCTCATGCTTTACGAAAATGTCGGCCGGGGCCCGGCCACCGATCTGCTTTCCATCAGCCTCTCGGCCAACGACATCCTCGGACATCAAGTCGGCCCCGATAGTCCTGAGATGCATAAGATGGCTCTCGACCTCGATCGCGAGATCGCTGACTTCTTCAACTTCCTCGGACATCAGATCGGCCTGGCCAACGTGTGGATCGCGCTCTCCGCCGACCACGGCGTCTCATCCCTGCCCGACGCCGCCAAAAAGCTGCGCATTCCCGCGGCCAATCTCGGCGGAGCGAAACTTCAAGAGCAGATCAATGCCATCCTGACCGCAAAGTTTTCTCCCCGCCATCCTGCCTCCTACGTAAAGTTTGACTATCCTCTGGCATGGCTCGAAGAGGACGCGTTCAATGCCGTGCACGTGCGTGAGCACGATGCCGAAACTGCCGTGGGTGAGGCTATGAAGCAAATCGGACTGCGCGATTACTACACAAAATCGCAACTGGCCGAAGGCCGCGCTCCCAACACGGATTTGGGTCACAAATATCTCAACAGCTATTCTCCGGAAGGCAGTTGGTACGTGATGGGCGTTCCCGATATTTACACCGTCGGATCGCCAACGGGCACCGATCATGCCTCGCCCTACAATTACGACACTCACGTTCCTCTGGCCTTCTACGGATTGCCGTTCCAGCCGGGAACCTATCGCGACAGCGTCCAACCGGTCGATCTCGTAGTGACTCTGGCCTCGCTATTGGGCATCAATGCTCCCACCCACGCGATAGGCCGTGTGCTGACCGAAGCGCTCACTTCGTCCCATCGCAGCGCGAATATCGGAGAAAGCCAGCCATGACCAACTCCGCCACCGATCTGACCGTGAACGTTGCCGGCATCGCTCTCAAGAATCCCGTCATTGCGGCCAGCGGAACCTTCGGCTATGGCGTCGAGTTTGAAGACGTAGTTCACCTCGCGAAGCTCGGCGGTTTCGTGGTGAAAGGACTCTCGAGAGAGCCGATGATCGGCAACCCTCCGCCGCGCCTCTGGGAGACGCCGGCCGGCATGCTGAATGCAATTGGACTGCAGAACATCGGCGCGCCGGCCTTTCTGCAGGAAAAATTGCCGCAGCTGCGCCAGATCAAAGATGCCGTTGTGATCGCGAACGTCTTCGGCTACACCCGCGAGGATTACGAACACACCATCGAAATCCTCAACGGAGGCGAAGGCATTGCCGCCTACGAACTGAATGTTTCCTGCCCCAACACGCAGCACGGCGGCCTGCAGTTTGGTAGCGATCCCCGCACGCTCGACGAAGTCGTAACCACCGCCCGCCGCGTCGCGCAGCGCCCTCTGATTGTCAAGCTTTCTCCCAATGTCACCAGCATCGCGCAAATGGCCTACGTGGCCCAGGAGGCCGGCGCCGACGCGGTCTCGCTCATCAACACATTCGTCGCGATGGCGATCGACCCCGAGACTCGCAAGCCGCGCATTGCCAATGTCACCGCCGGCCTCTCCGGCCCGGCCATCAAACCCATCGCCGTGCGGATGGTTTACGACGCGGCCCACGCCGTCAAAATTCCTGTCATCGGCATGGGCGGAATTTCCACTCCCGCCGACGTTGTCGAATTCATGCTCGCCGGAGCCACCGCCGTGCAGATCGGCACCGCCAGTTATTGGGATCCCTGCGCCACCGAAAAAATTGTGGATGGCCTGAAGACCTGGTGCCACGACCACCACGTCGCGCGCATTGCCGACTTCATTGGAGGAATGCAGTTGGAGTAGCGCCGGTCAGAATATCTCCGAGAGATGTAGGGGCGGACGCCTTCGTCCGCTCCGTCGTCCGTGCTATCGGCCGCGCGCGTACCAGATCGAGCCGGGAGCTTTGTAATTCCTGCCTTCGCCCCACACCGCCTGGGTCGCACCCTCGCTATCGATAGCCATCCCGAAGTAGTCGCCAAAAGGAAAGCGGAAGCCCGCCGGAAGAATGTAATCGTACCCGCGCGCCGGACTCGAGAGCTGCGCTTCCGCGCTCCACGTCGCCCCGCCGTTGGTGGAACTTCGGTAGTAAGTATTCCATAGCGGAATATTGGAGTGAACCGCCTCCGTCATCCTCGTATCCATCCACGCAATTCGAATGTCGCCGGAAGTTCCCGCTAAGATCGCCGGGAACGCGTGCTCGGTGCCCGACGGAGCACTCGATACACTCGTTCGGGCCGACCAGGTCGCTCCCGCCGTAGTCGAAGACGAGAAGTAAATCAGCTCCGCTCCGCCGTTCGCCGACCCCGCATTCCATAGCGCGTACAATCCGCCCGCGGAATCGGAAGCCAGCGCAATCTGTGGTCCCAGATATCCGGTCTCGCAATTCTGCGCCGCACAATCCGGAGGCGCGCTCGATTGATCCAGCAGCAGCGTCCCCCACGTGCGCCCTCCATCGCTGGACCGGCTTACGTAAACGCTAACCGGCTGTGTCGGCATGTCGTGCCGCGCGTACGCCGACCATCCGAAATAAACATTTCCCGTCGGATCGACGGTCGCTCCGCCGGCCAGCGACCACCCCGGCTCGGCCGTCGTGTTTACTCGGGACACGGTGAATGTCTGTCCGGCATCATGCGAGGCCGCCACCAGAAATCTCTCTTCATGGTTGAACCCGACATAGACGTCCGCACCGCGCACCGCGAGCACCGGCTTGTCGGAATCCTGCCGCCCGCGTTCCGCCCAGGAAAACGACCACGTGCGGCCATAGTCGAGCGAGCGCGCCACCACGATGTCGCGCTTGTTGTTCTGCATCCATGAGGCGTACACGGTTTGCCGGTCCAGCGGGTCGACCACAATCTGCGGATCAAACTGCCCGGTCGGGAAGGGAAGCAGCGCCCGCGAAGGCTGCCATGACGCCCCATTATCGTCGCTAACCAGAAGCGCGATCGATGGCGCGGTACAGCTGGGGCAATCGGGCACCGCGCCATATTGCGGATACAGCACATAAACATGCCCGTGCGCGTCCGCCGCCATCGCCGGTTCCCACTGATCTCCCGTGTGATACCCAAGACGCAACTGGGGCGAGAATTCGGATATCGCCAGCGCCGCCGGGACCATCAACAATGCCATTAGGAGGATGGACGAATTTCTTCGCAACGTGGAGGGCACGGCTTGGAAGTGGCTGCCTGGAAGACCCACGGAATTGTCCTGCAAACCGGACTTTACCTTGATTTTCCCCAACCCGTCAATTGGATAACTCCCTAAATCCCAAGAATTTACAATGCTGTTACTTTCTGCGCCTTTTGCCATCCAATGGAAGGGCAATATTTCTAGACAGGGTAAAATCAGTCGCAGCAGCCATTACGGAATCATCAACGCTGTTGCCCTGCATCCTCTAAAATTCACCATCGTTCAGGGAGTTTATCGCCATGGAAAAGGCCACATTTGCAGCCGGATGCTTTTGGGGAGTGGAAGCTACCTTCCGCCAGATGCCGGGAGTGATCTCAACCCGGGTTGGCTATACCGGAGGCCAAACCGAAAATCCAACCTACAAGGAAGTTTGCACCGATCGCACCGGCCACGCCGAGGCCGTCGAGGTCGAGTTTGATCCGGCGAAGGTTCGTTATGCCGACCTGCTCAAAGTATTCTGGGAGAACCACGATCCCACGCAGGTGAACCGCCAGGGCCCCGACTGGGGCTCGCAGTACCGCTCTGCAATTTTCTTTCACAGCCCTGAGCAGCAGGCGCAGGCCGCGGCTTCGAAGGACGCGCTTGAAAAAGCGCATCGCTACTCCAAGCCCATCGCCACCCAGATCGTTCCCGCCGTAACCTTTTTCCCGGCGGAAGACTATCACCAGCAATATCTGGAAAAACGCGGCCTGGCCAGTTGCCACATCAAGTAGGGAAGCGGCGGGTCCCGCAGGCCCGGGCGGAACGAAGTGCCGGAGAAGGAGGAATGCGGGGAGATCAAAGCTTTGAAAGGGCGCGGTTTTCAACCGCGCCGTAAGTGCGAAATGAAGAGCGCCTTTACAGTTTGCTGAAAAACTCCGTCTCGAATAGGTGTTGGGAAGGGCACGACTTCAGTCGTGCCGCTAAGTCCTCTAAAATCCGCCGCGCTTTAGCGCCTGAGGTTGGCTTTCTGCTGCCCAAACGGGTTTTTCAGCAGCCTTTTTAGCCGCCGAGGCGAGGTGGAAAGAGTCAGCAGCCTGCTAGGTTCCGGTGATTTTGATGCGGAACTCTTCCGGCAGCCGCTGCCGGATCTCCTCCGGCAACCGGTCATGCACGCGCCGCGCGCCTTCTTTCGCGGCATCCAGAACGGTGACCGGCGCCGGTGTCGCCACCGCCACTCCCAGCCAGATCAACGCCGAGAGCGCGAATCCGGCCAGCGCCGCAATCTCCAGCCAAAAAGCGTGCCGCGGCCCTAGGTAGTGGATCACCCCAAACGCCAGCAGGAAAATTCCGGCGGATACCGACGCCAGCGCAATCAGGGACACATCGATGATGCGATGGATCTTTTGCCGGCTGCGGCAGTACTCGCATGCCGCCAGGTGACTTTCGTAGTCGCCGCACATCTCCGGCGCCAGTCCGGAAATGTCGTATCTCCAGCCCGCCAGGATCTTGCCTACGATTGGATCAATGCACTGCTGACTCATTGAGGGACACAAAATCTGCCAGACCTGTGAACCCAACTACAGGCGAATTGGCTCCAAAGCTTCGGTCTGGGATGCCAACAACACGTGATTCGCAAACAGCCCGCCTCGCGTGGCCAGCGCCCGTTCCGCCTCTCTCCGGGCTATTTCCGGATGGTTGTTCTGCTCTGACAGATGCGCCAGCACAACAAACGTTGCATTGCTATCATAGTCGTTCGTGAAAAAATCCGCGAGCGCCACATTAGACAGGTGTCCTACGCGGCTCATCACTCGCTGCTTCACCGACCACGGATACGGCCCCACTCGCAACATTTCCACATCGTGATTCGATTCCATCACCAGCACGTCGCAGCCTCGCAAGTGATCGCGCACGCTCACCGGGATGTACCCCAGATCCGTCGCCACTCCCACCTTGATGCCTTCTGCTCGAAACGTGAATCCCACCGGATCGGCCGCGTCGTGTGGAATAGTGAACGGCTGTACTGCGATGTCACCAACCTGAAAGCGATGTCCCGATTCGAAGCGCTCCAGCTTTTCCAGTGGCGGGCGCACACCGTTCTCGTCGCGCATGGCCCGCGCCCACGCCTGGTGTGTCGCCCCAGTCATAAAAATTGGGATGCGCAGCTTCTTCGCCAGCGTTGCCAGTCCATAGACGTGATCGGAATGCTCGTGGGTGATCAGAATCGCAGAAAGCGCGTGCGGATCGTCGCCCAGCGCCTTCATCCGCTTGAACGTCTCGCGGCACGAGATGCCGGCATCCACCAGAATTTTTGTGGAAGCGCTGGCCACAATCGCGCAATTACCCCGGCTCCCCGAAGCCAGCATGGAAACACTTACACCCATGCTCGCCAGCATACGCGCGAATCCTGTGGAATCGGTAGTAACTTTCTGATTATCCGATACCTAGGTGTGGCGTCCGGCAATCCGAAAGGGCTTTAGGATAAAGTCCCGTAATCCATCCCCAAAAGAAGCGCAACCAAGGGAAGTTTTTCTCAGCGGACTCAGCGCGCTTTCCTCTGCGATCTCAGCGGTAAAGTCTTGAAGTCCCTATCTCCGCAACCGCAAGTTGTCGATCACGGTTCGAACGACCGACCCGCCATAGGCCCCCGCCACGCCGGGAAGAAACGCCAGAAACGATCCGTAGATCTGAGCCCGCGTCGGTTTCACGGTGAGCACAATGTAACCCGCAAACTCAGTCAGCGGAATGAAAACGCCGACCATCAAAACCCAACGCCACGGCCGGCGCGGCCGCAGCATCCCCAGCAGCATGCATGCCAAAACTACAAGCAAAGCGGTGAACAGCAGATCGTCAACCGCGACGTCCGCCGAACCAGCGCAGATCCCACATAGGGCAGCGAGCAGATAGAACCATGCGTCGCAGCTAGCGCCAGGCGTTTTCATTCAACAATCAACAATCAACAATCGCTCAATACTTGTAGAATCCGCGCCCGCTCTTTCTTCCCAGCCACCCGGCATCGACCATTTTGATTAGCAGCGGACACGGCCGGTACTTCGGATCTCCCAACCCGCTCTGCAGCACGCGCATGATGTCGAGGCACACATCCAGCCCAATGAAATCCGCCAGCGTCAGCGGCCCCATCGGATGCGCCATCCCCAGCTTGAACACTTCATCCACCGCCTCGGGCGTGGCCACGCCTTCCATCACCGCGTACATGGCTTCATTCAGCAACGGCATCAGCACCCGGTTCGAAACGAATCCCGGCGCATCGTTCACTTCTACCGGCGTCTTCTCCAGTTTCACCGCCAGATCGCGCACCGCCTCAAAACTTTCCTGCGAAGTCGCCAGCCCGCGAATCACCTCCACCAGTTTCATCACCGGCACAGGATTAAAGAAGTGCATCCCGATCACCTTCTCCGGACGCTTGGTTAAAGCCGCCAGCTTGGTGATCGAGATCGACGACGTATTTGACGCCAGCATAATTTCCGGCCGCGTCAGCCGATCGAGGTCGCGAAAGATTTCCGTCTTGATCTCAAACTTTTCGGTCGCGGCCTCAATCACGAAATCGCAATCCGCCAGCTTGCCGCGATCCGTGACCGCCTGAATCCGCGCCAGCGCCGAATCCTTATCCGCGGCAGTGATCTTGTTCTTGGCCACTTCACGGTCCAGATTCTTCGTGATTGTCCCGATTGCGCGCTCCAGAAACCGCTGCTCCACATCGCACAAAACCACGTTGTATCCGCTGCGCGCAAACACATGAGCGATGCCGTTCCCCATGGTCCCCGCGCCCACCACTCCGACTCGTTGTATGTTCATACCCTTCGCCTCGTAGAAAACTTTCGAGTCTACCATCGCGCCCGAGTGCGCACACAACAAGCAATATCCGCTCAGGATTACAAAGCTTTTTGCAGGTGTATCATGCCGTGTTCTTACTCCCGGCACTTGTTCTTCTCCGCGGTCTCCGCGGCCGTCCTCAGCGAACTCTGCGGTAAGGCTTTCAAGGAGAGCCATGTGGGGACAGCCGCCCTCGGCTGTCCGGTCGAGCGAAAGCTCGACACGCACAGACTGCTCCCAAATGCAGGCGTATCATACTCAGTTCTACCGGAGTTCCCAGGACACGCCCTCATGCCCGTCAAAACGATTATCGAACCCTTCCGCATCAAGAGCGTCGAGCCCATCCGCTGGACCACTCGCCAGCAGCGCCAACAACTGCTCGAAGCCGCCTACTACAACTTGTTTCTTCTCCCTGCTGATGATGTTCTCATCGACCTGCTCACCGATTCCGGCACCGGCGCCATGTCCACCCACCAGTGGGCCGCGATCATGGAAGGCGACGAGAGCTACGCCGGTAGCCGCAGCTTCGATCGTTTCAAGAATTCAGTTCAGGAAATCTTCGGCTACCGTCACGTCATCCCCACGCATCAGGGACGCGCCGCCGAACGCATCCTGTTCGGCGTGGCCTGCAAGCAGGGACACGTTGTCCCCAATAACACGCACTTCGACACGACCCGCGCCAACGTGGAATTCGTCGGCGCCGAAGCCGTCGACCTGGTGATCGAAGAAGGCAAGCATCCCGCATCCACGCATCCGTTCAAAGGCAACATGGATGTCGCCGCCCTCGAAACGCTCATCACGCGCGTGGGCCGCCACCGCATTCCGCTCGTC
This sequence comes from uncultured Acidobacteriota bacterium, assembly GCA_963730015.1. Lineage (GTDB taxonomy): Bacteria > Acidobacteriota > Terriglobia > Terriglobales > Acidobacteriaceae > Sulfotelmatobacter. The sequence goes on along the minus strand of CAVSPZ010000008.1, from coordinate 102,652 downwards.
ATGCTCACCGTCACCAACAATTCCGGCGGAGGTCAGCCTGTCTCCATGGAAAATGTTCGCCAGGTGAGCGACCTCTGCAGGCGTAACCGCATCCCGCTCTACTTCGACGCCTGCCGCTTCGCCGAAAATGCCTGGTTCATCAAGCTGCGCGAAAAAGGATACGAAGATAAAACTCCCAAAGAAATCGCGCAGGAAATGTTCTGCCTCGGTGATGGATGCACCATGTCCGCCAAGAAAGACGGCATGGCCAACATCGGCGGCTTCCTCTGCACTAACGACGACCTGCTCGCCCAACAGGAAAAAGATCTGCTCATCCTCACTGAGGGCTATCCCACCTACGGCGGCCTCGCCGGACGCGATCTCGAAGCCATCGCCGTCGGCGTACAAGAGGCGCTGGAAGAGGACTATCTGCGCTACCGCATCGCCTCGACCGCGTATCTGGGCAATCACATCGCGTCTCACGGAGTGCCCATCGTGCAGCCGCCCGGCGGCCACGCCATCTATCTCGACGCCCGCGCCTTCCTGCCGCACATTCCCGCGGATCAATTTCCGGGTGTAGCGCTCGCCGCCGAACTTTATCTCGAAGGCGGAATCCGCAGCGTAGAAATCGGCACTCTGATGTTTGCCCAGGCAGCGAAGATGGACCTGGTGCGCCTAGCGATCCCCCGCCGCGTCTACACCCAAAGTCACATCGACTACGTGGTCGAAGTGATCCTCGAAGTCTGGAAGCATCGCGAGAAAATCCCCGGCATGCGCTTAACCTACGAAGCGGCGTTTTTACGCCACTTCACCGCGCACCTGGAACCAGTACCGGCAGCAGTAATAGCAAACTCGCTACGGTAACGGGTGCCTCACCCTTATCTCGGCGCCTTTTGGCGAGATGGAGTCTGCCCTGACCGAAGTTAAAAGGGGCGGGGATTTTGACTTCCCGTTCCGCTAGGTAGTCAGGCGATCTCAACTCATAGCCTCGTGACCATAATCACGGCTCACCCTCCCTCCGCGATGTAAGTTGAATCGTCGTCGAACTCGTAGTCCCAAGGAGGCCTCATGCGCAAGACCGCCATATTGCTATCCCTCGCAATCTGTGTCCTGGCCTCGCAATGCCGCGCCGGCAATCTCGCTAACATCAACCTGCCCGACACAATGCAAGCCGGCGCCACCACTCTCACCCTCAACGGCATGGGCCTGCGCACGAAATATGCCTTCAAGGTCTATGTCGCCGGACTCTACCTCCCGCAAAAGTCGACAGATCCCGCCGCGATTCTCCAGCCCGACGTCCCCAAGCGAATCGTCATGCACTTCGTCCGCAACGTCAGCAAGAGCCAACTCACCGACGGCTTCTCCGAATCTTTCCAGAACAACACGCCCGAAGCCGCCAAGACGTTGAAGCCCGATATCGATCGTCTCTTCTCTGCTCTCGACTCGGTCAAAGACGGCGAGGAATTGGTCTTCACCTACATTCCAGGTACAGGCACATCGCTCGCGATCGCGGGCAAAGAGATGCTGACCATCGCCGGTCCAAACTTCGCCAAAATGCTGTTCTCCGTCTGGCTCGGCCCCAAGCCGCCCAACGCCGCTTTGAAAAAAGGAATCCTCGGGCAGTAGATCGACTACCGTTTGCATCCAACGCAAAGAAGCACTTCTTGGAGTGGGGCCATACTTTTCCTCGCCGCGCCGCGCAAAGGGAGTACAATCGCCAACACCTGATATTTCTGTGTATCAGCGAAATCAACCCAAACAAAACTGCCGCCTTTTTAGATCGTTCGTGACGGCACGATCGACCCGTACCACTTTGGAAAGGCGGCGGACATGCGAATTCTGCTTTACAACCCCGACAACGGTGTAACTCGCAACTTCATGCCTCACCTCTGGATGTTTCTTCTCCAGGCGCTCACCCCGCCCGGCCACGAGGTGCTGCTCATGGATGGCAATGCCCAGCCCATGGACGAAGCGCAGATCGCGCAATACGTTCGCGATCAGAAGATCGACCTGGTCGGCATCGGCGCCATGACCCGCATGATCGCCAAGGCCTATCGCATCGCCGACGCCATCCGCGCCGTGGGCGTGCCCGTCGTCATGGGCGGACCGCACGTCACGGAAATGGCCGATGAGGCCTTGGGCCGCGATGGCGGCCCGCGCCACGCCGACGCCGTCGCTCTCGGAGAAGCCGATGAAACCTGGCCGCTGATCGTCAACGATGCCGCAGCCGGAAAGCTCAAAGAGATTTACACTCCGGTCGATGTCTTCGGCCAGGAACGCAAGCCCTCTTTGCAGAACTATCCCGTCGTCCCCTGGGACAAGATCGATCTCCATCAATTCAATGTTCTGCCCAAAGTCGTCTACCCGATGCTCAGCAAAGTCGGGGATGGCTGGGGAACGTTTCGCATTATTCCTGTCGAGTCCGGCAGAGGCTGCCCGTACGGCTGCGAGTTCTGCACCGTCACCGGATTTTTCGGCGACTCCATCCGCTTCCGCAGCAACGAAAGTGTGGTCAACGAACTGCTTCTGCTGAAGCAACGCGCCCGCAGTGAAAAGGGACAGATGGCCGTCTTCTTCATCGACGACAATTTCGCCATCAACGTGAAACGCACCAAGTCGCTGCTGCGCGACATCATTGCCGCCGGCGCCCAAGTCCATTGGGTCGCCCAGATCAGCGCCAACTTGCTGCGCGACGAAGAACTCGTCGACCTCATCGCCGCCTCCGGAGGCAAGTGGATCTTCATCGGCATGGAATCGATCGATCCCGCCAATCTCAAAGATGTCAATAAAGGATTCAACAAGCCCGGTGAATACGCCGCCGTGCTCGAACGCCTCGCCAAGCGCAACGTATACGCCATCACGTCATTCATCTTTGGCATGGACAACGACACCACGGGCGTCGCCGAACGCACGCTCGAGCAAGTACGCACCTGGCCGCCGGGCCTGCCCATCTTCGGCCTGCTCACTCCGTTGCCCGCAACCCCGCTCTACAAGCGCCTCGAAGCCGCCGGACGCCTCACCCGTCCCAAACACTGGCGGGAATTTATCCCCTTCGCCATGGCCCACACGCCGCTGAAGATGACGATCGAAGAAGCTCACGCCGAAGTGAATTATGGATGGTCCCACGCCTACAGCCCTGAGGCCCTGGCGCACGCCGTCGACTCGCTCGACGACCAGCCTCTCGGCTACCGCATCAACATCTTCCTCGCCCGCCTCTGCTTCCGCGGCATTTACTTCCCCATGATGGGACGCTTTGCCTGGCTGAAAGTGATCGCGCAAAATCGCCGCATCATCTTCAAACTGGCGAAGGAAGCCGTCTTCGGCAGCAAATCCCGTCCCCGCAATCCCGACCTGGATAGTCCTTACGAGCAAGCGGTCCCAGAAGCCACCAGCGAAGCCAGCGCCTAGCGGCGAGCGGGGTGCCCCATCCTTGTCCCTCCGTTTTTTGGAGGGACAGGGTGGGGCTTTTGACGTTTGGTCGATTCCAAGCCGCTGAGTGCGCTCGTATCATCACCGCTCTCTTTTCCACAGCCCGTTCCCGCAGTGATGTGACGAACAACCTTTACTCACGATCCAAGACAAGAGGAAAATCATGGAAGATGCGCCCAGAATCTTCCAACTCAGATAGCGGCACACGGACACCCCAGCCGTCGTTCTCGATCGCTAACTCCTTATTTCGCAATATTTTGCCGCTAAGTCCTTTAATTGCAGGAATTTGCCCGACCGTGCCGGAATCAAAGACAGACAAACCATCTGGAATCAATAGTTTGCGCGGAACAATCCGAAAAAACGCGCACTCATCCTTCATCCTGCTCGATTTTCGCTCTCCCAAGCTCGCAATCTCCGGCTCCCGCTCATCTGCTTGCCGCGTCTCTACGAGGTGTAAACTAATCAAAGTCATATACCTGATTCCGTCATCTTCGAAAGGATTCCTCCCATGGCAACCTTAGAAGCCCCTGTCCGGCCACGAACCAGCCTGCATGCTGGTCCATTTGTTACTGAGCCCTTTTTCGATTTTCGCAACGAAGAGAATGCGCGCCGCATGCGCTCCGCCGTCGCGAAAGTCCGCGGCCAGCTTGGCCGTGAGTACGACCTCATCATCGGCGGCAAGCGCGTCAGGACTACCGACAAGATCAAATCGCTGAACCCGTCCAAGCCCTCCGAAATTGTCGGCATCCACCAGAAGGCCGGCAAGGAACACGTTGAGCCCGCCATGAAGGCCGCGCTCGAGGCGTTCGAGTCCTGGAGCCGCACCACGGTCGAAGAGCGCGCCAGCCTTGTGTTCCGCGTCGGCGACCTGCTTCGCCAGCGCAAGATGGAGTTCATGGCGTGGCTGGTCTTCGAAGTCTCGAAGAACTGGGCTGAGGCCGACGCCGACATTTCTGAGACCATCGACTTCTGCGAGTTCTACGCTCGCGAGGCCCTGCGGTTTGCCAAAGTGCAGACACCCATCCAGCTTCCCGGCGAGCGTGACACGCTGCATTACATTCCGCTCGGCGTCGGCGCGGTCATTCCGCCGTGGAATTTCCCCTGCGCCATCATGGCTGGAATGACGCTGGCCTCCATCGTTTGCGGCAACACTGTCATTCTCAAACCGTCGAGCGATTCGCCCACCATCGCCGCGAAATTCGTCGAATTGCTCGAAGAGTGCGGCATGCCCGAGGGCGTAGTGAACTTCTGCCCCGGCGCCGGAGCCACCTTCGGCGATGCCGTCGTCGCCCATCCCAAGACACGCTACATCGCTTTCACCGGATCGCGCGAAGTCGGACTGCACATCAATAAAGTCGCCGCCACGCAGGCTCCCGGGCAGATATGGATCAAGCGCACCATTCTCGAAATGGGCGGCAAAGACGCCATCATCGTTGACGCCGATGCCGACATTGATTCCGCCGTCGAAGGCGTCGCGCAAGCGGCGTTCGGATTTCAAGGACAAAAATGTTCGGCCTGCTCGCGCGCCATCGTCGACGAGCGCGTTTACGACAAATTCCTTGCTCAACTGAAGGCCCGCGTCGAGAAGATCAAGATCGGCGATGTCGCCGACAACGCCGCCATGGGCGCGGTCATCAACGAAGGCTCCATGAAGACCATCCTCGGCTACATCGAGCAGGGCAAAAAAGATGGACGCCTCATCACCGGCGGCGAACGCGCTCCCGGCGAGGGCTACTTCATTCAGCCCACCGTGATTGCCGACATCCAGCCGAAGTCGAAGCTCGAACAGGAAGAAATTTTCGGCCCGGTGCTCGCGGTCATCAAAGCTCGCGGATTCGACGACGCACTCCAGATCGCCAACGACACCGAATTCGGACTGACTGGTTCCGTCTATACCAGTTCACGCGACAAGATCGATCGCGCCATCCAGGAGTTCCACGTCGGCAACCTCTACATCAACCGCAAGTGCACCGGCGCGATGGTTGGCGCGCACCCCTTCGGCGGATTCAATATGTCCGGCACCGATTCAAAATCCGGAGGCCCGGATTATCTCTACCTGTTCACGCAGGCAAAGTCAGTAGGAGAAAAGATCATCTAAAGCGGATTGCAGAACGAATGTGGGGACAGCCGCCGCGACGGCGGCGCTACGAAAAAAGCCGATGCTACGAAAAAAGGCCGTCCTCGCGGACGGCCTTCAGATCTTCCCGGCGAATCGAGACTTATGGTGACACGCCTGCCGGCGGCTGTGGGGCTGCGCCCGCCGTGGTTGCCGCGGCGGCTTCGTTCAGAATCCGGTGATGGATGGTGAACAGCGCCAGCTCCAGCCGATCGGACACGCCGATCTTGTCATACACGTTGCGCAGGTAATTCTTGATCACCTGCTCGGTCGTGCCCAGCTGCGTCGCGATTTCTTTGTTCTTGTAGCCCTGCACGATCAACGCGACGATGCGCAGTTCCTTCGCGGTCAGCCGGTCGCGCACGCGCAGTCCGACCATATCGTTTTCGGTGAGTTCGCTGGGCACGGCGACGTCCTGCACCCAGGTTTCGCCGCGCGCGACTTTGCGCACGCAGTCCACCAGCGCCGCGCTGGTCACGTTGCGATAAACCACGCCGTGCGCGCCGTTCGCCATGTGCTTCTGCGCGCTCTCGCCAGTGTCGGCCAGCACGATCACGCGCGTCTTGGCCTTGTTCGCCGCCTGCACAATGGCCGCAAAGTCGCCGTGAAATCCCGCCGCTGCTATGAGCACAGCCGCGCGGAACTTATCCAGCGCCATGAACATCTGCTCTGGAGTCTGCGCCTGGGCCACAATGCGCATCTCATCTTCCACCGCCAGCACTTTGGCGATGCCCGCCCGGAAGATCGCCTGGTTATCCGCCAGAATCAGTTTGAGCATGTTGTCAACGCTCCCCCCAAGTCTATGAGTTCCGAGTGAACTCGTATGAGTCGATCACGCAAGCCACGCCGCGGCCTTCGCCGCCCTGGCCAGTCTCATCCGCCCGCACCACGCGGCCTTTGCACTGGATGGTCACATTCTCCTGACCGCCCGTCATTTCCGGCGGCAGCGTGATTTCAAATTCCACCGGCGATCCAATCTCCATCGCGGCGTCGGCGCGGATGTACACGCCCGCTGCGCTGAGATTTCCGGTCACGCCTTTCGCGTCTCCGGCATCGCCCTTATGAATCTTAATCGGCAATTCCAGCGGGAATCTTTTCCCGGTCCGTGCTTCTTCCCCCACGGTACCTCCTCTAAGTTGGCCGCCTATTATTTGGTTGTCGGTGAATGAGGCCAACGTCAAAACAAGCTCCCAGCGGGGTCTGCCCCGCTTTTATGCTCACGGGCGGTTATATCACGGAACCTTCCCGCTGTAAAAGCCTGATAACTCGATTGGTTAACCGTAACCGAAGGGCTTCCCCTCCAGATGGCAGCAAGGGGTTCGTGGCCCGTTCAACAGCCAGCCGGGTGCGACTTCACTTAGGAAACGACAGGTGGACCACCGATTTAGACTGGTTTCGCGTGGTTGCCGGGGCCGCGCAGTCTTGCTTCTGCGGCGATGTTCCTTTGGCGGCATTACTGCCGGTCGTGGCTGCGGACACCGGAACGCAACTCGGCTACCCGCCCTTAATAGACGTGATAGTCAAGGGGCCTGAGGATGAAGATGAGCACGCGGCCGAAGCACCGGTGCTGCCGCTTGCCGCTGCGGTCGTATGCGGATACTCTGCGGCGTGCCGCCGGTCATATGCGTCTGTGTGACGGTGTGCATCTGCTGGCCGATATGGGTTGTGGCGTTGTTCAAGGCGTTACCAACGCACGGGTCCGGCCGTCAATCCTAAGGCTTTACACGGGATCCAAGCCCCGTGATAGCTTTTCAAAGGACCCCATTTTCCCCTTCGGGAGAACTTCATTCGGGAGAAATGATCATGACCCACCTCCAGCCCTCCAGCCCACGATTTTGGTCCGCCTGCATCCTTTCTTTGATCCTGCTGACCAGCTTGGCTGTCTCGCAGACGCAAGCTGCTCCGCCAGTGGCGGGTCAGCCGGCGGCAGCGCGGGCGCCCGTGCTCAAAATGCCGACGGAGAAACCCAAGCCCAGCGTTTCCGGGGATCAGTCCTCGGAAGCTCCCGAAGTCCTGGTCCAACTCAATGACGCTCTGGAAAGTCTGGCGGCCAAGGTTTCTCCGGCGGTGGTGCAGGTTCTGGTCACGGGATACGGGCAGGTGGACGAAGAAGAGAAATCGCAGACGGCGCTGATCGTGCGCCAGCACGCGGTCGGCTCCGGCGTGATCGTCGATTCGAATGGCTACATCATGACCAATGCCCACGTCGTGGAAGGCGCGCAGCGCATACGCGTCGCGCTGCCCCTGCCGATGGAAGATGGGAGCGGACAGGTTCCGGTCGGCAAGCGCCGCATTCTCGAGGCCCGTCTCGTCGGCCAGCACAAGGAGAGCGATCTCGCCCTGCTGAAAGTGGACCAGACCGATCTACCCACGCTCTCGCTGGTCAGCCAGCAACGGCCGCGCGTGGGACAGCTCGTGTTCGCAATCGGTAGTCCCGAAGGCCTGCAGAATTCAGTCACCATGGGCGTGATTAGCGCGCTGGCCCGCCAGCCCGATCCCAACAAGCAGCTGACATATCTGCAGACCGACGCTCCCATTAATCCCGGCAATAGCGGCGGCCCGCTGGTCGATATGAACGGTGCGGTCCTGGGCATCAATACGTTTATTCTTTCGCAAGGCGGAGGCAGCGAGGGGCTGGGCTTCGCTATCCCCGCGCGCGTGGTCGATTTTGTTTATCACAGCCTGCGCACGTATGGCCATGTGCACCGGGTTGAAATCGGGGCGGTCGCGCAAGAGATCACGCCCGATCTGGCCGAAGGCCTGCATCTTCCGATGCGCTGGGGAGTGGTGGTGGTGGATGTAAAGCCCGATGGTCCTGCCGCCGCGGCTGGCTTGCACATTCAGGATATTGTTCTGAGCGCTGACGACCGTCCCATTGAGACTCTGCCCTCGCTCTCGGCCGCTTTGTATCTGCACCGGCTCGACAAAGCGGTGAAGCTGGAAATTCTGCGAGGCAACGAACGCAAGATTCTGTATGTTCCGGCCATCGAGCACCGCGATCACATGGATGAACTGCTGGACGCGATCAACACGGAAAACAGCCTGGTTGCTCGCCTGGGGATTCTGGCCATCGATCTGACAGACGATTTGCGATCACGGCTGAATTTGAGAATTCCGTCGGGAGTGATTGTGGTCGGACGCGCGGTCGAACTGCTCACGCCCGACACCGGCCTGCAAGCCGCCGACGTCATCCACGCGGTCAACAACACGCCGATCGATAGTCTAGCAACGCTACGCGCAGCCATCGGCAAGCTCAAGACCGGTGACCCGGTCGTGCTGCAAGTCGAGCGCGACGATGGATTGATGTATGTGAGCTTCGAGCTGGAGTAGCGCGATCACCGCCATCACCACGAAGGACGCTAAGTCACACGAAGGAAGACTTCTTGAGAGTTCCTTGGTGTGACTTCGCGGCCTTTGCGGTTCATGGTACCGCTCTGCTGCAGCAAAGCTGCAACACCGCTAGAAGGCGCTGCCGCCGCCGCCACCGGAACCGCCGCCGCTGAATCCGCCGCCGCCAAAGCCGGAGCCGCCGGAACTGGCGCGCGGCGCCGACACAAATACCTGGTGCATATCGGTCGCCATGCTGTGCATGGAACTGGAAAAGGAAATTGGATTGAATGCGCCCGCATACACACCCGGGCCTACGTACCACTGCGGCGGATCCTGCACGATGCCCGCAAAGGCCTGCGCCCAGTGATGCTCCACGCCCAGCGCCATCGCGTAGGGCAGATATTTCTCGAATGTGGTGGGAGGCATTTTCTTCAGGCGCTCGCCGTCCACGCGATTCATGAATTCCTGAAAGCCGAGGACGGCGACGCGGGTGCGAGCCCCCTTCACCGTCTTCGCGGTCATCACCCGGGCAAACAGCCACCAGATCACCGCGGAGATCACGCCGCACAGAATCAGCAGGGGAATCGAATTGAAAAAGTTTGCCCACCCAAAGTACTGCAAAACGGCAAACAGTATCAGAATGCCGATGGCCGCGGCAATGCTGTATCCGTTGGCCGAGTCGGGATCGAGCAGATAGATGCCTTTGGTCTTCAGCGCCGACATGATGTCCTGGCGAATGATCGGCACCGCGGCATAGAAGCGGTTCTTAAGGTCGGAGAGGCGGGTGTCGGTGCCCCCGGCGAAAACATTTTCGAGCATCACACGCTCGTGGGGCGCGAGATCCGCTCCCCACTGTTCGCGCGGTTTGAGCAGATGAAAAATGTAATCTTTATGCGTGAACAGCAGAACCTTCTCCGCCGTCTCTTCAATTTTGATGTAGCCGCGCACCGCCAGATCGACCATGGTCGATGTAATGTCACGGGGCTGGATGGTATCTTCCAGCAGGGTTCCAGCCTCGGCGGGAGAAATTCCCGCAGGCGGTTCGTACATGGGAGCGACTGACACGCCGGGATCGGGGTCGCGGCCCTTGTACCACCACAAGACAAACGTTCCGGCGAACGTGACCAACGGCAGGAAGACGATGGGATTGCCGCCGATGAACCACAGGAATTTGGTCAGCGCGCTAGGCTCGCTGAGGATCTCGTTCGGAATGTAGACATCGATGGTCAGGCCGCCGCGCATGGGCAGCGGAGCGCTGGTGGCAAACTGGGCTTCTGCTCCGCTGACCTCGGCGGTCGCGTTGCGCTCGCTCGATCCGTAGACGCCGGTGAAGGCCTGCGCTCGCAAAGAACCAGCTGCGGCGTCGGGGAAGTGCACCGTTGCGGCCGCATGATCAATGGGCACGGGCCAGTCATTGCCGGTCACGTTCCAGTAGAACTCGTCGTAATCTTTGAAGAACCGCGCTCCGTTGCGCACGCGGTAGGTGATCTCGACGGTGCGGGTGGTATCAACTGTGCCGGGAATGTAGATTTTGAGATCGCGCTCGCCATTGGAAATCGAGGAATCGTACTTCAGCTTGCCGCCATCGCCGTCGGTGACGCTCTGCACTTCGAGGAAGAGTTCGTAATTCGTCCCGCTCGGTCCCGGATATTCGATGGGAATCATGCGGTGAATGCCATGCCACTGTCCTACGAAGGCCAGGGAAATCCGCTCGGTGACGATGGCGGAGCCGTTCTGATCGACGACGATGTCGTCCTGAAAATCGGCGATGCGCCAGGATTTCGCGGCCGACAGTTCCGTGAGAACGCAAGCCAGCAGCGCGAGAAGAACTACCTTCGTGGGGATTTTCAATTACCCAATTCCTCAATTACACAATTCCTCAATCCCTCAGAACTTGACCTGCACCGGTTCGCGGTCGGTCGCCGCGGTCTCGAAGAACTGCCGCTGGGTGAAGCCGAACATACCCGCCAGAATGTTCGTGGGGAAAGATTGAATTTTCGTATTGAGATCGCGCACGACGGCGTTGTAGTAGCGGCGCGAATTCTGGATTGAATCTTCGGTTTCGGAAAGAGAGCCTTGCAACTGCGTGAACTCTTCGGAAGCCTTGAGCTGCGGATAATTCTCGGCCACGGCAAACAGGCTCTTCAACGCTCCGGTGAGCTGATTTTCCGCGGCTGCCTTGTCGGCCGGACCGGAAGCCTGCATGGCCTGCGAACGAAACTTTGCGACATTTTCAAACGTGCCCTTTTCGTGCGCGGCATAGCCCTTCACGGTCTCGACTAGGTTCGGAATGAGATCGTGCCGGCGTTTGAGTTGCACATCAATGTCGGACCAGGCGGAGTCGCAGCGCACTCGCAGCTGCACCAGGCTGTTGTACATCCCGATGAGAACCACGACGATCACAACCAGAATTACGAGGATGATGATGCCAACCATGGAGAGGTCTCCTCTCTCGTGTGCGGAGGGTGAACTGAAATCACTGGGACGTTAACACAGCGACAGCCCCGCCGCAAATAGGAACGCGGGCATCAAGTTCGCATTCTGCAATAAGGGAATGGTAAGGATTGCGCGGGAAATGCGCTTTACTGTTGGGGCGCGAAGTATCCTTTGCGGGCGCGCACTTGCAGGTCTTTTTTCAGGGAGGAGATTTCAATGGAGCGATAGCGGCCGTCGGCATCGAAATCGGCCGGCTTGTAGGAAACCACGTACTGGCTGCGCAGTTCGTCTTCAATGGCGGCAAACGAGTGCGTGATGTCCTTCATCTTGAAAGGGAAAAACACGCGCCCGCCGGTGGCTTCAGCGAGTTGTTCAAGCACTTTGTCGCCGCGCATTACCAGGCCGCTATCATCGGTGGAGATTGCGTAAATGATGACTTCGGCGCGCTGTGCCATCTCGATCGCCTGGGCTTTGGAAACTTCGCTCTGATTGTCTTCGCCGTCGCTGACGATAATGATGGCCTTGCGCACCGGATGGTCCGGACGGTCTTTCAGGAACTTTTCTTTGCACGCACGGTACACAGCGTCGTAGAGGGCCGTCCCGCCGCCATCGTGCAGCTTGTGAACTCCCGCCGAGAGCAGGGAGACATTGTCAGTGAAGTCCTGCGCCATCTGCTGATGGCTGTTGAAGCCGAGGACGAACGCCTTGTCGAAACCGGCGCGCAGCGTGTGCTGCATGAAGCTGGTGGCAGCGTCCTGTTCAAAATCGAAGCGGCTGTCGACCGAGCCGCTGACGTTGACCAGAAGGCCGAGGTGGAGCGGAAGGTTGGTTTCCCGGCGGAAATTGAGAATCGCCTGCGGCGGCTTGTGATCGTCAAGGATGCTGAAGTCGCTCTCGTTCAGATCGCGGACGAACTTGCCGTGTTTGTCGGTCGCGATGAACAGCACGTTTACTTCATTGACGCGGGCGTGCAGGGTGATGATCGCGTTTTGCGGATCGTCCAGATTGTCGGTAGAAGTGGCGTTCTCTGTGGCCGTGGCGCTGGAGTCGCTATAGCTGGGCGAGGCCGACATGTAGGCCGACTGGGCGCGCATTTGGCCTGTTCCCAAAAAGGTTGCCAGGGAAAGAGTCAAAAGCGCCGAAATCCAATTCGTGTACTTCATGCCCGGAGAATCCAATTTTTTCACTATTAACCGCTTCTCAGCACACTCCTAAGCCATTCGATGCACGTCTCATGCCGAAGGTCCGTGCCCGGCTGGAGCGCTGTGCATTGACTTTAGGAGCGGTCCGACCACCTGCCAAGTTACAAAAGGAGCACGCGTTTGGTCATGGCACAAAACATGCAATCTAAAAGACTTGTGTCGAATCCGTGGGTGCGTCCCCGCGCCGCCCACGTTAGTTAACCAGATTCGGGGATTAACATAGTCGCACGAAGTAGATCGTTTTTTCCTTAAAATCTTTTTGGAGGGTGTTGATGAAGAAACTCGTCGTGTGTTTCGGGCTGGTCCTGATGTCGATGTCGGTCATGGCGTTTGCCGCCAATGACGAGCGGGAAGAAGATCGCGTCAAGGATGCGGGCACCGTGATGGAGGAAATTCTCAATATTCCGGATGACATCCCGCAAGATCTGCTGGATAAGGCCGAATGCATCGTCGTGCTGCCTTCGGTGAAGAAGGGAGCGTTCGGCATTGGAGGCAGCTACGGGCGCGGCGTGATGGTATGCCGCAGCGGCGAGCATTACAAAGGGAGATGGGGCGCGCCGGCGCTGTATGCGCTGGAAGGCGTCAGCATCGGATTTCAGCTCGGCGGCCAGGCGACCGACTTTGTGCTGCTGGTGATGAATCCCAAAGGCGCGGAATCGTTGCTCTACAGCAAGGTGAAGTTGGGCGCGGATGCGTCAGCTGCGGCTGGACCCAAAGGTCGCACCGCCGAAGGTGCGACCGACATCGTCATGGACGCCGAGATCCTCTCATATTCGCGCAATAAGGGATTGTTCGCCGGCGTTTCGTTGGAGGGTTCGACGCTGCGCTCCGACGGCAGCGCCAACAAGAAACTTTACGGAAGAGATCTGAGCGCAAAAGAGATCATTCGCGAAGGAAAAGTCGGTGTGCCGGCGTGTGCGCGTGAGTTGGTTTCGATCCTCGACAAGAAGTCGCCAGTGAATAAGTCCGATCCGAAATCGCTGGAGTAGCCTTGTGCTGCGGATCTTGGCGGCGAACTCTGTGCCCTCTGTGGTTAAATTCTGCCGCAGAGGGCATGTTCTTGTCTTCATTCTGAAAATGAACGTTCAAAAGAAAACTGAACCGGTGCGCTGCGCCTGGGCGGTTGGGGAACAATCCATTCGCTATCACGATGAGGAGTGGGGCGTTCCCGTGCACGACGACCGGGTGCTGTTCGAATTCCTCATTCTCGAAGGCGCGCAGGCGGGTCTGAGCTGGAGCACGATCCTCAACAAGCGGGAAAATTATCGGCGCGCCTTTGATGACTTCGATGCGAAACGGATCGCGGTATACGACCGCAAGAAGATCAGTGCACTCCTAAAGGATTCCGGAATCGTACGCAATCGGCTGAAGATCAATTCCACCGTTGAGAATGCGAAGGCTTTTCTGCGCGTGCGGGAAGAGTTCGGCAGCTTCGACCGGTACATCTGGCAATTTGTCGGAGGCCAGCCGCTGGTGAACTGGCGGAAGTCGCTCAAGCAGGTTCCGGCGCGGACGGCCGAGTCCGACGCGATGAGCAAGGACCTGAAACGCCGCGGCTTCAAATTTGTCGGATCGACCATCTGCTATGCCTTCATGCAGGCTGTGGGCATGGTGAACGACCACGTCGTTACTTGCTTCCGTTATTCTGCGCGGAGTTGATGCGGGAAGATCTTAAACGCAGAAATCGCTGAGGAAGGCCGCGGAGAACGCTGACAAGTCAGGCATGCAGTTTTTCTCCGCGTTCTTTGCGGATGTTCTCTGCGAACTCAGCGGTAAAAGGTTCTCGGGGTCTCTTTTCGAGACTAGGAGACTTCTGATTATCTGGTTGCTTCAGCAAGCCCCAATAGGTTGGGATTCAGATCCCGAGCTCCCCGAATCTGCTCGTACACTGTTGATGTGCGGCCGGTTCCGAGACCAAGTAGTGTCTGAAATGCGGCTGCCGGCGTCTTGCGACGGTTGTGCCGAAAAACGAATTCATCGAGGTAAACTTGCAGTTGGTCCTTGCTCACTCCGTGGTAGGTTCCAATGAGCCACTGCTGGAGGTTCCCGATCGCCCGATCGGCAAGCGGGACGGCGGATTTTGCACCTTTGCGCAACTCCGTTCGTAGAGGTTGGTTTCGAACGACATGTTTGAAGCCAGCCTCTAAAAGACCTGAGAAACTCTTAAGCCCGTCCGTATAGATCGTGGATCCAGGTGCGATGTGCTGGCTAAGAAACGACATTATGGTCGCGGCCTTAAAGTCGGGAATTACGCTCATGCGGACACGCCCTGAAGCTCGCCCACGCTTTTCGACCGCCACCAAGACAAGAGCTGCCCTCCGATGCTTGAGTTGTCGGCTTCCTCGGAGTCCAGCTTGCTCGCCACCAATCCACGTCTCATCCACCTCTACCTCACCGCGCAAAGGTTCCCTCGCGTTGTTCACCATTGCTCGGCGGAGCTTGTGCAGCATCATCCATGCGGTCTCGTAGCAGGTCAGCCCTAATTGACGCTGCAGCAGTAGTGCAGATACGCCACGCTTGTCCGTGGTCATCAGGTACGCCGCCCAGAACCAATGGGTCAGCGGTGTTTTTGTCCGATGAAGGATAGTTCCAGATGTCAGCGAGACCTGATAGCGACACTTGCAGCATTGCTGCCGCAGCTGCTTCACCAACTCATAAGCTTTTTCATACCCGCATCGCGGACAAGTAAATCCATCGGGCCAACGACAAGCTGCGAGATATCGTTGGCAGGCTTCCTCCGTGGCAAAGTCGGACTGGAATTGGCGGAGCGTCTTCGGAAACGGCGGTCGTGGCACGCGTTAACACTACCTATTGGGGCTTGCTGAAGCAACCAGATAATCAGAAGGAGACTAGTCAGCGCGAGCTTGCCGCCAACGCGCTCGCGGTCAGGTACACCGCAACCAATCCCAGGAGAAGCACCGCGCCTTCCACGCGCGTGGACCATACGTGCAGCGCGTCGAACTGCACGCGTGCGGGGTTGTTGAGCGGAACGGAGGCGAAGTCTCCGACTTGCGCGCGCAGCGTGTCCATGCGCGGGATGATCCAGAACTGCGAGAACAGCGTCAGCGCAAGCATCAGGCAGAGGAGCACGTGGCGCATGGCGAAGACGTGCGTCGTGCCATCGGTGAGTCGGCTGTAAAGAAGCGACGTAAGCAGGAAGACGACTCCCGAAATGATGGCGATCCAATGCAGCTTGCCGAGCGCGCGACCGACGACATTGCCGGCGAGATGCGTGTTAGGCAAAACCTGGAACGCGGTGGGCGC
Organism: uncultured Acidobacteriota bacterium; assembly: GCA_963730015.1. Lineage (GTDB taxonomy): Bacteria > Acidobacteriota > Terriglobia > Terriglobales > Acidobacteriaceae > Sulfotelmatobacter. The sequence goes on along the minus strand of CAVSPZ010000008.1, from coordinate 86,896 downwards.
GAGCACGAAGGCGAAAAAGATCAATCCGCCGATCCAGACTACCAGCGATAGCACCATGACGAAACGCAGGAAGGACATGACGGGAGAATTATAATCTCGACAGACTGCGGTTCAACGTTCTCGATTCTTCGGCAGTGACCAGAGTTCTCGCCTGAAGACCTTACGTCGGAGAATGTTCCAGGTGATCTGAGGAAGATGAAGAACGATATTGAGCGATAACCACGACCAGAAAACCAGATACTCCGGGATTAGCAACGCCAGAGTTGCCCATCCAACGCGAGATGCAGGCTTCTTATGGGAGAAGTATCTTAGCGTCTTGCCATCCCAGCAAACGGAAATTCGGGGCTCGTACCGCAGAGTCGACAGCCGGGGCATGGTGTATCCGACTCTGCAATAAAGAGGCTCCAGCAAGAAGCACTTGCCATCTTGAAAGTATTCGACCCAGGCATGTCCAGTGCCGTAACGACCGGCGGATCCGCCAACGAATCGCGCGTCGTATCCCAAGTTCAGTAGTTGTCTCCACGTCCAGAGAGCGAAATCTTCGCAATCGCCCTTCTTCCTTTTTTCAAAATCCTCGGGTGGTTGCCAATAATCGTCCCTTCCGAACAACTCTTTGTCCGACACGTATTTGCAACCCATCAGGAACGCACGAATCTCGCCAATCGTGCTGCATTTGATGGTTAGGGGCTGACTGATGTAGCGGCCCATCGGGAAGGTGGGATGAGGCCCTCTGCGCCGAAGGAACGGCTGCGAGACCTGTTTTCCAGCAAAGTCGTAAGCTTCTGGGACAACTTCAGCGATCACTCAGATCGCATTCTCTCACGGCAGCCAAAACGAGTAATCGGAGCGAACATAGTAGGAAGAACTGGCAACCGTAAACTGACAACCAGCGACTGCTCTTACACCGGCACAGCCACGTTCTCGATGATGTCTTTCAGCACCTGGTCAGACTGCTCCGACTTCTTCAACGTCGAGGCGTAGAGACCGTTGACGACGACGCGATGCGCGAAGACGGGAACGACCAGCGGCTTGAAGTCTTCGGGAGTGCAGAAGGTGCGGCCTTCGAGGAAGGCCATGGCTTGCGCGGCGCGATAGAGCGCCTGCGATCCGCGGGGCGAAACGCCGAGTGAAAGAAATTCCGACTCGCGGGTGCGGCGCACGATTTCCAGAGCGTAGTTCACCAGAGAATCGTCGACGCGAATGCTTTTCACGGCCTGCTGCATCTCGAGCACATCGGCTCCAGTGAGAACGGGGTGAAGCTCGTTCAAGTGCGCGACGCCTGCCTCCGAGCGCAGGATCTGGCGTTCGGCTTGCGCGTCGGGATATCCCATGCGCACGCGCATCAGGAAGCGGTCGAGTTGCGACTCGGGCAGAGGATACGTTCCATGGTGCTCGACCGGATTCTGCGTCGCGATAACTAAGAACGGCTGCGGCAATTCGTAGGAATGCGCGTCGACAGTGACTTGGCCTTCGTTCATGGCCTCGAGCAACGCGGATTGCGTTTTCGGCGTGGTGCGATTGATTTCGTCGGCCAGCAAAACGTTGGTGAAGACCGGGCCGCGCTTGAATTCGAATGCCTGATCGGCGGCGGAATAGACCGATATGCCCAGAACGTCGGAAGGCAGCAGGTCGCTGGTGAACTGCACGCGCTGGAAGGTGCAATCGACGGCGCGGGCGAGGGCCTGTCCGAGCGTGGTCTTGCCGACTCCGGGAACGCCCTCGATGAGCAGATGTCCGCGGGCGAAGATGCTGACTAGCGCGAGGCGGACGACGTCGTCTTTGCCGCGAATCACGCGGCGCAGGGCCTTTTCGAGTTCAGCAGCTTTGTGGGAAATGGCGATCGCGGTCTCGGGAGACATCGCTTTGGATTCTACTATTGCGCCTGGAGCGGGCGGAGTTACCTACGTCACGGAACCAGCTGTCAGCTATCAGCCGTCAGCTTTCAGCTAACACACCCCCCCCGCGCTTATTTTAGGAACGTGAGTGTCGGCTACGCTTGCGCCGCTTTGGTTTGGGCTGACAGCTGATGGCTGACAGCTTTACTGCATAAACTCCGCTGGCCTTCCCGTGAGGCGCTCGATGCGCTTGGCGATGGGCGGATGCGTGGAGAACAGGTTGCCGAAGTTCATTCCCAGCAGCGGCTGGATGATGAACAGGTGCGCCGTCGATGGGCTGGCCTGCATCGGGATACGGCGTGAATAGGTGTCGAGCTTCTGCAGCGCGCTGGCCAGAGCGTAGGGATTGCCGGTGAAATGAGCGCCGGTGGCGTCCGCCTGATATTCGCGCGAGCGCGAGACGGCCAGCTGAATCAAGCTCGCCGCGATCGGGGCGACGATCAGCATGAAGAGCGCGGCCAAACCTCCGCCTCCGCGGTCCTCGCGATCACGGCCGCCAAAGCCGCCGAAGAACATCGCCCAGCGTCCCATGCTGGCGATCATGATGATTGCGCCGGCGATGGTCGCGGCGACGGAGCTGATCAGGATATCGCGATTGTTGACGTGTCCGAGTTCGTGGGCGAGCACGCCTTCGAGTTCTTCGTCGTTCAGCAGTTCCAGAATTCCGTGCGTCACCGCGACAGAGGCATGGCTCGGATTGCGTCCGGTGGCGAAGGCGTTGGGCGACTCCGTCGGGATCACATAAATCTTCGGCATGGGAATGCCGATTTTCTGCGTGAGGCGCTCGACGGCGGCGTAGGCGCGCGGCAGTTGTTCGCGCGTGACGGGCTGGGCGCGATACATGGCCAGCGCAATTTTGTCGGAATAGAAATACGAGACGAAGTTCATGACGGCGGCGAAGGCCAGCGCCAGGAACATTCCGTTTTGACCGCCGAAGGCGCGTCCGATGAACATCAGAAGCAGCGTGAGAGCGGTCAGCAGGAACGCGGTCTTGAAAGTGTTTCCCATAATTTTGGTGGAGCTATCCATTGGATGATACGTGGAATGGGTCGATGCAAGTTCCCAATTTGGGAAGGCGGAGTTGGGGGCCACCCTCCTGTCTATTGGAATCATTGGGTTAGCGCCAAACTGGGCCGATAATCTATGGCGTTTAACCGGTTACGGGCAAGATACTACGGAATAAGGAGTTAGCGGATATTTGCCCACTCGGCCTAAGGCCCGCCTTGAGTACTTCCCCCTTGAGAAATATTTTCTTTGGAAATTTAGCGGACGATCTGGACTGTCAGGATCATGCCGGGACGAATCACCGCGATGTTGCGGTTGTCGCGCTTCAGGGCGGCGACGGTGGTGCGGTAGGCGTTGGCGATCGAATAGAGAGTTTCGCCCGATTTCACTTTGTGGTGCACGACCGCGACTTCGTCTCTTTCTCGCAGGCGTTCGATCTGCGACGACTTTGATGGCGGCGGTTTCACGCTGGCGGTTTCAGTTTTCGGCCCGGCGGGATGCTTCGACTTGCCGGTCCGCGACGAGGCCAGTTCGGCTTCGTGAGCGCTCGGCGAAATCGGCAGATGCAGCGCCAGAACTCTCCGTCCGCGAAGGCTGTCGCCGCGCAGGCCGTTCCAGCGGCGCAGTTGCTGCGCCGAGATGCCGAGATTGTCGGCCACGGTTTCAACCGTGTCTCCCCTGCGCACGTGGTAGCGCGTGATGCGCCGCGCGTAGGTCGCGCCATCGCTCGTGGGATGTTTGCCGGGAGCGACCGGGATTACCAGCTTGGCATCAGCGTCCAGTGCTGCTCCATCCAAATGGTTGGCCTCTTCGATCTGCTTCGCGGTGGTGTGATAAGTGCGCGCGAGGGTCGCCAGCGTGTCACCCGGCTTCACCTCGTGATAGCGCCACCACAGGCGCATGTCTGGAGGAATCGAGGCGATGGCGGTTTCGTAATCGTCTTTCGTTCCGGCGGGCAGGTGCAGTTCGAACTTGCCTTCGCGCGGCGTGCTCAGGCGCAGCAGGCTGGGATTCAGGTCCTGCAACTCGCTCGCGGTTGAGTTCACGCATTCCGCGACCAGGCGAAGATCCACGGGATAATTGATGGTGATCGTGTCGTAGTCCGCCGGGCGGTCCATCGCGACGTCATCCAGCCCATACTGCGACGGATTCTTGGCCATGATGGTCACAGCCAAAATAATCGGCACGTAATTCTTGGTTTCCTTGGGCAGAACGTTGCGGTTGTAGAGTTCCCAGAAATCGGCATAGCCCGTGCGCTTCACCGCAGCCTGCACGGTTCCGGGGCCAGAGTTGTAGGCGGCCATGGCGAGATACCAGTCGCCAAACTGGTTATAGAGATCTTTCAAGTGGCGAGCGGCGGCGCGGGTGGACTTTTCGGGGTCCTGCCGGTCATCCACATACATGTTGTGATAGAGGCCGTATCCGCGGGCGCGGCTGGCCATGAACTGCCAGATGCCGCGGGCGCCCGCGCGCGAGACGGCCAGCGGGTGGAATCCCGACTCGGCTTGCGCCAGATAAATCAGATCCTGCGGGACTCCTTCTTCTTTCAGAATGGGCAGCATCATGGCGCGATAGCGGCCGGAGCGGGAGTAAGCCCGCTCGAAGACGCCGCGTCCGCGATTGGAGAAGTATGCGATGAAGCCGGCGACCTGGTCGGTCATCATCAGCGGCAGATCGGAGTGCGTGTTCTTGATGTCGGCTTCGGCCTTAGCCTTGGTGCGGGCGTCGGCCGAAGGAGCCAGGCCGTTGGTTTCATCGATGGGAGCCGGTTCGGCTTTCTGCTGCTGCTCCTGCGCCAGTTCGTCGGCGGAAGTGCCGCCGGGATAGAGATCGTTCACGCCCTGGACGATGCGGTCGAATTCTTTCTCCAGGCGATCGTCAGAACGGATATCAAAATTGCTGCTCAGCAGGGAGTTGAGGGCAGTATCGAAATTCTGCTTGGCGTCGTCGGACTTGCCAGCATGATAGTTGGCGAGTCCGCTCTGATATTCCGTTTCGGCCCGGGCAATCAGGTCGGCAACCGGGTCATTCGGGCGGGCCAGTTGTGTGCCAACGGGGAGATCCTCAATCGCTGGGTCCACTATTTGGGAAGCAGGAAGTTCGGATGTTTGCGTTGGAACCGGAGTACTTTTCGCAGCTTGCAAGGCCGGCACCTTGCCGGGAGGAAGCACGCTGGCGGGCTTTTGCGCAGACTGGCACCCGCACGCCGCCGCGACCATGGAAGCGAGCAGAGCGATGCGGACATAGTTGACTAATCGCATGCTTCTCTATGAGATGCGGAGTTTCTCCCTGAATGTTGAAGCCCGGTGAATTCTACCAAAAATCGTACCCTCCGGTGGGATTAAGGTCAATCGCCGAAAAGGAATGCCCGCAGTTACTTTGGGCACAGCCCGGAACAGGTTACCGAAAATGGCTCTAAGACCCATACGCACTCCGGCTCTGAAATTCTGACGCCAAGTGGCGATGAGGAGGTTGGAGTCGAATAAGACTCGATGGGCCATGCGGATAGCGAAAATTGAAGCGGGTGCCCCATCCTTGTTGCGGTTTGTGCGACAGGGGTGGGGATTTTGATGTTGGACCGACAGAATTTCTGGATCAAAAATCAAACCCCCGGCCGCGAACTAACGATGTGCCATGAGTTTGATCTCGAACAGCTTGGGCCAGAGCTTTCCGGTGACGAACAGGCGATGGCCGACGGAGTCGTAGGCGATGCCGTTGAGCACGGCGCCCTGTTCGCGCAGTTCGCGCTTGTCGATGATGCCGCTGAGGTCGATGCGTCCGAGAACTTTTCCGGTGCGCGGCGAGATGCGCACGATGTCGTCGGTCTGCCAGACGTTGGCATAGATTTCGCCGTGGATGTATTCCAGTTCGTTCAGATGCTCGACCGGGCGGCCGTCGGCGTCGACAACTTTCAGGCGGCGAATGACGCGAAACGTTTTCGGATCGATGAAGCGGAGCGACGAAGTTCCGTCGCTCATGATCAGTTGCGCGGCGTCGTGTGTTAGTCCCCAGCCCTCGCCTTCGTAGTCCAAGGTGCGTTCGAGCGCAAAGCTGAAGCGGTCGTAGACCAGGGCTTTGTGGGAGATCCAGGTCAACTGAATCAGAGTGCTGCCCCAGTCGGTCAAACCTTCGCCGAAATATTCCGCGGGCAGGTCGTGCTTCTGCAGAACGTTTCCGGTGATGAGGTCGACGAGTCGCAGCGAAGAGCGCCCGTTGAGCCCGGTGCTTTCGTAGAGATGACCGTCAACGTAGATCAGCCCCTGGGTGAAGGCGTGCGGATCGTGGGGAAAAGTATGGACGATGGTGTAGCTGTCGGCGGGAGCGGAAACCTGCGCCGCGGCGAGCGCGGCCGCGAGAGCGCCGATGAGCATCGCGAACGAGATGACGCGGTACCTGTACGGGATCAGCGGACGGCGATTCATCGTAGACGGTTCATCTTACGGGAGCGGTGGCGGATGAAGATAGCGCCGGCGGTTCGCCGAGCAAGTATGAAGCCGAGGATAGGGCAAGCAGCGGTCCGGCGGTAGTGAACAGCGCGCGGCCCGCGGTGCCGGGGGCTCCCGAGTAATAGGCGTCGAGAATAAACACCAGCGCGGACGTGGCCGCCACCGGCACCAGCCAGGACTTCGGGAACCGCTTCAGCCGGGGAATGCCCAGCGGCAGCAGCCATACGAAGATGTAAAGCGAGTTGCGATCGAAGAGCGCCGGGAAAAAATGGCGCAGATAGGCGTGGTCGCCCTGGAGCGATGCGGCAAAGGCGAGTGGACTCTCGAAGCGTCCTGTGACCGACCAGTGCAAGAGGGTGAGGGCCGCAAGACCGATCAGCCAGCTGGCCGCGATCCAGATGGCGCTAGCGGCGGCTGAATTCAACTTTCTGTGCGCGACCATCCACCACGACGCGGTGAACACAATCATGAATGGGACGAACGATTCCTTCGTCAGCGCTCCCACAAGCGCGAGGAGCGGGAGCGGCCAGAACCGACATTCCGCCAAGCTCCAGAATACAGCCAGCAGAAAGAAGCCTTCTCCCGCATCGACCAGGCCGGCGAGCCGCAGATTCGAAACCGCGAAGTTGACCAGATAGAGCAGCGCGGCCACCAGCGCCGCCGGGTAACCGCCGAGTTCCGCGACTCCCAGCATCACAATCAGCAGCGCGGTGGCCGCCACCAACAGCGAATCGACGGAGAGCAATCCGAACATGACCGGGTCCCAACTGCCCGACCTTCCGCGGGCGAGATGGTAGAACGCGCGGGCGAGCCAGGGGACGAGCACGCGAAAGCGCATATGGTCCGGCCCGGGAGCGGGTTCTCCGGTAACCAGCGCCGCATAACTTTGAACGTCGCTCAGCCCAGGAGTGTGCAGCGGATCGTAGCGGTTCAGGGTTGGATAACCCAGGCCGCAGGCGATCAGGAAAAACAGAAGAAACAGTCCCGCGAGCCGCAACGGCGTGAGGCGGGCGAGGGCGAGGCTTGGTCCGGCGATGGATGTTTGTCTCTGCACCACGGAAGCCGCGACTGGGACGCTTGATCGCAAGAGCATGCTCAGGTAACCGCAAACATCAAATCATTCCTGTCTGAGCAGGTCAATGCGCAGGGGCTGGAAAGCGTCTGGAACCCGGTTATGATCCGGGCCTGAGGAAAGCGCTTTCGGACAAACCATGCGCTGCGGGAGTATCCTCCCTGCTAAGGATTCGGCGTTCAAAACGTTAAACGGCGCGGAAGCGCGAAATCCTGGGCGATTGAATTGTGTTTCGGTGGGACGGCATGAAAAAGCGGTTGGGGTTTCTGCGGCGGCATCTTTGCCGGAGAGCAACGGGGAAGTGCGCGTGGTGCGCGTCAGTGGTACTTGTTCTTCTCGCGTGGGGACTGCCGAGGCTGCCACTGGCGGCGCAGCAAGCCCAGCCCTCGGCGCCAGCCAATCATTCCTCGAATCCTTCCGGCAGCAACTCCGGTCAATCTTCCTCTTCTTCCTCTTCTTCTTCCTCTTTTTCTGAGATGGCGGTGAAAGAGGAAACGACTACCGCCAAGATGGCGGAGGCGGCGAAGTTCCGCGTCAACGTGCGGCTGGTGCTGGCGCGCGTGGTGGTGCGGGATGCGAACGGCCATGCGGTGGGAAATCTGCGGAAAGAAGACTTCGCCATTTTCGATAACGGCAAGCCGCAGGTGATTTCGAATTTCGACGTGGAGCATCCGGCAGCGCAAGCCGTGGCCGCGAGTGCAGCATCGCAGACGCCGGACACTGTCCCGGCTCCCGCCGCCACGAAGCCCGGAGAGCCGATGGCCTTTCCGTCGCGTTACGTAGCTTATCTTTTCGACGATGTGCGGCTCGATTATGGGAATCTCGACATGGTCCGCGAGGCCGCGAAGCGCCGCCTGCAAGCTTTGCCGCCGGCTGACCGGGTCGCGATTTTTACGACGTTGGGGCAGACGGTTCTGGATTTCACCGACGACCGCGAGAAGCTGCGGCAGACGCTCGACCGGCTGCAACCGCATCCCACGATCGCGCAGGGATCGCAGACCTGCGACATCAGTTTTTACATGGCCGACCTGATCGTCAACAAGCGCGATCCGGAGGCTCTGCAGACGGTCTTGAATGAAGGGTGCGCGACTAGCGCGGCCTCCGCGGAAGGCGCCGCCACGCAGGTCCTGATGATCGGCGAACAGGACAGCCGGACGACGCTCGGCGTATTGAACGACGCGGTGCGCCGGATGTCCGCTGTGCCGGGTCAGAGAAATCTGGTTCTGATCTCTCCCGGCTTTCTGACTCCTGAGCTGGAGTACGAATACATTGACGTCATCGATCGCGCCATCCGGGCGCAGGTGGTCATCAGCGCGCTCGATGCGCGCGGCCTGTATGTGATCATTCCCGGCGGCGACGCCAGCCATGCCGGGCACGCCGACGTCACTGTGCCGGGGCAGGCTTACACTCCGGCGTCGCGCACTCAACTCGAGGTGCAGGCGGCGTCCGCGGATAGCGACATCATGGCCGTGCTGGCCAACGGCACGGGCGGCATTCTCTTCCAGAACAGCAACGACATGGAGCAAGGCCTCGAGCGGGTCACGGACGTCCCCGAGACCTGGTACGTGCTGGGATTCACACCGCAGAATCTGAAGATGGACGGCAAATTTCATTCGCTAAAAGTGAGCCTGACGGCGCGCCAGAAATATTCATTGCAGGCGCGCACCGGCTATTACGCTCCCAGCCACGCGGCGGATGCGACAGAAGAAGCCAAGCGCGAGCTTGAGGATGAAGTGCTTTCGAGCGAGGAGTTGCACGAGCTTCCGGTCGAATTGCACACGCAGTTTTTTAAGCCGACCGACGACAGCGCGAAGCTGACAGTGCTGGCACACGTGGATGTGAAACGCCTACACTACAAGCAGGCCGATGGCCGCAACGAAAACGATTTGACAATCGTGACCGCGGTCTTTGATCGCAACGGGAACTTCCTCGAGGCCGAGCAGAAAGTTGTGCAAATGCGCTGGAAGAGTGAGACACTGCAGGGCAAGCTGGGGTCGGGCATCACCTTGCGCAGCAGCTTCAACGTGAAGCCGGGCCGCTACCTGGTGCGCATTGTCGCTCGCGATGCTGAGCAACAAATGATGTCCGCGGAAAACGGTGCGGTGGAGATTCCGTAGGATCGGGATCCGTAAAGAGGTGCTTTATGAAAGATTGGCGCCGGATCGGCGGGTGGAATCTTCTTGCGGTAGCAAGCCTCACAATTCTGTTCTTAGCCGCAGGGCAAGCCCAGCAGCCGGATGCGGCCCAGCCGCAACATGATGCTGCAAAAGCGCAGCAGCCCGTGCCGGCTTCGTCTTCTTCGAGTTCGCCCACCACGTTCAAAGTGGAAACCCGCGTCGTGCTTGTCGATACGGTGGTCACCGACAAAAAGGGAAATTACATTCGCGATCTCGCGGCCACCGACTTCAAAATCTGGGAAGACGGCAAAGAGCAGCCGGTGAGCAGCTTCTCACGGGAAAACAACGATGCCGATCCCGCTCATGCCGCGAAGCATTATCTGGTGCTGTTTTTCGACTACTCGACCATGGAATTTGGTGATCAGGCGAAGGCGCGCGAGGCGGCGGCAAAATTTATCGACTCCAATGCTGGGCCGAACCAGTTGATCGCGATCGTGGAATTTGGCGGCATGCTGCGCATCGCGCAGAACTTCACCAGCGACGCGGATCGCCTGAAAAAGGTTGTGGCCGGAATCAAGTTCTCGACCGTGTCGCCCAATGGGGATGTAGCTTCGCTGGGGCCTCCGCCGGCCATGCTGACTGGCTTCGGAACGCCGTCGATGGGCGGGTTGGAGGCGGATTTCGGCGCGCGCAGCGTCTTTCTCGCGCTGCGCGGTTTGGCCAAAGGCTTGGCCAATATGCCGGGGCGGAAAACGCTAGTCATGCTGACCTCGGGCTTTCCCCTGACGCTGGAGTTGGAATCGGAAGTGAATGCGGTCATCGATGCCTGCAACAAGGCGAACGTCGCCGTGTATCCCGTGGACGTGCGGGGATTGGTCGCGGTCGTGCCGGGCGGGATCGGTGCGCGGGCGCGTCCCGAAGAGATCGAGCAGAACTCTGCCCGGGTGATTCGGGCGGCGTTGACTTACAGCGGTTCAGCAGGATATCTGCGGCTGGCAGCGTTCGCGGCTGAGCCCGCGGGTTCTCCGCAACATGGTGGAGTCGGAGTCGGCGGTGGTGGCGGCCATCCGCCCAGCGGTGGAGGAGGCGGTCATCCGCCTACTGGCGGCGGAGGCGGGACCACCGGCGGAGGCAAGGGCGGTGGCGGGACCACCGGAACTGGTGGGCGTGGCGGCGCCGTGGGAACCGGTGTGTATGGCCCGAATGCGAACGTGAATCCGCCGCAGCCGCTGGTGCCGCACGATCTGGGACAGGGCGTACAGGCGAACCAGCAATTCATGTATCAGCTGGCGCAGGGGACGGGCGGCTTCGTCATCCTCAACACCAACGACCTTCTGGGCGGGATGCAGCGCATCGCGAAAGATCAGGCGGAATATTATTTGCTCGGCTATCGTCCGCCAGATTCACCGGAAGGCAGCTGCCACTCGCTGAAAGTGAAAGTGAATCGCGGCGGGACGGAAACCCGCTTCCGCACCGGCTATTGCAAAGTGCGTCCCGCGGACTTGCTGGCGGGAAGCGACACGGAGAAGACGCTGGAGTCGCACGCTGCCGGCGAGATGCCGAGCAATGTGGACGCGGTCATGCGGCTTCCGTATTTCTACTCGTCGCCGGGAATCGCCCGCGTGCATCTGGCGATGGAGATCCCTTCCAAGTCTGTGCAATTCGAAAAAGTCAAAGGCAAGCAGCACGCCGCGGTCAACGTGCTGGGCATCGCCTACAAGCCGGATGGCGCGGTGGCCGCGCGTTTCAGCGACACCGTCGATCTGAATTTCGACGGGAAAAAGGAAGTGGAAGATTTTCAGAAGAATCCCTTTCATTATGAAAAGCAGTTCGACATCGCTCCGGGAGAATACAAGCTGCGGGTGGTGTTCAACTCGGGCAACGACACGTTTGGCAAGGTGGAAGATCCGCTGTCGGTGCTGCCTTATGACGGCAAGCAGATCTGGCTGAGTTCGATCGCGCTCAGCAGCAACGTGGTGAAGGTGGCCGATTCCGACACGGTGATCGACTCCGAGCTGCTGGAAGACAGCAAGCCGCTGATCATTCGCGGCCTGCAGGTTTTTCCGTCGGCCACGAATCACTTCAAAAAAACCGACAACGGCGTCGCTTATATTGAGGTGTACGATCCGGCGCTGGCGGCTGACAAACCGCCGGAGCTCGCTTTCGAGTACCGCATCTTCGATGTGAAAAGCGGACTGCAAAAGCTGGACATCGGCCTGACGGATACCAAGGACCTGATCAAGCCGGGGAATCCGACGGTGCCATTGGCCGTCAAGCTGCCTCTCGACACCCTGTCGCCGGGAACCTATCGCGTGAATTTGCGGGCGGAGGATTCCGCCCACCACTTGACCAGTTTCCGCACCGTGGAGTTTGGGGTGGACTAGTTTGTTCATTTCGCCAACGCAAGGTCCCTCGACTGCGCTTACCACTCGCTTCGCGAGTCGTTCGCTTCGCTCGGGACGACAATGCGGGGCTCTAGTTTGATTGGCTAGAGCGCAGTGGGGCCGCTGGATTCCGAGTGCGCAATCGGGCCATCCCCTGTCCCGTCCCTGTGCAAATAAATTCATGTTTGACAAGCGCGAGATTTAGGCACAATATCCCACGCTAAGTATTCTTCTCTGCCCTTTGTCCCAATCAGGAGGAATTCATTCATGAAGCGCGGACTCGCGTTGCCCGCTCTCGCGCTGCTGCTGAGCAGCGCAATTCTGACTTCTGCACAGGAGAAGTCGCTGGCGCACAAAGGCCGGGTCATCATTCCAGAGTCAGGCATGGAGCGAGCCGAGGACGTGGGCGTGCGCATGCATACGACCTATCAGATTTTCGTTCCGGCGGACCTCGCGCGTTACGGCGCCTTACCCGGCAGCTACGCCTTCCCGGAGCAAACGCTGGCGCCGGCGGTGGGGCCTCCGATTTCCGGCTATGCGTTTGAGACGCCGTCGTCGATCGCGTGTCTCTACGGCCTGGTCACGGCGGTGACGGGATGCAATCCAAATACCTTCAAGACCATTCCTGGTGGAGGCAGCAAGACGATTGGGATCGTCGATGCCTACGACTATCCCACGGCTCTGGCCGATCTGAATAAGTTCTCGACGCAATTCGGCCTGCCCACGATGACGACGTCCACGTTCAAAGTGCTGTTTGCGGGAGGTACGGGCGGCTGCGCGGGAACCGATCCGGGGAACAATGCTGGATGGGAGACGGAGCAGGCGCTGGATATCGAATGGGCGCACGCGATGGCGCCGCACGCGAAAATTTTTCTGGTGGAGGCGGCTTCGGATAACCTCTCGGATCTCATGACCGCGGAGGACTGCGCCAGCAAGACGGTGGCGGCTGCGGGCGGCGGAGAAGTTTCCAACAGCTGGGGCGGGACTGAGTTCTCGACCGAGAACGTCCTACGATTCGCATTTCGTGAAATCCACCGTGGTGTTTCTCGCGTCGACCGGCGATTCGGCGGGAACGATCTGGCCGAGCGTTTCGCCGGATGCGGTTGCAGTGGGTGGAACGTCGACCACGCGAATCAATAGCGGGACAACCTTCGGCAACTTCGCAGGGGAAGCAGCGTGGGAGGGCGGCGGCGGTGGCCTGAGCCAGTACGAGGCGCGGCCCAGCTATCAGAGCGTTCTGCCGAGCGCGACTCACCGGCTGGTGCCGGATGTGGCCGCCGACGCGAATCCCAACACCGGAGTCTGGGTCTACGATAACAACGTGACCACGGGGTGCTGCTGGTACATCGTGGGCGGGACGAGCGTCGCCACGCCCACTTGGACGGGCATTGTGAATCATGCCGGACACTTTGCCGCATCCAGCAATGCGGAACTGACCACGATCTATAAAGCCTTCGGCACGGCGACCACGTACGCTGCGGACTACAACGACATCAGCTATGGCCTGTGCGGTTTTTACGACGGATACGTTGCGACGGCGAAGTGGGATCCGTGCACCGGCATCGGCAGTCCGAAGGGCCTAACGGGGAAGTGATTTCGCCTCTGCGTGCTCTGCGGTTAGAAGTTCGAAAAGCCTGAACCGCAGACATCGCAGAGAAGGCCGCAGAGATCGCGGAGAAAGACATCAGATCAGTCCGCGGACTTCCCCACGATTTGCAGGCAGACCTACTTGCCGGCGGGGGCGAGTCCGGCAGTCATTTCGCGGGCCCAAGCCATCGCTTCGGTATAGGCGCGGTTCACGAAGGGCGGCGACAGGTTAAGTTTTTTTGCGAACGCGGTCACATCCTCCCACTGGCCGGCTTCGCGCGCCAGCATGAGTTGGTAGACGGGTGCAAGCGGCGATTCGTGGCCGATCTTGGCCTGCAGCAGTTGTTCCTTCACTCTGGCATCGAGGGCGAGCCCCTCGACGACGACTCCCATGGGAATTTCGAGGATGGCGTCCATAAGCGAAAGCATGCCCATGAGGAAGAGATCGGCCGTGCCGTGCTCGAGCCTGGGGGCGATCAGTTCGCAGAAATGCGCGCGCACCAGTGAAGACAGAACCAGGTCAGAGCATTTGTCCTGTCCCATGGCGAGGGTGGTAGCCATGCGGATCCAGCGCACCAGTTCGCGTTCTCCCAGCAGGTTCATGCCGTGGCGGATGGAGCGAACCGGCGAAGAAACGCCGAGCAGCGGCGAGTTGAGATAGCGCAGCAGGCGATAGCACAACGACGCATCGTGCTTAATGAGATTTTCGACGGCAGCCAGATCGACCTCGGGCGCGGAGATCACCTGCAGCAAACGCAGGTAGCTGGCCTGGTTGGCGGGAATATGCCGGGCGCGCATGCGTTCGGGGCGGCGAAAGAAATATCCCTGAAATAGGGTGAAGCCGTCTTTGTCGGCGGTGATCATCTGCAGGCGGGTTTCGACTTCTTGCGCGATCAGGCGGACCGGCTGGCGGGCGTATTGCGCGCACAACGCCTTGCTCTGGGCCGAGGTAAAGCGGCGAATATCGACCTTCAGGAAATCGACATAGGGCACCAGCGCCGCGCGGGGATCGTGCGGTACGAAGTTGTCGAGCGCGAGGCTGTAACTCTTGTGCTGGAGGCGCTGGCAGGCGCCGAGCACGCTGTCGTCGGCTGCAACATTCTGCTGGATCTCGAGTACGATTTTGTCGGAGGGCAGCAGCAGGAAAAGTTCCTTCAATAGCATCTGGCGGGTGCAGTTAATGAATCCCAGGCGGCCGTCGCAAATGGCATCGAGTCCCATGACGTTCAGGGTGTCGATGATGCTGCTGGTCGCGTTCTCGACATCGGCTTCGAAGCGATTGTCTTCCGAATTCTCGCGAAACAGGAGTTCGTAGCCCTCCACCCGCTCGTCTTTGGTGAGGATCGGCTGCCGGGCGAGGCAGGGATTGGGAGTGCTGGCGGGAGCTTGCCCTGTTGTATTCATGGCTTGTCAGTGTTATCGGCAAGTCGGAGGAAAATCTTCAGGCAATGCAGAGAATGTGGTGACGCCGGCGGGAAAAAGCTTGAGACGCAGAGGACGCTGAGGAGGACGCGCTGAGATCGCAGAGAAAAACAGGTCGATGAAAAATCTTCAGGCAGCGCGCGCGGAACGGGCGATGCGGCCTATACCGGCCGGAAGACCGGCTTTTCCTGCAGAAGCAGTTCGGTGGCGCGCACGCGCCGCTCGGAGTGGAACCAGTCCTGCACCACGTTGTCGCACAGGAAATTGGCCAGTGAGAGCAGCGCCATGCCCTGGTGGTGCACCATCCAGGAGCGAACCAGTTCGAAGCGCGCGCCGCTGCCGAAGCGCTTGCGATGCCGGGTATAGTCGGCGGCCTCGAAAAATCCGTAGGGGCCGAACCATCCCAGGGAATCCATGCGGCGCAGATTGGACAGCGCGCTCTTTTCGTCCACATTCAAGGCGAGAAACGTGGAGTAAGGAGAAATAATCAGCGGCTCGATCTCATTTTTCTTCAGCGCAAGATGGGGCACGCCGAAGGCTTCGTAGTGATATTCATCTTCTTCGTTGCGCCGGGCGCTGGCCGATTCCGAGATGCCCCAGGGAATGCCTTTGCTCGCGGCATACGCTTGCTGGCTGCGGACGGCGGCCATGCCGGCGCGGTCGAGCAGAGTGTTGGCATAGCTGCGCATCCAGATCGTGGGCATCAGGTATTCGAACATGGTGCCGGTCCACGAGAGCAGGACGGTGCGTCCACCGTCGCTGGCGAAAGGACGGTCGAGCCGGAACCAGGCGTCCTGCGGGATGTCGTCTTTGGCGATGGCGACGAAGACGGCGGTGCGCGGCTCGGTGGCGAGCAGATCGTAATAGTAGGGAACCAGCTGTTTCGCTTCCGCGTCGAAGCCGACCGACATCAGCAGACGCTGCTTGTCGAGCAGGAAGGTGAAGTCCATGGCATCGGCGAGATCGCGGGTCTGCTGGCTGGTCTGCCGGACCGAGTCGACCAGGCGGAGCGCGCTCTGGTGCGCGACGGTGAGCAGCACCCTCAGGCGCTGAGCGGCGGAATGGTTGCCATTCTGGGCCGCTTCGAAGTTTTCATCGAGGCGGGATAACAGCACCGCGATCGCGTCGGGCAACTGTCCTAACGGCAGCAGATGGGTGATCGCTATGGGCCCGGCGGTGAACTGGTGGCTGAGTTCGGCGAAGTCCGGAAGGAGCCACGGCATGTAGTCCAGCACCAGGCTGCGGATGTTCTTCACGCGCAGAAGTGCTTGCGCGCGGAACCAGCGAATCTCGCCGGCGTGTTTCGCGTCCGGGATTTCTTCTTCGCGGAGCAGTTCTTCGGGGAAATTCAGGACCGATGCGAGCCAGTTCTCATTTTGCAATTCCGTTTGCAGGCGTTTGAGCTCGCGCTTGGGGAATGCGCTCAATCTTACCAGCGCGCGCAGGTGGTCGAGCAGGCCCTCGGTCAGCGACCACGAAATCAGCGGACGGTGCAGGCAATCGATGCAGCCTTGTTGCAGCGTCCACAGCGAAGCGAGCAAGTTGCCGTTATCGACGGAGGAGATGAACTGCGGTGATTTCGCCTCGAGGGTTCGGGTGTCGTACCAGTTCATCACGTGGCCGCGATACTTGGGCAGGCTCGTGAGGGTGCCCAGAGTTTTCTCGGTGAGATCGATCATCTCGGGAACGGTGATGTAGCCCAGTTCGTTGGCGACCTGGCGAGAGTTCAGCAGCAGCCCGATATTGGTGGGCGAGACGCGGGCGGCGATCTTTCTCGGTTCGTCCTGCACGTTGTCGGGAATCAGCCAGTGATGTTCCGCGCTGGAAAATTCGGCAAAGTACCGCCAGATGTAAAGGGCGGAGCGGCGCAGCAGCAAGACATCGCGGCGCTGCGGCTCCGGCCGGGGATGGATGGGACTCGCGTTCAGCCACATGGCGAGCGGCTTGGCGCAGGCCCAGAGCAGCAGAATCGGCAAGGCGGCCAGCAGCGAATGCGGCTTGGTCAGCCCGATCAACAGGCCGAGCCCGGCTGCGAGGAACGGCATCCAGTCGACATAGCGGTCGATGGCACTGCGATTTTTCTTCAGCTCCGATTCGGCGGCGCTCTCCCACTCGAGCAGGCGTTCGCGCGTGAACAGGCGGCGAACCAGGACCCGAACCACGGCGTCGAGCGACAAAAGCGTCTGGTGCGCCAGCAAGGTAAGGGTCAACAGAACCGTGAGATTCGCAGCAAACAGGTTGCTGAAGGCGTCGCGCGCCATGCTTGGCTTGAGGGCCACTAGGGCGCGCGTCAGGCCGAACAGAAGTTCAACCCACGTGGGCACGAACAGGATGCAGATGGCGGCCACCGTCCACAGAATCGGATGTCCGGTGACGAACCAGCCAAACAGAAATAAGAGGCACGTAGCGGGTTCGACCAGGCTGCGGCGCAGGTTGTCGAGAATCTTCCAGCGCGAGACCAGCGAGATGGGATTGGGAACGCGCGCACCGGATTCGTCGGGCACGCGATTGGTGAGCCACTCCACGATCTGCCAATCGCCGCGCAGCCAGCGGTGCTTGCGCCGGTTGTAGGCGCTGTAGTGCGAGGGATAATCCTCGATCACGGAAATATCGCTGGCCAATCCGGCGCGCGCGTAAGCGCCTTCGATCAGATCGTGGCTGAGCAGCGAATTGCGCGGGAAGCGTCCGTAGAGCACGCGGAACATGGTGTCGACTTCGTAGATGCCTTTTCCGGTAAACGATCCTTCGCCGTAGAGATCCTGGTAAACGTCGGAAATGGCGCGGCTATAGGGATCGAGCCCAGTTTCACCGGCGAAGATGGCGGCCAGGCGCGAGTGCGCGGTGCACTGCACGCTGATGTCGACGCGCGGCTGCAGGATGCCGTAGCCGTTGACGACGATGTTGCTCTCGCGATCAATGATGGCCTGATTCAAGGGATGAGCCATGGCGCCGATCATGCGGTGCGCCGAACCGCGCGGCAGTTCGGTGTCGGAGTCGAGCGTGACCACGAAGCGAATATGGGGAAGAATCGCGAGGTCACCGATCTTCACCGGGAAACTGTCGAAGTGGCCGCGCAGCAGTTGATTCAGATCGAGCAGCTTGCCGCGCTTGCGCTCCCAGCCCATCCAGCCCTTCTCGCGCGGGTTGTAAACGCGGTGGCGGTGGAGATGAAAGAACGATCCGGATTTCTTGGCGCCGTAGCGCTCGTTCAATTCGGTGATCAGCTTCGAGCAGAGCGCGACCAGCGCGCTGTCTTCCGGCGCCGGCTGATGCGAATCGGGTAAATCGGAAACGATGGCGAAGTGCAGATTGGGATCGTGATTGCCGAGATAGCGCACTTCGAGCTCTTCGACGAGGTGGAACACCTGCTTCTCGTTGAGCAGCAGAGTCGGGATCGCGACCAGGGTTTGGCAATCCTGCGGAATGCCTTCGCTGAAATCGAGCTTGGGCAGCGGCTCGGCCGGCAGCAGGTTGGTGGTGAGATAGTTCATCAACTGCACTGCGGCCTGCGAGCTCGGCAGCAACAGGATCAGCATCGAGAGCAGGATCATGGACATCGGGGTGGTGGCCGGCGTCAAAAGCCACAGAATGCCCGTGATGATGATGAACGTCAGGACGGCAATGCCCACCAGCAGGAAATTGTCGGGATGCTTGCGCAGCGCTTCCCGGAAGCGCTCGCCGAATGTGGGATGGTAGCCGACGGTCTGGCCGAGCGTGGACGCTCCCTCGGCGACGAGATAATAGCCGATGTGCGATTCGCGCAGGCCGATACGCGGGTCGGCGTATTTACTGGCGTGCGCCTGCTGGGCGAGGGTGAGCGCCTTGCGCGCGACTTCCATTTCGGTGCGGTCGGAGCGCTTGGCGATGCGCGCCACTTTGCCCCGGTAAGTGTTCCGGGTCTGCAGATCCATGGTGGCGAAAGCTCCGGCGGGATCCTGCCGCAGGATGACGTCGAAGGGGATCAGCGACTCGAGTTCTTTTTCCCACGCACTCTGGGTGGCGTGCTGAAAGGCACGAATGTAGGGGACGACGCGCTTGGAAGGCGTGGTCTCGATTCCGGTTTTGAGCAGAGGAATTCCGTTGGCCGCGATCTGTTCCAGGATGACCAGCTTCAGAGACGGAACCAGCGCGTTGATCTCGTGGAATTCGAGCGGCGTCTTTTCCTCAAACGCCAGGCAGAAGGCGGTGAAGTCTTCCTTGGTCACTTCGAAGCCGACTTCATCGAGAAAGCCGCGCGCGATGGCGAGCGATCGGGGCAGAATCTCGGTTTTGTTGGCGACCATCGGCAACGTGTTGCGCGGGCCGAGTTCGCTAGCAATCATCCGGGCTGCCGCGGCCATTTGCTGAGCGTTGGTGCGCAGCCAGAGCAGGTCTTCGGAACCGGGATTCCGGGCGAAGGCGTTTTCGATCCGGTCAAACAATGTTTTGAAAGTGGCCGAGAGATCGCGGCAGCGCTGGGAGAAGGCTTCGGACGAGGGGCGCTGCGGCAGCCAGCTCAGGGTCGCGGCGAGTTCGAGTGCGGTGCTGCGGAGGGTGCGAGCCTGCGCTTCGTCGACCGCGGGAGTTACAGGATGCATGTCCTCGCCGATCACGTCGCCGATCTGAGTATGCGTGCCCATATGCTTCAATCCAAATTCGTTGCGACCGGCGATTCTATCCTAGCGGCGCCGATCGATATGCCGGCTAGCGATAACTCGCGGCCTGCAGTTCAAACATCTCCGCATAGCGGCCACCGAGATGCGTCAAAGCCTCGTGGTCGCCTTCCTCTGCAATGCGTCCGTTCTCCAGCACTACGATGCGATCCGCCATGCGCACGGTGGAGAAGCGGTGAGAAATAAAAATGGCCATTTTGCCGGAGGTCAATTCGGCGAAACGCTGAAAGACCTCATATTCACTGCGCGCGTCGAGCGCGGAAGTGGGCTCGTCTAGGATGAGGACCTGCGCGTCGCGCAGATACGCCCGGGCCAGCGCGACTTTCTGCCACTCGCCGCCCGAGAGATCGACGCCGCCATCGAAGCGTCGGCCCAGCATCTGGTCATACCCGGCGGCCAGTTTTGCGACCACATCTTCCGCCATGCTTTTGCGCGCCGACTCGCGCACCAGTTCCATGTTCTCGAGCTGCTCGATGCGGCCAACGGCGATGTTCTCGCGCGCGGTCATCTCGTAGCGCATGTAGTCCTGAAAGATGACGCCGATTTCGCGATAGAGGTCTTCCAGGTCGTACTCGCGCAGGTCAACGCCGTCGAGCAGGATCCGTCCATCGACCGGGTCATAGAGGCGGCAGAGCAGCTTGACGATGGTGGTTTTGCCTTCGCCATTTTCGCCAATGAGGGCCACGCGCTCGCCGGGACGCAATTGAAAGTTCAACTTATTCAGCACCAGGCGCGACGCTCCGGGATAGCGAAAGGAGACATTTTGAAATTCGAAGCCGCGCAGGATCGGGCGGGGCGCCGGCAACGCGTTGGGCTTCGAGCGGATGGTCGGCCGCATCTCGAAAAAAGCGATCAGGTCGGTGAGGAATAACGCCTGGTCGGCAATGGTGGAGAGCGTCGAGAAAGTCTGCTGCAGGTTCGAACTGGCTTCGCGAATGGCGTTCGCCAGCAAGGTCAGCGTGCCGAAGCTAAAGACTCCGGTCACGGTTCTCCAGACGGCGTAAACGTAGGCGGTATAGTATCCGGCGGTTCCGATGGCGGAGAGAACGGAGCCGGCAATCACCTTCTTCCGCGCCAGCGCAATATCTTCTTCATACACCTGGGTCGAGAGGGTTTTAAACCGGCCGCTGAGGAAGTTGCGCAGTCCGAAAAGTTTCAGCTCCTTGGCGGCCTCCTTGCTTCCGCCCAGAATGCGAAGGTAATCGAGCTGGCGGCGAATGGGCGTCTGGCGGAAGTTCTTGGCGTATCCAAGAAACGCGAAGTGCGTTTCGCCCACGAATGCCGGGATGACTCCCACGATCAGCAACAGCAGAAGCCACGGCGAAAACACCATAATCGTGATCGACAGCGTGATGGTGGTGATGACTTGCTGGACCAGGCGTCCCATGGCCTGAATCATGTAGAGGCGGTCGGTAGCCTGCACCCGGGCCCGCTCCAGCCGGTCGTAGAACACGGGATCTTCATAGGCCAACAGGTCGAGGCTGGCGGCGTGCTCCATGACCCGCACGCTCACATGGTAGGTATATTTACCGGCGAGCAGGGCATCGAGATAGTCGATGAGGCGGCTGAGCAGGCCGGTCGCCACCGCGAGGGAAAATTCTGCCGCGACCAGCCACCAGAGCCGGGTTCCGATGGGGCGATGGGTGGTGAGAATGCTGTAAATGTTGTCGATGATGAGCTTCGACACCCAGAACAAGGCGGGCGGCAATAAAGAAGCGATGACTCTTGAGACCAGGCCGAGGATTACAACCGCTCGTCCGGATTCCCAGACGAAGCGCAGAACAGTGGGAACGTTGCGAAGAGCTGATAAGCGCTCCCGCCAACTGCCCCAAAACTCCGCTTGTGTCTTCTTCATGACCGAGTCAAAAGTTTCCGGAGGAGATCGGCCTTGGCTCCGGAACTCATGAAACCCCAGGGCGCCAGTCGAAGCGACAGGTATCCCCTTAGTATAGCCGAGTCAGCCAGCAATTAAGATCAACTCCCCGAAACGACGTTTGGATGAAAAAAAGTGCTATCCGGTTGGGGGTGGGAGGAAAAACAAGGCGGGCGGAGTTCTGGTGTGAAGGGCAGCCCATAGGAACTCTAAAGGCCGTGTTCGAAAAGCGTCAACCACAAAGGACTCGAAGGTTCACGAAGGAAAGCATCCCAAGTTTCTCCTTCGCGGACCTTTGTGTCCCTAGTGGTTGACTCTCTCCTGCCCCGGTAGTGCGCGGCTGGAGACGCGCCCTTCCCAAAGTTATTTGAGACGGGCCCCTACTCCTTTTCAAAGCCGGCGAGTTCCATGCCCCGCCGGGCTTCTCCGCTCTTCATGAAAGTCTCCCAGACAAAGCCGGTGCGGAGATTCTCGGCCATCAGCAGGATGATGCCGGTGTCGATGCCGATCACGTCGGTGTCATACCAGTTTTTGAGCGGATTGAAGGCGTTGACGAACGCGTACTTGGTCCAGGCGGAGGGATAGTGCGCGCGCATGTACCTTAAAACCCGCAGGGTGGCCTGGGGAAGGAACGGCAGCGAACCGCCGGCGGCGCTGGGAACGACCGTGCCGTCAATGGGACCGGTGGCGGGCGGCCCGCCCCACACCGTGTATCCCTGCTCGGAGTCGGAGGCGGTAATGCCCCACAGGTCGTCGCTGTAATCGGGAAACTGCTTTCTGAGTTCCAGGCAGAAGCGGCGGTGCACTTCGGTGGCCACGACGGAGTTCTGGAAATAATCGGCGTACTTGTCGCGCCTTCCTCGGAAGTCGAACCAGGCCTGGGAATACTGATGCACAAACAAGGGGGCGAACGATCCGATGTAGCGCATCCCGTCGTATTCGAAGGTCAAGCGCTTCCAGGCATTCCAGGCGCTGGGATGAAGGGGATGGGCGGTTGAGCCGATCCCGAGCAGGTACATCATCATCAGTTCGCTGTAATAATCCCAGCGGGAGGGAAGGAATCCGATCTCCGGGGTCCAGCCATGGGTGAGCAGAGACGTATCTTCGGCAAGCCAGCCCCAATCCACGCGGTCCAGAATGAGGTTCGCGAGTTCGAGCACCCCAGCATGGCGGAAGTGTTCGCGGCAGGCGATCACGCCGCAGAGCAGGATGGCGGTATCGACCGACGAGACTTCGGAGTCGAACATGCGTTCGCCGGTTTCGGGATTGGCGAAGTGATAGAAGAATCCGCG
The DNA here is from genome assembly GCA_963730015.1 of uncultured Acidobacteriota bacterium. Lineage (GTDB taxonomy): Bacteria > Acidobacteriota > Terriglobia > Terriglobales > Acidobacteriaceae > Sulfotelmatobacter. The sequence continues at coordinate 64,151 of CAVSPZ010000008.1, read as the reverse complement.
ATGGTTGGGCAGTTTCTTCCAAAGGAAGCGCAGCGTGGCGTAGACGCGATCGAGCAGCGCGGTCGCGGGCATGTACTTGCGCTGGTCGGCGATGCAGAGGGCGGTCAGGCCGAAGCCGGTGGCCGCAATGCTGGCCGCACCGCCGGGATTATCGGTATGAACATTGGCGCGATCTTTGACCATCCCGGTTTTTGCGTTACCCTGTTCCCAAAAGAAGACGAAGCTGGCGCGTTCCAGTTCGTCGAGGAATTGATCATCTTCCGGCGACGGCCGGTGGAGTGGGGCGGTGCGGGGATCGAACGCGGGAGTTTGCGAAGGCGCATCCATGGCGGCCAGAGCTCGGGCGGACGGCAGAAGCAGGCCGGTTCCCAGCATCTGGCGCAGGATCTGTCGACGGGAAAGCGGGAGTCGTCCGGCATCGGTAGTGCTTGATTTTCCCTGGCTCATGCGAACTTGGAAAACGACCGAACACCGCTGGCTGGCATCCTATGAAAGAATCGGACAGGATTCTCGTGCCATGGCATTCTGTTCAACAATGCACCCTGAGGCTTCCCCTTTGCCGGGCCCGCGGAAAAGTTCGACGTTCTAATGACATCTTAACGAATTTGGTCAAGTGGGATTGAAATAATTAGGACAGGTGACGCGCGCACACAAAATCGAGGCCTGGGTGGCGCTGATTGTGATTGCGCTGCTGGGGGCCAGCACGCTGGCGATTATCCGCTGGGGAAGGCAGCGGCCGCTGTCTTTGCGGGGAGCGGTGGTGGTGAAAGACACCGACCCGCGCAAGCAGTTGCCCATCGCGGGCGTGGTGATTTCCGCCGGCGATCTGGCCGTGTCCGATGCCACATCGGATTCCTCCGGCCTGTTTATACTGAATCTGCGCAAGCCCATGCGGCGCGGGTATCCCATCGTTCTGCATTTCCGCGATCCCAAGTATCAGCCGCTGGATCTGAGCGAGCATGTGGGGGACAAGCTCTACGTGGCGCATCTGGCGCCCGTTCCGACGCTGCGCACTGCCGACAGCCTGCCGGTACAGAAGGTCACGAACATCCGCGTGCGCTACACCGTGAAAGTGGCGACGGAGGTGAACGTGGGCAGCGAGGTGCATACCTTCGAGGTGGAGAACAAAGGCAATGTGCCCTGCGAGAAGCAGACTCCGTGTTCGCCGGATGGAAGATGGAAGGCGGCGGTGGGATCGGCGACGATGGATGCGGGAGTGGGCAATCAATTCCGCTCGGCGCGCTCTTCTTGCATTGCCGGCCCGTGCCCGTTCACCCACATTGAACCCGACCACTTCTCGCATGGTGGGCAGTTCATGACGGTGTCGGCGCGGGACTGGTCCGACACGGCGACGTTTCTGATCGAAGCCGAAGTGTTTCATCCCATGTCGAACCCGATGGAGCACTGGTCGTATCCGGCGATCTTCGGCGAAGGCATGTCGTTCACGCTGCCCGGCTCAGCAGAAAGCGTGAGCATCGAGGCCGACCTCGGCGGACAGACAATTATTTTTCCCCTGGGGCCGTCTCTATTTCTGAGCTGGGCAAGCTGCGAACTGGTAAACAATCCCGGCGCGGGCCGGGTCTATCGCTGCCGGCCGAAGCCGGGGTATAAGTTCCAGTGACGAGCAGCCTTGTCCAGTAGGCTCTGCGGCGACCTCCTCACAACTAGGCTTGCGACGCGGACGAAGATGGGTTCACACCAAACACATAAGGGAGTGACTCAGTATGCGTGGCCGGTCGGTTCCGAGTGCAGTCGCCCAACCGCGACCGACGGTGAGAGTTGGAGGGTGTCGTCGATGAAGGTAGCTTTTTTGACTGTGGCGCCAGGTCTCAGGTGCTGGTCGTCTCGATAGAGTGGATCTCCGTCCGCATCGGTTGCCGGACAGATTTCACCGTCGCAGAAATAATCCGCCGGACGAATGGGGAAGCTAATACGGGTTTCGACCCGTCGGGCTCTGAACGGATGAGGTTACTGCGAAGGGGCGGGAGGCGAGCGTATAACGCACTCGCCGGCAACTGCGAGGACGAACGGTGGAGAGGAATTTACAAAAATGAGCTTCGAATCTCTAACTTATTGTGCGGCGCTGCCACGAGGTCTTCTCGGCCGCACATCCATTCCAACCATAAGACCTCCACAGTTCGCCCTCGCAGTTGCGGTGAGTGCCGCTAACTGCTGCCTGTAGATGATCTGCGCGGGTTTCCTGGCTGGAGTCAGCCCAGACAACGGGGATCGGTCGCTGAGAATCCATCCCATGAGGTGGGTAGCCACCGTTGAAGGTGTCCTCGTACTCAAGGAGACACGGTCACACTGGCGGTTCCGTTGATTCCACTGGCGTCGAAGATGCTCGCGGATATAGTTTGATTTCCCGGCGTCATCAGGGTAAACCCGTTGGTCCATGTATGAGAACCTGCATCCGCCGGGGTGAATTGATAGGAACCGGGAAGCACGGCAGCTGGATCGGAACTGGTGAACGATATGACGCTATTGATAATGGTATCCCGCCTTCCCCCAACCGTGACGGTCACAGTAACCGTGAAGGGAGAACCTGCCGTTGCAGTGGAGGGAGCTGAGAAATCAAGAATCGCATGCGGGGTGCCGCAGCCGAATGTCATCGATAGTGCAATCGCTGTGGTGAGCACGCATAGCCAGATAGAGGACGGCGCCATCCCGGATCCTAAGCGGCGAAACCGGCCTAGAAAGATCACGTCAGAGCGTCGCAGGAGTGAATTTGCACGCACTCTATGACCCGGCAACAGAACACAGGCAGCGAGAGGTAGGCGGCTTATTGCAGAGCTCGAGGTCTGGCGGTTACTCTGAGGCGTGGTGGTGGGGCTTGCCAATGCGAACATCGATTCCGAACATGGGTCCGTAAACATTAATGCCATAATTCGCGAACTGTGGTTGGGATAAGTAAAGATTCGATATGTGCATCCAGTTCAAACCAGCCGAAATCGAGTACCTAGGATTGAAGTTATATCGAACTCCACTGCCCATGTTCACGGTAAATGTGAAATTCTGTCCCTGCGCGTAGAGGACCCCTAGAGGTCCCTTAGCGTCAATATCCCCAAGGCCCAAGCGTCCATCGAAGTATGGCGCGATTTTCCAGTTGCGCTGGACGAAATTCCGTCGAATACCCATGATGTACGAAAAGTAGTGTGTTTCCGGCCCCCGGGGAATCGCAGTCACCGACGCAGTAAAGCTCAGGTCCCAATTGCCACGCAGAAACGACCACCCCCCTACATCGTCCATTTGCCATCGCAGCGAAGCAAAAATGGGCACCAGTGTGTATTTAAGCGACGTCGTGGTATAGCCGTCCCCTAAGAAAACGTCGAAGACAAAAGGGATATTGATAGGAAGATATCCGACGTCCAGGCCGAACTCGAGCTTGTTCTTGTAATAGATGCTTCGATTGAAATCAGGAGGTTTCGGGGGGCGCACCATTTGAACGGACGGTGGTTTCGAATTCTCGTCACGCTGATCACTCTCTGCGAATGGTCCTGGCTGAGGATCGACTGACTGCGCCTGCAGTGACACCGCCATCGCCAGCAGAGACATTGCCGAAATTAATCGGAGGGCCATCCGAAACAAACTGAATCCCCGGTCCACTCGATCACTGCGATGGTCGGAGGCCGATTTGCTTTCACGTGGACATACGTGATTTGAATGGTCCTGCATCCCTTGGTCGGTCGTCCTGCTGCCGGAACCGCTTCGCGTGTTAGAGCAGGCTTTTAAGGTGAGGAGCGAGTCTCATTGCAGCCACGTTACTCCGGGATAGAGGCTCGGTATGCGGTAACCACGGTAAGCATTTTCACCGGTGATGTTCATTTGCCACACAGTTTGCGGATTGCCGGAATAAGTGACCTCGCTGATTTGGGATGCGCTCGGTGTGGCAGGAAATGGTTCGCTACTGTCGAACTCGATATCTCCATTACTTAGCTCTCTAACGCTTCCACCCCAGAAGGAATAGTAACCCGGGGAATCTTGCCACAGCAGGTTTACATTATTCGTGCTTTCATCGATCTGGAAAATTGTGGCGCGAGAGTAGCAGGCTGGTGCTGATGCGGTGGATCCGCATGCTATTCCGTCGGAGTCGATTCGGAGGTTCCCGTCGTCGTAGACGGCGAGGGTCAGCTGCGACCCGTCTGTACTCAGGAGGTTTGGATAGTGTTGACCATAAAACCACTGGCTCGGATCACCCCCTGAAAGAGTGAAGTCCCCATCTTCCCCTAGTTTCCACAAGATAGCTCCCGAGCCGGTGCCGTTCGCGTAATCAATGTTCAAAATCCAGCTTTGGTGACGCATTGAGAGCAGCAGGTTGCCATCCGGTGTGTAAACGAGGGCATTACTGTGTGTCCAATCGGGCAAGCCCTGCAGATGCCGATTGACATCGAGGTAATCAAAGGCCGACCATCCCCACGCCACATTTCCGTTCGGGTCGATGTCCACCACGGAGTCTCCGAGCACACTCGTGGTACCTGGGTAGCCAGGCAAATCGGTAAAGTTCTTCGATATCTGACCTATCGTGATCCAATGCCCGTTCGGGAGCGTCAGGACATCGTGAGAAAAATTGAGGATAACAAAAGAATAACCGTTCTTTTGAAGCGATTGATTTACTTGCGAAACAGAGATGTCGCGAATTGTGTTTCCCGCCAAATCGATCTCCCGCAGATGCTGTGAGAGGTTAAGGACGAAATGACCGTTCTGCATAAATTTCACCGGGATCCCTTCCGCCGGGTAATACCAAATGATATTGCCCTGAAGGTCGGTCACCACGGATGACAACATTGTGGATCCAACGGGTGCGATCAAGCTCAGTAACTCTACCCCTGGCGCAGGGGAAAGGTTCGGAGTGGGGTTAGTGATCGTGATGCCGGGTGGAATAAGGGAGGCGGGCAACGGTCCGGTTGTGAAGGTCTGGTCCTGATCGATGAAAGAGCCACCCGTCCAGTCCACATGCGCCCGCATGTGGTAGGTGGTTTGAGGCTTCATGCCGGCCACCAGAATGCTAAGTGTATGCCCTCTCGGGACCGCTAGTGAATCCGTCATGACGGACGTTTGCCGGCCGTAAGTAGTATCGGTTCCAAACTCAACCCAGGCAGTTACTCCCGCATGGCCATGCCGGATGTTGTAACTTGCAACCAATGGGTTGGATGTGGCCGTAACCGCCGTGAGTGGTGGCGTATAGTTTCCAGACCCGCAGCCGAAAGATGCGAGTGTTACTAGAATTGAACCAGACAGACACAACGCAAGACGGAGGTTGTCCATCAGAGTATCTCCCAAATTTGTAAGCATTGTTTTGAGAATTCGGAAATTGTAGTGTTACATCGGACCCGCGCAGCTCTCAGCGTTCGATCACTGCTTGTGTGCAGCTAAGCGCTCACTGAATTGGCTCGAGCCGATTCATTATGTGCGGACAGGCCGGCACGTGGACGAGCGAAGGCTTCCTCCAGATCCTTCACCGATAGGTGCACGAGGTTTGGCAACACGCAGTCGGCGCCAGCTTGAAGCAATGGATGGGCATTTTTCTCGAACCCAATGCCCAGGCAGCGCAGGCCCGCCGACTTTGCCGAACGAACCCCACTCACAGAATCTTCTACCGCGAAAAGGCAGTCCGGGGGGATCGACAAACGATGGGCGGCTAACCGGTAGATAGCAGGATCGGGCTTGCTTTGAACAACGTCATCTCCCGTGACTACTACTTCGAAACAGTCGGCAATCTTGAGTTGTTCAAGTGTCCACTGGGCCCGTTGTTGGCTGGCTGATGTGGCTACTGCGACGCAAAGGCCAGCCTTCTCCAGTCTCTTGATAAATTCGATGGTCCCTGCCACCGGTTCCGGTAACGAACAAGCCTTCCGGAAGAACTCGTCCTTCTTGCTCCCATATTCCTCAATTTCCGACCCTGACAGTTCTCCGAGAAAGTGAACCAAGATTTCCCGTCGTCTGCGGCCTTCGAAGATGAATTCGAGGTCTGATTCCGAGACTGACTGGCCCAGGCTAGCGAGGAACATACGCCATGCCTGCTTGTGCACGGGGTGGCTATCGACAATAACGCCGTCCAGGTCGAACACAACTCCACTCAACATAGATTCAGTCGCCTCCGCCGGTCAGTTCATAGACCGGGCCATGTGGCTTGTGCTTGTTGGTAGTTCTGAAGAGTGCCAATGTCAATCAAGTAATCCTGTATGGGAAATGCCAACATTTGGCCGGTGAGTTTAGGGAGAACATGGAACCCGATATCCGATGGAACCTCGTCCGGGATGACATCCAATAGCTCTCGCGTACCGATCATCAGCCCCGAAAATGCCAAGTTACTGGTGGGGTGCGTTGGTTTTTCAACAAACTGTTCGATCACTCCCGTGGAGTTGACCATGACAATCCCGCAGCGAGACGGGTCTGGCACTTCGTAGACGCCGAGCGTGGCCGCCAGTCCGTGCTGGCGATGCAATCGCAACATTGCTGAGAGATCGGCACAGTGAAGAACGTCGGCGTAAAACACCCAGAACAGGTCCTCGTCTTCGACCCACTGGCGATTGGCGCGCAACGTCCCCGCACTCCCCAGCAATTCCTTCTCTCTCGTCACGTGCACGCGCAAGTCGGGTTCGCCAGACTTTTGCAAGAACGCTTGCACCAAATCCGCATGAGCATGAAGGCTGATCAGCACCTCAGTAATTCCAATTTCCTTGCACAGCTTTAACCAGATAGCCAGCATGGGCATGCCGTGGATGGGCACAAGACATTTGGGGATGTTGTTGGTGATGGGGCGCAGTCGACTACCATTGCCCGCGGCCAAAAGGAAGGCTTTCATTGAAATTCCTCAGTTATCGGATGGATTGTTAAGCAATCGACAAACCTGTGACGTTCGGCATAAAAGTCCAGGGACATCCGCTGCTTTCATCGCGGTTAATGAAGGGATCATTCACGATCGCCTGTGCACCCTGCATATCAAACCCGAATGTCATCTCCTGGATGTCAAGCTGACGCATCGCCTCTCGGACATCGGATTGAAGGTCGGGCTCACAGTAGAGAAGTAGAAAGCCTCCACCGCCGGCCCCAGTAATCTTGCCTCCTAAGGCACCGTGTCTCCGGGCGAGACTATAGAGTTCATCGATTTGGGGCGTCGAAATCTTCGTCGAGATACGTCGCTTTGCCTGCCAACCTTCGTGCAGCAACGTACCTATCTCTTTGAGATCGCCCTTTTGCAGTGCGCTACGCATGCGGATCCCTAATGCTTTCACCTCGTGCAGAGCATCGAGAGCGCTTCCCGTCTCGTTACGGGCGGACGATTCCTGCTCCTGCAGGATGGTCCACGAGTGATGGGATGAACCGGTGAAGAAGAGCATGAGATTCCGTTGCAGCTCGGTTAATACAGCGGGGTTCAAATCGATAGGTTCAACCAGGGTGCTGCCATCCGGGTGGAATGAAATGAAGTTCAATCCTCCAAAAGCAGCGGCATATTCATCCTGCTTTCCGACGGGCTTTCCGAGAAGATGCCGCGCGATGTGGAAGGATCGTTCTGCGAGATCATATTTTGAAATCGGACGCTGTAAATAGGAACTCAGCGTCTTAAGGATATTGACGCAGACGCTAGCCGAAGAACCAAGACCTGTCCCCGGTGGGATCTCGGAAGCCAGAAAGAGATCGACGGCAATATCGCAATTCATCTCCTTCAAAACCGCTAATGGAATTTCCAGCGGGCTTCCGCGCAATTTTGTGTTGGCGATATCGCGCCAGGTATCGAATACTCGCAGGTCGGAGGAAATTATTTGAATCCGGTCATCTGACCGCTCGGTAAGGATAGTGTAGAAATACTTGTTAATAGCAGCGCTGAGCACCGACCCACCGAACTGCTCATAATATGCCGGCAAATCGGTACCGCCACCACCCAAGCTAATCCGCACTGGACTGCGAACTATGAGCATGGACCCAATTCTCCTGGAACCGTGTATCCTTTTCTGTCGTTATCGCGTCCGCTGGCAAATCCTGCGTTTGCGTATGGAATAGCCGCACCATGAGAGTCCATGCGGTCTGGAGCAACAGGGAGATATCTTGGAATAAAGATCGGTGGAGGATGTATTGCAAGTCGTATCGAGTCTTATCCTCGGAGGAATGCTGATGTCTGAGACCGTAAACCTGCGCCAGTCCGGTAATGCCCGGTTTCGCGATGAGCCTTTGGCGATGCCAATCGGTGTAATGCCGAGCTCGCTCGATGCCTTCCGGGCGGGGTCCGACCAAGCTCATCTCGCCGCGCAAGACATTGAACAGCTGGGGCAATTCCGTGATGCTGAGTTTCTGCAGCAGGCGTTCGAAACCTGGCGGTTCGGTTGCCGTACGGATTGAATTCAGACGATAGATTCCAAATTCTTTTCCGTACTGCCCACAACGCCGCTCGCTACAGAATGCGCGTGCCTTCTTGAGTTTAAAAAATACGGCCCCTACGAGCAGCGGAGGGATGCATACGGGAAGTAGAACGAGCGTCATAGCTATATCGAACCCTCGTTTCCAGAAGGGTTCGCCCTCCCCGGGGGAGCGGCTTGCAATTCCAAAAGTGGGAGACCATCGAGGTCTGTCAGTTCAGGTTTCGTGAGATACATCTCATACGGTTGTGGAACCATGCTGACAGCTATGCGTTGGCGGCTACAACGTGACGCGAGATCCAAGATCCCCGGGTGACCCGGCACCGAAACGGTCAAAATGATCTCGTCTACTTGCTGCGACTTGAGTATTTCGGCGATATCAAGGGTTCGCAGAACGGTCGCATTTTTGCGGTTCGCGGACGACGCGGTTGGGAAGGCATCCTCGCCAGGGCTCAGGAAACCGACAACCTTGCGCAGCATCTCCGGATGACATTCGACCTTGCTGGCCATTTCGCGGGCCAAGGGACCGTTGCCGACGATCACGACGTTGCGAACCAGTCCTTGGGCGCAGCGTGACGCCATCATCGATCGTGCAATCACCCGGATACCCAGGAAGCCCAAGAAGAGCAACAGGCCAAAATATCCGAGCGCTAGACGGGAAATGTATTGGCGCCCCAGGTAAGCAATCGTAAAGACCGCGGACATGAGCGCCAACACCGAAAGGAGAAGTTGAGAGATGACAGCGGAGAACATCGAACCGGCCCGAAAGCCGTCCAGCCGCCCCCAGGAGGACATCACGCTCCATAACAGAAGGGTCGTCATAAGTGGCGGGAGGAAAACAAGTGCGGAACGATCGGTTGGGCCATGCCACACCCAACCATAGCGCAGCAAGTATGCCAGGGGCATGGCTAACATCCCCCATGCGAGGTCCGCAGTCAAAATGATGCTACGTAGATTCCGAGGAGTCATCGAGTAGAGTCAACTCTGAAAGAGGGCTATGCTTGTTGGCGAATCAAGCTTGCGCCGCGGCATCGCACATCCGGAAGTGCAAGGCAGTGAAGAGCGAGTGGTTCACGGAAACGTGTAGATCCTCGATGACTTGCATATTGTCGGAGGGGACGATTACGCACAAGTCGCACAGAGCCTTCATCTTGCCGCCCTGAAAACCCGTTAGCCCGATGGTGAAACCACCCGCTTCTCGAGCGACCTGGAGAGCTTTCAGCACATTCGGTGAGTTACCACTCCCGCTGATTGCGAGAGCAATGTCGCCTTTGTTGATGAGCGGCGCGAGTTGCTCGGAAAAGATATTGTCGTAAGAGACGTTGTTCGCCCAGGCGGTCATCAGGGGAACGTTGTCGGTGAGTGCAACCACGCGCAAGCGCCGAGCCCCGTTCATTGCCGTGCCCTTTCCGAGGTCGCAGGCGCAATGGGAAGCCAGTGCGGCGCTCCCGCCGTTCCCAAATACGTATACGGTTTTGCCCTCGAGGTAAGCCTGCCACAAGGCGTCCGTCACGCTGTCGATCAGGGCAAATGGGAGGCGTCGGAGAACGGATCCGACGCCTAAGAAGTATGCCTTGGAGCGAGGGACCTCATTAGCCGTAAACGGCGATGCAGCAATGCTGGTGTTTCGCGGATTGGGCGCGGTACTCATGTCTGGAGTGACCTCAATTGTGGAACTGGAATAGATGGGAATTGACTTCGATGTTAGGGACGACCTTACTCTCCAGCAGACAGCACGACACCTGCCTGTTTCATATTGGAGTATGCATCTTGCACTTGCTCCGGAATACCACCGATTTGTTGAATCCAATTCAGAAAATCGTCGAGGATATCCGATAAGCTTCGCTTCGGATACCAACCCAGGGCTTGCAGTTTCGAAATGGATGACACGCTGTGGCGGTTATCGCCGGTCCGATATTCTCCTGGAATGCAAAACTCGACATTGCTACCAATCTTCTCGCGGACCTGCCGGGCATAGTCGATTACCGAAGTCGGTCGTCCACTCCCGACATTGAACGCCTGTGCATTAGCTGCGTCCTCCTGGAGGACAAGCATGTTTGCGTTCACTACATCTTCTATGTGCACGAAATCACGCGTCTGAAGTCCGTCTTCATAAATCACCAAAGGATCACCCGTCAAAGCGCGGCTTACAAAAATACGGCAGACCCCCGAGTAGTGGTTGAACAGTGATTGACGGGGACCCTGGGTAATGGAGTAGCGGAGGGCGACGGTTGGAATCTGGTGGATCCATCCCAGCCCCAGCGCTATTTTCTCCTGAGCGAGTTTGGAGACTGCGTATTGATTGTAGGGATTGCTGTGCTGCTCTGACAGGAGCGCGGGTGTAGCCCGTTGGCCACATTGCGGGCAGAAAATCTCCCATTCTCGTCGCTGCAATTGGCGCCCGCTGCGAGGGATCGGAAGAAACGCTCCATGCTCTAGGCAAAGATACTGCCCTTCACCATAAACAGCCTGAGAAGACGCAACGATCACTTTCCGAATCTTCATTCGTTCTTCAACAATCAACTCGTACAAAAGACCGGTGCCCACCGCGTTCACCAACAGGAACTTTGAAAAGTCAGGCATATAGTCTTGGTGGGCCGCCTGGTGTGAGACTACGTCGACGTTCCGTAACGCATAACGGAGGGTTTCGCGGTCGGTCACATCTCCACGGATGAACTCAACTCCCGGAGGGAACCGCGGCGGTTGACCTGTGGGATGAACTTTGGGATCCAGGTTGTCCAGAACTCGAACCTCGAACCCTTCCTTGTGAAAACGATCAACAAGATGGCTACCAATGAACCCAGCTCCGCCGGTAACGAGAACACGCATAGTCGACTTAGCTCTTAGAAGTGAAGATTGCTGGATACGTGACTCTACTTGCCTGACCCTGAAAAAACTGTTTCCACGGTGCGCATAAGGATTGCAAGGTCGAGCCCGAGAGACCATCGGCAGATATATTCGAGGTCGAGCCGCACCCATTCGTCGAAGTCACTAATCTGGTTGCGACCGCTCACCTGCCAAAGGCAAGTAATCCCGGGCTTCACTGAGAGCTTTTGTTTCTGGTAATCGTTGAACTGCTCGAACTCGGTGACCAGCGGAGGCCGCGGACCAACTAAACTCATGTCGCCTACGAGTACGCTGTACAGTTGGGGTAGCTCGTCGAGACTGTATTTTCTGAGCCACGCGCCAACCTTCGTGATACGAGGATCGTTTGCGATTTTGAAAACCGGCCCCGTCATCTCGTTGCGAGCGGCAAGCCCGTCGCGAAGTGCATCGGCGTTGGCAACCATCGATCGAAACTTATAGCCGGTGAACGGGCGGCCACCACGACCCACGACCTTCCACCGATAAAAGACCGGTCCAGCCGACCTGACTTTCACAGCGATTGCCACGAGGAGCAAGACAGGCGACAACAGCAAGAGAAGAATTGCTGAAACCACGACATCGAGCCCTCGCTTGATGGCCAGACTAAGCGGACTTCGCCATCGCGGGGACAGAATCATCCGCTTGCCCGGTGCAAGCGCTGCTCCTGCGCTTTCACAACAAACTTCAACCAGTTGATCTGTCATTAATGTCAGGAAGATGTGTCGACGACGTTCCCAACTTGCATCATGGGAAACTTGCTTCTCCCTGTCCAAGGAGAGTTTGTTGGGCCTGAGCGCCAGAAACGTGTTCAGAAATAGGTCCGGATCACGGAGAGATCTAACGTTGAGTGACCAAACTTGCAGGGTCATCCCATCCGACGACGCAGCCGCCTCACCTAGCTACGTCTCGATGACGGCGCCCCGCTTCATTTTGTCTTCACCAAGCGGCGATCACGGCCCTCTTCCATGAATTGGTAGCCACGCATACGTACACATAGGAAGAGTCCCATGCGATTTGTCCCTTTTTGCAGCTAGTACTCGCCGCGGGCGGGGTATATGGATTGGTCTCATACAACGCACCAACAGTTAACCCGGTCGAGTTCAACGTAGCAATGGGCGCGCTAAGCTGGGTGGACTTAGTGATATAGAAATTGAAGCCGCCGCTTCCGGTTCCCATATTACTAATGAAGTCGGTCTCGCCCGTTCCACTCCCCGCATTGAAAGCAAGGTAGGTTCCTCCCGTGGCTCCCGCAGTTCCACCAGAGATGAACAGGCCCGCTGTCGCATTTACCTTGCCAGCCTTCAGGGTTCCGGAGGTTACCGTCGTAAAAGTGGGATTGTCTGCGGGCGGGAAAGTGGCCGGCTTGTTGAGAATCTGCGCCACCCCGCTGGTGGCATTCCAGTCGGAGTTGATTTGCGGAGCAAAAATTGTTGGCTTATTCGAGAGATCATTGTAAGAACCAGAGATGGCGACGGTAGCCAGCTCTCTATTCCTCACCAGCGCACTGAAACTATCGGAGTTGAATGAGCACTTGATAGAGTGTGCCGCGCTGTCGCCATAGCAGATGTCGTAGCCAGCAACCCCGATGGGGTTGGCGCCCTCAAACACGGCCATTTGGTTGAGGGCAGGCAACGCCCCGCCGACATTCCGGGTCACGGTGCAAGCCACACTGCCGGTATTGCAGATGTTTGGAATCAGCGAGCTAACCGAGGTGAAGTAGTCGCCACTGACGGTGCTTGCCCCAGAGAGATTAAACAAGTTGGTAATGGTGCGGCCTGTAGTAAATATGGTTATACCAGAGATGTGTGCAACTGCATTGACCAGGGTGAACATCTGTTCGATGGTTCCGGAAGTCAGGTTATCCAAGTAATAACCACTCACCAGGTCGACATACCCACCGGTTAGATTGACGAAATTCAGAGTAGTGAGTCCAAGATTCTCAAAATGGCAGCCGATGCAGTGGTAGTGGCCGAAGTTCCCCGCCAGTCCAGCCGCATTCGAGTCTATCGACACTCCATAGAGATACACATCCGAGCCAGTGTCGTCCACGATGCAGGTACCGTTTGCAATACAAACACCCCCGAACCAGTGCGTGTTTTCGTGTAACGTCGCAAGGATCAACCCAACCGTGTTGGAACGGAGAACAAAATTGTCGAACTCAACTGCCCACCCTACTCCGCGGGCATCGGCCAGGTTGATCGCGGTACCAAAGCCTTCAATCGTAGAGTTGGAGAATCGCGCCCCGAAGGCTCCGCCGTTGGTACCTCCCGTCGTCACCCCAACGGCTGAACTGCCGCATCCCCCAATGGTCGTGGCGCCGCAGGAATTATTCAATAGATAGATGTTCGTTAGCGCTGGGACCGGGGTCTCGGCTCCGATCGGAAGTGTGTAATCGAGGGTGATGGCGGTGGTGGTTGTCGTCGGGAGGTAGTTCAGGCAAGTTCCGCCCGTGGGATTAGCTGGGCTCACTCCAACCAGGGCAGCTGGCTTGCCTACAGTGTTCAGGAGGACGGGAGTGGAAAAGTTATAACATCCGCTCTCGGGCAGTATGTAGATCGTGCCACCCGTGCTGGGCAATGCCGCATAGGCGGCGTTGATCTGCGCTCCGATGTCCCCTGATCCCCAGTCGGTCGCGCAGCTTCCGCCAACATAGAGAGCTGAGTTGAATGTGCAGACGTCAGATGGTGCAAGGGTGACGGCAGCGGGGTCGTAGTCGACACTTCTGGGGAAAGCGAGTCTAGTGATCGCATTGTCCAACTCGCCGACCAAACTGATGCCTTTCTGGACCAAATCAAGAGCAGACACCGGACCACCGACGGCGCGCGATAGCAACAGCCTCACTGATGTGTTGTCCGTGCGTTTCTGTAGTCGCGGAGAAGCGCCGACGAGACCGTAGCCAGTTGTCACGCTCATTAACTGCGCAATGAGGAAAATCAGCAAGATGGTTGAAGGGCACGACATAGATGAGCTAGAGGAGCCCCGACCGGTTTCATCGGCCCTCACAAAGCACCCAGCCGGGACTACCGCGAGTGAGCCCGCATTGCTTCGTTTCGGGACAAACCTGAACAGTTGAGCTGTCATTAATTTCAGGAAGATGTGTCGACAGAAGACTTCCAACTCGCGTCAGGGGAAATGTTCTTTTCAGGATCGAGATAGACCGTCCGTTGGAGATCGGATGAGATAACGCGGCAAAACTCCTGCTCAAATAGAGTTAGTATCTTCTTTTTATCCAGAGTTAATTCTGCGCATTTTCTGGCGTTCTGCCCAAGCTGAGTGCGTAAGGCCACATTTCCAGCCAAACGGGCGACGGCCCCGGCGAATGCGGCCACATCGTCTGCGGGTACTCGGAGCCCGCATTCATGCACTGCAAGTGCGAGTTGCGTTCCCGCTGCAGCGGTGGTGACCACCGGACGACCGCTGGCCAGCATTCCGGTCAACTTTGAAGGCATCACCAGGTCCGCGATTTCGGCGCACTGTGGAAGAAGATGAATATCGGCAAGATTCATCAGCTCATTCAGGCGGTCCATGGGCTGAAGAGGGAGCCAGCGAACATTCGGAAGCGGTGCGGTGCGACTGGCAAGTGTCGCACGGTACGGGCCATCGCCACAAAAAACAAACTGAATGGTCTTGCTGTTAGCAAGATGACCGGCAGTCTCGGCCAGGATGTCGAGTCCTTGCTTGCGCCCCATCGTCCCAGAGTAGAGCGCTACCACGGCCTCGCGAGGTATGCCCAATTCGCCGCGCAAGGGGCTAGGCACTCCAGTAGGAAAAATACGATTCGTATCGACCCAGTTGGGGAACAGGACACTGCGCGTCCCAGGGAATCCTTTCTGGCCAAGTCGATCCAGCATCTTCGACGATATCGTGGAGATCCGATCGAAGCGCAATAGCAGCTTTCTCTCCAGCACAGCGATGAATTCACGCAAAAGGTGCGATTTCAGCATTCCCACAGCAAATCCAGCATCCACCTCGAAGTCCTGGATATGCAGCCAACTACGAGCGCCCGCCAGCCGAGCAGTGATGGCCGCGCCCGGTATGCAGAACGCTGTGGGTTCGACCACTAGAACCAGCGATGGCCGCCAATATGCCTGAACCAACATGAGTGGCAAGCTGGTGAGAGCAAAGCTCGCTAGATGGACTATCCGCTTCACGGTGGACGGATTGCGCGGAACAAAGAGGGGGCAGCGGAACACGGTCAAACTTCCGGTACCATGACCCTCGAGCGAAGTTGCCTCCTTCCGATAGCGCCAAGCAGAGTAACCCTTCCCGACTTTCGAGGCGGGATTGAACGGCGGCGCGGTGACCACCCGCACTTCATGGCCACATTGAGCGAGCCAATCCGCCATTTCACCGGTGTATTTCCCGATGCCCACTAACTCAGGGCTGAAGTTAATGCCGAGGATGAGAATGCGCACGCGATTAACTCTCAGGAGAACTCAAGAACAAATTCGCGAGAACTATGGAACTGCGGCGACGAACGGCGACGGATACCGCGAACGTCATGATCTTCGCCCACCGCTGGTGATCTTTTTTATGGCCGTTGGCTAGGATCTAATCCGCTGTGGCGAGTGTTATCAAGCAATCTCCCCTTCGCAGGCGATTGCCAAGAATAAGGAAAGGAAAGAACACAAGGCGGGCGAGGAGCATGAGAGCAAATACTACGAACGGATTTCTGAGTTGCCGGTTCGGTTTATCTTTTCGGGCCAACAATCGCGCGATCACGGAGGATGCGACCCACAGCGACGGTGTGATCTGGCGAGTCCGGGTATTCGTAAAGCGCGTTTGCGTCAAAGTTCTTTCGAGAGTTTCGGATGAGAAATGCACGATGTGAAAGGGAACATGCCAGTTAATCCAATATTTGCCAAAAAACGAACGCAACCAACTTTGGTGGTTCGGGCAGCTGATCCAAACTTGGCCTCCCGGTTTCAGGATACGGCGCACGTCCCGCAGCATCTGTCGAGGATCGAGCGAATGTTCCAGGACATTGGAAAGCACGGCCACATCGAAGAGCGCATCCGGAGCGAACTGGTCCAACGGCGCGGAGTGTACAGCGAATCCTTTTCGCCGAGCGACCGCAGCGGCCATGTCGTTCAACTCAAGTCCTTCCACCGTAAAGCCGTTCTGCGCGTAGATCGCTAAGCCGCGTCCCTCGTTGCACCCGATGTCGAGTAGCCTGCCGGTACCTTTCTGGGTGTAGAACGAGATATCGCCGTCCAAAAATGCCCACATGCGATGTAGTGGAGAGGAAAAGAACCACTCTCGGAGCCTGGTGTAAAGCGTGTCATGCTCACCGCCGAAGTTGTAATAGCGTTCGTACAGGTCCTTGAGACGGGATGCTGTAGGCCTCGGAGAAAGCTGATCCAACCCACATTTCACGCAGCGTCGAGCCTCATAGTCGCCCGGGATTCCGAAGCGGGTATCGAACAGGCCATGGGCGGAAGCTTCCAGGGACCCTGCGCACGCGACGCAAATTGATGCCTGAGGTGCAGTCACAGGCTCGGCCACAAGGAGGGCTGAGATTCGGGGCTCGGCCGAATTCTGAACCATTTGACTCAAACGTGACCTCCGACGCCCATGGCACTGTGCGCGCCGAGTTCCGCATTGGCAGCCGAGAACAATGTCATATGCCTCCTATCAAACCAGCCGTCACCAATCTTCCCTGGTTGATCCGCAATCAAGATTGGCTTCCAGCAACCCACATTGGGGCCAATTCGGGGGGAACGGGAACCGGCGGAGAATGCTCTCAAGAGTTGTCTCAACTTTGGCGCCCGTCTCTTCCAGAGAGTACTTGCGGGCCAGCAGCCGGCCACAGGATCCCATTTTGCGGCGCATCTCCGGCTGGTCGAGGAGACTCAGAATGGCCTGGGAAAATTGCTCAGGAGTTCGAGGCACTGTGAGACCGGCACCGGTTCGTGCGATTTCGGCTGCATAGTTCAGATCGGCGCTTACAACGACGGGAACACCGCATGCCATCGCCTCGAAAATGCTAAAGCCAAAATTCTCCGCGTATGACGGGAGGGTATACACATCTGCGTCCGCAAACGCTTCCAGGCGCATCTCCCGATCCGCCACGCCGGGAACCACCGTCTGAGCTTCAATGCCATTTCCCTTGACCCATCGCAGAACCTGCTTGTTGAAAGACGCCGGGTCAGGAGGACCGACGATAGCAAGCCGCGCATCTGGCCTTTCGGCAATGACAGACCTCATCGCCTGAATCAATACCTCCAATCCTTTCTTGGCATGCAGTCGCGCAAGGAATAAAACCAGCGGGCCCTCGTGTCCGCTCAAAAAACGCTTTCTGAACCGCCCCCTTTCGGGCAGCGCCGCAAACTCGTCTGCGTTGAAGCCGTCAGGGACGATCACAGAAGGCGTGTGCAGTCCCAAATTGGCTGCCTCTTCACGCTCTCCCTGTGCACTGTAGAAAATCACGGATGCATTCCGAAGGATTCGATCAGCAAACACTTTGTTGTACACATGTTTTTTCCCCACACTGATCTTTCGTTGAATGGGGGCGAGCACCCCATGTGGCCAAATTCCATACGGCTTTCTATGAAGCCGCGCTAGAAAATATCCCGCCAGCACAGGGAAGGAATATAGCGAGTGCAGGGTGACGAAATCCGCGTCACGCACAACCTTGCTGCAACGCCAGAGCATGGAAGGACTGAATGCCCATCGCGTTCGCGCCGCAACCGTCACGATGCCAAAACTCCCCAATCCTTCCTTTCGCTGCAAAGCACTATCGAAATTGGGGACCACGAAGTTTTCTCTGCCGGGAATCGGCCGCCCCGCCAATACCAGAACCACGCTGTGCCCGCGGGTAGCCGTGCTGCTCAGGATCATCGGTACGGCGACCAACCCAGCGCAATCATCTCGGGCGCCTTCAGCAAATCCAACGATCTTCATTAAGTATGCACTCCCACGCACTGAGTAATGCGGTGCTGACTGAATCGCGCCGATCATCGTAGGCTACCCACTGATCTGCGGCGCCAGCTTGAAGCTGGCGACCAGCTCGCCAAAGCCGTTTGCAGTGAGTTCGAGAATCTGACATTCAAATCCCCAGCTCTCAAGCAGTCGGCAGCACTGCGAATGAATTTCCTGACCATGAGTAGCGAGGAAGATCTGCGGCCGGTATTGCTGAATGCACCTCTGCGCTCCTCGCAGGGCTGCCAACTCGGCACCTTCGATGTCCATCTTGATGTAGTTGGGCGGCAGAATCCTTCCTTGTTCCAGGAGGAAGTCGAGGGTTGCGGTTTGCACCTTAACGGTTCCGCCATGCGAGAGGTGGCCCATCGAACCGGTGGCCTCGACCTCAAACAGCGCATCTGCGTTCTCATCGGCAACGGCGAGTTCCAGGACCTCTACGTTCTGGATGCGATTGAGCGCAAGGTGCCGATTCAGATACTCAAGATTGTGAACGAGCGGCTCAAAGGCAAATACTTTGCCCCCGCCAACCAGCCGCGATCCTAACAGCGTGTAGAAACCAACGTTGGCACCCACATCGTAAAAAACAGTGTTGGGCCGAACCGCTCGCGTGATGAGCTGCTGCTTTTCGCTTTCATAGACCCCCATCCAACATCGGTGAAGCGATGAACCTACTACCCACCGACTCCCACGGAGCCTACCCGTGATGATTGGCAATGTCAGGTTAGGCGGCAGCAGTCGCAGCGGGTAACGCAGCACTTTCCCCAGCGCGCTCTGGCTCGAAAGTGCGGGAGCAGTCGTCAACAGCGTAAGGTTGCTGTGAAGCATCTAAGTCACCTCGAGACTAGACGCGCGGATTTAGAAATCGTTACGATAGAAGCTACTTGCTTTGTGCTAAGTCGCTCTGAAATCAAGTTTGGTGGCTGAGAATTGCCCATACCCTGGTCGCACGGCATTTCGAAAGACCGTGTCTGCTGAATGTCGGACCGTCAGCGACTCTGGGGGACGCGAAAGACGGCTAGCTGCGCATACCCTGAGTCGAGTCGCCAAATGGCGGGTAACCGAGCCGTTGGCATAGCGACTCCAACAAGAGCCGACAGAGCACGCCGGACAGCCTTGTTTTCGATCGCCTGGGCCCGCCCCGCCAAGCTTTGTGGCTGTGACGCAGCCACCCCGCGCACGCATAGTTGAGTCGTATCCCGCAGTAATTGCGGCAGTCGCGTGGGCTCGACTTCATGAGCAACCAATAGTAGCCCCTCCTCTGTTGCTAACGCCTCAAAGCTGCTTCGGTACCAACGGCCAACATGGCTAGGAGGCATATCGAAACACCTCAAATGTTGTTCATTGAATTCAATAGCTCGCCCATTTGGTACCGACAAGATTATTAGACCTCCCGGCCTCACCATTCCCCGAAGCGCACCCATGATCTCCCTCACGTCGGCCATGTGTTCGATGCTTTGAAAGGCGCACACCGCGCTGAAGGATGCACCATTTTCAGTGCAGCTAGCGAGGTCGAACACGCTGGCCAGTCGGGCATCCACCCCTAATAGCCGCAGCACGCCGATGGAATGATGGGAGTAATCTGTGGCTACAACTTGCTTTGGTTCAAGGCTGGGAATTGTTTTGAGCAAGAGCTTGATGAACTGCCCTTTGCCGGCCCCAAGTTCTAGTAAGCGAGGCGGGTCAAATTCATTCAATCCCTTCAGGAACTCGATTGCTCGGCTGTACTCCCAACGATCATACGGATAGGTTGGATCCCCATACGCAAGCTCATAAAACTCGCAATCTCCACCCACGTAAGGAACTGGAAAGGCGAAGAGGCATTGTTCGCATTGAAAGATCCGGCACGTAGACTGCTGCCACAGTTGCTCTATCTTGCTTGTTTGTTAGCCGGCTGTGCCGCTCCTCATCCCGACTTCGTGGGAGAAAGTGCTCGGCGGATTGCTCCGCGGTGAAAGAGTGCAACGTCTTCAGTGCTTTTCCCGAGCATATCGGACACGTTTCCTGCAAGACGGCGCGGGCGGTGCCTAATGATCTATCTGTGTGAGTGGTGCCGATCGTCATGATACCTCGTACTTGACGTCCAACCATCTGATTACGGAATCTACGAGCTATCCACCCAGGGCCAGACGATCCTGAATCAGTGTTGATCGCTGCCGATGGATCATGCTGCCGTTGCCATGAAGTTCCAAACATCGCGTAGGGGTCGCGAAAAAGAGAAATGCAAGCAAGGAGAACGGGTTTCCCACTGCGAACAATGACCGCTCTACAATGGACGTCACCAGAAGCACCACCAGGAACATGCCGCACGCGATATAAAGCCCCCTAAAATCTTTATCGGCGGCGCGAAAGGCATTTCTGGCAACGCGCAGCAGAATACTGACGAATCTCCATGCAATCAGGATCAACGGAACTACGCCCATGTCGTAAAGGATGACCAGGTAACTGTTGTCGATCATGGGGTAAGTGTAAGCTGCATCGGATGACCTAACCCCGTGCCCGAGTAACCACGTGCCATCACTAAAAACGCGCAGTGCCTCGTGCCACATGTCGACACGGCCGGACATTCCTGAATCCAAGCCGCGATCAGGAGTAGAGAGAGACAAAACCTGATCCAAGACGGCGTAGGCGTCGCGAGTCGAGTCCATATTGCTTACCAACACAAAGAAAGCGGCCAGTAGAGTAACCACCACCAGGCTAATCTTGATCGTCCTTTTACGCAGGTGTTTCGCAGATTTGGCAATTACAGTGCCGAATACAAAAACGAAGCCGGCCGCAACTCCGACAATTGCACCCCGCGACGACGCAAGAAGGATGCCCGCTATGCAAACAAGCCCAGCTAAGCCGCAGAGAGTCTTTGTGGGCCAACCGCCGCTGATGAACTTCCAGATCAGCACGCAAAGGTAACCGGACAGCTGCAAGGCGAGCAAATTGGGATGGAAGTTGAGAGGGATGAGCCTTGAAAAGGTCGTAATCGATTGCATGAGCGTCTCAAAACTCAAAGGCAGAAAAATCAGGATGGATAATAATGCCGACCAATAAAAAGCCTCAAGCACTTCCTTAATCGATACCACCGCCATGTATACCCGCGCGAGCAGTAAACAACTGGAGAGCAGCAGCGCGAATTGGAAGGACTCGTTGAGTTTTGACCCCAATGAAGATTCCAGCATAAGCGCTGACAAGAAGATCAAATATAAAAGGCCATCGGTTTCGAAAAATCCTGCCAGAGCGGTCAGAAGCGAATCCGACCAAAGCACTTTAAAGAACACCAGGGCAGCGAACAGGGCCAGCGGCGCAAGTTGAAGCGACACGCTGAGATTGGGAGCCATGTAAGTTGCGAATGAAAGGGTGAATACTAAGCACAGTGCAATCTGGCCCAGAATGTTGCTCTTCTTCTTCGCTTCTGGCATGGGTTGGGTCACAATGCCTATTGTGTCTGGGGTATTTCTTCCTGGATCGAACATGAGGCCGCCGGGTGGTGGTTCCGAGCCTTTTCAAAAACTTCGAGATAACGCGCGGCGATGCGCTCTACCGTGTAATTCTGCAATGCGAACTCTCGGCCCGCGGTCGCGGCCCGCTGACGGCTAGTTGGTGAGGTCAGAAAGTTTTCCAGAGCTTGCTTCAGCCCTTCGGCATCGTGTTGCTCGACGATCGTCCCGCCGGGGCCGAGCGTATCGGGAATCGCGCCGCAGTTGGAACCGATCGAATCGATGCCCAGCATCATGGCCTGTGCCAAGGCTAATCCGAATTGCTCCGATACAGCCGGTGTCGTGTACGAGGCCATCACGAAGATGTCGAGGCAACGGAGATACCGCGCGACCTGCCCATAGGGCACCGCGGGCACGAATACAATACGTCCTGGAACTTGTGCCATCCATTCTTCACGGATCTCGCGCTCAAGTGGCCCCGACCCAACCAGCAGCAACTTCCAGGGGCATTGTGGAATGCAGCGTAAGGCTTCGAACAACAGTCGCAGGCCTTTTTCCGGCACCATACGGCCGACATAACCAACCACGACACTGTTCCCAAGCCCCAATTCACTGCGCAGTTCTGCCTCTGTGCCAGGCTGATGTTCGACAGGATCGAGCCCGTATTGTGGCAGAACCTCGCACATACCACGGAAATGCCCCTCGTTCCGCAGCAGTTCGGACGCACGCCGATTGCAGCAGATTATTCCTTTTGCGCGAACCAATGAGTGCCGGCGCAGTCGTTTCTTCGCCACATCCAGCGGGAAGGGCCTGGACCGAAGGAGATTGTCGACGGTAAACAGGGTCACAGCAGCCGACGGTGCATAGATGCGTTGCAATGCGATGGTCTCCACCGTCATAAGTGCTTGCGGCTCTCCCGGATCCAGATGGATTACATCGGGCTGGAATTCCCGCAGGCATTTCCCGAAGCGCCAAGGATTATAGAGATAAGTCATATGAGACTTCGCAAAGTGGGCCTGGAGAGGGACGATCTCCTCCGGGCTCAACTCGGGGTGAACTTGATAGTCCGTCAGATCGAAGCGATCGCGACCGCGACACGGCACCACCAGGCGGAGGCGCAAATCCTTGTCCACGCGCTTCATGGCGACATACTTCTGCTGGTTGTATGCCAGCAGAAAAGGATGCCCAACCACCATCAATCTCACAACGCCTCCGAGGTGGGCACCGGCGGCTCCGGGCTGTAAATGTCGACAGCACTAGGGATGATCCGCTTATGCACGGACAGTCGAAACGCGAGAGCGAGTGTGCCGGTGTAGGCGGCTGCGGAAACAAGCATGCCGTAGGCGGCTCCACGTAAGCCGAAATAGCTCACCAACGGCACCCCTAGAAGAAAAGTCGCGAGCGCGCTGCTGACGTAAGCATAGAAAACAAGGCGAGGCTTCTCAGCAGCCCGGATTGCATCACTCATGGTGTTTCCAATTCCCATCAACAGCGGCACTAACGCGAGAAGGAAGAGCATGGGAGCAAGTTCATCAAACTTGCCAGCATATAGAACATGGATCACTTGGCTACCCACCAATCGGACACCGAGAGCGAAGATCAACGTCAGGCCTACTATGAGCAGTGCGTAGCGCTTCCAGAATGCGAAGAAGGCGTCCATATTCTGGGCGACGTATTTGGCGGCGAGTGCGGGCAAGAACAGGAACGAAAGCGAGATCATTATCTGCTCGACAGGTGCGATGAGGACGTACATCGCCTTCAACTCGCCCACTTCTTTTACAGAGAGAAAGCCGGCCACCAGCCAGTAGTATCCCTGGTGCATGAACTGGAAGACGAAGGCCGTGGCCAGGACCCACCTGGTGTACGCCCAGTGTTCTCGCCAATAGTGAGGTTCGAAGTCGAGAAAGGCGCTCTGGAGCTTGCCCAAAGGAAGCTTGCGAACGAAGGCCAGACCCGCGATAACCCATCCCAAAGCCAGGATCAGGAACACCGAGAAACCGTTCAGTTCGCGTGTCTTCGCAGCTAACCACAACAGCGACGCAACTGCCGCGAAAAATACGAGCGATGTCCCGGCCGCGAGGGCTGGCTGACGAACGACATAAAAACTTCGTCGCACGAACGAGCCGGTAAGAATAAACGCCACGGTAAGAGAAAGGCCGAGCAGAGGCGGTGATAGGAGCGAAGGGGCTACCCACCGGAGCAGCAGACATGTCAAAAGAAGACCGGCGGACAAAGTTAATCCGGCAAGGACATTGCTGCGCATCATTAGCCGCAAGTAAGTCGTGAACCGCGCCTGATATCTTCCTGAGGCATAGACGGTGAACGGCTCGAGCACTGCCGCATTGTGCAGCCCGGCGAGAAACGTAAAGATCGAGTAGGACAGCGCAAACATTCCGTACTGTTCTTTCGTCTGAGCGCGAGCCAACGCCACATTGACGAGAAACATGCCGCCCACGGACAGGCCCTGGTCCGTCAAACCCAGAGCGAACTGTTTCATACGCTCCTTCGTGAACGACACGGCAGCTAACAAGTCTGACCATCTGTTTGCTGGACTCATTTCCGAGATTCTCGATGGTTGCGAGAGAAAGCAAAGCCCATCTCAGAGTACTTCACCAGGCTTGTCGGGAAGCGTGGACGGATTCCCTCGCCGCGCCACCCGCAGCCATAAACCATGCGCGATGGCTTGCGCCCGCGAACCGTTAAGGGGCGCCCATGGCATATATGCCTTTACAGAGTGGAGAACCTCTCCTGCAAACAGTTTTCGGGGATCCATCGCATCAGTCTGTTCCCACTGATGGCGAACGATCAGCCAAAATACTGCGGCCGCCAGTCCAAATGAAGCGCACATGAAGATGATACTCATGCGAGGTGGGAAGGACCTTCGCTCGGGGCGGCTCGCTGGGTCAAGTACTTTAATGGCGGGAGTTTCTTTCGCTTCCTGCACCTTAGCCAACTCGTACTGTTGCGTCAGCGTCTCGTAGACCGCTTCCTGGATCTTCGTTTGGCGGTAGAGATCGGCGTACTTTACGCCGAGAAGCGGCAACTGGCGAATCGAAGGATAGGCTGTCTCGCCTGGTGTCGCGGCTTCGCTGGCTCCGCCGCCGAGTTTGTCCAATTGTGTGCGCAACTCCGTGATGCGGGCCCGGACTGCCAGCACGCGGGGATTGGTAGAAGCGTAGATCGCTTCCAACTCTTTCTGTTCAGACTCGGCCGCGATCAATTCACCCTGCAATTGTGCCGCCGCCTCGACCATCGCGCGCGCCTGTTCCTTGATGTCGATAGCGGTATTCTTGCTGGAGAACTGGCTAAAGTCGACAGCGGCCTGATCAAGGTCCAGTTTTACCGCTTTGAGGCGCTCTTCGAGGAAAACCCGTTCACGGTGAGCTGCTGAAGTAGAGAGTTCCGCCGACAGGCGGTTGAGTTCCTCCACATAGGCTTGTGCAAGGGCAGTGGCTCGATGAGCATCTCTGTCGGTGACGCTGATCGTGATAATTCCGCTCTTTCGATCTTCCGCGATCCCCGTTTGCTCGGCGAGATCTTTGCGCGCGTCCTCGTCAAGTCGGTCCCAATAGACCCTCTTCAGATCAAAACGTTGCACGAGCCTATCCTGCACCGTTCGGCTCTGGAGAATCCCGGTAAACAGGGCTCCCGAACCGCTTGCCCCGAGGAGATCCCCGGCCACGCCAGCTAAGCCCCCGGCCTTTCCCGATAATGCCGCCAACATCGCCATTCCCGAGTTTGACTGACCATCGGGGGGCATCAGTTTCACGACCGAGGTGTATCGCTTCGGCAGCAAGTACGCGATAAGCATACCGGCAATGAGTCCGATCAGGGCCATTTTGGCGATGAAGCGTCGCCCGTTCCATAGCACACGGAGATTTGCGACAGGTCCGGAATCTACTACGGTTGTCCCAAACTCCGGCTTTCGGGCCTCTTCGAACTCGCGTGTTGGCGGATATTCAACCGGTCTGGTTTGTACTTGGGCCAAGTGGCGATACCTTCCTGAGAGAATCCCCCGCTATCTGATCCACTGAATAGTAAGAACGAGTGCCTGCCTGCCGCTCAGTGCGCGCGGCGGGTCGGCCAAAATCCGAACTCAAAAGACGCAGACACGTCGGATTGACGGTTCGTTGCCAACAGAGGAATCTGCCAGCTTTCATATTGGAGATTCCCGGAGAAACGAAAACCGGGGCCAGCAAAGATATCTGCATTCACGGCGACGTCATTCTGGGTTCCGCCTTGCGGAAGATATTGGCGGTCGATCTTCCTGTGCCTTACTTCGATACCAATCCTCTTCCGGGGGCTCAGCCAGTAGTTGGACTGCATCAATTCGCCCTGCGCCGCGCGTCCGACCCAGGTCCCAATCAGGCGACCATCGTTGGTGTATCCGTTCACGTATTGACCGTTGGCATAGAAACACGACGTACAGAAGGTACCCCTGGTTGGGCTCGTATATCCGCCCTCAAGCCTCAGGTCGAGTTTGTTTACTCTGGGCACCTTGGGGAGATAAAGGCCGCCCTGCCAGACTGACTTGGGAGCATTGTTGATTGGCGAAACTTCGTCTTCTGTAAAGCCCTCGCCATAGAGGCTTAACCAGTTGCGCAGTTTCGGAATCCGATAGCTAAAATCCACGGCCGAACGTCCATCTCCCTGGACATCTCCGTTGACGTGCACGCCGAAGGTACTTTGATAGAAAGTCTTAAGAGTCAGGGGACTTCCCGGTCCTCCGTAGACAGTCGTCTTCGTCATGCCGAACTCAAAGTTCTCCGTGAACTTGAAGCTGATCTTTCCACCGCTCAGATATGGTTGAGGATGCAGGGCCTGTCCATACTGTCCAATCGTTGGGCCAACGATGGGATTAATCTGAGTCGGTATGTACGTAAGCGTCGTCACGAACTCTTGTCCCGACAACTGTCCGATAAAAGCCGACAAGCGTATATCCCCGAGATAGCTGAAAATCCATGGCAAGCGAAAAGGACTGACCCGATCAACGCTGAACATGTTGTTCAGTGGAGGAGCGTTATTCGTGAAGAGCATTGTGCCGCCCTCACTCGGTCCCCACCACAGGCTGCGCCTGCCATACGAGATCTGCCAGTTAGCGACATTCATACCCACGTAAGCGTCCAGCAACTGAAAGCGGCTGGTGGCGGCGACTGGAAGTGGAGGGGGATTCGGTGGCAGTCCATCGACGCTGCTGATGAAATCGAGCGCCGCCGGCGAAAGCGAGGGCGCCGAGGGGGCAGACTGATACTCGCCGCGGACGTAGATCACAAAGGGACCTGCCGTGGTCCAGCCCGACATACCGGCCACGGCGTTAAATCCCTGCTCGTAGGGCCGGCCATAATCATTCAGCAGCGTCTGGCCGAAATGATCATTGTCGGTAAGCGGCTTTCCTGAAATGGCGAGCGCGCGCGAGTAAACAGATTCCAATTGGGCGCTTTGATTACTTTCTCCGCTCATCAGTTCGGCGTCGTGAGAGAACTCTTCCGACAGCGCGCTGTAGAGTTGCTGAACATCTGATGGGGCATCTGAGTCCGGCTGCTGTTCCGACGCTTCGGCCAGGAGTCGAGCGCACTCCAGGCGAGTCCATGGACGAATTCCCAGGCTTGCGGTTTTCACATAGCCCAAGGCGGCGAGTCGCTCGAGAGCTGGGTAAATCCAGCTATCGAGGGGGACGTATGGGGAACCCATGAAGGCAGGTGTTCCCATTTTCCGGTCCCTTACAAACTCGCCCATGGACAAAAACTCTGCGCCTCCTACTTCCGCATCGTGATGCCGGCGGTAGACGTTCTGGGACACGAGATATCCCAGTACACTCCCCACAAGAACATCCGAGGGAAAGTGCTGTCGGGCGCGAACCCGCGAGAAACTAACAGCCGAAGCCATCCCGTAAGCGAAAAGTCGCGGTAAGGTACCTTGGTATTCATGAGCAATTACTCCGGCAATCGCCCATGCGGCAGCCGAGTGTTCCGACGGAAACGACGTGCCTCCCTGGAAAAATGAGCCACTGCCGTTGCCTTGATACGGGCGTTCGCGACCCAATGAGTATTTCAGGGCTTCGACCGTTACCAAGCTGTTCAGGGCCGCCTCGCCAGCTAGAAATCCAGTTTCACGCCAGTGCTCGTTGTGAGTAGGGAAGCTCAATATATAAAGTCCTGCCCCTGCGCCGATCAGGCCTGCCACCCCGTAGTCGGAAACCGTCTTGTAGTGGCTGAGAGTCGTCGGATTCTGCGAGAGCGATGCGCTGTACTGGCGATCAGTCACGAAAAGACCAGCGGTAATTCCAGCCAGCGGTACCAGCCAAGGAGCATCCGACAGGCGAACCCGCGAAGGACTGGTCCAGATCTGTTTTTGATCTTCCACGAAGTCTTTAATGTGTGCGGTAAAGTCGGGCCTACCCGATTCCTCTGAGACGGGATGGTGCATGCCCAATCGCAGAGGTTCACTCTCGGCGGGTTGGGGCGCCGGAGGGGCATTGGGTACAGGGCCATCTATCAATTCGTGGTTGGTCCCGTCCTGTGACCGCGCGATGGGCACTAGAACAAACAGCATCATAGCGATGACAAAGACAACGAGAGACTCTGCCGCTATACGCAAAACGACGACTCCGGCCTTAGGGATGGATATACGCAACCGCGATTGCGGCTGAGGAGGCAACCTGTGCGGCCTGCATGATCGTCGCCCAATTTCGCGGAGCCAGCTTGGGAGCTTTTTCCGGCACCACAATCGAGTCGCCGGGCTTCAGCACGGCGCTCATGGGATCTCCCAGCCAGAAACCTGAATTGTTCTTGGCTGAGAGTACAGAGCCGTCCGCCCGCAAAACAAAGACAGCACTTCGATCCGCGATCTGGGTAAAGCCACCTGCCTGGCTTAGATACCACTTCGCGCTTCTGCCCGGCAGATAACTAACGGCGGTAGGATTGAAAACTTGGCCGCTTACCATTACATAATTTGCTTTCTTCGGAATGATGAGCACATCCCCGTTTCGCAACTGTACGTCCGCTGCAGTTCTCGCCAGTTTCTTCAGGTCGGGAGGAATGTGGATCACCACTCGCCCAGCCGGAGCAGTGGACTCAAGCTGTTCCAGAGTCGTGTCAGTCTGCGCAATCGCAGTCAGCTTCGCCTGCTTCTGATCGGTATCAGTTTCCGGCAGAGACTTCAGATATCCCCGCTCAGACTTAAGTCGGTTGACCAACTCCAGATGCGACTTCATCTCTAGCTCTCGTACTTCCTGCCGCAGTAGCACCGCTCCATAGGGATAAGCTTCCGGAGTAAAGCCATTGCAGCGTTTCAGCACTGAACTCAGACGCTCGCCGGGCTCGATGCCGTAGGTGGCAGGATGCATCACCTCTCCCTTCACCTTTACCGAGGATCCGAGATCGTTCCACTGGGGAATCTGTCGAATGGCGAGGACGTTGCCATTTTGCAGTTGGACGTTCTCGTTCGCATCGCCTGAGACGGCAGCTGAGAGCTTTATCTCAAGGCGCTCACTGGAGCCGTTGCCGGCTGCGAACCGCGTAAGATCGGCGCTGTCGGCAAAAGCGCTTCGCTTGAGTCCTCCCGCGGCCCGGACCAGATCTTCTACGTGCATGTTTGTGGTCAAGGGATAGCGCCCAGGCTTGGCAACTTCCCCTGTAATGTCGACGCTAGGCGCGTCCACCCTGGCCAGAGTGCGGTGCACCAATAGACGATCACGGGGTTGGAGAATAATATTGTCGACCGGGTTTCCAGCGAGAGCTTCGCGTAAATCGACACTGAGAATTCTTGACGTGCCATCCGCTTGCGTGCGGAACAACTGAGCAGAATCCAGGGCCGCATCCGCAGTGATTCCTCCGGCCAGATAAATGGCATCGCGCAAATGTCCCTGACCCGAGGTGCGGTACGAGCCGGGTCGATGAACCTCACCGCCGACCCATACCTCCGGCGGAGGCTCAAAGTCGTACCGGCTGAAGATTCGCACCGTGTCGAGAGGTTTCAGCGCTGGAGCCGAAGCCGGATTTGCTAGGGCGGCCGAGATGTCGAAGCTCTCGATCGTGGGATGAAAATCGGGGGCATTCAAGCGGATGATCTCGGCGTAGTGCGGGGCCGGTTCGGGCAGCAAGTCCGCATACGAGGAAACGATGTCGGTCAACTTCATTCCGGGCTTGTACGAATAGCGTCCCGGTCGAACGACGTGCCCTTGCAGGTAAATCGCGTCTTCGTTATATGCGGCAATCGGGAAAATGTGCACTTGATCGCCGTCCTGAACCTTGAAGGCCTGCAGTTGCTTGTTGAGTTCGTCGGGATCGGTGCTGGCCGTGAGATCCAGCGTCAGCATGGTGCGTTTCTCGTGGGCTTCGAGCCGTTGCACCTCAATGTGACGCAGTGCCGCGGTGGGCAGAATCCCGCCGGCCAACTCCAAGACTTCCGCGAGAGACGTTTCATCCAGCAGTTCATAGACTGCAGGACGGCGCACCATGCCATCGACGGTCGCTTCCGGCCCAACCGGCGGTACCAGCAAGGTGTCGCCATTTTCCAAGCGCTTCAAATCGGATCGGATCCCGTGTAGAAGCAAGTCGTAGGCATCGACCTGCTCAATCAATTGTTTGCCGCGAAAGTGCTTGAGCGTTCGCAAGGATCCGCGCGGGGTGACTCCTCCGGCGGCAAACAGCGCGTTCAACGGCGTCGAAAGCGAACTGATGTCGTAGGCTCCCGGTTGCTCCACCTCTCCCACCACGTAGACGCGAACCGTGCGCATGCGCGAAAGTGAGACATCGGCCGATACGTCCCTGAACGCCGAGCGGAGCGCGTGCTGAACTTCCAACTGGACTTCGCTAAGACTCTTACCGGTAACTAGCAGGGGACTGGTCTCCGGAAGCGCGATCCGTCCTTCCCGATCCACCAGCCTTACCAGCCTCTGCGAAACGCTGCCCCACAGATCGATCGACAAACTATCGCCGGTTCCCACCACGTAGTCTGGGCCGACGGGGAGGTCCATGGGAATCACGTCGGGCTGATTCGTCGTATTCCGGAACATCTCCATCCCGAACCGCTCCGCGGGTTTCTGCCTGGCTGCGGCTTGAACGTACATGTCGTAGAGCGAAGGAACATCGGCGTAAGGATTGGCGGGACGAACCATCTTCACCGGGTTCACATCTTCGTCGCGCTCCAGCGGCCTCGGCCTTCTTGAATTCGAACGCATGAGCTGCGTTGGCACGTCGTTTTTGGCGACCGTATCTCGGGAGTTGGTTCGGTCCCCGTTCTGCATGTACCTTTCAGCGGCGGCAAAGTCGCCTGGGGCTGGAACTCCGGGCGTCGGAGAATTAAAAGGGGTGTCCGTACGGGACTTGACCGAACCGGATGTCAATTCGATCTGGGGCGTTGCCCACACGTCGTGCTGGCCGAACTCATCGGGGGAAAGGTCGGTCCTTAGTGTGCGAGGCATGCCAACCGTGGGTGGAAGGTCCGGCGAATACTGCGGAGTTGTTTCGGGAGCAGCCGGCTCATTTTCGAGGGGAGGGTTACCCTGGCGGGTCCGCGATCCGCCCTTTTGGCAATCCGCATCTTGGGGATTACAGGCGGTGGTGCGCTCCACATCTTGCTGTTGATCGTCTCTTCTTTGCGGCTTCATCGACTCGCTATCTTCCTGCGTTTCGATCTGAACCAAGCGCCGCGCGCGTTCCTTCAATACGAGATCTTCCTCTTTTCCGAAGCTTGAATCGGGATTTGGTGCGGGTAGCAAATATCCATAGCGCTGCATCAAGCGTGTTGCAACCGACCGAAACACTACATCGTGATCAAGGCGGTCGAAGATGGCTTGGTCCGATAAATCCGAATCTTCGACGATTTGCCCATTGTCGGTAGCTTCTTTCGCCACCCAGCGCTTCAACTCCACCAGCAAGCCGGCATCTTTGACGAGCACGGCGCGAATCTGCGCCGAAGAGGCCGCTACGCGACTGAGATTGTCTTTGGCGAGGTCCGACAGTCCGCCGGTGCGGTTCACAGGAGACCCGCCGTCGCGAAGACCCACTCGTTCGCTAGTCTGTCCGTAAATCAACGGGCACAGAATAAGCATCGCAAACCAACCGGCGATGCGTTTCTTCCAGACAAATTCGGGGAAACTCAACATGTTTTGCCTCACGAATGCGGCTGCACCGGCGCCCTCAGGCAGGTTCGACATCGGCCTCGTCCACTTCAACAGCCACCGAACGCATGATCAGGTCGATCGAAAAGACGACCCGACAGCGATCTTTCCTGCGCACAATAATTCCTTCCAGCCCTGCCATCGCTCCACGCCTTACACGCACCCGCCGTCCGGTACGTAAATAGGGGTGAGGTTCAATGCTGCTGGCGCCAGATAACCGGCCCCGCAAAGTCTCGATCTCGTCCGCCGGAACGGCCGCCGGCTTTCCGTTGAAGGACACAAGTCTTACTGCACCGGGTAGCTCGAGAACCTGTAATTTGTTCTCAAGAGCCATTTGGACGAAGACGTACCCAGGGAACAGGGCGAGCTCCAACTCTTTTCGGCGGTCTTTCCAGCGTCTCACGGATCGGTACAGGGGAAGGAAACAGGAAATACTGCGTCGCTCCATCTGATCCGCCACGCACTTTTCGTGACGCGGGCAGGTGTAGAGGGCGTACCAGTTTGGCTGTGGGTCCTGCCGGGGTGTGCCGGCAAAAGTCGGATTCGCTATGTTTGTAGCTTGAATCATCCGCTTCCCTCTTTTGAGGGCCAGCTGTAGCTTTGCCCCCTCACTTACAGGGTTACTGTGAGCTAAACCCATAAGTTATAAGTAGTTACAGAAGAATCCGAAAACTTCTTACTAAACTCGAGCTAACCCGATGATCTGTGCTTGCTGTCTTACCGCGTCCAGAATGCCTGCCTCAGAACTTTCCAGAGATTTGCTTCGGATGTCGACGATCGCCCAATAAAACTGCGCCCGATTTTGCTCTGGCGCCAGAGCGAGGATTCGCATCTCCGGATAGCGTCCGAGCAGGAAGCCGCACTGCGTCCGGTACTTCTCTCGTTCGTCCATGGCAAGAATGAGTACGTCGGGTCGAGACAGCGCGACGGCGTCGGCCAGGTCTTCCTGTTTTCCGACATCTCCGATCAGTTCAATATCGGGCTGATCGGCTATGGTGGTCATTATGAGTTCCCGCATCAGGCGAGGCTGATTGGCGACAAGGACACGGATTCGCTTCATGGTGCTCCGATCGGTGCTTTTCGGATTCTCAACGGACGATACCGGGCAGTCCTCGCAGCAACAAGATTCAAATCAGAGCTATCCAGTACGTCATTCACTCTTTCCGTACTGCATGGGTTGAAACCTTTTGTACCAATCTCGTACCGCATTGGTACCGGTTCCGTACTTAGCTGAAGTAGCGCAGCTGCGAAGATAGAGAGGACATTTGCCAGGATTGGTGCGGAATAAGCGGGATCCCTTACTGCAGTTTAGAAACGCGCCGTTAGCACGTCTTTAACAAGCTGGATATTCAGTGCCGATTGGATGCGGTGAGTAAACATTGATCGGGACGTGTACCTATCGGGAGCTTGCTGACCACGGTGATGCTCTAAAAGTGGTGCAAGATACAAAGCTGGAGAGGCGGGGGTGCTATGCTCGCCCGCGGTCGGGAAGACAGGGGAATTACCTTCCCCAGCGAGCGCCTTGCACGCTGCAACATTTCCTATTGATATTGGCCGCGCAGCTTGAGTGTATTTATTTATTGAATGTCATCTCCCGACGATGTTAGGTATATTAGTAGCCGTCGAGAGGCTATCGAGAAAACGATAGCGAACGTTTCACTCAAAAAAACTCTTGGGCGTTGTGTTGGAAGGCTGAGCTGCACTTCGCTGTCAGGTTGGTTTTCCATTCAACTAACAAAATATTGGTGGTATGGCGCGTTGAGGGGGGGCGCCATACTCTTCCGCCTCATTTTGGAAGGGGAGGCAGTTATGCGGAAGGTCGCTGAAGTGTTTCTCCTCGCAGAGAATCGTCTGCTGCGCGAAGCTCTGATCCGGCTCCTCAGCAAGAGGAGCGAAGTCCGCGTCGTGGGGGCTAACGCCTATTCGCCCACCGTTCACCAGGAGATCATTGCGGCTCGTCCGCATATCATCCTCCTGGACTCCGATCGCCTGGGTTTCTCCAAGGCAATGCTCATCGCCACGCTCCGGACGGCGATCCGAAACCTGCGGGTTGTCATGGTTGACATGGATACGGATGAGAATACCTTCCTGGAAGCCATCCGAGCCGGCGTGGTGGGATATGTTTTGAGGGACGCTTCTGCCGAGGAAGTGGCTGCCACAATTCGGGCCGTCGCCACGGGAAACGCCGTCTGCCCGCCGGCACTCTCGATGGTGTTGTTCCGCTGCGTCGCGCAGCAAACGACGATGACTTCCCCGGTTTCCTGCGGCGCGGAACTTGGGCTCAGCCGGAGAGAGCAGCAGTTGGTAGTACTGCTGCGGGAGCGCCTGACGAATAAGGAGATTGCGTTGCGGCTCAGTCTTTCAGAGCAGACGGTGAAAAATCACGTGCACCGCATACTCCGGAAGGTGGGAGCGCCGAATCGCTTCAGCATCGTTGAGCGTCTACGAGGGCAAGAGACGCCAGAGCCGGGCCGAGTGTCAGCATGACAGGAAATGCAGCCGTGGGTGAATAGTCAGGATTTGTGAAGACTGCTACGTCAGCCAGGGGGGTGACCTGGCGGTTGAAAACTGGGAAACGTCCCGTCTGTCCCGATGTTCCCAGCCTGGCATCCATGAAGTCAAAATCGCCAGCGCCGGTGTGCTATCGCGTCAGATGAAACGCTTTGGCCCAGGGCACCAAGTTGGGCAAGAAGTCTCCGGCGGCGTGCACGATAGCCAGCACAGCAAAATTCTTCGTTCGCATCCACAAGACGCCTTGGAAGAGACCGGCCAGCGAGGTCAGCACGATCGAGTACCCGACGGCCATCAACAGTGAAGGGTGTGAGCCAAGAGCTTCCTGCGTGGCCGCCGGACGCAAGTAGAGACCAGGCGTATGTGCCAACCCAAAGAGCACGGCTGCCACGACCAGGCCGCCCCAGGGCGAGCGCAACACTGCCGCAAGCCGCTCCTGCAGCAGCACGCGGAAGAAAAATTCCTCGACAACTCCAACTTCAATGATCAACCAGCCAAAGCTGAGGGGCGTAGCGACAGCAAGTATCCACACCGGCAGATGCGCTCCCCGAATGTCGTGCAGGCCGCGTCCTAGGGTTGATTGCATGAGCAGAGCAGCCAACGACATCCACAGTGCTGGACGGAGATCACGCCACCTCATCGAAATCGGCATGAGCTCAGTGTTCCTGTAATGGCCCAACGCCAACGTGATCGCTGCCGGAACGGCAACAAACACCACGAGCTTCACGCCCAGCAGCACTACTGAGTGCAACGGTTCGGTCCTAATGCCGCGGCCGAATCCTGATACGAGCACCCATGCGATCACCACCAGATATATCAGCAGAGCCGCGGTTTCAACAGCGGGCCGGCGTACAACATAGGGCAGTGCTGACACTCGACGTGTGACCAACATGGCCAGCGCCGGGAATATCACCCCGAGAACCACCAGTGCGGCCAGCGCCTCGCTGGCCTCGAACCCCTCAAAGAAACGCAGCGATATGAAGGCCAACGCCCAAAGCGCAAAGTAGGCGCCCACGTAAATTCCAGGACGGATGGATGAAGCTGAACTCTGCATACCCTCATATACGCATACCGCTGCAAGCAGGTTCCACTGGGACCGCAAGCCATTCATTCAAAGCGGAGGTGGTCGAACTATTCGGGTCACTGACCGGCAACCCGTATAGGTGCTGCAGATCGCCAGAAGTCTTAGTGCAAGTCGGGTTCTGGGAAGTTGGTGTCATAACTCAGACATCTAAACGAAACTGAAACCTGGGGACAGGGAACCTTGGCGACAGACGGGACGTACACCGCTTTGTGCAAGCTGGCAACGAAAATCAGGCTGGTGTTTTCGGACGGGGAAGACTGGGAAACGTCCCGTTTGTCCCCAGTGCTCAGCAATTTGTTGGTCGGGGCGATAGGATTTGAACCTACGACCCCCTGCGCCCAAGGCAGGTGCGCTACCAGGCTGCGCTACGCCCCGACATGATTAGCAAGATTGATTCTAAAGCAGTTTCCAACTTTATTACCACTCCAAGTCTTGGTTTCCGGCCTCGACCGTGCCAATACCGTGCCAGTATCCGCTCACTGCACCATGACCGTGCCCATTCGTTCACCACTCGCCGACGCCATCTCGCCGGCCCGGCGGTTGAGCTTTTCCAGAGCTTCGCGCTTCATCTGCAACTTCATCTGCGAATACTTCTTGAAGACTTGCGCGTCTCCCTGGCGAAGCATTTGAGTCACCCACTCATCGGCTACCCCTCCGGCACTGAGCCGCGTGGCATAGGTGGAACGAAGGTCGTAGATTCGGAAGTAGGAAACCTTGGCGCGCCGAAGTGTCTTGTGCCAAACCGTCTTGAAGGTGGTTTGGTGCCCAGTCTGATTCAGATCGCTCGGAAACAAGAACGGACTATCCCCCGCGATGGCCATCTGGCGACGAAAGGCTTCGATGGCAAGCGCAGTAAGAGGAACTTCGGCGGTGCCGTTTGGAGTCTTCGAGTCCGGGATCCAGACGACCGCGTTCCGAAGGTCCACTTGATCCTTCTTCATCGGAGTCAGTTCCTTGTAGACTCGCAATCCAGTCTCCGTAATGATCTGCACGGTGTTTTTCATGTACTCGGGACCATGAAATTCGATCCGTTCCTGCTCCGACCAGGTAACGTAGTGCGGCCGGAACAATCCCTTCACGGCGACCGGGAATTCGACGCCCGAACAGGGATTGGCCGCGAGCACCTTCTTGCGGACTGCCACATTCAACATACGCCGGAGAACCCGAAACTCCTGGTGCACAGTGGTCGATTTGATGATTCCTCTTTCTCGGTAACCACGAGCGACCTTAACCCGAACACGCTGTCGAAGACGGCTACGAAGGTAGTCTTCGATTGCGTCGGCTGTGATATCCATCAGCTTTCTGCCCGGAAACGCAGCTTTCAGATGGGTTGCGCAGCGCATGTTCGCTTCGTGCGTCTTATGGGCTCGTATGGGCGGCTTCGAATAGTTCTCGAGAAATGAATCCACCCACTCTGCAAAGCCCAGGGCCTCTCCTTTACGGATCACCTCTAGCAGGTTGCCGTCCCTGGCTTGCAGCCGCTCTCGAAGTTTCCTGTTGGCTTCTTGCCAGTTCTCGGTATGGGTGGACTCTCTGCAGCGCTTCCCGTTGCGATCCCTGTATCGAATCCACAAAATCCTGCCATCCTTGCGTTGATAGACAACCCCATCGTGCTTCTGTGGTTTAGACATTCACCATCTCCTGTCTGAATGAAGCGCGGAATGACTCGAGATCCGATTTGAGGAACCGGATGTTCCGACCCATTACGCGGAGATGAGGAATCTGCTTTCGTTCAACCCAAAGATACACAGTTTGCGGACTCACTCCAAGGAATTTTGCCGCCTCCTTCACGTTCATCGGAGGCTCGAGAACGTGGTCCGGCAGTTCCTGCCGACCGCGCTCAAGCGCGACTGACAGTTGTGAATGTTGGCTGGTTGCCATCGCCTATTCCTTGCACTCGAAAGCGTATCCAGGTCCGCGGACCCCACTGCCGGTGCGTTTTACATCGGTTTTTCTTTTCGGTCAAAAGCCCCCAGACCCCCGTAGTTGCCTTCTCAGGGCCGGTTGCATCAGCGGATTTGACCGAAATTTCATTTCGGGTTAGGTTCCTGATGCCGAGGACGTCAGAACCGTTTTGGGTTTGAGGAGTCATAAGTGTTTTCATCGCTTGGGCAGCTTGGTGAAGGTCTTCGAGCCACTGGCTACATTGCCGATTCGATAGCAACAACAACGGTCTTTCTGGCGGCCAAGCTGCAAAAGCCAGTTCTGCTGGAAGGGCCGGCGGGCAGCGGCAAGACGCAACTCGCATATGCGGTTGCCGAGGCGGCAAGTACAAGTGTCGAGCGCTTGCAGTGCTACGAAGGCATCAATGAAGAGAAGGCCATCGGCAAGTTTGATGAGCCCCTGCAGAAACTTTGCGTCGAACTGAAGGCCAAGTCCGCGAGCGTCGATTGGGAGTCCCTACAGACGGAGTTGCACAACCAACAGTTCTTCAGCGCTGGGCCGCTTCTGCGCGCGTTGCAATGTGAAAGGCCCTGTGTGCTGTTGATCGACGAACTGGATAAGGTGGACCACGCATTTGAGGCCCTGTTGCTGGAATTGCTCAGCGTGTGGCAGCTCAGCATTCCGAAACTGGGCACAATTCGTGCCAAGAGCATTCCTTTCGTCGTGCTTACGTCCAACGAGGAACGGCGCATCGGGGACCCACTGCGCCGGCGCAGCTTCTATCTTCGTGTTGAACACCCCACCGCGGAGCGAGAAGCACAGATTGTTGCGCTGAGAACGCCGGATTCCAGCCGCGAATTCCACGCAGGAATAGCGGGGCTTGCCAAGGCGCTGCGCGGATGGAGCCTGGAGAAACCGCCCTCGGTGTCGGAAATTCTCGATCTCGCTCAGGCGCTCAAAGTTCTGGGAACAGAACAAATTACAGCCGAGATGCGAGACATTCTCCTGCCGTTGCTGGCCAAAACCGAGGCCGACCGACGCAAGCTGCTCTTGCGGGATGGGTTTGCCAGCTTGATCTTTGACGCGCAGCAGTACAGCGCTGAGGCTCTGCGAGGGAGCGCGGCATGAGACCAGCACTCATCTTGGCGCAAGCGCTTTCTGCGATCTCGATTTGCTGGGCGCAATCGCCCAAACCACAGGCACGGATTGAAGCCGAGTACTACGTCGAAGCCTACGCCCAACACTATCGGGTGCCCGTCGCGCTGGTTCGTGCCATTGTCGAACGCGAGTCGCACTGGCAAGCATGCGCGGTCTCTCCCAAAGGCGCTGCAGGACTAATGCAGTTAATGCCCCTAACCGCTCAGCGCCTCGGAGTGAGAGACCGCTGCAATGTCGGCCAAAACGTTTCTGGGGGCGTGCGCTACCTTGCGTGGTTGATGCAACAGTTTCATAACGATCTCAGGCTTGTGGCTGCCGCTTATTATGCCGGCGAAGACGTAATCGGCAGACGAGACCTCGGCTATCGAAATCCCGACGTAATTGCCTACGTGGCAAGAATTAGAACAACTTACCTCCGCCAAACCGGAATTAAACCAAGAACTACGAACACCAGTTCGGAAAGAGATGTGAGATGAAAATTTGTTTGAGTTTGGTGCATCTGACAACGGTCAGTCTCCTGCTGCTGCATATAGCTTCAGCGCAGGCCGATCTTCCGCAAGCGCGAATCGTGAGCTTGAATGTTGACCCAGAACAAGTTGTGGTCTTGCACTTGCAGCCAGGATACGTCAGTTCGGTGCGGGTGCTGGAGGAGGTGAGCTCGGTAGTACTGGGCGATCCGGGAGCCTTTAAGGCTGACCACTCCGAAGCGGAGCCGCAGTTGGTGTTTTTCAAAGCAACCAGCGTAAAACCTGCGCAAACCAACGCGCTGATTACCACCAGAGGAGGCCATGAGATCTCGCTGAGCCTGGTGAGCCAAGGCAAGTCAGACCGTAGTGAGCCCGTGGACTATGTCCTCAACTGTGAGCGCCCGCGCAGCTTTCTGATTGCGTCGACTCAGCCCGTGTTTGTGGTTGGCGAAACAAAAAACGTTGCTACAGAAAATCAGCCAACCAGCACTGCCCCGGAGAAGCCTGGCAGACAAGAGCAGGATTTGCTCAGGGCAGAACGGATTGAGAATCCACATTGGGAAGGCAAGCAACTGCAGGTTGCGGTAGGACAGGCGATAGAGAAGGAGCAACAGATGGCCGTGCCGTTCGCCGTTCTGAATTCTTCTGCGCGGACCATCGAAGTACTGCCGCCGCAAATACAGCTTGCGGGGACATCGAAAGACAAGCATCGAAAAGCGATTAAGGCCGAGCCGGTGCCGATCAAGGACTACTGGATCACCTCGCGTAGACTCGCGCCTGGCGCTAGGGCCGATGGCATCGTTGTGTTCGAGCGGCCTGTCTTCAAGGAATCGAGGGAACGGCTATTGCTGGCGGTCGCCCAAGCGGAAGAGGTCGACCGTCCGGTCCTGGCGCCGATTGCGTTTGTGGCTCCCGTCTCGGGAGGGGCAAAGTGATTCATCCAAACGGACACACCGACAACGGCAATGCTGCAGTCATTCAGGAGCCAGCGGAAAATGAAGCTCGCAAAAACGACCTGCCATTCCCTCCGGATGTAACCGTCCCAGCGCCTGGGCTCGCAACAAGGACAAAACAGAGAGCCAGGCAGCAGATCCAACAGAACCGCTTTGTCATCATCGGAGCGGGAGCGATCGTCATCGCGCTGCTGATCTTCGTTGCGACGTCTATGCCCCATCGGGGCGCGCCACAGAAAGTGAAGAGTCGTGGCGCCACTGGTACAGAAGACCTGGCCTTGGAGAGCGGCACCGCGAGCAACGACAAGAGCCTATTTCCGATCACCGATTCTGGCCGGCCCGTCACAAAAGAAGCTCACGAAGGCTTCCTGAACGAACGAGATCTACAACGAACCGCAAGCAAGCCGGCAGCGGGAAGGACGGTGGCGACCGGAGCGGGAACGTTGGGGTCGATACCGCCTTTCGGAGACCAGCAGCCATGGCAAGCGCCGCCCTATCAGCCAGGCTCGGGCACCGGCGCCGGTGCCGAGACTCCAGACCTGGGTAAAGCAGAGCGCGAGGCCATGGAGAAGTCTTCGCTAATCTTTGTGCGAAACGTCTCTGCCAGTTCGGCCAGTGCTCAGGCCCGCGAAATCAATGATCCAGCACCAGAGCTGGGATTGGGTCTGGCCACTGGCACACGATTGCGTGCACGCCTGGAATCGGCGACCAGCTCCGCAGTGCGAACGCCGGTCCTGGCGGTGATCGAGTACAACTATGAGCGGGCCGGAGAAATTATCGTCCCGGCAGGAGCAAAAGCGGTTGGCCACATCCGGAACGCAGATCGTTCAGGTTACGTTGACATCCAGTTCGATTCTCTGCTGATGCCGGATGGTGCAGTCGTTCCCATCGAAGCCGCCGCCACAGATTTGGACTTGCGTCCGCTGAAAGGAAAAGTTGAGGGGAAGAACACGGGAAAGAACGTCCTGGTCAGATCGCTGTCCGGAATCGGCCAAGCTGGCGCGATGGTGGTGGGACAAGGCAGTCTGAACCAGCCGCTGAGCGAGTCGGACCTAATGCGGGAGCGCGTCAGCAACAATGTCGGCGAGGCTGGAGATGAGGAGGTTTCCCGACTAGCGATCACCCAGCACAGCGTGGTGACGATTTCGGCGGATACCCCGATCTACGTGGTCCTCGAGCAGCCCCCCAAGCCTAATCAGGGTTTTCAGCAACCAAGTGCGCGGAGCGTTCCAACATCCAACTCCGCCAACGCTGAGCAACTGCGCCAACTGTTGCAGTTGCAGCAAGAGCTCAATCAAACGTCCGCAAGCAACCAACCAGCGCAGTAGACGAGTGGTTCTCAGCTATGAAGATTCGGCGGTTGGGTGTCGGCCGCGTCACCCATTAACTCTCATGGAACAGCCCGCGCAAAGAATAAGGTCTGTATTTTCGAAGTGGAGAAGGCTCGAAGCTGATTCCTGCGAATCGCCTGGAGTGTCGGTCTGCACTAGGCGTTTCCCAGAATGCCGCGGTGACCCTGCCATTGGAGGGCGGCATGAACCGATTGTGATGCCATCGCGAGAGTGGTAATGGCCTCCGTGGTGGATGTGCCCATGCTGGCACAGTACTCCGTAAGCGCGAGCAACAAGGAGATGCGAACCCTGGACCTGTACGGGCCTTAGCGGCGCGTAGTTGCAACCGAACGGAATAGGGTCTTTGATAGGAGGAAGGTATCCATGCAGAATGAACCGCCAGACACGCGCAGCGCAGACAACCAAGGCGGGAGCGATATTCGAGACAATTCACGACCCCTGTGGCGCACGGTACCGTATTGATGGGTTCGTCATGAATGCATATATCCTGCGAGACCTTGAGAACGAGTTCACGAATGATTAACACTACGCATCGTCCATGCTAGTCTCCTGCCACCGTAGGGTGGTGTTGCTCGTTCGCACTTGGCACGACGTATAAATAGACCTGCTGCAAAAGGTCCGTGTTCCAGTGGCCAGTGATCTTGGCATAGCCGACCAAGCCAAAGAAAACGATCCCAATTCCCGCAGCCATAGTCCACACAGGAATCGCGTGGCGCGTTCGCAAACCCGTGGGCAAGCTTACAGCCAGTGTATTGTTGGCCGGACACACGGCGACGCACTCCAGGCATCCAGTACACTCGGCCGAGCGAATCTGCATCAGCTTATCGACCGGCAGTGCCGAGGGACACGCTTTGGCGCACTTGGCGCAATCGATGCACATGCTTAAGTTACGGGTGATCCGGGCTGGGCTGAGCAGCGAGACCAGGCCCAGCAAGCCTCCGTACGGGCACAGATAACGGCACCAGAAGTTCTGCACGAAGATCGATGAAATCACTAGCCCAAGGACGACGAATGCTGTCGTGCCGCCGAGGTAGCGGAAGAAGTTCAGCATCCGCACGTCGACAATGAGCGCATACGGGCTGCTGAGGAATTTGGCGATGGCCGCTGCCGACATGCCAATCACCGCGTAGGCAAAGAAGCTCAGCACGACGTACTTCAGCGAGCGTAGCGCGATGTCTGCCCAGCGTGGCAGCTGGAAATTTCGTCCAAAGGTGGAGCGGCCCAGTTTCCACAGATATTCAGAGACGGTTCCAACCGGACACATCCAACTGCAAAACGACTTGCAAAAGACGAAGGAAATAGTAAGGAATGACACGAACAGGAAGAACCCGGCGGCATGAACGCGAGGCACCTGCCCCGTGAACAGGAAATACTTTGACTGCATCAGGCCTTCGATCGGCAACCAGCCTTCGACCCCGGCCGGCCGCGAGACCTCCAACGCGCGTCCGCCGCTTTCCGCCCAGCGCACCCAGAGATAGAACTGCACCCCGATCCACAGATTCAGCGCTACGAAAAAAAGCTGCACGGCGAAGCGTAGAGGCTGCGAGTACTCGCGATCGTCGCGCCGGATGAGCTTCTTGCGCGCGGGCTTGGAATTGTTCTTGGTATCTACGAGAAAGGGGTAGACGGACTCGACGGCGTCCTCCGCCCCCTCAATCTCATTCGGCACGAAAACTGCTGATCCGGGAATGTTTCCCTGCACCACTGGCACGGTTGCGTCCTTCCAACTGCAAGGGTAAGGGGATCTCCAACGGCCAGCTATGACTTAAGTCACGCCGATTTAGGCCATAAGACCGCGGATGTTGCATCACAGAGAGCAAGCCAGCGGTCACTGAGGCTTAGATTGCACTGCTTGATTTCGCGTGCTCTTGGCTAATTCTTTGATTTCCGTCAAATCGTGCTGCATTTCGCTCCAGCCGTACCACATGGCATAGTCCGGGCTGGCG
Organism: uncultured Acidobacteriota bacterium; assembly: GCA_963730015.1. Taxonomy (GTDB): domain Bacteria; phylum Acidobacteriota; class Terriglobia; order Terriglobales; family Acidobacteriaceae; genus Sulfotelmatobacter. The sequence goes on along the minus strand of CAVSPZ010000008.1, from coordinate 21,105 downwards.
TGAAATCAATGCCACTCCGTGAACGTCGCGAAGGAGCAACTCGGGTGGGTGACGAGATGATTCGCGACGCGGACCACCTGATGGCCGGAGTCATCCGTGTAGTTGCTGGCCTCTACAAGGATGGAGTGGTTCCGAAGCCGCAGAATTACACCTATCCGTTCCCCAACCTACTCACGTTGACGCTCCAACTGCATTGAACAGAAGCTTTTTGTGATGTACCTGGAGCACCGCATGCGTGCTTTTCAGGGAACGTTGCGCCAAGAACACATTGCTGCGCCGCCACTCGCCCCCGTAGGCGGTGACAGCCGATTTTCCACAGGTAATTGATTGAAATAACAGCGCCGATCGAGTCCGGCGCCCGACGGCAGGGCGCGGGCAGGAAGCTGTCGCCAAGGAGCGCGCCTGCCACGTCCCTGTGCTCAGGGTCACATCCTCACTGTCATCCAACATCGCAAAATTGGGAGGATGGAGGGCAACAACTATGCACGGCGACGAAAACGTCATTCAACAGTTGAACGCGGCTCTAAGCTCGGAATTGACGGCTATTGTGCAGTACATGACGCAGTCGGAGATGTGCCAGAACTGGGGCTACAAGCGGCTTGGCGAGCGCACGAAGATGCGTGCCATCGAAGAGATGAAGCACGCGGAAGGACTGATTGAGCGCATTATCTTCTTGGACAGCACACCCACTGTCGATGTCGGACTCAAACCTCAACTTGGTAGCAAGGTGCAGCAGCAAATGGAGATCAACCTTAAAGACGAGCAGGATGCGGTGCGCCAGTACAACGCAGCCGTGAAGGTCTGCGTCGAGGCAAAGGACGACGGCTCCAGGGCTCTATTCGAGCGCATGATTAAGGACGAAGAGCGGCACGTGGACTACTTGGAAGCTCAGCTTCATTCCATCAAGGAAATGAGCATTGCCAACTACTTATCACAGCAGTTGTAGGGCAGCGAACAACCTAAAGGCTGTTGGTGTGAATTACGGACGCTAGAAAAAAAACTTTGCGCCCAACTGAACGAGGCGCGGCGGATTGGCGCTCACGACTTGCCCAAAGGTGGAACTGCCGATATTGCCGTCGACGGATTGGGGCCCGAAGAACTGTGCGTGGTTGAAAACGTTGAAACCCTCCAGCCGAAACTGGAGCGACTTCGATTCAGTCAAACGGACGTTCTTGAGAAGAGCCATATCATAGTTGTCCAAGCCGGGTCCGTAGAAGAATCGCCGCTTGGCGGTGCCCGTCGTGCCTAAGGTATTCTCGCTGAATTGAGAAGTATTGAAATAGGGCGGCCCATTGCGCGGATTGTGATTCAGGTCGAGAGCACCGCCCGCGTAGTCCGGCTCATCAATGCCATAGTTGTTGATCCCATTGGGTTCGGCCCCGAGCAGAGAATTGTCGCCGTAGTTGACGAGCGTCACCGGCAGACCAGAACTGAAATGGGTGATCCCGGAGACTTCCCATCCCTGCGTCCAGCGGTTTGAGACTCGGAAGAGGCTCGCGAATGGAATCCTGTAATCATAACTCAAGACAAAATTGTGCCTGATGTCAAAGGAAGACAACGCATAGCTGAGGGCAGGATTGATCGGATTCACCTCTTCGCCCAAATTGGAAGACTCATCCAGCGACTTGCCGTAGGTGTACCCGGCCGACAATTCCAGTCGTCCGCTGGTGTGGCGCAGGCTGAGTTGAAGAGCGTTGTAATTCGACTTCCCAATCGTCGCCTGGTTCGTGTCGCTCCCGAAATTAGAACCTAGTGGCCCCCGGGTTCCGTTAATTACTTGGCCCGAGGCCGCTGTGAATACATTGCTCTCCCCAAAAGGACCACACGTTGGTGAACCCGGCGCCACCTCGCTCGGCTGGCTCAGCCTCAGGCAAAGCGCGGGATCGCCTGGGTTGGCTTCCTCCATCACGAGAAGCCGGTGCGACTGAGTTCCCACGTAGCTGACGCTTAGCACCGTGTTCTCTCCAAGTTGCCGCTCCAGCGACAGCATGTATTCTTCGACGTACGGGATCCGGTTCGCCGCGGCATATCCTGGGATGCCGCTGATCGGCTCATATTGCGACCAATCGACGTTCGAGTCCGGATGGCTGCGGGATGCCTTCTGCATGACCAGAGCAACCGGAAACGGCTGGCCTTGGAACTGCCCGGTTGACGCGGTGATGAAAGGTGTGGCAAATAGCGGAGGCGCTGGACTCGAATAAGTGATGCCAAAGGGAGCGTTCCCGGCCAGGATGCCCACAGTTAGCGCCTCGATCGCGGTGTAATACATTCCGAAACCGGCTCTTACGCTTGTCTTTCCCGGCCCTCCCAGAATCTTGCCGACAAGAGTGTCTTCCGTCGCCTCGGGCGAATAAGCCAAGCCGATGCGAGGAGCGAAGTCCAGGTTTCCTGGAGGTGCCAGCGTTCGAGGGACACCCGGATCGCTAGGAAACAAAACTCCTGCCGGTGCGCCAGGAAACACCAGCGACTTCTTGCGAGGTTCGAACGTGGAGATTCCGTTGTTGTTTTCATACCAGGGCTCGATGCGATCCCAGCGCAGGCCATAGTTCAATGTCAGGTTGGAACGCATGCGCCAACCGTCCTGTGCGTACAGGCCCCAGTATTTGTTTCGACCATAAAACGTTTGCAGCTGGCTCTGGTTATACTGGCTCGGAACCCCCAGCAGAAAATCGGCAAAATCGGCCCCCGTCTCGCTCCCAGTGAATAAGAAGTTGCCATTGAATTGCGCGATCGGGTTGGTGTTGATCTGGTCGTAGTGAAATTCCAACCCAAATTTCATGGTGTGGCTGCCCACCACTTTGGAGAAATTATCGATCCATTGGAAAGTATTGTTGACCTGCTTCAGTTCGTTGGCGTTCGTCCCGATGGAAAACTCATTGAAGACGATATTCTCAACCCCTTCGCCTTTTAGATTGAGCGGCACAATGCCCGGAGTTCCCGCGCCGGTCACAAATCCCTGCGACGCAAGGCTGACGCCGAGTCCACCAATGGGTTGCCCAAGATCGTTGTGATTCCGCATATAGCTGAAATGGAACTCATTGACCGCTGTCGAGCCAAGTGTCTTCGTGTCGCCTAGGCTGAGCAACTGGGCCCGGCCCAAATAGAGAGCGTTGAAACCCGGCACACTTGCCCCACTCTGCGGCACTGGATATGGATTGTTGAGGGTGTAGTCGTCCAGGAAATAGTAGGCAGAGAGCAGACCCCACTGACTGTTGTAATCGAGCCGGTAGGCTCCCTTGTCGTCCCGCAAAGTTTCGTCGTACGCCGAGGTCGCAAAGGTGTTGGCACCCGCGTTCGGCTGCGGAATGTATTGCAGCAGATTCTTCGCCGGCGCGGACCATGCCGAGGTTGGGATCACAGCATTGGGAAGAACACACCGCGAGGAATTCGTGCATCCGGGCGCGTAGTAGGGTTCGCCGGGGGAAACGGAATATCCGAGTTCCTCCGAGAGCAGGGTTGCCCAGTTTGGGCCGGTTACCGTGCCCGTCAGCGAACTTGCCAGATCAACCAGATTGCCGGAACGGTTCTGCAGGGAAGGAATGGTGATTTGACCGGTATCTACCCCCTGTGTCAATCGAGTCCCTTGATAATCAGTGAAGAAAAATACTTTATTTCTTCGAATTGGCCCGCCAAACGTCCCGCCAAACTGGTCTTGGTCGAATGCGCCGCGCGTGGGAGAAAAATAGTTGCGAGCATCGAGGTTCGTGTTGCGCAGGAATACGAACGCATCACCATGAAATTCGTTGGTGCCTGATTTCGTAACGACATTGATCTGCCCTCCGCTGTGCTCTCCATATTCCGCGTCGAAGTTGCCGGTAAGGATGCGGAACTCGGCAATGGAGTCGAGGTTCGGAATGATCGCCGTTCCAGAGTTCACGTCTTCTTCGGCGTCGCTTCCGTTCACAATGAACGCATTCGAGAACTCCCGCTGCCCATTGATCGAAATCGTTCCAGGGTTCAGCCCACCGGAGGGCGAAAGCGCGCTCACGCCCACGTCCTGCTGCGTGTTCGATGTAAGTGATGTCGCTGGAACGACGCCCGGCTGCAGTGCCAGAAGATCCGTGTAACTGCGTCCGTTCAAGGGTACGGCGGCCATCGTCTTGCCGCTGATCAGTTCACCCATCTGCGTATCGGACGTTTCCGCGTGCGCGGCGGTGTCGATTACCGTGACCGCATCGAACGTCTCGCCCACATCGAGGACCGCGTCGACAGTCAATGCACTGTTTGTGTCGATGGTGACCGCGGTTCGCCGGTAGAGTTTGAAGCCCGTTTTCCTGATTGTGATGTTGTAACGCCCTACGGGCAGTCCTGGAAAGGAGTAAAATCCACGGCCGTTGGTCGCGACCCAGACCCGGACTGCGGTGTCGACGTTGGTTGCGTTCACGGTTGCATCAGGGACTACTGCGCCGCTCACGTCCTTCACTGTGCCGGAGACACTTCCACCCGCACCTGCTCGCGAATCGACAGCGGCGAGCATAACGATGGCAAAGGAAAGAAATACAGCATGACGCTTCAAGATGTTAAGAAGAAAAATCAAATCGAGGGCCCCGCCCCTACCACCATGCTGCCATTCTCCTTATGACACTTACCGGCTTCCTGCAAATCCATTCAGATGCGACCAAGTCGCAACTATATAAGAAAAAAATAAAACCTTAACTCCCGGTTTTTTGACACCGTTTGCAAAGTCCGCCCACTTCCAGTCGCACAACTCGGATCTGGAAACCGCTCTGCTGGACCATCTCTTTTTTTAGTCTCTCGAAAGACGAACTCGCGTACTCCACGACGGCGCCGCATCGGAAGCATGCCATGTGGCAATGATCGCGGCTGGTTTTCGCTTCGTAATAGTGCTTCTCACCCTCGATGTGCATCAAATCCAACTCATCGATCAACCCATGTTCCTTAAGCAACGCAATCGTTCGATAGACGGTGGCTCGATCGATATCCCCATCCTGTTTCCTGGCAATCTCCAGCAGCGTAGCGACATCGAGGTGCCGAGGGGAGTCTTGAATAATACCGACAAGTAATCGTCGCTGAGCGGTTATGCGTATTCCCCGTGCAGCTAGTTCTTTCATCAGGGAAGGACGGGTGATGGTGTCGCCTTTCGATCTTCCTAGGTGCGACTCACTCGCAACAATGGCCTCAGTCTGCATGTTCCCTCGGTCCCTCTTGCAACTGTAGTTGCGACTCGTTCGCAATCCGCAAGTCTCATTGAACTTCATTCCGTCTCTTGCTGTCAAGACTTTCCACTTGAGCGAAGTGGCGCACACGAACGTGTGCCCAAAATCACTGCGCGGTAGGGCTCTCTCCGCTTTTAACATGCGTCACAATCTTGTGCGAGCTACAAGTACCGGCTGCCCGTCAGCAATGTCCTCCGGCAGAACGCCTAGCCGAGGAAGTGGGCCATCTCTGGGTTGATCCGGTTCACAAGTGGCTTGCCAGTGACTCGTTATAACAACAACGACACCTCCCTGCTCGGGACCATACCAAACGGCATCAACAGCAACGGCGTCGACACACCGAACTTCGCCTCTGGCAATCTCGAGATGAACACGAATTCGCGCAAGGGAAGCCCTGCCTTCAACACCTCACTTTTCAGCCTCCCGGCACTGGGGCAAGTCGGCACTGCGCCAAGGCGGTTCTTCGGCGGGCCGGGAATCAGCAATTTTGATATGGCGCTGGAAAAAGACGTACGGCTTTCCGATCGCAGTTCTACGGTCACACGGCGGTCAATGGCAACATGAGGTGCCAATTTCGGGCAGGTAGTGAGTGCAGCCCCTCCCGGTTGCTAAATTCTTCTTCTAGACTGTCGTGGCGTGTGGCTACGTCGCAGATCGCACTCCCGTCGACACGGCCAGAGGTGGCTTGTGAGAAGTGTGGAGATGAGGAGGCCTCCCATCGAACAGATCCCGGCCTACTGTCTACCTATCCCGCCAGGTCACTTAGCGAGTAGTCGGCCATCGAGAAGTTGAGCCTCAATCTATAACATGGTACCGCCGCAATGGGGGTCAGCCGACCGGAGAACGATTTGGTGCCCGTCGAATCGGAGTCAAGTTTGTGGAGCGTTAGAAACCGAAAAGTTGACTTATCTGAATTGCCTGATTGGTGTCCAACCGTGCTTGTGAGATGCACCAAACTCAAACATTTGTTCATCTCACAATTCTTCTGCTCCCACGCGCACGATTGACTGAACGGCGAACCCTGCCCTTTGAAATCAAAGGGCATCCCAGTGCTCTAGAAAGATTCGAGTCGCTAATTCCGCAACGCGAATGTTTGCGACACGGTTCTGAAAAACAGTTCCAAACGGCCGTCCTGATTTGCCCGAAATCTGAAATGCTCGTATGTTCTCGCCTGCAATGCGGAAATCAAACTCAAGTGCGATTCCAGCGCCATCGCAGAAGAGGAGCATATGAGATTGTCAGATCTGAGAAACACCCGACTTCGCCTTGCTCTCGTTTATGTCCTGGCGATTTGCTCGTTCCAGTTGTCTCCGTTGGTGTCTTATGCACAGAACCTGGGAACGCAGCCTGCCACAGGGCAGGCTGTTCAGGGTCAAACCGCGGCTCAACCCGAAGGGACGGTTCTCAATCTCGTGAACTGGGTCGGCAATGTGATCTCTCCTGTCGGAGCGGCACTGGCGGTGGTCATGGCAGTCATTTCTTATTCCCAAGGACGCGGTGTCGCGCGATGGGCGGTGACAGCGGCCGGATTGCTGGTGATCTCAGGTCTCACTCGCCTCATCGAGTTCTGGATTCAGAACGGTACGGCGGGCGTGCAGTAAGAACGCTCACTGCGGAGTACTCAGGCAAATGACGCTGCCTCAAATCATCGTCGATCTGTTAACACTGCTATTCGACATGGCAGTTCCGGCTGCCATCTGCACGATGGTGTTGGCTGGAATCGCATTGCGGCAGGAAGGCGGCGTGAACTTCCAGACGGGCGGCAGGTTCCAGAGATGGGTCCTGTGGTCGGTCATTCTCCTGACGCTTCCGCAGTTGCTCTCCTGGTTTGCGGCGCAGGGTATCGCCATGCCTGTGCAAGGCGGAGGCATCAGCAGTTCGTGGGTCGCGAACTTGCAAACGAGCTTCAGCGGGTTTGTTTCGAACGTCGTGGTTGCCCGGTTGACCCCCGTGCTCGCCGCTTTTTACGTGCTGAAAGCGGCGCTTGATGCGGCTGAGGGGTACAGCCCGCTGGGGTCCATCGTCGCCGCCATTTTTCTGCTTTCTGCGTCCGGCACAGTCCAGCTTTTCCAGAGTTGGAACAGCGGGTCACAGTTCGCAACCACGGACATGCTGACCTCAGCCTGGAACTTTCTCGCTGGGACGATCCTGCCGGAAGCAGCAGGATTGGCGATTGTGGGAGCGATTCTTAATTACGCGCGCCATCGGCCATTCATGCCGCTGGTTGGATCGGGTCTTGCGTTCTTGAGTGTATCGGCCATTTGGAAGCTGGTCCAGGCCATGGCCGGCTGATGAGGATTGGAGGTGATCCCGTGAATCTTTCAAACGGGTTGCTCAACCTGACGAACTGGCTGGGCAACGTCATCATGCCGACCATGGCAGGTTTGTTCGCTGCTGCCGCGATTTACCGCTTCAGCAAAGGTCACCCGTACTCAAACCTCGGTTACGCAGCATTGGCTTCTCTACTGTGCTCCGGTCTCTTGCGCGCCATGGAGTCCTTCAGCAACCAGGCAGCATGGAACAACCCAGACCGTTACTGGATTTCTGTGCTGACGCTTGTGAACTGGGTGGGCAATGTTTTGTTGCCGCTTTATGGCGCTGGACAGGTCGTACTCGCCGTTGCGCACTTTGCCGGTTTACTGGAGCGCATGACGATCGGCGAGGCGTGGGTCCGCAACCTGGTGGCTGCGATGTGCTGCTTTAGCTTGTCGGGGCTGTTGCGCTTAGGAGAATTCTGGATTCAACACGGCACGGCTGGAGTTCGTTAGAAGGAGGTACGAGATGCCATTGCAGGTGACACCCGTGAACCGCAACCTACAGACGCGAGTTACGTTCATGCTGCTTGAGATGGAGGATCTCTTTATCGTGCTGGGCGCCGCGGCGATCATGAACGTCCTTGGCCATTTTGTGGGTGGTGAGATCGCTGGAATGCCCACGAATATCGTCCTCCAGTATGGCGTGCCACTACTAATGGTGCCAGTGCTGATGGCCTTCAAGTATGGCAAGCCGCGGGGCTACGTCCGCGATCTTGCCTTCTGGTACATGAAACCGCATGCCTACTGCGCGCTGGCACGCGACCGCGAAATCCGGTCTGCATATCTGAGGGAGGAATAGCAGTGCCTATTACGCTTGAACAACACGAGCGAAAACTCCACGATCCGGCATTGTGCGAACAACTTCCGGTCCGCGACTACCTGGACAACATTGTCGTTCGCACGAATGGCGCTTTTGTTGCGGGCTACGAGTTGAAGGGTCTGGCTTCGTATTTCGCGAGCGACGAAGGCCGAGACCGCGGCAAGTTGATGCTGGAGGCGCTCCTGCGCTCCCTGCCCGAACAGAGCATGAGAGTGCAGTTCCGCTACGAAGTAGTGGAGGACCTGGGGGACCTGCTTGAGCGCTATGCCGAAGCGCAGCAATCGGAACGGGCAGAGGTGATTGCACTCGATGAACTGCGCGTCGAACGATGGCGAACGAAAGAAGCGAACGGCCACTACATGCGGCCTCTCCTGCACGTGTACTTCATCTGGGACCCGGTCGTTCATCGCCGTATTGCCGGTAGGCCGCTGAAGCCGACAAGCAATCCCTTCAGCTTATCGGCCCGGAAATGCATTGAGCGCAGCGCTCGGGAGCATCAGCAATTACTGGCAGAGTTTGAGAGTCTGCTGCGTGGCCTCGAAACGACGCTCGAAGCGGCAGAACTCGGCGCGCGCCGGCTGACCGACGAGGATCTGTTTCTTGAAGCAAAACGAGCGCTCAATCCATTGTTTCCAGATCAACGGCCGTACAGGCGCGGCGAGGAGCAACTGGAATACCGGAGCGCCCGCGAGCAGATTGTTGACACAAGCATCGCGGACGAGACCGACTCCTATCTGAATGTCGGCGGAATCCTCTATTCCTTTGTAAGCCTGAAAGAACTCCCGGATGCCACGTTCCCCGGAATCCTGAGAGAACTGGTCGGTCTCGATTTCCCTATCATTGTCACTGCTCAGATCACCATTCCCGATCAGGCGAAAGTGCTCAAGGGCTATAAAAGCCGATTGCGCAAGATGCAGGCTGTGCAACGCGACTCGAACGGAGGATTTCGGACCAATGTGGAGGCGCAGGTTGCCGAAGGCCAGCTAGTCAGAGTGCAACAGGACATCATTTCGAGTTCGGTCAAGACGGCCAAGCTGAGCCTAGTCATCGGAACGCGCACTTCCCGCCCAGCAATCACGACCGCGGAACTGGAGCAATCAGAGCGAATCATCGACAACCAGCGCCAACAGCTTCTCTACGCCATTTCCCGCATGAACGGCGCGAAGGCCGTGGCTGAGTCGTTGGCTAAAAAGCGCCTGTTCTTTAGTTCGCTCCCAGCAATGGCGGAGCCCGACAAGCGAGACCAGGACTTGCTTACCTCGAATGCAGCGGATCTTGTGCCGGTAGAGACACCTTGGCGCGGAACACCGCGGTCACCACTGTTCCTGCTTGAAACTCCCTACCGCCAGCTCATTCCTTTCTCGCCCTTCGATCCCGGCCTGAGCGACGCGAACATGCTGGTGATGGCCAAGACAGGCGGCGGAAAGACCGTCATGGTGCAGCAGTTCCTTCTGATGGCCGCCCGGAGTAACCCGCTGATTTCGATTCTTGAACGAGGTGATTCATACCGCCCGCTCGTTGAGTTGATGGGCGGACGGATGATCACTATGTCGCTCGATAGTGACCAAACGATCAATCCCTGGGATTTACCAGAAGGAGAAAAAGAGCCGAGCAAGGATCAAGTCGCGTTTCTGAAAAATCTGACGCGCCATATGCTCGGTGAGGGTGGGGCCGAAGACACGCAACTTCTTGACAACCTCATCACGGAGGCCATTCTTCGGACTTATAAGAGGGCGGCAATCCGGCCCTCGACTCCCATTCCAACATTCTCCGATCTTCGCGACGAACTCTCACAATGGCGGGACGAGGAAAAGAACCAACGCGTAATGGACGAAGCCCACCTGGCGGCGATCAAGCTGCGCAGCTGGACCGGTGAAAAGGGAGTGTATTCAAAGCTGTTCGACCGCCCCACGACGATCTCGATGGACAATCCCTGGTTGTTCTTCAACGTGGAGCAATTGAGCGATGACCGACGGCTGGAAACGGCAATGAGCCTTCTCATTGCTCACGCCACCGCGCAACGCGCAGCAGGCAAGGCCGGCAGAAGGAGCATCACGGTTCTTGATGAGTGCTGGTTCCTGCTGGATTCTCCGGTGCTGGCACCCGAAGTGGTCCAACTGTTTCGTACGGCGCGCAAACGTAATGCCAGCGTGTGGGGAATGAGCCAAACAGCAGAAGATTTTGTTGGGACGGAATCGATTCCTAGGCCGCACGGAGCGGGCATCGTAAAGAATTCGACTACAAAGATCATCGGCCAGCAACCGGGAGATATGACCGCCCTGCGGGAGCATCTGCACCTGAACGACACCGCTTTAAACCAGATCAAGCATTTCAGCGCTCCTATCAAGGGCAAGAGTGCCGACGCGCTCATCGTGATTGGCGAGAAAGCCGACACCACGCACACGATCCGCATGTCACCGACCACGGTCGACTACTGGATCATGACGACCTATGCGCGGGAACGTGTGTACCGGTCCTGGTGGCTGGAGCAGCGGAAAGCCGCCCCTTTGATTGAAGCCTATCGCGAGCTGGCCGAAAGGTTTCCGGCAGGGCTGGCCGATGTCGATCCACTTCCGGAAGAAATCTCAGGAGAGGTCGCAAGAGGTACACGCATATGAAGATGAAAACTTTGGAACTCCTTCGCAACCTTCCACACAGACTCAGCCACAGCAGGCGATGGTTGTTCGTGGCAGTAATCGCCTTGTGTCTGGTTCCCTCAAACACGCGAGCTGACGGAATCGGCGATATTCTGTCCCTCTTTCACACGATCACCAGCACTCTCCAAGGCCCGATTGGCGGAGCGTTGAGCGAAATGCGGAAAATTAGTGCCGCAGTCAACAATTTTCGCCAGCAGATCATCTGGCCCTTGGCCCTGATCAATCAGACGAGATCGTTTGTCAGTGCAACGCGGGCGCACTACACCGGTCTGATGTCTCAGATTGAAGGCCTCAAGAACAACAGCGCGACCCTAGCTCTTCCCATGCAACTGGAGTCGATCTTCCGAGGCGCCCAGTCGGGATCCATCGGCCAGATTCCCGGGATTTACACCCAGGTCTACCAGCCGGTTGCGCTTGCTGGAATTGCCCAGCCGGGGCAGCGCAACCTCATGGACATCGACGATGCAATGGCCATGGACTCGCTGAAGACTTCCATGGTCTCCGACCAAACGACTCAGGGGATGCTAACTCTCGCCGATTCTCTCGAACAGCAGGCGGCGACTGCGGCCCCCGGATCGGCGTCCATGGTCACGGCCCAGGCCCGTGTCGCCGATCTTGTGACTCAGGCGCAGCTCGCGAAAATGCTTGCCGCTCAACTGCGCCAGGAAGCAACGAAACTGGCGCATCAGAATGCGACGCTCAAGCACAGCGCCACCACCACGCAAAATCTGTTCAACCAGATCCAGCAAGTCCTAGCTCATCCATAAGGAGTTCGCAAAATGAAATTACCCACTCTCTCACGTATTTGGAAAGTCCTCCGGAATGCTGTGGTCGCGGTATGCGGTCTGGCCCTTGTAGTTGCGCTGCTCCCCAGCAAGGCTCGCAGCCAGCTTGGGCTTGATCCGTGCTGCGCCATGATGCAGGTCGGGCTCAACACAATCTCGGGCCTGCTCAGAAACTCCGTAGCTATGCCGCTGGGTTCCATCCAGCAAAGTCAACAGCAGTCAGCAAACTACGAGCAGCAGGTGGTATTTCCCCTGACCGCGATTACTCAAGCCAGAAACATGGCTGTCCAATTCGAGGGCCAATTCGTCCAGATGCGTCAGCTCTTCCAGTTGCCCATATCGAGTGCGACCCTGCGCACACCGCAACTGCTTGAACAGAGCCTGCTCTCAGGCAATCCGGGGGCAATGCCACAGATCACAAGCAACTACTCGGCTCTGTACGGGACTGTGATGCCGCCGGCGAACGCGCCCCAGTCGGTCCGGAACATAATCGATATGACCGATGCGGAAGCACAAGCTGCCATGAAAAAAGCGGTTGAAATCGACGCCCTGGCCAACCTGGAGCTTCAGGCAGCCGAACAGATCAACCAACAACTGCAGAGTGCCGCGCCCGGCAGTTCCACGATTTTGGAAGCTGAGACCGCGGCGTGGCTGGTGAGGGCCAACGCATACACGCAATCTGCCATGGCCGAACTAGTGCGCGTGCGCTCAATCGAGTTGGCCAACTCGAGCGGTCAGCTCAAGTTCAGCGCTTCTCATGCGGCGACGCTTCAGACTACGGGCAACCAGGTCCTACAACAGGGAGTCCAGTAGCCGTGTTTTATTTTCAGCAACTCCTGAACACCGCGCTAGCCGGGATCGACGGCACCGCCATCATCTCGACGGTCACGAACTTCGCATTCGCCATCCTGCTGATTGGTTTTCTCATCGGCTTCTATCAGGCGGCGTTTCGTGGCGGCGATTTGCAGGCGCTTGCGGGAACGGCAATCAAGTATCTGATCGTGGCCATGATCGTCTCCAATTGGGCGACCGTGTTTCGTGGCGTCAACGGCTCTTTCAACACGGTGGCGAACTTCATTGGCAGCAGTTCCGGAGCGGGAGACATGTTCCAGAGCTGGATGGGACAGCTCCAACAACAGTTCACCAACAATCCTTCGTTGACCCTCACGGACATCATCACAGGCGATGCGGCGGCCACGATTACGGTGGTCTTGCTCGTGGTTGCTTACCTTCTCTATGCCCTCGCGATGATTGTGTTTTGCTTTTTTTATACCTTGTTTGGCGCAATCCTCTACGTGGTCGGCCCGTTGGTGCTCGCGCTTATTCCCATCCCAGGGGTCGGCCAGTTGGGGAAGTCGTATGCCGTCAATGTGATGATCTGGAATGCCTGGGGCATTCTCTACGCTGTGTTCGGCGCGCTCATTACCGCCATCCAGGTGAACCAAGTCAACAACATCCTGGGCAATGGATTCCTTGGTTTTCTGAAGGGGGCCGGGGACTCGGTCATGCTTGGGTTGGTCAGCATCTTTTATGCCCTGGCCATCGCGCTGATTCCATTCATTGCCAAAAGGATCATCTCGGGCGATGTCGGGTCAACAGCCTTTGCGCTGGTGAGAGCAGGCGGAGTTGCGGCCGGCGCCGCTTTGGCTGGAGTCAGTGGCTTTGCCGCGGGAGCCAGTCCGGCTTCCGCGGGCGCAACAGTGTCAGGGGGCGTGGGCGCTTCGTCCACGTCTACTGTCCTGGCGTCGTCCACAGCGCCCCCTACTCCCTCGATGCCCGATTTCATTCGCTCCGGAGTTGCGAGCGCGATGAACAGCAACAGCAGCCCAGCCGTGCCTGCATCTGGTGCAAGCAGCAACGAAAGTTCCGATAAACGAGATCTTGCCGCTGCCATGTCGGGCCGCAGCGACCGGCATGGGTCCAGTTATCGGCCCCATTCGGTAACCCAAGTCGTCAGTTTTAACGTGGGCAGGGCGCTCGGAAGAGCCGCGGGAAGGAACAATGCCGAGAACAATTAGATCTGGCGGAGGAGGTTTCTATGTGGAGGCAGCCACCGATCTGGGAGCCGCAAGGGACGAAGTTCCGGCCGTACAGCATCACGACCCTGATCTTCTTCCACATCGGAAAGTTCTTCGGTCGTTTGTTTGGCAGGCGTCATTGATTGCCGTTGAGCACGAAGAAGGTACGCGAACATGTGGTTAAAAAAGAAAAACTCATCTCAAGAAGCCGATGCTCCGGAGAAGGTCCGATACAGCAGTTACTACGAGCACGATGGGATCCTGCGCGCCTACGCCAACCGCGCAATGGTGCTGGCATTCTTGTGCATTCCGACAACTATGTTGGCGCTCGCCTTCGCTGTCTATGTCCGCCTACAGCCTCCCACAGTCATTCGTGTGGATGAGAATGGACTGGCAACGGTTCTGGGTGTGACGAAACCGGGTATTTCCGTGACGCAAGGCACGGGATCGGAGCCGACCGAATTTGAGAAGCGGGCATTCGTGCGCTTGTTTCTCGAACGTTATCTGAACTTTTCGCCGACGAATGTGAGCCGTAATTGGGCCGACAGTTTGAACATGATGACTGCCAATCTGCGCCGCACGGCGTATGCCGGCATGCAGAAAGATGACTTCATTGGAAAGATCGAAGACGATCAGACGACCTCGGAATTTCAGATGCGCTCGCTTGAAGCCTCCAATGACGATCCGCTCACCTATACGGCATTCGGGGTCAAAGAAGTCCATCACATTCACGAACACAACGAAACCATCGACAAGGTGGTCAGCGAATTCCACGTGAGGTTGCTAGTCGAGAGGCGGTCAGAGCAGAACCCCGGCGGCCTGCTGGTTGGCGAGTATTGGGAGCGCGCGATCGAAGGTGAAAAGCGCGATTGGGTGCTGCAGCAAGCTGGGCTCACCAGCCCGAATTGAGGGCGGACACGGAAGGAGTTGGAAACATGGAAACCAAAACACCAGACAGCTCTGCGGCACCAGCGAGCACAAGCGTCGGTGGTGCAAATACACGCCGCAGACACCGTAATGGCAGTGACCCGAATCTTCGTTACTTTCTCCCCAAATCAGGGTCTTCTCCGGCCAAGCTGGAGTTGGGCCAGGAGATGGCCAGCGAGGGTGAAGCGTTAATCGAAGCGTTCAAGAACGGCCAGCCGTTCTATACGTTGACGGCATGGAAAGCCGTTCCGGAGGTAAATGGCGGCGGTAGTCCTGTGATCGTGAAACAGGCTGTCGTCCAGAAGCCGACTCAAACTTAGTTCGAAAAGATCAGCACGAAGAGTTCTCAGATGACCAAACGATGATGTTGGTCCTTTGAGCGCCCTGCGGCTTTATGCGGGGAAATGTGCTGACCGGGGCTTTTTCACTTGAAGGCCTGGCCAAGCGAACCCGAAATGGGGGTCAGGCAAGAGCGAGAAAGCTTGCGGTCACGCAAACTCCTTAACTCTTTCCGGCCTCCCGGAACAAACAGTTAAGGAGAACAAAAAAAATGACGAAGAATATCAAGACGAACAAGTACAGAATTCCGGCCGATCAGCTCCAGAACCTTGAGATCGACCGCAACGGACGGGTCACACCGCGGTTGCACGATCTTGATCCACTACAGAACACGCTGCTCAGCGTGCTCTATCCCGGAATCAAGGTAGCGAGTGTGAACGTGCCGGCTGAGCCTCTCGACGATTACGAAGAATCACAGGTCGAGAACGCCCTCGCCCGGCTCGTTTGGAACGGGATTCACTACAAACTGGTCGGGGCAAGCGGCTCTGCAAAGAAGGGCAAGTTCTACTTTGTAGACCGGGAGCACAGCAAGGCAATTGCCGAGCGGTTCCAGCGTTGGCCGCAGGCTGCGATTGTCTATTTCGGGATCCTTGTCTCTCCCTGCAAGGTGATGATGGAGGAACCCGAGGCATGTGTGCTCGTCGTCCCCGATCGGAAGCTGGGAACCAATGACTGCCGTGGCTGGATTAGGCGATCAGTGTTCCAGCGGCTCAAAGAAAAGCACGACCGCGAAATACTGTCGGTCCAGATTGAACGGCTTCGCCGCGAGCGGCATGGAAAGGCAAGCGACGAAGACCTGGACGAGCAGCAACAATCAGCTCTTTTCGAGGACGCGAAACGGGAAATTGTCCGAAAACGTCTTGCGGAAGGGCGCTTCTATCAGTTCCGCATGGCCTTCGCCGATACTCAGGCGAAAGGCGCATTCAAAATCATGGAGGATGATGTTGCCGACGTGCTGGAAGCCGATTTTGTTCTGCCGGAGAGCGCGGTCAAACCGGGGCTGAAGATACCGGCGGTAGTGTATTCGATCTTCGGGCCGGGCAGAAGATTTCGCGGAGATGTCGTGGTAGGCATTCGCGAAGTCTCCCGCCAGCTCGAGTTTGAGTCCAGTTACACGCTCGTAGAACATGCTCCTGAAGACTCAATTCAGCTCGAGATTTTACCACAGGCGATGAAGCAGGTGGCCAAGCTGAGTGAGGCGGTAGGCGAGGGCCGCTACGAGGATTTGCTAGAAATCCTCGGCCACCATCCGGATAGGTCTTTGCCGGATGGAGTTGAGCCCGACAGCGAAGAATTCCGGGTCGTTGAAGGACTGCTCTTGGCCGATGCCAGCGGCGAAATCGTCCGTCATCCTTACGTCAACAATCAACTCAATAAACTGCTTGCGCGCTGGGCGTTCAAGGCAGCGACCGGCGGCGGTTTCCGTCTTCCCGCATTTGCTTTGATGGACGACGGTTATCTCTTCCTTAAGGATGGCGAAGTGTTTTGCGGATCCGATTGGATTCCCGAGCACAAGGCCATCGTCACATTGGCTTCGAAACACGGCTTGTGTGTCCGCTACCCCATTCGCATGGTTGACGATCTTCTCCCCTTCGTAAATCTTTCCGACGAGGAGATCATCGCGCAGCTCGATAAGGATCTTTGCCGCCAGGAGTGCGCTCTGATCGAGACAGAGCTTCGTGACTTGGTCACGCAGCAAGTGCGATTCGAGGGTACGTATGTTCTCCATTCCGAGACGGCAAAGAAGAACGGCGGTGACTTTGATTTCGACTGGATTTGCGTGGTCGAAGAAGACCGGTTCCCGCGGTTTGTAAAGGATCGGTTTTCCAGAGGTCTCGGACAGCAACAGGGGAAGAACAAGGCCAACAAGGCTAAAGACCCCTGGTTCAATCTGGAGCACGTGGCCATGAAGGCGCGAGGAAATCACATCGGCTCGATCACCGACCTGATGACCTCCTGCCGCGCAGTAGGCCAGGAAGAACTTGCTGCGCAATTGGCCAAAGAACTTCAGAACGCGCTCGACAGCCTCAAATGGCAAGTCCATCCCGATCTCAAATTGGTTGCCGAAATACGCCAGCAGATACGTCAGGCGCCCTGGCTCCGTTACAAGAACGAACGCCGGTGCTCTGATTTACCCCTACATCTGGAGGTGGAGAAGACCGACCGCGTCGGCCACCTCTACAACCATGTTCGCAAGCAGATCGAAGACTTGCTGATCAACAAGGCCCCGATTGAGGCATTCAAGGCGCTCGTGGTGGGCGAACAGGTCACCCGCGAGATGCTTGAAGATTGCCGCTTCATCAATCGAGTCTATGCCGCGATGATCGGCAAGATCGCCGAAAGGCGAGAACAACTCAAGGAACAACTGGAGAAGACAAAGGCCGAGTGGGACACGGTACGTCAGAGCTCCGACAAGGAACTGCGGCGACAGAAGCTGTTCGCCATGAACCAGGCACGCGGCACATGCCATTGTGACGAGGAACGTGGCAAATATGAGATGAAGGCGGTCTTGGCCTACATCCGCATCTGGGCGCAGAACAAGGCGGAGAACCGTATGGGCTGGCTGCAGGCGCTTAACCGCGTGGTGTGCAACGGTGAACGCTCAAGCGGCTCGATTCTCTTTCTTGCCTTTCCTCAGGAACTGATCCTGAAGCTGGCGGAGCGCACGGGAGGAAAGCCGGTTCGCGTGCACGTCCCCAGGCTTTACGAGGGACTCGTTCGTACCGACTCTTCCGGCCGAACTTTCCTGGTTGATCCACTCAAGGGAGGAGGACAGAAACACACATTCTTGTTCAAGTACAGGGATGGGAAGGTTCTCCTCGACGACGACAAACCCGAGCAGGTCCAAGCACAACCTTCAAGTGAATCGTGCGCTGAAACAGACATCGCAGCCGAACCCGCAATACCGGCTGCAATTGTCGATGAAGCGGTGGAGTTTCTTCCCAGCACCTTCAGCGATGAGGATGCGAGTGATGTGCCCTGGGTCATGTGAGGCAGCAACCGCCTTGAGCGGAATCCTTTCGGATTCCGCTCAGGGCCTAAGAAGGAATTATGAAAAGACCTGTTTCGCTCATCCTTTTATATAGCCTTTGTGCTATCGCGGCATTGTCCCAGCAGTCAGGCACGCCCGAACCCGAACGCCGTCGTGCACGTTGCGACCGCCCTGAACCACCTGACGGTTCTGGAATTTCACGAGCCGGTCACGATGGCGGCGGCTGGCAGTTCGGACTTTCAGATCGAGCGAGAGTCGAACAAGGTCTTCGTCAAGCCCGTGAAATCGGGGGCAGCGACGGATCTGTTCGTTTGGACGGCTTCCCGGCGCTTTGCTTATGAGCTTGAAATCACCCAAGAAGTAAAGAACATGAATTTTGCTATCGATAATGCTCCGCCGGCTCCCGCCCCGCCTCCAAAGCCCGCCGTGGAACCCGAGACAAATCAGTCTGCTGACGTGGTGCTGACCCGCGCGCTCCTGGGGGCCGAGGAGATTAAACACACTCGCGCACGTGCAGCGAAAAACCAAGTGAGCGTGCGCGTGGAACAGGTGTTTCGCACGCCGAGCACTGTCTATATCCATTACACGATTGAGAACAACAGCAATCTTTTCTATCGCGTAAATACGCCAGGGGCTTACCAACTACAGACAGACGACTCACCCATTTCGTTGGCGAGCCTCGCCCACACCCAGCTTGACCGAGCCATGCTCGAAGAGCTCGGCGGTACGAAGGAACTCGCCCTGCCTGTCGCTCACGCCGAAGCTGAGGCCGACGATCTTCACCCGGGAGAGACTACACAAGGAGTGGTTTCCATTCGGCAGGGTTTGAAATCACCGGCAGTCGTGCAGTTGGTGTTTGGCGATGGGGTAAAAGCGACCGTCGTGCTCTGAGATGAAAGCGAATGCACAACTCGGCGAGATGCATGATCGCCTGATTGACTGCTATATGCAGAACCCGAAGGAGCGATTTTGTGATGCATTGCTGAGACTCGTGGAGGACCCTCTGAAGCCGCGAGACGAGGACGGCCGTTTCCGAGTAAATCCGATTTTGCTCCTTCTAACCTTGGTTCTTGCGCTTGCCTTAGGCACGTTCTTGCTCCTCAGTTTTGTTCAATTATGACTGCAGAAAATGAATATCGGTTGGGCCGCCGCGCCTTCCATCGTAACCAGGAAGAGAGCATTGCCGTTGCCTTGGCCATCGTTGCAGTCATCTTGCTCGCTGGCGGCTCCTACATCCTCGTAAACCGTTTTCACGTGCGCTCGGTGCAACTGCTGGAAGGTTGCCTCTATGCGTTCTTTGCCTTGATTGCTGGCCTCGCCCTCGCCTGGTATCTGCTTACCCTGCGGCGCCGGCGGGAGGCAAACTGGCCTCCTCCTCCTTTATTTATAAGCCAGGCGAAGGACCGCGCGGCCGTCAAAGCCGCGTTCGCTCAGAACGCAATCGTCCTCGGCTATGACGTGCATGGCAAGCCCTGGTTCTGGCCGGATGCGACGCGGGTGATGCAATCGGTGGTGCTCGGCGCAACTGGTTCCGGCAAGTCCACGCTTCTGAAGAACATCATTACCCAGGACCTGTTCCGAGTGCTCGGACCTGCCGAAGACCAGCACCGCATTCCCATGTTGATCTTTGATGGCAAGGGAGACCAGGAGTTTCTCTCCGATCTTCTGCCGGCCATCGAAGCCTCGGGCCGGATGCACCAGTTGAAAGTGCTCAGCCCATCGCGGCCGGAAATCTCAGTGCGCTATAACCCCTTCTTCAGTGACGCTGGACTGTACGAAGAGCATTCAAATCTCGTGTTCGAATCGTTCGATCAGGAGGAAGATTTCTTCCGCGGCCATCAGGGCAACTATCTTACCGACATCTCGCGCGTTCTGACATACACCGGCAAGCGTTACAACTTCTACGACGTGATGGTGATGGCGCTTGACCCGGTGGTCCAGCGGGAACAGATTGCTATTGCCCGTGCCAGAATTCAGACGCTTGAGGGCGTCAGTAATCAGCGCCGCCTGAACTTCGAGATGTCAGCGAAGATGTTGCTGCAGTCCCTGCAAGACCGCGAGCGAATCACCAAGATCCAGGGCCTATTAAACCAGCTGATGACTTTTGTCCAGGACGAACTCTCCATCATCACTGGCGCCTACGATGAGATGCTGTCGCTCGACGAAGTCATTGACCAGGAACTGATTCTGTTCGTTTCGCTGAATACCAACAAGAACTCGAAAGCGGTCACGGCTCTTGGCCGGATGCTGCTGCAGAACATGCAATTGATGATTGGCAAGCGTTACGAGAACGAGCAGGAGCGCCGCCGCCAGAACCGGCCGATGGTCAGCGTCATCCTCGACGAGTTTGCGCCCTTTGCTTATTCGAACTTTGCCCAGATCCTGCAGACGGCGCGCGGTACCAACACCGCGTTCCTGTTCGCCCTGCAGGCGCTGCCGCAGCTTCTGACTGTCGGCCGCGGCTTCAGAGATGACGTGTCCTCGGCGCCGAATACCAACATGCTATTGCGCACCAAGGACGAGGAGACGGCGCAGTATTTCTTGAAGGCATCGGCGCGCGTTCCGCAGAAGCGGCGCACCTTGACCGTCCAGCGCACCGGGGTGTTTGAAGACAAGTACGAGCCCGTTGGATTCGGCAGTGAAACCGACATCAAGGACACCCGGGCGCAGGACGAGCACATCAAGAACCTGCCCGTCGGCCAGATGGAGATCCTGATGACCGAGAACCGGCTCGGGACACTCCATTCCCATCTGCATGTCCGAGTGCCGCACCAATACCGGTTCCCGGGACTTGAGCCGAGAATTTATCCCAGGCTCCACGCAGTTTCTCACACTGAAGGCGCGAACCTGCGCTTCAAGGACCCCGAAGTTGTTCGTCGCAATGGCCGCTTGGCCACGCGCACTGGCCGTCTGACATGGATGTGAGCCGTCCATCCCGGGTTGTCGTTGCCGGCCTCTTCTTGGCCATGCTGCCGTTTGTTTGCTTCGCCCAGGAGCGCCGTCCGACCTATGATCCTGCCGGTCAGGGGCAACCTTCAAAGCAAAAGGATGGCTTCGTCGATTTCGCCCTCAAGC
>CAVSPZ010000007.1:0-668364 GCA_963730015.1 uncultured Acidobacteriota bacterium | reverse complement strand
GAATGTGAGTTCTCCCAAACCCGGAGAGGAGAACCGCAATGAAAGGCACGCGACACAGTGAAGAGCAGATCATCGCGATCCTGAAGCAAGGCGAGGCAGGATTGACGACGGCGGAGTTATGCCGGCAGCACGGGATCACGGAGCAGACCTACTACCGTTGGAAAGCGAAGTACGGTGGGATGGACATCGTATGGCATAATACGTCCGGCCTTTCCGAAGAGCAGTTCCTGACAGTTGAGCCGCAACACCCCCTGAGGCCAATAGGCTGAATCCTGCGAGGTTGGTTGTGAAGTTAAAGTGTTATCTGCTGTCTCTTCTGAGAATCCACCGTCCGGACTGCGAACACTGCAAAGCTCGTGAAACTTGCGGGATTGAGATGCGAGAATGGCTGGCAGAACTGAACTGCCGGACACAGCCGTATTCGCTCAACAATGAGGATCGTGGAAAGCCAGTGGAGGTCGATTCCAAACCCGCCGAAGTTGTAGCACCCCCGCCCATTTCGTTCGAGCAGCTAGAGAAGAAGGCCGGTTAAGGACAGCGGAACGGCTGCGAATCGAGACAACGGAGTCAATCACTCGCATCGTTCTGGATAGCTACTCTTCAGAAGAGTATCGGCACCTTTGCTGCCTTTCATCGATGCCGTTTGCAGAAGCATGTGCGCCTGTTCACAGTTCTGGGAGACTGACTTTCCCTCCAAGTAAAGGTTGGCTAGTGCGACTTCCGCGCTTACGTTTCCTCGCTTGACGGCCTTCCACAATTCCGCAGGATCATCCTCTTTCGCTGCGTTGGTTGTCTGGGCGGTTCCCGGCTTTTCCACGACGACGTGCTGAACTCCCCTGACCGGATTGTGAACGATGTGTCGTTGACCAGCGGTTTCTAGCTTGGGCTGCCCCGATATGGCCGTAAGTTCGGCTGCTGAGCCGGATTCTTTAGGCAGGTTGCCTTTGCGGGCCTTGAAGAAAAAAGATGTAACCCCCATCAGTCCTATCAAGACAACGACGACGGGGACCAGTCTCCTGAGCCGCGGATGGGGAGAGCTTTGTTGACTATCGGAATTCGACGGGCGCGATTGGTAATCGGCTCCGCTGAATTCGTGAGGAACACGTGAAAGCGTTTGAAGGGGTTCAACCACCGGTGCGGCGATCCCGCACATCGGGCAAAGCGCGTTACCCGAAGAATAGCGATACTCACACGAAGGGCAGGTGATGGGTTCGTGGCTTACAGTGTTGGGCACCTGTCATCCTCCTCGGGGCGGGAGCTTTGTCGTCGTGGAAATTAGATTGTAGTAAGACTCGTGGAAGAGTGCCGAGTAACGGAAGTAATGTCTGGGGGCCAGACGGCGAGAAAGTCAGAAAACTGCAGGTTTGAAGGCTGGCGAATACTTCTGACCAAGTCGACCATCCGGCCGTCACGCAGGACGGCGAATTCAACCTCCCGGGTAGGGGGAGTAATCTTTTTCCTTTCACGTGTAGACTCGATCTCTACTGCTGATTGTCGAACCTGAAGAACCCGCTGCGAGCTTTGCTGTTCGTGATTTGTTCCATTCGGTTTCGCCATGAATCACCTCTGAGTCAAGACCATGACTCGCCTTATTCCATAATTTGAGTTCCTAAGATCGTTTTTCCCCGCCTTCTGCCCATGCAGTGGAAGCAGCTCCAGACTCTGTTATCGCGAGCGACGGGACCGGTTTGACGACGACACTCGCTCTCCAGCTCTCCAGCCGCCACGCAACTTCGCGCCGAGAGACACAAAAGTGAGCGTCGATACCGAGGTGGGGGAAAAATTTGCGAGGTGGGGAGAACACCAGCGGGGATGTTCGATTTAATGCGTAAAAAAAATACGAGGTGCATTCAGGTCCTCAAGTCACACGAATCAAATCACGTGACCCTCAGCCCCGAATCCCTCGTGAGCGTCTGGGCCCCCCGGCCTCCTGCCAGAGTCTGTACCATCTCGCGTCGCGGAGCCGAGGTGGTCAAGAGTAAGCTTCCCGCTTACGTAAGCCAGAAGTAGCAGATTTTTGCGCCGGTCGTCAACTGGAAGGCCTCTAGAGAATCTCCAAAGTAAACTTTCTGCGTGCGAATCTCGCGGTCGCTTCGCTTTCTAAAACTATTGGTGGATGAATACTATATCAGTCATTATGCTTGAATTAAGCAACAATGAACTATATACTATACATTCTTATGTTCGACTTGCTCGCAATAGGCTCTCACGTCGCCTCCAGGCGCAGGACGCTTCGGCTGACCCAATCCGAGTTAGCCCGGAAGGCTGGAGTCAGTCGGGCGACGCTGGACGCATTGGAGAATGGCCGCTGCGGTGAGCTTGGGTACTCCAAGGTCGCCAATATTCTGTCTGCGCTCGGGTTAGAGCTGAAGTTGCAGGATGCAAATCGGCAAAGACCAACTTTGGAAGAGCTACTAGAAGAGAATCGCGATGATCAAAGTCTGGACAGACGCCGCTGAGGCTGGCCTGTTGGACCGGCAGCGGGATCGCGGCAGCGCATTTGCGTACTTGCCAGAGACAGTCCCACAGCGCGCCGTCTCCGTAACCATGCCGGTGCGTCTCCCCTCGTGGAATATGCCCTTTGGCCTCGCTCCGATCTTCGAGATGAATCTCCCGGAAGGGGTGTTGCGGGAACGACTGCGGCTCGCCTTTGCGAAGGCAACTGGAACATTCGATGATTTTGATCTGCTCGCTATTGTTGGCCGCTCACAAGTGGGCCGCATCCGGTACACCAGGGACAAGGGACAGCTCAACGAGGATGTCCCCTTTCAGTCGGTCAATGAGATTTTGGCAAGTCGGCGCGGTGGGGACTTGTTCCGCTACCTCCTTGAGAAGTTTGCGGCTTTTTCGGGCATCAGTGGTGTCCAGCCGAAGATTCTTGTGCGCGACGAAAACGCGTCCCTCACCCTGACGAAACCGAAACTCCGAATTTCGCCGAGCTGCAGGGGTGCAACACACATAGTCAAGTTTTGGGACCCCAATGAGTTTCCCCAGCTAGCCGCGAACGAATACTTTTGCTTGAAGGTCGCGAAACGCTGCGGTCTCGACGTACCTCGGTGCCGGCTCGCAGAAGACGGAATGGCCCTTGTTGTCGACCGGTTCGACCTGCGTCCAGATGGTACGTACCGCGGCTTTGAAGACTTCTGCGTTCTGAACGCGAGAGGAACGGATGAGAAATATCGCGGCAGCTACGAAACGTCAGTCATGAAGCGATTTCAGCAGTTCTCAAACTCACCCGAGGTACTGGCAGACCTTGAAAAACTGTTCACGCTAATCGTGCTGAATTGTGCACTGCGCAACGGCGATGCGCACCTGAAGAATTTCGGCATCGTCTATGACGACGTGCTTGCTGAATCTCGTCTGGCACCTGTCTACGATCTGGTAACGACTGCCATTTACCTGCCGAAGGATAGTCTGGCGCTCACGCTCAACGGAACGACCGAGTGGCCCGACAGCAAAGCTCTCCGTCGGCTCGGAGAAACACGGATGACGGGCACGCCCACTAAAATTCGCGCGATCCTTGAGCGTATCTCGGACGCCCTTTCGCAAACTGAAACCGATCTACGCTCATACATCAAGGAACATGCCGACTTTAAGGAAGTGGGTGCCCGCATCCTGCAAGAATGGGTAAAGGGACGACGACTCTCACTTCAAGGGCATTAGTGTTTCGAATCTCCGTGGTGGGATTGGGGCGCGGCGCCAGCTCAACGACGATGTTCCTCTTCCGTCGGTCGCGAGATTTGGCGAGGCGGTCTTGATACAGAACGGGCGAGAATACGGATTTCTCGCGGACCCCTTCAAAAAGGGTGAGCCTGCCGACGGAGGTTGCTAAGTCGACGTCTTCCGGAGGCGACACCGCGCAGATTCAAATGACCTACGCTGCGGTTGGCGCAGTGCGGCCACAAGAACGCCTCCTTCTCTCGGTTATGCATCTTTTACCCTAGGGTTCCACTTAGCGACCGGGCGCTGCATGAATTTGGGCCCTTCCTTCTTGTAAACCTCGACATCTTCGATTTGGAGGAGCCTTCAATCGATGAGGTGGGGAGCAATGATATTAAGAAATTCCCTGGCGCTAATGATCTTGGTCTTCTTCCAGAACTTCGGAAAATGGCGCGCGTTGCCGGTGACCAGGTAGTCGGCTCGAGCGGCATCAGCGCCCTCCACAAAGATATTGTCGGCGGGATCGGTCGTGACTTGGGATAAGCGTGATGGAATCACAACTCGAGTATGATTCCTAATCAATTGCAGCAATTGTTGACGAAGACTCCTCCGAACTTTGAGCTCTGGGCGAGCGAGGACCGCGGCGTATTCGGTCAGAATCGCATCCGACACATACCACCGGGCTGGCTTGGTAAGCGCGAGCAACACCACCGTCCGTTGTAGCCCCTCCGGTTTGAGCACCGCAGAGACGACAACATTCGTATCGACAACCAGCCGAAGCGGGATCATCGGTTCTTTGATCTGCGAGCGGCCTTCACGATCTGATCGATCTGCTTCGAGCTGAGCTTATTCGTGCCTTTCCGTTTGGATTCGTTTCCAAGGATTCGAAGAACCTCGGGTTCAGGGACCGCCAGACGTACATAATCCCGGATGCTGAGCAGCACCGCGCGGGGAGTGCCCCGCTTCTCGATTACAAGCGACCTGCCCTCATCCTCGACACGGCGAAGGAGTTTGCCGAAATTCGTCCGTGCGTCGAGCGCGGTAACAACGATGCCGTTATCCATAAACTCTCCAGTTCAATTACTTAAACTGTACAGTTCGTCAAAGTCGCTGTCAACGAAACTGGCTTGATTGACTTATGGATACGTGGTATGCCCATGCGGCTGATTATCATCCGTCATTGTAGGGGCGCTACCTGGAGGGCCGGATGGAAGGCCTACTGCAGTGCAACCTCGTTGCACCGGGTACCGATCAGCAACCGGCAATTGGTGGCCGCCCAACGCCGCTACTTTGCCGGTGGCGGAACTGCGACGACTTTTTTTCCGTTCGCTTTGTAGACGACGCCGCCTTTCATCACGAACGCAACTCGTTCCATCTCAGTGATGTCTTTCAGGGGATCTCCCGTAACTGCAACAATGTCGGCGAGCTTGCCCTCTTCAATCATGCCGATGTCTTGGGAATCGCCGATTAGATCGGCGCCATTGACCGTGGCAGAAGCGAGTGCGTCCATTGGCGCCATCCCCAGGCGAACCATCTCTGTCAGTTCCTTTGCCGGAGTCACGCCGCCCCGAAAGTCGCCGAACGAGTCTGTGCCCATTGCGATCTTTACCCCGGCACGATTCGCGTTGGTGAACATTGCTTGAATAATCGGTGTGATGACTTGGATTTTCGTCACGATATGCGGCGGTAATTTCTCGGGGTGCTCCTTGGCAGTTTGCAGCAGCGAGTAAGCCACGAACACCGTCGGGACAAGATAAGTTCCATGCTCTTTCATCAGAGCGAAGGACTCCGCGTCGGCATAGGTGCCATGCTCAATGGAATCGATGCCGAGCCGGACACAGTTGTCGATTGCCGCTTTGCCGTGGGCATGGGCGGCGACTTTCATTCCAAGAGAGTGGGCGGTTTCGATTACGGACTTGATCTCGTCATTGGTCATCAATTGTAGTTTGGGGTTATCGCCGAATGAACCGACTCCCCCGCTGGGCACAATCTTGATCAAGTCCGTGCCGCTACGATGATGCTCACGCACTGCCTTGCGGGCCTCGTCGGGGTTATCAACGATGGACTTGCTCCACTCCGGACTCGATATGCCTTCGCTTACGCCGTTGGCGTCGTCGGAATGGCCGCCGGTCGGTCCGATGATTTGGCCGGCGGCCCAGATTCGGGGTCCGATCACGAGGTTGCGCTCAATTGCGCGCTTCAGCGCGACGTCTACCGTGTCCCGCGCTCCGACATCGCGGACGCTCGTAAAACCATTCAGAAGAGTAGTTCTGGCGTTCGCGGCTGCATAGAAAGCGGAGTCGGCAGTTGTATCTGTGACAAGATCGGCAAAATGGCTGCCGCTTCCCAAATGAAATGTGAGGTGTTTGTGACAGTCGATGAGGCCCGGCAACACGGTAGCGCTGGACAAATCGATGATGCCGGAGTTCTGGGGAGACACGAAGCCGTCCTGAACCGAGCTGATGCGAGCGCCCTGGACAAAGATGGAAACCCGATCCCGAACCTGCTTGTGCGCCGGATCAATCAGATGGCCGGCGTGGATGACGATGAGCTTGTCTTGCGCAAGTGCCAGAGCACTCCAGAGGAAAATCAGAAATATGAGGAAGAGCCTTCGCCCGGATGATCGGTTCACGCCAGCGCCTCCAGCAACTTGTCGATGTCTTTCATGTCGTTGAATACGGAAGGGGAGATCCGGATGTAGCGCCGCGAAATCCGAGCATTGACGCCGGCTCTCTCAAGCCGATCGGAAATTGTCTTGTAATCCTTGATGGCAAAGGTAATGAGCGCGGATGTTGACTCGGGCGGAGTAAGAGGCTCGAATCCAAGACGCGGCATTTCTTCATGAAGGCGCTTTAGCATCGGCTGGCGGTGCGCACGAATATTCTCCACGCCAAGCCTGCGGATATAGGGCAGCGATTGTGCGAGCACATGCGCTATGCCGATGGCGTTGGTGCCTACCTCGAAATGACCGGAAGCGTCGGTCTCAAGGTCCCAGGTGTAAACGGCCGGGTTAGGCGAATCGCCAGGAAGAAAATGTGACTCCAGGGTCTTGGCTTGATAGTAGCCGTATTGCGTACGGCGAAGTACTCTGTCGAGCAATGCTTCCTTCACGAATAGGAAGCCAAGTCCAAAATCAGCCATGAGCCACTTGAAGCTGGAGCAGGCGCAGAAGTCCACATCACTTTCGCGAACGTCGATGGGAGTATTCCCCGCGGCCTGAACAATATCGGCATACACGTAAGCGCCATGGGCGTGCGCGAGGTCGCAGACCGCCTTCAAATCGTGCTGGAAGCCATTGTCCATGGCTACCAGGGAGATTTCTACCAATTTCGTTTTCTTGTCGATTACCTGCGCAAGATCACTCAACTCGATTCGCCAATTGCGCGGCTTCACCATGCGCAGATCGAGGCCAAACCGCTGCTGAAGTGCCTGCAAATGCAGAATGGCTCCTTCAAAGTGCAGAGCATCCGTGACGACGTTGTCCGATTTGTAATCGATATCCAACCCGTTTACGACCAGGTTCTCTCCCGTGCTGGTGTTGGGGACATAGCTGATTTCCGATTCTTTGGCGTTGATCAGGGCTGCAAACTCAGCTTTGACATTGATCAGTTTCTTAGGTTTGGAGACCACTTGCGGCTGAGAGCGAAACTCTGACCATTCCCGTAGTGCCGCTGCCCCCGCAACCGGCATCGGATGGGTATAGGCAGAATTGATATAGGTCACGCCCGCGGGAATCGCGAAATCACTTTTGGCAGGAAGGAAAACAGATACGGATGGGCCGGAGGTCGTCGGCGATTGGGGGTAGAGGCTCGATCCTGGCGCCATCCCAATCGCAGCGACACCACCGAGACCCGCCAGAAGCTCACGTCGGCTGATGTTCATAACTCATTCTCCATAACTTGTGCGCCGTGCCGAGCACAGGGAGTCGAGGGTCCTGCGCCGACTATTGCATTCCGCGGATCAGGGCACGGACGTTGTCGGTAAATTTCTTGGCGCTTCGCTCCACCGTGTAAGCCATGTGGCCGCCCTCGTAATAAGAAAGAGTCGCGCGCCCTTCGGGCCAGCCCGCCTGCCGCACGGCGTACTCCGCGGCGCCAACGGTGGTTTGCGTGTCGTCATATCCGTTGCCGATCAGCACGTGGAATCGGGGATTGACTTGCATAACCTTCAGCAGGCGGTCGCTATACGGCCAGTCGGCGAACGGGCCACTGCCTCCCCACTTCCACTCATCCAATCCCACTTCCTTGATAAGGACATACTCTTCCGGCCAAGTCACTTTGAGCTCGTCACGAAGATAGTCGGTGAAAAAATGGTTGAACGGCGCAGTGATCACGGACGATGGATCCTTCGCCAGTCCTTTGTCAGTCATGGGCGCCACATATCGGCCGTCGTTGCGTCCCAGCAGCAGGCCGCGCTCTTTCAATAGCTCTCCGCGATACCGTTCCTTGCTGATGCGAAGATCGTGCTCTCGATAATACGCAGCTGGGATCCCGCTGTACTCCTCGAGCCGTTTGGCTAAGTGGTCCCGTTCCGCCGGGCTGATCGAATTTCCCTGGAAAAGTGCCTTCAGATAGTCAGTCTGCGCGAAGGCCCATGCTTCGTTCACGAACTGTTCGAAGGTTTCATCCTTACGATCAACTTTCTGGTGATACCAGGCGAGTGCAGCCAGCGTGGGCAGCGAAACAGCATAGCTCACGATATTCTGCGGACGCTGGCGATACTCGATGATGTTCATCGCCTGCCCCATCAGTACAACTCCGTAGAGCAGGATGGGATGAGGCAATTCAGTCAGCTGAGCGGCCACTTCCGCCGCGCGAATAGTGCCATAACTTTCACCCAGAAGGTAAGCCGGTGACGACAGGCGGCTATGTTGTGTCAGCCACGCGGAGATGAAGGCGGTTACTTGCTGAGCATCGGCTACGACAGAAAAGTAACTTTCCGGAGCCGTTCCCGGCAGCACTCGGCTGAAACCGGTCGACGCGGGATCGATGAACACGAGATCTGCCATATCCAACGGCGAATAGACATTGTCCACCAACTTGTAAGTGTTTGGATCCGCCGTCAAATCGTCCGGGATGGAGACGCGTTTCGGTCCCATGACGCCGATGTGAAGCCACAACGATGCTGTAATCGGGCCGCCATTGAAGATAAAAATCACCGGCCGGGCAGTCTCGTTTTCAACCTGGTCGGCGGTGTAGGCAAAGCTGACGAGTCGTGCCGCAGGATTGCCCTTGGCATCGGGAACGTCGGTGGCCTCTACCGTTGCCGTGTAGTGGATCTGCGTCCCGTTGAATGTTCCGGTGTGATGAGTAACGACGGCTGGATGAGCTGCGATCTGCCCCGATGAGGACGGCGCAGCAGCAGTCTGGGTCGCGAAAGCGGCCGAGGTGAGAATGGCAATCAGCACCGCAGCCCATCTGTGCGCTGGCATCGTCATCATCACATTACCTGGTCTCGACACTGCCGACACATGCTTCGTCAGGCAGGTTTGCGCGGCGAATCCACTGATATCCTTCTACAGGTTGGCCTCGGGGAAGGTAGTCGATTTCCAACGTCTTATCTCCTCTTCTGATTCGGAGATGAATCCGCTTGGCCACGTCGGAGCGAAGTTGGTCCAAGTTGACGGGCTCCACGGCCAGCACGCTGTCGCCATTTTGCAGCCCGGCTTTGTCCGCAGCCGAGCCCGGCACCAGACCTTGGATCGCACGCGGTTGCGCATCCAGCGTCTTATGCTGATCGAATCCCAGTTCGAAGCCGGGCATCTGCAGCGTTTGTCGTTCGAAGCACGGACCGAACGCGTCCGACGCAGGCACCACAAGTTCACCTTGTAAAATCACAGATTCAAATTCCTGGCCCCCGGCCGTTCCAAGTTCCTTCTCTATGGCCTGCTTCCAGGTTTGCGGCGTTAGGTCCTTGCCGCTCCTCTTTTGTGTCTGTAGCCGAAGTATGAGCGTATCGAGGGAGACTTTTCCCTTCGACGCGGCGAGCAGTTTTTGATTGGTGTCTACAAAATAGAAGTAGCCCCGTTGATAAGGCAAGCCTTGAACGTTCTTGTCGCGCCAAAAATCTGCGGCGATCTTCTCGTTCGGCAGGTTTCTCAGGGGATTCGTGTAATACGCCTGGGCAGCTTTATTGACAGCCTTAATAAAAGTGGAGGGCGGAATGAGCCCGGCACGGAACGTTACCAGGCGCGAGTAGTATTCGGCTAGCCCCTCGGAGAACCATGATCCTTCAATGCCTTCCGGCGAACTGAGACCGCCGGCGAAATGGTGCGTAATTTCGTGCGCAATGATGAGGCGAGGGGAATCGTCCGTAGCGGTTGCTGTCTCTGGGGCAAAAAGCAGAAACGAATTGGCCAGTGCAGCGCCACCGTAGCTCTCATTGTCTTTACCGGCACGCATGAAGAAGTAAAACGGAGTTGTGCTTGTGTCGGCAAACGTCTTGCGCAATGCTGAATAGGCCTTTTCGGACCACTCCATTTCTGTCTTGGGATCAAACGGCGGTGTACCCAGCCACGCCGATCGAAAATTGCTCGCACTGAAATCGGGCGGATAGGTTCCAAGCCGTCCTGCTATATAAAAGCATTCCTGCAGACGATCGACGGTGCCTTCGAAGTGGACATCACCGTCCCCCACGCTCGATACCGCTCGCGCGCCCGCAGGCATATCTCGAAGGTCCCACTTCAAAGTGATTGCGAATTTGTCTTTTGAATCGGGAAGAACCAGGAAACCAAATCCCGCACCACTGACGCCGCCTCCGTTTGAACGCAAGTCGAATGGCGGACCCGGCCACGGGTGCGGTGGATCGAGTCGTGCGTGATAGTGAACGGTCAACGCTGCCGGCGGCTGAGCGATCTTCCATCTGCGCCAGAAAAGCGAGCCGCCCGCATCTGGCGGCTCGTCAACCTGCGACAGATTGATAAGAGCCCCGTGGCTTCTGACTTCGAGATTTTCGATCCGGTCGGCGACATGTTTCACGCCGGCGAACTCCACAGGAATGCGAAGCGAGAAAGATTGACCGGGTTCGAGGCGAATGCCACGCAGATCGAGCGCCACATCCATGGCTGCGACTTTGCCGTCCGAACCAAGCGTGGGCCGAAGCGTTACGTCTAGTTGGGAGGTAGCCGGCGTTTTCCCTTCCGCCTGAGCCGTGACTTTGGCGATGCTAGCATTGCATCCCAATAGCAACAATAGAATCGCTACCCGCCGCTGCATCATCATGCCGTGGCCCGCCTTCCCACCACCATCCTTGGCTCGCCAAGCTTCTTTATCCATGTCTGGAATTGGCTGAGCTTCACTTTGAGGGCCCAGCCGGTGTCAGGGCGCGCTCCATGAGATCGCCAAAATCCTGCTTCAGCTTTTTGCGGTTGGGCGTATCGAGGTAAACCATGTGCCCTGCTTTGTAACGGGCGAGCTCTGCGCGCTTCCGCACGTCCGGTTCCAGTCCCATGTGAGCAAATGTGTTCTCGGTGCCGAAGAATGGAGTAGAGAGATCGTAGAGGCCGGAGACCACCAATACCTGCATCGACTTGTTCTTGCGCATCGCGCGAGCCAGCGCGGACGCCACATCGACTGACGTCACATCGCTCCAGTCCCAGCGCACGGACATCCAGTCTCCTCTGTGCGCCGTAGGCGGAGGCCAGCGTCCGCCAAAAGGTCCGGCATAGAACGCATCGGTTTTGAAATTAAGTTGTGATTGCAGATAGGGAACGATCAGTGTGCCGGTGCCGTGAGTATTCAGGCTCGGATCCAGCGTAGGATTGTACTCGCCCTGGGAAGAAGTGCTGGCTGCAGTGGCGCGGACGTCATAGTGGCCAAGGACCAGTTTTTTCTCGCTCAGCAACTCGCTAGAAAAATCGTCCATGTCGACCCTCAGATTGTGCTTGGCGACGTACTCCTCACTCAACCCCGTGAACCGCGAGAACTCCTTCGCGATGCGGTCTCGCTCCGACGGGGGCAAGCGATCTCCCTGCAGCAGAGCCGCTGCATATCGGGAGAGCGTCCAATCCTCTGATTTCTGGACGGCCGAATCGAGATTTCCTTGCAGATCGGGTGGAAGCTTCTTATAGAGAAACGCCGCCACGGTATAGCTGGGGACCAGCGACATGAACTGCAGATCCGAAGGTCCTTCATGCAGATCGAATACCGTGGAAATTAGTACCACGCCTGCAACATTAAAATTCTTGTCGACCAATTCCCCGGCGACGCCAGCGGCGCGAAACGTGCCGTAGCTTTCTCCGACCAGAAAAATCGGTGTCTTTTCGGCATAATCGTAGTGGGCCAGAAAGAGGCGAATAAACTCCGCGATGGAATCAATGTCTCCCTTGCGGCTCCAGAACTCCTTGCCAAACTCCGGTTGAACCGCATAGCTATAACCCGTGCCAACCGGATCCACGAATACCAAGTCGGTTTCATCAAGCCAGGAGCTCTCGTTCTCGGTCAGTTCGTAAGGGGGAGGGGTGGATGAATATTCGTCAGGATCTTTGGCGCGATACGGGCCTAGCGCTCCGATGTTGAGTAGAGATGAGGGCGAACCCGGCCCGCCGTTCCAGGCAAACGTCAGCGGCCGGGGTGATTTGTGTGCGCCAGCGTCCGCCCGGTAGAAAACGTAGAAGATGCGGCCGTGAGCCTTGTTGAACTCATCGCGAAGAGTGAGAAAACCGGCATACGCCTTGTACTTCAACGCACTCCCGCTCAGCGTGATCTGATGCTGAGTGATGACGGGATCATCGGTCGGCGGAGGCCAGTCGGATGCGTTAGCCTGCGTCGAGAGACCGGCGCAAAGAAGCAGAGTTACTGCGACAATCACAGCCCTGCGAATTAGTTTTCCAGGCATCGATCAGAAATTGAGCTTCAATCCGAACTGTATGACTCTCGGGTTGACCACAGTGGCGATAATTTGGCCGAAAGTGACGTTGGCGGTGCCCACATCCGGATTGGCAAACTGTGGATGATTAAAAGCATTGAAGAAGTCGGTGCGGAACTGAACATGCATATTTTCGCGGATCGAGAATGCTTTCTGCAGGGTGATGTCGTAATTATTTTGTCCAGGCCCGGTCACGCCTCCAACCGCGCTGTTGCCGAAATCCGTGCCCGCCCCGTCTGCCCCAATGACCGGCCAAACCGGGGTGTTGCTGCCAGTGACTACATCCAACGGTTGGGTGAGATCCTGCCGATCGATGCAGTTGCCGTTAAAATAATTGTTTAATCTACTTTTCACCGATCCCGGGCTGGCCAATTGCCCGCTGGTGCATCCGGGAGCAAGCTGCACCTTATCGTTCGTGATACCAAACACGTTGAAACTGTTTTGTCCGGTAATCGTCAGGTACTGTCCGGATTGAACGGTTGTCACCCCCGATACCGACCAGCCTCCGAGCGCACGCCCCTTCCAGTTGGAGAGGTTCGCGGGGCTCGGAAACGAATACACAAAACTGACGACGAAGCGCTGATTGCGGTCAAAGCTTCCCGGCCCATATTGAGTTCGAGGAGCGGGCGACTGGTTCCCCAGGCTGGCAGTGCCGCCGGCGCTGTTCCACTCGGGGTCAACGGCATTGGTATCCATTTCTTTCGACCAGGTATAGGAGGCCAGGAACTGCAGTCCGCGGCTCAATCGTTTGGTCAAGCTTGCTTCCAGGGCGTTGTACCATGACGCGCCGTTCGACTCGATCTGGTTTACCGAAGAGGCATTGGAGGCGAATCCGACAAGGGGCAAGCGTTCTGGAATGTTCGCCAGCGTGTTGTCGCTTTGCCCCCGCACTGGGTTCTGTGAAGTGGCGGAAAGAGCCTGATTGAGACCCCGCTGGCGGATAAGCTTGGTGCCCCGCGAGCCGACGAATCCGAGATCCAGCAGGAAATCTTTGGCCAGCCTGGACTGCACTCCAAGACTGTACTCTTCGATGATGGGAGGCCTGAAGTCCTGACCCAGCAATAGGACATTCTGGTTCGTGGTAGGGGAGTAAGGTTGGAAGTAGGGGAAGGCTGAAAGGGGCGGCGCCGGTTGAAAGGGGTTTTGCGCACTTGCGCCGGCGTTGCACTCGGTTTGGCAAACCTGGAAGAGTCCGAACGGCGGAGAAGCCAGCGTCTCAAAAATGGCCGCCCCAACGGGTCGGGTGTAGTAAATGCCGTAGCCCCCACGAAGAACCATTCGGTCTGAACCTGGGAACACCTGCCAGCTAAAACCAAGCCGAGGCCCCCATGCATTTTGGCCGTAGCCGGGTATGCCCAAGTCACTACTGGTTCGGGTTACACCCGTGGGCACGGTTCCTTGAAAATTGGAGGGGACCGTATATCCGGCCAAAGTACCAGAGGCCGGAGGGTTCGGGTCGGCCAGCGCCGGATCGAAATTGCCGTTGCGCCCGGTCGTATCCGAGAGTCCCCCAATGCGCTCGTAGCGGATGCCCGCATTCAGAGTAAGCCGGGGGGTTAGCTTGATATCGTCCTGAAAATACGCAGAACCATCCCAGGTCCGCTCGTTTCGATCCGAAAGCCCGACGAAGGAAATCGAAACAATAATGTCGCTGAATGCGGGAAAGGCTCCGCCGGTGATAGCGTTGGCAGCCGCTAAGCCATTCTGCGCGGCGTTGAGACCGAGTAAGAAATCGGGGAACGTCAGATAGTCCTCAATCCCGTTGGAGCGGAAGTCGCGTTGGTTTAAGTAGCTGCGCGTGACCCCTCCTCCGACTCGAATGTTGTGTCTCCCATGCGTCCATGCCAGTGAATCCACAATATCCCAGCTCCCCTGGAACAAGGCAGAGGGAGCGCCGCCTCCCGCGGTGCAGCACGAGCCAATATCGATTGAGGGGAGGTCGTTATAAAAGCTGGGGACGGTGGCGCCGATGCCGGAGAAAGTGAAAGGATTGGTCTGCTGTTGTTGCACCGCCGTGCGGTGAAATCCGGCGCGAAATTCGTTGATTAATCCTGAATTGAAGACAAATGTGTGCCCGAGAGCCAGCGCCTGAAAGCGTTGAGGTCCAATGCTTGGAGATCCCTCGGTGGCGTTGGTGTTGCTGATACCGGCGGATGGGAAGGTCACGGTCTGATTGGCATTGGCGATGAAATATCGAGCAAAGAAAGTACTTCGCTGACTTTGCGTATAGTCCACATCCGCCAGGTATTGATCTTCATTAAAGGTGCAAGCCTGCTGCAAGACGGTAAGACCACTCGCCGTTTGGGGAGTGGGAATCAGAAAACTTCCGTTGGGAAGCTGCATTTGAAGCAACGCCAGAGCCGCAGGATTGATGTTGTAGGGATAAGGCGTACCATTCCCGTTTGGCGCGCTCGCGTCGATTGCCGGGAATAGAAACGGTGGTAGTCCGTCTTGGATGGCTTCGGTCTGCAGAGCGCCGGTTTGCCCGTCGAATACCTGGGCGATGCCAAGCGCCGATCGATCGTTGGTGAGCGGTGGCAGAACCATGGTGGAAAAGCAGCCGGGTGCAATCCCGTTTTTTTGACGAGTCCCTTGATAGGACCCGAAGAAGAACGCCTTGTCCTTCTTGATTGGGCCTCCAAACGTACCGCCAAATTGATTTTGGTCCAGCACCCCGCGAGGCGCCCCCGCTTCATTGGCAAAAAAATCATTAGCGTTGAGATCGGTGTTACGGAAGAACTCAAACAGATTGCCGTGAAAACGATTCGTGCCCGACTTCGTAGTCAGGGTTACGCTCGCTCCTGCGTTTCGTCCAAAACTGGCGTCGTATTGACCGGTCTGTACCTTGAACTCCTGGATGGTGTCGGGGTTGGCGATGGGAACACCGCCGCTGGAGGCAGCGCTGCCGGAAAGATCGTTCACCTGGAGACCGTTCATTTGGAAATTGTTGTCGATCGAGCGATTGCCGTTGGCGTGTACACTTGCGTCGTTGCCGAATGACCCCACAATGCCGGTCAAGCCGCCGTTTCCGCGTCCGAGGTCAGTCGCA
This sequence comes from uncultured Acidobacteriota bacterium, assembly GCA_963730015.1. Taxonomy (GTDB): domain Bacteria; phylum Acidobacteriota; class Terriglobia; order Terriglobales; family Acidobacteriaceae; genus Sulfotelmatobacter. The sequence goes on along the minus strand of CAVSPZ010000007.1, from coordinate 652,790 downwards.
TTGTTAACCGGCGCAATCACTCCCGGTGACAGCGAAAGAATCTGCGTATAGTTGCGAGTCACCAAGGGAAGACTGGTCACCGTCAGCGCATCCACCTCCCGTCCCAGGGCACTCGATTCGGTCTCGACCATTTCCTCGTTGGCCTTCACTTCCACACTCTCTGCGACTGCTCCGGGCTGCAGGATTACGCTGATTTTCGCAACCTCCGTAACCACCACTTCCACATTCGACTGGGTCGCGGTTTTAAATCCAGTTTTCTCGGTTTTTACGGTGTACGTACCTGGGGGCAGAAGAGCCACTCGAAATGCACCGTCGGAGCCAGAGGTGAGACTTCGCGTTTCGCCTGTCGCGATGCGGGTTACCGTCACCGACGCAGCGGAAACCGCCGCGCCGCTGCTATCGACAACGGTGCCTGCGAGAGCGCCGGTGGCCGCGGTTTGTGCGCCAAGTTGACCTGCAGCCAAGCACCATAGAAGCCCGCCGACCAGAATGAGTGTTCGGTTCATCATGCCCTCCCGCGACTCGGCAGCCTTTCGACGTTTTGTGAATGGGCTACAATCTTTATTCGAATGCATTTGTCGAAGAACTCGAAGAGTGGCCCAAAATGCGCACAAAATGCCCCGCGACGAAACACGGTCAGCGGAATGTAGATCAACAAAAGGTTAAAAGTCAAGGCAAAATTTACAAAAACATTTGACTCCTGCGCCGAGCTTTAGTATCGTTTCGCAGGCAGAATCAGAATCCTCGCTTGATCGGCTCACAGCAAAAGACTGCCTCGCATGGTTGTCTTCGGAGGGCAAAGCTAAAGTGACCAGGTCCTCGGCCCGCAGTGCTTCTTCAACCTCCAGCAACCATCGGGGAAAGCCGGCAGCGAAAAAGTCCCGTAAGCATATCCAACTCGATTCTCAGGGCCCATTCAGCGACGCTGTGATTGTGGGTGACATGCTCTATCTGTCGGGCCGTATCGGATTGGACGAATTCAAGCGAATTCCCATCGATATTGACGCGGAAGCGCGCAATTTGATGGAGAACGTTCGAGCGGTCCTGCAGAAGGCCGGAATGCAGCTGGACGATCTTGTCTACGTACAAGTCTTCTGCACTGACGTATCTTTGTGGGAGCGCTTCAACAGGATCTACCGCTCATACTTTAAGAACAAAATGCCGGCCCGGGCTTTCATTGGGTCCGGCAGGCTCTTGTTTGGCGCACACTTTGAAGTGCAGGGTATTGCCATCAAGAGCACGTGAGTCCGTCGCGCATGAGTCAGTCTTGCGACTCTCGCGGGCAATAAAGGTGGAATAGTAGTGTGGCAATAGATGCCGCTTAGGGGGAAGTTTCCGGTGAAAGCTAGCGAGAAAGAATACGCCCTCAGTTTTGTTTCCCGACTCGCGGATGGGTTGGGACAAACGCTGGGAAAGTTCTGTGAAATTGTGGTCCACGATTTCAGAGTGCCCGAGAGTTCCATCATTGCCATCGCCAATGGAAGCCTTACCGGGCGTAGAGTTGGAGACACCCTGGACGCTCTCGGATTTCAGTTATTGAAGAATAATCCGCCCTCGGATCTTCTCAATTACGGCGCGAAAACGAGAGACGGTAAAGAGTTGCGCTCTTCCAGCATTTTTCTTCGGGACGAAAAGGGCCACATCTACGGCGCGCTGTGCATCAATGTCGACGTGTCTGGTCTGCTCAAAGCGCAAGAGTGGCTGCAGGAGGCTCTGGGCGCAGCCAGCACCACAATCGACGAGCGATTCGAACATTCTGTAGACGAGGTACTGGAGACTCTGATCCAGAATGGCATATCGAGCATCGGCAAGAAGACAACAGATATGTCCCGCGAAGATAAGGTTGCGATCGTGGCCTATCTGGAGGCCAAAGGAGCGTTTCTCATCCGTTACTCGGTCGAGCGCGTCGCGGAATTGCTTGGGATGACAAAATACACGATCTACAACTACCTGGATGAAATCAGGAAAACGCACGAAGACGGCGAGACCGAGACCGCCAAAAGTCATTGAGTTGGGACTGCACTTCTTATCTAAGGAACTTTGCTCTCGCGCATGATGGCCGTAGACAGGGAGGGCCGCAAAACCCATATCTACAAACCGTAGAAGCAAGGGGCCTAATTCAAATCTTTGTTGTGACTGCCCGCAGCTCGCGCGAAAGGCTGGGGATCTTATTTGTTCTGCTCAATCAGTGTCTTGACGTCACGGCTGAGCTGGGCGCGTGTGGGTGCATCTTTGTACATCGCATGTCCTCCCAGGTAGCACTTGAACGTAATGGATTGCCGCAGGTTGGGCGGCAACTGGCGATCGAGTTCAGCCCCCGTTGCGCATGGAAGAAAGGAATCGTACATACCCGCGGCGACCAGCACCTTCATGTGAGGATTAATCGCAAGCGCTTCGTCGGTCCCAGGCAGCGGCGGACCCATTCGAGGCGGGCCGTCGCCGCTCTGGCTTGCTCTTTCCATGGCAGCCTTGAGTTCCTCCGGCGTGATTTTGGCGGTGGCATAGTTCCAGCGCGCGTTTACCGATTCAGGATAGGCTCCCGTGGGAGCGAAACCCTGGTTCATATCTTCCAGCCCGATATACGGCAGGCTGGTCCGATAACCGAGTTCGTCCCGCAAGTAGTGCAGTATCAGAGGCGCGTCTCCCGTTTCCGGCGGCGCAGTGCGGCGCATGTCAAAGATATAGGGCTCTCTTTTCTGGTCCTTCAGCAAGCCCGTCCGAAACTGGCGGGGAGTAATAGTGAGCGTCTTACGGTCGATCTGATCTTGCGCAAGGCCGGTAAAACGCGAGAGCTGGACAAGGATGGCGCTGCGCTCCGCCTCCGAAAGACTTTCAATCCGGCTCAGAGCAGGTGCGTAGCTTTCCCGTACCCAAGCCTCGGCCGCTTTCCGCACGGCGGCTGTGTCCTTTCCTAAGTCTGGTGCTGTCTTGCCGTAGTAGAGCGCGGTGCTGGCCATGTCGACAACTTGCAGCGCGGAACGCAATGTGGAAGAGCCGTATTCCTTGTTCAATCCCCATCCGCCAGAAATCAGAACCAGTCCCTTAACCATGATGCCGCGATTCTCGAGCGCATAACCGACATGGGCCGCCCGACCCGCGCCCCAACTTTCACCCGCGAGGAAAACCGGCGCGTCGTCGGCGTCGTGGAGCAGGCGCCAGGCGCGAACGAATTCCGTGACTGAGGCAACATCACCCACCGTCCCATAGAATTCATCGTCGTATTCGGCCTTCACCGGCAGGCTGAAGCCGGTGCCGATGGGATCAACCAACACGAGATCGGTGACGGGAAGCCAGCTGTCAGGATTGTCGACCAAGCGTCCGTCCTGCGTTAACTTGGGCCCGACGATGGAAAAATGCAGCAGTGCCGAGTCAGCGCCTGGGCCGCCATTCCAAACGAAAGTGACCGGCCTTCGCCCGCTCGACGAAGGCACCCGATATGCCGTGTAGAACATGTATCCGTGCGGCTCGCCGGTCTCGACGTTGCAGATGGCAATGCGGCCCACCTCAGCTGTGTACTTCAGCGCCTTGCCATCGATTTGGATTTGATGTTGAGTGAGGACTGCGGTTTGATCCGACGCAGATGCAGGTGTTATCTCGGAACCGATCGCCATGGCGGCGGCAACAAGTCCAGCAAGAATTCGAATCGCTCCAGCGCACATGTCGCTTCCTCCGGACCCCCGGAAAGGTCCGCTCACGACGAACTCCGACCACGTCACTGACCACTACATAAGGCAGCACACAGCAGGATCGGACTCCCGATCTGGCGCTTCACAGTCGCATTTTCCGTGTCGCTTCCTCGAGAGAAGGTTCTACCCAGTTTGCAAGCGGATTCTACATCAACAAAATGTCGAATCGTCAAGCAGAAGGTCGAAAGGTCGAGACGGAACTGACAGGAAAGGAAACGGAACCGTGGGAGATTGTTTATTTCAAACCGTACCAGAGCCAGAGGCCGGTCGTGGAAAAGGCAATCGAGACGGCGGCTCTGATGCTCGGAACCGACCGATCCAGAGACTATTGTCTGGAAATGATCTGCGTCGACTTTTTGGCCGGGGCCAATCTGGACCACGGAGATCCGGAGACACTGCTGTTCAAGGCCCAGACCAAACCTCGTATCTTTCTTGCCAGGCTGCTCAGGAAATAGATTCTATTCGTCCAGTCCCACTTCTGACACTGGCGATAGCCTCGGAATCAGATTCCTGGATCTCCCAGCCAAATCAAACGTGTAGAGCAGCGGCAAAGTCGGGAGGAGCTCGAAGAATCTGGTCGTCGGGTGCTCTACCGCCGGGCACTGCGTTCACGGATACGCAAGGGCCGTCGTTTCGCCCGCATAATTACAGTCGCGACCTGGTGGCCTACACTGGCGGTCACGACAATGACACGATGGTGGACTGGTGGTCGAGTTCGGGTGCGGGCGACAGCACGCGCACTCCGGAGGATGTCCGAAAAGAGTACGAATTCGCCCGCGCGTATCTCAACTTCGACGATGCCGATTCTGAGATCAACTGGGTGATGATCCGGGCAGTTCTGGCGTCGGTCGCAGACGTGGCGGTCGTTCCGTTGCAGGATGCGCTCGGCCTGGGCAGCGAGGCGCGCATGAATCTTCCCGGTAAGATCAGCGGAAATTGGAAGTGGCGTTATCGTCGGGGAGCGTTGACTGCCGAGTTGAGTGCGAGATTGCGATCGCTGGTCATGCTTTACGATCGCTAGAGATAGAGTGGAGCAGGAAGAATTCGCCGCAGAAACGTCGTCAGCAGGAAAATCCATGGACAAGCCGCCACGAACCTTCTGGCAAATCTGGAACATGAGCTTCGGTTTCCTCGGCATCCAGTTTGGCTGGGGATTGCAGATGGCGAACATGAGCGCCATCTACGAATACCTGGGGGCGAGAGCCGATCAGATTCCAATTCTCTGGCTCGCCGCGCCGCTGACCGGATTGCTCGTACAGCCCATCATCGGCCACGCCAGCGACCGGACCTGGGGCCGCTTGGGCCGCCGCCGCCCGTACTTTCTCGCGGGTGCGATTCTGAGTTCGGCTGCGCTGGTTTTGATGCCGCGCAGTTCCGCGCTCTGGATGGCGGCCGGCTTGCTTTGGGTTCTCGATGCTTGCATCAACATCAGCATGGAGCCCTTTCGTGCGTTTGTCGCCGACCTGCTTCCCGAATTTCAACGCACGCGCGGCTTCGCCATGCAGAGCCTCTTCATCGGGCTGGGCGCGGTCGTCGCCTCGGTGCTGCCCTACTTGCTGACCAACGTCTTTCACGTGGCCGGCACAAGGGCTGCGGGGACGATACCTTTCAGCGTGCGTCTTTCGTTTTACATTGGCGCCGCGGCCTTCCTGGGCGCGGTGCTGTGGACGGTCTTCACCACCAAGGAATATCCTCCCGAAAATCTGGCGGAGTTTCAGAGACAGAAAGCGGAACGCAGGGGCGTCAGCGCGGGCGCGCGCGAAATCCTGGCCTCCATCCGTGAAATGCCTCGCACCATGCGGCAGCTCGCCTGGGTGCAGATCTGCACCTGGCTGGGATTGTTCTGCATGTGGCTTTATTTTCCGGTGGCCGTGGCCCGCAATGTCTTCGGTGCCGCCGACACTACAGCGCCCCTGTACTCTGCGGGCGTGGAATGGGCGGGCATCTGTTTTGGAATGTCCAACCTGGTCTGTTTCGGATTTTCGTTTCTTCTGCCCGCGCTTGCCCGGCAGTTCGGACGTAAGGCGACGCACAGCTTTTGCCTGATCTGCGGCGGATTGGGTCTGCTTTCCGTGGTCGTGATTCACGACAAGTATTGGCTGTTGTTCTCCATGGTTGGAGTCGGCATTGCCTGGGCCAGCACGCTCTCCATGCCCTACTCCATTCTTGCCGGATCGTTGCCCCAGCAGAAGACCGGAGTCTACATGGGGATTTTCAACTTCTTCATCGTGATTCCAGAGATCACGGCGTCGCTTGGATTTGGCTGGGTCATGGGACATCTGCTGAACAACAACCGGATTGCCGCGGTGGTGGCTGGCGGAATCTTCTTCATGCTGGCGGCGATATTGACGCAGCGCGTGGAAGACCTGTACGACCTGCGGCAGGAGAGCGGGTCGCTTCGAAAAAATGCCGTCGCGGCAAAGTCTTGACCATCGCGAACGCCCACCAGAACCTAACGCACGCGCACGCTGACCAGTTCGCTTTCGACCGGCACACCACGGGCGATCTTCATTCGCACCAGCGCTTCAAAGGGCCTCGTCAGTCCGGCGCTAGAGACTGGGAGTGCGTGCAGCAGTTTATTGACCGACTCCTGGCGGCAAACAAACTCTACCGCGCCTTGCGTCCCAAATGTGGTCGTTCCCGCCAGGATCATCACATACCGGCCCGATCCGATTCCCGGCACCAGTCCAATGACCGAATAATCTTCAGTCAGCGGGACAGAGGACTGGGATACATCCCTCGTGAAGAACATCACGATCAGCGCTTCCGCGCTAGACTGCATCGAAGTCTTTCACCCCCGCCGCGCCATTCTTGGATACGCGAGTTAGGGCTCGCTGATCATCCTCGGGTCAATCATCGGCACACTGAATGGCTGCTTCCACACCAGTCCGCGAATTTATTTTGCCCAAGAGCGCGATGGCCTCTTCTTTCGGAGGTTCGCCGAGGTGCATCCGCGGTATCAAACACCCGGGTTTGCCATCCTGGCTCAGGGCATCTGGGCGGCTGTGCTCGTCGTCAGCGGTTCCTACGAAACTCTCCTCGACTACGCGATGTTCGCGATCTGGCTCTCGTATGGTCTGATGGTCGCGGGCGTGATCGTATTGCGCTATAAGCAGCCCGGTCTTGCACGCCCCTATCGGATGTGGGGATACCCAGTTACTCCAGTGCTGTTCGTGGCGATCACCTGCTGGTTCTTGGTGAATATGCTGAAAACGCGGCCGCTTCCGTCGGTCGCCGGACTGCTCTTTATCGCGACCGGGATCCCTGTTTATTTCCTTTGGACACGCCGCTGCAACCAAGCCGAGCCCACAACGGTCTGATACTAGTTCTGCTGGTGGCCGTTCGGGCTATGCGAATCGACATATTGGAAATTCAGGCCTAACGCGGTGGCCATCGAGCCTCGGTTTGCTAGCAAGGGAGAGGACTGGGGTCCAGTTTCAGAACGTACCTCGATAGACCTTGAAGGCCAATCCTAGGAGGGACCTACGGGCGTGGAAAAGCAGGCTTCGAAGCGTCGGTATTGACGATGAACACGCGTGCCCCGCGCTGTTCGAGGGCCTCGCGAACAATGCCATTCTCATCGCTCACATAGGGGCACGCTCACTCCGAGTAGCCGTCGTCTGTGTCTTCATCCTCGTCATCTTCTTTGCGGTCGCCTTCGTCTTCCTCTTCGTCTTCTTCCTCGTCGGGCTCTTGCCGAAGGAGGACATCGGCGGTGACCGGGCGATCAGTACTCTCCGGGCCGGGCTTTTCTGGACGTATTCTGCTCATGCCCAAATGGTACGCCTCTCGCGTTTGCAAACGCGGGTGACATGAACATGCGAGGGGTATAGGCTGTGGGGCGGTTGGGGAAGGAGGAAGCTATGAAATTCCTAGTGCTGTGGCACTTCAACCTGACGCGCCTCGGGCCTGAGGTTGCCCGCGCCGTGATGCAGATGCCAGATTACGCGAAGAAGCTGGGGGATAAGCTGGAGTGCCGGTACCACGTCATCGGCAGTCACGGTGGAGCTTGGATTTACAAGGTCACATCGAACGAAGAACTTGATCGGCTGCTAACCATGTCGCCTGTGTACAACTGTGCCACTTACCAAGTTCTGGCACAGAGACGGTCGACATTGAGAGAGAAACGAGTACCACAGAGAACGGCGGCATTGCCTTGAGCGATGTCGCGCCATCGAGCAGACCTAGAGATCAATGAGTTCTATAAAAAGGGATGTCAAAAAAAAGCTCCGCCTCGACGGAGGCCGAGACTTCTTTCTCGAGATCCAGCCCACTCTGTTTCGTTACCCTGAAGATGTTCGACGTGTAGTCCCATTCTCGTAGGCTTTCTGTGTGGATGGTGGCAAAGTTCGAGTGTGAAAGACGCGTCAAGCAGGACGATGTCGGTGGTGGCGAAACAGACTCCATTGTCTCCGGCGCTCGACATCGATTGCTCAGGATTTCGTCTCGGCGCGGCCCATCGTTGTGCGTTTCAGTCTCGGGTTCTCCTGCCTGTCGTTTCTTTGTCCGAGCAGTATCTAGTCTGGCCGCTAGTTCGTCAAAGCCTGGTGTCGGTCCCCTCCATTTCAACTCCTCCACATCTTCGAACAGTTCTATATCCGTTCGGAGGGTCACCAATCTTCTGAAAAGCACAGCGCGATCCCGTTCCCGACAAAGAGTGTCCGCGAGTGCACTGGCACCGGCGGCGTTCACCTGCCATTCACGGCAGTCTTTCGGAATCGATTCAAGATGGGGGAATTTGGCGAGTACGGCAGCCGACGACTTCGCGCCCCAACCCGGGAGGCCTGGATAGCCGTCTGCCGCGTCGCCGACCAAAGCCAGGTAATCGGGAATGGATTCCGGCAACACCCCAAACTTCCGAATCACTCCCGCTTCATCGAGAGTGACCCGCGTCCGACGATTTAACTGAACGATCCGGGAACCGGATACACATTGCGCGAGGTCTTTATCGGGCGTGCAGATGATCACCCGAGTGACATCCTCAGGCAGCAACTGCCGCCGCGGCGATGGCATCATCGGCCTCGAACTCCACCATCGGCCAAACAACCACGCCAGCTGCGAGCAGAACCTCTTCGAGTAGCGGAAATTGTGCGAGAAGGTCGGGCTCGATCCCGTCACCGGTCTTATAGCCGGGCCACAATTCGTTGCGAAAGGACTCGATGACGTGATCGGTTGCGACCGCGATGTGGGTCGCGCCACCTTTGATCATTCCGAGCACGGAAGAGAGAACGCCGCGAACGGCAGAGACTTCTTTGCCTTCCCGGTCGCGTGCAGAGGGCAGCGCGTAGTAGTGGCGGTACAGCTCGTACGTCCCGTCTACAAGATAAATCTCCAAGTGAACTCCCCCGACTGGCTTGATTTCCAATAATAGACGATGGTTGTGACGGCTGTCGCACCAGGAAGCAGCAAGACCATTAGACTCGAACCGAAGTGAACTCCCGAGGGCGAGGCTACAAGCCGAGGCCTCACTGGCCGATTACACCTCACACCCGCACGTGGTAAATCTCACTTCCACCCGCTGGCACGGAAGAGCGTGGCATTGACTGCAAAAAACGAGCTCACCATGGTGCATCCCGAGTTGGCGATGAACCAGAACTAGGTGTATTTTTCATTCGCGCGCTTTTCCGATTCCGGTCGAATGGTCGGCAAACCTGAACTTACCGGATTAGGTGAGAGTTGCCCGTCAGAACGAAGCCGCTGGCGCGGCGGACGCTGCCGCGTGGGTGATGTCGGCAGTCGTTGATTTTCAGTTCAGATAATTTGTGGATCACAAGGAGGTGTCCCTGTGACCCATCTACGCAAAATGATGCTGGAGGAACTCCAGCGCCGTCATTACTCTGAGGCTACCACACAGCGTTACATCCGCTTCATCGAGCGGTTCGCCCAGCACTTCCACTGCTCGCCCGATCGCCTGGGACCGCAGCACATCCGCGAGTACCAAGCGCAACTCTTCACCGTGCACAAACTGACTCCCGGTTCGGTGACCAACCATCTCTGCGCCCTGCGTTTCCTCTACATCCAGACGCTCAAGAGGTCCTGGAGCATTGCCGACACCCCCTATCCCAAGAAGCGCTATCGCCTGCCCACCATTCTCAGCCCGGAAGAAGTAGCACAGCTCATCGATGCCGCGCCGACTCCCTTCTATCGCATCATTTTGATGACCCTCTATGGCACCGGCGTGCGCCGCGCCGAACTCACCCGCCTCAAGGTCAGCGACATCGACAGTCGACGCATGGTCGTGCACATTCAGGGCGGCAAAGGCGGGCAAGACCGCGACGTCATGCTCAGCCCCGTCCTGCTCGAGGAACTGCGCGCTCATTGGCGGCGTCTGCGCAAAAAGTCCGTGTGGTTATTTCCCGGCAACCGCTGGCACAGCGGTGATCACCCCAACTGATGACAAGACGCCCTACCACGCTTGCGTCGAGGCCGCCCGCCGCGCCGGGATTAAGAAACGGATCTATCCCCACATGTTGCGCCATTGCTTCGCCACCCACTTGCTCGAAGCCCGTGCCGACCTGCACACCATCCAGATCCTGTTAGGCCATCACGATCTGAAAGAAACTGCTCGCTATCTCCACCTCTCGCAAAAGCACCTGCATGCCACGCCCAGTCCGCTGGACGCGCTGGTGCTGAAGAAAGGCAGGTCGTCCGAGGAGGAGTAAATGAGTCGGCCACAGTTAGAGGTGGCCGATATCATTCGCAGCGCAGGAGCAGACTTCATCGCGCGCAACCGTTACTGGCTCCGCTGGACCCACCTCAAGGTCCTGCTGGCCATTGCGCGCTGTCGCACCGCCGCTCTCGGCGGTCATATCGATGAATGCACCCGTTGCGGACATCGTGCCACCATCTCGTACAACAGCTGTCGCAATCGGCACTGTCCGAAGTGTCAGACCGGCGCTCGCGAACGCTGGATCCAAGCCCGGCGCCGCGAACTTCTCCCCTCTCCCTACGTCCATGTCGTCTTCACCCTGCCGGCGCAACTGGCAGCGCTAGCCCTACAGAATAAAAAGATCGTCTATAGTTTGCTGTTGCGGGCCAGCGCAGAAACGCTTCTGGAGGTGGCGCGGAACCCCACACATCTCGGGGCTGAGATCGGCTTCTTCAGCGTGCTGCATACCTGGAACCAGAAACTCCAGATTCATCCCCATGTCCACTGTGTCGTCGCCGCGGGTGGGCTCTCCCTCGATCACACCCGCTGGATTCGATCTCACCCGCGCTTCTTTCTCCCCATTCCTGTGCTCCGGCGGGTGTTTCGCGGTAAGTTCGTCGACGGTCTCAAGGCCGCCTTTCAGCTTGGCCAGTTGAACCTTTCCGGGGATCTGGCGCTCCTCGCACAACCCAAATTCTTCGCCGCCTGGCTGCGACCGCTGTTTCGCAAAAACTGGGTGGTCTACTCCAAGCCACCCTTCGGCGGCCCCGAGTACGTGCTCCAGTATCTCGGCCGCTACACCCATCGCGTAGCCATCTCCAACCACCGACTAGTTTCGTTTGCCAACGGGCAAGTTACTTTCCGTTGGCGCGACTCCGCTCACAACAATGAGCAGAAGCTGATGACCTTAGCGCTCGATGAGTTCCTGCGCCGCTTCCTGCTGCATCTGCTTCCCAAGGGCTTCGTGTGTATCCGCCACTTCGGTCTCCTTGCCAACCGCCGACGCTCCACCCTACTGCCACTGTGCTTCGCAGCACTGGGCACAGTTCCCATGCAGATCGAACCGGAAACCTCCACTCAGGAATCGAACCCTCTTTGGCGCTGCCCCAAGTGTGGCGGACCAATGGCGGTCATCGAACGACTTACCGCTGCTCAACTCCAACTCCGCTCTCCACCTCCGTGGGTCACTACTGCGGCATGAAACGGCTCGCGCACAACTCGAAACCTCCGCACGGTTCACCGCGCCCCGCCCCCGTCCGCCCTGCTCCTGACCCCATCCCTACTTCGCGCCCTTTCTCACACCGTCTTCGACCATCGACTCCTCCTCCCACACCCTCACCGACCTCTTTCTCCGCCTCCGCGCTGACTCCCGCCAACTTCAACACCTCTTCCTCGCTCCATTCAATTTGCATAAGTCCCGCGTCCGCCGCGCCAGCGGCTTCCTTCTGACGGCTTTTTCGAACGCGACGCCTCACACCTTCTTTCAGCCTTAAGCACTCATCCCGGCGTCGCGTCCGAAAAAGCACTAGCGTTACTCGGGCTGAATTTGCAGGAACAACGTGACGTTTCCCATGATTTCGGACAGATAGTCGGCAAGCCAGAAGTTGAAACCCCTTCACTTCGATTCTGAAAGCTCTTGGATGCGGACTGTAGCTGTGTACGAGTAGTGTGCCGGTCGGTCAGAGTGGGCAGCTTTGGAAAGGCGCCATTCTGACTTGCGGCCCGAACAGTCGAAAGGTCCGTATCGCTCTCTGCATTGACCCTGCCGAACACTGCGCATAACATTTCGTCAATGGACACATCCTCCCAACTTGTGGGGCAGACCATCTCGCACTACCGCGTCATCGAAATGCTGGGTGGCGGCGGGATGGGCGTCGTCTACAAAGCGCAGGATCTGCGTCTCGACCGTTTCGTGGCCCTCAAGTTTCTGCCCGATGATCTCGCCAGGGATCCGCAATCGCTCAGTCGCTTCCGACGTGAAGCCAAAGCCGCTTCCGCTCTGAACCACCCCAACATCTGTACTATTTACGACATCGGCGAAGAGCACGGTCGAACCTTCATCGCCATGGAGTGCCTCGAAGGCCAAACCCTCAAGTACCTGATCGCCGGCCGTCCCCTCGAAATCAGCCGCCTCCTCGATCTCGCCGTAGAAATCGCCGATGCCCTCGACGCCGCCCACGCCGAAGGCATCGTTCATCGCGACATAAAGCCCGCGAATATTTTCGTAACCAAGCGCGGGCACGCCAAAATTCTCGACTTCGGCCTCGCCAAGGTCACGCACGCGCGCTCTCAGGATCAGTCCGCCGCCACCTATGCAACCCTCGATCTTGACTCCCAGCATCTCACCAGTCCCGGCTCAGCCCTCGGCACCATGGCCTACATGTCCCCCGAGCAAGTTCGCGGCAAAGAGCTTGATCCGCGCTCCGATCTGTTTTCCTTCGGTGCCGTTCTTTATGAAATGGCTACCGGCGCGCTTCCGTTTCGCGGCGAAACCTCTGGTGTGATCCTGGAAGCCATTCTCAACCGTCCGCCTCTGCCGCCGGCGCGATTCAACCCCGAGGCTCCTGCGGAACTCGAACGCATCGTCGGCAAGGCCCTCGAAAAAGATCGAGATCTGCGTTACCAGAATGCCGCCGAACTCCGCGCCGATCTCAAGCGGCTTCGTCGCGACTTCGATTCCGGTCGCATCTCCGGCTCATCCGCCTTCAGCTCTGGGACTCATCCTTCTCTCCCGGCTGATGCGTCATCCGCTCCAGCATATCTGACACCTTCTCCTACAGCCGCACCGCAGCCCTCCAGCGGGGCCATCATCGCTGCCGCCGCATCCGCGAACAAAGCCAAGCTGATTTCCGCCACCGCCCTGCTGCTCATCCTCGCGCTCGCTGCCGCATACGGCGTGTATCATTTCGCGTTCAGCCGCAGCGCTTCCCTAAATCCCGCTAAAGTTACCAAGATCAGCGAGTGGAACAGGACGATGGATCACGCTGCCCTCTCGCCCGACGGCCGCACCATCGCCTTTACCTCGCCCGTCGACGGCTACGATCAGGTTTTCGTCATGCTCACTTCCGGAGGTGAGCCGCTCCAGCTCACCAAAGACGATGGCAACAAGTCCGTTCGCGGCTTCTCTTCCGACGGCACGGAAATCTACTTCGCCCAGACCCTCGGCGAATATGAGATTTGGAGCATTCCCACGCTTGGAGGCACAGCCAAACACCTCGTTTCAGGCGACTACGTCGCTTCATCTCCCGATGGTCAGTTCCTGTATGTGGAGAAAGACGACCTGCGTATCGTTCGCGTGTCCAAGAATAGCTCCAGCGAAGACGTCGTCTATAGCTTGCCCGGCTATGGCGACTTAAGGGCTTATCCCGACGGTCAACACTTACTGATCGGCACCCTGGTATCGAACTCCCTCAGGCTCGATCGCCTCGATATATCCGAAAAGAAACTGGAAAAACTTGCCGATCTACCCGATGCCGTCTCCATGGCCAATTGGGCTGTGCCCGGTAAGAGCGTGTATGTCAGCCGGCGGATCAACGGAATTATCAATATTTGGGAATACTCTTTCGACGACCGTTCTTTCCGCCAGATCACCTCTGGCACGGGCCCTGATTTCAGTCCCATGTCCGATCCCAGCGGAAAGGGACTTTACTTTATCAACGGCAAGAGCGCCGGAACCCTCACGCTCTATCGCTTCGCTTCGAAGCAGTTCACTGACATCGTTAACGGAGATGCGACCCAGCCCGAGTTTTCCAATCACAGTCGCCTCGTTGCTTATCTCACCTATCCTGAGCCCGGCAAAACTGATATGTGGGTGATCGATCTTGCCACCAATAATCGCCTTAAGCTGGCATCCTCAACCATTACGCTGGAGACGCTGGGATTTTCCAACGACGATAAGAAATATCTTTACGCTGACGCACCTGGCCAGGAAATGCGGCTCTTCGTCATCGACACCGATGGCACTCACCAGCAGCAATTGAACTGGTCCGGCGAATTCGTTGGATTTGTAATCTGGGAGCCGGGCGATCAATCGATCATTCTCGGCGGCACAAGCAAAGACCGGCGCACAAACAAAAGCTGGAGGATCTTCCTCAACGGCTCACCGGCGGTTCTTATGTCCGAAAACTGTGGCATGGCGGTTGACCTTTCCCCCGATCATAAATTTCTGATTGGCACTGCGATCTGGGGTGACAACCCGGGAATCTATCAGTACTCCCTGGCCGACAAGAAGTGCACGACGCTCAAGCCCGGCATCACAACCTACCTCACCATGTTCGCCAAGGATGGCAAATCGTTCTACTACTCCCTCGCCTCGCACGGCGAAACGACGATCTGGCGTCAGCCCTGGCGCGATGGTGCTCTCGCAGGTTCGCCTGTCCCCGCTCTCAAACTTCCCTTTGCCCTTCGCGAAGACTACGGCGGCAACGCATACTCGGTGGCTCCCGATCTCTCTTCGGTTGTCTTCGCGCGCCCCGGGGGCTATGACGATTTGTATTTCCTATCACAGAAATAGCCCATCGCTCACATCGTCTGGCGGCATTCCGCCCTTCGTTTCTATACAATTGGCCGCGTTCGTTGCGATCAGTGAGGGGGCGAAGATGCCACCCTCACCGGACGGTTCGTCGGCCAACGTTACCTTACCGGATTAGGTGAGAGTTGCTCGTCATCCGACAAGAAACGGAGTCCACAGCCGCGGAGCATGCGTCACGTGCGATAAGCCAACTTGTCAGTAACTAGGCCTGAAGATTGACCATCTTCGCGATTTTCGGCCAGCGACGGCTGGCGCGCAGCCCTTTGCAGATCACAAAGCCGAGATAGAACCTCATCGAGGAATCCCGTTGTTCGATCGCCTTTTCGACCCAATCGGCTCCCTGGTCGATTTCGCCGCAGATCAGATGAAAAAGCGCATGGGCGCGTGCATCGCCAAGCGCCTCTGCGGAACCAAGTTCCTTTGCGATGGATCTTGACTCCTCTTCTTCTCCGTTGCGCCGCAGGAGTGCGGCGAGCAGGCCAACAGTATCAGGGAACCACCGCCCAACCGCATAGGCCCGCCGCGCGATCTTCAAGGCCTGAGCGATCTCACCCTTGTCGGTGTGGATCATTACCATCGATGCGAGAGCCACAACCTGATTGGGGTCGAGTTCCACTACTTTCCTTAGCTGCTCCAGCGCTTCGTCGTCACGGCCCGCTGCCTGGAGATAGGCATGCAGATTCATGTGGGCCCATACGTCGAGCGGATCTTCTTCAACGGCGTGCTCCGCTAGCTTGATCGCCTCTGCCGCACTTCCACGCAAATATAGAACCCCGCCATACATCGGCTTGACCAGCTCAAAACTTGCCTGTTTCGCCATGGGAAAATCAAAGTGCTTCTCGGCTGCGGCCCAATCTGAATCAAACAGGGCGGCAAGATAGCCCAAGAGGGCATGCCCGTCCGCAAGGTAAGGATGGATCTGTAATGCTCGCTGGACTTCGGCTCGCGCTGCGGACACGCCCTCATGGACGGAATGCTGGCCGAAGTGCGCTAAGGTCATCCAGTAAAATGCCAGTCCGATATGGGCCATGCCAAAAGCCGGATCGAGCTCAATCGCCTGTTCATAGTATCGGCGGGCCAGTTCGAGCGACTCTGGTGTGACTTTGACCTGTTGCTGCCTGCCCTTCAGATACGCCTCATAAGCTTCGAGCTTGGGCGTATAGCGTTGCGGCGCGGCTTCACGGGAAAGCTTGACACGCAATGCCTTGGCGATCGCCGCTGAGATCTCATCCTGCACGGCAAAGATGTCGCTCAGTTCCCGGTCATATCGCTCCGACCAGAGATGCGACCCGTCGGCTGCGTTGATCAGCTGTGCCGTCACGCGAATGCGGCTTCCCGCTCGTCGGACGCTGCCTTCGAGAACCGTACTTACGCCGAGTGCTTCGGCGATCCCGCGGATATCCTGCTCTTTGCCGCGGAAGGCGAACGCCGAGGTCCGCGCAATCACCTTCAGGCCTGAAATCTGCGCCAGCAGGTTGATGATTTCTTCGGCAAGACCGTCGCTGAAGTAGTCCTGCTCCTTGTCATCGCTCATGTTGGCGAAAGGCAACACTGCGATGGATGGAGCGGCCGTAGCAGCGCTGCTGGAAACCGTTTTCTGATCTTCCGGAATCTCCAGCCCGGCCTTGCGCAGGTCGCCGAGCATCTGTTCCACCATCTCCGGCTGCCACCAGATGCTGAGATCTTCCTGCGCCCGCGTCGCAAAGTCAGGACGGGCGGCCAGCAAGTTACGCAGCGCACTGCGTGCCTGATCCATCTTTCCGAGCTGGCTGTTCACGACCGTGAGCGTTACTTGCGCCGTCCACAGGCCGGGCATGTTGATCTTGAGCGCATGCTTCAGCGCCCGCTCGCCGTCGTGTTGGCGGTAGGCATTGATAACCAGCGGCAGCCAGTACCATCCGGGATGATTGGGATTGAGTTGCGTCGCACGTTCAGCCAGCGCGCAACCGCGTTCCCAGTCGCCGGAATAGGCGAAGTGCAGCCCAAGAAAGGCCGTGGTGTACCCCTGCATGCGGTTGAGCGCCAAGGCACGTTCCGCCGCGGCGCGAAACTCGCCCAGTTCCCCGCGAAAGAAATGCGCTGACGCCAACGCGGCGTGCGCCAACTGACTGGAAGGCGCCAAATTCACGGCTCGTCGCGCCGCCGTCAACGAGCGGTCCATCGATTCAGGCCGTGCGTGGTATCCATGCGTGTATTCAGCGCGATAGAGCCACGAGAGCATCGCCCAGCAATCAGCGTGATCTGGAGCTTTCTTCACGGCGCTTTCCAACGCTGTAATTCCCGCCAGATGCTCGTCCTCGCTGACGTACTGATGAAATCCGAAACTGCGCAGCAGCGCCTCGTAGGGTGTGAGCGATTCCGGATCACGATGGCGTAGTGCTTCGGTCATGCTGTGGGCCAGAACGCCCTGCGCGTCTCCAATCGTGGCCACGATGCGCGGCACCACATCGTCGATCACATCCAGCGTCTCTTCCGGCGTGAACGGACGGTCGTAAGTTTCCGCCCAAAGACTGGAGCCGGCGTTGGCGTCGATAAGTTGCACCGCGATGCGAACTTTGGCTCCCGCCTGCCGGATGCTGCCTTCCATCACATAACGCGCGCCCAGTTCTTTGCCGATCGCGCGCACGTCGCCCGCTTCGCTGGAATATTTCGCGGTCGAGCCTCGCGCGATCACGCGCAAGTAGGAGAAGCGGGACAGGCCAGTGACGATTTCTTCAGATAATCCGTCGGCCAGGGCTTTGACTTCGCCGCTCGAGCCCGCATACTTGAACGGCAGTACTGCGACCCAGAAACCTTCGTCGGCGCGTGTGGCGCCGGAATCCGGGACAGCTCCGCTACGCAACGTAGAAGAGGTTGGCTGAGTTGAACTCTTCTGGCCCGCAGTCGCCCCGGCTTCCGGAATCTCCAGCCCAGCCTTCCGCAAGCCTTCGAGGAAACGTTCGCCGTATTCCGCATTCCACACTTTTGCGACCTGCTTGCGCATCAATGCCGGCAGTTCGGGGCGGAACTTCACCAGCTCTGCGGCTGCCATTGCGCCGCCTTCCACATCGCCAAGCTGACCGTAAGTGGCCGCGAGAAACATGGGCGCCAGCGGATTGCCCCGCAGCTTTGCTTTGAGCGCGAAACTGAGTGCGTCCCGGTACTCGCCCCGGGAGTATGCGTGGTAAAAATCCGCGAACCAGTACCACCCCGGATGATTGGGGTTGAGCTGTTTGGCCCGCTCCACCAGTTGCATGCCACGCTCCGCGCTGCCGGCGTAGATCAACAACTCACCCAGATAGGCAACCGAGTTGCCGTCCATCGGGTTGAGCACGACTGCGCGCTCGGCGGCATCCCGGAACGAATCGTAATCTTTCTGGCACCAGAGCGCCTGGCCCAAACTGAAGTAGGCCAGATGATTGGAAGCGCCCAGCGCGACCGCCCGCCGTGAGGCGGAGGTTGCGATCTCTAACGCATTGGCCTGAAGCTCGTACCCATGAACATAGTCCTGGCCGCAAAGGAACGAGAGCATCGCCCAGGCATCCGCATAGGCGGGAGCCTTGCGCACCGCTTCTTCCAGTCCGGACCGCGATGCAGCTAGTTCCTCGGGCGTGGCGCTGTAGGTGTAAGCGAAGCTCCGCAGCACCGCCTCGTAAGGACTCAACTGACCCGGAGGCCGGCTGCGCAACCCCTCGCTCATGCTTCGTGGCAGAACACCGTTCATGTCGGCAACGGTCGAAACAATTCGCGGAACCAAGTCGTCCTGCAACTCAAAAATTGTTTCCGGGCTGAACGCCCGCTCATAGTTCTCCGCCCAAAGATGCGCACCGGAAATCGAATCGACCAGCTGCACGGCCAGGCGCAGCTTGCTTCCCGCTTGACGAAGCGTCCCCTCCATGACATACCGCGCGTTTAGCTCTTTGCCGGCGGTACGGACATCCACCGACTGGCCCGCGTAGCGCGACGAGGAACTGCGGGCAATGACGCGCAGATAGGAGAACTTCGAGAGGCCGGTAATGGTGTCGTCGGTTAGCCCATCCGCCAGAGCCGCCAGATCTGCGTTGCTTCCGCCGTGCTTAAACGGCAACACGGCGACCCAAAAGCCTTCATCGACACGAGCGGTACCCGAATCGGATGGTGCAGCCATCCTCGGCGCCGCGGTGGAAACAGGCGTCGGACGTGACGCAGTTCGCGCCATATCGCGGAATTCATTGCTCACATCGCGCGCGGTCTGCAGGCGGTGGCGGGGATCCTTCTCCAGACAGCGCCGCACGACGCGGGCCAAATCGCTGGGAAGATCGGGCCGGATTTCGGTGACGGACGGCGGCGTATCCCGCAGAATTGCAGAGACCAACTCGGCCGACGATGTTCCTTCGAACGGCCTGCGCCCGGTCGCCATCTCGTGGAGCAGGACGCCAAGAGAAAAAATATCGGTGCGGTGGTCGAGCGGGCGGCCCGATGTCTGTTCCGGAGACATATAGGCCGGCGTCCCCATCACCACGCCCACTTCCGTTCGGCTGGCTGAGGTCATGGTGGCGTCTCCGAGGTTGGAGCCGCGAACATCTTTGGCAAGGCCGAAGTCGAGCACCTTGACCCGGCCTTCATTCGAGACCATGACATTGGCAGGCTTCAGGTCGCGATGCACGATGCCTTTCTCATGTGCCGCCGCCAGCGCGTCCCCCAAAGCACTGGCGATCTCCACGATCTGTTCGAGGGGAAGCCCGCCTGCGCAGATGAGGCGGTCAAGCGGCTGACCTTCGACGAGCTGCATGGTCAGGAAGTGGACGCCGTCGGATTCCTCGACCGAGTAGATGGTGACGATGTTTGGATGGTCGAGTTGGGCAAGGGCTTTCGCCTCACGACGAAAACGGGCGAGCCGCTCGGGATCCTGCGCCATTTCGGCGGGCAGGACTTTGAGCGCTACGTCGCGGCCGAGCTTCGCGTCGGTGGCGCGATACACCTCGCCCATCCCACCGGCGCCAAGCGGCGACTGGATTTCATAGGGCCCGAGTTTTGTCCCAGCAGCAAGAGCCATCCGTGCGCGCAATTATAGACCGTGCAGCACGTTGCAGCCGATGCGACGATTCTGGGTGGATGGTCGGCTAACCGGATGTTGATGGTGCGGGGCCGGATCTCCCACAACCGGCTACCTCGCCGTCCATCCGCCGTCGATGAGAATCGTATCCCCAGTAATAAGAGACGCTGCGCTGGAGGCAAGGAATACGACTGCACCCGCCACATCCATCGGCTCACCAATACGGTGCAACGCAGCAATGCGCTCAATCACGTCTGAGCGGAACTCGGGGCTTGCGAGGGCACCTTCCGTTCCCGGAGTGCGAATAAATGTTGGCGCGACCGCATTTACCGTGATGTTGTACTTCCCCCACTCCAGGGCAAGGCATTTAGTGAGGTGGGCAATGGCAGCCTTCGTCATGCAGTACACCGACTCGGTCGGTAGCGCCACGAAGCCTGCTTGGGAACTCAGGTTGATGATGCGACCACTGCCCTGTCGGATCATCACACGTCCAGCAGCCTGGCTGGCAAAAAATGTCCCCTTCAGATTAACGGCAAGCGTCAGATCGAAGTCCTCTTCTCGCACGTTCTCTGCGAGATTGTCTGGTGCAAGCCCCGCATTATTGACCAGGATGTCTAGCCTTCCGAGATTCAGGACAGCGCTATCCACCGCCTGGAATATCTCATCAAGTTGTCGAACGTCCATCTGCAGCGGCAGAGCACGTCTACCCATGGCTCTGATCTGATCGGCCAGGTCTCCGTGTACGTTCACGTCACGCAGACCAAGTGCTACGTCGGCACCGGCATGAGCCAACGCTAGTGAAATCGCATTGCCTAAGCCACGTGCAGCGCCGGTTACCAGGGCCACTTGGCCGGTGAGATCAAAGTTAGGAAAAACCATCGATAAGGCCTCAAATCGTGAGAGGGCAGCTGCGCATTGCCGGTTCCCTCTATGACGTGTCTCTCTCCAGCATGACTCGATCGAGTGTACAACCTGTCAACCGGGAAGCGCCCCAACGCGCCCCGCCCCAACTCAAAATTCACACATCTTCTCCTCGCAGAGAAAGGGGGGCTAAAGGGGTGTCTTACCCTCCTCCTCACGCTCATTGACTTGCCCGGGAAGTCAGGCCTACGATTTGCCTCAGCGGGTGGGGGAAAGGAGTGTCTTCTCCTGTGAGGAACCACGCGGTTGGTCAGGAAGTGGTCGTCGGCCAAACCCTGGGTCACTATCGCATCAGCGAGAAGATCGGAGCGGGTGGCATGGGCGAGGTGTATCGCGCTCACGACGAACATCTCGACCGGGACGTGGCGATCAAGGTACTTCCTCCCGGAACGCTGAACGACGAATCGGCCCGCAAGCGCTTCCGCAAAGAAGCGCTCGCGCTCTCCAAGCTGAACCATCCGAACATCGCAACCATCCATGATTTCGACAGGCTGCAGGGCCTGGATTTTCTGGTGATGGAGTACATCCCCGGAATCACACTCAGCGAGAAAGTGGCCAGGCGAGCGCTGCCGGCAAAGGAGCTCGTCGCTCTTGGAATACAACTTGCAGAAGGTTTGTCTGCGGCTCATGAAAGCGGGGTCATCCACCGGGATGTGAAACCAAGTAATCTGCGCGTGACCGGCGACGGACGGCTCAAGATCCTGGACTTCGGGCTGGCGAAGTTGCGCCTTTCGGTCGCTGAAAATGCCACCACGGAGAGTCTCAGCGACACGCATGCGATGGCGGGAACGCTGCCGTATATGGCTCCGGAGCAATTGCTGGACGAAGAAGTTGACGGCCGTACTGATATCTATGCGGTCGGAGCCGTTCTGTACGAAATGGCGACGGGGGAACGCCCCTTTGCCGACGTGGAAAGCTCTCAACTGATTGGCGCCATCCTGCGCAGACCCCCGGTACCGCCCAACAGGTTGAATTGTCAGGGATCGCCAGATCTGGATCGCATCGTCGGCAAGTGCCTGGAAAAGGATCCTGAGAAACGCTATCAGTCAGCCAGGGAATTGGCGGTGGATCTGCGCCGACTTCAACCGCCTCAGACGACCGAACCCACGAAGGCACCCCGTAAGCGGCCGGCGGCCAGGCTGATCACGGTGGCTGGAATCCTGATTACGGTAGCCACAATTGGAAGCTTTTGGGCCTGGCAACACAACTCGTCTGGTCCACGCCAACGGGCCGGAAAGATCATGCTCGCCGTCCTGCCTTTTGAGAACCACAGCGGTGATCCCGCGCAGGATTATTTTGGGGACGGTCTCACAGAAGAGATGATTGCGCAGCTCGGACGGCTGAGTCCGAAACAGCTCGGCGTCATCGCGCGCACGTCAGCTATGCGCTACAAGAACACAGACAAGGCCATTGCCCAGGTCGGAAAGGAGCTGCGAGTCGATTACATTCTGGAAGGCAGCTCGTGGCAGATCGGAGATCGGGTCCGCATAACAGCCGAGCTCATTCATGTAGGCGACCAGACCCAGCTCTGGAGCTCGACCTATGATCGAAAGGTGGCGGACGTTCTGGCCGTGCAAAACGCCGTCGCTCTAAGTATCGCGGAAGCTCTGGCGGTGGAACTACTCCCCGCAGAGCGTGACGCTCTGAAGAAAGAACTCTCAGTCAACCCGCAGGCGCATGAATCCTATCTGCGCGGCCGCTTTCATTGGAGCCGTCTTACTGGTCCGGAACTGGAGAAGGCGCGTGAGTATTTCGAGCAGGCAATCAGGATAGATCCCAACTATCCTCCGGCCTACATCGGCCTTGCCGACTACTACCGGGCGAAATATTCCCTCCCGCCCAAAGTAGCCATGGCCAAAGCTCGCGAGTACGTTCAGAAGGCCCTGGCACTCGACAACACATTGCCGGAGGCACATCTGGCCTTAGCAGGGATCGAGTATTCCAATTGGGACTGGCTCGAAGGCGAGCAACAATTCAAGTGGGCGCTGAAACTCAACCCGAGCTACGCCGAAGCTCATCAATCTTATTCGCTGTTTCTATCGGCGCTTGGCCGCACGACACAAGCTTGGGATGAGATCCGCATCGCTCAACAACTCGATCCGGTCTCCGTCCCCATCAACACCAGTGCCGGCTGGATCTCCTATTTCGCCCGGAATAACGACCGGGCAATCGAGCAGTGCAAGAAGGCGCTTGATATTGAGCCGAACGCCGCCAATCCGCACGACTGTCTAGGCTCGGCCTACCTTGAGAAACAAATGTACACAGACGCGATTCGTGAGTGCCGGATCGCAATGAACCTCTCCGAACAGGACCCGGATCGTGCACTTTGCCTAGGACGGGCTTATGTCGGGGCCGGAGAGAACGGGAAAACCCGCGAGATGCTGCAAGACTTACAGGCTGCAGCCCGTCAAACTCACGTTCCGCCTTATTTCCTAGGCGTTCTCAACGCCGCGCTAGGCGAAAAAGACCAGGCATTTGCCTGGCTGGAAGAGAGCTATCGCGAGCGGGACCCGTACTTGAAGTGGATCAAGGTGAGTCCCGCAGTCGATAGTCTACGGTCGGATCCACGCCTCAAAGATTTGCAGCAGCGGCTGGCATTTCCGCCTTAAACAGGCGCGGGCACATGCATACAGACGTGCGGCTCTCATCGCGGTGGCTGTTGCCCTGCCGTCAGCCATTTCCGCCCTCCGACGGAAACGAGGCGCAGCGCGCCTTGCTTTCGCGGTGGATAATCGCAACAGTCCACTCAGCCATGTATTTATTGGCAGGCTTTAGCATCTGGGTGAGTTTCGCGCCGGGACGTACGGATTCGAAAAAGATATTGCGGCTGTCGAGAAAAGCCTTCACGTTCTTTCGAAGCTCTTTGTACTTTTCACTGCTGAGTTGGAGGACAGCAATCTGGGGTTGCGCAGGTCCTACCGATTCCCACAATCGGAGCACCCGTACCCCCGGCTCTATTGCCTTCCATTCGGGTGGAGTGGCGCGGTCCATGGGCGGTCTCCTTTCAAGTTGGATTCTTGGTCCACATCACACACACTGCCGGGTCCGTCGTGACGCCTACTCTCTCTGCAGAACATACATAAAGCGGGAGTGGCGACAAATGCGCCAAGAAAACGCCTACAGCGCGGAATTTGACTCTCTCAACATTCACCCTGTCAAGCGAAGAAGGCCGCGATGTTCCATTTTCGCGCACGTCCCAGCCCCGCACCCTCGCGTCGCACCCTCGCACAAATCAAAGTTGACACATCAGCAGAGAGAGGGGCTCTGGAACAATCACTTTCCTTCTCCCTTCTCGTCACTGACACCTAAATTAACGGGTGCTTGTGGTGGACGAAAGCACGGCGAAATAGACTTGCGCTGTGCCAGGGCGCAGAGAATTCCCTCCTACGCTCGCTGCGGAATCCGCGAAACGCGGCCATATTTTGTGCAACTTCGCCAGCAGGACGACGATCAACGCTACAGCAAACTCCGCGAAATTGATTTTATCTCTTTTTTGCGGCAGATCCCCATCCTCACGAGCAGCTTGATATGCTAGCCCCGGTCGGTATAGGAAGGCCGAGCGCGTCGTCCGGACTACGTCAGGGCACTCATTCTCATGACCTAGCCCCCGAAAACTGGACCACCTAGAATGTGAGTTCTCCCAAACCCGGAGAGGAGAACCGCAATGAAAGGCACGCGACACAATGCCGGCGGCACGGGATCACGGAGCAGACCTACTACCGTTGGAAAGCGAAGTACGGTGGGATGGACAGCCTTACGGCTGGGAAATATAAAACGTTTCAAAAGATATGTCCATTCTCCGTTTCTATTGGCTGGAAATGATCTGCGTCGACTTTTTGGCCGGGGCCAATCTGGACCACGGAGATCCGGAGACTCTGCTGTTCTCGATGACCAGATTCTTCGAGCTACTCCCGACTTTACCGCTGCTCTACACGTTTGATTTGGCTGGGAGATCAAGGGATCTGATTCCGAGGCTATCGCCAGTGCTCTACCGCCGGGAACTGGGGCGACGTCATGAATCTTCGCGAATTACATCGAGCCGATTGCATCAGCGCCGCAGGAAATAGATTCTATTCGTCCAGTCCCAATTCCTCGTTTCTCTTGCCAGTCTGCTCAAGGCCCAGACCAAACCTCCGATGTCCGCGGGAGAAATCGTTTTTTCATCCACAAAAACCACACCGCCGTGCGTTCGCTCTTCTTCCGCCCAGATTTTGAGCAGGGGAGGAATCGTCCTCCGGTCATAGGTAACCAGCGTTAATCCCTGGGCGGCCGCTTCACGCAAACAAGCGTAGTCTTCCTGCCCCAAGAAATACCCATTCTCCCATTCCACCATGTAGCGAACTTCTATTGCGCGATTGCGGCGACGCAGACCCTTCGCTACGTCCGGCGAGATGTGCTCATCGAGAAGAAGCTTGAGCATTTCAGTTCTTGGCCGCTTTATCCGGAACAAATTCGGCGGCCTGAGGCAACATGCGCTTCAGCGTTGCAAAATCGGTCGCCTCATTCTCAGCGATTGCATCATTGATTTCTCCAGGAAATGCTCCCGCATAGTTGACCGCTGCCTGGACTTTCACCTCTGGCCAGTTGAGATGTCTCGCTACCGCCGACGCATCTTCCTTATAGCTGTGGACCAGCAGCATGACTTCCCATACGGCGAGAGTGCTCCCTTGAAGGTAGGCTTGCCGCCCCGCAGGCGAATCCCGAAAGTCGATGAATCCAAATTCCGACCGGCGCAAGCCTTCCTCCACCAGGCGGGCACTGGCGTCGCTGGGGGTCCATCCATGCCGATTCGCCATGCGTTTGAGACGCTTTCCACTCTCCGCTGGCAGGCGCATGCTGATGACCATCGAATGGGTTGATCTCATGACGTCTCCGATGTGTAACTGTTGTAAGCATTGTAGCATGCCGGATTCAGCGCTGGTTTCCGGAACACTGCCTCAAGTGTTTCATCGGTGGAAGGCCGAAAGTTCCGATTGACGCGATTCGACACCGATGAGCTCGAGCAAACAGCGGACATCGTTGCTGGCAAGGAGCGTAGCCTTAGGGATGGAATCGCCCAGCAGCCGAACGACGAACTGAAGGCGGAACTGGAGAGGGAACTCGCGCTGCTGGAGCGGTTACTGGAGAGCGTCCACGAAGCCTGTGTCATGTTCTGAAGGCCTCCCCGGAGGACGGGAGTTTCCCGGTTGCGCGTGCAGGTGGACAGGGAACGATCACCGTATATTGCTGGCGCCCGACATTTTGCTTCCCGTGATTCATGAAACCGCGACACTGGCGGCCAGTCCGCCGCAAATCTCGCGCAAGGACTGCGCCCGCCCCAGGTGACAGAACAACATGGCCACGAACTGTCCCCAACAACTGAATCCGCGAGCGTGGCGCTCGGCCCGGTGCTCGGCAACCGCCTGCTCGAACTCTTGCGGGAAAACAACTGCAACATCTGGCTGAAAATGCTGGATACTCGGATCACGGCGGTGGTGGCCCTTCCCTACGATTCACGTCTCGCAACGCAAACCGTAGCAGAGTTCTACCCCCGCCGCTCAAAACCTAATTTGGACAAGAGTGAGTGAAAAGTGTAACGGCGTATTCGATCTGATGCTTAACGCCAGCCAAGGTCTGAAATGGGCGACAGCGTAAGCGTTCTGCGCAACGCACGATGTACGCCGCTAGGTAAAAGCGTTGGGTAAAGCGTAGTGTTAGAAAACCCTGTCAAACTCCTCGCGAGTGCGGCCGCATAAACATTGGGTTGCCACATCGTAAATCTCGGCGTTAGGAATGTGTAGTTTTCTAATAGAGGCGGGTTGAACCGTCGCAGCGTCCGGGCCGGGCCGACATCATGATGAGTGTAATGGGGACCAAGGCAGCGATTCCTTGTGCTGTGCACCTAAAAAAAAATTCATCGGATTTTCATCCCCTTTTCACCGTCTTTTCTTGAATATCGGGAAGTGTCTTTGTTATAAAGCTTTCCCAATAAAGGGGGCTTGCCCATGCGCCGCTCTATTCTCGCAGCAGTCGTGTCTTCTCCGAGGTGGTTTGCAGTTGCGACCATTTCTCTGCTGAGCCTCACGGTTTGGACGCGCTCGGCTCACGCGCAACAAACGCTCGGTTCGATGAATGGAACCGTGACCGACAGCAGCGGTGCCGTTCTTCCCACCGCCGGCGTGAAAGCGCGCGCCCTCGCCACCAATCTCGAAGTCAAGGCTGAGAGCAAGAACGACGGCTCGTTCAGCATCGCCGACCTGCCCATCGGCACCTACGAAGTGACCTTCAGCAAAGAAAATTTCGAAACGTCGGTGTATCCGCAGATCGTCGTCCAGGGCAACCGCACCGTGACGGTCAATGCGAAACTTACTCCGGGAAAAGTTTCCTCCACGGTGACGGTAGAAGCAACGCCGTTGCTGAACGCCACAGACACAACCACCGGCTACATTCTCGACGAACAACTGCTAGAGAATATTCCTCTTGGCACGGGCAGCTTTACACAAACGGCAATTCTGAGTCCCGGAGTCAGTGCCGACTTCCTTAACACTGCGGGAACCAACGCTGGCCTGGGGAACCAGGCGATCTGGGCCAACGGACAGCGGGATACCAGCAACAGTTTCCTGGTGAATGGCATTTCGACCAACAATATTTTCAATGGGAAATCGACCAGTCAGGTCGCTTCGGCCCGGGTCGCAGTGAACATCGGTGAGAATGGAAATGGCAACAACCCCAGCGGCGAAATTGTGACCAGCACGTCAGTTTACGGAGCCATCGGCCAAGCCTTGCCCAGCCCACCGCCGGAAACGGTGCAGGAACTCCGCGTCAATTCGGCGATGTACGACGCTTCTCAAGGCGCCTACAGCGGCGCGCATATCGACCAGACCACGAAATCGGGCACCAACGGCATTCACGGCGGAGCCTACGACTACTACGAGACCTCGAAGTGGAACGGAAACCAATGGTTCTTCAACTATAACCAGTTGGCGCGGCCTCCGATGCATCGCGAAACGTTCGGCGGCTACGTGGGCGGCCCGATCATCAAAGACAAGGTTTTCTATTTCGTCTCCTATCAGGGGCAACGGGCGGTCGATCAACTCCTGGCGACTTCGCTGGTAGCCGTTCCTCCGGGATTGACCGACGACCGTAGCGCCAACACCCTGGCCACGGTCGCCAACACTGACTTCGGCACCAATATTCAGGGCAGCCAGATTTCTGCGCAGGCGCTCGCCCTTATGCAAGCCAAAGCGCCTGACGGCAGCTACTTTGTCCCGAGCGCCGCTACCGGGAGCCAGTTGGAGGACTTGCAAAATCAGAGTGCCGACGCGATTGTCCAGGGAGGTACGTCGGCGTTTCAAGCCGACCAGGTGAACGGGAATATCGATTATTATTTCAGCGCTCGCGACCGTTTAGCCGGCAAGTACTACTTTCAAAGTGATCCCAATTCGACTCCATTCGCCAACAGCGAACTTCTGGGTTTTCCTCAGACCATGCACGCCGGGAGTCAAGTCTTCTCTCTCGACAACACGACCTCGCTTACTCCGAATCTGACTTGGGAACAAAGACTCGGATTCGTTCGCGAAATGGCGTATTCCCAGCAGAGTCAATTTCTCACCCCTTCCGACATCGGAATGGACTTGCTGGGAAAGAGCTTGTTCCCGTCAATCAGTCTGCACAATGCCGACGGCTTATTCGATTCCTCGAACATCGGGCCTTCGAGTAACTTCGCCAATACCGGTATGTTCCAGAACGACTTTGAAGGCTCCTCCAGCGTGCAATGGGTGTACGGAAGGCACACACTGGCCAGCGGCATCAACTTTGAATATACCCAGCTCAACATCGTCAACAAGAATGACCAACTCGCCAGCTTGAACTTTGAGGACTTCCCTGGCTTCCTGCAGGGACAAGTCTGCAGCACAACTCTTCCGTGCAGCGGGCAGTCTCCGTCGGAACTTCTGACAGGTGGGACCAGCCGTCACTATCGAACCAGGCAAATGGGCGTATATGGACAGGACAAGTGGCGAGTGACGCCGAATCTGACGGTTGATCTCGGAATTCGCTGGGACTGGGATGGTCCGCTCTCGGAGGTCAATGGCCTGCTGACGAATTTCTATACCAAAGATTATTCCTATGATGTCGCCTCCGACACCATCAATGGAATCGGACTGGTAGTCGCCGGCAACAACAAGACATTTGGGACCAAGGGCGTCAGCAACTCGACTCTGACCGGCCGGCAATGGGGTTTTGCTCCGCGTATCGGCATGGCCTACACCCCAAGCTTCGTCAAGAACATCGTGGTGCGCGCGGGTTGGGGAATGTACTACGATCGCGGTGAATATTTCACCGAACTTTCTCCTCCTGCGGGCGGAGGAATCAGCGGGCCGTTCGGAGTAACGGTTGAGGAGCCGTTTGTCGTTCCTTTCTATGCCGGTTCCACCGCCACGTTTGCGCAGCCATTCGGAACAATCCCGCCACCACCGCCCCCGTCGAACTTCTCGACGGTGGAGAGTCTTCTGCCCAACGTTGCCAATCTGATCAACCAGTCAACTCCGTATTGCACCAACAACAACTTGACTTCAGGCTGCGGTCCGCTCTTGTTTGGTGGCTACAATCCGAAAAATGTGCTGCCCTATTCGGAAAATTGGACTCTCGACCTGCAGTGGCAGCCGCGCAATACGGTCGTATTCACGCTGGGTTATGTCGGAAATCACGGTGTCCACGGAACCATTCCGCTACCCTTCAACCAAGCCCAAATCGCGACGCCCCAGAATCCGCTTTTAGTCGGAGGGAACTACCAGCAGAATTATTCCTACGGCTACAACATGAATTGCTACCCAATCTACCCCTGCACACCGGCGAATTTACAAGCCGGACCGCTGGTGCTGGCTGCAGAAAACGTAAACGCGCTGGTTGCGGGCTATGGCACCGGCAATGCTCCTTTGCGCGTACCGTACATAGGATTTGATCCCAATTCCGACTTCAATTCAACCGTGGGCATGTCGAACTACGACGCACTCCAGTTCAATGTGAGCAAGCGACTCAGCCGCGGATTGCAGATCACCGGTTCGTACACGTATTCGCACACCCTCGACGAGCAGAGTGCCCTTGGACTTTTCTATAGCGGTAATGATCCGAACAACCCACGATCGGCGTACGGGAACTCTGACTTCGACCGAACCCACGTACTGACTGTGAACTACCATTACGATCTCCCCAAGATGGCCGGTTCCAACGGCTGGCTGAGACAGGTGGTCAACGGTTGGGGACTCAACGGCCTCATCGTTCTGCAGAGCGGCCAACCGTACAGCGTTATCGACTATAGCGGCGGCGTTGGCGGGATTTACTGGGGGGGCGGTCAGGATGAAGCTACTAATCCCATCGTGCCGGTGGGTGGAGTGGGCGCAACCGCAACGAATCCTCGCCTACAGGGAACAACCGGGATCAACGGGCAGAAACCCGTTCTGAATCCGGCCGCATTTGGCCCCGTACCGGCGTTTGCGCCAGGAACGAATGGGGTTCCGGCGTGCGACTCGAGTTCCGGCACTCCAGTCTGCGACACGTTTGAGAATGGCTACACATCCGGGCAGCGCAATATCTTCCGCGGACCATTTCAGAATCGCTGGGACCTGGGCGCCTTCAAGGAGTTCAAGCTCACTGAGCGCTTCGACTTGCGTTACGACGTGAATGCGTTCAACATCTTCAACCATCCCAGCTTTGATATTCCCAATAATAGTGTTGATTTCAACGCTTTCTGTAATCCCCCATCTCCAAGTTATTCCTGCTCTACAGTGGGCTATGCGATCCCACCGCTCGGGCACTTAGGGGAACTGACGCACACGATCGGCAGCCCGCGCTTTATTCAGATGGCGCTGCACTTAACGTTCTAGGCAACGTGACACAACGGGAGAGGAGCACTCGCGTTCTGTTGCCTGCATTGAAACCTGAATCTTTCGGACGAGGGCTGGTCAGCCTGGCGCTGATCGCCTTCGTTCTTTTTCAAAACCAGGACGCGGTCGCCTGGGGCAATGAAGGACACACTTACGTCAATCGAGTCGCCGCGCAGAAGATTCCGGCGAGCATGCCTTTGTTTCTTCGGCAAGCCGTGGTCGAGATCGCCTATCTGGGGCCCGAACCTGATCGCTGGCGCAGTCCTTCGGAATTTGCGCTGAAAAATGCGCAGGAGCCCGATCACTTCATCGACCTCGAGCGCGTGGCCTGGCTCGATCCGCTGCCGCGCGGACGCTACGAGTTCTATCGCAAGCTCTACGAGAAGCGCACCGCGACCACGGACCATCCGGATGACTACCTTCCCGAGCGCGTCGGCCTGCAGCCTTACATCACGGCAGAGGTCTATGGCCGGCTCAAGGCGGCGTTTCGCGAATATCGCCACCTTCTCGCCGCGCATCAACCGACCAGCGCGGTGCAGCAGGCGATCATCTTTTATGCGGGATGGCTCGGCCACTATGTCGGCGATGGATCGCAGCCGCTGCACACGACCATTCAGTACAACGGATGGGTCGGCCTCAATCCCAACGGATATACCACCGAGCACCACATCCACGCGCAGTTTGAAAGCGTGTACGTCGCCACGAATCTCAAGGAAAAAGATTTCTCGGCCTTCGTAAAGGCTCCCGAGCGTCTCGACGATCCGTTCGCCGACTACGTCGCCTATCTGCGAAAGTCGAACGCTCTGGTGGAAAATGTTTACGCTCTCGAAAAGGCTGGCGGATTCACAGGCAAAGGTTCTCCCGAGGCCTTCGACTTCACGGCGCACCGCCTGGCCGCCGGCTCGCAAATGCTGCTCAACCTCTGGTACACCGCGTGGCTCGAAAGCGCAGTACCAATGCCCGAGCATCCACCTTCAACTCCCCCGTCGAAAAGCGCCACTCCGTCCAAATAGGAGAGTAGCAGAATGGAATGAAGCCTATGAAACAGCGACAGGTTAACGTAAACACCAAGCGCTGGGACGCACCTTCGTGTTTCGATGAGCAAGGTTGGCAGGGTCCGCGCTAAAGCCGCTTGGCGCTAGGAGATAGGAGTTCACCTTCCGCGCTTGACTGCATCGAAGTCTTCCACCCCCCGCCGCGCGCCCAAGCTCGAATCCAAACGCACGCAAAGGCAGATGTATGAACAAACACTTGATTCGGGCGCCCGAGGATATTTTCCACGAGATCGCCGCGAGACCAAGTAACTAAAGTGCTTCTCCCAACCTGTAAGGTTGGGCATCTTTTCGATCGCCGGGGAACACCATGCTCCCAACTCTTCTCAAGTCTGGCTTCCGGGCAAGGGTCCGCGCCAACCCTCATTCCTCGGTGGCCTTCCAGCCATTCTCGGTGAAGGTCTGCTTGGCGACTGCGGCTTTGTCCACAGCCAGATGGAATACGTCCTGTCCTTCTTGGAGCTCGACGGAAAAAGCTTGGATGTGCACCCCCTTCTCCCAGAGAGCGGAAGCTATTTCGCAAGGCAGTCGGGGGCTCTTGGGGATCCGAAGCTCAAATTGTTTCACCTGCGGCACGACTTGAATTGCACCTATGATACAAGCGGTTAGAGGAGTTGTCAGTTCGATTCTTGGGTTACTGCAAGAGGGGACGGGCGAATTGCAATCCGCATAAATTCCAGCCGTCTATGGGCATGGTTCGAACCACGCGCGCCCTCAGCATACGTTTCGTTCCTCGGAACCTCACATTTCTCAGAGCGGGTGCAAGAGGCATTTCAAGCGATACCCGCGACCGGCGCCGCAAAGGTTTGCGTATCGCCAGCAACGCGCCTCCGGCACTTTCGTTGAGCAAGGTGCAGAACTCCACGAACTCTCTGCCTTGCCCGTCAACGCCGCGTACGAACACCGGTATGGCGAGGGAGAGCCGCACCCAGCGGCGGCGCTCTGCCGTTGGTTGGTCAGCCGCGGTCGGCCCCTGCTCCCGGCGCATACGCGATCATAGCCGGACTGAGGATGGTCCGCCAGGCAGGGTTACCACAGACGACATAATGCCGGAGCACAGGTGCGCTGCAAGCCTTGCAGCGGGGGAGAAGAGAACCCCTCCCGACAGCCAAAACGCCGTAGAATCGACTCTTGAGGGATGCCGTAACCCGAAACGAGAAACTGAGCGTGGCCTATGAGCATCTCTTGATTAGGGGGTCGAATATGAACACAGCCGCCGATACGGAAAGAGGCTTGAGCGCAGTTCCCCTCCTCAATGCCGTGTTTTGCGTTGATTGTGAAACCATCAGCAACAGCCCGCATGATGCATGCACGGTTTGCGGGAGCCACTCCCTGATCAATCTTTTCCGGATGGTGGGAGGGACGCTGCGGAGCCAGAAGACACAGTCAGCCGGGGACGGAGCGAAAACGGCCAAGTACAATCTGGAGCTCGTCGCCAAGGTGCGTGAAATTCCAGCAACCGAGTTGAGCCTGATTATCGAGTCGATGACCCGATTGGCACAGGCAGGCAGGGCTGTGGAGTCCCTCCGCATCAACGTAGAAACTGTTTTCAATGCCGAAGGCGTGCTCAGAGCAGCATGAATGTGTCCTCACATGTCTTCTCGACTGTGTCCAGCGCCATCGATTGCTGAGCCCCCTCAATTCCTCCCGGCAGCACTGGCCGGACATTGAAAGAGCTTCGTACGAAGACTCGCTGGCACTGAGCATGACAGCGGTGAGACCCCAAACGAATTTGAAGAAGCCCAACTTGCAGCGACAACCCACCCCGAACGACTGGCTATCGAGCCTTGGGACCAGACTCAGAACGTACCTCGATAAATCCTAAAGGCCAATCCAAGGAGAGAACCCACGATCACAATGTAGGGCCAAAACTCGGCTATTCGCTTCAGTCTCGAACTGTGGTTGGCTGATGTAATGTCACTCACGGGGGCCCTCCGAGAAGGTTCGGATAGCAGATTGCAGGAAAGTATATTGCTTTCACGGATTTCGCAATAGCGTTTTCGTATTCGGCTTTGAGCGATCACCAGCTCTTCAGAACCGGGGAGCACCAGAACGACCGTTTTCGGTGAGAGTCCATCGCGAGCCGGTCCACGCGCGACCTGGCGGGCGGTTTCATGCTGGCCTCGGCCCGCGCTGCAGAAGCGATACTTTCCCGCGCCGCCTTCTCCGGTTTGGTTCGTCCAAGTTTCAGAGCTATCGCACCTGTAGGGGTGCCGCTTCGCGCCAATTCCTTCAGCAGGAGAATGTCCTCATCCACCCACTTTGTACGACCTCTGGAATCGGAGGGTTTGGCCACGCGGGCCTCCGGGACAATAACCTCGGTTCGTCTTCGCAGCGGTGCCCGGGCGGAATCACAAGCCACCGCATTGCAGGCCTTTGGAATCACTATTATAGGCGTTCGCGTTCCTGAACCTCGCCAGATTCTTGAATCCGGTTTCAACAGAAGCCAGTTCACGTGAAACCTAGGCTGCAATGGCTTTTTCTTGAAGGAACGCGACCCGCCCGTTCGGCGACGCCCGATACGCTGGTTACCGGCATGGGCATTCCAGGTCTTGAGGGATGCCCTTTTTCTTTGGCGAACTCTAGTCGTGGAGAACGACGTTGAGCAACGAGCTGTGGACCTGCAGCGCGCCCTCGGAACCGCCGGCGTAGTGAATGAAGCCCAGCTTCCGGAATCGGTTCATAAAGAAGCTGACCCGCGAACGAGTGGTCCCAACCATCTCAGCCAGCGTCTCCTGGCTGATCTTGGGTACCACGGTTTCCGGAATGCCGTGCTTGCCAAAATGAGCGAGCAACAGAAGAACGCGGGCCAGTCGCTTTTCGCTGGAGCTGAAGAGTTGGTCGACAAGATCTTCTTCGTAACGGATATTCCGCGCCAGCAAATAAGCGACGAACATCTCAGAGAGCGTGGGCTCACGATGAAGAGCGTCCATCATGGTCTTCTTCTCTACGCGGAGAATTTCGCAATCTGTCATTGCCGCGGCCGAGCCCATTCTTAACAGCTGGCCCGCCAGCGAACCTTCTCCAAAAAAGTTCCCCTGGTTCACGATCGCGATCGTTGCTTCCTTGCCGATCTTCGATACAACGGTGAGCCTCACTTTGCCTTTTTGCACGTAAAAAACCGCATCCGCTTCATCGCCTTGCGCAAATATTGTCTGCTTTTTGAGAACCGCCAGGATCTTCCTTCCGTTGCCAATGGTTGCGAGAAACACATCGGGGTCGAACCCGCCGTTCTTCTTCTTGGCTGCTGTGGAGAGAAGCATTTTCCACAATTATAGTCCGCGGATGCATGGCAACTAGATAAATCGCCACTGCCGCAAGTCTGGGACGATTCGCGGTTGCCGCTACAAGAGTGGTCACTTTTGAGCAGTTTTTGTGCGCTCGCGGGTCCAGCATGGATGTAGCACTATCGAAGGGCAACGACTATTCATGGCACAAAACGTAAAAGTCGGCACAATTCTGATGAAAGAGTGGCCCGGAATGCCGCAGCTTATCGGGTTTGAAACCGAGCCCTGCTGTGGGGAATGGAGCGCGGTCAAGGCGCTGGATCCATTTGCCCTGGATCGCAAGATCCACGCCGCGGGATGGACTCTCTTTTTCATGGCCGGGGAAGTCAAGGCGATGTTCTTCGGATCTCTTACGGCGGCGAAGGTACAGAGCGCGGTGCAGCGGATGTTGGCCAAGGTGAAGCCGCAGCACTTCAATGGCCTTGAGGTCACCGCGATCGTTGCCCGCCACTTTCTCGGTGTGCCCTATGTGACCGTGTCCGCCCATTCTCGCCATATGCAGCACAGCTGCAATCTGGATAGCGCTGAAGTGCGCCAGACGTCCCAGGACAATGCGGAATGGGCCAGAGGTTGAGTTGCGCTTCAATCAGTCGTGAGATCGGTATGCAGGAGCCTTCGTTTGACAGAACAGCTGGAACTTTACCTCGGGGTAATTGTGACTTTGATGTTCCTGGCCGGGTGTTTCCTCACGGTCCTAAGTGTACGTGAACGATCCGAAGAGCGCAGACGCTGGCTAGGCTCGACTGCGACCAACCCGCGGCTACCCGCAGAAAGCAAGACATGATGAACCCCAATGACAATCTAGAGCGAATCCTCGAATCAGCAGTTGTGGTCTCTTGGGCTGACTTGATGCGCGGCGCCGAAACTGGCCTAATTCACGTTGAATACGGGTTTACTCCAGCCGGCACATTGGATTACCTGAAGGTCTGGTCTTCCATCACACGAGGTCATTGGCTTCTGGTGTGTGAGTATTGGGTGTCAGCGAACACGTTTCACGCCGCCGGCGTCCGCTTCGACAATGGATACGCATCTGAAGGGTTGGCTCACATTTTGGAATCTGTAATGCAACACCAAGACTCCTTTGTGCTTCCTCCGAACCTCGGCCGGCAAGGATTGCTCCAGATTCCAACCCCCACCCAAGCCGAGAGCGCAGTGGCTGCGGTCTTGGTGAACGAAACCGTCCACGGTCTCGGTTCACCGCTCGCACAACCCGCGGTCGCCTGAAGGTCTCTACACCATTTCACTTCTCCGAGGCTGTTAGGCGGCGGTCGCGATGCGGTTCTGTGCGGGGCAGGCCGGTACTGAGCTCGCACTTTTCGCCGGGCTTCGCGCCGCACGTGGGGCAACGAACCGCCAGCGCTTCCTTCTGTGTGATTTTCATGCCTACACAATGCACGGTAATTCGCCAAAAAGATGGTGAATTGTGACCATCGCGCAATCCTCCTGAGGCGCATCATGATGTGGAAGGGGTCGAGGGCAGCTACCGATGAAACTGCCTTTGCGGGTGCGTGTGCGAGGTCTAGAATGTAAACAAAACAATCTACTGACACCTCAGTTGGAGGTGCCCGTACGCGGAGGGATTTATGGCCGCCGCTCCTCGCTATCCCGGGATACGGGTCACCGCAAACGGGAATCAGCTCGTCTCCTACCACACCGAAACACGAATTGCCGATGCTGGCGTCTTCTACCCGATCACGCCCTCGACCGAAGGGGGAGAACTCTACCAGCAGTCCTTCGCCGAGGGCCGCCTGAATGTATTCGGCCGCAGCACGCTGGCCGTGGAAGCAGAAGGAGAACACGCGGCTCAGGGCGGAGCTATCGCGCACTCGGTGTGCGGAAAACGTGTCGTTAATTTCACGTCCGGCCAGGGAATCCTGTACGGCGTGGAACAGTACTACCACGCCCCGGGCAAGTGCTCGACGATGGTCCTGGAGGTCGTCGCCCGGGCGCTAACCAAGCACGCACTCAACGTGCACTGCGGGCACGATGACGTCTATGGCGCGCTCGACACCGGCTGGATCATCCTGTTCGGCAAAGACGCGCAGCAAGCCGCCGATCACGCGCTCATCTTGCGACGCGTGACGGAGCTGAGCTTGACGCCCGGGATGAACGTCCAGGACGGCTTTCTCACCTCGCACCTGGAGCGGACGTTTTATAAGCATGAGTCGGAACTGATCCGCGAATATCTCGGCGCGCCGGACGACATCATCGACTGCCCCACCGAGAGCCAGCGAATTCTCTTCGGGCCGAAGCGGCGGCGCGTGCCGCAGATGATCGATCTCACCAATCCCGTACTCCTCGGGCCGGTGCAGAATCAGGAACACTACATGCAAGGTGTGGCGGCGCGCCGGAACAACTTCACGGAACCGATCCTGCAGTTCCTGGAAGAGGCGTACGCAGAGTTCGGAAAGCTGACCGGCCGCTATTATGGTTTGATCACTCAGTACAAGACTGACGATGCGGAGACGGTATTCGTCTCGCTGGGATCAGCCGCGGAGAACATTGAAGCGGCGGTGGACTACCTTCGCGCGCGGAGAGGCGCGAAGGTTGGCTCCATCCACCTCAACGTCATTCGACCGTTCCCCGAAGCAGCGGTTGTCAAAGCACTCGCCGGCAAGAGGAACGTCATCGTGCTTGAGCGCACCGACGAGCCGATGGCCGGTGATAACCCGATGGGGCGCGACATACGAACCGCACTCAACAAGGCTCTGCAGACCGACGGCCATCCTGCCACCGCGGGACTGCCTGCGATCACGGCCGACCAACTGCCTCGGCTTTTCTCCGGTATCTACGGCCTGGGGTCGCGGGATTTCCGGCCAGAGCACATCATCGGCGCATACGAATTTGCCACTGGCACCTGCGCCCGCAAAGACGGCAAGCACGCGGAGGATGGAACGTCGTTCTTCGTGCTGGGCGTCGATCACCCGTACGAAGTGAAGTCCGACGAAACGCCATCGCTATTGCCGGAAGGGGCGGTCGCTGTGCGCTTCCACTCTATCGGCGGATGGGGAGCGATCACGACGGGCAAGAACCTCGGCGCCATTCTCGGCGATCTGAACGACCTGCTCTACCAACGCGACAAGATCGTCGACGAGCTGGGCACCCCCAAAGAGATCATTCACGTCAGTGCCAATCCCAAGTACGGATCGGAAAAAAAGGGAGCCCCCACGGCGTATTTCATGGTGGCAGCGCCGGAGCGGATTCGCGTCAATTGCGACCTCCGACACGTCACCGTCGTGCTGTGCTGCGATCCGAAGGCGTTCACGCATACCAACCCGCTCGACGGAATGTCCGAGGGCGGCTCTCTGGTGTGGGAATCCGAAGAGGAAGGCGAGCAGGCCTGGGAGCGGCTACCGCTTTGGGCACGCGAGCAGATCATCGACAAGAAAATCCGCGTTTTCACCTTGCCAGGGTTCGAGATCGCACGCAAGGCCACCGATCGTGCTGACCTTCAACTTCGCATGCAGGGCAACGCCTTCCTGGGCGCATTCTTCGCAGTCTCTCCGCTTCTTTCCGAGTTCCGCATCGCCACGGAACAGTTCCACAAAGTCGTTCGCAGACAATATGTGGAGAAGTTCGGCCGATTCGGCGACGCCGTCGTGAACTCCAACATGGAGGTTATGACCCAGGGCTTTGAACGCGTCCGCGAAATCCGCATTGGCGAACTCAACGCTCGCGATCGGTCCAGCTTGCGTGGCGTGGCGCTGTTGCCAGTCATCGATAGTGCCGATGACACTGGCTGTCACTCTGGATGCCGCTCCACTCCTGTGCCCCCTGGCCAGCACGAGCGCACGCCGGTAACTCGGGTCGCGACCTTTAACGCCGAGTTCCGCGCCGGCCTCGGCTACAACCAACCGTCCTCTCCCTTTGCATCGGTCGGCGTCATGGGGGCCGGCACTGGCGACACGGCGTCGAAGTACGTCGCGCGCCGTGAGACGCCGCTATTCATTCCCGAAAACTGCACGCAGTGCATGGAGTGCATCGCCGTTTGCCCCGACACCGCGTTGCCCAACTGTTCGGAAGACATGGCAACCATTCTGCACACCGCGGTTGCGCACTATGTCGAGGACGGGGGCGAGCGCGAGAAGATGCTGCGGTTGCTGCCCGAGATCGAGAAGCGCACGCGTCAAATGATGCGCGATGCCATCGCGAACAATACGGCGAGGCCGCTGCCCCAGATCCTGCGCCAAGTCACGAACGAGGTCGATGGGTTCTGTTCCGAGGCCAAGCTCCAGTTGTTCGACATCCTCGACCGGGTGCCCATGGCCTACCAGAAGGTGAACGCTATCTTTTCTACTCCGGAGCGGAAAACGCCCGGCGGGGGCGGCATCTTCTCGATCTTCGTCTCCGACCTCTGCAAAGGATGCGCCGCTTGTGTCACCGCATGCGGTGAACATGAAGCCCTCAAGATGGTGCAGGAAACCGAACTGGTCAATGCCGAGCACGAGACTGGAACCGCGTTTCTCCGTTTTCTGCCCAACACGCCGCAGAAGTATCTGGGCCTCTACAACGATGCCCACCCGCAGGATTCCAAGACCGCCACTCTCCGGAACATGCTGATGGTTCGTCACAATTACGACGCGTTGGTTTCCGGCGACGGCGCCTGCGCCGGCTGCGGGGAAAAGAGTGTTCTGCGCGCGATAGCATGCGTCACCGAGGCTTACATGCGGCCCCTCTTCCACGCCAAGGCCGATCGGCTCCGCGCGAAAGCCTCGCAACTCGAGAAAGTTGGCCTCGAAAAGCTCGCCGCAGTCAAACTTAGAAACCCGGAGGAGTATGAGCTGTTGCGCCAAGCCGTCGCTCACTTGCTCATGGGGCTGGGTGGTGAAGATGAAAAAGACACCAAGGCACGAATCGCCCGCTATGGCCCCATCACCGACCACGAGTTGGTGAACGTCATCGTGGCGGTCATGCGGCAGGAGGCTTTCAATCACAAGGATCTACAAGCCATCGATGGCCGCTTGGCCAACGGCATGTGTGTCATGGCCATGGCCGCCCACACGGGCTGTAACACCGTCTACGGCTCTACGCCCCCGAACAATCCCCACCCCTATCCGTGGATGAATTCGCTCTTCCAAGACGGCGTCACGGTCGCCTGGCTCTTCGGCGAAAGCTTCATCGCGGATCACGCAAGGCGCTCCGTCATTCCGGAGAGGCTCGCCGATGCGCTGCTCCAGCGCGAAGAGAAAGTTATCACCCCGCGCGAATACTACGAACTCACGCACTTC
Organism: uncultured Acidobacteriota bacterium; assembly: GCA_963730015.1. Taxonomy (GTDB): domain Bacteria; phylum Acidobacteriota; class Terriglobia; order Terriglobales; family Acidobacteriaceae; genus Sulfotelmatobacter. The sequence goes on along the minus strand of CAVSPZ010000007.1, from coordinate 612,559 downwards.
AGCGATGCACTGATGACCGATCAGGAAGTGCTTGAGCTGCCAAAGGTGTGGGCCGTCGGCGGCGATGGCGGCATGGGAGACATCGGCTATCAGAACACCTCGAAGGTGATTCTGCAGAACCGTCCCAACGTCAAAGTCCTTATGCTCGACACTCAGTTGTACTCCAACACTGGCGGACAAAATTCCGACTCCACGCCCATGCTCGGTGGCAGCGACATGAACGTGTTCGGAGCGGCGACCCAGGGGAAGAGCGTCGAGAAGAAGACGGTCGCCGAGACCTTCCTGGCCGGACACGGATCTCCGTTTGTGGCTCAGATCTCAATCGCCAACGCTCCCAAGCTGTACCGTGCCATCCTCGATGGCCTCGAATATCGCGGCACCGCGTTCTTGCAGTGTTTTACCACGTGCCAGCCCGAACACGGCGTGGCCGACGACATGGCGCTCACCCAGGCTCAGCGGGTGCGCGACTCGCGCGGCGCGCCAGAGTTCGTTTTCAACCCGCAACTCGGAGAGACTTACAAGGAATCCCTCGATCTTAAGGGCAATCCCTCCCCGGAAACGGATTGGTACGAGACAAAGTTCAAAGGCAGCAGCGAGCCTTACCGCTACACAGTTGCCCATTGGTGCACCACCGAGGCCCGATTCCGCAACCACCTGAAGAAAATTAAAAAAGAGAACGCGGCCCACCTGATCCCGCTGGAGAATATGCTGGTCCGCATCACCCAGCAGGACGTTGTCTATCGCCGATGCTTAAACTCCGAGCACCGTGCCTTCGTCCCCGATTTTGGCGTCTATATCAAAACCCAGGGATCGAACGGAGACGTGGCCCACTGGGCGATTTCAAGACAACTTGTGCTCTTTTGCGTGGAGCGTCGTAAGGCGTGGCGGATGCTGCAGAGCAAGGGAGGCATTGAGAACCGGGAATACCAGGCCCAGCGCTCGATCCTGGCCGACGTTGATGCCGGCAAGATTTCAAAGGAAGAGCTGTTCGCGCGCGGGGAAGAACTGCTGAAGGAGCGCCTGCAACCCTCAGGCTCGGCGAAGCCAGCCCAACGCGGCCCTCATCCGGCTCCGGCCACTTCGCAAGCCGCGATGCAACCCGGCTCCCGAGGTCTGTAGTGTACGAACAGCCACCAGCAGGGTGGATGGGACCCGAGGCAACGTGCACAATTCGCCGAGAGAGGAAGTGCAGGGGAATTTCTGTGGGGAATCGGAACCGCCGCGGGGAAGAAGTCGACTTGTGGGAAGTTGGGAACTCCATCGGCTCTTGCCGCCGATCGCGGGTGGATCGGGCAACTCTGATGTAACGCGATTAAGTAAGGTTCGCCCATCGAACAAAACTTCATTCTCACGCGGCTCGGGGCAAACTCGGAGACAACTTCAGTTCGGCGCGTGATCGCAGTACCTGCAGCACGTGAGCACGGGACACAATACCTTCCACCCGCCCGTCCGAGTCTGAGCACTGGATTGTGCAAGGATCCTTCGGCTTCGTATGGCCCGCGTTTCGCACAAGCCACACTTCGCTCAGGATAATAGCTCAGGCGGCGGCCACTGCCGCCGATTCCTTCTTCTTTCCACCCGCTGCCGGCTTCTTCCCGCGACGAGCTAGCTTGCCCGCGCGCTTGTGCTCACCAGTCGGCTTTACCATTGCGTCCATCAATGTCTTCGGAAGTGGCCGCAGGAGTTCCAGGGTCTTGCCCGCAGTTTTCACGTGGGCGTTCATCTGCTTGCCGGCGACCTCCACCATCTTCTCTTGCGTATTGATGAACAACTCGGCTGCCTGCCGCGCCAACTTGGACAATTCGGTCTTCTTGATCTTCTTAATGGCGGTGCGTTTGCTGCCGGTGACCTTGGCTGTCTCCTCGGCGATGACATCCAAGAATTGCTTCTGCACTTTGGCAAAGGTCTCCATACCCTCGCGGGCCAGACCCACCAAGGGTGCTCGGCCGGGTAACGGCTTGCCGGTCCTGGCGGCTTCCACCCAAATATGGGTCTGCTTGCCGGCGATCTTCAGATACTCCTCCTGCATGTGGATGAAGGTATCCACGCTACGCCGCAGCAGGTCGGCCGTGGCACGCCCCTCGGGCCCCTCCCCGATGCGCTCTTTCACCGCGGTCATGAGAATTTCGTTCTGTTGCTTGCTCAGATCAAGAAGTACCTTCTGCGCTGCAATGAAGTTCGTCATGCTCTCCCCAGCCATCTCGGTGAGGACGGCGCGAGGAGAATGATGAGGGTCGGACAATTGCTGCCGCAGAAAATGCATCACGTTTGTATTCTGCCGCATTGCGAGGTCCAGGAGGTTCCGTGGCGTGGCGAGGAGGCCCTGAACTCCCTTCTCCGCCCAACCCGATAGACTGGAAACAAAAGATGGCTCCCTGGAATGAGTCCGGGAGGTCTTGGTCTTTATGGTTACTGACATATGATACCCCGATATGCTGCATTGCAGCATTCGAGTTAACTATACGATTATAAACCACTTGTGTCAATACATATGTTTCAGTTTGTGCATCGCACAATGAACAAGATGAGGACTTCCGAAAGCCACCGGATCGGGAGATCGGCAAGCCCGGCGAGAATCGCAGAAAAATAGTCGCGCACCGGTGTTTTCAGCCTGCGGTAATCCGGTCTCCCTAGTTTGGTTTCTTGAGTTCTGCGTCATCGTCACCGCTAGGGTGCCGAGGCTGCACGGCTCCTGTCGGCGAAACACTTTTCTGATCGCCTAGTTGTCCTCCGTCGTACAGGCCGCCACGTGGCTTGGTCAATCGCACTCGTTCTTGACGTTCTCGCTGTTGCTGTTCGTACCGGCGCTTCAGGCTCCGGTCCACCCGGACTCGAAAGGCGAAGCACATCTCGTTGTCCCGCTCGTCTGCGAGTAATAGTTCCACCGTTACTGGCATCTCGTCATGGAGTTCGGGGGGGAAACGGGTCCAGCCCTCAGCGACGATCACTCCCTCCGCTTGGCGACATCGTAGAGAGGTCTTGGATGTCAGCCAGCGGTTGAGAAGTTCGGTCGGATGGTGGGGCAAGTCGTCAATCAGAGTTTGATAGTACTTGCTTTCGTTTGGATCACTCAACTCGAGTGGAAAATCGTCCCACGGTATCATCATTACGCAGTCCGTAGGTACAATTCCAGAGATCGGAATGTTTAACTTGGCAGGCGCGACCACTGCAACGGCACCGGAAGGCAAGTCGTAAATCCTACCAAAATCCTGCGAGATTTGCTCCAAAATGATCCTGTCGGGCGCGGGCGACGGATGGCCGGCAGACCCGATCGTAAGGCCCATTTTTCCCAACCGCACGAGACGAGCACGGTATTCTTGATCTTCGGTTTTGGTGAGTCTCGATTGTTTTGTTGGCATTTCTCCTCCAGATATTGAAAAGTATTGGCGTAAATCATTAAAAAACCTTCACAACCTCCATCACCTCCACAAATCATTTAGAAAGCCTGGCCTTCGCAGCGTTGCAATCAGGACAACTTGCCTCGGCGCTGTGTGAGCATGGCAAATCGTAGGCTCTAACCAATCGGTGCACATTTTGGCTTGTCTCTCGATCCACCGAGACTTGCCGCCCGGCGCGATCACTGTGTCTCTTAATATTCAGACTTCTCAACTTCCAGCCGATTTCTTCGGCGCTATACTGAATAATTTCACCCCGAGACCGGAGTAGTGCGTTCACGTCTTTTCCGAGTTCATCGACCTTCACCCCGCGTTGCTTCGGTCCGTGAATGTAACCCCACAATATTTCAACAATCGCGCAGTTAACGTCACGCGATCGTTGTCCGCGGACCTCCTGGTCTTGAGGTTGGAGCAATTGAACTGCATCACGTGCCAGTTCCAAATCTTCTGGGAAGCATGCCGCAAAAGTGCGGGCTAGTGGGCGCGTTCCAAAGGTAAATTTCGAGACATCAACGGGCTCGGGCACTTTTCCAGAATTCTTCAGCCGGTACATCAAGAGGCGCGGCTGAAGATCGTTGGCAATTTTGTTTTGAACCGGCTCATCCAATGCCAAGGATTGCAATTGTGATGGTGCCGCAGAAATGTGGATCACTCCACCGTCAAGAATATCGAGCGCAGCATCGTTCCCGCAGAAGATCGCTTTCGGACCATAGGGATTAACGACGCTTCCTCGGTTTCCAGCCAAGTGCAAGCCACGGTGATTCGATGCTCGGAAAAGTCGCTGCATGTTGGGCCTCAATTCTTCCTGGTTGAGAAGCAAGGTAAGGGACAATTGCGTGCACAATGACCGGAAACCACCGGGGGTGACTTCAGCCAGCATCAAGGGATGGCGACAGAGGCAGCTGAGCAGGCGCAACACAGCAATTCCCAGTTCCTGATCAGGCCCAGAAATCATCAGAGTTGGCGCGGTCGGCAATTGATCAGCCAGCCACGTGCTGATGGAAAAGCAGCCGAGCAGACTAGACTCCCTTTCCGGCAAATATAAGTGTCGCTTAAACAAATCGGTGATCGTGACAAACAGGTTGCGGGCTGAACTGTAGTCCTGACAACCGGAAGGGAATCGCGTTGCCAGGTACAGACTCGGAGCCAGTGCCGGTGCCTCATAAATGCAGCCGCCATGTTCGACGCTTGGTCCAACGTTGGCTTCTCTCCCGTTCCACAATAAGAGAGAGGGCTTTCTCAGCCCAGAAGAACCAGAGATTAATTCGATCATCGCACCATCGGCAAAGATTTCGCCAGCCGTGTTGATGCAACTGTTCGTCGCGTTCGACTCCCTCTTCGCTTTGATTTTCGTTTTACCATTCAAAATGACCTCCTGACTGGCGCGCGGGCTGTGCACAAAACACATGACCATCTCGTCGCCGACAAATCGGACATTTCGCGGAGGCAGAAATACAAAAGCAGCATTCGGAAACGGGGCTTCCGCTTTTGCGGGCCGTGGCATCGTTCTGCCGATTTGGGTGCAAATGGCAAAGGGCCCGACCGTTTGGTCGAGCCATGGACACACAAAAAGCAACTGCCGGTGCTTTTCGATCAGACCGAATTAGGAGGGCAGCCGCGTTCTGCGCCAGGTGAGCATGACCACACAGGAACTCGCGCATGGAAGCGACTAGCTCGCCCGTCGATTCGAACGGTTTGCTCGCCACGGCAAAACGGACTGCCTTGCTGAGACCTTCTGGAATTGGCGCGGAGGTGTACGTGCAGCCGCGATAGGTCGTGGTGTGCGCCGTCGTGGCTTTGCGCCCATCCCAAGTGTGCAAGCGCAGTTGATTGGGTTGATCCGGGTCGCTGACGGATTCGATGACCAAACTGGGCAGCACCACCCCGAAAGTCTGAACGGACAAAGTTCGGTGAGTTTGAGTGGATCGCACAAGCACGGGTCCTCCTTCAAACAGCGGAACGGCGCAAAGCCCCAATCGCCAACTCGACCATCATGCGAGATGGAAGGTTGGGGGCAGACAAAAAACTCACAACTGCGGCCTTTGGATTTGAAACGTTCCAGCTTTGTCTAGAGGATACTTATCGCCTGAGTAGATTCGTCTAGAGGAGACTCATCGCATGAAAAAATACATCCGCGTCCTGAAGAAAATCATTCGCCTGTCAATCTGCTTACTCTAAAATTATCGTAGCACGATCGTCAAGTCTGGTGATTTTCTGGCTTTCGCCGAACACCGAAAACGGGACGAGTATGGCCTGTTCGGTCGCATTCTGTCGTCTGACGCTGTAGTTTGACGAGTGGTTTGGCCCGACAAAAGTCACTATGTTGAATCGTCCTCGAACATCCCTTTGGCGCAGAAGGCAAGCGTGCACAGGGAATCCGGGACTTGTTCGAGGTGAATGCACCGACAGGGCAGTGGCGCCCTAGCGCCAGTCTCAGCAATTTACTGAACGAGCCCGAATACTCCGACTCCCGTCGTCGTTCCTACGTAAACTTTCCCATTCACGATCATCGGGGTAATGAATTTGTTGCCCGCTCCGAAATGATCGCGCCCGTTCGATGCCTGGTTGCTGTTGTAGAGTTCGGTTGCCAGATTCCGGGCGTCGTAAGCGTGCAGAACCGCAGCGTTGGCGTTCTCGGCGGCCCAAAGAATCGCATTGCTGGTTCCGTTGGCAGAAATGCTGGGAGTCGCTCCCGGATAAGGAAAGATGTGCGAGGACAGCGATGCCGCCGAACTCCCCAGTTGCGCGTTGCTGATGGCAAACGCCCGCAGGCTGTCCTGAACTGCCCCGTAATACACCGTGTTATTAAAATATGCCGGCATGGAAAAGACGCCGCCGGCGAGCCCGTTTCGAATTTCCTGATAGATGTTGTTCGAACTCGGGTTGAACTTGCCCATCGCATCCCGATCCACAACGTAGATGTTGGCATCTTTCCCAGCTCCGACAGCCAGGTGGTGAGTCTGACCCGAATTGTCGATCAGGTCCGGCAGCACCAGTACGCCGCCTGAGCCCAGATCTTCGTCGGTGGAGTTCTCCGAAGACTGGTTCGACATTTCGAAATAATCCGTCACCGCCAGCTGCTTGTTGGTGGTCGAGATCTTCAGAAAGGCGTTGCCGAAATCGGACTGGCTGGGAAATCCCTGGCCGTTGAGCGTGCCGTCGAACGTGCCATTGGCATCGAGCGCGTAGATGTTTCCACTGGCGTCGGCGGCCGGACCCGCGCCGCTCATCCAAAAGGATCCCTCATTGCCGTTGGGAGTGACATTCAATACCGTGACCTGCGCCAGCGTATTTTCGTCGTAGCCCATCAGCCAGCCCGTATATGGCCGAATATCGCAATGCGATCCCCAACTCGTGTAGACCACGCCGTTCAGCAGAAGCAGGCCCGGCCGGTCCACCTGCTGTCCGGGGTCGAAGATCACGTTTCCCCCGGAACTGTTGTCGCCGGTTCCCGGATAGGACGCCTGAATCTCTTTCGGACCACCGAATTCCTCGGCGCCACTGGTCACGTCCAGTGCATGCAGCCGCTGATGATAGTGAGCGCTTCCATCCTTCGACATGGCGATGAGGTATATCGTTCCGTGCGGGCCGGACTTGGCGTCAATCACCGGCGTGGAAGTCACTCCAATCTCCGGAGTCACCTGATCGCAGCCGTGATCATCGCTGGGAGCTTCCCCCGCGGCCAGCGTGGAAACCTGCCAAAGCTGCCTGCCGGTGTCGGCATCGAAACCGTAGACATTGCCGTGCTCGGTTGCGACAAAAAGAACATTGTGGGCCGCGCCCGCAATGCTCAGGCCGGGCAAGTAGAGCGGTTGGGCGTCGACTTTGCCGTCGGCGGCAATGATGAACAGCATGCCAAAACCAGTCGCGTTCACATTCGCGGTCGTGAGCGTGGTCTCGCTCAGGTTCTGTCCTGTTCGGGCGTTATCGTTGTGATACGTCGTGACACTGGTGGCCGGCGGAGGCGGCGGAGGCGGATTGCCGATCCCTCGCCCGAACGGCGCATTGCTGGTGCAACTGACCAGATACAATCCGATCCCAACCAGCAAAAGAATTGCCCCTGCGGCCTCGCGGTTCGTTGTACTCATATGCTCGAGCGCTGGCTTCGCGCGTAAGGTCTCATGTCGTCGTTCAGGTACGCGCACAGTTGTGAGTTTTCGGACTTTCCAGGCAGTGGCAGGTAACCCGCGTTCCTGAGCCACACGGTCCATAAGGGACGCCAATTTTCGCAGCCAACACGAGTTCGTTCATCGATGGCGAATCGCTTTCTTGCGTCGGCTATCAGTCCTTGACCCTAGCCTTCTGCTTGGCGACCAGGCGCTGCATGAATTTGGGTCCTTCCTTCTTGTAGGCCTCGACACCTTCGTGCAGCAGCATCTCACAGACCTGCGTGATGGTCCTCTGCTCCTCATCAGCAATCTGCTGAATGTCGCGCCGCAATTCTGCGTTCACTCGGAACACCAGGAAACCTGTTCTCGCCACATCTGAAATATAGCTGTGCAATCGGATCGTGAACAATACAAATCGCTATTGTGTAATACATGTAATACCTGTTATACTTGATATACAGGAGGCGAAAATGAAGCACCCGGAGGGCCCAATGAACAAAACAACTTCGAATGACCAAGCAACGCGCAAGCTGCTCAGACAAAACATGAACATGGCGAAAAAGGCGCTCGACGAGGCTTTAGTATCACGGACCAAGGCTCGGCTCGAAACCCTGACGCGAGAGTTTAGTTTTTCACTGGAAGGCGGCGATCTCCAGATTATCAACGGCCACTGGTATGTAACGCACACAGGACTGATTGGGCTAGCGCGTCGCAAGAGATGCCATGGAATCCATGTTGAAGCCGTCGATGCATTGTGTGATTCTCGAGCGGATCGGTTCGTCGTTAAGGCAACGGTTTTCCCATCGAAAGGCTCCTCCGGCTTCGTCGGCTATGGCGACGCCGATCCGTCCAACGTTTCCCCCCTCGTTCGCGGTGCTGAGATGCGGGTGGCGGAGACACGTGCCGTTAATCGGGCCCTCCGCAAGGCCTACGGTATCGGCATCTGCTCGGTCGAGGAGATCGGATCGTTCGCCGCACGACCCGATCCGGCTCCCGAATCCAAGAAACTGCCGCAACCTGTAAACGGCAACGGGAACCACCGCGGCCCGAAGGTGCGCGATCGCCTCTGCCAGATCATCCGCCAACATCAACTTGATCCCAACTTGGTCAAGGCCTATGCCACCGACTTCTGCGGCGTCAAGACCCTCAGAGAGGCCAGCAGGGAACAGGTGGAAAACTTCGTTAAGCACCTGGCCGATTGGGCCGAGAAGGATCGGAATGCCCTCCTTTGCCAGCTCAACAGCTATCCCGGCCAGAAAGAAGAAGGTGCCGCATGAAACGCCAGATCACCGGCCTGCACGCCGCCGATCGCTGCGCCGCCGACCGGATCCCCGACGGAGTCTTCCTGGTTCGAGTGCAACGGGTCCGTTTCTGTCGGCAGGCACAGAAGCCTTACTACTCCCTCACTCTGGCCATTCTTGAGCCCGTCCGATTTTCTGGACAGGTCCTTCCAGCCGCCTCTATTGCAGCCCGAAAGCCCTATGGAAGATGAACTGGTTCCTGCGTGACTTCGGCTATGACACCGAACTGCTCGGTCGTGACGAAGTCGACGAAACTCAGCTTGTAGGGCTGAAGGGCGTAGTCAAGATCAGCCACGTCGTTTTGAACGGTGCTTCCCTGATCCGACTGGACGGCTTTGCTTCCGCCGGCCGTTGGGAAGAGCTTTCACCCGCAAATCTCGACAATCCGCAGGTGGCCTGAGATGACGTACAGCTACACCCAGATCCATCAATACCTCACCTGCCCGAAGCGATATCGGCACCGCTATCTCGATGGCTGGAGAGAGAGGGACACACGTGCAGCGATGCTCTTCGGTCGCGCTTTCGAAAAAGCCTTGGGTGCCGTTTTTCTCCGGGAAGATCCCGGAGGCGTCCTGTTCGACGAATGGTCTGCCTGTCAAAACCAAGACTTGCACTACTCCAACCGAGATTCCTGGGATCGCATGTTGCGGCAAGGAATCATGCTGCTGACCCGCTTCTGCCAGGACAATCGGGTTCAGGTTCGCCAGCCTCGACGGAATCTGCAAGTCAAGTTCACCCGGCCGATGGGCGAGAAGAACGATTTCGTTGCCCATATCGATGCCATCGGGAAACTCGACGGGACACGCTGCCTGCTCGAGTGGAAGACCAGTTCGAGCCGATACCCAGAAGAGCCCGACGGGCTGCTTTCCCTGGATCCCCAACTCGTCTGCTACTCCTGGATCACAGGGATTGTCGATGTCGCGCAAGTGGTGTTCGTTCGCAAGAGCCTGGTCGAGGTTCAGTACCTGCGCACGACAATCACCGATGAACAGCGCCAGGAGTTTGGCCGCCTGGTCGAGAGCACGATCCGCCGGATTGAGTCCGCAGACTTTCTCCCACACAGTGGCATCCGGTTTCCCCAGAATCCTTGCACCAGCTGTCCGTATGTAGGGCTTTGTCTGGGAAAGCAGGAGATGGTCGACGCCGCCGTAGTGCGGCGTCCAGGAGCCGACAGTCTTGATTGGGTTCACGAGCTTAATTACTGAGTATCCGCCGATGCCGCCGAAGTTCAATCGTCGCCGCGCCGTATTCGTGCTGGGCAAGATTGACGAGATTCTGGCCTGGGAGCAGCGGAAAGAAACGGAGCGGGACACCAAGTTCGTCGAACTGGGGCGATACCTGTGTGAGGTGCGGGCAGGACAGTACTGGCGGCTGGAGAATCTGAAGTCCTTTGACGAGTTTCTGGAAAGGCGGTTCCCGGAATCGAGGAGGAAGGCGTACTACCTGATGTCGATCCACGAACATCTTCCTCCGCAGGCAAGAAAGCAACTGAGGGAAGTGGGCTGGGCGAAAGGCATCGAACTGGCCAAACTGGCCAGGAGGGACCGGCAGCACTTCGATTGTGCAACCTGGTTGCACAAAGCCCGTCAGATGCCCAAGGAAGACTTCAAAAAAGAAGTCGAGAAGGAGTTGACGGGGCGAGAAACGGAACCGTGGGAAATCATCTATTTCAAACTGTACCAGAGCCAGATGCCGGTCGTGGAAAAGGCTATCGAAACGGCCGCTTTGATGCTCGGAACCGACAAGTCTCGCGGCTACTGCCTGGAAATGATCTGCGCGGATTTTCTGGCCGGGGCCAACCTGGACCACGGGGATCCGGATACGCTTCTGTTCTCCGTGACCAGATTCTTCAAGTTTCTGTCGGGAGAGCAGAGGGAAGCATTTCTTGGAGACCTTAGCGAGAAGGCATCATGAGTTCGAAGAGCCCCGACCCTCCGCGCTCGCGGCCGGATCCGCAACTATCCGCGGACCCTGTTTTTAGGCCTCGGCCGCTTCCTCTGACATGCTATCTTTTAGCTGACGGATAGAGTAGTTGAGTTGCAATCTGTGCTTCCATGATAAACGGAGCTAGAAGTGAAAACCTTCACACGCATCACCGTTGACCCCAATCAAATGAGCGGCCTCCCGTGCATCCGGGGCCTGCGCATACCAGTCGCTACCGTTGTCGGCATGGTAGGGGAAGGCATGGCGGAAACTGAGATCCTAGCTGCATATCCCGATCTTGAGGTCGAGGATGTTCGCGAAGCACTGCGCTATGCGGCAGAGGCCGTCCGCGAGCGGGAGCTTCCCGTCATTGGTGGTTCTTGAAGTTCCTGGTGGACAACGCTTTGTCACCTTTGATTGCGGAGGGTTTGCGATCCGCAGGCCACAACGCTATTCATATCCGCGACTACCTCATGCAGAAAGCGACCGATCCTGAAGTTTTCGCACGCGCCGCAGAAGAAGGTCGAATTCTAATCTCTGCGGATACCGATTTTGGTACCTTGCTGGCTTTGCGCAACGAAGAAAGACCATCCGTCATTCTGCTTCGTCGCGGACCCAAACATCCAGCAGTTCAATTGCGATTGTTATTAAGGGCTATGCCTGTGATGGAAGAGCCTTTGCGCGAAGGCAGCATCGTCGTCCTCGAAGAAAAGCGAATCCGAGTGCGGCGACTGCCCCTGGGGCGCCGAGAATAAAGCAGAAAGCACTTCGATTGTGCAACCTGGTTGCACAAAGCCCGGCAGATGCCGAAAAGAAGACTTCAAGAAGGCAGTAGACAAGGCACTGACGGGCAAGGAGACCACCGTGGGAGATTATCTACTTCAAGCTTGACCAGAGCCAGATGCCGGTCATCGAGCAAGCGATTGAGACGGCAGCTCTGATGCTGGGCAGCGACCGCTCCCGAGGCTACTGTCTGGAAATGATCTGCGCGGACTTCCTGGCCGGAGCCAACCTGGACCACGGAGCTCCGGAGACGCTGCTGTTTTCGATGACCAGATTCTTCAAATTTCTCACCGGAGAACAGCGGCAGGCATTCCTTGCTGGCTTGGGCGAGAAGGTATCATGACCCCGATCGGCCCGAAACCCGAGCGCTTGCGACTGGGTCCCGTGTCGTACGAGACTGTCCGGCTGGAGGTCCTGCGTCGAGACGGCTGGCGGTGTCAATCGTGCGGCGCGATGGCGAACCTCGAGGTCCATCACCAACAGTTCCGCAGCCAGGCCGGCCACGATTCAGAAGAAAACCTGATCACACTTTGTGTCTCTTGTCATGCAGAGATGCATTCCCAGAGGCGGGACGTTTGAGCGTGAGCGCTGATCCCGCGACGTTTATTCCGTGGCATCAGAAATCTTCACGGACGAAGGTGTCGGGTCGTGGCTATTCTTGCGCGATTTTACTGATCCCGCATGAGTGTTCTTCTGTTGCCGACTTCGCCTTTGCTTCTACTTGCAGAAAAAGAATCCGGAATAGTGATTAAGAACCAACACCGGAAAACGGAATCGGCGCGTGGGAATTTACCGGCAAGCCCTGCTGTCTTCTGAAGTCTGTGGCATCATTGATGTCAGTGCCTGCGTGTGGCACGCAGGAGATTCGATCATGTCTTTGATGGATGGCCGCGCGTTACGGCTTTCGATGCGGAACGCCGTGAAGCGAGTAGCGAGTATCCCAGGCGTCACTCAACGCTCTGAGTTGCTGGCTCGCTTTCACTGGCGGGCCAGGCTCGCTGAGACTCAACGTCAGTTTGGGGATGCACCCGTTTTCTCCTACCGAGAGGAGCTCTACTCCTATGTTAACCAAGTCTTTTTCGACGGTGGACGACGTAGCATGGACTTCTTGGAATTTGGTGTTTTTGAAGGTCAGAGTTTGAGGACTTGGAGCAATCTAAACCGAGACTCGGAAACGCGCTACTGGGGATTCGACAGCTTCGAAGGTCTCCCGGAAGACTGGCGGCCTGGAACAAAGAGGGGCTCTTTCAGCACATCCGGTCAGGTTCCACACATCGACGACCCACGTGTACGTTTCGTGGTGGGGTGGTTTCAAGAAACATTACTGCCTTTCCTCACAGAGTACCGACCACGGAATCCAATTGTCGTTCACCATGACAGCGATCTTTACTCGTCGACACTATATTGCCTGACGATGATGGATTCATTTTTACCGCCGGGAACGATCCTAATCTTCGACGACTTTAGCGACTCTCTGCATCAGTACCGCGCCTTCATGGACTACTGCTCCGCTTATCGCAAAGCCTTCAATGTGATTGGCTTGACCAGGAGCGTTGAGCATGTGGCCGCACAAATTAAATGACTCTCGAATGTGAGCATGCTAATGAGCGGCTTTGCGGCTCGCGCCTTCGACGCAGATGTGATTTTGTGTAAGCTTTGCAAAGCCAAACTTTGGATACAGGCGCTCGTCTAATGGACGAAGACGGACCCCCCTCATGACTTACATAGTACGATTTCCCGCGGGTTAACACCCTCAAACTAAAATGCTAGACTCTACGAGTGATGGTCCAGTCCGTTATCGATTCAGTCATGCTCGAAATCTTCCGTTGCCCAGTGAGCGGTCTTCCTCTCCGAGTCGAGGGAGACATGTTGGTTTCAGCCGATGGTTCCCAGTGCTATCCGGTAGTTCAGGGCATCCCCTGCTTGTTGTCTGATTCCGCTATACCGACTCACGAGGGATATAAGGGAATCCTTGCGGAGAACCGGGACCAGTTGCACGCGCCCGTTACGGAAGAAAAGGCAGCGAATTTCATTCAAGCAATACTAGTGGCCTGTCGCAGTGAATTCGTTAGTGCGCAGCCGGCGGCCGGGGTCAGAGTATTTCCACTGGATCGGGTGAGCGTTGGCGGAGTAGGCGTTGATGTAACGACGGAGTTTGCGAGCCAGGTCCGGGACCGAGGTGAAAATGCCGCGGGCGATGACCTCGCGTTCGATCTTGGCGAACCAGATCTCGACTTGGTTAAGCCAAGAGGAATACGTAGGAGTGAAGTGAAGCTGCACGCGCGGATGCTGTTGCAGGAAGTCTCGAACGAGTTGGGTTTTGTGGGCAGAGAGGTTGTCGAGGATGATATGAATCTGCTGCCGGGGCGAGCACAACGCTACCACTTCTCCGAGGAAGGCAACGAAGTCACGGCTGGTGTGGCGGGCCGTGGTTCTTCCGTGCACGCGGCCGGTTTTGGTGTCCAGCGCGGCATACAGAGAAAGCGTTCCGTGCCGGTAGTACTCGAAGCCATGACGCTCGGCTCGCCCCGGCGAAAGCGGCAGAACGGGATCGAGCCGATCCAGGGCTTGGATGGCGGTTTTCTCGTCGACGCAGAACACGGCGGCATGCTGCGGCGGCCGCAGATACAGGCCGATAATGTCGGCCGCTTTGCTTTCGAACTCCGGATCGTCGCTGGCCAAGTAACGCTCCAGGCGATGGGGTTTCAGTCCCGCTTCTTTCCAGACGCGATGCACCGCGTCCTTGCTGACTCCCAGCGCGGTCGCCAGTTTGCGGCAACTCCAATGCGTGGCACCGTCGCTGGGTTTCTTGCGGGTGGCGGCCAGAATCCGGGCCCGCAAAGCGGGAGTCAGAACCCTGGCCTTCTGGCCGGGATGATAGGTGTCGAGCCCGTCGAGCCCGGATTCGAGGAAGCGCTGCTTCCAGCGGACGATCGTGGGAGCACTGGTCTGCAGCCTGCGCTTAATGGTGTTGAAGGAAGCTCCTTCTGCCAGCATCAAGATGAGCTTGGCGCGAAAGACGTAGCCAGCCGGCAGGGTACGCGATTGAGCGATGCTGCTGAGTTCCGAACGTTGGTTGCTGGTGAGGGACACTTCGCTGTCTGTCGCCATACCAACTTAGAAGCATAACAACTAGTAATGGTTACTTTGCGACAGTCCACTAGTGGGCACGTGCGGCAACCTGTTTCGAGGAACCAGGCTCAAGGGGACTTATCCGATTCCAGATTTCCCGCGTGCCTTTGGCGGGGGAAAAGTTCTCGACATTGGGTGCAGCTGGGGCCGCTGGACCATAGCCGGTGCGCTCGCTGGCTATCCGATGATCGGCATGGATATCCAGTTGGAAGCCCTGCTATGCGCACGCTGGTTGGCCGAACGTATTGTGCCGGACAATATGCCGCTCTTTGTGCTGGCCGATGCGCGGCATTTACCGTTTGCGCCTGAGTCTCTGAATGGAGTGTTCTCGTACAGCTGTATTCAGCACTTCAGCAAAGCAAACGCAGAGAGAATTGCGGGCGAGATCGGTCGTGTGTTGAAAACACGATCCAATTCCCTGGTTCAGATGGCGAACCGCGGCGGAATCCGATCAACCGTCGTACTAGCACGGAGAGGATTTTCCGAGGGTTCTGAGTTCGACGTTCGCTACTACTCTATCCCGGAGCTCATTCGCCTCATGGAGGCCAAGATCGGACGGACCACCTGGTTTGTAGATTGCTTTCTTGGCCTCAATGTTCATCGAAGGGGTCAACGATTCGTGACGGGACCGAAGAAATGGATTATCACACTTGCAGAAATGCTTCGGCAGGTCAGCGATGATTTCCCAGCTTTGCGGCGACATAGCGACAGCGTGTTCGTGAGCTCGATGAAGAACTAAACTTCGGCTTCATGCCACGTAGCCTGGAACGAGGGGCCGCTGCTTCGAGAAAGTGCTAAAGGAAGCCTAAGCATGCTTTGCAGCTATTGACCGGAAATCTGTGCCGTGACTTGTGTCGTAACCCTTTCGGCCCTTCCCGCACAGGGTGCTGTTGCTGGGTACAGGGCAGCGAAGTCCATCCCGCCATACTTCGTCTTCCAGCGGTAGTAGGCCTGCTGATGGGCGACAATCATACCTCCCGAGCAACGACAATTAGAATTCCCGATCAGCGACAATAGCCAGGCTCTGATTTTTGGTTCTTGGCGACACTCACAATTTGGTGACAGACAAGCAGGTGAGGAGGTTGTTTGCCTTGGGGAAAGTGGAAACGAATCTGGAAACTGCGGCGGCGAAAGCGGGTATGGATGCGAAGACGGCGCGGAAGTACCGTCGGCTGGGGCGAGTGCCGAGCGAACTGACGCCGGAGAAGCGGTGGCGGACACGAGAGGACCCGTTCCAGGAGGTGTGGGAAGAGGTGCGCAGCCTGCTGGAGGTGAACCCTGGGCTGGAAGGGAAGACGATTTTTGAATATCTGCAGCGGCGTTATAGCGGGCGATTTGCCGAGGGGCAACTGCGGACGCTGCAGCGACGAGTGAAAGTATGGCGGGCGACGGAAGGACCGGTGAAGGAAGTGTTCTTCGCGCAGCGCCATCAGCCCGGGAGGCTGAGTGCCAGTGACTTCACGCACATGAGTGAGCTGGGGATCACGATCCAGGGACAGAGTTTTCCGCACCTGCTCTATCACCTGGTGCTGACGTACTCGAACTGGGAGTCGGCCACGGTGTGTTTTTCGGAGAGCTTTGAAAGTTTGTGTGAGGGGTTTCAAAACGCAGTTTGGGAACTCGGGAAAGTGCCGCAGCGGCACCGAACCGATCGACTGTCGACAGCGGTCAACAACATGAGCACGCCGGCGGAGTTCACCGAACGGTACGCTGGGCTGCTGCGTTATTACGGAGTGGAGGGAGAGAAGATCCAGGCGGGGCAAGGGCATGAGAACGGAGATGTGGAACAACGACATCATCGTTTGAAACGGGCTCTGGCGCAGGAGTTGATGCTGCGCGGGAGCAAGGATTTTGTCAGTGTCGCGGACTACCAGGAGTTCGTGGCGGGATTGTTGGCGCGCTTGAACGCCGGACGAAAAGCGCGCTTGGCAGAAGAAATCGCCGTGATGAAGGAGTTGCCGGAACGACGCTTGGAGTCGTGCAAGCGGGAGCGAGTGAAGGTGGACTCGGGGAGTCTGATCTATACGGACCGAAATGTGTACTCGGTGCCCAGCCGGCTGATTGGCGAGCAGGTCGAGGTGCGGTTGTACATGGAGCGGGTGGAGATCTGGTACGGGCAGAAGAAGGTGGAAGAGATGCCGCGGTTGCGTGGGCGGAGGCGACACCGGGTGGACTATCGCCACATCATCGACTGGTTGGTGAGAAAGCCGGGGGCGTTGGAGAACTATCGCTACCGGGACGAGTTGTTTCCGACGAGCCGATTTCGCATGGCGTTTGATGAACTGAAGGACAAGTTGGGCCCGCGGGGGAGCAAGGAGTATCTGGCGATCCTGGAGCTGGCGGCGAAGGAGAGCGAGGCGAAAGTAGATGAAGCGCTGCGCGGTTTGTTGGAAAAAGGCGAAGGATGGGTGCGGGCGGAGGCGGTGCGCGAGCGGCTGAGAGTGGAGCGGAAGGGGAGCATTCGCGAGGTCGAAGTGGCCAGCGTGGATCTGCGAATGTTTGACGAACTCTGTGGAAGTGGGGAGGGGCTGCAATGAATGGGGAGACGGGCCAGGTGAGAACCGCGCTCGTGGAAAATCTGAAAGAGCTGCATCTGCCGGCGATACGGGGGTGCTTTGAGGAAACGGCGCGGCGCGCGGAAAAAGAAACGTTGAGTTATGAGCGGTACCTGCTGGAACTGGCGCAGCGAGAGTGTGAGGAGCGGCGGCGAAAACGGATCGGAAAGCTACTCAAGGAATCCGCACTGCCGCTGGAGAAGTCCCTGGCGAACTTCGACGGCAAGCGGTTGCCGGTGAAGGTGAGTCGACAGATGAAGGTGCTGTTGGAGGGAGGATTCCTGGACCGTAAAGAGAATTTACTGATCTTCGGGAATCCTGGCGCGGGGAAAAGCCATCTGTTGTGTGCCCTGGCGCAAGAGCTGATCGCTATGCGCGGGAAAAGGATCAAGTACGCCACTTGTGCGCTGCTGGTGCAAGATCTGTTGGCTGCGAAGCGGGATCTGCGGTTAAGCAAGGAAATCAAGAAGCTGGCGAAGTACGACGGTCTCATCATCGACGAAATGGGATACGTGCAGCAAAGTCGAGAGGAAATGGAGGTCGTGTTCACCCTGTTGGCGGAGCGTTATGAACGCGGCAGCGTGCTGCTGACGAGCAACCTGCCATTCTCGAAATGGGAAGGCATTTTCAAAGATGCGATGACCACCGCGGCCGCGATCGATCGCCTCGTCCATCACTGCGTAATTTTGGAACTCAACATCCCGAGTTACCGCATGGAGCAAGCCAAGAAGAATCGGGATGCGGGCTTGGAGTCCGCGGAAGCAAAGTGACCCTCGATGATTTCTTTAACAACACAAACGCGGCGGCCGAAGGGCTGTGGAAAAAGCCGGGCCGTGGAAAGCGAGGAAAACCAAAAGCAGGTTTTCCTCCCTTCCCACCGCCCTTGGAAATCGCGCACAACCCGCGCGATTCCCACTTTTCCCACAGCCCCGACTGCTGCTGGTATCTCAAACAACATCGGGAAATCTAATTGTCGTTGACCGGAAAGAATGCTTGACGCCGGACAGCCTGCTCCGTTATCGCGTGCTGTCGGCACAACTCCGCCGTCGCCAATCCGGCCTCGCCTTGCTTCCGGATCGCGATGATCTGCTCTTCGACGGCAGCAGAAATCTTCGAGGGCGCTTTGACGACAGGGGACATACCGATTATATTTTTCTGACGAGTCCTGATCTCCGACTGTGTCGAACGCTTCGTATTTCGACTTCATAAAAGAAAGCACGAGGTCGCCGGGCGACCGATCAAATAGCACGGCCGTAGCCTTCCCAAGAGAAGGGAAGAGGGCTGTCTTTCTGAGGTACAATGCTTCCACGGAACGGTTTCCACGTAGAGTGCGGCGCAGAGTCGGTTCAATATTCATTGACCCAACATTCATTAAGCCAGCATTCATTGCTCCAAAATTCATGGTCCAGCAGTCATTGGCAGATAGAGCGATAGCAGGAGGTGGGGGAGTGTGGTCAGAAGGCGTTTCTGATTTAGGTCAGGTTGGTCTGGAAAGCGTGGTGCCTCCTCATTTCGGAGTTGAGTCCAATCTCGCTGCCGATCGTTGGTACGCCCTGTACGTTCGATCGCGACACGAAAAAACCGTCGAGAACAGTCTGAGGGTCAAGGGCTACAGCGTTTTCTCGCCGTCTTATCGAACCAAGCGCAAGCGCGTCGATCGCATCGCCGAGATTGAAGTGGCGCTGTTTCCCGGTTACGTTTTTTGCCAATTCGACACCAACAAGCGCCTGCCGATTCTGATGACTCCGGGCGTGGTTGGAGTGGTGGGGCGAGGCAACCGGGCGGAACCCGTGAATGACACGGAGATCGCGTCCATCCGGACGGTTGCGATGGCCGGACGTCCCGTTCAGCCGTGGCCTTTCTTGCGAATCGGCCAGAGGATCCGGCTCCAAGCTGGTCCATTAGCGGGCACGGAGGGAATTTTCTTGCGGGTCAAGGACGAGTGTCACCTCGTCGTTTCCATCACTTTGCTGCAGCGCGCCGTTTCGGTCGTCATCGAGAAAGAGGCTGTTGCCCCGCTGTTTTTCGGAGAACACCACACATCGTACGAGAGTTAGAGTTAAAGATGGCCGATTTCGTGGACCTTCCTTTTTCTCACCTCCCGTTTTATTTCGGATAGAATGAGTGAACTTGACGAGCTCGGGGCTCGGAAACCGGGGGAGTACCGTGAGACTTGGCCTCCGGCCGCAAGGCGCTTTCAGCGATTCAACTGGATTTCTCGCCGCTTCGTTGTGGGCGTTGACACACGCCGCATAGTGGCGTAATGTCTCTACTTCCTGAAACGACATTGTGTCGGAGAGGGCGGTAGCCTGCCCCAAACGCGACTCCGCTTTTTAGCATTAAATTCCTGGCTTGCTTCGACACCCGTTCACAGCGCGTCGAGCAGCGATTTTCAACTGCTCTCTTTCATGCTTGCAGAGAATGCTTGCAGGGAATTCCGCGTTAGAGATTGGGAATTCTGGATTAGAGATGTTCGGATCCGTTTAGGTCACTTCGAATGTGCGGCATAAACGGCATTTTTTCGTTTCACTCGGCAGCCAGCGCGCCGCAGGAAACGGAGCTTCTGAAGACGCGAGAGGCGATGCGCGCACGAGGCCCCGATGGAGCAGGCGAGTGGTGGAGTGCGGACCGGCGTTGCGGTCTGGGGCATCGAAGGCTTTCGATCATCGATCTCTCCGAGCGAGCTTCCCAGCCCATGGCAAGTGAGGATGGCCGGTTGGTCGTCGTGTTCAACGGCGAGATCTACAACTATCCCGAGCTGCGCACGGAACTCGAGACAGACGGCGCCCGCTTCCGCACGACCTCCGACACGGAAGTGCTGCTGCACCTCTACGCGCGTCGGGGCGGCGAGATGGTGCACCGGCTGCGGGGCATGTTCGCGTTTGCGATCTGGGATGACGCGCAGCGGCGTCTCTTTCTGGCGCGCGATCCTTACGGCATCAAGCCGCTGTATACCGCAAACGACGGCTGGACATTTCGCTTTGCCTCGCAGGTCAAAGCACTACTCGCGGGTGGCCATGTTTCTCGTGATCCAGAAGCAGCCGGGATCGTCGGATTTCATCTTTTCGGTAGCGTCCCCGAGCCCTTTACCCTCTATCGTGATATCCGTGCTTTGCGCGCAGGCCACACCCAATGGGTCGACACCGCGGGCCCGCGCGAACCCAAGCCGTTTTCAAGTCTTGCCGAAGTTCTAAGCAAAGGCGCCGCAAATCCAGCGCTGGCAGCTGAGATTCCCGAACGGGTGCGCGCGGGCGTTCTCGACAGCGTGCGAGCACACTTGCTGGCCGACGTTGAAGTAGGGGTCTTTCTCTCTGCAGGTATCGACTCTGGGGCATTGCTGGGCTGCATGCGTGATGTGGGACAAAGCGAGATCCGAACAATCACGCTGGCCTTCGAAGAATTCGGGGGTACATCGGAGGACGAGGCTCCGTTGGCGGCTCGAGTGTGCGAGCAGTATGGGGCACGCCATGTCGTGCGGCATCTCAGCGAGCAGGAGTTCGTTCAGGACCTGCCTGCGATCCTTGAGGCCATGGACCAGCCCTCGATCGACGGCGTCAACACTTGGTTCGTTTCTAAAGCGGCGAAGGAGGCAGGGCTCAAGGTCGCAATCTCGGGACTGGGTGGCGATGAGCTCCTAGGGGGATATCCGAGCTTTGGTGACGTCCCACGCTGGCGAAGAAGTTTCGGCATGCTCGCTGCTGTACCGGGGCTCGGCTTTCTCGCGCGCAAGGTCATCGGTCTTATGGCTCCCGATTTTTCGCGGGCTCGGCCCAAGGCGCTAGGTTTGTTGGAATATTCGGGCACCTGGGGGGGCGCGTATCTCCTACGGCGCGGCTTGTTCCTCCCCAACGAACTGCCTGCGGTGATGGACCCCCAGATCGCGCGCGAGGGCATGCGGCGCCTGAAGCCGCTCTGCCGTCTTGAGGAAAGCCTCCGACCTGATCCCGGTTCGGACGCCGCTCGGGTCTGCGTGCTCGAGTCGGCACACTACATGCGGAACCAGCTTCTGCGGGATGCTGACTGGGCGGGCATGGCACACGGCCTTGAGATTCGCGTACCGCTGGTCGATTTCGTGCTGCTGGCTAGCCTGGCACCGGCGATTCCCGCTATCACGCTCGGTGCTGGCAAAGCAGCGCTTGCGGCAGCACCCAAGGAACCGCTGCCAAATGAGGTCGTAACACGAGCGAAATCAGGCTTCGGAGTGCCAATCGGAGCGTGGATTAATTCTGTCGGTGGTGGCGCATTCGGGCCGATGGGTCGAGTGCCTGAGACTAAGGGTCTCGGTTCGCGCCGCTGGTCGCAGGCGGTGCTGAACGGAGCAGGCCTCGCGGAGCGTTCCTCTGGGGTCCATGCCTCATGAAACCGTCTCTTGCCCTGCCAGCGATCATGACGGATGCTTACGGAGGCCATGGCGGAATCGCGCAATACAACCACGATTTTCTGGGAGCATCGGCCGGGGGGCACCTTCTCATCGATTACGGTTTTGCCGCGTTAAGCATCCGACACTACTGCTCCGCCTGCGACTATTGAGGCTCGTCCTCAAAGGGCCCGTTACACAATCCATTGCTTGCGTTGCCTGATGCCAAGCGTTCTTGCTCTCGTGACTGACGCCTTCGGTGGGCGCGGAGGTATCGCGCAATACAATCGCGACTTTCTTGCAGCTCTTGCTTCAGCGGGATCCAAAGTGGTCGTCCTTCCACGTCATGCGCCGGATGCGGAGAGGCCACCAAATGGAATTGAACAGCGCCCTGCAAGATTCGGAAGGTTTGCTTATTCATGGTCTGCAATAGCCGACGCGCTGAGCTTGAAGCCGGACATTGTCTTTTGCGGGCATGTCTATATGGCGCCGCTCGCCTGGCTTGCAGCAAAGCTCGCCGGCGCAAAGCTGGTGATACAGACACATGGAATCGACGCTTGGCCTCGTTCATCGAGATTAGTGCGCGGTGCTTGTGAACAAGCATCAATGATCCTTTCGGTCTCGCGCTATACACGTGCGAGTGTTCTCGATTGGGCGGCCATACCGCCCGAGCGCGCCGTGGTAATACCAAATACCGTCTCTGAATGCTTCACGCCCGGCGACGGAGCGGCTCTGCGTCGTGAATGGAGTCTGGAAGGCAAGAAGGTTCTCCTTACTGTCGGCCGTATGGCTGCGAGTGAGCGTTATAAAGGCCAGGATCGAGTGATTGAGGCGCTTCCTTCGCTCGCAGCTGCCGGGCACGATGTCGTATATGTAATTGCCGGCGAAGGCGATGACCGTCCGCGCCTGGAAGGGCTCGCTCGCGAGATTGGCGTCAGCGATCGAGTGCGCTTTGTTGGCGCCCTTCCCCGCGAGACACTGATCGAGGCGTATCGCATGGCTGATCTGTTTGTGATGCCATCCACCGGCGAAGGCTTCGGCGTAGCGTTCCTTGAAGCCATGGCCTGTGGTACGCCGGTGTTGGGGCTTGATGTTGCCGGTGCACGTGATGCGCTTTGCGACGGCGAACTAGGTCAAATGGCAGACGAAAAGGAGTTTCGTTCGGCACTGGCACGCATGATCGCGAATTTCGGTCCTGATCCAGAAATATTGGCTGGCGCGGTGCGGGAGCGCTTCGGTCGCGACCGTTTCGCTAACGCCGTTCGCACCGCAATCTTGAGGCCGCTGGAGGCGTAAGAGAAATGGGAACAATCCTTGCTGTTGAGCCCCGAGAGCTAATTCTCGAACCCGGTCGGGCCGAGAAGCACTATTGGCGCGATATCTGGGCCTATCACGAGCTCTTCGCCATTCTGGCGTGGCGGGACGTTTCAGTCCGTTACAAGCAGACCGCGATCGGTATCGCGTGGGCGGTGGTGCAGCCCTTCCTCACCATGATCGTCTTGACGATCATATTCAGCCGAGTCGCCAAACTGCCAAGTGAGGGCTCTGCCCCCTATCCGATCATGGTCTACGCCGGCATGCTGCCCTGGTTTCTGTTTTCTTCGCTCTTGAGCGGGGCATCGAACAGTCTGGTCCAAAACGTCAATCTGATCGGGAAAGTCTACTTCCCCCGCATCATCGTACCCACTGCGGCGGGTGCAGTGGCATTGGTGGATTTCACCATCAACTTCTTGTTGTTAGGCGTGCTGATGTTCTGGTTCCGCTTTATACCCAGTTGGCACCTGATCTTTCTGCCGTTCTTCATAATTCTTGCGATGTTGGCCAGCTTTGGGCCAGCTCTGTTCATGACGGCCATGAACGTGAAGTACCGTGATTTCCGCTATATCATTCCGTTCGTAGTGCAGTTCGGCATCTATGTATCGCCGGTGGGATTTTCGAGTTCGGTCGTACCAGCGAAGTGGCGCTTCTGGTATAGCCTCAACCCGGTAGTGGGGGCCATCGACGGGTTTCGCTGGTGCGTGCTGGGCGGGAAGAGCGCGCTCTACATGCCCGGCTTTTTGCTAAGCCTCGGCATCGTTGCCCTCTTCCTCTGGCTGGGCATCGCCTATTTCCGCCGTACCGAAAAAACCTTCGCGGATTTGATTTGAATGGCTGACGATATTGTTATCCGGGCCGAGAGCCTGGGCAAGAAATACGTGATAGGCCACGAGGCCCAGCGCGAGCGCTACGTGGCCTTGCGTGACGTCATTGCCCGCGGCGCCAGGAACGCCTGGCGCATGGCCGCCGACATGGCCAAGGGGCGCATCGTCGTGTCAGGCGACGCGGTCGAGGAATTCTGGGCGCTGAAGGGCGTCAGCTTTGAGGTCAAGCGCGGCGAGGTGCTCGGCATCATCGGGCGCAATGGCGCCGGCAAGTCTACGCTCCTCAAGATCCTTTCGCGCATCACCGAGCCGACGGAAGGCCGAGTCACCATCAAGGGCCGGGTGGCGAGTTTGCTTGAGGTGGGAACCGGCTTCCACCCGGAACTCACCGGCCGCGAAAACATATTTCTCAACGGTGCCGTGCTGGGCATGGCGCGCGCCGAGATCAAACGCAAGTTCGACGAGATCGTCGCATTCGCCGAGGTGGAGAAATTCCTCGACACGCCGGTCAAGCGCTACTCCTCGGGCATGTACGTCCGCCTCGCATTCGCCGTCGCTGCACATCTGGAGCCTGAGATCCTGGTGGTTGATGAGGTCCTCGCCGTTGGCGACGCCGAGTTCCAGAAGAAGTGCCTGGGCAAGATGCAGGATGTCGCTGGTCATGGTCGGACGGTGCTGTTTGTGAGTCATAATATGGCGGCCATACAACGTCTCTGTTCCGAAGCGCTAGTGCTAAACGCCGGGAGAGTTTTTGCCCTCAACAAAGACATAAATCGGTGCATTCGCGAGTACCTCACGAATGAACGAGAACAAATCAGATCAGAGTGGATCAACGATAGTGCGGCATTCAATAACGACTATTTCATCCCGAAAAGGGTCACTGTCTTCTCCATGCCTTGCGCCCCTCTGACAACCACGGCGCCAGAAACTAGTTTTGTTCTTGAGATTGTTGGAACCGTTCTGTGCAATGATCCCGCTCTCTCTGTCGCCTTTTGTCTCTACTCGCAGGAAGGCCAGCGCCTATTTTGGTCATCAGTTCATGATGTTGATGGAGCGACGTTTAAACGGCTTCCGATTGGCGAAGTGACCTTTACTGTCCAACTGCCCCGGACTCTCCTCAACGAGGGCGAATACGACATAGAAATCGCGCTGATGCTCCACAATAAATGCTATCTCATTGCACCGGGTAAGGGCCCACGAGTCAAGTTTAGGAGCGAACTCCGCTATTCATCACCATTTTGGGATCGTGAGCGCGAAGGCCCAATAGCGCCGCTTCTTGATTGGCGAGTCCAAGTATCAGAGGGTGAAGTTGCTTGCTTACGCGAACTCTGACCAGCAGTCAGCGGCGAACGTATTTAGGGTGAAGCTTTGACGAATGATGATCTTGAAGTCATAAATGCGTTCTATAAGGTAATGGGAACGACTTCCCCGACTCTAGAGCAACTATGGTCTGCAATGGACTTCACTTGGCATTTGATGGGATGCGACAATTTGCATCCTACCCCGGCGAAGCTATCTGAGTTCTATGCACATCCGGTTTGGCTCTTAAATGGACTGTTTACTGAACAGCACGACGCTTCAGTGCAAAATCGCGAGGAATTCTCAGACTGGGTCAGAACCCAGTCGCCGAAGTTAGTCGCCGATTTTGGGGGAGGCTTTGGGACGCTTGCGAGAATGGTAGGGAAGAAGTGTCCCGATACGGATGTGCACATCATCGAGCCTTACCCCCATCCGTTGGCACTGGAGAGGCTTAATGGTTTCCCAAACGTTTGCTATCGCGACCGCTTGGAAAGAGCGTATGACGTCATCGTCGCAACAGACGTGTTTGAACACGTCATTGACCCATTAGCTATTGTTGCAGAAGTATCGCAAAGCGTTCGCTTGGGTGGGAAATTTCTGATCGCGAACTGCTTTTATCCCGTCATGGCATGCCATCTTCCACGAACCTTTCACTTCCGCTTCTCTTGGCACATTTTCATGGCGCTTTTGGGCTTCCATCCTGATCAGCCGGTCTGCTATGGCTGGTCTTACGAAAAGCGTAAGAGTGTTGAAAGAAAACCGGCGAAAATATGGGAAGGTGCCTCGCGGCTTCTGTTTCCAATTCTTACCCGGAGTGCGCGGTTGGCCAGCATTGCCGACCGTTTTTCCCTTAGGCTCGCCAGGGAGCGGACCGGATGATTATTTCCCACATTTCTGCGTCCGATATAGGCGGCGGTGCCGCGATCGCGGCTAATCGACTTCACCGAGGGTTGCGGCGAATTGGCGTTGACTCTAGGATGGTCGTCGGTAGTAAGCAGTCCGACGACGAATTCGTTCTCACTGCACAACCCTCAAGATCGCTTTCTGGCCGCGTTCGGCGAAGGCTCCGGTCGAGGAGCATCCAAGGGGACTTCGAGCGCTATCGCGCAACTCGCCCCGCACATTTGGAGTACTTCTCTGACGACCGTGCGCCTAATCCGGAGTGTTTGCTGGACGCGCTGCCGACCGCGGATGTCTACAATCTGCATTGGATTGCGGGCTTCCTGGACTATCGAGCGTTCTTCTCCAAAGTAGGCAACCGTGTGCCGATCGTCTGGACGTTGCACGACATGAATCAGTTCACGGGCGGATGTCATTACACTGCCGGATGCCAGAAGTTCCTTGAAGAGTGTGGCAGGTGTCCGGCTTTGGGATCAGATCACGCAAACGATCTTGCGTACCGCATCTATCGCCGAAAACGTGCGGTATTTGAGTCGCTAGATCCTAGTCGCATTCGAATAGTTGCCGATAGTCGGTGGCTCGAAACTGTCGCTTCAAAGAGTGCACTGCTGGAAAGGTTCACGGTGACGTGCATACCGTATGGCCTCGATGTCGAGAACTTCCAGCCTCGCAACCAAGCAATCGCGCGGAATGTCTTTGGAATCCCGCCAGACGCCAAGGTTGTTATGTTTGCTGCCCAATCTTTGGGCAATCACCGCAAAGGCATGGACCTCCTGATTGAGGCGATACGAAGCTTGAGAGTTGAAACCCAGGTCATACTCTTGGCGGTTGGTTCCGGACGAGTTCCTGACGATATTGGCCGTACATGTATCTCTACCGGCAAATTGAATAGCGAGAGGTTTCTCTCTTTCGCCTATTCGGCGGCGGATGTCTTTGTCAGTCCGGCCCGGGAGGAAGCGTTCGGCCAAGTGAACCTCGAGTCGATCGCCTGTGGAACACCGGTTGTTGCCTTCAAGGTGGGCGGTATACCTGATGTGGTGCGTCCGGGCAAGACGGGGCTACTTGCGGCGCCTGAGGATGTGCGAAGCCTGCGAGAAGCGATGGAAACGATTCTCGCTGACAGGCCGCTACGGGACACCATGTCACAAGAATGCCGGCAAGTTGCTCTCAGGGAATACACGCTTGAGTTGCAGGCAGGCCGCTACAAACACCTTTATGAAGAACTGATCCAGTCAATCCTGAGGCAGCCTTATACTTCCGCGCCCCTGGAAGCTGTCACGGTATGAGCTCTATGCGCTGTCCACGCCTAACCGAACTCCCCCCTGCCACCGAAAGGCACCACTGCCTAGCCTTGGACTGTGGAGAGGCCTTCCTTGCCGCCCGGCTCGACGGCTCTTTGGGGCCAGGAAACGTTGCCGTGAAAACTCTTCCCACCGATCAGATAGGAACTTCTTGACTGTGGCCGATAGCCAAGGCATCACACTCTATACATCGATTCCCCCTAAGCTGCATCGCCTGGCAGGCGGCATCGAATACGGCGATGCCTACCAAAAGGAATGTATCAATTCCTGGATATCAGGCGGTTTTCGTGTCGTCAGCATAAATCCCAGGGCAGAAATTGCATATCTCGAGAATAAATATCCGCAGGTGAGATTCGTAGATAGCGGTTCAGAAGATGTCCGCACAAGAATCCAAGTCTTTCTCCGAAATATAGCAGCCAATGGCGAGTCGGTGTCCGGGATCATTAATGCCGATTGCTACTTCCTCAGTTGTTATGCAACCGCCGACAGGATTCGAACTGGTTCGCAGGAGTCAATCGTGCCCTTGAGACGCCTCGATATCGATTGCGCGACACTGCGACCGACAGGTCGGAAGAGTCTTGGATTCGATGGTTTCCTGTTTGATACGAGATTCATTTCCCGTATAGAAGAACTTGGGGATTGGACTATCGGCATGCCATGGTGGGATTGTTGGTTCCCGGTGGCGATGAAACTCGCTGGAGCTCGCATAATTATGCTCGAAGCTCCGGTGCTTCTTCACTTAGAGCATGAGCAGCGCTGGGGCTTTGACGAACACGATACTCGGGTTGCGTTGCTCTGGGATCTGCTTGTTGCGCACAGCGAGAAGACGCCTAGTGGGGAGAAATTTCTACAGACACGCGTGTTTTGCGGTGCCGACCCATCGAATAAACCACGCCAAGTTGGGCAAATCGCAAACCGCATCATTTCGTGGCTCTATCTTCAATCCGAAACTATTCGTTTTTCGAATGAAGGTGTGCCGGGAGACTTCTTGGGCAGGGTCCTGATGGGGCTCGAGGAATCGCAGGAAGCGTCACTACGACACCAATTAGAGACGGTGACCCTTGCCCGGTGGCTGCGGTCAAAACGAGCCGCTGTCCGCCGGCTGGGCGATCGCATTCGCACGCGGTTGCCATCTCTGAAAATGCAGAGTCCGCGAGTGGAATCAAGATCTATGCGAAACGAGCGATGATGACGGCACTGCGCGGACCGCTATGTTGAGACCGGCACGGTCGATTTCCGCGGATGACAACTAATCGGTTACGTCTCTTGGTCACCGGCGCGGCGGGATTCATAGGCTCTCACGCCGCCGGTCTCGCTGCTGCACGCGGTTACGACGTGCACGGCGTCGATCTCACCAGTGCGTCCGGGAGAATGCCCGACGGCGTAAGCGATCACCGCATTGCCGATGGCGGTCTGCCCAGTATGATTGCTGAGCTTCGACCCGATATCTGCATCCTTGCTGCCGGGCGCGCTTCGGTTGGGGAGTCGGTGGCCGATCCAGCACCGGATTTCAAGTCCGGCCCGGCTCTGACATTTGCGCTTCTGGATACACTGCGGCGCCACGCACCCGCGTGCCGGACCTTGTTCATCTCGAGCGCCGCCGTATACGGCAACCCGGAGCGGCTGCCCGTGTCCGAGGACGCGAGCGCCGCGCCCATTTCTCCCTACGGTTTTCACAAGCTTCAATGCGAAATGCTCTGCCGCGAATTCACAGCAGTCTACGGTATGAAGACGGCAGTGGTGCGCCTCTTCTCCGCCTATGGCGAGGGGCTGCGGCGCCAGGTGCTGTGGGATATCTGCCGCAAGATCCTGTGCGAGGGACGGCTTGAGCTAATGGGAACGGGGGAGGAGACGCGCGACTTCCTGCACGTGCAGGATATTGCTGTTGGACTGTTGCAGGTCGTGGACCGCGCGCCGATGGCCGCGGAGCCCTATAATCTCGCGAGCGGGTGCGCGGTGAACATTCGCGATCTGGCGGGAATGCTGAGCAGCGCGCTGGGCGTCCGCATCACGCCGGAATTCAGTGGTGTCGCGCCGGCAGGCGACCCGCTCCATTGGCGGGGCGATTCCACGCGTATGCGCGCGCTGGGCTTCGCACCGCAGATTCCGCTTGAATCCGGTATCAAAGCCTATGCGTCTTGGGCGCGCAGGCAGCTCCTAGGCGGGTGAACGATGGCGAGGACACTTTTCATCCTTCAGAACCATCTGGGTGGTATCACTAGTCTTTGCGCGAATCTTATTCGCCACAGGCCGGCTGATGCGCCGGGCCAGGCCGCGATCCTCTTGACGGATACCTCCGATCCGTCGCCGACGGCGAGAGAACCGCTCGACGCCGATGATGAGCGCACCTTTCGCTACTCTCAGACGGAGAATGTCTACCGCGTGATCGACCGCCTAGCACTGGCGATCGGAGACGAGCCCGGGGCCATTGTCTCCAATGCGGGTCTCGAGCTTGCGCTCTTCAGCTGCAAGCGCCAGAATCGCACGGTCTTCCAGATCGTGCATGACGCGTACAACCTGCGGCTCGCACGGCGTTACGAACCTGTCGTTGACGTGATGATCGCGCACAGCAGGCACATCTTCGCTGAACTGACGGAGGCGCTACCGCACAGGCGCGAGAGCATCTTCCATCTGCCCTACGGCATTCCGCTGGCGAAGACGCGGCGTGCCGCCAACCCGAAAGGAGCCCTGCATCTGGTGTTCCTCGGCCGGCTGGCAACTGGCAAGGGCGTTCACGATCTGCCGCAGATCGACCGGCTGCTCGGCCAGGCAGCCGTTCCGGCGCGCTGGACGGTCATTGGAGACGGACCGGAGCGCAAACGGCTGGTGGAAGCGATGCCGGAGTCGGAGCGTGTCCGATACAGGACACCAAAGACGAACGATGAGGTGCTGTCGCTATGTGCCGAAGGTGACGTGTTCGTTTTTCCCACGCGTTTCGAAGGATTTCCGGTAGCCCTGCTGGAAGCGATGAGCGCGGGGCTCGTCCCCCTCGCCTCGGATCTGGCCAGCGGGATCCCTGAAGTGGTGGGCGAGACGACCGGATTTCGGATTACCGTGGGCGATGTCGCCGGCTTCGCCGCCAGAATCGAAGCACTTCATAGGGACCGCACACTTCTTGAGCGGATGAGCGATGCCGCCCATGCGCGCGCGCAGGATTTCGACGCCGCAAAGCGCACCCCCGAATACCACAGGCTCTTTGCGTGTTGGGCCTCGTTGAAGCGGCCCTGGCCGGGACCCCTGCCGATCAAGCACGGCAGCCGGCTGGACCAGCCCTATCTGCCCAACTGTTTCACCCGCGCCTCGCGCCGGTTTCTCGGCCGGATCGGTCCGATGCTGCGTAGCCAGGAGCCGCGGCGATGAGCGGGCCAGCCGTCAGCGTCATGATGACGGCCTACAATCGCGCCCAATATATTGGTGTGGCTATAGAGAGCGTGCTCGCCTCGACCTTCCGGGACTTCGAACTCGTGGTGTTGGACGACGGCTCGATCGACGGGACGCAGGACATCGTGAAGGGCTATGCCGTCCGCGACAGCCGTATCCGCTTCCACCAGAACGAGACCAATCTCGGCGATTACCCAAATCGCAACCGCGCCGCTTCTTTGGCGCGGGGAAAGTGGCTGAAGTACGTTGATTCCGACGATTACATTTATCCTCATGGACTTGATGTCCTTGTTTCCACGATGGAACGCTTTCCGGAAGCGGGATATGGGCTTTGCTCCTTTCCCGCTTTGCGCGACCAACCGTACCCGTTGTGCTTTTCGCCCCGCGAAGCCTATAGGCACCACTACTTCGAAAGTTCACTTTTCCACCGTGCGCCGCTGTCCGCAATCATTTTGAGGTCTGCCTGGGAAGCCGTGGGCGGTTTTCCTGCGGAGCGGATGACGAGCGACATGGGCATGTGGCATCGCTTGTCGAAGCGATATCCCGTCGTCCTAATGGCAGACGGTGTCGTTTGGTATCGCGCGCATAGTGAGCAGGAGGTCGGCGACATTGCGGCGCGTCCGGGATATTGGGGGCTTCGCTATCAGGCCATCACTGAGCAGGCGCTTCTCGATCCGGATGTTCCGCTGACGGTGGCTGAGCGGCAGTCGATCGCCCGTAGGCTGTGGCACGCGGACATGAAAGCCATGCTCAAACTGCTGGCGAAGCAACGGTTCGCCGACGCCAGAGGATATCTTGCGCAGGCGCAGAGGTTCCGGGCGCTCAGCGCGAGAATCGTCCCGGCGCAATGCGCGCCGCCCGCGACCGTAGAATTGCCACGAGGAACGGGTTCGCAATGCCCTGATTAGCGCCGATGCATAAGTTCATAAGATCTCAGCTTGATCGCTATTTCGGACAGTTTGCGCACCGCAGCGACCTCGACAATCTACGCCGACAGATGGCATGTGTCGCAGAGCTTCAGTCGGCAATTCCCGGGCCCGTCCCTTTCGGAAAACTGGGGGGCTGGGCGATTTCTGCAGACGCACTTGCGATAGTCGTGCGGGATATCCGCAAGCGCCGGTCGCCACAAGTCCTCGAATTTGGGTCGGGGGCATCAACAATGGTTATCGCTACGCTGCTACAAGCGATGGGTGAAGGAAAGCTTGTCACGGTCGAGCATGATTTAGATTATCTTAGGCTCGTAGACAGCGACCTTTTTGCGCATGGCCTCAAGAGCTTTGTCGATCTGCGCCATTTGGCGATAGTGAGCTTCTCCGCATCGCCTCCTCCGCTCGCTGCTTGCCATTCCTACGAACTTTGCCAACTCGATGCACCGTTCGACGTCGCGCTCGTCGATGGCCCGATTACTGCAAAATTTGGTGCAGCCACACGCCTGGCGCCGCTAGAGTGGTGCGTGAGGAGACTAAATCCCGGCGGGTCTGTATACCTCGACGATGCGGCGAGAACCGAAGAGCGTCAAGTGGTAACCAGCCTTCTCGCGCTTCACCCGGATATAAAGGCGGAAAATCTCGATACAGAGAAAGGGTTCGTACGGCTTACACGCGTATCTGAGTCGGTAGCCTGAATCATTTGCGTAGCCCCTCACCTATTCTGGCGATGGAAGACCTTCCAACAATCTCGATCATCATTCCCTGCTTCAATGCAGAGAGATGGGTAGGTGAGGCGATAGAGAGCTGCCTCGCACAGTCCCGCCCGCCGGACGAGATCATTGTGGTGGACGATGGATCGACCGACGGCAGCGCGGACGCGATTTCCCGCTTTGGAGACCGGGTGCGTTATGTGCATCAGGCCAATGCCGGCGGATGTCGCGCGCGTAATGTCGGCTTCGCACTCAGCACGGGCGCCTTCATCCAGTTCCTGGATGCGGACGACTTTCTGTTGCCGGGCAAGCTCGAGCACCAAGCGGCAGTAATGGCGGAAACCGGTGTGGCGGCGGTCTATGGTGACTGGCAGCACCAGTTCCACGAGCCGGACGGCCGGGTGTGGCTGCAGGAGCCGAAGATTTCGGGGACACCGCCGGACATATTAGAGGCGCTGATCGCCGACTGGTGGGTGCCGCCGGTCGCGCTCCTCTACCGGCGCGAGATCGTCGAAGCGGTCGGCGGATGGGACGAGAGCCTGCCCGCTGCGCAGGACCGGGATTTCTTCCTGCGCGTGGCCATGGCAACGGACCGGATTGAATATGCGCCGGGCTGCGAAAGTGTCTATCGTCGGTACGGTGCCGTGACGGTGTCGACGGGCAGTCTCGAGCGTTGGGCCCTCAGCCATTTGCGCGTCTCGGAGAAGATGGAAGCACTCCTCGCGAAGGCCGGACGGCTGACGCCCGCCTACCAGCGCGCACTCGCGCGCTCTTATTTCGCACTCGCGCGCAACATTTCGGATTTCGATGCGCCGCGCGCGCGTGCCGTGGAGTGCTATGTGCGCATGCTCGATCCTGGCTTTTCGCCACCGGGCAATCCGCTTTACGCGGTGTGCTATCGGCTCCTGGGCTTTTCCGGCGCAGAGCGTGCGGCGAAGGTCAAGCGCGCGTCAATGGCTTGGACGACACGCGGGTGGGCCCGTCGCGCAGGCATCCTGGCGGCAATCGGCTTAGTTCGCAAATGATCGAGCCGTCCGGTACCCATCGAATTACGCAGCAATCGTATTGTGTCTTCGTAGATACGTAATTACACTTGGTACTTTCGGCGGTGGGCTGCAGAGCGATATAGCGAAAGCATGGGATGGCGCGACGGATTACGCATTCAGCTTTCGCGAGCTAACCGCAAGCAAGTCGGCGAGTTGTTGAGCGGCGGAGTGCAGCCGGTGCGGACGGTGATTCGGGCGCTGGGTTGCGGCAGGTGGACCAAGGGAGCAGCACGGCCCAAGCCGCAGCGGCAGTAGGCATTTCGGCCAAAGCGACTGGCAGATCGCGAAGCATTTACTTGGAGGGCGGACTGAAGCGGGCCATTTTACAATGCGCCTCGCCTGGGGCAGAAGTCCTTGCTGGACGCCGAACAAGTCCAGCGCATCATTGCCATGGTGTGCGGGCCGCCGGATATGGCGAGAAGTAGCCAGCCTGCTGTGGGACTACTCCTCCGTCCTTTACACGCCTCTAAGCACGGCAGTTGGTTCAATCAAGCCGAAATCGAAGTAAGCCTGCTCCGCCGCTTGTGCCTGGGACAACGCAGAACCCCAGACCTCGCCACACTGCGCAGCGAAGTACGCGCTTGCGATTGCCGTCTAAACCGCGACCGCACAACCATTGAATGGAATTTCGCCCGCAAACAAGCGCGGCGGAAACTCCATTACTTATTCACGAAGATACGGTGATAGGAGCCCTGCCGGATGCGAGTGATCGTTCGCGCGATAAAGGACCTGGTGGCTGCTGGTTTCCGGCTTGCATCCAAGCCGTGCAATACAGGAGAGCGTCTGACACGGTATGCCATGTACCAGAGTCTGGCGAAATGTGTGCGGCCACTCGGTCTGCCGACCGCCCAGGGCAGCGTCCTTTCGATAAGTGGGTCGGCCCTATTGGGTCAGGTGCTCGGAATATCGCCGGCGATAATGGTGGACGCATCCTATCCGGAATACAATGTTTTGAATTTGAGTTTTCCAGATGAAAGATTTGACCTTGTCCTCTTCGATCAGGTTCTTGAGCATGTTGAGGGTAATCCGCAAGATGCAATCGATGAGATTTACCGAGTCCTGAAATCTGGCGGGCTGCTGATTTGTGGAACCGTACTCGTCTATCCGATTCATGCTTATCCATCAGATTTTTGGCGGTTCACCCCAGAGGGGCTGAAACTGCTGTGTAGCGACTTCTCGGAAATAGTGGAATGCGACGGTTGGGGTAACATTTATGTGTGGTTTTTGGCATGGCTCGGACTGCATCAGGAACCGGTTCCGCTCTGCCGCTGGCACCCGATTTATAAGGTAGCATCGTTCAATGACCCGAATTGGAAGATCGTCACTTGGGTGGTAGCGCGGAAATAGGTCGTCGCGTCTCGACCCGCACGAAAAGTCCTGACACCGGAGCAGCTTCCCGTGCCTCTCGGCGTCGGCGCGCGCTGTTCCTGCAGGTGGTCGAACCGGGCATGTATCCGCCGATCATCGCGGCGTCGCATTTGATGGCGGAAGCGGGCTGGGATGTCATGATGCTTGCCTCGCCATCCGCTGACTCCCAACTCAGAATGCCGTCTCATCCCGCGATTTTGATGCGCCGGATTGCGGAACGCCCCAGTTTCGTTGTCCGCAAATCGGATCTTCTGCGCTATTCGGCCTATGCGGCACGCCTTGCGCTGCGCTGGCGGCCGGACATCGTCTACGCCTCCGATTGGTTGGGTACCGTGCCGGGGCTGTTAGCGGCGCGACTAGCCGGTGCGCGGCTCGTCTATCACGAGCACGATAGCCGCTCCCCTGGTGCCCTGCGGTCGTGGCTGGCCAGGTTTAGTGCCAAAGTCGCACGGAACGCTGACTTGGTCATTTTTCCGAATGCGGAACGGGCGGAGATCGTACGACGCGAAATCGGCTTTCCTGCCGAGCGACTGCGCATCGTGTGGAACCTCCCGCGCCGCGCCGAGCAACCAACATTGGCACCCAAAGCCGACATGCCGCTTCTCCTTTGGTACCATGGCAGTATCACCCCCGATCGTTTGCCCCCCAGCGTCATTGAGGCTGTAGCGTCGTTTGGCGGCCGCGTGCGGCTCCAGATCGCCGGCTATGAAGCGCCCTTAGTGCGCGGATACATCAGCCACATGCTCGATCTCGCTTCAAGGGAAAAGGCCGCTCCCTTCGTCTCTTATGTTGGGCAGATTGCGCGCCAGGATCTTCTGGCACGAGCTACTGCCGCTCATGTCGGACTCGCTTTTATGCCGCCCTGCTCCAACAACATCAATATGCAGCACATGACTGGCGCGTCGAACAAAGCCTTCGATTACATGGCTGCAGGCTTGGCGCTCCTGGTTTCTGATCTTCCAGATTGGCACGACATGTTTGTCGCACCCGGCTACGCCCTCGCATGTGACCCCAGATCGGCACACTCCATCAGGTCAGCTTTGGGCTGGCTCATCGATCACCCGGAGGCGCTCAAAAAGATGGCGGCCGACGCCCGAGCGAAGATCTCGGCCGAATGGAACTACGACTCAGCCTTCGCGCCGGTCCTTGACTCTCTGCTTGGAGAGAATCCTATTTCGATGGAGTTATAACCCCAGACATGGCCTCCGTTTATGAACGTGATTTCTCAGCTGGTCTGTCCGGGAAGTACTCTCTCGTATTTGAGAGGGTCAACGCTGGTAAGAAGGTGCTGGAACTTGGTTGCTCCACTGGATACTTCCCTCGCTGCTCTCACAAAAAGATTGCACAGTGACCGGCCGACAGCGATTCCAATGCTGTAACTGCTTGCAAGCAAGAGGGACTCGACGCCCATTATCACGATCTAGATGCGAACGGATGCGAACAGCATCTCCGAGATGGTATCCGCGCAGGGACAACGTGACTGTGTCATAGCGATGGATGTTTTAGAACATTTAGTCCGTCCAGATCGACTGTTATCCATGCTCGCGGGAAGCATCGGAGATAACACAACCCTTATCGTAACTGGACCAAACGTTGCCTTTCGGACGACCGAATATAACCGAATCCAATCAAATCAATCCAAGAGTTCCGCGTGCTGCTCTTTTCTGTGTGCCAACCTTTATGAGTGACGAACCATGAAAATACTCTACCTCGGACAGATTGGCCCCGGTCAGACTGCGCTGATGCGGATGCGCGCGATTGAGCGGCTCGGTCACTCTGTGCTCGGCGTGCACACGTCAGAAGAATGGAATCGTGCTTCATGGGTCAAGCGGCAGGTGCAACGGCGGACTTATCGAGGAACCATCGTGGACAAGATCAATTCATCAATTTTGTCCGCAGCTCGTCAATTCAAGCCAGCCATTGTGTGGGCGGACAAACAGGAGTTCGTCCGCCCTGAAACGATTGAGGAATTGCGAAACCTTGATGCGAAATCGGTACACTTCACGCCGGACCCGTATTTCTCGCTTGATTGGAGGCGCACGCAAGTCATGGATAGAGCGATAGGTGCATTTGATGCGCTCCTTTATTGCAAGTCGTATGAGCGAAAGCAGTACGAGGCGCTCGGGAAGCCGCTGGTCTATATGCCGCTCGGATATTGTGATGAAATGCACCGTCCCTTGTCCTCGGACGATCCGCGATGGAGCTGTGCCGTCGGATTTCTTGGTGGATGGGAACCACGACGTGAGCGCCTGCTTCACGCTATCGCCACTGCAGGTGTAGACGTCAAGATCTGGGGCGGATACTGGAATTTTCTGCACGATGGTAAGTGGACTCTCCGCCGGCACATAATTTTGCGCCGACTTGCCGGGGAAGATTCTTTCCGTTTTCACCGCGATGAGTACTTGGCGCGCGCCCATCAGGGCGGGGAAGTTTACGAGGATGATTACGCGCGGGCACTCACCGGCTCAAAGATTGGCCTGGGGTTTCTGCGAAAGACGTGGCCAGATCAGCACACCACGCGCAGCTTCGAAATCCCTGCTTGCGGCAGCATGCTGCTTGCTGACCGGACAGAGGAGCACCAGGAATTCTTTGAGGAAGGCAAAGAGGCTGAATTCTTTGATTCTAGCGAGGAATTGCTCGATAAAATCAGGTTTTATTGCAGTAATGAGTCTGCCAGAAAGAGACTCGCACAGGGAGGCTACAAGCGCTGCTCGGAAGGGAAGTATGCCTATGTGCATCGTCTCAGGACTGCCCTTGACGCCCTGGAGCGAATCTGAGCTCGGACCAACCAGCAGACTTACAGTTACTCTGATACTTGCCCCAGATCCTGTCAGCCAATGAATAAATATGAGAATCTTGGCGATTAATCAGTTTTTTTGGCCGGATACTGCTACGACCGCAAAGTTGCTAAAGGATCTGTGTGAGAGCGTCAATCGGAATGTCCATCACGTGACGGTCATATGCCGATCTACTTTTCACGGACGCCCCGATACCGCAATTTCAGCAGGCATCAACATCATGCACGCAGCTCGATCCGAATTTCAAACCGCTTGGTACGGTGCAATACAAAGCAAGTGGCCGCTTTGTTCGGCCTGCGGGCGGCTGAATTTTTTGCCAAGCGGACGCACTAATGGCGCGGGACAAGGCCGTAAGGCGCCAATGACTCCGGTCTGGAATCAGAAATAGAAAATGTCTCGGTGCTTGAAAAGTGGAGGGCGGCCGCGGTCGGTCGCCTGTCTTGTGATGCGGTCGGTGCTTTCCCGCTATCCATCGTCCGCTTTCCAGGCCGCGATACTTGAAGAGAACGGCTTTCAAGTCGTGGTCTGCGATATCGACGACGGCGGTTACGATGCGAAATTGATACCGTCCGGTGCCGAGCGACGGGTATTGGAACGCCTGAGCGACCTTTTCGCCGGCAATCGCGCGTCCAGTCTGAAAAAGATATTGGGGCGACAAAGATTCCACTCGCGGCTGAAAGCCGTGTTAGACGAGCTTCGGCCCCATCTGGTCATCAGCTACGACCCACCTGCCTTCGCCACCATGACGCGGATCATCAAGTCGGGTCGAGTGCCGAAATTCATGCACATCTGGCACTGTCACGAATTGGCGGAGATATCCGACGATATGGGCTGGGGCACGCGGCGCGATCTGCTGCGGACCAAGGCGGCGGCCGATCTGGGGGTTGATCGTCGGGTTCGTTTCTTGGGAGCCGTTCCGCACGATGCTGTCTTGAGCTGGATGAAACAGGCCGGTGTCTTCGTCCTGGTCTCTTCGAGCGAAGGGATGCCATTCACCCTATTGGAGGCGATGGCGGCCGCTTGTGCTATCGTTTGCTCAAGCATTCCCCGCAATCGCGCTTTGCTCGACGATGCGCAGGCCATGTTCGTGGATGTTGGAGACGACAGTCGTCTTGGAGCACGCCTTCAACAATTGTTGGCTGATCCGGTGTTGGCGGAACAATATGGAGGCAAGGCGCACGAAAGGGCGAAGAAGTTCGACTGGCCGACGATCATCGGCAGGGAGGTCGCCTTGTATGAGAGGCTCGTTGAAGAGGGACGTATCGCTCGATAACGCCGCGTTAGGACGAACGTCTCCTTGGCGTCAAGGAAAAACCACCTCATTTTCGCGGCAGAGAATCGTTGTTCCGTCGCCCTGCCAGCAAATGATTCTTGTCTAGACGAGCGGAGATCATGTCAGAAAAAAAACGACGCAAGAACCTTCTGCTCTATTCGGAGACGTTCTGTGCTGTTTCCGAGACATTCGTCTACCGTATGGCGACCGGCATCCATTCGCATCAGGTGACGGTGTTAACGCACGAACGCGTCAATGAAACGGAATTTCCAGATGCGAACCTGAAGATCGTCGTTTGGCCGCGGGAATCGGCGGGACGTGTTGGGCGGGCGTTCGCTACCCTCAAGAATTGGCTGCGGTGGGGGCTTCCCACCTCAGAGTTGTTTAAAGACCGGGGAATCGTCTCGAACGGAAGAATAGAAGCTCCCGAAATCATGTTGGCAAGTTTCGCTACCTGCGGCGTCCGGCTGTTGCCGTGGGCGATGTCGCTTAAAGTCCCGCTGGCGACCTATTTGCACGGCTGCGACATCGGGAGCTGGCTCAAGTTCCGCGGTTACCCCAAATGCCTGGAGACGCTGTTCTCGCGCGGCAGCGCGTTCATCGTTGCGACCGAGTTCATGCGGCAAAGAGCGATTGCGCTGGGTTGCCCGCCCGAGAAGATCCACAAGATTCCATACTCGATTCCGCTGTTGCCAGCCGTACCCGATAGGCCCGGGCCAAAAGAGTCCGGTGGTCGCTTCCGCTTCTTGCATGTCGGTCGGTTACATGAACAGAAAGGAATCTTGTTCACGATCAGGGCATTCGCGGAGGTGTGTAAATCGTACCCTGCTGCCGAGCTGGCCATTGTCGGCGATGGGCCGCAACGGCAAGAGGCGGAGCGACTGGCGCAATCGCTCGGTTTGACGGGGAAGATTGAATTCAAGGGGGCGCTGCCGTTCACTCAGGTCCTGCCGGAATTCGCGAAGGCCGACACTTATGTAATCCACAGTATAAGCACCGCGGATGGCGACACCGAGGGCTTTGGGGTTTCATTAGCGGAAGCGTCGATGACTGAATTGCCGATTGTGGCGACCCGGCACAACGGATTTCCGGAAGTTGTCTTGGATGGAAAGACCGGCTTCCTCGTCGAGGAGCGGGACGTTCGCGGCATGGCCGACGCTATGCTCAAATTGGCGTCGGAACCAGACTTGCGCGCCCGGATGGGCGCGGCGGGCCGGGTGCACGTGCGGAACTCATTTGCGCCAGAAAAAGTGATGGGGGAATACACGGAACTGTTTTCATCGCTTATGGCCGAATCGCCCGCGAGATGATGCGTCCTCGTCCAAACGACTTGTGGCAGTCTCTGTCGGAGCTTCCCACGCCATGATGCTCAGACAGGTTGGGATTGGGCTAACGTGCGCGATTATGTCTGCGATTCCAAACCGCATTCCAGGTAAGATGCGCGTCGCCCGCACATTGCTGGATCTCGTGGCCGGCGATGGTGAAGCAGTGATCAGGCGAGCGGGTCTGCAATATCGTGTGCCGTCGCTGCGGGAACCCATTGCCGTCGGTATTGTTGCTCGCGGCGTTTATGAGCCGGAAACTATCGATTTCGTGCTGCGCGAACTTCCGGACGACGGGTTGTTCGTAGATGTCGGGGCAAACATCGGAGCAATTACGCTGCCCGTTGCCAAGGCTAAGCCGCGCGCCCGGATCCTGGCGGTGGAGGCGTCGGACCGAGTTTTCGCAGCCTTGACGTGGAATATACGTGCGAACGGGTTGAACAATATTGTGCCCGTCTGTGCGTTCGCGGGAGAGAACGACCTTGGTGAGGTGCCTTTCTATGAGCCCCCAGCTCGAAAGTTTGGCCAGGGCTCTATCGGTCCCCAGTTTCATGATGCGCCCAAACGGGTTTCGAAGCGCGCCATCGACGCGCTTCTCGTTGAGTACGATCTGCCCATACCCGATGTGGTGAAGATCGATATCGAGGGCGCTGAAGCGATGGCACTCCGAGGCATGGAGCGCGCGCTGACACATGGAGAGAAGGGTCCGGTAGTACTCTTCGAATTCAGTAATTGGGCCGAGGACCGAATCCCTGGGCAAAACGCCGGAGACAGTCAGCGCTTCCTCCTGGAGCACGGCTATAAGCTGACGCGAGCAGACGTTCCAGAGGCCGATATACTAATTCCCCAGACGTATAGCGATTGCATGATCATTGCGCGTCGGGGCTCATAAATATGGCATCGATCGAAGCGCTATCGTAGATCTAATCGATAGCCAGTTTGAGAAAAATTTGGTGCGCGCAGTGAGTAAGCTGAGGGCTTTGGTCGTCGAGCCGGCCGGGCAGCTTTGGGGATCGGAACGGGCGCTGCTCGATTTCATCGATTCCGCGCCGATGCTGAGGTTTTCGGTCTGCTGTCCTCCGGCTACGCCGATCATAGAGTTGCTGGCGCGGCGCGGCGTTCGGACTTTTCCCTGGATCGAAGCCAATCTGCATCAGAAGTCCCGCCTGCATCGGCTGCGCGCAGCCTTTGGCATCTTTCGCGCCTGCCGGGCGGCAAGGCCTGACGTCATTCATCTCAATCAGAGTGGCGCGTTCAGGATCGCACGCCCCGCCGCCAAGCTGCTACATATCCCGATCCTCGCGCATGTGCGTATTTACGAGGATGCGGCCTATCTTGCTTCCTGCGCGCCGGATCTATCAGTGCTCAAAGGCATCGTGGCTATTAGCGATTCAATCGCCTCGGAGGCTCGGATTTTTCCGTCTTTGGCGAAGATAGAGACGCGCCGGATTTACGACGCCTATGCGACGGTGGGCGGAGACGGAGCTGAGGAGCGGCCGCGACGTATTGCCTGCGTTGGACGAGTTGCCCCGATCAAAGGACAAGAGCTGCTGCTCGATTCCATGCGTCAGCTTGGTCGCGCGTGGCCAGATGTCGAATGCGTGATTCTTGGCGGTGGAGACTCGGCCTATGTCGAGCAGTTGCGGCAGGCATCCCCGACGAACGTCAAATGGGCGGGCGTCGTGCGCGAGGTGATGCCGGTCTTGCGCGCCTGCTCGGTATTGGCTCTGCCCTCGCATCGCGAGCCGCTCGGCCGTGTGATCTTCGAGGCGTGGGATGCGGGTGCCGTGCCGGTCGTATTTGCGGGTTCCGGAGGAGCGGCTGAAGTGGTTGAGGCGGCAAATGGTGGATTCATGTACCAGGAGCAGACGCCCGGCTCTTTGAGCGAGGTGCTAGACCGCGCGCTCGCCATGGACGCAACCGATCGGGGGAAGCTGGTGAGCAATGGCCGGGCCTGGATGCGGCAGAACAATAGTCTGCCATCCTATAGCGCCCACATGTCCGAGCTCATCCTCTCCGTTACCAACAGATGAAGATTCTCTTCATCGGCGAAATAGGTCCCGGCCAAACCGCGCTCATGCGTATGCGCGCGCTTGCCCGACTCGGCAATGAAGTGCGCGGCGCGCACACGATCGAACCCTGGCAACGGGCATTATGGGTACAGCGGCAGATGCGGCGTCGTCTCGGGCGCGGTGCAGTGGTGGATGAGATCAACGACAAAGTCATATCATAACCGCGGCCCGCGAATTTCGCCCCGATCTCGTCAGTTTGCCAGAGCTGAACGCATGAGTTTCCATAGGGATCCGCTGCTCGCCGCCTGTTATCAGGGAGCCGAGGTCTATGCAGAGGATTACGCGAGGGCCGTTACGGGCGCAAAGATCGGGCTCGGCCTCCTGGGCGGGGTCTGTCCGGACCAGCACACCACGCGCACCTTCGAAATCCCTGCTTGCGGCAGCATGCTGCTGCCGACCGGACTGAAGAGCATCGAGAATTCTTTGACGAGGGAAGAGAGGCGGAGTTTCTTGATACTCAGGAAGAGTTGATGGAGAAGGCGAAATTCTACAGCATCCGCGAATCTGCCCGCCGTAAAATTGCACAAGCGGGACGCGAACGTTGCAGCCGCAGCGGTTATGCTTACGTCCGTCGTTTCAAGGCGGCCCTTGAGTTTGTTCAACGTCTCTGAAGCGTGTTTATGGAAATCAACTGTTCAAGAAGCCCCAATGTCACTTGCCCGGCTGCGGGGCAATTCGGCTGCTTAGTGAAAGTGATTACTTACTTGCCAAACCGGCAAGTACCCTCCGCTGGTCTGCGGCACGGGATTGGTTGCGTTCCCTGAGCGACGTGGTTGCGCGCCCGGTTGAGAACTGACCGTCCGCAGGACATGACCTAGCCATTCAGAAAGTTTCGGGATGGTTGTAGCTGAAGCGTTGGCACATGGGATTCCGGTTGTTACCACCACAAGCGTCCCATGGCCGGAGTTGATCGAGAGGGGATGCGGTTGGCGAGTATCCCCTACCGCCGAAGGTTTGGTGCACGCCCTTTCCGACGCAACTCGGCAGAGTTACGCGACCTTGAGAGCGATGGGCTTAAGGGGACGCACATGGGTGACGAAACGATTCGGCTGGACCGCGGCTGGGCCGAGATCGCCGTGCAATTTCTTGAGACCTATGCGAAGCTAAAGAGAAGGTAAAATGCAGAGGCGAGCTATCTTCACCCTCGGTGCCGCGGCTTTGTCCGGGGCAGCACTGCGGCCGCTTGCCGCGTCGGCTGAAACTCGGTCTGAGTGGGCCGACCTTGGCTTCGTCAGCGTAAAGGACCCGCGCTTCGGTGCACGAGGTGATTTTCATTCTGACGATACAGCGGCTATCCAAGCCGCCGTCGACTACTGCTTTGGATCTCGCTCATCACCGCACGGAACGGCGCAGGTCAATTCAAACCAAATTTTGTTATTCCCCCCAGGCAATTACCGGATCTCAGCCCCTATTCATTTCGAAAAGCTGCATGGAGGCCGTGTTCTCGGTTCTGGACGCTTCGTAACCAGGGTAACAAACAGTAAAGGAGGAAGCGTCTTTGTCGCGAATGGCTGCGGGTATTCTCATTTTGAGGGGCTGTATCTGCACTCGGAGGGCCGGACCGCTGCTGTCTTTAATCTGGATTGGGATGGTACTGCCGGGGGTGCCGCATTGCAGTCGAATGCTTTTATCGATGTTCTCTTCGATGGTGGTTCCTTCGGGATCGATATCGGGACGGACGGTCATATGGGCTCGGAGAATATTTTTGTTAATTGCTATTGGATCTACAGCGCGGTCGCTGGGCTGAAGACATCCAATTTCAATGCCCTTCAAAATACAGTTATTGGGGGGAACATGCAGTCTTGTAATATAGGCATATGGATTGAAAGAGGGTCAGTTTGTGTCATTGAAGGCGTCGGCTTTCAGCAATCCAGGTATTGGGACGTCCGGGTGGATAATTCTGCCAATGATACGATCAATATCATCGGATGTCGTACCGAAAGCTCGAATTTCGTCCAGCTCAGAAACTCGGTGCATGCGTGTATTGTCGGTTGCACGCAGACCGAAGCCGGCCAGCCTGGGATATTTCTTCAGCCCAACGGCTCCCCTGTCACTGTCGAAAGGTCCGTGTCGCTTAAAGGACAGGTCCAATTGTCGTCCGCTCCGCGACTCACCGTGCGTGGTTGCTCTTTCGGGCGGAAGGATTGGTTACAGTATGGGGATATTCGACCAGGGCATGCGGTCGAGTTGGAAGACGTGCAGTACGGGGGAACCCCAAACAGTAGTGCGGCCGGCTCGGCCTCGAAAATTGCTCGTCAGCGCATAACGTCCGACGGCATCCACGAATACGTTACGGCCTTAGCTACAAAATGACCTGAAGGCCGACCAGTATGCTCATTCTTGGCCTCAACGCCTATCACGGTGACAGCGCGGCTGCGATCCTCCGGGACGGCAGGATCGTCGCCGCTGCCGAGGAGGAATGGTTTCGCCGAATCAAGCATTGGGCCGGGTTCCCAAGCGAGGCCATCCGATACTGTCTTGATGAAGCTCGCGTATCGCTCGGCAACGTCGATATCGTCGTTGTCAATTCCAATCCGCGCGCAAGCTTACTGAAGAAAATTGAGTTCACGGTGCGCGAGCACCCACACCTCCGGTTCGTGCGAGACCGACTGCGCAACCAGGCGAAGCGACATTCAATTGAGAGCGAGCTGTCCTCGGCTTTTACCGACGCGCCATTCAAGGGCAAAGTGGACTGGACGGATTCAGTGACTTCTCGTCGGCCGCATGGGGCACCGGTCGCGGCGCCGTGATCGACATCGAAGACCGTGTGCATTTTCCGCACTCGCTCGGGGTGTTCTACCAGGCGATGACCCAGTATCTCGGCTTTCCG
The DNA here is from genome assembly GCA_963730015.1 of uncultured Acidobacteriota bacterium. GTDB lineage: Bacteria > Acidobacteriota > Terriglobia > Terriglobales > Acidobacteriaceae > Sulfotelmatobacter. The sequence goes on along the minus strand of CAVSPZ010000007.1, from coordinate 567,634 downwards.
CATTACGGCGACGAGTACAACGTGATGCGACTTGCCCCCTACGGCAAGCCAATCTTCCTGGACGAGATGCGCAAAATCGTGCGGCTGCAGAATGGTGGCTGTTTTGACCTTGATGTGTGTACTTCTTCCGCCATCACATCGCGGAAGTGCTATACCAGTGGATGGACCGCTCGCCCGAGACTGGCGACCTGTTCTCGCGGCGCTGGAGGACTTGCTTGGTCCACCTAAGGGGATTTCTGGTGCGCGAATCGCATCGTGCCTCGTTCAGCGCTCAAACAGGGATGGACATTGCATGCGGACATTCGAAGTCCCGGGCTACCGGAGGCTGCATGTTGACTGAGGATACCGAAGAGCATCGCGAGATCCTGGGACCGGACGGAGAGCGGAATGATGATCGGTGTGTTTTGTGCCTGCCCGACGCCATCGACTTGGTAGCTCGTGGGTGTACCATTCGACAAAACTGGCCACCAGTACATGTTTCTCGTTGCCGGGGCCAGAGCGCCGAAGTGTGAGGCACTAAGGGTGACCGTCTGAGCGGTGGCGCAAGAAGCCAGTAGCAGGATGAGGGATAGATAGAGTTTCCGCATTGGTGCTCCCACAAGATGGTGAGTGACAGTCACGGCGGCTGACGTGGACGGTGCGAGCCCAGAGGTCGCCATCAGGATGCGATAATCGAGTGAGAGCCGACCGCCAGCGTGGACGCTGAAGGTAGCTACTCCGTTGACGGGGGCTGCAGGGCCCAGCGTCGTCGTCCCATCCAGGAAAGTAACCTCGCCGCCCGGCACGATGCTCGAATTCGCTGATGCCGCGTTCTCCGTGAGGGTGAGAGACGATCCCTGCGCCACCGATGTGGCGGTGGCCGTCAATACCACCCTCGTGCTCAGAGTGACGGTTCCCGCTAGCAGTTTTCGATCAGTCCACAGTAAATTTCTTTCGTGTCGAGACATACAGGCTGTCAGCAACTAACTTGAGAGGAGCAAAATGCAAAGAGACCTTGCGCAATAGCTCAGACGCGGTGAGAACCGGGTGCAGATGACGAGGGATAAACGCTCGATCACTTGGCTGTATACCCAGACCGAAGTAGCCGTCAACCGCAATGTGAGAAGGACCGATCAGTTTCGAGAAGGTCCACTTCAATTCCCACGGATTCCAATAGCGGACATCGAAGATGCCTAGAGGCTTTCCGATTCTACGTACTTGATGATAAGCGGACCGGATACCGAACCTATTGGGCATCTGTATTAGGGCCTCGCCATTCTCGGTCAAAACGAACGCGATCTCCCGCAGCGCAAGCTCGACATTCGTTTTCGAAAAGTGTTGCAGAACACTATAGCTGAACACCTTGTCGTACGAATCTTCTGGAAAAGGTAAATACCTTGCGTCAGCAACAATAAAATCCGCATTAACTCCCAATTGTTTGGCTACTCTGCGGGCAGCAAGTACAGCGCCGAGATCAGGATCCATGCCGGTAACCGAGTAACCCTTACGAGCCGCGGCTATTGTCCATCTTCCCCAGTTGCAGCCGATATCGAGCAACCGCTCCCCGTTCGCACGCGGCAGGCGGATGTCCGGAATGGGGTAGTCGCGCAGCCTTCCGACTAGGTCTCTGTAGAGATACCCTCCTGCGGCGGCAACCACCCGTTGCACCTTCGGATGTACGGGATCGTCACTGCTCGGGCGCCAATCGTCTTCGGTGAGATCATCTTGGGCAACCGCGCGTCTCTGTGAGATCCCGCACGCACCGTGCGTTTCCGGCGCTTCCTTGACCAAGAGAATTGGGATGTTCCTAACCACTGCGTAGCTGTGGCCGACAGAACATGTGAGACTGTTTTCTGTGACCACAGAGAAGGGTTTTTTGTCACGTGGGCAAACTAGTTGAAGCATGCCCGTACATTCTAAATGCCACCCAACAACGTTGGGCGGGTTTCTTTCAGCATGACCCTCAAGATCGGGAAATTGGGTATATCATTATTTCCTCGTTAAAACGAGCTGTGCTGAGATATTCGCTCATTTTGTGTAGAAGGAAGTTAACATTCTTCTTAAACATCTGCTGAGCTTGGCTGTCGAGTAGGAGATCGTTCCCTTCAACGTGCTCTTTCCGCTGCCCTTGGCGCATTTCTCCCTTAATCGGTAACAATGGGCCACCCGGCAGGCGGCGGAGGCGTCATCATCTGGTATAGCCCACTCATCCAGCGCGTATTTGCGTCTGAAACGCTTCCGGCAGAGGCGCTCGCTGGAACGCGAGCGGATGTACTTGACGAAGGGCTGGCCGCCCGGATACAAGCTCTGGAACGCCCACCAATGGGCTGCGGTCAAGCGCTGGTGGATCTACTATGATCGGCGTCGACAAGAACGAGAGCTAGGACGCTCGCTTGCACCTCGGAGACCGAAACACTGGCGTGGCCCAGCGGAGCGCGAGCGAAAACGAGAACAGCTCCACAGGCCTACCTGTAACTTGGTCGTGTTGCGACACCTCTTGCGTTAGTGGCAGACAGAACCATGTAGCCAGTCGTTAGAACCGAGCACCCATTCCGATTTGGCTGTGGTTGCGGTTAAGGTTAACCGCCCGAGGTAAGTGCCGTCCTCATCCACGATCACCGGGGGATCGCTGGCGCAGACGCTGCATACACTGTACGGTGAACCGCGCGAACCGAAGCCAGCCTTGTCCCAGATGCCTTCATTCTGCATGCCTCATCGACTTCAATTACAAGACCGAATCGTTGCCCGCGCTTTTCACCTTCCCGGAGTAGGGCAGTTCAAGCTGCTGGGAGAAAGCGCAATCAATCATTACCGAAAGCTGATGTTCCGCTAAGTCTATTGAAATCTGCTGCTACAGGAGCTTGAACTACCGATTGCCAACGAAATGCTAATGGCGTGCAGAACTGGATCGCAAGCTCGACTTCATCATCGACAGTCTGGCATTTGTGCTTAGAGAACTTCGTTGTGATGGAAATGCGGAAGCAATCGTCCTGGAGCAAGACACAACCACAGCTTTATTACTGGCGCACGGCGTCGGGACAAGAAGTAGACATTGTCCTGGAAGACTCGACGGGACAACCTGTGGGTATCGAGGTAAAGGCCGGTGCCACCATGCAGAGAGAGGACCTTCGCGGGCTCCAGATTCTGGCCGATGCGGCGCGAAAACACTGGGTCCGAGGCGTCGTGCATTACGCCGGCACTGAAATAAGACTGTCGTGCGGCGAACGGTAATTCCCACCCGAGTTTGAATTTCCTGGTACACACCTGGTCCCGACGTGCTTGTCCCGACGTGCTTGGCTTGACCTGCTGCCCGCGGACAGCGATAATCTGAGCCACGCCGTTCCGCTGTAATGCTCTCTTGAGGAAGTACTTCAAGTACTTCCTTTTCCACAATCTGCCGACCTGTGCGGCAAAGGGCGGCAGATTGTCCGGCGCAGCGATCGCAGCATTCGATTGGAGTTCTTCAGCTCAGGCAGACTACTAACGAGAACGAATGATGTGTGATCTGAGTCCGCACAATGCCGTCGTTCGTTTCTCGAGAACGTTCCTGCCATTCGCGTGCCTCTTAGCAGGGTCTTTCAACTGCCATGACATTCTTAATTTTCATTTGTCTCGGAGCACTACTGTGGCTGCTACGGCTTCTCCGAAAGGACACTGTATCGCTCGGCCTTCCAATCGCCTATTTGTATTCACTGTTGTTGATCCACGTGCCCGGAGCCTTTGCCCACGTTGTGGGCGGCGATTTTCTTCTCAATTCGGACTTGATCGCATTAGCCATGCGATTCACAGCGTTCGGATCGGTCTGCTTTGTTTTGGGTGTGTGGTTTGCGCGTCGCTCAGTCCCAGCCGTGCCGGTCGGTGGGGACGCGGATCGCACTCGCTTTTGCTGGTTTTGCTTGATTGTGGGTTGGATCAGCATTTACGCCCTCAGTCCTCTCTACTCCATTCCCAGTGTCAGCGCTGCCGTGCTCCAGGGCGGAGGCATTTGGATGCTGGGTGTGCTGCTGGGCTTGCGCACAGCAGTGCAGCATCGCGATCTCCGATGGACGGGATTCTGGCTTGGAGCACTGATGGTCTACCCGGTGTTGATGCTTCTGCTGGGCGGCTTCCTGAGCTATGGGTCCGCCGCGATCATTCTGGTCTGTTCGGCGCTCACGATCTCGGCGCGAAGGTACTGGCAAGCGGTTGGCGGCATCGCTCTCTTTGTATTCCTGAGCTTGAGCGTCTTTGTAACCTACTTTCATCACCGAAACGAAATCCGTAATCAGGTGTGGGGCGGTGCGCCGATGGACGCGCGCATCGATTCCGTCATGAACACGGTCAGAGACTTTCAATGGCTCGATCCCACCAATCGGGGCCATCTCCTTGCGCTCGATCAAAGGCTCAATCAAAACTATTTCGTCGGCTTGGCGGCACGGCGAATCGAGCAAGGCCAGGTAAACTATCTCGAAGGCGAGTCTGTCTGGGAGGGACTGGAGGCTCTGGTTCCGCGCGCGTTCTGGCCAGATAAGCCGGTCTTTGCCGGCAGCCCACAAATCGTATCGAAAATGACTGGGCTTCGACTTTCCACTAGCACATCGTTTGGCATAGGCAACGTGATGGAGTTCCAGATTAACTTTGGGACTCCGGGAGTGGTGGTTGGCTTTTTGATCCTGGGATGGCTGATCGGGACGCTGGATCTGAGGGCGGCGATGGCAGAGCGTCGGGGCGAGTTCGGGAAAGTGATCCTCTTTTTTCTCCCCTGTGCATCGCTGATTCAGCCTAACGGTTCGCTCGTGGAATTATTCAGCGGCTCAGCCGCGGCCTTGGTCGGGGCGTTGGTCTGGTACTGGGCATGGAAGCGTTTCATTGGCCTGAAGTCGAAACCGACATGGATGCCGGTGAGGAGCGCGAATCGCATTGAAGGTCCTGCTTACAAGCACGAGTCTGCTACCTGACTTTGGCGGGCCGGCGTTTTCGGTCTCCAGATTGGCGATGGCTCTGGCGGACGCCGGGGCGCAGGTGGGCTTGTGGGCCGCCGACGGATCGGCGGCAACGACCGCGCTGCTTCCCGCAACGTCGGCTGTGCAACGCATGACCGGCACCGAGTCTGAAGCTGTGCCCCGTTTCGGGGAGACGGATATTCTGCACGACAACGGAATCTGGCTGCCGCATAACCACCGGCTGGCGGCGCTGGCAGAAAGGCACGGGATTCCCCGGGTAGTGAGCACGCGCGGCATGCTGGAGCCATGGGCGCTCCAACACAAGCGCTTGAAGAAAGATGTTGCCTGGTGGCTGTACCAGCGGCGCGATTTGAGACAGGCGCGCTGCCACATCACCACCAGCGGGGCAGAGGCGCGAAATCTGGAACGCCTCGCGCTGGGAGTTCCTGTAGCCACCGTGCCTAACGGAGTCGATGTACCTGAGCAGCCTCGTCACTTCGTTTCGGAATCCGGCAATGGAGCGCGAAGCGTGCGCACGGCGCTTTTTCTTGGGCGGATTTATCCCATCAAAGGCCTGCCCATGTTGATTGAGGCCTGGGCTCGCGTCCGTCCGGAGGGCTGGCGCTTGCGGATTGCCGGACCGGACGAAGCGGGCCACCAGAAGCAAGTGGAACGGGCGGTATCGGCGGCCGGGTTGGGCGATGTCGTTTCCTTCATGGGGCCGATCGAACCTAAGATGAGGACCCTGGCTTTCTTCGACGCGGATCTTTTTGTGCTCCCGACTCTCTCAGAAAGTTTTGGCATGGTGGTCGCCGAAGCGCTGGCTCACAGCTTGCCGGTCCTGACCACGACTGCGGCGCCGTGGTCGATTCTGCGAGAGCGAGGTTGCGGATGGTCGGTCGATGCGACCGTCGATGGCATCGCCGAAGGCTTGCGTCAGGCTACCGGTCTGGATAGCCAAGCGCTCCGCGACATGGGCAACAAAGGGCGCGCGCTCGTGGTCGAAAAATTCAGCTGGAAAAGTATCGCGGATCGCATGCTCTCGACCTACGAGGAAGTGCTAGCTGGGGATCGATCCGGCGAGAAACGGCGCCTGCAGCCGGTTTAGGAAGATGAACAAGATGGTATGGAATCGGGGGGTCGAATTCGAAGCGAAATGAATATTCTTGGGCTCAATGCTTTTCACGGAGACGCGTCGGCGGCGCTGGTGCGTGACGGACAGTTGGTGGCGGCGCTGGAGGAAGAGCGGTTGAATCGGGTGAAGCACTGGGCCGGATTGCCCGTGCTGGCGGCGAAGGCCTGTCTCGAGGGGGCGCAACCGGATCACATCGCGATCTCCCGGAATCCGAAAGCGCATCTGGCCGACAAGCTGTTGCGGGTTGCGCTGCGGCCGCACCGGTGGGCAAGCCTCAGCTCTCGCGCTTCGAACAGCGCGCGGATTGCGCAGGTGGAGCAGACCCTAGCAGTTGAGGGGATTGTCGCGCGCGAAAGGCCGCAGGTGCATTTTGTCGAGCACCACCGGGCGCACCTGGCCAGCGCATTCTTCGCATCGCCGTTTGAGCAGGCTGCGGTCATTTCGATCGACGGCTTCGGGGATTTCAGCAGCGTGATGTGGGGCGTGGGCAAGGGCAATCAGATCGACGTGCGCGGCTCCGTATCATTCCCTCATTCGTTGGGCATTTTCTATACGGCGTTTACCCAGTTCCTCGGCTTCCCCAAGTATGGCGACGAATACAAGATGATGGGCCTGTCGGCGTACGGCGAGCCCAGGTTTGCCGAGGAAGTGCGGCAGGTGGTTCGCACCCAGGATGACCAGTGCCGGCTCGACCTCGACTACTTCACCCACCACAGCAAGGGCGTCGAGATGACCTGGTACGGCGGGGAACCGGCTCTGGGCCCGGTTTTCTCGCACAAGATGGCGGAGAAGTTTGGAGAGCCGCGAGTGCCGCGGTCGGAGATCCAGCAACGAGATAAAGACATCGCGGCGTCCGTGCAGTTTGTGCTTGAGGAGAACTATTTCGCGCTGCTGAATTTTGTGCAGAAGCAGACGGGCGCGACGGCGGTTTGCCTGGCGGGCGGAGTGGCGCTGAATTGTGTCGCCAACGGCATGATCTTTGAGCGCACGCATTTCCGCGAGGTGTACGTACAACCGGCGGCGCACGACGCCGGAACCTCGATTGGCGCGGCGCTCTATGTGCAGCACCAGGAATTGAAGTTACCGCGACAATTTGAGATGCGCCATGTGTATTACGGGCCGGAATATTCCGAGGGCGAGATCCTGCGCGACTTGGAGGCGACCGGCTGCGCCTATCACAAATTGTCGGAGAAGGATCTGATCGGCCGCACGGTGGACGCGATCGCCGACGGCAAGATCGTGGGCTGGTTTCAGGGCCGCATGGAGTTTGGGCCGCGCGCGCTGGGGAACAGAAGCATCCTTGCCGATCCGCGTCGCAAGGATATGAAAGACATTCTCAACAGCCGCATCAAGTATCGCGAGCCTTTCCGACCGTTCTGTCCGTCAATCCTCGCCGAGAGCGTGGGCGACTATTTCGAGACCGACTACCCGTCGCCGTTCATGGTGATGGCGTACAAGATCAAAGCGGAGCAACGCGAAAAGATTCCCGCGGTGACGCACGGAGACGGGACTGGGAGGCTCCAGACCGTGGGACGCGATGTGAATGAGCGGTACTGGAATCTGATTCACAAGTTCGAAGAAGCAACGGGAGTGCCTGTGCTGCTCAACACTTCGTTCAACGAAAATGAGCCCATCGTGCAAACGCCGGCCCAGGCCATCGACTGCTTCCTGCGGACGCAGATGGATGTGTTGTCGATCGGCACGTTCTTACTGAGCAAAGATGAAAACCTGGCTCCGAGCGAAAATCGGGTGGCGTTTGCGGAATCGCAGACCTAGCGGCGGCTTTCATGCAAGTTCTCTTCATTAATCAATTTTTCTGGCCGGATACCGCGGCTACGGGGCAGTTGCTGACCGATGTTGCGCGGGAGATCGATCCGGAATTGCACGCGGTGACCGTGCTGTGCGGGAAGTCGGTCTATGGAGCGGTGGATTCGATCTCGCCGCCTGCGGTGAATATCGTCCAGTGTGCAGACATGGCGTTTTCGCGAGGCAAGTTCGGCCGCGTCCTGTCCTATGCGTCGTTCCTTCTTGGGGCGATGGTGCAAGGTGTTCGCGGCCCGAAGCCCGCCGTGGTGCTCACTCTGACGACGCCTCCGCTGGTTTCGCTGGTGGGCACTTTGGTGAAGAGCTTGCGCGGTGCGCGGCATTTTATTTGGGAAATGGATGTGTATCCGGATATCGCCGTCGATCTGAATGTTCTGAAGCAGCGATCAATCGTGACACGACTGATCGGTATTCTGGCGGACATTCCGCGCCAGCGAGCCGACGGCATCATCGCGCTGGGCGACGACATGAAGGCTCGGCTGGTCGCCCGCGGGATTGCAGCGGAGAAAATTGTCGTCGCGGAAAATTGGGCCGACGGAGACGAGATCGCTCCGGGCCCGTTCCCGGACGGCCCGCTGGTTGTGCACTATTCTGGTACCTTTGGCTTGGCCCACGAGGAGCGTACGATTGCCATGGCGATGCGCCAGCTTCGCGACGACGACCGCTTCCGCTTTGTGTTCGTCGGAGGCGGCGCGCGGCGCGAACCGTTGGAAGAATTCTGTCGGAGGGAAGGGATTCGCAATGCTGAGTTCCGTAATTACGCGAGCCGGTCTGAGCTGAGCCAAAGCCTTGCCGAAGGCCACGTCGGATTGGTCACGCAGATTCCTGAGACCGAGGGTTCCGTGGTGCCGAGCAAAAGTTACGGAATCATGGCGGCGGGACGGCCCATGCTCTACGTTGGTCCGCGCACCGCGACGCCGACGCGCCTTCTCGACCGGCACGACTGCGGTTGGAGAATCGAACCGGGGAATCCCGATGGCATGGTCCGTCTCTTACATCGGTTGGAGCAGGATCGCGGACTGCTGCGGGAGGCGGGAGCACGAGCCCGGACAGCGTTTGAACAATACTATGACCGGCCCATCGGAGTGGGCAGAATTCTATCGATCCTTGGTTTAGTTGAGACTCCGCGAGTGGCGCGGGTTTGCACGGCGGCTTCGTCGCTTGTTTAGTGCGCATCCGCGCCCGTACTTTATGTCGCGGAAATGAGTTGAGAACCACGTTGGAGGATTCCCTGACTACGACTGCAAACAAGAGAACACCGCGAGCCTTTATCTCGGGCATCACCGGACAGGATGGATCCTATCTGGCCGAGTTCCTGCTCGCTAAAGGCTACGAGGTGCATGGCATCATCCGTCGTACGTCCACGTTCAATACGGATCGCATCGATCACATCTATTCCGATCCACACGAAGAGTCGACGGCTTTGCATCTGCATTACGGCGATCTGGCAAATGCGGCGCACCTGAATCGTTTGCTCAAGCAGATTCAACCGGACGAGGTTTATAACCTGGGCGCGCAATCGCACGTGCGCGTGAGCTTCGATCAGGCGGAATATACGGCGGACGTGGTGGCGACCGGAGCCCTGCGACTGCTGGAAGCATTTCGCGACTATGCGCATGAGTCCGGGCGAGGGGCGCGATTTTATCAGGCTGGATCTTCGGAAATGTTTGGCACGTCGCCACCGCCGCAGAACGAGAAAACGCCGTTTTACCCGCGCAGTCCGTATGCGGTGAGTAAAGTCGCGGCCCACTGGTACGCGGTCAACCAGCGCGAGGCGTACAATCTTTTTATCTGCAACGGAATTCTCTTCAATCACGAATCGCCGCGACGGGGCGAGACATTCGTGACGCGCAAGATCACGCGCGGCTTGGGCCGAATCAAGCTGGGTCTGCAGGACAAGCTCTACCTGGGCAATCTCGATGCGCGGCGGGATTGGGGCCACGCGGCCGATTACGTCCGCGCGATGTGGCTGATGTTGCAGCAGGATTCGCCTGATGATTATGTCGTTGCAACTGGAGAGAGTCATTCGGTGCGCGAGTTTCTAGATCTTGCGGGCAGTTTCGCCGGCGTTGACTGGAAAAGTCACGTCGAGACCGATCCTCGCTATTTTCGTCCGACCGAGGTCGACGTCCTTCAGGGAGATGCTAGCAAAGCTCGCAAAGTGCTGGGATGGCAGCCCGAAATCAGTTTCGAAGAACTGGTGCGCTCGATGGTCGAGCGCGATTTGGAATTAGCGCGGCAGGAGCACACGCTGCTGGAGGCGGGCCACCAGATTCACCCGCGAGGCAGGGTCTATGGCTGAGCACGCGCAGCGGCTGCAGGATTCTCGGGTATTCGTGGCCGGCCACCGCGGGCTGGTAGGATCGGCGATTGTTCGCCGGCTCGACAAGCTCGGTTGCCGCAATTTGCTGGTGCGCAGCCACGCCGAGCTCGATCTGCGCGAGCAAGCCGCGGTCGATGACTTCTTCCGCGAACACCGGCCCGAATTTGTTTTTTTGGCGGCAGCGAAAGTGGGCGGGATTCTGGCGAATGCTACGCGTCCCGCCGAGTTCCTGCACGACAATCTTGCGATTCAGACCAATGTCATTCACGCCGCGTGGGCGCACGGCGCCAGGAAACTCCTGTTCCTGGGCTCGTCCTGTATCTATCCGAAGCTGGCGCCGCAGCCGATTAAAGAAGAGTACTTGCTGACCGGCCCGCTGGAAGCGACTAACGAAGCGTACGCGATCGCAAAGATCGCCGGACTGAAGCTCGCGGCGGCTTATCACGCCCAGTACGGATTCTCGGCCATCAGCCTGATGCCGACGAATCTCTACGGACCGGGCGATAATTTTGATCTTCAGACCTCGCACGTCCTTCCCGCCATGATTCGAAGGTTCCATGAGGCGAAGATTTCCAGCGCACCCTCTGTCACTCTCTGGGGAACCGGCACGCCACGGCGCGAGTTTCTGCACGTGGATGATCTTGCCGACGCTGCTTGCTTTCTGATGGAGAACTACGATTCACCCGACCTGCTGAACGTGGGTGTCGGCGAAGATCTCACCATTGCGGACCTGGCGGCGCTGGTGGCTGGAATCGTTGGCTACAGCGGGCGCATCGTCTTCGAGGCTTCGCGTCCGGATGGAACTCCGCGCAAGTTGCTCGAACGTCTCCCGCATTCACGCGCTGGGCTGGCACGCGCGGATTCCACTGGAGCAAGGCATAGCCTCGACCTACGAGTGGTACGTGGCGCGTGCCGCGGAAGGCGTCTCCGCCTAGCAGAGATGATCGGATAGACAATTTAGGGAATCCGGTATAGGGCGACTGATCCCAAGCTGGTCACCAGTGTGCCGGCATTCACAAGTTCTTTGAAGCGACTGTTGGGGACAAAGAGAATGTCGTCTGGCTGCAGCGGAACATCCGCAGCTTTGGCGCGCAGTAGCTTCTTCAGCGGCACCGGTAACTCTTGCAAGCCGGTGGGTGTGCGACGGATCATTCTGGCGCCGCCCAGGGCTGCGTCACGCGTAGGCCCTCCGGCGGCCGCCACGACGCGCAGAACGGTCACTCCGTTACCCGAACCGAGAACGTAACCCCCCGGTTTGCCGACTTCGCCCAACACATAGACGATAGCGCCCGCGGGCACCACTACGGTGTCGCCAGGCTCTATATCGACGTTGCTCTGCGCCATCTGCGCGGGGTCTTTCGACAGTTCCATCGTGATGGGAGTGTCACTACCGCGGTGCGTGATGATCGCCCGATTGGCAGCCTTCTCGGTGAGTCCGCCCGCGGCTTGCAGCACATCGAAAAGGCGGTGCGGCCCCAGGGTGGAATACGTCCCCGGCTTCGCGACCTCGCCCGCCACTGAAACCCCGCTGCTGTTGTAGTCCTTTACGAAGATGGAGACCTGGGGGTCGATGACGACGTTGTTCTGGCGGAGGTGGCTCTCGATCTCGCCTTCCGCTTCGCTGCTCGTAAGCCCGGCGACGTGAATGTAGCCGACCAGCGGCATCGAAATGTTTCCGTCGGAACTCACCCGGGTATGGCCCGAAAGATCGGGCGCCCCGTACACCGCGACATCCATTTCATCTCCCGGACCGAGCGTGAGCGCCGAGGAGCGCGCTTCGATCGGAGTCGCATTTTCGTCAGGCGCGGGCTGTGTTGGAGGCGCCTGCGGTTCTTTTGAAGGTTCCTGTTGCTGCGCCGAGTCTTCCTGATGGCTGGGGTCCTGGGAAGGCTTGCTGTCTTGCCCAACGGCTCCCTGGAAAAAACCGAAGACAACTGGGACCAGCGCCAAGCTCAACACTCGGGTGAGGGAATTCGGGATCCGATACATAGGTGTATAGGGATTCTAATGCCGCAAGGTTCAAGCGCACAACCCGAGTTCAGGTTTTCTGGAAGCAAAATTCACATTGCGAAGCGCGATGCAATCGTTGTATCTTTGCCCATCCTAAGAACCAGCCAAAAGTGTTCAACGTGGTGGAGCAACACAGGACTCGGCGATTCCGTTTTGTGACCGCCGAGTCGGACCGTAGCGCTGTAGGATTTGCGGCGGATAGCAGCGAGCGCAGATCTCGCTCGCATTTCCGCCGGTGAGAGTATTTCGCGCCCATCGTCAACCGGTACCAAACAGAACCGTCACGCTTGGTGAGTGCTTGCACCGCAGCGAGAGTCTCGCTGAAGTGAGAAAGCCAATCGCCCGGCTGGCTCAACCGTTTCTTCCTTAGACCAGCGGAGAGTTTGGATTGACACCGTTTTACTTGGGCATCTTTGGTATCTCGCTTCTGTTGTCGCTAGTCCTAACCAGAAGCGTCCGCAGCTTTTGTACTTCTCGAGGCTGGGTCAGTCCCGCACTTTCCCTCCGCCACGTCCATGCAGCCCCACTGCCTCGTTTGGGCGGCGTCGCCATTTACATTGCGTTCGTTCTCAGTATCGGCATCGCGTTAGTGGTGAACGTGCGTCACCCGGGCATCGTGCCCGATTCTTCGATCAAGGCGCTCCTTGCGATCCTGCTCCCTGGCACCCTGATCCTCGGTCTTGGCATTTACGATGACGTTCGCTCGGCGAGCCCATACACCAAGTTTGCCGTTCAAGCCATGGCTGCGAGCGTACTCTACGCCGGAGGCATGAGGATTGACGCACTTCCGATTTTCTTCGGATTGCGTCATCTCGGATTAGCCGTCGGACTCCCGCTGACCATTCTGTGGGTTATCGCCATCACCAATGCTTTCAATCTGCTTGATGGATTGGATGGGTTAGCGGCCGGTTCAGCTCTTTTCTCGACCATCGTTGTTTTCGCTGTCGCTGTCTTCAGTCACCGGGCGCTGGTGGCCTTGTTGTCCATCGCCTTGGCGGGCGCGATCCTGGGATTTCTGCGCTACAACTTCAATCCCGCCACGATTTTTCTCGGTGATTGCGGCAGCCTCTTGATCGGATTCCTGCTGAGCGCCTTCGCTTTGCTGGGCGCGCAAAAATCGCCGACCGTGATTGCGGTGGCGATTCCCGTAGTGTCGTTCGGTTTGCCGATCCTGGATACTGCCATCTCAGTACTTCGCCGCTGGATCAGCGGCAAGCCGCTGTTCATCGCCGATCGCGAGCACATCCACCACAAGCTTCTGGATCGTGGCCTCTCGCACCGGCAAGTCGTGATTGTGCTGTACGGCGTATCGGCACTGTTCGCGCTGGGGAGCTTGTTTCTGCTGTGGCCGAGCGGACCCACGCTGGGATTGATTCTGGCAGTTCTGGGCACGGGCATCTGGTTTGGCGTACAGCAGTTGGGATATTTGGAATTCGATGAACTCAAACGCGTCGCGCAGCGCACCATGGAGCAGAGAAGCATATTTGTGAACAATCTTGCGATCCGGCGCGCGACCGAAGATCTGAAGCGGACTCACGATTACGAGCAAGTGTGCCGCATCCTGGAATTCGCATTCTCCAGCAATGATTTCGATGCGTTTGACCTGGAGGCGGAACTGCTGCCGGAAGAAGTGGGTGAAGGCAGCCAGTCCATGATATTGCTAACCTCAGACCGCACCATGCGCTTCACCTGGACGAAACCCTCGTCCGCCAACCTGCTTGAGGATAGCCGGTCGACCTGGTCCCTCACGCTTGATTTGGTGACCTCCGACCGCCGGCGGCGCGGCGCGATGAAGATCGGCCGCATCTACAATCAGCAACCTTTGTTGCTCGACATTAATTTCCTCACTACGATCTTCCCGGTAGTCCTGGCCGACGCCCTGGATCGCAGCCTTAGCACATCCGAGACGCTGCGGGATGGGACGCGGGGCAAGGTTCGCCTTGCTGGCGTTGGTTAACTGGCCACTCTAATTGCGAGCCTTGATTGGATCGACAATGCCTCTGGTCCCGCTCAAGAACCCGATCCAGGGGCTCGCGCCAGGATCCTTGAATCCGAGGATTGTACCTCCTTCGTGAGGAGTGAGCGCCAGAGGTCTGACTGTCCACGCGCGATCGAGTTCGGCTGCGAGCGGGTATTCGTATTCGAGCCGCGCGGCGCGCACGCCGCCCCCTTTCGCGCATCCTTGCGTAGCCGTTCCTATCCTTCCTTTGCATCGCCGGGCGCGCGCGGGCGTACCAGCTGAAGGGACGGAATCCGAGCCAGGCCACAAACCAGCGAACGTCGTAGCGCGACCAAGGACGTTTCCGACTTGACAACACTGGGATTCGGTATATGGTGTTAAACAGAGCGAATTACGTCTTCACCTCTTTCAGATCCCCTGAACTAAGGCAGCCCATCTGAAGTTCTCTCCTCTTAGCCGCACAAAACCCAGGAGGTTGACATGTTTGCTCGTCACGTTTCCATGCACCTGAAGCCCAATACCCGTGCAGAGTTTACCCAGACAATCGAGAACGAGATTCTTCCCCTCCTTAAGAAACAGCACGGCTTCCGAGACGAAATCGTATTCGTTGCCCCCGGATTGGGAACGGGAGTGGTCGCTATCAGTCTTTGGGACAAGAAAGAGGACGCGGAAGCCTATCTCCGCGGCAGTTATCCGGAAGTGCTGAAGGCCTTGGCGAAAGTGGTAGACGGTACTCCGGAGGTCCGAAACTTTGAGGTGGCTCACTCGACCTTGCAGAAGACCGCTGTTGTCGTAGCGGCCTGAGGCAAGCAGGCTAGCTTTCGCGTTCGTTGGGGCGGCCGATCCCGCCCCCTTTGCGAAAGAGACAAGAAGAGTCGAGGTTTAGATCTTTCTGGTGACGCCCGCTTCTCAAAGGTAGCCCTGCTTTCCGAAACGCCCGCCTCCAGAAGGCCTGGAGGTGTTCTGTGGCCCAGCAACCGCCCATTTCCTTTCAGATTCACACGAAAAACGTGCTCATCCTCGATGGCAACGAAGCGATGCAGAAGGTGCGCGCCAGCGTGTTGAGAAGCCGCGGAGTTCACGTGCACACGGCCAAAAGCGTTACGGAAGCAGAGTTGCTCTGGGTCCCTGATTTTTTCGATTTGGTACTGCTGGACGTGCGCCAGAGATCCAAAGAAGTAGTGGAGTTCTGGAAAACTATTCGGCGCCGGCATCCAACTCAGCGGATCAGGTTCCTGGTCGGACCCCCAACGTACCTGTCTCCTACCTGCGCCGACGAAGTCATCGCCCGCGACAAGGTTCCTAAAGATCGGGTGCAGAAGCCAGGAATCCTACATGTCGCATAAGCCCTTACAGACCGATAGCACTCAGATGGAAACAGTAAATCAAGGAGAAAAGTCTATGAAACCGGAGCTCTTGACCAATCGAGATGCAGCTATCACGACTCATGATGAGGAGAAGGTGCGTGCTCGTGCTTACGAGCTGTATGAGGGGCGCGGCAGAATAGATGGCCATGCGGAAGAGGACTGGCTTCAGGCAGAAGGCGAAGTAGCAGGAAGCAACGAACGAAAAGCCATGCGAGCCTCAACCTCAAAGATCACTGTGAAACTCGTCGGTGAAGCATGACGGGTCGGACGATTACGTAGTGGAGAGCGATGCTCAAACCAGGAGATAGGCCATGACTAACATCTACGTCGGTAACTTAGATTTTTCCACTCACGAAGACCAGCTTCAGACATTATTCGCGGCGTACGGAGCAGTTAAAACAGTCACGGCCGTCGCGGATCGCGACACAGGTCAACCGCGGGGATTTGCGTTCGTTGAGATGACTAATGCTGCGGAGGCGCGAGATGCTATTCGCACCCTGAACGGTTCGGTCCACGGCGGGCGCGCCCTGATTGTCAATGAATCTCGCCCTAAGCTCTGCCGCAGTGGCGAACGCGAGTTACTTCCCAGTAGGGATCACCGGCGCCATCGTATCTAACAGTTGGGGAGACGAGAATTCGACACACTTTCAGACCGGCTTGCCAAGCGAAACCGGGGGGGATTATGAATACAGGCAGCTCTAAATCTCTGAACAGCGGAGCGTGGAGAGATTTTTACAAGGCTGCGCTCTTTGAGGTGGATAACGCCAGACTCCCGGAGCGCATAGCGCAAGCAGAGAAAGCACTTGCACTAAGGGCACGGGAGTTGTTTCACACAGCCGGAGACAACATCGAAGAGGAACAAGCTTTGGAAGACACGATGTACGCTTTGCATGCTCTGCGCAACACATCGCAAACTAGCCAATGTATACCGCATCGCAGTGAGGCTGACTAGGTCAACTCGCAGATGCTGCGCCATCTCTTTCCTGGGCTCTCCCTGCGTGCCCGTCTCGCCGCGGCGTTATTCGTGCACGTTGTCGAGAAATAGTCTGAGCTTGCCGGAGCGTGAGGGCTGGCGCAGCTTGCGCAGAGCCTTGGCTTCAATCTGGCGAATGCGCTCGCGGGTGACGGCGAACGCCCGACCAACCTCCTCCAGCGTGTGCTCCGAATCGTCCTCCAGGCCAAAGCGCATCTTCATGATCTTCTCCTCGCGCGGAGTCAGAGTGCGCAGCACCTGCCCGGTCTGATCCTTCAGGTTCACGTTGATGGCCGCCTCGTCCGGTGCTAGTGCAGCGCTGTCTTTGATGAAGTCGCCGAGATAGGAATCCCCATCTTCTCCAATTGGCGTCTCTAGCGAGATCAGTACCTGCATGATCTTGCGCACTTTGCGCAGCTTGGCTGCGGGAATGTCCATCCGTTTGGCAATCTCCGACGAGATAGGTTCGCGGCCCAACTCCTGGACCAGTTGCTGCGAGACACGAATCAGCTTGTTGACGATCTCAATCATGTGCACTGGGAGTCGAATGGTGCGCGCCTGATCGGCAATGGCGCGGGTGATTGCCTGGCGGATCCACCACGTCGCATACGTGGAAAACTTGTAGCCCCGGCGATAGTCGAATTTGTCCACCGCCTTCATCAGGCCAACGTTTCCCTCCTGGATCAGATCAAGGAATTGCAGTCCGCGGTTGCCATACTTCTTTGCGATGGAAACCACGAGGCGCAGGTTGGCTTCGACAAGTTCGTGCTTGGCCTGCTCCGCGTCCATCTCGCCCTGGATGATTGCGCGCTGCGTGCGCCGCAACTCTTGGAAGCTCACGTTGGCATCGCTTTCCAGCCTTTCGAGGTCGGCGCGATGATGTCGCTGCGTCTTGCGATAACCTTTCTTGAGTTCTTCGCTGTGCGTGCTCTCAATCTTCTTTTCCAGGTTGCTGACCTGGCGGTCGAGCAAGCGCATAAGGTCCATGGTCTCATTCACCCGATCGATTAGGCGTTTGCGCTCGCAATTCGTAAGACCGAGGCTGCGGATGATGAGCGAAATCCGAACAATCTCGCGGCCCAGTCCGCAGCGGCAGCGACGGTGTTGGTATGCTTTCTTTTGTGACGGGATGGTCGGTAACCGCTCGGCCAGCTGGCCCGCTCGTTTGTAATGCTTTTGCAGCTCGTCGATGCGGCGCGTAAGGTCCTTGACGCGCTTCTCCAGAATCTCTTCGGTAACCTCTTCCTCATCGAAAACAACAATGTCCCTGATCGAACGTTCGCTGCCCCGCAAATCCTTGCCAATGGTAAGCACCTGTCGGATCACAATAGGCGAGCGTGAAAGCGCCTTCAGCACTTGCAGTTGTCCGCGCTCGATGCGCTTGGCAATATCCACTTCCCCTTGCCGGGTGAGCAGAGCCGCCGCGCCCATCTCACGCAGGTAGATCCGCACTGGATCGTTGATCTTTTCAAGGACGCCACCGGTGGGATCGAGTTCGACTTCGCTGCCGCTCTCCACTGCCGGGTCAAGCTTTTTTTCGAAGGCCGAGAAACGAAGCTTGGGCTGCCCCTCAAGCACATCAATCCCCCGCGTGCCGATGGTGGCGAGCAGGTCGTCCAGATCCTCTGGGGAATGGACGTTGTGCGGAATCAGGTCATTCACCTCGTTGTCAGGTGAGATAGCCCTTCTCCTTTCCGGCATCAATGAGTTCGCAATGTCGCCAAGAGCCAAGCCGAATCCTTTTCAGCGCTGTCCTGCATGGGCAAAGGTGCTTTTGTTGATCTGCAGCGGCAACTACGACTGAAAGTGCGAGAATCCAAAACTGAAGGGATGCTAGCACGGGGTCCCGGCAACGTCCAAACTGAGGCACTACCCCACCATTCTGGTTTACCGTGTTGTTCCCGTTGGTCCGGCCGATTCCGACTATAGACTGGATCGAAAAGTCCCAAGCATAAAAGGAGAAAGGCCCACTGGCCCGCCAAAAGACTTTGGGCCTTTTCCATTGTTTAGCCCCGATCAACGCACATTTCAGACACTACCGCACAGCCTGGCTTTCCCGTCCAAAGCGAGGGCAAGCATAGAATGAAGGACTCTGCCCCAAAGGCAGCGTGTGCAAGAGGTGCAGCAACGTGCACTTTATAGTGACTTCCCACGGGAGGTCGCGCACATCAAAACAGCAATTTCAGCCCGAGCTGCAATTCACGGGATGCGAAAGCTGAAACCGATTGGCCAAATTGCGGGCTCCCCATGCTCCCAATTGGGTTATACAGGTTTACGCGATTGAACAAATTGAACGCCTCCGCCCGGAATTGCAGATTCATGCGCTCATTAAGTTTGGTGTTCTTGAAAAGCCCAAGGTCGACATCTTTATAGGCAGGGCCGCGAAAGATGTTGCGGCCCATGTTGCCGTTAGAGCCTACCGGAATACACTGCTGATCCGGCCCTGAGAATGCGGGACCGAAATCGAGAATCGAGTTCAACCCATTGGGACAGAAAACCTGGATGGCAGACGAACTTCTGCTCTCGAAGGTTGGTCCGTAAAAGGTGAGCGCTGGATTTCCAAAGAGACCATTGACGAACTGTTGGTTGCTGAATCCAGCCAGCTTGATGCCTGCCGGCCGATTGGGACGGGCATAGTAATCGCCGTCCATGTTGAAGTCGCACCCGTCGTACCACCCGAGCGTGCAATCCACGTCGAATGGCCGACCGGACTGCAGCGACACGATCGTATTCAGCTGCCATCCGCCCAAGATGCTGTTAAGGGCCGCGTTTGACTTCGGGGACGGCAAATTCCAGATCGCGCTGGTAGTAAATCGCTGACGTACATCGAACTCGGAGGGCCCGCGATCAAAATTCGGATGTTCAATGTCCATCACGCCACTGTAGTTACCGGCGTACGAGTTAACATTAAAGTAATCTCCCAATCCACCTTCCGTTACGTTGTCTAGAACTTTGCCGAATGTGTAGTTCGCAACGAACTGCAGATCGTGGCTCAGCGCCTTTTTCAACTGCGCGTTCAATCCGTTATAGCTGGCTTGACTCTCATTGCTGATGTAAGTGATCGCTCCCCAACCCGGAGCATAGCGAGTTGCGAAGTAGTTACACTGCGTCGGGTTGCAGACATCTCCATCAAAACGGTTGTAGTCTTCTCTTGTATAGTCGCCCACGGCGTGCGTGCCCACGTAATTGACGCTGAATCCGTAATCGTGCAGGAACTGGTGCGCAACTCCAAGAAACCACTGCTCGGAGTATCCGGTCCGAAGATTCGGATAGACACCGTTCGGAGTGATAGAAGGCGGAGCGGCAGCTGGCGAGACAGGCCCCACGCCCCCGTTTGCAGTGACAGGACCGGCGAAGTCTGGGCTAGGCTCGAAGGGAAATTGATAGTTCACGCTTGTGCCAATGAAGATCGAGGGCTCGACATACATGGTTGCCGCATCGGGAGGGTTGAGCCTGGATGCGTTTGTATAAAGATTTGAATACGGCTCGTTGTAGGCGATGCTGAAGCCGCTTCGAAAAGCAGTAATGCCCTTGCCGGTAGGATCCCAGGCGATGCCGATCCGAGGGGCGAAGTTGTGGAAATCCGTGTTCCACATGCTCTTTACTCGGCCCACAGTCGCAGTTGCGATTTGCTGAAACAAATTGCTTCCCGGACCCAAGGTAATATTCGTCAGAAGTCCGTTCGTTTCCGTTGGAGGACTAAATATCTCGTAACGAAGTCCCGCATTGACCGTCAGATTAGGACGAATCTTCCAATCGTCCTGCGCGAACAACGCCCACTGCGTCCAACGGAAGTGGCGCGGTGTGTCAGTGAAATGTCCGAAGTTCGGGCTGGCCGGGTTTCGATTGATCGTAGCCGCAACGAGATAGGGGGCATCCGCGCCGAAGCCCAGAGGTCCGATGCTTGCAAATTCGTAATAGGGGTAAGTCTCCAAGGTGTAGTCGCTATTTTCCTGGATGCGGCGTATGTCCCCGCCGATCTTTAGGGAGTGATGGCCAATCACGTGCGTAAACGTATCGGTGACGGCAAATGTATTGAAAACGAAGTTCCGCGGAATGTAGAGCTCACCCCCAAAGGGGACGGTTCCATCGTCAAAAACGAGATCGCCAAAATTGTCTGCCGGCAATCCTGCCGATTTGAGAATACCGGCGGTGGCACTATTCTGGGGGATCCCAAACTGCACGTTGCTTTTGTTTCTTGAATATGCGAAGCGCAGATCATTCAAAGTCTTGCCGGAAAACACGTGGGTGTAGCCCAATCCCAGGTCGGCGAAGAAACCGCTGAATGGAGCCGTGAATCCCCGGATGTTGGCTCCTCCTAACTCCTGTCGGGCGACATCTCCGGATGCGATCGTGTTGATCCACCGCGCATAAAACTGATCATTTGCGCTGAAGTGATGGTCTAAGCGAGTCAGGTACTGATCCGCTGAATTGTGTTCAATCTGCGGTGATTCCGACAAGCACTGCGTCGTGCTGATCGGCGTCGTACATGCCGGCCCGGGAAAATCCTGAAAGAAAAGCGCCGCTAGACTGTTCGGCTCTGAGCTGATAATCGATTGCCGGTATGTGGGATTCTCGGTCGCGAAGACTTCTGGCTGACCGTCCTTTAGACGCGATCCCTCATAATCCAAGAAGAAGAAAGTTCGGTCGCGGATGATGGGTCCACCGAGTGTGGCGCCGAACTGGTTCTGCTGAAGGGGAGTTTTCAAAACGGTATCGAAATAATTACGGGCGTCAAGTGCTGTGTTTCTTCCGCTGTAGAAGAGATCGCCATGAAATTGATTCGTCCCGGCCTTGGTCACCACATTTACGACCGTGCCGTTGTTGCGCCCATATTCTGCCGAGAAGTTGAGTGTCTGAACTTGTACCTCTTGAATCGCATCGAGGGAAGGAAAAATGAGCGGAGTTCCCCCCAGCCACTCATTATTGTTTGAATTTCCATCCAGCACAAAGTTATTGCCTCGCGGCGTGGATCCGTTGGCGATGTACCCAAAGTCAAAAGTCACTGAGGAGGTTGGAGAGGGAACATTTGAAATTACCGGAGCGTTCGTGGCAGTCACTCCCGGCTCGAGCGAAACAAGCTGGTAAACTTGACGTCCATTCAGAGGTAGGTTCTGCACTTCGTGGCTGTTTAGCGTACTGGCCAACCTGGCCTCTTCTGTTTGGACCAAGGGCGTACTTTCGGTGACTTCGACCGTCTCTCGCACCTGCCCGGGTTGCAGCGTTGCGTCGGCTCGCGTCGTGTTGTTCACGCTAACGGGAATTGACTGCAGAACTGTTTTCTTGAACCCCGCCGCCGTGACAGTAACCCGGTATGTGCCGAATTGGAGATGAAGAGCTCGGTAGAATCCGGTGGCGTCAGTCTTAATTTCCGTAGTGATTCCTGTCTCTACGTCGGTCACTTGGACCGTCGCTCCGGCGACCGCGGCACCAGTAGAATCTGTCACCGTGCCGACCAGAGCGCCTTCGGTGAATTGTGCGTAAGCGACTCCACAGCAGAGCAAAATGACGCTTACAAGTACCTGCCAGTGTGGCACTGCTCTGAGACGGTTCATGGGATCCTCTCGGACCCCGGCACCGCAAGCCGGGGATTCGCGTCGACTGCGCAGCCTATGAGGGGAAGCGAGCTGAGTTCGAGTCCTCTCAATTTATTCGCATACTTTGTTATATTCTAGTAAGGTTTGTCAAGCATGAAACGACGACAATTCCCCACACTAGTTTTGATGGCTGTCACCGTTCAGGCCTTCGCCCTTATTCCCGCGCCTGCGCGGGCCTGCAGAGATGCTGATCTTGTCTTGCAGCATGGGCACATTGTGACCCTGGACGAATCAAGCGAGGTGGTGGAGAGCATGGCAGTGGGCGACGGCAGAATCCTTGCTCTTGGTAGTGATACTGCTCTCGCCGAGTGCGGCAGCCGCCGGACCGCAGTGCTCGATCTGCATGGCCGTACGGTCCTTCCCGGATTGATTGACGTCCACACCCACGCTATGGAGTGGGTGAAGAGCATTGTGCGTGGCGAAATCGATACCGGCTACCCGGCCGTTCATTCAATTTCGGAGATCACAAACGCCGTCGCCAAACGCGCTGCAGCCATTCCGGCTGGACAATGGATTCTTGGCTCTGGCTGGGACGACGCCAAGCTCGCAGAGCGGCGCTATATCACTCGCCACGATCTTGACGCAGTGTCACCGAATAATCCGGTCTATCTGAAGCATGACAGTGGTCACCTCGCTGTAGCCAATAGCGTTGCACTGAAGCTTGCCCACATCACCAAGGACACTGTCGGTCTACAAGGCGGTGTCATTGAACATGACGCCTCTGGCGAACCTACGGGGATTCTTAAAGACACGGCGATGGGTCTCGTCGGTGTGCTCATTCCCAGCGATCCACCAGACATTAACGTGCGCGCGGCCAAACTTACTTCTCAGAAGGCAGCCGAGGTTGGCCTCACCACGATTCACGACATCTATATCTCACCCGAAGAGATGCGGGGACATCAGCAAGCGCGCGATCGTGGCTGGCTGAAAATACGTGTCCAGATGTTGCCCAGGATCGGTAGTATTGCTGATGCCGAAAAGTTGGCCGAGATGGGCGTGCATACCGGGTTCGGAGATGATCAGCTCAAGTTCGGGGCGGCGAAAATGTTTGCCGATGGCGGCATGGGGGCGCGAACGATCGCCATCTATCCTCCAGGAGTGATCGGCGAGCCGAGCAATCTTGGCGTCCTCCGGTGGTCACCGACCGACATGCAAAAGGCGCATTTAATTGCCGCCAGAGCAGGCTGGCAGTTGGAGACGCATGCCATCGGCGATCGTGCTATCGATGAGGTGCTGGATTCTTATGCTGCCGTGATCCAGCAGCTCGGCCTGAACGATCCCCGATTTCGGATTGTGCATGCCGGTATCTCGACGCCGGCAATACAGAAGCGCCTGCATGAACTCAATGTGCTGGTCGACGGCAACCCCCCCTTTGTGTACTGGATTGGCAGTTGGTTTGAGAAATATGGCCCGGAGCGCGTGCGCTGGTCTTACCCAGCACAGTCTTACATCGAAAACGGAATCATCGAGGCCGCCGGCTCCGATGTGCCGGTCACTCCAATCAGCCCATGGTGGGGGATCTGGGCCGCAGTGGCTCGTCGAGAACTCAAGACGGATCAGGTTGTGGCGCCGGAAGAACGCATCTCTGTGAAACAGGCGCTCACGCTTTACACGCGAAACGGAGCCTATGCTGGTTTCGAAGAAAATAGCAAAGGAAGTCTCGAGCCGGGAAAACTCGCCGACTTTATTATCATCGATCGCGACGTACTCAGTGTCCCGACTGACCAAATCAAGAATGTCAAAGTACTCCAGACATTTGTGGGAGGACGCAAAATATACGACTCGATCGAAAATGTTCAGTGACAAAGCGGCGCAATTTTATTGATTTCATTCACGGCCGAATACCAGACGAACTCGTTGCCATCACTGAAAATGTAAAACGTTGCGCCATTTGGCAACAAAACTACTGAGTTCCCCCCGTAGCCGCTCATGAAAGAGATCCAGAAATCGCAGCTGTACTGGGGAAATTCCGCGCTCGTCATGTGTTTTGCCCAGAAATAGTTGTGATATCGAAAGGTCTTCGATGCGACCGACGAGCCTTCATCAGGAATGGCAAGGCTTACCGCCGCGGGATTCGCACTGCGGAACAGCGATGCTTGTAGTCGAATCGGATCGACCACCTGATTACCATCGATGACGCCCCCACCATTGTTCAAAAATCGCGCAAGCTTAGCGACATCATCCTGAATGAAAAACAGTCCATAACCACCGAAAGGTTTCCCGGAAGGACTATTGTCTGTACGCAGCATAGACAACCCACCTTGGCTGAAGTGGATGGACTTGTAAACCGCATCGCGGATCGCATCGAAAATGTCGGATCCTTTGCTCTGATGCTGTTGCAGGTACCCATTCATCGCCTGGGTTAGGATGAACGTTGCGTGAGTCTGATACACCCAGGTCGTTCCAGGTTCCGCCTTGTGAGGGAATTGCCTGAACGCGTCGGCGATTTTGCTCGTGTAGGGTTCGACGGTCAGAAACGCCAGCTCTTCTCGACTGCCTTCATCCGCCTCGCGCTTCGTGCTGATGTAATTGCCCGTAGCCATATCCGATGCATTTGCGAAAGTTACCTTGCCCCAGTCGCCGCCATCCACATATTCGGGGACATAGTTTCGAATCACTTGCGTATAGGTGGAGCTTCCATACTTCTGGCCCAGCCACATCATAGCCACTCCTGCAAACGATGACTTCGCTAACGAGTAGGAAGGCACGCGCATGTTGTCGCAGAAGGCATACATGCCGTAACGCGTCGGGCAACCACTTATGTAGTTCACGCCATCGATGAAGAGCCCATAAGTGGTTACGTCCCCCGGCGACTTACGTCCTTTTAGAAAGTTCGCTAATTCGACTCCGGAACGCGGATAGTCGCCCGTGAGCGAGGTGAAGGGTTTAGTGGGGAGGCGATTCGAGAGCTCGGCAGCTTCCGCATCCTTTAACTTCTTGGCGTTTGCAATCTTTCCTCGAGTATAGGTCGCCGCAAGTTGTCCCCACATGTCGAACTTCAGATAAAGGCAAGTCTCTTGCGTCACCTGATAACGCAGGTTTGAGATATTGGGTGTCTTCTTGTTGCTGAAGAGAAATGTCATCTCACCGTTGTGTACGCAGTTCTGATTTCTCTCTACCAGAGCAAACGGAAACGATGCACGCATATAGCCGCGATCCTTGTTTTCCTGCCACACTCGGCCCGGGCCGACAATGTAGTTCCACGCTGGACTTCCCGTAATTGCCAGCCCTTGTTGCACCGGGATGAGATAACTTCCATTCTGCACAAATTGGAAATCGAAGTTGGCGAGGTGGCGCCACGGCGAATCGGTCCCGTTGTCGTATTTGTCAGGATCGTTCAGAATTTTGAAACCACCGCTGGACTGGGGATTTAACAGTCTCAAAGTCCCCTCAAAACTTTCAGAAGGCGCAGCGGCGTTCGCAGGTATGGCAAAACCATCGGTGTCATCGACCGGAGCTGCGGGGACAGTGTTCGAAAAGAGTTGGCTGTAAGTAAGAACGGATCGATTCACACTGCCGTTCCCGCGCATCGGGTCGCCCGGTACGGGGGTTGCAGCCAACAAGGCCGGCGCACACCATCCAGCCAACGCCGGCCATAGAAACAGCAAACCAAGCAGATCCCAAGGTTTCACCGCACGTCTCCCTGTCGACAAAGAGCATAGCGCTCGTTCGGTAACAGAATATTGACCGTGGTCGCCACCGTTCAACCGAAAAATATGGTGTCCCAATCTTGCATTCTCAACGGTACTGTTATACTCCAGTCGCTACGCGACTGGATTAAGGGAGAATGATCACCGAAGCTTCCCATAGATTGCCGAAAGCTTCTCCCAACAGCATGCTTGCGCGCGTGTTGCTGGCCTTTCTCGCCACCGCAGGATTCTTCTACGTCAACATCATGCCGGCACTGATCGATGGGCTGAAAGTTGGACTCGGCTTCAGCAACAAGCAGGCGGGTTTAGTGGGCTCATGCAATGTCTACGGCGCAGCTGGCGGCGCCTTCCTGATTGCATTTCTTGTTGGACGCATCAATTGGAGATCTACCGCACATTGGCTGCTGCTGGGATTGATTAGCATGGACCTGCTCTCCATGCTGGTCAGGAACCCGTTCGCGCTCATGGGCACTCGATTCCTGCAGGGTTTTCTGGGTGGAATGTTGGTGGGAATAAGTTTTTCGATCTTTGCCCGCACCACGGCGCCCGACCGCACTTTTGGCGTGTTGCTTCTGGTACAAGTGTTCGCTGGTGGCCTCGGCGTAATGAGCCTGCCGTTGCTGGTACCGAAGTTTGGTACGAATATTCTGTTTGCGACGCTGATTTTATTCAGCGTGACGACGTTGGTGATGCTGCAGTTCCTGCCCGATTACCCAGTAAAAGCGCCAATGCCACTCGCCCAGGGTACTGAGCCCCATCGACTGCAATTGAAACCGCTGTTGCTCGCGCTGTTCTCCGTATTTTTCTTTCAAGCGGCCAACATGGGGCTATTCGCCTTCATCATTGGGCTCGGGAAGCACCGCGGACTGGAGGTCGCGTTTGTCAGCGAGACTCTGGGCATCGCGAACTGGATCGCCACGCTCGGCGCAGTATTGGTGATCGTGGTGTCCACCCGCTTTGGCATATTTAGACCGATCATCGCGGGCATGCTGTTGACGCTTGTTGGCACTTATGTATTCAACTACAGCGAGGTGAAGTGGATCTGGGTTGCGGCGAATATTTCTACAGGCATTACCTGGAACTTCGTGATCTCCCACCTGCTCGGCATGTGTGCCAGATTTGATCAGACCGGCCAGACCGCGGTATGGGCCGGTTTTGCTTCGAAGATGGGCTTGGCATCAGGCCCGATGCTATTTTCGTTCATTGTAGGAACGGGGAATTACTCAGCGCTGATCGTGATGGCGCTCGCATTATTGACTTTTGCAACCCTTGCGTCGGCGGTCCCGGCATGGGTGCTGGATCACGGGGCCATCAATAGTTTGCCTGACGCGCATGGTGCTCAGGCTGTTCAGTAGCCGCATTACAAATTTGAGGAGCCATTATTCATTTTGGAGTTGAACATGCCACTATTCTCGATTGCAGCGTTGCAGGTTGATTTGCCGTATGGCGATAATCGCGATCGTCTCGAAAAAGAGACTGCCCGTGTCCTGGCAAGATTTCCGTGGGTGCAAATGGTGGTGTTTCCCGAGCTTTGCTCTTTTGGACCGGGTTTGAGTTTTGCCGAAGCCATGCCCGGATCGACCGAAATCCGGTATCAAGCTTTAGCCAAGAAACATAAGATATGGCTTGTCCCGGGATCAATTTATGAACGTGCTGGAGAAGATGTATTCAACACAACGCCGGTCATCAATCCTGAGGGCGAGGTCGTCGCGCGACACCGCAAGTTGTATCCATTCCTGCCTTATGAAAAGGGAGTGAAACCCGGAAGTGAGTTCGTCGTCTTCGATGTTCCAGCGGTTGGTCGTTTTGGAGTTTCCATCTGCTATGACGGTTGGGTTCCAGAAACCACTCGCGCGTTGGTGTGGAAGGGCGCAGAGGTCATTCTTCATCCCACCATGACTGGAACCATTGATCGGGCATTAGAGCTGATCATTGCCCAAGCAAGTGCCATAACGAACCAGTGCTATTTCGTTGATGTAAACTGTGCAGGCCAACTGGGCAATGGACGATCCATAATCGTCGGCCCGGAAGGTGAAATCATCCACCAGTCGGGGGAAGTGGGGGAACAGGTTCCTTTCACAATCGATCTCAACCGCGTTCGCGAGGTAAGGAAATCTGGCACACTTCGACTCGGTCAAATCCTTAAGTCATTTCGCGACACACCGATTGAATTCCCCTGTTATCGAGGTAAATACCAAGAATCGCGTCTGATCGACGCATTGGGACCTTTGAAAATGCCCGAAGCGTAGAAGCTCATCGAACAAGGTGTGTTGGTCAAACGCTTACGTTTGAAAGCAGAGGGCCTCAGCTGTGATCTGAGGCCCAAGGAAAAACATACCGCTACACTTTTCGAATGTAAATGCTGACTCACTCTATTGGCGGGTGCCGCCTTCCTCATCACCGATGGAACGACTAAGCCAAGGCGTGAAACGAATGTTGGATCCGCTGGTCGTCGTGCATTCCTTGCCGCCCGGCCCGGCATGACATCCCCAATAGTTCTCGGTCGCGTCGATCGTCCGACGTTAAGCCTCCGCCGACACTCCTGCAGATCTCTGCAGCAACGCACGCCCTCTTGATCGGCTCCTCCGCTGCCCACCCATAGACCGGTCGCGCCCCAAACCGCCGTTCAAATCCACAGCGCACCGCGTCCGCCGCAAACACCAGCCACGAGCCGCGAAACGTGCAGGGGATGGCGAGAAGGCGAAGACCTACTGCGCCAAGCTCCTCTCCATCTGCGAGCACGCCGATGGAGACCGCCCGGAGCTTGAAGAAGCGCGAACCCTGCTGGGAAAGACGCCGACCCCGACCCCGACCCCGACATCCCCATCCTGAAGCAAGCCAAAGCCGAGTACGCGAAGTACCAATAGTCAACTGTCGCTGTCAGGCCATTTCGCCCATTGAGGGGTTTTGAGCGTACCGAGATTTTGCAACAGTCACGCGCACCGGCAAAAGGAGATTAGAGCACGCAGGTAGACCCGAGCCGCTCTGACGGCTCTGGTGTCCCCTACCTCGCCATTGGAGTGCTTCTGAATCTGGGCTACGGCATACGCCACACGAGGCAGTTCGGCTTGTAGTTTGAAGTCGGCGCTATTGGCGGCATCGTGCCGCCACTCGTAGAGTTCGTAGGCGCGGCACATAATGTCAAGATGGAGTACAACATCTTGCGGCTCATCTGCACTGATCGACATGTGAGAAGCGAAATGCATGCGAGACGCCTCGCGATCCAACCCGTCAAATTTCTTTCTTACCTGCGCCGCAACAATTCGGAAGCGACGTAGTCTCTGCCGAAAGCAGACCTTCTGGCCGAACCCCCTACTCCCCCGGGCTGAGCAACGCGCACACAATCGCAAGAGACATGCCGATTGCCAAGCACCAAACCACAAGAGATGCTATCCATTCTCCGGCAGCATCGAGTTTGTACCCGGACGCGTGTGTCTGTTCGTCCTGCATAAAGCCCTCGACCCAAAATCTGGGCAAGCCCCACGATCCGGGCCTGGCTCAGGAAGCCTTTGCTAAGGCTGGCAAGGAGAGATCCAGACAGCCTCGTAGTGCTGGTTTTTCCTCACACCTGGGGCAATAAGGGATCGTGGTGTTCCAGGCTTTATGCTCCCGATCACTGCATCCGGGGCAAGTCGCCTCATGAATCCAGAGCGTGGCTCGGACGTGAAGTATCGGAGAGCCGCAGACAAGACAGCATAAGGTGTGCCTGTTTAGTACGCAGCAATGGTCTAGGAAGTGTTTCAGCGAATCGCTAAACTCAGAGGCCGTTATGCCAGAAGGCGTGCGCACGGCTCGCCCCCCTTCTACACCAGTTCCGACGTCCCCTTGGACCGGCTCGCGATGGCTTAGACCCTCACCGGCAATGGTCGTTCTGGTGCTCCCCGGTTCTGAAAAAGCTAGTGATCAAGATCGCACCAAGTGCCTGTGGACCGCCGTGGCCAGCGTCACTGGCTAACGTGACGGAAATTATTGGCCCCCTTTATAGAGCTTCCTAGCGCAATTTGTTTTCGATCAGTTTCGAGCGACAGGTTTTTCAACACCCACGGGATTTTGCGCCAATCAAGTCACCTTGGCTTGTGATCCTGCGCACCGCACTGAATCCAAGAGTGACACTAGTATAAGTCGTCGAGCGTATCCCCTGCGCTAGCAGCCTGATAGAGCTGCTCCCACTCGGAATTGCACTTGCTGAGTTTAGGCCGATCCCCAGGGTTTAGACCATTTCCGAACGAGGAGTTCGCAAAATCTGAATTGCTTGTTGGGCCTCCGCCCCCAAGGAGGACTGCCATGTTGAGGTTTTGGACCAGAGAGCAATGCGAACAGTTCCAGATGATGTATTTTGGCGTTTCATGCGCCACATGCGAGCGGTCGGACGAGGAATGTCCTTGGCACCGCCGGGACGATCAGGTAGAGGTTCGGCAAGAAGAGGTCGCCGCAATGGTCGCGTGATCCGTCACCAGTCATGGTGATGTCCATCACTGCGATTGCAGGATCAGAGTGTCACACTTTCGGTCGTGGACCGAGTCACCGAGGAGCGCCAGTACGTGCTGCAAATCCTGTACCGAATGCGTGACGAGGTCGTCTCAAACCCGGATCTGTTTGACCTCGATGCTCAGGAGCGGATTGAACAATCAATCGCGTTCCTTCAAGAAAAAGCCATTGCAGCCTAGGTTTCACGTGAACTGGCCTCTGGGGAAACCGGATTTCAAGAATCTGGCGAGTCTCAGAAACGCGAACGCTTAGTGATTCCAATGGCCTGCAATGCGGTGGCTTGTGATTCCGCCCGGGCACCGCTGCGAACACGATCCGAGGTTATTGTTCCGGAGGCTCGCGTGGCCAAACCCTCCGATTCCAGAGGTTGTACAAAGTGGGTGGATGAGGACATTCTCCTGCTAAAGAAATTGGCGCGACGCGGCACCCCTACAGGTGCGATAGCTCTGAAACTTGGACGAACCAAAGTAGCGATTTCGATCAAGGCATCGAAATTGGGTATCAAGCTAGGGGAGACATCTCCTGCGAAGCCTATAGCCACAGGCGGCACACCGACGAGGATCATTGCACTGAGACTGGACAGAAGCAAAACCGCCGTGTACTCGAAAGCCGCGAAGAAGCACATCAGTCTCTCTCCCCGCAGATCGTCGAAGAAACCGGAGTGAGGGTTGCGGAGCCAGAGGCTCTGCATTCCATGGTCGTCCATTACGCTGGCCACGTGTCTGCCATCGGGCGAAATGGCTGCCGAGACTGCTTTGCCCGAGTTCGAGACCTGCTCGACCGTGAATTTCTGCAAAGGCCTGGGAGCAGGACGATGCAAGATGGAATAGATACCGAAGCCTCCGTGCCGAGCAGGATCAATCCCGCAAATACTCCCCCTGCAACCCACCATCTGTGCTGCTTTGCGGCAGCAATGACTGGAGAACTGTTTGTCGTTGCGTCGTCCACTGGACCCGGGAGTTGTTCGTTTTGACTGCCGGCAGGATGACCGGCTCCATCCACCGGAGCAATAAACCGGTAGCCGCGACGGTGTAGCGTCTCAATGAAGCGAGGATTCTCGGAATGATCCCCTAACGCCTCGCGCAACTTGTTAATGCTTCTGTTGAGGCTGTGCTCGAAATCCACGAAGGTGTCGGCGGGCCATAGCTTCAGTCGCAGTTCTTCCCGGGTGACCGTCCTCAAAGAGTTCGTTGTCGGGCAGAGAACCCACGCTGCAGTTCCACTGAATCAGATTCCCCCGGCCCGCCGACTCTTTTCCCGTCTCCCGGCAACCGCGAAGCATTCGAGATCGCCAGGCACGAGAACTACAAGAATTGTTTGCGGACGGCAGAGCTGGCGAGGCTGTTGGCCTCAGTGTTGCTCTCGCGAGGGATGTGCGAAATGGAGAAGTTTAATGAGTGGGCCAATTTGCGACAGATCCAGTTCAGGGAATACAGGCGTGGGCTGTGACAACTGTACTCGCCCTTCATTTGCTTAACCACGACTTCGGAGTCAGAGTAGACGTGAAGTTTCTTGGCTCTCAGGGTCAAAGCACATTGCAGGGCTTCCAGGAGAGCAACATATTCGGCCACATTGTTATCTTGTCGTCCAATCGATTTCGCAATTCTGATCTTGCCCTCTTGGGCACCATCCATTACCACCCCAACGCCCGAAGGGCCAGGATTCCCCAGAGAGCCGCCATCGACGTAGGCTACGAGATTTGACATTGGATCCGTTTGCTGCAGCCAATATGCGTTACGCTGTTCGCACAGTCAAGCCGTTTAACTGGTTCCCCTGCAACACTCGCACGATTTCCAACGAGGTTGTGCAAGACTTTGTGGAAAACGAGAGCAAGCAGTTGCTAAGGTTCAATAAGCGTGCGGCGTTTCAACGAATTGCCCTTCGTAGTGTGCAGGCTGGCCGTGGTGGAGATTGCACCGAAAACGGGCATTGACAATGATCGGCCAAGCGTTTAACTTTCGCCCCGTCGACGATCGAAAGGATTGGTTCAAATAAAATTAGCCAGTCCAAAGTAGATTGGGTGATTAGCTCGGCGGGGTAACCTGCAGGGCAACCAGACCCGAAAAAACCGACGGCTCTGCGAGGAGAAGTTGGGGTTTGGGACTGCGAAAGCAGTAATCGCATCAGAGGGCTGTGACGGTGCATGCTCCACGCTGTTGGCTCCCTCGCAAGAGCTGGCGGCTAGAGCGTAACCAATGTCACAGCCTTTTCAATTTGGTTTACCTTCCGCTGCAAACGAATATCCAAAGAATTCCGCTGGCAAGCAGCGTCGGTTTTTTCGCTTACTCGTTGCGAAACTTACTGCTCATTCGGCTGATCCGCCGAAACGCCTACGAGTTTCGCCAGCGCCTCGATTTCCCGCATCCTCTTACCTTCCCTGCGATTCAGTCACCGGAACCAGAGGTTGTGTCGGCATCGCAGTGTCCTTCGTCTCGCGGCCTGAGTACGAACACATACGAACACAAAGGGGAACCCTACGTGCCCATCTATGCCATCGAGCCTTCGCTGGTTTCCGTGGATCTTCAGTGAGTGCTTCTGAAGGAAAAGGCTCGTTGCACGATTCGCGGAAAGTAGCGGGCGGCTCTTGCCATGCGTAGCGGCCGATAAAGCCCTTCCGCCCATTCGGGCAACGCGACCATGCGCCATTCTTCTGGCCCAGGCGTGAAGGCCAGGCGCAAAACGATTTTCACACGATCGGACCAACGCTCTCGCGTGCGCAGGAAGAAGAGTTTTCCGCCAGCAGGTCTTCCGGGGCTACGCCAGAACAAACAGATTGCTGCATATTGTCCACCTACCCTTGCACCGAGTCGTCAGCAAGGATCGCGCGCTCGAACGCTCTTGACAGCTTAAGCCCTAGCACTCTGTTCGCTAAGGCCGCGGAACTCAGGAGAATGCGCTTCATCCCCTTCGTCGCTGCATCGTCCAGTAGTTTCTCACTCTCTCCTTCAGCGTAGTCTCGCAGCACCAGCGCGAAGTCCACGAGCCATCCCAGCCGGTACCAGAAGTGCTTTGTGCCGTGGGCACTGAGCACCAGCGCGAGGTGAGGGAGGTCAGGTGTTCTGACCTGCTCACCGCCAAGCTCAATGGACACGCTTGCCTGGTTAAGCTCCCCAACGCTGAGATCGAACGAAGCGTAGCGCGGAAAAAGCGCCCAGTGCAGTTCGACGACCGTGCCGCTGTTGCTGCCCGTCATTGGCCATTCGCATTGGGAAGCAACATGCTTCCTGAGCAGGGAAGTGCTGAACGGCTCCGCTTCCTGGTATCCAAGTTGGCAAAGAGCGTCTCTGGTTCGCAAAACGTTCGCAGGGGAGACCAGGATGTCGAGATCGTGAAATTGCCGGAGGGTCACGTCTCCATAGAGTTGTTGTCCGAGAACGGGGCCTTTGTATGCCAGAACTTGAATACCACGCTGGCGCAGGGCGCCGACCAGTTTCACCAATTCGGCCGCCAGAGCAAGGTTGCGGAAGGCAATCTCGCGGGCGAGCTTTCATACCGTCTCGCAAGGAATGCCCGCCAGCGAGAGCGCCCGGGCCAATAGGGGCAGCACTCCGTGTTGATCGGCCACTCCCGCCAGCGATTCCGGATCGGGATGATTTGCCAGGGCATTTCTCCATCCCGTGTCGGTGTGCGTAACATATTCGCTGCAAACTGCGGCGAGCAGCTGGGTGTCCCGCCGGAAATCAGTGATCACCGGCGCGTGCGAGCTCGGAGAAGAGAAACCCACAAGCGCGAGTATAGTACTGTCACATGGATGGTTGATGGCCCCAAACCCGATGTCTCTTAGCCATCATTCGGAAACCTATTCCCTGTACGGCTTGACGGTCCGGTCTGCCATCGCGCTCCCGTGTCCCAGAGTGGAGCAGGCTATGACGCCGCCGGACGTAGCGCTTTTCGAATGTGGACCCGCCGAGATCGTGCAAGCCTGCAGGCAGGAGCGAATCTCCTTTCAAGAGGACGGTTTCTGGCAAAGCAGCATCTTTGTGGATGGCTCCGCGCACGTGGCCTGGAAAGAGCACTTCGAGTTCGTGGTCTCGGCCGACGCAAAGAAAGTGCTGTGACCAAAACTGCAAGAAGTCTCGAAGTGCCCAGCGCTGGAACCAGCGCTGGGCAAGGCATGCTTAGCGGAACCTCTTCTTGGCAGCCTTCACCTTTGCCCACCGGGCTCGTTGCGCCGCGGCAATCTTTCTTCGGGCTGCAGCGGACAGCTCTCTTTTCTTCGGCATCGCCATAACGTTGCCTCTGCTGCTCGCCTTCACCTTCGCCCATCGTGCTCTCTGGGCCGCCGCGATCCTTGCCCGGCCTGCTACTGAGAGCTTTCTGGGTCCTATCTGTTTTCCGTACGTCTTGCCAAAAGCCGCAAGCGCTTTGCCGATTCCTTGAAGTTGCTTGGTCAGTCGATCTTGTTCCTTTTTCAAGAGCCGCACCACTCCGGTCAAGTCTGTCATTGTTCCCCCTCGCGGGAGATTCTATCAGGACGGGGTCGTGCGCTTACGACGCCACCGAAGTAGCAACCGCTTAGAAGCTACCTCGAAGAAGCCTGAAGATCAAGCCTGCGATTGAGATCGCAATCAGAATGTAAGGCCACAATTTGACGATTCGCTCCCGTCTTGAAGTGTTCCGGGCTGTGAGGATGCTCATGGGTGCACCAGAGGCATTCGGATTTCAACTTGGCGAGAAGGATAGATCTAACGCTCGTTGAGGACAATAGCCACTGGAGCCCTGTTGGCGCGAATCTAGTCGCTCAGCGAACGCATCCGCGAGTACAACGAATGGATCAAAAAACTGGCCCACGAAAGCTATCCACAAGTGATCAATAACCTCTGTTCGACGGGAGTCTTCTGAACCGGGGGGATTCGGGCACCGGGATTAGGCCTGTAAGTTCGAAAAATAAGTGTTGCAAAAAATTCTGCGATACAGCGTCTGATGTTGCGTGCCCTGCGACTTTGGAGGGTGTCATATGGAGTTGATATACCGGAAGATGTGGAGGTTCTTCGCGTCAGGAGATGCGATTCGAGCAATGACATCGTCAGAGCGTAAAGAAGTTCCTCGACCGGCGAAATTGTGATTGGCCTAGAGGCTTTTTTTGCGAAACAAAGCCACTAAGTTGTTTATTTTCAGTAAAGTCTTGCCGGGCGCGTGCACGTCACGAATTCGCGACGGTTTCCGTCCGCTGTTTGATCTGGGTGTCAGGCGGGCGCATTGGGATCATGCTGTCGCACTGCTGGTGTTGGGGGCATCAGCGAACGCGTCCGTATAGCGTTTGGTGCAAGAGATCCAGCCTTAAGCCTTAAGAGTCTGTAACAAAACCTCCCTTGTGCCGCAGTAGCGTCTTCAGCACTCTATTACTTTGGGGGACCTTAACATGGCTGCCGTACTCGTTCCGGATACGTTATGGGGTTTGATCGAACCACTTTTCCCAATTCGGTCGGAAATCGGATGACGTTCGTCAGGCATTTGGCCCCTGAAGTAGCCCTGGATTTGCTGCCACGACAATCAGTCGTCGCAGTGCCAACTCTCATTTGCAGACAGCTGACAACCCTCCGGTCGATCTACTTCTTGAGTATTCTTGTTCTAGGCGGCGGGCTGCTTTATTGGCACGCAGCAATGCAGCCCGATGGAAAGATCAGAAGATTGCAGCCTTCTCGGACCGTCCTTCTCCGCATTCCATGTCACAGAGATGTGCGAACCAGCGCTTGAACTTCGTGGCGAATGGGAAGGCTCATCGACGAAATGACCAAGGCTTCAAACCGGACCTGAGAAATTCGGCCGTCGGCGAGCGTGCGGAACTGAACCCCGAAGACTTCTGGCTGCACAAGTTCAGAGCGACGTTTCGCGACTCGGTGCCTCTGGGCAGGCGTCAATCTTCGCACGGTGCAGCAGTGGCTCGGTCATTCTGACATGGAATCGACGATGCGCTCCCTGTAGCCGTCACGCACCCAGCAGGTGCGTGAGAAAGTCAATGAGATTTTCGCTTAAGAGGTTGTTGACGAAATTACTGTTTACAACATCAATACTTGCTTCCGAACCCGTCATCCGACCGGTCCGGTCAGTGCGCTTCCGGCGTGTCCGGGTCACAGCCCCGAGTGACCACGATCACAGAGGGATGAGGGCAATCGGAGAAAAATGGCGAGGTTTTGCGAGTGAGGAGGAGAACTCCCATGAAAACCTCGCCGGTAGTCATCCTCGTTCTCGCATTCGCGGCGCTGTTCGCACCGGCGTTCCTCACCCCGGCCCAAGCTAAAGTCGAGGTCCCTAAGTACAATCCGGCGACTGAAACTGTCTTTAGAGGAACGGTCGAGGAAGTCAGGGGCCGTGAATGCGCGGTCAGCGGTGGCATGGGATCATCCCATGTGATCCTCAAACTGAACGACGGCACGACGATCGAAGTCCGCTCGGCCTCGCCCGAGTTCGTCAAGACTTATGAGCTGTCACCCTCCTCTTTCGCTTGCGACAAAGCGGCGGACCATACATTTCCGAGACGTCAACCGGGCAGCGATCACAGAAGAGAGAACGACCCGCAGAACGCACCGGCCAGTGGTCCTCGGCGCCACGATGTTGGCTCTGGCGGTGGCGGCCCGGCGGCTACTTGTGTCTCCGGCGCACACCAAGACTCGCTGACAAGGATACGGTGGTGCTCGCTGACTTCGACAACACCACTCGCGATCCCGTCTTCCAACCAAACTCACGTCGACACCGGTGCTCTTTAGCGCAAGTCGGTTCTTGACACGGTCAGGGTCACTTTGTCATCTTCCCTCTCCGCTGCTTGCGTATAGCCTTCATGGCCGCGAAGCCGGCAGCCAGCCTGTTTCCCAGGCTCCCAAACCTCAGACAGGAAAGTGCGGCCGTCACTGCGCGTGAACACCAGCTTGGGACTGTTGGGCTCCGCGCCGCCAACCACATCCGTTACGATGGCGTGGTACAGCCGTCCCTCCGTGCTCCGCACTTCAAGCACCTCGATGGTGTCTTTGCTGGGGACGGAGTTGAGCAACGATCGGAACTTGTAGGTTCCGGCCGGGAACGCTTGGTTTCCGACTACAAACTCGAAGGGAACTTTGACGGTAAGCGCGGAGTGGTTTGAAGTTTGGGCATAGCCGATGCTCGGGTACAGCGACAGGCCAAAGGCAGCGGACAGCAGTACGGCTGAGATCGTGAATTTCCGTTTCATAGATTCTCCTTTTTTCGTCAGTTCTTCTTGAGCGCCACTGCTGAGATCGCGAACCTTAATGTTTTACTTGCCGTCTTCCGTCCCCACGATCCAAACTTGGCCTCTATCTAGTAACGCGAAGAAACTACAGAAAAAGGCCCACATTTCTTTGGTAGAGGCCAGCGGCGATTGTGGTTTTCGGCGCGCCAGCAAGCTCCAAATGGGCGAAAACAAAGGCGTAAACCCCGTTGGTTTAGCATTTGACGGGGTATATACTTCAGCGCATAGAGATCGCGATCTTTGGGGCGAGTTGGGAATGCTCGCGAACTCATATCGGATTCTCCCTTTCATCTCTTCTATATTTCTAAGTTCGAGTGGTTGCGACTGCGGTGTCCATTCATGCCCCGGTGGTTCCGGTCATCGCCTTCGAGGTTCTTATGGATGCGCCAACAGATGTAGCCACCCTCCTGGGTGAACTCAACGTCGGCAATGACCTGGCCGTTGCCGATTTGGTAGTGTTGCTGTACTCGGAACTGCACCGTCTGGCGTCTCGTTACTTGCAGCGCGAGCGCAGTGATCACACCCTACAAACGACCGCCCTAGTGCATGAGGCCTATCTTCGCCTGGCCGATCAGAGAGAAGTTCATTGGAAGAACCGGGAGCAGTTTCTGGGCGTCGCGGCACAACTGATGCGCCGTATCCTGGTTGACTATAGCCGTGGCCATGGCGCCAAAAAGCGCGGCCAAGGCTTTGAGAAAGTTTTCTTGGAAGAAGCGGCCGGCGTTTCCAGAGGGAAGGCGGCGGACGTCATTGCTTTGGATGAAGCTCTGACCCGACTGGCCGAATTCGATCCGCAGCAAGCCCAACTTGTGGAGTTGCGCTTTTTCGGTGGTTTAAGCATTGAGGAGGCTGCCGGAGTCCTGGGAGTTTCCCGCACCACGGTAAAGCGCAACTGGAACCTGTCCAAGGCGTGGCTGGCGCGTGAGTTACGCAAAGGCGACCAGAAAGATGCCTGAAAAGTGGGACCAAGTAAAAGAGCTGTTCGCGTTGGCCCTGGAGCGAGACCCCGAGGAGCGAAGTGGTTTTTTGCGCGAAGCCTGCGCTGGCGATGACTCCCTGCGCACTGAAATAGAATCGCTGCTGTCGAGCTTCGATGGCGCCGCCAGCTTTCTTGAGGATTGTCCCGCCGCTGATGTCGTGTCCGCGCAGTCGCGTGCGATAGCGGGAAAAAGGATTGGGGCGTACCGCATCATCCGCGAGATTGGGCAGGGCGGCATGGCGGTAGTTTATTTGGGCGAGCGCGACGACCAGAACTATCGGAAACAAGTTGCGATAAAAATGGTCAAGCCCGGAATCGACAGCGAACAGGTCCTTCGCCGTTTTCGCAATGAGCGGCAGACACTCGCGGCACTGGACCATTCCAACATTGTGAAACTCCTCGACGGCGGCAGCAGCGAAAATGGTTCCCCGTATCTAGTGATGGAGTATGTGGAAGGCCTGCCCATTGACCAGTATTGCGATCTTAACAAGCTCTCCATCGACGACCGTCTGCGGCTCTTTCGCGAGGTTTGTTCCGCGGTGCAGTACGCGCATGAAAAGTTGGTGATTCATCGCGACCTCAAGCCAGGCAATATCCTGATCGCAAAAGGCGGTGTGCCCAGACTCCTGGACTTTGGCATCGCCAAGCTACTGAATCCCGAGTGCTTCCAGACTCCACTTGTCACTCGAACTGACTGGCGTCCCATGACTCCGGAATACGCGAGCCCAGAGCAGTTGCGCGGAGCAGCGGTCACGAAGACCACGGATATCTATTCGCTCGGAGTATTGCTTTACGAGCTGTTGACCGGACATCGGCCATATCAGGTTCGTCACGATTCTGCTTTGGAGATCGAGCGGCGCCGTTACAGCGAGGAACCGGCAAAGCCGAGCGTGGCAGTCAGCAGGATTGACGAAAAGGCATCCCACGATGGCAGTACGCGAACGGTCATCACCCCTCAATTGGTTGCTGAAGCACGTGCCATTCGGCCCGAAGAGCTGTCGCGTTGCTTGCGCGGCGATCTCGACACCATTGTGATGAAGGCGATCCGCACGGAGCCGGAACATCGTTATGCCTCCGCGGAAGAGTTCGCGAAGGATATTGAGCGGCACCTTTCGGGCCTGCCCATTAAAGCCCGTAAACCTACTCTTCTCTACCGCGGCGGGAAATTCGTCCATCGGCATCGGGAGTCTTTGACTACTGCCATATTGATACTCGCTGTGACAGCGGGTTTGGGGATATGGGCTGCACGCAGGTTGTGGAAACAGAAGAATGCCGCTGAGCCGCCGGCCAGCGCCTTGCACGTTCGAATACGGCCCTCGGTCGCAATATTAGGTTTTAAGAATCTCTCCAGCCGGCCAGACACCGCCTGGATTTCGACTGCGCTGTCGGAGATGTTGACTGCGGAACTGGCCGCCGGCGAGCAATTGCGCACTGTGCCGGACGAGACCGTCGCGCGCACGAAAATCGACCTTGGCCTTTCTGATGTAGAGAGTCTGCCTCCCGACATATTGACGCAAGTGCGCAAGAACCTCGCAAGCGACTTCATCATTCTCGGCTCATATCTCGACACAGGAAAAGAAAAGGGAGGCCGAATTCGTCTCGACCTTCGCCTCGAAGACACTGTTAAGGGGGAGACTGTCGCTGCTGTCTCGGAAACGGGCACGGAGACAACCATCATCGATCTCGTTTCGCAGGCTGGTGCACGCTTGCGCCAGCAGTTCGGGCTCGAAAAGCTTTCCCAAATCGAATCCGATGGAGTTCGAGCCGAGCTACCGCTGAATCCGGAACCAATACGTTTCTATTCGCAGGGACTCGCCAAGATCACGGCCTTTGATGCGCTATCGGCACGGGAACTCTTGAGCCACGCTGTCGCAGCCGATCCCTCCTTTCCTCTGGCGCACTCTGAGCTCGCAAGAACGTGGTCGTCCCTTGGGTATGACTCCAACGCGCAGCAGGAAGCAAAGAAAGCCTTGGATGGGGCGGGCCATCTTTCGCGTGAGAAGCACCTGCTGGTCGAAGCCCGATTCTATGAGACGAGCAAGAATTGGGGAAAGGCCATTGAAGCCTATCAGACTCTATTCAATTTTTTCCCTGACAATCTCGAGTACGGGTTGCAGTTGGCTAACGCTGAAACTGCCGGCGGCCGCGGCAAAGATGCATTGAAGATCCTAGCTACTCTGGATGGTTTGGGAGAGCAGACAAAGGAAAACCCGCGAATCGATTTGGCCAGATCGGAAGCTGCCGGGTCGCTCGGCGACCACAAACTCAGGCGCGACACGGCTGAGCTAGCGGCACAAAAAGCAGGTCAACAGGGCGCGAGACTTTTGGTGGCTCAAGCACGTGATTCCGAGTGCCGAGCTTTGGCGGATCTTGGCGAAAACGAAAAGGCCAAGAGTATCTGCGAAGAAGCCAGACAGATCTATGAAGCCGCGGGAGACCGCAGCGGTTTGGAGCGGACCCTGCACGAGATGGCCGAAGTTCCTATCAATCAAGGAGATTTCGCTGCGGCTGAGAAGTTGTACAGCCAGGCACTGACCCTGGCTCGAGCCATCGGCAATCAGAAAGGTCAAGCCAGGGAACTGCTGGACCTCGGCGTCATCTCTGTGAAGAAAGGGGACTTCGTTACCGCACAACGGTTCTACGACGAGACATTCCGGATCTACCAAAAAGCGGGTGACA
Source organism: uncultured Acidobacteriota bacterium (assembly GCA_963730015.1). Classification (GTDB taxonomy): domain Bacteria; phylum Acidobacteriota; class Terriglobia; order Terriglobales; family Acidobacteriaceae; genus Sulfotelmatobacter. The sequence continues at coordinate 526,544 of CAVSPZ010000007.1, read as the reverse complement.
AGTATGGAATGGCGAGCGTGATGGGCGATACCGGCATCATGTTACGTGCACAAGGAAAACTGCACGATGCTCTCAACCATTTTCAGAAGACCTTCGAGTTGTCGAACGAAGTGGGACATCGGGTCTCAGCTGCGCAAGCCCTGGGGGCAATCGGAGAACGTCTTGTTAGATGAAGGGGATCTCGCTGGGGGGCACAAGATGTACCAGCAGGAATTGAATACCATGCGCGAGACTGGCGGAAAGGTCCTGTGTCCGGCGTCAAGCATTCTTTCCGGTCAACGACAATTAGATTTCCCGATGTTGTTTGAGATACCAGCAGCAGTCGGGGCTGTGGGAAAAGTGGGAATCGCGCGGGTTGTGCGCGATTTCCAAGGGCGGTGGGAAGGGAGGAAAACCTGCTTTTGGTTTTCCTCGCTTTCCACGGCCCGGCTTTTTCCACAGCCCTTCGGCCGCCGCGTTTGTGTTGTTAAAGAAATCATCGAGGGTCACTTTGCTTCCGCGGACTCCAAGCCCGCATCCCGATTCTTCTTGGCTTGCTCCATGCGGTAACTCGGGATGTTGAGTTCCAAAATTACGCAGTGATGGACGAGGCGATCGATCGCGGCCGCGGTGGTCATCGCATCTTTGAAAATGCCTTCCCATTTCGAGAATGGCAGGTTGCTCGTCAGCAGCACGCTGCCGCGTTCATAACGCTCCGCCAACAGGGTGAACACGACCTCCATTTCCTCTCGACTTTGCTGCACGTATCCCATTTCGTCGATGATGAGACCGTCGTACTTCGCCAGCTTCTTGATTTCCTTGCTTAACCGCAGATCCCGCTTCGCAGCCAACAGATCTTGCACCAGCAGCGCACAAGTGGCGTACTTGATCCTTTTCCCGCGCATAGCGATCAGCTCTTGCGCCAGGGCACACAACAGATGGCTTTTCCCCGCGCCAGGATTCCCGAAGATCAGTAAATTCTCTTTACGGTCCAGGAATCCTCCCTCCAACAGCACCTTCATCTGTCGACTCACCTTCACCGGCAACCGCTTGCCGTCGAAGTTCGCCAGGGACTTCTCCAGCGGCAGTGCGGATTCCTTGAGTAGCTTTCCGATCCGTTTTCGCCGCCGCTCCTCACACTCTCGCTGCGCCAGTTCCAGCAGGTACCGCTCATAACTCAACGTTTCTTTTTCCGCGCGCCGCGCCGTTTCCTCAAAGCACCCCCGTATCGCCGGCAGATGCAGCTCTTTCAGATTTTCCACGAGCGCGGTTCTCACCTGGCCCGTCTCCCCATTCATTGCAGCCCCTCCCCACTTCCACAGAGTTCGTCAAACATTCGCAGATCCACGCTGGCCACTTCGACCTCGCGAATGCTCCCCTTCCGCTCCACTCTCAGCCGCTCGCGCACCGCCTCCGCCCGCACCCATCCTTCGCCTTTTTCCAACAAACCGCGCAGCGCTTCATCTACTTTCGCCTCGCTCTCCTTCGCCGCCAGCTCCAGGATCGCCAGATACTCCTTGCTCCCCCGCGGGCCCAACTTGTCCTTCAGTTCATCAAACGCCATGCGAAATCGGCTCGTCGGAAACAACTCGTCCCGGTAGCGATAGTTCTCCAACGCCCCCGGCTTTCTCACCAACCAGTCGATGATGTGGCGATAGTCCACCCGGTGTCGCCTCCGCCCACGCAACCGCGGCATCTCTTCCACCTTCTTCTGCCCGTACCAGATCTCCACCCGCTCCATGTACAACCGCACCTCGACCTGCTCGCCAATCAGCCGGCTGGGCACCGAGTACACATTTCGGTCCGTATAGATCAGACTCCCCGAGTCCACCTTCACTCGCTCCCGCTTGCACGACTCCAAGCGTCGTTCCGGCAACTCCTTCATCACGGCGATTTCTTCTGCCAAGCGCGCTTTTCGTCCGGCGTTCAAGCGCGCCAACAATCCCGCCACGAACTCCTGGTAGTCCGCGACACTGACAAAATCCTTGCTCCCGCGCAGCATCAACTCCTGCGCCAGAGCCCGTTTCAAACGATGATGTCGTTGTTCCACATCTCCGTTCTCATGCCCTTGCCCCGCCTGGATCTTCTCTCCCTCCACTCCGTAATAACGCAGCAGCCCAGCGTACCGTTCGGTGAACTCCGCCGGCGTGCTCATGTTGTTGACCGCTGTCGACAGTCGATCGGTTCGGTGCCGCTGCGGCACTTTCCCGAGTTCCCAAACTGCGTTTTGAAACCCCTCACACAAACTTTCAAAGCTCTCCGAAAAACACACCGTGGCCGACTCCCAGTTCGAGTACGTCAGCACCAGGTGATAGAGCAGGTGCGGAAAACTCTGTCCCTGGATCGTGATCCCCAGCTCACTCATGTGCGTGAAGTCACTGGCACTCAGCCTCCCGGGCTGATGGCGCTGCGCGAAGAACACTTCCTTCACCGGTCCTTCCGTCGCCCGCCATACTTTCACTCGTCGCTGCAGCGTCCGCAGTTGCCCCTCGGCAAATCGCCCGCTATAACGCCGCTGCAGATATTCAAAAATCGTCTTCCCTTCCAGCCCAGGGTTCACCTCCAGCAGGCTGCGCACCTCTTCCCACACCTCCTGGAACGGGTCCTCTCGTGTCCGCCACCGCTTCTCCGGCGTCAGTTCGCTCGGCACTCGCCCCAGCCGACGGTACTTCCGCGCCGTCTTCGCATCCATACCCGCTTTCGCCGCCGCAGTTTCCAGATTCGTTTCCACTTTCCCCAAGGCAAACAACCTCCTCACCTGCTTGTCTGTCACCAAATTGTGAGTGTCGCCAAGAACCAAAAATCAGAGCCTGGCTATTGTCGCTGATCGGGAATTCTAATTGTCGTTGCTCGGGAGGTATGATTGTCGCCCATCAGTCCTGTACGCTTCCACACTCACTAAAGTTGGGCAGGCATTGCGACAACAGGCAGAAACGGATAAAGCACATGAGGCGTACGTTGAGGCCCTCTCCTTGCAAGAGGAACTTGGAAATAAAAGCGACGCCGCTGAAACCCGCCTGGCGCTGGCACAGTTGGATTGCGATTCCGGCAAAGGAACCGAAGCGGAACAACTCAGCCGTGCGGCGGTCGAAGCGTTTCGCGCGGATGCGTACGCGGATGAGGAGATCTTCGCACAGTCGATGTTATCCAGGGCCCTCCTTCAACAAGGAAAAATAGGCGAGGCGCGCTCAGCCATTGCCGAGGCGGCCCGACTTTCGGAAAAGAGCCAAGACGTAACTGTTCGAATCCCTGTGATGCTGGATCATGCCTACGTTATGGCAGCCGGAAAAAACCTGGCTGGAGCGGAGAAGACCGCTCAAGAAGCCCTGAACCGAGCGCGCAACCTGGGTCTGTTTCGATTGCAGCTGGAGGCCTCTCTCGCCCTCGGCGAGATTCAGATAACAGGACCAAATCGCGCCGCTGGTCGCGCTCGGCTCCAGGCCTTGGAGAAAAGCGCCCGCGCGAAAGGGTTTGAATTAATTGCACGAAAAGCAGCTAATGGCAATGGTGTTCCGTAAGCCTGTCCAATACAGAGCGAACTGACCTGGGCGAATTAGTGGCCATTTCCATGAACGCAGGTCCCCGGAGCAGTCGGAGAGTCAAAGCCGGAGTATGCGAAGCTGCAACAGTAACCCGCATATTTACCTACCGAAGATGGGCTTGTCGAAGCCCTCCCGCGCGCTTCCAAGAGCGTTCCAGCAGATCAGGGCGCACCCCAAGGATAAGAATGCCTCGTGAAGGTCCGCCCGTTTTTCGTAGCGCACGCGCAACCGTCGGAAGTGATTCAACCAAGCGAAGGTCCGTTCGACCACCCAGCGCCAGCGCCCCAGCCCGCTGCCATGTTCGGTGTTGCGCTTCGCCAGCCAAGGCATAATGCGGCGGGCGCGCAGACCTCGCCGGATTGACTCCGCGTCATAACCACGGTCGCCCAATACGCAGTCAGGACGATGCCGTGGGCGTCCTCGATCTCCCTGCAAGCGTGGGATGGCGTCAACCAGTGCAAGGGCTTGCTGCGAGTCGTTGCGGTTGGCTCCGGTGAGTTGAATGGCGAGAGGAACCCCGCGACCGTCGCAGATCAGATGACGTTTGCTGCCCAGTTTGGCCCGATCGGTGGGATTCGGTCCCGTCTGCTGCCCCCAAAAACTGCCCGGATAGAACTGCCGTCCACGACGGCCCGTGACCAATCAATCTCCCCGTAGCGCGCCAGCCAGTCCAGCAAAGAGAAGTGAATCAGTTGCCAGATTCCTGCCTCTTGCCAGTCGCGCAACCTTCGCCAGCAGCTCATTCCCGAACCACAGTTCATCTCCTGTGGCAGCATCCGCCAAGGGATCCCGCTTCGCAGAACAAACAGGACGCCTTGGAGGCAAGCACGATCTGAAAGGCGTGGTCTTCCGCCTTGAGGCTTGCGCGTTGGGGTAGGAAGAAGCGGTTCGATCAGATTCCACAAGGTGTCGGGAAGAAGAGGCGTGGCCATGAATACTCCGTTCGAGTAACTGCGACGTTCTAGCGCCTACCACGCAGCGTGCGACAGGATAGGTTTTGTTACAGCTTCTTAGAGAAATTTGCATCTCGCTCAGAGCACGAGATAGGGAGTTCACTCTCTGGGCGGGTCTATTTTTCCGCTGGTTTGCGCTCTAGCTGATGCAGGTCGCGCCAAATCTTATCGTTCTACCCACGTTTCCTCTGCAACCGCCGGTTGCACGCCCTCACCGCGCCAGTCATCCGGAAGCGGGCATTTCACTCAACATCCACTTCAAAGTGAATGCCCGAGATATCGATTTTGCGCCACGCTATTTATTAGCGCTTGCTGACTTGCGGTTTTGAGACCTCCGGCGGACCGACATCGGGTGGCATTTCTCCCGTGAGGGAACTCAAGAACGCTTGCAGGTCGCTGCGTTCCTGCCCGGTTAAGAAATCCAGGACATGAATTTTCGGATCCAGATTGGGATTGGAGTTTCCGGCTCCGATGTAGAAGTCGATGGCCTGCTTCAGATCCTTGAGGCTGCCATCGCTCATGTAGGGCGTTCTGGCCGCGACATTGCGCAACGAAGGGGTTTTGAACTTGCCCTTGTCGGCTTCATTGTGGGTCACGGCGTATCGACCGACATCGGTGATGTCTCCCGCATTCACGCCGATTCCAACATTATGAAACTGGTTATCGGTGAAGAGAGCGTACTTGTCGCCCACGGTGTGACAGGAGGCACAATCGCCTTTTTTCTTCGAGGTGAATACGACGAACCCGCGCTTCACAGCGTCGTCGACGGCCTTGTTGTCGTGTCCATATTTCCAGCGATCGAACGGGGAGTTGCCGCTGATGACGGTGCGCTCGAACGAAGCAATGCTCTTCTCGACCATCTCGTAGGTAATCGGTCGGGCACCCCAGGCGTCGGCGAATTGCTGGTGATAGCTGGGATCGGCATTTAGCCTTTGCTCGACCGTGGTCAGAGTATTGGCCATTTCCACCGGGTTCTGCACCGGGCCTTCCGCCTGGCTTTCTAGCGTGGTCGCGCGGCCATCCCAGAACTGAACCTTGTAATACGCGGAATTTACGACGGGCGGAGAGTGGCGTGTGCCCGTCTTCTTGCCTACACCTTCGGAGACCGGTCGGGCATCGGAGAACCCGACTTGCGGGCTGTGGCAGGAAGCGCAGGAAACGGTGTGATCGAGCGAGAGAATCGGATCATAGAAAAGACGGCGACCGAGCGCGATGGTTTCTGCAGTGGGCGGATTGTCGGCCGGAATCAGCACTGGCGGAAGACCCAAGGGAGCTTTGATTTGTACTGGCTTGCCGGTGGGCATTACGGGCGAGGCCGGTTGATTCTGACTTTGGAGCAACAACCCAGTGGCAAGTACCGCGAAGAGGAGAATGAATTTGCCGGGATGCATAAGACCTCCGAGATAGGCGGCCTCGGCTCGCACTTGCAAGGACGGATTGGACGAACGGCAGACGGAAATGCACGAGAGCGCCGAAGCCTGGCGGTGTCAACTGGTGAAGTCTGCCGACAGCGGAATCCTAGTACGATCGGCGAGCGAAGTTAGTGATGCTCATCACGGTAGGTGGTGACGCGACATCGTTCAGCTTGGGTGCTCACTGATGGGCGACAATCATACCTCCCGAGCAACGACAATTAGAATTCCCGATCAGCGACAATAGCCAGGCTCTGATTTTTGGTTCTTGGCGACACTCACAATTTGGTGACAGACAAGCAGGTGAGGAGGTTGTTTGCCTTGGGGAAAGTGGAAACGAATCTGGAAACTGCGGCGGCGAAAGCGGGTATGGATGCGAAGACGGCGCGGAAGTACCGTCGGCTGGGGCGAGTGCCGAGCGAACTGACGCCGGAGAAGCGGTGGCGGACACGAGAGGACCCGTTCCAGGAGGTGTGGGAAGAGGTGCGCAGCCTGCTGGAGGTGAACCCTGGGCTGGAAGGGAAGACGATTTTTGAATATCTGCAGCGGCGTTATAGCGGGCGATTTGCCGAGGGGCAACTGCGGACGCTGCAGCGACGAGTGAAAGTATGGCGGGCGACGGAAGGACCGGTGAAGGAAGTGTTCTTCGCGCAGCGCCATCAGCCCGGGAGGCTGAGTGCCAGTGACTTCACGCACATGAGTGAGCTGGGGATCACGATCCAGGGACAGAGTTTTCCGCACCTGCTCTATCACCTGGTGCTGACGTACTCGAACTGGGAGTCGGCCACGGTGTGTTTTTCGGAGAGCTTTGAAAGTTTGTGTGAGGGGTTTCAAAACGCAGTTTGGGAACTCGGGAAAGTGCCGCAGCGGCACCGAACCGATCGACTGTCGACAGCGGTCAACAACATGAGCACGCCGGCGGAGTTCACCGAACGGTACGCTGGGCTGCTGCGTTATTACGGAGTGGAGGGAGAGAAGATCCAGGCGGGGCAAGGGCATGAGAACGGAGATGTGGAACAACGACATCATCGTTTGAAACGGGCTCTGGCGCAGGAGTTGATGCTGCGCGGGAGCAAGGATTTTGTCAGTGTCGCGGACTACCAGGAGTTCGTGGCGGGATTGTTGGCGCGCTTGAACGCCGGACGAAAAGCGCGCTTGGCAGAAGAAATCGCCGTGATGAAGGAGTTGCCGGAACGACGCTTGGAGTCGTGCAAGCGGGAGCGAGTGAAGGTGGACTCGGGGAGTCTGATCTATACGGACCGAAATGTGTACTCGGTGCCCAGCCGGCTGATTGGCGAGCAGGTCGAGGTGCGGTTGTACATGGAGCGGGTGGAGATCTGGTACGGGCAGAAGAAGGTGGAAGAGATGCCGCGGTTGCGTGGGCGGAGGCGACACCGGGTGGACTATCGCCACATCATCGACTGGTTGGTGAGAAAGCCGGGGGCGTTGGAGAACTATCGCTACCGGGACGAGTTGTTTCCGACGAGCCGATTTCGCATGGCGTTTGATGAACTGAAGGACAAGTTGGGCCCGCGGGGGAGCAAGGAGTATCTGGCGATCCTGGAGCTGGCGGCGAAGGAGAGCGAGGCGAAAGTAGATGAAGCGCTGCGCGGTTTGTTGGAAAAAGGCGAAGGATGGGTGCGGGCGGAGGCGGTGCGCGAGCGGCTGAGAGTGGAGCGGAAGGGGAGCATTCGCGAGGTCGAAGTGGCCAGCGTGGATCTGCGAATGTTTGACGAACTCTGTGGAAGTGGGGAGGGGCTGCAATGAATGGGGAGACGGGCCAGGTGAGAACCGCGCTCGTGGAAAATCTGAAAGAGCTGCATCTGCCGGCGATACGGGGGTGCTTTGAGGAAACGGCGCGGCGCGCGGAAAAAGAAACGTTGAGTTATGAGCGGTACCTGCTGGAACTGGCGCAGCGAGAGTGTGAGGAGCGGCGGCGAAAACGGATCGGAAAGCTACTCAAGGAATCCGCACTGCCGCTGGAGAAGTCCCTGGCGAACTTCGACGGCAAGCGGTTGCCGGTGAAGGTGAGTCGACAGATGAAGGTGCTGTTGGAGGGAGGATTCCTGGACCGTAAAGAGAATTTACTGATCTTCGGGAATCCTGGCGCGGGGAAAAGCCATCTGTTGTGTGCCCTGGCGCAAGAGCTGATCGCTATGCGCGGGAAAAGGATCAAGTACGCCACTTGTGCGCTGCTGGTGCAAGATCTGTTGGCTGCGAAGCGGGATCTGCGGTTAAGCAAGGAAATCAAGAAGCTGGCGAAGTACGACGGTCTCATCATCGACGAAATGGGATACGTGCAGCAAAGTCGAGAGGAAATGGAGGTCGTGTTCACCCTGTTGGCGGAGCGTTATGAACGCGGCAGCGTGCTGCTGACGAGCAACCTGCCATTCTCGAAATGGGAAGGCATTTTCAAAGATGCGATGACCACCGCGGCCGCGATCGATCGCCTCGTCCATCACTGCGTAATTTTGGAACTCAACATCCCGAGTTACCGCATGGAGCAAGCCAAGAAGAATCGGGATGCGGGCTTGGAGTCCGCGGAAGCAAAGTGACCCTCGATGATTTCTTTAACAACACAAACGCGGCGGCCGAAGGGCTGTGGAAAAAGCCGGGCCGTGGAAAGCGAGGAAAACCAAAAGCAGGTTTTCCTCCCTTCCCACCGCCCTTGGAAATCGCGCACAACCCGCGCGATTCCCACTTTTCCCACAGCCCCGACTGCTGCTGGTATCTCAAACAACATCGGGAAATCTAATTGTCGTTGACCGGAAAGAATGCTTGACGCCGGACAGCTCACTCTTGAACTGCAGGCTCGTGCGTCCGGCGGCTTGTTCTGGTGATAGAGTTGCCGTAATGGCCGAGACCACGAGTTCCGAAAGCTTTGAGGCGATTGTGGAGTGGGCATACAGAACCCTGCCGAAGAAGATCAGAGACCTGCCAGATTTCCCCGGTATTCAAGTCGTGGACGAGCCTCCTGCGGACGTATTGAAGGACATATCGAATAAAAAGAAAGGCCGCCGTGCAACCGAGTTATTGGGGTTATACAGCGGCACATTTAGGACGAAACGGTCGTTCGCCCAGCTGCAGTATGCCCCCGACCTGATCTTTGTCTTTCGTCGCCCAATTCTGCGGTGTTCCAAAGGAGATTTGCGGGCTGAAGTGAAACGGGTGGTCTGGCATGAGGTCGCGCACTGGCTCGGCTACGAAACCGAGGAGCAAGTGAAGGCCTTGGGTTTATAAGCCGCTACCATGCCATCAGCGGGAAACTGTATGTCGCGATTGCGGTAGGCAGCGACATATCTTCCTTTGCGCTTCTTGATTGCTTAAGTTAACTACCGATCCATGATCGGTATATTCTTTGGTTTGCCCCCGCTCTGAACAGTTCTGGAATATGTAGGAATCGTCGTGCTCGAGGCTTCCGGCGGCGCCTGCAATCTTCGGCAACTCTACATACTGATTACCGCTGTACCCATCACCACCACTCCGTCACATTCGACCCAGGCATGCGCCTCAAGATTCGATGACTTTTTCAAGACTCCGATCTTGATTTCAGCGGCATATCCGAAACGATTGTCGTCAAGCGCCGACGTGATCCTATGGAAAACCTCCGAGACACTCATCGCAACCGCGCTGGTACCAGAGCGGGCATGAAGGTCAGCCGAACAAGTTCTCGTGCGACCTGCGCGTCCGACCATTCTGGATACTCTCGCCGGATTTGCTCCTTTGCCAATTCGCGAGCAAACAGGCTCATTTCCAGCGCCAGGAATAGGCGCTGTTCTCCTGGCATCGCCCGTTGAATTTGGAGCTGGAGAGCTTGTGCGGAAGGGCTTGTGTCGGTGATGGGCACGTTACCATATCGGGACGGATGAATGTTTTGAGCTGCTAGCTGCCGCCGGCCTGTACCAAACAAACCGCAGGATGGTAGCGACGCCTTACCAAGGCCGATCAGTTCCATGGTTCCCTGTTAGTAAACACCATGCTATTTACAATTGACGGGATTTTTTCTTATGCTGCATTCAGCTTGAGTCCGCGCGGGAGGCAAAGGCTCAAGCAAGGGTAGAATCGGCTAATAGGGTTCTGTTGCCTGCGAGATGCATCAGCCGATCTCTAAACGATTCTAACCCCCGAGCTCCGAGGGATTCGCTGCTGCGGGCAAAGTTGCCTACAACTTTCGCCAATGCGGAGGAATCTCTTGCCAGAGCCAATCGATCGCCGGTTATTCCACCTCGTAACACCTTCTCATCTTACAGCTATTTGCAACATACGAACTGAGCCTTCAGTCCCTACGCAAATGTTCTGGACGCTGGCACTTCTCGCAACTACTGGAGGTGTGCTGTGACTGCACTCGCATCAGGGCGGCGTGGAAAGCCACCTGGACTCGAAAAAACAGGTGGCCGCACGAAGGGCACCCCCAATAAATCGACACTAGCCTTGCGGGAAAAACTTGCCGCGCTGGGCTGTGACCCTCCCCAGGAACTCTTGAAACTGGCGCGCGATCCCAAGGCCGAAATGGGACTACAAGCGAATATCTACTATTGGTTGCTCCGCCACACCTATCCCGTGCCGAAGGCAGGAGGCGATGCGCTCGATGAGGCACTGAGCAGCGAGTCGCCCATCACGCTCGAAGAGGCCGTAAAGTTGGCACGATACGTTGTCGAACGCTACGACAGCGACGCTCAGAACTCCAACGCTGCGAGCTCCAAAGCAAATGAAATTCGTCCGCCCGAAGGGGAGCAAGTTTCGTCCGAAGTGACGGACCAGCGTTCGTCCGAAGAAAGTTTGTCCCAAGAGACTGGGCTGGGTGACGCTTCGTCCGATGAGGAGGGAAAGGATGCGTAAGAAACGACTGATCGGCAAGCAGTTTTCACTGCCAGAGTTTATGCGCGCCGTGCTGCCTTTCTCCGCGAACGAGATGGCAAAAGACTTAGCGGGTTTTGCAAAAGCTGCATGGCCTATTCTGAATCATGGTCGCAAATTGGACTGGTCGTGGCATCTGGACTTGATCTGCGAGTTTTTAATGCTTCTTAAGGAACGCAAGATCCGAAAGCTCATTATCAACGTCCCCCCGCGCACTTTAAAATCGACGCTCGTGACCATCATCTATCCGGTGTGGACGTGGATCACTGATCCTGGACATCAGTTCATGGCGGCGAGTTATAGCATGGAGCTAAGCGTCGAGCATGCCTTGAAGCGCCGCCAGCTGTTGCGCAGCCAGTGGTTTCGACGCTCATGGGGAGATCGCTTTCAGCTCTCCCGTACTCGCGACCGCATCGAATTTTTCACAAATAATCGAGGCGGACAGATGATCGCCACCAGCGTGGGAGCGACAACATTGGGCCGCGGCTGCGACACCTCAATCCTCGACGACCCGATCACCCCCATTCAGGTATTGAGTGATGCTGAAAGAAAAGGCGGGAATAATTGGATCGACACAGTCTGGCGTAGCCGACTGAATCACCCCGCGGACTCCGCCCAGATTCTGGTGATGCAGCGCGTCCACCAAGCCGACCCGACGGGATATTTGCTGCAGCACGACTCACAGCCCTGGACTCAACTTGTGATTCCCCTCGTAGCGGAGCAGGACGAGACGTGGATCTACCCACTGTCGGGGCGTACGTCTTACCGCAAAGCGGGCGAGATTCTGATGCCGGAACGTTTTAAGCCCGAAGTGGTCGAGGACCTTCGCTCGCGTCGGCTGGTCTTTGCCAGCCAGTATCAGCAAAATCCCGCGCCGCTGGAGGGCAACATCATCAAGCGCCACGATGTGCGCTTTTTCGGAGGACTCGACCCTTCGACGGCACAACTCGATGAACGGCTGCCCACGAGCTTCGATGCCAAAGTTATCTCGGTCGATTGCGCGTTCAAGGATGCCGCCTCTTCAGACTTCGTCGCCATCTGCGTCATTGGCGTAAAAGGATCGAAGCGCTTCGTTCTGAACGTACTGAATTCTCATTTGAACGCGGCAGCAACAGAGGCTGCGATCCGCCAACAGCGCAATATCCACGCCCCAATCAACGCCGTCTTGGTCGAGGACAGGGCGAACGGGTCGGCCGTCATACAGAGGCTGAAGCTGAATGTCCCTGGGGTCATCGCAGTCAATCCACAAGGTGGCAAGATGGCGCGCCTGTTTGCTGTCGCTGCCGAATGGGAGGCCGGGGACTGGTTCTTGGATCGCAACGCTGCGTGGACAGAGCCTCTGATCGAGCAACTGACTATGTTCCCGAATAGCGCTCACGACGACATGGCGGACGCCCTGTCACAGGCCGCATGTTGGTTGCTGGGACGCAAAGTAGGGCAGCCGACTCTGACGATTTCGAACGCATTCACGGGAGAGATTCTGGCGCAGTATTATTAGGGAGAACATCAACATCATTTGCGCGCGGTCGTTGCCCACAGAGGCGAACGTCCGTGGGTACGTCTCGTCAGCCGTGGCCTGAGCAATCCGTTTTTCTTCCTTCGATACTCCGACTGGAGTGGTTCCATGTCGACATGCCCAGTTGGCAAAATACGACGAAGGAGGCTTTGTGAGCTGGAGAGTGGTTCTCGATTGAGCAAATCGTAGCCATCGCGAAGCGATCCCACTGTGGTACGAGCGGCTTTGTCAGTGGCACGGGCGATTTCTTCCCCAGGTTATCGGAGGATTACAAACAGCGCCACTGAGCACCTTTAGAAATACAATACGTCAGCCGGGAAGCGCAACAATAAGGCTCCCGATATCGATATCTGTCACTACACCAGGAGTCTCTGCGATCACGGAATTCGGTCCGTGCGGAGGCACCACCTAGTCAAATAGTGGATCCGGTCTCGGCTATCTTCCGATCACGACCACGGTTGCCTTGTCCAGTTCGCTCGATGCTGACGTGCCTTCGTGCCTCAGCAGATGTGCGGCATCGTCCCATATCAACTTCGTGATTGAGCCGCCACCCTTCTCGTAGGCGTAGGTCCTTCCGTCATCCTCGAAAAGGGTAAAGCTGCCGTTCGCTCCCGGATACACACGCACGGACGCAATCGTCTGCGTCTGCTGTGTGCTCTCCACCTCCGACCCAAGCGGCACAATGCTTCCCGACCTCGCGAATAGGGGCAGCGTATCGATGGGAGCATCCGCCACAATGGTCTGTCCGCCGTGCAGCCGCTCATTCGTCCAGTAGTTGTACCAGTCACAACCTGCGGGCAGATACACCGTCCGATGTGTCGCGCCCTGCTCGGTCACCGGGGCCACCAGGAACGCCGGCCCATACATATATTCATCTGGAATGTCCGCAACCTTCGGATCTGCCGGGAAATCCATGAACAATGCCCGCATATATGGAGCGCCCGTCTGGTAGCTGCGATACGCTAACGAGTAGGTGTAGGGCAGAAGCTGGTAGCGCAGTTTCAGATACTTTGCCAGAATCGGCTCCGCCTGCTTGCCGTACGACCATACCTCGTTGTGAGCTCTCTCTCCATGCGCTCGCATGACCGGCTGAAAAGCGCCCCATTCAAACCACCGCACAAACAGCTCGGGATAGTCCTCATAATTTGCAATCGTGTCGCGTGCGTCCGATCCATCGATCAGCGGTTTGTGCTGTGCGCGGTAGTCTGCGGGAATCGCCGGCGAGAAGAACCCTGCAATATCCGTGTCCCAGTACGGTAGTCCTGTCGCCGCAAAATTCAATCCCGCCGGGATCGAGCGCTTCAGCATGTCCCACGTCGAAACAATATCGCTCGACCAGAACACTGTCCCGTTGCGTTGCGCCCCCAGGTACGCCGCCCGCGCCAGAATCATGACCCTCCTGCTGTCTCCGAAATCCCGCCGGAACCCTTCGTACGCCGAAGCCGTGTGAAACAGCGGATAGACGTTGTAGAAGCGTATGCCTGAACCGATCGAGAACAGATCTCCCGCTGGGTCGATATCCGGCTCTGTCTCATCGAGCCACAGATAATCAAATCCATACGGCTTTATGTACCGGTCGCGAATCTTCCCCCAGAACCACTTCGCCGCCTCAGGGTTCGTTGTATCGAGATTCGGTCCAATGACTTCCTTGGTCCATCCCGGATCAGGTTTTCCGTCGCGCGTACGGATCAGCCAGCCGTTGTTCAGCAGCATGTCGTAGAACTGAGTGTCGCGCGAAAAGTGCGGCCACACGCTCAACAGCGTATTCACACCCATCGCATGCAGTTCCCGATTCATCCCGGCCGGGTCCGGCCAGCGCTGTGGGTCGAGATCCAGTTCTCCCTGCTTCGTCATGTTGAGGAAGTCCACGACCATGACATCCAACGGCAACTTCTTCTGGCGATACTGCTTGGCCACATCCAAAACTTGTTCCTGCGTTGGATAAATCGCTTTGCTCTGGATGTATCCGTACGCTGGCTTCGGCAGCATGTGCGTCACGCCTGTCAGCAGACGGTAGCCCGCGTAAATTTCGTCGCTTGTATCCCCTGCAATGACGAAGTACGAAACACGGTCTCCTACTTCCGAGGACCACGTATTCCGTCCATTGAACCCGAGAGTCACTGTCGTTTTGGAAGGGTTATCCCACACCAGTCCGTAGCCGCGGCTGGACAACATGAACGGTACGCAAACGTCTTCGCCACCAATCGCCGAGTAGTCGTGCCAGCAGCGGATCTCATGATCCCGCAGGTCCATCCAGCCTTTCTGCTGTTGCCCCAGGCCGTAGTAGTGCTCGTCGGCGTGCGAGTCGAACACGGCCGCAACCGAGTAGGCCTTCGCTCCGGCGTCCTGCTGAGCGACGTCCGCGCGTTCCGCTGCCATCATCCAGGTATCCATCCGCAGCAATATCTTGCCCCCCGGTGTTGTCAACAGAAGCGCATCGTTATAAGGCCCATGCCCGCTCCCTCCGCCAAAGTAGCGTTCGCGTAGTTGGCGATTGAGCGCGTCCAGCGGCATTGGCTGCGGCACTTCCTCGGCAGGAAGGTCTGCTGGTCCCAAACGCACCACCATCCTGGCCGATCGGAAAACGTCGCCGCCCTCCGCGTCGCGCTCGTGCGTCCATTCGCCTGCCGACGGCTTTGCCACAAAACCATAGCCCGGAGCACCGGTTGCCAGCTCCTTGTCGATGCTCATCGTCACCCGAACAATGTTTGCAGCATAAGGCTCCAGAGAAATCGCCCTTCCGTTCCGCTCGAGCACGAGTGGGGCACTCTGGGCTATTGCCGTCCCTCCGAACCATACTGCCAGGAGGACGCAGGCCAGTCTGTGCGTCACTGAGTTCCACGCGAAAGGAGAATCCGTTCGAGACTCAAGCTCGTCAAAGTTCAACCCTTTCATCTGGCACGAAATCTCCATTTCTCCCTCGCCGCCAGCGCCGCTCTTTTCCATGAGAAACCGCTCCTCTTCACAGCCTGGAAAGGCAGCGCCATCCTAGATAGGACTCCGCTCCCGGAGTCCACGCATTGCACCTGGATACTGCGCGGCCGATCCATCGCGCACGCTATCGGCAAATTCTCCTGTCAATGATGCTGACTTGGATCAGCATAGAGCCGTTTTCCACCGGGTTCCACGTTAGCCAGTAGCCTTGAACTTCGCGACGATCGCCGTGATGTCGTCGTGTTGTTCCTGAAAACTGAATCGCCGAACACCATCGACGACAGCGGTCAACAAAGCCTGGCACGGCAGGTCCCGATGTTGCTGAAGCGATTCAATGAGGCACCGCTCGCCAAATTCCTCTCCTTGCTCGTTACGGGCTTCGGTGATGCCATCAGTGTAAAGCGCAAGCACGTCCCCGGGAGAGAGCCGCTGCTCCCGCATCGAGCAATTCCACTCTCTGAATAGCCCGAGCAGCGTGCTGGTGGAATCGAGTCGATCCACCTTGCCGTCGCTTCTTACCAAGAGACCTGACAAATGGCCGCAATTGACGTAGCGCAGTCGCCGCGTCGCCTCGTCGTACTCGGCAAACAAAAGCGAGGCATAGGCACTGTCGCCGGTGTTGTCATAAAAGAGGCGGTTCACCGACCGGAGCAACGCCTCGGGCTGATCGAAGGCCATCGCCGACTGGCTCCGCAAGCTGGCCTGCAAATTCGCCATCAGCAGAGCTGCGGCGATCCCCTTGCCGGAAACATCACCGATGATCAACCCCAGCCGCTGCGGCCCGAGATTCAGGAAATCGAAATAATCCCCTCCCACCTGGCGCGCCTGCAGGCAGATACCCGCGTACTCTACCGTTTTTAACTCCGGCTGAATCTGCGGAAACAACCGCGCCTGCACCTGCCGCGCTATTTCCAGTTCCTGGGCGGTGCGGCGTTCGGATTCGAGTTTCTCGGCGTGCGCCCGCCGGCGCAACTCCAGGCTCTGCCTCACCTCATCGAACCCTTCCAGGCCAAACGCATTCCCGTCCGGATCCTCGAAACGCGCATAGGTGCCGCCCCACCCCGGCGTCTCCGGAGCAGTTAAGAAACGAACACCGCGTTCGCTCCATTCTTTGTACTTGGCGTGGACATCTTCGGTCATGAATAGGACCCAACGGTAGCCGCCAATCAGTTTGTATTCCGGCTGGTCGGGCTTTGGTTCAACCAGCGCGAGATTCGCGCTACCGTCGGGAGGCGCCACTTCGATCCAGCGTTCGCCGGTGGGAAGGCGTTGTTCTGTGATGAGTTCGAAGCCCAATTGTTGCAGGTAGAACCGCTTGCTCACTTCCAGATCGCGGACGAAAACGACGATGTCCTGGATTGACAGGTAGGGCTCTTCGCGACCCGGGCGAAGCACGGTCCGGTTCGCCCACGAGAGAAAGGCGTCGCTGGCCATCGGCGTGATTATAACGGGCCCGATAGGGGTTGAATGCACTCATCGCGACTTTGCCCTTTTGTTCGCCAGACAGGCGAAAGGAAAGCGCAAACTTGTGTTAAGGCGATATTTCGCCAGTCAGCAAGGCGAATCGTTTTGCGGGTCATGATCAAGCTAGAAACTTCCGAGCTAAGAGCCCGCCGAGGCCATCCTGCAGGAAATGCGCGATCATGCCCGGGCGCAAGCTGCGACAGCGATGTGCGAGCAGCCCAAACATTGTTCCTACCACTGAGATGATTAGCACAAATCTCCAGCCTTGGTATGTGTGTCCCGCACCGAAGATGAGAGCTTGAAACACGATTCCTCCCGCAGCGGACTTTGTGAGCGCTGAGAACTGACGCTGCAGATATCCGCGATAGATTACCTCCTCGCAGAACCCAGCCGTGAGTGTCAGGATCAAGAAGAGAATAACCTCAGAGGAGCTGTGGGGAATGAGATTGCGAACGGACTCGTTCGGCTCAGCCTGTAGCAGATTACCCATTACCTGCGACGCAACAAATATGATCACAAGGAAGACAAGAGAAATGGCGGCATCACGAAGGATCGCAATAGGCCGGGTCCAGTTGCCTCCAACAAGATCGCGGAGGCTCATGCCGCAGTGGCTCACCCCAAAGTAAATGAAGCCCACGATCACGCACTCAAACAGGATGATCCAAAAGTAAGCAGTACCCTTCCCGTATGCAACCACAAAAGGCAGCGTTGCGGAACGAGCAACCGCCACTGCAAGGCCAACCAACCCGAAGAGCAAAATAATCGTGTGCCACACAGGGGCGATACCGCGGTGCTCGTCAACTACAGTTGCGGTCGCGGGCATGTGCTGGTCGCAGTCTCGAAAGCACTTACGTGCAGAGGGCGAGCAATCTTACCAGATTGGATTAACTGTCGAAAACAGGCCATAGCGCTCATTGACACTTTACGTCCGTCAAGTCCGGGGCACTTCGCACGGCCACTCGCTTTGCGGGTTCCTGCCACCTCCGATCCCAGACCAGCGCACAGCGGATCGCCGCAGGTGCTCACTGGGGCAGGACAAGATTATTGAAGCGTACTGGCTGCGGACGAAAACACGTTGCTTGCGTTGCTTCCGATCAACCGAATAGTGCCAACCACAATCACGAGAATAACGGCCAGCATCACCGCATACTCGGCGATGTCTTGGCCCTCGTCCTGCCGCCACAGCTTGCGAAGAAGATGATTCATGTTCGTGCCTCCATCCGACGGCTCGATTCTACGCCCATGTTGATCGGTCTCATGGCCTACCTCTTGAAGTACATCCATACGGCAACCTTTCTCGGGAAGAGGCTCTATGCGGTGGATTTCTGCTTCGGCGCTGCCGGATTCGGTGGCGGAGCATAGGTCATTTCGACTTCTCCGGGAAGCACTTCTCGAAGCGCCCATTCAATGCGTCTGACGGCATCCTGACAGGACGTTGGTTGATCCGTGCCGTCCGCAACGCAGGGAGCAGCATATATGTTCTGCAAGGCATTACGAACATGGTGGTTCATCAGTCGCGCGGACGGCCCACGCGCTTGCCCTTGGCCCTCGCTGCGCGAAAGTGCAAATTCCGGCTGCCCGAAACCAAGTGATTGTGGGCAGGATTGACGAGCAAGGTCACTGTACCGCGTTCAGCTTCTGGTAGATCCACATCGCCACGAGCAATAGCAGAAATATTCCAGACCCGATGCTGAATACGCGCACTGGGATGGTAAGCCGATTGACCTTGGCCAACAGTTCCGTCTGCTCATCGTGCATGTGCGAACTGGCGTCATCCAGAAACAACTGGTCATCCCTGTGCATGGTGAGTGTGCTCTTGTAGATCAGGAGGAGGATCAGACCAACTGCGAAAACTCCGAAGATCACCGCCACGACAGTTAGCGTCATAAGCCACCTCGGCCCGATTCCAACCCAAGTGCAGACGGCTTCCCGCCCTAACGGAAATGATTATAGCCGTTTACAGTGATAAACCTGACCGGAGGGGCGATTACATTTGACCCCATGATGAGCGTAAGGGGATTTATCGCCAACCGACAGATAGGTCCTGTTTGCCGACCAAAGACCGTATTGACCGTACCTCCGCGCAAGCCGAACGCTGGAGGCTCTGCTTAGAGGTGGAATAATTGTTGGGCGTTTGCGCGGGCGATCTTCATGCGGTCGGAGTCGCTAATCGACGCATTGGGGATTCCGGCGAAGCCGAACGCTGAATCCGGGATGAATCCGAACGGCATTCCGGGATGATCCCGAACACCATCGGAGCGTAGCGACGCCGACGGCTGCAAACGCTGGTTGGCTGGCTCGCCTTGGAGCCTGGCAGTCTTAGGCTGCGCCGGGCATCTGTTTGCAATGGTGGCGAGTGTGGATCGCGTTAAACCTCACGAAGTCTTCGACCGACACCGTACCGAAACCGGTGCTCACGACGTGTTGGCCACTGGCGACCCATCTACGACATTCCTGGTCGAACCTGGCGAGCGCCCCTTCCAGGCGGACGCGGGCCTCAGCCGGCGTGGCCGGTCCGCTCGTAGGGTTCATCGTCTTGTGGGCCTTAAACCCCTTCGGAAATGCGTCCTTCTTCAAGATCCGGTTGAAGAATAACAGTCTGAGCAGCGGGCGCAGGAAAGCGGGGGGCATCGGGATCGACGGATCCCCACCAGAAAAGAGTTTGGCCGATCCTTCCAAGGAACGCGCCACATGCTCCACGACCTGGCTCGGCGACCATTTCCCCGGCGCGCGCGGCGTCATCCAAGTCGCCGCTGATCTCTCCGCGGCCGCGACAAGGTCGAGGACGGCGGCGCGATTGGCCGCAAGCACATCATTGACATCCGCCATGGGACCTCCAGGGCGTGAACCGGTAATCGACCTAACCACGCCGCGTGATACGCCCGTCTGGACTTGTTGCTGCCATGGATGCTGTCCTTTCTAGGCGGAAGACGTTGAAACACTCTACACCAAAGTGATTCAGTGTGGCGGGAACTGGAATTGAGCTAATTAGAGCCTTTACCGTGAGCGAATGACAGGCAAGGCGGAAGTTAACGTCCAACTGTCGTTATCGCATTATAAGAGGGCGCCCCTTATGGAGTAGGTTGTCATCGTTCGCATGATCACCTACGAAAGGAGCACCCTCGATGAGCGGTGAAAAGTATATTGGGCTGGACGTTCATCAAGCAACGATCTCGGTCGCGGTAATGGATTCCCAGGGCAAGTTGATCATGGAATCCATTCTGGAAACCAAAGCGTCAACCATTCTCGAGTTCTTGGCGGGCTTGCGTGGAACTCTATCGCTGACCTTCGAAGAAGGAACCTGGGCAGCATGGCTCTACGATTTGCTCAAGCCGCATGTGGCCAAGTTGGTGGTGTGCAATCCGCGCAAGAACGCGCTCCTCAAACAGGGCAACAAAAGCGACAAGATCGATGCTCGCCAACTCGCCGATCGGTTACGCCTCAATGACCTCAAGTCGGTCTACCACGGCGAGACCGGCGTACGCATGCTGCGGGAACTGGCCCGAAGTTATCTGACCGTGGTCAAAGATCTTTCCCGAGTCATGAATCGTCTCAAAGCGCTGTATCGCAGCTGGGCGATTCCCTGCGCGGGCCGGGACGTCTACTACACCCGCCATCGCAGTCAGTGGCTGGAGAAAATCCCCGAGGCCGGCACCCGCCGGCGAGCCCAGCAACTCTATCAGCAATTGGACATGCTGCAGCACTTGCGCCAACAAGCGCGACGCGAACTGCTGGCGGAGAGTCGCAAACATACCATCACGGCCAAGCTAAGGCAGATTCCGTCCCTGGGACCGATTCGCTCTGCATTGGCGGTGGCGCTGATCCAAACCCCGCATCGTTTCCGCAGCAAGCGCCAGTTGTGGACCTACAGCGGGCTGGGGTTGGAGACTCGCGACAGTGGGGAATATCACTTTGTAAAAGGCCAGGTGCAGCGCAAGAAGCCGGTATGGATTCGGGGCTTGAACAAGGATTACAACCATGATCTGAAAGGCCTGTTTAAAGCCGCCGCCATGCGGGCCAGCATACAGCCCGGACCGTTTCAGGAGTTCTACCAGCGCTCGCTAGCCAAAGGCATCAAGCCGACCATGGTGCGCCTGACGCTGGCGCGCAAGATAGCTGCCATTACCTTGACGGTATGGAAGAAAGGAGAAAACTTCGACGTTGAGAAACTGAAGTCGCAAGCCGCTTGAGCGTCTCGGGTGAGAACCTCTTTCCATCTCCAGCGATTCTTTCTCGGGGGGTGGTCGATTGGTTCTTGAGACGCTCGGGTTCGAGAGCGAGTATCCCAATGGCCTGTAGGCAGGAAGTGCCCAGTGCGCACTCAGCCTCCGTGTAATCCCTATACCCTCTCGGACAACCCGAAAAAGCACTAGGCCACGAGCCTCAGATAGATCCATGTGTTGCCCACCAGGCAACCACCCAGCTTGCCAGCTTCGCAAACCGATCGGCGTTGTCGCTACCTAAATTTTAAAGATGCAGCTGAGATGGGACCACGCAAGACCTGCGGCCGGAGCAGAGGGCAGAAAAACAAAACCCAACCGCTCGCATAACGAACAGGGGCTGGAAGTCAACAACGCGCTCTCCCCTTCCGGTCGAGGGAGAAAAATGTCCTTGACATGCCCTCTTATAGATCAGGCCATTACGCTCATCGAGACAACCGGGGTCTGATGGTGGATTATTCAGGTTGCCGTTCGCGCAACACGCGTAGAGACGCCACGCTCCCTCTTCCTCCCATCAGTTTTTGGGTGTTTGGAGCACCCCCGGGAGTGCTTCCGTGGAGGACAGAACCATTATCTCTTAAGGTTGACGAAACCAGGCCATGTCACAATCATGCGCTTTTCGTTCGCCTTTTTCGGGGGTTTTGAGTGATATCGCGATTTTTCGCCAACCGAGAGCCCGCAAACGGCGGTACAATCCCGAATCCAGATGAGCTACAACGTTGCGGTCTGCACTCCTCCGGTGCCGTTGGACGATGAGTCGGCATGGAGTACTCTCGATGGCCTGATTGATGCTAAGGGTCCTGTGCCAGAGGTGTTCATGACTTTGCACGACCGATTGACTTCACGTTACCCCTGCATCTGTTCATTGCCAGACGACCGTGTCGATGAGGACGGTGTTTGGAGCGACGGTCCGCTGTGGAACGATTTTGGTCACCGAGCGGCAGTGCTTGGGGTGGTATTTTCCCGCGTGCAAGAAGTGCTTCCGTTCCTCGTGAGTACCGCGAACGAACTGGGGCTAACAGTATTTGACTGGGGGGGACCCAGCATCTATCGTCCCGGCACAAAACCTCGATGAGTGTAATCAGGATTTCGCGCCAAGAATCGAAGACGTTCATGTCGCTTGCAACAGATGAGCGGGGCAACGTCCGTTTGAACAGCTGCAGCCTACCGCGGCTTCGTTATGGAAATGCGCAGCTGGCTGGGTGCTAGCAGCGTGCAGTGAGCCTTGGCCTTCAAATTCAGCCGCACAGTCCCCTGCGAGCCCTCACGTGGTTGCAAGCGGAGCCAGTAAAGCGAATGAACAGCAGCCGCAAGCCGATCAAGATCTTTGCCGCTCTGCTTTAAGATGTCGGATTCAGATTCGCTACTAACACGTAGTACTCTTCCACCCACGTTACCAGAGAGCTCATTCAGTAACGGCTCGTCGCCTGACTGGTAAGGCGATTTTCCGACGGGCGCCGCAACGTCAACCTCGCCTCCGTTGTAGCGCCGAAGTTGTAGGCGGTCGGCGGCGGCATCTGCCAGAGAGAAGGACTCGGCTGCCACAAGCAGCGTGTGGCTGGAGATCAGCAAGTCTGCAAGTGCCAACGTGCGATTGGAGGAGGCATCTGATGAGTAGTCCGCTATGGGTTTACTCGCCACCACAATGATCATCCGTGGCCGGTTCGTCCCCATCTCGTCCAACTTCTTTGCCGCCGCCGCGAGTGCATCCAAGAGAGAAAAGCCGCTTTCACCGGGCCGAATCTTCTCCAGTGACGCCAATATCTCATCCGGATTAGTGGTGTAGCCTCTGGCAGCTAGCACCCCCGCATCAAATAGCACAAGGCTTCCAATATCCTTCCCGGGGCGGATCAAGGAATGAAGCATGAGGCGACTCAAGGTCAGCTCGGCCTTTCCGTGGTGCGCTAGAGCATTCTTCGACTTGTCGAACACGAGCACGTACTCTATAGCCTCATCGGCGATCGGAGTTAGACTGACCGGGGTCAGCCCTTTCGAGGAGATATCCTCAAGGGCAAGTTTCAATGGCTGGTCGCCCTGCGGTACGCAGCCAATCAGAACTTCTTGCGCATCTGCGTCTGGAACCGGTGCTTGTGCCTGTGCATAAAACAGGTAAATGCCTAACACAGCGACGAGGACGAACGCAGTCTTTGTCATGGCCGCGAATATAGCTGTGCGATGGCCGGTGTGCAAGCGAATTTCGCGGTAAGTGAGTGATAGTTGGCGAGATCGGGCGTTGTCGGCGCGCTTATGAGGAGGATTGGGAATAGAAGGTTTGCGACTACCCGAGCAAATGCGCCGATCATTTGAGAATCGCTTTCCGATGTTGAGCTTATTCTAAATCCAACTGTCGTTAACAGATGGGATGAGTTCTACATGCCTTTTTTGGGGCACAACGGCCTATGAAAACGGGAGTAAGCTATCGGAGCCGTGGACGTATGCGGTCGTTCGCCTTAGTGGAGCCTGAGAGCCCGCGGATGAGTTTGACCCTGGATGCCGTTGAGAACAACAGACTGTTGCCTTCTCTTCGGAGAAGAGCACGCGAGGGAGATTTTCGCGATTTGTGCATCCTTACGTCTCACGGCGGAAGGAGACAGCCATGGAAGTTTTGTATTCGCGGTGCTGCGGGCTGGATGTGCACAAGTCCTCCACCACTGCTTGTGTTCTGATAGCGCAATCCGGCAAGCCGTTGAAGCACATTCGCCGTTTCGGATGCACGACACGCGAGCTTCGAGAGTTGGTCGTGTGGTTGCAGGAGTTTGGCGTTGAGCACGTGGCGATGGAATCCACGGGCGTTTATTGGAAGCCTGTATGGAACGTTCTCGAAACTCATTTTCAGATCGTTCTGGCGAACGCCCAGCATATCAAGGCAGTTCCAGGACGCAAGACGGACACGAAGGACTGTCAGTGGATCGCGGAACTTCTGCAACACGGACTGCTGCGGGGCAGCTTCATACCCCCGTTGGTGATTCGCGATCTGCGTGATCTCACCAGGGCACGAACCAGCCTCTCGCAGGAGCATTCTCGTATTGCCAGCCGCATTCAGAAAGTGCTCGAGGATGCCAATCTCAAGCTGGCAAGCGTTGCCAGCAACGCCCTCGGCAAGAGTGGGCGAGCGATTCTGGCGGCAATCATCGGCGGTGAAGAGAGTTGCGAACGACTCGCGGATCTCGCCCTTGGGCACCTACGCGCCAAGATCCCGCAATTACAGGCAGCTCTAGAAGGCCAAGTACGTGATCATCATCGCTTCCTGCTGCAGAGCTTGCTTCGCCAACTGTACTTTATCGAAACTGAAATCGAGTTGTTGGACGCTCGACTCGAGCAAATCGGGCAACAGCACCCAGATTTGGCGGAGGCATTGAATCGCTGGGTGACGGTTCCCGGGGTGGATCGGGTGGCGGCTTGGAGTTTTATCGCCGAGATGGGAGCAGATGTTAGTCAGTTCCCAACTGCAGCGCATCTTGCTAGCTGGGCAGGCGTGTGTCCGGGAAACAACGAGAGTGCAGGCAAGCGGATCAGCAGCAAGATTCGCAAAGGTAGTCCATGGTTACGTCGAATGGCATGTCAATCCGCCTGGGCTGCGGCTCGCACGAAGAACACTTATCTTTCCGCTCAGTTTAAGAAGCTGGCCGCCCGTCGAGGCAGGAAGTGCGCCATCATCGCCGTTGCCCATAGCATCCTGGTAATCGGATATCACCTACAACGGAAGCACTGCACCTACACCGATCTGGGCGGCAATTACTTCGACCGACTCCACGCAGAGGGTTTGAAGCGATACTTGGTCAAGCGTTTGGAGAGTCTCGGACACTCAGTCACTCTCCAGCCGCGCATCGCCTGAGCCAAGTGTTTTCGAGGGAGAAGGCCGGTCTCCGACGGGATGCTGTACGCTCCCAAGTTATCGACGTGCTCAAGGCACAAGAGATAAAGGAGACCGGCAATGAAGAAGATTAGCACCGTAGCGACGCAGCAGATCAGGAATTTTTCGCAACCGAAACTGACCATCGGTCTGGACTTAGGGGATCGCTCAAGCTGGTATTGCGTGTTGGATGAAAGGGGAGAGATTGTCCTGGAACAGAAACTGGGCACGACTCCGAAAGCGATGCGGGAAGTGTTCGGGGGAATGCCGCGCCGCCGGATGGCGTTGGAAACGGGAACGCACTCGCCCTGGGTAAGCCGAATCCTGACGGAGTTGGGGCACGAAGTGATCGTGGCCCATGCGCGCAATGTACGTCTGATCGGGGAGAGCCGAAAGAAGGACGATCGGCTGGATGCGCAGACTCTGGCGCGGCTGGGGCGAATCGATCCGCAGTTGCTGTGTCCGGTGAAGCATCGCAGCGCGAAGGCGCAGGCCGATCTGACGGTGATCCGAGCCCGAGCGGGACTGGTGCGAGCGCGCACCGCGCTGGTCAACACCGCCCGCGGACTGGCCAAGAGCTACGGCGAGCGATTGCGTGGATGCAACGTGCGCAATATGAATCCGGAAAAAGCGGAAGGACTGAGTCCGGAGCTACAAGCGGCGCTGCAGCCATTGCTGGCGGCACTCGAATCACTCAGTGAGCGCATCCGCGAGTACAACGAGCGGATTGAGAAGTTGGCGCAGGAAAGCTATCCGCAGGTGGCCCTGCTGAAGCAGATTAAAGGTGTGGGCACGCTGATCGCGCTGACCTTCTTGCTGACGCTGGAAGATCCACAGCGCTTTAGCAAGAGTCGCGATGTGGGCTGCTATTTGGGACTGCAGCCAGGACGACGAAACTCTGGCCAGAGCGAGCCGCAGATGCATATCAGCAAGGAAGGCGATCCTTATCTACGAACGCTGCTGGTGCAAGGGGCGCAGCATATTCTGGGTCCATTCGGGGTCGACTGCGATCTGCGCCGCTGGGGACTGAAACTGGCCGAACGCGGCGGAAGAAACGGGAAGAAGCGGGCCATCATCGCTACCGCAAGAAAACTAGCGGTACTGCTGCATCACCTGTGGGTGAGCGCAGAAGCGTACGAACCGTTGCACAACAGCAACCGGAGGGCGATGCCGGCAGCAGCGTAAAGTCAAAACATTCTTAGGAAGGGGAAAAACAAAGCCCAAAACGCCGAGTTCCGGTGACTGCGTCTATGGCCTGGCCCAACTTTCATCCACAAAGATGAAAGAGAGGTCGACTAACAGGTGGCAGCACCGGCTGAAACGAGAACACCCAACTTGCACCGGGCGCACAGCGCTCACAAAGAGTGCGGATGGAAGGGTGGCGACAGGAGTGGCGCTCGGCGGGGAGAGAAAACCTTGCCTAACAAAAACGAAGAATCGACTTGACTCCGACCGGCCTTCTCATGGAAGGCCATATCACAAGCGTGCGCTTTTCCTTCGCCTTTTTCGGGGTCAGTGAGCGATATGGCGATTTTGCACCAGTTATCGCCGAACCCTGCAAGACAAGGCAGATTGCGGCTAATGATGAGAAGTTGGTGCTTCACGAGGCTACGCAGTATCCGAACCTACTCAGGGCCTTCGGGCCAAGACATCGAAATTCCCTCCGTGTGGAGTCGCCGGAATATTGTAGGGCGGGCACATTCGACACACGGTCAAGCCCAAGGCATTGAGGAAATCGAAAACCTCGACCGGATTCACTCCCAGGAACCGATGGATATCGATTAGCACAAGAATTTGCGGATTTGCTCTGATGGTTTCAGCTGCTCCTTTGAGCACTGGAAGCTCTGCCCCTTCGACGTCAATTTTGAGTACATTGACCGGACCAATCCCCAGTTCTGGCAAGAGGCTATCCAAGCTGCGCGTTCTCACCTTAATCGAACCCTGGTCACGCTCGGGGGCTCCCGGAAGCAGGGTGTGAAATCCGCTCTTAGTTCCGAGGTAAAGAAGCGACTCGCCATCATGGTCGCTCAAGGCCAGATTACACAACTGGATGTTCTTATAGCTGTTCAGTTCGATGCTGCGCTGGATCCAGCCACAGTTGGCTGGCTCAGGTTCGATGCAGATAACTCTGCCATGTTCGCCCGCGATTTTGGACGCCAATAATGCGAAGTCACCTTTGTTGCCGCCCACATCAATAAACGTCTCTCGAGGTTTCAGAAGATCTTGGACCGCCTTGGTTTTTTCCGGTTCATACAAACCCAGGGCGCGGGCCAGCATCATGGAAGATTCTTTGATGTTGAGATAGATTTTCCCTCCGGCCCCAGCAAAGACAAAATAACGGTCAGGGATAAACCGGCGAATCCTATCGTGGTTGTTGATCAGCCACCGCTTGGCGAAACGCCGAGGCGATTTCTTCAGCAGGTTGGACACAAAATGGTGTAGCGCCAAATGGGCGTTAGTTCGACGACATCATACTTTATGAGCGCCAGATTTGGATAGTTGACGAAACCAAGCCGTTACAGTGCGCCGTGAAAGGCGCTGGACCACAGCGGGAGATAAACCCGCCCGGGAACTGGATCGCTCCGCCCGGTAGCAATCGGAGCAGCGGTGGAGGCAACAAAGCCGCTGAAGCCTCCGGTGGAAAGGGTCGCATAAGGCGACTCGGCGAGTCTGCAGGTCGTAACTCGAGTGAACGCTGAGCAGGCCTCGAAACTGATAATGCAGGAGCTGACCCAACTGTAATGTGGGGAAGGCCGACGTTGGTGGAATGATACGAGCGAATCAGTTCCATCGGTCCTGCCGGGGTAGTGGCGACGGCATGCAGACATAGGGGACCAGGCGCAACACGGGAAGCCCCAGCGGTGATCGCAAGATGGATCAACCGGCAACTCGCGAGAGCCAGGCCGGGCCGTATGGGGTGACGGAGAGGCTCGCAGTACTGTTGAAGCCGGGTAATGCCGGTGGAGGGAAGGGGCCTCGGTTGAAAGGAAACGCAAGAAGCGACGAAGACTGAGGGATTGACGATGAGTCTAGCAACCCCCGCAGGTGTTCAGAAGTTGCAGACGGCGTTGCACGGGAAAGCGAAGGAATCGCCCAGCTTTCGTTTCTATGCCTTGTACGACAAGGTGTACCGGAAGGACGTTCTGACCTACGCCTATGAATGCTGCCGAGCCAACGGTGGAGCCGCAGGAGTGGAGGGTCAGAGGTTCGAGGACATCGAAGCGTATGGAGTCGAGCGATGGCTGGACGAACTGGCGCAAGAGCTGAAGAGTCGAACCTATCAACCACTGCCCGTGCGGCGGGTGTACATACCGAAGCCGGACGGGAAGCAGCGGCCGTTGGGAGTACCCGCTATCCGGGACCGGACGGCGGAAATGGCAGTAGTTTGGTCCTCGAACCGATTTTCGAGGCCGATCTGCAGCCGGAACAATACGCCTATCGGCGAGACCGCAGCGCGTTGGACGCCGTCAAACGCGTCGACAAGCTGATCTACGCTGGCCATCAAGAAATTGTTGACGCAGACCTCAGCAGTTACTTCGATAGTATTCCGCATTCCGAGCTGCTTAAGTCGGTGGCTCGTCGGGTCGTGGACCGGGCCATGCTGCATCTGATCAAGATGTGGCTGGAAGCTCCGGTGGAAGAAACTGACGAGCACGGAAACAAACATCGGAGTACGCGCAACCGGGACGACGGTCGGGGTACTCCGCAAGGGGCTCCGATCAGCCCGCTGCTCAGCAATTTATACATGCGTCGGTTCGTGCTCGGGTGGAAGAAACTGGGGCACGAGAAGCGTCTGAAAGCGTACATCATTAACTATGCCGATGATCTGGTGATCTGTTGTCGTGCTAGAGCCGATGAGGCACTGGTCACGATGCGGAGCATGATGTCGAGGCTGAAGTTGACGGTGAACGAAAGTAAGACGCGGGTCTGTTGCTTGCCGGAAGAGAAGTTCGATTTTCTCGGGTATACGTTTGGTCGATGCTACTCGCCAAAAACGGGGCGGGCCTATTGGGGCACCACTCCTTCGAAGAAGCGGGTGCAGCGTCTGTGTAAGGCGATCAGCGAGATGACCCGACGGAGTCAAACCCAGCAGGATGCAGCAACGCTGGTAGATGCACTCAACCGGAAGATCAATGGTTGGGCCAACTACTTCTGTCTGGGGCCGGTCAGCCCAGCCTACCGAGCGGTGGAGCAACACACCTGTCGGCGGTTTCGCCAGTGGCTGTGTGTCAAACACAAACAGCAGGGAAGAGGGAACGCACGATTTCCCCAGAAGGCCCTGCATCAGAAGTTTGGCTTGGTCCGACTTACAGCGCGGACCGCCAGCTTTCCGTGGGCGACAGCGTGACACTTTCTCCGAGAGCTGGATGCGCCAACTGCGCCTGTCCAGTTCGATAAGCGGGGGTGTGGAAACGAGGCATGGTGTAGCTATTGAGGCACCGGCAAACGAAAGAGCCGGTCTCGGCTAGGCAGCACCTACACTGTCGCGCCACCCCTCGACTTCACCGCTTTGAGATGCAAAGCGGATTTTGAGTGAAACCGGGATTTATCACCAGTTGAGACGATTGCCGGCGGCTTGAATTGCTTCCAGTATGCCGAGCACGCGGGAGCTGGCGACATCCCCATTGCTGCCTTGGCCGTTTGGCCGCACTCGTTCGCTTAGATTTTCGCAAAATGCAACCACGCTCGTGGGCCTCCGAGGGCCGCAGGATCGTCGGAACGGAGTTCTCGGTTCATCCTTCCTCGATCAGACGATCCCTCTGCCCTCGACAGCGAACTTAGCGGTCAGCGTTTGAAAAACCGCCTCTTCCCAATGCTTCTAGTGGCGATTATTCCCTGGTTTCCACCCGCACTGATCACTACGGTATCGATTTCCAGACCGTCTTCTACCACGACGAAGTTTGCGGTGACGGGCGGCCGGCCGTCGGTGAAGTCGATTGTGAAGGTCCCGGTGCAATCGGAATTCACCTTGTAAGTACCGGTTGCCGGAGTGTGGGTGAAATCGGCAACGACCTCGCCGTTAACCGTGACCGTATCGATCTGGGTGAGTCCGCCTTTGCCATCAAACTCAGTCATCGCCACTCCCACCTGTGGGCCCGTGGGTCCTTGCCCTCCCAACTTGTTGCCGTCTAGGGTAAATCCATAGTTGCCAGCGATCAGCTTGTTATTGCATGCAGCGTGTTCACTCTGCGCGTGTGCTGTTCCCAAAACCCCGAGCGTTAGCAGAACCAAGGTGGCTACATTTACGACTAGCTTCTTGTTCATAAACCCTCCTCTTTCATTTCTTGTTTTCCTCGGCGCACCGCCGTTTCATGGCGAAGCAGTCTACCGAAGTGTGTGTACTCCTAACGCGGCGCCTGGACCCAGTCAATTGACCCGCGCTATATCCTCCCTGACTCACTAACGCAAAGCAGCCGAAGGAGTTAGCGAGTTCCATGAACTGAACTCGTGGGGTAGAATCAAGTTCCTTGGGTGGAGGCTAATGGAAACGTCCGCCAGTTCCCGCCGCCGGGTTCGTACCGGACTCTTCGAGATTGACTTCGGCTCCGGCGAAGTCCACAAAGAAGGGCGAAAAGTGCAGTTGCAGGAGCAGCCTTTTCGAGTTCTGGCGATCCTGCTGGAGTGCCCCGGAGAAGTGGTCACCCGCGAGCAGTTGCAGAAGCGGTTGTGGTCGGCAGACACGTATGTGGGTTTCGACGAGGGGCTGAACACGGCCATCCGGAAACTGCGGGTTGCGTTCGGCGACTCTGCGGAGAACCCACGATTCATCGAGACAGTTTCCCGTCGGGGATATCGCTTCATAGCTCCGGTTGAGTCGGCACTGATACCCTCCCCTCCTCCAACAACTACGGTTGCGGTGAAGTCGCGGCCCATTTCTCTCCGAAGCCGCTGGATCGGTTTCGCGGTTGTTATCTTCGCGGTCTGCGCACTGGCGCTTTTCTTACGGACCGCGAAGCACCGCAAACCACAACCCGGGAAGATCATGCTGGTCGTTCTTCCTCTGGAAAACTTCACGGGCGACGCCCAACAGGACTACTTGGCGGATGGAATCACAGAGGAAATCATTGCCCAATTGGGGAGCCTCGACCCGCAACACCTCGGAGTGATTGCTCGCACGTCGGCGATGCGCTACAAACACACACAGGAGAGCGCTGCTCAAATCTCTCGCGAGGTCGGTGCCAATTACTTGCTCGAAGGGAGCATCCGCCACTCCAGGGACCGAATCCGCGTAACCGCCCAGCTGATCCAGTCATCCGACCAGTCTCACCTGTGGGCCGACAGCTACGATCGGGATCTCAGTGATGTTCTGAAGATCGAGAGCGAAATTGCCAGTTCGGTGGCGAGTGAAATCCGGCTTACGCTTTCGCAGCAGATCCATCAACGCCTGGCTGCCGCCGGCCGAACGAATGTGGAGGCCCACGACGCATATCTGCGAGGACTGCAAGGCTGGAATCTGCGAACGCGGGATGGATTCCGACAGGCAATCACCAATTTCACCCGAGCCACAGAATTAGATCCTGGCTATGCGCCTGCCTTTGCCGGTCTTGCACGTGTCTACTCGCTTGCCCCGATTTTCGCAGGCGTACCTGCCGGAGAAGCGGCCCCCAAAGCCCTGGAGGCTGCAAATAGGGCCCTCAGCCTCGACGAAACGATAGCCGATGCTCATTGTGCTCTGGGATTTGTCAAAGCGCACTACGAATACGATTGGTCGGCTGCGGAGCGTGAGTTTGGTCGTGCGATCGAACTCGAACCGAATGATGCGTATGCTCACCTCTTCTACTCCAACAGCTATCTTTCGCCGCTCGGCCACCACGAAGAGGCTATTGCAGAGATGAGAAGAGCAATGGAGTTGGATCGACTTTCTCCCCACATCCAATCCTTCGCAGGAGTAACATTCAAATGGGCGCGACGTTACAACGATTCTCTCGAACAATTCCAAAGAGTGAACCAGACGGATCCCAATTTCTCCTTAAACCAT
The DNA here is from genome assembly GCA_963730015.1 of uncultured Acidobacteriota bacterium. GTDB lineage: Bacteria > Acidobacteriota > Terriglobia > Terriglobales > Acidobacteriaceae > Sulfotelmatobacter. The sequence goes on along the minus strand of CAVSPZ010000007.1, from coordinate 494,835 downwards.
GAGCGTTTGGCTCAGCTATTCGCCATCCTCGGGAAATACGACGAGGCGATCACGGAGGAAACGAAGGCTCGCCTGCTGGCCGCCGAGAAACCGCAAGATGTGCTTGCAAAAATGAACACGCTGCAACGGGAACTAGCGACGAAGGGCGAGCGTGGCTATTGGGAAGAGCAACTACAGTTTGCCCAGGCCCAGCAAAATCCTCCCGAAGCTTATGTCCGTCCTTACGGTCTTGCCATCATTTATACCCACCTAGGCGAAAAGGCTAAAGCTTTCGAGAACCTGGAGAACGCCTTAGCGGAACGGGACACGCAGATAACCGAGCTGGCCATTGAACCGCAGTTCGACGCGCTCCGATCAGATCCGCGTTTTGGTGACTTAGAGCGTCGCATCGGGCTCTTGCCTCGGTAGTGTCCCTGCACAATCCACCAATGGTCGCCAGAGTCCGAGTCACGCTGGAGCTGACGGGCAAACCGGAAGTCAACTGTTGTTACCGGGCCATAACGCTCAAAATCCCCGCCGCAGAACAATGAGTGAAATGATTCCATAACAATGTCGGCTCCCAGGCCCGAGTAAACTTTGGAGGCGCAAACCAACCAAAGGGCTCGGAGGAAAGGAGCCGAACATGCTGATTATAGGTTGTGACTATCATCCGGGCTTCCAGCAAATTGCTTTTGTAGACACAGAAACCGGGGAGTGCGGCGAACGGCGTCTGAGTCACCGCGAAGAAGCCGAGCAGTTCTACCGCGAGCTCAAAGAACGAAACTTGCCAGTACGTGTGGGTATGGAATCTAGCGGGCACTCGCGCTGGTTTGAGCGTTTGCTGCGCGAGTTGCAGTTTGAGTTGTGGATCGGGGACGCGGCCGAGATTCGCACCAAGCGGGTACGCAAGCAGAAGACGGATCGGCAGGATGCACAGCTGTTGTTGCGGCTGATGATGGAAGACCGCTTTCCCCGGATCTGGGTGCCGGACGCAGCCAACCGGGATCTGCGGCAACTGCTGTGGCATCGGCATCGGTGGGTGCAGATGCGCACCCGGGTGATGAATCAGCTGCATGTGGTCGCACTCAACGAAGGCCTGCGGCGTAAGAAGGCCTTGTGGCGCCCGGCCGGTCGCAAGCAACTGGAGTCCATCGTGCTGGCACCCTGGGCCAGTCGGCGACGCCAAGACTTGCTCGACTTACTGGATCAACTGACGCCCAAGATCCAGGAGCTGACGCGCGCGTTAGAAGAGGAAGTGGAGCAGCGACCGGTGACGCGGCGGCTGATGACGCATCCGGGAGTCGGCCCGCTGACGGCACTGGCCTTCGAGTTGGTGATCGGAACGCCCGAACGTTTTCACTGCGGCAAACAGATTGCCAGTTATGTAGGACTGGTTCCGACGGAAGAGTCCAGCGGAGATCGTCGCCGACTCGGTCACATCAGCAAGCAAGGCAATGTGCTGCTGCGGTTTCTGCTGGTGGAAGCCGCGCAGGTCACAGTGCGCAGCCAACCGGAGTGGCGCGGCAAGTTTTTCCACCTGGCCATGCGGCGCGGACGCAAGATTGCAAAAGTAGCGATGGCCCGGAAACTGGCGGTGCATCTGTACTGGATGTGGCGCCAGGGGTGGGATTATGGCCAGATGCAAAAGCTCGGTTCGCACGCGGGAGCGCCCGGAAATCCCGATGGTGTGCAGTAAATCACCGACGTAATGATTGGGCATCCCGCTCCCCTTCGGCAGGGGAGTTCGAAGAAGTAATCATGATCGCAGTTGGTGATCGAAGAGATGGCTGGGTCGGACTGAGTTCCTGACCCTAACGATTAGAAGCGGGCCCAAGGTTGGAAACGCGCAAACCATCTACGAGAGCGAAATGGCGTTCTTCCACGAGTGCACGCAGTGGTGTGCGCGCATAGTGCTTGACAGCGCCGACATTGTTAGAGATGGGGATATAACGACACTGACCGGAGTCCGACACGGGCGATGAAAATACTTCGATACTGAGCAATTTTGAACAGACGCTCGATTGTGTTGTTGGTAATTTACTCTGCAACGTAAATCGACATTGAAGGAACTCTCGCGGTAACCCCGATACCCACCCGCGAAGTTGCCTTCGTTTATAACGTGGCGCAGCTCATTCTCCTTCTGCTGCGCCACTTCTACGTTAGGTGGCTTTAACACTCACGAGTGGGGGTCGAGGTCTCAGAGTTGCGCGCAACGACGCTGGCAGAACTAGAAGCCCGGCCCCCTCACCGCCTAGCGGCGGCTAAATGATGCGACGCTCGCATCTGGCGGGGCCGGGCTCAATTCGGGAGGTATTCAGTTTTTGATTCCTCCTGTATTTATTCCAAGCGTTTTCCGCCGTGCTGTCAGTGATCTTCGTCACCGTTTGTTAATGAGTGAAATCGCGAGTGATGTTGAAAAAGTCACGTCGATTGGCAGGATGAAAATCAGCAGAAGCATGTTAGAAGAAAGCATCCGCACATGCTCTGTTTGATTCCGATCCTCGGAGGCCTGCTGATCATGATGGGGCAACACGACTGCTCCGAAGCGCTGTTCTACTACTTCCGCCTGGAAGATCAGATTCCTGAAAACCATCTTCTACGTCTGATCGAAAAGTACATCAGCTTTGAATTCGTGCGCGAGCGACTGAAAGACAGCTACAGCGATACGGGCCGTCCTTCGGTTGATCCCGAGCTTCTGCTGCGCATTCTGCTGATCGGCTATTTGTACGGCATCACCAGCGAACGGAAGCTAGTGGGGGAACTGCGCATGCACCTGGCGTGGCGCTGGTTCACCGGATTGGGCTTCGATCAGGAGATCCCGCATCACTCCACGTTTTCTAATCGGCACGGGCGGTTTCAGGAATTGAAACTGTTCGAGCACTTGTTCGAACAGATCGTGAAGCAGTGTGTGGAAGTGGGATTGGTGCAGGGCCAGCACCTGTCGGTCGATGGCAGTTTCGTCGAAGCCAACGCCGCCAAGAGTCGCATTCCGCGCGAACAGTTGAGGGATGTCGCCTATCAGCGGGAAGAACAGTCTCGGGCGCTTCATGGTACGGCGCAAAACGATCCGCAAACGCATGCGAGGCAAGTTGCGAAAGGTCAAACAGCAGCTTGGGATGCGCATGCACGATCCGCTGTGCCAAACCGGAAGATGGCTGCAGTCGGTCGTCCGAGGCCACTTCAATTACTACGTGGTACCCGGAAACCTCGCGAGTCTGGGGGCGTTCCGTGACCGAGTGCTGGCGCTATGGTGGCGTACTCTCCGCCGCCGGAGCCAGAAACACCGGATCTCGTGGACGCGTACTCTGGCCTTGGCTCAGCGGTGGCTTCCGCAACCGAGCACGCTTCATCCCTTTCCAGATGCACGCTTTGCCGCCATTCATCTGAGATAAGAACCGGATGCGCTAACGAGCGCTCGTCCGGGTCCGAGGAGGGGGTCGTGAGTCATCACGATCCCTACTCCGATCAACAGTTACGTCACCTTTGCTCTTTTAGTCGCGACCTTTCTCGGCTTTTGGGGCAAAAAATATGCGAACGACAGCGGCTGACGGAATAGCCCCGGCTAGAAACCACGCACCAATGAACAGGAGCGCCCAATTGTGGTAGTCAGACATTACGAGCGCCCCGTGATATTCATCCCCATCGGCTTCGAGCCATGCCACAGACCAGTAGAGACAGTTCGTGAGAGCGAAGGGCACGATGACAACCCAAACTTTGCGTAAAGATGACGGGCAGGCGGAATTCCTGTTTCCGCTTCGTTCAGTTGTCAGCGCCATCCCGCGCGGGAATAGTTTCTGGTTTTCGACTGGTGTTCTCCGAGTCGCGCTGTTTTTGTTCCGACTGTAAGCGCCTGAAGGCGAGTGAGGCGAACTGCCTGCCTCAGTACAAGTGAAAGTTGACTTCAATGGCGATCTCTACCGCTACTGCGTGGCCGTCTTTCTGGCCGGGTTCAAAGCGCCAGGTCCTGATTGTTTCAATGGCCTTTTCGTCCAGTCCCATCCCCAGTGAGCTCACCACGCGGATGTTCGTCGGGCGGCCATTTGTGTCCACCACAAGGCCCAGGATGCAGGTGCCTTGGTATTTGGCCTTTCGCGCTTCTTCAGAAAACTCTGGTTCAGGAGCGTAGATTGGTCGCGGCGCAGTCACTCCGCTGCCCAGACGAAAAACACCGCCGCCGATACCTCCGCCCCAACCGGGTCCCACGCCAGGTCCTGTGCCCGGGCCAACACCACCTCCGGAGCCGGAACCGATACCGCCGCCTGATCCCGTACCGTTCGACGGAATTATGGCGGAGGATTTCGGGTCGCCAAGGTTTGGCATGTTAATCATGGCTATCTTGATATCCGGCGGTACTATCACTGTCGGCTCAACCGCCAACTTGGGGCTTGGATTCCGTATGACCGCGGCCGGAGGCGTGATCTGCTGCATCGAGAACTTCGGCAATCGACCCTTCGAGGCCTGCAGCACATCGCGGTCGCCACCACCGCCACCGCCTCCGGCCTGCTTCTTCCCAGGCCTTAGCGGGATATAGTCCCCTGGATCAATCAACTGCGTGGTGGTTTGCGGTTTGGCTTCGACCTTGGTCACCATGCGCCGCCCCAGAATCGTGGCGCCGATGATCAACCCGAGTACGATCGCATGGACTACCGTCGAACCTAGAGCCCCATTCTTTTTGTAGTTGTAAAAGCCCCAAATATCGTTTACCGGGATTGGCTTTGATTCCAGCTTCAGCGGGGGGAGTTTCTTGGGAAAGAAAAACTCATCTAGGCTGCGAAAAAGCGACTTCCACAATGGCTCAAGAATGTCGCGGGGCAGCAAGAGGTGGAGTTCCGGCTCGTTGCCGGGGTTCGGATTGACTCCCAGTAATGCCATTTGTTCCCCGGTTCTCCCGGGGGGCGAGAATACCCGGCTGAACTTTGTCTACTACAGCCTGCACCTCTTTTCAGTGATGGGACGCACGACCAGCAGATCGGCTGTTGCTCCAGCAGCCGACGGTGATTCTCCACTGTCGCTACCGCAAGCCTTAGCACAAGCGTGCGCTTTTCCTTCGCCTTTTTCGGTGTCATAGGATAAGCGTTAAGGGGGCCAGGGCCCTTCTTTTGCGATTTGCTATCTAATCGTTCATGCGCCGATCATGGACTCGCTTCATCAATCGTCATCCGGATCGGTTGGTGGTGTGCGGTCGTTGAGAAAGTGCGTCGCGCTTAACGGTGCAGCAATCGTTTGAAACGGGAGCGGAGACTGATTGAAATTGAAGCAGTCCGAGAGATTGTCGGCGCGGGCATCGGCGTAGCCAAGGGAAGACAGGCCGAAGACTTGCTCAATGAGGTTCAGGATGCTTCCGAAATCGTGGTTTACGTGAGAGATGTACCCGGCTCTGGCGTAGGGCGAGATCACAATCAGCGGCACACGGAAGCCATAGAGGTACCCTGATCCCCAACTTGTGCCGTCGTTGATCACTTTCGGTGGGGGAACATGATCGTACCAACCGCCCCAATCGTCCCACGTGACAATTATGGCTGTATTCGACCAGTAGGAACTGGTGCCGATGGCATTCACGATAGAGGCAACCCATGACGGGCCACCCATATTGACGGTGATTCCCGCATGGTCGGAATTCTGACCAGCAGGGATCACCCAACTCACAGCAGGCATTTGGCTGTTACTAATGTCGGTGAGTATCTGAGCGGGGTGGAGGACTACATTGTTCACCCAATCTGATCCCACGCAGGCAGTAGCATTGGGGGGGGTGCCATTCGGGCCACACATATGCTGGATTGCGTTGGGAGCCGTCCAGATCGACCCGGCACTCGGCGCATAGTAACGCCAGGACACCTGCTTGCCATTGAGTTCATCGGTCAACGTAGCGTGTTCGAAACAGGGATACATCGAGCTGGATTCTTTCCCCGAGGGATCAATTAGGGCGACCGACGACGTCGGAGGAGCAGCGCAGCCGGCCCTGCCACTCGTATTCTCGGCTGCGAACAAATTGCTGGTCGCCGTAGGCGCCGATGTGCCTGAAAGAATGAACTGATGGGCGGGAAAGCTTGGACCTTGATTGGTCTGAAACATGCGATCGCCAAAGGTGTATTGCTCGGCCAGTTGAAAATATGGGCCCACGTCGGAGGCCTGGACATACCCGAACTGCGGATTCGGAGGTGGGCAGTTCGTTGCGCCATTCGGGCAGAAGATCGAGATCTTGTCCGCGCCATCCATCTTGCCACCGTCGTACATGGCGACGAAAGCATGGTGCGAGTGGTCCAGGTCGTAATTCACTCCCAACGAAGTGGGCGCCAGCGAAATACTACTACCAGAAGAGTTGAGGCCAGTGTTGGCGATATCAGCGCCCCTAGCCATCAATACGGGATCGTGGAAGAGGTTGTCGGGGGTTCGGTTCTCCTGGAAAATGACGACGACATGCTGGATTTTTCCCCACTGGTTCATCGTACCGTGCGAGTTGCCTCCACCGCACCCATTCAAATTGAGCAAGAGGCTGGCAAAGGATGCCAATACTGAGAGAAACAGGAATGCGGTTCGGCTCATAGCGAGAGTCATCTCCTGTATGGAGGCCCAGATCTAAACTATGATGTCCAAACCCGGTTGTCGGGATTTCTACTCGGCAGCACGATACTTATTAAGTGAAGTGCCCGCCCTCGCTAGCCCGCCCCTGACGAATTGTTGACGAAACCACCGTAGCGCTCATTGAGGGGGTCTGAGTCTAACGCGGACTCTGCGACAAGTGTGCCGACTGGGTGGCTCCGCCTATCCCGAGCGTCAATATGGGCGACTCAACACGCAGTGTGAAAATGATTGAATTCCATTCGCCGAAAAGCACGAATACGCCGAAGACAGCGGCAAAAGGTGAAAAACCCGCAACCTAGCCGCTCCGGTCACGATCACAGCGAACACGGTAGCTCGAATAACGGCGGAAGTCAATCGAAACCCACGCCAGCGCTTCACTCGAATAATCTCGCCGCAGGGAGGGCAATCAAAGAAGTTGCGCGCGATCAGGCGCGAATCTAGAGCGCTGCTGCAAGCGGGACAATGAGAAGCCGTTTGTGATTTCATATCTCTTCCCGAGAAAGGACACCGCCATCTTCAAAAACCAGCTCGTCCGAGACCAGGACGGCAAGCCAGCTGTTATCGCTTACGACATCAAATCCCGCAAGGCCACCGGTGCAAAAAGAGGTTGTGGCGACAGCATGGACGAGAGCAACTGGAGTCGTTTCGCTTAGCCCCCTGGGCGAGCCAGCGACGACAGCATTCTGCTGGAGTTGCTGGATCGGCTGAACCCGACGATTGCGGAACTGAGTCAGGCGATTGATCAAGAGGCCGAGAAGTTTCCCGAGGTGCGATGGTTGATGACTCATCCTGGAGTGGGTCCGCTGACCGCACTGGCTTTCGTGTTGATCATCGGGAGAGCGGATCGGTTTCAGTGTGGCAAGCAGATCGCCGCTTACTTGGGGTTAGTGCCGTTGGAGGACTCGAGTGGGAATCGGCGGCGACTGGGGCATATCACCAAACAGGGGAGTTCGATGTTGCGTTTCTTGCTGGTGGAAGCGGTTCAGGTCACAGTTCGCAGCCTTCCGGAATGGCGCAGCAAGTATTTTCATCTGATGATGCGCCGGGGCCGGAAGATCGCCAAGGTTGCGATGGCGCGGCGACTTGCGGTTCGTTTGTACTGGATGTGGCGCAAGGGATGGGATTACAAGCAAGTGAAAGAGTTCGGTTCGCACGCGGGCACGCTCGGAACAGGCCGTGGTGTGCAGTAGAACATCGAGCTATTGATTGGGCAGCCCGCTCCTCCTTCACGGAGGAGTTCGAAGTAGTAATCATGATCGAAGTTGTGACCGAAGAGATGCATGGGTCGAACTGAGTTTCTGACCTGAAACGATTACGAGCGAGCCTTTGGTTGGTATGGCAGAACCTTCAACGAGAGCGAAATGGCACGCTCTTCGGAGTGCACGGAGCAGTACGCTCAAAAAGTGTTTGACAGGGATCCACATTGTCAGAAAGGCCTGTTTCGTCAATTCACGAGTATCAGATTGGATTTCGCGGTGATTTGACATACGATCTGTATCGCCCATGGAACCTCGGACTGAAAACCCTAAGGCCGACCGTATTGAGAGACTTCTTTATGTGCGCGCTCTATTTGGCGTATTGACAGGAGTCTACCAATGGGCTGACAGTCAGCTGCCTTATCTAATAACTTCTGTATTCCTTTGGCTCCGCGCTTCCTCGGCGAGCCACGAAAGGGAATGTGGCAGTGACCATTTGATATGGAAGCATCTGGCAGGATAAGCCGTCAGTCTTGGCGTTATCGGAACTGGATGGCAGCGGTGCTCCTCTTTCTCGCAACCGCCACCGTCGTCATCTGGCAGAACTCAAGACTGGCGGTTCTATGGGATCTGAGCTATATCCTCGAGAACTCGTACCGGATATCCCTCGGCGAGGTGCCCTATCGCGATTTTCCCCTGGCGCATGCGCCGCTGACTTTTCTGATTCAAGCGATGCTGATCAAGTTCACGGGCCGGGTGTTTTTTCACCACGTACTCTATTGTGCAGCTGTAGGTGGATTGGCGACCGTGCTAACCTGGCGAATTCTTTGGAACCTCCTGGATGGAGCAGTGGACTCCGCCTGGTGGATGGCTTTTCTCCTCAGCGTGCCAGTGAGCGTGCTGGGCATTTACTGCATCTTTCCTCACCCCTTTTATGATCCCGACTGCACGTTTGCCATTCTAGTATGTATCTTTTTCCTCCAAGGTTTGGATCGTAAGGGCCTTCGCCCGGTTCGCGCTTTCCTCACTGGCATGGTTCTGGTTGTCCCGTTGTTTGCCAAACAAAATACGGGGCTGGCATTTCTGGGAAGTACAGCAGTGATGCTCGCGTTACTGATTGGATTCGACGTGCGCCGTGGCCGGCCCGTGGCGGGTTACCTGTGGCTGATGGCCGGGCTCGGCACTGCGTTGGCATCGGCGCTCCTGCTCATCGACCTCACAGTCGGCCTGGCAAACTATGTGCACTGGACAATGCAGTACGCCGCCTCACGACGGATGCCCCGGCTGGCGGACATACTGTCGGTGTACCAGGAACACCTGGAGCCGCCGTGGTGGGTTGCAGCATTTGTAGGTGGAGCATTGCTGCGCTGGCTCAACCGGCGCGGCACGCGCGGGTTGGCGTTGTTATCCAGCTCGTTGATGTCATTGCCATTCGGCTGGATGTTTATCTTCCAGTTTACGGGGTGATGGGCGACAATCATACCTCCCGAGCAACGACAATTAGAATTCCCGATCAGCGACAATAGCCAGGCTCTGATTTTTGGTTCTTGGCGACACTCACAATTTGGTGACAGACAAGCAGGTGAGGAGGTTGTTTGCCTTGGGGAAAGTGGAAACGAATCTGGAAACTGCGGCGGCGAAAGCGGGTATGGATGCGAAGACGGCGCGGAAGTACCGTCGGCTGGGGCGAGTGCCGAGCGAACTGACGCCGGAGAAGCGGTGGCGGACACGAGAGGACCCGTTCCAGGAGGTGTGGGAAGAGGTGCGCAGCCTGCTGGAGGTGAACCCTGGGCTGGAAGGGAAGACGATTTTTGAATATCTGCAGCGGCGTTATAGCGGGCGATTTGCCGAGGGGCAACTGCGGACGCTGCAGCGACGAGTGAAAGTATGGCGGGCGACGGAAGGACCGGTGAAGGAAGTGTTCTTCGCGCAGCGCCATCAGCCCGGGAGGCTGAGTGCCAGTGACTTCACGCACATGAGTGAGCTGGGGATCACGATCCAGGGACAGAGTTTTCCGCACCTGCTCTATCACCTGGTGCTGACGTACTCGAACTGGGAGTCGGCCACGGTGTGTTTTTCGGAGAGCTTTGAAAGTTTGTGTGAGGGGTTTCAAAACGCAGTTTGGGAACTCGGGAAAGTGCCGCAGCGGCACCGAACCGATCGACTGTCGACAGCGGTCAACAACATGAGCACGCCGGCGGAGTTCACCGAACGGTACGCTGGGCTGCTGCGTTATTACGGAGTGGAGGGAGAGAAGATCCAGGCGGGGCAAGGGCATGAGAACGGAGATGTGGAACAACGACATCATCGTTTGAAACGGGCTCTGGCGCAGGAGTTGATGCTGCGCGGGAGCAAGGATTTTGTCAGTGTCGCGGACTACCAGGAGTTCGTGGCGGGATTGTTGGCGCGCTTGAACGCCGGACGAAAAGCGCGCTTGGCAGAAGAAATCGCCGTGATGAAGGAGTTGCCGGAACGACGCTTGGAGTCGTGCAAGCGGGAGCGAGTGAAGGTGGACTCGGGGAGTCTGATCTATACGGACCGAAATGTGTACTCGGTGCCCAGCCGGCTGATTGGCGAGCAGGTCGAGGTGCGGTTGTACATGGAGCGGGTGGAGATCTGGTACGGGCAGAAGAAGGTGGAAGAGATGCCGCGGTTGCGTGGGCGGAGGCGACACCGGGTGGACTATCGCCACATCATCGACTGGTTGGTGAGAAAGCCGGGGGCGTTGGAGAACTATCGCTACCGGGACGAGTTGTTTCCGACGAGCCGATTTCGCATGGCGTTTGATGAACTGAAGGACAAGTTGGGCCCGCGGGGGAGCAAGGAGTATCTGGCGATCCTGGAGCTGGCGGCGAAGGAGAGCGAGGCGAAAGTAGATGAAGCGCTGCGCGGTTTGTTGGAAAAAGGCGAAGGATGGGTGCGGGCGGAGGCGGTGCGCGAGCGGCTGAGAGTGGAGCGGAAGGGGAGCATTCGCGAGGTCGAAGTGGCCAGCGTGGATCTGCGAATGTTTGACGAACTCTGTGGAAGTGGGGAGGGGCTGCAATGAATGGGGAGACGGGCCAGGTGAGAACCGCGCTCGTGGAAAATCTGAAAGAGCTGCATCTGCCGGCGATACGGGGGTGCTTTGAGGAAACGGCGCGGCGCGCGGAAAAAGAAACGTTGAGTTATGAGCGGTACCTGCTGGAACTGGCGCAGCGAGAGTGTGAGGAGCGGCGGCGAAAACGGATCGGAAAGCTACTCAAGGAATCCGCACTGCCGCTGGAGAAGTCCCTGGCGAACTTCGACGGCAAGCGGTTGCCGGTGAAGGTGAGTCGACAGATGAAGGTGCTGTTGGAGGGAGGATTCCTGGACCGTAAAGAGAATTTACTGATCTTCGGGAATCCTGGCGCGGGGAAAAGCCATCTGTTGTGTGCCCTGGCGCAAGAGCTGATCGCTATGCGCGGGAAAAGGATCAAGTACGCCACTTGTGCGCTGCTGGTGCAAGATCTGTTGGCTGCGAAGCGGGATCTGCGGTTAAGCAAGGAAATCAAGAAGCTGGCGAAGTACGACGGTCTCATCATCGACGAAATGGGATACGTGCAGCAAAGTCGAGAGGAAATGGAGGTCGCGTTCACCCTGTTGGCGGAGCGTTATGAACGCGGCAGCGTGCTGCTGACGAGCAACCTGCCATTCTCGAAATGGGAAGGCATTTTCAAAGATGCGATGACCACCGCGGCCGCGATCGATCGCCTCGTCCATCACTGCGTAATTTTGGAACTCAACATCCCGAGTTACCGCATGGAGCAAGCCAAGAAGAATCGGGATGCGGGCTTGGAGTCCGCGGAAGCAAAGTGACCCTCGATGATTTCTTTAACAACACAAACGCGGCGGCCGAAGGGCTGTGGAAAAAGCCGGGCCGTGGAAAGCGAGGAAAACCAAAAGCAGGTTTTCCTCCCTTCCCACCGCCCTTGGAAATCGCGCACAACCCGCGCGATTCCCACTTTTCCCACAGCCCCGACTGCTGCTGGTATCTCAAACAACATCGGGAAATCTAATTGTCGTTGACCGGAAAGAATGCTTGACGCCGGACAACGGGGGAAGATTCGTCAGATCGAGCCGAGCGGCTGCTCGGCTTGTGGCCGTTTCTTTTGATCGTGGCCCTTATATTCGCCGTGCCGCGCGCCCGCCGACGTTTGGGCATCGAGCGAGTCCTGCCTTTCATCGTGATCGGCACTATACACGGGGGCTTTCTCTCGCAGCAGCTCTGGGGATCTACCTACGCTATGTGGCCCCTGCTGATGCTTCTCATCGGAAGCACGGTCGCGGCGCTGCCCGCCCGGGTGAAGGAGCGATCCGCATGGGATAGCGTGGTACTCACCTGCATGGTTGCGATTTCGATGCTAGTTGCGGGAGGATTTTACGTGGCGAGCCACGAGCGCCTGGACTATGCCAAGCTATCGGGTGACATGACCCGATCGATGCTGCCGGCACTGGCTGGACTAAGCGTTCGCGGCGCCTGGATCCCAGAGTTCGAGCAACTAGTGGACTGTCGCAAAGTAACCATTACTAGTTGTTATGCTTCTAAGTTGGTATGGCGACAGACAGCGAAGTGTCCCTCACCAGCAACCAACGTTCGGAACTCAGCAGCATCGCTCAATCGCGTACCCTGCCGGCTGGCTACGTCTTTCGCGCCAAGCTCATCTTGATGCTGGCAGAAGGAGCTTCCTTCAACACCATTAAGCGCAGGCTGCAGACCAGTGCTCCCACGATCGTCCGCTGGAAGCAGCGCTTCCTCGAATCCGGGCTCGACGGGCTCGACACCTATCATCCCGGCCAGAAGGCCAGGGTTCTGACTCCCGCTTTGCGGGCCCGGATTCTGGCCGCCACCCGCAAGAAACCCAGCGACGGTGCCACGCATTGGAGTTGCCGCAAACTGGCGACCGCGCTGGGAGTCAGCAAGGACGCGGTGCATCGCGTCTGGAAAGAAGCGGGACTGAAACCCCATCGCCTGGAGCGTTACTTGGCCAGCGACGATCCGGAGTTCGAAAGCAAAGCGGCCGACATTATCGGCCTGTATCTGCGGCCGCCGCAGCATGCCGCCGTGTTCTGCGTCGACGAGAAAACCGCCATCCAAGCCCTGGATCGGCTCGATCCCGTTCTGCCGCTTTCGCCGGGGCGAGCCGAGCGTCATGGCTTCGAGTACTACCGGCACGGAACGCTTTCTCTGTATGCCGCGCTGGACACCAAAACCGGCCGCGTGCACGGAAGAACCACGGCCCGCCACACCAGCCGTGACTTCGTTGCCTTCCTCGGAGAAGTGGTAGCGTTGTGCTCGCCCCGGCAGCAGATTCATATCATCCTCGACAACCTCTCTGCCCACAAAACCCAACTCGTTCGAGACTTCCTGCAACAGCATCCGCGCGTGCAGCTTCACTTCACTCCTACGTATTCCTCTTGGCTTAACCAAGTCGAGATCTGGTTCGCCAAGATCGAACGCGAGGTCATCGCCCGCGGCATTTTCACCTCGGTCCCGGACCTGGCTCGCAAACTCCGTCGTTACATCAACGCCTACTCCGCCAACGCTCACCCGATCCAGTGGAAATACTCTGACCCCAGCCGCCGGCTGCGTACTAACGAATTCACTGCGACAGGCCACTAGTACGTTTCACAGAGCAAGAAATCCCAAAGCAGGACGGAGTGTTGATGATTCCAGGCGAGGACCTCTTCTACTACACAACCGGCAGACATCCTCGGTTCCCGGTTCTTGTCTTCGATCATACCGTCAACCCCTATAGTCCAGAACAAATACTGGAACTTAGTCGATCCCAGAATATTGACTGGCTGGTAGTCAAGCGAAAGGTTCAACTCGATCAGGACCCAGTGGAGGACAAGGACCGGCTGCTTGCATTGCTGTGCCAAGATTTTAAGCACGTGGAGAGCCTTGAGAATTACGACGTATATCGACGCCCAAGACCAGCAGCACCACTATCAGCGACTGCGCGCACCATGCCTGTAGCTGGATCTCCTCTGCACCGCTGATTCCCCAGTTTCCTCCCGAAGAAGCGAGGAAAGGTTAATCTGTCGTGATTCGAGGCGATTGAATTTGCGTAGCAACCGGTCTGCTTCCGGATCCACTAATTAACCCCAGAATGGGTTGCCGCAAGGCATCATAGAACGGCCGCAGACGTCAGAGTCGCGGGGCTCATGCAGGAAGAGTGCCGGAGCTACCAAGGGCCGCAGCGTGTAAGAGTTGGACGGGCTGACGGCCACAATTGGCGAATCTCGATTACGCTTATCATGACCTTGCGCTGGGCACTTGAGTGTAGTTGATTCCATGACAATGTCGGCTCCCGTGCCCGAGTAGAGTTGGTGGTGCTAAGCCAACCAACCGGCTCGGAGAAAGGAGCCAACATGATTATTGTAGGGTGCGATTACCATCCGAGCTTTCAACAAATTGCGTTTGTGGATACTGACACCGGCGAGCGGGCGAGCGCCGACTGGAGCATCGTGAGGCAGCCGAGAGGTTCTATCGTGAGTTCGCGGCCCAGGGAGTGAAAGTGCGCGTGGGCATGGAAGCCAGCGGGCACGCCCGCTGGTTCGAACGACTGCTCGCGGAGCTGCATTTCGAGTTGTGGATGGGAGATGCGGCCGAGATACGGCGCAAGCGGGGTCGCAAGCAGAAGACGGATCGGCAAGATGCGCAGCATATTCTGGGCTTGTTGCTGAAGGACGACTTTCCGCCGATCTGGGTGCCGAGCTGGGAGAACCGGGATCTGCGGCAACTGCTGTGGCACCGGCACCGCATGGTGCAAGCGCGTACCCGGGTCATGAATCAACTGCAAGCGGTGGCACTGAACCGAAGGGATGTACGTCCCCGCTGGCGACTCTTCACTCAGCCACGCCGTCGTTCACCTGTGCGCAGTCCATGCTCAGCGTTCCGTTGTCATTGAACACCAGCCCGTAAAAGCGGAAGACGCCGCCCACACTAACCGAGTTCGAATTTAGCGTCTGTGTGTTCCTGTCGGCGTAGACCACAACTGTGTCCGGGTTTGTCAGCGCGGGCTGGCCCGGCTGACCGGCCAGTTGAGCGAAAATATCGTAGGGAGCGAGTGTGACGGTGTAGGTGGTGAAGCCGCCGCTCGTAGAGATCGCGCTCACGGTCCCATTGATGGCTTGGGGCATGAGCGTCATTGTAGCCAAGGGAAGCGGAAGAGGGGGAAATCCATCCACGGGAGGAGCGTTGGATGTAACCAGGACGTTCTGGCCAGCAACCGTGTGCGCCGCGTTGAATGTGGCGGCGAAGGGGAGGTTCTGCAGATTTGTAAACTGACCCGAGATCTGGGATGTGGCATTCCCATAGCCGAATATGGCGTACATTTCGGGGAGATCGCCCACTGTTTGCGCAGTGAGCCCGTCAACGTTGGGTTGAACAGGGTCCGCCAATATCACCTGGCCGCTAGATAAACTGAGATTCGTCGCGTCCGTGTCGTAGACCGCGACCCGCGTAGCCATCAACGATCCATCTGTCTGAAGCGCAACGTCCATGTCCACAGGCATACCGGTGCTCAGCGCTGAGACGCTGCCGATCCCTTGAAATACGGTGCTGCCATTGGTGCTCAACTGCCATGTGGGAGGTGAGCCGTTAAAGTAACCGTAGGGCGCACTCACCGTGAAGCTGGTTCCTGTCGCTCCGATGGATGCGATCGCTCCCTCAAGCCCAAGCACCTTGCCGTTTGTGCTGTTTGTAGGCTCGGCCGCGATCACCAATGGAGTCAGATGGAAAACCGGCGAAATCGGAATCGAGAGGTTCTGTACGCAGCCGCTAGAAAAGGGCGCTGACGCCGAAACCTGCAAATCCAGAACCAGTCCCATGGCCGTCCCTGTGACGGTGATCGGAGCCGGCAGGTTCACCGTAACGGTCGGCGTACCCGGCCCATTCAGAGCCCCGTCGACCAGTTCCAGGCCGACGCACACAGGAGCGGCGCCACCGTAGGCCGCCGTGGCAGAAGTGTAAATGTCCTGAGGAATGCTTACCTCTGTTAGCGGTTCGACATTGCCGTTCAAATGAATGAACTCAGCGCTGATGGGAGTGGAGAACAGCGTTACTGTCTTCCCCGATTGGTTCGTAAGCGTCAGGCCGTTCAGCGTTAAGCCAAACTGGACCAGTTGGTCGTTCGCGGTGCTGGACGCGAGAACAACAACCTTACTATTTCCGCTCAAAGTCGGCCCCGTGTGGCTTCCGCTGCCGCACCCCGTAGCGAGCAACATAGCCAGCGAGAGAAGCAGCGGCGCGAAACGCGAAAGACGAAAAACAGAGTGATAAACGAATGGCCAGAATTGGGCACTCATGACGACCCTCGCGATTTACCTAGATGCAAGGAATGTAAGCTGGCATTCCATTTTGGTCGGCTCCCATCTTCATCCGTCCTCCGACTATAGGTGCGCGGATGCAGTGGAAAGGTTCGTTGCTTAGGACGCACACCAGCTAGCGGCAGTATACTCCGGCGGAACGGTCCTGAATGCAGAGACTTGTCGAGTTTTGCAAAGTAAGTCAATCCCGAAACGGTCGACTCTGTCAAGCAGCTTTTGAGCGTACGAGTCCGTGTACTCCGAAGAGCGGGCCATTTCGCTCTCGTTGAAGATGTGCACATCCAACCAAGGCTCGCTCGCCATCATTGCAGGTCAGGAACTCAGTCCGACCCATGCATCTCTTCGGTCACACTTTCGATCATGATTACTACTTCGAACTCCCCCGCGAAGAGGGAGCGGGATACCCACTCAATAGCTCGATGTTCTATTGCACACCATAGCGATGTCCGGGCTGTCCCGCGTGCGAACCGAACTTTTTCAACTGCTCGTAACCCCATGCCTTGCGCATCATCCAGTACATTTGGACGGCTAACTTGCGGGCCATCGCGACCTTCGCAATCTTCCGCCCGCGCCGCATCGTCAGGTGGAAGTACTTACTGCGCCATTCCGGGAGGCTGCGCACCGTCACTTGCGCCGCTTCCACCAGCAGGAAGCGCAACAGTGCGTTGCCTTGTTTGGTGATATGTCCCAGCCGGCGCTGATTCCCGCTGGACTTCTCCAACGGCACAAGTCCCAGATAGCTCGCGATCTGCTTGCCACACTGAAACCGATCCGCCCTCCCGATGATTAGCACGAAGGCTAACGCGGTTAGAGAACCTACTCCAGGGTGCGTCCTTAGCCGCTGTGCGTCGGGCCATTTCTCCACTTCCTGTTCAATGGCCTGGGTCAGCTGCGCGATCGTCGGGTCCAGTCGGTCCAGCAAACCCAGCAGATCGCGTCGGCGCTGACTCGCCCATGGCGCCAGTCGGAACGCCTCCAGTTGCTCCCGTCCGCTTTCCCGCCACAACCGCTTCTTGCAGCGTAGCCCTTCGTTGAGTGCCACGGCTTGCAACTGGTTCATGATCCGCGTGCGCGCCTGCACCAAGCGGTGCCAATGCCACAGCAGTTGCCGCAGATCGCGATTCTCCCAGCTCGCTACCCAGATCCGTGGAAAATCATCCTTCAGCAGCAAGCGCAGAATGTGCTGTGCATCCTGGCGATCGGTCTTCTGCTTGCGTTCGCGCTTCCTGGCGATCTCGGTGGCGTCCCCGATCCACAACTCGAAGTTCAGTTCCCCAGCAGTCGCTCGAACCAGCGCGCATGTCCACTGGCTTCCATCCCCACACGCACCGTCGCTCCCTGGGCCGCCAGATCACGGTAGAATTTCTCCGCTTCCTCGCGGTGTTGCAGTCGCCGCTCTTGCAGTTCCCCAGTTTCGGTATCCACAAAAGCAATTTGTTGGAAGCCCGGGTGGTAATCGCATCCTATAATGATCATTGTTCGGCTCCTCTCTCCCGAGCCCTTTGGTTGGCTTAAGCACCACCAAATCTTACTCGGGTCTAAGGAGCCGACATTGTCATAGAATCAATAGCGCTCAAAATCCTCTGATTCGTATTACAATCGTGCGCCGCTATGGAACAAGTATTTGACATTGACCGACTGAGCAATCCGTTTTTCTTCCGTCGATACTCCGACTGGAGTCGTTCCATGTTGACATGCCCAGTTGGCAAAATCCGACGAAGGAGGCTTTGTGAGCTGGAGAGTGGTTCTCGATTGAGCAAATCGTAGCCATCGCGAAGCGATCCCACTGTGGTACGAGCGGCTTTGTCAGTGGCACGGGCGATTTCTTCCCCAGGTTATCGGAGGATTACAAACAGCGCCACTGAGCACCTTTAGAAATACAATACGTCAGCCGGGAAGCGCAACAATAAGGCTCCCGATATCGATATCTGTCACTACACCAGGAGTCTCTGCGATCACGGAATTCGGTCCGTGCGGAGGCACCACCTAGTCAAATAGTGGATCCGGTCTCGGCTATCTTCCGATCACGACCACGGTTGCCTTGTCCAGTTCGCTCGATGCTGACGTGCCTTCGTGCCTCAGCAGATGTGCGGCATCGTCCCATATCAACTTCGTGATTGAGCCGCCACCCTTCTCGTAGGCGTAGGTCTTTCCGTCATCCTCGAAAAGGGTAAAGCTGCCGTTCGCTCACGGATACACACGCACGGACGCAATCGTCTGCGTCTGCTGTGTGCTCTCCACCTCCGACCCAAGCGGCACAATGCTTCCCGACCTCACGAATAGGGGCAGCGTATCGATGGGAGCATCCGCCACAATGGTCTGTCCGCCGTGCAGCCGCTCATTCGTCCAGTAGTTGTACCAGTCACAACCTGCGGGCAGATACACCGTCCGATGTGTCGCGCCCTTCATCCGAGACGCTGCCGGAGGGGGCGCGGGGGGAAGTTCGCCTGGCCGTTGGCTAATGCGTTGTCCTGTGTGGAGCGGGCACTCTTGCCCGCTGGTTTTGAGGTGCTGCAGGCAAGCGGACCCGCTCCACCCCAGCCTTCGCCAGGCAAGCATAAAGGGCGATCACTCTGTCCGAACCATTGGTCCAAAGGTGGAGCCTGAGGTGGCTGCTACAGCCGCTTCCCGATGAGACGCAGCACACGCAATGGGTAGTAGAGAAAACTAACGGCCGTGGGCAGATGCAGGAAGGCTTGGTCAGCTGGTTTAGGGAAAAACACGATGTTGGCTGCGCAGCGCAGCTTGTCCCAGCGGTGTCGAAGCAGGGCCATTGGAGAAAGCGCCGTTTCAAAACCGCCAGCGGGGAAGGGCGTGATGGGAAAGAAGCGCACCTTGGCGGGAAGGGAAGCATCCGAGTAACTCTCGGGAAGCGGCGTTCCCAGCAAGAATGAACAGGCAGCCAGAGTCTGACTTATCACGAGGTCTAGCTCAAACTGCTCGGCCTTTTGTGTGAGGCGGCGCCAGTCTGGTGGGCGACAGGTGCAAAGCTGATGGAGGTCCACGAGCCACTTGAGACTTTGCCAGCAATGGTCGGCGGCGTGGAGGGCGAGATACAGAAACTCCCACTCGGGGGAGAAGGTGTAGGCGGGCGCTCTGCAGGAATGCTTGGGGCGAGCTTCCGCCCAGAGATCCTCGACGATGTCGTTGTCGCGCGAAGAGAACTGCCACAACCGCCAATGAAGCTCGACGAGGGTGGAACGTCCGGCAGCGTCGCGCTGGAATGAGTAGTGGCGTCCGTGGCGCAGCGCGAGCTTCCGGAAGAAAGCGTCGCGATAAACATCGGGATAACCTGCAGCAAGAATGACTTCAATAGCGCGATGGCAATGCGCGGGTGGAACGAGCAGGTCTATGTCCGTGCACACGCGGACGTCTTGGTCTCCATACAGCGACTCAGCGAGCGCGACTCCTTTGAGCGGAATGACGGGAATGTCGGAGTCGCTCAGCAAGTCCAGGAGGCGGGCGAGGTCCTCAGCGAGAAGCTGGTTGCGCAGCGCGTTGACCAAATATGCACGTTTGAGTTCCGTTTGAACCATCTGAGGAACCGCGGAGAAATCGAGCTGGCGCAAATTGCGGTAGACGAGCGGATAGACGTTGTGAGTGTAGGCGCGTTCGAGGAGAAGCGGCCACTGTAAGGGGGCAGTGAGGAATTCGCGCGCCCGGGCTTGCTCATCGAGTGTCAGCTGTCCGCGGCAGAGCAACAGGCAGAGGCGGTCTTCTCGGGTCAAGTGGGGAGGAATGTCCTTATGCATGTTTTGACAGCTAACCAAGAATTAGCGGGCTCGGCATCCTCGTACACAAGGTATACGAAAAGGCCTGCGCTTTTGACAACCTGATTGGCCCCACCTCATTAATTAAGGATGCCTACGCTGGGTCGGGTCGGTACCAAGCCGGCAGAGTAAGTCTCCGCCGCTGCCAACCAGGTCTGCGACGAACAGGGCGAATCTATGAAGCTGACCGCTGAAAAGGTCGGCCACACACTGAAGCGGTTGGGTCTCTACACGCGCCGCGACACTAAAGGGCGCGGCCTGGTTCTGGACAAGCCCACACAGATTCGTGTGCACCAATTGAGCCTGGAGTACGATGTGCTGCCGGTTGTTCTCCAGCGTGGATACTGTCATGAGCTGCAAGCCTAACCATCAGAAGAGGTTATGTAGGTTGTGACGGTTATGCAGGATTTTTTCGGGGTGGCGCAGCTGAAGACCATAGACAGCATCCTCAAATGCTGCGAGAGCCGCGTGCTCCTGCCAGGGTGCACAAAAGGCACGACGTGCTCTCCCCCTTCAGCAAGCGCCCGCCATAGATCGCGTCTATGATTCCAGTGCCGACGAGGAGTACAGCATCAACGACGCCTTGGAATTCCATTCGACGCGATATTGAGTCGTTGCCTTTCAACGAAAATTGGAATGGCGCGGATCAGATACCCAAGCTTAGTTTTCTCCAGGACGCGTTCTGCTCTATTCATAGAACTTGTCATAGAACTTGCCCTGCACGCTGAGGAGCCAGACCTCGTCGGCCTGATCATGCGACGGGGGTTACTGAAGGGTACTAGCGATGGCAAATCCTCCTGCGTATAATGGCAGCGAAATACACCATTTTCTTAAAGGGATTGACCAATGGGGCGTGTCGTCCGCTTTGTGCAACCAGTTGTTTTCTACGTCGGTACTTGCTTGATGCTAACGAGGATACTGCCTGCGCAAGATGCCCTTCCAATTCCAGGCCTAGGAAATCCGAAAGTGGATCCGGTAGTACAGCGCAACGTCGATGATTGGACGCTCCAGCAGCGCGGTTTGGTCGATGATTGGACTCACCACTATGTAGTTTTCTCCAATCCCGGCACCGAGCAACAGGCGATCGAAACTGGCATCTATGACCAGTGGCTCAGTATTGTCAACGCGCCCCGCTTCACTCTGCAGCAGATAAAACGCAGCACGCGCGCAAAGCTGCCGGAAGGCACTGGGTTATCTCCCGTTAGCACGCCGAGCGCGGAGGTCTTGGAGGCCGGCGCACCAGAAAGTGGTTTGGTATGGAGGATCCCGAAGAGACCTCCGAGACGTCTTCTGAAGAAAGACTGGAGCGTGGCGATCGGTGGGGTTGCGGCGAGCGGGATAGGGACTGTCGCCACCAACAACGCGAGCGGTACTTCGACAGTAACCGTTGACGGGCAGACCTTCACAGGCAGCGCGCCCAGTACTGCAGGTTCGTCGGGACTGTTTCTGGGTGCGCCCGCTCTCGGTCAGGGCGTCACGATCATCAGCGGCTCAAACACATTGTCAGTTACGACTAACGCGACCGCGTCCTCCGTTGTGGGCACGGTGTCAGCGTTACCGACGTCTACCGTCGCCCCCACGATCACCCTTACCAACTCGGCGGGAAGCAGTTCCAACACGTTAACCCTGACGGCTTTCCCGACAGGGGCGACTGCCACCGGCACCTTCTCAGGCGCAGGTCCCACCTCCGGCCAGACAATTACCATTAAAAATGGTTCCAATTTGCTGACCTTAACGGCGATGAACGGAACTTATGCCACAGGCACGGTGAGTGTGGCAAATACAAACGGTGCAGCGAATGGCGACACCGTTACCATAGGATCGGTCACGTACATGTTCGAGGAGTCAACCTCGGCATTTTCTGGCGAGCCATTTTCGGGTCCGCAGTATTACTGCCAAAACACCACGACACCGTGCGTGTGGTGGGGAACGAGCGAGACTAATACGGCGCAGGCTCTCGAGGCTGCGATCACGAACAATCCTGCAGCGTGTCCGACGGCCGCTCAGGGCCTCTACGGCAACTGGCAGCATACCTGTTACTCGTACGTGACGGCGCCGAATCCTAGTGTCACGGCTACCCGAAGCGCAGCGGTGGTCACGGTAACCAACACCTCGGGCAGCAGCATACCCTTTGAATGGTTCTCCACCCAGGACGCCTGGACATTATCGCCGAATACGGACTCAATTTCCGGCTATGCGACTGGCACGAACGGATGCACGAGCACAACCGCCGGAACCTTTATTGTCAGCTCCACTCCTGCCACGGCGGCCACGAATCTGGCCAACGCCATTAATGCTTGCAACACTTCGTATGCCGCCGTTGGAGTCACTGCGTACGCGACAGGTGCCGTCGTCAGAATTGCCAGCACAACTTTCGGAAGTCCGGCCAGCAGCCTTACGCTTGGCGGAACCGCCAGCAACTTTCTTTGGAGTAGCGTGACCACCGGCTCATCCCCGACGAACGGCTGCACCAGCGCCACCACCGGGACCTTTGCCAGCCGTAGTAGTACAGCGGCCGTGGCCTCTAACATCGCAGCCGCCATTAATGCATGCAATAGCTCATACCCGGCCGTTGGGCTCACCGCGACCTATGCCTCTGGTAGTAGGTTTACGGTTTCTGGCACGGCTGGCGGACCTTACTTGGCGGTCGGAGCATCGAACAATACCAACCTCTTCACATGGGGTGCAGTGACTGCCGGATCTGCCGGGACAAACGCTTGCGGCACTTCGACCTCGGGAACCTTCGCCACCAGCAATAGCACCGTAACCCTAGCGACAAACCTGGCGGCGGCAATTGCGGCCTGCCCCGTTGCGGCGGGTATTACCGCAAGTTCAACGGGCGCTGTCGTCATTTTGACGGCACGCACGGCCGGATCAAGTGGAAACAGCATCGCGCTTGGGTCTACGATGCCGAACTTCCGGTGGATAGGCGCAGACATGAGCGGCGGCAGCGACGGTACGACATCGGGGACGACGTTCGCTTACTGGTCAGGCGCCGCGCCCGCCAGCCAGGCGCAAGTGGCCGCTAATATCGCGACTGCCATCAATGAAAACGCCACGCTCCAAGGGGTTGTTTCCGCGACTTCGAACGGATCTAAGGTCGTCGTCACAGCCGACACCCCGGGCACGGCCGGAAACGGCTATGCAACCGCCGTAGCTAATTTCTCCGGTTTCACGTGGGGGGCCGGGACGCTCGGCGGCGGCGTAGCGGGGGCGGTTGTACAGCCAAACTTGTATCCAGCCCTGTACTCGGCCAGCGTCACTACGGCCAGTTGCAGCGACTTTGTCGTATATCCCGCAGGCACCCTAGGTGCGACGGCGGCGGCGAGCATTGTCGCCTTCTCCAATCTTTATGCGGGTGGATGCTCGGGTACGGTGCCGTCGGTCTATTGGGCCTATAACACGGGCGGCATGGTCACGACTTCGCCTGTGCTCTCCTTGGATGGCACACAACTGATGTTCGTTCAGGTTAGTGGCACTACCGCAAGCCTCGTTTTGCTGAAATGGTCGGCGGACAGCGGAACGCCCACCTTGCCTGTGACGCCTACCGCTGCGACGCTTGCTACTTACCGGAATTGCACAGCCCCGTGCATGGTGACCTTGGCCTTTAGCGGCAGCCATAATGACACCTTCTCTTCTCCGTTTTATTCTTATGACGACGATACAGCTTATGTAGGCGATGACAGCGGCAATCTCCACCAGTTCACGGGAGTGTTTGAAGGAACCCCAGCCGAGACGGGAGGCACCTGGCCGCTGAATCTGAGCGCGCAAAAACTCTCATCGCCTGTCTACGACCCAGTCACCGGGCATGTGATTGTCGGTGACTTTGGAGGTGTCCTTTATTCGGTAACGGCGTCGAGCGGAAGCCTGTTCGGTAAAACGGTCAGCATTGGAGATGTTATTGCCGACGCACCTTTGTTGGATAGCACCGCGGGAAGATTCTACGCCTTTGTCACCACCGCCAATAGCAGCGTCAGCGCCAGTGTTAACGGCGACAACGCGGTATATGAACTCCCTACCGATTTCACCAGCATTACCGGTGCGAGCGTCAAGGCAGTTGGCACGGGCGGCAATGGATATTACCTTTACGCCGGTACCTTCGACAATGTCTACTACTCCTCGGCCAATGCGACAGGGAATCTTTACGTAGTAGGAAACACCGGCGTGACTACCGGAGCGAATCTGTACCGGATACCGATCAGTGCCTCAATAATGGGAACTCCTGTTGCCGCTGCTACCGGCCTGACTTTTGCAGGCGGCGGTGCCCCATGGCCATCGCCAGTGGAGGAGTTCTGCAACAACGGAACAAGTGCCTGCGTCGCCAGTGCAACACAGACCACCGCGGGCGCGGACTATGTCTTCTTCAGTGTCAATCGAGGGACCCAGACCGGTTGTACGAACGCTGCTGGAAACGGCTGCGTGTTGTCGTATAACGTCAGCAATCCAGCGGCAGTCACCCTCTCCGGCACCGGCTTAAACGTTACGGCTCCTAGTGGAACTGGTTGCTGGGCGACTGGCGGGATTGTGGTCGACAACAGCGTTCCAGCCGGTACCTTGCCAGGCGCTTCGCAAATTTATTTCGTAGGTCTCGGCAGCAACACTGCAGGGGGTCCCACGGGTACCACCAAAACCAGCACCAACTGCGCGAATGGCACTGCAAGTACGATTTCCGCCACCCAGGCGTCGCAATCGAACCCATAGTTGTGGGCGACGTGTGCGACTAATCGGCAGTGTGAACGCAGACTGGGATGGCCCTCGAAGCCCGGAGACATCTCGTCTTAGCTGACGCGCGTCTCCAGACTTCCTTGGAAGGTTTACTAAGAAGTCTTACGGGCCGAATGACAAGTGCTCTGATGAGCGTACACTTTCCCACAACTCAGCGCCGACGTCTCAAACACACGCTCATACCGAAACGTAGGTTTCGTGTAGGGCTTCTTTTTCTGTCGCTTCTCCGTCTGTCGCTTGTCTCGGGATTCTACTGGATTGGCATTTTCCATTTCATCGAGTTCGAACGCAGTGTCCTTCCCAGGGGATGATGGTATGCATTCTACATTCCGCATTTCCTGCTGACAAGACTAATCGCGCGCAAGTCGATGATACCAATGTCCCATGGGTCTGCAAGCATCTGCCAGCAGCCGCGAGAAAAAATAAGGATGGTTCGTGAGCGTCTTGAACGCGTCCGTTGTGATCATGGAGTTGCGCCTTCCGATCTTCTGCTGGAAAGGACTGTTCAGCGCAGCTCAAAGAATCATCGCGGTCCATCTGAAGTGCCCCCGTGTTCTAAAAGCCCACATTCGTCGTTGACCTTCGGAATACATCCGATTACCCTGTAGCGAAACCGGTTCCTGGGTTGGCACGGGATGGCGGATGTTGGTCCAGTTTGTACCGGAATCGGTCTGCAGCGGGCTGAGGTAATGAAAAGTGTCGCACAATGACAACATTCCGAGTGCTTCGTGCGCCACCCGGACGGCGGCACTCGTCGCTCTAGCCGCGGACAATTTGCGCTTGAGCGGCCGTTTGCGTCTGCAAGTCCGAGGGCAAAGCATGTTGCCCACTCTTTGGCCGGACGATGTTGTCGAAATCGCAAGGTGCTCCGCTGATGACGTACGCCCCGGTGAAATCGTGCTCGCCCTTCGAGAAGATCGGTTTTTCCTCCACCGCTTCCTTGGCCCCTCGAAAGCAAACGGTTTTCTGTTGCGCGGCGATTCCATGCGCAGTCCCGACCCCCAATTCCCAAACGATGCGCTCCTTGGGCGCCTGGTGAGCCGTGCCGGCCAAAATCAAAGCCGAGCTCATAGTGACGCGTTAGCGCAAACCCGCCCTTTCCTCCCGCTGCGCCCCTGGTCCCGAGCGATCGGACAACTGCTCTGCCATTGTGGACTCGCACGGCGTCTTGTTCTGAAGCTGCACGGTCCCCGAGAACGAGAGGCGCGCGAAATCCAAAATGCTAAAAGCGCTGCCCACTTTGCAGAATTGGATGGGGGCGCTTCATGATATCCGCTCCTAGGAAAGTCGCGTGTGTGGAGATCGGGGCGCTTCCGATTTCTTTGTCCACTAGCCACGAGCGCTTCTTCGATCTGCTGCTGCAACGCTATGAGGGGTTCCTGAGTGCTTCGCGCCCCGAATGCGAACTGGAGTTCGACATCATCGAGGCGAGCCCGATGCCCGATGAAGACGTTTCTGTCCGCCGCGAAGGCCCGCAATGGCGGCTGGAGCGTGGAGATTTCAGCGCCCGTTGGGATCCGCGCACGGGACAAGGCTCAGTGCGCCAGAATGCCAACCCGTATTCTCTGGATTCCGTGTTGCGCATTCTGCACAGCCTGATTCTTGCCCAACGCGGAGGCTTCCTGTTGCACGCCGCCAGTGCGATCTGCGATGGCCATGCTTACTTGTTTTCGGGTGTTTCCGGTGCGGGGAAGACAACGATGACGCGTCTAGCGCCGAAAGATATCACTCTGCTTACTGACGAGATTTCTTACCTGCGGCCCGACAACCATACTTATCGAGCTTTCGGCACTCCTTTTGTCGGTGAGTTGGGCAAAGCAGGCGAGAACTGCAGCGCGGTCGTCTCGGCGCTGTTTTTCCTCGAGCAAGGTCCCGAAAACTGCATCGATGAGTTGCCCTTCGCAGAAGCCGTCCGCCGCCTCATGCGAAATATTCTGTTCTTCGCCGAGGATCCGGCCTTGGTGGAAAAGCTTCTGGCCAGCGCGTGCGATTTCGTCGCCAGAGTTCCTATTCGCCGCCTGACGTTCTATCCGGATGCCAGGGTGTGGGAGGAAGTTCGCCGCTTCGAGGGGGTGCCCGCGCATGTCTGAGAGTTACATCACCCGCGGCTCAACGATTGCTGCCCGCGTGCTGGACGGTGAGATGATCGTCATGAATTCGGCGGATTCGACATTCTTCACGCTGAACGAAGTCGCCACCGTCATCTTTCAAGCGGCTGACGGCCGCACACCTCTGCGGGAAATCGTCCGCACGCGGGTCTGCGAGCAATTTGACATCGATCCCGAACAGGCCCAGGCCGATGCCGAACACTTTGTGGCCGAACTCTCGGGTCACAGGATTCTCCTGGTTTCCGATCAGCCACTTACCCCGGAGGCTTCTCGATGACTTTGATGGCCGAGGTGGGACAGAAGGCATTCAACCTGGGCGTACCTCTTGCCATCCACATGGATGTTACGTATCGCTGCAATGAGCGTTGCGTGCATTGCTATCTCGATCATGACGACCATGGCGAGATGACGACCACGGAGATCAAGGGCGTGCTCGATCAACTGGCCGAGGCTGGCGTTTTCTTTCTGACCCTCAGTGGCGGCGAGGTCTTTATGCGCCGTGACTTTCTTGAGCTGGTCGAGTACGCGCGCCACCTGCTCTTCAGCGTCAAGATCAAGACCAACGCCGTCATGATCGGCGAAGCCGAAGCGCGAAGGATTCGCGCCCTCAATGTGGACACGATCCAGATCAGCCTCTACTCGCATCGTCCTGAAGTTCACGATGCCATCACCAAGTTGCCGCACTCATTCGAACGCACCGTCAAGGCCATTCGTTTTCTGCGCGATCAGGGCTTGCGTGTCACCATCGCCAATGTGCTGATGACCGCGAATCTTGCCGATCATTATGGTGCGCAAAAACTGGCCGCGGAACTGGGCGTTCATTACACGCTCGACCCGACCATTACGCCCATGATGGATGGCGATACTTCGATTCTCGCGCTCCGCATCCCGGGAGAAGAACTGGGGGAAATCTTCCACAATCCCGCGCTCGTTCCCAACCAGGAAGAGTTCTGTGCCCCGCCAAAGCCGCCGTCAGACGAAGATCTGGAGGGTTACTCGTGCAGTGCGGGCCACTCTTTCTGCTACATCTCCCCCTATGGAGATGTCTTCCCTTGCGTGCAGTTTCCCCTACCCACCGGAAATATTCGGCAGCAGAAATTTCTGGATATCTGGAATCGATCGCCGCAGATGCAAGAAGTACGCTCGATTCAGGCCAAGGATCTGCCAGTTTGCTGCTCGTGTTCGCACGTCAGCACTTGCACGCGTTGTCCGGGGCTCGCGTATATGGAAGGAAACATGCGGGGTCCATCCAGCGCGGATTGCGAGAAATCGTTCTACCGCACCGGGCAGCCGACCGCGAATATGTTGCAGCAGGGCTTGGTGAAACCGCGCACGATGGCACCGCTGGTTCAGATTTGGCCGGTCGCGGTACCCGCTGCCGAATGAGAGCCCTTGACTCCGACTGGGAGGCTCAGTTTCCGACTGTAAACCTTTAAGAACGAGTGAGGGCCGCGAGAACGATCCATTTGCCAACCACCGGCGTATGGAAGGCCATGGGATTGTGATGGCCTTCCAATCTGAGATCACGCTGTCCTCGGTAACTTGTGCCGCGCCAGCCCTTCCGTAATCTTCTGCTCTTTACGGGTGCGTTCCATAATCGCCTAGGCAGATGACTTACCTTCCTCACTCACACACGTATTGGCGCAGCCCGCGCGTACGGCTCGCGGACATCACCCCTGCTGTCCTTCGATTGGCGGACGGACGCCGTTACCGAGGCAAATTGGAGACCATTTCTCTTACCGGCGGGTTGCTCAGCGTGCCTAACATGCTGGATCGGGGCTCCCGCATCAAGTTGATATTCCTAACTCCCACGGGGCCGGTGCTTGGATCGGCAGAGACGTTGAGACCTGTTTCCACAACCCGGCAGCCGTTTCGGTTCGTTGCGCTCGAAGAAGGCGATCAGCGCAGACTGCGAGCGGTTGTTCAGTCGTTCTTCGATCCTGGTAAGCAGGCGTGGATAGAGAAATACAGAGCAGCGCTAGTTCATCGGAAGCCGGCGCGACGAGGAGTTTTCCGAGTCGTTTTCGGGTCTCTTACACTCCTGACACTTATGGGAAGTGCGATTTACTTGCTCAACGCTCATTTTCTGAAATGATGCCCACCCCAATTGAACTGTCCGGCGTCAATAGGGAAGAGTAGGCCGTCGTTCAGAGTCGTTAACTTAATCGCGGCTTCCTTGGTAAGCACTCGACAACTTTCGGCGGGTGATCCTGGTGAGGTCCGCTCTCGACGTCTACACCGGACCTGTACCGCCTAATTCACTTCGGCACGACGAGAGGGCCGTTCCTGATAAGTCTCGAATCCACTATGCCGTTCTCGACCCGGCGGTTGGCAGCACGCGCCTGTTCGCTGTCGCCCGGAACGCGCGGGTCGGATTTGCCAAAACCCTTGGTGCTCATGATTGTCGGGGGAAATTCCGGTCTGCACCAAGAAGTCGCGGACAGCTTCGGCGCGACGCTGTGAGAGTTGCAAGTTGTACGTCTGCGTGTCGATGTCGTCCGTATATCCGTAGACAGCAATCGTATATCCCTTAAGCGTCATCAGGATCCCGGCGATGCGATTAAGGATGTCGCGATGCACGCGAAATCACGCGCGCAAAGCTAATCTCAGCCCCGCTGGAGTCATGCGCTTGCGGATCGCCAAACCTTGTCGTCTTGCGGTGGGGGCTTCTTGGCGCCGACAACGATTAACTGTATTCTGTTTAATCGATTGAAAATACACAAGATATATCGAACGATCGAAAATCTATTGTCGGTTCATCAATTTTGGAGTAATATCTGGTCATAAATGGAGACGAGCTTTATGGTGACCATGCAGCAGGCCGTTGTGGGTTTCTCGTGGGATGTAGCCGTCGATCTGTCGACAAAGGAAAACCGAACCCGACTCAGTCCGGCTGCAATCAAAGGTCTTCTGCGGATCGCGAAGCATTGGAAATTACGGGATCAGGATACCCGAGTTTTGCTTGGCGGCATATCCAGCGGCAGTTTCTACGCCCTCAAGAATCAAGCGACCAAGACACTGGATGGAGATCAGCTCACCCGAATTTCGCTTTTGGTCGGGATCTATAAGGCACTGAACATTCTTTACGGCCAGAAGCTCGCAGATGCCTGGATCGCGCTGCCGAACACGAATCCAATGTTTGGAGGGGCTTCGCCCCTCAATTACTTGAGCCAGGGCGGCATCCCTGCCTTTCTGAGAGTTCGCCAACTGCTGGACGCGCGGCGTGGCGGCAGATGAAATTGCCGAAGCAGATCAAGGTAGAACAGGACACGACTCATCGTCTGATTCCCTATCGCTACAGCGATCGTGGTAGGCCCATTCTCAATCTTCTCGCCCAGGACGACGACGATCTGCTCAGCGACCTCACCGAGCTCGAGGGTGCCACGAACGATCGATTGCTTGGCGAGAATGGCAGGCTGCCGGGCATCAGCGCGATTGAACTGGTTTCCGGCTTCCGGCTGGCACATATCGTGAACGCGTCCTTTACTCACCCGAATCCTTCTGGAGCACGCTTCAATGGCGCGGGACGAGGCGCCTGGTATGCGGCTTTCGAAATGCAAACTGCGCAAACAGAAGTGGCGTTTCATCGGGCCGCCGAGTTGAAGGAAGTCGGATGGAACGCGAAAGAGATATTTTCCTATATCGACTATCTCGCCGATTTCAGACATGAATTTCATGACATTCGAGAGGACACAGATTTTGTGGACTGCTTAGACCGGAAAAGTTACGCCGCTTCCCAAACACTCGGACTCAAACTGTTGACCAGTGGCTCAGCAGGGATCGTGTATCCGAGTGTACGGCACAAAAATGGCGTCTGCATCGCCTGCTTCCGTCCTCCCTTGGTGCTGAATGTACAGGAGGGACCTGTGGTCAAGTTTACTTTTATGGATACAGAAATAACTGCTTCCGTAATTGAAAACTGAACCCTACCTAACCGTCACCTCTCGTGCTCAGCCGACGGGGCCGATTCTTCGAAATTATCGTTTGCGTTCCAGGCGTATTCACCCCTGTCCTCGCTAAACACTCGAAGACATCTGAGTAATGCTGTCAAGCAAAGTTTTTACTTCGCACTGATCGTCCCCCAGGCTATGGAGAAGATCACCAACCTGTGACTTGAAGCATAAAGTGGCACTCAGTGCCACCTTATGCTTCAAGATCTTGGCAGCAGTGCAGTGCCTGGCCGCCGATTGGCCTGAGTCCACGTTTTGCACAATCTTCCTCGTTGTACGCATGGACTCGGGCAGGTATTCTGAAGCTCTCCGTGGCGGCGAACCAACAATTGGCATTGCTGGAAGACTTCGAAACCTCCAGGCCGCCCAACCCTCTTTTCTGTCACCAGGAGTTTCTAGAAAAGCTCGCTGAGCATGGCCGGGATGCGATCGGGAGGCGAGCTGCTTTTCTGATGCAGCGTCTGTCGGTGGATATCCGCCGCTTGCACTATAAGCCAACAGCCGGCATTAACCGCGGCTGGCGCCGATCGCGGCTCGGTGGTAATCACGGCAGTCATTTCTATGCATGGTGGGCTCCGAAAAACGCTGTACCGCTGAAGGAAGCTGGCGAGTTTTCCGACGTCCCCGACGGCGCGATTTTCCTGCGCGACATCCGCCATCATGACGATCATTCCCAGTTGACGCCGCAGTCGTTCCGTACGCACTACATGCCGGTGACGGTCCGTGATCTGCGGCGCGAGGAGTACGCGCCCCTACCTTGGACGCAACCGCAGGAGCGTTTCGCATCGGGCCGGCAAGCAGTGCGACTTCTCAAGGGTCATCCTGGTTCGGGTAAGACCAGCGCTCTTTGGCACGCCGCCGATTCGGCTGCTGCGGCGCACGTGCTCTACGTCACATATTCAGGGGATCTGGCCGCGCTGGCTCGCGAGTACTTCGACCGGTTCTGCTCCTCGCACAAACGCTTCTCTGTGGTTACGTTCTCCAATCTGATCCGGCAAATACTCGGTTCGGACGCACCAGTGGTCCCCGGCGGCAAAGCCAGGCAGCGTTTTATACGCGACTTGGCACCTTTTGCTCGTACTTTGGGTGCCTGGGCATATTGCCAGACGGCTCTGTACGACGAACTCCACGCGCATCTCGCTGGAGATGCCCTTCCCGTTGCCGTCGGTCGTTTCGCTGCCTGTAATCACGCGCGCGTGCCCGACAAGGCATATCGGGAGCGGCGCACGCGGTCGCTGGGTCAAGCACCGGTTATCGCCGTGCTGGAAACCGCCGCTCGCCTTGAACGCTTGGAAGCGAGCACTTTGGCGGAGCGCTATTTTCCCGAACTTGCGCTGGCCTGGCAGGCTGTCGAAAGACTACGGAGTAACAACTCAGGCACGCGCCCCGCGGCTGATTCCGGGCTACTCGATTACGACTGCATTGCGGTCGACGAATGCCAGGACTTAACACCCCTTGAAGCTTGGCTGATCGTCGAACTCACGACCACGGCCCGCCGGCGAAAACGCGCGCCTGTCCCGTTGCTGCTCGCGGGCGATGAAGCGCAGACCGTGCGTCCCACGGACTTCGAATGGGGTTGGCTGAGCGATCTCCTGCATGCGCAACTTGGTACGCCAGCAGACTACAGACTCTCCGCCAATCTGCGCAGCCCGCGCCGTATCGCCGCGCTGGTGAATCGGGTTTGGGACCTGTACGCTTGCGTGGAGAAACAGGAGCGACCGAGCGG
Source organism: uncultured Acidobacteriota bacterium (assembly GCA_963730015.1). GTDB lineage: Bacteria > Acidobacteriota > Terriglobia > Terriglobales > Acidobacteriaceae > Sulfotelmatobacter. The sequence goes on along the minus strand of CAVSPZ010000007.1, from coordinate 462,450 downwards.
TTCTGGTTATGCAGAAATCGAAGACGACGCCACCGACCAGATTCTTTACTGCACCGCCACTGTGGGGCCTGAGTTGAACGACTTGTTGACCGCGCTTTCCACGCGCGAAGGACTGGCGATCATCACGTTGGAAGAGGGGGTTCCGGACTACGTTCCGGAAGCAGCGCGCAAGGCTGTGCTTACAGTTTCCGAGGTGAAGGGGCTGGACTTTCACTCCGTGTGCGTGCTCGACGCCGGTCGTCATATCGAGCGTGTGCTGCGCCAGGATTGGCGTCAGCGGGCCGACTCGGATATTGCGGATCTCCGAAAACGACTGGCGATTGACCAGCTACGTGTGGCTGTAAGCCGTCCGGCGGAACGGCTGATCTGGCTCGACCTCGACCCGAGTGACAAGATTGTCCGCCAGAGCATCGCGTTTCTCAACGGCGGGCCGGTGGAAAGCGGAGTTTCGTCGTGTGTTCCTGCGGCTCTGCTCAAGGCTCTCGAGGAAGATGAACTGGATCTTGAGGAGCGCGTGCAACGTTGCCAGGCGGATGCCCGGCAATATCTCCAGGTGAAGCCGGAGATGGCCTGGTCGCGCGCGCAGCAAGCGGTCACCCTGCTTGAACCGCTCACTTCGCCGGTGGCAGTGACAGATCAGGCGGCACGCGATGCCGCTCATCTCACGCTGGCCGAAATCTGCTTCATCTTGGGTCTTCGCAACACTCGCCTACCTCCTGAACTGGGCAGACCGGATCCGCTCGCAGAGGCCTGCCGGGCTGCAAATAACGCGCGCCGCTTTGGGCTGGCCACGATCATGGACGCGATCGGACGCGTTCATCGCTCGGGGCCGGACAATCGTCTGCAGATGCTGGGAGAGTTGGCCCAGGTTCTTCCCAGGCATAAAAGCGAGATTGAGCCTTGGCTTCTGATGGAGATCAGCCCCAAGGCCAAGAGTTGGATTGAGGAACTGGAGTCCGCCCTCTGCAACGGGCACAATGCGGCTATCCTTCTGCGTGTGTTGCCGCCATTGTACGAAGCTCTGGACGTGCCGGACCGCGTTGCTCGCACGCGGCGTCTCGAACAACGCGCGATCCAGTTGCTCATCAAGGACAAGCAGTACGCGGCCGCACTCGCCGAGTTGCGTGCGCAGCCCGAGCGTCAGCCGAAGCTGGAGGCTCTGTGCTTGCAAGGTGTGGGTGATTTACGCGGCGCTGCGCAGTGCCATGTGACGGACGGAAATCTCAAAGAGGCGTTGCTCTGCTACCGTACGATCCCCGATCTGGAGGAGGCCCTCAAACTGGTCGAGGAGATTGGCGAGCACCCTGCGGCAGAATCCCTGCTGTGGATCGCCAAGGTGCAGCGATTAGTGGCGGAGCGACCGGAGAAGTTCACCAAGACGGTGACCGCCGCGGAAAAGAAGCTGCTGCAGGAATTGTTGGAGAAAGCTCTGGGTGTCAGCCGGCCGAAAGCAGCTCCGCGCAGGGCCGCCAAGAAATCCGAGGTTCCCAGAAGGCGAGTTCCAGGGAAAATCAGAGGCGATGGGAACTCCCCCTTCTGATCAGTCGCTAGTGCATCTAACAGCTCATCGAGGCTGCGCCGACCCCCTTTTATCGCACCATTTTGATGACCCTCTACGGCACCGGCGTGCGCCGCACCGAGCTCACGCGCCTGAAGGTCAGCGACATCGATAGCCGACGCATGGTCGTGCACATTCAGGACGGCAAAGGCGGGCAGGACCGAGACGTAATGCTCAGCCCCATCCTGCTCGAGGAACTGCGCGGTCATTGGCGACGTTTGCGCAAAAAGTCTGTCTGGTTATTTCCCGGAAACCGCTGGCACAGCGGTGATCACCCCATGGATGACAAGACGCCCTACCACGCTTGCGTCGAGGCCGCCCGCTGCGCCGGGATTAAGAAACGTATCTATCCCCACATGCTGCGCCATTGCTTCGCCACCCACTTGCTCGAAGCCGGCGCCGACCTGCACACCATCCAGATCCTGTTAGGCCATCACGATCTGAAAGAAACCGCTCGCTATCTCCACCTCTCGCAACGCCACTTACATGCCACCCCCAGTCCGCTGGACGCGCTGGTGCTGAAGAAAGGCAGGTCGTTCGAGGAGGAGTAAATGAGTCGGCCACAGTTAGAGGTGGCCGATATCATTCGCAGCGCAGGAGCAGACTTCATCGCGCGCAACCGTCACTGGCTCCGCTGGACCCACCTCAAGGTCCTGCTGGCCATCGCGCGCTGTCGCACTGCCGCTCTCGGCGGGCATATCGATGAGTGCACCGGCTGCGACTACTACGGATGGTTGGGGCGCCGGCTTTGCCTAATAGCTGCATTTTGCCCAAAAACCGCGCTCCTTGCCGCAAAGACGGGAGAAAACAGAAAAGATAACCTCCAAGACCCGTTTAGAAGAGAAAGTCAAAATCAAAAAGCACCTTCCGATTGATATTGCCGAAGAAACGTCCGTACTGCGGGTCAGCCACATTTGAGTGGATTTCCAGTGCATTGATATGGTTGGTCAGGTTCATCACTGTTGCGGACAGCCGAATAGCGTGTTTGGGCGTGACCTGAATATCCTTCGAGGCGCGAAGGTCAAATGAGAAGTATCGGGGGAAGCGAGGCTGGGCGCCCGGAATGGAAGTAATGTACTGCTGCAGTAAGTTTGTCGGTTGATAGGGAAATCCGCTTCGATCTTCGATTTTTGGCATCAGCCGGAATTTCTTGGGCAAACTGTACATTCCCCACAGCAGAAAGCGATTCGGAATTTCGCTGGGTAAACTGGCAACGAGATTTGGGTTCATGATGGGGAATGGCAGGTTGCCGAGATAAGTGTTCGCATCGTTAACGGTTCCTCGCGCATACTGGCGCACGTAAGAAAAGAATATTTGACGTTTTTCCTGGCCGCCAAAGCGAGCGGTGAATTCCAATTGCCGCGTCTGCGCAAAGCCAATCGAACCGAGAACCAATGCCGGCTGGTTTTGGACAACCTCAGGCTGGATGGTCAGCATGTCATGCGCCTGCCCCTGCAGATACTTGAGCCGAACCATGATCAGGCGCGAAAAGCTGCGGTCCAGTTCTACATTCCAGCCAACACTGTAGGGAGCGAAGTTCCCGCTTTTCTGTGCGCTGTCAATGAACGGGAATTTTGATTCTGCAGCCTGCTGCGTGAGATTGATGTACTCGATCGGGCTGCCGATCACTCCCCCGGTGCTGTTGTACATCGTTACGGTCTGTTGCGGATAACTGCTAAACGCATACGTATTGAGGGGCACATTGTCATAGAAAACTCCGATGCCCCCACGAATAACAGTCGTTTGGCTCTGGTCCGGTGTCCATGCAAAACCTGCGCGCGGCGCAATCCGAAACGTATGCGTGATTGTCTGACTTTCCAAACGCATTCCGAGATCGAGGGCGAGGTTGGGACGCAGCACCCAGTGATCTTGCACGTACAAGGAGGGCTCAAGATCGCTGACTGCAAATGATGCTGCGCCCGTGAAATCTATGCGGCTCGCCAGTTGACTGGTCGAGTTCTCGATCAAGACCGGCCGGGCGATGAAATCTCCTGCATCTTCGGCATGGGCGAGGACCGATCCGATCTGTACACTGTGTTCTCCCAAAAAATGCAGGTTCCGTGGTCGCCAGTTCTCAATCCATTGAACCCGCGTGGCCTGGCGCGACTCCTTGCCAAAGTAGTTGCCCTGATTTCCGATCGGAGTGAGGATCATCGCCGAGTCGCCTTGCGGATCGATTCCGGTGCTGACACGTGTTATGGCAAGAGTGTTTTGCATTAGACCATTCCCGATGGCCAGCCTGTGGATGAGCGTGCCGGTAGACTCGTGCACATTAATGTCGGGCGTCACGGGCTGGGGATTGAAGTAGTCGAGTCCCGAATAGGCCAGCAGGTGTGGAGCAAAATGGACACTCACACTGAGCGTCTGGTTAGGAGAAAGGAGCGCGGTAAACTGCGTGAAGGAGTTGATCGCACTCGATGTTGTCTGGTTGAAAGGAAACGGAAGCGTATACACTTCCTGTTTATTGATGGCGTATTCATCGTCTTGCAACAAATATAGCTTCCGGTCAATCACAGGACCGCTGAGATCCAGACGCGGCGAGGCGTCTTTCAGGCCTTCGAGGTGGGCGCTTCTGATGCGGAAGTCGGGCAGCGGATCGTTAAGAGCGTAGTGCCATTTCTGGTCTCCCTGGCGTGTTTCGGCTGTGACCACCCCGGCGGTGAACTTTCCATATTGCGCGAGGTAAGGCATCTCGGAAACCGAAACATCCCGGATGCTGTCGATGGGCACAGTGAGCCCAAACATTCCTGTAGCAGGGTCGGTTACGTCTACCGAGTTGACCAAGAGAGCGCTGTGATTTTCTCCATAGCCTGCGATTCTCACACTGCCATCACTGGCGCGGACGACACCGGGAACCAGGGGTAATGTGTCTGCCAGAGTCGCCGGCCGGCCTGGTGTTTGTTGAGCCTGCGCTGGCGCTATTGTCGCTTGACTGCTGGACTCCTCGACGACCGGATTTGAAGCGGTAGCGTGGACGTCTATGCTCTGTTGGCTCAGTTCGGCCTTAGTTAGAACAACTTCGACTTCTGTAGGCGCAGTATTTGCTTTCATCTCCAAGACAGTGCTGGTCGTGAGATAACCCTGTTTGCTAACGGTCAGCTGTAGATTAGCCAGCGTTTGGAGGGTGGTTGTTGCTCTCCCCGCGGAATCGGTCGATGTAGTAGCCAGAAGCTGGCCTTGGGCGCGGATGTCGATGTGGGCCTGTGGAACGGCCTGGGATTTGTCGTCGATGACCGACAGAACTATGACGATCGATTGAGCTGCTCGCTGCTGCGGGGCCGCCGATGCCACACAAACACATCCGAATAAGACCAAGAGCGCGATCTCAGAGCGCAAGGGTACCGATGAAAAACCGAAATCGGTATCAGCGACACATCGCACTGGATTCATAGGCGCTCGACCCGGTTTACTGGGCACGGCGCAGACGTTCCTGCCGTTTTCGTTGACTTGTTATCCCGAGTTCCTAGCCCGATCACCATGGCCATGTCTTTCGGATAGACCACATCGCGACCTCGCGCCAGAAAGTCGTAATAGATCGACATCGCGGCTCCGTAGGATCCGAATCCAGCCGAAACTACGCGCGAATGCGCTGCCAATCCCACAATCATTCCCACAAACCGGAATCCGGATGCGCCATTCGCCGCGCTGTGTCCAGCTTCTCCCACGCTGAGATTCCCCTGTCCGGCGTCGTGATCCGGTGCCGCCTGTGACGCAGCTAGCATCACCTGAATACCTGTTGTCAAATACTGGGTTCGCGGCGTTGTCACCTGAGCTCCACCTTCGGCGTCCAGCTTCAGGTGCTCGTCTTTTGCCACAGTTACGCCTTCCAGATTCGTCTCGACCTTCTGCTCCAGCCCGTTCGGCGGCGCAACCTGATGAAACAGGATGCGCAACTGTCCGTTATGTCCCAGCCGCCGCGCTGGTTGAGCGTGTAGCACCGAGCCTTTAATCACGCTTCCCTCCGGCAGAATCAGATGATCCGACATCACCAGCGGCGCCGTGATTACCGCCTCCACCGCATCTCCCTGCTTTGCGGTCGACGAACTCAGCGGTGTCACCAGCCGCGCATGCACCACACTTCCCATCGGAGGTGGTGCGCCAATGTCAGTTAGCGCTTCGAGCTTCAGCTCCTCCGTGCCAAAATTCAGCGGCTGCAGTAAATCCGCGTTGAAAGTCGTTCCCGCGTCAATGTATTGCGGATGCACTGGAAGCTGGGCTAGCGCAATCCGTTTCAGCCTGTGCATCTTCCCCGGCTCGTGGATCTGCTTCTGTAAATCGTTCCATTGTCGCTGAATCTCCTGCCGTGTCGCGCTCACTCTCTTCGATGCCTCATCCTCCACTTTGTTTTTGTTCTTTGCCTTCTCATTCGCCGAGACAAAACGCAGAATTCCATCTGGGGCGGGAAATGCCACAGTCTGCAGCGCCACATGTCTCCCATCGCCCATCACCAACTCGTCAAACTGCACATGAACTTGTCGTGCCGGAGAGAAATTCCCATCCGTCGCATTCAGCAGCCGAGTCTTCGTCGGTACAGCATCGATCGCCGAGACTTTCCCGTTCACCACCGTCCCGGTCGGAATCAGCAGCTTGTCGAATGCATACACTGGTTCCACGATTTTGCCATGGACCGCCTGCCCCACTTTGCGAACCCGCACCTCCGAATCCACTGCGACCTTGATCGGTGTTCCCGCTGCCACGCTCATCGGCATTGTCACCGGCGCAGCCTCCGCCCTTTCCTCCGTCGCCAGCGAGATAACAGCACCATTGGTCTGTGGCGTCCCCACCGAAAGACGCGGTCTCAGAGTCTGCGCAACACTCAGGCAGCTGCACAAGCTCGCTGCCAACACTGCCCGCCCTAATACAATTCGTCGCATTCGAAGTAACTCCTGATCGTTCTGCGCGTTCAGAGAGCGCCCTTTTGAATCCAGACGAGCAGCAGGACAAGTTATCTTCTGATTATCTGGTTGCTTCAGCAAGCCCCAATAGGTTGGGATTCAGATCCCGAGCTCCCCGAATCTGCTCGTACACTGTTGATGTGCGGCCGGTTCCGAGACCAAGTAGTGTCTGAAATGCGGCTGCCGGCGTCTTGCGACGGTTGTGCCGAAAAACGAATTCATCGAGGTAAACTTGCAGTTGGTCCTTGCTCACTCCGTGGTAGGTTCCAATGAGCCACTGCTGGAGGTTCCCGATCGCCCGATCGGCAAGCGGGACGGCGGATTTTGCACCTTTGCGCAACTCCGTTCGTAGAGGTTGGTTTCGAACGACATGTTTGAAGCCAGCCTCTAAAAGACCTGAGAAACTCTTAAGCCCGTCCGTATAGATCGTGGATCCAGGTGCGATGTGCTGGCTAAGAAACGACATTATGGTCGCGGCCTTAAAGTCGGGAATTACGCTCATGCGGACACGCCCTGAAGCTCGCCCACGCTTTTCGACCGCCACCAAGACAAGAGCTGCCCTCCGATGCTTGAGTTGTCGGCTTCCTCGGAGTCCAGCTTGCTCGCCACCAATCCACGTCTCATCCACCTCTACCTCACCGCGCAAAGGTTCCCTCGCGTTGTTCACCATTGCTCGGCGGAGCTTGTGCAGCATCATCCATGCGGTCTCGTAGCAGGTCAGCCCTAATTGACGCTGCAGCAGTAGTGCAGATACGCCACGCTTGTCCGTGGTCATCAGGTACGCCGCCCAGAACCAATGGGTCAGCGGTGTTTTTGTCCGATGAAGGATAGTTCCAGATGTCAGCGAGACCTGATAGCGACACTTGCAGCATTGCTGCCGCAGCTGCTTCACCAACTCATAAGCTTTTTCATACCCGCATCGCGGACAAGTAAATCCATCGGGCCAACGACAAGCTGCGAGATATCGTTGGCAGGCTTCCTCCGTGGCAAAGTCGGACTGGAATTGGCGGAGCGTCTTCGGAAACGGCGGTCGTGGCACGCGTTAACACTACCTATTGGGGCTTGCTGAAGCAACCAGATAATCAGAAGTTATCTAATATCGGACGCCCAAAGCGGTCGAAGAGAGCCGTGCTCACTATGAAGTAGGAAGGAATGAAATGGTTGTAATCACGAACCGCAGCCTAGACGAAATCATACCCACGATCGCGAGGGAATGAGCAGATCAGTTCGTGGATGAACAAATTGTCATCTGTCGGAAATGGCGCGGTAATGTTGTGGACATAATCTTTGTGTTGGGCGCCTTTTCGCGTTTACGAGATCATTGCGCAATCACAAGAAGAATGAGGAGTTTCCTGCATTCCATACGGAGGTGTAAAGTTTTGGACGGGCGGGGATCTCCAATGCGATTGTTGGTCGTAGAAGACGACATATCCATTCAGCAGTTCCTCAAACGGGCGTTGACGGAGGCCGGATACCTCGTGGATGCGGCCAATACTGCGAAAGCGGCGGAAACCATGGCCTTGGAGGGTATCCACGATGCGTTCATCATCGATCTTGGGCTTCCCGACCTGGATGGATTGGACTTGATTGCTCGTTGCCGTTCTCAAGGTAGTTCGGTACCAGTTTTGATTCTGTCCGCACGCCGTTCAGTGGATGAGCGGGTCAAGGGACTGGAGCAAGGCGGAGACGACTACTTGACGAAGCCCTTCGCCCTCCCCGAACTCCTAGCCAGGCTGAGAAATCTCCTGCGCAGATCCGCCGTTCCGCAAAATGAATCGGTACGGCTGCAAGCTGCCGACTTGCAACTTGACCTCGTGCGTCGGGAAGCGCGACGCGGCGAGCATCTGCTGCAATTGACCCCACAGGAGTTTGCTCTGTTGGAGTATCTTTGCCGGAATGAAGGCCGCGTGGTTACTCGCACCATGATTCTGGACCATGTTTGGAAGATGCGGATCGACCCCGCAACCAACGTCGTGGATGTCCATATTTATCGTTTGCGCAACAAGGTGGACCATGACGCCCAGCGGCCACTAATCCACACGATTCGCGGTGTTGGCTACGTGCTCAAGTATGCCTAAGAATCTACCCACTACCGCTGCTTGGCGGATTTCGATTTGGACGACTCTAGCCTTCGCGCTCGGAACTGCTGTGGCGTTCTCTATCGTGTATTTTCTCGTCGCTGAGGGCCTCCGGGATCGCAGTGACACTTGGCTTAGCGGCGAAGCTGAGGTTCTTGCTCAGGTGTCGGCCGATACTCCAAGAGATCACCTGTACCAGCGGATCGTTCGAGAAGTGGCCGAGCTGGCTACTCAAGAAGTGCCGGACGAGCGGAATGCCCGCGGGGAAAGGCTCAATTCTGTCTTTTTCTTGGCGACTGATGCCGCTAACAGCGAAGCTCCTTTGTGGGTAGGACCAAATTCCGAGGATGCTTTTCTTATTGCAATTCAGCGTTCGAAGCTCGTTCCGGGCGCTCCAAAATCGATAGCAGTAGAAGGACTGCGACAAACGTTTCGAGTCGTTGTCAAGACGCAGAACGGAAAAACGGTTTATCTAGGACTTTCAGATCGTGGTGCAAAGCGCATGCTGCACAGACTGGCGCGTCGTTTCCTCATGGTCTGGGGTGGCATGTTTCTGCTCGGCTTCCTGATCTCATATTGGAGCGCTCGTCGTACTCTTCTCCGTGTCGAACGAATCACCGAGACCGTCGCTCGAATTGGCACCGAAGACTTAAACGAACGTTTGCCTGAACCAGCGAATTCGGATGAGATCTCGCGATTGGCCAAAACTTTTAACCGCATGCTGGACCGACTCGAGTCTTCTGTGAAGCAGCTTCGCACGGTTACTGGCAGTATCGCGCACGACCTCAAGAGCCCGGTGACGTTGATTCGTGGAACGCTCGAATCCGCATTGTGCAATGAAGGGAACGAGCGGTGGCGCGAGTCAGTCGGGGAAGCGATCGAAGGCCTGGACAGGCTCCAGCAGTTGCTGAATACCACTCTTGATCTTGCCGAAGCTGAAGCTGGAGCACTTCACATGGATCTCCACCCTGTTGACTTCTCCGATGTCGTGAGACAACTGGTTGATATTTACCAGCCGGCCATGGCTGAGCGCCACCACGAAGTGACCGCCAACCTTGAAGCGCATGTAGTCGTGGATGCTGACGTGACGCTCCTGAATCGTGTAGTTAGCAATCTGCTCGAAAACGAATTGACTCATTTGCCACCGGGATGCCGGGTAAACATTCGGCTCCGGTCGTATGAAGGGTCAGCAGAACTGTTGATTGAAGACAACGGTCTGGGCTTTCCGCCTGATATCAGCAGCCGGGTTTTCAAGCGATTCGTAAAGGGGAAGAATTCTCCCGGTCATGGTCTCGGACTCGCCTTTGTCGATGCCGTTGCCCAGGCGCACGGGGGCGTAGCTAGCACCTCCGGGCGTCCGGAAGGCGGCGCGGTCATAACGTTGTCTCTGCCTGTCCACGTCCTCGAAACGGAATTGACCTGACACCACGTGCAAATCTGAGAATTGACAATTAGATTGAACTGATTCCAGCTCAACTTCCGGTCGCTAGCAACGAAAACAATTCGTTCACACCACTGAGCGGAGAGACGGCATGGGTTTCCGGAATCTACTGTGGCTGTTCCCGATTGTCATCACTCTTCACAATGCGGAAGAGGCCATCTGGCTTTCAGGTTGGTCGAAAGAAGCTGGTCGTTGGCCTGCTACCGTTACACCAGGTGTCTTCCGTTTTGGAGCGGCATTCTTGACAATCGCGGCTTTCGCTGTGACGTGGCTAAGCTTCCGATCGGACAAACAGACGGTCTGGATCTACTTGACTTTTGGATACATGGTCGCAATGTTGGCCAACGTCCTGATTCCGCACGTCGGAGTGTCAGTGGTGCTGCGCAGCTACATGCCAGGTCTTGCGACGGCCGTGGCCTTGAACTTGCCGGTGTTATCCCTGCTGGTGGTGTTAGCCCTCAGGGAGAAATACGTTTCTGGCTGGAAGGCCGCAGCCTACTCCGTAGGCGTGCCCGTTCTCCTACTCCTGTCTATCCCGGCGCTTTTCAAACTGGGAAGGGCCCTTAAATCTCTGAATATTGCTTGCCGCGCGCTTCCCTTGATACGTAGCGCCTGCTTCAGAATCAGGACCGTTTCTGGAGCAATTTGAGAATGTGAATTGGGAGGGTTCGCGTCAATGCTTTCAACGCTTCATGAGGAGTATGTCAGCAGCGTTTCGCGTGCTTGCTCTGCCAATGAAGATGTGGCCGCAGTGGGCCTTCCGTCTAATTCTGCGAGGTGCTGTACTGCCCGCATTCTTGCATCCCGCACATCCTGCCGCGAGCAACCGAGGAGAACGGAACAATCCTGATCCGGGTATTCTTCAAGGACGGACATCACGAAGACAAAGCGCTCGAAGTCTTCAAGCCCGAGAATGCTCGCAATTGCGGCATGGGCCTCCGGCGTTCGTCCAAAGTTGCAACTCGCTGCTTCCCTGCGTGCCGCTGTGCCGGCAGATTGGCTGGGACGGGGCGCCACCATTCGAATAGCATTCTGGATGATCGTCCGCCGCGCCCAGGATTGTGCCCATTCTCGAAACACGTAACTTCCTTCGACGCAGTTTTCCAACCCGGAAACAAAACATTCCTCAGCCTTCGCCAGATCGGCCGTCAGCAAGAACGAAAGCAAATGCATTCTAGCCATGTTTTCTGCGAACATTCTGCAAAACTCGGTGCTCGTTGCGTATGCCTTCGATGTCTCAGTACCGATCGAACGTCTTCGTGGCATGGTCAGCGTGTCCCTCTTTGCTCTCCATAGCCCCTCAGCGTTAACCAGGTGTCAGCGTCACGCGCTCAATGTCTAAACATTTTGTTGCGCACGTCCGGCCAGAACTCTTTTGCTACGTTGAAGAACATATCCAGGGCTATTTGTTGTCCCCACTTATTCGTGGTATTTCCAAATGATCGATCCGCAGCCGGATAGTAGAGGTTGGAAATGCCCGCGGCCACAGCATTTCCGGCCAGCTCTGATGTGTTGAAGTGGTTGCGGCCGTCATCGCCCCGAGTAATGACTTCCCGGCTTATCGCGTATCCAGTCCGCTTCCAAAATCCACCCGTGCCCTTGACGAAGTAACGAGGATCTTGGTGGAGAACAACTGGAAACAAACCTTCGGTCATGATGTTGCCGGTTGCCTGATCTGCGAATGCTCCTCCGTAGTATTTGCCGAACTCCTGCGCACCGGTTCCGAACGAACTGTACTGCTTCTGCACCATGGATAGCCCAGCAAAGATGCCAGCCACTAGAAACGCTGACGGATCGAAAGAGTCGTCGAACGCAACTTTCATCTTTTCCGGAGGCGTTAATGGTTGGATTTGTGCAGGGTTTTCGTCCGCGCGATAGTTGGGGATTATCCAGAGAATGTGATTTTTGCTCGGTTCATGCTGCTGATCGTATTGTGCGCGGCCTGATGAACCCGCTTGAGTCTGCATTGAGCTTGGCGCGTCCGGTAATGTTGAGGATTCCTGACCAATGGCCGCCACGCCTCCGGCCAGGAAGCTAATCGAGATCAACAAGCGGCAGACCACGGGAACAAATGAAAACGACAAACCCCTTCGCATTCTTGAGTTGATGCAACTTAACGGGCGGCTTGAAGGAACATGAACAATTTGTCATTTGTTCGCCACGTCGAATTCATTATGCAGCTGATAGTCTTCCTCATGGGACGTTGCGAGTTTAAGCGGCAAGTGAGTTACGAAATTCGTATGGCAGACGTGGGCGACGCCCTTGCGCACGCTTCCCTCCATGATTCTGGGCTATCGCTTTAATTTCTGATCAATGACAGGAGGGTATAAGTGATAAAAGGTATCGTGATCGGCTTCATTCTGGCCATAGCGATTTCAGTGGGTTGTGTTTTCTATTACTTTTCTGCGGGCATGGCGCCGGTAGCAACGGCCGATCCACCAATGCCATTTGAGAAAAAGCTGGCGAATATGGCCCTGGACGCGCATATCGAGAAGCAACACATTCCCCCATCTCCTGTGTCCGCGGAAGAATCTAATTTTCTTGCCGGTGCAAGCGTATACAAACACCACTGTGCCTTGTGTCACGGGCTTCCAGGGCAGCCAGCCATTGACTATGCGACGACGATGTTTCCGAAACCGCCACAATTGTTCCGTGGCAAGGGTGTGACCGATGACCCAGCATCGGAGACTTATTGGAAGGCAGCCAACGGAATCCGTCTTTCAGGAATGCCCTCTTTTGTAACCAAGCTAACCAACATCCAGCTATGGCAGGTCAGCGAACTGCTCGCGCACGCGAATGAAATTCCCGAATCTGTGAAGAAAGTACTCGTATCAGATTCGCCAACGACAGCCCCGATGCCCGCAGGGGCGGCTTTGCCCTAGTAACAACGTGGAACGCAGGACACGTTTTGCGCTGCTGGGAACGACGGCTTGCGGTGAGTTGGCCCGGCATATGGTGCAGGATCGCTTCATGCCCTCTTCGAAGACGCTCAAATTCGTTCTCATCTTGGGCATTGTGAGTCTCTTTGCGCGCACGACATATGAAGCCGAAAAACCGAGGCAGAGCACAGCACTCATTCATTTTGCGACGGGTACCCGTGAGGCCACGGTACCAGCCGAGGTCTACGCCGCGCACATATTTGTTCCCGTTCGGGTGAACCGCGGGGAAACAACTTGGTTTGTCCTCGACACTGGAGCCAGTGAAACTGTCATCAGTAAGCCCGTGGCGGAGAAGACCGGGCTTGCTTTTCAATGGGAGACTGGAACCGAAGGGGTGACTGGTTCGACGCTCGTTAGCACGGCGAAGAACGTCCTTTTGCAGCTTCCGGGCGTGGAAGTCCCAACCAGCAGCGTGGCGGTTGTGGACCTTTCATTCATGCAACAAACCCTCGGCCGATCGGTCGATGGACTGCTGGGGTATGACGTTATCAGCCATTTCGTCGTGCAGCTCGATTACGAGCATCACCGGGTCACATTTCATGATCCGGCGACGTTTATTCCCGATCGAGGCAGCGCCGCGCTTGCCATTGCCCTTTTCCGCGATGTGCCCCAAGTGGCAACAAGAATCCTGCTTCCTGGTCGGGGGCCCGTTGAAATTAAGTGCTTGATCGATTCGGGTGCGGGCAGCCTTATCTTGGCCCCATCATTTGTAAGCGCAAATCGCGTGCTCGAATCAGTCGGCAAGACAACCACTGTATCCGACCTCCACTTCGGAGGCGAATCGAAAGAATTGGCGGCACGCATCGGCTGGGTGCAATTCGGACCCTATGTACTCCGCCAACCGGTCACCATTATGCCGCGACATGCCAGAGGCCTTCTTACCAGCCCCGACGTTGATGGCTTGATTGGTGGCGAAATCCTGAGCCGCTTCACAATCGCTTTCGACTATCAGAATCAGCGGATCCTGTTTAAGCCGGTTGGCCACTTCACAGACCCTTTTCGGGCGGATGCAAGCGGCCTTTCCTTACGAGTCAAGAGTGCAGCCTCCGGACCCATCGAAATCGACAATGTTGCGTCCGATTCTCGAGCGGCGACCGCAGGACTGCAGAAAGGTGATGTTATTACCGCAATTGACGGGCACTCCGCCAGCGAATTCGACCTCGACAGAGTTAGGAAGATGTTTCAACAGTCGGGCCGAGATATTCGCCTGACGATCGAACGGGAAGGTAAAACTCTTAACGTGCATCTTAAACTTCAAGCGCGAATTTAGAGACGTTGGAAGGGGGACCATGCATAAAAGAAAGTCGAGATTGAGGTACGGCTTGGCGTTGCACCATATTTCTGCAAGTCTCGAAATACGCCACCATTTATGTCTTTTTCGCATTGCTAGTAGGACTGCAAGCTTTTGGTGAACTCAGAGTGTTCATCGGCCCGATCGTTCTGGCGATCACCTTCGCGCTCTTTGGAGTTTCTTCGCGAAGAAAGGCGTGTGTTACTGGAGCTTTGATGGTGGAACGTGACAGTGTCCGACCGCATAACGCGGATGGGGTTTCCTAAAGGACTCTCCCGTTTCACCGCCAACTTGCTTACGGCTCGACAGCCAGTTTGAGGACACCGTCGCGGTGCTCGCCGAAGACGCAGCGACGGTCCGAAGCACCCGCCGTGCAGCCTTCGTGCAGGCACGGTCCGCCCTGGCAGGCAGAGCGGTCAGCTCCAAGCAACCACAAAGACGCTCCTGCTTTGAGCGCAGTGACATCGATCACAGAGCGCTCTCTATAGAAACGCACGGAACAGATTCACGAATCAGGAATTGCTTAGCTACGGTTACTGCGTTGTCGAGCCCCGGAGGTCTGAGCGGCTCTTCTCTTGCATCACGCACAGGGGTTTGAAGACCGCTATAAGCACATGTCACGAGACTAGAAGTGCAGGATTCCAAGTTGAGAAGTTATATCGCGACCATGCATCAGTTCCTGGCGGACTGCGCAGCATTTCGCGCCAGAGGGCTAGAATGGTAGCGCGAGAGCGGGTCTGAAACATGGGGCGACTCCAGCGGCTCTTGACTGTGGTACTTTTGGCCGCGGTCTGCCTAGTGGCAGACGGTACGCTCGCGCTTGCCTCCGATGAGGATTCCATACAGCGGGTTCTGGCCGCCGGACAAGAAGCGATGCTAGAGCGCCACTATGGACAAGCAGTCCACGTCCTCCGAAACGGACTCAGAGATCACCCCGAGGACAATCGGTTGCGCTTGGAACTCGGACGCGCTTACCTCTCCAGTGGGGCAGACGGCCGAGCCATCCGGCTCTTTCGCGAGATTCTCAGGACCGAGCCTGACAATCGGCTGGCCAAATTGCAGTTGGCGCGAGCTCTCGGGTACGGCCAGCAGTATGGAAGTTCTGACGAGATCTACAAGGAACTACTGAAGGCGGACGAGGCGGATGAAACGGCAGCGATAGGACTGGCGAGCAATCTGTTGCATCAACAACGTTCGTCGGAAGCACGCGATGTCGTAGACAGAGCCCTGACATTTCATCCCAACAGCCTGCGCTTGCAGGAGTACAAGGACAGAATTGAGAGCGGACACCTGGGCGGCGAGGAACGTGAACTGGTGCCTCCGCGGAATCTGGTCGAAATGGACGTTGATTATGTCAACGATTCCTCCAAGAATCATTCCTGGCGGTCATTACAGCGCCTCGATTTCGCCATAAGGCCCGGCCTGACGAATCGCTTGCTGTACGAGCAGCAGTTTCAACATGGCTTTGACGATTCTTTTGAAGTGGTCGAAACTTTCAATGAGGAGCTTCGGTGGAGGCTTCGCGAGTCCCTTTTGTTTTCTGCCGGAGGAGGCGCGGTACGGTTTGACAACGCAGATGTGCACGCGATTTACGACACGTCTCTGGCGTTCCAGCCGATGCGGCATTTAGTGTTGGGGGCGGCCTTTTCGCGGGTTCCTGTCATCCCAGATGCGGAGGCTTCGGAGTACAGACTTACGGCGCAGGGTTGGGAGGTTTTCTCGATCTGGACGCCAGCGCGTTGGCAGATCAACCTGCACGGGTCACGGCAGCACTACTCGGACGGGAATATTGGCAACCGACAGAGCGGGGAAGTAGTCCGGGAGTGGGAAGTGTCGCGGCTGGCTTTTGCAGCGGGCTACCGCTATCAGCACTACAGTTTCACACAGGAATTTGCCCACGGCTACTTCAGTCCAAATAGTTATCAGAGTCATTTGGCAATGGCTAGTGTTCGCTTTCGTTCTGGGAGGAGGTATCGAGGAGAGTTCCTCGTGCGCAGCGGGCTTGAATCACCGTCGGCTGGTAGCGATTTTCGCGCTGCTTGGGAAATTCACGCGCGCAATGAAGTCGTGCTGGGAAACTGGGCGTTGGATCTGGACTACTCGAAATATCATCTGGTGCAAGAGACAGGTGCGTTTCGCGCCGACGCAGGGCGGTTCGCATTCACATATCACTTTTAGTTCAAGGCCGACTTTGGTTTGCTACGTGCTTATTACATTTCTTCGTGAAAAGTTATGCCCATAGAAATCCTGGTCGTTGACGACGATAAAGCCACACGCCAGTGGCTATGTTCGGTGCTGGACGCCGAAGGCTACCTTTGTCATGCTGCACGCAATACACAAGAAGCCGAAGACTTTTTGCGCCGGAGCGAGGTTCAGTTGGCGCTGGTCGACATCTACCTCGGAGAAGTAAACGGAGTTGAATTCCTAAAGCGTATTAAGACCATACAACCAGACTGCGATTGCGTGATGATGACGGCCCACGCCAGCGTGGAGACGATGGCCCAATCAGTAAAGGATGGTGCGGTCGAGTATCTGGGGAAGCCGCTGCGCATTGATGATCTGCTGGGGCTTGTCCGCCGCCTTGAAAAACGCCGCCAAAGCCGTAACGGCCACGCCGTTGCCGAGAAACCTGAGCCCGAGGGCTTCGCCGGCACGGCGATCATAGGCCGCAGCCCGAAGATGCTGGAGGTTTACCGCTCCATCGCGCGTGTGGCGCCGACCGATGCCACGGTTTTGATCGTCGGTCCCAGCGGTTCCGGAAAGGAACGCGTGGCGCGCGCCATTCATGCCCACAGCAAGCGCGCCAATAAGCCAATGACCGCGATCAACTGCGGAGCGCTGGCGGAGAGCGTGCTGGAGAGCGAACTCTTCGGCCATGAAAAGGGAGCATTCACCGGTGCCGACAGCGCCCGCCGTGGCCTGTTTGAGAGCTCGAATGGCGGGACGATTTTTCTGGACGAGATCTCGGAAACCACGCCCGGATTCCAGGTCAAACTGCTGCGAGTTCTCCAGGAAAGGCAAATACGAAGGCTAGGCTCGAATACCTACGTGCCCGTGGATGTTCGAATTCTCGCCGCCACGAACGCTGACATTGGCGAGCGCATACGTGCCAAACAGTTTCGCGAGGATTTGTATTACCGTCTCAGCGTAATGACTATCCACTTGCCCGCCCTGGAAGAGCGCAAGGAGGATATTCCGCTGCTGGTTCGCCACTTCTTGTCGGGCTTCAATGAACGCAACGCGCGCCAGGTCACGCTCAACGAAGAAGCGACCGGGCTGTTGATGCGCATGGCGTGGCCCGGAAACGTGCGCGAGTTGGAGAACCTGATCGAGCGAGCGGCCATTCTGTCCACGACTGGAGAAATCTCTGCGGAGGACGTTGAGCGAGCGAGTGGTGCGGGAGCGCTAAGCAGCGCGAAGGAGGAACCAGCCACGACCCTCAAGGAGGTGGAACGGCAGCAGATCATGCGCGCCTTGCGAGAGGCCGCAGGCAATCGCTCGCTGGCCGCGAGAAAGCTCGGCATTGAACGCAAAACGCTTTACAAGAAAGCGCAGCGGCTGGGAATTGATCTGGACGCTCCAGACAAATGAAAGCACCGTCTGTTAGTCGTGAGCAATCTCGAAACAGGGTCAAATCCTGGCTCCTTCTGAATCTCCTGCTGTTGAGCGTCGTGGCTGAGCTCAGCATGACGTACCCCGTCGAGGAACTCAGCCGGCGGCTCGGTGACATTTACTTTCGCCTCCGCGGACCTCTCCCTACCTCCACTTCTGTCGCACTTGTTCTGATCGACGATCTCAGCCTCAGCCGCTATGGGAGGTGGCCGTGGCCGAGATCGCTGCTGGCACGGCTGGTTCGTTCCACGGCAGCGCAGCACCCCGGCGCAATCGGTCTCGACGTATTGCTTTCCGAAGCGGAAGATGCCCGGGACGACAACGATCTCGCAAAGGTTTTTCGAGAAGCCGGCAACGTTGTCTTGGCGGCGAAACTGGGCGGTTCGCCGCAGCGGCTGTGGGCAGATCCCTTGCCCCTCTTTCTCGCCAACAGCGCCGGAGTCGGACACGTGCAGGCGGTGGAAGACGCGGACGGCATCTGCCGCAGCGTGCCGGTGCGGGAATTAAGTGCCGAAGGTCCGCGTTGGGCCCTTGCTTTGGAGCTTTCACGCGTCGCCAAGCACGTGGCGGTGAGTCAAGATTCTGGTGGACTGTGGCTGGGGACAGATCGTGTTTGGGTAGATGGCAGTGTGCGCCGCGCGGGAGCGGCCGGCTGGGAATCCTACTCGCCGGAGTTTCTGACGATCAACTTCCGCGATCAGTATCTACCAGGTCAACGGATTCCGCCGTTCGTCGTGGTTTCCGCTGCCGAGTTATTGGATGGAAAGCAGGAGCCCGCCCTGTGGAGAAAAGCCGTACTCATTGGCTTCGGTGCCACTGAGCTTAGCGACCGGTTGCCAACCCCGGTGAGCGGCCAAATGCCGATGCCTGGAGTTGAAGTTCACGCCAACCTCGTAGATGGGTTGTTGAGAGGCGAGGGTCTGCGGCACGTCAGCGCGTTTCCACAAATCCTCTTTGTTGTGGGCTTCTCTCTAGTTTCGACATGGCTGGTTCTGCGCTGGCCAGGATGGTATGGAGTGCTGCTTCAAACGACCCTCCTCATCATCAGTTACGGGGCGGGTTATTGGCTCTTTGCGCAAGCCCATCGCCTCATCGCATTCGGCCCGGTCCTCTGCGTCGGACTTTTGGCGGTACCGCTGGCGCAATTAGAGAATCTGGTGGTCGTGAACCGGGGGCTGACCCGCGGGCTCCGGCAACTTCGGCAGACGCTCCAAGCCGGGCAAGCACCGATGGAGCTTGCCAGCTTGCGTCCGGCTGAGATCTCACCCGAGACTGCGGGCGATCTGCAATGGCGCGTCGAGCTGATCAACCAACTGCAGTCCGAACTCGGCTCGCTTTATGCCTTCCGCCAACATCTGCTCGAATCCATGCAGGAGGGTTTGGCGGTATTTGCAGCCGACGGGAAAACTCTGTTTCGCAACCGCTCCTGGGAGGCCTTTTGCCGCAAGCAAGGGTGGAGCCCTGAGGTTGACCTGGTCGAATTCGGCCGACTCCTTGGTCACCCGAACTGGGCGAACGTCCAAGATCGACTGAGCAGCGAGGGACTCCCGTTGGAAAGCGAAGTGTACTTGGGCGGAGGTTTTTGGCAGATACGATGCACGTGCCTTTCTTCAACCGCCAGCAGCGAGGCTTCGCAGTGGATGGTCGTCGTCACCGATCTGACATCCAGACTGGAACGAGACCAGGCCCGCGCCGACGCCCTGCGCTTTGTGACCCACGAACTGCGCACGCCCCTAGTCTCGATCCAGGGCTTCGCCGAATTCCTGCTGCGATATCCGAAGGCGACCGGCTCGCACGATGCAGCAGCGACGATTTTCCGCGAGTCCCAGCGACTGGTTTCCCTGATAAACACTTACCTCGACGTGTTGCGCTTCGACGCGGGAGCACGCTCTCTGCGAAGGGAGCCGATACTTATCCCGCAGATGATCGCGCAGCTCCAGCGAGTGATGTCGCCAATTGCTGAAGCAGCAGAGATTCGCATTCAAGTCTACGTAGACTCAGAATTGCCTTCACTTGAGGGCGACGCTCCCATGTTGAGTGGGGTAATTCTTAATCTGTTGAACAACGCGGTGAAGTACAGTCCAGCGGCAAGCGAAGTCAATCTGCGGGTGACCGCAACGAAGGCGAACGTGATCTTCGAAGTCTGCAATCCTGGCACACCCATTCCACCGAAGGAACTGGCTCATCTTTTCGAACCTTTCTACCGTTCCCAGTCCGCGGGCGAGTCCACTCCCGGATGGGGATTAGGGCTTACGTTTGTGAAGCGCATCGTTGAGGAGCATCGTGGCACTATCGAAGCCACCAGCGATGAGAGCGGGATCCGCGTGCGCGTGATCTTACCCGCAACTGTTTCGTCAGGCGATCTGCACGCTGACTCTCTGATGAGCCCTCAGAAACCGGGGCCCGCGGACATACTGGGTGGGTCCCAATAACCCAACTCTCCCGCAGCATCGCGAAAAACAACGGACTTACCTACTGGTTGCGTCTGGCATTGCATGTGCTTTTACCTAGGGCGCGGGTCAGTCTTGATCTGGCTCCCAAAAAACTCGAACCCCCAGGAGAAATTCACATGAAAAGCTCCCTCTCATTGGCGACCGCAAGAATCGTGTACGTTGTTGCGCTCGCCCTCGCTGCCAGCACGCTCAGTTTCGCGGCCGGCGGTGCCTGGTCGTCGACGGGGACCATGATCTCGGCCCGCGACGGTCACACCGGCACAATTCTTACAAACGGAAAAATTCTTGTTGCCGGAGGAACCAACAACGGCGTCGCTCTCACCTCAGCAGAACTCTACAACCCTGCGGCCGGGACCTGGGCTTCCACGGGAAGCATGAGCGTGGCGCGCAGCCATGCTCGCGCCATACTGCTTCCCAACGGATCGGTCCTGGTAATCGGTGGTTGCATTAACGATTGCTTGAGCGCGACCACCAACAGTGCGGAACTCTACAATCCCAACACTGGAACTTTCACCGCTACTGGTTCGATGGTCCAAGCGCGTGCGGAATTTGGCTTTACTCTGCTTGCTAACGGGCAGGTGCTCGTGGCTGGCGGCTGCACCGCCTACGACGCGAACGGCTGTACCTCGGTGACCAACAAGGCCGAAATCTATGACCCAAGTGCCGGAACCTGGAAAGCGACCGCTGCCCTGCGCACCGCCCGCTACGCGATGACGGCCGCGCTGCTGTCCAGTGGCAAAGTGCTGGTGGCTGGCGGCTCGACCGCTGCCCTCGACGCTCTCAACAGTTCGGAAATCTACGACCTCACCGCCAAAACCTGGACGTTGGGTGCCAAGATGGTGCAGCCGCGTGCAGACTACGCGTCCATCGCGCTGGCCACTGGGACGATTCTATTTGCGGGCGGAGAGAACACCTCGGGCGTTGGCATCAGTAATGCCGAGTTGTATAACCCTTCCACGGGAAAGTTTACGGCGACCGGCAAGATGACGGCCACACGTGTGGAGCACACCGCCGTGCTGCTCTCCAACGGCAAAGTGCTCGTCTCGGGTGGAAATAACCAAACTGTAAACGGGGCCACACCGCTGGCCAGCACCGAACTCTATAACCCAGCGACCGGTGCATGGAGCGCGACAGGCAGTATGAGCAACGTGCGCGCCGGACACACCTCCACGGTGCTCCACAACGGCAACGTAGTCAACGCGGGTGGCAGCGACGCCGTCAACGAACTAGACAGCGCCGAACTGTACACGCCGTAGACAAGTACTCCTTATTGTCTGTCCCCCAAACCGACGCCACCGTAGGAATGCGGTGGCGTTCGCCTTTTTCTAACTTTAAAATTCTGCAGGATGAAGAAGCCCCTTGTGCGATGCAGCTGCACCAGCGATCACTCACCGTCAAGTCTTCCGGGCCGCAGCTTGGTGAGAACGGGACCGTCCCACAGATCATGGACATTAAACACAGAGGGCTAGAGCTGGCAGAAGCGGAGATTGTGCACATAGATGTCCTGGCAGCAGTGGTTATGTGCACCTTTAGTGACTAGCTTCTTGCAGAGCTGGGCATTAGATTGCTCGGAAATAGCTTGTGGCGCGCAACGTGTAACTTCATCAGCGAGGACGTAGGTGCCAGGTAAGAAGGGCTTGGGACTTCAAGACCGACGCAGGCCGGACGTTGGGGTGGTGGGATGGCATTGCAAAACATCACTTTGGATGCGGGCTTGTGCAGCCGGCGCATTCTGGTGCGCTCTTTTGTTGGCAGTGTTTCTTGCCGCGGCGGTTGCACAGATCTCTCCTGGGCCATTGTCGAATCCACATCACTCACTCGACGGATCGACCAACTGCGCCAGTTGCCACAGGTTTGGTGGACAGGCTGCGCTCAAATGCCTGGATTGCCACACCGAAATCGCCATGCGCCTCAACGCCCACAAGGGACTGCATGCAACTTACAATATTCCATCCGGTTCTAGCCAGGAATGCGCGCGCTGTCACTCGGAACACAATGGCGAAGATTTCCCGCTGATCAAATGGGACATCAAGACGTTCGATCACAAGGAAACGGGGTACCTGCTCGAAGGCAAGCATGCTGGGTTGGAGTGCAGCAAGTGCCACAATCCCTCGCACATTTCTCTCCAGGAACGCGCGTCGATCAAAATCAAGGACCCGAGCCGCACCTATCTTGGTCTGACGACGGGTTGCATTGCCTGCCACGAGGATCAGCACAAAGGCCGCCTGGGTCCGAATTGCCTGCAGTGCCACAGTTTTGTGGACTGGAAGGCGATCAATGTCGGCCAGTCCGGTCAATCTCAGTTTGACCACTCGAAGACCCGCTATCCTCTGACTGGCCTGCATGCCCAGGTACAGTGCGCCAAGTGCCACACCAACGGGCCGGACGGCAAGCCGCAATACGTGGGCATTCCGTTCAACCAGTGCGCCGATTGTCACAAAGACCCGCATCATGGCAGCTTCCCGCAAGGCTGCCAATCCTGCCACAACACGAGCGGGTGGAAGAAGATTTCGCTTCAGGCAGTCAATGAGCGCTTCGACCACTCCAAGACCAAGTTCCCGTTGGAAGGCAAGCACGTTAGCGTGGATTGTGCCCAGTGCCACGCCAACGGAGACTTCAAAAAGCCGCTTGCGTTCCAGCAATGCATGGACTGCCACAAGCCCGATCCGCACGATGGGCAATTCGCGAAGCGCCCCGACGGCGGAGAGTGCGCCTCCTGCCACACTGTGAAAGGCTGGAAGCCTTCAACGTTCACGCTGAAGGAACACGCCTCCACCGACTATCCTCTGCAGGGCGGACATGCGCGTCTGGAATGCATGCAGTGCCACATCCCCAGAGGAAAGGAAACCTTGTTCAAGATTAAGTTCGAGCGCTGCACCGATTGTCACGCCGACAAGCATGCCGGTCAGTTTGCCGCAGCGCCCTACTTCAACGCCTGCGACCGCTGTCACAATCTCGAAGGATACAGGCCCTCCACTTTCACTCTGGCCAAGCACAAACAAACTCGTTTCGTCCTGACGGGCGGGCATATCGCCGTGCCCTGTTCCGATTGCCACAAAGAATCGGCGCTTCAGCCCAAGCCGGCCGTGATCTATCACTGGAAGGATCTGGACTGTACGAGTTGCCATGCGGCTCCCCATAAAGGACAGTTCAGGCAGCGCATGCAACTGGCACGTGCGAATGGTTCGGTCGCCGGATGCGGGGCATGCCACACCACAAAGTCGTGGAGGGAACTATCCGGATTTGATCACTCAAGTACAAAGTTTGTGCTCTTGGGCGCGCACCGGGCCACGGCGTGCATGGATTGCCACAAGCCTCCGAACCTTGAAACCAAACTAATGAATGTGGATTTCAAGGCTGCGCCGACGCAATGTGAAGATTGCCATCAGGACGTACACGGCAAGCAGTTCGCAAGTGCCGACGTCACTCGCTGCTCCGAGTGCCACAACAGCATGAGATGGAAAACTTCGCTCTTCGACCATGACAAACGCACCACCTTCCCGCTCCGAGGAGCCCACCAGAATGTGCGCTGCGCAGAATGTCACAAACTGACGAAAGTGATCGCAGCCAAAACGGTTCTCTTCTATAAGCCGACGCCAAAGGATTGTGCTGCTTGTCACGGGCCCACGAACCCAGTGCCCGAAACAAGAGAGCCTGGATTCTGATCCCACCGAAAAACTTATACCTTTCTCGCAAAACAACCTGTCCTTCCGGGTGCGTAAGGTTCTGCAACCTCCAATGGCGCTGTTGCGAGTATGGCTTAGTTTTTGTACACCGTTCAGATTTTTGGACGCACAGTAATCTAGAGCAAAAGTGCGAGGCAACTGGCAGAACTTACACTTCACTCATAGTAATACTGAACCCGATTGGAATCCGAACAATGAGCGAATGGGCGCTACTAACCGGAACATGTGTAACTTTGCACGGGTTGTACGACCCGCTACCTTACGTGGAATTTGGATTGCATGCACCGGCTTCAGTCCTTTCATCCGTTCTTCTACAGGCCGTACGGAAGTAACCAAGAGGCGAGAATGTTGGCGGGAGGTGGATTCCATCTTGTGGCAATGTTGCTGCTTGTGCTTTCCGGGACTCCGGGGGGCGCGCAGGCGCGGGCGTACGAAGGCACCCACAGTCCACACGGAAATCTGACCATTCCCTGTCAGAACTGCCATACCGCGAACGCGTGGAGGCCGATTCGAGCAGTTCCTGAGTTCGATCACAATCAGACGCGATATCCCTTGCGTGGCATGCACCAGTCAGTTACCTGCACGCAATGCCACGTGAAGCCGGTATTCACCAACGTCGGTCAGCGCTGTCAAGATTGCCACGCGGATATTCACCGGCGCCAACTGGGAGCCAACTGCGAACAGTGTCACACCGTTCGAGGCTGGCAGGTTTCGGTCCAGCAGGTTCAGCAGCATAACAACCGCTTCCCGCTCACTGGGGCGCATGCAGCCGTCGACTGCGACTCCTGCCACAAGGGTGCCGCCAGTAGCCAGTTTCAGACAATGTCCACTGCCTGTTACTCCTGTCACGCGGCGGATGTCCAGGCAACGAACAACCCGAATCACATCACCGCCGCGTTCTCGACCGCTTGCAACGACTGCCATGGCACCGATAACTGGCTGAACGCAAAGTTCGATCACGCTTCAGTCGGATTTCCGTTGTCCGGTGGTCATGCCGTGCCACCGCGGCAGTGCACCGACTGCCACATCAATAACAACTACAACCTCACGAGCATCGCCTGCGTAACTTGCCACCTGAAGGACTACCAGGCGACTTCAAATCCAAGCCACGTGACAGCCAAGTTCTCCGAAACTTGTAACCAATGCCACAACACGACATCTTGGTCGAGTGCTTCATTCAATCACTCCCTCACAGCCTTCCCCCTGACCGGCATGCATACAGTTCCGCCGCGGCAATGCACCGATTGCCACGTCAACAACAACTACAACCTGACCACCACGGCCTGCGTCAGCTGCCACTTGAAGGATTACCAGGGAACCACGAATCCCAATCACGTCACGTCGAACTTTCCGCAAGGCTGTGATCAGTGCCACAACACGACCTCCTGGCTGAATGCGACGTTCAATCACAACAGCACCGGATTCCCGCTGACTGGGTCGCACACGGTTCCACCCCGCCAATGCACCGATTGCCACGTGAACAACAATTACAACCTGACCAGCGCCGCCTGCGTCACTTGTCACTTTAAGGACTATCAGGGAACAACCAATCCCAGTCACGTTGCCTCGAGCTTTCCGCAAACTTGCGACTCCTGCCACAACACATCGACATGGCTCAATGCCACTTTCAACCACAACAGCACCGGCTTTCCGCTGACCGGCTCACACACGGTTCCACCGCGGCAGTGCAGCGATTGCCACGTGAACAACAACTACTCTCTGAACAGCACATTGTGCTACTCGTGCCACCAGAAGGACTACACCGGCACAACCAATCCCGCCCACCCGGCCGCCGGCTTTCCGACCACGTGTGAGCTATGTCATGACACGACGGTCTGGACAGACTCAACCTTCAACCACAACAACACGGCCTTCCCCCTCACAGGTTCGCACACGGTTCCACCGCGGCAATGCTCGGATTGCCACGTCAACAACAACTACACGACCTTACCCACCATCTGCATTGGCTGTCACCAGACTGACTACAACAACACGACAAATCCGGGCCATTCCGCACAGCCGCAATTCTTCCCGACCACCTGCCAAAACTGTCACAACACGACGGCATGGACGGGCGCGACGTTTAATCACGCGCAGTACACGCCGTTCCCGATTAACCACGGCAATGCGGGCGGAGTTTGCTCTACCTGCCACATCAACTCGAACAATTACGCCGTCTTCCAGTGCACGGGATGCCATGGTGGCAATAACGCGAACAATTTCCAGCACGACAACGTGCCGGGGTATGTCTACAACAGCATCAACTGTTACCAGTGTCACCAGAGCGGGCAGGGCGGTGGATAGGATGGTGGCGAAGGATGGGTTTTGGTCCGAGAGTTGCTAAATCAAGAACAGCAGGCGGAAACGCCAAAATCAGGGCGGCAGGTGGAGCGCCATCGAGTGCTAGCAAAGTATGACAGTGGTTCAAAAACATCTTGCGACGTTGGCGCTCTTGTTGTCTTGTGCGGCGGCCCAGGACAGCACGACTAGGGCGAGGGTGCTAAGTGTGATCACGGCACGAGAATCGGGCAACTTGCGGATCGAAATCACGCTGAGTGCTCCGGTCAAACCGTCGGCTGCGACGGCGGTTCATCCTGACCGGATTCTGCTCGATCTTCCTAACACTACTAGCAACGACGACATCAGGAATGTTTCAGTCCATGCAAATGGAGTGCGCCGGGTGCGAACCGGCCAGCACAGCATGAGTCCTCTCATAACGCGAGTGGTTCTTGAGCTTGATCAGGCTCATGCCTACACGGTAAACACCGAAGGCAACCGCATCATTATTATGGTAGGCCTAGGGAGACTCTGATTAAGTCCTCCCTTTCCACAGGGAGTAAAGATAATGTCGTGCCATATGAACTCGTTGCGCAAGCAGAGGACACTGGCGATGATGACGGGATTCGAGCGATACACAAAGAAGACGCGGCGGGCAATGTTCTTGGAAGAGATGGAACAGGTGGTGCCGTGGGGGAAACTGTGTGCGCTGATCGAGCCCCACTATCCCAAGCCGGGCAACGGGCGACGGCCGAAAGAATTGGAGCAGATGTTGCGGATTTATTTTCTGCAGCAGTGGTTCAATCTGGC
Source organism: uncultured Acidobacteriota bacterium (assembly GCA_963730015.1). Taxonomy (GTDB): domain Bacteria; phylum Acidobacteriota; class Terriglobia; order Terriglobales; family Acidobacteriaceae; genus Sulfotelmatobacter. The sequence goes on along the minus strand of CAVSPZ010000007.1, from coordinate 435,410 downwards.
GGACCCGGCGGTGGAAGAGGCTTTGTACGACTCGGCGACGCTGCGGCAGTTTGCGGGAATTGATTTGGGGGCCGAGCCGGTGCCGGATGAGACGACAGTGTGCAAGTTCCGGCACCTGCTGGAAGAGAACCATCTGGGGGAAGAGATTCTGGGGACGGTGAACCTGCATTTGCAAGCCAAGGGGGTGCGGATCACGACGGGCACGATTGTGGACGCGACCATCATTCACGCGCCCAGTTCGACCAAAAACCGCGAGCAGAGCCGAGACCCAGAGATGCACCAGGCGAAGAAGGGGAAGAACTGGTACTTCGGGATGAAGGCGCACGTGGGCGTCGACAGCAAGAGCAAAATCATTCACACGGCGGTGGCGACAGCCGCCAACGTTTCCGATGTGGCGATGTTGCCGGACCTGCTGCATGGCGAAGAAACGCGGGTGTGGGGCGACGGAGCGTATCAGGGCCAAACCGAGGTGATCCGCGAGTGCGCGCCACGAGCACGGGATTTCACCCAGCGGCGCTGTCGCTACAAGGGCCAGATCGTGGATGAAGTGGCGTGGGCGAAGAACCGGACGAAGTCGAAGGTGCGGGCGAGGGTGGAGCATGTGTTTCAAGTGATGAAGCTGCAGTTTGGATTCGTGAAAGTACGCTATCGCGGGCTGAAGAAGAACGCGCACAGACTGTTTGTCACCTGTGCGCTGGTGAATCTGTTTGTGAGCCGCAGAAAACTGCTCGCCGTCGCGTAGCTCGTCCGGCTTCGTCCCGTACGCGCGGTTGCAACGGCGGTACCGACCAGCTCCAGCATCCGAGATCCGAACCGGCAGCGCGGTTTCCTGAAACACTGTTGGTAGTCGACTTAGCATGAGCGCTTATTCAGAGTGTCCCTAGATGGATGATCGCGTACTTGCCCTGTCCGGAGTCATCTGTGTACTCAAATGTGAGGTAGTGCTTTTTTGAGTTCGACAAAAGAAACAGTGGAGAGATCAGCACCGCCTCGGCCATGCGAGGCTTCGATGTCTTCTCGTAGGTCATGCTCTTGATGTCGTCAAACTTGATACTTAGCGCGGGTGAGCCGGAGTCCTGCAGAAAGTCGACGTACCTTCTTTGCGGGTCAAACACCAGAGTGCCCTTCACAGGCGGCGCAGCCTTCTTCTGTCCTGTTGAAGTGGCCTGAAGGTACTCGGCCTTTCCAAAATGATGGTTATCTTCCCGGGTGGGTTTGGTGGGCGTTTCCTGTCCGAATGCACAGGCAAGGACAAACACAATCACAGTCAGCACGCTGAGTATGTTTTTCACAATCATCTCCTTTGTGGATGGGATAGAAGTTGGGGTGCGGTGCACGGGCCTTCAATGCCGCAAACCGCCGCCGCAAAACACAGAGCGAGGGCCGTCTGAATGATTGTCTTCATTCTTAAGTCACCTCTGTGTCCCTTGGGTTAAGCAGGACGGAATCCCAAGCGGACGGACTTGTGGACTTTCCTGCGTTGAGGACACCCTCTCTTGCATCCGCAAATGGGATACGTGTCCAGGTCGGCGTCGTAGTACGCCCTGCAGCGAGCGCACGGCAGTCCAAAAAGGACGTGGTTAGGGGGCCGAGGTCGTCCACCACGGACTCTGGATTTTTGTTGCAGCATGGGTTGAGTTCAAGCCCTGGAGTGTCGAGTGTTCGGACATCGCATCGAGGCATTTGTCGCCTCCAACAACTGCTGCTGGAGATTCGCGACCAGTCAAAACAAATCGTTCACCTGCCCGGTGGGAGACGATCGAGTCCAGAATCGGTTCCGAACCAGTCTGCCGGCATCAAGGTTATTCACTCCAATTGCCGTGCTCCAGTCGCCGGGGAAGCCGAGGACCTATGGGTTTCCAGGATCCGTGGGTCAGCCAATGTGTAGTCTTCAGTGGAGCTGGATGGCACCTCCGCATGTGTAGACCCACGGTACGCCTTCAGAGCACTTCTCGCCGCCGGTATAGGTGACCGTAGCAATTCGGTTGTTGTTTACTCCCCAGGAGAAGCTCCAGTCAGCGGGGAAGTCGAGAAGTTCAGAAAATCTCCGGTTTGTCGTTGTCCAGCGCACTGCCAAGTCCACTGAGGCGTCGTCGTTCCAGGTATCGCCGACGATGTTGCCCAGATCGTTGATACCCACGGCTTCGGCGTTTGTAAATACACCTTGCGGCAAAGGAAGCATGATCACCGGAGAGTATCTGGTTCTTGACCTGTCGAGGGGCTTCCACAACGCAGGAAGCCAAACACTCCAATCCGTCAAAGCGACCATGCCTGCGATTTCCCCGCTTTCGTTGATGCCATAGGCGTCGGTAAAGGGATAGTCGGCGGACGGTGGGACGGACATGACTTTCCAGCCCTTTCCGTCAGGGCGTGGGCTCCATAGCGCACCAATGACGGTCGTCTGGGGGTTGTTATTGTCGCCACCGACACCAACGATCTGACCGTAATCGTTTACCCCAAAAGGCATCCACCAAAAGTTGGGGTAGGCTCCGGTGTCGAGCGCGTGAATTTTCCACGTCGTGCCGAACTTTCCGTTCATCCATTCCTTCGATAGCGTCCAGACGACGGGCGCGTCGAAACCCGAATTGGTATCCTCGTCCACGCCGCTACCGCCCACGATCAGGGTTCCGAGTTTATTTGTGCTGACAGCATAGCTCGAGTTATGGTCTGCATACCGCGGGTCGCCGGTATCGGCAAGAGTCCCCAACTCAACCATGCCGGTTTCTTTGGTCCAGGCCACAGCGCGCATGTGCCCGTCCGATGTGATGGAGCCACTGACCACCAGCCCCGTGTTCGAGATGTCGTCGAGCGGCTCTCCGCAACCGATGGACTGCTCGACGGCCAATGCGCCAAGGTCGGTCCATTCCCTGGCATTCGGCCCGAACAAAGGTAGGGCCAGAGTGTGGGTATAACCTGAGCCGCCGCCAATCGGGGATAAATCGCCAAGGCCAACCATCACGTCGAGGTCATTGATGTGCCATGTGGTCAGCCATGTGCCGCCGGTGTAGGTTCCCAGTTCCCAGTATTTCGTCCGGCCATCCCGATCGGCCTGAGAATAAGAGCCACGGTTTACGGTCAGGTTTGGAGTCCTTGAAGTTTGTCTGGCCATGCGATGCGCGGCAAACCTGCCAAGCGGTGGCTTGGTCGCGGGCTGCTGTGCCCATGCCGACGAAACGAAACACACACCTAGAATGCAAGCAAGAATGCTGATGCATTTCATGATTGATCTCCATCTCTTTGGCGCGGAGTTCCTGCCCGCACCGTTATTCGTGAACGCTAGTCAAGACTTGGCGGTGGCTGCCGCACAGCTCAGTTTCAACGCTCCCTGACCCTCTTTGCTCTCCAGATTCCCACATCATCTGCAGGATTTTGGAAGTCGCCCCAGATTTCTTGCCCGTCACGAGCGATGACTGATGGGCGACAATCATACCTCCCGAGCAACGACAATTAGAATTCCCGATCAGCGACAATAGCCAGGCTCTGATTTTTGGTTCTTGGCGACACTCACAATTTGGTGACAGACAAGCAGGTGAGGAGGTTGTTTGCCTTGGGGAAAGTGGAAACGAATCTGGAAACTGCGGCGGCGAAAGCGGGTATGGATGCGAAGACGGCGCGGAAGTACCGTCGGCTGGGGCGAGTGCCGAGCGAACTGACGCCGGAGAAGCGGTGGCGGACACGAGAGGACCCGTTCCAGGAGGTGTGGGAAGAGGTGCGCAGCCTGCTGGAGGTGAACCCTGGGCTGGAAGGGAAGACGATTTTTGAATATCTGCAGCGGCGTTATAGCGGGCGATTTGCCGAGGGGCAACTGCGGACGCTGCAGCGACGAGTGAAAGTATGGCGGGCGACGGAAGGACCGGTGAAGGAAGTGTTCTTCGCGCAGCGCCATCAGCCCGGGAGGCTGAGTGCCAGTGACTTCACGCACATGAGTGAGCTGGGGATCACGATCCAGGGACAGAGTTTTCCGCACCTGCTCTATCACCTGGTGCTGACGTACTCGAACTGGGAGTCGGCCACGGTGTGTTTTTCGGAGAGCTTTGAAAGTTTGTGTGAGGGGTTTCAAAACGCAGTTTGGGAACTCGGGAAAGTGCCGCAGCGGCACCGAACCGATCGACTGTCGACAGCGGTCAACAACATGAGCACGCCGGCGGAGTTCACCGAACGGTACGCTGGGCTGCTGCGTTATTACGGAGTGGAGGGAGAGAAGATCCAGGCGGGGCAAGGGCATGAGAACGGAGATGTGGAACAACGACATCATCGTTTGAAACGGGCTCTGGCGCAGGAGTTGATGCTGCGCGGGAGCAAGGATTTTGTCAGTGTCGCGGACTACCAGGAGTTCGTGGCGGGATTGTTGGCGCGCTTGAACGCCGGACGAAAAGCGCGCTTGGCAGAAGAAATCGCCGTGATGAAGGAGTTGCCGGAACGACGCTTGGAGTCGTGCAAGCGGGAGCGAGTGAAGGTGGACTCGGGGAGTCTGATCTATACGGACCGAAATGTGTACTCGGTGCCCAGCCGGCTGATTGGCGAGCAGGTCGAGGTGCGGTTGTACATGGAGCGGGTGGAGATCTGGTACGGGCAGAAGAAGGTGGAAGAGATGCCGCGGTTGCGTGGGCGGAGGCGACACCGGGTGGACTATCGCCACATCATCGACTGGTTGGTGAGAAAGCCGGGGGCGTTGGAGAACTATCGCTACCGGGACGAGTTGTTTCCGACGAGCCGATTTCGCATGGCGTTTGATGAACTGAAGGACAAGTTGGGCCCGCGGGGGAGCAAGGAGTATCTGGCGATCCTGGAGCTGGCGGCGAAGGAGAGCGAGGCGAAAGTAGATGAAGCGCTGCGCGGTTTGTTGGAAAAAGGCGAAGGATGGGTGCGGGCGGAGGCGGTGCGCGAGCGGCTGAGAGTGGAGCGGAAGGGGAGCATTCGCGAGGTCGAAGTGGCCAGCATGGATCTGCGAATGTTTGACGAACTCTGTGGAAGTGGGGAGGGGCTGCAATGAATGGGGAGACGGGCCAGGTGAGAACCGCGCTCGTGGAAAATCTGAAAGAGCTGCATCTGCCGGCGATACGGGGGTGCTTTGAGGAAACGGCGCGGCGCGCGGAAAAAGAAACGTTGAGTTATGAGCGGTACCTGCTGGAACTGGCGCAGCGAGAGTGTGAGGAGCGGCGGCGAAAACGGATCGGAAAGCTACTCAAGGAATCCGCACTGCCGCTGGAGAAGTCCCTGGCGAACTTCGACGGCAAGCGGTTGCCGGTGAAGGTGAGTCGACAGATGAAGGTGCTGTTGGAGGGAGGATTCCTGGACCGTAAAGAGAATTTACTGATCTTCGGGAATCCTGGCGCGGGGAAAAGCCATCTGTTGTGTGCCCTGGCGCAAGAGCTGATCGCTATGCGCGGGAAAAGGATCAAGTACGCCACTTGTGCGCTGCTGGTGCAAGATCTGTTGGCTGCGAAGCGGGATCTGCGGTTAAGCAAGGAAATCAAGAAGCTGGCGAAGTACGACGGTCTCATCATCGACGAAATGGGATACGTGCAGCAAAGTCGAGAGGAAATGGAGGTCGTGTTCACCCTGTTGGCGGAGCGTTATGAACGCGGCAGCGTGCTGCTGACGAGCAACCTGCCATTCTCGAAATGGGAAGGCATTTTCAAAGATGCGATGACCACCGCGGCCGCGATCGATCGCCTCGTCCATCACTGCGTAATTTTGGAACTCAACATCCCGAGTTACCGCATGGAGCAAGCCAAGAAGAATCGGGATGCGGGCTTGGAGTCCGCGGAAGCAAAGTGACCCTCGATGATTTCTTTAACAACACAAACGCGGCGGCCGAAGGGCTGTGGAAAAAGCCGGGCCGTGGAAAGCGAGGAAAACCAAAAGCAGGTTTTCCTCCCTTCCCACCGCCCTTGGAAATCGCGCACAACCCGCGCGATTCCCACTTTTCCCACAGCCCCGACTGCTGCTGGTATCTCAAACAACATCGGGAAATCTAATTGTCGTTGACCGGAAAGAATGCTTGACGCCGGACAGATGACTATGCTTTGCACGACCTCGTACGTGTCTCCGACATCTTGGAAGCTTACGGTCCCGGTGCAATCAGGATTCACGGTCACGGTTCCGATATAGTTGTTGCCGAGGGCGGCTCCGCCAGTCCCCGACCAGTCATACGTGCCGCCGTAGGAGCCATCTATGCCAATGTTGATGGTTCCTATAGCGATACCATCCACCGTCCCTGCCTGTGTATACAGCACGTCAGCAATGAACACCCACTCTCCGGCGATGGTTGCGATGGAGCACGGATGCGCCATCTTGCTGGCAGCTACCTTTGGTGCCTGGTCGGAAGCATTCCGAGCAGAGCGTTGATGCCACACCTGCGCGTGCATGTTAGCGACGAGCACGACTGCCACCGCAGCGATGACAATTAATCCCGAGATTTGAATTCGAGATTTGGCCACGGTTTGCCTCCAATGAAATAAGCCTCGGGTTGAATCCAACTGTCCGGGCCTTGCCTGCCCTCTATCTCACGTCCCTTGCTACCCTTACAATGAACAGTGTCTGACCATTGCATGAAATCCTGCTGAATGTGCCCACGGCCCAGAAACGCAACAGTTCCTTCCATGTCGTGCATCCATGTTGTGCAATCACAGTCTTTTCAACAACTTTGTGCTAAACTTCGCGCAAAATAAAGGACGGCACCGTGCCTGTTCCTGTCCGATCTCCGCAGCGAGTTCGTTTTCGCAACTTCGAGTTGGACTTAACCTCTGGCGAACTCCACAAGGATGGTCAGAAAGTCTCTCTCTCCCCCAAAGCCTGCGAGGTGCTCCGCTCTTTGGTCGAACGTCCCGGAGAGGTCGTCACGCGCGAAGACTTGCGGGCCCGCCTGTGGGCGGCCGACACGTTCGTCGAGTTCGACGACAGCCTGAACCACGCGGTCAAGAAGTTGCGTGAAGCGCTGGAGGATCGTGCCGATGAGCCGCGTTACATTGAAACTCTGCCGAAGTATGGTTACCGGTTCATCGCTGACGTGGCAGAAGCTGACATAGCGGAGTTGCCCGTAGCAGAGGCAGTTCCGGCATGGCGCATCCTGGGAAAAGCTGCCGTAGTGGTTGCAGTCCTCATCGTCGCCGGACTGATTGCAAGCAACGTCTATCGCCGCTTTCGCCCCGCCGAGCGGTTGACCGAAAAAGACACCGTTCTCCTAGTCGATTTCTTCAACACCACCGGCGACCCCGTTTTTGACGACACGCTCAAGCGGGCTCTCAGCATCTCCTTGAACCAGTCCCCCTTCCTCAACGTTCTCTCCGAAAACAAGGTGATCGCTACTTCGCGCATGATGGGACGTCCGGAAGGCAAGCCTCTCACTCCCGATCTGGCTGGCGAACTCTGCCAGCGCGCTGGTGGCAAAGCTTATATCGCTGGGTCGATCGTGAGAATCGGCTATCAGTATGTCGTGGGCTTGAAAGCCGTCAATTGCGCGAATGGAGACACGCTGGCGCAGGACCAGGCTTCCGCCGCCTCCAAAGAAAAGGTCCTGGACGCGCTGAGCATAGCCGCTGCCAAGCTCCGCACCGAACTGGGCGAATCGCTGAGTACCGTGCAGAAATTCGATGTGCCCCTCCAGCAGGCCACCACGTCTTCCCTGGAAGCGCTGCGAGCATACAGTCTGGGGCGAAAGGAAGCGGAGGCGCAAGGTCCTCGCGTGGCTTTGCCTTACGATCAGCGCGCCATCCAGCTCGATCCCAACTTCGCGATGGGATACTTCGCAGTGGGCTACGACTATTTCATCTTGGGCGAAGTTGGAAGGGCGAGCGAGTATTTCAGCAAGGCCTTCGAGCTCAGCAGCCAGGTGAGCGAACGCGAAAAGCTGACCATCGCCGCCGCCTACTATCAAAGTGTCACGGGCAACCTGGACGAAGCCGCTCGGACCTACAAGGAGCAAATTGCCATCTACCCCCGCGAGTACCGGGCTTATCTTGACCTTGCCATCGTGTACGGACAGCAGGGGCAGTACGAGGACGCGGTAGGGGCAGTCCGGCAGGCGATCCGCCTTGCGCCCGATGATGCGGCTTCTTACGGCATCCTTAGCTATGACCTCATCGCTTCGCAGCGAATTGATGAGGCTAGGCAAGCCATTGAGCAAGCTCAGGCACGGAAGTTGGATGACCTCGTGCTTCGCCAGGTTCTATATGCTCTGGCATTCCTGAAAAGTGATCCCTCAGCGATGGAGGAACAGGCTGCATGGTTCACCGGCAAAGCCGCCGTAGAGAACTCCGGGCTTTCACTCGAATCCGACACTGCAGCTTACACCGGACACCTCCGTCGAGCACGGGAACTGACTGGCCAATCCGTGGACTCCGCTGTGCGCAACGGACACAAAGAGAGCGCGGCCATCTGGGAGGCGAACGCGGCTCTGAGGGAAGCTGGTTTTGGCAATACGCACGAATCGCGAAGGATCGCGGGCGAGGCTCTAAAGCTGCTTCGCACGGGTCAGGTCGTGGGGACTGAGGCCGCGCTCGCGCTGGCGATGACCGGCGATACCGCACGCCCCGCTTCGCTGGCCCAAGATTTGAACCGGCGTTTCCCCCTGGATACTCAGCTGCAGTCCCTCTGGCTGCCGACTATTCAAGCACAGCTAGCGCTGGAGAAGAAAGAACCGACCGCGGCCCTTGCGACTCTGCACGTGGCCGCGCCTGTCGATCGAGCATCGATTCAGTTTCTCGCTAATGTTTCTTGCCTGTATCCCATCTATGTGAGGGGCGAAGCATATCTAGCTGCAAGCAACGGCGTATCAGCGGCAGCGGAGTTCCAGAAGATTCTTGATCACAGCGGCATCGTCTGGAACTGCTGGACAGGCGCCTTGGCGCATCTAGGCGTGGCTCGGGCCAATGCCTTGCAGTCGAGAACCATACAGGGGGCCGATGCAAATGCTGCCCGCGTCCGGGCGCTCGCCGCCTACAAAGATTTCCTCACCCTCTGGAAAGACGCCGACCCCGACATCCCCACCCTGAAGGAAGCCAAGGCGGAGTACGCGAGGTTACGGTAATTCCGGTGTTCAAGCCTTGAAAGCAAACAATACTTGACGATTCGCCCTCCCACACGAAGAAGTGATCTTCGCACGCTGTGACCGACGCGTCTGGTGATTATTCCCGAGTAACGGATGGACAAAAGAATAATCCGTCTGGAACGAAAAGCGGTTTTACAAACGGATGATGGATAAGTGTCGAAGTTACGCAACATTAAACGCGGGCCACCTTAGGCCGTCAGCGCGTCTTGATGCTGGCTGCGGAATCGAGCCGTCAACCGTGTCTTAGTCTGACACTTACGTTTGACCTAACCGGTCGGGTTGCCGTAGTGACTGGTGGTAATGGCGGAATTGGTCGCAGCATCGCCCTCGGATTGGCCGAAGCCGGGGCTGGCCCGCGACCCGTAAAGCCTCAGGCTCTGCCGGAGGATACTTACTACGACGGGAGACCCCCCGGCGTTTCAAGTGGCGTATCTTGGTGCTTGCTCCTACGCGCGCGAGGTGTGAGGCTTCTGCGGGCTAAGTCGCCTTGCGCCGGTCCCAGCAAGGAAGGGTTCCTCCCCCAATGCTCTCTCCTCTTTACGGGACCGTCGAGCGAAATGGTCTAGCAGTAAGTTCGGATTCATTTCTGACTTCGGCCCTGATGATTTCATAGCAATGTCGGCTCCCACGCCCTTCACCTGCACGTCAACCACTGGGCCAGTCTCGAGGGTGTCTTGAGTTCTCTTGATCCTTGTCCTGCAGCACTTGTAATTCAGTTCTCCGCGTGTGAACACGCCTTTTGTGGCCAATCGTTTGAATCGCCCGTAATCCGTCTATCTGCTAATCTCTCAGTCTCTCTCCCCACCTCAGTCTAGCGGATGCTTATTGGTCCCACGATTACGCTTGACGTAACACGTAACGATCTGCTATTTCTTAACCGTGATCGCTAGCTACCGGGACAAGCGGACCAGAGATTTCGCATCCGGTAAGCGGGTCAAAGCGTTCACGGCAATTGAGCGCGCTGCCCGGCTTAAGCTGGACCGCTTAGAAGCAGCTATCGAGCTTGGGGATCTCGGTGCGTTGCCCGGCAACCGACTTGAAGCCTTGCGGGGTGACCGAAAGGGACAGTACAGCATTCGCATCAACGACCAATGGCGGATCTGCTTCGAGTGGCCGACAGGGTCGGCTGGTCCGACAAATGTAGAGATCGCTGATTACCACTAGGAGAATATTGTGGCAATTCCTGCAATTCACCCTGGCGAGCATCTGGCAGAAGAACTCAAAGAGCTAGGCATGAGTGCTGCTGAGCTTGCGCGACAGCTAGGTGTTCCAACCAATCGTGTGACGGAAATCTTGAACGGCAGACGCGCAATCACAGGTGACACCGCCCTTCGGTTCGCTCATTTCTTCGGGACAACGGCGGAGTTTTGGCTCAACCTGCAGAGCCTATACGAGTTACGTGTTGCACAGAAGAAGGTGGGCAAGGCGATCAACCGACTGCCGACTCTGAAGCACGTCGAGGAAGCGCATGCATAGCTGTTCTACTAGAAGCACCGTGAGCGACGTTTCGAAATCATCCGTTGTTGGATCGTAAGGAAGAGAAGAGCACAGGTACTTCCGAACCACGCATCCGCTGCCCGCTCTGCGGCTGGTTGCCCCGGAAAGAGGACAAGTGGTTCTGCACCTGCGGACACCAGTGGAACACGTTCGATACCGGGGGCGTGTGTCCGGCATGCCTCCAGCGGTGGACTGAAACCCAACGCCTCTCGTGCAGCCATGGTCGGCGCATTCCGATTGGTATGCGGATGATTTATGAGGCGGTGATCTTCTCCGGCTTATAGCTGAAATAAACGGCTCCTCCTATAATCAGCGCACCACCTGCCAGAGCGGTAATCCCCAAGACCTCATGAAGCAACGATACACCGAGAATCGCGCCGACTAGCGGTTCTAGATTTACGAAGATTCCTGCCTGCGATGCCGGAACCCGCTTGAGTCCCCAATTCCACAGCACCGTTGTACTGGCGGTGACGAGTAATCCCTGCTCCGCCACTCCGATTCCTCCCGATCACACGTACTTCCTTGCCGCGTAAGCCAGCATACTTAATCGCCATGCCGAGCAGCATGTACTCGTCCTCTTGGTATTCGGCAGCAAAGGCGTCTTGGTGGAGTAACACCAGTTCCGTGCCATCCGCGCACGCTTTCGCGTATTCAGGAAGCTTCTTCCCAATGGTCGCGATCAGGGCAGATTCTCGCTGCATGCGCTCTTCGTTCGTCATAGATGTCATGAGAAAAATTGATTCTGAACTTGTGAAAGTGCTGCCCGTCTCGAACATTCCTCATCATCGTTTGCTACGTGATTCTTTCAAGAGCGTGAGTCTCTACCTCATTGCATTGGCTTGCCCGGTGCCAGCACGCCCTTACCCGTGATCCACGGATGCATTTCGGTCTTCAGTAGTCCGGCTTTGACGATTGGATCATCCTGTACGATCTTCGCAGTTTCCTCTGCACCAGTACGGTATATGGTGATTCCTCGTAACTCGCCCGGATCTCCGAACGGGAAAGGCCCGGCAACCGCGATCTTCCCTTTCTCTGTCATTTCTTTGACGAATGCATGGTGCTGTTTCATCACATCCATGAACGCGGGTGCGCTGGGATTCCATTTTTCGCCACTCTTCAGCAAGACGAGCGTGTACTGCTCCATGCCCTGAGTCGTTTCTGGTTCGTGAATCGCGCTGGGGTCGATGAGCCAAGGCCCGTGCACTTCCGCTGCAAGACGCCCAGCCTTAATCGCGGGGTCGCTACCAGCCCAATCTTGTGCCTGCTCCCGTGATTCCGCTTTCAGGACAAAAATGCCGCGCAAAGGTGTGTCGTTTATGAAAGGCCCCGCGACTAGCAACTTATGTTCGGAATGCAATTTGCGGATGTTCGCCATGTGCTCCTGTTGAAGCTTTTCACCAGCATCTTTGCTCAGTTGCGGGGCATTGGACGGGCGCTCTAAGAGCACAAAAAAGTATTTCGAGGCGTGCGCCTCAGACTGGGCAGTAGCGAAGCTTGCAAAGAAAAGCGGAAAGATAAGAAGCAGGTTGCGGTATCGGACTTTATTCATAGGAACCGCCTCGGTTGGTTTCCGTTACACGGCAGGAAAGTTTATCAGCTACCCATGATTAGCTTCACAGCACAGCCACCGCGAACCGTGTTCTGAACCTCGGTGACAGCATCCGTGGTGCGAATCAGATCATCAATCGTGGCTTTCGGCGCATCGGCATGCACTTGCACGCGGTAGCTGATGTCCCGTGCTGGCTCGCCGGGATTCCCAAATGTGCCCGTTACTTCCACTTTGACATCCTCAACATCGATACCCCGCTTCGCTGCCTCCCGGTAAAGATCGTTGCAAAAGCAGGTCACGAGAGCAGCGAACAATAGCTCCCCCCCATTGATACTGGAGCCACGCCCACCGCTCTTTGGAGCTATCGCGATTGATTGCTTGCGACCCTCTGTTTCGACTTCAACCAAGTGACCTGAGGAAGTATTTGACAGGCAAGCAGCGATTTTCATATTGGGTTTGGTTCTTTCTTAAGCGAACAGATCAGATTGAGGCATGGCGATGTCTACGGCGACTGAACACTCCGCGTCATCGTTCGCCACGTGATTGAGCCGCGTACTTACCGGGTAGCACTGCATGAGGCGGGCGTCGTAGGACCTCAAGAGTTCCGAGACCGCATCCATGTTCCGCATTCCGGGGTCGAGCCATAGATCGTAGTCGTTCGGGTCAAGGATGACTGGCATGCGGTCGTGGACAGTCGAGGTCACCGCGTGTGGAGTTGTCGTCAGAATCGAGCAGGTTCTTATCCAATTGCCGTTGGGGTCTTTCCAGCCATCCCACAATCCAGCGAACGCGAACAACTCGCCTTCATTGACTTCGAAACAATAAGGCTGCTTACCGTTCGCCGTTTTCGACCACTCGTAGAATGCGTCGGCGGGAATCAAACATCGGCGAAATTTCAGAGGATCGCGGAACGCGGGCTTCGTGGCGGCTGTCTCTGACTTCGCGTTGATCGTTTTTGCAGCGCCAGAGGCGTCCTTAGCCCAATGAGGAATCAAGCCCCAACGCATAGTTGAAACTTGACGGGTTGGCTCCTCGCGATTCTGGCGGATGACCGGGACTGGCTGGGTCGGGGCGATATTGAACCGAGGGTTCCAGTCCTCGTCCCACGGATCGCAGTCGAAGTGCTCCTCGATGATCTGCTTTCTCCTCGATAGTCTGTAGCGACCGCACATAGGCACAGATTATGCCAGACTGCTCGTGCGTTTGAGGTTGCGCCCGGCCATGTGCTCCTCGACAACACTTGCCTGCGCACGAATTCTCGCCTGCACGCGCTTCCATAGTTTCTCAGAGATGATCCTTAGCTCGGGCCGCTCGAAGAGAATCCAGTCCTTCTCTGGACGGGGTCGGGATACGCGCTTATTCGTGCCCGGATTCTTGAGGTAGCGGCTCCGGTTCCAAACAATCTTCCCAATGTATAGTTCGCGGCGTAGCATCTCGCGAACGCATGTGTAAACTCCCTCTGATTGGCCTCGCTGTGCGACTCGCAGCGACTTAGATCATCAGGAGAGTTCGTGCGAACTATGTCTGCCCAGAGAAACATCCCGTGGTCCTATTTGTAGAAAAGAACTCTGCCGGACGGCTCCAACTGTTGGAGAAGATCGAAATCCGCAGTGTTACGTGTCAGCACCGTGCATCCGTGTTTTCGTGCGGTTGCGAAGAGCAGGGCGTCATTCAAGGCACGGCGCCGATGGTCTTTCCCATATCCTTGAAGACGGGCAAGAATGCCCGACAACATGCCGGCTTCCCACCATATCTCGGAGTCCGGGATAATTGTTCTGTAACTCTTGCGCCGTTCGATCACAGCTGCAATCTGCGCGACGATCTCGCGCGTTCCCAAGTGAGCCGGATCAAGTAGGCCGATCGCCGCGGCCAGTTCCGCTTCGGTCACGGGCGAATGCCAGGCCTCCGTCGCGCGAAGCATCAGTTCACCACTTTGTGGGAAGCGGCTCTGCAGGATATCGATGTAAACGGTGGTGTCGTACAACAGCTTTTTAGGCTTATTTCTGGTGGTTTCAACGAACTCGAGGTCCGATTCCTCTCGCGGCTTGAGCTGGGTTCGCCGCTTTTCGGGTTTGAGTCGTCTGAGAGTGGCCTGCAGTTCAGAATTCAAGATCGGCCTCGCGGCTCAAGGTGCCGCGACGGGAGAGCAACCAGTCCGCGTAATCGTCCTCGACCGCTATGTTCGCGAGCGCCACTTCAATGAGATCCGTGTCGGAATTGATCCCAGTGCGCTTTTTCGCCCTTGCCACCAGCGCCGCGGGCATTCTTCCTCGCACGACCTGAGTCCGCTCACCCTGCAACAAGCCTTCCTGCTGCGCGATGACCATGATTTCGCTTAGCTTGTTGGCCCCCCGAACACCCACTGGCATCTTTCTTCGCTGCGAACTGACTTGAGCATCACGCTTCATCGCTGCTCCTCCAACGTTGTAGCACAGTGCAATGTATATTGTAGAACAGACGCTTGAGATGCTGCCGGCAGCTAAGCTGATAGCGCTCTTTGGGACCGGATTCTGACATGGCCACCCTTCTTGTCTCAATCACGCATGCACTCAAACTGCCACTTCGTTCGCGCGGTGGAGCAGAACTCCCGGCTTTGCGGTCACCAGACTTGAACTGAGTTGTAGTTCCTGCTGCGGTGTGGTTTTTTGTCGGAACGCGCGCGGTTCGGTCACATGGACGAAATACGGTCACTTTGCGGTCTGAAACCAGAATTCATGGCCGCCACGTGTAGGATCTGGCCTCGTTTCGGCAGGGAAGAGAGCAACGCTACGCTACGCACAGGAAGGTTATGTCCACCCTAAGGAACCGGGAATCGCGGCAGGGCGACACCTTATTCGACCACAACCTTTGTGCCTTTCTGCGGTTGACTGGACAAATCTTCAATACGTGCGTTCAGCATTTCCCGAAGCGCCTTGAGAAATTCGACCCGCGAATTTGCCAAGTGCTGTCGGGCAGCAGGCGAAATCCCGAGATATTCGCGGACCGTATCAACGATCTCGCGGCATGGGCATGGCTCGTGGGCGGTATGTTCTCCAGCCGTCGACTGAGCTTCCTGTGGTTCGTTCATTGCGCCTCCTTCATTTCGACCGTCAAGACACGATTTTCCAACCGCGCCCTCGACGGCAGCAAGCCCGCCATCGACCTCGGCAGGCCCACATGGCGGCGAACTGTGCCGACCTCGACCACGAGTTCGTCACCCTTCTTGAATACCCCGATTTCGCCTTTGGTGGCAAACGGCAGCAGCACCCGAACTTCGTACGCTCCGTTTTGTTTTCCAAAGCTGAAGGGCTTTTCTGTCCGTGTTACCGCCGAGGGGTCTTCCCCTCGAGGATACAGCACTTCGGATAACTCCTCCAGGCGTTGTCTCCCCAGGACCTCGCGAGCGAACAAGGGCACGCGCTTTACCGGAACTGGAGCAAAGTATTCTTCAATCTCGTGCAGGATTTTGTCCTGTGAGGTGTGCCATTCGTTGAACCAGGCGTCGGTGACTTCGTGCGGGAGCACGCGATTGACGATGACCGCATCCACCGTCAATCCGTGCAGGGAAAAGTACACGAACGCGCGCTCCGTCTCACGCAGCACCATTTTCTCTGGGTTCGTGACGAGACGAACACTGGTGGTGTTCGGGTCCTCCATGATCTCGTCCACGCCTTCCAGCTTGCCAAACAGGTCGCGGATGTTCACGAAGTAGCTGTCTGCGGGGAGTTCAAAGGGCGCCACGCGGTTGGCGATGGGCCTCACCGCCTTCAAGAAGTTCCGCTGAAACGGAAAAATGTGCTTCATGTACCAGTCGAGCGTAGTGGGCATGCTGACAAAGCGCATGGACTCGGCGGTGGGCGCGGCGTCGAGCACGATGACGTCGTACCGCTGCTCGCGCCGGTATTGGTTGACGTACATCATCGCGCTGAGCTCCTCCATGCCCGGGAGGATCGCAAGTTCCTCGGCCTCCACTCCACTGATTCCAGTCGTGCGCAGCACCGAGGTCACGTAGGAAGAGATCTCCTGCCAATGACGCTTGATCTCCTTCTGAATATTGAGCTCCTGGATCCAGAGCCGGTCACCCACTTGTAACGGGTCAGAAGTCTGGAGGTGAAAGAGGTCCGTCTCCAAATCGAAGGAGTCTCCCAGGCTGTGTGCCGGGTCGATGCTCATGACTAACGTCCGGTAGTTAAGCGCGGCAAGTTTTACGCCGGTCGCGGCGGCCAGGCTGGTCTTGCCCACTCCGCCTTTGCCGGTGAACATCAGGATCCTCATCCCCTTATTGTAAGGGCCAGAGGGGACGGCAGGTGGCCTTCGACGGGACGTCCGTGTTGACGCCGTAATTTGCATCGATCGCCTGGTTCGTGAGCTAGCCATTCGGCCCGTTCTCGTCGTAGCTTCCCGAGAAATCGCCCGGCTCCCGGATACACGCGCACGGACGCAATTGTCTGCGTCTGCTGTGTGCTCTCCACCTCCGACCCAAGCGGCACAACGCTTCCAGCCTTCACGAACAGCGGCGGCGTATCGATCGGACCGGCTGCCACAATGGTCTTGTCCTCCGTGCACCCGCTCATTTGTCCAGTAGTTGTACCAGTCACAACCTGCGGGCAGATTCGCTGTCCTACGCACCACCATGCACATTCTTGTGGCATGCGGCGCAGAGGGTAATCAAGTTCCGCTCTGAGTCATCTCCGGACTGGCTGCGATGTCGTTGATGATGAACCTCAAGGTTCGACGTTGTGCCGCATGCTTGGCATCTTCAACTATTCTTCGCAACACTTCTTGACAAAGAAGCTGGTACGATTCAGGATCCAGCCGCCGCGCAAGAAATCCAAGAGATTCAAGGAACGGTCCGTGTGTACTGGCGTTCTTATTCGGAGACTCCGGCCGCGTGCCGAGCATCGTTCCATTCCGCCTCGATCCTTAACTCCAAAATCCACTTCTCTAGATAAGCGCGATCCAGCGAATCCCATCGCATTCTTAATATGCCTGCAACGTCCTCAATATGCCTTTGGGACTGTGCCAGTTTCGCCCATTCGAGCTTCGAGACGACTACATCCTCAGCGCTCGCTACAAAAAGAGATCTACCTTGCAGATTCACCAGTTTGCGTCGGCGGAATTCTTCTTCGCTGAAGGGACGGGACTTGCGGATGATCAAGTCAATCTTCCAGCCCGTTGCCATGTCAACCACGTTGAATAAAGATTGGTGCTTGCGAGCTTCGAGCGCCGCATCCAAGTCCACATAGTACTGATCATTCGAGAGAAGTTGGACGAATGTTCGCAATTGATCCGCGGTAGCTGCAATGACGAGATCAATGTGCTGTGTTGTCCGCGGGGCGCCGTAGTACGCACTGGCGAACGATCCGGCGAGCATATAGGCAATACCGGCCTCGCCAAGCGCCGACGTGATCCTATGGAAAACCTCCGAGACACTCATCGCAACCGCGCTGGTACCAGAGCGGGCATGAAGGTCAGCCGAACGAGTTCTCGTGCGACCTGCGCGTCCGACCATTCAGCATACTCTCGCCGGATTTGCTCCTTTGCCAATTCGCGAGCAAACAGGCTCATTTCCAGCGCCAGGAGTAGGCGCTGTTCTCCTGGCATCGCTCGTTGAATTTGGAGCTGGAGAGCTTGTGCGGAAGGGCTTGTGTCGCTGATGGGCACGGCCAAAATGTTACCATGTCGGGACGGATGAATGTTTAAGCTGCTATGCTCGCTGCCAGAAGCGCCCAAATCACCGTGTGCAAGAGCTTAATCGCCGTCAACACTGAGACCCTCTCGCAGCTTTGACCTTCCGTTGCTTCTGCGCTCCGAGAATCTCGCGTTCCGCTTGGAGCCAGTCGTCCAAGGCGAAGCCGTCCTCCCTGCCGCGTTGCTCGTACAACTCATAGGCGCGTCGGCGGAGACGTTCCTCGGCGTTGCTTAGGAGGTCAGGCTTCGGTGAGCGAGGTCCCAAAGATCTTTTCGGTTTAGCGGTCATGGGCAACCTCCTCAAAGAACTGAACTGTTGTCGTCACCCTACAGTATCCAGCCAGCGTGTCGAACGAGAAAGTGATGACAATCACGTTCTCCTATCACTTCGATGACGGGAGAATTCTCTGCAGACAAGTCGAGGACTGGACGCGGCTGCCCGCCCTAGAATGAAGGAAGGAAAGGAGCAGCCATGAAATTGAGCATAAAGGGTCTGGCTTTGGCATCTGGAATCCTCTGGGGAGTGTCGATGCTGGGCATGGGACTGGCGAACCTGATCTGGAGCGGCTATAGTCAGCAGTTTCTCCAGACAGTGGCGTCGGTCTACCCCGGCTATCATGCAACTCGCAGCATCGCGGAAATCATCGTCGGGACTCTCTACGGAGCAGTAGATGGTCTCATCGCTGGCGCTGTCTTTGCTTGGCTCTACAATCAGTTTGCTAAGCCCGGTGTCTAGTAACGGAGTGCTTGCTGAAAGCGGACTGGGCTAAGATTCGCATGTGAGCGTGCGCGAGCCAACGGATCGTCACCTATCGCCCGAACAGGCGAAGCGTTTCTATGACCGCCTCGGCTCAGCGCAGGACTGGCAAGGCTTTTACGAAAATCCAGCCATCAACGAACTGATCGCGCACGCTGCTTTCAACTCAGCACAATCCGTGTTCGAGTTCGGCTGTGGCACAGGGGCATTTGCCGCACGTCTGGTGCATCGCCGTCTGCCCGCTGACGCACGCTATGTTGGTCTCGACATCAGCGGCACAATGGTCTCGCTTGCGCGGGAACGTTTGAAGCCGTGGTCAGATCGCGCACGCGTATATCAGAGTGACGGTTCCCCGCGTATACCTGAGCCAGATGGCAGCTTCGACCGCTTCGTGTCCGCTTACGTGCTCGATCTGCTTGCACCCGACTTCATCGAGCGACTCCTGTCAGAAGCTCACCGCGTGCTCGTCCCCGGAGGAAAGCTCTGTCTGGTAAGCATGACGTTCGGGATGTCTCCCCTTTCGCGTGCCGTCTGTTGGGGCTGGCAACGCTTGTGGCGGTTCAGTCCGGGCATCGTGGGCGGCTGCCATCCTATCGAACTCTCGGATTATCTTCCGTCCGGGGCGTGGAAACCTAACCACCAGAACAAGGTGACAAGTTGGGGCATCAGTTCGGAAGTTCTTGTAGCCTCCGCGAGGTAGTAAGGAGGTCGTCCGACGCATCAGCCTACTCCTAAGCCCCTGTGCTCTGCATCACAGCCTCCCTGTTTCCCAGATCGCACAATAGAGGACGGAGGCAAAACTATGCATGGCAACGAAAAAGTGATCGAGCAATTGAACGCGGCTCTCGCCTCTGAATTGACCGCAATCGTTCAGTACATGGTTCAATCAGAGACCTGCCAGAACTGGGGCTACGTGCGGCTAAGCGACTTGCTGAAGAGACGCGCAATCGAGGAGATGGGTCACGCTGAAGGTCTGATCGAACGCATCGTGTTCTTGGATGCCACGCCAAAGGTGGATGTCGCTCTGGCTCCCAAGTTTGGCGCTAACGTGCAGCAGCAACTCGAAGGCGACCTCAAGGACGAAGAGGATGCCGCGCACCAGTACAACTCTGCTATGAAAATCTGCGCCGACGCTGGGGACAACGGATCAGGCGATTTGTTTCAGCGCATGCTCAAGGACGAAGAAGGGCACGCGGACTTCTTGGACGCTCAGCTTCATTCCATCAAGGAGATGGGCATTGGCACCTACCTTGCACAACAGTTGGGAAGCGGGAAGTGACGACGGGCAATTCTTGAGTGCAAATGGCTTGTTTGAAGAGGACTCGATGGGTCCGATTGGACACTTCGCGGTAGGACTAGCAGCCAAACCTGTGGCTCCGAAAGTCCCGCTTGGCGTGTTGTTCTTAGCCACAGTGATTCTCGATGTTCTAGCCATTGCTTTCGGCTTCGCAGGCATCGAGGGTGTTAAGAGAGGAATCCCTTGGTCGCATGGGCTCTTCATGTCAGTTGTCTGGTCGCTGGTCGCCGCTTTCTTGGCTGCACGCATCTATCGAGATCATCGTGCAGGAGTGGTTGTCGGCCTTTTGGTGTTCAGCCATTGGGTGCTGGACTTCGTTTCCCATCCCATCCCTTTTCCCAGCTTTTCTTGGCGCTCGTGGCAGTGGAGCTATGGACATCCACTACCGTCCGATCTTCCACTTCTCTTCGGCGGCTCACCGAAAGTCGGACTCGGCCTGTACAACTCCATCAGTGCGGTCGAAGCCACGGCATTGGAGTTTGGAATATTCATTCTGGGGGGCGCAGTCTACGCGATGTACGTTTTCAAGAAGAGAAAAACTGGAAGATCACACCCTGCATGAATCGGAGATGAACAAATGACGAACCTCGTCGCAGGACTATTGTTGATATTCACCTTGAACCTGTGGGCACAGCAGCCCACGGTGCAGCCGCCCACGGTGCAGCCGCCCAGTCCCGAACCGGGACTCCAAGTAAGGCAGGCATTCCTCAGAGCGTACAACGCGAAGGACGTGGACGCAGTTGTGGCACTGTACGCCGATGACGCCACGCTGGTGAGTGATGGCGGTACTTTCAAAGGACGGGACGAGATTCGGAACTGGGTCAAGTCGGGACTGGATCAAGGAAGCAGGCTGGAAGCAATCGAGCCAATCGTTGAGAAGAGTTCTGGAACGCTCGCCTACGGGACTGGGCGAACGAGAAGGCTAGTTGGCTCCGTCGTTCATCTGGGACAATACCTGATTGTTATGGAGAAGATCGGCGGGGAGTGGAAGATTGTGCAGCACTTTTCGCTGAGCGCCGGAGAAACTCCAGCCGTGAATGCCGCGCCATCGGCGCCCTCGACGCTGCCAGACCAACTGTCTGTGGAGAAGTGGTTCGTCGGGAATTGGATATGCGAGGGCACAGAACATGCCTCGCGGACAGGGCCTGGGGCAAAGTTCACTGATCGGTTCAGTTTTAAAATGAGGCTACGCGGCTCATGGCTCATCTACCAAATCGATCAATTGAAGGGGCCAGTAAAGGGCAAACAAACGCTGATCGGATCGAGTACCTGGGACGCCAACGCCAAGGTGCATGTCCGCCGGGACATGAACATAGGCGGCTCACGGGTGGACGTGACCTCGCCCGGATGGGACGGCAACAAGCTCATCTATACGGGTTACATGATCATTGGCGTGGGGAAGCTGCCCGTCAAGCACACCCTGACGAAGAAAGGCGATGCGGCCTACGATGCGTATCTCGAAGTGACTGGAGCGGACAGCAAACCGGCGATGTGGGAAGAGGGAAGTTGCAAGAAGGTCGGGAAATAATGGCTCCAGCACGAACCTCGACCTTTTCCACAGAAATGGCACTAGAGCCAGAGCAACGCCGGGCGATTTCGAACCCGGTCGGCTAAAATGACCTCGAGGTTCCCATGATGACAACCCCAGACGCAGACGACATTGTTCAGGAAGTCTTCGTTCGCATTCACCGGAATCTCGACAAAATTCAAAAGCAGGATCGGCTGACTGCATGGATATTTCAGATCACGCGCAATGCGATCGCCGACTACTACCGCTCCGCCCCAAATGCAGAAAACATGGAGCCGGACTTAAAACCGGCCTCGCTCCAAGAGGACAGCATTGAACTGTCGGATCTCACCGAGCTTTCGAGGTGTGTCCAGCCCATGCTCGGCGCGCTTCCCAAGCATTACCGGGATGCCTTGGAGCTTACCGATCTTGGTGGAATGGGCCAACGCGAAGCGGCCAGTCTGCGACAGCTTTCATTGTCGGGGATGAAATCGCGTGTTCAGCGCGCCCGCCGGCAAGTCAAGGAAATGATGCTGCAGCGCTGTCAGATCGAACTCGACCGCTGCATAGTCCCTCTACACCAGACGAAGGCACAGGGATGTTGCGACTGGCTGATCGATATTGCGATTCGCATGTTTGAGCCGGTTGTAACGTCGCTTTGCCTCCCCGCAATGAGAGAGCCAGCAGAACGGCGCAGCCTACTGCTATCCCGAGGCCGATCGCGGACAGGGAGTAACCCGTTTCGAGGCCACGCCGGGCCATCGCTGTTCCCATCGAAGCAAGCACCAGGCTACTGAGGACGAGGAACGTCAGCACAACGGGACCGAGAACAAAGCCCAGCGGCTTGCGCCGCAGCAGCAGGATCGCGGCAATCGTACAGGCCGGCGCTCCGAAGGCCAGGTCCAGCACCGCGACTGCCTCCGTCAAGAGGCCGGACTCGCGAATGGCTTGCGGCACTTGGCCCGCAAGCACAGCAGGAATGATCTCAGACAGCTAGTGGAAAACGATCGCCACGCCCATCAGCAGGAACACGCTAGCTGCGGTTTTTGCCGGAGTTCGCGGACCGTAGCGTCCGGCAATTTCCGCAGTCGGCAGTGCGATGAGACTTCCCGCGAGAGCGTAGAAACTGAGCCCGAGAACGCCGCAGTACGCCAGGAACATCGAGTTGAAGTGAATGGCGAGAGCGTAGCCGAGGAAATCGTAGACAAGGTAGGCGAGGGCTCCCATCCACACCAGTCGTGCCGCACACGAGCCGCGTAGAGCAAGAATAGCCGCGAGCACCAAGACCGGCACGATGAGCGCCAGGTTCCCCGCGTCGTTTCCGATGCTCAGGGCAGTTTGCCGCCGGGTTTCATCCGCATACACGGAAGGGAGGAAGAGTCCTCCGCATGACGCAATCGCGAGGATGACAGCTAGCGGGAAGCTGAGCCACAGAGCCCACCGGCCGGGTTCAATGTTGTTCATGATCGCTCCCTCAAGTTAGACGAGACCATATGCGTGCAGCTCTTCGCGCAATTACCCGATGTGTCGCAGGCCCTCTACGATCGGCGTGTGCGAGGCCCGATGTGCCGGGAATGCCGCGCTGAGGCAGCCGACCATCACCGCAACGATGAAGCAGAACAACTCTGTCGGCCACTTGAGTTTTAGAAGCATCTGAAAACCTTCGCCGCCAGCGGTACGCACGAGGACAAAAACAAACGCGAACGCGGCGATCGAGCCGAGCACCCATCCGACGACGCAGAGGACGACCGACTCGCCCACCAGGAGCGATAACAATATACGAGGCGTGAACCCTAGAGACCGCAGTACGGCAACTTCGCGCGTACGCTCGCGGATCGACATGGCGATCGCATTCGCCGACACCAGAACCATGGCAAAGAGCACGGCAAGGCAAATACTCAGAATGAACTGTTTCACATTGCCCAGCCCCTCAATGATGTGCAGGTTGAAAGCCTTCTCCGCCTCTGTTCGCGTGGGTTCGGGCGCGTTGCGGAACAGATTGTCGACTGCGGTTGCGACGGATCCAACGTGCCGCGGTGAGTCCGCGCGAATTAGAAGCACCTGGTATCTCCCGCGATGCAGGGTCTCCTCCACACAGTCCCAGTTGAAAAATAGTGGCCCGCTCGGCATGGACGAACGGTAGATTCCGCGAAGGTTCAATTCGATGTTGACGGGATAGCCTACACCTTCCAGGATGATCCGGTCCCCGATTTTCCAGCCGAGCTTGCGCGCCAAGTCTACGCTGGCGATTGCACCGGCGCGATCCTGCTTCCACGCTTCAGCTTGATCCGGAGACAGTTCTATGTCTTGGTACAGACCTACAAAAATCTTGGGATCGGTACCAAACTGCCCGAAGTTTTCTTTCCCCTGGCCGGTTCTATATATCCCGTCAAAGGAGTTCATCCCGACGACACTCACCACTCCGGGCAACCCGCGGATCTTTTCCACGTAATAGCTTGGTAGTGAGAGAAACAAGGAAACGCGATGGCGGCATACCAGGCGCAGCGCTCCGTTCGCCGTCCACTGCTCGACGTAGAAGCTGCGCCATATCGAGATCATGAAGATGAGCAAGAGAAACGAAAACGCCAAGCTGAGGGCCGTGAGCAGGCTACGCCGCTTGTTACGCAGAATGTTTCGAGCGACGAACCGTGGGAGCGTCACGAATTCCTCTTCCGTATGGCACTTGCTTGCATTGGAACGGAAAGTTGGGGGATGATCCGTGACCTGGATCACAGGAAACGACCGAACTCAGAAAGTGAAAGGTGTGAACTTAGTGTCCTGGCAGGGCCCGCGGGATGCTACAAATGCTGTGCGTCTTGCAGCGTGATTCCGGTCACTGACTTTCTGTGCTGGTTGCGTTACACACTAGCCGTCGCCTCTCGATGAGCACGTTCCCGCCTGATATCCAAGCCCCGCCATGAGGCGAAAGCCGACCCGTGACTCTAAGGAGGGCAAGATGGCAACTACATCAATCGATCGCGAAATCGTCGCTCCGGGAAAAGAGTACGCAATCAATTCGCAGCCACACGGCATTTACGTATGCCCTACATGCAAGCGGGAGGTGGAGCTAGGGCCGGGGAGTCTCGACTGCCGTGCCTGTGCGGTAAGCTACCCAATCCGCGACGGGATTCCCGACTTCATCGTGGAAGAGCTCGAAGAGAACAGTAACCGATCCCTACGCATGCTCGGCAAGGGGGACTCTTCCACCCTCCTTGATTTTGCCGCGTACAGTTACGAGAAATATATATACCCGCCAGTGTGTAACCTGTTTGGCGGCTGGCACAGCACGTCCTTGAAAGAGCTCGCACGAGACGTCTCTGACATTGTGGGATCGCAGGACGGTGTTATCCTCGACGTGGCATGCGGCCCGGGGACCTACGGACGTTCGTATCGCTTCGGCGTCAAGGACCGTTTACGGCATTGACGCCTCCATGAGTATGCTGCGCCGGGGCGCCCGTTACGTCGAGCGGGACTGTATTCCCAACGTTCACTTCGCCCGGGCCAAGGTCGAGGCACTACCGTTCCAAGCCGGTCTGTTCGACGCAGCCATCTGCGCAGGGTCGTTGAACCACTTCTCCGACACAGTCTTGGCATTACGTGAGATTAACCGCACTATGAAAGCGGGAGCGGCATTGGCGGTGATGTGCTTTGTGGTCAGCAGCAGAGGCCTCTTCAAATACAGATTCCTGCGCGAGCGCGCGGAGAGAGGGGGCGGTCATATCTTCGCACTCCCTGATCTCGACCGCTATGTGGGTGAAGCGGGCTTTGAGGCCTTTCGTCCCAACGTGCACGGCGCCGTCCTAGTGTTCAGTGCGCGAAAGAGAGCGGCGGAGCACTAAAATGGGACTTACCCCCAGCAGTCGGCAACACCGAAGTAATCGCCGTCCAACGCAAGTATCGAGCCTTCGCTTTGATACGCCGCCGTGATGTTTTTTGCCAGCACGGGCGGCAAGTTACCCGAGACAATGTTTCGAAATTCGGGTCCCGTGAATAATTTGTTCGTGATCGAGGAACCTTAAGGGCAGTCGACACGGCCCGAATTTACTCCGGTTGTCCGCAAATGCGTTATGGGAAGTGACAATGGCAGAATCCTCGTAGTCGGAGCAGGAGTGAATGGCTCCGTCTGCGCTTCGCGCCTGTTCGAGCGTGGCGTGGATGTCACTGTGCTGGCGCGCGGCAAGCGGTTGGCCGAGATTGAGCGCAACGGGATCGTCATCGAGAACCCGTTCAGCCAAAAGCGGAGGGTCGCCAACGTCAGGGCCATCGGCGAATTGGTGACTGGCGACACCTACGACTACATCCTCGTCGTCGTTCGCCGCACCCAAGTTGCCGAATTGCTGCCCACGCTGGCCGCGAACACCTCGCCCAACGTCGTCTTTATGAATAACAGTCTCAACGGTCCCGCGGAGATCGTTGCAGCATTGGGCCCGCAGCGGCCGATGCTCGGATTCGTCTTTGCGGGGGGCAAGCGCGACGGGGAGATCATCCGGGCGATCGGCCCCTTCGATCATTCGCTGATGCGGACGCCCTTTGGCGAAATCGACGGAACGGTCACTCCCCGGCTGAAGAGGCTGGTCGAACTGCTCAATCGGGCCGGTCTCAGGGCTAAGGTTTCAACCCACATCATCGATTACCTCGCCACACACGCCGCCGGTGTGGCAGCGATCACGCCGCTGGCGGTGAAGTACCGGAACGACTTCAAGGCGGCGGCCCATTCGCCCGACGACCTGAGGCTAGCCGCCGCGGCCATGCGCGAAACCATTCCAGTGCTGAAGGCGCTGGGGCACAAGATCGTGCCCGCCGGTCAGCAGATTCTCGCCGTCATGCCGGTGTTCGTGCTGGCATTCATGCTTCGTCTGATGTGCAACTCCAAATTCGGCGAAGTCGGCGCGGCCTGGCATGCTCAGCAGGCGTCGGACGAACTGCTGGCGCTCGCCGACGATCTCCGCTCGGCGGTTATCCGGTCTGGCGTTCCGGCCCCGGCCATCAGAAAAGTGTTAGACATGAAGTAGCTGCCCCTCGTGGCTTTGGTGAACCCGTCGCCACGTTGCGCCCAAATTCCTTCCCGATGATCTTGCCTATGATGCTCAAGCCTTCGTTCGAAAAACTTGGCGCATGTTCAGAAGCCCAATAGTTGAGAACACTGTCCCGGGCGTGTTTACCCCCGTTCTCGCCAAGCACTCGAAGTCCCCCTTCCTCTGCACTCCATCCCCCGAATCCGCAGATATTCACAGGCCGGCTGAGACAGCAGCCTGTGAATAAGTGATTCTCTAAAACCTGCCGACTGGGTCCACTATAAGTCGTTCTCTCGCATTGATTGCATCTCGGTCGGGGTTGACCGAATGCAGCGAAATTTCGAACCGATGCGAAAGCAAGTCGAAGCCTGGCAGAGAAGTGAATTGACGGATGTGACGGCAAAGGTCGTCATCTAGTTCGTGGGGTGGTGCCGGCACGCCCCTTTCTCACCCAATGGATCGAGGCTTCTCAGTAGTAATACTTTGTTTTCGCGGCCCATTCGCTGTGCGGATAGTGCCCGTGCAGGAAATCGAACGCTGCCTTCGAAAACTTACTGGTCTCGACATTAGTGCATCCGAAGCGGGTAGAACGTACAGCTAGATGCAAGGCTTGGGGTAAGCGCGGATCTTCGCCGTGCTGATTCGCGTATGCGATGACCTGATCTGCCAGATAGTTCGGAGCGGTTCCGACTTGTGACAGCTTGCCCCATTCAGCCTTTGCAGAGTCTTTCTGAGATTCTGTTAACCACCTCGGGAATGGAAAATCTGGGTCACGCTCCACAAACTTCAAGTTGACATCCTTGTTATAGGGTTCGTAGCTCTGCCCCCAATTCGCTCCCACACCCATGTCAGCGCACCACCAATTGTCTCGGTACTCGTCCAGTTCGCCCAGTGTTGCCGTGCGCAGCGAGCTTTCGCGAACCGAAGGCTTCATCCCAGGATTGTTCAAGATGATGAAGACGCCGGCAAAGTGTCTTTCCGCATTGTTCGTTGCCGAGCGAAAAGATTCCATGGTATGCCACAGGGGAGTGTCGAGCTCCTGAAAAATGGACTGCAGTTTCTCCGCAGATTTTAGTTCGCCGAGCAAAACCGAACGGAACCAGGCGCTGCGTGCCACTTCTCGTCGAAGATGTTTCGGGAGGAGCGGCGATTCCGCAGCCTGGATCAACACATCCAGTGGCAGGCGTTTCACGAGTGTTTCGGCAGCATAACGATTGAACAAGGGTGGGTTAGGCTGGCCTTCTGTAGATTCGGCAGGTACCTCCTCCCCGGTGTTGAAATCAACTTCCGAGGGAACGGGCGTCTCGGAGGCATGCTGGAGAAGGTCTTCGAGGCTGGTGGTAAGCTTCAGACGTTCTTCATTCAGCAGGTTGCGCGATCCAAGCGGGAGATCCGGTTCGTTGCGCTTGAGCAGAGCATCAAGTTCACTCCGTGCGGCGTCAGATTGTCCCGACGTAATCATCAGGCGTAAAGCGTAATAGCGTGCCGTCAAATATCCGGCTGACGAACTTGGGATGGCACTCGCGGCCCTGAGCAAAGATGGCAGATCTTGCGTATGAGCATCACTTGCAGCTAATGCGGCGATCAGCCATGGCAGCGATTTTGTCGCTTGCCATTTCGAGACGGCGTGCTTCGCGGTCAATTCCCGAGTGACCCCGAAATAGTTCGTACCGGCTGCTTGGAAGGTTTGTACCCATTCGCTCGGGTCCTCGCTTTGCTCTCCATGGGATAGAAGAACGGCATAGTCCCACAAGTCCTGCTTGAAGTTTTTCCCAGGGTTTGCCTGCACGATGATGCGGTCTAACTCAGCCGCCCGTTTATCCGGTTCTGTCCGGAAGCGCACAAAATTAAGCAGTCTGACAGCGGCGTCATGAATTGTGCCGGCATGTGGATCGAAGACGATCGCTTCTAGTCGCTTTTCTGCCTCCGACATGACGACCGGATCAAACTGCTCATTCTCTTTGTGAACCAGGTTTGCCTTGCGGATCAACGCTCGAGCCGCCAGATAGGGACTAATACTGCTCCATGGTGACGAGCGGTCCTTAGCGATAGCGTCGAAGTCGGCGACCGCTTCGTCGAAATCCCGGCAGTAGAAATGCGCCGCTGCGATTTGATAGTCGCGATCCGCACGGACTTCGGGGTCGCCCGAATTGAGCGAAACAGGAATCACGTGGGCTTCGCCTCCACAGTTGGAGAAGACCTGATCTTGGGCGGAAACCCACTCCCGCACGGTTGCACTATCAGTTCCAAATTTTGCAACCCGATCATCCAGGTTACGAGACGCAGTCAGGAGAGCATCAACCGGGCAGTTTACATACTGGAAGTACGGCTGATCCTTGGAGACGACGGCATAAAGTGACAGCGCCGGTACGGCGGGAAGGCTTGGAACCCTATTCCGAGCTTTGGTCCAGGCAGCGATTGCGTCATCTTCGCTGGGGTGCTCAGGGACCACATTGCGATCCCAGACGTTGAGCGCCGCTTTTTGCTGCTCATTTGTAAGCGACCGTCCAGAAAAGTAACGGTAGGCGATAACCAAGTAGGCTTGGCGGAACTCTGGCCGCACGATCCCAAGCTTGCCTGCCGCGAAGTTCTCCGGAGGGCCGTCTGGACGGTCATGGAAAACAAAGATCGCAGATTCGAGAAAAGGCCCGCAGCTGTAAATCGCGCTTGGTATGGCAAAGAGTATCAGCAGTATGAACCCAACGGATGCTATGCGCAGGACTCTTACCGCCATTGCTGTACCTCCCGCAAGAAAGCCAATTCGGTCCACTGGGTCCAAGACTGCTCATTGAAAACATAGAGGCGCCGCCCACTCGGTAGTGATGCCCACCGCTCATCGGTAGACACGCCAAGACTCCCTCGGCAGATGGACGCCCGAAAATCGCGACCTGAGCTTAACTGTCCAACCACCTCGTTTGTGCCAGCCCCCATCCGAAACAACATGGGCACCGCTTCGTTGATCGGGAGGGAGGAAATCCAATCGTCGCCGAGGCACCAGGAAGCGAGTGCCGTAATTGAGATCGGCACGGCAGAACCCAGGCGTCGTCGAAGGTCAACGAGAAGAGAGCGATAGAAGTCTCGCTGAGTACGAGTAGCGTCAAAATCTACTTGTATCGCCATCACGCGTGGAAGCGAGGCTGCTTTGGCAATCGCAGTAGCTGTTTGCTCGATCTGCCTTCGGTTGAGTGCAGCGTTTTGTTCGGCCTCGATGCGAACCACTGCGACCAGATGGGCGCGGTCCGGAACCCGAAGCGATTGCAGCCGAGGGCGAGCCACTACAGCGTCACCGCGAAGTTGAATCGTGTCTGCGAGAAATGCAACCGCTGTGGTTTGAGGATTAATGAATTGCAGATCCTCCGGCCGTTCCCAGGCCCAGAGCACGAGCCGAGGCAGACCTCTGACTTGCTCATTGTGCCCGGGCTGAGATTGCTCCGATCGAATGGGCACAACCATCAACAAGCACACGAGTATGCTTATCGTTCTGGCCATCAATCGTGCCGCGGTGCTTTCCGTCATAAGGCCACGTCGAAACATCGCAGGCGCCTATTCCAGGATGAGAGAGAACTACCACAAATCTGAAGTCCGGCAAATAGTGACCGAGATGCACTGCGCAACTCGCTGGCTCGAGCCTCCTGAATCACGATTGGCCAGAAGGCGGCCCGCGGGCAGAAGAGAAAGAGCGAGCGATGCTGGTTACCGGATGATCGCAGCCAGGTTCTGATTGCGAAGCAATAATTCGGGCAGGCCACCTCCGGGCCTATCCATCACGAGTATCTGCTGGGGATTCGGCATGACCGTAAAGGACGAATGGACCCGGAACGCACCGTTTGATTTCCATTGCCCGTCGTTCAGGAGAAACGTGAGCGTCCCATCCGCGGCGTCCACGGCAGCGATATCCGGCCAGCCATCGTGATTGAAGTCTCCTACAGCGACCGAACTTAGCCGCTTGCCGAACTGAAGGTGCTGGACAAGCCGAAATGACGGCGACGACCTTGTTTCATTGAGGAGCACGTCGAGCGCTGAAGTTTCTCCTCCATTCACGTAGTTGTTTTCGATGAGGATGACGTTGGGCTTGCCGTCACGGTTGACATCGGCCAGAGCGAAAGCCGCGGACCGTGAGAGAATCTGCCGCGTTGCGTCGACTATGGGGAGTGGCTGGTCGAAAGCTATGTGGCCGCGGTCGGATGTGCGATTCAGCATCACATTCAGTCCGCAATGACCGCTAACCACCAAGTCCGGCTTGCCGTCGCTGTTGATGTCGGCAGAAGCCAGTTCGATCGAAAGGCTGACAAATCCTTTCATAATTACTGGAGGAAAGCCCTTTGGGCACCAAGGCACGGACATGGGGCTGGCAAACGAGAACGTGTCCGCGCTGGTGTTCATATAAACCTGCAGGTTTGAATCATAACCGTTGCCAACGATCAGATCCGGTTTCCCTCACCATCTAGGTCTTCGAGAATCGTCTGTTGGGGAATTGCCCTGAAGCCGCTTTCCCGTTGCGGCAGCTTTGCAGCTTGTACAGGGCGCCTTCGTGCGTTGCC
This sequence comes from uncultured Acidobacteriota bacterium, assembly GCA_963730015.1. GTDB lineage: Bacteria > Acidobacteriota > Terriglobia > Terriglobales > Acidobacteriaceae > Sulfotelmatobacter. The sequence continues at coordinate 404,525 of CAVSPZ010000007.1, read as the reverse complement.
TCCCAGGGTATAAACCTGAACCTCCGAGGCGGTGACGAGCACCATCTCGCTGTGGCCATCGGCCTTCAGGTCGCCGACCGTGATTGCACCGTCGGGAATGCGAGAGATCGTGGATATCGGCGAGTAGGGAGGATTGAGGGAATCCGCTGCGAAGATCTCAGCCGTGTTGCTGTTTCCAGACGAGAACGTATTGGTGACAATAAATCCGTTCGCTCTTCCGTGAGCGGAAAACGGGATCATCGCGGTCGGAACGAAACTGGAAATCAGCGATTCCGGTGCGCTGAATCCGTAATCTTTTTGCCCGAGCAGGATGCTAATTCTCGGTAACTCAGAGGCTCCATCGAGTATGGCCAAGTCAAGAAGGCCGTCGCCGTTGAAATCGGCCAACGCAAAGCCGAGACTGTCAGTAGTCGGAGCGGAGAATGTTCTAGGAGAAGCAAACCTGCCATCGCCAAGCCCACGCGCCACAACGATTTCGCCTGGCGCCTGAGTTGGAAACGCTGCTCCCTGGTGCTGGCTTAGAAACAACAGATCTGGCTTGCCACCGCGATCGACGTCCTGCAAGATCCAGTTCGACGCACGCTGCACGGCCAGCGGGACGCTTTGGCTCGTAAACGCGACACCTCCTTCTGGAGTTTTTTGATTCATGAGGGAAACTGCACCGCACGGCTCTTCGCCACCGGCGCACCACGCCGCGAAAATGTCATTGTGGCCATCGCCGTTGAGATCGGCCGAAGCTACGAAGTCAACCGCGTGATCAAAACTGATAACGATGGGATCGGCGAAGCGTATCGGCGTAGCGGAACTCTCGGTTCGATTCAGCATGACCGCAACGCCGCCTCTCCGTTCATGGAGAGGACCGGCGAAGCCAACGGCGATGTCGGGCTTGCCATCGCCATCGAAGTCGGAAACAACTATTGATACCGGAACGCCCGGAATTGGGATATCGATGACCGGTGCCGAGCCGGAGTGGTGGTTTGCGTCGATAAACGTTGGGGCTGACACCACTCGAAGCGTCCCCTGCTCATCGCTCGCGTGACGGGTTGGCGTCGTCCCTAACAAGACTTCGGCTTTGCCATCGCCATTCAAATCCGCAGCGGCCAACGCGGGTCCAAAGCCGCCCACTAAACTCTGCTCAGAACCAAACGACACCGGTGCGCCGGGGCTCGGAGTGGTGTTCAGCAGAACGGTAACTCCAGGATGGAGCAGAATCAGGTCCGGCTTGCCGTCGCCATTGACGTCAGCTACGACCATGGCACGCGTGGGATTCTGAAGTTCAATTGTGACGCCTTCGCTGAAGGTTCCATCGCCATTGCCTTCGAGAATCTGAATGGCGCGCTCTCGCATATGCGAGCTCTGACCCGCGAGGATTAAATCCTCCTTTCCGTCTCCGTTCAGATCGGCGTGAGTCATGAGACGCGCAGTTGTGGCCACCGGGAATGAGTACGGCAGATGATAGCCGAGTGAATCAGGTACTCGGGACAGATCGGAGGGGAGGCTGGTCGAGGCCCACATCAGCAAAGACGCGAGAACTCCGCAGCACCGGTGTGTAAATAACATCTGGAAGGCTCCGCGAACGCTTTCGTGCTTACGTGACTCAGTACTCCACATCCGACGGGGGACGTATGTTTGTTTAGACCCCGATGCTGCACCGGAAGTTCGGCTTGCTGTGTCCATCGCGGAACGCCAGTGATCTATACTCGCAGCCACACTCTGTAGCGGTACTTAATGATCTTTTCCTCCCCCGCTTGCAGGGTGACCTCCCATGTCAACCGAGAGAGCGGATTATCGACGGTGATGGCCTCTGCCAACTTCTCGGACTTCCCGTCGTCCGTTTGGGACTCGACCGTTCCGCGCACTCGATCTGTGATGCTTAGTCGGACCGCTTTGCTCTTGTAGTTCTTGATCGTGAGCCTTCCTTCAACCGTGACTTGATCGTAGTTGTAGTTGTGCCGCCGCTGGATATCCCGCTGACGTTCGATCTCATTCTCTTCGTGGCTGGCGCGAATCTCGGTCGCAATCGTCAGCTTGAGGTTCGAGGTTGCACTCTTCGGAGTATAGGGCAGCGTGTCCTGCGCCAGTGGCTTTGCGCCGGAAATCACAAGAGTCGGTGCGCTGGTCCAGGGAAATTTCGTTGTGTTCTTCAGCCGCAATGCATGCCAGACGTTTTGCTTTGTCGAGCGGTCCGATCCTGTAGCTTGCATGTTCTGTGCGATGCCGAACGCGTCAACCCGTGGCTGGTCTTCTAAGTTCCACTCATAGATGTGCTCATAGTTCACGCTATCGGAAAACACGTTGTAAGTCGCACGCTCACCCCGCGCTAGGGTCACATCTTTCCGGCTGTACTTATTGACCAACGGTCAAAACGTACGATCGCACCCTGCTTGATCTTTCCGCTTCTATTTCTCGCGCAGCAGAACCACGTCGGAAGTATCGTGGGAGCGGGCGACCGCGAGCGTCTTTCCATCCCGCGACCAGTGAAACTGCACGATGTGCTCAGAAGTGAAGTTCGTGACCTGGCGTCCAGACGAACCATCGAGGGGCTGAGCAAAGATGTTGTCCACGCCCTTGTCGCGGATGATGTAGGCTACGGATTTTCCGTCCGGAGTAAAGGTCATACTATTCGCGAAGCCGGTCCCCCCTGATGGCGCGATCCGCGGATCGGGTTGAAGCAAAACGGCAGGGGACTGCGAACCCGACTCGAGGCTGACCAACGCCAATTTGATCACAGTTCCCTGCGGACTGTCAGGGGTAGTTAGCGCCGCGCCGAAACCCAGCCACTTGCCGTCTGCTGAAATCGCGTCGGCCCCCACCCCGTACATGCCGTGCAGGTCGGCCGACGGCACAGATTCCGGCTGACCACCTTCCAAGGGCACTCGCTTCAAGAAATGCGGCCCTTCCGTGTCATGGTAGTAGACCCATTTCCCGTCAGGTGAGCACACCGGAAACTCATCGAAAACTCGATGAGTGAGTTGCTTCGGGTTGGACCCGTCAATGTTGATCCGCCAGATTCCGGTCTGGTTTGTGCCGTCATGGAAAGCCCAGGAGAGAACCATATAGCGATCGCCACAGCCTGCCATGTCCGCGACCCAGGCGTTGGGGTCGCTGAGTAGTGCGGATTGCTGCCCTCCGTCGGCGTCCATCCGGCGCACCGCTTGCCCGTCTGAAACCAGCAGCTTGCCATCGCTGGTCCACGCCACCGACTGCACCTCCTGCACCTGCGCCACCGGTGGAATCGCAGCGTTCCCCTGCGCTCCGGCGCCGGGCAGCAGACTGAGACTGCTCTGGCTTCTCACTTGAACCGTGGCGGCAGTTTTTCCGTCCGCGGACAAAGTTAGCGTCTCATATCGGTTGGTATCTCGCGTGATCGGCTGGGTTTGGCCACCCGCATTAGAGATCAATCCGATCTGCGTGCGTCCATAACTCGGCCCCTTTTCGTTGTACCGAGCAAGCAGCCATTGGCCGCCGGGCATCCAAGCGAGGTCGAATATCAATTCGTTCTTGAAAGACGCAACCGGCTCTACCCGCTTGCCGGCAATGTCGAACGCTTTGATGGTTCCGAGGGAATCGCCTTGGGTGTAGAGACTGTATGTTAGCTGTTTGCCATCCGGCGACCAGGCAATGTGGCGAGGGAATTCATCCGCCGTGTTGGGCGCGATGCGCAGGATGGTTTCGTCGCTGCCGTCCGGATTCGCCGTCAGCAGACGCTGCTTGCCCACTTCAGGATCATTGGCACGGGCGTAGGCCATGCGACGACCGTCCGGAGCGAATGTAATCCCGGTATCAATGTCCTGGACGATCACCTGGGGTGTGCCGCCCAGCACGGGTGTGCGGTAAAGGTCCCACTCGCTTTGCGTGCTGATGCCGGCCTTTCGAAAGTAAACGTAATTTCCGTCGGGCGAGAAGGTCAGCGAACTATAGACCGCAGCCGCCGGCGGGACAATCTGGGTGTCGCTGCCCGTGGGCACATTGCGCAGCCACAGGCTCTGCAGACCGTTATCGTTCTGCACGTTTAGAACGTATTTGCCGTCCGGCGAAATCGCAGCCTGTTGCGCCTTGCCCGTGTTCGTCACCTGCGTGATGGTGAAATTCTGAAACGGCGTCGGGCTTTTGCGGCTCAACAGCGAGTAAACTCCGAAAGCACCCGCCGCGAGCAGCACCAGACCCACGCTTACGATCGCGGCAAGACTGAACCTGCGTTCCCGCGCAACCGCGCTCACGCTTGAACCACTGGCCGCGACCTGCCGAGACGAGGGCTGAGCAGCAGCCGCTTCCGTTCCTCGCGCCGGAGTCTGCGAAGCCGAGGCACTCTGCCCGGTGGCGCTCGCCGGCAGTTCCTGCTCCGCCGCAGCGACTCGGTGACTGGAGCCGCTGTCCCGCTGCAGCCGTTTCAAATCGCTGCGCATCTCCGAGGCGTGCTGGTAACGCATGTCTCGGTCTTTTTCGAGCGCCTTGTTGATGATTTCTTCCAGCCGCGCCGGCGCCTCAGGATTGAAGCGCAGCGGCTGCGCCGGAACGCGATTAAGAATGGCGTCAAAGATGACCGCTGACGTATCCCCGCGAAAGGGCACAGTCCCGGTGACCATCTCGTAAAGCACCGCACCGAAGGAAAACAGGTCGGTGCGCGCATCCAGTTCTTTGCCCTTCGCCTGCTCCGGTGACATATAAGCCACAGTTCCGATGGCCGTACCCGGACTGGTGAGGTATTCCAGGCTGATGCCTGCCGTGGGGTCGATTTCCGCCGTGGCTGCCGTCTTTCCCGCCGCTGGTGTCAGCTTGGCGAGCCCAAAATCGAGAATCTTGGCGTGCCCGCGCTTGGTGACAAAAATGTTAGCCGGTTTGATGTCGCGGTGCACAATGCCCTCACTGTGCGCCGCGTCCAGTGCGTCGGCAATTTCAATGGCCAGAGTTAGGATGGCATCGATCTCCATCGGCCTGCCCGCAATGCGATGCTTCAGCGTGATACCGTCCAGGAATTCCATGACGATGAAGGGTAGTTTGCCCTCCTCGCCGATTTCGTAGATTGTGCAGATATTGGGATGATTCAAGGCGGATGCGGCCTGCGCTTCCCGCTGGAACCGCGCCAGGGCTTGCGAATCGCGTGCCACTTCGTCAGGAAGAAACTTCAGGGCTACAAAACGGTGGAGTTTCACGTCCTCCGCCTTGTAGACCACGCCCATACCGCCGCCGCCCAACTTTTCGACGACGCGATAATGCGAGATATTTTGGCCGATCATTAGACGCGAATCTTACGTGTGTGAGACGGGCAAGTCAATTAAGCCCACGAGGTTGGCGCTGTCGCAAGTGGATTCTTGGCGATAGATCGACATAGCACGTGCGCCGTGAAAGGCGCTGGTTCACTGCGGGTGAAAGTCCCGCCCGGGAACTGTTCGCTCCACCCGGTAGCAATCGGAGCGGCGGTGAAGGCAACGAAGCCGTCGGAGCCTCCGGTGTAGAGGGTCGCGTAGGCGACTTGGCGAGCATGCAGGCCGTAACGTGAGTGAACGCTGAGCAGGCCTCGAAACGATTAATGCAGGAGCCGACCCACCGTGTTTTTGGGGAAGGCCGACGTTGATGGAAAAGTACGAGCGAATCAGTTCCATCAAACCTGCCGGGGTAATGGCGACGGCATGCAGGCAAAAGGGACCGGCTGCAACACGGGAAGCCCCAGCGGTGATCGCCTCGGCGGTCAACCGGCACCTCGTGAGAGGCAGGCTGGGCCGTTTGGGATGGCGGAGAGGCTCGTATGAGCGATGAAGCCGGGTAACGCCGGTTGAGCAAAGGGGCCTCAGTTGAAAGGAAACGCAAGAAGCGACGAAGACGGAGGGATTGGCGTTGAGTCTATCAACCCCAGAAAGTGTTCAGAAGTTGCAGGCGGCGTTGCACGACAAAGCGAAGGAAGCGCCCAACTTTCGGTTCTACGCGCTGTACGACAAGGTGTACCGCAAGGATGTCTTGGCATTCGCCTACGAATGTTGCAAAGCCAATGGCGGAGCGGCAGGAGTCGACGGGCAAACATTCGAGGACATCGAGGCGTACGGCAAGGAGCGATGGTTGGACGAACTGGCGCAAGAGCTGAAGAACCGAACCTATCAACCACTTCCTGTCCGGCGGGTGTACATCCCGAAGCCAGATGGGAAACAGCGTCCGTTAGGGGTGCCCGCTATCCGCGACAGGGTAGCGCAGACGGCGGCAGTTCTGGTTCTCGAACCCATTTTCGAGTCCGATCTGCAGCCGGAACAGTACGCCTATCGGCGAGACCGCAGCGCGCTGGACGCAGTGAAACATGTCCACAAGCTGATCAACACTGGCCATGGAGAAATCGTAGATGCAGATCTCAGCTCCTACTTTGACACTCTTCCGCATTCCGAGCTTCTAAAGTCGGTAGCTCGCCGGGTCGTAGACCGGGCCATGCTCCATCTGATCAAGATGTGGCTGGAAACTCCGGTCGAGGAAACGGACGAGCGCGGAAACAAACGTCGAAGCACGCGCAATCGGGACGAAGGTCGGGGTAGTCCACAAGGCTCTCCGATCAGCCCGTTGCTGAGTAATCTGTACATGCGCCGGTTCGTGCTCGGGTGGAAGAAACTGGGGCACGAGAAACGTCTGAAAGCGTACATCGTTAACTATGCCGATGATCTTGTGATCTGTTGTCGGAACAGGGCCGAGGAGGCCCTAGTCACGATGCGGGACATAATGACGAAGCTGAAGTTAACGGTGAACGAGACGAAGACGCTGGTCTGTAAGCTGCCGGGAGAAAAGTTCGACTTCTTGGGGTACACGTTCGGACGATGCTACTCGCCAAAGACGGGACGGGCCTATTTAGGAACGACTCCGTCGAAGCAACGGGTGCAACGCATCTGTGAGGCGATCAGCCAAGAAACCGGACGGAACAAGACCCTCCTGGCCCAAGAAACAGTAATTACGACACTCAATCGAATCATGATTGGGTGGGCTAATTATTTCTGTTTGGGACCAGTCAGTCATGCCTATCGAGCTGTCGAACGACATGCTCGCAAGAGGTTGCGACAGTGGCTGTGCGCCAAGCACAAGCTGCGAGGGCAGGCAACTAAGCAGTTTTCAGTTACCGCCCTGCATCAGGTGCTGGGCCTTGTCGAACTTACTACTCGGACAAACAGCTTTCCGTGGGCGAAACCGTGACCCTTTCTCCGAGAGCCGGATGCGCGAGATGCGCCTGTCCGGTTCGATGAGCGGGAACAGGAAACAGAGTCATGCCAAACCGGACTGAGGCGCGCTCTGCGAAAGCAGCGTTTACGAATGCCACCGGGAGACTACCGCTACTGCGCCTGTTCTCGACTCCACTCATCAATCGCTATTCGTGACCAGGTGGTGATCAAGTGACTTGGTGGAGCCTCGCAAATCATCTGTTTCTCGAACACGTATGCTGTCGCGACGTGGCGTCTAGCGTTGAACAACTTACGGTGTTGGATTGCGGCGGGTTTTTTGAACAGTTCTTCAAAGTGGAAGCTGGAAACGCTAGCCGGAGCTTCGCCGTCTTCACAACGCTTGCATGGTTCGCTCGGTGGGTATACCAATTTCCTAGCCATTTCGCTGTCAGCCCTTTTTCCATCTTGACTGGGTATTGGATTTTCGGAGGATGGCGCACCACAACAGGTTGTGGTTTTGGTCTCTCGGATTCGGCGAACGCCGAGATGGTGGCGGACGACTTATCACTTTCCTTTTCCGTGGAGTGTCAATGATAGGAAGGTTGGCTTCCTAGGCAGCGTGGCGGGCGGTTTCATCGCGATCCTGTGAGCGGTCGCGTACCGGCGGGAATATCGACCAGTAGTCTCGCCGGAAGCAGGCAGCGCAACGAACGGGCTGCATCAGGAACAGCGGCAGAATGTAGCGCTCCGTCCAGGTGCGACGGCGTCAACGGACACCGTCTCCCCCGCCACAATCCCGACCGATAGGGCCTGCCGAACGAAGGCTCTGAGTCTGTCACGGTTAACCCCAAGCAAGAGGCCAGATCGACGAGACACTCGACCGCCGCATCACGCTGCGCAAGGCCCAGAAGTGAATTGAAGAGCCCGCATGCCCTGTCCTGATTCTTGTGAGGATCAATCGAAAAATCTACCGCGCACAGAACGAGGTTCAGAGCGATCGAGATTAGAAGAGCGCGGCTCTCTCATAATGCATCGTGGGAGGGGCGATGGGTGAAATGGAGGATTTACGTGGCGCCTGTTGGCGCTTGCTACCGTCCGTGGAGGCGGTGTAGATGTTGCTGCACCCGGGCGAATTTTGCCGTTGCTCCGGTCCTGCGAGGGTCTGCCCTCCCCCCATCCTCTGTTCCTTGCGGGACCGTCGAGCAACTCAAGCCCAGCCTCTTTATCTTGACTGAAAAGACGAAAGCGCCTGAGACCCATTAGGTCATCAGGCGCTCGTCGAACAGCCCTCCCCCGAAGTCTACTCACGACTAGCCTGCGTTCTCGGTTGAAGGGTGGGAAGAGCCCCAAAGTTGTACTAGAAGAAATGCGCAACTGCTACCGTCGCAAGTGTCGACGCTGAGCAGCACCTGACCAGTCCTGGATCGGCGCTAGGGCACGGTCGCGTATGGCAGAGTCGACAGCGGATAAAAGAGCCCTACAAGTTGAGCGCCAGCGTTGGGCAACGTTTCTCCACAAGCACCTGCAACCGAGTGGAACTTAACAACCCCAGTCGGCTTCACCAGGCTTAGCAAAGTAGCGCCTTGATTCTGCCGATTCAGTCTCGCTCGGATTTAATCCGAGAATTGTTAAGCGCGCTGCGGCTACCAAGCGATTCGGCTGTAGTTTTGCGATCTTCGTCCAGGAGGCACCTTCACTCTCCTCATTTAATACTTCCAGTGCCCGGTGATAATAGCGGAAAAATTCTGCCGACTGCTCTGGTGACACTTCTTCAATCCACATGTTGGCTTTTCCCCCGTTCGCATGTTGTAGCACCGGTGACGCAATTATTGGATACCGAAGTCCAGAAAGTTGCAATGCTCGTGGCTCTGCATTCAGCACACACCAGACTGTGATGGCCGTCACTGCGACTGAGACGAGCACCGTTTAACATTTTCCGTTTTCCGTTTTCCGATCCAGCTCCGAGCGCCGCGTCGCAGCATACTCGGAACTCTATCCCCATGCTGCACAAGAACTGCTCTTACATCCCTGCGGTCGGTGACAGACGCGTCGCGATTGCAGAGCCTTATTGTGAGTGCGAAGAACTGCCAGGAGCCGGCTCGCCGGTCGATACCCAGCTGCTGCAGGTTCTTCGCGTACGGCGTGTGTGCGAACTGTCTTTGCGGCTGGAACGTTTACGCCCGAGCTTTTAGGCGGTCGAAAAGGTCTAGCTATGAGGGCCACGATTGGAATTCGAAGAGAAGACAAGAACAAGTGGGAGCGCCGTGCGCCTCTGATCCCCAGTGAGAGCTCTGACCTGCAGACCAAACAAAAGGTGCGGGTTCTTGTCCAGCCCTCCACCTTGCGGGTCTATGCAGACGATGAGTACCGGTCCGCCGGGGTCGAGGTGTGCGAGGATCTTGGCCCTGCGTCAGTCCTTCTTGCGGTAAAGGAGATACCGCCGCACTTGCTTTTGCCCCGAAAGACATATGTCTTTTTCGCGCACGTGGTGAAGGGGCAACCGCACAACATGCCCATGCTTCGGCGTTTGATGGAACTGGGTTGTTCCCTCGTGGACTACGAAAAAATCACAGATGACCAGAAGAGAAGGCTGATCTTCTTCGGCCGTCATGCCGGCTATGCCGGAATGATCGAGACGTTGCGCTGCCTCGGCCAACGGCTGGCGGTACTTGGAGCGTCAACGCCGTTTTCGCAGGTGCAGCCAGCCTTCCAATATCGGGACCTGGCTGAGGCAAAGGCTCACATCAATGCGCTCGGCAAAGAAATTATGCGTCAACCGAGAGCACGCCGATTGATCTTTGGTTTTTCCGGCTACGGCCATGTATCAACGGGGGCGCAGGAAGTCTTCGATTGTCTTGAACCGGTGGAGGTGGCCGCCGCGGATCTGGCTACCGCGGCTTTGGCAGAGGCGAGCTCGCGGCCTGTGAAAGTCGTATTCCGCGAGGAGGACATGGTCGAACGCAAGGAACAGAACCTCCCGTTCAACCTGCAAGAGTATTACGACCATCCGGAACGGTACGAGGGATGTTTTGAAAAATACTTGCCGCATCTTGATGTGCTGGTCAATTGCGTTTATTGGGATTCGCGCTATCCACGTCTGGTCACGCGAGAGTGGGCCCGAAAAAATTACCGCCCGGGTTGCACCCCGCGCCTCAAGGTAATCGGCGATATCAGCTGCGATCTTGAAGGAAGTGTCGAATTCACGGTGAAAGTCACCGAGCCCGACGATCCCTGCTACGTTTACCTGCCTCAACAGGATTCCGTCCGGGACGGTGTGGCAGGCGATGGACCGGTCATCATGGCCATCGACAATCTCCCGTGCGAATTCCCCCGCGAATCATCCCAGCACTTCAGTTCCGTGCTGCGGGACATGGTTGGCCCACTTGTCAATGCCAACTGGCGGCTTCCATTCGAACTTCTTGACTTACCACCTTACTTGAAGCGAGCTGTGATCGTGCATCAGGGGCGTCTGACCCCTGACTATCGATACATACAAAAACATTTAGAGGCGCGCTCGGCGGATGCGCCTCCAAACTCTGCGGAAGCGTTCAGCGCGAACCTTCCCGTGATACAGGAGGGGAATATGAAACGTGTTCTGGTGTTAGGCGCGGGGCTCGTAGCTAGGCCTCTGGTACGGTTTCTGTTAGAAAAGGGTTATCAGGTCACGGTAGCGAGCCGGACGCTCAGCAAAGCTGAAGCTTTGATCGCGAGTCATCCTGCCGGGAAGGCACTGGCCGTCAACGTTCAAGATGAGACAGTGCTAGCGAAGTTGATAAAGAATTGCGACCTCGCGGTCAGCCTTGTTCCCTACACATTCCATCCCGTCGTAGCAAGGCACTGCATCGCCAACAGGAAGCATATGGTGACAACGTCTTATATTTCGGCTGCCATGAAGGAACAAGACGGCGCTGCACAAAAAGCAGGAGTCACAATTCTGAATGAGGTCGGTGTCGATCCCGGCATTGATCACATGTCAGCGATGCGGATCATCGATGATGTCCGCAGCCGCGGCGGACGCATCGTCTCCTTCAGGTCTTATTGCGGTGGCCTGCCGGCACCGGAAGCCAACGACAATCCCTTTGGCTATAAATTCTCCTGGGCTCCCCGAGGCGTCCTGCTGGCCTGTCGCAACAGCGCGATGTATATACTGGACGGCCGCAAGATCGAGATCCCCTCTGATCGACTCTTTCGCGATATGCATCTACTTTCGATTCCGGGCCAAGGAGACTACGAGGCTTATCCCAATCGGGATTCGATCGGCTACATCGAGGTTTACGGGCTCCAGGGCATTAAGACAATCTACCGCGGGACCCTTCGCAACATGGGATGGTGCGATTGTTTGTATAACTTCGGGAAGCTGGGACTGCTCTCGCTCGATGAAGTCGATGCTCGTGGCAAGACTTATTCGGACATGATGCGGAATCTGACAGGTGCTTCCGCGGGTGAAGACTTGATCGCCGCCACAGCCCGGAAGCTCGGGATCCCGAAAGAGGCTTATCCAATCGAAAATCTGGAATGGCTCGGTATGTTCTCCGATCGCAAGCTGGATGCCGATCGCATCAGCCCCCTTGATACCATGGGCAATCTGATGTACGAAAAGCTGGCATTCCGTCCCGGTGAGCGGGACATGCTCGTGTTGTTCCACGACTTCCGAGCCGAGTTCTCTGAAGGCAGAACGGAGCGGATCATCTCCCAACTCATCGATTATGGAATCCCGCACGGCGATTCATCCATGTCGCGAACCGTCTCCTTGCCGGCTGCGATCGCGGTAGACATGATTGTCACTGGCCAGATTAATGCGAGGGGCGTCCTGCGTCCAGTAACCCCGGAGATCTACAACCCGGTGTTGAACGGACTCGCGCAGCTCAATATCGTATGCAAGGAACGGACAGAAACATTTGAACTTGCTCCTGCGGCAGTTTGAGTCGATTGGACGACGAACTCGTTAAGAACATGGGTGACCACCCGGTCATCCATGCCGCTTTAAGGAATACCGCGTTTCCACATATTTGAGAGGTTCCTGACATGGGCGAGAAAGACAGGATTTTCGAGGCGTTGGGGCTCAAGGCGAGCCTTCCGGGTGCGAGTTACGGTGACCGCTGGTTTGCGAGCAGCGGTGACTGCATCGAAGTCCGTAGCCCCACCACGGGTGATTTGCTGGCGAAAGTCGAACAGGCGAGCGAGGCCGACTACCACACCGTTGTCGGGCAGGCGATGAAAGCGTTCGAGTTCTGGCGCGCTCTGCCAGCTCCCAAGAGAGGCGAAATCGTGCGTCAATTTGCGGTCGCGCTGCGCCAGAAAAAGGATGCGCTGGGACGACTCGTTTCGCTTGAAATGGGAAAGATTTTGACCGAAGGCCTGGGGGAAGTGCAGGAAATGATCGACATTTGCGACTACGCAGTCGGTCTCAACCGAACGCTTTCCGGCCCGACACTGCAGAGCGAGAGGCCGTTGCACCGCATGATGGAGCAGTGGCACCCGCTTGGGCCGATCGGCGTCATTACCGCCTTCAATTTCCCGGTTGCCGTCTGGTCCTGGAATAGCGCGCTGGCGTTTGTCTGTGGTGATCCGGTTGTGTGGAAGCCTTCGAGCAAGACACCGCTATGCGCTATGGCATGCCAGAACATTATCCGCGAGGTGTTCCAGGCGAACGGTGTTCCGCGCGGAGTTTCTTGTGTGGTCGTCGGGCGCGGCTCAACAGTTGGGGAACGGATTCTGGCCGACAGCCGCCTCACCCTGATCAGCGCGACAGGATCGACCGGCATGGGAAGGCGCATCGGTCAAGTTGTGGGTGCCCGCCTGGGTCGCACAATTCTCGAACTTGGCGGCAACAATGCCCTGATCATTTCCGACAAGGCCGACTTGACTGGAGCACTGGCATCGGCATTCTTCGGCGCTGTCGGCACAGCGGGGCAACGCTGCACCTCCACACGCAGGCTCATCATTCACGAGCTCGTTTACGAGCAATTCATTCACAAGCTGATTGCCAATTACGAAAAAGTTAAAATTGGCAATCCTCTCGATCCTAAAACGCTGATGGGTCCACTAATCGATGAAGCAGCCGTGTCGGACTACGAGAATGCGCTGGTGGCCGTCCAGCAGCAGGGTGGGAAAGTGCTCTACGGAGGTAAGGCTCTAGATCCACCGCCGTTTGGCAGGCGGACCTTCGTTCTGCCTACCATTGTCGAGATCCGCAATGACGCCGCGATTGTACAAACCGAGACTTTTGCTCCGATCTTGTACCTTATGAAGTACCGCACAATCGACGAGGCAATTGCCTTACACAATGCGGTTCCGCAAGGGTTGTCGTCGGGTATTTTTACGGACAGCATGGCCGAGGCCGAAAAATTCCTCAGCTTCAAAGGATCCGACTGCGGTATTGCGAACGTAAATGTGGGTACCTCAGGTGCGGAAATCGGCGGTGCCTTCGGCGGCGAAAAGGAGACCGGTGGAGGACGAGAGTCCGGTTCTGATTCCTGGAAAGCCTACATGCGGCGCCAGACCAATACCATCAATTGGGGTGGTGAAATTCACTTGGCGCAGGGAGTGGAGTTCCACTCGTAGTCCAAGCCTTCGCAGGGATCAGAGCAATCAGTAATTGGTTGCGCGGGCGGCGTGGATACAACTCGCCGCAGGCCACGAATCACTCCTAGGAATTGCGCCTACCCCCAGTGCTTCGACCACATAGAGAGTAATACAGATAGATACTTGTTGGAACACCGTGTCCGCGCTTATAGCTGGGACATGAACGAGCGATCTCGGGTTCGGTTGTCCAAGCGGGAACGGCAGGAGTTGCAGCGGTTGCTGCAGAGTGGTTTACAGCCGGTGCGGACGGTGCTGCGAGCTTTGGCGCTGCGGCAACTGGCCGACGGTCAACCCATCCGCCAAGTTGCCAAGAATGTCGCGTTAACCCCGAAGACCGTATGGCTGACCAGCCAACGCTATCGGCAGGGCGGTTTGGAGCGGGCCTTGTACGAGCGGCCACGACCGGGGAAAGTGGCCTTGCTGGATGCGCAGCATCGGCAGCGTATCGTGGCGCTGGCGTGTGGTCCACCGCCGGAAGGCCGCTCGCGCTGGACGGTGCGCCTGCTGACCGAAGAAGTGGTGAAACGCAAACTGGTTCCGCGGGTGGGACGTGAAACGATTCGGGTCTTGCTGGAAAGCCACGACCTGAAGCCGTGGCGGGAAAAAAATGTGGTGCGTGGCAGAACTGGATGAGGAATATATCCGGCGCATGGAGGACATCTTGGCCGTGTACGAAAAGCCGCTGAGTGAGCGGGAACCGGTGGTTTGTGTGGACGAGAAACCGGTGGTGCTCCACCAAGAAGTTCGTCCTCCCCAGGCCATGAGGCCGGGACGAGTGGCGCGACGTGACGGCGAATACCAGCGTTGCGGCACCGGCAACGTGTTTTGCGGGGTGCAACCGAAAGCCGGACGGTACTTCCCCAAGGTCACGGCCCACCGCTCCTCGCCTGAGTTTGCCGACTACCTGCTGGAGGTCGCGATTCGCTACTCGGAGGCGGATACCATCCATTTGGTGCTGGACAATCTGAGTTCGCATACGCGCAAGGCGCTGGTGGAACGCTTTGGCGAAAAGGCTGGAGGCTGGCTGTGGGATCGGTTTACGGTGCACTACACCCCCAAGCACGGCAGTTGGCTGAACCAGGCCGAAATCGCGATCAGTCTGTTTTCGCGTCAATGCCTGAGCCAGCGCCGGATCGGAGACCGGGCCTCTCTGCGGAGAGAAACGCTGGCTTGGAGCCGTCGTATGAATCGTCATCGTGTCCCGATCCAATGGCAGTTTACTCGCAAGAAGGCTCGGACCACCTTTGACTACACAATCACGCGGTCGCGGTACTAGCCTGAATAATTCACGAAATTACTGGTCAAAAAAGAAAGGATGCTCTAAAAGGTAGATGAACACTGGGTTTCGTGGACCCAGCATTCCCTTTCGGAGCATCCATCGCCTGATACAAAGTGTTTTACCACAGCTGAGCTTCTCGTTCTACCGTCATCAATCCGTCCGCGCCGATTTCTCCGGGGGCCAGATCACCAGCGATGCCGGTCTGCTGCCCCTGCGTGCCTTCGATCAGCGCCATCATCTGACCCGCGACTGGGCCGCGCAGCTCAGCGAACCACGGCAACACGACCGCCTGCGCCATGATGCGCTGGCCCTGTTGCGGCAACGCATCTACCAGATCGTGGCCGGCTACGAGGACGCCAACGACGCCGATCGTTTGCGCCACGATCCGATGTTGCAGATCGTCGCCGATCAGAAACTCGGTGTCGCGCTCGGCTCCCAGCCCACGCTCAGCCGCTGGGAAAACGCGCCGTCCGCCCGCGACCTGGTGCACGCCAACGACCTGCTGTGCGAGCAGTTCATCCGTCTCTGTGGCGGCCAAGTTCGTCAGCGCGGCGAGATCCTGCTCGATCTCGATTCCACCGACGATCCCACCCACGGCCAACAGCAACTCAGCTTCTTCAACGGCGCCTACGGCCAGCACATGTATCATCCCATGCTGGTCTTCGAGCGCCATACCGGTTGCTTGCTGTCCGCGCGCCTGCGGCCGGGAAACGCCTCCAGTCACGCCCGCATCGTGCCCATGCTGTTGCGCCTGGTGCCGCGTCTGCAGGCCGCTTTCCCTGGCGTGAAAATCAAAGTGCGTGGCGACGCCGGTTTCGCCCTGCCCTTGCTGTACTAGTTCTGCGAGTTCTTTGCCATCGAGTATGCTCTTGGCATTCCCGCCAACTGCATTTTCAAGCGTCGTGCCGAACCGCGGCAGAAGCGGCTAAAACGGCGCTATCGCCGCACCCAACTTCCGCAGCGCAGCTTCTCCAGTTTCCCGCACCGCGCCCGCAGTTGGCCGCGCCTGCGCCGCATCTGCTACAAGGCCGAGCACACCGCCGCCGGAACCAACCTGCGCTTCGTGATTACCAACTGCGCCGGACGCGCCTCCGAAGTCTTCGCTTTCTACAACGATCGCGGCGAGTGCGAGAACCGCATCGAGGAGTTCAAGAACGGCTTTCGCGCCGACCGCTTGAGCTGTCACCGCTTTCTGGCCAACGCCTTCCGCCTGCTCCTGCACGCCGCCGCCTACAACCTGGTCAACTTCTTTCGTCTGCAGTTGCCCCAGCCTTGGCGCTCCGCCCAGATCGAAACTCTCCGCGCCCAGCTCTTCAAAATCGGCGCTCGCGTCCGCCGCACCGCCCGCTGCGTCCGCTTCCATCTCGCCAGCGGCTGGCCCTTTCAGAACCTGTTCCGCTCCGCCACGCTCGCCGTCAACAGCAGTTGACCCTTTCCTTACTTCCCAACTCAACGCCCAATCGCTGGTTCCTGCGGAGCCGTGTTTAAAATCCTCTCTCTCAGCTCGCGACCCCGAACCGTCCCTCACCCTGCTCATGACCTGGATGACTCTGCCCTCCATCAACGCCCGATCGCTCATCCTCGCAAACAAATCTCAGTTCTGGTGAATTAAGGAGGCTAGGGGCACTTCGGCTCCGACTCGCCGTAGACCCGACTGAGATTCTGCTAGAACCCTTCCGCAACCCCTCTAGCCAGTTTGCCTTGTCTAGGCCTGGCGGTCGCCCTATTCTGAGCAGACTCCGACAGATCCCATGATCAAGCGCTTACCACTTCTGTTCCGCCACGTCATGTACAACTTGCGCGGTGGTTTTCTTGTCCGCCCGCTGGCGATCACACTCGTATTGGGTTTCGTGGGAGCAGTGCTATCAGAAGCAGAGGAGGTCTTTCCGGCGTTTAGCCAGTGGGTGCCAAAAGCGTTGTTTCCCTCTCATGCCGATCCGCAGGTGGCACAGGTCATTCTCGGCGGTATCGCCGCTTCGACGATGACGGTCGTTTCCATCGTTTTTGCGATTCTGCTCATGACACTGACGCTCGCTTCCATGCAATTCTCGCCCCGGATTCTCACGGGCTTTGTGCGGGATCGGGTGACGCAATGGACACTCGGCGTATTTCTGGGGACGTTTTCCTATTGCATGGCGGCTCTGCCTGCGGCCCGCTCTTTTCCGTATCCTTTCTCGCCTGTGGCGACCGTTCTGGGCGCGATGATCCTAGCGTTTGCTTGTGTCTGTTTGTTGTTGTTTTTCATCCACCATATATCGCAAGCGATCAGCGTTAATAACATCATTGATCGGATTGCTTCCGAAACTGAAGTCATTATTGACGATCTGATGCCCAGGCCCCAGCGCTACCCCCGCCTCGGAGGCGTATATCCCGTCGACCCGACTGCTTGGGCGCCCGCACTCATCAACGAAATGTCCGGCTATATCCGATATGTTGACAGAGCTAGGCTGGTCGAGTTAACGAAAACCTATCACGTGCAAGTGCATGCGTTTCGGCGGGTAGGCCAGTTCGTTCCGGCTGGGGCTCCATTGCTGCTTGCGTCGAAGCCGGAAAGAGTTTCGGGGGAAGCCCCCAAGCAATTTCTTGCGGCTTTTGACATTGGCCCTACCAGGACTTTGCAGCAGGATGTCGAATTTGGCGTCTTGCAAATCGTGGACATCGCCCTAAGGGCGATCTCTCCTGCCGTAAATGACCCGACAAGTGCAATCAGTTGCATCGATCAGTTGAGCCGCATTTTGATCCGTTTTGCCGGGCGGGAACCGGCCGAGCAGCTACTCTTCGATCCTCCTGGGGTAGTCCGCGTAAGCATCCCATGGATCGGCTTTGAAGGGCTGCTGAATTCAGCGTTCGATCAGATCCGACTCTACGCAAAAGGAGATGTCGCGGTGAGCTTGAGGCTTTTGCGGGCTCTCGGTGATGTGGCTTCCACCACACAAAACCCCGACTATCGGAAATCGCTGGCCGAGATGACGACGCGTGTGGTTGCGGGTTGTGCCGAAAGGCTAACGGAGCAGGAACTGCGAGACATACGGATTCGGGCAAAAGAAGTGGAGTCGTTAGCAGTGGTTCGCTTGCAGGAGGTCCATCCCGGTATCGGACCTGATTCTCGCTAGGCATGACTCCCGAAGCGCCAGAATGGGCGTTCGTAAGTCCCGCTAGACCACATGCAGCGGTGTAAGGAAGTTTTTCTGAATAAGTATTACGCGAAGTCGCTATGCGGTGGGCAAGGAAAAATGGAAGACTGAACCTCGGCCGAGCTGACTGATGACTCCGATTTTGCCTCCGTGCAGTTCGACTATTGCTTTCGCGATTGGAAGTCCCATGCCGGTACCAGGCATCAACATGCGTTGATCTCGCCCACGATAGAATTTCTCGAAAATCATCTCTTGTTCCATCTGGTCTATACCGGGGCCTTGATCAGCCACACTTGTAATAACTTCCGAACCCTGCAATTCAACGCTGATGTGAATCGGGGCATTTGCTGGGGAATACTTCCCCGCGTTATCGAGTAGCTGAGAAATGACCTCGGTGATTCGTTCAAGATCTATGCGCACAGGCGGAAGGTCAGAAGGAACGGAGACTTGCACCGGATGAGTGCGCAGTGCCGGCTGTGAGTTCTTAAGTGCTTGGTCTACGGCTTCGCGGATCAGGTGTGTCTCGAATCGAAAATGAAGTTGATGTGCGTCCAACTGGGCGACTTCCCCGGCCTCGCCTACGAGACGATTGAGCCGGTCACTTTCTTCATTGATCACCTGCAGCAAATCCGTGCGTTGCGGTTTGTCGAGGTTGGCCTCGGAGAGGAGCGTCTCCGCCGAGGCCTTGATCGAAGTTAGCGGAGTGCGGAATTCGTGAGTAACCGAGTCCAACAAGACCGAACGCAGGCGATCGCTCTCGCGAGCCGCTTCGCTCTTCTAGGTACTAATCCGACGGACGAACGATAACTTCTGGCTTGCTCGTCACTCGCCGAGAATCGTTGGAAGCATTTCATGGATGCCTGGGTACAGGTACACTTGCGAAATGATGAAAAAGCTCCGATTCTTAGTGTCTCTTCACACCCGCGAGAACGATTTCCAAGTGGCACAAGCCCAGACCGCGGAAGAGACCGCGCACAAACTGGGGAGCGATGTGGAGATAGTGTTTGCCGATAACGACGCTGTCAATCAGAGCACGCAACTCCTAAAGGCAATCCAAAGCCGAGTTGAGTCCCGACCCGATGCGATTGTGGTAGAACCGTTTGGGGGCACGGCTCTTCCTCAGGTAGCCCGGGCCGCCAGTGCTGCAGGAATCGGTTGGGCGGTCCTGAACCGGAAGCCGGATTACTTGTCGGATCTCCGCAAGGCAGCGACCGCACCTATGTTTGCTCTTAGTTCCAATCACTTCGAGATTGGACGCATTCAAGGAAGACAATTCGCGGCGTTGCTGCCCCGAGGCGGTTCTGTTCTATACATTGAAGGACCTTCACAGAGTTCCTCGGCCCAAGAACGCGAGTCCGGGATGCTGGAGACGAAACCGTCGAACATTGAAGTGAGGGTGCTGAAGGCACACTGGACAGAGGAAAGTGCCTGGCGGGCGGTGCGTTCCTGGCTGAAAATGGCCACCTCACAAAGCGCGTCAATTAGCCTGGTCGGCGCGCAGGACGACTCGATGGCCCTGGGAGCTCGCAAGGCTTTTCAGGAGATTACCAACGAAGCCGAGCGGTCGCGATGGCTGAGTTCACCGTTTACCGGATGTGATGGTCAGCCGGCGACGGGCCAAGCCTGGGTACGCGAAAAATGGCTCACGGCGACGATCCACATTCCACCGCTTACTGGACAGGCGATGGAGATTCTCGCAAAAGCCAATCAGGACGGAACCCAACCGCCGGAACACGCCTTTACCACGTCCCTCTCGATTCCTCTCATCGAATCATTGGTTCCGCGAAACCCATAAGCATCTCCGCCATGGAACCAGGGAGAAAGAAGCGAAGGACATTAAGCGAGCAGTCGCGATCCAAAGCGCACAATTTTAAGCGTACGACTCCACAGTTTCTGGATTGTCGCTAGCCTTGATCGGAAACGCCTCGGGCAGGAGTCCTCGCCCTAGGCGAAAAGTCGATCCGAGGCGTTTTCGATAAGGAGACTAGGAGGAAGCCGCTGGCGTTTGCGGCGGACGGGGTGCGCTATGGGATTTGAACGGCAGCTTGGGTCGCAAGAGCTTTGTGGGTAGGCGCGAAAAAGGCGGATTAGCAATAGGTGCGGTGCTGCCAAGAGCTGAAAGATGGTCGGCGGAAGATCGGAAGAGAGGGCGTGGACACTGGGTAAACACACGAATGCGTCGTCGTGCTTGCGCACGTCCAAGGTCCGAAACTGGTCTAAGGGTTAGGAAGAATCGAAGTACGTGCATGCTGATAACTCCTCAGCAGTAAATCTCTGAATCACGATCATCGATGCGCCACAGCGTGGGCAGTGCCAGAGATAGGCATTCACGGAGCAGACGTCGTGGGTTCCAAGTCGCTGTTCTGTTGTGCTACTCGAAGCCAGCAGTTGTCGGCTCAATGCCAAACGAGAAGCCCGAAAGCGATTCGCCAGAAAGCCAAAGTGACGGATGCGAACAAAGCCTTTGGGCAGCACGTGCAAAAAGAAGCGGCGCAAGAACTCGGTCGCTGGCAGCGTCATCTGGCCTTGCTTGCCGCCGCGGGCATAGTCCTTCCAGCGGGAAGTGACACGTTCTTGATCGAAAGCCAACAAGCGGTGATTGGAAATGGCCACGCGATGGGTGTAGCGACCTAAATAGCGCAACACTTGCATGGGACCGCCGAAAGCAGGTTTCGCGTAGACCACCCAGTCGTGGCGATGAAGGCGGCGGAGTAGTTTTGCAAATTGTTGTGGATCGGCGAGAGCCGCAGCCGGGCCCGCACACTGTAGCTTCTTGCTGCCGTGGAGGCGTTTGAGGCCAGCGAGAAACTTGCCGCGAAAGACACGACTAAGGACTTTGACGGGTAAGAAGAAAGGATAACGCGACGAATCCATCGACGATAATCTGGTGAGAGTCCGCCCGCGGGAATGACACAGTGAATGTGGGGATGCAAGAACAGGTTCTGTCCCCAGGTGTGCAGGATGGTGATCACACCGATCTCGGCTCCGAGGTGCTTCGCATCGGATGCGATTTCCAGCAACGTTTGCGCAGTGGCAGTGAACAGCAGATCGTAAAACAGGCGGGGGTTCTCCAAAGCCACGACATTCAGCTCGTGAGGTACCGTGAAGACCACGTGGAAGTAGCTGGTGTCGAGGAGTTCGCGTTCCCGAGCCGCCAGCCAGCGCTCGCGAGCTTGTGCCTGACACTTGGGGCAGTGCCGGTTGCGACACGAGTTGTAGGAGATGGCCTGATAACCACAACTCGGGCAAGCATCGCGATGCCCGCCCAGGGCGGCAGTGCGGCAACGTTGAATGGCACGAAAGGCTTTGAGCTGCTGAAAGTCAAAGCTCGATCGATACCGATCCAGAAAGCGATCGCCCTGCGCGCGTAGAATGTCGGCCACCTCGAGGGTGGGCCGAGTCATTCTTTGTCTGTTCGTCTAAAGCGACGGCTGATGTTCTCGCTGCTGGACAGAGTGAGCGTGTCCAGCGGATTGGTGACAGCCTGCAAATGCCGTTGCGATAGATGCAGGTACTGAGCTGTGGTCTCCAGATCTTCGTGCCCACGCAGAACTTGGATTGTGCGCAGGTCGGTACCCGCTTCTAACATGTGGGTGGCCCAACTGTGTCGCAGGGTATGCGGTGTGATGCGTTTGTTGATGCCGGCCCGACGACCCGCCTCACTGCTGTGACCCACACTACGTCAGCAGTGCCGAAAATCTCTGGGCTCACCCACGCGGTAGCGTCCGCCGCGCCAGCGGCTTAGTCCTTGTCGGCAATGCGGAAGTAATCCAGAAGCTCTCCCGCTGTTCTTGTCCATAAACGGGCTTGTAGCCGATGATTCTTCGGCTAAAAACCTTCGACCTACCAACCTACCGATGGGGGAGAATTGTGGAGTCGCCCTCTCAGCTGTTGGCATTGTTGGCAGCGATTCTACGCCTCCATGGTCGCTAACAGAACCGGCAGCGCGCGGCCTCAGATTCCAGCCGGGCATCCCATCAAACGAGTGCGGAAGGATACACTACCCATGTTCGAATGGTGCCTCCGGAAGAGGAACAGAGAAACGGGTCGTCTTCACAGAGGGATTGGTTAGCGGCTGAGGCGATGCAATGCTGGGCCGATTTCCAGGGAACGCCTTTGCTCAGACAAGCGGAAATATCCCGTGCAACAGTTTCGAGCTTTTTAAGCGATCACAAAACGCTACGCCGAGTTGACAAGGTCTGTTCCTCTGATTCATCGGAGTGTCGCGAGTGCTGTTAATGAACTTTTCGATTTCCTCGAAGCAAAACGTGAGTGCGTTCCAGGCGAGGTTCTTCGAGATGCTGAACGTCTGGAATGCCTCCTTCTTTCTGGATATGACCCTCATTTCGAGGGGGATGAACCAGCGGGATTGTAAAGACCGTAGAGTGTGGTTAATCGCGCATTTCCAACCTCGAACAGGGTTCGTTGATGAGATTCTCGATCGTCCCGCCTTTCCGCGACCAGATCGTGGACGGATCGCTCGCTAACCGACCGGAACGGACCTGATTCGGCAAACACTAACCGACCAGCCGGGACGCACCGACGGTAAGAGCGAAATCGCAAGGCTCCAAGAGTAGCTCCCTTCGCTATAATCACAATCCTACGGCGCAACGGAAGAACATCGTTATAACGGCGCTTAAGAAGCGACGTTTGGCTAGAGTCATGCCAACCGGGACCCTGGGGGACTTAGATCTCAGATATGAATGACAAAGTAGTTCTGATTACCGGAGCGAGCAGTGGGATTGGCCGGGCGACGGGAGAGGCCTTCGCGGCGCGAGGCGCGGCGCCAAGGTGGTTCTCGCTGATCGCCAGCGGTCGATCTGAGCGAGATCTCCGCCCATATCGCGTACGCCCCGTCACTCCGTTCATGATGCGCAGAGGGAAAGCGTCTTCCGTGGCATCGGTCAGGTGGCCGTGCATATCCCAAAGCCCAGGCGTACTCGTAGACTCGGCGCGAAGCTGGCGAGCCGAGGCTATTGAGCACTGCCAGCTTGCAATGATCCAGATCGGGGAGACGAAGTACACGACGACGGTAATTCGGCTTGACGCGCGGTTTGCGCATGACGACGGCCTCCCATGCCGCAGGATTGGAACTACGGCACAGATGGTGCGGGCGATGCAAGGCCATTGCTTCTGAATACGGGGTGAGAAGGGTTTTTTGCGCTATGGCCTTAGTCTCAACACTCCTGATCTATTTGCCCAGCGGCCGGTGACCCTGATCACATCCCGCCCTTTGAATTATAAGGAGAATGAAAACGTAAGAGTCTTCTCCAAAAAACACGGCCTATTTCACAACGGCTCGTTTCAGCCTGTTTGCTGATCACAACAAGCGGCCGAGCGATCCTCTTTCACCTGTAGTCAATGAAGGAGGGCGTCATGAAATCCAGCAAGGTTTCTCCGCCGACGGCAGAACCGCCAGCCACGCTCTTGCAACCGCGAGATCCTGAAAAACTAAACTGGGTAATGCAAGCGGCACAGCTTGCGATTGCCCGCCGGGCATTTGAGTTGTTCGAAAAGCGGAATCGTGAGCATGGCCACGATTGGGAGGACTGGTTCCAGGCGGAATCGGAACTATTACGCCCGGTGTCGATCACGACCCTCGAATCGGCGGACCGGCTTAGTCTTCGCGCCAACATACTTGGCTTCGGAGAACAAGAGCTCTCCGTGAGCATCGAACCCAAACGTGTTGTCATCCTCGGGAGAAAAGAAGTGGTCCACGCCGAGACGAAACCAGTCGATTGGTATCCCGACCAGATCATGCGCGTAATCGATCTTCCGACAGAGATTGATCCGGACGGCGCTGTGGTCGAATTGCAAGCCGGACTGCTGAAGTTCGAGTTGCCGAAAGTTGTAAAGACAGTCACAGGAACGGCGCCCGCGGCAGCCTGACGACGTTGTGCGGCACCGGTCTCGGAGCATCGCCCGCGAGATCGACTGTGATACATGGCATGGCTTGTTAAGAGCTTGGCAAGTCAGGAGGTGCGTCATGTTGTTAGGTTTTGGGCTTTTGCTCTTGCTCGCTTTCACGTTCTTGATGCTATTGTTGCCGGCACTGTGGGGACGCGATATCCGCAATCAATACGCAGGCATTCGGGCTGTGACCTGCCCAGAAACGCGCGACCAGGTCGCGGTCAGCTTCGATAGCACGCACGCCGCAATCTCCGGCCTGACCGGCAAGCCCGCTTTGCGCATCGCCGACTGTACTCGCTGGCCCGAGCACTCAAATTGCGGCCAGGAGTGCATAGCGGAAGCCGTTCGGCAGGAACCATACACTGTTGGCGAAGTCGTGGTGAGAACCAAGAGGATCTATCACCTCCCCGTGCTGATCGCCACATTCGCCAGTTGGTACCTGGGAGCAGTGTGGCATTCCCATTATTTATTTCGTGCCCGGTGGATGGCCGCGCTGGGATTGAGTCAGCAGGAACTCAAGCAGATCGTCTGGTGGAACAGTCCACACCTGCTCAGCGTGGGGATGTGTCTTCTGTTTGCCTATGGTGTGGCCTTCCTGCTCGCTAGCTGCAGACGACAAGGGGTAACGCGAGGAATTGTCGTATCCACTTTATTCTGGGCCGCGCTGGCGATACTCGGCGTGATGGCTGCCAGCCAGGCAAGGATCGCGGAGGATCTGCTGAAGCTTGAACTGGGCTACACGCTCCTGGCATCGCTTCTGGTGGGTGCAATCATCGGGGGCTTGAACGGCAAAATGGTGCTGGTATCGGAGGAAGAGAAGCCCGGATCATTCGTAGCTGCGAGGGTTTCCCCCTTGAACCTGTTCGATCGCAGGGCGTCGTGATCTGCCGCAGTTCGAGTCCGCGACCGCAACGACCCATGGAGGCTTTGTGATGCTTCGGATGTTGTCCGAGGCTGAAAAGGAAACGGTGTGACGACGTGTCCCTCACGCAACCTGTAGTGCTGAAAGCAAACCAGCTAGGAGCACTGATCCAGGTGTTGCAGCGCAGAAGGTACGAAGTGATTGGGCCGACCGTGCGGGACGGAGCGATCGTCTATGACCGCGTTGCATCTTCCGAGGAGTTGCCAGAGGGCTGGACCGACCAGCAGGAACCGGGGCACTACCGGCTTAGGCGGAGCCGGCATCAGGCGCTCTTTAGCTATTCAGTGGGACCGCAGAGCTGGAAAAAATATCTTCATCCGGCGGACGTGCGGCTCTGGTCCGCCGAGCGCCACGAAACAACGTTCCGAATCCTGAACAGCGGATCGCAACACAAACATCGGTTCGCATTGCTGGGAGTTCGCGCCTGCGAACTGGCGGCCATCGCGGTGCTGGACCGCGTTCTGCTCCAAGATAAGTTCCGCGATCCGACGTATGAGCAGCGCGGTGCGGGCAAATTCATCGTTGCAGTGCAATGCACACATTCGGCAGCGACCTGTTTCTGTGCCTCGATGGGAACCGGGCCGCGCATCACCGGAGGATTCGATCTGGCCCTTACAGAATTGGACGGAGAACAAGGACACCGCTTTCTGGTGCAATCTGGAAGTGAGCGTGGGGCCGAAGTATTGGCGGAGATGGAAGTATCTCCAGCCAGCGAAGAAGATATTCAGCAGATGGAAGCCGGAGTTCGCGAAGCTACGAACCAGCAGACGCGGCGCATCGACACCAACGGGATCAAAGATGTCCTCTACCAAAACTTTGAGCATCCACGCTGGGATCACGTCGGTCAGCGCTGCCTCGCTTGCGCCAATTGCACCATGGTCTGCCCCACATGCTTCTGCACCACGGTAGAAGACGTCAGTGACATAACCGGAGATCACGCCGAGCGTTGGCGTCGTTGGGATTCTTGTTTCACCCTGAGTTTTTCCTACATCCACGGAGGTACCATCCGATCTTCCGCGAAGGCCCGCTACCGGCAATGGATGACTCACAAGCTCGCCTCATGGATAGATCAATTTGGCTCGTCGGGATGCGTTGGATGTGGACGCTGCATTACGTGGTGTCCGGTAGGAATCGACATTACAGAAGAAGCCCGGGCGATCCGGGACGGAGGGCAGAATGGAAAACCTTGAGCGCATCATTGCCGAGTGCCCTTTTTTCACGGGCCTCGATAGTGCTTACCTGAACTTGATAACCGGCTGTGCCTCGAATGTTCGCTTCGACGCGGGTGCTTACGTCTTCCGAGAAGGCGCGCCCGCCGACACCTTTTATCTGATCCGCGAGGGCCAAGTGGCCGTTGAGATCTTTGCGCCACAGAGCAAGCCTCTGATAGTGGCCACCATAGGAGAAGGAGAGATTCTGGGTTGGTCGTGGCTTTTAGCGCCTTATGTCTGGAAGTTCAACGGCCACGCCCTCAAGAACATTCGCGCCATCGCTCTCGACGGAAAGTGTCTGCGAGCTAAGTGCGAGGCGAATCACGATCTGGGCTACGAAATATTAAAGCGCTTGGTTCAGATTATTGAGCATCGGCTGGATGAAGCTCGTTTCCAGTTGGTTGACGTTTACGCGGTGCGATGATGAGCATAGCGATCTCTGTCGCCGCCGATCCGATGACTCCGCTGACCTACTGCGTGCACGACGTGGCGAAGGAGACCCCCGATACCTTCACGCTAACCCTCCAACCCCAAAACGGAACCGGCAGAAGTTCGTTTCAGCCGGGACAGTTCAGCATGTTGTGGGTCTACGGAGCAGGGGAGTTGCCAATCTCCATCAGCGGCGACCCCGGAAAACAAGACCATCTCGTCTACACCGTCCGCTCTGTCGGCAAGGCGACCAATGCGCTCGTGAGCCAGAAAACGCGCGCCGGCATCGGCGTGCGCGGCCCCTTCGGGACAGGCTGGCCGGTAGACGCGGCGTGCGGCAAAGACGTCATTCTCGTCGCGGGTGGGATCGGCCTCGCACCGTTGCGGCCCGTCGTCTACCACGTTTTGGCGAATCGGAAGGATTACGGACGCCTGGTCGTCCTATATGGCGCGCGTAGTCCTCGCGATCTTCTCTATCGCAAGGAACTGGCCGCCTGGGCCAAGCAGCGCGACACGCAAGTGCTCATCACCGTAGACTACGGCGGATTGAGCTGGCGTAACCATGTCGGCGTCGTAACAACGTTGTTCAAGTTCGCGCGCCTGCGCCCGTCCCGCTCCCTGGCGATGCTTTGCGGGCCCGAAATCATGATGCGCTTCGTGGTCCGCGACCTGGAGGCACAGGGCCTTAGCCGCGACGACATCTATCTTTCCATGGAGCGCAACATGAAGTGCGCGGTCGGACTCTGCGGGCACTGCCAGTATGGACCGTATTTCATCTGCAAAGACGGTCCCGTCTTCCGCTACGAGCAGATTCGTGCGCTACTGGAGAAGTATGAGCTCTAAGGCGGAGCACAAACCCAAGATCGGCGTCTTCAAGTTCGCCTCTTGCGATGGCTGCCAGCTCAGTCTGCTCGATGCCGAGGATGAACTTCTGGGAATCGTTGCGGCCGTGGACATCGCCTACTTCCCGGAAGCCACGCGAACCATGCTGAAAGGCCCGTACGATATCGCTTTCGTCGAGGGATCGGTCACCACCCATCAGGACGCACAACGCATCCAGGAAGTACGCAGGCAGTGCAAGACGCTGGTCACCATTGGAGCCTGCGCTACCGCGGGGGGCATTCAAGCGCTGCGCAACTGGAAGGACGTCGACGAATTTGTTCGAGTCGTGTACGCGACACCGCAGTTCATCAGCACGCTGAAGCTCTCCACGCCGATTGCCGAACATGTGCCGGTCGATTTCGAACTACGGGGATGCCCGATCAACAAGCACCACCTCATCGAACTGATCACGGCGACGCTGGCAGGCCGCAAGCCGAATATTCCCTCCTACAGCGTATGCATCGACTGCAAGCGCAAGGCGAACGTCTGCATTGCCGTGGCCCGCGGGATTGCATGTCTTGGGCCCGTAACCCAGGCGGGCTGCGGTGCTCTGTGCCCGAGCTACGACCGCGGTTGCTACGGCTGCTATGGCCCTATGGAGACTCCGAATACCCCTTCGCTTACCAACCAGCTTCGGGCTCTGAAGCAGACGGACGATCAGAATGTGCGCGCCTTCCGTGGATTCAACGCCTGGTCGTGGCAGTTCCGCAAGGCTAGCGAGGAGTGTGAGCACAAATGACCGGACGGGGAACAAAAACAATTCGAGTCGACACCCTGGCCCGCGTGGAAGGCGAGGGCTCGCTGTATATCAAGCTCGTGGGCGAGCGTGTCGCGGACGTCAAACTGAAGATATACGAGCCTCCCAGATTGTTCGAGGCGTTTCTGCGCGGGCGTCATTTCTCCGAAGCGGCCGACATCACCGCGCGGATTTGCGGCATCTGCCCGATCGCTTACCAGATGAGCGCCGTGCACGCGATCGAGCGGGCGTTGGGTGTCCGCATCAATCCCATGGTCCGGCTGCTGCGCCGACTCTTCTACTGTGGCGAATGGATCGAGAGCCACACGCTTCACGTCTACATGCTGCATGCGCCCGATTTCCTCGGCTATCCGGACGCGATTGCCATGGCGGCGGATCACCGAGCCGTGGTCGAGCGCGCACTGCGGCTGAAAAAGATCGGCAACCGTATTGTGCAAGTGCTCGGTGGACGCGAGATTCACCCCATCTCGGCCGCGGTTGGTGGCTTTTACAAGGTACCCACCCGGCAGCAGTTGAACGAACTCGTTAGTGACTTGGAGTGGGCACTCCAAGCCTCGCTCGAAACCGTGCGCTGGACAGCCTCTCTGGAGTTTCCGAACTTCGAGCAAGACTACGAATTTGTGGCGCTACGTCACCCGAACGAATACCCGTTCAACGAAGGACGCCTGGTCTCCAACCGCGGCCTCGACATCGACGCCGCGGAATATGAAGACCACTTCATCGAATTGCATGTGAAGCATTCAAACGCGTTGCACTCTGTGATGCGAGGAAGAGGTTCGTATCTGGTGGGTCCGTTGGCCCGCTTCAATCTCAACTTCGACAAGCTTCCGGATGTTGCCCGTAATGTTGCACTCGAAGTGGGTCTGCGCCCACCGGTGAAGAATCTCTTCCGCAGCATCGAGGTGCGCGCCGTCGAACTGGTCTTCGCTTGCGCGGAAGCGCTGCGAGTGGTTCGCGAATACGAGCCGCCAGATTCGCCGAGGGCCGAAGCGCCCAACCGCACCGGCGTCGGTCAGGCAATCACCGAGGCCCCTCGCGGCATTCTCTATCACCGCTATGCCCTCGATGAAAAAGGACTGATCGTCGCCGCCAGAATCGTTCCGCCCACCTCCCAAAACCTTCACCAGATCGAAGATGATCTCCGCGAGTATGCCGCGCGCTTAGTGGCTTGGCCGGTCGAAGAGGCCACGTGGAAGTGCGAGCAGGCCGTCCGCAGTTACGATCCCTGCATTTCTTGCGCGACCCACTCGCTGAAGGTTGTGATCGAACGCGAAGAGCCCTCGACGAAGGAACTATGCTGATCCTCGGCTGCGGAAATCGGGACAGAGGCGATGACGCCGCCGGCGTATTGGTCGCAGAACGCCTGCGGGACTTGGGCCTGGACGCACAGATCTGCTCGGGGCAGGCCCTGGAACTGATCGACGCATGGAACGGAGCCGATGACGTTGTTATCGTGGATGCGGTCATCACAGGCGGTCCCGCCGGCAAGGTGTGGCTCTGGGATAGTGAACAGCTGCCGCTGGCAGAGAGTTTGTCGTTATCGACTCACGGATTCGGCATCGTTGAAGGCATACAACTGGCTCGCATTCTCGGTTGTCTTCCAAAATGCCTGCGGGTATTCGGCATCGAAGGGTCACGATTTGAACTCGGAAGCACACTCTCGCCGGAGGTAATGTACGCGGTGAATGAAGTGGTAGTGCACATCACAGGGGTTTCGGAGACGACGGTTCTGTTCGGAAAGTTCGCCGATTCGGTCCACACGGGTAAGACCTTAGGGACTGGGGGCCGTTCCCTTAGTGATATCGCCCGCGCCCGCATAGACATCTACACCATGGAGAGCGCTCACCGCCGACTTCTCCACCCCGTAGGCTTCGCGAAAATCCTTCACCACCGCCCCGTAATTGCGCGTCTAGAGCCCGCGCATCAGCTTGTCCCACACCGCGTGCTCCAGCGGCCTGCTCCGCTGAAACATTTCGTAACTGCCCAGCCGCTGCTCGCGATTCTCCGGCGTGCGCAGACGGGTGCGCTGGATCGGCACCTTCTGCCCATCCACCACGCAGTAGCCCGCTTCTTTGCGATGCGCCCGCCGCGCCGGATGCTGCTCATGCCGCTCCCCGGCCAGATTACGCACCTCTTCCTCCATCACCAGACTCATCAACGCCAGCCCGGCCTCGCGCATCATGTGCCCGACTCCTTCCTGCAAAAGACCCACCACCTCGGTCAGGGGAACGATCATGTGGAGGTTGGGATTTCGTTCGTGGGCCAGTTGCCGGAACTCTTGCACCGCCCGCTGCTGGTCGATCTGATATCTTTTCTTCATAGCGACTCTCTTCTTTTTTTTGGCAGAAAAAACTCGATCATTATGACCGCGGTTGAGAGTCGCTACTTTCTACGAATTAACGGGCATCCTCCGCTTTCTGAACGGAGGGCTTTTTCTATGACAGCGAACGGCCCGATTCCCGCCGCTCAATACCTGAGAATGTCTACCGAAGATCAGCCGAATTCCATTCCCTTGCAACAGCAAGCAATTGAGAGCTATGCAAAGTCGCACGGCTTCCAAGTGATTGCTACCTATGCAGACCCCGGCAAGAGCGGCGTAGAAATAAGGCACCGCCCGGGACTGCGACAACTAATCCAGGATGTGGTGGGAGGAAACGCTTATTATCGGGCCATCCTGGTTTATGACGTGAGCCGCTGGGGCCGCTTTCAGGATACCGATGAGTCAGCCCATTACGAGTTTCTCTGCCGGAGCGCGGGTGTCCCCATTCACTATTGTGCGGAACAGTTCGACAATGACGGGCGAATGGCTAGTGCGATTCTCAAGGCCGTCAAAAGAACAATGGCCGCAGAATTTAGCCGTGAACTCTCTGCCAAGGTTTATGCCGGGCAACGTCATGTTGTGAGCAATGGCTTTTGGGGCGGATCGACGGCGGGATACGGTTTACGCCGCATGATGATTTCATCTGATGGTCTCCGGAGACAGATACTCGGACTCCATGAGCACAAAAATATCCGATCAGACCATGTGGTCCTTGTGCCGGGCCCACGAAACGAAGTCGACTGCATTCGCACCATCTTTTCTCTCGCCGAAAGTGGATTTACACCCCGTGAGATCGCGGAGGAACTCAATCTTCGCGGAATTCAGTACATCGACGCCAAAAGGTGGACGAAATTGAACGTGTTCCTAATACTGAAAAACGAAAAGTACGTAGGCCGTAATGTGTGGGGGAGAACCGCAAAGCCTTTCGGCAGATCCACGATAAAAAAGCCACGCGGGGAATGGGTTAATAAGTCCGACGCCTTCGTGCCGCTTATTAGCCAGGAACGATTCGCGCGAGTGCAAGAACTGATTCAAGGGCGGAATTACCATATCAGAAGATCCGACAGCTTTTTCCTGGATGAGATGAGGCGCGTTCTGAAACAAGAAGGCAAACTGAGCCAGAAGCTGCTGAAGAAAAAAAGTGTCTTCGACTATCGCGTATTCATGAATCATTTCGGTTCGATGATGCACGCCTACGAATTAGTGGGATATAGGCCCGCCGTGAGTGTTTTTAAGGCGAATGACGGATACCGGAGCGCCCAGAAACTCAGGACGTGCCTCCTGAGACAGTTGAGCGAACTCTTTCCATCACAGCTGCGCGTGATTCACAGACCGTTTCAGAGCTGCCGACGGGGTCTGGAATTAGACAACGGATTGCAGGTGGCGATTCATATGTGTCGCCCTATGAAACCCACTCTGCACGGTCCTCGGTGGATACTTTTCGGCAATCGCTGGGAAAAGGATCTCGTTTGTCTAATATGCCTCCCCAACCCGGCCTATACTGCATTCTCCGGGCTATACGTAGTACCGGAGATCGGCAGCGTTTTGAGGCGTTACAAGATTCTCCATGAACATCATCCCTTGTTAATGGCCGGGAAGCGCCTGGAATCTGTATCCCAGTTTTACGAGGTAGCGAGACAAGTGTCTGAAAACTGGAAATCTCATAAGGATCTCATCGTTGTCGGTGATGCGACTCTCCATGAGCGAAAGTCAGTGCTCACGTTGCCAGGGAAACAATTGAAGTTGTCCCGCATCGAAGCCACCATTTTCAAAGTCCTCCTCCGAAATGCGGGCACCGTGGTATCTGCCTCCCAGATGTCTTCTTGCCCCGGGGGACCCAACGAATGGTTTGCTCGCGGGCATATTTCCGCTTTGCGAAAGAAGCTAGGACCGAAATTGCGTAAGCGGCTGATCACAGTCTTAAATAAGGGATACATGTACAAGCCACAGGCAGCCTAGTTGCGGAGCCGTGAGCTATGGTCTCGGCGGCGCTTACAAGGCGATGAACCTGCCCGTAATGGCCCAGCCAGACCGGTTGCTCATCGGTGACTCGAAAGTAGATGCCCTTTATTGGTTCCTGATTCCGACGCTTCAACTCTCTGAGCCACCGATGTGAGGCATAGGAATTACGCGCAACGGGCACCGCGTAAATACCACTCGGTAATAAGCCAACGGCTTTACGCAAACGCACAATTCCATTTCGCTGAACCCGTGAGGGTTACGTGGAAGCCTACAGGTAATACTTTTTCCGTTCACCGTCGCATTCTAGCTGTCGAGAGATTTTGAGTGGGCGAAAAGGTGAATTAAATTACCGGTGACTTTTTCGCAAAAACCCACCCACAGGGTGACGCGAGATTTGAGAAGTGCGAAAATGCTTCGCCGGGATTCCCGAATTTAGCGCCCATCCTTTGGCGGTGGCTGCGGGCATTTTGAGCGTAATGGCCTTCCATGAGAAGGCCGGTCGGAGTCAAGTGGGTTCTGTTGTTTTTTCGTTGGACAAGGTTTTCTCTCCCCACCGAGCTGCCGCTGTCGCCACCCTTCCATCCGCACTCTTCGTGAGCGCTGCGCGCTCGGTGCAAGTTGGGCGTTCTCGTTTCAGCCGGTGCTGCCAGCTGATTGTCGACCTTCCGTTCCATCTCTAGTATGAAAGTTGGGCCAGGCCATAGACGCAGTAACCGGAACTCGGCTTTTGGGCTTTTGGTTTTTCCTTTCGCAGAACGATTTTGCTTTACGCTGCTGCCGGCATCGCTATCAGAATACAAGCAGTGATGGAGGACTTGTGCACATCCAGCCCGCAGCACCGCGGATACAAAACTTCCATGGCTGTCTCCTTCCGCCGTGAGACGTAAGGATGCACAAATCGCGAAAATCTCCCTCGCGTGCTCTTCTCCGAAGAGAAGGCAACAGTCTGTTGTTCTCAACGGCATCCAGGGTCAAACTCATCCGCGGGCTCTCAGGCTTCACTAAGGCGACCGACCGCATACGTCCACAGCTCCGATAGCCTACTCCCGTTTTCATAATCCGTCGTGCCAAAAAAGGCATGTAGAACTCATCCCCTCTGATTGCGTCAGTTGACACTAACTAATGGGATGGTCCGCCGCTTCTAGCCAGCCGGCAGGTTGGATATAAAGAGGTGACCAAGGAGGCGTCCCCATGCAACTACACACGATCGGCATTGATCTCGGCAAGACCCTTTTTCATCTGGTTGGACTCAACCAACGCGGCGAGGTGGTGGTGCGCAAGAAGTTTTCCCGCAAGCAACTGCTGCACTTCACGGCGAACCTGCAGGTGGAATTGATTGGCATGGAAGCCTGCGGAGGGTCCCACTTTCTAGGGCGGGCCCTGAGAGAGCAGGGTCACGAGGTGCGGTTGATGCCGGCTCAGTATGTCAAGCCGTATGTAAAGACGAACAAGAGCGACTACATTGACGCCGAGGCGATTGCGGAGGCAGTCGAGCGGCCGAAGATGCGATTCGTACCGATCAAGAGCGATGACCAACTGGATCTGCAGTCCCTGCATCGGGTACGAGAGCGTTGGGTGATGCGTCGGACAGCAGTCATCAACCAGATTCGTGGCTTGCTGCTCGAACGTGGAATCACCTTGCGGCAGGGGCGACGCCATGTGGATGAGGCTTTGCCCGGGATCTTGGAAGACGCCAGCGCCAAGCTCTCGGGCGCCGTGCGTTTGCTGCTGGCACAACTGAAGCTGGAACTCGATCACTTGCAAATGCGGATCGACGAAGCCGATGCGGTCATTCAGAAGATAGCTGGAGAGAACGAAGCCTGCCGACGGCTCGTCGTGATTCCTGGCATCGGACCTGTGACGGCGACTGCAATCATCGCCGCGATCGGCAATGGAGCAGCTTTCAAAAAAGGGCGAGGGTTTTCCGCGTGGCTCGGAATCGTCCCGGGCGAATACACCACTGGCGGCAAGCAAAAGCTGCTGGGCATTAGCAAACGGGGGAACTCTTACTTGCGAAGACTCCTGGTCCAAGGTGCCCGTGCTGTCTTGCAACAGAGCGCGAAACAATCTTCCGGTCTGAGTGCATGGCTGGCCCAACTCACAACCCGCGTCCACAGTAACGTGGCCGCAGTAGCCTTAGCGAATAAGCTGGCCCGCATGGCCTGGGCCGTGCTCGCCAAGAATGAACCCTATCGGCCCCCGGTCGTGGTCGGTGCAGCTACAGCATAACTGGCCTGCAGATGACGCCTGGCTGAGGCCAGGCTTGGAAATCGCATTCGCGATTCCCACATCTACAGACCAGCGGCTGCTACGGAGTCGATGATTTTCTGCCAGGTCTGCTGGCGAATATGAGATGACACAACGGTCGAACCCGGCGCTCTCTCAACCTGTCAACCGGAAAAGCCTTCCAAGGCTGCCTAACTAAATAGGACGAGCGCGCAGCGCATTCCATCATGGCCAGGAGCCTTGTGCTCCAACGAAGGCCGAATACATTTGCGCAGACCAACCTGTCACTTTCATTTTTCGCTTGCGACAAGGCGGCGGACCATACATTCCGGTTTGCCCGTCGCAGATTCCAAATGCTCGGACCCGCGCCGGTTAGTTCTTCACCTTCTCTTTCTCCGCTGCGTTCATCACCGGGTTTGCTTCCAGCGGCTTTCCGCGGTCGACTAAGGCCATGTAATCCGCTGAACTGAATGGATACATGCGGGCTGACTCTTGCCCTGTCGTGCTCAGCTTGATATCCACGCGGCGGTTGTTGGCCAGAACTACAGTTCGGATCCTCGCCAGAGCCTTCTTCCGGTCCTCCGCAGTCAAATTCGCATTCTGATCAAGCAACTGCTTCACCTGGTCCTGTGTCAGGTTTTCTTCTTTGCCGTAAGCCTGGGTCTCAACGTTAGCCTCCGGAACTCCTTGCTCAACCAGAAAACGCTTGGCGAGTTCAGCTCGTCTCTCCGAAAGCTTCTGATTGTAGCTGGCAGGGCCGCGCTTGTCGGCGTGGCCACCGAGCACCAGATGAGCTTTGGGTTCCGCGGTGAGGTACGTCTTGAACGCCTCTGCCAAAGTCTTCAAAGCGTCCTGCTCACTGGGAAGCAAGGCGTCGTCGTTTTTCAGGTTGCGGGGCCGATTCGTGGGGAAATACACACTGCGCGACAAAGCCATCTCCGGTTGTTCGATCGCACCGACAATGTGGAGCACAGCCGTGCGCGTTTCTGTCGCCCCGCATCCGTTCGTAGCGGTGAGCGTGTAGGTAACGGCTTCATCGACCGCACCGGGAGTGGTCTTCTGGGGAGTTATTTGCAGGGCGCGGTTGCCATTGGCATCCACCGTTCCAAACTGATCGATGGACACGCTCGAAGCGTTGGACGCCGACCAACTCAAAGCCGAGCCGTCGTCCTGCACGACCTTATCGCCAATACGGCGGTAATGAACTTCCGCGGGCGCGAGCTGAAGATTCGCCTGAATGGCGGTGTTGACGTTCACGGTCGCGCTGGATGTAGCTGTGCCGCCCGGACCTGCGGCAGTCAGATCGTACGTCGTGTTTTGCTTGGGCTGAATGCTCTGATCACCGCTGGCTGCAACCGGCCCCACGTTACTGATCTGGACACCAAGCGCATCCGTGGTAGTCCATTTGAGCTCTGAGGAATCTCCGCAATTCAGTTGTGCGACGGTTGTGGAAAGTGCCGCCGTCGGCTTGGCTACGGCGACGGTGGCGCTGGCTGCACCCACTTTAAATCGCGGGATGGACGTCAGCTTTGATCCGCGCGGCCAATCCACTGTCTTGCGGACGCCCTTCGGGATATCAATCACCACACGCTTGTTCGCGGCAACCTCGACCGGCCCCGACCAGACTTCTTTGTCTCCACTCTGAACGGCGACTTGATAGGTCCCTGGAGGCACCACGAGTTCCTGTTTCCACAGCCAGTCGTGATTGAACTCGTCGCCATGACCAACGAAGAAGCCGGGAGTTTTTCCGTTCAGCAGGATTGCGTCGCGGTCTGCGCGCTCAATTGTCATGGCGCCGAATGGCCCTGAAACCGTTTGAGAAACCGGCTGCAGGGTCACATCGAGATCGGTGGTTTTTCCGGCGGTGACCGTGATATTGCGGGTCTCTGCAGTGTATCCGTAATTCGCCAATTCAATCTTGTGGTCGCCGGCACTCAAGCTCAACGTGTGATGCTTGCTGGCTTCGCTGATGGCGCGTCCGTCTACCCACACGTATGCCTGCTTGGGGGTGACGTGGAGGGCGACTTTGCCGTCGCCACTTTGTGCCACGCCCTGCGCTACCATACCCAATGCAAGAGCGGAAACTGCCAACGGAAGCAAAGAGGTCTGTAATCTCATGAAGAACTCCTTGGAGAAAGCCTCGGATAGGAGACTGCACACAGGCTTTCGCGTAGTCTAGGTCGTAAAAATTGTACTCCTAAGTACAGGCCAACACACGCAGTCCTGATTGTCAGCTAACCGGAGGGTATGGTCAGTTGGTGATAAATCCGTTACGCTCATTTGACTTGTTGGACACTGATCCTCAATCCCTCAAATGTTCGCCGGAATCAACTGGGGAGTGTACCGCGCTCAAATGGCTCTCGAATTGTTCCTTCAGAGACCGCTGATACTCTTCACGGTTCGGGCGATGTCCCGAACCTTTGGCCCTGAAGGTAACGCCAGCGCAAGCCGAGCATGTGGCCTCGATCGGAATATCGGTCAGCCATTTTGTTACGTGGATCGTCGGCTTTTTCATCGCGGCTTGACCCTCTTTGAGGGTTTCTTGTCCGCCTGCTTCTCGTGATGGATGAACGAGAGACCGCGCTTCAATTCAGCCGTGAGGTCGGTGCCTTTGTCCCGCCTCAGCTGGAAATGGAGAAAGCGTTCGTCCGTTAAGATAGCGGAGCGAACGTATGAGCAAAGAGCGCAAGCACTACACAGCTGAGGAGAAGGTGGCCATTCTACGGCGCCATCTTTTAGACAAGGTCCCGGTTTCCGAGCTGTGTGAGGAACTGGGACTGCAACCCACCGTGTTTTACCGCTGGCAAAAAGAGTTGTTCGAGAACGGAGCGGCTGCTTTCCAAACGACGGAGCATCCTCGCCGCCAGGCCGAAGAGAAACAGAAGCGGATTGAGTTCTTGGAGAAGAAGGTGCAGACCAAGGACGAGGTCCTGGCCGAGCTGATGGCGGAGCACATCGCGTTAAAAAAAAGCCTTGGGGAACTCTGACCGCGACCTGGGTGCCACACGATGTGCGGGATCAGGTGGTAGATTTCGTCCGGCGCTGGTCGGAGAAGAGTGAGATCAGCGTCGGCCGATTCATTGCGTGGCTGGGCGTTACCGTGAGCAAGTTCTACGACTGGCGGCAGCGCTATGGACGCGTGAATGAGCACAACGGTTGGGTGCCCCGAGACTTCTGGTTGGAGCGGTGGGAGAAGGAAGCGATCGTGAGTTTCCATCTGAAGAATCCGTTGGAAGGCTATCGGCGACTAACGTTCATGATGTTAGATCACGATGTGGTGGCCGTGAGTCCGGCGAGCGTATGGCGCGTGCTGCGACAAGCGGGACTGCTGTCGCGCTGGAAAGCGAAGCCGTCGCGCAAGGGCACCGGCTTCGAACAGCCGCTCGAGCCGCACCAGCACTGGCATGTCGATGTTTCCTATATCAACCTGTCGGGCACGTTCTATTACCTATGCAGCGTGCTGGATGGATGCAGCCGTTTTCTGGTGCATTGGGATTTGCGAGAGTCGATGAAGGAAGCTGATATCGAGAGGATTCTGGAACGAGCCAAGGAGAAGTACCCGGACGCCAAGCCGCGGATCATCTCCGACAACGGACCGCAGTTTATCGCGCGGGACTTCAAGGAGTTCATTCGCATCTCGGGGATGACGCACGTGCGCACCTCACCGTTTTACCCGCAATCGAACGGAAAAATCGAACGCTGGCATAAGTCGCTCAAACGGGAGTGCATTCGGCCTCTGACGCCGTTGACCCTGGACGATGCGCGCCGTTTGATTCAAATGTACGTGGATCACTACAACACGGTGCGACTGCACAGCGCGATCGGCTATGTGACGCCGCAGGACAGGCTCACCGGACGACAGGCCGAGATCCACGCGGCTCGCGATCGCAAGTTAGAAGACGCTCGTAGGCAGCGACAACTTCGCCGGCAGCAGACGGCATCTTTAAGATTTGCACACTCTTCTACCGCAGCTACAATGACCTCGCCGGGTGAAACGGAAGCGGGCTCTGCCGGGAGGCAACCATGCTAAGGGATAACCTGGTGGGGCTCATCGAGCCGATGTTTAGCAGCGCGGGAGCCAATCCTCTCGCGCTGTGCATTGCGCAGAACGAGTCATCGGACGATAGACCCCCATGCCTTGAAAATCCCCGCCCCGAAGGGGCGGAATCTACACTAACGGAGAACGCCGCTTCTCCATTTCACGCTGAACCAAAACACCTTGGGCTAAGGAAGTGCAACTCAGTTACCAAAAGGTGCGCCGACCAGCCCGCCTAGCTTGCCCAGTTCCACCAATTCAGAATTGAACGCGTCCTGAGAATGGCTGCATTGGCTATCCGGTGCTAGCGAAAGTGTCCGCTGTTGGCTGGAAGCTGCTATGGACGAACTGATGCGACCGATCCGTTATTGTTCACAGGTTGCTAGTGGCCTGTCGCAGTGAATTCGTTAGTGCGCAGCCGGCGGCTGGGGTCAGAGTATTTCCACTGGATCGGGTGAGCGTTGGCGGAGTAGGCGTTGATGTAACGACGGAGTTTGCGAGCCAGGTCCGGGACCGAGGTGAAAATGCCGCGGGCGATGACCTCGCGTTCGATCTTGGCGAACCAGATCTCGACTTGGTTAAGCCAAGAGGAATACGTAGGAGTGAAGTGAAGCTGCACGCGCGGATGCTGTTGCAGGAAGTCTCGAACGAGTTGGGTTTTGTGGGCAGAGAGGTTGTCGAGGATGATATGAATCTGCTGCCGGGGCGAGCACAACGCTACCACTTCTCCGAGGAAGGCAACGAAGTCACGGCTGGTGTGGCGGGCCGTGGTTCTTCCGTGCACGCGGCCGGTTTTGGTGTCCAGCGCGGCATACAGAGAAAGCGTTCCGTGCCGGTAGTACTCGAAGCCATGACGCTCGGCTCGCCCCGGCGAAAGCGGCAGAACGGGATCGAGCCGATCCAGGGCTTGGATGGCGGTTTTCTCGTCGACGCAGAACACGGCGGCATGCTGCGGCGGCCGCAGATACAGGCCGATAATGTCGGCCGCTTTGCTTTCGAACTCCGGATCGTCGCTGGCCAAGTAACGCTCCAGGCGATGGGGTTTCAGTCCCGCTTCTTTCCAGACGCGATGCACCGCGTCCTTGCTGACTCCCAGCGCGGTCGCCAGTTTGCGGCAACTCCAATGCGTGGCACCGTCGCTGGGTTTCTTGCGGGTGGCGGCCAGAATCCGGGCCCGCAAAGCGGGAGTCAGAACCCTGGCCTTCTGGCCGGGATGATAGGTGTCGAGCCCGTCGAGCCCGGATTCGAGGAAGCGCTGCTTCCAGCGGACGATCGTGGGAGCACTGGTCTGCAGCCTGCGCTTAATGGTGTTGAAGGAAGCTCCTTCTGCCAGCATCAAGATGAGCTTGGCGCGAAAGACGTAGCCAGCCGGCAGGGTACGCGATTGAGCGATGCTGCTGAGTTCCGAACGTTGGTTGCTGGTGAGGGACACTTCGCTGTCTGTCGCCATACCAACTTAGAAGCATAACAACTAGTAATGGTTACTTTGCGACAGTCCACTAGTACGCGTTCCACTAATTCAGTAGTTGTCAAAATGGGCGAAAGTTCTACTTTGGCCTGCCTGACGCACTTTGTCCATTGAAGATCCCCCAACCAATGCACACCAGACTTAAATCGGTCTCATCCATCGCGGCAGAGAACGTGCTTGCCACTGACAGTGACATGTCTTGGGTGGCGATCTCGGAATGTATCCGGTGTTAGGAACATCGCGAACCGGTGTACATTGTCCGGCGTCAAGCATTCTTTCCGGTCAACGACAATTAGATTTCCCGATGTTGTTTGAGATACCAGCAGCAGTCGGGGCTGTGGGAAAAGTGGGAATCGCGCGGGTTGTGCGCGATTTCCAAGGGCGGTGGGAAGGGAGGAAAACCTGCTTTTGGTTTTCCTCGCTTTCCACGGCCCGGCTTTTTCCACAGCCCTTCGGCCGCCGCGTTTGTGTTGTTAAAGAAATCATCGAGGGTCACTTTGCTTCCGCGGACTCCAAGCCCGCATCCCGATTCTTCTTGGCTTGCTCCATGCGGTAACTCGGGATGTTGAGTTCCAAAATTACGCAGTGATGGACGAGGCGATCGATCGCGGCCGCGGTGGTCATCGCATCTTTGAAAATGCCTTCCCATTTCGAGAATGGCAGGTTGCTCGTCAGCAGCACGCTGCCGCGTTCATAACGCTCCGCCAACAGGGTGAACACGACCTCCATTTCCTCTCGACTTTGCTGCACGTATCCCATTTCGTCGATGATGAGACCGTCGTACTTCGCCAGCTTCTTGATTTCCTTGCTTAACCGCAGATCCCGCTTCGCAGCCAACAGATCTTGCACCAGCAGCGCACAAGTGGCGTACTTGATCCTTTTCCCGCGCATAGCGATCAGCTCTTGCGCCAGGGCACACAACAGATGGCTTTTCCCCGCGCCAGGATTCCCGAAGATCAGTAAATTCTCTTTACGGTCCAGGAATCCTCCCTCCAACAGCACCTTCATCTGTCGACTCACCTTCACCGGCAACCGCTTGCCGTCGAAGTTCGCCAGGGACTTCTCCAGCGGCAGTGCGGATTCCTTGAGTAGCTTTCCGATCCGTTTTCGCCGCCGCTCCTCACACTCTCGCTGCGCCAGTTCCAGCAGGTACCGCTCATAACTCAACGTTTCTTTTTCCGCGCGCCGCGCCGTTTCCTCAAAGCACCCCCGTATCGCCGGCAGATGCAGCTCTTTCAGATTTTCCACGAGCGCGGTTCTCACCTGGCCCGTCTCCCCATTCATTGCAGCCCCTCCCCACTTCCACAGAGTTCGTCAAACATTCGCAGATCCACGCTGGCCACTTCGACCTCGCGAATGCTCCCCTTCCGCTCCACTCTCAGCCGCTCGCGCACCGCCTCCGCCCGCACCCATCCTTCGCCTTTTTCCAACAAACCGCGCAGCGCTTCATCTACTTTCGCCTCGCTCTCCTTCGCCGCCAGCTCCAGGATCGCCAGATACTCCTTGCTCCCCCGCGGGCCCAACTTGTCCTTCAGTTCATCAAACGCCATGCGAAATCGGCTCGTCGGAAACAACTCGTCCCGGTAGCGATAGTTCTCCAACGCCCCCGGCTTTCTCACCAACCAGTCGATGATGTGGCGATAGTCCACCCGGTGTCGCCTCCGCCCACGCAACCGCGGCATCTCTTCCACCTTCTTCTGCCCGTACCAGATCTCCACCCGCTCCATGTACAACCGCACCTCGACCTGCTCGCCAATCAGCCGGCTGGGCACCGAGTACACATTTCGGTCCGTATAGATCAGACTCCCCGAGTCCACCTTCACTCGCTCCCGCTTGCACGACTCCAAGCGTCGTTCCGGCAACTCCTTCATCACGGCGATTTCTTCTGCCAAGCGCGCTTTTCGTCCGGCGTTCAAGCGCGCCAACAATCCCGCCACGAACTCCTGGTAGTCCGCGACACTGACAAAATCCTTGCTCCCGCGCAGCATCAACTCCTGCGCCAGAGCCCGTTTCAAACGATGATGTCGTTGTTCCACATCTCCGTTCTCATGCCCTTGCCCCGCCTGGATCTTCTCTCCCTCCACTCCGTAATAACGCAGCAGCCCAGCGTACCGTTCGGTGAACTCCGCCGGCGTGCTCATGTTGTTGACCGCTGTCGACAGTCGATCGGTTCGGTGCCGCTGCGGCACTTTCCCGAGTTCCCAAACTGCGTTTTGAAACCCCTCACACAAACTTTCAAAGCTCTCCGAAAAACACACCGTGGCCGACTCCCAGTTCGAGTACGTCAGCACCAGGTGATAGAGCAGGTGCGGAAAACTCTGTCCCTGGATCGTGATCCCCAGCTCACTCATGTGCGTGAAGTCACTGGCACTCAGCCTCCCGGGCTGATGGCGCTGCGCGAAGAACACTTCCTTCACCGGTCCTTCCGTCGCCCGCCATACTTTCACTCGTCGCTGCAGCGTCCGCAGTTGCCCCTCGGCAAATCGCCCGCTATAACGCCGCTGCAGATATTCAAAAATCGTCTTCCCTTCCAGCCCAGGGTTCACCTCCAGCAGGCTGCGCACCTCTTCCCACACCTCCTGGAACGGGTCCTCTCGTGTCCGCCACCGCTTCTCCGGCGTCAGTTCGCTCGGCACTCGCCCCAGCCGACGGTACTTCCGCGCCGTCTTCGCATCCATACCCGCTTTCGCCGCCGCAGTTTCCAGATTCGTTTCCACTTTCCCCAAGGCAAACAACCTCCTCACCTGCTTGTCTGTCACCAAATTGTGAGTGTCGCCAAGAACCAAAAATCAGAGCCTGGCTATTGTCGCTGATCGGGAATTCTAATTGTCGTTGCTCGGGAGGTATGATTGTCGCCCATCAGTACATCAGCAACTGAGGCCGAGAGGGCTGTTATGAGAATCAACCTAATTGTACTGACGTTATTGAGTTGTTTCATGGGGTGTGGCACATCATCAAGCATTCGGCCGCCAAACATTCGGCCCCAGGAAGTGAATTCAGTCTCGCTCGACCCTCAAACTTAGTACATCTTATACAGCGCTGGAACGCCCCCTCATCCCACCACCGACAGCGAAGGGGCGTGGTCATTCGAGTTTCCAACCTGGCAAGCCGGTGGGCACGTGAATTACGTGCAGACGCCGTTTAACGCAACGACGCCCCTGCACAATGTGAGCATGACCTTCAAAGTCGAGAGCGTCACACCGCAGTACGAAGTGCTCGACCCGAGCGACATCCCACCGGCAACGACCCGAGTGTTTATCGAGCAGCAGGGCGACGACCTTATCAGTCCGAACGGGCGCTGGTGGGCAGATGCTAGCAAATACAATCTCGGGTCACAGGACGGTGAAACGATCACGTTTACTGTTCCGCTCACACCCGACCAGTGGACCAACGTATATGGCCAATACGATCCGAATGCGTTTCATGCCGCATTAGAAAACATCGGATGGGTTGGGTTTACATGTGGCGGCCAATACACTGCTGGACACGGGGTTGCCTTGGGCAGCGGCACCGCAAAATACCTCCTTATCGATTTCCACGTTGATTGACCAGCCTTGCGGTGAGCGCAACCTGTGGACGAGTGTTCAGACGTCACACAAGTCGGGAAACCAAAACGGCAAAATGATCCGTTTCGGGAACGCACACTTTTCAGGCTAGGCAACGAAAAGATTCCTTCTTCCGCACCAGAACATGGCTGGCGGTTCGCCTTTCTGTCCGAGGGGGAACTTCTTGCGATTCATACTTGGGAACGGTTCCCAGACGAGGTGGAAGGTGGTCTTTCCCTAGACCCAATCTTACCTAGACCCATGCCGATGGACTCAATCTGCATTAAACAAGACGGCCCGCTTGATTTCCGATCACGGGTCGCGGTGTCCCTGCGACGCAACCTGCCTCAACTGGCCACAAGGGTGCCCGTCAATTCGGCGTTCATGGCAAACTCGGGTTTCGGAGGCTATGGTCAAACTTGAGTTACCTTGCGGAATACGAGCAGCCCCAGCCCGACGGAATAGCCGCTCTCAATTCACACTGGGTATAAACGGCTGAGCAATGTCCTCGGTGGGAGTGAGTGGGTAATCGGTGTAAGGCCCAGGACTACCGCAGGGTGAGTGACAGAAGTAAGTAGTGCTGACTTGTGCTGCATCTATGGAAGTCGGGTTGATTCCAAGATCGACCCCGTCTGAAGATTGAAATGATTGTCGAGCAGCATAAGGACTCGC
The DNA here is from genome assembly GCA_963730015.1 of uncultured Acidobacteriota bacterium. Taxonomy (GTDB): domain Bacteria; phylum Acidobacteriota; class Terriglobia; order Terriglobales; family Acidobacteriaceae; genus Sulfotelmatobacter. Next base: position 360,060 of record CAVSPZ010000007.1, on the reverse strand, counting down.
TTTACCATTGCAAACCGCGTCGCCCGCATGACACAACCGGTACTGATGCCAGTCGTTCAGCGTCGGGGGGAAAGAATGCTGGTTCATGGCTCCCACGATACCGATGCAGTTTTCCACCGTGGGATCGTTGCCCGTGCAGTAGGAAGTAGGTCCATACAGCGTTGTCGGTGGAGTGCTTGGTACAGAGGCATCGCTGTACTGCGTATAGTTCGACATGGTGCGCCCAGCGAAGATGTCGTCATGCACAATCTCGGTCGCGGGATCCATCTGGCGGGCCTGCACGCGAGTTCCTTCGCTGTAGAGGCCGCTAATGCCGCCGCCCACCGTGAGATTGTTGGTGAAGCGCATGTTGCGGGCCATGGGGTAGATAGAACCCGTGCTGTGGACGAACTCGGGACTGTTGTAGGCCGAGGTGGTGGTGATGAAGTCAGAATTGTGGTCGTAGACGAGATACTGCGGATAGCCTTGGAGATTGCTGAAAGTGCATCCCGCAGTCGTGGCGTTGGCAGTGCCGGGATTTGAGTAAACAACAGTCAGACCGGTGGGCGAGGTTCCCGAAAGTGCTGGCGGACCCATGGCCGTCGCGGTCGTATTAAAACTCGTGTCGGCGCAGCCGTAGACCTGGATTGGATCGCCAACGTTCGTGTCAGACTGCGTAAAACCAGCCGAACTGGTCAAGGTCAGGGTCGTGGTGAGTCCAGCGGAATCGCGTAGCGGGGTCGCTGCCCACGGAGTGCCGTCATTGTTCGACACCCGGAAGCCCATGATCGGGGAGACGGTCGAGCAGCCAGGATTGCTCAATGAAATGTTGTAAGACAGATTGTTGCGCCACACAGAAAGCTGGGTTGGAAGGGTCACGCCGCCGCCATTCGCTTGGTTCGTGGCCCGGAAGCCCCACGATCCTGCCTGACAGGCATTTCTCAATACGGTGTTGGTAATGGTCGTGTTCTGATTGACGATCCAGTAATTTGAGCACAGCACAGAGTTCGAGCAGTTGTCTGTTTTCCAGCTCAGGGCGATTCCCGACTGGGCTCCAGAGTTGTCGACGTTTTCATTGATATTGCCGTCGTAGAGATAGCGATTGGCTACCTTGGTCTCATGGGAGTTCTTGCGGACGTAACTATTGCCCGAACAGGAAAGGTTGTTGACGCAGTAGCCTGCGGCATAGGCTAGATTCCAAGAGTACGGATAGGTGTAACGACTGGCACGTTCCTCGACATCTTGAGCGTCAATGAAGTTGGGGATCGTAACATTGACTCCGTAACCTCCAGAAAATGCGCCGATAGACTCGCCTTCAACCCAGTTATGCACAAGCTTGATCTGTTGCGCGAGGCCAAGATAGATCGCATGGCCTTCGGCGCCCGGGCGGATCATGCCATCGAAATAACTGTAGCTGATCGAGCAGTAAATGCACCCTGCGAAACTCACTCCGGCCGGAAGAGAATTCGCCCCTGTCGGACCGCCTGTCGCCACTCCCCCAGAAACCGGAGCATCGCCATAGTCTCCGTGAAGGTAGTCATAAGCCAGATGGATATGCGTGGGAAGTTGCGAAGCTGCCGTTTCGTTCCCTTGGCCGATCTTAACCGGAGCATTCGGCGTAGCCAGACCGGCCAGCGGCTTGATTTCCGCGCCAATGATGGCGAAGTGGTGGGGCGCGACTCCGTTGGCATCGGCCACCGCAGTATTCACTCCGTTGCAACTCGCCGACGTGCAGACAAGGGTAAACAGTTCCGCGAGGTCGTCGTAGGCGGACGTGTTGGTGTTCGTTCCATTGGCCAGCGTGAACGCGCCGGAGGGAATCGAAGTCACCGTTGTCCCGAGCTGATAACTCAGTGCCGAACCATTGAGTCCTGGATTGCGGATGCCCGGCTGTGTTGATTCGGGAAGATTATCCTGAATACCGTGTGCACCTAGAGTCTGCCCCGATGTCGGAGGCGTGGAACTGATGATTACGATGAAGTTAGTAGAAGTATCGCCCGCCGTCTGCGGAAGAGTAAGTGCCTGCGCCGTCCCTGAGTACGATGTCCCTGCGGGTACGACGATCGTGGTTCCAGTCCCGCCCGCGGTGCGACAAGTTTCCGCGTCATTAACGCCTGCTGGAGACTCGAATCCGATCCCGCAGTATACGGGCCGTAGCCAGTAGAGTTGGCCGCACAAGTCCACAAACCACCGGTTCCGGTCGAAGGGAAATCGATGATGTTGCTGGTGGTCCCGACATATTCAAGATTATTAACCCAAGTCTGCGGCAACTCGGCCGTGGTGCAAGCGTAACCATTCGACCCGCACGACCCACTTTGAAAGGTAGCTGTACCTGTTAGGGTCGCTGTTCCTGTCATCGTAAGCTGGGCAAAGATAAAGGTGTTGCCCGAACTACCCGACGGTCGAAACGGCGCACTGCGCGTGAAGGTGCGCGATTTACTTTTTCCACCGGTCGGCCCAATACTTTGGGGGCGGCCCGACCAAGCAATCCCTTGTTTCAGATGCTGCTGTAAACAGCCTCGAGGGATGCCCGTCCGCAGGCAAGGCCGCTACGTCGAAACGACGCCCGCAGACCTGAATGCTTGGCTCGGAAAAGAATCGGGCAAGCCTGCGCATGTCGCTACTGAAGGTGTTTTGGTTCAGCGTGAAATAGAGAAGCGGCGTTCTCCGTTAGTGTAGATTCCGCCCCTTCGGGGCGGGGATTTTCAAGGCATGGGGGTCTATCGTCCGATGACTCGTTCTGCGCAATGCACAGCGCGAGAGGATTGGCTCCCGCGCTGCTAAACATCGGCTCGATGAGCCCCACCAGGTTATCCCTTAGCATGGTTGCCTCCCGGCAGAGCCCGCTTCCGTTTCACCCGGCGAGGTCATTGTAGCTGCGGTAGAAGAGTGTGCAAATCTTAAAGATGCCGTCTGCTGCCGGCGAAGTTGTCGCTGCCTACGAGCGTCTTCTAACTTGCGATCGCGAGCCGCGTGGATCTCGGCCTGTCGTCCGGTGAGCCTGTCCTGCGGCGTCACATAGCCGATCGCGCTGTGCAGTCGCACCGTGTTGTAGTGATCCACGTACATTTGAATCAAACGGCGCGCATCGTCCAGGGTCAACGGCGTCAGAGGCCGAATGCACTCCCGTTTGAGCGACTTATGCCAGCGTTCGATTTTTCCGTTCGATTGCGGGTAAAACGGTGAGGTGCGCACGTGCGTCATCCCCGAGATGCGAATGAACTCCTTGAAGTCCCGCGCGATAAACTGCGGTCCGTTGTCGGAGATGATCCGCGGCTTGGCGTCCGGGTACTTCTCCTTGGCTCGTTCCAGAATCCTCTCGATATCAGCTTCCTTCATCGACTCTCGCAAATCCCAATGCACCAGAAAACGGCTGCATCCATCCAGCACGCTGCATAGGTAATAGAACGTGCCCGACAGGTTGATATAGGAAACATCGACATGCCAGTGCTGGTGCGGCTCGAGCGGCTGTTCGAAGCCGGTGCCCTTGCGCGACGGCTTCGCTTTCCAGCGCGACAGCAGTCCCGCTTGTCGCAGCACGCGCCATACGCTCGCCGGACTCACGGCCACCACATCGTGATCTAACATCATGAACGTTAGTCGCCGATAGCCTTCCAACGGATTCTTCAGATGGAAACTCACGATCGCTTCCTTCTCCCACCGCTCCAACCAGAAGTCTCGGGGCACCCAACCGTTGTGCTCATTCACGCGTCCATAGCGCTGCCGCCAGTCGTAGAACTTGCTCACGGTAACGCCCAGCCACGCAATGAATCGGCCGACGCTGATCTCACTCTTCTCCGACCAGCGCCGGACGAAATCTACCACCTGATCCCGCACATCGTGTGGCACCCAGGTCGCGGTCAGAGTTCCCCAAGGCTTTTTTTTAACGCGATGTGCTCCGCCATCAGCTCGGCCAGGACCTCGTCCTTGGTCTGCACCTTCTTCTCCAAGAACTCAATCCGCTTCTGTTTCTCTTCGGCCTGGCGGCGAGGATGCTCCGTCGTTTGGAAAGCAGCCGCTCCGTTCTCGAACAACTCTTTTTGCCAGCGGTAAAACACGGTGGGTTGCAGTCCCAGTTCCTCACACAGCTCGGAAACCGGGACCTTGTCTAAAAGATGGCGCCGTAGAATGGCCACCTTCTCCTCAGCTGTGTAGTGCTTGCGCTCTTTGCTCATACGTTCGCTCCGCTATCTTAACGGACGAACGCTTTCTCCATTTCCAGCTGAGGCGGGACAAAGGAGGTGAGCTGTGGACCACGGCTCAACCTAGTGGCCCGCTGCCAGCGAACGAGTGTCTTGGTGCCTGGGCGCGAACCTTTCAAATGGAACTCCTACTTCTACTCTTACAAATACCTCAACTCGCCCAAACACATCACCATCGCCTGCGACACAAGAGCACGGCCAATGCGCATGAAACCGCCGAAGGTTAACGATTGGCAATAAAGACCAGGGGGCAAAACAAGTGAAACATCTCTCGACAACGCAGGTCGCCGCGCTGATCGCGGCGGCAAATAGCGACAGGAACAAGCTGCTATTCCGGCTCACCTATGAGCAGGGGCTTCCCATCTCGGAGTGCCTGAGCCTAACTAGGGCGCACGTGCGACGCGGCTACCTTCAGGTTCGAGGGAAGAAGAAGGGCAAGAGGAAGGACGAAAAACTCGATCCGACCACGCTCGCGTTGTTCGAGTCTGTGACGAAGAACCTGCTGCCCAACACCTGATCTTCCCATTCAGCCGGCAGTGGGCGAGCACGATCTTTCACCGCGCATGCGACAAGGCCGGAATCATCTTGCAACTGCGGCAGGGGATACATTCTCTTCGGCATAGCCTCGGGCATCATTTGCTGGACGCGGGCGCGAATCTGGCCGTCATTCAAAAAGCGTTGAGACATCGCTCTATTGGCTCGACCGGCGTTTACTTGGAAGCCGACGGTCGCGACGTGGATTCGTGGCGGGCGAAGGCGATCACGGGTCAAGCCGCGCCGGCGGCACCGTCGCTCGCCGAGATCAAGCTGGAAATCGCACGGCTCAGCAAGGTCGCGGAGTCGATGCAGGAGGCCGAGAGAGGCGGCGGCTCGGCAGAGTGGCGATGCAGGCCGACGCGAGCGTTCATGCGACAGTCCAGAGCGACGATGAATTGCGGGCATAAGATAGCGGCGGAACTGCCGCGCCGTGACATTCCCGCCAAGCCGCGAGATCGTCTCGTTGCGACTTGCGTGGGCCAATGCATTATGAAAGAGCGCCCCGCTTCAGAAGGTCGAAGCCGGATGAGACGCCGCCTCCGCTCCGCTGCGCTGTGCTGGGCTTCGCTCCGCTACGGCGGCGCTAGAGAGTAACTGCAGTGGTGTGCGCGGTGGAAAAGGACTACAGGAGAGTATAGGCAAGTCGGCGGGAGAATGGCACTTTACCTTGAGGGAAAGACAAGCGTCGACACGAATGAGCTTTCCCCCAAGGAGGCAACTCCAATGAGTCACGACGTCAAATATATCGGAATGGACGTGCACAAGGAAGCCATTGTGATCGCTGTGCTGAATAGCACTGGAAAGCTGGTCATGGAAACCATCGTCGAAACCAAAGCCAGCAGCATTCTGCAGTTTCTCCACGGTCTACGGGGCGAGCTGCACGTGACCTGGGAAGAAGGCACCTGGGCCGCCTGGCTGTATGATCTGCTGCAGCCGCAGGTGCAGCACATTGTGGTGTGCAATCCGCGCCGCAATGCCTTGTTAAAGGAGGGCAGCAAGAGCGACAAGGTGGATGCGCACAAGCTGGCCGACTTGTTACGCACCGGGATGCTGCGACCGGTCTACCACGGAGAACATGGACTACGGACGCTACGCGAGTTGGGGCGCAGTTATCAGACCATCAGCAAAGATTTGACGCGCGTGATGAATCGATTGAAGGCGCTGTATCGCGGTTGGGGCATTCCTTGTGCCGGCACCCAGGTCTATGCCGCGCGCTCTCGAGAGGAATGGTTGAGTAAGATTCCGCAAGCCGGGGTGCGCCGCCGCGCGGAGCTGCTCTATCAACAGCTGGACGGATTGCAGGCCTTACGGCGAGACCTCCGACCTGAGTTCTTGGCCGAGAGCCGGAAACATAAGGCCGCGAAACTGCTGCGCCAGATTCCCTGCATCGGTCCGATTCGAGCCGCCCGCTTGATCGGGCTGATGCAAACCCCGCACCGGTTCCGCAGCAAGCGGCAACTCTGGACCTATAGTGGGCTGGGCATTGAGACGCACGACAGTGCGCAATACCGCTTTGTAATCGGACAACTGCAACGCTCCAAGAAACCCCAGCAGATTCGTGGTCTGAATCGAAATCACAACCATGAGATGAAAGAGATCTTCAAGAGTGCGGCCACCAGGGCCAGCTGTGGCAGGGGGCCGTTCCACGATTTCTACGCGGGTTTGCTGGCCAAGGGGATGAAGCCGGAGATGGCTCGTCTGACGCTGGCGCGCAAGATCGCGGCCATTACGTTGACACTTTGGAAAAAGGAGGAACGTTTCGACGCCGAACAGCTGAAGACGCAAGCAGCTTGAGCATCGAATAGAACCCAGGTGTCTCCCAAGGTTTTCATGCCTCGGTGGTGGCCAATCGGTTCTTGCGATGCTCCGGTTCGAGGGAGAGTATCCATTCGCTCATTCAGGCACTCTGTGTGCTGTAGTCCAGCACCGAGTCTCCGGGTCAATCCTATGCCCCCTCGGATAACCGAAAAAAGCTGTAGGCCTCGAGCCTCACATAGGATCATGGTTGGCACTTAAGCCAACGTCTTGGCTTGCGTAGCTTCGGAACCGAACGGCGTCGTGCGCCACTGACTTCATGAAACCGTCGAGTTGGGACAAGCAACTGGGGTTGGCATCGCCGCGGAGAAGTGCGGCGAGCCAAAGCGACCAAACCAATAACCTCTCTAAGAATGAAGTGAGGAATGAGGTAGGGCTGGATGTAAGTCACCACGCCCGCATCTCCCAGAGGGGCGGGGAGAAGATTTTTCTCTTGACATCCTCTTTCATAGGATGAGCGATACGGGTGGGTCTCTGTGTCGCTGAATCTAGTGAGCGTGATGCAGTTGTTTCCGCATGGTTTCTACTATCAGACCGACGAAGCCATAGGTGACGGCATTTGCGACTAGAACTTCATAGAGGCGAATCGCGTGATGCATGCCCGCGATCGCAATGGGGCGGGTTACGCAGATAAGAGGCCGAACATCGCGCATGCGCTGGCTGGTAGATGGGAAAGTTACTGCGGCGAAAAGTGCCCAAAAGCCCGCGAGTAGAAAGCCGACAAGCGCCCACATCGCAATTTGGTTTTTCATGACCACCCCCAGGCAAGTATGATTCTACGCTTTCACAGTCTCCAAAAGCTCGACTGGCGTTAAAAGGCCGAATGAGTGGAGAAAGGTTCTGACTCTGGCACGATGAGTGTAATCCGGATTTTTCTACAGTTGACGCTGCCGCCAGAACATTCCGCCGTGTTGCGGGCGGCGCCTTTCTCGGGGCAAGCCAGTGGTTCGGAGACAAAGCAACCGCTCGCGTCGTCGGTCCGTGGAGGATAGAACGACGTTAGAGTTGAAATATCGATCGGCCTGCGGGAGTTAGAGATTGTTAATCTCGATGATTCTCTTTACGGTGCTGCCGCCAGGCCCATCAACGCCTGCGACACGTTTCGGATATGATCGTCGGTCATCTCCGGGAATAGTGGCAGGGAAAGAACCTCGTCCGCGGCTTTTTCAGACTGCAGAAAATCGCCTCGCTTATACCCCAAGTCCGCGTAAGCAGGCTGGAGGTGTACTGGCACCGGGTAGTGAATCCCGATCTGAATGCCTTCCTTCTCCAGCGCCGCTTGCACAACCTCACGTTCCTTGGTACGGACAGTGTAGACGTGGTAGACGTGCCGGGCCCAAGGCATCTGCGTGGGCAATTCCATTCCGGAGTCGGCGAGGAACTGGTTGTACTTGCTGACGATGGCGCGCCGCGCCTCCGTCCACGCGTCGAGATGGCGCAGCTTGACGCGCAGAATTGCGCCCTGGAAAGCTTCCATCCGGTAGTTGAATCCGCGCAGCACGTGATGATACTTGCGGTCCTGTCCCCAGTCGCGCAGCATGCGAACGGTGCGGGCATAATCGGCGTTGCTGGTGGTCACGGCTCCGCCCTCGCCGTAGGCTCCGAGATTCTTGCCAGGATAGAAACTGAAACACGCCATATCCCCGATGCCGCCCACCGGGCGCCCCTTGTATTTCGCTCCATGGGCCTGGGCGGCATCTTCGATCACAACCAGGTTGTGCCGCCGCGCCACTTCCATGATGGGGTCCATGTCGGCAGGCTGGCCGTAAAGGTGCACCGGCAGAATCGCCTTCGTGCGCGGCGTGATTGCCGCTTCGACCGCAGCAGGATCCATGGTGAACGAGCGCGGATCGATATCCACCAGCACCGGCTTCGCTCCGGCATACACCACGGCGGCAACGCTGGCCACAAACGTGAACGGCACGGTGATGACTTCGTGGCCGGGACCAACTCCGGCAGCCAGCAATGCCAGATGTAATGCGCTGGTGCCGGAATTCAACGCAATGCACTCGGAGGTTCCGCTATAAGCCGCAAAGTCTTGTTCGAAACCGGCGACCTCGGGCCCGAGCACGAACTGGCAGCTGTCCAGCACGCGCGCAATGGCCGCATCAATTTCAGGCTTGATGCTCCGATACTGCGCCTTCAAATCGAGATAGGGTACTTTTATGCTTGCCATAACACCCAGATTCTATGCGCATCCGCGCCATATTTCCTGTGGACTCTTTAGTGGATGAAAAGTCCAGTGCTCGCGATTATGATCCCCACCACCGCGAATGCGATGCCGAGAAACCAGTAAAGCCTGCGTCCAGAGAGCATGGTGATGGACGTGATCACTAATCCGATTTCGAGGAACACCTCCGACAAATCAAAGCGGTCGGCCCGATTGCGTTCCACAGTGACCTCCGCCTCCAGTCTGCGGGCTTCGTCTTCGGCATCTTTCTGTTCGGCCTGGTAGCGGGTCGCTTCCTGCGAATACTTGTCGTGTAATTTTGCCAGCGCGGCGCTATCAGTAGTGGGTTCCACCGAAGTCAAGTCGTTAAATAGGAGATCCACATGCCGCCGAAGATTCTTGGATTGGTAGTAGGCCCACTGGTCCGATGCCTTGGCCTGCAGCACAACTTCTTCGGTGTGGGTGCGGTGCCCCAGCAACGTCACGACCGCAACCAGGACGGCTAGGATCGCCATCGTGACCGACACCGGTGCGAGTTTGGGATCGCCCTTGGCGTGCTCGGCGCGCTCCTGCAATTCGGTGAGTTCTTCGCTCATCCCGTCACTCTCCCATGACCTTGACGATGACGCGCTTGTCGCGCTGCCCGTCGAATTCGGCGTAGAAAATTCTCTGCCAAGTGCCCAGGTCGAGTTTGCCTGCGGTGATGGGCAGGATCACCTCGTGGTGAATCAGCAATGCTTTGAGATGGGAGTCCCCGTTGTCTTCGCCGGTGTCGTGATGTTTGTAGTTCTGGCGAAAGGGCGCGAGGTGTTCCAGCCACTGGTCGATGTCTTCAATCAAGCCGCTTTCGTTGTCGTTGACATAAACGCCTGCCGTGATGTGCATGGCCGAAACCAGGACCATGCCTTCGCGCACGCCGCTCTTGCTGACAATCTGCTCGACCTGCGGCGTGATATGCACGTACGCGCGATGTGTCTTGGTATGGAATTTCAAATATTCGGTAAGCGTCTTCATTGTGAAAATGTTTCGTGGGTAATCTAACGCAACGCCTCGGCAATTTTGCCGCTGGCAAGCAAGTCGGCGATTCGCGCCAGATCGCCGTACATGACCCGGTCATGCTCCATCGTGGGACAGACCGACCGGATGGCCGCGTGCGCCGCCTGCCCGCGCTTCGAAGTCTTCAACGGAGCCAGGAAGTCGAGGGCCTGCGCCACTGCCATGGCTTCAATGGCCAGCACGTTGCGGGTGTTCTCCACTACCTGCCGGAGCTTGAGCGCGGCCGTCATCCCCATCGAAACGTAATCTTCTTTATTGCCCGAAGTGGTAATCGAGTCGACGGATGCGGGATGCGCCAGCACTTTATTTTCGCTGACCAGGGCCGCCGCCGTGACCTGCGGCATCATGAATCCGGAATTCAGGCCTGCGCCCGGGGCTAGAAAGGGCGGCAATCCCTCGCTGAGCGCTGGATTCACCAGGCGCTCGATGCGCCGTTCGCTGATGCCAGCCAGCGCGCTGAGCGCAATCGCCAAAAAATCGAGCGCGAAGGCCAGTGGCTCGCCGTGAAAATTTCCTCCCGAGATAACGTCTCCCTCGGCCTTGTCCGCGTTGGTGATAAAGACCAGCGGATTATCCACTGCGGAATTCAGTTCGATCTCGAACACGCTGCGGCAATGCGCCAGCGTGTCCCGCACCGCCCCGTGAACCTGCGGAATGCAGCGCAGAGAATACGCATCCTGCACGCGTCCGCATTGACGATGCGACTCGCGGATGGCGCTGCCCTCGAGCATGCGGCGCAGATTGGCGGCGCTTTTTATCTGCCCGCTGTGGGGCCGCGCCTTGTGAATGCGTTCATCGAAGGCTGCATCGGTTCCCTTGAGCGCGTCGCAGCACAATCCGCCCAAAACGTCGGCCGAATCGACAAGTCGCTCCGACGCCAGCAGCGCCAGCGTGCCCACGGCCAGCATGGCCTGGGTTCCGTTGATGAGCGAGATAGTTTCTTTCGCTTCGAGAACGAGCGGCTTGATCTGGGCGCGCTTCAAAGCTTCCGCGCTCGAGATGCGAAGACCCTTATCGTCGAAGCATTCGCCCTCGCCGATGAGTGCCAGCGCGAGGTGCGCCAACGGCGCCAGATCGCCGCTCGCTCCCACGCTTCCCTGGGAGGGAACGACCGGGGTCACGCCGCGATTGAGCATCTCGCAAAGTGTGTCGATGACCAGGGCGCGCACGCCGGAATGTCCCTTGGCTAGTGAGTTCGCCCGCAAGAGCATCATGGCGCGAGTCTCCGCAATCGGAAGTGGAGTGCCGACCCCCACCGCATGCGATCGGACAAGGTTGACCTGCAACTGGCGGATCTGGTCTCCAGCAATGCGGACGTCGCTTAACTTGCCGACACCGGTGGTGATGGCATAGGCGACTTTATTGCTGGCGACAATTTCCTCTACCACCGCGCGCGCACGATTCACGGCCTCGCGCGCGTCCGCTGAAAGCAACGCCGCGCGCCGTTCGCACGCCACGTCGCGCACGCTCTCCAGCGTGAGATCGTTTCCGTTGATATGAAGTGCGTTCAAGAGCAGTCCCCGAGTCTCATTTGCCGGCCGCGGTGCGAAAGACGCGCAAATATTTTTCCGGCAGCGTCGTCACTTTCATCTTCGCATCAGTCACGACGTGAGTGGTCTCGCCTTCCGCCAGAAGAGTTCCATTTTCCACGCGCGCCAGTTCGTATTGGAAGATGATCACCGATTCGCGCACGGTTTTCAGCCATGTCCGCACCACGACTTCTTCGTCGTAAAACACCGGCGCGCGGTAGCGGCACTTGACTTCGGCGACGGCGATGAACCGTTCTTCTTCGCGTTCCAGGTCGCGGTAGGAAAAGCCCATCTGCCGCATCAATTCCACGCGCCCGACCTCGAACCAGATTAAATGATTGGAGTGATACACCACGCCCATCTGATCGGTTTCCGCGTAGCGCACGCGCAACCGCGTCTCGTTCAGCGTGGGGTGATGGTTGCTGGAGCTCATTTTCCGGTCCACACGGGTTTGCGTTTTTCCAGGAATGATGTAATCCCTTCGCGAAAGTCGGCAGTGGTGCGAATCGCGGCATTCTCCCGCACTGCGGCGTCAATCTGGGCATCGAGTTCGGCGCGCGCGTGATCGGTCAGTAATTGTTTGGTTGCCCGCAATGAGGCGGAACTGTTCTCCATCAGCAGCGCGGCCAGTTCCCGCGCCCGGCTAATCAGATTCTCAGGCGGAACAATCTCGCTGATCAGCCCCATGCGCGCCGCTTCGTCTGCTCCGAAAAGTCTTCCCGTCAGCAGCAGATCGCGCGCCTGCTTCTCGCCCACCTGGCGCAGCAAGAAGGTTGACACGATCGCGGGTACAAATCCGATGCGCACTTCGGTGTAGCCAAACTTTGCCTCGGGCACCGCCAGCGTGAAGTCGCACAGCAGGGCCAGGCCGGTCCCTCCCGCGATGGCCGCGCCGTTCACCGCGGCGATGGTCACCTTAGGGAACTCGTACAGCGCTCGGAATAATCGCACCATCGTTTCAGAGTCCTTCAAATTCTGCGCGGGCGACCGGCCGAGCAGCGCCTTCAGGTTTTCCAGATCCATTCCCGAGCAAAAGGCCTTGCCCGCGCCCGTCAGGATCAGAACGATCGCCTCCGATTTCGCGACTTCGTCGAGAGCGCGCAGCAGGTCGTCAATCAATTCGAAGCTGATCGCATTTCGCTTTTCCGGCCGGTTGAGAGTGATGGTGGCGAGGCCGCCTTCCGATGCGACTTGGAGTGTGTTGTAGGTCATGCGGAAACTCGATTGCAAATTTCTCCCATGCCGTTACGAAACGACAGTCGCGGCACAGGATGTTTGATGATCATTTGAGCGGCGGCTAATCCGCGGCATGGGACTCCGAATACTTCGCCGCAATTCCGCCGGTCGCCTTCAGAAGAGTATCGAGAGGCTTCAGGGTTGGCAACTCCGCGCCCCGTTGGCGAAGCGTGTCGATGACCTTTTCGGTGGCCGTGTTTCCTACCAACGCGTCCTGCGCAAACGGGCAGCCGCCCAGTCCGCCGAGCGCGGAATCGAAACGCCGGCAGCCCGCGTCGTAGGCCGCCGCAATTTTCGCCGCAGCCTGCTCGGGACGGCTGTGGAGATGCACGCCAATCTCGAGGTAGTCGTACTTCGCCATCACCGCGCCGACCAGGTCGCTGATCTGCTGCGGACTGGCCACGCCCACCGTGTCCGCCAGCGAAATCATGTGCAGGTTATCCACTTCCATCAGCGAGATTGCTTCGACCACTTCGTCGGGATTCCACAGGTCGCCATAGGGATTGCCGAACGCCATCGAGATGTAAACCACAACACTGAGCCCGGCGTCGTCGGCCTTCTTCTGAATCTTCTCCAATTCTTCCAGAGCATTTTCGGCAGACTGGTTCTGGTTCTTACGCAGAAAGGTTTCGGAAATGGAGTAGGGAAATCCCAGCGTCGAAACTGCCTGCGTCGCAATCGCCCGCTCCGCGCCCTTTTCGTTCACCACGATGCCGATAATCTCGACATCATCCGGCGGATCGAGTTCTTTCAGCACCTCTTCGGAATCGGCCATCTGCGGCACAGCCTTCGGCGATACGAACGAGACCGCATCGATGTGTTTGAATCCCACGCTGATCAGGGCCTTCAGGTAGTCGGCCTTCAGGTCGGCCGGAATCATCCCCTGCAGCCCCTGCCAGGCATCGCGCGGACACTCGATCAATTTGACAGGATCAGCCAATCATTCACCACGGAGTCACGGAGGCACGGAGATTCAAATAACTTTTCTCATAATCCCGCCGTGCGTTTGTCGTTCGAAGCAAATGCCACGCAAGTGAAATTCATGACCTAGGGACACTCTGAATAAGCGCTCATGCTAAGTCGACTACCAACAGTGTTTCAGGAAACCGCGCTGCCGGTTCGGATCTCGGATGCTGGAGCTGGTCGGTACCGCCGTTGCAACCGCGCGTACGGGACGAAGCCGGACGAGCTACGCGACGGCGAGCAGTTTTCTGCGGCTCACAAACAGATTCACCAGCGCACAGGTGACAAACAGTCTGTGCGCGTTCTTCTTCAGCCCGCGATAGCGTACTTTCACGAATCCAAACTGCAGCTTCATCACTTGAAACACATGCTCCACCCTCGCCCGCACCTTCGACTTCGTCCGGTTCTTCGCCCACGCCACTTCATCCACGATCTGGCCCTTGTAGCGACAGCGCCGCTGGGTGAAATCCCGTGCTCGTGGCGCGCACTCGCGGATCACCTCGGTTTGGCCCTGATACGCTCCGTCGCCCCACACCCGCGTTTCTTCGCCATGCAGCAGGTCCGGCAACATCGCCACATCGGAAACGTTGGCGGCTGTCGCCACCGCCGTGTGAATGATTTTGCTCTTGCTGTCGACGCCCACGTGCGCCTTCATCCCGAAGTACCAGTTCTTCCCCTTCTTCGCCTGGTGCATCTCTGGGTCTCGGCTCTGCTCGCGGTTTTTGGTCGAACTGGGCGCGTGAATGATGGTCGCGTCCACAATCGTGCCCGTCGTGATCCGCACCCCCTTGGCTTGCAAATGCAGGTTCACCGTCCCCAGAATCTCTTCCCCCAGATGGTTCTCTTCCAGCAGGTGCCGGAACTTGCACACTGTCGTCTCATCCGGCACCGGCTCGGCCCCCAAATCAATTCCCGCAAACTGCCGCAGCGTCGCCGAGTCGTACAAAGCCTCTTCCACCGCCGGGTCCGCCAGATTGAACCACTGCTGCAGAAAATAAATCCGCAACATCTGCTCCAATTCTTTCGGCCGTCGCCCGTTGCCCGGCTTGGGATAGTGGGGCTCGATCAGCGCACACAGTTTCCCCCACGGCACCACCTGTTCCATCTCTTCCAAGAACATTGCCCGCCGCGTCTTCTTTGTGTATCGCTCGAATCCCGTCATCATCGCCAGTGTCCTCTGCTTGCGCAACGAGTTCATATGGCACGACATTATCTTTACTCCCTGTGGAAAGGGAGGACTTAATCAGAGTCTCCCTAGGCATTCCTCGTAAGCAGACTCGAGGAGACCCGGACCGAGCGCACGGTGCACTTCAACAGCAGCGCCTATGATCTGTTCCGTCAGTGCCTCATGAAGAAGTTTGCTCCGTGCCTCCGTGTCTCCGTGGTGAATCATGTTTGTAAAACTCCTACTTTGAACTCTGCCACGTCCGGATTCAGCGCGGCGGCTTCCAGAGCCTGCGTAATCGCTTCTCGCGTCTCGATGGGATCGATGATCTTGTCGATCCACAACCTGGCCGCGCCGTACCGCGGATCCGTTTGCTCATCATAGGTGCGCTTCACGGACTCGTAGAGCTCTTTCCGTTCTTCCTCGCTCAACTTTTGTCCGCCGCGCTCCAGTTGCTTCACTTTGATCTCGACCAGCGTCCCGGCCGCTGAATCCCCGCTCATCACCGCGTAGCGCGCGGTCGGCCAGGCGAAGACAAACCGCGGATCGTAGGCCTTGCCGCACATGGCATAGTGCCCGGCGCCGAACGACCCGCCGACGATGACCGTAACCTTGGGAACCACGGAATTCGAAACCGCGTTCACCATCTTGGCGCCCGCTTTGATGATGCCGCTCCATTCTGCGTCGCGTCCCACCATGAATCCATTGACATCGTGAAAAAAAACTAGCGGAATCAGATTCTGATTGCAATCCATGATGAAGCGCGCCGCTTTTTCCGCGGATTCCGTATAGATGACGCCGCCAAACTCAACTCGCTTGTGTCCTTCGTGATCCGTCTGGTGCGCGTGCAGCTTCTGATTCGCGACGATCCCCACAGCAAATCCGCCAATGCGCCCGTAGCCGCAGATCAGCGTCTTCCCGTATTCCGGCTTGTATTCGTCGAAGCGGCTGCCGTCGAGCACGCGCGCCAGCACTTCCTTCATGTCATAGGGGCGCGCGGGCGAAGGATCGTAGATCCCGTAGATTTCTTCGGCAGCCAGTTCTGGCTCAACCGGCTTCTTGCGATCCCACGGAGAGAGCCGCCGGTATCCCCACTTTTCGACGATGGAGCGAATGCGCGCGAGACACGCTTCGTCGTTCGGTTCGCGGAAGTCGACCGTGCCGCTGATCGCCGAATGCATGGCCGCGCCGCCCAGTTCTTCGGCGGAAACTTTCTGTCCAATGGCCGCCTGCACCAGCGCCGGGCCCGCGAGAAATAATCCGCTGCCGTCGGTCATTAATACGTGATCGCACATCACCGGCAGATATCCGCCGCCGGCGACGCACATGCCCATGATTGCGGCAATTTGCGGAATGCCCATTGCCGACATCACCGCATTGTTGCGAAAGACACGGCCGAAATCGTCGGTATCGGGGAAGACATCTTCCTGGAGCGGCAGAAACACGCCGGCAGAATCGACCAGATAAATTGTGGGAATCCGATTTTCGATGGCGATGTTCTGTGCGCGGATGACCTTCTTCGACGTCATGGGGAAAAACGCGCCCGCCTTCACGGTCGCGTCGTTGGCGATGATCATTACCATGCGCGTCTGCACGCGCGCCAGACCCGTAATGACGCCGGCTGCGGGCGCTCCGCCCCACTCTTCGTACATGCCGTGAGCCGAGTACAAACCCAATTCAAAGAATGTTCCAGGATCGGCCAGCAGGCCGATGCGCTCGCGAGCGGTCAAACGTCCCTTGGCATGCTGGTTTTCAATAGCCTTCGGTCCTCCGCCTTCGCAGATCTTCTCGCCTTCGTTGCGCACTTGCGACATGAGGTCGGCCAGAAAGCGCATGTTGGCTTCAAAGCGCGCCGAGGTGGGATCGACCTTGGTCGTCAGCACGCTGCCCGGAGTCGAGCTGTTCGTTGCCAGAGATTCGTTGCGTTCAGCCATGATTTCGAGTACACGGACTGATTACGGTATACCAGCCGGGCGCAAGGGCGCAATCCAGCGTAACCCGGTGTCGTGGTTCGGTTCGCGCTTTGCCCCCTCGATTTACTCTGGGATCCGCGGCGTTCTCTGCTTGGTCTGCGCCAAAATCTTAAACCGCAGAGGACGCAAAGAAATGCCGCTGAGATCGCTGAAGACAAAGCGAACCGGAGATCGATCAGGGTGTAAGGCGTCGCACGGCCTCGGCTACAGGATCATCTGCGATCGCATCGATCAGGTTCATCCGCAGCGCATGCGGCGCGCTGATTTTTTCGGCGGCGACAAACATTTCCAGAGCGCGTCCTTTGCCGATCAGCCGCGGCAGGCGCTGGGTTCCGCCCCAGCCGGTGATCAGACCCAGGGCTGCGCCGCGATGTCCGAAGATGGCATGAGGCGAGGCGATGCGGTGATGGCAGGCGAGCGCCAAGTCGAGCCCTCCGCCCATGCAATATCCAGTGACCGCGGCATAGACCGGGGCAGGGAAGTCCGCAATCGCGGTCATCAATGCCTGCCCCATTTTCGAGAATTCGTAAGCGGCCGGACCGTCGAGCGCCGAAATTTCGGCGAGGTCCGCGCCCGCCGAAAAGAAGCGGGCATTTCCCGCGATGACCAGGCCCGCGGTCGGCGCTTGCCGCGTCAGGTGGCCGATCTCGTCGGTCAGTGAAAGCACACGCTTGCTGGTAAGGCGGTTGGTTCCGTCCGCCGACCGCAGGCGCAGCACGTGAACGCTCCCGTATAGCTCAAGCAAGAATTCCGACACGAAATTTTCCTGGCAGGATTCGTCTATGCGATTCGCTCGATCCACTCGGCCAGACGGCAGCCGTCTTCTTCCAGCAGAAAAGTTCCGACGCCGTAACATTCACCGACGATGCGATGCGACTCCAGATCGCGGGCTGCCCGCGTGATCCATTGCTGACCCACGCGGTACTGCGCGGCCGTGAACCATTTCTGCGGAAGCACCTCCACCAGTCCGGCTTGCAAATAAAAAATAAAAAGCGCGAATGCGGGATCGTCGTTCGACATGGCTTTGTAGCTGGTGGGAACAATCAGTTCGTCGAGCGCCGATAATTCTGCGGGAACTTCAATCTTGTGCGTGCCCGGCCCCAGAGCCAGGGGAGTCTCGATGTCTGCGACGGGAGCAGTCGCCGCGTAGATGCGCTCAGACGATGCTTTGAACCAGCCTGCCACCTCCGCCAGGTCGAACGCTTTCAGCTGGTCGGGATCAAAGCAGGCGAGGCGGATGGATCGACCTTCGGGGCACCAGATGCCAAGAAAATGCGGCGGCACAAGAAACGGCCGGCAGTACGTGTTCAATGCCAGCCGAACTTTGTCAGGCTCCTGCTTGAGACCGAGAGTGACGAGATGCGCAACCGGACCCTCGGCGCCGTGATGCGTCCACGCGAACTGCTGCCCCAACGGCGAGCGGAAGGCGGGAAAGGTTTCCCAGTACCAGGGAGTCGGACCGACAGTTTTCGAGAGAATGCTTTTCAGGCGGGACGAATCGATCTCGGACATTACCCAGCCGCCGGGACGCCCGGTCCCTTCACATGCGCGCGAATGAATTGCACGATTTCATCCATCGCGGTGCCCGGCTGGAAGATCGCCGCCACCCCGGCCTTTTTCAAGCCATCGACATCCTGATCGGGAATAATTCCGCCGACCAGCACGATGACGTTGTCCATCTTGTTCTGCTTGAGAAGATCCATGACACGCGGCACGATGGCATTGTGCGCGCCCGAGAGAATCGACAGCCCGATCACCTGCACATCTTCCTGCAGCGCGGCCGTAACAATCATCTCCGGCGTCTGCCGTAGTCCGGTATAGATCACTTCCATGCCCGCATCGCGCAGGGCGCGCGCAATCACCTTGGCGCCGCGATCGTGCCCGTCGAGTCCGGGCTTGGCTACCAGCACGCGGATTTTGATGTCAGCCATCGACCACCATTTAACCACAGAGGGCACAGAGGATGCGGGACTTGATAATGTATCAGTTTGAATTTTGTGGACTCGTAAGGTGTTCCGCGCATCCTTTGATGTAGAGTGCAAAGAACACGATGCTAGCGCAGAATATGCTTGCTATGAGTGGAGGCGAAGGCGATCTCCCTTGGGCTTTGGCGAGTCTCCAAACCCCGTACATGAGGGCCGCTTTGCCGCCGACCAAGATGAGCCAGAACGCTAGGTAGGCCATGCTCCCCTATTCTACGCCGCTGATTTCTTGTATGGGCCGCGCTTTGCTGGTTTCGGCACGTAGCTGTCAACCACGAGTACGATTTCCTCAAGCGTCCAAACGTGGTCGCTCAGGCCAGCGGCCATGGCAGGGGTGATCCTCAGCGTCTTGTGGATTCTGGCGAAATTGTAATGCACCCATGGATCTGTTCGGCAAGCTGGACGGGATCACGCGAACGTTGGGACGAAGCGAGCATGTCACACGCCGCGCCATGATTCCACGCTATGAAAATTCGAGCTAAGGCACCACCCGGTTAAAGGGTCTTGATGTCCAGGCTCCGCCACATGTACCAGCAAGCGATGCTGCGATAGGGCGCCCAGGCCCGGGCAATCTTTTCCATGTCTTTGGGCTTCGGGAGCTTCCGTTTCTTGTAATGCTTCTTGACCGCCATCTGCACGCCGTAGTCTCCAGTCGGAAGGATGTCCGGACGCCGCAACGAAAACATGAGAAACATGTGCGCCGTCCACACGCCAATGCCTTTCACCTGCGTCAGATGCTTGATCACCTCATCATCGGGCAGTTCGGGCAGCTTGGAAAAATCCAGCAGCCCGGAGGCAGTCTTGGCGGCTAGATCCTTTAAATAGGAAGACTTCTGTTTCGACAGCCCGACGCTGCGCAGTCGCTCATCCGATAGTTTCAGGATGCCCTCAGGCGTCAGCGGCTCCCCGGCGAGCGCGGCGAACCGGTTGAAGATGGTGACCGCGGCCTTGCCGTTCAGTTGCTGATAGACGATGGCCTCAGCCAGACTGGAAAACTCCGCTGGACCGTATTCCATCCGGAAGGGGCCGACTTGCTCGATAATCGCCGCCAGGACCGGATCACATTTTTTGAGATGATTGAGAGCCTTCCGCATGTCCTATAGGTTTATCATAAAACTCAACACATGGCGAACAAAAAGCGAATTTGGTGATGTTTCCGTTTGTAATCCAGAACTGTTCAGAGTTGGCGTCATCCCGACTGGAGCCGCTTTTCAGGCGGAGGGAGGGATCTCCCACCCAGGAAAATCACGGGGAAGGAGATCCCTCCGCCGGCTGAAAGGCGCCGGCTTTCGGGATGACCCTCGATAAGCGATATCCAACATTCGAAGTGACTCACGACCG
The DNA here is from genome assembly GCA_963730015.1 of uncultured Acidobacteriota bacterium. Lineage (GTDB taxonomy): Bacteria > Acidobacteriota > Terriglobia > Terriglobales > Acidobacteriaceae > Sulfotelmatobacter. Next base: position 340,112 of record CAVSPZ010000007.1, on the reverse strand, counting down.
CGAATTGAAAGCTACCAACCGCGCGCACCGGCGAGCAAAAGGCCGGCCAGTCCTCCTCCCAGCACAACCCAGGCGGGGCTGAGCTTCCATCGTAAGAGAACGCCAAACGATAGAAGAGCGATGAGCCATGCCGCCCAGCCGCGCAGGGCATCGGCGCCGAGCCGAAAGGTTACTCCGGCCATCAGGGCTACGGCGCAAACGTTCACCGAATCCAGAAAGGCCGCGATCCACGCTGACTTTCGCAGATTAAACAAAACCGGCGCCAGCAGGCCGACGTAGAAGAACGAAGGCAGGAAGATTCCCAGGGTGGCGACCGCTGCGCCGGGCACGCCTCCGAGAATGTATCCAATGAACGTGGCGGTGGAGAGCACCGGGCCGGGGGTGAATTGGCCGATCGCGACCGCGTCGAGCAATTGCTGCTGCGTGAGCCAGGCATGCTGCCGCACCAGTCCTTGCTCCAGAAATGCCAGCAGCACGTAACCCCCGCCGTAGAGAACTGCGCCAACTTTCAAAAAGAATAAAGCGATGCGGCCGAGCGAAGGAGGAATCGTCGGCGATGAAAACAAAACGACCGTGCCAGGCAATGGCAGACGGAGAAATGGCGCGATGGCAAGCGCGGCCGTGGCGCGCAGTTTGGTGATGCGGCGCGCGATCATCCCCAGCAGGCCGCCGCCGAACAAAATTGCCACCGCATTCAGTCCAAAGAAAAAGGCAGCCAACGCGAGAGCGCCGAGAGCGGCCAACCCCAAATCCTTGACCGCCGTTTTTCCCAATCGCCAAATGGCAATTGCGATTACGGCCAGCACCGCGGGCTTGATTCCTGCCAAAATTGCCGCCGCCTGCGGCAGACTTCCGAAACGTACGTAAGCCCAGGCGAAGGCTCCGGTGATCAGCGCCGCCGGAATGATGAAGCTGGCGCCTGCGACGCAAAGTCCCGGCCACCCGGCCCGCGCGTAGCCGACGTTGATCGCAGTTTCGGTGGAGGTTGGCCCGGGAATGAGGTTGGCCGCGCCCAGCATGTCGAGGAATTGCTGCCGCGTTATCCAGCGCCGCTTGCCGACGACTTCGGTTTCAATCAGTGCGACGTGCGCCGCCGGGCCTCCGAAGCTGATTGCGCCAAGCTTGACGAAGAGAATTGCGAGTTCGCCCAGGCGTGCTGGCAGGGAATAGCTGGAGGAAGACGGTTGTGCGGCGGGCTGCTGGCTCACGGGCGATCACCGCTGTCGGTTGTGGGAGCTTTGGCCTGACAGCACCAGAAACAGCAGGCACATCAGCATGGCGAAATCGGTGCGCGCATCGCTGACCATGTACCAGAATCCCTGCCCCGCGCGCGTCAGTTCAGGAATCTTGGTGGTGGCAATGGCGGTACAAATGATTACGAGGAGCGGAATCGCGGCCAATCTCGTGAACAATCCTACCAAGACGAGCAGGCCGCAAACAATCTCAAACGCTCCCACAAAATGAGCCGTGAACGCCGGATGGGAGAAGCCGATGTGCGTGAACCGCTCCACTCCCATGTGCGCATCGGTGTACTTGAGAATGCCCTGGGTGAGAAAAATCAGGCCGACCGCAAGACGGATAAAGACTGTTCCTCTCTGAATCGTCGAACTGTCGTCGAGTTTCATAGTGACGAACGATGTCCCGTCGCAGATTCGAACTGGTCTCGTAGAAGCTCTTCAAACTATGCTGCGAGGCCCTCAGGGGCTAAAGCCCGGTTTCTGTTGACCGGTAGCGGCACGGCTGAAGCCGTGCCCTTCCCAAAACCAGCGTGCCCTTCCCAATACCGTTTATGAGATAGGCTCTGCTCTCCTGATGACGTGGCCGTACCGACGTAGTCATACTTAAGAGAGGAACTTGACCGTCTCTTCTACCAGCGTGGCTGTTGCTTTGTAGGGATCTCCGGGCGCGTCGTATTCGATCGAGCAATATCCCTTGTAGTTGTATTTTTTCAGAGTGGCGAAGGCCTTGGCCAGGTCCACGTGCGAAGCTTTCCCTTGCTCATTGACCTCGCCATCTTTCACATGGCAGATGCCGTAGGCGTGCGCAAACATGGCGTCCATAGCCCGATCCTGAAATGCTTCATCATGCGCGGCCAGCGAATTCCCGAAGTCCGGCAGCGCCCGCAGCCACGGGCTCCCGACCTTCTCAATCACCTGCACAATGAAAAATGGATCTTCGCTGATGGGATTGTCGTTCTCCAGATGGACAACCACATTCTTTTTCGCCGCATATTCCGCCACGCGCGCGAGCGTATCGGCTGCTCGCCCTACATCCGGCTTCGAATCCTTCGCGCCGTCAATGTGAGTGCGAATGCTTGGCGAGCCCAGAGCCGCTCCCACGTCGATCCATTGCTTGCTCCCGGTTACCGCCTTCTCACGTTCGGCTGGATCCATCGCATATTGGCTGTGCCCCTGGTCGACGGCTATATCGACAATTGCCGAATGCGCCTGTTCGACAGCCGATCGGAAGGTCTCAAGATATTTCGGATCGGTAGAGGGAAAAATCGGACTCCAGGGCTCAATGTTGTGGACGTTGAATTTCTCCGCCACATGCGCGGCAAAATCTTTTAATTCCATCTGCTGTGCCGCCGGGACCGTGCTCGGAGTCTTTCCATCCCAACCTTTCCATCCCACAATGAATTCACGAAATGGATAGGCTGCCACCGCAACGCGTTTCCGCGGATCGGAAGGAAATTTCACCGCAGGCCCGGTACTCGATGCGCTCGCCACCGCGGGCAATAACCACGCCGCCGCTGCTACTGTCGCGCATTCCTCAACGAATTGTCTCCGTGTAACCCTCATGCGCGAAAGTGTAGCAGAAAGTGAAGAGCGGCACGGATTGTGAAGTTCCCGCAACCTCGCATATTCTGGAGAGCCCAACAGTTCGGTCGAACCGACATCCTGACCTGCGGACCGGCAGTGAGAAGCTTGAGAGGAGCTTGATGACGATTCTGGAGTTCAGCCTTTTGCTGTGTGCGAGTTCGATGGTTGCCGGCTTGGTGGGCGCGTTAACAGGATTAGGAGGAGGAGTGGTGCTGGTGCCGCTGCTCACTCTGCTGTTCAAGGTCGACATTCGCTACGCCGTCGGAGCCTCGCTGGTGTCGGTGATCGCGACTTCCTCGGGCGCAGCGGCCGCGTACGTGAAAGAGGGTTTCTCCAACATCCGCATTGGCATGTTTCTTGAAATCGCTACCACGCTGGGCGCGCTTCTGGGAGCGGCCTTGGCGACCCGCGTCTCGACCCATGCGATCGCAATTGTGTTTGGAATCGTGTTGCTGTTCTCGGCCTATTTTTCGCGCAAGCCGCGATCGCAAGCGGCCCGCGAAGCTCCGCGCGACAAGATCGCAGACTGGTTGCGCTTGAACGGCAGTTTTCCTGGAAGCAACGGACTCACCAATTACAACGTTCAGAACGTGCCTTTGGGATGGGCGCTCATGTTTGTCGCCGGCACGTTATCAGGACTGCTCGGCATCGGCTCCGGCGCCATGAAAGTGCTGGCCATGGATCAGGCCATGAAAATTCCCTTCAAAGTTTCGACCACGACCAGCAATTTCATGATCGGGGTCACGGCCGCCGCGAGCGCCGGGGTTTACCTGAACCGCGGCTACGTCGATCCGGGCCTCGCCATGCCGGTCATGCTGGGGGTTCTCGCGGGCTCGCTTCTTGGGGCGAAGATCCTGGTGCGCGTGCATGCCAAATGGCTGCGCCTCGGCTTCAGCCTGGTCATTGTATTGCTTGCTCTTGAGATGCTTTACAACGGCGTCTCGGGAAGGATCTGAGAATGTTGAAGAATTGGGGCGATCAGAAAATCGAAATTATTGTCGGTCAGTTGCTGCGCGTGGGCGTGCTGCTCTCGGCCTCGGTCGTATTCATCGGCGCCTGCATTTACCTGGTGCGCCACGGCGGATCGCCCGTGAACTACGGAGCGTTTCAGGGCGAACCGGCGGACCTGCGAAGCATCGGCGGGATTTTGCGCTTTGCCGCGGGAATGCATGGCCGGGGAATTATCCAGTTAGGACTTTTGCTACTGATCGCAACGCCGGTTACGCGCGTCGCGTTCTCCATCTTTGGTTTTGCCGAGGAGCGGGACGGCCGCTACGTCGTTTTCACCTGCATCGTGTTCGCTATTCTGATGTACAGCTTGTTTGCCACCGTCTGATCGCGGATTTGAGGCGGAGGCGAAATCGAAACCACGAAGGACACGAAGTCACACGAAGGCCTTCGAGTCCTTGCCTATGCCACCCCGACCGAGGGTGCCGCGTCCTTGCGCATTTTGCAAGGGCGGGTAACGATGCTGCCGACGCGGCGCTTTGGTTTCCTCCACATAAACTCGGTTGCGTACGTGTTCGTGGTTCCCGCCCTTCGCAAAAGACTCGAAGGACGGGGCACCCATCATGTGGGTTGTGTCGGCGAGATCAAAAGCCCCCAGCCCCCCGGTCCGTAGTGGCGAAAACTAGTCCAGTCGAACACTAAGGTCCCTCCACTGCGCAGATCATCGCCCTCGCGATGATCTGCTCCGGTCGGGATGACAGGTCTTTGGGCGTGCTACATTTACCGCAATGCGTTCTGAGATAGAAGAAGCCGTGAAACTGTTGCAGCGGGGGGACGATGCGGCGCTGGAGCAGGCTCTGGCTCTGCTCCAAAATACCGTGTTCTCCTTCAGCATGCGCGTCTGCGGGCAGCGCGAGGACGCGGAAGACACGATGCAGGAGGTCCTGCTCAAGTCGGTTCCCTACTTGCCCAAGTTCGACAGTCCCAAAGCGCTCGTGGTGTGGCTCTATAAGGTTGCGAAGAACCGCTGCCTGATGAGCCGGCGCCGGAGCAAGTTTGCCCCCAATCCAGACCTTTCTCTGGAAGAACTCATGCCGGATCGGAAGGAGCTTGAGCAACTGGGCAGCGATGGCAGCATCAATCCCGAAGCCTTCGCGATGCGGAGTCAGGAAGCGGGACGGTTGCGAGACGCCATTCAGCGACTGCCGCCGCAATACCGCATTGTTTTGGTGCTCCGCGATATGGAAGGGCTGACCGACGAAGAAGTGGCCGAGATCACCGGGCTACGTTCTGGCACAGTGCGGGTTCGTCTCCACCGTGCGCGGTTGTTTGTTCGGAAGGAATTGGTGAAGGGGTTGAAACCACGCATCGGGAGAGCGACCGTCGCCTCGCCGGCGTCTTCGCCAGAACAGCCAGGCAGCGAACCGCCCAGGCCTGCCCGTTGCAAGGCCATGTTTGCCGAACTCTCGAACTATCTCGACGAACAGTTGGATGATTCGCTTTGCGAAGAATTGGAGCGGCACCTCGGCGGTTGCGAACCGTGCAAGGCCTTCCTCTCCAGCCTCGAAGCCACGATTGATCAGTGCCGAAACTCCCCGGGGGAGTGTCCTCCAAGCAAGAAAGCCGTCCGTCTCCGCAAGCAACTGCTGAAGAATTACGAACAGGCCCTCGCGGTGGTCAGACCGAAGTTGTAGCCCTCCTTACAGCCACCGCGCCCGCCGGGCCGATTTTCTCTGTAACAAAATTCGACTTCCTGCATTTATTCGTGTGCTTGGTCGATAAGAAGTAAGCAGGAGGCAATCATGATCACAGCTAAAGTCGAACTGACTCAACCACTTAAGCAACAGCGCCAGTTTGTGGCCCAGACCGGGAGCGGCCACCACCTGCTATTGGACGATGCGGCCGGAGGCACCGGACCGAAGCCGATTGAACTGGTCGCCGCCGGGCTGGCCGGGTGCACGGCGTTCGACGTTGTCACCATCCTCCGCCAGAAGTATCACCAAAAAGTCACCGGCTACGAAGTGCGGGTCGAAGCCGATCAAGCGGAGCGCCCGCCTCAGGTATTCACCGCGGTGCGAATTCACCACGTAGTAACCGGCTTTGAAATTGACGTGGCTGCACTCGAGGAAGCGATCCGCCTCTCCGAAGAAAAGTATTGCTCGGTGGGAGCGATGGTGCAGAAGACAGCTGCTTTCCACACCACGTTTGAGATCGTGGCCGACAAGACCGAGTGGATGAATCCGACGGAACCTGCGGAAACCCGGGCGTGAGAAGTTCCTAATTTGGTCCTCTTGGTGACCGCCCGAGTGATTCGCGGCTTGAGGATACATTCCACGAAGACGATGGCAAGACAAGAGGGAGTTCTTTTGCGATTAGGTCGTGCCAACATGAGCTCGCACGTTCGACATTTTGTTCGATTCATTCTGACTGCTCTGTTGCTCTGCGCTACTGGGAAGATGTTTTCCCAGGCGGTGGGCGCGTCCTCGCCCCTTTCTCTGCAGCAGGCAGCCACCATTGCGCTGGAGAAGAACCCGCTGCGCAAAGCGGCCCTGGCGGATACGAAAGCAGCCTCGGCCGGAGTGCAAGAAGCGCAATCGTTTCTCATGCCGCACGTTAACTTTTCCGAACTGGCAACCCGGGGCGACGATCCTGTCTACGTGTTCGGCAGCAAGTTGCGGCAACAGCGGTTCACGACGAATGACTTCGCGCTGAATATGCTGAACACTCCGCCGCCGTACGGGAACTTCTCGACGCGTTTCGGCGGAACCTGGAACCTGTTCGATTCCTTTGCTTCATGGCACGGAATCAATCGCGCCAAGGAAATGAATGTTGCAGCGAGTCATCAACTGGAGCGTACCGACCAGGAGATCTTATTCCGCGTTGTGCAGTCTTATTACGGCATGCTCCTTTCCGCTAAGCAGTTGGAGGTCGCAGAACAAGCCGAGAAAACGGCCAAGTCCATCATGGATCGCAGCCAAGTCCGCTTCGATGCCGGACTGGTAGTGGAGTCGGACTTGCTGAGCGCCAAGGTGCGCTTGGCCGGCCGCGAGCAGGAACTTATTCGCGCGCGCAACAATCTGGAGCTGGCCCGAGCTCAGCTCAACACCGCCATGGGCGTGCCGGCTGACGCTCAGTACCAACCTGCCGATATCCTTGGCGAGAAGAATCTGGCCCCCGCTCTACTGCCCGAACTGGAGCAAAGAGCTCTTACGACGCGCCCTGATCTCAAGCGGATCGAAGCCCAGCAATCGGCGCAGGAACTAAGTGTGGCGATTGCCAAGTCATCGTTCGGTCCACGGCTGAACGCATTCGCCGGCTGGGAGTTGGATAATCCGACATTCCTGGCCGGCGGCGGTGGCAATAACTGGCTGGGAGGGATCGAACTGCAGATCGACCTCTTTCAGGGTGGAGCAAAGCGGGCCGCTCTGTCTCGCGAGCGCGCCAATGCGGAAAAAATCGCAGCTCTGAAGCAGGCTGCCAGCGACGCCGTTCGTCTTGAAGTCCGGCAGGCTTACTACGATCAGGATGCAAGCCGCCAGCAGGTGGAAGTCGCGCGTACCGCGATCGCTCAAGCGCAAGAAAGCCTGCGCATCAATCAGGATCGCTACGACGGCGGCCTGCTTACCATCACCGACCTGCTGGGCGCCGAAGAAGCCGCTCGCCGGAGTCAGGCCGATTACTGGCAGGCGGTTTATCAGTTTCACATCAGCTACGCCAACCTGGAGTTAGCCAGTGGAACTTTGAATCCACAATCCCCGGTGGTTATGCCATGAATCCGATTCTTCCCGAAAAAACGAAACGTCCCATGAAACTCATATTCGCCGTAACCACGGCACTCATTCTGACGACTCTCACGGCAAATCTTGTCGGCTGTTCGAGTGAGCGTGAGACCGTCAATGCGGCCCCAGAAACGGTAAGCAATGTTTCTGTAATCGCCGCTCAGGCAGCGACCATTCCCGATGTGGTTGAGGCTGTGGGAACCCTCCGCGCCGCCGAGACCAGCCAACTGGCCGCGCAGATGATGGGCAACATCGTCGAGATCCGTGCCCATGAAGGGGACCGCGTGCAGCGTGGCCAAGTGCTTGCCGTCATCGACGACGCCCAGCCGCGCGCAGCTCTCGACCGCGCCACGGCGGCCGATCTGGCAGCTCAGCAGGAGATCACCGCGTCCGAATCCGATTTCGCGCTCGCAGAAGCTACATTCAAGCGCTATCAGACGCTGTACGAGAAAAAATCCGTCAGCCCGCAGGAATTTGACGAGGTCAAGGCGCGCTACCAGGCTGCTCAGGTGCGCCGCGAGATGGCGCGCGCCGGACAGTCTCAGGCGAAAGCTGCACTCCAACAAGCTCACACGGCTCTCGGCTATGCGCACATTGTGGCGCCATTCGACGGTCTAGTCACGGAAAAGAGAGCCGATGTCGGGAGCCTCGCCAGTCCCGGCATGCCTATCTTTACGGTAGAAGACCTTCGTCACTATCGCTTGGAAGCGACCGTGAACGAGACTGACCTCCGTTATGTGCACCAGGGACAGCAAGTATCGGTTCTGATCGATGCCCTGGGCGATCGTGAACTCAAAGGAAGAGTCGTTGAGATCGTCCCGGCAGCAGACCCGGCGAGCCGCAGCTTCCTGGTGAAAATCAAACTGCCCTCCGACGCGGCGCTAAGGTCCGGTCTCTTCGGTCGTGCCCAATTCGCTCGCGGTCAGCGTTCCGCTCTATTGATCCCCCGCTCAGCTGTGGTCGAGCGCGGCCAATTGCAGGGCATCTACGTCCTTGACCAAAACCGAATCGCTGGTCTGCGCTATATCACGCTGGGCAGGTCCGCAGCGGGGCAAGTGGAAGTTCTAGCCGGCTTGCAGGCGGGAGAAATGCTGGTCGCCACTCCCGATGGCCGGGAACTGAGTAGCAAGAAAGTCGAATCTCGTTAGGAGTCAGGAATGAGCGTCGAAAAGAACAATTCGCACTCGGAAAATGCTGCCCACCCCGCTCTCCGGCTAGCGGGAAAAGTGGCTCATGCTTTCATTGACTCCAAGCTGACTCCGCTGGTGATCGTGGCCGCACTTCTGCTCGGCATGTTTGCCATTCTCGAAACCCCACGCGAAGAGGAGCCGCAGATCGTGGTTCCCATGCTCGATGTTTTCGTGCAGATGCCGGGAGCATCTTCGCAGGAAGTCGCGCAGCGCGTCAGTCTGCCCATGGAGAAACTGCTGCGCGAGGTGCCGGGCGTCGAATACATCTATTCCATCAGCCATCCCGGCATGAGCATGCTGATCGTGCGTTTCTACGTGGGAACAAAAGAAGAAGACGCAATCATTCAGACCTACAACAAGCTTTATTCCAATTTCGACCGCATTCCCCCGGGTGTCTCACAGCCTCTTATCAAAGTTCGCTCGATCGACAACGTTCCGATCATGTCGCTCACTCTATGGGGACAGAACTATGACTCCTACCGCCTGCGCCGAGTGGCCGGCGAACTGGAAAACTCGCTGAAGAAGCTGGATGACATTTCCGAGACGGCGATCATTGGAGGACAACCCCGGCAGGTGCGGGTGGTACTTGATACCCAGCGTCTTGCAGCCTACGGACTCACACCTGGAGCCGTCGTTGGACAACTGCAGGGGGCCAACACGCGGGGGCAGGCTGGCAGCTTTGCGCGCGACAATCGCGAATTTCAGGTGGAGGCCGGACTGTTCTTCACTCATGCCGACGATCTGAAGCAAGTTGTGGTCGGAGTCCACGGCGGCCGCCCGGTGTATCTGCGTGATGTCGTCGAAAAGATCGAAGATGGTCCCGCTGAGCCGGACAACTATGTGCTCTTTGCCAATGCCAAAGGCACCACCGGACAGCCTGCCAACCCGGCATACCCCGCGGTCACGATTACCCTCGCCAAGCGCAAGGGTACGAATGCGAGCGTCATTGCCGAGAACGTGCTGCAGAAAGTCACGGACCTGCGCGGTTACATGCTGCCGCAGGATCTGAATGTTACCGTCACGCGAAATTACGGGGAGACGGCCAAAGACAAATCGAATGAACTGCTGAAACACCTTTTCATTGCCACGCTCTCCGTGACTCTTCTGATCGCTCTGGCGCTGGGTTGGCGCGAGTCGGGCGTGGTTTTGCTGGCAGTACCCGTTACCTTGGCGCTTACGCTGGCGATCTTCTATCTCTTCGGATACACGCTAAACCGCGTCACGCTGTTTGCCCTGATCTTCTCCATTGGCATCCTGGTCGACGACGCCATTGTCGTCGTCGAAAACATGGTTCGACATTTCCGACTGCCCAGCAGTCGAGGACGCTCGCTTGTGGACGTTGCCGTCGAAGCAGTCGATGAAGTGGGCAATCCCACGATTCTGGCAACGTTTGCCGTCATCGGTGCGATTCTGCCGATGGCCTTCGTGCGTGGCCTTATGGGGCCCTACATGCGGCCGATCCCGGTTGGTGCATCAGCGGCGATGGTGTTCTCCCTGATCGTGGCGTTTGTCGTGTCCCCCTGGGCCGCACTTCGGCTCTTGCGTCACTACGCTGGAGATGGCGAGCACGAACATCACGAAGCCGAAGGATGGACCACGCGTTTTTATCGCAGGGTCATGAACCCACTGATCCTCAACGCACGGCGGCGCTGGATGTTTCTCGGCGGCGTGGTGGTTCTCCTCCTGGCGGCCGTTGCGTTCGTCCCTCTGAAATGGGTGCGCGTGAAGATGCTACCCTTCGACAACAAGAGCGAGTTCCAGGTCATCATTGATATGCCGGATGGAACGCCCCTCGAACAAACCACGCGCGTCGCGCAGACCCTGGGGCAATACCTTGCGCAGCAGCCCGAGGTAACGAACTACCAGATCTACTCTGGCACATCGGGTCCGTACAACTTCAACGGCCTGGTGCGGCACTATTTCCTGCGCCAGCAGCCCAATCAGGCGGACATTCAGGTGAACCTGTTGTCGCGGCACGACCGCAAAGCGCAGAGTCATGAAATTGCGCGGCGCCTTCGCCCGGAACTCGTCAAACTGGCTGCCCCGTTTGGCGCCCGCATCAAAGTGGCCGAAGTTCCGCCGGGTCCTCCGGTGCTCGAAACGCTCGTCGCGGAAGTTTACGGGCCCGACTACAAAGGGCAAATTCAGCTTGCCGCTCAGATCAAGAAGGTATTTCAGCAAACTCGAGGCGTGGTAGACGTGGATTGGTACGTCGAAGACCCCCAGACGAAATACGACCTCAAGGTCGATCTCGACAAGGCTTCTCTGCACGGAATTTCCGCGGCAGATGTTACCCGGACTCTGCAGATCGGCCTGGGTGGCGCTGATGCCGGCCTGTTGCACGATCCTCAATCGCGAGAGGACATTCCTATTCAGGTTCGACTCTCGCGCCCGGATCGTTCCAGCATTCAGGATCTTGCCAATCTCAAGCTGCCGACCCCATCTGGTGGCCAGATCGCGTTGCAGGAAGTGACCACCCTGCAACAGACCACCATTGACACCAGCGTCTACCGGAAGAATCTACAGCCCGTCGTATACGTGACTGGAGATGTGGCTGGTGAAGAAGAAAGTCCGGTCTATGCGATCGGCAAAATGAGTGATGCCATCGCCAAGCTCAAGCTGCCGGACGGCTACTCTGTCAAACAATACAAGGGCACAAGCATGCCAGAGCAGACCGACCGCTACTCGATCAAGTGGGATGGCGAATGGCACATCACGGTCGAGGTATTCCGCGATCTGGGGCTGGCCTTCGCAGCCGTGTTGGTTCTGATCTACGTGCTGGTGGTGGGCTGGTTCAAGAGCTTCATGACGCCGCTGGTCATCATGGCTCCCATCCCGCTAACCCTTGTCGGCATTCTTCCGGCGCATGCCATGATGGGCGCGTTTTTTACCGCTACGTCGATGATCGGTTTTATCGCCGGCGCGGGCATCATCGTGCGCAATTCGATCATCCTAGTCGACTTTATCGAACTGCGCCGAGCCCAAGGCATGAGTCTGGAAGAAGCTGTCGTGGATGCGGGGGCTGTCCGTTTCCGGCCCATGTTGCTGACCGCAGCGGCGGTGGTTGTTGGAGCGAGCGTCATTTTGTTCGACCCCATCTTCCAGGGGCTCGCGCTTTCTTTGATGGCCGGCGAGGTTGCCTCCACAGTTCTCTCCCGGATGGCAGTGCCGGTTCTCTATTACATGAGCGAAAGAGGATCGCGGCCGCTGCCGCACCCTCATTCACCAGAAAATATTGCGGAATGCGAGACTCCGCAGTGCACAGTTCCGTAGAACACATGTACATCTATCCCGAGGAGGTGTGGTTATGACGGTAGAACGCGGACTTCGATTGATGGCAGGAATCTTCATCCTGCTCTCGCTGGCATTAGGGCATTGGGTGCACCCCTACTGGTATTTGTTTACGGGCTTTGTAGGCTTAAATCTGTTCCAGTCCGGAATCACGAACTGGTGCCCGGCAATGTATATCCTGAAGAAACTGGGGCTGCGGTCAGCCTGAAAAACTGTGGGCCAAGGTCCATTGTCTTGTGACCACTGAATTGACCCTGGGGGGGATCATGGAAACGAATGTCGGTGGTGTAGATCGCGTTGCACGCGTCGTCGGTCTAGCTCTTTTCAGTTTATTGTTTGTGCTCAATGGAAACGCGTGCTGGTGGGGCCTGCGCGGAGTGGTACCACTCGCTACCTCTGCTTTCCGCTTTACCGATTGGTAGGGGTGAGCACCTGCCCGCTCGCTAGGAAGTAGATCGGTTTGGTGCTCACTCTCCTGGCATTTCGGATAGAGAGAGGTCGCTGATCATGCTGCGAATCGTAGTTTTCGATGAAGCAACTTCTGTGAAGCTGCGCTTGGAAGGGAAGCTCACGAAGGAGACAACACCTTCGCTTACCGAACGCTGGGCGGAAGCTCGAAGCAGACTCAATAATCGCAAGGCAATTCTCGACTTGGGCGACGTGGTGGAAATTGACGAAGCTGGCCGTCGCACTCTAGCCTGGCTTGCGAGATCAGGAGTTCGGCTGGGCTATGCTCATCCAAACGTGCGTTCCGTCGTCGAGAACCTGGCGTGCGACGTGCCGGGAGTCCCACATTTTACCGCGAGGATTTGGAAGCGCTTCCATCTGGCAGATTGCAACGCGCGCTGGGATTCGCCATATCGATTGTGCCGCCTGATCTGCGCGATCCTGCCTCCATCGTGGCGCCCTTGCGGTTGTCGAACCGACTAGCGCCCTCGGTAGCCTGCATCGCCCCCGCGGTCGCGACCGACCGGTCGCCTCTATCTTGCTCAAGTAAATCCGCGTGAAGCCGAGCCGCTACACCCGCCGGCTGCGAATGTCGAAAACAACTTCTCGACTTCAACAGAGCCACACTTCGGGCATTCCATATCCGCGTCGGCATCTTTGAGCCGACGAAGCATCTCAAATACGGCGCCGCAGCTGCGACATCGATATTCGTAAAGTGGCATCCGGACTCACTCTCCTCGCGCCTCGTTCATCAGTCGCCGGGCACATTCCTGGCGCGCTAGACGGTTGCCGCAGCGGGGGCTAACACAACTTGCGGCTCCAGAACGATCTCACTGTTCAGCGATCGCGACACCAGGCAGGCCTTTTCAGCCTTTTCGAGAAGACGCATCCCACGCTCCCGATCCGCTTCGCTGTGAATCGTCAATAAGGGCCTGACTGTCACGCGAGTGAACCGATATCCGCCCTCGCTTTTCTCTATCCGGCCGTCCACCGAAACCTCCAATGCCGGCGCTGAAAACTTGGAGAACGTGGCGATCGCCTGGAAGGTTGTCACGAAGCAGGTCGCCACGGCGGACGTGAAAAAATGTTCGGGAGTCCAAAGGCCGAGTTCGCCCTGGAACTCCGGCGGGGCCGAAAAATGGATCGTTGGCTCAACATCGTGCCCGGTTGTGAGTCCGCTGCGGCCGCTGGTCCAACGAGCGGATGAGACAAAATTAAGGCTGTTTTCCATGATTCCCTTTCCCCCTATAGAAGAAATGCATTTCTTACCAAAACTGTTACAGCAAGTGTGATTGCCAGCAAGGCCCATAAGGCATCAGATCACATGCGTAGCGATCCATTGGCCGACCCCTCTGCTGACCATAATGATCATCGCTGCAACGCCAAGGTGTTTCACCATCTCTGAAATAGCGCTAACCCGGCGATGGCGAGCAAGGATGCAAGTGAGGATTGCGAGGAGGGACATTCCCCACACCATGCCCCACACCGCAGCAAGATGCTTTGGAAGCATCACCACAATCAACACGAAGCTGAGACAAACGAGGAAGCGCGTCCCGAAGTTTGTCAACGTCCCAATGAACGCGTCTTTCTGTTCGAAACGTTCCGATTCCTGGTACATGTGAACACTCAAGGAGTCGGTGAGATTGTCCGCAACGGCTGCAATCAAAAGAGCACTGACCAACCCGGCTCTTCCGGTGTTAGCGGCTTCCAGGCCGGCAATCAAGGCCATGCTGGTTACAATCGCGGCGGTTGCTCCGAAGCTGATCCTGCTTGGTCGAATCATCCTTCTTCAATCTAGCTGCCACACCGGCTCGGTGTTTGTGATCCCGATCACTTCGGCTTCGCGCGCGTTCTGAAACACAGTGCGCCGCCGCCGTGCCGAAGGGGAACTAAGAATTCATGAGACAGAGCTTCGACCTATTGAATGGCTTTGTTCGCAAGGCGCCGTATTGAAGAACTGGGCTCTTGCTCCACTGGTCATTTCATGGTGAATTCCCAACCGCAGTACTGGCCGGCAGCGGCATCCGGAGGACAGTGCAAGCACGTTGTCTGAATTCGTGGATCAACAGTCGCAGCGAAAGTCTCGAACTCAATTATGCCAACACTCTTGCAGGGGAAATCCGGCAGACCCTTTCGACGCCGGGCTTCCTGGACACGACAAACGTCCATGAAGAAGCGCAGACGCTGCCGGTCATTGGACCATTCAGTTCGCTGCGAGTTGATGACGGCATAGAGCCGAAGGCTCAACGCTTTTTCAAGCGCTGCAAGGCCGCCATTCGCGGGAATGTTAAATGTCGTGAGGATTCGGCGCGCCTCTGCCGCGGCAAAGCGCTTCCACGAGCTCGCATCCAGTTCAATGGCCGTGTCCATGTTGAAGCGCTCTTCGGCGGCCAGAAACCAACAGCCGTCGTGCGCCAGCCAATTCTTGGCGAACATTTCCAGCGCGCGCAACAGCTCTTCGCGACTCATGGTCTGAAATGCATTCTTGGATTCTTCGTCCATCGTTGGCCTTCCCCCCGGGCACACTTCTTGCGCAGTTCTTTCCTGCAGACCCAGCCCCCCTTCCATCCCTTCGCCGAAACACACGAAGCCAAAGCCGGGCTTGCGTGAGCCACCCGCCGCCCGCCTCTTCACCTCTGTCGGATCCCGCATAGCCCGACGGGGCAGCGGTCACTTCGCCTGGATTGCGGCTTTGATTGCGGCGACTCGCTCCGCCACACTTCCTGGTTCGACGGAGAAAATCTCGAAGCCGAAATTGCGATACGTCTCTTCGTGGATTCGTTCAAAACGCAACGCCTCTTCGAAGCTGATCCGCCGCGCCTGACTGGGCGTGATGAAGCCGAGATTCCGCACAAAAAAGACGCGTCTTTGATAGATCGCCTCAGTTTGAATGCGCTCTAACTCCCGCGAAAACGCCGGTGACACTGGATGCCCAAGGTAGGCGGCGAGCGCAGCGGTGCAGAGCGCTGAACGATCGTGAAATTGCACTTCACCCGCTGCGCGCATCTGCCGCTGCCGTTGCAGATTCGCAACCGCATCGATAAACGACGGATGCGTCCACGGTTCGGCGATGCCTCGCGCCTGTTCGAGCGCGATCACGTCGGTGGCGGCCTCTTCCACGACGCTGAAGCCGTCGCATTCCAGTTGACGCATGATCGCGGTCTTCCCGGCGCCGGGAGTCCCGGTCACAATGAACCTCTTCATCAAGTTGTCATCCTAAAGATTGTTTTGCGCATGAGGTGAATGTGAATCCAAATGAGGGTCTAACAGTGGCGCTCGGACCGAGGTTCATAGTATAAGATTCACATTATTTTGGAATTTTCGTGCTGCATCCAGCGTTACTTCCATCAGCGAACCCGGGTTTTTGGACGCTTCCTTCTGCCTACTGGTTCTATTTGTTCAGCGCCCCTTTTTCGAAGCGCATGACGAAGCTGTAGTCTGAAGAATAAGGCACAACGATGGAACCCAATCCGATTCTTTTTCGCGACCTGACGTACATATTCCTGGCTGCCGTGATGGGAGGTCTGCTGGCGTGGCGGCTCCGCCTACCGTTGATCCTCGGTTTTGTTCTTGGCGGAATCGCCATCAGTCCTTTTACTCCCGGTCCTCATCTTTCAGACCTGCACTCCTTCGAAGTGCTGGCGGAAGTCGGCGTCGTGCTGCTGATGTTTTCGATTGGCGTCGAGTTCTCCGTTCCCGATCTATTGCGCGTGAAGTGGGTTGCTGTGATCGGTGGCCCAATCGGAATTCTGCTCATGCTGGGCATCGCGACAGGCGTTGGAAAGCTTCTGGGATGGAGCACGACGGAAGGGTTCGTCATCGGTGCCTCCGTGTCGGTCGCGAGCACCATGGTACTCGCGCGCCTGTTGAGCGATGCGGGAAGACTCGCCACGACCTACGGGCGCGTAATGATTGGCATTACGCTTGTCGAAGATCTCGCGGTTATCTGCATGACGGTTGTGATTCCGGTGTTGGGCAGTTCCCGCGATGGCGGCCTGCTCATGGCAGTCTGGGTTCTCGGGAAAGCTCTGCTGCTGCTGATTCCGCTGATTTTCCTGGCCATCAAAGTGATCCCGCCCCTGCTGCGGCGGGTCAAGCGCACTTGTAACTCAGAGCTTCTGCTGCTGGTGGCCATTGCCATTTGTCTGGGGACCGCTGCACTCGCACAGGCGGCCGGATTCTTAGTCGCGTTGGGAGCGTTTCTTGCCGGCGTATCCATCAGCAGCCTGCCGGACCTTCATGATGCGCACACTCAGCTTCTTCCTCTACGCGATGCTCTAGTCGCGCTCTTCTTCGTGTCACTCGGGACTTTGATCGATCCCAAGCTGCTCTTACACAGCCTGCCTCTACTCGGATTGATGCTTCTGCTCATCGTTTGCGGAAAGCTTCTGATTTGGACCATGATCGTGCGCCTCTTCCGCTATCCGACCAGGACGGCGATCACGGTAGCCGCCGGTCTGACCCAGATCGGGGAACTGTCGTTCGTGGTGGTGCAGGCGGCGCGATCCGCGGGGATGGTCGGCGAGAACGTCTTCAGCACTGTGATCGCGGCGTCATTGATTTCGATATTCGCGAATGTGTTCATCGTGCGCGGAGTTTTTGCTTGGATCGGTGGAAAGGATGCCGAGCCAAATGATACTAAACCGGCGAATGACGTGTTCGTTCCGGCCGCTCCAAAGAGAGCAGCAAGTTAATCGCTCAGAGGAAGGACGCGTCGAGCTGATTCAATTAGAAAGTGGTGGAGGCGGCGGGAGTCGAACTATCCAGTGTGTTGAGACGACGTAAGTTATTGATTCTAAGAACTGCCACAACGGCTAAAAAGGCCCCATTGCCCGATCCATTGTACGTTTATTGTACGAAAATGCTCCTTGCTTCAGAGCCGCTTGCAGTCATCCAGCGCGCGCCCAGTATCCCACAAATGCAGAGCAAATGCCGGGATTCATTCGTCTGTTGGCCCCTCACGGACAGGCTAGCCTATACGTGCTCGATGATGGCGGATTTTGCCCGTTTGCTGGCCCGGATTTGCTCAACGGTGAACTCGCCTCCGCAAACGCTGCAACGCCAGCCAGGCGACGCGGCAGGGGCGACGATCGACCCTGGTTGCTGATGGGTGTGCCTGGCCCTCACCAGTTCGCTACCGCATTGTGGACACTCTCTTTGAATCATAAACTCCTGCGGCAGAAACGCCTTCACGCGCTCTGGAGAATTCGTTGCTAGCAGCCCGGGGTGTAAGTAACTAATTTTCGGCACGACCAGCCGCGCCGAGCTGCGAGTCGAGCTTCGTGATTCGATGACCGATTTCGTACAAGATATTGAGATTCGGCTTCCGGAGAGCCGATTTCGATTTTCCCGACGAGTAAGTAGTAAATAAACAGCAAAAAAGGCGTCCCCTCGAGGTCTTTCCACTGCCGCGGCGTGCCCGCACCCAGCACTTTGCGCAAGATCAGGCTCAAGTTGAAGGCCCCCACATGGACCAGTTGCCGCTTCAGAATATTCTCGTGTCCGCGTAGATGTGTGCGCCTCATGCCGCCCGTCTCGTAGCAGTGCGCAAAGCTGCGTTCCACCAGTTCGCCTCGCCGCCGCAGTAAGCTCTTGCCGTAGCCGCCGCGCACGCGCCGTCGATTCTGGTACACCGCCTGTTGCTCCTCGGTTTTGCCCTCCCAGTGGCGCTGCCCCGCTTGTTTCTTTTCCGGAATGTAGGTACGCACTTCGTAACTCTTCACCCGCTCCAAGACCGCGCCGCTGTGGTAACCCTTGTCCGCTACCGCCTCTTCGATTCCCTCGACGTTGACCTTGGGCGTATCCTCGGGTCTCTGCTCCGCTGCTTCGCGTTTCACTAACTCCGCCACCGCGATCCCCGCCTCGCTCAGCGTCGCGTCCAGCGTCACGGTGTCGCCCAGGTCGGCTCCATGCAGCGTCACCGCCACCACCGCACCCGTATCCAGATCGACCGCGTGCTCGGCCTTGTGCGCCAAGTGCGTGCGCCCGTCCTTCATCTTCGTAATCCGCGCATCCCCGTCCGCCGGGCTCTCCCACTCCTTATTCGACATCCGCTTCTTCCGCTTGCGGTCCAACCGTGCCAAGTCTTCCCGGCTCGGCGTCTCTATGCCCGAAGCCTTCGCCAGACCACGCAGAAACTCCTCATAGCTTTCCCCCGTGTCGCGGCGCACAATCAAGCGCATCGCCGCGTTCGCCTCCAACGTCGTTGCATCGATCGCGATCCGCTTCCCCTTCACCAACCCGCGATCGGCCAGCACACCCAGCACCCAGCCGAACACTTCGCGATGCGTTTCCACGTCGATCAAACGGCGGGTGCGCGAAATCGTCGTGTGATCCGGCGTGTCCTCATCCAAACCAATCCCCACAAAGCGCCGCAACCCCAGCGAATCCGCCAATTGCCAGGCAATCCCGCGTTCACTGTCGATGCCCTCAAAGTAGCCCAGCAGCAGCGACCGGAAGTAGATCCCCGGGGTCAGCGACGGCCGGCCATACTTAGCCGCATAGAACTTCGCACACCGTCCCTCCACAAACTCATCGAACTTCTCCGCCTCCAGCAGTTCATTGAGCCGCTGATAGAACGGATGTCCTGGCGCCGAAGGCAGCTCCCTATGAGCAATCCAAATGTCTTCTTGCTTTTCCCGCTGCTTGCGCGTCCCCATCGCCATACGCGCATTCTACGAATCCTACCTGTGGATCCTTCAAGCTCTTTTGCTTACGCATCCGGACTTACACCCCGGGCTGCTAGGGGTGGATGGTGCGAACCTCGTCAACCGTGAGTCGGGAAGGATCGCAATAGCCGTACCCTTTCAGACAAGCCGCGTAATTCCGCTTGTGTTCCGCGTCGGCCAGGGTCTTGGCCTCCGATGCAGTCAGTCTTGAGTAGTCACAAGTTTCCTGCCCGTCCTTACAAGCCGAGAGGTTGCGCTGGTGTTCTGAGGAGGCGGTCTGTTTCGCTTGCAGCGGAGTGAGTTGGGAGCGATCGCAGTCGTCCCATCCATTCTCGCAATTCTGAGCATTGCGCTGGTGCTCTGCGGCGGTCGCGTCCCTGGTTTGCGAAGGGGATAACTGGGCTTGATCACATTGCCCAGAACCGTTCTCACAGTCTGATGCATTAACCTGGTTCCGGGCGACGTTCACTTCCGCGATTTCCGACGGAGTGAGTTTGGAGCGATCGCAAGCCCCCGTGCCCTCCTTGCAGGCGGTGAAGTTGCGCTGTTGCTCGGCTGCGGCCATTTCACGGACTTCCGACTGGGTCAGCTTGGAGCGGTCGCAGGAGTGCATTCCGTTGTTGCAGTCGGTCACATTCCGTTGGTGGTCGGCCACGGCCAACGCAGTCGTCTCCGGTTCGGAAAGTTTCGAGCGGTCACAGGAATCGTAGTGATTCCTGCAGTTTGCAACGTTTCGCCCGTGGGCGGCCAGAGCTACCTCCGTCGCTTCTGATTGGCTCAACTTAGAGCGATCACAGGCATCACGACCAGCCTTGCACGCTGCCAGGTTTTGCGAAAGATCAGAGAACTGAGCAAATGCCATAATCGGCCACAGACTGAGACAGACTAGCGCACCAAAACACTTCCATAAGCTGACTTTCACGTTTGTGCCGCCTTTCGAGGGACCGCAAAGTTGCGCTGCAGTTGAAACGTATTGCACCAACTCTTGGCGAGTTTTCAGCTTTAAGAAATGAAGAATCCAAGCTATGCAGTCTGGCACTTTCTCTTGCGATAGGTGCAGCTTCACTGCGATATTGTCGTCATTCAAACCTTCGCCCAGCAAGCGATAGATAGGGCCAAGGACGCCCGTTTGTTCCCAGAAGCTGCGCATTTCCTGCCTCCTCGGGGCACCAATCCAACACCCGCAACGACAGTCTCATTTATCAATAAATCTCAAGTGGCCGAAACCGGATTGCGGTTCCGGCCAGCTACGAGTTGGGGGCTGTCCTCCGTAGAAATTACTTCCTATCTTCTTTTGCCTCGGCAATCTTGGCCTGTTGGCCTGCCTCCGAAACGGCCTTCAGGAACGCGTCTGCGCTTCGCGGAGTCGCCGCTTTTCCGGAAAGGATGTTGCGGAACATCATGTGCTTGCCGTAAATCGCACGAGTGGAGTCGTTGTCCTGCTCCACTACAGCACCTTCCAACGTTAGGCCGGCGAACACGCCCTTGGAACGCGAGTAAGTCAGCATTTCAGTGTTCATTTTCCAGTCCGTTCCAGCGGACGCATGACGACCAACCGGGCCGGCTGCGACTGATCCTTCACCTGTTAGCTCGAACTTGCTGGAGAGCAAATGCTGGAACCCCTGGTCGTTCATGACCAGCATGACCAGGTCTACGTCCTCGACGCCGATTTGTAATCCCCAGCTTCCTCCACCTACGGAGACGAATGCGGGGGCGCTCCAACCTTCTGCCGTGCGGCAGCTGGCCACACCGCGTCCATGCTTGCCGCCGAAGACGAAGCCGCCTTTAATCAGGTCGGGCACAACCAGAATGCACTTCGCACCACTCAATACTTCTTCCGGGATCCCCTTATCCGGCGTCGACATGATCGCGTGCAGAACGGCCACAGATCTTTCCATGCGGTCCACGGTGTCTTCGCGTGCCGAACTCGCCCACGCGTACGTTCCAACCATGCCTAAGACGCTCATCAACAGCAATGACATTGCTTTCTTCATGTGGAGTTTTCCTTTAGGACTACCGAACTAAGAGGAGAGAGCTTCAGATAGCTGACTTAGTTCAGAGGACCTGAAAGAGAGAGAAGAAGTGCTCGTCTCTGCACTCATGATCGCTCAGGCAGAATGGAATAGCTGATCTGAATTGCTCACTTGGAGCTTTGAACTTCGACTTCCGCGCAGCGCCAAAATTAAACTTTGGGCAAAGCGAGCAATCTTGCACAGAATCGGGGACCACGATGTGTCAACATCAGAGCCGTCTGAGAACAGGAATTTCTCCATGGCCTACGCTTCGCATCCGTTTCTTGCCCAGGTTCGTAGTTTTCGGGCCCACTTGGCCGCTTCGCTGAGGAAATTCTTGAAAATGGAAGCACACGACGGGGATTTCGCGTCGCAGCGGGTGTGTCCGTTTTGTGGACTCATCACGCCGCGCTACGAATCCTGCTGCCTGGAATGCGGTAAGATCCTCAAGCCAGCCTAAACGCCGAGGGCCCGAGCGTAGCTTAGGCGCACGCTTCAAGCCCACACTGAACCGACTCGATCACGTTCATGGGGAAAGCCCGCAGGCACTCTGCACAAGTCAGCACGGCGTAGGGCATTGCCTTGGAGTCGTTGCCATTGCGCGGGATCCAGGCGGGAGGGCACTCTCAGTGGTGGTCGCTTGCTTCAGATTCGAGCAGTAAAAAGCAATCGTTGAATGGTCGGAAGCAGATTCTTAGATTCGCAGTGAAGCGAAGCGACGAACCGGGCTATCCCCAACTTCAGCCATGAAAAGCCTGCCGGATCATCGGATCATCCCAGAACTCGGAATTAGATTGCTTCACTTTGTCCGCTGGTTAAGGCTCAGCTCAGCAGGAGGCTTGGAAAAGGCCCGCAGCGCCACGCCGATCACCACGCAAAGCACCACCGCCGCCAACATGATTGGCACCGTTAGCGAATTGCTGGTTTTTGGGAGGTGAAGTGGCAGAGTCATTGCTGACGCTTCCGGCAGCGCGAGCACCCAGACCACGGCCAGGCAGAGTGTACCTGCAAAAGTCGTAAACGATTTCATCATTTCTCCTCAAAGTTCTCTGAAGTGCTAGTAGTGGGCAGGTTCTGAGAACCGTATCAGCTACCTTTTCGCGCCCGAAGACCGCCATTCTGTTGAATGTCGGAGAACTAATCCGTACAAGTATCAACCGATTAGCCTCTCGATTACTGGTCAATCTTGACCACAGTATCTTCTAGAACTTATGGCAATGATTCCGAGAATTCTCAGACTGGTACTCTGGATTCGAGCAATTGTGATCAGACCGGTCGCACAGAGAACCGTATCATCGGTCACTGGATCTCTTCCGTTTCCAGAGGGCACCCATGAGAAAGCAGTACCTTCACCTCTCCGCGTATTCGTGTGACGGCTGTCAGGGACCGGTGGTGTCGGCTTCGCTTGCAGTTCGCGAGAATGCGATCTCGAAGGAGACGGACGTTCAGGCAAGTGGGAGCAATTTGCCTGTCGTGCGGCCATCGGCAGCAGAACGCGACGGGGACAGCAACTGTCCGTCATATTTTGCCGATGGAATGGGAACCTGAAGATGCGATCGACCGTCTTAGTCAGACCGCGGCTTTGGTGGCGGCGTTAGATCGCGCGGACCTACGCTGAGCGGCACTCCTGGTTATCGGCTTCAGCGTAACGGTGGCGGACACGGTGGCTCTGCGACGCATCCCCAATTGCGGGTTGCGTGCCGTCGTAGTGCTACTTCGCTAGTTCAGAGCTGTGGCTTGCTGCCCACGAGATGTCCTGCGTAACCCCGTCAACGGTCTAGTCGTGGAGAACGACATTGAGCAGCGAACTGTGGACTTGCAGTGCGCCTTCCGAACCGCCGGCATAATCAATGAAGCCCAGCTTCCTGAATCGGTTCATGAAGAAGCTGACACGCGATCGAGTAGTCCCGACCATTTCGGCTAGAGTCTCCTGGCTGATCTTGGGGACAACAGTTTCTGGAATGCCATCCTTGCCAAAGTGGGCGAGCAATAGCAGGACGCGGGCCAGCCGTTTCTCACTCGAGTTGAACAGTTGGTCGACCAGATCCTCTTCGTAACGGATATTCCGCCCCAGGAGATACGCCACGAACATTTCAGAAAGCGCAGGTTCGCGATGAAGCGCATCCATCATCGTGTTCTTCTCCACACGGAGAATCTCGCAATCCGTCATGGCAGCCGCTGAGCCCATGCGCAGAAGCTGACCTGCCAATGAACCTTCCCCGAAGAAGTTCCCCTCGCTCACGATAGCGATCGTCGCTTCCTTGCCGATCTTGGACACGACGGAGAGCCGCACCTTGCCTTTTTGAACGTAGAAGACAGCGTCTGCCCCGTCCCCTTGGGCAAATATTACTTGCTTCTTCAGAACAGACAGAATCTTCCGGCCATCGCCGATGGTCGCGAGGAAGGTGTTGGGATCGAATCCGCCGTTTTTCTTAGCTGCTACCGCGGAACTCATCTTCGCTAAGTATAGTCCACAGATGGGGCCGAGTCGCACAAATCGCGAATGCTTTCTTCGCGCAGAGGTGTTTACTTTGGCGGTTTCAGTGAGAGTGGTCACTTTTGAGCAGTTTAGCTTTTCCTCCGGGCACACAATGAAATTGCAAACAGACTGACGATCGCGGCACTACCGATGAGGGGAGCTATGGCACCAACCGTTCAAGTCGGCACGATTCTGATGAAGCAATGGCCTGGGATGACGCAACTTCTCGGGCTGGAGAGCGAGCCCTGTACTGGCGAATGGAGCCTGCTCAAAGCTCTGGATAGCCACGCTCTTGATCGCAAGATCCATGCTGCCGGATGGAATTTCTTTTTCATGGCGGCAGAAGTCAAGGTGATGTTCATTGGCTCGATTGGAGCTGTGAAAATCCAGAACGCGTTGAAGCGGATTCTAGGGAAGGTAAAGGAACAACAGTTCAACGGGTTAGAAGTAACTCAAATCGTTGCCAGACGTTTCCTCGGCGTCCCGTACGTAACCGTTTCTGCGCACTCGCGCCATATGCAACAGAGCTGTTATCTCGATAGCGCCGAGGCGCGGCAGACGTTCCAGCACAATCCCGAATGCGCCAGAGGGTGAGCGCAGCTAACAAGGCCGGAGGGTCAGTTTATGGCAGATAACGGAAATCAGAGTCTGGAGAAAATTCTTGAGTCCGCCATTGTTGTGTCGTGGACAGACTTGATGCGCGGAACCGAGGCTGGCTTGATTCATATTGAATACGGGTTCGCTCCCGACGCTAGCTTGGACTATCTGAAGGTCTGGTCTTCATTAACACGAGGTCATCGGCTTCTGGCTTGTGAGTACTGGATGTCGGCTTCCACCTTTCACAGCACGGGCGTCCGCTTCGAAAACGGATACAAATCCGACGGATTAGCTCACATCTTGGAATCTGTGATGCAACACCAGAACTCCTTTCTGCTTCCCCCGAACCTTGGCCGGCAAGGATTGCTCCAGATTTCAACGCCTACGGCAGAAGAAAGCGCGGAAGCCGCGGCCCTGGTAGACGTAGCCTTCGACCGTGTCGCCTCACCGCTTGCCGAGCCGGCGATGGCCTGAAAGTTCCCTCATCACTCCTTCTCGGAAGCTGCTAAACGGCGGTCGCGATGGGGCTCTGTTCTGGGCAGACCCGTGCTAAGTTCACACTTTTCGCCGGGCTTGGCACCACATGTGGGACAACGTACTGCCAGAGCTTGCTTCGGTTTGACTTTCATGGCTACACAATGCACCGTCGTTCATAAACAAAGATGGTCAATTGTGACCATCGCGCAATCCTCCGCGAGGAGGATCATTTCTGTATATAAGGGTGCGGGGCCCTGCGCTGGAAGTCGCGAATGGCAATGTGTCCGACGATAGCCAGTGTCCTCGACCTTTTTCTTAGGAGCGATTTCATGTTCAATCGATTGGCTACGAACGGAAATAAGCCCCCCGAGCCGCTACTGGCGCACCCTGGGACGCCACCAGACCCCGAAGGTGTCAAACAGCCAACGCCGCCTGGGACTCCCTATAAGCCTTACTCCGAGAAGCCTGCCGTGCCTGAGCCTCCATATGTTCCCTACGCTGAAAAGCCTGCGCCGCATGAGCCTCCATATGAACCTTACAAAGGGATATAGTCGCGGGGATAGGATCGTTGAAAAAGAGTCGCGCGCATCTATATTGAGAGAACCTGGGGACTGTGCACTCTAGTTTGACAATGCTTCCGTAGAAGCCTAGGATCGTAGGTGAGCAAGCCACCTCTTCTTACTCTTTCAGGTTCTCTGAACTAAGTCAGCCCATCTGAAGTTCGCCCCCTTAGCTTCCCCCCGAAGGAGGAACTGCGTTATGACACTATTGACCCGTTGGGAACCTTTCCGTGAGTTGTCCACTATGCAAGATCGCATCAACCGCATGAACCGTCTTTTCCGTGAGTCTTACAGCGCCGAAGGCCCGGAAGAAGCATTGACAACCACCAGCTTCGCGCCGCCGGTGGACATCTACGAGGACGAGCACAACATTACTCTGAAGCTTGAGGTCCCGGGCATCGACGAAAAAGACATCGACGTTCGCATCGAGAACACGACCCTCACCGTCCATGGCGAGCGCAACATCGAGAAGGAAGAGAAAGAGGAGAACTTCCGCCGTGTCGAGCGGCAGTACGGAAGCTTCACTCGCTCATTCACACTACCCAGTTCGGTAGATCCGGGCCAAGTGAACGCCAACTATGACAAGGGCGTACTGAGGATTAGCCTTGCCAAGAAGGCCGAAGCCAGGCCCAAGCAGATCAAGGTGAATGTCGGCAGCGAAAAAAGCCTAGAAGCAAAAGTGCACAGCAAAGCCGCGTAAGTAGACCGGTCGGTGAGGGAAATGGGGGGTGCCTTTCTCGCCTCCCGTTTGTTTCTCCCCGAGCGAACAGGAGAAAATCATGAAAAACATCAAATTTGTTGTAAGAGTGAGCCGGGGTGCGGCTCGCGCCCCTGCCTACGTGCAGAGGATTGATCCGACCCCCGTCCAGATGACAACCAACCGCAAGCTGGCACTGATGATGGGAAAATTCACGGCCGAAGACGCTGCCAAGTCTATCGAAAATTCCCGGTGCATCCCCGAGCTAGTGCCCGTGCACGTTACCAGCTAGCACTCTGGCAGGGAGGCTCGACCTTGTTTTGACTATGCGGGGCCACTGCGAAGATGGTTGTTTTCCGTGGAGCCTTTAGTCGTTGCTAAGCAGGTTGCCCGGATTGGAGCTTTACCTGACCCTGAACGCTCCAGTCAGTGCGAGTTTGCCAAGTTTCCTGAGCTGTGATGTTGTATGCATGCACGACGGTCCACGGACGTGGATCGCCGTCGCAGAGCAGAATCATACCGGGCTTCGGCTTGAGGGCAGCGTCGAGCCATGTCAGAGTGTGTGTCGTGGCAGTTCTTAGTTCGACTTGGATGACGTGCCCCATTGTGCTTTCCCCCCGGGAGAGTGGCTCGCCAGGTGAACAAGGTCTAGTTCATGATTGCCAGTGAGCTTTCGATCTACGGTGACAGAGGTCTCACGGGTGTCGTTCTGCCGACTCCAACTTCACGCCAGAAGAGATATAGCACTTGGCTTCGAGGCGTGACTGGTCAATTTTGAACAGTCCGCAGGTCCAGTCGCGTTGAATACTGATAAAAGCTAAATCCATTTGCCAACGCAAGCGCCAAGCCAAAGCCGAGAGTGTCTAAACAGCCGGGTTGCTTTCAAAGCGCAAGCGTTCGCACGAGACGATCGGGAGAACGGGCCGGCCCCTCTAGGCGTCGGTTCTGACCAGGTTCAAGAACAAATGTCGCTGCTAAACACCGTGTTCTCCGAAAGGACTTTGGAAATGGTCTCCCCCCGTCCCGCATTAAGTGACGGGCCTGCAGCCGCACGCTCACGATTGCAGTCGAAGGCCTCACTTCCCAGTCGAATCGCAGTGATCGGCAATTATCTTCCGCGACATTGTGGGATCGCTACCTTTACTACGGATCTGTGCGCAGCCATATCGACAGAGTGCGGATCAGCTCGACTGATGGCGCTCCCGGTCAACGACACTGAGGAAGGATACGACTATCCCGATCGCGTGAGATGGTCGCTCGCACAAGATGATTTGAAATCGTATCAGGAAGCCGCCGAATTCCTGAACTTCAACAACATCGACATGGTTTGCCTGCAGCACGAGTATGGAATCTTCGGCGGCCCCGCCGGGAGCCACATTCTACATCTGCTGCGCGGTCTGAAGATGCCCGTGGTGACAACGCTGCATACCGTTCTGCGCGAGCCAGATCCCAATCAACTGATGGTCATGGAAGAGATCGCAGAACTCTCCGACCGCCTCATTGTCATGAGCCAGCTGTCATCGCAGTTCCTGCAGGAAATCTTTAAGGTGCCCGGCAGTAAGATCGACATGGTACCGCATGGGGTTCCAGACCTGCCTTTCCTGGATCCGAATTTCTACAAGGACCGCTTTGGCGTGGAAGGGAAAGCGGTTCTGCTCACGTTCGGCCTGCTCTCCCCGAACAAGGGAATCGAAAACGTAATTCAGGCTTTGCCGCAGATTCTGTCCAAGCACAAGAACGTTGCGTACATCGTCGCAGGCGCAACTCATCCTCACATCCTGCGTCGCGAAGGCGACAAGTATCGAGCCAGTTTGCAGGCTTTGGCGAAGGAGATGGGAGTGGAAGCGCAAGTGATCTTCCACAACCGCTTCGTCAGTCCCGAGGAAATGGTCGAGTTCATTGGCGCTGCCGACATTTACATCACCCCCTATCGCCATGAGGCGCAGGTGGTTTCCGGAACGCTGGCCTACGCGTTAGGTGCGGGCAAAGCGATCATTTCAACACCCTACTGGCACGCGATCGAACTTTTGGACGATCGAAGAGGGGCACTGGTCCCATTCCAAAACCCCGATGCTATTGCGCATAAGGCAATCGAACTCCTGGATACTCCTGCCACTCGTCACGCCATGCGAAAACGTGCTTACCTGTTTGCGCGAGAGATGGTATGGAAACGAGTGGCGCAAGGTTACATGGAGAGTTTTTCTCGCGTCCGCCGCGACCGCAGGGAGAGTCCAAAAGTCCAGTTCTCCGCGCGCCTGATTGAAAAATCGCTGGGTCAGTTGCCTGAGTTGAAGCTGAATCACTTGAATCAAATGACCGACGACACCGGACTGCTGCAGCACGCGATCTTCACGGTCCCGAACCGCGGAGAGGGCTACACCACGGACGACAATGCTCGCGCTTTGATACTTGCTGTGCTTCTGGAGCACATGGATAAAGACCGGGCTGGGGAGGCAGGGTTGGCTTCTGTAAAGTCGCCCAGCCTGTATCTATCGTTTTTGGAGCATGCGTTTAATCCTGAGACGCGCAGATTCAAGAACTTTCTCGGCTACGATCGTCGCTGGAACGAAACCGAGGGCTCGGAAGACTGTCACGGGCGTGCTTTGTGGGCGCTGGGGACGGTTTTAGGCCGATCCCAAGATCAGGGACGTTGGGGTGCCGCCGGTCGCTTGCTCGAGTTCTCACTCCCCGCGGTCTTGGAATTTACCAGTCCGCGGGCGTGGGCATACGCGCTGCTCGGAATTCAGGAATACCTCACGTCCTATCCCGGAGATCGCGATGCGCAGAAAGTGCGATCCGCCCTCAGCCGACGACTGCTGGAAATGTATGAATCAATTCGAAGGCCGGACTGGAAATGGTTTGAGAACGTTCTAGCGTACGGGAATGCGAGATTGCCCCAGTCTTTGCTATTAGTGGGCGCAGCTTGCTCCGATGATCGCATGATTTCCGCCGGCCTCGAATCACTCGATTGGCTCTCAACAGCGCAACGCTGCGAAATCAACCGCCATTTTGTGCCGATCGGTTCGCAAGGCTGCTATCGCCAGGATGGCGAGAAGGTCCGTTTCGATCAGCAGCCGCTTGAAGCAGCTGGCGCGGTGTCCGCTTGTTTGCAAGCGTACCGGGTCACCGGTGACGGCCGCTGGCGCGGCGAAGCCTGGTCGGCTTTCAACTGGTTCCTTGGTGACAACGATCTCCAACTGCCTCTTTACGATTCCGTCACCGGCGGCTGCCGGGACGGACTGCATCCAGACCGCGCCAATGAAAACCAGGGAGCAGAATCAACGCTATCGTTCTTGACGGCACTCCTCGAAATGCGATCTCTGCAAGCGCCCGAACAAAAGGAAATCCTTTCATGACTGTACCCGCAGAAAAGCCAGTGAGCCTGTTGAGCACTCGCTTCGAGCCACTGCTTCTTCGCCATCCCTCGAACCCGATCCTGACAAGTAAAGACTGGCCATATCCCATCAACAGTGTCTTCAATGCGGGCGCAACGCTACTGGCGGATGGCACGACCCTATTGCTTTGCCGCGTGGAAGATCGCCGCGGGCTGTCTCATCTTTGCGCGGCGCGATCTCGCAACGGCGTCGACGGATGGCAGATCGATAGTCAGCCCACATTGATGGCCGACGCGAAGAACTATCCGGAAGAGATCTGGGGCATTGAAGATCCTCGCATCACCTTCGTTCCCGAACTGCAACAATACGTTGTTACCTACACCTCTTATTCGCGCGGTGGCCCCGGAGTCTCTCTGGCGCTGACCAAAGACTTCCGCACCTTCGAACGATACGGCGTGATTATGCCGCCGGATGACAAAGACTCCGCACTCCTGCCGCGGAGAATCGACGGATGCTGGGCGCTGATTCATCGTCCAATGACCACTCTAGGGTCACACATGTGGATTTCCTACTCCCCCGACCTGCGCTATTGGGGCAGGCACAGGCTCATGCTGGAAGCCCGGCGCGGCGCTTGGTGGGATGCAAACAAGATAGGATTGTCGCCGCCACCCATCGAGACCTCAAGAGGGTGGCTCGTGTTCTACCATGGCGTCCGGCACACGCCCTCCGGGTGTCTGTACCGACTAGGCTTGGCCCTTTTCGATTTGGAGAATGCTGAGAAGTGCTTGCTCCGAGGAGATTCGTGGATCTTTGGGCCGGAAGCGAAATACGAACGTCACGGCGACGTGGACGACGTCGTGTTTCCCTGTGGGTACACGATGGACGCCGACGGCGACACGCTCAACATCTACTACGGGGCTGCGGATTGCGCGATTGCCCTGGCTCGGGCCAGCGTTCGATCCCTGCTCCATTGGCTGGACGCGAATGGAAGTTGCGAACGCCGCCAGCGAGCACAGGATCTATGAAACTCTTGTTGGCTGTGTTCCAATTTGTTTTTGGCTGCCGACACCGTCACCTGAGCCGTGTCTTCACGATTAAACATCGCACGTATAAGGTTTGCTTCGACTGTGGACGGGAATTCGACTTGCCGGACGCCGATGCTCCCATGCGGTTCACTACCTCTGCGGACGCTCGTCTGAAGACGAATCCTCATCCTGCGCGCTGAAGCCCCCGGTTTGATTCGTCCCTGCATCTCAACTTTCCTTTCACTTGTGAGCTATCTTGCTCAGACGCATAACTCTGGACCTGTCATTCTTCTTGTACTGACTGTGGGTACGAGCGGCGAGCTTTGATTCGCAGCTTCATTCTTAAGCCGGAGTCGCGGCCAATTAGCATTCTTCATCCGTGTTTCCGCGCTCGGAAATAATACAGAAGAGATTATTGGCATCAGTGCTCAGACGGTGATACTGGGGAATCCGGTCGAAGGTGAACGCGATTCCGGTCTGAAGCCGAACACCATTCCGTTGTGATTCCGAACAGCATTCCGGTCTGAAGGTGAACGCCGATTCCGGTGGGAAGGCGAACAGTTTTTGTCGTCTACCGGAATGGCGTTCGGCTTGGAGCGGAATGTTTTCCACAGGCGAAGCGCAGGAAGGGGCAAAGCGACGCTGGACAATCACCCGGCATTGAAACTCCATAAATAAAGGAGATCAGGGTGCCGGCCAGGAGAAAGTCCATGCGGAAGACCAAGGAAGTTCTGCGGTTACGGTTTGAGTTGGGGTTGGGACAGCGCCAGATCGCGCGCAGTTGTGGGATGGGGCTGGCTACGGTCCACGACTATTTGGAACGAGCAGTCGCCGCCGGAATCGGTTGGCCGTTGCCCGAAGGCCTGAGGGAAGAGGAACTGGAAAGCAAGCTGTTTGGGAACCAACCCGTGGCGGTGCAAGCGGTGCGGCAGCGGCCGCAACCGGACTGGAAAGCGATTCATGAGCAACTGCTGCAACATCGTCATCTGACTCTGCAGTTGCTGTGGGAAGAATATCGGCAAGCGAACCCTGAGGGCTATCGCTACAGTTGGTTTTGCGAGCGCTATCAGCATTGGCGGCGGCACCTGGATGTGGTGCTGCGGCAGGAACACAAGGCCGGGGAGAAGATGTTTGTGGACTGGGCGGGAGCCACGATTCCCGTCTACGAGGCCACGACCGGCGAGGCGTGGCCGGCTTCGTTGTTTGTCTCCGTGTTGGGGGCCAGTTCTTACACCTACGCGGAAGCGACTGGCGATCAGCAGATGGAAGCCTGGATTCAAGCCCACATCCATGCGCTGGAATTTTTCGGTGGGGTGCCGACGCTGGCGGTACCCGATAACACGAAAACGGCAGTGACTCGCGCCTGCCGCTATGATCCCGATCTCAATCCCACGTATCAAGAGTTCGCGGTGCACTATGGGATGGGAGTCGTGCCCGCGCGTCCGTACAAGCCGCGGGACAAGGCCAAGGCCGAGAGCGCGGTGCAAGTATGTGAACGCTGGATCATAGCGGCGCTGCGGAACCGCAAGTTCTTCAGCTTGCCGGAACTCAACCAGGCGATCCGGGAGTTGCTGGCGCGACTGAATGAGCGTCCGTTCCGCAAGCGGGACGGATCGCGGGCCAGTCTGTTTCACAGCCTGGAGAAACCGGCTCTGGCGCCCTTGCCCGCCGAGCGCTTCGACATGAGCCAGTGGTCGCGGGCCACGATCAACATCGACTACCACATCGCGTTCGACGGGAACTTCTACAGCGTGCCCTACACGCTGGTGCAGCAAGTCGTGGAAGTCCGCTCCACCCCCACCACGGTGGAGATCTTTTACCAGGGCAACCGGATCGCCTCGCACATGCGCAGTCGCGGGCGGGGTCAAACCATCACGAATGGCGAGCACCGTCCCAGAAGCCATCAAGCTCATCTGGAGTGGCCGCCCTCGCGCATGGTGAACTGGGCGCGCAGTATCGGCCCGCACACGGCGCAGTTGTTCGAGCGCATCCTCAACGACAAGCCCCACCCGGAGATGGGCTACCGTTCTTGTCTAGGCATTATTCGCTTGGCCCAGCAGTACTCGGCGCAACGCATGGAAGCCGCTGCCGAACGGGCCATCCTCGCCCAGGCCTGTCGCTACCAGAGCGTGAAGTCGATCCTGAAGAACTCGCTCGACGCCCTTCCTTTGTCTCCACCACAACCCGGCTCTCCACCTCTGACGCATGACAACCTCCGCGGCGCCCGCTACTTCGACCAAGGAGGGCCCCGCTCATGCTGAACCAACCGATGATGGAAAAACTGCTGGCCCTGCGGTTGCACGGCATGGTCGAGGCCTTGAAAGCACAGGAACAAGATCGGACCGTGAACGAGTTGAGTTTCCTGGAACGACTCGCTCTGCTCGTGGATCAGCAATGGACTTGGCGCGAGAACCAGGCGTTGGCACGAAGACTCAAAGCGGCCAAACTGCGGGGAGCGGCCTGCGTGGAGGACATCGATTATCGGGCGGTGCGCGGCCTGGAGAAGACCGTCGTGCGCGCACTGGCAAAAGACTCCGCCTGGGTTCGCCATCACGAGAACATCTTCGTGATCGGACCCTGTGGCGTGGGCAAAAGCTTCCTCGCATCGGCGTTGGCGCAGAAAGCCTGTCGCGACGGCTACTCGGCACTCTATCTCCGCGCCGCTGCCCTGTCTCGGGAACTGGCCCTGGCCCGAGCCGATGGCAGTTTGCGCCACTTCCTGGCACGTCTCAGTCGCATCGACGTTCTGGTCATCGATGACTGGGCCATGGCCCCACTGAGTGAAGCGGAGCGACGCGAAGTCTGGGAGATCTGCGAGGATCGCTACCAGACTCGCTCCACCATCCTCACTTCCCAGCTGCCGGTTTCGCGCTGGCACGAGCAGATCGGCGATCCCACCATCGCCGACGGCATCCTCGACCGCCTGGTGCACAATGCCCATCGTATCGAGATGCGCGGAGAATCGATGCGCAAAAAGAACAATCTGCCGGACGAGAAGAAGGAATGAGTTGTTCTTCTACATAGAGAAGCAGGGGATAAAGGGGCTGGCCGCCCCTTTCCCCTGCACCCCAAATCCCCGCCCAAGCTCCTCCGCTTCGCT
The DNA here is from genome assembly GCA_963730015.1 of uncultured Acidobacteriota bacterium. Taxonomy (GTDB): domain Bacteria; phylum Acidobacteriota; class Terriglobia; order Terriglobales; family Acidobacteriaceae; genus Sulfotelmatobacter. The sequence continues at coordinate 306,685 of CAVSPZ010000007.1, read as the reverse complement.
CCGGACCCGCTCCGGACACTTTCAGTTGACGAAGCCGAACACTTCTTGCACAATCATCACGCCAGCGTCGCTTCGCTCCGACTGCTGTTCACCTTCGCTCCGGAATGCCGTTCGGCTTCCCTCCGGAATCAGCGTTCACCTTCACCGGAATACCCAGATACATACGATTTCTGAAGTGCCGACTCCGCAAGGCGTGGTGTATTCACCCGAGACGAACAAGCTATTTGTGGGAAGCGACGAGGGAAAGCTGTACATCTACGATGGGACCACCATCGATCTGATCACAACCATGGATTTTGGCGATGACGTGGATAACCTTCGCTACGATGCGGCGGACAAGCGCGTTTACGTCGGCTACGGCGATGAAAAGACTGGCGCAATCGCGATGGTTGATGCGCTGACCAATAAGAGGCTTGATCAAGAGTTTGAACTCGGAGCGCATCCGGAGTCCTTCCAGTTGGGAACCTCGGGCCCAAACATATATGTGAACCTGCCAGAGTTGAAGCAGATCGCCGTCATCAATCGCAGCACTCGCGCCATTAGTCGCTGGTCACTACCCTTCGACAGCAATTTCCCGATGGCGTTGGATGAGGCAGATCATCGACTGTTCGTCGCCGCGCGGATACCCTCTCAATTGGCTGTGTTTGACACGAACTCTGGCCGACTTGTCACTGTGCTTCCGGCTGTTCAAGACGCGGACGATCTGTATTACGATTCCGCTCGTAAGCGCGTGTACATTCCTGGTGGCGAAGGATACATCAGCGTGTTCAGGCAGGTCGATGCCGATCATTACAAGCTCCTCGCGAAGATCCATTCCGCCATAGGCGCACGCACAGCCGGGTATTTCGGAAAGGGTAGGAAGGGGTTCGACCGTTTCTACCTAGCGGTCCCGGCTCGTGCCGACCATGGCGCAGAAGTATGGATTTATACAGTACAGAACTAGCACCGAGGGAGACGAAAGCTGTGCTAGTCTCACAAGCGGCGCACCAGGCCCTTATCGCGCCTTCTCCATCATTTAACCGATTCTTTACCCGATGCTGAAGGAAGCGGAGGTGCCGACGCTGAGGTCGACGAATCTGAAATGAGAGCCTGCTTCACTGATTCAGGAATTTCATTCGCGTGGGCGAGCGGTTGGCTAACCTGCCAAAGTTGGGTGTCGGTCAGCTTGGTCTTGAAAGAGGGCATCCCTGAAAGACGGATTCCGTTGGCTGCCTTCCAGTAAGTCTCCGATGCTGGGTCATCGGTTACACCCTTGCCGCGGAACAGTTGCGGAGGTTTGGGAAACATCGTTGTTGCATAGTCGATCGGTGCCTGCCCCGGTAGTCCGTGACACAAGGCACAGTGCTGTTTGTAAACACTCGCACCGGCAAGAAGGTTTGCTTCATCCGCGGGCACCGTAGATGGAGGAATGTGTTGCTTCTCGATATGCGCGTCCAGCGCCATATTTGCGAGTTTCTTCTCAAACGGCATCGGCGGATCAGCCGTCGCCACTGGCGCCATGCCAGCAGAAAAATAAAGGAAAACACAACCGACTGAAATTGCAACGGCGAGGATAAAACCGATTACGATGCCCTTTATCACTTGCGCTCTCCAGTCCTCGATCAGAAATTAAAGCGATAACCCAGAATCATCTTCGCAATCAGGTGATCGGTCGAACCCGTAAGGCCCACTCCAAGTCCAAAATTAATTTCCCATTGCGGAGCGATATTCAAGTCAATTGCGGGGAAAACTTGATGCTGCTGTTGTGAGACGGGATCGAACCCTGTGACTGGACCGACCGAACCGTAGTATTCCAGGCCTCCCGCAACTTTCGGCGTGAAATCATAGCTAAATTTGAAATTCGGCGAGAATACGACACCCTGGTTCACGCTCTGGCCGTGGAACGATCGGTCAAGCGTGGGGTTCAACGCCCAATACCAGCGCCCGACCTTTTGATCCACGATGGGACGTATTTCCCACGTCCACGTGTCCACAGAATATTGCCGCCTCTGGTAGCCAATTTCATTCGAGAGGCTCACACCTACAGGCCAGTGCCATTTCTTAGGGACGGCAACGCGCGGGCGGATGTGATCACCCACCCACTGCCAGCTCTGGCCCTCGGTTATGGAAGTGAAGATGTAAAAGCCGCACTCGAACCAGTCATTGAAGCCGTGTGTGATCTCCACGGTTTCGTGCTCGGCATGATTGGTGGGGTAAACGCCATCCACGATTGTCTTTGAGCCGTCAATCGTGAAGTTGCTATGGAGTTCCACCATAGTGTGTCGGGGATCGACCAGGTCAGACCCGTACACCTGGATTTCGTAATTGTCTTGAGCACGGCTGAGTGATGCACCAAAGATGAGGATTAGAAATACGATCGCGAGTTGTCGGTAACGCACCGTGCGACCGCATTCACGAGATCCCATGAGGAAGGTTATCAGCTACAGGATGAATACATCGTGGCGAACACATGACAAGTTGTTCATGTTGCCTCGGGAGGCGCTCCAACGTGCATCAACCTTAGTAGCATGAGGAGGTTGCCGTCATCTTCGTTTGTTCCTTTGGTCTGCCGTGTCTTGGTTTCCGCTAACTTGTTGGTGGGAGGAGTTGTGGCGATTGGACAGGAACCGTCTGAGCTCCCAGATGCGCCAAGCGCGAGTCAGACTCAATCGAGTCCATCCAGCGTTACGCAGAGCGTGCCGCAGCATGAACCGAGCAAGAATCACATCTTCTGGATAATCCCCAACTATCGTTCGGACGAAAACGCCGCGGAGATCAAACCGTTGACGCCTGCCGAGAAGATGAAAGTTGCATTGGACGACTCTTTTGATCCCTCAGCGTTTCTGGTGGCTGGTATTTTTGCCGGACTATCCATGGCCCAGAAGCAGTACAGCTCATTCGGAACAGGAGCGCCGGGATTTGGCAAATACTACGGAGGAGCATTCGCAGATCAAGCAATTGGCAACATCATGAGTGAAGGGCTATTTCCAGTCGCTCTGCACCAGGATCCTCGATATTTCGTGAAAGGCACCGGGGGATTTTGGAAGCGAACTGGATATGCGATGAGCCGGGAAGTTATCACTCGCGGCGACGATGGCCGCAACCACTTCAACACATCAGAACTGGCCGGAAATGCGGTGGCCGCAGGCATCTCCAACCTCTACTATCCGGCCGTGAATCGATCATTTGGAAATACCGCGGACAAGTGGGGACAACAAATAGCCCTGGATACCTTCTTCAATGTGGCAAAAGAGTTCTGGCCCGATGTGCGCAACAAAATGTTTAGGCATTGAGCGCGCGTGACGCTGACACCTGGTTAAGGCTGAGGGCAATGGAGAGCCGAGAGGACAAAGCTGACCATGCCAAGAAGACCTCCGATCTCTGCTCAGACATCGCGAGCATACGCAACGTGCAGCGAGTTTTGCAGAGTGTTCGCAGAAAACATGGATAATTTGCATTTGCTTTCGTTCTTGCTCACAGCCGATCTGGCGAAGGCCGAAGAGTGTTTTGTTTCCGGCTTGGAAAACTGCGTCGAAGGAACTTACGTGTTTCGAGACTGGGCGCAATCCTGGGCTCGGCGGACCATTATCCAGAATGCAATTCGCATGTTGGCGCCGCGCAAGAACCACTCGACCGTCGCAGACGCACCGAGTGATGCGGCCACTTGCAGTTTAGGACGGACGCAGGATATCGATTACGCAATCGCCCGCATTCTCCGGCTTGAACACTTCGAACGTTTTGTCTTCGTGATGTCCGTCCTTGAAAAATACTCGGATCAGGATTGTTCCGTTCTGCTTGGCTGCTCGCGGCAAGATGTTGGGGAGACAAGAATGCGAGCGTTGCTGCATGTCGCGGAGTCAAACAGGTTACGCACGATGGCACCGACCGGGTGCGGCTCCAACGATCCTGAAGAGGCACACACGCTAGAAGTGCAGTTGGAGCCGCAGTTTTGAAGACTGTGAACCGAGTCACCTTTGAGAGAGTGCCACGAGTCGTTCTGAATCAGGCTCCACAAAAAACAAGATCAACAGATCGGCATCGCTCGTGACGGTCCCGTGCGGTGAATCCTAGACGATTGAAGTAAGGAACTGTCATGAGAATTCTGCTCTACAACCCCGACAACGGCGTGACTCGGAACTTCATGCCGCACCTCTGGATGTTTTTGCTCAAATCTCTGACTCCTCCCGGACATGAAGTGCTGCTGATCGACGGCAACGCTCAGCCGATGGACGAGCTTCAGATAGCACAGTACGTTCGAGACGAGAACATCGGACTGGTCGGCATTGGCGCCATGACCCGAATGATCGCCAAAGCGTATCGCATCTCCGATGCCATTCGCGCCACCGGAGTTCCGGTCGTCATGGGTGGTCCTCACGTCACCGAACTGGCCGACGAGGCCCTCGGTCGCGATGGCGGACCATGCCACGCCGACGCTGTGGCCCTAGGCGAAGCCGATGAAACCTGGCCGCAGATAGTGAACGACGCTGCCTGCGGCGAACTCAAACCCATCTACGCGCCCGTGGATGCAGCGGGGAAAGACAAGAAGCCGTCGCTGAAGGAGTACCCGGTCATTCCTTGGCAATCGATCGATCTTGCTCAATTCAATCTCGTGCCAAAGGCCGTCGCGCCGCTACTCAACCGTGTCGGCACGGGCTGGGGCTCTTTCCGCACTATTCCAGTTGAATCGGGACGTGGCTGTCCCTACGGCTGCGAGTTCTGCACCGTGACCGGATTCTTCGGTGACTCAATCCGCTTCCGAACCAATGAGAGCGTGGTAAATGAACTGCTACTGTTGAAGGCGCGCGCCCGTAGCGAGAAGGGCCAAATTGCCGTCTTCTTCATCGACGACAATTTCGCTATCAATGTAAAGCGCACCAAGTCATTGCTTCGCGACATCATCGCTGCCAAAGTCCAGGTGCACTGGGTCGCACAGATCAGCGCTAATTTGTTGCGCGACGAGGAACTGGTGGACCTAATCGCGGCTTCCGGGGGCAAATGGGTTTTCATCGGCATGGAATCCATTGACCCGACCAATCTCAAAGACGTGAACAAGGGATTCAATAAGCCGAGTGAGTATGCGGCTGTGCTCGAACGGCTCGCCCGACGCAACGTCTATGCGATCACATCTTTCATCTTCGGTATGGACAACGACACTGCGGGGGTGGCCGAGCGCACACTGACGCAAGTCCGAACTTGGCCTCCGGGTCTGCCCATTTTCGGCCTGCTGACGCCATTGCCCGCAACCCCGCTCTACAAACGCCTGCAAACCTCGGGCCGGCTCACGCGCCCCAAGCACTGGCAGGAATTCATCCCGTTTGCAATGGCTCACACTCCGCTCAAGATGACCGTTGAAGAAGCTCATGCCGAAGTGAAATATGGTTGGCAGCAAGCGTACAGCCCGGGGGCCCTGGCTCAGGCGGTCGACGCGCTCGATGACCAACCTCTGGGTTATCGGATCAACATCTTCCTCGCGCGCCTATGTTTCCGCGGGATCTATTTCCCCATGATGGGGAAAATGGCATGGCTCAAGGTTGTCGCCCAAAACCGCCGAACCATTCTTAAACTGGTAGGAGAAGCTTTCTTTGGTCGTCGAACGCTACCACCAAATCCGGCCGCACCGGATGCTTATGGGGTAGTCGCGGTACCTGATGTCCACGGCGAAGTGAGCGTATGATCCACGGCGGAGTTTGCCCTCTGGGGAGCCTACGAGCAACGGAGAGGAGACAGAGCAGCACAGCGGGGCAGTGTGGAAATTACGAATAAGCTGATGATAAAGATTGTGCCCTGCAAGTGCGGCAAACAATGGCAGATATGGCGCGGAAACTTGGGGCTTAGAGAAGAGGAGTATTCATTCCATTGTACGTGCGGAGAACACCTTGTTCACTGGAACAAGGATTCGGCGAAGAAGACCGCATCCGGCAAGAAGAAATCTAAGCTAGCCCACTACCTTTGATGACAATTAACTGAAAGGCTGTGCTGACCAAGACTCACTCGTTCTCTGGAGCGTTGCTCACAGTCGCTCCAGGAGCTCTGCCGAAGTGGTTACGCTCGCGGCTTAGCTTTGCCCCGGGATGCATTGCCCCTGCATGAAGTCCGAAAATGAGCGGCATATCAAATGGTTTGTTAAGGTTGGGACGGAATAAATGCCCGCACAGTGAGCACTCGTAGGCCCCTGTCCCTTTGCCGCGAGACAGCGCTGGTTTTAACCAAACCCTCTGTTGCTCCATTTCCGTCAGCTTCGCAGCGATCGAGGCCGATTTCGATCCCGCAAGGATTTTCAAACATTTCAAATTTGGCGCTCGGGGGTGGGACTTACACTGCCTGGAGCACGCTAACGGGTAGCGACAACGTTATAACAGCGCCCCCTCCCGCACAATCCGAAACTCGCGTCCCGCCGCCATGTGCGTGGGCGACTGCGTCCACGAACGCTAGCCCGAGACCGTGACCGGGAGAATGTTTTCCCTTTACAAATCGTTTGAAAAGCTGGCTCCCAATATTAGCAGGGAATCCCGGACCGTTGTCTTCAACCACCAGTACTGCTGACCCTTGCTCAGAATAGAGCTGGATCTTCACACGGCATCCCGCTGGCAAATGAGTCAGTTCGTTTTCCAACAAATTACTGACTGCACGATTCAGCATGGTTACGTCCGCATCCACGACCACGTGCTCTTCGAGGTTAGTCGTCACTTCGTGATGATGCTCAGCCATCGCCGGTTGGTAAATATCGACCAGTTGTCGAACGACATCGGAGAAGTCAACTGGGCGGCGATCGATGTGTAGCGCACCCGCTTCAGCTTCGGCAAGGTCCAGCGTGGTGTTCAGCAACTGCAAGAGCCTATCCAGGTCTTCAATGGCCTCACCAACGGAATCGCGCCACGTCTCATTTCCTTCATTACATAATGCCGATTCCAGCGTTCCACGAATCAAGGTAACCGGACTCTTGAGGTCGTGCGCGATACTGCCAGTGACAGTGCGAAGCTGATTCACCGAAGCCTGAAGCCGATCCAGCATGTTATTGAAAGTCTTAGCCAATCGCGAAATCTCATCTGAATTCACAGGTTCAGGCAAGCGTTCCTTTAAGTCTTCGGTTCCAATCCGCGCCACGGTTTCTGTAATTCGCTCCACACGGTGCAGGGTACGGCGTGCGCTCCAGTAGGAGATTACGAAGCCGAGTAGGAACATGCCGCACCAAAGTGTGAGGAAACGCCGCGCTAATGAGTGCAGCACGTGCTGGGCGCCACGATCCGATAGTCCGAGATAAACAGTTCTCCCGTTTTGCGCCTTCTCAACTACGCGAAACGTTTGTCGATATCCTTCCACCGTTATGGACTTCGGCGGCCCCGCAACCAAATTCGTCCGCTGAATCGCCGCTACAAAAGCATCCTTCGAGCTCGGACCTACCCACAACGGACCATCAGGATTATGGGGGTCTGTTGCCAAGAAAAACACGGAATTCAGCCTTTCGCCGCGGGCATTGCGCTCATCCGGTACTTCCTGAGTAGCAAGCTCGGCAACCTCTCGAACGACCCTCTTGTATAGACGATCGCTCGGGGTGTCGGCCGAGACCTGAGCCAGAACCTCTGCTTCGCCGCTAAGCCAGGTGTCACTGCGCTCCCGAATGCCCTGAGCGACAAGGAAATAAACTATGGAGAACGCCACAGCAGTTCCCAGCGCGAACGCCAGAGTTGTCCAAATCGAAATCCGCCAAGCGGCGGTAGAGCGCAAATTCCTAGGCATGTTTGAGAACGTAGCCAACGCCACGAATTGTGTGAATCAGCGGTCGCGGAGTGTCATGATCGACTTTGCTGCGCAGACGATAAATATGAACATCGACGACATTGGTTGCGGGATCAATCCTCATCTTCCAGACATGGTCCAGAATCATGGTCCTGGTCACCACTCGACCTTCGTTGCGGCAAAGGTATTCCAGCAAAGAAAACTCCTGTGGGGTCAATTGCAACAATTGCTCGCCCCTTCGCGCTTCGCGACGAACCAAGTCAAGCTGCAAGTCGGCAGCTTGCAAACGCATCGATTCATTCTGCGGAACCGCGGGCCTGCGAAGGAGATTTCTCAGCCTCGCCAATAATTCCGGCAGCGCGAATGGCTTCGTGAGGTAGTCGTCTCCGCCTTGCTCCAATCCTTTGACCCGCTCGTCAACGGAACGGCGGGCGGACAGGATTAAAACTGGCACTGAACTTCCTTGGGCGCGGCAGCGGGCAATTAAATCCAACCCATCCAGATCCGGAAGCCCAAGATCGATGATGAAGGCATCGTGGATACCCTCCAGCGCCATGGTTTCCCCGGCTTTGGCCGTACTGGCAGCATCCACGAGGTATCCGGCCTCCGTCAGCGCCCGTTTAAGGAACTGCTGAATCGATACGTCATCTTCTACTAACAGCAATCGCATAGTAAGAATCCCGCCAGTCAAAGAACTTTACACCTCCAGGTGGGATGCAGGAAACTCACCAAACGTTAGAACAGCGTTAGAAGACCTGGATGACACGGTTCAATTCGCTAAAGATTGCTTCTCGCAATGCCGATAATGACATTCATATGGTCAACTCCATTAGCAGCGCCAATGCCAGCTCCACTAACGAAGTCACTCAACAGGCTGCTCGCCAGCCCCAACCGCCAGCGCAGGCTCCAACGAATGGAGCGATCCCGCAGGACACAGTTAGCCTGAAAAGTACCGGGGATCTGAGTGCTGGAGATCCAGATCACGATGGCAAATAGACCCTCGTGTCCTCGATTAGAAAACCACCTGTGGAGGACCGGTTGATTTGCCGGTCCTCCATTTTTTGTCAGCCTTCCGTGTCTATTGCGAACGCCATGTCATATCCACACGGACTGGAATTTCGTTCTTGACCGGCATCGTCAATAGCGACGGTGGGTCGATCTTGAAATCTGTTAGCGTAGCCGGAATGGTGCCCGTAATGTGAGTTTCACCGCCTTGGGTTTCCACTTTAAAAGGAACTTTTTTGTACTGGGCAGTCTGGCCGGCGAACTGAATCTCCAGATCAGCATTGATTGTTGCTGACGAAGCAGCCGATTCGGGCAGGCGCGTGCGTACGGTGACTATCGGGAACTCCGCGCCGCGCGTAACCTGAACCATATGAAGGTCGCGATTGCTGTCTCCCGAATCAAACGACTTCACGGCTACCGCAATCAAGAAATCGCACTGTCCGCCGCGGCAAACGCCCTTGCCTCGCGCCGCATGGCTCACGCCCTCGGACTCATGCAGTGGGTGCGACACATGGTAGGTCAGTGTGCTTTGTTTGAGCACCCATTGGCTGTCGGCAGCAAACGTGGGGAGGGTGACGAGCAAGAACACGATCAATATTTTCTTATTCATAAACTGTACTCAGAACTTCACTGACACCGACAATAGAGCCGCCCCAAACGCCCCCGCGGTGACGATGGCTACCGGACCATGCGCTTGTGCGATCCCATGGACTTTTTCTCCATTGTTCTTCTGACTGAACGCCATTGCCCCAAGAATGGGAGTGAGGATCATGCCCGGCCCGTGAATCCACGCCATCGCCTCGTGAAATTTTATCGGACCGCGCTTTTTGGTTCCGGGGATTCTGGGGGCGCGAATGGCGTAGTAAGCGGTGATCCCGTATAGGTCGCCGGTGAGCGCACCCAGAGCAACGTGTAAATCGCGAGTAGCCGTGCCTTCACTTTTGCCGCCAGCGCCAGGACCGAGGATCACCGTCGCAACGAGCGGTATCGTCGTGATCAAACCCATCCGTTGATGGATCTTCAGCATGTGCGTCCGTTTATCAAGCAGCGCCTGCTCACGTGGGTTTCCTTGAGTCTGTTCTGGAGTAAGGCCCAAATCCGAAAGAGAAGGCGCCGTACTGCTGGATGGGGCGTTCGGCAAATTATCCTGTTGCTCTAGCGTTGGTTTGATCGTGGTTGGCGCACTGACCTGCAGCTTCTCGTCCACAACTGATGCCTTAGTTCCATCGACAATCGCGGACGGAATCTCCAAAGTCTGGAAACCGGCGGCCTCAAGCTTCATCCGATAAGTCCCCAGCGGCAGATCGTCGAATCTATAAGATCCATCCGTCCCTGTCGTTGCGCTTCGTGCCTGGCCGTTGTCCACGCTCGTCACCGTCACGGTGGCGTTCACAACCGGATTACCGGACGAATCCACGATCCTGCCCGTCAGCACTCCCATTCCGGCCGTCTGGGCGACCAGGGAAGGTACGAGTTGAAGGATCAACCAAATAGCGAGGACACAGATGAGAGCACTGAGCCGATTACCAAACCTATTCCTAAACATCAGTCACCTCGCGCGTTCTAGAAATAGAGACTGTGTTTCCCTGAACTATTTCGCACCGCATGCTGCACTGAGACCAACCTTGCAATGAGCATGGAAGATGTGGCGTCCGATCAAGTACCCAAGTGTGCTTCCCACTACAACATCGGAGGGGAAGTGTTGCAGACTAGTGAATCGCGTCACCGAAACGGCTCCTGCGGTTCCGTAAGCGAGCCACTCTACCCAAGGCTTTGGGTATTCCTGCGCAATTGTGCTGGCCGCGGTCCACGTGATGATCGTATGGCCGGAGGGAAAGGAATTATCCAAGCCGCTGGTCTGAAAAAAATGTCCTTGACCCGTTCCTTGTAAAGGACGTTCACGCTCGGCAATGAGCTGCAGCGCGGAATACACGACGCCGCTGTTTGCTATCGCTTCGGCTGCAAGCACGCCGGTTTCGAAGGCATGAGAATCTCCTTGGGCCTTTCCGTCGAGGAGAAGCACTCCCACCGCACCAGCGGTTGCGAACAGTCCCACGTCGGAGATGTCAGCACTTGCGCTCGAAGGGTTTCTCGGAAGCGCGCCCGAAGCATGCTTATCAATCGCGATCAGGCCTGCCGTGACAACGGGAAGTCCGATCACCCATTTCAGTTCAGAACGATGGGGAGGAGCTGTATAAATATCGGCCTGATCACGAAGCCCACGTTTGACCCATCGAGTAAGAAATTTGCCGCGACTCGAATCGGGAGATGCCGCCGCGGACGATTGGGGTGGATCGGCGGAAGTAGCCAAGTCTCTAGCTGCGTAAAAGCTCGTACGCATGACCGCTGATGGAGCGTCCGGCAACTCCTGCGAGGCGGCCAATGTCGATCGCAAAATACTCGCCAATAGCAGGGGCAACAGGCGGCCCCAACCCCTATCGAATACGCACAAGGACATGTTAAAGCCGAGTTCAGAGTGACGCTGGCGTGGCACACCACGACCAGCAGCCCACTTTTACGATACGACCGGAACATTACCGCTCCCTTTCTAGAAGATGACAGTTTGTTCATCCTGGAGCATTTTCCCCTTTCCACTCCCGTCTACGCTTACGATTTCCTCGATACCGGCGTCGGAGTTGCAACCATCTCCGTCTTTGGGGCTTCATAGTAGACACGGTTCTTTGGCTTCTCTGGGCAGCTGGTATCCCAATAGTCGACCTGCGTTTCACGCGGCCTTAGAAGGACTGTCTCCTTCCAGCGCACAACAATCGGAGTTATTACCAATGAGACGACTTGTATTTGAGCTGATAGTGCTGACGGCTGGGTTGTATAGTGCCGTGAGTGTCGCGCAGTCGTTGAAGCAGCGGCCTCCGGCGGCAGCACAGCAGCAGAACGAGGATACGCCTGCCTTGCAGAAGGTGTCGGAAAGCGCGGGCGCTCAGCCGATGGCGATACCGATGAGCGTTGGGGTTGGCACTCCTAACTGAAGAACGCCATGCTGACAGTCGTCGAGAAGTTTGTTCAGATCAAAAGGATTGGTCTGAAACGTAGATCCAGCCATTAGTGGGTCTCCTTACAGTCGCCTGACGAAACGGATATATAAGGAGTCCTTCTCGGAAAATGGATCGGGGAAGTCTACCTGAATCTGGCAACCCTTCCGCCGCTTCTTCGAGCTGTCTGCGTTTGTCTTCAGCCTTCTCCCAACTTCGAGTTCGGGCCGTTTGCCGAACGGGGGAGCCGTTCAGGATGCCGCGAATCCACTTGGGGCACCGACATCGTTTCCAAAACCGATCGAACTTCTTGGGGCAATCAGATGTGTGGCGGGTGTAAACGAAAAAGGCTCAATTTATACCTTGCTGTGCCGACTGCCGAAGCGGCGGTACACAAACGGTACAATATTTGAGCTATTTTTGTAAACATAAGAACACAATAAAGATATAGTGGTGGAGGCGGCGGGAGTCGAACCCGCGTCCGAAAATGTTACTGGTCAAGAGAACTACATGCTTAGTCGGATTCATGCCCCAGGCATTACCCTGGGACGTTCGCGGCCCGCGCTCAGAACCGACAAGAAACGCGTTCCGCTAGCCTGTGGTCTTAGCCTCCCGTCCCAGACGTAGACGGAAAGAGCAGCTCGCTGTGTGACGTCCTTCGGAGGCCCGCGAGCAAAGCCTCCTGGGACGGCTGCCTAACTAATTAGGCTGCGTATGCCATCTGTTGATTGGCAATTATCATTTTGCCCACGATTACGGGTGTGTGCACCCCGGCATGCCTCTTGGCCGCAAGCATCTCCGTCGAAGCCGTGACGCCCCCACTGGTGGGATTGGCCTGGTAAAGATCCACTTCCAGACTAGGTTGCCCGAGAAGGGAAGTCAATTCGTTAGATGACGGGCAGCCGTACCAAGGTTCCGGCCGGTGCTGCTGGAGTCGGAGCCACCCTCCCCCCCACATTTTTTTTGCGCACCCTCGGTAAGGTGCTGATTCCACGATTGTTAGCGTCGGCAGGTAGCGCAGATCGCTCGCAAATTCTTGCGGAATAAGAAGTTACAGGCAAAATATTCCAAAATAAGGAGTTAGCGGCTACGCCGTGACCGTCGAAGCTGGCCGCCTGAACGCATTCGGTTGCGATGCTGGAAGATCTTCCGCGCACACTTCGAAGTTGTCAGATCCTGAAGTCTCAGTAAAGGTCGTTCGTCACACCCAGGCGATTTATTTCTGTGGAAAAGTGTGGATCGGGAGTCCCGGCATCATCGGCGAGGGGATTGGGGACTTGGCGCAGAGGCGGATTCCTCTGCGGAGTGTTTCATTTGTCGCAATTCTATTTGGAGACGGCCCGAGTTGGCTGCGAAGTTTCGATTTTGCACTCGTCTATGACCCGCTTGGTAAACGGGTCTGTTCTGATTTTGTCTCGGTCGAAGTCTCCTGCTGCTGCTTTGTCTACTATCGCCGCCGAACGATTTATCAGGGCGTCCGCCTGATCTCCGTCCCAGAGCGTATCCATCATGCCAGAGCAATACTTTTCCATGTCTCGAGAATTCATCGCCGGAAGGGACTCATTCGGTTTTGCCAGCATCCGAACTGCAAGGAGGATATGAAACCGGGCGGGTTTGTACTTGGCGTCGAGTTTCGAATTTCGGAACAGATACTCAAGTCGCCAAAGCGCCAATGATGCTGTGTAGTAGGGTTCTTTTTTATGGCCCTTGCCAAAGATATCCTTCCCGACTTTTGCCTTCAACGCCCCATAGTTTCGTGATGTTCTATGTGCTTCGTCCATGAACATTGCGGCGAATGCTTTTATCACGTTGGGCTGAGTGATGATACGTGTTTTCTCAATTCCTTGAAGTCGCTCATACTGACGTGACCTTCTTTCGTAGTACAGTTTCTTGGACGGTTCAAACGATTGGAAAAATGCCTCAAGCTGTTTTGGGAATTCCTGCAGAGCAAAGAACTGGTCCTCCGTGACTAGTACCGCGACCGCGTGATTGTGTAGTCAAAGGTGGTCCGAGCCTTCTTGCGAGTAAACTGCCATTGGATCGGGACACGATGACGATTCATACGACGGCTCCAAGCCAGCGTTTCTCTCCGCAGAGAGGCCCGGTCTCCGATCCGGCGCTGGCTCAGGCATTGACGCGAAAACAGACTGATCGCGATTTCGGCCTGGTTCAGCCAACTGCCGTGCTTGGGGGTGTAGTGCACCGTAAACCGATCCCACAGCCAGCCTCCAGCCTTTTCGCCAAAGCGTTCCACCAGCGCCTTGCGCGTATGCGAACTCAGATTGTCCAGCACCAAATGGATGGTATCCGCCTCCGAGTAGCGAATCGCGACCTCCAGCAGGTAGTCGGCAAACTCAGGCGAGGAGCGGTGGGCCGTGACCTTGGGGAAGTACCGTCCGGCTTTCGGTTGCACCCCGCAAAACACGTTGCCGGTGCCGCAACGCTGGTATTCGCCGTCACGTCGCGCCACTCGTCCCGGCCTCATGGCCTGGGGAGGACGAACTTCTTGGTGGAGCACCACCGGTTTCTCGTCCACACAAACCACCGGTTCCCGCTCACTCAGCGGCTTTTCGTACACGGCCAAGATGTCCTCCATGCGCCGGATATATTCCTCATCCAGTTCTGCCACGCACCACATTTTTTTCCCGCCACGGCTTCAGGTCGTGGCTTTCCAGCAAGACCCGAATCGTTTCACGTCCCACCCGCGGAACCAGTTTGCGTTTCACCACTTCTTCGGTCAGCAGGCGCACCGTCCAGCGCGAGCGGCCTTCCGGCGGTGGACCACACGCCAGCGCCACGATACGCTGCCGATGCTGCGCATCCAGCAAGGCCACTTTCCCCGGTCGTGGCCGCTCGTACAAGGCCCGCTCCAAACCGCCCTGCCGATAGCGTTGGCTGGTCAGCCATACGGTCTTCGGGGTTAACGCGACATTCTTGGCAACTTGGCGGATGGGTTGACCGTCGGCCAGTTGCCGCAGCGCCAAAGCTCGCAGCACCGTCCGCACCGGCTGTAAACCACTCTGCAGCAACCGCTGCAACTCCTGCCGTTCCCGCTTGGACAACCGAACCCGAGATCGCTCGTTCATGTCCCAGCTATAAGCGCGGACACGGTGTTCCAACAAGTATCTATCTGTATTACTCTCTATGTGGTCGAAGCACTAGCGTTTGTCGGTTTGTCGCCCTGATAATTGCGTTAATTACCTCATCGTCTTGAGTGCCAATAAGCCGCACGGGGACCATTACGGTAGCGTCTTCTTTTTTCGCCTGCTCAAAAAGAACATGGCTCGTCTGGCATCCGTTCACAATCTGGTAATCCTCAATTGTGAACTTATCGCCGGTTGGCCTAATGTCGCGCGCGATAATTGTGATGCCGTTGTTCATCAAAACGAACCGCGCCTTTGCATCTGATCCAAGGGTAGCTTTGATCTCTCTATTGACGTTGTTGTATTCCTGCCAGTCACGGGGATTGCTGTAGAAAAGGCTGCCAATCATTTCGTCGCCGCTGTCATCCGACACAATTTTCCAAAATTCCGGCATCGGCAGGAATCCTAGGTACGCTTCCTTGACGCCCGCCACCTCAGGCACGACTACACGACTACGGAAGACGAAATCTCGCGATATGGCGTTCTTCGTCTGCCTATATAGTCGCTGAATACCATCCGCTCCGAGACATTCGAACGTCACTTCTCGGAACATATTGGTCGCTAGTAAGTCTTGGACAGCGTTTTGCCGGCGCGCCTCTAGATTCTGGTCGTTCATCCAATTTCCGGTAGTTACGTAATACATCCTGCAAACCGGATTCCCACGACGGAACTTGCTGCTATAGCGATAAAGCTTCGACATCATTTCTGCTGCGGCGGCGACCTCCGCATTTCGGGGAATGGTCGGTACTTCCTTAAAAAAATCGGCCGTGGCGAATCCGATATTGCCAAGCTTTCCAACGTCAAAGCTGGCGGAGCGATCCGCCTGCACGATGATGAACGCGACGTCCAATTCCGGAGCAGTAAGTTCTTCGTCTAGCTCCTCAGTATCGGTAACCAAGCTCCCATTGACGATGATCGCAATGGCGTCGATGCCAGCCGCGGTACCAACAAGCAATTCTTCGGTGTCGAATGTTTCGCTGTAATGTCGGCCTACCGTGATAAACGTTACGAAGTTTTCGAAACGCTTGTCCTCTGGCAGGTGGGCAAGTCCGCGTTCGGTAGAAAATTCGTTAAGCAGGTTCTCGGATACGCGATCCATGATGGTGCGGCCTCCGCTCATTTCCACGCGCCATAAATCTGACGCGGGCGTGATCATCGTACACCCGCGGTTCGGGACGCACTAGATACACGATGTCTACCCGCTGTCTCGGCAAGAGGTTCCTCTAGAGATCGCGGGTGGCCCGCCTTTGGGTGATGTTCGTGTGCGCCACCTATGCTGAGGTTTGCCCTGTCCCTTCGACTCCGCTCAGGGCAGGCTCTTGCGTTTTTTGCACGGGAGGGCAGCGATGCTGCCGACACGACTTTTGTCCCTTCTGGCTCGAAACCCGGTGCGCACGCGTTCGTGGTTCCCGCTCTTCGCAAAGTCCGCGAAGAATGGGGCACCCACGGTGTTTCTGGCGTCAGCGAGATCGAAGCCTGGGCCACCCGCCACGCGCCGGAGTGTAAAGGATGTCCGGGGACAGTGTGTAAAGGATGTCATGGGACCGAACACGTTTTTTGCAAGGGCGGGGGGAGCGATGCTGCCGGCACGACTTTTGTTCCTTCTGGCTCGAAACCCGTTGCGCACGCGTTCGTGGTTCCCGCTCTTCGCAAAGTCCGCGAAGAACGGGGCACCCCACGGTGTTTCTGACATCAGCGAGATCGAAGCCCGGGCCACCCGCCGGGTGGCGATGCTGACGGCGCTAGAGGTGTTCGCCTTTTGATGCCGGCACCCGAGGCTCCCACCCTTCGCAAACTGCTGCGCGAAGGACGGGGCACCCACTGTGTCGCCGCCGTCCGCTAGATCAAAAGCTGGCCCACCCGGCCTGCTTGGTGACGACAGCGGGGTACGTCTAGATGTTGTCTCGTCAATGAATCTATGGGTAGAGAGTCCCTCAGGGGCTAAAGCCCGCATGTTCAGTGGCTGTGGGCGGCACGGCTTGAAGCCGTGCCCTTCCCAAAACCTATTTATGGGACAGCTTCTAGTGATCGAACTGCCCCACTCAAGCCAAAGGACCGCTCGAATGGGCACCCGCGCGAGGGGATACGTCTAGTGATCGAACTGCCCCACTCGAGCCAAAGGACCGCTCGAATGGGGCACCCGCGGTTATCTCATCAGCCAGGTGGGGATGAGTGCTCATGGCGCGGCGCTAAAGTACCGCCGTGTTCTTTAGATCGGGCCGGAACTGCCGATAGATTGAGAGTTGGCAAGCTGATTTCCCATGTCGATTAAACTGCTGCTGGCGTCGGTGAATCCGGTCGACCCGTCGCAGGGGCGCGATGTGTCGACCAGCCTGGTGCCCGTGACGCAGAGAGCGCTCACCACGCGGGCCGGCCAAATTAGTCTTGTTCCGTCCGCCGACACTTTCGCCTGGTCGTCTTCGACGCGCCGGGGCGAGGCGAATCGCATCGACGGAACGCCCGTGGAGGATTCCCAGAGCGATGAGACGGGAGCCTCGGGCTGGGAGTATGTCTCCGGATGGGCCGGGGGCCGTTCTGTCGAAAGCACGGCGATCGCCCATTACCTTTCCTATGCGAGCGGACCAGCCGGCTGGAGCGGCCGGCTCCTTGATGTGTACGCTTAGTAGCGATGAGATTTCCCGGGCGATTGGCTGGTCAGTTGGCGTGACATCGCCATTGGAACGCATTGCCCCGGCAGGGCAGCGGGTTCTACTTTTTGGGGTCGAATCCTCGGCCGACCCGGAACACGTGGCCGTCGGGATGGCGAAGGTGCATCTCGCGAACGTTCCACGGCATATCGGTGGGTGGGAATGTGATTTCGAGCCCGGCGGCGACGCAATGCTTGTGCATCTCGTCGACGTTGTCGGCCCAGACCGACATCCAGACGGCGGGTGGCCCGCCTTTGGGGATGTTCGTGTGCGTCATCTATGCTGAGGGTGCCCCGTCCTTGCGTTTTGAGGTTGTTACGAAACTCGTGCCGTCCGCTAAAGCGGACTCGGGTTGTCCCACTTCCGGCCACCCGGCACTTCCGTGCCGGGCTTTCATATACCGCCGCTATGCGGCTAGAACCTGGTTTTGTCCCACCGTGCGTACTCGCCACTGAGTTTCGTAACAGCCTCTTTTTTGCAAGGGCGGGTAGCAATGCTGCCGAGACTACTTTTGTCGCTTCTGGCACGAAACCCGTTGCGCACGCGTTCGTGGTTCCCGCCCTTCGCAAAGTCCGCGAAGAACGGGGCACCCACGGTGTTTCTGACTTCAGGGAGATCGAAGGCTGGGCCACCCGCCCCCCCGAGCTAGAAAAAGCTACGCTCTTGGTCTTATCCGATCCGACCAACAACAGCACGAAGTTGACAGCCCTCTTTCGCCGAGCTCAGGCAAGGTCGTAGCGATCGAGATTCATTACCTTGCTCCACGCCGCCGCGAAGTCCTTCACGAACGCCTCTTTCGAGTCGTCTGATGCATAGACTTCGGCTAGCGCCCGGAGCTGGGAGTTCGAACCGAAGACGAGATCGACACGCGTCGCAGTCCACTTCGGCTTGCCCGTCGCCCGATCGCGCCCCTCGTACACCCCTTCGGAT
The DNA here is from genome assembly GCA_963730015.1 of uncultured Acidobacteriota bacterium. Taxonomy (GTDB): domain Bacteria; phylum Acidobacteriota; class Terriglobia; order Terriglobales; family Acidobacteriaceae; genus Sulfotelmatobacter. The sequence goes on along the minus strand of CAVSPZ010000007.1, from coordinate 288,253 downwards.
GTAGAGGAGGGCTCCCACTTTGTACTCATGTCGAGCAGGTTGACGAAGAAATCATTCGTGAGCGTCTCCGGGCGCTTGGTGAAGACGCCGTGTTTGGTCTGCCCGAAGTTCGTATTCAGGGCGCGCATGCCGCCCACGAGCACCGTCATCTCGGGGGCAGTCAGGGTCAGCAACTGCGCCCGATCCACCAGGAACTCCTCAGCCGACAGGATCTGTCCGCTGCGAAGATAGTTGCGGAACCCGTCCGCGATCGGCTCCATCACGGCGAAGGAGTGCACGTCAGTCTGCTTCTGCGAAGCGTCCGTGCGCCCCGGCGAGAACGGAATCTTCACTTTGTGTCCGGCCCTTTTCGCAGCTTCCTCGACGGCTGCGCAGCCGCCGAGCACGATCAGGTCGGCGAGCGAAATCTTCTTTTCTTTGCTGCCGCCCTTGTTCCCGGCTTTGTTTCCGTTGGACTTGTTCCCATTGGACGAGGGGCCGTTGAACTCCTTCTGGATCGCCTCCAGCTTCCTGAGAACCTTCGCCAGTGCGGCCGGCTGGTTCACTTCCCAATCCTTTTGCGGCGACAGGCGAATGCGCGCGCCGTTCGCCCCGCCGCGCTTGTCGGAGCCACGGAAGGACGCGGCCGACGCCCAGGCCGTTGTGACCAGTTGGGAGATCGACAGTCCGGACGCGAGGATCTTCGCCTTGAGCGCAGCAATTTCCTTCTCCCCAATCAATTTATGATCGACGGCAGGAACGGGATCTTGCCACACCAGCGCCTCCTTCGGAACGAGCGGGCCGAGGTAGCGCGAGATGGGCCCCATGTCGCGGTGCGTCAGCTTGAACCACGCCCGGGCGAACGCGTCCGCGAATTCATCCGGATGCTCGTAGAAGCGCCGTGAGATCTTTTCGTAGACAGGATCGAAGCGCAAGGCGAGGTCCGTGGTCAGCATGGATGGCGGATGATGCTTTGAGGGATCGTGGGCATCGGGGACCGTACCATTGCCTTTGCCATTTTTCGGTGTCCATTGATGCGCACCGGCTGGACTCTTCGTCAATTCCCATTCGTAGCTGAACAGGTTGGTGAAGAAGTTGTTGCTCCACTTCGTCGGCGTCGTGGTCCAAGTGACTTCCAGGCCGCTGCCGATGGTGTCACCGCCGCAGCCCTTGCCAAATTTATTCTTCCACCCTAAGCCTTGCTCCTCAATGGGGGCGCCTTCTGGTTCGGGGCCGACATAATCAGCAGGAACGGCGGCGCCGTGCGTTTTGCCGAACGTGTGACCGCCGGCAATGAGCGCCACGGTTTCTTCGTCGTTCATCGCCATGCGGGCGAAAGTCTCGCGGATATCGCGCGCCGCAGCAATGGGATCAGGCTTTCCGTTCGGCCCTTCCGGATTCACATAGATCAGACCCATTTGCACGGCAGCTAGAGGATTCGCAAGATCACGGTCGCCGCTGTAGCGCTCATCCGCGAGCCACTTGCCTTCAGGGCCCCAGTAAATGTCCTCTTCCGGCTCCCAGAACGTCCGGACGGCCGCCGCCAAAACCGAACGTCCTAAAGCCCATCGAATCGAGGGCGACGTTGCCGGAGAGAATGATGAGGTCGGCCCAGGAGATCTTCTTCCCATATTTCTGCTTGATCGGCCAGAGCAGCCGGCGCGCTTTGTCGAGGTTTACGTTGTCGGGCCAGCTATTGAGCGGCGCAAAACGCTGTTGCCCGGATCCGGCTCCGCCGCGGCCGTCGCCGATGCGGTAGGTGCCTGCGCTGTGCCACGCCATGCGAATGAAAAGCGGCCCATAGTGGCCAAAGTCGGCCGGCCACCACTCCTGCGAGTCGGTCATCAGGGCACGCAGGTCCTTGATCACAGAGTTCAGGTCGAGAGTTTTGAACTCTTCCGCGTAATTGAACTCCTTACCCATCGGATCGGACAGCGGGGAATGCTGGTGCAGGACCTTCAGGTTCACCTGATTCGGCCACCAATCAACATTGGTGTAGGAATTGCGAGCGCCGTGCGCAAATGGGCATTGGGATTCGGTTGCGGTATTTTGTTCTTTAGCTTCGGGGACAACGGTCCCCGATGAAGCCGCGAGTGTATTTTCCATATGTTTTCATCCTTCGAATTTTGATTGCGTACTGCGTGAAAACTACCTTTTGGCGCTGCAATGGCGGCAGAGGCCAAAGACCTCAACCACGGGCTGCGTCAGATCAAATCCATGCGGAACGTGCGGAGATAAGCGTTTGAAATCGATGAAATCACCTTCGATGTCTTGTACCGATTTGCAGCGCGAGCAAACCAGGTGATGATGCGGCGCGAGATTGCCGTCCACCAACAAGGTGGAAGCGTGCGGCGAGACCTCGCGCAGAAGGCCGCGCTCCACGAAGAGACGGAGATTGTTGTAAACGGTGGCGAGAGAAATGGATGGAATGCGACGCCGGACCGCGGCGTAAACGTCTTCCGGAGAATAGTGCCCGTGAGCAGCGATGACGGCCTCATAGACGACCTGACGCTGGTGCGTGACTGCCAAACCATGCCTTGCGGCCAGCTCACGGAATTTCTCATGGGTGAGGCGCATGATTATCGGATGAGAATAATTATAAAACGATAGGAAGCCGTGTCAACGGAAATCTTTCCTGCGAAGAGGCGGCCGCAAGATCTCATTCGCGTTTTGATTCCAAGTGTGAAACGTGAGCGCCCTTTTGAGTCCGCTGAGAAAGGGTGCCGTCCCTACGGGACTCGTTGGCTTTTTCCGCCCGCACCCGGCACTTACGTGCCGGGCTATCCCATTCCGCCGCTACGCGGCTGCATCCTGGTGGGGCTTGCTCTATCTTCGCCACGGAGATCGCTCCAATCGCCTCGGAGCTTGCTTCCACTTTGCTTTGGAGATTCCAGTTCGCAGGCGCATTTAAAATGCCTACAGGATTTCGTTCCGTGCGGCGCTGACGCGCCGCTTCTCAACCCGTAGCTGTCGCAACTGCTCCACACATAGCGCCCTTGCTCACTGGCCGGGATTCGCCACCTTCTGGCCGATCAGAACCGCGTCCTGCATCTGACGATAAAGATCGGTTACGGTGCTTGGCGAGTGTGACATGAGGATCGTGTTGCTCTTGTCGTTGCTTCCGATTTCTTTCATCGTGTCGAGATATTGGGTCACGAGCACCAGCATCATTACGTCTCGCGGCGTGGATCCTTCCACCGCTTTGGAGAACGCTTCCACAGAATCCTTCAGGCCTTCGATGATCGCCTTGCGCTGGTTGGCGATGCCCTGTCCTTGAAGCGCCTTGCTCTCCGCCTCAGCCTCGGCTTGCTTCACTTTCAAAATCTTTTCCGCCTCGCCGCGGGCCGTGGCTGCGACCTGCTCGCGCTGGGCGGCATTGATTTCGTTCATCGCGGCCTTGACCTTGTCGTCGGGCTGAATGTCGGTGACCAGCGCCTGGTCGATGGCGTAGCCGTAGGTGCGCATCACGTCGTCCAGTCCCTGCTTGATGGCCACCGCGATATCGGACTGCTGCAGAAACGCGTCGTCGAGATTCATCTTGGGGACGTGGCCGAGAATCACGTTGAACACATACGACGAAATCTGCTGCCGCGGATTGGCCAGCTTGTAGAACGCCTCGTACACGTGGTCGGGAATCACGTGATACTGCACCGACACGGGCATCTTCACGAAGACGTTGTCTTTGGTTTTGGTCTCGACGTTGAGCGCGAGTTGCTGCACGCGCAGATCGATGCGTCCGGCAATCTGGTCGAGCCACGGCATTTTGAAGTTGATGCCCGCTCCCGCCACGCGCTCGAACTTGCCCATGCGCTGCACGACCACGGCCTCGGCAGTCTGTACCTGGAAGAATCCGCTCAAAATGGTGCCGAGCACAAGAATTCCTACGATCAGGGCGAACAGCAACGACAGAACTTGTGAGCCATCCATCCGGCGCCTCCGCTTCGCTTTAATTGTTCAGATGATTCGTGCACGCGGGATTGCCCCGCGCTGGGAACGCAGGCATCATAGCGGGTTCATTTGCTTCTCACAATGACGGAGGTGATCCCGCCATGTAACGGAGACCGGAAGCTTTTCCAGATCAAGTAAATCGAGCCTTTTAGCACCTAGCGACGCGACTCAGAATTTGCTTTCTGCGGGTGTGCATCATATCTTGCATCTTGACGCTTCTGCGGGCATCTCAAGTAGGGCGCACTTTCTCACCAACTATGAATTTGTACGTCCAATACTTTATGGAATCATCCGCAACAGCCCCGTGTGAGGAGCGTTGCCAGTGAAGGCTCACTGTCTTCCGTTCTCGCAAATCCCGCACACCACACACCTTTTCGCCGATTTTCTGGCCTACTCCCCGAACGTTCAGCCCTTCTATCCCCGATCGCCCTATTTTGCCGAGTGGATGAAAGAAGAAGCTGCGGCGATTTCTTACGGCGGCGGTCGCCGCTCGCAGGTCGCCCGCATCCTCGAACGACAGAATCAATCGTGGGGTGCCTCAGCGAAAACCCTGAGCAATCTTGAGCGCTTGCGCAAGGGCGCGGCCGCAGTTGTCACAGGACAGCAGGTGGGACTTTTTGGCGGACCGATGTTTGCGTTGTACAAGGCGCTCACCGCGGTCAAACTCGCGGAAGAAGCCAGTGCCGCGGGGATTAACGCGGTCCCGGTTTTCTGGCTCGCGACTTACGATCACGACTTGGCCGAAGTCAATCACGTTTCACTGCCCGCGGCCGACGGTACTCTGCAGGTTCTCGCTACGTCGAGTCACGATGTGCCTGGCGCACCGGTCAGCGCGGTGCGGCTTGACCAGGAGATCGTTCCGTTGGTTGAGCACGCCGTTGGTTTGCTCGGAGAGAGCGAAGCCGCGCAATTTCTGGAGGAATGTTATCGTCCCGGCGAAACGCTGGGTTCCGCGTTTGCGCGCCTCTATACCCGCATTTTTGCGGACTGGGGCGTGATCGTGCTGGATGCTTCCGATCCCGAACTGGCGCGGATTTCCGTACCGATGTATCGCGCGGCGGTTGAGCAAGCGGCGGAACTGAGCAGCGCACTTCTGAAGCAGGGAGCGGCGCTGGAGGCGGCCGGCTATCACCAGCAGGTGAAGGTTACCGAATCATCGGTGCTGCTGTTCACCACGCGGAACGGGGCGCGCGTGCCCATCCACCGCCTCGATCGTGCTGGAGCCGAGGAGTTCGTCATTGACGGCGAAGCCGCCGCGGAAAAGCTTTCGCGTACGGATTTGATCTCGCAGATCGAAGCGCATCCCGAACAATTCAGCCCCAACGTGCTGCTGCGACCGATTGTGCAGGATTTTCTTTTGCCCACGCTTGCCTACACCGGGGGCGCGGCGGAGACGGCCTATTTCGCACAAGCCGCTGCCGTTTACAAATCTCTGTCAGGCCGAGTGACGCCGATCGTACCCAGATTCTCCGCCACCATTGTTGAGCCGAAGGTGCAGCGACTGCTGGAGAAGCATGCGCTCTCGCTGACGGATGTCTTTGCGGGACCGGAGGAGTTGCGGCGCGAGATTGCCACGCGCAGCCTGCCCGCCGATCTGCAAGCCGCTTTTGAAGCGGCCAAGCAGTCGTTCGACTCGAATTTCACCGCGGTCAAAGACAAACTGGAAAAGCTCGATCGCACCTTGGTAGAAGCCGCGGAAACCTCGCGCTCCAAAATGCAGCACCAGTTGGAAAAGCTGTATGCGCAGGCAGCGCGCGCGGAAGCGCAGAAAGGTGAGCTAGTGACGCGGCATGCCGCGTACCTCTGCCAATCGCTCTATCCCGACAAAGGGCTGCAGGAGCGCGCGATCGGCGGGATTTATTTCTTCGCGCGTTACGGCAAAGAATTTCTGCACGAGCTTTACGCTTTCATACACTCCGACTGCCACGACCACCAGATCCTGGAACTGTAGCGTTCTTACTTTCCTTCGCTAGTCGCCAGATACGTTCCCAGGCCAATCATGATCGCGCCGGTCACCGTTCTTTGCCGGCGGCAGAACTTGGCCGAGGAACGGATGCGTTCGCCCAGCGGTCCGGCCATGGCAATCACGATCAAATCTGCCGACGTATTCATCACCACGGAAATCGTTCCCAGCGTCACGAACTGCAGGAAGACATGCCCGCTGCCGCGATTCACAAATTGCGGAATGAAGGACAGAAAAAACAGGGCAGTCTTGGGATTAAGAACTTCGGTGGCCACGCCCTGCCACAGGGGATTGCGCAGCGGCTTCGCGGCCGGCGGAATCGTCTTCGTATGCTCCGGGCCGGCGGCGGTTTCTTTTTCTTTGCGCGCGTCGATGATCATGCGGACGCCGAGAAAGCCCAGGTAAGCGGCGCCCACATATTTGACGGCGGCAAAGGCGAGCGCCGACTTTGCCAGAATGATGGAGACTCCCAGCGCTGCCGCGAAAACATGCACCATCCCGCCGAAGAACGTGCCCAGAGCGGAAAGCACGCCCGCGCGCTTCCCGCCCGCGAGGCAGCGCGCCAGAACGTAAAGCATCCCGGGCCCGGGCGCGATGGCCAGCAACACTGCCGCCGTCAAGAAAAGAAAAAAACGTGTTGAATCGAGCATGTTGATCTACTCCTTGTTACGGATGCTTCGGTAGGGATGCTTCGACTGCGGTTGAGCTTCGCTTCGCGACGCTCAATCCTCGCTCAGCATGACAGATTCTCAGCAGACCCAAACATTCCGAGACCTACACCCAAATCACGCTTGGCGCGCAAGCCAACTTTCCAACTCGCCGAGCGATTCCACGCGCGGAAATTCCCGTTCCTGGTAAGCCCCGGCAACATCGAAGAGCACTGCCTGCATGCCCGCGCCGCGAGCGCCCAGATAATCGACAGAATACACATCGCCCACGTAGAGGCTCTCGGCGGGATCGGCGTTCATCTCGCGTAGAGCCGCCGCAAAGATGGCCGGATGCGGCTTTTCGTGGCCCACAATCCCCGAGTCGGTGATGCTGGCAAAGCAATCGAAAATTCCACAGCGCCGAAGCACCGCGTCAATTTTTCCGTCGGCATTGGAGACGACCGCAATCGGGTACTGCTGCCGGATTCTTGCCAGCGCCTCGCGCGTGCCCGGAAGAATCTGATCCCAGTTGGCGGAGTTCTGCGTGTTCATGACCAGAGTGTCGCGCACCCGGTCATCCACAGCGTTGAGTTGCTGCAGCAGGTGGGTATGAAATGTCCACCAAAAGCCGTGATCGACCCTTCCGCCAATCATGCCCTGATCGAATTCCTGCTTGGTGCGGCGCTCTAGAGCCTGCCAGGCCTCAAGCGTGGGATGGCTGTCCTCGGGCAACGGAGCCAGCATGCGAGCACGATTGGGAAACAGCAGCGTGTTCCCCACATCAAAGAAAATGAAACGCGGTTTGGACATGAATTTCTATATTAACCAACTCCCGCGATTAGAAGGATCTTAACCGCGGAGATCGCTGAGGAACTTCTGGGGCTAGGGAAAGCCGATTGCCCGAGATGTTTTTTCTCAGTGACGGAGCCTGATGGGGAAGATGTGCAGGGAGTTCAGCATTTCCCATGCGAGCAGGATGACGGAAAGTATGACTACGCCCACGGCCATCAACTCGCCGAAAGAGAGCCCGCGCCGGCCGGGTTCCATGCGGCGGGCCGCCAGCGCCAGAATATTGAGAGTCGCGAAGCCGAAGACCACCGCCCAAAGAATGTCGAAGGCATCCTGCCGTGACTCGCGATAGGAAACCGCGATGGCGATGCCAAAGAACAGGGTGGCATAGGCGCGAGCGGCCGGATAAATCGCGACCGCCGCCCGAGTGGTTCGGGCGAATCCGGAAATCGCCGTCGCTGCCGCGGATAGCGTCATGGGTTGGAAACAGGCCCCCAGGGCTGCTTTTTCACAGGCCCTGGAATTGGATATTACATCCTCGCCGGGTTCCTTACTATACCGGAAACGATTCGAGAAACTTCCTGGTCAAGGGGCGCTGGATATCGAGACTGACTCGTACTTCGGAGTTCCCGGAGTGATCTCCGGAAAAGCTTTAACCGCCGAGATCGCAGAGAATTCGCAGAGATCGCTGAGAACCTCCAGGGCAACGTCCCGCCGTTTGCTGTATGATTCGCTCAAATGGCCAAGAAGCATGAAAATTTCGAAGTGACCTGCCCGTGTTGCAGTGCTGTGCTGAAAGTGGATACTGAAACGCGCGCGGTCATTGCGCACACCGCGGCCGTGAAGCCCAAGACCTTTAACGACATCGAGGCTGCAGCCAAGGCCATGCGCGAACAGGACAGCCGGCGCGAGTCGATTTTTCAGCAATCGGTGGAAGCCCAGAAGCACGCCTCTGATCTGCTGGAGAAACGATTTCAGGAGGCCGTGAAAAAGGCGAAGGAATCTCCCGACACCGGCAAGCCGATCCGCGATTTCGATCTCGACTGATGCATGCCAGACCGGATGCAGCGCCCGTTGCTTCTCGGCCATCGCGGCGCGCGCGCCCTTCACTCCATCCCTGAAAATACCGTGGCTTCGTTCGATCGGGCACTGGCCGACGGCTGTGACGGATTTGAATTCGATGTGCGGCTCACGGCCGATGGATCGGCGGTAGTTTGCCACGATCTGCAGTCTGCCGGCGTCGATATTGCACAGGCTCGCGCTGAACAATTCCCCGCTTTGCCGCGTCTGGAGGACGTTCTCGCTCGCTATCACGCGAGGGCGTTCCTCGATGTGGAACTCAAAATTGCCGGCTTGGAAGCGATGGTCGCCACGACATTGCGGAAGTTTCCGCCGCAGCGCGGATTTGTGGTCTCTTCGTTCCTCCCTGAAGTGCTGCGGCAAACGCACGCGCAAGACAGTGCCATTCCTCTGGGCCTGATTTGCGAGACGCGAGCTGAACTGGCGCGCTGGAAGGACCTTCCGGTCGAGTATGTGATCCCGCATCACAAGCTGGCCGATCCCGAAGGCATCTCGATGATCCGAGGCGCGGGGAAGAAAATTCTGGTGTGGACCGTAAATGATGCACAGGCGATGCTGCGTTTCGCACAGGCCGGAGTGGATGGAATTATCTCCGACGACACCGATTTGTTGGAGCGTACGCTGGCTGGATTTCACTCGGTCTAATTGTTTTCAAAGCAAAGGTGCGAGGTCCTCAGGGCTAAGAGTGTGCGGGAGAACTGGTGCCGTCCCTACGGGACTCGCGTCAGTTTGCCAACTTCACCCGGCACTTCCGTGCCGGGCTTTCACATACCGCCCCTACGCGGCTGCGTTTGGGTGCCGGTAGCGGCACGGCTGAAGCCGTGCGCTTCCGCAAAGCATTGCCGTGCCCTTCCCAAAATTATTCCTGCGCTTCTCGAAACTATTTATGAGGCAGGTTCTAGTCGGCTGCCGCTTCCAGAGTAGAGATTCCGGTGGATGGCCGCTGCAGGAAGGCCGCGCGTTCCGTCTCAAAGGCTTCCAGGTTCCCTCCCAGGTCCTGATCGTTCCATCCCATGGCGGCGCCGATGCGCAAGGCTGCCTCGCGACTGCAGGATTCCGACCAGCAAGCGCCGAGCGCGACCGGAACGCGGCGCAGCAAGACGTTGGCCAGAGTTACGGCAAACTCGCTGCGGTAGGCTTCGATTACTTCGGCCACGATGTGCGAGGAATGCGCACAGATCGGCGCCCGGAATTCGGCGCTTATCAGAGCCATGCGGGCGATCTCCATAGCGCGGTGGCCGTGCCATTCCATCAGGCCGCGAGCCGTCTCTTCGCTCACCGAACCGGCTTGCGCGATTTGCAGAACTTCCTGGTCGACCACCGGATCGAGAGCACTTCCCGGACCCACCGCGAAGGCGGTTGGCTCCTTCACTGCGATGCCGATCTTGCGCGCGCACTCGCGCGCCAGCGGAGCCGCGGTGGTCAACTTGCCGCCTATGATTGAGATCAGCCGCGCCGCGCCGTCGTCGGCATGATCGTGCAGAAAATGCCGCCGGGTAACCGAGGAGGGCTTGTTTCCGGGCGAGTTCGGCAGAGGGCGCACGCCGGCGAACGCATACTTGGTCTGAGTCGGCGAAAGCCTGGCTTTGGGAAACAGCTTGGCAGCAATGCGCAGTAGATATTCGATCTCCTCTTTTGACGGCGCGGTGCGTGAGGGATCGCCGTTGTCCGGAACTTCAGTCGTGCCCACCAGGACCTGCTCATTCCAGGGCAGAACGAAGACGGGGCGGCCGTCGGAGGCTTCGGTATAAAGCGCCGCGTTGGGAGCGCCGGAAAAACGCGGCAGCACGATGTGCGATCCGCGCACCCCGCCCAGCATAGGTTTGCGGGTGCGGACGGTCGAACGCTGGCAGATGCGGTCGGCCCACGGTCCGGTGCAGTTCAAAATCCATCCCGCATCAACCCGCTGGTCCCTTCCCGTGATGCGGTCGCGAAACAGCACGCCGCGGGCGCGTCCCTGGGCGACGTTAATGGCCAGCACTTCAGAATGATTGCGGACGATCGCTCCCGCATCGGCCGCTTCCGTCATCCACTCGGCGGTGAGTCGCTCGGGAAACTCGCACTGCGCATCCTCGTAATTGAGCAACTGCCAGTGATGGCCGGAATCGAGTGCGCGCTGAACCCGCGCCAACTCCATTTCGCCCAGATTCTCTGATTTTTTTCCGGCGATGCGCTGGTAGAGCCACAATCCCGCGCGCACCATCATGGCGCTGCGCCGGCTCTGCTCGTTCAGCAGAAAGAGAAATTGAACGGGGTGGACCAGGTGCGGCCGCTCGCGCAGCAGGCGTTCGCGCGCCCGTACCGACTCGCGCACCAGGCCGATCTCCCCATGCTCCAGATAGCGCAGACCGCCGTGGATGATGCGGGTGGAACGGCTGGTTACGCCCGAGGCAAAATCATTTTGCTCGAGCAGCAGGACGCGCTTGCCACCGCGGGCACACTCCCGCGCCACAGCTACGCCGTTGATTCCGCCGCCGATGACCACCACATGGAAGTGTTGTCCTTCTAGCGAGGCCCGGGGTTTGACAGCTAAGGTCATGAATGGGGTTAAAAAAAGAGCGTCCCAAAAACAGGCTCTAGGCCGCTGGGAGAAACTGTTGCACGCCCATTGTTCTGATTGTGCACCTTTGTGCGGCAAAGATGAAGGTCACGATAGTCCCAAGCGTGCGCGAGCAAGATTCCGACCGCGACAGTGGTGGAGTGGTGCCGGAAGTAACGTGACCCGGCTGCACGGAATGAGCGGAATTCGTATTGACCTTTTAGGATGCGGCGCGGAGTGGCCCGGTTGGCGAGTTCTCGCCGGTGCGCCGGCTCATTGCTTGTAGCCTCTCCACTCATTTACATTGGTTGCCGAATGCCCACCACAGGAGAACGCTTTGAACGGGCAGTCGCCATCATGGAGCGGCTGCGCGCCCCCGGCGGATGTCCCTGGGAGCGCGAACAGACCTTCGATTCCATCAAGCCTTACACGCTCGAAGAGACCTATGAGGTTCTAGAAGCGATCGACAATCGCGATTGGTCTGAACTTGCCGGCGAACTCGGGGATTTGCTTTTGCAAGTGCTGTTCTACGCGGAGATGGCGAAGGAACAATCTTCCTTTTCGATTGACGACGTACTGGAGCGACTCTCGAGCAAGCTGATCAACCGGCATCCCCACGTCTTCGGCGACGTGAAGGCCGATACTTCCGCCGAGGTCAAGCGCAACTGGGAGGCCTTGAAAGTAGAGGAGAAGAAAAAGCGGCAGGGCGCACCTGGTGCGGGTTTGGCGGAAAACGAAAAGCATTCGATTCTTGCCGGAGTTTCTTCCGCCATGCCGTCGTTGCTCGAAGCTTACAAGCTGAGTTCACGGGCCGCTCAGGCCGGTTTTGATTGGCCCAATATCGACGGGCTGTTCGACAAGCTGCACGAAGAGACGGACGAGCTGCGCGAACAACTCAAGCAGTTTCCGGCGCCCGGTCCGCGTCCGCAAGGGCGGGGACTCGCGGGTTCCGGCCGCACCGAGATTTCTGAGAACCTGCACGAACGCCTGGAGGAAGAAGTCGGCGACTTGTTTTTCGTGCTGGTGAACGTTGCTCGTTATCTATCGCTCGATCCGGAATCGGCTCTGCGCAAAACCAACCGCAAGTTCAAGCGCCGCTTTCAATGGATGGAAGAGCGGCTGCACGAATCCGGCCGCGCTCCCGATCAAGTTTCCATGGAGGAACTGGAATCGTTGTGGCAGCAGGCCAAGGCGCACGAGAAAGCGTCGGCGGAGAGGACCGGATGAGCGCTTCGATCGAACTCCGCCGCTGTCATGGCATCGAAGAGTTTCGGGCCTGCGTCGCGTTGCAGAAGGAGGTCTGGAATTTCACCGACGCTGAACTTGTCCCCCTGCGCATGTTCGTGGTGGCCGACAAGGTGGGCGGACAGGTCATGGGCGCTTTCGACGGCGGAGTGATGGTCGGCTTTGCGCTCTCCGTGCCCGGCACACGCAGTGGGCACGTCTACCTGCACTCGCACATGCTGGCCGTGCGCAAAGATCATCGCAACGGCGGACTCGGCCGGCGGTTGAAACTGATGCAGCGCGAAGACGCGCTGGCCCGCGGCATCGAGTTGATCGAATGGACGTTCGATCCCCTCGAAATCAAGAACGCTTATCTGAATATAGAAAAGCTCGGAGCTATTATCCGGCGGTATAACATTAACCAGTACGGCATTACTTCATCTCCGTTGCAAGGAGGCTTGCCGAGCGACCGCCTCATCGCCGAATGGTGGCTGAAATCGAAGCGGGTCGAAACTCTGCTGGCCACAGGAAAGAATCCAGTAATTGTCAGCGAATCCAGCATCGAACTTCCAGCCCAGATCTACGGCTGGAAAGCCGCACCCGAGACTCGCAGCCGAGCCCAGCAAGTGCAGGAGCGCAATCGCGAACAGTTTCTTCGCGCGTTCTCGCACGGACTCTCCGTGCTCGGATACGAGCGCGACGCCGAGGGCAACGGCAAATTCCTGCTGGGGCATTGGGACGAAAAATGGTCGTACGCCTCGGAGGGTTAATCACCACGGAGACACAGAGTCCCAGAGAAAACGGGTCAACCTGTTTGCCTTTCTCCGGTCTCCGTGCCTCCGTCGTAAATAAAGTTCTTTCCATCCCATGAAGATTGAAGCCATCACGCTGCGCGAGATTCACATGCCGCTCGTCCATTTTTTTGAGACGAGCTTTAGCCGTACCTATAGCCGCCGCATCCTGCTAGTGACGGTGCACAGCGAGGGGGTCGACGGTTGGGGCGAGAGCGTGGTGGGCGAAGATCCGTTTTATAGCAGCGAATGGATCGAGAGCGCGTGGCCGACCATGACGCAATATCTTATTCCCGCGCTGTTGGGAAAGAAGATCGAATCGGCGCGCGAATGTCCCGCGCTGTTCGCGAGAGTCCGCGCCCACCGCATGGCGAAATCCGGGCTGGAGAACGCATTGTGGGAGGCCGAAGCGGCGCAGCGGCAGCAGCCTCTCTGGAAGTTGCTGGGCGGGACGCGGCGCGAGATTGCTTGCGGCGTTTCGATCGGGATTCAGGACTCGGTCGAGCAGTTGCTGGAAAAGATCCAAACTGAGTTGGCAGCCGGATACCGGCGTATCAAAGTTAAAGTCAAACCCGGCTGGGACATCAACGTTCTGGAGCGCATCCGCTCGCGCTGGGCCGACATCACCTTAAGCTGTGACGCGAACTCCGCCTATACCCTCGATCAGGTCGAGCACCTGCGCAAGTTCGACCAGTTCAGCCTGTTGATGATCGAGCAGCCGTTGTGGAACGACGACATCTACTATCATGCGCGCCTGCAAAAAGAGCTGCGCACTTCGATTTGCCTGGATGAATCCATCGTCAGCGGGCGCAGCGCGGCGTTTGCGGTCGAAAGCGGCGCCTGCCGCATCATCAACATCAAGGTGGGACGCGTTGGCGGATTTTCCGAGGCCTTGAAGGTCCACGATGTTTGCCAATCGCAAAATATTCCGGTGTGGTGCGGAGGCATGCTCGAAACCGGGATCGGCCGCTCGCATAACATCGCGCTTTCTACGCTGGAGGACTTCCGGCTTCCCGGCGATGTCTCCGCTTCCAAGCGCTATTGGAAAGAAGACATTATCGATCCGGAAGTGCAAGTTTCTCCCCAGGGCATGATTGCCATCAGCGACCGCCCCGGCACCGGCTATCGAGTCAAAACTGATTTGATCGAAAAGTTGACTGTGCGAAAAGAAACGCTGCGCGCATAAGCGGAAGCTAACGTGACACCCGGCTGTTCTCGACGTTGCGGAGCACCCGTCTGCGGGACCTTCCCCGTGCTCGTGGGTTTGGACGCCGAGGCAGAAGCAAGTTTTTCCCGCTCCGTCTTCAACAACTCGACGCCTTTCGCGAAGGGAAGATCTTCGGGCACGCGCTGGAAGTCGGTGAGAACCTCATTCGAGATCATGGAGAAGCTTTTGAACAGCAAGATTTTTCCAGTCATCTTTAGGTCCATCGCAGTGAGTTCCCATGCGCCCTGGCCCACGTCGGCCTGCTGCACGCGAAAATAGCCGCCTTTATCCAGGTGACCGAAAATGCCCCAGCCAAATGAGACCTCGCGAAAAAGAGTTCCGTCGATTTTCGCGATCCGCTTCTCGTTGATGTCAATCAGCAGGTAACCCTGCATGCCGGTAAACACCTGCTGCTCGCGCGATGGCGGCGAATAAGCCGGATTGGGGGTAAAATTCAACCGCACGAGTTCATCTCCCACCTTTCCGAGACTTTGCTCGCCTGCTTGTGTGCCCGCATATTGGTAACGAAAGGCGTTGGGCAAAGCCTTGACCATGCGCAGGGTCCGATCGGCATCTTCTTTTTCCCGCGCCCGCTTCTTGCGCAGCTGTTCGGGATTGTTCATCAGCCACGCCAGGTGGTCGTTTTCCGCCTGCTCCTGTTCGGGGGAGAGCGGATGGTCGTTCTGCGCAATCAGAATCCCCGCCATAGCGTCATTGGTTTCTACGTAGAGGTGGGTTTGCGTCCCGCGGGGTGTCTGTTTGCGGGAGCGGAACATGTGCTTGATCGCGGGGTTGTTGTTGGCGGCGACCTCGTTGGCGACGGTCTCGCGCACTAATTCGGCGGGAGAAATCTGCGCCGTTGTCGATTCCTGCGCCCCTGCCTGCGTCCACGAAAGACTGACGGCAAAGAGCACCACCGCAGCGCCGCACCAGCCTGCCACAGCCGCTGCCATTCGTCGTTCTTTCGCGAGAGCCATCTGTTTGTTAGTGTAGCAACCAGGGAAGGATGGTTGCATGAAGCCCAGCATTGTGCTTATCTCGCCACTCCTGGGCCTTGCGGATTGCTTGCCGCTGGTTGATCCAGTTGGGTATAGTCGATGGGTGCAATGCAGTGGTCCCGGCACCTGCCTTCCCAGCGTCTTGGTGGTGCAGTTTCCGCTACTTAAAAAGGAGAACATATGAGTGCTCCCTTGTCGGCAGACTTGGCGCAGATTGGCAAGTCGGTAGTCATCAAAGGCGAATTGTCGGGCAGCGAAGACCTTTACGTGGATGGTCAAGTCGAGGGCACTATTGCGCTCAAAGGCAATAGCTTAACCGTCGGTCCCCACGGGCAGGTCCGAGCTTCAGTGGAGGCCAAGGGCGTGGTGGTACAGGGCAAACTTGAAGGCAACGTGCAGGCCAGCGATCGCGTCGAATTGCGTAAGTCCGCGGTGGTCACCGGAGATATTTCCACGCAGCGCATCTCCATCGAAGAAGGGGCGTACCTGAAAGGGAAGGTCGACATTCAGGGGAAATCGGAAAAAGCCGCAGGAAAGTAACTACTGGAGTTTGGATTGGTGAGTTAAAGTGTCACTTTCAGCTGTTAATTTTCGTCCCAGAACATGCGTCGCCACTGACGGGAACAACGTCTGATGGCAACAGTCAGTCAGAACTTCATGAAGCTTTTTCGGGGCTCATCGGGGCGCACGCCGGCGGACGCGCCGGATGTTGCGCAAAAACTTACCCGCCGTTCCAGCGGGCTCGGCGAACTGGCGCGGCTCTGGGAGAGCGAGACGCCGTTGTGCGTTCTCGACCTGGGATCGACTTCGCCTTCCAACATTCGTTTCTTCACCGAGCGCAGCCACAAAATCTATAGCGAAGATTTGCTCGTCGCCTCGACCGAACCCCACCTGGTCAGCAAAGACGAGCAGGGAAACGTGGTTCTCGACAGCCGCAGGTTTCTCGCCGACAACCTGGTCTATCCGGCGGCGCATTTCGATGTGGTGCTGTGCTGGAATCTTCCGGACTATCTGGATGAAAGCCTGGTGCGTCCGGTGATGGGACGGTTGTGGTCGGTGCTGAAGCCGGGAGGCATGCTGCTCGCGTTCTTCCACACCAAAGATGCGGGACCGGATTCTCCCTGCTACCGTTTCCACATCGTCAACAAAGACACGCTGGAGATGCAGCGCATCGTGCTGCGCCGCGAGACCCGGCGCGGGCCCACCGGTGCCATTCACACCGCGGTCAGCGACGGCTTCCGCCTGCAGCGCGTCTTCAATAACCGCCATATCGAAACGCTGTTCCGCGACTTCGCCTCGATCAAGTTCTTTCTCGCTAGGGATAATGTGAGGGAAGTGCTGGTCGTCAGATAGCCAGAAGCCCGAGTTCTGACAATAGTTTGGGAAGGGCACGGCTTCAGCCGTGCCGTTTAGCGCCCCGTAGATCATGGGCTTTAGCCTCTGGGGCCTTCGAGTCTGCATCGGATTTCGGCTCGGACTTCCACGCGATCACTCCCATGCGAAATAGATAATGTCTCGAGATGTCGATCCTTCTATGGGCTTCGAGTCCATCGGAAAGGATCGTGCGGATTTCTTCCGGCGTGTATGCTCTTTTCACCGATGCGACTCCGTCCGCACGCGAGACGTGGCTGCGCATCAGGGGAAAGCCGGCATAGACCAGCGCCAGATGCAGCGGATGCCGGATAAGATCGTTGATCAGGAGCGCGCAGCGGCTTACGCGCAGAGCTTCGGCGGCGAAGATTGCCAGTTCGGCCGGTTCCAGATGATGCGCGAACAGGCTGCAGCTCACCAGATCGAAAGAACAGTCCGCAAACGGAAGCGCGAGCGCATCGGCGACGACAGGATGATTTCCCGGCAGCAGGTGCGAGCGGAAACGGTCGAGCATTGTAACTTCCAGTGTGATGCCCCGGCGCGCCAGTTGCTCGCCCGCGAGTTTCGGGACCTCGCCGAATCCTGACGCGACTTCGAGCACCGAAAATCGCTTGCATCCCGTCGCGACGGAAACGCGCTCGATCAGGCTGCGGGTGGTGGCGACTCCGCCGAACCAGCGGTTGATGCGGCAGATATCGCGCAGGGAAGCCTCGACTTCGCAGGGAGGACAGGTTGCGGAATCGAGAATTTCTGGCGTGCTGACGCGCTGCATGGTGGTTTTCGACAGTGTAGACGACTTGGCTGCTGGAGTTGCCATCCGGAGGTCGACAGAGGCCCGCGCCGACAGCGAGCGCAAGATGCGCTCGCGACAGCCGGCGGGACGCCGGCGCTACGGTTCGTTTTCCGGGCAGCGAGAACAGTCGAGCTGCGCTCGACCGGACAGCCGAGGGCGGCTGTCCCCACATAAGGCCAGCAGCGGCTGTTCCTACATGAAGCATCGAGAAGCGGGTGTTCCCACATCTAGCAAAGACTCCTACACTTCGGCCAGTTCTTCTTCCAGCAGTTGTTTGTTGTAGAGGTCGCTGTAGTAGCCGTTCCGGGCCAGCAGTTCGTCGTGGGTGCCGATTTCGACAATGCGTCCGCCATGGAGCACGGCGATGCGGTCGGCGTTGCGCACGGTAGAGACCCGGTGCGAGATGAAGATGGTGGTGCGGCCGCGCATCACGTCGCGCAGGTGGTTGAGAATCTTATCCTCGGTATGTGTGTCGACGCTGGAGAGCGCGTCGTCGAGAATCAGAATCTTGGGATTGCGGATGAGCGCGCGGGCGATGGCGGTGCGCTGCTTCTGCCCGCCGGAGAGCGTGATGCCGCGTTCTCCCACCATCGTTTCGTAGCCTTCGGGGAAGCTTTCAATATCGGCCGCAATGTTGGCGGCGACGGAAGAATTGTGGATCTCGGCGTCGGTCGCCGAATCCACGCCCAGCGCGATATTCTCGCGAATGCGGTCGCTGAACAGGAACGTTTCCTGCGGAACGAATCCGATGCTCTTGCGCAGCGAGGCAAGCGTGTAGGCGCGGATGGGGCGTCCGTCGATGAAGACCATTCCGGGCGCGGCGTCGTAGATGCGGGGAATCAGGCTCACCAGCGTCGTTTTGCCCGATCCGGTTGGACCGACGATGGCTAGGCTGCTGCCGGCGGGCACGCGGAGATGTCCGATCTGCAGGACTTTCTTTTCGCCGAAGCCGAACTCCAGTCCGCGGAATTCAATCTCGCCTTCGATTTCCTGATCGTGCGCGCCGGGAAGATCCTGAATCTCGGATTTTTCCTGCATGATTTCGTTGATGCGAATCAGCGACGCGGTGCCGCGCTGGAAGATGTTGATGACCCAACCCAGTGCGATGATCGGCCAGGTCAGCTGCATCATGTAGGTGCTGAACGAGACGAATTGCCCAACGCTCATGGAGCCGTCAAGCTTCAGCGTGGTTGTTATCGCGGGATAGGCAGCGACCAGGGTGGTCAGGCGGGTAAAGGTGGATTGTCCGGTGAGCACTTCGCGCCCGCCAAGCCACAGCACGAGCACCACTGCGCAACCCAGCATGAGTTCGAGCGTGGGCCACAGCATTCCCATCAGGCGGACGAGTTTCAGGCTGCGGCGGATGTACTCCTGGTTCTCCTTCTCGAAGGCTTTGATTTCGGCTTCTTCCTGCACGTAGGCGCGGATCAGGCGCGCGCCCGAGAAATTTTCCTGGGCGCGGGCGGAGATGTCGGAGAACATCGCCTGGATGCGTTCGAAGCGCTCGTGAATGCGGCGACCGAAGGTCTGGATGACGATGCTGACCGCGGGCAGCGGCAGAAAGGTGAACAGCGTCAGCCACGGGCTGATGGAAATCATGAAGGCCAGCGCGCCTGCGGTGTAGACCAGTGTGTTGGCCGAGTACATGATGGCGGGGCCAAGCAGCATGCGCACGGCGTTCAGATCGTTGGTGGCGCGCGCCATAATGTCGCCCGTGCGGTGGCGCTGGTAATAGGAGTAGCTCAGGCCTTCGAGGCGGGCGAACAGATCGTTGCGCAGATCGAATTCGATATCGCGCGATATGCCGATGACCACCCAGCGGGTGAGAAACTGGAAGATTCCTTTGGTGACCGCGATGGCGAGCAGCACTCCCGCATATTCCAGCAACTTATGGCGAGTCACGCCTTCGTGCAGATCGTCGGCGGCTTTGCCCAGAACCAGAGGGAAGAGAATCCAGATGCCGTTGGTGAGCAATACGCAGAGCGAGCCAAAGACGTATCCCCAGCGGTAGCGTTTGACGTAGGGCAGCAGCGGGCGCAGGTTCTTGGGAACCATCAGATTGAGTAGATGAAATTTTAGCAGGCGCGGTGCAGAATTCTGGGGATGGAAGGTAGTGTGGAGCGGGCACTCCTGCCCGCTTGCCTGCAGCAGTGCAAGAGCAGCGGGCAAGAGTGCCCGCTCCACATCCAGTTGGAGAATCTGGCAAGAACTTCATCGAAATAGGCAAGATGCTCGACGGTCGGGAAATTATGCTTAGCCTTGCGTTGCCGTTGAGAGAGGTATTTCGCAGCGCAGAATAAACGGAGACACAATGCAAAAACGCAAGTTGGGAAAGAGCAACCTGGAAGTTTCCACTCTTGGTTTGGGCTGCATGGGAATGAGCTTTTCCTATGGCCCGCCCAAAGACAAGAAGGAGATGACCGCTCTTCTGCACGCCGCGGTCGATCGTGGCATCACGTTCTTCGACACCGCCGAAGTGTATGGCCCATTCCTGAACGAAGAACTGGTCGGAGAGGCGCTTGCACCCTTCCACGGCAAAGTGGTGATCGCCACCAAATTCGGATTCGACTTTAGCGGCGGCGATAACCGGCCGGGAGCGGCCGGAATCAGTAGCCGGCCGGAGCACATCAAGCAGGCGGTCGAAGGGTCGCTCAAGCGGTTGAAGGTCGATGTCATCGATCTGTTGTATCAGCACCGCGTGGACCCGAACGTGCCCATCGAAGACGTGGCGGGCGCGGTGAAGGAACTGATTCAGGCCGGCAAGGTCAAGCACTTCGGAATGTCGGAGGCAGGGGTGAAGACGATTCGCCGCGCGCACGCGGTGCAGCCGCTCACGGCGCTGCAGAGCGAATACTCTCTGTGGTGGAGGAAGCCGGAGCAGGAAGTGATCCCCATGCTTGAGGAGCTCGGGATTGGTTTCGTGCCATATAGCCCGCTGGACAAGGGATTCCTGACGGGGGCGATCAAGGAAGATGCGAAATTCGAGAGCAACGATTTCCGCAGCACGCTGCCTCGCTTTACGCCGGAGGCTCTGAAGACGAACGTGGCACTGATCGACCTGCTCGGCAGGATTGCAAAAAAGAAAAAAGCGACTCCGGCGCAGATCGCGTTGGCCTGGCTGCTCGCGCAGAAGCCGTGGATCGTTCCCATTCCCGGCACGACCAAACTCAACCGCCTGGATGAAAACATCGGAGCGCTGTCGATCCAACTGACGGCCGACGATCTGCGCGACATCGATGCTGCCGCGTCGAAGATCCCACTGGAAGGCGCCCGTTATCCGGAACGCCTGGAGAAAATGACGGGGTTATGAGAGGCAAATAAATGTACAAGGCAAAAGCTTATGCCGCGGCCGATGCGGCATCGCCGATGGCGCACACGACCATTCCGCGGCGCGAACCAACCGAACACGACGTGCAGATCGAAATCCTGTTCTGCGGCATCTGCCACTCCGATCTTCACGCGGTGCGAAATGAGTGGAGCGAGTTTATGCCCACCGTGTACCCGATTGTGCCGGGCCACGAGATCGTCGGGCGTGTAACCAAGGTCGGCTCCGCGGTTACCAAATTCAAATCCGGCGACCTCGCCGCAGTGGGCTGCATGGTTGACTCCGACGGCACGTGCCCGGAGTGTCGGGCGGGCTTTGAAAATTTCTGCCCGAACATGATCCTTACCTTTAATTCTCCGGACAAGCACCTGGGAGGCGTCACCTACGGAGGCTACTCGGACAGCATCGTTGTGGACCAGCGGTTTGTGCTGCGCGTCCCCACGAATCTGAACCTTGCCGGGACGGCGCCGCTGCTCTGCGCCGGAATCACGACATACTCGCCGATGCGCCGGTGGAAGGTGGGCAAGGGGCAGAAGGTTGGCGTGGTCGGTCTCGGCGGACTGGGCCACATGGGCGTGAAATTTGCGCATGCGCTCGGTGCCCACGTCGTGGTCTTCACGACTTCGCCGAATAAGAAAGAGGATGCGCGCCGGTTGGGCGCCGACGAAGTTGTGGTCTCCCGTAATGCCGACGAGATGCAGAAGCATGCGGAGAGCTTCCACTTCATCCTCGATGCGGTCTCGGCCGATCACGACATCAACGCGTATCTCAACCTGCTGCGCCGCGACGGCAACCTTACGATTGTCGGGGCGCCGGCGAAGCCACTCGGTGTGGCTGCCTTCAGCCTGATCATGCGGCGACGCAGTTTTTCAGGATCGAACATCGGGGGCATCGCTGAAACCCAGGAGATGCTCGATTTTTGCGGACAGCACAATATCACTGCAGACGTTGAAGTGATCCCGATCCAGAAGGTCAACGAAGCCTACGACAGATTGCTCAAGTCCGATGTGAAGTACCGCTTCTCCATCGATATGGCTTCGCTCAAATCGGAGTAGGCCGATAGCACAAGTGAGGAATTGACAAATGGATATAAAGAGAGTTGGCACGCAACCTTCCGCAAAGGGGCCGGCAGAATGGTTCACGGGCACGGTGCGAATTGATCCGCTGTTTCAGGCGCCCGATCCGGCGTTCGTTCAAGGCGCGAGCGTCACGTTCGAGCCGGGCGCGCGAACGGCATGGCATACGCATCCGCTGGGGCAAACTCTCATCGTCACGGCGGGCTGCGGCCGGGCGCAGCGCTGGGGAGGGCCAATCGAGGAAATCCATCCCGGGGATGTGGTCTGGTTCTCGCCCGGCGAGAAGCACTGGCACGGAGCCGCGGCGACCACGGCCATGACGCACATCGCCATCGTAGAAAAGCTCGACGGTAAAAGCACCGACTGGATGGAGAAGGTCGCCGACGAACAGTACACAGGAGGAAGCAAGGCATGAGTAAGCAGCCTTCAGCAGCACAGAAAATGATCGGCGACTTCGCACCCAAACTCGTCGATCTCACAGATCGCGTATTGTTCGGCGAGGTTTGGGAACGCTCGGAGCTTTCCAAGCGCGATCGAAGTCTCGCAACCGTTGCGGCGCTGGTTGCGATGAACCGTCCGGATCAGTTGCGCTTTCATTTGGGGTACGCCGTACAGAACGGGGTCAAGCAGGAAGAACTGATTGAGGTCATCACGCACCTGGCATTTTATTCAGGCTGGCCGAATGCGATGAGCGCAATCATGGTCGCGAAAGAAGTGTTCTCGAAGGGCTGAAGGCCGGGAGTCATCGAGCCAAACGTGAGATAAAAGGGGTCCACATGGCAAAGCGGAACGACACTCTAAAAGACCGGCTTTCCCGGTATCGCGAAATTACGATCACCGTGACCGGCAGAAAATCAGGACGTGCTATCTCGAACCCGGTCTGGTTCGTACTCGACGGGGACAAGCTTTATCTGCTGCCGGTCAAGGGATCGGATACGCAGTGGTACAAGAACGCGCTCAAGAATCCGAAGCTTGGGATCGAGGCGCGCGGCGCAGACGCTGAGGTCAAGGCTGTTCCGATTACTGAGGCCAGGCAGGTGGCGTCGGTAGTCGAGAAATTCCGCGAGAAGTACGGGGCCGGCGACGTGAAGAAGTACTACTCAAAGCTAGACGTTGCCGTGCTCGCCCCGATGCAGTGATGGTGCGTCATTACGAATGAATCACCGCCGCTTGCCAGCGAGTGCCCAGCGGGCGTATAGGCGAGTAATAGAGATCCGCTGCGAGTCAAAGATTTTCGTCTACTGGGGTCCAGGATTGTTCATTAAAGGTCATCCGCGCGTGGAAGGTGCGGCTGAAGGGAGTTCTTTATGGTCACGCTGAATGTGAATGGAGTGCGGCATCAGGTCGAGGCGCCGGACGATACTCCGCTGCTCTACGTGTTGCGCAACGATCTCCAATTGATCGGACCACAATTCGGCTGCGGCCTGGCACAATGCGGTGCCTGCGCCGTCTTGGTCGACGGCAAGGAAGCGCGGTCTTGCGTTACTCCGGTCGCGAGCGTCGCTGGCCAGGAAATCACCACGCTCGAAGGTCTGCCTGCGCGGTGGGCCAAGCAGAAGGGCCTATCGGCGGAGGAAGCGAAAGGCACGCTTCATCCGGTGCAGCAAGCCTGGATCGAAGAGCAGACTCCGCAGTGCGGATTTTGCCAGAATGGCATGATGATCAAGGCCACTGAACTCCTCGAAAGCAATCCGAATCCGAGCCTGGCGCAAATCAATGACGCCTTCACCAATTCCGGTCCGTCGCCGAATTTGTGCCGCTGCGGAACCTATGTCGCGATCATGGAAGCCGTACAACATGCCGCCACCATCATGGCGAAAGGGAGGTGAGCGATGGCCACCATGGGTGAAAGAATCAAGCGCGAAAAGCCAGCCAATGTTTTCGGTCCGACACTATCGCGCCGTCAATTTGTGAAAGCGGGTGGCGCGCTCGTCGTGGGATTCAGCCTGATTGGCCCGGAGATCTTGAAGGGTGACACTGCGAAAGTGGCCACGTTCAAGAACTCGCTCGATCCCACGCTTCCCAGTTCCTGGATCGAAATTCATCCGGACAATACGGTTCTGATTCGCACCGGCAAGAGCGACTTCGGCCAGGGCACGACTTTTACGGCCTACCGGCAGATTGTGGCCGATGAGTTGAGCGTTCCTTTCGAAGCGATCACTACGGTCGTGGCGGGAGATACCGACCGCACACCCGACGGCAGCGGCGCCTTCGATTTTCTCGGCCATGGAACGCCGAACATCCGCAAAGCGGCGGCCTACACCCATCAGGCTCTGCTGGATCTCGCCTCAGAAAAACTCGGCGTGGCGAAAGACAAGCTCTCGGTGAAAGACGGCATCGTTTCGGGCGGCAGCAAGAGCATTTCCTACGGCGACCTGGTCAAGAACCAGCAGTTGAAGCTCACGATCCCGGTGAAGGGAGACCTCACCAGCATCTTCGGGCTGACCATCGAGGGTAATCCGCCGATGAAGCCGGTCAGCGAGTACACGGTCATCGGCAAGTCGTTCAAGAATTCGATCATCAGTTCGAAAGTGGCTGCGAAGGAAACTTGGGCGACCGATGTGCGCCTGCCGGGCATGTTGCACGCGCGTGTGGTGCATCCGAAGACGCTCGGGTCGACTCTCGTGTCGGCCGGTGCGCTCGACAAGACTAAGTTTCCGAATTCGCAAGTGATTGTGAAGGGGAATCTCGTCGGAGTGGTCGCGCCCACGGAGTGGGAGGCAATCCAGGCGGCTGAACAAGTCGCCAGCGCCACCAAGTGGAGCGATTGGAAAGGCCTTCCCGGCAACGCAAAACTCTACCAGCAGCTTCGTGAAGATGCGGATTGGAAGAGCGCGCCGGTGGAGAAGAGCAAGGCTGCCAAAGGCGATGTCGGACCCGTGCTGGCGTCGGCTCACAAGAAACATTCCGCCACCTATCAGTTGTCTTACATGAAGCACGCGCCGATCGGTCCGACGATGGCCGTCGCCGACGTTAGGCGCGACGGCACGGTGCACATCTATGCGCACAATCAGAATCCGCAGGCGTTGCGCGGCGAAATTGCGATGATACTCGGCACCACGCCCGATCATGTGATCGTGCATTCGTACCCCGGGCCCGGTCATTACGGCAGATCGAACGGCGGAAACTCCGGCGCGGAAGACGAGGCTGTGCTGTTGTCGCAGGCTCTGGGCAAGCCGGTGCGCGTGCAGTGGATGCGGGCCGACGACATGCAGTGGTCGACGCAATCGGCGGCCGCTTTCTCCGACGTTCAACTCGCGATCGACGAGAAAGGCAAAATCGCCGCCTATCAAATCGACCACTACATGCCCGCCATGCAGGACGATCGGCCGGTCGGCGCGATTCTCGCGGGCCTGCCCACGATGTCTGCTCCCGAGGTCCATTCCGGCGGTGTAACTTCCACGGTCAATGGTCTGGAAGATCCGTGGGTTTACGCTCAGGTTTCGAATCTGGCGGAGAATGGCCACGGAACGTTCCAGGTGGGGCAGAAAGCTTCGCCCATCGCCGTTGGCCTGCGCGACCACAGCATGCGCACGCCGGGGCAGTTTCAGCAGAACTATCCGCGCGAGCTGGCGATGAATGAAGCGGCAGCGCTCGCGGGGGCCGATGCGATCCAGTTCCGCCTCGATCACGCCAGCGAAGAGCGCGCTATCAGCGTGCTGAAAGCCGTCCGCGATGCTTCCGCTTGGGATACGCGGCCATCCCCGCGTCCCGATGCTGTCTCGACGGGATCAACGCCCGTGCGGGGCCGCGGAGTTTCGCTGATGTTGCGCAGTGGAAGCTACTGGGCCTGCGTTTGCCAGATCGCCGTTACTCCCAGCACGGGGCAAATCGTCGTCGAGAAGTACACAGTCGCGGTCGATCCCGGCATTGTTGTGAACCCGATGCAATTGAAGCGGAATGTCGAAGGCGGGGCGGTGATGGGAATCAGCCATGCGCTGTTCGAAGAAGTCATGTTCGACGAGAGTCGAATCACCTTGGCTGACTGGACGGACTATCCCATCCCGAGCATGTCGGATATTCCGGAGATCAAAGTAGTGTTGCTCAACAACCCGAAAGTCGGCGCGTACGGCGGAGGTTCAGAAGCGGCGAATGCGCTGGCGGCGCCCGCGATCGCAGCCGCATTGCACGACGCGACCGGGAAGATCATGCGGCGGCTTCCGATGAAGCCCGCGTACGTGCAGGCGGTTTTGAAGAGTTAAGCGAGCATCGGCGCATAGAAGAAAAGCTATGTCAGACTCACACAACCAGCCTCTTCTGGAGGCTTTGCTGGACTCTTGGGATCGCAACAATACAATTCTTCTGAACCTGCTCAATGCCCTTCCAGACGGCGGGCTCGAAGCCAAGGCGATGGAGGGCAGCCCATCCGCAGCAAAGTTGTTTGGGCACATCCACTACGTAAGACTTGTGTTCGTTTTCGAGGATGCACCTGAGTTTGCAAGAGAGCTGCCCAAGGAAGAGTGGGGGATCGAACATGATCCTCGTCGCCTCTCACAAATGCTAAGCGATAGCGCTAAAGCTGTGCGGGATTCGGTAAAGAGCAGAGTAGAGAGTGGCCGCGAAATGAACCTTCACTATGACCATCCAATCCTCCTGCTTCAGCACATGCTCTGGCACGAGGGCTACCATCACGGTCAAATCAAACTGGCGCTCAAAATTGCGGGGCACCCGATAAACGATGAGGAAGCCGGGCCGCTTACTTGGGGCATCTGGATGCGTAAGAGACAAGATAGCTCAATGCGGCGACCCTCATTATGACCACATGACCACAAACCCGAGTATCCTCGAAGACGTGAAAACCAACGGCAAAATTAAGCCCTTCCCGCGGCCTATCAAAATCGAGGGGCCGAACCAACCAGATGTGACGAAGTTGGCGCGCCTGATCGCCGCCTATGCTCCGCACGACGGCAGTTTTGACATGCGCATTCCCGGCTTGCACGCCAGCCGTTATTCGCGAGTCAACCGCGAGTGTGTGCACGCGCTGAGCGTGCCCTCGTTGTGCATTGCCGCCCGGGGAGTGAAGACGGTCATCGTGGGCGACGAGGTCTTCGAGTACGACGCGTCGCGCATGATCGTGTTCTCGGTGGCCTTGCCGGTGGCGGCACAGGTCACGCAGGCCAGCCCATCGGAGCCTTACCTTGCTCTCAGGCTGGACCTCGAGCCGCACAAGATTGCCGAGTTGGTACTGAAGGTGTATCCGCACGGCTTGCCTCCCGTGCAGGAGAGGAGCGCGGTTTACATCGCTCCGATGGACGAGAGCATGGTCAGCGCTGCTGCCCGGTTAATCGAGTGCCTGGCGCAGCCTGGGGACGCTGAACTGCTCGCCCCGCTGGTGATGGACGAGATTCTGATCCGGCTGCTGCGCAGCCCCATCGGCGTGCGAGTGGCGCAAATGGGCTTTGCAGAATCGAGCGTGCAGCGGGTTGCGAAGGCCATTTCCTGGCTGCGCGCCAACTTCTCTCAGCCGATGAAGGTCGAAGAGTTGGCCGAACTGGTGCACATGAGCGTTTCTTCGTTCCACGAACACTTCAAGTCGGTCACTTCGATGAGCCCACTGCACTATCAAAAGGTCCTGCGGCTGCAGGAAGCGCGGCGTCTCATGCTGTCCACGATGATGGACGCGGGCACCGCAAGCCAGCGCGTGGGATATCTGAGCGCTTCGCAGTTCAGCCGAGAATACAGCCGCTTCTTCGGGAGTGCGCCGACCAAGGACATCGCTCGATTGCGCCAAGAGACTGGAATTTGGGTGTGAGCGTTCGGCGGTCGGCCGCACCGCATCCGACTCTTATCGATGGGCGCCCGGCTGGGCGGAATCCAAGAGGCGAGTCTTCTGCGGTGCATCCACTTGCGCTTTGGCAGGGAGTAAGTCGGGGCCGAAGGCGGCGATGCTGACTACTACCACGATTGCGCTGTAGGCGGCGAAGAACAACCATCCGGCATTGGAGAGGATTGAATCGCTCAGCATTGCTTCCTCCAACGGCGCGAGGCGGCCACATGGCCTCGCGCCGCGATACGCAGAACTCTCCGTCCCAGTCAGAGAGTCTACGGTAGAAACTATTGCTCGGGAGGCGCGGGAGGCGCTTCGTTCATGCGACTCATGTGCTGCTGCATGCGCGCTTCGCGGTTCGCTTCCATCTCTTTCAACTGCGACTGCTGGTCGGAAGTGAGCAGCTGGTAGAGCTGGTTGTGAACGCGCGTCTCGGCCACTGTCATTTGCGCCTGGATCTGCGCCTTCTGCGTGGCTAAAGCCTGCACCTTGGCCTGGTCAAAGTTGCCTTCCACGTACTGGCGAAGCTGCAGATCGATCTGGTGCTGTTGTTGCATCAACGGCTTCATCGCAGGATGCTCTTTCTGCATGACGGCCTTCATCTGCGTTTTCTGGTCATCGGTCAGGTTGAGCTGCTTGGCGAAGAATCCCATTCCGGGCCCGCCCATGCCGAATTCATGCCCATGCGGATGCGCTGGAGGCGGTGGTGGAGCGTCCGCGGTGGTCTGGGACTTGGCGATTGCAGAACCCATCAGCACGGCCAGAGCGGCAATCAAAAAACGGGAGTGAATCGATTTCATGGTGACTCCTATGGGTACGGCCTTTCCGTACTGCTGATAGGAACACGGCCCAGCGGGAAAAAGCGGTAAAAAATCGGTCATTCCGTGTAAAGTTTTGTAAATGTAATTTCGGTCACAACAAGGTCGTTCCTGGGGATCGATGAGGTCTCGTTTGACAATTCTTTACCGCTTCGCTTTTGGCTATGATGCACAATTGATTCCAGCTATGGAACGAATTCTGGTCATCGACGACGATGTGGAACTTTGCGGGCTGGTGTCGGAGTATTTGCGAGCCGAGGGTTTTGCCATCGAATGCGTGCACGATGGCGAGAGCGGCCTGAAGAAGGCCAACGCCGGAGAATATCTGCTGGTCGTGCTCGACGTGATGCTGCCCGGCATCAATGGATTTGAGGTGCTGCGGCGAATTCGCGCCACGTCGCGATTACCGGTGTTGCTGCTGACAGCGCGCGGAGAAGATGTGGACCGGATTGTTGGACTGGAGATTGGGGCGGACGATTATCTTCCGAAGCCGTTTAATCCGCGGGAACTGGTAGCGCGAATTCGCGCCGTTTTGCGGCGCACGCATGGCGAAGGCGGCTCTCTGGAGGCGCCCGACGTGGTCAGCGTCGGCAATGTGGAACTGGATCCGGCGACACGAACGGTGCGGTTGGAAGGCAAGCCGGTGGAATTGACCTCGGTGGAATTCAATCTCCTCGAAGTATTGCTGCGGGAGGCCGGGCGCGTAGTGCCGCGCGAGAGGCTGGTGAACGCAGTGTTGAGCCGCAAGTTTTCTCCCTTCGACCGCAGCATCGATATGCACGTCAGCAAAGTCCGCAAGAAACTGGGCGACACGGATGATGAACACATCAAAACCGTGCGTGGTGTAGGCTATATTTTTGCGCGGCCGCGGGAAAGATCGAAGGTATAGAGCGCGGGCGAGCGTGCGTGAGAAGCGGATCATTCCGGTATGAAAAGTCTATTCCTACGAATCTTTTTGTCGTTCTGGATGGCGCAGGCCTTGTTTGTGGTGGCCGCGATCCTGGTGACGGTGGCATTCCGGCCGCGCACTGCGACTTGGGAAGCTTTGCGGACCACGGTTTTGAACGACGCGGTGACCGCGTACGAAGAAGGCGGCGTCCCCAAGGTTCGGGAGTATCTGGATAGCGTCGATGCCACCCAGCACGTGCGCGCGTACCTGTTCGATGAGAACGGGATCGAAGTCTCGCAGCGCGGGGCTCCGGATTGGGCGATCCGGGTGGCATCGGGTGGGCCACGCACGCCGCATGATGGATTTCTATTTCCGGCGCCTCCGGTGCAAAGGGACTCGCGCGCGTCGACCGACGGCAAGCACCGCTTCACGGTCGTGTTGGGGATGCCGCCGGGGCCAAGAGTTTTCATCGGGCCGAGAGGTGTGCCTTTCACGGGGCTGATCATTGGAGTGATCACCTCCGGGCTGGTCTGCTACCTGCTGTCGTGGTTCTTGACCAAGCCGATTGTGAAACTGCGGACGGCGACCCGCCAGCTAGCTGCGGGAGATCTCACGACACGAACCGGCGCTCGCGCGAGTGTGGGGCGGGACGAAGTGGCCGGGCTGATGGGCGATTTCGATGCCATGGCGGAGCGGATTGAGACGCTGCTGAAGGCGCAGTCGCGGCTGCTGAACGACATTTCGCACGAGTTGCGTTCGCCCCTGGCGCGTTTGAATGTGGCCCTGGGACTGGCCCGGCAGCGCGCCGGCACGGATAACTCGGAGATGCTCGACCGCATTGAAATGGAAGCGAGCCGACTGAACGAACTGATTGGCAGAATTCTGACTCTGGCGCGGCTGGAAGATGGAGAGCAGTTGGTCCCGCAGACGCCAGTTCCGCTCGATGAACTGGTAGCCAGCGTGGTGGAAGATGCGGAATTTGAGGCGCAGGCGCGAAATTGTCATGTGCATGCGGCGATTCCAGAAGGCGACTGGTCGGTCCGGGGCAACGCTTCGCTGCTGCACAGCGCGGTCGAAAACGTGGTTCGCAATGCCATCCGTTATACCCAGGAAAAATCTGCGGTGGAAGTCGAACTGCGGAGCGAAGCGCGAGGTGGTGTTTCTGAAGCCGTGTTGCGGGTGAGCGATTCGGGGCCGGGAGTTCCTTCGAGTGCGTTGGCCAAATTGTTCGAGCCGTTTTATCGTTTAGACGAAGCGCGGGGACGCCAAACCGGCGGAGTCGGATTAGGATTAGCGATCACCGAGCGGGCAGTACGCTTCCATGGTGGTAAAGTTTCCGCGTCCAATCGCTCGAAAAGCGGCTTGACGGTGGAAATTCGCCTTCCCCTGATCTCCGGATTGAAGACGCTGAAGCCGAGTGAAGCGGCTTCGACCGTCGAGGCTTAGGAGCATAACCTCGAGTACGACTTTAGATGTAGCGATCTGATCAGGTCCTCCTTCATTCTCAGGGTTCTCAGCGGCATTCCTCTGCGTTCTCAACGGTAAAAGCTTTTTAAACGCAGAGGACGCAGGGGACTCGCGGAGTTCGCAGAGAAAATCGTGGGCAAGCGACAAAACCCCTGTACGCGCCCTCCTGACTGCTGACGCTTCCGACGAACCTGCCGTATACTGGAAGCGAATGGTAGCCGGGGCAACTCCTGGACGGTCCCAAGGTTCCAATCAATTTTTGTGGGAGATTGCTCTTCCCGCGCTTTCCTGATACACAAATGGGTTGAGATTTCCCGTTTTTCCAGATAGAAAACAACCCCGCCGGGCTGGGCGCGGGGAGAGTGTGCTCGCGTAAACCTCACGCAAACATGGAGATGATCGAGAGAATGCGGAAACGACTGTGGCTGCTCGGCATAGTGGGTCTGGTTCTGGTGGGACTGTTGGTAGCCTGCGGGAGCAACTATGACCCTTCGCAGGATGGTTTGGTGGTGATCGGGAGCCAGGGAGCGGGGCTGCTGCAAACCTACAGTTTCACGCTCAGCAATGGCCACATATCGTCGATCGCCAACTCGCCGTACAACACAGCGAATGAAGTTTGCGTTCTGCCTGGCCTGCCGTCGTCGATGGTGATGGATCCATCCGGCGTGTACGTCTATGTGATTCTGAATCAGAATTCGACCTGCCCGGGCAGCAAGACCGGAATTCAGGCCTTCAAGTTGGATTCCGCTGGAAATGTAACCCCGGTGGGGAACATGATCACGGATCCCAATCCCATGGCCCTGTCGATAGATCCCGCCGGCAAGTTCCTGTTTGTGTCCGAAGGCGTGAACACTACCTCGATTTCAAACGCAACTGCCTTAAACACAGCGTGCACCCAGACCGTGAACCAGTGGGGAGTTTGCGTGTATGCGATCGGCAGTGGAGCAAGCTTGACTGCTGTGCCCCAGACCTTTGCCATTCCGGCACCGCTGCAGACCCCCAATATCGTCGCTGTTGCGGCCACGCCCACGGCGTATCCAACGATTGGCATCAATGGAACGCAGCACGCGGTGTGTTCAACCCTAGGCGCGAATCCTCCGACTTCGGAATACTTGTACGCCGTGGACGCGCAGAATTACGTAGTATGGGAATTTTCTCTCGATCAGTCGACGGGAGCGTTGACCAGCTTGCAGGGCAGCCTGCACTACCCACCCGTGGCGACGGACCTGGTGCCCGCGGGGGTTGCCGTCGATCCGTGCGACCGCTTCGTGTACGTGAGCAACACGCTTACGAACAAGGTTAGCGAATACACGATTTGCAACGGGTTGATGACCCAGTCATCGACGTGTGCGTCGCAGGTGCTTCCAGGCGCACTGTTTGCCGTTGCCGGTTCGCCGGTTAGTCTTAGCGGAAGCGTCAACGGCGTCGGCCCGATTGTGGTGGATCCGTACGGACAGAATGTGTATGTGGTGGGGACTTTCTCCAACACAGTTTCTGCCCTGAAAATCGCTCAGGTTTCAGGGAGTTTAACGGCGCTGACTCCGCCGACGGTGGCCACAGGCCTGATGCCGACCTCGATCACGATTCGCGGCGACGACAATTGGATGTTTGTGACGGACTTCAACCAGGCGGAAGTGTCGCAGTACGCCATCACGCCGGCGACAGGAACGCTGACTGCGATCATTCCGATCCAGACCGATAACTATCCGTGGGGCGTTGCGGTGAGGTAAACATGTAGCCCCGGACGCATTCGTCCGGGGTTGCGCGCAAAGCGCGCAATGGATTTTGCCCGCCAGACGCACAGGGTTCAACAAGTAATGCAGAGGCGAGGGATGCCTTCACACGCCTCGCTGCGCTCAACGGGACGGACCCTTCGACTCCGCTCAGGGCAGGCTGCGTTCGCCCCTACATTACGTTGGCACCTTCAGAATCAGATAGCCTCCGACTAGGGCGAAAATCAGATCCGGCGACCATGCCGCCAGGGCGGGAGGCAGCTGGCTGACGTCGCCCATGGCCTCGAACAGCCGCGATACCACGGTGTAGAACACGGCAATTCCCACTGCGACGGCTACCCCGGTGACTGCTCCCTTTTTTCCGGTGGATAACGAAAACGGGATCGCAAGCACGGCCATGATCAGCGTGATCAGCGGATAAGAAAGCTTTTTGTTGAGTTCCACCCTCAGCCGTACTACGTCGAATCCGCTTTGCTGCAGATCGCGGATGTACCGGCGCAACTCCTCGTAGTTCATCTCGGTGTACTGCTTGACTTCTTTCTTGAAATAGGCCGGCGTCTCGGGGAATTCGGGGAACGTGGCGACTTCGAAGGGATGATATTTGGCGATCGCGGAAACATTGAGCGAGCGCTCCCATCCCTGTTCGTAGATCCAGCGATTCAAGTTGTCGGCCCAGTGCGCCCGCTCAGCGTGAATGCGGCGCGTGACGGTGAAGCTGGCTTTGTCCAGTTGGAAGACGGTGATATTAGCGAACTGGTCGTGGTCGGTATCGAAGAACTGGTAGTAGTAGATGTCGTTGTTCTGCCCGAAAATCCATTTGCGATCGGGGCGAAGATAGGTCTGCGCCGGCTTGCCTTTGATCTGGTTATGAAGGGCTTCCTGCCGCTTGTTGGTGTGGGGCAGATAAAACTGGTCGGCAAAGAACAGTCCAGCCGCCAGCACCGCCGCGGCGACGATCACTGGAGTGACAATGCGGTAAATGCTGGTTCCGGTGGCTTTGATGGCGGTGATTTCGTTAGAGCGCTGCATCACTCCGAAGGTGACCAGCACGGCCAGCAACATGACTAGGGGCGCCACGTTGTACAGCAGATATGGAGTTACGTTCAGCAGATACTCGGCCACGACGGAAGCCGGAACCCGGTTGCGCAGAATGTCTCCCAGCAACTCGAAGAGAGTGAATACCAGAACCAGGACGAGGAAAGTGGAGAGAATCATCCCCAGGTAGACAAAGAAGTCGCGCAAGACATAGTCGTCCAGCAGGGTCGGGAAGCTGGCGCTGAAGACGCGGCGCCTGGTGGATACACGCTCGAAGGCGTTCTCGCGGCGATTGCGCCCGATGCCATTTTGCAGCAAGGACGCATTCCGTTTGCCGAATGCACGAAAGGACGCCAGTTCGAAGGGACGGCGTTCCGCCCTCAACAAGAGAAAAAGACCCAACGCGAAGAAAGCCAGATCTGCCAGCCACGCGCCAAACCAGGGCGAGACCCGCCCCTGACGCGCCAGCGAAACACCGACCAGCGATATCACGTAATAGGTGAACACCAGCAAAATGGTGAGCACGAATCCGCCGGACTTGCCGCTCTTTTTCGAGGAAAGGCCGAGCGGGATTCCCACCAGCGCGAGCACCAGGCATGCGGTCGGCAATGCGAAGCGGCGATGGAATTCGATCAGATCCCAGCGCGCGGTGATGGGATCGGAGTGGCGTGCTTTGTCCAGCAGATTCCAGGTACCGGTCAGGGCTGCGGGCAGCGATTCGTCGGATTTGTTCTCGCTCGAGGGCAAGTCGATCGGAATGTCGGTCTGCTGGAACGTGGAAATGTGGTAGTCGGCGGCATTCTTGGGATCAGTCTCGTGCTCGGAGCCGTCGATCAGGTGAAGATGGAGACGGTCGGGGCCCTCGCTGACCACGATGCCTTCTTTGGCCAAAGTAATTTTGGGATTGGAGGCGTCGCTGAGATCGGCCATGAAGACGCCCTTCCACACGGCCGCTCCCTGGGCGCTTTTCACGTCTTGTACGTAGAGGACAATCTTGGGGAATCCCTCATAAAAGACGCGCGGCTGCACTTCGAAGGAGACTTGCGAACCTTTCAGGCGGTCCTCGAGATGAGCCAAGGCTTCCTGCGATTTCGGCGCAATATAGATTCCGTTCGCCATCGCCAGAACCCACGCGGAGAGAACGAAAATGGAAAGGATCCGCAGGAAGCTCCACACGCCCATGCCGCTGGCGCGCATGGCGGTGATTTCGCTGTCGGCGGCGAGACGGCTGAGGCCGATCAGGATTCCGACCAGTACGCTCATGGGCAGCGTATAGGTGAGCGCCAGGGGGACGGTGAACGAGAAAATTTCGGCGACGCTGGGCAGAGGAGCGCTGGCCCGGACCACCAGTTCGAGGATGTGTCCGAGATCGCGGGTAAACAGGACGAAGGTGAAGATGGCCGCGCCGATCAGGGCGTGAGCCGTCACTTCCCGCAGGATGTAGCGGGTTAGAATCCGCATGAGACGCGCTTAAAGGCAGGATAGCATGGAGGCGTGGGCCGCGGTGGGACCGGCCCGAAGCAGACGCGTGCGGGCGAGACGCTGGCGCTACGGTCCGGCTGCGGCGCTACGGTCGGGTCAGCGCTACCTTGGGGAACTCGGGCGCCTCGTTAGGCGTACTATCCTCAGAATCCTGGGAGGACTTGCATGGGGTCGGTAAACGTTGGGCACGCCGTCGCTAAGGCCAATGCTGGCACCAGCTACCGGAGCTCTCCATCGGACAATTTTTCTTTACTCGCGATCGCCGGGGCGGTCGTGCTTCTGCATGTACTCACGAACGGGCGGTACGGATTCCATCGCGATGAGTTGCAATTCCTGAGCGATGCCCGGCATCTGGATTGGGGATTCGTGGCCTATCCCCCGTTCACGCCGGTGGTGGAGCGGATCAGCCTTTCGATTTTCGGGCTGTCCATGGTCGGGCTGAGATTGTTTTCGGTGATAGCTTGCGCCACGGTCGTGGTCTTCAGCGGGCTGATGGCGCGGGAACTGGGCGGAGGACGGCTGGCCCAGGTTACGGCCGCGTTGTGCGTAGCTCTCGCGCCTTTACCCCTGTTCGAAGGCACGGAATTTCAGTACACGACGTTCGACTATCTGTGGTGGGTGCTGATTGCGTACTGCGTGATTCGTCTGCTGAAGACGGAGAACCCGCGCTGGTGGCTGGCTATCGGCGCGCTCATCGGGATCGGATTTCAAACCAAATACACGATGGCGTTTTATGTTTCGGGCATCGTGGCGGGAGTGGTGCTGACGCGGGCCCGGCGTTATCTCGCCAGTGGATGGCTCTGGGCCGGAGTGGCGCTGTCCGTGGTCATCTTTCTGCCGAATCTTCTCTGGCAGGTGAAGCACGATTTCATCTCGCTGCACTTTCTGCAGCATATTCACGCACGCGACGTGGGCGAGGGACGCGCCGAAGGATTCTTGAGCCAGCAGTTTTGGCTGTGCACGCAGGTGATTTCAGTCCCGCTGTGGATTGCAGGGCTGATTGGATATCTGCGCCATGGCCGCTACCGCATGCTGGCGTGGATGTACCTAATCCCGCTGGCGCTGTTCATTGTGGGCAAGGGTCGGAGTTATTACCTGGCTGCGGCGTATCCCATGCTGTTGGCCATGGGTGCAGTCATGGCGGAGCACTGGATCGCGTCGCTATCTCGCGTGCCGAAATTGGCAGTGAAGGTCGCATTTTTTGTGCTGTTGTTTGCCGGCGGAGCAGTCATGGCCGCGGTCCTCGTGCCGCTGGCATCCAGCGGGCCGCTCATGCAGTTTGCGCTCAAGCACAACGGAGATCTGCGCGAGGAAATTGGCTGGGACGAACTGGTCAAGAACGTCGCGGCGATTCGGGATTCGTTGCCGCCGGAGGAGCGCGAGCACGTTGGCATTATCGTGCACAATTACGGCGAGGCGGGAGCGATCGAAATTCTCGGGCCGGCCTATCATTTGCCGCCACCGATCAGCGGAACGAACTCGGCGTGGCTACGAGGATATCCGGACCCACCGCCTACAACGCTGATTGTGCTTGGCACGTCGCGGGAATATGCCGATCGACGATATACGGATTGCCGGTTGGCGGGGCACAACGCGAACTTGTTGGGTATCAAGAATGAGGAGAGCCGGTACCATCCGGATATTTTTGTGTGCGGGCCGCCGCGGCTGCCGTGGCCGGAGTTCTGGAAAGATTTCCAGGCGTTTGGATGATGCAGGAACGGACGCATTCGTCCGTCCCCACACTGACTATCCCGCTTTGAAGAAAAGCGCGGAGAGCGGGGGCAAGGTTAGCTTCAACGAGAAGGGGCGGCCGTGCGTGGGGATCTCTTCAGCGTGGACTCCGCCCAGGTTGCCCATGCCGCTGCCGGCGTATTCGCGCGCATCGCTGTTTAACATTTCGCGCCAATAGCCGCCGTGCGGGACGCCTACGCGGTATCCCATGCGCGGGACCGGCGTGAAGTTGCACACGACCAGCACCGTGTCCTGCGGCGACTCGCTCTTGCGCAGCAGAGAAACCGTACTGGTCGCGTTGTCGTTCGCGTCCACCCATTCGAATCCAGCGGGGTCATTATCGAGCACGTGCATGGCGGGCTCGCTGCGGTAGAAGCGGTTCAGTTGCTCCATCCAGGCCTGCACTCCGCGATGCACCTGGTACTGCAACACGTGCCATTCCAGGCTGGAATCGTGCGCCCACTCGCGCACCTGTCCGAATTCTCCGCCCATGAAGAGCAGTTTCTTGCCCGACTGCGCGTACATGTAGCCGTAGAGCAGGCGCAGGTTGGCGAACTTCTGCCACTCATCGCCGGGCATCTTGCCGATCAGCGACCCCTTGCCGTGCACGACTTCATCGTGCGACAGCGGCAACACGAAATTTTCATGCCACGAATATAGCATGCGGAAGGTGAGATCGTTGTGATGATACTTGCGATGGATGGGATCATTCTGGAAATAGCGCAGCGTGTCGTGCATCCAGCCCATGTCCCACTTCATGCCGAAGCCGAGGCCGCCGACGTAGACCGGCTTTGAAACCATGGGCCAGCTTGTGGATTCTTCGGCCGTGGTCTGAATTTCAGGATGCTCTTTATAAGCTTCCTGATTGAAGCGGCGGAGGAAATCGATGGCATCGAGATTTTCGCGTCCGCCGAATTTGTTGGGAATCCACTCACCCTGCTTGCGCGAATAGTCGAGATACAACATGGAGGCGACGGCGTCTACGCGCAGGCCGTCGACGTGATACTTGTCGAACCAGAACATCGCACTCGACATCAGGAAACTGCGGACTTCAGGGCGGCCGTAGTTGAAGATGTGCGTCTTCCAGTCGGGATGAAATCCCTGGCGGGAGTCGGCATGTTCGTACAGGTGCGTGCCGTCGAAGTAGGCAAGCCCGTGTCCGTCGGAAGGGAAGTGCGACGGCACCCAGTCGAGGATCACGCCGATGCCGTGCTGGTGCAGGTAGTCGACCAGATACATGAAATCCTGGGGCGTGCCGTAGCGCGAGGTAGGCGCGAAGTAACCGGTCGTCTGATATCCCCAGGAACCGTAGAACGGGTGCTCCATCACTGGCAGGAACTCGACGTGCGTGAATCCCATCTGGCCGACGTATTCGGCGAGCCGCGGCGCGGTTTCGCGGTAGGTGAGCGGACGGTTGTGCTCTTCGGGGACGCGCATCCAGGAGCCGAGATGCACCTCGTAGATAGCTTGCGGCGCGCGCAGGGAATTGCGCTCGGCGCGTTTCTGCATCCAGTCGTGATCGCTCCATTCGTAGTTCAGATTCCACACCACCGAAGCTGTGCGCGGAGGTTTCTCATGCAGCAGACCGATCGGATCGGTTTTATCGACGCGGTATCCGTGACGATTCGAGTCGATATGAAATTTATAGAGCGCGCCGCGGCTGGCGCCAGGAACGAAGCCTTCCCAAATGCCGGAGGAGCCGCGCGGACTGAGACGATGCGTCTTGGGATCCCATCCGTTGAAACTTCCGACCACGGAAACGGACCGGGCATTCGGCGCCCACACGCTGAATAGGGCGCCTGCCTGACCTTCGTGGGTCATCAGGTGAGCTCCCACCTTGTCGTAAAGGCGGTAGTGGCTGCCTTCGTTGAAAAGGTAGAGGTCGTTCTCGGTGAGCAATTGCGGACTGGCAGCGGTTAGGGAGGGATCGGGGGACATAAGAGCCTGACTAGTTTACCGGA
This sequence comes from uncultured Acidobacteriota bacterium, assembly GCA_963730015.1. Taxonomy (GTDB): domain Bacteria; phylum Acidobacteriota; class Terriglobia; order Terriglobales; family Acidobacteriaceae; genus Sulfotelmatobacter. Next base: position 249,640 of record CAVSPZ010000007.1, on the reverse strand, counting down.
CCGGGGGGCGCGTCTGGAATCCCGCGCCACGAGATCTTCTCCAGACAGGTAACGATATCAGGTTCTGGCCGAAAATCGAGGCGAATCCACTGGTCGCGTCCGCCTACGCTTCCCTGCGCCAGCGCGATGCGGCGATGAAGTTTCTCGAAATAGCGCGCCAGCGTCACCATTTCGGACTCACCGGCGTGGAACTCGCTCCAGAGTTTCGCTGGCTACACACCGAACCGGAATTCCGCCAGCTTGTGCTGGATATTGGTCTGCCCGCGGTGCATTGATCGTGCCGGGCGCGCGTCCGCGATTACTACGGCATGGTGTACCGCTGGTTCCGGGACTCCGGGGCCCCTTTGCGCGTCCACGGGAAGAAGACCATGAAGGGCAGGCGATGGTTTTCTGATAGGGATCCTTCGACGGTGTGCTCGTCCGCTTTCGCGGACGAACCCTTCGCTCAGGATGACACGGCCGTTATCCTCAGAGTATTACTGGCACGTAACTGTGAAGCGCTTCACCGATGCGCCATTCCAGCCGTCTCCGTTGTTGGGATAGCTGGTGTAGTAGATGTAGAACTGCTTGCCGAGAATGCTGGGATTGTCTCCCGTGCCAACGAACGCCACATAAACGCTGGGCTGATCTTTCTCGTTGCGGAAGTCATAGAGCAGGGAAAGTGGAGACCAGTTCATCCCGTCGAGAGAGTCGGTGTAATAGACCACGACGCCGGCGTTGATCAGTAACTGATAAGCGTGCAGGCCGGCGTTGTAGGCGACTTGCAAGTTGCCGCCGTAGGGGGTCTGGGTGTCGAGATCTTTGGAGTATCCGCCGAGACCCTGCTCGAAATGCCAGCCGTCATAATATTTTTCGAAAGCCACCGCATGGGGCTGGGCGCCGAATGCAGCGTGCAGCACGGCATCGACGGGCGCTCGCGCCACAGAGATCGAGGTGATCGTGTTTCCCCAGTGTGTGGTGCCGTTGGCCCGCCAGTCCGGAAAGTACAGATAAAAATACTTGCCGTCGGGGGAGATTACGAGAGATGAATCGCCGATGTCAAAACCGTCCACATCGGTGCGATACGCTTGATTAATGCGAATGATTTCCCCCAGGTCTGTCCAACTCTTACCCTCGTCGGTCGAGGACGCCAGACCCAATACCGAGTAAAAACTCTGAGTCGTCACGGTCGGAATTTCCGCGTGGTAGACCAGGAGCAGCTTGCCTGCGCCGGCCATGCCGTCAGGAACTTTGTAGACGGGGCCTCCTCCGATGTAGTCGTAGCTCGAATAGAAGCGGTTGACGGCGCCATCGGGATTGGGCAGCAGCGTTACATCGATCGGAGGCTGCGAGCCCAGCGGATTCTCGAGAGTTCCGAGGGTCCGGGTGATCGAGCCGTACTTGTAGTTGCCGTACCAGCGACCGCGCCATTGTTGCCGGGAATGAAATGCGCCATCGCTGCCAAAAAATGCATAGCCGCCGTCAGCGGTCTTGACCACGCCCAGGGGCGTATCGGGCCAGGCGAAACCGTTCGCCGTGTCGGTGAGTGGCGGCTGGGCAGCGTCCCCGGCGGCCTCGCGCTGCGCCGGCGTCGCGAGAAGTTGATTCGCCACAATCTTCGGCGCGCAGGCCGGAACCGTCACTTGAGCGCCGGCATGAACAACCAAGAGTCCGCACAGGGCAACGAGAGTCAGTGTGAGGCTGGAAAATTTTGCGATGGCCATGCGATGTACTCCTTCGCCAAGCGTCCGTTCGCTGGAGACAACCCCGTATCCCCTTCGAAAGTCGCGCCCGTGACCGACTGGGCGACGCCATGGCATGGTGAAGCATTCTCAGCCGGAGGTCAAATGAACGTGGGCACGTGCTAGACTGACTTCTCCAGCCATGCCGTCCCTGCGCGTCATTCTGCTTTGGCATCAGCACCAGCCGTTTTACAAGGATCTGGTCACTGGCGAATACCGGCTTCCCTGGGTGCGGCTGCACGCGCTCAAGGACTACTACGGCATGGTTAAGTTGCTCGATGAATTCCCCAACGTTCATCAGAACTTCAACCTGGTTCCGTCGCTGATGGCGCAGATTCAGGATTATGTGGAGGGAACGGCGCAGGATCCGTTTCTGCGAGTCGCCGCCAAACCAGCCAAGGACTTGACCCTCGAAGAGCGGCGCTTCGCGCTGCAGTATCTGTTTCAGGCGAATCCGCAGAATGTGATTGGCCGGTACCCGCGCTACCGCGAGTTGTGGGAGCGCTTTCGCACTTACGGGGATCATCCGGATCGGGCGGAGCGGTATTTTCAGCCGCATGATTTCACCGACCTGCAAGTGCTGTCGCAGATCGCGTGGTTCGACGAATTTTTTCTCGAAGAAAAAGAGGTTGCCGCGCTGGTCGCGAAGGGGCACAACTTTTCGATGGAGGATCAGAAGTTTGTCATCGCGCGCGAACGCGAATTGATGGGCCGAGTGCTGCCTGCGCATGCGGCGGCTGCGAAAAAAGGACTGATCGAAATCTCGGCGACGCCCTTCTATCACCCTATCCTGCCGCTGGTTTGCGATACCAATTCCGGAGCGGCCTCGACTACGGGATTGCCGCTGCCGCAAAATCGATTTCGCCATCCCGAAGACGCGCGCGAGCAACTGACCCGCGGCCTCGATCTGCACCAGAAAGTTTTTGGAGTGCGGCCCAAGGGAATCTGGCCGTCGGAAGGCAGCGTGTCGGAGGAAATGCTGGCCATTGCCAACAGCCTCGGCGTGCAGTGGATGGCGACCGACGAAGGAGTGCTGGGCCGCAGCACCGGATTGTTCTTTGCCCGCGACGGCAACGGGCAACTACCGGGGAATCTGGCGGAGAAGTTGTACAACATCCACCGCTATGAGAACGGCTCAACCGCGATGCACATGGTGTTTCGCGACCACACCATTTCCGATCTCATCGGATTCGTCTATTCCGGAATGCCTCCCGCGGATGCGGCCCGGCATTTGATCAACAACATCAAAGAGGCGGCAAAGCCCGTGCTGGCCAAAGGACGCGACGCAGTTGTCTCGATCATCCTCGATGGCGAGAACGCATGGGAATATTATCCCAAGTCCGGACGGGAGTTTCTGCGGCGCTTCTACGACGGGCTGCAGCTCGAACCCGGAGTCGAGGCCGTCACGATTTCTGAAGCGATCGCGCGGCATAAAGATTTCGGCAAGATGACTTCGTTGGTCCCCGGTTCGTGGATCAACGCGAACTTCAATGTGTGGATTGGCGCTCCGGAAGACAACCGCGCCTGGGAATACCTGCATCACGCGCGCGAGTTTTATGCTCACAACGCAGCCGGCGCCACCGAAGCCCAGCGGAAGCTGGCATTCGATGAAATCCTGATTGCCGAAGGCAGCGATTGGAACTGGTGGTATGGTCCGGAGCATCATTCCGCCAACGACCGCGACTTTGACGAGTTGTATCGCAAGCATCTTTCCAACGTGTACCAGGCGCTGGGGGCGACGCCGCCCGACTATCTGGCGCAGCCCATCACCGGCGCCGAGGTGCGGCAGGCGTTCGTTCCGCAGACGGCGTACATTCATCCGCGGGTGGCGGGAGACAAAGTGCGCTACTTCGAGTGGATGGGAGCCGCGGTCTATACGGCCGATCATCGCGCCGGAGCGATGCACGGCAAGCAATTCCTGCTCGACGCCGTGTATGCCGGGATTGATGCGACCTACCTCTATGGGCGGCTGGATTTTGCGGGCAAAGTGCCCGACCAAGATTTCGATCTGGTGGTGAACGTGGAATCTTGGGCAGCAGGCGAGCCGCGGGCGCGGCGCACCGTCAGAGTCGAAGCCGCAGTGAAGGCGCAGAAAGTTAAGGATTGGAAAATTGAAAACGGAGTAGCGGGGAAAATCCTGGCATCGTCCGCTCAAGATGACGAGCACGTGAAGCTGGCAATGCTGCGGAATTTTGAATTCAAGTTGCCGTTGGTCTGGATGCTGGCGACGCCAGGTCATACTCCCCTGGAATCCTCAGGAGAGCACAAGGAGTCGTCAGCCACGGTCCCAGTGACCAACCGCCTGCGGCTGCGCTTCAGCCTGTGGCAGAATCGTCTACCCGTAGACTCGTTGCCGCTCGAAGGGTGGATCGAACTGCAGGTAGTCAGCGAAGGGGAATTGCTGTTCGGGGCGTAGGACCGCCATGTAGCCCCGGACGCATTCGTCCGGGGTTGCACGCGGGAGCGCGCAATGGCATGCGCTGGCAGGGGCACACTCGACGCGCACTCCCAAGGAATCGGCAATGGCTCTTTGCCAGCGCGGGCAGAGGTATCAAGGAGCGAGCAGAGACAAAGGGACGCCGTCAAACGCCTCGCCGCGCTCGGCGGGGCGGACCCTTCGACTCCGCTCAGGGCAGGCTGCGTCCGCCCGTACATTGGTTCAGAAATAGCAATGCCGGAGGATCCGCTCCGGCATTGAGGCTTCTGAAATCAGAACTGGCTACTTACTTCCGCCGTTTGCCGCCGCGGTGGTCGTTGTTGTGGTCGTCATGTTCAGCGGACGGTTCAATTCCAGCGTGAGTTGCGTTCCCGCCGGCAACGTGGCCGAGCGATGCTTCACCAGCCAGTGCGCCGTAGTCGAGCCCGCACCGATGGCGCCGCCCACCAGGATGCCTGCCGGGCCGCCCACTAATCCGCCGACCAGCATGCCGCCGGCAGTGCCTGCGCCTTGCTCGATGGTGTTGCCGCGATCATGGCCCGTGCCCTTGAACTGGCCTTCGGAGTTCACGTCAGTGCCGTGGATGTTCGTATCGGTGAGAGTTGCATCGAGGTAATAACGCTCACCCGTGGGAAAGACGACCGCCTCGGGAAGGATTCCAATCGTCGGGCGGCCCGAGATGCGGCGTGGTTCGCTCACTTTTGTCACGCGGCCCTCGATGACGGATCCCGCCGGAATCAGGGTCTGGCCGTTGATGACAACCGGTTGGGTGATGCTGGCGCGGAACGGATCGCCAGCCTTATTGCTGAAGGTGGCTAACGTAGTATCGAGCCGCACCATCAGGGCGGTGCCCGCCGGTACGGGTGAGGGAGTTTGAGCCGCGAGAGTAGTCGCGAGCAGGGCGCATAGAACCAGCATCCACATCTTCATGCCAACCTCCAGAATCCGAAGCTCATTCTTTGAATGTAGACCAGGTCTCACCCGCGTACAAGCAACAGGCAGTACACGGGGAACCAGCGGAGGTAAGAGGGCACGGCAGTGTCCGAATGGACGGTTCCGAAGTGGAAAAGGTACGCGAAAACTCAGCCGGCTGTCACATGACACCAATGTCCTTCCGATATAATCGTGAGTTTCGCAGCTCACGGTGGGAAAGACAGTCTAAGGCGCCAGCTATTCGATAGCGCTGGATGCTGCCAGGCGATTCTTCCACCGGCGTGGGTCATACGAATCGAAGTTTCGAAATCATTGCAGCAAAGGAAATCAAGCGACTTATGTCTAATATTGCGGCAATTCATGCACGAGAAGTTCTGGATTCACGCGGCAATCCTACGATAGAGGCGGAAGTCTTTCTGGCCGACGGTGCGATGGGCCGGGCGATTGTGCCCAGCGGCGCCTCCACCGGCGAGCACGAGGCGGTCGAACTGCGCGACGACGATACCAACCGGTTCAATGGCAAGGGGGTTCTCAAGGCGGTTGAAAATGTGAACGGAGAGATCGCCGAGGCTCTGGCGAACTGGGACGGCTTCGACCAGCGCGGGCTCGATGCCAAGATGATCGAACTCGACGGCACCGAGAACAAGGGCCGCCTGGGCGCGAATGCAATCCTGGCTGTCTCGATGGCAGCGGCGCGCGCTTCGGCGTTTAGTATCGACATCCCGCTCTATCGCCATCTCGGCGGAGCGGGCGCGAACACCTTGCCGACTCCGATGATGAACATTCTCAACGGCGGAGCGCACGCCGACAATAATGTCGACTTCCAGGAATTCATGGTGATGCCGGTGGGCGCGCCTTCGTTTTCCGAGGCGCTGCGCTGGGGCGTCGAGGTTTTCCATACCTTGAAAGCTGTGCTGAAGAAACGCGGCTATAACACTTCTGTCGGCGATGAAGGCGGATTTGCACCTTCGGTGAAATCGAACGTGGAAGCGATCGAGGTCGTCCTCGAAGCGATCTCGAAGGCCGGATACAAGCCCGGCGAGGAAATCGCGATCGCGCTCGATCCTGCGGCCAGCGAGTTTTATCAGGATGGCAAGTACGTGTTCAAAAAATCCGACAAATCGGCCAAGAGTTCCGACGAGATGGTGAAGTTTTACGCCAAGTGGGTGAACGATTACCCGATCGTGTCGCTGGAAGACGGATTGGCCGAGAATGACTGGGACGGCTGGCAGAATCTAACCAAAGAACTGGGCGGCAAGATTCAGTTGGTCGGCGATGACATTTTCGTGACCAACATCCGCATTTTCGAAGAAGGCATCGAGAAGGGGATTGCCAATTCCATTCTGATCAAGCTCAACCAGATCGGTACGGTGAGCGAAACATTGGATGCCATCGACCTGGGACGGCGCAATGGATACACGTCCGTGATCTCGCATCGTTCGGGCGAGACCGAAGACACGTTCATCGCGGATCTTGCCGTCGCCACGGGCGTAGGCCAGATCAAGACAGGCTCGGCCTCCCGCACCGACCGCATCTCGAAGTACAACCAACTGCTGCGGATCGAGGAAGAGTTGGGCGGGACGGCGCGATTCCTGGGGCTGAAGGCTCTGAACTATCGAGGATGAGTCTCACGGACACTACCTTCAGAAAATCGAAACTTGAGGACAAAAAATGATCAACGAACTACTTCTCTCTGGATTTGACGCCGAAGTGAAAACCACGCGGACCATGCTGGAACGCGTTCCGATGAAGGCCGATTTCAAGCCGCATGCCAAGTCGATGCCGCTGGGCAAACTGGCGCCGCACGTAGCGCAATTGCCAGAGTTCGGAGTCACCGTGCTGACCACGCCCGAACTCGATTTCGGCAAAGCGTCATTTACCCCCCTCGCATTCGGATCCCCGGAGCATTTGGTGAAGGCTTTCGAAGAGGGCGCGGCGAAGGTCCGTTCTGCTCTGAAGAACACCAGCGACAGTGCCTGGAACGAGCCGTGGAAGCTGAGCTTTCAGGGCAAGCCGATCTTCGCCGGATCGCGCTTTCTCGCCTATCGCGAGATGTTTCTGAATCACCTCGTGCATCATCGGGCGCAGCTGGGCGTCTATTTGCGCTTGAATGACAAGCCCCTTCCGGCCACATACGGCCCCTCGGCGGATGACACGATGGGGTTTTAGCAGAATCGCCGACATTATCTCTCCATTTAGGAATTCTTCCCTCAGGGGCTAAAGCCCTCTGAGTTTGATAGATGGGAAGGGCACGGCTGAAAGCCGTGCCCTTCCCGGTGTTTTCGAGCTAGAAGCTAAAAACCAGAAGCTAAAAACCAGAAGCTAAAAACCAGAAGCTAAAAACCAGAATCTAAAAACCAGAATCTAAAAACCAGAATCTAAAAACCAGAATCTAAAAACCAGAATCTAAAAACCAGAAGCTGGCTGATAGCTGAGAGCTAGGAGTTAGGAGTTAAAAGCTGATTTTATGTCCCGTCCGAAACCGCTTATTCTGATCATTCTCGACGGCTGGGGATACCGCGCCGAAACCAAGGCCAACGCTATCGCGCTCGCTCGCAAGCCCACTTACGACCGCCTGTTGCGTGAATATCCCAACACGCTCATTCATACCAGCGGCCCTTATGTTGGCTTGCCCGAGGGGCAGATGGGCAACAGCGAAGTGGGCCATTTGAACATCGGCGCCGGGCGCATCGTGCACATGGACATCACGCGCATCGACCTGATGATTCAGAACGGCGAACTGTTCTCGCATCCCGTGCTGCTCGACGCCATGAAGCACGCGCGCACCGGCGAGCGGCGCTTGCATCTGTTCGGGCTGATCTCCGACGGAGGCGTGCACTCGCAGCAGGCGCATCTCTATGCACTGCTGAAAATGGCGAAGCAGCAAGGCCTGGAGCGCGTCTTCGTGCATGCCTTTATGGACGGCCGCGACACGCTGCCGACCAACGGGGCCGGATACCTCGAGCAACTGCAGCAGAAAATGCGCGAGTACAACTGCGGCAAGATCGCGACCGTTAACGGGCGCTACTACGCCATGGACCGCGACCGGCGCTGGGAGCGCATCGCGAAGGCCTACAACGCCATGGTCTTCGGCGACGCCGAAGGCGGCAAACAATCCGACCCGGTGCAGGGAATGAAGGATTCGTATAACAAGGGCGTCACTGACGAGTTCGTGATTCCGTTTGTCTGCACCGACAGCCGCGGGCAGGCGGTGGCGACGATTCGCGACGACGATTCCTGCATCTGCTTCAACTTCCGCGCCGACCGGGTTCGGCAGATCACGCGCGCGTTGACCCGCAACAGCGGGCTCAATGCGAGCGGTGGGAGCGATTTGCCGGGAGCCGAAGATCTGGATGCGACCATCCCGCGCGACCGCGCGCCAAAGAATCTGCATTACGTCTGCATGACGCAGTACGACAAGAATTTCTCTCTCCCCGTCGTGATCCCCCCGGAGTCGATGGCGAACATTCTCGCCAACGTGATGGGCGGGATGAACATGCGCAACCTGCGCGTGGCCGAGACCGAGAAGTACGCCCACGTCACCTACTTCTTTAACGGAGGAGTCGAGAAGCCGTTCCCCGGGGAAGATCGCGTGATGGTGCAATCTCCCAAGGTTGCGACTTACGATCTGAAACCGGAGATGAGCGCGGCGGGAATCGCGGATGCGGTGGTCAAGGCGACCGAGGAGGGCACGTTCGATGTGATGATCGTGAACTTCGCCAACGCCGACATGGTCGGCCATTCCGGCAAGATCGAGCCGACCATCAAAGCGGTCGAAACCGTCGATGCCTGCCTAAGCCGCATCGAAAGCGCAGTTCGGGCGAAGGGTGGAGCTATGCTGATTACCGCCGATCACGGCAATGCCGAAATGATGATCGACCCGGCGACCGGCGGCCCGCACACGGCGCACACTACGAATCCCGTGCCGTTTATCGTAGTCTCAGAAAACGCGAAGCAATTTACGCTGAAGCCCAACGGATCGCTGCGCGACATCTCACCCACGATCCTGGGAATGCTCGGCGTCGATGAACCGAAGGAAATGACGGGAGCGGATCTGCGTATATTCGCAAAAGATTCGCGTTAGCTTGTCATCCTGAGCGGAGAATGTGCTTCGCGCCTCGCGAAGGACATTCGGAGTCGAAGGATCCCTTTCAAAAAAATGAGAGACAGACCCGACGAGGCGCTCCGGCTATGCCGCTGCAGTGGAAGCGTCCATCAGTTCGACAGCAGCGCCGGAGCCGTTGCTAACAGTCCAGCGGCCAGTTCCAGGTCGTGCAAGTCTTCACGGCTGAAGTCCTGCGCGAACTTGGGATCCAGTCCCTTGCGCGAGATCTGAATGACTCCCACGACGGTTGAGCCGGGATCGATGATGGGCACGGACATCAATTTTTGAATGGGCGCGGGAGGAGCGGGCTCATCCGAACCATTCTCATGGGCCCGGATGGTTTCGAAAATGCCCGCATGCTTCACGCGCGCGAAGTTATTGAAGATCTCCGGTTTCTTGCTGAGCGCGGTATGCGCGGCGACCGCTTTGCTGGAGAGCGGAATCGCACCCGTAGTGCGCAGGTGTTCTGGAAAAACGAAGCGCAGCAGGCCGCCCTCCAGGCGCAGCAGGGCGACTTCGGTAGATTGCACACGAAAAATCTTGGCCAGGACCAGGCACAGGTCCATGGCGGTGACTCCCGGTCCCAGCACCGGTCCGAGAGGGAGTAAATGCTCTGGAAGGACAACTTCTTCCATGGCAGCGTGATCGTTAGTTTGGGTCATAGCCCAGCCCGCGTACTCTCTATTTTCCTAGAGGAACACCAACTCTATCGCACTTTGCAGTCCAGAAGGTACTCTCCAAAGTAACCGTACCAGCGTGTCTAAGTCCTGCATTTTCAATGAACGGAGAACCAGAAAATCACAAACTACAGAGATTTGCCATACGAGATCAGCCGCAAATCGGCAACGCACTGACAGTTTTTGGCACCTGCACCGGCTTCGGTGCATGTCCTCGCGTCCGTGCCCCGTTTCGGTCAAACTCATTTACACTTCCAGCCATGAATAATCCGACACAGCCCAACGTGAAGTTAACGAATGACGCCAGCTATCGCGAGAATTACGCCAACAGCGTGCAGATGCGCGTCAACATATGGGATTTCTTCCTGGTCTTCGGCACCCTGCAGCAGCAGACCGAGACCCATGTGGACATCCGCAACTTTCAAGGCATCTATCTGAGCCCGCAGCAGGCCAAAGCGCTGCTCGGCCTTTTGCAGCAGAATGTGGCCAGCTACGAAAGCGCTTTTGGCGAGATCAAGCTGGATCCGCGCATGGCGCCTCCGGGGCCGGTGCACTGATCGGCCACGAGTCGTCGTCGGCGGTCCCGGCAGGCAACTCCTCTGCGGATAGAATAACTTCTCCATGCGATCCAGCCTGCACCCGGCCCTGGTGTTCGCGGTCATCTTCGTCGTCATCTTCCTGCTGCACGCGCCTTTGCTGCAGTTGCCGTATTTCTGGGACGAAGCGGGATACTATGTTCCGGCGGCGCGCGACATCCTTCTCACTGGCAGCCTGATTCCGCACACGACCGTTTCCAACGCACACCCTCCGCTGGTGCTGGCCTGGGTTGCGCTGTGGTGGAAGTGCGCCGGCTATGCGCCGCTGGTGGCGCGGTCGGCCATGCTTTTGGTGGCGGCGTTCTCGCTGCTGGGAATTTACCGCCTCGCGGAGCGCGTGGCGAACACCCAGGTCGCGATTGCTTCTACACTTTGCACGGCTGTGTATCCCGTATTCTTCGCGCAGAGCTCGCTGGTGCAAGTGGATCTGGCTGCCGCCGGATTTACTTTCTGGGGCCTGCGTGCGTTTCTGGAACAGCGGCCGCGTGCAACCGCCATCTGGTTCTCGCTCGCAGCTCTGACTAAAGAGACCGCGATTCTCGCGCCGCTGGCTCTCGCAGTTGGGGAACTCCTGCAGTTCGTGTGGAGCGGGCACTGTTGCCCGCTTGCCGGCAGCGCCACAAAACCAGCGGGCAAGAGTGCCCGCTCCACACAATTCGCGCTGCTGATTCCGCTGCTTCCTCTAGCCTTGTGGTACGTCTATCACTACGCTCGTACGGGATATGTTTTTGGCAATCCGGAATTTTTCCGCTACAACATCGCGGCCACTCTGAATCCGTTGCGATTCCTGCTGGCGCTGCTGCTGCGCCTCTGGCAGGCATTCGGATACATGCATCTCTGGCTGCTAACGCTGGCTATGCTGGTCGCCGTGCTTTTCCCGGCCCTGCGCGATGAGGGCGGGGAACGCCCGCGCATTGCGATCTCGGTCCAGGTTATTTTTTTCGTGGTAATGGCAGCCTACGTGATCGCGATGGCATTGATTGGCGGAGCGGTGCTGGCGCGCTACATGCTGTCGGCGGTGCCGCTGGTGATCATCCTCGCCGTCTCCACCTTGCGCAGGCGGTTGCGCTACTGGCCGGCCGCAGTGGGCGCCATTGCGCTCGCCTTCGTCTTGGGATGGTTCTGGAATCCGCCTTACGGCTTCTCGCCGGAAGACAATCTCGCCTACCGCGATTACGTCGTGATGCATGAAAACGCGGAACACTTTCTCGAAGCCCGCTATCCCATGGCGCATGTGCTGACCGCGTGGCCCGCGTCCGACGAACTGACCCGGCCGTGGCTTGGCTATACCACACGCCCCATGCAGGTCGTGCGCATCGAAGATTTCTCTTTGGAACAGGTGATCTCCGCCGCCGACTTCCGCTCGCACTTCGGGGTTGCGCTGGTTTTCTCCACCAAATACGAGCCGGCGCATCCACTGCTCCGCCGCTGGCAAACTTGGACGGACCTGAAACGGCGTTTTTTCGGATTCCATCGCGATCTGCCTCCTGCGGCCGCAGCACAGATTCTCGGCGGGCGCGTCGTATTTTCAGAAGAGCGCAATGGCCAGTGGGTCGCCGTGATTGAGATGGAGCAACCGGAGTTCTTCAATGCTCGTAATCTCCCATGACAAGAAGCCCGGTGAGGCAGCGGCAAAGAGCTCTCCGCGTTCCGATTTATTTCTGCATCAGATGGCAGGAATGCGTTTTGATCACCAGCCAGACTTCGCGGTCGGGCTCGAGTTGCAGCGAGTCGCGTGCGGCGAGGGTGAGGTAAACGTCCATCTCGACCCTGCACTTCACACGCGCGGAGACAATCAGGTCACGCTGCTCGAGCGACTGGATGCGTCCAGGGATGATGTTGCGGGCGCTCAATCCGGCAGGCGCGGAGGTGGCCAGCAGGATATCGCCGGCGCGAATGCCCACGCGGAAAATGGTGCCTACCCCGCCGCGGACCAGCGGAGTTTCCAGCACCAACGAGCCTCCGTCTCCATTCACGCGGCAGGTCATGGTGCCGCGTTCCTGCCGCACCGCTTCCACCACAGCGTCGAAGACGTTTTCGAATCCCGCCAGTTGCGCGACCGTTTCCTGCAAAGGCGCCATCATGACTTCGTGCGGCGTGCCTTGCGCCACGATGCGTCCGGCGTCGAGGACGATGACGCGCTCGCCGAGCGCAAAGACTTCCTCGTGGCTGTGCGTGACATAGAGAATCGGAACACGATGCGCCCGGTTCCACTCGCGCAGGTCGTCGATGATTTGCGTCTTGGTGGAGACATCGAGCGAAGCCAGCGGCTCGTCGAGCAGCAGGATTTCCGGATCGGTCACCAGCGTTCGCGCCAAAGCGACGCGCTGATTTTCTCCGCCGGAAATTTCTCGCGTGCTTCGTTTCGCCAGCGGTGTGATGCGCAGCGCCTGAAGAATGGCCGCGACCCGTTCCGCGCGTTCAGCCTGCGACAGATGGCTCAATCCGTAAGAAACGTTCTGCTCAACGCTCAAATGCGGAAACAGGGCCAGGCTCTGAAACACGTATCCCACGCGCCTTTGGGCGACGGGAACGTCGACGCCCCGGGAAGAGTCAAACAGGTCGCGATCGCCTACCGAGATGCGTCCCGAGTCCGGCCTCCTGAGGCCCGCAATACAATCCAGCAGCGTAGTCTTGCCGGCTCCTGAGGCGCCAAACAGGATGGTGAAGCCGGGAGCGGCTTCGAACGCGACGTTGAGAGTAAATTCGTGGCCGCGAGCCGCATGATGCAGCGACAGGCGCACTGCGAGCGGCGGGCTGGTTAGCTTCTCGCTCCGCGTAGGCGAGGCTTGCGCTGCGGTCTCGGCGGCGGCCAACCCACGGCTGTCATTCATCGCAGATCATTGTAAGAAGGAGTGTTCGCGTTGGCAAAGCAGAGCCGCGCCGCGGCGGCATTCATTAGCCCAGCGCGTAAGCGCTGGGAAGGCCGCCAGTGAAGGTACAGAGTCCGCTTTAGCGGACGGCATCCGGCCTTCGGCCTTCGGTCACGGCTTCAGCAGGAACGGCCAGGCCTTCCGGTTCAGCCCATAGACGACCGTCAGCAACACAAAGCACACCATCAGCAGCACCAGCGCGGTTTGATTCGCGCCGGCATAGTCCGACGCCTGCACGCGGTCGTAGATATCGATGGACACCGTACGGGTCACGCCGGGAATATTTCCGCCGACCATCAACACGACTCCAAATTCTCCCATCGTGTGCGCAAACGACAGCGCCACGCCCGTGATCAGGCCGGAAATCGAAAGCGGAGCGGTTACGCGGAAAAAAGTTTTCAGCGGCGAAGCGCCCAGTGTCGCCGAAGCCGCAATCAGCTTGCGGTCTACCGCGGAAAAAGATGCCGCGAAGGGCTGCACCGCAAAGGGCAGGCTGTAGAGAATCGATCCGATGACCAGCCCGCTGAAGGTGAACGCCAGCGTGTGGCCGGTAAGCGAGATCCACCAGCGTCCCAGCGGACTGCGCGGGCCGAGCGCCACCAGAACATAGAATCCCAGCACGGTCGGCGGAAGCACAATGGGCAGGGCGATCACCGCTTCGACTAGAAATTTCCCGCGCCAGCCGGAGAACGCGATCCAGTAGGCCAGCGGAAGACCCAGAACTAACAGGATCACGGAGACCGCTACCGCCAACTGCAGCGTGAGCCAAAGTGTTTGCCAGTCGATGGCCATGGTGAGGTGAACGATGTGTGCCGAGCTACCGGCTGGCCGGCGGAATAATTCCATTCATCCGCAGATATTCAACCATCTGCCCGTAATGGTCGTAGCCGTGCGACGCCACTTCCATCGCTAATCCCAGGCGCGATACAGAGCCTTCTCCGAAAGGGCTCCTCACCGTTCCCGTGAAATTGCTCTCGTTGATGGTTGCGATGGCCTTGTGCACGTAATCGAAAGAATCTCGCAGGTACTTCAGAATGTCAGCCTTGCTGGTGATGGAGGCGGGACCGGATTCGTCGCCAATATCGACCGGAGGTTTCTGTTCGAGTAACGCGGCTCCCAGTTCGTAGTTCACGGCCGCGACGTGCTTGATCTGTTGTGCGAAAGTACGCACGCCTTTGAATTGGCCATTGGTCGGGGCGAAGCCGTATTTGTCTTCCGGCATCGCCTCGGCCGCGGGGACGAATTCGTGCTGCATGTTGGTGATGTTACCGTTCAACAACTCCGTTACCGTGCGATGCTCCGGCTTCGGTTTGGGGGCCTGAGCTTCGGCGGCCGCCATCATTAAGAATGCACACGCGATGAGTGCAAGTATTTTTTTCATTCATTCCTCGTATTGGATCAATCTCGTACGACCGCGGGAGCCATGCGCAATTCGGCCCCGGTCAGGCGATGCCGGCGGATCGTGGACAAACCGACAATCATGGCAACCGCGGACCACGCCAGGGCCTCGGGCACTCCCCGGCGTGCGGCCAGTTCTCCCCAAATCGCGCTGCCCAGCGCCATGCCCCCCTGCAACACCAGCAGATACATGGAAAGCGCCCGCGCCCGCATCCAGGAAGGGCACATGGTCTGGGCGACAACATTGAAGCAAGCAAGAATGCCGATCCAGGCTGCTCCCGCCGTAAACAATACCAGACACAGCCATTCAAAGAAATGCACTTGTCCGGCGGCGAAGGTCATCAGGGCGAAGACTACGGTGGCTCCCGCGACCAAGCCGTCTACGGAATATTGCGTGCGCAGCCGCGGCAAAATCGCCGCTCCCGCCAGCGCTCCCAGGCCGAAGCAGGTCAGCAGAAATCCATATCCTTGGGCGCCGTGAGGCTGGCAGATCAAGGGCAACAACGCAAGCAGCGACGTAGCGCCGAAACTGAACGCGCCGGTGCGAATCAGAACGGACCGGACCTGCGGCGCGCCGCGCACATAGCGAAGGCCTTCGACGATCGCGCGATGCAATCGCTGTGCCACTTGCGACTCTTGCGGAGGCCGTTTCCAGCGGTAAAGAAAAAGAATCACGCCGAAGAAGGAAGCCGCATTCAGCAGGAAAGACCATCCTGATCCTGCGAGAGCCACAATCATGCCACCCAGTGCCGGGCCGACTGCACGCGCTACATTAAATCCGGCGGAATTCATGGCGACCGCCGCCGCGTGCCGGCCCGGCGAAATGACCTCGGGCGTGATCGCCTGCCATGCTGGATCGTTCATCACCGCGCCCAGCCCCATCACGAAGGTGAATGCCAGCAGCATCCAGGGATTCACCGCGTGCAACAGAGTCAGAACGCCGAGAGCAGCGGCTGCAAAAATCATCCAGCTTTGCGTGAATAACAAAAGCCGCCGCCGGTCGACCATGTCGGCCAGAGCTCCCGCCGGAAGGACAACTAAAAAAACGGGAACTGCGGCCGCGGCTTGCACCAGGCTCACCATCAACGGAGAAGTCGTGAGCTGCGTCATCAGCCAGCCCGCGCCTACATTTTGCATCCACGTGCCGGTGTAGGAAACGACAGCGGCGATCCACAGCGAACGGAAGAGCGGTTCGCGAAGCGGTTCCCAGGCGGCGTCAGGTTGGCTGCTGCGCACACTTGGTACGGACGGAATTGTGGCGTGATCCGCCATTGGATGATCGAACTATCGAGTGCTCAGGGCTCTCTCCGGGGCATATTGTTTCCGGTATCTATAAATTGCTGTTACGAATGCGCGTTAACCATAGTTAATACACTTCAAGGGTTTGTCAGCGGAGTTTCCGTTGCAGCCGCAAATGGCCATTCCGATTCCTTCCAGGCTCGAATCATGTAAATGATCATCCCGGTCAGCAGGATGACCGCCGCGTACTTCACTTCTTTCTGCCAGTTGGCGCGGCTGAACAGAATGAAGATGAATCCTGCGCTGGCCAGCAACGCCGGCAGTGGGTAAAGCCACATGCGAAAAGGCCGCGGCATGTCCGGCCTGCGAATGCGCAGCACAATCAGTCCCAAGGCCTGCACCAGGAACTGCACGATGATGCGAATCACGACCAGCGCGGCAATCGCGTCTTTCAGGCGCAAGAAGCAGAACGCCGCCGCTACCACTCCCAGCGCCAGCAACGAAATGTGAGGAAACCGATGTACGGGATGAACTTTGGCAAACGCGCGGAAGTAGTTTCCATCTTTCGCTGCCGCGTAGGGAACGCGGGAATAGCTCAGCATCAGGGAAAAAACTGAGGCGAACGCGGTCCAGATGACCAGCGCCGTGACCAACCGAGCGGCCCACGGGCCGTAGATGCGCTGCATGAACACCGAGACAATGTACAAACCGCTGTTGTTCTGTCCCATGTGCACCATCTCGCGCCACGGCACCACCGCGAGAACGCACACATTCATCATGATATATAGACAGGCGACGATGAGAATGGAAAGCAGGAGAGCGCGGGGAATGTTCTTGCCGGGATCCTTGATCTCGTCGCCGAGGAAGCAGACACTGCCGTAACCCCAATAATCGTAGGCAGCGAAGACCATGGCGCCGCCCAGGCCGGTGAAGAATCCGTGGGAGAGGTGGAACGCTCCGGGGGGGGAATCAAAGGCCTGCGCGGCGTTGAAGTGCGTCAGCCCGGCAAAGATGATCCACGCCATGGTTCCCATCACGCCAAACCACAGCGCCTTCGAGAGCCGGCCGATCACGGTAATGTTGCGGTAAAGAAGAAAAACAGTGAAGAGGCAGATGGCCACCGCGATCGAAGTGCCCGGAGTCACGATCCAACTCACTTGCAGCGGTCCGGCCCAGGGCAGCCGCAACGCTGCCTCGTGATAGGCGTAGATCGTGTCCATGCCGGGCCAGTAATAAGCTGCATATCCGGCCAGTCCGATGCAGCCCGAAGCGATGGAAAGCGGCGCGCTGAACGATAGCTGCCAGATGAACAAGAACGAGATGAGGCGTCCGAGTTTCTGCGGACCGTAAGTCTCGCGCAGGAAGCGGTAGGATCCACCCGAGCCCGGCATGGCCGCGCCGAGTTCAGCCCAAACCAGGCCATCGCACATGGCGAACAGGGCTCCGAAGATCCATCCCAGGATCGCCTGCGGGCCGCCCATCGCGGCCACCACGAGCGGCATCGTGATGAACGGGCCCACGCCGATCATGTCGATCATGTTCAGCGCCGTGGCGCTGCCCAGGCCCATGCCGCGGATGAGGCTGGGAGAATCGGCTGCAGGTTTTTGCGGATCGTCCATGAATGAAGTGGCTAGTGACTAGTGATCAGTAGTCAGTCTTCGGGAAGCATCCGAAGAACTTTCGACATCTCTCGACAGATTGGCTGCTGGCTGCTAACAACTGATAACTGACCACTGACCACTGACCACTGGTCACTGTTTGTCGTGTCCCGCGCTCAGCAGATTTACATACAACCGGACTGCACCCGGAACGCCAGCCGGCAGTTGGCGGAAGAACGCGTAGCCTGTGTAAATGTACGTGCCTTTGCCGTAATGCGCCAGCAGCAGGCCGCCTTTCTGTTCATCTTCGCCGGGATCGTGACAGGCGAGCAGGGCTGTGAAATGGTCGTCCCACTTATCCATGAAATACAGGCCGCGCTCCTGAATCCAGCCATCGAAATCAGGCTGCGTAATCGTATTGGGCTCGTGGAAAACAGAATTTTCCGGTGCAAGAATCTCGACCGGTGCTTCCTCCACAGAAACGCGTGCCCGGCTCAGTTCCGCACTATAGGGAGTGAACTTGCCGCTGTTGAAGTCTTGCACGCCGGTGTTGTACTGCACGACCAGAGTTCCACCGGCGGAAACGAAGTCGAGAAGCTTCTTATTGTTTGCGGCCACATCTTTTTGTGTGTCATAAGCGCGAATGCCGAGCACGAGCGTTCCGAACTTGCTCAAGTCTTCAGTGGCGAGGCTTTCCGCGGGGATCATGGTGACGTCCATCCCGATCTGCTTCAAGACGGTCGGGATGTCATCCCCTGCGCCCATGATGTAACCGACTTTCAAATCGTGCGGCACCTGCACATCGATAATGCTCACTCGCTGGCGCGCCGGTTGGTAATAGTAGAAGCCTCCCAGATCTTCGCGCGTGACCAGGGTATAGCCTTCGCTGAATTTTGCGCCGTTCGATGTGAGCACGGCGCGCAGCGTTGCGCGGCCTGGCTGCAGTCCGGCAGGGAAGACCTTGAACTGAAAATCGCGCTTCTCGCTGCGCGTTTTGAAATTCACAGGAAGTTGCGCAGGTTCCGAGCGCCAGCCATCGGGCAGTTCGAGCCGCAAAGTGCCCTGGGTAGCGTGCGACAGATTGCTGGTGATGCCGACCGCGACCGTAGTCGTCTTTCCGTTGTGCGTGGAGATCGCCTGCGTGCCTGGTTCCAGCATGACTGAAAAAGCTGGCACCACGGCCAAGGGGCGCGCCGCCTGCTTTCCAGCGTCGTCGATGAAGCGGGTTACGACCGCCGCGGTAATCGTAGATCTGGTGTGCGCCGCGCCTTCACTCACGGAGTATTCCACCCGAGCCCGCAACGCCGGTGACGGGAAAGGCAGCGTCGCGTATTGTTCGTTGTCGATGTGATTGAGGCTCTCGGTGTTGGGATCGTCGCGATGCCAATAAGGACGCGTGTACGGCGTCTCTTTCGGCACGCGGAGGCCGAAGTCGGCGTGCAAATCTTTGCCCGGCGCGATGGTTTCCGATTTCGTTTTTGCGTTGATCGTGTTCCATCCGGCAGGAACTTCGAGCGAGATGTGATCGATGGCGACGGGCCGCTTCGATCCGTTGTGGAAGGTGACGGCCACGGTGAACTCCTGTCCGGGAGAGACCGTGGTCAGCGCGTCGGCTTCTTTGGGAACGCTTGCACTCGGTCCTGGTTTCTGCGACACATCGGTGACCAGGGTCAATCCCAGCGCGAGATTCAGCGCCGTCTCGGCCTGTTGCTGCTTGGTAGCGATCTCGGTCAACAACTCTACCTTGGCGGCGGAGGCGAGATTGCTCGATTCTATTTCGCTGCCTGCCTGCTTGAGGGAGGAAACAGCCTTGGCCAGCGGCGCGGCCGACGTGGAACCATCACCGCCTTTGGCCGCAGAGGTTGCGTCGGCGATCAACTTGGCGATCTGTTGCAGTTCCGAGCGAAGGCGCGGAAGTTTCGCAGCGGCATCGGCTTGATCCGCCACCGCGGGCAAAGTGACGTTGATGCCGTCGAAAAAACTCTTCTCATGACCGTCCTTGCCCGCGGCCGGAGGAATGACGGAATCTACGAGCTTATAAAACGTGAAGCGATCTCCCGGTTCGACGGTCCAATTTGCGGCGCCCTGTGATTCCTGGTGCCGCAGGCCTTGCATCGAGAATTGTACGTACGAGCCGCCCAGCGTGTCGTTGCGCTCGCCGGTGTTGAACCTGAGGGTCCAATTCGCATCGGGACAGGTCATCGCGCCCCAGGGGCAGACGTTGCCGATATAAAACTTCTTGGCCTGCCAGGGCTCGAGTCCCTGTGCGATCTGTTCGGGAAAACGCTTGGGATCGGCCGCGGCGCGAAAAGCCTCCCTGGCCAGAATGCTCGATGCCTGATGGTTGCCATGGCCATCGCGAGCCGTGCCGGAAAAGCGCGCCACTAAAACATCCGGACGGAAGGTGCGGATCACCCGCACCATGTCGGCCAGAGCGATATCGTGACCGCCCCACTTCTCGAAAGTTTCCTGAGCGCTTTTGGAAAATCCGAAATCGGCCACCCGTGAAAAGCGCTCCTGGGCGCCATAATACTGATCGGAAGCGAGCAACTCTTCGGTCCGAAGAACTCCCAGAACATCGGACAGGTTACTGCCCATTTTGTTCTGCCCGCCTTCGCCGCGATTGAGAGTCATCAGCAGAGTGGCGACTCCATGGCCGCGGGCTTCGAGAGTCAGCAGACCTCCATCTTCGTCATCCGGATGCGCGACCACTTGCATCAGACGAGCGGTCGTTCCCAACCGCAGCAGTTCGAGACGCAGGCCGGGCAGCCCTTCATCTTGAGGGATCTCGGCGGGAACGCCCTGGTAGAGCAAGCCGGGTGGCGCGACCAGCACGTGATCGGTGAGCACCTCGGTTTGCGAGGCGTGCAGGCTCGGTTTCTCAGGCTTGGCCACTTCGGAAGTTTGTGACGGCGCCGCCAGAGCAAACAGCAGCAGGAAAGCCGCCAGGGGAATGATGGAAAAGTGGAAAGCCCTAAGGTCACTACTAACGCAGCGCCCCAGGCGCGGCATCAGGCTGGCAGGTTCGAAATGTCTCACCCTACAAGGATGGGGCCTAACCGGGCTCGGACGCAAATTCTTTGCGCGCGGGAAAAAGCTCTTTACTTGATGTTCCGGCCTTCTTTGAACACCGCCTGGCAATTGCTGGACGCGGTCAGGACCACGTCGAAGGCAGTTTCCTTGCGGAGGTTTTTGAGCATGGGATCATCGAGCAAAGCTGTGTAGGCGCAGTAATTCTGCTGCACGGCGGCTTTCAAAAGGCGAAGAGCCGAATCGTTCTGGCCGCAATAAGCCATCAGCGCACCCACGTGGTACCAGGCTTCGGAGTCGGGCTCCAGCATCACGGAGGATTCCGCCTCGCGCACGATTCTGGCCAGATCCGGCGGACGCTGCGCGGCGGTGCAGGCTTCCATCAAATCACGGTGATAATACGTCGCCTTGCTCATGTTCTTCACCGCTGCACGTGCCTCACCAATATTCCCTTGGCCCAGATAGATGTATGGAGTCACCCAATTTGCCCATTCCGAACCTGCATCCAGATGTACGAAGTCCATGGCGCGGTCGGTCTGGTTCATCTCGAGGAACGCCCAGGCACACGAGCGGAAATTGAAATTTCCCGGATCGAGCTGGCGGGCCTCGTTGCATTGTTCCGTGGCCTGCTCGAGCATTCCGGCATAGCGCAGCACATAACTCAGGGCGAAGTGAGCGTCGGCACTCTGCGGCCGGCGTTGTATCAGAGCGGAGGCCTCGTCGTAGGCGCGACCCAATTCTCCGCGTTCCACGCGATTCACGATCAGCAGGCTGGCGGCTCCGACGCGATTGGGATCGAGGGAGATGGCGCGCTCGTAGGCAGCGTTCGAGCGCTGGAACATGGTCTCGCCGCCATCGCTGAAGCTGGAATCGAAATAGTAGCGCTGTCCTAAAGCTTCCCAGGCGGGCGCATACGTGGGATCGATTCCGACCGCCCATTCCAGCATCTTGATGGCTTCTTTATTCGGCGTCGGATCGTGGGGTACGGCCACGCTGCGCAGGTAGAGATCGTAAGCCTGCTGATTCTTCGGACGGGAGGCTGCGGCTTCGACCGCTCCCGACGCGCCTCCTAGGATCGGCAACAGGCCGTGCTGGACCTGGGTGGTGAGCTGCTCCTGCAATCCGATCAGGTTCTCGGCCTTCTCGGTGACGGTGGTTTGCCAGAGGAGCCGGTCCGTAGGGACGTCGATCGCCTCGAGGGTCACGAGCAACTCGTCGCCCTGCTTTCGAAAAGAGCCGGTCAGCAAGCGTCCCACACGAAGTTCGACGCCAACTTTCTTCGGGTCGAGATCGACCGCTGTATATCTGCGCGTGACCGACGACGGCCGCACTTCCAGGCTTCGCGAATAGGTCAGGACGCTGGTGAGTTCGTCGGCCAGAGCGAAGCGCAGGTAATCGATGCTGGGATCGCCGTTCATGTTCTGCAAAGGCAGCACGGCGATCGCGTTGCGCTCTTCGGCGTTGGCGACTTCGCGATGCTTGAACCACCAGGCTCCCACGGCCGAGAGCACCGTAATCAGCAGCGCCGCCGTGCCCAGCAGGAGGTAGGTTTGCAGGCGCGAATTTCTCCCGAACGTGTGCGTCGCGACGCGCAGCTTGGCGGTGGCGCTGGGAGTCTTGATGCTGCCGGATTCCGCCTCCTTCTTGAGCAACGCCAGGTCGGAGCGCATCTCCGCGGCGCTCTGGTAACGATGCGCGCGGTCTTTCTCCATCGCCTTGCCAATGATGCCTTCCAGTTCGACGGGAATTTTCGGATTGATGTCTTTGGGAGGAATCGGTTTGGCATGCAGGACGGCGTCGAGCGTGACCAGCGAATTGGCGCCGGCAAAGGGCTTCTTGCCAGTGGCCATCTCATAGAGCACGACGCCAAAAGAAAACAGGTCGCTGCGGGCGTCGACATTCTCGCTGCGGGCCTGCTCCGGCGACATGTAGACGGCGGTTCCGGGAATGACTCCGACCGCGGTAAGGGACTGATCCGCATTTTCGTCAGTCAGGCTGTGGACTACCTTGGCCAGGCCGAAATCGAGCACCTTCACCTGCCCGCTCGGCGTCATGAAAATATTGGCAGGCTTGATGTCGCGGTGCACGATCCCCTTGATGTGTGAGGCCACCAGGGCGTCGGCGACTTGCACGCCCACGTCGAGCACTTCGTCCACCTGCATGGGATGCCCAGCGATGTGCTGCTTCAGGCTCTCGCCGTCCAGCTTCTCCATGACAATGAAAGGGTGGCCATTGTTGTCTTCAATGCCGTGGATGGTGCAGATATTGGGATGGTTGAGTAGCGAGGCGGCCCGGGCTTCGCGGGTGAAGCGCTCCAGCGATTTGGGATCGCCAGCCAGGTTTTCCGGGATGAATTTGAGGGCGACGTGGCGGCCGAGCTTCAGGTCTTCGGCCTCGTAAACTACGCCCATACCACCCCCTCCTAGTTTGCCAAGGATGCGGTAATGGGAAACCTGCTGGCCAATCATGAGAGCGCGCGATCTTGCTCGGCGGTAATGTTAGGCTGCCCGCCGAGTCCGGTCAACTGCCTTGTACGACGAGGGGCCCGGCGTAACTGAAGAACTTGCGGCAAGTTGCCGATTTATAACAGTCGGACCAAAGCCGGACGATCCCGCTTTAGGCTAGGCTGCGTCCTTTCAGTATGATGCTGAGGCTAGCGGGTGGGGTTTAGGATGAACTAGCATGGAATGAACGGTGGTTGGACCGCTGTGAGACGGCTGCTTTGGTACCTGCAGGAGATTTTGTGATGAAAAACAGTCCTTTACCCGATTCCAGCGCGTCCAGCCCGGAGAGCGAGCTCCATGAGGCGATCCGGCGGCGCGCGGAGGAAATCTATATCCGAAGCGGGCGAGTTCCCGGGCGCGACGTGGAAAACTGGGCGCAGGCCGAGCAGGAAATTCAGCGCGAAGCCGCGGGCGGCGCCCGGCGTAAGGCGGTGGTGGTTCGGGTGAATGGGGTGCAGTACTTCGGCGAGTATCAGCCGGAAGCTTGCGATGGCTATCGCCCTGGGGAGTTTGGGAAAGGCAATTTCGTTCCGGTTCGCTTTGCGGGAAACAAGATGTTTGTGAAGCGTCCCAATGGGAAGGAATTGGAAACCACCATCGTGAAGAAGATCGGCTGACTTTGCTTTCGAGTAGGGAAGAGCGGATGGCCCGCGCTTGATATATTGCCAAGATGTTCAGCCAGATCGTTCAGAGCCCAAGACGCCACAGCAATCCTCGTCTGCTATCCACACTGCTGCATCTGGGCGCGGCCGGACTTTTTTTTCTCGCCATTGTCGATAGTTCTCCTTTGCCGACATTCGCCGGGCCGGATATTCTTACTGCCATTCTTGCGGCCAGCCATCGTCCTTTGTGGTATGAATATGCGGCTTCGGCCACGGCGGGATCAGTGATAGGAGCCTATTTCACCTTTCGCGTGGCGCGCCGGGCAGGATCCGCCTACCTCGACCAGAAATTCAAGAAGAGCAGGTTGACGAAATTCTTGAAGCTGTTTAGGCGATGGGGAACGGGAACTTTGGTGGCATCGACCGCGATCCCGTTGCCAACGCCGACCAGCATGTTTTTCGCGGCGGCTGGGGCTTCGAATTATCCCAAGGGAAAGTTTCTGACCGTGGTCGCGGTTTCACGGGCGGTCCGATATTTCGGGATTGCCTTCATTGCCGGTCATTACGGACGGCATTTCCTGCGGGTGCTGCGGCATCCGCTTCAGCATTGGGGATGGTTGCTATTCTTTCTCGCGCTCACCGGTGCGCTTATCGCGGTCGGGATCGTGCTCAGCCGGCGTCTGGAGACCGTGTCCGGGGAGTAGGCGGGGCAAGGCTGCGATTAGAGGAGCGATTGCTTGTCATCCTGAGCCGCGGCATTTGGCGGCGAAGGGACCGGTGCAGTTTGCCTGCGCCCGCCAAATTGCATAGGTCCCTTCGACTCCGCTCAGGGCAGGCTCTTCACGGCAACGCTCAGGATGACAAGACTGTCGCGACACTTCCTTCATTGCTCCTCAACGTACAGCCCAGCGGACGCTCCCACCCACTTCATGTTTTTGTTGTGATCGACGCCCATTTGCAGGCCGCGTCCGGTGCGGATGATCGTGAGCACAGGCGTTAACTTGTCGAGCCACACGTACATGACGCGGACTTCGGCCTTCGTGCCGCCGAACGGCGTTTCAATGACTGGCTCGAAGTTCATGCGCTCCTGCAGAATGTAATACGGGCGCTTCTCGGGCGGGATTGCCGTGATGTCATCTTTTTTCGGCGCGATGACCACGCCCAGCCCGGCAAAGGAATACAACGGCTTGAGGGCGTAATTCTCGAGGTCTGCAGGAATATCGCTGAGTTGGTCCAGGAACCACGTCTTGGGCACGGAGGGATGCTTGAGGTAAGGAATCGAAAATTTGCTGATGCGGAAATACCAGTTGGGATGGCCCGCCCATTCCACGTCGAGGTCATCGCGCCAGTCGAAGGCGAGCTTCACGTTCTTGCGCTCGAGTTCGTCGACGATGGCGCGATTGTAGATGCGCTCGATGGGAACATGCTTTCCGTCGCGTTCGTAGTAAAGACGCGAGCCCTCTTTCTGGATGTCCACAATATCCACGGTGCGCACACCCAGCAATTTCTCGGTGAGCAGAAAATCTGGCAGGGTTTTTTGCTCTTGCGGGTGGATCTCCATGAGGATGACATTCTCCGGATCGTGGGAGCCCACGATCGCCTGTCGCAGCAGATTGCGATAAGAGTCAGCGTCGAGGCCACTCAACAGATACTTGAGTTCGCCTGAACCTGCGGAGCGGAATTCGCGGTCGCGCAGCCCGTAGACCTCGATGTAAGCCTCAGCCAGCGGGCCTTGATAGGCATAGAGGGAAGGGAAGGCCTGCAACTCGACCAGTTTTGGCTGGATCTCGCCTTGCGCATCGCGCACCAGGCCAAAATCGACTTGCACAAACATTGGGTGAGCGGCTTCGTTGGGAACCTTGAACTCGGCCGGAACCGCTTCATCAGACTTGGCGCGGTAGGCGGGGCTGTCGACCAACTGGTGAATCAGTTCCTCCCCGGCGCGCGCCATGCGATCGAGCAGCGGTTTGGGAAAGAAACACGGCGTTTCCGAAAGGCGGAACTGCACATGCGTGCCGGACACATCATCAACGCGCTGCAAGAACGACCGATACTTCTCAGGAGTGAAGTTCGCGTTGAACCGCTGGCGCAACGAAGCAATCATGGGGTGGGGTCACTCGCGGATTTCCATACTACTGATCAAGCCATCCCTCAGGGAATAAACGTGCTCGACCATGCGGTCGACGAGGACTTTTCCCGAGAGATCGCGCACGACCTGATGAACGCTGACGACGATCCGGCCGTTGCTGTCGTTCTTGAAGTTGATGGGATCCACGTGCGGGTCGATCATGCCCCATTGCCGCGTCCAATATGCGCGGACGCCCTCGTGCCCGTGAACTGTGCCGCCCTCCATGCCGTTCGGCCATTCCACGTCGGACTGCATCGTGGCGAGGGCGCCGTCAATGTCGCGGGCGTTGAAGGCCGCATATGCACGGCTTAACGAGGCAATGCCGGGCCGCGACATTACGTGCTCAACAGAGGACGATAACAATCCGTCGATGTGATATTGTGTTGCGATCTCCGTCAACTGTTCACCCAATGCATCGACCGCGACTGCATCGCGGTCCTCCGTATAGTCCCCTAGCCAGTTTGCCACTGTATGGTGGAGTTCGTTGATTCCCTGCAGCATCTTGATAACCGCATGTTCTCTGCCTTTGGGCATGTCGGGCAAGAAAAGCTGCCGCGTACCAACCGTCAGCGTCGAATAAATCTGAGACAACACTCTGACCCTTTCGGGAACCGATAGCGAATTTAGCCAATCCGAGAATGTTTCGGTGTTCATGTACGCCCCCGCAAGAAGAAGCGTGCGAAAGAAGGATGTCCGAGAGGGACGGTCTATTACGCTTCCACCAGAAACTTTCCATCGCGCATGATCTGCTGATCGTCGACCCAAATGTTGAACTGGCGGCCGACCACGTCGATGTGGGTCGTCGAGTCCCACTCGGCGCCTGTATGAGCGCCGTAGGGATTGCCAAAGGCAATATGCACGCCGGGATATTTTTCATCCTGCAGAATCTCACCGATCAAATTCTTGAGGCCGATATTGGTGCCGATGGCGAACTCGCCCACGCGGTCACTGTTGGCGTCGGTGTGCGTGTAATTCCAGAAATCGGTTTCGAGTTCGTGATTGGTCGAGTGCGCCTCGCTTAGGCGATTGCCTTTCATGCGAATCGTGAGCGGATTCTTTTCCAGATTGCCAAATTTCGAACAGAGATAATCCCCAACCACGCCGTCAATTACAAACGTGCCGTTCACTTCACCCGGCGTGGTGAAGATTTCGCCGCCCGGCAGGTTTCCCCATTTTTCCGGAGAAATAATTCCGCTGGTCTTGAGCCACTTGTAATTCGGGTTCAGATCGGCGGTCAGATCAGTTCCGGCGGCGGTGGTGGCGCGAATGCGAGACGCCTTGCGCACCATCTCGACCACCTTCTGGCTGAGACGGTCGACGCGCTGGAAGTCGGCGCGCATGCCTTCGAGCATGATCTGCCGGTTGATGTTGACCATGTGGGCGTGGCGGATCTTGCGGCGGTTGACCACATCGGTCATCTGAATGCGCGAACGCAATTCGTTGGTCTGCGCCTGCACGGCGAAGATGGAAACCTGGCTGGTCTCCAGATCTTCGCGGATTTCGGAGGGCATATCCTTAAGCGGGCGCTCCGCCAGTTCTTCGAGAACCCAGGCGTGATAGGGCGCACCGAGCTTTCCGAGTTCCGCGACGATAGCCGCCGCAATCTCGATCGTCGCTTCGTCGGTAATGACGCACACTTGTTCTTGCGGCTGGATTCGCAGGCAAACGTTGACCGCATTGCGGGCGCCCGGAGTGAATTCAGGGTCGAAGGGAATCTTATTGAGTTGTCTGGGATTGGAACGTACGGAAATGCTCATTAACCTATTTTTTGCACGGTCGCCGGTTCTTCGGTCTCCGCCAGTCCGGCTTCCGTCTCCTCAATGATGTAGTCGACCACTTTCTTCAAGTCCCCGGTTTCCTGGAACACGCGGAGTTGCCGGTCGGCGCCGCTGCCGCCGTCCACAATTTTGTGGATGTAATTCAGTTCCTCGCGCGAATCCAGTTCGTCGACGACGTTGTCGACGAAATCCAGATATTCGCGCACCAGATCGCGGGCTGGAACTTCTTTCTGCTTTCCGAAATCGATCAGCTTGCCGTCGAGCCCGTAGCGCGCGGCACGCCACTTGTTTTCCATGATCAATGCGCGGCGGTACAAACGGAATCCCTGATTTGCCGTATACAGCTTGTACAGCTTGGCCACAGTCGCCTGAATCAACGCGGCGAGCGCGATGGTTTCGTCGGCCCGCATGGGGATGTCGCAGACGCGGAACTCGATGGTGTTAAAGAACGGATGCGGGCGGATGTCCCACCAGATTTTCTTGGCGTTGTCGATGCAGTTGGTCTTGATCAGCAGTTTGATGAAATTTTCGTATTCGCCCAGCTGGGAAAGTAATCGGGGATGTTGGTGCGGGGAAACTTGTCGAATACCTTGCAGCGATAGGATTTCAAGCCGGTGTTCATGCCCAGCCAGAAGGGCGAATTGGTCGAGAGCGCGAGAATGTGCGGCAAGAAATAGCGCGCGTGATTCATCATGTGGATCGCGGTCTCGCGATCCTCGATCCCGATATGCACATGCAGGCCGAAGATCAGGTTGGCCCGCGCCACCAACTGCATGTCTTCGACAATATCCTTGTAGCGCGGATCGGGATGAATTTCCTGCACGCGCCAGTCGCCGAAGGGATGCGTGGCCGCCGAAGCCAGACGCAGCCCGTTTTCTTTGGCCAGCCGCACCATGTTGCGGCGCAGCTTCTTGACCTCGTCCCGGGCTTCTTTGATGTTATTGCAGACCGAGGTGCCGACTTCCACGACCGATTGGTGCAGTTCAGCCTTGACGCGTTCCTGGAGGATCATCTTGCCCTTCTCCAGAATTTCGGCATGAATGTGCGACCGCAGATCGCGCGTGACCGGATCTACCGTCTGATATTCCTCTTCAATGCCGATGGTGAACGTAGGCTGCATATAGGGTGGCGCGGGCACTCAGGCCCGCGAAATCTAACCAAACATCCAAAAGCCGAAGCCCCATCCCCAGAGGATCGGGTAAGAACCATGCCGTAACAGTATAACAATGCCGACCAGACATTCATTTACGGTCTTTGCTCCTTTGACTTTCATTGCTGTACTCCAAAGCGGCGGGGGAGACGCCCGCCGGACAGCCGGCGAGACGCCGGCGCTACGAAAAACATGGGACAGCTGCTTTCGGCTGTCCGCTGAGCGAAGCTCGGCTGCACTTCCTAACTCTGTCTAACTTTGCTTCGGCGGCTTGCGCTTGCGCGCCGCTACCCATTCGGGAGCGCCTTTGCGGGATGGCTTCGCGGCCGGAGCCCCGGCCAGAAATTCTGCCCAGCGCAATTCCTTTGCTGGGCTCTCCCCGCTTAACGCCATCTTCACCGCCATATCCGCGACCGCATTTACGATCCAGTCAAAGTTTTCCTGGCCGACGGAAGTGATCTCGGCATCCGGTGCGGGATTCAGGAAGTCGATCGCGTACGGCACTCCGCCCTCGACGGCAAACTCGACCGTATTCAGGTCGTATCCCAGAGCACGGCACAGGCTCAGCGCATCTCTCTCGATGCGGTCGCGCAACGCCTGAGTCGACGGCGGAGGATTCCCCTTCACATAGCGCTCATGATGCGGCGCCTTGGGATCGTACTTCATGATGTGAACTTTTTCCTGCCCCACCACATAGCAGCGGTAATATTCGTCAAACTCCACGCCGCGTTGCAGGGTCATGCAGAGATCGCCGGTCTGATTGTAGTGATGGAAAAATTCCTCCGGCGAATGCACCTTGTAAACGTGCTTCCATCCGCCGCCGGAATAGGGCTTCAGAAAAGCAGGGAAGCCGACATAGTCGAACAATTCCTGCCAGTTCAGCGGATACATCAGATTTCGCATGGACTGGTCGGTGGTTCCCTCGGGATGCTTGTTATGCGGCAGAATCACCGTGGGCGGAATGGCCACGCCCATTTTGTGGGCCAGCGCGTAATTGAAGAACTTGTCGTCGGCCGTCCACCAGAACGGATTGTTGACCACGATCGTGCCATGCAACGCGGCGTTCTTCAGATAGGCGCGGTAGAACTGGATGTCCTGCGAGATGCGGTCGATGATGACGTCATATTTCTTCGGCTCATCCATGCGGATGCCGCCGATTTTGACAAACTCGGCCTCGACGCCATCGACCTTCATCGCGTTGATTTTCTCCACCACGGCGGGCGGGAAGGTATTTTCCATGCCAAATAAAATTCCAATCTTCTTAGTGGTCACAGAAATTCTCCATGTTCAAATTGTCATCCTGAGCGAAGTCGCTGTTTCGCGAAGCGAAGCAGCGACGCAGTCGAAGGATCCCTACCATTTTTCCCAGCCCTGCTTCCGGCAAGGCTTCCCGCAAGGCTTCCCGCTGCTGCCCGACAGGGCTAAAGCCCCATTTCGTGGCGGGCGTGTATCGGCGCGGCTAAAGCCGCGCCCTTTCAAAAGCTCTTCCAAACCTTTTCCACAAAAACGAACGGCGTCAAAAACGCCGGCTACCCTAAAAATACTTCCCCACCATCCTCAGCCACAGCGGCCAATCGTGCTTGGAATTGTCATTCCACACGTCGAGCCAGTTGGGGATCGCCTTGCCGTTCAGGATCGCCGAAAACTTGACATTCTGATCCAGGCACATATCCCAGTCCGCCGAGCCGAGCACAATTTTCATCTGCCGGTAGCGGCTCAGAAACCAGTCGTCCGTTAAGTTCGGCACAAAGTCCGGAGGATTGTTGAAGTAACAATCATTGTCGTAATAGCCGTCGAGAAACTGGTGGATATCGAAGGCTCCACTCATGCTGACGCAATGGGTCACGATGTCGGGATGCTTCAAAGCAAAATTGATGGCGTGATAGCCGCCGAAGCTGCAGCCGGTCACGGCCAGTTGCCAGGCCTGATTTTTCCAGCGGACGAACGGCAGGAACTCGTGCAGCACGTAGCGCTCATATTGCAGGTGGCGCAACACGCGCATCCGCGGATGCACGCCTTTGTTGTACCAGCTCTCGGTGTCGACAGCATCGGGACAAAATACCTGCAGCTCGCCGCGCTCGATCTTGGGCGCCAGAACGCCGATCATGCCGCGATCTTCGTATTCGAAGAATCGCCCCATCGAAGTGGGGAAGACCAGAAGAGGCAGGCCAGCATGGCCGAACACGAGCGCCTCCATGTCGCGGTGTAGTTCCTGGCTGTAGCCTTTGTGATATTCACGGTTCATGGTGAAGGAATGATGTCTCCGACGCTTTCGACGCGCCTCGATTGCAGCCGAAATATCTTACCGGATGGAAGCCGGAAACCCTAGCGGCAGAGTCCTCTCCCGTTCGGCTTCGGCCGCAAGAAGAGCTCAACCGCAGAGAACGCTGAGGATTCGCAGAGATCGCCGAGGAACTCCGGGCCACTGCCGAAGTCGAATTGACAAGTGGAACGCCGGCGAAACTGGTTGGGACGAAGACCACAGGGAAAAGATCAGGGCCCCTCGCTGCTGCGAGTCCAATCAGTCGTAGACATCAAGCGCAGTTGCATCCGACATCGTTACCTCCCGGAAGAACTATCGCTTGTAAAGGAAGATTGCCAGAGCAACCAAGGCGACTGTGATGATCCACAGAATGACGTCTCTGCTGCCCTTTTTTTTGTCTGCCATAGAAGGAGTACAGCATACCCGAAATTACGCTGCAAGTATCGGGATTTTCGCGGCCACTTTACGGTTTTGATGCGGCGCTGGTCGTGGCCGCCCGCTTGTAGCCGGTGAACTTCACGATTTCGCGCACGTGAACGGATTCCGCCTGAAAGTGCAGTGTGTCATCGACGCGCGCATAGACAGGGAACCAGTTCCCGTCCACAATTTGCCGGTAGCCCACGAACGTGGGCCGGACATCCATGGTCTCGTTTTTCTTCCGGTGGACGGCCTCGGCAACGCTTTTGCCGCACAGTTTTACCACCTGCAAGTCGCGATTATCGACCCAGACGCGGCCTTCAAAATAGCGCCGTTTTTTTTCTTCTTTTTTCGGCACAACGTGAAACACATAGGTGTCGAGATCATCCACATGCTGTTGCCCGGCGTAAGTGATGTTGTATTGCGCGGCTTCGTCGCTGGTGAGAATCCACTGCATGAATTCGCGGATATCATCCATATCCTCGGCCGACATCTGAATGCCACGAAGCGTGGACTGCTCGGAAAACGTCACGTTCTCCACTCGCTTGCCCTTATCGTCAAAGGAAACGCTGGTGACCTGGTGAAACTGTCCGTCTGGAGTCGTGCCGTTCAGGGTTTGCACCATAACATCCTGGGTGAAGGAATAGTGCGAGCGCGCCTCTTGCACTCGGTTCTCTCCCTGAAGGAATTTCTGAATCACCGCCTGCGGCGAGAGGTCTTTGGGCGGGGTCGTATCAAGGATGCCGTTGCCATTGCCGCAATCGGTCTGCGCCCAGACACGCGGTGGCAGTACCCAGAGCATCAGCAGGAAGAAACAAACGAACTGGATTCGCGGTCGCATAAATGATTCGCTTTGCGAGAAGGATATGAGCCAAAACATACACCGCCGCGAGCGCTAGCCGCAAACGTAAACGCGGGCGCTAGGCGCAAGCTTAAAAAATGAGCGGTGGAAAGCGGTGTCCGAGAGCGCATCCTGAAATGTGCAAAAGCTTGCATGGTTACTTAAGATTTCCGCGTAAGCGAAAGATAATTAAGGCGGTTGCTTTGGCATCGCGGTTGCTTTTGTAGGGTTGAGTCAGGATAAGACACTATGAAGAACACACTGCTGGTAGTGATGATTGTATTCGCAGGAAGCGCGTGTTTCGGACAAGCAGCGGCGTCGGTCACGGCCCAGCCGCAAGTCATCGTAATGACCTCCCATCCCATGCATGCCGACCAACATGCCATGGCCTCGGAGCAGTCGCTGGTGGGCGGAGGCCCCGGCACCTACTCCTACGCGCAAGGAGAGCGCCCGATGTGGGAATTCGGCCCGGTCTCTGAACCGGTTCCGCTCGGCGACGTGGCCCGCGCGGTGCGCAAAGAAAAGCTGAGCGCGAAGAAGGCGGGATTTGTTTTCGAGAAGCAGGGATCCTAGATCGTCGATCATAAAGGCGGCATGGCGGGCAAGCGCCCCCCATGCCGCTTTTTGCATTTGATTATCCAGCTGAGGTCCGCTCGGCCTGCCTAATCCCGGCGATTCACAAAACGATTCCCCCAGCTTCAGCATCACACCCAATACAATTAAGATTCTTGAGATCACCCGCCGCTCGCGGTCTGATGGTACGCTCAAAAGTGTCGAGTTTCCCATAAGGGGGAGGAAAAGCAGGGATGAAGCGATGCAAGACGCATCTGGTGTGCGTGTGTTTATTCTTTTTGGCGGCGATTCCGCTCTACGCTCAACGCGGCAGCCTGGGTGTTGACTTAGGCGAGACAACCGATAAGTTTGGCGCCCTGCCATCGTCCACGGGCCCGGTATTTATGGTTGAGGGCCAGTTCGACGTACTCCAAGCCAACGAAAAAACTGGGAGGCCCAACATCGTGGCGGGCGGCGACATCCGCGTTCCCAGCGACACCGGGCACCACTCCAACGAATTCGCTATATTTGGCGGCCCGGAATTCCAGTACCACAATTTTACTTTTGGAGTGCACGCGCAGATTCGCAAGATCTACCAGCCGTCGTCCATCGTGGATAACCAGTTTTTCGTTCGCTACAAGATGGAGCTGCTGCAAATCCCGGTGATCGTGAAATACACCTTCGGCACCGGCAAGCACGCTTTCGTTGAGGCGCAAGGCGAGCCGGAATTCAGGCCGCGTTTCCTTTCCAACGGCTCCCAGGATTCGCTACCCCATCCGAATCTGGACCACGGCTATTCCGTTCGCGGCAGCGCCGGCTACAACTTCGGCAAGTGGTACGCCAAGGCCACCTACGAGACCCGCTACTTCAAGTTCGTGAATAACAATCTCGGTAATCCCAACGGCCTTTACAACTGGAAGAGCAACTTCCTTACGGGCGGCGTGGGCTTCGTTTTCTGAGTCACGATTGTGCGCCCCAGCCGAAGGATCAGCTGCAGGCCCAAAACATCGAGTACTGATGTGTCCCGGCGATCTTCTGCAGGTAGCCGGCTTGGGCGAGAAGATCCGCGTGTTGAGGATTGTAGTAGAGCAGGTAGGCCGCTCTTGGGCTCTCGTCCAGAGCGCACCGGAGATTGGCCAGCACGCGGCGCAGCACAGATTCCGGAAACGGATTGAACAGGTAAATCAGCAGCGGGCCCGCAGGAAAATTGAACTGTGCGGCGTCGGCGCAGATCGATTCCAGCGTGAAACATTTTTGCGAATCGCTCTTGTATTGCGCCAGATTCTGCTGCGCGATGTGGTGCAACGCGGGAAGCAGCTCCACTCCCACGATGCGGCGGAACGGATAATCCGAGGCCATGAGCAGGGTGCGCCCTTTGCCGGAACCTAGATCGATGAAGGTGAACTCGGCGAAATTCAAATCTGCCGTCTGCTGCAAAGCCTCGACCATCTCGCGGAATGCGGCTGGCTCCGTCGGCTGGTATGCGGAAGTGAAGGCGCCCAGCAGGCGCTCGCGCCAGCCGACCGCGCCGCTCGTAGTGTTGACGCGGTAATCCCAGTCGTAGTCGGCATCGCCGAAGCGCGAGCGCAGGCGCGCGGGCATGGAATCGCGCAGAAATTCCCACAGCGCCAGCGCGAGATCCCGAGTTGCGGCCAGGCGCCCGCTGCGGGAAGCGATGTCACTCCAATATTGGCCGGCTGCCGGCAGGATGCGGGTTGAATCTCGGCGGGGACGATCCACGAAACCATTTTTCCAGAAAATTGAGAGTTGAATACCCCTGAGGTCGCGGAGAACAGCTCGCGCTACATAGTATCGCGAGACTCTAATCCTTGCTATGGAACTTCGGTAGACCCGGCTTGTAATCCGGAGGCACACCCTTGGTGATGAACGGAAAATCGTCAGGATGCTCGACCAATACCTGGCCATCGGCGCTGAGCTCGTAGGTATTGCCATCCGGGTCCACCGGAATTCCGGGAAGATGTTCGGCGGCGGCGAGTTCCCAGAGGCTGGCGGGCGCGCGTCCGGATTGCTGCTCGAAGCGAGTCACGGCATTCTGCAAGCTGGTGACTTCCTCATCCACCTTGATGGAGCGCAGGTGTTCGAGCGCGTTCTGGCGAATGTTGGTCTGGGTGCTGGATTCGTAAGTCGCCATCCACAGCATGCGAGCGGTTGCGTAATCCTCAGCATGCTCGGCCATCTGGGCGGCGAGAATTTTCAGAAAAGCGTGCGCGTGCGGCACCTTGGAACCGAGCTCGAACACCTCGGCCGCTTTTTTGAAATCCTTCAGTTCGGTGTAGTAGACAAAGCCGAGATCGTAGTACAGCTGCCAGTTGTCAGGATTATGCCGGATTCCATACTGCATGAGCTCAACGGCGCGGCCGGGTTCACCCGCGCCATTCGGCGGGGCGGGAGCGAGGAAGCTGGCGCCGAACTGGTATGCCGGAATCATGTGCGGGTCGAGCGTGGTCGCGATTTCAAGCAGCGGCGCCAGTTCATTGTAGGTATGTTCGCGAAGAACATGGCGGCTTCCAAAATACTGGACGGCCCGCGTCCAGTAGATGCAAGCCATCAGACCGTCGAAGCCCAGGCTGGCGCGCTTGATGACTTTTGGTGAATCGATGTAAAGCGTGTCTTGTGAGGTAGCTCGAGGACGAATCTCGTCAATGTGATGGAGCAGCAGAATACTGGCTGCCAGGGAGACGACCAGGGCGGCGGCGGCCACGATCGTGGTGCGTTTCTGCGACGTCATGCGAGCGAACTCCGAAATGAAATCCGCGGAATCATTTCAAATTCCTGCGTTCGAAGATCAGCACCGCGCCGCTCAAAGCGATGGCCGTGTAGAACAAAGCGTAAAGCGTGTTCTGCAGGATGAGTTGAGCGCCGATGGATTGTTGATGGGCAACCGCGCTGATGACGTTGAGAGTCGAGAAATTCGGCACCAGGTAGGCGGCAGCGGTGGCAATCCAGCGGGTGAGCCCGTGAGTGAGGCCGGCGAATCCGCGAAGATCGTCGGCGAAGCTTCCAATTACGAATAACGAGAAGGCGAATACCGCCGACAGCAGCGGCGACGAAAACGACGAAAACAGCAACGCCAGGGAACAGATAATCAGGAACTCGAGGATGATGAAATAAAGCGCGACCAGGATGGATGCGTCAGACGCCGAGAACCTGTGGGCCACGTAGAGCAGGGCGCCGAATACGCCGATGGCCATGAAGAACGTGTTCACGACCAGCGTTCCAGCCAGCCCGAAAAATTTGCCGATGATGAACTCCCAGCGGCGGACTGGACGCGAGAGAACGGTGTACAAGGTGCGCTTCTCAATCTCTTTCGATACCAGCCCGATCCCGATGAAGATAGCGATCACGATGCCGAAAAGCGAGACCGCCGTCAGGCCGAGATTGACCACTACCAGGCGCTCGATGTCGATGGAGATCTGTCCGATCAGAATCGCCGCGCCCGAAAGCAGCAGCGCGAACGCAATCAGGTTATAGAGAACGCGGTCGCGCACTGCTTCGCGAAAAGTATTGGCTGCGATATACCCGATTCTCGCATTCATCGGGCACCTCCCGCAGTCGAGCCTGCTCTCCGCGTCTTCTCGACGAAATACTCTTCCAGCGAGGTACGCACCGGCGTAAGCGAAATCAATCGCAAGCGTTCGCGGCGCAGCGCGTCAATCGCCGCGTCCTGCTGGGCCTCGGTGATGACTGCACGCACCGTATCTCCCGTCACATGGCATTCGGCTCCCAGCGCCTTGATGAAAGCGGGCACTTGCGTGCCTTGCCAGACAATGTCCACTCTCCCCTGCACGGTCGAGGTTAGATCTGCGACGGCGCCTACGCCGCGAAGCTCTCCCTTGTAAATGATGGCAACCCGGTCACAGAGAGCTTCGGCGTCGGAAAGGATATGAGTCGAGAAGAAAACGGTCTTGCCTTCCTGCTTGAGTTGTTCCATCAGGTCGCGAACTTCGCGCCGGCCCACAGGATCGAGGCCTGACATCGGTTCGTCAAGAAATATGACTTTGGGATCGTGCAGGATGGCCTGCGCGATGCCCGCACGCTGCAGCATGCCCTTGGAGAATTTCCGGAGCTGCATGCCCTTCACGTCGGTGAGTCCCACGCGTTGCAGAACTTCTTCAATCCGCCGCTTGCGGTCCTTGGCGGGAACTCCCGACAGCTGTCCGTAATAGTCGAGCAGTTCGTGAGCGGTCAGATAGTCGTAGAAATAGGGTTGCTCCGGCAAGAAACCAATTTGCGCCTTGATGGCGGGATCGGTCCACTCGCGCCCCAGAATCCGGGCCGAACCCGAGGTGGGAAAAACCAATCCCATCAGAAGTTTTAAAGTTGTAGTCTTGCCGGCCCCGTTGGGGCCAAGGAAGCCGAAAATCTCACCATCCTCGATGCTCAGATGCAGCGGGAATAGCGCCTGTCTAGGCTTCTTGCGCAAGAAGCCGACCGTGTAGACCTTCTCCAAACCTGCGATTTCGATAGCCGTCATACCGGAATATGCAATGCATCAAACCCGAATCCTACTACGGGTAAATTAGGTTAAGACTCGCGGTGAACGACGTTCTTATTACGATCCTGGTCCAAACGATCCTGTCCAATTTTACTGAACCGGGTCAACCCTTAATGCGGCGACTACTCCGCTAACAAGCGGGCCGCCTCCTTCTGGGCCATGTCAAAAGCGGGGGCAATCTTCCTGGCCTGCTCCAGAGCCGCAGCCGATTCCGATTTGCGGCAGGCCGCCTCCAACGCCCGAGCCAGCAAAATATATCCCACATCGGATGGGCCTGCCGCCATCGCCCGCGAATAGTAGTCAACCGCGTCCGACAGGTTGCCGGTTTTTTGTGCGACTAATCCGAGCCCGAGGAGCGCCATCTCGTACCCCGGGTCGATCCGAAGGGCGGCCGTGTAATTGTCATGGGCAGCCGGATAATTCCCCTCCAGGCGATAGAGTGACCCGAGGTTGCTGAACGCCGTCGAGCGCAGCGTCGGCGCCGCCGATAATCGCAACGCGTCCTCGTAGTGTTCGATAGCGCCTCTCAGATTGCCCATCCTCTTGTCGCAGACACCTATGTCGATTTGACTGAAAGCATCTTGTGGATTGATCTGTGTCGCCTCCTGAAAATGGGCCCGTGCCGCAGGAATATTGCCCTCGTTGATCAACTCCGCTCCCATATTGTCTTCCGCCACGAAATTCGGCCCGGTGACCTGCAAGGCGTGCGACCAGAGAGCGGTTGAACTCTCCCAGTATTTCATTTGCACATGCGCAACCGAGGCCAGTGCAGCGACGGCCAAAAGCGACGCAGTCGCCAAATACATGGGAGGGATCCGCCGTACCTCCGCCCAATCTGCTACAGCCCAGACCAAGGCGATGAACAAGCCGATGAATGGGATGTAGGCATACCGGTCCGCCATGGCCTGCTCGCCGACTTGCACCAAGCCGATCATGGGAACCAGCGTTCCCAGAAACCAGAACCAGCCCACCGCTAGATAACGCTTCCGTGCTTGAAACAACACCGCGCCGGATACCGATAGAGCGACCAGCGTCGCAAGCACACCCTCCCAGCCCAGCAATCCATGACGAGGAAACGGATAGAGCGCCGCGAGGTGGCTCGGCCAGAATGCCTTACCGATGTAGCGGGCGTACGAAATCATTGCGTTTTCCAGCCGCAGTGGGAACGGATACTCGGCCCGCAACGCACCACCGCTCTTCTGAACGATGACGGTGATGATCGCACTGGCAACGGAGAGAAGCAGGAGCGGGATCTTTTCCAAAACGAGCGCGCTCACGGTTTTTGCTGGGTACGCAGAGGTCTTTTCCGAGTCGCGAGTAGCGACGAACGGGCGCATGCGCTCCAGCGGCCAATAGTCAAGCAGGAGCAGAACACAGGGGAAAGTAATTGCCATGGGCTTCGCCATCAGTGCCAAAGCGAATGAGAAGGCGACGGCCGAGTATCTTTTGAGATCAGGACGTTGGGCGTACCACTGGTAGGCACAGAGCCCCAGCAAGAAGAAAACCGTGCACAGAACGTTCTTGCGCTCCGAGATCCAGGCAACTGATTCCACATTGACGGGATGAACCGCGAACAGCGCCGCAACCACCGCGCTGCGCCCTACCAGGCCTGTAGATGACTCGAGGAACAGGAACAAGAGGACGACGCATAGGGCGTGCAGGAGAACGCTATCGTAATGATGGCCCGCTGCTTTGAGATGAAACAGTTGGTAATCGAAGGCGTGGGAGAGCCAGGTTAAGGGATGCCAATTTGCCTGCTCCGTGCTCGAAAATGCCCATTGCACGGTCTGCCACGTAAGACCGGAGCGAACATGGGGATTGCCCGTGACATATCCCGGATCGTCGAAGTTAACGAAGCCATACTGGGTTACGGGGTTATAGAGCAGCAGGACCAGCAAAGCCAGCAAGAGAGACAAAACCACCCGGCGCTGTTTGGCAGAGCTGAAGAGAGCGAGGCTCATGGGCTGCCTAGCTTCCTTGTTCACAGCGACAGTCGCCATATCCAAAATTTAAACACAAGGACCACAGCGGCCGCACTTCGGGCAGAGAGAGCAGAGTCACCAAAGTAATCCGAAAGGAGGGTTTGTTAAATCCTGCGACAAAACGTCGGATCGCTTATTGGAGACCGGGCAGAGCCGCGCACGCCGCCTCAGATGCAATCACGGCACCGCTCGAGTCATACCGAATCACTGCGTCTTCGGTCGCGCAGAAACTGCGCGTACCGCTGCCGCTCGCGACATTTGGATATGCCGAAACAGAGTATGTGGACTGCGTGTTGACGAGACCATAGACGTAGCCGCTTTTGCCCGGAGGCGTGGTCGCCGTCGCCAGATTGTTGTCGATAAAGCAGGCGGTAGCCGACGATGCCGTGCAGGGGCTCGCTCCTGCGAGTTGGGTGATGCTGGCGTAACCCACTGACGGGTAGGCGGTCGCATAACTGACTTCGGCGCTGGTGATGGTTCGAATGCCGCTGGTGGCAGCCGATTCATTGGCGGCCATCCGTGCCTTCCAATAGTTGGGAATTGCGATCGCCGCGATGATCAGAATGATCGCAACCACGATCAGCAACTCAATTAAGGAAAAACCGCGGTTTTTGCTAGCCTTCATATGCCCCATTCCTGAAACCCGCTTTACCCTGCTTATAGGATTGTTGCACGTTTGGTTCCGAAGATTGGCGGGACAGGGCCGACAGTGCCTTCGCTAAGGATAGGCATATAAAAGGGATACGGGAAGGCTGGTGGTCATAGTAAGCCCTGGAGCGAAGACTGGAACGCCAAGCTGACAAATTTTGTTAAGAATGAATGACTGAGTTGTCTCTCAGAGTTGGCGTCATCCCGACCGGAGCCGTCTTTCAGGCGGAGGGAGGGATCTCCCAGCCACCAAATCAGAGGAAATGAGATCCCTCAGCCGGCTGAAAGGCGCCGGCTTTCAGGATGACCCCTCGATTAAGAATATCCAAAATTCACAGTAGCCCACTACCTTTTGCGAAGCTGAAAGCCTGCTGACATAAATTGTTTTTTGATCGAAGCAGGAAATAAAAACGGGGAGCAGAAATTCTGCTCCCCGTTTGCCGCTATACTTTCGCGACGTTGCTTAGTTGGCGATGCCAGGCAGCGCTTGGCAAGTCCCGTAGGTACTAAGCCCGCCGCCGCCAGTCGTGTCGACGCGAACCACCGCATCCTCCACAGAGCAGAAGCTCTTGGTGCCGGTGCTGTTAAGGGTCGCCGGAACCGCAGAGGTCACATAGGAAGAGGTGGTCGGCGCGGTTGCAGTATAGACGTAACCGCTCTTGCCAGGGGCAGCAGCTCCCTGGACGGCCAGGTTGTTGTCGATCAGGCAAGCAGTTGCCGAAGTAGCAGTGCAAGGCGAAGCGCCGCCGAGCGCCGCGAGAGCGGCAAACCCGGTCGTCGGATACGCCGTGATGTAGCTGACTTCAGCTGTGTTGATGGTGCGAATCGAGCTGGCCGCAGCGGACTCATTGGCCGCCATGCGGGCGCGCAGCAAGTTCGGAATAGCGATAGCAGCGATGATCAGGATGATCGCCACCACGATCAGCAGTTCGATAAGTGAAAAACCTTTTTGCTTCCGCATCTCTATTTTCCCCTCGTTGTGTGTTTAGAAGTCTCTGGTCATGCGTGACCCAGTCGCTATCGATATTGCACTTGCCTGCCCAAAGCCGCTAGTTACCTTGGTTCCAAAGGGCAGTTGTGGAAAGGCTGTATTTTCAGTGGAGGTACCCACTAGAGTACTCTTCCGATGGTTTGACCGCGACCCCAAAACAGGCATCCTTGGCAAAATACGGCGATCCGGCTGACAATTCCTGTCAAGTTGGGAACCGGCAGCGTTCCGTTTTAGGAACGAGCCCCGGCGCCCAACTTGCGCTCCCCAGATTTTTGTAAATCCTGCCCCTGCCGCCCAACCGTATGCCGCAAGGGACGCCTGGCGTAGAATGTGCGGCGTAATTCATTCCTCTTCTTCCATGTCTCTTCCCAAAGACGCTCTTCGGGTCGAAGCCGATATCGCGCGGGCCTGGACTCTTCCCGCCTCCCTCTATTTCGAGCCAGCGGTCTGCGCAGAAGAGAGGGCGAAGATATTCTCGCGAACCTGGCAGGTGGTGGGTCACGCAAGCCAAGTCGCGAATCCTGGGGATTATTTTACGACAGAAGTGGCGGGAGAACCTTTGCTTCTGGTGCGGGGCGCCGACCACCAGTTGCGCGGATTTTACAACGTGTGCCGGCACCGTGCCGGTCCGCCGGCCGAGGGCTGCGGCTCGCGCAAATTATTCCGTTGCGGCTATCACGGGTGGACCTACGGCCTGGACGGCGCCCTGATAAGCTCCACCGAGATGGAAGGGGTGGAAGGATTTTGCCCGGAAGAATTCGCGCTGGTACCCGTGCGAGCCGATGAGTGGTTCAACCTGATTTTCGTGAACCTGGATCCGCAGGCGCGATCCCTGCGGGAGAGTCTGGGAGACTTGCCGCGGCAAGCCGAAAAATTTCCCTTCGCCGCCATGAAGCTTTTCGAGCGTCGCACCTATGACATGAAATGCAACTGGAAAACCTATGTCGACAATTATCTTGAGGGATACCACCTGCCCAGCGTGCATCCCGGACTGAATCGCGAATTGGATTACAACGCCTACGTCGTCGAGCCTTATGAGACGCACGTTCGGCAGTTCAGTCCGATTCGCGGCGCACAAGCGGGCGATGTCACGCCGCGACGTTACCAGCAAGCGCGCGAAGATCTGACCACCGACTATTTCTGGATTTTTCCCAACTGGATGCTGAACTGCTATCCCGACAATGTCTCGCTGAACATTGTGGTGCCGCTCGAACCGGAGC
This sequence comes from uncultured Acidobacteriota bacterium, assembly GCA_963730015.1. GTDB lineage: Bacteria > Acidobacteriota > Terriglobia > Terriglobales > Acidobacteriaceae > Sulfotelmatobacter. The sequence continues at coordinate 207,441 of CAVSPZ010000007.1, read as the reverse complement.
GGTCGCTGGCCATCTTCGAGTGGTATTTGCCGGAGAAGGATCACGGCACGCCCGCGGCGAAAGCGTCTGTCGATTTTAGCGATCAGATCCAGATCGAGGACGTAGGGATCTGTGAGGCGGTGCAGAAGAATCTGCGGTCGCGCAGTTATGCTCGCGGGCGTTTCAGCGTGAAGCAGGAAAAAGGCGTGCACGCTTTCCACCGGATGTACGCCAAGATGATGAGTTCCGAGTGACTCTCAAGGTCGCCCGAGGTGGCCGAAAACCACCAGCTTTGGCTGAACTCGGCCAGTTTGTTCGATTTCATCCACCCGCCTCGAAAATCTGGCTTTTTTCGCATTGAAAAGACAAGAGTTATACCGACCCGATCCCTCTTCGTTGGCATGGCATTTGCATTTGCTTGGATATGCAGAATGGCGTAAACAACCTCGGATCCAAGAGGTGGCTTATGAAGAGCAAATTTGCAGGAAACGTGGCTGTCCTGACATTGGCGCTTTCGGGCGCCCTCTCGATTGGCGCATTGGCGCAAACCACGGATGAGGGCCCCGGTCCTTCGGAGCAGCCCAGCGCTCCCATGGAAGTTGGTCAAGCTCAGCCGCAGCAGCCCGCGGGCGCGCCGCCTTCCGAACAGGAATTGGGTGCGCAGCCCACTGAGGCGCAACCCGGCGGACCGTCCGGAGAAGCTCCGGCGCAGACCGATCAGGGTGTGGCGCGCGTCAGCCTGATTCACGGCGACGTGTCGACCCAGCGCGGCGACTCCGGCGACTGGTCGGCCGCGGCGCTGAACCAGCCCGTGATGGGCGGCGACAAGGTTTCTACCGGCGATAACGCCCGCACCGAACTGCAACTCGATTTTGCCAACACGCTCCGCCTGGGGCCGAACTCCAAGGCCAACATTGCCACCCTGACGCACAAGAACATTCAGATTCAATTAGGGCAAGGCATTCTAAACTACACGGTTTCAAAAGACAGCGAAGCCGAACCGGAGATTGACACTCCGAACGTTGCGGTGCATCCCGCGCATCACGATGGAGTGTTCCGGATTGAAGTGCGGCCGGATGGCGACACGATTGTGATTGTGCGCCAGGGCGAAGCGCAGATCGCGACGCCGCAGGGCAGCACGGAAATTCACGCCGGCGAAATGGCCACCGTGCGCGGCGATATCAATTCCGCACAATACAAAATCGGGACGGCTCCGGATCGCGATGACTGGGATCGCTGGAACAGCGACCGCGACCACATTATTCAGGATGCCAGTTCCTGGAAACACACTAATCGCCGTTACACCGGAACGCAGGATCTGGACGCGTACGGCAACTGGCAGAATGTGCCTGATTACGGCGATGTGTGGGTTCCGAACGAGCCTGACGACTGGGCTCCGTATCGCAACGGCAACTGGACCTATGAACCTTATTACGGGTGGACCTGGGTCGGCTACGAGCCTTGGGGCTGGGCGCCGTATCACTACGGACGCTGGCTCTGGTACAACAGCGCGTGGGCGTGGTGGCCGGGACCGGTGTATGCGGGCTATAACCCGTTCTGGGCGCCGGCTTATGTTTCTTTCTGGGGATGGGGGGGCGGCCTTGGGTTCGGGGGTTGGGGCGGCTTCGGCTGGCTCCCGCTGGGTCCGTGTGACTGGTTCCATCCGTGGTGGGGTGGATACGGCGGACGCTTTGGCTGGGTCGGTCGCGGCGGTTGGGGCGGTTACCGAGGCTGGGGTGGACACTACGGTGGCTTCGCGCCGCTGCATAACGGACTGCGCTATTCGAACATCGCAAATCTGCACAACGCTCATATCGGAGGGGCTCTCTCAACGGTCGGAGCCAGCCGCTTCGGAGCGGGCCGGGTTGGCGCTATGGCGGCGACCCATGAACAGATTGGCAGCGCACGCATGATGGCGGGCAATCTGCCGGTGGTTCCATCGCATGCCAGCTTGTCGGCCAGCGGACGGGCGGCAGCTCCATCCACGGTTCGCAACGGTGGTTCGCAGAGCTTCTACGGATCGCATAACAACATGGCGCGGCCGGCATCGTTCCAGCAGCAGACCGCAAGCCTGCGGCAATCGATGCAGCAGAGCCACGTGGGCGCGGTTCCGGCGGGCGGCCGATCGAACAGCGAATTCTCGGCGCGCGGTGGCAGCAATATGCAGCGTCCGAGCGCGGGTACTCCGGCGAATCGCGAGAGTGGAACCGCCAATCACGGCACGGGCAATGCCTCCGCATCTGGTCAGAACCGGGGCGGGTTCAATTCATCCAATGCGGCGAATGGAAATCGTGCCGAGGGATCGGCGATGCAGAATTCGCGGGGTTCCAACGGCGCTTCCGGCGGAAATCGCAGCTTCACTCCACCCGCGAACGGAACCATGCGTTCCAATGACTATGGCAATGCGGGCTCGCGTATGGAGACGCATTCGGCGGGAACCGAGAACCGCGGCGGGTTCCGTCCTTTCACGCCGCCCTCAAGCAGCCAGGTCTCGCGTGGCGAATCCAATTCCTACGCGGCGCGCGGCGGCAGCGGGAGCTACTGGAACCGTACGGCACCGAGTTCCTCGATGCAGCGTGGTTATGGCGGTGCGGCACCGGGTTCCTCTGCGCAGCGCGGCTATAGCGGTTATGGCGGTTACTCGAATGGCCTGGGACGTGGATCTTCTTCTTCGCGTCCGCAGTTGGATATGCGGCAGCCGATCGCGCATAGCCCGTATGATGGATATTCGCGCGGCAATTACGGTGGATATCGCGGATCGCCCAGCTACGGTGGGTCGCGTTCCGCTCCGAGTTACGGCGGCGGGCGTGCCCCGAGCTACGGCGGTGGCGGACGTGCGCCGAGCGGCGGCGGTCACTCCAGCGGCGGTGGTGGACATTCTGGTGGCGGCGGTGGACATGCCGGCGGTGGAGGCGGGGGGCACTCCGGCGGCGGGCATCGCTAGACTTTGAGACGCCGCAAGGCATCCCAAAGCAAGCAAGTTGATGTAAACGAAGTGAAGTCAGAGGCGAGAAGGGCGTGCTGAACGGCATGCCCTTTCTCTTTTATCTCGGATTCCGTCCTACGCTACTCAAGGCCGGGCGTAGGCCGGACTGTCGGGTTCGGGACGATCGTAGTCGCGCCCGTACTTATTCTTGTGGGCGACGATTACATTCGATTCCGCCAGCGTCAAATTTCCCAGGGAGGTATCACCGGGTGCGACGGTAATCTCGCGCGCAACAGCACGCAAAGCGTCGGACGGCACGGCGGAATGAAAGACCTGCATCTGGTAGCGGCCCGGAGGAACGTCGGGAAGGCGGAGATCGCCGCGCGCATTCGAGACTGCGTAATAGGGCGTGGCCAGCGCGATCACGACCGCGCTCATCTGCGCATGGATGTTACAAAAGATGAACGAGATTCCCGGCTTGTCGAAGTGCACGAAGCGCGTCGTTCCGCTTTCGTAGAGCCCCAGATCGAAGCGCTTTCCTTCAAACAGCGAGAACACGTTGTGGAAGAAGGGATCGTGGTTGGGAAATTCAACCTTCCCGCCCACTGGAATGACCAGCAGGGATGGATGGAAGCTTTTGTCCTTCTGCACCAGTTGAGGAATCTCGGAAGGTTTCTGCTTGGGCGGCGCAACGCTAACGCCCATCGGAGTGAGCCAGACCACCGCCTGGGAGGCGTTTTTCAGGCGATGGCCGTCGCGCGTCAGGTCGACGTGAGCTTTCAGCTGCGCTTGTGCGCCAACGGTTGCCAGAAGCAGCATCCCGAGTGACAAGCCGGGTTGAATCGACGCAATTTTCAAAATAAGATTCCCACCGAAAGATTCAGCTGGTTGGTCCCGCTGCTACTGCTATAGACGGGGAAGGTTTGCAATCGTCTGAGTTCGGCGGAAAGAATCAGGTCGGAACGAGGCCGGAACACGACGTTGGCCAGAGCGCCGCGGTTGCGTCCGAGGATGGGGCCAAAATTATTCTGATCCGTGGCGAAGCCGCGCACGTCTCCGGCGAAGGCGTTGTCATCGGAGATAACGCCGTTGATTTCCACCTTGGGAGTGAGCTGGAATTTGAGTTGCGCCCAGCCTCCGGCAGCATCGAGCCCGTGGATCGGAGTGTAGGGTTGGGTGGGATCACCGCCATATAGGACGGAGGTGCCGACCGCGGCTCCCAGCCCGCCAATGCCGCGTCCGCGATAGAACTCGCCCGACAGGGAGAGTCGCGGCAGGATCGGAATCTGCCAGTCAGCCATCCCCGCCCACGCATCTACATTGCGGCCCCAAGTCCAATTCTGGCGCCCGTAGTAGCCGGCAACACCAAAACTCAGCGGATGATCCTGCACCGGACGCAACCATGCGGTGCGAAGAGCATAGGCGGGCTGCCCGGAAAGTTCACCCGCCTGGGCCGTGCGGTAGAACGAATTATAGGGAGGCTCCCAATCGAGGTTATCGAGAACTCCGGCTTGCACGGTGACGGTCTGCTGATCGGAAACTGCGAAACGATGTTCCACGCGCAACTGCGGCGTCCATCCCCAAAGGTTTCCGGCAAAGGCGAAGGCGGGCGTGGCTAGGGAAGCGAAGGAAGTCGGCGAGAGCGGCGAGATGAATAGAGCATCTTGCCCGGCAACGACCGAGGTGTTCTCCCAGTCGAAGCGCAAGCTGGCCGTCTGCAGCTGGACAATGCCAAAATTTACGCCGTTTCCCGTGGCCGGGAAGCCTCCGGCAAAATCGAATTGCACATCGGCCGACGTGCGCGCGCCGGCAATGTTCGGACCGAAGATTTCGAATCCGATTTCCGACTGGCGCAAGGTTGCGCCAACCGTCGCCTGCGGAGTGCCGGCCGGCGCCGGTTCGGCGTAGTTTGGAAAATCCAGATTATCGGAGCCGCCCAGGTTGCGGAAGGCATTCATCAGAACGATGCCATGCAGCCGGGCGCGGTACCTGGACGCGGTTTCCACTTTCGTCTGATACTGCTCATCGATTTTCGAGCCGATCAGCGAAGTCGATTCCTCCAGCTTCTGGACGCGGTCCTCCAGCGTGCCGGGAAGTTCAGAAGTCGAGGCCGCGGACGACGGGGAACTGGCGGGCTGGCTTGGAGCGGGAGTGGAGTTGGCCTCAGTTTCTGGTAATGCGCCGGCAGCGGGTGGTTGCAGCAAGGCGCGCGTGGCTTGCAAGTCCTGGCGCAACTGGCGCATCTCGGCACGCGACTCCGCGTTTTCGGCGCGCATCTGTTCGATCAACAAGCGCAGTTGCTGAACCTGTTCCTGCAGATCGCGAACTGAGCTGGCCGAATCACTTGCTTCCGGGACGGGAGTTTTTTGCGCACGCGCAGCAAAGTTGAGCAAGCCGAGAGCAGCAATGGTCATGGCGGCCCGGCGAAGGGCAAGATTTCGATGGCTCTTCACAACGTCCTCCTGCACGATCCGGAAGCGGGGCGCGCGTGCAAGCGAGGGAGCGCGGGCTTACGCGTCCGGATGCGAAATCGAACTGTGGCTGACTTTTTCCGACTGCACGGGAACGAACGAAGGGTTCGCGGCATCGTGATTGCCGGCCCCCGGCGTACTTTGTTGAACGTGGCCGGGCAACACGATGCGAAATACCGTTGTGCCCTCTGCCGTGCGTTCCACAGAAATCTCCCCGCCGTGATCCTGCACAATTTTCTGCACCACCGCCAAGCCCAGCCCGGTGCCGTTTTCCTTGCCGTAGCTGACGAAGGGGTGAAACAGGCGATCGCGGATAGAATCCGCGATGCCGGGACCATTGTCCGCCACAGACAGGGTGATCGCCCCGGAGATCTCGCCAGCGGTGACCTCTATTTTGCCTCCAACTGGAGGAGCGGCTTCGCTGGCATTGAGTAACAAGTTGTACAAAGCGCGTTCCACTTTGCGCTGATCGAACCAACCTGAGACCTGCGGTCCGCACAACACATCGACGGAGCGGGAATGATGACGAGGATGCAAGCGGACTGCCTGCACCGCCCGCTGAATCGTCTCGGAGACGTTGCCGTAGGTGGAGTTCAACGACTCCCGCGTGCGCGCGAATTCGAGCAGGGAATCGAGGAGGTCCGTCATCAGATTCACACCGGTGCGCACTTCCTGGTAAAGTTCCTCGCGCTGCGCCGGGGTCAAGTGACTGTCGCAAAGGAATTCGGAGTTGGCGACGATGGCGGCGAGAGAATGGCGCAGATCGTGCGAGATCGAGCTCGCCATGCGGCCGATGGTGGCGAGTTGCTCGGATTCGAGCAGATCCTGCTGGCTCTTGAGCAGGCTGGCGCGCATTCGTTGGAACGCCCGAGTCAGTTCGGCCACTTCGTCGCCTCCGCGCGGATCCAGAGGATGATAAAAATCTCCACGTTCCAGCGCGCGCACGCCGCCTACGAGGTTGCCGAGCGGCCGGGTGAAGGTGTGAGAGAAGAAGAAGACCAATCCGCTGCCTACCAGGACGGCGGCGAAACCCAAAAGAAGCAGGTACCGATCTAATTCGTTGACGAACTTTGTCGCCTGGTCGTAGGAACCCAACACGCTGAGGCGCACTGGGGTTTCTCGCGAGCCCGACAATTCCAGCGAGGTGGCGAGGAAGCGTTCCTTTCCGATCTCGATGTCGCGCGGTTCCTCCTGGATCGCTCCCGTGATCAGGGGCCGAAGTTTTTCACCCTGCACTTTTGCCGGCGGCAGGGTGGTAGCGATCACTTCATCGCCGCAGGAGAATGCCACCTGGCTGCCCGCCACCTTGCTCACTTCGGCGGCGAGCCGGTCGTTGATCTCATAACCGATCACTAGAAATCCAGTGAGCGTTCCGTCGGTGCGGGAACCGCGATAGATCGGCTCAATAAACGTCTGATACAGGTGATGCTCGCCCAGCCACCAGTGGCTGGATTCTCCGCGATCTTCGTCCCGCGATTGCTGAAAGTATTTCTCGGCCACATCCCGCGTAAATCCCGGAGTTTTTGTGTGCAGGGCTAAGACCTTGCCGCTGCGGCTGACCAGTACGAACAGATCAAAAGCCGAAATCTGCCAGACTTCCTGCGACGCGTCTTGAATGGTGACAGGATCGTCGGGCCCCGTCATGATGGCGCGAGTGATAGGCAGATCCGCCAGCAAGGCCACATCGCTGGTCAGCATGGTTTCGCGCTCCTGGCGAAAATCCTGGAACGCGGCCACCGAGTGGCGCAGGTTTACCGCAATGCTCTGCCGGACGTTCGCCTCCACGCTGCGCCGCACCAGCAGCAGGCTGGTGGTAGTCAGTCCGGCGGTGATCACCAGCATGGAAAGCAGGAAGCGTGTGCGCAAGCGCGTTTGCGGCACGAACCGGCCTGCCGAGCGGGCCGGAGAAGATTCAAAGACGGGCTCGGGAGAAAGGTTCACTGGAATCAGCGTACGAACTTATATCCCATCCCGTGGACCGTGCGGAAGTGAGTCGGGCTGGATGGGTCTCTCTCCAGTTTTTGGCGAAGCTTGAGAATGTGGTTGTCCACGGTGCGCGTAGAAGGATAGTTCTGATAACCCCACACCTCGTTTAGCAATTCGTCGCGGGTGATTACGCGGTCCGCATTCTGCACAAGAAATTGAAAAGTCTTGAATTCCTGCGCGGTGAGGACGACCGGCTCTCCGTCGCGCTTGATTTCCATTTTTCGGAAGTCGACCGAGATGTTATCGAAGCTGACAACCTGCGCCTCCGGCGTCCGCGCGGTATGGCGGAGCGCAGCGCGAACCCGGGCCAGCAGTTCCCGAGGACTGAACGGCTTGGTCACGTAGTCGTCGGCGCCCAGCTCGAGCAACAGAACTTTATCGGAAACATCGCTAGCCGCGCTGAGCACCACGATGGGAAGGGTCGGCACGTGGGCTTTGATTTCCTTGCAAACGTCCCGGCCCGACACTTTCGGCAGACGCAGATCCAGCACCACGGCGGCAGGGGCGGAAGCCTGAAAACTTTCAATCGCAGATTGCCCGTCGGATTGAATCTCGACCGTATATCCCTCGGTTTCAAAGAGTCTTTTCAAGGCCTTTTGCACCGCCGGATCATCCTCGACCACCAGGATCCGGGCGGCTGGCCGGAGCGGCTCCTGGGTTGCGCTCTTGGCGCTAGCGACGGGAGTAGCGAGGTTCCCCATAAGATTATTATCCTGTGATGGACGAGTGAGACTACCGGTTCCCCACGCCTCGGGACGTTCCGACCTCCGAAGCTTACAACGGCTTGACAACAATTATCTGGCACCGGATCGATTTTGACATTCTTTTTACAAACCTCAAGTTTCCGGCACAACTACTGATTCGAGCCCCGGCTACTGCATTGTTTCAGGATCATCTACAAGATTGCCTGTATGGCCGGGCAAGGTACGGTGCCCTACGCTGAAACTGCCTCTGCCGTCCTCAGCCACGATTTGTCGAACCCACAAGGAGTATTGGGATGCTTTCCCGTAGGTCCGCTGGCGCTGTTCTGGTTGTGTCTTTCCTTATGCTGTCTGGTCTGGCTGCCGCCGATGAAGGCGACTTATTCAGGGGGACGGGAGAGGGATTGACGGCTACGAATTTCGATCTGACCTTGTCCGCGTCGTCGCCGATTTTGTTCGAAAGCAGACTGACCGACGGAATCCTTTTTTCAGGCGCATTCTCTCAGCCCGCAATCTGGACTCTGGCCATTCTCGCCCACGGTACGCACGGCTACGTTCTGACTGCTGTCGTAACCGGCACCGGCGCGTCGGGCTTCACCGGTGTGGACATCCAATCGACCACTGCTACCCCGACGGGATACTTCAGCGGTCCCATGGTGCTGGCCAGCAATCCGGTGCCTACCTCATTCGTCGCGGAACCCTCGACGGCGAGTTTTTTGATCACTGGAATCCTCTTTGCAGCTGGAATGCTGCGCCGCCGAGTTTTCGCCTGCTAAACATCGGCCTAACCCCCGTTTTTCGCTGCGCCCTCAGCAACGGTCTTCCGCGTCCTCTGTGGGTTGCTATTGCGCGCTTCGCGCGCAACGCCGGACGAATGCGTCCGGCGCTACATTTTCGGTTCATGTAGGGGCGGATGCAGCCTGCCCCGCGAGCGAAGCGAGCGTGCCGGCGCCAGCCGCAATGCAGACTGTCGTAAAATTATGGGCTTGCCGCCTGATTCCACACACTTGAGCCGTCTTGTCGTCGTTCTGGTGCGCCCCCGCAATCCCTTGAATATTGGGGCGGCCGCCCGCGCCATGACAAATTTTGGTGCGCAGCATCTTCGCGTAGTGAACCCATTCCGATTAGCCTTCCGTGAAGCCCGCTCTGCGGTGGGCGCGGCCGAGATCCTCAAGCGCGCCGAAGGATTCACTACGCTCGCGGATGCCGTGGCCGACTGCTCGCTGGTGATTGGGACGACTGCCGTAGGGGACAGAACCTTGCAGCAACCGCTTCGCCGTCTGGGAGACGAAGCCGCCAGCGCCGTCCGGGCAACGCTCGAAAATGGACGCGTAGCCCTCCTGTTCGGCTCCGAAAAAACCGGGCTCTCCAATGAGAATTTCAGTTACTGCCACTGGCTGCTGAATATACCCACGCGGGAAGAGAACATCTCGATGAACCTGGGGCAGGCGGTTGCCGTTTGTCTTTACGAATTGGCGCGGAGCGCAACACTCGAGGTGCCCACGCAGAAAACCGAACCGGCTACCGCGGCGCAAACGCAATCGATCTCCGAATGCCTTTTCGAGGCTCTCCGCATCAGCGGCTATGTGAAGCCTGGGACCAGCGCCATGTTCGAAAAGAAGGCCCGCAGCCTCATCCTGCGCTTCAACCTGGAAGCCTACGATGCGAAGCTTCTGCTGGGGATGGTCCGGCAGATTCTGTGGAAGTTGCGTCAGGGGGAAACGACTGGGGAAACGACCGGTGAAACGACTAACGACTGATGCGCTGCGAAGAAGCTTCGACGCCGCTGCGGCGCAAGCGAAACTCCAGAAACCAGGTGCTGGCCGTGGGCTCGCCGTTTGACTGAGGCGGAGAGAATTGCCACTGCTGGGCCGCTGCCAACGTCTTGCCGGCAAAATATCGGCTCGGTCCGGCAGACTTGAATCTCGCCGCTTTGACTTTTCCGGAAGAATCCACCTCGACCACTACGCCGATTCTGATCGTGCCGCTGATGGTGCTCTTCGCGCTTTGCGACAGATCGGGCATCACCTGATGCCGGACCGCACCCTCAGCACTGGTTGGAGTTTTCGCGGGCGGGGCGGCTTCGGGCGCAGGCGCCGCCGCCGGTGCTACAGGCGCGGTTTGGCTGGCCGGCTGCTGCGGAGTCTCCGTAGCCTGTTCTGAGGATTTTTTTTCGCGCGAGCGAAAAATCGAGAAGGCGAGCAGCACGACAGCAATACACACGAGCGCCAATGCGTAGATCGGCTTGCGGCTTTTTGTCGAGCGCTGCGGAGCCTTTGCCGGTTCCAGCGGTGCGGGGACAGACCGTCCCGCGGGCTGCAGCCGCGCCCGAATTTCCGCCAGCGAGCAACGCCGCTTGGGATCCAGATGCAAACACTCGCGGGCAATTCCCCGGTAGGGCTCTGGAATGCTATCCGGCAAAGCGGGCTTGCCCGGATCCGCTTGTTCGGCAAGGGCCACGTTCTGCGTGATGGCGGCCACCAGGGTCACGCCCACCGACCAGACATCGCCCGCCGGTGAAACAATTCCCGCCGCGGTTTCGGGCGCGTCGTAAACGTCACGGCGCCGTCGAGCGGAACTGGGCTCCGCAATCGCCATGATCGAATCCGCCGATAGCTTCAGTTGGTCACCCACCGCCAGAACATTCGACGGCTTGACTCGTCCGTGCACATAGCCCTTCCCATGAAGGTAGGAGAGCGCATCCAGTAATGGCGGCAGAAGTTCAGAAACTTCCGAGGGAGCGAGCGGCCTTTGTGGAAGGATCTCCGATAAATCTTCTTCCGCGTATTCCGTGACCACGTAGACAAACGACGAACTATCCAGGCGGCAGCGCCCCGATTCGAACACCCGCAGCAAGTGCGGGTGCGACAGCTTCGCCGTCGCCCGCAGGCGCGCCAGTTGCCGGTCGATCTCCGCACCATCGGTTACGAGCAACTTGATGGCAGCCTTCTGCGCTGTCCCGGGGAGTTCGGTCAGAAAGACGGCGCTGTGGCCGGAACTGCCGAGCTGCCGTCGAATCGGGAACTTGCCGTCGACCACGCGGCCTTCCCACGTCTTCCACGTTTCAGGTTTGCTCATGAGCGGCATCCGCGATCCCACATTCTATGCCATCCGCGGGAACACGGCATAACGGAGGTTCGGGGATGCCGCCCGGGCGTGCGCTCCTCGTCTACCGGCTCTTGTAACTGAAGGTCACCTTCGTTTCTTCATCGAGCACCAGCGGGCGGACGAAACTGAACGAGGTGCCCGCCCGGGGAACATCGATGGCCACCGGCAACACGCCGGCCACGCGCTTCTGCAGGTCGACGACATTGGCCGAAGCGGTACTGAGTGGCTGCAAGTCCGTGGCCGCACGGGAGCCGTGGATCTTCCGGCCACCCACCGTCGCAGTCGTTGTGTTGACCACCGGGGCTTCCGCCGTGACTTCGATGGTTTCCGAAGTGCTGCCGACATTCAGCACCGTGTTGTAATTCGCCGGCTGGCGGGCATCGTACCCGAGGTTGAGCACGTTGGTTCGAAAGCCGCGCATGTCAGTTTGTACTTTGAAGTTTCCGGAAGGCATACCCGCAATCAGCCACCGACCCTGAGCATCGCTGATTGCGGTTCGGGACCACGTACCATCCGACGAACTGACCGTCACACGAGCGTTCGAAACGACTGCGCCGCTGGGATCAGTGACCACTCCGCCCATCTGTCCGGGAAAAACGGCGACGCGAATCTCCGGATTCGCCCGTGCTGGTTGCGCCATGGCAACGCCCTCGTAGAATGCTGGCGGCACGCGGTCGGCGGCAATCACGTCACCTCCGAAATCTTTCACCTTATATTGCTCCGGCAGAAAGACCTCCCAGTTCAGCAGGCTGATCGGAATGTCCATGTTCGGCAGGCTGAGTTCCGCGCCGCCCTTTTTGGCGAACGGCGCTCCCGAATGCATAAACACGAATGACACAGTGTAGGAGTCGGTCGGGCGGAATCCGGGACGCAGCAGCGGCACTCGGCTTCCGTCCGGGCCTTGCACCGGCTTGACGCGCTCTCCGGCAACCTCGGCCGAAAGAATGCTCGCGCCGGCGGGCAACGCGACTTTCAAAAACGGTTGCGCCTGATTCTTGAGAGTCAGCCTCACTTCCGTCAGCGACTTGCCCTCAGAAGTGACCAGCGTCGTTACCACCGCATTTTCGGCAACCGCTGCCAGCACGCTTCCATCGGGAAACCGCACCCAATCGAGCGCCAGGGTGGGCGTTTCATTGGGCTGCTTGTGATAGCGAAAGGCCGCTTGCGGCGGGAAGTGCGCCAGCGATCGAAGATACGGATTCGCTTCCGTCACATCCATCCGCTTGAGCCCGCCGCCCTCCGTGGCGCGGATTTCCATGGTGCCCGCGCCTTCGACCAATACCTCACCGGTCTCGCGCTGCGCTCTCTTGAAACTGACAAATGGCACATCGGCCTTGGCATCATTGATCGATCGTTCCATGGAAATCAGAAATTCGTGCGAGCGCTGCGCAGGTGCGGTCACTTTCAGCGTGAGAATTTCCGAGTGAATCTCAGTGGAATCGAGCGTGGGGCCCGTCACCCCTGTAACTTCGAATCCAGCGGGAAGTTGCACATGAAATTCGGAGGGATCGCCCTGTACGACCGTGACGTTGGCGAGCACTGCAACCCGCATCTCCGCTTCGCTCACCGACACCAGCGTCTTGCTGTCGGCGAGGAATCGAACTTCCTTCGGCACTACCGGAGCTGGCCGTTTCCCGTGTCGCCCACCAGATGTTGGCCGGCTGTCCGGGAACCAGGGTGGCTTCGATGGCCGTATGTCCATCTTCGGATTTGCGGCTCGTGATCAGCCCGGAACTGATGTTGGCAATGGTGTGGTCTCCGGGGATGACGAGCGTGAGCTGCACGCTTCCGGCCACCGGAGCCGGCAAACTGAACGAGGCGCGGCCGACCTCAATTCGCAAGGGAAGCCCCGCGTCGAGTGCGACCGAGAATTCGCCCGGTCCGGGCAGCAGGGCAACGTGCGTGCCGTTTTCCTGGATCAACGGAATGCCCTTGCCATTCTGATGAGCGTCGAAAATCGTCATGCCGCTGGTGAGCGGCACTTTGCTCACTCCTTTGCGAAAAACTTCGCCGTCGAGCTCGACCGTCCCGCTGACCGAATCTTTCTCGACGCGCAGCTTCAAGTCCGCATGCTTGATCGAGTAGGGAAGCGGCGCCGTATCCGGCCTCTTGGGCGGTTTTGCGGCCAGTTCCACCAGCCTGTTGTACTCATCCAGAGTCAGCGTGACATTGCCAGGGTCCGGCAAGGGCAGCGTGGATTTTTCCTGTGCTACGCACACCAGCGCCGCACACGCGCAGCAAGCCATCACCATCGCGAATCTGTTCTTCATCGCACACCTCCCTTTTTCTCACGCTGAAAGCTGAACTCTGCCGCCGGGAACTGGTTCTCGCTGGTCAGTTCCGAGACCAGGAAAATGGACGGACCGAATGCAGGGAAAGAAACGCTGACCGGCAGGATGCCCGTCACTTTCCCTCCCATGGACTTGGCCTTGAATGTGTCGAGCAAGGTCTGGGTCGCGTCTTTCTTGGCGCTTTGCTGTTGGGCAGCTTGCTCGGCGTCGGCGCCGGTCATGTCCCGGGTGGCAGGCCTTCCGTCGAACATTGCTCCTCCATAGCCACCGCCGCTTCCTCCCACGGGGCCGGCGGGCGCAGGTGGGGCGAGCGCTGCCGACACCGGAGCCTCATACTCCTGCGTACGGAAAGTTCCCGGCTCGGCTGTGATTTTGAACGCGGGCGGATAGTACAGCAGCATGCCGGTGCGCGAGATGGGAAGATCCAGAGCCGGCAGAGTGATCCGTTCATGGCCTTTCGCCGACCACGCCGACGCCTTGGTGAGATAGAGAATTTCCACGGTGAACGCCGGCGCATCGTCTCCGGCGCGCGATTTCTCGAGCGGCAAAAGCAGGCTGCCATCCGGAGATTGCCCCGGCCGCACCGGCCTGCCAGCGAGCGCGGCGCTCCACACCACTGCGCCTGCGGGCAAAGTAATCTTCACGAAATTGCGCTGGTTGTTGCGGACCGCGTACCGCGCTTCGACAAGTTCCTTTCCATCGGAACTCATCAGCACGTCGTAACGCGCTTCCTCGATGTTGGCCATCAAGACGGCCTGCTGGTCGTAGCGCGCGATGTTGACGCTCAACGATCGCGTTTCGCCCGCCTCACCGGCCCGCGCGCGAAATGCCACCAACGCGGGAGACTGCCGGCTCGCCACCATCTCGCCCAGGTCGCTGGCGTCGGCCTCTTCGAATCCCTCCGCCTTTTGATCTTTGATCTCGCCGGCGCCCAGGATTTCGACCGCGACTCCGCCGCTATCGCGCTCCGCGTTGAGCAGCCGCAGCAGCGGAATGTCGACGATGCCATCCCGCGGAAGGCGTGCCTCACCATTGATCACGAAGCGCGCGCTGTGCTCGAGCGGTTCGAGGAAGGTGACGGCGAGTTCTCCGTTCTTCATCTCCCAATCGGCCACCATCGCGCCCGAGACCTGGTTGATGGTGATTTTTTCGGGAAGTTGGATGCGGACCTCGCGGGCCGCGCCCTGCACGATTTGCACGTTTACTTCCGCGTAGACCGAAGTCGAATCTTCCGCGAGGCTCGTCAGTTGTGTCAGGGATCCACGCATTCGCAGAGGCAACTCCGCGTGATGGTCTTCCGCCTTCTTCCGCCAGGTAAACGTCAGCGGCTCGTTGCCGCGTCCATAGGCCGTCCACGTGGTGTCGCCGGAACTTTCAGATTTCTCCGCCAACAATCCGCCGGCCACACGCAGATCGATTCCTGCACGCGCCAGCTGCACCGTCGCCCGCGTCACGCCCGATTCAGTGGAAGGCAAGGAAATGCTTTCATCCCCGGCCGACACGTTGACGGGCAAGTCCACATCGAGCGCCAGCACCCACCGTCCCGCGTGCGACAGCAGCGCCGAAAGATGCGTTCCCAATCTCCCCTGCGGCCCGGGCACCAGCGACACTTGCTTGCCGTCGAGCCGTGCCTCGCGCACCAGCAGGCCCGGAGGCACCGGCACGCGCACCCATCCATCTTTCAAAACGTCAACCGTAAGATTGGCGCGCCCCGAAGCTAGATCCCCAAGTACGCGCAGATCGTAGTCCACACGGGTCAGCGTCGCGTCGAGCGGAGGCGGTGCCGGTTCGTGCTCCGCGGGATAGGCCTTGGCCCGCAGCACGCGATATTCCTCCACCGGGATGACCACCCATCCGGCGGCGTGCGCGGCTTCCACCGGCTTTTCTTGAGCTCGGGCCGCCGTGCCGGACAAAAGGACAACGGCCGCAAGGCAGGCAAACAGCGACCTCAGAAGCGAGCATCTGAGCGTGGAAACTGCGGCGAGAATCGACTCTTTCATGGTTCAACCTTTCCGGTTCAACCCGCACTGCAACTACTCTGGCGATGTGTCTCGTTCTTCGGGGGATTTGGGGCCCTAACGCGCGTTCAAGGTAAGAATGCGGGACGGGAGGGAAATTGCGTTAAATCTGTGGCGGATCCAGCCTGGTTACTTCGGGAACCCAAGCCCGGAACCGGCGTCTGGCGCCGTTCTGCTGTACTATAGCCAGTCGAATTCCTTAGCGCCGCCGTCCCGGCGGCTGTCGCGGGGATGTCTCGGTCCGCGCAGGCGAGAGGACAAGATGCCCTTGCGACAGCCGGCAAGACGCCGGCGCTACCGTGAATCGCGGAGACATCATTGGCTTTCAGCACGGAGAAATCCCGGCAACTTTACGAGCGCACCCTGGGAGTGCTGATTGAGGCCAGCAGCTCCTCTTCCCGAGGTCCCGCGAACTTCGGCAAGTACCCCATCTTCATGGAGCGCGGCCGCGGCTCGCGCATTTACGACGTTGACGGCAACGAGTACATCGACTGGATGATGGCTTTCGGCGCGCTGCCGCTCGGGCACGCGCATCCCGAGATCGTGGAAGCGATCACCGAAGCGGCCACCACGGGAGCGCACTTCGCGACGGCCACGCCGGTCGAACTCGAAGTGGCGGAGATGATCCAGAAGATAGTGCCCAGTGCCGAGCGGGTGCGCTTCGCCAACACCGGAACCGAAGCGATGATGGCCGCGATCCGGTTAGCGCGCGGCGTCACCGGGCGTCCGAAGCTGCTGAAGTTTGAAGGCCACTATCACGGATGGCACGACGATCTGCTGGTCAGTTCGAATGTAATGCCGCCGGCCGCGCTGGGATTGCGCAGCGATCCCATCAAGATTCCAGACAGCTCGGGCCTGAATCGCACTGCGCTCGACGGCACGATTGTCGTTCCCTGGAACGATCTTCCAGTCCTGCAACGTGCCATTGAAAATCATCCCGGCCAGATCGCGGCCATCATTACGGAAGGCGTGATGGCGAATATGGGCGTCATTCCTCCGGCGGAGGGATATCTGCAGGGCCTCGAGAAACTCGCGCGCGCCCACGGAATTGTTTTTATCCTCGACGAAACGGTGACTGGATTCCGCATCGCGCCCGGAGGCTGCCAGGAACATTACAAACTTTCACCCGATCTTGTGACCTTCGGCAAAGCGCTGGGCTGCGGCCTGCCTGTAGCCGCGCTGGTCGGCCGCGCCGAAATTATGGACGCGCTGCAGTGGGGAGGCGTCCTGCACTACGGCACGCACAACGGATCGCGCATCGGAATGCACGCCGCGCGCGCCAACCTGCGCGTGCTCACGCGCGACAACAACGCTTCTTTCCGCCATACCTGGCGCATTGCAGAGCGGCTCTGCGCGGGATACAAGGCGTTGTTTCAGAAGAAGGGTCGAGCAGTGACGGTGCAGAATGTAGGCCCGATGTTTCAGCTGATGTTCACCGATCAGCCGGCAATCCGCGACTATCGCGAGTTCTGCCAGCACGTAGATCGGGCTGCGTTCCAGAAATTTGTGCTGTCGCTGTTTCCGTTCGGGGTGTACGCTTCTCCATCGGCAGCGCTGCACTCGATTGTCACTCTGGCGCACACCGATGAGGACGTGGATGTCACCTTGGAAGCGGCCGGGAAAGCATTGGAAAAATAAGGTTAGTGCCGACTTCGAAAATCTTCTCACAAGTATCCGCAGGGCCAACGCCGGTGTAATCGCCCCTCTCTGACAGCCGGCGCACTGCTAATCGCAACTTGATGGAACTGGAAGTGGGATGTCGAGGAACCTCATGCCATTCTTATACGACTATCTTTTTCCTGTGATGTGGGTTTGCTATTTGGCCTATTGGTGGGGGATATCGACGAATGTCAAGGAAACCGAGCGCCAGGAATCCTTGTCGTCGCGGCTGGTACGCCTCGTTTCGATGATTTGCGCGGTGGCGCTGCTCTGGCTGCCAACGGTTCCGCCTCGGCTGCTCGACGAACGATTTCTCCCGGTTGGAGTCTGGTGTTTCTGGACCGGTGCGGCAGTTACCGCAGGCGGGATGCTCTTTTCTGTCTGGGCGCGTCGTTACCTCGGGAAGAACTGGAGCCAGTCCGTCACCCTGAAGCAAGGTCACGAACTCATTCAAGGTGGACCCTACGCTCTGGTTCGCCACCCCATTTATACTGGTCTTCTGCTGGCATTTTTTGGTTGCGCCGTGGCTCGCGGCGAATGGCGTGGGCTCCTTGCTGTGGCCATGGTTTTCGGCGCCTTGTGGCACAAACTAAAGCTTGAGGAGAAATGGATGCGCGTGCAGTTCGGCGATTCCTACCAAGCCTACGCGAGACGGGTGACGGCGTTGGTGCCGTATATCATCTGAGCGTAGTCGTGCCGAGAAGTGCCCGAAAACTTGCGTAACGGTTGTAGATCGCCGGCGATCATAGACTCAGCCAGCGCATCTCGATGAGAGAGCAATCACAAAAGATGGAAGAACGCGCTGCGCAACTTCTCTCTCTTGAGGGCAAGGTCGCTCTAGTCACCGGCGCGGCTTCGGGCATCGGCCGCGGAATTGCGCTGCGCCTGGCCGAGATGGGAGCACACGTCGCCATCCTCGACATCGACGAAACCAAGGGACGCGCAACTGAGGCCGAAATCGTATCTCAAGGCAGCGAAGCGGTTTTCGTGAAGTGCGACGTCCGCCGCGCTGCCGATTGCCAGCGCGTCGTCGAAGCCGTCATCCAGCGTTCCAGCAAGATCGACATTCTCTGTAACTGCGCTGGCATCGCCATCCGCAAAGACATTGTCGAGTTGACCGAGGACGAATGGGATCTTGCCCTCGACGTGACGCTGAAAGGAATCTATCTTCTCTCGCGCGCAGTCGTGCCCCACATGGTTCGCTCAGGGGGAGGCAGCATCGTCAACATCGGTTCCGGATGGTCGCTCAAAGGCGGCCCGCGCGCCGCGTCCTACTGCGCCGCGAAAGGTGGGACGGTGAATCTCACCCGCGCCATGGCCATCGATCACGGCCAGCACAACATCCGCGTGAACTGTGTTTGCCCCGGCGACGTCGATACGCCCATGCTGCGCAGCGAATGCAGCCAACTCGGCGAAGACGTGCAGAGCTTTATGAAAGAGGCCGCGAATCGTCCGCTGGCCCGCGTCGGCACGCCGGACGACATCGCGAACGCGGTCCTGTTTCTGGCGAGCCCCATGTCGAGTTGGATTACGGGCGCGGCCCTGGTCGTCGACGGCGGCGGGCTAGCGTAAAGCGGGTAGACGTAAGAAAGATTGGCACAAGGATGCGTTGCAGTTTGTAGCGCCGCCGTCCCGGCGGCTGTCGCGGGGACGACCCGTCCGCGCAGGCGAGGGCAAGGTGCCCTCGCCACAGCCGGCGAGACTGCCAGCGCTACGAAAAACAGCGCTACGAAGCCGGTGCTACGTCAGACGCCGCTGGCGTGCCGCTTCGTAGAGCACAATGCTTCCCGCCACGCCCGCGTTCAACGATTCCACCTGCGCGTTGTGCGGGATCGCGACCAGTTCATCCACTTGCGCCATCAAGGTTCGCGGCAGGCCCGATCCTTCGCTGCCGATAAACACCGCCGTATGTCCCGCGAGTTCCGCCTGATCGATGGGTGTGCCCTTGTGCGAAGAAGTTGCGATCAGGCGCACGCTCTGGGCGCGAAGCTTGGCCAAAAGTTCGTCCATTCCACCCGCGGTTTTTGCTAGCACGCAAGGCAGGCGGAAGATCGATCCCGCCGACGCTCGAATCACCTTCGAATTGAATGGGCTCACCGTGCCCTCGCCCAACACGACTCCGGCGCTGCCAAAGGCTTCTGCCGAGCGCAGAATCGTTCCCAGATTCCCGGGATCCTGCAGCCCCACTACCACGATGACCGGACCCACCTGCAACCGCTCCAGCACATCTTCGACCGAGAATGTTTTCACGCGGACCAGAGCCGCCACGCCCTGCGGCGTTTCGCTGGGAACCGTGCCGTCGAAGAGTTTGTCGGGAAGCAACAGAGTTTCCACCTGGGCGCCGATTTGCGGAAGCAGCCGCTCGGCCAGGTTCTGCGCCGACTCGCGGAAGAAAATTGACTGAAAGCGCAGGCCACTGCGAATCGCCTCCTCAATAATGCGCACGCCTTCGATGGCGCAATTGCCATCCTCGGTGCGTTCCGCCCGCGCAAACGCCTGGCGCAGTTCTTTCAGCAAGTGGTTGTGGCGGCCCTCGATGCGGCGAAGGCGGCTCTCGCCGCGAAGCGTTTTTTCCGAAGGTGGATTCATGTCGGGTTCGTGTTCTGCTCCAAGGCAGCCGCGATCTGTTCCGCGGGCACCTTCCTCGCCTTGTGTGCTTCTCCAGTATTATGATAGGTTTCGCCGTCGATATTCATCTAATCTTGCAACCGCAGACAGAGAAGGGAGCGCCGTGCGCGCCGAGATCGTAAAAATTAATTCTGAGACTCCTGAATTATCCCTGGTTAAATACGCTGCCGATCAGATCCGCTCCGGCGAAGTGCTGGGCATGCCCACCGACACGTTCTACGGACTCGCCGCCGATCCGTTCAATCTGCGCGCCGTCGATAAGGTGTACGACATCAAAACCCGTTCCCGCCACAAGCCGCTCTCGCTGCTGATCGAGAGCGTGGATCATGCGGAGGAACTGGCCAAGCCGCTGCCCGAGGAATTCTATGCGCTGGCACGCAAATTCTGGCCCGGCCCGCTGACCATCATCGTGAAGGCGGGTTCGCGTCTGCCTCTCAAGGTGACGGCCAACACGGGCAACGTCGCTCTGCGCGTGCCCAATGCGAAGATTCCCCTGGCTGTGGTCACGGCCGCTGCCATCCCGATCACCGCGACTTCCGCGAACTTGAGCGGCGCTTCGGAGTGTACCAGCGCCGAACAGGTGCGCGATCAGTTGCAGGGGCGCATCAGCATTATCGTCGACGGCGGCGACTCGCCACGTGATGTGGCCTCGACCATCATCGATCTGAGCGATGAAAACGATCGTTGGCGTATTATCCGCGAGGGCGCCATTCCCTCCGACGAGATCTCAAAGTTCTTCGCGCAGGGATGATCGCCCATGATGACCGCCCGAGGATGATCGCCCGAGGATGAATGACCCGACTGCCAACCAGCCTTTGCGAACGCGCTGGTGGGTCCGTCTGCTCGTGGTTGCCGCCGGCGCAGTCTTGCTGTTTCTAGCCGTGACCGTGGTGCGGATCGTCGAGACGGGATCGCGCCAGGAAACGCATTCCGCCGATGCGATCGTCGTTTTCGGAGCCGCGGAATATTCTGGACATCCCTCGCCCGTGCTGCGCGCCCGCCTCGACCACGCCCTTGACCTCTTCGATCGCGGACTGGCGCCGGTGATTATCACTACCGGCGGCGCGGCCTCTGATCCTCAATTCAGCGAAGGCGGCGTGGGACGGGATTATTTAATGCATCATGGCGTGCCCGAGCGCAGCCTGATTGCCGAAACCCAGGGCCGCGACACCTCGGAGTCCGCCCAGCGCGTGGCCGTGATTATGCGCGCCAACGGCCTGCACAGCTGCATTGCGGTCAGCGACGCTTATCACGTCTTCCGCATTCGCAAATTGCTCGAGCATCAGGGAGTCGGCCCCGTCTATACGGCGCCGCGCCTGGAGTCGCGTCCGCTCAGCATTCTGCAGCGGGCCGAGGCGGCGTCGCGCGAGGCGGTCAGCTATTTTCTTTGGAAGCTGGGAATCACGTAGCGGAGTAGAAGTTCTTCAGCCCAACGGCAGCCCGTGCCGCGAAGCGACCTCATAGTGCGATGCCTTGGCGTCGAATCTGGCAAGATGTTTGCGCCGCTCTTCCGGGATGACTGCCGTTTCGTAATCCGCTCCGGCCACCGCGCGAATCGCATCGAGCGAGTCCCAGAGCAGAATCGTGATGAACTCCACTTCCGCGCCCGCATTCCGTCGCAGCACGTAACTTCCCCGGTAGCCTTTCACTTTGCTCAGACCCGGCAAGGGTTCGGGCTTCAACATCGCTTCGTAAGCGTCGGCGTGTTCGGGCTTCGTGTATCCATGCCACACTCTTGCGATCATCGTGATCCGCTCCTCGAATCAAGTATCAATCGGAAATCAAAAATCAATCGTGAATCAATCCGATCCTCCCGGTCATTCGGGGAGGTGAATCGCTCCATCCTCGGAGATTGGGGAAAATGGATTCCACGCGACTTCCCAGAGAAATCCGTCCAGATCCGCGAAGTATCCCGAATAGCCGCCCCAGAAGGCGTCCTGAGCAGGCTTCAGAATTTTTGCGCCAGCGGCTTCCGCCTGGGCCAGCACGGAGTCTACTTCTTCGCGATTGCGTGCGTTGTACGCCAGCGTGATCCCGCCGAAGCCGTGGCCGTCGGCGGCGACATTCGCATCCTTGGCGAGTTCCTCTCGTGGATAGAGAGCGAGCGCCATGCCTCCAGTCTGGAAGAAGACGATGCCTTCGGTCTTGCTCGCGGCCCGTCGCCATCCCAGGCGCTCGTAGAATTCCCGGCTGCGTTTAAGTTCCGATACGCCAAGCGTGACCATGCTGAGCCGTTGTTCCATGAGCGTTCCTATTCCGCAGGCAAAATGTCTACCGCTTACCACGACATCTGTTTGCGCAGCTCCGTGATGTGCGCCACGTGATGGCGTCCGTGCCAAGCATACAACGCCAGCGTCTTTTCCAATGTCATTGATCCGAGCGCGGGATGGCGAAACGTCTTCTTCCAGTCGTCGGGCGTGAGAGAGCGCAGCAGTCGCACCCAGCGATCGTGCAGCGAATCGAGCAGCGTCAGCGAGACCTCGATCGGAGTGGCTTTCGTGTCGGCCAGTTCTGCCCACTTGTCTTCGGCGTACGGCTTGATCGTCGGCTCTTCTTCGGTAAGCGCCAGTTTGAAGCGGACATAGGAATTCATGTGGCTGTCGGGCACGTGATGGACAACCTGGCGCACGGTCCATCCGCCGGGCCGGTAAGGCGTATCAAGCTGAGCCTCGGACAGGCCTTTGACGGCGGCGCGCAGATTCGCCGGAGTGTCCGCCAGATGCCCGAGGAAGGCGCGTCGCTGTTCCTCATTCGGTGGTCCATCGTATTTAAATTTACCGACGGGATAACGGAGATCGTCCATAGGTCCCCCTTTTACATTCCGAAATCAACAGATGATTGAATTCCCCCGGCGGCTTCAAAGAATCGATCTAGGCCGGGCGAACCCGGTTTCCGATGATTGGCATCCGACGAGGGAGAAGTCCAATAAGCGCTAACTTAAGAATTCCTCCCGGTTTGCTCGTGACTCCGGGAGCAAAACGGAGAAAGGTTGAGCTTGTACAAAGCTTAAATGAGTGCATTGGCGATTTTGAGTCAACCGATTTTGAGTCAATCGGAGAAGCGTTCTGTTGTCCCGATTTGAGGGTCACGACTTGGGCACTTTGCATCGATCTGCCAGCATCGATCCGCCGTTTGCCAAATTGATTCGGGGTCGCTGGTTTGCTAAGGTCGTGGTCATGTCCGAGCGTGTCATGTCCGAGCGTTCCCCCGAGCAGAACCATGACCAGATACGCGAATTGCTCGACTCCCTTTATCGCGTGGATTCGGGACGAATCCTGGCGACTCTGATCCGCTTGCTCGGTGATTTTGATCTTGCCGAGGAGGCGATGCACGAAGCCTTTGCGGCTGCGCTGAGCCTGTGGCCGAGGAGTGGGGTACCCGGCAACCCGCGACCATGGTTGATTTCGACGGCCCGCTTCAAAGCCATTGATACTCTGCGTCGACGGGCACGATTTGATGCGTCTCAAGACGAGCTGGTGCGCTATCTCGAAGCGCAATGGAGTTCGGCAGAAGGGTCCAATCAAAAGGGCAGCCTGGAGGATGGTCGCCCTGAAGATGATTGCCTTGAAGACGACCGGCTGCGCCTGATCTTTACCTGCTGTCATCCATCTCTGGCGCCGGAAGCGCGCGTTGCGCTCACCTTGCGCGAGGTGTGCGGGCTGACCACCGAGGAGATCGCAAAGGCCTTCCTCACCACCCCGCGTACGCTGGCGCAGCGCATTGTGCGCGCCAAGGCAAAGATTCGAGAGACGCCGATTCCCTACGAGGTGCCGACGCCCGAGGAATTGCCGGAGCGACTCGGCGCGGTGCTTCAGGTCATCTATCTCGTCTTTAACGAGGGTTACTCAGCTGCGGCGGGAGCGAACGTAACGCGGGCCGAGCTAACCGGCGAGGCGATTCGACTGGGCCGGTTGCTGGCCGAACTCCAGCCCGAGCCGGAAGTAATTGGGCTGCTTTCCCTGATGTTGCTACAGGAATCCCGTCGCGCCGCGAGAATGTCTTCGACCGGAGAGCTGATCTTGCTGGAGAATCAGGATCGCTCACTCTGGAACCGGGAGCAGATCGTGGAGGGAGTGGCATTGCTGGAGAGAGCCATGAGGTCCCGCCGCTTCGGTTCTTACACACTGCAGGCTGCGATTGCGGCCGTTCATGCCGAGGCGGAATCTGTTGCTCGGACCGACTGGCGGCAGATTGTTGCGCTTTACGACCAGTTGCTACGAATTCAGCCTTCGCCAGTTGTCGAGCTCAATCGTGCCGTGGCCATTGCCATGCGCGATGGTCCAGAGGCCGGTCTGGCGCAGATCGACGCGGTGTTGGAACATGGCGAATTGGCCGATTATTACCTGGCGCATTCCGCCCGCGCAGATATGTACCGCAGATTAGGCAGGACAGCTGAGGCTCGTGCTTCCTATGAGAAGGCGCTGGCCCTGACCCAACAGGAACCAGAGCGGCAATTCCTGCAGGAGCGGATTCGGGGGTTGAAATAAAAAATTTCGGATGGCGCATCGTCGGCGAAAAGCGGGACACGCCCCGTCCGCCCCCACATTAGGCCGGAGTTTTCATCACCCTAACTATAGGAGTTCTGTGAATAAAAGCTGTGTAAGACAAACGAGATACAATTGGGGCCGTTTCTGGAGGTAGAGGATGGGAGCTCTCATAGACATGGGCCTCGTTGGATTTGTCTCGTCTGGTGCTGGGGCGTTTATCGGAAGCTATTTGAAGAAGAAGGGCGAGAACATCGCTACACATGAAGACATCAGCAAATTGGTTGATCAGGTAAGGTCTGTTACGCAAGCCACGAAGGAGATTGAGGCAAAAATATCTGGCGAGTTGTGGGATCGGCAAAGACATTGGGAAGCTAAGCGAGACTCATTATTGAGTGCCGTCAAGAGCCTGAGTTCGGTGGACAGCCACTTCAGCCTCTTCCGTGAGACTGTGGACTTTGGGTTAAAGAATAAGCCACCGGAGGAGGAGTTGAATAGAAAGTTGTTCGAAGCGGTCAAAGGCTATAGCGAAGCGCAAGATATGCTCGACGAGGCCGTATTACTTGTTGACATGATATGCGGAGAAACGACTGTTCTAGCGTTACGGGAGGTGAGGAAGCTCGTAGGGCAAAGATCTGAGCTGCTCGTTAAGAAAGACGTTGATGGAGCAGATGCATTGAAAAAAAGATATTACCGTAGCCTTTATGACTTCAAATCTGCGCTGCGAAGCGAACTAGGCATCGTAGTGATTACGCCTCAAGACAGTGAATCTTCGGCAACTCCGAGGCCTGACCCACAAAACCCTGGATGAGGGGGTGGGGGGCTGGCCCAGGTATAGATTTTATTTCGCTTGCGCCATTCCAACGCTGGGCTGCCCCACTCGTCGCGGTTTTCGACGAGTGGGCACCACAGACTTCTACCTGTCGTTCCCTCATCTTTTTCGGTATTGGTCGAAGCTGAACTGCGCGTGCGCCGGATCGCATGGTAAGCTCTTCGCGAAAAAACCCGTCGAGGTTCGTGGTGCCCACTCGTCGAAAACCGCGACGAGTGGCGCAGCCTCTTTCGTGACGATCCGATCAAAATCAAGAATCAGACGGTATCGGCCTGCCCCTTTAAGTCAAAGGCCCCACTTCTCGCAAAGAGCGCGAGAAATGGGGCACCCAGAAAAAATTCTTGGACGACGTGTCGAATTCTGGTGGACCGTTCGACTATGTGGTGAAAGCCGGACAACCGGCCCGCCAGAAAGGGTCTCCCGGGGTGATACGCTACGCGAAAAATCTGGAAATCGCGTGTCGATTCCGGCCACCCCGTTCGACTAGTAAGTGGAGCCGCACCGCGCACGGGCGCCTCGCAACTTTTCGAGGCCCAGCGCGGTCCAAGCTCTTATATAAAAGTAGCGGCCCGGATACGGTGTCCGCAGAACACTCAAGACTCGATATTCAATGCTCAAGGAGAACACCATGCGCTTCATGATGATCATGTTTCCGAAAGAATACGAAAACGCAAAACCCGGTTGGGTACCCGACCTCAAAGCCATGGATTTAATGGGCAAGTACAACGAGGAACTAGGGAAAGCCGGCGTGCTGCTCGCGCTCGACGGGCTGACTCCGCCCGCGACGATGAGCGCGCGCGTCACCTTCAAAAACGGAAAATCGAAAGTTACCGACGGTCCGTTTACCGAAGCCAAGGAAGTGGTCGGGGGCTACTGGATCATCCAGGTGAAGTCGCGCGAAGAGGCGCTGGAATGGGCCTCGCGCATCCCCGGAAAGGATAACGAAATGGTCGAAGTTCGCCGGATGTTTGACATGACCGACTTCGATCCCGAGACCCAAAAGTATATCCAAAAGAAGTTCGGCGACGACGTGGCCGCTGAGATGCGCCAGTAGTAAAAAAATCTCCGCGCTTTGTCGACTTCGCGACGCCACGTGCGACGTCTATGTACCGTTACAGGAGAAGGAGAAATCATGGCGCAGTTTTTGGTTGCGATTCACCACCCCGACAATTACGACCCGTCCGCGGAGGGCGAAGCGATGCAGCGCGATATCCAGGCGCTCAACCGCGAGATGATTGCTGCCGGGGTCAGGATTTTCGCTGGCGGCCTCACCGCGGCCAGCAACGCGAAGTCGCTGCGGGCGCAGCCCGGTGGCAAGGTGCTCATCACCGACGGGCCGTACCTTGAGACCAAGGAGCACATAGGCGGTTTTTGGATACTGGAAGCTGCTGACCTGGACGAGGCGCTGGCGTGGGGGCGCAAGGCTGTCGTCGCCTGTCGGGCTCCGGTCGAGGTGCGCCCGTTTTTCCGACGAAGGACCCAACGGACGGCATGTTCGTTGATATCAATCTATTGGACTTGGCCCATTCTCAGGAGGGAAAACGATGCGGAAAAAGAAGGCTAACGCAATCAAAAGCTTCGCCCTGCTGGTTGTGCTCGGTACGGCGTACCAGGCGATGGCACAGGATGCCACGACAGCTTATCCGAACATGGCCCCGGTCGACCAATACCTCATGGCGGATCAGAGGGCGGAAATAGCCCTGGCGCGAAGTGCGGGGCCGGAGTCCATTGCACGCGATGCAGAGGTTCTGGTTCTCGGTCGTCATGGTTTCGAAACGGCGGTCGAAGGCAAGAACGGTTTCGTCTGTATCGTGGGACGTGGGTGGACTTCCGCGCCAGATGCTGACTTTTGGAATCCGAAAGTGCGGGTCCCGATGTGTGTCAATGCGGCAGCCGCGCGTTCCTACCTTCTACGCATGACCAAAGAATCCGGCTGGATTCTGGCGGGGCGCACGCAAGCTCAGATGAACGAGGCCATCGCCGCTGCCATCGCCCAAAAAGAACTGCCGCCGATGGAACCCGGGGCGATGTGCTACATGATGTCAAAGCAGGGATACGGCGGCGACACCACCTCCCACTGGCCTCCCCACCTCATGTTTTTCTTTTCGGACACCGACCCCGCAATCTGGGGAGCGAATCTGCCGGGTTCTCCCGTCTTTGCCGTCGCCGACCCCATGGAGCACCTGACGCAGTTCGTGGTTGCCGTGCAACGGTGGTCGGACGGAACGGAGATCGCTAAGCCGTTAATTTAAATTCCGTTCTCATGTCGATTCGGCCACACCCCGTTCGACTATCAGCAGAGAGCCAGTACGAAAGCCTGCAACAGCGATCCAACTGCGCTCTCAATCGGAGTTCACCGGTTAGCCAACAAATCGCTAAACTCGAAAACAAGCCACCCAACCATCGCTCAACCCAAAGGAGATTTCGCAATGCGATTCATGATCATCGGCAAAGCAACCCCAGAGACAGAAAAAGGCGCCCTCCCCGATCCACAGTTCATCGAGGAGATGGGCAAGTACAACGAAGAGCTCATGAAGGCTGGCATCGTGCTCGCCATGGATGGACTCCATCCCAGCTCCAAAGGCGCACGCGTCAAATTTTTCGGCAAGTCTCGTACCGTCATCGACGGCCCCTTCACCGAGGCCAAGGAACTCATCGCCGGCTTCTGGCTCTGGAAGGTCAAGTCCCTCGAAGAGGCCATCGAGTGGGTCAAGCGTTGCCCCAATACCCACTCCGGCGACTCTGAAATCGAGATCCGCCAGATCTGTGAGATGGAAGACTTCGCACCCATCCTGTCCGAAGAGCAGATCCAGCACAAAATAGCGAAACGCGCTGAGCTGCCAAATCAGACCGCCAACAAATAATCGGGTGCCCCATTTCTCGTGTTCTTTGCGAGAAGTGGGGCTTTTCGCCGACACCGTTCCAATCCTCGGCCAGCTCTCCGCCGAATTTTCCCCTCCCACCAGGTCCAATCGTTGATCCGAACCAATCCCGCCTCTCCGTATGCATAGGATCGGATGAACTGTTAACTGCACAGTAACGGGATACCCCATTATTTTTTTTGGGATCGATTTCGATAAAATATCTGTTTTGTGTAAGTTACGGAGTCTCGCAGAGATGTTCTGTTCGCAAATCCCTGCATATAAACGACTTGCACGTAAAATATTCTGGAATAAGGAGTTAGGGCATTGCTGCAGAAGATGGAAAGCGCCTTTCGGAGCGAGAGCTGATTCCATTTCGAGAGCGTTTGCGCGCACGATTCCAGTTTCGCGCTGTCCGACATTGCGAGTAAAGGTTGTTCGTCACAGTGGGCGCGATAAGAGCTGTGGAAAAGCAGGAATTCGAAAAGCGCAACTGTGCGACGCCTTTTGCAAGAGGGGGTGGGGGCGCAGAATCCCATGGTGCCGTCACACTGCCGCCCACCCTTCGCGAAAAGCACGCGAAGGATGGGGCACCCCTTGTGTTAGCGGCGCCAAGCGAAAATCAAAAGCCTGGGCCACCCGCCGTTTAGGCAGCTTTCTTTGCGGCTTCGCGAATCCTATTAGTGATCCTGTGGTACTCGGCCAGAAAAGCATCCATGTCTCTCTTATTTTCTAACATTCTCATCGCCTGAACCAAATCACCGATGACCTTCGACTTTTCGAGGAAGTCTGAGATAAACAGGCATGTTTCCGAAACCAGCACGAGCTGTTCGGCCTCAATAGTTTCTGTGCCGGGACTCGGCACCCCGCCATATCTGACCAAGAGCGTATTCACCCGTGTCATAGCCCCCAAGAGGTCCTTGAATTCCTGCTTCTTGTTGTCAGCGATCCATTGTTGCCTCTGCCATCTCCGCGCTAAATAAGCCCCAACAAATATGCCTAGCAAGGGGCCTAAAAGCGCCCAAACATTGATGATGACCGGCCACCACCAGGGCATGAGAGAAACCTCTTGCATCGTTCTTCCCC
Organism: uncultured Acidobacteriota bacterium; assembly: GCA_963730015.1. GTDB lineage: Bacteria > Acidobacteriota > Terriglobia > Terriglobales > Acidobacteriaceae > Sulfotelmatobacter. The sequence continues at coordinate 178,411 of CAVSPZ010000007.1, read as the reverse complement.
TTGACGAACCGCGCCGCTATTGTACGATTTAAGTAATCCCACCTAAAGCATGAAATCAAAGAAGTCCGAGCAGTGCCGGCGCGGCGGCCACAAGGACCGCGACCGCATGATCTTAAGGGGATTCGACGAACCGCACGACCGTGAGTGCTTCTGGGCGGGTGGCTCGGGCTTTTGATCTCGCTGGCATCACGAACACGGTGGGTGCCCCGTCCTTCGCGTTTTTTGCGAAGAGCCTGCCCTGAGCGGAGCCGAAGGGGCGCGAGTCGGAAATGCCGGCGCCAAGTGGGTTTGATCACGTGTCCACAACAAAATCAAATAGCACACGCAGCATCGCCGCCCACTCCTTCGACAAGCTCAACCCAGGGTGAGAGAATTGAGGCCTTCTTGGAGGCTTGCTGTGAGCAAAGAAACTACTGTGATGTCCACCTGGACGGGAATCGACGGGACTGAGGGGACCTATAAGGTTGAGGTTATCCCAGATGGGTCTCCATCCGTGAAAAACCCCTTCATGGTTCCAGACGGCAACTATGAGGTAAAGTTTGCCGTGGATGGCAAGACCGTCACAAAGAAGGTGACCATCTATGATCCGGGCCGGTCAACGCGGACGACAAAGTAGCGACGGCGACTAACTCCGCACGGGATGACCTCAGTCACCTTGCTGCCGTGATGCGGACTGCAGCATCATGGACCCCATCATGGCTATCTGGCAGTTCATCGTCCTACTCGTGTGGATTTGGATTTGTACTCGCCGGCCTGAGAAGACCAAGGCTGAGAAGAATCGCGAAGAGGTCCTCGACCACCTCATCAAACGAGCTAACCTGCACAAGATCGGTCAGGCAATGGAAGAGTGGGGACTGTTCTATCCGCCCGGATATGAGCAGAAGTCCATCGTAGATTGGCTCCTGGAACCGGAACCGAAAGACCAGAAGCGGCCGGGTGGCCCGGGCTCTTGATCTCGCTGGGCGGGTGGCCCATCCTTGCGTTCTTTGCAAGAGCCTACCCTGAGCTTGTCGAAGGGGTGGGCATAGTTGAAGCCTGCAGCGAGAGCCTTTGAACTCCATGCGCGAAGAATCCCACCTATCTCAGAGATCAGAATGAGTTACAGGCTCTGCTACTGGAACGGCTGCGCCGGGACATCCGCGAAAGTCTCGGTAGCGGCCCCGCGCGGCTCTGGAGCATGGCGGAAATGAAGGCGCGAGGCCGAAAGCGCCTCGTAGTTCGCCAAGCCTCCAGATAGATTCCCGTCCCCAGTCTTTTCTACATCCCCGCCCATGTGACACCCAACCTTGACTCAGGATTTCAATTCCGCAATCATGGCCAGGTCGCGACCGTCTGGCAAAGACCAACCGTCCGCCCCTAACAGGCTGCTGAAAAACTCGTTTTGGCAGCAGAAAGCCAACCTCAGGCGCTAAAGCGCGGCCGATTTTAAAGGACTTAGCGGCACGACTGAAGTCGTGCCCTTCCCAAAACCTATTCGAGGAACAGAAATAAAAATAGTTCGCCTGCGCTGTCGATTTATTGTGTGCGCGACGACTATAGGATGAACGGTCGAGAGGATGAACGCTCAAAAGAACGAACACCAGGCGCGCAAGGGCTCAAACTCTCACAAGCGCTGGTAGATAAATGGAGGCAGGACGATCCCATGAGAAACGTAATCTTCGCAATCAACCTTACCCTGGATGGCTGCTGCGACCACACCAAATTCAATCCCGATGATGACTTACTTGAACATTACACGCGCCTCTTGCGAGATGATGCTGGCCTGCTCGTCTATGGGCGTAAAACCTATCAATTGATGGTTCCTTATTGGCCGGATATCGCAAAAAGCCAGTCCGAGACAAAGGCGGATATCGAATTTGCGCAAGCCTTTGTCTCCAAGAAGAAGGTTGTTTTTTCACGATCATTGGCCAGCGCTGACGATAAAAATACGAGAATTGTTCGTACGAACCTTCACGACGAAATACTTAAATTGAAGCAAGAACCAGGCAAAAATATTTTGGTCGGCGGCGTAGATATTCCTTCACAGCTTATAGAGCTTGGACTGGTTGATGAATATCGTTTTGTCGTTATGCCAGTCATTGTTGGAAAAGGGAGACGGCTGTTGGAAGGTACCAACCTGCGGGAGAGCTTACGACTGAAACTTGTCTAGTCAAAGGTTTTTAAATCGGGATGTGTTGCGCTTCGCTACTTGAAACAGTGACAGAAAAATCTGCAAAGCTGGGGATTTTCGATAGAGCAGAGCTGAAGGAGCGAGAGTCGGAAATGCCGGCGCCAGGCGGCACAGGCTTTTGATCTCGCTGGCATCACCGACACAGCGGGGTGCCCCGTCCTTCGCGTTTTCTGCGAAGGGCGGGTACCACGATCGCATACACAACCGGGTTTGTGCAGAACGGACAAACGTTGCGTCGGCAGCACCGCCGCCCACTCTTGCAAAAAACGCAAGGATGGGGCACCCTCAGTGGAATGGTGCACGCAAAGATCGTTAAAGGTGGGCCACCCGCCTATCTAATGCTGGTGCCAGCGGCTGCGTCTGCCGTCAAGCGGTTCTGCCCTTCATCGGTTGGCCGGCAAAGAGCATTTGCGCGCCCCACTTCTCGGCGAAGTCTTCCCACCGTGGATTCTTCGATTCGATCAAAGCTATCTTCTTCGCTCTCGACCAGTCCTTCAGTTGTTTTTCGCGTCCGATAGCTTTGTGAACATCCTCAAAGCTCTCATAGTAGACAAGCCGGTCGCATTGATACTTACTTGCAAGCTTTCAATTTCTCCGCGCTTGTGCTCCAAGGCGCGGCGGTAAATACTGTTGGTCATGCCGATGTAGAGCGTTCCTGAACGGCTGCAGACGATGTACACGAAATACTCGTGGTGCTTCATGAAATCAATCCATCTGTTATCTTGAGCGGAGTTGCCGTTCGCGAAGCGGACGGCAACGCAGTCGAAAGATCCCCTGCCACTTAATCTTGGCGCAGACCTGTCAGGGAGTTCTCACGGCATCGACAGCACAGTGGGAACTCCCTTGCAGGTCTATCTTGGTGAAGGCACGAAAGGGATCCTTCAACTCCGTGGATCTGCTTCGCTTTGCGAAGCAGCCCACTCCGTTCAGGATGACAGATGTGTGGGTCAAGTAACCTCGACGAGTTGAATTTTTGTCGCTCGGTTTCCCAGAATGGACGCATCAGATTCCTCGGACGAGGCTAAAAAAGGAGTAGCTGTCGATTTTCGGTCTCCCGAACGACTATCTGATAACAGAACGATGAGATAGGGCTCTTGAGTCACTGGAAACAAGGCAGTGCCGCCGTTTGGCTTACGCGTTGGGCCGGTTAAGCGGGAGATCCTTCGCTACGCCTGAAAAACGGCTTCGCTCAGGATGACAATCGTCGTCGAATAGTCACTACCCTGAGTCACTGGAAACAAGGAGGAATGGATGAAATACATCTGTTTGGGATACCTCGAGCCAGGGAAATTCGAAGGAATGACCGAGAACGAGCGACACGCCGTGCTCGACGAATGCTTTGAGCACAATGACCATCTGCGCGCCAACGGACATCTGGTTGCCGAAGTAGCTCTTCAGCCTCCGGAGACCGCGTTGACCCTGTACTGGAAAAACGGCAAAGTCGCGACCACCGACGGCCCCTATGCGGAGACCAAGGAACAGCTCGGCGGCCTTCATATCCTGGAGGCGCGAGACCTCAATCACGCCGTTCAGCTCGTCTCCCAGCTTCCGGGCTTTAAGTATGGACTTGGACCGATTGAGATACGGCCGGTTGCGGATTTGACCGAAATAATAAAGGAGAGCGAGCAGCGACGACGGCGAAAGGATACCTCGCGATGAGGGCGGCATGAGGGAAAGAATGATGAGGGAAAGAACGATCCGTATCATGGCCCGGGGCTGGCCTGTGGACAAGCATCGGAGTCTCCGGACGTGCGATGTGTGATCGGCACGCTCCCGTTAGCGACCAATGCGCTCATCGAGGAGCCATTGGTTCGTGTTCCGGGTGGATTGTCGGCCAACCGGAATGTATGGTCCGCCGCCTTGTCGCAAGCGAAAAATGAAAGTGACAGGTTGGTCTGCGCAAATGTATTCGGCCTTCGTTGGAGCACAAGGCTCCTGGCCATGATGGAATGCGCTGCGCGCTCGTCCTATTTAGTTAGGCAGCCTTGGAAGGCTTTTCCGGTTGACAGGTTGAGAGAGCGCCGGGTTCGACCGTTGTGTCATCTCATATTCGCCAGCAGACCTGGCAGAAAATCATCGACTCCGTAGCAGCCGCTGGTCTGTAGATGTGGGAATCGCGAATGCGATTTCCAAGCCTGGCCTCAGCCAGGCGTCATCTGCAGGCCAGTTATGCTGTAGCTGCACCGACCACGACCGGGGGCCGATAGGGTTCATTCTTGGCGAGCACGGCCCAGGCCATGCGGGCCAGCTTATTCGCTAAGGCTACTGCGGCCACGTTACTGTGGACGCGGGTTGTGAGTTGGGCCAGCCATGCACTCAGACCGGAAGATTGTTTCGCGCTCTGTTGCAAGACAGCACGGGCACCTTGGACCAGGAGTCTTCGCAAGTAAGAGTTCCCCCGTTTGCTAATGCCCAGCAGCTTTTGCTTGCCGCCAGTGGTGTATTCGCCCGGGACGATTCCGAGCCACGCGGAAAACCCTCGCCCTTTTTTGAAAGCTGCTCCATTGCCGATCGCGGCGATGATTGCAGTCGCCGTCACAGGTCCGATGCCAGGAATCACGACGAGCCGTCGGCAGGCTTCGTTCTCTCCAGCTATCTTCTGAATGACCGCATCGGCTTCGTCGATCCGCATTTGCAAGTGATCGAGTTCCAGCTTCAGTTGTGCCAGCAGCAAACGCACGGCGCCCGAGAGCTTGGCGCTGGCGTCTTCCAAGATCCCGGGCAAAGCCTCATCCACATGGCGTCGCCCCTGCCGCAAGGTGATTCCACGTTCGAGCAGCAAGCCACGAATCTGGTTGATGACTGCTGTCCGACGCATCACCCAACGCTCTCGTACCCGATGCAGGGACTGCAGATCCAGTTGGTCATCGCTCTTGATCGGTACGAATCGCATCTTCGGCCGCTCGACTGCCTCCGCAATCGCCTCGGCGTCAATGTAGTCGCTCTTGTTCGTCTTTACATACGGCTTGACATACTGAGCCGGCATCAACCGCACCTCGTGACCCTGCTCTCTCAGGGCCCGCCCTAGAAAGTGGGACCCTCCGCAGGCTTCCATGCCAATCAATTCCACCTGCAGGTTCGCCGTGAAGTGCAGCAGTTGCTTGCGGGAAAACTTCTTGCGCACCACCACCTCGCCGCGTTGGTTGAGTCCAACCAGATGAAAAAGGGTCTTGCCGAGATCAATGCCGATTGTCCGGCGTCAAGCATTCTTTCCGGTCAACGACAATTAGATTTCCCGATGTTGTTTGAGATACCAGCAGCAGTCGGGGCTGTGGGAAAAGTGGGAATCGCGCGGGTTGTGCGCGATTTCCAAGGGCGGTGGGAAGGGAGGAAAACCTGCTTTTGGTTTTCCTCGCTTTCCACGGCCCGGCTTTTTCCACAGCCCTTCGGCCGCCGCGTTTGTGTTGTTAAAGAAATCATCGAGGGTCACTTTGCTTCCGCGGACTCCAAGCCCGCATCCCGATTCTTCTTGGCTTGCTCCATGCGGTAACTCGGGATGTTGAGTTCCAAAATTACGCAGTGATGGACGAGGCGATCGATCGCGGCCGCGGTGGTCATCGCATCTTTGAAAATGCCTTCCCATTTCGAGAATGGCAGGTTGCTCGTCAGCAGCACGCTGCCGCGTTCATAACGCTCCGCCAACAGGGTGAACGCGACCTCCATTTCCTCTCGACTTTGCTGCACGTATCCCATTTCGTCGATGATGAGACCGTCGTACTTCGCCAGCTTCTTGATTTCCTTGCTTAACCGCAGATCCCGCTTCGCAGCCAACAGATCTTGCACCAGCAGCGCACAAGTGGCGTACTTGATCCTTTTCCCGCGCATAGCGATCAGCTCTTGCGCCAGGGCACACAACAGATGGCTTTTCCCCGCGCCAGGATTCCCGAAGATCAGTAAATTCTCTTTACGGTCCAGGAATCCTCCCTCCAACAGCACCTTCATCTGTCGACTCACCTTCACCGGCAACCGCTTGCCGTCGAAGTTCGCCAGGGACTTCTCCAGCGGCAGTGCGGATTCCTTGAGTAGCTTTCCGATCCGTTTTCGCCGCCGCTCCTCACACTCTCGCTGCGCCAGTTCCAGCAGGTACCGCTCATAACTCAACGTTTCTTTTTCCGCGCGCCGCGCCGTTTCCTCAAAGCACCCCCGTATCGCCGGCAGATGCAGCTCTTTCAGATTTTCCACGAGCGCGGTTCTCACCTGGCCCGTCTCCCCATTCATTGCAGCCCCTCCCCACTTCCACAGAGTTCGTCAAACATTCGCAGATCCACGCTGGCCACTTCGACCTCGCGAATGCTCCCCTTCCGCTCCACTCTCAGCCGCTCGCGCACCGCCTCCGCCCGCACCCATCCTTCGCCTTTTTCCAACAAACCGCGCAGCGCTTCATCTACTTTCGCCTCGCTCTCCTTCGCCGCCAGCTCCAGGATCGCCAGATACTCCTTGCTCCCCCGCGGGCCCAACTTGTCCTTCAGTTCATCAAACGCCATGCGAAATCGGCTCGTCGGAAACAACTCGTCCCGGTAGCGATAGTTCTCCAACGCCCCCGGCTTTCTCACCAACCAGTCGATGATGTGGCGATAGTCCACCCGGTGTCGCCTCCGCCCACGCAACCGCGGCATCTCTTCCACCTTCTTCTGCCCGTACCAGATCTCCACCCGCTCCATGTACAACCGCACCTCGACCTGCTCGCCAATCAGCCGGCTGGGCACCGAGTACACATTTCGGTCCGTATAGATCAGACTCCCCGAGTCCACCTTCACTCGCTCCCGCTTGCACGACTCCAAGCGTCGTTCCGGCAACTCCTTCATCACGGCGATTTCTTCTGCCAAGCGCGCTTTTCGTCCGGCGTTCAAGCGCGCCAACAATCCCGCCACGAACTCCTGGTAGTCCGCGACACTGACAAAATCCTTGCTCCCGCGCAGCATCAACTCCTGCGCCAGAGCCCGTTTCAAACGATGATGTCGTTGTTCCACATCTCCGTTCTCATGCCCTTGCCCCGCCTGGATCTTCTCTCCCTCCACTCCGTAATAACGCAGCAGCCCAGCGTACCGTTCGGTGAACTCCGCCGGCGTGCTCATGTTGTTGACCGCTGTCGACAGTCGATCGGTTCGGTGCCGCTGCGGCACTTTCCCGAGTTCCCAAACTGCGTTTTGAAACCCCTCACACAAACTTTCAAAGCTCTCCGAAAAACACACCGTGGCCGACTCCCAGTTCGAGTACGTCAGCACCAGGTGATAGAGCAGGTGCGGAAAACTCTGTCCCTGGATCGTGATCCCCAGCTCACTCATGTGCGTGAAGTCACTGGCACTCAGCCTCCCGGGCTGATGGCGCTGCGCGAAGAACACTTCCTTCACCGGTCCTTCCGTCGCCCGCCATACTTTCACTCGTCGCTGCAGCGTCCGCAGTTGCCCCTCGGCAAATCGCCCGCTATAACGCCGCTGCAGATATTCAAAAATCGTCTTCCCTTCCAGCCCAGGGTTCACCTCCAGCAGGCTGCGCACCTCTTCCCACACCTCCTGGAACGGGTCCTCTCGTGTCCGCCACCGCTTCTCCGGCGTCAGTTCGCTCGGCACTCGCCCCAGCCGACGGTACTTCCGCGCCGTCTTCGCATCCATACCCGCTTTCGCCGCCGCAGTTTCCAGATTCGTTTCCACTTTCCCCAAGGCAAACAACCTCCTCACCTGCTTGTCTGTCACCAAATTGTGAGTGTCGCCAAGAACCAAAAATCAGAGCCTGGCTATTGTCGCTGATCGGGAATTCTAATTGTCGTTGCTCGGGAGGTATGATTGTCGCCCATCAGCCGATCGTGTGTAGTTGCATGGGGACGCCTCCTTGGTCACCTCTTTATATCCAACCTGCCGGCTGGCTAGAAGCGGCGGACCATCCCATTAGTTACCGCCGGAACCGGTCAGTAGGGTCAAGCGCTAGCCCGACTTGCCTAAGTTAGCGCTTATGGGGAGAAGCCCTCTGGTTAACTACTACCCCTAGTACCCATCCCCGGCCGGGCCCCATCCGTCACGCTTGGAATTTCGGTTCCCCGTGACTGCCGCTTGATGCATCCAATGGCAGTTTTAGGCTAAACTCTCTCTGCCATTGGAGTTTAGCCACTCTCCCGAGCGATTGTGGCGCTTCGGGAATGCCTGCGAGGGGAACTATGCCGTCGTCGGTCTGGTCTGGTCACTTAACCTTCGGACTTATTTCCATGCCCGTGCGCCTGTTTTCCGGCGCGCGCAGTTCTGGCATTTCCTTCAACATGCTGCATCGCACCGACAAGTCCCGACTCAAACAGCAATACATTTGCCAGGCCGAGGGCGTGGTGGTGGATCGCAATGACACGGTGAAGGGCTACGAGTTCCGTAAAGACGAATACATCATCATCGAGCCCGACGAGATCAAGAAGATCGAGCCCCAGACCGCCAAGACCATGGAGATTCTCGAATTCGTGAAGGCTGGCGACGTCGATCCGGTCTACTTCGAATCGTCGTACTACATGATGCCGGAAGAGGCCGGACGGCGTCCTTACGCGCTGCTGACCAAGGCGCTCGAGGAAAGCGAGTACGTGGCCATCGCAAAGATCACCATGCACAACCGCGAGTACACGGTGTTCCTGCGCCCGCACGAAGGCGGGCTCATGCTGCACACCATGTATTACGCAGAGGAAGTGCGCAAGGTGGAAGGATTCGGCGCCCCCGATGTCGAATTGAAAGAAGCCGAAGTGAAAGTGGCCCATCAGCTCATCGAAGCATTGGCGGATGAATGGGACCCAAAAAAATACAAGGACACGTTTCAGGAAAATTTGAAAAAACTGATTGAGACCAAGCTCGAAGGCGGCGAAATCGCGGCCGTCGAAAAGCCCAAGAAGTTAGCCCCAGTGATCGATCTGATGGCCGCCTTGAAACAGAGTCTGGCCCAGATGGAAGGCAAGAAAAAGCCTGCGGCCACCGCGACGACGGAAGAGCCCGCGGCGGTCGCGGCAAAAGCCCGGCGTCGCCGCGTTTGAGATCCGCCCACAGCTTCAACTGTGCCCGACAGGCGCTGCCAGGCATCCCCGCTCGCCTCTGCGCGCATCCCTAGCAAGAAGCTGGAACCAGGAAACGGTTTCCTTCTCTAGCGCTTACGCCCAGCAATCGTTACAATATCCAATTCTGTCATATGCAGTCGAAATTCTCCCTCGGGGTGCCGATGAGTCTCAGACGTGTGGGCGGGATCGCCGCAATCGCCGCGGCAACATTGATAACCATCTCTTGCGGTCAGGTATACCGCCCCGTGGTCATTCCCATCAACATCACTCCACCGAACTCGCAGAACTTCCATGCGGTCTTCGCGATTAACACCAACATTCAGGCGAATCCCGGCACGGCCATGCAGATCAACGTCTCGGGAGACAGCGACATCGGCCAGGAGAACATGGGCATCAGTCCCACGCACATGGCGATTCTCCCCAACGATTCGCAAGTTTTTGTGGCGAGTGCGGGAAGTTTATTTGCCGGCGAATCCGACGTTATTACCGCTTTTGCTCCTGCCGCCGACAGCCGGGCCGCGACCGGCCTCGGTCCGCCCACGATTTTCACCTACCCTAATACGAGCAGCGGCCCTTCTTCGACGATTACCGCGATCAGTGAATCCGGCAGCACGGTCACGGTTACCTTGAGCCCGCCGGGGTTGACCGGAGCCAACGTGGGAGCGGTGCTTGCGATCGCCAGCGTCAGCATCGGCGGATACAATGGCACGTTTCCGATTTCACAAGTCGTCTCGCCGACCAGCATCGAATACCAGAACCCGACGACCGGCCTGGCCAGCTTGACTGCCCCAACTGGGTTTATCGGAACAGCTTCTCTTCCGATCACCTGTTCTTATCTACCCGATTACGTCACTACCACCCAGAACACCGCCGTGTTCGTGGCCAATTATGGCGTCGAAAACGGGACGAATTGCAGTCTCGCCAGCACCGATTCGGTGGCCATGCTGAGCCCCACCACCAACGCCATTACGAATATCCAGTATCTTCCCGGAGGGTCGCATCCCATCGCCATGGCCGAGACGCCGGATGGACTCAACCTGTACGTCCTGAACCAGGGAAACAATACGGTCTCCAATCTTTCCCCGATCGACCTCTCGACTCTGGCTACGATTTCCCCGCTCCCGGGAAGTCCCCTATGGGTCGTCTCGCGTTCCGATAGTCACCGCGTCTACGTCCTTACCCAGAATGGCACGATTGTTCCCATCGATCCGGCGAGCAACACGATTCTTCCCAGTGCGACCAACTTGTCCGTGGAAGCGGGCGCCAATTTCATTCTGTACGATCCGACTCTGAATCGCCTATACGTTACCAACCCCGGCACCTCCAATCCAGCCTACGCCGCGCTCTACATTTTTGCCACGACCGGAGGCACCGATCTCTCAGGGAACCCGAACGATACTCCGAAGCTGTTGAATGTCATTTCGATGGCTCCGGGCTCGGCGCTTTGCCCCGGCAGCAGCGGATGTTCGCCCGTTTCGGTGGCGGCGCTTCCGGACGGTACCCGCTTTTATGTTGCGTCTTATGAAAACGAAACGGCCTGCTCCGATCCCAACGTCGGCACTTCCGTTCCGTGCATGATCCCCATGCTCACGGTGTTCGACGCCTTGAGCATGACGGCCAAAACCTCGGCTTCGACGCTGCTGTCGCCGTCGACTTCGCTGTCGTTGCTGACCAGTCCGCTATTTTCTGCCACGCAGTATGGCGTGCCGCCGGTGGCCTCGTGCGTGCCTCCCGCTACCTATACTCCAGGTGCGACGCGTTTCCGCATGTTCACCACGGCTGCCGCCGATAGCAGCCACGTTTATGTGAGCATCTGCGATGCCGGCACTGTAGCCGACGTCGCCACGAATACCACCACGATTGCCACCGGAACGAACACGCCCGACACGCTGATCACCGACCTTCTCGCTCCGTTTGGAAACTGCACTACGGCGTGCACGTCGGTAGCTTCGATCACGTCGCTCCAGATCACCTCCGGCGTCGTGACCTTCACGGCGGTGAACAATTTCATTCCTGGAACGCGAGTCAGTATTTCCAACTTGACGTCTGCGGCTGGAGCTCCGTTGAACGGACAGATTTTGACCGTGCTGGCGACCGGGCTGACACCACCGTCAGGCACGCACACGCAATTCGAATGTAATGTGTCTGCCCCGGATACCCCGTCGCCAATCCCGGATAGCGGTAAGGCGGTGCCGCAGTCGCCGCCGCAGTCGCCGATTTTCCTGCTGACCGGACAGTAGAAAGCTGTGGCGCTTCGGCAGGCATCCGCCACAGAGAATTACTGTCCGTCGGAAAAATTCGTATCAGGAAGGTTCGCATCAGGGCATCGCTGGAGGTGTGGAGCGGGGACTCCTGCCCGCTTGCCGGCAGCACCACAAAGCCAGCGGGCAAGAGTGCCCGCTCCACACTAGCACAGCCTCAGCCGCTGGGATTACACCTTGGCGGGAACTTCTTCTTTCACGTCCTTGGCCGCGTAGTGCGAGTCGACATATTCGTCGAGAATCTCGATGAACTCGGCGACAATGCGATCGCCTTTCAGCGTCGTGAAAAGCCGCCCGTCCACGTATACCGGAGCTTTCGGCTCTTCGAACGTTCCCGGCAGCGAGATCCCGATATTCGCGTGCTTGGATTCTCCCGGCCCGTTCACGACGCATCCCATGACCGCCAGCTTCATCGTCTCAACGCCGGAGTAACGTCCCTTCCAACTCGGCATCTGCTCGCGCAGGTACGACTGAATCTGCTCCGCCATCTCCTGAAAGAACGTGCTGGTGGTGCGCCCGCAGCCCGGGCAAGCCGTGACCTGCGGTGTAAAGCTGCGAATGCCCATCGACTGCAGAATCTGCTGGGCCACGCGCACTTCTTCCGTGCGATCTCCGTTCGGAGCCGGCGTCAGCGAAACCCGGATGGTGTCGCCGATGCCTTCCTGCAGTACCACGCCCATGGCCGCGCTTGAGGCCACCACACCTTTGGCGCCCATGCCGGCCTCGGTGAGTCCCAGGTGCAGGGGATAATTACAGCGCGCCGCCAGAGCACGATAGACGTTCGATCAGATCCTGCACGCCGCTGACTTTTGCGCTCAGAATGATCTGGTCAGAGCGCAGCCCATACTTTTCCGCCAGCGCTGCCGAATTCAGCGCGCTCACCACCATCGCTTCCATGGTCACTTCGCGCGCGTCTTTAGGCTCGTCGAGCTTCGAATTCTCGTCCATCATGCGAGTCAGCAGCGTCTGGTCGAGCGATCCCCAGTTGACGCCGATCCGCACCGGCTTCTGATATTTCACCGCGACTTCAATCATGGTGCGGAAATTTGAATCGCCCCCGCGCCCGATGCTGGCATTGCCGGGATTGATGCGGTACTTCGCAAGATCGCGCGCGCACTCCGGATACTTGGTCAGAAGGACGTGGCCGTTGTAGTGGAAGTCGCCAATGATCGGGACGCGCACGCCCTGCTTGTCGAGTTCCTCGACAATGCGGGGAAGGGCGGCAGCCGCCTCATCGTTGTTTACGGTCACGCGCACCAGTTCGGATCCGGCGCGTGCCAGCGCGGCCACCTGCTGCACAGTCGAAGCCACGTCGGCAGTGTCGGTATTGGTCATGGATTGCACCACAATTGGTGCATCCGACCCTACCCGCACACCCCCAACCACGGCCGTTACGGTCTTTCTGCGTTGAATCGTAGCCATATGGGAAGCTTTATTTTATCACGTGAAATGGCGGGAAAACCGCGTCGATCCCCGGCTGGTTCTAGAACTGTTATGGCGCCTGGTGCCTCAAAAAATCGCAGAAAATCGGAATCACAACTTGAGACAATGAATTAAAGTAAATTCAACCGCGCTGCACCGGCGAACGTCTTAACGCCAACGCTGATCGCCGCATCTAGGGGTCTTCCGCCACGGGCCTTACTCAAAGCATCCTCTGGCCACATCTCTGGTCAAAAATCATCGAGGACGCACTCATGCCCCCACGCAAGAAATCGCGAAAGCAGTCATCGGCCAGCGACGGTGCAAGCTCCGGCACGCCGTCGTGGCCCAGCTATAAAGGTACTTCCCAACTCGTCGGAACCAGCCCCAGCGGCCGGGTCACGGTTTACGTCGACCCCTCGCTCGGACAGCAGGCGCTCCAAAATGCGCAAGATCTTCTCAGCGACGCGGACCGGGTCGTCACCGCCAACGACGGAATCTTCGGCACGACCGGAGGCAAGGTAAACGCGATTGTCTTCGCCCTCGGCGGAGCCACCGACGGCACCGGCGGCGCCGACCACATGGGATGCGATTACACCAGCGGCAACAACATCGAAGTTGACGCGTCCTACGGCAACTCTTCCCGCGTCTCCGGCCTCTTCGAAGCCGAACTGAGCGAGTGCTCCATGAACGGAAATCTGTGCGGCGAGGGCACCGGCGAGGCCCTGTCGCGCTGGTGTGCCGCAGTCGTCAGCAATAACGCATTGTCCGATTTTGCCACCGCGCCGCAGTGGGTGCAGGATGGCGAGCCGGATTGGGTTGACAAAATGGAGCCTACCGATCAGGACGCCGACAGCATCGGCTGCGGCATGGCATTTCTATCGTGGCTGATGAGCACCGGCTACGCCTTGAATAAGATCGCGCCCGCGATGGTCTCGCTCGGCGACTCCGGAACCCTGGCTCAGCTCTATGCCAAGCTGACCGGCGATTCGGCCTCGAACGCGTGGTCGAAATTCCAGACGGCAATCCAGGGTCTGCCGAATGGTGTCACCAGCGACGATCCGTTCAATGCGTTCACGGCAGCCGCTGCCGCAATTCCGGCGACCATTCCGGCGCAACTCGCTCCCGGCACAGCCGAGACGCAAGCCCGGAAAGCCGCAGCTGCACCAGCCGCGCCCAAGAGCGTCTGCCAGCCCAAATCGCACCGGTTGCTTCCGCCGAAAAAGAGCCGATAAAAAAGAAACCCGATGGCGAAGGCCATCGGGTCATTTCCGCAAACCTCCGCGAGCCTCAAGGCAGCTTGTCGGCTAGGCCCGGAATCGTCTTCATCAAATCGTTGTAGATGACCATCACCGCGAACAGCACCAGGAACACGAACGCCGCCTGGTACACGCGTTCCTTGATGCTCAGGCTGATGTCCCTGCGCATCAGGCCCTCGATCAGCAGAAACAGAATCACTCCGCCGTCGAGGATGGGAATCGGCAGCAAATTGAAGATGCCAAGATTCAGGCTGATCGCCGCCGTCAGGCTCATCAGCGGAGTCCAGCCCTTGCGCCGCGCGGCTTCGCCAGCCGCTTGCCCGATCCGGATCGGCCCCTCGATCGACTTCATCGAGATCTTGTGCTGCGCCATCTTCTTGACTAACTCGAGAATCAGCAATGCATTCTGTTGGTTCTCATGCAGCGAAAGCTTCAACGCCTCGGCGAAGGGAAGCGTTTTCACTTTCATCTGCATGCTGCCGATGCCGATGCGATACCACTTGTCGGAAAGCACGGGTTGCACCGTGAACGCCTTCTGCTGGCCGTCACGCAGCACGGTAATGGTGATGGGCTGGTCTTTCGTGACCTTCAGGGCCTCAACCATTTCGGCCAGCGCCGGAACCGGCTTGCCGTCCATGGTGAGGATCTGGTCGCCTTCTTTCAATCCCGCTTTCTCGGCCGGCATGCCGCTGACCAGATCGGTGATGATGACCGTGCTCTCTTTTGGAGCCCAGCCCGCGTATCCGATCTGGTCGACTCCGGTCGCTTCGGGAACAACGGTCCTATCCAGAATCTTTCCGCCGCGATCCACTTGAACATCCAGCGGTTGTCCGGGGCTGAGCGCCTCTTTCAGTTCGACCTGCTCCCACGTGGGATTTTGAACTCCGTCTATCTTTGTGATCCGGTCGCCGACCTCGAAGCCGGCTTTAGCCGCAGCCGTGTCTTTCAGCACCCATCCGATGACCGGCGGCTGGTCGTACACCGCGGGATACTCGTAATGCACCATGTACACGGTGGTGAGCAAAATGATGGCCAGCAGAATGTTCATGGCCGGCCCGGCAATCGCGATCAGGAACCGGTGCCAGCGCGAGTGGTTCATGAATTCGCGCGGATCGTCGGAGCGCTGATCCATGGGATTCTCGCCGCTCATCTTCACGTAGCCGCCCAGAGGGATGGCGTTGATCCGGTAATCCGTCTCGCCCCTGCGGAAGCCAACCAGGCGCTTGCCGAAGCCAATGGCAAACTGCTCCACCCGCACCCCGAGCCACTTGGCCACCGCAAAGTGGCCGAACTCGTGGATCAGAATCATGAAGCCCAGAACGGCAACCACGGCGACGAGTGAGGTTAGAAAATCAGACATATTCGAGGTACGTATTCTCCCACCGGTTAGATTCCAAAACTAGGCAAAAGATGTTGCCCGCGGCCGGCTTTTCTGGATCTCGCCAACCTGCCTCTGGGCACCCCGTTGAGCTTCTCCATTGGCTTCCAGAACTTTAGAAATAGACTCCAGGGCTCCAGAACTGGTTTCCGCCAGCACGTTTTCAATGACCTGCGGAATCTGGTCAAACCCAATCCTGCCCTCCAGAAACGCCGCTACGGCAACTTCATCAGCCGCATTGAGCGCCACGGTTTTCGCGCCCCCTGCCTCCACCGCTTCATACGCCAGACGCAGGCAAGGAAATCTTTTCAGGTCCGGCGGACCGAAGTCCAGATGACGCAAGTCACTGACCGCAAACCGCATGTCCGACACGATCCGCTCCGGATATGTTAGGGCATACAGGATCGGCAGCCGCATATCCGTCACCGAAAATTGTGCAAGTATGCTGCCATCCACAAACTCCACCAGGGAATGAATTGTCGACTGCGGGTGGACAATCACTTCCACTTTTGCGGGAGGCATGTGAAATAATCTGCACGCCTCGATCACCTCAAACCCTTTATTCATCAGGGTTGCCGAATCGATCGTGATCCTCTTGCCCATCTTCCACGTGGGATGATTCAGCGCCTGCTCCACCGTGATCGATGCAAACTCGGCTGCCGGAGTGTTGCGGAAGGGCCCGCCGGAAGCCGTAAGCCAGACCCGCTCGACTTCTTCCATGCGCCCGCCCCGCATGCACTGATGCACCGCGTTATGCTCGCTATCGATGGGCAGCAAGGCAACGTTCCGCCTGCGCGCTTCGGCGGTAATCAACTCTCCGGCGACGACCAGGCATTCTTTATTCGCCAAGCCGAGAGTCTTGCCCGCTCGAACCGCTTCGTAGGTAGCTTCCAGCCCGGCAACGCCTACGATCGCGCTGACCACGAAGTCGACTTCAGGATGGGTGGCGACGCGCACCGTCCCCGCGGCGCCGTGGACGACCTCAATTTCCCCCAACCCTTCTTTCTTCAGTCGAGCGCGCAGCAGGCCGGCATCGCTTTCGGCGGCCATCGAGATCACCCGCGGTCGCCAGCGCCGCGCCTGCTCAAACGCAGCCTCGAGATTGCTTCCGGCGGCTAGCGTCACAATCTGAAACCGGTCAGGATAAGACTCCGCCACGCTCAAAGTGCTGCGTCCGATCGATCCGGTCGATCCCAGGATGGCAATTCGTTTCATGTGTTCTAAATGATGATCGATCATTTCTTACTTCGTAAACACCGGGGCGTAGCGTTCAATCCATTCCCGCTGTTCCGGTGTTTCCGGGACCGCCATACCGCGCGCCGCCGAAACCAATTCCACAGCCGCTCCCGGGCTCATACCGCTCTGGATCAGCAGGCACGCAGCGATCATGCCGGTGCGGCCGATGCCTTGACGGCAGTGAATCAAAACGTTCCTCCCAGCAGACAGGTTGGCAGCCATATTCTTCAAGGCATCCGCAAGCTTTGCTTCGGAGCGGGGCACCTGTAAATCAGGGATTGGAAACGAAGAGAACCGTAAGCCCTGTCCCTGGACCTCGCGTGCTTCATTTTGGAGTTCAAGTTCCTTTTGCTCTTCTGGCGTAAGCAGGGAGAGCACCGCACCAACTCCCGCCTTCTTCCAGTTGGCGACGTCGTCCCCGAGCCAATCTCCCCCGCGCGGACGCGCAGCCAGTGCAAGCTTTCCCTTCCACGGGCCATCGAGCCAATAAAGTCCCGTCACTCCTGCTCCTTCACAATGACATCTCTCGGGATACTGTCGACATCCACGCCCCGCTGGCGCAGAACGTGAATCCGATGGTGTCCTTCCAGTATAGTTCCATCTGGCCGAGTTTTCAGGCAGCACTCACCGCTCGCCAGCGAGGCCAGCAAAATATCCGTCGTGAGGCGCTCCATTCTCGCAAGCTTTCCCGCATTCAGAGAACTGTCAGGATGAAGTGACTTCAGCGGAGGGAACCTCTAAGTATCTGCCATTTTACCCTACTGCATCACCCGCCAGGCCGCGTAGTACCACAGCACCGGAGCGGCAAACAGCAGGGCATCAATCCGATCCAGCATGCCCCCATGCCCCGGCAGAATCGCACCGGAATCCTTCACTCCCGCGCCGCGTTTGATCAGCGACTCCACCAGATCCCCCAACTGCGCGGCTATGTTGATTACGATTGTCAGAAAAATGATCGGCCCCATCGCTGGCTGCTCCAGTCCAAACAGCCCGTCCCGCCGCTCGATCAGCCCCGCTCGCAGCAGCCCCGAACTGATGGGCAGAGCATATTGGAACAGCAGCCATCCCACACCGACGCTGGCCACCAGCGAAGCCACGGCGCCCTCCCAGGTTTTTTTCGGACTGATCTGCGGTGCCATCAGATGCCGCCCGATCGACTTGCCCACGAAGTACGCGAAAATATCCCCCGCCCAAACCACCAGCAGCAGATACAACAAATAGAACGCCCCGGCCCACTGCTGCCGAAGTTGCACCAGCATCCCCATGGGCAGCGCAATGTAGGTGAATGCGAAGACCGAAGCCGCCGCCGCGGGATATCCGCTGCGCAAATCGTCGCCTCGCATCGCGCGGGTCAGAAAAACGAACGGAGCGATGGCGGCCGCGAATCCCAGGCAGTAGACGAAGACGGCCGTCGAGAGCAGTGGTTTTTCATTCCCCACATTGAAGGCGAGCAGCAGGAAAAAGATTCCGCAGAATGTATAGGTCAGCACCCGCAGGGGCTGCACCCCGTACGATTCGGTCAGCTTGAGAAATTCATGGATGGTCACGAGCGCTACAATGCCGGCCACAATAGCGAGTACCGAAACCGGCGCCCGCAGAATGAGCACCAGCACGATGGGAATCAGTACGACTGCGGTCGCAATTCGCTTTTGCAAGAGAGATGTTCGAGAACGTGAAAGCCGACCGCGCAATTATAACCAGTATGGGTTGAGGAGGTGTTTTTCCCTCGTGTACCTTAGTGCCCTTCGTGGTTAAGTCTTTGGCGTAGTTTCCAGCGGCAAGGCGGCGTCGTGATTGAGTCCCCCATACCGCCGCTCGCGCTTCTGATATTCCGCGATACCCTCGAGCAAATGCACGCCGCGGAAATCCGGCCACAATGTCGAGGTCACATAAATCTCCGCATAAGCCAGTTGCCACAGCAGGAAGTTGCTCAGCCGCATCTCTCCCGAGGTTCGCACCACCAGATCCGGATCGGGCAGATGCCGCGTGTAAAGATGCTGCGAAACCATGTCCTCATCGATGCGCAAATGATCGAGCCCCCCATTCTGCGCAGCCGCGCCCAGCATCGAGCGGAACGCATCCACCAGTTCGCTGCGCGCGCTGTAATTGAGCGCCAGGGTCAGCACCATCCCCGAATTGCGCGCCGTAGCCTCGCGCGCCCACTCCATCCGTTCCTGCACATCGCCCGGCAGTTCATGCTGCCGGCCAATGTATTCGAGGCGGATATTATTTTTATTCAGCGTGGAAACTTCGGCCTTCAGATAGCGGCTCAACAGTCGCATCAGGAATCCGACTTCGCTCGCCGGGCGCTTCTTCCAGTTCTCTTCCGAGAAGGCATACAGCGTGAGGGCAGGAATATGAATGCGCGCCGCCGTCTCGACGGTCGAACGCACGGCCGTGACCCCGGCACGGTGTCCGGCCACACGCGGCATGTGGCGCCGTTTCGCCCAGCGCCCGTTGCCGTCCATAATGATGGCGATGTGTTTGGGGAGCCTGGCCGGATCCAGATGCCGGTAGACTTCGCTTTCCTTGCGGTCCAGCCCCTCGGGTACTTTGTGTTGCAAAGTGGCCTCTCGAAAAGAGAGTACCACAGCAGGCAGCAAGGCGCAATGACAGGAAGGGTCTTGACCAGTGTGGGGCGGGCACTCCTGCCCGCGTCTCTGACCACGAGGAAAGCTGTGGAAAGTAAGTGGATTGTTTTATGATCGTCGGCAGCGGCTCACGGTTCACGGGTGGCTCCCAAACCCTGGCGGGCAAGAGTGCCCGCCCCACACTTGCCTCCCACCCTCGCTCTCACACGCACTTACCGGGCTTCCTCCGGCACGACCTTCAACTCCAGCTTCTCGGTCCAGCGCAGCACGGTCAGCGAGCAACTTACTCCCACCCGCACGTCGGTCAGCACCCGATGAAGATCATCCACGCCGGCAACCGGCTGCCCATCGAGCGCGACGATGATGTCACCCTCGCGCAGCCCAGCCCGCTTCGCCGGACTGGCCTCTTCAACCGACAGCACCAGCGCTCCCGTCTCCTTCGCCAGATCGTAGAACCGCACGACCCGCCGGTGCACGGGAACCGTCTGCCCGGAAATTCCGACATAGCTGCGGCGAATGCGACCATCGCGCAGCAGGCGGCTGGCGACAAATTTCGCCGTGTTGATCCCGATCGCAAAGCAGATCCCTTGCGCCGGCAAAATCGTCGCCGTATTCACGCCCACCACGCGGCCCGCGGAATCGACCAGCGGCCCGCCCGAATTCCCGGGATTCAGCGAAGCGTCCGTCTGGATGACGTCATCGATCAGGCGTCCAGAATACGAGCGCAACGACCGCCCCAGCGCGCTGATCACGCCCGCCGTCACCGTCGACTGAAATCCGTACGGAGCGCCAATGGCAATCGCGATCTGTCCTACACGCAGCCGTTGAGAATCCCCTAGTTCGGCTGCAACCAGCCCCGGTTCGTCTACCCGAATCACGGCCAGGTCGCTCGCCGGATCTTCGCCGATCAAAGTTGCCGGCATGTGCCGTCCATCGGCCAGCGTGACTGCGATGCGCGCCGCCTCGTGCACCACGTGGCTGTTGGTCAGGATCAGCCCGTCGGGCGTGAATACGAATCCCGATCCGCCGCCTTGCCGCTCGCGAGGCTCTCCGGAACGTGTCCGTCCCGCCGCCTGATGCACCTCAATGTGCGCGACCGACGGGCTGATCCGCTCCACCGCGCCCGTAACGGCAGAAGAATAAGCATCGAGCAGGGAAGCGTCTCCCGACGCAGGCGTCCCCTCGCGAATCCCATCGTTACCGTGTGTTTCGTAGGGAATCTCGTGGTTTGCCGCAACCGGCGATACAGAATCAAATCCAGCTTCCAAGTTCATGCTGGATAGATGCCGGTCGATATAGCGGGGATTCAACCCAGGCGGCGCAGGCCCGCATCAAGAAAAAAGCCGGAACCAGTGGATGGTCCCGGCCCAGTGTTGGCTGGTTGCCCGGATAAAGTCAATGTGGGGACAGCCGCCCTCGGCTGTCCGACCGGGCAAAGCCCGACTGCGTGTGAGCGCCGAACTACTTGCTATCGGCACATCAAGTCAAACCTTTAACCCGAATTTCAAAGTTGCCGGCATAACGAAACCAGCGAACCTTGAAACTTTGAAACCTTGAAACCTTGAAACCTTGAAACCTTGCCCCTAAGCACTCCTTCTCGGCCGCACCGTCAAGTCCCGCACCTGCGTCAGGATGCTCGACATCTGCATCCCGTTGAGTTGCGTAACGAACGGCAAGAGTTCGGCGATAAATTGATCTTTCATCAATTCGCTGACTTCTTCCTGACGGGTTCGTTCTCCGCCGCTCAGCAGTTCGGGCACAGTAACCTCCAGTGCGCGCGCCAGCCGTTCCAGGGACGACAGCGTAGGCGTGGCCTTCTCGTTCTCGATTTTCGAAACGTAGGTGCGCGGCACCGACATCCGTCCCGCCAGTTGCCGCTGGCTCAGCCCACTGCGCAGGCGCAGTGAACGGATGGATGTTGCCAGGTTTAAATGTCCGCGGCCGGTCCCCGGCACGGGCATCATCAATGGTGGAGCTACCTCAATTGGTTCCGGCTCCGGTTCTTCGTCCAGAGACGCGTGGCAGCGTCGGCAATTGTTGTTGGATGTGCGGAACTGAACTAACAGGCAGTGGTCACAGCGTACTACTTCCCTTGCATCTACCGGGGCAAGTGTCGTGGCCATCGGGTTGTGGGAGTGCCAGAGCGGGCCCTCCTAAACAGCCTTGCAGGAACTCTTTGGGGGAGAGGTTCAACTGCAGGCTCAATCTGCGGCATGCAGCCTGTGGAAGTCAAGGGTAAAATGCAAACACTCCGCGCATTTCGCGGACGAAACCCAAAGCAACACGGCAAGAACCCGGAGAAATCAGGCAATGCCCCTAATCGATCGCGAATCTGCGTGGTGTTTACTAACTGAGTTCACCCAGTCCGAAAGTTTGCGCAAGCACGCGCTTGCTGTCGAAGCCTGCATGCGCGCCTGCTCGCGAAAATACGGCGACGGATCTCCCGACGCCGAGAATCTCTGGAGCATCGTCGGCCTCATCCACGACTTCGACTACGAACGCTGGCCCACGCCCGAAGAGCATCCCTACAAAGGCAATGAAATCCTGAAAGAGCGCGGATACTCCGACGAAATCCGCCGCGCCATCATGAGCCATGCCGAATATTCCGGCGTCAGCCGCGACACGCCCATGGAAAAATCTCTCTTCGCTTGCGACGAGCTTGCCGGATTCATCACCGCCGTCGCCCTCATCAAGCCCAGCAAGTCGTTAGCCGAAGTCGACGTGAAGTCCGTGCGAAAAAGAATGAAGGACAAAGCCTTCGCCCGCAAAGTGAACCGCGACGATATCATCAATGGCGCCAAAGACCTGGGTGTCGAACTCGACGAGCACATCGCCTTCTGCATCGAAGCCCTGAAGCCGGTCGCGAAAGAGCTAGGCTTGGACGGCAGCGTCGCGAAGCCAGTGTAGCGGTTTAACTTCGCCGGAAGATCAAGCGGCCGGGTTTCCGAATCTGAATCGAAGGCAAAATCACAACCACGAAGGACACGAAGTTACACGAAGGAACCCTCAAAAATGAATTCCTTCGTGATCCTTCGTGCCCTTCGTGGTTAAAGGCTTTTCCTTCTAGCGCCAAATTGAGTCACTACCCGAATCAAAATTCACGTGCAACCCTGACTTCTTTCGCCGATAATCTCCTGTCCCCATGGACCCGTCCCAGAGCGACCTCGAAGCGATTCGGCGCATCCTGGCCGAACTGACAACTCGCATCTCCCGCATCGAGCGTCGGCTCGAAATGGACGCGCCGCCGCAGCCCTCTGCCGTGGCGCCGCCCTCGCAAACTAAGGCCGCAGTTCCTCCGCCCACTGCTGCCGCGCCCGTCCAGCCGCCGTATCCCCTCGTTCCTCCATCGCCGCCACCGCCGCGTCGGACGGCGACCGCACACGCCCCGCAGCCCGATCTCGAATCTCGCATCGGTTCGCACTGGCTCAATCGCATTGGCATTGCCGCACTGCTGATCGGGATTTCTTACTTCCTGAAATTTGCCTTCGACAATAACTGGATCGGCCCCGCCGGCCGCGTGACCATCGGCCTGATCGCTGGCATCGCCATGGTGGTGTGGAGCGAGCGCTTCCGCATCCACGGCTACAAGGCGTTTTCCTATTCGCTCAAGGCCGTCGGCATCGGAGCGCTCTATCTTTCCCTGTGGGCGGCGTTCCACGTCTACAGCCTGATTCCCAGCGGCGTCGCTTTCGCGATGATGCTGATCGTGACGGCTGCCACTGCGGCCATGGCCTTGTCACAGGATGCGCAGATCCTCGCCGCCTTCGCTCTTGCCGGAGGTTTCAGTACGCCGCTTCTGCTGTCGACCGGGCTGAACCGGGAGGTCGCTCTCTTCTCTTATGTCGCGATCCTCGACCTGGCCACGCTCGTCCTGGTGACCTTCAAGCCCTGGCGCCGCCTGCTCGTCATGAGCTACGCCGGCACGCTTCTGCTTTACATGGGGTGGTATTCCGAGTTCTACAGCCGTTCGCAACTCGGCCTCACGCTGGCTTTCGCGACCCTGTTCTTCGCCATTTTCGCGATCGCCCCGCTGGTCACGCTGCAGCCGGAAAATGAGATTCCTTTCTTGGCCGCGATTCCCGCCGTTCTGGCTTTCGTGAACGCCGGCGTCTATTTCCTCCAGTCCTACGCCATGATCGAAGAGATCGACAAAACTTACATGGCCTGGTTCGCGCTGGCGCTGGCCGCGATTTACATCGTCCTCAGCCGCCAGGTGCATGCCAGAACGCGCGCTCCCGGCGCCTCGGAAATTCTTTACTTCCTGCACCTAGCCGTTGCCATCGGCTTCATCACGGTCGCCATCCCCATTCGTCTCGACGCTCACTGGATCACCATCGGATGGTTCATCGAGGCCGGCGTGCTGCTGTGGATCGCAAACCGCATCCAATCCGATTTCCTGAACGCCTTTGCGCTGGGAGCGCTGGCTCTGGGCGTAGTTCGCCTGCTGTTGATCGATAATTTCGAGACCACGCAGCTGATCTTCAATCTCCGCATGGCGACATACGCCGTAGCGGTTGTTGTTCTGGGAGCCGTCGCCTGGTATGCGGCGCAACGCGACGATGAATCCGCCTGCACCGTGGCCGCGATCGCGGTCGTGGCCCTGAACGTCCTCGCCCTGATCGCGCTCACTCGCGAGGTTGCCGACTATTACGCGCGGCAACAAGTGGCGATGTATCACCCCGGTGCAACGCGGCGGTGGAGAGCGGCCTATATTGACTATCGCCGCATCGGGATCGAGCGCGACTTCACCTATTCCGCGCTCTGGATGGCTTACGGCGCGATGTTGATGGTGATCGGTTTTCTGCGCCGCAGCGCCTTCGTACGCTGGCAGGCTCTGCTGCTGATCGCCGCCACCATCGCCAAAGTCTTCGTCTACGACGTATCCGAACTCGATCGCGGATACCGCATCGTCAGCTTCATGGTCCTGGGCGTCTTGCTGCTGGCCATCTCATTCGTCTACCAGCGCGATTGGCTGCAACTCGGCAAACGCCGGCCGGCGGAAGGGAGCGGTGCGTGAGACTTGCCGTCGCAATCTGCTTGCTGTTCGTGCTGGCCGACGCTCCCGCGCGTCCCGAGGCTGCAATCCCCTATTTCACCAATGTGCGTGACGTTCAAATCGCGCAGTCCGGCAGCCAGAACTATTTCGTCGTCGACGAAGAACTGTGGACACATTCTCGTTCCGACCTTGGAGACTTGCGCCTGATGGACGGAGACTCGCCGGTGCAATACGCGCTCTCCGAGCAGCGGGCCGGGACCACCTCCGAAGAAGTCGAGGCGAAAATTCTGAACCTCGGCAGCGTCTCCGGCCACACCGAATTCGATCTCGACGCTCAGGGACTCGCCGAATACGATCGCATCCGCCTGCGTCTGGACGCCCACAATTTCGTCGCCACCGCCTCAGTCTCCGGCGGCAGCGCGCCCGGAAAAGCGAGCGAAGTCCAACTCACGCCCTCCACGCTCTACGACTTCACCAAAGAGCAACTCGGTTCCAATTTCCAGCTCAAGCTCCCGCCTTCCAGTTTTCGCTATCTGCACATCAAGTTGTTTCCGGGAATTACCGCGCAACAGGTAAAGGGCGCCGCCATCTTCAATCTGCGCGAGCAGCAGGCGCGATGGGTCAAGGTCGGCTCGTGCGCGGCTCCGCAGCAGAAGCAGCGACTCACGATCATCTCCTGCACGGTGCCGCCGCGCGTTCCCTTGAACCGCATTTCCCTTCAGGTCGCCCCCGCACAGGTGAATTTCCGCAGGATCGTAAGCCTCGAAGACGACAAGGAAATGCAGTTCGCCAGCGGAGAAATCAGCCGCGTGCGCATCAATCGCGCCGGAACCCTGGTCATCAACGAGGAATTATCCGTTGCGACCTCGGGCGGCCCAGGCCAGTTCACCATCGCCATCGACAATGGAGACAACCCGCCGCTCAACGTCAGCGGCGCCGAACTGCTCTCGATCGAGCGTCGCGTCTATTTCGATCCGCAGGGCAAAGCGACGTTGCGGCTCTATTATGGCGACGAGAAACTTCCGGCTCCCGTCTATGACTATGCTCGCTTCTTCCATCAGGAGTCGTCAGCCGTGCAAGCGCAGTTAGACCCCGGCGCGCACAATCCGCAGTACACCGGACGTTCCGATGAACGGCCCTGGTCGGAACGCCATCCCGGAATATTGTGGTCGGCCATGCTTCTGGCGGTCGCGGTACTCGCCCTGCTCGCGTTTCGCGGATTGCGCACACCGGTCGCACACTGAACTCGCCGTAGAATTCCTGCCCCGGTTCGAGTGCAAACCGTTCGATCGCCAACCGAATCGAAAGCCGTGCTAACATCGGCTGTCGTAACCTCGGATGTCTTGGGACGCGTACAGAATGCCGGCCGCCAGCAGTCCCGCTCAACCTTCATCCCCGCAGAAAAGACGCAAGCGGCATTTCTGGCGCTGGATTTTTCTCGCTCTGCTATTGAGCGCAATCGTTTGGGTCGCGATCAGCGCGAATCCCTTTGCCCAGGGCCTTCGTGAAATCGGCGGAGACAAGCCCGATCAATCGATCCTCAATCGCACGTTCTCGGTCTCGCCGCGCAGCTTCCGCTATTACCAATTCACGCTGCCGAAAGGATCCAGCCACGTCGTGCTGATCGGCGAGTTCACAGCCCAGTTCGAAAAGGATAAAGGCCCAGACGGATCGGAGAGCGCCGCCCGCGGCATCGAACTTCTTGTCCTCTCCGAATCCGCCTTCGCGATCTGGCAAAAGGGAGGCAGCGCGACTTCCGTGTACGACAGCGGGCGAATGTCACACGCCGAAGTGCGCGCCGGATTGCCTGACGGCGCGGGCGTTTACTACATCGTCTTCAGCAACAAACTCTCTCCCTCGGGCGCCAGCAACGTCCGCGCAGCCCTCCAACTGCATTCCAAAAGCTGGCTCCCCGACTGGATTCGGCGCCTCTCAAAGCGCGCCCCAGTTTCGTTGGGAATCCTATCAGTAGCTAGACGCGGGCAGTGATCAGTGAGGAGTGGTCAGTAAGATTTTCTGACCACTGGCAACTGACCACTGATCACCGATCACTGACCACCGACCACCGACCACTAGGGTAAGCCGCTTGTTCTTCGTGACTTAACTTCCTAATGACTGTTAGCTCCAGCGTTACTAAGGCCAAGGCCTTCAGTTACTTGCCGATTATCTTTGCATGAATTCCACTACCCCCAGATCATGCTTCAGTCCGGCGCAGTGACCTGACTTTCAGTTTCAACGGCAGCCCTGAATTGAATTCGCTGTTGCCGGCAAAAAACCACTTATCATTAGGAGGAGTCACAGTGCGTAAATTCCTGGTAATAGCCTGTCTGTTGGGATTGTTTGCCGTGTCCGCGATGGCAGCGGATTCCGGCAACTTTCCGAAAGCCGAGTTCTTTGGCGGCTATCAGTACTCTCACCTGGAGGGCGGACTCAACGCCAACGGGTTCGATTTTTCGGTGGCCGGAAATTTCAACGAAAATTTCGGCATCGTCGCCGACTTTGGCTCAGCCTACACGACGCAGAACGGTGTCAGCTTCAACAACTACACGTACACCTTCGGGCCGCAGTTGTCCCTGCGGGCGAATAAGGTCTACACGCCGTTTGTGCACGCCCTGATCGGTGGCGACCATGCTTCTGCTTCTTTTGCCGGGGCTAGCGGATCGGGCAATGGATTTGCCCTGCTGGCCGGCGGCGGCGCCGATTTCAACTTCAACCGTTACATGGCCTTCCGCGGCGCAGCCGACTGGATGATGATTCACGGCAATGGCAGCACCAGCAGCAAGAACCTGCGCCTGCTGATGGGCGTAGTGATCCGCTACTAAGTTGTGTCTGGAAAAATCAAAGGGCGGCCTTGAGCCGCCCTTATTTTATTGGTGTCGTTGGTCGGTAGCCGCTGGTCGTCTTGTTCTGGTGTCGACCAACGACTAACGACTAAGGACCAACGACTGTTTTCTTACCGCATCGTCTCTTCAATCTCCGAAATCCAATCCGGACGCTTCAGCACCTCGCGTGGCTTGGGACCATCCGCCGCGCCCACGATTCCATCCTGCTCCATCAGATCGATGAGGTGTGCGGCGCGCCCGTAGCCGATGCGTAACCGCCGCTGCAGCAGGGAAGTGGACGCCTTACCGAATTCCACCACCAGCTTCACTGCATCGTTGTACATCGGATCGTCTCCGCCCTCGCCCGCTTCGCCGGAATCCCCGCCAGTTCCCCCGCCAGCAGCCTCGCGTTCTTCTTTCGGCACTTCCAGGAAATGGTGGATGTACTCTGCCTGTGCCTGTGCTTTCCAGAACTCGACCACCGCGGCAATTTCTTTTTCGGTGACGAACGGAGCGTGCAGCCGGTGCACGCGCGCCGAGCCCGACGGCAGATACAACATGTCGCCCTTGCCCAGCAGAGCCTCCGCGCCGTTGGCGTCGAGAATCGTACGCGAATCGACTTTGGTGGCCACGCGGAACGAAACGCGGGCAGGGAAGTTCGCCTTGATCAATCCCGTAATCACGTCGACGCTCGGTCTTTGGGTTGCTAAAACAAGATGAATGCCGACGGCGCGCGCCATCTGCGCCAGGCGCGTGATCGATTCTTCCACGTTCGACGAATCCAGCATCATCAGGTCGGCCAACTCGTCGATGATGATCACGATGTAAGGAATCGGCTTCTCATCCGACGCTTCGTCAAACAGGCTCGGCGTGCCGCCCTGATCGAACAGCTTGTTGTATTGATCGATGTTGCGCACGCCCTTGGCTGCCAGCAGTTTCAGCCGCCGCTCCATCTCGCGCACCGCGTTGCGCAGCGCGTTGGCCGCCAGCTTCGGCTCGGTGATGATGGGCGTGTACAGATGCGGAACGCCTTCATAGTTGCCCAGTTCCAGACGCTTCGGATCCACCAGAATCAGCCGCACTTGATCCGGCGTCGCCTTGTACAGGATCGACATGATCATGGCGTTGATCGCGACGCTCTTGCCGGCTCCCGTTGATCCGGCAATCAGCAGGTGCGGCATGCCTGCGAGATCGGCGGTGACGATGCGGCCATTGATGTCCTTGCCCATCGCCATGGTGAGCTTCGACTTCGAGCCCATGAACTCCTGCGACTCGATGTTTTCGCGCAGCCATATAATTTCGCGCTGCCGGTTGGGCACCTGAATTCCCACCGTGCTCTTTCCCGCCATGCGCTCGATCAGAATGCTCTCGGCCTTCAGCGCAAGACAAAGATCGTCGCAGAGATTGGTGATGCGGCTGTACTTGATGCCCGCTTCCGGCTTGAACTCGAACGTGGTGACCACCGGCCCGGGATTGATCTGCGTGATCTGCCCGTGCACTTCGAATTCCGCGTACTTCTCGGTCAGCACTTGCGCCAGCAGTTTGAGTTCGTCGGCATCGACCGCTTGCTGCTCGTCGGGACGCTGCAGCAGGCTGCTCGACGGCAGCTTGTATCCTCCGGCGATGCGCGGCATCGTGGTCTTCGCTTTGTGGCTGATGTCGGCGCGTTCGGTGACTTCCGGCGCCGTTTCCTGCGCGGGCGCCAGCGATTCGGCCAGAATTCCGCCCGTTTGTGCCACAGTCTTCGCCCCAGCGGGCACTGGCTCTTCTTCCGCCATCATGCGCTCAATGCCGGTGCGTCGCGGTTCAGTCTCCGCCGCTGGCGCTGCGGGACGCGACGGAATCAACTGCGTCTTTACCACCGGCTTCGAAATGCGCCGCTGCTCCAGTTCCTTCTGCAGCTTTCGCTTGAGCCGTTCCTGCTTCCAATCTTGGTAGCGATTCCACAGCGCGGTGACGAAGGCGAGGCGCGTTGGAGCCCATACCTGAATCGCCGAGAACGAAAACGCGGTCGAAAGATACAGCGCGACCGCCAGAATCGTGGCGCAGACAATGTAGGCGCCCACCACGTTGAGATAGTGAATCAGGAAGTCGCCCAGCACGCGTCCCATCAGGCCTTCGATGGGGATCACGCGCAGCCAGCGCATTTGTCCCGGCAACAGCGCCAGCAGCGCCGGAACGAACATGACCAGCCAGATTCCGCCCAGCGTCTTGGCCAGCGGAGACTGCACCTTCATCGAACGGAACCAGCGCGTCCCCAGCATCACCGGAAACACGACCAGCAGGAATGCGCCCACACCGAAGAACTGCAGCACGGCGTCGGCGGTGTAGGCGCCGACAATCCCGATCCAGTTGCGCGCAGCGTGCGAACCGGTCAGACCCGAGGCGCTGTTCCACGAAGGATCCAGCGGAGAATAGGAAACCAGCGCGAGGAAGAGGAGGAGCGCGGAGACGCACATCAGGAATCCGATCAGCTCGTTGAGCCGCCGGTTCCCGGTGGGCACAAATATGGTCGCCAAATAGTCCATGAAGGCCAGAATCGCCGCCGAAGACGCAATCCGCCATCGGCGCCGCAATCGGCCAGAGCCCCTACATTATGCCAAGAAGCCAGGGTTCCCACAATGAGGGAAATCGGAGGCGGTGTTGATGTGGTTATCTGCTAGAGGAATCAGCGGGTTTACGACAATTGCGCGTTAAGCGCAGGTTCTGACCTCTCTGCGTTCCAATGACTCCACGCCGAAAACTAGGTCGAAACGTGCTGTGGCCTGTTCCAAAGAGATATGGCACTTCCCCGGCCTTTCAGACTACACTGCTCCATCGAGAGGGCTTGATAGGCAATGAGAGAGAGGGTTTTACGTGAGTTCTTTGAAGATAAGGCGACGGCAGCCGAACTGGCGCAGGACGTTGTGGGTTCAATTAAACAGACGAGCCAGCGGACGTCTTTGGTGTCCATTGAAGACATGGACGAGGAGTTCACGGTTTCTGCCGACATGGCTGTGCGTCTGTGTGACGTTGTACTCCGAGGGGAGCTTCCGCCGGATGCCCTTAAGGCCATTGGGTTCGCATTGACCGCGTCAGATAAGTTCTGCTGGAATGCAGATGACGACGACGTGCTCGCAAACGTCATCGCCGACTGGTCGTGTCCCGAAGTCAACTATCCTCTGACTCTCCAGAACGTAGAGCATTTCCGCGCATGGCTCATGCGAACTGAACCCTACCCGGCGAAGCCACCCTTAACGAAGAGAGGCAATATCGTCTCCGTCACCGAGAAGAGACCTATCCGTCAGTAATGTCTGCTCGGATAGCCTTCGTAAGATCGCCCTTAACACTCATTGCAAGGTCGCCTACGCTAGTTTAGCGGCGAAAATTAGCACCAATGCTCCCACGATGATCCGATACACCGCAAAGGGAGTGAATCCTCGCTTGCGCACGTAGGCCATGAACCAAGCAACCGACGCGTACGCGACGATGAAGGAGACGACGAATCCAATGGCGAGCACGACCCACTGGTGCGGATCGATTTGGGCGACGCCGATCGGATTCTCGCCTTTCCCGCGCAGCGATTTGTAGAGTGTGTAGAGCGTGGCCGCAGCCATCGTGGGAATCGAGACGAAGAACGAGAATTCCAGAGCCGATGCCCGCGACATGCCCGCGATCTGTCCGGCCGCGATGGTCGACATCGAACGCGACGTTCCCGGAAACACGGCGGAAAAGATCTGGCAGAAGCCGATCCAGATCGACTGTCGCAGGCTCATGTCTTCCATCTTCCAGGTGTGGATGCGGCTGTTGCCGCCCGGTCCGGCGGCTTCGGCTTTGGCGTGCATGGCGTCGACGATCCACATGACGATTCCGCCGATCAGCAGCGACCATCCGATGATCGTGATGTCTTCGAGATGCTTGCCGATGACCTTGGTCAGCAAGAACGCGGGAATGGCCGTGACCACGAATGCAACCACGGTCAGGCCCAGCGGGTGCGTGAGCGCCGTGCGGTTACCATTCTCGCCGCGAGGAAACGTCGAAACGAATTTGACAATGCGGCTCCAGAAATAAACCGGCAGGCACAAGATCGCGCCCAGTTGAATGACGATGGAATACATCTTCCAGTAGCCATCAGAAAGACTGATATGCAGCAGCACTTCCGAAAGCCGCAGGTGCGCGGTGGAACTTACGGGAAGAAATTCTGTGAGGCCTTCCACGATTCCCAAGATGAGGGAGAGCAGATAGTCGTTCAATCATCCTCCGAAGAATGAAAACAGTATCGCAGGTTGGAAGAAGCTTGGGGAGTTTCACGCAGGGGTCACCGAAAATGTAATTGTGAACGCTGTCATCCTGAGCGTAGGAGCCGTCTGCGAATGCAGACGACGACGGAGTCGAAGGACCCCTACCTTCGAGCAATATGCCGAATTCTTGATCGAACTCGAAAGTTGAAATTCGCCACCAGAAGCAAGCTGCGGAACACGGGTAGGGATCCTTCGACTGCGGGATTGCTCCGCTGAGCGGAGCAATCCCGCCGCTCAGGATGACAAAGAACTCAGGGTGACAATAAGAATCACTCCATAGCATTCCCATACGTCGGAACGTCGTTTTGCACGTAGAAAATCAGCGTCCGTGCCCGATTGGCCCAATCGCTCTGTCCATACTCGCTGACGATTCTTTGCGCGAGATCGAGAGCGCGGCTCTTCGCCTCTGCAGATTTCTTCAGATTGGCTTCGGTCTTATAAATCTCAATCAGCGCGGACTGACGCGAAGCCGCGTCATACAAGGCTTCCGACGCTGCCGGAGACTGAGCATGCTCCTTCGCATACTTTTCGTACATCTCGGATTCTTTTTCGGGACACTTCGAGGCCCCTTGCCAATCGCCGCAAAGTTTGTTTTCGATCAGGTGGAAAGCGGCGAGGTCGGCCCATTTCGTCCCGGGATATTTCTTCATCACCAGCTTCATCCAGTCTTCATTGATCTGGCCGCGCATGTAGGCTTCGCGTTCGCGGGCGGACGGGCGTGTCATCACATCAGCGCGCTCCATTTGCCAGCGGATGTCAGCCGCGCGGTAGAGTCCTTCGGCGGCCAGCGGCCCAGTGGGGAACAGATCGTAGACGCGATAGTAGAGCCGCATGGCGTCCTGAGCAGCGTCGCGGCGGCCGCGGCGGCGGCTGGCTTCATCTTCGGAATTGGCCGCCTCGCCAAAAATAATCTTGTCGCCGTCGGTCGTGCTCATGGTGACGAGCGCTTTGTTCTGCACCCATCCGGTAATGGTCTTGCTGGCGTCGTCTTCGTCATCTTCGTCGTCTTCATCTTTTTTCGGTTCGCGAATGATGGCTTCCACGTGCGTCCAGTCGTGAGTGGTATCGAGAACGACGAGTTCGTATCCACGTCCGGCCCCGCCGAGTTTCGCCGTATCGGAGCTAGGAGAAACGCGGATGGTCTCTTCGTGGACAAGCGTGCCGCGCTGGCCTTGAGCAGCAGCCAGCGATGTCAGCAGCAAGAGTGTGGCGGCAAGAATGAGCAGGCGCAGTTTCATGCTTAGATTATTGGCCGTAAAGACGTTGCTTGCAAACTCCCAGCTCCGGCGAGCGCTCCCAAAGCGGACCCCATCCTTGCCGCGAGTTTTTGCGGCAGGGTGGGGAAGTTGACTTTCCATGCCGTGCGACTACCGTCGCAACTCATCCAGCATGCCCGGCTCAATATTGCCGCCGCTGATGATAGCCACGTTCAGCTGAGTGCGAGGCAGTTCCCCGGCGTGGAAGATGAATCCGGCGACCGACACCGCTCCGCTGGGCTCGGCGACGGTGTCGGGATTCGTGCTCAGATACTTCATCGCCTGGCGGATTTCCGCTTCGGTGACGGTGATGATGTCGTCGACATAAGCGCGGATGTGCTCGAAGTTGATGGCGCCGATGCTTTGCGTGCGGAGTCCGTCGGCGAGCGTGCGGGAGACTTGCTCGACGGGCCACTGGACAATTGTTCCAGCGCGCAGGCTGGCCTGGGCATCAGCAGCGAGTTCAGGCTCGACGCCGATGACCTTCACTTTCGGATTCGTCAATTTGATGGCGGCGGCCACGCCGCTGATGAGTCCTCCGCCACCGACGGGTGCAAGAACGGCCTCGACCTCCGGCAGGTCTTCCAGGATTTCCAGCCCGATGGTGCCTTGTCCGGCGATGATCTTTTCGTCGTTGTACGGTGGGACGATTACGTAACCATACTGCGCGGCGAGTTCTTCGGCTTTGTTTTTGCGCTCATCGCTGCCAGGGCCGACGAGAACGATCTCCGCGCCGAGCTTCGCAGTCGCCTCACGCTTGATGGCGGGCGCGTTGTTCGGCATAACGATCACCGACTTCACGTTGAGCGCGCGGGCGGCATAAGCGACTCCCTGCGCGTGGTTGCCGCTGGAGTAGGAGATAACGCCGCGCTTGCGGTCCGCCTCGGAAAGCGACGCGATCTTGTTGTAGGCTCCGCGCAGTTTGAAGGCGCCGATCGGTTGCTGGTTCTCGGTCTTGAGCAGCAAGCGGCGCGGGTCTTCGGCACAGAGCGGGAAGGCGATCAGGCGCGTGTGCCGCGTGATGCCGTCGAGACGGGTGCGGGCAGTTTCCAGGTCGGAGAGGGTGATCATTCGCTTTAGTTCCGATTATGTAGGGACGGACGCATTCGTCCGTCCCGCGAAGGCGAAGCCGAGCGTTCTGTTCCACCAACGCGGCTGCATCCATTCTGTCACGAGATTTGCCAGGCTTTGCCCGGCGGACAGTCGAGGGCGGCTGTCCCCACATGAGCTGTGGCAATCAAAATCCGTGCAAATCCGTGGCCGATCGAATTTAGATTTCCAAAATCACCGGCATAATCAGCGGGCGTTTTTGACTCTGCTTGTTGATGTAGCGCTTGAGGTCGGCGCGGATTTTTTCTTTGATCACGCCGTAGTCGGCTTTTTCTTCCTCGCTGGAGTGCGCGAGCGTGTCTTCGACCATGCGCTTGGCGCCTTCCATGAATCCGTCTTCGCCGACGTTGAAGCCGCGAGTGACGATCTCGGGCGCCGTCTCCACTCGTCCCGAAAGCTTGTTGATGGCGATGATGGGCAGCACGATGCCGTCTTCGCTGATGTGCCGCCGGTCTTTGATGACGAGGTCTTCGACCACGTCGGTGCGGCTGCCCGAGTCGATGCACACGCGTCCGACATTGACCTTACCGGCCTTGCGCGCGCCCAGTTCGTCGAATTCGAGAACCTCTCCGCTTTCGATCAGCATGACTTTACCGACCGAACTGCGCATGGCCGCGGCCATCTCGGCATGCAGCTTAAGCTGGCGGTACTCGCCGTGGATGGGAATGAAGTAGCGCGGCTTGACCAGGTTAATGATGAGCTTGAGTTCTTCCTGGCTGGCGTGGCCGCTGACGTGGACCGGCGGCGAAGTGCCGTCTTCGTAGATGACGTGGGCCTCGCGGCGGAACAGGTGATCGATCATCCGGTAAATGGTTTTTTCGTTGCCGGGGATGATGCGCGAGGAGAGGACAACCGTGTCTCCCTTTTCGATTTTGGCGTGCTTGTGATTGTCGACGGCGGCACGCGAGAGCGCCGACATGGGCTCGCCCTGCGTTCCGCTGATCAGCACACAAACTTTTTCCGGAGGGAAATTCTTCATCTCGCCGGGATTGATGACCAGTCCTTCCGGCAATTCAATGTAGCCGAGGTCTTCCGCAATCTCGGCCGAATTGTTCATGGAGCGGCCAATGAAGGCGACCTTGCGTCCGTGCTCGTGCGCGAGCTGCACCGCGAGATTGATGCGGTGAATCGAGGACGAGAAGCAGGAGATGAACAGGCGGCGCTTGGTGTGCGCGAAGACTTCGTCGAACTTGCGCCGGACGGCTCGTTCGCTGGGCGTGTATCCCTTGCGCTCGACGTTGGTGGAGTCCTGAAACAGCGCCAGCACGCCGCTTTTGCCGTACTCCGCAAACGTGTGCAGATCGAAAAGCCTGTTGTCGGTGGGCGTGGGATCGACTTTGAAATCGCCGGTATGAACGATGACGCCAAGCGGCGTGTGGATGGCGAGCGCGACGCAATCGACCAGGCTGTGCGTTACCTGAATCGGATGGATAGTGAAGGCTCCGGCCCTGAAGCGCTCGTTGGCGCGCATCTCGCGCAGGTCGGCGTCGTCGAGCAGGCCATGCTCGTCGAGCTTGTCTTCGACGTAGGCCAGCGTGAACTCCGTGCCCCAGACGGGCACGTTGAGTTCGGAGAGCATCCAGGGCAGGGCACCGATGTGATCTTCGTGGCCGTGGGTGAGGACGATTCCGCGAATGCGCTGCCGATTTTCGACGAGATAAGAAATGTCAGGGACAACGATGTCGACGCCGAGCAGTTCGGCTTCCGGGAACATCAGGCCCGCGTCGATGACGATGATGTCGTCACCCCAGCGCACGGCCATGCAGTTCATGCCGAACTCGCCCAGGCCGCCCAGAGGGACGATTTGCAGTTTTCCAGTTGGCATGGAGTAAGAATGATGCTAGCACAGCCGTGAGTCGTGAGCGGTGAGCAATGAGCAATGAGCAATGAGCAATGAGCTAAGCCCCTCACTAGACCACTGCCCACTAGCCACTGCCCACTAGCCACTGCCCACTGTTTCCCCCAATGGCTTTCTCCCGTCGCGTGCGGTAAGGTGGAGTCAATGGCGGGGAAAACGAAGTCATGGCTCCGTGGCCGAGTCGAGAACGCGCTGGTCAAGGGATTGACGCGCGCCTATGCGACAGTCCGCGTGGATCCGGACAGATTTCTCCTGCAGTTACGCGCGGCGTACCGCGTGCCCATCTCGGGCTATCACGGCGTGTTCTCGCTGGAGATTCAGGAGCTCGACATCGTTGCGGATTCCATCATTCGCAGCGGAATGAAATTGGCGGCTGTGGAAGGCGCGGGGCTGGGTCTGGGTGGATTGATGACGATTGTGCCCGATCTCGGAATCTTATCGGCGATCACCATGCGCACGATTCAGAAGCTGAGCCTGCTTTATGGATTTGAATTCAATACCGACGACGAGATGGCTGAGCTGTGGATTGCGGCGGCCAGCGCGGCGGGAGTCGACATGAGCCGCGAGCTGCTGGAAAAAGAAGTCATCAACAAGTTTGTGCCGCGCGTGATTCAACGCATCGCCGCCAGGGCCAGCACCGAAGTCGTGGAGAAGTGGGCGGGCCGGATGATCCCGCTGGCCAGTTCGGTGATTGGCGCGGGATTGAATTACTGGTTCGTGCGGGCGTGGGGAGAACGGGCGCGCGCGCACTTCCGGGAGCGACATTTGAAGCTGCGGCAGCGGGCGAAGATGACAGGCGATCAATTCACTCTGTCATCTTGACTATCCTGTCATCCTGAGCGAACCTCCCGCGCAGTCGAAGGATCCCTGCCTCGCCGACCGCCTCCAGCCAGCAACAAGGCATTTGCCCGGTGGTTTGCGCCATTGTTCATTCGTTCTCATGGGAGTTCCTCGATAAGTCACCCGTGTCGCTGAAGTGAAAGGGATCCTTCGACTCCCCGACGGCCTCGCATTCGCGAAGCCTTCCCTCCACTCAGGATGAGAACATGAATTAACCTCGGCATTGCCCTCGCACCCCGCTTCGCTGTGATACAAAAATAAAGATGCCTACCTTTTCCTGCTCAGCCATTCTGTTTGATCTGGACGGTGTTCTGTGCGATTCCACGGGCGCGGTCGACCGCGAGTGGCGCGAATGGGCGCGGCGCAAGGGCGTCGACCCCGAAGCGGTAATGGCCGTCGCGCATGGCGTGCGCACGATCGAGGTAATCCGCCGGGTGGCGCCGCATCTGGACGCGGAGGCGGAGGCCGACGCAATCGAGAATGACGAAGCCAGCGATCAGGCCGGAGTCTCCGCCATGCCGGGGGCAGCGGAGTTGGTGAGATCGATTCCGCCGGGTCGATGGTGCGTGGTGACTTCGGGTTCGCGTCTGCTGGCCAGCGCGCGCTTGCCCTTTTGCGGTCTTCCCGTGCCGGATGTTCTGGTCACGTCCGATGATGTGATCAACGGCAAGCCGCATCCTGAGCCGTATTTGGAGGGCGCGGCAGGGCTGGGCTTCGATCCGGCGGACTGCCTGGTGATTGAAGATGCGCCCGCTGGAATTCAGGCAGCGCGCGCGGCTGGGATGAAGGTGATCGGAATTACCAGCACGTATCCGGCGGATGCGCTGGTACATGCGGATGCTGTGATCGCGAGGCTCGCGCAGATTCAGGTTACGTCGAACGGCGCGGGAAAGTTGGGAGTCGAGGTGAGGTAGTAATCGCCGGCATTACCAGAAGTCCGTCACAACTAGTCCATCACAACCACAATCTCATTTCCACAGGCGGAATTCCGAGAGGCGTCATCCCGAAGGCCCGCGTTTTCACCAGCGGGACGAGAAATCTCTCGTGAGCATACCGCGACGAAGTCCAAGCTGATTCACCACCCGGGGCCGAGTTCCCTGGCGGTGTCACCGCAACCAGTCTTCCAACTCGATTCCCCGATCGGTTTTCTCGTCGCGGTATTTCACGATCACCGGCGTGTAGAGCGAGAGATTCCATTCTGCGGCCTTGCCTTTTTTCACGGCGCGCGAGCCGGGAACGACCACCGCATTCTCGGGCACCTCTAACGGCGCGTCCGCCGTGGCGCGGTAGACTTCGCCTTTCACCAGGTCGTAGAGCGGCGTGGAGCGCGTGAGGATCGTGCCCGCACCCAACACCGCTCTCGCCCGCACCAGCGTGCCTTCGTAAATACCGCAGTTGCCGCCAATCAACACGTCATCTTCGATGATGACCGGCGCGGCGTTGATGGGCTCGAGTACGCCTCCAACTTGCGCGGCCGCGCTCAGGTGCACGCGCTTGCCGATCTGCGCGCAGGAGCCAACCAGCGCGTGCGAATCGATCATGGTGCCTTCGTCGACGTAGGCTCCAACGTTGATGAACATGGGCGGCATGCATATCACCGACGGCGTGACGTAGGCGCCCGTCCGCACCGACGATCCTCCGGGCACAACGCGTACACGATCGGCGATGGTGAACTGGCGCGCTGGGAAAGTATCTTTATCGACAAACGACAGGCCAGCGGGCATTTCGGCAATTGCGCCAAGGCGGAATCCCAGCAGGATGCCCTGCTTGACCCACGGGTTCACCATCCAGCGCCCGTCTTTCTTTTCAGCGGCGCGGATCTTTCCTCGCGTGAGCTGATCGCGGAATTCGAGAAACGTTTTCCGCGCTTCCGGATCGTGCTCGACTTCGCCCTGCGCCGAGAGGCGCTCGATAGAAGATTTGAGCGTGGACATGAATGGTTGATTGTCGATTGCGGATTGCGGATTTGTCAAAGCGCGGCGAACGCAAGGTCCCTCCACTGCGCTTGCTTTCGCTGCGCTCTGGTCGGGATGACAATGGGTGTGATCGCGGACGCCGGGTTTCAATCAATAATCAAAATTCCACAATCAACAATTTCTCTTCACACACACTTGCACTCGCTGCGGATCAGCACTCCGGTCATGGCGTGGGCGGTTTCGCGGGCTTCGGCGAGCGTGGCGTAGGGGCCGTGCCAGCGGGCATGGTTGGCGTCGTGGCCGGAGGGGCGTCCTTTGCCGTGGCTGCACTGGCCGCAGGTGCCGCGATGCACGACGATCTTGTGCGGCCCGGCGGCCCAGTTTTCATAGATGAAAAATTCGGTTGCCGAGGGCGCGGGCGCGGCAGGCTTGGTGATCAGTCCAATGTCGGTAACGATTTTTTGCAGGCGCGAGCGCGTGTCGCGGCGCATGGGTAGCAGCGGCAGGCGATAGACTTCCTCAATTTTCCCCATCATCGCGAGCACGGCTTTCACCGGCAGCGGGCTCGATTCGATAAAGTTGGCTTGCATCAGCGGCAGATATTTTCGTTGCAGGCTGCGCGCGGTCGCCCAATCGTTTGCGAGCGCAGCGCGTGCCATCGCGGCCATCTCGTGGGGAATTTCGTTGGACGCGACGGAGACGATTCCCACTCCGCCCAGCGCAATGATAGGCAGCGTGATTGCGTCGTCCCCGGAGAAGACCAGAAAAGTTTCCGGCACCAGGCTGATCGCCTCCGCGACCTGCGTCATGTTGCCGCTGGCTTCTTTTACGCCGACGATGTTGGGAATCTCAGCGAGGCGGACCAGCGTCGCGGGCTCGAGATTCGCGGCGGTGCGTCCAGGCACGTTATAAAGGATGACCGGCTTGTCTCCGACGGCCTCGGCGATCGCTTTGAAATGGCGATACTGCCCCTCTTGCGTCGGCTTGTTGTAATAGGGCGACGCGGTGAGGATCGCATCGACTCCGGGGCGCGCCGCAACTTCTTTCGCCTTCTCGACGGCTTCGTGGGTTGAATTCGAACTCGCGCCCGCCACGATGGGGACGCGTCCGGCGGCGACTTCGATCGTGGCATCGATGACGTAGAGCCATTCGTCGTGGGTCAGAGTCGGCGTCTCGCCCGTGGTTCCGCAGGGAACAAGAAAATCGATGCCCGCTTCAATCTGCCACGCGACCAGATTCCGCAGAGCCGTAGCATCAATCGAACCATCCTGCTGAAACGGAGTCACCAGCGCCGTGCCACATCCGCGAAGTTGCATAGCTATAAGATAGCGCTAATAGGAGCCGAGGGAAAATCGTGTGAGGGAAGTCAC
Source organism: uncultured Acidobacteriota bacterium (assembly GCA_963730015.1). Lineage (GTDB taxonomy): Bacteria > Acidobacteriota > Terriglobia > Terriglobales > Acidobacteriaceae > Sulfotelmatobacter. The sequence continues at coordinate 138,631 of CAVSPZ010000007.1, read as the reverse complement.
AACGCAGTGGGATCGGGATACGGCTTAAAGGGAATCACGCGGAGTGAGGATTAAGCATGCGGCCACCCAAATGCAGCCGCGTAGCGGCGGTATGTGAAAGCCCGGCACGGCAGTGCCGGGTAAAGTGGGGAATTAGCGCCAGTCCCGTAGGGACGGCACACTCTTTCGCGTCCTGCTGCGAACGCATCGTCGGGCAGTCCCTCACAACTCCCGCCACATGTCCTTGAATTCATAGAAGCCTTTTTTCCCCGCGAGCCACTCTGCCGCTCGCACCGCGCCTTCGGCAAATCCGCGGCGGGATTTCGCGTCGTGACACAGATAGATGCGGTCGACCGCGGATTCGAGCACGAGCTCGTGCAGTCCCACGACGTCGCCTTCGCGGAACGATATGATTTCCAACTCTTGATTCTTGCCGCTGGCTTCGCGAATCGTGCTTTGAACAGCCATCGCCGTACCGCTGGGCGCATCCTTTTTGCTGGCGTGATGGCGTTCGAAAATTTGTCCGGAGTACTCGTATTGCAGGGCCGCCGCCGCGGTCCGGGCGACTTCGAGGAACAGATTCACGCCAATAGAAAAATTCGCCCCGTAAAGAAATCCGGTGCCGTGTTCCTCGACCAACCGGCGAATCCGATCGATCTCTTTGTGCCAGCCGGTTGTGCCCACCACCATATTCTTTCCCGCTCGGACGCAGGCTTCAATGTGGGCGAGCACCGAGTGGGGCCCGGTGAAGTCGATGACGGCATCGATGTCGCGCAAGTTCTCCGGCGTGAGTGCGGCGCAGGCGGAATTTTCCATGGAACCAACCACGCGGACGTGATGCTTGCGTTCGGCGGCGACTTCCGCGACGACGGAGCCGGTTTTTCCGCGGCCTAATAGGAGCAGGTTCATATCCTCAAACAGCTTACCTCAGAGGACTGTCCGGCGGCAGTTGCAGGCAGCGCGGGCGAGACGCCCCCGCGACAGCCGGCGGGATGCCGGCGCTACTTTAAAACCTCGGCGGATAAATGCGTCCGCCGCCACCCCTCTGTCCGCCCGACTCAGGCGAAGGTTTCGTGATCCAGTTCGGCGAAGAACGTTTTGTGCAGCCGCTGGATCACATCCGGCACTTCGTCTTCTTCGATCACGAAGGTGAGATTGATCTCGGACGCGCCCTGCGAGATCATGCGGATTTTCTTGTCGGCGAGTTCCCGAAACACTAACGCCGCGATCCCCGGCGTGTCGCGGAGATTTTCTCCCACCAGGCAGACGATGGCCTTGCGTCCCTCGTATTTCACATCCGCCAGTTTGGCCAGATCGGCGGCCAGCGCGGGAATGGCCTGGTTCGAATCAACGGTGAGCGAGACGCTCACCTCGGACGTAGAGACCACGTCAATGGCGACTTTATGGCGATCGAAGGCCTCGAAGATCGACTTGAGAAATCCGTGGGCCAGCAGCATGCGCGGTGCGGCCACGTCGACAATCGTGATCTTCTTCTTGGCCGCAATCGCCTTGAAAATATTCTTGCTGTGCGGAGCGCGGGTGGTGATGCGTGTCCCTTCGCACGCAGGATTGCGCGAATTCAAAACGTAGACCGGAATATTTTTCTGGATCGCGGGCAGCACGGTCGCGGGATGCAGCACCTTCGCACCGAAATACGCGAGCTCGGCGGCCTCGTCGAAGCTGATGACCTTGATGCGGCGCGCTTCCGGGCAGATCCGCGGATCCGTAGTGAGAATGCCGTCGAACGTCGGTCCAGATCTCGATGCGCTCGGCGCCCAGGCCGGCGCCAAAAATGGCTGCGGAAAAATCCGACCCGCCGCGACCGATGGTCGTCGTGATGCCGGCGCGATTGGCGCCGATGAATCCGCCCATTACCGGGACTTGTCCGTCGCGCAGCAGGGGCTGAACTTTCTGTTGCAGCCGGGTATTCGTTTCCTCGTACTGCGGCACGGCTTGCATGTAGCTGCTGTCGGTAACCAGCACGTCGCGGGAGTCGACGTGAGCGCCGCTGAGCCCGCGCGCGTCGAAGGCTGCAGCCACGATTTTGCTCGACAGCATTTCTCCGAAGGCGGCGACGTGGTCGGTGGTGCGGGGCGTGATTTCTCCGACGGCTGAGATGCCGCGCAGAAGTTCGTCGAGCGTCTCAAAGTCGGAACCGAGTTCGGAATGGAATTCGGTAAAGCGCGCCGTGCCCAGCAATTCGCTGGCCGTGTTGTAATGGCGTTCCTGCAGCGAGCGGCAGAGCTTGAGCGCAGTCTTGCGCTCGCCGGCGCCCGCGGCTTTGGCCATGGTGAGCAGCGTGTCGGTGACCTTGGCCATCGCGCTGACCACGACCACCGGTTGCTGCGCTTGGCGGCCCTGGACGATGGAGGCGACGCGGTCAATGGCCTTGGCGTCTTCGACCGAAGTGCCGCCGAATTTCATGACGATCATCGGCGCGGCTCCGTCGAAAAAATTCCGGCCGTTGTGGGCGCGAGATCCTTCGCTCCGCCTGAAAAGCGGCTGCGATCAGGATGATGCCAGGATCCGTAATGGCGCGCTCGCCTGGCTGGAGGTGCGCTCATCCTAAATAGCCTTTGGCCTTCAGCAGTTCTGCGTTCAGCACGGCGGCGCCGGCCGCTCCCCGAATCGTGTTGTGCGAGAGCACGGTGAATTTCCAGTCGAGCACGCCGCAGGGACGCAGACGGCCCACCGCCGTGGTCATGCCCGCTCCCATATCGACGTCAAAGCGCGGCTGCGGACGATCGCTCGCTTCGAGATAGACTACCGGGCGCTCCGGAGCGCTGGGCAGTTTTAATTCCTGCGGCTCGGCGCGATACGAATTCCACGCGGCAATGATCTCTTCCGGCTTGGCTTTTTTCTTCAGCCGGATCGAAACCGACTCGGTATGTCCATCTTCGACCGCGACGCGGTTGCACTGCGCGCTCATGGCAAACGCGCCCGGGACAACTTTCGATCCATTCAATTGCCCGAGCAGCTTTTTCGTCTCCTCTTCCATTTTTTCTTCTTCATTGCGGATGAAGGGGATCACATTGCCGAGAATGTCGAGCGAAGCCACGCCGGGATATCCCGCGCCGCTGACGGCCTGCATCGTTACCGCCATCACCGTTTCCAGGCCGAACTTCTGGTGGATCGGCGCCAGCGCCAGCACGAGCCCGATCGCCGAGCAATTCGGATTGGTCACCACGTAGCCGCCGGATTTCTTGCGCCAGCTCTGCACGTCGATCAACTTGATGTGGCCGCTGTTGACTTCAGGGATGACGAGAGGCACGTCTTCCTTCATGCGCAGCGCGCTGGAGTTCGAGACGACGGCGCAGCCGGCTTCGGCGAAGCGCGGCTCGAGTTCAGCGGCGATGGAAGCATCGAGCGCCGCGAAAATAATCTTGGGCGCGCCTTCCGGCGTGGCGGGTGAAACCGGCATCTTCGCCACCGCGGCAGGAATGGGCGTCTTCAAGCGCCAGCGCGCAGCTTCGCCATAAGTCTTGCCTTCGGAGCGGTCCGAGGCGGCCAGCCACGCCACTTCAAACCACGGATGGTGCTCCAGCATCTGTATAAACCGCTGCCCGACGACGCCGGTCGCGCCGAGAATACCTATAGGAAGTTTTTGGCTCATAAGGGAGTACTTGGAATTCTATAACAGGCGCCTGCGGAGGACTGCAGGAATTGCCCTCATCTGCCGATAGGAGATCGTGGAGGCAATCCAATGGCAGAGCTGCGGCAGAATTTCTTCACGAAGGAATGGGTCATCATTGCGACGGAACGGGCTAAACGGCCGGAAGAGTTGGCAACGCATCGAGCGGTGCAGCCGGTGCCGGCGTTTGTCGAGACTTGTCCGTTTTGCCCGGGCAACGAAAGCAAGACGCCGCCCGAACTAATGCGAACCCCGGTCAACGGCCAGCCTTGGGAAGTGCGCGTGATTCCCAACAAATTTGCGGCCTTGTCGAGCGACGTTCAGCCGATCCGCAGCCTGCAACACTTGCGGCGGCGCGTCGCCGGATTCGGCTTCCACGAGGTGATCATCGACAGTCCGGACCACTCCCGCTGCCTGACGTTGCTCGACGATTCCCACGTGGCGAAAATTCTCGGCATCTACAAGCAGCGCTACAACGCACTGAGTCTCGACCCGCGAGTGCATCACATTACGATCTTCAAAAATCACGGGCTGGATGCGGGCGCGAGCCTGCAGCATCCGCACTCGCAGTTGATTGCCACACCAGTCATCCCGAGCCAGGTGCGGCACCGCCTGTTCGAAGCCCTGCGGCACTATGACGACGTTGGCGAATGCATGTTCTGCCACATGGTGGAGCGGGAAGTGGAAGACCAGACGCGGGTGGTGTTGAAGAACGAACATTTCGTGGCCATGAAAGTGTTTGCCTCGGCGACTCCATTTGCCACTCACATCTTCCCACTGCGGCATATGGCGAGCTTCGGAGAAATTTCCGAGCTTGAGATTGCCGACCTGGCGCGCGTTCTGCGGGCTCTGCTGGCGAAGATGTACGTTGGCCTGGAGAATCCCGACCTGAACTTCACCGTGCGCAGCGGCCCGGCGGAGTACGCCGGGGCCCGGCACTTTCACTGGTATGTCAGTGTGATCCCGCGGCTCACCCGCGTGGCCGGCTTTGAGTTGGGATCGGGAATGTTCATCAACACCGTCCTGCCGGAGGATGCGGCAGAATTTCTGCGCAAAGTCTCGATCGAAAAAGTAACGGCGGCGGGAGCCGGACAGTAAGCTCTGAGCTATCAGCTATCAGCCCTCAGCTCAGAGCCTTCAGCCTGAACATGGACTTTTTCAGCGGGAATTGCTCCACTGGCTGAGAACTGACCACTGAGAACTGAGAACTGACCACTGAAACTCTACGTCCGGTGCGTTTCCTGACCGCGGAAGGGATATTCCGAGAGCGAGCCAAACCGGCGCTTCTCGGCATACAGGCGCCAGCGCCGGAAGACGATGCGCAAGCTGGCCATCACGGGAATCGAGAGATAGACGCCGAGAATGCCGGCCACCTCGCCGCCCGCCATCACTCCGAAGATCGCCGCCAGGGGATGTAGTTCCATGCTCTCGCCCATGATGCGCGGCGACGAAACATAATCCTGAATCAAACGCCACACGCCGAGAAAGATGATGAGCACCAGCCAGTGCGGATAGCTCAGCAGAAGGGCCACGGTGACAATGGTGACGGCGGCGACCAGAGGACCGACCACCGGCACGAATTCCAACACTCCGCCAAGCGTGCCTAGAACCAGTGGGTATTGTACCCGCATCAGCGCCAGGAACATGGAATACACCACCAGGGTCAGCGCCGCCAGGGTCAGCTGCGCGCGGATGAAATGGGCCAGCATCTGGTTCAGATCGTTCAGCACATTTTCCAAGAACTCGCGCTGCGGGCGCGAGTGGATGGTGGAGAGCAGAAAGTCGCTGAAGCCGCGGCCATCCTTCAGGAAAAAGATGGATAACAGCGGCACCACGAAAAACAGCCAGGCCTGCTTGGCGACGTTGGCCACGCGCAACCCGATGTGCTGTGCCAACTGCGTGATTTCGTCCTGATGGCTGACCAGAAACCCTTGCACAAATTCCGTTGTGTTCAGGCTCCAGCCATGATTCGCGCCGACCTGCCGGGCGATTTCGCCTGAACTTAGCTTCGCCAGCAAACCCGGCACGGACTGTCCCAGCTTCGCACCTTCCCGCGTTACCTTGGGTCCGACCAGGACGAAAAATACTATGACCAGCGCGGTGAGCAGGGAATAGATGACGGCAATGGCCAGCCCTCGGCTCTTTAATAACCGTTCCAGATTGTTGACCAACGGGCTCATCAGGTAGGCGAAAAAGATGGCGAAGAGAAAGGCGATCAGGGTGTCGCGCGTGACGTAAAGAAATCCCAGCACCAGCGCGAATAACAGCACCGTGATCAGTACCCGAGCCGTACGTGAGTCAGCCAGCGACAATAAATTATCCAGGGCGATCCCGATTCCCGCCGCCGGGCTACTGCTTAATCCCGGACTACTTCCGTGTTATCGGCAGCGATCGCCACCCGCATGAGTTTGAACTGATCGTGATCGTCCACCCACAGAGCCCATGCAAAATTATCGCCCGTCAGATTCAAGCGCAGCAATTCCCGTTCGTTGCCCCGGATCATGACTTTTTCCTTGCCTACCAGTTCCAGGCGCACGTGCACCGAAGCGCGGTCCTGCGGAACCAGCACGCCGAAGTCTCCCGGAGTATGCTCGCACTTCAGGCCAGCCGGATCCGACTTGCAGTCCGCCGCCAGATAGCGCCAGGCCAGCACTTCCCGGTGGACGAAGAAATTGTTGTCCAGAATCGAAGACGTGCTGGGCATCAGGAAGGGCTGTTCCGCGGTTTTGCCCGCAGGCGGAGTGATCCTCTCCAGCAGGAAATCATTGTTCGGAGCCACCGTCACCGACCCGCCCGCGGACTGGCTCCATTCATAGTGCAGCAATTCGCCGCTGGATGTAATTTGCAGATCGGATTTTTGTGTGGCCGTATCGTTCCCGCTGGTTTCCTTGAATTGCGACTTGATCGAACTGGCGCCGTTTTGCTGCTGGATGCTGAAGGTCTCGGTGGCTACCCGCTGTCCTCGGACGAAGATTCCGAAGGAACCGGAGTCCACCATTTTCGCGCCAGCGGCCTTTTCCTTTTTCTCGCGACCATGGGCCGGAACGATGGCCACAAGCAAAGATGCCACCAGCAGAGCCGCTACGCGGATTCCCGTTGCAAACTTCACTCCAACTCTCCTTGTTGCGTGCGGATTTCGATTTTCTTCAGCCCGAGCTTTTCGGCAATCTCGGCGGCGATGGTTTCCACGCTCCGATTGCCGGTTTCAATCCTGAGGACTGCCTTCCCATAACCCGGGCGCCGCGACTCGTATAGCTTGCGAAACTGCTCTTGATTGCGCAGTAGTGGCCGCTCCGTCCCGTCTTTGCTGGCCTGCCGCGAACAGCGTTCCCACAAATCGTCGACCGGAGCGTCCAGAAAAACTGTGGGCACATCCGACGCCTTTAACAGCAACGCATTGTCGGGCTGCACGAACGCGCCGCCGCCCAAAGCGACAATCCTCGTGCTTCCCCTGCGCAATTCGTCCAGCAGATGTTTCAGCGCGTTGTGCTCGGCGCGCCGGAACTCGCTCTCACCCGAATCGCGGAAGATTTCAGCGACACTGCGGCCCTCGCGAGCCGCGATGCGATCGTCCAGGTCTTCAAAGATCCAATTCAGCCGTTGCCCGAGAGCGCGGCCTACGCTGGTCTTACCTGCTCCCATAAAGCCGACCAGAAAGACAACTCCCATCTGGCGATTTCCTGCCCGCCGCAGCGGGCGTTTCGATCGCGCACAAATGCCAGCCTGGGCGCTCGCCGGTTTGCCAGAACGCTTCTTCAAACGGCCCGGATTCTTTCCGTATTTATTTTGCGGAGCGTTTTCTGAGGTGGATTTTACCACTGAAGCTGCGCAGCACCACGGTCGATGAGACCGCCGCGCGGCCCATGGTACCCCAGAAGGCACGTCCCTGGGTCATGACGTAGGACGTGTGCTGTTTGGGCTGCAGAGGAATATCGTCATGCACTTCGCCGCGCACCGAGCGCGCGCTGACGTCGGCCGAGGTGGAGTCGGGCACGATGGCCTCGATATCGCCGCTGTGGCTAGTCAGGCGATATTCGCCGCGATCGCCAAAGTCGCCCAGGTAGTGGATGCCGCCGCTGGTCGAGATTACCTGCACCAGCGGGCCCGTCACGCTATTGAGGGTTACGTTCCCGCTTAACGAATCGACTTCCACGTGCCCGTCCTGCACATTGGTGAGTGTGACCGGGCCGTTCAGAGTTTTCACGTGGAGATGCGCATCGCTAATGTCGCGAACGTCGACGGTCGCGCCCGCGCCTTCCAGCGTGACGTTGCCATGCAGTCTTTCCGCATGCAGCGAGCCGGAACTGGAATGCAGGGTGACGCTGGCATCGGCCGGCACCAGAATTTCGTAGTCCACCCGGCCCGACTGGGCGTCCGCTCCGGGCAGCAGATGAGACACCACTTCCACCCGGTTCCCCACCGCGTTGTTGTCCACTTCGACCTTATCCGAGGACAGAACGGCGTTCACCACCACCACGTTGGTGGTTGCGGGTTTCACCGAAATGGAGCCGTAGGGATTGTTGACGGAAATTCCGGATCTGGGCCCGACGTTGAAGCGATATTCCTTGTGAGTCTCGGCCACGGCCGTTCCGGCCAGCAAAATTCCAGCCAGCATTGCGCTGATCACTCGAAGCACGACTCTTCGCCCCGTCATATGATTTCCCGAAATCCTTCGTTTCCGCTGCGCAACTGGTAAATGGCGTTCATTATGGCAGAGAACGGTCTAAAGCGAACTCGAAAAGCATGGCTTTCTGCTGGTACGCTTCCATCAGCGAGCGCCGAGCTTCCTCATCATTGGGATCGGCAGCGACCACGTTTTTCGCGTCCTCGATGTACTGATTGGCGCGGCGCAGACTGTCGCTGTACTCGGCCTTCAGCGCGGCCGGTTGTTGCTCGACTTCCTGCATCAGGTCGGCATCGTTCAACCCCGCCGACAGATCCAATCCGGCCACAGACCGAGCCGACTGGCTGGGGTTTTCATTCCGGGCGATTTCGTGGGAAGCGGAATGCTGGCGAATCAGCACGCCCACCGTAACCAGCAATGCGGCGGCTACGGGCAACATCCAGCGAGCCCATCCCCAGGAACCGCTGAAAGCAGGCAACAGGGAACCTTTGGCCCGTTGCGGGCGGATCAGGCCCTCCCGCCGCAATGCAGCTTCGATGCCGTTCCAGACGCGGGGACTGGGTTCCTGGGCCGCGCGCAATTCACCGGCGGCACAGGCGATCACCAATAAGTCCGCAACCAGAGCGGAACACTCCGCACAATTCTTTAAATGAGCCCGCTGTTCGGGACTGCTGGCGCTCTCGTTCTCCGCCAGGCTCGTTTGCAACTCAACGCAGGTCATACAGCTTCTCCCCAAGCCTCTGATGCTTCAATCCACTGCCAATTCTGCCAAAAGTGCGTGCCACCACGGCCGGTCTGCGCCGGCTCGTCCGATTACTTTCTGTCTTGCCATTGTCTTGCGCCCTGCTGTGTCTTACTTAGTTGGTTGCGTCGAACCCCGCTCAGGATTTCTCGGCCTTTTCGGCTCGATTCATTTTGAGCAGATCGCGCAACTTCATGCGTGCTTTATGTAACTGGGACTTGCTGTTCCCGATCGAGCAGCCCACGATCGCCGCAATCTCATTATGTTCGTAACCTTCGACGTCGTGAAGCACAAAAATCGTACGGTAGCCGGGAGGGAGGTCACCCACTGCCTTCTGCAATTGCAGCCGGTCAATGGATCCGGCCAACGCCAAATCGTCCGCCCCGAAATCCTTCTTCGGAGTGTCTTCCTCGCCTGCCTGCGTGGTTTCTTCCAGCGAAACCACCGGTAGACTTTTTTTTCTCAGGTGCATCAGCACCACGTTCACAGAAAGCCGGTGCAGCCAGGTCGAAAACGCCGATTCACCGCGAAACGTTCCGATCTTGCGATACAGCTGCAGGAACGCCTCCTGGGTCAGGTCCTCGGCTTCGGCCGTATTGGATGTCATCCGCAAGCAAAGGGAATACACCCTTCGCTTGTGCTTATCGTAGAGGCTCTGAAACGCCTTCGCGTCTCCTTGCTTCGCCCTCTCGATGAGCTCGGCCTCGATCGAATCGCTGGCCTGTTTCTGTTCTGGGTCGGTCAAGTTGCCTTTTCCGGCCGCACCCCGTGAGATGCGGCTAACTATCTTTACGTTGTATGGCTTGCAAGCGCTCGCGAGAAAACTACCGTAACCCCTGTATTCAAATTATGAGAGCAATTCTACCGTTCTTTGGATTCTTTCCTGAGATGCTGCGTCGCTCGAAATCCTTTGCTTCGACCCGTTTGAAGCGGAATCGTCCTTGACCATAAAACCCTATCCCAAATTTAGAGTCGCATTCTTCGAAAATTTGTAATTTTTTATATTGTGCTCAGGCGGTGGAGTGCGCGGTTGTGATCGTCTCCAGGCCGTGACCGTGCGGCCCGGTTTCCCGGATGCGAAGCAGGATCGACAAAGCCATTCCGATGAATCCTAAGATGGAAAAAATCCACATTCCGAGCGCGTATCCCCCGGGATTATCCAGGCCCGCATGAGAGTAGTCATTCGCCTTACCGATCAGCAGGTTCAGCAGGAAGAACCCGATCTGCTGGATGAGCGTCATAAGAGCATAAGCGGTACCCAGTCTGGACTGATCCACGATATAAGCGACGGAGGGCCACATGACAGCCGGAATCAGCGAAAAGACGATTCCCATCATTGCTACGGGAACGTAGAGCGAAACCGACGAATACGCCATCATCAGGTACACCGGCATCAGCAGCAAGGATCCCAGCATCATGAACCAGGCCCGCTTGCCCATCCGGTCCACCAACAGGCCGAACAGCGGGGTGGCGATCATCGCTGTGAGTGGCAGCAAGCTGTTGAGGTTGCCGGCTCGCTCCAGGCTGAGGACTCTGGCTGCCTCCGTGGCCGCCGTACCGCCGTGGGCCGCGAGAATCTTGTTGGTGAAGAAGTCGATGGCGAACGTGCGGAAGGGAAAGATTGCGGAATAGAACGTGAAGCACAGGCCCACTACTAGCCAGTAGGACAACTCGAAGCGAAAGATGCCTTTGAATTCCAGTTTGTCGGTCTGTCCCGCTTGTCCGAGTTCATATTGCCTTTCTGCATAACTTTCCATCGCCCAGTAGACCGCTGAACAAACCATAGCCAGGACTCCGGCCCCGACCGCGATAAACAATGGATGCTGCCAGCTGGGTTCCCCGGCGGGCCCATGAGGATAGAAAGCCCAGTTCGCCCATGTGGGCGAGTTGTCCGCCGCGACGGAGGCAAGCCGCGCAATGGTCAGGTTAATGCCGAAAGCAAAGCTGAGTTCCTTGCCCTTGAACCACTTGGCTAGGGCGGTGGTAACCGCGACGATCATCGATTCTGCGCCGAGTCCCAAAACCGTGCGCCCGACGATCATCGTCACCGCGTTGCCTCGGGCAGCCGTGATGACCGCCCCCACAAAGCAAAGCGCTGCGAAGGCCAGAATCGCCTTTTTTGTGCCGATGCGGTCAATGATGATGCCGCCGATCAGAAGGGTCGCGACGGCCGCCACGCTATAGCTGGCATTGAGCCATCCGAACTGAGTGGCAGAGAATCCCAGACGGTCTATGAAAATCCGTTCCAGGGCATTGATACTGTCGTAGATGTAGTAGTTCCCCGCCATGGCCACGCTGATGATGACGAGAACTGCCCATCGGTAGAAGCCTGTGGGACGCGGGCGAGTGTTTTCAGCCATTCGGGCCTTTTCTGCGCAGGAATTGTTTTGACGAGCAAACGAAGAAGATTAGCAGATGTCAGGTGCGAGCATCTAGCCGCCGGATGAAGTGGCAGTGACTCAATTTGGCGCCAGAGAGAAAACCTTTAACCACGAAGGGCACTAGGGATCACGAAGGACTTGTCGAGGGTTCCTTCGTGTGACTTCGTGTCCTTCGTGGTTTTGATTTTACTTTTGCCCACTGCTCCGTCCGCGAACTCAACTCCCCACGAACCGCGCGTACAAACTCCGCGCCACAGCAGTGTCCGTCGTTCCCTTGATAATCGCCCGGCCATCGGGGAACAGCGTCATCTCGTAGGGCTCGTGCCAGAATTTCAGAACGAAATCATTGTGGCGAACTATGCCGTGAGGCTGCAGGCGGCGATCCATCTCGGCGAAATCAATGGGACGTTGCCGCTCATGGATTTGCACCGAATTCCTGCCGCACAACGTGATGTGCGGCCGCCCCTCGCCGGCCAGATGAACGAAGTTCCGTTCGCCGCAGGCTCGGCAGCCCGGCCTGGGTTTACCGGCCGCAATCTCCGCATGATCGTTGGTCCACAAATCGAACGAAAGCAGGCTGCGCCGCAGACCGCTGGCTCCGACCAGAAATTTCAGCGCCTCAGTCGCCGCGATGGACGCGACCAGATTCACCGCCGAGTTCAGGATCCCTGAAGTCTCACAAGTCTCGACCATGCCGCGCGGCGAATCCGGAAAAATGCAGGCCAGGCACGCGGTCTCACCTGGCAGCACGTTGAGCGTCACAGCGTAGCTGCCCACCGCCGCCGAATAGATCCACGGCAACCCGCGGTCTACCGCGTAGTCATTGATCAGGTAGCGGGTTTCGAAGTTGTCGGTGCCGTCGAGGATCAGGTCCATTCCTTCCAGCAATGCTTCAACATTTGCCGGAACCAGATCTTCCACCTTCGCTTCCACCGCGATCTGCGAATTAAAGGCCGAGATCTTGCGCGCCGCCGCAATGGCCTTCGGCAAAGACTCGGCGGCATCCGCCTCATCGAACAGCGATTGCCGGTGCAGGTTGCTGGGCTCGACGTAGTCGCGATCGATGATCCGCAGGGTGCCCACGCCGGCCCGGGCCAGCAATCCGGCGAGCGCCGATCCAGTCGCGCCGCAACCCACGATCGCCACTCGCCCACCCCCCAGCTTCCGCTGACCTTCCGCGCCGATCCCGCGAAACAGGATTTGCCGGGAGTAGCGTTCCTCCGCCAGGGCTTCGGCGGGAGAATTGAATTCCGCGCGACGATCTGTTTCCTGTGCCAAAGAGATCACCAGTCTTGTGCCGCAAAACCTTTATTATAAGTGGCTGGGTCGAGTGGAGATGGACGCAGCCGGGTTTCTATTCCCAATCCCGCTGACGACTCATACGGTTGGGGTGGATCTCAAGCAAGTCAGAACGCCCCGAATCCAAGGATCCCTTTGCCAAAACGCTATGCGACATTTCTTACCGCGCTGATCCTGCTGTGGACCGCGGCCCTGTCGCACCCGGCGTACGCCCAGCAAGGTTCCGAACCGGCCATCGCGGGCGCCGCTTACGAAGGCAAAATCGTTCTGTCGGTCGAGCTTCCCGGAGCCCCGGAACGGGACCGCGAGCACCTGCTGCAGTTGTTGCCGCAGAAAGCGGGCGTGCCTCTGCAGCGCGTGCTGGTCCGCGACAGCATCAAGGTTCTCTATGCCACCGGCCGCTTCGCCGACATTCAGGCCGAAGTCACGCCTTCGGGCGAAGGCGTCCAGCTCAGCTTCGTCACGTCCCTCAACTTCTTTGTCGGCGCCGTCGATGTCGAAGGCGCGCCTGCCCGGCCCAATGCCAACCAGATCGTAAACGCCTCGAAGCTGCAACTGGGCGAGCGCTTTAGCACCGACAACTTGGACCGCGCCCTGGAGAACATTCGCCAGCTCATGCAGGAAAATGGATATTACCGGGCGCGCGTGACGGCGGAACGCACTTCCAATGTCACCACCCAGCAGGTGGATATCCTCCTGCATATCTCTCCCGGTCCGCAAGCGCATGTGGGGGACGTGAACGTCACGGGGACCTCCAGTCTTTCTGTGGCGGAGGTTCGCGGCATTGCCAAGATGCAGCCCGGAGCCCGGCTGACCGCCTCCCGCGTCAGTGATTCTCTGCAGCGCATGCGCAAACGATTTCAGAAGCAAAGCCGCGCCCTGGCCCAGGTTTCGATCGCCGAACAGATATACCGGCCAGCATCCAATGCCGTCGACTTCACCTACCAGATCGATCCCGGTCCGGTGGTGTTGATTTCGGCCCGCGGATTTCACATCAGCAAAGGAACTCTTAAGCGCCAGATCCCGGTCTACGAAGAGAACGCGGTCGATGACGATTTGCTCAACGAAGGCAAACGCAACCTGCTCGACTACCTGCAGACCCAAGGCCATTTCGACGCCAAGGTCGACATCGTGAAGGAAAGTGATCCGAAAACCTTGCGGGTGATCTATCAGATCGATGCCGGAGCGCTGCACAAACTCGCCCTGGTAGAGATCAGCGGGAACCAGAACTTTCTGGACACGGCGAAGCTGAAGTCTTACCTGCAGATTCAGCCGGCAAGCCGCTTTCTGAGCCACGGGCGTTATAGCGAGGCACTGCTCAAAGCCGATGTCGCCACCCTGGAAGGCCTCTATCACGCCAATGGCTTTCGCGATGTCCACATCACTACCAAGGTCGACGACAACTACCAGGGATCTTCGAAAAAACTTGCCGTTCATATTGACATCGAAGAGGGAGTACGCACGCGGGTGGGTGAGGTTCACGTGGTCGGCAATCAGAAGGTTAGCCGCAGCGATCTTCCAGAATTGAGTACGCAGCCGGGTCAACCGTATTCTGATCAGGATCTGGCCAACGACCGCGAGAGGATTCTGAGCTATTACTTCGATCACGGCTTTCCCAACGCCTCGCTCGAACTCGGCACCGCGCCCTCCTCCAGCCAGCCCCATCGGGAAGACGTCACTTTCACCATTCAGGAAGGCGAGCGCTTCACCGTCGATCAAGTGATGGTGGCGGGAACCGATCACACCCGCGACTATGTGGTGCAACGCGAACTGGAAGTTCATCCCGGAGACGCTCTGAGCCAGCAGGACCTGCTCAACACGCAGACCCGGCTCTACGATCTCGGCATCTTCAGCCAGGTCGATACCGCGGTCCAGAACCCGGAAGGCACCGATCCCAGGAAAAACATTCTGGTGCAAGTACGAGAGGCGAAACGCTACACCTTTACTTACGGTGTTGGACTTGAATTTGAGACCGGGCTGCCGGCGGGGTCCACCGCGCCGACGGGGGCAACGGGTGTAAGTCCGCGGGTGGAATTCGATGTGACCCGCCTCAATGTCGCAGGACGCGACCATACCCTGGCATTCCAATCCAACGTTGGCAGGCTGCAGCAGCGCGGGCTGACTAGCTATACCATCCCCAAGCTTTTCGATAACGACAAGTTCAAGGTGATCTTTACCGTTTTTTACGACAACAGCCTCGACGTAGCGACCTTCACCTCGCAACGACTGGAAGGGAAGATCGATCTCCGGCAACAATTCGGCAATACCGGAAGGGAGCCGGGAACGCGTCCCGGTCCGGATTCAATTACCTACCGCTTCGATTTCCGCACCGTCAAAGCCAGCCACTTTGCCCAGGATTTCTCGGCTGGTGAAATTGCCCTCTTTTCTCTGCCCGCGCGTGTCGGAGGTCCGGGCTTCACTTTTATTCACGACAAACGCGACAACCCTCTGGAGAGCACGAAAGGCAACTACTTCACTCTCGACGCCTTTCTCGCGTCGAGTTTCCTCGGCTCACAGTCCGAGACACCGCAGTCCAGTACTGGCCCAAACATAGGCCTTCCCGCGAACTTCGCCCGTGCTCTCGCGCAATACTCGACCTATCACGCTTTTGGACGCAAAAACAAACCCGAGCGTAAGTTCGTCTTCGCCCGCTCCACCACGATTGGCCTGGTGCAGCCCTTTAAGGGCACGCGGGTTTTGCCTCCGGGATCTTGCCCGTTGAATGCCCTCGGGGAGCCCACGTGTTCCGATATCGCCACGATTCCTCTGCCCGAACAATTTTTTGCCGGTGGGGCCAACTCCCATCGCGGATTCGGGTTAAATCAGGCAGGACCCCGCGATCCGAGTTCGGGCTTCCCCGTGGGAGGCACCGCGCTGTTTGTCAATAACATGGAACTGCGCTTCCCCGAAATATCGCTCCCCTACCTCGGACAAGGATGGGGGTTCGCCATTTTTCACGATATGGGCAACGTCTTTACCGCGCCGCACGACATGTTGAAGGGCCTGATGCGCTGGCATCAGCAAAATCCCCTACAGTGCTTGTCCGCGAGTACAATGACCCCTCGTACAGTGGACTCTCAGTGTGTCACCAACTTCAACAACTCCGGATATGATTACACTTCGCATGCAGTTGGGCTGGGTGTACGATATAAAACGCCCATAGGCCCTTTGCGTTTTGACTTTGGTTACAATCTGAATCCGACTCGTTTCTTCGACGCATCGACGCCCACAGAGCCGGTGCAGCGGTTACGGCCTTTCAATATATTTTTCAGCATAGGCCAGCCATTCTGATGCCACACATTTTTAGGAACAAGACGATCGCGGCAGTTGCACTCATGTTGCTCTTGAGCGCTTTTGCGCGTCCGGCTGCGGCCGGCGAGGTCATCGACCGCATCGTCGCCACGGTCAACGGCCACATCATACTGCAAAGCGATTGGGATCAGGGTCTACGCTACGAAGCCTTGCTCAGCGGCCGCCCGCTTAGCCTTTTTACTGACGAAGACCGCCGCGCCGTGCTCGACCGTCTGATCGACCAGGAACTGCTCGCCGAACAAATGAAGTCAGCATCCTTCCAGCATGCGACCCCAGCGGAAGCGGCTGTTCAAATCGATAATGCCCGTACCCAATATCCAGACGCGGTTACGGAGCAGGACTGGCAGAAAGTCCTGGCCCGTTTCGACCTCACCGCGCCGGAACTGGTCGAGCACGTGCGGCAGCAGATCGACCTGATGCGCCTGGTCGATGCCCATTTACGTCCCGCCGTGCAGATCGATTCCAAGAGCATTGAAGCCTATTATCGCGACAAGTTCGTTCCGCAGTTGAAACAGTCCGGCGGCAACGATGTCCCCCTGGCGGATGTTTCTGGCAAAATCCGCGAACTCCTTACCCAGCAGAAAGTGAACGAACTGATGGTCTCCTGGCTGCAATCACTCCGTTCCGAAAGCAAAGTGAGCATGCCCGGCGCGCTTGAACCCCCTGGGGAGGGAGTCCAGACGCGGTGACCGAACCCGCCGCGCGGTCCCGCCGCTGGTGGAAATATCTTCTGCTGGCTTTCGCCGTTCTGCTGGTCGCGATCCTTGCCGGCCTCTGGTACACCACCACCAATTCCTTCCAGGCCTACGTGCGATCCCGCATGGTCGAGGAAGTTGAGCGCATCACCGGTGGCCGCGCCGAGGTGGGCAGCCTCCACGTCGTTCCTTTTCATCTGCAGGTTGAAATACGCAACATCACGGTGCACGGCAAGGAGGCGCCCACCGACGTCCCTCTGGCTCATGCCGACAGCTTGATCGCGCACATGAAGGTCATCTCCTTTCTGCGCACCGAATTCGGATTTACCTCCCTGTCTCTGCAGCATCCGGTCGTTCACATCGCGATCGGCCCCGACGGCGCGACCACCAACGTTCCTGCGCTGCGCGTGCTGCCGCAGAACCTGCCGCTCCATCAACGCGTCGAGCAGTTGTTCGCGCTCTCCATCGATCATCTATCCGTCCGCAACGGCGAACTGCTCTGGGGGGATCAGAAGATTCCGCTGGATTTTTCCGTCCACGGCACCAACCTGCAGATGGATTACTCGTTCCTGCGCGGGCGCTATGACAGCCATCTGGCAATCGGGAAAGTCGATACCGCTTTCGAACATTACCGTCCCTTCGCGTGGATGACGACGGTCGATTTCAGTCTGGCAAGCACGTTTGTCGACATCCAGTCGCTGCAGTGGAATTCCGGAAAATCGTCGCTGAAATTGAGCGGCCGCGTCGGCGACTTCCGCAATCCACGAGTCGACGCCAGCTATGAGGCCCAGATCGACCTGCAGGAAGCCGCCGCCATCGCCCGCCGCCGCGATCTGCGCGAAGGCTACGCGCAATTCAAGGGAGACGGACACTGGTCCTTCAACGATTTCACTACTTCCGGCGAACTGCTGCTGCGCGATCTCGTATATCAGGACGATCAATTTGCCCTGAAGAAAGTGAACCTCGGCACGGAGTATGCCGTGACCGATCAGCAGATCAAGCTTTCAAAGTTGCAAGGCAAAGTGTTGGGCGGGAGTTTCACCGGCGATGCCCAGGTCGATAACTGGTTGCAGAGCATTCCGCTTCCACCTCCGGGCAAGAACAAAAAGGAAGAACTCCCCGTGATCACGGCGGCGCGGCCGCCGCTGAAAAAAGGCGAGAGGCCCAAGTCGCCGGGTGTGCAGGCCGGAGTCGTGCATCTCCGCCTGCGCGATGTTTCGGTGGCCGAGGTCGCATCCGCACTCGATGTGCCCGCCCATCCGCTGGGCCGCTTTCGTCCCGTGGGATCGGCGCTGGGCAGCATCGATGCGAACTGGAAGGGTGCTCCTCAAAACGCCGACGTAGCCTTCGGTTTCGATATCAGCCCGCCATCGCGGACCCTGCCACGAGAGTTGCCAATTACCGCGCGTCTTCAGGGCAAATACCGCGGCGCTACCGATTCGCTGGAGCTGTCGCAATTCAACTTGACGACGCCCGCGTCCAGGCTGCAGGCTTCGGGCATCCTCGCGTCTTCCTCAACGCTGCACTTTTCCGTTTCCACTTCCAATCTGGAGGAATGGCGTCCCCTGGTCGCCGCGCTCGGAGGACCTACCAATCTGCCGTTTCGCGTAGACGGCAACGCAACCTTCGACGGCACCGCTGCCGGAACCTTTTCGTCGCCCACTCTGAGCGGGACGCTGGTCGCCGAAGATTTCGAATTCACCCTGCCCGCGACCTCACGAACGCCGGAAAAACCGGTGCACTGGGATTCGTTCGCAGCCAGCGTCCAGTTCTCCTGGCATGATCTTTCCCTGCGTGGAGGAAGTTTGCGCCGAGGAGACACCAGCGCCAATTTCGAACTCAACGCCTCGCTGCAAAAAGGCCAGTTCACCGAAAACAGTCCCTACACCGCGCATGTCAATCTGCACAATGTGGATGTCGCTTCCACTGCGGCCCTGGCCGGCTTCGACTATCCGGTCTCCGGAACCGCCGACGTCGCGCTGCAGATTTCTGGAACCCGCACACATCCGCAAGCGCAGGGACACATCCACGCGGCCGACGCCTCTGTATACGGCGAGGCCATCGAAAAAATCGACGCCGATCTGCACGTGGGCACGCACGAGACCGAACTCACCAACATCGTTCTCACTCACCAGGACGCCGAAGTCTCTGGCAGCGCCGCTTATGCTCCCGCCACCCAAAGCTTTCGCTTGGATCTGGTCGGGAAGAATTTCGATTTGTCGCGCGTGCACCAGATCCAACTCGAGCCGCTGCTGATCGAGGGCCGCGCCGACTTCACTCTTCTGGGATCAGGAACGCTGAGCGCCCCGGAGATCGACGCCGTTTTTCACGGACGAGACCTCACCTTCGATCACGAGCTTTCCGGCGCTTTGGATGTGGAAGCCAGAACCAGAAACGGCGAGCTCCATCTGACCGGGCAATCCCAATTCACGCGGGGCTCGGTTTCGATTGAGGGCACGGTCGGAATGCACGGAGATTTTCCCGCCACCATCACCGCGCACATGGATCATCTGGACGCCGACGCCTTGTGGCGCGCCTATCTCGGCCATCAGTTGACCGGACACTCCGCGGCCGGCGGATCGGTCACCATGCAGGGACCGCTGCGCTACCCGCGGCGCTGGACGCTCGACGGCACCGTCAACGACCTCGCTCTCGGTGTGGAGTCCGCCCAGCTACACAATCAGGGTCCGATCCATTTCACCTTCGCCCAGCAGACCATCTACATTCAGCCTACGCACCTCGTGGGCAAGGGAACTGACATTACCGGAAACGGCTCTATTCACTTTGTGGGCGGCGAGGAGCTTGATTTGAAAGCCGACGGGCAAGCGGATCTAAGCTTGCTGGGCGGCTTCGATCAGAATCTCACCGCTTCCGGACTGGCTACGGTTCACATGACCCTGGGCGGTACGCTGAACGATCCGCTTCCCTTGGGCACGGTTGAGATCAAGGACGGAAGCGCGAACTATGCCGGGTTACCCAGCGGCCTGAGTGAAATGAATGGGTCGCTCAACTTTGCGCGCGACCGCGTCCACATCGGGCAACTGACCGCCCGCACCGGAGGCGGCACGGTCGATTTCAAGGGCGACGTCACCAACTACAACCGCCAGCTCAATTTCAATCTCACGGCGGTGGGCAAGGAAGTGCGCCTGCGTTACCCGCCCGGCGTCAGTTCCACCGCCAATGCGCAACTGCATTGGGTCGGAAACCGTTCGGCCTCTCTGGTCTCCGGCGACGTCATGGTCACGAAGCTGGCGGTGACCCCGGGCTTTGATTTCGGATCCTATCTGGAACGCAGCCAGCAGTCTGCGAGCATTACCGCCGCGAATTCACCGCTCTACAACGTCAAGCTGGATGTTTCCGTGCGCACCGCTCCAGAGCTTCAGATGAAGACCACGGTGGCGCGCCTCTCCGGCGACGCTGACCTGCGCCTCCGCGGTTCGCTCGCCCGTCCCAGCGTGCTGGGCCGTGCCGACATCCTCGAAGGCGACGCCACCTTCAATGGCATTAAGTTCCGGCTGGAGCGCGGCGACATTACTTTTGCCAATCCCGTCGCCATCGAACCGCAAGTGAACCTGCAGGCCACCACCCACGTCCGCAACTACGATCTCGACGTGACCGTGACCGGAACTCCCGAGCGCCTCAACGTCAACTATCGTTCCGAGCCGCCTCTGCCCAAGTCCGACATTATTGCCCTGCTGGCGTTGGGCCATACCACCGGGGAATCCGAGCAATTGCAGCAGCAGTCGGGACAGACCCTGTTCACCGATCAAGCCACCAATCTCATCATCAATCAGGCCATCAATTCCACCGTCAGCAGCCGCATGCAGAAGCTATTCGGAGTAAGCCGGGTCAAGATCGATCCCCAGGGGCCGACCACCGAAACCAACCCCACCGCGCGCGGGCCCCAGGTCACTATCGAGCAACAATTTGCCAACAACCTTACTCTTACCTACAGCACCAACGTTTCGCAGAGTTCGGAACAGATCATTGAAGGCGAGTATTATTTCAACCGAAGTATTTCGATTGTGGGCACACGCGATCAGAACGGCGTGATCAGCTTCGATGTGCGCATTCGCCGCCGCAGGAAATAGAATTGGTTGCAGGAAATAGAATTGGTTCAGGTCTGATTCGACCTTCCGCATGGATTCTCCCGCCGCAAGCTCCGCGTACTCGAATCTGCGCCTGACGATGGTCGATGCCCAGTTGCTTGCCCGCGGCATTCGCGACCAGCGCGTGCTCGATGCGATGGCGCGCGTGCCGCGCCACGAATTCACTCCTGAGCTCTATCGCGATCAGGCCTATGAAGATCATCCGCTGCCCATTGCGGAGGATCAAACCATCTCTCAGCCTTACATCGTTGCCATCATGCTGGAAGCCCTGGCGCTCCAGCCTTCCGACAAGGTTTTGGAAATCGGAACCGGATCGGGGTACGTGACTGCGTTGCTGGCCGAACTGGCGGCGCAGGTTGTCTCCATTGAGCGCCACGCCTCTCTCGCCGCCGCGGCGCGGCAGTTGCTCTCCGCAATGGATTATCGAAATGTGCGGGTGATCACCGGCGACGGCAGCCGCGGATTTGCCGAGTGCGCGCCCTACGATAAGATCATCGTCTCCGCCGCCGCCCCGCAATTGCCGCAGGCGCTCGTACATCAGCTCGCGGAAGGCGGGCGAATGATCGTTCCCGTGGGCCGCGACGATTCGCAGCAACTGCAATTGATCGAAATGCGCGACGGCCAGCCGCACACCATTCTCCGCGAGCTCTGCCGCTTCGTGCCGCTAGTCTCAGATAGCACCGCGCCGCCGGAAAGATGACTGCGATCCTCACCGAAACTCAAGATCCCCACCCTGTCTCCCCGAAAACCGCGGAGACAAGGATGGGGCACCCCGCCTGAGCCTGCATTACAATCGACTCGTGCCCGTTCTGCACAATCTGCGCGTCACGCTGGGGATGATCAAGTGGGAGCACTCCATCTTCGCGCTCCCGTTTGCGCTCTGCGGCGCGATGCTGGCCGCGGGCGGATTTCCCTCCATTCACCAGCTTTTTTGGATCATCGTCGCCATGGTCGCCGCCCGCTCTGCCGCTATGGCGTTCAACCGCTGGGCCGACGCGGCCATTGACGCCGCCAATCCCCGCACCAGCACCCGCGCGCTGCCCGCCGGGCATCTCTCCCCTGCATTTGTGGCGATGTTTGTCGTAGTCTCCAGCGCGATCTTCGTGCTGGCGGCTAGCCGGCTGAATCGCCTTTCGTTGCTGCTCTCTCCCGTCGCGCTCGCGGTCCTGCTCCTTTATTCATATACGAAACGGCTGACCCGCTGGTCGCACCTGGTGCTGGGATTCGCGCTGGGCATTGCGCCGGCGGCCGCCTGGATTGCCGTCCGCGGCTCTCTCGATCCGCGCATCCTCCTGCTCACGGCCGCCGTTACCTTCTGGGTCGGAGGTTTCGACGTGCTCTATGCCTGTCAGGACTACGACTTCGACCGCCAGGCCGGATTGCATTCGGTCCCACGCTACTTTGGAATCGGCGCTGCGCTCTGGATCGCCCGCGCCTTCCATCTCATCATGGTCGCGCTGCTCGTGGCGTTACTCGTGGTTTTCGGGCTGGGCAAGTTCGCCGTGATCGGAGTTCTTGCGGTCATCCTGCTGCTGCTTTACGAGCATTCGCTAGTGCGCCCCAACGATCTTTCCAAACTCAATGCCGCATTCTTCACCATGAACGGAGTCATCTCGGTTCTGTTTTTTCTCTTCGTCGCCGCCGATCTGCTCATGCGCAAGGCGTGACCTGTTCGATACCATATTCGTGGCATAATCAGTGACGCAAAATTGCGGGAGCCTGAACCCGCAGGCTCCCGCGTCCCAAATTCTGCGACCTTACCCGTTCACTTTGAGCAGCAGCATGGTCCCGCTTTCCAGTTTCACGTTGCTCTTTTCCGAGCTCATGATCGGTCCCTGAGCTCCGTTCTGGGCGGAGGAAAGCGTCACATTCGAAACTCCGATCACACCTTGCGTCTGGGCGTTGATGGGAGGATAAGCACTCCTGCCGCTCTGCGTGTTGCCGGAGTTGCTGGGCATGCTCTCTGAGCCGGAAGGAGCCGAAGGCGCCTGAGATCCGCCCATTCCCCCGCGTCCTGCACTGGCGCTGGGCCAAGGCATGCCGGCGCCCTGGGTTGCTCTTGTCCCCACGTCGTCACCGTCGGGTGCACTGGCGATGGTATTCTGCGGAGCGATCACGGCCTGAATCGACATGGGCAGACGCACGTTCTCCCCATTTT
The DNA here is from genome assembly GCA_963730015.1 of uncultured Acidobacteriota bacterium. Taxonomy (GTDB): domain Bacteria; phylum Acidobacteriota; class Terriglobia; order Terriglobales; family Acidobacteriaceae; genus Sulfotelmatobacter. The sequence goes on along the minus strand of CAVSPZ010000007.1, from coordinate 115,701 downwards.
TTAGGATGGCCTGGTCGAAGGCGATCGCCAGTTCCGATTCCTTTTCGCCCTTGGTGCGCGCTTGGGCTTCGGTCACATGCCCAATCACCTCCGTATCTTTCGGAACCAGCACTTCTCCCGTTTTCGTCTTCATGTCCTGCGTAACTTTCGCCACGATTTCGTCGCCCGTCTTCACTTTCTTCGCATCCACGGTTTTGGTCAGCTGCACGGGGATCACGCTGCCGGGCGCAATGCGAGGCGCGCCCGCCGTTTGTGCTTGCGAATTCGCTGCATTGCTTGTCGGCGGAGGCGCGCTTTGCGCCAGCAACGCCCCACACGGCATGGCCGCGATCAACGCGGAAACCATCAACATTCGCTTCATAAAACAACTCCTCCTTCCAGTTCGATAGGCGTAACTCAATCCTCCTTTTTAGATGCTCCTGCAGGCAGGGAAGTAGGCGACAATCTGCAGGCGGCGTGCCAAGAGGGGTCATCCCGAAGGCCCGCGCTTTCACCAGCGGGACGAGGGATCTCCGGTGGCATACAGCCGACGAAGTTCAGACTGACCCACCATTACGCTTTCGCAATGGCCGACCGGGATATTCCTGCGATATCATCAATGGGATGTCCGCCTCGCGCCCAACTCACAGCTTTCAGACCCACCGCTTTCAAACCGATGATCCGCGGCTCGCGCCGATCCACGAAAAAGTTCTTGCCGGCGAGCGCCTTGAGGCTGCCGACGCGCTCACCCTGTACCGCACCGGCGACATCCTCGCCGTGGGCTGGATGGCTAACTCCGTCCGCGAGCGCATGCATGGCGACAAGACTTATTTCAACGTCAACCGCCATATCAATCCGACCAATGTTTGCGTGGCGGCCTGCCGTCTATGCGCCTTTGGCCGCAAGAAGGACACGCCCGGCGCCTACACCATGGCGCTCGAGGAAGCTTTCGAAACCGCAGCTTCCGGATATTCCGAGGCGGTCACGGAATTCCACATCGTGGGCGGCCTCCATCCCGACCTGCCGTTCCAATATTTTCTCGATCTCTGCGCGGGATTGAAGCAGCGCTTCCCGCAAGTGCATCTGAAGGCGTTCACCATGGTCGAGGTCGCGTACCTGTCGAAGCGGGCGAAGCTTTCCATCCGCGAAACGCTGGAGCAACTGAAAGCTTCCGGAGTGGATTCGCTGCCCGGCGGCGGCGCCGAAATCTTTGCTGACCGCGTGCGCCACATCATTTGTGATCACAAAATTGATGGCAACCAGTGGCTCGATACCGCCCGGCTCGCCCATCAGATCGGCCTCAAGTCGAATGCGACCATGCTCTACGGGCACGTCGAGAACGACGAAGATCGCGTCGACCACTTACTCAAATTACGTGCCCTGCAAGACGAAACCGGCGGCTTTCAGACTTTCATCCCGCTGGCCTTTCATCCCGATAACACGCTGCTGCAGCATTTGCCGAAAACCACCGGCATGCTCGATATCAAGCAGATCGCGGTGAGCCGGCTGGTGCTCGACAACTTCCCGCACATCAAGTCGTATTGGCAGATGATGACCGCCAAGATCGCGCAGATTTCCCTGCGCTTCGGCGCCGACGATATGGACGGCACGGTGATTGAAGAGAAGATTTACCACGACGCCGGAGCCACGACTCCGCAAGGCATGCGCCGTGAAGAGTTGGAGCGCCTCATCCGCGCCGCTGGCCGCGAGCCTATCGAGCGTGACACGCTCTACCGCCCCGTCACCCGCACCGAGACCTCGGTCACGGTTGCGGTGTAGACGCGAACTTCCGCAGTTCTTCCGGCGATGTGTTCAGCAGATTCCTCAGTACAGCCACTTCCGCCAGGATTCCCGTATGCAGAGCCGGATCTACATCCGGCGCGAAGAATGGCGAGTGATTCGAGGGCAGATGCGCCCCATTGGCCTTGGCCTCGGCAAATTTCTGCGGGTCGGCCCCTCCCAGACTGAAATAAAACCCGGGCACGCCTTGTTGGATAAAGAATGAAAAATCTTCCGAGGGCGCAATCGGCTCAGCCGTCACCACATTCTTTTTCCCTAACGCCGCCTCGAGCGGAGCGCGCAGCCGCTCGGCCAATTCCGGATTGTTGTACACAAGGTCCGTGCTTTCGTAATGCTCGACCAGCGGAGGACGCGGGGCACCCGCTGCCGCAGCCTCGGCATCCGCGATGCGCGTGATCGCGGCCAGAATCTGCTTTCGCACATCCGCTTTGAACGTTCGGATGGTCAGTCCCATCTCCGCATGATCGGGGATGATGTTGTTCTTCGTCCCCGCGCGGACGTAGCCCACCGTGACCACCGCCATCTCGCCCGGCTTGATTTCGCGCGAAACGATGGTCTGCAGCGAGAGAATCGTGCGCGCCGCAATCACAATCGGATCCACCGCCGTATTCGGCATGGCTCCGTGACCGCCTTTGCCGTAGATCGTGATCCGCACGGAATCCGAATTCGTGTTGTACACGCCCGGCGTAATGGCTGCCATGCCCGCGGGCCGTTCGTTGTCCACGTGCAAAGCCACGGCAATATCTGGCTTGGGAAAGCGCGTGAATAAGCCGTCGCTGATCATGCCCTCCGCTCCATGGATCGTTTCTTCGGCCGGCTGCCCGATCAGCATCAACGTCCCATGCCAACTATTCCTGCTCTTCGCCATGATCTCGGCCGTGCCCAGCAAAGCCGCCATGTGCAGATCGTGCCCGCAAGCATGCATCACTGGGACATCGCGTCCGGCATCATCTTTCATGCGCACTTTGCTGGCGTAAGGCAGGCCAGTCTGCTCTTCGACGGGAAGGGCATCGAGTTCGGTGCGCAGCATGATCGTAGGTCCCGCACCATTTTTCAGCAGCGCCACTACGCCCGTCCCGCCTACATGTTCGGTGACCTCATAGCCGGCGCTTCGCAGTTTTGCTGCGAGCTTGGCCGCGGTTTGCGTTTCCTCGGACGACAACTCCGGATGTTCGTGCAAGTCAACGTACAACTCATGGGCCTGGGGATAAACCTTGTCAACTTCCTTCAAGGATGGGCTTTGGGCAACAGCAAAAGCAGTGAGTAGGGAAAAACAGCATAGGCGATGAATCATCGCCCGGATCATAAACTGCCCCTTCAAGAGTCTGCAAACCGCAATGTGTTATGTAGGGGCGGACGTCATTCGTCCGCCCCGCGAGCGAAGCGAGCGTCTTCGCTACGAACCGCCGAAAGGTTGCATTATTTTTAAATTCGAATCCCCCCAATTCTCCGTTTGCCTTTTTTCCACCGGGTGTACAATCGGCTTAGAAAGCACTTGGTGGCGCACTTCGTAAGCAATGCCGAGGCGCTCATGAACGTTCACGTCAGTTATCGTCTTCATAAAAACCCTGCCGTCGAGAAAAACGTCCAACACCACATTGAAAAGCTGCAGAAGCGCCTGCAGGTGTTCCGACCCGAACTGGTCCACCTGAAAGGCGTAGTCGAAGAAGTTTCTGCCCGGGAAGGCACCAGCGTTTCGCTGAACCTGCGCCTGCCGTCCGGCCAAATGGCTGTGCAGACCGCCGCGCCCACCGCTACCGCAGCCGTCAAAGCCGCCTTTGAAGATTTGCTGCAGCAAGTCGGCAAGCATAAGGACCTTTTGCGCGCTGCGCACAAATGGCAGCGCGGGCGCCGCGGTAACAGCGCGCGTCCGGGCCAGACCGTGAGCGAAGTTCCCTTCGAGCAGACGCTGGCCGCTGTTTTTCCGGCCACCATCGACGCCGACGACATCCGCTCTTACGTCAACGTCAATCTCGCCCGGCTCGACCGCTTCGTGGAGCGCGAAATCTACTTCCGTGAGGCGCAAGAGACCATCCCTCGCGATTCCATTTCGAAAGAAGAAGTCATCGGCGAAGCCATCGCCGCCGCCCTCGGGGATGGCCAGGAGAAACCTGAAAAGCTGGCGCTCGAGCCCTGGCTTTACCACCAGGCCCTGCGGGCGCTCGACCGCCTTTCGCGCACCGACGAATCCAATGGCAACGCCGTTCATCTGGAAGATTCGGCTCGCCAACCCAACGTCAAAGGCAGCGATGAGCCGGAGTTGCAGTTTCATCAGCCCGATGAAGCGGTGACCGGCGCAACCATCATCGCCGACTCGCGCATCGCCACGCCCGAGCAGATCATGGCCTCCGACGAGCTTCTGCGCCTGATTGCCTCCGCCTTGCGGGACCTGGGCGACGGGCCGCGCGAAACCTTCATCCTGCACGCCGTCGAAGGCTTCAGCGTCGAAGAGATCGTAAGTATCACCGGGCACCCGGAGGAGCGGGTGCTAGCCTTCGTTTCTGCCGCGCGCGAACACCTACGCCAAGCGCCGGGGCTGGCCAAGCAGTTTCAGGGCCGCATCGCTCCGTCCGGCGCCGCATAATTCCAAAATCTTTGGGGAGATCATCCATGAGTATGACTCGCGAACAAATCCGTGAACTGGCTGAATTCCAGGATGAAAAATCTTGCGCTGTCAGTTTTTATTTTCAACCTTCTACTCCGCGCAATAAGGCCCATAAAGAAGACACGATCCTGATCAAAGACCTGGCCCGCGAAGCCCTGCGCCGGCTCGAGGACAAAGGAATGAAAGAGTGCGCCCGCGCCGACCTCGAGCGCGTGGTGCGGCTCTCCGGCGAACTGCGCAGCAATGGCACGCACGCCAAAGCCGTCTTCGCCTGCGCCGGGCAAAATATCTGGCAGGAATATGAGTTGCCCGCAACCCTGGGCAGCACGCAGCTTTTTGTGGATCGTCACTTTCACCTGAAACCGCTAGCTCACCTGTTTGGCGCCTCTCCGCTGCTGGGAGTCGTGCTGCTCGACCGCCATCGCGCCCGCATCTTCGAGCTGCGCCTGGGAGAGTTGACCGAACGCGACGACCTCTTCCACGCGCTGCCCCGCCGCGGACGCAGCGATGGCTACGCCGGCTACGATGGCGGCCACGCCCAACGCCGCGTTGAAGACGAGGCTCGCCAGCACTACAAGAATGTCGCCGCCACCGTAAAAGATCTGCTGGAGAAAGGCATCTTCGAAAAATGGATTCTCGCCTGCCAGGATGCTCATCGCCCGCTCTTCGAGTCGCAATTGCATCCTTGCGCCAGCCAGGCCTTGATCGGCCGTTTTCGCGCCGACGTGGCCAGCGTCACTGCCGACGAGATCCGCACCCATGCGCAGCAGATCGTGGATCACTGGCAAAGCGAACGCCGCCGCGATCTCGTCGGCCAGGTTCTCGGCGAGGCGCGCAGCAGTCATGGACGCGGCGTCACCGGCCTGCGTCGCGTTTTGCGTGCCCTCGAACTCGGCGAAGTGCAAACCCTGCTGCTCAGTGAAAATCTGCAAGGCCATGCCGTGGAGTGCCCCGGATGCGGCCACATCGACGCCCATCTGGTCAGCGACTGTCCGGCATGCGGCCGGGCTACGCAGGAGATTGTCGATGTGGGCGAGGCCATTCTGCCGTGGCTCATCCGTCGCGACATTGAAACTTTTTACGTGAAGGACGATCCCGAGTTTGACCGCGTCGGCAACATCGCCGCGCTGCTCCGCTTCCGCTCCGAGAAGGTGCAACCGATCAGTGTTGCGATGGCCGAAGAACTGAAACAGGCCGGCGCCGAATATCCTGGCCGCCTGCGCCGTTTCGCCCGCCGCTGAATTCGCAGAGATTCAACGACCCACGGTGAGGAACCGTGGGTCTTCTTCTTGTCGGCGGTTGGGCGGCCCACTGAGAAATCCGTCTCGGAGGTTTACATTCTTTTCGATAAAGAGCTTGAGAGTGGTTGTGCCCCGGTCATAGAATAGCGGGCTCTAAAGAACCGGCGTCTCATCGGGCAGAATGGTCGGCCCAGTCTTTCGGCCAAGAAATTTGCTGAACGAAAAGCTTCCAGGGGAGAACACTGTGTCCTTTTCGCGCCGTGATTTTGTGAAGACTTCCGTTCTGGGCGCGGTGGCCGCCGGAGTTGGGGCGAACGCCGCTGTTTCCGAGGCCGTGGCCGAACCGGCGCAGCAGGGGCACGCGTCGCGAAATGATGCCGCCAAGCGCCCCATCATCATCTGCGCCCACAACGGCCACGCCCACGCGGAAGCCGCCTTCGCGTTTCTCAAAGGCGGCGGCGACACGCTCGATGCCGCCATCCGCGTAGTCAAAGGGCCGGAAGACGATGCCAACGACGATTCCGTCGGACTCGGCGGCCTGCCCAATGAAGAAGGCGTGGTCGAGCTCGATGCCTGCTGCATGCACGGTCCCACCCGCCGCGCCGGCTCGGTCGGCGGCGTCCGCAATATCAAGAATGTCTCGATGGTTTCGAAGGCCGTCATGGAGCACACCGGCCACGTCATGCTGGTCGGAGAAGGCGCAGAGCGCTTTGCAGTGGCTATGGGCTTTCCACGCGAGAATCTGCTGACCGATCGCTCCCGCAAAATCTGGATGCTGTGGAAGGAATTCAATTCCGATCGCGACTGGTGGGGGCCGGGCATTGCCGATCCGCACTGGCATCCGCCCGCGGACGCTTCCAAGCCGCAAGCCGATCTCTGGCGCGATCGCATTCAGCATCTGCAGCAGCGCGCCGCTGATCTCGGCATCGAACCCGAGTTCCAGCTTGCCGCGGTGCGCCGCGTGCTGTTTCCGCCCACGGGCACGATTCACTGTTCTGCATTAAATGAGAAGAGCGAAATTTCCGGGATCACCACCACCAGCGGCCTGGCCTTTAAACTTCCCGGCCGCGTGGGCGATTCCCCCATCATCGGCGCCGGCTGCTACACCGATCAGGATGTGGGCTCTGCCGGCGCCACCGGCAGCGGGGAAGAGAACATCAAGGTCGCGGGTGCTCACACCATCGTCGAAAACATGCGCCACGGCATGTCTCCGCAGGAAGCCGGCGTCGACGCGCTCAAGCGCATCGTGCGCAATTTCAACGGCGATATGACTCGCCTGCGCTATGTCGACATGATCTATTACATCCTGCGCAAAGACGGCGCCTACGCTGGCGTCAGCCTGTGGGAAGGCTATTCTGCGGGACATCCGCACACGATCGTCGTGCACGACGGCACCTTGCGCGCAGAAATCGCGACCCCGCTGCTGAAAGGATATTCGCAGGAATGGCCGCCCTTCCCCACGATCCCGGAAGATTTGAAGAAAGATTCGGAGTACCTGAAATAAGAGGTTGGACTGGGTGGCTCAAGGGGAGACGCATGGCGCGAGCACCCTGTCATGCTGAGCGAAGCGGTGAGGAGAGCGAAGCGAACCTCACCGCGCAGTCGAAGCATCCCTACCAGCGGCAGAGTGCTGCAGCCATGAATCAGCGAGGCAGTTCCTAGAACCGCACCTTCACGTCCGGCCCTTTCTCGAGGTGAATGCTTTCCACGAAGCGCACCTTGCCGGTGCGCAGCGTCATGATCACGGACGATGTCCGCGTGCCTTCGCCGAAGAAGCGCACGCCCTTCAGCAGTGCGCCGTCGGTGACTCCCGTCGCCGCGAAGATGAGCTGTTTGCCCGGCGCCAGGTCTTCGGCTTCGTAGATGCGATTCTTGTCTTTGATGCCCATGCGTTCCAGGCGCTCTTGTTGTTCGGGCTTCACCGCCAGGCGCCCGAGCATGTAGCCATTCAGGCAGCGGACGGCAGCCGCGGTAATTACGCCTTCCGGCGCGCCGCCGGATCCCATGACCGCGTGCACGCCAGTTCCGATCACGGCCGCCGCGATTCCTGCCGAGAGATCGCCATCGCCGATCAGCCGGATACGAGCCCCAGTCGCGCGGATATCCGCGATCAACTTTTCGTGGCGCGGACGGTCAAGCACGATTACCACCAGGTCTTCCACGTCGCGCTCCAGACGCCGCGCGATATTCTTCAGATTGTGCGAGACCGGCGCATCAAGATAGACGGCATCTTTGCACGACGGGCCGACCACGATTTTGTCCATGTAGCAATCCGGTGCATTGAGCAGGCCGCCGCGCTCCGAAGCCGCCAGCACCGTGATCGAACCGGGGGCGCCGGTCGCGCAAAGATTTGTGCCTTCCAGCGGATCAACGGCAATATCCACCTCAGGCACCTCCATGCCATCGGGAAATTCCGCTCCTACTTTTTCCCCAATGTAAAGCATGGGCGCTTCATCGCGCTCGCCTTCGCCGATGACGATGGTGCCGCGCATCGGAATCGAGTCCATGGTTTTGCGCATGGCCTCGGTCGCCACCTGGTCACTCAGCTTGCGCTCGCCCTTGCCCATGGTGCGGGCCGAGTCGATGGCCGCCGTTTCGACTACCCGCAAGAATCGCGACGCCAGGTCGCTCTCAATGTTTTCTCCGAAGCTGCGGGCTTTTCCTTCCGGACGGGTCTGCGTAACCATGAGTCTTCTCTCCGCGCGTCAGTGTTCCTGCGCCGGGTTGAGACTATAAACCAACCGCAAGAGGAATGAAAATACAGGATTCGCCCAATCGATTTTGTCCATCGAATTCTTGCCCGCGATGATTCTCGCCCGCCGTGGTATCCTCCTATCCCTGATTCGGACTCATCCCCATGCCTGACTCACGCCCGCCGACCTTTCTCTGCATCACCACCTACGAAAAAGGTCAGGAGTTCATGCGCGAGTGCAAGCGTCAGGGATGCCGCGTGCTCCTGCTGACCGCCGAGAAGCTGCGCCAGGCGGACTGGCCACGTGAGAGCCTCGACGAAACTTTCTATCTTCCGGAAGAAATTCCTCTGCCTGACATCGTGAAAGCCGTGACCCATCTGGCGCGCGGACAGAAACTCGATCGCATCGTGGCCCTCGACGAATTCGACATGGAGACGGCCGCGACCCTGCGCGAGCATCTGCGCATCCCCGGCATGGGCCTCACCACCATGCGCTATTTCCGCGACAAGCTGGCCATGCGCATGCGGGCGCTCGATCGCCAGATTCGCGTGCCCGACTTTGTACCCGTCGTCAATCATGATGACATCCGCTATTACCTCGATCACGTGCCCGGCCCGTGGGTGCTCAAGCCGCGTCAGGAAGCTTCCGCCATCGGCATCAAGAAAATTCATACTCCGGCGGAGCTGTGGCCCATCCTCGACCAACTCGGCGACAAGCAATCCAACCATTTGCTCGAGCGGTTCGTTCCCGGCGACGTCTTCCACGTCGACTCGGTCGTCTCCGAAAACGAAGTCGTATTTGCGAATGTCAGCCGCTACGGCAAGCCTCCCATGAACGTGGCGCATGGCGGGGTCTTCACGACATACACTGTGCAGCGGGGAAGCCAAGGGGATGCGGACTTGCGCGCCATGAATCGCGATCTGATCGCAGCGTTAGGCCTGCTGCGCGGTGTCGCGCATGCCGAATTCATACACGCCCACGAGGATGGAAACTTTTATTTTCTCGAATGTGCCGCGCGGGTTGGCGGAGCCTATATCACGAGATGGTCGAAGCTGCCACCGGGCTGAACCTGTGGCGCGAGTGGGCCCGCATCGAAATCGCCGGCGAAGCCGGACACTATCAATTGCCGACGGTGAGGGAAGATTATGCCGGAGTGATTCTGTCGCTGGCGCGGCAGGAGAATCCGGATACTTCTGCTTACAATGATCCCGAAGTTTTTCTCCGCATCAAAAGGCACCACCACGCCGGCCTGGTGCTGAAGTCGTCCGATCCGCAGCGCATCCCTCACTTGCTGGAAAACTACGCCAGCCGCTTCGCCCAAGAATTCCTCGCCGTAGAACCGCCCCGCGACAAGCCCACCGCCTAGCCTGATCCATGCAGGGGCGGACGCCTTCGTCCGCCCCGCGAGCGAAGCGAGCGTTTTCGGAACCGCAAAATAAATGCCGTCTTGAGTCCCTGGTCTCCTGGCCAAGCAGGAAAAGATTTCTCAGCACCCTGTGAAAGCGGCCCACGTCTCTATCCCCCTCAGAACGCGTACCGCAAACTCAACTGAATCTGCCGCGGCGGCTTGTTCCCGTACGCATTCGCCGACAGGATCTCTCCAAACAGCGCTCCCCCGAGAACGTGGCTGGGAATATCAAAGTTCGGATGGTTGAACAGATTGAAAAAATCCCCTCGAAACATCAGCCGGTGGCTCTCGCGGAACGCCACGCTCTTCGACAGGCCGAAATCGAGGTTCGTGTATCCCGGTCCGGTCAGAACATTCCGTCCTTCATTGCCGAACTCGTTTGTTCCCGGAAACAGCCCAGCCGGTGGAGTCACAAACGCGCAAGAATTGAACCACGCCGCAGGAGTTCTCACCTGTTCCGGCGCGGTGCAACTCGGATTCGCCGCCACAGTGCCCGCGGAGAACGGACTGCCAACCAGGTTTGGCCTCGCCGGATTTCCGAACGCCGCCGCCGACGCAGCCGGTGCTCCGGCCAGCACCACGGTAAACGGAGATCCGCTTTGCGCCGTCACGATCCCTCCCGCCTGCCAGTTGTTCAGCGCTCTCTGGCTCCAAGCTTTGCCGTGCGCCCAGCGCTCAAAAGGCAAGTCGTAAACAAAGCTGCCGGTGAAACGGTTTACCGCGTTGAAGTCCGACGGCCCTCGATCGGCCGCGAGGTCGTACGAGTTCTGCGGCAATCCCGCCCCCACGCTGCCCGCGAATACCGACGAGATATCGTCGAACGACTTGGAGTATGTGTACGAGAGCAGTAGCGCCAGTCCATTGCTCGTGCGCTTCTCCGAGCGCAGTTGCAGCGAGTTGTAATTGCTGCTCGCGCCCGATTCGGCATACAGAATCGAAGAGAATTGCCCGTAGAGCGGGCCGGTCACAGGGTCTGGCTGGTTCAGATCCAGCACGTTGCTCAAGTACGTCCCCTTCGATCCCACGTACGCCGTGTCGACCATCCAGTTCGGCAGCACTTCATATTGCAGGTCGGCGTTCCACTGCTGCATGTACCCATCGCGGAAGTTGGGAGAAATCATGTTGCCCTGCACCACGCCGGAAGTTTGACCCGGCAGGCTGAGGATGTCCTGCACCGTGCACAATCCTCCCGGACAAGTCGTGGGATCCTGCGGAAACAGGGCCAGATCGTAAAACGGCGGATTGATGCGCGGAAAAATATTAATGTTGGCAATCGACGAATCGTAGAAGATACCGTACGCCGAGCGCACTACGAAGCGCTCGGTCTTTAGCGGACGCCAGGCAATTCCGAGGCGCGGTCCAAAGTCGGTGTAGGTCGGCGAATAGGTCGCGCGCGGAATGCCGTTCGTCCCCACCACATTAAATGTCGGCAGTGTGGCGCACTGCGTGGGGATGTCCGGGCACGGAATCAGATCGGGCACGCTGAACCGGTTCAGCGCTTCCACCGGCGGACTGTTGTATTCGTAGCGCAGGCCCACGTTGAGCAGGAAGCGCGGCACCACGTGGATGTCATCCTGCACATATGTGCTCACCCCATGGCTGCGCAGGCTGTTGTAAGTGTTTCCGCTGACGGCCAAGGCGTAATCGGGGATGCCCAGCAGCAACTGAGCCAGAGCGCAGACCGAGGGATCGCAGGCCCCGCCGAAAATGCCGGAGCCGGTTTGTCCCAGGTAGAACCAGTCTCCCCGTCCCAGAAAGTCCAGATAGTTGTCGATGCGCAGATGCCGCAGATCGACGCCCATCTTGAACTGGTTGCGGCCCACCGTCCAGGCCACGTTATCGGCGAGTTGCAGCGTGGTGTCGTGGCGCTCCTGCGGATAATTGATCGGCTCTCCGATTCCGTCGAAGTTCAGAACGTTGAGATCGGGATAGCCCAGGTCCACAGGATTCGTCAGCACGTCCGGATAGCCGAGGGTTGGGGCGATGTCATCGCCGTGATTCTGCTGCAGCACCGTCGCCCTCATGCGAATAAATCCCAGCCGGAACTCATTCAGCAATCGGGAGCGGAACACGCGCGTCCACTCGACTCCCGCATTCTGCCCGTGATTCAAGGTAAAGCTGCCGTAGCCGGGAAGATTCGTGAAGGCGTTGACGGGATCGAAAGGACTGAAAATATTCTGATCGATCAGAGAGTAGTGCGCTGACACCGTATCCGTCGCGCTGAAATGCTGGTCCAGTTTGACCGAATAAAGATTGTCGGAGCGGCGAATGACCGGGGCGGAGAGGAAGGTGTTCGAGTTCAACAAATCTGAACCCACATTGGCCTGCGGATACAGACCTTGAATCGTAGGGATCAGGGGGCAAGACGGGACGGGATTCACGAAGCAAAATCCCTCCGCGAAAAACAGAGCCGTTCCCGGGGCCGGGTTGGCGGGATCTCCCCATTGGTTCTGCGACGGCACGGTCGCCTCGCGCGTATTGGCTTGCCGCAAGCGCAGCCCTTCGTAAGAAACGAAGAAGAAAGTTTTGTCTCTGATGACCGGCCCGCCCAGCGTTCCTCCGAACTGGTTGCGCTGCAGGCCCGGGATGCCTGCGCACGTGCCCGGTGCCGAACTAGCCGTGCAGTCGGGGAGATCGAAATAATTCTTGCCGTCCATGCTCCGGTTGCGGAAGTATTCGAACAGGCCGCCGTGAAACTCGTTCGTGCCGCTCTTCAGCACGACGTTGATCTGCGCCCCGCCCGTGCGCCCGTACTCCGCCGAATAATCGCTGGATTGAACTTTGAACTCCTGGATCGCGTCCACCGATGGCAGAGCCACATACTGGTTGATATAAGGATCGTTGTTGTCCACGCCATCGAGCAGAAAATTGTTCGCTTGCTCCCGCGCGCCGTTGACGCTGAGCGCTCCGCCTTGCGTTGAATTCTGCGATCCCTCCGCCGGCAACTGGCTGCCTGGAACCAGCAGGGCGAAATCCAGAAAGTTGCGCTCATTCAGCGGCAGTTCCTGCACCAGGCGATTGTTGACCACCTGCCCCAGCGTCGAAGTGTCCGTCTGAATCGCCGGCGGTGTCTCCTTGACTCGCACCTCTTCGTTGGCGGCGCCCACCTGCAATTCAAAATCCACGCGGATCGTCTGATCCACGTCGACGGTGACGTTGTTGAACACGGTGCGCCGGAAGCCGGTGCTGTCCGCGGTCACGCGATATCGCCCGGGCGGCAGCAACGCCACGGTGAAGTCGCCGTCATCATTGCTTTCGGCGTCGCGCACCGCATTCGTTCCCTGGTCGGTCACCGTGATCCGCGCCTTGCGCACCACCGCTCCCGAAGCGTCGGTGACGGTTCCCGTGATGGTTCCGGTGGGGTCGCTGGCAAAAAGATAAGGAGAGAAGAAGAGGGCGAGGGCTAACATCACGAAACCGCGACGAGCCATGTTGTTCTCCCGGAGCGGCGCGCCGACTTCGCAACCAAACACACTCGCGGCCGTTTCTAGAAAAAGCACAATCAAAGCCGAGGACTTGTCGCATTCCCCGTTCTCGGCAGGTTCTTCCACCGACATTCTTCTCGACACGCGAAGAATCCGCCGAAGCCAAACTGATCTGAAACCAGGTTCTGTGGGCATCATCCTGCTTCCCAATCCGTAGTGTCAACCCGTGTTTTCGGTAGCGGCCTTGCTTCTGCACCGGGAGGCCTCAGCGAGCTCTGCGGAATCTCTCAGCGCTCTCTGCAGTTAAGCTTTCCTAACCACCAAGCCCGCACGGAACCGCACAAGGATTAGTTAAAACCGAATCAGATCTTTTCTCATCCCACACCCGCCGCCTCTGCTACCATTTCCGCATGACCACGACGAATAACGATCACTCCCCCGTCGCGGAACGTCCAGCCGCCGAACGCAAGGAGCCGACCTATCTTTTCACCGAGAAATATGTTGCCGAAAAAAGCGAGACCGCGCGCCGCTTCCTCGACGCGCGCGAGCGCCTCAACGCCAACGTCGACAAGGCCAACAATTTTCTGGTGAAGCGCTTTTACAACATCGATCACAACACGTATCTGGAAGGCGCTCTCCCCGCGAAGACGAAAGAGTTGATGGGACTGGTGGCTTCCGCGTGCCTGCGCTGCGACGATTGCATTTTTTATCACGCCATCCAGGCCTATCGCCTGGGCGTGACCCGCGCCGAGCAGGAAGAGTCGCTCAATGTAGCCTTGCTCGTCGGCGGCAGCATCGTGATTCCGCACCTGCGCCGCGCCTACGAGTTGCTGGAAGAGATGTACGGCTGAAAGCGGCGCCCAACCTCTGGTTCGAGCCGTTCCTCCCGCAATTTTTGACTTTTCCCGAAGGTCCGGAAGGCGTACGCTTGTGGCGTCCCACGGGTATCAACGCTCGCTTGTGAGGTGCCCGAATGAGCAGAAAGCTTTCCGCTCCGGCAGTCTTTTTTTCCGCAGCAGCCGTTTTCGGTTTGGCCGTATGGATGATCGGATGCGGCAGTTCCAATTCCATGAATAACAACCTGACTCCCGCCCAGGCTCAGGCCGTCGCAGCCGCAGTCTCGAGCGGCATCGTGCAAGCGATGACCGGGGCGCTCGGGGTCGCCTCTATCACGCCCGGCCCAGGTGGCATGCATCGGATCGATCCCGTGCCGAACTCGACAACTCCCACCTGTGTTTCTTCGGCCAATGGAGAAAGCTGCAACTGGGCTGTGTCTTCGACCTTCAGTTGTCCGGCTGGTGGGACGATGGCGGTCTCCGGCGATCTAAGCGGCACGTTGAGCAATACGGGGAACGGTTCGGCCCAGGCGCAAATCACGGCAGACCCAGCCAGCTGTTCGGTGAATGGAATCGTCCTCAATGGCGATCCTCACATCACCGTCGCGGGCCAGGACAATATTGCGAACTATGCCCCGGTCTGGCCGATCACCGGCTCAGAGACGGGCGGTGTAACCTTCGGCCCCAATCCCTCGGGAAGCTGCCAGTTGAATTTGAATTTCAGCGTGAACGCCAGCTTGAGTTGCACCGTGACTGGCACAGCCTGCGGCCAGACCGTAAGCGGAAGTTGTTAGCTAGCCGGTGCCGAGGTCGTACCTCGAACCTGCATTCTTGCGCCGCTTCGCGGCTGGGCGGCCCCATCGACTTCGCCCAAGGCAGGCTATAGGCGGCTGTCCCCACAAAAAACTCTTGCGGCCGGTCGGCATTTCTTGTCCGACAAAAAGCACGCCGGGTTTTTTCGTAGCGCCGCCGTCCCGGCGGCTGTCGCGGGGCCTTCTCGGCCGCGCGCGTCCCCAAACGTCCGCTACGAGTTTGTGGCCTGGGTAGCGCCGTTGGGAGCGGGCAGCGCCAGCGGCTCTTCCGGCATGACGATCCAGGCAATCGGATACGACAACAAACCGATCCCTGTCACACACGACGCGATCAGCCAGACGACACGCACCAGCGTGACGTCAAGGTCGAAATACTCCGAGAAGCCGAGGCACACGCCGGCAATTTTTCGTCCCACGCGCGGACGCATCAGTTTCTTGCGAGCCTGCGATGTGGCCACCCGAATCCCGCAATAGGCGCAAACCGCGGCGTCGTCCTGAATCACTTTTCCGCAATGGTTGCAGTACATAGATTCACCCTCACTGGAATCATACGAAATTATTGTCTAAAAGTTCCATTTCGCCCGCCGACAAGTTCTGCCCAGGCGGTACGAGCCGCTGAAAAATTTCGTCAGGCCCTAAACCGGCCCCGCGGACGAATGCGTCCGCGGCTACACGTGCTTATTCCCGATAGGCTTCTCTTATGTAGCGGCGGGCTTGGTCCGCCGGGCCGGTATTAGCGTTGCCGGCCAGGACGGTCTCGTATTTCTTCATGGCCAGATCGCGTTTCTGGAGCAGGTCATACATCTCTCCAGCGGCCAAGTTGGCTTTCTGAAGAATGTCGGGATCGGGATTGGGAGCCAGATTCACCAACTCGTAGGCGGCGGCGGCTCCGGTTAAATCTTTCTGGCTGCGCAGCAGTTCGCCCAGTCCCCAGGCGGCCAGCTCGTAATGCAGGTTGCCGTATTTGCCTTCGCGTCCGTTCTGCCAGACTTTGCGGTACATGGCTTCGGCCTCGGGCAGGCGTCCGGCAGCGCGGTCGAGGTTGGCAATTTCCGTCGGAAACAGATGGTTGTGGGGATACTTTGCGGTGAGCTCCTGCATGTATCCGATGGCTTCGTCGTACTGGTGCTCGCGGCGCAGGAACAGCGTGAGCACGACCTTGGCATCAGCCGCATTTTCGCCGTCGCTGTGGGCGACGTTGCGCAGGTAGTCCAGCCCCTTTTCTTTCGACCCACTCAGCCCGGCGATGGCCGCGGCCACCTTCACGCTCCAAGGCAGGCTGCCGACGACGTAGTTGTGCGTGCCGACGACCAGCTTGGCATCGATAAATTCGGGATCGATCTCGAGCACGCGCTCGTGATCGCGGCGAGCGCCGACCGCGTTGCGCAGCGCGGAAAACCAGGCGCGCTCGATCAGCCCGGTATAGACGGAAAACTGCGCGCGCGTTACGCCGCGGCAGTAGAGCGCGGCCACGTCGTCGGGATTGGCCTTGAGCTGCTTCTCCTCCACGGCCTGGGCGCGGCGAACGAGATCTTTGATGCGCTCTTTGATTTTGGGATCGGTGGGGCGCGGGGTGCGTCCGATGAAGCTCTCGTTGGCGTAGTCGCCGGTGTTCATAGCGCCGGTGTCGTACAAGTCGCGCATCAGAACCGCGGTTAGAAGGTGGTTGAGGGCAAAGGCGTCGCTGGGGTGCTTTTCGACGATGCGCTCAAACTCCTGCTGGGCGCGCTCGTACTCCATGTTGTAGAAGTGATCGAAGGCAGCATCGGTCTGAGGATCGTGGGGCGCGCCCTGGAGGGCTTTCGAATCGGGCGCCGGCTGGGCTAAGGCGGAAAGGCAAAAGGCGATCAGGAAGGGAAAAAGGAATGGCCGCGGGTGAAAGATTATCATCCTGGAACTCTTGGGTGAACCCTTGCTTCCTAGTCTAAACGAAGCGACCGATATGTGCAGTCTTGCGGCTACAGAGTCGTGCTCGTGCATGAAGTCGGAGCGGGGTAGGGATGCTTCGGCTGCGCGATGAGGATCGCTTCGCTCTCCTCTGGCGGAGTCGAAGCATCCCTACCTGACCCGAGGCGCCTGAATCAAGATCGTTATCCACGTGCCCTTCCGGCTACCTCTCATTTCCACCAATCGCACTTATACTTTCTGAAGAGGCAGAAGCGTCAGCACGGCCTTGTCGTGAACGTTCAGGAGCCTTCGTAACTGACGCATCTTTACTCGATGGCGCAAGTAATAATTGCCACGCAGAATCGATCCGGCGCCCAACACGTTCTTGCAAGTTGCGGTATTGCAGCGGTTTAGGGGCAGCACGGTTTTGGCGCTTGGAATGCGATGTAGCTGTTGACTCTTTCTCAGCAGGAAGACTATGGCAGAAGCAGCACAAAGCACGCAGCAGGAATTCTGGCGTCCGCCGTCACAACGGCTGGGCAATGACGTACTCATGCGGGAAGCGACTCCGAGCCTCGCCGACGCCTGCCCGTGCTGCGGCAGTGAATTTCTGCTGGGATCGCATTTCTGCCACTCTTGTGGTGGACGGCGCCCGGAAGCGCTGAGTGCCTCGGCGAAGACCGATGCCGCGGCCGTGGCCGGACTTTGGGTGAAGATTGTGCACCGCGTGCGTTCCGTGGTGACCGGGATTCCGTGGCACAAGGTCAAGTTCCCGTCCTGGCTGCGCTATCTGCACTTTCACGAGATCAAAAGTCGCGTGGGGCTTTCGACGGGATCGCTGATCGCTTTCGTGATCGGCTTGGCCTGCATCGCCGGAGCTTTGCTGGTTGGACTGCTAACGGCTAAGACGCTGGTGGATTGGCAGGCGATTCAGTTCTACCGCGCGGAATGGCTGCTGGCGGCAACCGCTGCGTTTGTGGCCGGGATCCTGCTGAAGAAGAATTCTTCTTCCGACCACGATTAACCCGAACCAGGGCTAAGATGATTCTCCGCTTCCGCCCGATCCGGCGGCGCGACGCTGCTGGTTCATCCTATACAAATGATTGACCGGTCCGGTGCCCTTGCCGAGGGGCTGTCCGTTGGCAATGGCGGCGGTGACATAGGTCTTGGCGAGCAGGGTGGCTTCGGCCAGCCCGCGATCGAGCGCCAGATGACAGGCCATGGCCGTGGCAAAGGCGCATCCAGTGCCGTGGGTCGAATTGGAGCGTTGGCGTTCGGCTTTGAAGATCTCCTGCTCAACTCCACGTTTCGCTGTAAAGCTTAGCAAATCAAGGGCTTTATCGAGATGGCCTCCAGTGACGACTACGGCTGCCGCGCCCATCTCGTGCAGCTTCGCGGCGGCCGCCTTCATCTCCTCGGGCTCCGTGACCTTGGTGCCAGTCAATACGGCAGCCTCGTCGATATTTGGGGTGATAACGTCGCACAGAGGAATGAGCCGGTCGATCAGGAGCTTTATCCCAGCAGTATCAAGGAGATCGGCGCCCGACGAGGATTTCAGAATAGGGTCGAGCACAATATTGGACAGGCGAGCCGTTCCCTGAGTGCCTGCGGATTTGGCCGAGGCGCTGCCGGATAGGAAATCGGCGACTGCCTTGACAACCTTGCCCGATCCCAGCATGCCAATGTGGACGGCGGCAATGTTCAAGTCACCGACGAGCTCCTCTAGCGTATCCTTCACGATGACGGGATCTACCGGTTCCACCCGCTTCACTCCTGAGGTGGACTGGACCGTCATGGCGGTGATGCAGGCCACGCCATAGCAGCCGTGAGCGGCGATGGTCTTGATGTCGGCCGTGACGCCGGCCCCAGAGGAGGGGTCGAATCCCGCGATAGTGAGTACGACCGGTGGCTTATCGGGCATGGACTTCCGTTTGGGGGACGAAGCTCGATACTACCCCGAATCCGCCCCGCGTGGCAGTTCAACCACAGTTGTAAGTTACTTTTGAAGGCTTACCCTGGAAATTTTTTCTCACGCGCTGCCGCCGGACATCCTCGTAAATAAGTGATTCCATGTAGTTTGCTATCATAGTTCTGGTAAGTCATTGATTCCATTCAGGTTGTAATTTCTACTCTGCACATTCCGTCGTGCTATTTATGTTTTAGTAAATACGTAACATTCCGGAAACAAAGGGTATTGCCTCCATCCCCCTAAATTACCAATAGGTTACGTAAGACTTGTATTACTAGGAGGTCATCGCCGGAGGGGGTGTTTCGCCTTGACACGCATTTGGCAGGCCGATAGCATCTACGAACTGCAGCGAAATAGCCTTAAGGCCAAAGTAACCGTTTGAGTATGCGAGGAGAACTGAATGCGAAGACGTATAGCTCATGGACTGGCGATTGCATTTCTGATCGTCGGCCTGGGAGCGGCTCAGGGACCGAACATCTCGGAGGCGAAACCGGCTCCAGTTAGTTCCGTTCAAGCAAGATCCGTAGTCCGCCCACAGGTCGTCAAAACGAAGCCGTATCAAATTGGGACAGCGTCCTGGTACGGGGAGACCTTTCAAGGCAAACCCACGGCCAGCGGTGAACCGTACGAAATGTACGACATGACCGCGGCCCACCTGAAGCTTCCCATGGGAAGCTACGTGAAGGTCACGAACCTGCACAATGGCAAGTCGGTGGTGGTGCGGGTCAATGACCGCGGCCCCATCGTGCCGGGTCGCATTATCGACCTTTCCTACGGTGCGGCACAGGCCTTGCAATTCCGCCATCGCGGACTGCAACGGGTCCGCCTGGACCTGGTGGTCAACCCCGTCCAACCCAGCACCGCCTACCAGACGGTCGCTTACAACAAGCCAGTAGCGCAACTCCCGTAAAACCCAGTAAACTGGCCGGGATGGCAGCTCTGCCTAATCGCCTCCCGAACGATAGCTATCGAGACGATATTCGACGCAGCGATGATCCGCGCCAGCGGCTCATCGTTGCGCTCGATGTCTCGACCGCGGCAGCCGCACAAAAGATCGTCGCGGCCGTCGGCGATTCGGCGCTGACCTACAAAGTCGGCATGCAGCTCTATACCGCCGAAGGCCCGCAAGTGGTGCGGGATCTGGTCGCGTCGGGCAGGCGCGTATTCCTCGATCTGAAGTATCACGATATCCCCAACACGGTGGGAGCGGCCGTGGCTGAGGCAGCGAAACTCGGCGTGAGCATGTTGACGGTGCACGCCTCAGGCAGCAGCCGCATGCTGCAAGCCGCGGTGGAAGCCGCAAAGACGCGTCCCGAGTTGATAGTGCTCGCCGTTACGGTGCTGACCAGCATGGACGAGCAGGACGTGGAAAAGATCGGCATGCGGGGATCGCTGGCCGAGAGCGTGGTGCGGCTGGCCACCATCGCGCTCGCCCACGGATGCCAGGGCATTGTCACCTCAGCCCGCGAAGCGGCCACGGTCCGGGCCGAACTCGGCGAGGACTTCGCCATCGTGACTCCGGGCGTGCGCCCGACCGGCAGCAGCGTGGGAGATCAGGTTCGCGTCGTGACTCCGGCGGAGGCCATCAAGGCCGGAGCCAGCCACATCGTAGTCGGCAGACCCATCACAGAGGCAGCCGACCCGGCAGCCGAGGCGAGGGCAATCCTGGCGCAGATCACCGGGTAACTGGCTACAACTTTACTTCGATCGGCTGTAGAGGAGCCTGGAACTGGAAGGGCACGGCTTCCCAGGCTGCGGAAAAATTCGGCAATCCTCGCGTTGCCGTGGAAGAGCGGCGCTTCAGCGCCGCGTAAAGCGCACAGAATCATCGCGGGCTTCAGCCCCTGTGGTCGATTTTTCCTTCCAGATACAGAACATGGTCGTTGAAGTTGTGCATGGTTCGCAGATGTTCAGATGCGTGTCGCAATGGAAGGCTCAGTATGCTGGTGCATTGAGATACATTATCAGCTCAAGGGCACGGAAAGGCGACACTTCATAACCGATCTTATCGTTTACAGATGCGTGGAATTCGGAGAATCTGCTGTCTTGTTTATGCCGGCTCAGAAGCCCCAGATAGCTGCGGTATTTTGATACGTTTCTGACCCGGTTATGTGCCTTTTCCTGATACACAAAGGCATAGACTTTTGCATCCCAGATTGCAAATTTATGCGGTGAAATGAAATGCAGGAGCTTTGACGCTCCGACGAGGGAGTTATTGACAAGGCATGCCAGCTGTTCAATTTGCACATCCGTCAGCGTTCCTGTGACCTTCGCTGTATTCAGCAGCCCAGCAGCAATCGATAGATCGATATTCGGTTTCTTGGTATAGAGTTCCAGGATGGTCGGCATCCATCCGTAGGCCATGTGAGCACCGCAAACAAGTTCTTCTGGCGTAACGGAAGGCTTTGCTGCGAAGTAGTTCAGCAAGAAAGGGTAAGATATTAGATAAGAATTATCTTTAGAAATGGTTGTCTTTAGTTCGAGTTCAAAGACATCTGGCGTATTAAACCCACTGAATGCCTTCTTGGTCCAGTACGTATTTTTCCGCGGCCTGGTCAGCACTTCACAACCATTACGAAAAATGCTCTGCTGGCGGATAGCTCAAAATCCGCCGATAGACCAAACACTATGGCGACACGAAAAGTACGAATATCGCTCACCTTATCCTCGGCCATACTGAAGGAAGTTGATCGCCAGGCCGCCATCGCCAAGGTCTCGCGATCCGCATTCATCGAGGCCGTGCTTAGTGAGTATCTGAGCGATCGGGAGAAGCTCGCGCAAGCAAGAACAGGCTGAAAGCGACTTGAAGCCAGCGCCTACAGTTTCTCGAAGAACTCGCAGCCTGAGCAGGAGATGTAAATCCCGCCCGGGACGCCGCGTTCGCGGTCTTTCACGCGCTTGACGATGCGCGTGGGCTTGCCGCACTTGGGGCAATCCGTGCTCTTGGTGGTGTCCATGACCTTCTTGCGGTCGGCTGTCTTTGCGATCTTGGCGCCTACTGCCATGGTGGCTGTCTCCTGATGACTCGAATGGGTGCGCAGCGCGTCCGCTTCTCTTGCGGATAAATGTGGATGGGATGTCGCCGAAACTTTCGCCCGAAACCGCGGGGATCCACTCGGGAAGATCTGGCTGCGTCTTGATTTTCTTCCGTCGGAGTTAATTTTACAGTAAGGTTGTGCCGGCTGTCGAAAAAGCATTACCACGAAGGACACGGAGTTTCACGAAGGAAGTCATTGCGGACCGGGTTCCTTCGTGTAACTTCGTGCCCTTCGTGGTGATCGGGTTTCCCTGCCCATGCCACGCGCTCTGATCCCAATCCTGAATACGACTCTGTTCACCATTTTCGTGCCGGGAACGGTCGCTGGCTACATTCCGTATCGCCTGGCGGACCGTTTTGCGCATCGGGCGAGTGGACCGCTGGAGTGGCTCGGGTTTGCTGTGCTTGCGCTCGGAGCGGCGATTTATTTCCGCTGCGCATGGGAATTCGCGGTGCGCGGGCTGGGGACTCCGGCGCCGATCGCTCCAACAAAGTTTCTGGTCACGACCGCGCTGCACCGCTACATGCGCAATCCGATGTACGTGGGTGTGGCGCTGGTCATCGTGGGAGAAGCGGCGCTGTTTCGTTCCCTCCACGTTTTGGAGTACGCAGTCTTTATGCTGACCGCTGCTCACGTCTTCGTCTTGCTCTACGAAGAGCCGACGCTGCGCCGGCAGTTCGGCGAATCGTACGAGGAATACCGGAAAACAGTGCCGCGCTGGATTCCGCGGCTCAAATAGCACTCGCCAATCAAAAGCTCCCCGGTTAGTTTGACCTTGCTTCCTTGTCCCTGCTACCGTCATATGTTTGCCCTATCGCGTGCGGCCGATTCTGCTGGCGGCGAACGGCTTTGCGTTCTGCCCGGGGCTGGGGCCCATTTCATCGCTACGGAGAGATCTCATGCCTGCCATCAAATTCCGCGGTGTCGATTTTCTGCAGTACGATTCGCTGCTCACCGACGAAGAAAGGCTCGTCCGCGACACCACCCGCCAGTTCATTGAAGACAATCTGATTCCGATCATCGAAGAGTGCAACCGCGCCGGGCGGTTTCCGCGCGAACTGGTCAAGCCCATGGCGGACCTGGGATTTTTCGGCGCGTCGCTGAAAGGCTATGGCTGCGCCGGCATGGGCAACGTCGAGTACGGCCTGATGACGCAGGAACTGGAGCGCGGCGACTCGGGCGTGCGCAGCTTTGTGAGCGTGCAATCGGGACTGTGCATGTATCCGATCTACGAATTTGGCAGCGACGAGCAGAAGAATACGTGGCTGCCGCCTATGCAGAAAGGCGAGAAGCTGGGATGCTTCGGCCTGACCGAGCCCGATTTCGGATCGAATCCCGGCGGCATGCGCACGCGGGCGCGCAAAGTCGGCAACGAGTACGTCATCAACGGCGAGAAAATGTGGATCACTTCAGGCACGATTGCCGACGTTGCCATCATCTGGGCCAAGGTGGAGGACGAGAAAGATCGCATCCGCGGATTTCTGGTGGAGACCGACCGTCCCGGCTTCAAGGCGGACGATATTCACGGCAAGTGGTCGCTGCGGGCGTCGGTGACTTCGGGATTATCGCTGCAGGATGTTCATGTGCCCGTGTCGAACCTGCTGCCCAAGACCGGCGGCTTGAAATCTCCGCTGATGTGTTTGAACCAGGCGCGGTATGGCATTGCCTGGGGAGCAGTGGGCGCGGCGATGGCGTGCTACGACTGCGCGCTGCAATATTCCCTGCTGCGCAAGCAGTGGCGCGATCAGCCGATCGCTTCTCACCAACTGGTGCAGGACAAGCTGACGTGGATGATCAGCGAGATCACGAAAGCCCAGTTGCTGGTGCTGCAGGTGGGCCGGTTGAAAGATGCGGACAAAGTGGAACCGCAGCATATCTCGATGGCCAAGCGCAACAACGTGTGGATGGCGCTGGAGTGCGCGCGCCTCTCGCGCGACATTCTGGGAGCGAACGGGGTTGCCGACGATTATCCGATCATGCGGCACCTGATGAATCTGGAATCGGTGAAGACCTACGAAGGCACGCACGACGTGCACTCGCTGATCATCGCACAGAGCGTGACGGGGATCGACGCGTTCTAGGCTGGAGATTAGGCAATGGTCGACAAGGAAGTTCTTCGGCACTTCGTGATCGCGGTCCAGCATCTGGACAACGCCAAGTTCGCGGGTTCTCCTCGTCATGCAATTGCAGAAGGTTACTCCGCAGTTGACGCATGTTTCTCTGCGCTGCTCGTCGAAGCCGGTCACATTCCACCCCACAATCACAAAAATAAATTCGATTCCGTCATGAGGCTCCATCCGGACCTATTGGACAGCTATCAGGAATCGATACCGCAGGGCGGAACCCATTTCGTCCAAGGCATCCCGTGGAAGGAGATAGAAACGCTCTATGAGGAATGGCTAGCGGCTCGATATGAAGAGTTTTCTGCGGGCCCCGTGGAGGCCAAGATTCGTGTGGGTCAGGCTAACGGTGTTGTCGGCTTCGCTTTGCGCAATGTTGGAAAGAAGCATACGCTCACCCGTTCTGAACTCGAAGATAAGGTGCGCACGCTGGCATTCGGCTACGTATTCTCGAAAACCGACATAACTACAGGCGATCTGGCCGAGCGACGGTGTGAAGACGCCGAACAATATGGGGAGGTTCGCGGCTTCCCACTGGGGGCAAGACTCGCTGAAACATCAAATTACTGCTCTGTGGCGATCACCGCGAATGACGGACTGACGCAGAGGATCGTCGAGACGGACACGCTGATAGCCGAGGAGTGTTCCGATGTCTACGAACGTTTCATCAAGCTGGTCGAGCACGTCCAAGCCCAGCGGCGTATCGCACTAACCCGAACCGGTCCGAGAGATCCTGACAGCTCAGAACCCGATGAAACTCCCGACTTTATGCTTTCTCTCAAAATGAGCTTTCACGGTCTGAAGATTTCCGACTTGGCAAAATGGCTCAGCAGGTCTACTCGAACACCTGGCGATGCCGAATATGACCGGGGAGGTTGGAAACCATGAACGCGACTGCGGCACGATCGGAATACGCTTCCTTGCTGACCAGCACTTTGCCTGCTGTAATTCGCAGCGAAGCGGAGAACGAGCGCCACATTGCCATACTGGAAAAACTGGATCGCAAAGGCAGCCGCATGAGTGCCGCCGAGCAGCGCATGGCCGAATTGCTTACGCTGCTGATTGAAGACTTCGAGGAGCGGCACTACGCGCTCAAGGCAAGCAGCCCCCTCGATGTTCTGAATGAGCCGATGCTGGCGAACGGCTTGAAGCAAAAAGATCTGGTGGACGTTTTTGGAACTCCGAGTATTAGTTCCGAGGTGCTGAGCGGAAAGGGCAGGCTGAACGCCGAGCACATTCGCAACCTCAGCCGTCGCTTCAAAGTGTCGCCGGAAATATTTTTTTAATTCGGTCGTAGCCCCGCCGAAGTTCCTCTCAGCACCCAATGACTGAGAATAAGCAACGTCGAGTGGCGACGGCGGTCGGATTTCTGGCCGGCATGCTGGCCTGCCTGGACGCGCTGCGGGATGCGAAGGTGGTATGGCCTCCGGATGCGGCGTGGGCGGTAATGCCGCATGCGCAGCGTTTGGAGATGGGCGCGGGAATCGCCATCATCCTGGTCGCGCTGGTGGTGAGTGTGGTTCGGCCGAGCCGGTAAGTTGGCGCAGCGGAGCGGCAAAGGCTTTAGCCCCTGAGGTCGGCTGTGTTCTAATCCCCGGATGGCGCTCATCCCCTCCACCCGCGTAAAAAGCCACGATGCCGAAATCGTATACAGGTTCCTCGGCGACGGACCGCCCGTCGTTCTCCTCCATCCTTTTCCCGCGAACCCCACCTTCTGGCTGCCGGTAGCCGAAGAGCTCTCCACGCGCTTTCGCATGATCCTGCCCGATCTCCGCGGACACGGCGATTCCGAAGCCGGCGAAGGTCCCGCCACGATGGAAAAGCACGCCGCCGATCTGGCCCGCGTGATGGACGATGCCGAGATTGGCCGCGCTCCGATCATCGGAGTCTCCATCGGCGGCTACATCCTCTTTGAATTCTGGCGGACCTTCCGCCGCCGCGTCGTCGCGCTCGGACTGTGTAACACGAAAGCTCCCGCCGACAATGCCGAAGGCCGCGCCGCACGACTGCAAGCTGCCAATGATGTCCTCGAACACGGCACCGAGGCTTTTTTTCATTCCATGATTCCGCGCCTGCTGGGAAAGACGACGCGCGAAAACCGCCCCGACTTGGTCGATGAGGCCCTACGCATGATGGACAAAATGTCTCCCCTGGACGTTGCCCAGGTGCAGCGCGGCATGGCCGAACGCCCGGATTCAGTCGAGACCCTGAAGTCGATCAACGTTCCCACGCTGATTGTTACTGGCGACGAAGACCCGATGACCGGAATCAACGAAGCCAGCTTGATGCACGAGCACATCCCGCAAAGCGAACTGCGCGTGATCCCGCGAGCCGGACACTATTCGCCGTGGGAGCAGCCGCGCGAATTCACCAAGCTGCTGCGCCAATTCCTGGAAAAGTTGTAATCACATTTTTATCAGAACGCCCCTGTGTGACTCTGTGCCCCCTGTGGTGAGCCTGTCGTGCCAGGAAAAGGACTAAAATCAATCCGCCATGAAGAACCTGATTCTTTCGCTTATCATCGCGGTTTCTATTTCGTCTCTAGCGCAAACCAAGGCCGCAGCCCGTCCCCGCATTACGGGCATCGATCATGTCGCGTTCTACACCACCGACGCCGACGGCGTGAAGAATCTCTACGTCACGATTCTCGGCCTGGCGCAAGCCGATCCCGCCGAACCCGGCGAGACCGCGCGTTACCTGGTGGGCAGACAATGGGTGGGATACAGTCCGGTGCCCGATCCAAAGGCCACCGACCGCATGGATCACGTGGCCTTCACCACCGACAACATCGCCGCTCTGCGCCGCTATCTGGTCGAGAAGGGAAGCAAGCCTTCGCAGATTCAGGGCCGCTCCGATCACACGCTCAGCTTCACCGTGGACGATCCGGAAGGTCACCACATCGAGTTCGTCGAGCACAGCAAAGCCGAGGCCGCGACGCCGCCGGCGTCGGCTGTGTCCCGCCACATGATCCACGCCGGTTTTCTGGTGCAGAGCCGCGACATCGAGGATCACTTTTATCGCGACATTCTCGGCTTCCGTCCCTATTGGCATGGAGGCATGAAAGACAACGAGACCGACTGGGCGTCCGTGCAGGTGCCCGACGGCACCGACTGGTTGGAGTACATGCTGCGCCAGCCCGCGCATACCGACCTGCAAACGTCCGGCGTGATGAATCACATCTCGCTCGGCGTGGCCAACATGAAGCAGGCCCAGGCGCTACTCGAGTCGCATGGCTGGAAAGAACAAGGGAAGGAACATGCGCAGATGGGGCGGGACGGCAAGTGGCAGCTGAACCTGTACGATCCCGACCTGACCCGCATCGAACTGATGGAATTCAAGCCGGTGCAGAAACCCTGCTGCAGCGAATTCACCGGGCCGCATCCCACGGAATAGGGTTGTATGTGAGTTTGTGTGTAATGTGGAGCGGGCACTCCTGCCCGCTGGTTCTTGGCGCTGCAAGCAAAGCGGGCAGGAGTGCCCGCTCCACATAATCTTCAGGATTGTACGTACAATATTGTACTTAATTGCGACCTAAAATATACGGTTTTCCATAGATTGTTTAGTTCAGGGAACTTCAAGCTTATTTCGGGATGCTGTCCGTGGTCTACGATGCCCATTGCGGGGCCGGGAACGCCCCAGGCTGCGTCAATCATTCCTGCGATGAGGGGAAATCCTTCATCCAGCGACGCAACGTGTCCTATTCGACCCGCAAATGCGATTTACGAATTTTCAATCACTTGCACCGAAGTTCAACAACTTACACCAAGGCTCAACAACTTACGAATCTAGCTTTTGATCTCGCTCGAATCAGCAACACAAAGGGTGCCCCGTTCTTCGCGTACTTTGCGAAGAGCGGGAACCACGAACATGTGCGCAACCGAGTTTATGTACTGTCGGCAGCATCGTACCGGCCCTAGCGAAAAACGCAAGGACGGGGCACCCTCAGCAAAGGGGCACCCGCAGCGGAAATGGCGCGAGCATGCTCTCCGTTTTTGTTAGAATCACTTCGCAATGACCACTACCATCGCTGCAATCAATCTGGTTCCCGCCGGCACGACCGCCAGCACCAAGGGGGACGGGCCTGCCGTGGATGTCAGCGGCGCTACCACCCGCGTGTTCCTGGTGACGCTGGCCATCACGAAAATCATCGAACAGGAATCGCTCAACGTCAGCATCTTCGGCTCAGCCGACGGCGCCACGTGGAGCGCGAAATCGATCGCCGCGTTTCCGCAGAAATTTTATTGCGAAGAGGCTCCGCTGCTGCTCAATCTGGCCGCGCATCCTGACGTGAAGTTCGTGCGCGCCCACTGGGAAATGGCGCGCTGGGGACGCGGCGTCGAAACTCCCAGGTTCGAGTTCGGCGTGAGCATGAGAGAAGTTCCCGCCGAGATTCTGCGAGAAGCTGCACAGGCGAAAACGTCGGCCTAAAAGCTGGTGTGGAGTTGGACTCTGTGGAACTGAACTGTGTGGAGCGGGCACTCTTGCCCGCTTTGCCGCCATCGGCCAAAAACCAGCGGGCAGGAGTGCCCGCTCCACACTTGAACCGCTATATTTAATTCAGCATGAAAGTTCAGTCCGAATCCCAGGTTGTAATTCGTCCGGCGCGCAATATTCGCGGCAGCGTTACGTTGCCCGGCGACAAGTCGATTTCGCACCGCTACGGCATGCTGGCGGGAATCGCTGAAGGACCGTCGCGCCTGCAAAATTATTCGACGGGCGCGGATTGCGCCAGCACGCTCGCCTGCATGCGCGCGCTGGGCGTTTCCTGGAAGCGCAACGGCGAGGGCGAGATCGAGGTCGAAGGCCGCGGCCCGGCGCTGGGCGCTCCATCGATTGCGCTCGACTGCGGCAACTCCGGCTCGACTATGCGGATGCTGAGCGGCATCCTCGCCGGACAACCGTTCACCAGCGAAATGGTGGGCGATGAATCGCTCTCGCGGCGTCCCATGGAACGCGTGATCCAACCGCTTTCGAAGATGGGCGCGCGCATCGAGTCGCAGCAGGGCAAGCCGCCGCTGCGCATCACCGGCGGAGCGCTCAAAGCCATCGATTACAAAATGCCCGTCGCCAGCGCGCAGGTGAAATCGTGTCTGCTGTTCGCCGGACTCTACGCCGACGGCGAAACTCGCGTCGAAGAGCCGCTGCGTACCCGCGATCATACGGAAGTGGCGCTGCGCGCCTTCGGCGGCTACGTGGAGCGAAAAAATATCGGCGCGGGCAGCGAAGTGCGCATTCGCGGCGGACAGCGCTTGCGGGGCATCGAGGCGCGGATTCCCGGCGATCTTTCGAGCGCGGCGTTTTTTTTGTGCGCTGCCGGATTATTCCCCGGCTCCGAACTCACTCTTCCCAATTTGCTGATGAATCCCACGCGCGCCCGCCTGCTCGACATTCTCATGCAGATGGGACTGCGCATCTCGGTCACGCAGCTGGAAGAAATTCACGGCGAGCTGGTGGGATCGCTGCAGGTGGAAGGCGCGAAGTTGAAGGGAACGAAGCTTAGCGGAGTCGATTCTGCGGCGCTCATCGACGAGATTCCTGTGCTGGCGGCGATTGCTCCATTTTCCGAGCAGGGAATCGAAGTGCGCGACGCCAGCGAATTGCGCGTGAAAGAATCCGACCGGATTAAAGCTGTGGCCGCGAACCTGCGCCTTATGGGCGCGCAGGTGGAAGAGTTTGAAGACGGAATGAAAATTCCCGGTGGCCAGAGCCTGCACGGCGCCGAGCTCGATTCGTTCAGCGATCACCGCATCGCGATGGCTTTTGCCGTGGCCGCGCTGCGCGCTGAAGGAGAGACGTTGATCCGTGGCGCCGAATCGGCCGCGATTTCCTATCCCGCATTCTTTGAGGCCCTCGAAATGCTCGCCCAGCGCTAAGGTCTGTAACTTCCGAGCAGTTACTTTCGAGACCTGTAATCTCGTTCCCGGCTCAGAAAAAATATTCCAATCCGAGGCCCTCCGCCTTGGACTCAATTGGGGTTCGCCTAAGTCTCGGGGGTAATCGGATCATGCGTTCCAAGCTGACATTGTGTGTTGTTCTGGCGCTGGCGGCGACGGCCTTCGCCAAAGATCCCAAGGCTTATCTGACGGGCCAACTTGTGCAAATGGATTCGGTTCCCTGCGGCATGGTCGAGAAAGATTCCCAAAGCTTCGCGGGCGAAATGCTGGGCAGCGACCCCGGCCACAAGAAGACGCAGGAAGTTCTCTGCCAGGAGTACGTGCTGCAAACCGAGCGCGTGATGATCCGCATTCGGCCGCGCGACGAGAAGCATCCGGAGTTGCTGCCGATCGGCGAGTCCGCGCAGTTTCGCCTGCAGAAGGACAAGCTGCTGCTGATGGTGGAAGGCTTCGACAGCAAGGAGCGGGAATATTTTGTGGTATCGATGACGCCGCGAGCCGACGCCAGCACGGCTGATGCGAACTCGGCGCGTATTAACCACCTGCAGTGAATGCGTAGAACCCTGTAGATTCTGACGGGATGGACGGAATCGCAGGCGCGCTTCGCGCGGGGGCGGACCCTTCGACTCCGCTCAGGGCAGGCTGCGTCCGCCCCTACATTTCAATCGCGTCCGCCCCAAGAATTCAGAGGAAATGAGATCCCTCAGCCGGCTGAAAGGCGCCGGCTTTCGGGATGACCCCGCGATAGGCGATATCCAAAATTCAAAGAGACCCACTACCGATTTCCTCACAGGCTGGCGTGACCTGTATCACGGTCGCGTGCTCGGCCCTGCCCTAGAGTAAACCGTTAGCAATGGGAGCCTTCCTTTCCTGGTGGATGCCTATCCACAACGCGGCGTAAATCCGTGGGTCGTCACCTGTTCGGTGATGCTGGCGACCTTCATGGAAGTGCTCGACACCACGGTCGTCAACGTTTCCATTCCGCACATCGCCGGCAACCTGGCCGCGACCAATGAAGAAGGGACGTGGGTGGTCACGTCCTACCTGGTTTCGAATGCGATCGTGTTGCCGATCTCGGGATGGCTGGCCAACCGATTCGGACGCAAGCGGCTGCTGCTGACTTGTGTCGCCGGATTCACCCTCACGTCGTTGTGCTGCGGCATGGCGACATCGCTGTCGCAACTGATTGTTTTCCGCGTGCTGCAAGGGCTGACGGGCGGCGGACTGCAACCTCTGGCGCAGGCGATCCTGCTCGAAACTTTTCCCAAGGAGCGGCACGGCCATGCCATGGCGGCGTTCGGCCTCGGCATTTTGCTGGCGCCGATTCTCGGGCCCACGCTTGGCGGATGGATCACTGATAACTACAGCTGGCGCTGGATTTTTTATCTCAACCTGCCGGTGGGCGTGCTCTCGCTTTTCCTGATGAACCGGTTCGTGTTCGATCCGCATTACGTGAAGCGCGGCAACGGCCGCGTCGATCTTTGGGGAATTGGATTCCTGGCGCTGGGCATCGGATCGTTGCAGGTGATGCTCGACACGGGGCAGCGCAAAGATTGGTTTTCGTCGCAGTACATTCAGGTTTTCGCCGGGCTCTGCGCGTTCGGGCTGGTCGCGCTGGTGATTCGCGAATTGATGACGGATCATCCCGTCGTCGATTTGCGCGCGCTCACCAATCGCTCGTTCAGTTCGGGAGTGCTTCTGATCAGCATGCTGGGATTTGTTCTCTACGCCAGCCTGGTCTTGCTGCCACTTTATTTGCAAACGCTGATGGGATATCCCGCGTACAACTCGGGCCTGGCGCTGTCTCCGCGGGGCGTGGGAGCGTTGCTGTTTACGCCGCTGGCCGGGCATCTGACGACCAAGACCGATCCACGACGCCTGCTGCTGGTCGGCATCGGGCTGGGCTCGATCACTATGTTCCAACTCTCCGGGTTGAATCTGAATGCGGGCTTCTGGGACATTTTCTGGCCGCAGGTCCTGCAGGGCGTGGCGCTGAGTTTTCTGTTCATTCCGCTGATGTCGCTGGCCATGTCGCGCATTGCGCTCGAAAAGATGGGCAACGCCACGAGCATCTTCAACCTCATGCGCAATATTGGCGGCAGCGTGGGCATCGCGACCATGACCACTTTCCTGACGCGGCGCAGCCAGGTGCACCAGAATCACCTGGTCGGCAATGTCCGCGCGGGCAGCTGGCAGACTTATCAAATGCTTGAGGGAATGAAGCGGAACTTTTTCCTGCACGGCGTCGATCCGGTCACGGCTTCGCGCAAATCGTATGCGGCAGTGTACGGCATGGTGCAGCAGCATGCCGCCATGCTGGCGTTTGTGGAGGCGTTCTGGGTGATGGGCGTCGTATTCCTGCTGATGATTCCATTCCTGCCGGTGCTGCAGTATTTCAAGCCCAAGCCTGCCGCAAGGCCGGCTGCGAAGGCCGCGCCGGTGCTGGTTCGGTCCGATATTCCGCAGGATTGGCTGGAACCGGTGGAAGCCGAGACGCGCGAGGAAGAAGATCATCTGGTGCCGCACTGATCGTGTTGCGCTAGCGGGCTGCGGAGTGAACTGAAGATCCCCCTAGGGCTTAAAGGCGCCACTGATTTTGCTGGACTTGCGGCGCGGCTGAAAGCCGCGCCCTTTCAAATCCGCCCACGATCCGCATCTTTCCGCAGCCTGCTAGAGCGAAGCCCCGATCTGCACCCGTCTCGGATCCGAATTTATGACGATCCTGCGCCTGTGATACAGTATTGGCCACCGAAGTAGATCCGGCCGTGGGGGCCGGTTTCCGAGTCCGCAGTGCCGCTCGTCTTAAGGAGCATGTTCATGAAGACCCTCCGCGACCTCATCCAAGACCGCAGACTGTATTCTGTCGAATCCACCCGCAGCGTTCTGGAAGCTGCGCGCTACATGATGGAGCATAACGTGGGCGCCGTGCCGGTGCTGCGCGATGGCGATCTGGTCGGGATTTTCTCGGAGCGCGACATCATGAACCGCGTGGTCGCGGTCGGGCGCACGCCCGGCACCACCGCGGTTTCCGAAGTGATGACGGCCAACCCGCGCGCGGTCGCCGCCGACGAGAGCATTGAAGAATGCCTGTTCATCATGCGGGAATTTGGATTCCGCCACCTGCCGATTGTGGACGGAAAAGAATTGAAGGGGCTGGTTTCGCTGCGTGATGTGTTGATGCACCAGGCGGCGGAGATCGAGCGGCAGACGCGGCGCGCGGTATCGTAGGCTGCGCCGGCTTGAGTTTGCGTGAGAACTGGTGCCGTCCCTACGGGACTCGCGTGAATTTCCCCACTTCACCCGGCACTTCCGTGCCGGGCTTTCACATACCGCCGCTACGCGGCTGCGTTTCGGTGGCGCTTATTCCACCGTTGTTCCGAGAATCCAGTTCTCACGGACACTCTCCCGTGCCGGCTTTCAGACATCGCCGCTACGCGGCTGGACAGCCCCTTCGACTTCGCTCAGGGCAGGCTATGGGCGGCTGTCCCCACAAGAATCTCTTTGAATTTGGTTCTCACGCACACTCGGCTTGCTGCCCTTTACTCCTGCCCGCTTTGCCTGCAGCGGCAAGAGCCAGCGGGCAGGAGTGCCCGCTCCACATAATCCGTTATTCGCGTTTGCGCAGGATCACTTCTCCCGGCTTCGGCGGCAGCTTGAAGGGGAATTCGAAGACCTTGCCTTCCAGCGGAATCCGCAAGATGAATTCTTCCTGCTTCTTCCATCCATTGATCCACTTGCTTCGCGTGCTGAACAGCACCCATCCGCTGGTCTCGGGATCGCCCGGCGTGAGCGTTGTGGGGCGCAGGCTGTTCTTGCCAACGAACTCCGTCAGTTCGGTGGAATCTTTCAGGAAGGCGCGCATGTAGGCTTCCTTCTGTTCTTTCTGCTCGGGATGTTTTTCCACCTCGTGCGCGATCTCATCATTCAACGTGTCGGCATCGCTCTGCACTTTGGCGGAGAAGTCATCGGGATCGAGCGTAGTCTGGATCACACGAAAATGTTTCAGAAACTCCAGAGAGATGTTGGCGGTCGACAGATCGAGCGATCCCTGCCCGCGATAGCGAATGGTAAGCAGCACGCCGAAAAAGGGTTCATGGCGGCGATGCACTTTTTCCAGTTCCTGGGAATCAACGGCCATGGTGATGGCCACGTCGCCGGATGAGAGCCCGTAGCGGAACTTGCCATCGTCGCCGCGCGAGAAGGTGCAGCCGGGATGAGTTTCGTCCCAGCGCACGGCGGGAATTTTATTTTTCTCGGGAGGAGAGGCTGCGCGGCCCGCAGGCGGGCAGAGCAGGGAAGCGGCGACGAAAGCTAGCGCCACGCCCGGCAGGATCCGCCGCGTGCGAGAAAGCATGGCGGGCTACGGGTTGGGCGCAGTCACCGTGAGGGTGACGGTCGGGCTGCCCGTGACACCGGTATTGCTGGAACCGACTCCGTTGGTGTCAACGCCAACCAGCGTGAAAGTGTAGGTGTTGGCGGGAGTGACGCCATTCGGATTCGCGGTCGGAAGGTTGCTATTGGCTTTCACGCAAGAGCCCAAAAGCAGCAGAGATGCGCTTACTACGAACAGGGTGAGAATGCCCCACGCCTTTCTCGATTTCCTGCCCCCCAGGGCCGCGCCCAGCGATACCAGTCCCAGCAGCGGCAGAGAGAGCCAGAGCGCGCGCGGAAGATCTCTGGGTGGGGTGTTGGCCGCGGATGGGGTGGGGGTAGTCTGGACCGTCCCTCCAGAAGTCTGGATGATCAGGTTCGCCGTCGCCGAACCGGTGCCGCTGATTTCCACTCCGGGCTTGCCATCATAGTTGAACGTACACACCGGAGCGATGGTCACCAGCGGGGTGATCGTACTGCAATAGAGAGTGATATATCCCTGGCTTCCGTCGGCGTTGATCGTGCGGTAGCCGTTCGAGGGGTTGACGCTGATGATGCCCTGGGAGCCGCTGCCTGCGGGCACGCTGGTCGGCTGCAGCGCGGTCTGCACGGAAATGGTGTACTGCGGCACCACGGAAAGCACGGTCAACGTCAGCGGCTGCGAAGTCAGGGAGCCGGAGGCATCGGTGCCGGTGACCGTAATGTTGTAGGCGATGGTGGGCGTGCCCGGGATGGTCGGAGTGGGCGCCACGGTAGTGATGGTCGCGGTAGCGCCTCCGGGAGCGGTCAGGGACGGCGGACTCACCGTGCAGACCGGGAAATACTGGCTGGTAATCGGCACGGAAGGGGTCACGGTGCACGTCAGGCTGACGGGACTGCTGAAAGTGCCGCCGGACGCGGAGGTTGCCACACTGATGTTGGTCGAAGAGACCTCGCCCGGGACCACCGCGTTGGGATTCAGAGCGAGCGTGGTGAGCGTGAAATCGGTGGCAGCATGGGCCGGCAACGCCGCAGCGCACAGCAGCAGACACAGCAGGGGCAGGAGGGCTTGCCCAGTCCAGAACTTCCATTGGGATGCAGACGGTTTGGATTTCACCATGAGCGGATTGTCAGTTCAAGTTCCTTCGATTCCTGGGACCGTGAAAACGCTGCCCACGCGGGCTGAAAGTCTTGCGCCCATTTTATCGCAAAAGGCGGCGGAGCAACGCCTTCCCGCACAATCCTCCCGAATGACTGGCGCGGAATCATCCATACTACCATTGCTGCCATTGGAAAAAGAGAACGCCGGAGGGCGCCGGAATAACTTCGGTCGGGCGTGGGGGAGGGGATTCCTCCTGTCTCGCTGCGCTCGCGCGTCGGAATGACAAGGGATGGAGGTCACGCTCGCGCGTCGGAATGGCAAGGAAAAACGAAAGCCGCCTTCCGCATGGAAGGCGGCTTTTATTGCGCATTTTATTCGAACGGCAAGTTTAGTTGACGGTGAGGGTCAACGCAGGCGTGCCAGTGGCTGTGGCTCCTCCGCCGGAACCGGTGACCGTGATGGTGTACGTATTGGCGGGCGTTCCACCTCCTCCGCCACCACTGCTGCTACTGCTGCTGCAAGCGGGCAGGATCAGCAAGCCGGTGAGGACCATGCCCAGCAGGATGAAGCCGAACAATTTTCTGCGGCGTGAACCGGAAGGTCCGAAACCAGCGCCGACCAAGGACAATCCGAAGACCGGCAGGATCATGGCGTAGAGCATGCCCGAGCGCCCGTTCGCCGGAGGAGTGAGGCGGGCGCTGGCGGCCGTGGTGGCCACGTTCAGGGTTGCGGTCCCGCTGCCGTTGGCGGGCGGAGTGACCGGGCTTCCAGTGAAGCCGCAGGTCGGTCCATTCGTGACCACGGGCGAAACCGCGCAGGCCAGGGTTACGGCCGAGGTGAAGCCGCCGCTAGAGTTCACGGTGATGGTCGCATTCGCCAGGACTCCCGGACTCCCCGATGGGTTGGAGAGCGCGCCGTTAGCGATGGTGAAGCTGCCGCCGCTGGTCCCTCCCGTTGCGTATTTCGCGACGAAGGCGTCCTCGTTGCCGCCATAGGTTCCCTGTACGGCAGACCCCGTCACTGGAAAAGTTGACGAAGCGGTGTCGCCCGCCACGTAGATATTGGCGCCGGCACTGTCGACGGCAATGGCGCCAGTCGCGGTTCCTGCTGTCGGCACGTTTTCGTCTTGCGGACCGCCCAGAAAGGTGGAGAAGACCAAGGACGCGCCACCGGGAGCGATCTGCGTGACGAAGGCGTCCTTCCCGCCCCCAATGTTCTTTTGAGTGGGACTGGCAGTCGGGAAGTCAGTGGAGTTGGTCTGACCGGTTACGTAAGCATTTTTGCTGCTGTCGACCGCAATGCCGGTTCCGGTCTGCGAGACTGAGCCGCCAAGGTAGGTGGAATAGACCAGGGCGCTGCCGGTGGAGTTGATTTCGGCGACGAAAGCGTCCTGGGTGGTGCCGGCGAAGGTGCCGTACAGGGCGTTTTTCACAGGAAAGTTTGTGCTCTGCGTCAAGCCGGTGACATAGGCGTCGCCGGAACCGTCGACCGCGATGCCGAGACCCTGATCGTTCCCCGTGCCGCCGAGAAAGGTGGAGTAAACCAGGCCCGATCCGGCCTTGTCTACCACGGTGACAAAAGCATCATAGAGGCCGCTGCAGCCGCTGGCGGTGCCGCCGCATTGCGGCTGCAGCGGATTCTTGGTGGGGAAGTTGCCATTGGCGTTCAAAGTTGCGCCAGTCACGTAGGCCTGATTTGAAGAATCGACCGCAACGGCGTTGGCGACATCATTCGAGCCCCCGCCCAGGTAACTGGAATAGATGAGTGGTGCGGTTCCGGAGGTATTCAGTTTAGTCACGAACCCGTTGGATGTCCCGCTGATCGCGGTCTGGAAACCGGAGGTAGTATCGGGGAAATTAGTGGATGCCGTGGACCCAACCACGTAAACGCCGGAAGTATCGACGGCGATGCCGTGGGCAAAGTCGTCGCCACCTCCCCCAAGGTAGGTGCAGAAGGTAAGGGCGCTGCCGGTGGAGTTGAGTTCTAAGACGAACGCATCGTATCCGCCCTGGGGACTGGCTTGGAATGCGCCTGGGGTGATCGGGAAATTGGAGCCGGAGCCGGAATTGGTTGCGCCGGCTACATAGGCGTTGCCCGAGCCATCGACGGCAATCGCGTTTCCGCTATCGGAGCCGGTGCCGCCCACATAGGTGGAATATTCCAGCGTGCTTCCGTCGGCGGAAATCTTGCTCACGAACGCGTCGATGTTGAGTTGATATGACTTGTATGGAGCCCCCGAGGTGGTGGGGAAGTTGGTCGAGGACGTTTCGCCGGTCACATACGCGTTTCCACTGCTGTCGATTGCAATGGCGTAGGCTTCATCGTCAGCGGTTCCGCCCAGGAAGGTGGCATAGGTGACGCTGGGATCGATCACCAACTCGCGGCTACGATCATAATTTCCCAGCGTGAAGCCGATCTTGTTGTTGGCCTGCACCACGAAGCCGGCGTCGACTGGTTCGCGCGTATTGTTTTTTTCCTGATAGGCGACTGGCTTGTGCAGAAGCACGTTTCCGGCTTGCGACGCCAGCACGAGATTTCCGTCCGCGTCGGTGGAGATCTTCCGGGCTCCCGAGACGTTGAAGGCGATGGGCGCGGGGCTGGCGCCGGGGGAGATGATGAAATCGAATTCCAACTGGCGCTGCTGGCCGTGGAAAGCCATATCGACGCCGGGATAAACGTCACGATAGGAAACGCGCGAATACTGCTTCACGCCGGTCTGCCACTGGCTGGGATCGCGGCCGATGAAGTAATTGCTGTGGCCGGGGAGTTCGTTCTGCGCGGCGATCGCGGGCTGCGGATTTCCTCCCGCCAGCTTCATGGAGATGGACGCGTTGATCTGCTTCTGCGCCAGACGCGCGCGGGAGCGTTCCGCAAAATTCGTCGCATGTGCTGCGGACGGCGAAGCCGGCGTGGAAGAATGCAGCGCGAAGACGGTGTCATTCGGGGTGAGGAAGACGGTGTAGCCGCTGCCGCGGGCCATGTACTTCACTCGCGGATCGGTCTGTCCCTGATTGGCCTCGAAGGCCAGCGGGAGCGCTCCGAAATTGCTGCGCACTCGGCTGGACTGCGCCGCGCGGGCCGCCGGCGCATTCGCTGGTAGTTGCGAAACGGTTGCCCGTTGATGGCGGAGATGAGTCACTCCGGCGAAAGCCAGCACAGCCACACTGAGTGCGGCCACGATCCACACGATAGGTTTCCACATCGTTGATGCCGATGACTTAGACACGACGATCCTCCTGGTACGACATCCGATCACAGAGTTAGGCAAAAGCA
Organism: uncultured Acidobacteriota bacterium; assembly: GCA_963730015.1. Taxonomy (GTDB): domain Bacteria; phylum Acidobacteriota; class Terriglobia; order Terriglobales; family Acidobacteriaceae; genus Sulfotelmatobacter. The sequence continues at coordinate 77,269 of CAVSPZ010000007.1, read as the reverse complement.
GACTCGAAGGGGAGGCGTACCGCGCTGGAACCACGCGTCCTTGTTCCCGAGTCAGCAAGGTTACGATTGCATGTAGTTGTAAGCGCGAGTATGGAATGCTCCGAAGCCCTTGTCAATGAAGCTCTTGGTAGCAATTCAGGTACCAGGCGCGGATCCCGAGGGCGCAGCGCGCAGGTTGGTCCCACAGTATTTTGAGATCAATTGAAGGGCCAGATCCTAAGAGTTGCGGACCTATCGGATGGCAAGGATCTTCCGATCTCAGGGCACAGTAACTATTACTCCGGTACAAGGCCTGGAACCGCGGCGGCGGTAGCTGTGCTGCACGGCGGAATCGAAGTAAATGGCGTCTTCGGCTTCGAGTGGGAATTCTTCGCTGCCGATCTTCAGGGTGAGCGATCCCTTGATCAGGAAGAGGAATTCGATTCCAGCGTGCTGATGGGCCTTGAGTTTTTCCGCAGGAATGTCCTGGAACTCGGCATAGTAGGCGCTCAATTTGCGCTCGGTGGCGCGGTAATCGAGGCATTGGAAGAAGTAGGGGACGTCTTGGGCGCCGGGACGCTCGGGTAGGCGAATGCGTTCTTCGCGGCGAGACAGCGCGAGCACCCGGCGCTTGCGTTCGTCGGCAAAGAAGTACTCCAGGCCCACCCCAAATACCAGGGCAATGCGCAATAGTGTGGGCAGAGTGGGAAACAACTTTCCTCTTTCCAACTTCGACAACAATGCGGCGGAGAGCCCGGTGTGCTTGCCTAATTCGACCAGTCCCATGCTTTTGCGCAGGCGCAGGGTGCGCAACTTTTCGCCGATCGAGTACCGGCTCAGGCCTTCGGAGATGGTGGTGGAGACACCCGCCATGATTTCGTAATATTAAAATGAATATTCTTAATAGTAAACAGGGAAGAGTGGCACCGGTGTCGGCGGACGGCCCCGTGGGCACAAAAATTCTGGCCACGGATCCGCACGGATCGTGACGCCTGTCATGCTGAGCGGAATTGTGAGATCGCCGAGCGAGCTCACGGTGGAGTCGAAGCATCCCTGCTGCGAGAGCGTGCTGCAGGTAGGGATGCTTCGACTGCGAAGGAGTAGCGCTGTTCGCGCTACTCCTTCTCCGCTCAGCATGACAAATCTTGATCCGCTACTGCTTCTTCTTGAACAGTCCCATCACGTTGTTGATGGGATTTTGCTGGTTGGTGTTGCCTTTGTTGGAAAGAATGTTCTGCAACATGCCCGTGGCCATTCCCTTCACGTCGGGAGTGAACTTGGGATCGGAGGTGGTGCCCTGCACGCCGAAGGGAACCGTCAGGCCGGCGAGTTGCGCCTTCATTTTGAAAGCGAGTTCGTTGGAGGAGCTGACGGTGCCGTCGCCGGTGAGAATTCCGACCGAAGGCACGTTGAGATTGATGTTGGTGGCGGCTGTGCCTTGCGGCGACATTTTCACGTTGGAGCTGAAATTCTGGATGGTGGTGTCGTTGCCGGTGCTCTTGCCGGAGAGCGCGGAAATCGCCGACAGTTTCGATCCCAGGTTGAAATTGGCCAGGGTGGTGTTCTCCAGGCGAACCGTTCCGGTCGTAACCAATTCGTTAACCGCGCCGCTGCTGTCCATGGTGGTGTTGAGATCCCCGCCCTTCAGTGTTGCCTTGGGAGGTAATATGACGCCGACCGCCGGAAGCATGGCTTCGAGATCGTCGACCGGCATATTCTGGCCGTTGAGTTTCAGATTCACGGTAGTCACTTTGCCGTGGGCGTCGTAAGTGCCGGTCAAGTGGGCCACCGCCTTGCCCATGGCGACATCGCCTTGCGTCAAGTCTCCGCTTTGCTTGACCAGATCGTGCACCACGGCGAAGGTGACGTTGACCGGTTGACCCGCCGGCGAGCCCTTCTGAACGACCTGTAAATTTGCCACTTTCAGCGTGCCGTTGAGTTTTGCCTGGTGGCCGTCGGAAGCGAGCGTGCCGTCGAGGTCGGCGATGCCGGCGATACCCGCAGCGGGATCGATAAATCCGGACTCGGCCAGGTTCATCTTCTGAATGCTGATTTTGGCGTTGAGTGGAGTTTGGGCCGCGTTGCCGGCGTTGATGGGACCGGCGTTGCCCGTCAGTTTCAAGGTTCCACCCGCGGGCAGGTCCGCCGTCATCTCGAACGGGAATGACGAATTGAACGAGAAGTTCGTTATTGTGATATTAACTGCGTTATAAACACGTGGTTTCTGCGAGGAATCTGCCTGCGACACCGTTACCCGCCCGCCGGTCACGTTGAACTTGGCGACGGAAAGATTGGGCTGAGCCGCCGGGGACGTGCTGGACGGTTCCGCGTTCGCGGAATTAGGCGGAGTTGGTTTTCCCGATGGAGCTGTCGGCGGAGAAGAGGGAGCTTGGGAAGCGGCGCCGGGTGCGGCTGCAGAAGCGGGAGCGGCGGCCGGAGGGGGCGTGGCTCCGAGGCTGGAGAAATTCCATTTCTCGCCATTGGCCGATTTCACCAGGCTGATCTGCGGTTCGTTCAAGGTGACCTCGGTGACGTTGAGGGTCCGCGAGAAAATCAGCGGAATCAGTTCCACGCCGACCTTCAGCGACTTGGCCTGCACGAAGGGAGTGGTGCTGAATTGCGGGTCGTCGGCGATAGCAATATTGTCGGCGGCCACGCCGCCAGAGAACAGCGAGAGCGACAAGTTGCCCATGGTCACCTGCCGGTCGAGAGCGCCGGTGAGTTCCGACTCGATTTTGGGCTTGAAGGTGTTGGCGTCGATGAGGAAGGGAAGTGCGATGACGACAATGATCAGCACTCCGATGATGATGGCCACAACTTGCAAAAAGCGCTTCATGATATTTACCTCCTGCCGGAACGGCAAAATTGCGGTGGTATTGAGGGAAAACTTGCGGCCGCGGCAAGTGTACCACCGGGAATGGTCGATGGTTGGGGGAAACGCGGTTGGCGCTGGATGCCGGTCACCTGGCGCAGTGTCCGCAAGATCCACCCATAAGCAATCTCGAAATTGAGATGACATTTCCGGGGCATGGGATGTGGCGAATACAAGGGCTGGGCCTTGATCCCATTGTGTGGAGCGGGCACTCCTGCCCTCTGGTTTTGTGGTGCTGCAGGCAAGCGGGCAGGAGTGCCCGCTCCACACATGCCACTGCACACATTTGACGGGCGCGCTTGACAACCGTATTACTCTGGGCTGTAGTTTGTGGCCAGCATTCGTCGTGAATTGCGCTGCAGATGCGCGGCGACTGGCGCGGCGCTCGGGTCCTAGGCAAGGCTCCTGTCATGGTGACTATTCGGGACGTGGCGAAGGAAAGCGGGTTTTCCTCGACCACGGTGTCGATCGTTTTGAACAACGCGCCGCTGGCGCGCTACATCCCTGCCGTCACCAAGAAACGAATCGAGCGCGCGGCGCAGAAACTGGGATACCGTCCCAACCAGTTCGCGCGTTCGTTGCGCAGCAAGCGCAGCCATACGGTGGGAGTCATGGTGTTCGACATGACCGATCCGTTCTGCACGCTGATTCTGCGCGGCATTGAGAACACGCTGTACCAAGCGTCGTACCTGCCGATTCTGACCGATGTGCACAACGAGCGCAGCCGCTTCGAGCGTTATCTGGAGATGCTGCTCGACCGCCGCATCGAGGCGCTGATCGTGCTGGCCAACTGGCTATTTCTCGATATCAACTTGCTGGCCGATCTGGAGAAGAGCAGCATTCCCACGGCGATGATCGGGTGCGAACTGAAAAACGATTCGATCAGTTCAGTGATCGTGGACAACGAAATCGGGGGCCACATCGCGCTTGAGCATTTGCACTCGCTGGGACATCGCAGAATCGCTTTCATTCGCGGGCCCAAGGCGCTGACCGACAGTTCGCCGCGCTGGCGCGGCATACGGAGTTGCGCCAAGCAGTGCGGCCTGGAACTCGATGCGCGTCTGGTGATGGATCTGCCCGAGTCGCGCGATCCCATTTCCAGTTTCGAGTGGGGATACAAGTTGACCGAAGACCTGGTGCGGCAGAAGCGTCCGTTCACGGCGCTGTTGGCGTTTGATGATATGAGCGCGTTCGGCGCCATCCGCGCACTAAACAAAGCGGGGATTCGCGTGCCGGAGCAATGCTCGGTGATCGGCTTCGACGATGTTTCCACATCGGCGATCTACAGCCCATCCCTGACCACGGTGCGCCAACCGATGGAGGCGATGGGTGCGTCGGCGGTTGGCATTGTGCTGGACGGCATCAACGCGGTGCTGGAAAAACGCGAAGTCGGTCCCACTCACCGCAAAGTCGCGCCGGAGTTGGTGGTGCGGGAATCGACCCGCAGCCTGGCCTGAGCGCCCGGATGAATCGCCAACCCGAGGGCGGGAAGCTTGCGCGGCAAGCTGAAAGTGCGTTTTTTTCTTGACAGTTGTCCTCGTATAAACGCACTATTCATACGATTTAATAACTCCGTTCCGGGTCTCAATCCAGACGGACACCTGTGTCTCGACGCTATTCGAGCCGCGATGGCTCGCCAGAACGACCAGGCCGGTTGAACCGGCGCGAAAACGCTTCGCGCAAAGGGGAGAGGTAAACATGAGATCTTATCGAGTGTTTTCGATTGCAATGCTACTGGCAGTGGCGCTCATCGGGGCAGCTTGGGCCCAGGACACCGCGTCGGTCACGGGCACGGTCACCGATCCGAGCGGTGCGGCGATCCCCAATGCCAAGGTGACCGTTAGCAGCGCGGAACATGGCCTGACCCGTACGGCCAACACCAATGGCTCCGGCGATTATCTTTTCGCCGCGCTGCCCATCGGTAGTTACGACGTGAGCGTCGTGGCCGAGGGCTTCAAGAAATACACGGCGAGCGCACTGAAGTTGAACGTGGCCGAGAAGGCGCGCCTCAACGTGACCATGGAAGTGGGCGCGGTCACGACTGAAGTGGTGGTGCAGGGTGCGGAAGTGGCCGAGGTGCAGACGCAGTCCTCCGATCTGGGCGGCACGGTGAACGGCAAGGAAATCACCCAGCTCGAATTGAATGGACGCGACTTCAAGCAATTGATCACCCTGGTTCCCGGCGTGAGCAACCAGACCGGCGCCGATGAAGGCGGCGTGGGCGTAACCGCGAATACACAGTTCAGCGTGAATGGCGGCCGCGTAGAGTACAACAACTGGGAACTGGACGGCGGCGACAATCTGGATAACGGCAGCAACGGCACGCTGAACGTGACCCCCAGCGTGGATGCGATTGGCGAATTCAAAGTTCTGACGTTGAATTACGGAGCGCAGTACGGCAAGAACGGATCCGGCACGATCGAAGTCGAAACCAAGTCTGGAACCAACAAGTTCCATGGCGATGCCTATGAGTTCGTACGCAACAATGCGTTCAACTCTCCCTCATGGAACCAGGAAGGGACAGCGCCGCCGTACCACAAGAACGATTTTGGATACACGATCGGCGGGCCGGTCTATATTCCGCACGTTTACAACGAGAGCAAGAGCAAGACGTTCTTTTTCTGGTCGCAGGAGTGGCGGCGGGACCGTCTGCCTTATACCTTCGATCAATTGGTTCCCAGCGCGGCGGAGCGCGGCGGGAATTTCACCGATATCTGTGGCGCGAACCCAACACCGCCGTATCCTGCGGACTGTCCTCTCGATCCCAGTACTGGCGCGCCGTATGCCGGGAACCAAGTCCCGTTCAATGCGAGCGATCCGAACGTAAATGCGCTGCTATCGCTGATTCCTAGTGCCAACTTCGGGAATGTGAACCAATCCGGGCAGGCCTTCTTTTATGACGTCACTTCCGAGCCGACCAACTGGCGGCAGGAGTTATTGAGGATTGATCACAACATCACCAACAACGAACGCGTCAGCTTCCATTACATCCACGACTCGTGGAGCACGATCAATCAGATTCCCTTGTGGACGAATGCTGGCAGCTTCCCCACGATTCAGACGAACTTTACCGGGCCGGGCATCAGTTTGTTGGCACGCGTGGCGTCGACCTTCTCGCCCACGCTTTTGAACGAGTTTGTCTTCAGCTACACGACGGACCACATCGGACTCACCGACCTGGGAAATTGGCAGAGACCGACCGGCACGACGTTTGGAGGAATCTTTCCGGGTGCCGATCGCGGCGTGATGCCGGGTATCAACTTGGTGGATGCCGGCGGAGTTTATGGCAACTTTGGAGAGGACGCGGGTTACATTCCCAACGGCCCTTACAATTCCAACCCGACTTACAGCTTCCGAGACAACGTCAGCAAACTGGTCGGCAAGCACAACTTGCAGTTCGGTGCTTACTTCCAGGCGGTGGAGAAGAACGAACTCGGCGGAGAGCTGGGAGCGGGATCGTATCCCGGTTACATCACGTTCGATCCGAGCGTGGCATCGACCACGACCGGGAATCCTTTTGCCGATCTCTTGCTCGGAGACATGTCCGCCTTTGGCCAGCAGAATACGACCGTAAAGTATTACAACCGCTACAAGATGCTGGAGCCGTATTTCCAAGACGATTGGCACGTGACCAACCGCCTCACCCTCAACCTTGGTTTGCGGCTTAGCCTGTTTGGCACTTATCGTGAGAAAGAACATCAGGCGTTTAACTTCGATCCCGCACATTACGTGCAGGGCCAGACGAGCGTCGATCCTTCCGACATCGTCACGAACCTGACCGTAGACAACCTCACTCCCACGGTGAGCGACTTGCCGAACGGAATCGTGCAATGCGGGGTAACGCCGGGAGTTCCGGTTGGTTGCATGAGCGGGCACCTGTTCAATCCCGCGCCGCGCGTCGGGTTCGCCTGGGATCCTCAGGGCAACGGCAAAACTGCAATCCGTGGAGGATATGGAATCTTCTTCGAGCACGGCAATGGCAACGAAGCCAATACGGAGTCACTGGAGAATTCGCCGCCGCTCGCCTATGCGGCGCAGCAGTTGAACATCGTCGGCTATACGAACATCGGAACGGGAACGGCAGCCGCACAACTCCCGTTGAGCGTGAACGCCATTCCCACGAAGGCGCAGTGGCCGTATGTGCAACAGTGGCATTTGGACCTGCAGCACGAGATCGCACGTGATACGGTGGCCACGCTTTCTTACGTGGGAAGCAAAGGCACGCGCCTGACCCGGGTCACGGATCTGAACCAGCTCTATCCGGTCGCAGCTTCCGCGAACCCGTTCACGGCCGGACAGCAGTTCCAGGGATCTACGACGGATTGCGCCGCCGCTCCCGACATTTATGGCGTGCCGACGGCTGCTACGACGCCAACCGGAGCTGCGGTTGGTTATAACGTAGGAACCAATGGCCTAGCCTATGGTCCGGCGGTGAACCTCGCGGTGGCGGAGGGATGCTCCACGGCTGGCGCCGATCCTTTCCGGCCGTATCCGGGCTACGGAGACATCTCGAACCTGCAGGCGGCTTCGTCATCGAACTATAACGCTTTGCAGTTCCTGCTACGCCGGAGCGCTCATGGCCTGGAAGTGGATGTGGCGTACACCTACAGCCATTCCATTGACGATTCTTCCGACCGCTATGACGGGAGCTTCGTCAATACTTACAATCCGGCGGCCAACCGTGCCAGCTCGAACTTCGACGAACGGCACGTGCTCAACGCGAGTTATATCTGGGATGTTCCAGTATTCAGAGGGAAGGGACTGACGCACAGTCTGCTGGGAGGCTGGCAGTACTCCGGCATCATGACCTTCAATACCGGGTCGCCGTTCAGCGTGCTCTATAGCTCCGACAACGCCGGAGTGGGGAACGGAGTTGGTACCACCGCTTTTGCGGACCTGGTGGGCAATCCGAACTCGGGCTCTCATCCGGTGAACATTAATGGGCGTCAGTACTACAACCAGGCGGCGTACAACACGCCAACGGCTCTCACCTTCGGAAACTCGGGCAGAAACAGCTTGAACAATCCCGATTTCATCAACTTCAACATGGCGCTCTTCAAGCATTTCACGATCAAGGAAGACACGGCGTTCGAATTCCGTGCCGAGGCGTTCAACATCTTCAATCACACGGAGTGGGTTCCGATCGCGGGACAGTCGGGGTCGGCGGCGAACATCAACGGGTCCGGCAATAACACGCTCGGGCCGGACAACTTCCTGTTCTCCGGCGGGACGCACGAGGCACGTGTGCTGCAGTTGGCGTTGAAGTTTTTGTTCTAACGCTTGCGGTGTGGAGAGTTATTAAAGACCCGGCCTTACGAGGCCGGGTTTATTTTTGTTGGTGTCAGTTGTTAGTGGCTAGTGGTCGGTGATGAGTGGTCAGATCTCAAGTGTGGGGGAACTGATGCCGCGGCGTCTTCGAGGATTCGATTCCGTGGCGCGGGAGATCCCTCGCTTCGCCTGAAAGGCGGCTCCGCTCGGGATGACGCCGCGTTGGCGGCTGAGAACTGACGACTGAGAACTGACCACTGAGAACTGACCACTGACCACTAATCCCTAGCACACGGGGACAGTCTGGCGGGCGCCGACGGCTTCGAGGGCGTGCTCTAAATCCGCGATCAGGTCGTCTGCATTTTCGATTCCTACCGAGAGCCGCACCATCTGCTCGGTCACGCCCATCCTAGCGCGCTGCTCGGCGGAGATCATGGCGTGCGAGGTCAGCACCGGGATCGAGACCAGCGACTCCACGCCGCCGAGGCTGGTGGCCAGCGTGAACAGGCGCATGGCTTCGCTGACGCGGCGCGCGTCTTCGCCCGTGCCCTCGACTTCAAAGGTGACCATGCCGCCGCCGCCCGACATTTGTTGGCGCGCGATGGCATACTGCGGATGGCTGGTCAGAAACGGATAATGCACGCGCTGGACTTTTGCATGTTGCTCCAAAAACTCCGCGACGCGCAGGGCGTTTTCGTTCTGCCGCGCGACCCGCACCGCCAGCGTTTTCATCCCGCGGATCAGCAGCCAGGCCGCGTGCGGATCCATGCAATTGCCCAGCGTGGTGCGCGTCTCCCAAAGCTGGTCCATCAGTTCCTGTGAACCGCAGACGACGCCGCAGGTTAGATCCGCGTGGCCGCTAAGATATTTGGTTCCGGAATGCATGACCAGGTCGATGCCGAATTCCGCGGGATGCTGGTTGATGGGCGTGCCGAAGGTGCTGTCGATCATGCTGATCAGGCCGTGCTGGCGGGCCAGCGCCGCGGTCTTTTTCATATCGACGACTCGCAACGACGGATTGGTCGGCGATTCGAGATAGAGCATCCGCGTGTTGGGCTGGATGGCGCGCGCGTGCTGCGCGTAATCGTTGGTATCGACGAAGGTGGTCTCGATGCCGAGTTTCGGCAGCCACTGGGAGAGGAACTTGGTGACTCCTCCATAGATGTCGCGCTGCGCCACGATGTGGTCGCCGGCTTTCAGCAGGGCGAGGATGGTGGTGGTGATCGCGCCCATGCCGGAGGCGAAGACGCGGGCGGCCTCGGTGCCTTCGAGCGCGGCCAGCGTCTGCTCGGCGACGGTGATGGTCGGATTGCCCCAGCGCGTGTAGTAGCGGTCGGTGCCGGTGACGCGGATCTGCTCGTCGTTGTCGGTGACTTCGAAGGTGGACGTTCTGATAGATCGGAGTAGTGACGGGAGCGTTTTTCTTTTTGAGATCGGACGCGCCGTGGACGGCGGCGGTTTCCAGGCGGCGGTTGCGTTTCATGGCTGCCTCACGCTCTCCAGAGTAATTGCGGGGGTTCTTGGGAGCAAGGGAAACGAGCGGCGTCATCGGGGGGGCTTTCCTGATACAGGGGATGCACGGGAGATCCCTTCGACTACGCTCAGGGCAGGCTCTTCGCTCCGCCTGAAAAGCGGCTCCGCTCAGGATGACGCCCCGCTTGGAGGATACATAGCGTTTATAATTCCCCATTCACTTAATTATGGATATGGGACTGAAGAATCGTGTTGCCGTGGTAGCGGCGTCCAGCCAGGGATTGGGATTGGCCACGGCCGGGGCGTTCGCCGCCGAAGGCTGCAAGGTGGCCATGTGCGCGCGCAACCAGCAGACGCTGGAGGCGGGCGCGGCAAAAATCAGAAAGCAGCATGGCGCGGAAGTTTACGCCGAAGCTTTCGACGTGACCGACGCTGCTGCCGTGGCCCGCTTTGTCGCGGGCGTCGCCGGGAAATTTGGCGGCGTCGATATCTGCGTCACTAATGCCGGAGGGCCTCCGGCCAAGGGATTTCTGGCGGCATCGCTCGAAGACTGGCAGAAGGCCATCGACGCCAACTTTCTGAGCACGGTTTACTTCTGCCGCGAAGTGATTCCGCACATGCAACGCAAGAAGTGGGGACGCATCATCACGATTACGTCGATCACCACCAAGCAGCCGGTCACCGATCTGGTGCTGTCGAATGCAGTGCGCGCCGCAGTGGTGGGGCTGGTGAAAAGTCTGGCGAACGAGTTCGGCAAAGATGGGATTCTGGTGAACAACGTCGGCCCGGGTTTTACGGCGACCGACCGGCTGAAAGAATTGGCGAAGGCGCGGTCATCGGCCACGGGAAAAAGCGAGCAGGAAATTTTTGATGCCTGGGCCGCTGACGCTCCGCTGAAACGGCTGGGCGAGCCGCGCGAACTGGCCGACGCGATCGTCTGGCTGGCATCGGAGCGGGCATCGTACATCACCGGACAGACGGTGTTGGTGGATGGGGGCATGTATAAAGGATTCTGAGTGAGCGGTGAGCAATGAGCAATGAGCAGTGAGCAATTGCCGCCAGCGTATCTCTTGGCTCATCGCTCATCGCTCATGGCTCATTGCTCGCAGCTCGAAGGGACTTTTCATGCGATCGATTGCTTCACGAATGTCGGTGATGAGCGGGGAAGGCGCGTTGTCGGTTTTTGCGCGCGCTAAGGAACTGGAAGCGCAGGGGCGCTCCATCATCCATCTTGAGCTGGGCGAGCCCGATTTTCATCCCGGGCAGTCGGTGATTGATGCGGCGGCGAAGGCGCTGGCCGAAGGGAAAGACCGGTACTGCGCCGTGGCGGGCGTGCCGGCGCTGAAGCAGGAGATTGCGGCGTACCTGGCGCGCACTCGCGGCATTGAGGTGGCGGCGGAAAACGTTGTGGTCGCTCCCGGATGCAAGATCGCTCTATTTCAATCGATGATGGTGTTGCTCGAAGCGGGCGACGAAGTGCTTTATCCCGACCCTGGTTTTCCCGGATATGTCTCGATCACACTGGGTTTGGGCGCGGTGCCGGTGGCGTTCACGCTTTCGGCGCGCAACCAGTTCCAGCCGGATCCCGACGAAGTTGCGTCGAAGATCACGCCGCGCACGCGCATGCTGATCACGAATTCTCCGGGCAATCCGACGGGGACGGTTTACACGGACGCGGTGCAGCGCGAACTCGCGAGGCTTGCCGTCAAGCACGACTTGTGGTTGCTTTCGGACGAGATCTACGCGCGCATTATTTACGGCGGTGAATATTTTTCCATGCTGCGTTATTCGGGGACGGCCGAGCGAACATTGATTATCGACGGCTTCTCGAAGAGCTTTGCGATGACGGGATGGCGCTTAGGTTATACGGTGGCGCCGCGGGAGGTGGTGGCCGCGCTGACCATGATGGTGGTCAATACGTATACGTGCGTCGCAGAATTTACGCAGTATGCGGCGATCGAGGCGCTGCGCGACCGGGAGGGCAACACGCCGCGCATGGTGGGCGAATATACGCGGCGGCGGGAACAATTTGCGCGCGATTTGAACCGGGTGCCGGGATTCCGCTGCCTGCCGCCGGACGGCGCGTTCTATGCCTGGGTCGATATCACCGGGACGGGCATATCCGCCGAAGAGCTGTGCCGGATTTTGCTGGAAGAGGCGGGCGTGGCAGCGATTCCGGGAGCGGCGTTCGGAGTGGCGGGAAAAGATTTCATCCGGTTCTCGTTTGCCTCGTCGATGGCGACTTTGCAAGAGGCGGTCGAGCGCATTCAGAAAGTATCGACGGCTTGGCAGGGAACGGCAGCGGTCCGCTAAAATTAAGAAATCAGAAGTGAACGCGGTTTGCGAGGCATATCCAAATCCATGCGAAACATGATTGGCTTTTTGATCTTTACTGCCTTGGGTGGGTTGTGTGCGGGGCAGGCGCGTCCTCTGCCTGGGCCCGATGTGCAGCAGATTTATCAACGGCTGCTGCCGCAGGTCGATAAGATTCCTGCGTTCGATCATCATGCGCATCCAGGGTTTGCCGACGATCCCGATGTGGACGCCATGGCTGCGCCGCCGAATGCCAGCGAGGCGCTGCGCACGCGCGACGACAATCCGGAACTGGTGGCGGCGGCGAAGGCTCTGTTCGGATATCCGTATAGCGACTTTTCGGCCGAACATGCGAAGTGGCTGATCGATAAGAAGAATGAACTGAGGAAACAACTGGGGGGAACGGCCTACTTCGATTTCATTCTCGACAAGATCAATACCGAAAGCTCGGTGGCGAATCGCGCCATGATGGCGGACTATCTTGATCCGAAACGTTTCCCGTGGGTCTTCTTCGCCGACTCGTTCATGTGGCCGTTCAACAACGAGCGGGAGACGGGACGGAATCCGGATGAAGGGGTATACATTCCGCTGCAGGAAAAGATGCTGCACCGCTGGATGCAGCAGGAAAATGTGAGCAAACTTCCCGCTGCGTTTGGCGACTACCTGAAATTCATCAGCCAGGTGCTGGAGGACAATTCGAAACGCGGTGGGATCGCGATGAAGTTTGAAGTGGCATATTTCCGGCCGACGACTTTCAGCGATCCATCGCGCGCGCAGGCGGAAGATGTTTACCAGCGGTTCGTCGTCGGCGGCATTCCGACGGAGAGGGAATACCGCACGTTTCAGGATTTCATTTTCCGCTATCTGGTGCAGGAAGGCGGGCGTCTGCATCTGCCGGTGCACATCCATACGGCGATCGGCATTGGCGACTACTTTAATTTGTCGCAGAGCAACATCATGAATCTGGAAAGCGTGCTGCGGGATCCGCGCTATGCCTCGACGACGTTCGTGATGATTCACGGGGGATATCCGCTGGAGCGCGAGGCGATCTGGCTGGCGGCGATGAAGAATGTGTATCTGGATTCTTCTTTTGGCGAACTGGCGCAGTATCCTTCGGCGTTCAAAGACACGCTGAAGATGTGGCTGGAAACTTTTCCGGACAAGATCACCTTCGGCACGGATTGTTTCCCGTACAATCAGGTGCTGGGAGCGGAGGAGAGCTACTGGCTGGGCGTGCGGTCGTCGCGAACGGCACTGGCCGCGGCGCTGGCGGAGATGATTTCGGAGGGCGAGATTAGCGAGCCGCGGGCGCTGGAACTGGCGCATGCTTATTTGCACGATACGACTGTGAAGCTGTATGGGGGCAGGGTGCAGTGAAGCGGGCGGCTGCTGATGAGTGGACGGGCGGAGCGCAAGATGCGCTCCGGACAGCCGGCGGGACGCCGGCGCTACGTTGCTGCGGCGCTACGCTGCCGGCCGCGACGAGGTGACGTTAGTAAAACTTTATAGGACTTGAAAGTTTCCCATGGCCAAAGCGAAATCAAAATCTAAATCTAAAGCGAAGACGAAAGCTAAATCCACAGCCTCGAACACGAAATCGCACAACCGCGCGGCGCGGGCCGTTACTAAACACGCCGCGGGTCCGGCGGCGCTGCAGTATATTCCCTGGCACACAATCCCGCTGGAAGATCTGAATCCCCTGCTGCAGCGGCAGTTTGTGGTGGGACAGGAAATCATGCTGGCGCGCGTGCTGCTGAAAAAAGGCTGCATCGTCCCGGAGCACAGCCATCACAACGAGCAGCTGACCTACATCGTGGAGGGCGCGCTGAAGTTCTGGATCGACGGCAAAGAGATCGTGGTGCACGCGGGGGAAGTTCTCTGCATACCGTCGAACATGCCGCACAAGGCTGAGGCGATGGAGGATACCGTCGACCTCGACATTTTTGCCCCGCCCCGCATGGACTGGATCAATAAGACCGACCAATACCTGCGGAAAGAGAAATAAAACGCGGCCATGTCATCGCTCTCCACTTCCGCGCCGGGCGTGCGTCCAGCGGACTTCCGTTTTCGCTGCATTGCCTGCGGCGATGTGCGCGACGCGGCCAGCCGGGATTTTCGTTGTGCGGCTTGCGGAGACCTGTTGGAGATCGCGTATTCAAACTGGAAGGAAGCGGACGTAGCGCAGTGGAAGTCGACGTGGAGCGCACGGCGAACATCGCAGAGCGCAATCGATCTCAGCGGAGTTTGGCGGTTCCGCGAGTTGCTGCCGGGGCTTGACGATCCGCAACAGGCAATCACGCTACGGGAGGGCAACACGCCTCTCTACGATCTTCCGCAATGTACGCGGATCACCGGCGTGCCGCGGCTGTATGCCAAGCATCAGGGGATGAATCCCACCGGCTCATTCAAAGATACGGGGATGACGGTCGCGGCTACGTTCGCGCGGCGCGCAGGATTTCGCTGGGTGGCTTGCGCTTCCACCGGAAACACGTCGGCGTCGATGGCAGCATACGCCGCGCGGGGTGGGCTGCGCAGTCTGGTGCTGGTGCCGGAAGGAAAGATTTCGTGGAGCAAGCTTTCGCAGGCGCTGGATTACGGCGCGGTCACGTGCCAGTTGCGCAGCGATTTCGACGGCTGCCTGCGACTGCTGCAGGAACTGGTGCTGCGGGCTCCGGTCTACCAGTTGAATTCCATCAATCCGTTTCGGCTGGAAGGGCAGAAGACGCTTGCCATTGAACTACTGGAGCAACTCGAGTGGGAAGCGCCCGACCACATCATTGTGCCCGGCGGCAATCTGGGAAACAGCTCGGCGATCGGCAAGGCGCTGGTGGAGATGCGCGACCTGGGATTGATTGCGCGCTTGCCCAAGCTGTCGGTGATCCAGGCGGAGGGCGCGAACGCGTTGCTGCGCACGCTACGCGAAACCGGCGGGAAGCGGCTGATCGCGGTGCAAGCCGAGACGCGGGCGACGGCGATTCGTATTGGCAATCCCGCATCGTGGAAGAAGGCCGTTCACGTTCTGGAAGCGATGGGTGGCGCATGCGAGCAAGTGAGCGAGACTGAAATTGCGCAGGCCAAAGCGGAGATCGGGGCCGAGGGCATTGGGTGCGAACCGGCGTCGGCCGTGACGCTGGCGGGTTTGAAGAAGCTGGTCAAGCAGGGATTTGTGAAGCCGAACGAGAGCGTGGTGCTGGTGTTGACCGGCAATCTGCTGAAGGATCCCGACTTCACGATCGAATTCCATCGCGGCGAACTCTTTAAAGGAACGAAACTGGAAGGCGCGAGCGGCGAGCTGAATGCATTGCGGCGCCCGCCCATTGTTCTGGATGCAACGCTCGATGCGGTGCTGCGGACCCTGGAGCAAGCCGAAAAATCCTGATGCCATCGAAAGCCAACCGCAAGAGCAAGACAAATTCGCAGAGCGTGCGCCTGGCGCTGCCTGCGACCTCGGCCAACCTGGGTCCGGCTTTCGATGCGGCCGCTTTGGCAATGGACTTCTACATCAAGATCAAGGCGCAGGCCGCCGAGCGATTTTCCATCTCCGCCGCCGGGCGCGACGAAGAAATCTGCGGCAACCTGGAAAACCATCTCATCCTCACGACCTACCGTGAAGTGCTCAAGGCTTCGGGGCGGGAAGTCACGCCGTTGGCACTGCAGATTGATAACGACATTCCCATCGGAAAAGGTTGCGGCTCTTCGGCGGCGGCGCGTCTGGCGGGGATTGCGCTGGCGTTGCAATTCGGGCGTTTGCGCTGGAGCGATGCGCAGATCATCGGCGAAGCTTCGCGGCGCGAGCACCATCCCGACAATGCCTCGGCGTGCTGGCTGGGAGGACTTACTGTGGCTCGCATGTCGGGAGACGCGGAGGCGCAAGTGGTGCGCGTCCTGCCGAAAGGGAAGTGGCCGCTGCTGCTGGCAGTGCCGGAGAAGTCGCTTTCGACCGAAGCCGCGCGCCGCGGGCTGCCGGCCCAATATTCGCGAGCCGATGCCGTGATCAATGTGCAGAACTCGATGTTGCTGCTGGCCGCGTTCACGCAAGGCCGTCCCGATCTTTTTCCGGCGGCGCTCGAAGATCGTATCCATCAACCGTATCGCGCGGCGCTCTGTCCGCTGCTGCCGTGCCTGCAGGAATTGAAAGCGAAGGATGGAATTCTCGGTGCAGTGCTGAGCGGAGCGGGTCCTTCGGTGCTGGTGTTTGCAGATCCCCGCGCTTCGTTGCAGACAGTGCGCAAACGAGTCGCCGCTCACCTTGCCGCGCATCGCCTGACTGCCGAGTTGCTGCCTACTTCGATTACGACCCGAGGCGCAGGGTTCTAATCCTGAGTTCTTTACTGCCCAGCGTCTGGCTCGAATGTGCTATTTACTGGCAGCCGTGTGCGCGATACGGTTGCCTGTTCCCTCGCTTAATTTTCATACAACTATTCGCTCTCGAAAGGGTTTGTTAATCGGGAGGTCAAAGATCCCGGCAGGCGGGATGTTTGGATAATTCAGGGCGTGCGGATGAAACGCAACAAGTCTTTCCGGAGGAGTGGCCGCGTGAGTGGAAGTGACCGCGTGAGTGGCAATGAAGAAGCGTGTTTGGAGATTCAGAGGTTCTTGAAGGCGCTGGATTCGTATGCGGAATGTTTCGCCCGAAACCCAGGAGTCAGTTTTGAGCAGCATCACGGTCGCTTCGGGCCAGTTGAGCGCAAGGGATCTGGCCGGGCCAAACAGTGTGGCTCCGATGCGCGGAAAAATTGAAGGCGCGGAATTTCCCTTCCTTTAGCTCTCCTCTCCGAACCAGCTGGAAGGATCGATTGCAGGGGCGGATTAGAAGCCGCACTTGCAATTTTCCCAAAGTGGGCCAGGTTTGATCGTTCGCAGCGTTTTTACATTGATTCACCTGCTGGCGCTTTCGATACTGTCGAGTGAGCGTCATGGCGACTCGGCGTGGTTGCTTTGTCCTGCAAATATCTTTCCTCGTTATTTTCTTGTTTACGATAATTTCCGCGGCGCGAGCGCAAGGTGCGAAGCAGAGCGTTCCGCAGAGCCCGATTGCCGATGCCGACGCGGACCATGTGAAAGAGCGCAACGAGTGGTTCTACCGAGGGCGCATTGTGCGCGGGAAGCCCTCGGCGGAGTTGCGCCGCCGGGCCTATCAGGCGAAGCTCGAGTTGCGCGCGCAGAGCGCACGGGCGCTTGCCGTCAAGGCGAATGGTCAACCGTCGCTTTCCTCAGGTTCATGGACGCCGCTGGGCCCCGCACCTCTCGCCTCCGATGCCAGCGGTAACGGGACGCAGGATTATCACCAGGTTGCGGGACGCGCGACCGCCGTTGCCATCGATCCCGCCGATGCGACGGGCAACACGGTTTACATTGGAGGCGCGCAGGCGGGAGTGTGGAAGTCGACGAATGCGGCTAACTCTACCGCAGGCAGTGTGACCTGGACGCCGCTGACCGACGGCCAGGCGACGCTATCGATCGGCGCCATCGCCATTCAGCCCGGGAACATCGATCCCACGAAGTCGGTGATTTTGGCCGCGACCGGTGAGGCCGATAATTCCGCCGACTCCTATTTCGGGTTGGGCATTTTGCGGTCTACGAATGCGGGCGCGAGTTGCAGCCTGGTTTCTACCGCGAACGGCGGAGCGCTTTCGTTTAGCGGGCTGGGCGGAAAGCGCATCGCCTTCAGCAGCGCGAGCGGGCAAACCAGCACGGTGGTTTCCGCGATGGCGACGACTTCAGAAGGCGTCATCGCGGGAACGGTCACAGCCGGAACAGCTCGTGGGCTCTACACTTCGCTCGATGCGGGACAGAGTTGGAGTTACGATGCGATCTCCGATCCGGGAGGCGCGACAGACGCGACGGCGGTCGTCTATAACACTGGGGCCGCGCTTTTCTTCGCCGCGATTCGTTATCACGGATTTTATTCCTCCCCGGATGGAACGCACTGGACTCGACTGGCGGTTCAGCCCGGAGGAACAGCGCTGAGCACGAGCGCGTGTCCGCCGCAATCGACTTCGACCGGCTACGCCTGCCCGATTTACCGCGGCGAAATCACGGTCGTGCCCGGCCGCAACGAGATGTATGCATGGTACGTGGCGCTTTCGTCGACGGGCAACCCGGTGGATGGCGGCATCTGGCAGAGCCTGAACGGCGGCGCGTCGTGGACGGCGCTTTCGGATTCCGGCATCACCAACTGCGGCGATGTGGATGGGTGCGGAGTCGAGCAGGGCGCTTACAACCTGGAATTGCTGGCCGTCCCCGATGGCGCGGCGACTGACCTGTATGCGGGCGCGATCAATCTGTATAAGTGCGCGATCACCACGGCCAACCCGACGTGCGCGGCCTTGCCGTTCATGAACCTCACGCACGTTTATGGATGCGATCCGATTTCGGCGCCGGCCCATGTGCATCCCGATCAGCATGCGCTGACTTATGCCATCCCGGGGACGGGCGGCGATTCCGGCAACGCGCTGATGTATTTTGCCAACGACGGGGGAATCTACCGGGCGCTCAACGCATACTCAGGCCTCAACACAGGCGGGTGTTCCGGCACAAACCAGTTTGACGATCTCAATGAGAATCTCGGGTCGATGACGCAGTTCGTGACCTTCTCGCAGCATCCGACCGATCCCAATACGCTGCTCGGCGGTACGCAGGACAACGGTTCTCCCGCGACCAATCAGGCAACGACCAGCTTGAGCTGGATCAATGTGCTCGGGGGAGATGGCGGATACAACGCGATCGATCCGGCAGCGACATCGAACTGGTACGCCTCAAATCCTGACATTCCGCCGGGAGGGCTGGGCGTGCAGCTTTGCCCGAACAGCGTGAGTTGCAACCAGAGTGAATTCAATTTTGTGGTCACCAGCGGGACAGTGGGCGGCGACGACGGCGCGTTCTATTTCCCCTACATACTCGATCAACATTCGTCGACGGCCATGCTGGTCGGCACCTGCCGGGTTTGGCGCGGGCCGCGCACGGGCGGCGCTTTCACAGCGCTGAGCCCGAACTTCGACACGCTGGGCTCGGGAACATGCTCTGGAAGTGAAGTGAACCAGGTGCGCGCGCTGGCCGTCGCGGGTACGCCCGATAGCAACGGTTCCAGCATCATCTACGCCACAACCAGCGGATTGGGGCCTTTAGATGGCCCTCTGGACACGCCTTCCGGCGGCCGAGTATGGGTCACGACCGATGCTACGGCGGGGCCGGTGGCGTTTGTCGACGTCACCGACAATGGCCCGCAAGGCAGCATCAATCCAAATCAGTTTCCGATTTCAGGCGTGGCCACCGATCTCTCGGACGCAAGCGGCAATACGGCGTATGTGACCGTGATGGGCTTTACGGGAGGAGCCGGGCACGTCTGGAAGACGACCAATGCCGGCGCAACCTGGACGGATTTCACGGCCAATCTGCCGGACTCGCCGGTGAACGCAGTGGTGCTTTATCTCGCGTTGGCGCAAGTCTACGTGGCAACGGATGTGGGAGTGTTCGCCAGTTCGACCGCGACGCCCAGTTGGACGGAACTCGGGCCGCTGCCCGCCTCCGGCCAGGCGGGATTTCTGCCTAACGTCGCAGTCACAGCGCTGGGCATTTTCGCCTCGGGCGGCAACCAACTGCTGCGAGCATCGACCTACGGACGCGGAATGTGGGAATTCAATCTGGTCATCACTCCGGATTATGAGATGAGTGTGTCCAATTCTCCGCAGACAGTTTTCGCCGGACAGACAGCCAGCTTCAACGGGACGGCCAGCGCTCTGAACGGGTACACGAGTTCGGTCACGCTGACGTGCGTCGCCGGAAATACGCCTCCGCCGAGCACATGCACGCCGTCGCCATCTACTCTGACTCCGACGAACAATACGCCATTTAGTCTGACGCCTGGCGGCGCAGCGGGAGATTACAGTTTCAATCTGAAGGCGACCGGGGCCGATGCGAATCATACTGTGCACACCATCCCGCTGACGCTGCACTTGATCCCTTTCGGCTTAACGACGCTTTTTCCGACGAGCGTGACCACGGGCGACGATACGACCTCGCCGTCCGTCGGCTTTCAGGCGACTGCGGTGGGATCGTTCGACCAGAGTGTGACGGTTTCCTGCAGCGCGGGAATTCCGAATGCGACATGCAATCTGACTCCGGCGGCCACCGTGAATCCTACCTCGAGTGCTCCGGTGGATATGTGGGCGAGCGTGAAGGTGCCAGCCGGAACCAGCGCCGGGGCGTATACGGTTACATTGCAGGCCACGACGGCGGGATCGCCTTATACTCAGAGCGTCTCATTCACCCTGAACGTCACATCGAATCCTGATTTTAGTCTGACCGAGCCGAGATCAATGCCGGGAGCAGCGGGTCTACGGGCGCAATTTCGATTACATCGCAGGATGGGTTCAGCGGCACTGTCACTTTGAGTTGCCCGGCCACCTATGGAGCGGGTAGTTGCAGCATCAGTCCAACTTCGGTGAGTTCTTATCCGGCTACGGCGACGCTCACCATCAACGGAACGAGTTTCGCCGCGGGTGCGTACTCGCTCTCGATCACGGGGACTTCGGGGTCGACGGTGCATACGCTCGCGGTGCCTTTCAACGTGGGCGATTACGCCATCACGGGGACGCAGAGTCTAACCGGCGTGCCGGGAGGACAGGCGACGGCAAAGTTCACCCTGAGTTCTTCGTTCTCATACAGCGGGAAAATCAACGCGACCTGCGATGCCAGCGCGCTTTCTGGCGCGATGTGTTCGCTGAGTCCCGCGAATCCGATTTCTATTTCCAGTGGAGGCTCGGCGAATCTTTCAGCCAGCATCAACGTGCCGAACAACGCCGTTCCCGGCAATTACAGCATCAAGATCAACACAGAGGACACAACCGGAGAGCCCAGCCATTCGGTCAGTTTTTCTCTGAACCTGTCGCAGGATTTCGAGCTGACCTCGTCCACGTCGAGCCAGACGGTGACGGCGGGGCAGACCACAGGCCCATACAATTTGACGGTTCAGCCGGTAGGATCGTCTTTTAGCGGCGCCGTTACGTTGGCGTGCACGACGGGGCTGCCGTCGCAGGCGCAATGCCTGTTCAGTCCATCGACGCCAGTCACGCCGGGAAATTCCGTGGTCGATGTGGTGCTGAATATTTCCAGCCCGGCGAGCGGGGGCAGTCTCAGAAGGCCGGCGGGTTGCCCCGCGATCTGGCTGATGACGGCGATGTTGTTGCCGGGAATCCTGATGGTTCCGGTGGCGGGGCGGCGCAGGACTCAAAGGATGCGAGCGGTCCTGCTGGTTCTGGTTTCGCTTCTTCTGACGTTGTCGCTGTTGTCATGCGCCGGCGTCAGCAGCGGCGGTGCAGGAACGACTACAACGACGACTAACCCTACGACGTATCAAGTGACGGTGACGGGTAGCTCTCCGGGTACGGCAGCGGATTCGGGTCAGAGCGTGATCGTGACCCTCGTCGTAGACTAGGAGGTCTCAAAGTTGAGGCGCAGCTCAAGACTGCTGCGCCCGATGCTGAATGACCGACTCTCGCTACAACATCATCGTGATTGGCGGCGGCGCCGTGGGACTGGGGGTCGCGTTGGAGATTACGCGGCGTTTTCCGCGCCAGCGTCTGCTGGTTCTCGAAAAAGAAGACCGCGTGGCCCGCCACCAGAGCGGACATAACAGCGGCGTCATTCACTCTGGCGTTTACTACAAGCCGGGTTCACTGAAAGCGCGGCTGTGCGTGGCGGGGGCGGCGGCCATGGTCGAATTTTGCCGCGAACACGGCATTCCGCACCAGGTTTGCGGGAAAGTGATTGTGGCCTCGCAGGAGGAGGAAATCCCGCGGCTGGAAGATTTGCGGCAGCGCGGCGAAGCCAACGGACTCGCCGGACTGCGGGTCATCGGTCCGGAGGAATTGCGCGAGATTGAGCCTCACGCTGCCGGGCTGAAGGCGTTGCTGGTTCCCTCGACGGGAGTGACGGATTACGCGCTGGTCTGCGCGAAGTATGCGGAGCTGATTGCCGGCAACGGCGCAGTACTCACCTCCTCCGCCGCGACCGGGATCAAACGAAGCGCGAGTGAGATTGTGATCGAAACACCGCGCGGAGCATTCGCCACGGATGCGCTGATCAACTGCGCGGGGCTCTACAGCGACCGCATCAGCCGCATGGCGGGAGACGATCCGGGGGTGATGATTGTTCCGTTCCGCGGTGAATATTACGATCTGGTGCCGGAGCGGGCGTTGCTGGTGCGCGCTCTGATCTATCCTGTGCCCGATCCGCGGTTTCCGTTTCTGGGCGTGCACTTCACGCGACGCATCACGGGCAAGGTGGATGCGGGGCCGAACGCGGTGCTCGCCCTGGCTCGAGAAGGCTACCGGCATATGGACATCAACGTGAGGGATCTGACGTTGGCGCTGGCGTTCCCGGGATTCTGGCGCATGGCACGCCAGCACTGGCGCAACGGCTTCGGGGAATGGTACCGGTCGGTGTCGAAGGCGGCATTCGTGAGGGCGCTGCAGCGGTTGCTTCCCGAGATTGGCGCGAGCGATTTAACTCCGGGAGGCTCGGGCGTGCGCGCGCAGGCGCTCAAGCCGGATGGGGCGCTGGTGGATGATTTCCAGTTCGTACCATCGGGTAAGGTGCTGCATGTGTTGAACGTGCCTTCGCCGGCGGCAACTGCCTCGCTCACGATCGGCAAGGCGATCGTAGATATGGCTGCGAAAAATCTTGGGCTGAATTAGCTGCGTTTCATTCCGCGACACTCAGAAAATCAGACCGCTCGCTTCGGACTCATTTACGATCTGCTTCTCGAAACGCAGAGGCGCTGTGGCCTCGATTGTGCGCCAGATCAAATTCCCCACCCTCTCGCTCTCGCCAGAAACGCGAGAAGGTAGGACACCTCTGTGGATTTGAAAAACAAATTGTGTGCAATCGAAAAGACGCAAGGAAGACCTCGAGGCTTGTGCTAGTTTGAGCAGCACAGGGCGCCGATCTCGGAGCGAATGAGGGGGCTTTGATGAGAACGTGCAGCAATCAGAAATGCGTGGCGTTTGGAAGAATCGTCTACTCGGTGGCAACCCGCTGTCCGTTGTGCAAGTGGGACTTGAAGGTCAGCCTGCCGATGAGCGAGACGCACGCGGCCAAGTCTGACTCTGTCTCGAATGCCTCGCGGTAACGGAGCCCGCTCGTCGCGGATCGTAGGTGCGACCGCGGGCGATCATCTTCCGATGTCTTCGTTCCACAGATCGGGATGATCGCGGATGAAGTCGCGCATCAACTGAATGCAATCCACGTCGTTGAGCAGGACGACGTTTACTTTGTGCTGACGAAATAAATCTTCGGCGCCCATGAAATTTTGGTTTTCGCCGATGATCACGCGGGGAATGCGATAGAGCAGCGCAGTGCCCGTGCACATGATGCAGGGACTGAGCGTGCTGACCAGCGTGAGTTCAGTCCAATCGCGGCGGCGGCCCGCGTTGCGGATGCATACGGTTTCGGCGTGGGCTGTGGGATCTCCGGTTTGCACGCGCAGGTTGTGGCCGCGAGCGACGATGCGTCCCGCTTGATCAGCCAAGACCGAGCCGATCGGCAATCCGCCCAGTCGCAACCCGGCGCGCGCTTCTTCCAGAGCTTCGTGCAGCAACCTGCGGTCGTCCGTCATAGGCTTAGGGACACTCTGAATAAGCGCTCATGCTAAGTCGACTACCAACAGTGTTTCAGGAAACCGCGCTGCCGGTTCGGATCTCGGATGCTGGAGCTGGTCGGTACCGCCGTTGCAACCGCGCGTACGGGACGAAGCCGGACGAGCTACGCGACGGCGAGCAGTTTTCTGCGGCTCACAAACAGATTCACCAGCGCACAGGTGACAAACAGTCTGTGCGCGTTCTTCTTCAGCCCGCGATAGCGTACTTTCACGAATCCAAACTGCAGCTTCATCACTTGAAACACATGCTCCACCCTCGCCCGCACCTTCGACTTCGTCCGGTTCTTCGCCCACGCCACTTCATCCACGATCTGGCCCTTGTAGCGACAGCGCCGCTGGGTGAAATCCCGTGCTCGTGGCGCGCACTCGCGGATCACCTCGGTTTGGCCCTGATACGCTCCGTCGCCCCACACCCGCGTTTCTTCGCCATGCAGCAGGTCCGGCAACATCGCCACATCGGAAACGTTGGCGGCTGTCGCCACCGCCGTGTGAATGATTTTGCTCTTGCTGTCGACGCCCACGTGCGCCTTCATCCCGAAGTACCAGTTCTTCCCCTTCTTCGCCTGGTGCATCTCTGGGTCTCGGCTCTGCTCGCGGTTTTTGGTCGAACTGGGCGCGTGAATGATGGTCGCGTCCACAATCGTGCCCGTCGTGATCCGCACCCCCTTGGCTTGCAAATGCAGGTTCACCGTCCCCAGAATCTCTTCCCCCAGATGGTTCTCTTCCAGCAGGTGCCGGAACTTGCACACTGTCGTCTCATCCGGCACCGGCTCGGCCCCCAAATCAATTCCCGCAAACTGCCGCAGCGTCGCCGAGTCGTACAAAGCCTCTTCCACCGCCGGGTCCGCCAGATTGAACCACTGCTGCAGAAAATAAATCCGCAACATCTGCTCCAATTCTTTCGGCCGTCGCCCGTTGCCCGGCTTGGGATAGTGGGGCTCGATCAGCGCACACAGTTTCCCCCACGGCACCACCTGTTCCATCTCTTCCAAGAACATTGCCCGCCGCGTCTTCTTTGTGTATCGCTCGAATCCCGTCATCATCGCCAGTGTCCTCTGCTTGCGCAACGAGTTCATATGGCACGACATTATCTTTACTCCCTGTGGAAAGGGAGGACTTAATCAGAGTCTCCTTAGGGGTGTGCGGAGCAGTTTAGCGGGAGCCTCCGCGTCCAAATGTACCACGCCTTTTTCCGTGTGGAGCGGGCACCCTTGCCCGCAGGTTTTTTGCCGATCGCGGCAAAGCGGGCAAGAGTGCCAGCACCACACGGCCCGCTCCACACGACTCTTTGCCGCTCCGGAGCACAGCCCTGCTTCATTGATACGAGAAGGTCAGATTGTCGAGATACACGTTGTACGAATCCTGGTTGTGATTTCCGTCCATCTGGTAGTTCATGGTCAACTCATACCAGTTGGACGCTGAACCGTGGCCGAAGGTCCAGTTTAGAGTGCTGGTCACACCGTTGAGTGTGATGGAATCGCGAGATTGGTTTAAAACCCAGAGGGAGAAAACTTTGCTAGCGCCCCGTAGTGACTCAATTTGGCGCTGGAAAGAAACCTTTAACCACGAAGGGCACTGGTGATCACAAAGTAATTTCATTGGTGAGGGTTCCTTCGCGTGACTTCGTGTCCTTCGTGGTTTTGATTTTGCTTCCGCCTTAAACTGCGCCATTACCCAGCGCAGGAAGACCCCGGGAGGGAAGAACTTGTATTACTCTTGAGTAGAACTAAGGTCGGGCAGAACCAGGGAAGAAGCGAAATAAGGATTCGTAGAAAGAGTTCTGGTGCGAAAGGGGGGACTCGAACCCCCACGGTTTTACCCGCCAGATCCTAAGTCTGGTGCGTCTGCCAATTCCGCCACTTTCGCAGGGCCCTGGAGGGATAGTCTACCGTCTTTTGCGGCGGCGAACCAAGCGGGCTGATCGGGGGTCATCCCAAGGCCCCCGCGCTTTTACGAGCGGGACCAGGGATCTCGCTAGCGGGCGTAAGGCGTGATTCCTAGGAGTGCCTTCGCTGCGCCTGAAAGGCGGCTCCGCACAGGATGACGCCCTCTAAAATCAACGGTGCCGACAAATAAGAAGGCGAACCAGCAGAACCCCAACAGGAATTCCGCAGGCGACCTGGCATCGCCATGCGCGAGAACAACCGAGGCAGTTCTTCTTCGACGACTGGTTACTGCATTTCGTTCAGCTTCTGATAAATGAAGAGGGCCAGAAACGCGAGCAGAAATACTCCGGAGCCGATGCTGAACACGCGCATCGGAATCGTGAGCTTGCTGATCTTGGTCAGCAACTCGGTTTGCTCTTCTTGCATGTGTGAATTGGCTTCGTCGAGGAAGAGTTGATCATCCTCGTGCATGGTGAGCGTGCTCTTGTAGATGAGGAGCACGATCAGACCAACGGCGAAGAGTCCGAACAGACCTCCCACGATTTCAATCGGCGTCATAAGCCACCTCGGCAGAGTCGACCCAGCTACAACGGCATTCCGCGTGGTGGATGCGAGGTGCGCAGTGCCCCGCAACCAATCCCGGGGAAGGCCTTAACGCCACGATTATAGCCCTGTTGGCAAGCCCCGGCGAAAATAAACTCCGTCGCCCAAAAGGGGACAGAAAACGGGGAAGGCTGCGACCTGTGGTCCGTTCCCGGCATCCAACCGAGTGAGCGCTAAGCAGGCGGTAGAAGCGTTTTGGAGCGCGAACAATAGTATTTGGTATAATCGAACAGCTTTAAAGCCAAGGAGATACGAATGGCCACTACAACCATCCCTGAAGTAAAGAAAGCCGCACCCATCACCCTGACCGCGAATGCGGTCGCCAAGGTCAAGGAGATCATGGCTCAACAGACGCCCGTGCCTGCCGGTTTGCGGGTTGGAGTCGTGGGCGGCGGATGCTCCGGCTTTTCCTATTCGATGCAGTTTGAGAACGGGGCCGGAATGATGGACAAGACCTTCGATATGGACGGCCTGAAGGTTTTCGTCGACGCGACATCGGTCATGTATCTCAACGGCTGCATCGTGGATTATGTCGAGACGCTCGAGGGCGCCGGATTCAAGTTCGAAAATCCGAACGTGAAGAGCACCTGCGGCTGCGGATCTTCGTTCAGTGTGTAGAAGCGAGCTATGAGCGGTGAGCCGTGAGCGGCGGGCAAAACCGGTCGCTCCGTGCTTGCCGATGACAGTTCAAGAGGAACGGCTTATCCCCGCGGATGAGCCGTTTTCTTTTTGCAGAGGGATTATTGTTGCTGCTGGGGCGGGCTTTGGGGCTGGTTCGTGTTATTGAACCCTCCGCCGCCTGGCGACGAGGGACTGTTCTGCGTCCCCGAGTTTCCAAAACTATTTCCGGAGCTGTTTCCGAAGCTATTTCCGAAGCTATTGCTGAAGCCGCTGCTGTTCGGCCCGTTCTGCCCCGAGTTGTTCTGGCCGTTGAGATTCTGTTGCTGGCCGAGCATCTGGAGCGAAGGCTGGTACGGGGTGGTGATCAGGAATCCCTGGTCAAAGGTCGGATCGTAGACAAACTGCCACTGATTATATTTTTTCTTGTGATCGTATTCGCGAATCGTCGAATCCTTGCTGGTACTGGCGACGCCGACGATGGGAGCACCTCCGAACTGGGTATTCGATCCCGAGGTGCCGTTGCCGGAATCGCCGGTACTGTCGTTGGAGCCGGGGGCATTCGATCCCGTCGTATCCGTGGACGAGGCTTCCGCCGGGCTGGGATTCGTGGCGGTGGTCGGATTGCCGGTGGATTGCGAGTTCTGTCCGAACAGAGAATTGGAATTGTTTCCGAAGCTGCTGTTTCCGCCGAAACTGGAAGTTTGCCCGAGTCCTCCGGAAGTGGCCATGGCGGAGACCGGGGTTGCGCCCGCGATGGTTCCCCCGGCAATGCCGTTCAACGAGAGCTTGGCCTCGCCGTAGTGCAGTAGCTTGAAATCTTTTCCCGTGAGCGGATCTTTGTAGCGCTTGCGCAAAAAGCGGAGCTGATTGGTATTCTCGAGATCCTCGAGTTTCGCCGGATAGCGGCCGAATTTTTTGTAGTAGGCGCGGATGGCCCGCGAATACTGCACCCCGCGGTGAATCATCTCTTCTTCGCGATCGCGCTTGATGTCGAAGGTGATGGAGGGCACGATGACGCCGGCGGCAATGATCGTCATGGCGACGATTAACAGCAGGATCAGCAAGACGTAGCCCTGCTCGCCCTGGCGCGGGTTGCGGCGAATTTGCGAATGAAGGCGCATCAAAGAAAAAATTGAGTAATTGGGAAATGTGGTAATTGAGTAATTCTCGGTTAGTCGTCTCGAACGCGCGTTTTCAATTACCCAATTACCCAATTACCAATTTCCTCACCCCTGGGTGAGGGGAATACTTTGCGGCGGACCGCTGTTGACAACGTCCTGAATCTCAACTGAGGTCGCCGAAATATGGATGACCTTGTAGCGGCGATCCACGATTTCGCCCTCGCCGGCGACGAACACGTCCTCACCGAGTTTGAGAAAGATTCTCTTCGGCTCGCCGGGGGAACTGGCAAAGCCGTAAAACTTCAGTGGGATCGGCGCTGCCTGCGGAGGGTTCGGCGGGACGTAGATGTGCGCGGGATCCTCTGTCTTTCCGTCCGTGTTGGGCGGTGCGCCGGGTTTCGGGATCACCACGTCTTCGGCCTGCGAAACAAAAATGTTTCTTCCGTTTCCCTGATATTCCGTCTTTTCGCTGGCCGCCAGCAGATCCAGCCGCAGGGTAGGATCAAGATTCTCGACCTTCGGTTTTTTCTCGGGCTTGCCTGCGGGGCGCTTTTGCGCGCGGGGAGCCAGGGTGGTGGGCGCGGCGGCTTGCGCGTTGGAAGCAGGCGCGGAAGATTCCGTGAACATGGGAATAAACTCGTAGGCGAACACCAGCACGGCTACTACGCCGAGCACGGCCGCCCACGTCGCCTTCTTCTTATTTTCGAGTCCCAGTTGCACTACGTTGTACCCGCCTTCAAATATGTTTCCAGCCGGACGCTCAATTTAACCGGTCCCCGCGGATCGTTGCCCAGGGTGATGGTGTTGATAATAAAAAATATTTGGTCTCGTTCCAAGGCATTGATAAATCGCGCCAGGGAAGTGTAGCTTCCGGCGAGGTCCGCATCCATCTCGGCGGCCTGCAAACCTTCCAAAGTGCTGCCTTCGGTATCCGGCTTGTATCGCACCATTTCGATTCTGACACCATTCGCGGCCGCGAGCTTGCCGAACTCGGCGTAAATTTGCGAATTCTGAGAAGGGAAGCGCTTCTTGTAGAAGTCGGCGATCTGCTGATTGGCGACGACCACTTTATGAGGCAGATCTTTCAACGGCGCAACCTCGCGGGTTTTGCTGGTCAGATCGGCCTGCAGGCGGTTGAGTTCCTGGCGGCGGGATTCTGGCGATCCAATCAGGGGCGAGAAGTACAGCACGGCCGCCAGCAGATCGAGGCCCACCATGACCGCAATCGCAGTCGTCAAGTTCTTCCGAGTTCGTCGCAGATCCGGCATCAGTGCTTGTTCCCCTTGGCCGCCAGGGTCGGAGACTTCATGGTCTGAGGCTTGGCTTCGGTGGCTGGTGTGGCTGGTGTCGCGGTCGCCGCGGTTGTGGTTGCCGCTGCGGCGTCGGCCAGCGGCTCCGGAATATAAATGGCCGCAATCTCGACCTGTTCGGTATCGCCGGTGAGCGACTGAATCTGAGCCTCGCGGAGAATGAGCGTCTGGGAAAATCTTCGCGAATCCTCCATGCGCTTGGCGAGTTCGATGGCGCGGTCGCGCGAATCGCCGGCCACGATCATTCTCAGCGCGAGCTGATTGTCTTCATCGAGCTGAGGTGTAATGGAGACCAGGTGCAGCCGCGGCGGCATGACTTTCTCCAAGCTCTCCAGCACGCGCGTCCAGGAGAACGCCTTGCGTTCGATCAGTTGATTCAGAAACTGCGACTCATCGCGCGTGGTGCGGTTCTCGGGACGATTGAGAAATGCCTCGGCATGGATGCGGATCTGATCGCGCTCCGCAATCAGGGCGCGCTTTTCCGCGATGGCCTTGCGGTCGCGATGGGCGTTGACCCAGCCGGTCACGTCGAGCGTCAGCAGGATCAGGGTCAGCAGCCCGACCACGCCCACGGCAGTGCCCCAGCGCATCCAGAACTGCCGCGCGTCCTCATAGGGCCGGCTCGCGAGATTGATTTCAAGATGCATTATGCGATCAGAGCTCCTACCACTCCAGCCATTCTCCACTTGGGCACGGAGCCGCCGGCGGTGGTTCCCAGTTGGGCCGAAGAGATCAGTTCCTGCACCTCGGCTCCGGTGGCTGCCCGCAGAGCGGGAGTGGCTCCGCCCGACTCAGGCAGGCCGGCAACATAAATCTGCTCGATATTAAGGTGGTACGTGTCCTGGAAAAAGACAATCGAGGGATACACTTCTTCGGCCAGTTGCTCGCCGGAAATCGTGATGCCCCGGCCATTTTCCAAAGTGCGGAACAGCTGCAACTGATCCTGGTTCAGAATGGCGATGCTGGTGGTGTTGGCATCGACCTTAATGACCATGGTCGGCCGCTTGCCGTCCGCCGCGCCAAGTGCGGCCAGGGTGGAGGGCAGCACCACGCCGGGATTGAATCCCGCATCGTGGAAAGCCGCTTCGTAGTCTTCAATTACGCTGCCCAAAGCTACGGCTGCAACCACGCGGACTTCGCCATCTATCTTCTGCGCGTGATACGAAACTTTGGCCTTGTCGACGTCGAAGGGCAGAGATTTTTTCAGGCGGAAGCGAACCACTCCCAAAGCCTCTTCGTGATCGGAAGGCAAGGTATCGAATTCGACGAGCATGACGCGAACCGTCGCGTCGGGAACAATGGCGATGACGTCGTGAGAGCGTCCGGCTACGCCACCCAGCGCGCTCTCGATGCCGTCGCGGACCGCGGCGCGTTGCCGCAGATTCGATTCGACGAGGTCGGGAACCACGCTGCCCGGCGCCAATTCCTGCGCCGCACAGGCTTCCAGCCCGCTGCCGTTCTCGACCACCCGGCCGGCCAGCACGCGGTCGGCGGCGATTTCGCAGGCCAGTTTCGGCTTTGCTGTATTTGTGTTTGAACTCATCCCGAATACGCCCTTGAGAGATACCTCTACAAATCAGAAACCGTATTGTCCAGAAATGCAATAGCTGAAAAAGTACAGTGGTAAGGTTTCAAAGTTTCAAGGTTTCAATATGTCTCAAATCTCTAGCGCGGGTGGGCATGAAAGGGCGCTGAACCTTGGCAACTCGAAACCTTTGAAACCCTGAAACGTTGAAACTTTGAAACCTTGAAACCTTGAAACCTTGAAACCTTGAAACCTTGCTCTATCGCATCGCTTCGATAAATGTGACCTTATTGATCTCCTTCAGCGTGGTCATCCCCAGCCGCACCTTGTCCAGTGCTGATTCGCGCAGGAAGCGCATGCCTTCTTCGCGGGCGGCGCGCCGGATTTCGGACGTCGGCTTCTTGGCCAGAATCATCTCGCGGATGCGGTCGCTCAAATCGAGCAACTCGTGAATGGCGGTTCGCCCGCGGAATCCAGTGCCCGCGCACTCAATACATCCCGGACCTTCATACAACGGAACCTTGCCCCACTGCACTGGATCAAGGCCGCTGGCTTCGAGCACGTCGGGCGGATAGTGCACCTCGGTGCGGCAGGCGTCGCAAATCAAGCGCACCAGCCGCTGCGCCAGAATGCAATTCAATGCGGAAACGAAGTTGTAGGGCTCGACGCCCATGTTCAGGAAGCGCCCAATCACGTCGACGACGTTGTTGGCGTGCACGGTGGTGAAGACCAGGTGTCCGGTGAGGGCGGACTGAATGGCGATCTGGGCGGTCTCGGAGTCGCGGATTTCGCCGACCATGATTTTGTCGGGATCGTGCCGCAGAATCGAGCGCAGCCCGCGGGCAAAGGTGAGTCCCTTTTTCTCGTTGACCGGAATCTGCGTGATGCCGCGCAGTTGATATTCGACGGGATCTTCAATGGTGATGATCTTGTCTTCGTCGGTCTTGATCTCGTTGACGGCGGCATAAAGGGTGGTCGTTTTGCCGCTGCCGGTCGGTCCGGTCACCAGCACCATACCGTAGGGCTCTTTGATGTAGCGGCGGAAGCGGCGCAGGTCGTCTTCGTCAAATCCCACGACGTCCAGCGTCAGGGTGCGGAACTTCTCGCTCATCGATTCTTTGTCGAGGACGCGGAGCACGGCATCTTCGCCGTGAATCGAGGGCATGATGGAAACGCGGAAGTCGATGGCGCGGCCGTTGTACTTGACGCGGAAGCGGCCGTCCTGAGGCACGCGGCGCTCGGAGATATCGAGCTCGCTCATGACCTTAATGCGCGAGATTACTGTGGAATGGTGCTCTTTGCCGATGGGCGGCATGGCCTGGGTCAGCACGCCGTCGATGCGGAATTTGATCACGACCGAATCGTCGCGAGTCTCGATGTGAATATCGGAAGCGCGCCGCTGCAGCGCAGTGAAAATCGTGGTATCGACCAGGCGGATGATGGGGCTGGTATCGCCGGCGGCGGTGAGCTTGTCGATGGTCAGCGTCTCTTCCGCGCCGGTGTTTTCGTCTTCGCGGATGATGGTGAAGCCTTCGCTGGCTTCTTCCAGAACACGCTGCGACTGCTCGGTCTTCTTGAGGATGTCGGAGATCTGCTTCAGCGTGGAGACTTTGGTGACGATGCGCTGCTTGAGCAGCAGGCTGATCTCGTCGATCATCATCAACTGGCTGGGATCGGCAATGGCGATGGCCAGGCGCCCGTCGACGGTTTCCTCGAGCGGAACAAAGTTGTAACGGAACATCAATTCGACGGGGATTTTCTTGAACAGCTCATGATGCAGCTCGAAGCCTGAGAGGTCGATGAATTCGCAGCGGTAACGGCGAGCGACGTCTTGCGCGCGCTCGAGATCGGTGATGGGGTTGCCGGTCGGGCTGATGGGCCCGCCATTACCGCCATTCACGAAAAGCGATTTCTTATCCGCCGTTGCCATCGCTACCTCACAACTTCCAACTTCAATGCACGCCTAATGTAAAGATCGGCAAGTACAACGAAATCAGCACACCACCCACAAAAACCGCCATGACGATGAGGATGAGCGGCTCAATCAGGGCCATGGCCGCGCCCAGGGCCGTCTGCACATCTTCCTCGTAGAATTCCGCGACCGAGTTCAACATGGCGGGCAGAGCTCCGGTCGACTCACCGACTTCAATCATTTCCACCGCCAGTTCCGGAAAAATCTTCTGCTCTTCCAGGCTGGGCGCCAACCCTTGTCCTTCACGCACTCGGATGCCGGCCCGCATCACGCCTTTTAAGATGCGCCGGCTGCTCATCGAGGAGCCCGCCGTTTCCATGGAAGGAACCAGCGGCAGGCCGCCTTGCAGCAGGGTAGAAAGCATGCGCGAGAAGCTGGCCACCTGATGCTTAATCCGGATGCCTCCCAGCAAAGGCATGCTCAGGATTAGCCGGTCAATGCGGTCGGCTCCGCGGTCGGTCTCCTTCCACCGCCAGAACAGAAATCCACCCACGACCAGGCCGATCAACACAAATGGCGCATACTTCTGGGCGTTCACACCGACAGCGAGCATGAAGACGGTAATCGCGGGCAATTTCGCGTCCAGACTGTTGAACAAGTCGGCGAACTTGGGCACCACGTAGGTGAACAAGAACATCACCATGATCATCACCACGCTGATTAGCAGCGTGGGATAAATCAGCGACACAAACAGTTTCTTGCGGAAGGTCATGGCCATGCGTTGAAAGTTCACGTAGCGGGTCAGGACTTCGTCAACGTTGCCGCTCTTCTCGCCTGCCATTAATGTGGTCGTATAAATCTTGGGGATCATCCCTTGGGCGGCGAAGGCGTCCGACAACAATTCTCCGCCTTTCACCCGGTCGCGGACATTCTCCAGAATCTGCTTCAGCTTCGCGTCCTTTTGCCGCTTGATCAGCAGTTCGAGCGAGTTCAAGATCGGCAGGCCGGCCCGGATCAGGGTTAGAAACTGCTGGTTAAAGACCAGAAATGTGCTCTGCTTGAGCTTTCTTCGCCGCTGCGAGACTCCGCCGGCCAGCAATCCTTGCGGCTTGACCCAATAGACCAGGTAGCCCTGCTGCGAGAACCGGTCGCGCACCTCGGCTTCGGAAATACCTTGCTCGACGTGCTGCTGCACGTGCCCGCGATCGTCCGCAATTTTGATTACAAATTCAGCCATTGGCCAGTTCTTCCGGGGGAATCTCCGGACGGACCCCTACGGGCCAGTCTAACATTCCAACTTCCATTCTATGCCGCCGATTCACTCCGATGAGCCTCTGTCCCGTGCCGCAAGTAACCTCTTTATGCTTTATGCGCTGATTCCGGCTTTGTTACGTTTTGGTAAATTTTGGGACTGAGCGGAAAGCCGAGCTCACCTTCCGCTCCGTCCCTTATTGCCCCAACTCGCCTTCGACCACCTCGGTCCCGGCCGGCGGCTTAAACTCAAACCGCGAATTGTCGGTCGCCACATTCTCTTTCTGATCGGTGAAGCGGTACTCGGTCGAAGAGCCGTCCACGCCCTGAATCACGATCCGCACAATCTGATTCTGAGGCGTAATCTCTAGCGCCACCTCGCTCCATTGATCCGCCAAGGCCGACGGGACCCCCCGAAGCACGACGTCTCCGGCCTGCAAAGGCGCTACATCCGGAGCTAGAGATAATCCACGCAACTCCTTCTCCAGGCGTGTCTTACCTAGCAAAAAAGCGAGGGGTGAGTGCGCGTCCTCCAGCTTTTTGGCCGGTGACTTTCGCGCCTGCCGGTCGTCGGGGACGTAAAACCAGGCATCTTTCCCATCGCTTACAAAGAGCTTTTCTCTGGGAGAACGGTATTGCCAGCGCATCTTGCCAGGTTTTTTCAGCCAGAGGGTACCGGACTCGGTGCGGGTCATTCCCGATCCCAGGTACAACTCGGTAAATTGCGCCTCCAGGGATCGCAGGTGGTTGTAGTGATCGTCCACGGCAGCGGCAATGGATTTTACGTCGGCCGCATGGGCCGGCTGCGCGCTGACTAGCAATGTCAGACACGATAAAAGCAGGAGAAGTTTTGAGAATCGCACCTCGGAATGGTCCGCCTTGTCTTGAAATGACGCTCTGAAGCTCAGAAGGAAACAAACTGAAGTTTTCATTCTAGCCGTTTTGTCGGCCGCAGGCGGCCATGAAACTCTGATTGCGCACTGAGCCGGAACGACTTTGTTTCCGCGTGCAGGCCGGGGGTGAGGCTTTGGCCGGGCGAAAAGAGAGTGAGCTCCGCGGGTTCGTTTCGGCGTTTTGCGTTGTAAGTACAGCCGGATTTGTGGGAGAATCCTGCTTCCGCGCTGGACTTCCCCTAGTTCACCGGCGTTGCAAAGGTGCGCATGTTCCGAGCCTATGGGGTTTGGTTGGCGATCGCTCTGGCATCGTTTGGTTTCGCGCAATCGAGCAATAATCCATCCACCAATAATCCTCCCACCGCGGCTCGGCCACTGGTATCTGGTGACCGGGCCCAAGACCAGGCAGCGGCCCCACCCGCTCAGCCGGTGGCAACCACCGTGGTCTCCGCGGCGGCGGAAGGCGCAAATGTCACGCCTCCGACGAGCGCTCTGGAAGAAGCGTTCCTGTTCTACCGCAAAGGAAATTTCGACGCGGCACTGGAAAAATACGAACAGGTTCTAAAAGAACATCCGCAATCGCCGGATGCTTATGCGGGGGAAGTTCATACTTACCTCAAGATGAAGAAGGTGGAGTTGGCTGCGGCGGTGGCCGAAAAGGGACTGGCGGCGTCGAAGTCCCCGCGAGTGCGAGTGGCGCACGCCGAAGTGTGGTTTCGCCAGGGAAGAATCACCGACGCGGAGCGCGAGTGGGTAAGCGTGATCAACTCTGGATATCCCGAGGCGCGCGCGTACCTGGGACTAGCCTGCGTCCGCAGTGCTCTTGCCATGTACAAGAGCGAGAAAGCAATGCTCGACAAGGCGCATGATCTGGATCCCTGGGATCCGGATATCCATGAGCAGTGGATGGGAACGCTCTCGCTCGCCGAGCGCATCCATGATCTTGAGACCTCGCTCGCCGGCGACAACAACTGGACCCCGGAGCAACGCCAAGATTCGGCCAGTTATCTTGCCTACCTGAAAGAACGGACGCAGCAGAGGAGCAAACCCTGCCGCCTGGTCAGCAAAGTGACAGCCACGGAAACGCCGCTGGTGCGGCTGCTCACCGATCCGCAGCACCTTCGCGGTTACGGTCTCTCGGTCGCCCTGAACGGCCACAAGAGCTCGCTGCTTCTCGACACAGGCGCTACCGGAATTCTCATCAACCGTTCCGTTGCCGAGCACGCCGGCGTCACCAAGATCACGGCCAGCAAGGTTTGGGGCATCGGAAAGAAGGGCCGTAGGGATGCTTACTTCGGTACCGCCGATTCCATCAAGGTCGGAGATCTTGAATTTCAAAATTGTCCTGTCGAAGTCATGGAAAGCCGCAGCGTTGCTGGGGACAATGGATTGATTGGAGCCGACGTCTTCGACCAGTTTCTGGTGGATATCGATTTCCCCAACGAGAAGCTGCGGCTCGGCGAGCTGCCGAAGCGTCCAGGCGAGACGGTCCAGAAACTTGCTCTCAAGAGCGAAGACTCCGACGCCCCGGAAGACAGCGAATCCGGGGACGGCGATGCGACCCCATCGAAGGCTGCCGCACCTCCGAAATTTTCCGGCCCGCAGGATCGCTACATCGCTCCTGAAATGCAGTCTTACACTCGCGTGCTGCGCTTTGGCCACGATCTGCTGGTGCCGACCGCCATCGGCAACGTGCCCTTTAAATTTTTTCTGCTCGACACCGGGGCACTCACCAACTTCATCTCACCCGCGGCGGCTCGAGAAGTCACCAAGGTCCACGGAGATTCCGACACGATCGTGGAAGGCGTCAGCGGGCGCGTCGACAAGGTCTTCTCCGCCAACAAGGCCATCCTGCAATTCGGGCATCTCAAGCAGGAAAATCAGGACATGACTGCTTTCGATACCACCCCGATCAGCGACAGCATTGGCACGGAGGTTTCCGGCTTCCTGGGATTTACGACGCTGCGCGTGCTCGACATCAAGATTGACTATCGCGACGCGCTGATCGACTTCAGTTACGACGCGAAACGCTGGGGCCGCTGATTCGCGCGTTTTGTGGCTCGCTAATTCTTTCCGATTATTGACCCGGCCTGCCGAAGTTCCCATAATCCTCGCACTCTGGGGTTCGATCGTTTCACACATTCCAATCACTTTTGGCGGGAGGCTCGCAGAAGTGTGCGCGAATGTGCGAGATGAATCGGCGAAAGGATTGTGGGGATGTCTTCTGTCAGGAGCTGGGGCTGGCTGTTGTTCACGCTTTTTGCTGCGTTCACAGTTTCTGCTCAGCAGATCACGGGAAACATCCACGGCACGATTAGCGATCCGAGCGGAGCGGTGGTTTCGAACGTCGCCGTCACAGCCACACAGGTCGAGACCGGACTCACCCGCGCGGCGACGACCGACCGCAACGGCAATTATCTGCTCATCGAATTGCCCATCGGCCATTACACGCTCGAAGCCGCGGCCAAGGGTTTTGAGAAATATCGGCAACAAGGCATTACGATCGACGTGAACGAGAGTGCGACGGTGATGGTCCGTCTGCAGGTTGGATCAGAGATGCAGCAGGTCGAAGTTAGCGCCGACGCTGCCTTGATTCAGAACACGGTGAGCAGCCTCGGCCAAACGGTCATGCAGCGCGAGATTCTTGACCTGCCGCTCGATGGGCGGAATTTTTCGCAGCTCGGTTTGCTGCAACCCGGAGTCGTTCCCCTGACGCCCGGGTTGCTGGAGGCGGGCGGTCCGGCGCGGCAGAACCAGGCTTACGCCGTGGATGGTCAGAGGCCGGAGTCGAACAATTTTCTGATTGACGGCGCGGACAATGTCAGCTCGGTCGACGGAGGCTTCGTGCTGAAGCCGCCAATCGACGCGATCGCCGAATTCCGCATCCTCTCCCACAATGCCAACGCCGAGTTCGGACGCAACACCGGATCGACTACCAACATCGTGACGCGCAGCGGAACGAATTCATTGCACGGCGCATTCTGGGAGTTTTTCCGCAACGATGCCATGGACTCTTCCGATTACTTCACGCGCTCGGTGCAACCGCTGAAGCAGAACCAGTTTGGTGCGACCTTCGGCGGCCCGATTTTCAAGGACAAAACCTTTTTCTTCGGATATTACGAGGGCTTCCGCAACCGGCAGGGCGAATCGGTGCCCGCCACGGTGCCTTCGAAGGCGGAAAGGTAGGGAAATTTCGGCGAACAGTGTACCGCCGGTTTCGATCAGACGACCGGACTTTGCGACAACCCGCTGCAGCAGCTGACTTTTTTTGGCATGCCTGTGCCCTTCAACCAGATGACGCTGTTCACGCCCATCGATCCGATTGCGGCCAACGTGCTGCCATTTTTTCCGCTGCCTAATAGCGGCGAGAACGGATATATCGGAACGCAAACTCTGATCGAGAACAACGATCAATTCGGATTGCGCGTCGATCATTACCTCTCGCGAGCGGACACGCTGAATTTCCGTTACATATACAGCGGCGGGCCGACGACGGATCCGCTTTCGCCGATGGGGGCGAATGTTCCTGGTTTTCCGGTGGGCGAGGATGATCGCGCGCAGAACCTGGTGGCCCAGGAGACGCATGTTTTTTCTGCGACGACGATCGGCGTGGCGCGCTTCTCCTATCTCCGCAATAAGTTCCTGCTCGACCAGCATTTGAACAACGAATCGCCGTCGAGTCTGGGCTTTCAGTACGATCCAACGCTGCTGCTGGCGGCCGGGCCTCCATTCATACAGGTTTCCGGTTATGCTTCGGTTGGCGACCCCATTACCGGACCTCGCTACACCTATCAGAATACGTTCGACCTTTCCGGATCGCTGAGCTGGATTCATGCCCGTCATGAACTGAAATTTGGCGGAGGCTACCGGCGCGACCAGATCAACGCGCTGCAGGGAATCGCGAGCAACGGATTTTTTGTGTTCTCGACGTTCCCTTACAGCGACGGGTTCGCCAGCTTTCTGTCGGGCAATCCGGTCGTGTTTCTGCAGGGCGGAGGAGATTTCAGCCGCGAAATTCGCGATCGCGCTCTCGAACTTTATGCCCAGGATACGTTCAAGGCTACGTCACGCTTCACGCTGAATTACGGACTCCGGTACGAGTTGCCATTTCCGGCGACGGAGAACCATAACGAAGTGAACCTGTTCGTTCCGGGGGCACAGTCGACGGTTGTTCCGTCGGCTCCGGCCGGACTGCTTTATCCCGGAGATCGGGGAGTGCCGGCCGGGTTGATTCCCACGCAAAAAACCGCTTTCGCGCCGCGAGTGGGATTTGCTCTCGATCCGCGCGGAGATGCGAAAACCGTGATCAGCGCGGCTTACGGAATCTTCTACGAGCCTTACTACACGGGCGAAGGCGGACCGCTGCAGGATCCGGTGAGCGCGCCTCCTTATCTCAAGACGCAGCAGATCAGCTTTCCGGTGAACTCGTTCGCCAATCCTTTTTACGCGCCGAATCCTTTCAGCCAGCAATTCCCGGAGCCGATGACTCTGCTGGTGGTGGCTCGCAACCTGCACCTGCCCTACGCGCAGGATTGGAATCTGAATGTTCAACATTCGTTTGGAGAAGACTGGCTGCTGCAGGTTGGATATGTAGGCACCACGGGGGTAAGGCTGCCGCGCTTCATCGAAGGCAATCCGGCGGTGTTTATTCCGGGAGTGGACTTGAGCGGCAATCCGATTTCGAACGAGAATAACGTGAACCAGCGGCGGCTGTATTCGGGATGCACGCTCACCTCGAACCCGAATGTGCCGTGCGTCTACAGTTCGGTCGGAGAGATCGCCAGCATCGCCAACTCCAGCTATAACGCTCTGGAGGCGAGCCTGCGCAAAAGGTTCAGCCACGGGCTATCGTTCCTCGCGTCGTACACGCTCTCGAAATCGATTGACGATGTTTCTTCGTTCAACATTACCGGCTCGGCGTCGCAACCGGTCGCGGGAGAGAACGATCTGGCGCAAAACCCGTTCGACTTGGCCGCCGAGCGCGGGCGTTCCATGTTCGACGCGCGCCATCGCCTGGTGTTCAGCTACCAGTGGAATCTACCGTTCTGGAATCACCCGACGAACTGGTATCAGCACACGCTGGGCAATTGGCAGATCAACGGCATCGCGACCCTGATGAGCGGCACGCCTTTCACCGTGTTCGATTCGAATGATGTTTCGCTGCAGGGGCAAGCACCGGAGATCACCGGATTTTCCGCGAATCGTCCCAACCTGGTTGGCGATCCCAACTCCGGCCCGCGCACGCCGCAGCAGTGGTTTAACAAGGGCGCCTTTCAGCAGCTGCAACCGGATCCTCTGGGACGCTTCCAGGTTTTCGGGGACGAGGGCCGCAACGTGATCGCAGGGCCGGGATACATGAACTGGGATTTTTCTGTGTTTAAAAACATGGTTGTGAGAGAAGGGAAAGACGTGCAATTCCGCGCGGAGTTATTCAATTTTCTCAACCACACAAATTTCCGTCCGCCGGTCAGCGACATCAGTTCACCCAGCTTCGGGCAGGTTCAGTCCGACATAAGCCCGCGCGTGGTGCAACTGGCGTTGAAATTTCTGTTTTAGAGCGGCGGAGCTGATTGAAGGCTGAAGCAAATCCAGTCTCTGCATCTTTCACTGCCCTTACTGCATCTGCATCAGTAGAGACCGAAGGAGATCCATTTAATGTTAGGTATGAAATTGGTGCGCCTGATAGAAGCGCACTCGGAGGCATTGTCGCAAGGGGTAGTGGACGTGATTCGCGCATCGGAGCGCACTTCTGATTTTCGAGCAATCCCGCGTGAGAACCTGCAGCGCCGGGTTGGCGAGGTGTACCGCAATCTGGGAGAGTGGCTACTGCAGAAGACCGAGCCGGACATCGCCAGCCGGTTTAAAGCCATTGCCGCGCGGCGGGCCGCGGAAGGAATTCGCTTGCCGCAGTTGATATGGGCACTGATGCTCACGCGCGACCACTTGCTGCATTTCCTGCGGCACGAAGCTTTCGCGGACAACGTGGTGGCGCTTTATGGCGAACTAGAACTGCATCAACTGCTGGATCAGTTCTTCGACCGCGCTGTTTACCATTCGATCCTCGGGTATGAGGAAGCCGGCTCAAAAGCCCGGCACGTGGGCGATCTGAAAAGGGCTGAGTCGGGTTTGTCGATGAGGTCGATGTCGGCGCCAGGCGAGCCTTCTCCGCCGCTTGGGAAGTAGGTCTGACCATTCGAATCCCAAAACGCTCGCCGGGGCAAGATCATCCAGTCCTTTACTTTCAATAGCTTAGCTCCGTATAATTCGCCCAGGAACCACTAAACCCCGATTTTGCACCATTCGTTGGGATATGGATGCGCGAGGCCTAAAGCTTCCAATAGGATACGTGCAGACTAACACCCAGGGAAAAGTGTAAGGCAGAGGGTCTTAAGCCGCGGTATTTTCCCGGGGTGTGCCGCAGTTTTTGGGTGAGACTTCCTCAGGTTCATCCAAAGCGAAGGCGAAACGAAATTGCAGTCGGAGGGATAGCACTTGCCGTTGCGGTCGGTGGCTGTCCCGACGGAACGCAGGCTCGAGTTACAAGCTCAGAGCCCAGCCAAGAGGAGCCGAAAGTTATCATGCGCAAGCCGATTAAGTACGTTGAAAAAGCAGTTGTCACCGCTGCCAAGGGCGCCTGGGTTGTATTCGACCGCTTGAATCGTATCAACCCCAACCCGTCGCCGACGCCGAAGTGGTCAGACAAGCCTCTGCTCAAGTCGTACGAGAAATCCAAGCCGCCGCTGGGCTGGCCGCGCTCCACCGATTCGCTCTGCCCGAAGTGTGTGCCGGAAATTCGCCAGCAGATTCTCGACGGCCATCTGCCGCACGAAGTGCTCATGAACGAGAAGGTGGGCGAGATCAAGGCGACCATCATCGAGCGCGACGGCAAGATCCTGATGGTGAAAGATTGCCCGAAGCACGGACACTTCGAAGATGTGATGTCGATTGATACCGAATTCTCCAAGCACCTGGAAGACGTGTTCCCAGGCCGCGACATCGCCGCGCACAACGACGAGCACCTGCATCATCACGGATCGTCGACGGTGAAGTACGGCCGCGGATCGGTGCTGACGATTGATCTGACCAACCGCTGCAACATGATGTGCGATCCCTGCTTCATGGACGCGAACCAGGTGGGCTTCGTCCACGAACTGACCTGGGAAGAAATCAAGACCATGCTCGACAACGCGATCACGATCAAGCCGCGGCGTCAGATGAGCGTGCAGTTCTCCGGCGGCGAGCCGACCTTGTCGCCCTACTTCCTGGATGCGGTCCGGTATGCGCGCCATGTGGGATACAACTCGGTGCAGGCCGCGACTAACGGAATCGAATTCGCCAAGAGCTTTGAATTCGCGCAGCAGGCCGTGGAAGTCGGCATGCGCTATGCCTATCTGCAGTTTGACGGAATCGGCAACGCGGCGAATGCGCACCGCGCCGTCGGCAACTTGTTTGACGTGAAGCTGAAGGCGATCGAAAACCTGCACAAGGCGGGGTGCGAGATCGTCCCGGTGATCACGATTGTCAACGGCATCAACAACGAGCAGGTCGGACGCATCATCAAGTTCGCGCTCGACAATCCGAAGACGATCAGCTTCCTGTCGTTCCAGCCTGTTTCCTTCACCGGACGCGATGAGGCTGTGACCGACGAGCGGCGCCAGGCGCAGCGCTACACGCTGAGCCATCTGGCGCACGACGTGAAGAATCAGACCGGACTGGGCGAGCCTTCGCGTGACTGGTTCCCGATCAGCTTCATGGGAACGTTCAGCGACTGGGCTGACCTGATGCACGCGCAGGACTCCAACAACGACTGGGGCCAACTCTCTTGCGGCTGCCATCCGAACTGCGGAACCGGCATGGCGGTTATGATCGATAAAGAAACCAAGGAAGCGGTGCCGGTGACAGCGTTCCTGCATGGCGACCAGCTCGCGAAGGACATTGCGAAAGTGAACGATGCTTCCCGCGGAAAATTCCTGACCGGGTTGGGCATGGCGCTGTGCCTGATGAAGAACTACGATCCGTACCAGTCGCCGACGCACTTCAAGTTGATGGACCTGTTGAAGAAGTTCGACAAGAACTATCACGTGACCGGAAAGGACTACGGGAAAGTTGGTCCGGACCGAACGATTGACGACGTGATGAAGCGGCGCTCGACCGATCGCTGGAACTTCCTGTTCATCGCGGGCATGTGGTTCCAGGATCTGTTCAACTACGACTTCCGGCGGACGGAGCAGTGCATTATTCCGTACGCGACGCAGGAAGGCGAGATTTCGTTCTGCGCCTACAACACGGGCGTGGGATGGCGGAACATCATCGAGAAGATGCACATGACGGCCACGCTCACCAAGTGGTATGAGGAGCACGGGCGGCACGAGATTTTCGCGGGCGGCAAGAAAGTGAAGATGGAGCAGCAGGAGACCGCGACCGAGTATCTGAAGCTGCGCGAAGATCTGGTTACCAACGAACTGCAACATGATCTGGATAAGCTGGGTATCGCCAAGACTGCGCGCGAGGAAAAGACACGGGCGCGGGATGCGAAACAGAAGGCAGTGGCTGATGGAACTCCCCCACTTCTCGCAAAGGACGCGAGAAATGGGGCACCCGCGGAAGCGCGTGGACCGCAGAAAAACGACGAGGCCTACAACGCACGCATGGCGTCGCTGTATCGCGAAGTCGTTTTGAAAGAGAAGCCGGTGCAATCGCAGGACGGATTCATTCCGCTGGGCGCGTTGGCCAAGCCGACAAACGGCAATGGCAACGGACACGGCGCGACGGAAACGAAGCCGGAGATCGCCGAGCCGGTGGCCGGAGACTAAGCATCACGCTTCTGTAAGGCAACGGGCCGCCTCGGGCGGGCCGTTTTATTTGTGCATAATCGTGCGCAGCATTTATCCGCGGATCCGAGATCCTACGGAACACAGGCTGGTTGCAACGGCAGGATCGTCCCGCCCGCCAATCGCGATAACAGAAACAGGTAACTGGCCAGCGCGTGCAGACACGCCAGTTCGGGCTTGATGAGGATCTTCGGCGGGATTCCCAGTTGCACCGAGTTGAGCTCGTACAACGTGTTGACATGTTCGTATAAGGGCGGCAGGGGCAGCTTTGGAACCAGGTCGAGGCGGCCGGCGATACGAAATGTGTTGGGCACGACTTGATTGTAGGTGCTGGCGAACAGCGGTCCACCGGTGCGCGGGCTGGCGTAGGTATAAACGGTTGGGTTTTTGAAGGCGGTGTTGGCGCTGACGTTGAGGGCGAGTAAGGTTGCGAGCGCTCCGCCTAAGCTATGTCCGCAGATCGTGAGGGAAGTGAGCGGTCTGGGAAACTTCAGAGCGGAAAGCCAGCGAGTGAGGCTGGGCGAGCCGGGATCGGGCGCGGTTGTCATCGACAAATACATCGCCGTGAAACCATCTTCGGTATGTCCCGCGCCGGCAAGGAACGGACACTTTTCGAGAAGGAATTCGGAATCGTGAATCCATTCCTGAATGCCCTCAGTACCGCGAATCGCGATGACGACATCTCCCCCGCCCGAGGCCTGCAGCACGAGGCCAATGGAAACGCGCGTCTTCCCGCGCTGCGGATTCATGTCGGTGCACAGATCATTGGCGAAGAGGCTGGTGACTACTTCGTATTTGGCATCGCCGACCGAGATGACTTGCCCAGCGGCATTGGCCGTGTTCTGCGGGGGAATGACATCGGCCGCGTTGACCAGTTGAGCGTAGAGGATGGCCTGGGTGAGATCCATCAATGAGACCTCCCTTCGTAAACGTTGGCGGCCGAAGCCCGTGTTCTATGCCGCGGTGTTCACATGGAGTGGGGATCAGCGAGCGAGGA
This sequence comes from uncultured Acidobacteriota bacterium, assembly GCA_963730015.1. GTDB lineage: Bacteria > Acidobacteriota > Terriglobia > Terriglobales > Acidobacteriaceae > Sulfotelmatobacter. The sequence goes on along the minus strand of CAVSPZ010000007.1, from coordinate 32,755 downwards.
TTGGCAAAGTGGCCAAGTGACGGGACCATCCTCGCTCGATCTGCAGGAGTACGTTAGTCGAGCGCATGACGAGTGTCAAACCGAAAAGCCAGGGCCAAGCGAACGGCAATCGCGTAGTTTTGAGATGGCGTCTTTGAATGCATGAGCGTACAGTGTGCGCCGTATTGTTTCCGGGAACGCAAGCGACGACGATCGGACAATAGCGAGAGAAAGATAAACGTCCACGAAAGGCGCGATGATCGAAGAGAAATCTGGCTTATGTGAAGCGAATCCTTCTTGCCGATGACAGTACTGTGGTAAGGAGAGGCTTGCGACGGATGTTCGAGCAAGCGGGTTGGACGGTCTGTGGCGAGGCTACCGACGGTCAAGAAGCGATCGCCATGGCGCAGGAACTGCGGCCAGATGTTGTCGTGCTCGACCTCTCGATGCCGCTGATGAATGGGCTGACGGCCGCGCGCGTGCTGAAGGAGATTATGCCCGCGACGCCTCTGATTCTGTTCACTTCCTTTGGCAATCTGCTGAGTGCAGCCGATCTGGAGCTGGCGGGCTTTTCTGCTTCGATTTCCAAGAGCGAGGCCGGCCAACTGGTGACTACGGCGCAACGTCTGACGGACGTGCATTGATCGAGTAATTCCGGGATAGGTGACGACTTCCCTCAGAGCGTTACATTCGATTTGCGTTCCATCGGATTGCCTTCTATCCGTAAACTCGAAGCGTGCAGATTGGGCGCGCCGGAAGCGTTGAATCGATGAAGTGCTGTAACTGGGTCGGAGCGAGCGGAGGGACTTGCCAGGGGAAGCGCGACGCGGACGCTGGTGCCGGGGTTGCAGGAGTGGATTTCGAGATGTCCCCCTAGTTCGCCGACGCGTTCGCGCATGCCGCTGATTCCCACTCCGGCTCGGCTCGAGGACGTATCCAGTCGCCGAAGTTGTTCGTCGGAGACGCCCCGGCCATTGTCGGAGATCTCAAGGCGAAATTGACCGTGATCGACGCTGAGGCGAATGCTGGCGCTGGTAGCTTGGGAATGGCGGTGAACATTGGTCAAGCTTTCCTGCAATACACGGAAGAGGACGAGTTCGCATGCCTGCGGCGGGCGCGGCATGTTTTCCTCGATATCGCACTGCACCTGAATTCCGCTGCGGCGCGCGAATCCGTCGACGAACCAGCGAGCGGCAGAGGCAATGCCGGCTTCGTCGAGCAGGGGCGGATGGAGCAGATAAGAGGCGGTACGAACTTCCTGCAGCGCTTCGTCGGTGAGTGCGTCGAGGTCGTCGATCAACGGCTGAAGTCCCGGCGTAGTGCCGTCGGTCTGACGAATCAAGGCGATCGACATCTTCATAGCCGCCAGCGTTTGGCCAGCCGTATCGTGCAGTTCGCGGGCAATGCGGCGGCGTTCCTCATCCTGCAGCGTCATCAACCGGAGGGACAAATAGCGAAGATGCTGTTCCGCCTGTTGGCGCACGCTGATTTCAGATTCCAATCGAGCCAGGGCCTCAGAGAGTTCGCGGGTGCGAGCCTGGACGCGTAATTCCAACTCGTCGTGAGCCTGGCGAAGTTCCTGCTGCGCGCGCTTGCGCTCGCGGGCTTCGGCGGTGAGCGCGCAGACGCTCTCGTTGAGCCGCAATTGCTTGCTGCGGTTCGCCTGGCCCAGTGCGATCAACACCGCACACACAAGAAATGCTCCCACAATGCCATGGATTTCGGATGGCCGGATCACCTGCAGGGAATGGCGAGGATCGACGAACCAATAGAAGATTCCCAGAAAGCCCAAAGCTCCGCTGAGAATGGCGGGGAAGTAGCCGCACACGATTGCGCAGAAAGCGACGGCGATGTAGACCGTGACATAGAAGGCAACGTGGCCCAAGACGGGATCGAGAAGCCAGCGTAGCAGGATGGCCACGGCTGCCGTCATGAGCGCGACCGAATAACGCTTAACCACGCGGTCGCGCGGAATCGGAATAAGGAATGCCAAAGAACGCGTCGAATGCAGACCTGCCATACGGATTCACCACTGAAACTGAGAAAGGTTCACCGGAGCGCGATCGAATGCGACGGCATGGTTGTCAGTCTGGTGCTCGAGAACAGCTAGAGTCTACCTATTGAGGATGCACGGGCAGGCAAGAAAGTTGTCACGCGAGGGCGGGAGAATTGTTGTTTTCGCGGTTCGTCTGGAGTACCACTCGAGAATTCTCCGCGCTTCGGGCGGGAGGAAATGTGCAAATTGATGACAAGCTCATGACAAGGAGCAATGCGCGCCATCCTAGCATGGGCCTCGCCGGGGTGGAAATGTGATCTGCGTGCGAAGGCTGCACCGGCACTTCCCCTGCCCAGTTCCGGCGTTAAAGGAGATTGTATGCAGCGTCGCGCGATTTGCTTCTCGCTGGCGGTCGGGCTTTTGGTGACGTTGGTTTCGGGTGCAGCCCTGGCGCAGTATCGACTCACCGTCTTGGATTCGAACCAATTCGGCAAGGCCACGCATGATGATCCGTTGCTGGTGAATGGGTGGGGAATGGTGCACGGTCCGGGCTCGGCTTGGTGGGTATCTGACAACACCTCAGGATGGTCGACACTTTATCAGGGGAATGGAAAGCAGGTCCAGCAACTCAAGGTGTTGATTCCCACGGCGGGGAACGGCCCGGATTCGCCGAAGGGAGCGAACGGCCCAGGCTCGCCCACTGGGATTGTGTTCAATGCCGCGAATGGATCGGGCGAGTTTCAGGTCGAGGGATGGCCGTCCATCTTCATTTTCGCCACGCTCGATGGAACCATCAGCGGATGGGCGCCCCAATCGAATCCTAACCAGGCGATCGTAGCCGTGGAGACCTCGACGAATGCGAGTCCCTCCGTATACACAGGGCTGGCAATCACGAACAGGGCATCGGGGAATCTGCTGTTCGCGGCTGACCTGGCGAACAACAAGGTGGATGTCTACGACGCCAATTTCAAACCTGTGACGCTGCCTGCCGGGGCGTTCACCGATTCTTCGCTGACCGCAGGCTTTGCTCCCTTTGGCATCCGGGACATCAATGGACTGGTCTATGTGACGTATGCCAGCGTAACCGGTGGTGCGGGCGGATTTGTGGAAGAATTCACCGAAGATGGCACACCCGTAACCCCGGACAAGCCGCTCATTCACGGAGCGCCGCTGAACCAGCCATGGGGCATCGCGGCAGCGCCCAGGAATTTCGGACCTTTCAGCAACACCCTGTTGATTTCGAACAATACGAACACAGGCACCATCAATGCCTTTGATCCAATTACCGGACAGTTCGTCGGCAGAGTGAAAGACACGCAGGGAAATCCGATTGTCATCGACCAACTCTGGGCGATCGATTTCGGCGATGGAATGGGGTCCAACGGTGGAATCAACCAGCTGTTTTTCACGGCGGGCCCCGACAATAATTTCGCCGGCGAATTCGGTACGATCGTCTTTAAGTAGACAGGCTGCGCGACTCTAGGCAGACAAGCTGCGCAAGGGATGCAGTTAGGGCTTCCTATCGCGGGGAGGCCCTTTCGCTTGTAGATGCACCCCGGCGTGGCAGAACCCTGCGTGAAGCGGCGAGTTCCGCGCGATGGCGGCCTGATCGCTCTGCTGGGCAGTCAAGACTCGCGATGTGCTAAATTTGAAGAGGTGGGGGCGCGTAGCTCAGGTGGTAGAGCAATGCCCTTTTAAGGCGTTTTTGGCCTTTCAGCACCAACGAGCACAGAGCAGTATAGTGTGGCATAAGCGCAGCATTCTCAAATGATTGTGAGGATGCGAGCTAGGCAACGGCGAGCAGCGAAACGCACCAAAATGAAAAACCAACCGACACCAGAACCGACACCGACCGCTCGGTCGGTTTTTACATCATGCCAGCCTGCACCATCCGCGTAACAAAGTGGCTCGGTCCAGTTCCAGCCGTGGGAGTCTGCACGGATTGCGGGCGGGAGTTCGAGGTTCCGCCGCCGCTGCTCAAGCAGACATCCGCCGCACAAGAGAGTCTGCGGAAACAATTCGTGGAACACAAATGCGCGAATGAGATGGGCGGTTGACAAACGAAATGTCACTCCCCAACGGAGGAGGATGGTGCCAGTCAACCCGTCACCATGTGAGGAAAACCGAAGGCTGCAGCAAATGGTGGTCGATGCGTGGGAACACTACAACCGATTGAAGGGTCTCATCGCACCCACGGAAAAGGAACGAGCCGCACTTGCCGAAGCGGGTGACTCCGCCAATCGTCTGAGCGCAAAGCAACACGAGCACATAAGAGTCTGCCCCACTTGTCGCGCACCGCAATCCATTTGAAGGCTCGGTAACATCGTAGACTCACCACCATACCAAGCCCGCATGATGCGCGGCTGTTCAGTCAGCACTCGGATCAACCATGCGGCGAACGATGACGCGGAATGCTGCGTGCCCGTGGAACTCACCCAGGTTCAGCATCGCCTGTTCTGGTACAGGGTTGTTTGGAGGACCAAATGCTAAGGTGTGACGACACAGGACGAGCCTTCGCAGGAAGCCAACGGCAGATTCAGTTTTACGTCAACGAGCAGCCATTGGTGCTCAACCAAGCAATTTCTGACGCCTTCAAAACATCTTTCTCTTTGCGTTGGGTATCACCGTTAAGTTCTGATGGCTATCGAGAATATTGGGATTCTGCTTTCTTGAAGGCTCTGGGGTTACCGCAGCACTGCAAAGAACTGAACCGCTTTTGGCCCAGAGGAGGGCCGCATTGGGACGCACTTGCTTGTGTCGAGAATCGGACGGGTGGAGTTTTGTTGGTTGAATCAAAGAGCCACGTACCTGAAATCTTCGGGAACGGGTGTGGAGCGGAGGCAGCATCATCCGTTAATAAAATAGAGCAGGCAATCGCAGCCACAAAACAATGGTTGCATGTCAGCGAACAGGCCGATTGGAGAGGCTCGCTCTATCAGTCCGCAAACCGAATCGCCCATTTGTATTTCCTCACGGAGATTCTTCGCATCGAAGCTTGGCTGGTGAATGTGTATTTCACTGATGATCCTCATAGCCCGACATCAAGAGCCACGTGGCAAGATGGAATAGCGAATGTGAAGAAATCGCTCGGCATCGGGGCAGTTCCGCGCTATGCTGATGTGTTTCTGCCCGCATCGCGACCTGATCTTTAAGTACGTTCGAAGCCTGTCCCCGAGCATTCCTGCGACGGCGAGCTGATCGAACTGCCCCCAAATCCATCGCCTGTTCACCACGCTCGTTGTTCTTTGTGTGGGACCGACTTCACATATCAGCGGACTCCGACTGGATGACTATCGTGCTGCCGGGGATGCGGAGTGTGATCGAATAGAAAGAGCAACGGAGGCAGCCAGATGACAGAGATCGAAAAACTGTTCCTCACTCTTGCCGTGACACTCACGGGTTCCGGTCTGGGTACGACGATAGTGGCGGCCTTGTTTAAGCGACGATTCGATGCACAGCTTGAAACCCACAAAGCTTTTCTTCTCCGGAACTCCAAGATTCACGAACGCCAGGTTGACGCACTCCTCGCGATCCATTCAAAGCTTGAACTTGGCCTCTTCAATTTGCAGCGGGCGGCTGGTCCCGGAAAGGTTCAAGGCGAAGCTGACGACAAGGAATTATTGCGAAGGATGGCGGTTGATCTCGGAGCCGCATCCGAGGTGTTCTCGCAAAATAAACTGCTCATCGGGCCGGATTTGACGCGCAAGCTCGACGAGTTCTTCAACACGGTCTCGGCTGGAATTCACCTCAACATGGCGGCGAACCCAATGATTCCCGACGGTCAGACGCGAGCCGGGTTTATCGACAAAGCGCGTGCAACAGCATTTAAAGAGCTACCGTCGATACTGGAAGCAATCAGGGCCGAAGCACGAGCTGTAATCCACAACTAGGTCCGTTCCCCGGTACGGAACCTGCCGCTCAACTCCGGGAAGCTGATACCGGAATCGTCGAAGCTCATCCCTGGCGGCCATTTCACGCGAGCAGTTTCAGTGGGCCAGATCTGACTCAATAAACTCTCCCACGGCCCGCGCTTGACATTGAGTGCCACCTGTCCCGCTGCCGCGAACTCGGGCTTGAGCCGCACCGTGAGAACTTGAATGACGAGCCGCCGAATTACAAGAGTTATGGCGTGGCCGCCGACGAACGGATTCTTACTCCTCGGCGTATGCTCGTGCAGCTTCCTCGCCTCGCTACACAGGATGTTGCTCTGCACGTATCGACCAATCCATACCCAGGTACGGGCCGGGAGCACAGAACCGGACACTCCCTGCCTGTCGGCGTCGGAGTAAAACCAGTCTCTGCTGCGGTCGGTAGCTTCAAACACCATTGCGGTCTTCACACTCCACCGAGCGAGAACCGCTTGCTGGCTTGAATCCAGGGAGAACGACACGTCGTTCAAGAGCGGTCCCACTATGGGCTTCGCATGTCCCTCTAGGTCGCTCATCCATCCGTTGTTGCAGGTGAGACATGCACAGCTAACCTTGAGTTCTGGACCGGCGAACGTGACCGAGGGACTCCTTGGCCCGAACAGTGCTTCTGTCTTCGATGCTGGGTCGCTGTCACCGATGGATGACAGTAGCCATTTCGGCCAGGCGTGCTCGCGAGAAGTGCTCGGGCGTTGGCAGAAGATGCAGGTCTTCATTTTCAGTTCGGACAACGCCGTCTCCGTTTGTTCCCGTTCCGCCCGCTTCGTTACCACTGTACTCTTTGAGGATAATTAGAGCTGTTGGTATCGTGGCGGAAAAGACAAGTGACAAGGCAGTCAGCGGAGGCACTGAATTGCATTGGGCATCGGTAGGCAGCAAGGAGAGCACACCAATGAGCCGCACTGTTGGGCAACAAGTTAAGACGGGATTCCGATTAGCAGGCGGAATCCTCTCGTTTTGCGCCTCGTTGTTTCTTCTTGCCTATGGGCTAGATGCAGTGTGGTCTGACGGCCACTTGGTTTCGTCATGGCTTGGCTGGGTAGAACTGTCTTTGGCAGCGGTGCTTATTCCGCTCACGATGCACCTGTGGATACAGTTTTTCGCGGGATGCGTTGCATTCGGCTTTCTCAAGAGCGTTATCGTCACCATCGCTGGCCGAGATTGGTTTCCCCCGCACTTGGCCTTCTCCCGACTGGAAGCGGCAGAGATGGCCTTCTTCTTTGGTGCCACGCTCGTCTGGCTGATAAGGTTTGCTAGGTCCAAACCCGAACTCACCGACAGGATTGCAATCGCGGTGTACCTGTTCTCCTTCCTCGGTTATCGTAACAATCCACATTTTTCCGTCGTGCAGGGAGTGGTCGGACTGGCAGCGCTTTTTCTTGCATGGGGTGTTTCTCGCTGGAAGGGGAGAGGACGCAAAGCCCCGAACCATCCCCTGGTCCATTCCAGCCAACTTCCCTAGTGTCTGCCTTTCGCGTCCCTGGGCGGCTAAGGCCTGCGGTCTGTCAGTGAGTGAGGTTCTGGGTAAGAGTTTTTCCCCTTAGCTGCCAATCCGTTGCTGTCCGGGGTGACGTGGTGGTGCTCCCAAGGGCCGGTTTCCAGGTTAGTCAAAATCTCGCTGCCTTCGGCATCGGGAGTATAGGGAGACACTCCACCCCTGAAAGGGTGCTGCACGGTAACTTTCAGTTACCGTGCGCGAACCTGTTGAAAGCAGAGCAGCTAAAGGAAAATCCCGCCGTGATTTCGCTACTCTGAAGTGGCCCCACTTCGATCATTACATTTGGCCCCACCCTAACCGATAGATCGGCCTACCCTGATTTCTGCCAGCCAGGACGGGGAGGGCGATGGACAGGAGACGCAAGGTGGAGCTATTCGAAGAGATTAGGCGGGAGCACACGCATGGAACCGGTTCGATTCGCGCAGTCGCGAAGAAGCTGGGCGTGCATCGGCGGATGGTGCGACAGGCGCTGGCGAGTGCGATCCCGCCGGAGCGCAAACTGGCGGTGCGGAACAAGCCCAGGCTGGGTCCGGTGATGCAGTTCATTGACGAGATTCTGCGCGCCGATCAGCTGGCTCCGCGCAAACAGCGGCACACCGCACATCGCATTTGGCAGCGGATCCGTCAGGAGCGTTCGGACCCAGTGGCGGAAGCGACGGTGCGCCGTTATGTACGGGAGCGCAAGCAAGAGTTAGGGCTCACGGCGCGAGAGACGTTTGTCCCGCAAGTGTACGACTGGGGCGGCGAAGCGCAGGTGGATTGGTACGAAGCCATGGCCGAGATCGGAGGCGAGCGCCAGTCGGTTCAACACTTCGCGATGCGGTCGATGGCGAGCGGCGGAGCGTTTCACGTTGCCTACTATCACGCCACGCAGCAGGCATTTCTGGAAGCGCATGAGTCTGCATTTGGCTATTTTGGTGGCGTGTTCCGGCGCTTGCGCTACGACAACCTAAAGAGCGCGGTGAAGAAGATTCTGCGCGGGCATCAGCGGGAGGAGACGGAACGGTTGATCGCGTTCCGCTCGCACTGGGGCTTTCAGACCGAGTTCTGCAATCCGGCGCGGGGCAACGAGAAGGGCGGAGTAGAGGGGGAAGTGGGCTATTTCCGCCGGAATCATCTGGTGCCGGTTCCGCAGGTGAAGAACCTGGAAGAGTTGAATCAGTATTTGCGAAGCTTCTGTCAACAAGACGAACAGCGGCGGATTGCAGGCCAAGCGATGCCCGTCGGGGAGGCGATGCGGATCGAACGCGAGCATCTGTTGCCGCTGGCGGCGGAAGGATTCGAACTGGCGGAGACCAGTTTTCCGACAGTGGACGGCAAGGGCTGTGTGAAGGTGCGGACGAACTTCTACTCGACGCCCTTGCGGCCGGGGACGCGCCCGCAAGCGAAACTCCTGCCGGCGTATGTCGAGATCTGGCAGGAACGGGAGTGCGTGGCGCGGCACGAGCGTAGTTTCGGCCGCTATGAGCAAGTGCTCGATCTGGAGCACTATCTTGACGTGCTGGAGAAGAAACCGGGAGCGCTGGCGGGATCGAGTCCGTTGCGGCAGTGGCGCGAACGCGGGCGCTGGCCGGAGAGTTTCGACCGGCTCTGGCAGAGCTTGCAGGAACGGCACGGCAAGCAAGTCGGCACGCGGGAGATGATCGAGTTACTCACTCTCGGCAAGAGACATGGCTGGGAGCGGCTGCAGCAGGCGGTGGAGAAGGCGCTGGCTTTGAGTTGCACAGATGCGGCCGCGGTGCGGCATCTGCTAATGGCAACGGAACTGGGTCGTCCAGGCACCGAGTTAGTTGAGCTCAACGGACTGGAACGCTACGAACGACCGCTGCCTCAGATGAATGAGTATGACCAGTTACTCAGTCTCGCTGCCAGTACGGCGGAGGTGGCGCGATGAAAGAGCAAACTCAGGCTCTCGAACACGCCAGTGTGAGGCAGTATTGCAAGGCGCTGCGCATTCCGATGATCGGAGCGAACTTCGTGCAACTGGCGGAGCAGGCCATCAAAGAACAGCGCAGTCACATCGGGTATCTGGAAGCGCTGCTCACGATGGAGTCGGAAGAACGTGACCGGCACGCCGTTCAGCAACGGCTGCGCGATGCCAAGTTACCGCGGCTGAAAACGCTGGAAGAGTTCGACTTCAACCAGGCGCGGCAGATTCCGGCGGCAAAGATCCGCGAACTGGCCGAAGGTGGCTACATCGAGCGCGCGGAACCCGTGGTGCTGATGGGCGAATGTGGTACCGGCAAGACGCATTTGGCGACGGGCCTGTGCGTGGCCGCGTGCCGGCAGAAGCGGCGAGCAAGATTCACCACAGCCGCAAACCTGGTCAACGAGCTGGTGGAAGCCCGGCAACACAACGCGGTGAAACGGGTGCTGTCACGCTGGTTGCGCTACGACGTGATCGTGCTCGACGAAGTAGGCTACGTGCCATTAGCTGACATCGGAGCCGAGTTCTTGTTTCAAGTGATCGCCGAACGCGCCGAGCGAGCCACCTTGATCGTGACCACAAACTTACCGTTTTCCGAGTGGACGCAGGTGTTTCCCAATCCGCGCTTATGCAAGGCGTTGCTGGACCGGATCACGGATCGAGCGCACATCATCGAGACCGGCGCCGAATCCTACCGCTTTCGCAGAACCCTGGAGGTGCGCCAGAAAAAGAAAGCATCGTAGCGATCGACGGAGTTAGCTTCTACATTGCTGGTGCAAAGGAAGGGGCTCAAAAACGCCGCCCCTTCCTCTGCACTCCATCCCGGCTGGAGACGCAAGACCTTTGCCGAACTAAACTGGGTATCCTTATTACTACAGGTGGGGCCAAATGTAAGTATCGCGGTGGGGCCAAATCAAGTTGTCAAACGCACGCCGATCCGGGTTGCAGTCGAGCAACCGGAAGTTACCGCAGGCGAACTTGTTGATTCTTAAGCGCGGCTGCTAGTCTCGGCTGATATGGCGAGAGAGGAAGCCGGGACATGATGAAGCCGCCGCTGCGCACAAAATCCATCGGTTTCAAAGTCAGCGAAGAAGAGTACGCCCAGCTGGAAACGGCGGCGCAGGCCGAGGGTCGGACGCTCGGGGAGTGGTGCCGGGAGATGATTCTGCGGGGAGGTGCCAGCAATGCAGCGGCCCACGATCCGGCCCTGGCCGAGATCATCGGCGTCCGCTTGCTGCTGGTGAACGTGTTGGGGCCTGTGGCGGCGGGTGAGAAGGTGACGCCGGAGAGGTTCAACCAAGTGCTGGATCAAATCAGCGAAGCCAAGCACCAGCTCGCCGCCAAGTTGCAGGCGAGCGAGAAACCGCAGCGCGAAAAACCCAGCGGCGGGAAGCGGTGATCCCATTTTTTCCGCTGGGAGTGTACAGAGCGCGGGAGCCGGGTCAAGCCTCTCCGCTTCGCTCCGACCGCCGCGCGGCGCACCAAGAACGTGCGGGCTTGACCCGGCCCCCTCTCCGCTCCTGTGTTGCTTCCAGCTAGGAAAAAATGTGATGGAAAAATGGGAGTCAGGACGGGCGAGCGAGCACAGCTGGCTATCGCCGTTTTCGTGTTCGCTTTACCGGTGCGCTGCGTTTCGGTTCGGGAATCTGCTTCCCATCCTTAAGGAGCTTCTGTAGGGCGTCGTTGAGTTGCTGTTCGAGTTTCGCTTCGTCCAGAGAGTCTGTGTGTCCAATGCGCAAGACTGTTTCTTCGCGAAACTCGTTGCCGCTATGAACACGACGCACGATCAGTTCCAGCGGATGAGAGGGATGATCCCCTTTCCTGATCCCTTCGCTTCTGGCCTTGATAATCGTGGCGATCAGGTTAATGACGCTCGTTGCCAAACCGACGCCTGCCGCGATGTACACCAACAACTCGGGGCCGCTTTCATGTTCTTCAAAAGCAAAACCGGAGTCGCGAGGGGACAGCTTGCGCAGGCTCTGGTCGATCAGTTCATAAGCGCGTGGCGAATGCTCGCGGTGAAAACATCCTGAGGTGATCCGCACTTTAATGGAAACGGCCGCTTCGCCCGGCAACGGTGCTCGCCCGGACTCGAAATGACGCATGCGTCCGCGGAAGGTTTCCTGCCAGCCAGTGTCCACAGTTCTACCTCCGGGAACGAAACGTACTCAGGACCAGCAAAAAAGAAAACCACGGCAGCCTCTCTGCGTTCTATGGGTGTGCAGAGTTAAAGTGGCCGTTGTCGTTGGAAGCCACGAGAGAGTTAATCAGACGAATGACCGCGCGCTGATCCCGTTCCGGCAATGACGCCATCCGCTGAAATCTTTTCCAAAGCCGCCGCTTCTGTGGGTTCTCTTGATCGAGCTTCGCCGGTTTCGCACCGAGCAGTTCATCGGTGGAGACGCGAAGAGCACGAGCCAGGGGGATCAGTGCCGCCGCAGTTGGAAACTCCGCTTCCGTTTCGTAATAGGAGATCGCGCGCTGGGTAGTTTCCGCAGTCTTTGCAAGTTGAATCTGAGTGAGGCCGCGCGCTTGTCGGAGCGCAACCAGGCGCTTGCCGAAAGCGGTCTGTGCTGGTTTTTTGGCTGGCATCTCAGCGGCGATTGTAAAGTCCACTTTCGGAACCTCCTGAATTACGTTGCTAGTATAAACGTAATGCGTATATAATCGCGAACAGTTTTAGAGAACCGAAAAAATACACAAACTTCTTGACAGGGTTTTTTGCAAAGACCATGAAAACGAGCAAAAGGAGGTGCAGAGCATGGCGCGGATCGCGGAGAGCGAGATCGAGCGGTTGAAGCGGGAAATCTCGGTGCAACGTCTGGCGGAAGGGCGCGGCGTGAAACTGAAGCGCCACGGTGCGGACCTGATCGGGCTGTGCCCCTTCCATGACGATCACGAGCCGTCGCTGGTCATCACGCCGGGAAAAAATCTGTGGAACTGTCTGGGAGCGTGCCGCCGAGGTGGAACCGTCATCGACTGGATCATGATGGCCGAGGGTGTCAGCTTCCGCCATGCGGTCGAGCTTCTGCGGGAGGACTTGCCGCTCGCGAGCAACAACACGCGGCCAGGTGTGCAACGATCCACGGTGCCCAAACTGCCCGCGCCGGTCGAACGCACTGCCGACGACAGCATGTTGCTGTTGCAGGTGGTGAGCTTCTACCAGGAGAGCCTGAAGCAGAGTCCCGAAGCACTGAAGTACTTGGAGAGGCGCGGCCTGCAATCGGCGGAGATGATCGACACGTTCCGGCTGGGCTTTGCCAATCGCACCATCGGCTACCGTTTGCCAGCTTCAAACCGCAATGCTGGCGCAGCATTGCGCGGACGTTTGCAGAAGCTCGGCATCTACCGCGAGAGCGGGCACGAGCACTTCAACGGCTCCGTGGTGATTCCGATCTTCGATCTGAGCGGCCCGGTCGTGCAGATGTACGGGCGCAAGATCACGCCAAATCTGCGCCCAGGAACGCCCGATCACTTGTACTTGCCGGGACCGCATCGCGGAGTGTGGAACGAAACGGCGCTCGCCATCTCGAAAGACATCATCCTCTGCGAAGCGCTAATCGACGCGCTGACCTTCTGGTGCGCGGGCTATCGCAACGTGACCGCGATCTACGGTGTGAACGGCTTTACCGAAGAACACCGCGCGGCGTTCAAGAAGCACGAAACGAAGAGAGTCTATCTCGCTTACGACCGCGACGAAGCCGGAGAAGGCGCAGCGCAGGAGCACGCCGCGCAGTTGATGGAGATGGGCATCGAGTGTTTCCGGGTGCAGTTTCCAAAAGGCATGAACGCCAACGAATACGCGCTCAAGGTGCAGCCCGCCGCGAAGAGTTTAGAGATCATGCTGAATCGTGCCGCGTGGCTGGGCAAAGGCGAGCGGCCTACTGTGGCAGTGATCGAGCCAGTCAAGAGCGAATCAGTGAAGATCGAGCCGGTGAAAATCGAGCCTCCGCCACCAGAGCCAGCGCCGCAGATCGAAGCACACCAACCAATCTCCGAGCCCCCAGCGGCAACAATCATCGAAGAAAAAAGCGAACCCGCAGCTAAAGAACAAAATGCAATCCCGTTGCCAGCTGCTCTCCCGATCATCGAGGAATCAGAAAAGGTTTTTCCTTTAGCCGCCCAGCCGCAGAGCGAGAGCCGCGATGAACCCGCTCCGATTCCGGCGACGCCGGCAGCGCCCGCGCGCGAGTGGGCGGTGCTCGATACGCCGGTCGAGATCAGAGGCGACGAAATCATCCTCCAGCAAGGTGACCGCCGTTATCGCGTGCGCGGCCTCGCCAAAAACATGAGCTACGAGTTGCTGCGAATCAATCTGCTGGTATCGGGCAAGAATACGCGCGGCGAGAACGTGTTCCACGTGGACACGTTCGATCTGTACTCGGCGCGGCAGCGCACGGTGTTCCTCAAGCAGGCAGCCGAAGAGTTAGGCGTGAAAGATGATGTGATCCGCCGCGATCTCGGCCACGTGCTCTTGCAACTGGAGGCGCTGCAGGATCAGCAGATCAAGCAGGCGCTAGAGCCGGAGGAAAAACAAATCCCGATCGGCGAGCCAGAGCGCGAGGCAGCGATGGAACTGCTGCGCGATCCGCGCCTCGTGGACCGCATCCTCTCCGACCTTGAACGTTGCGGCATGGTGGGCGAGGAAACGAACAAGCTGGTGAGTTATCTGGCGGTGACTTCGCGGTTGTTGGATGCGCCGCTGGCGATCCTGGTGCAGGCCAGTTCCGCAGCGGGCAAATCGGCGTTGATGGAAGCGGTACTCGCGCTGGTACCCGAAGAACAGCAAGTGCAGTACTCGGCCATGACCGGGCAGTCGCTCTTCTACATGGGCGAAAGCGATCTGAAACACAAGGTGCTCGCCATCGTCGAAGAGGAAGGCGCGCTGCGCGCCGCCTACGCGCTGAAACTGCTGCAATCGGAAGGCGTGCTCACCATCGCCTCAACCGGAAAAGACGCGGCCACGGGACGGCTGATCACGCACCAGTACCGCGTCGAAGGCCCGGTGATGATCTTCCTCACCACAACCGCAATCGACCTGGACGAAGAGTTGCTGAATCGCTGTCTGGTGCTGACCGTCGATGAGGACCGCGCGCAGACGCAGGCGATCCACCAAAAGCAGCGCGAGGCGCAGACACTCGAAGGCTTGCTCGCCAAACACGACCGCAACGAACTGCTGACCACGCATCGCAACGCGCAGCGCCTCTTGAAGCCCATGCTGGTGGTGAATCCTTACGCCCGCGAGCTGACGTTCCTCGACTCGCAAACCAGAACGCGGCGCGATCACATGAAGTACCTGACGCTGATCCGCTCGATTGCGCTTCTCTATCAGCATCAGCGGCCACACAAAACCACCATGCATCGCGGCCAGACCTTGGAATACATCGAGGTCACGAAAGACGACATCGCAACGGCGAATCGCCTCGCGCATGAGGTGCTGGGCCGCTCGCTCGACGAACTGCCGCCGCAGACGCGGCGGCTGTTGCTCTTGGTGGACGAGATGGTGCGCCAGGACTGCGAGCGGAAAAAGATCGAGCGCCAGGACTTCCGTTTCAGCCGCAAGGACGTGCGCGCGTTCGCCAGGTGGAGCGATTCGCAACTGAAGCGGCATCTGCACCGCCTGGAGGAACTGGAATATCTGGTGGTGCATCAGGGCGGACGCGGCCAGAGCATGGTTTACGAACTGGTGTTCGAGCGCCACGAGGACAGCGCGCGGCCCGCACTGCCGGGACTGATCGAGATCGACAGGCTTTCTGGATGCCAGTACGACGAAAAGAAGTCTGGGCAGGAAGGCCAGAGGTCCGGGTCAAGTCCGGCCCAAGTTCGGGGGGTGTCCGGGAGTGGTGCGGGTTGGAAATCGCCAGCAACCACGCGGGCGGAACGCGATTTTTACGAAGATCGCGAGAAAAACACTTCCTGGGAGCAGGAGCAAAATCCTGTCCTAGTCGTACCGCCCAGCGTCGCCGCTAAGACCAACGGCGCAGCTCACGCCGGGGTGAAGTGATGGCACGGGTCACGAAGCAGCGCAAAACCGAAAGCCGCACGACCGCGCTGGAGATCATGATGCGCGAGCATCTGCAGGCCATGCGGGTGCGGAACTACTCCGAGCAGACGGTGCATACGCGCGAGTTTCATCTCAGCTTCTTCATCCAATGGTGCCAGGAGCGCAGCATCGAAGCTCCCGTCGAAGTGACCCGGCCCGTGATCGAACGCTATCAGCGCTACCTGTTCCATTACCGCAAGAAGAACGGCCAGCCCTTGAGCTTCCGTTCGCAGCACTCGCGTCTGTCTCCCCTGCGCATGTGGTTTCGCTGGATGACGCGGCAGAATCACATCCTGCACAACCCAGCCTCAGAGATCGAGCTGCCGCGCCTGGGCCGCGTGCTGCCCAAGAACATCCTCTCCGCCGACGAAGTAGAAAAAATCCTGCTGTTGCCCGACATCAACGACCCTATCGGCTTGCGAGACCGCGCCATCATGGAAGTGCTCTACTCGACCGGAATCCGGCGCATGGAGATCATCGGGCTGAAACTTTACGATCTCTCCCTCGACCGGGGCGTGGTGTTCGTCCGCCAAGGCAAGGGCAAGAAAGACCGCTACGTGCCGATTGGAGAGCGCGCAGCAGCGTGGCTCAAAAAGTACATCGCGGAAGCACGGCCCAAGCTCGCTCTCGATCCCGACGACCTGACCGTGTTTCTGACGGCGCAGGGCGAGCCGTTCAACCGCGATCACATGACCTCAACGGTGAAAGAGCGCATCGACGCGGCCAAGCTCGGAAAGACCGGAGCCTGCCACTTGTTCCGCCACACGATGGCGACGTTGATGCACGAGAACGGAGCCGATATCCGCTTTATCCAGGAGATGCTCGGCCACGCGCGACTGGAAACCACGCAAATCTACACGCAGGTGTCGATCCGCACTTTGCAGCAGGTGCATTCCGCCACGCATCCATCGGCCACACTGGAACACCACGCGGCCCCGCAACCGCTACCTAGAATCGCTCCCGAAACCCCGCCCGGAGGACCGACTACCGAGGACTTGTTCGCCGTTCTGGACGCCGAATCGGAGGAGGAATCGGACGATAAAGACTCATAGAAAACCGACCAAAATCCGCTCGGTTTCCTGTTCCCAAAGCCTTACAATCAGGCAGTACATGGACTCTGCTTTCCGCAGTGCGATCCCGGACTTATCTCTAGCTGCAATCGCGCAGCTAAGCGAGAACTCGCGTCTGGCGTTCGCGACTAAAAATACAGCCCTGCATCCGGCCATCGAGTGGTCTAAGTCCACGCTCGCATTAGGGTTGCCGGAGTGGAGCGGAAAAACTGCGTCAGGTCCCGCTGTAGCCGCAAACAACGGGACTGGGTTTACTCTCGGCATCCGCGCACCAGGTCAAACCTACAGTCAGTGTCTAGCAGCGAATTCAGGAAATTACAGCGTCTACAATTGGCTCCCGTCGTCCTGGCAAAACGGTGGAACACAATTCGCTCTTGGTAACGATGTTTCCGGTGCACTCTTTGGGAATGCTAGTGAAGGGACCGCTGGACTGTTGGTCGGTGCTGGAGCTGGAGCTGCCCCGCTCGGGGTTGGTGAAGCCGGAACTTTCGGGAGAAGAACCGCATCGATCTTCGACCTCAATCTTTCTGGAACGACCGGACCCGCGCCCACGATTCTGGGTGAGACCGGAGCTGCGGGAGTTGTGGGATGGGTTTCTGGAGCTTTCGAGCTTAAGCTTGCAGCCGACATAGGTGCAACAGCAGCGGAGGCACTGAATTGCATTGGGCATCGGTAGGCAGCAAGGAGAGCACACCAATGAGCCGCACTGTTGGGCAACAAGTTAAGACGGGATTCCGATTAGCAGGCGGAATCCTCTCGTTTTGCGCCTCGTTGTTTCTTCTTGCCTATGGGCTAGATGCAGTGTGGTCTGACGGCCACTTGGTTTCGTCATGGCTTGGCTGGGTAGAACTGTCTTTGGCAGCGGTGCTTATTCCGCTCACGATGCACCTGTGGATACAGTTTTTCGCGGGATGCGTTGCATTCGGCTTTCTCAAGAGCGTTATCGTCACCATCGCTGGCCGAGATTGGTTTCCCCCGCACTTGGCCTTCTCCCGACTGGAAGCGGCAGAGATGGCCTTCTTCTTTGGTGCCACGCTCGTCTGGCTGATAAGGTTTGCTAGGTCCAAACCCGAACTCACCGACAGGATTGCAATCGCGGTGTACCTGTTCTCCTTCCTCGGTTATCGTAACAATCCACATTTTTCCGTCGTGCAGGGAGTGGTCGGACTGGCAGCGCTTTTTCTTGCATGGGGTGTTTCTCGCTGGAAGGGGAGAGGACGCAAAGCCCCGAACCATCCCCTGGTCCATTCCAGCCAACTTCCCTAGTGTCTGCCTTTCGCGTCCCTGGGCGGCTAAGGCCTGCGGTCTGTCAGTGAGTGAGGTTCTGGGTAAGAGTTTTTCCCCTTAGCTGCCAATCCGTTGCTGTCCGGGGTGACGTGGTGGTGCTCCCAAGGGCCGGTTTCCAGGTTAGTCAAAATCTCGCTGCCTTCGGCATCGGGAGTATAGGGAGACACTCCACCCCTGAAAGGGTGCTGCACGGTAACTTTCAGTTACCGTGCGCGAACCTGTTGAAAGCAGAGCAGCTAAAGGAAAATCCCGCCGATCCGGGTTGCAGTCGAGCAACCGGAAGTTACCGCAGGCGAACTTGTTGATTCTTAAGCGCGGCTGCTAGTCTCGGCTGATATGGCGAGAGAGGAAGCCGGGACATGATGAAGCCGCCGCTGCGCACAAAATCCATCGGTTTCAAAGTCAGCGAAGAAGAGTACGCCCAGCTGGAAACGGCGGCGCAGGCCGAGGGTCGGACGCTCGGGGAGTGGTGCCGGGAGATGATTCTGCGGGGAGGTGCCAGCAATGCAGCGGCCCACGATCCGGCCCTGGCCGAGATCATCGGCGTCCGCTTGCTGCTGGTGAACGTGTTGGGGCCTGTGGCGGCGGGTGAGAAGGTGACGCCGGAGAGGTTCAACCAAGTGCTGGATCAAATCAGCGAAGCCAAGCACCAGCTCGCCGCCAAGTTGCAGGCGAGCGAGAAACCGCAGCGCGAAAAACCCAGCGGCGGGAAGCGGTGATCCCATTTTTTCCGCTGGGAGTGTACAGAGCGCGGGAGCCGGGTCAAGCCTCTCCGCTTCGCTCCGACCGCCGCGCGGCGCACCAAGAACGTGCGGGCTTGACCCGGCCCCCTCTCCGCTCCTGTGTTGCTTCCAGCTAGGAAAAAATGTGATGGAAAAATGGGAGTCAGGACGGGCGAGCGAGCACAGCTGGCTATCGCCGTTTTCGTGTTCGCTTTACCGGTGCGCTGCGTTTCGGTTCGGGAATCTGCTTCCCATCCTTAAGGAGCTTCTGTAGGGCGTCGTTGAGTTGCTGTTCGAGTTTCGCTTCGTCCAGAGAGTCTGTGTGTCCAATGCGCAAGACTGTTTCTTCGCGAAACTCGTTGCCGCTATGAACACGACGCACGATCAGTTCCAGCGGATGAGAGGGATGATCCCCTTTCCTGATCCCTTCGCTTCTGGCCTTGATAATCGTGGCGATCAGGTTAATGACGCTCGTTGCCAAACCGACGCCTGCCGCGATGTACACCAACAACTCGGGGCCGCTTTCATGTTCTTCAAAAGCAAAACCGGAGTCGCGAGGGGACAGCTTGCGCAGGCTCTGGTCGATCAGTTCATAAGCGCGTGGCGAATGCTCGCGGTGAAAACATCCTGAGGTGATCCGCACTTTAATGGAAACGGCCGCTTCGCCCGGCAACGGTGCTCGCCCGGACTCGAAATGACGCATGCGTCCGCGGAAGGTTTCCTGCCAGCCAGTGTCCACAGTTCTACCTCCGGGAACGAAACGTACTCAGGACCAGCAAAAAAGAAAACCACGGCAGCCTCTCTGCGTTCTATGGGTGTGCAGAGTTAAAGTGGCCGTTGTCGTTGGAAGCCACGAGAGAGTTAATCAGACGAATGACCGCGCGCTGATCCCGTTCCGGCAATGACGCCATCCGCTGAAATCTTTTCCAAAGCCGCCGCTTCTGTGGGTTCTCTTGATCGAGCTTCGCCGGTTTCGCACCGAGCAGTTCATCGGTGGAGACGCGAAGAGCACGAGCCAGGGGGATCAGTGCCGCCGCAGTTGGAAACTCCGCTTCCGTTTCGTAATAGGAGATCGCGCGCTGGGTAGTTTCCGCAGTCTTTGCAAGTTGAATCTGAGTGAGGCCGCGCGCTTGTCGGAGCGCAACCAGGCGCTTGCCGAAAGCGGTCTGTGCTGGTTTTTTGGCTGGCATCTCAGCGGCGATTGTAAAGTCCACTTTCGGAACCTCCTGAATTACGTTGCTAGTATAAACGTAATGCGTATATAATCGCGAACAGTTTTAGAGAACCGAAAAAATACACAAACTTCTTGACAGGGTTTTTTGCAAAGACCATGAAAACGAGCAAAAGGAGGTGCAGAGCATGGCGCGGATCGCGGAGAGCGAGATCGAGCGGTTGAAGCGGGAAATCTCGGTGCAACGTCTGGCGGAAGGGCGCGGCGTGAAACTGAAGCGCCACGGTGCGGACCTGATCGGGCTGTGCCCCTTCCATGACGATCACGAGCCGTCGCTGGTCATCACGCCGGGAAAAAATCTGTGGAACTGTCTGGGAGCGTGCCGCCGAGGTGGAACCGTCATCGACTGGATCATGATGGCCGAGGGTGTCAGCTTCCGCCATGCGGTCGAGCTTCTGCGGGAGGACTTGCCGCTCGCGAGCAACAACACGCGGCCAGGTGTGCAACGATCCACGGTGCCCAAACTGCCCGCGCCGGTCGAACGCACTGCCGACGACAGCATGTTGCTGTTGCAGGTGGTGAGCTTCTACCAGGAGAGCCTGAAGCAGAGTCCCGAAGCACTGAAGTACTTGGAGAGGCGCGGCCTGCAATCGGCGGAGATGATCGACACGTTCCGGCTGGGCTTTGCCAATCGCACCATCGGCTACCGTTTGCCAGCTTCAAACCGCAATGCTGGCGCAGCATTGCGCGGACGTTTGCAGAAGCTCGGCATCTACCGCGAGAGCGGGCACGAGCACTTCAACGGCTCCGTGGTGATTCCGATCTTCGATCTGAGCGGCCCGGTCGTGCAGATGTACGGGCGCAAGATCACGCCAAATCTGCGCCCAGGAACGCCCGATCACTTGTACTTGCCGGGACCGCATCGCGGAGTGTGGAACGAAACGGCGCTCGCCATCTCGAAAGACATCATCCTCTGCGAAGCGCTAATCGACGCGCTGACCTTCTGGTGCGCGGGCTATCGCAACGTGACCGCGATCTACGGTGTGAACGGCTTTACCGAAGAACACCGCGCGGCGTTCAAGAAGCACGAAACGAAGAGAGTCTATCTCGCTTACGACCGCGACGAAGCCGGAGAAGGCGCAGCGCAGGAGCACGCCGCGCAGTTGATGGAGATGGGCATCGAGTGTTTCCGGGTGCAGTTTCCAAAAGGCATGAACGCCAACGAATACGCGCTCAAGGTGCAGCCCGCCGCGAAGAGTTTAGAGATCATGCTGAATCGTGCCGCGTGGCTGGGCAAAGGCGAGCGGCCTACTGTGGCAGTGATCGAGCCAGTCAAGAGCGAATCAGTGAAGATCGAGCCGGTGAAAATCGAGCCTCCGCCACCAGAGCCAGCGCCGCAGATCGAAGCACACCAACCAATCTCCGAGCCCCCAGCGGCAACAATCATCGAAGAAAAAAGCGAACCCGCAGCTAAAGAACAAAATGCAATCCCGTTGCCAGCTGCTCTCCCGATCATCGAGGAATCAGAAAAGGTTTTTCCTTTAGCCGCCCAGCCGCAGAGCGAGAGCCGCGATGAACCCGCTCCGATTCCGGCGACGCCGGCAGCGCCCGCGCGCGAGTGGGCGGTGCTCGATACGCCGGTCGAGATCAGAGGCGACGAAATCATCCTCCAGCAAGGTGACCGCCGTTATCGCGTGCGCGGCCTCGCCAAAAACATGAGCTACGAGTTGCTGCGAATCAATCTGCTGGTATCGGGCAAGAATACGCGCGGCGAGAACGTGTTCCACGTGGACACGTTCGATCTGTACTCGGCGCGGCAGCGCACGGTGTTCCTCAAGCAGGCAGCCGAAGAGTTAGGCGTGAAAGATGATGTGATCCGCCGCGATCTCGGCCACGTGCTCTTGCAACTGGAGGCGCTGCAGGATCAGCAGATCAAGCAGGCGCTAGAGCCGGAGGAAAAACAAATCCCGATCGGCGAGCCAGAGCGCGAGGCAGCGATGGAACTGCTGCGCGATCCGCGCCTCGTGGACCGCATCCTCTCCGACCTTGAACGTTGCGGCATGGTGGGCGAGGAAACGAACAAGCTGGTGAGTTATCTGGCGGTGACTTCGCGGTTGTTGGATGCGCCGCTGGCGATCCTGGTGCAGGCCAGTTCCGCAGCGGGCAAATCGGCGTTGATGGAAGCGGTACTCGCGCTGGTACCCGAAGAACAGCAAGTGCAGTACTCGGCCATGACCGGGCAGTCGCTCTTCTACATGGGCGAAAGCGATCTGAAACACAAGGTGCTCGCCATCGTCGAAGAGGAAGGCGCGCTGCGCGCCGCCTACGCGCTGAAACTGCTGCAATCGGAAGGCGTGCTCACCATCGCCTCAACCGGAAAAGACGCGGCCACGGGACGGCTGATCACGCACCAGTACCGCGTCGAAGGCCCGGTGATGATCTTCCTCACCACAACCGCAATCGACCTGGACGAAGAGTTGCTGAATCGCTGTCTGGTGCTGACCGTCGATGAGGACCGCGCGCAGACGCAGGCGATCCACCAAAAGCAGCGCGAGGCGCAGACACTCGAAGGCTTGCTCGCCAAACACGACCGCAACGAACTGCTGACCACGCATCGCAACGCGCAGCGCCTCTTGAAGCCCATGCTGGTGGTGAATCCTTACGCCCGCGAGCTGACGTTCCTCGACTCGCAAACCAGAACGCGGCGCGATCACATGAAGTACCTGACGCTGATCCGCTCGATTGCGCTTCTCTATCAGCATCAGCGGCCACACAAAACCACCATGCATCGCGGCCAGACCTTGGAATACATCGAGGTCACGAAAGACGACATCGCAACGGCGAATCGCCTCGCGCATGAGGTGCTGGGCCGCTCGCTCGACGAACTGCCGCCGCAGACGCGGCGGCTGTTGCTCTTGGTGGACGAGATGGTGCGCCAGGACTGCGAGCGGAAAAAGATCGAGCGCCAGGACTTCCGTTTCAGCCGCAAGGACGTGCGCGCGTTCGCCAGGTGGAGCGATTCGCAACTGAAGCGGCATCTGCACCGCCTGGAGGAACTGGAATATCTGGTGGTGCATCAGGGCGGACGCGGCCAGAGCATGGTTTACGAACTGGTGTTCGAGCGCCACGAGGACAGCGCGCGGCCCGCACTGCCGGGACTGATCGAGATCGACAGGCTTTCTGGATGCCAGTACGACGAAAAGAAGTCTGGGCAGGAAGGCCAGAGGTCCGGGTCAAGTCCGGCCCAAGTTCGGGGGGTGTCCGGGAGTGGTGCGGGTTGGAAATCGCCAGCAACCACGCGGGCGGAACGCGATTTTTACGAAGATCGCGAGAAAAACACTTCCTGGGAGCAGGAGCAAAATCCTGTCCTAGTCGTACCGCCCAGCGTCGCCGCTAAGACCAACGGCGCAGCTCACGCCGGGGTGAAGTGATGGCACGGGTCACGAAGCAGCGCAAAACCGAAAGCCGCACGACCGCGCTGGAGATCATGATGCGCGAGCATCTGCAGGCCATGCGGGTGCGGAACTACTCCGAGCAGACGGTGCATACGCGCGAGTTTCATCTCAGCTTCTTCATCCAATGGTGCCAGGAGCGCAGCATCGAAGCTCCCGTCGAAGTGACCCGGCCCGTGATCGAACGCTATCAGCGCTACCTGTTCCATTACCGCAAGAAGAACGGCCAGCCCTTGAGCTTCCGTTCGCAGCACTCGCGTCTGTCTCCCCTGCGCATGTGGTTTCGCTGGATGACGCGGCAGAATCACATCCTGCACAACCCAGCCTCAGAGATCGAGCTGCCGCGCCTGGGCCGCGTGCTGCCCAAGAACATCCTCTCCGCCGACGAAGTAGAAAAAATCCTGCTGTTGCCCGACATCAACGACCCTATCGGCTTGCGAGACCGCGCCATCATGGAAGTGCTCTACTCGACCGGAATCCGGCGCATGGAGATCATCGGGCTGAAACTTTACGATCTCTCCCTCGACCGGGGCGTGGTGTTCGTCCGCCAAGGCAAGGGCAAGAAAGACCGCTACGTGCCGATTGGAGAGCGCGCAGCAGCGTGGCTCAAAAAGTACATCGCGGAAGCACGGCCCAAGCTCGCTCTCGATCCCGACGACCTGACCGTGTTTCTGACGGCGCAGGGCGAGCCGTTCAACCGCGATCACATGACCTCAACGGTGAAAGAGCGCATCGACGCGGCCAAGCTCGGAAAGACCGGAGCCTGCCACTTGTTCCGCCACACGATGGCGACGTTGATGCACGAGAACGGAGCCGATATCCGCTTTATCCAGGAGATGCTCGGCCACGCGCGACTGGAAACCACGCAAATCTACACGCAGGTGTCGATCCGCACTTTGCAGCAGGTGCATTCCGCCACGCATCCATCGGCCACACTGGAACACCACGCGGCCCCGCAACCGCTACCTAGAATCGCTCCCGAAACCCCGCCCGGAGGACCGACTACCGAGGACTTGTTCGCCGTTCTGGACGCCGAATCGGAGGAGGAATCGGACGATAAAGACTCATAGAAAACCGACCAAAATCCGCTCGGTTTCCTGTTCCCAAAGCCTTACAATCAGGCAGTACATGGACTCTGCTTTCCGCAGTGCGATCCCGGACTTATCTCTAGCTGCAATCGCGCAGCTAAGCGAGAACTCGCGTCTGGCGTTCGCGACTAAAAATACAGCCCTGCATCCGGCCATCGAGTGGTCTAAGTCCACGCTCGCATTAGGGTTGCCGGAGTGGAGCGGAAAAACTGCGTCAGGTCCCGCTGTAGCCCCAAACAACGGGCTGACGATAAGTGCGGCTCCTCCTCTACCGTGGTACAAGAATTCCTGCATCACGAGTGCGCTCGGTGCGGGCGCTGTGAGCGCCGGGATCGATGCGATAGGATTGATCCCTGAAGCGGGTGGTCTTGCCAGGATGATCGGCCATGGGGCGGGATACGTTGGAGTGGTAGCGGATCAGACAGGGGCAGGTGTCATCAAGGCCTTTGGAGGATCGACGGGCGCCGTCAACGGCCTCGCAGGGCTGGGTGATACCTCAGCAGAGGGGTTGGTTTCAACTGGCCTTACCGTTGCTGGATTTATACCGGGTCTCGGGCAGGCTGCCGCTGTGGGTTCGCTTGGTGTCGACGTCTACAAAACGGTAAGGGCGATTGGGCAATGCCACTAGCTGATGAAATAAAGGGCGACATAAGGGCGGCGAAGAAAATACGGCTACCCTGGTGGGCCTTGTTGTGTCTGGGTATTGGCTCTTTCCTGGCCGCTTGGCTGTTCGATCATCTTGGAAAATTTAATCTTGTGTTACCAACACTTAACTGCATTTTTGTGCTTGGTTTCACCGTTGCTGTGAAGCGAAAGCTGAAACGGCATGCGTGGTTCTGGGGCACCATGGCGATCCTCGTGGCACTTCATGTCCCGTTGGTTCTGTTCGTTCCCTGGACCACCAAGTGGATTCCCGCACTCCTGATTGCCGCCATTGACTCGGCGGATTTGATCGTGATGCTCGCGATTCTTGCCGTTATCGAGAGATTCATGGAGGGGCCGAAAACCACTGCCCCGCCATCCGGTTACTGAGGAGAGTGCCTGCCTTCGCGTTTCTGGGCGGCTGTAGCCTGCGATCTGCCAGCGGGTGAGGGTCGGGGAGTGGTCCGGGTTAGAGTTTTTTCCTTTAGCCGCCGATCCTGGCCGTGTCCGGGGATGACGTGGTGGTGCCCGAAAGGTCCGTTTCCGGGGCTAGGGATTTTAGCGCCGCCTACGGCGTCGGGTGAGGGGGTGCGTAAGTCAGACCTGCAAGAAAGAGTGGGGTCCGACTCTCCGACTCTCCCCACCCTTTGCCGCATTAGATCGGAGACAATCCGATGCGTTTTTCGGAAACGGCCAAAGGCTTTACGCTGATAGAGCTGATCGTTGCGACGACGATCCTAACCATTCTGACCATGATGGCTTTGCCTCTGGCGCGAGTCACAATTCAGCGACAGAAAGAGAAGGAACTCCGATGCGCCCTGTGGGAGATGCGCGACGCCATCGACCGATACAAGGATGCTGCTGATCGAGGCGCGTTTCAGACGAAGGTCGATAGCCTGGGCTATCCCCCAGACTTGGAAACGCTATTCAAGGGAGTCGAAGCTCAAGGCGGCAAGAAACTCCGCTATCTCCGTTCGATTCCCGTCGATCCCATGACGAGGAGCACAGAGTGGGGCTTGCGCTCCAACCAGGACGAACCAGATTCCGATTCTTGGGGAGGCCAGAACGTGTTCGACGTGTACACCAAGTCAGAAGGCACCGGCCTCGACGGTACGAAGTACAAAGACTGGTGAGATTACCGGCATCCACTTCAAATGGGACACTGCCGCCTCCATAGAAAAGGGGGATAGCGGGATGCTCGCAAGACTGTCAAAGTTCGTGCTGGTTGGTGTAGTCGCATTCTCGGCGGTAGTCGTCGTTACCGCTGCTCGCATCGCTTGGCTTGCCAGGCTCGCTAGGAGCCAGGGAGTTACAGGGCCTATGGCGGTGGACATTGCGTTGGTGACGCACTCGCCCCTGTATTGGCTACTGATTGCGGTGATATTGGCGCTCGCCGGATGGGCTTGTCACCGCTGGGTGTTCACCGGTTGAAGTAAGTTCCCCACAATTGTCTCTCCTCCCTCTGGCGAGACGGTTTGCGGGCTCCCGCACAGGGATGAGGGGGCGCACGATCTTCTTTTCTGTGCGGGTTGGTTTTGCGATGGAGGATGAACAATGACCGTCGCCGTCACCATTAAAGTCGCACTCTCTATCATGGGCGTGCTGTTGTCGGTTTTTGTGTACACGGTCGCCTTTGCGGTCGTAACGTGCGCGATCCACGGAGCGAAAGCCAGGCTGCTTCTGATTCTGGTCTTCTGCAGCGCAGGATGGTCTGGCGTGACGTTAGAGAACAAGAACACCATCCCGTTGACCGTGACCCGTCAGCCGAACACCAATAATCTGGCAATCACCACTGCATCCGATCTGCCTGCTGGCGAGTATCTGTTAATAGCGGATCAGGGCAAGGGGTACGATGGCTACGACTTCTCCGTGAAGTAGGCGGTTGTGTTGTCGGGCGCTACTCGTCAGCCAGGAGGGAGCTATGAGTTGGAAGTTTGTGTCTACATGGCATGAGCCGCTACGACAAGCCTTGATCCCATATAGAGGCGACGTGCTTGCTACCAGCGAGTGGGCAGATCTCGTTGGTCAACTTCCCGGCATTGGGAGTAAGGCACAATTCATTCATCCCTCGGACCACTGCCTCAACATGAACAACAAGGGCGCGTGTGAGTGCGCCGAGACGGATCGTGCGCTAGTAAAGCAAATTAGTCGCGGGAAGTATCTTGTGCTTTGAGCAATCCGGAACCAGGGCGGCTGCATCACCGCCCCGGCTTCCTTCACGCCCTCTTCACCTTCGCCCAGCGTGCTCTCTGCGCCGCCGCGATCTTCCTTCGGGCTGCTGCTGACATCGTTCTCTTCGGCTTGGCCGTCCTCGCCTTCGCCCATCGCGCCTTCTGCGCCAGGCTGATCCTGCGCCGACCGGCTGCGGAAATGGTGCGTGATGCGCCGTTGGAGCTGACACTTCCTAACGCCGCGAGCGCTGCATCTATTTGCCGGAGCTGTTGCTGTACGTGTTCGCGTTCTCTTCTTAACTGCTGGACTACTGCGTTCATGTGCATCATTGGAACCCCCGGCTGGATGATAGCAGACACGACAACTTGAAGCTGGCTCTGGGCACGAGATGCGGGTGCCTGGTGGACAGACGTTCAGAGCACGACTTCAGTGACGGAGTCACTGGAGGCGGAACCGCACTAATCCCTGCTCCGGCGTCCCATAACTGGGGACGGTCCTACGAACAACGGGTTTCGAGAGGGGCGAGCATCACTTACCACAGTAATCTTGACTCAGCAGAGTCAGTCTGTCATGGTGACTTTTCGGGTCTTATTTGGATGAAGGACTTAGATGCCCAACGCTAAACGTTCCAGCAACACAAATGAGCCTACACTACAGCCTCAGATATCGGATTTGAGTATTCCAGAGTATGTAGATAGCTGGGATAAGTATTTCTCATACATGGCTGCGGCTGTCTCGATTAAGTCAAAGGATGAGAAATGTCGGGTAGGCGCAGTGATTGTATCGCCCAATAATGTGGTTCTATCTACGGGCTTTAATGGAGTAGCGCGCGGAGTGTATGACGATAAACATATTCTCCAGAAAAAGAACGAGAAGCTAAGAGTGGTCTGTCACGCCGAACAAAATGCTATTCTGAATGCGGCGCGCATCGGTGTTTCGGTCGAAGGCGCAACTGTTTACGTGACGAAGTTCCCTTGTCTTGCGTGCTGTAATGCCATCATCCAAGCGGGTATTGTTCGGATTTATACCCACGATAAGTGGTACTGGAATGGTGATCCATTCGATAAGAATCACTCGCGCAAGAGAAGCATAATCCGACAGACACATTTAAGAGTCGATGCTCCGTTTCATCCCGAGCATTCTCCACAGGAACAGATCACAGTTGAAGAGATTACGGCACCAAGGATAACAGTTCCTAAGAAACCGCCAGGGCGCGTAACCATCGCTGACCAAAGGGGGCAGCGGCGCAAGTCGCAGGGGTAATTGCCCCCTCAGTATTTCTTCCGCCCATCGCACCGCCATCCGCAACCGCGCTAACCGTGGACGGAACCTTCCGCACTCCGTCAACCTGCTGTAGCTTCCGCGCTGCGAAGATCGAGGCGGCGATTAGGAGCACGCGCTTGCGGCCCTCGTCCATGCAAATCAGCTTACACCTTTCGCTGTATGTTCGCCATGGCTGATGGCGCTCAAGGCACACGTCGCCCTTTTAGCCGGGTCCGCAGAATGCAGATCGCCCTAGCGTCGCGCTGCGTGAGCCAAGGCCATGCCAGACACCATGACAAACGCACCGGATAGCACGATGACGATTGCCAGCATGAGCAGGAACTCACGATCAATACCAAGCAGCGTTTGTGGCATCGGCGGCGCGATTGCCGCTTTCGGCTCGTCTTTGTCCTCGGACCGCCAACTGAGGCTAACGCTGAGTGGAACAAGTGGAATATTCATAGGAGACGATCTTAGCACCAAAGCGCCCGCCAGTAGCGGCTTTCCACCTGGCGCTTTCCCCGCCCTACCCCCGGCCCCGATGCCGGAAACGCAAAGGATGTTGCGGGTGTAGGTGCGGAATGTATGTACAGAGCGGTGGGGGAAAGATACGACCCGTTTATGCCAGGTGATAACGGTGACTGAAGGGCGGTCAAGGGGGTAGGCGGCACCCTAGCCTGGCTGAAAAACGTAAAGTAGTGCTCACCTACCTGGCCTTCGCAGCGCTGTAAACTCCTCCGCTAATCGCGCGCCGATGTGCTCCTGATCTCGCGTTCCCCCTGCTTGCGTTGCTCCCCTGCTCGCCGCTTGCAGTCGATGCGATGCGTGCTTGCCGATTGCCAGCGTCGCGGATTGCCGCTACTGGCAAGGGATTTGCCGCACATCCGCGCGGCACTTTCAGCGCATTCGCTGTCCGTTTAATACGCTCGAATTCGTTCTGCAAAATCCCAAAACCTGTCAAGCATTGTTTTGTTGCTGCGTTTTCATGTGCTTACCACTGCTGGGCAGTAGCTCTTGCACAAACCAGCGCTATGCTCGCCATGCAACGCATGTGCGTACCACTGGTTAGCACAAATCACAGACAGGGAGAACGCTATGGACAAACAAAGCAAGGCAGCAGAACTCAACGCAGGCATCCGTAACACTATCGAACAGCTTGCCAATGGGACAGACGCGGCGAGACAGTCGGAGCTGTTCCGTAACTACCTCAAGACTTCGGCGGCCTTCTATCACTACAGTTGGCATAACCAGATGCTCATCTGGAAACAGAAACCAGACGCCAGCTTCGTGGGAGGATTCAATACCTGGCTAAAGTGTGGGCGCTACGTTCGTAAGGGCGAGAAAGGGATTGCCATCCTTGCGCCGATGTTCTTCAAAGACAAGCGGCAGATGCCAGACGGTAGCGAAGGCGAGTCTAAGCGCATCTGGTTCAAGGTCGTTTACGTCTTCGACATCTCCCAGACCGATGGCACGCCATTGCCGGAGTTGCCGACGAAGTCTACTGGCGAACGTGGCGCGGACATGCTGACAAGGCTCCTGGCCTTCGCTGAGTCTCGCGGCATTACCGTGCGCTTTGTTGAGCAGTGCTGCCTTAACGGTGCTGCCGGTACTTCGCGCGGAAACGAGATCGAGATCCGCACGGCTGACATTGATATCACGACGCAGGCCGCCACCTTGGCGCATGAGATCGCACACTCGCTCTTGCACTGGGATGCGGATGGCCACAAGATCACTACCCGCGATGGTCGGGAAATCGGCAAACAGCAACGCGAGTTAGAGGCTGAGGCCGTGGCCTACGTGGTTGGCTCCTACTTCGGCATTCAGTCTCCCTCAGACTTCTACCTGGCCACGTACCGCGTAACGCCAGCCATGTTGCTTGAGGCTGTGGAGACCATCGCCAAGACGGTCAAGACAGTCCTGGAAGGCTGCCAGCAAGTGGAACCAGAGCCAGAGGGCATTCCAATGCCCTCTGTGCCAGCCGTCGGCAATGAGGCGGTGATCTATGTCTAACCTGGCCATGTCGTTCGCTGAGTCACAACAAGCCTTCGCGTTTCCTTGTGCTCTGACAGAAAAGTACCGGCCCAAGAGTCTGGCGGACTTTGTTGGACTCGAACGCCAGCGCACTATTCTCACGAACTTCGCTGTGAGGCCGTTCCCGACCGCATTCCTGTTTACAGGCGCGAGCGGAACTGGGAAGACGGCGATGGGCTTGGCCTTGGCGGCTGCGATACCGGCGGAGCTGCATCACATTCCCAGCCAAGAGGCCAACCTGACGAACATCGACCGAGTACGGATGACGTGCCAGTACGTCCCGATGGCTGGATTCAAGATGCACCTGGTACTCGTAGATGAAGCGGACCAGATGAGTCCAGCCGCACAAGTCTCACTCTTGTCCAAACTGGATGCCACGAACTTCCCTCCCGCGACGGTCTACGTCTTCACATCAAATTCAACCGACCGGCTGGAGCCTCGGTTCCTGTCACGCTGTAAGGTGCTGGAGTTCTCAACCTACGGACTGGCGCGGGGAGCTACCGAGCTTCTAGAGCGAGTCTGGACTCAGGAAAAGGGCCAAAGTCCTGAGATGCCGAATTGTGCGCGCATTGTGAAGGAATCTGCGAACAATGTGCGCGAGGCTCTGAATCGGTTGGAAACGGAGATGCTTGCGTACTAAAGCCGAAACGCGCATCCCCGTGCGCGTCCACTGGTAGCGCCAGTGCTGACGAGGCCAGAAAAGCATTGCAGGTTCATGCTTACCAGTGGTAACGTGTACATCCTATGGCGAAGCATTGCACCATCCATCCTGAAACCGAGCTGGTAGTGGTCGAGTATTGTCCGGTGTGTCGTGGGCAGCACGGTGGAGCAAAGACCGCAAAGGGCATGACGGCGGCGGAGAAGACGAAGCGCGCGAAGAAGGCAGCGCGAGCGCGGTGGAAGAAGGCGAAGAAGAAGGCGTAGCCGATGCCCGCCAAAAAACGGTGCGCGGTTGCGGCCTTGTAAGTCGCTGAAAACTCGTGGCAGCGCATCGCCGCGTTAGGTAGCCAGCAAACGTCCGTTTATTTACGGGGTTTGCTCATTCTAGGGGGAGACTTATGAACTGTGGCTTGTACGCGAGGGTCAGCACCAATAAGCAGGAGACGGACAACCAGCTTACTCAGCTCCGCGAGTTTGCCCGCGTGCTTGGCTGGCACGTCGTTGCAGAATACATCGATTACGTCACGGGCAAACACTCCGACCGGACGGAATTCCAGCGCATGTTCCAAGATGCCAGTCGGCGAAGGTTTGACGTGCTTCTATTCTGGTCATTGGACCGGTTGTCACGCGAAGGCGCGCTCGAAACCTTGCAGCATCTGAACCGCTTGACTGGATACGGCGTGCAATGGCGCTCGCTAACCGAGCAGTACCTCGACTCGACCGGCATGTTTCGCGAGGCCGTCATTTCCATTCTTGCCGTAGTGGCCAAGCAAGAACGCATCCGCCTGTCAGAGCGGACCAAGGCCGGACTAGAGCGGGCACGCAAGCAAGGCAAGGTGCTCGGACGGCCACGGGCTGAGGTCGATGCCAGCGAGATCCGCGCGCTGCGAGCCAGGGGCCTGTCCTGGGGCGCCATTAGCCGCAATACTGGCCTGGCTAGAGCAACGTGCCAAAAAGCTTGTGCGTTGTAAGGAAGAAATCAACACAGACAAAAAGAGCCACACGTTTGAGCCCTGTCGCTCATCGGTGCGGCCTTTGTGTTTTTGCCGTCGAATCTATTTCTTCTTCGGAGACACCTCGGCGTGTGCGCCAGCAATGACTCGGCGAGCGAGTGCATCTATGCGTGCGCCGCGTGCCTGGGGAAATGATTGGCGAACTATCGCCGCCACTTCTTTGCGGCTGAGATCGTTAAGAGCGTCGTGGAGCTGCCGCCTTTCCGCCTTGGTCATGAGTTTTTGCCTCTCCCTTCGAGTTTTGCGAACGCCGCTCTGCCCTATACGCCGAGTAACCCGCAATCAATCTATTACTGGTTAGAGTATGTCTGTCCGTATTGCGAAGCGACTTGCGGTTGAGTCCGATTGCGATGTATGTTGGCCGCATGGCCGACGCTGACATCTCGCGCGTATTGGCTTGGGAACGGTCTTGGTTTCGTCGGGCGCTTAGAAGTGAGACTGACGTAGCTGTGCGAATTCTGCGTCATGCCGTGTGGTATCTCCGGTCACGGCACAGAGATAAAGGCGATTCTGGCGGATGCACGCTATTGCTAGAATGTGTGCGCAAGGTCAGATCGTCGTCTGCGGCATTACGAGCCCGCTCGAAGAATTATCCCTTTCACGTCTAGGTTCGCTTAGACCTAGGTCAACGCCCGTGGTATGGCGCGCCCACTCCGCGCCAGTGGTCATCAAAGTAGCCGGAGCCGTATCCTAGTGGCCTGTCGCAGTGAATTCGTTAGTGCGCAGCCGGCGGCTGGGGTCAGAGTATTTCCACTGGATCGGGTGAGCGTTGGCGGAGTAGGCGTTGATGTAACGACGGAGTTTGCGAGCCAGGT
>CAVSPZ010000006.1:0-744175 GCA_963730015.1 uncultured Acidobacteriota bacterium | reverse complement strand
GGTTGCCGCCAAATGCAAGCTGACGTATCGAGCCGACCGAACCGGAGTGAAGGTGACCTACGTCAGCGAAACGCAGGAGACGCGAATCAACGTTCGCATTCTGCTGGCCGCGCTGCGGCGTTTCTACGATCATCTGATCTGGTCGAAGATTTGCCCGCCACCCAATCCGTTGCTTCATGCCGAGATGGACCGAGTCACCCAGGAACTTCGCGCCCGATACCGTTTAGCGGTAAACGAAATGGAGGGGCGCGATCCCATGCCGGCAATGAGCGGCGTGGATCCACCCTCGGGAATCCGCCTTTCCGCAAACTTCTTCCGTTGTGTCGAGCGGGAGTGGGTGCCGAAGACCATCGATGATCCCGATTTTCCTCATCTGGTTTACAAGGCCGGCAAGGAGTACGGCTGGAGCCTGCGAGAGCTCTGCGTCGTGCGGATTCTTTTCGAAGGTGGTGGAAGAATCAGCGAAGTTCTGGACCTGACGGCTCTGGACTGGTCTTGCAGCCAGTTCTTGAACCAGTTCCAAGCGAGGAACAAAGGGAGCTTTGGAGTTAGAACCAAACGTTTCGTAGTTTCGTCGGCGACCGCGAAGCTGCTACGGAAATACTTCGACGATGACAGCGGCGGACGGCGCAAGTGCGACCCGGAACAGCTTTGCCTTGCAGATCTGGGCAAAATGGACACTGCCGATCTGGCGAAAGTCCGATTGTTTCTAACCACGCGTGGCGGCCCGATGAATCAGCGGAGCTTGCGGAGCGACTACTGGAATCCTGCGTTGCGGGCGGCGGGCATCGTTGCTCCGCCCCACATCGCGAGACACTGGTTCGTCACCAACGCACTGCGAACCATCGAGCGCACCGCAAAAGATCAGAACGAAATAGTTCGCCGCAAGGCAGAGTTGGTTCAGTACATGGCGTGGAAGACGGCTGAGCGGACTCTTCGAGCCTACGAACACGTCGTGCGGGACAGCGACTTCGTTGATACAACCCTCAGATCCATCCACAAGGCAATGAAGCAACGCGAGCAACAAGTCCAAAAGGACCCAAGCCTGTTGGCTCAGTTTGCGACTGTGGAATCCCAGGAAGTGAGCAAAGAGTTGGATGAGGACGTCGCGATTCTGACGGGAGTGTCTGCTTGACGTCCGCTGATATCGCGTTTCGCATTCAGGCCGACCTCGGCCTAACTTGGCCCAGGAACAGACCGATTCCAAATGAAGCGGTCGCGGAAATCTGCGAGGCGCTGTGGCAGGAAGGGATCAATCCGAATCGCCGCATCGTGCAGCAGCGAATGCCGGTGTGGAACGACCATGCATTCGGGCCAGGGATCGTGGCGTGGAGGAAGCAAAAGGGGCTCTCCGAGCAAGGGACTCGTGTCGGCTATGCGTTGCCGACTAATCTGAGTGAACTGTCAAAGGTCATCAGTCCTGCAATCGCCGGCGCGCCGTTGACATCCTACGATCCCGCAAGCGATGGCCGCTGGCAAGTTCCCCCGGTAAGAGTTCTCTCCTATCTCGGCCGGATTGAAAATCGGTCTGTGCGGGATGCAATGGCGCTGTTTGCGCTCCTGCGAGCGGACCGGCAGGCAAAATCGACCTATGGCCAGATCACAAACTTCGTGCGCGTGATGAGGCACGTGATGGTCGAACAGTCCATCGACGACATCACCAAGGTGGACGCAAATGATTTGCTGTTTCGCATTCACGTAGGTGAGTTTGGAAAAGGCCTGTCGGAGCATCAGCGGCGCACGTTTCTTGGCCAATGGAGCATCATTCGCAACGCGTTCGATGAATACGCAGAGCGACTAACGCCGGAGCAACTGGAGGCGATGAAGCAACACTTCATTGGACCGGTCACCGATCGACGGCGGTTCATACGCCATAAGACTTACGGCGCGTATCTTCGCGAGCAGCAAGAGCGGGTCAAGATCAAGACCGATGCAGTGCAGTCGAAGTTTTACCAGATACGGCATGTGGCCGGAATCCGCTGCAATCAGGTGCGTCGGCTATATGAAGCGACCCGGCAGGCCATCGCAGAGGTCGAACACGATGATCTTCGTTGTCCGTACGAGTTCAGTTATGAAGAAACGGCGCAAACGATGGGCCGGCGAACTGTGCGACAACGCGTGGAGCTGACGTTGTGGGATTCCAACTCGCTGCGGGAGCACGCAGTGGCGCTTGGTTACCGTGAGGCGCCTGCTACCAGGATTCAGAGGCGTTGGCAGGAAGGCAGTTTCTCGCCGAAGAATCGCGCTTATTTCGTCGAGTACAACGCCACCACCAGTCTTACGAACGGCTGTCCGGCAGAGCCTTTCTGGTTTCTTGATCTCTTCCGTCATCGGGTGTTTCGCCACCTGGATGTACGCAGCGACTGCGATCTTGCCGAACAGCGGGAGGGTTTCCATCAGCAGTGGGGATACGAAAGCAAGAGTGCCTGGGCAGACGGTGGACTGCTGGCGTTCGGACCCACCGACTTCCGGCCCATTGACTTCCTCCAACACCGCGAAGGACACGAGTTCCTCCCCTATGAAGGCATCTATGCAGCTTGCATGTTCGGCGGGCTGGTGGTTCGCATGGGAACGATTACCGGTGCGCGCATCGGCGAGATCATGCAAATCGCACAAAGTCCGTACTGCTTCAAGCAGCTGGAGAACGTAGGCCCTAAGAGGGCCACCCGCTGGTTACTTCGGCTGGTGCCGAAAGGAAGAAACAAGCGCGAGGACTATTTCATCGATGAGGATACCAAGCGTCACCTGGTCGCGTTGATTCGCTTTCAATGTGAGAAGTGGGGCGGTCCCCTGATTCCCAACGTGAGTATAGAAGATGATAAGCGACCGCCGGATCGGCACATCCTGCAGTGGAATGGCCGCGGCCTTCGCTTGCACGTGCTGAATACGTTTATTAGGTTCCTTCTTCATGGTCTCGTCTTGCGTTCGTTCGACGGCAATGTGGTTCAGCTCAGTTCGCACCTGCTGCGGCATTCGTTTGCGACCGAGCTGGCTGACCTGAATACGCCGGTCGAGGTCATTGCCAAACTGCTCCACCAGCGCGACCGAACGGTTACGAAATACTACTCGCGGCCGACGCCCACGAAGGTGATGAGTGCGGCAGAGATGATCTTTGTGGATCGAATCGATGTGGGCGCCGAGGGTCTGCGCAGCCCTGATGAGATCGGAAAAATGCTGAAAGATGCTGAAGGTAAGGTCGGAGCGCTCACGGAGGTGTTTGGTGGCACATGCGTAGTTGCCAACATGTGCCCTGCCAAGTTCGTTTGTGTAGGGTGTGCCGGGAACGCGCCTGATCCGGCGAAGCGATATCAGATCGATCAGAAACAGGCCTGGGCCGAACAACAGCTTCAGTACGCGCGGCGGGAAAAGCTCGTCGCAGAACAAAGGCAAATGAAGCAGTTGATTGCTGACTGCAAACTGATCAAAGAAGAGATGGACCTGATCGAGGCCTTGCGGAAAGACGCGGCACAGACTGTGAGCATAAAGCATGCGGCACCGAGATAAGAAAACGCATCCCGGTTGGCTGCAACCGCGATGGGATCGCCAGAGACGCGATACCGCTGCACGCGTGGAAGCAGCTGTTAGTGCACTGCAGAAGGACCGTGCCGAGGTGACGTACGCGAGTATCTGCAAGCGTGTGAGCATCCTGTTTGCCCTCTCAATATCGCCCAACACGATCAAGAGAAATGAGCTCGCGTATCGGATTTATCTGGCGAACCGGCGGCCGCTGAGGCGAACGCGGCTCCTGGAGCCACTTCTGTTGCGGCTGATCGATAGCGCATCTGATCAGGAAAAACGATCTCTGCAATCGAGGACTGCCCGTTTACGTCGTGAATCCAAGGACTCGCTCATCGCCAGACTCATCTCCCTGGAGCGTACGGTGACTCGACAAAAGAACGCGGAGAATCTGTTGCGGGAAGAGATTCTCCGCCTCGCTCAGGCGGGTACACGGTGACCGCCCTGGCTGGGAAGCTGAAGCACTCCAGCGGATGGTTTGCCGCCGGGCGGGAAGTTTCCCGCGCTCTCGCTTTGCTTTCCGATGGAGCTTTCCGGCTGTTCATCTATTTTTGCCTGAACGCAGACCGCAAAACTGGACAGATCCGGATTACCCATGGCGACCTGGCAAAGGCCTTAGGCCGCAGCCGGCGCTCCATCATTATCTATATGGAGGAACTGCAGCGGCAGCAAGTTTGCCGAGTTCAGAGGGCGGCAAATCAGCATATCTCCGGTCACATCGAAATCTGTGATTCGTTCTGGCCATACGAGAAGGCTCGAAAACAAGAAGCGCTACCAGATCGGGCAAGCTACGTCGCACAAATCCGGCAGCTGATGGGAAACCGGCGATGTATCGCAGGCTCATTTGCTCCTGCGGACGAGAATCTTGCCAATGCATTGTTCCAGAGAAGAATCCCCATTCAGCAGGTCGAGCGCGGCTTTCTACTGGGGTGCGCGCGCAAGTACTCGACCTTGCTGAACAACAAGAGCAACGAACTCATCGTGAGTTTCAGCTATTTCCAAAATGTGATCGAGGAAGCCGGAGAACTGCAGATGT
The DNA here is from genome assembly GCA_963730015.1 of uncultured Acidobacteriota bacterium. Taxonomy (GTDB): domain Bacteria; phylum Acidobacteriota; class Terriglobia; order Terriglobales; family Acidobacteriaceae; genus Sulfotelmatobacter. Next base: position 739,623 of record CAVSPZ010000006.1, on the reverse strand, counting down.
CGACGGATTACTGGCGTTACCTGCAGTTGCGGATCGACAAAATGGAACAGCAGTGGCTCAAACAGCATCAGGAAGCGGACGGCATCAGGTTCAACAATCGGCGCAGCGCGCCGATATCTGGCCGAACCTGATCGGGAAAGACGTTCTGCTTTGTCGCGCCGCTCCCAATCAAGAAGCAGGGCTTCGACCATCTCCTTGCCATCTGGATCACGCACGGCTTCCAGTGGCGTGCGCCCGCCTAACGCTGGGATTTTCTGATGGACCCAGCTCTCGACCAACTTCTGCACTTCGCCCTGCATTTGCTTTCTTACTTCCGGATCGGACAACATCGCATCCATCTCTTCATCGCGTTGTTTCTTATCCTCGGAAGTTTCTGGTGACGCATTCTCCCGCATCTCCTCGATCGTCTGGACGAGCGTGCTTTGGTGGACCGCCGTGGAACCGAGGCGCTTCTCGATCTCTTTGCGCAACCGGTTGGCGCGGTTCTCCGAGTTCACCTCCGTGGTTAGAAGTCCTTCGGAGATCTTGATGTGGCCCAGAATAGTGTTGTCCCAGGTCTTGAACTTGCGATTGCCTTCCTTGATCCAGTCGATGTTCACCTTTCGCAGCTTTCCGTCCTCACCCAGTTCCGCATCGTCCAGTAGTTCTTCTCGGGATCGCCCGACCGCGAGCGAAGCTAGCGCATCGAAAGCTGCTTCCGCCGACTCGATCCGAAAGGTTAATGTGTGAAACAGCAGCGGGTCCCCGTCGGTGTTGCACAGCACAGGGGGAAGAAATAGCCGATCTCTAATGTCCAAGTAGGTGGCGCGAATCAGGTCCGCATATCGCAGCAGATCATGGGGCCTCAAATAGCGATTCTGCCTGGCGATTCTCCTCTTCAGTTTCTTTCGGAGTTCGATAACCTCAATCTTCTTGTCCGGCGGGATGCGGATCGGCGCTGAACTTCCAAACACGGAAAGTTCCGGCTCGTGCCAGATCTGCGCAAACAGCAGATCGCCCGGCTCCAAGTGTTGAGACCCGGACCGTTCGATGACTTCGGTTTCTTCACCAAGCAGAACGTCACGCACGAGCACCCGCTCCCCTGGTTCATTCCAAACTACCTCGTAGAAGCTCAGCGGCTGCGTTGTCGCTTGCTCCAGGAACATCCGTTCGGTCGCGGTTAACTGCTTCGACTTCTCTAGCATGTACCAGCGGGCAACTACGCCGCCCTGCCCGCGCGCGGTGGTGCTCCTGCCGTCTGGATTCCACTGGAACAAGAAATAGGGCATGAAGATCTGCCGCTCATCAGCTGACTCGTCCAGCGGCGGCGGTGCATCACTCATGTTGAAGTCTTGCCACGCCTCATGGATCCGTTCCCCGAACTTGCGCAAGGCGAACCGAGTGATCTCCCGCGTCAGGCGGTCCGATTCTTCGTGCTGCCGCGCCCACAGGTGGTCGATGGATGGAGCATAGCCAGGCAAACAGCAATGCTTGTACTTCTTGCCGCTGCCGCAGGGACAGGGATCGTTTCTTCCGACCTTCGCAGATGCATGAAGGGCCATAACGCTGCGACCTTACAGCCCTTCACGCTGTGAATGCAAGCACAGAGATCTGCCTATCTCCACAGGCCCAACACGGAGGCATCATGCGCCTGGCTGGCAAGCAAAAGCTCGGCTATTTTCCGCTTCCCTTTCCAGAGGCCGAACGGATTCGACGCTTCTTGCAGTTTCCTCTCTCTGGATGCGTCGCTCTGGATCCTTGCATCGGGGACGGTGGTGCTTTCAAGGTGATCGCTGAAGATGAGAAAGTCATCCGATACGGAATCGAACTGGATGCATACCGCGCCGAACAGGCCGGCGGAGTCTCGAATCACGTCGTCCACGGCGACACGCTTGATGTGCACTGCCCGGTAGAATCTCTGTCGCTGCTCTATCTGAACCCGCCTTACGACTTCGAATGTGGGGAATCGCAGAACCGCCGACTGGAGCAGGTGTTTCTTGAGCACTGCTATCGCTGGCTCAAGCCCGCTGGTGTGCTGGTGCTGGTTGTTCCCGGAAATCGACTGTCCGTCTGCGGGCGCGTTCTTGCCTTCCACTTCAAGGACAAGAGAGCTTATCGGCTGGGCACGCCAGAAGCTGTGAAGTACAAGCAGGTCGTCCTGTTCGGCACTCGACGCACGCGCCGTGAGTGCAACCACCTCTCTGACGCAGACTTTAGCAGGGCGCAAAGCTTGATCGCTGAGATGAGTCGGAAATGGGATGAACTCCCGATTCTGCCGGACTCTGCTGATGTGGTCTACTCGATCCCAGAAAGCGCACCTGTCGAGTTAACTCATCGCGGGCTGCCTCTGGATGAGATCGAAGACTTGTTGCTGAAGTCAGCAGCATATCGCCAGGTCGCCAGAATCCTCACCCCACGCCGCGCCGACGTCAGGGGGCGTCCTGTGACTCCGCTACATGGGGGCCATGTCGCACTGTGCGCGGTAGCGGGACTGCTGGACGGCGTCTTTGGTTCTGGCGAGGATCGGCACATCGCCGTTTGGCGATCCGTCAAGGTCACAGACTGCTTTGAAGATGTTGAAGAAGACGGCACCATCATTCGACGCGAGCGTGAGAGATTTACCAACGAGCTCACCCTGCTGTACGCTCCCGGGAAAACTGCCATCCTGCGTTGAACCTTTCCCTGATCGATATCGCTCACACAAATCGCCCGTCACCTTCCACCGTGGTTGTGCACCTTCTGCACACCCTAACCAGCAGACGAAACGATGCTAAATATACGGCTACGCCGCATACCTTCCACCAAGCAAAACAACGTTCGGGCCCATTTTCCGCGAAGATACGGAAACGGCCTGCTCTGTACTGCCGGAATGCTCAACGGCGTATTTGGCGAGGGCGAAGCCCGGCATATTGCCCACTGGCGCTCTGTGAAATTCACCGACCATTGGGAAGAAGAGGAAGAGGACGGAACCAAGATCCTGCATGACCGGGAAAGATTCTCGCACGAACTGACCCTCGTTTTTGCCAATGGAAAGACCCAGGTTCTCACGCACGAAAAGAAGGAGGGCGAGTGAAAAACGCACACCTTCGGTTCGGCTGGCTGACCTACGTGAAGAGCACGGAGAAGACGACCACCAGCATCAAGCTGCGACTCGACCGCTTTATTGGGGAGGTGTTGCCGGGCCCACCCCGCCAAGCCAAAGCCCATCTCATTTCCGTGATTGGCGGGGACACGCAGGTCGCGGCCGTCAGCGCGGCCATCTCGCTGGGAGACAGGTTCATGGTGGAGGGGCCAGGCGTACAGCCGATTCGAGTGTGTCTCGAACGAAACGCACAGTGTTTCAAAGGCTCGACACAGCTTTCCGGGCGCAAGAAGCCCCTGCGTCACCTGATCGCTCTGTCAGAAGAGTTCGCTTCGAGCAACGTATCGGCAAGTTCGGGACGAACTCTGCTGGCAAGCTCGGAAAACGGATTCATCTGGGCCTCCATCGCCCATATTCACGGAATCCCTGGAATGCCGGGCTGGGGGGACTGGTTTGCGGATGAACTGGAATCTCATAAGGCGATCATTCGTGCTCTTGGTATCGGATGTGCCCCGGTGCTGGTCAAGGGCGACAAGGATCAGTTTCTTTCCTGGCTTAGCTGGGGTGTGGAGAGTGGAGCCGTCAGTCTTCCGGCTGAAACTGGTTCGATCCGCTGGCCGGGTTTTAGTCTCGAAGACCTCTTTCTTGCAGGCCAACGAACTCTTTGATGTAGAGAGCGTACGCCGCAGAATTTCTGTCCGGACTTCTCAACTTGCCGATTGCCGACGACGCGGAAAGCAGCGCACCGCGCCCTTACTCCGATCGCCGTCTATTTAGGCCAGGTGTGGAGGGCCATTTCCGAAAGGCGAACCAGTTCCTCACGAGTTGCGCCGTTGATAGCCTGCACGGTCATACCCTGAAAAAGAGCAGTGATGAAACGGGCCAGATCGGCGGCATTCGCATCTTTCGGCAAATCACCCTCAGACTTCGCTCCCTCAAAGCGCCGGCGAAGGGCATCCTGCTCCTTTAATCTTAGGGCAATGAGCTTCCTCCGGACTGGCACAGCCTCTACACCGCCGGCCAGAGCTGCCTGAATCGTCATGCACCCGCGCCGTGACCGTCTCTCGGTAAGAAACTCGGCCGTCTGATGCAGGATCCGTTCTGCTACGGCGTACGCTGTCGGCTCACTCAGCGCGCCATGGATGAAGGCGACCGGTCCGGCTAGATATCGGGCTAACGCTTGTTCAAAGAGCGCCTGCTTGTTTCCAAACGCCTTATAAAGGCTTGCTGGTTGGATCCCCATCGCGGTAGTCAAGTCATTCAAAGAAGCCCCTTCAAATCCCTTTTGCCAGAAGACATGCATGGCGCGGTCAAGCGCCTCTTCCTGATTGAAGCCACGCGGCCGTCCTGCGCGCTTTGGCGATCTGCTTACCACGACGTTTTATAGTTTACCATATTATTTAGTGATCGCTAAATAAGTTGCGACTTGTACGGGCTAGGCACCATCTAGACCGCTGTGGGCGCAACCAGGCCCAGGAGAGCCAAACATGTCACAGAAACTCGAAGGGAAGATTGCCGTGATTACCGGAGGCAGCAGTGGGATTGGACTTGCGACGGCAAAACGGTTCGTCAATGAAGGTGCGTACGTATTCATCACAGGACGCCGACAAAGTGAACTGGACGCGGCGGTGAGCGAGATCGGCCATAACGTGACGGGTGTCCAGGGTGACGTCTCGAAATTGGCAGATATCGACAAGCTGTACGCGGCGGTGAGGAAGCAGAAAGGCAAGCTCGATATCGTTTTTGCAAATGCCGGCACCGGCGCATTTGCTCCGCTCGAACAAATCAGCGAAGAACATTTCGACAAGCAGTTCAACGTGAATGTGAAAGGACTCCTGTTTACGGTGCAGAAGGCCTTGCCGCTGCTGCTGCCAGGCGGATCGATCGTGCTAAACGCCTCGATCGTCGCGACGAAGGGTAGCCAGGCCCTGAGTGTTTACAGCGCGACCAAGGCTGCGGTCCGCTCGTTTGCGCGCACTTGGTCGGTGGACCTGAAAGACCGAAAGATCAGGGTGAATGCGATTAGTCCTGGCATTATTCCAACTCCGGGCTACAACACCTCGCTGGGAATGACGCAGGAGCAGGTCGATCAGTTCGTGCAAAGCTCAATTCCCAACATACCCCTGAGCCGTCCCGGCACGACCGATGAGATTGCCAAGGCCGTCTCGTTTCTGGCTTCCGACGACAGCAGTTACGTGACCGGTATCGAGTTATTCGTTGATGGTGGCTTGGCCCAGATCTAACCGCTCGGATCAGGCAGGGTTCCCGGCAGCGTGACCCGCTCTGCGCGCGAAGCGCGAGCTCTGACACGTTTTCTTACCAGCGCGGCCGTCTCGTGACTCACGGCAGTGCTAGCATGGTGCTCGTGCCGGATAGGAGAGTTCCGAGCCTTCAGACTGGGATCCGCTGTATGAAGGCTTGAGAGGGGGCCCTCTCCGGCCGGGGTCTTGGCGCAACAGGATATGGTGCCGATTCGCACTTGTGCCGACAGATCGGCATACCGAGAGCGCCTGCCCCGTCGATCTCTCCGTAAGGTCCTTCCTTCTGTTCCCCGTTCCCTTCAGGCATTTGCCCAGTTCAGACCGTCCAAACCACGAGGATCAACCATGGCCGAACTCTCCACGATCTATGACTACATGCGCGCCCATGCCGCGGTCCTGGGAGAGCGCATTCTTCGAGAGTACCCAGCACTCCACCAATTTGACGATTCAGTTTCACCTCGGATTGGAGGGCTGCTGCGAACACCTTTCCCTGCACAGACCATCGCCATCATGGGAGTGGCTAAACGCTGGCAGCAGGCGCGGACCGCCATGGTGGTCGCGGAATGCGGCACCGGCAAGACACTGATCTCGCTGGGAGCGATGCATGTCCACCACCCAAGAAGTCCGTTCACGGCGTTAGCGATGGTTCCGCCACACCTGGTCGAAAAGTGGGCGCGGGAAGCGTTTCTGACATTGCCCGGCCTACGCGTGTTCCTGATCGATGATTTGCGAAATGGCGGTGACGAGAACAAGTCCCACGGAGTGAACGAAGTGCGATTAATGCAGGGCCGCATCATGCGGGAAGGTTTGCATACAACGCTGAGCGAGCTGCGGCTGCGCGGGAATTCGCCGAGTTCCCGAAAACGCTGGCTGTCGCTCTGCGGGAGACCGTCCCTGTTTATTGTCGGACGTGAGCGAGCCAAGCTGGGTTACTTCTGGCGGCATGCTTACCGGATACCACATTCTGGCCCATACGTTGGCTGCGTGGTGAATTCCGATACTGGCAAGCCGGTGATCATCGACGACAGCCGATTAACGGCGGGTGAATTCGAGAAGGGCAAAATCGCCGAGACCATCGAAACCAGGGGCGAGAAATCTTGTCGTCCACTGCACAGCCCACTCTGGCAGGCGGATTCTGACAAGATCCGCCGCATGGCCCCGATCGAGTTTATTGGGCGCTACATGCAGGAATGGTTTGACTACGCGATTTGCGACGAGATTCACCAACTAGCGGGCGATACCGCGCAAGGAAATGCCCTCGGAACGCTAGCCTCATGCACCGACCGGATTGTCGGGCTGACTGGCACACTCTTGGGCGGCTATGCGGACGATCTTTACAACACGCTCTTCCGTCTCGAAGCGCGAAGGATGAAGGATCATGGCTACGAGTGGGGCACGATAGGCCGCAGTTCCTTCATTCAGGATTATGGCGTCCTCGAAACCATCACCAAGGTCGAACCCGCCAACAACGCCTGCTCCAAGGCTAAAACCACGAGCACGGTGCGGCGCAAGCCCGGAGCATCACCGCTGCTGTTTGGCGAATTCCTGATGCAGCTGTGCGCCTTTGTCTTTCTGGAAGACATTTCGTGGGAATTGCCGCCCTACGAGGAAACCTATCTGAGCGTGCCGATGGACGCTCCCATGCGAGAAGCGTACCGCGAACTCGAAGAGGACATGCGGAAGGCGTTGAAAGCTCACCGGGGAAACCGATCGGTGCTGAGCACGATGCTAAACACGCTGTTGCTCTATCCCGATCACCCGTACGGGATTGGGACGCTGTACGGTACTGAGTTCGATCCTGAACTCAAGCGCCGGGTCCGATTCGTGATTGCAGAACCCCGTGACCTCCCCGAGGACCACATTTATTCCAAGGAACGCGAGCTGATCGAGGAGATCAGGAAAGAACTCGCCGAAGGGCGGCGCTGCCAGGTCTTTGCCGTGTACACCCAGAAGCACGACGTTACAGCCAGGCTACAACGAATCCTCAGTAACGAAGGGCTCCGCACGGCAGTGTTGCGCGCGAGTGTGGACACGTCCAAGCGCGAAGCTTGGTACGCCAGGCAGGTCAAAGATGGTGTGCAAGTTGTGATCTGCCATCCCAAGCTCGTGGAGACCGGTCTCGATCTGCTGGACTTTCCGACGATCATTTTCTACGAGTCTGGATATTCGCTACACACGTTGCGACAGGCCAGTCGCAGGTCTTGGAGGATTGGCCAGCACCGACCGGTGCGCGTGAAGTTTCTTTGCTCGGAAGGCACAATGCAGACTTCGTGTTTGCGCCTCATGGGGAAGAAGCTCCTCGTGGCACTCACCATGGAAGGCAAGTTTGCCGGCGAGGGATTGCAGTCGATCGATGAAGACGATGACATGCTCTCGGCCATGGCGCGGGAGTTAGTGGAGAGGAATGGTATTGGCGAACCCGCTGACGCCGTCTGGAAAGCCCTCAATACAGAACATCAAAAGCTGTTTCCAACGACGTCTGGTTGCAGCGATGATGTCGCTTCCCCCGAGCTGCCGGACATCCTGCTGGACACGCAGTATAGCCCCGCTGGGCTTGTCGAAGGAGCCATCGACACGGGTCCCATTGTCGTCTTCGGGCGGCGACCGGAATCGTTGTCAGGTAGAAGGCGGCGTAGGAGGCCAATTGTCCCGGAACAGGCCTCGTTGTTCAGCCTAAGTTGACGCAATTAAGAAACGGCTACAAATCGTTTTGACGGCCGCGGCAGCGAATCGACATCGACATCGATGTCATCAAGGTCGTGTTCCGCGTAAATCAGGACAGAACCATGAACCGCACGTTGTTAGACAATCTTGAACCTGCGCGTTACTGCAAATTCGTTCGCCACCAAAACGGTAACCATCCGACCCGCTGCATCGATAGTAGAAGAAATCCCTCATTTGACGGCCCGCACCTAGTTGGCGGAGAGTCTTGCCGTAATAGGCATATCCACATTTCGCACAGCAAGTAAGCCCCTGCAGCAGATACCCAACCCTGCGTCGCCCTTGACGAGCGCGACTTCTGTTTTCCTCAAGTTGTGCATGTGCTACGCGAAAGAGTGCGTCGTCGACCAGGGCGGGAACGGTAATAAACACCCATTCTTTCGGGTCGGCTGGCTTTGGCGCATTGCTTCGGCGAGGCTGAGTCGGATGCCCACGCGCTGCCCGCAGGCGTGACTTCTTTCCCCGCGGCATCATGTGCGTTTTTCCGTAGGCCGCCTGGCCCATATAAGCAGGATTCTGAAGAACGTGCCACACAGCCACTCCGCCTGGAGGCTGAGAGAACGCGTGGCTACGATCAAGCGCAAGAGAGTTTTGGTGGAAGTGAACTCAACCTTGAAAGGAGAATCAAATGTCGGAAACGAGCACGCTTATTTCATGTACTGGCAAAATCACTCGGGGGGAGTTGGCGAAACTGCCGACGCCGCCTGCAACGGAAACGCATATCCCTATCCCGCATGCTGCGGTCATTGAAACCTTGGTCGAAACCCTAAGTCACCGGCACATCGGTGTAGTCGGCGAAGAGTTCGCCGTGTCAAGCGATGCGATGGAAATGTTCGGGGTTCTCGACCTGGAAGCCGGTTTCGAGGGATGCCGATTTGCAATCGGGATTCGGAACGCGAACAACAAACGATTCCGGCTGGCATGCACAGTCGGACTGCGAGTATTCGTGTGCCACAACCTAGCGTTCCGAGGTGACTACACTCCCGTTTTGGCGAAACACTCGAAGCGCTTCTCGCTCGAAGACGCGCTTTCGATTGGGGTGGACCGGATGCAACGGAACTTTGACCCGATGCAGCAGCAGGTCGAACGTTGGCGAGCGCAGCAGCTGTCTGCAGAGGCGGCCAAGCTGACGATCTACCGAGCGTTCATCGAAGGCGATCTGGACGTTCCGAAACACCTCGCCCGGAGAGTACATGAACTCTATTTCAATCCTAACCATGACGAGTTCGAACCACGGACGATGTGGAGCCTGTCAAACGCGTTCACCTCTGCATTCAAGGAACTGGACCCGATTCCGCAGTTTAAGGCCACTGCGAAGCTGGGTGGGTTCCTGGAGGCGCGGCTCTCCGGGTCGTTCTAGCGTATGGGGCGGTATCGGCTGATCGCTCCTTGCTTAATCCACTGACGAGCATATTGGAGGGGCGTTTTGCGGTTGAGCGGTTCTGAGTGGTGCAAGTGTTTTATCTCGCCTACAGAAACCTTTCCTCTTGATCTTCCAGAGGGCAACAAAACGAAGAAGGGCGCGGGGAGAAAATTGCGCTCCTCTCAACGGCTGACTGCACACGAACTGATTAGGCGCCGCGTCACGAAGTCACGAAGGAGGCGGCACTTTAGGCAGGCTTTCCTGTCCTTTCCTTCATACAATTCAGGAGCGGTAATTGCAAACAATTGTGCCTGAAGCCCATCTTTCGTTGCGGCTTCAGGCGCACTTGATTTTCCTGATACTCGCGACCAAATCCTCGCAAAGACGACTCTTGTCTACACAGCCATCCGCGCCCGCCGCTATGACACTGGGCAGCAACTGAAGTGGGTCATGCTGGCTAATCACTAAAATCTTCGCCTGCCGCACTTCTTCCCGCAGACGTCGCGCCGCTTCCAGCCCATTCATCCCCGGCATACTTATATCCAGGAGGATCAGGTCGGGCAAAAGTTCCTTAGCTTTCTGCAGCGCCTCCGATCCATCCTTGGCTTCCCCGCAGACTTCCAAATCCTTCTCTGAGGACAAAATTCCACACAAGCCACGACGAACAACGTCGCTATCATCGGCGATGAGAATACGCATACCGCCGACCTCCGCAAGAAACTCATCCGACAGCCCTAGTCTGTGAAACCACGCTGTCAGGTTGGGAAATAACATCTGTCGAAACCGGCAACGTGACCGAGATCCTCGTACCTGAGGCGTTCGATTGAATGTTCACCGTTCCTCTCAGATGGCGGACTCGCTCGCGTATTCCGGAAATTCCAACGCCTGCGTTCTGCCCCTGAATACTAACCAGTTTTTCTGCCGGTATTCCTTTGCCTTCGTCCTGAATATCCAGGTCAACAGTCTCCGCCTTGCGCGCAATCCGTATTATCGCCCGCTTGCTGCCGGAATGGCGATGAATATTGGTGAGACATTCCTGCACAATACGAAAGAGTACCATTTCTACCTGGGAGGGAAGCCTGCCGAAGCCCTCAGACGTGCAAAACTCAATCTTCAGATCGCTGCGTCCCGACAACCCCTGGACATACCAACGGATGGCTTCCGGTAAGCCGTTCTCGTCCAGAAGAGGAGGATGCAGCAGATACGACGTTGTCCGTATCTCTTTGCTCAGCTGCTGAACAAGTTCCCGGCTGTCTTCCACCCCTTTGAAAAGCTGTGGATCGTGCCTTACACGCTGACCGATATTACCCAGACTCATGCCCAGGGCCGTTAGAATTTGGCCTGCACTGTCATGCAGTTCGCGCGCGATATGCCGTCGTTCATCGTCCTGGGCGCGCAAGAGTCGGTTTGAAAGGTCTCGCAGTTGCTCCGACTGGTCCAGCACTTCCGCGTTTCTTCGCTCCAGTTCCCGGGTCCGGAGGCGCACTTCGGTTTCAAGCCCATCGGCAAGCGAACGGAGCCGCTCCTTACTCTCTCGCAACGCTTGTTCAGCCCGCTTTTGTTGAGTAACGTCCCGCGCCACTTTCGAAGCTCCGATTACTCGGCCTTCGCGATCTCTCACCGGTGAAATTGTCAGCGAGATATCGAGTAGCGTGCCATCTTCGCGCACGCGCACAGTTTCGAAATGGTCGACGCGCTCGCCCCGTTTGAGCCGCTCAAGAATCATCACCTCTTCCTGCTGGCGGTCCGGCGCAATGATTAAAGTGATGTGTTGCCCAATCGCTTCGTCGGCAGTGTATCCGAACGTCCGCTCCGCACCCTTGTTCCAGCTACTGATCACACCGTCAAGACTCTTACTGATGATCGCGTCATCAGAGCTGTCCACGATCGCAGCCAGCAAACCGGTCGTACGCTCCGCCTCTTTTCGCTGAGTAATGTCCCGCGGCATCCTGGAGGCCCCGATAACATTGCCAGCAGGGTCCTTCACCGGTGAAATCGTAAGCGATACGTCGAACATCGAGCCGTCTTTGCGGACGCGGACGGTCTCAAAGTGCTCGATGTGCTGTCCCCGTTTGAGGCCGTCGAGAATCGTCGCTTCCTCCTCCAGACGGTTCGGCGGAATGATTAGAGCTATATTCCGGCCGACGGCTTCTTCCGCTTTGTGGCCGAACAACCGTTCTGCACTTCGATTCCAACTGGTGACAATGCTATCGAGATTCATACTGATGATCGCCTCATCGGATGAATCCACGATCGCAGCCAGCAGTCCGGCTGCTCGCTCGGCTGCCTTTCGTTCGGTGATATCCAACAGCATGTTGACGCCGCCGATGATCCTGCCTTCTGCATTACGTAAAGGCCTAGGATACGGCGTGAACCAGACACGCCTCCCGTCGGGCCTTTCGGCAATGCATTCCGCACCTTCAATGATGCGGCCCTCCTTGACCGCGACCGCCATCGGGCACTGGTCGTGCGGCAAAGGAGTTCCATCTGGCAGGAACATCTTCCAACTAACACACCAATGGTCGGTACCTAGCTCTGGCACACGACCTGAGAATTGGACAGCCGCCGGGTTGAAGTGAGTGAGGCGGCCTTCGGCATCAGTCGTATAGATAGCGGCGGGAAGCACGTCAATCATCTCGCGAAAGCGTCCCTCGCTCTCGCGCAATCGCTCTTCCACGTTCTTGCGATCGCTGATGTCACGGGTGAAGCAACGCGTATGAATAAACTTACCGTTCTCAAATAGCGCACTCGAATCGATGACCACGTGGCGAACTGAGCCGTCCTTGCACCGCAGCCGTGCCTCGTACTCGCGCAAAACTTCTCCTCCGCCTAAGCGGTTGAGAATGTCCTCAATCACCGGTGCATCCAGGTGAAATTTAGAGATGCTATGGCCGATATACTCTTCCGCTTTGTAGCCGAGAAGATCCAGTTCGGTCTGGTTCGCCCAAAGAATTCTGGCATCGGGTCCCACCCAGTGCATGCCAATGGTCGCATTCTCAAGAAAATCACGAAGGTTCGATTCGCTCTTTCTGAGGGCCTCGTCCGTTTTTTGGCGCTCTGCAACTTCTATCTTCAATGTCTCAATCCGCTTCCACGTTTGATAAGCCGCGGAGGCGAATTTCCCCAGGGAACTCATGATCCGCTCATCCTCAGCATCAAATAGGAGGCTCTCATCATGAGCGATGGCCCAAATCGTTCCTATCGGTTCGGCAGCGACGTGGAACGGGATGAGCAACACCTCGACAATTGGGGGTGTGATGGTAGATGGAATCGGATAATACCGTTCAGGGTGTGTGAGTAGTAGACTGGCGTTTTGATCCAAAACTGTGCCACAGGGACTTGCCTCGCGCGGCATGGTGCCGCCAAGATAGCCGGCCCATTGCCCGGCTACAGCGTGCCATCGGAAGATTTTGCGTCCTTCTTCCTCTTCAAGAATGCTGATGCCCGCCGACTGCGCCCGAGACAGCTCCAGTGCGACGTCGACGAGCTTTTGCAACACGTTCTGCGGTGAATTGGCCATCTCCTGCGCGAGTCCCGATAGTGCTCGGCTCTCTGCCTGATAGTCCGGCGATCGTGATGGACGCTTTCTCAGTTCCGGCGTGCTGATCACCGACTCCAGCGGCACGCGGAAGTCATCGACTGGCGAAGACTTCGTCGTCACCCCTGACGTGATCCGATTTTCGGAGCTTTGGCTTTCAATTGATCTGTTCATAACGGTCACCAAATTTAGAGCCAGATCGGCATTGGCGAGATATCCGCTAGCTCCGCTTTCTGCCGCTTGCCTAGAAACGATTATCGGATCATTACTGACTGATCAGGATGACTCCAGATTCAGGAACTTCCCGGCGGATGATTCGGGTTGCCTCGATCCCGTTCATGTGAGGCAGCATGGAGATGTCAATAAGGACGATGTCGGGCCGCAGCGATGTCGGCGTCGAAACCGTTAATCCCTTCCCCACACACCTGCCACTCGAAATGTAATAACAATCAGGAGCGAAGTTCGTGTAGGATAACTTCGTTGTCGTCGACGAGCAGAATACGTGCCGGCACAGAACACCGCCCCAGCTTACGCTCACGCTGAATCAGAAGTATACACTCGGTCACACTGAGCAATACGGGACTACGGGAAGAAAAGCGCATACAGCGCTCAACCTGGCGGCCTACAGGATTCACCTGATTGATTCTGCAACCCGGGTTATGGCAGGCGGACTACCTGCCGTCAAATCTGAATAGCGTCCTACCGACCGCGCAGAAATACCGCTGATTGAAAGCCAATACGCCTGCCGACCACCATGCCCTGAAAGTGGGCTCTTGAGGTCCGGATTGCAGTGAGATCTGTGCTATGGCTCATGCAGCAACGCGTTGCCATCGTCGGAAAGAGACACGCGACCACCTCCCAGATAGAGAACGGACAAATCGAGCATCTCGATTTGTATCGAGACCAGATACTGAGGCTGATCGACCTGACGACAGAAGTTGATCCGGAGGCTGCAGTCATCGAATTGCAGGGGGGAATGCTCAAACTCGAGCTGCCCAAGGCGGCAACGAGTCACAAAGGAACTCCCGCGGCAGCCTGATGGCGTTGTCCGGAGCAAGTCTCGGAGAGGAGAAGCGCTATGAGAACTCCGCAGATAGTTATGGACACCGCAGTGGTTGTTCTCGTGGTTCTACTCTTTACCAGCCCGAGGCACTGGGTGCCAGCTTACACCGCCTCCAACGAAAGAACCGTACAAGGCGTAGTGCAAGACGTCCAGGAGTTTTACTGCCCGATCAGCGGCGACCTAGGCACTCACCTGTGCCGATTCTACCAAGTGGGATCGTTGGCAAGATCGCGGCAACTAGCTCAGTGCCTCCCAAGCAGTTGCGCAAACTCCTCCGGGCTAAGTCGGAGTTTGCGCAGACAATCGGACAAAGTTCCTTTATGTAGTGTGTCGCCCGGATGAGGTTCGTGGAATGAGATTAGGTTTGGCCTGCGCGTGGGACAGAAGAACTGCCTCAGTGTTCCTCGGTGTGATCTCAGTGGACGATAGCCGAGGTCACGAAGAAGGCAAACGAAACGCCTCCACGGCAACTGTGGGGGAATTGCCGACATGTGTACAACTCCAACGAAACATGAATCGTCTCTTCATGTGGAGGGGACATCAACAGTGAGTTCTCTCGTTTACCTCGCCGACGGCACCAGTACCAAAACAACCAGCGCCGCCAATACGAAACCGGCGACAAGGAAAAGGAAGAAGACTACATGCTGCTGGTCAACGTGAAAAAAACTGTTCCCATACTTCTTGAGATGTATCAGCGTCTTCATGAAAAGCCTCCTCGCTTGTGGCGGCGGATACCTTTCAAGACGAACCTTCGTGCGGAAGGCCCTGCCTAATATTAGGCTCCGTTTCTCCGCCGAATTGCAATGGCACTGACTCAGAGCGGTCATTCTGGCACCGCGGACCTTCTCAGTCTGACTCACAGGGGCCGGTGAGCAGGGTCACGGCAGAGTGTGAGTCCGCGTGCTATGAGGGAAAAGGGGGCAATGCCCTGACTGCTGAAACCAAGGCTCGGGCAAGGAAGCACATTCTTGTTCGACGGGGCACTCGTGCAACTGGCGCTCAAACGCTGTCTTTCTCTCTCGGTCGCACTGGCCGGGATCGCCTCGGTGGCAATATACGTTCTGGCGTATTTGTTGTTCACGATTCACGACGAAATAGGCATCCCTCCGGACGCAGCATTGCCTCTCGCTCTGTGGACCTTCCCAGTGGCGTTTCTGGCAAGCCTCGTTGGCTATTTGCTCTGGAAAACGGATCCTGGAACACGTTGACCGCCCCTCGCGACAAAACATTGAGTTTACTATCACTCCTCGTCGGTCCACTCGTCAACCGGCGCAGGTTTGGGGCTCGCGGAAGTTGCTTTTATGCGCCCCGAGTGGACAACGCGAATTCTCTTCAAAAATCTGCGTCCACTCGCGAGTTTGCTTTCTGAGGACCTGGCGATTGACTTGGGCACGGTTAATACCCGTGTCTATGCCCGCGGTCGCGGCATTGTTATCAACGAACCTTCAGCGGTTGCTCTCGATGAGACCACCGGAGAAGTGCAGGCGGTGGGCAAAGAAGCCAAAGCGATGGTAGGGCGCACACCAAGCAAAATCCGTGTGAGCACGCCCTTAAGAGACGGGGTGATCGCTGACTTTAAGGTGACGGAGAAAATGCTCGCCTACTTCATCCAAAAGGCGCATCAACGCAGTACGCTGGTTCATCCGCGCGTAATCATCAGCGTCCCCTCCGAAATCACTCAAGTTGAGAGGCGCGCCGTAACCGATTCGGCCTATCGAGCCAGGGCTGCAGAAGTCCACTTGGTCGAGCAGGCGATGATGGCAGCCATCGGCGCCGGACTGCCCGTTACAAGACCTGGGGGGAATTTGGTTGTCGACATCGGTGGTGGTACGACCGACGTCGCACTGATTTCAATGTCTGGGATCGTCTATTCACGCTCTCTGCGCATTGCTGGCAATCACATGGACGAGGCCATCATGAACTATGTGAAACGCAAATATAACCTCCTGATCGGGGAGCGCATGGCGGAAAAGATCAAAATTGAAATTGGATCCGCAACTGCCCTCGACAAACCAATAACCATGGAGATTAAGGGAAGAAGCCTCATCGAGGGCATCCCCAAGACGATCACCGTGGACGACAGCGAGATCCGCGAAGCGTTGAACGAATGTGTTGCCGCCATCGTGACCGCCGTCCGCGTGACCCTAGAACGCACTCCACCAGAACTCTCCGCTGACATTAGCGACCGCGGGCACGTGCTTGCCGGAGGCGGTGCGTTACTGAAAAACCTTGACAAGCGAATACGGGATGAAACCGGCCTGCCGGTATGCATTGCCGATGACCCACTATGCAGCGTGGTGCTGGGCACGGCAAAGCTTCTCAATGACTTCAGGCTTTTGCGTCGCATCGCGGTGGATTAGCTTCTGTCCAAGTGAGATCCCTGCCTCAGGGAAGAGATGACTGTCGTGACCACGAGGCAATTCTGGACTTACTCTTCGTCAACCCGAGAGGCATCTTGCGGCACTTTCCGGGGGCACCGGGTTGTAGGAGAACCAGGAGGCCCGCTCGAAGCCGGTCAGTCCAATGAGTTGCGGGAGGATTTCCAGATGCCAGTGAAAGTCTTCTTCGATCGTCTTCCAGTAGCCCTCGCGTGGGCGAAGGAAAGGTCTGTCCTGTAGCGAGAGGTTATAGGGTGGACCACCTAATGTGTGGTCCAATCTCTGCAGGACGTCGCGGAGGATTCTTGCGAGATTCTCAATCTGCACGGCATTGATCCGGCTGAAAGCGCTGCTGTGGACTTTCGGGAACACGCAGGCTTCGAACGGATAGCCTGAGGCAAACGGCGCCAGGCATGCAAAATCATGATTCTCCGCAATCAGACGTCGCCGCTCCCTGAGTTCCTGGTGCAAAACGTCGCAGTATATGCAGCGGTCCTTCAAAGCAAAGTAGTCGCGCGCGGCCACAAGTTTCGCCTTAATGAGACCCGGCGTCACAGGTAGGGCCATCAATTCTGAAATCGAATGCGTAATGGTGTGTGCCCCGGCTTCCACGCCCTGGTTCTTGAATATCAGGACGTACCGAATCCGCTTATCCCGTTCCAGGTCGAGGATGCGGGCCACGTAGGTCCGGATCACATCCGCGATCTCATTCACCTCCAACTCGTGGAGGCTGCGGTCGTGCCGGGGTGTCTCTGCGACGATCTCATCGGCACCCACGCCGTTCATCAGGTCGTGGAATCCCTCGGGGCGCCGTCTCAGTTCACCTTCCACCCTCAACCGCAGTTGCGAGTTCGGCACCACGCGGACCACCCATCCCGGCCCGTCGGCCGGTGAACCCGTCTGCCGGATAGCGAATATCTCTGGC
Source organism: uncultured Acidobacteriota bacterium (assembly GCA_963730015.1). Lineage (GTDB taxonomy): Bacteria > Acidobacteriota > Terriglobia > Terriglobales > Acidobacteriaceae > Sulfotelmatobacter. Next base: position 722,313 of record CAVSPZ010000006.1, on the reverse strand, counting down.
GGTGTAGAAGCCTCATGGGTCTCACAGAACGGACAGAAAGTGGTCCCCCGCAAGAATTTCTTGAAGTGGAAATCCGATGGCCGTACCACGTCGGCTTCGGCCACGATTACCCAGCGGCCGGTGAAAACATCTTTGCGAAACTGGGACATCGTTTATTTCAGTAACCTGCGCTTGGCTGTTGCGTTCTGCCTGGACCTCGAAACGCAAACCCCCGCTCCCCCAGGCGGAGAACCTCACTTAGGGCACGTCCTTCGACACTCCTCAGACGGAAGGCCCCGGACTGTGAGTACGGGGCAGTGCGCACAGCAGACTACTCGACCAGCAATACGCCACAACAGGTATGGGGATGTTTTTCCCGGAATCTCGCGTGCACTCATTACAATCAAGTTCGCATGCAAGTTGGCCGCAATCCTAACCAATCCTTCCGCCCGATCACCCTCTCCAACAGCAAACTCTGATTCCTGTAAGAGACCCTTTCCCGAAGCAACCAGGCTCTCCAGCTGCTTTCGAAAAGCCACAATCCTGGAGTTCCCGAAATGGAAAGGACGCATTGGGCCCTCCTCAGCGACGTGCACGAACTTGAGCTCTGCGTCATGGTCCTGAGCCAAAGCAAGTGCATACGGCAAGCCCTCCAAAGAACTAGTCGTGTAGTCAGTCACATACACGATTCGCTCAAGCTCTCCCTTCGCCAGTTCCACCTGCGGGACCAGCGGGCCTATGACCAGCATGGGACACGGCACAGTGCGGAGCACTTCCCCAACTGCCGTGTCCAGGTCTGACTTCCTTGACTCACAAGTATTTGTCCCGATTATCACAAAATCGATTTCCCATTTCCTGATGATCTCGCAAATCGCTCCGGGAGAGGCCGCGCCTGTCAAAGACATTTTTGAGTGATAGCGGCGCGCGAAACCGACTGCGTAAGACAGGATCACTCCCGAAGGTTCAGTAAACACAGTTGCCAGTAATATGTTCTTGATAGAAAGACGGGTTTGCTCCTCGACAAAGGACACGATTGCCTCCGTAGCAACTTCTTGATAATTGGTGCCCGCCTGCGCGGCAAGTCGCCACACGACGTGGCCTTCCAGGGCCCGACAACCCTGATTGACCTGGATTCTGGTCTCCAATTGGGGTTCGGGCATTGAACCGAACCCCATGAGGGATGGCGCATCTTCTCGTTTTGTTTGTCTGCGATCCCGTTGTACACCCTTAAGCCGCTTGTTCGAGCCACCGCTGCTCAGATGGCTCTTCAAGCTGCCCAGATGGCTCTTCGAGCTGCTGGATGGTCTCCAGCAGCCAGCTTTGTAATGTTTGTTCAATTTCCTCGTTCGTTCCTGTCCTGTACAGGCTGTCTAGCGTCTCGCCGATCTCATTCAACGGAATGTGACGACACGGGACGGCCTCGTAGTGGCATTTCGTCGGAACAAAACTCATCAGCACACAGTTAGTATCCGGGCAAGCAGAGCATTGCTGTTTGGGACAGGTTGGCGAGTCTTCGAAGACCAGTGGAGCCCTCCAAACGAGCGGTGCGCGGTAGCCGCCCTTCTGCACAAACTTCAGCTCATTTTTTAGAACGTGGAGTGTGCTTTCCCTTTTCATACACACCTCCAAAACAGGCAAGACTTCACGCCAGGGATGGACTTTTTCAAGCGGCCATCCGAGTGAGCTCTTCCATCACGAAAGCGCTTTGTGGCACTCCTTGCTTACGCACCACAGTCACTCCGCGATCTCCATCAGGTTGTACCGTCATGGCAGAACAGCATGAGGAGCACAACCAGAAGCAGTGGGGACTGTCCGATCTGCCCGTATCTTCCGGATCGGCCGGCGGTCCCCGCTTTGGCGCGTCGCGGTCCGGCTCGAATACGAATAGCCTTCCTTCGTGGAGATAACGAAATGTAGCCGAACAAGCAGGATTCGCGCATTTCGCGAGCATGGAAGCCCTCCGCACTCTTAATTGAATAGGTTGAAGGTTGCGCCCGTGACCTGTCACGGGTATCCACTGGTTTGCGATCTATTCCCCAGGAATTACTGGCGGGGAGCAACTCTCGGAAAATGACTTTGTCTTCTTGTACTCTCCGTGCAGCGAAATTTCAGTGTCCCTGGTCACAAGCTCGCCGATTACGTTTGCGATCAGTATCGAGGCGTCGGGGCATGAGCTTGAGATCGTGGAGAATTGCCAGCACTGCCGTCCCGGCGTCGGAGTTGGCGGCATCTGGCTGGTTGATGTTGTGGACTGCCGCTTTGCCGGTCGAAGGATCTCCTGTGTCTTGATTCAGATGTTGCTTTCGGCATCTGCGGACCGGGTCAGCTCGTTATTGATGGGAAGCGAACCGGATGCCGGGATCTTCGCGAATTGTTGATAATGATCCGCGTGGAGTCTGCGTTCGATCCTTCCCGCGTTCGGTCGTCGGTCCCACGCAGACCGCACCTTAGGGCGGATTCTGCGTTCCGACTGCCGACACGATCAGAGGCTCGAAAGTGGCTACGGTCGGAGGTCAGTCGATGCGAAAGTGGCACCCACGGCTCTCTCGCGTTTGTCGTGCGGATTCGAGAATCAGCAGCGAAGTGAGAATTCCGTTCCGCAGGCCGATCACCGAGTCGTTCACCTCACAATTCTCATAGAAGCGGGTGATTTCCAGGTCCAACTCGCTTAGGATGCGGAGCGCACGATTCAATCGCCTTTCGCTGCGGATCAGTCCCACATAGTTCCACATCGTATGGCGGATGATGAGCCAGTCCTGCGCGATGAGCGCCGGATCGACCGGTTCGCGCTCGTATCGCCAATCCGCGATTTCGGGAAAGTAGAATTCACGGCCGGACTCGATCTGCTCCCACGCCTGCTGCCCAGCGCGGGTTCCCCAGACCAGGCATTCGAGCAATGAGGTGCTGGCTAGGCGATTGGCACCATGGAGCCCGGTGCAGGCCACCTCGCCAACGGCCCGCAAGCGATCGATGTTTGTGCGGCCCCATTCGTCCGTGGCAATTCCGCCGCAACTGTAGTGTGCCGCAGGAACTATGGGAATTCGGTCGCGCGTGATGTCGATGCCCCGATCAAGGCATAGCGCACAGATTCCAGGAAAGCGCTGCCGTAACCAGTCGGCTGGCTTATGCGTGATGTCGAGATACGCGCACGGCTCGCCGGTTTCCAGCATTGTCTGGTAAATAGCCCGGGCAGCGATGTCGCGGGGAGCCATCGATCCCGCCGGATGATACCGCTGCATGAACTCCCTGCCGTGCCGGTCTACCACCATCCCACCCTCCCCCCGAACCGTTTCCGAGATCAGGAAGCGGCCTTCTGGCGCCAGCAGCGCTGTCGGATGAAACTGGATGAAATGGAGGTTAACGCAGCGAGCGCCGGCGCGATGGGCCAATGCGATTCCGTCTCCACGCGCCTCCTGCGGGTTCGTTGTATGAAGAAAAACGCCGCCAAGACCCCCGGTCGCGAGAATGGTCTCCTTGGCAAGAACCGGAAAAATCTTCCCGCTGTTTTGATCCAGCACGTAGGCGCCGACACAGGCAAGCGGGCGATACACATCAGTCGGTTCGAGGGAGTGGTGTGATGTAGTGAGCAGGTCTACCGCGGTCGCGTTCGAATAGACGTCCACCTTGGGATGTGCGGTCACGTGCTCAACGAACGTCTTCTCGATGGCATAGCCGGTCTGATCTTTGTAATGAATAATCCGCGGGATAGAATGGCCCGCTTCGCATGTGAGGTCTAGCTCCGCAGGATTTTCCGGCGAGCGGTCGAAGGGGACGCCAAGCTCGTCGATCAGGATGTCCTTGACCAGGCGCGGCCCCTCTTCGGCCAAGAGCGTAGCCGCCTGACGCGAGCTCAACCCGGCACCGGCTGCAAGAACTTCTTCAACCAGCTGTTCAGGAGACTCTTCACGGCCTCGATAGATGATGCCTCCCTGAGCCAAATTCGTATTGCTGTCGTGAATGTCCCTCGCGCGAGTCAGCAGCGCAACCGCGCAACCGCGCTGCGCTGCTTGCCACGCAGCGGAAAGGCCGGCTAGCCCACTGCCGATCACCAGGACATCCGTGTGGACTGTGTTTGTATTCATAAAGTCCGATTTCGAAGTTCAGGCCGACAACCGGAGCGCAATCTGTCAGCGCGCCGATGGAAATCCAGTCGACCGTAGCATCGATACCACGCAGGTTGTTCATATTCCGCCGGAAGGCTCCGTTCACGATCGCACCTCGTGAGCCAGGCGGATACGTCCGCCCTTGATCAAGACGGCTTTGGCGAGATCACGCCAGTGATTGTGACTGCCTCCTGCGCGCACAGGCTATTTTCCCGGGCCGCGCAAGCTGGAGGTTGTCTCACGTGCGTCCATCTCGCTTAGTGAATCGCCTAGCTCATCCGCAGCATTCGCTCGATGGGGCACAGCGCGCGCAGCCGTAACGCTTCGTTGATGGTGATTTCCGGAGTGCGATTTCTCATGCACAGGTACAACTTCTCCATGGTGTTCCGTTTCATGTGCGGACACTCGCTGCATGAGCAGCCGCCATCGCCTGGCGCCACGATAAACGTCTTGCCGGGACATGCCTTCTCCATCTGGTGGAGAAGGCCGCTTTCGGTGGCAACAATGAACTCTCTTGCCGGACTATTCTCCGCGTACCTGAGAATGCCGGTGGTTGAACCGACGTAATCCGCGCGGCGCAGGATGCCTTCGGGGCACTCCGGGTGGGCTAGCACCATCGCACCCGTGTGGCGCTCCTTCAGTCTAACCAGTTCCCGTTCCGAAAACATTTCGTGGACGATACAACTGCCTGGCCAGAGCTTCATGTCTCGGCCCATCTGCTTGATCAAATAGCGGCCGAGATGCTGGTCGGGAGCGAAGATAATCTGCTGCTCAGCAGGAATCTGCCGGATGATCTTTTCGGCATTGCTTGATGTGCAGATGATGTCGCTGAGCGCTTTTATCTCGACACTGCAGTTGATATAGCTGATAACGATGTGATCCGGGTATCGCTCACGAAATGGGCGGAACAGACGCGCCGGGCAGCCGTCCGCCAGGGAGCAACCCGCTGCCAGGTCTGGAAGCAAGACGAGTTTCTGCGGGTTCAGAATCTTGGCAGTCTCGGCCATGAAGAGCACACCGCAGAAAACAATCACCTCCGCGGAAATTCCTGCTGCCTTCTGAGATAGCTGCAGGCTGTCACCAACGAAGTCTGCTAAGTCCTGTATTTCCGAGTCTTGGTAATAGTGGGCCAGGATCACTGCATTCATCTGGCCCTTCAGCTTGATGATTTCTTGCTCAAGGTCGATCGCGGCTAGCATTGACGTCTCCGGTTCTTGTGTTGGGGTGATCATTGCATCATTGCCTGGTCGAGGCAAACTGTTGGCCACTCATGACAGCGCTTGGCTGCTGAAAGCTCCGGAAGCGTACCCGGGAAATTGGTAGACGTGTACCCCTGGGACCAGCCATGGTCATGCACTGCCCGATAGGTGATTCGAAGGAGAGGGTTATGAGACTGAATCGGATCTGCAGCACCTTCAGCCGTCGTGACAGCGCTGCGGGTGGCATTCAGGAGGTTTGAAAGAATAGCCCGCGGAATATTTCTAACCAAGGGGTTGATCAGCCACGCGAATATCGCAGGAATGCTGCGGCTCAGTGCGACAGACTCCACCTGGACGTATACGCCGTGATCCTTCTGTTCGAGTCGCCAGTAATTGTCGAGACGCCACACATAGCCGTGGTCGTTTCCGACCGGGAGTTCGCGCTCATTCGACTTGTCCGGATTCTCCACCTCAGCAACCCGCGTGGAATAGGACTGACTCAGCACCCTCGTAGGGCCGGAGATCGTGTAGTGCACATCGAAATCCACGTTGATCACCACAGCGACAATCGACTTCCGGTAAAACTGCAAATAGACCTTGAACTCGTTTCCGTTGTGCTCCAGCAGCTTCGAGCGCCGTACTTCTGGCTTGTAGACGTTCTTGTGGTTATCGTAATCCTGAAGGATAGCGAGAACTTGTGGGAGCGCCGCGCCCGGAGTGAAGATCACGCCAACCCAGTGGTGAACCAGGCCGCCGGGAATCTGAATCGATTTGCCATCTTCTTCTTTCGTGTGCAGTTGCTCAATGTAGATTTGGCCGTGACGGAGTTGCGAGTATGTTTCTTGCCGGGACACATCGGAAAGGCGATCGATGCAGAGGAAATGACCGTTGCGCAAAGCGTCGGCCATCGCGGCCTCGTTGGCACGAATATAGCGATCAAAGGCAGCTGCAGTGTCCGGTTTCAGTTCTGCAGCTTGTGTAGGAATCACAAACAAGCCAACTACGAGGCATCGGAACAAGAAGAACATCGTGTTATTACATCGGATCAATAGCTCGCCTTCACGGATCACGCTTTGGAGTGGGGAAACAAGCTGCTTACACAACCTCAGGAATCCCACATGGGCGCGATCTTTTCTAGGGCCCGCCGGTTGCGGATCACGAGGGTCTTCCCCTTGACCTGCAGCAACTGTTTCTTCTTGAATTTAGAAAACAGGCGGCTGACAGTCTCTCGGGTGGTGTCGATGATCTCCGCAATGTCCTCGTGGTGCAGCGTGAGCTTGATCTGCGTGGCACGGTCGTTCTGCGCGCCCTTGGTCCACCAAGAAAGCAGGAGCTTGGCGAACTTTTCCGACGGTGAACGAGTCAGACCAAGAATGCGGATCTCCTCATAGGCGGTGTAGTAGTCGCGGCTCAACTGTTCGGCGACGCGCCAGGCAACTTCCCCGTGGTTTTGCCGGAATTGCAGCAAGGAATCGCGGGGGATGAAATTGGCCTGTCCAGGCTCCGTCATTTCGGCGGTAACTTCGTAAGGACGGTTGGCAAAGACCGCATTCAGGCCGAGAACGTCTCCCGACTCGGATACTTTCGTGATGATCGTTTTGCCTGCGAAGGAAGAGGTAGAAAGCTTGGCGTGTCCCGCGCAGAGCACAAAGACGCCACGTGGTTGTTGCCCTTCCATGAAGAGCACGGCTCGCTTCGGATAAATGGCGGCTGCGTTGATTTCGTTGAGGCGTTGTAGGGCGCCAACGGAGAGATTACAGAAGAAATGTTCTTTTCTCGCCGGGCACGTGAGGCAGTTCTCAAGAACATGAAGACCATAGACGGGGCCCATGAAGCACCTGCTTCCGGTAATACTAACACCGCGTTTGCCACAGTGATTCGAGCTCGCCTGTTGTCTGCAGAAGTGCTAGGCGCAAGAACGGAAGAACGCGACTGCTACGCTAGTAAAGATGGAAGTTGACTTCAACATCCACCTGCACAGCCACTGGAATTCCATCCTTGCGGCCGGGGTCAAACTTCCACTGCCGAATTGCTTCGATGGCCTTTTCATCCAGCCCCATACCCAAGGATTGCTGAACGCGAATGTCATGCGTCATTCCGTCGGGCCCCACCACCCGCCACAGCACAAGCGTGCCTTGCAACTCTGCCTTGCGAGTTTCCTCGGAGAATTCTAGTTCTGGGCCATAAGTCGAGGGGCTGTGACTCCGCCGCCCACACGATACGCTCCACCCCCTATTCCCCCTGTTTGGACCTACGCCGCCCACGCCCCGAACCAACGCCACCGCCGCTGCCCGAACCAATCCCACCCGCCTGTGGAGCCTGTTGACAACCAATTGACCAGGGATTCTGCAGCTGCGAATTTCTGGGCGGTCGAATCTGGAAACATTGTACCCAGTGCGTTCACTCCCGTGCTCGCGAAACACTCGAAGTCGTTCTCACTCATCGACTGCATCTCGGTTGGCGTTGACCGAATGCAGCGAAACTTTGAGCCCATGCGAAGGCAGCTGGAAGCATGGCAGAGAAGTGAACTGACGGACGTGACGGCCAAGGTGGTCATCTACGAGGCCTTTGTCGAAGGCAGCCTGGAAGCTCCAAAGCACCTTGCCCGCAGCGTGTATGACCTTTACTTCGAGCCGAAGTACGAGGAATTCCGGTCACGAACGATCTGGAGTCTTTCCAATGCGTTTACCTCCGCGTTCAAGGAGCTGGATCCGATTCCACAGTTCAGGGCCACGGCCAAGCTGGGTGAATTCCTGGAAGCCCGGTTCTCACAATCGTTCTAGCGACAGGGGCGGTGCCGGCCGACCGCTCCCTTCTTAACCAACAAATGGGGATGGTCCGCCGCCTTTACCCAGCGAGCCGCTAATACGGCCGACCAGGCGGGGGAAACCGTCCCCTGGAGGGGAGCTTCTGACGCGATTCGCACGTCGGCTTGGGCCCAGCGGTGTGTCCGTCGGAATCGGTCGAACCAACGGGAACAACACGGAAAGCCAGAATTTGTCTCAGTTTGGAACTTACTGGATCCCGTGCTAGTATCCGTTCAGTTTGGGATTCTCGCGCTGTCAGCCGCAGCTCCTGGTGCCGATCAACAAAGCACCCTTTGCCCATGTAGGGCAGCGCTCGAAAGGATTCGGCTTGGCTCTTGGCGACATTGCGAAACTCATTGATTCAGGAAAGGAAAAGGGCTATCTCACCTTCGGCGAGGTGAATGACCTGATTCCTCGCGATGTCAATTCTCCCGAGACCCTGGATGACCTCCTCGCCACCATCGGCACGCAGGGCATTAACGTGCTTGAGGATCAGCCGAAGCTGCCTTCAGCCCTCGAAAAAGGGTTAGAAAACGAAGGAGAGGCCAGCGATGAAGTCCAGCTCGACCTGACGCTAGGTACCATTGAAAAGACCGATGATCCGGTGCGCATCTACCTTCGCGAGATGGGTGCGGTGCCTCTGCTCAACCGGGAAGGGGAAGTGGACATCGCCAAGCGCATCGAGTGCGGACAGCTGCAAGTGCTGAAGGCGCTTTCACGCTCGCCTATCGTGATCCGACAGGTCCAGGCGATTAGCAAGGACTTGAGGCAGGGAATACGCTCGATCAGGGACATTGTTGTTTTCGATGAAGAAGAGGTTACAGAAGAGATTCTGCAGAACCGCGTCAAGGACCTTACGCGCCGCATCGACCAGCTGCAAAAGCATTACAAACGAGCGAGCGAGCTGGCCGAACGGTTGCCGATCATCCCGTCACAAAAGAAAGCACGCCAATACATTCACTGCCGAGGCAAGCTGGGCCGGGAGATTGTTCGGATTTCGCTCATCATCCGCAACCTAGGTCTTACGAATGGCGAGCGCAAACGCCTGATCGATCGGGTGAATAAAACCATGGACATTATGCGCTCGCTCGACCTCCAGGTCCGCAACCTGGAAAAGAAGATTGAGAGCACGCACAGCGAAGAACTCAAGAAAGACTACCGCAAGACGCAGCGACGGCATCGCACAGACCTAGAAAGGCTGGAAAGCGATGCCGACGTGAGCTTCCATGAGCTACGGAGCACGCAGCGCAAAATCATCCAGGGCGAGATGGACGCGGAGCAGGCCAAGCACGAGCTCATTGAAGCCAACTTGCGCCTCGTGGTTTCCATCGCCAAGAAGTATGGCAACCGCGGACTGCAGTTCCTCGATTTGATCCAGGAGGGGAACGTCGGCCTGATGAAGGCGGTGGACAAGTTCGAGTATCGCCGAGGCTACAAGTTTTCCACTTATGCGACGTGGTGGATTCGCCAGGCAGTCACCCGAGCCATTGCCGATCAGGCGCGCACCATCCGACTCCCAGTGCACATGATTGAGATCGTCAACAAGCTGATTCGCGTTTCGCGGCAACTGGTCCAGGAGTTGGGCCGCGAACCTACCTCGTTAGAGATTGCTAAACGCATGGACATTCCCGCAGCCAAGCTGCGCAAAGTGCGCAAGATCATGCAGGTACCGATCTCACTAGAGACGCCAATTGGGGAGGAGGGGGATTCCCATCTCGGCGACTTCATCAAAGACAGCGCCGTGCTCGCGCCGGATGAGGCTGCCATCAACGTCAACCTGAAGGAGCAGACCGGGCAGGTGCTGCACACCCTGACTCCGCGCGAGGAGAAGATCATAAAGATGCGATTTGGTCTGGAGGACGGTTCGGAGCACACGCTGGAGGAGGTTGGTCGGGCGTTCGCCGTCACCCGCGAGCGTATTCGCCAGATCGAAGCCAAGGCCCTGCGCAAACTGCGCCAGCCTTCACGTTCCGGCAAACTCAGGTTATTGCTCGACAACGTACACGAATAACGCCCGGGCGAAACGTGCACGCAGGGAGAGCCCAGGAAAGGGATGGCACAGCATCTGCGAGTTGACCTAGGCAGCCTCACTGCGATGCGGTATACAGTGGCTAGTTTGCGATGTGTTCCGCAGAGCACGCAAGGCGTACATCGTGTCGTCCAGAGCTTGTTCCTCTTCGATGTTGTCTCCGGCTATGTGAAACAACTCCCGCGCCCTTAGTGCGAGTGCTTTCTCTGCTTGCGCAATGCGCTCCGGGAGTCTGGCGCTATCCACCTCAAAGAGCGCAGCCTTGTACAAATCTCTCCACGCTCCGATGTCCAGAGATTTAGAGCCGCCGGTATTCATAGTTCCCCCTGTTTCGGTTGGCAGGCCGGTCTGAAAGTGTGTCGAATTCTCCCGAATGCTTGCGCAGGAACAGCCAACAACATCGTCTCCGCAACTACTTAGATACGATGGCGCCGGTGATCCCTACTGAGAAGTGACTCGGGTTCGCCACTGCGGTAGAGCTTAGGACGAGCTTCATTGACAATCAGGGCGCGCCCGCCGTGGACCGAACCGTTCAGGGTGCGAATGGCATCTCGCGCCTCCCGACCATTAGTCATCTCGACGAACGCAAATCCCCGCGGTTGACCTGTGTCGCGATCATTGACGGTCGTGACGGTTTTAACTGCTCCATAGGCCGCGAATAATGTCTGAAGCTGGTCTTCGTGAGTGGCGAAATCCAAGTTGCCGACGTAGATGTTAGTCATGGCTTACCTCCGGTGGTTTGAGCATCGCTCTGCAGTATGTGATCGTCCAACCCATCAGGCTTCACCGACGACTTTCACAGTGATCCTTGAGGTTGGGGCAAGGACGGCTTTTCGTTCGTTGCTTCCTGCTACTTCGCCTTCTGCCTGAAGCCAGTCTTCTTCCGCATGGCCATTTATTCTGCCGCGCACCTCATACAGCTCGTACGCGCGAGCGCGCACGTTCTCCTCATCCTGAGTTGTGATAGCTGCGTCTCTATTGGTCAAGAGCTCCGGTTTCATGGAAGTTTCTCCTTGATTTATTGTCTGCATCGTGGGTGCTATCGGTCTGTGAGGCCTTATGCGACATGTAGGATTCCTGGCCTCTGCACCCAGTCTTCAGGAACCTTGCGGGCAATAACCTCGTCGGCGAAGGTAGGAGACAGGTACGTTGGGGGTCCAACGAGGAACCTGATCCGCTGCCCTGGATGCTGGCGCCGAATCGTTCGCCAGAACTCCACTGCTTCTTTGGATCTCTGACGCACGTCCAGCAGTACCAAATCGAAAAAATCAGGTACCCACAGCAACTCTGCTTCCGTGACGCTTTTGGCCGTGTGCACGTGAACTCCGCGGCTTCTCAGCACCCTGGCGCGCAGCTTCTGCATCGCCTCATTGCCATCGACGATGAGCACGTTTTTCGTGCGAACTTGAAAGGAAATCGGCGATTGTTGGGGCACAGAACACCTCCCAGTCTTCCGGAGGCGGGCGTTTCGGAAAGCAGTGTTCCCTTTGAGAAGCGGGCGTCACCAGAAAGATCTAAACCTCGACTCTTGTGTCTTTCGTAAGGGGGGCGGGGATCGACCGCCCCCAACCGAACCCGAAAGCCTGCCTGCTTCAGGCTGCTACGCGAGCAGCGGTCTTTTGCAAGGTCGAGTTCGCAACTTCAAAGTTTCGGACCTCAGGAGTACCGTTGACCACTTTCGCCAGCGTCTTCAGCACTTCTGGATAGCTGCCGCGGAGATAGGCTTCCGCGTCCTCTTTCTTGTCCCACAGACTGATAGCGACCACTTCCGTTCCGGATCCTGGGGCGACGAAGACGATTTCGTCTTGGAAGCCGTGCTGTTTGCGAAGGAGCGGAAGAATCTCGTTCTCGATCGTCTGGGTAAACTCAGCACGGGTATTGGGCTTCAGGCGGGTATTGGGCTTCAGGTGCATGGAAACGTGACGAGCAAACATGTCAGCCTCCTGGGTCGTCGTGGCTAAGAGGAGGGAACTTCAGATGGACTGCCTTAGTTCAGAGGATCTGAAAGAGGAGAAGGCGTAATCGGCTCTGTTTAACAGCGTATACCGAATCCCGGTGTTGTCAAGCCGGAAATGCGTAGTGGGTTGTTTTGAATTTCCGTCCGTTTGTTGCCTAACTATCTGTTGGCGACACGTTAGGATCGACTCGCGCTCTGCCGGCAATTAAAACAGGGCGGGCCTTCACGGGCGGTTTTATTTCAAGCCAAGCTCGCCATCGTACTGTCGGATAACCCCGTAGCACTCCCAGGCGGAGTCTTCAAGTTTCTTGCGGTTCACGATCTTCACTGCACCACGGGTGTACTCGATGAGCTCTTTCCTCTGCAAAACACCAGCTGCCAAGCTCACGGTAGGTCTATCTGTCCCCAACATCGTTGCGAGAAAATCATGGGTGATGGGCAGCGCCCCTGAATCCACTCTATCCTGAGTCATCAGCAACCACCGCGCAAGGCGCTGCTCAATATCGTGCAGCCGATTACACGCGGCTGTTTGTGCAACCTGCATACCCCGAACTACTGCATAGCGGCTCAACATCAATTGAAGGTGTGGAGCGGATTCCAAAGTATTTTGCAAAGCTCCGGCCTTTACCCGAAACCCATCCCCCGTGATTTGTACCACCGCTTCAAGCGGGCCCCTGCTCAGGCCAACTGCCGCCGGTGTTCCTGTAAAGCCCTCATTGCCAACGATGCCGGCTTCGGCGGTCTTTCCATCTTTCATTACGACTACAAGAGAAATCAAACTTCGATTCGGAAAATATGCAAATTCCAGCTTTCCACCCGCCTCGTGAAGGACGAGATGGTTTGGCAAGCTGACGTATTCGAGATGAGGACGCAGGGAGCTGTAGTCGCTATCGGAGATCGATAGAAGTATTATGTTCCTGACTTGCTTCCCTGCGGTATTCGTCCGCTCGCTAGGCTGGGAATGAACTCGTCCGTTATGGGGTGCGAGACAGGAAGTCTGGTCGGGCATGGTGACCCACCTCTCGAAGACCTGGCAACACTATGCTGGATACGACCCCCTGATACTGAGCAATACTGATCGCCTCACGGCGCACGAAACGCGCGACCAACAGCTAAGAGTGATTCCGCTACTTTATAAGAAGGCCCCGAAATCGGGCGTGCGAACAACAAAACTCTTCTGCGTATGTGGGATGCCCGACAGACCATCAGAATTGGCATGTGATATGGGTGCAGTGGGGAAACTAGGGAGAACATGACAAACGCAATGACAGACCTAGACGCTTACACAGATGAGGAGCTGGAGCAGGCGCTCGCTCGCGTGCTCGCGCAGGCTCGGGGAGAAGTGCTGAACGACGCTGAAGCGCAGAAATTCTGGCAGCTCTACGAAGAGATTCAGCGGCGTGCGCTCTCTGTGACCGCCGCGTAGTTAACTGACCTTGCGCAGGGCTAGAGTTGAAATGGATGGGAAGCGGGGGCGAATTGTTAACTGATGTAACCAGGCGTGGCTTGAGACGGATTGACTTTCGACACCAAGGGTGGAATCATTATTTGGTCGAGCGGATCGCAGCTTTACTCCGCGGAGGCTTGATGTTGTTCTCGCCCTTCTTGCGCATTCATTCATCCTTCATCATAGGAAGTCTTCTTTTGCGCATTCGCAACCCTTGAGAGGGGGCCAAATTATGACGCTCGTGGCAGCGTCCAAGAAACTCAGCAAGTTCGATCCCAAGACATTTCTTTCGACCATCAACGGCGGCAGACAGATCGAAGCTTTTCCGAAGAAAAAGACGATCTTTGCTCAGGGCGATGCGTCCGATGCTGTTTTTTACATAAAGGAAGGAAAGGTAAGACTCACCGTTGTGTCGAAGATCGGCCAGGAAGCCACAATCGGCATTCTGAACAAGGGCGATTTCTTCGGGGAAGGTTGCCTTACAGGGCAACTTCTCCGCCTGTGCTCCGCGACCGCAATGACCGATTGCTCTGTGATGAAAATCGGCAAGAAGTCCATGGTGGAAGTTCTTCACCGGGAACACGCGTTTTCCGATATGTTCGTGGCCTATTTGCTGACCCGGAACATCCGCTACGAAGAGGATTTGGTTGACCAGCTTTTCAATTCCAGTGAAAAAAGACTGGCCCGGATATTGCTCTTGCTGGCGCATTTCGGGAAGGACGGTAAGCCCGAGACTCTAATCCCCAAGATGAGTCAGGAGACCCTGGCAGAGATGATCGGCACAACCCGATCGCGGGTCAGTTTCTTCATGAACCGGTTCCGGACGTTAGGCTTCATCGACTATGATGGCGGGAGTGGATTACAAGTCCACAGTTCACTTCTCAACATCGTTCTCCACGACTAGGACTTCATTCGCGAGATGCGACTCTGCTCCCGTGCGGAACTAGCCACTCGAGGCTTCGCCATTTCCTTGATCACCTCGGCGAGTGTCGCTTTGGCCGATTGCTTCTTAATTCTTTTCTTGCCCACAGTCCCCACGATGTCACGGGTGCGAACCGATTACAGGTCAATTTGGATCAAGCGCCCCCTCCTAGCGTGGTATAGTAGCCACGGGGTGGTTATCACCTTCTCCTCTTTCAGGTCTTCTGACCTAAGCCAGTCCATCTGAAGTTCTCCCACCTTAGGTTTTTCAGCGAGAGAGCGGCGTGCCCATGCCTTTTCAAGCGATCTTGCGCGAAGTCGATCAACTGCACAATGTCAGTACGCGTCTTGAAGCACTGGCGGAACGATATCCGCCCTTGTCAGAACCACTCACAACTATCGCGGGAAGCATCCGCAACACGACCACTTTGTTGGAGCTGCTGGTTGCAACTAAAGGTCCCAAGCCGATCTGAGTAGAGCAGACAGTATACCCAAGACCGACTGTTGCTCGGCCCGACGCGGGACTCGCCAAGAAAGGCTCGCTTTTATGAATGCGACCGGTATTTCTGTCGGTTTGGTTATCGTGCTCTTCACGATCCTACTGCTCCACTGGATACGCAAGAAACCAGGGATCGCCGGGTTTCGATCACAAAGGATGTGCCCGTCTTGCGGATTGATCACATCTCGACTGAAAGCGCGTTGCTTGGAGTGTGGCGTGGCGAGCTTTTCAGAGCGGTAGGGCGGGCTGACTGTGAAGAAATGAGCTGCTGCTTTCGTTCACGTTGGGGGGGGAAGTTAAGGTCACAGGTCTTCGGATTATGTATTCTCAAGTCGAAGCGGGTATATCGACATTCGGTCGCGCTGAAGCACCTCACGGAGTGTGGACATCTATATTCCGAAACCTGAGCAATTTTGAGCAGTCACCAATGGGCCATCGTTATAATCTGTCCGCAGATGTGAAGGAACGGCCCAGGGTCGTTTTGTTCCTCTGGTGGCGCAGCCGTATATTCGTATACAGGAAAAGTAGTTCATCCACCCGCTGCGCCACATCTACTTTTTGAACGGTGTGCGCCCTGCTCCTGCTCGCTTTTTCACGCTCTATTTACAATCGGCACTCGCAAGAAATGCTAGACTCCCCGGCAGCAAGGAACTTCTCCCCCATGAAACTTCGCGACAGATTGGAACAGCGTTACGAGCAAAGATTGCAAGCGACTCGCTGGGAAAGGAAAGCCGAAACGAAGCAGGTAGAACGATTATCCGCAATCCTCGTGAAGAAAGCGAGTTCCGCCAAAGCCAAAGGAGTTCCCGACAGGGCTGCTTAGTTTGTCGTTTCCCTATACTTCTGAAACCTTCCCATGTGACGGGAGAAAGTGATTGTCGTCACTGCTCACTAACCCCGACTGTCGCATACTGAATGTGGCGAACGAGTGCTCGCGGACGGACTCCATGACAGCCAAGTCGAAATCTCGGGAACCTCGCTCACGGCAGCCCGACTTTGCGAGCGGCGTCGAAGAACGCATCCGTCTATGCGCCTATGAGTTTTACGGGCAGCGCGGAAAGATCGACGGATTTGCTTTGGACGACTGGCTCCGAGCGGAGACCGAGATATTGGGAGCGCAGAAGCGACAAAAGGTCAAAGCGGCAAAGGGCTCGAACTAGCTGGCGTCATTGAATCGAACTTGCTGCGTTCGAAAATACGTTGTTCGCATTGCTTCCGACTAAGCGAATCGTACCAATTACAATTACCAGAATAACGGCCAACATCACCGCATACTCGGCGATGTCTTGGCCTTCATCGTGCCACCAGAGCTTGAGGAGAAGATGAGTCATATTTGCACCCCCAGTACAGGGCTCAATTGTATGCCTCCTGTCTGCTGGGTGGACGGTTACACTTTCGATCTCGTCCGTCGTGCCGAAGTGAGCATCCCCGAAAGTGGCGGACGCTCTCCCGCAACTTACTCCAGCTTTCGAACGCCCCGTCGATAGGTGTTTGTTTCTGTTCGCCGTCCGCGAAGCCTGCACTCTGCATTTGTTCGGCAGCAGCGTTGAAGCGTTGGGTGCTTACGGCGTCCATCGCAAGGAAGCGGAATGCCTGCGCGAGCGGTACACCATCCGCCCCGGTGTGCAGAAATTCAACGTACGCAGTCACCTTCCCAAAAACTGTACTCAAAGCCATTTCGCCAAGCGTTCCCTCGGGAATAGGCCCTTTCCGCCCACGATCCAAGCAGCAGGTCGGCTTCGGAAAGGAAGATCAGGGCTTGGTTTCCGCGTCGGCAAACGCGAAGTATGCGTTTTGCTGGTCCGTGTGCATAGCGCAGAGCCGGTATTCGTGACCGTAATCGTCCACTTCCAAGTAGTCCGCCACTTGTTCACAGCCTTTGCGATCACACAACACGGTTACGTCTGGCGGATGGTAAAGCTAGAAAAATTCCATGCGTAAGATTTTACGCTGACCAAATATGCGGCACAAGCTGTCGAGAAACCTTCAAACTCGAAAGACTTCGGTAACGTTGACTGTTCTAGAGCCAGTTGTAATCCTGCTTACCATTCCGCGGAAGATCGACAAGCCCCGCAAACACAGCCGACCACCTCGAATCCGTGTCCCCAACCAAGAAAAGCAATCTTTACAGTCGAGGACCAGAAGTTCCTTGGTATCGTGCAGCGCCTCTCGTTGACAGGGGGATCGGCTCTGCTTGTGCTTGTTAACCCCTTGCGCCCAGCGAGTTGTAGAGTGTGCTAGGAAGAACACACAAATGAAAGCGCCCCAGACTCATCGAGTCATGGGACGCTCTCGTCGAACAGCCCTCTTTCGAGGGCGAATGTTAGGCTTGCGAGAAAATCATGTCAGGCCGCTTTTGCCTGCGCTCCTCGGCGGTAATTCTTGACTGCCTTCTCGATGCCCGGTGTGGCTTTCTTCAGGTCTTCAAGATTCATAGCCGGATGGAGCTCGATGTGAGCATCGAAGGCCAGAAACCACGGTTCCGCCACGGCGGGGATTTGAGATGCATCCTTGAGGTCGAAGAAGATGAACCCGGTTCTCTTGCCATTGTCTGCCGCAAAATAGGCTGCCTCGGGCTTCAGATCAGCGAGAATGGATTCGATGGTCTTGCCTAAGCTGCCGTCGCTGATCGTGGCATTGCCCGTCTGCACGGGGATTGAAACCTTAAGTAGACAGCGCATGTGAATACCTCCGGGACGAAGTCTAGTCCTCCCTCATGAGCGGGTCAATTCACCTTATGTCGGCAACGAACTTCCTTCAGGCGCCCAGTCGAAGAAAGGCTAATCAAGCCGTATCATCGAACCAGTGACATCATTTATCGCAATTCTGAGACACTTGGGTGGGATTGGGTTGTTCATTCTTGCCGCCCTCGATAGCTCGGTGCTACCCACTCTCGGCGGGGTTGACGCGCTTACGATAGTCTTGGGCTCCCTGCACCCAGAGCGATGGCCCTATTACGCTATGTGCAGTACGGCAGGCTCGATCTGTGGGGCTTCAGCCGCTTACCGCCTGTCGCGTCTTGGAATCCTCCATCGACGTATTAAGGGAGCGGTATTCGACAGAGTCACGGCATTCTTGCATCGTTTTGGAAGCCTTTCTCTGTCGCTCGCCGCATTCCTTCCGCCACCATTTCCGACTTCCGCCTTTGTAATTGGTGCTGGCGTAACGCGCTATCCCTTCATTGCGTTTGTGCTGTCTTTCGGCATGGGACGGGTGTGCCGCTTTGCTCTACTGGCTTACCTCGCATCTGTGTTCGGCAGGCGGTTCGCGACAAGCATCTGGTCGGCCCACACGCTGGTGCTTGTAGCGGCTCTTGGCGGTGCAGTGATGTGTATCGGGTTGCTGGCGTGGCTCGTCTTCAAGAAATCCCAACCGCATGCGCCTTCCGGTTTGTAACTCTATTTACGACAAGGCTACCGCTCTGACCGCTGAGTGCACCAGTTCAACCCCTGCCACATCGAACCTCGAATAGTACTTCCTCACATCTTTCGCGCCTCACTTCTCTCAGAACTTCTCGACCACCGATTTCACAGCTTTGGCGTCGGTCACGGGATCGGCGACGCTTGCCCTCAACGCCCGCCCCAGTTGTCCCTACGCCGTCGCCTCCCAGCATGAGGCTGCCGACCCTCGCCGCAGTTTGACAACGGTGGCGCAGAAGCCTAGCCTTGAAGTTGAGCAAGCTACCTCTTCTTACTCTTTCAGGTCCCCTGAACTAAGTCAGCCCATCTGAAGCTTTCTCCCCTTAGATTTCTCCAAGGAGGAACTGCGTTATGACCCTATTGACCCGTTGGGAACCTTTCCGTGAGTCTTCCACCATGCAAGACCGCATGAACCGCATGAACCGCCTCTTCCGTGAGTCTTATAGCCCCGATGGCCCAGAAGAGGCGCTAACAACCACCAGCTACGCGCCGCCGGTGGACATCTACGAAGACGAGCACAACATTACTCTGAAGCTTGAAGTTCCGGGCATCGACGAAAAAGACATTGATGTCCGCATCGAGAACACCACCCTCACCGTCCATGGCGAGCGCAAGATCGAGAAGGAAGAGAAAGAGGAGAACTTCCGTCGCGTGGAGCGGCAGTACGGAGAGTTCACCCGGTCCTTCACGCTGCCCAGCTCGGTAGATCCAGGGCAAGTGACCGCCCACTATGACAAGGGCTTGCTTAAGATCAAACTCGCCAAGAAGGCCGAAGCCAAGCCCAAGCAGATCAAGGTGACTGTTGGCAGCGAGAAGACCCTCGAAGCCAAGGCTCCCGGCAAGGCCGCGTAAAACCAGCAGCTAGTGAGAGAAATGGGAGACGGCTGAATGTCGGCTCCCATTTGGTTCCAACTAGCCGTCAAATGGCACGCCAAGACTTCCAACGACTCCCCTTCTCTGATTTCGACACTCCTCTAGAGGCCCTGCTGTGGTTTGCGTTTCAGCGGCTTGCCAATCGCGAGAAGAAAGATGGCACTCTTGCCTTTCGCCTGCGGCGAAAAGAAGTTAATCACGTCATCGTCGAAGAAGGTTAGCCCGGTTGCACCCAGGCGCTGGGCATACGCAGTCAGGTACATCCTCCCGCCAATTGCGCCCGCCTCCAGCTGGACGGCCCGGTAGCCGCGGTTCCCGTATCCTTCCAGGATGCGTTTCAAATCGGCGAGAAAGAAGATGTCCACGCAGGCGTCCGCAGGCAGTTCCTGCTCCAAACCAAGGTGATGGGCCTCGGAGCGGAATTTCCCTTCCTTCAGAAGCTCCAGGGTGTTCCGCTCACGCCGGAAGAAGTATGCACCCGGCTTGAGCCCCTGTACCGCATGCACGATCAGGTAAAGATCGTTGAGCTGCGCGCCGGGAGGCTCAAGGAAGTCGGCCGGAAGACCGCGCGTGGCGCAGTCAAGAATGGTTGAGAGTTGGTTCAGCGTAATAGATGCAGTCTTATCGAACGTTCGAGTAGAACCGCGGCGCAGGATCACCTGCTCGATCGTATCCTTCGGCTGTTCCTCTTCCGGCAGTCGCTGGAAGCGAACTGCGTCGCCTGCCGGAGCGGAAGGTGGGAAGACCTGTTGCTTCCCGCGCCATTGAGCTACTTCCTCTTCGGACTGAAGCGAAGACGCGTCGTGCATCTCAAGCATGGCGGGATACTCGACCTCGCGCTCCGAAAGCGGGATCGTCTCCAGGCCGACCGCCGGAACCTCTCTCAGGGCGGGCAGCGAACTCTCCGATGTGCGCCCGATCGGTACGAGGCACAAGGAAACCTCGCGCTGCGTATCGAGATCAAGTAGGCGGTTCACCTCGCCGTCCACGAAGCCAAGCACGATCTCGGCCGGCAGCCCGGAAACCGCAGAAACGGCCAGCATATTTGCCAGCAGCGTTCCGTTGTCCCAACCGAAATGGCGATAGGTGCGCGCCTGGTACTTCCAGGCGTTGCGCCAGTATGTTCCGGTGCAGATGATCGTCGCGGACGCGTGAGCCACCGCGGGTTCCATCGCCGTCGCCTGAGCCAGGTTTCTGCGAAAATCACCTTTTCGCAGAAGACGTAGCGATACATCCGCCGGATTGAAGTGATACACGCCGGCATCCAGGCCCGCGAGATCGCCAGTCACGACGTACAGCTCGATCTCGTAGAGGGCTCCGGTGCAGGCTGCGGCGCGAAAGTAGATTTCTCCGCCTGGATGTGCGCGCTGTTTGGTAATTCCCGCCGAGAAATAGAGAATGCGCGACAGATCCTGAAGGTCAGGGACCGAATCGGCCCGCGACGAGGGAGCTGGTTCTGAGATCGCGGAGAGCGCGGCCACCCCGGTTTGCGGCACGTCCCGCGGCAGCGGAAGCGGCTCTATCTCCGGATAGATTTTGAAAGGCTGCGGCCGATTCGCCCAGTCCAGGAAGTGAGGATTGTTGCGAATACTCCAGTAGGAGTGCTTCGTGCCATCGTGATACCTCCAAGTCGCCTGCAGGTCGCGGTTGTTCATCGGTCACTACGTCAGACTAGCATTTGCATCGACCGCGGGCGCAAGCAATGAACGTGCGACTGCGGGTTATGCCTGGATCACAGGGCGTTCTGACATTATCGGATTGCGGAATAGTAGCCGACTAACCGGGAGTTATCGCATATTGGCTCGAACCGAAATACGGAACGAACAAGCCGCTTTTTCCTCTTGACTCTGGACTACGCTCCAGATTGTATGATTCGGTGATGGCGGCGAATCATCAGCTTTCCACTCCCACGCTGCAAATCGGCGAAGTGGCAAAACGAACCGAGTTGACGGTCGATACGATCCGCTTTTATGAGAAGCGCAGGCTGCTTCCGAAAGCGATGCGAACCACGGGGCGCTTCCGAATGTATACGGCCGACGACATCGAGCGCATACGTTTCATCCGGCGCATGCAGGCGCTCGGCTTCTCCCTCAAGGAAATAAGAGAATTGGGGAACCTCCGTGCCCGCAGCGTCGATGCGTGCGAATCGGTGAGGAAGCTGCTTACCGCAAAGTTGGCTGAAGTGCGAACGAAGATGCGGGAGCTTGAGCGGCTGGAATCTGAACTCGCTGCGGACTTGCGGAAGTGCAATGCGGAACTGAAACATCGGCGGCAGCACGCACCCGCCGCATGCCCCGTGCTTGACACCTCAAGTGGAGAGGAAGAATGAAGATAGAAGTCCTTTATTCGCCCGGATGCCCGAACTACCTGCCTGCTGTCGAGCAAGTCGAGAGGGCCTTGTCCTCCGAGTCCTTGCAGGCAGAAATCCGGTCGATAGCAGTAAGAACCGATGCCGAAGCACGGGAGTTGCTGTTTCCGGGCTCTCCCACAATCCGCGTGGACGGCGAGGATATCGAGCCTGACCAGACCATCGCCCCCGGCCTGAAGTGCCGCCTGTATGCCAACCTAAGCGGAATCCCTTCGGAGAAGATGCTTCGACTGGCGGTTTCAAGAGCGAAGAAGAAGGAGTGAAACTGGCATGAGAATCGCGGAACGAGCAACTCCGGTCGCAGCCGTGATAGCTGCGTTTTCGACTCTAGCGTGCTGCCTGCCGTTCGGTTTTCTTGGCGCAATTGGACTTGCAGGAGCGAGTGTCAGACTGCAGATAGCACGACCCTGGCTGCTTGTCGGTTCTGTGGTTTTGTTGGTGCTTGGCTTCGTGCAGCTATATCGTCGCGGGAAGCAATGCAGAAAGCGGAGTCCGCTCAGCATTGCGCTGTTCTGGGTCGCTGCCGCAGCCGTTCTCCTGATTGTTCTTTTTCCCCAACTCATAGCGAGCCTAGAGGGGTGGACTGTCGCAGTGAATTCGTTAGTGCGCAGGCGGCGGCTGGGGTCAGAGTATTTCCACTGGATCGGGCGAGCGTTGGCAGAGTAGGCGTTGATGTAACGACGGAGCTTGCGAGCCAGGTCCGGGACTGAGGTGAAAATGCCACGGGCGATGACCTCGCGTTCGATCTTGGCGAACCAGATCTCGACTTGGTTGAGCCATGAGGAATGGGTAGGGGTGAAGTGAAGCTGCACGCGCGGATGCTGTTGCAGGAAGTCGCGAACGAGTTGGGTTTTGTGGGCAGAGAGATTGTCGAGGATGATATGAATCTGCTGCCGAGGCGAGCACAACGCTACCACTTCTGCGAGGAAGGCCACGAAGTCACGGCTGGTGTGGCGGGCCGTGGTTCTTCCGTGCACGCGGCCGGTCTTGGTGTCCAGCGCGGCATACAGAGAAAGCGTTCCGTGCCGGTAGTACTCGAAGCCGTGACGCTCGGCTCGTCCCGGCGAAAGCGGCAGAACGGGGTCCAGGCGGTCCAGGGCTTGGATGGCGGTTTTCTCATCGACGCAGAACACAGCCGCGTGCTGCGGAGGCCGCAGATACAGGCCGATAATGTCGGCCGCTTTGCTTTCGAAGTCGGGATCGTCGCTGGCCAAGTAACGCTCCAGACGATGGGGTTTCAGTCCCGCTTCTTTCCAGACCCGATGCACCGCGTCCTTGCTGACTCCCAGCGCTGTCGCCAGTTTGCGGCAACTCCAATGCGTGGAACCGTCGCTGGGTTTCTTGCGGGTGGCCGACAGAATCCGGGCCCGCAAAGCCGGTGTCAGCACCGTGGCTTTTTGGCCGGGATGATAAGTGTCCAGCCCGTCGAGCCCGGATTCGAGGAAGCGCTGCTTCCAGCGGATGATGGTGGGAGCACTGGTCTGCAGCCTGCGCTTAATGGTGTTAAAGGAGGCTCCTTCTGCCAGCATCAAGATGAGCTTGGCGCGAAAGACATAGCCGGCCGGCAGGGAACGCGATTGAGCGATGCTGCTGAGTTCCGAACGTTGGTTGCTGGTGAGGGACACTTCGCTGTCTGTCGCCATACCAACTTAGAAGCATAACAACTAGTAATGGTTACTTTGCGACAGTACACCCTAGTTGCTGGTTGAGTGATTCGTCATGCGGGTGAATCTGAAATACGTGGTCTTGCTTGGCGTCGTTACGTTTGTGCTTTTCTGGTATTTCTGGGGTTGGAGCCGCACCCCAAAAGGCCAGCCAACCCTCACATCGCTCACGCCCAGCAATCTCGATCAGTTCAAACACGAGTTCAATAATTCGGCTGACCGTACCCGCTTAGTTTTGCT
Organism: uncultured Acidobacteriota bacterium; assembly: GCA_963730015.1. Lineage (GTDB taxonomy): Bacteria > Acidobacteriota > Terriglobia > Terriglobales > Acidobacteriaceae > Sulfotelmatobacter. Next base: position 698,808 of record CAVSPZ010000006.1, on the reverse strand, counting down.
GCTTTCGCCAACTTGAGCCTATTGTCTGCGGGGGGCTTCCGCAATGGAACAAGTACTGAAGCACGTCAAATCGCCCATTCGCGTACTGGTCGTATGGGAACCCATGCTGCCGACAGACTGGTCAAGGCCGGGCGGGATGGTGCAATCGCGGATTTCAGACCCACGGGCCGTGCAGTTTTGGGACAAGAATCATTTGGTGGCAAAAGAACTGAAGCAGCAGCTTTCTAGCTCGCAAATTTGCTGCGAGCGCAATGGGATTATCTGGGACGTTGCTGCCGTATATCCGAAGGACCTCCAGTGGGGTTCTTCCGCTCCCCTATTCTTCGGAGGAGCAGTCGTAGATGTAGCAGACAGCGTTCGTCAAAAGCTCTTAGAATTCGAGCACCCCCAATCGCTGAACAATGATGTTCCTATCATGTATGCCGCACGGGACGCGGCAAGACACCTCTCGGAGTTGTCACGAGGCTCCCGATGAAGAACTGTTGTACTCCGAGTGATTGCTCTCCGAATGATTTTACGGGCCGCAAGACAGCATGGTTTCTCTGGTATGTGCCCATCGCTATTTTGGTGGTTGGCGCATCGTGGACACGAGGGCGCGTATGGGTGTGGGTGCCTGCCCTCGTGGTGATGGGGCTGGGCTGCTTGGTGAACGCAGCCCACTGCGGGCGGCTGCACTGCTACGTCACTGGGCCGCTGTACCTCGGGGCGGCGCTCTACGTCGTGCTCTCCGCATTTGGGCTGGTCGTCTTTCACCCCGATCTGTTTCTCATCGTCGTGCTGGTGGTCTCATGCCTTGCCCAGTGTGCGGAGATTCCGTTGGGGAAGTACCGGAAGAGAGCATAAACGCATTTAAGCTGCTGCCTTGCTCTGAACCGAACAATAAAAGGCCAGCAAAATAGCTGGCCTCGGTAGACGGGATGACGCTGGTCGTTCACTTCTGCATGCTGTCGTTCTTCATGCTGTCCGCCGCCATCTTGAGCGACATGACATGCACCTCTTTCTTATCGGCATAGACGTGCGCATTGAGTGTGACGTGGTGCCCTTCATGGCCTTTCACCGCATCCGGGTTGGTGATTGTCCAACTCTTGCCGTCTTTGTCGCTTACAAACATCTTCCCGTCTTTGCTGATTTTGCCCGTAACGTCGACGGCCTTTGCGGACGTGTCGGCCTTCATGTTGTCCTGCTTCATGGTGTCCTGAGCCACTGTGACGCCACACATCAGCAGGCTAAGCGCGAAGCAAATGGTTATTAGCTTTTTCATCTTGGCCTCCTTCCTGAACCTACGCAGCAGCCGTGCAAAATTGTACGCCTAGACCGCCCGCGCTCGGGTCGCTCCGATGCCAAGCAACACAGAAGAAATCATTCCTGGGGGGAGCATCGGACCTCAAGCACTCGGGGGATCTCATCCTTCAATTGGAACGTCTGTCCCTCAACTGCTCCGCATAAACCAACCGCCTCCCCGCCTTCCTACTTTTAAGGAGTTAAAACCATGTTTCAAGAATTGATGCCGTTGCTCGCACAGCGAATATTGCTTCTCACCTTGTCGCGTGTGAGCGACGAACAGATTTCTGTCAACGTCATCCCAAAGCCACTGAAATCCGATCAGCAGGATGATGACGCCGCGCTGACCACACCGTTGAGCGTCACAGGCAGTCCCAAAGAGCTTGACGAACAACTACCACGACAATTGGTGGAGTTTGTGGAGGCTCACCTGGGACTGTCCTCTACCTTGAAGAGTGCGAAAGAACAGATAGAGGCTGCCGCCAAAGCAGCAAAGGAAGCAGCCAGGAAACCAACGAACTCGAAATCGCACAGCGGGTCCAGCAGGAGTGCGACTCCAAGCCCGGCGCAAGTGCAGACAGAAGCCGACATGAAAGAAAGCTCAGATGATTCACAGTTGAGTCCGGCGCCAACCCAGGCAACGACCGCCGGCGCTGAGGGCGAAGACCTTGGCGCGAGTACCGGAAACCTGTTCGATGTCAAGACAGAAAACGACCACTGACGATGCGGCCAATTCTCCGGTTATCCGAAAATACGACCGCTCAGATCACCCTACGGGCAAGAAAGGATGGCGCTACCCAGCGCTCGTCAAATTCTTGTAGGTGATCCGCTTCCCAACTACAGCGTCCACGAAACTGTCAAGTTGCTCCAGCGTGTGACGCTTCACGTCGCTGTCATTCAACCGGAAAGTGAACTCATTCACATAACGGGGCATATGCTTCGCGCTCGGACAATGGTAGACGCCATACACCCCGCGCCTCAGGACGGCGTGGAAGCTCCCAGTGTTGTCCGGGCCCACCGGGGCGCGCTCGACCTCCCCGGAACCGTTGCCTCCACAAGCCTCGCGGAGCCGGTGAAGGACGAACCACGCCGATTTCTGGGTAATACCAATCTCTTTCGCCAACTGGATAGAAGAGATTCCCTTGCGCGCCGTGATAAGCAGGTACATGGCATAAAGCCACTTGTGCAAGGGGACATGCGACCGCTCGAAAATTGTTCCTGTACGGACTGTGAAATCGAGCTTGCAGGCGTTGCAGCGGTAGAAGTCTCCATTGCGGCTAGTGATTCGTTCGCCTTTTCTGCACTCCGGGCACGTGGCACCGCTGGGCCACAGGCGACGCTCTAGGTACTTCCGGGCCGCATCTTGATCCGGAAAAAGCTCGAAAACCTGGAAGGTGCTAATTGTGCTTCTGCTCATTTTGGCCCTTCTGGCTACCATTGTAGTACTCATGGTTCACGTTCCACCCAAGGATCTCTTCCCCTGATGCCGTCTGTTGCCGGATCAGGCGGGCGTCTGGCCGAATAACCGGGTTGTCGGAAAAGTGCAATCTCATCGTTGTTGGGAGCGTCCCCGTTCGGGCCAGCGCCGACATCACCAAACCATCGAAAGGAACAACTATGGAAGTCCATCGCCTCGAACGAGAATTTCTCTACAACGGGGTCAAGCTGCCTGACACTACCCCAACGATGACCCCTGAAGAGGTCAGAGACACGTACACGCATCTGTATCCGGAAATAGCTACGGCTGCTATTGAAGGGCCCGAAACCCTAGCCGGCAAACTGATTTACAAGTTTGTTCGCGCTATCGGAGCAAAAGGGTAAGACCCCCGCACACAAAGCATGCGCGCGTACGGAGATGCTAGCCGTGGAATGTAGACCATTCTGTTGTCTCACTCACGCCCCCTCGGGATCTTCCTGAGTTGAATATTGGATAATTGGGCTAGGGACAGATCATGGCAATGTGGGCCCGGCGCCGGATCCAGCGCTACCTAGAAGAAAACAGTGCGTTCGTCTCGCAGTCGACGTTGCACGACTGGGTACAACGATTGAACACGATCTCTGACGATTATGTCGCGACAGAATGGGAGGTCGCTCTACTCAACGCTTTCGCCACGCTAGGGACCGTGCAGCATGAGCCTGCACTCGGCAGGAAACGGATCGACCTCGTCTTCACGTCCTCCAACAGTAAGCTCTCCTTCGGGGCAGACATCGCCACCGTTTCCGATCAGCAGTTGCATCGCGAAAACCCGGTCGAAGCTTTTTCGGAGGAACTGAGTCGGCGGGCAAGAAGAACAAACATCCGGACCGGCGGATTTTCGTTTCACGTCGGAGAGAAGCAACAGCCCACCTACTTGGGCAGTGGAAATCAGCGGTCACTGCTCCTGCCCGCTGCTTCAGGATTTGGTACGTGTATCTTTAACCCGGAGTGGGAGGACTTTATTCGGCTGGTAAAATCTCAGCCGAACAAAAGCAGGGAATACACTGCCCGCTCGAAGAGTCCTGCAGTCCTTGTTTCGATCGTCTACCACCCTGGCACATTCGGTGTCTTCCAAGGGCAACACGGCTCCTATACAGGTGCGACCGTGGTCAATGACAATCCTCTCTTCAATGCTCTAAAGGTCAAGGCCAGGCAGCTTAAGAAAAGCGGCTACACCGGGCCGAGGGGCACAATTATCTGCGATGGTGGCTCCCGCATGCTCACGTCTTGGCCGGACTGGTCGACTTACAGCATGGCTCAAGTGGTTGCGGAGTATTTCCGCCAGCACCGATCAGTGGACTTCGTGGCTATCGTTGCGATTAAACAAAGCAATAGTTGGGGACGAAGCGAATACGTGTACGACCCGAAGTGTTTCTTCTCCAAACGCTCGCGGGTTTCTGCGCCCGACCTCATCGGCCTAATCGCGGAGGTGGTCCGCCGCTTGCCACCAGTCCAGTTGACGCCGGAGAATGCCGTGCGCGTGATGAAGTGGAAAAAGTCGGGGAAATATGGGCCCCTAGGAGGGTGGTCTGTGGGAGGAAACAAGGTCAAGATCTCTGCGCGGGACTTGCTCGCCCTGATGGCCGGGCGACTCGATCAAGAACGCTTCGTCAAAGGCTACTCCACAGGAGCAGCTAACTTCTTCGATCTTCGCTTGAATCGCGGGGAACTGATAACAGGCGCGAGTGTCGAACGCGCCCCTGACGAGGATGACGACTGGATAACGTTCGAATTTGGTGAGCCGGACCCAGCTGTTGCTCCCTTCTCCGAACCAACTTCCAAGGTTAAGCGCTGATCGGGCGACTTGGTGGGCGCTTTACTCGGGCGGCCCGAAGGAACTCCTGTTGCTCTCCATCTGCAGGCCCGGCACGGGTGGGCAAACTTAGCCCTTACACGGTTCCAATCCCAAGAAGACGTGCGCCAAAATGGCGACGGCGCCTGTGCGCGCAGCCGGAGACCACAGTCAGGGAGACACGATAAAGGAGGATTTCCGTGTGCCGGACAAAGCTAGCCAATGCTTCCTCCCGAACGAGCGCTAAAAAGGCGAAGCGGGTTCTGCGAGCATTGGAAGAAGCCAAGGATGGCCGCGCCAGCAAGAACGATCCGATCATGGAGCAATTGAAACAATGTCCAGACGCATTCAAAGTCGGGGAAATTCTCGGCAAGGCGTTCGACTCACTCAAATACGCGCAGGACGGCGGCGAGATCGGCGACCGCTACTTACCGCCAGCGGGAGTGGTCCTTCCGCCGCTCGTGTGATCGGCCTGCCACTAGATGTCACGCTTCCCGGGATCGAGGGAATTCGATGGCGGTACTGCACGAGGTGGGATGAAGGACCGGCAGCCGTTCTGGGGATGAGCCTGTTGCGATTGGGAATTTGCCGGCCCAATGACTGGTCGGGCAGCGCGGTGGACTTTGTCGAACGCGGTTTCAGAAGGTTTTGCTCGCAGAACCGCGCAGCTGACGCGAAGAGAGTCTGGGTGGGCGACCTGCGAATTACGGACAGTCTCTTCGAGCTGACCGAGCAAGAACGAAACCAGGTTGAAGCCGGAAGAGAAGGCATGACCGGTCATTTGTATCTGGTCGGCGACTACGAGGCCGCGGCTTCCATTCCAATCGGCGCGACGCTGGCACGCCTCGAAGCCGAACATGCTCTTCTGCCAGCCGCTTTTTATCAGGTCTTTGTCACCAACCTGTACAAATGGATGCGCGTGTACGACTACCTCGACGCCCAGGAGCACGCTGAGATGTGGATGGAGGATCTGAGCGACGAGGAATTGGAAGCCTCGATCTATCGGAAAGTGGATATCGAGATCCCCGCCTGTATCAAGAGGCACTCTAAGACGCTCAAATACAGGGGAGCCCGGAACTTGCGGGAAATCCAGCCACACACGAGCGTCGCCCGGGAGCTGATCCGCCACCTGCTTGAGATGGATACCCACGGCCAAGGGCACGAGCACGGGTGGCCCAGCCAGATCAGCGAGAAGGACGTACCAGGCATTGAAACATGGCTCTCGGATGCTGAGTATTCGCGGCCTGGATGCCTGATCACTTGGTACGAGAATGATGCGATCAACGCCTGCTTTGATGAAGAGGCGCAGCACATGGGCGAAAACGGTCCTTGCCAGCCAAATGTGGTGCTTCCAATACATCTGGACAAATCCATGAAAGAGCTAGATGAAGAAGTGCGACGCGTCTTCGATCACGCCGGCGCGATGCTTCGGTCGCTGGCATCCGCCGCCAGGATCGTCGAAATCATTAGGGACCTCTATGATGAATATCTCCGTGAACATCGGCTCGAGCCAGGACTTCCGGCTGGGCCGGGCGCTGCTGGTGTACGGGAAGAGCAGCTATGAAGGCTACCCGTATCGCCACCCCTTTGTAACTCTCCATGACGTGATCCATAAAGGCGACGCGGCGCAACTAGCGGAAGGCCAGTTGATGACGCCGCAGATGCTGGTCGACCTGATGGCCGACCTGGGAAGGTCGGTTCCAGCCGAGATCTTGCCGGCACGCGTGCTGGTGCGCACGGCAGAAATGATCGTGTGGTGGAGTCCAGCCCGCGAGCAGACCATGTTTTTCAGTGACCGTGGCAATGACCATGTCTTGAAGAGCATGAATGGCAAGCTCTATCCCCACCCCCCTTTGCTCTTCAAAGCGTGCGGCTCTCATTTGTGGATTCGCGCTCTGGCTACGGATGAGCGGCCGACGGCGGACACCAAGCTTTGCATGGCGCCCTACTGGAACTGCTACGACAATGGCGTGTGTTGTACCGGGAGCATGAAGATTCCGCAGGAGAAGTCGGTCACTGCCATTGACTTGTGGGAGCAGTCGTTCTTCCAGAGCGAATTTACGCACGCCTCCGGCGTTCGCAAACACGTTCGGTTTCGGGGCGGCTTCCTGGCGATGTGGCAATCCCTCGCGGGACAAGAAGCATTTCCAGGAAAGTATTTGGTGAAGTTGCCGCAGACGCTTGCGGAGTTCGTGAGAAACGATGACCACAGCTATCGAAACGACAATCGCCACGAAGACTGAACATCAGATTCCTGGTGCACTGCTGCAGAAAAAGGTTCGGGTCACGGTAGTCGGTTGCGGTGGAACAGGAAGCGCCATCGCCGCCGGATTGCCATATCTGCACCAGGCCATGGTCGCTTTAGGGCATCCGCATGGGCTGGACGTGACCTTGGTCGACGGCGACCGGGTTTCCCGCACCAACTGTGTCCGCCAACCTTTCAGTGAGAGTGAGATCGGGCTGCACAAGGCGACGGTGCTCGCTACCCGGATCAATCTGTTTTGGGGGCTTGCGTGGAAAGGAATGCCACAATTCGCCGATGAAGGGTGGGGACACGAGACCGACATTCTGATTGGCTGCGTGGATTCTCGTGCCGCCCGGAACGCAATAACCCGCACTCAAACCTACTGGAACTGCCACTATTGGCTGGACCTGGGCAACAACGCCGATAGCGGCCAGTTCGTGCTGGGCCAACCTGAAAACCAGAGAAACAAAGGGCGAGACTTGCGGTTGCCGACGGCTGCCGAACTCTTCCCCGAGTTGATCAACGCGAAGCTCGACAAGATGGACAGACTTCCACCGTGCAGCGCGCTGGAAGCGTTGGAGCGGCAGGAGCCATTCGTGAACCAAGCGCTCGCGTACCAGGCGCTGGCGATGCTTGCGCGGCTGTTCCGATATGGGAGGCTCTCGTATCACGGCGGGTTCGTGAATCTGCGGACAGGCCGTACAACCAGTCTTCCTGTCGATCCGGCTGCTTGGGAACGCATGGCGGCAGCTCGACTTGATTGTCCAGATCAGAAATCCCGTCGCAGGAATGCATCTCGTTTATCATCTTAAATATGCGAAGCTGTCAATCTTTAACTTGACACACATTCAGTTGGTGTATATCTTTAGATTGTCATATGTTGAACGAACGACTATCTATAGACATACAATATGCAAACTGCGTAGCGCTATAAATTGTCGACAGCGAGCCCACCATGCGTAATGAATTCCGCACTCTACGTCTAAAGCAACTGGATCGCACGCTCGAGCCGTTTCGTGCGGTCGCGAAGACTCCACGCCCGCAGAAAGGCTGGCTTCGTGCCATCCGAGAAGCCGCAGGCATTTCTGCGAGTGAGGTTGCACGCGTACTGAAGACAAGCCGCCAGCTCCCGGTCCAACTGGAGAAGGCCGAAGCCGAGGACCGCATTACCTTAAAGAGTCTGAGGGCAGCCGCGAACGCGCTTGGGTGTGAGTTGGTGTATGCGCTGGTGCCAAGGGCGAATTCGCTCCATGATCTGGTCGAAGAACGGGCGCGCTCCCAGGCCAAGAAACAGGTACTAGGCGTCGAACACTCGATGGCACTCGAAGATCAAGCCGTGGGCCGCGTTGATGAAGCGGTGGAAGCGGAAACCAAGCGACTACTCAGAAAGCGTGGCGTACGGTGAATCTCTTCACCGAGGGAGAAGGGAATACACCCCTGTCGGCCGATGAACGGGCCGATCTCATTCCCAATCTGGCGACCAAGGAAGAGTTAAATGAGTGGGAACGACAGAACATTCTCGAGGCGTATGCGTGGGCACTCGCACCTAACAATCTTCGCCGACGTGACCCTCTTGTCGAGCCATACATAAGAGATCTCCATCTGCGAATGTTCGATCAGACCTGGAGGTGGGCCGGAGCCTATCGGACCACCGAAAAGAATTTTGGTGTTCCCCACCATGAAATTCGCGAGAGACTCGCGGCGCTGCTTGGCGATGCGCGCTATTGGCTGGAACACGGAACCTATGCTCCCGATGAACTCGCCGTCCGCTTTCATCATCGCTTGGTTTTCATCCACCCTTTTGCGAACGGCAATGGTCGCCATGCGCGCCTAATGGCGGATGTGTTGGCCCAGAGACAAGACAGGCCGGTTTTTACTTGGGGCGGCGCAGACCTGGTGCGTGCGGGCGATTTTCGCCGGCGTTATATCGACGCGCTGCAGGCGGCGGATGCTCAGGATATCGGCCCCCTTCTGGCGTTCGCACGCTCGTGAAACCCTCACAGAAGAATACCGACTTATTCTCATACCGAATTTGTTATCGATGCCGATTTGCAAATGAGGCACAAACGTTGTCGCTCGTAGATCTCCTGACGGGGCAGCGGACGACGATGCGTCGACTCATGGCCGCTCAACAGGAACGGAGAGGAGGCTTTACTATGAGCCAAAGCTTTCGGCCAGTGAAGGAAATTTGGAATGCGCACTCCTCGTGCTTCGTGGAGCCCGAAGAGTTGATCATGTTGCTTCACGACATTGCCGCGAGGGTGGGCACGGCCAGCGACGAACACGAATACGGAGAGAACAAGGCAGTCTGGCTCGAAGATGGCAACAAGGTTCTGAACTACATGGAGGCAGACGAGCGCTTCCATGCCGCCAGTTTCAAAGACAGCATGGAAGAGCAAGGGGTAGTCATCAACCAGAATGACCTGGCCACTCTGATCGACAATATGCGGAGCCTGGTAAAACAATGGCGAAGTTCCCTACGAGAACACGGAGAATTGGTGTTCTACATCGATGCTTGCTAAGTCCAGCACGCGTGATCTTCCATCGACAGAGCAATGCTTGTACCAAGTCCTGTGATCGCCAACCAGCAACGCGCAGGGCGGGCCAGTCAAAGTGCCAACCTTGCATGTCGAAGTGCCCAAACACGCATAAAATGCTGATGTGAAAGAAGTGCTTAGGGAAGCCCGACGGAGCCACCGTGCCTACAGATGATACGATCCGAAAACGCGATCAAAAGAGGCTTCGCGAGTGGTTTTTGACGCTCGGATCCCCCGTCCAGTCGAAAGAAATCCGCGTGGTCTTGCAATACCTGCAGGCATTAGACGTTTGCGATCTCCTGACCCAAAGTGCAGAGAGACAGGCTGAGCTTGCAAGTGCGGCGCTTTTTCGCTTTGGCCTCGACACCCTGGCGACCGGGTTTTGGATCGCATGCGTTGCCACCGACGAGGGGCTACGCGGACAAGGAGAGGTTCACACACCGTCAAGCCTTGAGCGCACAATCGCGACTCTTCCGCCGCAGGCACGGAACATGCTCGACGAAGTGGTGAACAGCGGATTTGTGGACGATTCCAAGCGAACTTTGCTGAAGGACGTGCTTAACCCGGCGATACACGGGGATGCGCTGGTTAATGTTGTGAGGATCGGGAGCGCATTGGCTCAAGGAAAGAATTGGGCCCAGTACCTGAGTACGCTCATGAATGAGCTCACGCACAATTTCGCAGTTCTGATTCGTGAACTTGCTGGAATCGATCTTGAATCAATGGCTGGTAAATATGCGGCGGCTGCCCGGCTGGATTAGCGGTTCACCACTTTCTTCGCCGCTTGTTGCGCCACTGCCGACTTGCGAATGCGCCTGAAAGCCGGTCGTCACTGCGTTTAGCGAGAAGCTCTTGGCTTTCCAAGCTTCAGGGTATCCGAATCACTGTCGCCCTGGATGACAATCGCAGGAGGCTGGGCTTCGACACTTTTCGACCTCGAGCGTTTGATTTCCCGCCAGAAGGTTGCCCGGGACACAACTCGGGTGATGTGGAGCACCTCGGCAATTTCTTTCCAATCAAATCCTCTGCGATGCGTGCCAAACATGGTTCGACTCTCATGAGAAAGCTTGCGACCAGGTTTCTCCAAACTCCACTAGGCGAACTACGAAGAACGAAGTTTGGTCGCATAGCGTCGAATCTACGGGACGCCCAAACAGTTCAGACGAAGGTGGGCTACTCAGACGAGAGCGATAGTCGCCACACAGGGATAGATCTTTCTCTGGTTGGGGGCGCGGTTCGGGGATGGCTTGCATAACAACCGCCCGGCGGCTAGCAGTCCTCAGTCCCGGGCGTGCAGCGCCCAGGACTGGTACTTGCTCTTACGGGGTTAAACCCGGCTGCGATCACCTTAGTTGCGGAGAAAATGTCACTTTTTCTGCAAACAAACTCGCTTCTCGTAGCCCGAGTCTCCGTGTCCATGGCCGGATTTCGGCCCATCTTGCCCAGCAATTGTGCCGATGTCTACGTCAAGTGTTTGGTACTCAGCACGTTTCGTAGTTCGGCCAAGGCTCGGCCACGCGGGCTGATTTTCTGCACCTGAAGTGGCCACCTGCACGAATTCCTGCAGAAAAAAAGTTCTTGGAAAGCGGCTTGACTATAGATGTAGGCTGCCCGCTACCACTTGGCTCAGGGGTGGACTTAGTTCCACCCGCCACCTTCGTCACCCAGCATGTTCCGAATGAAATCGGCGCATGCGCTTTTGCAGCAGGAGAGGAGGTATTCCGGAGGCGTAGAGACAAGTGTGTGTGCACGAATCTGAGACGTTAACTGCCACAAGGACCCAGCCCCCGGAAGGCAGCAGTATGGGTGAAGCCGACGGTGTCCATAAGCGCCGTATGTTCCGCTGGCCAAAAGAAGCAAGAGAACTGGTCAGGGAATACAAAGAGCGAACCAGCAGGAGCCAGGAGCACAATGAGGCCGGCCGGCGAATGCTGGTCACGAAGCTTGTTGCGATTTCTGGAAACCCACGAGACGCCTGTTTACGTTTCCTGCGCGAGCTTGGCGTAAATCAAAAACGAGCGTATCGCGAATGGACAAAGCCTGAACAGCAGCGCCTTCTGGATCTGATCACCGCGATGCCCGTCGAAGAGGCCGCAAAAATCCTGCGGCGGCATGCGGGGGCCGTGCGCTCGATGTTGCACCGGCTCGGTATCGGCGGTAAAACCGGACGGGAATGGTTCACCAAGTTCTCACTCTCTCGGGCATTGCACACCCGCCCCGACGAAATACAAAGATGGATCGACCTGGGCTGGCTCAAGTCCCGCACTCTCGCCACTGCCGGCACGAAAGCCAACATCATCCATGCCGATGATTTCTGTCAGTTCGTGAAGGAGCACGGCCGTGCTGTAGTGAGCCGGCGCCTTTCCTATGATGCACTTTGGTTCGTCCAGAACTATGTGTTTCCGCCAAGCCACGCAGAGCTGCTGTCGGTGAGAGGAACATACAAGAGGCACGATGCAGGTGATGAGATGGACCCGAACACCGAGTCTCAATTGGCCGGCGGTTCCGAAGAAGGCGGGGAGCAGGAAGGTTAGGGTTTGTGATGTCAGCAGCAAAGGAAATCGTGATCGTCGAGCACAGCAAAGAGCATTCCCTGAACGCAAGCAAAGAAGCGGGCAGCAAAGGGTCAGGAGACCCAACCAGTACGACTGCCGCGGGCGCCGCTAGCCCTCCAGCAGTGAGGCGACGTCTGCCGGACGAGCGACACAGCTTAACCCATCACTTCTCGGTGGGCGGGCAGGAAGGCTACGTGACAGTTGGGTTATACGAGGATGGACTGCCGGGGGAACTGTTCATCAGGATGGCGAAGGAAGGCTCGACAGTTTCCGGGCTCATGGATTGCTTCGCAACGGCCGTGTCCCTGGCGCTGCAGTATGGCGTCCCGTTGTAATGGTCAGCTCACCATTACAACGGTTATCGCAAGGAGGCCGTAATAATAAGGAGGGGCGATTGAACCGCATTTGTTGCTGGTTCGAACCGCCCTCAGCTTACGATTATGTCAGGCCAGAATCTACATCGAATCTAGCCATGCCATCAGGTCAGCCTTGCGTTTCCAACGAGGCGCTTGGCCGAGCCGGCATGCACCAGCTATTTTTTCGAGGGCCTTGCGTTTCGTCTCGATGCTGGCCCGCGCGTAGTGGTTCGTTGTGTCCAAGCGAGCATGGCCGAGCCAGCTCCGAATGATTGTGACGTCAACTCCGGCGGCAACAAGATGCACAGCCGTCGTATGCCGAAAGGTATGCGGCGAAACGCGCTTAGCAGCGAGAGATGCAACCTTCTTCTGTGCGCGCTCGACGTATTGAGCCAACTTGAAGCGTACACCGGCAGCACCCAGCGGTTCCCCGTAACGGTTTAGGAAAATCCTCTGATCTGGTTGTCGTGGTGTACGCTCCAGGAAAGCGCGAAGCAGAGCCGTAGTTTCTGGCCATAAGGGGCAAAGCCGTTCTTTCCGCCCTTTTCCTACCAGACGGACTTGTGCCGGTGCCTCGAGTCGAAGCGAACCCGGACGGAGGTCCAAGGCCTCCTGAATGCGCGCACCCGTGTTGTAGAGGAAGGCAAGCAAGGTGTGGTCGCGCTGGCCTTCGAGTGTGGAGCGATCTGGCTCCGCCAAGATGGCAGCGACTTCATGTTCATCCAGGTAACAGAGTTCACGCTGTGGGGCACGTTTTATCGGGATGCGGAGCACTTCTGCACATTGACCTGCAACCAACGGTTCCCGATCTAACAGGAATGCAAAGAAGCTCCGAATGGCTGCGAGTCGACAGTTGCGAGTTCCGATGGATATTTTGCGCTGCTCCTCGCAGTCTCTCAGAAATGCCAGCAGGTCCGTCGCCGTAAGATCCGTCAGTTGGAGTTTGGCGACTGGCCGGTGTTTGGTTGCGGCTACGTAGCGAAGGAACGAACGCCAAGCGTCGCGGTATGAGATTACCGTATGCCGAGAGGCGCTGCGCTGTTCGACCAGCCAGCCATGAAAGAAGGAGTGCAACAAGCTGTGCAGAGACGGCAGTTTCATCGCCCACCTCCCGGCACGCAGCCCAGCGCAATCGCACCAAGCCTGCGATACCTCTCTCCCGCGTATTGCAGCAACTCTTGCGTGATGGTCAGGTACACGAGAGTAGAGTTGATGTCCTTGTGTCCCAGGTACGTAGCCAGATAAGGAAGGTACGGCTGAGGATTGATGCCTTCTCGATACCAAGCCAGCATGCGGTGAACCACGAAAGTATGACGTAAATCATGAACTCGTGGTCCTCGGTACCCGTTCGCTTGCTTCAGTCCGACATTCCTCAGGACCCGTACGAGAAGCCAATGCGTGGTGACCCGAGCATAACCACCAGCTTCATGGCGATGCCAGAACAGGGGAGATGACGAATCAGTTGGAGCCCCTGCTTTCTGGCGAAGAGTCAGATAATCTCGAAGTGCGGAAATGACGCTAGGCGCCAACGGGACGCGTCGAGACTTAAAAAACTTGGTGCCGCGGATCTCTATCGTGTCATCCCGAAAGTCTATGTCACCCAAGGTTAATCGCACGAGTTCGCCGAGTCGCAGCCCCGCGCAATAAGCCAAAACCAGCATGGTATAGAGAGTGGGAGAACGCAGCGGCGCTTTTGGCGATGGGAACTCTCGGGCTGCCTTCAGCACGCACCGGATTTGATCTTCCGTGTATATGTAGGGGCGCCGATATGCTCGGTGAGCAAGCCGTTCGGCACGTCGATCAGATACAAAGAGTTTTGCACTCGGATCAAAGCGGCACAGTATCTTTGCCAATGTTCGGCCGACTTGTTGAGCTTCTAAAATGTGACTCGGTCTCGAACCGGACCGGGACCATTCTCTTATTAGCGTGTTAAGCTGCTGTCCGGAAAGCTCCGGGCGGCCCTGAAGAAACCGATCAAACCGAAGCAGTCTCGCTTCGTCGTCGCGATGCCCCATCGCCCTCATGAGGGCAATGTGGTCACGCATAGTGGCCCCGAGAAAGCTCCCGAAGCGAGGCAGGGGGCGTAACTCTTTCAGGGCCTGCTTAGGATCTGCGCTCAACAGAGCGCGCACGATCGGGCGAGTGTTTTTCAGGGCATATTGCTTCCTCAAAAGTGCAAATGGGTTCGCGGAGCAAGCTCCAGTGGCGACCATCCAGTCGAGAAAGCGATCCACCAGACAAGCACAGCGGTACACGTAACAATCACTTCTTGATGCGCTACGATTGACCAGCCACCTCCGCATCACTTCGACCGATAGAGGCTTGCGGGATGTCTCTTTCAACGTTGAGCGCCAAAACCCGTTGACCATGCTGCGATAACCCTCAGCGGTTGTTGGGGAAGGAAGATGAAGCTGTTGTACAAATAGGCTCGGGACTTCTCCGTTTCCGCGCAGAGATGCTTTCATGCTTGCACCTCCGCTGGGATTTCCAGCGCCACATGCCGGAGATCTTCGGTCGCAAGCTTGAGATAGGGTGTTGTGGAAGCTGCTGACCGATGGCCCAGAACATCACCGATTTCTTTGGCGGGTACCGCCGCTCGAAGCATGCGTACAGCCACTGCATGTCGAAAAGCATGGGGGCCTCTTTTCCCCCGTGGGCTAACTCCGGCCGCTACGAAACGTTTGTGGAGGATCCGGTGTAAAACTGAGCCGTTTCGAAGATGCCGGTAAGGCGCACATGTTCTGATGAAAACTTCTCTCGCCTCCGTCTTCGGACGTCCTTTTTGTAAGTAGTCAAGAATGGCGTTGCCAACATGTGGGAACAGGGGCAATTCCAAATGTCCGCCTGTCTTTGAGTGGCGAATTCGAAGGCGCTCGTTTCGCCAATCGATATTCGACAATCGTAACGAGGTGACTTCACCTGCCCGTAATCCGTAAGTGGCGAGCAGCATGAGGATGGCATAATCACGGCGTCCTCTGGGAGAATGATCTTTGCGGGCTGCCTTTAAAACGGCCGCAACTTCTTCAGCGCGGAGTGACGAGGGAATATTCTCGTAAGCATAGACTGTCGGGCTGACCACAGATGCGGCGAGATCACAACGAATCCGGCCCGTTGCGTATAGAAACCGCAGGAGACATCGTAGATCTGTTGCCCGTTTTTTCAACGTAACCCGGCGCTGGGACGATGGTTGATGCATCTGGTATTTGTCGATGTCCCTGGTTGTGATACACGCCAGCTGTTGCCGATTGCCGCGTTCTCCCAACCAGCACAAAAATCGGCGCCCTTCGGCAGATCGACCGCGCATCGTCTCAGGTGCCAAACCCCGAACACCATGCATCCACTGCTCATACTGCTGGCACACCTCGCGATCGAGAAACTCGGCACTGGTCCTGGGCCTGGGTGCTGGTGTTCGCTGCCCATGAACGAGTCGCAGAAGCATTTTGATTGCAGTTGTGTGTGAGTGTCGCCACCAATAGAACGGCTTTGACGGATCGAATGATTTTGGTGACCGTCCATGCTGTCGCCGGTACAGCCGCAAGGCATGCTGTAAGTACTGTGCGATGTGTTTGGTCTCGGCAGATTCAACTGCGACCCGCCGTGATTTGAGGAATCTAAGGAACGCATCGGCGACGGCAACGTAGCGCTTCGCCGCCTTGGCGGAATACCGTTCCCGGTTTAAATGTTCGCTTAGTTGTGGTAGCCAACGGTTACTCGAGAGTTCAGCTGAAGACATGTGCACCTCCTTGGTGACGAGGAAGAGTCGCACATGTCGCATTTAAATGTGTGATCGGCGAGACTTGACCCGTGCGCGTCCTGCCGTCCGACGTGGTCATGACAGTCAGATAACCCGAGAAAATCTCAACTTCAGGATTGCCCGTCATGCGTCCGGGGACCGAGCAGGCAGCATACGCGGAGTCGGAGTTGACCGAAGATAACCAACGAATAGAGAACGGTTACAATACAGGCGCTGCGTGGAGGAACCTATGACGACCCGGTCCTTGATAATTGCCTGTTCAACTGCACTCGCATTGTTCACGGGATGCAACGTGCCCTTGTCCGCAACGGAAGCGTTACGAACTGGTCAAGACAAGGCGCAAATTATCATTCTGTACGATGCGTTTGGAAAAGACCCTGCCATGCAGAAGGATTGGGGCTATGCTGCCTTCATTGAATACGGCGGAAAGCGCATCCTGTTTGATAGTGGCAATAATCCGGACATTCTTGAACAGAACGCAAAGGCAAAACGCGTTGATCTGTCGAAGCTGGACTTCGTGGTCATGTCCCACCGCCACGGCGATCACATGGGAGGTTTGTCCTATGTGTTGAGAGTGAACCCTGGTGTGAAGATCTACGCGCCCAAGGAGGGTTTTGGCGTATTCGGCGTATTCGGGGTTGACCTGCCGAGCACCTTTTATCGCAAAGATCCTTCTCTTCCGCAGGAGCAGCGCTACTATGACGGCAACCCGCCAGAAATCATTCGAGGTGGTTCAGCCTGGCCCTCTGCGAACTTTCAGCTTGTCGACAAGGAAACCGAGATTGCTCCCGGCATCCGTCTCATCACGCTGGTTTCCGACAAACCGGGAACACTCGAATTGCGGGAGCTATCGCTGGTCATCAATACCCCAGAAGGCACGGTGATTGTTGTCGGCTGTTCGCACCCTGGTGTCGACAGGATTGTTGCTGCCGCGGCCAGCATCAACCCGCGCATCCACATGATTGCCGGAGGGTTTCACCTGGTAGTGACAAGTGATGCGGAAATTGAAAAAGTCGTGACGGCCTTGCATGACACTTATAAAGTGGAATACGTTGCACCGGGCCACTGCACGGGCGAGCCTGCATTTACTGCGCTTAGAAAGGCATTCGGCGACCGCTATCTATATGCTGGCCTGGGTACAACGGTCGAGGTGCCGCCTGGGTCGCAGAAGTGACTTGTTTCAGGTTGGTCGGCAATTGAGAAGTTGACTTCTGGTTTGCCCATGATACTCGGAACATAGCCCACACATTGTGAGGTAAATCCGCGCGGCCCAGTGGTAAAAAAGCCGCTCGGAAAGAGCGGCTGCTGCTTCCACATTGTGTACGGCTTTTTATTCGCTGATGACGTGGTCGGCCCATTCCACCAATGAAACATAGATTGGAACCGTCCCCCACTGAGCATTCCAACTGCTCAAGTCTGCCTCCGTGACCCCACGGGCCCGGGAACAGGCCCCTCAAGAAAATACCGGGATTTTCTTCTCTACAATCTTCGCCATAGTCTCGCTTAGGGGCGGCCATCCGATGGGCTTGACTGCATCCACCGTCGCCTTGCGCATGAGGTACGTAGCGTCATGAGTGAGAAATATCTGCACCTCATGACCAGCCTCGGAGAGCGCTACGCCATGGGAAAACACGAAGGATGCGCGGGTTGGCTCATCGGTTCCCCAAGAGCTTCTCATCAAAATATGCAGTTTCTTCTTAGGCGTTGCAGGTGGCTGAGTTTGAGCCTCGCTGGTGGATGCGGCAATGGCCCCGGCGGCAAGTGCGCCGGCAGTCAGTCGGGTTGATTTTTCAAGAAAGCCTCGGCGGGTTTCCATGGCCGGTCATTATACTCGGGCCTGCAAACTTGGGTGGGTTGTCGGCCATACTGAAGTTGGCGTTTGAGCGAACTGGTCGCCGGACTAGTCGAGAGCAGCTCAATCTGTCCGCTAGGTCAAGTTCAGACTGTTACATTTAATGCGAAGCTGAGTGGCTATTCGGAAGTGATGAGCCGCAGCTTTTTCTGGCTTCCTTCGGATAATTTGTTCCTTCTCATTACCGTTGCGGATCTTGTGCGACAAGTTCAGCCACACACGGTTTGAGCCAAGCGGTTGGTCGGGCAATCCAAAGATCGGCTACGCCAAGTCAATGATGGATTATTTATTCCGATGGCTCGAACTGCGCTTCCTGAAAGGCGAGCAGGGGCTTCTGTTTGCATTGCCCCAGCCGGCCCAACCGCAGCGTGAGGTGACCAGCGTAGTCGAGGGCTTGGGGCAGGTCGTAGAGCTTGGGGATGCACCGGTATGCCAATTCTGCGGCTCACTGATGGTGAGGAACGGCTCCTGCTATCGGTGTATGACCTGTGGTAGCACGAGCGGGTGCTCCTAAACTCGAGGGTGAAACCAACTGAATAGAGGAGCATGTGAACGAGAATACATTCAGCCAGAAATCAGATCAGCAAAGGCAAATTGATCGCGAACCACTGTCACGCCCACTGACACCGAGAGGGCAACATCCAGCATGGGTCCTGCGTATACAAAGGAGTGGAACTCCCCGCGTTCACCGCAGGGATCCGCTCCATCGGGTAGCGCTGAAAGAAACGCCTGATCGAACTCGCGGCCTGCGAAAGATTGCTCGAGTTTTCTTGTGTCGATACAAGTCAACTTCGCTCGTACTCCGGACGCGATCATCTCCCGTGCCAGATCCTGCGTCGGCAGCCCCCACACAGGGAATATCGGTTCTAGTCCCGTGCCTTTCATTTGCTTTTCCCGGTAGGCACGTACATCCTCGAGGAAGAGATCGCCAAACGCGACTCCTTCGATTCCCTCCGAGACAGCCTTGGCACAGGTCTGAGCCATCAGCGACTCGTACTGCTCGTTGGGACATGGCCAGGGCAACGGAACCGCCCAGAGCGGAAGTCCGGCAGCCGCGGCTTGCTGCTCAACCAGTTCGCGTCGAATCGCATGCATGGCAACACGGCCTGCGGCTTCGTTGAAAGTAGTCAGCAGTCCTGCGACTTCATACTCTGCGCGCTGGCGGAGAACATGAAGACTCCAAGCGCTGTCTTTGCCGCTACTCCAGGAGAGGAGAATGCGCTTCATGGCCGATTGCCCACGCGAAGTCGCACATGTGGTTGGCGAACGGGCGAAGCGGACTTTCTCGCGTGCTTAGTCTTGCGGAAGAGATCAGACATCGCCAGAATTCCTTCTGCAATCCTCGGTCCAGGACGCGAAAAATGGCTACTCGCATCCATCGCAAACACGTTCCGGTTCCGGACTGCCCGCAGCGAATACCACTCGGCTGGAAATGGTACTTGCTTGAGCTCTCGCTCAACATCGTGCGCATGATAGCCACAAGGCATGGCAAGGATCAGATCGGGATCACTGTCCACTACAGTTTGCCAGCTGACTTGATACCCGGGCTCGCCGGCACGGCCCAGGACGTCAATTCCGCCTGCGAGGGCTACCATCTCCGGCACCCAGTGGCCACCGACAAACGGTGGATCGAGCCACTCCAGGCACAAGACACGCGGAGGATCTCCCGTGCGTTTTGCCGCCAGCCCGGAAACCTGCGCAGTAAGATGCGAGACGAGTTCGCTTGCCTCCGCAGTTCGACCGGTCGCCTCGCCGACAGCGAGAATGTCGCTCCAAACATCTGCAACGGTTCGTGGGCTGAGGGCAAGTACCTTCGGCTCCGGGGATAGTCGTCCCAGCACGGCGCACAAGTCGTTCGGGGAGGCCGCGCAGACGTGGCACAGATCTTGTGTAACGATAAGGTCCGGCAGAATTCGCTCCAGTTTCTCCGCATCCAGCCGGTAAAGGCTCTCGCCCGCCTGCGATGAAGCATTGACCTGCCGATCGATCTCTCCTTCAGGCAAGTTGGGCGGCAATTTGCTGTAAACAACTATCGGTTTCGTACGGGCTTCGGCCGGGTAATCACATTCGAAAGTGACTCCCATAACCGAGTCCGCTAAGCCGAGAGCGAACAGTATTTCCGTTCCTGACGGCAGGAATGAACAGATTCGCATGTTGTCGCCCCCTCCTCTGCACAAAACATCAGCGCCAGACCAGCATCGGCTCCGAGCTAGCTAGTTCGAGCCTGCGCGTTGTGCACATGCCGCGCTCGGTAGAATTCGTAGACTCCGAACAAAACTCCGGCAAATAGGAAGGTGCTGCCCAGGGAATACCCGTAAAACGGAATTCCGGCGACATAGCATTGAACTAATCCCGCCAAGGTCGGCGGATAGGTATGCCAGCCCAATACACTCCAAAATTACTGATCACGTAGAACGCGGTGGGCCCGGCGACGCAGGCGAACGAGAACCGACGCAGTGTGACCCTCGGCCGCAGCAACCAGCCGATCATCGCGATTGCAGCGAATGCCACGATCTGGATCAGTTCCGCCCACCCGATACTCATGCGGTAAATGACATTGGTCAGGACAACATCGCTCGCGCCCAAGAGCACCAGTGGAAACCAGACGGAATCGCGTTTCCGCAGGTGCGCGCCGCCGAACAGAAGGGCTCCGTACACTGGAGAAAAGTTCGGAATATGTGGAATGAAGCGCGCCAGGACCGCCAGCAAAACGATCAGGTAAACCATACTAAGATCTCCTTTCACTATCGAAGCGAGACTTGCAACCGGAAAACTGGCGGACGAGGAGCCTGCAAGAAAATGAGAAGTAAAGAGGAAGAGACCTCAGGACTGAGATCAGAACAGAAAAGACGATCCGGAAGCCGGGTTCTCATTGCTTGCCTTCCCGCGAAGGTTCACCCATCCGACTTCTGGCAGGTCTCCTGACTCTCGCTTCAACGAACTGGCCGCCTTCCCAACCCGTAGGTCAGTGGCATTGTGGCCAGCCCTCCGCGATCACAGTGGCGGGGCCGTGCCGGACTTTCACCGGCTTCCCTATTGAGCTTTCAAAAAAGCACCAGAAGCAAACTGCTTCTCTTGATTACGCCCGTGACTAGAAAAAGTCAAGAGAAGCACTCCGCCTGTAGTGTCTCAGTTTGAAAGTTAAACTGCCTCGGTCGCCAATTTGTCTCGGTCGCTGCATCTTTCGGAGCAGGATGTAAACCGCCGTTTGAACTCCTTGGGGAACAAGGCCAGCGTCCACGCGATCGTATTGACTTCGTGACGATCAACGCCTGTTTTCTTTCCGACGCAATCGTCACAGAACATTTTCTGTGGATTCTCTTTGAGAAAGCCGTGCACCTTTTCTGGATTATTCATATCGTCCCCTCAGATCAACCTGTCGGCGTACTCCTGCCCATATTTCTGTCTGACCTCCAACAGAGCGTCTACCCACTTGTGAGCCGGGTTTTATTGGGGTTCAACAGCGAAAGGCTCCAGTTTCGCGTCTACAAAATGCGGCAAGAGGCAGGCAAATCAACGCGGCAGTTCGGGTTCTCTTCGTGGCTGCCCTTTCATGCTGGCAGTCCCGGTCCCTCCCAACTGCGAGACGGAACGTGAAGCTAGTCCAGGTTCGAACCGGTCCGCGTCCTCGGCGAGCAAAGGAATCACAAAATGGAGCGCCTTGATCTCTTTCCGCACGCGCTCGATATCCATCTCTTTTTGGCGCAGAACCTGAGATAGGTCGTTCATGGTCAGCTCCATGCCCATTGATAAACAGGATCGAGTCGCAAAGACGCACTCTTCAAGCCGCGGTGACGAAGCGCCTCACCGTCTCCGCCCATTGTTGAGGTTCCTTTTCTGTAGCCATGACCTCGGTCGGCCAAGTCAGCGACAGGAAGGTCGGAGGGCCGACGAGAAAGACAACGCGCTCGCCGGGACTCGCGTGCTTGATCTCGACATAGAAGTCGAGAGCATCTCCGGGGAAATGTCCACGAGCAGCAAGCAATATCAGGTCATAGAGCTTGGGTCGCCACAGAGATCGCGCCGCCTGGACACTGTCGGTCGCATCGACCTCGATGCCGTGACTTCGCAGGACGCTCGCGCGCACGTCGCGAGTACACTGGTGGGGATCGATGAGGAGAACTTTCTTGTCATCGAAAACCGAGCGGCGAAGTGGTGGTGGCTGGTACATCCCACACTGCCGAAACTGGCGCGCTTCCGTAGCGAAGGCAGGTCTGGCCGGATTCTCGTCCTGGGAGAGATGGAAGTCAAGGAAAATGGAAAAAGCCCAAGAGCGGCGTCTCAGGGCTTTGGGTCTTGCGATTCGGGTTCAGGCTTCACGCGGGGGCGAGGCGTGTCAGGAGGCCCGATATCCGAATAACTTTCGGCACTCCAGTCGCAAGAAATTGTCGAAGACGGGAATGTGAAGGTTGCCCTTTTCAAGGACGAATTTGCATGAAATCAGACAGGCGCGCCATTTGAATTCCTCGGTCCCGTGTTTCTTGCCGTAGGCAGTGATGTCTTCCTGGGAAACGCCAAATACCACCGCTCCTATTTTGGACCAGACGCAGGCACCCGCGCACATCGCACAAGGTTCGTGCGTGGAATACAACACGAAATCCGGTAGATACCGGCCGTAGCCGGAGGAAACATATTTCAAGGTTTCAAGCTCGACATGCTTGATGGATGAACCCGAAGTTTTTACCCGGTTGCCGGCAGATGCGATGACCACTTCCCGTTTCCCAATAAGACGCGTGATGACCGCACCGATAGGATAGTCGCCCCGGTCGCGAGCGCGCTTTGCCTCCGCGATCGCAAGCTGCATAAACTTCTTCTTCGGTTTGTAGGTGGGAGGAATCATTTGTTCTCCCCGAGTCCGAAGGTCCTAGACGGCTTTCTTCGCACGGATCTTTGCCCATCGTGCCCGCTGTGCGGCTGCGATCTTCCTACGGGCGGATGCTGACATAGTGCGCTTGGGTTTCATCTTACCCGCTTGGTCCTTCGCCGCTCTCTTCGCCCATCGCGCTTTCTGCGCGAGGCTGATCCGCTTACGAGCCGAGGCTGACAGGGTACGCCTCGGTTTCGTGTAGGAACTCCTGCCGTTCAACTTGCCAAGGACCGAAAGAGCGGCATCAACATGTCTAAGCTGATTTGCCAGATTCGTTCTCTCCGCCCTCAACTCCGAAACTATGGACGCCAGTCCCTTCAGATTTGCCATGAATTTGCCTCAGCAAGGGATTCTAATGGATTGGCTCAAGTTCCATGTGGACCACCCAGCGGCGTATTCGGGACCGAGGCCATCCCAGGATCTGTGAGAAGAACTGTTTCCAGATGCGTTTCAGTTCACTTTGTGTTGGTCGTATTCCGGCAAGTCTTCTGAGACGGCAAGAACGCATGTCTGGCCGTCGCATAGGGGGATTAGCAAAGCTTCCTGCGAGCGGCCGAACTGGCCAGACCATTGGCCTCTGTATTGTGCTCGCGACGAACGTGGGAGATCGAGAAATCGAGCGACCGGGCCAGTTTCCGGCAGATCCAATTCAGCGAATAGAGCCGCGGACTACGGCAGCTGTACTCGCCACTCATCTGCCTGACCACGACTTCGGAGTCTGAAAACACGTGAAGCGCCTTGGCCTTAAGCCCCAGAGCATATTGCAGCGCTTCCAACAGAGCAATGTACTCGGCGACATTATTGTCCTGATGTCCGATCCATTTGGCGATCCTGATGGTGCCGTCGGTGGAGCCGTCAATTACTACCCCAATACCAGATGAGCCTGGATTCCCGAGAGAGCCGCCGTCGATATAAGCCACTAGGTTTGCCATTGCGTCAATGCGCCGGTAACCACCATGCGTGACCGATTTCCCGGAGTCAAGATGCTTACATGGTTCCCGCCCACATTCTTTATTTGCAGTACCTGCCCGCGCCTTCGAGCGCTGTGGATGTTCCTGTGGGAAAACGGAAAGAATTCGATCCCCCATTCATTAAGCGACAACGATTCAACGGGTTGCGTCTCCGGTTCTTGATCCATCGCAACCCGCCGATTGCACTGAAAACGGGCGTTGACAATCTTCGAGCAACTCTCTAAGTTTGGCTCCGTCGACGGCTGAAAGGGTTGGCTTAAACAAAATTTTGCCAGTCCGAAGTAGGCTGAGTGATCAGCTCGACGGGGCAACCCGAAGAGCAGCCAGACCTGAAAAAACCGACGGCTCTGCGAGGAGCAGTTGGGGTTTGGGACCGCGAAAGCGGTGATCGCATCAAAAGGCTGTGACGGTGCATGCATCCACGCTGTTAACTCCCTCGCAGGAGCTGACGGCTAGAGCATAACCGATGTCACAGCCTTTACCTTTTTCCAGCGGTTTCGTTGGCGCAAGACTACCTCCCTCAAGGAAAACATCCTTCCGAAAACATCCTTCCCCGCACGCCCTTTTTCAGCAGGAATTGTGAAAGACCATTTCAAGAGGTGATCCGCCAAGGGGACCGCGATCGCTCGACTCGTTTCTTGAGAGCCTGTGAAACGCCGACGTCGTCGCGCGATTGGAGCCATCCCCACCGTCAAGCGGAGATTAATGCAGCGCACCAGCCCTTCCTCTGAGCGGTTCTGCACGAGGGAAGTGGTTACCTGCAGCTTTGTACAATACAGGAGACATGGCGGTCAGGATCGAGATGCAGAATACGGGCGATCCCCGAGTTCGCGGGGAGATTGTAGCTATCATTGAACACGTGCTGAGCGACAGGGCGGGAGAGTGGCGAGTGTCAATTGTCGGGTCTCGCGCAAATGACAACTGGGAAATGAAAGTGGAAGGGCCAGCAGGCTTCGAGCGTTCGTACACTCTGGTTGGCGGCGCGGGCGAACACGAGCCTGCGGCAATAGGAAACCTGGTCGTTAAGCTACTGCCGGCGAGGAAGCCATGATCTGCCATTCTGGTTTGCATCCTCATCCGAACCATGCTGGCATCGGGACCCTGTCAGGAATAAGCTAAGTTCATTTTCAAGAACTGGAATCCGGCAATGCGGACGATCCCGAATTCCCGCCGTCTCGACGAGCACATTTCACGAGCGTTGAACAAGATCAAGAAACCGAGCACCGCGGAAGAAATCACGGAATTGCTCAATCGGGACCTGGAAACCGAAGACCGGCCCTTCCAGACAAAAGAAGTCGCAGAGTGGTTGAGGAACACCGGAGACACAGCGTTGACACTCTATTGGTCAAGGACTCGTCCCCGCAGGTAGCCCCTTGGGGTCTGCAGCCACGAACACCGTGGAAAAGATCAGGGTTTAGCTGGTAAACGGAAAGGCTTACCACCATTACAAAGCTACGCCTGGCTCGCCTTAGGCGAGCAGATGACTATTCTTTGAACTTCAACGAGTGAAGTTCGAGCGCTCTTTGCAAATCCCGATCATCGGGGCGAATGAGCTCGGGTTCCTGCATTTTGATTTGAAAAGGCTCGAACAGAGCCCAGTTCTCAATGTCGTGCCCGTACTTTGAGCGGTAGTAGATTCCCGCCAAGCCGCCATTAAACACGATCCGGGATACGAACTGCGTCAGAATCCTTGGGGCTGTTTGTTGCAGGACCGACGCGTCGAACTCCTCGACTCCGAACTTCTTCAAATGGATTGCCAATAACTTTCGCAAGCGGCTGATCCATTCGCTGCTGCAAACATCGGCGTACTCTTTATCGGTCGTGGCAAGTCCCATGATCCGCTTTTCGACCCATTCGATCGGCACTTCCCCAAGCGGACAGTAGTCATCCGCTCCCTCGATCTGAGCCAACTCTGCCAGCAGAGTGGGGTCGATGCGGAATCGAGCCAGGGTTTCGACGAAGCACCCTACTCTCTGCGACGACGCGTAGAGAACACGGTAGGTCGCATCCGGGTCGTCAAAGCGGTTGCCGAAGGTTCCGTCAGGCCCCGCGGAAGCCCAATCGGGGGGAGCCCATGGATCAGGCTTCCTCCCTAATCTATGAATTACGCCGGGGGCTTTCACGAATTGCTATCCTCCGGCTAAGAAGGCGCGCGCGGCGCCAAGTATCTCCGGACCTACGGTCTCCACATCCCCTTCTCGCAAAAGCCGGGCGGGCACGCGATCACCTAGCTCTGGATTCAGACCCGTAAACCAAGCCTGAACCACGCGTGGCCCCTCACGATCGCTAATCACTTTCGCCAGCCGATAAGCGAGCCGCAATCTTTCATCGACTCCCTTGTACGGCTCTGAGCCGGCCATCCAGCGCTCTATCGCTCTCGTGTCTTTGACCGAAGCGATGTAGGCCGTCAGTTTCTTCCCCAGAATTGTGGTCAACTCGGTGATGAGTTTGGCAAAATCCAGAGTTGTGGCTTCCCGATACGCCAACAGATCCGGTCTTGCCGGGGTCGATACTGCCATGTCTTGACCTCCGAACCCAATGACAGCGTATCACAATGACGTCTAAATAACAATGTAATTACAAGTAAATACCATAGCCGTTGATCGACGTAAAGCATTGAAAACAAGCGCATAGACCGCTGTGACTGCTGCCAGATATCTTCCGTCGGCACGAAGCCGGACGGTACGCGCATGCGACTGCCAACGATGCTATCCCCAAAGTGTGTGCGATCCTCATTGCCTTATGAAGCCGGAGAAGTTGCTTGTGCAGCAGCTTTTCGCTTCTCAATCGGCTGCTTTCGCTCAATGACCTCGCGAAGCTTCTTGCTCAACTCATGAAGGGCGAAAGGTTTTTGCAAGAATGTTTCTCTCTCGCTCAGGACTCGCGTCTGAACGGCAGAGTCATGGGTGTAACCGGAGGTATAAAGGACACTGGCATTCGAGAACTTCGAAATCAGCCGGTCCGCCAACTCACGGCCACCCATTTTCGGCATAACGATATCGGTGATTAACACTTGGATGGGACTGGCTGCATTCGCCGCTACTTCCAAGGCACGTTCACCGTTTTCCGCTTCCAGAACCGAGTATCCAAGTCCCCTCAGGAATCCGACCACCATCGAGCGGAGCCCTTGATCGTCTTCCACCACGAGGACGGTCTCACAGCCATTCACATTCTCGATCGGAGCGGACTTTTCCGTGCGCCGCAATTCCGCACAGTGGAGTGGAAGATAGATCTTGAAGGATGTGCCTTGTTCCGGCTCGCTGTACACCCAGATGTATCCATTGGATTGCTTTACAATCCCGTACACGATCGAAAGTCCCAAACCAGTGCCTTTCCCTAATTCCTTGGTTGTGAAAAAGGGTTCGAACAAATGTGACATCGTTTCGTCATCCATCCCGCAGCCGGTATCGGTGATGGTCAATCGTACGTAGCGACCGGGGCGAACCGGTCTGTGCCGGATGGCATAGGATTCGTCCAAATCGGTCGTGTCAGTCTCGATGATCAGCTTGCCGCCAGTGGGCATCGCATCGCGGGCGTTCACCGCCAGGTTCATGATCACCTGATCGATTTGACTAGCGTCCACGTTCACGAGGGCATCCGGGCACGAGCAGTGAATCGTCAATTCGATGTCGTCGCCAATGAGTCGCTGCAACATGATGCTGAGCTTGCTCACCACCTCGTTGAGGTCGAGGATTCGGGGCTGGACAATCTGCTTGCGACTGAAAGCCAACAATTGTTGCGTGAGGGAAGCGGCTTTCCTTCCGGCGAGATGGATTTGCTCGATATGGTGGACGACTTTCTCGTCGAGGTCGGTTCGCGTCCTCAAGAGTTCACTGTACCCGGTAATAACTCCCAGCACGTTGTTGAAATCGTGGGCCACGCCTCCCGCCAAGCGCCCCACGGCTTCCATCTTCTGCGCCTGGCGAAGCTGGCTCTCCAGGATCTTCCGTTCCGTGATGTCATCGGCCGTGCCTTCGTAATAGGACCAGGTACCATCCTTGTCGTGAACGCAGCGCAGATTCAGCGACAGCCACAGTTGCGTCCCATCATTGCGGCGAAACTCGTGCTCGGAATTTTGCAACCCACCACTTCGTGCAAGTCGGGTCTGAAGCTCCCGCCACTTGTCACCATTTTCATGGAAAAGGGCGGCGTTCCCATTTTCTTCCATTGCCTGCGCGGGAGAGGCGAAGCGCAGCATCTTTGCCATCGCTGGGTTCATCATCAGGAATCGGCCATCGTGGGTGCATCGAAAGATTCCGATGATGGCTTCGTCGAATATGCTGCGATACTGCCGCTCGGCACGTAGAAGAGCTTCCTCGGCCTGTTTGCGGGCGCTGATGTCTTGTTTGATGGCGATGTAGTGGGTGATCGGACCGTGATCTGAAACCACCGGGGTGATCGTCATTTCCTCGGTGTACTCGGTTCCATCCTTGCGGCAGTTGGTCATCTCCCCTCGCCACACCTGGCCCGACGAAATCGTTGACCACAGACCGCGGTAAAAGTCCTTGTCGTGCCTTCCAGACCGAAGCAAACGGGGGTTGTTACCGACCGCCTCCTCCATGGTGTAGCCCGTGATGGTTGTGAATGCCGGGTTGACCCATTCGATGATTCCGTCGTGGGTGGTGATTACGATTCCATTGGCAGCCGCGCTTAACGCGGTGGCTTGCAGCCGGAGTTGATCCTGGGCCCGCTTTTGCGCCGAAATATCCACGGCGATGCCAAGAATGCAAGGTTTGCCTTGAAAGAGTGTTCGTACCCCTGTGAGGTAGCACGGAATCTTGGCGCCGTTGCGGTGCAGCAAGAACGCTTCTCCCTCCGTGGCGTCCTGGCTGAACGAGGCTTCCATCATTTGCTTAATGCGCTCTCGATCTTCTTCGCTGATCGTATCCAGGAGTCCGACCCCAGAGACCCCGGCACTCGAATAGCCGAGTTTGCTTTCCAATTGGTTGTTCCATCGCAAAAAACGGCCATCAGCGTCAAAGATGCAGAGCGGGACGGGCAGATTCTCGATGATAACGTCGGCAAACTCTTCTCGCTCGGCAATGGCGGACCGGAACTTTCGCTCGCGCCGGATTACCGTCCAACTCAGGAAGAACATCAGGCAGGTGAAGAATAGGATGGTGGCGACATGCGACTGCCAGACCGAAATACGTTGAAAAAGGGTATCCTTCAGCACTTCATAGGCGGCGCACACAACGACGCTGATGGCTGCCACACCAAGTGCACGCACGAATGGTGAACGCTCGGACATATCGCCGGGGTCAAGCTGGGGGTGACAAGGTTCAGCAATTCATCTTAGGTACAGCCGCTACCGGTGCCTGTGATTCCAGTCACAGATTGCTTACAAAAGTAATTGGGCGGCCGACCGTTTGTCGTTACCGGGCCATCTGTAAGTCCTCCTTTGCCGGGCAGCGGCTGACATCGGTCGGCAATTCTTGCTGCCCGAATGTGCGCCGCCCTGCGGCTGGCGTGTCCGAAGGGTGCCGTCGCTTGGTCCCGCTCGACGTGTTTTGTGGCCAACCCCGTTCGGTCCGTGACTCCGCGACTAGGCCAGTCAATTTGAGCGCGTTTCTCCCCTGGCAACTGCCGTAGCGGGCCAAAGAGGCAGAGCTCTCCGAACCGGTTCATCCCTGTCCCACAACACCCGCCAATTCAAAATCTTCGAGGTATCCGATGAGACTCCGTCGCAATGAGTATTGCCCGCTCCACCGGTCCTTGTTTTGCTGTGGCCGGGAACGTATCCGGGAGGAGCGCAAGGCCACAACAATAAGGATGGGAGTGCAGCGCATCGAAGATCCGCATCACCCAAGGGGATATCGGGAACGTCGATCACCAGCCGAGATGCGGAAACTGCTGAATCGGAAGATCGTTGAGCAGGACAGGAGATGCGCCATTTGCCACGAAGAGTTCACGGACTACAACGACATCGTTCCAGACCACAGGGATCCGAAGGGGATGGGAGGAGCGTGGAGAGACGATCATCCGGACAATATTCAGGCAACTCATTGGTGGTGTAACGAAGAGAAGGGATCAACCAGAGTGGATGTGTGAGGGCCGATCAGCTGTCCATTGTTTGTTCCGAGAAAACGTGACGCACAATGTAACCAGAGCTTCACGAATGACCGAACAGACTGACTCCGGGCCCCCAACGAGAATAATCAGCGATTAATGGCTGAACCAACTAGGGCTTCGGAGTTATCCTCCACCGGACGGCGGTGGCTTCCCATCGCACGCCCACCTGCGTAGAAATGTTGTTTATCACCAATGGGTATCCGGTTGCCCTTAATCGGGCATATTCACTTGCGGGGTCACAAGCGAGATCTATTCCTCCCCAAAATTGGATCTCATAGAGGGATCCAAGTTCTACTGCTTTTTGCCATTCATTGTCCGACAGAAAAAACATTACCTCCTCGTCTCGACGGCCCTTTACCTCGATACAACGGTGTGGAGTCACTGAGCGATCTTCAACATCCCAGCCCAATTCATCCGAATCCTTTGCTACCCAGAATATTGCTGACGTTCCCAACCTCGTCCGCTCGAATTGCACACTGTACATCTCTGCGCGATTTCCCACTTCCTTCCTTTCCGCAGCCCATTTCGGTAAGACGACGGGTGGCGGTAACAGTGCCCAAACCGTGTTTAGCTCTTGCAGGAGACTCGCTGGAACAACTACTTCGGGAAAGGTTTGAACTTCTTCCCAGATCGACAATAAGCCAGTGAGTTGAGGAGCACCGGCGCGAGACATGCGCAGTGAGCAATGCAGGTTGCCATTGGGTTGGACAGAGCCACACTCGATGAGAACGCGTGCCTGGTCATGAAAATATCCAGCCCTAATTAGCGTCAAAGCGAATAGCTCCCGCCTGCCTGCCTTGAGGGCTCTAGACACTTTGTCCCCTACTGGGGTCCTGACAACAGAATCTTTATCAAGTCTTACGAACTTGAGATCGGCAAGCAGTTCGATCAATTGCGGAATCTCTCCCAGAGGTCCTCCACATCGCTGCCAAAGGTTCCGTGCTACATCCGCCAGTGGCATTGTGGCCGGAAGAGTTGAGACGAGAATGAGAATCTCTTGCGATCGCTGAATTCGTACACCTGTTAGCCAGCCAGAGACGGCGCTCATTACGTCAACTGCTCTCCCAATAGGTAACGCAGCAGGTCATGCAGATCTTGCTCATCGCCGTCCGCTGCTTCAGAGGGATCCTCTGGGGTGTGCAATGCCCGTAGATCAGCCCCTTCAAGGAGCTGTCGCATAACAGCCTCCTTGGACCGCAAAGATCTATCGACCAAATGATCGATTGTCTCTTTTCCATCGCTTGTTGCCCGGAGAATGTGAACCGTTACCTGCACGCCATGCGGAAGCCCGAGCCTGTGAATCCGGTCGATGGACTGAAGGAATAGCGCGCAGTCATAGGTACGATCCAAGTAGATCGCATTGTGGCAAGTTGAGTGCAGAGAAATTGATTCTGACGTTGACGCGGGGTTGGTAACCAAGATCGAGGGGCCGGTGCAATTCAAGAAACGATCTATGATGATCTCACGCGTTTCGCCAATTCTCTGATTCCCTAGCGATGCTCCTGATCCGGACATGTCATCACGCGGATCATCGCCTGTGGGAACTCGACCATCAATTTGGAACGTGGGATACCCTGTCAACTTGCGAACGAACTCCGCAAACTGGTCCAAATTGCCAATGAAGTTACTCCAACAGACCACCTTACCTTCGGCGTCGGCGATGTGGCGGATCAAGTCGAGCGCCTTCTGGGACTTTGCTGGAGTGTTTGCTCCGCGAAATGTAGCAAGGCGTTGCATCAGAGTAGGATTGGGCACAGAGAGCTGGGGGAGCCGGTATTGCGAATCTGTACGATTTAACAAGTCGGGGTTGGACGCTGCCTGCAGGAGACGAATCGGTCGGCCTCGCTTCAGAGCTTCCAGCTTGTCGCGCCAAGTAGCGGCATCTTCGAGGAGGCGCCGAAACTGTTCGGCAATGAGTTGATATACCTCTTGTTGCGTCCCACTCATTGCGACATCATGAAAAACAATCTCGTACGGATCTAGATTGAGCGCTTCTTTCGGTGTGCGCGAAATGAATGGACGCACATCGTTCAGTATTGCGTCGAAGTCCTTGTCCACTCGTTGGGCGAAGTCGTCAGGAGCCCCGGTCAAATCGCCGTCTGGCCAAAGGACACGCAGTTGACTATACAAATCTTTCCCGCTCTGCGGCATCGGAGTACCAGAAAGCGTGATCTTTACCCTGGCATGTCTCGCTATCTCCATGAGCGCGGGAGCCCAGAGACCACCCCGGAATCGTTTTATGCGATGTGATTCATCAACGACCAGGAGTACATTCAATCGTCGGCACAGACCGATGATGGCTGCTCGATCTGCAGCGGCGCTCGCATAGCTGGCGAGCAATAGTTGTTTTGGACCGGCGGTGCTGTAGGTCGTACGTCGGTGTGTACTCGACCCTCTCACGCGCTTCGTTTTCAAATACTCACCTATCGCGATACGTACTTCCTTTTCCCACGGGCGAAAACTTGAAAGAGGACCAACTACCAAGACCAGATCGATGGTCCCACTAACAATGTGCGTGATGGCGCTAGCAAGCGTGGTCAGTGTCTTTCCTGCGCCAGGAACGGAGAAATTAGCGGCGTTCACGGCGGTGAGTGCATGGATCGCACCAATCTGTTGATGCGGAAGCAGATCGCGATCACGCATGTTCCATCCGGCTTTTGTCAAAGCGCTGCGGAGAACCACTGAATCAAATGCCAGTTCGCCGTTTCGCAGTGCGATGCTCGCCATTCGAGACCGTTGGAAGCTGCGCTTGCGTTCGATCTCGCGCTGAACGGCTTCGTCAGCGATTCCGATTCGCTGAACATTCCAACCTCGAGTTTCCAGATATGTATTAATCCGCACCACGAGGTTTGCGAGCGGAATGGAGCGCCGAGGGCAATGCCAGCCATTCTCAATAGGGACGGCGCCCAAGATGGAGGCGAAGAATAGCCGCACTACCCGATCCTGCAAAGCCGTACTACCAGTAACATTGACAGCATCGCCCTGCGCCTCAATGCGCGCGGATAGTATGCCGGTCATTTTAGCAATGGCCTGATTTCATCCACCCAGGCAGCTATCTCTTCGATCTTCTTGCGCACTTCGTCGCGGGCATCGCCTTCAAGCGATTCCTTCACGCGTTCGGCGGTCAACGGCTTTAGTCTGCTCCATGCCTGGAGCAGCTTTGAAGCGACTTCCAGGTTTCTGGTTGAAAAAGCGTCTATTGAATCTTTGATTGCTGTCTTGACCTTCACAGCAGGGTAGTCCGAAACAACTGGCGCCGGCTCCCGGTCCTCTTCATCTTCGTCTTCGTCGTCTTCTTCGCTACGTACAACTCCAATATCGGGAGATTCCAATTTCGCATCCCCCGGTCCCGAAGTTTCAATCTGAAATACCGTTTTCAACATTCGATCGTATTCGTCGCGATCTTCTCGGAACATCTTCCCAATGGCCCTAATGTCGCCGTGAGGATTGCCGGCGGAAATTGCTGCAAAGGCAATCTGCAACATATTTGCTGCTTCATCTGGGTAATCTTCCAACACTTTGGTCATGTTTTTTCCGACGTCCCTAAACCGCTCTATCTGGCCGATAAGCTTCTGATATTGTCCCGGCGCGTTGTTGAAAGCGAGGTAATCATCCATGTACTTGATCGCTCTCAGCTGAATTGCGGCGTAGGTCTTGTCCTCTCCGGCCAAATCCTGCAATTCACCTGCAACTCGCTCGATGTCATTAGGATCGGTCCAAATTATTTTTCGCGCTTCCGCCGATTCTCTCAAGGCAATAAGTAAGTTGATGTCGGTGTACCGAACTTTGAAGTTTTCTGTGAGCTGCTCACGTTGCTCCATCTCGAAGAGATCTTCTTCGTTCACATCATTTGGCTCTAGGATGACTGCATTCACAAAACGGGTGCCCTCAACACCTTGCTCGGGCCTCATTCGCTTTAGCATCGCCAATCGGCGATTTCCGTTTCGGACCATGCCGTCCGGCCGAACCCAGAAAGGAGAGGCTTGTCCGCGCTTCGCCCAGTCTTTCTTTAGGGCCTCGGAGTCCTTGGAAGGTTTTCCTTTGACTACATCGCCGTCAACATCGAGGCTCGCGTCGAGCAAAATGGAAATGATCGACTGCTCGTCCGCGGGGTTATTCTCGGGATCGAGAGCGTGTCCCACCTTCTCTTCCATTAGTTTCTTTTCTGCGGCGAACCGGCGATTGTCCGCGTTCAGCAATAGTGCATCCACGGGCACCCGATACACCTCAAAATCACGCCAAGTATCCTTGCACCAAAACGGTTCCTTCCGTACCAGTTCTTTTCGATCTTTCAGGAGCTTTGCGCGTTCATCGCGGTTCATTGAATCTTCTTTCTTCCTGCAAATGGCTTTGCGAAGCGAGCTTTCGCCATCTGGAGCGCAATTCGCATACATCGTCTATCTGGTTCGGCAATCTCCAGTGGCCGAGCTAGCTTTGTCCATGACGCGATCGAGTATGGCACCGGCGCTGGCAGGCACTCAGTTTGTCGTCGGCAAACAACAACGACGTCCCACTCACAGTTGCCGTCTTTACCGTGATGTCCCATATGCAGATCATTCAGCATTGGCCACATGGATGTAATGCTCAAATCGCTTTGGTCAAGAGCTACTCCGATTGCTTCCCAGGCTGCCTGAGACGATGAGTGGAATGTGAAGGCAATTGGCCTTCCGATCTTTAGTGCTTTTAGAATTGATTCCAGGCAGGTACCTAGCTGGCGGCCGAAGGAGGCGGCTTCTTCGCCTCTTTTCGCAAGTAACGGCTCACCGCTTAGCTCACCTTGTGCGTGCCATACGCGGTAAAACTCTGAAAGCTCGCTGTAGGCTATGTAGTCGAAGTACGGCGGATCAAAAAGGCAGATGTCAATTGAACCAGGGGCCAAGGGAAGTGCCTCCGCTGCTGACGCGCACCTGACTCCTGAAGCGTCAGCACAGTTTGGAAATGTCAAATGGCGGGCAATCGGCTTTCCAGTTTTTGTGTCCCAAACGCTACGGCGCGCCTTATTGGAAGTCGATTTCCGAATCCGCTGCATGTTTCTGGGCAAGGTGCCCCGTCCCGCTCCCGGATGAAACGGATTCAACTCGACCGAAAGCCAAGGTAAAGAGTAGCTACGAACACTAAACAGCGGCGCTAGCCGACCGTAGTCTGTCGCGTAGCTGCAGAGGCGGTTGTTGGTTGTCAACGCGTTTGAAAGAGCCAATGTGAGCGCTCGCTTGATCGCTGCCTCGTAATGACAATCATCAACCCATTTGAAAGCAGTGCCAAATACAGCCAGTTGGCGACTCGTAAAAAAGTCCCTCGGGCAGTCGATGCCATAGCTGAGCGGCCGACTGTCAACCCGTGTCGTTTCGAGTTTCGAAGACGGGATCGACAGCTTCGCACGATGTGTTTTCAAGTAAGCGTCGGCGTTCTCGATATTCTTTGAGTCAGAACGGCGAGGAATGCGAATCCTCCGGCGTTGCTCGTGATGCGTTTCTTCAACCGCGAGGAGGCGACTGGGAGCAGTTGCCGTCTGCAATTCTTTGTGAGACGACCGACGACTGCACTTAGGGCAGCGAAACTTTCCATTCACAAAAGTTCCCGCCAGCAGAGAGTGCCGCTTGCCACAGCAGCGCAGTTCTTTTTGACCCAGCCTGGTCAACCCATGAACTTTGAAACACGAGGGGCAAAATGCTACTACCTTGCTATCGCGTAAGACCCCTCCCGACCTACTCGCGTGCCGGGCGATGATCAGATTTCGATACAAATGGCTGCTCTTCCTACACTCCGGACACGTCACGTTCTGCACGTAGAAGAAGTGGAGAGGAGTCCAACCTGCCCGCTTGCTTCCGAATAGTAAGCCCACTTTTTCAGTGACAGCGTTGAGCATCTCAGCGGCGGCCTTTGCCAACTCGACAGCGGGTGGAGGTTCCAATTCATGGCTAATGATCTTCACCGCGAGAGGATCTACGTCCGTACCGGACGGGGTACCTCCCAGCCGAGCTGCCTCCACAAGCATGGCCCCGCCGCCAGCAAACATGTCATGAATACGCAATCCGGTGAGATGAGGCTCGGCCGAAGAAAACAATTTCCAGAACAGATCGTGGTTCTCCGAAGCCGGTAAAGCAGATGCTAAGAGGAGGCCACGAATGACGCCGGGGGGACGGCGGGCCCACCAGCGGTGGGTTGCATATACAGGATCTATCGACCTGCGATCAGCTTTCGCCAAAAGAGACAATTCCCGCACTGGCAATGCAGTTTCGAGCAAGGTGAGCTCGCTAGGTTCGGCCCAGCGTGCTTGCTTAGGACCAAGCTCGGCTATCGAAGCGGACTCCGGAGCATCACGATCGCGAGTTTGAAGTGCTTGACGTTCTAACGTCTGAAACGATCGCATTGTCGGTTATTCCAAAAGAGTAGCACGATCCTCAGATATTGCGCAGTAAGTTCTTTCTTTTCAGCGTCTCTAGCGGCGGCCGAATAGAACCGAGTATGCGCAGTCTGCCACCACTGTTCACGGACTCCAACGATATTGCGCCAGGGCACGAGTATCCCAGAGGAATGAAGGGGCTTTGCAGAGATGACCACCCAGACAACTTCAGGGCAGTGCGCCGGTGGCGCAATTCGGCAAAAGGATCAACCAGAATCGAGGACTGACGGCCGATCACTCATTTCGTTCTTCAATTCCGTGGAGATCAAGTCGAATTGAGACAGCAGGTGAGCCTTGAACTGTGCTATACGTTTTGGTCCGCTGCGCGCCGAAGTGCCATCTTTTGGCACCACCCATCTGGAGCTGGAGTGCAACGGTTGGGGGCGGATAGTGCGAACCTAAGGTCATCCGCTCCGTGCTAGAGCCTCTCCCCGCGGGCGATAGCGGGTGATGCTCTGCAGGAGGTGGGACGCCTAGGCAGAACGCCTAGGCAGAACCGTTGCCCTTGGGCGCGCTCACAGGTAGAATCTAGAGGTCTTTTTCCAGACAACTCGGGAGGTCCCAATTTCATGACGGCTCGCCTCACCTGGACCGGGGATTGAGAATCGATTGACCAGATCTGCACCACAACGCTCTGAAGCTCAAGCACAGAATAGTCGCGAGTCGATATCGAGAGATTACTTTCGTCTCAGGGATTTTGAATACGCTCAGCCCCTATACGATCTGGCATTTCTGATCGAAGTCGATGCATTGGCTAGGGGCAATGAAGTACCAAAATTCCGCACATTTTCGCTGTGGCGTGCTGGATATAGTCTCGATGGCTATGGATCGACGATAGACCGCTGGCTCGAAGGTACCATCCAGGATGGAGACCTCGACTACGTTCCCTCGGCGCGAATCCGACAGTATTTGATCAATATTCGACTCAGCGGAACGGTGCCTGAACTTCACTCTTACCGGACCGAACAATACGACCGCTGTTTGCGATTGCGATCAGTACGAGGCTTGGGTCCTAGCAAAATCGCGGCCACACTTTTGCCGGGTTGCTCATCGGAGGATTGGTTGTACCAATCCATAGCAGGCCTTGATGTCGATCCTGATCGAGTTGCACGACTCTACCACGCCAGCAATGCTGGGCCGTGGCAAACGGCGCACATTGTTCCCCCCTTGTTGCGCTTTCTGAATAAATTGCAAGACTACAGTCTCCAAACTGCCCGGTGGGAATTATCTGGAATTTCGGACTCATTTGAACCTGTCGACGGGCCCATATCTGTTGCGGCAAACGTTGCATCGGATTCACTTGGGAATGCGGTCGAAAAAGCTTTAGAACGCGAGAAGCATTTTTCCTATCAGTCCCAGCCGGATGACACCAGCATCGATATTCGACATCAAATGGGCTGGAGTTTTCGCGTCCAATTGAAGCACGAACCCTGCGCATCCCACAGCATTGCGGAACTGGCACAGACCCTTGATCCCCTCGCATCAATTTATCCCAGTGATCTTTTGGCTGACTTGCACCTGCATACAGCGTGGTCAGATGGAAATGCTTCTGTAAACACAATGGCATTGGCCGTCGCTGCTAGAGGCCTACAGTATTTTGCGGTTACCGATCACAGCCGAAGCAGTAAGCTGCAGGGAGGCCTTACGCCACTCTTGTGGTTGCGACAAGCGAACGCACTGACTCTCGCAATGCCGGTTTGCCCCGTTATGCATGGCATTGAAGTTGACATTTTGAGAGACGGTGCTCTCGATCTCCCCCACTCGATCCTTGCTGCGGCCGATCTGGTGGTTGCTTCGGTGCACTCAAACTGGTCTGAGGACGCTCAAACAAATACTGACCGCCTGTTTAGAGCGATTGAATCTGGTTGTATTGATATTCTCGCTCATCCAACATCGGCCGTTGTTGGCACACCCGGAGTGCCGGACTATCTCCGTCAACCAGCAAAGGTGCTTTGGGCCGAAGTATTCAAGAAATGTGCTGATTGGAGAGTTGCGGTCGAACTCAACTGTTTTCCCTCACGCTTGGATTTGCCCTTGGAATTGCTGGAGAAAGCAATTGACGCGGGCTGTGCCATTTCAATGGGTTCTGACTCGCACTCTCGATCGCACCTTATAAATCTTCGTTTTGGAGACGCGGCACTTCGTCGTCTCAGCCGATGTACCGTCCTAAACCGGTTTTCCCACGAAGAGCTCAGGTGTTGGATCCTGGAAAGCAGACAAGAGCGACAACATTTACCGACAAACACTCTCATGGCGCAAGGGAGCCTTGACTTTAAGGAAGACAAGACTGCACGGCATTCGTTGCTCCGTGCGCACATTCAGCCGCCTCGCAGCGTTCCTGTTGGATCACGAGTCGTTGGTGTTGATCTGACGGCGGGCGACAAAGCAACTGGAGTTGCAGTTCTTAATGATTTCTCTGTAGAGACCTGTTCATTGTTTTCCGATGAAGAGATTCTCGGCTATATCGAAGAACATAAGCCCGGAATAGTCAGTATCGATTCTCCGTTGGGCCTGCCAGGTGGCGGCGACACAATTGATCCGAAGGCGGGGATCATGCGTGTAGCTGAACACGATCTCGCCAGCATAGGTATTCCGGCCTACCCGTCTTTGATCGACTCGATGGAAAACCTGACATTACGAGGCATTCGCCTGCGTCGCGCAATCGAGCAATCGAGTCAGGCACCACGTGTTATTGAATCATATCCTGGGGCCGCTCAAGATATTCTCTGCATTCCGCGCAAACAGAAGAGCCTAGAACTGCTGCGAGAAGGTCTTCGACGTTTAGGGCTCACAGGGCGAGGTATTGAGACGCGCTCTCATGATGAGATGGATGCAATTACTTCAGCCATTGTCGGCAGATATTTCGAAGCAGGCTTCTTTGAGCCAATGGGAATTCCCAGCGAAGCGCAGTTGATTGTACCGAAAGTTGCACCCCTCAGATTTGAATCGGCACCTGTGATCTGCCTTGCCGGAAAGACTGGTGCAGGCAAGTCTGTTGTCGCCCGGTATCTCAGCGTGTTCTACGGATTCCACTGGATTCGGACCCGCTCTGTAGTTCGTGATCTATTGCTCGATGATGTCAAGCGTTCGCCGGACGAGCAACTCTTCGACGGACAAATCGATCCGGAAGCAATTACCGAAGACCAATTGCAGAAATATGGTGCGGTCATACTCGACAGATATAAGCAGGCACCATTGCGGCAAAAGCTCACGGACCTGGTGGCACAATCGGATGGCCCGGTTGTGGTGGACTCGATCCGTGACACGCTGGATGTAGACCGCACACTCCTCGGCGACAGGACTTTTCTAACCTGGTTCGTGGATTGCAGTGACGCCATAATTCGAGAGCGGCTCAGCAAGAGAACCAAACTTGGCGAGAAGAGGTCAATCGCCGGGAGTCCAGTAGACCGCACCGCAAGCGATATTCGCGGAGTTGCAGCTCACCTTATCCCAAACTCTGGATCACTAGAGGACCTGCGATGGTGTGTTGACGACACATTGTTCGCATTACTTGAACTGCGAACATCCTGACTGAAGTGGACACATGCTGTCGGGCCGCTCTCCGCGGCTGCGTCCTACTGAATCCGAGACGATAACTTGTCGCTCTCGTACTCTGCCAGCAGATCCATTTCTTCTGCTACGTGTTTGTCAAGGTTTGCGAGTGTGATGTAACTCTTGTGCCAAACCGCTGCTTCAGACTGAAAACTGTCGGCATTTAGTGCCGCGAGGGCGTCAGCAAGTGTGTCCTTTCCATTTTTTCGACGAAGGGATTCAAGAAAGCTCCGGAGGTCGCCGACTGTAAAAATGTCGAGTTGTTGGCGAACAGCAAGCGAATTTGAAAAGTCCTTAAGCGCCGCCCGAATCTTATCAATGTTGCCTGTGCGCAGACCTCGTAGCACTTGCCGAATTCCGGCGAGCTTGAATTCCCAGCTCGGTGGGCCCACACAGAGAAGCAAATCAAAGCGGGCGGGACGTACGATAGCCGGATCCAGGTCCTTCTTGTGATTTGTCGCCATTAAGAAGAGTACGGTAGCGCGATCATACAGGTCGCCGAGCTTCGGCAACATGCTTGTAGTGAGCAACTGTCGAGTGACATCCAGGGTTGCGTTCCCTCGAGTCTGAGCTAACGCATCCATCTCGTCAAAAAAGACCACAACACGAGCGAGGTCCATCAGGTCTTCAAAGATTTCCGTTGCACGGACATATATCTGCTCCAAGCCCTTGCTTAGGAACTCCGAAGGGGTAATGACGATCAAAGGCCAGGCAAGACGACCGGCGAGACCCTTGGCGAACGTTGTCTTCGATGTTCCGGGGGGACCAAATAAGAGGGCTGAGCGGCGGGAACTCAAAGGTCCCTTTCGAATCATCAGTTCGCTCTTGTTCAGGGCAGGCGTGATCAATTCTTTTTCGATGATTGTTTTTAGAGTTGTTTGCTCGCCTGGAAACGTAATTTCTACGTCAATAAGTTCATCCCACTTTTGACTTGAGAAGGATTCGACACGAGGGAATCGTTCGAGGATCAACTTCTGCAAGGATGCCGAGAGGCCCGAATCTAGCTCCCAGAGGAACATGTGAACACTCGCAGTTGCCCACGCCTCTGGCATGCCAGTTGCTAGTTTCGTTACGTCCCCACCCGCGTTCCACCCAGAATAGCTTCGAAAATCGAGGCGGTTGTTTTCACACCATCGAACTGCCTTACGTACGCCATCCAAAACGTCCTCACTTGTGAGTATGTCGTACTCCGAGAATTCGACTAGAACAGCCTCCAGGAATTCAAAGCTAAAACAGTAGTCTGCCGCACCGGAACCCGGGAAGTGAAACATCGGAAAGTACTTATGCCATATTCCCGAATCTGCTTGCTTTCCAAAAACCTTAGAAATCGCATATAGCAGTTCCACACGCGACGGGAGCTGCTCGCAAATGGCTGATAGGCTCTCTTTGCCAGAACACGACCGATTTATCCGGTTTATCAGACAAGCAGCCATCGCTAGCTCAGCTGGATCCATCAGAGCGTCATTGTCAGAAACAACGTATGACAGCTGTCGGTGAAACTCACCCACAGCCCAAGAAGCGATCTGCCCCCAGTAAGCATCGATGTCAATTGATGACTTCGAGACTCCATCGATAAACCAGTACGCCATTGTTGTTTTGGGAGGATATTTCTGCACGCTGAAACTAGCTGGCGATGCAGAAGCGACAGCAACAGCGATGTCGCGAAGCGAGGGTTGGGGATTCTGGCCCAGGGCCTTTGCGACCGCGGCCACACCTATGTCGCGGACTTTTTCCCCTTCCGCAGGGGTGGGAGGTACGGTCCATGGATGTACTAATTTG
The DNA here is from genome assembly GCA_963730015.1 of uncultured Acidobacteriota bacterium. Lineage (GTDB taxonomy): Bacteria > Acidobacteriota > Terriglobia > Terriglobales > Acidobacteriaceae > Sulfotelmatobacter. Next base: position 657,315 of record CAVSPZ010000006.1, on the reverse strand, counting down.
GCAACTTCAGAAGAACTAAATGTTCCACTTGCGACGAGAAACCCTGCTGCTCTCGTCACCATCGAAGTCGAAAATGCATTCAAATCATCTAATTTCGAGGTTTCCCACTTCGCTTTTACGATGCCGTCAAAAAGCGTTCTTGCCCAAGCCTTCTTTCCCAATGCCTCCGCGCTTGTTGACGCCGATGAGGTGCCGGAAGTCGCAGTCGGAACACTCGCTGTTAGCTTGGAAACATCGGCTTCACCTGAAGTCGTGTCCGATGCACTTTTCTTTGGTTCCTGTTGCGCGCCTCCAGGATGTGTCGGAGAGGAGACCTCTTGCTTGGTGGGCTGGTCTGGCGCGGTGGGACCCGACGGGTTGGCGGGAGATCCAGGGACTGCCAAATCGGAGCTATGGGGATCGAGGTCTTCAAGTGTGTCCGGATCCGAAAGAGCCATGAGTGCTGTGCAGCTGCTCGCGATGCTGATTCCGATCTTGTCCGAATCTGGCAGGGTGTAAAAAGATCCGTTTTCTTTTATCTGAAATGACCGCAAATCGGACTCCAAGGTTGCCCGTGAGGCCCGAACTTGTTTCCTGAGCGTTCGCAGTAGCGAAATAAGCTCTTCCGTCTTGTCCTGTGTGGCATTCTTGTTCATCTCGAAATTAACACCCTCCTGACGGGAGTCTTCTGTTCGTCCTGCTTAACGCTTTTGAAGGACGGTGTCGCTAGGTTTGACACTCTCCATGAGTCTGACCTTGTGACTTCGGGAAAAGGCATCGGAGACCGCGATAGCACACTGGGAGAGGAAGCCGTTTTTCTACCACAATGACCTCCAGGGCCCTTTGGGTGTTGGGCCGCACTGTGCATCCTGAGGTAATGCGATTACCTGGTCGAACGTGACTTCAACAACTTTGCTAGGCGTTTCATGAAAATCCGAAGCTAATAAGAATGTGTTTGGGCCGCGCGGGCTCCGGTTTCCGTTCGAACACCGCGGGGAGCCCGAATTATATCTGCAAAAGCGTGGTGCGACACCAGAATTAGCGGCAAGCAATGCCTCAAACCGTATGCGAATGATCACAGGTGTTTCGTTCTGGTATCTCTCGAAATGGCGTATACCATAGCTGATTGGTCTCCCCCCGATGAAACCAGGCCAAAAAAAAACCCTGCCATTGAGAGTTTCGATCAGGTCCTCAAAGGTATAGCCGTTGGGTATGCTAGTATTTCCTCTATGTAATCGGTCTTGATCTCTAATCGTGATCATCCTGCCATCGATGCTCAACTCCCTAGGACCACGTCGCAAGCTCCTTATGAGCTCAGAACGGTTCGCGCGCTCCATGAGAATCGATGCCGGAAATAGGCGAGCCGTTTCACGTATGTGGTTGAGATTGTCTCGGTGCGTGAGGTGAAACAAATACGGTCGCGCACTCGTGTAACTGTCGACTAACAGGACACACCTCCACCTGAAAGCAGAAAACACGGATATATATTAACCAAGAGTCAGATTCGCCATGTCCTTCTGTCGATAATACTTCTGAAGTCAAATCGCGTTGAAATCAACGATACCGGAGCCGCCCCGACAAGTTCAACCTCTTCTATGAATCGAATTGCCTCGGGCGAAAGCTGTTCATATCGTCGAGCTCCCGCATTTAGCGGGTTCAAGTAGTCCGTGAAAGTGATGGCAATGTCTGTTGGGCCATTGAGAGCCGAGTTCTTTCTTAGGAGCACCCAGTCGAACGCACCAACCCGCCGCTCGCGGTTAGTAGTTGAAGTACGTTCGTTCGTTTTTATTTCCTTTGCGGGAACTCCTGCGCGTCTTGCGATCTCGTCCCAATCCAGCTCTTGGCGTAAGGGGCCAGACGTGCCGCCAGGTGGGTTCTGAACTCTTATTGGATATGTCCGACACACCATGATCGTCTTTCGTACCCTGGTGGGGGGTATGCCCGCCTCGGACAAGCACCCACTGATAGTTGTGTCACGGGATGTCACATACGGATAGGAGCCATGAAAAATGCTCAATCCGGTACCTTGCGTTCCCTCAACTAGAACTCGCCCTCCACACTTGTATATCTGTTCCAGCAGTTCCCAACTGTCGCGCACGAACGGCATCAATTCGCGCACATCCTTTGCCAGCCGAACTCTTTTGCCTCGATCCAGAATTCTTCTCGCGGTGGCAGCCCCTACACCTTGTCCGGTTGAACTGATACGCTGTTGCAGCCCAGTCTCCGACTTGCAATCCTTTTCGGTGATGATCATGGTTTGTGGATCAATTGAAAGGCGCTCTTGGTCGACTTTGCACTCACGAATCTCTCTCAACAACGACTCAGGATTGACTACCGCACCGGGTGCAATTATCAGTTTTGCAGCGGGGTTGCGCAGAGTCCCCGATGGCAATTGATGATGTACGTAAGGCCCCGGTTTGAGGAACACCTTGTGACCCGCATTCGGTCCGCCAACCCGTACAAGCGCCGCATACTCCCTCGACAAATACGATGCAATGTGACCTTTGCCCTCGCTACCGTATTGTCCGCCGACGATGATGTCCACCAATCTTTCATATTCTCGCGTGAATAGCCCGAGGTGTGTTGCTGTCTTGACTAGTACGTCGTCTGGAGTGCAAGCCTGTGTATCGACCACGATGTCAGCGCTCTTCTCCAACTCATTCACCGCAGCTTCCGTTGGATTTTTCACAAGATCTCTGAACGACTTCAGCTCACGTAAATCACCGCTCCGGCGTTTATATCGGGCAGCTAGTTCGTGCTCTGGCGCCTTCAGATGAATGTGGTTAACCGAATAGCCGTATGCTTCACGTATAGCTTTCACCTGTCGCAGGATGCGAACCGCGTCGACCACGAAGATGGGGGATGCTTCCGAACTAACATATTCGTTTACTAAACTCGTAAGTGCGTCTCGCACCCACTGCCCGCTGGTGTCTCGATCGAGCTGGTCGCCGAAATCCTGCATCGCACGACGCTCGGCCGGCAATTCTCTCCCGAGCTTTGTTGACGCGAGTTCGCGCATCACGTTCTTCGTTCTAAGAACGTGTATATGTTCGGCGGGAAAGCCCTTCATCAGCTGTTGCCACAACGCCGTCTTGCCTGAGGCAACACTGCCAGAAAGCAAAACGATTTGAAATGCCATGCCCATCTCCTAACTAGATCACCTCGTCAACCATGTCCCGAGGAAACTCGAACGCAGGTTGTCGTGGGAAGTCCTGACTCCGGGGATGCAAATCATAAATCGTCACCTTTATCCCCTTTGAGATTAAAGTCTCTCGGATAATGCCCTCTATAATGTTCCAGCTGCCACCTGCCTCACCAGTCCCTATTCGCGGCATGTGAACAGTAGTGTTTGTTTCTGCCGCAAATGCAGCAACTTTGTCCAAAGCCGAAAAGAGGGCCCCATACCTCAACCTGGGCCCCGTACTAGCTTTGCCGAAACCATGCTGGCAGATCATACTCACTAATGTTAGATCCTCCTGCACGCTGACCGAATGGATATTTCCCAGTTTCAGATTCCGGCGACCATAAGCCCACTGTCGAAAATGTGTTTGCGCATTCGGCCATTTCTTTCTAGCTTGTTTGGCGAAACCACCCCCCCAAACCAAAGCTTGATCATTGACCACTTGAAGCAAGAGTTTCGGTTCGGCTCCAAACGGTTCCGAGGCATCTCCGGGCATGAATCTCAGCGGCTCAGCTACCCTAAAGTCGGCGGACAGCGGTGGAAAAGCCAGACCTAAAACACGGGGGTTGGCTTCACCGGTATTTGGTGAAATTCCAAGATACTCAACAAACCACGACCTCCCGCCGGAGATCCATCGTGCGTCTTCCTGCTTCCTCGTTCCAATCGCTGTGCATTCGGAGGCTTTACTCGAATGCGGCAAGACATACCCGCGATAGATCGAAAAGTCCTCCTGCAGAACTGGTGACGCAATGCGGTACTCAACGAAATACCGAGACTTGACGGCGTCAAACCTGGTCAAGAATGCTACGCACGGGTATGTACTCAGTTTGATAAGCCTATTAACGATGGCCTCACAAGATACGAGATATTTGCGACGAAGATCCAACACAAGGCCAATGCTCGGTCGCATTGACAGTTCCTCCTGAAGGGTCCCAAATGGGATTAGGATCTCGGCTGCGGCTATGTTGCACAGAGACTCCAGCTGCCAATCATCGTCCTTCATTTCTTGATGAGTTGCCCGATTGCGAGTCGCCGCGGCACAGTCAGGGAAAAGGGTATGTCCAAGTTCATGAGCAACCGAATACCGCGTCCTGGCAGCGGGTCTTTGAGGATTGAACTCGATAGTAAACCGCCCTGCAGAATCACTGTGTGTTCGGGCATCTAAAACGTCTTCGGTGGGCAGCAACTTTATTCCCAGCATCTCTGCCAAGGCAAAAGGATTGTAGGGTGGTCCGCTCCATCCCATTTCGATCGCATTGAGAACCGTACGGCGAGCGCGCATGATAACTGCCGATATAGGATCCGGCTCATTCAGCGCCAAAACCGATGGGTGACTCCAATTCGTTTCGCGTGATGGCCGCGTGGGGATACTACGAGCTGCTCTCAGCATGTCGAAAAGTTCTACCGCTTGCTCTACATTTATCGTTGGTTCACGTTCATCCTCTGCTATATGGGGAGGAAAACAGTCCTCAGACTGAAAAAACGTTTTTAGATCGTTTTCGACCGTACGCGTGCTAATAGAGAGTTTTTCAGTCGGCTTTTTCATTGTGAAGATTTTCGTTCACGTATTTCTCGATCTCTTTTACCGCTCGCAAGCGAATCTGTCTGATGTTCGCAGGCGATTTCCCAACCTGCTTTGAGAGCTGTTCCATCGCTGTATGCGGCATCCGTTGGTGCTTCTGATCTGCCTGCCACCAGAACATTGTGGCCCGCAGTACTGTCTGCTCGGTGTCAGATAACAAAGCGAAACCGGATTTTAGCAGCTTCAGTCGCTTGCTCTCCGGCACCTGAATCTGACTAGGACTGTCATCCGTGGCACCACCGAGTCTCTCAAGATCTTCGTCATCGACCAAGCGTACCTCTGGCTGTCCTCTGTGGCGATCACGCACGAGATTCTCCGCTATGCGGGCCAGCCATTTCCGAGTCTTCCGCTCCTGGACTATCGCGTCGCAGGCCTCAGCATGATCGAAGCTCGTTGCACCATCGAACGCTCTCACAAACGCATCGTTCACGAGGTCCCGAGCCTCCTCCCTACCAAGCAGATATCCGTATTCATACCTGCAAATGTCCAACAAGGAACTATGGTGCCGAACGTAAAGACGGCCCCATGCGTTTCGGGCACCCGCAAAGTCGATGTTCTGGTCCGCCATACGCCGGATCAGCTCGAAATCGCAGATGTCATCGCAAGTCGAAGCCATTCAAGGAACCAATAGTGCCTCAGCTCTAGAACGCAAAAGCGTGACAGCCCGGTTTGTCACGGTCCAGGATTCTTGGTTGTGTAGGCCGCTAAAGGCCCTCCTCCCCGGAATAGCGGGACTGGCAGCCTAAGAAGAATCATAGTGGAGATGCCCATTGAATACTCGGATTCACCCTACCACTGTGTCATGTGTAGGACTAGGAGGAACACCTACGGGACCGCTGATGACAACAGATGCAGAGTAGGCGCCCGTCGTTTAGTCGATCTTGTCACGCTTCTGCGTTTCTAAGGTGAAGCACATCTCGGGCGATGCCCCAAAGAAGAGGTACATATGGAATCGCAAGTCAATCTTCAAGGAATAAAGCAAGTTGCGCCACCTCCTGCCAACGACACAGACGTTGAGGTGACGGTTGAATATCTGCCCGCAGCCGAGCCTTTTCACCGCACATATGATGGAACTGCGACCGTTGGAACCGTCCGCTCAGATGCCATGACCTTTTTCGGCGTTAGTGATCACCGCGACCGCGACACACACCAGTTCTTTTTGGAGTTCAACGGAGAGCGACTGACCAACATGAACCAGACACTGGAACAGCTGCTTGGTCCTCATCGCAAAGGTGCCCATTTCAACTTAGTGGAGCAGATCACCCCTGGCTGCGCCCAGTCATGACCAGCCCGTACCCAGCCATTCAGCACTGGCTCATCCCACGGTCGGTGCTGGTAGAGACACGCAAGAGAGTCCAGGAAGCGGGCCAGGACGTTCGAGAGTCTGGCGCGCTGTGGCTAGGAGACCGGGGCGACGCGGCACGAGTTTTGGTCGTCGTCTTCCCGCGCGGAAAGGGAGTTGAGGAGCGGGCCGGCAAATGGAAGGTGACGCCGGAGGTTTTTGGCACCCTTACGCGTTGGGCAAAACCGCAAAATCTGTCCCTACTTGCGGTCGTGCACACGCACTTGCATGGCGTCCCGCCCCGATTATCGCGGGCGGACCGCGAGTACAGCGTCCAAGTTCCTGGGATTTTGGCCATCATCATCGGCGAAGGTGGCGCTGAGTGTGATCACCGGAACTGGGGCTGGTACCTATATGAAAGAGGAAACTACAGGCGCTTGACCGCTCAAGATCTTAATGCGCACCTCATTCTGGACGCTGATCATTTCTTTCAGACTTGCGAAGCGGATGCGGAGGCCATCCGGGAGTTGACCTGATGGCTATCGACCACGACACATTCAGTCGTCCGGCCCGTCTTGCGGCGAGTCTGGCGGAGGGAACAGAAGGGGAGTGTGCACATCTGTTCCTAAAGAAATCGGTGCTGATTCGCCTCGAATCCGCTTTTGCCCATGTTCAGGACGCCCGGGAGACATTCCTTTTTGCAGTCAATCAAGTCCTTCGCTTCTGCCCAAATGTCGGTCTGCTGGTTCCTGCCGAATTTCAGAATCTGGCTAACCGCAGTACTGAATTGGCCACCGCGATCCACGGCCCTGGTCGCTGGATCCAGATCATTGATTCTGACCATGAGGCGGCTGCTTTCGACGCAATCATCAACGTAGGGACCACTATGACTAACGAGCCCCCCTGGATCACCGTGAATTCCAGTGGCTGGCTCGCTCGCGTGGCCACTGCGCCCTCAGGGACGAAAGCGCTGCCTTGGTTTCCAGCACCGGCCAATGCTTGCGGCTCACTTGCTGCCGCCTGTCTCGGCGCCGGGGCGGCATTTCTGACCATTCTCGGACAACCACAAAATATTTCGCAGGAGATCTCTCTGTTTTCTCATCAGGAGGCAGACTTGGGCATGCTTCACGCGGGGCCGGCACTCCCATCCCATCCGCTCGAAATTGACGCGTTCCTTGTCGGTTGCGGAGCGGTAACCAACGGGTGGGCCTACACGATTAAGAGACTACCGATCGTCGGCAGTCTTCAGGCCATCGATCGTCAGGCACTCCGCATCGAGAATCTCGGCCCTTACGTCCTCGCCACGCGTGCGCAAATTCGGACGCCCAAGGCGCAGATCATTGCGGACTTTCTGGCGCCCACAATCGTTGTGACGCCAAGACCCGAAGAATGGGAGTTATTTAAGATTCGCCTGAACTACGGGATCACCGTTCCAGCGCTCATTGTCAACGGGCTCGACCACGTGGGAACACGCCATTCGGTTCAGCGCCTCTGGCCTGAAACCTTGGTTGATATGGCCGCAGGAAGTCTGACAACACAGGTGATCGTGAAGCCTGCTGCGACTGACGCATTATGTCTGCTGCACGCACTCGACATTCCGCCTGGCGAGCTCGAATGGGCCGAGCGCCTGGCTCTTGAGACTGGACTCAGCCCAGAACGAATACGCAACGAACCGGTAACCGAGATCACAAAGGCCGACATTGATACTGCCGGTATAGCCCACGGTGCGCAACTCGAGAAGTCCCGAGGGAAATTGATCTGCGGCAGGGTTACCGAACAGAATCTCACCATGGAAGCCGATAACCCCGACTTCGCCCCTGCTGTGCCATTTGTGACTGCATTCTCTGGTGTGGTCGGGGCTGCAGAATCATTAAAACGACTCATGGGAATTTCTAGTAGCCTACATTACCAACGACACTTCCAGTCCAACCGGAGCCGCGCGCTCCGGATGCTTTGTGACGCAGAGTGTGGGTGTCAAAAGTGCTAGGGCAAACCGGCTTGGGACGAGATCGACTAACTGTCGGACTGTAGAAGTTCCCTAGTCTCCCAGCGCATCTGGCAGTGTGCCAATTGTGTGCTTCTGCCAGGATTAAACCGGCATGTAATTCGACGATGTGAGCCTTCGCTAGGGAGTGTCACGGTGTGATGTCGAGGCAGTATTTTCGAGATAAGCAAATTTTGGCATTAAGGCTAATACTCTCGTTAAGGTTTCCACGGGAGACACTTTGAGAGCTTTGGAGATCTCTATCATGGCCGTCAATGTCGGAGTGTGCTTTCGGTGTTCTAAGTATCCGATGTATTTCTCCTCATAGCCGCTCTCCTCTGCCACTTTGCCCTGCTTCATTTTCGCCTCCTTTCGGAGTTCCACGAGCACACGCGCGAAGGCAGCCCTAACGACAGGTTCTTTTGGATGCCGAGGCTCTTTGCCGCCCACCTTTTGCATAGGCGGCTAAATAATTACGCTTTACCAAGTATAGTTCCACCAAGTATACTATCCTTTTGGGGGGGCATCTGAAACGGTAACGCTAGCGAAGCGTGCGCGTGTCTCGACGGCGATATCGGTTGCGAGGCATTAGCTTTTCAACCCGTCCGACGAAGTCAGCACCTGAAATATGCAGAGCGTCGGCAAGTTCCAGGATGGTTGTTAGCGATGGGCTGTATTTTTCGCGTTCGAGAAGGCCGATGTACTTGGGATGGTAACCGCTCTCAAATGCAAGTTCCTCCTGCGTTAGATTGCGTTCTTGACGCAACTCAAACAGGACTCGTGCGAACGCACGTTTTTCCCACGAGACCGCTTTGTCTCCGGCTGCCATGCGCAGCATGGAGTGTGCAAACAGTCAGCGAATAGTTCCACAAAGTATAGTATCCATTTCCGTGGGCGGGAAGCTCATTAGACATCTCTCCCAGAGATCCTAGATACCCGGCTTTTCGTTAACGAACCACTTTGTGAGGACAGAACAGTGGCGGCGGCACCGGGGTATTCTCATGCCTCTTTCGGATGAAGAACTCGCTACTTTGTTCCTCTCTCCCTCTCGCCTTCGAACCCTTACCGATGAAGACTTGATGTCCGCCTTGCGCATGTGCTGCAACGATGCTCTGGCTGTATTGTTCGAAAGGCATAGCCCTCTGGTCTTCCGGATTGCGCGCGCCATCTTGCGCGATGATGGGGAGGCGGAAGAGACAGTCCAAAGGGTCTTCCTGGATGTCTTCAAGGCGGTGAATCAGTTCAATCCTGACCGCGGAACCTTCAAGACTTGGCTCCTTCAGTACGCCTATCACCGCAGCATTAACCGGCGGCAACATCTCGAGTCCAACCGCTTTTACAGCCGGGATGAACTGGATGAACTGGCTCCAGCGGAATTCTCTTACGGCACCGGTCATTTGCTATGCTTGCCTCCGCAGGAAGTGATTTACCTGGTGGAACAGGTCCTTGCAACCCTCGAATCACACCAGCGCCGCGTAATTGAGCTCACATATTTCGAAGGCCTGACGGCGGAAGAGATTGCTCGGAAAACTGGGGACACGGCATCTTCGGTGCGTCACAATCTGTATCGTGGCTTGGCTAAATTGCGGGGTGTCCTGCAAGAAACTAGCAAAGCTGAAGAGAAGACTTCCGCCGAGCGTAAGATAAACGCCAAGGGGATCCTCGTTGAATACCCATGAACAATACGAGGAATTGTGCGCTCTGGCTGCCAGTGGGCAAGCCTCCCCGGATGAGTTAGCCGATTTGAGATCTCATCTTGAAGGCTGTCCTAGCTGCCGAAGCGCGACTTACGATTTCACGCAGATCAGTGCCCAGACCCTCTCCCAACTGGCTGCGAGGCGGCTGCATTCTCCGATCCCCTCCGGAATGACCCAGAGATTTGTCGCGCGCGCCAGGTCCGAGGGCATAGAGCTTACTCGCGAAAGAATACCCCAGACCCCGGCCGTAAGTCATCGTTGGCTTTTCGCGACGTTCGGCGCCGTGGCCGCGGTCCTCCTAATCGCGGGGTTTCTGACGATTGGCAGGCGGAAGTCCGCTCCGGTGGCGGTTGAACATCGGCCATTCCAGGCCAGCCAGACGACCGCGTCATCCCCGAGTTTGGTTTCCGGAGGGGGTGGGGCCGAAGTCACTCGACTGCAGCAACATCTTGCATCGGCACGGTCCGAAGTGAGCTCCATGTCTGCCAAGATCCAGGCCCAACGTGCCGAGCTTGCATCGATCGGCAAGGCCCAGGACGATTTGAATGCGCGCCTCACCGAGGCTGAGAAGGGAAGTGCGGTCATTCAGTCTGAGAAAGCAGAGCGGGACGCTCGCATCGCTCAGCTTGAGGCAGAGATAGAAAAGGCAAAGTCCGAAAAGAATGCGGGCGATACAGCGCTCGCTCTCCAAGGGGCCGAGCTTCGTGAACTTCGAAAACAAGTTTCCGATCAGACTACGGTTCTACAGCAGCAACAGGAACTTGCCGAAAAGGGAAGCGACGTCCGGGATCTTGTGGTTGCGCGTAATCTCCACATCATCGATGTGCACGACCGGGACGGCAACGGCAACAACCAGCGCGCCTTCGGACGAATTTTTTATACCGAAGGGAAATCGCTGATCTTTTATGCCTACGACCTTGCCGATCCGCGAAAAGTGGACGCCAAGGTTTCGTTCTATGTCTGGGGCGAACGGCTAGGCGCTGAGAAGCCCATCAGCAGCCTCGGGGTGTTTCACAACGACGACGTCAAGGACGGCCGCTGGGTGCTGACGTTCGATGATCCGAATGTTCTGGCGCAAATCAATTCTGTTTTCGTCACCGTGGAGTCGTCCCGGAAAACGATCAAGGAACCCGGAGGGCGGCGAGTACTGTTCGCGTTCCTGGGCGACAAGCCCAACCACCCCTGAAACGCCATTCTAGCCTCAAGCCAGGTCTGCCGTTTCCCGAGGGATTTCTCCCCAGCCTCAATCGCCCCTTCAGTCCCAGCGCCGCGACCCGAGGTTGGTGAGAAAATAGAATGTCGACCCCCTACAAAGCATTGCAGAGGTGCGAGTAGCCGTGCTCCAACTGATAAACTCCAGAACTTCCACCTGCGAGGCCACGAGCGTGATGGCTAGCCGCCACAAGACTCGCTGTGGAAATAGCCCACGCGTGCTATAAGGCGAGTTTGTATGCGCGTCAGAAAATCAGGACAAGAAATTCGATCCGTTGAGGACTGGTTTAGGTACGCCCCACCCAAGATGGGGGAACGCCAGTGGAAGGACCGACGGAGCGCGAAAGAACTCGCTCGATCTTGGTTCCGAAAGGAATATGCATGTCCACCGGAGGAGATGCGACTGCTTCTCAGGCGGGCCTTTCAAACCGAAATAGTATTCGATGAAGTGAAGCCCGAGTGCATCATCGAACTCGACGATTTCGCGGGCGAACACAGAAACTGCGACCTCGTCGTCCTCTGTAGAGCAGGAACGCGGCGCATTGCGGTCAACATTGAAGCAAAGGCGGATGAGCCTTTTGGTGACACTACGGTAGGAGATTATTATGACCAAAAAGCCAATTCTCAATCGAACGTGCCTGCGCGAATTAGGCAGTTATCGCTGGCCTTGTTCGGACGAGTGCCAGATGAAGCGATTCGAAAACTTCGGTATCAGCTTCTACACGCGGCAGCCGCCACGCTAATCGAAGCAGCAGCCAGCGGAGCAGAACTGGGACTGTTCTTGGTCCAGGAGTTTCGGTCCAAAAGCCTGAACGAGAACAAACTCGCTCAGAACAGCACCGACTGGGAAAACTTTGTCCACACATTTCCTGAACTAGCTAATGCGCGACTCGAAGAGAATCAAGTTCTCGGCCCGGTCTCCGTACCGGGAGGAGGGCGTGTGCCACATTCTGTGGCACTCCATCTCGGAAAGTTGGTTACTGAGCTTAAGTAGATCACCGTAGCCGGAATTCCGAGCAGGTGAGGATTTCGGTCTTTCAGCCTCTTACGGCATCGGGTACTTTTCTGAGATGAGTCGGAACGTTTCGAAGGACGGGGCGGCCTATGGAATTACCGGACGAGGCGAAACGGGTTCGGGCCTTGCTCAGTAAGGACGGGGCAGCCGAGGTTGAGTTTGAACATCGGATGCCCGGCACACTACTTTTGGACAGGGACCTGGCGTTCGACACTGAACGTTACTACTACCGTTGCGTGTCCTCCTCCGGGACATCCGGTGATACCAGCGTCCTTCCCGTTGAAGCCATACGTCACGCGAACCGTGTTGCCGGTGACTGGCCCTAGTGTGGGTCCTGAAACACCCTGAATGTTGTCGGCATTCTCCAGCGACGCAGATGCTGTGAGCACCCGTTCCTGATAGCTAGGATCCAATGTTGTGGACGCGGTCAAGGTGTTCGAGTTCGTATGGTTGCAACCTACCTCCTGGTAAGATTCCCAGCGCCGCGGCACGACTTCTGTCCGCAATTTAGGCGGTTCCGGAACGATTGGATTCTTGAGGATTGCGTTCCTCAGCGCGATATAAGAATCCGCGTTACGATCACATGGCTTCACTATGCTTATGTGGTCCTCATTGATCGCGATTGCGTTCTCACACCCTCTGGTTCCGCTGAGGCGATCGACAACGAGAATGCCCTTGACCGGCTTTTTCTCGTAAGCGCAATAGCGGTGGATATTGAATCCTGATCCGCGCCATTCGCTCTCCAAATTCAGGAGATAGTCATTCGAATCGCTAGCAAACATTTCTTTCAGTAGAGGATCGGAGCTGAAAATATGTCCGAGTTGTGCGACCTGCGCTCCCGTTTCCGGCGTCGAGTAGAAGTAGATGAACTTGACCTGTGGCGCCAATTCACGGTGCGTCAGCAGGAGTCGCTGAACAACGAGGCCGCCGAGACTGTGAGCAACAAATATGACCTCACGATGTTTGGTAAACACCTCGTCGCTGTCCAGCCGGCTCTTTAGATTCGAGACCACTTCGTCAATGGTCATGCGGTTGCCGAAATAGGGAGTGTCGTAGCCTGCCACGTAAATATCGGATCGCTGAAGGGCGTCGTCATCCTGAATCAACTTCGGCCAGGAGACACTGGAGGAGCAATTCCAAGTGTCATCAGGGCTGCCGAAGATTCCATGGACAAATACAATCACGCGGTCAGGGTTTCCGGTTCTCGCGTAGAAAGACCGGGCGTGAGCCGAAACGTGCGGTTCTTGGCCGCCGTCTTTCGAGTGACACGCAGACAAGATCAAAGCCAAGGACAATAGAGAGAGGCGCAATGCAGTCCGCGCTGTGCCGACCAACTCGTCATCGCCTGTTATTTTCATATCGAAAGTCCCAACGGGAGCTTTTCAATACTTGTCGTGCTTATCGATGGAATGTTGAAGGATCGTTGCCCCGGCGGAATCTCGGAGGCGTTCCGAATGACTTTCATGAATCACGGAAAGCCAGAGGTCGCTTCCACATGATCGCGACGGGTCCGGAGAAACTTGATCAAGCACCACCGCGTTCCCGGCAAGGTCCGATAGCACAATCAAGTACCCCGAATTAAGATTCGCTGATTATAGCGAGTGTCGGCAACTAGAACAGGGTCTTTCCTGCCCTGTGGAATTCCACCCTTTCTGTTTATTGGTAAGCCCCAGCACTGCGATGCCGGTTTTCGTCTGAACCCTCTGAAATCTCTCAATCAAAATCCGCTTCAGGGCAAAACATACCCTTTTGCCTGCATACGTTCATAGAGGAACGCACACCGATGCTCCGTCTCTCTCGTGGGGTTGTGAGAAATACCTGCTTCCTTTGGCTGCTCTTCTCCCTCGTCGCCAACTTTATCTGGGCACAATCCGAAACCGCGACCGTTTCCGGACAGGTCGTGGATCCGTCGGGGCTGAACATAGCGGGTGCCCAGGTAAAGCTTGTAGACATCGATCGGGACGCCACTACCAGCGTGACCACCAACAATACCGGCTTGTACACGTTTCCGAGCGTCAGGCCCGGGCGGTACCGGATCGAGATTTCTGCATCCGGCTTCCGAGTAGTCAACGTGACTGGCATGACAGTGAACGTGCAAGATCATCTTGAACAAAATTTCAAACTAGTTGTGGGATCGATTTCTGAGTCGATGACGGTAACGGCGGACGCCTACAACGTGAACGCAACCGACGCAACCGTCAGCACTGTCGTTGATCGGAACTTCGCGGAGAACCTGCCGATGAATGGCAGGAGCTTCCAATCGTTGATTCAGCTTACGCCGGGAGTGGTTCTCACTGCCAATAACGGGTTGGACACCGGCCAGTTCAGTGTCAACGGACAACGAGCAAACGCGAACTACTGGATGGTGGACGGGGTGAGCGCAAACATCGGGATCGGCGCAGTCGGTAGCGTTGGAAGCGGACTGGCGGGGACTCTTGGCTCAACCAGCGTATTTGGGGGTACGAACAGCCTGGTCTCCATAGATGCGCTCCAGGAATTTCGCATCCAAACCTCTACCTATGCACCGGAATTTGGGCGTCAGCCGGGCGGACAAATCTCCATCGTCACGCGCTCCGGGACGAATCAATTTCATGGCACGGCGTTCAATTATCTCCGAAACGATGCTCTAGACGCGAATAATTGGTTCAACGGGTTCACGAATAATCCTCCGCTTCCCAAGGCTGAAGAACGGCAGAACGACTTCGGTGGGACATTCAGCGGCCCCGTCTTTAAGGATAAGACCTTCTTTTTCTTCTCCTACGAAGGGCTTCGACTGCAACTGCCGCAGACTTCTCTCACACTCGTCCCGGATACCAATCCCGAGGACCCTTATTCGAGGCAATTTGCAGCACCCGCACTTCTGCCTTACATGAACGCGTTTCCGCTACCGAACGGTCCGGAGGTTTTGGACCCGAATGGCAATCATCAAGGCATCGCGCAGTTCAACGGCAGTTACTCCGATCCGGGCACGCTCAATGCCTACAGCCTTCGAGTTGATCACAAATTGAACGATAGGCTGAATCTCTTCGGGCGGTACGATTATTCCCCTTCAGAACTCAGCCAGCGCGGAGAGGAGGGTCTCTCGTTGAGCGCGGTCGTCCCGACGAAAATCACTACCCAAACTGCAACCGTGGGCGCGACTTGGGCGATGTCACCCGTCGCTGCGAACGACTTTCGTTTCAACTACAGCAGTACGGACACGTCCAGTTCGGTGTACTTGGACAGCTTCGGGGGCGCAGTCCCGCTGGGAACGTTGCCATTCCCCAGTCCGTTTACAGCCAACAATGGGCAATTCATTTTTTACATATTCTCGCTCGGAACAAACAACAGCGCCCTCCAGGCAGGGGCAAGTTCGCACAGCCAGCAGCGGCAAATCAATATCGTGGACAGCGTATCCATACAAAAAGGGTCGCATGGCATGAAGTTCGGTATCGACTATCGCCGCCTGTCGCCTCCCTACGACCTTTCTGCATACATACAGGAAAACTACTTCCTCGACATTCCTTCAGCGGATACCGGAACTAATTTGGCCACCAAGCTGACCTCAAATCTCCCCGAGACTTTTCTGTTTCGCAACCTCGGTGTTTTTGCCCAAGATACCTGGCACATTGTCCCCCGTCTGACCATCACCTACGGGTTGAGGTGGGATGTGGACTTTGTGCCGTCATCGAGCCCCGAATTTAACGCGGTTACGGGTTTCGATCTGAGCAATCTATCCAACCTGGCTCTGCTGCCGGCCGGTACGCCGCCCTACAAAACAAAGTGGGGCAACCTTGTGCCTCGAATCGGATTAGCCTATCAGGTATCCGAGAGCCAGCGCTGGCAGACCGTGCTTCGAGGCGGGTTTGGTGTCTTTTATGACCTGGCGTCTTCAGAAGTGGGAAACAATGTTGGCTTCTCCCAATACCCTTTTGGAGGAATTAACGTTATATATGGCATCCCCTCTGGAGGTACTGCCACGTTTCCTTTGAGTTCTGCAGAAGCAGCGCCAGCGCCAATAGTACCGCCTAATGCCAGCAATTTGGGGACGCTTAATGCATTTGATCCGAATCTCGAATCACCCTACACGCTCCAATGGAATGTCGCAATCGAACAAGCGTTGGGTAAGCAACAGACTGTGACCGTCTCATATGTCGGCGCCGCTGGAAGACGTCTTATACAGTCGGCGGCCATCTCATCTCCCAATCCGAACTTGGCTTATGCCGATTTAGTAACGAATGCAGGTACTTCCGACTATAATGCGCTGCAACTTCAATTCCAACGGCGATTATCGCGTGGCCTGCAGGCCCTTGCGTCATATTCGTGGTCACATTCCCTTGACACGGCTTCAGCCGGTTCCTTGGGGAACGGATCCAATGCGCTGACGGGACTCAATGCAAATTCAAACAGAGGGCCTTCTGACTTCGATATTCGAAATGCGTTTTCGACAGGGCTGACCTATGATGTTCCAGCTCCTAAAGGCAACGCATTCGCACACGCGATCCTTCGCGGTTGGACGACTCAGAATATTGTCCAGGCTCGATCCGCTACTGCGGTTGACGTGTATTACTCTGAATTAGGTGAACTGTCGAACGGTTTCATAACCAACACTAGGCCCGACGTCGTCGCCGGTCAGCCTTTCTACCTACATGGACCGCAATACCCAGGCGGCAAAGCATTCAACCCCGCGGCATTCACGTCTCCTCCGCTTGACCCAACCACCGGCTTGCCCCTCCGCCAAGGAGATCTGCCGCGGAATGCGCTGCGGGGATTCGGCCTGACTCAATGGGATTTTGCAGTCCATCGCGAGTTCCCCATTCACGAGTCGCTGAAGTTGCAGTTCCGGGCTGAGATGTTCAATATTCTGAACCATCCCAACTTTGGGCCACCGGTTGGAGACCTCGGCTACCCGGGGGCGCTCAACCCTCAGTTCGGTCAGTCAATCCACATGCTGGGGCAGAGTCTTGCTGGAGCCAATCTTGGGTCGGGCGCGTTTGATCCGCTCTATCAAGTCGGCGGCCCCCGGTCCATTCAGTTTGGGCTGAAGCTTCTCTTTTGAGTGCGCCATAAGGAATAGGTGTCGACATCCGAACGTTGCTGAGTTGCCTCTTACTGTTGGGCAGTACTTATCTAACGGTGGACTGTAGCCTGGCGTTTTGTAGCGATCAGCCGGCTGAAAGTCTCGTGGCTAACACATCGACGGCACAGAGCGTAGCGGTAGCCGGGTTAACCAAACGCCCCCCCACGGTCGCAGACTCGATTCAGATGACGCGTCTGGCGGATCCGAGCTATACCGACGGCGCACCCTCCAATGGGATCGTGGCCAAGTTCTCTCCGGACGGAAAACATTTCGTCGTGGTCTTGAAAAAAGGAAATCTTGAAGCGAACACCAATGAGTATTCTCTCGTCCAGTTCCAAACCGCCGAAGTGTTCCAATCGCCCGAGCCACAGGTTTTGGTTTCGCTAGCCTCATCCGCGAACCGGCCAGCGATCAATAATGTGCTCTGGCTGAATGATAACGATACTATCTTGTTCTTGGGCGAGCGTCCCGGCGAACAAACGCAACTCTATTCGCTGAACTGCAGTTCGAAAGAGTTGACAAAACTGACAAGTTCCGCCAGCAATCTGACCGCGTTCGTCACCAGAGCCGGCGGCGAGGAAATAGTGTATGCCGCGAAGAACCCGGTTTCAGCGTTCCTGACCGATGGCGTCTCACGGAAAGGTATCGCTGTCACAAACGAGTTCGTGACCGATCTGATTCGAGGCAACGGCAGCCAAGGGGGAAATGAACTAGACGACGATTCTTTGTTTGTCAAGCGATTGGGGCAGGAAGCTGAAACGAAAATAGCGACCCAGGGGCGAATCAGTGGAATTGTTCCTCCTAAGATGTCGCTTTCACCGGACGGGGCGCACCTGTTAGTTCAGACAGAGGCTACCCACGTTTCCAATACGTGGAGCGAGTACGAGGATCAATTCCTGAAGTTGAAAACGCGCCACCCCGTCCCGAACGGCGGCCACACGGTCATCTTCCAATACGAATTGGTCGACACAGTTACAGGCGCCAGCCAAGTGTTGTTCGATGCTCCAATCGGGAGTGATGGATCGGAGATGGCTTGGTCGCGTGACAGCGAGTCCGTGGTTGTTTCCGATGTATATCTTCCGCTGAACGTTGACGATCCTGCGGAACGGGCGCTGAGAAAGGTGCATACCTTTTTAGTGGAATTCAAGATTCCCAGACGCGAGTTCGTCAAACTAAGCGATGAAGACCTGAGGCTCCTTAACTGGGACCCCAAGACCGGCTATGTTACCTGCGATGTTGGCAGGACTGATAGCCTCAGTGGGAAGACTACGCCGAAAGCCTACTTTCGAAAGAGCGGCGAAGCATGGTCCAAAGCGAGTGCCCCGGAAGAAACAGCAGCGCGGTTCCTGCCGGATATCGTTCTCGATGAGAGTATGAACATTCCTCCGCGCATTTGTGCCGTCGATCCTCAAACAGGCAGGAAGTCCCTAGTGATGGACTTGAATCCTCAGTTCCAGAATCTTGCTTTGGCACGAGTGGAGGAAATTACGTGGAAGGATTCTCGCGGCAATGAAGTGAAAGGCGGGCTCTATTGGCCTCCCGACTATGCCGCGGGCAAGAAGTATCCACTGGTGGTACAAACCCACGGATGGATTACCAACAGATTCTGGATGGACGGCCCTTTCACGACGGCCTTCGCTGCCCAAGCCCTAGCTGGCAAGGGGTTCTTCGTCGTGCAGGACAATGGTCCAGACTGGCATACCTGGGTAACGTCCAAGGAAGCCCCCAGAGCCATGGCATCGTATGAGGGCGCTATCGACTATTTAGATCGCAGAGGTCTCATTGATCGAAATCGAGTCGGGATCACCGGGTTCAGCCGGACGTACTGGTGGGTTACGTATACGTTGACACATTCCAAACACCACTTCGCGGCGGCCGCCCTCGCCGATGGGGTGGACTACAGCGATTTCCAATATATGGTCTTCTCGAATGCGGAACCAGACTTGGCTGGGGAATTCGAGCAGGTGTACGGTGGTCCCCCGTACGGAAAGAGTATGTCTCAATGGCTAAAACGGTCACCGGCGTTTCTTATGGACAAAATTGAAACACCCCTTCGGGTTCAAACCTTCGGGCCGATCTCGCTGTTGTCAGATTGGCAGTGGTACTCCGGACTGTCGCGGCTCGGTAAACCAGTCGAGATGATTTACATCCCGGAAGGAGCGCACATTCTGCAGAAGCCCTGGGATCGCATGATCTCGCAACAGGGCAATGTCGACTGGTTCTGCTTTTGGCTGAAGGGCGAAGAAGATCCCGATCCGACAAAGACCGACCAGTATAAGCGCTGGCGCGAGTTGCGCAGCCTGCAAGGTCGAACGGCTTCCACCGTCAGTACTCGATGACGAACCAAGTTTGGGGCGCGTCTTTCTACTCGTCGAGGTCATATGCTGGTTGGATGTGCCATTGAATCGCTTCGATCACTCCTGTCGGGCCCTTGATGAGCGTGCCGCAGATCATTTCCGCTACGCTGCCCAGAACGACGATGTTCGGTTTGCAGTACGCGATTGTTTTATTCCTTTTGTTTTCTCCACTAGGGTTCTCACAAACAAGTTCAGCGACGTTATTGAGATTCCTCCCAGCGTGAAGCTAGGATAAAGCTTCCCGGACGCTGCAGCGACCGGGAAGCGAAGGTGTCAGTTGCTGGCGACCTAGCGCCTGGCCGTGACTTTACTCGTCAAGATCATAGGCGGTAGCCGCATAACTCTGACCAACACCGTCGAAAACTTTCGTGCTGGGCTTGCCGGTGCCGATCATTTCGATCACGCTGACTGCTTCACCGAGGACTGCTACTTCTGGTTTTGTGTAATTCATTGTCTTTCTCCTTTGTTGAATTATTCCGTCCCCGATACTGAAGGACGGAATACCGTTGCTGGTTGCGGCTACGCGCTATCGGCACCTGCGGCTGCCTGAAGGGCGAGAACGAGGCGGCGGGCGGGTCCAAAAGCCCGCGTGCGGCCAAATCTCGTAGCCAGTACTCCAGCGATATTGTCCATAGCACGCGCACCAGCGAAACACTCTTTCCATCGCGGGCGTCGCAGATCGTTTTCAGCAGTTGAGCCTCATGAATGTAACCGAGGCGTGAGCTGAGTGACCTCTGGAAGATGCTTTGTAGCTCATCCCAGGATTTCTCCAAGATAGTCACGGGTGTGCGCGCTCCGAGCTGTTTTGTTCGGCGGCTCAGGATTTCCTGCGGGACGATGCCAGCAAGAGATCGCCGCATCAGGGAGCGTCTTTCGCCAGGGCGCAGCAGTTGATCGGCCGGTATCGAGAGGAGGAACTCGATCAGAGTCTGATCGAGGAAAGGGTAGCGAGCCTCTTCGAATGCCTGGACCGGCGCTGTAAGTTTTGCCATGTTGTTTGCCATTACGAGGACTCCGGCGATGTAAGAGCGGCGGGTGGGTAACCAGAGCCCGAAGTGCTCGTCGACCTCCGATTGACGAATCGCGAGCCCGGTGCGCTTCGCAAAATCTTTTCGGATCCAGGGATCGATCTTGGCCTCCTTGGCAAAATACTGACCTAAGGAAGGCGGCAGGACATCGATTGCGGACTGCCACAGCAGTTGAATCCCAGGCTGCCGCTTGACCAGGCTCCAAGCCATGAGTTGCCTGGTCAGTTTGACGAACTTAAATTGCACGATGAGATCGGCCAGTTGCGCGTGGGGATTGGGAACCCCTCCCATGAACTCGTCGCCGCCGATGCCTGAGAGGACAGTTCGGTAACCTCCACTGCGGACGGCATCTGCTCGCTCGGTGTCAAGCTTCTGTCCAAAGCCGAGGGCCCCGGGCAAAGGGCTAAAGTCTGTGCATTCAAGCGAAGCTGGGGAGGTTCCGAGTCGGCTGCCATCAATGTGGATGCCCACTCTGCCGCGCTGCTGCTCGATCTTCGGAAAATGAATGCAGTCGTCTCCGCTAGGCTCGGTTTTGTCGTAGTAGGAGAGGGTGTCGAGGCGGGGTGTTTCCGCTCCTTCTCTCGCCAGAATGTCGTCCGCCATGCAGACAATCGAAGAAGAGTCCAGGCCACCGCTCAGTTCGGCGAGTATCGGTGAATCCGAACGCAATCTGCGTTGAACGGATAGCCGGAAAACGTGGCGGAAGTGCTCTTCATATTCCGCATCCGTTTTGTAGCGAATGCGCAACGTGGGGCTAAAGCGCCAGAAGCGCTCGACCGATGCCCGACCATTCCGAACGCAGACGAATTGCCCTGGAGGCGCCTCGCGGATTTCGAGATATGGCGTCAGGTGGGCATCAGGGGCGTGGGCGAAATATCCAGCGACGTAGTTATCATCAATGTGGAACTTGTCGTTTGAGAGCAGCACCAGCGAACTGAGGTCCGTTGACCATAGGATTCGGTCTTTCTTCAGGTAATAGAAGATGTGCCGGATGGCCATGTAGTCAGCGCCGAAGAGCAGTTCATGCTGGTCAGGCTTCCATATGGAGACGGCCCAGTCACCGACGATGCGGCGGAAGCAGTCGCTCTCCCAGTGATCGAAGGCGGCAGCGACGATAGCGACGTTGGTAGGGTCAGCTTCAAGTTCGCTACCCAGTTCGCGAATGAGTTCGTCGCGATTGTCGAGGCGGCCGTCCCAGGTGAGAACAGAGCCCCGATGCGAGATGTACGGTTGTTTTTCCCGGCGTGATTCGCCGGTGGTGTGGAAGGGCCTATAGAGAAGCGCAACGGAACCGTCCACATGGCAGGATTCGCCGTCTGGACCTAGGTGTTTCAAGGACTCACTGATATCCGCGAGCAGCTCGCGGTCGACCGGTCTCCCATCGAAGTTCCAAATCCCTGCCTGCACACTCATACAGTTGTCCTTACTAGCACTTGTCCCAAACTGTGTACGCGGCTTGGACATTCGATCTTTCGTTGATGGCTTGTCCGTCGACTTCAACCCAAGCGTGGGCCTTGAAGGGCAATTTCTGCGCGCCCAGGACCATCTGTCCTGCGACGCCGTGTTTCCTGAGCAAATAGGTCGTGACGAAGGATCGCTGCAGGCAAAGAGCTTGTTTCGGGTACCAGACGCAGGCGTAGTTGACCGCCGTGCACACGCTGTCGATGATCCCCGATCCGTCAGTCTTGCCATCCACCTTCCAGCCTTTAACCGCCGCGTAAATAGTTTGAAAACGGCAGAAAGCGCTCAAAATGTCGTAGACCAGGAGCATGAACAACGCTTGGAAAAACAGAATCACAAGGACCTCCCTGGCTGCACATCAACTCCCAGTTCGTGGCAGACGAAGGCGAGTCTGTCGGCTAGGGCTTCGATCTTCGTCGAAAACGGCTGAACCGGTGTGTGCCCCCACGCGGCTTTGTAGTCGAGGAGGACCGGGCGGCCGGAACTGGTTGCGGCCTGCAGGCGCGCCGCCATTTTGCGAGCATGCATCGGATTGCATCGAGTGTCCGCGTCTCCTGAGATGAGCAACGCCGCGGGATAAGAGACCCTCTCTTGGACATGTTGGTAGGGCGAGTAGGCCAATAAGGATTCAAAGTCATCTTGATCTTCTGGCGATCCATATTCTTCTGCCCATCCCGCTGCCAAATCGAAGAGGTGATATCTCGTCATATCGAGCAATGGACCAAGGCAGATGGCCGCCCGGAATAGGTCAGGTCGTTGCGTGATGGCAGCGCCAACGAGTAGGCCGGCGTTGGAGCCCCCTCCGATGGCGATACGGCCGGATATCGAGCGCTGTTCTCGAATGAGCCACTCGGCCGCCGACACAAAGTCATTGAACGAGTTCTGACGGTTTCTGCGCTTGCCGGCGCGATGCCACTGCTCGCCCAGTTCCGAGCCACCACGGAGAGCTGGAACAGCAAATAGAAATCCCTGTTCCATGAGGAATGTGGCAAACGCGGTGAATCGAGGTGTCACGCAACTCCCGAAGCCACCGTAACCCGTCAGCAAGGTCGGGAGTGGGCCCGACCGTAAGAGGTCTTTGCGGGCAGCAAGAAATAGTGGAACCGCGGTCCCGTCCATCGATCTGTATTCAACTTCTTCGACCGCGACCGGAGAAAGATCGACGTGAAAACTCGGTTCGTCCAAGGCGAACACCTGTTTTGCGCTCGGATCGTAGCAATAAGTTGCCGCGGGTTCGGAGAGGGATGTCTGGCTATAGAACAACTTGCCGGAGGATGTCGTTCTGTTGAGGAAATCAATCGTTGCGCAGGGAGGGAAGGGAACAGGGTTCCGTCCTCCATCAATACCGAAGGCCTCGACCTTTGTAGAAAAGTGATCAACACGAGTTACGAAGACCTGATCCGCGGCTACGGCGAATTGTTGTATGCGCCTGTCCGATTCCGGTACGACGTCATGCCAGTGCGCCGGCTCAGGGTCATCTAAGTCGATGCGAAC
The DNA here is from genome assembly GCA_963730015.1 of uncultured Acidobacteriota bacterium. Classification (GTDB taxonomy): domain Bacteria; phylum Acidobacteriota; class Terriglobia; order Terriglobales; family Acidobacteriaceae; genus Sulfotelmatobacter. The sequence continues at coordinate 633,984 of CAVSPZ010000006.1, read as the reverse complement.
GATGCGAAAGTTCGGCGCTGCAAAATCCGTATAGGCCAGCAACTGGCCACGCACAAAAAATGGTGCGAAACAGCCCTCGATGTTTCGCAGTAAGGACTTTGGGGTGCAAGACTCAAGCCGGTCATCCTGCACGTAGACCGATGTACGCTGTGCCTTGCCAGTGGAGAACGCGACGTAAGCTAGAAGCTTGGCTTCCCCTGAATGAAGAATGCCGAGGAATAGGTTCGGTTCATCTCCGGCGAAGAATACTTCCTGATCCTGTTCACGCTCCGTCCCAAAGCGATGCCAGAAAGCAGCGTGATAATTGGGATGGAGATCGCGCAATTCGCGGTGGGAGTAATAGAAACCGGAACTGTCAGGGGCAAAGATAAATCCCGTGCAGATGCCTTCTGGAAGGCGATCCGGCAGGACATCACCATCCGCGACGTTGAGAATCTCCAAGGCGGAGTGATCGGTACCGCCATGTCGCACTGAGTAGGCCAAGAATTGGCCATCGTCAGAAATCGCAACAATACCAACGGCGGTTGATTCTCCAACTCCGCGTTCTGCTGGGTCAACGAGAACTCTCTCCGGTCCAGGCAATTCGTTCTTCACCACGATGACGGGTTGCTCTTCGCCTGTCCGACGCTTAAGAAAGAAATAACGCTCGCCCACATTCCAAGGTTCGGAAATGGCTTCCTTCAAAGACAGCAACTCTCTCACGCGTTCTCTAATCTGTGCTCGCTCTGGAATCGCATCCAGGTATGCGCGTGTGTATGCGGCTTGCTCGTCGAGCCACTTCCTTGTGCGTGGGGAGTTCTGCTCTTCCAACCAACGATACGGATCTGAGATCTCGATGCCGTGCAGGATGTCGGTGACCGGTTCGATTGGTGTTTGCGGAGATGCATCTACTGCGTGTGCCATGTGCTTACCCTCCAGAACATGCAGGGCTACGGAGGTGGAAGCTCTAGGACCCGGACTCAGTCCCACATCTGAGCGAGTGATGGTGCACCGTAAACCCTCGTCAAGCTTCGTACGAAAAAACTTTTTTCATGTCTGGATTCGTGCAGGTCGTGTTCGATTTGCCGGCGCCAGTTTGAAACGGACGGCGCTTGCCATTGGAAGGCACAATGTCCTTACTGCCAAGAACTTGGGTTAGGTATCGCGCAGTCGCGGGACCGAAGTAAATAGCTAGGCTTGCCGCAACTGGAGCCGTATGGTGATGAGATCTACTTCACCGCCTGCACAAAATCGTGCAAGAAGACCAGAACTTTCTCCCTTGGAGATGGTTCTAAGCGGTATGTTCTCGCTTCTAACGAGGCAGGGGCTCAGGCCAGCCGATAGGGACTCTCTTCGTCTGGCCGGCGGCACGACTTAGAGCCACGGAGTTTCTTTACTGTCCGGTTTTCAGAACAGATGAACGATTTGTCTTGCTTTCGTCAATTCTGCTCCTACACTTAAGAGCACAATAGCGGGTATTTGACGGCGAGAAGGATTTCCGATGGGCTAAGTCAAACCGGACTAAACTTGACCGAGGAAGTTAGTGGCGGCTCGCAAACGAGGGGGTGCAGAGCCATTCATTAGGAGCCCCCTGCAGGACCGACTAGGTCTCGCCGAGGCGCTCCCGTCAAATCAGTTACGACGGGATAGTCATCATGACGAATCCGGGAGGTTGGCTCCGTGGGCTTCGTGAGGAACTCCATCTCACGCGTGTGGGGGTTGAGCGCCTTACGAGTGAGTCGGCAAGTAGAACGGCGAATGAACGTTATCGCATCCGTCGAGGACGTCTCGCCGACATCGAGGACGGTCACAGTCCGCCGGATATTTTTGAAGTAGCAAGCCTGTCCGAATGCTACAAGGTACCGTATCATTCAGTGCTGCGCACTTTTGGCGTTCAGTTGAGCGAAGTTCGCAATGCGCTCGCACCTCCCATCGAATCCCGCACACCTCAGAAAGCCTGGTCTTTCACTGACACAGATCGCCCTTTTTCCCTTACGTTTCAAACCGGCGTCAGTTTCGACACCACTCGGCTGGTCACCGAGAGCCCCGAGGAACTGGGCATTCCCGCGACGGTGCGTCATGACCTCGATGAGACTGAATATCGCTTCGGAATCATCGGGGTCGACGATGACACCATGGGCGAACTGGTTCCGGCCGGCTCCGTCGTGGTCATCGACAAATCTCGCAACACGGTCGAGATGGGCGATTGGAAGAGTATTCGAGAACGGCCAATTTATTTCGTTTGGCACGAAAATGGCTACAGCTGCTCCTGGTGCTTCCTGGCGAGAGAGACCCTGTTCATCGTGCCTTATCCGACTGCACACCAGCCAATAATGATTTTCAAGACGCCGCGCGCAGCATCGATCATCGGGCAAGTCGTTCACGTCTGGCCGCCACTCATCGTCCGGAAGCACGGGTGAACTGCCGGCATGCAGCCCAGGTCTAGTGGGCTGAAATACGGCTTTTGCGCCGCAACAACCTTTCGAAGAGCGACGATCTCTTGGATACCGTCCGGCCCGGCCTATGAATCAAGTGCTTCGTTTCCAGGGCTGCGATGAAGTCCGTCGCGTCTGAAACAAGCTGAGACCGGCTCACGGGAAACTCCTGTCCGAGGATCTCCGCAATCTGGTCGAGGGAACATCCCTTCTTCAGGAGATCCCAAATCTTAAGTCCAACAGGGTTAAGGCTGAAGCAAACTCCCTGTTCGACATCCAGCAGAACCGCTCCGTCTTCAGAAGCAACCTCGCGAACACCGGGTGCAATCGTCAAACCTGTGATGCTAGTCATGATCCCAAGTCCTCCGCCTCGCCATCGTTTGTATCGTTCGCTTAAACTCCAAACAATTAACCGATGTGATTGCGTTGCGAGAAAGATTCTTTTTGCTGCAAGAATTCCTGCAATCGGAAACCGCAGCAGCACCAAGATTGCCGGAGCAGACTAAGGAACGGCGACGCTCGACCAAGAAATTGGGAGATTCACCGAGTCCAGCGACAAAGACGAGCCACGATCCCGGGTGGAAACAGACGGCACTGGGTCCGCCCTGCACAAATTCGTGCAGGGACAAATTCGCCAGTTGAGCCTCGCGTTTTTTCCAGAGTGAATGGAAAACATCTAACTGCAACTTCCTCAAGCGGTTAGACGGTGTCGGCGGGTTCCCGGCCTGAGACTGTTCCCCGGTAAGTCTGCAGGAATTCGAGCACAGGGAAAAGACTTCGGGCCTGACTTGCAAATAATGCTAAGAAGCCAGGAATGTCGGAGCACAAGGGTGAATTGCTGTCTTCCGAAATGCGCTGGCTCATCCGATTTGCTCGCCCCCAGCGGTTTCTGCTGACTGCGGATTTGTTTTGCATGATTGTCGGCAGTGCGCTCTCACTGCTGGACCCACTCGTTGTGAAGTGGTTGATCGATGTCGCCCTGCCCAGCCACACACTAAGACTCGTGTGGTTGGGTACTTTGATGTTTTGCCTGATCTATTTGGCGAGTCTAGGGACGAACTATTTGGCTTCGTTCCTGAGCTGTCTCGTCACGCAAAAGATGGTGTTCCGGATCCGAGTGTCTGTGTTGCACAGATTGCACGCACAACCCATCCGGCGTCACCGGACTTCGCAAGTCGGAGACACCTTGTACCGGATCGAGCAGGATGTCGATCGCGTGGCGGAACTGAGCGGTGACATTCTTCCCTTAACCATCCAGATGTTGATCATGGGCGTCATGGTGTTGATCACCATGGGAGTTCTGAACTGGCATCTGACCTTGTTAGTCGCCCCGACGTTGCCGATCTTTTACTTCTTGCAACGCACCTACGCAGTGAAGCTAAAGGAAACCGCAGACAATGCTCAGCGTCAATCAGGCAGGGTCAGTGCCTTCTTGCAGGAACATCTGGCTGGCATGCTGCAGCTGCAACTGCTCAATCGGACCTCGACGCAAGTCAGAAAATTCGCACGACTCACGGCCCGGGGAGCGCAGCTCCAGGTGCGGCAGCGCGCGACGGAAATCGCCTTTGGTGGAGCGTCAGTGTCGGCCATTGTCCTCGGCATGGGCCTGATCCTCGGTTGCGGTGGATATGAAGTAACGCGTGGAGCATTGACGGTCGGTGGCCTGGTCGCCTTCTACGGCTACATATTTCGCCTGTTCGCGCCGGTCAGCATCGCCATCGATCTCCAATCCAGATTGCAGAGGGTCGGCGCCAGCATTCGTCGCATCGTTGAACTCACAGATCCGGTACCGAGATTGGAAGTGCGAGAGAATGCGCAACCTCTGCGGCGCGATATTCGTCCCGACCTGGAATTCCGCTCGGTGTGGTTCTCTTACGACAAGGATCGAGCCGTGTTGCGCAACATGAGCTTTCGGATTGAAGCGGAGGAAACGGTCGCGTTGGTCGGCCTCAACGGATCCGGGAAGAGCACCATCGGTCTTCTCGCCACCGGATTGTACAACCCGGACGCAGGGACCATCCTGGTAGGAGGCCACGACATCCGCGAAGTTGGGCGCCGAAGCCTTCGTGCTGCCATCACGTTGGTTCCGCAAGACCCAATCCTGTTTGATGAAACCATCCGCGAAAACCTTCTTTACGGCGATCCGCACGCCACGGCGGCCGACATGGATAGGGTTGCCGCGATGACGCAGTTCGACCAAGTCGTTCGTGGACTTGCCGGAGGGCTGGATGAAAAGCTTGGGCCGCTTGGGGCGAGGCTCTCCGGCGGCCAAAAAAAGCGACTGGCTTTGGCGCGCACTCTGTTGCAACAGCCAAGGATCCTGATCGTCGACGAGATCACGAGTTCCCTCGACGCGCCATCGGCGGAGGGGCTGCTCGAAGGGCTTGAACGATTTCGGCAAGGCCGGACTCTGGTTGTTGTATCGCACCGGCCAGCAACGATTCTGTGGGCAGATCGAATTCTGGTAGTCGATGAGGGCACGATCGTGGATTCCGGAAAACATGAAGAACTGATCCGGAGGTGCGAGGCTTACCGGAGAGTCTGGCAGTTTCAGAACGATCTGACCCTACCTCGCAATTTCCAACCAGCAGAGGACTGCCGTTCAGGGTTTAGGAACCAGGACTTCGCCCCGGTTCAACCATCCACACCCAGGTGCTGAGCAGTGCATGAAAAGAAAAGTTTTTCCAGAGAGGGAACAGTAAACATGATCAAACAATATCGCGGCTCAAGCCCGCCGGGAGCAAATTTGGGGATCGCGTTCCGCGAGGTGTGCCGCAGCATTTTGAATCCCGCCAGTCTTACATTCGTCGCCGCGAATGCGCCTTCGGACGTTGTCAATTCGTTTCAAGTGCACCAGCACAAACTCGCAAGTTTATCTTTGCGCCTAGCAACCACGACGCTCATTCGGCAACTCAGGCGGAAGAAGGAGCGGCCTCTCGAAGGGCCGCTTTCGCGAGTTTTCGAGTGTGCCAGCTCGACGGTCAGGAACTCATTCCTCTTGGCGGCCTGCACCTGCGGCCGCTTTAGCATCAGTGTCCTGCAAGTCCTGAGGCTGGGGATTCCGCGGCGCATGCAGCTGTCATTATCGGCGAATATTTTGACGAATCTTGGCAATCTCCTGAAGGATGCTGAAGTCGCCAGCGAACCGCTCGCGGAAGATCAACTCGACGGGCAGGTTGGGTATACGGCCGTTGCAAATCCATCCAACGATCTCGGTCCCAGCAACGTGACAGAGGACATTCTGCGGGCGCTCAACATGTCTTTGCCGAATGATTTGTCGCGGCTCATATTCTTGGCGACTCTGCGCGACAACAACTCGGGCCACTATTTTCATCCGGAACTCGCTCGCAGGTTCTCGCCGGAAGTTGCCGATTGGGCGATGCTCGCTTGTCATCGCCGGATCTATCAACAGGTAGTGGCGCTCGCTCTGGAAGACCTGACCGACCAGCTCGACGCCTACATGGCGACGGTTATGGCACCGAGAAAACGCCTCATCGAGAGTTGGACCAGACTGCGGGCCTATCGAGCGGCGATCCCGATCGATGCCGATGCCATCTCGGCGGAAATTTTCTTCATGAAGGTGGATGTTGCCGTTGCGATTCTAGGGGCAAGACTTCCTGGCAAAGTTCATTGGTAAGGCGGAGGTGTCGTTCTTGCACAAGGTGTTTCGGGAGTTGCCCGCTTCCAAGAAGCTTGTGGCGACTCTCTGGCTCTTTGTGCTCATCGTGGTGTGCCTACTGGGCTTGAGCTACCAAACCATTCAAAATCTTTCGGCGGCAAGAGCGTACGTGGGCGGGGAGGGACTCTGGTCCAAGGCGCAGAAGCAGGCCGTCTACGATCTGCTCCAGTATTCCATTTCGCACTCCGAACAGGACTACCAGGACTATCAGCGCGCCCTGCTGGTGCCCCTGGGTGACAGGCAAGCCCGCTTGGAACTGGAAAAATCCAATCCTGACATGACAATTGTCCGTAGCGGTTTCATACAAGGCCGCAACAGTCCCGAGGACATCGACGGAATGGCCAGACTATTTCGGCGTTTCCGGCATCGGGAATGCATCTCGGAAGCCGTGAGGATCTGGGCCCGGGGTGACGTTCTCATCGAGCAACTGCAGCGGCTTGGCAATGACCTGCGTTCTGAGGTTTCCTCGGTGAAGCCGAACCCTGCGAGAATTGCCGAGATCGCGCGTCAAGTGGATGCTGTCGGAAGCGAGCTTGCCCCGCTGGAAGACGGGTTTTCCGATGCATTGAGCACCGGAGCACGACACGCAAAGACCATGTTTCTGCTGGCGACGTTCGTTGCCACTGCCTTGTCGCTGATCGCCGGACTATTCTTCACCTTCTTTATGCTGCGGCACGTTCGCCAGACGGAAGAACGATACAAGCATCTCATCGAGACTGCCAATGACGCCATTCTCGTGCTGGATGCGGACGCAGGAACCATCTTGGACGCCAACGAGAAGAGCAGCGCGCTCCTGGGAAGAGCGAGGCGGGAGATGTTGGGTATGCAGAGCGAGCAGATCATTCTCGAAAGCGACCGTCAGGATTACCGGCAGATGTTGAGCGACACCTTGGAGGGCGCGGCGGTCGCCGGAAGGAAATTACGGCTGAGTCATTCTGGAGGGCGCGCGATCACCGTCGAAGTCAATACGAGCTTGTCGGAGTTGGAAGGGAAAAGAATCGTTCAGGGTATTTTTCGGGACATCACCGAGCGCCAACGCCTTGAAGAAGAAGTGCGGCAGGCCCAGAAAATGGAGGTGGTCGGCCGATTGGCGGGCGCCATCGCCCACGATTTCAATAACCTTCTGATGGTGATTCTGACCCAGATTTCCAAAATACGAGCCCAGCCGAACCAGGCGCAGCTTCTGGAACATGCCGATACGGCCCGAAGCGCTGCGGAAAAAGCTGCTTCGCTTACTAGGCAACTGCTCTCCTTCGGACGGCGGCAGGTGTTGGCGCTCCAGGTGCTGGATCTGAACGAAGTGCTGGAGGAAGTGAAAGAAATGCTGTCCACTCTTCCGACGGAGCAGGTCGAGCTGACAATGACGTTGAGTTCGGAAGCTCTTCCCGTCAAGGTGGATCCGGGAAAGATCGAGCAAGTCATCATGAATCTTGCAGTCAACGCCTGCGATGCGATGCCCTCGGGAGGAGTGCTGGGAATAAGGACCGCGCGAGTGTCCAGACCTGCTCTTGGAGCCGGGGCAACTGGCGATCCAATCTTCTTTGCGGTGTTGGAGGTAGCTGACACGGGTAGCGGCATGGATGCTGAAACCAGGTCTCATCTGTTCGAACCCTTCTTCACCACGAAACCGGTCGGCAAAGGGACAGGCCTCGGACTTTCCACTGCCCATGGGGTGGTGAAGCAGAGTGGCGGCGCAATTGAGGTGGAAAGCTCGCCCGGTCAGGGAAGCAGTTTTAGAGTTTACCTGCCCCTGGCCGAGGAACCCATGAGCGAACGCAAAGTTGACGCTGTTTCGACGGCATCGCTGCAAGGTTCGGAAACAATTCTTTTGGCCGAGGACCAGCCTGCGATCCGTTCGGTCTTGCGTGAATTCCTCGAGGCTCACGGTTACAAGGTGCTGGAGGCAAGAAACGGCAACGAAGCGCTGGAGATTGCAAGGAATTACCAAGGGTCGATCGATGTGCTGGTCACAGACGTGATCATGCCGCAACTCCGGGGGATTGAATTGGCGAAGGCGCTCACCGGGATCCGTCGCGACATCTGCATCATCCTCATCTCCGGCTACTCCGAGGATGCATTGCTCGAAAACTGGTTGCTTGCTGAGAACATGATCCTCATCCAAAAGCCGTTTGATCCGGAGGACCTGGCGCAAAGAATTCGCGAATCCTTAGGGCGAAGCCGCACCCCTCCTGGCCCTTCTCGGACTTAGCCTTCAGCTTCCGAGGGCAGGCCCGCCGTCTTAATGCGCAGACATCCGACGATACTGTTCGATCATGGATTGGGAAACGGCGTGCAGCGGATCCGAACGGTGAGCCAGACAGGCCACATGTTCAATCACGGGCGCGTCAAGCTCGCCGACGTTACACGTTGGACCACAATGATGCACGTGGACAAAAGCGAGCGCTTGGCCGCTGCTTCCGACGCACTCAATCGTACCTTCCTCCTGGCTGCGGATCGCCTGCGCAGCCCGAAGGAGAGTCACCGCAATCGCCTCAAGTTCTTCGGGGGTATTCCCGTCGCCGATCGTGCAGTCCTGACCATTGATTCCGAGTACAGTCTCAATCATGATTTGCCTCGAAAGCCGAAAGCGGCGTACCACAAAACTATAAGCGTCGCTGTCGAGAGCCATCTAGTGTGAAGGCAGAGTGCAACAAGGTTATTCACCATTCTTGAAATAGCACGATCGGTCGTGCTATTATCTGGGCGTTTTCTTCCCCATACAGGGAGAGGAAACAAAGTCACGAAGGAACGGAGCCTTTGAAAATTCACCCGGCAAAAGGCAGCCAGACACGCAGCGAGATTCTGGAGACGGCAGTCCAGATTGCCTCTGTCGAAGGACTCGAGGGCATTTCCTTGGGACGCCTGGCCAGCGAGGTAGGGATGAGCAAGAGCGGACTGTTCGCTCATTTTCGCTCCAAGCGGGAGCTGCAACTGGCTGTCGTGGAGACTGCTCGCTCGATGTTCATTGAAGAGGTCATCGAGCCGGCCCAGCGTGCACCGAGCGGAGTGAAGCGCCTGCGAAAGCTCGCCGAATCCTGGCTGTCCTATGCAGAACGGAACGTCTTCCAGGGCGGCTGCTTCTTCCTGGCCGCTTCTCTGGAATTTGATAGCCGACCCGGTGCCCTGCGGGATCGCATTACAGCGATCATGAGCGAATGGCTTCGCCTGCTGGAAAGCGAGATTCGACAGGCCAGAACCAACCGCGAACTCATGGAAGACGCAGATCCGGCGCAGCTGGCGTTTGAAATCAACTCGCAAATGATGGGAGCAAATTGGGCCTTTCAGCTCCTTGGAATCAGAAAGGCCTTCGCCCGGGCCAAAACGGCGATCGTGGAAAGGTTAGAGAGCTACGCCGTATCCGAAGTCACACGGCGTCCTGGCTTGCAAACTCCGGTTGCTTCGCATCGAGCAACCACTCACTGAGAGTGTCTTCAGGACCACGTTGGAGTAGACGATGTCCGGTTGCGAAAAGAAGACCCAGCGGGCCACAACCTGCCTGACCGGGTTCGTGAATCGGCGAAGCCTGATGGGCCGCCTGCTGTTGCTAATCATCGTCCGTTTCCTGGTTTGCACGGCGGCTGTCGTTTATGCGCAGGACTCATCTTCGACAGAAGAGATCCCGATCCACCGGTGCGATGGTTTGCCGGTCATTAAAGTTCAGGTTGACGGCGCAGAGAAGCGGTTTTTGTTGGATACGGCTGCGACGGCAACTCTCAACTTGAAGTCGTTCTCCTCCGGGCGATCCAGGCCCGTTCCTGTGACTACATGGACAGGCAATACAATCGCCAGCGGCCGAGAGATCTCGCTCAAGGAAATAGCCGTGGGAGATCATCGGCTTCCCGGCCTGAAACTGCCGGCGGTTGACCTGAGCGTGATTGAAGAGGCCTGTGGCAGCCCGATTGACGGGATTCTTGGTTTTGATCTTCTTGAACGATTAGGCGTGCGGATTGATCTGAAGCGTGAGGTCGTATCGGTGGATCTGTCGCCCGGTGAGCTACAGGCGGAAGCCTCCGAGATGGAAGAGGCGATGCATCGGTGCAACGACGCTTTCAGTCTGGGGAAAGTTGAGGTGCTGAAGGACTGCCTCGACCCGGCGATCGTTCTATACACGCCTGCGGGAGAATTCCGTGGGCGAAGGCAAGTGATGGATTACCTCGAGCAGCGCTTTTTGAAATTCGCTCCGAACGTGCGTTTTGAAACCACGCTTCGAGACACGAGAATTCTTGGCGACGCAGTCTGGTCCGCCTACGATTACACGATCGAGTCCCCCGACGGGCGCGCCAGCGGGCACGGCAACGCCCTATGCCGCCGGACGGGCGGCCGTTGGCGCATCCTGAACATGCACAATTCGCTGCTGCAGACCGAGTCGAAGGCCAGTCCGTAGCGTTCTCGGCGAAGCGATTTGGACGAACAAACGCGAGGATGAACAGTCTGCGGTTGATGTTCTTTGATACTTCTGACTATCTTGCTTCATCAGCCCAATCTTCGGGTGGTGTTTCGACCCCCCACACGTTGCCTGCCTTATCCAGGGCGAGTCCTAGAAGCCAAAATTTTGCGTATTCCTCAATCTTGATGCAGTTGACGACGCGCGCCGTGACACTTACTCCCCCAGGAAGACCCTGCAGTTGGACTGCTGCTCCGACCTGCAGTGGACGACCGAAGCGTGCCGCACATCCCTGTGGGTTTACAAGGAGCGTCAGACATGGCTCCGAAAATGGATGAGCCGGATCGGAGTGCTTGAGTGTAATCGGAATCTGTTGACTAATTCGGGTACCGCTGCGGGTCTCCGATTGATGGGTGGCTGAACTTGCGCTCAAATTTAACGATTCGTGAGACATTGCTTTCCGCATTCGGCGGCGGGTTTCGGTATGACCCTTTCTTGCTCCGTTTCACAAGTTGCGAATGCAAGTAGAAGAGGCGGACCCGACGTGTTGGAACCGGCCCTCCTGATTGATCATGAGCCAACACGCCGTGCACAGGAAAACGGGCAGCAAAAGCTGCCCGTTTTCGCCCGACTGACGAAAATGGGGAAGGCTGCGCTTCGCCATCGGGCAGCGCGCGGATTGCATCTCTCGCTGCTTACCGTGGGGCTAACGCGATGACAAAGCCGGAACAGGGTAGAGCCGAATCAGGCGACTCTCACAACCTTGAAAGCGAAAGAGTTCCCACTGACGCTGAATCATACTTGGGCTTGTGCCCATCGTCTGTGACAAAAGTCACGGTGGCATTTAATTGCATTCACATTTACGTTCTTTCTCCCACAAAATCTGAACGCCTCATTCCTTGACAATCCTGCACCAACGCAACTGGGAGAGAAAACGTTGGCGGGGTCGATTGATGTGCTTTTCTTGAACCGCTGTGACTTTGGCCATTGCCCGCCGCCAGGTGGCTTCGCAACTTTAGGAATTTTATGGAGTGTGGGAAGTGCAGGGTAAGGAAAAAATACTATTGTGACGGCCGTTGCGCAGAGATAGCTTTGCCGTTTTTACGGAGGGTGGCGCATGCCAGCTGTTGAGAATTCCGCCCTTAACGTTCAGACCGGCTGGTCGGCCACGCTGTCCGCCACGACCATCTTTGCCGTGGTGTGCGCGGGGATTTCCCGGTGATCCACACCGGCCACCCCGGAATAGAAACAGGATCGCGGTGAATCGGGCAGCTGAAGTCCAGGCCTGACTGCGGATTGGCTAAGGCATCGGTACAAAAGTGTCAACTGTATCGAAGTGGACCAACAAACGGCGCGCTATCTGGGCCAGCGCATGGCTAACACCAATGTCAGTGTGCGATGCGACGTCCGTCCGAAATGCCGTCTTGACAGCATAGTGTGTTGCGCGTGAATTCTACGATTTTGCCAAAGTACTAATACCGCGATTTGTCTCCCATCCAAGTGAAGGCGCGGATTGCCGCGGGCAAGCCCAGCGTACTCACAGCCAGCACGGCAACATGGTTGATTTCTTCCGTTGTGATGCCCGCCTTCCGCGCAGTGCGCACCGCAGAATGCGTAGCGCCCTCTAATCCCGCGCCAATCGAGAGAGCGACCTTTACCAGCCGCCTGGTCTTTTCATCCAGTGGACCTGCGTGGTGACACTGGTCACCCAATTCATTGAAGGCTTTCCATACAACGGGATAGCGCTTCCTGAAGTCCTGCACAGGTTTTGGCAATGATCCTCGCGGCATTTGCGTGCTCCCTTCTCGTGGTTCTTAACTCTGCCTACAGTAGCGCATTTTCCGCCTCTTCTCACGATTCATGAAGCGCCGAGAATGCAGTGGCTGGAGCCGGGAAGGGGGTGTATGTCGTATCGCGATGTAATCACACGCAGGCGTGACCAAAATCACGCAAATATAGGACAGAAATCACAGACACGATTGCTGGGCGGGACTAAAAGGACCTGTACATCCAAAGGTCAAGAATGCTCTCCACCACTTCGGAATATGCTCTCCGGGCTTTGGCGTGTCTGGCTGGCCAGCCCCCGGGGACGGCTCTGCTGGGCAGAAATCTGGCCAAGGCGGCGGAGATTCCGGCCAACTACTTGTCCAAGATCCTGCTGACGCTGCGGAACGCCGAACTGGTAGACACAACTCGGGGTTGGGGGGGTGGCTATCGCCTGCATAAACCTGCCGAAGAGATCTTCCTGATCGACGTAGTTGAGTTGTTCGACGGTATATCTCGAAACAAGCCGGCCTGTTTCCTGCAGCACCAGAAGCCGTGCCCGAGTTCATCCTCCTGTAGTGCTCACATTTTGTGGGCTGACCTGCAAGCGAGGTACCTGGCTTTCTTAGTTTCCACGCCGCTCTCAGCTCTGGCCCCGCAAATGCCACCCCTCGCCGATATTTCGCCGCACGTCGGGAATATGCCGCGGCAGGAGGTCCGAGATGAAATCGGGCTATAGGCGACGAAGTCGGGGCACAGGAGAAACGAAGCCGATTCTGAGCTCACACATTCCTCTTGTCATCACGGCACTCTCAGCTCTCCTCTTCTGTGGAAGTGCGAGCGCGTGGGGACAGGACACCGCGGCATTCTTCAAGCAGAACTGTACAAGTTGCCACACCATCGGGGGCGGAAGACTGACAGGGCCGGATTTGAAAGAGGTCACGTCCCGCCGGGACCGTGCCTGGCTGGTGCAGTTTCTGCAGAGCCCGAAAGCAATGATCGATAGCGGTGATCCCTATGCCGTGAAGTTACAGCAGGAAGCACGCGGGGTTGTGATGCCGAACATCGCGGGCATGAACCAACAGCAGGCGCAGGCACTACTCGACATGATTAGTGCCGAGTCGAAGCTGCCGCGCTCGCGGTTCGCAGGTACGCAGATCAGCGACCGCCCGCTGACGGCGCAGGATGTTGCGAAAGGAAAACTGGTTTTTCTGGGTGAGCAGCGGCTGAGCGGTGGCGGACCGGCGTGCATGTCCTGCCACACGATCAAAGGACTGACGTTGCTGGGCGGTGGGCGGCTCGGTCCCGATCTCACGCGGGTTTATGAGCGGCTGCAGGGGCGCAAGGGCCTGGAGGCATGGTTGTCGTCACCAGCGAGTCCCACCATGTCACCGGTATTCAAAGATCACGCGATCCAGCCCGATGAGATTCTTTCGCTGGTGGCTCTGTTTGAAGATTCCGCGAAACGCGGCGGGCAGGATGACACCACTTCCTTGCTGAATTTCTTTCTGCTCGGCGTGGGTGGCATGGTACTGGGGCTGATCTCACTGGACGCGCTTTGGAAAACGCGTTTCCGCGGGGTGCGACGGAGCATGGTCCACAAAGATCACCGAGGTGAAGGATGAAAACCCGAGACGCGATCTCGTGGATCCGTGACGAAGTTGATCCCAAGCGGCGCAGTTGGGAGGAGTTCTATCGCAACCGTTGGCAATACGACAAAATCGTCCGCAGCACGCACGGTGTGAACTGCACGGGCGGCTGCACTTGGCAGATCCATGTGAAGGACGGCATCGTCACCTGGGAGATGCAGGGACTGGACTATCCGCTGCTCGAAAGCGGCCTTCCCCCTTACGAGCCGCGTGGCTGTCAGCGCGGGATTTCTTACTCCTGGTATCTCTACAGTCCGCTCAGGGTGAAGTACCCGTATGTTCGTGGAGCGCTGATTGATTTGTGGAAACAGGCCCGGGCGCAGCACGAAGATCCGGTCGAGGCCTGGAAGTCGCTGGTGGAGAATCCTGAGTCACGGCAGCGCTGGCAGAAGGCCCGGGGCAAAGGCGGTTTGCGCCGTGCCGACTGGGACACGATGCTGGAGTTGATTGCGGCAGCGAATATCTACACCATCAAGAAGTACGGGCCCGACCGCATCGCGGGGTTTTCGCCCATCCCGGCAATGTCGATGATCAGCCACGCCAGCGGCGCGCGCATGCTTCAACTGATGGGCGGAGTCTTCCTGTCGTTCTATGACTGGTACGCCGACTTGCCGTCGGCCTCACCCGAAGCCTGGGGTGAGCAGACGGATGTGCACGAATCGGCCGACTGGTACAACGCCAAGCTGCTTGCGGTCATGGGCTCCAATCTGAACATGACGCGTACGCCTGACTGCCACTTCGCAGCCGAAGCTCGCCACAATGGTTCGAAGATGTGGGTCTTCTCGCCGGACTTCTCTCAGGTGTCGAAGTACGCGGACGAGTGGGTGGCGATCAATGCAGGCCAGGACGGAGCCTGGTGGATGGCGGTGAACCACGTTTTACTCAAGGAGTTTCATCACGAAAAGAAGATCCCATATTTCCTAAACTACGCCAAGCAATACACAGACTCACCCTACCTGGTGGAACTCACGGAACACGATGAGAAGTGGCTGGCGGGAAAGCTGCTCCGGGCGAACCGGTTAGAGGGGTACCAGGGTGCGGAGAACGGCGAATGGAAATTCCTGATGTGGGATGCCGCGGAGAATCGGCCAAAGATGCCAATGGGCAGCGTCGGTTTCCGTTGGGGAAAAGAAAAACGGAAGTGGAATCTGCTGATGAAGGACGGCGTCGACGGCTCGGCCATTGATCCCGCCCTGACTTTTATCGAACAGCGCGATGCAGTCGTGCTCGTGGCGCTGAACGACTTCGGCGACGGACGTACGATCACGCGCTCGGTTCCGGTACGACGGGTGAAGAGTGCGAGCGGAGAGACAATAATCGTCGCCACGGTTTACGACCTGCTGATGGCGCAGTACGGAGTGTCGCGTGGGCTGGAGGGCGAGTATCCCGCGAACTACGACGACGAGAGCCAGCCTTACACGCCCGCCTGGACCGAAAAATACACGGGCATCAGCCGGCAAGTATTGCTACGTTTTGCCCGGGAATGGGCGAGCACCGCCGAACTCACCAACGGCAAATGCACGGTGATCATTGGTGCGGGTGTCAACCATTGGTACCACGCCAACCTGATGTATCGTGCCGCGATCCATGCACTGATGTTCTGCGGCTGCATCGGGGTGAACGGCGGCGGCCTGGCCCATTACGTGGGCCAGGAGAAGCTGGCGCCGGGAGAACCGTGGTCGGCGATTGCCTTTGGCCGCGACTGGTTTCCCGCGGCCCGGCTGCAGAATGCGCCCAGTTGGCACTACGTGCATACAGACCAGTGGCGCTACGAACGCGACTTTACCGACTACCACACGGTTCCGCCGGCCAACGGCGACGGAGCGTCCTCCGCGAGCCTAGCCCATGGACACACCATGGACCTGCAGGTGCGAGCGGTACGCTCGGGATGGCTGCCGTTCTATCCACAATTTCAGAAGAACCCGTTGGAAGTCGTGAAAGAAGCAGAAGCCTCCGGAGCCAAGAACGACGAAGCCGTTGTGGACTATGCCGTACAGCAACTGAAGCAACGCAAGCTGAAGTTCTCGGTGGAAGACCCGGACGCACCTGAGAACTGGCCGCGAGTGTGGTTCATCTGGCGCGGCAATGCGCTGATGGCCAGCGCCAAAGGACACGAATACTTTCTCAAGCACTACCTGGGCACGCACACCAATGCTATCGCCGAGGATCTGGCAGAAGGCAGCGTACGCGAAGTCGTGTGGCATAAAAATGCGCCCCAAGGAAAGATGGACCTGGTGGTGGACCTTAACTTCCGCATGGACACGTCCGCCCTGTATTCGGACATTGTGCTGCCCGCTGCAACGTGGTACGAGAAGG
Organism: uncultured Acidobacteriota bacterium; assembly: GCA_963730015.1. GTDB lineage: Bacteria > Acidobacteriota > Terriglobia > Terriglobales > Acidobacteriaceae > Sulfotelmatobacter. The sequence continues at coordinate 617,778 of CAVSPZ010000006.1, read as the reverse complement.
CCGATCTGAATACTACCGACATGCACAGCTTCATCCACCCGTTGTCGGAGGCGGTACCGCCGGCCTGGGAGTCGAAGAGCGACTGGCAGATCTTCCGTGCGATCGCGAAGAAGTTCTCCAAACTGGCGGAGAAGCATTTTCCGGAGCCGGTAAAAGACCTGGTGGCCTCGCCCCTGTTGCACGATTCAGTGGCGGAGATCGCGCAGCCGGATATCAAAGACTGGCTGAGCGGGGAAGTGGGAGCCATTCCGGGCAAGACCATGCCGGGATTGAAGGTGGTCTCCCGCGACTACAAGAACCTTTACCAGCAGTACATCTCTTTCGGTCCGCTGGCCCGAGCGAACGGGCTGGGCCAGCACGGCACGCATTATCGGATCGACGACGAATACGATGCGGCCCTGAAGACCTGTCCGACGGTCGAGTGGGACGGCAAGAAGTATCCATCTCTGCTCGAGGACGAGCATTGCTGCAACATCGTTCTGCGCTTCGCCACCGTGGCCAACGGCGAACTCGCTTATCGCTCATACAAAGAGATGGAAGAAAAAGCCGGGGTGCCCCTGGTGCACCTGGCGGAGAAGAACCGCGGGGTACGGCTGAGCTACAAGGACTTGCAGGCACATCCGCACCGTTTGATCAACAGCCCCATGTGGTCGGGGCTGACCGAGAACGGACGCGCTTACTCGCCCTTCACCTACAACGTGGAGTGTCTGATGCCGTGGCGCACTCTAACCGGGCGGCAGCACTTTTATCTCGACCATCCGCTCTATATCCAGTTCGGCGAAAACCTGCCGGTGTACAAACCAAAGCCGCTGCCCACACAGTATGCCGACTTGAAGTTCAGCAAGGAAGTTGGGCCGACCAAGATGCTTAACTACCTGACGCCGCACGGGAAGTGGCATATCCACTCGACCTATGGCGACAACCAGCGCATGACCACGCTGTCGCGCGGGGTCGAGCCCTTCTGGATCAACGACAAGGACGCGGCCGAAATCGACATTGAGGACAACGACTGGGTCGAAGTGCACAACGACAACGGAGTTGTGGTCACGCGTGCCGCCGTCAGTGCTCGCATTCCCCGGGGCATTTGCATTCAGTATCACGCGCCCGAACGCACTTACTCGGTGCCGACCTCGCCGCTGCGCGGCAACCGCCGCGCCGGCGGCCACAACAGCCTGACCCGTACCCGCCTAAAACCGAACTTGATGGCGGGGGGCTACGGGCAGTTTACGTTCCACTTTAACTATTGGGGGCCCACCGGCTGCAATCGCGACACGCACGTGCTAGTCCGAAAGCTCCCTGAATTGAAGTGGTAACACCAATGACGAACGACTAACGACCAACGACTGAGAACAAACATGAACGTACGCTCACAAGTCTCGATGGTGTTCCACCTGGACAAGTGCATTGGCTGCCACACCTGCTCCATTGCATGCAAGAACATCTGGACCGATCGCAAAGGCACGGAATACATGTGGTGGAATAACGTGGAAACCAAGCCGGGCACGGGCTATCCCACGCGCTGGGAAGACCAGGAACGCTACAAGGGGGGCTGGGAAGAAAAGAATGGTGACCTCCAGCTCAAGTCCCAGAATAAGAGTAGCGCCCTGTTCAACATTTTCCACAATCCCAACCAGCCCACCCTGGACGACTACTACGAGCCGTGGACCTATGACTACCAGAACCTGTTCAACGCTCCCGAAGGTGCGGATCAACCCACGGCCAAGCCGATCTCCATGGTGACCGGCGATTACATCAACGTCGAAGCCGGGCCGAACTGGGATGACGATCTGGGTGGGTCGCCGGTATATGCGGAGAATGATCCGAACCTGACGAGCCTCACGCCGGAGCAGCGCCAACAGCTTTTCGCAACCGAGCGCCTGGTCTTTTTCTATTTCCCCCGCATCTGCAACCACTGCCTGAATCCTGCATGCGTGGCGGCGTGCCCCTCGGGATCGTTATATAAGCGCGGCGAAGACGGCATCGTGCTGAATGATCAGAAGCGCTGTCGCGGATGGCGCGCCTGCATCCCGGCCTGCCCCTACAAGAAGATGTACTACAACTGGTCCACCGGCAAGTCAGAGAAGTGCATCCTTTGCTTCCCGCGGCTGGAGACCGGACAGGCGCCGGCGTGCTTCCACTCTTGTGTGGGGCGGATCCGCTACCTCGGTGTGCTGCTGTACGACGCGGCTCGAATCGAGCAAGTGGCCAACCTGCCTGACGATCAGCTCATTGAAGGACAGCGCTCACTCATTCTCGATCCTTTCGATCCCGAGGTGATTGCAGCGGCCCGAGCGAACCGGGTGCACGATTCCGTCATCGAATCGGCACAGAAGTCTCCCGTCTACCAGTTCGTGAAAGTGTGGAAGCTGGCGTTGCCGCCCCACCTCGAATACCGGACTTTCCCGATGCTGTTCTATGTGCCGCCGATGTCGCCGGTCATGGCAAGCCAAGACGGCGGCGTAATCGACCATGTATCGGGTGACCTGTTTCACGACATCGAGCAGTCGCGTGTTCCCGTGGCCTACCTGGCCAAGCTGCTGGGTGCAGGTCAGGAAAACAAAGTGCGCTACGCGCTGCGCAAACAAAAAGCGGTGCGCTGGTACCGGCGCGCGTTGACCGTTGGCGACGTTAGCATGGAAGTCGCCAACCGCATGCTGGCCGAGGCGGACTGCTCACCCGAAGAAGCTGAGGCAATCTACCAGCTCACTTCGCTCTGCACCTTTGAAGACCGCTTTGTGATTCCGCCGATGCACCGCGAAGAAGCGATCCAGATGATGGAAGATCCGCTAGAGCATAAAGCCAGTGCGGGATTCGGTTTCATCAGTGCGCCGCATCGGGGGATGTGATGCAGGATGCCATCTACAGCGAGTTGGTTGGACTGTTGACTTATCCCGAGGCGGACTATCCGCAGCAGATTGAAGCCAGCGTGCGCGTTGCTCCAGAAGAGTGCCGCAGGTCACTGGAGCAGTTCGCCGTACAGATGCGGGGACTGAGAACTGACCAGCTCCAGGAGCTGTTCACCCAGACGTTCGATCTCAATCCGATGTGCTCGCTGGAATTGGGCTGGCACCTGTTCGGCGAGAACTACGAACGCGGGCTGCTGCTCGTCCGGGTGCGCGAGGAGTTGAGGCGGCATGGGCTGGAGGAATCCACCGAACTTCCTGACCACCTCACCCACGTCTTGCAATTGGTGGCGCGGATGGAGCACGAAACCGCCGCCGATTTCGTGGCTGCTTGTGTACTGCCAGCGCTGGAGAAGATGCTTCAGGCCATCCGCGATAAGAAGAATCCGTTTGAAAACGTGCTGCTGGCGGTCCGGAGTTTGCTTCGCAGCCAGTTTCCGGAGATACCGCCCACCACTCCGGAGACTGAACCATTGCTCAAAGTGTTGGCTTGAAGGACCAAAGCGATGACGAATCCAACCATGAACCTGCTGCTGTTCGCGATGCTGCCTTACGTGGCGCTGTTCGTATTCTTCCTGGGCACGATTATGCGCTATCGCAAGGCACCCTTTACCTACTCCAGCTTGTCGTCTCAGTTTCTGGAAGACAACCAGCACTTCTGGGGTTTGACCGCGCTGCACTACGGTATCTTCGCGATCTTGCTGGGCCACTTAATGGGACTGCTGATCCCGCGCCAGGTGCTGCTCTGGAACAGCCGGCCCCTAAGGCTCTATGTGCTGGAGATCTTCAGTCTCGCTTTTGCCCTGATGGCGCTGGTGGGTTTCGTGGGCGTGATAGAGCGGCGCATCCGCTATCCGAAAGCGAGAACGGTAACCACCCCCGCCGATTGGGTCATCGAGTCCATGCTCATACTGCAGGCGGGTGCGGGAATCTACGTGGCCATCTTCTACCCTTGGGGAACTTCCTGGTATTCGACTTCCGCGGCGCCCTATCTGCATTCCATTTTCTTGTTCCGGCCAGACATCAGCTATCTCGTGACCATGCCCTTCATCGTGAAATTCCATGTGGTCAATGGATGGCTGATTGTCGGATTCTTTCCATTCACGCGCTTGGTACACGCGTTGGTTGCCCCGTTGCCCTACCTTTGGCGCAAACCCCAGTTGGCGCGGTGGTATGGAATTGGGATCCTGCCGGTGTGGCCGCGCAGAGCGAGCGGTGTAAAGGACTGATGGGATGGCAAGGCCACGTCCAAAGCCGCCTGGCGTGCTGCAGTACTTCGGCAGCTCATTCGCAACGCTGGTGCTTCTGATTGCACTGGGGTTCAGCTTGCTGATCCTGGGGCCCAAGTTCAACGCATACGCTTTGCCCGGCAATCAGCTCGGCTATGAACCGGCACAGCCGGTAGCTTTTTCCCACCGCCTGCACGCTGGCGAACTACAAGTGCAGTGTCTGTACTGCCACTCGGGAGCGGAAAAGAGCCGCCACGCCGGGATTCCCGCCGCAAACGTCTGCATGAATTGTCATCGGTTCGTGTCGGCGCCTCTGGGCGCGATCCGTGCGGAAGACGAACTGGCGAAGAAAGAGAAGCGTGAACCTCGGCGGGTGGTTTCTCCGGAAATCCAGAAGATCTACGACGCGTTGGCGCTGAACGACAAGATGCGTCCCGATCCGGCTAAACAGACCACTCCGATCCGCTGGGTGAAGGTTCACAACCTGCCGGACTTCGTTTACTTCGACCATCGTCCGCATGTAAACGCTGGAGTCCCGTGCCAGAAGTGCCATGGTCCAGTCGAGACCATGGAGCGCGTGCGCCAAGTCGAGGATTTGAGCATGGGGTGGTGCGTGAATTGCCATCGCGGAGTGGATCGTGCCGGACTGGATGGCAATGGAAACTTCACCAGCGCGCCAGCTCCGACGGCACAAGGACCTGTACCTGTGACGCATCGCGTATACGCGTCCACGGACTGTTCCACCTGCCACTACTGAGGAGAGTTGTTTGAGCAAGCGAAGAACAAAACGGTATTGGAAGAGCCTGAAAGAGCGGGACGCTGCTTCTGACGTTTTGAAGACCGCCCCGGGCGAGACTTCGGAAGGCGGGCCTCGCCAGTTCCGCCGCCGGGATTTCCTGAAAGCGACCGGCTTCACGCTGGGAGTGGCTTTTGCCACCGGTTGCAGCCGCGCTCCTGTGCAGCGGGCGATTCCTCTGCTTTCGCAACCTGCGGAGATGGTTCCCGGACGTTCGCTCTTCTATGCCTCCACGTGCGCGGGTTGCAGCGCTGGTTGCGGATTACTCGCCAAGGTGCGCGACGGCCGGCCGATCAAACTGGAAGGCAATCCTCAGCACCCGGTCTCGCGCGGGGGATTGTGTGCTACAGGGCAGGCGAACATTCTCGGTCTCTACGACTCACAACGACTGCAGTACCCTTTGAACCAAGGAAAGAGATCCTCCTGGGCCGAAGTTGACCGGGAGATCCAGGCTGGGCTCGCGAATATTCGTGGTGATCGCGGAGCGGTTCGGTTCTTGAGTGGAACCATCACTAGTCCAACCACACGCGCCATCATCCAAGAATTTCTCAAGGGTTTTCCCGACGCGTGGCACGTTGTCTATGACCCCCTTTCAAACTCCGCCCTGCTCGATGCCCACGAGCAAACCCACGGTCTGCGTGTTCTGCCACGGTTTCACTTCGACAAAGCCGAAGTCATTGTCAGTTTCGATGTCGATTTTCTAGGAACGTGGATTTCGCCCGTCGAATATACCGCCGACTATCGCGCCGGACGCGATCTCGAGGCAAAGCGCGTTTCTTATCACGTGCAGTTCGAGCCGCGCATGACCGTATCCGGGAGCAAGGCCGACGAGCGGTTTGAGGTTGCGCCGGGAGAGATGGGCCTTTTGCTCACCCACCTGGCCGAGAGGGTTGCACGTAGGGCGACAGCGCCGCTCGCTTTTGGCGAGCCGGAAGCCGCATCAGTTGACGCAGCATTCCTGGATGAACTCGCGGACCGCCTTTGGCGTGCGCGTGGGCGAAGCTTGATCGTGTGCGGCACGAATGATTTACAGCAGCAGCTTCTGAACAACTACCTCAACCACCTGCTCGGAAACTACGGCTCAACACTCGATGTTGAGAAGCCATCTCTACAGGCGCAGGGAAATGACAGAGAACTGGGGGAACTCCTCGCCGAACTGCAGGATGGCAAGGTAAAGGCTCTCTTTGTCTACGGAGTGAACCCGGCATTCGATTTGCCGGGCGGTGACGGTCTGGCGGGGGCGCTGCGAAAGGTGCCCCTGCTGGTCAGCTTCGCACAGCGCGTGGATGAAACCGCCGCCCTGGCGCGCTACGTTCTGCCCGAGCAGCACTATCTGGAATCGTGGAACGATGCCGAGCCGGTGAGCGGGCTGGTCAGTGTGTCTCAGCCCACGATTCATCCGCTGGGGGACGCACGATCGTTCGTGGAAACGATTGCAACCTGGAACGGGAAGCCCAGACCGGCGTATGACCTCCTGCGAGAACACTGGAAGGCAGAAGTTTTTCCTCGTCAGAAGAAAGAATCGAACTTCGACGCGTTCTGGGACCGCACGGTGCACGATGGGTTTGCCGAGGTTGAACCACTTCCGATCAAGGCAAAAGAATTCAATGCACAGGTAGTCCGGCCTATTCTGAAGGCTCCGCGGACGGAGACAGGCGCTTTCGCCCTCGTGCTCTACCCCACCGTCGCCATGCTCGACGGCCACAATGCATACAACCCGTGGCTGCACGAGCTTCCCGACCCAATCACCAAGGTGACGTGGGACAACTATGCGTTGATCTCGCCGGCCGCTGCGCAACGGCTCGGTGTGGAGGACGGAGACGTGGTTCGCCTGGAGACGAGGGATGGCCCGATCTTCGAACTTCCGGTGTACATCCAACCTGGTCAGCACGATCAGGTGGTCGCGGTCGCCTTGGGCTACGGCAGCAAGTTGAGCGCCCGCTTCGCGAAGGTCGGGCCGCAGTGGATCGATGCCTTAGTCAGCGTCGGAGACAACGGCGTCGTCGGCGTGAACGCCGCTCCGCTGCTGAGATTGAGCGATGGCCTTCTAAAATACGACGGCGCTCAGGTCAAGGCCACCCGTAGTGGCGAGCAACGCGAACTGGCATCTACGCAGACCTACAACACATTGACTGTGCCGAAGAAGCTCACGCCTCAGGGCAGCGGGCCTCGGCCGGTCGTCCAGGAAACGACTCTGGCGTCATATCTCAAAGACCCGCATGCCGGCGTGGAAGACCACGAAGAGAAAGAGGATCTGTGGCCCACGGACCATCCCTACACGGGGCCGCGCTGGGGCATGGTGATTGACCAAAATGCCTGTACCGGTTGTTCCTCTTGTGTGATTGCCTGCCAGGTGGAGAACAACATCCCAGTCGTGGGCAGGGACGAGATTCGCCGCAACCGCGAGATGCACTGGCTGCGCATTGACCGCTACTACTCGGCAACGGATTCCGGCCAGATCGAGGTTGCCTATGAACCGCTCATGTGCCAGCAATGCGATTACGCTCCCTGTGAAACGGTTTGCCCGGTGCTGGCGACCGTACATAGTGAGGATGGCCTGAACCAGCAGGTCTACAACCGCTGCATCGGCACGCGCTACTGCGCCAATAACTGCCCCTATAAAGCACGGCGCTTCAACTGGTTCAACTATTCGCACGATGATCAGCTCCAGAACCTCGTTCTCAATCCCGATGTTACTGTCCGCTCGCGGGGAGTGATGGAGAAGTGCACCTTCTGCATTCAGCGTATTCAGGAGGGCAAGATCGAAGCGGCACGGCGGGGCGAGAGGATTGGGGACGGGGCCATCCAAACCGCCTGTCAGCAGTCTTGCCCGGCGCAGGCCATCTATTTCGGAGATCTCAATGATCCCGACAGCCGCGTGAGCAAGATGATGGCGAACCCGCGACGCTATCGAGTACTGGGGGAACTCAACGTGCGCCCTGCCGTGGGATATCTGACCATCGTGCGCAATCGCACTCAAGAGGGAAACGAGGAGAACAAGGTAGAACATCATGGCTGACGCGGTACTAACGCTGCGACCACCTCTGATTGAGGGGGATAAGTCGATTTCCCAGGTCACGAACGATGTGTGCGCGCCCATGGAAGGCCGCCCCACACTGCTGTGGTGGGTGGCATTGGCAGTCTCCTCGTCGCTTCTCGCGCTGGGTGCGGTTGCGGTCACTTATGAAATCGCGATCGGGGTGGGAACGTGGGGCCTCAACCGCACCGTGGGCTGGGCCTTCGGCATCACGAATTTTGTTTTTTGGATTGGCATCGGTCACGCCGGCACCCTCATTTCCGCGATCCTGTTTCTATTCCGGCAACGCTGGCGTACTTCGGTGAATCGGGCAGCTGAAGCCATGACCATCTTTGCCGTGCTGTGCGCGGGGATTTTTCCGGTTATCCACACCGGCCGCCCCTGGTTTGCCTATTGGATGTTCCCGTATCCCAATACCCGCGGCTCGCTGTGGGTGAACTTCCGTTCGCCGCTGGTGTGGGACTTTTTCGCAATCTCGACGTACCTCACGGTCTCGGCAATGTTTTGGTTCATCGGCATGCTACCTGACCTGGCAACCATTCGCGACCGTGCGACAGCCAAGTGGCGCCGGAAACTGGCAGGTTTGCTCAGCCTCGGCTGGAATGGTTCCTACCGTACGTGGCAGCGCTACGAAGTCGTATACCTGATGCTGGCTGGGCTTGGCACGCCGCTCGTTATCTCGGTACACACTATCGTGAGCTGGGACTTCGCGACCGCCGTCCTTCCGGGCTGGCATGCCACCATTTTCCCGCCGTACTTCGTGGCGGGCGCAATCTTTTCCGGCATGGCGATGGTGCTCACCCTGATGATCATCGCCCGCAAGCTGATGCACCTGGAAGACTACATTACTGTTCGCCACATCGACCGCATGTCGAAGCTGGTGATCCTCACCAGCGGCATCGTTGGCCTGTCGTACGGCACCGAATTCTTCACTGCACTGTACTCAGGCAGTCCCTACGAGCAGTTTGTGTTTCTCAATCGCGCGCTGGGCCCGCTGTACTGGGCCTATTGGACGATGGTGAGCTGCAATGTGCTGATTCCGCAGCTTCTCTGGTTCCGCAAGGTGCGTACTTGCGTCCCGGCAGTTTTCATGATCTCGGTGTTGGTCAACGTCGGGATGTGGTTTGAACGATTTGTCATCATCGTGACCTCGCTCTCGCGCGATTTCCTTCCGTCCAATTGGTTCCACTACGCACCCACACGGGTCGAAGTGGCGATCCTGCTGGGCAGTTTCGGGCTGTTCTTCACGCTGTTCCTGCTGTTCTGCCGGTTTATTCCGGTCATCGCAGTCGCCGAGGTCAAAGGGGCGCTCAAGTACGGTAAACCTCGGGTGGAGTCTCGACATGAGTAAACGACTATTTGTCGGAGTATTCGAGAACGAGCAGGACACGCTCAGCGCGATCCGCGCCTCCCGCAAACGCGGTTTCAAGATCGTGGATGTCTATGCGCCCTACGCCGTTCAGGGAGTGGAAGAAGCGATGGAACTGCCACCCTCACGTTTGCCCTGGATCGTGTTTGCACTGGGACTGCTGGGAGCCGGTTTGAAGGTGTGGTTCGAGTTCTGGACCACAGCGGTGGACTGGCCTCTTAATGTCGGTGGTAAACCCTTCAATTCGCTGCCAGCCTTTGTGCCCGTGACGTTCGAAGTGATGGTCTTGTTTGCGGCTGTGGGCGCGGTGCTCACCTTCTTCTTCGTGTGCAGGCTCTTTCCTGGAAAGCGTGCGGTTCTGCCCGTGTCTGGCGTCACGGACGACCGTTTTGCGGTGGTGCTGGAGGAGACCGATTCGAGGTTCGAGACGGCTGAGGTCCAGAGGATGTTTGAGGGGCTACACGCTGTTCATGTGGAAGAGCAGATCAGTGCGGAGGTGCGGTGATGGGAAGGGTTGTCCTGAATGCATTCCTCCTCCTGACGCTGATCGCATCGGTGACGGCGAGCTGGCTGTTGAGTCCAGACCCCACACGGCCCAACCTCGAGTTTCTGCCCCAGATGGCACATCAGCCGCGGTACAGCACATTCTCCTCCAATCCAAATTTCCCCGATGGAGGGACATTGCAGCGTCCTGAACCAGGCACGATCCCTCGCGAATTCATGCCACTGCATTACACGGCTACTCCGGCGGACGCATTGCGTGCAGGCGAAGAGCTAGCCAGTCCACTCGAACCCGGAAATGTGCGCGCACGTGAGCGGGGCGCGTTCGTCTTTGCCAACTTCTGTGCCATCTGCCACGGTGCTGGAGGAACAGGGATGGGTCCAGTGGCGCAGCGTGGCTATCCTCCGCCACCTTCGTTGCTGGCCGAGCACGCGCAGAAGATGAAGGACGGCCAGCTGTTTCATATCCTCACTTACGGTCAAAACAACATGCCTTCCTATGCCGGCCAACTTTCGCGCGATGATCGCTGGAACGTCGTCCTCTACGTGCGCACATTGCAGGCCACGGCTCAGCCCGTTTCGCAGCCTGCTCCGGTGAAGGCAGATGCAGGAGCAAAAGGCTCCCCCGTCGGAGGGCGGCCATGAACGCTCGTGATTTCGTTTTTAGGCCCAATCCAAACCTCATCCAGAGCATGCAGACTCTGGTCGGCATTGGCAGCGTCACATTCGCTGCCGGTTTGTACTTTGCTCCGCAACGAACCTGGCTGAACCTCCTGCTGATCAGCTACTACCTGCTAGGATTGGCGCTGGCCGGTGCGGTTTGGGTGACGCTGCAATATGTGAGCGGTGCGCATTGGAGCACCGCGTTGCGCCGTGTGCCGGAAGCGATGGCCGGACTGCTTCCCCAGGCGGCATTGGGCATTCTCGCTATCCTTATTCTTAGGCCTTCGCTCTACCCCTGGATCAGTGGCCTTCACAGTGACGGTGGAGCCATAGGGTTCAAGCACATATGGCTGAGCCTGCCGTTCTTTCGCGTCCGGGCAGTCTTCTATCTGCTGGGATGGCTTGGTTTCATCTGGGCAGTCCTGCGCACTTCCCGGCGCCAGGATGCGGACGGCGACCTCAAGCACACGCGGACCAGCACTCGCCTGGCGGCCGCGTTCCTCGTCTTCTTCGGGGTCACGTTCTGTCTTGCCAGCTTTGATTGGATCATGTCTCTGGAACCGGAGTGGTACAGCACGATCTTCGGTTTCTATAACATTGCCGGACTCTTTGTGAGTGGCCTGGCCACGCTTACGCTGCTGCTGGTTTGGCTGCAACGGGAGAGCCCGTTGAAAGACGTCATCACAGAACAGCATTTACACGACGTGGGCAAGCTGCTCTTCGCGTTTAGTACCTTCTGGGCCTACCTGTGGTTCAGCCAGTACATGCTGATCTGGTATGCGAATCTGCCCGACGAGACTATCTACTACATTCGCCGGCTGCACGGCTTCTGGCAGCCGCTGTTTGTGCTCAACCTGGTTTTGAACTGGGTTGTACCTTTCTTCGCGCTGCTGCCGAGGATGAACAAACAGAGGGTTGGAATACTGGTGAGAGTCAGTATCGTACTGCTTGTGGGACGCTGGCTGGATCTCTACTTGATGATCATGCCGCCATTCTCTGGCGGAAAACCACGAATCGGAATCTGGGAGATCGGTCTGGCGGCAGGGCTGGTGGGTGTATTCGGCCTCGGTTTCCTTGCAGCACTCGGTCGCGCTCCGCTAGTTCCGGTAAAAGATCCGTATTTGGCGGAGAGCCTGCACTATCACGCGTGACCTGTGCTCAAAGCAAAAGCAGGAAATTACGGAACAGTAACCGCAATGATGGGAGCAATGGAACTTGATCAGGGGCGTTCGACGACGGCCGCGATAGACCGGCCCGAAGGTGGTGTGCCTCGCGGGCCAGTCAAGAGTCTGCGGCGGGAAACCATCGTCGATGCGGTCAAGAATCTCCATCCCGCCTACTTCGCCATGGTGATGGCGACCGGAATTGTGGCCATTGCCTCCCAACTGACCGGATTGCGGACGCTCGCAGTCGGCCTCTCGTGGCTGAACATCGGTGTTTTTATTGTGCTGTGGACGCTCACACTGGCACGCGTGATTTTGTTTCCCCGAGATTTCTTCCGTGACCTGATCGACCACAAGCGTGGGCCAGGATTCTTCACCATTGTGGCTGGAACCAGCGTGTTAGGGCGGCAACAGATCATTGTTTTTGGTCACTACACGGTGGCGACTGCCATGTGGTTTCTCGCCTTGCCGCTGTGGGCGGGGTTCACCTACGCAATCTTCACTGGCTTCACCGTCAAGGAAGACAAGCCTTCGCTGGCGGAAGGCATTCACGGCGGATGGTTGATTGCGGTAGTAGCTACTCAGGCCGTGTCCAGCTTAGGTACGCTCCTGGCGACCCAGTTCCCGGCACACGAGACCGCGATACTCTTCTTTTCGCTTTGCATGTGGCTGTGTGGAGGGATGCTGTACATCTGGGTCATTTCGCTGATTTTCTACCGCTATACATTCTTCCGTTTCCTACCCTCCGATCTCATGCCGCCCTATTGGATCAACATGGGCGCGATGGCGATTTCCACCCTGGCGGGCGCCAACCTGATCCTCAATGCCACGCGCGCACCTTTCCTGATAGCGCTGCTCCCGTTTCTCAAAGGGTTCACAGTTTTCTTCTGGGCAACAGCCACATGGTGGATTCCCATGCTCGTGATCCTTGCCGTCTGGCGCCACGTCTACAAGCGGTTCCAGTTGAGTTATGACCCGCTCTATTGGGGTGCCGTGTTTCCGCTGGGCATGTACACGGTGAGCACCTACCAGTTGGCGCAGGCTTTGGACCTGCCATTCCTCTTGTGGATTCCTCGCTACTTCGTGTACATCGCCGTGGTCGCATGGATGGCTACATTCGCCGGACTGCTCTGGACGATGAGAAATCTGATGTCGGTACTGCGCAAGGGGCACACGAGTGTTTCTGTCGAGTAAGGTACCTGGAGAAAGGAATCTAGAGTCGTGAATCAGCTTAGAGGTACCCCGAACCAGAGTCTGTGGGCAGCTACACTGGGGTTCTTCGCCGGCTTCGCAGCGGTCGCGCTGTTCGGTCCGACCGCCAGCAAGTTTCAAGAAGTCATGCATCTGTCGCCCGTCATGGTTGGTTTCCTGGTGTCCGCGCCCGCTCTGTCAGGTTCGCTGCTCCGGATTCCATTTTCGGCCTGGGTCGATACCACGGGTGGACGTAAACCGTTTCTGGTTTTGCTCGCCTTATCGTTGCTGGGCATGTTCGGTCTTTTGCTCGTGATTTACTTCTTGTATCCGGACCGGCTTTCCTCGAATCTCTACCCTCTCTTGCTGGGTCTCGGAGTCCTCTCGGGGTGCGGCATTGCAACCTTCTCGGTGGGAATCAGCCAGGTTTCCTATTGGTTCCCGCAGGGGAAACAAGGCAGGGCGCTGGCGATCTTTGCAGGCATTGGAAACCTGGCGCCTGGACTCTTTTCCTTCTTACTTCCAATCGCACTGGTCGGCTTGGGCCTCGCTGGATCATATACAGCATGGCTCGCATTCTTGGCAACGGGCACGGTTCTTTATGCCGTGCTTGGCCGCAACGCTTGGTTTTTTCAATTGCAGAGCCGAGGAGTTGAGGCAGAGGAAGCGCGTCGGATTGCGCGCGAGAAAGGGCAGTTCTTGTTCCCGGCGGGGAGCTTGGTCGAAAGTCTCCGTATCTCAGCTCGCACGTGGAAGACGTGGGCTTTAGTCTGGGTTTACTTCACTACCTTCGGCGGCTTCATCGCTCTGACTGCCTGGCTGCCGACCTACTGGCACTCCTATTTCGGCGTCAGCGCGGTGAAAGCTGGATTGCTGACTGCGGTGTACTCAGTGCTGACCTCCGCCATCCGCATCGGGGGAGGGATGTTATCCGACCGCCTCCGCGAAGGCGGCGAAAATACCGCCATTCTCGCCCTGCTGATCATGGCGAACGGCGCCGTGATCATGACCGGCGCCACCCAGTTGGAACTTGCGCTCCCGGGAGAGATTCTCCTGGCCATCGGCATGGGTGTGTGCAACGCCGCCGTCTTTAAGCTGGTCCCGCAGGATGTTCCCCAGGCGGTCGGAGGGGCCGCTGGCTGGGTAGGTGGTCTAGGAGCTCTCGGCGGCTTTGTCATCCCGCCGGTGATGGGTTTTGCGGTTCACGATCTCGGCACGCGCGGCTATGCGATTGGCTTCATCGTTTTTGTCTTCCTCGCTCTGTTTGGCCTCGCGGTTGTGTGGGTTCTGAAGTACACGCGTGAAGCACCAGCCGAGGCTGGATCGCTCGCGTCGATCCCGGAGAGGCAGAGCAGGAAATGATGAGCGCAAAGAGCACAGCACTTGCAGCCGAGCTAGTCGCATTCGATACGGCACAGAGGATAGTGTCCACTGCGGTCAGCGCTTTGGGCAGTGAGTACGTTTCATTGTCCGACGTGCTGGGGCGCGTGGCCGCTGAGAACGTTATCGCGGAAGAAGATCTCGTGCCGTATGCGCGCTCGGCGATGGATGGTTACGCACTTCGGGCGTCCGATACCGCCTCTGCTTCGCCGCAGTCTCCAGTCGGGATTCCAGTGGTGGGGAGAGTGTTCGCCGGTGAAGAAAAGGCGTTGCTTGCCGCTGGTGCCGCGCTGGGCATCACAACAGGTGCGCCGGTCCCCGGCAATGCGGACGCGGTTGTTCCGTACGAGCGGGTGGACGTTCGGGACGGGATGATCTTTATTGAGGAAGTGATCCCACCTGGAGACTGTATTTTCCCCCCGGCGGAGGACGCTCACCGGGGAGAGACGCTGCTAGACTGCGGGACGGTGCTCCGTCCCACGGCCATGGGACTGCTCGCATTTGTGGGCAGATCTCGATTGCAGGTATACCGGCGTCCGCAAGTCAGCGTCCTCTGCACCGGCAGCGAACTCGTGGATGTGTCGGAGAAGCCCGCCTGTGGGCAGGTCCGAAATAGTAACTCTTACTCCTTAATGGCACTTCTCTCCGACTGTGGTACCGAAGCGCGATACTGCGGTGATGTTGCGGACAGCCCCGAGCAATTGCGCTCGGCCCTGGAAGCTGCTCGAGAAGGTGCGGACCTTCTCCTTACCACTGGCGGTGCCTCCGTTGGTGAGCGGGACCTCGTCAAGTCCGTACTGGAAAATCTGGGTGTGGATTTTGAGTTCCGCAAAGTTGCCATGAGGCCGGGCAAACCGTTTGCCTTTGGACTGTGGGAAACGCTCCCGGTCTGCGTACTCCCGGGAAATCCTTCGGCCGCATTCGTTTGCTTCCAGGAATTTGTGCGTCCCGCCGTGCTCCGGATGGCTGGCCGCGCGAGAACGGAGTTGCCCGTAGTGAAGGCCACACTTACTGGGTGCGCAAAATCCAAGGTGGGCTCGCGTTATATTGTCCTCGCGCGGTTGTCCGTCTTGGGCCCCAAGTTCCTGGTCCGGCCCCTGGAAAACCAATGCTCGGCCTTGGTTCGTACCGCTGCGATGGCGAACGGCCTGATTGTTCTCCCTGAGGGGGCCGTGATCTTCAACCCCGGCGATACTGTCAAAGTTCAGGTTCTCGATTGGGACAGCGTGGTCAGCTGGAAACAAACAGCAGAAGAGCACATACAAACGTGACGCAGATCACGCGTGTAACAAAAGTTGCAGAGCATTTGCTATTAGGTTGCGGATAATCTTCACGATTTCGGGAGAGTGTCATGAATCTTCGAGTGGTTTCCATGATAATGCTCATCGCCGCTTGCATCCCCGGTACCTTGTTGGTTGCGCAGGCCGTGCCGGCTTCTCAATGCATCGATTGTCACGCCAAAGTCACGCCCCATATCGTCTCCGACTGGAAACTGAGCAAGCATAGCCAGGCGGAAGTGAACTGCGTCACTTGCCACGGGGACCAGCACAGCACAGCCAGCGACGCCTCGAAAGTCAAGATCCCGACTCCGGATACCTGCGCCGCCTGCCACCAAACACAAGTTGAACAATTCAAAAAGGGAAAGCACTCGATGGCGTGGGCCGCAATGAAGGCGATGCCCACCATCCATTGGCAGCCGATGGCGATGATCGAAGGCGAGAAGGGTTGTGGCGGCTGCCACAAGATCGGCCTGAAGACACCTGCTGAGATCGCCGACCTGCGACAGCATGGCTCGGAGTTCGGTGCGGCCGCCTGCGATTCCTGCCACACTCGCCATACTTTTTCGGCAGACGAGGCGCGGCAGCCACAAGCGTGCGAGAGTTGCCATATGGGATTCGATCATCCCCAGTGGGAGATGTATTCGTCGTCGAAGCACGGTATCCGCCACGAATTGAAAGATCTGAAGGTGCTCCCGGCTGATGCTGCTGCACCTACCTGCCAGACCTGTCATATGCAGGATGGGAATCATGAAGTACGAACCGCGTGGGGCTTCCTAGCCGTTCGCCTACCCCTGCCGGAGGACAAGCAGTGGGCCGCTGATCGTGCCACCATTTTGCAGGCGCTCGGGGTTCTAGACCCGGATGGCAAGCCGACCGCCCTGGTTGAAACAGTGAAGGCCGCAGACCTCGCACGGTTGACTCAGGAAGACTGGCAACGCGAGCGCGACAAGATGCTTAAGACCTGCAATCAATGCCACTCGGGAAATTTCGCGAAGCAGCAGCTTGAGGCGGGCGACGACATGATCCGCAATGCGGACCATCTCATGGCTGAAGCCATCCGTGTGGTTGCTAGTCTGTACAAAGACGGCGTGCTTCCCAAACCAAAGAACTACAGTTACGCGTTCCCCAATCTCCTAACTTTTCACGATGCTCCTACCGTCATCGAACAGAAACTTTTCGTGATGTACCTGGAGCACCGCATGCGGACCTTCCAAGGTACATTTCATGCCAGCCCCGACTACGCGATGTGGTACGGCTGGAGCGAGATGCAGCGGGACCTGACGGAGATCAAAGAGTTGGCCGACACCATGCGGCACAATCACACGACGGCTATGGGCAACTCTGGGGGATAGATGCTTGAAATGCAAAGTCTGGATTGAGTCGTTCCGATCCGATTACGCTGAGGCCGTACCGCGAATTGTTCTGCAGTGGTCCGCGTGTTTGGTCATCAATCGCAAGCCGACTAAGGGCCACCACCGCCGGTGTGGCAGTCACTACAGGTCACCTGCGCGAGATCTCCGATATCCACGGGGTGCTGGAAGGAGACTCCTTCCTCGTGCCTCATCAGGGACACACCACTCTCTAGTTGAGCGAGAATGGTATGGCAGATGGTGCAGTCCTTCGGAATGACCTTGCCCCCCTGGGAGCTCGCTGGCAGAGCGTCACCTGGGACGTTATGGCTTCTTGATGGTGAGCCTTATTGGGGGACTGGTGAGCAGTGCGAGCACGACGGCAAGCGTGGCACTTCTTGCAAGTAGTGGGAGAATAGCTCCCGACCTCGCGGGAATAGCAGTGGTCCTAACATCGATGTCGAGCGCTCTAGTAAATCTTCCTCTCGTATATCGGCAAACACGTCAGAGGGTCCTGACTCGTAGATTAACCGTCATTTCTTTCGGCTTGGTGCTGCTTGGATTGGCCGTTCTACTTGTCAGGGAGAGATTCTTCCACTAATCGACGGCGCCTTCGCCTTGGGAACAACATGGAACGCAGGAAGTTGCTGGTACCTTCACAGTCACCTGTGATTTGGGTCACCGCCAAGTGGTTCGCAGTCGCGCTACCCTCTTGCATAGGAGACGGTTTATGGACGCGACTTCTTTGTCCCTGATACTTGCCGTTCTCTTCGGAGGCTGGGTGGTCACGGTCGCCCTCGCTACTGGCGCGTTCAAAGTCGGAAGGTATCACCCTCACCCCCACGACAACGAAGGGAAACGCCAGCATTAGAAGCGAATCCTTTGATCGGTACTCCAGTACATGGAATTCGGCTTAGACGAACGCTCTCGCACTGCTGTCCCGAAGGCTTACTTCAGATACGCACGCACCAGCCCAATCAGATCTTCGGTCAACTCTTCATTCGATTCGGTCCCACGCTCCGGATGCGTAATGTGTAACCGGATGTGGTCTTCCAAAATTTCCGCCATCAGGCTGTTGACGCCGCCACGAATAGCCGCAAGGAGCATTAAGATATCTGCGCATTCGTCCCCGTCGGTCACCGAGTGCTCGACCGCGGTAATCTGTCCCGCGAGGCGTTTGATGCGAGAAAGCAGCTTCTGTTTTTCTTTCGATATTTCCGGGTGTTTGTCCTTCATGTTTTTTAGTTTCCTCGCAAGTTTTGCTTGACAGGTACCCTAGGGGGGTACTATATAAGTTCTAAGGCGCGAAAGCTAGACCTCACGCCCAAAACGAGCAAAGGACGTATGAAAAGAAGCTGTGGGTATAGGCCTCCGAGAGCGATCGGCGGCTTTCCGGTGTAGAAGAAACGTTCAGGTGTCCCGATGAGCCTTTGTATCCTGCCTATCGCCTCACCTTGCTTCTTCTGACCGACAACTGAAGAACGCGAGGGATCGAGGCCTGTGCCACGAGCACACTTCTTCCTTCCGCAAAAATGAAACCGCGCGAACTGCGGCACGCTCAGTTCGGTCGCGATAGAGCGACGAACCCTGCGCCGCAGTCCGCGTGCCGGGAGTTCCCGTGCATTGGTTTTTCAAGCTCTGGATTTTCGTTGTCCTGATTCCGTGCTTTGCGGCATTGGCTGGCATTTTGCTTCATCGGATACGCGGAGATTACGGGCTTAAGCGTTCGGCAGAGCAGAGCGGTAACAGCACCCGGCTGGAAGACACGCTCAAGCAAAGGAAGAAGGAGGTGGAAACCAATAATGAGATCTCATTATGTCGGTGAACTGGAGTCGGTTCGGCAGAATCTGATCCAGATGGGGGAGACAACGATATCCCTTCTAAGCGAGGCAATCAACGCCGTCGCCGACCCCAGTTCTGGTCCGTTCGTACGAGCCAGCGAGCTCGAAGCACAAACCGATCATCAGCATCGGCTCATTCATGACCAATGCTTGCATCTCATCACGCTCCAGGCGCCGGTTGCGAGCGATGCGCGGCTCGTCACTGCGGTTCTTGACGCGATTGTCGATTTAGAGCTAATCGGGGACTACGCCTATGAAATCGTGACGTTGAGCTCTTCCAGGAAGCTTCGCCCGCCATCCCAGATCACCAACCAACTATCGGAAGTGGGCGTAACCATCCGGACCAGTCTGACCACGGCAATTGAAAGTTGGCGCACTGGAAATCGAGATCAGGCGCTTTCTGTACGGCCTCAGGAGGGCGCAATTCGTGCTGAATGCGCGATGTTGTACGAGAAGCTCTCTCAGCTTGTGTCGGCACCCGGCGAGGGTGGGGCCTACGTGGACCTCATGCTGATTTGCAGGCATCTGGAACGCATTCTGCGGCACGCAGTATGCGTAGCCGACCAGGCGGCCGATGCCGCTCCAACGCGCCGCGAACCAGCCTGAGTGCGTTGAAGGTGTGCGGGCCAAGTCTTCGCCCCAAGGGCAAGTAGGGATTCCTATTCGTCGAGGCTAGGTACGTGAATATTCTTTCTCAGTTCTATTACCGGTACAGAAAGATCCTGAAGACAATCAGGCTGTACCTCATCATCGCCGGTCCGGGCATCATCGTTATGGTTGCCGATAATGACGCGGGAGGCATTACTACCTACACGGCGACCGGTGCCCAGTATGGCTTCCACCTGATTTGGTTCCTGATCTTGTTGGGGCCTGTGGCTTATTACGTCCAGGAGATGACCGTACGGCTCGGGGCCGTCACCAAACGCGGCCACGCTGAGGCCATCTTTCATTCCTTCGGCTCTTTCTGGGGCTGGTTCTCGCTTGTGGATCTGGTGTTACTGGACTGGCTGACCATGATCACGGAATTCATCGGCATGACGGCGGCCATGAGCATTTTTGGCGTGCCCCCTATCGTGACCGTGATCGTCGCCTGGATCCTCATGGGAACCATGGTCCTGCAGGGGCGCTACTGGACCTGGGAAAAAGCCGCGCTCGTCTTCTGCGGGTTGAACCTGATCTACATTCCGGCAGCTTTCATGATCAATCCTCCGGTTGACAAGATCCTTCATGGCAGTTTCATCCCGCATCTGCCGCCGGGAGGATTTACCAATGCCCTGTTTTTCCTACTCATGGCCAACATCGGCACGACCATTGCTCCCTGGATGATTTTCTTTCAGCAGAGCGCGGTGGTGGACAAGGGCATGCAGGAGAAAGACATGCTGGGGGGCAAGATCGACACCGGCGTCGGTTCATTTTTGACGGTGGTTGTAGCTGCAGGTTGCGTCATCCTGACAGCTACGCTGCTTCCTGGCCAGATGATCGATGACGCAGCTACGGCGGCCCTCCGCTTCATGCCAATCAACCATTACGTCGGGGCTCTCCTCGCGATTGGTCTATTCGACGCCGGGTTCCTGGGCGCAATCTGCATTTCGCTCGCGAGTTCGTGGGCCTTCGGTGAAGTCTTCGGATGGGCGCACTCGTTGAACCACAAGGTGAAGGAAGCGCCCTGGTTCTATGCCTATTATTTTTTCGACCTGTTGCTGGCCGGGACTGTCGTCTTGATTCCGCACGCTCCGTTGGTGCTCATCACTCTGTTTGTTCAAGTCATCGCGGTAACCCTGCTGCCGGCGGCGTTGGTCTTTCTCATCCTGCTCCTCAACAACGAGGAGACCATGGGGCAGTACAAGAATACTTGGTTTCAGAACGTCGCCAACATCGGAATCGTCGTCGTGATTATCGTCATTTCCACTCTGTATGGGATCAGCGCGATTTTCCCAAAGATTCTCGGTGGTTAAGAAAGCACCTGGAGACAAACAATGATTTTTGACTTCTTTCGCAACACGACCGGAGCTGTCAGGGAAATCAACCAAAAGTACGCCAAGCCTCATATCGAGATGACGCGCATGGTGCGTTTTTCTCTTGGAGCGCTCCGGTTCTATCTGTTGCTGTTAGTCGGAATCATGATCTACAAGTTCATCACTTTGTTGCACTAGGTCGAGGTGTGTCATGAGCGGAACAACTACTGTCAAGAACTCCGTAGAAGAGGTCTTCTTCCTCACCGATCTTCTGGGAGCCCACGCTTACTTCAACGACCGGAAAGTTGGCAAACTGAAAGATGTGATCGCGCTCGACCACGGCAATGTGGCGGAAGTCACGCATTTCCAGATTGCTCGCCCGTTCGGCGAAGCGGCGTTGCTGGTTCCGTTTTCGAAGGTGCGTTCGTTTAGCCCGCGTGAGATTACGGTGAACAATGGCGATCCAGCCAGCTACGTGCGCGAGTTGCGCCCGGAAGAAGTACCGCTGCGAGACTACTTGATCGACAAGAAGGTGCT
This sequence comes from uncultured Acidobacteriota bacterium, assembly GCA_963730015.1. Taxonomy (GTDB): domain Bacteria; phylum Acidobacteriota; class Terriglobia; order Terriglobales; family Acidobacteriaceae; genus Sulfotelmatobacter. The sequence goes on along the minus strand of CAVSPZ010000006.1, from coordinate 596,584 downwards.
GGACACGGAGGACCGGGAGGTCGAAGTGGTCTACGACATCCGCCTGGTTCGGACGAACGGCAGTCTCTACGTCAGTGACGTCGACATCAGCCGCTACGGCTTGCTGCGCCAGCTCGGATTTCGAAGTCTGGCCGACCATTTCTACAAACGAGCAGATGAAGCGAAGAAGAAGCTCATACCCTGGTCCTATGTTCAACCGCTTTCACCGCAATTGGGGGCGCTCCAGGGGACTGTGAAGTTAAACATCGTGAAAGAAGAGCTTTCTGAAATCCACCCGGCGGACTTGGCCGACATCGTGGAAAAGTTGGACAGCAGCCAGCGGGTGAGCATTCTTGAGGGCCTAGACACCGAGCACGCATCCGACACGCTGGAGGAGATTGATCCGGCGGTGCAGCGCGACATCGTGTTCGCGCTTCGTAAAGAGCGGGTGGCACAGCTCATCGGCGAGATGACCTCCGGGCAGGCGGCCGACATCCTGGCGGTTCTGCCGGCCACCGAGAAGCGGGCGATCCTGGGGCTGCTCGAACCCACCAAGGTTGCGAAGATCGAAGAGATTCTGCGCAAACATGAAATCAACATCCTGAACTTCACTACCACCAAGTTCATCAAATGTCCGCCTGACATGGCCGTCAAGCAGGCACGACGAAAATTCCGGGAGGCCGCAAGATCCTTGGACGTGGTGATGTACTTCTACGTCGTGGACGAAAACAACAAACTCCTCGGAGTAATTGATATCAAGCAGCTGTTCATGGCCGAGGATGATGACCTGTTGAAGAACCTGATGGTTGAACATGTCATCAGTCTCAACCCTGAAAGCACGATGAAGCAGGCGGCGGATGCGTTCATCCGATATGGCTTTAGGGCGCTTCCCGTCACTGACGCCAATGACGTCATTCTGGGCGTTGTCCCCTATCGCGACGTTATGAACCTCAAGCACCGCATGTTGGACTAAACGTGGGTGTGCTTGACCGTCTGTCTACAGTGTGGAAAGAGAGTTGAGAAATGCCAGGTCAAAGCTACAAATTCATACTTTTGGTAGGAGGCCAGAGCCGACCGGCGATGCGCGTGATACTTGGGCTCCTCATCTTACTGGCCTGTGCGCCCACCGCGAAAAGCCAGGAGCCACCGGCTCAGCCCGCGTTTGCGGTTGTTGAGACCAGTTCACCGATGCCAGCAAAGACCTCTGCGCCAGTGTCCGATCTTGCCGACCCGCCCTCTGGCGCTTCCGACCTGCCTGTAGAAGCGATGTTCCCTCACCTCAGCGACACGCGTTTCTGGCTCTCTGGCCAGGCCAATTTCATTTTTCAGACGAACCCACCATTTCACGCTGCCTATAGCGGAAAGCACAGTCTGGGTCCCAACTACGAGAAGGCACTCTCCCGGGTGATGACGCTGTATACGGGAGTGCGGCTGAACAATTCGACCGAAGTGCTTGTGGACATCGAAGATGCTGCTGGCGGTGGATTGAGCAACGCCCTTGGGCTGGGTGGAATTACTAACTTGGATGTGGTCCGCATTCCCGGCGAAGGCTCGCCACTGAGCACGGCCCCTTATCTGGCGCGCGGCATGATCCACAAAGTGTTTGCGTTGAGCAAGGACAAGATCGAAAACGACCGCAATGCTCTCTCTTTGTTTGATGAGCTGCCCCGGCGCCGGCTGGAGGTCCGCTTCGGCAAGTTCGGACTGGCCGACTTTTTCGACCAGAATTCCGTTGGTTCCGATAGTCACTTCCAATTCACAAACTGGACCATCGACCAAACCGGTGCCTGGGACTTCGCTGCCGACACCCGCGGCTACACGGTTGGGGTCACCGCTGATTATGAGGACCGCAACTGGGGATTTCGCTTCGTGGAAGCGCTCATGCCCAAAGTTGCCAACGGAATCGACTTGGTATGGAAGCCGTGGCAAGTGCACGCAGAGAACTGGCAATACGAGCTGCGTCGTGGCCTGATTCCAAAAAAGGCGGGTGCAGTCCGTCTGCTCGCGTACACGAACTACGCGAACATGGGGATTTATCGCGATGCAGTTGCGCAGACTCCTGCCGGCGGGACCCCGGACATCACCAACCATCCGTGGCATATCACCCGCAAGTATGGCTTCGGCATCAATGTGGAGCAGAACCTGACGCGCAATCTGACGGCTTTTGGACGTTTCGGATGGAACAATGACAAAACCGAATCGTTCGCTTTCACGGAAGTTGGTCAGACTTTCGCGGGAGGTCTGGGTGCAAACGGCGCCCTGTGGCATCGCCGCTATGATCGCGCGGGCGTGGCATTGGCGAGTAATGCGATCTCGAAGGACCACCAGACGTACCTTGCCGATGGAGGCTATGGTTTTCTGCTCGGCGACGGAACTCTCAACTATGGCCGCGAGAACATTGTGGAGAGCTATTACACTGCACACGTATGGCGCGGCATCTACGTTGCTCCGGGCCTGCAGCACATCAACAATCCCGGCTACAACCGTGACCGCGGGCCCGTGCTCGTGCCTTCGTTCCGGCTCCACCTGGAGTTTTAGATTTATGAGTCCAGAGCTTCTCGATAAAGTTGGTGTCCCCGACGGGATGAACCCGTGTTACCGCCGTGAGAGTCGTCGACCCGTGTGTTCCGAGTCAACAGCGACGTAGCCGAGCTCTGAGGTGTTAGGGCCGAAAGACACGCCAATTCTTTCGGCGATCTGGCGGTGTATTCTGGGCGGCACGCAACCGCACGTCAGTCGATGGAAACCCACGCAATCGGTGGATTGCACCCGACTGCCACGCCATTTGCTGCCATCCTGCGGGAAACAACGACGCGAGCACCTTCCAGTTTTCTTCGGCGATGCGCATTCACCAAGCATAGGTCCATGAACGCCAAAACCTGTTTCTTAAGTTAGCGCTGATGGGGACAGCCCTTGTTGTTTTCTGAAAATGCGAATCGTCTCATCCATGCGACTGGAGAGTTGGGCAGCATAGTCGATGTGGAAGAACCCCAGTATTCCTTGCCACACTGCGCCAGTGGTTCGGCCATGATCCCCGGAAATGGGAAGAGTTTCGGCAGCTTTATCGAGCCGAACTGGAACGACACCCGGAGGGGCGGTCACACTTGCCTACAGTTCTCACGACCGTGAGCACAATAATGCGGTCGCTCTGCGGGATTACCTCGAAACGAAGCTCGGAAGAAAACACCGGGCGGGCTAGTCATAAATCCGTGGCTTGACGGTCGCAACCATACGAACTTCCCATAGCGAAACCCACTCCGGAGAAGCTGGCTCTGCATTGCCTTCTAGTCCACTAGTTCCGGCCCACTGTTACAGAAATCCCCTCCCGGAGTACGAATAGACCATTGGAGATATCCATTCGGAGTGCGGAAATAGTAGGTGAAAGATGCAGACTCAAAACAGGGGCAACCAATGACTACAAAATGCGCAAACCCTGCATGCTCCGTTCCTTTCCATCGGTTGGGACGCGGCAAGTTGTTTCGATTTGAAGTGAAATCACCCTCTGAACCCTGCCGGGACGTGCCTGACACCGTTTGCAGCGTGAAGTCCGGTTGCGCATCAGTGTTCTTCTGGCTGTGTGACGACTGCAGCTTGACCAAGACCTTGAGCTTTGAGGCTGCTCGCGGATTAACGATCGAACCAATACCGGAAGCTCGTAATTATGCGCCCATTCCGCGAGGCTTTGCCGGTGCGCGAAGGGGTGAGCAGGCCTCATGACTTTTGTCACTGCATTTTGTGATGACAGAGGCAGGTTGCAATTAGGAGGGCTTCGTTCTCATGGCTTACGTGATTGCTGAACCCTGTATGGAAACGAAAGATAGGGCCTGTGTAGATGCATGTCCTGTCGATTGTACTCATCCAAGAAAGACGAAGAGGCTTTGCCACAGAAACTCAACTGTACATCGACCCGGTCGAGTGCATCGATTGTGGAGCTTGTGTGACGGTTTGCCCGGTATCCGCGATCTTTGCTCTCGATGATTCGCCCGAAAATGGAAGCAGTTCGCCGAAATCAATGCGAAGCACTACAACCGCTCGTGATCGTCGCAGAGGTGTTGAAAGGAGTAGTCAGATGACGAGAAGAAGACCCACAGAGGAATTAGAACACGAACATCGCATCATCCAGCAAGTTGTCGGCGCGATGGCCGTGCTAACAGAGAAACTCGAATCCGGCGATAAGATCGATACTGCCGTTCTGACAGACCTATCCGAGTTCATGCAGACCTTTGGCGACACGTGCCACCACGGGAAAGAAGAAAAGTACCTGTTCAAGCTTCTGGAGAGGAAGGGTGTACCACCGAGCGGTTGTCCCTTGGCAGTACTTCTTCACGAACACGAGAAGGGTCGCAGTCTGATGGCCGATCTGAAGCTGACATCGGAAACCTACATGCGAACCCCCGGCGCAGGCAAAGAGGCGCTGATTGGTACCCTCCGAAGGCTCATTGAACTCTATCCGGCACACATCTGGAAAGAGGATTATCTGCTCTTCCCGATGGCCGAGAAGCTACTGAGTGTTGGCGAGCAGGAAGAATTATCGACACAATTTGAGCAGTACGAATCTGAAATTGGCATTGACGTTCATCATGGTTTCGAGCAGTTAGCCGGGCGAATCCTAGAGATGGTCTGTGGGGGAGCCAGCACCTGCCACGCAGCTTAGTCAGGGTGGGGGAGGAGGCTAGTTGCGGTCCTGGACTGTGGGAGAAGTTGACATCGCGGTACTGAAATCGACGGCGAATACTTTCCCTTCCAGACTGACCCGGTGCGCTGCGACCAGAGCGTCCAGGCCGGCATCACAGCCTAAGTCAAGAATCGTCGCACCAGATGGAATTTCGCCAAATATGGACACGTTTGAGACTCCTGCAAAAGCTTCGGATGCTACGGCGGACAAACAGTCTAGGAGATCCACAGGATAGCCGGGGCTCTCAACAAGTCCTCGGCCTACCGGGAACGCGTGCTTGTCTTGAGGCATTTCAGCCGCCGTCGAATATGCAATTCGAACTTTGTCACGCAGGTTGGTTCGATGGGTTTCAGTCATCGAAGTACCTCCATCTGGGGCTGTTAGCAGCAGTCGCACGGCCTTCCTTTGAGTGCCTGCCAGCCCTCTCTCATGACCAGTGCCAAAGCGGCCGAATGCAAGGTTCAACATTTTCCTGCCGCTGTGGGATCGGACGCTAGGAACCTCCGGCGGGCAGAGAACTTCACGGCTGCAGGGCGCCAAGGGAATGCCAGGTTGCTCAGAAAGGACGCCCGGCACTAATGCTACCGCCCGCTCTTGGTCGCCCTATAATTGTTGAATGGCCAATCGGATTCTGTGCTCGTGCGTGACTTGTCCCAGCTGTGGGGCTTGGGTTGTCGTTCAGGGGGCAACCAGTGCTGGCAGTAACAATAATAAGGATAGGCTCAGAAACAGCTGTCCGGTGCCAGAGTGCGGAAAAGAGTTCGTATTCGAAGGGGGTGAGACTCGAGTGTTTGAACTGCCCGTTTTGTTGTTCGAGCGTCGCCATTTCTACCGATCTGAACTGCAGTGAACCGAACTTGGTTCCCGCAGGTTCCGGATCCCGAGTCAGAAACGGAGTTACGGCAGTTAAATTGAGCGTTATCCGCTCGCTGGGGGTACAGGATCGAGGCCTCCACTTTGTCTTTGGACCCAAGGCCGCCGCCGATGGCATCCATCTTGCCCGCGAGTCAGAGTGCAATAACTACTAAGCGCGGTCTACGCAAAAAGGATCGGGGGGGGAACCATGAAATCGCAGATCAAGCTGGGCACGGTGTTCGGAGTCGAACTGGGGCTGCACTATAGCTGGCTCGTAATCGCGTTGCTGATCACTCTTTCACTGGTCGCGCAATTTCACGCCGTGAACCGCGATTGGAGTGACGCTCTCGTGTGGAGCATCGCAGTCGTCACCGGTGTACTTTTCTTTGCTTGCTTGTTTGCGCACGAGTTGTCTCATGCCGTTGTTGCCAGGGCCCACGGGATCCCAGTTCACAAGATCACCCTGTTCTTACTGGGAGGAGTAGCCCAAATTGAGAAGGAAGCTTCGGACCCGAAGACGGAATTCTGGATGGCCATTGTCGGGCCCATCACCAGTGGAGTCCTTGGGCTGGTCATGTTCGCCTTAGCCAGGCTTTCTGGCTGGACTCCGTGGACTTCGCCGACAACCCCCGGCACAGCGCTTCTGGTATGGCTTGGTTATATCAACCTTGCCCTGGGTGCATTCAACATGATTCCAGGTTTTCCGCTCGATGGTGGGCGCGTGTTGCACGCCATCCTGTGGTGGGCAATGGATGACGCTGAGCGTTCAACGCGGGCAGCGGCAATCGTCGGGCAGGTCATCGCCGTTTTATTTATTTCCTTTGGGATTCTCCGGTTCTTTCAGGGGGCAGGTCTAGGCGGACTCTGGATTGCGTTTATCGGTTGGTTCCTTTTGCAAGCAGCGGGCGCTACCTACATTCAGGTAAAATCGCGCACACTTCTCCGCGGCATGAGCGTGAAAGACGTAATGTCCACGGACAGTTATACGGTAGATCCCGAGCTTTCAGTGCAGGATTTCGTTCACGAGCACTTGCTGCCCACCGGTCGACGTTTCTTCCTGGTGGTCCAGGATGGTCAATTGCTCGGTCTGATAACACCCAACGAAGTGCGCACAGTTGAGTCGCGAGCATGGCCTTTCACCGCTGTGCGCAGCGTGATGCGTTCGGCGGACAAGGTCCATTCCGTTTCGCGAGAGATGCCCGCCATGGAGGCCCTGGAGATTATGGGGCGCGAAGACGTCAATCAGCTGCCCGTGATGTCGGACGGTCGGGTTGAGGGTATTGTTTCCCGTGCGCACGTGCTGCAGGTACTGCGATCACGTGCGGAGCTAAAGCTGCCCCCCAGTCTGCCCCGGGCTGCTTGAGAGTGCGGTCTTCCTCGATGAAGCAATTGCATGCGAGGCCCTTCGACTGTGAGGGACAAGTCGCTGATTTGGCATATTCCACTATTCGACTCAACGCTTCCGAACCAGGGTGACCATCATCACTACTAAGGCGGCCTTCGGCCGTACCGGGCTCGCCATGAGACATTCTTGATCAGCTCGTAAGGGTGTTTTTATGGGTTCTCAAGGGTAGCTCTGCACGGCCGAGCCGCCGGCACATGGCGGCAGAGTGGAGGCACACGTGACCGTTGAAAAGCTTTCCGCAGTTACCCTTAAGGTCGCCAGTATGCCGACCTCCGTGCGCTTCTATAGGGATCTTCTGGGCCTGGAGATCATCTACGGCGGCGAAGAAGCGTCTTTCTCGTCGTTCCGCACGAAACACGGAAAGGACCCGATTCTCAATCTTGAATGGGGTAATCCTGTTACCCAGTGGGGTCGGCTTATCTTCTACGTTTCCGATGTTGACAGGTTCTGGGCATACCTGGAGGAACAAGGACTGCGTCCGCAGAGGCCGCAAGACGCTTCGTGGGGCGAACGCTATTTCCACCTATCAGATCCAGATGGCCACGAGTTGTCTTTTGCACGTCCGATCTAGCAGTCGTTCAGTAGGCGCATGAACTCGTCCAGGGAGAGGAGAAGCCTGCGAAGTATTCGTGCAACATTATCTGGCACACGTTTTGTCCGGGATGGGGCTCGCGGAACGTAACGACATTTGGGTTGTGTGTAGAGTTACGGAACGATCTGACCGAACCCGCTTTCCCCTTTTGCGGGGCATTGCCGAGCCTCCCGTTTCAAAAGGTAAGACGTTCTTTCCGGAACGCTTCGAACGAGGCGGACTTCGGGTGGCGACCGGCTGACACTCCAATTACGACGACCTACATCTCCACGTAGCTTGGGCCACCTCCTCCTTCCGGGGGAACCCAATTGATAATTTGATACGGATCGGCAACATCGCACGTCTTGCAATGGACGCAATTGGAAGCGTGGATCTTAAGACGATATTCGCCTTGCTCAAGAACCATTTCGTACACTGCCGCCGGGCAGAAGTATTGACAGGGGTTTCCGTACTCCCGGCGGCAGCGTCCGTGACAGATGTCTGGCTGAAGAACGACCAGATGGCAGGGCTGGTCCTCTTCGTGCCGCGTACCTGAGTAGTAGACGTCGGTTAGCGGATCGAAGGTGAGTAGTCCGTCGCCCCGGGTCCGTGCGAAAGGGGGTAGCGCACCGTGGAGCTTGTGGTACTCCTCATGTCCTGCTCGAACGCGCATTGGATCGACGAGGCCACGACCACCCGTAAGGAGTTGCACTGCGGCGTGAGCGAACCCGCGCCATAGGCCGTGTCGGAATCCCTGGTGGAAGTTTCGAACAGGCCACAGCTCCTGCTTGATCCAGCTCTGGTCGATTTTCGCCTTCAGGGTGCTCAGCGTCCTGGCAGAACAATCGCCGGCACAAAGCGCCTCGTAGATAGTTTCAGCGGCGAGCATTCCGCTCTTAATAGCAAGATGAATTCCCTTGAGTCGCTGGGAGTTCAGCAGGCTCGCCGAATCCCCAACGATCAGCCCACCATCGACATACACACGAGGCATCGAATACCAACCGCCTTCGGGCAACGCCTTTGCCCCATACCGTATCAACTCGCCACCGTCCAGAATTCCTCGAACAAATGGGTGCGTCTTAAATTTCTGGAAGGCCGCATGTGCGTCAAAGAGGGGATCGTGATACTCCAACCCGACCACCAGCCCAACCGAGACCCGGCCAGCCGCCAGGCCATAAAGCCATCCACCACCGAAAAATTCTGGAGCCAAAGGCCAGCCGAGTGTATGGATTACTTGACCTGCCCTAACCCGCCCAGCGGGTACTTCCCAGAGTTCCTTGATGCCGACTGCGTAAATTTGTGGGTTGATTCCATCGAGCTTGAAGTGATTGACGAGATCCTTGGTCAACGATCCCCGAGGCCCTTCGGCTAGCACCGTTACCTTCGCTCGCAATTCGTATCCCGGGCTGAAATTAGCTTTGCGTTGGCCGTTTTTGTCCAAACCTTTGTCATCGGTGATCACTCCGGCGATTCCCTGACCTTCGTAGAGAAGCTCCCTTCCAGCCGTCTGCGTGAAGATGGAGACTCCTGCCTTTTCTACAAGGCTCCCCAACCATTTCACCAAATCACTGACAGAAACGACATAGTTCCCGTGATTGTACAGAGGTGGCGGGACCAGGGGAGACTTCCAGGCACGGTGTGCCGTAAGAAAATATGCTGCATCGCTCGTCACCGCCGTGTGGAACGGGGCAGAATCCGCGAAATATGGTACCAACTCGCGTAACCCCCGAGGGTCCAAGATGGCGCCGGAAAGTTCATGGGATCCCACCTCGCGGCCTTTGTCGAGCACAAAAATGTTCTCAGCAGAGAGGGCCGGCAGACGTTGACCTTGGTTGTGTTGTCGAATGAGTTGGGCCAGGTGCAATGCACAGGACAGTCCTGCCGGTCCGCCGCCCACAATGAGCACATCCGCAGCAAGCTTTTCGCGGCGTTCAGACAATGAGTTTGCACCTGCTTAAACTTTTCTTTGACACATCCAGTACCGCATCAAACAGATTGAAGTCGGTGTCCTGACCGCTTCAAGCCGTCTTCTTGTTCTTTGCCTTTCTCATTTGTTTGTGCGTGCACGCTTTTGCCTTCTCCTCGTTTCACGCTTCTTGGTCGTACCGCTGGTGCTTTCTCGATCATGCTTTCCAGAAACTATTGTCAGCTGTGCCGCCTTCCGTCGCCGTGCCGTCTCAGCATCTGTCTGTGTCGGTACAGCTGGTTGTGTTTCTGCCAAATCACGTGCTCCCAGCAGCACAAGTTCACCCCCATCGGATCGCGCATGGTTTTCTAGCCGACTCCACAAACGCTGAAGCTCTTCTACCTCCCCGCGTTCGAACAGGCGTGATTGGAAGATCGGAGGACACTCTGTTTCCTGGGAAACCGGACAACCTTGGTGGAGCATCGTGTGAGAGAGCAGAACGTCCTTGAGAGGTACCTGGTAATTGCCTCCGCAGGAGTGGCAAGGCAAACTAATGGCTACCACGTCCAGAATATTCATGCCATACCTCGATCAGCGACCATTCTCCTTTTCAGTCGCTTCAATGCATCCTGAAGATCTCGCTTCCAGAGTGTCGGTTTCAGCTGGCCTGTTTGCGCCGATGTTTACGAACGCAGGGCCATGTTTTCATTAGTGCATTCGCACCGCTGAGGACGGGCGAGTTCCATGATTCCTCGTGCCAAGTTCTATGCTGCGTTGTGCTGGGTGAGAACGTTTTCTGCTCTCTTTGGCTCCAGCCACCCCGTTTCTCTTATGCGAGCCAACAAGAAATGGAAGTAGACGAAACCAGCGTACGGCTGCCAGCCTGCGACTGCACGACGTACACCCTGGTAATCCAGCGGCTTTCGTAGACTTAAAAAGCGTGTCAGGTTGTTGCGCGCCCCGACGTCGTCTCCCGGGAAAATGTCGAGGCGCCCGAGGCCACGGAGCAGAACGTACTCCGCTGTCCAGCGGCCGACACCTGATAGTTCCTGGAGAAATTCGACCGCGGCTTCATTGTCGAGCTCTACCAATTGCTCCAGGTCCAAGTTCCGATCGCGGATGGCCGAACTGAGTGTCAACAGGAACTCCGCCTTATGACCACTGAATCCTAACGCTCTTAACGACGGAGAGCGGACGCCAGCCAGATCTGCGGGACCAGGAAAAGCGCGCAATGGGTCGTCCAGGTTTCCCAACCCACGGCCGTACTTGTGCGCCAGGCGGCTCAGCAGAAGAATGCCCACGAGCAGAGAGAGTTGTTGGCAGGCTAGGCCGTTCACGACCGCTTCGAACACGGTGGGGAATCGTGGTGGTTTGAGCCCACGAAACTCCTCTACCAGCGGCGCCACCCTCGGATCACGCTGCGCCAGTTTGTAGAAGGGCACCAAATCCCGGTGTAGCCCCAACATTCGCTCCAGCAGAGACTTCGTCAACATTTGTGTGCCCTCGGTGAGCCTCCCGCCAGTTAAGTTCACCTGGAGCCGTGCGCGCTCTGGTGGTCCATCTTGTCGCACAGCGACTTTGACAATCTGGCCGTCGATCATCAATGCCCGCCGAAAGGTCTCGCCATCCCAGCAGTCGATTGTGTTCGCCGGCCGTCTGCGAAGGGCCCAAGCCGTCAGGTCCAGCCGAAAGGGCTGTACCGGGACAATCGAGAACACGATGTGCTTCACTGGCACTCCCATTTTCTTCTGAAACGAAAAAACACCCTCGTACTGCAGCGAAACTCGTTCAACCTTGTGTTCATCAACCTTGTGTTCATCATTATGTTGCGCCCTCCCCGGCGATCTGTCTTCGTTACGATTGTCGTCATTCGTAGTACGAACAACCCATTGTGAGCGAAAGTGGCCGGGTCTGATGATGATGTTTTTGAAGGGGATTTCTCTTCTCGGCCTGCCGGGTACTGGGCGCCTCTTTCGAGTGGCGCTACCCATCCAAGCCAAAGAACGCATCCCAGGTTGGGTACCTCGCACGAAATGCTTGTAAACGGCCAAACAGAGACGCTTTGGACGCTGGGGGTTTACTTCGTTGTCGTCCTTCTTCTTGTGGCGGCGATGCTTGCAATCTCGTATGTGCTGGGGCAGCGACATAACGAGCGTGCGACTGGATCACCTTACGAGTCCGGGATCCTCTCTGAGGGCTCCGCCCGAGTTCGTCTGTCCGCCAAGTTTTATCTGGTGGCGATGTTCTTCGTCATTTTCGATCTAGAAGCTGTCTTCATTTTTGCCTGGGCGGTTGCTGCCCGCGAACTGGGCTGGGCGGGTTACCGGGAGATCTTGGTTTTCATCGCAATTTTGGTGGCTGCCCTGGCGTATCTATGGCGATTGGGCGCACTCGATTGGGGATCGAGTCGTCATGTCACCCGGGTTCGTCACTGACTTTCTTATGCGTTGGTCTATCAGCAAACCGGACTCTCGCCACCACCTGGTTGAGGCTGACCGTGTGCCGATGGAACAAGCAGTCCGTCGGAGCTTGGTCCTGTCGCGATTGGAGGATCTGCTTGCGTGGGGCCGCAAGAACTCCATCTGGCCATTTAATTTCGGGCTGTCCTGCTGCTACGTCGAGATGGCCACCAGCATTACCAGCAAGTACGACATCTCCCGCTTTGGCGCCGAAGTGATTCGCGGAACGCCCCGGGAAGCCGACTTGATGGTGATTGCCGGAACGGTTTTCATCAAGATGGCCCCCGTGATTCAGCGGCTCTACGAACAGATGATGGAACCCCGTTGGGTGATCTCAATGGGTTCGTGTGCCAATTCTGGGGGCATGTATGACATCTACAGCGTGGTCCAGGGGGTCGACAAGTTTCTGCCCGTCGACGTGTACGTGCCAGGCTGCCCGCCTCGCCCCGACGCTTTTCTGGAAGGTCTGATACTGCTGCAAAAGGCTGTAGGCAGCGAACGCCGGCCGTTGAGTTGGGTGGTCGGTCCACAAGGAGTCGAACGGCCGCAACTCCCGTCAATGCGCGAGCTCAAACGGGCCGAACGAGAGAAAGTGGCGACCCTTCGTTCGCCAGATGAAGTTTGAATATGCCAGCTATCGCCAATCCGGCCATACACGAAGAACTCCAGGACAAGATCGGCCAGGGTGTGCTCACACCACAATCGACGTGCGACGGAGTTCCTACCTACTGGGCAACCAAGGACAACGTCCACGACCTGCTGCGTTATCTCAAGGATGAGGTTTCGCAGCCGTATCGGATGCTGTACGACCTCACTGCGATTGACGACCGGACACGGAAGCACCGCGATAGCCAGCCGAACAACGACTTCACGGTTGTTTACCACCTGCTGTCCTTCGACCGCAACCAATACGTCCGGATCAAAGTCCCGCTAAACGATGATCGCCTCACTTTGGAGAGTGTCACCGACATTTGGCCTGCGGCGAATTGGTATGAACGCGAAGTCTGGGACATGTTCGGGATCGTATTCCAAAGCCATCCGCACTTGACACGGATCCTTATGCCGAAAACCTGGACTGGCCATCCTCTGCGTAAGGATCATCCAGCGCGGGCAACCGAAATGGGTCCCTTCCGCCTGTCTGAAGAAAAAGAGGAGGCAGAGCAGGAGGCGTTGCGCTTCCGCCCGGAGGAATGGGGAATGAAGCGGACCCGCGACGATGAAGACTTTATCTTCCTCAATGTGGGACCGCAGCACCCCGGGACACACGGCGTGCTGCGCATTGTGTTGCAACTTGATGGCGAGGTCATCGTGGATGCGGTCCCGGAAATCGGCTTCCACCATCGTGGCGCTGAGAAGATGGGTGAGCGCCAGAGCTGGCACACTTACATCCCATACACGGATCGAGTCGACTACCTGGGCGGCGTGATGAATAACCTCGCCTACCTCATGGCGTTGGAGAAACTTGCCGGAATCGAAGTGCCTCCTCGAGCGCAGGTGATCCGGGTCATGATGGCGGAGTTGTTTCGCATTATCAGCCATCTAGTTTGGTACGGCACATTTGCACAGGATCTGGGACAAATGTCCCCCGTCTTCTTCACCTTCAACGATCGGGAGCGTGCGTTTGGAATCGTTGAAGCAGTGACCGGCGCTCGCATGCATCCCAACTGGTTCCGCATTGGAGGTGTTGCCCAGGACCTGCCTCACGATTGGGAGCAGATGATCCGTGACTTCGTGGACTACTTCCCTCCTCGCCTGCGTGAATATGACCACATGGTTTTGCGCAACCGGATCTTCAAGGCGCGCACGAAAGGAGTGGGCAGGTTCACAACCGAAGAAGGAATCGAGTGGGGCGTTACGGGGCCAAACCTGCGAGCGACCGGCTTCGCCTGGGACTTCCGCAAGAAGCAACCGTATTCCAGCTATGACCAGTTTGAGTTCGAGATTCCCACTGGTCACAACGGCGATTGTTATGACCGAGCGGTGGTGCGTGTGGAAGAGATGCGACAGAGCCTGCGCATCCTCGAACAGTGCGTGAAGAACATGCCCGAAGGACCTTACAAATCCGCCAACCCGTTGGCCTCGCCTCCAATCAAGGATCGTACGATGCACGACATCGAGACCCTGATCACGCACTTTCTCAGCGTGAGTTGGGGGCCGGTCGTCCCGCCCGGCGAGGCCCTGGGTGCAATCGAGGCAACCAAGGGAAATAACGGTTACTACCTAGTGAGCGACGGTAGCACAGTCTCTTATCGCACCCGAATTCGTACCCCGTCGTTTCCGCACATGCAGATGCTTCCAGTAATCTGCCGCGGACTGATGATCCCGGATTTGCTCGCCATTCTTGGCAGCATTGATTTCGTTCTGGCCGATATCGACCGATGAGGAGCTCTCAAAGATGCTGACGCCTGAAGAGCGACAGGAGATCGAAGCAGAATTCTCGCACTATCCCAACAAGCAGGCGGTTTCGATTGACGCCATGAAAATCATCCAGCGGCATCGCGGATGGGTATCGGATGAGAGCCTGCGTGATCTCGGCGATTTACTCGGCATGACGCCCGATGAGTTGGATGGAGTGGCAACTTTCTACAGTCTCATCTTTCGCAAGCCGGTAGGGCGGCACATCGTATTGATCTGTGACAGCGTGAGCTGCTGGATCATGGGCTACGACAAACTGCGCCAGCGCCTCACCTCGCAGCTGGGAGTCAATCTCGGCGAGACCACCGCGGACGGACGATTCACTGTCTTGCCCATTGTTTGCCTGGGAACCTGCGATCACGCGCCCGCGATGATGGTGGACAACGACCTGCATCGCGACCTTGACCCAGACAAGATTAACGAACTAATCGAGAAGTACAAGTAAGCAAAGCCGATGGAGAGGCCTCTTACCAAGAACATCCCGTCCAACGGAGACGGGCCGCTGCCACTGAAAGCATACGAGAAGGCAGGCGGCTACAAGAGTGTGCGGAAGGCTTTAACAATGGCGCCGGGAGACATCACCACATCAGTGAAGAAATCCAATCTGAAAGGTCGCGGTGGTGCTGGCTTTCCAACGGGGATGAAGTGGAGCTTCGTCCCGATGGGTAAGGATGCTCCTCACCCCAAATACCTCGTCGCCAATGCCGATGAAATGGAACCCGGCACTTTCAAAGACCGGCTGCTGTTGGAGGGAGACCCACACCAGGTCATCGAAGGCATGCTCGTGGCGGCGTACGCCATCCAGGCTGACGTCGCGTACATTTTTCTGCGAGCCGAGTACAAACTGGCGGCGGAGCGATTGAGCAAGGCTATTGCTGAGGCTTACGAGAGTCATTATCTGGGTAAGAACATTCTCGGCTCCGATTACGGTCTCGAAATGTACCTTCACGTCAGTGCCGGCCGCTACATGTGCGGCGAGGAGACCGGACTGCTGAATGCATTGGAGGGCAAACGCGCGAATCCCCGTTCCAAGCCGCCGTTCCCCCAAGTCTCGGGACTGTGGGGAAAACCTACGATCGTGCAGAACGTAGAAACGCTATGCAACCTGCCTCACATCGTGAATAACGGTCCGGAGTGGTTCAAGAGCCTCAGCCACACTGACGATGGCGGAACCAAGCTCTATGGCGCCAGTGGCAAGGTCAAACGCCCGGGCTTGTGGGAGCTGCCCCTGGGTACAACCATCCGCGAAATCTTGGATGAACACGCGGGAGGGATGCGCGATGGTCTGAAGCTTCGCGGACTGCTTCCCGGCGGCGCTTCGACTGACTTTCTCACCGAACAACATCTGGATGTGCGCATGGACTTTAACGAAGTACAGAAAGCGGGTAGCCGCCTAGGTACAGGAACCATGATTGTGCTGGATGATCACACATGTCCTGTCGGCATGGTCTGGAACCTGGAGCGCTTCTTTTCGCAAGAGTCGTGTGGTTGGTGCACTCCCTGCTGGAGCGGTCTCAACTGGGCAGAACGGATTCTGCGAGCAATGGAGGAAGGCCGTGGACAGAAAGGAGACCTGGAGAAGTTGGAGTTTCAGACCAAGTTTAACGCCCCTGGGCACACTTTTTGTGCGCTCGCGCCGGGAGCCATGGAGCCGCTGCAGAGTGCCCTCAAGTATTTTCACGCAGACTATGAGCAGCATATCCGCGAGCATTGTTGTCCCTGGAGATAGAGATGGCGACGATTCATATTGACGATCGGGCCTACAAAGCGGATCCCAAGCAGAATCTGCTGCATGCCTGTCTGTCGCTCGGATTCAACCTGCCCTACTTCTGCTGGCATCCGGCCATGGGCTCGGTGGGCGCATGCCGGCAGTGCGCCGTCAAGCAGTTCAAGGATGAGAAAGATGCGCACGGAAAGATTGTGATGGCTTGCATGACGCCGGCTGCAGAGGGGACGCGGATCTCCATTCAGGATCCCGAAGCGGTCGCCTTCCGAGCTGGGATCATTGAGGGAATGATGGTCAACCATCCGCATGATTGTCCCGTCTGCGACGAGGGCGGCCACTGTCACCTTCAGGACATGACAGTGATGACCGGTCATGACTATCGCCGGTACTCCTTCCTCAAACGCACTTTCCGCAATCAATATCTGGGTCCGCTGGTCAATCACGAAATGAACCGCTGCATCCAGTGTTACCGTTGCGTGCGCTTTTATCGCGAATATGCGGGAGGCAGGGACTTTGATGTGTTTGGCTTGCGGGACCAGGTTTATTTCGGTCGCCAATCCGACGGCGTGCTGGAGAACGAGTTCAGCGGCAATTTAGTGGAGGTCTGTCCGACGGGAGTTTTCACCGACAAAACCCTGAAGCGACATTACACGCGAAAGTGGGATATGCAGATGGCGCCGTCGATCTGCGTTCACTGTGGCTTGGGCTGCAACACAACCCCTGGAGAACGGTACGGTATGTTGCGCCAGATCGTGACCCGCTACAACCGAGAAGTCAATGGATACTTCCTTTGCGACCGTGGGCGCTATGGCTATGAGTTCGTCAACAGCAATCGCCGGATTCGCCAAGCCCACATCATTCGCGACAAAAACACCGCAAGCATAACCAAAGCAGAAGCGATTCAACATCTCGCCTCTCTCGTTGTACAAGGTTCCAATGTCATCGGGATCGGCTCCCCCCGGGCTTCGCTGGAGTCTAACTTTCTCTTGCGCACTCTGGTAGGTCCGGACCGTTTCTACGCTGGCGTAGACGATCATCAATACCGCCTGGTGCTGGCCATGCTCGACATTTTGCGAACTGGTCCATGCCGTTCTCCGTCACTGCATGAAGTTGAACTCTCGGATGCCGTGCTCATCCTCGGCGAGGATGTGGCCAACGTTGCGCCGAGAATGGCACTGAGCCTTCGGCAGTCGGTTCGGCAGCAGCCGATGCAAAGCAGTGACAAAATTCACATTCCTCGCTGGGACGATCACGCCGTTCGCGAGGCACTGCAAGATGCAAAAGGACCATTGTTTATAGCCAGCTCGGGATCAACCCGTTTAGATGACATCGCGACGCGCACCTACCATGCCGCTCCTGATGACGTGGCGCGGCTAGGGTTTGCCATCGCCCACCTGCTCGATGAGAGTGCGCCCGAGGTTCCGGGTCTGCCTGCCGGCCTGCCGGCACTTGCTGCCGAGATCGCGCAGGCACTGAGAAAAGCTCAACGGCCACTCGTGATTTCAGGCCCCAGTTGCAACAGCGAGGCGGTCATCCAATCTGCAGCGAACGTCGCACGAGCCCTGTGTATGACTGGACTGCCGGCTGGGCTAACTTTCACCGCACCGGAGTGCAACAGCTTCGGACTGGGGCTGCTGGGTGGCACACCTCTCAGCCAAGCGTTTACAGCTGTGCGACACGGAGCAGTTGACGCGATCGTGATCTTGGAAAACGATCTCTACCGGCGGGCGCCGGCGCAGTCAGTTGACGCTCTACTGCGCGGCATGCCGCCTGTGATAGTCCTCGACCATTTGCTGAATCAAACCGCGGAAAGAGCGACACTCGCACTTCCAGCAGGCACATTCGCAGAGGCGGACGGCACGCTGGTGAGCAGCGAAGGACGCGCGCAGCGCTTCTATCAGGTCTTCGTGCCGGAAGGTGATATTCAGGCAAGCTGGCAGTGGCTACTCGATGTTTTGGGGGCCGCCGGACGGCGGGAAAGCACTGCATGGAAGCAGATCGATGATGTGATCGCCGCTATGGCGACAGAGATCCCCGCGTTAGCTCAAGTCCGACAAGCCGCACCTCCCGCGTCATTCCGCATGGCCAGAGAGAAGGTACCACGAGAGCCAGAACGCTCCAGCGGGCGCACGGCCATGCTGGCGAACATCAGCGTGCACGAACCCAAGCCGCCGGATGATCCCGGTACGCCACTTTCATTTTCCATGGAGGGCACTCCCGACCAACCTCCCGGTGCGCTCATTCCCTTCTTCTGGTCGCCAGGCTGGAATTCGATCCAGGCAACCAATTTCTATCAAACGGAGATTGCTGGCCCATTACGCGGCGGCGACCCGGGAGTCCGTTTGATTGAACCCGCACCACAGGCCCCTAGTAAGTACTTCGCCCGGGTCCCGAAGGCGTTCGCGCCCAGTCGTGACGACTGGCTTCTGGTGCCTCTTTATCACGTCTTTGGCTCGGAAGAGTTGAGTCTCTCCTCGCCGGGAATCGCTGAGCTTGCTCCCAAGCCTTACGTGGCCCTCAATGCTGAAGACGCGAAACGTTTTCGAGTCGAAGCGGGTGACCAAATCAAGATAGAGCTTGAGGGCGCGGCCTACAGGCTTCCTGTCAAGATCAAGGCTGAGTTGCCTCTGGGTATTGCTGGCCTGCCGGTCGGCCTGCCGGGCTTAGCAAAAATCAACCTCCCAGTCCGAAGTGTTTTGGAACGGGAAAATAAGCCGTCACACACATCATGACGAGTTCTTATCCCATCGCGACCATCATCGGCGTGCTCATAGTCGCGTTGAGCATTGCCTCAGGGCTGATTTGGCTGGAACGCCGGCTACTCGCCTTGTGGCAGGATCGCTACGGGCCTAACCGCGTCGGACCTTTTGGCCTCCTCCAGGTTGTGGCGGACATGATCAAGATCTTCACCAAGGAGGACTGGATTCCTCCTTTTGCCGACAAGCCGGTTTTTGTGCTCGCCCCCGCGATCATTGTAGTGACCGTGCTGATGACTTTCGCGGTGCTGCCCATTGCTCCCAGGATCATTGTGACCGACTTGAACATCGGCCTGCTCTTTTTCTTGGCCATGTCTTCGCTCGGCGTCTACAGCGTAGTGCTCGCGGGCTGGTCTTCGAATAACAAGTACTCCTTGCTGGGCGGGATGCGCGCCGCAGCTCAGATGCTGAGCTACGAGGTCTTCATGGGCCTCTCGCTCATGGGAGTCGTAGTGCTGGCTGGTTCTTTCGATCTGGCCAACATCGTCGAAGCGCAGCGGAAGATGTGGTTTGTCATTCCCCAATTCCTGGGTTTTTTACTGTTCCTCATCGCCGGTCTTGCGGAGACCCGGCGGTTGCCTTTTGATCTGCCCGAAGCCGAGAGCGAGCTCGTTGCCGGCTACCATTCGGAATATTCTGGAATGAAGTTTGGAATGTTCTTCGTAGGCGAGTATCTGGGCGTCACGCTGATCTCAGCCCTGATCGCAGTATTGTTTTTTGGCGGATGGCTGGGTCCATGGTTGCCGCCAATCGTTTGGTTTTTCATCAAGATGTTTCTGTTCATTTGCTTTTTTATTCTGCTGCGTGCGTCGTTGCCCCGGCCCCGATTTGATCAGCTGATGTCCTGGGGATGGAAGCTGATGCTGCCCTTGGCGCTGACCAACATATTGGTGACCGGTGCGGTCGTTCTTGCGCATCGCTAGAAGCCCTTGCCCGAGGGAGATTGATCAGGAAGGAAGGCTGCCATGCTGAGTCTGCTGAGAACCATCTGGGATGTGCTCCTGCATATGTTTCATCACAGAGTGACGGTGCAGTATCCCGAACAGAAAGCCTACCTGGCTCCGCGTTATCGCGGTCGCATCATTCTCTCTCGTGATCCGGACGGCGGGGAACGCTGCGTGGGCTGCTACCTTTGTGCTGCCGTATGTCCAGTGGACTGTATCGCTCTGCAAGCCACGGAGGACGAAAACGGCCGGCGTTTCCCGGAATGGTTCCGCATTAATTTCTCGCGCTGTATTTTCTGTGGGTTCTGCGAAGATGCTTGCCCTACCTATGCCATACAACTGACTCCAGATGTGGAAATGAGCGAGTACCACCGGCAGAACATGGTCTACGAGAAGGAACATCTATTGATCGATGGTCCCGGCAAATACCCCGGTTACAACTATTGGCGTGTGTGCGGTGTCGCGATCCGCGGGAACGACAAAGGTGAGGCAGAGCACGAGGCGCCGGTTACGGACCTCCACACGTTAATGCCCTAAGAGCGTTTATGGATGCAGTGTTCTATATCGCGGCGGCGGTGGCGATTCTGGCCACGATCATGGTCATTACGCGGTTGAACGCCGTGCACGCACTGCTTTACCTCATCGTATCGTTACTCTCGGTAGCGGTGGTCTTCTATACGCTCGGTGCGCCCTTCATCGCAGCCCTGGAAGTGATTATCTATGCCGGGGCCATCATGGTCCTCTTCGTTTTTGTGGTCATGATGCTCAATCTGGGCACCAAGACGATGGACACGGAACGAACTTGGCTGAGACCCGGGATGTGGATGGGGCCATGCATACTGACCGCCATCTTGATCGCCGAAGTCGCGTACCTGCTGTTCCGGTCGGGTGCTGCCACTCAGGGTGCGGCGGCGTTTGTACCCAAACAGGTAGGCATCGCGTTGTTCGGACCTTATGTGATTGGTGTGGAACTCGCTTCCATGCTCTTGCTAGGCGCTCTCGTCGGGGCCTACCACCTGGGCGTGGGCAAGCGAGAACGACTGGAGACTCAAGATGTCATCGATTCCGATGCAACACGGACTGCTTTTGGCGGGAATCCTGTTCGCACTGGGGCTGGTGGGCCTTCTCGTGCGGCGTAATTTGATTTTCACCCTCATGTCGATTGAGGTGATGCTCAATGCCGCGGGCCTGGCCTTTGTCGTAGCCGGCTCGCGCTGGGCGCAACCGGACGGCCAGGTGATGTTCATTTTCATTCTGGCCACCGCGGCGGCCGAGGTCTCGGTAGGTTTGGCGTTACTGCTGCAGTTGTATCACCAGTACAAGTCCCTGGATGCTGACGCAGCCAGCCAAATGAGAGGGTAACGTGCTTAGACTGTTGTGGCTGATCCCGGTGATCCCATTTGCCAGCTTCATTGTGCTGGCCCTGGTTGGCTCGCGGATTTCCAAAAAGCTGGCAGCGGCGATCGGTGTTGCCGCGATCGCCGCCTCCACGGTGATTTCCATCTTGATCACCTGGTGCTTCCTGATCTCTTCGCCACCAGGAGACTCTTACACTCAAGTGCTGTGGACGTGGATCGATGTTGCAGGCTTTCACCCGCAGATTGCGTTCTACCTCGATGCGCTCTCGCTGATCATGATGCTGGTGGTCACTTTTGTCAGCTTCCTCATTCACCTCTACTCCGCCGAATCCATGATTGAGAGCGAAGGCTACTCCCGTTTCTTCGCGTATATGAACCTGTTCGTCGCTTCCATGGTGACGTTGTTGTTGGCCGACAACCTGCTGCTGCTCTACCTCGGGTGGGAGGGCGTCGGGCTGTGCAGCTACCTGTTGATCGGCTTCTGGTACACGGACCCGGCAAACGGACTCGCGGCGCGCAAAGCATTCATCGTGACCCGCGTTGGCGACACCGCGATGATCATCGGCCTGTTTCTGCTCTTCCAGCACCTGGGCACGCTGCACATCCAGGAACTGATGCGCCGCGCGGCCGAGCAGTGGCCCGCGGGCTCGGCGCTTCCGATCGCGGCTGCGGCTTTGTTGCTGGGAGGCGCAGTCGGTAAATCCGCACAACTTCCGTTGCAGACCTGGCTTCCTGATGCCATGGCCGGCCCCACGCCGACCAGCGCTCTGATCCACGCAGCGACCATGGTGACTGCCGGCGTTTATCTCATCGCGCGTACTCACGTGCTGTTTACATTGGCTCCTCCGGTGCAGTTTGCCGTGGCAGTGATCGGCGCAGCCACATTGTTGCTTGGGGGATTCAGCGCGCTTACGCAGTGGGATATCAAGCGGGTACTGGCCTACTCCACGATCAGCCAGATCGGATACATGTTCCTCGCCATGGGCGTGGGTGCCTGGGCGGCGGGTATTTTCCACTTCATGACGCACGCGTTCTTTAAATCTTTGCTTTTTCTGGCTGCGGGCGTCGTGATTCAAGCCCTGCACGAAGAACACAGCATCTTCAAGATGGGCGGTTTGCGCAAAGAACTGCCGCTGGCGTTTGGTGCTTTCCTGATCGCGGGTTGTTCTCTCGCCGGACTGCCGCTGATCACTGCGGGCTTTTACAGCAAAGGTTTGATCGTGTGGGAGACGTGGTCATCCCCACAGGGCGGCACTGCGCTGTGGGTTGCGAGCGTGCTAGGAGTACTGCTGACCGCGCTTTATATTTTCAGGGTTATTTTTCTGGTCTTCTTTGGTGAAGCAAAGTCGCACGTGGCTAAACGTCCCGGGTACAAGATACAGATTCCGCTCGTGGTTCTAACCGTCCTGTCGCTCGTGGGCGGATTTGTTAATCTCCCTCCTCAACTCGGCAATGTGCCATTGTTCACGCGCCTGTTGCAAACGGCCTTGCCGTCTGTTGAGCAACGTCGCCTCGGTCCGCTCACGGAAATACGTTCCGAAGGGGTTGTGACGTTGGCGTTCCTCATCGGGCTGGGTCTCGCATATCTGTTATACCTTCGCACCCGCCAGTGGGCGGACGCTTTGACCTCAACTCGCGTTGGGAAGGCGGTGCACGAGTTCTGGTTTGCCGATTGGGGATTCGACTGGTGCTACGACAAACTGTTCGTGCAGCCGGTCCTGTGGTTTGCGCGCGTCGATAGGAGCGATGTGGTAGACGCTTTCTATAACGGGGTCGCAGATCTGAATGAACTCATGTACCGCGGTCTTAGTCGTACGGAGAACGGCCGGGTACGCTGGTACGCCGCGGGGATTGCAGCTGGAACAGTCGTATTTGTCGCGATTGCGTTATTCCTATGATCCTGCTTTCGATGATCGTCATTCTGTTGGTTGGCGGACTGCTGGCATGGGGAGCCGGGCGCTGGAGCGCATTGGCTTCCCGCTGGATTTCGTTGATCGCCGTGAGCGCGGACTTTGTCATCGGCGTTATTGTCTGGATCCGTTCCGCAGGTCACGTCGATGTTCTTCAGCAGCAAGCCTGGCTGCGGGAATTGGACTGGATCTGGATTCCTCAGTTCGGTGTCCATTTCCACCTCGCCTTGGACGGACTGAGCCTGCTGCTGCTCATGCTCACGTTCCTCCTCGGTGTAACGTCGGTGCTGGCATCCTGGACCGAGATCCAGGCAGCAGTGGGGTTCTTCCACCTCCACCTCCTCTGGGTCCTGGCTGGAATCGCAGGCGTGTTCCTCGCGATGGACTTGTTCTTGTTTTACTTCGCATGGGAACTGATGCTGGTTCCCATGTATTTCCTGATCGCGATCTGGGGTCACGAACGGCGGGTGTACGCGGCGGCGAAGTTCTTCCTCTTCACACAGCTGAGCGGGCTGCTGATGCTGATTGCAATCCTGGCTCTCTATTTCGCACATCATACCGCGACTGGTGTTTTCACGTTTGAATATGCGGATTTGTTGAACACTCCTCTGTCATCCCACGCAGCGTTGTGGATCATGCTGGGTTTCTTCGTCGCGTTCGCCGTGAAGCTGCCGATGTTTCCTCTTCATACCTGGCTTCCTGACGCTCACACGGAAGCGCCCACCGCTGGCAGCGTGGTGCTGGCCGGAATCTTATTGAAGACCGGCGCTTATGGCCTGCTTCGTTTTGTAATCCCGCTCTTTCCGGCGGCAGCGCGCTCCTTCGCGCCTGTCGCCATGGTGCTGGCAGTGATCGGCATTCTGTATGGCGCAATCCTGGCATTTGCTCAGACCGATCTGAAACGGTTGGTCGCGTACACCAGCGTGAGCCACCTTGGGTTTGTCCTGCTGGGGATCTTTGCCTGGAACAAGCTCGCGCTCCAAGGTGCTGTGATCACGATCATTTGCCACGGAGTCAGCACAGGAGCATTGTTCATCCTGGTCGGAGCGTTGCAGGAGCGGCTCCATACCCGGGACCTCGCTCAAATGAGCGGCTTGTGGGAAACGGTCCCGAGATTGGGCGCAACCGGATTATTTTTCGCTCTGGCGTCGATGGGACTGCCGGGTTTGGGCGACTTTGTCGGTGAGTTCATGATCCTGCTCGGAGTTTATCAAAAGAGCAGGATTTTGACGGCGGTGGCTGCGGTCGGCATCTTAGCGTCCACCTTCTACGCCCTGAAGTTTGTCCAGTACGCCTTCCATGGGCCCAACAACCACCACTGGGCGCTGCCTGATCTTGGAGTGCGTGAAGCCATCATCTTCACTCCCATGATCCTTGTTCTCCTTTGGTTGGGGCTTTATCCGCAGCCTGTGTTCAATACCTTCAATCCGGCAATGGAAACGCTGCAACAACATGCAGGACAGACCATGCACGCACTGCGGAGATAGGGATGAACCTTGCTGACGTGCTCGCTCTTTTACCGTTTCTGCTGATTGCGGGAACCGCTGTCTTGGTCATGCTCGCGATCGCAGCATGGCGCAGGCACTGGTTAACCCTGTGCATTACGCTCGTTGGATTGGCGGCAGCGTTCGCATCTTTGTGGCTTGTGGCGCCGCTCGTGCCTCGCAAGGTGACGCCGCTCCTCGTTCTGGACCAGTACGCACTGTTCTATATCGGCCTGATCATTGCGGTCACGTTTGCCATCGCAATTCTCTGCTATGAGTATCTTCAACATCACTCGGAGACTCGCGAAGAACTCTACGTTCTGCTTCTGGTGGCAACGCTCGGCTCGATGGTTTTGGTGGCGAGCACGCACTTCGTTTCTTTCTTCCTGGGGCTGGAAATATTGAGCGTGGCGCTATACGCGCTGTCCGCCTATCTGCATACCCGCAGTCGACCCTTGGAAGCCGGAATCAAATACCTGGTTCTGGCTGGGTCTTCCTCAGCTTTCCTGCTGTTTGGAATGGCGCTCATCTATGCGCAGGCGGGCACGATGGATCTTTCCCGGATGGCTGCTTTTCTAGCCGGCCCGCCGAGCAGCCCACTAATACTCGTTGGCCTGATGCTCATCATTACCGGCATCGGCTTCAAACTCGGGGTTGTGCCGTTCCATCTTTGGATCCCGGATGTTTACGAGGGTGCACCCGCACCCGTTACCGCCTTCATTGCTACGGTGTCCAAGGGGGCGATTTTTGCCATTCTGCTGCGCTACTTCTATGTTTCCGGTGCGCAACACGTCCACTCGGTGTTTGTGGTATTCGCCATCATTGCCGTTGCTTCCATGTTCGTCGGCAACCTGCTGGCGCTCCTGCAGAACAACGTCAAGCGGATTCTGGCCTACTCCTCCATTGCCCACATGGGCTACCTGCTGGTCGCCTTTGAAGCGGGCGGGACCATGGCTTCTGAAGCGATCGCCTTCTATTTGGTGGCATACTTCATAACTACAGTGGGTGCGTTCGGAGTGGTCACAGTTCTTTCCGATGAGGAACGAGACGCTGACACGTTGGCGGACTACCGTGGCTTGTTCTGGCGGAGACCAGTGCTGGCAAGCATTTTCACGGTCATGTTGCTGTCTCTTGCCGGAATTCCCCTGACCGCAGGATTCTTAGCTAAATTCTACGTCGTGGCCGCTGGTGTCTCGGCGGCCATCTGGGCGTTGATCCTTATTCTGGTCATCAGCAGCGTGATTGGCCTGTTCTATTACTTGCGCGTTTTAGTCACCATGTATGCGCGTGTGCCGGAAGAGGTCCCGGTACCCACTTCTTTCCATCCAGGCAGCTACGTCTTGATCGCCCTTACGGTTCTGTTGGTGTGGTTGGGTGTCAACCCCGGACCTCTCCTCAATGTAATCAAGGTCACATCGAGGATGTGATTGCCGCGGGATACACCTGTGCCTCTCCTATGACAAACGTTTGCGATGATGGGCCGTGAAGACATTAACCAGGTGCCGGTTGTCTCCAATGGGCGGCTTGAGGGAGTCTTCTCCCCCAGTCATGCCCTCCGCTCCCTGCAGACTCACGCCGAACTGCAAGGCCCTTGATCCGCTAGCTCTTCGAAAGAGTCAGCGTTGATGGGATTGTTGGTCGGTCAGGCTACGCTTGGCGCTTCGATCCCGAGGACCGTT
Source organism: uncultured Acidobacteriota bacterium (assembly GCA_963730015.1). Classification (GTDB taxonomy): domain Bacteria; phylum Acidobacteriota; class Terriglobia; order Terriglobales; family Acidobacteriaceae; genus Sulfotelmatobacter. Next base: position 570,462 of record CAVSPZ010000006.1, on the reverse strand, counting down.
GGCGAAAAGGCATAATGACGACTCTGTGGGTGTTTGGTTCACGAACGAGAGTCATCGTCGAAGCACATGAGTCGCATAGCCAGAAACACTCGAATTCTCGCGGGGGTTTGCCGTTAAAATCCGCACAGGACGCTTCGGAAAGGTTGCCGAGCGCTCTGACTTCAAATTCGAAAAGCTTTCCTTCATGCAAATATCGGAAAACCGCAGAGCACTCCGGATTGGCGCACTTCGAGATCACAGTTCCAGAAAGAGCTAGGCTGTGCGGGCCGCGGTGTTTAGCGAGGACTCTTAGTCGCGGTACCAGTCCGCTCGGGTTAGAGGCATATCGCTCTCTCCGTGCAGGGGTTTGGCCAGAAGAATCTGATATAGGTTCAGCCGGTTCGACCGAAATGCATGTCCTGAGGCAGCCATATAAAGGCGCCAGATACGAAACGTAGTGTCGTCGGTGATACGGCGTGCTTCCTCCGCGTGCGCTTCCAGCCGACGTACCCAGTGATGAAGGGTCAAAGCATAGTGCTCGCGCAAGCTCTCGACATCCCTTACTTCGAAACCGCTTCTTTCTGCCGTGCCGAGGCTGGTGTTGAGCGGGACCAATTCACCATCCGGGAACACGTAGCGGTCGATGAAGGATGGTCCCTGTCGGTGGTAGGTAGCAGCCGCAGCAATCCCGGCGTTCACGAACGCGCCGCCCGGGCGCAGCAACCCCCAGGTCCGCGAGAAGTACTCGGGCAGAAGTTCCTTCCCGACGTGTTCAAACATTCCAACGCTGACGATCTTGTCGAAGTGCTGGTCGAGTTCGAGATCGCGGTAGTCACAGACTTCGATGCGGCATCCGCTGTTGACACCTGAGTTGCGAATCCGCCATCGCGCGACCTCCGCCTGTCGTACGCTCAGGGTGATTCCCAGAACTTGCGCGCCATAGTGAGTGGCGGCATGAACCGCCAGTCCTCCCCACCCGCAGCCAATATCCAGCAGGCGGTCGCCGCGACGGAGCCGTAGTTTCCTGCAGATGTAATCCAGCTTGTAGCGCTGTGCTGTGTCAAGGTCGGTATCTTTTCCATCCGCGAAATAGGCGCAGGAATACAACATTTGCGGGTCCAGCCATAGCGCGAAAAACTCCGCCGGGAGGTCGTAATGATAGCTGATGGCCTGCCGATCCCGATCGCTCGAATGAAGCGTTCCGCGCAAGGCGGCGGGCTGACGGCCTGTTCGCGTCTGTCGCTCAGCGGATAACCTTCGCAGCATGCCGGCAAGATGCACCGCCCGCGTTGAACCATAGCCGCCTTGCGCAAGCAGGTAGTCGCCCAGGTCAAAAATAGCTTCGATGTCGCCCTCGATATCGAAGTCGTCGCAAATGTAGGACTCTCCCAGGTTCAATTCACTGGGTGAGCGGAACATTTGGCGCAGGGCGCCGGGATGCTTCAGGACCAGGGTAAAACGAGGTTGCCGGCTTGAACCCCAAGTCCTTCCATCCCACAGCCGAACTTGAAAGTCCCGTCTGGGGTACCCGGTCAGCAGATTGGCGAGGAACTCAATGCTGGGTTGAGCGGCGGGCAGCCCAAATACCGAACTTGTGGTCAGTCCCATAAGGCGTCTCGAGTTCCCGTCAGGATGTCCGGATAGGTTGTGGCCTCAACTGACACGCTTTCTCCTCCGTTCTGTTAGAGGCTCTCGTGGCCAGACATTCTATACGTTGTCTGCACCGCTATGGATACTGATGCCCGAATGTGTGCCTGACGTTGTCCAGCCCCGACGTATGGCGGACACTATATCGTGTGACGATATAATGGATCTTATCGAAATCTCATCCCCTAAGCAACGATTGAAGGTTGACGGACCAGGTTTCCTTTTTTCTAGTTAAAATCCTCCCGAATCCAGCGAGACATCCCATGACACTTCCGGCTGAGACCGGATGCAGGGCGAAGGGCTTAAAGCCCGCTGTAGACCTGCCCGCGGGCGGCCCACCTGATCGAGCGAGAGTTTGCGTGCGCTATCACCAAGGGCATGTGTGAAAGATCGCGACCGGTTGGACCTGGAGTCCACAACGCCCCACGGGACGGGTGCTGCCGTCCTGCTGGTTCGGTTTGGTGTTTATTCAGCACCTCTCCTCACCTGATCAAGACGGCTTCGACGAGGTCATCGCTCGGGAGACATTTGTCCTTCTCCCATGACAAACGTCACGCTCATTGGGATAAACGTACGGTTGTTTGGCCTCTCCGATCCACCCTATCCTCGAATGAGCGCAGTCGGCGCCCGGTACTCCTCAACGGTTATCGCAAGTGAACTCTTTTCTCAGATTCTTGGCTCTGCCGCTTCTTTTTCTTGTGCTGGCGGGGAACACCCCGGGGCAGTCGTCTTCTGCGCAACTCCGTGAGTCACAACTAAAAACTCAGAGTATCCAGAAAGGTAAGGAGTTGTTTGCGGGGAGAGTTCCTCTTCGCAACGGTGGCCCGCCCTGCGCAACCTGCCACAGTGTTGCGGGCCTGCCATTTCCAAACGGCGGCACCCTCGCCCCGGATTTGACCCGGGAGTATGCCAAGCTTGGTCCCGAGGGAATTGATACTGCACTCCAAACTCTGTTTTTTCCAGCAATGACCCCAATCTACGACACTCATGCCCTGACGGGAGCGGAACGATCCGACCTGGGCGCCTTCCTAGAGCAAGCAGGCACGAAGCCACCTCCTCGAGGGATCACCCCCATCATTGTCCTGATCCCGATTGGTGGTTGCGTCATTCTTCTGGGATTGACGTCGGCCATCTGGCGCAACCGGCTACAAGGCGTACGAAGGAAGCTGATCGAGTCAGCCGCCGTGAGAGAAGGAGCGCATTTTTGAGCTGGATCAAAGATATCGTCAGCCCGCAGATGCGGCAGTGGGAGGAGTTCTATCGCAATCGCTGGCAGCATGACCGAGTCGTCCGCAGTACGCACGGAGTGAACTGCACGGGTGGCTGCTCCTGGATGATCTATGTAAAGAATGGGATCGTCACCTGGGAGATGCAGGCCCTTGATTATCCCAAGCTTGAATCGAGTCTGCCGCTCTACGAGCCACGGGGATGCCAGCGCGGAATCGTGTACTCCTGGTACATCTACAGTCCGATCCGAATTAAGTACCCATACGTAAGAGGAGTGCTCATCGATCTCTGGCAGGAAGCACGCGCCAGGTACCAAGATCCGGTCGCGGCCTGGGCGTCCATTGTGGAAAACGAGGAGCGGCGGCAGAGTTATCAAACGGCCCGTGGCAAAGGAGGGTTCCGGCGCGCTCGCTGGGAGGAATGCACCGAGATCGTTGCCGCTTCACTGCTGTACACAGCCAAGAAATATGGACCCGACCGCATCATTGGATTTTCTCCCATCCCAGCAATGTCGATGTTGAGCTATGCCGCCGGTTCACGTTTCCTGCAGCTGCTGGGCGGAGTGATGCTCAGTTTCTACGACCTCTATGCTGACTTTCCGCCTGCTTCTCCGGAGACCTGGGGCGAAAAGACCGACGTTGCGGAAAGCGCCGACTGGTTCAACAGCAAGTACATCGTAACTGAGGGAAGCAACCTCAGCATGACTCGCACACCCGACGTCCATTTCGTCGCCGAAGCGCGCTGTCACGGAGCCAAGCTGGTCGTCTTGTCCCCTGACTTCAGCCAAGTGTCGAAGTTTGCCGACTGGTGGATTCCCGTCAACGCCGGCATGGACGCCGCACTCTGGATGGCCGTAAATCACGTGGTCTTGAAAGAGTTTCACGTTGACCGGTCGGTTCCGTACTTCACGGATTATCTGAAGCGTTATTCGGATGCTCCCTTCCTGGTCGAACTCGAGAAGACAAAGGATGGCTATCGCCCAGGCCGGTTCCTGCGCGCTAATCGATTGCAGCGATATCGGAGTGTCGAGAACGGTGAATGGAAAGTCATGGTTTTCGACCAGTCAAAAAAGGAGCCACGAATGCCACGAGGGACAGTCGGCTTTCGTTGGCAGCACACAAAGGGACAATGGAACCTGCAGTTGAAAGACGGTCTGGACGGCTCGGAGATCGATCCGCAGCTCAGCTTTCTGGGAAGCCACGATCAGACGCTGCCCATTGCCTTCACAGATTTTGGCACGGACCGCGAGCTTCAACGTGACGTTCCTATTCGTTATGTGGACACAATTGACGGCCGCGTTCCAGTCACGACTGTTCTCGATCTGCTGATGGCCCAGTTCGGCGTGCCCCGGGGCTTGCCCGGCGAATACCCCAAGGGCTACGACGATGAGGACGGTCCTTATACACCAGCGTGGCAGGAAAAGTTCACCGGAGTTGGCCGCAACACTGTCGTGCAGTTGGCACGAGAATTCGCTACTACCGCCGAGAAGACCAACGGCAAATGCACCATCATCGTCGGCTCGGGAATTAATCACTGGTACCACAGCAATCTCAACTATCGAACAGGGATTACGACGCTGATCCTATGCGGGTGCGTCGGCGTCAACGGTGGCGGACTCAATCACTACACAGGTCAGGAGAAGCTGGCCCCTACCGCCTCCTGGACGACGCTGGCGATGGCGCTCGATTGGACTGCACCACCCCGACTCATGAATGGGCCTTCGTTCCACTACGTGCACAGTGATCAATGGCGTTACGAAAAAGGATTCCCTGATTATCACCCGCCGGACGGACCATTCGCCAAGGATCACGTGATGGAACTGCAGGCAGCCGCCGTGCGAATGGGTTGGCTTCCGTTTTATCCGCAATTCAATCGCAATCCGATCAATCTGGTCAGCGAGGCGGAGCAGGCCGGCGCCAAAACTGACGAGGAAATTACCCGTTGGGTAGTGGACCAGTTACGCACTGGCCGCGTGCGGTTTGCCGTCGAGGATGCCGACTCGCCAGAGAACTGGCCCAGGGTGTGGATCATCTGGCGCGGAAATGCCCTGCACGCCAGTGCGAAAGGCCACGAGTACTTCCTGCGACATTATCTCGGAACGCACAGCAACGCGATTGCCGATGAGGTGGCAAACGGAAGCCTGCAAGACGTGGTCTGGCGAGATGTCGCGCCGCGGGGCAAGATGGACCTGGTTCTGGATCTTAACTTCCGCATGGACACCTCAGCGCTCTATTCGGACATCGTTCTCCCCGCGGCTAGTTGGTACGAAAAAAACGACTTGAATACCACTGATCTGCACTCTTACATCCATCCACTGGGAGAGGCCGTTCCGCCCTGCTGGGAGTCCAAAACCGACTGGGAGATCTTTCGTACGCTTGCGGAAAAGGTCAGCGAACTGGCGAAGGTCCATTTTCCCCGCCCATTTCGCGAGCTTGTGGCCACTCCTCTGCTACACGACACTCCAGACGAAATTACGCAACCCGAAGTCAAAGACTGGAGCAAAGGTGAATGCGAGCCTGTGCCTGGAGCCACGATGCCCCACTTGTGGGTAGCTGAAAGAGACTATGTGAATCTGTTTCACCGCTTTAATTCACTCGGTCCAAAATTGAAAGAAGAGGGAGTGGAGGACCGCGGCATTCACATTGAGGTGGGAGATCTCTACGATCAGTTCGCCAAGGACGTTCCTTCCTACGAATGGGATGGCAAGAAATATCCTTCCTTGGTCGATCCGGTCGAAGCCGCTAACGCCGTGCTTTACTTTGCACCCGAAACCAATGGCGAAGTAGCGTACCGAGGGTTCAAAGCAAGAGAGCTCGATGTCGGACTTCCGCTGGCAGACCTGGCAGAGGGTTCTCGCGACGTTCGATACGACTTCCTGGCCCTGGTGCAGCAGCCACGTCGAATTCTGACCAGTCCTTGCTGGTCGGGAATCACGAACAAGGGCAGAGCGTATTCAGCTTACGTGCAGAATGTCGAGCGGCTGATTCCCTGGCGGACTCTGACTGGACGCCAGCATTTCTATCTGGATCACGAGGCTTATCGCGCGTTCGGCGAGGCGCTGCCTACCTTCAAACCGCGCATCAGCTTAGAGGCAAGCGGCAACCTGCTGCGAAGCTCCGCTGCGAACAAATCATTGACCCTCGCTTGCATCACTCCGCACGGGAAATGGCATATCCACACCACGTATTATGACGATCTCCGCATGCTCACGCTTTCTCGGGGAGTTGAGCCTTTCTGGCTAAACGACCACGACGCGGCCGAGATGGGCATTTTCGATAATGACTGGATCGAAGCATACAACGACAACGGAGTTGTCGTGACCCGTGCGGTAGTCAGTGCTCGTATTCCACACGGACTCTGCATCTTTTACCACGCTCCCGAGCGCACCATCGATTTCCCCAAATCTCCCGTACGCGGCAACAAGCGCGGCGGCGGCACTAACAGCATCACCCGGATGCGGTTGAAGCCGGTCTTAATGGCGGGCGCCTATGCCCAGCATTCTTATCGCTTTAATGATTATGGCCCGGCGGCTTCTGACCGCGACACCTATGTGATCGTCCACAAGCTCGAAGGCAAGCCGCGGTGGGATTGACACAGGAGGAATCATGAATGTGCGCTCCCAGGTTTCCATGGTGTTTCACTTGGACAAGTGCATTGGATGTCATACCTGTAGTCTGGCCTGCAAGAATCTCTGGACTGATCGGCCCGGTACCGAATATATGTGGTGGAACAATGTGGAGACCAAGCCCGGCACAGGTTATCCGACACTCTATGAAGACCAGGAGGAATACTGCGGCGGATGGGAGCTCAAGAACGGGAAGCTCAGTCTCAAATTGGGTAGCCGCCCGACGGAACTGGTCAACATCAGTTTCAATCCCCGTCTTCCCAGCCTGGATGACTATTACGAGCCCTGGACCTATCGCTACGGCGATCTGATCAACGCCCCGTTAGGAGATGACCAACCGGTCGCTCGTCCGATCTCGATGATCACCGGTAAGGAAATGGACATCGAAGCCGGACCAAACTGGGATGACGACCTAGGCGGTTCGTCGATCTACGCCGCGAACGATCCTAACCTGAAAGCTCTTAGCGAGGAACAGCGGCAACAGTTCTTCGCGCTGCAACAGTTGGTCTACTTCTACCTGCCGCGTATCTGCAATCACTGTCTCAATCCGAGTTGTGTCGCTGCCTGTCCGAGTGGAGCGATCTATAAACGCGGAGAAGACGGTATTGTGTTGGTCAGCCAGGAAAAATGCCAGGGGTGGCGAATGTGTGTATCCGGCTGCCCCTATAAAAAGGTCTATTTCAATTGGTCAACCGGCAAAGCCGAGAAGTGCATATTGTGTTATCCCCGCTTGGAAACAGGACAGGCCCCAGCATGTTTCCATTCTTGTCCCGGTCGAATTCGCTATCTGGGTGTCGTGCTGTATGACGCAGACCGGATCGAAGAAGCTGCGTCGCGACCGGACAACGAACTGGTGGAAGCGCAACGGGAGATCATCCTCGACCCGTTAGACGCCGAAGTGATCCGCCGAGCAAAAGCCAACGGTGTCGACGATAAGGTCATCGAATCAGCACAGAGGTCTCCAGTTTATAAATACGTCAAGACATGGAGACTCGGGCTGCCGTATCACCCTGAGTGGCGAACCCTTCCAATGCTCTTTTACGTTCCCCCGTTGTTGCCGGTAACAGCTTCTCTGAACGAGGGCAACTATGAGCTGGCCACAGATTTCTTCAGCTCCCTCGAAAGTGCTCGCTTACCGATTCGCTACATGGCGCATCTTTTCACCGCCGGGGACGAAGAAAAGGTTATTGCCGTGTATAGAAAGCTGATGGCTCTGCGCATCTACAAGCGCGCAGAGACGGTGGGTGACATCGGACAGGAGAAGGTCGACCAGGTGATCGAGGAGGCGCAGACCACTCCTCGAGAGTTGGAGGATATTTACTACCTCTCGGCCATAGCACCGGTGGAGGAACGATATGTGATTCCTCCCATGTTGCGGGAAGTGGCAATCGAGATGACCGGGGACACTCATGCATTTCAGGAAGAGCGAGGATCTGGGTTCGTACAACTGCCGACGCGAGGCTGGTAAGCAATGAACCTCTATGAAGTGTTTGCGGAAATCTTGGATTACCCCAATGCGCAGCAGGCCGTCTGCATCCAGGACTGTGACGCGCGGCTCACGCGGGAATCGCCCGAATCCGCCGAGCTCCTGCAAAGGTTCCAAGCAAGCAAGGAGAGTGTCCGTCTGGGTCGACTGCAGGAAGCCTACACCAGTATTTTTGATATGCAGCCGGAGTGCACCCTAAATCTAGGATACCAACTGTTCGGCGATGACTGGCGCCGCAGCATCTTCCTGTTCAAGTTGAAGGAAATCTATCAAGCCAATGCCTTCGATACCGGTTGTGAGCTGCCCGATCACCTCTGTATTCTCCTTCGTTTTTTGGCAGCTCGGGACGGTACCAACGAAGCCTCAGAACTAGTTGATGACTGTCTGATCCCGACTCTGTCTCGGATGGCTGGCAGTGTTCAACTCGCCGAGAGCTCATACCGCTGGGTTCTCAAGGCGCTGCTGTTATGGCTGCAGAAGAAGAGAGAAGTGCGAGGACCAGGTTGCGAAAGCGGTGATCAGGACCCGGCCAATGGTGTTGCCATCGCTGCAGTCGAGGAGCGATTGGCATGAACGCCTTCCTTTTTGTCGCTCTTCCCTATATGGCGATTGTGCTGGCGGTTCTAGGCGGTATCTACCGGTTCCACAAGGGGCGTTATTCGTATTCGAGCCTCTCCTCACAGCTCCTCGAGCACCGGCGTTTGTTCTGGGGCTCGGTGCCCTGGCATTACGGCATAACCCTGATCCTGCTTGCTCACTTGTTCGCTGGACTGTTTCCGCGTGCGGCTGCTTACATCCTCGGTGGCCCCATCCGGCTGCTGGTGCTGGAGTTCACGGGGATGTCGCTGGCAATTTTTGCGCTCTTTGGTCTCGTGGTGCTGATTATCCGGCGCCTCCCCAGCAACTCTCTGGCGCGGGCAGTCACCTCTCGCATGGATGGGGTGCTTTTGATCTTCCTCCTGCTGCAGGTGGCCACTGGCCTGAGTATCGCGCTTTTTGATCGCTGGGGTAGCCTCTGGTACCTGCGGACGGCCGTACCCTGGTTTTGGTCGCTGGTTGAACTGCGGCCCGACATGAACACGGTCGCGTTTCTCCCTGCCTTTGTGAAATTCCACTTCGTCCTTGGATTCGCCGTCATTCTTCTGTTTCCTTTCACCCGGCTAGTACACCTGGTGATGTTTCCAATCTGGTACTTGTGGCGTCCATATCAAGTCGTCATCTGGCACCGGCGCCCAAGCGGCGAAAGGAGCTATCTGGAGTCGTAGAGCATGGCCGAAAAGACCTTAGTTGAAGCCAGTCCAGCCGAAATAGGGAGACGGCGTTTTCTAACACGCCTGAGCATTGCCATGGGTTCGCTGGCAGCCGCCATCGTGGCCTTTCCCAGCATTGGGTTTCTCCTCGGCTTGCGGAAACCCACGAAGATATGGCGAAGCGTCGGAAAGATCGATGATTTCAAGATCGGTTCAACCGTGGAGGTGTCATTCCTGGATCCTTCTCCTTTGCCCTGGGCAGGGGTTACAGCCGAGACAGCAGCATGGCTGCGGCGTCTCGATGAACAACAATTCATGGTATTCGCCGTCGACTGTACTCACCTGGGATGTCCAGTGCGCTGGTTACCCACTGCCGATTTGTTCATGTGTCCTTGTCATGGTGGCGTTTTCTACGCTGATGGGCGCGTAGCTTCCGGGCCGCCTCCCAGGCCGTTGACGAAGTATCCCGTGCGCGTGCAGGACGGCCAAGTGCAAATCCTCACTAGCCCACTTCCGATTACCTGATGGAATCTGTTTAGGAGATTCGGTGCGCTTCCTGAATCGTTTATGGTGTTGGTTTGACGACATCACGGGAGTCTCAAACTGGCTGCTTCCTATACTTCGGCATCCCGTTCCCCCAGCCCGAAAGTCGGCATGGTTCTACGTGCTCGGCAGCGCGACTTTGTTTGTATTCATTTCCCAGGTGGTCACAGGAATTGCCCTATCCAGCGCTTACGTTGCCTCGTCCGCACGTGCTTACGACACGTTGCTGTTCATCAATGGGACCACATTGGGGCGTGTCGTGCGCGGCATCCACTACTACGGTGCCTCCGCCATGGTGATCCTGATTGGAGTCCATGCCATTCGCGTGTATCTGATGGGGGCATACAAATATCCCCGGCAGATGAATTGGCTTACCGGCGCCGGCCTTCTTCTGTTCACGCTGCTGATGGTCTTCACGGGCCAGTTGTTGCGTTGGGACCAGACCGGTTTCTGGTCATCCGTGATTGCTGCTGAGCAAGCTGGGCGAACGCCACTGATCGGGAATTGGCTCGGACATTTCATTCTGGCCGGTGATACAGCCGGCGGTGCCACGTTGAGTCGATTTTTCGCGGCCCACGTTTTTTTTGTTCCCGCTCTGATCTTCTTGTTCCTGGGATTTCATCTCTATCTGGTACTTCATAACGGTATCTCCGAACCTCCCAAGGTGGGGAGGCCTGTCGATCCTAGAACATACCGTCGCTGGTATCACGACATGCTCGCCCACGAGGGACGTCCCTTCTGGCCGGACGCCGCCTGGCGGGATGCAGTTTTCGGGTTTCTGATGCTGGCCACAATCGTGTCTCTGGCAGTCTTCATCGGTCCTCCGGCATTGGGCAAGCCTCCTGACCCCACGATCATTCAGGCTTCGCCGCGGCCAGACTGGTATTTCCTGTGGTACTACGCGTTGCTTTCGGTGATTCCGAAGTGGACAGAAGACTGGGTGATTCTGTTGGGGCCGCTCGTGTTTGGTCTGGCGATGTTTCTGTTGCCTCTGCTGGCCGACAGGGGTGAGCGCAGTCCGGTGCGCCGGCCATGGTCGATTGTGATCGTGATCGCGATTGTGGTGATCATCGCTTACTACGGAAATGTTGGCCATATCGCACCCTGGTCCCCACGACTGGAAGCCCAGCCACTGCCAGTGGAAGTCGTAGGAGCCTCTAGTGGCCCGGTCGCCGACGGCGCGAGAGTGTTTTACGAAAAAGGCTGTGAGTTCTGCCACACCGTCGCGGGAAACGGAGGAATCCGCGGGCCTGATCTCACCTATGCTGCCGATCGTTTGACGCCTGCCCAGATCACAACGCGCATTTTCAGCGGCGCACCCAATATGCCCTCCTACACAGGTAACCTGACTCAGGAGCAGTTGTCGTCGCTTCTAGCGTTTCTCGACTCGCGCCATCGCCGGCCTCCTAAACCGACCGCTCTTCCAATGAAGAGCGTCGACAACAACCAACAACCGCTACATTGACACTTTCTATGGAGACGAACATGCGCATCGACGAGAACCACACGCTGGACGCTATTGTGGCAGGGATACCCGCATCCGTTCCGGTCTTTGAGCGGTTCGGGATTGATTACTGCTGCGATCGTCACCAGTCCCTGGCTGCGGCCTGCCGAGCGGCCGGCCAATCCATTGCCGAGGTCGTGCAATCACTCGTGCAGGCGGAGCGTGCAATTCAGTCTCCAACGTCAACCTGGGCGGAGGCTTCATTAGGCGATCTGATGAAGCATATCGTGGACAAACACCATACGCATTGCCGACAGGAATTTTCGCGCCTCGGACCGCTGCTCAATGAACTCGCGCGGAAGCACGGTGAGCAGCACCCTGAACTGCGGCAGATCCAATCCTTATTTTCCAGGCTGAGCTCGGCGATGACTATGCATTTGCTCAAGGAAGAGCAAACGTTGTTCCCCATGATCGCGAGCATGGAGGAGGCGCGAAACCGCAAGCAGTCACTGCCAAGACTGCCGTTTGGAACGATACGAAATCCCATCACCATGATGGGATACGAGCATGACGAGACTGCGCTCCCTCTACGAGGAATCCGCCAAGCCAGTGGCGGCTATCAGGCTCCGGCGGATGTGGATTCCAGTTGCCAAGCGGTGTTTCAAGCCTTGAAGGAATTCGAACAGGACATGCACCAACACGTGTACCTGGAGGACTATATCCTTTTTCCACGTGCCATCGCTCTGGAGCAAGCCGCGGCGTAAGTGTGCATTCATGGTCAAGGTGAAGCATGTGACTTCTGTCATAGCCATCTCGTCTCACAATATATAGCCTGGACTTGCGGCTTGCGTATGTAAGATTGCGGTTCTGGATCTGATCTATCGGAGGCTCATATGGACGTTCTTTCTGCAATTACGGTCGAACTACCTTGCTCTCAATGCGGCACACGCTACCGGTTGACGCTCGAGCAAATACGGATTACCCAAGCTCTGGCGCATGAAGGAAGCCCTATTACGCATCAAAAGGATTGTGTGCCGATATTCCATTCCCAGCTCTTTGACAACCACCTACTTGATAACCTCCGGACCACATGGCAGCGTCTGGAAGAAACTGCGGCTGTTGCCGGAGGCAAGATCACGCTGGGCGCGAAGGAAAAGCTGCTAAGGAGGTTTCGGACAACATGACGACTCAAGCCAAAGCACCAATCCGCCGGATCAGCCTCGATGAAGCAAAACAACGAATGCGAGACCTTGTATTCGTGGACGCGAGAAGCGCTGCAGCGTTGCACAGGAACCCATACCAGGTGCCGGGCGCCGTTCAAATACCGATCAAAGAGTTGGATCAGCGCGTGAAGCAGTTGCCCCACGACCGTACGCTTGTTACCTACTGCACCTGAAGTAGCGAGAAAACCAGCGCCCGGGTGGCGCGTGAGCTGATGGACCGTGGTTTTCGTGACGTCTATCCGTTACGGGGTGGCTTCAAGGCGTGGCAACGGGCCGGCTTGCCGGTCGAGCCCGTCGACGATCCAGACTAACCAACAGCACCACAGATCAAATTTCAATATTCCAATGTCCGTTCTAGGGCGGTGACGATCTTTTCCACCGATGGCATGTAGAATTTCTCCAGAGGAGGAGACGCCGGAATCGCAGGGATGTCGGGAGCCGTGACCCGGACAATCGGAGCGTCTAGACAGTCGAACGCTTCCTCGGCAATGATCGCTGAGACTTCTGCACCGATACCCAGTGTCCGATTGGCCTCATGCACCACCACCACCCGGCTCGTCCTCGCCACGGATTCGAGCAACGTATCCTTGTCGAGAGGGGCAAGGGTACGGAGATCGATCACTTCCACTTCAGCACCGAGTTTCTTGTGGATCTCCTCCGCCGCCTGCAGCGTTAGTTGCAGCGTGTAACCGTGTGAAATGGCAGTGACATCGCGCCCCTTCCTCTTGATCGCGGCCTTCATGAGCGGGACTGTATAGTCGTCGGCCGGCACCTCTTCCTTTATCGAGCGATAGAGTTTCTTGTGCTCGAAGAAGAGGACCGGGTCATCATTGCGGATTGCTGCCTTCAAGAGTCCTTTCGCGTCATACGGTGACGAGGGCGCGACCACCATCAGTCCAGGCGTGTGAATGAACCAGCTCACATTCGTCTGCGAATGATAGAGTCCGCCTCCCACTCCGCCGCCGTAACAGACCCGGATGGTCAGGGGGCAAGTCTGCGTGCCTGCACTGCGATAGCGCAGCTTTGCTGCTTGTTCTGTGATCGAATCCATCGCTGGAGCAATGAAATCCGCAAACTGAATTTCTGCTACCGGACGCATACCCGCCATGGCAGCACCAATGGAAGAGCTGATGAGGATGCCCTCGGCAAGCGGGGAATCGATCACGCGCTCTCTCCCGAACTCTTCTTGTAGGCCCTTGGTAGCTTTGAATACGCCACCCATCGCCCCAACATCCTCACCGATGATGAACACGTGTTCATCGCGCGCCATCTCCTCACGGAGTGCGCTGGTAATGGCGTCGATATATGTCATGAGAGGCATAGCAACTTCTTCCTCGGGCTCGTCTACACAGCACCGGCAATCTGCGGGGCCCAAACTTTGCGGTTCAGCTCGTGCTCACGGATGCTGAACGAGAACACGTGGTCGAGGGCTTCCTCAGGTTCAGGGTAAGGTGACTTTTCCGCAAACTCGATGGCCTCGTCGAGCTCCTTATTGAATTCTGCCAGCAACTTTTCTTTCCACGACTCAGCCCAGAACCCACGCTCCTGCAGGTAGCGCTCCATGGCGGGGATCGGATCGCGAGATTTCCAGTACTCCAGCTCCTCGACAGTGCGATATTTCGCAGGATCAATTTCCGAATGGCCATACCAGCGGTAGGTCTTGCACTCGATCAGCGTCGGCCCATCTCCCTGGCGCGCCCTGTGTATGGCTTCCTGGGCGGCCTTGTATACCGCCACCACATCGTTTCCGTCCACGGTTATGCCGCGAATCCCATAAGCCTGCGCTTTAATGCTGAAATCCTCGACCGCACTTTGGAGCCGGGCCGGAACCGACTCTGCCCACAGATTGTTCTCCAGTATGTAAACAATCGGGAGATGTTGGACACCGGCGAAGTTCAAGGATTCGTGCCAGAGGCCCAGGCTGGTGGCACCTTCGCCTGAGAGGGCCACTACCACACTCGTCTTCTTTTGCATCTTGTTGGCAAGGGCAATCCCGGTGCCGATCGCGAGTTGCGCGGCGATGGTCGATGCGGGCGTAATGATGTTGAGCGGAGCGTACCCACAATGCGCCTGCGCACAACGCCCTTGGTCAGGGCTGTCTTTCCGCAGAAAGATGTGAGCGAACATCAAGTTCAAGGGCGTACCCTTCATGATGTGGGTGACGAAGTTGCGGTGAGACGGCGCAATGGTATCTTCCGGGAGAAGGTCCATGGTCGCGCCAACCTCGGTTGCTTCTTGGCCGACGGCTGCGAAGTAGTTGCCTGAGAATCGGCCCTGCCGAAACAGGAGGCGAATTCGCTCCTCCAACGTGCGGCATTTCAGCATGTAATGGTACAGCCGCCGCAGAGTAGCCTCTTTCAGCGGTGCGTGGCTGTCAAAAGCTGCGACTTGGCTCTGATCTTCAGTGGGCGTCATGGGTGGTGTTCCGGTCACAGTCATCGCTCCGGGTTGGCCATGCTCTCAGTATCGTATATCGTGTCACGATATGATAGGACATAAGTCACGGTGCCGCTCTTGCACTACTTTCGGTTGTGTCGACGCCTTTCATCGCTCCTGCCCCCAACGCGACCTCTCGCTCTCCCCTTCTTTCCGAATTCCGGCGATTCGAGCGCCGCTACGCAGGCTGCCAATTTTCCGCCACAATCCTGTCCAGGTTAAGTGTTTCGCCGCCTGCACTATGGGTGCAATGGATGATTTGTACCTGCAACTGGGACAATAAATTGCCCCAGTCCTCTGGGAACGACCCCGAGCGATGGCTCCTATTCACTGGTACAAACGGATCATTGACCTTCCGTCGCTGTAGACCGATAACGGCTATTAGAACGAAGGCTGAAGCAGATCACGCACTGTCTGCTCTTCGTCCGAAACCAGAGTGCTTGGAGCGTAATTACTTGGGAGACGTGCTATGAAGTCAACAGTCGGGAAGGTCAGAGGCCTTAAAGCTGTTTCCAATCCAGAGGGTGTCATTGCCGCGATAGCCATGGACCAGCGGGGCTCGTTGAAGAGAGCACTCGGCGGCGCGGCCGGCGATCGACAACTGGAAGAATTCAAGATCGCTGTCACAGAAGCGCTGACACCTCATGCCAGTGCCGTTCTGCTCGACCCGGAGTGGGGACTCTCTGCTGCGAAGCACCGCGCAACGGGTACCGGCCTCTTGTTGGCCTATGAAAAGACCGGCTACGACAAGTCAGGTCCGGGTCGTCTTCCCGACCTGCTCGACCACTGGTCAGTGCGCCGACTCAAAGAAGCTGGGGCCGATTGCATCAAAACCCTGCTCTACTACGACCCTTTCGAGCCTGACAGTATCAACGACAAGAAACACGCCTGGATTGAACGCATTGGCGACGAATGTTCTGCGAACGATATTCCCTTTTTTCTCGAACTCGTCGGCTATGAAGAAGGCACAGACGAAAGGGGATTCGAATATGCGCAAAGGAAGCCCGCGATCGTGAAGGCCAGCACCGCCGAGTTTACAAAGAGCCGCTATTTGGTGGACGTGCTCAAGATCGAGGTGCCTGTCAACCTAAGGTTCGTCGAAGGCACAAGGGCTTTCTCAGGGCGAAAAGCATACGAAAGAAGGGAAGCGATCGCCTTGTTTTGCGAAGCAGCCGGGGCTGCCACCAAGCCCTTCATATACCTTTCTGCAGGTGTGAACAATGCTGAATTCACTGAGTCGCTGGAACTAGCCGCGGAAGCTGGTGTGAAGTTTAATGGCGTCCTCTGTGGTCGCGCGACCTGGAAGGATGGTATTGCCGTCTACGAGAAGAATGGAGTACAAGCACTACGAAAGTGGCTCATGGACGAGGGGGTGAAGAATATATCCAGAGTGAACGAATGCCTCCGGGCAGCGACCCCCTGGTATGACATCTATGGTGTTGAGGCCGCTGCCTAGAGATTTGCTGCCTCAAAACGCTCAGCCCGGTTTTCCTTCGTAGGACCGACTCTTCCTGGCGTGCCGTCAATATTCACCGAAGTCCTCAGTCCGAATGTCTACTTCTTCAACGTTGAGCACCGTAAGTACGGAAATCATGCCCGTCACAAACCGCGAAGGGCCGGCGACATAGTATTTTGGGGCGATCAGATTGGGCAGCAAACGCTTCAACATCTTCGGGTCGATAGGGCCGATCTCTCCATTCCACCGGATCCGTGATTCCGCCATGCGCGTCATCGTGGGAATAAACCGAAAACTGTGATTTGTTTTCTCCCACTCCTGCAGTTCTCCGAGATAAGCAGTATCTTCGGGGCGACGGTTCGAGTAGAAAAGGTAGATGTCCCGTCCAATCCGGTCGTGAAACGCCTGGCGCAAGATACTCAGAAATGGTGCGAGTCCTATTCCGCCCGCCAGAAAGACGGCAGGGTGGCGGGGATCTTCATGCAGAGCGAAGGTGCCTGCTGGACCACGTATTTCAATCTCGGACCCCACCGGCAGAGCCTCTAGTACCCGTTTAAATGCCGTATTGCTCAGGCGCATTGCAAACAGCAGCCCGCCTTCGAATGGCGCACTGGCAATGGAAAAAGTCCTGGTGTCGCCGCCGATGTCCCGCTTTGCTGGCTTGATCAGGGCCATCTCGACGTATTGGCCGGCTCGAAACCGAAAACCGGCCGGCTTTTGCAGTCCAAATGCGATCGTCCCTTCACAGATCTCTTCGCGGTATTCAAGTCGACTCACGTAGGTGGACACGAATCACTTCCGATGCTCGACCAGCGATTCTGCAGAGAACGAGTGCAGGAATTCGTTTTCTAAAACATAGGAGTTGGGGGTCCGCGGGTTAAATGGGCACTTTGTCGTGTCCGTCAGTACAGGCGTCCCATATTGCCGGAAGCCTCGCCGTGCATATTCTTGAGATGTGATCTTGTGCGGTGATTTTGAGGAATTATGCAAATCCCAGATGTCAATTCCGATCCCTCTGAAACCAGCCAGGAAACAACGGCTCGTGCAACGCCAAGCCCAGAGCTGGATTTTGACATTATGAATGAAATCGAGATGCTGCATCACTCTGAGGCATGGCGGACAGGGATCAACCTGAAGAAGCTTGTTCGCTACACGGACTTTCGCATCACCTTAACTGCGATGAAAGCACACGCGCGGATTGAAATGCATCGGAACCCTGGCAGGATATCAGTGCAAACGGTCGATGGCCACATCCGTATGCATGCCGCGGACAAAACGTTCGACCTCCCGAAGGGGCGGGTACTGGTGCTCGACCGCGCGGTAGCACACGATGTCGAAGCCTTGGTCGACAGTGCTTTTTTGCTCACGGTTGCACGGCCAGAAACATCCTCGAAACTATGAGTTCCAAAGCTGCTCCGAACGCGCGAAAACGGCTGGCCATGTCACATTCGTCATGGAAACCAGTATGCATGATCTATTGCGGCGGAAGGGGAAGTGAACGAATCTTCATAGTATCGATGTGTACAGCGTTTGCATGCGACATCTAGCGTTGGCATTGTGAGGACAAGATGGCGGTTGACACATGGAGGAGATGGAATCTATGTGCAACAGTTGCCAGGCTCTTCCTTGCGGCCGTTTTGCTCCTAAGTGCTTCCACCACGGTCTTTCAGTTTACCCTCCGAGCCGAACTCGCCTTCTCGCTTGAGCTTCTTCTGGGTGCAGCCATCGCGATCGGCTGGCTGATGCGGTATGCGGCTGCTCTGGTCCTGTTTGGCACGCTCGCGGCCAGCCTCCTGGTGCCGCAATTTCATATTGCCTACCTGCCAGCCAGTGCATCGGCTACTGCCTTGGTACTGATTGCTAGTGGCATCCTCGTGTGTTTTGGCCGAAACAGTGACAACGAGGATGCTTCTCCCATCAGTGAAGACAACAAGTTGTCCAACGACGACGCGTGCTTGTTCGCTCGTGACCCCTGGGACGAAGATGTAGAAGTCACCATAAGACTCGAAGACGGATACGTCAGTAGTTTGCGCGGACGTCGGTGCATCGTGACCATCCATGATCGAGGAGGTGGTGTTCGGAAGACAGCGCACGAGGCCTGGTATGCCAGAGATGGGCGTTAGCGGTGAGACACAGGAGTCGTGTTTGCAGCGATCCAGTGGAGGAGAATTGTATGGCTCAAACATCACGACGAACACACCCCAGTAATGCTAGGAGGAGCAAGACAAGCAACAACCGGTTACTCGTGGTCGTCGATGAGTCTTCATCCTCAAAATCCGCAGTGGAATATGTCGCTAGAATGTTGCACCGTCGCCGAGGATTTCAATTGTGCCTTGCTCATTTCCTGCCGCCATTGCCACCCAGCTTGCTCGAGTTTGGCGGCGCCGAGGATCCGAACAAGGAGCGGCGGCTGGACGCTCAGCTCAAAACGGAGCAGCAGCAATGGATCGCAGCTGCCAGAAAAAAAGCTGAGCCGGCTTTGGACTGGGCCCGTGCTAGATTGCGAAAAGCCGGGCTGCCAGCAGCTTCTCTAACCACCCAGTTCTCTGATCCAGCTAGCGAACAGAACCGCGTCAGTGAGGAGATCCTCGAATTGGCGCGACGTAACAAGTGCCATAGCATCGTCGTCGGACGTTCGATCTGTGTCCTGGTTACGCAGGATCACCGCCGCAAAGGATCTCGCTGAGAGACTGGTGCAACAAGGGAGACATCTTACGCTTTGGATTGTGGAGTGACACGCTTTCTCTTGGTTCAGTGTCCGATTCACGGATCGCGTCCACGGCAATTCATGAAGAGCGAAGCGCTTCTGTTCTCCTGCTGGTCCCGGGGCTGCCGTGTCACGCTGCGGACTCCCGACGTCTTCTCACTAGCCCCGTGGCCCGCGCCACAACGTGTTCGACATTGAAGCCTAGCTTCTCCATCACAACAGCTCCCGGAGCCGAAGCTCCAAAACGATCCAGACCGATGATATCTCCGCTGTCACCCACGTAATCTCGCCAGCCGCGCGTGACGCCGGCTTCAACCGCCAGTTTTGGGACACCCTGTGGAAGCACTCTCGCCCGGTAATCTACCGGCTGTTGATCGAACAACTCCCATGAGGGCATCGACACCACACGGGCTCGCACACCTCTTCGCAACAATTCCTCTTGCGCTCTAAGAATCAAATGGACTTCGGAACCGGTGCCAATAAGGATGACGTCTGGTTGTCTGCCTTCTGCCTCGGCAAGAACATATGCGCCGTGCGCAACGCCCTGCTCAATTGGATAACGCTGGGAGTCCAAAATCGGAAGTTTCTGCCGACTCAGCGCCAAAGCCACCGGCCCGCGTTGGGTCACCGCGATTCTCCAGGCTGCCGCGGTCTCGTTCGCGTCCGCCGGTCGAATCAATACCAGCCCGGGAATCGCTCGCAAAGACAGAAGCTGTTCCACCGGTTGATGAGTGGGGCCGTCTTCACCCAGGCCGATACTGTCGTGAGTGAAGATGAATGTTGTGTTGGTCTGCATCATGGCCGCCATGCGTAGCGCCGGTCGCATGTAGTCGGAGAACGTTAAGAATGTCGCGCTGTAGGGCATGATGCCGCCATGCAACGCCAAACCGTTTACAATCGCCCCCATGGCATGCTCGCGTACGCCAAAGTGAAGATTGCGTCCACAGTCCTTGCCAAATCCGAAGTCGCCATAGCCCACCAGAATCGTCTTGGTGGAGGGAGCCAGGTCTGCCGAGCCGCCCATGAGTTGCAATAGCCGTTGCGCCAGGGCATTCATGACCTTCCCAGAAGCATCGCGTGTGGCCATGGGGCCGTCTTCTGGACGGAAGACGGGAAGATCGGAATCCCATCTTGCTGGGAGTTCGCCGCGCATCACCTGCTCATACTGATGAGCAAGACTTGAGTGTTCTTCGGCATATTCCTGCAGGACAGTGCGCCATTCTTGCTCCAATAGTTTCCCCTTCGCAACACCTTCAAGAAAATGAGCACTCGCAGCGTCCGGTACCAGGAACGCGGGATTCAGCGGCCACCCAAGTCTTTGCTTGGTAGCCTTCACGTTTGCTGCGCCTAGAGGCTCGCCGTGGGCGGCAGCTGTATCCTGCTTGGGACTTCCGTAACCGATATGATTCCCCACGGCAATCAGAGAAGGTCGCTTTGTGTCCGCGTGTGCCGCACGAATAACATTCTCAATCGCTTCAAGATCCGTACCATCGTCAACCGTCAGTACCTGCCAGCCATAAGCCTCGAAGCGATGCTGAACACTCTCCGTGAAGACATTGTCCGTTTTGCCTTCGATCGAGATGTGGTTGTTGTCGTAAAGGTAGATGAGCTTTCCGAGGCAGAGAGCACCCGCTAAAGAAGCTGCCTCCGAGGCCACACCTTCCATCAGGTCACCGTCAGACACGATGCCATACGTGTAGTGGTCAACGAGGCGGAATCCTGGACGATTAAAGCAGGCTGACAAGTGAGCTTCGGCCAGCGCCATCCCCACGCCCATGGCAAAGCCCTGCCCCAAGGGACCAGTGGTGGCCTCGACACCCGAAGTGAGGCCGTATTCCGGATGCCCCGGCGTCTTGGAACCCCATTGGCGAAACCGTTTCAACTCCTCCAGAGGCAAGTCGTAACCCGTCAAGTTAAGCAGCGCGTACAGCAGAGCGCAGCCGTGGCCAGGCGACAGAACGAAGCGGTCCCGGTTCGGCCAAGCCGGATTGAGGGGATTGTGGCGCAAGAACCGGCTCCACAAAACATAGGCCATGGGAGCCGCGCCTAGAGGCAGGCCCGGATGTCCCGAGTTCGCCTTCTCCACCGCATCCACCGCCAGAAAGCGCAACGTGTTAACGCAGAGCTGGTCAAGATCACTCATGAGAGTCGCCTATTCCACAGGACAAATCGCTCGCTCCAGGAAGCGCTTTGCTGCGCTTGAGGCGGCAGTGTCGGACCACCTACGGAGAGCCCCTCTAATAGCCCGCAAACTCTTCAAGACGGATGTTGTCGTCGTCCACTCCCGGAACCACGACGGCGATGTAATAAACGGGCGAAACAACTTCTTTAAGGTACTTTGCGAGCATTCGCGCGCTGATCACCCCTCTTTCTCCGGACCAGCTTCCTCCGTTTGTTCAACGGAGAAACTCCGAATAAAGGCAACAAGAGCGTCAGTTCTAATCCGCAGAGTTCTGTTACCCATTCCTAGCGTTCTCTATTTGCTCACTACAAATCGTCTTTGAAAATGGTTCATTCGTACTCGCGACGGAGACAGGCGTCATGTAGAGAAGAGAAACGTGATTCGGTAGACTGTTCTTTGCCAGTCGAACGCTTGCGGTGAGACCGGAGTAAGAGTACGCCCGTTTTTGGAGAAAGTGCTTGCTCAGGCGCGCCCGAACGCTTTCACAAAGGGTAAGGACCATGGAGGTGTTCAGTGGGGAGTACCCAATTGAAGGAACGACTAAAGACAAAGATTCTGGTAGACGGGGGTGATCCGGAGCAAACCCGGAAAATAAAAACCCTGATTGGGTTCGTCGATGGCCAAACGACGAATCCGAGTCTGATTGCCAAAAACCCGGACGTTAGACATCGAACGGCGACCGGCCAGAAATTCAGCCTGGAAGAACAGCAACAGGAATACAAGAAGATCGTTCAGCAGATTTCTCCTCTTGTGGGGGATGGGGGAGTCTCAATTGAAGTGTTCGCGGCTCTAAATACTGCGGCCGAGCAAATGGTGGTGCAAGGCGAGGAGATGTTCTCCTGGATTCCCAACGCTTATATCAAATATCCATGTACGCAGGAAGGTCTGCGAGCGGCTCAGATGTCCGTGGAACAGGGGATTCGAGTGAACATCACGCTCTGTTTTTCCCAGGAGCAGGCAGCTGCCGTCTATGCAGCTACACAGACCACGAAAACACCAGCGTACGTCTCGCCGTTCATTGGACGGCTCGACGATCGGGGCGAGAATGGCATGGATTTAATCAAGAATATTCAGAGAATGTACCAGGCGGGCGATGGCCACGTGCATGTTCTGGCCGCCAGCATTCGCAGCATCGATCAGTTGCGGGCTTGTTTCGCCGTAGGCGTGGAACTTGTGACGGTTCCTACGAGGGTCCTCGAAGAGTGGGCGGCAAAAGGCTTTCCAATGCCGGATCAGAACTTCTTCTACAGAGGAGTCGATGCGGCGGGTAACGCTCTCAAGTCTATTCCTTATAGAAATATCAACTTGAACCAGCCGTGGAATGCGTTTGACCTCAGACACGACCTTACAGCGAAGGGCATTGAGAAATTTGTCGAGGATTTTGAAAGCACCGTCCATCTATCTGCAAGCACGCGATAGCAGGGCGACTTGAGAGGAGTCTTCACTATGGAAGAACCGATGTACCCTGTCGCTTCGAAAGATATTGCAAAAAGACGGGAGGAGCTTGCTCCGGAGATTCTAAATGCCTTCCGCTCCTTCAGTCGCCAGGTCTTTACCGACGGTGCGCTGCCCACCAAGACCAAGGAACTCATCGCGGTCGCAGTGGCACATGTGACGCAGTGCCCATATTGCATTCGGAGTCACACCAGCAGCGCACAAGCAAAAGGTGCGACAGCTATGGAAATCATGGAAGCAATCTGGGTAGCTGCGGAGATGCGGGCTGGTGGCGCAATTGCGCACTCAGCCCTCGCAATCGACATGATGAATCAGGTAAAAGCCAACCCGAAGTGATCTGGCGGGCACGCGCTTCCTCACCATTTCGGGCAAGGTGGCTCAATGATAGGTGCCCTCCGGCATGCTGCCGGGATTTCATTTGAACCGAACGCGCTCGGTACCTCCGCCATTCAAATATTCAAAGAGTAAGATGCGATGATTGATCTTTCAAGACTCAATGTGTGGTTTGTCCTAAGTTCTCAATCATTTTATGCCGAAGCGGCTCTGCCAAAGGTGACAAATCACTGCTGTGAAATGGTGCGCATCCTCTCAGCATCCGTTGTCAAGAGCGTAGAAGGTGGGACAGACACCCTCTTAAGTAGTGAAGTGTTGACTGAGACTGTGACTTGTTGCGATCAGAGGTCCCGCTCCGTCTTACTCCGGCGTCATCACCGCGATATGACTTCCCACGGCTCAAAGCAATTGATCGACTTTGCGGTGCCGTTTACAAGTGCTTGCTCCAAGCCGGGAGGCTGTAATGAGTGATGTCGGACCCGGCAACAAGCCGGGGCTATCTGCATAGCCGTTCAGAAAGCAGAGATCCCAACCAAGCCAAAGACGCTCTGAGAGACCAACCAAGCTCGCGGAGTCTTTCAGGGATCCTGCGGTTGGAGGCTAGCTACGGCATCACGATCCACTTTTGCCCAGTTCCTCACTTCTCAATCGGCACACCGACGATACTGCCGTATTCCGTCCAACTCCCGTCGTAGTTCTTTACGTTTGGCAGGCCAAGTAGGTATTTGAGCACGACCCATGTGTGGCTCGACCGCTCACCGATGCGGCAGTAGGAGATGGTGTCCTTACCGGGATCGACGCCTCCGTTCCCGAAATAGATTATGCGCAACTCGTCGGCAGACTTGAACGTTCCGTCTTGGTTGATCGCCGTGCTCCACGGGATGCTCTTGGCTCCAGGAATATGGCCGCCGCGCTGCGCAGTCTCCGTCATCCCGGGAGGCGCAATAACTTTGCCAGAGTACTCGTCGGGGCTGCGTACATCCACGAGGTTCCGACGCTTTTCTGATTGCGCCCGCAGCACCTCCGGCAACAGGGCGCGCAGGCTCAGATCCGGCTCGCAGGCGCGATACTCCGTCGGAACGATTTTCGGCCGTTCAGTGACTAGCTCCTTGTCGGGCTCGTTTAGCCACTTCACGCGTCCGCCGTTCATCAGACGCACGTCCTTGTGCCCGTAAAGCTTGAACAGCCAAAAACCGTAAGCGGCAAACCAGTTGTTGTTGTCCCCATATAGAATCACCGTGTCACTAGGGGAAACGCCAGCTTGACCCAGCAACCGTTCGAATTCTTGCTTGCTGATGATGTCGCGGCGGACCTGGTCTTGAAGTTGGCTCTGCCAGTTGAAGCCGACCGCGCCGGGGATGTGGCCCGCATCGTAGGATTTGGTGTCCACATCGACCTCGACGAGTTTGATCCCGGACTTGCCGAGGTTTTGCTTGACCCAGTCGGTCTCGACCAGGATTTCGGGATGGGCGTAATGGTTTGTCATGGGACTGTCACCTTCGAATCGAGGATCGCGAGTTCGAGAATGTGTTTGATCATGTTGGAGGTGTACTTGAAGATGTTGTCAGGGAAGATCATCACGCCGAGGCCGCGCAAGTCGCGGGCGGCTACTTGCAGCGCGCCTTCCAGGATCAGGCCTGAACTCGGACCGGCCAACAAGCCTTCGTTTTGGCACAGCTCCAGCGCGCGGGTGTAGGCGAGGTGAAAATCCACTTCGAGAATGTCGTCAACGAGCGCGGGATCGAAGAGTTTGGAAACGCCAAGCTGGGAAACGTTGCGTAGGCCTGGCACGTCGTGACCCTCCGTGGGCTGCACGGCGATGATCTTGATTTTCGGATTCTTGACGCGAAGAAATCTGGCTACGCCAGTCACGGTCCCGCAGGTGCCCAGCGAGGTAAACAGATGCGTAATGCGGCCTTGCGTTTGTTTCCAAATCTCTGGACCGGTAGTTTTGAAATGCGCCTCGACATTCTTCTCGTTCTCATACTGGTTTGGCATAACATACTTGTGCGCCGATGCTTTGGCGTGCGTTTTGGCCAAGTTGATCGAGCCGTCACCCAAGCCGGGCGCGGGGCAGAGTTCGTCTGAAACAATCTCCAAGTCGGCGCCGGCGATCTTCAATAAAACCTTCTTCTCGTGCGGAACTTTGTTTGGCACGATGGCCAGCAACCGATGACCGCGAGCACGTGCCAGGGCTGCCAGGCTGATGCCGGTATTGCCGGAAGTCGGTTCGACCAGGCCGCGGCCATTTCCCAATTCGCCGCGCTCTTCTAGGTCGCACAACAAGGCCCATGCGGCACGGTCCTTCACAGAGCCAAAAGGGTTCACCCATTCGAGCTTTGCGTAGAGGGGAAAGTCGAGGTGGGGATTGAGCCGGTTGATGTGTACGACCGGTGTGGGGTTCTCCTCACTCGGCATCATTTCAAATACGTTTTCGTAAACTCGCGTTTGGTGATCCATCGTTGTAATAGCTTTGGCTGAACGATCGTCAGCTATTGTTCATCAACAGGTGCAAAATCATCGTTCCGTTCGGCCAGGGTAGCGGTAGCAGCCGCGCGGCACTGGGTTGATGACAAGTCCTAAATCATCCCTGGGGAAACGCTGCATAGAGCCGCTCTGTTCAGTTCAGTTGTCTTCAATAGCCGCCGAATTCTTCGATCCGAATATTGTCGTCGTCCACTCCCGAATCGACGAGCATGGTGTGCATGGCCTTGACCATGGGCGGCGGTCCGGTGATGTAATAAACGGGCGAAACAACTTCTTTAAGGTACTTTGCGAGCATTTGCGCGCTGATCACCCCTCTCTCTCCGGACCAGAAGCGCGAGGATTTCTCCATCTCAGTCATGCACGTTATCAATTTGTAATTTGAATTCTGCTTCTCCAGTTCCTGGAGTTCGCCGAGAAACGGAGCATCTTCCGGCCGCCGGTTCGCATAGAACAGAAAAATGCGGTGCGGCAAATTTTGCTTTGCTGCGTGCCAAAGAATACTGCGGAAAGGTGTGATACCTATGCCTCCGGTTAGTATCACCGCCGCGCGCGCCTTGTCATTATGGAGGCGCAAATTCCCGAAAGGCCCCTCCACTTGTACTTCGGTCTCCAAGGGAACACGGCTCAGCACTCTCTTGAAAGCCGTGTCCCGCAAACGGGTTGCTACCATGAGGAAGTCTTCATGGGGAGCACTGGCGATAGAAAACCCGCGTGCGTTACCTTCCGAATCGGTTTCCGGCGGATTCAACAGAGTAATATCCACAAATTGTCCGGGAGTGAACTTGAAGCCAGCCGGCTTTTCGAAGCGAAAGGCCATCGTGCGCTCGGCAACCTCTTCTCGATCGCGAAGTTTCGTGAGAAATTTTGGCCAGTCGGCAACTGCCGTACTCATTTTTCCTCCTCCCTTTGCTTACTGCTCTAATCCAATGCTCGTCTTCAAACTGCCAATGGCTCAATGGTTCATTTGTACTACCCGCGGATACATCTATCTTGCGGCTCTCCCACTTGCAGACAGATGACATGCCGGATCGATGCCTCCGTGTCGAATGAGCATCGGTTAAGCCGACCGTCTCTCGTCTGTCACGTTCTTCTCAGGAACGGGCGGTGGCCTCTGATCGCCGGCAAAACATCAAGGTGTGGGCCGGCTGCCCAGACTACGCACGTAGTACACCAAGTCCCAGATCTGCTCGTCGGATTCGATCTTTGCGAAGCCCGGCATCCCACTCAACCGGATTCCGTTCTTGATAACCCAGAACAGTTCCCGGTCGGACATCCCCTGCACCTCGGGCGAGCCCAGATCGAGGACTCGGGGGTACATCGACTGACCGATGGGCGCAGGTTTGCGCCCGTCCTGGCCATGACAGGTTGCACAACCCATGCCGAAAAGTGTTTCTCCCGCGGAGACGCCGGAGGTACTGTTCTCTGGCGCCGCCGGTACTGAACTATGCGCTGCGCGGCTGATGAGCCAGTCTTTCGCCTTGGTGGCAATCGACGTTTCGAATGGTCCCGGTTCGGGAAGAGCGCTAATGGTTACATGCATCACCCCATACGCGACAGCGATGATGATCAGCACAACAAGGATCGCAACGCTGAGCCTGGGCTTGTGACGCACCCGTCCTCCTCCACCACGGACTTCCTGCGGAGAGTTCAGATCCAGTGGTGCTCAACCGAGCCCTAGGGAGCGGCTTGTATCTTGTCCACGTGAATGGTCTTGGTGGAATTATTGAGCGTTCCCTCAACCTGCACCTTTTGGCCCGCCAAGTCTTTGGCCTTGTCCTGGTCATCGAGTTCGTAGGCGGTCTTGGTAGCTGCATCATAGAGTACGAACTTGCCACCTGCTTTCACGCATGCCAGGGCACAGTCTTTCGGCGTGTTCGTACCTGTCAGCTTGTACCCTGCATCATGATTACCCATCTTGGAGCACTGGCTATCCATGATCTCGCCGCTATAGGTCTTGTCTGCCTTCTTTCCAAACGAAACAGTCGTGGCGATCATCAACATCACAACAATCAACCCAAGCTTCTTCATCGGGGTTCTCCTTCGTGTGTACTTTTCAAGGGTGAAACCAAGGCTCCTCCTCCGTCTCTGCCATTCAGAGGCTGCTCTCCAGGCACGATGGTTGTCTGCTCGCGTTTTCTACAATCTGAGGCCACCACCCTACGCGAGAGCCTCCTGAGCGATTCGGACGGATGCTGGCAGCAATGACATGCAAACATGCCAGTGATGCCTGGCTTTCTGTAGCAGTTCTTGATGTTGTCTGCTGGCGCTCGAATACACAATAGAAGACTTGTACCAACGGGTGAGTACAATGTCCCATATTCGTGGAGGTGACGAGTAGATTAAAGTACACGAGCGCCTTCTGAACGAGCAATTTCTGCATGACCAATTCCGGGAACTAACTGGATGAGCACTGAGCGGCCCCACCTCCACGGATCACAGGAACGAAAAGTCAGTGTCATCCGCAATTCTGTCAGCCTGATTGGGGCAGCCCTCGCGGCAGCCAGCCTCGCGACTATTGCCTTCCTATTCTTTGTAGATTTCGTCTCCGTCCAACCGAGCCCCTATATAGGTGTTCTCCTCTTCATGGTGACCCCAGCCTTCTTGGGTCTTGGCATTCTGCTCATCTTCCTCGGAATGCTGCTGGAAAGGCGAAGAAGACGCCACGAAAAGCCAGGCGTGATGCCACGGTTTCCCAGGCTTGACCTCAACGTCCCGGCGCAGCGCAACGCATTTGCCTTTTTTGTTAGCTCCGCTGCTGTGTTCGTGCTGATAAGCGCCATGGGCAGCTACCGTTCCTACGAGTTCACTGACTCGGTACAGTTCTGTGGACAAACCTGCCACACCGTCATGCGACCTGAATACACCACCTACCTGCAGTCGCCGCATGCCAGGGTTGCGTGTGTTCAGTGCCACGTCGGGCCGGGTGCTGGATGGTACGTGCGCTCCAAGCTTTCCGGTTCCTATCAGGTCTATGCTGCGATCTTTGACAAATACCCTAGGCCGATACCTACGCCGATCGCGGATCTGCGCCCCGCTCAGCAAACCTGTGAGCAATGCCACTGGCCGAGGAAGTTTTACGGAGCACAGCTCAAAGTCTTCTACCACTACGCAGATGACGAGCAGAACACACCGCGCCAGATTCGCATGCTGATCAACACCGGCGGAGCGGAGCCAAACACCGGTATCCCTGCGGGCATCCACTGGCACGGGAATATTGAAAACCGCATTACCTACATCGCCACTGATCCGCAACATCAGCTCATCCCGTGGGTCCAAGCCTGCGACCGGCAAGGCCGGACCACGGTCTACGTGGTGAAGGGCTCCAGCCTGACTCCGGAGCAGATTCAGAAATCAGCGAAGCATCTGATGGACTGCATTGATTGCCACAGCCGCCCGAGCCACGGCTTCACGCCGCCGGATCGTTCCATGGACGACTCTCTACTCGCCGGACGGATCGACCGATCACTCCCTTTCATCAAGCAACAAGGTGTTTCGGCGCTGACCAAGAGCTACAACACGACCGACCAAGCGTTGCGAGGAATCGCTGCGGACATACAGCAGTTCTATAGCAGCAAGTACACCGATGTGTACGCCAACCGGAGAGCCTCGATCCAGGCTGCGATTGCTGATCTCCAGCACATCTATCAGTCCACGATCTTTCCGTACATGAAAGTAGACTGGCGGACGCACCCCAATAACATCGGTCACTTCTACACGCCGGGCTGCTTCCGATGTCATGACGGGCAACACGTCAGCTCAGATGGCAAAGTGATCCCGAAGGACTGCAATACTTGCCACAGTGTGCAGGCTCAGCTGGAGAGTGGAACACCACTGATCCGTCACGAAGAAGGAATTCCATTCGAACATCCTGTGGATATCGGAGATTTGACGCAAGTGACGTGTAGCGACTGTCACACGGGAGGGGTGGGGCCGTAACCAGCCACGGCGTTTTCACCTCAATCACTTGGGGGAGAGTCAAATTGATGAGTAATCGGCTGGCAAACGGAAGGGGCGTTCCAACCCTTGGACAAGACGCAAACTGACGCCTGAAGCCCAGTGAGGCTTATGGCGAAGGTCATGTACAGGCGTTTGGAAACGGTCAATTCGCCCCCGAGAACAGCGATGATCTGGCTTGGCCGGATCTTTTTCCAGGAAGCTTGCAGACGGTGAGACGGTGAAGGTTACCGCACGCAAAATCGATCAGCAGAATCGCCCCGTAGCGATTTCCGGGAAGTAGATCAACATTATGACGTGACGGGTTGTCGACGACAGGATCAAAACCCACACGGAGAAGTGGGACCTGATGATGCGAGTCGCAGAGATCAAACTCGCATCTGAACGAGAAGAGATCGAAAACGAGGAGATCGACCATGGAAAACATCGAAAAATCCACACAAGTACTCCGTGAGGAACATCGACTGATCGAGAGTGCGATCCTAGCGTTCACAGTCATTATCAAGGACCTCGATGCGGGCGCTGCGCTAAACCGCCGTCGGGTCTGGGAAATCGCGCAATCGTTCAAAACTTATGTGGGGCGGTGCCATCACTCGAAAGAAGATTTTCTCCTTTCGATGGTACGTGCTCGCGGAGGTTCCTCTGCTGAGTATCCCTTCCGCACTTTCTACGAGGAGCACCGGCACATCCAGTCGATCCTCTCCGACCTCGCAAAAGCAGCCCATGAATATTTGGAGGCCTTGCCGGGTACCCCGGAGTCGCTTGTAAGTTGCCTGCGCAACGTGGTTGATTTTTACCCTGGCCACATGTGGAAGGCAGAGCACCTTTTGTTTCCGCTGGCAGATGAGGTCTTGTCGGAGACGGACCAAGGGGTGCTCATTCAGCAGTTCGACTGGATCGAGTCCGTCGTCGGCGCCGATACGGACGAGGAGCTACGTGCTATCGTAGCCGAGTTCCGTCCCGAGCCAAGCCGAGCCGCTTAGCCTCTGGCAGCTATCTCCCGGAACGCGCTTGATTCAAGAGCTCGATTGCGGAGTGATTTCAGTTCATGCGGGTTTTACCCTCCGTTTCGGGATCCAGAATCCGCTTGTTTGCATGGGTCTCGCCTGTGATGGTCGTCTCAATAGCTGGTACAAATAGCCTATTGCCTGATTCGGTGTTCCTCATTGAATCTAAGAGTAGATGAGGAGGTTGTGATGGAGCCCAGGATTGATTATGCAAAAGTGGCTCCTGGTGCCAGGAGCGCAATGCTGGGCCTGGAAACCTATGTCCGCCACTGCGAGTTAGAGCGTTCCTTGATTGAGTTGGTGAAGTTGCGGGCTTCCCAGATTAATGGGTGTGCCTACTGTGTTGACATGCACACGAAGGACGCTCGCGCCCAGGGTGAGACCGAACAGCGGCTTTACGCTGTGGTCGTCTGGGAGGAGACCCCCTTTTTCACGGAGCGTGAACGAGCTGCGCTCGCCTGGACCGAAGCGGTAACCCTTGTCGGTCAGAGACACGTACCAGATGACGTGTACCGGCAAGCTCGCAGCAATTTCAGCGAAAAAGAACTGGTTGACCTGACCTTGGCAATTATCGCTATCAACGGCTGGAACCGCCTGGCGATCAGTTTTCGTACTGTGCCCGGTACTTACCAGCCTGCTACCCAGAACAATGTGAGGACGGAAACCCATGGCTCTCCGGCGAAACAGACGGCCGAGCACGCAGCCGATGACTAGGAGTGCCAGCGATATTCCGAGGCGAGGCCAGCCTTCGAACAAACAGCCTCGTACGGCATCAGGCCCTCCTGCTCGCAAGCTTCCTCAACGCCTCGGTCTCAGGATCTCGCGAAGAGTCAAACGACTGGACCAGAGCCCCATCGTTTTAACAGTAGGGCACTCGATGCGGACCGTGAATGAATTTATCAGCCTACTTCTTGGGCACGGCGTTAAGCAGTTAATCGATGTGCGAACGATCCCACGCTCGCGACACAACCCGCAGTTTAACCTTAACCGGCTGCCCCGTTCGCTTCAAAAGGCGGGCATTCGTTATCGGCATATGGCCGGACTTGGCGGTCTGCGGCATGCGCAGCGTGACTCGATCAATGCAGGTTGGAGAAATGCCAGCTTCCGCGGTTTCGCTGATTATATGCAGACGCCAGAATTTGAGGGGGCCCTGGACCAGTTCATTCATTGGGCCCAAGAGCAGCAAACCGCAATTATGTGCGCCGAAGCGGTACCGTGGCGGTGCCATCGCTCATTGATCGGCGATGCGCTCCTGGTTCGAGGTCTTCGAGTAGAAGAGATCGCCAGCCAGACGCGCACTCGTCCTCACACTCTCACTGCCTGGGCCCGCGTGAGAGGGAAGCAACTCACTTATCCTGCCAATCTGGAAGGCACGAAGGCCGTTGCCCGGAAGGCCGCGTAGTACCTCCCTGCAGCGGAACTCGCATCCCATTGAAGAGGCACTGAAGATCCTGGCGGAGACTGGAGGGGGCGTGGCGGAAAGGATAGTACGGCTGAACATCCTGCGACAGGACACTCCCCATTCGAAACCTTACTGGGAAGAGTTCGAA
Organism: uncultured Acidobacteriota bacterium; assembly: GCA_963730015.1. GTDB lineage: Bacteria > Acidobacteriota > Terriglobia > Terriglobales > Acidobacteriaceae > Sulfotelmatobacter. The sequence goes on along the minus strand of CAVSPZ010000006.1, from coordinate 538,471 downwards.
CTCCAGCGGAGACCCGGCATGAATGTCATCAGTGCGCTGATGGACATCGCAAGGAATCCGACCGATCGGCATGGGAAGCAAACCATGCCGATTACGTATGATTCGAATTGTCTGGAAGAAGTTTGTGGGTCCTGTGCCATGCGGATCAATGGCCGAGCCGCGATGGCGTGCTCTTCCCTCATCGACAAGCTGGAACAACCGATTCGTCTCGAGCCCTTGTCACGATTCCCAGTTGTCCGCGACCTGGCGGTCGATCGCGGTGTGCTGTTTGAAAACCTGAAGCAGGTGCAGGCCTGGGTTCCCATCGACGGGACCTATGACCTCGGTGCAGGCCCACGGGTCGACCCAGCAGTGCAAGAGCAGGCCTATCCGCTGGCCCGTTGCATGTCCTGCTGCCTGTGCATGGAAGTCTGCCCGCAATTTACAGAACCGACGCGATTCGTTGGGGCAGCGATCATCAATCAGGTACGTCTCTTCAATCTCCACCCGACCGGCGCCCACCTCCGCCACGAACGGCTAACAGCAATGATGAGTGATGGTGGAATCCACGAGTGCAGCTACGCGCAGAACTGTGTACAAATCTGCCCCAAGAACATTCCACTGACCACATCCATCTCCATCGTTTATGGCCAGGTGATGAGGCAGGCAATCGGAGATTTGTTCCAAAAGCCGGAACTCACCAGCGCCCGAAAAGAGCCGAGACGGAGATGATGCGTCCGAATCTTGCTGTACCATGAGAGTCGCACGCGGGACGAAAACTTTTTACTTCTTCACAGCTCGGCCAAGTTTCCGCTCGACTCGATTCACAGCACCCTGAATTTCGCCAGTTCGCTCACCGTAATCGTCCAGTCTCATCATGGTCAGAACCCGCTCGGTCTTTTTCCGCACCTCGAAGTGACAGTGCTTCGCCAGGTCCATCAGTTGGTCCCATGAGCCTTCGACCAAAGTGCCGAATGCGGTCATCCGGTAATCGAGGCCGCAGCCCTCGATGATCTTGACGAGGTCTGCAATGTCCCTGCTGATCGAACGCCCCCGCCCCAGCGGAATGATCGTGAGTTCGAGTACCATGGCTCCTCCTTGAGTTTGTGCTTCGATTTCTAACGTTTTTGTTCTAGGACAGATGCCAATACGTTTTGTGTTCGCAGCACGTGGCCCGCTGTCGCCGGACTTCGACGATCGTGGCCTGGCCTGTAATTCAATTGCTTAACTCCTTCGCGTTCTATGACCCGCCAGCTTCACATCTGCAGTTCAAACGTGACGGTGACCGTTGTTTCGACCTCCACAGGTTGTCCGTTCAGGAGAAATGGTTTGTATCGCCATTGCTTCACCGCGTTAATTGCCGCGGGCGTGAGCATCGGGTGTCCGCTCACCAGCCGCAGATTCTGAATGTTCCCGTTCTTATCAATAATCGCCGTCAGTACCACCACGCCTTGAATGCGCGCCTGCCGCGCCAAAGGTGGATAGGTGGGCTCAACGCGATAGACGACCATGCCTTTGGTTACACCTTGCGACACACGCACGCGTTGGACGGTTGGCGCAGGCTTGGACACCTTCGGCACCATTGCGAGACTGGAACTGGCGCTAATAATGCCGCCGATTACCCCTCCCAGCTGGCCTCCCGGAATCCCCCCTGGCACACCACCTACGACGCCTCCTGTTGTGGCGATTGGCGGCGCCTCAGCTTCCTTAATCATCTGAACTTTCACCGGAATCCTGCTAGGCGTCCGCAGCTGCCCATTGACGATGTCGGTCGCGATTTTCACGACTTTGACGGTAGCGGAAGCCGGCGCCGCTGGAGGAGGCGGGGGTGGAGGCGGCGATGGGGCTACCAGAAAGGTGACCAATTGCTGTTGGGGCAGCACATCTGTGAACCACAGTGGCACCAAAACCAGAACGGAGACCAGAAGACACTGCAATATCAAGGAGACGAAAGTTGCCCATGTCCTCTGCCTCCGTTGCCCGCCGCTTGCTTCCAGCAGGCTATCCGCGAACAATGCTTTGTACCGGATCGGGCGACCTGGAGATCTCGTCTCTACTAGTTGCAAGACTTCCCTGGTTGGTGTCTGAACCCTTTCTTCATCTTCGCTAACCGCATGCATCTTCATGATCCCTCCCTTCCAGGCGACCCGCCGCGACGTCGACACGGGACCTCGGGAAAGATGGCACTCGATGGAGATGTTCTCCCACGAATACCTGAACCTCGATTTGCTAGCTGGTATCGGATCTCAGAGCTTCAAACTTCGCCCGGTCAACGAATTCAACTAGCTGCTCTGCTTGGTTCATGAAGCCCCGCACGGTGTGTCTGCCGTCGGCCCGTAAGGAAACCTCTTCATCTCTTACTCTCTATCTGGCCGACTGCTTTGCCAATGGACTGTCTGTACTATCACGGAGAACAGCCGTTACGGCGAGTCTGTATATTGCTCACAGCCTCTGTCATGCACAGGGAAGACTCTACAAGGACACCGTCGGCGAAACAGCTGGTTTTCGGCAACTGAATCAGGAGGCTGCGGCACGAGCACCAGGAAAAATACATGCAAATTCACATTCCCCCTGTCCGGCACAGAGGGCTACGCTTTCAGAACGGGCTTTATTTGCGACTCGCTGCTTCCACGGTTTGGGTCGGATCGGCGCCCTCCCACGTCACATCTGCAGTCGGGCCGTACGTGGAGGGAACAGTTTTGTTCATCAGCCTAAGATAGATTGTGAGCTGCGTGCGATGATGGCAGGTGTGAAGAACACGCCGCCAAAAGACCCAGATTCGCTCCCTTGTCACGTCGAAGAAAGGAATCTGCTCCAGCCACCATGCCTCGCCCTGGTTGGCAAAGAAGGTAAGCCGCGGTTCGGCTAATTCCTGCATCCGCCTGACATAGTTTTCCGGGGTCTCATGTGCCGGCAGTACCTGTGATGCCGGAGGCTCCGGCACGCCCATGAACTCGCCAAAGAAGCGCCGCTCGGAGAGCAACTGATGTTTCATGATTTCCAGCACGGTCTTTGAGCGCGCGTGAGGTTGAAAAGACATATCTTCTGCAGAGAAACAGCGCCAAACGGAAATCACTTTGTTCGTCTCGCTAGCGTAGCTATCCAACAGGTGTTGGAAGATGGGGGGCCGGGCGCGGGGAACGTGTGAGTCGGGTATCGCCGTGTAGGCATATTTCATTGGTATGGCAAGTCCCCCACGCTGTTAGCAGTTCAAAGAGGTCCGAACCCAATTCTCAGTCCGCGGCCTTTGACTCCGATTGCAATGTCGCCTCTATCGTAATCTTCGCTTTCAGAACCCGTGAGACGGGACATCCTCGCTTGGCCTCTTGCGCAGCCTTCTCAAATGTTGCCGGATCAACTCCTGGGACCCGCGCACTGACCGTCAAATGAATGGCTGTGATCGTCCATTCTCCGCCTTGCTGTTCCAGGCTGAGTGCGGCTGTTGTACTGATGCCCTCTGGTTTAAATCCCTTGCCGTCGAGTTGGGCGGCGAGAGCCATGGAGAAGCATCCTGCATGAGCCGCAGCAATCAACTCCTCTGGGTTGGTTCCGGGTTGATTCTCAAACCTGGTTGCGAACGAATACGAAATATTCGAAAGCGTGCCGCTTGACGTAGATACGGCCCCCCCCCGCAGTCTTTGAAGCCACCTCTCCAAATCGCACTGGCTTTTCTTTCCATGAATTCCTCCTTAGCAATTGCCACTGCTCGTCATGATCTTTCAGCTTATCGTTCAGATTTTCTCGTACCAGGATTTCGGGGTGGTTGCCTTTTTCATAGTGACTATACCCGGCGAACCCGGTATGAGCTTTATCGCCTTGGTTAACTGACGGTCTGCGGCACCTTTACGTCCGCTATTGTGCGCGGTGAAAGCCTTTGATTCCAATAGTCTGTTTGTACCAAACGGAGGAACAAGCATTATAGGAACGCGGACAGACTATTGCAGCGCCTTGCCGTTGAAGATGACAGCGCTTTGCGAGGAGATTTGCTCAGGACGAGAGAGATGACGTTTGCGCTCCGTGCGCTCTTCCTTTTTCCGTGCGTTCCGCGAGGCTAGTTGGGTAGCCTTCTGCTCATCAATGTCAGTACAGGTTCCAAACCACTGGATGATCTTTCCTTGACCATCCTTCAAGGGTAGAACACGCACCAATTGCCAGCGGTATTGACCGTCCCGTCTTTTCATCCGATACTCCCGCTCATAACCCTGGCCGGTCCTCAAGGCTCTCCCCCGACACTCCTGGTATCCAGGCAAGTCATCCGGATGCACCGCTGCACGCCAACCCCAGCCCAGCCCCTGCTCGTGGCTCATACCCGTGTAAACAGTCCACTGCTCGTTCACAAAGGTTGTATTGCCATCCCGATCAAAAGCAAAGACGATGTTGGGGATTCCCTGAATCAGCGAGTGATACTGATCCTCTGCCTGCTGTCGCTGCTGCTGAAGCCGCAGTGTACACACCGTTGCGGCTGTAAAATCCGCCAGGCTGCTCAGAATGCGAGCATCTTCGCGATCGAATTTTCGCTGGGTATCGTGGCATATCACCCAAAGGGTACCCAAGCCTTCATTGTCTGCATAAAGCGGGATCAGAAGAAGCTCTGCCATCGGCAAGACGCGGTTGAGATAGGTGTAGTACCGTTCCGGATGAGAGAATAGTTGGGCACAATTCCGCTCCAGGCAAATGCCACACGGGCTGAAATCCCGCGGAGTCGTACCACCGATGTAGGTCCTCATCGCACCCGTTGCTGCGACCCAGCGGAATATCTGTTCACCGTTTTCCATTTTTTCCAAGAGACTAATGCCCGCCGACTCTGCCTTACACAGCTTTATTGCGTACCCTATCAGGCTGTTTAGAACGCTGGGTGGATCCTGGGTCAACATTTCTCGTCCTAGCGCGCGGAAGGTCTCGATTTCTCGACCGAGGTCAGGCGGGCGTGAAGGACGACTCCACAACGAATCCGTGATAATCATCTCTTCCTGCAGCTTCTGGGAATTGTCGAGTGACGTGGGCGGAGGGGTGATCAGAGCCGGTTCTTTTGCTTGAACGAAGAGGTGAGTCTTCAACCAGTCATCAATCTCGTTGGGAAGTGCCACAATTGCGCTTCCCCGTTTGCCGCCTGCACGGCGTACCGGAAGTTCGAAGTAGCGTTCCCAGCGCTGGGCTGTGCTTACGGCCACTCTCAAGTAGGCAGCTATATCTTTCCAAGACTTTAGGATTTGCTGCATGGTTTCCCAACCTTTCCATCCCAAGCAGTGATGCCAGTTGACGTTCCGTGGTGGCTGTTGATGCCATCGGAATGATACTACCCGATCCGCATACCCGATTATCATATTGGCATATTGCCCAGTTCGTTCACAACCGTCGCCCGGGGTGAAGACACTCTAGCGGTAGATGTCGCACGCGCGACCCCCGGCGGACGCTGCGAATGGCGACGCCGCCATTCGTGCAAATTCAGGGCATTGCGCCCGCATGGCATGCTGCGCCGGTTGGCTGTGCAAAGCATTTGAGGAACTGATGCTGCAGAGCGAGTTGCTTGAATTCCTCGAGGAAACCGGGGACGCCGCCTTCTGTGTGAGCCAACAAGGCGAGATACGTTCCTGGAACGCAGCTGCCGAGGAACTTCTTGGCTACTCCGCCTCAGAGGCCATTGGCAAGTCGTGTTACACGCTATTGCTGTGCCGCGGCGCTCTCGGCACCATGGTTTGCACGCGCGACTTCTACGCGCGGCAAGCGGCCGCCGAGCATTGCAGAATCCCCAACTTCGATGTGGAGGTCGCCGCTCGTTCCGGCCGTCGGATCTGGGTGGACCTGTCAACCCTAATCTTCAAAGATTGCCGAACCCACCCACGCATGGTCGTGCACCTAGCGCGTGATATCACGAAGAGAAAACAGCAGGAGGAACTTCTTCACAGCATGCTCCAAATCTCCAAGCAGATCGTTGCGATGTCGGATGGAAACGGGATTGGGCGACCGGCTCCCGTATCGCCCCTCTCCGACCAGGAACAGGGCATACTGCGGCTGTTCTCGGAAGGGAAGAATTCTGCTGAAATTGCTAGCAACCTGGGAATCACCTTGCAAACCCTGCGCAACCATCTACACCATGCCAACGAGAAGCTTGGCACGCACAATAGGCTCGAAGCCGTCACTCACGCTATGCACCGTAAGATGATCTGACCGCGCAGTGGATAGCACCGAGCGTGCACTTGGTAGTAATGCCTTGACTTGAAGTCCCTGAGCGTCCGAGGTGCTCAGGCGGCCGGAGAGACGGCTCTGTTACCCTCTCCGGCACCGATTCTTGCGACCAGGCTTCCTGCAAGTCGCTCAAAACCATGGTGCACGTCGGAGCCGATTTCAGACTCATGCCGTTCGAATTCACCCGCCAGGGTTTCTTGGTCAGTGTAGGAGAGAATTTTGCCCGTCATGGGAAAGAGCAGGTAGTCTTTTTTCCAGATGTGCGCCGGATAGAGCTCAATGATTCTGTGTAAGGTTCCCATCAGGGCTTCTTTGTCGCTGTTTCCAGATCGGTTATACGCCTCGGAAGTTTGCTTGAAATTTGACATCAGACGGCGACCCCTGTCGTGCTCGTTGAGCAAGACCGCCAGCGGGCAACCGCTCACCGGTACTCCCTTCTTCTCCAAGAGCGGAAATAGGTAGCGCTCCTCTTTGCCATGATGGCAGTCTTCGCCGAAGACATGTAGAAATTCACCAAGGTCGTTCAGGACTCCAGCTTCAACGTCCTTTCCCAACTGCAACCTCTCCACGAGGACTGGCCATGGCAGCGACAACCCGCTCAATGATGCGGTGTTCGTGTTCCAACTCTTCGGTCTGCCCGTTGGGTCGTTGCTCGCCAGACTAACGAATAAGTTCGGGTTAGGATTCGATGGCCATGCGCTCTGCAACCAAGTCTTCGCGAATCATGTCAAGCAGCATTGCTGCTTCGACATACTCGCAATGGCTGCGGGTGGGAGCAGAATGGTTGGAAACGCGGGTTATCCGCTCCGACCCCTAACCCTAGGCAGCCTTAACGCCAACTGCAGTCTTCTTGCCCGGGCTGACTTTTGCCAAGGTGACTTCCAGCACTCCGTTCTTAATGGTGACCGTCATATTGTCTGGATCTATCTCATGAGGCAGCTCGAGAACGCGGTACATCTCACCGGACATTGTTTCCAGGACCACCGCTGTTTCCTTCTCTTGTGCCAAGGTTTCCTGCTTCTTGGCGTGGATGATCAGACGCCTCGGCTCGGCCAGGATTCCCACGTCTTTGCCTGTGAAACCGGGGAGCTCGGCTGTGACCCTAAAGCCCCCATCTGTGGCGACGACCGTCGCCGAGATCGGAGTCAAAAGCTCAGATTCCGCGCGAAACCAGTCCTCCCAATCATGGCCGTGCTCAGACCCTCGGGCTTCGAACAGTTCGTAGGCGCGACGTGCGATCGCTGCGGAGATCTGCCGCGTTCGTTCGACAAAAGTATCACTTGCTGTAAGTTTGAAGAGGGCAGGTTGAGTGGTGGGCGGTGCTTTCGTTACCGTTGTGCTTTTCATTACATTTTCTCCATCAGATTCATGAGTGTTGTATGACACTTGTGGGTCTTCCTGCGACGCGGAAGCTTTCAACTCCTTTTCTGCACGGTACGAGCGTGAAGTCCTGGCGAGTGACGCCAACTGTTGACTGGTACTCACTCGCATAACCGCCGCAGATCCGTGCTCCTTTCTGCCTCGCTTCGGGCTGCCATAAGGCTATGCTGGCCTCAATACTTGTTTCGCGCAATGTGATATTCGTTTCAGTTGGCATTACGGTTGTTACCACTGGGAAGAAAAGGGTCCGGGCGCCTCTCTAGGGACGAGTGCTTGTCGCATGAACTGAAACGGCCACGGGCAAGGCGGGGCAAGGCTGCAAAGCTGCTTCGGTTCTTCCGAAGTTGAGATCCACCGAGGAACGCATTGGAGTTGTCCGCTGAACCAGCGTTGGGTGAAAGAGTTTTGAACACCTGACATTGTGAAACATGACGCCACAGGCTGACTGCGTCGTGCCGGGCGGAAGTTGGCTTCTGTGGATGGGCACTTCTTACTATCGGATTCGAGAATGCGTGTCAGAGAGTGGCGATTCTGATGTGACCCACCGGAAACGGTGAGTTCAGAATCCTCGCGTCTCAGGCGGCCACCGGATGGGCGTGCTTCTGTCGGATGCCCACTGCGTAGTTGTGTCCCTCCCAACGATTGCTACCGGTCCAGAAGAAGGTGAATTGCAGAGGAGCACTCTGTTCGGCCGGGATCGCGATATCCGCGAATTCAATTCCGATTCCAGTCGAAGTTGACGGTGTGTCGCTCGCCGAAACCCAACCGTTATTGGTCCAATGCAGCCGGAATGACTCTGGAGCCTGGATCCGTAATACCTGCCCAACGGTCACTTCTCTGACTTGGCGAGTGTGCTTCCAAACCTCCAAGTCCTTTCGGCCGCGCTTCTTCAGGTATCGTTCCGCCACAACCGGGATCAAATCGAAAACCTGTCCATCAGCAACCGAACGTAACAACTTCACATATTCGGCGTGTGCCCACATCAGTGGCATGGCTGATCCGGCGGGCTTTCCAAAATACATGCCGGCCGATTTCACGTCGGGGCCATCCCAGATCTGCTCCGGCAACATCCGGCCCTTGAAGGCAAACTGTTCCATGGTACGAATCAGTTTACGAACATCACGTCCCGCGGCGAACTCGTAGTGCGCGCGCTCGCCTGTCAGTAGCGGCCAAGCCCGGCCCTGCCCCCAGCCTTCAAACGGCCCACCGTCCGGGTGAGAGCCGTAGCCGTCGTGGTTGTAGCGGCGCCAGCAGGGGCCAAACGGGGTATCTACCTTTAGAACAGCATCGACAACTCGCAACGAGTCTTCCATGAGTCGATCGCCTGGCTTGCGAACACCGTATCGAACCAACTCCAGGAAACCGCCGCCAGCGATGTCTTTTGCCGGGAACTGCCATGGCTGCCCCGGAGGACGATTGCGAATCATGAGGATCCCGTGATTGGGATCCTCATCTGGTGAAACATCGTCGATCGCAGCAGGGTGAATGCGAATATAGTGGCGCTTAATCCCAGGAACGAGGGATCCGTCGGTAGTAACAGTCCAGCTTTCGACGTGGGATTCAATAAAATCCGCGTAATCCTGCAAAAAGCTTGCGTAGTCCTGCTTGCCCCTCGCCCCAGCGAAATCTGCGGCACAGATCAGGGCGGCAATGCTGACCGCCAACGTAGATGGTGAATATCCGCTGTCTTCTTCCCATCTCTCTTGCTGTGTGACTGGCCCGTGCCGGACAAGGTAAGCCGCCGCAGAACAAACCATCGAGTAAGGATCGAAATCTCTAAGCGCATCTTTCTTCCACAGATGCCAGGCCAGGAGAATAGGAAAAGCGACTTCATCGAGCTGAATCCCTTGCCAATGCGGGGTGCCGTCAATCCAGAAGTTCTGCGCAAATCCACCGTCGGCTTGTTGGCAGCAAGCGAGATACACAAGCGCGCGCAACGGAGTTGCCCTGTCATCACAGGCAAGTAGGGCTAACGCGCTGTTCACCATATCGCGCGTCCATACCAGGTGATAGCCGCCCACGTCTTCATCCCCCTTGGCATTTCCCCACGGAATGCTCGCCGATGCAATCAGCGCGCCCGCAAATGTCTTATCTTCATGCGCTAACAGCAAGTTTCGGCTGGTCCGGTACAAAGTTCCTTTGTCGCCCGACACACTATCCAATTTCTTCATGCCACCCAAGGCGCGATGCCACTGTTCGACAAATCTCTTGCAACGTTCCGCGAACGGAATTGCAAGCGATTGCTCGAGAACTGTTACCGCGCCGTGAAGACTGTACCCAAATGCTATGCCAACCGTGAACTCCCAACCGCGAGTGAGGTTGACTTCGCCGATCACGGCTACATTGCCATCCTCGGCCTTGTCGAATTCCCAGTCCAATTGGAAGTCCTTGTGAAGGTCCTGCCATCCATCGCTATGTCCTACGTAACCGCACGAAGTCTTGTTGAATCCGACATTGGCCCCCATGGCAAGAAATATGCAATTCTTCCAGGCTATCAAAGCGTTCTTGCCAGCAGTCTTGAATCGGCGAGCTGAGTTTCCATAACCGCCGATGTCCAGGTGAGGCGCGAGGAGCGCATAGACTCGCAATTTCTTCAAGAATTCAGGGTCTCCTTCCAGTCGGGTATTGATAAGGACACACGATTGGTGCGGGTCGGAGATGATCTCTTTCACGAGCCGATACCGGTGTTCGCGGTCGGAGGTAGTCACTCGATACCCCAGCGCATCGGCCTCGATGCATTCAATTTTGTGGTCTAGGTCGCGCCGTTCTTCATGAAAAAAGCTCTCACCATCCGTGATCAGGAACTGCATATCTCTAGTTTGCGGATGATCGATTGTGGGGAAATAGATTTCGTTGAGAATCCCGTATGAAATGGTGAACCATACGCGGCTTGAGGTTGAATAAGCCGTTCCTACGCCTTCCTTCGAGCTAGACGTCCACCTGGGTGGCATCCCCGGTCGGCCGAACGCCTTATGTAGTTGACCCGTGCCATTGGCTGCCACTTCACACCTCCCGCTATGACATAAATCAACGATTTCCCTAACCGCACGACGCGGCATGAGCGCGAAGGACCCGCGGACGAACTTCAGTGAATCCACACACGTGCGGGCATATCGGCATCTTCCTGAGTTACGGAACAAGCCTCCCAGGTGAATAAGTAAACGTATGTTTCACCTCATCAAAATCCTGGATCTTTGGTAGCACCACGTCGCGGCAATGTTTGCAGCCACGCCTATAGTGTTTCCTGAACTCTTTGGAAAAGGTGCCAACGATGCTAGGACACGAGAGAGAATGTTCGACGGGAAGATAACATCGATTCCCGTGTGGCGCCATCATCGCCCCTTCAATCACAAACTCGATATCGGTCTCATCGCCGCTGCCCTCGATCAACTTCTGCAGATACGTCATGGATTGGTTCGTGCCGACTTTGCACGATGAGCACTGGTTGCAGGACTCCAGCCATAGGAACTTCGCAAACATGTGCGCTACGCGCACCATACATGCCGTGTCGTCATACACGATGAATCCTGCTGAGCCCAGACCCGAGCGGATCGCAACCATCGAATTAAAACCCATCGGAGTATCAAGGCGAGACGGAAGAACCACCGGGTTAGCCACTCCTGAGAGGAACGCTTTGAATTGCCGCCCTGGTAGCGGCCCGCCAGCATAGTCATAGATGAGCGAGCGAAGCGGGGTACCCATGGGCAGCTCGTAGACCCCCGGGCGTTGAACGTCCTCGCAGACTGTAAAGATCATGGTGCCCGGCGAATCTGGCATCCCGATGGTACGAAACCATGCGGCGCCACGCCGGATGATGTGCGGAACGTTTGAAAGAGTCTCTACGTTATTCACTACGGTTGGATTCGGCTCCGCCGGGTCGGTGATGAACAACCCGTCCACGTATGGAGGATTGTCCGCCTCTCGGGGCATGGGGTCGTGGCCCTCGATTACTTCCAGAAGCGCCTTCTCTTCGCCGAACAGGTAGTCTTCCGGACCCTGCACGAGTTCTACAGGCGTGGGACCCAATACATTTCGCCTTACCATTTCATCGATGGCGCGCTTTACGGAGCTCACCTCTTTCTGGGAACTGGGCTTGATTCCCAGGAAGGCCTTCTTGACCCCGACGGCGTATGCGGCAATCGCGATTCCTTCCAGGAGCTGATAAGGGTTTTTCCGCATTGGCATATGATCTTTAAAGGATCCGGGCTCACCCTCCGAGCCATTGCAGACCAGGTATTTCGTGGGACACGGGTCATGGGCCACACCCGCCCATTTCAGGCCGGTCGGGAATCCGGCTCCACCTCGACCTCGCAGACCTGACTTCTTAACCTCCGCGATGATTTGCTCGCGCGGTATCGTAAGCGCCTTGTTGAGTGCTTCTCCACCGCCAGCGTCAATGTAGGCGTCGACGGATTCAATCGCCTTTTCGGGAAGTAGGAAACCCTGAGTTGTTCGCATGCAAGTTAAACCGTTCACCGGATCGGGTGGTGCCGGTGATTTCTGCTAAGGTTGCTGGACGCCCAGCCACAATCCCTCGGTCTCGTACCCCCAAGCGCGACGAGACTTCAATGCTGCCAAAGCCGTGGGCGCGCTCAGTCTGGCCATGCGCCGACCTCTAGATGTCGGCGGCCGTTCTTCATCCGGATGATCCCCCTTGATTCCTCAGCCATGCTCCTCGTCGCCCACGTTCCCCAATGGCTACGCGGCCCGTTTTGCCTTGTGACGTCCGCTGATGTGAGCTTCCAAATACGCTTTCAGAACAACTGCGTTGTTGTGCTCCGCATCGTGGGAGCTATACACCAGTGTGACTCGGCCACGGCAGGCGGCTTTGAGGACCGGCTCCACAGCTTCAGGGTTTGCGTCCAGTTCACGTCGGTAGCGTCGTTGAAACTCTGTCCATTTGGCTGGATCATGGCCAAACCACTGGCGAAGCTCAGTGCTGGGGGCCACATCCTTGAGCCAGGCATCGAGACCGAGGGCGGTCTTCTTCACGCCGCGCGGCCAGAGTCGCTCGACTAAGAAGCGAACACCGTCGTCACGATTTATAGAATCATAAGCGCGCTTAAGCTTGATCATCGTCACTCTCCTTTTGGAAAAATTCCGCTGTGCGAATATGTTATCGGTAGGCAGCCGCAGCACGTGGTCGGTGCTCTCAAAGACACGTTCCAGTCGGACCGGCAACGATCGCCACACCTTAGCCACTCTTTTGCAACACGTGAACACCTCCGTACAGTTTCGCGCCAGCGCCTCCTGCGTTAGTGCTTTGCCGGTTCGAGAGTCGGATATAACGACCTTTGGGTCTTAAAGACAAAATGGTAGCGGGCATCATTTTGTGGTTGCAGCACCTGCGCCAGCTCCCATCCTTTCATGCCGTAATCCTCGAGAATCTTCCGAAGTTCTTCATCAAAGTCAACGTTACGGTTAAGCTCCGCAGAGAACATCGAGTATTGCCATTGCGCCATTTTGGTCACCTCCTGGCTGTCGTTTGGATTCCTTTAGGTCATCCACGACGACAGCATTCTTGTGCTGGCTATCATCAAGGTTTTTGTCTATTCCCTCCCATTCATTGAGAGTCCGGTTGTGCCGGCCACTCCGAAGGACTGCACTCTGGGCATTGGCTATTGATGAAACTCAGCCACTCCACGATCTCGCGAGCGCATGGCATCGTCTGTCCTTGTGCAGCTCGATACACAGCGAATACCTCGAGGAAGCGATCGGTGATGTAGATTGCTGTTGCTGGGTGACCGTACTTGTCCACAGCGCCCGCAGGGCGATGAATCCGCCCATCCTCATCGACCAACAACGGAAACGGCAGATTCGCCTCCTGCTTAATTCGGGCGGCAGTCTCGCTGGCGCACTGCATAACGGCCAGCACCTCGGCTTGTTCTTCCTGAATGCGAGCGTAAACGGCCGCAATCTCAGCTAAGACCCTCAGGTCCGGGCTCCCATCGCCTCCTCCCGCGAAAACAAGCACCAAGTTGGAACGTCCTCGATAATCGGACAGACTGATTTTCTGCACACCGGTCGCGGCCAGAGTGAAGTCACGAATCAACTGTCCCTTCGCCGGGTGTGCCTGGGGTGCATTGGCAGTTCCACCCCCGATTTCGGCCTGGGTCATTCGTTCTATCTCCATTTGCCCATCCTTTCGGCGCAGTTCTTCCGTTAGGAAAACACCAAGCAGCCCGGGATTGTTGATTCACTTGTGGACATAATGTTCCGCGTTCATCTCTGCGTAGCGCTGCCATTTTTCCGGCAAGTCCTCCAACGCAAAAATTGCTGATACCGGACAGACTGGGACACAAGCTCCGCAGTCGATACACTCAACCGGGTCGATGTACAGTTGCGACGAGGCCGCAAAATCATCCTCGTTCTTTCGAGGGTGGATGCAATCGACCGGGCACGCGTCCACGCATGCAGTGTCTTTCACATTGATACACGGCTCTGCTATTACATACGACATGTTCCTGGCACCTCCATCTCCATGCTAATTGCCTCGTATCACAGCAGTCCGTGACAAAAGTCACGCCTTCAATCGCTTGCTGCCTCCTCTGCTCAGTGGTAAAGCCCGGAGCTCTGCTTGCCCGTTATAATCTCGATCTTCTGCTCATACAGAATGATCTCGCTGATCAACGGGTAACCCGGCTCAAATCCCCATGACGGATCGCCGTGCTTGGCGAGGAGTCGATCCAGAAACCACTCCTTTTTCTCGCGATCGTGGTAGAGAATGCGCACCGGACCAAACACCACAACGCTGGTATACACAAGGGCAGAATCACAAGCGAAACGTTTCCCCTTGTGCAGTGGTCCAATATCTGAGACCTCTACGCAGATCCGTGAATCCCGTTGCCGGTTCGTCAAGAAATGTCCCTGATGCGCGCCTGTATGGAGATACAAATAGTCTCCGTCTTCGTAGACGTCGACCAACGGGACAACATACGGCGATCCCTTCCCATCCACCGTGCCCACATGGGCAATCCTCTGTCTGCGCAGAAACCCCCGAGCTTCCTCATCTGGCATGAGCCGCTTGCTGCGAAACATCTTTCCGCGAAGGTCGGGGACCGTTACCAATGCCATCATCTCCTCAGGTAGCTTCCTTGGGACTCCACTGTGTCCCCATTCTCAGCGGATGCAGGTTCCCGCTTGTGTTATCGACTGGTAGAATTCGTCAACAAACCTCGGTCTCTCCGAGAACACTCCCCGCAGCGCGAGTGTAGTCATCGTTGCTTCGGGGCAACGCACCCCCCGAGCTGCCACGCAATCGTGTTTGCCGGTGGCTTTGACCACGCACCCTAGCGGCTTGACCACCGACATAAAGGAGTCGGCGATATCGGCGACCAGGTCTTCCTGAACAACCAGGCGCGCGGCTAGTCCTTGCACCAGCCGGGGGATTTTGGAAATGCCCACGATTCGCCCATCCGGAATGTAGCCGAAGTGCATCTTGCCGCCATATACGAGCAGATGGTGGGGACACAGGGAAAAGAACTCGATGTCAGATACCACAATGAGTTCATTGTTGCGGGTGTGAAAGGTCTTCAAGATCTCCGCTGGATCAAGGTGATAGCCGCGCGTGTACTCGCGGAAAAATCGAGCGACCCGTGCCGGCGTATCACGAAGGTGCTGGCTGCTAACGTCAACTCCCAGCTCCGACAGCAACATGCCGATGATGGGCTGCAACCGGTCTACCGGTGCGCGTTGTTCCTGGGCGCTCAAGACCGCATGAATTGACGGAATATCGGTCAGTGGTGAGGTCACAGCCACTGCTGCAGCCATTCTCAAGTCTGCTTTCCCATTGCCGTTGTGCATGAAACCATCTCCTCTGACTCCACACTAGATCTCATCCCTTGTACGTCACGACCCGCCCCCAGAGACTTGCCGTTCCCCAGATACCCGCGCGCAGGCATTCCAACTGGACAATCTGACTGTGATCCACGAACAGGTTTACTTCGGGACCCCAGTTCTTGATGTACCAAGCGAACACCTCGGGATCGGCGGCCTCGAACATCACTTTCTCCAAGCCGAGCGCGTTGATGACCCGAGCCGGCACGTCTGTCCGCCACTTTTTCACGTTCTCGGTGATGCCTTCGGATTCGATCATGATCATGTGGGCCCCGGCGTCAAGAAATCGTTGTGCCAAACGGATGGGCCACTCGGGATCGCGGGTGCCTTCGGTCTCCAGTTCCTCCGCGCGTGTGGCACCGCCAGCCCCAAACTGGATGCCTACCTCTGGTTTGGCCTTCAGCCCCGCCTTTTGCACCTGCTCTACGAGTCGTAACCAGTCGTCGGCGGGTATGGTGATAAAGCCACTGGAAATTTCGATGATGTCAAATCCGAATTCCTTGCACTCCCGGATGTAACTGTTCACCGCATCCTTGCCTTGCGTGAGCACGTGTTCCAGAAAACCTCCGGTCGAGACCAGGACATCGTGCTCATGACACAACTTTGTGATCTCCAAAAGAGCGCGCCGTGGCATCAGCGTGAAGGACCCCCCGGCAAACTTCAGAGAATCCACATAGCTGCTCATCGTTTCCAACACGTCCTCGAGATAATGTCTTCCCATCGGGGTGTAGTAAGGTCCACGTATTTCCGTGATCCCTTCAGTCCGGGGTTTCTGCTGCCGCTCATTCACCCGCAAGAAAGAGAAAGCACGTTCGTCGATCGCTTGAACGCTCGCCATGTTTTTCAATTCTCCTTATGAATGGGCACGATGCGCGGGCTATCAGAATCCGGAGCCAGAGCGCTCAGTTGTTCCATCAACTCGCGCACCGAGATTTGTTCCAGATTGGCCACCGCATTAGCAATACCGGCGCGTTGACCTGGACTTGCATGCGGGGTGGCAATCTTATTGAACTTCTGAACAGCCGTTTCCCATGACATCGGCCGGGTGAAGAACCCCTCATAATCCTTGGCTTCCTGCTCGAGGAGGCGACCGTCTCTCAGAGTGATCTTGACGCGACACGGCATCTCGTCGGGGAAACGTTCCGAAAAAAGTTGGCGCGGCTGGACCGAGACCTTG
This sequence comes from uncultured Acidobacteriota bacterium, assembly GCA_963730015.1. Classification (GTDB taxonomy): domain Bacteria; phylum Acidobacteriota; class Terriglobia; order Terriglobales; family Acidobacteriaceae; genus Sulfotelmatobacter. The sequence continues at coordinate 521,913 of CAVSPZ010000006.1, read as the reverse complement.
CGGAGCAACGCCTGCACGTCTGGTCGCTGAATACGCTCCGGGTCGTACTGCTCCGGCATCACTTGTCCATCTAGAATCGCTACGGCGAGTATGTACGGCAGACTGTGATCGGCCTGTTCTTTGGTGGAGACGGTACTCTTGTCGCCTTCTTCTCCACCACCGATGATGTTGTAGGCCACATCGAAGATTTCCACTTCCACTCGGTTGATATCGGTGCTCGAGAATTGATCCCGGCGGAGCAAGGTAAGGACGGCTTCAATGGCAGTCTGCGAATGGATCTCTGCGTTGTATTTTTTTACCGTGGTGCGTCTCACACACCCGAGGTCTTCTCCGGACCAACTCACCTGGAAACAACCGGTGATGGCGTCCATGAGACCCTTGTCTCCCTCAATCACCTCAAGTGGCCCCGTAATACCGTGCCTGGCCAACAATGCGGCACGAGTACAACAGGCAGCCAGATTCGGGTAGGCGAGCCCCTTCCAATGGGACAGTTTTCCGGTTCGGGTCACGCGCAACGCGTTGAAGGCTGTCCCACTGATGGCGATTGCGCTGGCGGTCTGCGATGGATCAAGCTTCAGGATCTTGGAGATCCCTGCGGCCACCCCGTAAGCGCCTTGGACGGTGTGGTCGAATCCTCTCGCCCGGACGGGAGCAACATCGGACAACCGGCACTGGATCTGATAGGCGATCGCCAGAGCGGTCATCAGGTCCCGGCCCGTGGCCCCGATGTATTCACCTGCAGCCAGGATCGCTCCAAGATTGTCACTGGGGTGACAAGTTTCCCCTTTGGCCAGGTAACTGTCATTGAAATCGAGGTATCGTATCAGTGCACTGTTGTAAAACGCGGCGCGGTCGATGTCTGCGCACCCGCCCCCAACCAGGGTACAGTTGCCGCAGCCGGCCCGTTCTTTGATGGAACCACTGTCACAGCTACCCAATTCGGTGATGTAGCTACGTATCATGCGTATGGGTTCAGCATGCAGCGCACCCAGACCGCAGCCCAGCGAGTCTAAGATTCTGATCTTGAGTTGTTCACGGGTATCGGAACCGAGAGCCTCAAACCGTGCTCCATCCACGAATTCTGCCATTTGCTCCACTTGGCTCATACCACCCTCATGTGCCGCTGCAGTCACCGTTGAGTTGTGCAAATGCGTCTTCATTGCGCACCTTCAATTCAGATCGCTCGCCCGCCAATCGGAACATGCTTGCGTTTTCTACACCAGCGATCGCGTGCTGAGTTCTTGCGTATCTGTCGGTACGGCACCACCGCTCGCTCTATGTCTGCTGCTGCTCAGCGGCACAATCGTCAGCCCTTCGTGCTGATCGAACCTGAGACCCATCAACGGACAACAGTTCTCACACAACCAGAAGAACACTGAATTCGTGCTTGGCTTCTGCTCGCCAATGTGATGAGGAACATCCCGGCCCGGTTCACCTGGCGATTTAACATCGAACCGAAATAGCTTTCCGCCTCTCCAGTAGCGGAACGGGACAGCGCACGCCGGATTGGCACAAGTTGCGATCAACCTGAAATCCTTGAATAGCCTGCTCCCACGTCTATTTCCTCACTGTGGCCCGTTCTTTGAAATAGTCTGTTCGTACTCTTAATAGAAACAACCATCATGGGGTAGGGAGGAGCGGAGGAAAAACGATAGACATGGAACAAGACCGTTTGTTTGGACGGATCGGTGGGGGAAAGAGGAAGGATTAAATCAGTTTGCGCTGAATGGCGTGTGTCACAGCTTCCAGGCGATTGTGAGTCCGTAGCTTCTGGTTGATGTGGTGCAGATGATTGCGCATGGTTTGAAGGCTGATCTGAAGACTCTTGGCGATCTCGGGAGAGTTCTTTCCAGAGGAGAATAACCTCAGAATCTGCAGTTCCTTTTCAGAAAGCGGCGACACGGGGGCAGCCGCCGGAGCGGCTTCCTGTGCAATCTCATTGAAATGACGGGACACCTGCAGGATTCTTTCAGTCGCTCGTTCGGTCCTCTTCTGCTGCGTGACATCGTGCGCAAGATGAACCACTAAGCGGTGCTGGTTCCGTGGATTTTTCCACACGACGGTAGATAAATTGACCCACAGCCGTTTCCCGGAATGCAAGCGGACCTGCAGATCGAAATTCGGGACCTCCGCCCTTCCGGCGGTACACTCCAGAATGCTGCAGCCTGCATGACACACCTGGGTGCCAAGAACACCCCGCCCGTGCAGGATCTGGTAGCAGCTCTTGCCAAGAACCTCAGAACGAGAATACCCAAACAACCGTTCCGCGCCCCCGTTCCAGGAAAGGATCTCGCCCTGTTGGCTTACACTGAACGCAGCATCCGTAGTCCCTTCAAGAAACTCGAACAGTTCATTCTCGAGCATCCCCCGACTCCTACATGCACGTTTTCAGGCGGCACGAACCATTTATCGACAATAATGCTTCATGATATCAGGATACAACCAGAACTGAGTAATTGGGGAAACACAGTCAGAGAGGTACCGTGCCTTTACTCACGGGCGCTGAATGAAAATCAGAAATTTGCACGAGGTACACATGCGAACCTTGGTACTCACCGTGCAGCGGAGCTGACGAAATGTAAAGAAATCACCGACGGCACCATGTCTCCATCTTGAGCCCCCTGTTGCGAGTTCAGGGCAGCACACTCTATGGGTCTGAGTGGAATTGAGCTCTCTGAGAGTGGATCCAAGGGCCAAGCAACCGAGCCTTCTCCATCGGCATCGCTCGATATCGTGATCACTTTCCTTCCACGCACCGAGGCCGCCGCCACCTGGTGTGGTCCCCGAGAAAAGGAACTTGGGTGATTAAAGTGATATAGACTTCTCGGTGTGGCCTACTCATGGAACAGAAAAAGACCTACCGCACGTTCGAGTTCGAAAATGTTGTCGCTTGGCAATCCAAGTTTCGAGGAACATTGTCGGCTTCAGGGCACCAGGACGTCGAAGTTGGGAACCCCCCGGTATTCAAGGGAACTCCTGATGTGTGGTGTCCGGAAGACTTGTTGATTGGAGCATTGAATGCTTGCCTGATGTTAACGTTTCTTTATCAAATGCAACGCCGACAATTGGAAGTGCTGGCTTACGAAAGCCGTGCCCAAGGCACGCTGGAGCACCGCGACGGAAAGCACCGGGTTACTCGGATTGTCGTGCAGCCTCATATATCGTTGAAATCCGGCGACGATATGGAGGCAGCGCGTGAAGCGATAAAAGATACCGTCGACTCGTGAATGATCAGCAATTCGATCCTCGCAAAAGTTCAGATGGATCCACAATTTGACGCTCCGCAGCGGCCGGCCCAATAATGCTGATCTCAAACGTCCACCCCTTGCTTATGTTTTCCGGGGAGGCTGGGACGGACGGATCTCAACACGGCTGACGAGCGCGAGGCCGGGATAACGATAGATATCGATCACCGCTTGGGCAATCTCTTTCCCCGACAGTTTCCACGATTCATGCCGATTGCTGCCTGCTGAGCCCCCAAAATCGGTGGCAACGCTTCCTGGCATGATGGTACTGACGCGAATGTTAGCGTAGCGAACATCTTGCATCATTGCCTCAGTAAGGCCATTTACGCCAAATTTGGAAGCGCAATATGCGGAGCCTCCGGCAATGCCATGGATGGCGAGCAAGCTTGAGATGTTAAAGATGTGGCCGCCACCGTGCTGCCGCATGACCGGAAGCGCTTCGCGGCAACAATAGAAGACACCGGAAAGGTTTGTCTGAATAGTAGCATCCCATTCCTCGGCCGTGAGCTGGTCAACCGGCTTGAAAAAGCCAACGCCGGCATTGTTCACCAGGATATCGAGCCGCCCGAATCGTGTCGCCGCCTTTTGGACCACGCTGCGACACTCCTCGTAGTAGCGGACATCCGTGACCGTTCCATCTGCCGCGCTCTCACCCCGGAGCACGTGGAGCTGGCCAAGTGCCATTTTCAGCGTTGCCGGATTGCGGCCGCAGATGAACACACTGGCACCCTCCCGAACCAAAGCCTCGGCGATGCTCAATCCAATGCCCCGTGCGCCGCCCGTTACCAGCGCCACCTTCTTCTCAAATTCCACAGACACACGATCCTCCGTTCGCAAATCCGGAGCATTATGAAACCTTATTCCATACCGCCCCCGTCAGGTTCTTAATCCCGTTTACTCAGACGTGCCGGGACCTATTCCCCAACCTTTGTCTCCGCGCCCTTCGAAGTTGATGGAGTGGGCTGGAATCCGAGCTCGCGAACAAGCTTCCGCGGATCGAAGGGAGAACAGTGGAATGTGTGCCCGTCGACATCGAATGTGGGTGTGCGTTGCTTGCCCTCATTGACGCTTATGACAAACGCTAAGGCCTCAGGACTCGCGTCGATATCCGCTTCTTCGAAGAGCACACCCTGCTCCCGCAGAAAATCCCGGGCTGCGCTCGAGTCTTCACAACCCACTCTGGTGTACATTCGGACACGTTTCGGTTTCAAAGATCCACCTCGTTCCGCGCAGTGCAGGAACGGCCTTGAGCGGCTGCGAAAAGGTCATTTGCCCATGCGCTTCCTACAGCAAGCGGGATCTGCTCACGAGTGCACAGCGAAGCACTCGGCTTCTAAGACTCCAGAAACAATGTCGGGCGGCGGTCCCCAGCCGGGAATCTGAGCGTCAGTCAAGATCGGATGATGCGAGCTGATCCCACCAACCCTGGGTGTTGGCCGTCCGATGATTACCCTTGCTATACGGGCGTGACGCACCGCATACGAGCACATGAAACAAGGTTCAGCAGTAGTGCAGAGCGTGCAACCCGAGAGGTCGAAGGTTTGAAGAGCAGAGCACGCATTGCGGATAGCAATCAGTTCCGCATGCCCTGAAACGTCCAGGTGCTTCTTTACAGATTCGAATCCTTCAGCGATGATCCTACGATTGTGTACGACCGGGGACCCCAGGGAGGTGTCCCCATTCGCGACAGCGATCCTCGCTAACGCGACCGCTCGTCCCATATAAGCCTCGCCGGTCTCGACAAAACTCAAACCCTCAGCCTTTCTTAGGCTTGCTTGCGATCAGCAGATTCGTAACCGTTTCCCATTGTTTCAATCACGTCTTGCGGACACGCTTGCGAGATTCCTCCTGGAGCCGGTCGGCCCCTCCCGTTAAGCAAGAAATGGAGAATATCGGATGCTTCGACTGCCGGCGATCGTGCCGCGTCACGAAGATCACCTCGATACCAGAAATCGGCCCGGGCAACGAGCTGATTGCAGGCTTCCCTCAGTTTCACCCACCGCGGAGGTAACTGGTGTGCGCTCGCGAATTCCTCGATCGTTGGGCCCAACTCATTCCCTCCTAAGAGTATTCGCCCGCTGACCGTACCTAAAGCTCTGAGCGTCCAGTCTCGGCGGCTCATTCAGAAGCGGAGAATGCTCGACCGAGACTACGGAACTTCTCTATCACGGCTTCGCCGCACCCTTCGGCCACGCCACGGTAAGCAGAAATGCACTCTCTTCCAGTGCCTCGACGTCATGATGGATACCACAGTCCAGCGTTAACAGTTGTCCTGCCAAGAGCTCAACCGGCTTCTGATCGGGCACGTGGAGAAGTATCTTGCCGCGTAGAGCCTGAATCGAGATCCTGGCGTCAGCCTTGTGATCATTCATATGGGTGCCCACCTTCATGAGAACCAAGACAATTCGGAAGTCTGGATACTTTGCCAATGTCTTCGAACTGCGTCCTGTTTCGCGCTCCCACGAATCTTCTTGTCGAAGCCCTTCGAGTTCTTGATCAAGGTCGAATCGCAACAGGGGTTCAGCTAGGTTTGGCAGCCTGTTCAGGCTCGTCGTACCGTCGCCAGGATGGCAGGTGCTCGGGTTTGTGTTCATGATCAGTGCCTCCGTCGTTCCTCCATCTGCCGGTTCAGGTCCAGGTATTTCCACTCCAGGAGCTGTTGCAACCGGTATCGAGGGCCGCTCAATTTGCATTACTACGCTTATTCACAACTCCTTGGAATGGTTCGTTCGTCCTGAGCAATGGAACAGAAATACCTTGGGCCAAGACTCCACGATCCTGATCTCCGAGCGGGGAATTAGAGGACAGAGGCAGCCCTCAGAGAGTCCTCTCATTCACGAACGGATCATAATAAGTACCATTTTGAACCTGGTCAGGGCCTTCAGGGCATGGGGATGATTGGCTGGCATCAGTACCATATCGCCAGACGCGGCGCGCAAAGGTTTGCCGTCAATGGAGATCTCGACATCCCCTTCCAGCACGTGCACCAAGGCGTCGAATGGTGAAGTATGTTCGCTCAAGCACTGTGCATCATCGAATGCGAACAGCGTTACGTTCCCAGTTTGGCGTTTGAGGAGAGTTCTACTCACTATCGAGCCCTCCTGGTAGCTCACCAAGTCCTTCGCACACAGTGCGAGTGATTCTCGGATCTCCGATTCCTTATTTGCTGTAACCATTCCTGCCCCTCTCTCTGCGCTCTCACCGCTCAGCTTAGATATGTTGGCGAAGTCTTCGTGCGGCCGCCACCATGTTTATCAGCGCCCCGCGCACTTCCTCCCAACGGCGGGTTTTGAGTCCGCAATCGGGATTCACCCAGAGCCGATCTTGACGGAACACTCGCAGCGCTTTGCCCACCCGAGCCTCGACTTCTTCTGAACTAGGTATCCGTGGAGAATGAATGTCGTACACACCCGGTCCGATATTGTTAGGGTAGTCTTTCCCTGTGAATTCGTTTAACAATTCCATTTCTGATCTCGCCGCTTCGATGGAAATCACATCCGCATCCATTCGTTTTAAGACATCCAGAATCTCGCGAAACTCGCTGTAGCACATGTGGGTGTGAATCTGGATCTCGTCACTCGCGACTGCGGTCACGAGCCTAAAAGCATCAACCGACCATTGCAGGTATTCGGAGTGGGCCGCCTTGCGCAATGGGAGGCCTTCCCGCAAGGCAGGTTCGTCCACCTGGATGACGCGTATTCCCGCAGACTCCAGATCCTTCACTTCATCCCGCAGGGCCAGCGCGATCTGGAAGCACACTTCTCCACGTGTCAGATCGTCCCGGACAAAAGACCATTCGAGCATCGTTACCGGGCCCGTCAGCATTCCCTTGACCGGTAGTTTGGTCAGCGATTGGGCATAAACCGCCCATGCAACTGTCATGGGCTGAGGACGTGAAACATCTCCAAAAAGAATCGGCGGCTTCACGCATCGCGATCCGTAGCTCTGGACCCAGCCGTTGCTGGTGAGCAAAAACCCATTCAGTTGTTCAGCGAAATACTCGACCATGTCGTTACGCTCAAATTCGCCATGGACCAGTACGTCGAGCCCGATCTCTTCTTGGATTCGAATCGCACGCTTGATTTCGTTTCGTAACAAATCCTCATATTGCGTTTGGGATAATGTTCCTGATCGGTAGGCAGCGCGTGCCTGACGGACCTCTCGGGTTTGCGGGAAGGAGCCGATCGTAGTAACCGGTAGGAGTGGCAACGGTGTGACGCGGGACAGCCTCGTGGCTCTCACAGCAGAGTTACTGGGGCGGTCAAACATGCCGGGGACGATAGCCGCGACGCGCTTTCGCACGGCAGGGTCGTAGACACGCTGAGCTTTTCGGCGTTCGGCAAGCACTTGCCGGTTCTCACGAAACTGGCCCGCGAACTCGAGCGAAGCATCGGTGACCGCTCGCGCCAGGAGCTTGACCTCCGCCAGCTTCTGCTTTGCGAATGCCAGCCAGTTCCGAATTTGCGGATCAAGATTGCTCTCCTCGTCCAGGTCAACTGGCACGTGCAGCAGCGAACAGGAAGGAGCAATCTGAACGCGGTCCGGACCCGAGCGGTTCACCGCAGCTTGCGCCAGTTTGAGTGCTCGATCGAGGTTCGTACGCCAAACGCCACGCCCGTCAACCAGTCCGAGTGAGACTGTGAGATTTGGCGGCATCTCGTCCAAAGCGGCGAGAAGTTGGTCTGGGGCACGGACAAGATCCAGATGCAGGCCGGCAACCGGGAGCCTGAGGGCCGCGTGTAGGTTTTTCTCTAACCCAGAAAAATACGTTGCGACGAGGATTTTCAATCCTGGTACGCAACTGACAAGCGGCTCATAGACTTTTCCGAAGAGGGCCAGATCGGCCTCGGTAAGGTCTAAGCCAAGGCATGGCTCATCCATCTGTACCCACGCCGCCCCCGCGTGAGCTAAGTCTCTGAGAACCTCGCTGTAGACTTCAAGTATTGCCTTGACAATAGTCCAACGATCAAAGGGCTGACTACGAGATTTGCTGAGCAGCACAAACGAGATCGGACCCAGCAGAACAGGCCGCGTCATCAAACCGAGGGCTTTCGCCTCTAGAAACTCCTCGATCGGTTTGCAACTCGCTACTCGGAAATTCATCCCGGGCTCAAACTCGGGAACAATGTAGTGATAGTTGGTATCGAACCACTTGGTCATCTCCATTGCCGGGACAGAATTGCCCCCTCGAGCCATTTTGAAGTACGTGTCTAACTCGACCCTCTCGGGTTGTCGTCCGTACCGGCCGGGCACTGCCCCAAGCAATACGGCGGTGTCCAGTACGTGATCGTACAGGGAGAAGTCATTCGATGGGATCTGATCAATACCCGCATCTGCCTGCAGTTGCCAGTGGGCCTTTCGGATCTCGCGTGCGGTGGCCTGCAACTGGTCCGCCTCACCATTGCCGGACCAGAACTGTTCCAGAGCAAACTTTAGCTGTCGATGTGTCCCGATACGGGGAAAGCCAAGATTGGCTGTCACCACTGCCATTACACCTCCATGCACTCAGCAAGTGCCGCCGCGCCAAGTCGACATTCTGCGTGTGGATCTCGCACCATCCATACTTCTCCAACCATCCGATCTACGCCAATAGTCTGTCTGTACCGCAGGGGCGGTAAAAACATACCACTGTACAAATGCTCTTTGGGGGCGGGCAAGGGGGAGGAGTGGTCAGATGCGCAGCAGCCGCGTCGCATTTAATGTCACCACGAGTACCGAGAGTTCGTGAATCAGCATTCCACCTGCAATGTGGACCGAGTTTGTAAGTACTCCTGCCAACAGGCCAATCACGGATAGCAGGGCAATTATTACGTTTTGCCTTATATTTCTCGAGGTTGCGCGGGAGATTCGAATGGCTTCTGGAAGCAACATCAGGTCATTCTTCAGAAGAACAATGTCCGAGGTCTCAATGGCTAATTCCGTTCCGCCCCTCCCCATTGCGATGCCTACGTCGGCAACTGCTAGAGCGGGAGCATCGTTGATGCCGTCTCCTACCATGGCGACGATGCCGGACTTGCGCATCTCGCGGATCATGCTCAGCTTACCCTCGGGGAGCAGACCGGCATGCACCTCATGGATCCCCGTCTGCAAAGCGACGGCCTGAGCTGTTCCCTCGGCATCACCAGTCAGAATAGCGATACGGTGGATACCGGCGGAACTCATGCGTTGCACCATACCCGCCGCCGCAGCACGGCTTCTATCCGCGACTGCCAAAACACCAATGACTTTGGCGTCGAGTGCCACAAGGATAGTCGTCTTGCCTGCGGCGCTCATCCGTTTCGATGCAGCAAGGGAGCTACGCGGAACAGAAATGCCAGCCTCTCGCATAAGTTCAGCGGTTCCCACGACGATTTTGTGGCTGTCGTAGATCGCCGTCACTCCACAACCAGGGTACACTTGCGAAGATTCAACGACTGGCAAGGGCCCGAGTGTGGTCGCTTCCGCCACGATCGGTAGCGCGATAGGATGACCCGATCCTGCCTCCGCGACTGCTGCCCACCAGAGGACATGCTGCTGATCTTGACTCCAGCTCCCACCGGAAATCGGCAGGCTGGTTGAAGAGCTCCCGACCGGAACGACATCCGTCAGCCGTGGCTTGCCTTCAGTCAGCGTTCCGGTCTTGTCAAGAGCCAGCACCGACACTGTGGCGGCCGTCTCAAGATATTCGCCCCCCTTAATCAGAATGCCACGTTGCGCCGCTCGTCCGATGCCAGCCATGATGGCCACGGGTGTAGCAATGATCAACGCGCCGGGGCAGCTGATCACCAGCAATGTCAAGGCCAGATCAATTCGGCGAGTAAACAAGAACACCACCAGCGCCAAGACCACAATTGAGGGCATGTACCACTGCGCAAACCGGTCGATCAGCCGCTGCAAGGGTGCCCGCTCTTCCTGGGCTTGCTCCACCCGGCGAACAATTCGTGCCAAAGCTGTTTCGCTCCCGACTCGCGTGGCCTTCACCTTCAGCATTCCGTCGCGGCTGATCGTTCCAGCAAATACGCTTGCGCCTGCGACCTTCTCAACGGGCATGGCCTCACCGGTGATGGGCCCCTCATCTACGCTGGCGTGTCCCTCAACTACCTCCCCATCGACCGGGATACGTGCTCCGGGGTTAACGAGCAGCACCTCGCCCGATTGCAGCTCTTCAGGTGAGACTTCGGTCGGCCGGCCCTCTCTCAGGACAACGGCAGTCTCTGGAAGCAGGTCCAACAGTCGCGCCAGGGACTGTCGGGTCCGACGAAGAGCATAGGCTTCAACCCGAGTGCCGACCGCAAAGAGCGCGGACACGGCAGCAGCTTCCCAGTACTCCCGCAATAGGAGTGCTCCTGCTACGGCTACAGTCACCAGCAGTTCGATGCTCAACTGCGACTGCCGTAGTCTCCGTAACGCGCGCAGGGCGATCGGGACTCCGGTGGCAAGCGAGGCCGCTACAAGCACTGCGTTCCACAACTCAGCGGGACGTCCAATGATTTGGAGCAGAAGGTCCATCACATCACCGAGGGCCGGGCATAATAGCCTGCCACGCGAACCGCCTGGACAAGAGCTTTTACGCTGACATGTGCTGGATCGTGTCGGATCTCGATACGTCCAGTCGAAAACCAAGCCTTGGCGTATTCCACACCCTCCATTGCGCCAAGCGTCTTCTCCAGTCCAGCCATGCAACGCGGGCATGAAATGTTGTCACTTCTTAGTATGGTGGTCATTGTCGGCCTCCCCACGATCCAGGCGGCTTTCGATTCTATCTGCCGGACCAATTGCATCAATGCGAATGTGTTGTATTGGCTTCATCGGCTGCGGCTCCATGCAATTGCTCCACGTAATGAATCAGAGCTACATAGGTGTTCACGTATTCTCGACCCGATTCCACACTCTGGTCTGCTGACTTACGCGCCTGGCGCGCCTGTTGGAAGCGCTGCCGGATACCCTTTTCTACCTCACTGGTCAACATCCGGACTAGCTCATCCGCAGAGCCGGTTACCAGCGCCTTGTCCGCATCTGCGACGGCCGGATTTAGTTCTGTGCCGGCGGGCTTCAGGCCGGTGTAGGGTGCCCCTTCCCCAGTTCGGTGAAGCCGGACAACAGTTTCGAGGAAATACGTGTCTGCAAGTTCCTTTGCGATGGCACTCTCTCTGCGCACCGCAAGCGCGCGCGTAAATGCAATCCGCACCTCAGACTCGTACTCCTTCTGGACCCACTTCAACACCGGAGTCACATCTCCGCTCTGGAGGGCGTTTCGCGCCGCGGTTACAACTGGACCATCGAGTGTGTCGCAGTGGGCGCTGGCCAGCGGCGCTCCAAAACCCAGAATGATCATGGAACAAAGAATGGCGAACGTTCCAAGGCGCTCAATCATATCGGTCTCTCTCCTACAAGCACTGCTTGTATTCGACCTCATAGTAGGAGCAGACGCCAAATGTATATATGACGCGCGTCAGTTTAGTGCAGATTTCTTTTCGGCCTTCTTCTAACGTCAGCGAGAGAGGCGGGAGGAGAGAATGTCTGACACGCCTTTTACATCGAGAATCGAAACCCAACGGCGACCGCTTCGAACCAAGCCGGCCTGGCGAAACTGGCTCATCACACGGCTGACTGTTTCCGGGGTTGTGCCAGTCATCTCGGCGAGGTCCTGGCGGGAGAGGGGCATTTGGATAAGCAGACCGCGGCCACGTTTCTCACCAAGTTGCTCGCCAAGCTTGAGCAAGGTCGAAGCGATGCGCTGCTCAACAGAATGTGCGCTCAGTTGCTCAACCAGTTCGTGCATCGCATGCAGACGGGTGGCAACAATCTCCAGGCTAGAGATCGCTACCACCGGATACCGGCACAAAATGTTTTTGAAGTCACGTGCAGTGACCGTCAATGTGCAGCAGTCTGTGTGGGCGACAGCGGTGTCCGGATACTTCTCATCTCCGAGAGATGACAAGCTGCCGAAAAAATCCCCGGCGACAAGAATGCCCAGCACCACGCTCCTTCCATCCGGGGTGGCTTGGACCAACTTGATTTTTCCGGCCGCCACGATGTACAGGCGCACTGCTGGGTCACCAGCAAAATAGGCGGTTTCGCCCGCCCGATAAGACATCTCATGAAAAACACCGCTGATTTGCTCGACTTCTTCCGCCGAAACATGGGTGAAGAAGGGGCTCTGAGCTAGTAGTCTGAGCCTCTGCGGCAGAGTGCAGTGGCTCGGTTCCACACTCTCCTTCGAAAGTGGCGTATGCCTTTTATCAGTCATGCCATACCCATCGTATTGCGGTGCCCGGTCCCGCGACGGATCTGTTCTTGGTGCCTGTCCCTAGCGCTTCGACTCGGCACGCGGCTAGACTCCGACAGTTCAGTCCATCCTATTCTTCTTGTTCGAGAGACGCCCATTTCACCAGCATGCTTCTTTGTGCGTCACTGCCAGTAGCCGACCCGAAACGCCGCTCGACTGATTGCTTTTTGGAGGATGCGTGGATCCAGAAGGCGAAGGGCCAGTGATTCCCCGCAGTCGAGACCGCACGAGCACATTCAATACGATCCACTTTAAAAGAACTACCGTGACAAAAGTCATCGATCTCCTGAGACTCAGAATTTCAACTAGACGGTTGGTTCGGGAATCCTGCCTTGCTGTTGAGCTGCAGGTCCGGAAAGGATCTTAACGGTGATGGAGGTCACGGCAGGTTGTGAGACAGATCATGGTCATGTATGGCGGAGCTGGCCTAACATGCCTCGCAACGGGTTCTCCCGAACTGGCAGACGCCGTTGCCACGCACTTTAGACGGAGTGTTATGGCGGATAACCCGAAATATCATGTCAGCATTCCCGATGCCGATTTCTTCAAGCAGTTGATTCCATGCCAGGCTGCCTGTCCCGTTCACACCGACGCTGGCCGCTACGTCCAGTTGATCGCACAGGGAGAGTATGAGCAGGCATACCTGACTGCCTGTTCTCCGAACCCTTTTGCTTCCGTCTGCGGCAGGGTATGTGCCGCACCATGCGAGGACCGCTGCCGCCGCGGGGTTATTGATCAACCGGTCTCGATTCGTGCTCTGAAAGGCTTTGTATGTGAACGCTACGGCCCCGAGTCGGCGGCTCCTCTAGCGAGGCAGGTGCTCCTAGGCGGTGCTACGGAACAGGGCAACAAGGTCAGCTGGCATTTGCCGATCCTGGCCGAAAGCCGAAAGCAGGTTGGCGGAGGCAAGAAGGTAGCCATTGTCGGAGCAGGACCTTCTGGACTTTCGTGTGCCCATGACCTGGCTGTGATGGGTTATCAGCCGACGGTCTTTGAGGCCTCAGCAACTATCGGAGGAATGATGGTGCTGGGTATCCCCGAGTTCCGGCTGAATCGCGATCTGCTGCAGCACGAGATTCAAACGATCCTGGATCTGGGTGTTGAGGTCAAGCTGAATACTCCGCTGGGCCGCGATTTTGGAATTAACGAACTGCGGCAGCAGGGTTTCGAAGCAGTCTTTTTGGCGGTGGGGACACAGAGCGGACGTGACGTTCAAGTAGAAGGGTCGAATCTGGACGGGATCGTTAAAGCCGTCGATTTCCTGCTGAACATGAACCTCGGGTACAAGGTTACTCTAGGCCGCCGCGTGGTCGTGTTTGGCGGCGGGTTCGTTGCATTTGACGCAGCCCGCGCTGCGTTGCGGACGGCAGGTTCCACGCCTCCTGACTCGGAAGGCACATTGCACACCGCCATTGACGCGGCCCGCGCTGCACTGCGCGCAGGTGTGGAAGAAGTACACATCATCAGCCTCGAGTCGTTTGAGGAGATGCCGGTCCTGCGCTCTCAGCAAGGCCATGAGGAATTTGAGGAAGCCAAGCGCGAAGGCATCATTTTCCAGACGCAGCGTGGAATGCATCGCTTCTTGGGCGAGAACGGTCACATCAAGGCAATCGAATTGATCGGAGTCTCGCGCACTTATGACGAAAATGGGCGCTTCAATCCCGTTTATGATCCTCAAATCCACGAGACGATCGAAGCCGACCTGGCGATCTTGGCAATTGGACAGCGCGCCGACCTTTCTTTCCTAAAGCCGGAAAACGGCGTAGCACTGACGCCTCAGGGAACGGTCAAAGTCGATCCGGAAACATTGGCAACTTCCTCTCCGGGAATTTTCGCCGGGGGCGATGCCGCGTTTGGGCCGAGAAATCTGATCGAGGCCATCGCCAATGGCAAGCTGGCGGCGCGATCGATCGACAACCACCTGCGGGGCAAAGATGCCGTTCCGAAAACGCAAGTTTCATTCCGCAAACTGCCGACACGCAGCTACCAGATGCCGGACGAGTACGAAAAGCTTCCACGCGAGGCGCCACCGACCATACCTCTCGAGCGCCGCACTGGAATCGCTCAGGTCGAACTCAACTATTCGGAAAATGAGGCCCGGATTCAGGCGGAGCGCTGTCTCGCCTGCCACATTCAGACCATCTATGACTCCGAAAAGTGCATCCTCTGCAACCGTTGCGTGGACGTGTGCCCGAACCAGTGCCTGAAGCTCATTCCTCTCGAAGAACTCGGGCTGGAAAACGGCTCGTTGCCCGAAGTGACGGCTCACTACGGCCTTGGTGGGCATGGAACAGAATTGGCCTCGGCCATGATCAAGGACGAGACCGACTGCATTCGCTGCGGGCTCTGTGCCATACGCTGTCCAACCGATGCCATGACGATGGAGGTTTTCTTCTATGAAGAGCATGAAGCTGCCCTCGGTACCAAAGGCTGAAAGCAACGTTACCGCCACGGTGGACGTGTCCGGTCGCCGCTCGTTTCTGCGAAGCCTGGGACTGGGCGCACTCCTCGCTGGTCTTGCAGGACAACTCTTCGCAATGGTGCGCGCACTCGTGCCCAACGTGCTCTACGAGCCGCCGCGAGCGTTCAAGGTCGGGCTGCCACAAGATTTTGCTGAGGGAATGACCTACGTGGAAGATCATCGCTTGTTCATTGGAAGGGACCAACGAGGTTTATTTGCCATCTCTGCGATCTGTACGCACCTGGGCTGCACGGTCAAAATGCTGAACCTCAATCAGCCACGAACCGTCGAGATCAAAGGGAAGCCGGTGCAAATCCAGCAGGAGTTCCAATGCCCGTGTCATGGTTCGAAGTACTACGGCGACGGCACAAACTATGCCGGCCCCGCACCGCGCCCACTCGACTGGTACCGATTGGAAGTTTCTCCGGATGACGGGCAGTTGGTCGTCAATAGCTCACAACCGGTTCATCACGACTTTCGCTTGAATGCATAAGGCCAGAGGAAAGAAGAAGAGAAGAGAGAAGACTGATGAAACTCAAAGAGCATTGGGAAACACTAACCTGGACGTGGAACCCGAAAAGCGTCCGGGAATCGAGCGATTCGGTCGTACGGAATCTCTTGCTGCACTGGTTCCCCGCGAAGATATCCCGCCCAAGTCTCAGCTTTCGTTACTCGTTCTGGCTCGGAACCATATCGGCGGTCCTCTTCTTTGTGCTGTGTGCCACCGGACTTATTTTGATGTTCCTGTACGTGCCCTCGGTAGAACGCGCCTACCCGTCGGTGAAAGATATCGAGTTTGTGGCATCGTACGGCGGGTTCATTCGAGCCGTTCATCGCATCGCGGCCCACCTCATGGTCGTGGCGGTTTTCCTGCACATGATGCGCGCTTTTCTCACCGGCGCTTACAAGAACGGTGCAGGAGCCAACCAGAGGCGTCCCGTGAACTGGGTCCTTGGGGTGGTCCTGCTTCTGTTCACGCTGCTGCTCTCTTTCACTGGATACCTGTTGCCCTGGGACCAACTGGCCTACTGGGCAATCACGGTGGGAACAAACATTGCCAGTGCCGTACCTCTGATTGGAGACAAGATCCGGTTTTTCCTTCTGGGTGGCACCGAAATCGACCAGAACACTCTCTTGCGTTTTTACGTCTTGCATTGCATTGTCCTCCCTACCGCTGTGCTGTTGCTGTTCTCCTGGCACATGTGGCGCATCCGCAAGGACGCAGGGCTCGCCTGCGTAGACCGCCTGGCGCTGAATGAAAAAGAAAAGACCTCTGCTCCAATAAAAACGAAAACCTATTCGCTGTTGGGAATCACTTCCGGCCGCACTGTCCAAGTGCAGACTTCCTACATAAACGAGGATGAGCATTTGGTGGAATCCTCCCCTGCCCTTACGCGGCGGCTGCTGCTGGTGATTCTCGCCACGATGTTGGTGACCTTGCTTTTGGGATTCTTGGTTCATGCGCCGCTAGAGCAGGCGGCGAATCCTTTGGTGACTCCCAATCCGGCCAAAGCGCCCTGGTACTTCCTGTGGCTCCAGGAATTGGTGGCTGACACCACGGTGCATCTCGGCAGCTATACGGTGAGCGGTGCATTCATAGGTGGTGTTCTCGTGCCCGGTCTGCTCGTTCTGTTGCTGGCGGCCTGGCCATATCTGGACCGCAGCTCGGTGCATGCCACTGGAGTTTGGTTTGCCAAAGAACGCCAGCGACAAAATATGGTTTTTCTCGCGGTTGTGCTCGTGGTTGTACTGCTCACGGTGGTTGGGACTTTCATGCGCGGCCCCTCGTGGCACTTGTATTGGCCGTGGCAGCCGTGGCCGGAGACTCTGACGCGGTTCTGAGGAGAAGGAACGTTCGATGACGAAAAGAAATTGGGACATCATCGGGATCTTCGTATGCGGGGCGGGAATTCTGCTTGTCACGGTGCTGGTGTACGCCGACTACTTTCAGCCGGAATGGAAAGCGTACCAGCAGGAATTTCACGACATGGTCCTGAAGCGCTATGGTGCCACCCGGGCGCAGCAAGTACCGAGCGGACCGCAGCAGATCTGGGCGCGCGATCTGAACCGTGTGGACCGCTGCACGACCTGCCATCAGGCCGTCGAGTGGAAGGGATTCGAGAATGCGTCTGAACCATTCCGCACTCACAGCCGCGAGATCCTGGAAAAACATCCGATTGAGGTTTATGGCTGCACCAGTTGCCATGGCGGCCAGGGCTACGCGACGGCCATGGATTCCGCCCATGCAACCGATCTCAAGGACTGGGAACAGCCGTTGCTGGCAAAGGATGTGAGCAAGACTTACTCCGTGAGCGACTGGCGCGCACCGATGCAGATCAACTGTAACCTGTGCCACCGCTATGACCGCGAAACGCCTGGCGCCGCCTACATCAATGAAGCCAAAACCCTGGTCCAGCAAAAAGGATGTCGCGCGTGTCACAAAATCAATAGCCGCGGAGGCGTGATTGGCCCTGATCTTACGTATGAAGGCGACAAGGCCACCGAGCAACACGACTACTCGCGCCTGATCGGCGTGGAATCCGAGTTCGCCTGGCACGTAGCACATTTGAAGGAACCCAAAGCGATGGCGCCCGGTACGGTAATGCCCACCTTCGGCTTCAACACACGCGAGGCGCAGGCACTGAGCATGTTGGTAATGAGCTGGAAGAGAACGCCATTCCCAATGCAGTTTATGGCTGGGATCAAACTGGGCGACTTCCCGACTCCAGAAGAGAAAGCAAAGGAACAGCAGATGCTTACCGGCGAGGGTGCGTTCTTCGTCAAGCATACCTGCTTCGTTTGCCACGACGTTAGCAGCTTAGGCATCGAATCGGCCACGAAGATCGGTCCCGATCTGGCGAAAGCCGTGACCGACGTGCCGGCTCGCTTCGGGAGGCCGCTGGACGACTTTCTGGCGAATCCTACCGGCACCATGTCGGTGGTACTGGCGACGCAAATTCACTTAAGCGAGGATGAACGGTGCGAAGCGATCGCAAAGTTAAAGATCGCCAATCAAAAACTTGTGGAACAGGAAGCGAAGACGAGCAAGGGGAAAAAGTGAGGATTTTGAGAGGAGAGTTTATGAAACGCATTCTTCAGACGGTATCCTTACTGAGTGTTTTGCCGGCGTTGCTACTGCTTGCGCCGAGTTGTGCACGCAAGCCCAAAGTCCAACAGCGAGGGGACATTGAGCAGTCCGCCGTAGCTACCTACGTTGCGCCGGGCGACCTGGACCAGTATTACATCTTCTATTCCGGAGGCCAGTCTGGGAACGTTTACGTGGCCGGAATCCCTTCTCTGCGCCATATCGCGACCATCCCGGTCTTCACTCCTTATCCCGGTACCGGGTATGGCTTTGACAAGGAGACAAAGGCCATGTTGGGCGGCTACACCTGGGGAGACGTCCACCACCCCAACATCAGTGAGACTAACGGCGACTACGATGGTCGCTGGTTGTTCGTTAATGACAACGCCAATGACCGCGTCGCACGCATTGACCTCCGTGACTTCAAAACCAAAGAGATCTTCGGGCCCATCCCCAATGTCTCCGGCAATCACGGCTCTTCCTTTGTAACTCCCAACACGGAATACGTGCTTGCCGCGTCGCGTTTCTCGATTCCGCTGCCCAAAGGTACCTACGCACCCATCGAACAATACGCTACGACATATCACGGTGTACTGAGCGGTCTGTCGGTAGACCCCCAGACTGGACATCTGAGCCTCGGCTGGCAGGTTCTGGTGCCGCCATTCGATTTCGATCTCGGCTCCGTCGGCAAGGGCCCCAGCAATGGCTGGGCGTTTTGGACTTCCTATAACACGGAGCGAGCTACCGGGAAACTCGAAGTTACTTCCACGCAGAAGGACCGCGACTACATTGCCGCCGTGAATTGGAAAGCCGCCGAAGCGGCGGTAAAGAGCGGCAAGTTCAAAATTCTGGATGGCGCCAAGATCATTGATCCTCGCGACGTGCCCGGTGTCGTCTACCTCGTTCCCTGCTCGAAGAGCCCGCACGGCGTGGATGTCACTCCGGACGGCAAGTACTTCGTGGGCAGCGGAAAACTAATGGGGATTACCACCGTCTTCAACTTTGAGAAACTGCAAAAGGCCATCCAGGACAAGAATTTCACTGGCAATGAAGACGGCATTCCAGTGGTGAACTACGACGCGGTGAAAGAAGCCGAGGTTAACGTCGGCCTTGGTCCTCTCCATACGCAATTTGACGATCAGGGCTACGCCTATACCAGCCTGTTTGTGGAGAGCGCCATCGCCAAATGGAAATTGGGAACTTGGGAGGTAGTGGACAAGATTCCAGTGTCCTACAACATCGGCCACCTGGCAGTACCCGGCGGCGACACTGTTCATCCCGAGGGTAAATACGTTCTGGCCTTGAATAAGCTGTCGCACGGGCGCCACATCAGCGTCGGCCCGTCACAGCCGGAGAGTTCGCAGCTGATCGACATCACCGGCGACAAGATGAAGCTGCTCTATGACGCGTTCACCGAGCCCGAACCGCATTACGCGCAGATCATCCGCGCCGATCGCCTCAAAACTATTGAAGTGTATGCCCAGTCGGAGAACAAGAACCCCAACGCAATCTGGGATGTGAAAGACGCAAAGATCGAGCGCAATGGAACCAACGTAGTCGTGCACATGACCGCGGTCCGAAGCAATTTCGAGCCCAATAAAGTGGAAGTGAATCAGGGCGATCACGTGACGATCTATCTCACCAACATCGAACAGACCGTCGACGAGCTCCACGGTTTCGGCCTCCAGGAATACAACCTCCAAATTGTGGTTGATCCCGGCGAGACCAAGACGATTGAGTTCGTCGCCAATAAACCTGGCGTGTTCGCTTACTACTGCACCAATTTCTGTTCTGCTCTCCATCAGGAGATGCAGGGATATTTGCTGGTAAAGCCAAACGGCACGGCCAGTGCCCACGCCGTGCAACCTCGGCAATCACGTTCGCAGGTTGCTAAGCTGGGCTCCCATTGAGCCCGGCTTGGCTGATTTGAGGAGGTGGACGATGTTAGTCGCTACAGCTTCAGCAGTTCCGGACCCGCCGACGCATGCGGAAGGCTTCCTGATGAAGGAAACCAGGTTTTTCGAGCGGCCCTTGAGGCTGAGCAGCCGGATCGCGATTCTGATCGCCGCCGTGCTGCTTCTGCCTGCTTTCTTCTTTCCTTTGTACACAATGACGTTGTACTCCAATCAGTTTCCCGACGGTCTCAACTTATATATCTACGCTGGGACCTTGCGGGGAGGGCAAAGCAGCCTTCGCGATGACATAAGGGAGATCAACTCGCTCAACCACTACATTGGCATGCATCCTCTGCAAGAAACCGATTTCACCGAATTTCAGTGGATCCCGCTGATGCTGGGCTTCTTCATCATCCTGAGCCTTCGTTCGGTCGTCATCGGCAGGATGGCCTCGCTGGTGGATGTACTCGTGCTCTTTGGCTGGTTCGGTCTGTTCTCGTTGTGGCACTTTTATAACCGCCTCTACACCTATGGTCACAATTTGGACCCCACGGCCGCGGTCAAGGTGAAGCCCTTTACCCCGCCGCTGTTTGGTTCGCATCAAATCGCAAACTTCACCGTTTTCAACTATCCCTCAACCGGGACTTATTTGATGCTGGGCTTTACTCTCCTGCTCGTGATCGCGATCTGGCTCTCGGCCAGGTCCAAGAAGGAATCAGTGAAACCGCAAGGCAGCGTGTAACACCTTCGTGTGGCTCTAATGCCGATGCCGAAGCAATACCGGAACGTTAGACGCGACATGGTCGCCTGCATGTTGCTGACGGCATGCCTGGCAAGTGCCGAGCCGCTTTGCGCCCGCACCATTGTGGTCTCCCCTAGCGGGCCGATCACCTCAATTTCAGCAGCCGTACGAGCCGCCGTGAGTGGAGATGTTATTGAGGTCCATTCCGGGATCTACTCAGAGAACGTAGTCCTTGATCGTTCGGTGGTTCTGGCTGGCATCGACAGGCCGATCATTCGAGGCCTCGGCTACGCCAGTGTGGTCACAGTGGCGGCCGACCATTGCATCGTGCAGGGTTTTGTCATTGAACACAGCGGGGGGATGCTCGTGGACGAAGATTCCGGCATTCTCCTAAAGTCGGGCAATAACCGGATCGAAAACAACCAGCTGCGCGATGTCCTGTTCGGCATCCATCTTCTCGAATCCGATCACAACTTCATCGGCGGCAATACCATTCACGGGAGACCTCTGCGCGACCTAGGCGATCGTGGCAGCGGAATCCACATCTGGAACTCAAGCTACAACACACTGGAACGCAATACGATTTCCGAAACCCGCGACGGAATGTACCTGCAGAACGCATATCACAGCACCATTCGCGACAACCGAGTCCACGACTTGCGTTACGGCCTGCATTACATGTACTCCGACGACAACGATTTTGAAGGCAACCTGTTTTACAACAACGTTGCCGGTGCTGCCATCATGTACTCCAAGCGGATTCGCTTCCGCCACAACGCGTTCGTACACAACCGCGGCTTTGCGTCCTACGGCATCCTTTTTCAATCCGACGACAATTGTGTCGCAGAGGAGAACGTCATTGCTGACAACGTGGTCGGCGTTTTCATGGAAGCCCTCGAACAGAGTACCTTCCGCCGCAATTTGATTGCCGGCAATGACACTGCCCTGAAGGTCTTTTCCAGCGCCACTGACAACCTGTTTGAGATGAACGATGTCGTTGAGAACCTTAGCCCCATCGAGGTTATCGGTAGCCGCACGAACAATCGGTGGAACGGGCCTGGCGCCGGCAATTACTGGAGCGACTATGAGGGCTTCGACTTGAATGGCGATGGCATCGGGGATGTTCCCTATCGCATCCAGAACGTCTTCGAACACCTGGAGGCGGAGATGCCGTTGCTCCGGCTTTACTTGTTTAGTCCCGCAGCCCAGTCACTGGCGCTCGCAGAACGCGGCTTTCCTGTGTTGCAGAGAGACCAGGACACTGACAACAAGCCGCTGATGAGGCCCATTGCAGCGGGCTGGGAACCACCAAATCTCATGAACCATCCACCGCACAGTGTAGTCGCCAAGATCATCCCAGCCATGCTGCTCTTGATCGCGCTCACGGTGTTCAGATCGGGGGCAAGGCGATGATCCAGGTGCAGGGTCTGACAAAACATTTTGGCAAATTCGTTGCCGTTGACGACATCTCCTTCGAGGCGGGCAAAGGCGAGATCTTTGCTCTGATAGGTCCCAACGGTAGCGGGAAATCCACAACGATGAAGTGCATTGCCGGGTTGATATCTCCCACCCGCGGCAAAATCCTCGTCGATGGCGTGCCTGCGGCAACCCGCAATCGAGACTGGCTGAGCTACCTGCCGCAGAAGGTCAGCTTTCCTGACAACCTGACCGGCAAGGAGGTGCTTGACTTCTATCGTCGCCTGCGCAAGCTCGATTCTGGTTTTGCCACACGCGCACTCGACATATCGAACTTGAATGGGTTCAGCAACCGGGCCGTGCGGCAGTACTCGGCGGGGATGCTCCAGCGTCTCGGGATAGCGATCGCACTCATGCCAGAGTGCCCCGTCGTGGTGTTAGACGAACCGACCGCCGGCCTAGATCCGGATGCGGTGCTGCACTTTCGAGAATTGCTCACGGCTATGCGCGGACGGGGGAAGACCGTCATCGTGTCCTCCCACGCATTAGCGGAGGTCGAGGCCTTGGCCGATCGCGTCGCGATTCTGGTACACGGACGTCTGGCCGCCTGTGAACCTGTCTGCCATTTCCGCGAACGGCTTACCCAACACGCCTTGATGCGAATCACCCTGTGCGAACCGCGAGCCGACCTTTGCACGTTGGCCTGCCGTTCCGGCGCGCTGTCGGCGGAAATCATTGGTACGGAACTGGTGGTTACCGGAGCCCCTGTAAGTCGACTACAGATACTGCGTGCGCTTGAAGCCGCTGGGGCGCATATCGAACACTTTTCCACTGAGGAGCCGAGTCTTGAGAGGCTTTATATAAGGTATACCCGTGAAAATACTCGCCCCCATTCTGGCAGTGCTACTGCTGACCGCGTGTCAATCTAAACCACGCGGCCCGGTACCGATCGAGAGAGACGATGCGTGCGCTTCGTGCCGCATGGCAATCTCTGAGCGTCGATACGCAGCAGAGGCGATTGACCAAGACGGGAACATCTACAAGTTCGACGACATAGCCTGCATGTTGCGCTTTGCGCACGCGCGGGGTTTCCAGCCTTCTAAAGCGAATTTCTATGTGACGGATTACGCGACTGGCAAGGATTGGGTTGATGCCCGCCACGCGCACTTCATGAAGCTGAGAACCAGCGTATCCAGCCCTATGGCCAGCGGATTGGTTGCCGTCGTCGCCTCGAACGACGCCGCACAATCGCCAGGCACAGAGCCGCAACGCGTGCTCACCTTCGACGAGCTTTGGACTAAAGACGTCAACGAGTTGAATACAAACGCGAGTGCGAGATCGCCAAAGAACTAGATCGAGGGTGTCATGGACGCAGGAAACATCGCTGTAATCGCGGGCCAGGAGTTGCGTATAACTCTTCGCTCCAAATGGATACAAATCTTTGCCGTGGTGTTCGGGTTGTTGACAATCGCTATTTCCTACTTCGGGATGGTCACTTCGATCGTTGTTGGCTTTGAAGGATTCACCCGCACAACTGCCAGCCTTCTGAACCTGGTGCTGTACTTCGTACCGATGCTAGCGCTGGCAGCGGCAACCTTCAGTTTCAGCGGAGATAAAGGTGCAGCCGAACTGCTGTTTTCCCAGCCGGTGCTGCGCTCTGAAGTGCTCCTCGGCAAAATCCTGGGCCTCTTTATGTCTCTCGCGAGTGCGATCGTCTTTGGTTTTGGTGTTTCTGGATTCATTATCGCCGCCCAGTCGGGGTTGGATGGCGTCATGCGATACCTCGGCTTTATCGCGCTCACCCTGCTGCTGTTGCTGACGTTCTTGTGCCTAGGCGCCTTCGCATCCGTCATCAGCGACGGGCGCGTGCACGCATTTGGTGTCGCCCTCGGCATGTGGTTTGTTTTTGTATTGTTTTATGACCTCATCACGATGGGCGTCGCGTGTCTGGTGAATCCACACACCGCCAATACCATCATTCTGTTTTCACTGTTTGGAAATCCCGTAGACCTAGCGAGAGTAGGCGGTCTTCTGATTGTAGGTGGTCCAACCATATTCGGTACCGCTGGAGCCGCGCTGGTAAAGATGTTTGGCAGCGCTGCGCTGACGATCGTAATCCTTTCACTTGCTGCATTATTCTGGAGCACCCTCGTTCTTGCGGCAACGAGCCGTGCATTAGTCCGTCGAGAGATATAGGGGTCTAACGGAGAACGACTGCGAGACAAATCGAAGCGCTCGGAATTGCTTTGCGATGCCACCTGTCCGCCGCCGCACCCTTGAAACACCGTCAAGACCGCATTTCGGAAGGACGTCGCGCAAAGAAGCGAAATCTCCCAGCACCAATTTCGATTCTCACGTCCTTGAAGCCGACGCTTTCAAGTCTGAGAGGCAACGTTGCCGGATCCACGAGAACCATTGTGTCGCGAATGTGAAAGATCCTCATTAACAGAGACCGCATGCTGTCCGTTCCGGCGAAAACGCCACCCGGTCTGAGGACCCGATAGACCTCGGCGAACAGCCGGTCCTGCAAGGCTGGTGAAGGTACGTGGTGGAGCA
The DNA here is from genome assembly GCA_963730015.1 of uncultured Acidobacteriota bacterium. Taxonomy (GTDB): domain Bacteria; phylum Acidobacteriota; class Terriglobia; order Terriglobales; family Acidobacteriaceae; genus Sulfotelmatobacter. Next base: position 497,245 of record CAVSPZ010000006.1, on the reverse strand, counting down.
TGGTGAACGAGACGGCGCCGGAAAAGGTGCCGTCTCGGTACGGCATGGCCGTCGCGTCCGCGCATAGCACGCAAACATTGGAGTTTGCCGTGCGCTGGGCCAGAGAACGCACCAGTTCTTGGTCCACCTCAATACATGTGAGACTTTTGTGCCGATGCCTCAGCCAATCCGTAGTCAGACCGGGGCCCGGCCCCACTTCCAGAACATCATTGCCCAAATCGACCCCACGCAACGACCAGGGAAGGACTACGTTTTCAACCTTCTGCTTCCATTGGCTTGATCGACAGTACCATCGGTGTAGTCGGTTCATCTTCATCAAAGAATAATCGATGTCTACCGCGCCAACGAACCCTTGCCCTCTTCAGCTTCGTCCGAGGAAGGAACGCGTATTGGCTCTGCTCCATCGCTCCATCGACCGACGGTCCTGTCTCCCGAGAAGGGCAACCAAGCCATCTGGATGGCTTCATCCCGGCAAGCCGAGACGCAGTGCTCCTCACTTCCACAAGTATCCGGGAAAGAAAGCACCGCAATCACGTCTACCATTGCTAAAGACTTGGGGCCGCAAGCGTCCACACACAAACCACATCCTGTGCACCGATCTACAAGAATGATAGGCATCCATTTGTACACCAGAGGATCTGTCTCCTAGCATGCCGCGCGTTTTCAAATCAATCATCTGAATGCGGCAGAACCGTACAGATCCAGTCTTCAATGTTGTAGGGTTAGTCGGCGACGACTTTAGTCACAGGATGCAGCGGAATGGTCCCGCCGGCAATCTGTAGCGGAGCCCATTGCCGGCCTCAGACTGGGTTCAATTGAGACGTAGGCCTGAGCAATCTCTCGATTACATCTCCTGCAGTGTAGGTCCTTGATCCCTCGATCAGGAACCGGTCAATTCCCGTCAAGTCATTTCCCGAAGTGATCAGAGCCTGCTCGGTGTATTTTCCGTTTCGTACCTGCGGGTGTCCGATATTGGCCATCAGGGCGTTGCAGAGACATTTCTTTCCCACTGTATTTTCCAGCTTTCCTCCCTTTGACAGATATGTTGTCACCGGTTCCGCGGAGCAACGATAGTCGATCTCTCCCGACGGCATTCTGTATGCTTCGCGCAAATAGCCCAGGTCACAGATCCGGGGGCGAGCGGAATAGACTACCTCTTCGGAAAGCGATCCTTCCAATTGTGCAACCTTGAAGGGGAAGCTGGTCGGTGAAGCCACTGGATCGGTGAATACTCGTGCCGTGCCCGAACGTGCCTTCTCCAAGAGCGCATGCTTGTAGCCGCTCTTTAGGCCCGACTCTTCGCAGAACGCAAATGCCGTGCCGACTTGTACGCCTGCTGCTCCCGCGTCCAAGGCTTCCGCCAGCTTGTCGGGCGAACCATACCCTCCGGCGAGCCAGAACGGAATGCCAAGAGCGCGAATTTTCTCCAGATCAACTGTGTCGCGCTCTCCGTAAACCGCCTCTCCTCTCCCGTCAAGCTGCAGCTTTCCACGGGGCGGCGCGTTATGGCCGCCGGCCGGGTATCCCTCAATGACGAATCCGTCGACCTTGCCGTCCGCCTTCTTCAGCATGGTTGTCGCCAGCGTATTGGAGGCGATGATCGCGATGAACTTCGGCCGGGTGAGTGGCGGAAGATCGCGCCCCACGAATTCCCTCGGCGCGAACGCCATGGTTCTATCGTCGTCATCGTGTGCCCCTGTCACCTGGAGAAGATAGGTTGCGGACCCGTGATTTGCGAAGCGATCGAGCACTCCCGGAATCTTGAGCGGCACTCCGGCCCCCATCAAGACATACCCCACGCCAGCGAGCATAGCGCCATAGATGGAAGGCAGGTGCGGCAATTGGACTTTTTCCAGGTAATTGATTCCGACTGGATTGTCGTGTCCTTCACGGGCGAGAGTAACTTCAACAAAATTGGCTACGACACACAGTTCTTGTAGTTCGAGAGGAGTGTCCTTCGAATGCGCTGGCAAGGACTTGTAAGGCGCTCTCTCCGCCTTACCTCCCGGAATGTAGTACCGGCCCCAGACACGTTCGGCGGTTTCCGGAATCGGAAACTGATCAAGACCGCGGCGCATGTGGCCGCCGGGATCACCGTCTTGTAAACGCCTGGCAAAGATCAAATCCAAGGCCGTTCCAGAAACCACACCCAGCTGGCCAAGGCACGACACTGCCCTCGCCAGCCGCCAATTGGAAACGGCTGCGCCCATTCCGCCCTGAATGATGATTGGAAGATTGCCCATGATCAAGCACACCGCGACCACACATTGTTTCAGAAATGTATGACTCGCATTGTCTGAGTTCTGTAATAGATCTGTGCTGTTGGCCAGCCCCATCCAATGCGAAGGATCTAAGGCGAGATTGAAGGACCTGGCGATCGGAAGCCGCCCCACTGTCGGATTAAGGGTTTCTCCGGTGAGTACCAAAGAAGGAGAGATATGAAACGAAGACCGGGGCGCGACTTTCCTAGCGTGTGCTGCGTTGTAACGCTTTCATCAAGCAGTTGGCCTTTGAGGCTCGCGATCAATCGCTACTCGCACCTTCAGGGATCTCCGTGACAAGCTTGACTTTCCTCCGGCTCGTCATTTCTTCAGCAATAGCCACTTTTTCGGCGTCGGATAGCACCCGTGACGCTAAAGGAAACACCACGCTATCCTCGACACTGATGTGCTGTTTGTACATCACTGCGAGACTGGCGACAGCCTTCCGAAAGTCGTCGATTTCAGCATGAGAGAGATTACCCGTCGAGAGATATTGTGTTCCCAGACGTTCCACTCCCGCGTGCAACGGGGCTGCCCAGCGATGGTCCTCCTCCAGTTGCTCCAGCCTTGAGAAGGCAGCCTGGATTTCAGGATGGTGAATTTGACGCAACCGGGGAAATAGCGACTCCTCTTCGTCAGCAGTGTGCTTTGGTGCAGCTTGCCCGAAGTAGCGTAAGGCAGACTCCAACGCTCGGCGGGTCTCCTCCGTGGCAGGGCGGTCTATCAACTTCGTGACTGCCTCGAGCGTACCGAGAAACATTTCGATCCGCCGGTGGCAGTCCGAGAGCAGGCCGGTCGGGTCTGTAAAGTTGTGGGTCTTCGCTCCAATCTGGACAGGCATACTTTTAGTTTACCGGCCTGGTTCAGTATTGCTGTGACAAAAGTCTCAGAGTGATGAAAGCGGTTGCTGGCGGCAACGGGCCCGCTTACGCTTCGCGCCTTCTTCCGATTGCCAGCCCATTGCCCAAGGCGAGATCAAAGAATCTAGCAATTATGCTTCTGCCAACTCGTTCGACAACGTTGCGCCTCTGCTCTGCTCGCTCAATCAAGGCAGGGGACAGGTGCTCCCCCCAAGCCGACCAGGTATTCAAGTCCGGCTCAATGTGGAACTGCAAGCCATAGGCGAGGCTTCCGCAGCAGAACGCCTGGTGCAGGTACTCCGCGCTGGAAGCAAGTAATGTGGCTCCTACGGGTAAATCGAAGGTATCTCCATGCCAATGGAATACCGGAACGGATGGTTCGTTCGGTCCGAATACCGCATCTCGCTTCCCCTCCGCAGTCAACTCGACAAATCCAAAGCCGGTTTCCGGCCCATGCCCGGGAAACACGTTTCCCCCCAGGGCTTTCGCGAGTAACTGAGCACCCAAACACACGCCTAGCATTGGACGTTCCCGCCGAACCAGTTCTGCAATGAGGCTGCATTCACCAGCGAGGAACGGGTACTTGTCGGTCTCGTAAACACCCATGGGACCGCCCATCACGATCAGCCCCCGAATCTCGTCGGGTTCCGGGATGCCGGCTCCCAGATCCAGGCGTCGGATGTCTGTACGCAGACCTCGTCTCTGAGCTTCGGCCGCAATGAGCCCCGGGCCTTCCCACTCCACATGCTGCAGTATTGTCCAATGACCAATCATGCCACCGTCTTTGGCGGTCAGTTCACTGATTCTCCCACGGGCAAATCATCGCACCGGTTTCGACCAATTCGATTTGTCCCTCCTCCCGGCACCGTCGGAAGGTCGAGGTGGGTGTTCGGAGTGCTGGAATTCGGTTAGTCGGGCCGTCAGCAATGTGCAGTCTTTCTAGCGAAGAATGCAGCTCCCGGCTGGCACGGGCAGCGAAGAAGCCGCAGCCGCTGACCACCAGATCTACACTCTCCGATCGGTTGTCATGGCTTTTGGCAACCACCAATGAGCTGATTCAGGCATTCCCCGGCTCTCGCTGCCCAACCAGCGAGACGGCTCCGAGATGCTCTCCATACTTACGGAAGACCCGCCGCATGGCAAGAATCCGCTGGCGTAGCACTGGGTTTGTAGCAATATTGAACGCGACCCGCAAACCGCCTCGAAACCCCTCATCCCGGAGCACGCGCAGTGGTTCGAGCAGATGCATCGGTGCTTCACCGCTCCAAGTCACTTTCAGTCCATTTTGTTCGAACAATCTTACCCATTCACTCCGGGCCAGCGGTTGCACTCCCACATGGATCTCTTTCGACATTGCCGCTTGAATCTCATGGCGCACGTGGTCCGAAATATCGTCAGGCAAGAAACACAGCTCATGGATTCCGTACCGTCCTCCGGCGGCAAGAAGTCGCCGGGCTTCGGCAAAAATCCGCTTTTTCTGTTCCTGACTCTGCATGCTCAGCATTGCCTCGCCGTAGACCACGCTCGCGCAAGCACTGGGCAGCCCCGATGCTTCTGCCTGGCCCAGCACGATCTGGGCGCTAATTCCTGCTAACTGCCGTCGCAGATCTTCGGCTGCCGCAGGCTCGCGCTCCACTCCCCAATACGCCGCAGGATGCTTTTGCAGAACCATTCGGGCCGTGACGCCGAGTCCTGGAGCGAACTCAACCACGCGATCCTGTGAGTTGATTGCCAGAGCGTCGAGCATCTGCCGTGTAAGTTCAAGCCCGCCTGGTCGCAGCACGCGTTTACCAGCACGTGCCAGCACCCAATGTCCCTGCATCTTGTCGGGATGTTGTCCTTCTCCAACCATTTGAGGGCGAGCCCAAGATGCTTCTTGTTCACGACTGTTCACGGAAGAACTTTGCATCATGATTGACTCCAGTCTCCAGCTTACTTCGCGGGAATCAGGTGCATATGACAAAAGTCACAAGCTCATTGCCTTGACCGGACTTTGGTCTTGGGTTTGGTTAACAAAGCTCACATCAAGCCTCTACCTTGACACCATCGATCAGGAGCCTGCCTCCTGCGCGGATGGCGGACGCCGTGCGAATGTCGCAAACAAATTCCCTGCGAAAATCGTCACTGCTGCCATTTCGGTAATCGCTGAAACCGGGAGCCATGACCAAGCCCAGCCAGCAAGACCTTGATACGCGAGAATTTCGGAGCTGACGCGAAGCAGGCATCCGCCTGTGAGTAGCAGGAGTGACAGGAACATGAGTTTCGTGCTGAAAAGAAGGCGCATTCCGGAGAATGCAGGTAGAATTCTCTGCCCCACGCTGAACACCATCGTGGCCAGGAAGCCCACAGTTAGAGCGTGTCGCGATGCGCCCCAGACGCCCTGAGAGCCCTCGATCGAGCTAGCCCAGATTCCCAGGGCCGCCGCGACGATCGCCCAGAAGTAGGCCAAGCGCACAAAGACGGGGAAGCTCGGGTGCACCCCCTTCACCTTGGCCGGCTGCTGTGTTCGCTCGAGGAAGCGGAGGGCCCAAACCGCGACGACGATCCCGCTCAATAATAAAAGCATAGCGGATCTCATCCAGCCCATCATTGCAGCAATTACGCCGGCGGAGTTCACCGCGACTGCCAGGAGCAGCCCGCGCCCGCGCATCGGACGCAATCCGAGGAAAACCGGCAGCCATTTGGCGCTGAACCCCCAGACGAAGAGAACAAGGAATCCCCAGGTCTCGAGCACCAAGAACCGCTGGTCGAATTGGGCTGGGAGATCGGGCGAGCTGCCACGATAAGCAAGGAACAAGGACGCGCCCAAGTTGACGAGCAGCGTAAGCAGCAGACCTACGGCGGCCACGATCACCACGAGTACCCATTCGTCCAACGTCTGTTTGCTGGAGTCCTGAGGTCTGTGACCGGAAACCGAATAGAAGAAGATCGCGAAAGCAAATACTTCCAGTGATGCGGACACCGGCAACACGACGCGCCATTGCCACTGGTAAACTCCGGTCACCCAGTGTAAGGTGACACCCAACGTCCAAAGCACCCAGCACACCCATGCGGCCCACAGCGCGAATGGATTCATGCGCCGCAACTTGGGAATGGAATAGAAACCGATGCCTAGGATGAACGTGCCGATCCAGCCGAAGATCTGTGCGTGCCCATGTGCCTGGATCCATCCGGCAGAGACCGAATTCGCAGCATGATGGCTGCTGATTGCCAGCAGGTTCCACACCCCCAGGAACGTTCCCGGGAGAAGCATGAACACCAAGCCGGTCGCGATGTAAAACATGAGCAAGCGGGACAGTCCGGTCTCCCTCGCCCGCGTGATCTCGAAGATCTCCCCTGGTGTGAGCGTTCGACCGGCCCGGGTTTCAATGCGGGTTGCCCGCGCAGCCATCGTGTCTCCATTTCTCTCAGTGCCCGCGTTCCATCTCGATCGCGCGCGCGAACAGGATGTTGTTCTCCAAGTGAATGTGCTGATGAAGGTCGGCTTCAAAGTCTGCCAGGGCTTTATATAAAGTCTGGTAGCTGATGCAGGCGTCGCCCGGAGGTGTATAACCCGCGCTGGCCTGACGCATCGTGCGCAAGGCTTCGCCTGCAGAGTCGTGTTCATGCATCATCATCGTCACAGGATTCTGCACACTACCGAAGGGTGGGGGAAGAACTGGCTCCCTCTGAATGACAGCCTCCTCCATCCGTACGATATACGGGAATAGCACCATCTCTTCCTTCATCATGTGCGTGCTGAGTTCCTGAGCGAGTCCCCGAAAGCTGGCGCGGACACTCTGCAGCTCAGGATGGTTCTTGCCGTGGACGGAGCAAACCTTGTCGAACAGTGGGCCCAACCGGGCGATCTCCTCCCGCGTGTACGTGTGGTGTGTGGCGTTGATGTGGGCTATCACGTCGGCCAAAGGTTCCACCTGCCAATTACGCTCCTTCTGGTCCGCTCGGGAGGCCTGTTCGGCCATTTCCAGCGAATCCAATATCTCGTCTGCCGACAAATTGGCGGCGGCGCTTGCCTCTTCCAGCGATCTGTTTCCGCCACAGCAGTAGTCGATACCCAGCTTTTCAAACACTCGGGTCGCATTCGGGAACTCTAGCGCAAGCTCCCGCACACTTTTTGCAGTAGTCAGGCTCATTGATTTCTCCTCGCAGCCCTCGCAAAAGCCCTAAGGCCGCTTCTCTGTTCCGAAGGTAGTGCCACGGGGAACTGATTACGATGACTTTTGTCACGGAGCCCAGAACCGTATATGGTGTCGCCGGTGCGACAACCGCATTGCACTGGTCGAAGTGATCTCAGGACCGAAGATTTACCAGCGGTTCATTCCTCGACTGCTCCGTTTCAAGGCCATTGCGGAAGTTGCGGCACCTCTCGAACGTACCGCGACCGAAACGTGATCGTCCTTGAGGCACCCACTCTGGAGAGTCTTGAGATGCATCCAGCCTTCAAAGCCGTGTGAACTGCATGATTGGCAGCTACTCTGGAGCTTGAGTCTCTGCTTCGAGGCCCTTCAGATCGCGGATGAATGCGCTCCGGCCATCGATCCGGACCACTCCCTCCGCCTGCAGCCGGCTGAGATTGCGGGAGACAAGTTCGCGGACGGTTCCGATTTGCGAGGCCAGTTCCTGGTTGCTCGCCGGTAGAGTGATCTCGATACCGTCGCGGGTATGCTTGCCCTCCCTTTGCGCTAGTCGCAATAGGAACGACGCGAGTCTGTGACGCACGGTCGTAAACGAAAGCTCTTCGATAATCCCAACCAGCCGCCGTAAGCGTGCACCCACGACCCGCAATACCTTGAGCGCAACCTGTGGATGGGCAAGACACAATGCGTGGAAGTCTTGTTTGCTCACGAAGAGCAGTGTGGCGTCGTCGACTGCTGCCACCGACGCTGGGTAGTTTCCGCCGTCAAAGACCGGCAACTCTGCCACGGAGCTTCCTGGTCCATCAACGCTGAGCACATGCTCGCGCCCACCGGAAGAACTCTTAAAGATACGGATGTGCCCGGATTCGACAACGTACAGTCCCAAACAGGGTTCACCTTCACCGAACACTATCTCACCCGCTGCGTAGTGGCGCGGCACAGCCCGCTGCAGGAGAAAAGCGATTTCGCCCTCTGTCAGTCCGGAAAAAATCGGGACCTTTGCCAGAGTCTGACCATGATTGACCCTCATTTCCGGCATTGTCGCTATTGTACTGCCACCACGTCGGGGTCACAGAGCTGCTGCGTGAAGTCCGCGCGGATTACCGGGCTGGTAATGGAAATGGCATGCCCATCGACTTCGGACGCTCCTTTGCGGCCAGGTTCATGGTGCGCCACAGCTCCACGCCCCACCAGAGCAGGGCTATCAGTTCGATGAAGCCGGTGGAGCCGATCAGCGGGTAAGCGATGTTGGGCATGGAGTCCGTAAGTACCTGGAGCAAGACGCGTCCGGCACAGCCGATATTGAAGAGTAGAAAAGGGGCCCACAACGAATTCATTCGTTTCGAGTCGATCCCAGCCAAGATGGGCACCACTCGCGACGACACTCCCAGGATCATCATGCTGATGAAACCTACGGTAAATGCGTGGCGATGGGCCCCCATGTAGGCGTGCGCAAACACCTGGTGGGTGAACACCCCATAGAGAGGAAACAATGGCATCATGCCGCAAGCGATCAGCAACCAGATGTACGCTGCGCGAATGAACTTGAAGCTGCGATCTTTCCGGGATGGCTTCCGGAAGACGCCAATCTGCTCGGCCAACAACACGGCCCAGAACGGCATGAGCAGATAGGCAAACTCGAGGCCGATGGCGAAATAGAAGTTGTGGGTCGTGAGCAGCAGTACATAGCTGACGATGTTCAGAACCAGGCTGCCATTAATCAACCAAAAGATCATTGTCTGGCGATCATGAGGGGGCTTTCCCAGACCGTACACCTGCGGCACGAAGCGCTGGCTGACACCGGCAATGATTAGCGCAGCGAAGCCCAGCAGTTGGATGTCCCGCAACGGGCCGTCGATCAGCGCGATCCGCATGATCAAACCGTGTTCCGAAGGAGCCGTAGCTTTAGCGAAAAAGAACACTGCTTCCAAGATTGTGCCCAGCAAGAACCAGATGAACGAGCTGGCAATAAACTTTTCATAGGGGTTATGCGGCTCGATCGACTGCCGCGCTGTCCGGTACAACACCAGCATGAAGAGGACGACGGCAGTAATTTCGGATACTCCGGATGCCGCACCTAGCACGAATGAAGCCAGGGTAGGCAGCAGCATATCGCCAAGCAGCCCAGCCACGATCCCGGTAGCCAGCAGGTAGAAGCTAAGGTTCGCCAGACCCGGCCGCCACAGTGTGGTGTTCTTGAAACGCGGAAAAGACTGGTACGCGAAGCCCATCACGAACATCCCGACCCAGCCAAAGATCATGGCATGAGCATGGGCATGGATTGAAGACAGAAGGTGCAGTTGCAGGAAGCTCTTCCCTAGCGAGATCTGCAATAGATTGATCGCACCCCATAGACAACCCACCGTCAGGACGATCGCTATCCCGGCTTTGAAAAAGCGCCGATAGATGTAATCCTGCAAGGTCTCTTTGTACACATAGGTCTGGCTGGAAGGGTTCTCAATCTCCAAATTGATCTCTGCCACCAACTCATCCACATTTACCTGGTGTACCGCGGCAAAGAATGCCAATGACTCAGTGGGGCCACGCTCGCCGCCACAGCCCTGGAGTCCGCGGCGGTCAAAGATACGCCGGGCGTTGGGACAGCGTTTCACGACCTCCGCCACACTAGTATCTTTGGTGATTTCTCTCACCTCCATAGCTTTCATGCCCTCCTGACGGATGGTGCAACCATACGGTCGCGGAGAATGTACGGCGATGACTTAGGTCACAGACGTGGAACAGACCGGTGCGGACAAAGACTTCACCGACTGCAGGGACACGAGTCCAAGACAAACTCTTCCACTGTGACATCAGTCACATGCACCCTACGACAAGTCTGTCAGCCTTGACTACGAGACAAGAGGCAGGCAGGAGGGCAGCGTGGAACCGCGTTTTGACTTTAACGAGCGCCCATTCATCGTGATCTGGGAAACAACCCAGGCATGCGATCTCGCCTGCGTGCACTGCCGCGCATGCGCTCAGCCCCTCCGCAGCACTCTCGAACTGAGCACCGACGAAGGCAAGCGGCTTATCGACGAAGTCTCGGTGCTCAGGGCCCCCGTCTTTGTGCTCACGGGTGGCGATCCGCTGAAGCGCCCCGACATCTTCGAGTTGGTCGAATACGCCTCAACTCACGGAGTGCGAATTTCCCTCACCCCAAGTGCCACACCGCTCCTGACGCAGGAAGCTATTCACAAACTGAAACAGGGTGGTCTGGCGCGGCTGGCCATCAGCCTGGATGGGCCCAGCGCTGACATTCATGACGCATTCCGTCGAGTTCCCGGTTCCTATGATTGGACACTCGGCGCAGTCCGCTGGGCGCGTGAGATCGGGCTTCCCGTTCAGATCAACACCACAATCACGCGACACAACTTGCGGTACTTGGACTCAATGATCGCTCTGCTCAAGCAACTCGACATCGTGCTGTGGAGTGTCTTTTTCCTCGTGCCGACCGGACGTGGTTCCATGATCGACCTCATCTCTGCCGAGGAGTTCGAGCAGGTCTTTGAAAAACTCTACGAGACCTCACGCCAGGTGACGTTTGATATCAAGAGCACAGAAGCACAACACTATCGTCGCTTCCTGCTTCAGCGCCGGACGGAAGAGAAGCGCAAAGGCAACAGCCAGGCATTGCCGCCGATGCTCGGAATAGGGACGCCTGATGGAATTGGACGTGCTCCGCGCGGCATTAATGATGGCAAGGGCTTCGTTTTCATCTCCCACCTCGGAGAAGTATTCCCCAGCGGCTTCCTGCCCGTCTCCGCTGGAAACGTGCGCAAGCAGTCTTTGACAGAGCTCTATCAGCATTCGCCGCTTTTCATCTCCCTGCGTGACAGCAAGAACCTGAAAGGAAAGTGTGGTATTTGTGAATTCCGCGAGGTCTGCGGCGGATCGCGGTCACGAGCTTACGCCCTGACGGGAGATGTATTTGCCGAAGAACCCTGCTGCGTTTGGCAACCGAAGCCGCGTGATTCCGGAGCCGGCGAAGCTAAGCCTCCAGTTGACCATAAGCACGCGTAAGCTCTGGAGGGTCATCCCACTGCTGTTCGAACATGTTGAGGAAACCAGATTTGCTGTACATGCGACGCTGCACATCGCCTTCGAGCGCGGACCCAGCCGGCTTCCAGTCGCGGCGTCTGGCGTCGCGCGCGGCGCTTAACATCGCCGACACTTGCCGGAAGTCGCGCCGTCTCCACGCGATGTAGCCTTGCAGACCACAAAGCAGCAGAGATATGTAGAAGAATTCCCGCAAACGAACCCTGATCATCATTCTGGTCGTCTCAGTGTGCTAACCAACTTCGAGGTCTCCCATCGTGGCCGCCAAGTTATCCTGTTCAAGAGCGGAAAGATGAAGGTCGGCGAACCGTAACAATTGATTTTCTTCATCGACGATATGATGCTGGATCACATTGAAGAGTTCCTTTGAGAGCCTCCTGAGTTCCTCGACTTCGCGCCCATCCAGTCCACCACTGCCTCTCCCGGTCAACTCCGCTACACCCTGGGCGACCTCTTTGATGTACTCGTGTTGTTCATCCATCTGTGCTAACAACTCACCAAGTGTCGTGCGGAGATATGGGTAAAAGACCTTCTCCTCCTTATGGAAGTGTGCAACCATCAACTTCTCAATCTCGGCGAAGACATCTCGCACTTGCAACACCATCTCCTGGTTTGGATGCTTCACGGTCGTCAGCAGACGATCAATTTGCATCTCAATCTGGCGGTGATCTGCGCGAAGCAGGTCCGAGGCTCGAACTGCCATTCTCATTACTTTGTCCAATCAGCAGAGGTTATGTCTTCCAAATTCTACACAGGCGCTGGAGCCAACATGGCTAGTAACAGCAGTACCAAAACTAGGGACTTCGGTTCTTGCGGTGCTATTTGCCGGCTGCCAGCATCGGCAATGATCTGACAATGACGACTCCCTTCATGCCATTGGCTTCATGCAGAGTACAGACGTACCGATAGACTCCTGGCACTATGAACACATGGGCAAACGTTTGGCCAGGTTGGAGTAAACCCGAATCAAATGGGTTCACACCCGAAGGAAGCTTTACATCTGCGATAGTCAAGGCCTTACCGGCATCGTCCACCACATTGTGGAACACCTGCGAAGAGTTCTTCCAAACTACCTTCTGACCAACATTAACCGTGATCGTCGCCGGCAGAAAGGCCATGTCGCTCATGTTCACAGTGTCTTTCTCCGCTATTGCCGGTTTTGGCAGTGCTTTTCGAAGCATGTCCGGAGTTATCTTTACGGAGCAGTTGGGTGCGAGTTGATCTACCGTGTCGACTACGAAACTGGGGATCTGCGGATCTTCCATCGCCACAACGCTGCCAAAATGTCCACTCACATGGACCAATCGGTTCGCATCTTCCGAGAACAATATGCCTTCCATGCGGTAGGTTTTCGCGGATGGGAGCGCTTTAAGCATCACTCGTCCGTCGCTCAGGAATGTCAAGCATCCGTTGAGTTGCGTGGAACTAGGAATCGAGAGCTGCGACGTAGATGCGACGGGCATGGGCTGTGGGCCGCGTCTGCCCCCCACTTTCACGTTGGTTGCATCCATTGCCATGCTGCTCGTCGGGTTAGGAATAGCTTCTTCTCTCCCATGTGCCGGGCTGGGGGAAGGTCGACAGCGTCCGCTCGATCAATACCACTCCGTCCCTTGCCAGCCGCGGTATCGGTCATCGTCATGCCAGTCACCCATGCGGATTCCTTCACCGAGGGATCCGACGGCGCCGACCCGGCATGCATCAAAGCTGTGTTCTGCGGGCCGCTTACATCAAAAATTGCTGTGAGGCCCTTGGCCACCCGTGCCATGGCATGATCCATCATGGTGAACTGTCCCGGCACACTGGCTGTGAACTCGAGGATAGCTGCCGCGCCCGGTGGAACGCTGGCAGTCTGAACGCCGGTCAGCGCAGGCGAAGTCAGCGAACCAAGCGCATAATCGCGAGTGAAGATTTCCCCGACCACGTGTAGAGAGGACGTATCGTTTGGACCCGCATCGCCAAAGAACACTCGTACTGTCTCGCCCACATTGGCGCGCATCGGGTCTTTCTTCGTTAACGCGTCAACGGCCCCGTTGAATACAAAATATTCTGGGTTTTCCTGGATGAGATTCGCATCACTGAACTGTTGCAGCCCGGCTTTGCCCTTGGGCGCCGTGGTGTAGATTTCGCCCTGCATGACGTAGAACTCGTGGTCGACGTGAGGCAACCCAACCACGGGCTCAACCAAAATCAGGCCGTACATCCCGTTAGCAATGTGTTCGGCAATCATTGGCGTACCGCAGTGATAGACAAACAGCCCCGGTGTTGTGGCCTGAAATGTGAAGGTTTTCGACTGTCCCGGGACCGCCTGCGAGAACGATGCACCCCCACCAGGACCTAACGCTGCGTGGAAATCGACGGAATGGACCATGTGGCTGCTCGCGTCGTTGCGAAGCGTGACCTCCACTGTGTCACCTTGCCTTACTCGAATCATCGGGCCGGGTACCTTTCCATCGAACGTCCAATAGCGGTAGGCGGTACCAACGGACGGATCCAGCTGACCAAAAACCTCCTCGGCTGTGAGCGTCACATGGACTACTATAGGCGCGCGGGTCGCAATTGGTGCTGGAACATCGGTCGGATCGCGGACAATGTCGACAGTATTCGCGGTGGCGTTCGCCTCCCGCTCGTGGTTTGCGGCAGATTGCGCCGCTAAAGGCTCGGATCGAGTCACGATGAATAGAAAAAGCAGGACACAGAGAATCGCTTTCATGAAGGAAATTTCGTAATGAATCCTTGTTTTCATATCCCATCTCTTCTCGTCGGCCCAACCTTTCTCCTCTTTGGGGTCCCGGTTTGCCGGCTGACTTATACTTGTATGGGGAGGCGAGAGGTCTCAATGGAGCGTTCGTACTATTCGTATAGGCAGTTGCCACAGGGTGAGGTAAATGCTGGAAAGTGAACTATTTGCCCTTCTCCAACGAACGACAGACGCAGTTTTCTCAGTGACCGAAGAAGGCGAAATCATTTCCTGGAACAAAGGTGCTGAGAGGCTGTTCGGGTATCCGGCCTCTGAGGTGATACACAAGACGTGCTATGAAATCCTCCAAGGTATAGGACCATTGGGGACACGTGTGTGCCATCAGCACTGCAGCGTGGCCGAATGCGCTAGCGGCAGTACCGAAATTCCCAACTTCGACATGAGTGTAAAGACCCGTTCTGGAGAGCGCTTGTGGATCAACATGTCCACACTTGTGTTCGACAACCAGCGCACCCGGCGCCGACTCTTAATCCACCTTGCCCATGACATCACCGAACAGAAGAAGAGTGAGGAACTGGTGCGCAAGATGCTCGATTTATCGAAGCAGATCAGTTCGCTCGGGGAAGGTCCGGTGAACGCAGACCCGGTATCTCCGCTGTCGGAGCAGGAGAAAAATATTCTGCGTATGTTTGCGCAAGGCAAAGATGGCGATAAGGTCGCTCATATTCTCGGCATCAGTCAGCAAACCCTGCGCAACCACTTCCATCACATCAACCAGAAACTGCGGACCCACAACCGTTTAGAAGCAGTCATGAATGCCATCCAGCGGAGACTGATCTGAATCTCAACGCTACAGCGCTATCTGATAATGGCCCGGCAGTCGTGTGGTGAACTAGCTGACGAGAAGGCTCTTCCGAAGTCGTGGCTTGGCCGATTGCACCGTCCTCCCCCTGGCAAGTGAGAGCTGACTCCCAGTTGTCAGTATTCGATATATATCGTGCTACGATATATATCAAAAGGTCGCAGACCGCATGTCGTTAATTCATTCAATTGCCGGGATGGGTGTCGTCTGATTCCACGGTCCGGGCGAAGGATTCGAGTTCTTCATCCTGGTCGTAGCCATGGCCGCCGCACTCATACTCAAAGGCGCCGGTACCTTCTCGCTCGATCGGCTTCTGTATCGCCGCTCTTCTAAATCGTGCTCCTGAGGCTCGTCTCTTCTTTATGCAGCCGAAGAACTTGGGATTGTTGGGCGATGGTGCGCTTTTGAAGCACCTGTCGAGAAATCTCCGTCTCTTCAGCAACTGCTGGATCAGACCTGATTGGGTTCTCTCTGACTGATCTAGTGGTATGGCGCCCAGTCACAGGCAGTTCACATCACCGGTACAGTTGTCCCATTGCGACCGTGGCGCAACAAGCACCAAAGTGGGACTAGGCGGTTCCTCAACCGCCGTAGGAGTGGTTGTCATGATTTCTCACTGTGCCAATCCGGATTGCATACGACCGTTTCATTACCTAAGAGGCGGACGTTTGTACCGGTTTGATATCAGGCATCCGAGTGCGCCCTGTATCGATGTCCCCAACGCCATCTGTAGTTTAAAGCCATCACACGCAGCCGTCTTTTTTTGGTTATGTGAGCAGTGCTCATCGAAACACTCTCTCAAATTCAACTTTCATGATGGTGTCAAAGTCGAGCCGCTGACCGAACGGACCCAGATCGGAACTGCACCCGTGATCACTCGACCGGACTGAACCTCACTCTGGCGAATTTGGATTCATCCAGCTGCGGCTGCTGCGGAAAGATCCTTTTGAACCATCGGCATCGGAACCCTCACGGAACCCAACCGGCGAGATTTGCCATTCCTTAGCGTGGCGTTCTTGAGAGAGTTATGCCCTCTTCCGGTACTTGCCCAAGGGAATCTCTGCACATTTGGCAAGGCATGAGACGCTTCAAGTTGTTTGGTCGTCAAGCTACGACGCTCGCACCGATGAATCTCGCGAGAGGCGGGCGGGACTGGAGGCCTTTTCTCCGATGTCCTCAATCGAAAGCTCGCGCAGCATATCTTCGACGATCTGTCTCACGTTGCAAAGGGCATGGTAACCGGGGACGGACTCCGGGTGCCGCCAGCGTTCGCCGTGAATACCGCTTCCCCGCGGTCCCTTGCTTGCCTTGATCACGTCGAATACGGAAATGTACCGCGGGTCGCGAGCGAGTGTATATCCGCCCTTAATCCCGTGGTGTGACATCAACACCCCAGCTGTGGCAAGTCGCCGCTGGAGGATCTTGGCCAATGTTTCATGGGGTAATCCATAGAATTCAGCCAAGTCATTGGCGCTGAACAAACCCTCGCCAGCGTGTTCTGCCAAGTGCTGCGCAGCGAGGAGACCATAACACGCTCTCCGAGTTAGCAACATAAGTAATCCCGCTTGTCTGGCCGATTCGGATCGACACACCGCCGGGGCTACCCCAGCCAAAGCCGACGTGCAATTGGACCAGAAGCTACCCGCTTGGGGGAGGGTTGCCGGGCCTTGTCAGCCGAACTATCGGCGCAGTACAATTAAAGTGTACCAGATTAGTACTATTTTTAAATCTGCTTATGTACGGCGGTTCGGAAACCTCTGAGACAGGGGCATTGACTGATGATCCGACTAGGTAAATTGACGGACTACGGATTGGTCCTGATGACTCACATGGCGCAGAACCACGATCGGTTGCTGCACACAGCGCGCGACTTGGCCGTCGAGTCGCGACTGCCCCTGCCAACAGTGAGCAAGCTGCTGAAGGAGCTTCTGCAGGGTGGGTTGCTGGTTTCCCACCGTGGCATCAAGGGTGGGTACAGCCTGGTCAGAAAGCCGCGAGAGATCTCAGTGGCTGAGATCATTGCCGTACTCGAGGGTCCTATCGCCCTCACTGAATGCAGCACTGACATCTCCGGGCTGTGCGACTTGGAGCCCTGTTGTCCCA
This sequence comes from uncultured Acidobacteriota bacterium, assembly GCA_963730015.1. Classification (GTDB taxonomy): domain Bacteria; phylum Acidobacteriota; class Terriglobia; order Terriglobales; family Acidobacteriaceae; genus Sulfotelmatobacter. The sequence goes on along the minus strand of CAVSPZ010000006.1, from coordinate 480,269 downwards.
TCAAGGACAATCAGCGGATCATCAGCCAGGCGGTGCACGGGGCGCTGGAGAAGGTGATGCTTTCCGATCTCAGTCAACCCTTACACCTGACCACCATCAGGAATGCGCGCGGAAACCTGGTGCCCACTATTGGTTTTGTATCCGGGAGAATGCAATGAGTACCAACGTGAACACCATCCAGGATCTTGCCGACCGGGAGTACAAGTGGGGCTTCGTTACCGAAGTGGAGGAAGAAAGGGTCCCCAAGGGGTTGAACGAAGACATCATTCGTGTGATCTCGGCCAAGAAAAATGAGCCGGACTTCATGCTCCAGTGGAGGCTCAGGGCTTATCGCCACTGGGTGTCGCTGGAGAAGGCGCAGGCCGAACCAAAGTGGGCCAATGTCAAGTACGGGCCAATCAACTACCAGGAAATCGTTTATTACTCGGCTCCCAAACAGAAACCCGGTCTGACGAGCCTAGACGAACTGGACCCCGAAATCCTGCGCACCTACGAAAAACTGGGTATTCCGCTTGAGGAGCAGAAGCACCTGGCTGGTGTGGCGGTGGATGCGGTGTTCGACAGCGTCTCCGTGGCTACGACCTTCAAAGAGAAGCTGGCCGAGCTGGGAATTGTCTTCTGCTCCTTCTCGGAAGCTGCGCAGAAACATCCTGATCTGGTGCAGAAGTACCTGGGTTCGGTGGTGCCCTACAGCGACAACTTCTTCGCCGCCCTGAACGCGGCCGTGTTCACTGACGGGTCTTTCGTCTATGTGCCAAAGGGGATTCGCTGCCCGATGGAACTTTCCACCTACTTTCGTATTAACGCGGCGAACACCGGCCAGTTCGAACGCACGCTGATCGTCGCCGACGAGGGCTCCCACGTCAGTTACCTCGAAGGCTGCACTGCGCCCATCCGCGACGAAAACCAGTTGCACGCTGCGGTGGTCGAGTTGATCGCGCTCGACAACGCACAGATCAAGTACTCCACGGTGCAGAACTGGTACCCGGGCGACAAAGAAGGCAAAGGCGGGATCTACAACTTCGTGACCAAGCGGGGCAAGTGCTTGGGTGCGAACTCGAAGATCTCCTGGACACAAGTGGAGACCGGCTCGGCCATCACCTGGAAGTATCCGAGCTGCATCCTGCAGGGTGAGAACTCGGTGGGCGAGTTCTACTCGGTCGCCCTCACAAACAACTACCAGCAGGCCGACACCGGAACCAAGATGATCCACATCGGGAAGAACACGCACAGTACCATCGTCGCCAAGGGCATCTCCGCTGGCCACGGCCAGAACACCTATCGAGGCCAAGTGAAGATCATGAAGGGTGCCACCGGGGCACGCAACTACACGCAGTGCGACTCGCTCCTGATCGGAGACAAGTGCGGTGCCCACACTTTCCCCTACATCGAGGTGAGGAACTCAACCGCCCGCATGGAGCATGAAGCTTCCACCTCGAAGATCGGTGAGGATCAGCTCTTCTACCTGCGTCAGCGCGGGCTAAAGGCGGAAGATGCCGTTTCCATGATCGTAAACGGTTTCTGCAAGCGCGTCTTTCGCGAGCTGCCCATGGAATTCGCGGTGGAGGCGCAGAAGCTGCTAAACGTCAGTCTGGAAGGCAGCGTCGGGTAAGGCTGAGCTCCTGCAAGGAAGTAGCAACGACCCAGCCAATGAGAGGAATGGGAATGAGCTTACTGGAAATCAAGAATCTGCGCGTCAGCGTGGACAACCACGAAATCCTCAAGGGCATTGACCTGAAGGTGAACGCCGGCGAAGTGCACTCCGTCATGGGACCGAACGGCTCGGGCAAGAGCACGCTGGCGCAGGTGTTGGCCCGCCGAGAGACCTACAACGTCACGTCGGGCGAGGTGTCCTACAACGGCAAGAACCTTCTGGCCATGAAACCAGAGGAAGCCGCCTGTGCAGGGATATTCATGGCCTTCCAGTATCCGGTCGAGATTCCCGGTATCAGCAACGCTTACTTCCTCCGGTCTGCGCTCAATGCCATCCGCAAGCACCGCGGGCTGGATGAAGTAGATGCCATGGACTTCCTGCCCATGTTCCGGGAGAAGCTGAAGCTGCTGGACATGGACGAGAAGCTGATGAATCGCTCCGTGAACGAAGGCTTCTCTGGTGGCGAGAAGAAGCGCAACGAGATTCTGCAGATGGCGGTGCTGGAGCCGAGGCTCGCCATCTTGGACGAGACCGATTCCGGTCTGGACATTGACGCGCTGAGGATCGTGGCCCAGGGCGTCGATGCCATGCGTAACCCGGAGCGTGCCATCCTCGTGGTAACTCACTACCAGCGCCTACTGAACTATATCGTTCCTGACTTTGTCCACGTGCTGGTGGATGGACGCATCGTGCGTTCGGGCGGCCCGGAACTGGCGCTGGAACTGGAAGAGAAGGGCTATGGCGCGATGGAAGCCGAGGCGCGGCATGCTACCACCGCCTAATGAGAACGAGGGAAGAACAACGTGATCACGGCAACTCAGCAGTTAGAAAGTTACCTGGAAAGCTTCAGCGAGTTCGAGAAGCTTGCCGCCGGCCATGCCCTGCCATGGTTGCGGAAGCTGCGCCAGGATGCGTTTGCCCGCTTTTGCGAAGTCGGGTTCCCAACCACTCACGACGAAGACTGGCGGTTCACTAACGTCTCTGCTATCGCGCAGACTGCTTTCCGGCTCACCCGCAACCGCCGCGTCCTGCTGTCTCAACAGGAACTGGAGCCGTACCGGGTTGCCGGCGTTGCCTGTCAACTCGTGTTTGTGAACGGGCACTTTGCGCGCGGGCTATCGTTGCTGGGCAAACTGCCCAATGGGGTGAAGGTCAGCAGTCTTGCTGGGGAGATTTCCAGCAATCCCGGAGCGATTGAACGACATCTCGGCCGCTACCTCGATATTCGCCGTGATGCCTTCTGTGCACTGAACACGGCTTTCGTGGAAGACGGAGCGTATGTACACATCCCCAGAGGCACGCTGGTGGAAGAGCCCATCTACCTGTTGTTTGTCTCGACTGCGGACGATGCCCCTTCAATGAGCCATCCGCGCAACCTCATTGTGGCGGAGGAAGACAGCCAGGCCACGTTCGTCGAGGACTATGTGTCGCTCGACGGCGGCACGGTGTTCTGCAACACGGTCACGGAACTGGTCGCCGACGACCAAACTGTGCTTTCGCACTACATGATCGAGCGCGAACACAAGGAGGCTTTCAACATCTCAACGCGACGTATCCAGCAGGGGAGAAGCACCAACGTCGTGTCGCACTCGGTGCTGCTGGGCGGGGCACTGGTGCGCAACAACGTGCACCCGGTGCTGGCAGGCGAAGGGGGAGAGTGTCTGATTAATGGTCTCTTCATCGGAAATGGCCGCCAGCACCTGGACAACTACATGCTGGTAGAACATGCCAGCCCGCGCTGCGGCAGCCGGCAGTTCTACAACGGGATCCTCGATGGCCACGCACACGGCGTTTTTCACGGCCGGATCATCGTGCACAAAGATGCGCAGAAAACCGACGCCAAGCAGACCAACCGCAACCTGCTGCTTTCCGACGACGCGCAAATCGACACCAAGCCGCAACTGGAGATCTACGCCGACGACGTGAAGTGCACGCACGGGGCCACCATCGGCCAGATCGAGGGGGACGCCCTGTTCTATCTGCGCTCTCGCGGTCTCGATGAGGTGTCCGCGCGCAAACTCCTGCTCTTCGCCTTCGCCAGCGAATGTCTCGACCGCATGAAGCCGGGGACGGTCAGGAAGCACGTAGAAGGGCTGATCAACCAGTGTCTGTTCCGGGTGGCCAATGCGCCTGATGCGGCGGGAGGGACCTACCGCGAGAACACCGGAAGAAAGTGGGAGGAAATCGGATGACCACCGCGGCCAAGAGACCGCCCCGAGAGCTCCGTTCACCGCAGCTGCGCGACGCCGGTCTGGAGTTTGACGTCGATAAGGTCCGCACTGACTTTCCTATTCTCCGGCAGAGGGTTCGCGGCAGGGCGCTGGTTTACCTGGACAGTGCAGCAACGTCCCAGAAGCCGCAGGTGGTCATTGATGCGATCCGTCAGTACTACGAGCGGGACAACGCCAACATCCATCGTGGCGTCCATTTTCTTTCCGAACATGCGACGGAAGAGTACGAAGCGGCGCGGAGGACGGTGCAAGGTTTCCTCAACGCCGCCGATGCGAGCGAGATCATCTTTGTTCGCGGTGCCACGGAAGCGATCAACCTCGTGGCGCAGACCTACGGCCGCACTAACGTTCATGCCGGCGACGAAGTGCTCATCACCGCCATGGAGCATCACTCCAACATCGTGCCCTGGCAGATCCTGTGCGAAGAGAAGGGCGCGAGGCTACGGGTTGCGCCAATCAGCGACAGCGGCGAGATGCTGCTCCAGGAGTTTGAGAAGCTGTTGGGACCACGAACCAAGATCGTTGCCGTAACGCACGTCTCCAACGCGCTTGGCACTATCAATCCTGTCCACCTGATGATCGAAATGGCACATCGCAGGAACATCCCGGTGCTAGTCGATGGAGCCCAGGCCATGCCTCACCTCAAAGTGGACGTCCAGGCTCTGGATTGTGACTTCTACGTTTTCTCCGGTCACAAGGTGTACGGTCCGACCGGGATCGGCGTTCTGTATGGCAGATCCGCTCTGCTCGACGCCATGCCTCCGTATCAGGGCGGCGGCGACATGATCAGTTCCGTAACCTTCGAGAAGACGATCTACAACAAGCTGCCCTATAAATTTGAAGCTGGCACGCCTCATGTGGCGGGTGCCATCGGCTTGGGCGCAGCCATCGAGTATGTGAATGGCCTCGGGATGGACAATATAGCTGCGCACGAGCACGAGTTGCTGGCCTATGCCACTGAAACCGTTTCAGCCGTCCCCGGCATTCGTCTGATCGGCACCGCAAAAGAAAAGGCTGGGGTGCTCTCGTTCCTGCTGGACAGTATCCACCCACACGACATCGGGACCATCCTCGACCAGGAGGGGATTGCGATCCGAACAGGACATCACTGCGCCCAGCCCGTAATGCAGCGCTTCGGCATCGCGGCCACGGCGCGTGCTTCGTTCGCTCTCTACAACACCAGAGAAGAGGTGGACGCTCTGGTCGAGGGAATCGAGAAGGTCCGAGAGGTGTTCGCCTGATGCCTGATCTACGCGAGCTTTACCAGGAAGTGATCCTGGAGCACAGCAAGGCGCCCCGTAACTATCGCGAGATGGCGACGGCGAACCACAGGGCAGAAGGATATAACCCGCTCTGTGGTGACCACTTCACCGTCTACCTGGACTTGGAGGGCGATTCGATTCGGGACATCAGCTTTCAAGGCTCAGGATGCGCGATTTCCAAGGCGTCAGCATCCCTGATGACGCAAAGCGTGAAGGGTAAGACCAGGGCGGAAGCGGCAAGACTCTTCGACCGGTTCCACAAGCTGGTAACGGGCCAGTCGTCGGCGAACGGGAACCGGGCTGAACTGGGCAAGCTGGCTGTTTTTTCCGGCGTCTCCGAGTTTCCTGTGCGGGTCAAGTGCGCCACACTAGCCTGGCACACGTTGCACGCTTCGCTGGAAGAGAAACAGGGCACTGTGTCGACGGAGTAGCCCGCCCTCACAGAGTAAGGAGAAAGAACAGCTACGAGGGGAGTTCTATATGGGTGCGAGTGGACCGATTACCCTGAGTCGGACTTGTGAAGTCATCGAGATCCCCAGTGGGATTCGCGCTACCCTCCCGGCCGGTGCTGTCGTAAGGATCACGCAGTCCGTGGGCAGCGGCTGGACGGTGGCTACGGATCGCGGCTACATGTACCGTGTCGATGCCAAGGATACAGATGCTCTGGGCCTCTCCAACGCGGCGACGACGCAAACACTTGTGGCTCAAGAAGGGTCCTTCAGCGAGCAGATGGTCTGGGGTCAGTTGAAGACCGTGTACGACCCGGAGATTCCGGTTAATATCGTGGATCTGGGTCTGGTTTACTCGTGCGTGATTGCACCCGAGGAGCAAGGCGGGAACAGGATTCATATCAAAATGTCCATGACCGCTCCCGGTTGCGGCATGGGCAACGTGCTCAAGGCCGACGTGGAGAGCAGGCTCTCGCGGTTGCCTAGTGTCAAGGAAGTTCATGTTGAAGTCGTGTTCGATCCGCCATGGCATCCCGGCCTCATGTCGGATGCGGCCAAGCTCCAGCTTGGCTTCGACCTGGATTACGGCGCTACACAAACCTCGCCACCGATCCATGGAGGAAGATAGTGATCGTCCAGAGTTGCCCCATAAGATCCTGGATCCCGGCGCGCAGGGCCAGAAAATTTCACCCACACGGCCAAGACGCCCGCAGCGTTGCGCCGCGCTCACCTAAGCTGCTGGGCGTTCTGGTCTGGGGCGAGCGTAATTCACATCCAGGGCGCGATCTCTTAGGATGTTGCCATTCAGACCTTTGATCGCTTTCTCGGCCTCAGCGTCGTTTGTCATCTCCGCGAATGCAAGACCGCACGGCAGCCCGGTGTCGCGATCCACGATGATATGAACCTGCACGACCTATCCGTAGGCTTCGAACAGCCGCCGAAGCACCTTGTGTGTCACCTCAGAACCCAGGTTTCCCAAGAATTTTGCCAGAGAATTCTAGTAGCTGGAGCTCTGTATGCCCCACTACGACTTCTTCTGTCACGCTTGTTGGAGCCCCGTTCCCGAAAGCGCTGACTCCCGACCGAGTACGAGGAAGGCAAGGTCGTATACCCACATTGCGTCAGCGAAGAAGTGGAACGACGTGTTTCGGCTTTCTGCCCTGTCTCGCAAAAGAGAGCGCATGAGAAACATTTTCGAAGGGTAAGCGCAAGCCAGTTTCGAATAAACGAGAAGGGAGTCCTTCTATGTTTGCCCGAGGCGTCGAAGCAATCGCTAAACCGAGCAAGACGCTGGACATCGCTGAAACAATTCGGGAGAGATCTCTGCGAATCCCCAGAAAACAATCTGGTGGATGAGATCGTTCTGGTGTCGGATACGGAAGTTGATCACGTCCTGGCTCTAACCTTGTCACATATTCATTTTCAACATTGTCAGTTTCGGCAGTCGTCGACCGCTCTATAGCTTGCCGGCCACAGCCAACCAAGAATTTGGAGACAAATAGGGGAGAATAATTGTTCCCAAGTGCTCCTTTATTGCGCCCACAACGGGTCGACAGTACCGTTAAGAGTTAAAGTTACTGCACTGTGTTACCTTCACACGGTAGAGGCCTGGGCTTTCGCCCTCTCCAGTTTCAGTAATGCGGACCGACTGACGGCCGGCATGGTTAATAACCGGCAGTTCCCTCGGGTTGAGGCGTGCGCTCGCAGAGAAGGTGCTCGCAGGACCACAATCTGGTTGCGACGGTGGGTCGACGCGTGAAACGTGTAGGTCCAGCGCACTCCAGCGCGAATCTTACTCTTCCCCCCGACAAAAGTTTGAGCACGCGCACTGCCGTGCCCGAACCGTGCCCGTATGAGCGGGACTGAGGCCATTTGGGTTAACTTTAAACGAAAAGCAGATTCCCCAAACTGTTGGAAACAATAGAAACCCAAATAAGGAATGGGATGGTTGGAATGAATAACCCTGCGCCCAAGGCAGGTGCGCTACCAGGCTGCGCTACGCCCCGACTTTTCAATGACTTAGACCGCGTTCGATCGGTGCTCCAAGTCTAAGACAGGGGGTCTGTTTCCCGCAAGTGGAAGTTGCAATTTGCCATTACGCCGAAGCGAATGCGTGCTGCCGTGTCACAGGCAAGTGCTGCCTAGACGACCGAGTAGAGAAGGCGGTCAATTTGTATCAACCCAGTGGGATCTCGACAATCGTGCCGAATTCCTTCGGCGGGTGTTCTCCCGCTGTGATGTCACGCCAGGAATGCGAAATGTCCTGATCCTTCCTGCGCCGTTCCTTAGCCGGTTCGATAGAGAACGAGAATCAGGATCAAAAAAACCGGAACGCACCCGACATAAGCATTCCGGCGCCCGTGGTGCATTCCTGCCAGCAGTCTCGCGACAGAGTTCACGATCGTTCCTACAGGATGAAAGAAGAGGCGATCCACGAGGTGGGTCTCATCGCGGCGTCGCCGGATTGCCATCCGGAAATGCACGGCTACAGTTTCCCGGGTGTCCTCGACTGGGCAGGAGTTGGTTTCGAGTGAATACTTGAATCCCTCGGACTTAGTGAGAGACTCCTCCCATCGTAGGTTCCTTTCGAACCGAACCGCGGTTCAGGATTTGAGAGGAGTCATCAGCCGCCAGCAGCGGCGGCAGTTTACCCCGGAAACACCAGGGCGGCAAACTCCATTGCCGCCATCATTCAAACACAGGCACAAACTAAATCCCGTTGACTTCGCCTCTTGTCTTTGCTGTACTTAAGTTGCTATCAACGGTGAAGGAGTTCACCGAAACCGCTGTTCCCACCCTATAGCCGGGAGCAGCTGATGACTCCTGACAAGCGGGCCTTGTCGTGGAGTCATGTCCCGGCAACGGCTCCGCAAAAATCAATTGATCCTTTTGGAGTTACGGCCTCAATCTGGACGGGCCTGATTTCAATTACGATGCGGATCGCGAACGGAACCCATGATGCGGGATTTCATTTTCGATCGTGAGGAGGAACGCCAACGAATCGACCAGTTCCTGGCGAAGCGGCGCCCGTTTCTCATCTTCGGACCATCGGGGGTTGGCAAAACACTTCTGCTCCGTAATGTGCTGCCCCAGTTTCAGTCTGTTCTCTATTGCGAGGACTCGGCGACGATAAACGTAGTATTTCGCAGCCTCGCACGTGGTCTGCTGCGATTGCAGAGTCCGCGTGCCAGCAAAGCCTTTCGTGACGAGGGTGCGATTACGACGAAATCCGCAGTTTCGTTGAAAGGGATTGTGATGGACGCGCTGAGAGAAGGGGAGTACTCGATTGTGCTCGACCATCTCAAGCGACCCTCGTACTCGTTTGCATCGGCCGTTCGCGAAGTCATGGGATGGGGCTCGACCCCGGTGAGCGCGGTGGCGCGTTCCAGCCACATGGAAGACACGGGCTTTCTCCAGCCGCTTTACGGCGACCGTTTGCAGAAGTGTGAAATCCGCAATTTTGACGACTCAACCGCCGAGCAATTTGCCCGCGAGCGGATCAAGCGCTCTGGCCTGTCAGGCACGAACCTCAGCGAATTCCTCGACAAAGTTCTGGAATTCAGCGGGGGAAATCCGGGAGCAATCATCGCCTTAATCGATATGGCGACTTGTCCAAAGTACCGCTCTGAGGAACACATCAAGATTTCGCCGCTATACATCGACTTTCGCATGAGCGGGGGCGTTGCCAGGTGACGAACGGGTCTAATTCGCTCAATTCGAATCACGAGCGGCGCTTGAGTGTGACCTGCCGCCACATTGACAAGCTGCTGGCGGAGATGCAAAGCGCTCTCAATGTCTCAACATCGAAACTAGCCTTTCCGCAATACGCTCCGGATCTGAGTCCAGCCCAGCGACGTGTAATCGAAGACTACATCGGCCGCATTCGAGCTCAGCTGGTGCGGGTGCTGGATGGACAGAGTATTGAGCGGCCGCCCGCTGATATCCCGGTTTCACGTTCGCTGCATTCCTATCTCACGTTCGTGGATATCGCCACCGAGGAACTCAAACCCGAATACATGCGCGGCTACGGGGAAGTTCCTCCGGCGGCTGGCGTTGAACTGAATGGCATCGCCGGAGAACTCCAGGGTTTGGTACGACAGCTCGATCAATATCTGATGCGTGGGGCCAGGGAAAACCTGCAGGAACGCTTGGAAAGGCTGGAGCAAACTGGAGACGAGGTCCCGGTTCTCAAGAAGCTGGAGTCGGTCATCAGCGAGCACGGGCTGGTCGAATTCCGCTCTACGTTGTCGATGATTCTGGACCGGCTGGAAGACAACAGTTTCGAGATTGCCGTTTTCGGACGTGTTAGCTCCGGCAAATCGTCTCTGTTGAATGCGATGCTCGGGACCGATGTACTTCCGGTGGGAGTCACTCCGATTACCGCCGTTCCGACACGCTTGCTATACGGCGAGACTCCGGCGGTCCATGTTTGGTTTGCCAATCGGACTCCCGAAGAGTTTGACATTGCACACTTGCCGGAGTTTGTCGCGGAACAGCTCAATCGTGAGAACGAGAAGCACGTGACCAGAATCGTGGTTCAGCTCCCGTCGCCTCGCCTTCGCGAAGGCATCGCATTCGTCGATACTCCTGGGCTGGGATCCTTGGCGACTCGTGGAGCCGCCGAAACACTCGCTTATTTGCCGCGATGCGATCTGGGCGTTGTTCTCATCGATGCCGGATCGACCTTAACCCCCGACGACCTTCAAACCATTCAGATTCTCTATGACGCGGCAATTCCGGCCATGGTCTTGTTGAGCAAGGCGGACCTGTTGACGCTCGAAGATCGCTCGCAGGTTATCGGATATGTGAAGGATCACATTAAGGAGGAGTTGAACTTGGATCTGGCGGTGCGCGCCGTGAGCGTGATGGCCGGAAGCAAAGATCTCGTGGCTCAGTGGTTCGAAGAAGACATCGCTCCGTTGTACAGTCAGCGTCAAGAATTGAAGCTGCGCTCGATCCGGCGCAAGCTGGGGGCGCTTCGCCAATCGGTGGAGATGGCTTTGCGCACTCGCTTGCGCCGCAAGGATCAGATCTCACCGAAGAAGGTTGAACAACTGCGTGTGGTCGAAGCGGAATTGCGTCAGGCCAGTGGCCGTCTTGAGGAGATGAAGAAGATAGCGCGAGGCGTGGCGGACGACCTGGAATATTCCAGTACTCGGACGTTGCACTTTGCGGCCGCTACCGTGGTTGAGTCATGGTCCAAGCAAGGTGCTGGAGATGAAGCAGTGCCGGGAATTGTGCGCAACGCAGTGACATGGACGGTTCAGGAACAAACCGAATCTCTTCGCCGGCGCATGGACGCATTGGCCCACAAACTCCATGAAACTCTGCGTGCGACTGCCAAGGTGCTTGAGGTCGAGGACGTGCCTGGAGAACAAGAGTTCGCCGGCGTGGTGCGAGAAATGCCAGCCTTTGACCCGGGCGAGCTAAATATCGACTTAACCCGGCCTTTCCTGTTCGGCCTGCTCGGAGGAAACCTTTCGCGATCGATCGTGACCAAGCGCCTGGCAGGTACGATCGGGGGGCAACTTGCGAAATCCTTATCCGCCTACCACGCTTTGCTGTATGACTGGTCGGAGCGGACGCTGGCTCAGATTCAACGCCGATTTGACGCTTATGCTAACGGCTATCGTGCTCAGGTCGAGAGGTTGGTGGGCGATCACGTGTCTCCGGCTGAACAAGAAAGCACGATTCGTCGTGATCTGGAAGGCTTGGAAGGGGTCCGATCTGAGCCGACTGTGGCTTCTTGAGTAGCCGGTGAGTCTTTGGAGTGGATTAAGAAAGAAAGGAACGAGGCGACTTGCTGAAATACGTGATGGTGGGCGTGGGAGGTTGTCTGGGTTCGATGTTGCGCTTCTGGGTGGGCAGTTATATCGGCAGCAGAATGGGAACGCGGTTTCCCTACGGGACACTCGTGATTAACATTACGGGTTCGTTCCTGATCGGCCTGGTCTTTGCCTTATTGACAGCCAGAACTCATTGGAGTCCCAACTGGCGATATCTGATCCCAATTGGCTTCATCGGAGGCTACACGACATTCTCCAGCTTCGAGTATGAGACCTTGCGCACGATCCAGGATGGGCAGATCGGCCTGGGCTTTCTTTACGTGGCACTGAGCGTGATCATTGGGTTTGTTGCAGTTTGGGGTGGCGTTATGGCAGGGAGGGCAATCCCATGAAAGCGGAAGCTTCAACAGCGGGAGCTAACGTAAGCCAGGCACTCACCAAGGGTACGTGTCCAATTTGCGCGATCCTGAAAGACTTTCAGTGGACATTGGTGGAAACAACTCGGCCTCAATCAGACCTGCGCGTATGCAATTTTCACGGCTGGGCCCTCGCTCGATCCAGAGCGAAGCTTTCGCGCTCCACGCCGGGGGAAAGCGTCACGACTGTCTTCCTAGAGATGTTGAAGCCGCCGCTGGTGGGAAAAGTGAACAGCGAGGAATGCACTTTGTGCCATCGTGTCGTCGAAGAGGAAACAACTCGCTTGCGTGAGCTAGCGCAGAAACTTCAAAGGACGATGTTCGCACAGTGGATGAAGAGTCAGGGCACTCTTTGTCTGGAGCACGGCCGGAAAGTGAAGGAATTTGTCCCACTGCGGTTACGAACGCTGGTTGACGAAATCGTTGAACGAAATCAGCTAAAGCACGGGATTCATGAGGGCGGAGGACTTTTGGGTCGTGCCGCTGAATTTTTGGTGGGTCAAAGAGGACTCTAACCACAGGAGGAAAATGTGCTGACACCAGGGCCGGGTAAGAAAGTCGGCGTCTACGTAGCGGAAGATCAGCAGTTCCACGGGGCGGCCGCCTATGCCGCCATTCTAGATTTTCTTTTTTTTCATGGCGTCTCGGGTGCAACCGTGACTCGTGGCATTGCAGGATTCGGTGCCGATCACCACATGCACACCACACGACTTGTTGACTTGGCGGTCCGCCTACCGGTCAAGGTCGAGTTCATCGAAACCGCAGCGAAGGTGGAAGAACTCTTGCCAAAGCTGCACGAGATGGTCGGCACCGGTCTGATTGAAATGCACGATACCACCATCGTCAAACCCGCCGAGAAAAAGCAGAAGCGGAGTGCGCCGGAAGTGCCCGCTCTGAAGAGTGAGGGCAAAGCCAAGATGATGCGGATCTACATCGGGGAAAACGACAAGTGGAATGGTAAGCCGTTGTATGAAGCCATCGTCAATGGTCTGCGATCCAACGACATTGCCGGCGTTACGGTCTACCGCGGGATTCTCGGTTATGGTGCCAATCGGAGAATTCACAAGGACGCCGCCCTGAGCCTTTCCCATGATCGGCCTATCCTGCTGTCCGTGGTTGATACGGAAGAGAAACTGAAGGCCTTTATGCCGATTCTTGACCAAATGGTGAAGCAGGGTTTGGTCGTGCTCTCCGACGCGGACGTCATCAAGTACACGCACAACTATGAGAAAGCCGAGCGCCGCCAGGAGACACGAGTATGAAACTCGAAGGAAAAGCCAAAATGTTGCGCATCCATTTTGGTGAGGATGACAAGTGGCACGGTAAACCACTATACGAGGCCATCGTAGCCAAGTGCCGAGAACTCGATATTGCCGGCGCCACGGTGTTTCGCGGGATCGAGGGTTACGGAGCAAGTACGCTCATTCATAAGAAGCATCTGCTGCGCTCTTCCGATCGCCCAATCATGGTCTCGGTGATCGACACTGAGCAGAACATTAGCAAATTGCTTCCGGCCCTGGATGAAATGGTGGACGAAGGCTTGATCGCGATGTCAGAGGTGGAAGTAATCCGTTACGTGCATCAGGAAGGAGTGCGCTCTCCAGCTTCCTAGCCAAGTACCGAATGAAACGCGACCAACGGCGGACAATTTATGAGGACAGATTCCAAACAAGACTCGCTGCTTGAGAAGCGCGCGTCCCCGCCGTTGGTATCGGTCCAGCCCGAGGATCGACAGGCCTCGCCCGAAAATTCTCACGGAGAGTCAGCACTCATGCGGCTGGCGGAGTTAGCGGACCAATTTGACGCCGAGCAAGTCGCTGCCGATGCGCGGTCCGTCGCAGAGCGAGTATCGGAGGGACGCTTCTATGTTGCTTGTATCGGTCAGTTCAAGCGCGGCAAATCCTCTGTCCTGAATGGTCTGGTGGGTGACAGCGTACTGCCGACTGGAGTTGTGCCGGTTACCACCGTGCCCACGATCGTTCGCTACGGAAGCCGCGCGGCTGCTCGCGTGCGCTTTGAAGCCGCTGGCGGCTGGACCGATATTCCGGTCAAGAACGTCGATGAATATGTCTCCGAAGAGAAGAACCCGGAGAACGTCAAACATGTCGCGGCGTTGGAAATCTTTGTGCCGAGTCCGCTGCTTGCGACGGGCATGTGCTTCGTGGACACACCTGGGTTGGGATCGGTGTTCACCGGCAATACCGCAGCGACACAGGCTTTCATCCCTCATATTGATGCGGCGCTAGTCGTGATTGGAGCCGATCCTCCGTTAGCGGGCGAAGAACTCGTACTGGTTGAGGCAGTCGCGCAGCACGTTCAGGATCTCATCATCACCGTAAACAAGGCGGACCGCACCACGGACGCAGAGCGGGCCGAAGCGGTGGCCTTCGCGCGACGCCAGCTCGAAAAGCGACTCCCGCAACATTCTGTCGGACCCTTGTTTGAGGTCAGCGCGGCGGAACAACTCGAACATCGGGGAACAGGTCGGGACTGGGAGAAGCTGGTCGCTTCGCTGAACCATTTGATCGAAGGATCGGGCCGTCGTTTGATTCAGGCAGCCTGCGAACGTGGACTAGAGCGGATCAGCGAGCAGCTTCTTGTGATCATCTCGGAAGAGCGCGAGGCACTTCAACGGCCGATCGAAGAATCGGAGACTCGGATCGCCGCAATGAAACAGACCATTGGCGATGCAGAACGTTCGATGATGGAGCTCGGGTATCTGTTCATGGCCGAACAACAGCATATTTCAGATATGTTTGTCGATCGTCACAAGACATTTCTCGCACGCGTACTGCCGCAGGCGCACCAGGAGTTCGACGTTTCGCTGCAATCGATATCTGGCTGGCTCGGTCCATCGTATCGGCGGCGCACTTTCCACGAGGCGCAAGAACTGGCACGCCGTCACGTCATGCCATGGTTGAAGCCCGAGCAGGAAAAAGCAGAGAGTGAATACCGGCGCGTCGCGGCACGGTTCGTAGACATGGCAAACGAGTTTCTAAACAAACTTGGGAATGCCGGCATTCCCGAACTGGCGCGGATGCCCCATGCGCTCGATCCGGAGCGCGGATTTCGCGTACGCTCTGAATTCACTTTTTACGAGTTCAGAGACGTCGCGCAGCCTGCCTCACCGCTGCGCTGGCTCGCCGACCTGATTCTTGGACTGGTTGGCGCCCGGTGGATCATTAAGAACGAGGCCGAAGAGTTTCTCACTCGGCTGCTCGAAACCAACAGCACTCGTGTGCAGAACGACGTTCTCAACCGGATTCAGGAGAGCCGGGGGAAGCTGGAAGCTGAGATTCGCAGACTGCTTCATGAGGTGAGCCGGATTGCGGAACAGGCCCTGGTCCGCGCCCGAAAATTAAAAGAAGACGGCGAGCCCGCGGTTCAGGCGGAATTGAATCGCTTGGATGGCTTGGAACAGGAAGTGACTGCGCTCCGCGAATCCACACAGCGTATTGCGGCGCGGGTGTGAATTCGATTCCGATTCAACTGCAGCGTTTGTCCGGCTGAGAACTGAGTAAGCGATCTCATGCGAAAGGGGATCAAATTTCGGGCCCCATCCCCCGTTGTCGCTTGATGCAGATATGTTCGAATCGGCAAGACCATCCATGACGGAAGTGAACTGCTGAGAGATCCCGCCCGAGCGCGAGCGAGAGAAATCATAGGCGCGGCATTGGTAAAGAGTTGCTCGCGACTACCAACCCATCTGGCGCATGCGCTCGAGGATGAGCGCGCTGTAGGTATTCATGCGCTCGGGCCGTCGCCTCAGGGGAGCCGGCAAGATTGCCGCGAGCCGCGCCGCCTGTTCCCGGCCGACATTCCGAGCCGCGGTTCCATCGTAGTAGTGACACGCCGACTCGGCGCCATAGATACCCGGGCCCCACTCAATCACGTTGAGATAGATCTCCAGAATGCGGCGCTTGCCGAGGGCGATTTCGGCCACCGGCACCAGCGTGAACTCCGCACCCTTGCGAAGGACGGAGCGGCCCGTTCCGAAAAACAGGTTCTTTACAAGTTGCTGCGTAATGGTGGACGCTCCGCGAGTGCGACCGCCTTCCAAGTCGCCTTCGGCGGCGATTTCGATCTGCTGCCAATCGAATCCATGGTGATGGTAGAAGCGCGCGTCCTCTGCGGCGACAACGGCGTGCTGCAGATCGGGCGAAATCTGGCTGAGCGGAATGAATTTGTAGCGGCCGCGATACGGAGCGTGGTGAATCCAGGATTGAAACCGGCGCTGCATGTGCACCGCGGTTGTCGGTGGGTCGATCCACCGGGCGGCCACAAGCATCAGCGCGGCCAGCGACCAAACAAGCACCACGCCGATGACAAGCCATCGGACAAAGGATAGGAGAAAACCCTTGCGAAGCGGGGTCTTGGGAGGCGCGTCTGGCTTTTCAGTCACATTTCAGAATAATAGCCCGGGACCGGGCTGTGGCTCGAAAGGCCTGTGCCGATCACTGTCAGGACGCCGATCGGGGATAGATGCGCGAGCAGGGACTCGGGCATAATAGCTCAACTCACTCGAGTTTCAAGAAATGGGGTCGAGCACTTGCAGAAATTCGGATCGCGCCTGGCCTGTTGTGCTGTTACCTGTGCTTTTCTTTCTTTGACTTCGCTGTGGTTCACCCTTTCGGCGTCTGCCCAATCCGTCCCGCCGGAACTCATCAACGGACTCAAATGGCGCCTGATTGGTCCCTTCCGCGGCGGACGCGCGGTCGCGGTGGCCGGCGTGCCGGGCGACTCGACAACCTTTTATTTTGGCGCGGTCAATGGCGGAATCTGGAAAACGACGGACGCGGGAGTTGTTTGGAAACCGATTTTTGACGGCCAGCCAGTGGCCTCGATTGGTGCACTGGCTGTGGCTCCCTCTGATCCCAGGACGATTTATGCGGGAACCGGCGAGTCTGATATTCGAGAGGATCTCTCGTCCGGCAACGGAGTGTACAAATCCAGCGACGCGGGAACGACGTGGCATCACATCGGTCTGGAAGATACGCGTCAGATCAGCTGTATCGTAGTGGACCCGCAAGATGCGAACGTCGTTTATGTGGGCGCTCTCGGACACGCGTTCGGTGCGAACGATGAGCGCGGAGTTTACAAATCCGTCGATGGCGGAGAGCATTGGACGCGGGTTCTCGATTTGGGACCCGAGATCGGCATTTCAGATCTGGC
The DNA here is from genome assembly GCA_963730015.1 of uncultured Acidobacteriota bacterium. GTDB lineage: Bacteria > Acidobacteriota > Terriglobia > Terriglobales > Acidobacteriaceae > Sulfotelmatobacter. The sequence goes on along the minus strand of CAVSPZ010000006.1, from coordinate 463,299 downwards.
CATTTGCTCCTCCGACGGGCAACTCTTATTTGCCGGCGCATGGCATGTGCGGCGTCCGCCCTGGAGCGCATATGCTCCGATCGATGGACCCGGCAGCGGCCTTTACCGCTCCCAGGATGCCGGCAAGACGTGGGTTCGTCTCGACGCAAACGGGCTGCCACAAGGCGATTGGGGCCGCGTAGGAGTCGATGTTGCGCCGGATGGCAAACGCGTCTACGCGCTGATCGCTCTCCAGGCGGAATTCCAGGCTCTGGCCCAGGACCGAAAATCCGGACTTTATCGCTCTGACGATGGAGGCAACACATGGGTCCTGGCCAATGCCGCTCCCCCGCTTACCAGCCGGGCGTGGTATTTCAACCGCATCACGATCGATCCCCACAACCCCGACGTGATCTACATGCCGAATGTTGCGCTTTATCGATCTGAGGATGGAGGAAAGACGGTCTCGGTGTTGCGTGGAGCGCCGGGCGGAGACGATTATCACGAGCTTTGGATCGACCCGAAAAACTCTGCCAGCATGGTTCTCGGAACAGACCAGGGAACCACCATCAGCCTTAACCGCGGCCAAACCTGGAGCAGTTGGTATAACCAGCCCACGGCGCAGCTCTATCATGTGACGACCGACAACCAGTTTCCCTATTCCGTCTACGGCGCGCAGCAGGATAGTGGCAGCGCGGCGGTTCTAAGCCGCACCGATCACGGTGAGATTACGGCGCGGGACTGGTTTCTTCCCAGTGGCAGCGAAAGCGGATATCTAGTGGTTGATCCGAAAGATCCCAACATCATTTATGTAAGCGGGACTTACGGTTCCGTGGCGCGCTTCAACCGAAGCACCGGCCTAAGCCAGGACATTACTCCATGGCCGGCCATGGCGTTTGATGTTGAGATCAATCTGCGCAAGTATCGTGATCCCTGGACGCCCGCTCTGGTTCGTTCGCCGATTGATCCGGCCAAGCTCTATCTCGGAACGCAGTATGTGATGACGACCGTCGACGGCGGCCTGCACTGGCAGACCATCAGCCCCGATCTCACTGGAGCGACTGGCGAGAAAACAACGGCTTCGACGACGCAGGGTCCTCCAACTGTTGAGAACGCCAGGCGCGAGGGTTACGGTGTTGTATTCACGATCGCACCATCGCCGCTCAATCGCGATTTGGTCTGGGCGGGAAGCGATAACGGATTGATTCACGTGACTCGCGATGGTGGAAAGAACTGGAAAAACGTCACGCCGCCAGGATTGACCGCCTGGAGTCAAATATCGCTGATCGAGGCTTCGCATTTCGATCCCGCAGTGGCTTATGCTGCGGTCAATCGCAGCCGCATCGACGATCAGACGCCTTATCTTTATCGCACGCGTGACTATGGGGCGAGCTGGCAACTGATCACGAACGGCATCGCCGCGCCCGCATTCTTGCGCGCTGTGCGGGAAGATTCCCAGACCAAGGGCCTCCTCTTCGCGGGAACTGAATTCGGCATCTACGCATCGTTTGACGAAGGCGATCACTGGCAATCTTTGCAATTGAATCTGCCCATGACCGGAGTTCGTGATCTCACGATCCACGGCGATGATTTGGTCATTGCCACTTTCGGGCGCTCGTTCTGGATCCTCGACAACATCACTCCACTCCGCCAAGCGCGGATGTTGGCCGCACAGAAGACGAGAACGCCGTGGCTGTACCATCCAGCTGCAGCAATTCGCGTGGATAACGATTCGTTTCAGGGCACACCTCTGCCTCCGGAAGAACCCGCGGCCCAGAATCCGCCGAATGGAGCGATGATTGACTATTTCCTTCCATCGCAGGCGCATGATGTTCAGCTGGAAGTTCTCGACGCGCAACAGGATCTCGTCCGACGGTTTTCTTCTGAGAGTCATTCTGTAGAAGAGCGGATCCCGACGAAGTACCTGCCCCTTCCCGTGGCCGAGCGCTGGTTCGCCAAACCGGAAGTTCTGGAGAAAACTCCCGGCATGCATCGCTTCGTCTGGGACCTTACGTGGGGCAGTTCCGGCGGGCCGACCGAGGACGAAGACGCCGACTACCACCGTCCGAAGGGGCCAAAGGCGGTGCCCGGAATCTACCAGGCCAGGCTGACGGTCGATGGAAAAGTTCAAAGCCAGTCGCTGACCGTAGTCATGGATCCACGCTCGCCCGTTACTACCCAGGTGCTGGCGCGGCAGTTGCAACTGGGGCGACAAGTATTTGCCGAAACCATGCAAGCACGGCGCGCCCTGGCCGAAATCGAGTCGGTTCAGAAGCAGCTTGCCGATATCCAAAAGAAGCTGAGACAGGAGAAAACGGGGGCACAAAATGCATCGCTTGTATCAGCGCTCGCAGGTGCTCAATCCACACTCGACAAGCTGGTCATCAATAAGAAGCCCGCGGCAGCAGAGGCCCCGGGACTGCAGGATGCTTACACCGCTCTGGCGTCTGCTCTACGAGTAGTCGAAAGCGGCGATCGTGCCGTGCCGTCGCAGGCGATTGCGGTTTACCAAGAATCGAGCCAACAGGCGAAGACCCGCATCGCGGAGTGGAACCAGTTCAAGCAAGGGCAATTGGCCCAACTCAACCAACAACTGGGTAAAGCGAACCTCGCTCCTATCGCGATTGCCGAGATTGAGCGGGAGGTCGAATTCCTGATGTCGCGCTAGACGGCGGAAATGCCCCCGACCGCTGTTAGAGCCCACTGCCTGTCGCACAGGAGCATGAAGCACAAATCACTGCTGCAGCAAGATCGATAGCGTTCCATCGGTGATGTTCACCACGGCCAGATCGAGTTCTCCGTCGCCATTGAAATCGGCGGCCGCGATCTGGATCGGGCCGTGTCCCACCGCATAAGGAGAACCCGATGCCTGCGTGAACGCTCCATTCCCGTTTCCAAGGAGAAGAGTGATAGTGCCGTCGGCGTAATTTGCGATGGCGAGATCCAGTTTCCCGTCGTCATTGAAATCCCCGGCGACGATTGCGTCTGGCTGATTTCCTACCGGGATTGTACTGGGTGCCGCAAATGTGCCATCGCCGTTCCCCAGCAGGATCAAGACCGCGTTGTCATCGTAATCAGTCACCGCGAGATCCAGCTTGCCATCGCCGTTAAAGTCGGCGGCCACGATCGCGGAAAGATTCATTCCGACGGAAATCGGGGAGCCGCTCGCCAGCGTGAAGGTCCCGTCGCCGTTCCCCAGCGATACGGTCACTCCAGAGCCGGGATAGACGGTTGTCCCGCCGCTGGCTACGATCGCATCCAGCTTGCCATCTGCGTTCAAGTCCCCGATTGCCACACCCACCGGGAAAATGCCGGTGTAGAGGGCGCTCGCCACGTTGAAGGCCCCGTTGCCGTATCCGAGAACAACGGGCGACTGGCCGTTGAATTCGTTGGTAATCGCGAGATCGAGGTTCCCATCGGCGTTGAAATCGGCGGCTTCGACTGCGGATATCGGCAAGCCGAGGGCATTGGCGAACGCCGCCGAGGAAGCGGCAAAGGTTCCATCTCCGTTACCGAGGAGGATCAGTGCGGCCTCGTTCTGGAATAACCCGATCGCTAGTCCCGGGTGCCCGCTGTGGTTGAAATCGCTGACGGCGATGGGCCCGGTGTACGGTGTGGGAGCATCGTCGTAGGGTGGGCTTGGCATGGTGGTGGGAGATGTCGCCGTCGGCGCAAATGTGCCATCGCCGTTCCCGAGATAGACATAGACGCGTATGTTCGCCGTGACCACGAGGTCCGGCTTGCCATCTTGGTTGAAATCGGCTGCGGCTATCCCGTACGGCTCGGAAATTGTCAGCGGGGAATTGGACGCGTTGGCGAAACTAACCGGGGCTTCCGGCGCGGCGACCTGGAAGTAGACCACGTTCGACGAGCCACCACCTGAGGGATTCACGACCGTTACTGCGACCGTTCCCGCATCAGCGACGTGGGTCGCGGGAACCTTCGCCGTCAGATGCTCGCCATCCACAAAGGTTGTCGTGAGCGGGGCGCCATTGAAATCGATGGTCGCACCGGAGACGAATCCCGCTCCGCTTACGGCGAGGGTGAACTGCGAAGCGCCGGGGGAAACCGCGGTCGGCACCAGCGGCTGGTTCAGATAGGGAACCGGATTTCCGGGAGCGGCGGTCGAATTGATTTGGATACTCAAAAGGCCGTCGTACAGAGTTACGCCGGTCGCATCGGTGACCGCGGACTCGAAATACCAGGTTCCGCCGCTAGTGGGTGTGCCGCTGATCGTCCCCGTGCTGGAATTGAGCTGCAGGCCGTCCGGTACCGCTCCGCCGACCTTCCATCCGGTCATGATGGGTCCATTGTATATAGTCCATTGAAATGGAGGAGTGCCGCCGGTGAGCGCGATGGTCTGGCTGTACGCCGCGCCCACGGTCCCGCTATTGAGATTTTGAAATGGAATCTGCGGGTACGGGTTCACCGTAATTTGCAGCGTCGCGTTCTTCGTCGGGTCTGCCTGGGAAGTGGCCGTGACGCTCACCTGTTGTGGGGCGGTGAGACTGGTCGTCGGCGAAGTGTACGTAGTGGATGACCCTGATGACCCTGCCAAACTGCTGAGAGAGCCCGGGCCAGTGAGGGTCCAGGAGAGTCCTTTATTGGACGAATCGTTCATCACCGTGGCCAAGATCGTGACCGTCTGGCTCTGATCGATGGCCTGCGAAGTGGAAGGAGACAGGCTCACGGAAATCGGCGGCGTGCCCGAATTCGAACACCCGCCCATAAATGCCGCCATTCCCAGGACGAGTGGCAGAACTGCGTGACGAACGCGGCACATTACCCCACCTCCGGCATATTTTAAACAGGGAAGTATCGCACAATTTTCTTGCTCCGTTCGCCGGAGCTTGTGGTGTTACGAAACTCGGATGATGACGTAAATCCACAATTTCACGCCCGCCCATGACATGCAGGACAGTTCCCTTCCATGACCGGCTTCCTCCCGGCTGTATAATCGGTAACCGGGTATGCAGAAGCCGCGTTATGCGTTGGTGGGGTATCTCAAGAGCCCGGCTGGAGAGTTCGTCGAGAACCTGCGGCGGGAGTTGCATCCCGATCTCCCTCAGTTAGCGGCCCATCTCACGATCCTGCCGCCGCGCCCGCTGCAGGGCAGCGAAAGCGACGCCCTGCAACTGCTGGAGCGCATCTGCGGCGGCGAAGAGCCTTTCGAAGTGACCCTGGGATCGGTGGAGACATTTGTGCCGGTCACGCCCACCATCTTTATACGGGTGGAGGCCGGGGCATCGTGCATGTGCGAGCTGCATCACAAGCTGAACACGGAAGTGCTGCAGTTCAGCGAGGAATGGCCATACATCCCCCATCTTACGATTGCGAAGATGAGCTCGGAGCAGGCGGCGCAAGAGGCTTATGAGATCGCGAGGCAGCGCTGGGATAGTTATCGCCAAAGCCGGCGGATCCTGTTGGAAAGGCTGACCTTCGTCCGCGAAGATTCGCCGAATTGCTGGGTCGATCTGGCGCCCGTGCTGCTCGGCGGCCGCCTGGTTTCGCGCTAGCTTCCGTAACCCTCCTCGGATTACTTTTCTCAGTTACTCCCGCCGCGTGGGCATGGCCCCAGGTACAGTACCCTCCCGTGTGTTGAAAAGCCGCCCGCGCAACTGTAGATAAAGAGTAGCCATGTATTCCGGTGATCCCAGCTAGAAGCCACTTCTGACGCGGGTTTCCGGGCGGAACGGGAGACAGAAAATGCAGATCGGGGTTTACGGATCGGGGTATCTGGGAACTGTGATTTCGGCCTGCCTGGCGGATTTTGGCACCCCGGTTTCATGCTGCCATCCGGACCGGTCGCGCATGGTCGAGATGGCGCAGGGCAATATTCCGTTCTACGAAAAAAATCTGAAAGAAATCATTCGCCGCAACGTGCGCGCCGGGCGCCTGGCCTACTCCACCGACATTGAATCGTTTGCCCGCAAGACACCCGTGATTTTTCTGGCCGAAGACAAAGCCGACAATCTGAGCGATATCGCGATTCGCATTGCGCGGATGGCCGCGAAGCCGCCGATTCTAACCATCGTGACGCCCGTGGCTGTGGGCACAGCGAATGCGATCGAGAAGAGCATCAAAGACGTGGGCCTGAAGGCCACCATCGTTTCGCAGCCCATGTTCTTCACCGACGGGTGCGCGGTGGAAGATTTCAACTGGCCCGACCGTCTGATTCTGGGATCGACCTCGAGCGAAGCGGTGCAAGTCCTCAAACAGATTTTCCATTCGCTGGTGATGCGCGGAGTTCCGGTGATTGTCACCAATCAATCGACGGCGGAACTGGTGCGCGAGGCGGCGACGGCGTTTGTGGCGACCAAGATTTCATTCATCAACGAAGTGGCCGCGCTTTGTGAGCGGGTGAACGCCGACGCCGTGAACCTGGCCCTGGCGCTGGGGCTGGATAAGAAAATCGCTCCGCGCTGCCTGCAGCCGGGAGCGGGAATGGGTGGAGTATTCGCCGAGTCCGACATGGATTCGCTGACGTCGCTGGCGGAATCGCATGGCGTGCCGCTAAAAGTGCTCAATGCCGCGCGCGACGTGAATCATTACCTGGCCGACAGGCTGGTCGACAAGATTGCGCACGCGCTGAATTCGGTGGAGAACAAGTCAGTCGGCATTCTGGGGCTGGCCTTCAAGCCCAATACGAATTCGGTTGCGGGCTCGTCGTCAGTGCGGCTGGCCGAGAGCCTGGTCTCGAAGGGAGCTCACGTCAGCGCCTACGATCCGGTGGCGATTCCGGAAGCGCAGGCGCGGTTGACGACCTCGGTCCGCTATTGCGATTCGGCGTATGCGGTGGCCGAAGGCTCCGACGCGCTGGTGGTAGGAACGGGATGGCCGGAATTTCGCGCCCTCGACTTTGACCGCATCAAGCACTTGCTGAAGACGCCCTTGATCGTGGATACCAAGAATCTGCTCGATTCCACGCGGCTGCGCGCGCTGGGATTTGAATATGTCGGAGTCGGGCGAGGGTAATCAGACCACGAAAAATTCTATTGCACGAAACGGGCCCGGTTGCGGCCCGTCTCTTATTGGCGTGTGTTGGGCGAGTTCAGCGTTCCACGGATTGCGCGGCCGCCGGCACCGGCCGTGCCTGCGATGTAACCGGTGGTTGGGACACGAAATAACGCACCGTCACATCGTCCCCGAAATTGACCTGCATCTCTCCGACCCGCATTTGCGGCCGCGCCGGGTTGGGAGTGAAATGCCGTATGGTCACATCCTCAGCAATGTAGTCGACTTCATTTTGCCCGACTCGGACCCGCTTGAACCTGGACCCGGCAGCCTTTCTCTCTACGGTTCCACCTGCCGAGGTCTCCGGGTTGGAAGTGCGGTTGCTCGCCAGCGACGCCTTGGCGGATGACTGCTGCTGTGCGGCATTCGATCTCTGTAGGGACGAAGCATTCATGGGCGACGCCGAGCGGTGATGATGGGCAACCCAGCCAGCGATCACCAGCACGGCCACGGAGCCGGCCGCAGCCACGTTCCACCGGAGCGTGTTTGGGGCAAAGCGCTTCACTGGCGACGAGACAGATTCGTCATTGCTATGCAACCCGCGGACTGAAGAAGCAGCCGGCTCCACGGCATACGGCAATGCCGTGAATTGGGTTGCCACAGCCCTTTTCTGCTCGAGCCGGGCATCTGGGCACATCGCGTCCTCGACCAGTCGAGCCATGACGCGGTAGGTGAGGACCTCGCGATCCTCGAAAATGTGCGCCTCGCTAAAGAAAACCGCGAGCACTCCCGCCACCGCGCGTTCCTGGTAAATCGGCACGATCAAGAGGGCGTTAGCTCCGAACAGGCGGCAAACCTCCGCCTCAATGCGCGTGTCAGCCTGGGCGTTCTCGACCCGCAGAATCTCGCCTCGCGCCTGGTTGGGCGCGGAGGCACTCAGTACGGCGGTCACGTGCCGGCCGACATAATCAGTCGCGCTTCCGCTACCGGCCCGGTACACGAGTTCGTTGGCAATGAACTGAGCAACCGCGACTCCAGTGGCGTTGGCCACGCTTCGCGCACGGTCGGCGACCATGTGCATGGCTCGATCCAAGTCGGACTCGCCCGTCGTGATCAGGCGGTGGAGTTCGGCCAGAGCAGAGAGGGACTGGCTGTCGAGCCCGCTCTGCTGCACGGCAAACGCACTGGCTAAAAACTTTTCGAAGGATGCAGGATCGAGGGCGGGATCGGTACTCATACTCATACCCGAGGGGATTTCAAGTCTGCGGCTGGACTGCGGAGTTGGTTTTCAGCGGACGAGCATTCCAAAACAGTTCCGCCGGACGTATCTGCAGTTTCTCATCGAGCCAAGGCGCGGTCAAGTCCAGCTGGGGATCGGGTAGCGTCTGAAATGTGCGGGTAGTCAGACACTACCGGGGATCGGGTACTGAGTCAGCTTGAACTTCGTCGACTCTACGCTCACGGGAGATCCCTTCGGCTTCGCTAAGGGCAGGCTCCTCGTCACGCCGGTGAGAGCGCGAGACTTCGGGACGACGTTCCTCTCGGAAATCTCGCGCTGTCTAGCGGAAGTTGCTGATCAGAACTACATCGCTGGTCCGCATCCCTTTGGCAAGGAACAATTGCTTCCCGTCGCGCGACCAGGAAAAGCCGTAGATGTGCCCGGAGGTGAAGTCGGTAATCGGATGCGGCTCGCCTCCCGCTAAAGGCTGCTCCCAGACATTGGACGCGCCTTTGCGAGTCAGCAGGAATTGCAATCCCTTGCCGTCGGGCGACCAGCGTGGCTGACTCGACCCAGTCGGCCGCGAAAATGTCTGCAGAACTGCACCTCCGCCGGCGGGAATTACGGCGTATTTCAATTGCGGCACCGGACTGCCCTCTTGCATGTCATAGGCCACAAATTTGCCATCAGGCGAGATGCGTGCACCACCGCCGCCTCCCGCCGCACTACCGATTTCCGTCGGAGCGCCTCCGTCTACGGACATCCGATAAATCTTGGCTCCCTCTGAAAGAGTATTGGTCGTGTACACCAGCCACTTCCCATCGGGAGAACAATCCTCGTCGCCGACATCTTGCTGTACCAGTCGTGTCGGGTTCGATCCGTCGGCGTCGGTCCGCCACAGCTCAGACTTCGTTCCAGTATAAGAATCGAAGAGGATGTAATGATCACCGCAATTCGACATCGTGCCGTAGGTACGTGCGTCGGGCATCACGACGGTTCGCTGGCTGCCATCGGCATTGATGAGATCCAGTTCGCTTCCCTGGCTTCGTACCAGCAGCTTCTCAGCGGGACCCTGCGCGACCGCGATATCGGCCACGCCTCCAGAGGTGATCTGCCGCGCCAGCGCAGCTTTCCCTTCCGGCACAACCCAGATATTCGAGATCTGCGTCTGATTGAGCGCAGCCAGCGTCTTTCCGTCGCGGGTAAGGTCGAGCCGCACACCGTAGTTCGATAAATCGTTGGTAAACCGCTGTGGTTCGCCCGTGGGATAGGGAATCTGCCAAAGTTGATTCCGATCCTCTTTCGGCAGACCCATGGCAACCAGAAGCGAGTCGCCATCGGGGAGCCATACGGGTCGGCCCAAAATTGTGGCGCTCGAGTAGAGCGTCGTAACTTTGCCGTCGGCCACGCGGATTGTATCCAGCACGAAGTTCTGTTCTTTTCCGCTTTGCAGCCCGGAGAGCGCGATCGTCTTCCCATCGGGCGACCAACTCGCTCCCCACATATAGATCGGATAGATAGGGAGACGAGACAGGAGCCGGTCGCCGCCTCCATCGGCCGAGGCGATGCGGACTTCAATCGCCGCCGCGTCTGGCAGACCGCGCATGAATACAATCTGTGAGCCATCCGGCGAAAAGCCGACCGGCGCGTCAATGTCGCGAATCAATTGTCTCGGGTTCCCGCCCAGCACCGGCATCTGGTACAGGTAGCTGTAAAGCTGCGTGGACTTGTCGGAGCGAACGTAATAAATGAAATTTCCGTCCGGAGAAAATGTCACGCCCTTGAAGTCCACGACGTCGGGCGCGAGGACCTGCACGTCGCTCTTGGTCGCCACATGGCGCATCCATAAACTCTGCTGCTCGCCATCACGCAGCATATAGACCACATATCGGCCATCGGGGGAAATCGCCACCAAAGAAGCTTTCCCGCTCTCGGTGAGCTTCTCGATCTGCATGTTCTGCAGGTTCAGTCCATGCGGGCGATTCAGCAGCTTGTAGCCGACAAAAGTGGCAGCCAGCACGACCACGGCGACAGCCGCTACCGCGATTTTCGGGAAGCCCTTCTTTGCAGGCGGCGACTGCACTGCAGCGGAGGCCAGTGGCCCCGACGACAGTCTTCCCGAATCTGCGGCGGCAATACCGGAGCCCGATCCGCTCTCAACCACAACGCGTCCAGAACTCGTGTCCCGTTGCACGCGCTTTAAATCAGCGCGCATCTCGGCTGCGCTCTGATAGCGCAAGTCGCGGTCCTTTTCGAGCGCTTTGTTGATGATTTCTTCCATCTTCGCAGGCACGTCAGGATTGAGTCGCACTGCGGGTACCGGAGCACGGTTCACGATGGCTTCGCAGATCATCGCCGAACTTTCCCCGCGGAAGGGCAAGGCACCCGTCGCCATCTCGTACAGTACGGCCCCGAAGGAAAACAGATCGGTCCGCCCATCCAGCTCTTTCGCCCGCACCTGTTCCGGCGACATGTAGGACACAGTGCCGACCGTGGTGCCGGGACTGGTTAAATGCTGCTCCTCGACCGTGCGGGTCATCGTGTCGGCCGCGGCGATCTGCTTGGAGGAACCGCCTGCAGCGGCGACCTTCGCCAATCCGAAATCGAGAATCTTGGCGTGGCCTCTTTTCGTGATGAACAAATTCGCCGGCTTGATATCGCGATGCACAATGCCTTCGCTGTGTGCGGCATCGAGGGCGTCGGCGATTTCGATGGCGAGCGAGAGAATGTCCTCGATTTCCATGGGACGCCCGGCGATGCGGTGCTTGAGCGTCACGCCATCCAAATACTCCATGGCGATGAACGCCTGTCCGTGGGCCTCGTCAATTTCATGAATCGTGCAGATGTTGGGATGATTGAGCGCCGACGCAGACTGAGCTTCGCGCTGAAAGCGGGCCAATGCCTGAGGATCTTTCGCGACCTCATCCGGCAGAAACTTGAGGGCCACAAAGCGATGGAGTTTTAAATCCTCGGCCTTGTAAACCACACCCATCCCGCCGCCACCAAGCTTTTCAACAATGCGGTAATGGGAGATTGTCTGGTCGATCATGTGGTGCGAATCTTACGTGGGCGCGGACAGGCAAGTCAATGAAAGACAATGCGGTTGCAGTCAGTTGCGCAAAAGCTCTACTGCATTCACGGACCGCGGCAAAGGAAAATCCCAGCTGGCCGTTGGCTTGGTCCTGAGCCGAATTTGATCTTAGGAGCCCGGAATGCAGCCTGAGGTCGCGCTAAGGTCGGCGCATGGAAAGCTGGTGACCCCGGAGGGAGTCGAACCCCCAACCCTCAGTTCCGAAGACTGATGCTCTATCCAGTTGAGCTACGGGGCCGCAGTGCAAAGCTGAGATGGAGTCGAGCTACGCTCGACGGACAGCCCCTTCGACTTCGCTCAGGGCAGGCTAGGCGGCTGTCCCCACATGATTTCCTTGCAAGAAAAATTGGGGTGGGAAACGGGAATCGAACCCGCAACCGTCGGAGCCACAGTCCGGTGCTCTGCCAGTTGAGCTATTCCCACCGCAAGAAATCCATTATAGCAATTGTGTAGCCCCGGACGCATTCGTCCGGGGTTGCGCGCGTAGCGCGCGATAGAGACTGCTGGGCGCGAGGAATAGGTTGGACCGATTGATGGTCCCGGTACGCTCGCTGCGCTCGCGGGGCGGACGAATGCGTCCACCCCACATCGATTTGCACCGCCTTGCGAGCTTTCCCCATTAGAAATTGACTCGCACGCCGAGTTGCGCGGCGAAGGGAATGCCTACCGTTGTGCCCGGACCGAAGAAGTCTCCGAGTCCGCCGGCGGGGACTGCCAATTGCTGCAGGCGAGAGATTGGCTGCGTCGCCGTGCACGCCGCATTCGTACACAGATCGGTGATGTTGCCCGCCATTGCTTCGGCTGCAGGGACGATGGAATCGGGGACCAGCGATGCCGCGTTGGTCACGTAATTCGCGCCGGGATTATTGCGGTTGAAAAGATTAAAGAACTCAGCGAAGGGACGAACCTCCCAACGCTCGCCGAACTTGAACGGACGGCTCACCCGCAGATCCGCCTGCATGTATGGCGCCCCGCGAAAGGCGTCGAGGGCAGTGGTGACCCCGTTTACCGCGATGCGATTGCTGTTGTCGGCGGTGGTGATGGTGAAGGGGCGCGCGCTTTCCAGTTGGGTCAGCGTAGTCAGTTCGAAGCCGCCCGGAACATGCAGCGTCCCGGCCAGAACAAATCTATGTCGGACGTCTTCGCCCGAGGGTCCGTAGTTGCCCGGGCCAAACGGGTTCAGCGGGTTGCACACTCCGTTCACATAATCGAACAACTCGCCCAGCACGCATCCCCAGGTTTGCGCTTTTGAAAAAGTGTAGTTGGCGATGAGGTTGAAACGGTTCGAGACATTGCCCTGCAGATGAAACATCAGCGCGTTGTAGCTGGAGCGGTTATCGGATTTGAAGACATTCACGTTCGGCACGACGCTTTGCTGGTCGGCAAGATAGTTCGGGTCCGACGCGGGAATGAGCGGCGTGAACAGGTTGGCGCCGCTGGTGAAACCGTAGGCGCGATAGCCGTGGTTGCCTTGTTCGTGGGTGAAGTCGGCGCTGAGCGTCCAGTTCGGATTGAAGGCGTGCTGCATGCCGCCGGTGACGTGAATGGCGTACGGCGTTTTGTAATTCGACGTGATGGTGTTGCCGGTGGCACCCGATCCGCCTTGCAGGCAGGCGGGGCCGGAGAGCGCGTAGCTGCCGGAGTTGCCGCCGAGAGTGCACGATCCCGAGACCGCGTTGGTCGCATTCACCGCCTGGAAAGCGGTAGCCCAGCCGTTTTGCGCGAGGTCGTTGTAGAACATTCCAAACCCGGCGCGCAGCACGGTCTTCTCGCTTTTGCCCGGAGCATACGCCAGGCCGATGCGCGGGGCGATCTGCCGGCGGTCGTCGTGCGGAACGGCCGGGACCAGCGGAATGTGGAGAGCCTGCAGCGTTGGCAGCGCTGCGTTCTGCTGCTGGCTGCGGCCCGACCCGGTGAAAAGACCGAAAGTTGTCTGCCAGCGCAATCCAAAGTTCACGGTGAGGTGGCGCGTGGCCCGCCAGGAATCTTGTCCATAAATTCCGAGACGTTGCACGCTCTGAGAAAAACTGCCATCGTTCGCTGGCGTGAAAGCGCACGTGATGCCGGAAGCGGGATCGGGAACTGGATTGCATTCGGACGCGGGAGTCACAAAGTAGAACTGCGATAGATTTGCCGTGTAGTACGCCGGGTCGTTGGGATACTGAATCAACTCCTCGGGATTTCCCGGGAAGGCGCCGGCCAGGACGGGCTCGTGGATGAAATTGATTCCGAACTTGAAGGAGTGGTCGCCGGTGTCGTGTCCTACGTCATAGCGCAGTTGATATTTTTGCTGGTTGCGCAGCGAGGGAAACAAAGTAATCGGAGTGGCGAACTGGTTGTCGCCGAAGGTTTCGAAGCCGGAGACGGTGAGCGAAGTCGAGCTGAAAGGAAACGCCAGGGCGAAGCCCAACGTCGAGTTGCGCGTCTGCGTGAGATGCAATTCGCTGGCGTCGAAGACAAACGTTCCCAGCCAAGTAGGACTGAACGCGTACGTGTTGCTGATGACGCCGTTCCAATAATTGTTGTGCGTGGTCAATCCGGTGGAAGGCAGCGTGGCCTGCTGCACCAGCGCGTTGTGCGTCAGATAGCTGTCTTGGGAGGCGCGCAGGAACCATTGCGATTGCGGCGACTGGGCCCAATCGAAGCGCAGCGAACTGATGAAGTCGCGGAAGGGAACCGGCACATTGGGCGGAACGGAGATGGCCGGGACGCCCGCAATCAAGCCCGCGGCGGCGATTTGCGACAGGGCATCGAATTGCTCTGTGCTGACGGGGCTGTAGGCGATGCTGGCATTCTCGTGCACGTACTCCAGCGACGAGAAGAACCAGACCTTGTTGCGCACGATCGGACCACCCAGCGTGCCAACATAATTTTGCCGGGAAAACGGCTGCTTGGGATTGGGCGCCGGATTTTCGATGGGGAAGCGCGCATTCAACCCGACCGCGCGATCGTAGAAGGCTTCCGTGCCGTGCCAGGCATTGGTGCCGCGCTTGGTCGTGATCACGACCGATCCGGCAGTGGTGCCACCGGTATCGGCATCTTCGTTGGCCGTGCGCACGGCGAATTCCTGAATCGCGTCGGGCGAAAAATTCTGCAGAAATCCGCCAATCCAGTCGTCGGAATTGTCGCCACCGTCCACGGACAAATCGTTGTTCAAGCCCGAACTTCCGCCGGTCGAGACGGCGGTGATTCTGGCCTTGGTGGGGTCGGAAGGTTCTACAGGCTCGGTTCCGGGCGCAAGATAGGCGATGTTAGCAAAGCTGCGCGCGGCCAGCGGCAGGGTTTGCAAGTCCTGAACGCTGATGATGCCCTGATGCACCACGCTGGCCAGATCGATGGGTTGTGTGGTGATGGAAGAGTTCTGGCTTTGCACGGTGATGGTTTGCGCCGAAGCCGAGGGCGTGAGAGTGACATTGATTTCGCGAACGGAGCTGACGGCGATGGAAACATCCGCCGTGGCGTCGGCAAAGCCGCTGGCGCTGACCGTGACGTGATAGGTGCCGGGCGGAAGATCGTCGATGCGGAACTCGCCGCGGTCTTCCGTCTGCCCTTCGCGCCGCATCGCGGAATCGGACGGCTGCAACACGACTTTAGCTGACGGGATGCGCGCTCCGGAAGCGTCTTGCACGGTGCCGCGCAGGGATCCGCGCGGACTCTGCGCCAGCAAGGGCGCGAGCAGAAAAAAGATCGACAGGAGCGCGCGCCAGACGCGACTGTCGCCGGATCGACGGTGGTGGGTCAGTTTGAACTTCGTCGGCTGGATGCCCACGGGAGATCCCTCGTCCCGCTGGTGAAAGCACGGGATTTCGGGATGACGCCTCTCGAAAATTTCGCGCTGTGCTCTCCCCGCGTTTAGTCGGACCATCGCTGCGGCTCCCGATCCCATCGATGTTTTTTCAATTCGGCCAGCAGATGTTTGTCGAGCGGTCCGGCATCGCTGGCGGCGATGTTCTGGCGCACGTGCTCGGCTTTGCGCATGCCCGCAATGGTCGTGCTTACGGCCGGATGCGACAGGATGAAACGCAGGGCCATCTCGGGCAGCGACATGCCTTGCGGCAGAATCCGCTTCAGCTTTTCCACGCGCTCAATCGTCGGCGGCAAATTCTCCGCACCGAAATATCCGGCGCGCCAATCGCCCTCGGGGAAGCGGGTTGCGAGCGTCATCTTGCCGCCCAGGCTGCCTTCGTCGAAGGGCACGCGAGCGATGACGCCGATATTCAATTCCTGGCAAATTGGAAAAAGTTCGTCCTCGGGCGACTGATCGAAGATGTTGTAGATGACCTGCACCACGTCGACCAGGCCAGTGCGCAGCGCCTTGATCGCGTTATTGGGCTCCCAGCGGTTGATGCTCAATCCGAAGAAATGAATGATGCGGTCGCGCTTCAGCTTCTCCACCGTGGCGCGGAAATCGAGCTCGTTGGTCCAGCTGTCGTCCCAAACGTGAAATTGCAGCACATCGATGGTGTCGACGCGCAGCTGCTTGCGGATCTTGTCGGCATACTCGAAGACGTGCTTCGGCGAGAAAACGTCGCCGTATTTATATTCCGGCACGGCGGGCCAGCGGTCGTTGGCCGGAGGAATTTTGGAAGCGGCGTAGAGACGCTTGCCGCGGTTGCGCTGCATGATCTCGCCGAGCAATCCGTCGCTCTTGCCCTCGCCATAGGCCCAGGCGGTGTCGAAAAAGTTGCATCCCAAGTCGATGGAGAGTTGCAGAAAGGCCAGAGATTCCTGATCGCTGGAACCGGTCCAGCCGCTCATGCCCCACAATCCGTAAGAGATGTCGCAGATGTCAAATCCGGTACGGCCAAATTTGCGGTATTTCATGAATGCATCCTTAGGGTGACAGTAGAAGAATTGGTTACTGCGAAAACCTTTAGAACGGGACTGAACAGGATATATCGAAGTGGGGATTTTCTGCAGGATGGGGCCGGAATTGCCGATATCCAGTAAAAGCGGCCCTGCGGATTTTTGAATGGCTGCCATCAAAATTTTTGCAGCCGCAAGGGACGGAATGAGGTGTTTAATGAAAGCAGATCATAAAACTGGAGGAGTTTTCCCCATGAAATCCGAATATCCTTTTACTCCAAGTCCGGGCAAGAAAGAAGAAGTGAGCGCACCGCCGCCGTCGCGTTTCATCGACGAAAAGATTTCTGATGAATCCGGGACGGAAACCAAGGCCGACAGCGCGATGGCGCCGGCGGGTCTCAAAAATCCGTTCTGGAATTAAAGATTCCACAAACCACTTTGGCAGCGCCGGGCAATCGCGCAGAATGAACCGGCGCTGTTTTTTTGTCTTTTAAATCACCCAGCCAGAAGCCGCTCAACTTCAGGCCAAGCCGTTCAGCTAAGGATGGGCAGGCACAAGCACGGGCGCACGGCGAATTCCACCCGGGAGATCTCTTCGAGCGCGGGATGAAGCTGGGAATCGCGGCAGGGCTCGAGCGTGATCACGAAGGGTAGAGAACTTTTCTCGAATCCGGGCTTCTGCAGCACGGAGTCGATATTGAGACGATGCGCGGCCAGGATTTGCGCCAGTCGCGCCACGATTCCCGGCTGGTCGCGCACGAAAAAGCGCAAATACCAGGCCGTTTCGAAATCGCTGCTGACCTGCGGCGTGGAGACCGAACCGGCCGCATCCCCGGTGCCGGCTGCGCCCTGCGCCACAAACATCAGATCGGAGACGACTGCGACGGCTGTGGGATCTCCACCGGCGCCGGCGCCGAGGAACGCCATATCGCCGCCGTACTGGCCGGAGGTGAGGACGAGGTTGAGATTGCGCTGCACGCGTCCGAAGGGCGAGTCGCTCGGAACCAGGCAGGGTCCGACCTCGGCCAGCAGAGTGTCCTGCTTCAGATCGGCGCGGGAAATCTGGCGAATGGTGCAGCCCAGTTCCGCGGCATAATCGAAATCGACCGCGTCGATGGGACGAATCGTGCGCGCGCGAATCGATTCGGGCGCGACGCGGACGTGCAATCCGGCCAGCGCCAGGATCGCCAGCTTGGCGCGAGCGTCGCCGCCATCCAGATCTTCCGAGGCGTCGGCTTCCGCGTATCCGCGGGCTTGCGCTTCTTCCAGCGCCTCGCTGAAGGGAATGCGCGCATTCTCGATCCGGCTCAGTATGTAATTGCATGTGCCGTTCAGAATGCCAGCAATGCCGTGCAGGCGGTCGCCCGATAGCCCAGTGCGCAGCGCGGGAAGCACCGGAACGCCACCGGCGACGGACGCGCCAAATTCCAGCTGGCAGCGATGTTTGGCGGCAAGTTCGAGAAGGTCGGGGCCGTGCCGCGCGATGAGTTGCTTGTTCGCGGTCACTACCGACTTGCCCGATTCGAGCGCGCGGCGCACGATCTGCTCGGCGGGATTGAGGCCTCCGATCAGTTCGATGACGATGTCGACCTCCGATTGCAGAACGGAATCGATGTTGTCGGTCCAGAGGACATCGCTCGGAACCCAAGGTTGTTTCTTTCGTTCGAAGTTGCGATTGCAGATGTGGGTCAGCCGCAGGGAGGCGATGGGGCGCTCGCACAGGATTTTCGCGACCGCGCGGCCCACGGTACCGAATCCGATGAGGGCGACGCAGCGGGCAGAGCTTCGGCTGGAAGCACTGCTGGTGGCCGACTTTGACGCCGATGGCGCGCTTTGCTTGGACAAGAGATCCGTCCTGTGGGAAATGGAAATCCCTATCATACGTGCGCTGGGCCGCGGCGAAAACAGCAAAGCGGGCCGGCAGGCGGCATCGCGGGCGCACTCCGCATCAAAGTTGGTAATATGGTGCCTGCCTGCTGCGAACAGAAATCACGGCGGGAGCATCGCGGACACGTTCTTTCACAAGCGCCTCTCGGTTTCGAGCGCGGCGGTCCGCCACCCGGCAGCGGGAGGAGAATGAATGATTCGAAAGTTCGCAACGATTTCCGGAGGCAGGATCGTGCAATGGGGCGTTCTGATCACGATTCTGGCGGGAGTCGCAACCGTCCACGCCCAACAAACTTCGCCGGACCCACAAGCCGCTCCCCCATCCCAGACGCAACAGTCCCAGACGCAAGCGCAGCAACCCGCGCAGACGCAACAGCCACAAAGCGAACAGGAGCAGGAGGCCACGCCCGAGGAATCGATTCCCATCCACCGGGTGAAGCCGAAGCTGTTTAAAAATTGGGTGTACAACGTGGGCGCGGGAGCCAGCCTCACCAGCGGAACGACGAAGACCTATGTGCGCAGCGGGGGCCCGGTGGCCGCGGCGGGAGCCGCGCGCAATTTCAGCCAGTACTTCGGACTGCGCCTCGACTTTCAGTTCGACGACCTACCCCTGCGTGCTTCGGCGCTGCAGTTGGCGTCATCCACGGGTGGCAACTCACATGTATACGCGCTCAATTTTGGTCCCGTGATCAATCTTCCCTTCACAAAAACGTGGGGTGCGTACATCGTCGGCGGAGTGGGTCTCTACCGCCGGGCCGGGAAGCTCGACAACTCGCAAGCGTATGCGGGAGAGACCTGCAATGGGTTTTTCCTGTGGTGGGGACATTGCTTCAATGGAAACTTGCCGGTCAGCGGACAATTTCTGCATTCCAGCCAGAATGAAATCGGCGAAGAGGTTGGGGCAGGGGTGACCCGCAAAATCACTTCGAGCATGGAGATTTACGCCGAGATCCGCGATTTCCACACCTCGCATGGCGGCGTGACCACAGATTTGCGTCCCATCACCATCGGCGTGCGCTGGTAGGAGCGTTGGCCACGGATCTACTTGGCCACGGATCCACACGGATTCTCGCGGATCGGATCAAATCAACGCTTGATGCGTTAGAATCTGCGAAATTTGTGGACTGATTTACTTTGGGTTCGTGCGGTAGCTCCACAAATTTTCGGTCTGGCGCTGCAGTTGAACGAAGGACGCGTTGTGCGCGGGTTGGGCAAGAGCCGGGCTCGCATTGGCGGCGGCTACAGCCGACTCGACGACGCTGTGGGCGGGCGCCAGCGAGCAGGCCGGATCGGTGGCCGCTGCGTCTCCCGCGAGCAGGAAGGCCTGGCAGCGGCATCCGCCGAAATCTTCCGCGCGGCGATCGCAACTGCGGCAGGGCTCGGGCATCCAGTCTTCCCCGCGAAAACGCTGGAAGCTCGCGGATTCCTGCCAGATCCAGGCCAGCGATTTCTCGCGCACATTCTCGAACTGCAAGCCAGGTAAGACTTCGGCCGCATGGCAGGGCAGAACCTTGCCCGATGGATTGATCAGCATCAATCTTCGTCCCCAGCCGCCCATGCAGGCCTTGGGATACTTCGCGTAATAATCCGGAACGACGGAGTCGATGCGCATGCGTCCCGCATTGCGGGTTTCGGCCTGGGCCACGATGGCAACTGCCTTCTCGAGTTGCGCGCGCGTGGGCATTAGCGCGGCGCGATTCGCTAGCGCCCATCCGTAATACTGCGCGTGCGCAATCTCGACCCGCTCCGGGGCGAGTTGCTCGATGAAGGCGATCATCTCTTCCAGATGATCGAGGTTCTGCCGGTGCACGACCAGATTTACTGTGAACGCAATCTTGTGCCTGCGGATCGCGCGCGAGAGTTCGATTTTGTGCGCGTGCGCCTTGGCTCCGGCAATCCAGTTGGCAGCCTCTTCCCGCGAATCCTGGAAGCTGATCTGGATGTGATCGAGGCCGGCCTCGATCAGGGCTTGCAGCCGCTGCTCGTTGAGGCCGATGCCCGAGGTGATGAGGTTGGTATAAAGTCCCGCGGCGCGCGCGGCGGCGATCAACTCTGTCAGATCGGTCCGCACCAGCGGTTCGCCGCCGGTAAAGTGCGCATGCAGCATGCCCAGCTTGCCGCACTGTTGAAAGACGCCGGTCCACTCGCCGGTGGAAAGTTCCGACTGCGCTCCGGCCAGCTCGAGCGGATTCGAGCAGTAGACGCAGTGCAGCGGGCAGCGGTGCGTGACTTCGGCGATCAGGGCGAGAGGCGTAAACAATTTAGTAATTGTGTAATTTAGTAATTGAACAGCTCGCGTCATTGAGTCATTGGGCGATTGAGTCATCGGGTCATTTATAAACTCCATAAGCTTTTCGCAGCGCAAATTACCCAATTACCCAATTACCAAATTGTTTTAGTAGTCCACGATTCGCTTCTTCTGCAACTGCTCCAGAAACATGCTGATGTCGGCGCGGATCTTTGCCGGATCGGTCTTCGCGAATTCTTTCTGCAATTCGCTGATGATTTCGCCGAAGGTGCGCTGGCCGTCGCAGCGCTCGAGCACTTCGCGTCCGGTGCTTTGCAGCTTGATGGCGCCCTCGGGGAACAGGATCATGCGATCGGTGTCGGTTCCGCCCCAACGGCATCCGGCGGCGAGGCGCGGCTGGCTGGCATCTATGGGCGGAGGCATGACGGGTTCCTCCGCGCGACAAGAGGTGAGAAAAAGCAGGTTCCTCCACTTCGCTCGCTTCGCTCCGCTTCGGCCGGAATGACAAAAATTAAGGGATTCATGCTAACTCGCTTCCATGCGAAACGCGCCCGGCGGAGGCCATCCCGGCTGCACGTAGGCGAAATAAAGCGCGTCAAGCTGCGCCCATAAAATGTCGCACTTGTCGCGCAACGCTTGAATCGCGAGTTCCTGCTCGGGTCGCGTCTTCGCGTTCTCGAATACGTAGTTCACGGCGAAATGCGCGTCCTCGGGCGCTTGCGTGAGGCGTGCTTCGAAATAATCCAGGCCTCCGGAGAGCCAGGGATAATGCTGCCGCAACTTTTCCATGCGCAGCGAGATCAGGTCGCGGGAGAACAATTCCGTCAGCGACGACGCGACGGCTTCGAGCAGGCTGCGGCTGCGCACAATGTTCAGATATTCATTCACGGCGAAGCGGGTTGCAGGAAGAATTCCAGTTCCGGCGCGAACCTGTTCGGCATTCAGTCCCGCGGCTTCCGCCAGTTTCAGCCAGCGCTGGATGCCGCCTTCGCTCGCCGAATCGCCATCGTGATCGACAATGCGCTTGCGCCAGGCACGCCGAAATGCCGGATCAGTGCCGCGCGACAGGATGATCGAATCCTTGATCGGAATGATGCTCTGGTAGTAGTAGCGGTTCAACGCCCAGGCCTGCATCTGTCCGCGGCTGAGGCGGCCTTCGTGCATGAGCAGATGAAAAGGATGTTGATGATGGTAGCGTTCTTCGCCGACGGCGCGCAGGCGGGCGCGGAACTCGTCGAACGAGAGTAGGGGCTCGGTTTCGGAACCGCGTTCTACAGTTCGAACTGCCATCCATCCTCCGCAATCTCCCATCCCGCGTCGCGAACCTGGCGATACTCGGGTCCGGCTTCGTTAAGCATGGGATTCGTGTTGTTGATGTGTATATAGATTCGACGCGGGCGCTGGAGTTGCCCCAACTTTGCCAGACTGCCATCGCTGCCCGAGACCGCCATGTGGCCCATCTGTTGCGCCGTCTGGCCGCCGGCCTGCATGCGGATCAGTTCGTCATCGCTCCAGAACGTGCCATCAAAAAATATCACGTCGCAGGATTCGAGTTGGCGCAAAAGCGGCTCGTTGACGCCAGGGACAGCCGGCATGTAGACGAGACGCTTGCCCGACGGAGTTTCGACGATCAGCCCGAGCGACGATTCGAGCGGCGAGAGTTGCGATCGCCTTGGCGGCGAAACATATGCCGGAAAGTGCGTGCCCAGCGGAAGGGCGCGGCAGCGCAGGCCGGAATCTCTGGCCGCCGGTTCGAGCAGCGAGAACAGCACCCCAGGCTTGAACTCGTTCCAGCTCACTTGCCCGGGAATGCGCTGCAGCATGCCGAACATGGAATTATCTTTTGTGAGAATGCGGCGGATCGATTTCGACGTGTGGACCGCGAGCGGCTGCAGTTCGCGGAGCAGCAGCAACCCGAGTACGTGGTCGATGTCGGCATTAAGCAGGACGGCGCCGGCAATGGGCGACTGGCGAATCCCATCTCCGCTGCTGGAGACGCGAGGATGCAACTCTGGCGTGGCCTCGATCTGCGCGCGCAGGTCGGGCGAAGCTCCGAGCAAGAACCAGAAGCGCGCGTCGGCGCTGATGGCAAGCTGCGCCTGTGTGCGGGCCTTGCCGGGGAAGGTTCCAGCGCGCAGGCCGCGGCAGTTCGGGCAGGCGCAGTTCCATTGGGGAAATCCCCCGCCCGCGGCCGAACCGAGAATCTTCACGTGCATGATGCGAGTGTAGCAGGCGAATCATGCGCGATTAGATGGGGCCGTGAGAGCGGCGCATACGAACGGCTAAGGCCAGAAGCGCCGCCGCGATCAGCAGCCCGGCCCATACTGAGGGGTCGAGCAGGTATTGCACCGGAGTGAGATGGATCATCGGATTGGTCGGGAACATGTGGTCCGGTCCGATGGCGGCGTCCGGTATGTGCCCGATCAGGCGCTCCGCAACCATGCCGGCGAAGTGCGAAGTGTGGAGCAGGAGCATCTCGACGGCGCCGATCACGATCACCGGCAGGGCGGCCGCTAACAGTACGCCCCGCCGCGCCCATCCCGAGACCAGTATCAACCAGGCATAGACGGGCGCGGGCCAGATCGCGTGCGCGGTGAAAAGGTGGTAGAGCAGCAGCAGCGACATCTGAAAGAACGATAGCTCGCCCCAGAATCGGGCCACGCTCAAGCCATTTCCGAGCAGCACGGCGCTGGTCAGCAGGGCCATGATCCACTCGAGGGCAACCGCGACGGTGAATGTGATCAGGGGGATGACGATCAGCGGAACGCAGGCTTTCGCCAGCACGGTGGTCCAATCCGAAACCGGCAGCGACTTCCAGAACAGGATGCTGCGATCGCGGCGCTCGCCGTGCAGCGCGTCGCTGCAATAGAAGATGCTCATCAGGATGCCGACCAGCATCATCAAACCGCCCGCGAAGTCGTATGGCCGGGCGATCACATCGCGATATAGCGTCGGATCGAGTGCCGAGGCCCGCCGTACTACCGCAGGCACGTGACGAGGCAGCCCGGTTGCGAAGGCAAGAAGATAGGCGGCTGCGACGCCAAGGGGCGCGAGATAGAGAAAGCGGTACTCCCAGAGTTCGCGCCGCACCGACCAGTAGAGGGGCCGCGTTTCCGACAAGACTGCAGGCGCGATCTGCGAGTCGACCGATGCGGACATCGCATTGGATTGAGTATTCATCACGCTGCTCCTTGGGCTGCGCCTGCCTGATTTCCCATGATGGCAACAAATAAATCGGCGATGCTGGGCGTGCGCGCCTCGCCGAGCGCGGCCAGTTGCTGGCGAGCGCCCGGATCGCGTCCTAGATCGAATAGCAAGATGCCGCGGCCGAGCATCTGGCGCTCGTGGATGGGCTTGAGCGCGCGGGCGGCGGCCACTTGTTCGGGATTCACCGTGACTTCCACATAACGCGATTCGAAATCTTCCATGCTGCAACTGAAGACGATGCGTCCCCGGTCGATGAACATGAGATCGGTGAGAATGTGCTGGATCTCTTCCACCTGGTGCGTGGTCACGACGATGGTGCGGCTGCGGTCGAAGTAGTCGTTCAGCAGCGAATCGTAGAACTGCTTGCGATAGAGAATGTCGAGGCCGAGCGTGGGTTCGTCGAGCACCAGCAGTCTCGCGTCAATGGCCATAACCAGCGCGAGATGCAGTTGCGTGACCATGCCCTTCGACAATTCCCGGACCTTGCTGGTGCGCTTGATGGTGGTTCGGGCCAGAAAGCCTTCGGCCTTGGCGCGATCGAATCGCGGATGCACGCCCGCGACATAGTCAAGCGCGTGTGAAACCCGCATCCAGCGCGGGAGCACGGCGACATCGGCGATGAACGACACGTCGCGCATGAGTTGGTCACGCTCGGTCCAGGGATTGCGCCCCAACACCTTCAGCTCTCCCTGATAAGAAATGAGGCCGAGAATGGTGTTGAGCGCGGTAGTCTTGCCGGCGCCGTTGGGGCCAATCAGCCCCAGGATGCGTCCCTCTTCGATGCGCAAATCGACGCCATCCAGCGCAACGGTTGTGCCGAACGCCTTGCGGAGACCGCGGGCTTCGATGCAGGTCATGGCTTAATGTTCCTCTTCTGAGTTAGGGCCGACGTTGCTGGGACCGGTGTTGGAGGGCTTTGCGGGCGCGGCTTCGGTCGGAGAATTGCCGTTTCTGCCCTTCAGCAGTTCTTCGGCATCGAGGCCGAGGCGCTGGATGTTGGCCTTGATGCGCGGCCATTCGTCCGCCAGAAATTTTTGCCGCTCTCCTTGCAATAGCTGGGAGCGGGCACCATCGTTGATGAACATGCCGCGGCCGCGCCGGGTCTCGACCAGTCCCTCGTCGACCAGTTCCTGGTAGCCCTTCAGGACCGTGAGCGGATTGACCCGGTATTCCGCCGCGACGTTGCGCACGGAAGGCAGCGGATCGCCTTCCTTGAGCACGCCGTCGAGAATCATCGCGACGACCCGGTCGCGAAGCTGGCGGTAAATCGGCTGATTGTCGTTCCACTCACGGTCCATTAGGTTTCCCGAATCGCACGAAAAACGGTTCTACTTTTTCTTTGCTTTGTAAAAATAATTCTCGAACACATACCCCCACGGCACAGCAACGATGGGTAGTATCACCCACAAGAACTGGGAGGTGATGTCTTCCGCCGGTGATCCCGCCAACGTACCTTTTGACCATAGCGGATACGCGACAAGAATCAGCCAGAGCACTTTGTAGAATATCTCCAGCAGCACGATGGGCAGCATTTTCACAGGACGGACGATTCCTATGCCCGCCAGAGTCGCGAACCCCGTCCAGACGCACCAAGCCACGGCATTTATAGGCTCCCATGGTCCCAGGTGGGTGAGGATGTGCGCCCAAGTAATCTTGCCCAGCCAGAAGAACATCAATACATAGAGCAACCGTAAAAGGTAAATGTTGATCCCGCGGACACCCTCGTATTGCTCGTTCCGTTGAAAAGCGGCGGTCAGGCTGATGGTCATGGAAATAATCCTTTAGGCCGTTCGTTGCCGGCGAATTCTCTGACGGCAATCCTGAATCAGAATCAGTGCGAAGCGGCATCACTTCGCCCGTTGCAGATCCATATGCGCGCGGACGAGCTTGTCGCCGGGCATCAGGTAAGTCCAATCCTCGGTGTGGTGGTTGGCGTCAATGAAGGTGAATAGCGCGTGGTACACGTGTCCGTACTGGTTGCCGCCGGAAAGGTCGACGAAATCGAATTCTACCGTCTTTCCGTCGGCCGACTTCCGAGCCACCATGCGTGGCCGATTGCCCGCATCGCAATAATGAACCAGGGTCAGGTGATCGCCGTCGAGGTAGAGCATGGTGACGGGATGGTCGGTCTTGGTCGGATCGTCGGGCACCGTCGGATCCCTCATTTCATGCACCAGTGCATTTCCCCTGGAAGTCACACGCAGCGTGACCTGCACGGGAGCATTGTTCCACCCGGGTTGCGGCGGGTCGGCGGTCACTGGACCGGTCCAGGTACCGGCGAGAGTCTTTAGTTGGTCAAATGATTTTTGCGCGTCGGACGGGACCGGCGGAGCAGCCATTTTGTGTGCGTCGGACTGGGCGAATGCCATGGTGCCGAGCAAGGTCAGAGCGGCAATCAGCAGCAAGCGAGCGGATTTCATAGGTGCATCCTCCTCAAAATCGTTTGGATCGGGTCAGCGAATCTCGAGGAAGCGGAACTGGCCGAGACGGCTGAGCGATCTATAGTGATGTAGTTAACTATAACACTAACTAAAAAGCAAGCAGATTTTTTGGTGGGGGAAATTTTTTCGCGCTTTACATATTCCGATATAGGAATATATATTGCCGTTCATGGCGAGAGCCGCAACCACTTCTGACGCGTTTAATGCGGTGGCCGAGCCGCGGCGGCGCGAGATTCTCGACTATCTCGCGCTGGGAGAGCGGCCGGTGGGCGATATGGTTGTCCACCTGGGGCTGGAGCAGCCTTCGGTCTCGAAGCATTTAAAGGTGCTGCGCGATGTGGGGCTGGTGCGGGTGCGGCGGAACGGGAGGCATATGTTTTATCGAACGAATGCCGATGGGATCCGTCCATTGCATGAGTGGACGAAGACATTTGAGCGGCTGTGGTCGCATCAGTTGATGCGGATCAAGGAGCGCGCAGAGGAAAAAGCGGGCCGTACGGACACGAATCACAACTAAATCCGCGGCCCGCGTGAGAACAAATTTCAGATCAACAATCAGGAGGAAGAAGATGAGTGCCAGTTCAACTATGCCGGGGATTGAAGATTTCACGCTGCTGGTCACGCAGGAAATTCACGTGCGCGCTTCGCTGGAGCAAACCTTTGCCGCGCTGCTCGAGCAACTCGGTCCGGAAAACGAAACGCCGGAGCAGAAGATGCCGATGAAGCTGGAAGCGTGGCCGGGCGGCCGCTGGTTCCGCGATCTGGGCGACGGCAACGGACATTTCTGGGGACATGTGCAGGCGATCAAGCGTCCGACTCTGCTCGAAATCACGGGGCCGCTGTTTATGTCGTACGGGGTTGCGTCGAACCTGCAGTACCGGCTGAGCCAGGAGAATGGCGGAACGCTGATCAAGTTTCATCACAAAGCGTTTGGGATGATCCAGGACGAGCACCGGAAGGGTGTTGTTGCCGGATGGACTGGCATGAACGAGCGGGTGAAAGCGCGCGCCGAGAAAGCTTCAAAGTGAGGAGGATCTATGTGTCCAGCGTGTATTGCGAGCGCGGGAGTGGTGGTGGGCAGCGCGGTTTCCACCGGAGGGCTGACCGCGCTGGTCATGAAAGTTCTTCGTAAGAAGAAGGGTGAGAAAAGCGAACCGATCGAATCTAGCGAATCAAAGGAAAAGGAGTGAGGATTATGACGACAGCAACAATCGAGAAGACGGCGGCGAGAGTCGTCTCGCCAGCGGAGTGGCTGGCGGCGCGAAAACAATTGTTGGCCAAGGAAAGAGAGTTCACGCACCTGCGCGACGAATTGAGCCGGCAGCGGCGTGAAATGCCGTGGGAAAAAGTCGAAAAGAAATATGTCTTCGAAGGGCCGAAGGGCAAACAGACGCTGGCGGATCTATTCGAAGGACGCGGCCAACTGATCATTTACCACTTCATGTTCGGGCCGGGATGGAAGGAAGGATGTCCGAGTTGTTCGTACATTTCGGATTCGTTCGATGCGGTGACCACGCACATTCGGCAGCGGGATACGACCTTGGCAGTGGTCTCGCGTGCCACCTGGCCGGAGATTGAAGCCTTCCAGAAGCGCATGGGATGGCGCTTCCACTGGGTATCGTCGTTTGGGACGGACTTCAATTACGACTACCAGGTCACGGCGCGGAAAGACGAGAAGGGGAAGACCTATTACAACTACGAGCTGACGGAATTCCCTTCGGAGGAACTTCCGGGATTGAGCGTCTTCTCGAAACGCGATGGCGAGATCTATCACGCGTATTCGACGTACGCGCGCGGGCTCGACATTCTGCTGCCCACGTACAACCTTCTCGACCACACGCCCAAGGGTCGCGATGAGGATGGGTTGCCGTGGCCGATGGCGTGGGTGCGGCATCACGACCGCTATGCCGATTCGAAGGCGGGGACGTCGCACTGCTGCGCGGAGAAATGAGTTGAGGCTGGAAACTCCCCACTCTAAACTCGCACAAGACGCGAGTTTAGAATGGGGCGCCCGCAGCGCGAATAAGAATCCGTTCGTGTAGCCGGTCAGTTCATGTCGCCGAGCGCGCAGGCGCCGGGGCCGCGGGGATCGCCGCAGGATCCGCAGGCGCCCTTAGGGGCGGCAGATGCGGAACTCCCTTTGGCCGAAACGGCGAAGACAGAGAGTTGCGGTTCGAGCTTGGTGGCGTGGCACTTCGGGCATGCGGCTTTTTCCTTGCCGTAGAGGAGTGCCTCGAATTGGTGGTGACATTGCTTGCAGATGTATTCGTAGATCGGCATGTGGTGCCCTTTCAAATCTTAACGGCGGATAAACCACTAAGGGCACGAAGTTTCACGAAGGAACCCGCTTCACAATGATTTCCTTCGTGTAACTTCGTGTCCTTCGTGGTGCAAGGTTCGAAGGCCGTTCCCTATCGGACATTCTATTAGAATCAATTGGTGGACGGTTCGCAAATCTCACCTTCTGAAGAGAGAGGCCCTGCCTCGTCCGGCCAACCTACAACAGACGCGCGCGATGTCCCGGATTCATTCCGGCCCCGGTGGTGGCTGCGGGGCGGGCACGTGCAGACCATTGCCAGCTTTCTGATGGGGCGGCGGATTCATTTGCCTCCGGCGGAAGAGCGGCCGGTGGAAGTTGTGCCCGGGACCAAAGTGCGCTGCTGGTGTCGCTGGCAGCCGGATCGCGCGGCGGCGCTGACGCTGATCGTGGTTCACGGCCTCGAGGGATCGACCGAGTCGCAGTACATGCTGGGCGTGGCGCGCAACGGGCTGGCGGCGGGAATGAACGTCGTGCTGATGAACCAGCGCAACTGCGGCGGCATGGATCATTACGCGCCGACCCTTTACAACTCGAGTTTGTCGGGGGACGTGGCGGCGGTGGCGCGCCACGTGGTCGAGAACGATGGCGTGTCGCGGTTTGCGCTGATCGGATTCTCCATGGGTGGAAACCTGGTACTGAAGCTGGCGGGCGAATGGGGCAGGGATGGTCCGACGCAGTTCAAGGCGGTGGCGGCGGTGTGTCCGGCGATGGATCTGGCGGCATCGGCCGACGCGCTGCACGAACCCGCGAACCGCATCTACGAGTACTACTTCCTGATGCAGCTGTTTCGACGGCTGCGGGCCAAGGCGCGTTATTTTCCGGAACAATTTGATGTGTCTCGGCTGCGCGGAATTTCCAGCCTGCGGCTGTTCGACGACCGCATCACGGCTTACTACTGTGGCTTCGCGGGGGCGGACGATTATTATGCGCGGGCGGCGGCGGCCAACGTGGTCGATCGCGTTGCGGTGCCGGCGCTGATTATTCACGCGGCCAACGATCCGTTCATTCGCATGCGGCCGGAGACCCGGGTACGGATTTTGCGCAATCCTCATATCACGTATATCGAAACCGGAGACGGCGGACATTGCGCGTTCATGGGAGAGCCCGACGGCGACGGATACGATGGGCGCTGGGCGGAGCGGGAGGTGGTGCAGTTTGCGGCAAGGGTTGGATAACCTCCACGAACCATGTAGGGACGGACGCATCCGTCCGTCCAGCCGAGGGCGGCTGTCCCCACATAAATCTGGGTGTTATGAGCGGCTGCGGCCCGATAATTCCGGGCCGCCCGGACGGACGAATGCGTCCGTCCCTACATGCGTTGTAGTCGCTCCACGGCCATATTTTTTCATCCAGCCTTTGGCGTGGGTGCGGATGTAGGCCAGGGCGATCATGGCCAGCGTGATTACGACCAGGCCGGCAGTTGCTGTGCCGATGGCTTGGCCACGCTTCGGGAGGATCGACAGGCGTCCGTAGACAAATTCGATATGCACCCAATAGACCACCAGCGACGCCTGGCCGAGTTGGATCAGCGGGCTGAATCCCCATTGTGCGGCGCCCCAGCGGCACCAGGCATAGCTCGCGGTCAGAATGAGCATCAGCATGCCGACTCGAATCAGAAAGAATTCAGGGCTGGTGTGCCAGTAGTCGTAGGTGGGATAGATCTGGGTCGGCCGCGCATCGAGCCAGCGGGAGAGTTCGATCAGCAGCAGACCGGCGGCGCCGCATGAAAAAAAGACCTGCGCCTGGCGAGTGCGCGTCCAGTCACTCTGCAGGACGAATCCCACGGCGAGACCGGCGAAGGCGAAGCCAGCCCAGGGGAAGATGGGGAACAGCCAGGCTTGCGGAGTGCCGAGGTTGTGCACGCCGTTGATGTAGGACTCGATCGGCCAGGGCAGCCAGTAGGGGCGCCAGGTGGTCCAAAGCAGCGGGGTCAGCAGAGAGATCAGGAGGGCGGCGCCGGAGGCTGCAAGGACTAGGGCTATGCGAGCTCTGGTGCTGCCGGCAAAATCCTGCCGGGCTTCGCCCGGCCGGACAGCCGAGGGCGGCTGTCCCCACATGTGCTCGGAGACTGACTGCACGAGCCAGCACATTGCGCCCATCAGCATCATCGACACGCCGATGGTGTTGAGGATGTCGACCCGCAACAGGTCGCTTTTCGGAGCCCAGCCCCACGCGATGACGTATTCTTGAAGTCGCAAGAGCAGGCCAAAGGCCAAGATTTCCGCGCCGCGGCGAATGATGCAGCGGGCGATCTGTGCCGGACGCAGATCTTTCTGGCGCAATTTATCCGTGACCAGGGCGAACGAGATTCCGGCCAGGAACAGAAACAGCGGGGCGGGAAAGGTTCCGCCGAGTTGGGAGTACATGAAGAAACGGCTCTGGCGCGCCGATCCGCCGAGCCAGGAATCGTAGCAGTGGGTTTGAAACATGAGGACGCAGGCGAGGCCGCGCATCCAGTCGATGTAGGCGAGGCGGGATTTGGGCGGGACGGGAGACGGCATGCGCGGAAGGGCAAGTATAAGGCAGGCAGCCAGAATTACCGCAACTTTCCCGGCGCATACGGGTTATTAATCGGCGGTCACCTCTTTTAGAGCGGGATTCCGGCGGGTCGACCGGAAATCCAGAGATCCAAGTCTCGGAATCGTGAACTTTCAAGTACGGCATACAACCTTCGCGGTCATACACTTGATCGAAGAAGAGAATAAGCCGTATAAGCTAAGACGCAGCAGAAATTGTTCTCTGCAGGGGAGTTGTCATGGTGAAGAGTAGGGCGCTCGTGTGTCTGTTGGTGGTCTCTGGGATTTTCTCCGGCCTGAGTTATGCGGTATCAGCCTCGGCCGATCGCATTACGGGCGATCTCACTAGCGGCACGAAGATTCAGCTCAAAGGCAATGTGCACGGACTGGCGAGGCCGGAATTTGACCTGGGCCGCGCCGATGGCAGCCGCATGCTGCACGTGGTTTCACTCTCCTTCCACCCTTCGGCAGCTCAGCAGCAAGACCTGGATCTTTTCCTTTCCCAGCTCTCGGACCGCTCCTCGCCCAACTATCACAAGTACATGACCCCGGCGCAGTTCGCCGACCGCTTCGGCATGACGCAGAACGACATTAACAAGGTCGTGGCGTGGCTGCAGTCGGAGGGCTTTATCAACATCACCGTTTCGAACAGCCGCAACCAGGTGTCGTTCGATGGAACGGTGGCGCAGGTGGAGTCCACTTTCGCGCTGGAAATGCACAACTATCTGGTGAACGGAGAAGTGCACCTTGCTAATGCCGGGGAGCCCTCGGTGCCGGCGGCGTTGGCCGCGTCTGTACTGTCGGTGGGACACCTCCATGATTTCTCGCCCAAGCCGAGAATGAAAGCCCAGCCGCATCTCACCTCGTACCTCAGCGGCAATCATTACCTCTCCCCCGGGGACTACGCCACGATCTACAACGTGACCGCGCTGTATACGGCAGGCGATACGGGATCGAATCAGAAGATCGCGGTGATCGGACAGAGCACGGTAGCGACCAGCGATCTGAATAATTTCCGCAGCGCGGCGCAGCTTCCCGCCAGCACGGTGACGATGAATTGGCAGTTGGTAGCCGGGACGACGCAGCCGGTCCCAACGCCGACTCGATGCTCGGGCGATGAAGGCGAATCGGATCTGGACCTGGAGTGGTCGGGCGGCGTGGCCAAGAGCGCCAGCATCACCTTCGTTTTTGCTCCGCTTTCGAGCGGAGACACGTGCGCCAGCAGGCAAGGCTTGAATGTGTGGAACGCGCTGCAGGCGGCGATTGACAACAATGTTGCGCCGTTCATCAGCACCAGCTACGGCTATTGCGAGGCTGGGTTGGGATTGACCGAGGCAAATACGATTCGCGGATGGGCTGTGCAGGGTGTAGCCCAAGGTCAGACCATCACGGCGTCGTCGGGCGATTCGGGCGCGGCCGATTGCGATACCGGGTCCCCGGCCACGCAGGGACTGGCAGTGGATGTTCCTGCCTCGATTCCCGAAGTGACAGGCGCGGGGGGCAATGAATTTGTGGGGGATACCGCCGGAGCGGTGACCGGTAACGAGGCTGCGGCCGACCCGCCTTACTGGAGCGCTTCGGGTGCCGGGAGCGACACGATCTCATCGGCGCTTGAGTACATTCCCGAAGAGGCATGGAACGATACGGCGGCTTCGGTTGCTGCGGGCGGTGGTTTGGCGGCATCCGGCGGCGGAGCCAGTTCCTTTTTTTCAAAGCCCACCACGTGGCAAACCGGCACTGGAGTTCCGGCCGACGGAAAACGCGATGTACCGGACATCTCGGTCAGTACTTCGCCGGATCATGACGGATATCTCGTGTGCTCGGAGGATGGCGCCAACGGGGCGATCGTGGCCACCTGCACCAATGGATTCCGCGACGCCAGCACCGACTTCGACGTAGTGGGTGGGACTTCGGCTGCGGCGCCGACGTTCACCGCGGTCATGGCGCTGATCAATCAATATCTGGGCAATGTTTCGCCGACAGGTTTGGCACCGATCAATCCTGTGCTGTATCAGCTAGCGGCGGGAACACCGAATCCGTTTCACGACGTCACAGCCGGGAACAATATTGTGCCTTGTCAGACGGGCACAGCCAACTGCACCACCGGCAGCATGGGATTTTCGGCGGGCGTGGGCTATGACCAGGTGACGGGGCTCGGCTCGCCCAATGCGAATGCATTGGCGCAGGCATGGGCGGCAACGATTGCGGAGTTTACCGTAACGGCCGGGGCGCTCAGTCCCGTGAGCGTTGCCGCGGGAAGCAGCACGACGAGCACGATCACGGTCACGGCGCTGACTAATAACGGCACTACCTTCACCGGGACGGTGAGTTTCAGTTGCAGCGGGCTGCCCACGGGGGCAACCTGCACGTTCAATCCTCCCAACGTGAGCGTGCCCGCATCGACAACCACTCAATTGACGATCGCGACTCCAGCCAACCTCGCTGCGTCGACCACCCCGGTCACTGTGAAGGGAGTTTCAGGCGCGGTGTCGGCCACCGCAACCGTGAGCCTGGCGGTCACGGCCACGACACAGACTTTTTCCCTGAGCTCGCCTTCGGCGGGCGGAACGCTCAGCGTTGCCCAGGGACAGGTCACGGGGGCGGTCAACATCACCGTGATCAGCTCGAGCGTGCCTTCGTTTGTAATCTCCAGCGGCTCGGGGCAACAGACCGCGCTGCCCATCACCTACACCTGCTCAGGACTGCCGACGGCGTCGACGTGCATGTTCAGTCCGGGCACCGCTAACACGGCAACCACCAGTTCCACAACTCTCACGTTGACGATTCAGACCACCGCGCCCACCGCCAAACTGCAGCGGCCAGCTGGATCGCGGCACGCGGATCTTTTATGCGGTGCTGCTGCCGGGATTGTTTGGGATCGTGTTCATGTTCAGCGGGCGGAGACGATCGTTCGCAGCGGGGCGCATGCTGGCCTTGCTGATGGTTCTGGGATTGTCTACGGTCTGGATGGCTTCCTGCGGAGGCACATCGGGCGGCGGGAGCAACAGCAATCCCGGGACGCCGATTGGATCGTACCCCATCACGGTGAACGCCACCACCGGAGGCGCGAGCCCCCTTACTCCCACGACTCCGCTCACGTTCACTCTGTCGGTGACTCAGTAGTTTTGCTTCGAAGGGAAGCGCTTCGCCGCGGCGGGGCGCTTTTTGTTTTGGTGCCTTTGCCCGTGCTGGGGCTCAAAGAAAACCTGCGGCCCGGTAAGTCTGGGCCACCTGGACGGACGAATGCGTCCCGCCCTACATGAGCTTGGGCCGCCGGACAGCCGAGGGCGGCTGTCCCTACATGAGCTTTCGTGGCTTTCGGCATTTTGCTTTTTCCAGTGCATCTGCGAAACTGACCACTGGTTCTGAGAACTGAGAACTGGGAACCGAGAACTGACGCAGAACCGCCTCCGCCCATGGGCCGCATCCACGTTCTTTCCGAAACTGTTGCCAACCAGATCGCCGCCGGTGAGGTGGTGGAGCGGCCTGCGTCCGTGGTGAAAGAGATGCTGGAAAATTCGCTCGATGCGGGGGCGACGCGGATCAAGATCAGCGTGGAGGCCGGCGGGAAGAAGCTGATCCAGATCACCGACAACGGCTGCGGCATGGTGCGCGACGATGCCATGCTGGCCTTCGAGCGCCACGCCACTTCGAAGATCAAGAACGCCGAGGATCTGCTGAGCATTGCCACGCTGGGATTTCGCGGGGAGGCGCTGCCTTCGATTGCGTCGGTATCACGGTTGCGGCTGGAGACGCGCGCCGCGGAAGATCCGTCCGGCACCGTTGTGGAGATCAACGGCGGAAAGATCGCGCGCGTCGAAGAGGCCGGCCTGCCGCTGGGAACGTCGATCACGGTGCGCGATCTGTTCTTCAACGTTCCGGCGCGAAAAAAATTTCTGAAGACGGAGTCGACCGAACTGTCGCACATCGCCTCGCTGGTCACGCATTATGCGCTGGCGCATCCCGACAAGCACTTCGAATTGCATTCCGCGACGAATGCGCTGCTGGTCACGCCTCCGGTGGCGGGACACAGCGAACGGGTGTATCAAGTCTTCGGGAAAGAGACGTTGGATCAGCTGATTTCGATTGCGTCGCGGCAGGCGCTGGAGCGCGTGGGATTGCCGCAGCGTCCGCCGTGGCGGCGCCAGCAATCTTCCTCACCCATGGCAGACGATCTCGAGTCCGAAACAACGCGGGCAGGAGTGCCCGCGCCACACGAACTCGCGCCTCAGGAACCGTTCGGCGAGATGCGGATTCACGGCTTCGTTTCCAAGCCGGAGATTCAAAAGCTGAATCGCAATTCGATTTTCGTATTTGTGAATGGACGGCTGATTCGCGACCGTCTGGTGCAGCACGCGCTGACCGAGGCTTACCGCAACATCATTCCGCCAACGGTGTATCCGGTGGTGTTGCTGTTTCTGGAGTTGCCGGCTGCCGAGGTGGATGTGAATGTGCATCCCTCGAAGACCGAGGTGCGCTTCCGGCAGCAGACGGCGATGCACGACTTTGTGCGCGACTCGGTGCGGGCGGCGTTGATGAAGGCGCGCCCGGTGCCGCAGTTCGTGACTGAGATTCGCGCGCACGCGACAGCGGGGCAGGCCTTGACGCCGGGGTCGCAACCTAGTTCGCAACTTGGATCGCAACCCTGGGAACCATCCTCGGGCTCAGTCTCCGCATCCCGCGAAGGTCTGCCTGCGGATGAGTCTGCGATCTTCAGGAGCGGCTTCGCGCTGCAAGCGCCCATGCAGCCGCCAATTTCGGCGCGGCTGCAGTTTGAAGGCGGCATTGCCGTCGAGGCCAATGCGGCGATCCCGGTGGCGCGCGGGTTGGAGAATGCGCCGCTGGAAATGGCCACGGCTCCTTCCGTTCCACCTCGGCAACTTGAGGTGATTCCCGATCATGGCTGTGCGCCCGCGCTCGATATCGGCGAGGAAGAGCCGACGCTGGCCTCGCTCGCCACGCTGAAGCCGCTGGGGCAGATTCGCAATTCGTTCATCCTCGCGGTGAATGAAGATGGGCTTTGGATCGTGGACCAGCACGTGGCTCACGAGCGTGTGTTGTTCGAGCGGGTGCTGCGGCAACGCGCAGTGCAGAAAGTAGAAAGCCAGCGCCTGCTGATGCCGATTGTTCTGGAGCTGTCTCCGGCGCAGCAGGCGGTGTTTACCGAGATTGCGGAAGAACTGCAGCACAACGGATTTGAGGCTGAGCCCTTTGGCGCGCGCAGCGTTGCGGTCAAAGTGGCTCCGGCGGGAGTGGAAGCGTCCGCCGTCGAACACATGCTGCATGAGCTGATCGATCAGTTCGCGCGGGAAGAGCAATCGCTGAACCTGGAGAAGATTCGCACGCGCATTGCGGCGTCGATCGCGTGCCATGCGGCGATCAAGGTCAACATGCCGCTGGAGCAGAACAAAATGGAGTGGCTGCTGGCTGAACTGGCGAAAACCGACCATCCCATGTCGTGTCCGCATGGCAGGCCGGTGGTGCTGCGGTATTCTGTGAAGGACATTCAGCGGGCGTTTAAGAGAATCTAGCTGTGAGCAATGAGCCCTGAGCGGTGAGCAATGCGCGCTGCGGGTTTGCTCATAGCTCACTGCTCATCGTTCACAGCTTTTTATGACTGATCTCGAACTACAACAAGCGCGGCGCGAGAAGTGGCGGCTGGATGGCAAGGCCATCCGGACGATCGAGCAGGCGCGCGCGTTTTTGGAGGATGTAGGATTTTGCCTGATGTATCCACAGCGCCCGGCGTTGCTCGTGCCCACATTTATTGGAGCGTTTGTGGGAGGCGAGGACCGGTTGCCGGAGTGGCAGCATGCGTTCAAAGATCCGCGAGCCGCCGAGGCGACCGAGTTGATGGTGCGCCTGCTGCGCGAGCGGACGGTGTTCGAGGCGAATCTGTTCGAAGAAAATAACGGCTTCCTGATTGCGGCGTCGGTGTTTCCTTATTTTTACGCGCTCACCGGGGAACGCAATCCGAAGCTGGCGCCCAAGGCGGGATCGCGGTCTCCGTATTCCGCGCTGGCGTGCGACGCGTTTGCGCTGATCCAGCGCGATGGGGCGATGTCGAAGCAGAAATTGCAGGACGCGCTCGGGGGGAGCGTATCACTGGCTGCGCTCGACGGTGCCCTGGGTGAGTTGTGGTCGAAGCTGCGCATCACCCGCGTGGATTACAAGGCCAGCGAAGGATCGGTGTGGGATCTGTTGTACCGCTGGGCTCCGGATGCGGTGAAAGAGGGCGTGGGACTGTCGGTGCAGGAGGCGCTCACGGCGCTGGTATCGAAATATCTGGATTGCGTAGTCGCGGTCGAGCAGGCAGAGCTGGAAATATTTTTTGGCAACTTCATTGCGCGATCGAAGGTCAAAGACGCGGTGAATGCACTGCTGGCCGCGCGCGAGCTGAGCTTCGTGCATGTCAGCGGAAAATCGATGCTGCAGATCACGCCGGAGAAGGTGGCGTTTGTGTCGGCTCCGCGCGGAGTTGCACGATAATTTTCCTTTTCTGTCGTAGCGCCGGCATCCTGCCGGCTGTCGCGAGGGCGTCTCGCCCTCGCAGTGGCGGCGGGACGCCGCCACGACAGCCGCCGGGACGGCGGCGCTACCTAGATCATGTCGGCCCAGCCCGATCTCAAACCTTATCGCGGGCGGCTTGCGCCTTCCCCGACCGGATTGCTGCATGTGGGGCATGCGTGTACTTTCTGGACTGCGGCGCAGCGGGCGGCGGAGCGCCATGGGACGTTGATCCTTCGCAACGAGGATTTGGATCCGCAGCGCTGCCGCCCCGAGTTCGCGCAGGCGATGATCGAGGACCTGCATTGGCTCGGCCTTTCGTGGTCGGAGGGGCCGGATTGCGGAGGGCCGTTCGCGCCATACGTGCAGAGCGAACGGCGCGGCTGGTATCTCAAAGCCTGGAACACGCTCGTTGAGCGCGGGATGATTTATCCGTGCACGTGCTCGCGCAAGGATGTGGCGCAGGCGGCCGGAGCGCCGAATGATTCCGACGATGAGCCCGTGTATCCGGGGAAGTGCCGGCCGCGGAGCTTCGCTCCGCTTGACCGGGTCAGGGACCCGGTCCCACACGAGCAAAACCGGACGGCCGAGGCGGCCGTCTCCACACGGGCTGTGCAGCCTGACGTGCCCGCTGGCGTGAACTGGCGGTTTCGCGTTCCTAATGGAGAGGAAATCTGTTTTACCGATCTGCATTTGGGGCCGCAACGCATGGTCGCCGGGCGTGATTTCGGCGACTTCATCGTGTGGCGGCGGGATGATGTGCCGGCTTACCAGTTGGCGGTCGTGGTCGATGATGCGGCCATGGGCATCACCGAGGTCGTGCGCGGAGCCGATTTGCTGAAGTCGACGGCGCGGCAGATTCTTTTGTTTCGGGCGCTGGGGCTCGCGGTTCCTGATTACTATCATTGCGACCTGGTGCGGGATCAGGCGGGGGTGCGGTTGGCGAAGAGGCATGATTCGTTGAGTGTCGGTCGGCTGCGGAAGTTGGGGGTCACTGCCGAACAGGTGCGGGCGGGCAACGTCGGGGAAGTCGGCGGCTGAATCCGGTTCTTTTTCTGGCCTGACGAAGTCGTGCTCTTTCCGGGTTCCTATGAGGGGGAAGGGATTCCTCCTGCCTCGCTACGCTCGCGCGTCGGAATGACAAAGCAAGCGTGTACAATCTTGCTTCGGCAATGAGCGGACATTCTACGGACGAGCCTCGCAAGCTGATTATCGCTATTGATGGTCCGGCGGGCGCTGGTAAGAGCACGATTGCCTCGCGGCTGGCGCGCAAACTGGATTACGTCAATCTTGAAAGCGGGGCGATGTACCGCGCGCTGGCGCTCAAAGCGATCAGCCGGGATATGTCGCTCGACGACGAGGCCGCGCTGGTGAAACTGGCGGAGGGTTCGAACATCCGCCTGGAGCCGACGCTGGGCGGCAATCGCACGCTGCTCGATAGCAAGGACGTTTCGTCCCGCATTCGCGAGCGCGATGTGACCGAGGCGGCTTCGCGAGTGTCGGTGCATCCCAAGGTTCGGGAATGGATGGTGGAACACCAGCGGGCCATGGGAGCCGGCGGCGGTGTGGTGATGGAAGGCCGCGACATCGGGACGAAGGTGTTTCCTGACGCGGATTTAAAAATTTTTCTCGATGCGGATCCCGTGGTGCGCGAGCAGCGCCGCATGGCACAGCAGAAAATTTCAGGAGAGGTGGCGGCCAGCGTGGCTGCCGACCTGCGCGAGCGCGACCGGCGGGATCGCACGCGCGCCGCTTCTCCGCTGGTCGCTGCCGATGATGCGGTGCTGATCAACTCGACGGCGATGAGTGAAGATGAAGTGCTGGGGCGGGTGGAAGAATTGGTGAGGAAGAAGCAAGGTTAAAAGAGCAAGGTTTCAAAGTTTCATAGTTTCAAGGTTTCGCTGCCTCGGCTCTGCCGGGTTCCTGGCTTCGCTCCGAATGACAAAGACCTGAGGGCCGCGCTCGGGCGTTGGAGTGCGGGAAGGGATTCCTCCTGTCTCGCTGCGCTCGCGCGTCGGAATGACAAAGAAACTCTAAACTTCCAACCGTCTAAACCTTCAATCTTTAACGCTTCGAACCGAAACCTTGAAACTTTGAAAGTTTGAAACTTGCCCCTCTTCAGTTCTCCGTGGGTTCGACTTTGCTCTTTGGGGCAGGCAGGGCTTTGGCCGGTTTGCCCGGGATCGCGGGAGGCGCGGGCGGCACGGGCGCGGCTGTATCGGAGGCGCGGCGGATCTCGATTCCGTCATGTTCGTTGTTGACCACGATATGCGATGAGCCGTTGCCGACGATGCCGCCGGCGCGCGACTCGTGCTCGTCGTTGTTCACTTTCAACTCGGGAAAGTCGGACTGAATTTCGCCGTCACGGGTGCGCGCGTCCAGGCGGAATCCGGCCTTGTCGGGCAGGCTGAGTTGCACGTCGCCGCTGCGGTTGTCGATTTGCACGTTACCGACGGTGCGCATCCCCAGTTCGACGGTGCCATCGTCATTCTGCAGGCGCACATCGCCGGAGACGTCCTCGAGTCGGATATTTTTCGAGCGTGTGGTCAGGTGCAGCGGCCCAACGATCTGATCGGCGTGGAGGTCGTCGGAGTCGAGATCGAGCGAGCCATCCATACGGGAGAATTCCATGTTGGTGCGCGAAGACTTGAAGATCACACCTTTTGCGATGCGCTCCAGCTTGACGCTCTCCTGGAATTCGCCATCGAGTTGTACCGAACCTTTCACGTCCGAAACGGAGACTTCGTTCAGGCGCGCGTCTACGTGCACGTCGCCGGTGATCTGCTCGATCTTGACCGAGCCCTTTTCCTGGCTGATCTTCACGTTGCCAGTGACATCGTCGACCGAGGTATCCGAATGTTGCGCCGAGATGTCGACGTTGCCGTCGCGTCCGCTCACGTTAACGTCGCCGTGGTGGGAAAAAATAGCGACGGAAGCTTTGCGTGGAATCGAAATATCGAGATCGGTCTGCACCGGATGGTCGCCCGCTCCTTCGGTCTTGGCATCGACGGTGACCAGGCCGCCGATCGCGGTGATGGTGGGCCGGGTTTCAGTGTTGTACTTGTCGGCATCGGTCTGATTCTCGGCGCTCACCCGCTTGCGCACGACGACCTCGATTTTGTTGTTATCGGAAGCGTGGACGCTGACTGCTCCGCGCGCGTCGATGACCTTCAGGCTGGTGCCGGCGGGGAAATCCTGGCTGAGATTGTCGTTGAAGTTAAAAGTGTCGCCGCCGAAGATGGGGACGTTGAAGTCGTCATTATCGATGTTGAAATTGTCGCGCAGGCCCGACCAGTTCACGTGTTCGAGCTGGGTTGCGGTCAGGCCGAAGATGACGATCATGATCAGGAGCAGGACGCCTCCTGCGCCGATCCCGGAGGCGCGCGTGCCTTCGCGCTGCGCCTGCTGATGCTCGATCAGCTTCATCACGCCCCAAAGAATCAGCAGCAACGGCCAGTAATTGGCGAACAAGTGACCCAGCCGGCTGACGGAAAGAACGTGCATCGTGGTCAGCAGGAAAACCGTGCCCACGATGATCAGCACGAACGGTCCTGCAAACGAACGATGACGGCGCGGCGGCAAGGGCGCAACCGGGGGCGGAGTTGTGACGGGGCTAGACATTTTTCACCTCGCCGGAAGAAGGTGGCTGCTGGCTCTGCGGCGGCGCCGGGGGAGGCTGCGGGCCGCCAGCATAGCCAGACGGTCCGGGCGGCAGCGGCCCAACGTGTCCGCTGGACGAAGCATTGCTCTGCAGCAGCTTGACCACGCCGACCACCAGCAGGATGGCCGGCCAGGTTCGTCCGAAACTGACGCGCGAGACGCTGTCGAGCAGGAAGAGCACGCCCAGAGTTACCACCACTGCGGGAAACATCACGCGCCGGGTGCGGCAACGTTCGCACTGGCACAAGACC
Source organism: uncultured Acidobacteriota bacterium (assembly GCA_963730015.1). Classification (GTDB taxonomy): domain Bacteria; phylum Acidobacteriota; class Terriglobia; order Terriglobales; family Acidobacteriaceae; genus Sulfotelmatobacter. Next base: position 422,213 of record CAVSPZ010000006.1, on the reverse strand, counting down.
CGGCTCGAACTGATCAGGCCCCACTGTTTGGCGAACATCCAGACTCCGAAGAAGATCAGGATCAGCGGCCAGAAGCGGTCGAGTCCAAACTCGAACAATCCGGCGGTGTGCAGCAGAAACAGCACGCCCAAGCCGATGAGAACCACAGCGCCGGCAGGAATCCTGGTGGTTTCGATTTTTTCTCCCGCACCGAAAGTAGCAGCGAGGCCGAAGGGGTCGGGCGCAGGCTCGCCGCTCTGTACCGCCTTGGCCGTGCGCACGGCGTCGATGATCTGGTAGACGTAGAAAAATCCGGTGGCGATCGCGAGAACGGTAATCACGTACCAGGGAAGATCGGAGCCCATTCCGATGATCAGCAGCACCATGACGACGAGGTGCGCCAAACCCTTGGCGTACTGTCCTGCGTACACGGCTCCCACTCCGATGGGGAAGAATCCGGCGAGAATGCCGGCCACTGTAGGATTCGGCCCGGAGTTTAACGGCGGCCGCGGCGGCGCGGCATACGACGCGCCGGGCGGATAAATAGTCTGCGCCGGAGGAACGAATCCGGCAGCCGGAGATGCGCCTTCCATGCGCGCGGCCAGGCAAGCTTCGCAGTAGATCACACCGCGGACATCGCGGGTGCACTGGTTACAAAGTGGCTTGCCGCAAGTGCGGCAGAAGGCCACTGCAGCAACATCGTTGTGCGTGGCGCAGTTCATACGAACCTCCTGTCAGTGGTCACCGACACTACAGGCAGATCGCAAGAGTTGAGACATGGACCCTTGTGAAGGCTGGCCAGAATGAGTTGGTTCTCCGTCCGGCTGTAATTACGTTCCTCTTTCTGCTCGGGCTGTTGTGTTGTGTCGTTCTTGTGTTCCTTTGGCTTGGCTGGTTCGGGCTCGGCCACGGGAGCGAGGTTGCGCTTGATGCCATGCAGCGCAGCCTGCAGCTCCAGGACGGGGCGGACATTATCGAAATAACGCACGACCCGGGCCTGCGTATTGTAGTACGTGTGCCGGATCGCAGCCGGGCGCAAGTCGATCGAGCGAACGTCGGCGGGTTTCACGCCGGCGACCGTTAGTCCCACCGACAGCGCGAAGAATGCCATGCCGAATGACATGGCAAAGCGCGGCTGGCGGACCATCGCCCAGAGCGGATCGAGGAACGAAGCCTGCACATGCTCCTGCCACGAAACGCGAGGCTGGCGAGCCGGTGCGGACGCCCACAGGCGTTGGGTGTCAACGCCTGTCGTGGATGCCAGGATATTCGAGACCAGGCTGGCTGGAGGCTGCACCTCCGCGAGACCCTTCAGCCAGTTGCGGCCCGCCTCAGCTTCGGCGAGCAGCGGACCGCACGCCCGGCAATCCCGGGCATGAGCCTGGAAGCGGTCGAGTGCGGCCCCGCTCAGAACGCCGTCGAGGGCGTCCGTGAGCAACTGGTCGAACTCGTTACACTGCATTCCGTTTCTGGTCTGGTCTGGCATCACATCACCTGCCTATAGGTACGTTGTAGAAGGCGCGCTAGTTCCGCGCGGCCTCGATTTATTCGGGATTTCACGGTACCCTCCGGAACCTTCAAAACCACGGCGATTTCTTTGTAGTCCATATCCTGTAAGTCCCTTAGAATCAATGCTTCCCGGAGCTCCGGGGAAAGTTTGCCCAAGGCCACGTGCACGCTCTCAGAAACCTCGCGGCTGCGGACGTGGGCGTCCGGCGGAGCCGAGTGGTCAGGAATTTGCTCACTGAGGGGCTGCGCGTCCTCGTGATCCGACGCCGTTGAGTCCATCGAGTCGGTCATCCGGTCCTGCTTGGTCTTGCGAAAATGGTCGACGAGCAGGTTGCGGGTGATCGTTGTCACCCAGGTGACGAACGCTCCCTTCGTGTGGTCGTAGCTCGAAAGAGTGCGGTACATCTTGATGAAGACCTCTTGGGTCAGGTCTTGAGCGTCGTCGCCCGATCCGGCGAAGCGGTAGCAGATGTTGTAGATTCTCCGGTGATAGGTCTGCACAATTTCCTCCCAGGCGGCGGCGTCACCGGCGATACAGCGCCGGACCAGCATCGCAACGACCTGGATGTCTTCCACTGGTGCTCCCCGGAGAATTACGGCTTCCTGAATGAGACTGGGCCTTGAAAACCGAGACCGCGCAAGGCCTTCACAGCACAGTACGTTGTTGTAAGCCTTGAAGTTCGACGGCGAACCCGAGCATCTCTAAAACAGGGAATTGTAGCAGCGTGTGAGCCGGTGAAAGGGCGCGGAACGAGGGGTTGGGCAGTTTAAGCCGAGCCCACTCTTTTCACCACGGAAGCACAGAGTCGCGGAGGAATTCAAGCAATCAGTTTCTCACTGTCTCCGTGCCTTCGTGGTGAGAACGAGCGAGTGAAGCTTGGCTCCCGGGACGCAATCCGTTACTCGGTGGTGAAGTAGTCGACGGTCACGGGGTTTTCGAAAAGCGAGTAGTCGCGCGTGACCACGGTGATGCCGCTTTCGGTGACGAAGTAGCGCTGGCGGTCGGCCTCGGCGTCATAGCCGATCGTGGTGCCTTCCGGAATGTGCACGTCGCGGTCGAGAATGGCTTTGCGGATGCGGCAACGCCGCCCGACGCTGACGTGCGAAAACAGGATGCAGTCGTCCACTTCGGAGTAGGAGTTGACCCGCACATCGGGCGACAGCACGGAATTTTTGACGGTGCCTCCGGAAACGATGCAGCCATTGGAGACGATCGAATCGAGAGCGGTGCCGGTGCGCCCGGCTTCCGCAAACACAAACTTCGCTGGGGGATACTGGCGCTGGTGGGTGCGGATGGGCCACTCCTCGTCGTAGAGGTTGAAGATCGGAGAGACCGAGACGATGTCCATATTCGCCTCGTAATAAGCCTCGAGCGTGCCCACGTCGCGCCAGTAGAGCGCCTCCTTTTTGTTCTCATCGACGAAATCGAAGGCATAGACGCGGTAGTCGTCGACCATCTTGGGGAGTATGTCTTTGCCGAAGTCGTGGCTGGACTCCGGATTCTCCGCGTCCTTCAGCAGCACCGGGATGAGCACGTCGGCGTTGAACAGGTAAACGCCCATCGAAGCGGCGACTTTTTCGGGATTGATCGGCGAGCGCAGGGCAGTGGTTTTCGGTTTCTCCTCGAAGCCGCGGATCCGGCCTTCGCGATCGACGTCGACGATGCCGAACTGACAGGTCTGCTTGGGATCGATCTGAATGGTGGCCAGGGTGATGTCGGCGCCCGAGTCCTGGTGTTGCTTCATCATCTTGCCGTAATCCATCTTGTAGATGTGATCGCCGGACAAAATGAGAACGTGCCGCGGCTGCTCGGAGCCAATCGAATAAATGTTCTGATAGACGGCGTCGGCCGTACCCTGATACCACTGGTCGCTGACCCGCTTCATGGGCGGCAGCACTTCGATGAACTCGCCCACTTCGCGGCCCAGGATGTTCCAACCTTCGCGGATATGGCGGTTGAGCGAGAGCGCCTTATATTGCGTGAGGATGTACACCCGGCGCAAATCGGAGTTCAGGCAATTGGAAAGGGTGATGTCGATGATGCGATAGATGCCGCCAAACGTGACTGCCGGCTTGGCGCGATCGCGAGTGAGGGGATAAAGCCGTTCGCCTGCGCCTCCTGCCAACAGAACCCCGAGAGTGTCTTTCATTACTGACCCTCTGATTCCGTACACTGTTCCCCAACGGAATCTTATTTTTCGCACGGCAGATGCGAAAAGAAAACTATAGATGGTAGCACAGCTCAAAGTTGCCCGGCGTTTCCGCGAGCCACGGTAGTGGTGCGATCTGAAAAAAGCTTCGTATCAGGTCCTCGCCCTTAGCGATGCCGATGCCGTTAGGCGAACCAAACCGAACAGCTTTAACCGCTGAAGCTCGCAGCGGCTGAAGCCGGTCCCAGGCCTCGCACCCGATCCGGTATGCCTCAAGGCATACCCTGATACGAACCGTTCTTCTCAAAAAACGGCTCGAATTCCCGACCTCACGCACCGGGACTTCCTGAATTTCGACTCTGCTAGCTTCCGGAGGGTTGCTGTTGATTCTGTATCCGCCGCAAAGCGGGTGAGGCCTTGGTCTGACGGGTTGTTATCCCGAGAAGAAAGCGGGTGGTCTGAGAACAGGACGGGTGCGCGACGCGACCGGCGCCGCTACTTGTCTTTTTTGTCTTTGTCTTCGTCGAGCCTGATACGGAGCGACTTCAGAAACTTCAAATCCTGATCGCTGACCTTCAACTCCGGGTTGGTCGACATGGTGGCGACCAGGGACGTCTTGTCGGGAGTTTTTTCGCCTTGCTTGCTGACGCCAATCGTGGCTTCCAAGACCAGAAATATGTCGTAACCACCCTCTTTGATGCGGGAAACGACTTCCGAAATCTGCTCGGAATCGGATAGAGACTCGTTGATCGCGTCCCCGAGTTCTTTCATCAATTGTTTGAGTTGTGGATCCACTAAGCCCCCCGGACAAACTCGCCAACCAAGTTGTTAGATGCCATGAGCCCCGGAACGGTTCGCCGTTCGCGAGTGTGTGGCGTCATTGTAGCGCCGCCGGCTGTTAAAATCGAGGGCGTGAGCAAAGTTTCCACTTGGCGGAGGGCTGGAGTCGTGGCCCGCGTGGCCGGCCAGCAGGCACAGCGCAGCCGCACCTTCAATGCGCTGATGGGCGCGGCTCGCACCACCGTCCGATCTCTTACCCACGCCATGCACCAGCTGTGGCTCGAAGTCACGGGGGCCCTTTTTCTGATCATGGCGCTCAGCTTCGCGGGCGCGACTTTCAAGGAATACAGAAAATATCACGCTGGACAAGGCGGCCCCGCCGCCTGGGGATTGCTGTGTTTCTTTGCTCTTCTATTCGCCTGGTTCGGCCTGAGTTCATTCTGGAAAGTCAGGAGGAAGAGCCAACGTCCCTAGACTTCATTCACGCGAAGAAAAAGTTGAGCCTCTTTCGGTGAATCCGATGACCCAAAAATTAAGTCCTGCCCCGAACGCTCCCCCCGAGATTGAGACCTCCTCGCACATTCCGGTGAAGCCGCTGTACACGCTGGCAGATCTCAAAGGCTCCGACTACGAGAGCGAGGTGGGATATCCCGGGGAATATCCCTTTACCCGCGGAGTGCAGGCCACCATGTACCGCGGCCGCCTGTGGACCATGCGCCAGTACGCGGGCATGGGCGACGCCGAAGAATCGAACAAGCGCTACAAATATCTGCTGGCGAACGGCACGACCGGCCTGTCGGTGGCGTTCGATCTGCCCACGCAGATTGGCATGGATTCCGATTACCCGCTGGCGGCGGGCGAAGTCGGCAAGGTCGGCGTGGCCATTGATTCGATCGAAGATATGCAGCGTCTGTTCGACGGCATCGAACTGACCAAGATTTCTACATCGATGACCATCAACGCGACGGCGTCGATCCTGCTGGCTTTGTATGTGGCCGTGGCGCGGCGGCAGGGTGCGGATACTCGCAAGCTTTCGGGCACGGTGCAGAACGATGTGCTGAAGGAATACATCGCCCGCGGGACTTACATTTATCCGCCGCAGCAGGCCATGCGCGTCATCACCGACATGTTTGCCTGGGCCAATGACAACGTGCCGGAGTGGAATACGATTTCGATCTCCGGCTACCACATGCGCGAAGCGGGATCGACCGCCGTGCAAGAAGTCGCATTCACGCTGGGCAACGGCATGGCCTATGTTGAAGCGGCGATCAGGGCCGGGTTGGATATCGATAAGTTCGCGCCGCGGCTGTCGTTCTTCTTGAATGCGCATAGCAATTTTCTCGAAGAGGTCGCGAAGTTCCGCGCGGCGCGCCGCATGTGGGCGCGCATCATGCGCGAACATTTCAAAGCAAAGAATCCGCGTTCGTGGATGTTGCGCTTCCACACGCAGACCGCCGGTTCGACGCTGACCGCGCAGCAACCGGAAAACAATATTGTCCGCACGGCGATTCAGGCGATGGCCGCAGTGCTCGGCGGAACGCAGTCGCTGCATACGAATTCTTACGACGAGGCCCTGGCGCTGCCCACCGAGCAGGCAGCGCGCATCGCGCTGCGCACCCAGCAGGTGATCGCTTACGAATCGGGCGCGCCGCAGACCATCGATCCCCTGGCCGGATCGTACTACGTGGAAACGCTGACGACTGAAATCGAAAAACGTGCGGCGGAATACCTGGGGAAGATTGAAGTTCTCGGCGGAATGTTGAAGGCGATCGAACGCGGCTACGTGCAGCAGGAAATTCAGAATGCTGCTTACGAGTATCAGCAGCAGGTCGACAATCAGGAAGCGATTGTGGTGGGCGTGAACCGCTTCGAAGTGGAAGAAGAGAAGCCGATCCCGATTCAGCGCATCGATCCGGCGCTGGAGCCGAAGCAGATTGAGCGGGTGCGGGCGTTGCGCGCCAAGCGCGATGCTGGACCCTGGAAGGCGGCACTGGCGGGCGTGGAGGAAGCCGCGCGATCCGGCGCGAATGTCATGCCGCGAATTCTGGCTGCGGTCGAGGCCTTTGCGACCGTGGGAGAGATTTCCGACGCGATGCGGCGCGTGTTTGGGGAATACAAGGAAGCGGTGGTGATCTGAGCGCAAGATCTAATAACCACAAAGGGGCACGAAGGATCACGAAGGAAGCTTAAGATTTTCCTTCGTGTACCTTCGTGACCTTTGTGGTGAATGATTTTCGACGTTACGCGGGTTGGGCTTCCATTTCGGCGACGGCGGTGTCCAGGTGTTTCAGGGTCTCTTCGACTGTCAGCGAATACATTTCGCGTCCAATTCCTTCGCCAGCTTCCAGCGCCGACTTCAGATAGTGTCCGGCAATTTCTACCCCTAATGCATCTGTAATCATCTTGCCGGTACGCTTCTTGTATTCCACCCACGCCGGATGCGGCAGCGCCACCCAGACGGTGCGTCCATCGACCAGAAATTTGTAGTCGACGGCATCGGCGTGGCGCGTGGCGATGGCCACAATCTGCGACTGGTAAACGCAATGGACCTGCTTTTTCGTCCAGCGGTCGATGGCAGTGAAGTTCTCAAACATGATTAAAACTATAGCGGAGAGCTTGTGCGGCGAGCAAACCGCCAACAGATTCAAAGTGTGGAGCGGGCACTCCTGCCCGCTGCTTTTGGTTTTGCTGTTGCTTCTGATTTTTCTTGACACACAAATCAAAAGCAAAATTAAAAGCAGCGGGCAGAAGTGCCCGCTCCACATCTGTCCACACCGTGCTTCGGTTAACATGGACATGTGCTGACCCGGGCTCCGCAAACAAAACAGCTGAACATTCTTCGCGCGCGTCATTTGAGCGCGCTGCCGTGGCTCGTCCACGGATTCTCCACACGCGTGGGCGGTTTTTCCCGCGCCTATGGCAAAGGCGACCTCAATCTCGGCTTCACGAAAGACGATTCCCGAGCTGCCGTCGAACGCAACCGGGCGGTGTTTCTGCGGGCGATCGGAGCCTGTGAGGACAGCCGCCCCTTCGACGAGCTCAGAGCAGGCTCTCGGCTGCCCGGTCGAGCCAAGCTCGACGGCACGGCACGCTGGCCGCTGATCACCCTTAAGCAGATTCATTCCGACATCATCCATTGCGTGGACGCGACTCCGCACGCGCAGCTCACTGGTGATGGGCTGATCACGGCAACCCCCGGCCTGCTGCTGGCGATACAGACGGCCGATTGCCTACCGGTCATCCTCGTCGATACGAAGCGCAGAGCTGTCGGGGTGTTTCATGCCGGCTGGCGCGGCACGGTGAAACGCATCGTCGAAAAAGGCGTCGGCGAAATGTTTCGCTGCTTTGGCAGCCGCGCCCGCGATCTCAAGGCCGCCATCGGACCCGGCGTTCAGGGCTGCTGTTACGAAGTGGGCGAAGAGGTGCGCACGAAATTTGAATCGCAGTTTGCCTATGCGGCGAAGTTGTTTCGCGAAGTGAAGGATTCGGACCCGGTGCGCGAAAAGTATCCGCTGCTGTTTCTGACGGCGCGCGCGCCCGGCCACAGCGAGTTGCCGAAGAAGATTTTCTTGGATCTGGTGGAAGCGAACCGCCAGCAGTTACTCACGGCCGGTGTGCCGAAGAAAAATATCGAGACCTCGCCGCTATGTACGAACTGTCATCCGGAATTGCTGTTCTCCTATCGCGCGGAAAAAGGGAAGACGGGGAGGATGCTGGGAGTGGTTGGGATCCGAAGTCGGGAGGGCCATTGAACCTAAAGCGCGCTGCTATTTCGCTGCTTTCAATCTCCGTCGCTATGAACGCCGCGGCCCAGTTTTCTTCGACCCGCATCGATGCTATCTTTGCCCCGCTGAAATCCAGCAACGCTCCCGGCGCCACCGTTCTTGTGGTCCGCGATGGAAAGACCGTGTTCCGCAGCGGATACGGCGTGACCGATCTGCGGACGATGCATCCCATCACGCCGCAAACCGATTTCCGCCTCGCGTCGTTCACCAAGCAGTTCACCGCGGCCTGCATTATGCTGCTGGTCAAAGACGGCAAGCTGCATTACGACGACCACCTCACCGATATCTTCCCCGACTTTCCGGCGTACGGGAAGCCGATCACGATTCGAAACCTGCTGAACCATACCTCCGGCCTGCCCGATTATGAAGAGATCCTGACGAAGCAGTATCCCGATACTCCGGACGAGAAGATTCCGCAGATTCACGACGCGGGCGTTCTGAAATTGCTGGAACAGCAGTCGGCAGGCAAGTTTCCGCCCGGCTCGAAGTGGGAGTACAGCAACTCGGGATACGCCGTGCTGGCCATGATTGTGGAGAAAGTTTCCGGCAAGCCTTTCGGCCAATTTCTGCACGAGAGGATTTTTGCGCCGCTGCAGATGACGCAAACGCTGGCCTATGAAAAAGGCAAGAACGAAGTACCGCACCGCGCCTATGGCTATACGAAAGAGAAAAGCGGTTGGCTCGAAACCGATCAGAGTTCGACCTCGGCGGTGCTGGGCGACGGCGGCATCTATTCTTCGATCGACGATCTGGCGAAATGGGACCGCGCCCTGCGCGAGCACACGCTATTCAGTGCGGCAGAGATGCAGCCCGCGCTAACTCCGGTGCAGCCCACGGGCGGGCCGGCGCAATCCCCTGACCGGCCCAGCATCCACTATGGTTTCGGATGGTTTCTCGATTCCTACCGGGGGCACAAGCGCATGTCGCACGACGGCGAGACCATCGGATTCCGCACCACGATCCAGCGCTTTCCTGAGGACAGGTTGACCATCATCGTGCTCGCCAACCGCACGGATGTGAATCCGGAGGAACTGGCGCTCAAGGTTGCGGATCTGTATCTGGATACGAAGACGCACTGAAAGTGGCCTGGCGTGAATGCAAAGTTAAACGTCAGCCGCGGAGGGCTGATTCTACCGCGACCCGCAAAGAGCTTCGTGAACCGCGCTTGCGCCCTCAAACGGCAACGACTTTTTTCCGACGCTCATGCCGGTGACATCGAAAGCCTGGACAAAGATTTCCGTGGCCTGAAGCCGGGTGTCGGTGGCACACAAGGGAATGCGGAACAGCCAGATCTCTTTCGGTCCAACTACGTTGCTGCGCACGGCTCTTCCGAGCAGAACAGCCTGGCCCGGAGCCGTGCCGGTTCCGGCCGGAACCGCCCAGATCTCGACCCGGATCAGATAGGCGCCGTGAACCACGATATTGGGGCGAGTGACTTCAACTCCCAACAGTTTTGGCCTGCCGGCGGCGGGTTGCGCCGACAGGGTTGCCAGGGAAAGTCCGAACACAACGACGATGGTTTCGAGGAAATGCATGGGCCTTGCCCGGGGCGCGGATTCGCCGCTTACGCGCTCGGGGGCGCAGAGGTTGCTGGCGGGGCCGGAGCGGCTGGTGCGGCTACCGCCGTGGTTTCGTTCACCAGATCCTTCAACTCCTTGCTGGGCTTGAAGAAAGGAATCTTCTTCGCCGGCACTTCGACGCGTTCGCCCGTCTTGGGATTGCGGCCGACGCGGGGACGGCGCTGGCGGGTGCGGAAACTGCCAAAGCCGCGGATCTCGATCTTGTCGCCGGCGCGCAGCGAGCGCACCACGCTGTCGAAGATCGTCTCCACGATTACTTCGCTGTCTTTGCGGGTTAGCTCCGCCAACCGCGAAACTTCATCAATCAGATCAGCTTTGGTCATAACGCCCCTTTTCGCCCGACTTAAAAAGCCTGCAACTCGACTCCGCGCCGCTTTCTGGTCCACGCGGCCAGTTTTCACAATAAAGCGTTCATACCAGCATCCATAACCTTCTCAAATTTCAGGGGTTGGATGCAAGTTATCGACTGGGAACATGGGCTCGCAAGCCAGCAAATATTCTCCCCGGCAATTTTATCGTTGCCCTACTGCTGGCCCTATTTCCAAAGGTAGTAAAACCCGACTTGCTGCTCCATTAACTTCTCGCGGCTGGGCAGATATTGTGAAACGTTGCCCAGCAGCAGATCCATCAGAGTGCGGCGGTCGCGCTCGGGACGCACCAGCGTGGGCTCGCCTTTGATTCCGACCGATTTTGCTGTGTCGGCCACGGCGGTCTGGAAATCACCCACCTGGTCGATCAGCTTCATCGACAATGCCTGCTGGCCGGTCCAGACTTTTCCGTTGGCAATGGATTTCACGTCGTCATACTTGAGCCCACGTCCGTCAGACACTGCCTTGATGAACTGCCCGAACATGTTGTCGATCAGCGACTGCATGTAGGCCTGCTCAGCCGGAGTGAGATCGCGCGCGGGATTGCCCGTATCCTTGAATTCTCCTGTCTTAATGACGACATTTTTCAGCTTGGCCCACTTGAGCAGATCGCCGTAATTCATCCACTCTGCAATCACGCCGATCGATCCGACGATGCTGCCCTCGTCGGCATAAATCTTGTCGGCAGCCGAAGACACGTAGAAGGCTCCGCTGGCGCCGACGGTCTCGATGGAGACCACGATTTTTTTCTTCTTCTCGCTGCGGATCCGCTTCACTTCGCGATAAATCTCTTCCGAAGCGGCCACCCCGCCGCCCGGCGAATTCACGTGCAGGATGATGGCCTTGATCGAAGAGTCGTCGCCGAACTTCTTCAGTTCGTCCACCACCGGCTGCGGCGAGAGAATTACGCCTTCCAGATCGACCACGCCGATGCGGTCGCCGAAGCTGCCGAGTCCAGCGTCGGTAGTACCTGCACGCATCGTCAGATACACCAGAGTGAACACGGCCAGCACGAAGAGGAAAAACGCTCCTCCGCCGATCAGGATCCAGAGCAGGGTGTGTGAACGTCGTTCCGACATAAAGGAAAGTTTAGCACCTGGGGAGCGGTCATGTGGGGACGGGCGCTCTCGCCCGTCCAGTGCAGGCGAAGCCGAGCAGGGTAATCAGTTTTGTGTGGGGACAGCCGCCATAGCCTGCACTGAGCGAAGTCGAAGGGGCTGTCCGGTCGAGCTGAGCTCGACTTGCTCCTGTGCATCAGGAAAGAGTCACAACCTTCAGTGCGGCAGGCTCCACTCCCACCTCGACCGGAGTGCGGCAGATATATTCTCCATCGGCGTAAACATCGAGCGGATGTTCGGTTTCGACTCGCACGCGGGGAGCGTGAAAGTATTTCACTTCCTTGATGCCGAGATGCCTCCCGGCGTAAACGGTCGGAAACATGCAGAACAGCTTGACGGGATCGACTGCGCCCACGATGCAGACATCGAGCAGGCCGTCGTCCATCTTCGCCTGCGGAGCGATCTTCATCCCGCCGCCATACAGGGGAGAGTTGGCGAATGCCGCGAGCATGGTGGGCTGATCGCTGCGCGTGGCCCAGATGCCGGAGGCTTCATCCTGATCCCGCGTCAGAATTTTCATGGGAAAGGGCGCGAAGGTGAAGACGGTCGGGGCAAAGCTTAGAGCATAGCCGCCATGCCCGCGCAGCCAGCGCGGCAGACGATTAGCGCGGCGCGTTACCTCGCCGTCAAGGCCGACGCCGGCGACGCAACCAAAGTACCGCTCGTGTGGCGCGGACGCCCCGTCCGCGTCTGTCACCGCGGTAACGATTCCCAAATCGATCTCACGTACATTCCGTGCATCGCTGCAGAACCTGCGCCAAGCCGCGAGCGAATCGCGCACGCTCTTTAAGCCCAGCGCGCGGGCGAAGTCATTGCCGCTGCCCGCGGGCACGACCAGCACCGGCAGCCGCAGTTTGACCAGTTGTCCGAGATGGCGATGAACCGTCCCGTCGCCCCCGAACAACAGGATGACGTCGGCCTGATCGTTCGCCACCGGCAGCCCCATGCGCCATTCGATGGTGCTGTCAGTTTGAAAGGGCTTGAGGTTTTTGGCAGAACATCCCAGCCCGAGAATAGCCGCCGCCCGCATGCGGGGAGAGAGTAGCAGAATTCACGGTCGGAGACACAGTAAAGCCTTCGTTCGGCTGTCATCCTGAGCGAGGATTTTGCTTCGCAGAATGCGAGGCAAAACCGCAGTCGAAGGACCCCGTGCCCGCATACCCCGGCTGCGGCTCATCAAGGAATTCTCTTATGCATCGCCGGAGTTGGAGATTTCGGGGAGAATTCCCTGAGGGGTCGGTTGCAGGGTATGCCCGTGGGGGGTCCTTCGACTTCGCAGAGCGATTCGCAAAGCGAATCGCTCTGCTGCGCTCAGGATGACAAGGGGAATGAAGTATCTGCGAATTGCGCTGACGTACTAGCGCTCGCCCGGATAGCCGAAGGCGGCCGTCCCACATGGTCTTTATGACCCAGTGACAGTCGTCTCTTCACCATCACGATTGCTCGCCAATCGATCAGGCCGTGTCGATAACTAGACGAATCTTCTTCATTCTACGCCCCACCCGCAAAGTGAGTTCGCGTGTCGTGCAGATCACAATTAGATCCCTTTCGCTCAGCTGCGTTCCGTTGATGCTAACCGCTCTGCTTCTGATCTTTCCGACCGCGTCGGTGTTCGAAGCGGACAGACCTGCCTGGCGAATCAGCTTATCGACTCGAACTGGCAACCAACGGCGGCGATCTTGGGCGTCCCCAATTATTCGAATTGCTGGGCCGCCGGGCTCGGGAACGGCATGATCAGGGATGACGTCGGGTGCACGGACCCTGTCGACGCTAATTTCACCAATCTCGATATTGTCCGGCGCCTGATCTTTCTGGAATTGCTTCGCCCAATCCTCGCCTGCCTTTGTGGCTGCTTCTGTCGAATGGAAGTCGGCCACGATTCTGCGCGCCAGATCTTTTTTCGCTTGCATGGGATGCGTCTCGCGCTTCATCTTTTCGATGTCCGCGACCTGCACGTCGGTCAGCAGTTCGTAGTAGCGCCACATCATTTCGTCGGAGATGCTCATCAGCTTGCCGTACATCTCGAGCGGCGGTTCGTGGATGCCAATCGCGTTGCCCAGCGACTTCGACATTTTCTGCACGCCGTCCAGGCCTTCGAGAATCGGCGTGGTCAGCACCACCTGCGATTCCTGCCCGTAGGCACGCTGCAGTTCCCGTCCAACCAGCAAATTAAATTTCTGATCGGTGCCGCCCAGTTCCACGTCGGCTTCGAGAGCGACCGAATCGTATCCCTGCACCAGCGGGTAGAGCAGTTCGTGCACCGAAATCGGTTTCTCTTCCCGGAAGCGCTTGTGGAATTCCTCGCGCTCGAGCATCTGCGAGACCGTGTATTTCGCGGTCAGCTTCACGAAATCGTCGGCGGTGAATGCGCCCATCCAGCGGCGGTTGAAATCTACTACGGTTTTTTCGGGATCGAGAATCTTGAAGACCTGCGCCTTGTAGGTTTCCGCGTTCTGCTCGATCTGCTCGCGGCTCAGCGGCGGACGCGTTGCCGAGCGCCCCGTGGGATCTCCGATCATTCCGGTGAAATCGCCGATCAGAAAAATTGCCGTGTGCCCGAGATCCTGAAAATGTTTCAGTTTGCGCAACACCACTGTGTGGCCCAGATGCAGGTCGGGAGCGGTCGGGTCCATGCCCAGTTTCACGCGCAGCGGCTTGCCCGTGGCGCGCGACTTCTCCAGCTTGGCGCGCAGTTCGGCCTCGCGGATAATTTCCGCGGAGCCTTTCTTGAGATATGTCAGTTGTTCGTCGACAGGTTCGAAGGTTGACATGAGAAAGGACATTATAAGGAATGCAGAAGGCAGAATGCAGAATGCAGAAGTTAAAATGAATCGCGCTGCCGGTTGCGGCGTGGCTACGACAATGACATTTTCCCTGCGCAAGGCCGTTGCTCGCGACATCCCGCGACTGCGGGAGGTGATTGAGGCTTCGGTGCGCGGGTTGCAGGCGGAAGATTATTCTCCGGCGCAGATCGAAGGCGCGCTGCACAGCGTGTACGGGGTCGACAGCCAGCTCATCGCAGACGGCACTTATTTCGTGGCCGAGATTCCTGAAGGCGCAGGCATGCAGATCGTCGCCTGCGGCGGTTGGAGCCAGCGCAAGACTTTATACGGAGGCGATCAGTATGCCAGCCGCGAGGATTCGCTGCTCGATCCCGCGCACGATGCAGCCAAAATCCGCGCGTTCTTCGTCCATCCGCGGTGGGCGCGGCAAGGGATCGGGAGCCTGATTCTCGACGCCTGCGAGCAGGCCGCCGTCGCCGCCGGCTTCACCCGTCTGGAGATGGGCGCAACTTTGAGCGGACTCGCCTTCTATCGGGCAAGGGGATACGTCGAGATTGAGAATCAAGCGGTGCCCCTTCGCAACGGTGCGGTGTTGCCTATCGTGAAGATGACGAAGGAGGTCGGGGATAAAGCGAAACACCTTTAACCGCAGAGCGCGCAGAGAACATCCGCGGAGGACGCAGAGTACAACGCGAGAAGGATATTAGCTGCTGACGAAGCGCCTGTTCAATCGCCGTCCCGTCACTTCGAAATTTCCGCCCAGCACAATGTTGATTGCTTCCGTATAGGCGATGTGTTCCTGCTCGAGAATGCGGGCGGCGAGCGAGTGCTCGTCGTCGTCGTCGAGGACGGGCACCGCTTTCTGCACGATGATCGCGCCGTGGTCGAGTTCCTTGTCCACAAAATGCACGGTGCATCCGGAAACCTTCACGCCGTAAGCGAAGGCCTGCTCCTGCGCTTCGAGGCCGGGAAAGGCGGGCAATAGCGATGGATGGATATTCAAAATTCGATGCGGAAACTGCTGCACGAACCACGGCGAGAGCAGCCGCATGTATCCTGCGAGGCAGATGAGATCGACAGCGTTCTGCCGCAGCGCCGCGACCACTTCGCGGTCATGCTCCTCGCGTGGCTTGCCCTTGGAAGGAATCACCAGCGCGTTCAGGCCGCGTTGGCGGGCGGTCGCGATCCCGGGTGCGTCGGGCTTATTCGAGATGACAACTGCCATGCGCGTATCCGGAATGCGGCCCGCATCGATGCTGTCAGCAATGGCGACAAAGTTCGATCCGCGTCCGGAGATAAGTATGCCCAGAGATTTCATTTATGGCAGACATCATAATTCAACTCACCACGGAGACACGGAGGCACGGAGAAAGGCAAGGAATGCAGGACCGCGAAAAAACAAGGAGAGCCCGCGAGAAGGTTTGCGGCTTGAACGACAGAGCGTCGGTAATCGAGACAGCCAAGGATGGGGCTTCTCCGTGTCTACGTGGTGAAGGCCTGCCTAGCTGTAGGTGACTTTGCGCTCGCCCTTCACGATGCGGCCGATGGTGTAGGCCTTCTCGCCCACGCGCTCGAGCACCGATTGCGCCTTCTTGAATTTCGCCGACGGCACCACCAGCAGCATCCCCAGGCCCATGTTGAAAGTGCGCAGCATTTCTTCCTGCGGCACATTTCCCAACTGCTGCAGGTGTTCAAAGATCGGCTGCACGGGCCACGTTCCCAGTTCGATCGCCGCCGCGGTCCCGCGCGGCAAGACTCGCGGCAGGTTCTCGGTGATGCCGCCGCCCGTGATGTGGGCCAGCGCCGCGACGCACTGCGCGTCGAGCAACTTCCGCAGAGTCGGCCAGTAACTCTTGTGGGTGCGCATCAGTTCGTTGCCGACTTTGTTCTTGATCTCGTTCACATAGGTCTCGGGCGAATAATGCGCCACTTCAAAGAGCAGCTTGCGGGCCAGGGAATATCCGTTGGTGTGCAGGCCGTTCGAAGGCAGCCCGAGAATGATGTCGCCAATCTGCACATCTTTCCCGGTAATGATCTTTTCGCGATCGACCACGCCCACGATGAATCCCGCCAGATCGTACTCGCCATCCGGATAGAAGCCCGGCATCTCGGCCGTCTCTCCGCCGATCAGGGCGCATCCATTGTGCTTGCAGGCGTCCGCAATGCCTTCGACGACTTTCTCCGCGATCGAGGGATCGAGCGTGCCCGTCGCCAGGTAGTCCATGAAAAACAGCGGCGCTGCTCCCTGCACCGCGATGTCGTTGACGCAGTGGTTGACAAGGTCGCCGCCGACGGTCGAATGCAAATCCATTTCGAAGGCAATCTTCAGCTTTGTGCCAACACCGTCCACGCTCGAAACTAGCACCGGATCGCTGTACTTGATCTTGTCGACGGCAAACAGGCCGCCGAAGCCGCCGATTTCGCTTAGCACGCCCCGGGTGAACGTTTTATGCGCCAGATACTTGATCCGCTGCTTGGTGCGGTTGGCGCGGGCGATGTCGACGCCGGCATCGGCGTAAGTTACGGGCGTCGGGCTTGGCGTGGGAGTTTTGGGCACAACGTCTTCCGTGTGTTTCGTTGATGGTGCGTGGGGTACCGCGCCGGATGCCGCAGCGACAAACTAAAGCCGCTCATTGTAGCACGTTCGAAGGAGGTGCTTCCGTCCACAGGACGAGGCTGCGCAAACCTGGATTGCGGTGGGAAACACTTCTTGCGTCTTCCGCGGACGCGCACGCCCGTTCGCTACCGCTGCCCGGGACTAATGAGCGATGAAGTCCGAGAAGAAGTAAGCCAGAACCCCGAACAACGCCAGGCCCGAAATGCCATAGGCGGTCAGAACCCAAGCTCCGCGGCCTTCATGGCGACGCATGGCTGAGGTGGTTGTAGTCGAGGTAGAAGACTGCTCGGTAGGAGAGACGACTGGGGCCCGATCTTCCATGCAAAACCTCCGACGGAAAGATCGTGGCGCAAGTACTTTATGCGTCACGCCTGCCTCGCATCCCGGCGAGGGCAGGACTATCTGGGTGCGATTTTACCCCGGATTTACGCCGGTGGAACACAAAAATGTGATTGGAATCACGCGAAGCGTGGTGAAAATATATTTTCATAAAAGGACAATTTTAAGGTATTGCTCGTCCGCTGTGCCCGGTCGACTGGTTGATTATTCCGGGATGGCCGAATCTCGTTTCCGGCAAACGCATGGGATAATACCCCAGACCCCTTTTCCCCTATGCGTGATTGCTTCGTTGCTATTTTCGTTTGCTGTTTGCTGACTGCCGGCGCAAGCTCGCAGCCGTCAAGCCCGGCCACCCCACCCGCGTCGGCGCCCAGCGGCCAGTCGCAGGCGCCCACTGCGGAGAAGCACGCGGCTGGCCCTGCCGCGCCCACCCCCGAGCCCGAGGGCCGCGACTATTCGCGGGAATCGTTTGTCATCGAGCAAATGCATTCCCACTACACGTTTGAAGCCGATGGCACTGGTCGCAAGGAGACCCTCGCCCGCATTCGCGTGCAGAGCGAGGCCGGCGTGCAGCAGTGGGGACAACTGCAGGAAGGCTACAACTCCGCCAACGAACGCGTGGAGATCCCCTATGTCCGCGTGCTGAAAGAAGACGGCAGCGTCGTCAAGGCCGGCGATGATGCAGTGCAGGATCTCAGCGCCCCGGTCGAGCGCGAAGCGCCCGTTTACACCGACTATCGCCAGAAACACATCACGGTGCCCGGATTGCGTCCCGGCGAAGTGCTGGAATATGACATGGTCACTGTGATCCATACGCCGTTGGCCGCCGGGCAATTCTGGGCAGACTACGAATTTGATAAAACGAATATCGATCTCGATGAGACTCTCGACGTCGACGTTCCCGCCGGCCGCCCGCTGAAGCTGAAGTGCAAGCCGGGCATGGAGCCCAAGATTACGGAAGCCAACGGCCGCAGGATCTATCACTGGTCGAGTTCGCACTTGGAACGGGAAGACGACGACAAGGCCCAAGAGAAGAAAAAGAAAAACCGTCCCGACGACGATCGACCGGATATTCAATTAACTACGTTCGAAACCTGGGAGCAGGTCGGCCGCTGGTATGCGGATCTGGAAAAGGACCGCCGCGCGCCCACGCCGGAAGTTCGCGCCAAAGCGCAGGAGCTGACAAAAGGGCTGAATACCGATCTGGAGAAGACCGAAGCGCTGTACGACTATGTCTCCAAGAATTTCCGTTATGTGAGCTTGTCTCTGGGTCTCGGCCGCTACCAGCCGCACGCTGCCTCCGACGTGCTCCACGACCAGTATGGAGACTGTAAAGATAAGCACACTTTGCTGGCCTCGCTGCTTGAGGCTGAAGGCCTGCACGCCGATTCGGTGCTGATCAATTCGAGCCGCAAACTTGATATCGACGTTCCCTCGCCCTCGCAGTTCGACCACGTCATCACCATGCTGCCGATGGGGAAAGAGGAAGTCTGGATGGACACGACCGCCGAGGTCGCTCCCTTCCGCCTGCTGGCGTACACCCTGCGCAAGAAGCAGGCTCTGGTAATTCCGCCCGCGGTTCCTCCGTCAAAAGTGCCGCCGCATCTGGAGGAAACTCCTGCGGACACTCCCATGCCCGACAGCGAGCGTTCGGAGATCGATGGCAAGGTCAACGACATCGGCAAGCTCGAGGCGCACGTCCACTACGAATTTCGCGGCGATGAGGAATTGCTGCTGCGTTCCATCTTCCGCCGCGTTCCGCAATCGAACTGGCAGCGCGTGGCCGAGAACATCAATGCCGGGCTGGGCGGCGACGTCACCCACTTGATCGTAAGCGATCCTGCGGCCACCCGCGAACCGTTCACGCTTTCCTACGATGTCGCGAAGGTGAATTTCCTCGACTGGTCGAAGAAGAAGACGCAGATTGCTTTGCCGCTGGTGCAATTCAATCTGCCCGAATTCGGCGACGACAATGACGCGGATGCCGAGCCTCTCAAGCTGGGGCCGAAGGGCGAGTACTCCTACAAAATCAAGCTGGTGATGCCCGCCAAGTACACGGCGCACGTGCCGCTCGAGTTTTCTCTGAAGCGCGACTACGCCGAGTACGACGCAAATTATGCGATCAAAGACGGAGTTTTCACCGCCGGTCGCACGCTGATTCTGCGTCAGGACGAGTTGCCGGTCGCGCGCTCCGCCGATTATGAATCGTTTCGTCGCGCCGTTGGCGCCGATCTGGCGCAGCAACTGACAGTCGAGAGCGCGGTGGCTGACGCCATCGTCCCTCCCGCCGACATGAAGGCGGATGACCTCGTGGAAAGCGCCCGCGCCGCTGCCGATAACGGAAACCTGCCCGTTGCCGAGGCCCTGCTGAAACGCGCCACCGAAGTCGATCCCAAGAACAAGTATGCCTGGAACAATCTGGGATTGATTTATTTACAGACGCGCCAGGACGATCAGGCCATCGCCGCCTTCCAGAAACAGATTGAGGTGAATCCGTACGACGAGTATGCCTACAACAATCTGGGCCGCGTCTACTGGAACGATCGCAAGTACGACGAAGCGGTTAAGGCGTTCAACAAGCAACTGGAGAACAATCCGCTCGACAAGTTCGCCCACGCCAATCTTGGCGTCATGTATGAGGAGTGGCACAAGTATGACTTGGCCGTTCCTGAACTGGAGAAAGCCGCGTCGCTGACTCCGGATAGCGCGGAGTTGCAAGTGAGCCTGGGCGACGCCTATCTCAATCTTGGTCAGGACGCCAAGGCGCTCGCCGCTTTCGATCACGCCGTCGAGCTCAACGCCACGCCGCTGGTGTGGAACAACATCGCTTACCAGTTGTCGTTGAAGAAAACTCACCTCGACCGCGCCCAGCAATATGCCGAGTCGGCGGTATCGGCGACGGCGGCGGCGTTGCGCAATCTTTCGCTCGATCGCCTCACGCAAAGAGATCTGCCCCTGGTGCCGTCGCTGATCGCTTATTGGGACACGTTGGGCTGGATCGAGTTCGATGAAGGCAATCTCGACAAGGCGGAAAAATATATCGGCGCCGCCTGGGCGCTCGGACATCACGGCGAAGTGGGAGATCACCTGGGACAGATCTACGAGAAGCGCGGCGAAAAAGATCTAGCGCTGCGCACCTACGCGCTCTCCATGAACGGCCTGCGTCCGATTCCCGAAACCCGCGGCCGTCTCGCCTCTTTAGCGGGAGGAGATGCCAAGGCCGAGGCCGCGATTGCGCGCTATAAGGATGAACTGGACCACCTGAGCGCCATCGACCTCGGCAAGGCGAGACAGACCGGCAACGCGGATTTCTTCGTCCTGTTGAGCGACGGCGCGGGAGAAGTGGCCAAGGTCGATGCCGTCAAGTTCATCAGCGGCGACGAGAAGCTGAAGTCCTATACCGAAGCGCTCCGCACCGCTGATTACCATCTCACCTTCCCCGACGATACGCCGGTGAAAGTTCTGCGCCGCGGCACGCTCACCTGCTCGGTCACGACCGGCAGTTGCAAATTTGTGATGACGCTTCCGGACGATGTCAGAACGGTGGATTGATATCTACGCGATCGCGGGATGACCTCAGTCTTGATCGCCGGGCTCGTGCTGCTTTTTCTTCTCCGCGATCTCTGCGGTAAAGAGATCATAACCGCCGAGGACGCTGAGGATTCGCAGAGCTCGCAGAGCTGGCTTGCAAGCTACGTTTCCGCTGCTAGATTTGATCATTTCGTTGACTCGACCATTTTGCTGACGTAAGATTCCGGCTCGATGCGCGCGCGCGTAGAAGCTGCATCCTGAGGAACAGTAATGCAATTGCGCCTGGAGAGCCGACCCGTCGGTGAAGTCTATGTCATTCAGTGTCACGGCCGGATCGTGGCCGGCAATGAAGTCTTCACCTTGCACTCTCAGGTGGGCGATGCCATCGAGAAGTACGGCGACGTTGTTTTGCTGCTGGACACCGTCGAGTTCATCGACAGCAGCGGCCTGGGCGCGCTGATGCGGCTGATGCAAGCCGCTCGCGCCAAGGGCGGAGACGTCAAGCTCAGCTGCATTCCGCCCAAGATCCGCAGGGTGCTCGAGCTCACCCACCTGCTTCCGCAATTCGAGGTCTACGACTCGATCGAAGAGGCGATCACCGCGGCCTATCTCGGGTCGAAATATTCGCGCGGTAAGGGCGGGGATGCGCGCCCCAAAATGCTTTGCGTTTACGCTTCGACCGACGTTTGCGCTTTCCTGCGCGAAATCTTGTGCACTGCCGGCTTCAACGCGCTTACGACCACCAGCGCTGACGATGCGCAAATCCTGCTCAAGGCAACCAAGGCCAAGCTGGTAGTGGTGTCATCGCGCATCCAGGCCATTCGCGGCAAGCCCTTCCGTCAGGCGCTGCAGGAAATTGTGCACGACGTTAAATTCGTGACGTTGGAAGACAATTTCGGGAGCCAGGATCCCGGCGAAGCCGCCGAAAAACTGCTCAATGACGTAAATGCCGTTCTGGCGCCGGCCGGTTGAAGCGTCAGGCGCGCGAGCATCGCTACTCTTAACTCACGCGCCGCTTGTGCCAGGCCGTCGCCTGCTCGTAAGCGTGGGCGAGCCGGAGCACAAGATCTTCGCGCCAGGGCGGACCCGCAATCTGCAGCCCAATGGGCAGGCCGCCTTCGGTGAACCCGCAGGGAACCGAGATCGCCGGCAATCCCCAGACATTGAACGGCCGCGTATTGCGCAACAGCTTCAATTCCGCGGGACGCAACGCCTCCGCGTTAGCCCTCAAATCGGCGATCACCGGAGCGGCCATCGGTGTGGTCGGAGTCACCAGTAGATCGACCTCGGCAAAGGCCGCATGAATATTTCGGCGCGCTTCCTCTAACTCACGGCGCCGCTGTATGTACTCCGCCGCCGAAACTTTCTCCCCCGTCCGAATGCGCCGCAAGGTTTCCGCCTGGTACAAGTCGCTGTGCTTCGCCACGTTCTCGGCGTGATAGGCATACGATTCCGCTGCCTGCAGGCTGCGGTCGGTCGAGATGTCCAGCTTAACTTCTCGCACGTTCGCGACCATGGTCTCGATGCCGCGCAGAGCATGCTCCATCGCCGATGCCACTTCCGAATCCAGTTCGTCGAAGAAGTACGCTCGCGGCACGCCCACGCGCAGCGGCTTTACTCCCTCTTTCATTGCGGAAACATAATCGCTCGCGGGAACATCCGCCGTAGTGATATCGGCCGCATCGTATCCGGCAATCGCCTGCAGCACGATGGCCGCGTCGGCCACCGTCGCCGCCAAAGGCCCAACATGATCGAGCGACGCGGATAACGGAATTACTCTGCGGCTCGAGACCCGGCCATACGTCGGCTTTAGCCCAACGCATCCGCACAGCGACGCTGGCTCGCGGATGGATCCTGCCGTGTCGGTTCCGATCGCGGCGCAGGCCAGCCGCGCTGTTACCGTGGCCGCCGAACCTCCCGACGAGCCTCCAGTAATCCGCCCTAAATCCCAGGGATTGTGTATGTCGCCGAAGTGGCTGACCAGCGAACTGGCGCCGTAGGCGAACTCATGCAGATTATTTTTCCCGAGGATGACCGCTCCGGCCTGCCGCAAGCGGCGCACGACTTCCGCATCTTCCGTAGGGACGCGGTGCTCGTAAAGCGCGCTGGCCGCGGTCGTGCCCACTCCGGCCGTGTCGATCAAATCTTTCAGAGCGATGGGCACGCCATGCAACCGCCCACGCCATTCTCCCCGCAGAATTTCGGCCTCCGCCGCGCCCGCCTCGCGGAGCGCCGAATCCGACAACACCGTGATGAACGCGTTGAGAGCCGGATTCAGCTTCTCGATGCGGCTCAGGCACTGTTGAGTGATCTCGACCGGCGAGATCTCTTTGCGCCGCAAACGCGGCGCCAATTCGGAAATGGAGATGAAGTCAGGCATCAGACCGTGGTCATTGTAAAGGCAGTGAGACTTGCCTTCGCGCTCTCATTGTCTCGGTGGTTCCGAAAGTTTTCAAACTCATCCTGTTTCCTGTTTCATCTAAGTCCTATAATTAACGAAGTCGATTCACTGGGGGCAAGAAGAAAATGGCAGAGATGACGATGGCGCCGGCGGCGACGCACGGTTTTTTCCTGGACGTCCGGTGGCACGATGATGGCGACATCGTTGAAATCCGCTCTCCGTATGACGGAAACCTGATCGCCCGGGTTACCCAGGGCCGCAAGGAACACGCCGAGGCTGCCATCGCCGCGGCCGTGAAAGCTTTTGGCACCACGCGCCGCCTGCCCGCTTTTGAACGCCAGCGCGTGCTCCGCCAGATTGCCGCCTCGATTTTGGAACGCAAGGAAGAATTCGCCCGCACCCTGGCTCAAGAGGCCGGCAAGCCCATCAAGTCTGCGCGCATCGAAGTGGAGCGCGCCATCTTCACGTTCAATGTGGCCGCCGAAGAAAGCACCCGCATCTACGGCGAATTTCTTCCCCTCGATTGGCAGGAATTTACCGCCGGACGCTGGGGCATCGTGCGCCGTTTCCCGCTTGGTCCCATCGCGGGCATCACGCCGTTTAATTTCCCCATCAATCTCGTGGCGCACAAAGTCGCCCCGGCCATCGCCGCGGGATGCCCGATGGTCCTCAAGCCGGCGCCGCAAACCCCGCTCTGCTCGCTGCTTCTGGCGGAATGCGTGCAGCAGTCTGGTTGGCTCGATGGCGGCCTCAACGTTCTACCTTTGTCGAACGAAGATGCCGGTCTTCTCGTGACCGACGATCGCATCAAGCTCATTAGCTTCACCGGAAGCGTGCCCGTGGGCTGGGACATCAAACGGCGCGCCGGAAAAAAGAAAGTTGTCCTGGAACTAGGCGGCAACGCCGCGGTCATTGTGCACAGCGACGCGGATCTCGCCTACGCCGCCGAGCGCTGCGTAACCGGCGGATTCGCCTACGCCGGCCAGACTTGCATTTCTGTGCAGCGCATCTTGGTCGAGCAGTCCGTCTACGGCAAATTCACCGACCTGCTCGTGGCCGGCGTCAAAGAACTCAAAGCCGGCGATCCGCTGAACGAGTCTACCGACGTGGGTCCGCTGATCCGCGAAAGCGACGCCATCCGCACCATGAGCTGGATTGACGAAGCGGTGCGCGCCGGCGCTCGCCTGCTGTGCGGCGGCCATCGCAAAAATCTTGTGGTTGAGCCCACGATTCTCACCGGGACCAAGCCCGACATGAAAGTGAACTGCCAGGAGGTTTTCGGGCCCGTTGTCACCGTCGAACCTTATAAGGATTTCGATCAGGTTTTGCGCCATGTCAATCAGTCCGCCTACGGCATGCAGGCCGGCGTCTTTACTCGCGACGCCAAGCTGCTCTTCCAGGCCTACGAAGAACTAGAAGTCGGAGGCGTCATTGCCGGGGACGTGCCTTCTTTTCGCATAGACCAAATGCCTTACGGCGGCATCAAAGATTCCGGCTTGGGCCGCGAAGGTTTGCGTTACGCCATCGAGGAAATGACCGAGCCCAAACTCCTGGTAATGAATCTGCGATAGTCGCAGGTCTCGACCGCGTCGCACTGTGAGACGCGAATGGTTCGTTCGCGTTGAAAAAATCAACAACGTTCTTGTGAGCGTTCTCCATAAAATTTTTTCTTTGGCAAATTTTCAAAAACCCGCGACAAACTCTAACGGAATATTTATAATCTCCAGTTTCGCACTCAATGACGAAAACCTGTGGGTGGTTTTCTCACTCGATATAACAACTGTCGCAGCTAACAGCGGAATTTAACGAGGCAATGCTCCGCAAGGTCTCTTCAAGCCAGATCTCATAAGAGAATGTCGCAGATCTTTCATCGCAGCACGAACACGCTGTCTCGTGCGACCATCTTCGGCGCGGTTTTTGTGATGGCGGCGCTAGTCTGGGTCGGATATTCGATCCAGGGCTCTCCGTACGTGACCTATGCGGGCGTGCGCAAGCCGCAGCCCGTGTCTTTCAGCCATCAGCATCATGTCACCGGACTCGGCATCGATTGCCGCTATTGCCACACCTCGGTCGAGACTTCGAGCTTTGCCGGTATCCCTCCAACCAAGACGTGCATGAATTGCCATTCGCAGATCTGGACCAACGCTCAGCTTCTCGAGCCCGTGCGCGCCAGTTATCGCTCGGGCCAATCGCTGCAGTGGACGCGGGTCAACCAGCTTCCCGACTTCGTTTATTTCAATCACAGCATCCATGTCACCAAGGGAGTGGGATGCAACACCTGCCACGGGCCGGTCGACCAGATGCCGTTGATGTACCAGCAGGAATCGCTGCAGATGGAGTGGTGCCTGGGCTGCCACCGCGCTCCGCAAAATAATCTGCGCCCGCGCGACCAGGTATTTAACATGCGCTATCAGCCGCCCAGCAGCACCAATCCGGTGACGGTCGATGGCCAGAGGTATACCGAGCAAGCCGCGCTGGGAGCGGCCTTGGTCAAGAAATACAACGTGCGCAGCGTCATGGATATCACCAGCTGCAACACGTGCCACCGGTAGATGTGACCGCGTAGTAGTGAATTGAATTGTGGTTCACGGGAATGAAGTAGAAAGCGGCTCTGTGGGGAAACGCGAGCCGCGCAATCAAGAATGAAACAGCCGCGAAGCGGCGAAAGAATAAGAATGAAGTAGCCGCGAAGCGGCGAAAGAATGCAGCCCACGGCGCGAGCCGTGGGGCGGGTGAGTGGTTGACGAACAAGCCCCGTAGGGGCGAAAGAAGTGCTAGCGAGCTGCCGGATAGAGGGGAAAGCCGGAAGCTGGGCGGAACAAAGCCGCATGCTGGGTGGAAAGGGAAAACCGGAAGCCGGATGCACCAGCCGCGAAGCGGCGGAATGTGATAGCCCGGCACGTAAGTGCCGGGTGGGGTTCCAAAATATATGAGCGAGTCCCGTAGGGACGGCACCCTGCCGGGGCACGACGAGAATCAAAAGCGCCACCCACCCGCAAACGACGCGGGAACGATGGGGCACCCGAAATGGAAATGACGAACGATCCAAAAAATAACGGCGCCACGCGCGAGGACATCTGCCCCGGCAAGAAATCCACGCTGGACCTGAACTCGGTCCGCGAAAAAATCGACTTTGCCACCGAGCACGACGCGCGCGAAAAGACCGGCCCGCAATACTGGCGCTCGCTCGAAGAACTCGCGGGCAGCAAAGAATTTCAGGAAGCCCTGCACCGCGAATTTCCCAAGGGCGCTTCCGAATGGCTTGACACGGTCTCGCGCCGCGGATTCCTCAAAGTTATGGGCGCGTCGCTCGGCCTCGCCGGCATGACCGGATGCGTGAAGCTCCCGCTCGAGCCCATCGTCCCCTATGTGCGCCAGCCGGAAAATGTAATCCCCGGCCGGCCTATGTATTACGCCAGCGCGATCACGCTCGGCGGCTATGCCAGCCCGGTTCTGGTGGAGAGCCATCTCGGACGCCCGACCAAAATTGAAGGCAACGATCAGCATCCCGCGTCGCTCGGCGGCACCGACATCTTTACCCAGGCTGCGCTGCTCGGCATGTACGATCCCGACCGCTCGCAAACCGTCGTCTCGATGGGCGACGTGCATTCGTGGCAGGGATTTATGGGCGCAATCCGCGGCCCGCTCAGCGCGCAGAAAGCGCTGCAGGGCGCCGGCATTCGCATCCTGACGCCAACGATTTCTTCGCCGACGCTCGCCGATCAGCTGCGCACGTTCCTGAAAAATTATCCGCAGGCCAAGTGGCATGCCTACGAGCCGGTGAATCGCGACAACGTTCTCGAAGGCGCGAAGATGGCCTTCGGACAGCCGGTCGAGACGCGCTACGATTTTTCGAAGGCCGATGTCATCGTCTCGCTCGACGCCGACTTCCTCTACGCCGGATACCCCGGCAACGTGAAGTACATCCGCGATTTCGCCAAGCGCCGCGATCCCGACAGCGGAAACATGAATCGGCTATACGTGATTGAGAGCGTGCCGAGCTCAACGGGCGCGAAGTCAGATCATCGGCTACCAGTGCGAGGGTCTGACATAGGAGGCCTGATAGCAGACCTTCAAAAGATTATGGGGCTGCAGTCAACCTCGCTGTACACGTTGACCGCTGAACCGCCAAACGGGGAGAGGCTAAAGTTCATCAACGGACTCGCTTCGGACCTCAATCGGGCTCACGGGAATAGCGTAGTGCTTGCAGGCGATCATCAGCCGCCAGCGATT
The DNA here is from genome assembly GCA_963730015.1 of uncultured Acidobacteriota bacterium. Taxonomy (GTDB): domain Bacteria; phylum Acidobacteriota; class Terriglobia; order Terriglobales; family Acidobacteriaceae; genus Sulfotelmatobacter. The sequence continues at coordinate 395,040 of CAVSPZ010000006.1, read as the reverse complement.
CACGCGCTCGCGCACGCCATCAACGCGAAGCTCGGAAACGTAGGCAAGACTGCTTTCTACACCGATCCAGTCGATGCCAATCCAATCAATCAGACCGACTCGCTCAAAGAACTCGTCGCCGACATGAACGGCGGCAAGGTCGATCTGCTGATCACTCTCGGCGGCAATCCCGCGTACGATGCGCCCGCCGATCTGAACTTCGCCGAGGCGCTGAAGAGCGGCAAGGTTCCACTGCGCGTGCACCACGGCCTTTATCAGAACGAAACCGCCGAACTCTGCCAGTGGCATGTCGACGCGACGCACGAGCTCGAAGCCTGGGGAGATACGCGCGCTTACGACGGGACCGTCAGCATTATCCAGCCGTTGATTGCTCCTCTTTACAACGGTAAGAGCGCGCTCGAATTTGTGGCTTTGCTCAACGGTCAAACCGACGCATCAGGCTACGATTTGGTCCGTGCCTACTGGCAGAAGCAGCACACTGGCGCCGATTTCGAACAGTTCTGGCGCAAGTCACTGCACGATGGGTGGATCGAAGGCACAGCGTTCGCTCCGAAATCAGTAACCGCAAAGCCCCCCGCGGCCGCCTCGAGCGCAGCGGCTGATCCCAACGCCATCGCCCTCAACATCCGCCCCGACTCCACCATCTACGACGGACAATTTTCCAACAACGGCTGGCTGCAGGAATTGCCCAAGCCGATGAACAAGCTTACCTGGGACAACGCCATCCAGATCGGTCCGAAGATGGCCGAGCGCCTGCAGATCGCGTCGAAAGATGTCGTCGAGCTCGAACTGAACGGCAAAAAAGTTACCGGCCCCGTCTGGATTCAGGCCGGACATCCCGACAACTCCGTCACCATCACGCTGGGCTACGGGCGCAAGCGCGCCGGACGCGTCGGCACCGGGCACGGCTTCAACGCCTACGAACTGCGCACGAGCGCCGCGCCGTGGATCGCCTCCGGCGTGCAGATTCGCAAGACCGGAGCGACCTACGAGCTCGCCTCCACCCAGGGCATGCAGAGCATGGACACGCCCGACGGCGGCCATCGCCCGCTGGTCCGCGAAACAACTCTCGAGGAGTACAAGAAAGAGCCGACTTTCGCAAAGGAAGAAGAGCCTGCTGAGGGCCTCACGCTCTACAAGCCCTATCCCTATAAAGAAGAGATGTACGCCTGGGGTATGGCGATCGATCTCAACAAGTGCGTGGGCTGCAATAACTGCATGCTGGCCTGCCAGTCGGAAAATAATATCGCCGTCGTCGGACAGGAGCAGACCAGGCTGGGCCGTCACATGCACTGGATTCGTATCGACGCTTATTACGAGGGCGATCGCGATAATCCCAAGGCATTTTTCCAGCCTGTGCCCTGCATGCAGTGCGAGAACGCGCCGTGCGAAGTCGTGTGCCCGGTCGGAGCCACCAATCACTCCACCGAAGGCCTCAACGACATGGTCTACAACCGGTGCGTGGGGACACGTTACTGCTCGAACAACTGCCCGTACAAAGTTCGCCGCTTCAATTTTCTGCTATTCCAGGACTGGGACACGCCGCAATACAAGATGATGCGCAATCCCGACGTGAGCGTGCGCAGCCGCGGCGTCATGGAAAAGTGCACCTACTGCACACAGCGCATCAACGAACACAAAATCGATGCTGAAACCGCGTCGGTGCGCGAAGGCAAAGACATCCGAGTCGGCGATGAGTTGCAGACGGCCTGCCAGCAGTCGTGTCCGGCGGAAGCGATTACCTTCGGCAACATCAACGATCCGAACAGCAAAGTTTCAAAGCTGAAAGCGCAGGCTCGCAACTACAGCCTGCTGGGCGAACTGAACACGCGCCCGCGCACTACGTATTTGGCAGAAGTACGCAACCCAAATCCGGAGCTGGAAGGATAGAGAATCATGTAGCAACGGACGCATTCGTCCGTCGAGGCCAGCGCGAAGCGCGGCCAAGGTTTTGTGGAAAGGCGCTTCAGCGGTGCGATAGCAGGGTTCGTATCAGGGCGCGGCTTGAGCCGTGCCGAATGAACGCAGTTAACGATGGGGCTTTAGCCCCTGAAGGACTTGGCAAGACAGATGCCTGAGCAATACAAATCGGCCACCGAACTGGAACGCGCGCCGGTCATCGAACCGGGCCATACCTTCGCCACGGTCACGGAAAAAATCAGCGCCATCGTGTTGACCCGTCCGGCCACCAACGGATGGTTCATCGGATTTGGCATTGCCTTCATGCTGACCATGATGCTGCTGTTTGCCCTCGGCTACTTGTTCCTCAAGGGCGTCGGCATATGGGGCGTGACCATCCCCATCGGATGGGGCTTCGCCATCATCAACTTTGTCTGGTGGATCGGTATCGGCCACGCCGGTACTTTGATCTCCGCCATCCTTCTTTTGTTGCGGCAATCCTGGCGTAACTCGATCAACCGCTTCGCCGAAGCCATGACGCTGTTCGCCGTCGCCTGCGCCGGAATTTTCCCGGCGGTGCACGTCGGCCGTCCCTGGCTCGCGTACTGGCTCTTCCCGTATCCCAACACCATGCGGGTGTGGCCACAATTCCGCAGCCCGCTCATGTGGGACGTATTCGCGGTTTCCACGTACGCTACGATCTCCGCCCTGTTCTGGTTCGTGGGATTAATACCCGACCTGGCCACGCTGCGCGATCGCACCGAGAAACGCTGGCTCAAGATTATTTACGGCATGCTTTCGTTCGGCTGGCGCGGATCGGCCCGCCACTGGCATCGCTATGAGACGATGTATCTGCTGCTGGCCGGATTGGCCACGCCACTGGTGCTCTCGGTGCACACGGTCGTCAGCTTCGATTTCGCCATCGGCATCGTCCCTGGCTGGCACACCACCATCTTCCCGCCTTATTTCGTGGCCGGCGCCATTTACTCCGGTTTCGCCATGGTGCTGATGCTGGCCATCCCCATCCGCAAGATTTACGGCCTGGAAGATTTCATCACCGAACGCCACCTGCAGAATTCCGCCAAGGTCATGCTCGCGACCGGATTGATTGTCGCCTACGGCTACGGAATCGAAGCCTTCATGGGCTGGTACAGCGGCGATCGCTACGACGCGTTCACCCTGTGGAACCGGCTGCACGGGCCTTATGCGCCTTGGTACTACGCGCTGCTGGCCTGCAACATCTTTATTCCGCAGGTGCTCTGGATCCGCAAGCTGCGCACCAGTCCGATCGCGCTCTTCTTCATCTCGGGCGTGATTCTGATCGGCATGTGGCTCGAGCGCTTCATCATCGTCGCCGTCAGCCTGACCCGCGATTTCCTGACTTCGTCGTGGGGCATGTATTACCCCACGCGCTGGGACTGGATGACCTTCATCGGCACGCTCGGTATGTTTCTCGCCGCGATGTTCCTGTTCCTGCGCGTGCTGCCTGCCATCTCCATCTTTGAAATGCGTACCCTCCTGCCGGAAGCGGAGGTGAAGGAATAACGCCATGAAGCGCGATCCCATTTACGGCATCATGGCCGAGTTCGATTCGGCGCAAGCGCTGGTGGACGCTGCCAAGAAAACCCACGAAGCCGGCTACAAAAAAATCGACGCCTACAGCCCCTTTCCCATCGAAGGCCTGGCGGAAGAAATCGGATTCCTTCATGACGAAGTTCCGCTGGTCGTCTTGATCGGCGGCATCATCGGCGGCTGCTCGGGATATCTCATGCAGTGGTGGATGGCGGCGGTCGACTATCCGCTCAACATCGGAGGTAAGCCTCTCAATTCCTGGCCCGCCTTCATTGTGATCACGTTCGAAATGACGATCCTGTTTGCCGGGATTTCCGCGGTCTTAGGCATGTTGGCGTTGAATGGCCTGCCCATGCCGTATCACCCCGTGTTCAACGTGCCGCGCTTTTCGTCGGCGTCGAAGGATCGTTTCTTCCTGATCGTGTTCTCCTCCGACAAGAAGTATCACGCGGTAGAAACGCGCCGCTTCCTGGAAGGCCTAGCCCCCAGATCGGTTTCGGAGGTGCCCAGCTAAGATGACGCACTTCCGCCAAGCGATTGCAGGCAGTGGCAAGGTCCATGTGGGGACGGGCGCCCCCGCCCGTCCGGTCGAGCTGGTTTATCGCAGCAGAAGCTCGACAGCGGTTTCCTTTGCGGCGCTCTTGCTCTTGATCGCTCTGACCTCCGCCTGCCGCATCGACATGCACGTGCAGCCGCGCGAGAATCCTCTTTCCCGCAGCGATTTCTTTGCCGATCAGCGCTCCGCCCGTCCGCTGGTCGAGGGCACGGTCGCGCGCGGCCAGTTGCATGAAGACACTTATTTCTACACCGGAAAGATCGGCAGCAATCCCGGCGACGCGATGCCGTTTCCCGTGACCAAAGAAGCTCTCGAGCGCGGCCAGGAGCGCTTCGACATTTTTTGCGCTCCCTGCCACTCGCGCGTAGGCGACGGCAACGGAATCGTTCCGTCCCGCGGATTCTCCCGCAAGCCGCCATCCTTCCATAGCGAGCGGCTGGAAAAAGCTCCAGCCGGATATTTCTTCGACGTCATCAGCAACGGCTTCGGCATCATGCCCGACTACGCTTCGCAAATTCCCGTACGCGATCGCTGGAACATCATTGCCTACGTCCGCGCGCTGCAATTGAGCCAGAATGCAACCATGGCCGACGTTCCCGCCGGACAGAAAATTCCTTCTGAGCCGCCGAAGTTCCGCGAGCCCGGATCCGGCGCCACCTTGCCCACGCTTGCGCCGGAAACCAAATCTGAAGAGATGAAAGAAGAACCGAAATGAGCGCGGCGCCCGCCAACCAACTCGATTTGATGGCTCCGCCGGTCGTAAAAAAGATTGGCCAGCGATCGCTGCTCGTGGGCGTCGTCTTCGCCATCATCGCGGTCATCCTCGCGGTCGGCAAGCCCGACGAGTTCTACCGCGCCTACCTGCTCGGCTTCATGTGCTGGCTGGGCGTGGCCCTGGGCTCGATGGCGATCGTCATGATCCGCCACCTGACCGGAGGCGGCTGGGGCATGGTCATCCGCCGCATCCTCGGCGCAGCTATGCGCACGCTCCCGCTGCTTGCTGTCCTGTTCATCCCGATTGTCATCGCGGTTCTCCAGCGTCGCATCTATCCGTGGGCCATCTGGACAGTGTCACCCGATGCGGTTCAGGATGCGCACATCCACGAGCATCTAGCGAAGAACAAATTCATCCTCGACAGCTACCTGAATTCCTCGGGCTTCATCATTCGCGCCATTGTCTATTTCGCAATCTGGAATGTTCTCTCATTCCTGCTCTCGCGCTGGTCGAAGCAGACCGACCGACCCGGCGGGCCCGACAACACGCAAAAATTCAAAGCCGTCGCCGGACCCGGGCTCATCCTCTACGGGTTCACGATTTCGTTCGCCGCAATCGATTGGGTCATGTCGCTCGATCCTAGTTGGATCTCGACAATCTTTGGCCTGATCATCCTCATCGGCGAAGTGCTCTCGGCCATGTGTTTCGCCGTGGTTGTCGAGCGCATTCTCTTCAACTACAAGCCCATGTCCGAGATGCTGAAGCCGGATTTCGTCCACGACCACGGCAAGTGGATGCTCACCTTCATCATGGTCTGGGCTTATTTCAGCTTCTCGCAGTGGCTGATCATCTGGGCGGGAAACTTGCCCAACGAGATCACGTTCTATTTGAAGCGCTTGAGCTACGGATGGGGATGGATCGGCCTCTTCCTGGTTCTATTTCATTTCGCTGTCCCCTTCGCCATGCTGCTTTCGCGGCCGTTTAAGCGCAACATCCGCAAGCTGGTGTGGATCGCGGTGTGGCTGATGTTGATGCGCTGGCTGGATCTGCTCTGGATCATCGAGCCGAATTTCTCGCAAGCTTTGAACATCACCATTGCGGATATCGTCGTGCCCATCGCCATCGGCGGCATATGGCTCGCATATTTCTTCCGCAATCTGGCGGCGCTGCCCCTGTTGCCGGCTTACGACCCGTCTGCCGGAGAGGTCATCGAAACGGCTCCGAGTTATGGGGCGGGAGCTTCTCGCAACGTATGAGCAACGACATCCATCCCGTGAATTCGAACGGCCACGGCGACTACGAGCGCCGCGACATCACCATCGCCGGGGTCGCCTATTTTCTGATTGGCCTCGCCGTTGCCGGCGTCTTCGTCTATTTCATCGCCAACGGCGTTTTTGCCTATCTCAACAAACGCTTCGAAGCGGAACAACAGCCGGTAAGCCCGCTCGTCACGAGCCCTACGGCCGATACGCGTCGCATCCCGCCGCAATATGGCAACGACTATGAAAAATATTTGAAAGCAGGTTTCCCCGCGCCGCAGCTCGAAGTCAACGAGCGCACCGAACTGAACGGCGAGCGTCTGCGCGAGGAAGACACCCTGAGCACCTACGGCTGGGTTGACCAGAAAGCGGGCGTAGTCCGCATTCCCATCGATCGCGCCATGGATCTGCTGGCGCAACGCGGCCTGCCCGTCCGCTCCGCGGCTGCCGGAGAAACCGCTGTGTCGAAAGCGCAGCCCGAGAAGAAGGGAAGTAAGCAGTGATAAGCCAGTTTCACAATTCGATGTCGGTAAAGATTCATGTGGGGACAGCCGCCATAGCCTGCCCTGAGCGAAGCCGAAGGGGCTGTCCGGTCGAGCGAAGCTCGACTAGTGTTTCTCAGCGTACTCTGCGAGACCTCAGCGCCCTCTGCGGTAAGGCTTTCCCCTCAAGCGGCAGAGCCGCAATGTGGCTGGCGACCATAGTGCTGCTAGCCTCGGCCGCCTGGGGACAAGCCATGTCCAAAGGCATCGAATCTCCGCCCGCCAACGTCCGCCCGCCCTACCTGGAAAATGTTGGCATCGAGCAACACATGAATGGCCAGGTGCCGCCCGATCTGACTTTCGTGGACGATACCGGCCGCACCGTCAAACTTGGCGATTACTTCGGCAAGAAGCCGCTCATCCTGAATCTGGTCTACTACAACTGCACCATGCTGTGCGGCGAAGCGCTGGCCGGATTGAGCGCCGCCATGAAGATGGTGAAGTTCGATGTGGGCAATCAGTTTGACGTGATCACCGTGAGCTTCAATCCGCGGGAGACGCCGCAAATCGCCGCAGCGAAAAAAGCCGAATACCTCAAGCGCTATGGACGTCCGGGCGCCGCCGCCGGCTGGCATTTCCTGACCGGACCGGCCGATTCCATCAACGCTCTCACCAAGGCCGTCGGCTTCCAATATCAGTACGACGCTGCGCGCGATCAGTACGCTCACGCCACCGCGATCATGGTGCTCACGCCCCAGGGCCGCATCTCGAAATATTTTTACGGAGTCGATTTTCCGCCCAAAGATTTGCGCATGGGACTGGTTGAAGCCTCGCAAAATAAAATCGGCAACGCCGTCGACCAGGTTCTCTTGTATTGCTATCACTACGATCCCGCCACCGGTAAGTACGGCGCGGTCGTCTCTAACATGTTGAAGCTTGGGGGCGCAGTCACCATCGTGTTCATTGCCGGACTGCTTCTGGTTCTCTTCCGGCTGGAACGTATCGCGCCGCACAGCGGTTGGGATCGCACTCCCTCGGGTCACGCAGGATTGAGTTCAACGAAATATGTTCGATAATTTTCCATTGTGGCCGCAACGGGCCTCCAGCATGGCGGGCAACGTCGATGCCTTGTTCATCTTCTTGCTCATCGTGTCGGGGATGATGACGCTGCTGGTGTTCTCCGCGGTCGTTTATTTCGCGGCCCGCTATCGCTATCGCCGCGGCGTCCCGGCGGAACAGATCGAAGGTTCCATTCCTCTGGAATTAACCTGGTCGATCATTCCGCTCGGCGTCTTCATGGTCATCTTCGCCTGGGGAGCCGTCGTCTACTTCAAGGGACGCACGCCGCCTCGCGACTCCACCGAGGTTTATGTCGTCGCCAAGCAGTGGATGTGGAAGCTGGAACACGCCGAAGGCCAGCGCGAGATCAATGAACTGCACGTTCCGGTGGGCCGCGACATCAAGCTCATCATGACTTCGCAAGACGTGATCCACAGCTTCTTTGTTCCTGATTTTCGTATGAAGCAAGACGTGGTGCCGGGCCGCTACACGGTCGCGTGGTTCCGGGCCACGAAACCGGGCACCTATCATCTGTTCTGCACCCAATATTGCGGCACGCAGCACTCCAGTATGATCGGCTCCATCATCGTGATGGAACCCGCACAATATGAGGCGTGGATGAGCGGCGGTTCCACCGGCCCGCTTTCTGCGAGCGGAGAAAAAATCTTTGCGGAACTGGGCTGCGCCACTTGTCATCGCGCCGATGCCCAGGGCCGCGGTCCCAGCCTGCAAGGCGTCTTCGGCAGGCCGGTGCTGCTGCAGGATGGCCGCACCGTCACCGCCGACGAAAATTATCTTCGGGAATCGATTCTCGATCCCGGCGCCAAGGTGGTCAACGGATTCAAGCCCGTCATGCCTACGTTCCAGGGATTAGTGAGTGAAGAACAATTAAACGCGCTGGTCGCCTACGTGAAATCGTTGTCGCCCGCCGCAGAGGCTGCGACCAAAACCAGCGCCATGGCGGCTCCGCAGAGCGGGCCGCAAGCCAAGGGAAATCAGGTGCAATGAGTATGGCTACAACGACCGTCCAACCCGTCGAGCGGGAAAATTATCTGAACAAGCATTACGGCGTCGGTTCCTGGTTGTTCACCACCGACCACAAGCGCATCGCGCTGCTCTACCTGATCTCGATCACGTTCTTCTTTTTCATTGGCGGATTCTTCGCGCTGCTCATCCGTCTCGAATTGCTCACGCCCGCCGGCGACCTGGTCCAGGCCGACACTTACAATAAGCTCTTCACGATGCACGGCCAGGTGATGATTTTCTTCTTCCTCATCCCTTCGATTCCTGCCGTGCTCGGCAACTTCCTCGTTCCCATGATGGTCGGCGCCAAGGACCTTGCCTTCCCGCGGATCAACCTGCTGAGCTGGTATCTCTACATCATCGCCGGCATCATGATGCTGCACTGCATGCTCACCGGCGGCGTCGACACCGGCTGGACCTTCTACACGCCCTTCAGCACCGCCTTCAGCAATACCAAGGTCATCGAAGCCGGACTGGCGATCTTTGTCTCGGGATTCTCCTCCATCCTCACCGGCCTGAACTTCGTTGTCACTATCCATCGCATGCGTGCTCCCGGAATGACGTGGTCGCGGCTGCCGCTCTTCATCTGGGCGCACTACGCCACCAGCATCATTCAGATCCTCGGCACGCCGGTCATCGCCATTACTCTGGTGCTGGTGGTCGCTGAACGCGCCCTGCACCTCGGCATCTTCGATCCCAAACTCGGCGGAGACCCGCTGCTGTTCCAGCACCTGTTCTGGTTCTACTCGCATCCCGCCGTGTACATCATGATTCTGCCCTCGATGGGCGTCGTGACCGAGATCATCGCCTGCTTCTCGCGCAAGCGCATCTTCGGCTACACCTTCGTGGCGCTTTCCTCCATCGCGATTGCCGTCTTCGGATTCCTGGTCTGGGCGCATCACATGTTTGTCGCCGGAATCTCCGTATACGCCGCGTTAGTCTTTTCTCTGCTCAGCTATGCGGTTGCGGTGCCGTCCGCCGTAAAAGTTTTCAACTGGACCGCGACGCTCTACAAAGGTTCCATTCATTACGACGCGCCCATGCTTTATGCCTTCGGATTCCTGGGGCTTTTCACCATGGGCGGCCTCACCGGATTATTCCTGTCTGCGTTGGGCGTTGATGTTCACGTCCACGACACTTATTTTGTCATCGCCCACTTCCACTACATCATGGTTGGCGGCGCGCTCATGGGATATCTCGGAGGCATGCATTTCTGGTGGCCGAAAATTTCCGGCAAGCTTTATCCCGAAGGCTGGGCGCGACTCGCCGCTCTCATCGTCTTCATCGGATTTAACTTGACCTTCTTCCCGCAATTCATCCTCGGCTATCTCGGGATGCCGCGCCGCTATTATCAATATCCGCCGGAGTTTCAGGTGCTGAACGTGCTCTCCACCGCCGGAGCCACCGTGCTGGCCGTGGGTTACCTTTTGCCCATGATTTATTTCTTGTGGTCGATGCGCTACGGCAAGCCTGCGCCTGACAACCCGTGGAACGCCGCCGGACTCGAATGGAAGACTTCGTCTCCGCCGCCGACCTTCAACTTCGACGAAGAGCCGGTCGTGACCTGGGAAGCCTACAACTACGACGAATTGGACGCCAACATTAAAAAAGAGGAGGTTCCCGTTGCACGATAGCTCTGTCGCCGTCCACGGTGAAACTCACAATCCGGCGTTGCTCCACCACTTCGCCACCGAGGAGCAGCAGCGCGACGCCTCCAACCTCGGCATGTGGATCTTCCTCGGCACCGAAGTCATGTTCTTCGGCGGACTGTTTTGCTCCTATCTGATCTACCGCCTTAAGTACTTCGGAGATTTCGGTGCGGCCAGCAAATCGATCGATGCCACACTCGGCGCCACCAACACCGCGGTCCTGATCTGCAGTAGTTTGACCGTCGTGCTCGCCATCTGGGCCGCCCAGACTGCCCGGCGCGCGCTGCTGATCTCCATGCTGGTGGTGACCATGCTTTTCGGCCTCGCCTTTCTCGGCATCAAGGGCTACGAGTACAACGACAAGTTTGTGGAGCACCATGTTCCAGGCGCGTCGTTCAGCTTCGAGCACGTGCCGATTCCCGGACATCCCGATCAATACGCCAACCCGCGCCATGCCGAGATTTTTTTTGCCCTTTACTTCATCATGACCGGGCTGCACGCGCTGCACATGATCGTCGGACTCGGCATCTTTACCTGGCTTCTGGTGATGGCATGGAAGGGACGCTTCACTCCCGAATATCACACGCCACTGGAAATCGGCGGCCTGTACTGGCACTTCGTCGACATTATCTGGATCTATTTGTTCCCGTTGCTGTACCTGATCGACCGGCATCCGTGAGGCTTTCTCATGTCTGACCACTCCAAATCGTCGCCCTTGAAGATGTACTTCAGCGTCTGGATCGCGTTGCTGGCAGGTACCTTCCTGACCTATAAGGCGGCCTTCATCGAACTCGGCCACTTCAACGCCGCCGTCGCCCTCACCATCGCCACCATCAAGGCGCTGCTGGTCGCGCTCTTCTTTATGCACCTGAAGGGCGCGGGCGAGAAGTTGCTAAAGCTGGTCGTCATCTCGACCCTGTTCTTTCTGTTCATCCTGATAGCGCTCTCCATGGCCGACTACGGCACCCGCGGCTGGAGCTAAACGGTTCGTTGATGTGGGGACAGCCGCCCTCGGCAGTCCGCCGGGCGCAGCCCGGCTAGGTTTGTAGCGCCGGCATCTTGCCGGCTGTCGCGGGGCCGTCCCGGCCGTGCACTCGAGCCACGTCCCAGCGGCGGGCGCTTTCCTCACCCCCCATCTGCGGTATACTCGCCCGTCAAGCGGAACCCATTCGCCAACCGAGGTCTGTTATGGCATTCTGCAATTCCTGTGGCGCATCGCTAAGCCCTGATGCCAGGTTCTGCAGCCGCTGCGGAGCCACGATCGCCGCTCCCGGAGCCTCTCCGTCGCTCCCGGTCGCGCCCACATCTGCTCCCGCCCGCGGCGGAAATAGCGCGGTCAAAACCGTCCTGATCATCGTCGGAGTCATCGTCCTGCTTGGCGGTTTAGGCATCGCTTCGCTCACCTTCGTTGCTCTGCATTTCGCCCGGAATTCTCATGTCGCGCAGGAAGGCGATCACGTCAAAGTCGAAACTCCCTTCGGCAGCGTGGAGACTTCCAAGGATCCGGATAAGGCAGTTCAGGATTTGGGCGTCGATGTCTATCCCGGGGCCAAGGTGCAGAAAGACGGCGCATCGACCGCGACCTTCGGCGGCATGCGCACCGTCACCGCCGCATTTCAAAGCAGCGACTCCGTGGACAAAGTGTGCGGCTTCTACCGCGCAAAATTTCCAGGGTCGAGAGTCGCCACATCCTCCGAGCACCATTGCACCATCGTTTCCAACGATCCCCACAACATTGTCACCGTTACCGTCGAATCCAGCGGCGAGGGTTCCAAATTCCAGATCACCAGCGTGATCACGAAGGATACGTCCTCCAATCCATAGGGCCTCATGTCAGAGAAGGTTGCCGATTCCGTAGTGCCCCCGAAGTCCTCCCTTGCCGATTCTGTGGGATTGGCCGAAGCGCTGCGCGCGCAGGTTCGCGGCGGGCTTATCGGGGACGTCCGCTTCGATAACGGCAGCCGCGCGCTGTACGCGACCGACGGCTCCAACTATCGCCAGGTCCCCATCGGCGTTGTTCTGCCTCGCGATGCAGACGATGTTCTCGCCGCGATCTCGGTTTGCCGCGACTTCGGCGCCCCTCTGCTTTGCCGCGGCGGTGGAACCTCGCTCGCCGGACAATGCTGCAATGTTGCCGTCGTGCTCGACTTCACCAAGTACATGGGAAAGATTCTCGAGATCGATCCCGAGCGCCGCGTCGCCCGCGTGCAGCCCGGAGTCGTGCTCGACCATCTCCGCAACGCCACCGAAAAACATCATCTGACGTTCGCGCCCGATCCCGCCAGCCACGACCGCTGCACCATCGGCGGCATGATCGGCAACAACTCCTGCGGCGTCCACTCCGTGATGGCCGGCAAAACGGACGATAACATCGAAGCCCTGGACGTAGTCACCTACGACGGCACGCGAATGAAGCTGGGCCAAGATGAATCATGTGGGGACAGCCACCATCGGCTGTCCGGCGGTCCGGAAGTATCGGGCCGCAGCGCACTTGGTCGCGCCGCTCAAATCCACGATGCACTCAAGCAAATCGCCGACCAATACGGCGACCTCATCCGCCAAAAATTCCCCAACATCCCCCGCCGCGTCTCCGGCTACAACCTCAACTATCTGCTCCCCGAAAACGGATTCCACGTCGCCCGCGCCCTGGTCGGCTCCGAAGGCACCTGCGCGACGATCCTCGAAGCCACGTGCCGCCTCGTGGAAAGCCCGCCGCAGCGCGTCCTGCTCGTCCTCGCCTATCCCGACATTTATCAGTGTGCCGACCACATCCCCGAGATCCTCGAGCACAAGCCCATCGGGCTCGAGGGTTTCGACGACCTGCTCGTCTATTACGAGCGCACCAAGGGCATCAATCAAGAAGGACTCGCCCTGCTCCCCGAAGGCGGCGGATGGCTGATGGTCGAGTTCGGCGCCGAGTCGCTTCCCGGCGCGGAGTTGCAAGCACAGCGCCTGATCGACGCGCTCCGCCGCAGTCCAAGTCCGCCGAACGTGAAGCTCTATTCCGGCGCGCAGGCCAAGCGCATCTGGGAAGTCCGCGAAGCCAGCCTCGGCGCCACTTCCCATGTCCCCGGCGAGCCGCTGAACTGGGAAGGCTGGGAAGATGCCGCCGTCGCTCCTGACAAGCTTGGCGGATATCTGCGCGACCTGCGCAAGATGATGGCCGACTTCAACTACAAAGGCTCGCTCTACGGGCACTTCGGCCACGCGTGCGTGCACACGCGCCTCAACTTCGATCTGCAATCGAAAGAGGGAATCGCCAAATTCCGCAAGTTCGTCGAAGAAGCCGCCGACCTCGTCGTCAGCTACGGTGGATCCCTCTCCGGTGAACACGGCGACGGGCAGGCCCGCGCCGAACTGCTGCCGCGAATGTTTGGCCCCGAGCTGATGGAAGCCTTCCGCAAGTTCAAGACCACGTGGGATCCCGACTGGAAGATGAATCCCGGCAAGCTGATTGGTTTGCCTGGGAAGACGCCCAACAAGCTCGACGCGAATCTTCGCCTCGGCCCTAACTACGCGCCTTGGGAGCCCGAGACGCACTTCCAGTTCCCGCTCGATCACAGCAGCCTCTCGCACGCTGCGTTGCGCTGCGTGGGCGTAGGCAAGTGCCGCCGCGAAGAAGGCGGCGTGATGTGCCCGAGCTGGCGTGCCACCCACGACGAAGAGCACTCCACCCGCGGTCGCGCTCACCTGCTCTGGGAGATGACTCAGGGCGAAGTCATCCGCGACCGCTGGCGCAGCGAAGAGGTCAAGCACTCTCTCGACCTCTGCCTGGCCTGCAAGGGATGCAAGAGCGACTGCCCGGTCGGCGTCGACGTCGCTACCTACAAGGCCGAATTTCTCTCGCACTACTACGAGGGCCGCCTGCGCCCGCTGAATGCCTACGCCTTCGGCAACATCGATTTCTGGGCAAGCCTGGCCTCGAACGTCCCCGGCCTGGTGAATCTCACGACGCAGCTACCATTTCTACGAGACATCGCTAAAGCCGTAGCTGGAATTCCGCGCCAGCGCAGCATCCCGGCCTTCGCCCCCGAAACTTTCAAGTCCTGGTTCCGCAGGACACGGAATTCCCACTTCTCGCAAAACCAGCGAGAAGTGGGGCACCCTAGGGAAGAAATCGAGAAAACTGGGGGTGCCCCAGAGCCTGCCCTGAGCTTGCCGAAGGGTCTCGCCGAAGTTGCGAGACCTGGGAACTCCGCCCCTGAGGTCCTCCTCTGGGCCGACACCTTCAACAACTATTTCCTTCCGTCCACGGCCAAGGCCGCCGTCGAAGTCCTGGAAACCGCCGGCTATCGCGTCCTGGTCCCGCAAGCCAACCTCTGCTGCGGACGCCCGCTCTATGACTTCGGCATGCTCGACCGCGCCGAATCTCTGCTGCTCGAAATCCTCGACCAACTCGAGCCTGAGATCGAAGCCGGCATCCCTGTGGTTGGGCTGGAACCCAGCTGCGTCGCCGTTTTCCGCGATGAACTGGTCAACCTCTTCCCCCACGACGCCCGCGCCCAGGCCTTGAGCAGACAAACCTTCCTGCTCAGCGAATTTCTCGAACAAAGAATCGGCCCTATCGCGGCCTTGCCCCAGTTGAATCGCAAAGCGCTGCTCCACGGCCACTGCCACCACAAGTCGATCATGAAGATAACCGCCGAGGAATCGCTTCTGCGCCGCCTCGGGGTAAATTTCCAATCGCCCGCTCCCGGATGCTGCGGCATGGCCGGATCCTTCGGCTTCCACGACGAAAACTACGAAATCTCCGCCGCCATCGGAGAACTCGAACTTCTCCCCGCGGTCCGCAACGCCCCCGCCGACTGGCTGATCATCGCCGACGGATTCAGTTGCCGCGAGCAGATCGCCCAGGGCACGGGACGCCATGCGTTGCACCTCGCCGAAGTCTTGCAGATGGCTCTCCGGCCCTCGGCCCAGGACCACGACAATCCCTACCCTGAGTCCGACCTGGTCCGCGAGCGCGAAGTCGAGATCCGCGAATCAATGAAGCGAGCCGGCCTTGGCTTGGGAGCCCTGGCCGCCGGCAGCCTACTCCTTTGGGCGGCGAGCCGCAAAAGGTAACCAATGTACCTCTCCGCGTTCTCCGCGAGATTTCTCTGCGATCTCAGCGGTAAAAGCTTGGAACGCGGAGTTCGCAGAGAAGGCCCGCAGAGTGCGCAGAGAAATCAACCCAGAGTATTATCCATGGAATCAATAGCTTGCGGACTCTATCCCGTCCCACCTTGCTCCTGAGATAATAGGAGGCCGCTTCTTCCCGCGCTTCCTCGAACGCGACCTCACAAGGCAAGCACTATGGACCAGGACATATCAACCATCGCCGGCAGCGACGTCGCGCAGGCCCTGACCACGCACGTCCAGCAGTCCACGCAGTTGCAGGCCGCCGGCCCCCTGCGCGGATCGGTCCTGGTGCTGATCCAGTTTGACGTCTGCGAAGAGATCCGCCTCGACGAGCTTCGCCAGCTTTGCCCCGCGCGCACCGCCGAAGCCAGCTTCAAGAAGGCCCCGGCCTATGTCCGCTACCAGCGTCCCCCGGTCGAGGAGACCCTTGAGCCCTTGGTCCTCGACTCCGGCGAGCGCCTTGCCGGGGAGATCAAGTACTACGACTACGGCGTCATCAGCCTTGAGTTTGAGCTGCCGTTCTCCGGTACTTGGAACACGCTGATCGAGCTCTCCTGCCGCTGGACCTCTGACACCAACTTTGAAAAGCTGGCGTCGCGCGTCGCCCGGCAGAAACTGGAACGCGCCGCTCCCGCGCTGATCAAGCCGTATAAGGGTGAGTGGCTGCAAGAGGACTACTTCATCTTCAATGTGCGCGAGATTGACGGATCGCCCTCCGCCGACGACCTCCTCAGCTCGCAGCGCAACGCCATTGCCCAGGTCGTCCGCGGAGAGATGGCCACGCTTTCCGATGGCGAGCGCCAAGAGATTCTTCAGTCCCGCATTTCCTACTATCCCAACGACCTTGCGGTCATCGGATGGAATGCCGCGTTCATTTACGACACGCAAGCCGGCGCCGAAACCGCCATCCAGCTGCTGCAGTACGCCAACTCGCAGCTGCTCGAGTTCCGCCACTACGACGAGTTTCTCACCAACGAATTGGAGAACGTCTACGACTTCCTCGAAACCGGAGGCACGGGCTTGTGGTCGCGCTGGCGGACGGCCCGTGCCGCCTCCAAGCTGCACACCGTCCTGCTCGACGTCAACGAACTCACCGAGCGCGCCGATAATGCCATCAAGTTTCTGAGCGACATGTTTTCCGCCCGGCTCTACAAGCTGTGTGCCGCCAAGGTCGGCGTCCCCGACTACAAAGATCTAGTCAAAGAAAAGCTGCAGACCGCCGAAGATCTCTACCGCTTCATGGTCGAGCAATTCAACCAGTCCCGAGCCTTCGTGCTGGAACTGATGGTGGTCGTCATCCTGATCATCGAGCTGATCTACTTCTTCAAAGGCCGGCCAATCTAGCAGATTGTGTAATTGCGCGATTGAGTCATTGAGCGATCGAGTCATTGAGTCGTTGAGTCATTGAAAATCTAGCACTCCTCCTTCGTACTTCTCGAATCATGTGGGGACAGCCGCCCTCGGCTGTCCGGCAGCCCATGTGTATCGGGCTGCGGTCTAAGTGTGGAGCGGACACTCCTGTCTGCTCCACACTTGTCACGTCCGTTCCACACTTGTCATCCTGAGCGGAGGAAGTGGTTCGCGAACGCGAACCACTTCCGGAGTCGAAGGATCCCTACCCCCGGGCGATCGCCGCCCGGGTCGATCACGTGGAACATTGAAAGGGATTCTTCGACTGCATTTTCTTCCGCTTTCGCGGACGAAAACTTCGCTCAGGATGATAATGCATCCGTCCCTGCACATGCCGTTTGAGATAATCATTCATTGACCCACACATCATTTTTCCTACAGATCCGGGAGGGGGCTTGAAAGTACTGTTGCTGGAGAACATCAGCGCGGTCGCGGCGGAGGGATTCCGCGCTGCGGGATTTGACGTTGAAACGCATAAGGCTGCGCTCGAGGAGGGCGAGCTGGTCGAGAAGATCCGCGGAGTCTCGATTCTGGGCGTGCGCTCGAAGACGAGAGTTTCGGCGGCAGTGATCGAATCGGCGCAAAAGCTGATCGCGGTGGGCGCGTTCTGCATTGGCGTGGACAAGATCGATCGCGCAGCGGCGAGCGAGCGCGGCATCGCGGTGTTCAACGATCCGCATTCCAACTCACGCTCAGTGGCTGAGCTGGTGATGGGCGAGATCATCATGCTGCTGCGCCGGACTTTTGCCGCGTCCACCCAAATGCACTCTGGCGTGTGGAATAAGTCGGCGGCGGGCGCGCATGAGGTCCGCGGGCTGACGCTCGGCATTGTGGGATACGGCAAGATCGGCTCGCAGCTGTCGGATCTGGCCGAGGCCATGGGCATGCGCGTGGTGTTCTACGACGTGTCGCACGTGCTGGCACGCGGCAATGCACGCCCGGTGGGCTTCCGCGAGCTGCTGGAGGTTTCCGACGTGGTCACGCTGCACGTGGATGGCAAGCCGCAGAACCGGAACCTGTTTGGCGGGGAAGAGTTCGCGGCCATGAAAGACGGCGCGTGCTTTCTGAATCTGAGCCGCGGTTTTGTGGTGGATCATGACGCTCTGGCCGCTTGCCTGAAGTCTGGCAAAGTGGCGGGCGCTGCCATTGATGTGTTCCCGCAAGAGCCCGAGTCGGGGGCGACATTTGTGAGCGTGCTGCGCGGCTTGCCGAACGTAATCCTGACGCCGCACGTGGGCGGCAGCACCGAAGAAGCACAGCAGAATATTGGCCAGTTTGTTTCGGCGAAGTTGATGGACTATTTGCGCACTGGGGATTCGACGCTGAGTGTGAACCTGCCGCATTGTCATCTGGAGTATGAAGAAGGATCGTACCGGCTGATGCATATCCATCACAACGTGCCGGGAATTCTGCGGGCGATCAACGACATTCTGGGAGATCGCGGCATCAACATCGAGCGCCAGGTATTGGATACGCGCGGGAGTCTGGGATACGCGATCTATGACATCAACCGGGCTTGCGATGAGGAGTTGATGACGCAGTTGCGGCGCGTACCGCAGACCATTGCAGTACGCGCAGCAGGCTGCTAAGACGAACCATGTGGCGACGGACGCAGCTTGCGGCCCACCGAAGCAACTGAAAATGGGGTGCCCCATTTCTCGCCGTTTTTGCGAGAAGTGGGGATTTTCGACAGAGCGGAGCCGAAGGGTCCGTCGAGCGAGCATAGCGAGCTAGCTTGATGCGAGGTGAGAGATGCGTGGATTGAAAGATAAGCAAGTCCTGATCACCGGCGGGGCCAGCGGGATCGGCGCGGCCACGGCGGCACGCTTTCTCGAGGAAGGATCCCGCGTATGCGTGCTCGATCGCGATGCGGCGGCTTGTGATCACGTCAAGCGGGAACTGCCCGCGCTCGGCGAGGCGATCATCGCGGATGTCACCGATCTGATGCAGGTGGAGGCGGCGTTTGCCGAGGCGATTCGGCTGATGGATGGGATCGATGTTCTCATCAACAATGCCGGCATCAGTATCCGGCACAAGTTCCTCGACATCACGCCGGAGGAGTGGGAGCGCGTGCTGGCGGTGAATCTGACCGGCGTGTTCTACGTGGCGCAGACGGCGGCGCGGCATATGTGGGAGCGCGGCAGCGGCGTCATACTGCAAACCGCGTCGACCAATGGAGTGATGGGGTATCCCTATTACGCGGACTACAATGCGACCAAGGCGGGAGTGATCGAACTGACCAAGTCGATGGCGCTGGAACTGGCGCCGAAGATTCGCGTGTGCGCCGTGGCTCCGGGATACGTGCTGACTCCGATGCAGCGCGCCGAGTATTCCGACGCGATGCTGGCGGAGGTGAACGCGAAGATTCCGCTGGGAAGACATGCGTCACCGGAGGAGATTGCCGGGCTGTTCGCGTATCTGGCGTCGGACGATGCAGCGTTCGCCACGGGCCAGGTGTTCACCATGGACGGAGGAGAGACGGCGGGGGGATTAGCCAGCCGCTGATGCCTGGATGTGGGAAATGCTGTTGTGGAACTGACGAGACGCGGACGCGCGGACGTTGCAGGGAAGAGTGGAGGAAATGCAGGGAAGGGCACGACTTCAGTCGTGCCGTATAGGGCGGAGATCTCCCGGCTTTAGCTGCTGGGGGATCGAATCCAGAGCGAAGGAAAGAATGAATCAAAATGCGCCTCAAGGATAAAGTCGCTTTGATTACGGGCGGGACTTCGGGCATCGGCGAGGCTACGGCTTTGCTGTTCGCGCGCGAGGGCGCGCGCGTGGCGATCACGGGAAGAAATCAGCAACGCGGCGCCGGCACGGTAGCGCGAATGAAGGAGTTCGGTGGTGAGGCAATCTTTATTCAGGCAGATGTGAGTGTGGCGTCCGCGTGTCAGCGCGCTGTCGATGAAACCCTGCGCGCGTTCGCGGCGATCGATGTCCTCTTCAATAATGCTGGAGTGTTCTATCCGCAGACGGCGGTGGAATGTTCGGAGCGCGAGTGGGATGAGCAGATTGACGTGAATTTGAAGGGCACATTTCTGATGTCGAAATCTGCGCTGCCGGGAATGATAGCGCGGAAGCGTGGAGTGATCATCAATAACGCCTCGGGATGGGGCATTGTGGGCGGAGATCATGCGGTAGCGTACTGCGCCTCGAAGGGCGGAGTGGTGCTGATGACCAAGGCGATGGCGATCGATCATGGCGCGCAAGGAATCCGCGTGAACTGCGTTTGTCCAGGAGACGTGGAGACGCCAATGCTTCCCGCGGACGCGAAAATGCGCGGTCTGAACTGGGAAGAATACATTGCGGGATGCGCGAACCGTCCGCTGGGACGAGTGGGGACGGTGGAGGAGATTGCCAAGGCGGTGCTGTTCCTGGCGTCCGACGATTCGTCGTTCATGACGGGAGCGGCGTTGGTGGTAGACGGCGGAGGGAGCGCGGACTAGGGCATCGACACCGACCGGAGGCGCAAGGTCCTTCGACTACGCGGGTCGGCTCGCTACGCTCTCCGGCCAGCGTTCGCTGAGGATGACAAACGCTCGGATGACACTGACAAGAAGAGAACTCAGATTGGCGACGGTTTTTCTCGGTGGCGGGAGGATCACTAGCGCGCTGGCGGCGGGGCTGCGGCTGGCGGGAGATGAGCGCGCGATTGTGGTGTACGACCGGCATCCGGAGAAGCTGCGGGAGCTGCGGCGGGAGTCGCGGACGGAGATGGCGCGCGACTTGAAGTCGGCCGTGGAGCGGGCGGAGATGCTGATTGTGGCCGTGCGGCCTTCGTCGGTGAAGGGGATGCTGCGCGAGGTGGCAGCGTGCGGGGCCCGGCCACCGAAGCTGTGCATCAGCCTGGCGGCAGGGATTCCGTTGCGGAATTTGCGGCGCTGGCTCGACAGGCCGGTGCGGTGGGTGCGCGCGATGCCGAGTCCGGTGTGCAGAATCGGGTGCGGGCTCACACCGGTTTGTTTCGATCGCGGCGCAGCAAAAAAAGATCGTGTGCTGGTGCGGCGGATGTTTGAGCGAGTGGGGCCTGTCTTGGAATTACAGGAAGCACAGATGGACGCGATTACGGCGAGCCATTCGCCGACGCACGGATATCACGCGCTAAAGATGCTGGCCCAGGCAGCGCAGAGTGCTGGCCTGGATGGCAAAACGGCTCTGATCGCGGCGGCGCACGCGTTGAGCGATGGCATCGAATACTGGCGCGAGAGCGGAGAAAGGTTGGAAGATCTTCTGGCGGAGGCGGCGACGCCCGGGGGAATCGCGGCGGCCACCATGGCGGCCATGGACAAAGCCGGCTATAAACAGGCGGTCGCGAGTGGGATCAGGGCCGGCATCCAGCAGGCACGCAGAAACGCGATTCGCAGATGAATCCTTCGCCACGCCACACGCTTCCCAATAGGAATGATTTGCGCGGAGGGCTCGCGACCGCATTCATCGACCATTCTTTCGACTGTCGTTCCTGGTTACGTCAGTCACGAAGATATCGCTCGAACTGAATTGTTCGCCTTGGGACCGCGTAGAATCAGTTCACAACCCAGCACAACTCAGAAACAGTCGCGCGGTTGGAGGCGGTTCCTATTTGACGGATCAAGCAGCGTTTGCCAAGGACGTTCCGAGCTGTAGCCCCAAATCCCGCCTCAACCGCCTTTTGCTTTCCATGCCATGGGTGCTGTGCGCCATGGTGCTCGCGTTTCTGTTCCTTCCGGGATGCAATGCCCTCAATCCCTTATGCACAAGTGCCCGGCCTGCTCCGGTGATGGGCTCGCTGTCGGCCAGCACCATTACGTTCGCCCAGGTGCAGCAGGGTTTTGTGCTCACGGTGACTGGCAGCGAGTTCGTGGCGTCGTCGGTGGTGATCATCAACGGGACAACGTTAAGCACGACTGTGCTGAACAGCCAGTCGCTGCAAGTCACGATCTCGACTAGTTTGATCTCCGGCCCCGGAAGCGCGAGCGTGACCGTCAACACCCCGAGTGGAAACTCCGGCTATCTGGGCTGCACCAGTGGTGGAACCAGCAGCGCGCTGACCCTCACCATCACTTAATGTCGCGTGTGGAGCGGGCACTCTTGCCCGCTTGCTTGCAACACCACAAAACCAGCGGGCAAGAGTGCCCGCTCCACACGACATGCTGATCATCACAACCCGGCTCGACGAAAAAAGTTCCGCGCCAGCGCGAAAAGATCACGCCGGCTCCCGCTCGTCACCTGTGCATCTTCCCCTATTTGGCGCGCATCTGTTGAATTAACCAGATGGTTAGTTCGTAAAGGTTCGTCAAGGTCGGAGGTGACCTGTATGACTCGCAAGAAAGTTTTCCAACGATTGGCCGGAGTAGTAGTCGCCGTGGGATTGCTCACTACCATGCTGATGGCCGAAGCGCCATCCGCAGCCCGCTTCGATAACCAGATCCAGAATACTGTGACGCAAAAGCTGGAAGCGAAGCGCCAGTTCAGCGACGTGCAAGCCCGTGTTGAAGACGGTATCGTCACGCTGACCGGCACGGTGGATCTCTACCAGCGCAAGCTCGACGCCGCCAAGCTGGCGCGCAAAGCCCCCAACGTGCAGGGTGTCGACAACCAGATCGCCGTGGCCGGACCCAACGTTCCCGACGCGCAACTCGAGCAGAAACTGGCGACCAAGCTCACCTACGTCCGCGAGGGATACGACAGCATGTTCGATTACTTCGCGCTCGCTGTGAAGGATGGCGTCGTCACCGTCGAAGGCCAGGATCGCACCGGCGTAGGCCGCGACGAGGCGTTGGCCGACATCGCGTACATGCCCGGAGTGAAAGACGTCATCAACAACATTTCGCTCGAGCCGGTTTCTCCCTTCGACGACGGGTTGCGCCTGCGCACGATGACGGCAATCTATCGCGACCCGGTGTTGAGCAAGTACGCCATCGATCCAGCACGCCCGATTCGCATTATCGTAGTGAATGGGCATGTGACCCTCTACGGCGCGGTCGACAGCACGATGGACAAGCAAGTCGCGGGAATTCGCGCCAGCCAGATCTTCGGCGCCTTTACCGTGGAGAACAAGCTGGAAGTCGTGAAATCGTAAGTCGCAGTAGAGAGAGAGGCGCGGCGAAAGCCGCGCCTTTGCTTATTTTCACCAGACGAATCCCACACTTTTCCCGCAGCGCTTAAAATAAGACGGCAACGAAGGCCCGGGCATCTAACTCTCGCACTTCCGCGATAGAAGAAGACGGAGGCAACACCATGATGCAGCGAACCGGATTGGTCGAGGTTGCCAGCCGGTATTCCGTGGACGAGACCGTGCAGCGCCTCACCCACGCGTTTACCGACAAGGGCATGCAGATCTTTGCCGTCATTGATCACAGTGGCGAGGCCGCGAAGGTTGGCCTCAAAATGCCCGCGACCAAGGTTGTCATCTTCGGCAGTCCGAAAGGCGGAACGCCGCTGATGCTGGCGGCGCCGAGTCTGGCCATCGATCTGCCACTGAAGGCTCTGGTAGCCGAGGACGCGAACGGCAAAGCCTCCGTGACCTACAACGATCCTGAGTACCTGAAGGATCGGCATCGCGTGCCCGCCGACTTGATCAAGAATCTGGCCGGTGCCGGCGCCGTGATTGCCAAGGCTGTGGAATAATGCTGGCGGCTACCGAACGCTTGTGACCGAACCGAATGCCAATCCCAACCGCGCGCGCGACCATATGGCCAACGAGCGCACGTTTCTGGCTTGGGTGCGCACCGGCGCCGCCATCATCGTCTTCGGCTTCGCCATCGGCCGCTTCTCTATTGCCATCCGCCAATTGACCGCGCTGCAGGGACACGGCGTGCGCACCGCGGGCATCTCTGTATGGATGGGCTCGGGCACGATCGTCGCCGGCCTGCTGCTGGTGATTGCCGGCCTGCTGCGCTATCGCAAGACCCGGGCGCGCCTCGACGCGGGCACATTCGAGCCCGCCGGACTCGGCCTGGATCTGCTCACCATTCTCACGGTCCTCATCGGCCTGGCCCTCGCGGGATATCTGATCTACACGGAAAAGGTTTTGGGGTAACTGCGGTCTCGCATTCTCCCGACTCGACGACTAAGCCTTGTCATCCTGAGCGGCGTTTGTGCCACGAAGGACCTATGCAACCTCTCGCCCGCACCGACGCTGCCAGCGAGTGCAGGGTCCTTCGCCGCCAAAAGCCGCGACTCAGGATGAGAGCTTACGCCAGCCCAAGGCTGGTAGAATATTGTGCCCTGAGGCTACTTCCAGATTTTCGGCAAACAATTGCCCTTGCGAGGGGGAGCCAAGGGAGAGCAGGCCACCACGGAGGCACAGAGACGCGGAGGAATTTCCGTTCCCGCTCTTTCTTGATCCGTGGAAATCGGTGAAAATCCGCGGCAAAGATTCGAGGCTGAATGGCGAACGATCAGGAAAAGGAAGCGGCAGCGCGAGCCAGTCTGCGGTTCGTGAAAGACGGTCAAGTCGTAGGGCTGGGCACGGGATCGACCGCAACCCACTTCATCAAGCTGCTGGGCGAGCAGGTGAAGAATGGGCTCCGCATTCGCGGCATTCCGACGTTGGTGCGCTCGCGCGAACTGGCCGAGAGTTTGGGAATCCCGCTGACCACGCTCGATGAATGTCAGGAAATTGCCGTCACGGTGGATGGAGCGGACGAAGTGGATCCGCACTTGCGCCTGATTAAAGGTGGCGGAGGAGCTTTGCTGCGCGAAAAAATTGTGGCGTCGGCAACCACGCAGATGGTCGTTGTGGCCGATGCGACCAAGCAGGTGCAGAGATTAGGAAAATTTCCGCTGCCCGTGGAAGTGATCAAATTCGCGCAGGCACTGGTAGCGAAGCGAATTTCCGCCCTGGGCGCCGCAGTGCAGCTTCGCACCGGCGCAGACGGCAAGCCCTTTATCACCGATGAAAATAATCATATTCTGGATTGCCGCTTCGGAGAAATTCAGGATCCGGTCGCGTTGGCGCGGCAACTGAGCGATATGCCAGGCGTAGTCGAGCACGGATTGTTTATCGGAATGGCGAGTGTGGTGCTGTTTGCGCGGGGCAGCGAGATTGTGGAGCTAAGAGCCACGGACAAAGGCTAAAGGCCTGCGCTCGCGTTGCGGCGCTGAGGCAGCGACGCTTGCGGCTCTTCAAGGAATTCGAATGGCAGAGGGATTTCATACTCGAGGATGGAGCGGGCCGTCACGTCGGCGTGTGCCGCGATTTCGCGTACAGGCTCCGCTCGATGTGACCGTGCTGCGTTCGGGAATTCCGGATGCCGTGCCGGGACGATCGATCAATGTCTGCGAGCGCGGCATTGCCGCCGTGCTCGCCGGAGAACTGAACCCCGGCGAGTCGGTGGGCGTGGAAGTGCGGCTTTCGGCGGTCGGAGAGCCGCTGCGCACTCGGGCCATCGTGCGCTATCAGGAAAAATTGCTCTACGGCCTCGAGTTCATGACGCTGTCGGAGCAGCAGCGATCAGCCATCCGGGATTGGGCCAAACAGGCCAGGGCGGTGACCGACCCCACAGAAGCACCTTGGCTCGCCGCAAAGAGTGAGGTTCATGCCAGCGAAAGAAAAGTTCCTGGCCCGTCCGCATCGACAACCGGCCCAGGATTCCCTGGCAAGCGCCGCAAGAAGCGACGAGCGAAGCGATGGATGGTTGCGGTTCTCGTGCTCCTGGTTGCCGCGGCAATCTTTTGGTGGAGATGGAATCGTGGTTGGGCGGAGTTGGAATCCCAGCATTCGGAGAATTTATCGGCGGAAACGACGCGTGTGCAGGTTCCAGCGGAAATGATGCAGAAGTTGCTGGTGCACCGCGTTGAACCAATCTATCCCGCGGACGCGCGGAAACAGCATCTGCAGGGAATTATTGCCGTAGACGTGATCGTGGGGCGCGATGGATCGGTCGAGAGTATGCGCGCCTTGAATGGTCCCGATGTGCTGGCGCAAGCTGCCATGGATGCACTGCGTTGGTGGAAGTTTGAACCGTATCGGGTAAACGGCCAAGCCGCGGTCGCCGAGACCACGCTCGCCGTGGAGTTCAAGAACTAAAACCGGCCGCGTCTTCTGCACACCAGCCCCGTTCCCACAGGGTAACTGCTGCTCCAATGCCCGTTCGTAATTTGTGGCGATTCCGAGATTCATTCAGAATCAATTTGCCCACCACTTCGTATACCAGCAGTCGTAGTTCCTATGGGGAGCGACGCCGCTGAACATTCTCTCTGCCTTACGTGAGGAATGCATGTCGCGCGCGAAAAGAACCATTCTCTGCATCGATGACCACTGGGCTGGCCTGATCGGCCGCAAAATGTTTCTGGAACAGTGCGGTTACAAAGTTCTGGAAGCCTCGGGCTGGGACGATGGCCTCAGGCTGTTCCGTTCGCAGCCAGTCGATGCCGTCGTGCTCGATTATCAGATGCCCGGCATGCGCGGCGATGTCGTCGCCGCCAAGATGAAGAGCATCAACTCCCGCGTGCCCATCATGCTGTTATCGGCCTACGGGCCCTTGCCGCAAAAGAAGCTCAAATCGGTCGATTCGTTCGTCTCCAAGTCGCAGCCACCGGATATTCTGCTCTCCACTCTGCAGGGTCTTTTACAAGACCAGCACAAACCGTTCTTCGCGCGGTGGATGGACCACTGGCGGAACAGGAATCAGGGAGTAAGCCATTGAAATTCCTAAATCAGCTCCTCCACCGCGCCTGCACTCATCGCTTCGCCTGGCCCCGCATCGATGAGAACGGGCGTCATTACCAGGTCTGCGTGGCCTGCGGAACGGCCTACGAGTACAACTGGGAGACGATGCAGCGCACCACGAAGCTGATGAACCAGCCCGCGACGCATGGCCACGCGGTCGGCCTTCATCCTTCGTACCTGCGATAGATCGTGTGGGATAGACCGTCCATGTGGAGCGGGCACTCCTGCCCGCTTTGCTTTCGGCGGTAAGCGCGAGCGGGCTCTGGGATAGACCGTCTCTGGAATAGATCATGGCGAACCTGCGCCCAACCCGAACCTTCACCCGCGCCCCGCGCATCGCCCTGCGCGGAACGGTTCCCGCCGCGATCCAACTGGAAAACGGCCGCCAGTTCACCGTGCGCCTGCATCAGCTCTCCGTCACCGGAGGCCTGCTGGAACTGGCCACCTACATTGACGAGCGCAGCCGCATCGCCATGGGCTTCGCCTTCGGATCGGTGAACGTGCATGCCAACGCCGAACTGCTGTTCCCCATGCGCGGAGGATTGGGCTACATGCAGCCCTTCCGCTTCACCGGCTTCGGGGCCGGCGTGCGTCCGACGCTTGAAATCGAAATCGCCAACATGCTCCGCCAGATGATGGCCGCAGCCCGCACCAGGCAATCCCTAGGCAACCGCCCGCCCCGCTTCTTTTTGGATTCTTTCTAGAGTAGCCGTGCGGCCCCACTTGTCATTCCGACGCGCGAGCGTAGCGAGACAGGAGGAATCTGCTTTTCTGCCCGGCGCCGCCAAGAACCGCCCCCCATTCACGTGGCGTTACAGCTTTACAGCCTACGGAAAAATTCTGGTTCGTGCGGTCTTGGGAAGGGCACGGCTTCAGCCGCGCCGCCAAGAGCTGCAGCATCCAGCGGCTTTAGCCGCTGAGGCAGCCGGCGCCACACCGCACGTAACCCTATTTTCGAAACAAGCCCTAGAAACGCGCGCGAGACAAGCATTCGCAGCGTTCAACCAGCAAAGAATGGAGCCGACGACCAGACTTGAACCGGTGACCTGCCGATTACGAAAAGCCCCGTCCATCTTCTCTCGTCAACTGCTGCTCTCCGGCTTGTAGCTGAAATACACGGCTCCTCCAATAATCAGCGCACCGCCCACGAGTGCCATTCTCCCCAAGACCTCATGCAGAAGAGAAACCCCTAATATTGCGCCGACCAGCGGTTCCAAATTTACGAAAATTCCTGCTTGGGATGCCGGAACTCGCTTGAGTCCCCAATTCCAGAGCAGCGTTGTGTTCGCGGTCGCGAATAGCCCCTGCTCTGCCACTGCAACCCATGCGTGGTTGGAGTAATGAAGGGAAGGAACGCCCAATGTGCTAACGACCACAGCGGCCAAAATAACCGTGCCCATCCAATAGACGGAAGCCGTTACGAGCACAGCAGAATGTTGCCGCATCAGGTGCTTCGAAATCAGAATCCAAGCGATGGCGGCAAACATTGAGAGCACAACCAGCAGATCGCCGCGCATGCTCGCATGTGCCGTGCCAGAAGATTCCTTGCTCGACAATGCGATCAGAGCAGCACCAGCGGTCGAAGCTGCCAGCGCAAGCCAGCCACCCAAGTGCAACCGCTCTCCGGAGAGCATTACCGCTGCGATAGCGAGGAGCATCGGAAGCGTTGCGACCATCAGCGAAGCATGCGAAACGGTTGTGAGTGAAAGTCCTTTGAACTGGACAAGGTACTGCACGGGCACTCCGAGCACTGACGCAGCCAGAACCCAGCCCCATTCCGGCCCGGCAAAGCGAGGATGCTCGAAGAGCATGAAAGGAAGCAGCCCTAAACATGCGAAGGCAAACCGAAACAGGACCATCGTGGCGACTGGCATCTCGCCCAGTGCGATCTTGCCGAAATAGAAGCCCGTTCCCCAAAGGCAACCGGCCGCGGCAAGTGCGAGGATGGGTATGACACGACCGCGCTGCTCGAACATCTGCCGCGGGGCTTTGCTAGGTCTCAATTTTGCCTAATCGGAGTTCGGGAGGCTCAGTCCGGCAACAAACTCCGTACCGCTGCCAAAGCCGAAACCACGGGCTATGTGCGAGCGTTTCGTCGTGCTTTCGATTCGCAGCACAGATGTCGCTTGCGCTGAGCGGCCGAATATCCGGCGCTTCGAACATTTCCTGTAGCTGCTCAATGTCGTTAATGATGCGTTCAACGTCCATGCCTCCCAATCATCTAAGAGAAGGCGCGGAGCGGTCAACCGGAAGCGGCTACAAGCGCTAGATTTTTCGTTTTGTAACCAGATACGCCGCGAAGCTTGCGCAGTAGATGTGGAGAGGAATTGGTTAGCCGATTCCTAAGCCTCTGAAAAGATGGAGCCGACGACCAGACTTGAACTGGTGACCTGCCGATTACGAATCGGCTGCTCTACCAACTGAGCTACGTCGGCCTGCTGTCGATTCTAAATGGCGGCCTGAAAACCGTAAAGCGCACCCACCTGTGGAGCGGGCACTCTTGCCCGCTGGTTTTGTGCTGCTCGAAGCAAGCCGGCAGGAGTGCCCGCTCCACACGACATCCCCGGCTTCGCCACTTCAGCCTACGCCGCCCGCGCTGGCACCGCCGCTGCCGCTACCAACGCCCGATACTCCTGCTCCGCCGAGGACGGCAGCAGCACCCACATGGTGTAAACACCCATGGCTGTGCCCAGCGGGATATTCAGGAACAGCGAGATGAATGCCAGAATCAGTGCCAGCGTGCGCGCCCAGGTTTCACGCTGCAGCAATCCCCATCCGGCGGCAAATCCGAATGCGGCCTTGGCCAGAACAATGATTCCAAGAGTGGTGAACAGTGCCGTCAAAAATCCGGCGGGCACGTCGGGTGGCACATCTTTCATCTCATGCAGATGGGGAAAGAGAACATTGCCCAGGATCAGAAGAAACAAACCTCCCAGGGTGTTGAACGCCGAGAACGCCAGCCACAGAATGGCGACCAGGTGCACGTGCCTCTGCACTCTGCCCGGAAGCGGCCGCGGCGCGATCGTCCCCACGATCTGCTTGCCGCACTTGCTGCAGAATGCCTGCCCCGGCTGCACTGTCGTACCGCATCCATCGCAGAACATAATGCCTCCAATCCGAAACCGCCATTCTCATCGAGAGGCCTCGACTTGCAAAGCTCTCAACCTGTAATACGCACAACCGGCGGCAGAGTTCCGCCGCCGTTATGTTTCTTTGCGACCACACCACACTCTAGCAGCAACTTCCGAGCGCATCGAGTTGCTATCGACGACAACATAGACGTGAAGGATGGACAAACGAAAAGGCCACCCGGCAACTGGGCGGCCTCTTCTTCAAGGGAGAATAGTTCCAACGGAGGCTTAGAAAATCCGTCAAAACTTTCTGCCGAAATCTTATGAGCCTAAAAACGGGGGTGTCAAGCGATTTTTCGGAAATAAATGTCTTTATTATCAATAAGTTACAAAATGGGTCAACAGTCCACAGGAGTGTCCCAAATTGAGACAAAATCGCCCGCCGCAGGTTCTAAGCCAATACTTCTAAAGGGACTTATCGAGCCTCAGCCACGGTTTGGAGGCGTCTCGGGCGTGGAATCGGAGCCGTTTTGCCCGCCCTCCCTGACCAACGTTTCGGTCACGGTCGCCTCCGTCACTACCCTTCCCGCCACTACCGTTTCGGTCAAATGCAGCGAGATGAATTCCATCTGTTCGGGACGATCGAAGACTTTGTTGGGATACAAGCGCTTCATCAAAATGCGGATTCCTCCGAACGCCACGCCCGCGATGATGGCCAGTCCCGCCAGGATCGCGCACAGCACCACAATGTTGAGAATCAACATCGTCAGATCATGCACCTGAGCGCTTTCGCTGGGAGTGTTCCAGGTAACGCTGGCTTCGTAATTCACCCGGCCGAGCAGCGATTTCGCGTCGCTGTCAGAGATGCCGCCCGCAGCAATGGCTACGATCGGGCCAGTGCGCTTGTCGAAAAATGTGCCCGAGCCCTCAATCGTCGAAATGCCTGCTGGCGACTGCTGCCCCAGGTGATGCGCGGCGTCGATCTTGCGCAGGTGTTCGGCGGCGATTTGCGGCGTGGGATAAGAGATCAGCATCAGCGTGGCTTCGCCGCTCGATGTCTGGTAGCGGGCGAGACTCACTTCCGCGCTGGTTGCGAAATCCACCTGGTCCGCGGAAACCGGCGGCGCCAGTGCCGCCAACGCCACAGGACCCATCACATATTTTTGTGTGTTCGGAATGTAGTCGCGATGCGGCAGGAATTCGATGAACGAAGGTAAATTTCCGGAGCTCCCGCCCGGCCGCGGCAACGTTCCCGCCAACTCGCGCAGCTCCGCGCCCGACATCGCAGACTCCTGGCTGAATTGCGCGTCGATCAGCACCTGGCCGCGGTAAAAAAGAACGCGGTTGCCGAGAGACGCTCCCTGATCGCCGATCTGCTCCTTCGTCATGTCGGGCTGCAGGTAGAACGTGTACGCGCCGAAGGCTCCCGACGCATCGGCAAAGCGCGCGGCGCGAATCTTCAATGTCCGGCCATCCTCGCCCGTGTACGTGGCCGAGGCGAGATCGGTGAATCGATATTCCTGCAGCACGCCCGCATTGGTCGAATCGGCCACCGCAGGATTGGTGCTCGTCTTTGCCGGACCGCTCACCTGCCAGCCGGCAAATTCCTCCGGCAGGATGGCGGGATTCTGTGCCTGCGGCGGGTTGGCCGCAAAAACCCCGCCTACCAGCCCGCTAAAAACCACGAAAAAGGGAAGAAACCGGAGGAATTTCATGAAAGAAACGGTAAACACTTCTCCTCTCCATTAGACCACAAGGCTCGCTGAAAAGTTTCCCCCGACGGGCAAACACTTGAACGACAGCAGGTTAACCGCACTCCGGCGAATGGTTACTGTCGTGCCTTTACCCTACCCGTCGGGGCCATTCCCACTTGAGCCAAATCAAGGCACACTGTAATCGGCTGAAGACTTCGCCGGGGCAGAGACAGACAAAATGATTCAGCGCCGTAAAGATCGAACGAAAGCCGTTCTCCCCGTGAGAATCAAGGGCAAAGACAGCACGGGGACGGCCTTCGAGGAACTGGCGCATACCCTCGATGTCACCGCAGGCGGTGCGCGTCTCGGTTCGATTCGCCGCGAATTGAATGTGCTCGATGAGGTCACAGTTTTTTATCGCCAGCGAAAAATGCAATTTCGCGTGGTGTGGGTGAAGAAAATGCGGGGCACATCCGAGTTTCAGGTCGGCCTGCAGGCTTTGACCCGGGACAAAGAAGGATGGGGACTCGGCGAGGAGCAGCAGAACGCCTCCGTTTCACGGCTTTCCGTTTCTCTCGCGTCCGGCCTTGCATAGGGGAACTAGGAGAAATACGATGCGCTATTCATTTCGCAATCTTTGGTTCGATCAGGACGGGCAGGACATTGCCGAGTATTCGGTGATGCTGGCGGTGATTCTGGTCATCGTTGTGGGCACGGTCCGGCTCATCGGATCCAATGCCAGCAACGTTTTCTCTCAAGTGGGTAGTTCGATTCAGTAATCCACGCTAGTTTGTGTCGAGCAGTAAGACTCCCGGCCAGCAGCTTTCATAGCATGCTGGCCTTTTTTATTTCCGCTCGACTTCGATTCGCGCAAGTCGCTGTCCTGTCGTTACTTGCCTTCGACTTGCCCATGCATTGCAATGGAACGCATATATGGGTCGGGTCTTCGGATTTCTTAGCGTGATCATTGCCATGGCGGCTGGGATGTATATCTACTCTCGGCAAGCACAAAGCTCGTCCGCGGCTCTCGGTGCGAACAGTCCCAAGGCCGCAATCAACATCACCGGCGTGCGCACCGATCTCATGACGATCGCCCAGGCCGAACGCGGTTACTTCGCGCTGGAAGGGAAGTATGCCTCGCTCGATGAACTGATTGCGAGCCATTCGCTGAGCGTCACGCGCCAGCGTCCTCCCTATACCTACGACGTTGAGACCAGCAGCAGCGGTTTCCGCGTAGTCGCCACCCGCACCACAGACGACGGCTCCGGCACTCCCGCCGAGCTCTCCGTAGACGAGAACATGCAATTCCAGTCATCGCAATAGGGGTGCCCCACCGAAGCAACTGAAAGGGGGGTGCCCCATTTCTCGCCGCTTTTGCGAGAAGTGGGGATTTTCGACAGAGCGAACCCGAAGGGGTGGGGATTTTGACTTTGGATTTTCAACCACAAAGGTCACGAAGGATCACCAAGGAAAACATCCGCTGGAAGCCTTCGTGCTCCTTCGTGACCTTTGTGGTTCTTGAGGATTTTGACTTTTTGCTTCTGACTTCGGGGGAGTGAACCGGCCCGCTACTGACCCGCCGCCTTATCCATCTTGCTGGCCATCTTCACGCCGCTCAACCCATCCACATACTTGGCGATTCCGCGGTAGAGGGATTCAGCGATGCGCTCGCGGTATTCGCTGGTTTCCAGGCGATGCTCGTCGGTGGGATTCGATACGAAAGAGATCTCAGCCAGGATCGAAGGCATGTTCGCGCCGATCAGCACGATGAACGGCGCTTTCTTGACGCCGCGGTTGCGGATCGCCGGACTCTTCGCCGCCAACCCGCTGTGCAGCGACTCCTGCACGTCTCCGGCAAACTCGCGCGATTCCTCAATCTTTTCCTTGAGCGCGATTTTCTTCACCAGATCCTGCAACTCGTAGATGGATTTTTCGGAAACTGCATTTTCGCGCGCCGCCACTTCCAGCGCGTCCGGCGACGACGTGAAATTCAGGTAATACGTTTCCACTCCGCGCGCATCCGGATCCTGGCTCGAGTTGGCATGGATCGAGATAAACAGGTCGGCGCGCTGCTGGTTGGCAATCGCAGTGCGCGTCTCCAGCGGGATAAACGTGTCGTCCTTGCGCGTGTACACAACTTCAGCGCCGAGCCGCGTTTCGAGCAGCTTGCCCAGCCGCCGTCCCACTTCCAGCACCAGATCTTTTTCTTCTAGGCCGTTCGGGCCGATCGTGCCCGTATCGTGGCCGCCGTGGCCGGGATCGATCACGATCTTGCCAATCTTCAGCCCCAAAGCGCGAATCAGAGAACGGTCTCCGTTGGCCGTTGGCCTGGCTTCGCGAATGTCGAGATCGCTGCCGCTCTTGCGACTGGCAACAAGTTTCGACGACGACTTAGACCGATGGGCCGTCGTGCGCTTTTGTGCCACAGCTGTGCCTGCCGAATCGTCATCGTCGTCGTTGTCGACCACGACCTTGGTAACAGCCGGCGTCTCCTTCTTGTTATCGACGTTCCTGGGCAGGTCGGGCAATCCTCGCTTCGCCTCGGCCGCGCCTCTGACCACAACTTTCGCATCGTCGTTCACGTCTTGCGTCGTTACCGGAGCCTTGCCCGCCTCGGCCCGCAGATCTTCTTTCGTTTGGCTGACAGCGTCGTCGGCCTGGGCCGCTTCCGCCGGCGAGGCGTTCTCGTCATCGTCGACTTTTGATCCGCCCGTGGGCGGCGCTTCCACATCGGCCGTCTCATGCGTTGCCGGAGTCTTGCGGCGCGCGCTCTTGCCCCCGTCTTTCCCGTGAATGTCGATTATCAGCCGGTAGGGATTGGGCAGCAGGAAGGCTTCGTAGTCCGAGAGATCGTCGACTTCCAGCACCACCCGGGTGCGGCCAGGCTGAAACTGCGCCACCCGGATCTTCTTCAGAAATCCGTCGTCCACATCGAAGCTCTTACCCACCAGCGTCGATGCCAGCTTGGTATCGCGCAAATCGAAAAAGATGCGGTCGGGATTTGCAATGCGCTGCGATCCGAATTTGACCTCGCCCTCTACATCGATCGCGACTCGCGTGTAGTCCGGTGTCGACCAGTGCCGGATCGCCGTCACCCGCGGTAACCGTTTCGCTCGCGGCTCGGAAGACTGCGCAACATCAGCATCGGCATGCGCGGAAGCGTCGTCTGCAGCGGAATTCTGCGCGTCGCTAGCGCGCTCGTCATTCTTGCGACCATCGCTATTCTTGCTGTCCTTCGCTCCATCTTTCCTGGCAGCAACCTCTTTCCCGGATTTCTTCTCGGCTTTTTTCTCCGCCGCCGCTTCCTGATCGAGCTCGGCCACGGCCTGCTGGGCATCTTCCGCTAGCCGATTGTGCGGATAGCGCCGCAGAAATTCTTCAAAGGTCGCCCGTGCCAGTTCGGGATCGTTCAGATCATCCTTGTAAATTTCCCCGATCGTGAACAGCGCATCGCAGCGATACTTGCTGCCGGGATACTCCCGCCGCAGAAACTTGTACTGCGCGATCGCTCCATTCAGGATCTTGTCGTCATCGAATCGCCGCCCCATCTCCACCAGCGTCTCGGCGACCGCAACCGCGCTGGGATCGGCCTTGCTGGAAGTGGGAGCTCCGAAATAGACGCTCCGGTAGGCATTGATGACGCGTTGGTAGTCGTGCCGGGTGCGCTCGGCTGAAGGAACGTCCGTTGAGCGCCTCGCGCATGCGGTCGGCGGCAGCATAGTGCTCGCGGGCCCATGCCTCGCTGTGATGGGCGCGGCCACGGGCGTGCGCCATCGCTCCGGGCAGCGCCAACACTACGATCAGCGCTGCCCAGCGCATGCCACGCTGGCTGATTGTCATCTTCAAAGTCGCCGGTCCGTTAACTGTCTCGATCCGTCGTTGCAGTTGAACTGCCTAAAGGTACCTGAGAGATTTCAAATACTAGCTTCGGGGTACCCCACTCTAACCCTGGGTGCCCCATTCTAAAATCGCGCTTGTTGCGATTTTAGAGTGGGGATTTTGACTTCCCCGTTCACAACTTACTGCCCTAAACAGATGCCGCGAACCCTAATCGGTGTTGCTGATGTAAAGCACGCCGCGCGCATCTCGTTGAACTTTCACGGGATCGTGATTCGCTCCCGTTGGAGAAAGATCGAACCCTCCGTAGTACAGGTTCGTAATCCTCCGCACATAATTCTGCGTCTCGGCAAAGTGCGGCACGCCTGCGCTGCGCGCCACCGCTCCCGCGCCCGCGTTATAAGCGGCCAGGGTCAAATTCACGTCGCCGTTATAGTTTTCGAGCAACTGCTTCAAATGTCGAACCCCGGCATCCACGTTTTGTTCCGGATCGAACGGGTTCTTCACGTTCAACTGCCGTGCGGTGGTGGGCATCAACTGCATCAGGCCCATCGCTCCCTTGCGCGACACCGCGTTGGAATTGAAGTTGGATTCAACTTTGACCACGGCCCGCACCAGGTTCGGATCCACATTGTGACGAGCCGCCGCCATCACGATCGACGCGTCAATCTCTTCCTGCGATGCCTGATGACCGCCCGCATTGGCGGCTACGATCTTCGCATTCGCCGACTGCGCGGAATCATGCCCAAAATACTGGCTGACCTCCGCGGCCGCCGATCGCGCGGCCTGCATCGAGGCCGTGCCGGCTCCCGGCACCGGCTTCCAGCGTTTCTCTTTGCCGCTCCAGTAAACCAGCGTCGAACGCCGGACGGGCGCAGCCTGCGGCTGCCGCTGATGCACGGGCGCGTCCTCGTTCACATAAATCGTGCGTCCGTGGTCTTCTTCCGTCGTGATGCCCCGGGCCGGGTTATCCCCTTCCGCCGCCCAAACTTGCGGCGCAGCTAGAGTTAAGGAGGTCGCGATTGCCGTAGTGGCCGTCAGCATTGCGAGTTGCAGGCGCTTTCGCATATCCGGGCGTTCTCCTAATTCACCGAACCTTGCCGAAAAGGCCTCAGACAAACTAAGCCCTCCCGTGCTCTACCCGGAACCTGACGGAGAATCCTGAACCAGAGTAGGACGATTATAGGCGGGGGTCCGAGCCCCGGCAATCTCTCCGAAGGGAGTAGAACCAGCGGAGTAATTCCGGCCAACCTCTAGAATCCTATGCCTATTAGAGTATTCTGAGAATCAAGTCAGAGATACCGGAAGTAACCCTGTGGATGGTTACCGTGCGCTTCGCCAGCGAAGGCCCGTTAGTGAAAGAGGATTTCGTGGGGGACAGCCGCTTGTTGGGACAGCTATCCAGCAGATTGGTTGTAGAGAGACACCCGCCCTAGCCTGCCCTGAGTACCCATGGGCTCGACGCCCACCAAAGGAAATGAAAATCGTGGGTGCCCCATTTCTCGCGCGTTCTTTGCGCGAGAAGTGGGGATTTTCGACAGAGCGAAGTCGAAGGGGCTGTCCAGCCGCGAAGCGGCGGCATTCATTAGCCCAGCGCGTAAGCGCTGGGAACACGGAAGCGGCAACAAACCGAGTCCGCGTTAGCGGGACGGCAGGCCGCCGAACAAGGTTATACGCGCGCTCAATACGACCTTGCCTATGCCTCTTGAGACTTCGCATCTCCCCGCTCCGACCGGACGCGGTACAACGCCGCCCACTTCACGAGTCTTCGATGGTTATGCTGAGTGCGGACGATTATGCCTGCGCAGATCAAAGCCATGCACGCGATCCCCACGATCACCCAACGTCGCCTCATCGAGTAACTCCACGAACCTACTTCTCCAGTGCCGCCGCGAACGCGTCCAGCGACAGCGACCGCAGCAGATTCCGCCGCATGCCGCGCTCCACTTCGGCCAAACGGTCTGACGCCGCGGTGATCCAGGCAAAATCCGCCGACTCCGCCAACCGCTTCAACTCCGTCGCAATGTCCGTATTCCGCGCCAACTCCGGCACGCCCGAATCGATAAACACCAGATCGCGCAGCAGCGAATACAAAGTCCGAATCAGCGCCTCGGTCTTCTCCCGCCCCTCAGCCCCCGGACGATACGTCTCGGTAATCTTGAACAACTCGCTGTGCTCGCCGCCACGCAATGCCGACTTGAGAATCTCCAGCGCATGATCGCGCGCCGCCGTGTAAGCCGCCAGATCAAAGCTGCGAGCTCTCCCAACCGCGCCCTCGCTCAACCGCGCCACCAGCGCCCGCTGCGCCGCCTTCCACTCCGGATGATGCTTCTCCAGATCGCGCTCGATCTCTTCCGCCGGCAGCGCCCCGAGCGTGAACACCATCGACCGCGAGCGGATCGTCGGCAGCAATTCCCCCGGATTTTCCGTCAGCAGAAAAATCGTCGCGAACTCCGGAGGCTCCTCCAGCACCTTCAGCAGCGAATTCGCCGCCTCCTTCATAAACGCCGAATCGGTGAAAATGTATATCCGCTCCCGGCCCTCGGCCGGACGGTAATAGATTGTCTCGATCACCCGCCGCACCTGGTCCACCTTGATCATCATCTGCGGCGGATCGGGAGGAATCACCAGCACATCCGGATGCGTCTGCACGAAAAGCCGCGTCTCTTTCTTATCGGTCTCACGCAGATTCTCGCGCGCCTCAACCGCCTCGGCAAAACGAGCATCCAGATCGCCCGCCTGCGCGATGCGAATGCAATTCGCGCACTTGCCGCAGAAATCTGGAAGCCCGTCACTCTTCGGACGCGTCAGGCAGTTCAGCGTCTGCGCCAGCATCAACGCCAGCGTGTACTTGCCCGATCCCGCTCCGCCCGCCAGCACAACCGCATGCGGAAGATGATCGCGCTCCAGCATGTCGCGCAAGCGCTGAATAATTTCGGCGTTGCCGTGAAAATCAGAAAACATCGCAGGTCATTCCTAAAATATCAGCCTCTGTAGCATGTCATCCTGAGCGGCGCAAGAGTTCGCGAAGCGAACTTTTGCGGAGTCGAAGGATCCCTACCTCGCTACGGACCCAATGTGTTGCTAGATCTTCAGCTTCTTCTGCACTACTTCGCGAATCCGCGCATGCGTCTGGCCCGGCGTCCCGCGAGCGTCGACCATGACCACCCGCCCCGGTTCCCGCTTGGCAATCGCCATGTACCCCTCGCGCACGCGGCCAAAGAACGAACGTGTTTCCGACTCAAAGCGGTTCTCGTCGTGGCTGTGCTGAGCAGCCTTAGAGTCGCGCTTGTTCCGCCGCCGCGCCCGGCTCACGCTGGTGTGCGGATTCGAATCCAGCAGCAGCGTCAGATCGGGCTGAAGATTTCCGCACAGCACGCGATGCAACTCCCGCACCGCATCGCTCCCCAGCCGCCGCCCGCTGCCCTGGTACGCCTCGGTCGAGTCGGTAAAGCGGTCGCACAAAACGACGGCGCCTGCCGCCAGCGCCGGCTCGATCACTTCTGCAATATGCTGCGCGCGCGAGGCAAACATCAGCGCCATCTCCGCCAGCGGCGCCAGCCCCGCCGTCCCGGAATCGAGCAGCACCTTGCGGATCTTCTCTCCTGTCGCGGTCCCGCCCGGCTCCCGCGTCTCGACGACCTTGTGCCCGCGCTCGCGCAGCGCCGCCCCGAGCTTCCGCATCTGCGTGCTCTTGCCCGTTCCGTCGAGCCCCTCAAACGTGATGAATTTCCCTCGCCGCGACATCCCTCGGAATGATATCAGCGGAAAGCATCTAGACCCGCACTGAGTCCCTCGTAGCGCCTCAATTCAAAACCATTACCACGAAGCGCACGAAGTAACACGAAGGAAGCCCCCCAGCAAAGCCCCCGTGATCCTCCGTGTCCCCTGTGGTAAATGCTTCTTGCATCAAACTGAGCTGCTCCTCCCTGTACGCTACGACTTTCGTACTGCTATAGTCGTAATCATCAGCTGCACTGGGTTGCTTTCATCCCAATCACGAGGGCCCGAAAAGAGAATGAAAGTCGCAAAGTTCCTGGGGATTTTCTGTGTCACACTCTGCTCTGTTTTTAGTTGGTGCGCGAACGCGCCCACCGTTACGATTCACGTGGATGCCACCACCGCGCCCCGCAAAATTTTCCATGCCTCTCTGAAAATTCCCGCCGCTCCCGGCGACCTCACTCTGTACTATCCCAAATGGATTCCCGGCGAGCACGCTCCTGACGGCCCCGTCATCGATCTTGCCGGATTATTTTTCAAGGCCAATGGCGCCGCGCTCAAATGGCGCCGCGATCTGCTTGACGGCTTCACCATTCATGTCGAAGTCCCTGCCGGCGTGCATGAAGTCGATGCCGAACTCGACTTTCTCTCGCCCGCCACGTTTGAAAGCGGATTCTCCGCTGGATCGTCCGCCACCGCCAAGCTCGCCGTCATCAGTTGGAACCAGGTTCTGCTATATCCCAAGGGCTGGAAGGCCGACGAGATCAATTACACCGCTTCCCTGAGACTTCCCGAAGGATGGAAATTCGGCACGCCTCTGCCCATCGCCAGCCAGAGCGGCAACGAGATTCACTTCTCCACCGTCTCGCTGACCACGCTGGTGGATTCGCCCGTGATCGCTGGTGAGTATCTCAAGGTTGTTCCCCTGGCACAAGATCCTCCCACCGAAATGGATATCGCCGCCGACAGCGCCGCCGCGCTCGACCCTCCGCAGGAAGTGTGGGACCATTACAAGAATCTTGTCGATCAGGCGCAGAAGCTTTTCGGCGCGCATCATTACCGCGACTATCATTTTCTCTACACGCTCAGCGATCATGTCGCGCACTTTGGCCTCGAGCACCACGAGTCCGACGACAGCCGCGTCGATGAACGCGCCCTCGTCGACGACGCTTCCCGTAAACTTTCCGCCGGCCTGCTGCCGCACGAATACGTGCACTCCTGGAACGGAAAATATCGCCGCCCCGCCGACCTCGCCACTCCCGACTACCAGCAGCCCATGCAAGACGATCTGCTCTGGGTCTACGAAGGTCTCACCAACTATCTCGGCTTCGTGCTCACGGCCCGCAGCGGTTTGCTCTCGGCCGCGCTCGACCGCGATGACCTGGCATCCACCGCCGCCGAACTCGACCATCTTCCCGGCCGCGAATGGCGCAATCTGCAGGACACCGCCGACGCCGCACCCGAACTTTATTTCGCGCCGCAAGCCTGGTACTCCTGGCGCCGCAATACCGACTTCTATCCGGAAGGCACGCTCGACTGGCTCTGGGCTGACGTCATCATTCGCCAGCAGAGCAACGGCAAGAAATCGATCGACGATTTCTGCCACCTCTTTCACGGCGCGCCCAGCACCGGACCCGCGCTCAAGACCTACACCTTCGACGATGTAGTCAACGCGCTGAATCAGGTCGTGCCATACGACTGGCGCGGCTACTGGACCGAGCGCCTCACCAATCACGGCCCGGGCGCGCCTTTGGGCGGCATTACCGGCAGCGGATGGAAGCTGACCTATGACGACACGCCGTCGGAAATGCTGAGCAGCGCCGCGGCAATGTATCACATCGTTCCGGCGGGATTTGCCCTCGGCCTCAACCTGCATGATGATGGCGAGATCGTCGACACGATCGAAAACGAAGTCGCGGCCAAGGCCGGCATCGGTCCCGGCATGAAGTTAATCGCTGTCAACGGACGCCGCTTCTCGCCCGACATTCTGGGCGAGGCCATCCGATCAGCCAAGACGAGCACCGCGCCCATCGAACTGATCGTCGAAAATGACGATTACTTCAAGACCTACAAACTCGATTATCACGGCGGCGAAACCTATCCGCACCTGGTCCGCGACGACTCGAAACCAGATTTGTTAAGCGAAATCCTCAAAGCAAAGTAGTGCGCCCAGTGTGGCACGGGGATGTTGGTGTGGTACCGGGCCCTCTGGCCCGGTCGCGGTGCGTGGCACCGCAAATCGTAGCGCCGGCGTCTCGCCGGCTGTCGTGGGGGCGTCACGCCCCCACACCTACTGCGGTACAATCGCATCCGCCCATGACTCCGATCCGCTGCGGTGCAATCGCCCTCTTCCTTTTGTCCTACGCCAATCCCTCCCAGTCTCAAACGATCCTCGGCTTCACGCCAGCCTCCTCCGCCCACGAATCCGAAGTCGAATCCAAATTCAAATCCATCCCCAGCCCCGACGAAGAACGCCGCCAGCATCGCATCTTCACCCAGGAACCTCACGTCGCCGGATCGAAGCGCAATAACGAACTCGCCGAATACATCCGCGACGAATGGAAGAAGCAAGGACTCGAAGACGTAATCATCCGCCGCTACGACGTCTACGGCACCAATCCAAAGTCCGCCTCGCTCGAAATGATCGCGCCCACGCACTATCAGGCCACGTTGCGCGAAGCTCCGCTCGACGCCGATCCCGATTCGAAAAATCCGGCAATCAGCGGCGCCTGGCTCGGCATGTCGATCTCCGGCGAAGTCACCGCCCCGGTCGTCTACGCCCACAGCGGCAATCCCGAAGATTACGATTTGCTCCGCCAGAACGGCGTCAGCGTCAAAGGCAAGATCGTCCTCGTTCGCTACTCCAACCCCTACAGCTATCGCGGATTCAAAGCGCTCACCGCGCAGCGCGAAGGTGCCGCCGCCATGCTCGTCTACAGCGACCCGGCCGACGATGGATACAAGCAGGGCAAGGTCGATCCCGACGGCCCCTGGGGACCCGAGTATGACATCCAGCGTGGCTCCATCACTTACGATTTCATGGTTCCCGGCGATCCGCAGACGCCCGGCTGGGCCTCGGTCCCCGGCGCCAAGCGCATTCCCATCGAAGACGCAGTCTCGGCCCCAAAAATTATGGCGCTCCCGCTCTCCTGGCACGACGCCAAGCCTCTGCTCGAAAACATGGACGGCCCGCTCGCGCCGCGCGATTGGAAAGGGGAAGACTGGCAAGGTGGCCTGCCCATCCAATATCACCTCGGCGGTGAGCGCGTGAAAGTCCATCTCAAGATCGAAATGGACAACGGCCTCCAACCTTATTACGTCGTCGAAGGCCGCATTCGCGGCTCGGAGTTGCCCGACGAATGGATCGTACTCGGCAATCACCGCGACGCCTGGGTCTTCGGCGGAGTCGATCCGTCGAGCGGCACCGCCTCGATGATGGAACTCACCCGCGCCCTCGGCCAACTGAAGCAGCAAGGCATGCGCCCCCGTCGCACCATCATCGTCTGCAGTTGGGACGGAGAAGAAGTCGGCCTCACCGGTTCCACCGAGTGGGGAGAGCAATTCGCCGACGAGTTGCGCCAGAAAGCCGTCGCCTACATCAACGTCGACGAAGCCACGTCCGGCGCGAATTTCCACGGACAGGCCGTCGCCTCGCTCGCTCCCATGCTGGTCGAAACCACGCGCAGCTTGCAGGATCCCTCCGGCAAGACTCTGTACGAAGCATGGAAAGCGACCGCCGAGCGCGAGAAAGAAGGCCAACGGTCAACGCAATTCAGCGACTCCGGCGTCGCCAATGACAGCCTCGCCGACACCCGCATCGGCAGCGGCTCCGACCACACCGTCTTCCTCAACTTCATCGGCGTGCCCGTCCTCGGCCTGGGATTCGAAGGTGACTACGGCGTCTACCATTCCGCCTACGACGATTTTTTCTGGGTCAACCACTTCGGCGACCCCGGCTACCGTTACCACACTCTGATGTCGCAACTCTGGGGAGTCACCGCCCTGCGCCTCGCCAACGCCGACCTGCTCCCCTTCGACTTCGCCACCTACGCCAACAACATCCGCCAGTTCGTCAACGACCTTGCAAGCCATAACAATAAATTTGTCATCCTGAGCAGTCCCCAAGCCTTTCTTGTTTCAGGCAGCCCCCAAAAATCTGTCATCCTGAGCGGAGTGGCGGATTCGCGAAGCGAATCCGCCACGCAGTCGAAGGACCCCGTGCCCGCATGCGCCGCCTGCGGCCCCAACGGGAGTTTCCGTTCCGGCTTCGTATCGAGTCCTACAGGCACGCAGAACTCAGCACCAGCCCTCGATCTGACCGCAGTCCTAAAGCAGATCGACGCCTTCGAAGCCGCCGGCAAGCACCTGAACGAATCCCTAACCCACAAACTAGCCTCCGGCCCAATCGACCCCCAACTCGCCCTCACCCTGAACCACGGCATGATGCAGGTCGAGCGCAACTGGCTCAACCCCGACGGCATCCCCGGACGCCCCTGGTTCAAACACATCCTCTACGGCGCCCGCTTCACCTACGCGCACCTGGAATTACCGGGATTAACCGAAGCAGTAGAAAAACAGGATTGGCCAACCGCCAGGCAGCAAGCCGAAATCCTCCAGCGCGCGCTCGAGAAAAATACGAAGCTACTCGAGCAACTAAGCTCAACCTTGACCCAATAGATCTGTCACCCCGGAGCGAAGTGTTCCTGTCTGTTTACATCTGTCAGCCTGAGCGAAGTGTTCGTCCGCGAAGGCGGACGAACACGCAGTCGAAGGATCCCTACCCCCAGTATCAAGGCCGCCGATTCAAAGGCCTATGACGGCATCACATCCGACCTGCCTTTAGCATCCGCACTTGCAGACCAAGACTGACCAAGTACGCTCCAATCACGAGAAACATCAGGTTTTGGTTGCCCATGATCATGCTGAGGTACTCACTGAATCCGCCGATCATGGCTCCGATCAGGTTTGCTCCGAAGAACGACGATGGGTTCAGCGCTTGCAGGAAGGTCGTGGAGAAGATCAGTCCGGCAAAAAAGATGGGCAGCGGCACCACCAGAACCGACCACAGTAACCGTTCGTCGAAACTCAACGCCAGAATAGTGTCGCGCCTAACAAAATAGAGCAGCAGAAGAGTTGCGATGAGTGGCGCGTACAGCCACGGCCGGAAGCGGCTCATGCGCATGGCCACCAGGTTCGCAGCCAACACCATCAGAAGAACGCCCGTTACCACCACCAGGGTTACAAACCAGGTCGTGCCGAAGTACAGGGAACAGTCCGAGATGCTCTTCGTCTCCAGCAGCAGAAAGCCAAGCCCCAAAAACAGAAAGTGGCCGTCGTTCACGCCGAACCCGCGACCTCGCAGCATAAGCACGGTCGGTATCGTAATCGCCAGAAGAATTCCGATCACGATCAGGTAGTCCGCCGGGATGGTTTTGCGAGAAAGATACAGTGGTCGGCAGCGTGATGAAATGGGCAATCAACAGCCATACAACGCTGATCAGCAGCAACCCCGGCAGCCATCCAAAAAGCGGCTTTCTTCTCTTCCCAAGGATCGCTCCCACACCCAGACCGAGGAAAGAACTGATCAATATCAGATTGGCGTAATAAGCGATCAGTCTTACGACTGCAGGCGCCCAGCGAATCAACATCAATTCCAGAAAGAGGGCCAGGAACGACAGACAAAACAACTCCAGTCCGCGTCGCCGTCTGGCATGCAAATCCGTCACTTGAGACAACGACGCAGCAGGTGATTCGGTGGAAACCATCAAATCGTCTCCTTAAGAAGAGATGCATCGCGGGCTGCCCCACCCTCGTCGCGTTCCTTGCGACAGAGCCTGCCCTGA
Organism: uncultured Acidobacteriota bacterium; assembly: GCA_963730015.1. Taxonomy (GTDB): domain Bacteria; phylum Acidobacteriota; class Terriglobia; order Terriglobales; family Acidobacteriaceae; genus Sulfotelmatobacter. The sequence goes on along the minus strand of CAVSPZ010000006.1, from coordinate 350,478 downwards.
GTAGTCATGGGCCTACGGCCCACCGAAGCAACTGAAAATGGGGTGCCCCATTTCTCGCCGCTTTTGCGAGAAGTGGGGATCTTCGACAGAGCGAAACCGAAGGGTGGGGATTTTGACTTCCCGTACGCTGTCGATTTCCGTGTTCCCTAGGAACCTTACCCACGTGAGGCTCGTCAGAAATGCAAGCTCTCAACCCCTAGCCGCCCTCATCTCCCGTTCCATCACTTTTCGCAGCGCGCTGTTGATGCGAGTCTGGTACCGCCGTCCGTCTTTCTTGAACCAGGCCAGCACGTCCGCATCCAGGCGCAACGTCACCGGCTTCTTCAGCGGACGGTAGAACTCCATCGCCTCCGAGAGCGCGAACTTTCGCCGCCTCGGTGCCTTCGCCGCGGCCATTAACGTCAGCCCGGTCCGTTTTCCCCTGCCGCGCGACCCTCCAGCTTTCCCAGCCGCCGTCCGTGCTCCGCGTGCGTTTTTTAGATTTTTCGTAACTCGCTGCTTTTTCATGGCTTATCGCTTGTTGTACGTACAATAGTGTACTAGAAATGTTCCTGCAGGAACATTTTGCAGGTTCTAAGGAAGCCTCAACCGGCCAGGTCTTCCGCCACGATTTCCTCTTCGGCGTCCTCGGCCATGAAGGCAAATGCCTCCTGCGGCACCGGATTCTGCCATACCGGCGCAAACGACTGCCGATGCAGCGGTGTTGGCCCGAACTCGCGTAAAGCTGCAATGTGCTTGGGCGTACTGTATCCCTTGTGCGAGGCCAGTCCGTACGCCGGGAAGACCGCGTCCCACTCGCGCATCATGCGATCGCGCTCTACCTTCGCCAGAATCGAAGCGGCCGCAATCGAAGCCGAAAGCGCATCGCCGTGGATGATGGGATTCTGCGGCAGATCACAATCGATCCGCATCGCGTCGATCAGCAGATGGTCCGCAGCCGGCGCCAGCCGCATCACTGCTTCGCGCATAGCCGCGCGCGACGCGTGATAAATATTGATCTGATCGATGCGGCCGGCATCCACCGCCGCGATGGCCCATCCAATAGCGTGCGCGCGAATGCGCTCCGCCAGCACCTCACGCCGTTCCGGCAACAGGAGCTTCGAATCGCGCAGCCCACGCACGCGATACGCCGGATCGAGGATCACCGCCGCCGCGACCACGCAGCCAAACAGCGATCCGCGCCCCACTTCGTCGACTCCGGCAACCAGATGCGCCCCCGCGCTCCAGGCTTTCTTTTCGTAGCGCAGCGTGCAGCGCAGCTTCTTCAGCAGCCGCAACTTCGCAGCCGATGCGGAAAGCTTGCGCGCGGGCGCCGACTTGAGAACAGAGGATGCCATGTCAGAACGCTTGGGAGTTGTTCTCATCTTCACCGAGCCGCACCAATCCTTGCAAGCAGATTCACGACGCGGTAGTTCCTCTGCCGGGTCAATGGCTCTTTCGACTGGTTCGAATCTGGCCGATTGGTAACCATCGTTCGATTACGAACGGCCAATTGTCCTGTTGGACATGTGCTGATACGTTGGACTCACAAGGGCCTCCAGCTTTGCCGAACAAGCCAAACCCGTCGCCCGAAGATGGTCTTCTCTCTGGGAAGCGCGTCCATCTGGCGTTGCCTGTGCGTTGGAGCTTCGCCGGACAGGAAGGTCGTGGCACCTCTGAAATGGCCTGCACCTACGACATTCATCCCAACGGCGCTCGGTTGCTCGGCGCGCGCCCGGTAAGCGTCGGCGATCTGGTCGTGGTGGAGCGAGGCCGCAACAAGGCCATCTGCCAGGTGGTCTGGGCGGCCGATCCGCATTCCGCTCTCCACGGACAATTCTCCGTGCAGTGTGTCGAACACAAGACTCCATGGGATGACGAGTTGCGGCAAATAGAAGAACAATATCAGCCGCTCATCCTGGAGGGCCGGCAGAGGGGCACGTCCGCCCGCGGGTTTAGTCGTCCGGATGCGAACCGCCGTAGGCGTCCGCGCTTCGAAGTCGAAGGGCAGGCCGAAGTCATCGACGGCGTCCAGCACCTGACCGCTGCCGTGCACGAGATTTCCGAGTACGGTGCGCGCATCGCCACGTCGGAAATGCTGCGCCCCGGAACCGACTTCCGGCTCACGCTGAACGTGCTGGATGTCAGCCTCGCGCTCAAGGCCCAAGTCAAGTACATGGTCGGAAATCTGGGGATGGGCGTGGAGTTCCAGGAAATTCGCCGCGGCGACCGTCCCTTGCTGAGCTACGTGCTAAGCAAACTGCGCAATAGCAGATTCGAAGATTTCGTCCCTGTCGAAGTCGTAACCGAATGTCGCGCCACAGCCGTCGGATTCTAGCCCCCGCCCGGATACTCCTCTCAGTTGCACCAAGCCTGTTGCCGCGCCGTTATAAAATGAATCAGCTTCATTGTGGGCGCGTAGCTCAAACGGATAGAGCATCGGATTTCTAATCCGACGGTTGCAGGTTCGAGTCCTGCCGCGCCTACCACCTTGTTCCCGCCGGCCGTACCAGAAACTTTCCCACGCACACCGAGTTCGTATCGTGCCAAGCAGCTGTCGAGCTTCGCTCGACCGGACAGCCGAGGGCGGCTGTCCCCACATGCTCTTTCAGAACGGCAAGCCCAGCGCGCCACTTAGAAATTTCGCCAGTGGAGACATTTTGCGGCAGGCCGCGGCGAACGTCGTCATAAATCTTGGACTGCAGACTTGCGCGTCGGTGAAGTCGATGGCCGTGCCCAGGTCGCGGAGCTTGAGGTCATTCACAAATTCGTGATCGCAGGGAAAGCCTCGCGGGGGGCGGGAAAGTTTGCTGGCATCGTCCCAGTTGAGCAGCTTACGGATCGGCCGCCATTCGTCGCAACGCTCGACGATGGCGGTCCGCACTTTCAATAGCGTTGGCGGCTCGGGATGCCACAAGCCTGATGCGGCGAAGCATCCGCCGGGCTCGAGGTGCAAATAGAAGCCGGGGGAATGTACATCCTTTCCGCGATGCGAAAACCGCATGGCCACGTGCGTTTTGTAAGGGCGCTTATCGGACGCGAAGCGTGTGTCGCGGTAGATGCGGAACAGAGATCCGCGCGACGAACGCGGGTCGGCTACGAGATACGGCGAGATGTCGTATAGTGGTCCGGCAAAGTCGGTGATGAAGCGCAGCGCCGGTTGGTGCGCGCAGGCCTCGTATTCGTCCTTGTGCGCGAGGAACCAGTCGCGCTTGTTATTGCGCTTGAGGCGAGTAAGGAAACGGAAGAGGTCGGGAGTGAAGTACGCGGGCATGGAATCAAATTACTAGGGTCGCGGGAGAAAGGTAAAGCGGCGGTCGGCCTCGCGCGTTGCAACGTCGCTGCGGCCCGGTGATTCTGGGCCGCCGGACGGACGAATGCGTCCGTCCCTACATGAGTTGTGGTGCTGACTACGGTTTCGGCTTGCGGTGCTCGCAGGTTTCGGTGTTGAGGCAGGAATCGGCTAGGCGAAGACGTTCGACTGGCTTTCCGCCGATGATGTGCGAATCGATGATCTCGTCTACATCGGCTTCGGTAACGTGTCCGTACCAGACGGCGTCCGGATATACGACGATGTTTGGTCCATGCTCGCATTGATCGAGGCAGCCGGATTGATTGGCGCGCACTCTGCCCTTCAGGCCGCGCTGGGCTAGCTTCTGCTTGAAAAGCTTTTGCAGCTTGGCTTCCGCCGTGGGATCGCAGCATCCTCGGGGATGGCCCGGCGGGCGCTGGTTTCCGCAGACGAAGATGTGCTTCTCGAATTTCGGCATTTGATGGTCAGTATCTCAAATTCTTGAACCACTAAGGACACGAAGGTTCACGAAGGAAGGCTTGGCCAGGATTCCTTCTTGCAACTTCGTGTCCTTGGTGGCGTTCAACATTTCGAGAAAACGGCCGCGTTGCCATTCGCCGAGCGGACACGATAAGATAACTCGTACACGTCTTCTCCGGCCTATCCCTAGAATTTTTTGTCCAGGAATTTCCGCGGGCAAGAAGTGTGCCGACGCAGGGCAGCGATCTGCCTGCTTGAGTCTCTCGGATGGAGCTGGCATGAACAAGGGCAAGACCGCGGTGATTGTGGGCGCGCAGTGGGGCGATGAAGGCAAGGGCAAGATCGTCGACGTGCTGTCGGAAAATTTCTCGGTCGTGGCCCGCTATGCCGGCGGCCACAATGCCGGGCACACCGTCATCATCAAAGGCAAGAAATTCATACTGCAACTGGTGCCGTGCGGCGTGCTGCGCACCGGGTGCCGCAGCGTGATTGGCAACGGCGTGGTGCTCGATCCCCTGGCGTTTTTGAAAGAGGTTGGCGCGTTGCGGGACGCCGGGGTCAAAGTGGATGGACATCTTTTTGTTTCGAACCGCGCGCACGTGATCCTGCCCTATCACCGCATGATCGAACTGGCGGCGGAGAACGCGCCTGGACGTGTGAAGATTGGGACAACGTCGCGCGGCATTGGTCCGGCTTACGAAGACAAGATGGGGCGGCGCGGGCTGCGCGTGGCCGATCTGCTCGATTTGAAACTGCTGAAGACGCACATCGAGAACGCGGTGCGCGAGAAGAACATGATTGCGCACGCGCTGTTCAACTCCGAACCGGTAGACGCCGACAAGATGTACACCGAGTACGCCCAGGCTGCCGAAAAAGTCGCACCGTTTGTCTGCGACACCGCGGTGCTGCTGAACCAGGCGCTGGCACAGGGAGAATCGATTCTGTTTGAAGGCGCGCAGGGAACGATGCTCGACATCGATCATGGAACGTATCCGTTTGTGACTTCGTCGAGCGCGACTTCCGGCGGCGCGGTCACCGGCACCGGAGTGCCTCCGAATGCGATCAACTCCGTTATTGGCATCACCAAGGCATACTGCACGCGCGTGGGCGAAGGACCATTTCCCAGCGAAGACACCGGCGAACTGGGCGACAACCTGCGCAAGCGCGGCAACGAATATGGCGCGGTGACGGGGCGTCCGCGGCGCACGGGATGGCTTGACCTGCCGCTGCTGCGCTACTCGGGCATGATCAACGGCACCTCGTGGCTGGTGGTGACTAAGCTCGATGTGCTCGATGTACTGGCGGAAATTCCGGTGTGCGTCGGCTACAAGATTGACGGGAAGAAAACGTCCGAAGCACCGGCGCATGCCAGCGGATTCGAAAAGATTGAATGCATCTACGAAAAGCTGCCCGGCTGGCAGTGCTCGACCGAGGGCATCGTTGAGTATGACAAACTGCCCAAGGCCGCGCGCGCGTATCTGGCCTTCGTAGAGAAGGAGGCCAGGGCGAAGGTGGGAATGATTTCCACGGGTCCAGACCGCGGGCACACTATTCTGGTCGATAAATTTGTTTCCGAGTTGAAGACGGCCGCGAAGAAAGCCTAGAATGTCCTCCCCGGCTCACCCTGCCGCGGTAAGGAGCTAGACGATGGTGGTGTTGGCAGTGACCTGGATGGCGAAAGTTGGGCACGAGGCTGAAGTGGCCGCACTCTTTCAGAAACTAACCGAACTGTCCCGCAAGGAACCGGGCTGCGCCATGTACCAGGTGCACCGGCACAAGACCGAGCCGCGCCGGTTCTTCATCTACGAACAATACAAGGATGATGCCGCGCTGGAGGCGCACCGCGCTGCGCCACATTTTCTGCAACACGCGAAGAAAGAGCTGCCGAGAATCGCGGAGCGCGTGGAAGGGCATTTGTTCGAGCCGCTGGGGTAAGACCGTGTGGAGCGGACCTGCCCTGAGCGAAGTCGAAGGGACTCTTGCCCGCGTCTCTCACCACGAAGTTGACCTCATTAAGCGCGGGGCTATTTCTTGTCGCTCACTCTCTTGTCCGCCATCAACTCGCCGCCGGAAGCGTAGCTTTCCTTTGAGACTTCGTGGAAAGCGACAATGATGGCTTCACGGCGGGCTCCCGCCTCTTCGACCATTACATCGGTGATGCGCTTCGCGATCTTGCGCTTTTGGTCGGCGGTGTGGCCGGCGAGCATCGTGATTTGAATTAGGGGCATAAGGATCCCTCGACTCCGCTCAGGATGACAACTGCGGGCGGATGCGCGGGCGAGACGCCCCCGCGACAGCCGCCGAGACGGCGGCGCTACTTTGCCAGTTCGTATCCCGCGAAGAAGTAGCTCAGCTCGAAGCGGGCGGTGTCTTCGGCGTCGGAACCGTGAATCGCGTTGTGCTCGATGTTGGTCGCCCACTTTTTGCGGATGGTGCCTTCTTCGGCTTGCGCCGGGTTGGTGGCGCCCATCAGCTTGCGCAGGTCGGCGATGGCGTTCTCTTTCTCCAGCGCCAGCACGACGATGGGACCGCTCGACATGAAGTCGGTAAGCGTGTTGAAGAATGGGCGGCTGGCGTGCACGGCGTAAAACTGCTCGGCCTGATGCTTGGAGATTTGCAGCATCTTCATGGCGAGGATGCGGAAGTTGTTCTTCTCGAATTGTTCGATGATGTCGCCGACCGCATTGCGGCGTACGGCGTCGGGTTTGACGATGGTGAAGGTGCGTTGCAGAGTCTTCATAAGATGATCGTTGGTCCTTGGTCGTGATTCAGTTTGAGGCTTCGGGCTAGAAAGTCCGTGTGAGAAATTGTGCCGTCCCTACGGGACTCGTTGCTTGTTGCAGCCCGCGCGACCCGGCACTTACGTGCCGGGCTATCACATCCCGCCGCTACGCGGCTGCATTCGGGCGGCGATTAGTCCATCTTCATCGCTGGATCCCATTCTCTGCGACTGCTTACACCATCTACTCCTCTGGGCCCAGTTTTCTTCAGCGCTTGCTCCATCTTCACCCCTGATTCTCAGCGATCGCAGCGGCATTTCTCTGTGCCCTCTGCAATAAAAAGCCTTTAACGCAGAGGACGCCGAGGAATTCGCAGAGTTCGCTGAGAAACTCAGGCCCTGGATCCAGTTTTTCTCACGCTCATTCTAGGCGTCGCTGCGCGGCGCTGATGGAGCGCCTTCCACTACACGCTGACGCCAAGAGCGGCGGCTAGTGTTTCGCCAATGGCTGCGGGCGATTTCGCTACGCGGATTCCACAGCCTTCCAGCGCTTTGATCTTTTCAGCCGCAGTGCCTTTGCCGCCGGAGATGATGGCCCCCGCGTGCCCCATACGGCGTCCGGGAGGCGCGGTCTGGCCGGCAATGAATCCCACGACCGGCTTCTTCATGTGCGTCTTCACGAACTCGGCGGCGGTTTCTTCGGCGTTGCCGCCGATTTCGCCGATCAGGATGACCGCCTCGGTCTCGGGATCGCGGTTGAAAAGATCGAGCGCGTCGAGGAATGTGGTTCCGATAATCGGATCGCCGCCGATGCCGATGGCGGTGGATTGTCCGATGCCGCGCTGCGTGAGCTGATGCACGGCTTCGTAGGTCAGCGTGCCGGAGCGCGAGACGATGCCGACCGATCCTTCTTTATGGATCGAGGCCGGCATGATGCCGATCTTGCATTTGCCCGGCGAGATGATGCCGGGACAATTCGGACCGATCAGGCGGGAGCGGCGGTCCTGCAGGAACTCCCAGGCCTTGACCATGTCGAGGGTCGGGATGCCTTCGGTGATGCAGACGATAAGGTCGATTTCGGCGTCGGCTGCTTCCATGATGGCGTCAGCGGCAAACGGCGGAGGCACGAAGATGACGGTGGCATTCGCGCCCGTCTTATCGACCGCTTCTTGCACGGTGTTAAAAATCGGCCAGCCTTCGTGGGTGGTGCCGCCCTTGCCGGGGGTCACGCCGCCAACGATCTTGGTGCCGTAAGCGGCGCTGGCCTTCGCGTGAAATGTGCCTTCGCGGCCGGTGAGTCCCTGGACGATTACGCGCGTATCTTTATTAATTAAGATTGCCATAAATAAAATTCCCTCGCTTCTGACTTCTCATACCGTGCCCCCCGGACGAATGCGTCCGGGGTTACATCTTTCATCTCCACTCGGTTACGCCAGCCGTACCGCGTGCCGCGGCCACAACTTTATCTGCCGCGTCTTTCATGGTGTCGGTGACGACGAAGTTGAATCCGGAGTTCATCAGGATTTTCTTGCCTTCATCGACGTTGGTTCCCTCTAGCCGCAACACGATTGGCAGCTTGATATTCGTCTTGCGCGCGGCTTCCACCACGCCCGTGGCCAGCGTATCGACGCGCAGAATGCCGCCGAAAATATTAATCAGCACGGCCTTCACATTCTTGTCGCTGAGCAGAATTTCGAACGCGTGCGCGACTTGCTCGGAGCTGGCGCCTCCGCCCACATCAAGGAAGTTCGCAGGCATGCCACCGGCGTATTTGATGATGTCCATGGTGGCCATGGCGAGTCCGGCGCCGTTGACCATGCAGCCGACGTTGCCGTCGAGCTTGATGTAGTTGAGGCTGTACTTCGAAGCCTCCACTTCGAGCGGATCTTCTTCGGTGATGTCGCGGAGTTCGCACAAGTCGGGATGCCGGAACAGCGCGTTGTCGTCGAAGTTGATCTTGGCATCGAGCGCGAACAGGCGCCCGTCAGTCGTGGTAATAAAAGGATTGATCTCGAGCAGCGAGGCGTCGGTGTCGAGAAAAGCCTTATACAGGCTGGTCAGAAATTGCACCGCGGGATTGATCTGTTTAGGACCGAGGCCGAGTCTGAAGGCGATCTTGCGTGCCTGAAAGGCTTCAAGTCCCATGCCCGGGTCGATGTGCTGCTTCAAAATCGCGTCAGGATTTTCGGCGGCGACCTGCTCGATCTCCATGCCTCCGGCGGCCGAAGCCATGAACACCGGCTTGCCCTCGGCGCGATCGACGAGGATGCCGAGATAAAGTTCTTTCTCAATCGGCAGCGTTTCTTCGATCAGCAGACGGCGCACGATGCGCCCTTCGGGGCCGGTCTGATGCGTGATCAGCTTCATGCCGAGCATCTTGCCGGCGAGATCGGCAGCCTCGTCCACCGACTTGGCGATTTTCACGCCGCCGCCTTTGCCGCGGCCTCCAGCGTGGATCTGCGCTTTGACCACGACTCCGGTGGCGCCGGAACTCAACAACTCTTTGGCGATCGATTCGGCCTCTTCGCGCGAGCCAGCCATCGATCCGCGCGGAACCGTCACACCATATTTTTTGAGGATTGCTTTTGCCTGGTACTCATGAATTTTCATAATGATGACTCTTCAGTAAAGCCTCGGAAGGAACCTGCTTGCGGCGTCGCAGCGCGGGCAGCAAACCTTTGATTTTATAGAAGTGCGGAGGATTAGGGCAAACCTCGGCGGCAGTATTCTCCAAAGCCGAAATGCAATCGCGGCCAAACTGCATCTTCTCCGGACTGATGGCATCCAACTGCGATAAACAGATGGTGGATTCGCCCGCATCGGAGGCCCGTTGAAACTGATTTCGCTAAACGTCGCGCGGCCGCGCATTGTGCTGTACAAAGGCCAGAGCATCAACACGGGAATCTTCAAGGAACCGGTGTCCGGCGCAGTGACGCTGCGAACGTTGAATCTGGATGGCGACCGCCAGGCTGACTTGTCGGTCCACGGTGGCCCGTACAAGGCCGTCTACGGATATCCTTCGGAGCACTACGAGTTCTGGCGCCAGGCATTGCCAGAGGCGAACCTCTTCTGGGGAGCGTTCGGCGAGAACTTCACGACCGAGGGGCTGTTCGAACGTGAACTTCACGTTGGGGACCGTTTGCGAATTGGCGCGGCCATCGTGATGGTGCGCCAGCCGCGTATGCCCTGCTACAAGCTGGCGGCGAAATTTCAACGCGACGACATGATTGAACGCTTCCTGCAGAGCGGGCGCAGCGGGTTCTATTTTTCCGTGGAGCAGGAAGGCGTAGTAGAGACTGGGGACGCATTTGAGTTTCTGAGCCGCGAACCGGAGGCTGTCACGATCGCGGAGTTGAACCGGTTGTTCGTGGACGATCGGTATAATCGCGACCTGCTGGAGAAGGCGATTGCAGCGGCTGCGCTCCCGGAGGACTGGCGCGAGTATCTCGCCAAGCGTCTACCCGGAATATCGGCTGCGGCGAAAGGCTGATGCTGAGAGAAGGCGTTTTGCTGGCCCGCGTGCGCGGGCGAGACGCCCCCTTCGGCTTCGCTCTGTCGAAAATCCCCGCTTCTCACAAAAGCGGCGAGAAATGGAGCACCCCATTTTCAGTTGCTTCGGTGGGCCGAAGGCCCATGCACAACTCAGGGCAGGCTCCCGCGACAGCCGCCGGGACGGCGGCGCTACTGGCGCTTATGCCGTACAATTTCGCCTGAACCATGATCCTCGACGCCCTGCATCGCCTCACGAATCACAGCCAGTCGCTCAGCCGCGAAGAAGCTCGCGCCGTCATGGCCGACGTTCTGGCCGGTAAGTGCACCGACGCGCAGATCGCGGCCTTGCTGGTCGCGCTCCGCATGAAGGGCGAGACGGTGGAAGAGATTGTGGGCTTCGCAGAGGCGATCCGCGCGGCGGCGGCGCCCTTGCCGATCGAACGTTCGACCGCAAATGGAAACCCTGCCGACGCGATTGCCGTGAGCGGGACCGGGCGTGACGCCTTGTTCGCGGAGTCTCTTATCGATACCAGCGGCACCGGAGGCGACGCCAGCGGTACGTTTAATATTTCCACCGCGACCGCGCTGGTGACGGCTGGAGCCGGCGTGCGCGTGGCCAAGCACGGCAATCGCAGCATCAGTTCGAAGTGCGGATCGGCGGATGTGGTTGAAGCGCTCGGAGTCAACATTCAGCTCTCGCCCGAGCGGGCGGCGCAGTGCTTGCGGGAAGTCGGAATCTGCTTTCTTTATGCGCCGAACCTGCATCCGGCGATGAAGCAGGTGCAGGGCGTGCGCCGCGAACTGCGCATGCGCACCATGTTCAACCTGCTGGGGCCGCTGACCAATCCCGCGCGCGCTTCCGGACAGGTGGTGGGTGTATATTCGCTCGACCTCGTCGAAAAACTGGCGGAGGCGTTGAGCATGCTGGGACTGCGGCGGGCGCTGGTGGTCCACGGATTTGATGGTCTGGACGAAATCACCATCACGGGCAAGACGCGGGTCGCAGAGGCTCATGCAGGATTGGTGCGGTCGTATGAGATCGAGCCGGAAGAGTTCGGAATGCGGCGCGCCGAGTTGCAGGAGATTGCCGGCGGCGATGCGGCGGAGAACGCTGCGATCATCCGCGGCGTGTTGGCGGGAGAGAATTCTGCGCGGCGGGATGTTGTGGTGCTCAATGCCGCCGCCGCGCTGGTCGCGGCCGGGAGAGCGGAGCATATTGCGGGGGCGATTCCGATGGCGGTGACGTTGATTGATTCCGGGGCGGCGGCTGAGAAACTGCAGGCGCTGGTTCGGTTCAGCGCTGGCCGATAACGCAAAGGCGCAAACCACTAAGGACACTAAGTTGCACGAAGGATTCCGGCACGGCTTCTTGCATCAGTCACAGCAACTGAATTTTCTCGCGATACTGCGCGATCTGCACATTCCATCCCAACTCTGCCTGCATCAACTGCCGCAACTGGCTGGACGCGTCTGGCTCGCCGTGCACTAAATAAGTTGTCGCTGGCTGGTTGCGGAACGTGCGCAGCCACTGCAGCAGTTCCGGGGGATCGGCATGATCGCTGAACTGTTCTAGCGCGGCAACCTGCGCGCGAATCGGCACCAGATCGCCGAAAATCTTCACCTCGTCGCTTTTGCTCTTGATCTGAAAGCCGCGCGTGCCTGGGGCTTGAAATCCGATGAACAGGACCAGATTGCGCGGGTCGGGCAGACGCTGCAGCAAGTGATGCAGAATGCGCCCGCCCGTCACCATTCCGCTGGAGGAAATGATGATCGAGGGCATCTTTACCTCGTTGATCTTCTTCGATTCCTCTGGAGTCGAAGCAAACGTAAATCCCGGCCAGGTCAACGACGAGCCATATTTGCGGATCATGTCGCGGGTCTCGTCACTGTATTCCTCATCGTGCTTCAGGAAAATCTCGACGGCCTTGATCGCCATGGGGCTGTCGCAGAACACCGGCATGCGAGGAATCTGTCCCGACTCGATGAGGTGTTTGAGAATGAAAACAAATTTCTGCGTGCGCTCAATGGCAAAGGCCGGAACAATAACGCTGCCGCCGCGGTTTGCCGTCGCGGTGATCAACTCGGCCAGTTCGGGCAGCGGGTCGTCTTTCGGATGGGTCCGGTTGCCGTAGGTGGATTCCATCACAACTATATCGGCCGTCTCGCCTTCAGTCGGACCGGAGTGCACGACTTTTCCCGGCGCGACTTTATGATCGAGCACGCGGCCGATGTCGCCGGTAAACAGCAGTCGCCGCGTCGCGCTATCAGTGATGAGCGAAACTTCCGCCATGCACGATCCCAGGATGTGCGCGGCGCGCACGAAGCGGAACGAAAGCTCGGGACTGAGCTGGACGGTTTGTCCCACCTGCACCGGGTTGAAGTATTGCAGCGAACTCTGCGCTTCCTCGAAGGTATAAAGCGGCAAGGCCGGATCGTGTTTCGACTTTTTCACCTTGTTGTAGAAGCGCGCGTCTTCTTCCTGCAGATGGCCGGAGTCGGGGAGAATGATTCCACAAAGATCAATGGTGGGCGGGGTCGCGTAGATCGGGCCGCGGAAGCCTTCTTTCACGAGACGCGGAATCCAGCCGCAATGGTCGAGATGCGCGTGAGTGAGAATGACGGCATCGATCTCTTTGGCCGGAATCGGAGTGTCGCTCCAGTTGCGCTCGCGCCATTCTTTTGGTCCCTGAAAGAGTCCGCAGTCGATGAGAACTTGAAATCCGTTCTTGCCGGAATGGTCGCCGGTGTTGATCAGATGCTTCGAGCCGGTGACCGTGCCGGCAGCGCCTAGAAACTGGATGTAGGCCAAGGATTGCCTCCCGCGAGCAAACATTACAAATTACCACGGAGGCACGGAGACGCGGAGGAAACCACGCAGCTTCTAAAACCCTGTGGCCGGTCAGTTTGAACTATGTCGGCTGTATGCCCGGGGGAGATCCCTCGTCCCGCTGGTGAAAACGCGGGCCTTCGGGATGACGCGTCTTGAAAACGTCGCGCTGTGGAAATAAAACTCCCTGAAGCTTTCTCGGAATGACAAGAAGTTGCTTTTCCGTGCTTCTGTGTCTCCGTGGTGAAATCTAGTTTTCGGTGGCTTCGATTTTGAATACATTATTCGTCGTCTTGCTCTCGGGGACGCTGCCGTCATTGACGATAATTTCCTGCGGCGCCGAAGGAGTCTCGATCCGGGTGGTCGCTTTGTCCTTCGCGTGAACCTCCAACCGCTTCATCAGCTCTCCGCCGGAGAATTTGACGATCACCGGAACTTCGGCCCCGGCTGCTCCCAGGTTGTCGACCGTGATGGTCAGGAGGAAGGAATTGTTCAGCGTCTTGCGCGAAAACGCCGACTCCACTTTGAAGTCGGGCAGGCCGCGATCGCGGTAGACCCAGTCGTCGAAGAACCATTCCAGATCGCGCTGGGTTTGCGCCGCGATGAGACGTGGCATGTACGACGGCTCTTTATCCTGCTCGGGACGGTAGGCGGCAATCGACTTCTTGAGCGCGGCATCGCCAATCATGTCGCGCAGCATCCACCAGACGCACATCGCCTTGCTGCGGTAGAGTTCCTCGTTGGTGGTGTTCACCAGCGAGTGAGTCGTTTCGTCCTCCGACCGGGGCACAGTGGCCGAGGGCTCCATTTGGGTAAGGACCGAGCGATGCAGTCCCATGTAATCGAGCGCGGCCTGGCGTCCTTTTTGCTGTTCGAGGTAGAGCGCCTGCGCGAAGTGGGCAAGACCTTCTTCGATCCAGGGGCGGAAGGACAGGAACGAAGCGTGGGTCAGTTGATGAGCTGCGGCGAGACCGGCAAGATTGGAATCAGTATTGGCGAGCGGCGTGAGCAAAAATGCTCCGCTCTCGAATGGCGCGTCACTACGATCGGGCAAGTCGGCCACTTTTGCCTTCTCCCGCTGTGTTCCAAACCAGTCGGTGATCAGAGGAACGGCCTTCTCGGCGGCGTCCGCAAAGTTTCCCGCTGCTGCATCATGACCTCGCAGGTACCGGACCTCGACCGCCGGCCGCTCTAAGACCTGGTAGTCGGCAAGCACGAACGTTGGAACGTCTAGGCGCAATAGCTGCTGGGCACAATCCCAGAGGTAGCGGGATACTGCGCCCATAGCTTCCTGCATTGTGAGCGTGCAGTTAACTCCGTTGAAAAGAATCAGTGGCGGCTCGCTGGTGTTGTCCGTTACTGCGGGCTTCAAGTGCATCGTCGAGCCAGCTTCTCGATCTTTCCACCGGCCCAGCACCTCGAACAAATTGTCGCCATCGGAAAGATTCGCGACGTCGGTGGCGATTGGGTACCACGCGACGTACCCTGCCCCACGCAGCGCGGTGAAGTCCGGGGATATCTGATCCCAATCGCTGCTGGCTGCGGCATCTTCAGGCGTGCCGATGCGGGTCAGGCGGGTCGCATCGGGCAGAACGACCCCTTCATAGGCAATCTCGAGGTCGACCGCGCCGTGCGGCGCGATCTCCTGCGGCAACGTTACGATGGCTTCCGACAATCCGCCGGTGTGATCGATGTCGGAAGTGTAAGGCTGCCTTACGAATTGCACCGGCTTGTCACCGGCTTTGATGGAGCGCCAATCGAGACTCGATGAAATCTGCAGGACTGCTATTTTCTGCGGCGTCGCGGTGTCGTTGCGCAGCGTGATCTTGCCGCGCACTCCCAGGCGATGCTGCTCGGGATCGACTTGAACATTGAGATCGTAATTGGTTATGGAGAAGGCTTCGCGGTCCAAGCTAAAGGCCGAAATAGAACCACAGAGGACACAGAGGACGCACAGGGGCTTCATCCACGACTTCATCGACGAGGACTTCATTCGGACTCTGAGGAACCTTCTTTAGCTCGGCGCTGGCGGACGATTTCATATAACACCACAGCGGCGGCTACCGACACGTTCAGCGACGGCACTTTGCCGAGCATGGGGATCGAGACCAGGAAGTCGCACTTGCGCTTGACCAGATCGTGCAGGCCTTTGCCTTCTCCGCCGAGAACCAGGGCGCAATCCATGTTGTAATCCAGAGTGTCGTAAGTCTGTTTGGCGCGCTCGTCGAGGCCCACGGTCCATATGCTGTTTTCTTTTAATTCTTCGACCGTGCGCGAGATGTTAGTGACTTTCGCGATGGGAAGATGCTCGCTGGCTCCGGCAGAGGCTTTGGTGACGGTACCGGTGACGGCGGCGGCGCGGCGTTCGGGGATGACGATGCCGTTGGCTCCCGCGGCATCGGCGGTGCGCAGGATCGCTCCGAGATTGTGCGGATCTTCCACGCCGTCGAGCACGACGATCAGCGAATACTGATTTCGCTTGGCGGAGATTACGTCGGGGAGATCGTTGTATTGCTTCGCCGAAGTGACGGCGACCACTCCCTGATGCGCGGCATTTCCGGCCATGCGGTCGAGCTCGGTGCGCTGCAGAAAGCGCACGGGTACGCCGAGTTTTCTGCAATCTTCGATGAGGCGTTGCAGGCGGAGATCGTGACGCTCTTTGGCCATGCCGACCCACTCGAACGCCCGTCCGCGCGCCTTCAGCGCCTCGGTTACCGAGTTGATGCCATAGATGTAGTGCATGAAGTATCAGTGTACCGCGACGACAATGCTGCCATCAGGCGAGAGCGTTGAGAATGTCTGCCGGTTCCGGGCGCTCGGTGTAGTCTTCGTTCGCGGAGGCGTAGAGAATCTTGCTGTCGCAATCGAGAATATAAGTCGCTGGAATCGGAAGTTCCCAACTGTCGTCGCCGTTGGTGAATGGCAAGTTGACGAAGGCGCGCCGATAGACGGCCTCCTGCAGCGCAGGCACGCGGTACGTCAGTCCGAATTGGCGGGCGACTTTGTTGCCTGCGTCGGAGAGCAGCGGGAAGCGCAGCTTGTGCTGGTCGTGCATGAAGTAGGACTGCTTCACGGTTTGCGGCGAGATTGCGGCGAATGTGGCTCCGGCCTGCTCGATCTGCGGCAGGATGAGGTTCATGGCTTCCATCTGGCCCACACAGAAGGGGCACCAGCGGCCGCGAATGAAGCAGAGGACGAGCTTGCCTTTGGCCAGCAGGTCGGAGGAGCGAACTATCTTACCGTCTTGATCTTGCAGTTCGAATGCGGGTGCCTTCGCGCCGACCGGCAGACTTTTGGCGGCGAGATTTCGCTGCTTGAGTTCGCCGACGGCTTGCGCGTGGATGGCTTGCGTCTCTGGGGGGACATACTTCGCGATCAGGGCTTTGCGCTCGGCCAAGATGTCGCGCAGGGATCGAGTGTCGGCCTGCGGGTTCGATTCTTCCAGAGAACGCCATTTCATCGCGCGGGCATCACTAAACTGATAGGGGTCCTTCGACTGCGTTGTCGTTCGCTTCGCCCGCGCCAACTCCGCTCAGGATGACAAAACTTAAGAACTGACCACTGAGAACTGACCACTGGCCACTGA
Organism: uncultured Acidobacteriota bacterium; assembly: GCA_963730015.1. Taxonomy (GTDB): domain Bacteria; phylum Acidobacteriota; class Terriglobia; order Terriglobales; family Acidobacteriaceae; genus Sulfotelmatobacter. Next base: position 334,103 of record CAVSPZ010000006.1, on the reverse strand, counting down.
CCACTGACCCTGTGCTTCACATTCCGGGCAGCTTCATGCCTGCCAGCCTTCTTGCGAAGCTGGGCTTGCCCATTTGCTTGAACATCTTTTTCATCTGCGCGTACTGGCGAAGGAGATTGTTCACTTCCTGAATGGTCGTGCCGGAGCCGCGGGCGATGCGCTTGCGGCGGCTGCCGTTGATGACTTCATGATGGTTGCGCTCGTGCGAGGTCATCGAATTGATGATGGCCTCGACGCGGTTGATCTGCTTCTCGTCCACATTGTCGGCAGCTTTTTGCAGGCCGCTGAACGGGCCGATCGACGGGAGCATGCCCATCAGGCTCTTCATCGATCCCATCTTTTTGACCTGGCGCAACTGGTCGCGGAAGTCTTCCAGCGAGAAGCCGTCGCCGGTAAGGGCTTTGGTCGCCATCTCCTGCGCTTTCTTTTTGTCGATCTGCGATTCAGCGCGTTCGATCAGCGAGAGGATATCGCCCATGCCGAGAATGCGCGAGACGATGCGGTCGGGATGGAAGGGCTCGAGCGCGTCGTACTTTTCGCCAACGCCGATGAATTTGATGGGCTGTCCAGTGACTTGGCGGATCGAGAGGGCTGCGCCGCCGCGGGCGTCGCCGTCCATCTTGGTCAGGATAATGCCGGTGAGCGAAAGTTTCTTGTGAAATTCGTCAGCGGAGTTGACCGCATCTTGTCCGGTCATGGCGTCGGCGACGAAGAGAATCTCCGACGGATTCAGTAGCTTTTTCAGCGACTGCATCTCGTCCATGAGTTGGTGGTCGATATGCAGGCGTCCGGCGGTATCGACGATGAGCACGTCGCAGCCGGAGACGATGGCTTCGCGGCGCGCTTCTTTGGCGAGGCGCTCCACGTCGGGAGACTTCATGTAGGACCCGGCGCTTTCGTCGGCATCACGGCGGACGAGGGAGTCGGGGGAGACCTGACCTTCGTAGATCTGCGCCTTCACGGCCTGCGCGACTACTTTCAGTTGCTCGCGGGCGGCGGGACGGTAAACGTCGACCGAGACCAGCAGCGGACGATGTCCGCCATTTTTGAACCAGTGCGCCAGCTTGCCCGACGTGGTGGTCTTGCCGGAGCCTTGCAGTCCGGCCATCAGCACGACCGTGGGCGGCTGCGAGGCGAACTTCATTTTGGCGGTGTCTTTGCCGAGGATCACGACCAGTTCGTCGCGCAGAATCTTGATGACCTGCTCTCCGGGCGAGAGCGCGGTCATCACTTCCTGGCCGACGGCCTTGGCGCGGATCTGGTCGATGAGCTGTTTGACGACCTTGAAGTTGACGTCGGCTTCGAGCAGCGCGAGACGAATTTCGCGGAGCGCCTCGTCAATGTTCTCCTCGGTCAGCGTGGCTTGGCCGCGGAGAGACTTGAACGCGCGTTGCAGTTTTTCCTGAAGATTCTCAAACATGGGAATGATTCATTTTAGCAGCGCAGGAGAACGGAGTCCTCCGGCCGGGCTAGCCTCGACTCCCAAAATCGCAGACATGCCCGGGTGGGCTCTCGGATCAACGCAGCGCTGTCCACTGATCGTGTTTATCGGACGCTCTGCCAAGAGGTGGTTTACATTGAATCGATTCGGAATTCCCGCCGAGGAGGCGAAGATGAGTTCATCGCAAAAGGCCGTACCGACAGGGACGACCCCATCCCACGGAGCGATCGCGCCCGCGTGGCACACCGCGCTGGTGCTGTTCGTCATGCTTGGGTTCTCGCTCGCGGGCGGTCTGGTCGGAGACCTCACGACCCGTGGGCCTCACGTTCGCGCCATCGAGTACCTGACGGCCATCGTGCTGGAATGGTCCATTGTGGCGTTTATCGCGTACGGAGTGGGACGCCGCGGTGTCCGCGTGGGTGAACTGGTGGGCGGCCGTTGGGCGCGCCCGGTTGAGTTCTTCCGCGATTTCGGGATCGGCATCGGATTTCTGCTCGTTGGTGGCGGCATCCTGCAGGGGCTGGGTCATCTGCTGAAAGCCTCTGACAATCAGGCGCTGCGCAACCTGCTTCCCCACAGCCTCACCGAAGTGCTTCTTTGGCTGGTGATGTCGCTTACCGCCGGTTTCTGTGAGGAACTTATCTTTCGAGGATACCTGCAGCGGCAGTTCTCCGCGCTGACCCAGTCGGCCGCCGGGGGAATCGTGCTGCAGGGCATTGCCTTCGGCGCGGGCCATGGATACCAGGGCTGGAAAATGATGCTGCTGATCGCCATCTACGGAGTCATGTTCGGCCTGTTGGTGCGTTGGTGCCGCAGCCTGCGCCCCGGCATGATCACGCACTTCGTGCAGGATGGAGCGGGCGGACTGTTCGGACGGTATCTCGCGCGGTGATCGGATTGGGGATATTTGCAACTCTTGGGCCGGGTGTGGCGGCGTGACGCCGCCACTACAGCCGCCGGGACGGCGGCGCTACGGTCAGGCGAAAACTTCTTTGGCGGCTACTACTGTGTTGCTGTGGATGATTACTGTGTCTTCGACGTTCTGGGCGTAGCCGCCGGCATAGGTCACCATCACCGGGATGTTTCTCGCCTTGGCGACGCGGTAGACTAACTCGTCCCGCTTTTTTAAACCTTCTATCGTCAGATCCAGGCCGCCGAGTTGATCTTCTTTGTAAGGGTCGGCGCCCGCGATGTAGCACATCAGGTCGGGTTCGAACTGGCGCAGGCCTGAACTGAGCGCGTTGTCGAGCCACGCGAGGTAGTCATCGTCGCCGATGCCATCGGGTAAATCGACATCGATGGACGAGGGCGGCTTGTAGAGCGGGTAGTTGTTGTGCTGGTGCAGCGAGATGGTGAAGACTTCGCCGGCGTGGGCTCCGCGCATCTTTCCGCGAGGAGCGTTGGCAGGCTGCTCGACTGTCGACGTGGAGGACGAGGGCAGCAGCGCGCTGGCTGTGCGCGTGCCCGCAAAAATTGAGGCCGTGCCGTTCCCCTGGTGCACATCGCAGTCGACAGTCATCGCAGTATGAATTTTGTCATCGCGCTGCAGACGGCGGATAGCGACGGCAACGTCGTGGATCATGCAGAATCCTTCGCCGTGATCGGGGAAGGCGTGATGGAATCCGCCGCCGAGGCTGATGCTCACCTTGTCGGTTAGGGATTGGCGGGCGGCGAGGATGGATCCTCCGGCGGCGAGCCAGAAAGCTTCGGCGAGGTCGCGCGAGTAAGGGACCTCCATCTCCATTTCTTCGCGCGGGCTGAGCGTGCCGGTCTTCAGCTTTTGCACGTACTCGGGCTTGTGGACGAGCAGGATGTCCTGATCGGTGGCCGGCTCGGGCTCGAGGAAGTCGCTGGCCTCGGCGACTCCGGTGGCGATGAGGCGGTCGCGGACGCGGCGGTACTTTTCGGCGGGAAAGACGTGGTTGCCGATAGGGAGGTAGTAGGCGTCGCTGTAAATGAGTTTGAAGGGCAGCATGCAGCTGTCGGCCGTCAGCCGCTCGCACTGGCTGAGGGACTTCATATAATACGCGCCTGAGGTGGCGTTTGGCATTGGGGCCGCCTGTCTCTTGTGGGCGAGAGGTGAGGCCAAGATGGCCTCACGACAGCCGGCGGGTCGCCGGCGCTACGACTGGTAGGGATCCTTCGACTGCGCGGATTCTGCGCTTCTCGCAGAATCCGCTTCGCTCAGGATGACAATGAGGAAACAAAGCGTAACAATCTAACGTTTCTTTGATGGCTGGACGGGCGCGACCAGCGGCCTTCTTACCGGCACGATTGCGCCTTTGGAGGGATCGGCGGCGGCGTTGGCGCGGGCCAGCACTTCCTTCTGGATGTATTGCACGAATTCCTGGATCTGGCGCTGCATTTCCTCCATGCGCTCGCGCATTTGCAGGATGATGGCCATGCCCGCGATGTTGACGCCAAGGTCGCGCGCCAGAGACAGGATAAATTCCAGGCGTTGCAAATCCTCATCGGTGTAGAGACGGGTGTTGCCTTCGGTGCGCGACGGCTTGAGCAGACCTTCGCGTTCGTACAGCCGCAGCGTTTGGGGATGGATGCCGTACATCTCGGCTACGGACGAGATCATGTACGCGCCCTTGGATTTACGTTTGGTCATCGACGACTTATTTATAGCAGAAACAAAACGGCCACGGATTGCTACGGATCTCCACGGATTTGATTCGTGTTGATCTCTGTTCCGTGGCCTCGCCAAGAAGGTACAGAGGTCCTTCGCGCAAAAGGCGCGCTCAGGATGACAAAGCTATCGTTGAGCCAGCGTTTAGGCTGCGGGCTGCGGTTTCTTGCCGGAGACTGACCAGCCTGCCGGCTTTAGGGCGTGGTTGACGAAATACGCCACGAAGCCGGCCGCGATCAGGATCATCCCGAAGGCGAAGGAACTCATCCCCAGGATCGACTCGTGTTCGCTGCGAATGACCGAGAAGCCGAGCAAGAGCATGGGCGGGATGCCGATCGCGATCGCTCCAAACAGGCCGCCGGGCACGCGGAACGGGCGCTTCAGGCTGGGCTCGCGGAAACGGAGCACGGCCAAGGCGATGAATTCCAGCATCAGGCTGACCCCGTAGAGCAGGATGTCGATTGTGACCAGGCGGGCGAAGCCGAGGCCCAGGCACATGGCCCATCCGATCGCCAGCGCGATGATCGCAACCCAGGGGGCGCGCGATTTTTTCTGCAGCTTGCCGAAGACGGCGGGCAACATGCCGTCTTGCGCCATGGCCAGCGGCAGGCGCGAGTAGCTCATGACCAGCGCATTGAACATGCCAAAGGCGCTGATCAGGCCGCCAGCAACCACGCCGATACGCAGGAGCGGTCCGCCTAACAGTCCGGCGATGTCAGCCCACGATCCGGTTTCCCAAGCGGTGGCTTTCAAGCCGGTCATCCACATGGCGGCGAACGGCAGCACGTAGCTGACGGCCACGATGGTCACCGCGACCAGCATGGCGCGCGGATAAGTGCGCTGCGGACGCTCGACTTCGGTGGCGATGGTTGAGGCGTTGTCCCATCCCATGTAATTCCACATGCAGATGAGGAGGCCTCCGAGAATATCTACGGTGGACGTGGTCGGCTTGGTAACGGCGTTGGCCAAGGCTCCAAGCTTGAACGGAGCCAGGATCACGATCGCGGCGAACGGCGCCGATAAGGCGAGGAACAACCAGAGCGAGGTCAGGGAGACGACTTTCACGCCTGCGATGTTAAGGATGGCGCAGGCGACTACCACGGCGAGCGCGACCCACCATCCGCGATTCGCTTCCTGAAACCACGGAAACATGCGGGTCAGGTAGGCGACGAACAGGGTGGGATAGATCGCCATGTCGAAGATGGAGGCAATCAGTGAGAGCCAGGCTTCCTGAAATCCCCAGAAGTTGCCCATGGCGCGGCGGACCCAGGCGTAGTAACCGCCTTCAAAGGGCAGCGCGCTCGACAGTTCGCCGATCATGAAGGCGGTGGGCAGGCTCCAGAGCAGCGGGGTGAGCAGCAGAATCAGGATGGCGCGTCCGTAGCCGGCGCCGTGCACGATGTCTTCGGTGCCATAGGTTCCGCCCGACACCATAAAGAAGGTGGCGGCGACCAGGGGCCAAAGCGTGAGGCGAACGAATTTCTTCCGGTTGGGGACGACGGCGAGGGGTTGGGAAGTTTCGGGTTGTTGTCGGCTAGCGGTTGCCAATTTCTATGGCTGCCTCCTCAAGCGACTCACTCTCACCACCGCGTCTCCCTTGAGTCTTCGCGAAGAAGACATTTCGTTCGCGGCTCCCGGGTTTGCTGCGATTTCCCGGGCATTTCGGCGAACTTAGTTCGCATTTGTGAGATTACGGGAAATTTCCACAGATGCAAGATTTTTTTGAATTATTTTGCAAAATTTTGTAACACGACAGGAGTGGTACGGAGGTAATGCGCAACGCAAGAGTATTCCACCACAGGGGGCACAGAGGAACACAGGGAAACGGGAACACCGGCACAGAGGGATGCAGGGTTACTTATCCCAGTCCATGCCATCGACCATGCGCTTGATTCCTTCGCGCAAATGGAGGACGTTGAAATTGATCAGCAGACCTACGGCGATTCCGCTTAGACGCAGGTAGGACAGGAGTTGGGCATGGTGGATGGGGTGAAGGGCCTCTACGGATTTCACTTCTACTATGACCCGGTTCTCTACGACCAGATCCATACGATATCCGAGTTCGAGCTTGTGGCCCTCATAGACCACCGGCAGGCCGACTTGGGTTGCTGCTTCGAGGCCTCGGGCTCGGACTTCATGGGCCAAACAGGCTTGATAGGCGCTTTCGAGAAGGCCTGGACCTAGAAGCGAATGAACCTTCATCGCAGAATTTACGATCACGCCGGTGATTTCGTTGACTCGGAGTGGGCGAGAGCGAACCGGGGAGGACATGTCCTTCAATACCACAAGGACCCTGTGACCTCTGTGGTGAAAGTTTTTTGTCGGTGTCAAATTGGGAAAAGGCATTCACCACAGGGGGCACGGAGGATCACAGGGGGCCTAAACCTTATTCCACAACTCGGCTCTGGGGTCTTCGGGATTTAGCTTGGCCAGCTCGCGGAGGAGTTCTTTGGTGCGTTCGTCCCGGGGCATGGGGACGGTTACCGTGACCTCGACGATCTCGTCGCCGCGAACGCCTTCCCGGGTCGCGGATGGCACGCCTTTTTCCCGCAGGCGCAGTTTCTGACCCGACTGCGTTCCCGGAGGAATCTTCAGCAGGGCACGGCCGTCGATGGTCGGTACTTCGATTTTCGCGCCGAGAGCGGCTTCGGTCGCCGTGACCGGCACCGTCAACGAAATGTCGTCCCCATCGCGATGGAATATGGGGTGGTCGCCGGTGCGGATGATCGCGTAAAGATCGCCGGGAGTGCCGCCGTGAGCTCCGGCGTTGCCTTTGCCGGGCAGGCGGATGCGCTGGCCGTCGCGGGTTCCGGGCTTGATGCGCACTTCGAGCGGCTCAGTGTTGGTGACGGTGCCTTCGCCGTGGCAGGTCGGGCACATGGTCAGATTCTTGCCGGTGCCGTGGCAGCGCGGGCACTGCACGTTGAATTTCATGCGTCCGCCGGTCTGGGTGATCTGGCCACTGCCGCCGCACTCGGGACACTTGCCGGGGGATTCGAGCGCGCCCTGGCCATGGCACGTCGAGCAGACATCCTGGCGGGTGATGTTGAGGCGCATGACGCCGCCGCGAATCGCCGTCCAGAAGGGAACATTGACCTGGTATTCAAGGTCGCTGCCGGGTTCGGGTCCTTCGTCGGTTTGTGCGCCGCGGCCGCCGCCAAAGATGGAGCCGAAGATGTCGCGGAAGCTGCCGCCGCTGCTGGAGGAGGATTTGCGGTCGCGCGCGGCGTTGTCCATCAGATCGGAAAAATCGAATCCGCCGAAATCGAAGGGAACGCCCTGGGTGCCGGCGCCGTGCTGAGCACCGCCGGGGAATCCTCCACCGCCTCCGCCGGAGGCGCCGGCGCGGGCGTAGGCCTCGGCCGTTGCCGGATCGATGTTGTCGGAATAAAAGCCGACCTGGTCGTAGATCTTCCGCTTCTTGGGATCGCTGAGAACTTCGTTGGCCTCGGAGAGCGCTTTGAATTTTTCCTCGGCCGATTTGTCTCCGGGATTGACGTCGGGATGGTACTTGCGCGCCAGCTTGCGAAAAGCTTTGCGGATGTCGTCGGCGGAAGCGGACTTCTTCACGCCGAGAATTTCGTAATAGTCCTTTTTGGTGGTGGTTGCCATTTAGAGTCCCGATGCGCTGCCGGCCCACTTGCTCGCGCACAGACGCGGGCGGGGGCGCCCGCGCCACACTTAAACCCGCGCCACATTCTTAATTCACGATCTTGCGCTTCTCTTTATCTTCTAACACGAGAGTCAGGTCTTCGGACGGAAGTTCGTCCACGTAGACCGGGATTTGCCGCGTTCCGGTCGGAGTTTCGACGAGCACCAGCCATTGCCTTTCGTTCTCGGCAAGGCTCAGGAAGTAGGTTTCGTTGTTTACCTGAAAGTCCAAATGAATTCTCCCCACAAACAATATCTGTCCCAGCTACTGTCATCCTGAGCGAGGATCGCTCTTTGCGCATAAGCGCAAAGGGCTACCGCAGTCGAAGGATCCCATGCTACTTACTCTCGCCGCCGGCTTGTCGAGGAGTTTCCAACTCACGGCAGGCAGCTTCGTGAGAACTCCCTTTAGTGTTCACCTAGCTTCATGCGGGTATGGGGTCCTTCGACTCCGTAGCTGCTTCGCATTCGCGAAGCAACTACTCCGCTCAGGATGACAGAGCTACTTGATCGCTTCTCCTGCGAACGCCATCGGTGATCCCCACTTTCTGCGAGGTCTTCCCAGCGCAGATTCTTTGACTCGATCAGGGCCAGCTTTCTTGCTCTGGTCCATCCCTTTAGCTGCTTCTCGCGACCGATTGCTTTGTGAACGTCATCGAAGCTTTCGTAGTACACGAGCCTGTTGCAGTGGTACTTGCTGGGGAAGCCTTCGATCTCGCCCGCCTTGTGTTGCAATGCCCGACGATAGATGCTGTTTGCCATACCGATGTACAGCGTGCCCGAACTGCTGGACATGATGTACACGAAATACTCGTGGTCTTTCATGCTTCTGCCCTACAAATAAACTGGCAGCGTCGTGAGAATTCCCTGCTGCGTCCATCTCACTGCCTAGTGGTACGGGGTCCCTTCGACTGCGTGGCTGCTTCGCTTTCGCGAAGCAGCCACTCCGCTTAGGATGACAAATCCTGAAAGCCGACAGGTGACGGCTGACAGCTTATTTCTTGTCTTCGACGTCCACGTACTCGGCGTCGATTACGCCTTCGTCTTTCTTGGCCTGGCCGTCGCCGCCGCTTGGGCCTGCGCCCGGCGTCGGACCTGCACCCGGACCCGGTTGCGCTCCGCCTTGCGGCTGAGCCGCTTTGTACATCTGCTCGGCCAGCTTGTGCGAAGCGGTGGTCAGGGCTTCGCGCGCCTTATCCATCTGCACCTTGTCGTTGGACTCGAGCGCTTTCTTGGCATCGGCCAGCGCGTTCTCGACGTCGCCGCGTTCGGAGCCGGAGATCTTGTCGCCGTGCTCCTTCAGCATCTTCTCGATGTTGTAGACCATCGAGTCGAGTTGGTTCTTGGCTTCGATCGATTCGCGCTGCGCTTTGTCGTCGGCGGAGTGCGCTTCGGCTTCCTTGGCCATGCGCTCGACTTCTTCCTTCGACAATCCAGAAGACGACGTGATCGTAATCTTCTGGTCCTTTTGCGTGGCCGTGTCTTTCGCGGTCACGTTGAGGATGCCGTTGGCGTCGATGTCGAAAGTCACTTCGATCTGCGGCACGCCACGCGGAGCCGGCGGAATTCCGGTCAGATGGAATTTGCCGAGAGTCCGGTTCTGCGCTGCCATCGGGCGTTCGCCCTGCAGCACGTGAACTTCAACCGAGGTCTGGCTGTCGGCCGCAGTCGAGAACGTCTCCGTCTTTTTGGTCGGAATGGTCGTGTTGCGCGGGATCATCGGCGTGGACACGCCGCCCAGCGTCTCGATGGAGAGCGTCAGCGGAGTCACGTCGAGCAAGAGCAGGTCTTTCACTTCGCCCTTGAGCACGCCGCCCTGAATGGCTGCGCCGATCGCAACCACTTCGTCGGGGTTCACGCCCTTGTGGCCTTCGCGTCCGAAGAGCTCTTTGACGAGCTGCTGGATGCGAGGCATGCGGGTCTGTCCGCCGACCAGCACGACTTCGTTGATCTTGCTGATGTCGACGCCGGCGTCCTTCATGCACTGCTTGCACGGGCCGACCGAGCGCTGAATGATGTCTTCGATCATGCCTTCGAGCTTGGCGCGGGTCAGCTTCTTGACCAAGTGCTTGGGACCGCTGGCATCGGCCGTGATGAACGGCAGATTGATTTCGGTCTCCATGGTGGTCGAGAGCTCGATCTTGGCGCGCTCCGCCGCGTCACGCAGACGCTGCAGGGCCATCTCGTTGCCTTTGCCGCGAAGGTCAAGGCCTTCGTCTTTCTTAAATTCGTCGATGAGCCAGTCCACCAGGCGCTGGTCGATGTTGTCGCCGCCGAGGTGAGTATCACCGTTGGTGGCCTTGACTTCGATCACGCCTTCGCCGACTTCGAGGATCGAAATATCGAATGTGCCGCCGCCGAAATCGTATACGGCGATGGTTTCGTCTTTGCCTTTATCGAGACCGTAGGCGAGCGCGGCCGCCGTGGGCTCGTTGATGATGCGCTTCACTTCAAGGCCGGCAATCTGTCCGGCATCTTTGGTGGCCTGGCGCTGCGCGTCGTTAAAGTACGCGGGCACGGTGATGACGGCTTCCGTGACCTTCTCACCGAGGTAGTCTTCCGCGGCCTTCTTCAGCTTCTGCAGAATCAGCGCCGAGACCTGTGGAGGCGTGTACTCCTTGCCTTGCGCCAGAACGGCAACGTGATCGCCCGACTGAACGACCTTGTAAGGGACCATCTTGATTTCTTCCTGAACTTCGTCGTAGCGGCGTCCCATGAACCGCTTGATCGAATAAACCGTGTTCTCAGGATTGGTGATTGCTTGCCGCTTGGCGACTTGTCCGACCAGCCGTTCGCCGGTCTTGGTAAAGCCGACTACGGAAGGCGTGGTGCGCCCTCCTTCTTCGTTGGGGATGACCTTGGGCTCGCCACCTTCCATGACTGCCACGCAGGAGTTGGTGGTCCCGAGGTCAATTCCGATAATCTTTGCCATAAAACATCCTCCTAAACTTAGATAAGTGCTTTGTAATCAATATTTATACGATTGCGCCGGATACCATGCTAAGACTTGAGTGAGCTGCTGTCAAGGTTTAGATGATCCACGGATGCTTAAGGTTGCGCGAATTTCAAGTACCCAGATGCCGCTAGCGGTGATAAAGCTTTCACTAAACCTTGTGGGACGCGGCCCGTCCGGGCAGCGCCGCGGTTTTGTATTACCATCCAAAGCGATGACCTCACGTTTGCGGCAGTGGCTGCGGGATCCCTTATTTCTGCTGGCTCTGACCGCGGCGCTCCTCGCCTTCGTGGTGCAGTCGGGAGAACTGGGCACCGCCGACACGATGCACCGCCTGCAGACCACGCACTGGCTGTGGACTTCCCAGCCGCAGGTCTTCCCCAACGAATATCCCGAGTTCGGGCTGCACGGCCGCGGCGGACAGATTTTCAGCTGGTACGGAATCGGCCAGTCTTTGCTGATGCTGCCCGCGGATGTGGTCGGGACCTGGATTGCAAGCTGGCACATCTTCGCCGGATACCAGGACGATCCTGCGGTGCGCAGCATCGTGGTTAGCTACAGCACGAACATTCTGCTCAACGTGCTTACCGCCCTCATCGCCTTTCGTTTCCTGCGGCAACTCCGGTTTCAACGGAAAGAGTCCGTCTACGGAGTTCTGGCGCTGCTGTTCTGCACCACTCACCTGCATTACACGCAGAATATGCAGGAGAACAACTACATCATGGTGCTGACGCTGGCTGGATTCTCGTACCAGTACGAGTGGCTGCGCAGCGGAAGCAAGCGGGCGCTGCTGATCGGATCGTGCGCCCTCGGACTCAATCTACTCACTAGAGTCACGACCGGACTCGACCTCATGGCAGCGGGCGTATTCCTTCTTCTTGTTCTGTGGATGGAGAAGATGAGCGGCCGCGGGATCGGGCAACGCCTGCTCGCCTACTGCAAGATTGCGTTTCCAGTCTATGCATTGTTCGCCGTCGCCGAACGCTGGTACAGCTTCTACCGATTCGGGTCGTGGACGCAGACCTATATTCCGATTTTCGCGCGCGAATCGCGCCTGCAGGATCCAACGCTGCCGGAGAATTTTCCCTGGAGTACGCCGCTTCACGAAGGAGTGCTGGGAGCGCTCTTCAAGCCGGAGAAGTCCATCTTCTTATTCGACCCGCTTCTGGTGCTCGCCCTGTTGCTGATGATCGTGCTGTGGAAGCGGCTCAGTCCGGAAATACGCGCTTATGCCGTGGCTTCGTTACTGCTGCTTACCGGCTACATGTTCTTCTACGCACGCTACACCTACTGGGCAGGGGATTTTGCCTGGGGCGATCGCTACGTCTCGACCTCCGTAGAGATGCTGGCTCTGCTCTCGGTTCCTCTGCTGCTCTGCTATCGCGCGAGTTTTGGGCGATGGATCTGGCGCGGCGGCATCGCCCTCATCGTCATCAGTTTCATGATTCAGATCGCGTCCCTGGCCTTCTGGGTGCCGCTTGAGATTTACCAAATGGAGACGTTCGGACATCCCACGTTCGTCATCGCTTTGCGCTTCAAGAATATTATCGCCTTCGCTCTCGGCAAGATGGATGCCTGGGGACTGAACACTGAAGCGATGGGGCAGGATCAGTGGGATTACGTGCACATCACGTGCTGGAATTTTTTGCCGTTTCTGTTGCGGCGGGTGGGAGCGGCTCCGCGGTGGGTAGTGGACGCTGCCTTCGCCATTTGGAGTGTGGCGCTGGCGGCGTCGGGAGCGACGTTGTGGCGCCTGCGCGGCGCGCTGAAAGCGGAGCCTTACTTGGATCGGTCCCGGATATGGTAGAATGGTAGAAACACGAGGTAGAAACGGTAGACATATGAGCCTGAACATCAAGAATGAGGAAACGCACCGATTAGCTCGGGAGCTGGCGCGTCTTACAGGCGAGAGTATGACGGCGGCCGTGAATGAGGCCATTCGCGAGAGGTTGGAGCGGGTGCGGGGAAAAACCAAGAAAAGTAGGGTCGAGCGCATTCTGGAGATCGGGAAGGAATGCGCGGCCCACCTGAAAGAACCGTACAAATCGATCGATCACGGTGACCTGCTTTATGACGAGAAAGGATTGCCGAAGTGATTGTCGACTCATCTGCAATCATTGCAATATTGCGGAGTGAATCAGAAGCTCCAGATTTTGCCAAGGCAATCGACTCCGCCGAAAGTTGCCGGGTTTCCGCCGTCAACTATGTGGAGTCCGCGGTCGTGATCGACGGCGGGGGAGACGCAATCGCAAGACGTTGATTCGATGACTTTTTTCGCGTGTTGCGGGTTACGGTGGAGACTGTAACGCCGCGACAGGCAGAAATCGCGCGGCAGGCCTATCAAGATTACGGCAAGGGACGGCACAAGGCAGGACTGAATCTGGGAGATTGTTTTGCCTATGCGCTGGCCAGGGAGATGGATGAACCATTGCTGTTCAAAGGCAAGGACTTCCTTCACACCGATATTGAGCCCGCCGAAGTTTTGTAGGGGCCTACTCCACTGTTACGGACTTCGCCAAATTCCTCGGCTGATCGACGTCGCAACCGCGCCTTACCGCGATGTGATACGCCAGCAATTGCAGGGGAACAATCTCGAGGATGGGCGAGAGTTCTTCGGGAGCGGGTGGGATATACAAGACATGATCCGCCGCTTCTTTGATCTCTTCATCGCCTTCGGTGGCCAGCGCAATCACCACTCCTGAGCGCGCCTTCACTTCTTTCAGGTTGGAGATGGTTTTTTCGTAGCGGAGCACCGAGTCGGGATTATTCAGATCCCGCGTCGCAATCACCACTACCGGCAGGTTCTCGTCGATCAGCGCGTTGGGACCATGCTTCATTTCGCCAGCGGGATAACCTTCGGCGTGTATGTAGGAAATTTCCTTCAGCTTGAGTGCGCCTTCGAGCGCGATGGGATAGTGGATGCCGCGTCCCAGGAACAGGAAGTCATGCACCTTCTGGTAGATCTTGGCTAATTCGTCGCAGGCTTCATCGTGGGCCAAAAGAGTTTCGAGCTTGGCCGGGATGCGCGTGAGTTCCAGCATGGCGGCGCGAGCCTTTTCAGGATTCATCACCCCGCGAACCTGCGCCAGATACATGGCAAAAATGTAGAGCGCGGTAAGCTGCCCGGTGAAAGCCTTGGTCGAGGCGACTCCGATTTCCGGCCCTGCATGCGTATAGATAGTGCCCGCCGCTTCGCGCGTGATCATCGATCCCACGACGTTGCAGATGGCCAGGGTCTTCGATCCTTTGGATTTTGCCTCACGCTGGGCGGCAATCGTGTCGGCGGTCTCGCCCGATTGCGAGATGACCAGGGTGATCGTATCCAGATCGACAATGGGATTGCGATAGCGCCATTCGCTGGCGTAATCCACTTCCACCGGCACGCGCGCCAACGACTCGATCATGAACTTCCCCGCCTGTCCGGCATGCCAGCTTGTGCCGCAAGCGATGATGTTGATCTTGGAGGCGGAGCGGAACTCGGCTTCGCTGATCTCCATCTCTTCCAGAAAAATGTGGCCCGTATCCTGCGACACCCGGCCCAGAGTTGTGTCGCGAACCGCGCGCGGCTGCTCATAAATCTCTTTGAGCATGAAATGCTTGAAGCCGCCTTTTTCCGCCTGAATGGGATCCCATGTAACGCGCTGCACTTGCCGCGAAACGGCTTTGCCGTCGAAATCGGTGAGTTGCACGCCGTTGGGCGTAACGATGGCCATATCGCCGTCGGCGAGAAAGAAAATGTCACGCGTGTGATGCAGAATGGCCGGCACGTCCGACGCCACGAAGAATTCGTGATTCCCCAAGCCGATGACCGCCGGCGGTCCGTTGCGCGCCGCCACAATCTTGTTGGGATCGTCAGTGGAGATCACCGCCAGAGCGAAGACGCCGGTCAGTTGTTTGACCGTCTTACGGACGGCATCTTCCAAAGAAACGTGCTGGCCGTCCGCACTTTTGGAATATTTCTCGATGAGATGGGCAATGATCTCGGTATCGGTTTCCGTAGTGAACTTGTGCCCTTCCTCGATGAGCTTCTTCTTCAGGCTGAGATAGTTTTCGACGATGCCGTTGTGCACCACCACGATCTTGCCCGTGCAGTCGCGATGCGGATGGGCATTCTCTTCGGTGGGACGCCCGTGCGTGGCCCAGCGCGTGTGTCCAATGCCATAGGTGCCGTCGAGCGGCTTCTGGCGAATGGCTTCTTCCAGATTGCGAAGCTTGCCCTCGGCGCGCCGAATCTGCAGGGCGCCCCCGTTGCCGGACACCGCGATTCCGGCCGAGTCGTATCCCCGATACTCCAGCCGCCGCAGACCTTCGATGATGATGGGAACTACACTCTTGTTGCCGACATACCCGACGATCCCGCACATATGGAAGCCCTCAATGGATTCCCCGAGCCCATCTCAGTCGGCCAGGGAGAAACGGTATTCCTCAATCACTGGGTTGGTCAGCACTTCGCGGGCAATTCGCTCGACCTCGGATTGGGCTTCTTCCCGGGACAACCCAGTATCCAAAGTGAGTTCGAAATACTTTCCCTGGCGAACGCTTTCCAGGCCCTTGTAGCCCATCTTCTTCAGCGCGCCCTGAATGGTTTTGCCTTGGGGGTCGAGGACGCTTTTCTTGAGGGAGACATAGACGTAGGCTGTCATAAAGCCATCATTATACTTGAGCCTGTCACGCGGCCAGACAGCCGCATGACCGCACGTAAGAGCTACGGCTTGCGAGCGGTAGGCTGCATCCGGCTTCTTCCAAGACCAGGCTCATTTCTCGAACTGGCTCAGCCTTTGATCCAATTCCGCCAGCGCATCCTGCAGAATCTTCCGGTGCCGCGGATTTTGGCTGGATTCGATCTGCTGAACCACTCTTTGCCGCGATAGCCGCAGATTCTCCTTTTCGCGACTGCGAGCAGCTTCTTCTAGACTCAGCTTGATCCGGGACTTGGGCGCCTCTTGTCCGGCTTCATCCTGCTGCGCTTCGACCGATTTGCTCTCCCATCCTCGGGCCATTGCTTCCATTATATGTTCCCGGCAAGCGGCTCAGGTTTGTTCGGAAAACGTAACAAATAAAAATGCTTGCGCTTCCTCGCGAAAACCGGCAGATACTACCGAGTTTTTAAAACTAATTTTCAAGACTAAGCCGAGGTCCCAGTTCGTATCTTCGAAGCGCTTGGGGGGTTTTTGTGGCTGCGCGGGCAGGCTCTTTGAGCCTGAAGCTGCCGCTGCCATTTGATTCGGGATTCCGAGCAACGGCGGATTTGACATTCCTGGGGCACCGGAGCAGGAAGCTTTCCTGTCGGCCGGAAATCCCTGCCCCTCTGGTCCGCATTCTGAAACTGGCTATTCTTATCGATATCTCTTGTATCGCCGGCCCACAGAGCTCCATGCATAATTCCCGCGTTGGCGCGTTGCGCAGATCAATCTCGACACCCAGCACCCCCGCTCGAACCGTGGCATCCGGAGATCCCATGCCGGATGACATTTTCGGGGCCGACTTCCATCTGACCGAGCAGAATCCAAGCATCAGCGACCCGGACCGCCTGATCGCAACCTATTTTCAATCATCCACCGTCGGGCTGTGCACTCTCGATGCAGAGCTTCGCTATGTCTCCATCAATGATGCGCTGGCCAGGCGCAACGGCATTCCCGCCCAGCAGCACCTGGGGACCACGGTGCGGGAAATTCTGGGTCCAGTTGCGGACCTGGTTGAGCCGGAATTCCGCCGCGCTTTCGAACTGGGCCGCCCCATCTTGAATGTTGAGGTCGTGGCCGCTCCTAAAGCCAACCCTGAAACCGGCCATCGGATCGAGCACATCTTCCCCATTAAAGATGAGGCGGGAACGACTACCCGCATCCTTGTCGTGGTCTTTGAAGTGAGCGAGAAGCGAAAGCTGCAGACGGCAATTAAGGATCTCGACGGCAAACTTCGAAAAGAGATGGACCGGCTGCAGTCCCTGCTCGATGTCACCAGCCTGCTTTCCTCGAACTGGGATGTGCCGGCGGTGTTTCCCATGATCTCGGCCCGCATTCGCCGGGTGCTGTGCCAGGAACTCGCCAGCTTCGCTTTGTACGACGGCGAAAGCGGTACGTTAATCCGGCAGGCGATCGACTTTCCGCTCAGCAAAGGACTTCTGTCCAGCTCCCCAATGAGCGCCAAAAACACTCCGGCGGTGCGTTGTCTGGAGCGACGCAGTTCCATTATCTTTTCGAGGAAGGAATTGCAAGGCTTCGAGGCTGAGGTCGCGCAGAGTCTGATTGCGGAAGGAGTAAAGAGCTTCTGCTGCGTCCCCATGATGCGCCCCAAAGGGCCTCTCGGCGTTCTCTTTCTTGGCAGCACCCGCAAAGACGCATTTCGGGCAGACGACCTTCAGCTCTTGGATCAGGTCGCCGCACAACTCGCCCTGGCCATCGAAAATCACCGCGCAGCCTCCGAAATCAAGGCGCTTAAGGTACGTCTGGGTGAGGAACGCAAGTTGCTGGAAGCGGAACCTCAGCTCGCGGGAGACTTCCCGGAAATGATTGGCAACAGCCGAGCGCTCAAGCAGGTCCTGGATCAGATCGCCACCGTCGCCGCTAGTGAAGCTACCGTTCTCCTCCTGGGCGAGACCGGAACGGGCAAAGAGCTGGCCGCTCGCGCGATTCATCGCTTGAGCCGGCGCAATGCGGATAGCTTCATCAAATTGAACTGTGCCGCCATCCCCACCGGCCTGCTGGAGAGCGAACTCTTTGGCCACGAAAAAGGCGCGTTCACCGGCGCCATCAACCAGAAGGTCGGAAGAATGGAACTGGCGGATGGTGGAACCCTATTCCTCGACGAGATCGGAGAGATTCCCCTCGAGCTGCAACCCAAATTGCTCCGCGTACTGCAAGATCAGGAATTCGAACGCTTGGGCAGCAACCGTACCATCAAGGTGAACGTTCGGCTGCTGGCAGCTACCAACCGGAATCTGGCGGAGAGCATCGCCGAACATCATTTTCGCAGCGATCTGTACTACCGGCTCAACGTGTTTCCGATCGTCCTCCCGCCTCTCCGGGACCGTCCGGAAGATATTCCCTTTCTGGTCCAGTACTTCGTCCGGAAGTTTGCGCGGCGAATGAATCGCTACATCGAGACCATCCCCACCAGCGCTATGAAGGCGTTGCAGCAATGGCATTGGCCAGGGAACGTGCGCGAACTGGAGAATCTGATGGAGCGCTCGGTGATCCTGAGTGAGGGCCATTTCTTGCGCGTCCCCTTATCGGAGTTAAGTAACGCGGCCTCTAAAACCGAGCGCACCGAGCACAACCTCGATGACGCCGAGCGAAGGCACATCATCCGCGTCCTGCGAGAATCCCGCGGAGTTCTCTCCGGTCCAAACGGCGCCGCCCAACGTCTGGGACTGAAACGTACCACCCTGCAATCCAAAATGCAGCGCTTGAAAATCATGCGGCAGGATTATTTCGACTCTCCGAAACAGTGATCGCAACCCCAGTGATCTCAGAGAGCTGACGCCTGATCGGCAGAGGCGACGACGATGCGGCAGAAATCGGCAGCGCGCTTTATTTTCTAATTTGGAACTCGTTCCAAAGGCGGAAGTTGTAGCCGACACAGCTTGATCCTTTTCGGAACTCCGCGTGCATAGGCATGAAGTTCCTTCTGCCTCTGGCCGGCGATGCTCTATTCCTGCCAGACAGAATCCGAACTCGTCCCAGTCCCAGAAAATTGTAAGCGATGGCCGCAAGGCCAATTCGAGAGGCGTTGTCGAATGTTGTCGCTGAACAAACTTCCCCTACGGGTAGAACCTGTATTCAACCCCGTCGAGACGGTTCTGAACCCCGCAAAGCCGCGGCGTTGCCGCGCCGTGAATGATCCCGCCAACAGGTTTCCGCCGGGAAGGGAGGTTTGTCTTCTCCCGGAGATCTCCCACGCCGCCAGTTTGAGCCCTCCCCCCCCGGCTCGGCAGGATGCGGGCGCCATGGATCCCCTCTATTTGTTTGCCTGCCACATCGCCTGGGAGAGGGACGAAGATCCCAGCGCCGGATGGGAGTTGATTGCCGCCGCGCAGAGTTTCGATGATGACACGCGCGCGCATGCCCGCGCCCTTCTCGCTAGTTCGCACCATCTTGGCGGAATCGGCCTGACCACAATTGCTGCCGTTTCCCGCAGACCTCCGGCAGCCACGGAGAACAACATGAAGGCCCCTTACGGACTCGACATTATCGATGACTGCACGACGTGCACTAACCCGAATGCGCAGTTCTTTTGTGGATTCTCCCCCTCCGTGCTCCAGTCCCTGAACCAGGTCAGCCACAAGAGCACTCTGCCCGCCGGAGCCATTCTGTTCGTCGAAGGCCAGGCTCCCCGGGGAATCTTCGTCGTCTGCTCCGGCAAGGTGAACCTTTCCACGACTTCTCGCGAAGGCAAGATTCTGATTCTTAAGACCGCAAACGCCGGCGAAGCCCTGGGACTCAGCGCGTCGATTTCCGGCGTGGGATACGAAACCACGGCCGAGACAGCGACTCCCTGCTAAATGGCCTTTGTCGAGCGCAAGCGCTTTTTGGAATTGCTGGATTGCCACAGTGAGATCGGTGTGCACACCGCTCAATATTTGAGCCAGGACTACCAGTCGGCCTATCGCGACATCCATGACCTCGTGCTTACGCGGTCTTCCGCAGGAAAGCTGGCCCGATTGTTGCTCTCCCAATCCTCCCGGCAAGAAACCCATCGGAACGAAACCGATCCGCACGAAACCCAGGCCGAGACGCGGGTTCACGCGGTCATGACGCATGAAGAGATGGCGCAACGCATAGGGGCCTCGCGTGAGACCGTCACTCGGCTCTTAAGCCATTTGAGAAAGAAGCAGATGATTCGTCTGGATGGTCCCAACTTGATCATTCACGATCGTACCGCTCTGGAGGCTCTGGCATTTTAGGCTTCCTTCGCGGGCACTTGGAGCACGGAACCTTTTGCTGACCGTGTCTCCGCAGCAGTCCTGAACATTTCTCCGCCGGAGGCTGGAGCGGAGATGGTTGCGATGTATTCTGGGAATTTGATCAACGATTTGTGCGCCACCGTGGAACGGGTACTGGGTTCGATCCCTTCCCATCCGCGGAAAGAGGCGCACTCCAATTCGCCCTCCCCCCACTCTCGTTCGGATTCTTGTGTCTGCCGGGGCGGCAACTCAGAGTCCGAACAACTCCCGCAGGCGCTTGGTTTGCGCCCGGCTGACGGGAATCTCGGTCTGCTTCTTGTCGTCCATCCGCAACTGGTACGAACTCTTGAACCACGGCACGACCTCGCGGATGCGGTTGATGTTCACCAGGTAGGAGCGGTGAGCCCGCCAGAATAGATTTGGGTCGAGGCTATCCAGCAGTTCTTCCAGCGTGCGGCAGTTGGATTGCCCTTCCATGCCGGCCGCACCTCCGGTCACTACGGTAATCACGCCATCTTCGATCCAGGCGTAGCAGATGTCTTTTTGATCGACCAGGAACATGCGCCCCACCGCCTTCAGCAGGATCTTCGAGGCCGGCTGCTTCTGCGATTCCAGCATGCGCACCAGCGTCTCGAATCTTTCCCCCGGAGCGGTATTCGCGTCCTTGGCGCGGGCTTTCTGGATCGCCTGTGCGACCCGCTTCTTGTCGAACGGCTTCAGCAGGTAATCCACCGCGTTCACTTCGAAAGCCTTCACGGCATATTGGTCGAAAGCCGTAGCAAAAACAATTTTGGGGAGTGGGATCTTTTTATCGAGAAGCTTCTTGATGACTCCGAAACCGTCGAGCCCGGGCATTTGCACATCCAGAAAAACCAGGTCCGGATTGTGCTCCTTGATCAGGTTGACAGCTTCCAGGCCGTTCTTGCCCTGCGCCACGACATTCACGTCATCGGCGTTCTTCAGCAGATACGCGAGTTCATCGCGCGCCAACTGTTCGTCGTCGACGATCACTGCGGACAAAGACATGTTTGCTCCGGGAGGCAGAAGGTTCTGTTCTGAGTATAGTGTTGCGGTTTTGCAGGCGCAATGAGAGGAGATTTTCGGGGCTGCCTCAATTTGAGGCGGAAGCAAAATCAAAACCACGAAGGACACGAAGTCACACGAAGGCCCCCCGACGACGAATTCCTCCGTGATCCCCAGTGCCCTTCGTGGTTAAAGGGTTTTCCTGCTAGCGCCAAAATTGAGCCAGACTCCGGTGGATGGTTACTGCTGCTGGCGCATCATCGATCCCATATCGAATTTTGTGTACCCGGACGGCACCTCGAACAGACTGGCCGGCTGCGAGCCTTCCTGAATATTGCGCAATTCGAAGCCGCCCGCGCCTTCGTCCGTCTTGACGACGCAGCGCAGTTTCGAGTCCACCCAGATGTGACTCTTTTCGCCCTTATTGGATACGCCTTCATACTTCACCGTGCTTCGTCCGTTCAAAGTGTCGCTGCCGATCTTGGTGCAACGGCCCCAGTTCTTGTAGGTCCCGGCCTCTTCTGCGGTCTTCTTCCACTCCGGGCAGGCGTCGTTCGGGTCGTCCACGCGCCAGAAATGAGTGAGTATCGGCCTCACCACCGTCACCGGTGCATCCATGTACATGTGGCGCTCCGGCATGATCACGGTGTACGTATGTTTGGCGTCATCAAAGATGATCGCGCTCGGTCCCATTTGCGGGTTCGGCCCCTGCATTTCGAACCGCACTTTGTCCTTGGTGGCGTAGACCTTCTTCATTCCCGCGTTGTCGGATTTCTGGCTCACCACATCGGCAGAGAAGTCCTGCGCCCAAGCTGAATGAGCCAGGGCCAGGCACACGAGCACGCAAGAAAAACAAACCAAGCGTCGAAACATACAAGCCTCCTGATTGGTGTATTTTCGCTCGCCGGGGGAGAGTTTGCGAGACGGTTCGACGAGGTGGTGGCGGAGGCAGCATAGCAGAATGCCAAGGACAAGCAAACCCTCTGAGTGGCTTACTGCACCTGCTCCCAACTCGACAAGTCGGTACCCGGTGGCGCGTTCGCGCTCATGTGGTCTGCCATCATCTTGATGAATTCCGCGGGTTTCCATGGCAACCATCCGTGTCCTTTCTCCGGACGGCCATATTCAAACCGGGCATGGGCCTCCGGATGCGACTTGAAGAAATCTTCCATATCGTAGACCGCGAGATTCAGGTAGAAGTTGTCCATGTCTCCCACCCAGATGAATATTTTGTTGGTCAACTGCGGGCCAATTCGTGCCCAGTTTTTCTCCGCATAGTCGCGCAGGTCGTAACCGTGATCTCGCATGTAATTGGCGACGGTCGGGTTGATTTCGCCAGTGTGCTTATTCCACAGCGGAAGCGGATATCCATCCTCACCGACGGGGCCATACACCGCCTCCCATGCCTCCAGTTGTTGGCCGGATCGGCCGTGCGAACCAAGAGTCTCCTCCAGTTGGCTCATCTCCTGTTCCGTCTCAATCACCTGCCCCTCGGTGGTTCGCATCAACGGACGTGCATGCTGCTGCCAGTCAAATCCCGGAGCATCGAAAGCATTCGGGTCTTTGTAGATATTTACTAACTGGTAACGACGAAAGTCGATAGGATCGGGGAAGCCGGTAAACGTTCCGCCAAAAAACTCCGGATGATACAACTGCAGAGCCAGTGATTCCCAGCCTCCGGTCGAACCTCCCATCAGTACTCGGGCCCAGGGTTCGCGAATCATCCGGAAATGTTCCTCCAGATAGGGAATCAACTCCTGCAAGATCGCGTCGCCATAGGGGCCGTTATTGGCTGAGTTCACCGCATACGAATCATCGAAGTAGACGGTAGGATGCTGAAACGTAACCGCGATCATGCGCGGAAAATGATCGCCGCTCCACGCCTGGAATGTCTCGTATCGAAACTCAGCGCGCTTGTCCCCGGGGGTCGGAGGATCCATCTGCATAAATAGCGGCGGACGCAGGCTGAAATGTCCTTGCTCGTAAATGACCGGATATTTTGTCTGTAAGCGATCGTTGTAGCCTTTGGGCAGCAACACCGTCGCGCCAATGAAAATCGGCCGGCCCCAAAATTGTGACAAGAGCTTGCTTTGCAATTTAACGTGCTTCACCCATTCCGTGTCGGGTGGAACCTCTACCGGCGGAATCACATTCAATGTTTCCAGCTCTATGGTTTGTGGATGCGCGGGGTCGAGCTGTACCTTTTCGACCTTGCTGTAAAGATTGCCGGGAGATTTGCTGAACTGCTGTCCCTCCCACTGGTCCATATGTGCCCAGATCACATGTCCGTCGGAGCGATGGAATTCCGTGTACACATTCACCAGTGCCTGCACATAATATTCACCGGTGGGAAGCTCCTTCAAACTGGCGAGTGGATATCCGATGGCGTTCTCATCAATCGTTGCCGGCTTCCCAGGCTGCAGCGCGTTGATATCCGTCGCGAAAAATGCCGTCTGTTCTTGCCAGGAACCAACATCCTCCAGCAAACTCGCCTTTTCCTTGCGGCTCACGATCATATAGACCCGCCCAGTAATTGGTCCCGCATGGGCTGCGGCCGGAAAGGTCACTCGAAACTGGTTCTCCGATCGCGCCCACAAGGGATTCAGAAAAATAAGGACGAAAAACAGGAGAGTGACGGATCTCGTTCGCATATTAAATCTCCTCGAAGGTCGTTGCTCAAGCGCTCACGATGAAACGGCTTACACCGCATTCTCCAGTGCTAGCGCCATGCCCATGCCGCCGCTGACGCACAGGGTCGCCACGCCGCGCCGGCTGTTGCGCTTGAGCATCTCGTGCACCAGAGTGACCGTGATGCGCGCCCCGGTGCAGCCAATCGGATGTCCCAACGCAATCGCGCCGCCATTTACGTTGAGGCGATCGCGATTGAAATTCAAGGCGCGGTCGCAGGCCAGCACTTGCGCCGCGAACGCCTCGTTCAACTCGATCAATCCAAACTCATGCAGCCGCAGATTGTGCTTATCCTCGAGCTTTTTCAAGGCGGGTACTGGACCGATGCCCATGGTTCGCGGATCAACCCCGGCCGAAGTAACGGCTACGATTCGCGCCAGCGGCTTCAAATTGTTCTGCTTCACAAAATACTCGCTGGCCACAACCACGGCGGCCGCCCCGTCGGTGATGCCCGAAGAATTTCCCGCCGAGACAGTTCCAGTCTTCGAAAACACCGGCGGCAGCTTCGCCAGCTTTTCCATGCTCGAGTCGGGGAACGGATGTTCATCACGGCTGAAAACTGTCACACCCTTCTTGCCTTCGATCGTCACCGGTACAATTTCCGCTTCAAATCGTCCGGCGGCAATGGCCCGTGCAGCCCGCGTTTGCGACATCAGCGCGTATTCATCCTGTTCGTCGCGCGAAATCTTGTACTGCTCCGCCAGCACCTCCGCGGTCTCGCCCATCACCATCTTCGCTAGCGGACAGAGAAATCCATCGCGATACATGCCATCCACGAGATCCTGATTGCCCAGCCGGTATCCCCAGCGCGCCTGGTCCAACAGGTAGGGCACGCGCGACATCGATTCCGCGCCCCCGGCCAGAATGCAACTCGCATCTCCCAGCACAATGGACTGATACGCCAGCGCGATCGATTTCATCCCCGAAGCGCAAGCTTTGTTCACGGTGTAGGCCGGGACTTCCTGCGGGACGCCGCTGCGCACGGAAATCTGGCGCGCCGGATTCGGCCCTCCGCCGGCTTGCCGCGCATTGCCGAAGATCGTCTCTTCTACCTGCTCGGGACGCACTCCCGCCCGCTCCATCGCCGCCTTTGCCGCGACCACGCCTATGTCGACCGCAGTCAGCGACGCCAGCGACCCGCCAAACTTCCCGATCGGCGTCCGCACCGCCGAAAGAATGTAGACAGCTTGCACGGTGCTACCTCCAAACTTTTTAGTCTAGCAGGAGACTGGCGGGCTGCGCGGCTACAGTCTCTCCTGCCTCCCGTCCAGATTCTTTGCCGTAAGAAAAAGCTGCCCTTATGAAACCTCAGGCCTGGGTGTACCATCTATTGAACAGCACAAACCAATCCTTTCACTAACTTTCTCTCTCGAATAATCAGGAGGTTCGCATGTCCTACGTTGATGTCGGAAAAGAGAATTCCACTTCCATTCACCTCTACTACGAAGACCATGGATCCGGTCACCCCGTCGTGCTGATTCATGGATATCCCCTCAGCGGCGCATCTTGGGAAAAGCAAATCCCGGTCCTTCTCGATGCCGGATATCGCGTCATCGCCTACGATCGCCGCGGATTCGGCAAATCCAGCCAGCCCACCACGGGCTATAACTACGACACGTTTGCCGAAGATCTGCACAAGATCGTCTCCCACCTGAAACTGCGGCACTTTGCTCTGGTAGGCTTCTCCATGGGAGGAGGCGAAGTCGCCCGCTACATCGGAAAATACGGATCGAAGGATGTGAGCAAGGCCGTGATCATCAGCGGCGTGCCGCCGTTCCTGCTCAAGACCGCCGACAATCCCGAAGGAGTGGACGGCAGCGTATTTGAGGGCATTCAAAAAGCCGTCGCCGCCGACCGTTATGCTTTCTTCGCCGAGTTTTTCAAGAACTTCTACAACACCGACGTCAATCTCGGGAAGCGGGTCAGCGAGCAGGCGGTGCAAGCCAGTTGGAACGTGGCAGCGATAGCCTCGGCCACTGCCAGCCTGGCGTGCGTGCCCACCTGGCATGAGGATTTCCGCCAGGACGTCGCCAAGATTGATATACCGACTCTGGTGATTCACGGCGATGCGGACCGGATCGTGCCGATCGCAGCCGCGGGACAGCGCACTGCAAAATTGATCCCCGGCGCTGAATTCGTCATCATCAAAGACGGCCCGCACAACATCGCCTGGACACACGCCGACGAAGTCAACAGCGCGCTGCGGCAATTCCTGGCGAAGCCCATAGCCAAAGGCCAAGCCTCAGAGCCCAAGAAAAAGGCGGTCGCGTAAATCGAGACTCTGTCATCCTGAGCAAAGCGAAGGACCTGTGCAATTTGCCGGCAGCGGCAGGGCACAGGTGCTTCGCGGCAAAAGCCGCCACTTACGATCACGGGCGACTGCGTTGGATCAACTTCTGGTGTATCCTGTAAGCACCTAAAAAGGTGCCTAAGGAGGAGGGACGTTCATGCTCGATCTGACACAGGATATTCAGTCGCTCACCACCTTCCGTCGCCGCTCAGGCGATTTCATGAAGCAGTTGAAGAAAAGCAAGCGCCCCGTCATCCTCACGGTGAAGGGAAAGGCTGCCGCTGTTGTCCAGGACGCCGAAGCCTATCAGAGACTGCTGGATATAGCCGCGGCTGCAGACGCGCGGGAAGGCATTCGCCAGGGATTGGAAGAGGCGAGAAGTGGACAGGGACGGCCCGCGCGGGGGTTCTTTAAGGAATTCGAGGTCGAGATCGAAAAGAAGTATGGCCTATCTCGTTAAGCTGATGCCTCGCGCTCAGCGAGATTTGGCATTGGTATACGACTACATTCACGCTACGGAGTCCGCCGCGGCGTTCCGCTGGTACGAAGGTCTCCGACGGGAGATCCTGACCCTAGAGAGAACCCCAAATCGATGCGCCTTTGCTCCTGAGAGCAAGCATTGCCGACATCTGCTCTATGGCCGCAAGCCGCACGTCTATCGTGTGATTTACCGTATCCTAGAGAAGGAGAAGCGGGTCGAAGTTCTTCACATTCGACACGGCGTGCGGCGTCAAACGGTGCGGCGGGATCTCTGATAGCCCCGGTATCTGACGGCCGCGGGTCCGGTTTAGAACGATTCAAGAAGTAGATCCCCCACTCCCTTGCCTTTCCGGCTAAGCTCCTGCATAATAATAGTTTGTCTCGACCTCGCCGGACTCTTCCGGAACAAGGATATACGTCTCGTGTTAATGATTCGATTGTCGCGCATAGGTGCGCGCAAACAACCGCACTATCGCATTGTGGTCATTGAGAAGGCGCGCGCGCGCAACGGCCGTCCGGTGGAAGTGGTCGGCACCTACAATCCCCGCACCAATCCCGCCAGCGTTGAACTGAAGCGCGATCGCGTGGAGTACTGGGTTTCGAAGGGCGCGCAAATGTCGGAGCGGGTGAACAAGCTGTTCTCCAAAGCCCCGGCGCCAGCGCCCGCCAGTTCCGTCGCCTAAACTTCTGGGCATGACCCGGGAAGGGCACGAGTTTACTCGTGCCGTAAGCCGCCGCAACAAGCGCGGCTTGAGCCGCTGAGGGCGGCCCGACTTTCATCTCTAGGAATTATCGATATGACTGAAGCTACCGGAGATGTGCGCGTGCTCGTCGAACTGATTGCGAAATCGCTGGTCGACGCGCCGGACGAAGTCTTCGTCGAGAAATTCGACGATGGCGTGATCGAACTGGAAGTCGCCGAGAGCGACGTGGGCAAAGTAATCGGGCGCCAGGGACGCACCGCCCGCGCCTTGCGTTCGCTGCTCAGCGCCGCCGGCTACCGCGCCCGCAAACGCTACACCCTCGAGATTATCGAGTAGGATGCGTGCGCGGAATGCTGCAGGTTTTGGGAGAGGCACAGGTTTTGAAAGGGCACGCCTTTAGGCGTGCCGTTGCGTGTGTCCTTAATATTGGGCTTTAGCCCCTGAGGCATCGGCCTTGAGCCCTGATCGAAGCGGCGAGTTCATTACGCTGGCCCGCGTGGTGAAAACGCAAGGCCGGCACGGCGAGGTCGCGGCTGAAGTGCACAGCGATGTTCCCGATCGCTTTACCACGGGCATGAAGTTGTTTTCTCTGGGCCACGCGCAAGATGCCCGGCGCGAGCTGGAAGTGGAAGATCTTTGGCCGCACAAGGGCCTCGTAGTTTTGAAGTTTCGCGGCGTGGATTCGATGACCGCCGCCGAAGCTTTGATCGGATCGGAGTTGCAGGTTCCTTCGGCCGAACGCGCGCAACTGGATCGCGGATGGAATTACGTCAGCGATCTGGTCGGCTGCATCGTATTTGATCGCGCCCGGGAAATTGGCCGCATCGCAGATGTTCAGTTTGGCGCGGGTGAAGCGCCGCTGCTGATTGTCGCGGCCAGATCCGGCGAGAAGTTCGACGTTCCCTTCGCCGAAGCGTATTTGGAAAGTGTGGACGTCGCGCAACGGCAAGTGCGAATGAATTTGCCGGAGGGCATGTTGCAGATCAATGCCCCCATGACGCCGGAAGAAAAACGGGAGCAATCGGGAACAAAGAAGCATTAGATTCCCCTGTGTCCCCTGTGGTGAAAGATTTCAGGTTTGAGTTCCGCACAAATGAAGGCCGACATCGTTACGATTTTTCCGGACTTCTTTCGCGGGCCTCTGGATCACGGCATCACCCGCCGGGCTGCGGAAATGGGCCTGGTGAAAATCGAAGTCCACGATTTGCGGCAGTTCACGCACGACCGGCACCGCACCGTGGATGACCGCCCTTTCGGCGGCGGCGAGGGCATGGTCCTGAAGCCGGAACCGCTCTTTGAATGTTTGGAGTCGTTGCAACTGGCGCCCCGAGAGCAGCGCATCGCCGGAGCGGCGCGCGAAGCCGTGATTCTGCTGTCGGCGCAGGGCCAGCGCTTCACGCAGAAAGTCGCGGCAGAGTTGGCGGCGCTCGACCGCATCGCACTGATCTGCGGCCGCTACGAAGGCGTGGACGAGCGGGTTACCGATTTTCTGGCCGACCGAGAGCTTTCGATCGGCGACTACGTTTTGAGCGGCGGAGAATTAGCCGCGGCGGTGATCGTCGAGGCGGTCACGCGGTTACTGCCCGGCGCGGTCGGCAACGAGGCATCTACGCGGCAGGAGTCATTCACCGCGCACGTGCCGGCGGAAGATGTCAGCGCGGCGGATTCGACTTGCGGCTCTGCCGGATTGCTCGATTATCCGCACTACACGCGCCCGGCAGATTTTCGCGGGATGCCGGTACCGGAGATTCTGCTGAACGGGGATCATCAGCAGATCCGCCGCTGGCGCCGCGAACAGGCGCTGAAGAAAACGCTCCGCAATCGCCCTGACTTGCTGGAAGGCAGGGAACTGAGCGCCGAAGACGCGAAGATGTTGGCCAGCGTAAAGCGCGATCAGGAATAGGTGGCAGCCGGACGCGGATTGGCCGCGGCACGATTGGAAGTGGATCGGTAGCGGGGATTCGTATAGCGAAGAGTCGTATCAGGTTATGCCTTCAGGCATACCGGAAAACAGATGCAATAAGGTCGCGCCTTCAGGCGCTGCGCAAAGAATAAGGAATCGAATTACGAAGGATAACGATCATGTCAAACCTAATCATTGAAAAGCTGTTGGCCAAAACGCAACGCACCGACCTTCCGGCATTCCGTCCCGGCGACACGGTGCGCGTCCACGTGAAAATCAAAGAGGGCGACAAGGAACGTGTGCAGGCTTTTGAAGGCGTGGTGATCAAGCGCGACAACGGACCGCAGGCCAGCTTCACCGTGCGTAAGATCAGCTTCGGCCAGGGCGTCGAGCGCATTTTTCCGATTCACTCCAAAGTCATCGACAAAGTTGATCTGGTGCGCTCGTCCAAGGTCCGCCGCGCGCGCCTTTTCTATCTCCGCGGACTCCGCGGCAAGGCCGCCCGTCTCCGCGACGTCGAAAGAACCGCTCAATAAAAGCGATTCGGCTGGACCGCTTTCTGGCTCCAGCCGAACTTTCTTTCTGATCTTTCTTTGTGATCTGCGAACGACCGCGAGACAATCCATCCTCGCTTACGCCGCCTTCTTCCTCGGGACCCGCGCGCTCTTCTTTCGCGCTTCCGACAATCCGATGGCGATCGCTTGCTTGCGGCTTTTCACGGTGCCGCCTTTGCCGCCCCGGCCCGATTTCAAGGTGCCGCGTTTTTTCCGCCGCATTGCGCTGGCCACCGTCTTTCCTGCTGATTTCGAATACTTCCGACGCGATGATTTCTTTTTTCCCGCCATGCCCGTTCCTCCTGAGGCTTAGAGGAATAATGGCACGATGGAGGTTGGAAACCTTTCGCCGCGCCGCACTCGTATTATTTTTGGGCGTGGTCAGCGATTTTGGAGAATCGCATGGGACGGACCATATCCGTGGCCACGTCAAAACTCGTGACCCGGCCGCTGCTGTCGCGGTTGAAGTGCATCAGGAACTGGCCTTCACTGATGTCGCCAATGAAGCCATCGGGAAAGGCTGGCTCGACTTCCGCATCTTCGTTCATCCATTGCTGGCGGATGAGCTTGCCGTTCTTCGCGACCATCGTCCAGGTAGCGCGCAACTCGTCGTTCGAATATGATCCAGCGTAATCCTTGAGACGCGACGCATCCACGGCTGTCCCGCGGACGGCTTGGTAAGCAACGGGCACGCCACCTTCCACGGCTTCCAACTGGAAACGACCATCCTTCGCGGCGTGGAAAATGTATTTGTCTTTGTGTTCAATGTCCGCTTCGAGGGCTTCGAACTGCCCGTCGCCCACGGGAAGCAGATCGTAGGTCATGCCAGGGGAGACCATGATCAACTTGCCGTCTTGCAGCACGAACTTTCGCAAAGCACCATTTTTCTCGCTCCAATACGTACCGACATATTGTTTGAGAGTCGCGTCCGGCACTGTCGAAGCAGGTTTGGCAGACGACGCTTTTTCTGTGCGGGAAAATTCCTCCGCCAGATAGACGTTGGCGACGCGCAGAGCCATCGTCATAGGGCTCATGCTGCCGACACAGTTGCACATAACCAGCGTGGAAAAATGTTGATCGGGAAAGCGGCTCAGCGCGGCCCGGTATCCCACCCATTCGCCGCTATGATGAATCCAGTTGAGCCCGCGATAGTGGTCAAGAAATAGTCCCAGCGCGTAGGGAATCGGCTGCCCGTTGTTCAGAGTTCCCGGCGTAGTCAGCTGACGAATGGCGTCAGCGCCTCCCACCACCGGATGTTCGAAATTCTGATCCCACTTGGCAAGGTCCTCGACCGTGGTCATGACCGAGCCGTCGCCGAGTTGCTCGAAGTTGCTCATATCCATTTCGAAGCCGCCGCCTTTGTGGGGCGCGTATCCGGTGGCGCGGCGCGGCACGATCATGGTGTGGTCGTCATGAAAGTGCGTGCTGGTCATGCCCAGCGCTCCGAAGATGCGATCCTGGGCAAACTGGCGCAGCGTTTGCCCGGTCACCCGCTTCACAATTTGCGACATCAGAAAATAATTCGTGTCGCTGTAGAGGAATTCTTCGCCGGGCTTGAAGTTCACTCCCTTCTGCCGCACGATCAAGTCCATAGCGTCGCGATCGGTGGTGAGATCGGCTTCCGGAATTCCTTCCAGATCGAATAAGTCGTCATAGTTGCGCAGTCCACTGGTGTGGTGCAGCATGTGGCGAATTGTGATGGTCGATCCGTAGTCGGGAATTTCGGGTAGATACTTCCGAACATCGTCGTCGAGCGACAACTTGTGCTCTTGCGCGAGCAGGAGGATGGCCATCGCGGTGATCTGTTTCGAGATCGAGCCGATATCGAACACCGACTGAGGAGTAATCGCGATGCCGAGTTCGAGATTGGCCATGCCGTAGCCGTGCTCGTACACGATGTGGCCGTCCTTCACCACGGCGAGGGCACATCCCGGCGAGCTGGTCGTGTTCCAGTCTGCGAAGATGCGATCGACTTTGTCGGTGAGTTCCGGTTGTGCGAACGAATTCGTGGTAACGAGCAAACACAGCCCAAGCACTGGGAGCGCGATGCGTCTCATCGTTTCCTTTTAGGTGGCCCTTTTCTCTAGAAGCTGTAACGCAGCGCGAATTGCATCACGCGCGGAGTGGTCAGCGTAGAGGTGTAGTTGCCAAAGCTCGAACTATTCGACAGGCTCAGGTTTCCCGAGGCGTTGCTTCCCGCGATGGGCTCCAGCGCGGCGGCGTCGAACCTCACAGAATTTGAGATGTTGAAGGTCTCCCAACTGAACCGTAGTGCCGACGATTCGGTGATAGTCCAAACTTTCCCCAGGCCCATATCGATGCCGAAGGAGCCGGCGCCGCGGATCAGATTCCGCTCTCCACCCTCTCCGGGATAGGCGTAGCGGAACTGGCCAATCGCAGAATTCGGGTTCTGGAATATATTCGGACTCCCGTTGACCATGAACGTTCCACTTTTCGGTTTTGGACCAACCAGAACCGCGTTGGCCGTGTTCTCCCAGTTGGTTGGCCAGTAGTTTCCGTCGTTCACCGTGGTCGGGAAGCCGCTGGTCATGCGGAAGATTCCCGTCAGCTCCCAGTTTCCGAATACCGCGTCGCGCAAGCCATGCGTCGCGAAACGCTTGTCTTTTCCCACCGGCAACTGATACATCCAGTTCGCGTTAAATTGGTGGGTCGCATCAAAATCGGATACGGCGCGGTTCTGCCGCGGCGTCCATGTGTTCATGATGTAGCTGGCAAAGCCGCCGCCGGCCACGCCCGAACCGCCCTCGTACTGATTCACCCGCTCCGCGTCCGAACCTAAGTCGATCGATTTGGAGTACGTATAGTTGAAGTCGAACTGCAGACCTCCGGCCATCTTGCGCCGCAAGCTCGCCTGCAACGCGTTGTAGCTGGAGTTGCCGATCGTGCTCCACACATACAGAGACGAAAACTGCGGCGCCCAGAACTGGAACGGCGCGTTGACACCATTGACCGTCGGACATGCCGGAATGCAGTACCAGTCAGGCTGGATCAGCATCGTCGTCATGTCGACTCCATTGTTGCAGCTGAACAGCTGATACATGTTCTGGGTCGCGGTGGGATTCGCTGGCGATACGCCCGGAGCGCAGGCCGTGGAGTTATTCTGCAGGGCGGCCAACGCGGCTGCTCCGGCCGTCTGGGGAAAGAGGTTCTCAAAATAAGGGATGGTTCCGATGTTCTGTACCGGAACGCCGGCCTGGGTCGCAATCGCAACCATCTTCGTCGCGGTGTAGAGATCCATGCCCGATTGCGGATCCTTCAGATTCAGTG
The DNA here is from genome assembly GCA_963730015.1 of uncultured Acidobacteriota bacterium. Classification (GTDB taxonomy): domain Bacteria; phylum Acidobacteriota; class Terriglobia; order Terriglobales; family Acidobacteriaceae; genus Sulfotelmatobacter. The sequence goes on along the minus strand of CAVSPZ010000006.1, from coordinate 301,591 downwards.
GTTGCGCCACGTCCAACTGCTGCAGCAAGCGATGTCCGAAGCGTCCTACGTAGGAAGTCTCCAGGACAAATCCGCCGCCAAGTTCGCGAGTGTAAGAGAGATCAAGCACGTGCGAATACGGAGTCTTCAGGCCATCATCCAGCCCCCAACTGATGGCCGCTCCGCCCGCGCTCGGATCGGTCGGCGGCTGATAAGGAAAACCACCCGTGGGCGCTGGCGGCTGCAGCAGGCACGGAGGGGTGCCGCACCCGTTGTAGGTAGCCGGGACGTTGTACAGAGAATCGAAACGGGGCGATTGATCTGGAGTTACAAGTCCGGCGGGGTCTCCAAGAATTGAGGTCAAGCCGAATGATCCCATGCGGTCGAAGCTGTTCAGCACGCCTTCGCCAAAGTGATCGTAGTACATGCCATAGCCGCCGCGAAGGGAACTCTTGCCCGATTCGCCAAACATTTTTCCCCACCAGGTGTCTCTCGCGAAATTCGGCGACCATGCGAAGGCAAAGCGCGGCGCTATGTCTTTATAGTCCCAGTTCCAGATTGGCGGTTTCCCGTTGGCCTGACCCGACAGCACGTAGTTGAATACTGGCTGAATGCTTTGCCCTTGTTCCATTCCCATGTAGCGGTTGCGAAACCATTGATGGATGCCAGGCGCGGGCGCGACCTGCGTGCCCGTGGTTTCGTAGGGCGGTTGCAGCAGGCTATAGCGGGCTCCGAAGGTCAGCGTCAGATTCTGTTTCACGCGCCACGCATCCTGTAAGTACCACTCGGCTTCGTGGGCGCGGAAATGGCGAGCAACCATGGAACCCTCAGGGAGCAAATCGAAATTCTTCGTTTCCTGGTAGTTAGCCGTCACCTCCGGCACCATTCCGGCGATGGCAGTCGCCGCCAGATCGTAGGACGCGGTAAATGATGCCTGACTGTTGGGATTCGGGGTCGAGCCCAGGACCTCCGGGTATCCTAGCGCAGCGAATTGGGGCGCGTTTGGATCAAAGCTGGTTCCGGTTCCCGAAATTCCTCCTGCGGCCAGCCAGGTTGGATTCGACGCGCCGTTGATGAACGACTGTCCATTGGATTGGCGAAAGTTATTGATGATCCGCAGATTTGTGCCGAACTGTATCGAATGCTTGCCTTTCGTCCAGCTCATGTCGTCCACAAAATTGTGCAACGGTACCTGTACATTGGTTGTCGCAGTCTCTCCGACAGGATTGGAAATGCCGCCGGCATAGAAGCTGATGAAACCTTGAGTTTGCAGTCCAGCCTGCCCCAGCCCCTCGCGGATGTAGCCGTAGCGGAAATTGTTGATCAGCGAGTTGTTGATGACCGCCGTATATCCCGCGGCCACCCCTTTCCCATTGTTGGTAGAAATCTGGTTTGGAGGCTGTGTTGGAAATTGCGCGCCCTGCGTCGTGGTGTGATCATTCTGCAGATTTCCTCGCACGAACAAACGATGATTTCCGTTCGAAGTCACGTTGTAATCGAGTTTCACGATGTAGGTGTCGAGCTTCGCTGGCGTGGGATCGGCGAACGTGTATCCCGAAATGTTGTAGCCGTCGCCCACGGTCGGATTGTTCGGCAGCGGATAGCTGTTGAAGACCGTGAGAGCGGCCGGATCCACTCCGGGCCCTTGTGGGCAATTGCCCAAGCCAAAACAATTTGGATCGAGATTCGCGAGATCCGGGGGTGCGAGTGTGAATAGACCACCGGTAGGGCAAGTCGTATTGTTACCCAGATTGTCGCACTGGTAAGTTAAGGTTCCCGCGCGAAAACTTGCGGTCGGAACAAATCTGGTCACGATGGCGGTCTCGTGCGTGCGCTGCCCTTCATAGGTCGCAAAGAAAAATAATTTGTTCTTGATGATCGGCCCGCCGATCGATCCTCCGAACGTGTTGCGCACCAGGTGCGGAGGCACGTTGGGTTCCCCACCTTGCAACTCCGAACGTTCGTTGAACCAGTCGTTGGCCTCGCCGATGCGAGAGCGGTTGTACTCGTAAAGCGAGCCGTGGAATTTATTGGTACCGCTTTTGGTCACCAGCGACACCTGCGCGCCCGACGATCGTCCCGCTTCCGCATTGGAGTTGGTCGTGGTGACGCGAAATTCTTCCAGCGAGTCCAGCGTAGACCGCAATGCTCCCTGAAAGGCGTATCCGAGAATGGGATCATTGTCGTCCAGGCCGTCGACCGTAATGTCGGTCTGGTCGCTGCGCGCCCCGCTTACCGCGCCACTGCGGCTGTCGGCATCCGGACTAATTGACGAACTATTGCCCGTGTACAGCACTCCGGGCTGGAGGCTGAGAATGGATACCGGATCGCGGCCTTCCATCGGGAGGGTGGTCATCTGTTCCGTGGTGAAGGCGTGGCCCATGCTGGCATCCTCGGTATTGACCAGCGGAGCCTGGCTCATCACTTCCACTTTCTCCGCGACGGCTTGGACCTGCAGCGTTTCATTGAGAGTGGCGGGCGTGTTCACCAGCAGACGAACGTTCTCCACGAGCAGCGTGCCGAACCCGGCCGACTTGACAGTGAGCGTGTAGTTCGCCGGGGGGATCTCGAGAAACTGATAGAACCCGCGATCGTCAGTTCTGGTCGTGCGCGAAAAGCCGGTGGCTGAATTTCCCAGAGTCACTTCCGCACCCGGAATTACAGCCTCTTTGGGATCGACCACCGTCCCGCGCAACGATGTGGTGGAAGTTTGCGCCCAACTCAGCGCCGCCCCAAACAAAAGAGCCAGAGCGATCGACCCGATGTACCGCTTATTTCTTATCATGCCATCCTCGCCAAGGGAAGCCGCAATCGGTTACGGATGTGACACTAGAAAAGCATGCACGCCTTATAGTGAAGTCTGATCGAGGCTGTCAAGGACTAAATATTGCTTCAGCATTGCAAAAACCGCACGAGACCAGCAGATTTTCAAATGTCACAGATGTAACAACCGCTTGACATTTCCTCTGCCGCTGTTTGATGCTTACGGTTTTTGTGGCCAAAGGCGCAACAAATCGGCTGGCGGTGACTCCGAGTTGGCATGAACGGATCCAGCGCCTCTCTCCCAAGCGACGGGAGTTGATCCGGTCCGTGCTGGAAGATCCGCGCAGCTTCCTGTTTCTGAGTATCCGGGCGATGGCGGAAAGGCTGGGGACGGACACTGCCACTACGCTGCGCGCCATACGCGGGATGGGTTTTTCGGGCTATCCGGAATTTCGCCGCTACCTGCACGAGCTCACGATCGCCAATGCGACTTCTCTCGATTCCATGCTGGCCAGCGGCGCCCGGGATTCCGACATTCCGTCCCACGTCCGGGACTCGCTCGATCAGGACCAGAAGAACTTCACCAGTTTCCGCAACACGCTGGATACCAAGCAACTGGCGAGACTCGTCCAACGCATGTGGTCGGCGCGCCGCATTATTTTGCTCGGCGGCGACCTGGCGGCGGCTTTGATCTTCTATCTCGAACATCATCTCGTCATGCTGGGCTTGCCGGTGTTCTCAGCCACCAGCCCCGGCCGCGTTGTCCATCTGGTTCGCACCACGGGGAAAAAGGATCTGGTGGTCGCGATCAGCTTTCATCGAGCTTTGCGGCAGACGGTCGAAGGCATGAGGCAGGCCAAGGCCAAGGGGGCGTACTGCGTCGGAATTACGGATACCTTCGTCTCTCCAATCGCTCGCTTCGCGCACGAGAACCTGATCGCGTCGGTCGAGACTTGCCATTTCGGAGACTCCTACGTCGGGCCTATGGCGTTGCTCGATGTGGTGCTGGTGGCGTGCGCCAACTATCGCCGCAAATACGCGCTGGCTTTGGCTCGCGAAGCGGCGCAGGAGCAACAACGAGGATTCCGCTGGTACGAGGATTGAAGCTTCTGATCTCGACGAGTAAGAAGGGGACCATCTTCTGAATTGATCGACCCTATGCGAATCGAAAACATCACGCTGCGCGAGCTGAGAATGCGCCTGAAGGCTCCCTTCGAGACCAGCTCAGAAGTGACCTGGGACAGACGGATCTTGCTGGTCGAGATTGGCGTGGATGGACTCCACGGCTGGGGAGAGATCACCGCGGCAGAGGATCCCTACTACAACTCCGAAACCACCGATACCGCGTGGCACATCACGCGAGATTTCATCGTGCCCTCTGTCCTCGGGAAAAGAGTGGGGACGGCGGCCGAAGTCGGGGTCTTGCTGGATGCGATCCGCGGACACGAGATGGCAAAGGCGGGAGTCGAGAACGCGCTCTGGGACATCGAAGCGCAGCAAAACGGTGTGCCGTTGGCGAAGTTGCTGGGTGGAACGCGGCAGGAGATTCCTAGCGGAGTCTCGATTGGCATCCAGCCATCGATCTCAACCCTGTTGGAGAAGATCGAATGCGAGTTGCGCGCGGGGTATCAGAGAATCAAACTCAAGATTAAGCCCGGCAAAGATCTCAATGTTGTCGATGCGGTTCGGAAGCAGTATCCGGAGATCACGTTGATGGTCGATGCCAACTCGGCCTACCGCCTCGCAGATGCGGACCGACTCAAAGCGTTTGATGAATATCAACTCCTGATGATTGAGCAACCGCTAGCCTGGGACGATATCTATCAGCATTCCCTGCTGCAGGCCCAGCTGCGAACCGCTGTCTGCCTCGACGAGTGCATTCACAATTCCTTCCATGCCGAAGCCGCCATCCGGCTGGGCGCCTGCCGCATTATCAATATCAAGTTGGGGCGTGTGGGTGGACATACCAGCGCCCGGCAGGTGCACGCCATCTGTATGCAGCACTCGATTCCGGTGTGGTGCGGCGGAATGCTGGAGTCAGGAGTGGGCCGTGCCCACAACATTGCCATGTCGGCGCTACCCGGGTTCGTGCTGCCGGGAGATGTCTCCGCCAGCCAGCGCTATTGGGATGAAGACATCATCGAGCCTGAAGTGGAGGTTGGGCCGGAGGGAACCATACGCGTGCCGCAGACGCCGGGCCTCGGGTACAGCATCCGCAGAAAACGAGTGGAGTCTCTGACGGTTCGCCAGGAACATTGGAAGGCATGACGGAGCCGTCTCGAGACGGTTATGGTCGCGGCTGAAGTTGACGTTCGCGGTTTGGAGTCCCTCAACGAAGATGAAGATGAAGATGAAATGGAACCGGATTCCATTGCTCTTGATCGTGCTCAGCATTCACGATGCAAATGCACAGATCGAAACTCAACTCCAGCGAGAGGCGAAGCAGGTAGCAGCCGCTGTGCTTGCCGGCCCGTCGATGGAGAAACTCGAGGAACTCTGCGACCGTTTCGGCGCACGGCTCACCGGGACGGCCGCCTACGATCACGCGGCCGAATGGGCGGCGGCACAATTTCGTGCGGCGGGCATTCAAGACGTTAAGCTCGAGCCGATCACGGTTCCCAACGGCTGGCAGCGCGGCTGGGCGGAGAGCTATGTGTATTCTCCAGTCCAACGCAAGTTGCACCTGGAGTCCGTCAGTTGGACTCCTTCCACGCCGCGCGGCGGAGTAAAGGGTGAAGTGGTGGTTGTGTCCGATATTTCGGAGACGGCTCTGCGGGCCAATGCCGCCGCCATCAAGGATCGCATTGTTCTCTTCGACACCGAGCATGTTTTCGCCGACGGATTCAACAAGATCTATCCCAAGCTGATTGTGTCTTATCCGATTTTCAAAGCTCTGGGAGCGCAGGCTCTCGTGCTTCCCGACGCGGTGCCCAACAACGTGCTGGGCGACTGGCTCGACATCGACAACGGCAAAGGGGAAATTTTGCCTCTGCCCATCGCCGAAATCGGCATGGAAGATGCTTTGCTGATCCGGCGGCTTGTGGCGAAAGGCCCCGTCGTCATCGGGTTTTCTTATGAGAACCAGATCTCGGGGCCAGTCTCTTCCAGCAGCGTGATCGCGGAAATTCACGGAAGCGACAAAGCCGATGAGTGGGTCGTAGTCAGCGCCCACCTCGACTCCTGGGATCTCGGAACCGGTGCGCAGGATGACGGCACAGGCGCCATCATGGTGCTTGAAGCGGCGCGCGCCATTGCCTCGCTGCCACATCTTCCACGACGCAGCATTCGCTTCGCGCTGTGGACTGGGGAGGAGCCGGGATTACTTGGATCGCGGGCCTACGTGCAAGCCCATGCGAACGAACTCGATCACTGTGTGGCTGTGGTCAACACCGATAATGGAGCAGGGAAGCCGCGTGGTTGGATCGTCGAGGGCCGCGAGGACATGAAAGCAGCGCTGGCCGATCTGGTCCCGATCTACCTGAAAGGATACGGGGCGGACCAGGTCTCGCTGGAAACTACGTTCGACACCGACCAGGGTCCCTTCATGCTGCACGGCATTCCGGCATTCGATCTCTGGGTCGATGATGTGGCTTATAACGCGGTTCATCATAAGTCCAGCGACACAGTGGACAAGGTGGATCCTGCCTATTTCAAAACCGACGGGGCGATCGTGGCCGTGCTGGCCTACGTTATTGCGCAGAGAGAGCAGCCGATTGGGCCGCACTTGAATCACGCGGCCGTAGGCGAAATCCTCAAGAAGGCGCAACTCGATGGATATCTGATCGCCCATGGAGACTGGCAACCGTAAGTAAGTTTTCGACTTGCTGAGATCGAAGCGATTCCGTCAGGAGCATGAATGCGTGACCGGCAGTCGAAAAGCGAGTTGGCGCCTGCGGGCCATCTCAAAGCCAACGCACTGTCCTTGAGTGACGCCATCATTCTGGGATTGGCGAGTTCCGCGCCGGCTCAGACGATGGCGGTCGCTCTGCCGGCGCTGGTCGCGGCCGCCAACTACGCGGGCCTGTTGCCCATCGCCTGCGCGTTCGTCCCCATGCTGGGCATTGCGCTCGGATACCAGAGATTGAACCGCTGGGATCAAAGCGCTGGCGCAACCTACACCTGGGTTTCAAAAGCGCTGCATCCTTATTTAGGATTCGTGGCCGGCTGGATGATCGTGATGTACTACACTCTCGGCACCACCAGCATGACCGTGCCTGCAGGCACCTACACTCTTGAACTCGTGGCTCCGGGCGCGGTCAACAACAAGCTGGCCGTGGTCGTGGTCGGCGCAGTCTGGAATCTGGTAGTGACTTTTCTGTTGCTCGGAGGAATTGAAATTGCAGCGCGTTTTCAGAAAGCGTTGGCCATGTTTGAGTATCTGGTGCTCTTCTCCTTTGCGATTCTCGGCATAAGAGCGCTGGCGTCGGGCCGCGCCGCCTCGCATGTGAATTCCAGTTGGTTCACGGTATCCGGGGCGGGAGGAGCGAAGGGATTCCTGGCCGGAACTCTCATCGCCGTGTTCATGTACTCGGGCTGGGATGCGGCGATCTATGTCAACGAAGAGACCAAGGATAAGGAAACGAATCCGGGCCGGGCCGCAATCGCCAGCGTCGTCATTCTGCTTTTCGTCTATTGCCTGATCACCTTCGCGTATCAGGGCGTCGTGAGCAGAACGGCGCTGCAGGAGTCTGCCGGAAATTCACTCGCGGTGATTGCCGATCGCCTGTTGCCGGGGCCGAGTTCTCTGGTGCTGAGTTTGGTGGTATTGCTGGGGACAATCGCGTGTCTGCAGGTCGCAGTAGTTTCCTCGTCGCGGCTGGGATTCGCCATGGCCGAGGATCGCGTGATGCCGGCCTTCTTCAAGATCATCCACCCGAGAACCGGCAGTCCGTGGGCGGTTACGCTGTTCATGGGCGGCGTCAATCTCGTGTTCCTCTTCCTTACTGCATTTGAAGCGGGAGGCACGCGCGAGGCGCTCTCGAATATTGCAGGCGCTCTCGGCATCATCGCATCCCTTTTTTACGCGCTGACCGCGGTCGCTGCCGTGTGGCAGTCGCGAAGTGTGCTGATGAAGAACCTCGGCAACTTTGTTCTCGGAGGTCTGTGGCCGGCACTAGGAGCCATTTCGCTCGTTGCCGTGGTGGTGGAGGCGGCCTGGACTCGAGCGGTTTCGCCCACCGTGTTGTGGGCTGGCCTCGGAGCAACCGCCGTCGGACTGCCCATCGCGTTGGCAATCCACTACATTGGCAAAGTGCCGCTGTTGAGCGGGTCGAGCGAGCGGCTGGCAAATTCTGATTAAGACTGCGCGGAGATTTGTGCAAAGGATCGAACTATGAAGGTGGAGAACGAACTGGCCGGGCTCAAGGGAACTGCAGGTTCAGCGCGGCTTTTCGCGCGCGCCCAGGAATTGATCGCCAGCGGGGTGAACAGCACCGCCCGCGCTCCGCGCTCTGGTTGGTTGCCCTACCCTCTTTTTGTGGAGAGCGGAAAAGGATCGCGCATCGTCGACGTTGATGGCAACGAATTCGTCGACTACCTGCTGGGCCTCGGGCCCATGCTTCTCGGGCATCGTCCCGAGCGGGTGACGAAAGCGGTCGTTGATTTCATCCAGCAGCGGGGCACGGTGTTTGCCTTGCCCGTAGCGGATGAAATCGAACTGGCGCGCAAGATCATTGATGCCGTGCCCGGCGTGGAGCAAATGCACCTGGCCAATTCAGGCACGGAAGCAGTTTTGTACGCGCTCCGCCTGGCGCGTGCTTATACAAGGCGGAAAAAGATTATCCGTTTTGAAGGCATGTATCACGGCTTCTCCGATGCTGTGTATTGGAGCAAGCATCCTCCGCTCGAACAAGCCGGACCAGCATCACAGCCCATTCCTGTTCCACAAGGTCCCGGCATGCCGGATGGACTAGAGAACTCGCTGATCATCCTGCCGTGGAACGACGGCGAACTGTTGGAGCGCACGATCCGCGAGCGCGGGGAAGAGATCGCCGCCGTGCTCACCGAACCCATCATGTGCAACACGGGCTGCATCCTGCCCGAGCCTGGTTATTTGGAATTGATGCGAAACCTGACACGTGAACTGGGAATCGTGCTGATCTTCGATGAGGTCATTACCGGATTCCGCGTGGCATTGGGAGGAGCGCAGCAGTACTACGGCGTTACGCCCGATCTCACCGTGATGGCCAAGGGCTTTGGCGGCGGGTTCCCAGTCGCCGCGGTTGGAGGCAAGAAAGAGATTATGCAGCTAGTCGCGGATGGAACCGTGTCGATGGCCGGAACTTATAGCGGCAACGGTATTGCGGTGAGCGCCGCGAACGCCACACTCGATGTTTTGAGGACGCCCGGAATTTATGAAGCTCTCTTCTCGCGCAGCGAACGGCTGATGATCGGTATTCGCGACCGCATGAATGCGGCAGGACTGCAGACCAAGGTAGTCGGGATCGGGCCGCTGTTTCAGGTGTGGTTCACCGATTCGCCGATCCGCAATTACCGCGATGCCGTGCATCACGCGCGGAAGGATCGGTTCCGCATCTGGTGGGAAGAGATGATGAAGCGGGGCGTGCTGTTTCACCCGGATGCGTTCGAAAATCTGTTTGTGTCGTTTGCTCACACCGACACAGATGTCGAACGCACGTTGAAGGCGGTGGACGACGCATTACCTGAAGTGAAGCGCCGCATGCGGTGAACTGGGGTAGACCGGTCGTGCGCACTGCAATCAACCATAAGCAAGAGGGGTGAGGACAGGAGTGGCGGAACGAAATTCTTGCGTGCTCGGCATCGACTTGGGGACTTCTGCCCTCAAGCTTGTCGCCCTTTCTCGCGCCGGCCGCGTGATCGCGAGTGCGCGCGCGACTTACGCCACAATTTCCACCGCTGAGGGCCAAGCGGAACAGGATCCCGAAGACTGGCTGAAAGCCTTGTCGGTCGCTGCAAAGAAGGTCTGGTCACATCTCGCAAAAAAGTTCAACATTGAAGCGGTGGCGCTCACCGGGCAAATGCCCACACTGGTCGTGATGGGCGAAGGCAAGCCGATTCCCCGCGCCATCACATGGCAAGACAGCCGAGCCGATCGATGGGCGAGCGAGAGAGTCGATGATCGCCTACGCCGTGAGATCTACCTGAAAACCGGAGTGCTCATTGACGGCCGTTACCTGGCCCCGATATTTCAATTTCGCTATCGATCGAAATCGCGGAAAGCAAACCGTATTCTGTCCGCAAAGGATTTTCTCTTCCACGCTTTGACTGGGCAGGCGATTACCGACCCGTCAACCGCCTCCGGATACGGTTTGTACAACCTGCGCACGAAGGCGTGGGATCCGGAGCTGTGCAATTTCTGGGAAATCCCGGTTGAGCAATTGCCTGGCATCGAGAGTTCCTCATTCAGCGCACCGCTGAGCGAGCGGGGAAGTCAACTACTGGGCTGCAAGCCATCGACGCCAGTGGTGTTGGGGTGCGCCGATTCTGTTGCCGGTGTTCACGCCCTCAGTCGAGGCAAATTGGACTCGCACACGGCCACTGTTCTCACCGGGTCGAGTACCGTGATTCTAAAATGCGATACCCAGCCGCGCTGGGACAAACAGAATAGATTTCTGGTGACTCCGCTCGCGCTCGACGGTGCCTACGGGCGCGAGGCGGATCTCCTGGCCAGCGGTTCGGCACGAGAGTGGGCGACGAGTTTGCTGGAGAGGAATGACAAGAAATCTATCTGGGAGCTGGCGTATGACGTGGCTCCCGGCGCAGATGGAGTTCTGTTCGCTCCCTTTCTTGCCGGCGGCGAACAAGGGGTTCTGTGGAATCCAAGCCTCAGAGGCACGATCAGCGGACTGACCCTGTCCCATGACGCCGCGACGATTGCCCGCGCTCTTCTTGAAGGTATGTGTTTCGAGATTCGGCGCTGTCTGGAAGTTTTTGAAGAGGAATCGCCGTTGTCCGCTTTACGCCTCGCCGGATGGATGGCCGAAATTCCGCAGCAGTCCCAACTGCTTGCGGATATTCTCGGGCGAACTGTGCAAGCCTTCAAACTCAGTTCAGCTTCCGCTGTCGGAGCGGCGCTGCTCAGCGGCCTGATCGACCCCAGGAAATATCCCGACAATACCAAGGCGATCGTCTCCCGGCCATCCCGGCGCAAGCTCCGCTACGACGCCCTGTACGCAAAATACGTTGCTCAATTTCCAGCGGCGTGAGAACGGTCCTTGGCGTCGCAGAAAATAAGCAGAAATGCGCCAACCAGGACATTTCTGGACACGGACATAGCCGAAAAGCCCACGAAGTCAATTGGAAGATGGTGGGCGCTATAGGATTCGAATCCGCGCTGTAACGTAGATTCAACAACATAGACAGCAACGGACGGCACAAAAAACGATCTTAGTACTTGGTAGTCGGTGCAAACGGCAGGTGAACGGCAGGTATATGACTGGCAGCATTCAGTCAACTTTTAGAATCGGTTTTGCGGTGGTAGCCCATAGATCGAGTATCTTAAAGAGTTCCGTTCCGCACTGAGAATCGCTACTTGAATCACAGAGCATAGGGTTCATGGAAGACCCGTCTAGGGCCATATGACATTCAGTCGGGCCAACACACTTTGCGAGTCCATAGGCACTCGCCACTGCTACAGTGTTATTGCGCTCCATACAGGCCATCTGGACGAATACGACTTTGTCATTCTTGCCTTCGTCGTGTAGCTCCTGAATCAACCTATACCTATGTGATGTGGTTAGCGCGTCCTTAAACGACGACAACAGCGTTACAGACAGCTTGCCGTCACACTTCGCCTTGATGAATATGGGAAGGATAGGTTTTGAGTCTGCTTGCGCGTTGGTGACTTGTGCGTGGTCTTGTGTTTGAGGCTGTTGTTGCTGTTGTTGTTGATCCTGCGGGACGCTTGGTAAGGAATTTAATGAAGCTATCTGCGTGGCCGGATGTGCCTCTTCCCATTTGCGAATGCGTCCCTGCACATCCGCAAGCTGAGCTGGCGTGAGCAGCGCTTCGGCCTTGTCACGATTGTCCTTCACGAATCCCTGTTGGAGGGATGTCGCAGCAAGCGCTATCCAATAATAGGCTTGTACGTTGTCCTTTTGTACGCCTATACCATCGTGGTAAGCCAAACCGAGATTATATTGAGCCTTCGCAAGGCCCTGTTCGCCGGCCTTTTGCCACCAACGAGCGGCCTCGGCGGTATCCTTCTCGACACCGTTTCCTAAGTTGTAAGCCTGTCCGAGGTTGTATTGAGCAGCTGCGCTGCCTTGGTCGCCTGCCTTGCGATACCAACTCAACGCTTCGTTCCTATCCCTTGCGATGCCTGTGCCAGCGTCATACGCAGCTCCAAGCCAGAACTCACCGTCAGCGTTGCCGCGTTCGGCGGACTTGCGCAACCACTTGACGCCCTCGGCCTCGTTCTTCGGGACTCCATTGCCGGACATGTAGAACAATCCGAGGCTAAGCTGCGAAGCGGCATTGCCATTTTCGGCAGCCTTTGTGTGCCATCGCACGCTTTCAACCTCGTCTTTCGCAACGCCCACGCCCAAGCCATATGCGGTTCCAAGATTACCTTCAGCTTCTACATTGCCTTGCTCGGCGGCCTTCTTCCACCAGCGCACGGCCTCGGTGTCGTCTTTTGGAACGCCCTGACCACCCAAGTGGTAAATTGCTGCAAGGCCCGACTGGGCGTGTACATCGCTCTGTTCGGCGGCTTTGGTGTACCTGCGCACCGCCTCGATGTCGTCCTTGGGAACACCCTGTCCCATGTGATAAAGGAATGCAAGGCCCGTCTGGCCCTCTGCACTACCTTGATCGACAGCTTTCGTGTACCAGCGGACGGCTGCGGCGTAGTTCTTTGGAACCCCTTCTCCGCGCGAATAAGCAGTTCCAAGGCAAACCTGCGCTGATGCGTCGCCATGCTCGGCAGCCTTCTCCCACCAATGCACGGCTTGCTCGTCATCCTTCGGGACCCCTTCACCTAAGTGATACGCCTTCGCAAGGGCCAATTGTGCTTGTGTATCACCGTTCTCGGCGCTGCTCTTGAGTTCGGTAATGGTTTGCGCGTACCCGAAAGGCAGCATGGCGAGCAAACAGAAAACGGCGCAGAAGAAGATACGCCACCGGGCGGGGTATGTAAGAGTCCCTGTTTTCATGGAAAGCAGCTTACTCCTGAATTTGAAGCACTTCCAGATCGACTATCGGCTAACAAGGTGGTACCGCGTTCGCTTTTCCTCGCCGCTCAGCGTCTTTGCGATCTGGTAGAGGCTAAGCCCAGTCGTACGCATCTGTGCGATCCGCGCGGAGCAACACCTGAGCGACCGTCACTGACACATCGGCCCATGCCCGAGCGCGGCACTCCTTGCATACGCCTTCAAAGTTGAAAGGCGGGATGTAGTGCTTCTCACCGTCGTACTCATATGTGTACCCGACTCCTAATTCACCCTTGCAGCAGTCACCGACGCACCCTCCTGCATAGCTCGCCAGATATTTCAGGTGCTCACCACGAAGGATTGCAAAAAGGCCGGGCAGCGCATTACTTGAACCGCCCTGAACTGGATACAGCGGCAGAATGCGTTCCGTGATCCAATCGCGTTGGCTCTGGTTCAGTTCAGGCCACGTCTTAGGAAGGTCTTTTGCGAATTGCAGGCAGACCGCAGAAAAGTCAGCTTGTTGCTCTGCGGGAGAGCGTGTGACTGCGGGGACGCTTACGCGATGCCTAGTTTCGATGGCCTCCCGCATCTCTTCAGGCAGGGCAACCCATTCCGCTGTCGGGATACCGTACATCTTGGTCGTGTTCCTATAGACGTTCCGTTTAGGGCCACGTTTCCCCTTTGGGGCAGCATTGCGCTTCGCTTGCCGTTTAACTTGCGCCCGCTCCCGCGCTGCCTGTCCCTTCTCGCTCTGCGCGTACGTCTCATTAGCTTTTTTGCTGCCCATGCGTTCTCCTTTCCAGAATGTTTTTGATCGTGTTGATGCGGAAGATTTTTCCGTACCGCGTGCGAATGCCTTCCCCGTTCAACGTCTTGGCGATGCGGTAGACGTTCATCCCGTCCGCGTGCATCTTGTGAATCCGCTCTACCACTGCTTTCTCTCCCATGAACTCAATCGAGGGATGTTCGCCGTACGGATGCCTGCCTTCGACTCGCTTCCCTTGAGCACGCCAGTGTGCTTTGCCAGCCGCTAGGCGTGCGACCGTTTGGTCACGGTCTATCTCTGCCAGCATACCGCCCACACCGCCCATGACCGAGTTACCAAGGTCCGTCCCGCTCGAATCCAGCACAGTGATGCTGTTATCTCTGCACATGCCGATGAAAGACCAAAACGCAGGCTGAGTTCTGCCGATTCTCTTAGCGTCGTAGCAGATCACGTGCTTAACACCGTTGCCGAGCAGGGCAGCGATCAAGAGCTTGCCTTGCGGACGCGCGTGCATCGGCAGTTTTCCGGTAATACCATCGTCTGCGAACTCCCTAACAATCTCAAACTCCGCACGCGCTGCGAATGCAGCACAGGATTCCCGCTGCACTGGGAGTCCTGCTTTGTCGCGTCCGTCATCACCGCTTGTTCTCAGGTACGAGTAAGCCTTGGTCATTGTGTTTTTCCTCCTTTCAGAATCGTTCGCAGTGCGCCTGCCAGCACAAGCCTTGCCCACTTGCACATGCAGTCCTTGTGTTCACAAGCCCACATCGTTCTCCGCGTGATGGGCTGCCCACGTCTCTGTTTATTAAGAATCTGCGTACACATCGCTGCCAGCATGATTGCTTTTGGATGTCTCATTGATCGGCCCTCCCGTGGCCGTTAATAGTCAGTCGCGTATGCGCATACGCACGAGAGTTCGTGCCCACAATGCTCGACACCCTTGCCAATACTGCCAAGGGCAGGAGCACACGCCAGTGCCGTCCGACTGATTCAGATTTCGGTGTTTACCGCAGGTCATGCTGTCCGATACCACAGGTCAATCACCGCAGGTCATGCCACTCACCGCAGGTCATGCCACTCACCGCAGGTCACGGACAGGTCAAATACACTGCACAGAGTCAAACCATGACGAGATAGCACCGTTCATCACGTTGATCTGGGAGTTTCCTTTGGGTTTGTGCCACTTCGCACATTCATACGCGCTGCATTTCGTGTCCACACGTTCCTCATACGCCTAACCTTGCTGTCGGCTAGGCGTAGTCCCTGCTGCATCTACTCTCATGAGATAGTGCAGCCTCATCGGTGACCTGATGGAATAGACCTGACTGTCCGGCGTCAAGCATTCTTTCCGGTCAACGACAATTAGATTTCCCGATGTTGTTTGAGATACCAGCAGCAGTCGGGGCTGTGGGAAAAGTGGGAATCGCGCGGGTTGTGCGCGATTTCCAAGGGCGGTGGGAAGGGAGGAAAACCTGCTTTTGGTTTTCCTCGCTTTCCACGGCCCGGCTTTTTCCACAGCCCTTCGGCCGCCGCGTTTGTGTTGTTAAAGAAATCATCGAGGGTCACTTTGCTTCCGCGGACTCCAAGCCCGCATCCCGATTCTTCTTGGCTTGCTCCATGCGGTAACTCGGGATGTTGAGTTCCAAAATTACGCAGTGATGGACGAGGCGATCGATCGCGGCCGCGGTGGTCATCGCATCTTTGAAAATGCCTTCCCATTTCGAGAATGGCAGGTTGCTCGTCAGCAGCACGCTGCCGCGTTCATAACGCTCCGCCAACAGGGTGAACACGACCTCCATTTCCTCTCGACTTTGCTGCACGTATCCCATTTCGTCGATGATGAGACCGTCGTACTTCGCCAGCTTCTTGATTTCCTTGCTTAACCGCAGATCCCGCTTCGCAGCCAACAGATCTTGCACCAGCAGCGCACAAGTGGCGTACTTGATCCTTTTCCCGCGCATAGCGATCAGCTCTTGCGCCAGGGCACACAACAGATGGCTTTTCCCCGCGCCAGGATTCCCGAAGATCAGTAAATTCTCTTTACGGTCCAGGAATCCTCCCTCCAACAGCACCTTCATCTGTCGACTCACCTTCACCGGCAACCGCTTGCCGTCGAAGTTCGCCAGGGACTTCTCCAGCGGCAGTGCGGATTCCTTGAGTAGCTTTCCGATCCGTTTTCGCCGCCGCTCCTCACACTCTCGCTGCGCCAGTTCCAGCAGGTACCGCTCATAACTCAACGTTTCTTTTTCCGCGCGCCGCGCCGTTTCCTCAAAGCACCCCCGTATCGCCGGCAGATGCAGCTCTTTCAGATTTTCCACGAGCGCGGTTCTCACCTGGCCCGTCTCCCCATTCATTGCAGCCCCTCCCCACTTCCACAGAGTTCGTCAAACATTCGCAGATCCACGCTGGCCACTTCGACCTCGCGAATGCTCCCCTTCCGCTCCACTCTCAGCCGCTCGCGCACCGCCTCCGCCCGCACCCATCCTTCGCCTTTTTCCAACAAACCGCGCAGCGCTTCATCTACTTTCGCCTCGCTCTCCTTCGCCGCCAGCTCCAGGATCGCCAGATACTCCTTGCTCCCCCGCGGGCCCAACTTGTCCTTCAGTTCATCAAACGCCATGCGAAATCGGCTCGTCGGAAACAACTCGTCCCGGTAGCGATAGTTCTCCAACGCCCCCGGCTTTCTCACCAACCAGTCGATGATGTGGCGATAGTCCACCCGGTGTCGCCTCCGCCCACGCAACCGCGGCATCTCTTCCACCTTCTTCTGCCCGTACCAGATCTCCACCCGCTCCATGTACAACCGCACCTCGACCTGCTCGCCAATCAGCCGGCTGGGCACCGAGTACACATTTCGGTCCGTATAGATCAGACTCCCCGAGTCCACCTTCACTCGCTCCCGCTTGCACGACTCCAAGCGTCGTTCCGGCAACTCCTTCATCACGGCGATTTCTTCTGCCAAGCGCGCTTTTCGTCCGGCGTTCAAGCGCGCCAACAATCCCGCCACGAACTCCTGGTAGTCCGCGACACTGACAAAATCCTTGCTCCCGCGCAGCATCAACTCCTGCGCCAGAGCCCGTTTCAAACGATGATGTCGTTGTTCCACATCTCCGTTCTCATGCCCTTGCCCCGCCTGGATCTTCTCTCCCTCCACTCCGTAATAACGCAGCAGCCCAGCGTACCGTTCGGTGAACTCCGCCGGCGTGCTCATGTTGTTGACCGCTGTCGACAGTCGATCGGTTCGGTGCCGCTGCGGCACTTTCCCGAGTTCCCAAACTGCGTTTTGAAACCCCTCACACAAACTTTCAAAGCTCTCCGAAAAACACACCGTGGCCGACTCCCAGTTCGAGTACGTCAGCACCAGGTGATAGAGCAGGTGCGGAAAACTCTGTCCCTGGATCGTGATCCCCAGCTCACTCATGTGCGTGAAGTCACTGGCACTCAGCCTCCCGGGCTGATGGCGCTGCGCGAAGAACACTTCCTTCACCGGTCCTTCCGTCGCCCGCCATACTTTCACTCGTCGCTGCAGCGTCCGCAGTTGCCCCTCGGCAAATCGCCCGCTATAACGCCGCTGCAGATATTCAAAAATCGTCTTCCCTTCCAGCCCAGGGTTCACCTCCAGCAGGCTGCGCACCTCTTCCCACACCTCCTGGAACGGGTCCTCTCGTGTCCGCCACCGCTTCTCCGGCGTCAGTTCGCTCGGCACTCGCCCCAGCCGACGGTACTTCCGCGCCGTCTTCGCATCCATACCCGCTTTCGCCGCCGCAGTTTCCAGATTCGTTTCCACTTTCCCCAAGGCAAACAACCTCCTCACCTGCTTGTCTGTCACCAAATTGTGAGTGTCGCCAAGAACCAAAAATCAGAGCCTGGCTATTGTCGCTGATCGGGAATTCTAATTGTCGTTGCTCGGGAGGTATGATTGTCGCCCATCACCTGACGATCACCACAGCCGTGGGCTTACAGCGTTGCCTGCTGAGTACGAGGAATGGATCGCAGGATCGCTTTGCCAGCCGCCTTGTGTCGTCGGTTTGCTATCGCTATTGGGCTGGCTGTGACTCGCTTGCCGTCTCGGATGGGACTGGCCAACCGCTGAAATGTCAATGAACTAGTTCAATATTTGCACAGTTATTGAACTACGTCAAGAAATCTTTGGTAACCGCTTAATAAGTGATTTGTTTTCAATAAACGTAATCAAAATGTTCCACTTCTTGATGTGCATCGAGGGTGGAGCTGACCTGCGTCGATTTTCCCCTGTGGGAGCGTTTGGTTGGCTGTAAGGTACTGAAAGCAGGGCGTGACTCTGTTTCCGCTACCGTAGACATGCGGAAAGCATGGTAGGTCGGAAATAAATGAAGAAAAGAGGGGTCGGTGCCCTACACTTTTATTGCAATCCCAATTGTGTATACACTTTACGCTATGTCCCGCTTTGCGATTGCAGGCGATTCTAGCCCCTCGATTCGCGGAACCAGTCCTGAGGGCCTATGCCCACGATACGGGGCTTAAAGCGGCTTCTAAGGCCACTTTGCGTTCCATTTCTAGGCCACATCAAGGCAGGATCGCGGCAGTACAACGAAAGTGATTGACACACTGCTATATTAGGTGGATAATGGCGTTAAACCGTGGCACTTTACGATTTCTGTTGACATTAGACGCCGAAAGGGTTTAGACTGAAAATAGGAGGAGACTGTGTTTTCTGGCACAGACTTTCCCAGACCCTCACTTTACGTACCGTCAGCAGCCCGCACGTTTCCGTAGCACAAATCCCAACCTAGGTAAAACCCAAAGCTTCGCCTTATCGAGAAACATATCAACCAACCACTTTCTGGTATGCCCACATTTGGTGACCTCTGCACTGCCTACGTCAAAGATGGGCTACCGTTCCGCAAGAAGGACGGGCGAAGAAAAGGCAAAGGTACCATTGAAACTTACCAGTTCCACATCAACAATCTGATCCTGCCACGCTGGGGAAATGCCATCGCAGAGGAAATGAAGCCGTTGGCAATTCGCAACTGGCTCTTCGATCTGCACGACGGCGACGACTACCACTGGGAGACATGCTCGAAGACGGCTGGAATAATGTCGTTGGTGTTCGACTTCGTTGATCACAACGAACTCTATTCCGTCCGCAACCCAATGGACAAAGTCACGATCCCAGCGAGCGAGGAGGAACACCCCGAAGTCAAACTGCTCTCGCCCGAAGAGGTCTTCAGCCTGATGGCGCGGCTACCCAGTCCGGTAAACATTGCCGTGCTGTTGGTCGCTGTCACAGGCGTGCGAATCTCGGAATGCCTCGGACTCCGCTGGCGTCACGTCAAGTGGGACGAAAACAAAATCTTCATCGAGCAAGTATTTCGCCGTGGGGAAATTGTTAAGCGCACCAAGACAAAGGCGAGCAAAGCTCCAGTCCCGATGTGCGAGGCTCTAGCCGCGATGTTGACCGAGTTGCGGCAGCAGAGTCCGTACAGCGGGGATGAAGACTTTGTCTTTGCTTCCCCGTACCTCGAAGGCAAGCAGCCGCTCTGGGGGCAAACCATGAATGCCAAATTCGTCAAACCAGCCGCTATTGAGTTGGGGCTGATTGCCGAAGGCGAGCGTTTTGGTTGGCACCGCTTTCGCCACAGCCTGAGTACGTGGGCGAACGAAACGACGAAGGACATCACGGTCAGTCAGACAATGCTTCGTCACGCCAAGCCAGACACCACGGCGATTTACACGCACGGGAACTTTGGGAAAGCGTTGGACGCCCAGCGCGTGTACATGGAGCAACTGCTCAAGATGAAGCCCGCTTCGGAGTCAACCCAATGATTCCATCGGGCTGGCATCGGGCTGAACTTCGGAGGAGCAGAACAACCAGCCACTCGCAACTGGCTGCATCGTTGGAAGTTAAGGATGGTGGGCGCTATAGGATTCGAACCTATGACTTCCACCGTGTGAAGATGGCACTCTACCGCTGAGTTAAGCGCCCAACCTTTTCTATTCAAGCAGTTGCACCCGTTTCCGTCAACCGCGTGGGTCCATTTGGGTCCAATAGCCCCACGATGCTACGTTGCGCTTCGCGTTTCGCTGGCGTCACGGCTTGGACGTAGCGGTCCATCGTGACGCTTGCGTTAGCGTGGCGCATGAGCGCTTGCACCGTCGCTACATCTGCGCCGTTCGCCTTTAGCAGTGTTCCGAACGTGTGACGCAGCGTATGCCAGCCGATTCGCTTCGCAATCTTCGCACGGAGCGCAGCGGGACGGATGTGTTTCTCCATCGCGCTATTCGGCCAAAGCGGTTGCTTACCGTCCTTCTCTATCGAGGCGAAGATGTAGTCCTCCGGCTGGTTATAGGCACACTGCCTGCGCCAGTTCGTGAGAACATCGGCTAGTCCCGCTTCCATCGGTACAGGTTTGCGGCTTGCTTCGGTTTTCATCTGCCCAATGTGCTGTCGCACGATGCCACGGCTGAGACGAATCTCCCCGGCATCGAAGTCACAGTCCTGCCAGCGCAAGGCCAGCAGTTCTGAGACTCGCAATCCGGTAGTTGCCGCGACGTAGACCATGACGCGGTAGGCTCCGGCTAGCTCTGCGAGCAGTGCGTTGAGTTCCGCTGCTGTGAGAACTTCCGGCGTTCGCTGGCGTTTGGCCGATTGCCGTACTAACGTGATGGGGTTTCGGTCGAAAAACTCCCAGCGCATCGCGTGTGCGAAAATCGCGGAGAGAATGTTCCGCAGTTTTGCACGGCTGCCATTAGACAGTTTCAGAGTGCCAAGCCAAGACTCGACACCTACTGTCCGAACGTCAGCCAGCGAGTAGTTGCCCCACTTGGGCATAACCCACTTCGCGATGTATCCCTCGTAGACTTCC
The DNA here is from genome assembly GCA_963730015.1 of uncultured Acidobacteriota bacterium. Classification (GTDB taxonomy): domain Bacteria; phylum Acidobacteriota; class Terriglobia; order Terriglobales; family Acidobacteriaceae; genus Sulfotelmatobacter. Next base: position 281,108 of record CAVSPZ010000006.1, on the reverse strand, counting down.
CGCGTGTATGGCGTCTTGTTTGGCAATTCTTTCTCCGTGTAGTGGGTCACAAGTTCCGCGATGGTGCGCGGTGTTCTCGTTTCCCTGTTTATTGTTGAGCGCAAGAACTCGCAAGCCTTTCGAGCAGATGCTTTGGTCGGGTGCTCTTCCACCGTTCCGATGATTTCCTTCCGCCGGATTGTCCCGCCATTGCCGTCTGACTCTCTCCATCGCAGCGTCCATACTGCTGCACCATGCTTACGTGCCTCGCGTCTTACACTTCCATTCTGATACCGTTCACGGATTCTCATTGAGTCCTTTCCGTGAGCGGCTGGCAGGTGGAGTGTACTTCAATCCAGCGGTTTAGAGCACTGGCACGGAAGCGCCAATAGCGGCCTATGCGGATAGCAGGCAGCTCCCCGCGTCTCGCCATTCGCTGTACCGTCTTGGGATGCAAGCCCAAGAGTTCTCCGGCGTGCAGGTCCGAAAGCAAAGGCTCGAATTGCGAAGCGGTGCCGGTCATGCGGGAGCCCCTTGACGAGCGGCTTCCGATGCTACAGTCGCTTTCATTTCGACGTTAAGCGCCCTTTGGTCTCCCTTTGTCGTTTTGGTCCGTGCAAGCTGTCTCGGAAACTTCTGAAGCAGTCGATCTGTCAGTTGCCGCATGTTCCCAGCATTCAACCCCCGCGCTCCACACCAAACCTGCCATGACGCGAAAAGCTCTTGGTAGGGCGTTCGCTTGCTCTTGTCGGGCGAGATTTCCCAATTCATGTCAAACCACTCGGACAAATCATCGTGTTCCGCAAAGTAGGTCTCGGAACACTGTCTCACCACCTCGGGCTGCGCTAGACCGTCGCGCTGCCAATCAAGACAGCCGTTAATTGTCCAACGCAATATCCCCGGTGCTTCCTGCCGAAGTTTTTCTTTCAGATTAGGGTCAACCTTGCCGCATCCGATGAAATTCTGAACAAAGGGAATCACGTGAAACCTGCGTCTAATCGCCGCATCCATCTTGCTAAGAGACGGCATGTTGTTGCTGCTTACAAGCAACTTATGCGTCGGGGAAAACGACTCGAAATCTTCGCGCATTCGCCGCGCAGTGATGGTATCGGTGCTGGTTAAAGACTAAATCTTGGCATCGTTCCATTCTTCTCCGTGTCCAGTTTCAGGCGTGATAACCAGACGAAGGCCTTTGAAAACCATCAACTCTGTCGGGTGCCGATCCTGTTTGGACACCATGAGCGTTTGATATGCGGTAGTTCCGGCATAATCGGCGAGTGCATATTCAAGAGTTCCGAGAAAAGTTCCCTTGCCCGAGCCTCCATCACCGTAGAAAAAGAACATGCATTCATCGCGGACCAAACCAGTTATGCCGTAGCCCGAAACCCGTTTGAGATATGCCGCGAATTCTTTGTCTCCGCGCGTTACTTCGTCGATGAATTGCAGCCATCGCGGGCAGTCTTCGGTCTCTGCCGGCGCAACGCGAATCATTTTGCTGCAATAATCTTCGGGCCGTGCTTCGCGCATAACACCAGTACGCAAGTCAACAACCCCACCCGGCGTGTTCAGCAACAGCGGGTCCGCGTCGAACATTACATTGCGAGCATTTTGGATTGCGGCCGGGTTCGAGCGGGTCATTTTCTCAACGTCATCGGCCTTGCGGCGCGAGCCGAGCATCTGAATTGCTCGACACCCCGCTTGGGTTTCGGGCGATATTTGCCCCGCTTTCTTCCGTAGAAACTCGCGGACCCGCGCATGACCGAGACGGCCACTTTCTTCGGGAACCCAGAGCCTGCCGTCGAAGAAATAGCTGCTGTCGGGCTTCGAGACGAGAATCCGTTGGTGGCACTGGTAGAACTCCAGCGCAAGAGCATCGTCTGTGAGCGACAACAGCAAAACGCTGGGAGGAGACTTTTTCTTAGACGTGGGCATCGCCGCTCTCCAATCGCAGGGAGACCTCGGCCAGATCTTGCGCGTTCAGGCCGCCCAAAATTTCGCCGATGCTCCGTCCGGTTTTGAATCCGGTTTCGGCAGTCAGCCTCTTAAGGGCGCGCACTCGGCGCACGATGTCGTCCAGGTTGTGATTGGAAATCGGCTTACTAGAATCTGTCATGGCCGGAAATCTCTCAATCTTGGCCGCTCGATTTGCTTTGCGGCTACATCGGTAAAGTATCTGGGTGTCTGAAAACGGGTCGCAGAAAACCGAAAATATTTTGGGGAATTTTGGCGCGGCTTTCGATGCTCCCGGCGTGTCCGAGCCGTTTTACTGTCCGACGCCAGCCCACAGAAAACAAAATACTTATGAGTCTTCGGACAGTTCGGACAGCGATTTGCATTAAAAGCGCCGCATTTGAGCAATTGATTTTGCGTGTAAGTCTTAATGCAAAATCAGTGTCCGAAGCGTCCGAGTGTCCGAGACCCCCGCCCGCCCCGGATGTGTATTCCGCCCGGAGCGATGCCACGTTTTTTCAGGGCCGTGGGGGTGCGAGCAAGTATCTTCTCTGTCATCAGCATTCCGCCACGACCGCGCGCGACATACGATGAATACAAAGTAGACGTTGGGTCACACGCTGAAAGCTCAATGTTTACGCGGGTTCGCGCGACATGGACGGGCTGGAATTGGGCCGATTCTCGCTCTTTTAAGCTGGATTTCGCCGGATTTCCTAAATTCTGTGCCTGATTCGGCCCTTGAGCAGAGCGCATTGAGAGCGGGCAGGATGTTCGGGTCCATCGTCCGCGAAGCCCACTCTGGGGGACGGGAGAGATGTGTTCGAGACGATTTTTCGGGTCCGTAGAATCAACAAGTTGTGGGGCGGAAAAATGACATCTGGCGTCTAGTCGCCCGCCTAACGATTTGACCCATGCTGGGGGTCACGCCGTGACAGAACTCCGCGCGGGCGCGCCTCTCCATCCGTAGAGTGGGCTTCCCTGGTCTGACGCGGGCGGGTGGAGCAGCCTAACCCCTGCCTCCATCCGGCAAAGTGGGCCATCCCCGGCGACCTCGATTCGGCGGTAAAGCGCAGCCTCATTCTCTAGTCGCTGCCCCCACGTTCGGGCCATTCCAGAAACGCAACAAAATGTCTATTCTGTTGCTATGTTGATAGGCCGATCGCTCCTAAGTTAGTGGTTCTGCGGAGTGACAGGAAACGGCAACCTTCAACGTAATGTTGCATTTCGGAGGGCAAAGTGACCGAACATCTGACGCCGAGTGAGGTTCAGGCGGTGATAAAGGCCGCGAAGGTGCGCTCTACGCGCGATTGGGCCATGGTCCTGCTCGCGTATAGGCACGGACTGAGGGCAAGCGAAGTCTGCGGCCTGAAACTGAGCGACGTGGACATCAGGAACGAATCTATCACTCTGCGTAGGCTCAAAGGAAGCCTAAAAACAGTACAGCCGCTCTACCGGCATCGCGGGCAGCCGCTATTGGATGAGGTCCACGCAATGAAGGCTTGGCTGCGTGAACGGGCCGATGACGGCAGTGATTACGTTTTCACTTCCCAGAAGGGCGGACGGCTCGACCGAACACAGTTCTTTCGCATCTTTCAGGTGTTTTGGTTCAGCGTGAAATGGAGAAGCGGCGTTCTCCGTTAGTGTAGATTCCGCCCCTTCGGGGCGGGGATTTTCAAGGCATGGGGGTCTATCGTCCGATGACTCGTTCTGCGCAATGCACAGCGCGAGAGGATTGGCTCCCGCGCTGCTAAACATCGGCTCGATGAGCCCCACCAGGTTATCCCTTAGCATGGTTGCCTCCCGGCAGAGCCCGCTTCCGTTTCACCCGGCGAGGTCATTGTAGCTGCGGTAGAAGAGTGTGCAAATCTTAAAGATGCCGTCTGCTGCCGGCGAAGTTGTCGCTGCCTACGAGCGTCTTCTAACTTGCGATCGCGAGCCGCGTGGATCTCGGCCTGTCGTCCGGTGAGCCTGTCCTGCGGCGTCACATAGCCGATCGCGCTGTGCAGTCGCACCGTGTTGTAGTGATCCACGTACATTTGAATCAAACGGCGCGCATCGTCCAGGGTCAACGGCGTCAGAGGCCGAATGCACTCCCGTTTGAGCGACTTATGCCAGCGTTCGATTTTTCCGTTCGATTGCGGGTAAAACGGTGAGGTGCGCACGTGCGTCATCCCCGAGATGCGAATGAACTCCTTGAAGTCCCGCGCGATAAACTGCGGTCCGTTGTCGGAGATGATCCGCGGCTTGGCGTCCGGGTACTTCTCCTTGGCTCGTTCCAGAATCCTCTCGATATCAGCTTCCTTCATCGACTCTCGCAAATCCCAATGCACCAGAAAACGGCTGCATCCATCCAGCACGCTGCATAGGCAATAGAACGTGCCCGACAGGTTGATATAGGAAACATCGACATGCCAGTGCTGGTGCGGCTCGAGCGGCTGTTCGAAGCCGGTGCCCTTGCGCGACGGCTTCGCTTTCCAGCGCGACAGCAGTCCCGCTTGTCGCAGCACGCGCCATACGCTCGCCGGACTCACGGCCACCACATCGTGATCTAACATCATGAACGTTAGTCGCCGATAGCCTTCCAACGGATTCTTCAGATGGAAACTCACGATCGCTTCCTTCTCCCACCGCTCCAACCAGAAGTCTCGGGGCACCCAACCGTTGTGCTCATTCACGCGTCCATAGCGCTGCCGCCAGTCGTAGAACTTGCTCACGGTAACGCCCAGCCACGCAATGAATCGGCCGACGCTGATCTCACTCTTCTCCGACCAGCGCCGGACGAAATCTACCACCTGATCCCGCACATCGTGTGGCACCCAGGTCGCGGTCAGAGTTCCCCAAGGCTTTTTTTTAACGCGATGTGCTCCGCCATCAGCTCGGCCAGGACCTCGTCCTTGGTCTGCACCTTCTTCTCCAAGAACTCAATCCGCTTCTGTTTCTCTTCGGCCTGGCGGCGAGGATGCTCCGTCGTTTGGAAAGCAGCCGCTCCGTTCTCGAACAACTCTTTTTGCCAGCGGTAAAACACGGTGGGTTGCAGTCCCAGTTCCTCACACAGCTCGGAAACCGGGACCTTGTCTAAAAGATGGCGCCGTAGAATGGCCACCTTCTCCTCAGCTGTGTAGTGCTTGCGCTCTTTGCTCATACGTTCGCTCCGCTATCTTAACGGACGAACGCTTTCTCCATTTCCAGCTGAGGCGGGACACAGGCACTTGCGACTGAGGCAGGCTTGCCGACCGAAAAACGCCATCCCCATTGCCTGAAACACTCGCTGGGCACGCATCTGGTACAGCGCTGGGTATTCCGGTGAAGGTGAACGCTGATTCCGGAGGGAAGCCGAACGGCATTCCGGAGCGAAGGTGAACAGCAGTCGGAGCGAAGCGACGCTGGCGTGATGATTGTGCAAGAAGTGTTCGGCTTCGTCAACTGAAAGTGTCCGGAGCGGGTCCGGAGCGAAGCGGAGGAGCTTGGGCGGGGATTTGGGGTGCAGGGGAAAGGGGCGGCCAGCCCCTTTATCCCCTGCTTCTCTATGTAGAAGAACAACTCATTCCTTCTTCTCGTCCGGCAGATTGTTCTTTTTGCGCATCGATTCTCCGCGCATCTCGATACGATGGGCATTGTGCACCAGGCGGTCGAGGATGCCGTCGGCGATGGTGGGATCGCCGATCTGCTCGTGCCAGCGCGAAACCGGCAGCTGGGAAGTGAGGATGGTGGAGCGAGTCTGGTAGCGATCCTCGCAGATCTCCCAGACTTCGCGTCGCTCCGCTTCACTCAGTGGGGCCATGGCCCAGTCATCGATGACCAGAACGTCGATGCGACTGAGACGTGCCAGGAAGTGGCGCAAACTGCCATCGGCTCGGGCCAGGGCCAGTTCCCGAGACAGGGCAGCGGCGCGGAGATAGAGTGCCGAGTAGCCGTCGCGACAGGCTTTCTGCGCCAACGCCGATGCGAGGAAGCTTTTGCCCACGCCACAGGGTCCGATCACGAAGATGTTCTCGTGATGGCGAACCCAGGCGGAGTCTTTTGCCAGTGCGCGCACGACGGTCTTCTCCAGGCCGCGCACCGCCCGATAATCGATGTCCTCCACGCAGGCCGCTCCCCGCAGTTTGGCCGCTTTGAGTCTTCGTGCCAACGCCTGGTTCTCGCGCCAAGTCCATTGCTGATCCACGAGCAGAGCGAGTCGTTCCAGGAAACTCAACTCGTTCACGGTCCGATCTTGTTCCTGTGCTTTCAAGGCCTCGACCATGCCGTGCAACCGCAGGGCCAGCAGTTTTTCCATCATCGGTTGGTTCAGCATGAGCGGGGCCCTCCTTGGTCGAAGTAGCGGGCGCCGCGGAGGTTGTCATGCGTCAGAGGTGGAGAGCCGGGTTGTGGTGGAGACAAAGGAAGGGCGTCGAGCGAGTTCTTCAGGATCGACTTCACGCTCTGGTAGCGACAGGCCTGGGCGAGGATGGCCCGTTCGGCAGCGGCTTCCATGCGTTGCGCCGAGTACTGCTGGGCCAAGCGAATAATGCCTAGACAAGAACGGTAGCCCATCTCCGGGTGGGGCTTGTCGTTGAGGATGCGCTCGAACAACTGCGCCGTGTGCGGGCCGATACTGCGCGCCCAGTTCACCATGCGCGAGGGCGGCCACTCCAGATGAGCTTGATGGCTTCTGGGACGGTGCTCGCCATTCGTGATGGTTTGACCCCGCCCGCGACTGCGCATGTGCGAGGCGATCCGGTTGCCCTGGTAAAAGATCTCCACCGTGGTGGGGGTGGAGCGGACTTCCACGACTTGCTGCACCAGCGTGTAGGGCACGCTGTAGAAGTTCCCGTCGAACGCGATGTGGTAGTCGATGTTGATCGTGGCCCGCGACCACTGGCTCATGTCGAAGCGCTCGGCGGGCAAGGGCGCCAGAGCCGGTTTCTCCAGGCTGTGAAACAGACTGGCCCGCGATCCGTCCCGCTTGCGGAACGGACGCTCATTCAGTCGCGCCAGCAACTCCCGGATCGCCTGGTTGAGTTCCGGCAAGCTGAAGAACTTGCGGTTCCGCAGCGCCGCTATGATCCAGCGTTCACATACTTGCACCGCGCTCTCGGCCTTGGCCTTGCCCAAAGCCGTCAACTACATGTGATCTGATCGATTCGCAACAGGTTCGAATCATTCATCCCTTCCACCCGCTTTGCGGTCAGTCCTTTCGTTTTGTTGTTTCAAAGAAACTCTGGGGCGATGACCGGGTGACGATTCAGCTTGCGGATGGATCACCGTTTTCCGTGCCTGTGAGTTGGACTGATGTGATTCCTGCAGATGCATATGTGAGTGTGGGCGGTGGTCGATCTCAGTTTCGCGTGGAAGACTTGATGGCTTTAGCAGACCTGATGGCTTTGAGGCGGAGGCGATGACGGCGATTTCGAGGTGTCATGTAAATTACGTCCATTATGTCATGCTTATTATGTACATGATCTCATCAGCGGCGGCGTCGACTCAAGAGTATGGACGCAGCATTGTGCAGTCAATAGTATATCGCGAGGCGACAGCCCCACGTAATTATCTTGACAGTTGTATTGATATGGACATAATAAGGTTGACAGCCATGAAGCGACCGGGAGCAAGCAAACCTAGCCGTGCCGTTGATGCCAAAGCCGAGGCGCTCCGCCGACAGGGAGCACTCCATCCACATCCCGATACCGTGCGCGACGAAGGGTTCCGCCAAGGTGAGTTCTTCGACTCCCGCGATCTCGTGCAAGTGCGTTATGAGATGCTGCAACGTCACCAAGTCGACGGACAAGCGGTGACCGAAACTGCAGTCGCATTCGGGGTGAGCCGGCAGGCGTTCTACACGGCGGAGGCCGCGTTTGAGGAGAGGGGTATCTCCGGTTTACTTCCTCGCCGGAGAGGTCCCAAGCGCGCTCACAAGTGCACCGCCGAGATCCTCGATTTTGCCGGACAGTGGCGTGCGGATTCGCCGGCGGAGAAGGACGTCACCGAGGCCATCCAGAAACGTTTTGGCGTTTCGATTAATCCGCGTTCGATCGAACGCGCGCTGGCACGGAGGAAAAAAAAACGATGAGGGGTCTCTTCCAGTGAAGACCCTGGATCAGCTGATCGACTGGAAGCAAGAGTACGAAACCCTGCGTCGGGAGGCGCTCCATGCGGACTCTCGCCGTGGTCATGGTCTGGCACTGTTCTTGTCACATGGAATGATGGCTTGGCTGGAAGCTTTGACTGCACTGAGATCACATCCGATCGCGCAAACTGCACCGCAGGAGTCGTTCGATCTTCCGTCAGTCCTGCGGCCCGATCTGACCACGTTATTGACCAACATGGTTTTGTCTTGCATGAGAAAAGGGGCGCATGAACACATCCAATAAAGTTGCCGCCGAGCATTTGCGACGGTTGGCATATCTATATGTTCGCCAGTCTACACTTCGGCAAGTGCACGAGAACCGCGAGAGCACGGCACGTCAGTACGATCTGAAGCGACGCGCGCAGGTGCTGGGATGGGCTGCCGATCAGATCGTCGTGATCGATGAAGACCTGGGCTTATCCGGAGCCACTGCGGACAACCGCAATGGTTTCCAACGCCTGGTTGCCGAGGTCGGACTGGGCCGGGTTGGCCTGGTGATGGGGTTGGAGGTGTCGCGTTTGGCGCGCAGTTCGACGGACTGGCACCGGTTGTTAGAGATCTGCGCTTTGGCGGATACCCTTATTCTCGATGAGGATGGAATCTACGACCCCGGCCACTTCAACGACCGCCTGTTATTGGGTTTGAAAGGAACGATGAGCGAGGCCGAGCTGCACTTGCTGCGGGCTAGACTGATTGGCGGCCAGCTCAACAAAGCCCGGCGAGGCGATCTGTGGATGAAGCCGCCGATCGGTTTTGTGTATGACAGCAGCGGGCGGGTCGTGTTCGATCCCGACCAGCAGGTTCAACGAGGCGTGCGCTTATTGTTTGAGACTTTTCGCCAGACAGGTTCGGCCCTGCGCGTCGTCCATCACTTCAAGACCGAAGGTGTCCTCTGGCCCAGACGCATCACCTCAGGCGTGCGCGCGGGTGAACTGTTGTTTGGACCATTGGAGCACAGCCGTGTGTTAGGCATTCTGCACAATCCGCGCTATACAGGAGCATTCGTCTACGGTCGAACTCGCCAGCGCAAAGTTATCATCGCCGGACAGCTTCGCTACCGACGCCTGAAGCGTGAGGAATGGTCGGTGTTCTTGCCCAATATGCATCTGGGATACATCTCCTGGGAAGAGTTTGAATCCAACCAATCCAAACTACTCGCCAATGCGAAGGGCTATGGTGAGGACCGTCGCAGCAGCCCGCCTCGCGAAGGCTCCGCCCTGCTGCAAGGTCTTGTCCTATGTGGCGTGTGTGGTCTACGCATGACGGTGAGATATCACACCGACCATGGTCATCTGATCCCGGAATATGTTTGCCAACGACGCGGAATCCAAACCGCCCAGCCGATATGCCAACATCTGCCCGGCGGCCAGATCGATCAGGCCGTCACGGAACTCGTCCTGAGAGCCGTCAATCCAGCTTCGTTGGATGTGGCGTTGGAGGTGTTTGGAGAGTTGCGGGCACGACAGGCTGAAGTCGATCGTTTGCGGCGAGCTCAGGTGGAACGTGCTCGCGAAGAAGCCGAACTGGCTCAGCGCCAATACTTGCTGGCTCGTCCCGAAAACCGCTTGGTCGTGGATAATCTGGAGCGGCAGTGGAATGAAAAGCTCACCAGCTTGTCTCAAGCCGAGGAAGAGTACTCTCGGATGAGCAAGTCGCAACCATCAGCACTCACGGATGAAGATCGGGACCGCGTCCATGCGCTGGCTTCCGATCTTCCGCGTGTGTGGAACGATCCGCGTACTCCAGCTCGAGATCGCAAGCGGATGCTGCGGCTTCTTATCGAAGACGTCACACTCGTGAAGAATCAGAAAATCCATATTCACATCCGCTGGAAAGCCGGGGCAACGACATCGATGGAACGGCCGTTGCCTCTGAGCGCCCCGGATCTGGTTCGTACCCCCGCGGACATCGTCGAACTCGTCCGTGTTCTAGCCACCGAACAAACCGATGCTCAGATCGCACGGACTCTCAACGCACGTTCGCTCCGTACCGGCAGGAAGCACTCCTTTACCCGGTTGATCGTTCGGCACATTCGCAACGCATATGACATTCCATCCTACGTCCAACATCTTCGCAGCAACGGTTGGCTCACGGTACCAGAAGTTGCTGCGCAGATGGGAGTACACTCAAGCACCGCCAAACGCTTCGCCGTTGAAGGAGTGCTGCGCGCTGTTCGCGCTGATGACACGGGACGTGTGCTGTTCGAGCCAGTCGTCGGTCCCTTGCCTCAAGCCCAGCCCGGAAAGCGCTTCCGGGATAGACGCCGTTATCCTCAACTTGCATCGAACATGTCCAACAAGGTGCAGTATGAAGCCTGATCCTTGTCCCGCGGCTTGTACGGACGCGCGGGCACGACTCCCATCCCATAGTGCACCGCGAACTCTTGATACGTGGGATTGAGATCGGGATCATAGCGGCAGGCGCGAGTCACTGCCGTTTTCGTGTTATCGGGTACCGCCAGCGTCGGCACCCCACCGAAAAATTCCAGCGCATGGATGTGGGCTTGAATCCAGGCTTCCATCTGCTGATCGCCAGTCGCTTCCGCGTAGGTGTAAGAACTGGCCCCCAACACGGAGACAAACAACGAAGCCGGCCACGCCTCGCCGGTCGTGGCCTCGTAGACGGGAATCGTGGCTCCCGCCCAGTCCACAAACATCTTCTCCCCGGCCTTGTGTTCCTGCCGCAGCACCACATCCAGGTGCCGCCGCCAATGCTGATAGCGCTCGCAAAACCAACTGTAGCGATAGCCCTCAGGGTTCGCTTGCCGATATTCTTCCCACAGCAACTGCAGAGTCAGATGACGATGTTGCAGCAGTTGCTCATGAATCGCTTTCCAGTCCGGTTGCGGCCGCTGCCGCACCGCTTGCACCGCCACGGGTTGGTTCCCAAACAGCTTGCTTTCCAGTTCCTCTTCCCTCAGGCCTTCGGGCAACGGCCAACCGATTCCGGCGGCGACTGCTCGTTCCAAATAGTCGTGGACCGTAGCCAGCCCCATCCCACAACTGCGCGCGATCTGGCGCTGTCCCAACCCCAACTCAAACCGTAACCGCAGAACTTCCTTGGTCTTCCGCATGGACTTTCTCCTGGCCGGCACCCTGATCTCCTTTATTTATGGAGTTTCAATGCCGGGTGATTGTCCAGCGTCGCTTTGCCCCTTCCTGCGCTTCGCCTGTGGAAAACATTCCGCTCCAAGCCGAACGCCATTCCGGTAGACGACAAAAACTGTTCGCCTTCCCACCGGAATCGGCGTTCACCTTCAGACCGGAATGCTGTTCGGAATCACAACGGAATGGTGTTCGGCTTCAGACCGGAATCGCGTTCACCTTCGACCGGATTCCCCACAGCGCAACACGAACCTTGCTCTAGTCAAGCAGGCACTCGGCCACAAGTCCATTTCGAGCACCTTGCGCTACACGGCTGTTACGGATTCGCAAGCTGCTAAAGCGGTGAGCGCTGCGCTGAGTGACCTGTTTTGAAGCCCCCGAGCGGGTCCGCATCGACGCTGTGCTTGCGTTTCATCGTGCTATCTACTCATGAGCATATATTGGTCGCATCCGTAGCCAGTTGTATCCCGCCAGATCCTCCAATCTCCGTCCCAAAAAAGTGGGCCTCCTGAGCAGAGCATTCGTCGATAGCTCAGAGAGCAAGAGCAGCGAAGCCTCAGACTCCCCGCGCTGCCGAATCCGAAAGGGGGGTGGGTCGCTTTGGGGGGTGGCCGTGCCAATAGACAGAAAACTGGCGGGTCCTCCGGCTGCCCCTAAGCACACTAGCGGCGATTTCAAAGACGGGGGGGGGGCAAAATCTCCCGCAGCGAGCCGCTGACCCTGAAAAAGTGCTGGGACTCCCTGAGAAAAAATTCGGAGAGAACTACTTTAAAGGTAGGAGGATTGCCCCGATGACCGTTGAAGAACTGCTGGGTGTCCGGCGTCAAGCATTCTTTCCGGTCAACGACAATTAGATTTCCCGATGTTGTTTGAGATACCAGCAGCAGTCGGGGCTGTGGGAAAAGTGGGAATCGCGCGGGTTGTGCGCGATTTCCAAGGGCGGTGGGAAGGGAGGAAAACCTGCTTTTGGTTTTCCTCGCTTTCCACGGCCCGGCTTTTTCCACAGCCCTTCGGCCGCCGCGTTTGTGTTGTTAAAGAAATCATCGAGGGTCACTTTGCTTCCGCGGACTCCAAGCCCGCATCCCGATTCTTCTTGGCTTGCTCCATGCGGTAACTCGGGATGTTGAGTTCCAAAATTACGCAGTGATGGACGAGGCGATCGATCGCGGCCGCGGTGGTCATCGCATCTTTGAAAATGCCTTCCCATTTCGAGAATGGCAGGTTGCTCGTCAGCAGCACGCTGCCGCGTTCATAACGCTCCGCCAACAGGGTGAACACGACCTCCATTTCCTCTCGACTTTGCTGCACGTATCCCATTTCGTCGATGATGAGACCGTCGTACTTCGCCAGCTTCTTGATTTCCTTGCTTAACCGCAGATCCCGCTTCGCAGCCAACAGATCTTGCACCAGCAGCGCACAAGTGGCGTACTTGATCCTTTTCCCGCGCATAGCGATCAGCTCTTGCGCCAGGGCACACAACAGATGGCTTTTCCCCGCGCCAGGATTCCCGAAGATCAGTAAATTCTCTTTACGGTCCAGGAATCCTCCCTCCAACAGCACCTTCATCTGTCGACTCACCTTCACCGGCAACCGCTTGCCGTCGAAGTTCGCCAGGGACTTCTCCAGCGGCAGTGCGGATTCCTTGAGTAGCTTTCCGATCCGTTTTCGCCGCCGCTCCTCACACTCTCGCTGCGCCAGTTCCAGCAGGTACCGCTCATAACTCAACGTTTCTTTTTCCGCGCGCCGCGCCGTTTCCTCAAAGCACCCCCGTATCGCCGGCAGATGCAGCTCTTTCAGATTTTCCACGAGCGCGGTTCTCACCTGGCCCGTCTCCCCATTCATTGCAGCCCCTCCCCACTTCCACAGAGTTCGTCAAACATTCGCAGATCCACGCTGGCCACTTCGACCTCGCGAATGCTCCCCTTCCGCTCCACTCTCAGCCGCTCGCGCACCGCCTCCGCCCGCACCCATCCTTCGCCTTTTTCCAACAAACCGCGCAGCGCTTCATCTACTTTCGCCTCGCTCTCCTTCGCCGCCAGCTCCAGGATCGCCAGATACTCCTTGCTCCCCCGCGGGCCCAACTTGTCCTTCAGTTCATCAAACGCCATGCGAAATCGGCTCGTCGGAAACAACTCGTCCCGGTAGCGATAGTTCTCCAACGCCCCCGGCTTTCTCACCAACCAGTCGATGATGTGGCGATAGTCCACCCGGTGTCGCCTCCGCCCACGCAACCGCGGCATCTCTTCCACCTTCTTCTGCCCGTACCAGATCTCCACCCGCTCCATGTACAACCGCACCTCGACCTGCTCGCCAATCAGCCGGCTGGGCACCGAGTACACATTTCGGTCCGTATAGATCAGACTCCCCGAGTCCACCTTCACTCGCTCCCGCTTGCACGACTCCAAGCGTCGTTCCGGCAACTCCTTCATCACGGCGATTTCTTCTGCCAAGCGCGCTTTTCGTCCGGCGTTCAAGCGCGCCAACAATCCCGCCACGAACTCCTGGTAGTCCGCGACACTGACAAAATCCTTGCTCCCGCGCAGCATCAACTCCTGCGCCAGAGCCCGTTTCAAACGATGATGTCGTTGTTCCACATCTCCGTTCTCATGCCCTTGCCCCGCCTGGATCTTCTCTCCCTCCACTCCGTAATAACGCAGCAGCCCAGCGTACCGTTCGGTGAACTCCGCCGGCGTGCTCATGTTGTTGACCGCTGTCGACAGTCGATCGGTTCGGTGCCGCTGCGGCACTTTCCCGAGTTCCCAAACTGCGTTTTGAAACCCCTCACACAAACTTTCAAAGCTCTCCGAAAAACACACCGTGGCCGACTCCCAGTTCGAGTACGTCAGCACCAGGTGATAGAGCAGGTGCGGAAAACTCTGTCCCTGGATCGTGATCCCCAGCTCACTCATGTGCGTGAAGTCACTGGCACTCAGCCTCCCGGGCTGATGGCGCTGCGCGAAGAACACTTCCTTCACCGGTCCTTCCGTCGCCCGCCATACTTTCACTCGTCGCTGCAGCGTCCGCAGTTGCCCCTCGGCAAATCGCCCGCTATAACGCCGCTGCAGATATTCAAAAATCGTCTTCCCTTCCAGCCCAGGGTTCACCTCCAGCAGGCTGCGCACCTCTTCCCACACCTCCTGGAACGGGTCCTCTCGTGTCCGCCACCGCTTCTCCGGCGTCAGTTCGCTCGGCACTCGCCCCAGCCGACGGTACTTCCGCGCCGTCTTCGCATCCATACCCGCTTTCGCCGCCGCAGTTTCCAGATTCGTTTCCACTTTCCCCAAGGCAAACAACCTCCTCACCTGCTTGTCTGTCACCAAATTGTGAGTGTCGCCAAGAACCAAAAATCAGAGCCTGGCTATTGTCGCTGATCGGGAATTCTAATTGTCGTTGCTCGGGAGGTATGATTGTCGCCCATCAGCTGTGGAAGCGAATTGAGACGAAAGTGGATGCTCTGGTGACGGGACGGCTGTTAGCGTTTCACGATGCCCTAGTTGCACGAAAGCAAATAGCGCCCGCCCCTCCGTCTTCGGGTGTAGTAAAGGAAACACCAGTTGCCCGCAAGCCCTAGCCCTGACACAGAGGGGACTGCTCCCTGACGAGATCGTCTTCTTTTTTCAGACGGGATTCTGCGTCATCGTCCAGGTGGATGCAGATGCAGTTCGCATACCACTGCACAAAGCAGTCCCGCTTGTGATGATCCTCAAATCTAGTTGATACATCGCCCGTTTCGCCAATGTAAATGATCTGGTGCCAGTCTTCCCCCTCGGCTGGAAAGCGGCGAGTCACAGCATAAACTGCGGAGCTGCAAGTGAACTGCTGACCCATCGGATACATGTCGAAATCGTACTTGCGACCGGACTGCCCTTGGAAAGTTGCCGTGCCTAATTTTTTCATCTGTTTTATCGCACAGTGTCTCTTAGCGACTCATCACTTCCATCATCATTTCAAACAACCGATGAACGTGATGGCTGTTTGCGCTTTTCTGAACAAGCGCCCCGCCCAATCCCGTCCCGTCATTGAACGACCAGGGCACCGATCCCACCTGCTCTCCGTTCACGTAGCCATAAATCATCTGGGAACGCACCGTGTAGGCGTATGGTACGTTCACCTGTGATGTCGTGGTGGTGTTGCCGCTACCAGTGTAAGTTCCGTTTACGTCGCCGCTGTATGTTCCATCTACTTGGGTTGTGCTGGTGGAAGTCTGCGTCTCAGTCCGCGTCCCAACCTGCTGGCTGCTGGCGAGTGGCGATGCGGTAACAGCAAACGTCTTGGTTGCTTTGCTCGGGTCCAGCGTGAAGCACAGACTCGGGAATTTCTTCGCACCGTCTTTCTCCAGCCACTTCATGGTGAAATCCTGGCCATGAACGGTCAAGTGCGAAACATCCACCGTGAAATATGCTTTGCACGTAGGATTCTTCGCGTTCTTGGTACTCAGTTCGGCCATGATGTCCTTAGCCATCGCCGGAGTACACAGCACAAGGGCGATTACTGCTGCTGTTCCAATTGCCTTGAGCAGTTTCATCGTTGGCTCGCTTTCCACTCTGCGAAACCGCTTTGCTTGCTTATGGGCGTAACGTTAGCCGCTGTACTTGGCGGTGCGGCGCGACCCGTCTTCTCGGCTCCGTCCGCACGAATGGTTACGTCGAAACGTTTCTTCCCAGAAGCGGATTCGATGCATTTCACCTTCACCGTGCCATCCGGCAGTTCAGTAACGTCGAACTGCTTTTCCCCGTTGGGGGATTCAATGCGCTTCAGCTTCACAGTGTCGTCCGCAAGAACGGTTACATCGAAACGCTTCCGCCCGTCGGGGAGTTCGACGCGCTCCACTCTCTCGGTACCGTCCTGAAGCCACGCCATGTTGAACTCTTTCACTCCCTTGGGGAGTTCGACGCGCGCTGCCTCGATGGTGCCGTCCTGATGCCAAGTCACGTCAAACTGTGTCGCTCCATCGGGGAATTCGACACGCTTCGCTGTCTTGGTACCATTGGGAAGCGTCGTGATGTCAAAATGCTTCTCTCCGCCAGGGTATTCGATGCGCTTCATCGTCTCGCTGCCGTCCTGAAGCTTAGTCACGTCAAACCACTTCGTCCCATTTGGGAATTCGACGCGCTCCTTCTTGTAGGTGCCGTCCCGCAGCATGGTCGTATCGAAGTCTTTCTCTCCGCTGGGGAATTCTAACCGCCCTGTCGTCTCGGTGCCGTCCGGCAGCTTAGTCGTGTCGAAGTCCTTCTGACCGTCGGGGAATTCGATGCGCCCCGTCTTGATGATCCCGTCCGGCAGCCAAGTTGTATCAAAGTGCTTCTCGCCGTCGGGGTATTCGATGCGCTCTGCATTCTTGGTACCGTCAGGCAGCGTGTGCCCTCCAAAGACATTCCCAGCAGGTGCTTGCTTTTCCACGAGACCCAAGCGTTCAAGATATGTGTTCAAACGCGGTGAGTAGCGCCCCAGAAATTGCGGGGAGCTTTGCAATGCGAGCACTCCAAGAGTGCCCCATACGACGGTTCCATATAGGACTTTGAGTATCAGGCCACGGGTCACCCCGCCCCTCGAAACATCGTGAAGAGGCACCGGAGCGTTCATTGCCGAAATCGTTGGCTCTGGCAGGCTCAAACATCTCGCGTAAGAAAAAACATTCCCTAAAATCATGAAGGGGGTCACGCAGAACGAGATGACGCCCCACCAACCGAGGAAAAGCGTCGTCAAGGTACATGACCAAAATGCTCTCCTAGCACACCTTCTGCACAACTCGCCTTTGATTTCTCTCTCTTGGCGCGTCACGAGCATCCCGATATTCTGATGAAAGCTCACCATCTTTGTCGGAGCGTCAATTCCACAGCGCGCGCAATGCACGGTGTCCTCCCGCTTACGTCGAGCTTTCCTCTGGCGAGTAACGTTGCCTTGATTAGACCATCGCAGAAGCCGCATCGCATGATTACTGAGGTCATGGACGGTCTCGCATGGTCGCTCGGCCTTTCGTGGTCAAGTGTCGGATGGTGGGATGTCGAGATTAGCCCGGTACATTCAACGCTGCGCGGAAAAAGTGCAGCGTCGTCCGTTGCTTCTACTTTGGCGGTCGATAGCGCGGGATGCAGCACTGATCGTCACAACTTTGGTGATGGATGTGATCGGCGTAAAATGGTGCCGTTTTTCACGTTCAGAAAGAGGGTCACCGTCAAATGCTGTATCTGAGCATCGCTCTGGTCTTGATCTTCGTGATGTACCTGCTTGACAAGCGTAACGCTTGGAAAGGAGCGGCTAAGATCGCTGCTGCGCTAGTTGGGATAGCTGTGATCGGCGTTGCGGGAATCTATGGATGGGGAAAATACGAAGACTGGAAGGCGGGAAAGAACCGCGAGGCAGATGTAAATGCTTGCATGAAGTCCATCAGGGAAGGTTCCATAGTCTCCGTTCGTTCAGGTGACGAGGTAACCAACGTGGTGAGGGCGTTCTGTGAATCAAATCCGGGAGCAAATATCGCTTGTGGAATCAAGACTGGTGCAGACGGTAACCTGACGACCTATGAAATCGGGGACACTGATAAAGGCAGTCCCGGTAAAGTCTGCACCGCGAAGGGTTGGGGCAAAGACCCCATGTACGAGTCGCAGGAGGATCTGGCGAAAGCGTATAAGGCCCAGCAGTCCGTTCCGCCCCAGGCATCTACCTGCAAGAATTGGGAGTCGAAGCATCCTCGCGGTAGTCCAATTGATTTTGTGAGCGTCGAGACGAATGGTAAAGCAGCAGAATATGCCATAGAAACACCAGAGGGTTGTTCGGGGCCACTAGAGGATGCTTACAACGCAAAGGTAACAAAATATCAGAAAGGCCAGAAGTGAGTGATTGCCAGCCGCTCACCGTGGGTCCATTCGTGGGTCCACTTACCTTGACCCATCGTCCTAAGTCAGCAGAAACACGTTCCTGAGTGTTCCTGAACGTTCCCGCTAACTCTCTGATTTCGCTGGAATAGACTCGGTGTGAAGATGGCACTCTACCGCTGAGTTAAGCGCCCACGTGATGCGGTAAGTTCATCATTATACATAAGCTCCCCAGCCACTTCGCGTTCACTGAATCGCCGGCGATTCCTGCGTTCTTCCGCGCGAAACTGCGCCCATTTCCGGATTACCCCCGTAACTTTCGAGCGAGTACCGTGCGCTTTAGGATGTCTATGCACTGCGTATTCGGAGGGGGAATCCGCGGATGGGGGAACGTGTCACCCAATCAAAACGGGTAGATCTGGCGCGAGCCGGCCAGCTCAAAAAGGCTCTGGAGAGCGGAGCTCCGCCGGCGTTTGTCCAGGCCGCGTTAACCTCCGCGCCAGCCAATGGCTCGTGCTCAGCAACTTCTTGCCCCATTCCCGCGCTGTTCGAACCGCTGATTCCCGCGCAGAGTGCAGCCACCCGCCTGGAATTTTTTCAGCAGATGTTTCAGGCGTCGCCCGATGCCCTGGCCATCGCGGACCAGCAGCACCGCGTGCTCTGGGCCAATGAAACTTTCGTTCGCCTCTTCGGCTACAGCGTGAGCGAGGTGATTGGGCAGCAACTGGAAAATCTGGTGGTGCCGCCCGACCGGCTGGCGGAATCGAAGTGGATCACCGAGGCTCTGGCCCGAGGCGAGCGCATCACGCTGGAAAGCAAGCGCAGGAAAAAGGACGGAACCCTGCTCGACATCTCGCTTTCCTGCGCACCGCTTTTTCTCGATGGCGGGATGGCCGCTTTCTACGCGGGATATCGCGACATTTCTGACCGCCGTCGAGTGGAGGCGCTCAGTTCGGCGCTCTATCGCGTGGCGGAAAAAAGCAGCACCGCGCACGATCTGCAGCAGTTCTTCGCCGCCGTCCACAGCATTGTCGACGAGCTGATGTATGCCCGGAATTTTTATATCGCCATTTACGATTCCGCCACCGAGCTTTTGACCTTCCCCTATTTCGTGGATGAGCAGGATACGGCGCCAACTCCGAAGAAACTGGGCCGCGGCTTGACGGACTATCTCATTCGCACCGGGGAACCTCTGCTGGCCACGCCTGAAGTTTTGCAGGCGATGGAAGACCGGGGAGAGGTGGCGAGAAGCGGCTCCCGCTCGCTGGATTGGATGGGCGTTCCCCTGAAGGTGAACAGCCACACGTTCGGAGCGCTGGTGGTGCAGACCTATTCCAAGAACATCCGTTACGGCGAGCGCGACAAAGAAATTCTCACGTTTGTCGCGCGGCAGTTGGCGAGCGCGGTAGAAATCAAACGCAACGAGCAGGCCTTGCGGCGCTCCGAGGCCCGCTACCGTTCGCTGGTGCAGAGTTCGGTCTACGGTATTTACCGCTCCAGCCTGGAAGGACGATTCCTGGATGTGAATCCGGCGCTGATCACGATGCTGGGCTACGGATCGCCGGAGGAAGTGCTGCTGCTCGATCCGGAAAAAGATGTGTTTGCGCAGCCCGAAGAGCATTCCCGGCTGATCGAAGAATTCCGCCGGACGGGCCGCCTCGACGGCATCGAAGTGAAATGGAAGCGCAAGGACGGAAGCTCGATCATGGTGCGCATCAGCGGCCGCGCCGTGAGCAGCGCCGATGAACCGGCCGACGTGCTGGAGGCGATCGCCGAGGACGTTACCGATCGCCGCGCCCTGGAAGATCAGTTCCGCCAGGCGCAGAAGATGGAAGCGGTTGGCAGGCTGGCGGGAGGCGTGGCGCACGACTTCAACAATCTACTGATGGTCATCAGCGGATATGCGGAGGTCATTCTCGCCAAGCTTCCTTTCGATGATCCCCTGCACGAAAAAGGCCGGGCCATCCAGCTTGCCGCCGATCGCGCGACTACCTTGACGCGGCAATTGCTGGCCTTCAGCCGCAAGCAGTTGCTGGAGCTGAAAGTGGTCGACGTGAATGCCATCGTGCAGGATATGGAACGGCTGGTGAATCCGCTGATCGGGGAAAACGTTGAGCTCATTACCGTGCTCCATCCCGAATCCACCCACACGCGGGCCGATGCCGGCCAACTCGAGCAAGTTCTGATGAATCTGGTGGTGAATGCCAAGGACGCGATGCCGGCGGGGGGGCGGCTGGTGATTCAGACCGGCACGATTGTGGTGGATGAGAATCACCGGCGCGGGCAGCAGTTCATCCGCCCCGGACACTATGTCACGCTGTCGGTCAGCGACAGCGGCATGGGCATGGACAAGGAAACGCAGTCGCGGATTTTTGAACCGTTTTTTACCACCAAGGAGAAGGGCAAGGGTACCGGCCTGGGGCTCTCCACGGTCTACGGCATCGTCAAGCAAAGCGGAGGATACGTGATGGTGCAGAGCGAACCGGGGCGCGGCACAACCTTTCATATTTACCTGCCGCAGGTGGAAGGAGCCGCGGAAAAGCATCCCGCTCCTGCTTCCGACCCGGCGTCGGGAGGATCGGAAACGATTCTGCTGGTCGAAGACGAGGAGTCAGTGCGGCAGCTAGTGCGCGATACCTTGACGGCGAAGGGATATAAAGTGCTGGAAGCCGACGGCGGAGAAGCCGGAGTCGCCGCCGCCGCGGGCTACCAGGGCAAAATCGACATGGTGATCACCGATGTGGTCATGCCCGGCCTGGGCGGCCGCGAGATGGTCAAGCAACTCAGCTCGACCCGGCCGGAGATGAAAGTTCTTTATCTCTCCGGATACACCGAAGATTCCATCGTCAGCGATGGGTCGATCGAAAGCGGCACGGCCTTCCTGCAGAAGCCCTTCAGCCTGCAAAATTTATCGAAAAAAGTGCGCGAAGTCTTAGGCTAGAGCCTGCCTTATAAATTCGCGAAGTTTTAGGCTGGAGCTGTCCCATAAATAGTTTTGGGAAGGGCACGGCTTCAGCCGTGCCGCTACCGATCAGTTAAGAACGGGGCTTTAGCCTCTGAGGGCCTCGCAGCTTGCCGTGAAACCATCTCGAGGGGCAACTCTAGGCTTCCCCTCCGAGTTCCCGCAGCGTCGTCCCCAGCGAAATCGAGTTCCCGGCGATGAAACTTTTGGGCCCCTTTCCGCGTCCTATCTGAGTAGAGTGGTTCCAGATAAACTGTGGTACCTGAGCCTCGCCGGGGGGCGAAACTCAGGGAGTGGGGACTCATGTTGATCAAGAAAGCGCCAGACATTCGTTCGTCGGAAATCACGCCCAGGAGCCTTTATCTGAGCCGCCGGAAGTTCCTGGCGGGAGCGGCTGTGACTGGGGCGGCCGCCGCGATCGGGCTGGGCCTGCGCGATGCGATCTCGCCTTGGGTGATCGCGCACGCGGGGAACAAGATTGATGGCATCCGCAAGAGCCCTTTCAGCACCACCGAAACCATCACGCCCTATCAGGATGTGACCCACTACAACAACTACTACGAGTTCTCGACGGAGAAGGATGAACCGGCCGATCTGGCCAAGAATTTCCGCACGCGTCCCTGGAAGGTCAAGATCGACGGAGACGTTGAAAAGAAACAGGAACTCGACATCGACACGATCCTCAAGATGGCGCCGCCCGAAGAACGCATCTACCGTCATCGTTGCGTGGAAGGATGGTCGATTGTCGTTCCCTGGATCGGCTTCTCGCTGAGCGAGCTGATCAAGCGCGTGAATCCTACCAGCAAGGCGAAGTTCGTGGAGTTCACCACGATCTATGATCCGACGCAGATGCCCGGTCAGCGCCGTAATGTTCTGCAGTGGCCATACGTGGAAGGCCTACGCATGGACGAGGCCATGAACCCGCTGGCCTTGCTGTGTTTCGGCATGTACGGAGAAGACCTTCCCAATCAGGATGGCGCGCCGCTGCGCATCGTGGTGCCGTGGAAATACGGTTTCAAAAGCGCGAAGGCGATTGTGCGCATCCACTTTACCGGCAGCGAGCCGGAAAATTCCTGGAGGCTCTCCGCTCCGCAGGAATACGGTTTCTACGCCAACGTAAATCCCAACGTGGACCATCCCCGCTGGAGCCAGGCCAAGGAGCGGCGCCTGGGCGAGTTCTACAAGCGCCCCACCCTCATGTTCAATGGCTATGGCGATCAGGTCGCCAGCATGTACACCGGGATGGATCTGAAGAAAAATTTCTGAACCATTCAGCGCCCAGGATTCTCCAACGGTGGCACATGTGTGTGCCGCGTCCGGCTGAATGTTGCATACTGAATTCTGCATGCTGCGTGCCCTGAAACCCGTGGTATTTCTCGCGTGCCTGGCGCCGCTCGCCTGGCTTACGTGGAGAGGATTTCATTCGCTTCTGGGCGCCAATCCCATCGAAGCCATCACGCACTTCACCGGCGACTGCACGCTGACCTTTCTGCTGATCACGTTGTCGGTTACGCCGCTGCGCCAGCTGACGCGGCAATTCTGGCTGATCCGCTTCCGGCGCATGTTCGGCCTGTTCGCGTTCTTCTACGGCTGCCTTCACCTGATGACCTACGTGTGGCTCGACAAATTTTTCGACGTCCACGAAATGCTGAAGGACATTGCCAAGCGCCGCTTCATCACCGCCGGCATGACCGCCTTCGTCCTGATGATTCCGCTGGCGCTGACCTCAACCCAGTGGGCAATCCGCAAGCTGGGCGGACAGCGCTGGCAGGCGCTGCATCGCCTGATTTATTTCAGCGCAGCCGCTGGGGTCATCCATTACATCTGGCTGGTGAAGGCCGATTTGAAGAAGCCGCTGGAATACGCGGCCGTGCTGGCAGTGCTGCTCGCGTACCGGCTGCTGGCGTGGATTATTCCGGACGCAAAGCGCGGTGCGGGAGTTGCTCCCAGAGCAGAAATCGGAATCACGCGGACCTAGGATCGCAGCCAAAGAAGAGAAAGAGATTTTTGTGGAGACAGCCGCCCCCGGCTGTCCAGCCGCGAAGCGGCAGTATGCGAAAGTCCGGCACGGGAGAGGTTGTGTGTGAGAACTGAATTCTCGGAACAACGGTGGAACAAACGCCACCCAAACCCAGCCGCGTAGCGGCGGGATGTGAAAGCCCGGCACGGCAGTGCCGGGTGAAGTGGAAAATTGGCGCGAGTCCCGTAGGGACGGCACCAGCTTCTCACGCACACTCTGAAGCCCCCACTTTTGCTGGGGTCAGACGGTGCGGATGAAGCCGCACAAACCCAATCCCGCAAGCCTCACTCTTCCAGCCGCGCCGCGCCCTCAAAACTGAAGCGGCATCCAGTTGCGAAACTGGATGCCGCTTTCTCTCCGCACGACGTATCGGAACGCTCTGCTTATTTCTGTTTCTTCTTCAAAGCATGCGGCCGGAAAATCGGCGGCGCGATGAACATGGTTGATTTGATCGCTGCTGACGACGAAGCTGCACTGGAGCTCTGTTCCACAAACACTCCCGTCGCCACTTGGGAGCTATCCACGTCGATGAACGGGAAGGTCACTCCGTCCGCGGTATAGAAGTACAGGTTGAATCCGCCGTTCAGGGTGCTGTTGTTCTGGTTCCCGGCGGCCGCCGAGAGCGAGTAACGTCCGCTGGGATCCGGGCCTGAATAAACGCCGCTGCTGAGGGCCAGGCCCAAATTCGGGCTGCCTCCAGGAGCATAGTTCTCGTCAATCACGCCGGTTATGGTGCTTCCGCTAGCGGCAGAGGCGAACTCGGCGATGTCATCGACTTCAACCTCCGAGCCGGTTGCGTTATTCGTTCCAGTCAGATTCAATCCATAGCCTTGCGAGGCCGCGAAACTTGCGCCCGAGGCCTGAGCATAAGCGGCGCCGATGTTAAGTCCGGCGTTATCGATTTCCAGTAGCAACAATCCGCCGCTCGATGGATATGCGGCGTACGCGCTTCCGCCGACGAAGCTGCTGTTAAATCCACCCAGCTGATAGCGCCCAGTGCTGCTGGAGGTTGGAGCGTAAGTTCCGCTAAACGCGGTCGACGACGAGGAAGCTTGGCCTCCTATGTTGTAGTCCTGGGTGGAAGAATTAGTAATGTTCCCACTTCCGTCGGTGACGATGAAACCCCCGATCGCTGAGGGCGTGAATGAACTCGAACTGCACGGCGCGCAACCCGCCAGAGTGAAAGCTTGAGTCCCGACCGGCATGGCGGTGCTGGTCTGAGCGTAGGCATCGCCTACAAGGATATTGGTCGCATCCATCTCAATAAACCTAAGATGCGTGGCATCAATGGCAAATACGTCAAACGTCCCGCTTAATGCCCCAGAGGTTAGGGTCGTGGCGGGAGTGGCCGATGGTCCCACCGAGAGCGAGCCAGTCAGCGATCCGCCGATAAACGGCAGGATTCCACCTTCGTTGACATCAATCAGGCCCGTGAGGCCAGTACTTCCAACCGTAAAATTGCCCACTGCGGCGAGGCTCTCGCCGCTGATCGTCGATCCAGAGAGGCTAAAGGCGTAGGTACCGGTGGGAGTCGCTCCGGCGGTTTGCAGGTCCACCGTGCCGCTGCCGCTGGCGTTAACGTCGAATTGGGTGACCAGCCCATGAGAGCTGTTCTGAAGAACGATGTCGAGAACAATGCCGCTGCTACCGCCGCTGCTGCCGAACGGAGTGGAGGCGTTCAGCGTTACCCGAGTCCGTCCATCGACCTGGACGGCATAATTTCCACCGGTGATCGCCTGATCGGCTACGGGAGCGATCGAGTTCGCCGGAAATTCAGCGTCGTTCATATCGTAGGTGCCGCTGCTGATCCCCCCGCTGCCGTTGGCCGCGAAAGTGCCCACGAGGGTGTACGGGGCGCCGTTAAAATCGAGTCCTGACACGGAGAAGACATACGTCCCCTTCAGATTGCTGTTGCTGAAACTTCCGGTCGGCGGCGCCACAGGATTGGTAATACCAGAATTGTTGCTGCAGCCGGTCAGAGCGGCGAACGCGAAGAGAACAACGGGTACAACCAGACAGCGACGCAGAGACATACTTCCCCCTAGGACGAAAGTCTTGATTGAGCAGTTTTCTTTACAGCAAGATTAGCACTTGTTGTGGCGCCGATGGGTACAACCCGAACCAGAGGAATAAGTAGCGGAAGTGATCGCAAATTTCGTGATCTTTACAAGTCTTTACGATTCGGTCGGAATATTGGACGAATCTTCAGGAACGCACTTCCGCTTCCCGCCCCGCCAGTTTGCGCAGTGAGTCCTGATAGGGCGCGCGCGCTATGCCTTTTTCCGTGATGATAGCCGCCACGTATTTCGCAGGAGTTACGTCGAAGGCGGGATTTTCCACCGCGACCCCGTCGGGCACCATCTGCTTGCCGGCAATGTGCGTCACTTCTCTGCCATTGCGCTGCTCAATGGGAATCTGGCTGCCATCCGGGCAAGCCAGATCCACGGTGGAGATAGGCGCAGCCACATAGAACGGAATCCCATGCTCCTTGGCCAGAATCGCGACCGTGTAGGTGCCGATCTTGTTGGCGACGTTGCCATTGGCCGCAATCCGGTCCGCGCCTACCACGATCGCTCCGATCTTGCCTTGCTTCATCATGGCTCCCGCCATGTTGTCGGAAATGACCGTGGTCGGGATGCCGTCTTTCATTAATTCCCAGGCCGTCAGCCGCGATCCCTGCAAAAAGGGGCGAGTCTCGTCGGCGTACACGTGAATCTTTTTGCCCTGTTCGACTGCTGCGCGGATCACGCCCAGCGCGGTTCCGTATCCCGCAGTCGCCAAAGCGCCCGCGTTGCAGTGAGTCAGCACTCCGCCAGCGCTGGGCATGAGCGTGGCGCCATGCCGGCCCATGGCCTGGTTGGCCGCGATGTCTTCGGCGTGCATGCGCCGCGCTTCCTCGATCAGTTCCTGCTTGATCTGCGCGACAGGCCGGATGCGGATGCGTTCAAATTTCTCCTGCATCCGCCGGATCGCCCAGAAAAGATTCACCGCCGTGGGACGAGTTTTGCCGATCAGATCGCAGATGGCATCGAAGTCGCGCTTCAAATCGCCCGTCGACTCAGCCTTAGAATTCTTGGCGCCCAGCGCGATGCCCATCGCGGCCGCGACTCCGATTGCGGGCGCCCCGCGCACCACCATGTTGCGGATCACGTCCGCGACCTGTTCGTGCGTCGTGCACGTGACATACACCTCTTCGGTCGGCAACTTCGTCTGATCGAGGAAGCGCACGCCTTTGTCAGTCCATTCCAGTGTTTGAATCATGAGTTCACGTGGTTGTTAATCGTTACTCCTCCGCCCGTCAGAACTGACTCCAAGAAGCAGGTTTTGGCAAGGGCACGGCTTTAGCCGTGCCGCCAATGGTCACGGCGATTGAGGGCTTTAGCCCCTGAGGGTCGTCGACGGGTATTTTAGCCGTCGGTTGGCCGCCGCTCCATCCACCCCGAAACAACGGACATTGCCAAAGCGAGCGCGAATCCTTCTACAAGCATGCGGACCTCTGTTGCCCGGGGCAATTCGAACACCGCGGCTACTACCGATGGGATGCCGAACAAAAGCAGGAATCGTAACACGTACAGTCTCCAGCGTTGGACCGGAATACTCTCCATCATGAAAGAAGTGGAGCTAGCCGCCTCGGCCATGTTTTCCTCCTCCTCGGATCCTCACCCTCACACTTTGTGCGCCTCGCATCTGTTCCTGGGATTGTTCGTCACCGCCGGGTGTCCACAAACGTCACAAGTCGCTGCGACTGCAAAAATGCCTGGCGCGGTGTCGTCGTTCTGCAGGATGTGTTCCTGGCGCACCTCGTTTGCAGTGAAGATGGAGACGAATGGAGCCGGCGCCGCCGCCTTCTCCACGCTGGGACGTCCCTGCGCCTCCTCGCGTTCTACCAGGCACATCACGCCGACAATTTCAAATCCAAAGTCGCGGGCCGCCTCAATTGCCTGCACGGTGGAGGCGCCGGTGGTGCAGACATCGTCCACAATCACGACCCGCGCACCTTTCTCGCGGAAGCCTTCAATGCGCTGTCCCGTGCCGTGCTGCTTCTCGGCCTTGCGCACGAGAAATCCGTTCAACTCGCCGCTGACCACCGATAAGGCGACGACAATGGGATCGGCGCCCATGGTCAATCCGCCAATGGCCTGCGCCTCCCAGCCGCGCTGGCGGATCTCCTCGAGAAAAACCTCTCCCGTCAGCCGCGATCCTTTGGCGTCGAGCGTGGTGGTGCGGCAGTCGATGTAGTAATCGCTGGTCCCACCCGACGAGAGTTTGAACTCGCCCAGGCGGAAGGACTTGTGAGCCAGCGTGCTCAGCAGTTTTTGACGCGTCGATTGCATGAAAAATCTACGATACCATGGCCACCGCCCCTACCTGTAAACGGGCCATCCTGGCGGCCGATGCGCGCCACCCAAGCCCTGTGCGTGTTACCCTGAACTTTCCGGTGATCGCGAAGGCTCGCCCAACCCGGCATTTCCCCGGATTCCGAATCGAGGTATGACCTTGCACCAAGTGTTCGCTCTGCGTTCTTATCGTTTTCTTATTCTGATACTTACACTTGCCAGTTTATGTGTTGGCGCCGCCGCCGAGGGCACGCGCACCTGGGAGCAATCCAAATTCGAGGATCTGGTAAAAGGCACGCCCACCGGAGTGGCCATCCGCAGCTCCGGCGGTCTGGAACTGGCGCCATCATTCAAATTGCTGTACTCGACTCCGTCCACTTATATATGGGCCGTTGCCGCCGACGACGCCGGCATTGTCTACGTCGCGACCGGATCGCCCGCCCGGGTCTACCGCGTCACTCCCGGAGGCAAGGCGACCATCATTTTCGAGCCCCAGGAACTGCAAGTGCAGGCGCTGAAGGTCGGGACCGGCGACGTCATTTATGCGGCTACGGCCCCCGACGGCAAGGTTTACAAGATTGAGCACAGTCCGGCCGCAGCAGGTGCCGCTCATCATTCCGACAGCAAAGTTTCTGAAAAAGATTCGCCTAGAGATCCGGCCAAGCCCGCTCTGGACACATCCTGGAGTTCCTCCGAATATTTCGCGCCGGGAACCAAATACATCTGGGACCTTGCTCTCGACAAGGCCGGAAATCTTTATGTGGCCACCGGCGACCGCGGAGAGATTTACAAAGTCACGCCCAAGGGCGAGCACTCGCTGTTTTTCAAAAGCGACGAGACCCACATCCGGGTTCTTGCCATTGACGCGCAGGGCAACTTGATTGCCGGCACCGATGGCAGCGGCTTGATCTATCGCATCTCTCCGGGCGGCGAAGGCTTCGTGTTGTACAGCGCTCCCAAAAAAGAAATCACGGCGTTGGCCCTCGATCGCGAAGGCAATATCTATGCGGCGGGTGTGGGCGAGAAGCGGCCTGGCTCTGGAGCGTCGTCCCCGGTTTCGATGTTGCTGGCGATGGGGCCAACTCCCGCGATATCGCTCGGCCCGCAAGCCGGGACAGGCCCGGTTCCAACTACCACCAGCACCGTGCCGCTCGCGACATTTCCCTCTCCCGGCGGCAACGGCGGCTCTGACATTTACCGCGTAGCGGCCGACGGCTCGCCGCTCCGCATATGGAGTTCGCATGAGGACATCGTCTACGCCTTAGCGTTCGACTCTCATGACCGCTTGCTGGCCGGCACGGGAAATCGCGGTCATGTGTTCGCCATCAACGGCGCCGATGAATTTTCTGATCTGCTGAAAGCGCCTGCATCGCAGGTCACCGGATTCGCCAAGGCTCCCGGCGGGGGTCTTTATGCCGCCAGCAGCAATCTGGGGAAAATCTTTGTGCTCGGTCCCGGGCCGGAGACGGAAGGAACGTACGAGAGTGACGTATTCGACGCCAAGATTTTCTCGCGCTGGGGCCGGGCCGAATTCCGCGGCGCGGGCAACATCGACTTGCTGGCCCGCAGCGGCAACGTCGACAATCCTGACCGCAACTGGAGCCCGTGGAAGCCAGTTGACTTGAGCAAAGGAGCTGAGATGGGCGTTCCCTCGGCGCGCTACGCCCAGTGGAAAGTCGTCCTCCATGCCGGAAGCACGCGTCCCGAAGTCGATAGCATCACGCTGAACTATCTGCCGAAGAACGTTGCGCCTGAGATCGACGACGTATCGGTGCAGGTCGGTACGCGCTATCAAACTCTGCCAAAATCTCCCGGGCTCACTACGGGAACGGATTTGAGCGGATCTACCGGTGCGCATTCTGAATCCCCGGTGCCCAGCACGCACGACCGCGACGCCATCGGGGTCAAGTGGAGCGCGCACGATGAGAACGACGATCAACTGCTGTATTCGGTCTATTACCGCGGCGATGGCGAAACGCGCTGGCTTCTGCTGAAAGACAATCTGACCGACAAGGCGTATTCCTTCGACGCCAGCCTGCTGCCCGACGGCGGCTACACCGTCAGGGTCGTCGCGTCGGATGCTCCGTCGCACTCCCCGGGAGAAGCGTTGTCGGCGTCGCGCGAGAGCTGCCGCTTCGAAGTGGACACGACTCCTCCGCGCATCGAAGATCTGACAGCAGCGGTCGAGGGATCGCAGATTCACGTGCGTTTCCGCGCCCAGGACGGATTCTCGGCCATCAAGCGCGCCGAATTTTCGGTCGACGCCGGCGACTGGAAGTACGTCGAACCGGTCGGCCAGCTTTCGGATTCGAAAGTCGAGAACTACGACTTCAAAGTCGATCTCGAAGCCGCCAAGGACGCCGCCTCGGAACACGTTGTCGTGGTCCGGGCTTACGACCGCTATGACAACATGGGCGCCGCGAAGACCGTATTGAAAGGGAAGTGAAGCGCACGCTTTCTAGCCGGCCGCCAGCCAGGCGTAGCGAACAATAAAGAGCGCCGTTAGAATCCAGATCACCGGGCTGACCTCGCGGAATTTTCCCGCCGCCACCTTGACCAGCGTGTAGGAAATCAGTCCCAAGCTCAGCCCCGTGGCAATGCTGAACGTCAGCGGCGTTGCCACCAGCGTCACGAATGCCGGAATCGCCTCGGTGAACTCCGACCACTCCACGCGCCCAATCGACTCCGTCATCAAGGCCCCCACCAGAATTAGCGCGGGAGCGGTGGCGTATCCTGGAATGGCCGCCGCCAGCGGCGCGCAGAAAGCAGCTAGCAGAAATAATCCCGCGACAAACATGTTGCTGAGCCCGGTCTTCGCTCCGGCCGCAACTCCCGCCGCGCTCTCAATGTAGCTGGTGACGGTCGAAGTTCCGGTAAGCGCCCCGAAGATCGTTCCCACCGCGTCAGAAACCAGGGCGCGTCCCACCCGTGGAATCTTTCCATCCTTCACAAATCCGCCCTGCTCGCACACGCCCACCAGCGTCCCGATATTGTCGAACAAATCGACAAACAGGAACACGAAGATAATTTCGAACAATCCCAGGTGCAGCGCGCCTCGTAAATCGAGCTGCAGCCACGTCGACGAAGGATGCGGCATCGAAAAAATTGACGCTGGCCAGCTACCCATTCCGCGGAAGATCCCCAGCAAGGTCGTGGCAAAGACTCCGATCAGAATCGCTCCATGGATCTTGCGCGTCATCAGGATCAGCATGATCGCCAGTCCCACGCACGCCAGTTGCGCCTCGTGATCGCCAAAACTGCCCAGGCTCACAAACGTTGCCGGATTGGCTACCACCAGATTCGCATTCCGCATCCCTACAAACGCGATGAACATACCGATCCCGCCGGCCGTGGAATGCTTCAAACATCCGGGGATGCCGTTCACGATCTGTTCGCGAACCCGAGTGACGGTCAGAAGCAGGAAGACGAGGCCCGACAAAAAAATCACGCCCAAGGCCGTCCGCCACGGCACGTGCATTCCGAGGCATACGACATAAGTGAAATACGCGTTCAACGACATCCCCGGCGCCAGCGCGATGGGATAGTTCGCATACAGTCCCATGACCAGTGTGGCGGCCGCCGCGGAAATGCACGTTGCGAATACCACGCCATCGATCGGCACGCCGGCCTTGGCGAGAATCTGCGGATTCACCACCACGATGTACGCCATAGTGATGAAAGTGGTCAGCCCGCCCAGAAACTCGCTGCGAACCGTGGTCCCGTTTTCCTTGAGACGAAAATAGCGTTCGATCAAATTGGAGATCCTTACGGACGGGAATGGAACCGACATTCTACGGCATGGCCGCGCGCGACGCGGTATGGGCAAATGGAAACCCAGTAACCGCGAAGGACACCAAGGAGCACGAAGGAACCCGTCCAAAATGATTTCCTTCGTGTAACTTCGTGTCCTTTGTGGTGACAAGCCCCGGCTATCCGCGCCAGGCAAGGTTGTTCGAGGGCGGTTGTGGAAATCGATCTCCTGAATACAACGGATCGGAAAAACGAATCAGAAATCAGGAAGGAAGTCTTTCGCCGTCGGTCGTGATTTCGGATGCGCTTTGCAGACTCGCGCTGCTGATCTTATGCAGTTCGCCCGCGTGCCGCAGTTCCGGGAACCACCAGGCCCACAGCACGATGACAACCAGCGTGCCCACGCCTCCGAGGACCACGGCCGGCACCGTGCCGAACCATTGCGCCGTCACTCCCGATTCAAACTGACCGAATTCATTCGACGTCCCAATGAAAATCATATCGACGGCGGTAACGCGTCCGCGCATCTCATCGGGCGTGGCCAGTTGCGTGAGCGTGGCGCGGATGATCACGCTGATCATGTCGCTGGCGCCCAGCAGGACTAACGCGACCAGCGAAACAACCAAGCTGCGCGAAAGTCCGAAGATAATCGTGAACAGCCCGAATCCGGCCACCGCCCACAGCAGCGTCGGCCCTGACCGCCCGCGCAACGGCCGATGCGCCAGCGCCACCGCCATCACCGCCGCCCCCACGCCCGGAGCGGTGCGCAGCAGCCCCAATCCCCACGGGCCCGTATGCAGAATCTCGCGCGCATACACCGGAAGCAGCGCCACCGCCCCGCCCAGCAGCACCGCAAATAAGTCGAGCGAAATTGCGCCCAGGATCAACTTCTTGTTCCAGATGTAATGCAGGCCGGCAAAGACGGTTTTCAAAGTCATCGGCTCGCGCGGGCGCGCCTTCACTTCTGGCTTGATGCGGAACGACGACAAGGTCGCGCCAATCGCGGTCACCATCGCGATCACGTACACCGCGGACGGCCCATGAAACGCCGCGTAGACGATTCCCCCGAACGATGGCCCAAGAATGGTTGCCGCCTGGAAGATGCTAGCGTTCCACGCCACCGCGTTCGGAAAATGAATTTCGGGAACCAGTTGCGGCAGGATCGATCGGCTCGCCGTGCTGTTGAATG
The DNA here is from genome assembly GCA_963730015.1 of uncultured Acidobacteriota bacterium. GTDB lineage: Bacteria > Acidobacteriota > Terriglobia > Terriglobales > Acidobacteriaceae > Sulfotelmatobacter. The sequence goes on along the minus strand of CAVSPZ010000006.1, from coordinate 248,896 downwards.
AGCGCACCACTCCGATCAGCACCAGCACCACATAAATTGATGTCATCGAAGGCGTGCCGTGCTCGGTGAGAATCAGCAGCAGCGCGAAGCACACCGCGTAGCCCCCATAGCAGACCGAGAGCACCTTGCTGCGTTCAAAGCGGTCCGAAGCATGTCCGGAGATGGGGAACAACAGAATGCCCGGCAGAAACTGCGCCAGCCCGACATAGCCCAGATCGAGAGGTCGTTTCGTGATCTCGTAAACTTGCCAGCCCACGGCGACGGCCTGCATCTCGACCGCGGCTACGATCAGGAACCGCGCAATCTCGAACAGCACGAATCCGGGATGGGTGAAGGCGGCGCGGCCGGCCCTGGCGTCGGCGTTAGCAGGCATGAACGTCTAATGTGACATAGAACGCCGAGGATGTGCACGCCGTCATGAATAATCCTCGCGGCGTCATCCCGAGCCGCATTTCAGGCGAAGCGAGGGATCTCCCAGACTCCTCGACTTGGGCAAAGCCTTCCTACGCGACCACCGGAGCGTTCACCATCCCCGCCGTCCCGAAGACGCGGCTATAGCGCTCAATCTCTGTGGCCGGTCCCAGCGCCTTCGCGTAGTTATCCGAGAGTTTGACCGCGGGCCGCCCCTCCACGCTCGACACTTTGCAGATCAAGCTGATGGGATCGAATCCGTCGCCGTCGTTGGGATTGCATCCGCGGAAATCGTTGGTCAGCAGCGTTCCCCAGCCAGCGCTGAAGCGGATGCGCCGGTCCGCCGTCCACTTGCCACGGTCGTGGAAGTCCGCCGCGCTGCGAAAATCCAGCGGGCGTACGCCCTTCGCCAACGTCCCGCCAAAATACGCATGCAGCCCCAGAATCGCATCTACGTCCAGCGTGTCGGATGCAATCATCAACTTCTCCCGCGGATCGCGCCCTCGCTGCTTCAGCCATTCGATATATTCATCTCCGGCTATATACGGATCTTTGCTGTCGACGCGCTGTCCGGTCCAGTCCGCCACCCAATCCGGAGCGCCCGCCAGAAACTGCGTCGTGCCGAACGTGTCGGGCAGCATCACCTGCAGCGCGCCATCGTACGCCTGCTGCCACAGTTCGAGCACCCGGTATTGCGATGCTTTCAGCGCGACGTCATCGGGAGCCAGCGCGCCCATGACCATGGGAATCTCGTGCGCGTTGGTCCCGATCGCTTCGAGATCGTGTTTGTGCGCCAGGAAGGCATTCGACGTGCCAATGAAATTGCTGCCCAGATTGGCCGCCATGGCCACCACGACATATTCCTGCCACAGAAAACTATGCCGGCGCCGCGTTCCGAAATCAGCTACGCTCAGTCCCGGAACGCCGCGCAGCCGTTCAATCTTGTTCCAGAGCTTCGTCTTGGCCCGGGCATAAAGAATGTCGAGCCCGAACTCGCTCAGCGTCTTCAGATGGGCCCGCGTTTTCAGCTCATCCAGAATCGCCAGCGCGTAGAGTTCCCACATCGTGGTCTCAGCCCACGTTCCTTCAAACGACAGATGAATCTGCCCATCATTCACGCGCAGCTGGTAATCCGATAGATGAAAATCATTTTCCAGCCACTCCAGAAAGCCCGGCTCAAAAATTCCGCGGCGTCCATAAAACGTGTTGCCCGCCAGCCACACCAGTTCCGATTTTCGAAAGCGGCGCCCGCGCACGTGCTGCAGTTGTACCTTCAGTTCTTCGATGTGAATGATGTCGGCCATCCGCACCGAAGCGTGCCGGTTGTACAGAGAGAAAGTAACGCGCGTCTTGGGAAAGTGTTTCCAGATGAACTGCAGCATCAGCAGCTTGTAGAAATCCGTATCCAGCAGGGAACGGATGACCGGGTCGAGCTCCCAATTGTGGTTATGCGCGCGTTCAGCGAGGTTGATGATCATCGAAGGAGCAGCCCAGACCTAAAGAGAATACGGGATGTATGCGCTTTCACGCCACATGTGGACATGTACCCGCGGACGCATTCGTCCGGGCTGCGCGCACAAAACGCGCAATAAAGGCGGTCGAAAGTGGAGGCGGACTGCTGGTACACCCTGAAGCCGTGACACGCTCGCTGCGCTCGCGGGGCGGACGAATGCGTCCGCCCCTACACAGCCGGAGCGCCCTTCACTTCCAACCGCTCGAACACTTCCTCGGCGCGCCGCAGAGCTTCCTGCACGTTGTCGCAAATGTTTTCTTTACCGATCACTTCGGCGAACTCCGCTTCATGAATCAATTGCGACGGCTGCTCGCGTGCTCCGCACAGAATCAAGGTCCGTTTGCTGGCTTGCAGTTCCTTGGCGACCTCCTCAATCGCAAACAGCCCCGTCGCATCGAGGGCCGTCATATTTCTGAGCCGCAAGATCACCACCGGAGGCAGCGTGTGCAGGTCCTCGGTCACGACCGAAATCTTGTCCGTCCCCCCAAATAGAAAGGGACCATGAATGCGGAAGATGGTCGCGTAATAGGGGATATCTTTATCCTGCAGAATGTGCACGCGCCCGTCTTCCACGTAGTCGTCGGTGACTTGCGATACGGTCGTGGTCGACGCCACGCGGCTGATAAACAGCAGCGCCGCCAGGATCATCCCGGCTTCGACCGCAACGGTGAGATCGGCAAACACGGTCAGCGCAAACGTCACCAGCCAGATGCTGATGTCAGTCTTGGTCAGCTTCAGCAACTGCGGAATCTCGCGCCACTCGCCCATGTTGTAGGAGACGACCATCAGAATGCCCGCCAGCGCTGCCATCGGCACGTAGCTGACCAGCGGCGCCGCAAACAGCAGTATGCACAACAAGGTCAGCGCATGGATCATGCCCGCAACCGGCGACTGCGCTCCGGCGCGGATATTGGTGGCCGTCCGCGCGATTGCCCCCGTGGCCGGCAAGCCGCCAAACATCGGCGAGAAGACATTGGCCACGCCTTGCCCGATCAACTCAACGTTGGGATTGTGCCGGTCGTTGCTCATGCGATCGGAAACCACGGCTGACATCAGCGACTCAATCGCCCCCAGCATCGCCACAGTGAACGCCGGCCCCAGCAATCCGTGGATCAGGTCGGTGCGGAATTTAGGGATCTGCAAATGCGGCAGCCCGGCGGGAATTCCGCCGAACCGCGTGCCGATGGTTTCCACCGGAAGCTTGAAGAAATAAACCGCCGCGGTCGCCAGAATCAGCGCCACAATCGGTCCCGGAATCCGCGCCGAAACGCTGCGGCAGATGATCAGCAACAGCAGCGTGAATACCGCGAGAGCCGTGGCCTCGAACGACAACGTGTGAAAGTTTCCGGCCAGCGCCTCGACGCGCAGCCAGAACACGCCCGGAACCTTTTCCAGATGCAGCCCGAAGAAATCTTTTACCTGCGTGCTGGCAATCAGTACCGCGATGCCGTTGGTAAATCCAATGACCACGGGGCGCGGAATGAACTTCACCGCCGTGCCCAATCCGGTGACGCCCATGATTACCAGCAGCACGCCGGCCATCACCGTGCACATGAAAAGTCCATCGACGCCATGCACGGCAACAATGCCGGCCACGACGACCACGAACGCGCCAGTCGGCCCGCCAATCTGCGTCTTCGATCCGCCCAGCACCGAGATCAGGAATCCGGTGACGATCGCGCAGTAAATGCCGGCCTGCGGTGTCAGCCCGGAGGCGATGGAAAATGCCATCGCCAGCGGCAACGCAACCAGCCCGACGGTGACGCCGGCAATGATATCCAGCAGGAATTTATGTCGATCATAAGTCCTCAGGCAGAGGACTGACTTCGGAAGCCAATTTTCATTCAGGAAAGCACACGCCATTTTCACATTATGGCAGCGTTAGAGGGAATCGGGTAGTTACCGAAGCAGTCTACCCCGGTGACACGCTCGCTGCGCTCGCGGGGCGGACGAATGCGTCCGCCCCTACACTAGCGCTTCGCGCCGCCCTGTAGAATCTCCCCCATGTCCCTCCTTCGCACCGTAGGATGGCTGGCCTGCGTCGTCTATTCGACGATCCCGTCGTTCTGGCTGATGGTGCATCCGCGAGCCCATCGCTGGCGCGCCCGCGTGCGCTCCCCGTTCCGCGTGCTCGTTCCCGCCTGGCTTGTGATGTGGGTCGGCATAGGCGCGCTGACTGGTCCGTGGCGCAGTGTGGCGCTCTATTCGACTCCGTGGAGTTGGCCTCCAGCACTTCTGCTCTTTGCCGCGGGCATCTTTCTCTACGCCCGCTCCGGAGCGCACTTCAGCCTGGCGCAACTCGGAGGTCTGCCCGAAGTCCTCCCCGGACATCGCGACGATCGCCTGGTCACTACAGGAATTCGAGCACGCGTGCGGCATCCGGTCTATCTGGCGCACTTGTGCGAGATGATCGCCTGGAGCGTTGGCGCCGGGTTGCTGGTCTGCTGGGTGCTGATGGCATTCGCCATCGCGACGGGAGCAGTGATGATCCGCATGGAAGATGCGGAGCTGGAAAAGCGCTTCGGAGTAGCTTTTACGAACTACCGAACAAACGTAGGCGCGGTACTGCCGAAGATACATTGAGGATCAACGAGCGCCATCCCGCTATAATCCGACTTGGCTGAAAGCTGAGAGCTCACAGCTCATTGCTCACTGCTCCCCATGCGCTTCGAACTTTTCATCGCGAGCCGCTACCTCCGCGCCAAACGCCGTCAGGCGTTCATCGGCATCATCACCGGCATCTCGATTGCCGGCGTCGCCGCCGGGGTTGCATCTCTGGTCGTCGCGCTTGCCATCAACAACGGATTTCGCCAGGACCTGCAGCAGCGCCTTCTCGGCTCGACCTCGCACATCAGCTTGCAGCGCGTCGCCGATGACGGCATCAAGGACTGGCCCGCGCTGATGGCTCGTCTTTCCAAGCAGCCGCATGTTGTCGCGGCAGCTCCGGCCATCTTCGAACAAGTGCTGATCTCGCGCGGACCGCGGGCTCGCGGCGCCGTGCTCAAGGGGATGATTCCCAAGTACGAGCGCCAGGTCGGAGATCTGCTGAACTCGGTGACGGAGGGATCGGCTGCGGCTTTGGAGACGGATGCCCCTACACAACCAGAGTCAAAACCAGCGGGCGGGGGCGCCCGCTCCACACCAGCCTCTTCCGCGCCAGCCGATCAATCTCCCGACTCGCTCGAAGGCGTTGCCGAGCGTATTGCCGCCATGCCTCCCATCGTTCTCGGCAAAGATATGGCCGACGATCTCGGCGCGACTGTCGGATCGGTTGTGCTTGTGGTCAGCCCGCAGGGCGAACTGACTCCCTTTGGTATGGTGCCCAAGTACACGCGCTTCCGCGTGGTCGGCATTTTCAACTCCGGCTTCTTCGACTACGACTCCGGATGGGCCTTCGCCCGTCTCTCCGACTCGCAGCGCCTGTTTGGACTCGGCGACCTCATCTCGGTCCTGGAGTTCAAGATTGACGACATCTACCAGGCCCCCGCCATCTCCCGCGAACTCGAAGACGCCGCGGGCACCGGTTTCATGGCCACCAACTGGATGGACCAGAACAAGGCGTTGTTCAAGGCACTGAAGACGGAGCGCCTGGTCACCTTCATCACCATCGGCCTCATCGTTTTCGTCGCCGCGCTCAACATTCTCATCAGCCTCATTATGATGGTCATGGAGAAGACGAAAGACATCGCCGTACTCCTGTCGATGGGCACGCGCCAGGCGCAGGTGCGCAATGTTTTCATCGCCCAGGGAGTCCTGATCGGCGTCATCGGTACGGTGATCGGCCTCGTGCTGGGATACGCCATCTCCTACGCCGGAGGCCACTACCACATTATTTCGCTCTCGCCCGAGGTCTACTCCATCGACTACGTGCCCTTTGCCCCGCGCCTCCTGGATGGAGCCTGGGTCGCCATTTTCACGGTGTTAGTCTCGTTCGTGTCAACGCTATACCCTTCTTGGTCGGCTTCGCGCATCCTTCCGGCCGAGGCGTTAAGGTATGAATAGGGAACTTGAGCGGTGTTGGGTTGCCGTAGCCGCAATCGCTGGGTGCGGTCACACGCTCGCTTCGCTCGCGGCGCGGACGAATGCGTCCGCCCCTACACAAGACATGTAGCCCCGGACGCATTCGTCCGGGGTGCGCGCAAAGCGCGCAATGAAGGCGGCGTCACACATCGAAATTTGCCCTAGGTCTATGGTTCTTAACGGCTCTACGCGCAACGGAATCCTCAGTCCCATAAGGCAACAATGCCGCTGGATACGGTCGCAACTGTAGCTTTGCATCCTCCAATTCGCAGCCGGACTGCCGGTCGGAACGAAAGAGGCGCACCTTGCATCTAACGAGTGACGGGTTAATGCTTCGCGTCGAAGGCCTGAAGAAGGTCTTCCGGTCCGGTGAATCGGATCTGGTGCTCTTTGAGAATCTGTCGTTTGAGGTGAAGCGAGGAGAAATGCTCGCCATCGTGGGAGAATCAGGCGCCGGGAAAAGTACCTTGTTGCACATCCTCAGCGCTCTTGATCGAGCTTCCGCAGGTGACGTATACTGCGCCCACTTGCGACTCAATTCCTTGTCCCGCGACGAAGCCGCAAACTTTCGCAATCGCGAAACAGGGTTCGTATGGCAGTTTCACTACTTGCTGCCGGAGTTCACGGCGGCGGAGAATGTTGCCATGCCGTTGCTGCTTCGGGGACAGACATGGCAGCACGTCGAGCCGGAAGCTTCACGCTGGCTGCGTGAGGTTGGACTGGAGCAGCGCGCGCATCATCGCTCGGGAGAACTCTCGGGCGGCGAGCAGCAGCGGGTGGCTCTAGCCCGCGCGCTCATCACCGGGCCCAAGTTGTTGCTCGCCGATGAGCCTACGGGGGACTTGGACGTACAGACGGCGGAAGCTGTTTTTACTTTGATTGCGCGGTTGCACCGCGAGCACCAACTCACCTCTCTCATCGCTACGCACAATTTATCGTTCGCACGGCGCTGCCATCGCGTATTGCGTTTGCAGCGAGGACGGGTCGAGGAGATTTCGCCGGATTCGCTTCCGGCCTGAATATTAGCCGAGGAGGAAAGGCAAAAATTTGTAAGACGAAGTGCAATAAGAAGTGCAACAAATTGTCGGTTGGATCCGAAGGAAGCTGGGGCGAATTTCTTCGGTACGGCAATCAAAGGGTATGAGCATTTTCTAACCACTTGGGTTTGTTGGCCCTTTGGTTGCATAATGGGGTGTAGCCGGGTCAGGGTCGGACAGGGAGAATTCCATCTCCGGCCGGGAAGGTCAAGGGGAAGGGCATTATGTTTGAACGCTATACGGAGAAAGCCAGGCGCGTCATCTTTTTCGCACGCTACGAAGCCAGCCAGTTCGGGTCTCCTTATATTGAAACCGAGCACCTGCTACTGGGACTCCTGCGCGAAGACAAAGCTCTGACCAATCGTTTCCTGCGTTCCCACGCCTCGGTCGAATCGATCCGCAAGCAGATCGAGGGACACACCACCATTCGCGAGAAGGTCTCCACCTCGGTCGACCTCCCGCTAAGCAATGAATGCAAACGGGTTTTGGCCTATGCCGCCGAGGAAGCCGAGCGCCTTTCCCATCGCCACATCGGCACCGAACATTTGCTATTGGGCCTGCTCAGGGAAGAGAAGTGCTTCGCCGCCGAGATCCTGCACGAGCGCGGCCTGCGCCTCTCGACCATCCGCGAAGAACTGGCCCGTACCACCCAGGAGAAGGCTCAGCCCCAACGGCAGCGTGAAAGTTCGCTGCTGGCGGAATTCTCGCGTGATTTGACGCAGGCCGCCATGGACAGCCAGCTCGATCCGCTGGTCGGACGCGAGGGCGAAGTCGACCGGGTCATCCAGATCCTCTGCCGCCGCACGAAAAATAATCCCGTTCTCATCGGCGAACCGGGAGTCGGTAAGACTGCCATCGTCGAAGGGTTGGCCCAGCGCATCGCCGACGGCGAAGTACCATCGTTCCTCGCCGACAAGCGCATCCTCGCTCTCGACCTCTCTTTGATCGTTGCGGGCACGAAATATCGCGGCCAGTTCGAGGAGCGCCTCAAGACCATCATGAAGGAGTTGATGGAGTCGCAGAATTCCATCATCTTCATCGACGAGCTACACACGCTGGTCGGAGCCGGATCCGCGGAAGGTTCGCTCGACGCCGCCAATATCCTGAAGCCTGCTCTATCTCGCGGCGAGATTCAGTGCATCGGCGCCACCACGCCCGGCGAGTACCGCAAGTCGATCGAGAAAGATCGATCGCTCGAGCGCCGCTTCCAGGCCGTAAAAGTTCCGCCTCCGAACGAGACGGACGCCGTCAAGATTCTGTTCGGCATTAAAGACCGCTACGAGAAGTTTCACGCCGTCACCTACACCGACGACGCCATCAACTTCGCGGTTTCGCATTCGAACCGTTACATCCCCGACCGCTTCTTGCCCGACAAGGCCATCGACTTGGTCGACGAAGCCGGAGCCCGCGTGAAGCTCCGCCAGACTTCGCTGCCCGAAGAGCTGACCGAAGTCCAGAAGCGCATCAAGTTCATCGTGCACCGCATGGAAAACGCCATCGCGAACCATGAGTTCGAGAAGGCTCGTTTCTATTCGGACGAAGAACGCAAAGAGCGCGAGAACCTGCGCGCTCTTCGCGAGAAATATCACCTCGACGAATCCTCGACCGGCGTCGTCAACCGCGAAGACATCGAAGACGTTGTCTCCCGCTGGACCGGCGTCCCGATCACGTCGATTAAAGAAGAAGAGACGCAGAAGCTGCTCCGCATCGAAGAAGAGCTGCACAAGCGGATCATCTCGCAGGACAAGTCGATCAGCGCCCTGGCGCGCGCCATTCGCCGTTCGCGCGCCGGCCTGAAGAATCCGAACCGGCCCATCGGCTCGTTCCTGTTCCTCGGCCCGACGGGTGTCGGCAAAACCGAGGTCGCACGCACGCTGGCGCAATTCATGTTTGGCACCGAGAAGGCTCTGGTCCGCTTCGATATGTCCGAATTCATGGAGAAGCATTCGGTCTCGAAGCTGATCGGCTCGCCTCCGGGATACGTCGGCTATGAAGAAGGTGGCCAGCTCACCGAGCGCGTCAAGCGCGCTCCTTATTCCGTCGTGCTGCTCGACGAAATCGAGAAGGCGCATCCTGATGTCTTCAACATCCTGCTGCAGGTGTTTGAAGACGGCCAGTTGACCGACGGCCTCGGCAACACGGTCGACTTCAAGAACACGATCATCATCATGACGTTGAACATCGGTGCTCGGCATCTGCAGAAGCGGGAGGGCCTGGGCTTCGCGTCAACCAAGGAAGAAGCGATCGCCGACAAAGTCGAGGAACTGGTCAAGAATGAGGTGAAGCGCACCTTTAACCCCGAGTTCCTGAACCGTATCGACGAAATCATCATCTTCAACGCGCTGGGCGAGGGCGACCTGATCCAGATTCTCGAGCTCATGGTCAACCAGCTCAACCAGAACCTGGCGCAGAAGTCGATCACGGTCACGGTTGCGGACGATGCCAAGAAGTGGATTCTCAACCAGACGTTGACCGACCGCACCTACGGAGCAAGGCCGCTGCGCCGCGCGCTGCAGAAGTACATCGAAGACCCGCTGTCGGAGGCGCTGATTCAGGGCACCATCACCACGCGCCCCGCCTTCATCGAGGTCTTCCTCGAAGACAACAAGCTCTTCTACCGCCCGGTCGACGCCGAAAAGGCGGAAGGCGTGCTCTTGTACGAAAACTGAAGCCGTCAGCTTTCAGCCATCAGCCGTCAGCCAAAAGCTGGCGGCTTTTGGTTTAGCTGCTGCTCGTCTGCCATGCTTGTTACGAAATTACGACAAACCGCACTCGCGATTGCAACGAAGTCAGGCATAAGAGTACCATTCACCGTTCTTCCCCCCGAAACCCATACACCGGTCTCGCCAGTTTGATTAGGAGGAAACCAATTGGCAGAGAGCACTCGTCCGCCTCAGATAAAAAATGCTGTCGAGAAATTTGACTTTCCTGATTCCGAACTCGTCATTGGCATGGTATGTGCCGTCGGTACCGATTACGAACCCATCCGCCGCTCGGTGGAGAGAATCCTAGCTAAATACAACTATTCAAGTACCACATTGAAAATTAGCGATCTCATCACGCGTTTCTCCGACAGTTCCTTGCCAGACAGCCCGGAAACACAACGCATTGCGTCGCGAATGACAGCTGGAAACGACTTATGCAGAAAAACTAAGCGAAAAGATGTTTGGGCATTAGCGGCTATTTCTGAGATAAATACGAAGCGTCCTCACGATTCCTCCGAGCCTAATGCCCGGCCTAGGATTGCTCATATATTGCTTTCTTTGAAGCGTCCACAAGAAGTGGCAACTTTGAGAAAAGTCTATGGCGACGGATTTTTCCTTGTCGGCATCTTCGCTACCCAACAGGAGCGCTTGGATTACCTAATCGAACGAAATGCTCCCAAGGATGAAGCAATGAAGCTAATCAGGCGGGATGCCGAGGAGACGGAAGACGAATATGGGCAGTATACGACAGAAACTTTCCAACTTTCCGACGTATTCGTTCAGTTCAAGAATGGGAAATACGAGCAAGAACTAGAACGGTTCTTCGACTTGGTGTTCTCAAATCCCTATATCACCCCGACCCAACAAGAACACGCGATGTTTCTAGCGTATGCTGCCTCGCTTCGCTCCGGACAATTGGGCAGGCAGGTGGGTGCCGCTGTAACGTCCAAACTAGGTGACATCATTGGCGTCGGAACCAACGATGTTCCGTCGCCAGGCGGTGGACTGTATTGGCCCGGTCCTCTTGATAACCGCGACCACATATTGAAATGCGATAGCAACGATCTCCAGCGTAATCGAATAGCGCAGAGACTCGTCGAGGCCGTTAATGACCTTGACGTCAAAAGGTATGATGCGGCCTCCGTCATCATCAAAGAAGCCCTTAGCGTATGGCCGAAGCTAGCTGAAGAGGTTCTCGAGAGACTCAAGAAACGAGGTTCCGAGCCAGTGCTCGCGGTTGAGTCGCTACTGTCGCCATTTCGGAGCAGGTTGGATATCACCGAGTATGGGAGGGCAGTTCATGCGGAGATGGATGCGCTGTTGTGTTGCGCTCGATCCGGTGTGAGTCCTCAGAACGCTCTTCTATATGTAACAACTTTCCCCTGCCATAATTGCACCCGCCACATTATCGCGTCTGGTATCGAGCGTATCTACTACATCGAACCGTACGGGAAAAGCAGAGCAGAGGAACTCCATGCAGAAGAAATCGTGGTCGAGGAGAAACTGGAACGCAAGAAGGGCCGCAACCGTAGGGTGCCATTTACACACTTTGTTGGTGTAGGGCCTCGCCGCTACTTCGACCTCTTTTCAATGACGCTTAGCACTGGCCATGAATTGCTCCGTAAAGAGGACGGTAAGACGATAGAAATCAAGCGTCATAACGCATGGACACGAATACCGCTCTCGCCCTATTCCTATTTGCAAAAAGAGGAAATTGCGGTAGAACAATTTGAAAAAGTTTACAGTCAACAACTGGACATGTTTCGGGATACATAGTAAAAATGCAGAGGAACCCCAAATGACTTGGATTAAGAAGAAAGACACGCAAGAGGCTCGAGAGTTCTGGTCGCACGTAGAAACCGTGGCGCACAAGGTCCGGGGGTCACAAATCTATGAGAACTACCGCATTGCTAGCCCTCCTCAGCGACATTGCCTAGAGCCTTCCGAGAAGTGTCTCGAAAAATCATCAGAGGCTAGGACAGAGGACAGGCATTTGAAAAGCGCCTAAAATTAACCTGCTCGACCTCTCGCTCGACATGGCGTCTTGTTCTGCCGACCAATCTCAGAAACCCCGAACCAATGTTCTCAGTGATCTCGGCTTGCCCTCACCCTCACGTCTCACTCCGCACCGCTCCTGTACAATTTTCCTGTGCACGCGCGCGCGCAACTCCGTCTGCTGACGTTTCTCGTTCTGTCGTTCAGCATCGTCGCACACGCCGAGCCGATCAAAAACCTCAAGCCCACCGGCTACGTCAACGATTTTGCCCACGTCCTCGATTCCGCCACGGTCAGCCAGATGGAAGACATCTGCCGTCAGATCGACGAGAAAGCCCACGCGCAAATTGCCGTCGTCACCATCAATACGCTGGACGGCTCCGACATCCAGAGCTACGCCGTTGACCTTTTCCACCAGTGGGGCATCGGCGCCAAATCCACCGATCGCGGAGTTTTGATCCTTTACGCCATCCGCGACCATCGCGCCCGCATTGAAGTCGGATACGGCCTCGAACCCATCCTGCCTGACGGCAAAGTAGGCGGCTTCCAGCGCGAGGCCATCCCGCTGATGCGCGGCGGAAATTACAGTCAAGCCCTGCTGCTCGTCACATCCCGCGTCGCCGAAGTGATCGCCACCGACGCCGGAATTCAGCTCACAAATTCCCAGCCGCGCCCTCCCACTCAACGCGACGAGCGCCCGGAAGGCGGGATCTCGCTGGGCGGTATTGCGATCATCATCATCGTTATACTGATCATCCTCTTCACGCCGTTACGTAGCCTTCTTTTCTGGATTTTGTTTTCTAGTATGTTCGGCGGCCGTGGCGGCGGCTTCGGCGGTGGTGGAGGATTTGGCGGTTTCGGCGGTGGAGGTGGAGGAGGCTTCGGGGGTTTCGGTGGCGGAAGCTCGGGCGGTGGCGGCGCCAGCAGCAGTTGGTAAGACCGTTTCATATTGGGGCGAGCGAAGTCCGTTTCACGTAGGGGCGGACGCCTCGTCCGCCCCGCGAGCAACGCGAGCGTAAGCGTGGAAAGCGAAAGCCTGGCAACAGAGGAAGCAACCATGGTTCCCGAAGAAGCAAAAGAAAACAAGCTCCAAGAATTCGTGACCCGCGCCCGCGAAGCCGCCGGGCCGAACCTCGAAGGCATCATTCTGTTCGGCTCGGCCGTTTCCGGAGATTTCCATCCCGGTCTCTCCGACCTCAACTTGTTTTGCGTCCTGCGCGACAGCTCGTTTACCGCATTGCAGGCGCTGGCCCCCGCGGTCAAATGGTGGAATAAACAGAAGCAGCCGCCTCCACTCTGCATGACGCGACAGGAACTCGAGCGCTCGACCGACGTCTTCACCATCGAGCTTCTCGACATGCTCCAGCATCATCGCGTTCTTTATGGCGAGGGCATCCTCGGCCTGCGGATCCCCACGCACCTGCATCGCGTTCAGGTCGAGTACGAACTGCGGGAGAAACTCATTCTGCTCCGCCAGCACGTTCTGCTCGCGGGTGATAGCACTTCTCGCTTATGGGACGTGGTGCTTCATTCCGTACCGTCCTTCGCGACCCTCTTTCGCCACGCCCTGATCGTTCTGGGAGGGCCTTCATTAACTCGCCGCGAAGCGCTCATGGCGTTATCGAAGCAAGTACAATTCGATCCGTCCGCGCTCCAGCAGGCGCTCGATGTCCGCGAAGGCAAAGTAGACAAGAAGAGCCTGAACGTAACCGATCTCTGCACCCGGTATCTTGCCGCCATTGAGAAAGTGACCGCAGCGGTGGACCAGGCGTTAGACTCAGAGGCATCCGGCCAGCAATAGAACTCGTATATCAAGGAGGCGCTTGTGGGCAAAGGATTCGTCGCCGTTATCGTAGTCATTGTCGTCATCGGATTAATCGCGCTCGCATTTTTCGGCCAATACGTCAGCGTGCGCAACAACCTGGTCAGCAAAAATGAAGCGGTTAAGGCCGCCTGGTCGCAGGTGGATATCGTCCTGCAGCGCCGCGCCGACCTGATCCCCAACTTGGTCGAGACGGTGAGGGGCTACGCCAAGCAGGAGCAGACCGTGTTCGGCGACATCGCCAAAGCCCGCTCCGCGCTGCTTTCCGCCGGAACGCCCCAGGAAAAAATCACCGCCAACGGCCAACTGGATGGAGCTCTCGGGCGCCTGCTGTTGATCGTGGAAAATTATCCACAACTCAAATCGAACGAAAATTTCCTGCGCCTGCAGGACGAACTCGCCGGCACCGAGAACCGCATCGCCGTCGAGCGCAAGCGCTACAACGATACCCTGCAGGACTACAACACCTACGTCCAGCAGTTCCCCAACAACGTCTTCGCCGGATGGGCCAGCTTCAAGCCGAACCCCGCGTACTTCGTAGCATCCGAAGGATCGCGCGAAGTTCCGAAAGTGAATTTCTCCAGCCCAAGCACAACCGCGCCGCAATCCAATCCGCAGCCGGCTCCGGTGCACTGAAAATGTAGGGGCGGACGCAGCTTGCCCTCAGCGAAGTCGAAGGGTCCGCCCCGCCGACCCTTGAGCGAAGCGAAGGGGAGGCGTTCCGACAGAGTCAATCGGTTCTGCTCTTGGCTTTCCCCGTAGCCTCCATTATGCGCGACAACCACAAAGGACACGAAGGTTCACGCAGGAAACCCCTCTCGAATTCCTTCGTGTAACTTCGTGCCCTTTGTGGTTGTCGCAAGTCCGGGGCGACATAAGGTAATTCCTGATTGACCTTCCTCCAAAACCATGATTAGATGCGCGATACATTCGCGGCCTCAGCGACCACCGCCCGCCATGACTGGGGCAAGCGACCGAGGTGATGTATGAAGTCCACTTTTCTGCATGCGATCCTGACTCTTGCCTTGCTGGGTCTCCTCGTCTTCACGCTCAGCCCATTCGCCAGCGCCCGTGACGTCGTCCTGCCCGCTGGCACGCTACTGCAGTGCACCCTCAACGAACCGAACCTCTCCACCAATACCGTCGACGTCGGCGATCCCATTCTCTGCCATTTGCGCGGCATCACCGAGTTCGGACAGCAGGCCTTTCCCCGCGGCAGCTATCTCGTCGGACATCTCGAGGCCGCCAAAGATCCCGGCCACTTCTTCGGCAAGGGATATCTGAAGCTGCAATTTGATCGCATCGGCGTTCCCGCCGGCGACATCCCCCTCGAAAGCAAAGTCATCGCCACCCGTGGATACAAGGTCGACAAGGAAGGCAAGATCGACGGCAAAGGTCATCCGCGCCGCGATGTGGTCGAATGGATGCTCCCGCCGCTCTGGCCCTGGAAAGTGATCATGCTGCCCGCGCGCGGTCCGCGGCCCAAGCTGAAGGGCGAAACCGTCCTCAGCCTGCGCCTCATGGACGACATCCAGATCCCGCAGCTGGCCCAGACTTTCGGCCCGGGCTGGCATTTCTTCGGACAGCCGCAGAACGAGTCTTATCAGGATGCGCGCCTGAGCACGCCCCGCCCGCAACTGACCACTCGCCCCGTTACGCCCACAGATCCCTCCGCAGCGCAGGCGTCCTATGCCGCCTATGTTACGCGTGATGTGTCGTCCAACGTCGCGAGCGCTCCGGGCATGCCAGTCTTCGTTCTCAATAACGGAGCCGTGCTGGCCGTGAGCGGCTACGGCTATTCCGATAGCCGCATCTCCTACTCGTTGGTCGGCGGTGGCACCGGCGTGATCTCGGCCGACGACATCGACTGGACCACCACCACCCGCATCAACCACCAGCGCGGCGTCCGCTTGACGCTCCATAGCGGACACGCGAACCAAGGAACCCCAGGCCTATAACCAGGAAAGAATCATGTAGGGGCGGACGCAGCTTGCCCTGAGCGAGGTCGAAGGCTCCGCCCCGCCGAACGAAGCGAGGCGTATGTGTGGGGCGGGCGCCCCCGCCCGCCAACTGTATGGGGCGAAGGGCCGTCAACTCTTTGCTGTATCTCATGCTGGCAACAAACTTCTGCACCCACAACCCACCGTGAGAATCTAAGCTTCAAGACTATCCCCCAGAGGGGCCTCATGCAGAAAGTCAACATCGCCGAAAAATTCTCCAAGATCTCCGAGTACTGGAAGCCCTATATCGGCGCCGAGCTCAACGGCCAGTGTGTCAAATTCGACAAGCTCAAGGGAGAATTCGTCTTCCATCATCACGACCGCGAAGACGAACTATTCCTCGTTGTCAAAGGCCGCTTCCGCATGGACTACCGCGACCAAGAGCATGGCGAGCGCCACCAGTGGATCGAACAAGGCGAATTCATCGTCGTCCCCCGCGGCGTCGAGCACCGGCCCGTCGCCGACGAAGAATGCTGGATCCTGTTGTTCGAGCCATCCTCCACCCTCAACACCGGCAACGTAGTCAACGAACGAACCATTCAGGATCTCGAGCGCGTATAAGCGATCCTCCCCTGTGATTCCCTGTGCCCCCTGTGGTTAAATTTCCTAGCCCATGGAACTGACCGTCTACTCCTCAGTCTGGTGTCCTGACTGCCGCGAAGCCAAGCGCTTCTTGGCCAAGCACAACATTCCGTATAAAGAGATTGACGTTGCGACCACACCAGGCGCCGTCGAGGAAGTCGTCAAGCACACCGGCAAGCGTGCCCTTCCTCAGTTCGTCATCGATGGAGAATGGGTCCAGCCCTACCGCCCCGGCAAGGGATTTCTCTACGAAGAAATGTCCAAACGGCTCGGCCTGAAAGACTGACCCTCCCCAAACTACTCCTCACGTAACCCCTGTACATCCCCTTCAGTACCGTGGCGCGCCCGCGCCAGGCAAGAGAAGATAAGCACTCCAAGTTCTCAGCTTTGCACTGGCTTAAAAGGCAAAAGACTGAAAAAGAAAGACTTGGGTTGAGTTCCGGAGTATCGCCCGACTCGCATGGCCGAAACCCAGATCCACGATCCTGCCGCTTCTGAACCCGACCCGCACCCTGCCACCGAAACTTCACCGCCGGACTGCCGCGTCTCCGAGACTTGGCAGCAGATGCTTCAGGGCGTCCTCGGCGTTGTGCTTCTTCTCGGCGCCCTGGCGATGGTCCACTATTACGCGCCGCTCGCCGTTCAGGGGGCCCCGCCCGACGATCTGCAGAAGCAGGTCCACGAACTCACCGCGCAGGTCGAACAGCTCAGGCAGGAAGAGGCCATGCCCGCGGTGGTTCTCAATCGTTATCGCAACTCCATCGGCTACATCTACGGCGTGTACCAGGTGGGATTCCCCAACCAGCGTCCTGCCATTCGCGCCCGCGTATCGGGTACCGGATTTCTGGTGGGAGACGGCCTGGTCGCCACCAATCGCCACGTGGCCCAGCCTTGGTACGGCGATTCTGAAGCCCAGAAGATGCTCGACGAGGGCGCCAACGCCATGCTGGAAAGCCTGGTCGTCTTCTTTCCCGGATCGCCCACTCCGGTGAATCTGTCGCCGGCCTCAGTCTCGAAAACTTCCGACCTCGCCATTGTCCGCGCCGACGATTCTGTCTCTCTACGTCACCTGGCGGTCTTGCCGCTCGCGAAATCCGCCGGCGCTCCCGGACAGTTGGTCACCGTCATCGGTTATCCCATGGGCATCGCGGGCATGGTGGCCAAATCGCCGTCGGGAATTTACGAGCGCCTCGCCTACCGCCATAACGACATCAGCGCCGCCAGCGAACTCGCCGCTCTGTCCTTGATTCGTCCGTCTACGACCTGCGGACATCTCGGCGACGTTGTTGGCGACAAGCTGATCTACGATGCTCCCACCGCCCACGGCGGCAGCGGTGGCCCCGTCTTCAACTCCAAAGGCGAAGTCATCGGCGTCAACTCCGCCTACATGGACGGCTTCACCGGAGGCACGCTCGGCATCTCCGTCGACTCCCTCCGTCCCTTGCTGCAAGAAGCCCAGACCGCAAAGTAAGCCGCGATTCGGTAGTGGCGAGTTTGAAACGATCTGAAACAGGGCATGCCTTCACAGGCTGCTGAAAAACTTTGCCTCGAATAGGTTTGGGAAGGGCACGACTTCAGTCGTGCCGCTAAATCCTTTAAAATCGGCCGCGCTTTAGCGCCTGCGGTTGGCTTTCTGCTCCCAAAATGAGTTTTTCTGCGGCCCGTGAAGCGATGCCCTGATACAAATCTTCTCAAACTGCACGACTACCGCAATTCCTCCGCCGCCAGTATCTGCACGAGTTAAGATTCCCTCAAAAGGATCAGTCAGAGTTAGAGTATTGAGGATGCGCCGCTACCTCGTTTGCACAAGTCTGCTCGCCCTCGCCGTCATCACCCTCGCCCAAGATTCAAATCAGACAACGCCTTCAAATCAGACGACGCCGTACTGGGCCTACGCCTTGAATCCCGACTCCGCCGCCCCGGCGCCGAAGCTCGACGACAAGTCGCGGCACGTCCCCAACAGTGACGCAGCCTTCACGGTGGCGCAGACGCAGGATTTATTCAACCCTCCCGACTGGCATCCCTCCGGCCATCCCGCCATGCCTCAGATCGTTGCTCATGGCCGGAAGCCCGACGTCTATGCCTGCGCCTACTGCCATTTACCCAGCGGGCAGGGACGTCCAGAAAATGCCTGGCTCGCCGGATTGCCCGCCGGATATATCGTTCGTCAGATGGCAGATTTCAGAAGCGGCGTGCGCAAGAGTTCCGAGCCGCGCCACAAACCAGTGGCAGCGATGATCGCGAATGAAACCAAAGCGACCGACCAGGAGATCCAATCCGCGGCGCAGTATTTTTCGGAGTTGCCGCGTAAACCTTGGATCCGCGTGGTCGAGACCAGCACGGTTCCCAAGACGCACGTCTCAGGATGGATGCTGGTCCCATCCACACCCGCGGCCACCGAGCCGATCGGGCAACGCATCATTGAAACGCCCGAGAACCTGGAACTGACCGAACTGCGTGACGACGCCTCGGGATTCATTGCCTACGTTCCGCCGGGCAGCATTCAGAAAGGGAAGATGCTAGCCACGACCTCAGGCGGCGGCAAGACCGTTCCCTGTGCCAAGTGTCATGGCCCCGGCTTGCGCGGCAGCGGCAATGTTCCTCCCATTGCCGGACGCTCCCCCAGTTACATCGTTCGCCAGTTGTATGACATCCATTCTGGAGCCCGCAGCGGGCAGCAGTCTCAACCAATGCAGCAGCCGGTCAAGAAGCTGGAACTCGACGACATGATCGCCCTTGCCGCCTACGTAGCTTCGCTGAGGCCATAGCCTGGAAAACGAAAAAAGCCGGAAGGCATGACGCCTCCCGGCCTCAAACGGATCGACACTTATAGATCGCCGGGGTTTCCCCTGTGATCCCCCGTGCCCTCTGTGGTTAAAGCCCTTGCCCCCCTGGCAGCACACCCAGGATCAGCGGGATCAAGGCGCAATAGTTAACGATTACCATTTCCGACGCACGACACTAGAACGCCCAACGCAACGAGAACTGAATCAACCGCGGGTTCCCGTTAGTCTGCACGATCTTCCCAAACGGACTGTTCCCCGGATTCGCCAGGTACTGCTCGACATCCGTGACCGTAGGGTTGCCAAAGTTCGTGTGGTTCCACAGGTTGAAGAAGTCCGCCGCAAACCGCACGTCCTGCCGTTCCCCAATCTTGAAGTGCTTCAGGAACGAGACGTCCCAGTTCTGCTCGAACGGCCCCTTGTAAATATTGCGGCCTAAATCGCCGAACCCGGTTGTGCAATAATCCGCACCCAGATTACCGCAATCGGTCGCATCGACCAGCGGCGCCGGCGTGAACGTCGTCGGATTCAAATATCCGTTCGCCACGCGCTGTTTCACGCTCCCACTGGAAAGCCCGCTGGCAACGGTCGCTCCCGGTGCCAGGCTCGCTCCCAGCAGCGGCGTACTGCCTTGTCCCAGAAAGGCGGTGCCCGCGCTGGAATCGTAGATCGAGAACGGTAACCCTGACTGGAAAATGGTTACGCCGCTCACTTGCCATCCTCCCAACGCGGCTCGCGTCGCGCCCGTGGCATTCCGGAAGAACGGCAGTTCGTAGGCGTAGCTCACCGACAGCCGCTGCGGCCGGTTGAAATCTGAAATGCCCCGCGAGGCGTTGACGTTGCTCTGATCGTTGTAAGCCGTGTTGAACGCCGTATTCCCCGTCGACGTCGCATCGATGTTTTTCGAGAACGTGTACGCCGCCTGGAAATAGCTCTGGTTCCATCGCCGCGATACGGTGGCTTGCAGCGCGTGGTAAATCGAGTAAGCGTCGTTGGCGAAAATCTGGTACCCGCTATACCCGTTCAATCCCGGAGTCGGTGTGCGCGCAATCGCATTCGAAAACGTATCGGTCGTAATCGTGTACGAGTTGTTGCTGGTGTCCGTAATGGTGAACGGATGCTGGATCGCATCCACGGACTGAATTCCATCGCGCGTTTCCCGCAGATGGATGCCATGAGTTCCCACGTAGCCCACTTCCAGCACCCAGTTCTTTCCCAGTTCGCGTTGCACCGTCAGGTTCCACTGCTGCGTGTTGGGAACCACGAAATGCCGCGGGACCTCCAGCACAAAAAGGTTCTGCGTGCTGTTCACTCCTGGACCACCGGTGCAGGCGTAACTTGCATCCTGTCCCGTGGGGCTGTTGGTGGGCACGAAGCTGATCAGCTTTGCCAGGCACGGCAGCCATGCCCCCGAAAGCTGTCCCGCCGCCGGTACCGCATTCGGGTTCACCGCCGGAGTTCCGGTGAAGAAGTCCGACATGGTGAAGCCCGGCGTCTGTCCAAAAAACACAATCGGGATAAACGGCGACTGGAAGCTCAACTGATCGACCGCGCCCACATCCTCTCGCACGTAATAAATTCCATAACCGCCGCGCAGCGTCATAGTGTGGCGTCCCAGCACATCCCAGGCAAATCCCACGCGCGGTCCCCATCCCGTCGAAACGCTGTTGTTGAATGTCGATCCGGCGGCGTTCCCCGTCAATCCCGTAACCCCCAGATTGTCGACGCACTTTGGGTAGATGAAGGGATACGTCCCCGATTCCGTCAGATCCGATTGAATGTTGCCAATGTGGCAATCGCCGTCGGTCCACGCGCCCAGGAACTCGGTGCGCAATCCCAGGTTCAGGGTGAAATTGGAGGTCATCTTCCAGTCATCCTGCGCAAACACTGCGGAATTGCTTTGCCGGTAGGCGTGGTTGTAAACGCCGCCGCCACCAAAGCTGAACTCTGGCGTGCCGCCCACGAAGTTGGCGAAATCGGTGGTCGTCGGCGAAGTGTTGGTGAAGAAAAGCTGCCCATTGAACACCTGCGGAAATTGCTTGTCTAGGTTCACCTTGATGTATTGCCCGCCGAACGTGAACGTGTGCGTGTTGTGGACCCAACTCAGGTTCTCCACAAAGTTGTAATTGTTCTGCGTCTGGGCCTGGTTCGCCTGCGGCGTGGGACCGAACTGGAATCCCGAAGTCTCAAACGTGAACTTGTATATGCTGCTGGTCAGGTTGCTGGTCGGCCGATCGATGCCCGCATCCGTCGCCGTTACGGGATTCACGTTGATGGCGCTGTTGTTGATGTGAACCAGCCCGAAGCGGAAATCGTTCACCAGCCGTGGATTGAAGACGTGCGTTTCCGAAATCACGAACACCCGGTCGTGTACCGGAAGTTGGTAAGGAAAGTTCAGATCGGTTTGCGCGGCCGCCCCGCCCAGCGACGCCTGCAGGCCGCCCGCTCCGAATGGAATGTTCTGTTGCGAATCCGAGAAGAAGAAGCGCGCCGCCACCGAATCTTTTGAGTTGCGGAACTCGCGGTCCCAGTTCGCCGTGAACTGGTCGTCGGTAAACTGGCCCGGTTTGCTCACCGTAAACTGCACCAGCGATCCCGGAGTCGTGCCCGCCGGAGCATTCGGCAAGGGGAATAAATATCCATTCGCGGGCGCTCCGAACTGGCTGCTCTGAAATCCCAGCAGGCTCACTGCCACCGGATCGGCGCTGGCCACGCCGAAATCCGCGGCCAGGTTGGCCGCTCCCGCCGCGCCGCGGTCCGCCGCCGGCACGTACGGAATGAATGTGCTGATCAGTGTCCCCGGAGAATCGCCGCTGCGCTGCCGCGTCCCCTGGTAATTCACGAAGAAGAATCCCAGCTTGCCTCCCGGCATCACCGGCCCGCCCAGGCTTCCGCCGAAAATATTCTGCTGAATTACCGGCCGCGGCGATCCCGTCTGCTTCAGGAAATATTCATTCGCGTCCAGCACCGTGTTGCGGAAGAACTCATAAACGTCCCCGTGAAACTGGTTCGTCCCGGTTTTCAGGATGGCGTTGATGTTGCCGCCGCCGTTGCGTCCTTGGCTGGCATCGTAAAGCGACGTCTGCACCTTGAATTCCTGCACCACATCCGGATTCGGCAGCGGAGTGTTGGTCAGTTCCGCCACGTTGTAGTCGGTCGCGCTGATGCCTTCGATCAAATAATTATTGTTGTCCTCGCGCTGCCCGTTGACCTGTATGCGCACGTCTCCGCGCCCCAGTTCGCTGGCCTTGTTCAGTTCGCCCTGCGCCCCCGACGACAGTGTCAGCAACTGCTGGAAGTTCTGTGTGGCCAGCGGCAGTGCCCGGATCGTGTTGCTCTCAACCGCCTGCCCCGTGGTCGCGTCGCTGGTGTCCACCGTCTGCACTTCGGCCTGTACTTCCACTCTTTGCTGCACCGCCTGCGGGCTGAGCTTCGCGATCATGCGCGTTGTCTCCGTCACGCGCACCACGATGTTGTCAAACTTTCCCACCCCAAATCCCGCCGCCTGGATGCTCACGCTATACGTTCCCACCGGCAGCAGCGGAGCCGTAAATGTCCCGTCCGGCCCGCTCTGCACCGACCGCTCCAGAACATTTGTTTCCTGATTTGTGATGCGCACGTCGGCATTCGCCAGTACGGCACCGCTCGCATCCTGCACCGTTCCCGTGATCGCTCCCGTGGCTCCGCCTTGTCCGAAAGCCGATACCGCCAGCGCCAACGCAACCACCGCAAGAACTACAAACCTGATTGAAGAACTTGCCATTCTCTTCTCCCTACAGCTGAATTCTCAAAGTATGTTGTGTTTAATGCCGAGTTGCGATTGGAAGGCATCGACAGCCCGCGCGTGGGCTGGATTCGGCCGGGACACACGTCGCGTGTTTCCCTTCAGGGTGTCCCGTAAAGAATGCTTCTGCCATGGCCGGTAGCGATAGCTTACCCTGCACGCCTTCGTGGGGTTCGGGAAGCTTACAGAAGAAGACCGTCAACTTTCAAGTGCAGAATTTCCATGTAGGGGCGGACGCAGCTTGCCCTGAGCGACGTCGAAGGGTCCGCCCCGCGGAGCGCAGCGGTCGCGTCTCGAAGCCTGGGGAGTGCCGGGGGAAGTGGCTAAAGAGATTTTTGTGGGGACAGCCGCCCTCGGCTGTCCAGCCGCGAAAGCGGCGCCATTCATTAGCCCGTCACGTAAGCGGCGGGAAAGGTTCTCTCTTTTCAGCTTTCCTCGTCACTGGCAGCCTTCATTGCTCGTCACAACGGTGAAATAAGCGCCGCCCAAACGCAGC
The DNA here is from genome assembly GCA_963730015.1 of uncultured Acidobacteriota bacterium. GTDB lineage: Bacteria > Acidobacteriota > Terriglobia > Terriglobales > Acidobacteriaceae > Sulfotelmatobacter. Next base: position 225,748 of record CAVSPZ010000006.1, on the reverse strand, counting down.
CGCGTAGCGGCGGTATGTGAAAGCCCGGCACGGAAGTGCCGGGTGAGGTGGGAAATGAGCCCCGAGTCCCGTAGGGATGGCACCAGTTCTCGCGCACCCTCCTCAGATCCCAGCGCGCCCAGCGACGCCATCCTAGCCCTCGCCGAACTCGCGATACCGTTCCAGCACGTACCGCTGCGAAACTACGCCTTCCAGCTTGCGAAAATCCGCGCGGCTCACCACCGGCACCAGCGGCCACCGGTCGACATAGCGCAGCGCCATCTCTAGGGGATGGTCCGGATGCAGATACGGAACGTGGCGCAGCGGCAACAGCGATCCCAGATTCGACGCGCCCTTGCCCTGCGCCGCCATGTCGACGAGTTGCTGCCTGGTCAGCGTGCTCCATCCGCTGGGACTCATGCGCACCAGCAGATGTTCCGATTCCGTGTGATCTACCTCGGCCAGCGCCTTCTCCAGCGTCTGGCCGGCATCCAGCACCGGACCCTCCACCGGTTGCATGGCGTCTTCCACGCGCAGCACGTCTTCTTCCCGCTGCTCTTCCATCGACGGCAAGTCCAGCCCGTCCTGCCGCGTCAACAGATCGAAAATCGGAATCGGCTGCAGCCCGCGCGCAATGACATAAGCGAATGTGTTGGCCACGATCACCGGCACGATGATCGAATAATTCCCGCTCACCTCCAGCACCATGAATACCGACGTCATGGGCGCGCGCAGGAATCCCGCAAACAGCACGCCCATCCCGACCAGCGCGTAAGTCGCCGTCGAGCCTGTCAGGTGCGGCAGCACCAGATGCTGCACTCCGCCCACCGCCGCGCCCAGCATAGCCCCGATAAATAAAGTCGGCGCGAACATTCCTCCCGGAGTTCCGCTGACAAACGACAGCAGCGTCGCCACAATCTTCAATCCCGCCAGCATCGCCAGAAATTCCCAGGTGAATTGCCCGTGCATGGCCTGGTCGATATATTCGTAGCCCGCTCCCATCACCTGCGGCGCGCCCAGCATGGCGATCACACCGATCAGCAGCCCGGCGATGGCCGGCTGAAAATATTGCGTCCACTTCGGCAAGGCCTTGCACAAAGGCCGAAACATCGCGATCCCGCTCGAAAAAATAACCGACGCCAGGCCGCCCACCATGCCCAACACGGCATAGGCAATCAGCTCCGAAGGCCTTTTCAACTGCACGGCCGGAATGCGGAACATCGACTCCGAGCCCAGGAACCACCGCATCACCACCACGCTCGAGACCGCCGACAGCACTACCGATCCCAGGATTCCCGCCGTCCATCGCCCGATCACTTCCTCAATCACAAACAGCACCGCGGAGATCGGCGCATTAAATGCCGCCGCCAGTCCCGCCGCTGCGCCTACCGGGGCAATCAACCGCATGCGGTCCCGCGACAAACGCATTTTCCGTCCCAACACCGACGCCAGGCACGCGCCAATCTGCAGCGAGGGATCCTCCGGCCCCAGCGAATGCCCCGATCCAATCGCCAGCGCCGACGTGATGAATTTCCCGATCGCAGTGCGAAACGGAATGTATCCGTTGTAGATGAACAACGCGGCCTTGGTCTGGTTGACCCCGCTGCCTCGCGTCTGCGGAAAGAAATGGATGACCAGCACCGCGATCACTAGCCCCGCCAGGCTCGGCGCCAGTAGCAGTCGCGCCGGGGTCAGTACTGCCCCCGTTCCCAGCAAATACAGCCGCGCCCAATCAATCGCATACCGGAAGCACACCACCGCCAGCCCGGAAAGAATTCCGATGAAGACCGACAGCACCAGAAAAAAACGGTCCTCGCGGAAGACCAGCCGGAACAAGTCGCGCGAAGATTGCCAGCGCATCCACGCCGCCGTGTGCTCCGCGTTGCCGTTTTCTTCCAGCACTTCCGGTTCAGGCTTCGATTCCAGGTCCACTACGTTCCCTCGTGTTCTTTCGCGATCAGCAGCAGCGCCAGGTCCGCTCCACTCGGCGTTCCGCACACAGTGCTGGTTTGCCGCTCGATGCGGAATACCAGATCCATCGCCGTTTGCCCCAGATCCGGATCTCTGCGCAAAGCCCGCTCCGTAACCTGAGGTTTGAGCGCCGCCCACTGGTCGCTAAGGTTTGCCGGCGAAACCGGCGCCGAGCCTGCCGAAGCAATGGTCGCGCTCTTCGGCACCGGACACTGGCTCAATCGATCTCCCGCAGTCGCGAAAGCCTCGACGATGATTCGGTTGCGCTCGGCCGACGAGATCTGATTTCGAAATGGGTCCATCCGCACCACCAGTTCCGTGGTCTTCAGCCGGTCCTCAGCCTGGGCGTCGTTCGGATTTTCCGAGAGCGCCATTTGCAGATAGTGTTCCGCCACCGGATACTGCCCCAATTCGAACGCCGCATACCCGGCGCCCGTCAGCGCGGCTGAATTATGCCGGTCATACTTCAGGCTGAGACGGTATGCCGCCAGCGCGTGTTCATAATCCTCGGCGCGCACAAATAGGTCCCCGATTCGCGCTTGCTGCGCGGGATCGTTGCCCACATTTTCGCCGAGAGCAATCAATTCGGCTTGGGCCTGCATTTTTGCATTCGTGCGCAACAAAAGTCCGATCAACTCCAGCCGTGCCTCCCGCCGTTGCGTTTCCTGATCCGGTGGCCACGCCGCGTACACCGCATTGTGGTAATAACGCACCGCGTCCGTGGTCTGTCCTTTTTGCGCCGCAATCCGCGCCAGTTCCAGATTGACCTGCCCGTTCTCCGGTTCGCGATCCCACAAATTCAGCAGGTACGCTGATGCCTGCCCCGTCTGGCGCTGGCCGATTAGAGCTTCGGCGAGATTGAGTTGGTAGTTGTAGTCGTCGCGGGAATAAAGCAGCGCGGCACGGAACTCCGTGACCGCCGCGTCGAAACGTTTCGCGTTCAAATCCGCCACTCCACGCGCAAACCAGCGATTCCCCAACGCTTCCCGTTGCGCCTGGTAGGCCCTCGACAATCCCGTCACGCCCAAAATGAACAGCAGCGTGAACCCCGACAGCAGGGCGAGCATCACCGGCCGCTGCCGCAGGTACAGTCGATAGTGAAAGAACTTCTCCGCCGGCATCGTGTCTTTCGAACCTGCGAGCACTTCACACTCTCCTCCCATACTATCCGCGAAAGCCAGGGGAAATTCCAATCCAGAGGAAGGAGTAGAGCCAACTATTCATCCCCGGACATGAAGGCGCCCGACTTGATGCGCCTTCCGTGTCCGGGTAAAGAGCATTCTTGCTGCGTTTTATTGCGCCATGGTGAGGTGATCGACCCGGTTTTGCGCCCAGCACTGCTCGTTGTCCTCCGTGCAGAAGGGACGTTCCTTCCCGTAGCTGATCGTTTTAATCCGATCCACGGTGACGCCCTGCTGCAACAACGACTTCTTCAGCGTCTCCGCGCGGCTGGTGCCCAGCGCCAGGTTGTACTCTTCCGAACCTCGGTCATCGCAGTGCCCCTCCACGTTCACCTTGATCGCCGGATGCTGCAAAAGAAATGAAGCGTCCGCCTGCGCGACGGGCGCCTCATCCGTGCGGATGTTCGCCTTGTCGTAGTCGAACCGCACATCCTTCACGTTGCTGGCGAATAGATCCGCATCGCTCGGCGAAGGCGTGGCAGCGGCCATTTTGGCGTTGACCGTCACCCGGGCCGACGCGTTCTGCGATCCTCCCGGTCCCTTCGCGGTCAGAGTGTACGTCGTCGACGAGTTGGGCATAACCGTTTTCGACCCGGAGGCCGATACTGTTCCTAATCCGTCGATCATGATGTCGCTGGCGTTGTTGGTTTGCCAGGTTAGTGTGGTGGACTGGCCCTGCTGTATGACGTCAGGGCTTGCGGCCAGAGTGGCCGTCGGTGCGGCCGGCGGCGGTGGTGGAGTCGGCGGTGTCGCCTGCGCGGCCTTTTTGCTGCATCCGGCCAACGACAACGCGCCGGCTACGATCACCGTCAGCGTAAAAGCGTTCCATGTTTTCATGATTCAAAATCCTCCAAGTAGAGTTCAGTCGGAAATGGCGGAAGGATTGATCTCAACCGCCGCATCTCGCTAGTTTGTGTGGAGCGGGCACTCCTGCCCGCCACTGCCGGTAGCGCAGAAGAAGCGGACAAGAGTGCCCGCGCTCCACCCTTGTTAAGGACGCGCCCGCCTGAGCGAGTTCCTTCTTTTCGAGACTGCGGCACAATGTATGGAGATTTGCCAGGAAACAAGTCGAAGGGATCAGCAACGCAGAATGGAACCGCTCACCAAAGACAGGCTCGCCGGCAATTCCGTTGACGAAACCGCTTTCGCGGACCACGGCAGCAGCACTGCTGATATTCGCGCGCAACTCTGTCTAACGCTCTGTCCGGCCCGCACAATGCCGTTTCGCACCATCGTCGCCGCCCGCAAAGACAAAAGTGCGCTGACCGGACCGTGTACCACAGAGTAGGGTCCCTGCATGGAAGGGAAGAAGAAAATCGCCAGCACGCTAAGAACCGCCATTACCGCCAGCGCGCATACGATCTTGCCAGGACTCATCGGAGTACTTCCATTATACTTCGCGGCGCTTAAGTTCCACCTCCAACATTCCCTGGGAGCCTAGCTTACTAACGTAACTTCCGGAACGTTACCGGGGCCTCCCCAGCCATCCCGGTTCGCGATAATGCTCGTCCTGCAGTCGCCGCATGCGCGCCGCCAGGATCGTCGCCCGGTTCAAATATCCCACCACCTTGCGTTCGTCGCGACGATCCACCACCGGCAGCCGTCCCACGTCGTTACGCAGCAATTTTGCCGCCGCCTCTGAAACCATCTCGTCCGGATACGTCACCACCAGCTTCGAGCTGCCGGCCTGTTCCACCGTCATCGTGCCGGACGAATCCTGATTCAGCGCCCGCAGAATGTCCCCTCGCGTTACGATGCCTGCCAGCTTCCCGCCCGCATCCACAATCAGCAAGGCCTCGTACCGTGCAACCGCCGGATCATGCCTCGCAATTCGCTCCGCCACCTCTCCTACCCTGGTGCCCGCAGCAATCACCGGAGCGTCTTTCTCCATCGTCTCTGAGACCACCGCCTGCGCCAGCACGTCAGCCTCATAGTCCTGATGCACCTGCAATCCCCGGCGCGCCAGCTTCTCGGTCATGATCGAGCTTCGCGGCATAAACAGCATCGCGAACCCATCCGCAATCACCGCCACCAGCATCAGCGGCAGCACCGAGTTGTAATCGCGCGTGATCTCAAACGCGAAAATGATGAAGGAAAACGTAGCCCGCGACGCCGCCCCGAACACCGCTCCCATCGCCACCAGCGCAAATGCGCCCGGAGATAAATGAGCGCCCGGAAACGCACGGTTGGCGATCATCGCGAACAGCCCGCCCATGGCCGCGCTCCACATGAATGTCGGCGCCAGCAATCCTCCCGACGTGCCCGATCCCAGTGAAATCACCAGCGCCGCAAACTTCGCGATCATCACGATCAGCAGCAGCTTCCACGCCAGCTGCCCGTTGAGAATGTCGCCAATCGTGTCGTAGCCCACACCGAACACGCGCGGCACGAAGAATCCGATGATCCCCAACGCCAGCGCCCCAATCGCCGGGCACCACAACTGGTCGATCGGAAGCTTCTCGAACGAATCCTCCACCCAATAGAGCGCCTTGCTCAATCCCACCGCCGCCACCCCGCACAAAGGCCCCAGCAAAAGATAAAAAGGCAAGGCATGCGGAATCCCGAAATCCACGTGCCCCACCTGAAACATCGGGCCCGCGCCCAGCAACTGCATGTGGACCGCGGTCGCCAGCGTGCTCGCAATGACCAGCGGGATAAACGATCGCGACTTGAACTCGAACAGCAGCAGCTCAATCGCCAGGATGACGCCGGCAATCGGCGTGTTGAATGTCGCCGACATGCCGGCCGCCGCGCCGCATGCCAGCAGCACCTTCCGCTCAACCGCCGTCGTGTGCAGCACCTGGCCTACCAGCGATCCGATCGCTCCCCCGGTCTGGATGATCGGCCCCTCCGCGCCAAACGGGCCGCCCGTGCCAATCGCGATCGCCGCCGAAATCGGTTTGAGCAGCGCGACCTTCGGCTCAATCCGGCTGCGGTTGACCAGCACCGCTTCCATCGCTTCCGGAATCCCGTGCCCTTTGATCTTCGACGAGCCATATTTCGCCATGACGCCAACGATGAGCCCGCCCACCACCGGAATCAGAATCACCCACGCGCCCAGATGATGCGATCCCACGCTGCGGAATGTCGTCGACCACTGATGGAAGAAGAAAAGATTGGTGAACAGCCCGATCAGTTTGTAGAGAATATAGGCGATGAGCCCGGCAACCAGTCCAATCGCCGCCGCCAGAAACGACATCAGCACAATCCGGAACTGCGCCGGCGGTGGAGGCGCAAGCGGCGCCATCGCCGAAGCCGCTACCGGCACATCCTGAATTTCCTGCGCCACCGCTTGCTTTCCATCGTTGCTCATAAATGAATTGTCATCGGAGCGTAAATTAATCTGTGTCATCCTGAGCGCAGCGAGCCGCTGAGCGAAGCGAGGCGTCTCGCGGAGTCGAAGGACCCCTACCTAAGCAACACCGCCGCAATCATGCCCGCGTCAAGCGCCGCCGAGCGCCGAGCCCTACTCCTCTTTCTTCCCCGCCGTCACCCGCCGCAATGCCGCCACCAGCTTCGGAGCAGTACTCTTCAATTCCTCACGATGATGCAATGCCAACTCCGCCAGCACCCGCTCTCCCTTTGGAGTAAGCGCCAGCAAAACCTCGCGCCGGTCCTCATGCCCCCGCTCCCGTTGCACATATCCTCCCCCCTCCAACCGGTCGATCAGTTCCACGGCGCTGTGGTGCTGGATCTGCATCCGGTTGGCGATGTCCCGGATCCGCGTCCGCTCTCCCGCTGGAGTCCCCTTGATCGCAAGCATCAGCTGGTACTGCCCGCGCTCCAATCCCTTCGCCTCCACCGCCTGGTCGCTGAAATGCAGGAATGTTCGAATCTGGTACCGGAACTCAGCCAGAGCCCGATAATCGTTCAGGGTGAGCTTCTTCATGCTGGAATTGTATCGTGCCGCGATAATCTTTCAATATTATATCGTAGAGCGATATAATCCGCCCAGTCGAAAGCGATCTTCGTGCGGTAGGGTTTTCCTTAGTGAACCTTAGTGCCCTTAGTGGTTGAGCTTTTGAATTGCGTTGCCCGGGTGCCCAGCCCTAGCCCAATTTCCCCCACCCATTTAGAATCCTTAGTCCACAAAGACAGGAGGCGAACCGTGATCCCGCGCTATACCCGGCCCGAGATGGCCCGCATCTGGAGCGACGAAAACCGCTTCCGCACCTGGCTCGCCGTCGAAGTCGCCGCCACCGAAACCCTGGCCGAAGCCGGACTCGTCCCCCAAGATGCCGCCAAAGCCATCAAAGAACGCGCCGACTTCCGCGTCGATCGCATCCACGAGATCGAGGCCGAGGTCCGCCACGACGTCATCGCCTTCACCACCGCCGTCGCCGAAATCGTCGGCTCCCACGCCCGTTGGTTTCACTACGGACTCACCTCCAACGACGTAGTCGACACCGCGCAGGCCCTGCTCATCCGCCAGTCGTCCCAAGTCATCGCGCAGGATCTCCAGCGTCTCGCCGAAGTCCTCGAACGCCGCGCCTGGGAGTTCAAAGACACTCCCATGGTCGGACGCACCCACGGCATCCACGCCGAGCCCATCACCTTCGGATTCAAACTCGCCAACTGGTATTCCGAGACGCAGCGCAACATCGCGCGCTTCCTGGCTGCGGCCGAAGACATGCGCGTAGGAAAATTCTCCGGCGCGGTAGGAATCTTCGCCCACCTCACGCCCGAATTAGAAGAAAGGATTTGCGCGCGCCTGGGACTGAAAGCCGCCGCCGTCTCCTCGCAAGTCATCCAGCGCGATCGCCACGCGCACTATCTCGCCACGCTCGCCGTGATCGCTTCCACGCTCGACAAGATCGCCACCGAGATTCGCCACCTGCAGCGCACCGAAGTCCGCGAGGCCGAGGAATTCTTCAGCGAAAAGCAAAAGGGATCCTCCGCCATGCCGCACAAGCGCAATCCGGTAACGCTCGAGCAGATCAGTGGCCTGGCCCGCGTCGTCCGCTCCAACGCACAAGCGGGATTCGAAAACGTCCCGCTCTGGCACGAGCGCGACATCTCGCACTCGTCGGTCGAGCGCGTAATCCTTCCCGATTCAACGACGCTGACCGACTACCTCCTCACCAAGACGACCAACGTCATCGACACCATGTTCGTCTACCCTGACCGCATGCGCGCCAATCTTGAAAGTACGCACGGCCTGATCTTCAGCGGACAGCTCCTGCTCGACCTGGTCGAGCACGGCGTCAGCCGCGAAGACGCCTATCGCCTGGTGCAATCACACGCCATGCGCGCCTGGAAGGAAAATTTAAACTTTCATGATTTGGTGATGGCCGACAAAGAAATTACCAGCCGCGTCCCACGCAAGCAGATCGAGTACGCCTTCGATCTCCCGCGCCAACTCAAGAATGTGGATAAAATCTTCGCCCGCGTCTTCGGCAATCCCCAGCAGCCACCGAAGCGCAATCCGAAGCGAAAAAGCCCAGCCAAGAAAAAGAAGAAGAATTGAGTAGGGAAGAGGTGGGACGAAAGCGGGAGCCTGCCCGCGAACTCCTGAGCGAAGCCCAAGGATCAACTAGTCTGCTGGTGCCATCGAAGGGACTCGAACCCCCACACCGTTGCCGGTACATGGACCTGAACCATGCGCGTCTGCCAATTCCGCCACGATGGCAATGTGGACTTACTCATCACGGCAGCCAGAAAGCCGCCGCATCAGGAAGACCTGCATCCCTATTCTACAGACGCGAAGCCCACTGTCAAACCAGCCCGCTGAGGAAGGCAGAAGCGCCGAAGGGCCCGCGAGACAGGTCAAGCTTCCCTCGGCGTTCTCAGCGGCTTTCCTCAGCGCACTCTGCGTTTTAAGATTTTGCTTATGTCACGAACGAAGCCGAGCCCTACTCCAACCTGGCATTCATAGTGATCTTGGCGTTCAGCACCTTCGACACCGGACAGCCCTTCTCCGCCGCCTCCGCATATTTCTGAAACGTAGCCGCGCCCGCCCCCGGCACCTTGCCCACCACTTCAATGTGGCTGGCAGTGATCGTCCATCCCGAGTCCAGTTTCTCCATCGTCAACGTGACGTTCGTCGAAATGCTCTCGGGCGTCAGATTCGCTCCGCCGAGTTGCGCCGACAGCGCCATCGAAAAGCATCCCGCATGCGCCGCCGCAATCAATTCCTCCGGATTCGTCCCCGGCGCATTCTCAAACCGCGTCGAAAACGAATATTGCGTGTTGTTCAACACCCCGCCCGGAGCCGAAAGCGTCCCTTTCCCGTCCTTCAATCCGCCCTTCCAAACCGCGCTAGCCTTGCGTTGCATGACGTTCTCCTAAAACATTCGTTGAAATAAAGTCGCCCTGCCATTGTAGACGGACCGGATCGTGCCCGTCACATTGGGAGCGAATTATGGGTGATGGTGGGTCGATGACTGCTGAAGGAAAACTCTCCCGAACTGGTTTCGGGAAGGGCCCGGCTTCAGCCGTGCCGTTAGAGCTCATTGGAAGAGCCGGGCTTTAGCCCCTGAGGCGAAGCGAGCGCTCAGAAGGAAACGCCGCCCAGGCGACGGGCAGCTACAGACGCATCCACGATAAAGTTGTTTCTGATCTTACTGATAGCTGATAGCTCAAGGCTGACAGCTTTCTCAATAAAAATCCGAGCAGCTCAAATAGAACCCGCACTGCGGACACTTCAACTTACACCGGCTCTCCCGCAACTTCGCCGAGCAATTCGGACAGTACTGCCCCGGATCGCCCGCCTTCACTTCACGCTCGCTCTCAGTCGCCGGCGTCGTACGTGGCTGCTCGTTCTGTGGCGCCAAATCGTCTCCCCCGCTCGGTTCGCCCTTCAGGCTACCCGATCCCCGATCGCCTGAGAAGTTCTGCTCCAGCAGTCTGCCATGATCAACCACGCTCCCAGCCGCTTCCACACTCTTACGTACTTGCCGCGTTCGGCGACGGCCGTCCCGTCTGCCTTGTGCAGCGTCACCGAAAACCGTCCCAGTTCCATAGCCATGTCGCCGGAATGGTCGATCCGCGTGGTCTCCATCCGCATATCGCGATATCCCGCCTCGCCCAGCTGGCGCAGCAAGCGTTCCACGGTTTTCTGTCCGTATGCCCCTTCGTAAAGCGGAGCCATCAAAACGCCGTCCGCGGCGAATAGGCTCGCCGCCTGGTCGTAGTTGCCGGTATTGAAGGAAGTGGCGAAATCCTGGGTGAGGTCGCGAAGTTGCGACTCTACGTCCCGAAACGGACGCAGGTCTGCCCCGGAATTGCTGTAAGGCCGGTACATCTACTACCTCCTGGGGGAAGGCAATCGCAAGACCGTGCGGATTTAGAGCCCGATCTTGCTCGGGGAAATCTTAGCGCAAAAATAACGCGTGGAAAGAGAAAAAGATTTGCACGCTCCCAACTCGCAGAATCGAACGAGCGGACGGGTTCTGCCTATCTCTCGAACGGAACGGATCGGCTGGGCAGCCGCAGTAAGCCGGAATCCGTATTCATCATGCCGGAGGGGTGCTTCGGCCCCGCCGCTTTCAATCCCGGGTTCTCGCGCTCGGCAATTTGCCGTTTCACCCGCGCCATCAGCAGAACCAGCTTTTTCGATTCGTGGTCTCTCTCGGCTTGCTTGCACATTTTCTGGAAATCTTGCGGAGCATAGGTGACACGATTCGTCATAGGGAGATAGTCCTTGGAAACTATAAGAAGCGCTAGCCTATCCTATCCCCGGCTTCTTTGCCAATCCCCCAATCACCTGAGCCCTTCCGGCCCGGGCCATAGGGTCTAAACCCCATATCCACGGCGAGATATCCCGAGAAAGCGCCACCGAGAGTGTGATTCTTTTTTGTTTCGTCCTCCTGAGCGAGGATGGTTCTGTGCGCAAAGCGCATAGAACCACTGCAGTCGAAGGACCCCTACCGGCAGAAACGAGCCAAGCTAACCCGCTCCGGCCTTACCCCTAACTCCAAAGGTACATGGCCTTAATGACCGTTGAGTCACCTCCCGAATTCCGCCAAAATCTCGGCATGGGCGATTTTGCGTGCTGGGAGCGAGTGTGTCCTATCGTCGAATTTTAAGCATCTGTCTGCTGGTGGGGGCCAGTGTCTCGCTGGCTGCTGCGCGCGATCTTGCCGTCGTATCCAACAAGTCGAACGCCGTCTCCGCCATTACCTTGCCCGACCTGGTGAAGATCTGCAAAGGCCAGACCAACAAATGGCCTGACGGCAAATCTGTCACCTTTATCATGCGCACTCCCTCCGCGCCCGAAATGAAGCTGGTTTTGGAAAAGATTTATGACGGCCCGGAATCCGAAGTGAAGCAAATTATCGCAACCGCCAATCACGGACGCATGGGGCACCCCGCGGTCATGATTGTCGATTCCGATGAAGACCTGGTGAACAAGGTCGCATCCATCCCGGGGGCCATCGGTGTGGTGGATGTGTACTCGATTAACAGCAGTGTGGCTGTGGTGAAGCTTGCCGGCAAATTGCCGCTCGAGCCTGGATATGCGCTGCACGGCAATTAACGAATTTGCAACTCGCCTCCCTTGGGGGCGCGGTGAACCACATGAGTAAGGAAAGAAAAGCTCAAGCTGCCGCAGCGACCTCCGACGGAGACGCAGCCGTCCCAGCCACTCCCCGCCGCACCGCCACCAAGCCCCAATTTACCCGGCGCTATCCCCGCTTTGCCATCGATGTCCGCCTCCAGGTCAAAATGTTCCAGGCCGGAGAATTCCGCACCTGCTGGGGCCGCTCCACCGAGATGGGACAGGATGGCATCGGCGCTACCCTGACCGGCAGTCTCGAACCCGGCGAGATCGTCACCTTAGAGATACCCTTGCCGCTTACTCCCTATCCCATTAAGGTGCGCGCCATTGTCCGCTATCGCCAGGGACTGCGCTACGGTTTCGAATTCCTCACCCTCAACGATAGCCAGCGCGACACAATCCGCCGCGTCTGCGAATACCTCGCCAGCCAAAGCTAAATCCTGATGCTCGCAAGCTTGTGCTTCCTTCGTGTACCTTCGTGCCCTTCGTGGTTAAAGGTTTTGGATAACCACGAAGGGCTCAAAGGAACACCAGGGGAAACACCGCGTCATATCAGCAAGCTCGTGCCTCAGTGATCTCTGCGGAAATTCTCAGCGTTCTCTGCGGTGAAAGCTTTTCTCCCCCACACCGAACCCGCAAACCCTTCTCCACCACCGCCGCAAAAAAAACCAGCCTCCACCTCCCCGCATCCGAACGTAAGATATGTACGACCGCATGCGGGCTCTCCTGATCACTCTCGTTCTGGTCTGCACGGCGGCGGCCCAATCCACGTCCGCCCCCACCATCACCGTAGTCGACGCCACCGGAGTCGCCATCCGCGATGCCCGCGTGTCCGTTCAATCCCCGTCCCAGCCGCTTCTCCGCTGCCTCACCGACTTCAACGGACGCTGCGAATTTCCCTCCCTTCCCGCCGGTCCATACCAGCTTCATGTGGAAAAGGAGAACTTCTACGCCGTCGATGAATCCAATGTGCAACTCGTCCGCGGATCCTCCGTCGAAGTCGCCCTCACCCGCCAGCAGGAAGTCCGCGAGACCGTCGATGTCCACGAATCCTCTCCCGCCATTGATCCCGCCCAAATCTCTTCCCAGGAAACTCTGAGCGGCCTCGATGTCATCGGCATGGTCTATCCCGGCACCCACGACTACCGCAACGCTCTCAACTTCATCCCCGGAGTCGTGCAAGACCAGACCGGACAGCCTCACATCGCTGGCGCCGAAACCTATCAGACTCTCACCCTGCTCGATGGCTTCAACGTCACCCAACCCGCCAATGGACAACTCCTGGTCCAGGTCAGCACCGACGCCTTCCGCTCCATCCACGTCGAATCTTCCCGTGAGCCTGCGGAAGCCGGTAAGGGCCCCGCCGGCCTGCTCGCCCTCAACACCGGCATTGGCGACGATCACTTCCGCTTCTGGGCTACCGACTTCATTCCCTCCATGCAGAACAAGCACGGCTGGCGCTTCGACCAGTTTCTTCCTCGCTTCACCTTCTCCGGCCCCATCGAGAAAGGAAAAATCTGGTACTACAACGCTCTCGACGTCCAGTACGACAACACCATCTACACCGAGCTTCCCGTCGGCGCCGACAATAACCATACTCTTCGCATCGGCAATCTCACCAAGCTGCAAACCAATCTCACCAGCCGCAACATTCTCACTACAAGTTTTCTTCTGAACGAACTCAATAATCAGTATGCGTTCCTATCCCCGCAAAGTCCGCAGCTCGCCAACCCCAAAGACGTTGAATCCGCCTACATCGCCAGCATCAAAGATCAGCATTACTTCACCGGAGGAGAGCTTCTCGAAACCGGATTCGCCTTCGACCAGTACAACCTCCACTACACTCCCTACGGAAACCTTCCGTACTTCGTCAACACCGACACCGCCGGCGGAAACTACTACCTTGCCGAAGAAACCAACGCCAGCCGCTGGCAAGGACTCCTAAATCTCTATCTCCCGCCCCATCAGTGGCACGGCCGCCACGACTTCAAAGTCGGACTCGATCTCGACAGCATCACCTACGACGCAACCTTCTCCCGCACTCCGATCGCGTTTCTCAGCGGCACCAACACGCTCACCTCGCCCAATCTCTGCTTCACCGCTCCCACCAACAGCAATTTCCCCTGCACCCGGTACTCCACCTTCACTCCCGCGGGCTTGCACGAGGAATACAACTCCGAAGTCAGCGCCTATGCCGAAGATCGCTGGAGCCTCACCAACCGCCTCCTCATCGAACCCGGCGTCCGCCTCGACTGGGACAACCTCGTCCACGAAAGCGAAGTTGCTCCTCGCCTCGCCGGAACCTACGTCCTCGACAACTCCGGAAACACCAAGCTCTCCGTCGGCATCGGCATCCTCTACGAAGAAACTCCAATCTTTCTCCTCGCCCGTCCTTTCACCGGCACTCGCCAGGACACTTTTTTCTCCACCGACTCCACCTGCACCGCGCCCTCCGGATGCGTCACCACCACCGGCCCCGTCGTCACCACCTTCACCGCCGACACCGCCAATCTCCAGGTTCCCCGCTTCGTCAACTGGAGCGTCGGCCTCGAAAAAAAGCTTCCCGGAGCCATCTACGCCAAGGCCGAATACCTCCAGCGCCGCGGCACTCGCGGATTCGTTTACGACACCCGCAACCACGCGGTCAGCGGCGACTTCGTTCTTCAGAACACGCGCGACGACACCTACAACGCTTTTCAAATCTCCCTCCGCCACAACTTCCGCGAAGCCTATACGCTGATGGGCTCCTACACTCGCTCCAGTTCCCGCTCCAATCAAGTTCTCGACTTCAACGTCGACAACCCGGTGCTCAGCCCGCAGCAGCCCGGCCCTTATCTCTGGGATACTCCCAACCGCTTCCTTTCCTGGGGATATTTCCCCTTATTCCCGCTTCCCGTCCTCCACCAGTTCGAAGTTGCCTATTCCATGGAAGCCCGCACTGGATTCCCCTTTAATCTTTTGAACGACCAGCAGGAAATTCAGGGCACGCCCGGCTCCGAACGCTACCCGACATACTTCTCTCTGAATCTCCAACTCGAAAAGCGCTTCCATCTCTTCCATTACTACTTGGCTCTCCGCGGAGGCTTCGACAACATCACCGGACGCTGCAATCCCTTCGTCGTCAACAGCGTCATCGATCCCACCCATACCGCCCCGACCTTCAGCGCCTGCGAAGGCCGCGCCTTCACCTCCCGCATCCGTTTCCTGGGCCGAAAATGAAATGCAAATGTGGGGACCGAAATGCGGGGACGAACATGTGGGGACGGACGCCTTCGTCCGTCCAGCGAGCGCAGCGAGCGTGGTTTCCTGTAGGGACGAATTCCGAAGCCCCCGCCAAGCGGTGCCGCGCAAATAAAGTAGCCATTGTCATGCTGAGCGAAGCCATGAGGAGAGCGCAGCGACCCTCACCGCGAAGTCGAAGCATCCCTACCATCGAATCACCCCCCTCGCCAAGCATGTCTCCATGTCCCCGAGCTATAATCGTTCCCAATAACACTTGCATCGAAATCCCGTTCCCCATCATCAGAACTCTTTGGAGGAAACAATGGCTCACGAACTACCCCCTTTACCGTATGCCTACGAGGCACTCGAACCGACCATCGATAAGCAGACGATGACCCTGCATCACGACATGCACCATGGTGCCTACGTGAAGAATCTCAACGCCGCCATCGAAAAGCATCCCAGTCTCGCCGGCAAGTCCGCTGAAGATCTGCTTCGCGACCTCAACGCCATCCCCGAAGACATCCGCGCCGCCGTCCGCAACAATGGCGGAGGCCACGTCAACCACACCATGTTCTGGAAGATCATGAAGCCCAAAGCCGGAGGCGATCCCTCCGGTCCCATCGCCGAAGTGATCCAGAAGACCTTTGGCAACTTCAACGACTTCAAAACCAAATTCAACGACGCCGGTGCCAAGCAATTCGGCTCAGGATGGGTCTGGCTGGCCGGAAAATCCAGTGGCGAAGTGCAGATCGTCACCACGCCCAATCAGGACAATCCCATTTCGCAGGGCCTCTATCCCATCTTCGGCAACGATGTCTGGGAGCATGCCTACTATCTGAAATACAACAACCGCCGCCCCGAATATCTCGCGGCTTGGTGGAACGTCGTCAACTGGGACGAGATCAACAAACGCTTCGCCGCCTTCAAAGCCGGCAAGACCGCCCACGAACCAGCCTTAGCCCATCACTAAGGCGGATTTGTCATTCGGCGAGCCCACCGAAGCAACTGAAAATGGGGTGCCCCATTTCTCGCCGCTTTTGCGAGAAGTGGGGATTTTCGACAGAGCGAAGCGAAGGATCTATGTACTTTGCCCGCAGAGGCAAAGGGCCAATCTCTACCGAGCTCCCCTATCCCTTCCGAGAAACGAAAAAAGCCCTCGCCCAAAGCGAGGGCCTTTTTACGTCCAACTCCGCTAAGCCGCGTTCTGCGCGTACTGTTCCGGTCGCTGCTCGAACTTCGTCTTGCACTCCTGCGAGCAGAAGCTATATTTCTTCCCATTGTGTTCCGTCTGATATTGCGAATGATTTTCCTCTACTTTCATTCCGCAAACCGGATCCTTCGTCATCTCGATTCACTCTCCTCGTAAATTTACGTCCGTCTCGTGATTGTCATTCCATCCTCTCGAACTTCCGCTCGGGTAATTCCTGTAATTCCATGAAAGTTCCATGCGCAACAAAATCGTCGAACTCGCTTTCTGCATTTCCTGTGCACTCCCTGTGGACAATCTGCCTGCCCTCTCGACCGAATCATCCGGGCTCCTCCACGCGGCTCACGGAAACGACCGCGATCAGCGGAGCAATGCCCGCTCCCTGACGCTTGGCTTGATCTGTCCTGATTCCGGAAAATGCGCCGCGTCTTTATCCTCAACTGCACCAAAAATACTGAATTGACCCGCGCCTGATTCGCTCGTACAGTCTGATTCGCCTCGCAACCAAAACTGCTCGTTCCGGCGCTGCCCAGCAGCGGAGCAGCAACATTCGGCAACAGCAAGAAAGACGAGCATCAGGTCAGCGCGCTATGAAATCAGAGCAATGGAAGACCTACCGCACGAGATTCTTAGTCAAAGCCAAACAACTCAACTCAGGTCTCAGCTTCGTCGACCATCTCGGTCGTCAGCACTGCGGTCGTAAGGGCGACTACCTCGTCGAATCCTGCGATGGTGTCTTGAGCATCGCGCCCAAGCAGATCTTCGAAGACATCTACGTGGCCATGGCGCCCAAACGTCGTCCTGGCTCTGCATCAAGGTCACAACGCGATCTGCCTGCCACGCCAGAGAAGGCCAGCCCGAACCCGTATCCAACTCCTGTGGATGTCGTGAAGATTGAACCGATCAAAGACGTCAGCTTTCGCCCGCGCCCCAACACGGCCATCCAGTCCCCCAGCCCGCCGCCTCCCGTGCGCCGCAAGTTGCCCCAGCCCTTTCGCCAAATGTCGTCAGGGATCAGCCTGATGTGAAGTAGCGATCTTTGAAACCTTGAAACCTTGAAACCTTGAAACTTGAAACTCTGAAACCTGAACTCGCCCTTTGTGGAAAAACCGGTCTCAACCTCGCACCAAGCCCGTCATTGCTAGGGATACAACATATTGTGTTTCCCTCTTGACAGCCACTATTTGGGGGAGTAACTTTGCAATCCCAAGGACATGAAATTCCGCCTCACGGGAATGGGGCGGAATTGGAACAGACAAAACCCGGCGGCACATTTCCGACGTTGAGGTGACTCGGTTCTGGGCCGCTGGATCATGGGCAAGGCGTCCGGGCTTTCGGATCCGTAAGCTCGGCGCCGACACCTCAGGCGAAACTCAACCTTCAGATTCTCCGAGAGCGGGGAATCCGAAGCACAGAAGTGCGGTGGCCGTCCCGTTCCTCCCCGGGGCGCGATCTTTGCGGTAGGTCAGCAGTGCAATCCGTAACTGCCGGTCAGAGGACTAAGGGAACTTCCTTTTTTTCTGGCTCGACAGTCGAACCCAGGAGCCCAACATGGAAGGTTTAACTCGCCTGGTGGCAGACTCTTTGGCGCGCCACGGCTTCGATCGCCCCGTGGACTTTCGACGCCTGCAATGGTCGCGCTGGTTCCGCTGCGATTCCCATCACAGCCTCCTACACGTCCCCAGCAAACCCGGCGTCTTCGCCCTAGCCGAAGAAATCCTACCGCCCGCAGACGCCGATGTAGGGACAAGAAATGATGATGTGGGGACTGCCACAGCCCATGTAGGGACGGACGCCTTCGTCCGTCCCGGCGGCGAAGCCGCCGTTCGGGAACTGGCAGCGACACCGGCCCAATCGAACCTGGAACCACGCCCCAAACGCATGCTAGCCGTAACCCAATTTTTCGAAGACGACGACATGGCTTTCGTCCTCGACCGCATGCTCTCGCGCCCCAATCCCATGCGTAGCCACCTCGAGTCGGGCCGCTATTTCGTTCGCTTCGTCGTTATCGAAGACCCGCTCCAGCGCCGCACGGTTTGCAGCGCCCTCAATCAATGGATCCTTTCCGCAGCCGAAAAGGCCAGCGGCCTAGGTTCTCATTTTGCCAGTTCTCTGGAGCTAACGCCCGCCACCGAATTTGTGGCGCGGACGCCCTCGTCCGCGACTGCCGGCGGCGTAAGCTCGCTCGCGGCGGCCTCGAAGCTCGACTCCGGCGCCGCCGCCAACATTCACTGTTCGCCAGTTTTCCCCTCCGGCTTCTAGACCGGAGCAGAGGGAAGGCCGGAGTTTTGGGAAGGGCACGACTTCAGTCGTGCCGTTGTGGTCCTTAAACGGCCTGCGGCTTTAGCCGCTGAGGGAAGCCGCGAAACGGGCGAAGAGAACGCCCCCGGAGGAACTGTCTGAAACGCTATTTACAACGAAATCGCTCGGCCCCCGATTCCCCGCCCGCACGGACGCCCGAATCGGCCGCACCACCCATAGAATCTAATATTTAGGAGAGCCCTTGATGCCCGAACTGAAAACCGTCACCCAATCCGCCGCCACTCCCTCCGGACCCGTGCCCGCGTCGAACCTTGCCGTTATAAAGAAGAAGGCCCCCGGCCTCGCCTTCCGCCGCTTGTTTACCAAGCCCGGCGTCTCTCCCTACGACGAAGTCGAATGGGATCTCCGCCTCGCTCAGATCACTGACTCCCAAGGCGGCGTCATCTTCGAGCAGAAGGACGTTGAAGTCCCCAAAGACTGGTCCATGACCGCGACCAATATCGTCGCGAGCAAATATCTCCACGGCAAGCTCGGCACCCCCGAGCGTGAAACCGGAGTGCGCCAGCTCGTCGCCCGCGTCGCCGAAACCATCCGCGACTGGGGACTAGCTCAAGGCTATTTCAAGACTCCCGAAGACGGCGCGACTTTCCACGACGAGCTCGTCCACATCCTCGCGCGCCAGTATGCGGCGTTCAACTCGCCCGTCTGGTTCAACGTGGGATGCGACCGCATCGAGCCCAACTCCGACGGCCGCAACTGGCACTGGAACCCGCAGACCCAGCAAGTCGAATTCGGCGTCACTGGATACTCCAAGCCCCAGTGTTCCGCCTGCTTCATCAACTCGGTGAAAGATTCGCTTGACTCGATCCTCACTCTGGCCAAGACCGAAGGCATGCTCTTCAAGTGGGGCAGCGGCACTGGCACAAATCTTTCTCCCCTCCGCGGATCCACCGAGACTCTCTCCGGCGGAGGCACCGCCAGCGGCCCGCTCAGCTTCATGAAGGGTTTCGACGCCTTCGCCGGCGTCATCAAGTCCGGAGGCAAAACTCGCCGCGCCGCCAAGATGGTCATCCTCAACGTCGACCATCCTGACATTGAAGACTTCATCCTCTGCAAATCCAAAGAAGAGGCCAAGGCTCACGCGCTCGTCGCTATGGGATACGACGGCTCCCATCCCGACTCCGACGCCTACTCTTCCATCTTCTTCCAGAATGCCAACAACTCCGTCCGCGTGACCGACGACTTCATGTACGCCGTCGTTCGCGACACAGATTTTTCGACGCGTTCAGTCACCGACCATTCCGTGGTGAAGACCTACAAAGCCAAAGATCTTCTGAACAAAATTTCCGAAGCCACCTGGCACTGCGGCGATCCCGGCATGCAGTACGACACCACGGTCAACCGCTGGCACACCTCGAAGAACACGGCCCGCATCAACGCCAGCAATCCCTGCAGCGAATACATGTTCCTCGACGACTCGGCCTGCAACCTGGCCAGCCTTAACCTGCTGAAGTTCGCGCCCAACGGCACATTCAACGTCGAAGCCTATCGCCACGCCGTCGACATCCTCATCACCGCGCAGGAAATCCTGGTCGACAACGCCGGATATCCCACGCAAGCCATCATGGCGAACTCGCACGACTACCGCCCGCTGGGTCTGGGCTACGCAAATCTAGGAGCCCTGCTGATGGCTGCAGGTCTCCCGTACGACAGCGACGCCGGACGCGACTACGCCTCCTGCGTAACCGCAATCATGTGCGGCGAAGCGTACCTGCAGAGCAGCCGCATAGCCGAACAATGCGAGCCGCTGGTCCCAGCAACCGAAGCCACAAAGAAGAACTTGTCCGAAACAAATCTAGGAGCAGGCATCACCAATGCCCATGCGGGAAGCACTGCCCATGGGGGACAAGATGCTCGTGTGGGGACGGCCGCCTCGGCCGTCCAGCGAAGCGAAGCGAGCGCCGCGGGGGCACAGACCATGCCCGGCGGTGCCTGCCCCGGCTGGTACATCAACCGCGAACCATTCCTGGACGTAATCCGCATGCACCGCGCCAGCGTGAATGGCATCAACAAAGCCAACGTCCCGAGCAACATCTACGAAGCCAGCAAGCAGTGCTGGGACGAAGCCCTCGCCCACGGCGAAAAACACGGCTACCGCAACAGCCAAGTCACAGTCCTGGCCCCCACCGGCACCATCGGTTTCATGATGGATTGTGACACTACGGGTATAGAGCCTGACCTGGCGCTGGTGAAATATAAAAAGCTGGTCGGCGGCGGCATGATCAAGATCGTCAACAACACCGTGCCCACCGCGCTGTTCAAGCTCGGATACACGCACGAGCAGACCGACGCCATCGTCAGCTACATCGACGCGACGGGCACCATCGAAGGCGCGCCGCACGTGAAAGACGATCACCTCGCCGTCTTCGATTGCTCGTTCAAGCCGGCGAAGGGCACGCGTTCCATCGCCTACATGGGACATCTCCGCATGATGGCCGCCGCTCAGCCCTTCATCTCCGGAGCTATATCGAAGACCGTCAATCTTCCCGAAAACGCCAGCGTGGAAGAAATCAGCGACGCCTACCTGCAGGCCTGGAAGCTTGGCCTGAAGGCGGTCGCCGTATATCGCGACGGCTGCAAGAAGGCGCAGCCGCTGAGTGCCGCCGGAACCAAGACGGCGGAATCGGGTCGTGTGGGGACGGCCGCCTCGGCCGTCCAGGTTTTGGAAGAAGAAGATTTCAACGCTCCTCCCCGCGCCGTCCGCCACAAGCTGCAGGAAGAGCGCGCCTCGATCACGCACAAATTTAAAGTCGGAGATCACGAGGGCTACATCACCGTCGGGCTCTATCCCAACGGCGATCCCGGAGAACTTTTCATCACCATGGCCAAAGAAGGATCGACGGTCAGCGGCCTGATGGACAGCTTCGCGCTGGCCGTCTCCATCGCGCTGCAGCACGGCGTGCCCCTGAAACTGTTCTGCGAAAAGTTCGCGCACACCCGCTTTGAGCCCAGCGGATGGTCCGGCAATCCGGATATCGGCTACGCCAAGAGCATCATGGACTACATCTTCCGCTGGCTTCAGCTCCGTTTCCTGACCGGCCAGCAGCAAATGCTGTTCGAAAACCTGAGGCTGAAGGCGAGTCCCGAGTCCCGAGGCCTGAGTCCCGAGGCTTCGGAAACCGGCGCGCCTGAATCGCTCGCAACTCGCGACTCAGGGCTCAGGACTGGTTCTGGCTCCGTCCACGCCGCCGACGCGCTGTCGAGCATCGTCGACCTGGGCGACGCTCCCACCTGCAGCTTCTGCGGCAGCATCATGACCAGAAACGGCAGTTGCTACCGCTGCGGCAGCTGCGGCAGCACCAGCGGCTGCAGCTAAGTAAGGTTGTGGGACGACGGGCGGCTCGCCCGTCGCTCTGAGTTCGTTCAAATGCGGAAATGTTCCTTTTCGGAATCGATGGTAGGACATTCTTCCTGTCAGAAGGAATCTTCGCTTTACTTTCGCCATCACGTTCAGCTACCTTCTCAACGTAGGCAGTCATGGGCAAATTCGACCTTGTAGCGGCTGATCTCTTCTCCGGAGCGGGTGGGCTGTCGTTCGGCTTCCAGCAGGCTGGATTTCACGTCGCTTTTGCGAACGACATCAATCCGGAATACGCATATACGTACCAGCAAAATCACCCTGGCACAAAGTTCTTCCGTGAATCGATTGAGGACCTTAGCGCTTCTGATCTTCTTAAGTCCACGGGTCTAAAGAAGAACGATATTGATGTCTTGATTGGCGGGCCGCCGTGCCAAGGATTTTCAATCAACGCGCCGAAACGGTCGCAGGAAGATGCCCGGAATCGGCTATTCCAGCATTACGGTCGTCTAGTTCTAGAGGGCCTGCGCCCCAAGGTAGTGGTGATGGAGAACGTGCCGGGCATGCTGTCCTTGGAGGGCGGCAAGTTCATAAGGGCGATTTACGCCTTATTTCAAGGAGCCGGCTACCGGATGCGCCACATGGTTCTTTGCGCCGCTCATTACGGTATTCCCCAAGAGCGGTGGCGGCTGATCTTCGTGGGAACCCTCTTGAAAGGTATCGAGATAACATTCCCGAAGCCGACCCACCACGCTCCCGTTCGTGCCAATTTTACAGGGGGACGCGACCTTACGTGGTTGAGGTTTATGAGCGGCGATGAGCGCCCAAGGTCGGACCAGTTGTCATTTGCCTACGATCGATTCCTCGGTCACCCGTTGCGCCCATTTATTCCTGTGAGAGACGCTATTGGCGACTTACCTTGCCTCGCGATACGGGAAGGTAGCGAGGAGGTGGACTACACTTCGCCACCGGACACGCCCTATCAGAAGGCGATGCGCCGTAAGTCCGCGAAGCTTTACAATCATTCTGCAGGCGCCTTGTCCAAGGAAAACTTGGAGCGACTGAAGCACATCCCTCCCGGTGGAAGCTGGCGCGACATCCCGTTCGAGTTGCTCCCGAAAGGCATGAAGCGAGCGAGGCGAAGCGACCATACGCGGCGCTATGGAAGAATTGACCCGAATGGCTTGAGCGGAACTGTTCTAACAAAATGCGACCCTCATTGGGGATCATTCTTCCATTGGTCTCAGAATCGCGCTCTTACAGTGCGGGAAGCCGCGCGGATTCAATCATTCCCAGACACATATCGCTTCTATGGCAGTCGCGGTTCCCAGTACGAGCAGGTAGGTAACGCTGTTCCTCCGCTCCTTGCGAAGGTACTTGCCAACCACATCGGAGCCACAATTCTGGGAACCCTCGATAAAGCCGCTTCGTTCTGAGTATGAACTGAGTACAATGCCGAGATGGCGCTTCTGATAACCGAGAGCTTCGGATACGCCCCATCCGACACTTGTGACGTTGCACTCGCACAACGCAAGAGCGAGATTTGTCCATTCCTGAATAAGCCATGCTGGAAGCGGTTCCGCAATGGTGGTCTTGTACACGGCACTTGCGCCGTCAAGCCTCCCATGAGCGAAGAGGTTGTCATTTGCCCCGACCGGCTATACGCAGAGAATTTCCGCATTCTCCATGATGTAGCTCTTGAGGCATTTGGTCAGTCGATGACACTGATTGGCCCTGCGGACGTCAACAGTACCCAGGGAGAGAAGAACCGAGTAGTCGTCTTCGGAAAGCGGTGGGGGAAAGAACTTAGGGTTCCGAAGTCGGGAGAAAATGCCAACGGCTATGCAGCAGATTGGATTCTCGCTCGGGTTTCGGAAGCAGCCGAAGTTGAGGAGTTCGTTCCAGTCGAAGTCCAGACCATGGATACGACTGGAAGCTACCAACGCGAATGGTACAAGATGAACGGACTAGACTTGCCTGTCGGATGCGAGCCAACCGATCCCAGCATCAACTGGGAGAACGTGAACAAGAGGATCATCCCCCAGCTTCTTACTAAGGGCAATGTTTTCGGGCGGGAGTTTATGTGTCGCAGGGGCTTGTTCTTCGTTTGTCCGGCGCCCGTCTACAAGAAACTGATGGAACGGCTCGGAGCAAAACTGTCACCCTGGCCAATGCGGTCTGGCGCGCTCACGTTCCGGTGGTATGAGCTAGCGCCGACCGCCGCTGCTGGCGGGATTCGCCAACTGCGACTTCAGGGACAGTTCACTACCGCAGTCGAGAATTTCAAGGAAGCATTCAATTCGACACTGAACCTGCCATCCATGGGACTCATGTCCCAAACGGTCCAGAAGGCAGTTGATCAAGCGAGAAACCCTGAGAAGAAAAAGGCCACGCCCAGCATTGGATAGAGTCTCGCCAGAGCAACGAAGCCGCAACATGCAGCGCATACGCTGCAAGGACACCACCCCTGAGGTGAGGGTGAGGCGGCTCGTGTGCCAATTGGGATTCGGGTCGAGATACCGACTAAACAACCAACGACTACCGGGGCGACCGGATTTGGTCTTCCCGAGGTTGCGAAAGATCATTTTTGTTCACGGCTGTTTCTGGCACGCGCATTCTGGGTGCGGCGTGGCGCATGCCCCGCTTTCGCGGCGGGAGTATTGGGATGCAAAGCTAGAACGCAATAAGCGGCGAGACAGAGTAAATCGTGAGCGGCTCGAGGAGAATGGCTGGAAAGTCTTGGTCGTATGGGAGTGTCAACTTTCGGACGAGCCCACTGTCGCGCGGCAGGTAGCCAAGTTCCTTAAGCAAAGATGGGACCAAACCGCCGCCTGACGCCGGTCGCACAACTGCCCCATCCCAACGTCGCGCCTTTTGCGACGTTAGGGTGGGGACTTTGACTTCCTCTCTCCCAGAACTTTTCCACAGCCCCACCCACCTCCGATGTGACGAACAACCTTTACTGAGAAATCTCCACAGTCCAAATTGGGGCTATGTCCGACCAAGCCTCAGTGATCACTTCAAAAGCGGCCAACAGTTATCACTTCAAAACCGGCCAACGGAAGTGGCCGTCCAGGACTGAGAATGTTCTATCCTGCCGCCTCCTGAGGTGGCAAGTCGGTTTTGGTGCGCCAGCTCCGAGGGCCGCATTTGAGCACGTGGCCGTGGTGCAGTAAGCGGTCGAGCATGGCGCTCACGGCGGCCGCATCGCCCAACAGTTTGCCCCAGTCTTCCACCGGGCGATTCGAGGTCAGCATGGTGCTGGCGCGCTCGTAGCGGCGCATGATGATTTCCAGCAGTTCTTCAGCGGCGGTGAGCGGCAGCTTGCGCATGCCGAGATCGTCGATGATCAGCAAGGGTACGGTCACCAAGAACTCCATGTGCTCTTTGCGGGTGCCGTCGAGCGTGGCTTCGGCGAGATCATCGAGCAAGGCGTGGGTCTCGCGATAGAGCACGCGGTATCCCTGTTGGATGGCGGCTTGGCCGATGACTTGTGCGAGGTGACTCTTGCCGGTGCCGGGTGGGCCGAGAAACAGGGCATCTTCGTGGCGCGAGATGAAGGTGCCGGTGGAGAGATCGAAGACCAGGCTGCGATTCATCTTCTTGTTGAAAGCGAAGTCGAAGTTGTCGAGAGTCTTCTGGGAGTCGCGGAACTGAGCTTGCTTTTTCCGCCGCTCCAGCCAGGAGTCTGCGATTTTCGGTCGCGCATCGGGTTTGTATGTGCACACGAAATTTGGCAGATGGCGTTTGACCTCTTTCGCCAAATCTCCAGCGGAGAAGCTCATCGCAGCCAAGTTGTACCCCAAGTGTGTGCGAAGCCGTGAGCGCGGAGCCGCCATGAATTCAATGGCAGCGCGGATGGCATCGGGCATGTACATCATTGGAATGACTGTATCCGCAGAGACAAAACACTGGTATCGCCGTGAGCAGTGCGAGAAGATCCTGACCTCTGGTCTCAGACTTTGTCGACTTTAGTGATGCGCGCAAATATGTCAACAGGCACTGGAAAAACAAGGGTTGTGTTCTTCTCCACGCCGATTTCGGTAAGCGTCTGCAGATAACGCAACTGGATGCTAACCGGCTCCTGGGCCAGCAGGCGGGCTGCGTCCACCAGTCTCTGTGCCGCCGAGTATTCGCCTTCCGCGTGAATGATCTTGGAACGCTTTTCGCGCTCGGCCTCAGCCTGCTTGGCCATGGCGCGAAGCATCGATTCCGGCAAGTCGACTTGCTTGACTTCCACGTTCACCACTTTCACACCCCAGGGGGCAGTGTGGGCATCGAGAATGCTCTGCAGCCGCAGATTGATCTTGTCTCGATGCGCGAGCAACTCGTCTAATTCCGCTTCGCCAAGGACGGAGCGCAATGTCGTCTGGGCAAATTGGGAAGTCTGATTCAGGTAATCGGAAACCTCGACTACAGCGTGACGTGGGCTGATCACTCGCAGGAAGATCACCGCGTTTACTTTCAAAGTGACATTGTCGCGGGTGATGATGTCCTGAGGCTTTACCTCGAGCGCCTCTTGACGCAAGGAGATCCTCACCATGCGATCGACCGGGTAGAACACCAGGATGATTCCCGGTCCCTTGGCGTTGGGTAATAATCGTCCCAGGCGGAAAATTACGCCACGCTCGTATTCGCGCAGGATCTTGATCGCGCTGAGAACATAGAGAACAATGATGATGGCAGCAATTAGAGGAAGAGGAATTGGAATCATTGGCGACCTCCAGTGACGCGCAATTAAACAGCGCTCCTGGCGCAGTCTGCAGCGTTGGAGATCACAAAACTCGCGCTGGCCGCCAATGCCTCGACACAGCCAGAAGCTTTTGAAACATCAAAGATGCCACGCTCCCATTGACTCCAGGTCCGGCAGTTCAGAAAACCTTAAGACCGTGGGCTTGACCAGCCGGGCGAAATCCGCGTACGAAACTTGCAGCAGTTCGTCGTGGGTGCTGGCATTGAATGCGATGTCCTTGTCCTTGGTAAGGCTCTCGTCGACATACACAGCCATGCCATACAGATTCCCAAATGGCGGCATGGCACCGATGTCACATTCCGAAAACTGGTCTTTGAATTCCGATTCTTTGGCGAGAGTCACACTTCTTGCGCCGGTCCCATCGCGCAACGCGGAAAGATCTACGTCGTAAGAAGCGGGGAGAACAGCCATGGCCATTGTGCCGTCGATCTTTACGATCACTGTCTTCGCGAGCTCTTTGTTCGAGATGTGCGTAAGCGCTGCGATTTCCTTCGCAGTATAGGCAACCGTGTGAAAAATGGTCATGTGAGCGACATTTTGACTATTGAGAAATTCTCGTAATTTCTTTGCAGGCATAAGGCGCCTTTACACTGCATGCCGCTGGGCCGCGGGTGGCATGCGGAATTCATGTTCTCGAAAGGCATGGTCGGTCGGGCCTATCGATTTGTTCACGCGCTGGGCTCGGCGGCGACCGGTTGAACCATCTCCGCTCAACTTCTTCGCTGCCACAGCGTGGAAAGGCGACTTTTCCTCCGTTGGGTTCGATGGGAGTCCGGATCTTCGAGAACAGTCTATTGCAGGCGCGACAAAAGAACTCGTAGTGGTGCACTAATCTGGCCCTCCCGCACCACAACACAATTCTAGGCTCCGCTCGAGTACGGTTCAATCGGGAACGTCTGTGTGTGCGAGGCCTTCAAAACAAAAGCTGGACCTGGCGGATCTCTGTGATACTGCGCACTGCACCACGAGTTGGCCAATACGAGAATGACGATAGCGCTTCTTAACAAGCGACCGGTCCTGTAAGGCTCGCCTGTTCATAGCGTGTCCACGTTGAGAGCCTTCCTCCGGTGCTTTGCTGCTCATAGAGAGCCATCGTATAGGGCAGGCGCGATCAGGAAGGTCAAGGAGGTGCTCATGGGCGCTGCCGTCATCACCGCAATCGACACACAATCCAATGACTCCACAGCTGCGATCAGGCGTTATCATGATGGCTATCGAGTAGCAGATGGGGTGGTCACTTTTGGCCAATCCGTCAAGCTTGGCGGCATCTTCGTTGGGGGTGTGATCTTCGTCGCGGGCCTCGTCGAATTTATATTGAATCCCGCAGAGCATCATGGTTTCGCTGTGATCTTTGCTTCGCTGATTGCTTGCGCCGTTTTACTGATACTGATTTCGCAGATCTTCGCCATGGGTCTCCGCGGCGAAGGGCACTTGCTGAAAGCGGCCCTGGATTCAGAACGTCAATTCCTCGCCCTTCCTCTCAAACACGCAGCGGGCGCGGGCGATGTCACTAAGGGAACGGCCCCCAGCCCCTAAGGTCTTACCAGTGTGGACCGAATAGTATCGGCTGGTGACTAGTTACACGAGCGCCTGGAAGGTTGATTCGAAGAGGAGCGCTGCGTTCTCACGCGCGATGCCTTTCCATTTATATGCGCTCCGCCAAAGACAGGTGACACGAACAGTGCTCCCAGTCACTGCAATATAAGGACGCATTGCATTAAAAAGAAGGCAGGCCGGGGGTCGTCTGAAGCATAGGCACTCGACCCCAGCGCAAACCGCGCGGGCTGGAGTGCGGCGACGCCCGGCGTGCGACCAGAGTGCGCCCGATCAAGAAGCAAGTTCCCGCTCTCGCAACGGTAGAGCAGGTCTGTGGGAGTCGGCCGCGCTTTGTCTGTCAGCCCTGTGCGACGGGCATCAGACATCGAGCAGCAACTTCCGGTGGAACTGGGTTGTAGAAAAAGCCAGACGCCCACTCAAACCCGCTAATCCGCACAACCTGGGGCAGGATCTCCAGATGCCAGTGGAAATCATCCTCGATCGAATTCCAATATCCTGCTCTCGGACGCAGGAATGGTCTGTCCTGGAGATACAAGTTGTAGGGTGGTCCTCCCAAAGTACGGTCCAGCCGTTGTAAGGTATCCCGCAGGATTCTGGCAAGATCCTCAATTTGCCCTGGGCTGATGCGGCTGAACGCACTGTTGTGAGACTTTGGAAATATCGCCATCTCGAACGGAAAGCGCGAGGCAAAAGGCGCAAATGCAAGAAAATCGTCGTTCTCGGCGATTACTCGCTTTCGCTCCTTCAACTCCTGCTGGAGTACGTCACAATAAAGGCACCGCTCCTTCGAGGCGAAATACTCGCGCGCCACCATAAGTTTTGTCTTAACGCTACGCGGCGTTACCGCAAGACCCATCAACTGCGAAATGGAATGGCTGATAGTATGAGCGCCCGCCTGCTCGCCATGGTTCTTGAAAATCAGCACGTACCGCATTCGCTTGTCGCCTTCCAGGTCGACCAAGCGCGCTACGCAGGCTCGGATAACATCGGAGATCTCGGGAATCTCCAGCTCGTGAAGGCTGCGGTCATGGCGGGGTGTCTCTACGATTATTTCGTGTGCTCCCACTCCATTCATTACATCGTGGAAACCTTCGGCTCTCCGCCCCAAGTTGCCCTCGATCCGTAATCGCGGAGCGACGTTGGGCACAGCACGAACCGACCATCCGGGTCCGTTCGCGGATGAACCTGGCTTGCGGATAGCAAACACCTCAGGTGGCGTAGAGGCTTCGTTGGTTTCGCAGAATGGACAAAATGTCGTCTCCCTTGCAAACTTTGTAAAGTGAAAATCCGTAGGCCGGACCGCCGTGGTCTCGGCCATGATCACCCAGCGACCAGTAAAAACGTCCTTTCGCATTTGGGACACTTGTGCCTCCGGCCGATAGAATTCCTTAGCTGGCTTTTTCGGTCGTCCACGGCATTTCAGCTTCGGTTGTTTGTTCGAGTCCTGTGATGGTCCTCAGCAGCCATTCTCGAAGTGTCAGTTGAATCTCCTCATTGGTACCGGTGTTGTACAGAGTGGCTAAGGTCTCGCCACGTTCATTTAATGGAATGTGGCGACACGGAATCGTCTCGTGACGGCTCTGCTTCGGGACATACTCCAACAACACGCAGTCTCCGTGAGGGCAAACAGACCACGGATCCTTGGGACACGTTGGTGAGTCTTCGAAGATTCGAGGTGACCTCCATTGATTGGAGAGCGGTAACCACCCCCGTCTAAGAACTGCAATTCATTCCTCAAAATCTGGAGTCTATCTTTGGTGGTTCGCATAAAGCCCCCCACAAGAAGTCTTGTACCCCCCTTCGCTTCGCGACTCCTCAGACGGAAGTCATTCGAAGGACACGATTGCGTAGTACAGTCCTGCAAACAAGACCACTAGGATGACAGCTACGCCCGCAAAACGGACCAAGCGGGCTGTAGTGCTACGACGTCCGCCTTCTGTCGTCTCGATTTGTTCGTCTATAGTTTGAAACATGGTGCACCCCTTCTCCGTCCGCTGATTACGCGGCCTTCAGGGTCTTAGGCACATTTACCTTGATTTGTTTTGGCCTGGCACCAGCGCGCTTGGGCATCTGAATTGCCAGCACACCGCGCGTGTAATCCGCCCCGATCTTTTCCGGGTCCACCGTGCTGGGAAGCGTGAAGGAGCGCGAGAATGCGCCGTAATGACGTTCCCAATCCGGCGGAAGTTCTCCTCCTTGATCTCCTTCTCCGATTTTTCGTTCCCCATGTATGGTCAACACGTTGTTCTCGACTTCGACCTTGATATCTTTCTCATCAATTCCTGGTACTTCCACTCTGAAGGTCAGTCTTTGGTCATCCTCATAGATGTCCACCGGCGGACCAAATTCCCAGTCGCTCAGATTCTCTTCAAACGGCACCAATGATGTTGTCCTGCCGAAGAAGTTGCCGAACATTCGATTCATACGCCTCTGGAGTGCGTTTAATTCCTGAAATGGCTGCCAAGGTACCAGTGATTTCATGGCGAACCTCCCACGGCGCCGACATGACCTTCTGTCATCTACCCAACTACTTTTGAGCCAAAAATGCAGTGACCCTGATCACTGTGCGCACGGTGCGCGGTACTCAGGGTGGCCAGAAACAAGCAACGATTGACCAAGCGGTCACGCTCGCGCAAGGCACGCATGGTTTCAGGCAGACGCAAACGAGGCGATATGAAGACTTTCGTGAACTCGTCGGCCGATTTCACGCTGCTCCCTCGGACTTTAACCGCATCCATCGTGTTTGGTGCACTCTGTGCCTCATGTCACAGACACAAATCTGGAAATGCGCAAACATCTAGACAAGAGGAATGGAAAGCCGGCGGAGCCAGTTCGGCTTCGCCAGAGGGGGTGCATTATGAAGAAAGCAATGGTTCTCTTCTCTCTGCTTACCCTCTTCTGCGTGTTGTGCACAAGGCAAGTTTGTGCCCAGGAAAAATCCAACATCACAGTAAGGGGGAGCGAACTGAATAGCGGTGTCGTGATCATCGACGTTCTGAAAGCCAGCAAGGCTTACCAACTGCAGTGCAACGAGGGAGCGTCGGGCTGCACGAATCTAAAAAACGGCAACTACATTATGGTGGAGCTTCCGAAGAATTTTGGAATGTACGAGTGCCGGGATGTTGAGGTCTATCCACAGTCCGGGGCTACGTCAGACACTGCCCTGCCCGACAAAGACAAGAAACTCGGCGAATACTGCCTAGTTGAAAAGTGACGCAGGCGGGCCGAGCGGATTGAAACAGGAGCTCATTTCGCACCTGGCTGCGTGCGCGCAGAGCCCCTTTGCGGGGGTGAGCATGGGCAAGTGTCCGGCGTCAAGCATTCTTTCCGGTCAACGACAATTAGATTTCCCGATGTTGTTTGAGATACCAGCAGCAGTCGGGGCTGTGGGAAAAGTGGGAATCGCGCGGGTTGTGCGCGATTTCCAAGGGCGGTGGGAAGGGAGGAAAACCTGCTTTTGGTTTTCCTCGCTTTCCACGGCCCGGCTTTTTCCACAGCCCTTCGGCCGCCGCGTTTGTGTTGTTAAAGAAATCATCGAGGGTCACTTTGCTTCCGCGGACTCCAAGCCCGCATCCCGATTCTTCTTGGCTTGCTCCATGCGGTAACTCGGGATGTTGAGTTCCAAAATTACGCAGTGATGGACGAGGCGATCGATCGCGGCCGCGGTGGTCATCGCATCTTTGAAAATGCCTTCCCATTTCGAGAATGGCAGGTTGCTCGTCAGCAGCACGCTGCCGCGTTCATAACGCTCCGCCAACAGGGTGAACACGACCTCCATTTCCTCTCGACTTTGCTGCACGTATCCCATTTCGTCGATGATGAGACCGTCGTACTTCGCCAGCTTCTTGATTTCCTTGCTTAACCGCAGATCCCGCTTCGCAGCCAACAGATCTTGCACCAGCAGCGCACAAGTGGCGTACTTGATCCTTTTCCCGCGCATAGCGATCAGCTCTTGCGCCAGGGCACACAACAGATGGCTTTTCCCCGCGCCAGGATTCCCGAAGATCAGTAAATTCTCTTTACGGTCCAGGAATCCTCCCTCCAACAGCACCTTCATCTGTCGACTCACCTTCACCGGCAACCGCTTGCCGTCGAAGTTCGCCAGGGACTTCTCCAGCGGCAGTGCGGATTCCTTGAGTAGCTTTCCGATCCGTTTTCGCCGCCGCTCCTCACACTCTCGCTGCGCCAGTTCCAGCAGGTACCGCTCATAACTCAACGTTTCTTTTTCCGCGCGCCGCGCCGTTTCCTCAAAGCACCCCCGTATCGCCGGCAGATGCAGCTCTTTCAGATTTTCCACGAGCGCGGTTCTCACCTGGCCCGTCTCCCCATTCATTGCAGCCCCTCCCCACTTCCACAGAGTTCGTCAAACATTCGCAGATCCACGCTGGCCACTTCGACCTCGCGAATGCTCCCCTTCCGCTCCACTCTCAGCCGCTCGCGCACCGCCTCCGCCCGCACCCATCCTTCGCCTTTTTCCAACAAACCGCGCAGCGCTTCATCTACTTTCGCCTCGCTCTCCTTCGCCGCCAGCTCCAGGATCGCCAGATACTCCTTGCTCCCCCGCGGGCCCAACTTGTCCTTCAGTTCATCAAACGCCATGCGAAATCGGCTCGTCGGAAACAACTCGTCCCGGTAGCGATAGTTCTCCAACGCCCCCGGCTTTCTCACCAACCAGTCGATGATGTGGCGATAGTCCACCCGGTGTCGCCTCCGCCCACGCAACCGCGGCATCTCTTCCACCTTCTTCTGCCCGTACCAGATCTCCACCCGCTCCATGTACAACCGCACCTCGACCTGCTCGCCAATCAGCCGGCTGGGCACCGAGTACACATTTCGGTCCGTATAGATCAGACTCCCCGAGTCCACCTTCACTCGCTCCCGCTTGCACGACTCCAAGCGTCGTTCCGGCAACTCCTTCATCACGGCGATTTCTTCTGCCAAGCGCGCTTTTCGTCCGGCGTTCAAGCGCGCCAACAATCCCGCCACGAACTCCTGGTAGTCCGCGACACTGACAAAATCCTTGCTCCCGCGCAGCATCAACTCCTGCGCCAGAGCCCGTTTCAAACGATGATGTCGTTGTTCCACATCTCCGTTCTCATGCCCTTGCCCCGCCTGGATCTTCTCTCCCTCCACTCCGTAATAACGCAGCAGCCCAGCGTACCGTTCGGTGAACTCCGCCGGCGTGCTCATGTTGTTGACCGCTGTCGACAGTCGATCGGTTCGGTGCCGCTGCGGCACTTTCCCGAGTTCCCAAACTGCGTTTTGAAACCCCTCACACAAACTTTCAAAGCTCTCCGAAAAACACACCGTGGCCGACTCCCAGTTCGAGTACGTCAGCACCAGGTGATAGAGCAGGTGCGGAAAACTCTGTCCCTGGATCGTGATCCCCAGCTCACTCATGTGCGTGAAGTCACTGGCACTCAGCCTCCCGGGCTGATGGCGCTGCGCGAAGAACACTTCCTTCACCGGTCCTTCCGTCGCCCGCCATACTTTCACTCGTCGCTGCAGCGTCCGCAGTTGCCCCTCGGCAAATCGCCCGCTATAACGCCGCTGCAGATATTCAAAAATCGTCTTCCCTTCCAGCCCAGGGTTCACCTCCAGCAGGCTGCGCACCTCTTCCCACACCTCCTGGAACGGGTCCTCTCGTGTCCGCCACCGCTTCTCCGGCGTCAGTTCGCTCGGCACTCGCCCCAGCCGACGGTACTTCCGCGCCGTCTTCGCATCCATACCCGCTTTCGCCGCCGCAGTTTCCAGATTCGTTTCCACTTTCCCCAAGGCAAACAACCTCCTCACCTGCTTGTCTGTCACCAAATTGTGAGTGTCGCCAAGAACCAAAAATCAGAGCCTGGCTATTGTCGCTGATCGGGAATTCTAATTGTCGTTGCTCGGGAGGTATGATTGTCGCCCATCAGGCAAGCTCAAGATCAACTACGTGCAACGACTGCCACGCGGTGCAGAAGACTTGGCCCCCGATGTGGTAGAGCTGTGGATCGGCGTTTCTGGGAGGAAAGTAGATGTCAATATCGTGCGGCGCGGCTTCATTCTCGCCGATCCGGTGATGCCTACATCAATTCCGCGGAAGGGTCATTCCTGCAGCTTGAGGGACACCGCTATCGGCGAAGAATGGATAAACGAAACACTCATTTTAATTGCGTTGCTCCTTCTTACATCCCGTGCCCTCCGCCAACATAGATCCGCTGTCCGGTCAGCCAGCGGGCCTGGTGGGATGCCAGAAAAACGACAACATCGGCTACCTCCCCCGGGGTGCCGATTCTGGCGAGCGGGATGGTGGGAAGTATCGCCCGCTCCAGCTCTGCCGTAATCCATCCCGTCTGCACTGGCCCCAGCGAAACCGCGTTTACGGTCACTCCAAACTTCCCGAGTTCTGTGGCTGCACTTCGCGTGTAACTTTCCAAAGCGAACTTGCTCGCGCCGTATGTCACTTCCGATGGAAAGCGCTCAGCGCCAGCTGTGCTCACGTTGATGATTCTGCCGAATTGCGCTCCTCGTTTTATGTGCCTGCGGGCAAATTCCGAGATCATCAGCGCCGGCGCACGAGTATTGACGGCAAACATACGATCAAAAGCCCGTGTGCTCAGGCTCTGCGGACGATCGGTCCACAGCTCCACGAGCTTATTTGGCAGGTCAGCGTCAGAAGGGAGGAAAGAATCCGCCTCCCAGTATGCCGCGTTGTTCACGAGCACCTCGACGGGCCCAAGAGTTGCCTCTGCCTGGTCGAAGAGCGTGGTTATGACAGCTGGATCGGCGAGGTCCGCCTCCAACGCAGCAACTTGGGCACCAGATTCGCGAACACGTCCCAGCACCTCGTCGATCGATTTGGTCTGCTGGGAATAGTAGAATGACTCACCTGGAGAGCTGGATTTTTTCCAGTTCGAGTCCGCTCGACTCTGGTGAGTCCATCGAAAATAGTGGAGAAATACTTTTGCGCCTTGCACAGCGAGAGCTTGCGCTACGGCCGCGCCAATTCCATGAGGATTATTCGTTCCTGTTACAAGTGCGACCCTGTCTCTCAGCTTTGGATCAAGCAAAGCGATCACCTCAGTAGCAGCGCTATCCTTTGATCACGGCGAGGAGCTCTAGTCTCGCGATTTTTCGACCAATCCTCAACTCGTGGACCGCGTCCACTACCCGGGCCACCCTTTGTAGGCCGCCGGAGCTTCTCCCGCCAGCCCGCTCATAGATCCGGCACAGATTAGGATTTCGCGGCTCAAAGCTCCGCATTTCAGCCACCAGTTGCCCGAGCAAGACCAGACGGGCTGTCAGACATGAACGTCTTGAACTGCTGCTCCACGCAAACGGCTCACCAGCGAATCCAGCAGCCTCTCGTCCTTGCGCAATTCCTGCTTGAATTCGCGATGATCGGTATGCGCAATCTCATTCATCAATTCTCGATGACGTTGATCAAGGATGCTTAGCAGGAGCTCCTGTTCTTCCGTGTTCAATGTCAACTCCATAATTCCTCCCCTCAGACCCGCAAGATCATGTTCTCCCATCTCAAGGAGGGCGGGTGGAGAAGCAGCATTGACCCGCCAAGCCACCGCATCAAACGGAAGCCGGCAGATCACTCGACCAGGCGTCGGCTGCAATCAGCCACCTCTCCCCTGTGCGCCTCCACACGGTGAGATACTTCCCGTGGTCCTCCCGTTTGGCCTCTTCATTCTGCGGAATAGTCATACGGTACGTACCGACATCCCAGGCGATCGCTCTTTGTTGTTTGATGTACGTAACATCGAAGGCCAGGTCAGACACGCCCTGGCTGAGCGGCACCTTCAGGTACTCTCGAATCGCCTCGCGTCCGTGAACTGCCTCATGATGGGGAGGAAGGTAAACTGCATCTTCAGCGTAGACAGCAGCCACTCCATCGAGATCCCCTGCGTTCCAATGCCGGGCCCATTCATCGCCCATCCGGCGGATAGCACTTGCGCCACTGATCCTGGTTTCCGTTCGGGCGGTGCGCCACACTCGATTTGGTTTCATTCTTGCAGGCTTTTTAAGATTGGGCAGCTTCTTCATGGTTGATGGCATAACGCGCCTCCCTTCGAAGAGCTCACAACATGATCCTGTCATCCTCATTTCGTCCCGTTTGCTTCTTCCTAGGGTGATTCCCAAACTCCACTCCGTGCAAGAACCAAGACGGAAGGTTGGCCCGACGCTCCCCTAGGATGAATGCCGCCTTGACGGGAGCTTTTCGGCTTGCCAGAACGCGGGCTGCAGTCACCTCGGATATCGCCTCACCGCGGTTCGAGAAATGTCTCTTCATCTCTGTCTCCTCTCTAATGCAACGCCTCGACACACTTAAGCGGCATGCGCCATGGAGGTCCCGGCCTTTTGCAGCAATGCTTGCACTTCGTCGTCGCCGACTTGCGCGAAATCGCTATACCACTGCGAAACCGCCAGGAACATTTCCGGTTGTTCGACGCTCACGAATTCGTCGGCTTCCATCTGGATCGCGCGCTGCAGCCGGTAGCTGGAGCCACCGGAACCGCAACCACAACCACAACTCGCGCGGCGCCCTTGCGGCGGGTAGCCGCAATCGCGGCCAGAACACTGCAGCCCGTGGCAATGCCGTCGTCGACGAGAATGACGGTCTTTCCGTTCAGTTCCAGCGGCGGGCGGCCGCCGCGATATGCGCTTATGGGGGATTCGAGTTCATTCCGAGCGGCCGCTGCTACCTCTTGGATTTCCTGCTCCGATATCCCCAGGGGTTTTATGAGCGAAAGATCGAGAACTCGCACGCTATCTTCGGCCATCGCGCCCATTGCCACTTCTTGTTCCCACGGCGTACCAATCTTGGTCACCACAAAGACGTTGAGGGGGAGCTTGAGCGCGCTCGCGACAGCAGCTGCCACAGGCACGCCACCCCGCGGAAGTCCCAAGACAATCACATCATGGCGACCGGAATATGCCGCTAATTTTCCCGCAAGCATAAGCCCGGCGTCGGCTCGATCCGCAAACGGCAGGACTTCAAGATCTTCGTCTTCTTCTCGGAAGAGCACGGTGCGCCTCTCTGTTCAACAGACTTCTTGATATTCCTATGTCTTAATTCTCCGCCTGAAGGCTCGACCCTTTGCAATCTCCGACTCGACTTCTGCCATCTCGAAAGAGCTGTGTCGCAATTAGCTGCTAGTGCCATGCGTCATCGGGAGGGGCAGCACGAGCTTGCCAGTAAGGCCACCAATGATTGCTCCGACGAGGAGTGCAGCCAGAGCCGTGTAGCCTGCCTCAATCATCAACAAATCATGCGACAGTGCTCCGATCCCAGACCAGGTCGACAGAATCACAGCACCCCACAGCAGTAGTGACATCAAAATCCCCTGACTCACACCCTTTCGATTGCGTACCGCAAGCAGCCAAGCCACCCCATAAGCAAACAAAAGACAAACTGCCACGCTGAGCAGGTGCGGCGAATACCACAACACGAGTTGTTTCACTTGTCCGGGAGTGAGACCTACGGCCTCCATCCAGCGGGCACGGAACAAGTAGTGTGAGTGCCAGACCGCTCCCAAATACCATGCCGCAAACGCGGCAAGTAGAACAGGCAGGTGGTAGATTCTCTTCGTTCCTAGGTTCACTTCGCCGAGTGTGTAAGGTTCTGCTCGAAGCGCCTGGGGAAGGCAAGCCTGATCACACTTGGCACGCTCGGGCCAACGAGAGCAGTCTGCCAACCGCAGGTCGGGACGCCCGTGGATTCCTGTCACTGCGGCGTGCACCGCATCAATCCGAACGGCCACCTGGTGGTGATTCTCGGGGCATGTCACTGCCCGGCTGCCAGAAAATTGGTGATAGATCTCGCGTTCCCAAAGGGCTGGTAAGAGCAGAATCAGAGAAGTGATGACGAGGAAGAGCAGGAGACCAAGGATGAGTAACATGGTGCACCTTCTTCTTTGGGTCCATTCTCCTCCGCAACCAAGGCGTTTTCTGTGACCCCCATCACTATCGGTCCATCCGTAAGCGTTTGACCAACACACCTATTCGAGGGGCAGGGTCTATGTTTGAATGTCCGGATGAACCAAGAAAAGAGGTTGTTCCAATAGCGTTGCGCGCCACTCCGGAGCGACGTTCGGCTTCCCTCCGGCATCTGCTTTCACCTGCCACATCGGTCCAGTTCGCTAGAGCAGCAGGCAATATTTGATTTCCTGCACGGTGCGCCGCCTATCAGCCGAAGCTCCCCTTAGCCGTGGTTCACACGGCTCCTCGCTGCTTATGTGATTAATATCGCATTCCTGAGCGACGCATAATGCTACTCGTTTATTTCCCAACCCGGCTCGCCCCAGCTAACAGCGCGAACAGTGATTAGGCTCACTGACCTCCAGCGGGATTGAGTCGAAGATGAGTATCGGTCAGTGTAGGTGCGTCACCAGGCCCCCTTTTCCTGGCAGCGGCGCACTCGAGGAGGAGCAGTGGAGCGCGTCGGCACGGACAGAATGTGATCCGCGCAGTTCAATCGAGAGGAGGTTCTCGATGAACCACAAAATATTTATTGCACTGGCGTTAATTCTGGTTTTCTGCGGTTCAGCCCTATCCCAAACAGGTGTCAAGAAGAAAAGACCCCTTCCCTACGAGTACGGCCGCGTCATCATCGACAACTACTCCGACAAGGCGAACCTTGCGCCTGTCGTCTTCGAGCATTGGATCCACCGTTCCATGTTCACCTGCAGAGTCTGTCATGTCGACGTCGGTTTTGCGATGAAGGCGGGAGCTACGGGCATCACCGCCGCGGACAACGCGCGAGGCTATTACTGCGGCACCTGTCACAACGGGAAGAGGGTGGTTGACGAAAAAACGGTCTTCCAAGCCTGCTCTAGGAAAGTGAACTTGGGAGAGGAGAAAAGATGCGCGCGATGCCATTCCTACGGACAGAAGGTGGCATCGGATTTTGACTTCTTCAAATTCAGTGAACCGCTTCCCAAAGAGCGCTTCGGGAACGGGCTGGATTGGGAAAAATCGGAGGAGTTGGGACTCATCAAGCCGGCAAGTTTTCTCGAGGGCGTCTCCAGTTCAAAAGGAAATGCCTTCGTCGTGCAGAAAGACTTCGCGCTCAACCCCAAGGTTGAAGGAATGCCTGACATCATCTTCTCCCATCAGAAACACACTGTCTGGAACGGATGCGAGCTCTGCCACCCAGATATATTCATGGGCGTGAAGAGAGGCACAGTGAAGTACTCGATGGTGGACATATCCCAAGGAAAGTCCTGCGGCGCGTGCCATACCACGGTGGCATTTCCTTTGACGGATTGCCAGCGCTGCCATTCCAAACCGGTATCCTGAGCCAAGGCATCCATGTTCAAAGCGAAATTCAAAGCGGCCATCGTCACGGTATTGCTATTCATTGGGCTCGTCGGCTTGTGTGGGGCGCGTGCTATGGACGGGCCCCAGTCGTCCGCTGCCCAAGCGGAACCGGCGAAGGAGACTTGGCGGAAGGAGTTCGATGACGTTTGCTCAAAGACCCAGGACGCCATGACCTTCTCGCAGGAGGAACTCACGGATCTTATTCGGAGGTGCGACGCTCTGCCGCAGCAGATTGAAAAGCTCGACGAATCACGGAAAAAGGTCTACTTGGAACGATTGCGAAAGTGCCGAGGCCTTTATGTCTATGTTCTTGATGCAAAAGGGAACAAGAAATAATGAGCGCGGGCTTCTCCTGTGCGTGTTGGCCTTCGGAGTTTTGCTGCTGGGAAATATCGCGTTAGCCCAAATCTATTTGCCCAACCCTCCACCGGAACCGCCAGAGTATGGCAAGGTGATTCTTGACAATCACGCCACGGCTGGGCCCGGTGCCGTTGTATTTGATCATTGGCTTCACCGCTCCAAGTTCACCTGCCGACTCTGTCATGTAGATGTCGGCTTTGCCATGCAGGCGAACGCCACCGGCATCAATGCGAGCACGAATCGCGAAGGTTTCCATTGCGGCGCCTGCCATGATGGGAAGAAGCTGTTCGAGGGAAAACCCATCTTCTCTGCGTGCTCCGACGCCGCGAATGATCTGCAGTGCGACCGCTGCCATTCCTTGGGCAAGAAAGGCGTAAGGAGATATGAGTACAGGAAGTTTACGGCGAAATTCCCGAAAAGCAGCATTTACGGTGTGGATTGGGAGCTAGCGGAGAAGTCCGGAGTCATCAAACCCGTTGATTTTGTTGAAGGTCTATCCGTCAAAAAGGCGCCGATGCAGAGCCGGAAGGATTTTGCCCTAAAGGCGGGTTACCCGTGGGTTCACCCCATTCGCTTCTCTCACGAGAAGCATTCCATTTGGAACGGCTGTGAACTCTGCCACCCCGAAATCTTCCCCAGTGCCCCGAAAGGCACGATCCACTTCTCGATGTTTTCTAATATCGAAGGCCAATACTGCGGTGCCTGCCATGGAAAGGTCGCATTCCCGCTCAACAACTGCCAAGGGTGTCACGAAGGCGCGCCGCTCTGGGCGACTCGCAGCTTCCCGCGAATCCAGGCGCTCCTTAGGCCGCTTGCGTCCGGACCGCGGCCTCGGTGGGACACAGGCCAGACAACGCTGACAGCAGGCCAGCGTTGCCCTCCTGCGCATAAACTCGGCTGCTCTACCGTGAGGGGACTATTACCCATACGCTCAACGAAGAGCCGACCGGATGTCGTGACTCTGAAAGTAAATCAAA
Organism: uncultured Acidobacteriota bacterium; assembly: GCA_963730015.1. Lineage (GTDB taxonomy): Bacteria > Acidobacteriota > Terriglobia > Terriglobales > Acidobacteriaceae > Sulfotelmatobacter. The sequence continues at coordinate 185,111 of CAVSPZ010000006.1, read as the reverse complement.
CTCTGTCCCGGTCGCTCAATAGGATATCGGCAGTAAGCGACGCCAGATCGCTGAAAAGCCTCTCAAGAGTCCCTTCCTTCTCAGCCTCCGGCAGAGTGAGCTGTCGTTCCAGCCGTGCCTCCATCTCGCTCAACGGGGCTTTCGGTGCTTTGCTTGCAAGATGCTGGAACAGCAATCGGTGCGCCCCTCTGCGTTGCATGACCTCCAGCCCGTCCAACATTTGGCGATGCGATGTCCCTTCCCAGATCGCAAGGATCATAGCCTCCCGCAGCCAGCGCTCCACACGATACTCCTGCAGGGTTCCTACTCCGCCGTAAACTTCCATTGCCCATTTGGCTGTCTGCAGAGCGAATTCCGCCGTCCAGTACTTCGCCAGATGTGCGACCAGGCGGAACAGATGGTAGCGCTCCGAATACGGCGGCTTCTCTTGCCATACGTTACCGAGTCCGACGAGTTGTCGATGACGGCATCCGTTGCCGTGAGCCCCCAAGACGACTTCCACGCTGTCGCCCAGATCGTGGCCAAGCTGAACGTTCTGGATATGAACTCGGTCATCCCCTCTACAAGCGCCACCTCGTCGAGGGTTCCTTTCATGCGACTGGCGCACAATTGAGCTCGGCCTGTGCGGGAGAAAATGAGTGATCTCGCTCACAGAAAGCGTAAGCAGCTTGACAGAAGATGGAAAAGAGAGCGTCTGACGCTAAGAAGCGCTAGGGGCTCAGTGCACGCTGCGCCGATTCGCTGAGTGGAGATCAAGGAGCGCGCGATGCTTCTAAAACCGACGAGGTTGTGCTGGTCCTGCAGGTGCAATCTGGTAGGTCACGGCGACAAAAAAAGCTCCAGTTTTAATCCCGAGCAGACCTGCTTTGGAAGAATTCGCCCTCATGGAGTGTTGCTGGTCATGCTCGGCATCGCGCTGCTCCTGTACACCAGCTGTAAACATGAACCGTCGGAGCAATCATTTTTCCCGGTGTCCAATGAGGTTGCTGGCTGGGCAACGACTGCAAGCATACGGACATTCGAGGCCGCAGATCTGTGGAAGTACATCGACGGCGATGCGGAACGATATTTGAAGGCCGGGGTGCGGAGAGTATCTACGAGCGATTGCAGGTTCCAGGACAAAGTCGACGCGGTTTTAGACATCTACACCATGGCGAGCGCAGAGAGTGCCGAGAAAATTTTCAAAGCGGAGCCCGCGGTCGATGTGCAACCGATCCAACTCGGCGACGATGCACGCTTATCCAGCCAGAGCCTGATCTTCCGCAAGGGAGCTTACCTGGTGCGAATCGTTGCCTATGAGGAATCGGCGGAAACACAGCAGGCACTCTTGCAACTAGGGCGCGGTATCGAGTTGCGGCTTGCCCGGCGATGATCGAAGAAGTGCTGTTTGTCACTGAAAGTCCGACGCATCGCGGTATAGGTCGATTGAGGATTTTCGGATCCGGTCGCCGATTCGGCAGAGAACCCGTATGAACGCAATACAAAGCACGAGTCGGCGAGATTTTCTGAAGAACTGTCTTGCTGGCGCTGCGGTTGCGCGTGCAACTGGCAGGGTTGGACTGCTCTCAGCCGGAGAACAAGAAGCGGTGTTCGCGAAATCCAGGGTTGTGATCGCGCACGATGCCATGCTGCGCGGCACCGGCGCCACGGTGGACTCGCGCCGGATTCTGAGCCTCCTGGATCGCGCCATGCAGGGTCTCTTTGGCCGTGATAATCCGATCGAGGCGTGGAAGAGGCTGGTCCGCCCGGGGGAGAGAGTAGGACTGAAAGTGAATGCGCTCGGAGGACGTGGACTCTCCAGCAACCTTCAGCTCGTCGAAGCCGTTTGCGAGCGCTTGCAGGAGGCCGGAATCAAGGCAAACGATATTGTGGTCTGGGACCGCGACAGCGGCGAACTGGAACACGTTGGATTCCATGTATCGACGGGCGGAAACCATGTGGAATGCTTTGGTACCGATCGAGTTGATTACGAACAAGAACTGGTCACGTATGGCAGTGTTGGCAGCCGGTTGTCGAAGATTTTGACGCAACGGTGCGACGTCCTGATCAATGTCCCTGTGCTGAAAGACCATGATGGCGCCGGTATAACCATTGCCCTGAAAAACATGTATGGCGTCATTCATAACCCGAACAAATACCACCCCAACGGCTGCAATCCGTATATCGCAGACTTGAACATGCTGCCGCAAATCAGAAGCAAGATGCGATTGACTATCTGCGATGCGACGACGGCATCGTACGAAGGCGGACCGGGGTACAAGCCAGAATTCACTTGGAAGAATAATGCGCTGATCGTTTCGCAAGATCCCGTCGCGCTCGACTACACCGGCTGGCAAATCATCGAGCGCAAGCGAGCCGAGAAGGGACTGAAAACGCTCGAAGACGATAGCCGAGCACCCCACTACATCGCGACCGCTGCCGATACGCAGCATCGACTAGGCTCGAACGATCCCCGGAGAATCGCGGTCGTCGACGTGTAGGCGTGCGCGGGAACGAGAGTCCAACATGGCGCGTGAGCTCGATGCACGAGAAGGCCAGAGTCCCGCCGCTCACGGTGAGCGAGGTCCACGGTCGGGCGCGCTTGATCGCCGTTTGTTCTTGCAGTGTGCCCTGGCGTCAGGGGCAGGTCTAAGCGCCTGCGAATTCGCACAACTCCTGGCCCCGATCTCCTCGTGGGCTAGTCCTCAGAAGCAAGACGATTCACGATTCACCGTAGAAGCGAAGTTCTACCAGAAACTTCCAAACAAGAAGATCAAATGCAAGCTGTGTCCGCGCGAATGCACAGTGGGAGATCGGGAACGCGGTTATTGTGGCGTACGGGAGAATCACGGAGGAACCTACTACACGCTGGTGCACTCGCGCGTGTGCGCTGTCCACATCGATCCCATCGAGAAGAAGCCACTGTTTCACTACCTGCCGGGGACGCTTGCTTTCTCGCTGGCCACGGCCGGCTGCAACGTGAACTGCAAGTTTTGCCAGAACTGGGACATCTCCCAGGTGCGTCCCGAGCAGGTCCCCGCCGACTACGCGCCCCCGAAATTGGTGGCCGAGTTAGCCAAACAGCACGACTGTCCGACGATTGCCTACACCTACAGCGAACCAGTGGTTTTCAGCGAGTACCTGATGGATGCAGCCGATGCCGGTCACGAAGCGGGCATCCGCAGCGTGGTCGTGTCGAATGGCTACATGCAAGAGGAGTCGCTGAAGACGGCGTACGGAAAGATGGATGCGGTCAAGATCGATCTGAAAGCGTTCTCTGAGTCCTACTACAAAGAGGTAGTTGTTGGTGAGTTGAAGCCGGTGTTGGACTCGCTGGTCACATTGCGGAAGATGAACAAGTGGACTGAAATCGTGTACCTCGTGGTGCCAACACTGAACGACAGTGATGCCGAATTCGGCGGCCTGGCACGCTGGATCAAAACAAACCTGGGTGTGGATGTTCCGGTCCATTTCACCCAATTTCATCCCGAATACCTGTTGAAGAACCTTCCCATAACACCGGTGCCCACTCTGGAGCGTGCCAAGGCGATTGCCGACGCCGAGGGTCTGCACTACGTATACATCGGCAATGTGCCGGGACATCCTGCGCAAAATACCTACTGCCCGAAGTGCCACCGCATGTTGGTGGAACGCGTAGGGTTCACGGCCAGTCGGATGCTGATCCGCAAGGGCAGTTGCCCATTCTGCCAGGAGCCGATCCCTGGTGTTTGGCACGCATGAGGGTCAAAGGAGGTTTCGCATATGAATATCAAGATGCGACCCAAAATATATTGGCTGGCGGCTCTATTCATCGCGATCTTGGCGATTGCGGCCCGACAACACGCCCGTGCGGCTGATCCCCAGAACGTGAGACAAGCCGCTGTCGCCGGTGGCTTCTATCCCGCCGACCCCAAAACTTTGTCGGCGATGATTGATGACATGTTGGCGCATGCATCTCCGCCCCAGATCAACGATCCGATCCTCGCTATGGTTGCACCTCATGCCGGTTATCAGTTCTCCGGCCCCGTCGCTGCCTTCACTTATGCGGCGCTGAAAGGTCGCAAGTTTTCGCGCGTGGTCGTAATTGCGCCGTCGCACTTCGAGGCCTTCGATTTCACTTCCGTCTATGAGGGCGACGCTTATGCGACTCCGTTAGGGCTCGTTCCGGTAGACAAGGTGTTTGCAAAGCAACTCGTGGGGATGAGTTCAAGTATCAAATTCTCCAGCCGGGGACATACTCCCACACCGGCGGGTCCTGAGCACGCACTTGAGGTGCAGTTGCCCTGGTTGCAGCGGGTGCTGGGTGATTTCCAGTTGGTACCGATCGTCATGGGAGACCAGAGTTACGAAAGCAGCCGTGCGCTGGGTGTGGCTCTGGCGAAGCTAATCCAGGGCAGCGACACTTTGATCGTGGCCAGTTCCGATTTATCCCACTATCACCCCTACGACGACGCTGTGAAGATCGACCATAAAACGCTGAATGCCCTGCAGGCGTGGGACTACCTCAGCATGTCGCGGAACTTCGAGACGCGGATCTGGGAGGCCTGTGGGGGCGCGCCCATCGTAGCCGCAATGATTGCTGCCGAGCGCATGGGAGCGAACCAGGCGCTGGTGCTCAAGTACGCCAATTCAGGCGACACAACCGGGGATCACTCGCGCGTCGTCGGATACAGCGCGGACGTCTTTGTGAAGACTCATAGCGCAAAGACAGTGGAACCGCAATTCTCACTGGATGGCCACGAGAAGAACGAACTGCTCGCTCTAGCGCGCAAGTCGGTGGAGTACGCGGTACGAGAGAAAAAGGCGTATGAACCAACCGCGAGCGCAAGCGAAGTGCTGAACCAGGAGCGCGGTGCGTTCGTGACTCTGCGCAAATCGGGAGAACTGCGGGGATGCATCGGCTATACGTCTGCGGCTGAGCCTCTATATATGACCGTGCGGGACACGGCCACGCTGGCCGCCCTGCGCGATTCCCGATTCCTGCCGGTATCAGCTTCAGAGTTGCCGCAACTCGAATATGAAATCTCGGTGCTGTCGCCGTTGCGGCGCGTGCTGGACATTCGACAGATCAAGGTTGGCCAGCACGGTTTGCTGATGAAGAACGGCGCGTACGAGGGCCTTTTGCTTCCCCAGGTGCCGGTGGAAGAGAAATGGGATCGACGAGAGTTCCTGGATGAAACCTGCGCCAAAGCGGGTATGCGCTCCGGCTGCTGGAAGGACGAGAACACAGACATCTTCATGTTTACAGCCCTGGTATTCGCCGAGAACATGCCGCAAGCGCTTATGCCCGAGACGTTTGTGCCTCCAGGCTTACCCGCGCGGCCAGGAGCACCGGCGCCAGGTTCACCGCCGCACTGAGCCATGCAGTTTTCCAAAAACCAAATACGGGGATGAGGTAACTGCTCAACACAAGCGCGCCCACGCATCCGCCCAGCAGATCGATGGCATAGAGTGTACCCAGTCTTGATCGACCGCTGCTGTCGTGCAGGTAGATCTGCGTCGCGATGGGAAATTGATAGCCTCCAAGCATTCCGCAGACAGCAGCCAAAGCAGGGAACACAAACTGCGCAGTCAACCATGTTGTCGCCACCCCAGAAATCTTCGACAGTACGCTAACCACGAATATCAGCGCTGGACCAGAAAGGGCTAGCAGGAGCTGGGTCGTTGCAATGGTGCGGTAGGGTGGTCTATCGCTGGAACGAAGGCGGCGGATGCCCAGCCAACTTCCGAAGGCAATGCCTGCCATGCACATCGCGACGAGAACCGTGAGTTGATGGTAAACGTAACCGTAGACGGACTGGAATGTCAGCAGTAGAAAAATCTGCAGAGTCATCAGTGTGAATCCGGTCGCGGCCACGCAGCACGCTGCGGCAGAACGCGCCCGTTGGTCGCGAGCGGGCACAAACGTTAGAAGAACCGCCACCAACATTAAGACAACCAGGACCGCATCGATGACACCGGTGAAAGCGACGTGCGCGGCGGCCCGCAACCAGCGGGAATAGCCTAACTTGAACTGCGTGCTCCACAGCACAACGTCGAAGTAATAGGCGATCGGTTCGAAATCGCGATTGACACGCGTTGAAGTCATCGGCCGCAGTTGTTCGCGAACCTGCTCCATGCGATCGGGCATCATGCGGAATGGGATGAAATATTCGCGAACATACTGCGTCTTCAGATTCCGCTCCTGCAATCTTGCAACGAGTGTTCGGGGGGTGTCCGTCAGAACATCGGGTCGCGTAGCGGCGAAGAAATGCATCGTTTCACCGGGGACGACGGCAACGTAAGGAAAGACTTCCCGCAGGGTGCGGTGAATGCAGCGTAGGAATTCCGCCAGGTCAGGACTGATGTAATCCTCCGACGAGCGCAGTTGCAAGGCGAGCAGTCCGCCGGACGCGAGGTGATCGCGAGCGGAACGAAAGAACTCAGCCGTGTAGAACCGGTTCAACTGTGCGGTCTGCGGGTCAGGCACATTCAGAATGATCACGTCGAATGTGGCGCCCGTCGTCTTGAGATAGTACCGGCCATCCGCGTAGTGCACGTGCACACGAGGATCCGAGACAACGGGAGCGGACTGCACAGGAAAGAAATGCCGCGCCATATCGATGAGCGTGGGATCCAGTTCAACGTAGTCGATGCGCTCGACTGTGGGATGCTTCAGCGCTTGGGCGATGCTGCCGTTCAGGCCGCCGCCGATCAGCAGAAGCTGCCTCGGCGAAGGGTGCTCCAGTAGCGCGTAATGAACCGCCTCTTCGGCGGCGCTCTCGTCCGGCGCGTTGGCAAGGATCACACCGTTCTCATAAATGCTGCGGATGTTGCCGGTTTCCGTCTTCCCCGTTTCAATGACCGCCAGGTTGCCGTAAATCGAGTCGCGCGAAGCCACCAAACGGAACCCCCGCCAGAGACGTGCTTGCGCGGACCTATCCAGCGACGGTGCCACATATATAAGGAGAAGGATCGCGAAAAGCGCTGCTGCCACAGTCAGAGCCCCAAGCTGCTTGCGGCTCATCCGGAACAACAAGACTGCTGCCATACACAGGTTCAGGAGGGCGACGACGGTCGCGATCTGGAAAGCCCCAAGAAAGCGCAGCAACACAAGACTAGCCAGGATCCCTCCGAAGCCGGAACCAGCGGCCTCTAGCAGGTAAGCCGAGCTGGTAGCAACGCGAGCAGAGACAGCACACTCCTGTTCGTACATCCGGGTTGCAACCACGAAAAGCGCCCCTGCCACAACGCAAAACAGGCTCAGACATGCCAGGGATGTAAGCAGCATCGGCACCGGACCGACCAGTTCACCCGGCACTGTCTGAAAAAAAGTTCTGGAGTCGCGCAATACCCAGATCGTGGGCAGTAGGCTAATGCCGAGCAGGCATTCGAGCGCGGCGACCGCCGGGCGAGCGTTGTTTTCGCCCAGCGCAAAACTGCCGCTCAGACTGCTACCGGCTGCGGTCCAGAACAGCCAGGTGGCTAACATAATTCCCAGTGAAATCTCGTTGCCGTTGAAGACGACGATGAGCTCCCGCATGAGAACGATCTGGCCGATAACCGCGCTGAATCCGATCAGCGTCAGAGCCGCCCTTACGGCGGACCTCGACCGTTTCTCACACGGCATTGTGACGGACTGCATAAGTCTGCCACCAAGCGAGATTAGAATTTAGTTTTCGCACAAAAGCAAAGAGTACTGCACACGTGACCAACACCTTCGCAGCAAGCCCCGACGCACCGAAGACTACAAACAGAGCTGATCCCGACTATGGCAAAGCTGCGTTAACAGGCCTGGCTAGGAGCCTGCGAGGCCTAACTTCCGAAGAAACCAAAGGGCCTATGCTTTCATTCCTCCGACAAAGTCGAATCCGGCGCCGGTGATTTCTGTCATCGACAGCCCGATGTCCGCGTGATCCAATCTTCCTGGAGTTCCGAGGAACTCTCCGAAACTCACAGGAGAGAGCTATGCAATTCCACCTGGAACCAGAAGAGCGGAAGTTATTGGCAGAGATTTTATTGGAACAGGAAGTCGGGAAGTACAACGAACTACTGAACAAAGTCCTTGACCGTGACTTCCGATTCGACGTTGACGAACTCGAACAAACAGCGACTCTCATCGCCGACAAGAAGCGCCGCCTTAACGATGAGATCGCCCGCCAGCCGGCGGCCGATCGCAAGGCGGAACTGCAACAGCAACTTGCGCTGGTGCAGCAGTTAGAGGAGAGGGTCAACGAGGCCTGTGTGATGTTCTGAACACGGCCTGGCCCCAGTCCTTTGACCTGGCACGTTTCGAGCAATCACGCGAATACTTTTCGAAGCCGGCAGAATTCGAACGCACGGCATGCTGTGCGGCAAATCACAGACAGTGGTGAGCTTTGAAAAGTAGCGTGAGAGTGACAGTGAGCATCGGTCGGCCCGGGGAGGTTAGGGGCCACCTTAGCCGTCATCTTCTCACACGACCCATCTTCGCTATAAGAGGAGGTATCCCATGCCCCTCGATAGTCTGGAATTCTGCACATCTCTTCAGAGGTTGCTCGTCGCGCTTATTTTGATTCTCGTTCCCCTGACGGTTTTCGGCTTCTATGTCGCATTGCAGGCAGACAACCACACTGTGATTGAAGCGCCGGGAGTTACGCCTTCGATGAAAATCAAGTCGGAGGAATATGCGGCTATTCGCGGCCGGGCAGAGATTGCCGGAACGCCAACGCAAGCCAGTCGGAGAGGATTATGCTAACTGCATCAGAACTGCACACGGGAATGGTCATTCGGGTAGAGGGGCAAGTTTACCGTGTACTCGATGTGGAGTCGAAAGCCGCGGCCGCCAAGCTCAGCGGTGTTGTGAAAGCAGAGTTGAGCAACGTGAAGACTGGCCGCTTGTCGGAGGTTCGCTTCCGGCCGCAGGAGCGTCTGGAAGAACTACAGGTCGAGCGCCGGAACATGGAGTTTCTTTTCCGGGAAGGCACCGCCTGCACATTCATGGACCCTCACTCGTACGAGCAGGTCGAAGTTCCGTCCGAGATGGTGGGAGCGGCAATTAACTTCCTGCAATCGGGGACGGAGGTGCCGCTGGAATTCTTTGAAGGCCAGCCGATCAGCGCCCTTCTTTCCGACATCGTGGAAGCACTCGTTCTCCGCACCGCGCCGCCGACGCATTCGCCGCAGGACAGCGCCTGGAAAGAAGCGACGCTTGAGAATGGTCTTTCCATTCGCGTCCCTCTGTTCATTGCACCGGGAGAATGGGTGCGCGTCGATCTGCGAACAGGCCGTTATCTCGAACGCGCACACACTGACCGTAAGCGCATTGCCTGAGCCCGCTCACCAGTCGGAGGATCGATATGTTGGAAGTCAAAGCCGTTGCGATGGAGTTTCCTGCGGATGCCAATATCATCGTGGGGCAGGCGCACTTTATTAAGACGGTTGAAGACCTTTACGAAGCGATGAGCACGACGGTACCACAAGCGCGGTTTGGCCTCGCCTTCAACGAAAGTTCCGGTGCGTGCCTCACTCGTTCCGAAGGAAACGATCAGGCGCTGCGGGACTGTGCCGTGCGCAATGCCCAGGCCTTAGCAGCCGGACATACGTTTGTGCTGGTCATGCAAAATGCTTATCCCATTAATGTCCTGCACGTCATTCGCAACGTTCCCGAGGTGTGTTCTATCTTTTGTGCGACGGCCAACCCCACGCAGATCATCATCGCCGAGAGTGAGCAAGGCCGGGGTGTGTTAGGCGTAATTGATGGGAGTTCTCCGAAGGGTGTTGAGGGAGACGCCGACGTCACGTGGCGGCACGATCTGCTGCGCAAGATTGGCTATAAGCGATAATCGGCTGCCTCGACGTCTCCGATCAAGACTGCCCCCGTTTATTTCTTCTGATAGCCCACAGTCTGCGCAAAATGATCTTTTGTTCCGGGCGTACTTCATCGCTTTGGCGAGAGCGACCCGATCAATCGAACCACGGACGACTGTGGCCAAATTTTCCGAGGCGCAGAACAGGTAAACGTTCTGACTGATGAAACCCGCGTCGGCGGCTGTGAACAACTCGGTGTCTGCACCAGAACCGGCCTTGGAAGATCCGTCAACGACGAGGTTCAGCGGTGCCGTAGCTAGAAAAGACTGCGTCCGGGTGAACGGACGAATATCCTGCGCCAGCACCGCTTCGAGGCGGTTCCCCTTAGCGTCGTAGAGAAAGAGACCTTCCGCGGCAGCCAGATAAAATCAAGTACGTCAAGCAGTTTTTGTGCGCAAGAACGCAAGAGAACACCGCCCAGTAGCGGCAGATGCTGCCGCAAAGCGCAAACACGTGCCAGATGGCTTGGCTGTAGGAAATCCTCTGGTCGACTCAGGACGGTGCCCGGAGTGGACCCGATCACAGCCTTGACTTGGGCACTGGAAAGGGGGGACGTTTCCCGTTTCCCTTCGATCCGCGAGTCTGCCGATTGGATTCAAGAGACCGAATTGCCCGGCAGCTTACTTGCCGGGGCCCACGGTAGAACCCACGGGACTCCCCTTCGCCCAGGCCGAAGCATTCATGCACATCACCACGCCATCCACGATCTGAGAAATCCCATTTTTGAATTGTTCCGGCTGAACGATTTCCCGTGAGGCAATTGCGTCAGTCATGCTGAGCGCGTTCTCCAAAAACGTCATCGCCGCATCTTTTTTCTCCGCTCCCGATTTACTCGCGCACATCCCCTCGATCCCAGTCACCAGAGATGGAATAAACCCAATCGCCCGCAATAACAAATTTAGAAAATTCATAGCTCCTCCTGAAGAATTACCTGCCTCGAGATCTGGATCTATTTCTTCACGTCTTTCTTACTCGCCTGGTCATGCTCCTGAATCATCGTCATAATCTCGTTCTGTCCCTCTCTCAACTCGCCCAGCTGAACCTCAGTCCTGATCCGGCCTTCGGTGTTCGTGGCAGCGATCTGCTCCAGTCGCAGCACCCGCGCCTTGGTCGACTCCAGATCCGAATCCTGTTGTTCCGCGCATCCTGAACGACGAACCCCGCAATGGAGAGGGCAATCGCCGCCATGGCAATCAGCGTCCGGCTGTCAAACTTCAGCAACCGCTGCTCCTTCACCGCTTCCAGTTTCTTATTCCAGGATTCCTCCAGCCCCGCCGCCAGTCCCTGCATCTCCTCCAACCGGTCCAGCACCTCGAGTTGGAAGTCCTTCGCCGTGTACTGCACTCCCGAAGCCGCTCTCTCCGCCGCGCGCACCCGCTGCCGGTTCAAAATCGTCGCGTCGTTCATAATGGATAATCCACATGCAACGCCGCCGCATATCGCGAATATCGTGGAGGAGAAGAAGAGTCATACAGTCGCAGAAAATAATTCTGTGTCCGCGCCAGCCGCGCCACGCTGAACGTCTGCGTGTTGTATCGTCCTACGAGATTCCGGTCGTTCCCCGATCCCCATCCATAATCATGGGCCCGGACTTCTATCCCCAGACCGTTCGCCGGCGCCAGCCCCACATCAAACGCAACCGTTGTCGAACTAATCTGTGTGACCTGCGCGTCGGTCAGATTCGCCAGGTAGTATGCCCCCACCTGCGCCGTCGAAAGCCGCGGCGGCAAATCCTGCAGCGGAACCGTGACCGCGTTCGTTCCGTCCTGCATCGCCACCGGCAATGCCCAGTCATTCGCGAATTCGATCGTGTAGACGCCTCGATCGTCTGCCGGATCCGCCCATGCAATGCTGATTGCCCGCACAATCGCGCTGAATGCCGCGTTCTGCGAGGCCACATTCACCGCAACTCCATCGCCCGGGAAAATATCGGCCGCGCCGCCTGGCAGAAAGTCGCTCCACGTCTCGTAAGTCCCCACCCACGCCATCCCGCCTGCGTCGTCCAGAATCGCCAGCGCGGCATTCTCGCAGTCCGCCTGCGTTCGCGCGCTCGGATTCTTCATCGTTCGCACCAGGCTCCGCACCCCGTTGTCGCTTCCCTTGGCCAGTCCGGCAATCCCCGCGCTGTTCACCACCTCCGCCACCGCGCGCCCCGACCCGCGGTAGCTGGCCACAATCAATGTGTTCAGCGCTGGCACATACTGCGGATAAAAATCCAAAGTCGTCGAGCTCGCGATCGTGCACTGCCCTCCATCCGATAATGATTCCACCAGTTGCGTTGAGTAGTCTGAATTCGGCAGGGCCGCGCGCACCATGGCCAGCGAAATGTGCGCGGCATACGTATACGCGATGCTGCCCTGCAGGTAGGCCGCATTCACCAGCGCGTATGTGCAAAACGCTGGAGCATTCGAAATCACGTCATCAAACAAAACCGTGGCCGGCGCCACCGTGCTCGCCGGATTTCCCGGTAGCGTCAGCGGACCCGTTAGCGTCCCGCCCGCCGTCGATAAGTAACTCCCCGATCCCACGCAAGTTACGCTCTGATCAACATATCCTTTAGTCGCAATATCCGTGGAGTTCGTCGGCGCCGGCACATTCGGAGAACTGGCAAATGTCTTCGTCCCGCTGATCGTCTCCGCCCCATTCAGATGCATCACCGCCGAATCATCCGCCTTCGTGGCCAGCCCCGAATTCACGTACTGCATCGATACCGGCTGCCCCGCCAATCCCGATCCCGGCGTCGTCCGCACCGTCGCCAGGTTCGCCGGAGACGTTGTCGGCACCATCCAGTATTCCGTTTTCACTTGCCCTGGGCCCAGTTGGTACACGACGGTGTAATACACTCCCGCCGGCGTCGCTCCCGCGTTCGGAACCAGCGCCACGCTCAGCGCCCCGTTCGCTCCCAGCGTCACGCTGGTTTCGCCCGCGGCCACCGCTGCTCCGCTCGCCGACAAAAACGGCGGCCACGTGATGATCACGCTCCCGCTCGCCGCCGTCCCGTCCGCCATGTACACCGTATCGGCAATCGTCGTCGTACCAACTCCACCCTGCGGAGCTCCCGCCGCCGATATCCATAGCCCCGATGCCGCCACGATCGCTACCGCCCAATAAAAAAGCCGCCCCATAGGGCGGCGGCCCGAGTCCAACATTTCGTTCCTCCAGATTCTCCCAGCGAATTCTTAGTCTGTGTGGAGCGGGCACCCTTGCCCGCTGCTCTTCAATCCTGATTTCTCCTGTGCGCCTCTGTGTCCTCTGTGGTCAAGCTTTTCCTTCCGCGTCCAAAAACCTTTCCACACTCTGTACATACACTTCCGCAAAATCCGCCGCCGGACGCTTCCCCTGAATCATCTCCATCGCATCCTCAATCGTCCATCCCATCGACCCCAGCACCGCCAGCGTCATCATCGGCGCCCGATGCACTCCGGCCGCGCAATGGATGTACACCTTTCCATCCCTCTCCAGCGCCGACTCCGCAAACTCCACTCCGCGCCGGAACAGCGCCGCCGGCTTCTCCTCAAAATCATCATCCGTCGGATTCCACAGCACCTCAATCCCGTGCTTTTCCGCCAGCGGCGTGTCGTCGAACTCGATCTGCATGTCGATGATGTGCGTGATCCCCGCCCTCGCCACCGCCGCCATATTCTCCGCCGACCAGATCCCCCCGCCCACCGCGATCCGATCCGTCAACCACGTGATATCCATTCCCGTCCTTTGAACGCTCTCCAATTCTACGTGATCGACCCCGCCCGGCTCATACCACATCCCATGTGGGGATATCGGCCCTTACGCGCTCATGTGGGGACAGCCGCCCTCGGCGGTCCGGCGGCGCAGAAGTATCGCGCCGCCGCCCTTCCCACTCCTACACCCCAACCTTCTCCGGCTCCGCGCTCTTCTCCTCAAACTTCTCTTCTTCCTTCTGCCCAGACACATTCGCCGGAATCACCACCGTGTCCTCCGCGTCATACTGATCCGCGGCCACCGGCGTCATCGGAATATTCAGTGTGCGAAACAACGTCTTCGCCAGGCTTTCTTCTTCCTCCGTCGTATCCGTCCCCTCCGGCGGAGGCCCGATCTTCGCGACCTCGAACAGAAACTTCACCGGCGACACCTGCCCCTTCTTGCCCTCTTCAATCACCGCCGACGCCATCGATGTAGCGTTTGTTTCCACCAGCATCGCTACATCCTTCCACGTCCCCACCGGATTCAATTCCTTCTTATTGTTCTTCTTAATTCGCTTCACTGCACTCTTCTTTGCAGCCTTCTTCGCCCCCGCCTTGCCCTTCGCCTTTTTCTTGATCATTGCCCGACCCTGAGATGAATTTTTAAACTTATCGCCAAAAACAGAAGGCGCGCCCTCGGGCGCGCCCTCTACAGGAGACTTCCTTTGTCTCACTCTCTATATCTAGTGGCCTGTCGCAGTGAATTCGTTAGTGCGCAGCCGGCGGCTGGGGTCAGAGTATTTCCACTGGATCGGGTGAGCGTTGGCGGAGTAGGCGTTGATGTAACGACGGAGTTTGCGAGCCAGGTCCGGGACCGAGGTGAAAATGCCGCGGGCGATGACCTCGCGTTCGATCTTGGCGAACCAGATCTCGACTTGGTTAAGCCAAGAGGAATACGTAGGAGTGAAGTGAAGCTGCACGCGCGGATGCTGTTGCAGGAAGTCTCGAACGAGTTGGGTTTTGTGGGCAGAGAGGTTGTCGAGGATGATATGAATCTGCTGCCGGGGCGAGCACAACGCTACCACTTCTCCGAGGAAGGCAACGAAGTCACGGCTGGTGTGGCGGGCCGTGGTTCTTCCGTGCACGCGGCCGGTTTTGGTGTCCAGCGCGGCATACAGAGAAAGCGTTCCGTGCCGGTAGTACTCGAAGCCATGACGCTCGGCTCGCCCCGGCGAAAGCGGCAGAACGGGATCGAGCCGATCCAGGGCTTGGATGGCGGTTTTCTCGTCGACGCAGAACACGGCGGCATGCTGCGGCGGCCGCAGATACAGGCCGATAATGTCGGCCGCTTTGCTTTCGAACTCCGGATCGTCGCTGGCCAAGTAACGCTCCAGGCGATGGGGTTTCAGTCCCGCTTCTTTCCAGACGCGATGCACCGCGTCCTTGCTGACTCCCAGCGCGGTCGCCAGTTTGCGGCAACTCCAATGCGTGGCACCGTCGCTGGGTTTCTTGCGGGTGGCGGCCAGAATCCGGGCCCGCAAAGCGGGAGTCAGAACCCTGGCCTTCTGGCCGGGATGATAGGTGTCGAGCCCGTCGAGCCCGGATTCGAGGAAGCGCTGCTTCCAGCGGACGATCGTGGGAGCACTGGTCTGCAGCCTGCGCTTAATGGTGTTGAAGGAAGCTCCTTCTGCCAGCATCAAGATGAGCTTGGCGCGAAAGACGTAGCCAGCCGGCAGGGTACGCGATTGAGCGATGCTGCTGAGTTCCGAACGTTGGTTGCTGGTGAGGGACACTTCGCTGTCTGTCGCCATACCAACTTAGAAGCATAACAACTAGTAATGGTTACTTTGCGACAGTCCACTAGAATAGCAAATTGCGCAGGGTATTTGTAACATGGTTTTCAACTTTTTATTTCCCATCGTCACAACCACTTAGCAAAAAATCGTCCTCTTTACCCCCTTGACAGGTTTTTGCCACACCCGGTGTAAGTGCATCCAGTAAGTCGACCCTCAGCAAGATGTCGCTCAGTTGGTCGAGTGACTCCAGAAGTTTGCGATGCACCGTCATCCGCGTGCATCCCAACAGCCTGGCCGCGTCCTCCTGCCCATACTCCTGCAGCACAATTCGCCCCAGCACCTGCCGCCCGAAGTCGTCCAGATACTCCAGGCATCTCTCCATATCGTGCACGAAGATCACCCGGTCCTCAAACGTGGCCATCTGATACTTCGTGATCCGGCTGCGGAAAAATTCCCGCCCTACCAGCGACGGCAGCCTCCCCGTTTCGATCGAGTAACGCATGTACCGTCGCAGCATGGCCACCGTCCTTGCCCGGTAGATCCGCCGCTTTCGCTGTTGTTCGTACAACGCCCACGCGGCATTTTCCATCTCCTCCGCCGACTGCCCCAGGTCTGCCACCGCGCCTTCCCCGGAAAACGTCGACGCTTCCCGCCGCCGCAACTCAACGTCGTCCAAGTTTTCCCCTGTGTTCCTCTGTGCCCCCCGTGGTGAATCCGAAATGTCCTCCGTGTGCTTACGTGCTGATCCCTCCAGCCCGGCCGCCGGACGCTCCGCCTCCGCCGCGATCCACCCCACCGCGCTCATGCCACACCTTCCATGGCTTCAAGATCGCCCATCCCGTCCTCCTGCTGAATGACCGCGTCGTAGCTTTCCACCACGGTCCGTCTGCCCACCGGCAGCTTGGGCCGTCTTTGTCTTTTCGGAATCGGCAAATCCGCGATCTTCGGCTGGCATTTCTCGCAGTACACGCCCGCTCCTCCTTCCCGTACCCACAACCCGCCACAGTGTTCGCAATACTTGAGCTCTACCCGAGTCTCGTTTTCTCTGTCACTGCGATTGCCCTTCATCACTTCCTCCAGGATTTATAAAGTATGATTTCTCTTCCCCCCATCCCGGCCGTTTCTGTAGCCGGACTGGGAATGCTGCCTGCTTCAAAAATGCCTCACGCGCCCCAAAACACAAAAGCCCTGCGTCGATTTCCGCGGATGCGGGAACCAAACGCAGGGCTCGTTTCTCTTACGATGACCTGCCTTCAGCTATTTACTTTTTATGAGTTCCTAGAATCCTGCCTGGGATCTTTGCCGCTCACCCTCCCGAAATTTATGCCACCTCGTCGTCTACCCCCGCACTCGACCGCTGCCGGAAGTATCCTTCCTCGTAGCCCGACTTCAATACTCGCCCGTTTTGCATCACCACGCTCACTTTTCCCGTGAAGCGCAGCGACAGCAGCAACCGCTCGATGGACGCCGACAACACTTCGGCCGACTTTACCTTTCTCCGAAATTCTCCGAAGTTCCTCTCATCGTTGATGTTATCCCTGGTATCCATCATATTCTCGCCCCTGGAGCATATTGGCCGCTAACATGCCGCGATCCTATAGCTGTGGATTTTCTCAGTCAAGGTTACATTGACCAAACTCCCCTGTGGAAAACTTTTCCACGACTAACACGCCCCTCCTGAGGCTGTTACGAAACTCAGCGTCGAACACACACGATGGGGACAAATCAGGTTCCAGCCGCGTAGCCGCGGGATCCGAAAGCCCGGCACGGCAGAATGTGTGTAAGAATTGCATTCTCGGAACAGCGGTTAATAAGCGATTCTCGGAGCAACGGTGGATTAAGCGCCATGCAAATGTAGCCGCGTAGCCGCGATATGTGAAAGCCCGGCACGGAAGTGCCGGGTGGCCGGAAGTGGCACAACCCGAGTCCCGCTTTAGCGGACGGCACGAGTTTCATAACATCCTCCTCCTGCTGCTGCGTTCCTATCGCAGAAACACCGCCGCTACCTTGACTTACCTGACTCCCTCATCCCGCGTCCCACCCCGAAAGCGGGATGTTATACTCCAGTTAATGAAGTTCAAGGCCCTGCAAGACAACCTCCGCAAAATCCTCTGGGAACGGATCGATAGCGGCGGACTTACCGGACTCCGACTCGCCCAGCAAACCGGATTCAAACAGGCCCACATCTCCAATTTCCTCAATCGCAAGCGCGGCCTCAGCCTCGAGGGCATGGACAAAGTCCTTTCCGTTCAACATCTCTCCGTCCTCGACTTGCTCGATCCCGCCGAAGTCAACAAACGCGCCTCCATCGTCGCCCCCAGCTCCGACGAGTTCGAAAACGTCCTGCTCGCCGACCCCTCCACCGCTATCCACCCCTTCATCACCGCCGATCAGGTGCTCGAGCTCCTGAAATTCAAAAAGTCCTTCCTCCGCAAGCTCAAGCCCGAACCCGAAGGCGATCGTTCCGATTGGACCCGCTTCGTCCTCATCAAACTCGATCCCCGCGACGCCGCCAGCATGTTTCCCCGCCTCTCGCCCGGATCCACCTTGCTCCTCGACCGCCATTACAACTCACTTAAGCCCTACCGCAAAGGCGAATTCAATATGTACGCTGTTCTGAAAAACGATACGTGCGTGGTTCGCTATGTCGAAGTAGCCGCAAATCATTTACTCTTACGTCCCCACAATCAGTCCTGCCCCATCGAAGTCATCGCCCTGCCCCCAGGCAAATCCGCCCCCGACTACCTGATCGGCCGCGTCTGCCAAATCGGCATGGAATCCTGATCCCCGTTCCTGTGGGGGAGCGGACCCAGCTTGCCCTGAGTTGTGCAACGGCCTTCGGCCCACCGAAGCCAACTGAAAATGGGCTGCCCCATTTCTCGCCGCTTTTGCGAGAAGTGGGGATTTTCGAAAGGGAGGAGTCGAAGGGTCGCCGTGGAATCGCCAAGCGCAGATTCGTCACTCCGATCGACTCGCGAAAGCGACTGGTGAGCACAAGCCGAGGGACCTTGCGTTGCGCATGACTCCGTCAAAAGTGAAGAGAGTTTTTCTCTGCGTTCTCTGCGGAACTGCTCAGCGTACTCTGCGGTTTAAGATTTTCCCGCTTGTGATCCCGAGCGAAGTCGAGGGACCTTGTGTTTGCCGGGGCCAAAAACATCAGAGCACTTCGCTCTTGAGCGCGCTCCGTTACTGTCTCACCTCGCTCATCAGCGCCAACAAGTTGTCCTCGCTGTCGCGAAAGAACGTCATCCACAGATCGTGGTCAGGCATGCGCGCAATCATGTGCGGTTCATCTTCAAAGCGCGCGCCCTTTTCCTTCAGCCGCGCGTGCGCCGCCTGTATGTCGGGAACCGCGAAATACAAAATCGAGCTGGCATGATCAAACTCCGCCTTCGCTGGACGATCCAGCATCAGCCGTACGCCTCCGCAATCGAAAAACGCCAGCCCCGGCGGAGCCTTGAACAGCAGCTTCTGCCCCAGCACGTTTTCATAAAAATTCGCCGCCCGCTCCACGTCCCCCGCACGAACCTGAATCTGCCCAACGCGCGTAATGCCAATTTCTGTCGTACTCATCTTGATCCCTCCTAGTTCGTGTAGGGGCGGAAGCAGCTTGCCCTGAGCGGAGTCGAAGGATCCGCCCCGGCGGCTTCGCCGCCGTGCCATAGCGTGCAGTGTACAGGTGGCTTGGGCCCCCGTTGAAATGTGGGGTGCCGTAGCATGCAATGAGCGCGTAGCATCGGTCCCAATCGGAATGTCGGCGAACGCCACCGTTCCTCAAGCCGCGTAGCGACGAAACCGTGTTTCCAAGCTTTTCATCCCCTCCGGCCACGCGCAGCGCTGTGGAAATTCCCCGCAATTTCCTCCCAAAATCCCTAAATCCTTCTCTCTCGCAAGGAATGCTGAGGTTACTATAGGCACATGTACTGTCAGTGTCCCTTGACCGATACTTAACGAGTCTTATCACAGTGTTTCTTAGCTCCGGGTTATAAGAAAAGTTGGCAGTTTCGGTGAAGTCCTCCCCGTTGGGCCATCTGTACATTCGTTGAGCGAAAGGATCGCTTTGTCGCGCACCCGCATCCTCGTAGCCGTGTCCGGCGCCTTGTGGCTGGTTCACGTCGGTGTGGCTCTTTTGCTCGGATCCAAAGATCCCGGCCCCACGTTATCCGATACGATTCAGTTCATCCTGGCTGGCTTGCTGATCTGCGCCATCGCCGACTCGGCCCGGCGTTCCGAAGGGATGGCGCGCGCTTTTTGGCATCTCGCTTTGATCGCCTACGCATTCTTCGCCTTCGCGCAGGGTCTTAGCGTTTACAACGATATCGCCCCCGTCCCCATTATCGGGGGCGTCACCAAACTCCTGTTCTCATTCTGGTTTGCGCCGCTGGCCATGGCGCTCTTTCTCGATCCCGAGCATGAGACCGGACGTCTCGACGCCCTCATGGCTCTGGACTTCGTGCAGGGCGTGCTGGTCTGCGTCGCCGCTTACCTCTATTTCTTTTACCTTCCCCAAGCCGAGAATCCCTCCGAGCTGTCCCATTCGGTCTGGGCTCCTTACTTCGGCGGCTACGGTCTGGTGGCCTCGGCTTTCATTTTGCGCGGGATCGTCACCCGCTCGCGCGATGCCCGCGTCCTGTTTGGCCGCATGGGAATTTTTCTTGCCCTCTCCGGCTTCGTCGACGGCCTCTACTACTACGGCCCGGGACGCAATCTCAAAACTGGAGCCTGGTTCGATCTTCTCTGGAGTGCGCTCCTCATCATCCCCATGCTCATCGCCGTGACCTGGAAGCAGGCCGAGGCTCCCGAGCTTCCCGCCGAGCCGCTCCGCCGCGAAAAGAGCACCTACACCGATACCTTCTTCCTGCTTTATCCGCTGCTGGTCCTGTTCATGTCGCTGCGCATCGCCCGCGAACGCCTGGGGCTCGCCGCTGCCGTCGTTCTGCTCTCGTTCGTCTGCTCGAGTGGGCGTCTTCTGGTTACGCAGAATCGCCTGTTGCTCGCCAAAGACGCGCTGCGCCGCGAAGCCTCCCGCGACAGCCTGACCAGCCTGTGGAACCGCAAAGCGATCATGGGAATTCTCGAGCGCGAACTTCTCCGCGCCGAGCGCGATCGCCAGCCCGTCGGCCTGATCATGATCGATGTCGACCACTTCAAGAACATCAACGACAGCCGCGGACACGCCGCCGGCGACACCGTTCTTCGCATCATCGCCAGCAGCATCGCCGCCGTCGTCCGGCCCTACGATTCCGTCGGCCGCTACGGTGGGGAAGAATTCCTGGTCGTCGCTCCCAATTGCGGCATCGGAGAGACCTGGGAATTAGCCGAGCGCGTCCGCGTCCACGTAGCTTCCTGCAACATCAATGTCGCCGGATCCAATGTGGACGTCAGTCTTAGTCTCGGAGTCGCCACCGGCGAGGCCGCCGGCGATGTCGAAAAAATCCTGTCTGCCGCCGACGCCGCTCTCTATCTCGCCAAGAACGCCGGACGCAACCGCGTCGCGCCCAGCCTCGGCCGCGCCGCCAGCGCCGGCAACTCCACCACGCCCAACCGCGACTTCTGGCTCTGACACCAGTGTCATACTGAGCGAAGAACGTCTGGCCCTGACACCAATGTCATGCCGAGCCGGAATGTCATGCTGAGCGAAGAACGAGTTCGCGAAGCGAACTCGTTCGCAGTCGAAGCATCCCTACCAGAGTCCTCAAATTCCCTGGGTTGTGATCCCCGTCATGCTTGTGATCCCCGTCATACCCCAATAATTTCCTGCCCCACCGGCTCTTTTCCGACCGAACCGAAGAAGCCAACTTCGCCCCGTTCGGCTTTCGTAACAAAAACCACCCGGCTTACGCTTTTCAGAAGCCCGAGGCCTAAAATGCCGGACGACGTAGTTCTCCCTCAATACGCTGATGAAACGCGCTCCGGGCTGGCGAAGCAGTTCGGCGCGCGTTTCTTCTTGCACCGTGATCCAGCTCTTGCCAAAGGAGATCTCCCATGGCGGTCAGAAAAATCAATCTGGCGCTTCCCGATTCGCGCAAAGGTGTGGCGCTGCGCAATGATCCCACGCGGGTCGATCCCAAAAAGCTCAAGCTCGGCAAGCAGACCGCGCGCCACGATCCCCGCACGCTGCTGCTGGCGTCCTACGTCACTCCAGCGCTGCCCGCACCGCCGCCCCAAGACGATCTCACCTCAAAAATAAATTCCTGGGGAATGATGGAGAACGATCAGCTCGGCGATTGCACTTGCGCCGCTGCCGGACATCTCATCATGGAGTGGACCGCCAACGCCGGCAAGAAAATGGTCACGCCCACCGACAAGCAGATTGTCGCCGCCTACTCGGGCATCACCGGCTACAATCCCGCAACCGGCGCGAATGACAACGGCGCGGTAGAAATCGACGTCCTCAACTACTGGCGGCAGAGCGGCATCGCCGCCCACAAGATCGGCGCCTACGTTGCGCTCGAACCCTCGAATCACATTCACATCCAGGATTCGGTCTACATCTTCGAAGGCTGCTACATCGGCCTGCAGTTGCCCGTCAGCGCCCAGGCCCAGGTGCAGAATCATCAGCCGTGGTCCGTGCCGCCGGGAGGTCCCACCGGCGATGGCAAGCCCGGCTCGTGGGGAGGACACGCCGTTCCCGTCGTGGCCTACGATCCGCGTGGCCTCACCGTCGTCACCTGGGGCGCGCTGCAGATCATGACCTGGTCTTTCTGGGAAGCCTATTGCGATGAGGCCTACGCCATCATCAGCACCGACTACTTGAACGATAAGCAGGAGAGCCCCGCGGGATTCAACATGCAACAATTGCAGGCCGATCTCGCCGACTTGAAATAAGCGAGTCGAGGAGTCATCCCGAAGGCCCGCGTTTTCTCCAGCGGGCCACCGAAGCAACAGAAAATGGGTGCCCCATTTCTCGCCGCTTTTGCGAGAAGTGGGATTTTCGACAGAGCGAAGCCGAAGGGATCTTCCGTGGACTTACCGCCGCCGAAGTTTAAATGGACTTACTACCCAACGACGTCCGCGCGCGTCCAACAGCACCACTCACACGCGTCGCCGCTCTGCTATCATCGCTAGCGGAGTCATCGAGCGTCGTCATGGGCACCAGAACCATCCTTCCACTGCAAGCTGGTCGAGCGCACGGCTATCGCCTGCAGGACGAAGACGAAGAAGACGACGCCATCCCCATCATTTCAGGTAGAGGAGAGGGCATCATGGACGAAGTTCCCGCCGCCGGCTCGGGCCACGCGCGCCGCAATGAAGACATCGCACTCGATCTGATGAAGTTTGTCGCCATGACCACAGGTTACGGCCGCACCTCCAGCAGCGGCGGAGTAGGCTTCACCGGCGGAGGCACCGCCGCCAAGCCAGAAGAGTACGCCGAGAAGCTGCTCGAACTGTACGGCCGCTGCCTGGGCGCAGTCAGTGGAAAGAAGTAAGGCTGGAGTCCTGTCATCCTGAGGGCCGCGTCCTTTGCGGCCCGAAGGATCCCTGCACTCATATCAACTGCCGGCACCTTCCGTAGATTTTTGCGACCGTAACCAACGAATCGAAATTTCCCCTTGCAACAAAAAACCGCGTCCATCCGGACGCGGTTCGGTTCTTCGGCCGAGCGGGAGGCGCTCGCGGCCACGCTAATTCTTAACGGCGCTTCTTGGCTTTTTTCTTGGCCGGCTTTTTCTTGGCCGCTTTCTTAGCCTTTTTCTTAGCTGGCTTTTTGGCAGCTTTCTTCTTGGCAGGCTTCTTTTTCGCCGGCTTCTTTTTGGCCGCCGGTTTCTTCGCGGCTTTTTTCTTCGCCGGAGCTTTTCTGGCTCCGCCACCACCACCAGTGGGTGCTGGTTTGGGAGCGGGAGGCGCTGGTACCGGCTCGGGTTCTATCGATTCGGAGACCGGCATGCTGGGCTCTTCTTCCTCTTCTTCTTCCTCTTCAAAATCTTCTTCGAGCGACTCGCTGTAGGCGCCGCTGTCGCCGAATTCTTCGTCTTCGTCACGTCCGTAGAGCGTGGGATCGTCGAACGTCATTGCTCCTCCTGATTTCAGTTGCGGCCGTGCGGCTGGCCGCCTCGGCTGCGGGCACGAGAGAGATTAAAAAGACCACCGGAAACTTCTGCTGTGACGGCGCCGGATTATAGCACGAGCCTCGGTGTCGACTGCAAGGACTCCAATTACAGGCAACGATGCAGACTGATTCTGGAGGTCATCCTGAGCGGAGCCGTTTTTCCGGTGCAGCGAAGGATCTCGCAAGGCCCGTAAAAAAGCGGGGATGACCCCATGCTTCCGGCGACGACTAGCTTTCCACGTTTTCTTCCGCCCGTCCCGCACTGTTCCCAATAGGTGAAGGGCTCACCGTTGAGATGGTTCATCCGGGCGATGCTCCAGACCTGGTTGAAGCCGGTTTCGTGCTCGCCTTCGAAGACGTCTTTATAGCGAATGAATCCCGTAAAATGCACAAAGGATTTGAGTTGGCGGATCTCGTCGATCTCCTCCGGGGTGAAGGGATGGAGAACATCCTGCGCCGCCACCACCGGATTCTGCGCCCCGATGACGCTGGGAATCGGCATCGGCCCGCCCATTGACGGCGCTGCGATCGGGATCGCGCGAGGGGCTGACATAGACCGACACGTGCGAATCGACCACGAAGGCGTCGGTCGAGCCTTCATGCTGAACCGTATAGCTGGCGGGCGAAGGTGTTCCGAAGTTTAAGTAAAAGGGCTGCAACTCGACGCGCAGGCGGGCGCGCTCCTTCGAGATAATGCGCAGGATGGTTTAGCATCAAGCATTTTTGTGCACTCCACCGCGAAAGTGTCGGGAGAATGGATGGCGAAGCGCTTTCGCGTAGCAGCTTCGGAAAACAAAAAAGCCCTCAAGCTTGCATCCCTGAGGGCCCATGCCTGCGGAAAAAATCGCGGAGAAGTTACTTCAACGACTTCACGTATTCCGCAACGCCCTTGGCGTCGTCCGCCGCGAGTCCGCTGATGGCTTTCTTGTGCGAGGCTTTCTTGGCATCCTCGCCCTTGGTGAGCAGATCGGTGATCTGACCGGCGCTCAACGCAGTGCCCTTCAGTGCCGGGCCAATCTTGCCTTGCCCTTCGGGGCCGTGGCAAGCAGCGCACTTCGCCTTGTAAGTGGCCGCTCCGTCTGCCGCGAAGGCAGGCAGGGCGATCGAAATGGACAACGCAACGACGACCAACAGAACAATCAATTTGGTAACCCTCATGAGGTTCCTCCTAAGAGTAATGAAATAAAAATTTAAATCAGGGCCGAGCAACAACCGAAAATTGTACGATTGTCGGCATAAGCCGGAATGTGATTGCGCGCACATGAGTTTGGAGAAGGCGCGCGTCAGGGGGAAGTGGAACTTCGTTTGTGAGGAAACTGAAGTTCCCCACCCCTTCGACTACGTTCAGGGCAGGCTCTCTCGCGCAAAACGCGAGAAGTGTAGAGCGCCCCGTTGTCATTTATTTCTCAAACTGGGGCACCTTCCTTGAATGTCAGGCTCTTTGGCTCTCGCGTTTCAACGCGCGCTCGAGGGTTTGGTCCAAGGCGGCCTTGGTTTTTTCGTATTCCTGCTGGGTGATGCGCCCTTGTTTGTGTTCGACTTCGAGTTCGAAAAGCTCGTCCTTTAATCCCTGGAGCAGCATGGACGAAGAAGAGCGCGGAACCGCGGGCTGGACGCGGTCTTCGTCCGTTCGCGATTCCTGGCTGGTACGAGAGTCGCGCACCGGGGCCGGCGCAATCACATACTCATCTTCCAGCGCCGCCGCCCCGGTGGCACGAGCAGTGCGGCCGGATTGCTGGCGGACGGCGACGAAGAGTCCGCCGGCGGCGAGGGTCAAGCCCAGGCCGATGAGCATGGGCAGTTGGTAGCGCTGCAGAGGATTCGGAGCATCGATGGGCGGGCCGAGTCCGCCACCGGGGCGGCTTTCGGGTTGCGCAGAGCCCGACGCGCTGGGCTGGCCGGCGTTTTCCTGGCGATCCTGCAAAGTGCCTTCTCCGGAAATTTTGAAAGCGAGAGGTTGGCCGAGGCCGGCGCCGGAGGCGACTTGCACATTGGCATCAGGCTGCTGGGGATCGTTCATGGGCTGGAACTTGGTGCCGGCCGCGGCGGAAAACTGCATCGACTTGGGAAGAATCGCGACGAAATGTTGTAGCGGGTAGAGGCTCTTGGGATCGACGTTGGCGCTGCCGGTGTAGGCGACCTGATAGGCGACCTCGAACTGCGTGGTTCCGGGACGAAGCGGGAAGAGAAAAGAGTAACGAGTTTTCTTGTCGTCCACGGGAATGGGCGCGGAGTTAATGGGCTGACCGTTGGCGGTCATGGCTGAGCTTTCGACGATCTGGGCGCCTTCCGGAACATAGAACTCGAGATTGCGTTCGTTCATCTGGGTGCGCGGAGGTTTCGAACTATTCTGCACCGCGAAGGCGCGCATGATCTCGAGCTGTCCCTGCTCGACCTGCACGCGCATGATGTCGGCGACGACCTCAATGCCTTCGACTTTTTCGCTGACGTCATAGACTTCGACTTCGACGGACGTGGTTCCCGGAGGAGCCATGCGGTGATAGGTGACCTCCTGATGGATGACGCGGATCAGGTGCGGACCCTGGGCATCGAGCTTGAAACTAAAATTGCCCTTGGCGTCGGACTTGGTGCGTCCGGCTTCTTCCATGCCCTGACCGAGACTGAGGAGGACGACCTCGTCTCCGGCGGAAGGTTTGCCGGTGGTGGCGTTTTTGACCGTGCCGGTGAGGGTTTGGGCGGAGGCGGAGAGCGCGAGCAGCAGAACGGCTAGGATCGCGCATAGGGCGCTTACTGAAAACTCCTTGCGGGCGCAGGGGAGCACGAGGTCCTTCGACTTCGTGAATGCTCCGCTTCGCGGAGCATTCACTTCGCTCAGAATGACAAAGGGTGTGGTAATGATCATGATCTCGCTTTTCTTGGCGCGGGTGCGGCGCCGGATTCCAGACGGGAGATTTCGGCCAGGAGCGCGGCGGCCTCCTCTTGCATGGACGCCTTGATCGACTGGTAGTCGGCATCCGGGACTTTGCCGGCAATGTATTCGAAGTTGAGGTCGCGGAGATTTTCGTAGACGGCGTCTTTGCGCTCGCGCAGGTACGAAGCGCGAGTTTTTTCCGGCCCGAGATAGATGGGACCGGGAATGTGAAAGACGTAGAGCACGGAGGCTACGGTGACGACCGCGCAGCAGGCAAATACGAGCATCATAAGTCAGTCTCCTTGCGCGCCTGCTCGCGGAATCGGTCAAATTCCGCGCCCGTGGCGGGACGCAGCCCGTCCGCGATGGCCGGGGCGGGGCGATTCTTCCAGGCACGAACGATCAGGATGACGATGGTCAGGCCAACAAACAGCGCCGCGAAGGGCATGATCCACGCGGTGCGATCGAAGCCGGTAGTTGTCGGCGCCGCGAGAACCGTGGGGCCGTATTTCTGCACGAAGGATTGTTCGACCAGGCTGTCGCTATCGCCGCGCGTGACGGCGACCATGAGTTCGTTGCGCATGCCGTCGGAGTCGGGGCAGCCGACGTGATTGCACTCCAGCAGGATCTGGTTGCAGCCGCAGATGCACATCATCTGGTGGCCGATTTCGTTGAAGCGGGTGGAGGGATCTGCCGCGCCGGAGAAGACGAAGACGGCGAGGCAGAGCAAGGCGCATCCGAGAGCGCGGCGGGGAATCGAGTTGGATTTAATTTTCATCAGCAAATCGGACAGCCCCTTCGGCTTCGCTCAGGGCAGGCTTTGGCGGCTGTCCCCACAAAAACCTCTCTACAGGAATCTTTCTACTTCGGGTTCGGGCGGACGAATTCGCCCGCCCGCACATTTAATCGCCGGTGGCCACGGGCGCGGCGTGTTCGATCAGCTTGGCTGCCGGGACACGGGATACCGCCGGGGCGTTCGGAACCAGAGCCAGGACGGTGCCGCCGAGGATGATCCAGACGCCGAGCCAGATCCACATGACCAGCGGGTTCAGGTGCGCTTTGATGATGGGCTGTCCGTTTTCGTTTTGTCCTTCATAGACCAGATAGAGGTCCTCTTTGAAGGTTGAGCGGATGTCCGGTTTCGTAGACGCCTGCTGGCTTGCCTTGTAGAACAGGCGCTGCGGCGTGAGCGTGTCGATCATCTTGCCCTTCTGGTACACATCCATGATCGCCCACTCGCTGGAATAATTCGGATTGTCATCCTGTGTGTAGGATCGGCAGACCAGGTCGTAACTTCCGATTCGCATGTGTTCGCCGTAAGCCAGACCTTTTTCGGATTCCTTGTCTTGATTGAATGCGGAGCCGGCGAGGCCGATGATGACGACGACCACGCCGAAGTGAACGATGTAGCCTCCGTAGCGGCGGGTGTTGCGATGGGTGAGTTGGACCATGGAGGCGAACATGCCCTGCCCGGTTTTTTCCGAGATGACGCGGCCGCCGCGGTAGAACTCACTGGCAACGGTGAGCGTCACGAGAACGGAGAGGCCGATGGCCATCAGCGCATAGAAGTAAGAGACATCCTGCCAGGGGCGAAGTCCGAAGGGAGATCCCCAGCTGGAAGGAGTAATCATCAGGAAGACCATCACGGCGAGGGCGCCGATGGCAGGCCATAGGAAATTGCGCTTGAGACTTTCCACGGATGTTTTGCGCCACGCGAGTAAGGGGCCGACGGCGGTGAGGATCAGCAGCAACAGCGCAACCGGAATGGCGACGCGGTTATAGAACGGCGCACCGACTGTGACTTTGTTACCTTGCACCAGTTCTGAAATTTTTGGGAACCACGTTCCCCAGAGCACGGTGAAGCAGAGAAGAACAAAGAGAAGATTGTTGAACAGAAAACTCGACTCACGGGAGACGAGGGATTCGAGTTTGTGCTCGCTGCGCAGGTGGCTCTGATTCTTGAGAAAGAAGAAAAGGAAAACCGCGAAGGTGATGGAGAGAAACCAGGCAAACCAGGTTCCGATGGACGATTGTGCGAATGCGTGAACGGAACTGATGATGCCGCTGCGAGTGAGGAACGTTCCGAGAATCGCGAGCCAGAACGTGGCGAAGACCAGCCACATGTTCCAGACCTTCAGCATGCCGCGTTTTTCCTGCATCATGACCGAGTGCAGGAAAGCGGTGCCAACCAGCCAGGGCATCAGCGAGGCGTTTTCGACGGGATCCCATCCCCAGTAGCCGCCCCAGCCGAGGACGGCGTAGGCCCAGTGGGCGCCAAGAAAAATTCCGCAGGTTAAGAATCCCCAGGTCACCATGGTCCAGCGGCGGGTGATGTGGATCCATTTCTCACCGGGATACTTCAGGATGAGCGCGCCGAGGGCGAAGGCGAACGGCACGGTGAACCCGACGTATCCCAGATAGAGCATAGGCGGATGGATGACCATCTCGGGATATTGCAGGAGCGGGTTGAGACCGCTGCCGTCGGCGCGGAGCGGGCCTTGGATGAGGCCAAAAGGATTGGCGGCGAAATATACCAGAGAGAGGAAGAAGATCTGAACGCCAGCAAGCACCACCGAGGCGTAGGCAAAGAGGCGTGGATCCGTCTTGTAGCGGAGGCGAAGAACGAAGCCGTATCCGGCCAGCAGGAGCGACCAGAAAAGCAGAGAACCTTCCTGGCCGGACCATAGAGTTGCGAACTTGTAAGGACCAGGGAGATCACGATTGCTGTGATGAAAGATGTAGGCGATGGTGAAGTCGTCGCGAAAGGCGGAGACGACGAGAGCAATGGCGGCGAGCAGGACTGCTCCGAAGACCACGATGCCGGCGCGGCGGGCGGTTTCCCCTAGGCGCTCCCAGGAGGAATCGCCAGGAAAAAATAAAGAGACCAATCCGATTCCAAACGAGTAGACGCTCAAAGCCAAAGCCAAGAGCAAGGCAAAACTGCCGATGTACGCCATGTAAGGGAACCCCAAGGTATTTTTTCAGAAACGGGGGTTTGAGGCAAACGGCGAAGAGGGCAAAGTTGGGCAAGCCGCAGAGGTGGGTGTGCAGGGTGAGTGGGAACGATTCGGCCCGCAGACGGCGGCCGGGGCTGGGCCGCCAAGGCGGTGCTTGGGAGCGTCAGGCGCTCTGTTGCTGGCGATAGCGCTGCCGGACTTCGCGTTCAGCAGCGAGCCAGTCCTCAGTTTCGTGACCGGGATCGAATCCGCGGCGCTCGGACATGAGGTAGGCGAGACGGCGGACTTCGTCATCGAGGTTGATGGGAACAATACTGGCGCGGGCTTCCGTTTTTACGATCGTGGGCTTTCTGGATGGCTTCTTGGGTTCGGATTGAGCGGTTTCGGAGGCATTCTTTTCCGCCGTGGTCAGGTCAGCCGATGTGGCTTCCACGCGAGGAATGCCGACTTCACCGTTCGTCTTCTTGGGAAATTTTGATTTGGCCATGGTTGCGTACTCCTTGCAAGCTCCTAAGTTCAGAAATGATTGAATTGGTTGATGAAGGAACAACATGTAAGTCGCCCCTGCTTCTTTATTCGTTAGCGGTGAAACAGTTTTTCAAGTGTATTTTTACTATAGCTCTTCTCGGCCTGTGGATGGGAGGGAGTAGCACAAATTATTTCGATGCGGCGCACGAAAATTCCGAAATGAAACGCGAAATTGGCGGACATGCAGTCGGTGGTCGAGCGTTGGAATCAGGGCAAAAACCGGCTAAGCGACGCCCTCATCGCGCCAATGAGAGTGAAGACGGCTTTGTTATAATAAGAAATGGTCTCCAGGGCGCTATCGTCTAGGGGTTAGGACGGAAGATTCTCAATCTTCAAACCCGGGTTCGATTCCCGGTAGCGCTACCAACTTTCTTTCAATCACTTACAGCATTTCCTGACACGGTTGCTTCAGGCGACTGTGGCCACTTTTGTGGCCAACTATTGCACAGCTTCCACAGGCGCCGCTGCCAACTGGTTCCGCCGCTCGATCGCTTCCCTGATCTGCTGCACATTGGAGTGCGTGTAGATGCGTGTGGTATTCACCGACCCATGCCCCATCGCATCCATCACCGCCATCACGTTCCCTGTGCCTTCCATCGCATCCGTTGAGAAACGATGACGCGCACAGTACAGAACGACAGATTCGGGAATGCCCGCCAACCGCTTGGCTTCGAGCCATTGCTTCGAAACCTCGCGATCGGTGATATAGCCGGACTGGGCTCGCTTCGAGGGAAAGATCCATCCTTCGTTCACACCTTCCTTGCGAGCCAACAGTGCTAGCTTGACGCGCTCGGTTAGCGGGACGTAACGCCGGGATTTTCGGGACTTGCCACGTGGGTTGAAGATCAGCCCTTTGTCCCAGTGGATGTTTTCCCAGCGCATGCGGAAGATCTCGCCTTGGCGAAGACCGGAATCCAGCATGATCAACAGCACCGTTCGAAACGGCTCCCAGCCCACACGCGACTTCCTGCCTTTCCCGGTAAGACGCGAGCCCCCGGTAACCGCCAGCAGCCGCTGCTCCATCCACGGCTCGATCAACTCTTCCCGCCCCTGTTCCTCGACGAGTTTGACAATCGGGACAGTAGTGAGCAGTTGCCACTCTTGCGCCTTTTTCAGCATCCGCCGAAGCGTGCGCAGAGCGTTGTTGGTGTTCGCAGGGGACGATCCCTCGATGGTCAAAGCGTGATCTGCCGTGATGTGATCGAGTTTCATACCAGCGACGGATGTGGACTCCAGGAGTTGCCAGCCCACCCCGTAATACCTGCGGGTTGGCGATTTAGGCGGACGGTCCGCCGGCAGCGACTCCATCCATTCGAAAAAGCGGTTCGAGAAGTCGACTAGCGTCGGAACTTTCCTGCATCCCGGCGCACGTCCGCCTTCCAGCAACCGCGCGAGCACCAGCGCTTCTACCTTCTTGGCCTCAGTCTGCCGGGAAGTCTTGCAACTCCCACGGTAGCGTCTGCCATTCCAGCGAAACGCGAAGTGCCATGTATTTCCTCGTTTAAAGAGCGACACGTTTTTCCTCCATTGTCGCTCTCGCTTTTGAGACACGCAGGTTGCGCAAGAGGAATTTCTCCAGCGCAACAGCATCATATCTCACCAACCGTCCAAGTTTTATGTAATTTGGGCCGTCGCCCGAGACGCGCCAGTACCGCAGCGTATTAACACTCACACTCAACCGCCTCGACACCTCCTGCTCGTCTAAGAGTTGGATATCTGTCATTTGCCTTCGCCCTCGCGCCTCTCGGCTTCGGCTCCACCGTGGACCTCCAAAGGGATGACGCTGACCACAAGCCTTAGCAATCGCGTTACATTCGGAACGAGCCCTCCACGGGTCTAGTCTGTACGGAACCGACGATAGTCAACCAACTTGACTCGCTTCTGCCGCAATGTCCAATCACCTGTCGTTATAACGTTATTCCTGCAGGTTATGAAAAACGGCTCCATGCTGATTCGTCGCACGAGATCTTCGTTGACCAAGACGCTGCGCGGATGTGTACCTGATTGACAAGGCGGGGCTTATCCAAACAGAAAATCGTTCCGCGAAAGCGCCAGAAGATCCTCGCGGTGGCGAAAATACAGCCGTGTCCGGGTGCTATTCAGCCCGATCTTAGCTGGTTGTCGAGACGCTGAGGCACTGTGTCGGCAATCAAAGGCTTAGCGAAATAATGAGGCTATGTCGTTTCCTGCGCGATGGATAGAAGTCCTTCATACGGGCCTCGACTCCAACTCGATCGCCCGAATCACTCTAACCTGCTGGACTGATAACCCCCGGAAATAACGTTATAACGAGAAGTGATTAGACATGATGATTGAGTGCGGCTAGTTTTGCGCCACACGCAGCAGATTTCAGCTGCTCCTGGAGGCGCAAATGTCATCCCGTTGGCTCCAATTCCGTCGTATCCATCGAATCCAAACCTTGCTTCGACCAAAGTGGGCGCGTTTGACCACCGTTTCTTTCACGCTGCTTTTTCTCACGCCTGTGGCCGCGCTCGCACAGAACTCACCGTTCGACACCGGCTTTACCGCCATCCAGAGCCTGTTCACCGGCACCATTGCCAAGGTTGCCAGTCTGGTTGCGATCGTGATCGGCGGCTACGGCTTCGCCCACGGCGAGCCGGGCGCAAAGAAGGCGCTCGCCGGGGTTGCCGCCGGAACGGGCATTGCCGTTCTCGCCGTCAATGTCCTGAGTTGGCTCTGGGGTGTTTAGCGCCCTAACGAGCCGCTTTCGATCCCTTCATTCGACACGCAATCGTTCGGCGAGAGACTTATGACAGACAAAAGACAGAAGCAGCGCACAAATCGAGTCTTCAAGAGCCTGCACAAGCCTCTTACCTACCTGGGCGTGGAACGCACTTTGTTCTACTTCGTCTGTGTCGGCGCGGTGGGGGCCTTCAATCTCTTCAATTCCATCCTCGCCGGCATCGCCGTTTTCATTGGCGGTTTCGCCTTCGGACATTGGGTGACGAACAGCGATCCGGCGTTCCTCCGCATCCTGGCAAAATCCGAACGCTACAACGTGCGTTACGACGCGGCCAAACAGCATGTTCCCCGCGTGGAGGTGCTGTGATGCTGCGAGTCGATAAGGCGATCAAGCCCTGGAAGGAGAGCGCCTGTCTCAACGACCACATCAATCTCTATGGCTTCTGGAATGAAACGACCTTCCTGACTAAGAGTGGCGATGTCGGCATAGTCCTCAGCGTTCCCGGTGTGGATTACGAAAGCCTTGATCGCTCGGAGCAGGAATATGCGGTGAAACGGTTGGAAGCCGCTCTGAAAGCCTTCGGCCCAGACTTCCACGTGTACCAATATCTCTTCAAGTCGAACCGGCCCGACATACCCTTTGCCAAATATGACGGCCCGATTGTGGCAGCGGCCATCGAGCAACGACGCAAGTACTTTGAGGCGAAGCGCGATCATCTTTATCAGGTCGAGATCTTTTACTGCATTCTGCTCGAAGGCGCGAGATCGAAGGTCGGCGTGGGTGCAGCGTTTAGCAGGCTATTTAGCGATCCTGCCGGGGCCATCGGCGAACTGAAAGCCCAGTTCACGAACGACAACATGAAGACATTACTGCGCAGCCACATCGAACGTGATGTTGCGCAGCTCGACCAGCGCGTGCAGGCATTCGCACGGCAGCTCGCGGACTTCATGCAAATCGAAGTCTTGAACCGGCAGGGGCAGTTCACGTTCTTCCGCCGGTTGCTTAACTTCGACGACTGGCGCATTGCGGGCAAGCCGCAGTCCACGCAGTTTCTCGACTATCAAGTCGTCAACTCGAACATCGAAGCCGAACGCGACCATCTGCGCCTGGGAGAGCACATCGTCCGGGTGCTGACGATGAAAGAAGCCATCACCGAGACGCGGCCACTGGCGCTCGATGCACTGCTGAAGATCCCGGCCAACTTCCGAGTCATTACGGAATGGACGCCGCTCGCGGCGGACAAGGCGCGCAAAGAAGTCAACAAGCGCCGCCGCCACTTCAACATGTCGAAAACCGGGTTTGTCTCGCAGATGGGCAATGACGCGACGAAGACGAACCCTCGCGACGTGCTGGTGGACGAGTCGAAGCAGGCCGACATCGAAAATCTTGGCGACTGCCTGCGCGCCCTGGGCGACGGTCAATCGCTCGGCGAGTTTTCGCTCACGATTGTCCTCTACGGCCGCTCAAAAGCCGAGTTGGAACAGCTTGGGGCCGAGTTTAGCGGCATTTTCACCAACGCCGACGGCAGCCTGTTTTCGGAGACCTACAACCAGCTCAACGCATTCTTCGCCACTGTACCCGGAAACTATCCGCTCAACCTGCGCAAGCTGTATCTACTCAATACGAACTACGCCGACCTGTCTTTTTTGTTCACGATCCTTCGAGGTGAGAGAACAAACGCCCATCTCGGTACCGAATACCTGGCTGTGCTCGAAACCGACAACAGCACGCCCTATTTTCTGAACCTGCATAACGGCGAGGTAGCCCACACCCTGATCCTCGGGATGACGGGTAGTGGGAAATCGTATTTTTGTGCCTTCGTCTTGCAGAATGCGCAGAAATACGCGCCACTGACCTTCATCTTCGACATCGGCGGCAGCTTTGAGTCGCTTACCACGATCTTCGGCGGCTCCTATCTGAATGCCGGCCAGGAGGCACGGGACTTCACCATCAATCCCTTCTCGCTGCCGCAGACAAAAGAGAACCTGCAATTCCTGTTCAGTTTCTTCCACGTCCTTATTGAGGGAAACGAGCAGCGTTACCGGCTCGACTTCAAGGAAGAACGCCGCCTGTGGGATGCCATTGAGCGCATGTACATGCTGGAGGCAAACCAGCGCACCGTCTCGAATTTCGCAAACATCGTCGGCGAACTGAAGGAACGGCTGCACCGCTGGACACGCGGCGGTCAGTACGGATTCCTCTTCGATAACGCCGAGGACACGCTTTCCTTCTCGCGCTTCCAGACCTTCAACTTCCACGGCTGGAGCGATGCGCCGGAAGTGCTGGAGCCGCTTCTGTTTTACGTCTTGCATCGCGCGTCGAATGAAATCGCCGATCCCGC
The DNA here is from genome assembly GCA_963730015.1 of uncultured Acidobacteriota bacterium. Taxonomy (GTDB): domain Bacteria; phylum Acidobacteriota; class Terriglobia; order Terriglobales; family Acidobacteriaceae; genus Sulfotelmatobacter. The sequence goes on along the minus strand of CAVSPZ010000006.1, from coordinate 150,397 downwards.
GAAACTCGCCACGTTCAAGATCTTCCTGCTCGACGAAGCGTGGCTCTTCATCAAGAACGAGACCATTCGCAATTACGTGGTGCAAGCGCAGAAGACCTGGCGCAAGCACAACGCGGCGATGATCCTGGCAACACAATCCATCAAAGAGCTTGAAGAGTCGGGGATGCTGGCGATTGTCGCCGAGAGTTGCCCGACGAAAATCTTCCTCGCCAACCCGGAAATGAACCGCGAGGTTTACCGGGAAGCGTTTCATCTGAACGACACCGAACTCGATCTCATCGGCGGCCTTGTTCCGCCCGGCCAGATGCTCATTCGCAAGGCGCAGACCTCAAAGAAAGTGCAGTTGAACGTCGATTCCGTCTCGCACTGGATGGCAACGAACAACGCCCGCGACAACTTGAAGAAGCGCGACTACTTTCAGCGTTTCGGTATCGCCGATGGGCTGCGCCATCTAGCCGAAGACTATCCATTCCAGCCGCGCACGCTGGCCACATCAACCTCTAACACGAACCACTAAGGAGACACGCTATGCGACTTTTGAAAAGTATCGTCAATGTTATTTTGGCCGTTTCTTCCATCGGCGCTCTGGCGCAGGAATCCGCGCGCACGGTGCAGTATCACTTGCAGGATATTATTGCGGTCCGCGCCAAGGTCAAATACACAACCCTGATTGAACTGCCCACGACCGAAAAGATCATGGAGGCCGCCACGGGCGACAAGGATTTCTGGATTGTCGATGTCGTGGGCAACTTCTGCTTTGTGCATCCGGCAAAACAAGGCATCAGCTCGAATCTGAATCTCATCACGGACAAGGGAAATATCTACAGCTTCACCCTGCAGGATATTTCCGGCTCTTCCGCCGAGCCTGACCTGAAGGTCATTGTCGAACCCGCCGACCGATCTGCGATTGTGGCCGCGAGCGGCCCCCCGCAGTTCGTGCCCGCCGCACAGCTCGAACAGTCGAAACAACAAGTCACCGCCCTGCAATCGCACGTCGAGCAGGCAGTGGACGAGTACAAAAGCGGCTATCCGACGCAGCTCAAGTTCGACTACGTCTACAAGGCCAACCAGGCACCCTTCGACATCCAGTCGATCTATCACGACGACAAGTTCACGTACATCAAGACCAATGCGCCCGAGAAGTTCAGCGTCTACGAAATGAAGGACGGCAAGCCCAACCTCGTCACCTATGACCTTCGGGAAGGGACATACATCATCCCGAAGGTGATGGATGACGGATACGTGGAACTGGGCAAAAAGAAGATGAGTTTTACGCGCAAAGGATAACCGCCATGACCGAGAACGACCGTACTTCTCACGTTGAACCCCAAGTCGAACCCACACTCCGCGGGCTTTTGGAGCAGCCCAAGGGCGTCTTGCAGAAGAACCTTAAGACGTTCGTCTATTTGGGAGCGGCGTTGCTGGTGATCGTGGCGGCGCTTTTCAGCTCCTCGGGGAAGAAAAACCCCGCGCAGCAGGCTGCCGCCAAAGGCCAGCCACCGCAACCCACGTTGCAGGACAACACCGACAACAACGTGCAGGACTTGAAGAACCAGGTGCAGGCCGAACGGCAGAAAGAGCAGCAGGCGGCAATGGCCGCCACTCCCGGGCAAGATCCGGCGCTTGCGTCTGCAACGCCCGCGCAACAGGCCGCCGCCGCGGCCTTTGGCCCAAGCGGCGAGGCGTCTACTCCCTGCGGTCCAGGCCGGCCCTGCGGGCAACGGCAGCAAGGCGCCATGCCGCCGCAACTTACTCCCGCGCAGGAACAAGCGCAGCTCATTGCCGCGAAAGAGCGCGAGCGAGCCGACAATTCCCGATTCGCTTCCAATCTTGTGTACTCCCGTACTGCGGAGCAACAGCCACAGCAGCCGCAGCCCCAAAGTCAGACGATGCCCACCCAGTATGACCATACCGAGCGGCAGCCAAAGACGAATCTCGTTGACCCCCAGGCTGAAAAGGAACAGGAAGAGCCACGCGGAGGCTATAAACGGCCTCTGGAAGCGAACATTGATTCGGCTGGCGGTCAGCCCTATCTCATTTACGAAGGCTCGGTGCTCGACACGGTGCTCATGAATCGCCTGGATGGGGACGCCGTAGGGCCGGTCAAAGTTCTTGTCTCAAACCCCCTTTATTCCCACGACCACCAACACGTCATCATCCCCGACGGGACGGTGGTGCTGGGCGAAGCGAAGAAGATCGGAGCCGCGGGCTTCGGCCAACAACGGCGGATGGCTGTCGCATTTCACCGCCTCATCATGCCCGATGGTTACTCCGTCGATCTCGACCAGTTCCATGGCCTCGACCAGATCGGCGAGGAAGGGCTCAAGGATAAGGTCAACAATCATTACCTTCAGATTTTCGGCACATCCATAGCTTTGGGTGTGATCGCCGGAGCGGGCGAACTCACGCAGGGCGGCGGCACCATTACTACCAGCGGTTCCCAGGCATTCACCAACGGGGCTGCGGCCAGCGTTTCGCAGTCTGCGACCACCATCCTTGATCGGTTCATGCAGATACCGCCCACCATCACTATCAGGGAGGGCCACCGCGTAAAAGTCTATTTCACGCAGGACATGCTTCTGCCTGCGTACTCCAATCACACCATTCCACAAACCTTTTAAGGAGGTTCTCAATGCGATCAGTTGCCCTCTCCCTCTTACTCCTATCGGCTCTAGCCCTTGCCGGATGTCAGAGCAAAGCCGAAAAGGTGAAGAAGTTGCAGGACCAATACAACGCCGAATACCCGGCCTATGCCAAGGACTGCCTCGATGAGACCTCCGACTCCGCACGAATGCTGACCGGAGAAAAGCTGACAGCGGAGCAGATGGCGACCCTCGAAGCGAGGAAAAAAGAACGAGACGCACGGTGCAAACCGGAGGCCGACCGTCTTGCAGAGATCCAGAAACAGATTCTTGCTGCACAGCAGTAACGCGGTATCGCTGTGGGAGCACAAGGACACCAACCGCGAACGAAAGGACAAAACCATGAAGAAACTGATTCTCACTGCGTTTGCCATCGGAATTGCTACGGCATTACAACCTGCAGCGCACGCGCAGTTCGGTTCCGGCATCGTCTACGATCCGACGCAGTCGGTTCACGCCGTCACGCAGATTGAACACGAAGAACAATCCATCTCCAACCAATTCCAGCAGATCGAACAGGGCCAGCAGATCTTTTCCAACACCGTCAAGATTGCGACCACCGCGTTGCAAGCCTACAACGTCGCCAAGCAGCAATACCAACTCGTGCACCAGATGATCCTCGCGCCCAACATGCTTTATCAGCGATTTCTGTCTCCCACGACCGACCTACGGATGCTGCAACAAATCTCGAACACCTACGGCAACTCGATGGGCTGGCTCAATTCCGCGAATACCGGAACCGGCGCCGCAGCCTCCTACCAGCAGGTCAGTGTCCCCAATACCAACAATATGATTCCTGGCTACGGCACCGCCAGTGTTGCCGGGCAGCTGCAAATCGCCGCGCAGGGGGCCACGATTGACATCGGCGATTCTGTCATGACGAACAACCTGCAAATGCTCGGGACAATGCGTGCCAATCAGTCCGCGAGACAAACCGACATCGCCACCCTGGAGAGCGCGACGCAGAGCCAGGACCCCACGCAGCAGACCATCATGGCCACGCTCCAGCGCATCAATCAAGCCCTGCTCTTGCAACTGCGCACCCAGCAGGACGCCAACCAAATGAACGCCAATTTCGCCCTTCAGCAGATCGTCGCCCAGAAGCAGCAGCAGGACGCGATGAAGTCGGCATTTCGTGATTCATCGGGATACGAAAGCTACTACAACTCGAACATCGCCACGACCAGCGGCGGTGCAGCCAATCTCCTCACGCAAGCGTACTGAATAGCCCATAACAAATGGGGCTAGAACAAACCGGAAGTCAGAACGGAAGAAAGAACGAAGGTGAGAAACATGGGTACAGGCCTCTTCGACTTTATCGCTCAGGCGTGCCAGTCGCTCGCAGCCACGGTGGCGCCCTCGGTTACCGCGATGGGGATTCGCATCGTCCTCGCATTGGCAACCATCGTTTTGGTTTGGTTCGGCATACAGGAGGCGCTCGCATCGGCGCATGGAGAGGCCGGCTTCAGCATGGGGAGGTTTCTCAACCTCTTCATGCTGCTCACCTTCGCTTACGCGATGGTGAACTACTACGACAGCGCCATTCCCGGACTTGGCTTCTCCATCAAGAGCTTCGTCGACGGCGGCACCATAAATCTGGTGAACCTCATCGGATCGGATGGTTCGACCACGATGCTGAACGAGATCCACGCGGCATCGTCGAAGACTGGGCCGTCGCTTCTGACCAGCATGATGTCGCCCTATTACTCCATTGTGTACTTTGTGGTGCAGTTTCTCTTGGCACTTCTGGCGGCAATCGTTTCGGCCATTCTCGCCTACGGCGCAATTGCGGCAACCATCATCGGACTGCTCGGACCGATCTTTATTCCGTTTCTTGTTTTCGACAAGCTCGATTGGCTGTTCTGGGGATGGCTCAAGGCGTATCTCGGATTCAGCTTTTACAAGGTCATCGCCGCCGCCACGATGAATGTTCTATCCCATGTTCTGACGAACTATTACATCCAGCTTGGCCAGAGCATTTCAGATCCGTCAACAATCGTTCAGACGCTGCCGCTTCTGATCCTTCTTGTACTGGTTAATGTCTACATTCTCTTCAAGATTCCAACCATGTCGCACAGCTTATTCGGCGGCAGTGGCGGCGGGCACGGCGGTCTGACCGCCGCCCTGATGGCAGCGCGGGCCATCCTGTAAGCCGCGTTACGAGATGCGAGAAAAGAGGTTCGAGATGAACGCAGAGACAGAAACGATGAACGAACAACGCAAGGCGAGGCCAGAAATCACTCGCGCCGCGGAACGATACTTGGAACAGTATGGCGATCCGCTGGTGATGAACACCTATCTGAAGGTGACCATTCTCGTACTCGCCGCCGTTTGTTTCACGTTGGCGGCGTTGACCTACAAGAGCCAAAAGGCGCTTGCCGACATGCACCCCATGATTGTGCGAATCAACGACGTGGGCCACGCGGAAGCGATCGACTATCGCAACTTTCAGTACCGGCCGCAAGAAGCGGAAAACAAGTATTACCTCACCCGCTGGGCGGAGCTGTATTTCAGCCGCAATCGTTTCACGATCGAACGCGATCAAACGCAGTCGCTTTACTTCTTCAATAGCGACGTGCAACGCGCCGTAATCGACCAGGAACGCAAGGACAACAGTATCCAGAACTATGTCAAAGACAGCACCCTTCCTTATGTCGATGTCGAGATCAAGAACGTCATCCTTGATGATCTACGACAGTCGCCCTATTCGGCGCGCATTGAGTTCGAGAAGGTGTACACCAACCCCGCGGATCATTCCGAAATCAAGCGGGAGCGATGGACAGCCAGCGTTACTTATGTCTTCCGCGAGAACGTGAAGAACAATGAGCTGGCCGTAAACCCTCTCGGTCTGACCATCGTCCGCTTCCGGGCCGACCAGGCGTTCAGCTAAGGATTCATCGACCTTTAGAGAAGCTTATTCATGTCGTTTCTTGCTGCCAATCCGGCTGGCTTTCCCCACCTGTCCCCGCGCCCAGTGGAGCGGGCAAACGCGGGGCTTTTGACGCACAACCACGGTGGCGAATTGGGTCCTTCTTGCGGCGGACATACCTGCTCGTATCGCACTGCGATTACGGCGGGCTTCCGCAGCCAACCTACCGATGACAACTCTGCTCCGGCGCGTGTCTGCCGTTATGTATCCCGTCTTATGCTTGGTCACCGCTTCGGGGTTTTCCCGGCGCCCGGCGGCACTCGGTCTTCTGCTTCGCATTCTGCGCCCCTTCGGGGTCTCGGTTCCTCCCAAAACAAGTTTGCAAACGACGGCACAAAGCGCCGCGCAAACTTCTTTCGAGCCCCTCCGAGAAAGCAGACCTTCGGCCTTGGGAGCCGGACCCACTCGCTAAGCTTCGCCCAGTGTGACCCGAGCAACAACGGGAAATTCAACAAACGGAGACACGATTATGTACCAGAACAGAGTAACCCTCATCGGCTTTGTCGGCAGTGACGCAAAAGCCCACACGAATGACAATCGCAGCCTGACCACCCTCTCGCTGGCAACCAAGTCCTCCTATAAGAAGGATGGCAAATACATCTCGCACACCGAATGGCACCGTTGCGTCGTCTTCGGCAAGCTCGCGGAGCTCGCCAAGACGCTCACCAAGGGCGCGCATATCCAGGTGGAAGGCGAACTGCGCAGCCGGGAGTACGACAGCAAGAAAACGGACGCGAAAGAGCGCGTCTGGGAGATTCGGGTCGCTTCGATCCTGAAACTGGACCGCGCTGAAAAAGCCGCTCCGGAAGATCCGGAACCCGATGACAGTCCAGTCGAGGAAACGGCCGCATAGTCCATTGTTTTTCACTCCCGGAAGCCCGGCTGATCGCTGGGCTTCCATGCCGTGAGGTCACGCAATGAGTTTTGAGTTGATCCTTCCGTTCCTTCGTCCGATAGAGCCGCTCTTGCTCGACGATAGCATCAGCGAGATCATGGGCAATCCCGACGCCTCATGGTGGTACGAACGCGACGGCATCATTCGCCGCGAAGAGTCTATCTCCTTCGCTGCCAGCAAACTCCGAACCGGCCTGGAAGTCATTGCCAATCAGCTCGGCAAGAAGCTCGACGAAGACAACCCTATACTCCATGCGCAACTCCCGGATGGCAGCCGACTTGCGGCCGTCATTCCGCCGGTCGTCCGACTCACTCCGGCACTCGTTATTCGAAAGTTCACCAGCCGCCATTACACAGTCGATGACCTCATTGCTCGCGGTACGCTGACGCGCCCACTCGCCAACTTCCTGGCCGAGCAGATTCGCAGCGGAAAGACGCTGCTTATCAGTGGTGGAACGGGTACCGGAAAAACGACGCTTCTCCGAATACTGGCCGATTTCATTCCAGAACAGGAGCGTCTCGTCGTCATCGAAGATACTTCGGAACTGCAAATCCAGAAGCCGAACATACTGGCCGTCGAATGCCAGACCGATACGTTCAAGGCCAATATCACCTTCGACGACCTTCTAAAGTCCGCTCTCCGCTGGAGGCCGGACCGCATCATCCTTGGCGAAGTACGCGGAATTGAGGCGCGAACGCTGCTCGATTCCTTCAACACCGGCCACGCCGGATCGCTCGCGACGATCCATGCCAATTCGGCGGAGAAGGCGCTGCATCGCTTCGCCAATCTGGTCATGCGCAATCACGCGCAGACCACCTTCTCCGATACCGAAGCCGAGATTGCAGAAGCCGTCGATTTCGTGGTGCATGTCGAGCGCCAACCGGGTCGCCGCATCGTCCGCGAAGTGCTGGGCCTTCGCGGCTACGACCGCGACGCGAAGCGCTTCCTGATCGAGCCGGCTTTCGAGGTGAAACATGTCGCAGCATAGGACACAGAGCGCGGCGGATATCGCCGCCGACTTCCTCACCCGTTGCTTCGAGCCTGGCGAATCCATCGCACTGCTACTTCGACGCGAGAATCCCGACGGGATTCTTCAGCGCATTGCTCCCTTGGAACATGCGCTTGCGCCCCGTTACCTCGGCTGGCTCGCGCACGAAAACTCAATCGGCGCGAACGTCTATGTGGCTGCCAATCCGGTTCACTCCGGCAGTCGCAAACGCACCAAGGAGAGCATCGCCGCGGTGCGGCATCTGTACCTAGACTTGGACACCGATGGTGAAGCCCGGCTCGCTTCGCTCCGGGCCTCCGACGCAGTTCCCACACCGAACGCAATCGTCTCCACATCGCTTGGCAAGAACCAGATCCTCTGGCGAGTTGACGGCTTCACTCTCGAACAGCAGGAAAGCGCGCTGAAACTGCTTGCCGTCACCTTTGGCGGCGATCCCGCGTGCACGGATTGCAACCGCGTGCTTCGTCTGCCGGGCTTCCTGAATTGCAAGTGCGATCCGGCATATCCCGTCACCGTCGAATACCCCGGCGATTCCGTTTGGAATTCCGATGACTTCCGGCTGGACATTCTGGCAGCGGATGCATTGCTCTCGCCCCACTCAATCACATCGCGAACGCATCCCGATAAGCACAGCAGTTCCGAACGCGATTGGGCATGGATTCTGCATGAACTCGCCCGTGGAAAGGACGCCGCAAAGCTCACGCGGAAGCTCGCTTCGCGCCGCTCCGACAAGCCGAATCCGCTCTACTACGCACAGCGCACCGTGGATGTCGCATCGGCCAGACTTTGGCTCATCGAAAACGTTCCGATAGACGACGTGGTCACGATGCTCGTGGTCCGCCGCCGCTTCGAGATTCCCATCGCACTCTGCTCCGCTCGTGCACGGGAGATCGCGCTGACGGCGCAGAGGATGATTGCCCGGAGAAAGATCACATAAATCAGCACCTATATAAGGAGAAGAAATGCCACTACTTGAAATCAACTTGAGCCGGTACATCAGCGCTTCGATTCGGCTGGACGAAACGACCGCTGAACAGGTCGATCAATATGCCGCTTTCGTCCACGCATCCGCGGATGATGTCGTCGATAAAGCGCTTAACTATGTGTTCTCGAAGGATCGCGACTTCCAGGACTTTTTGAAGACGCCGCAGGCCAAGCAGGTCGCGTCCACACTGCGCATCCGTAAAGGTCCGAGTAGAGATGGAAAGAATGAGCCGGAGCAGCCTGCGAAAAAGCTTGGAGCCGGGGTGGAGTCCACGGCTTCCGTGCGGGTAATGAAGGCGTGATCCTGCATTCAATTTCGCACCGGAGCAAGAACGGTGCTTCGCACCGGAAGAATTTTGACACTCCACCCCTCGAAGGGTACACGAACGTAAACGCCCGTATACAAACGTCAACTTACTCGCACTGAATCAGTTGCGCGATTCGCCGTATACACCGTTTACGTTCGTTGACGCGACACAGACATGAGGTCTTAACGATGAGAAACCCGATCCTATTCAAATCCACAACCGACGGCTCCAAGCGGCCGCTTGCTCGCAGACGAATACTGTCGGCGCGATTCACAGAGACCGAATACACGACGCTTGAAGCCTTCGCGTGGTCAAAGGGGACAACGCTCGCCGAGTGGGCGCGCGAAGCGCTCCTACAAACCATTGAAACCTCCAATCAACCGCAGATGGAGATGCACATCTTTACCGAGCTCGTTGGCATTCAAATGCTCTTGATGAACACGCTTGAACCGCTGCTGCACGGCGACAAGATCGTCCCCGAACAGCTTGCCATTCTGTTTCGCCAAGTCCAAACCACCAAGGCCACGAAGGCGCAGGAACTGCTCGCCAAGCGCAGCCAGAACAGGGAGAAGTAGTCATGCCAACCGTCCAACGCTGGGGCCGCAATGAATCGCTGATCTGGCCGCCACGCACCTATCTCTACACACTCAGCGCGTTCTTCCTCTCGCTCGCAGCGACCGGACTCTTTGTCTATGTCCACTTCCAGTTCGGCTTTTCACCGCTCGAACGCTACTACCTGCCGTACTATTTCCGCAGCGAGATGCCAAGTCTCACGCATCATGCCAGCACCTATCAGTTACTCTATGTTTCCGACGGCAACTCGCCGGCGCGACCCGCGCTCGCCGCCGACGTGAGGTCAGGGCAGACCGCGCAACCCACGGGCGCGCCATTGCCACTTGTACTTTCTGTGCAGGCGAGGCAGCAGGGGTTCCGCTTGCTCTTCCGCGAGCAGCCGCACAATTACCCGAACCAGACCTTTCATGCTTGGCTCGCACACTGGATCTATGACGACGTTCCTCTCGACCGGCTCTTCAATACACAACTCATGCTTGGTCTCACGGCATTCGTACTGCAACTCCCGTTTTCCATCCGCAAGGACATCCAGCGGCGCAAGCAACTGCGGTATGGAAGACGGCTGAAAGGGCCGATTCTTGTCAGTCCACGCCAGTTCACGAAAGCCGTTGCCGGTAATGGCATCGGCATCGCGACCAACGATTCCAAGCGCCCGTTGCGGATTCCACGCGACGCCGAGAATAAACACTTTCTCATTGTCGGCGACACCGGGTCAGGCAAGTCGAGCATCATCCGCCAGATGCTTTATCAAGTAGATGCGCGCGGCGACAGCGCCATCGTCTACGATCCCGCCTGCGAGTTTGTGAAACAGTTTTACGATGAGCACCGGGGCGACATCGTACTCAATCCACTCGACGCCCGGATGCCGTACTGGAACCCTTCGAAGGAACTTCGGCGCAAGGCCGAGGCCAAGGCCCTGGCCGTCTCGCTGTACCAACCCGAAGGCGTAACCAACCGCTTCTTTGTCGAGGCTCCGCAGAAAATCTTCGCACATCTGCTCACCTATCTGCCGACGCCGGTTGAACTCGTCCAGTGGATGTCCGATCCCGCCGAGATCGACCATCGCGTCAAGGGAACCGAGTATTGGATGCTGATTGATCCGAAAGCCCCGCAACAACGGACTGGCGTTCTCGGCTCTCTCAATATGAGCGCGGACAGCTTCCGGCTTCTGCCCAAGGAAGACGAAACAACCTCTATATGGACGGCGACGAAGTGGGCCGAGACGCGACGTGGTTGGATCTTCATCACCTCACGCCCAACCATGCGCGAAGCACTTCGCCCGCTCATCAGTCTGTGGATTGACACGCTCGTTCTGCGCCTCTTGAACGAACCCATGCCCGACCAGAAGCCGGTCTGGTTCGTCATCGACGAACTGGCCAGCCTGCAGCGGCTGCCGCAGCTTCATACCGCGATTACGGAGAATCGCAAATCGCAGAACCCCGTCATTCTGGGCTTCCAGGGGCGCAGCCAGATGGAGGCCCGCTACGGCGAAGACGCCGAAGCCATGTTGTCGCAACCGGCCACGAAGATTTTTCTCCGCACCACCGAGCCGCGGGCAGCGAAATGGGTCAGTGAGGCCATCGGCGAAATCGAAATCGAGCGGCTGCGCGAGACCCACTACGACGGTTCCCGCACCGGACGCAATTTTGCACTCGACCGGCAGACTGAACCGCTCGTTCTGCCTTCCGAGGTTTCGGGCCTCGACGATCTCCGCGGTTTTCTGAAATACGGCAATCATGTCGCCCGATTCTCGTTTCCCTTCGTCGCACTCGAAGAGAAGGGTCCCGGTTTTGCCGAGCGGAAGATGGACGACCTGATCGTGCCAAGTACCCCGCTCCCCACCGAACCAGAAGAGATACAAGGCAATCTTCTAACGCCGGAATATGCCGTCCAACCTCCCGAGAACCAGATGGAGTAGACAGTCATGCTGACGATCTCAAAGCCGCTGTCTGCAGGCCAAGCGCAGACTTATCACCAGAAGGAATTCACTGCGAAGGAGCAGAACTATTGGTCGCAACGCGGCGTCATCACAGGCGAATGGCAAGGCCGCTTGGCCGCGCAGTTCGGCCTTGCCGGAGCCGTCTCCGCCGAGGACTTCGCGAAACTCAGCCAGGGCCAGCATCCACAGACCGACGAGCAGCTTGTTCGGCAACGAGCGTCGTATGAATATCAGGATGCCGACAGCAAAACCGTCAAGACGATGGAGCATCGCGCCGGATGGGATGCCACTTTTTCCGCGCCCAAATCCGTCTCGCTCACCGCGCTCGTCGGCGGCGATGAGCGCGTCCGTGAAGCGCATCGCGAGAGCGTTCGCGTTGCCCTCGACCAGCTCGAACGCTACACGCAAGCTCGCATCGGCGGCAATCATCCGCCCGAGACCACCGGCAAATTTCTCGCAGCCAAGTTTGAGCACGACACGGCCCGCCCGGTCGATGGCTATGTCGCGCCACAGCTTCATACCCATACCGTTATCTTCAATGTGACCGAGCGCGACAACGGACAGCCCCGTGCCATTCAGCCGCACAGCTTTTTTGCTTCGCAGCAGTTCGCCACGGCCATCTATCAATCGGAGCTGACTTACAAGCTGCGCCAACTCGGCTACGAAATTACGGCCGGGCGGAGTGGTGCGCCCGAGATCAAGGGATACACACAGGAATACCTCGACGCGTCCAGTCCCCGCAGCCAACAGATTCGTGATTACCTCGAACGCACGGGCCGCTCAGGGAAAGAGGCTGCCGAAATCGCCGCGCACTCGACCCGCGACCGGAAAGAAATCCATTCGCCAGCCGAGGTAATGGCTGCACACCGAAAGCTGGCGGCAGACTTTGGACACCAAGCCGAGGCCGTTGTCCGGGCAGCCCATGAGAGGTTTCAGCATCAAGAAAAGCCCGTGCACTCGCTTGACCGTGTCCGAGAATCTCTCACCTTTTCCCGCGACAAGAACTTCGAGCGCGAGGCCGTTGTCGATGAACGCGCCCTGATCCGCGACGGGTTGCGCCGAGGTATGGGCGAGATCACTCATCACCAGGTCCGCGCCCATCTTGACGCCCGCTTGGCTTCCGGGGAATTTCAACTCATTGAACGGCAGCAGGGCATTCCGGGGCGGCAGTTCACCACCGCCAAAACCATCGCCGCCGAGCAGGATGTCCTCCGCCGTATGCGCGATGGACAAAATCAAGTCGAGCCAATTCTTTCGCGTCCCCAGGCCATCCGCGTTGCCGATGAGCACCAGCATCTAAATCGGGCACAGAAGAGTGTCATCGAAGATGTGCTCAGTTCTCCCGACCGCATCCAAGGAATCCAAGGTTTTGCCGGCGCGGGCAAGACCACCACGCTCACCGTCGTGCGCAGCGCCGCGGAATCTCAGGGCTATCAAGTCGAAGGCTTTGCCCCGACCTCTCGCGCCGCGAAGCAACTGGAACAGGCGGGAGTCCACGCCGGAACCCTCCAAGGTTTTCTTGCCCGTGGACAAAGCACAGAACCGAATTCAGAACAGAAACAATTCTTCTTTATTGACGAATCCAGCCTTGCCAGCACGAACCAGATGCGCGAGTTTCTTACACGACTCGGCACCAATGACCGCGTGCTTCTGATCGGCGATATCCGCCAGCATCAGGGAGTCGAAGCCGGGCGCCCTTTTGAGCAATTGCAGGAAGCCGGGATGCGCACTGCCAAACTCGATGAGATCGTGCGTCAGAAAGACCCGGCTCTGAAATCCACCGTCGAATTGCTGGCCACAGGCCAAATCTCCGCTGCGCTCGACGCACTCGGACAGCAGGGCCGCGTACAACAAATTCCCGACAAAGAAGAGCGCGTCCGAGCCATCGCCAAGAGCTATGTCGAATCGCCCGCGAATACTCTGATCGTCTCGCCCGACAACGCTTCCCGCCGTGAGCTGAACGCCGCCGTTCGCCAGGAGTTGAAGGCCACCGGAGCTCTTGCGAAGGAAGATCATACGTTCCGCGTCCTGGTTCCGCGTCAGGACATGACCGGAGCCGAACGCTCCTGGGCCAGCCACTACGAGATCGACGACGTTGTCCGCTACACGCGCGGCAGCAAAACGATCGGAATCGAAGCAGGCAGTTACGCGTCGGTCGCAGCGATCAACCCAGCCGCCAACCAGCTCACGGTCGAGAAAGCGAACGGAGAACTTGCCACCTACGATCCCCGCCGACTAACCGGCGTTAGCGTCTACCAAGAGATCGAACGCCAGTTCTCCGTGGGCGACCGCATCCAGTTCACCGCGCCCGACAAATCGCTCGGCGTTGCCAATCGCGAGCTGGCCACCATCGAGACCGTCGATCCCAATGGCCGTCTCTCCGCCCACCTCGTCAACAATCGGCAAATCGACTTCAACCCTAGCGAGCATCGTCATTTCGACCACGGCTACGCCGTCACCAGCCACAGCGCCCAGGGACTCACTGCCGAACGCGTCCTCGTTCACGCCGATACCGGCGTGCACCCGGATCTCCTCAACTCGCGCTTCGGCTACGTCTCCATCTCCCGCGCCAGCCACGCGGCCACGCTCTTCACTGACGACATGGCAAAGCTTGCCCCCCAGTTGGGAGCCGATGTCTCGAAGACCTCCGCCTTGGACCTCAACCCATCCCCATCCGTCGCGCAAGGACTAGGGATAGCGATCTAACACGGGCAACAATTTATGATGGAGGACTCGCAATGACAAAAATGACGACCATCCCAGATAACTACAACAACATCCGCGCTGAAATCGTCGAACTGCTAAGGGCCGCCCGCTCTACCGCCGCCCGAAACGTCAACTCAATCATGACCGCTACCTATTGGGAAATTGGGCGGCGCATTGTTGAGCAGGAACTTAGGGGAGAAGCCCGCGCGAACTACGGCGAACAACTTCTGGAACTACTTGCCAAAGACTTGACCAAGCAGTTTGGCCGGGGGTTTGGGAATATCAATCTCTGGAGAATGCGTGCATTTTACCGTGCTTGGTCCGAGGGGCAGATTCTTTCGACACTGTCGAAAGAATCTGCCAAGTTGCTTCCCTTCAACAATATCAGCCCTCTATCCTCAAGCATCTCGACTCTTTCTGCCGGCTTCCCTTTGCCCTGGTCGGCCTACGTTCGCCTACTTGGCGTCAAGCGCCCGGAAGCGCGAGTTTTTTATGAAACCGAGGCTCTCCGCTCTGGATGGTCTGTCCGTCAATTGGATCGCCAGATCGGCAGCCAATTCTACGAACGCATCGCGCTCTCACAGAACAAAGCCGCCATGCTGGAGAAGGCCGAGACTTCCCAACCCAGCGACGCGGTGACACCCGAAGAAGCAATCAAGGACCCTTTCGTCCTCGAATTCCTCGACCTCAAGGACGAATACTCCGAGTCGGACTTGGAGGAGGCCCTCATCCACCGCCTCACCGACTTCCTCTTGGAACTGGGCGACGATTTTGCCTTCCTGGGCCGCCAGCGCAGGCTTCGCATCGACGACACATGGTTCCGCATTGACCTCGTCTTCTTCCATCGCCGTTTGCGCGGACTTGTGATCGTGGATCTAAAGGTTGGTAGGTTTAGTTACGCGGACGCTGGGCAGATGCACGTTTATCTCAACTACGCCCGCGAACACTGGATGAAACCCGGCGAAAACCCGCCCGTCGGGCTCATATTGTGCACAGAAAAAGGAGCCGCCGAGGCCCACTACGCACTCGACAACCTCCCCAACAAAGTGCTCGCCGCGGAGTATCAGACTGTCCTTCCCGATGAAAAGCTCATCGCCGAGGAACTCGAACGCTCCCGCCGGGAACTAGAACAGCGAGCAAGGTTTCCGCACGTCCCATCTAATCCTTAGACGACTGTCGGCCGATCAGTCGGCTACCGACGGCCGTTCTGGGAGCATTTGCCAATCCCTTCTGAATAACGCGTCGTTCGAACACGGCAGAACGCAGCGGAGCAAATTCCGCCGCAGTGCTGACACTACGACGCCCAAGCCGCCCTTACACCTTCACTGGTAAGGTACGGATTCCGTCCACCACAATGCCCGTTGCAAGGCAGTCGTCTTGGTTGTAGTCCAGTATGCGCTGTTTGATCGCAGGATCACGGGATTCGAGCCAGCGGTTATACCACTCAATGGATGCTACGCCGGAAGGGTCCAAGTCCCGCCAATGAAATCCAAGATATTGTGCAAGGGTCTTTATCGACTGGTCGTAAAGCGGCCACTCCGTTGCTTTCTTGACCACGTCAAAATAGAGATCGATCATTACAGGCAGAGCAAAAAGAGCGTCAACCTCACTGACTGAGCATACTGCCGGGTATTTTTCGGCAAGCTTCCTGTACTCCGTTCTTTCGTGTTTGGAATAGTAGTAGATCGTCGAGTCCTGAGTTCGTGCTGTTAAGTATTTCCATGCCCTTCGGAATGCCGCCTCTTCGTGGGTCGGCTCGTTTCCTTCGGCAAAACACGGGATGAATTGTGCTGTATCCGGCTGTCCGTACATCCTTTGTACGAAGCCGTGTAGGTATACGACGCTGTGCATTGGATCATCCTCGATGTCGAAATAGACTTCATTTTGCTCGATTGGAAAATTGATCGCCTCGGTAAGGTAAGGCGCCGCGTTCGGATCTGTTAGCAGTCGAGCTCGCGCATGGAATTTGCGCAAGCTGTCCGGACCTATTCCAGGGAAAATAGTCTTCCTTTTTTGGACATAGGTCTCGGGATCGCATTCGGCAAACGCTTGAATTGTCGGTAAAACGGCACTAATCACATCTCGCTTCGCTCGTCCCAATTCTGCAATCAGCGTCAAATCATTTGTTGCCACGAGAACAGCTCTGCAGTATGAATGCCAATGACAGAGCTTGCACGACGCGCCAGCCATGGCCGGACTCGATGGGCTTGATCGTTCGAGAATTGAGCGAATTGCGCACAGAGATTTTTGATAGCTGTCCCACCACGTTTCAGTGTTGCGGACGCCTTGCGGATCCATGAGCGCATAAGGAACACGCTTGCCTTCGCGGTCAACAACGTATGCGGTACGATCCTGACGGCCGAGTCCGAGCTGCTCAAGGATAGCCACGTAATGCGCAAGCTGGAAGGCATAGTGCTTTTTGAGCTTACCTCCGTTCTCGTCTCCCTCAATGCCCGCACCGGACTTGATGTCACCTGGCACATAACCGAGATCGGTCCATTCCAACAGGTCCGGCTCGCCAACGGAATCCCCGGTGGTTAGGCGCCCACCGTATATTAGGCGCTCATGACGGGCTGTCGCTGCGAGAGTTTCTCGTTCGCGATTTGCAGCGTCGATCGCCTTGAGATTTGCCGTAATCTTGAGTTGCGCCGCAATAGCGTTCTCATGGATGAGACCTTGTTCCCATAACAGCTCGACGAATGGAGAGGTGTCGTCTTTTTTGGCTGCGTCACCGAATTCATCCATGAACACCTTGTGCGGGCATTGAACGTAGTCGTAAAGCTGGGTTGCGGAAATCATGGCCGAATCTCCCTAGTCACGCCGGTTGACCCGAGTAGATCGCTCACCCTTTTAGGAATGGGCTTGGTGTTCAACCCTGACACCGTTCTCGCCGCTCATCAGTGACCACAATCACAGGGACGGGTGAGCCACTGCAGGCTGCCCTATTCATCGCGCACTCTGCAAGCTTTGGGCTGTGCGTCCAGAGCCGGATGCGATGCGAGCGGCCAAATTGCGAATGTCGGCAGTCCGGAAAACTGGGAACGCTTGATTCGGCCACTAGGGATCCGGGACATCTGACGCGGACTCATTCAACCTTTCTGTGTGCCGGCAGTGTGCCACTCCTCGCAAGTCTTCCGCCGTGCAAGCCGACTCTCGACCTCACGGCCGATCAGCTGGCCGTTCTCTCGTCCGCACGTGAAATCTGATCATTCGAGTTGGCTGTGCGCTAGTTGTGTGCCGGATCTCAGGTTCGGGCATTCGCAAGGCGGCAACCAGGTCCGTCTGGATCGTGAATGATTAAGGACGATATCATTACCGAAATTCGCCGGATGAGCCATGTAGCGGCCACTTGTATAGCTTGCTGCAAATCATGGGCCGAAGAGTCTAAGCAGCGCCAGATTTCAATTGCTGATCCCGTCATTTCCTGGATCGACATCACTCGACCTCCAACTTCCGTCGCTCTCTTAATGTCGGATCGTCCGCAAGCATCTTCATCGGCAAGGAAAAATCCGGCTTCGAAGACACGATCCAACGTTCCGCGTACAGCGTCTGAAGAGAGTTGACCCGCATTACAATCTGCGCATTGTATGATGAGGGTAGCCCTTCCTCAAAGGGGCGGATATGCTGATCCATGCGGTCCTGATCCTCTTTCATTTCCTGTAGGAAGGCCGCCCACTCGCTGGGCGAGCCCCGTGTAGGAGTTTTGCCCTTCAATTCGTCGAAACCCGTTCGGACCTTTCGCGCGCCCGCAAACAATTCCTCGATCAGGGCCGGATCGGTCATTGCTAGGCACAGCGTGGAGCTGAGTGGCAGATAGATCGTCACTCCGGGCGATGCCAATCCCAAAGAGCCGCGCTCGCGGTCAAAGTCGTTATCCAAGACCAGTGGGTGGTCGCCGAGATGAAAGGGATCGTCCGGTGTCGCACCTATCAGGTGCCAGAATTTCACAAGAAAATGCGATGCAAATTTTCGCGGCGCGTCGGCCAGCATATCCATCGAGAATGCCTTGATCTCCTCCTCCGAAAGCATCTTGAAATTCGAAACTTGGGCGGGGTCGATCCCGCGCTTGCGAAGAGCTTCGGCGACGCCCTCATTCATGTCCTTCACACGATCGCGAAATCGCGGGGTTCGAACCATCTGCGCCGCACAGAAACTAGCGATGGTGAAACGGTCCTCTTTCGAAAGAGATGCCAACTTCGGTTCACGGACTAGCCGACCAAGAATCGGACCTAGCAGGCCTTCGATCTCCGATAGCGGCTCTTCGAGGCTCAGCATCTCGCCGTTGACTTCGACCTCATAGAATCGCGTGCCGGCCAATACGCCCCTGATGTTCGGAGAAAACATCTTCTGGGTTTTCTTATCGAAGCACCAGACCTGCTCACTACCCCGTTTGGTCGAGGCGTCCTTCACGTGCAGGCGTAACAATACCTGCGGCACGTAATGCTGTACTTCGGCTTTTCCATCGGTCCTCATGCCAACTGCAGGGTCCTGATCGTTATGATAATCGAAATTCGGCACGCGGCTGAGGCCCGCAGGTACACGGGAAACGCGCCCTGAGCTGGGCCGGCGGCGCGTGATTGGTGGCAAGAGTGAGTTGTCGGGTCGCGACGTGGGGTACGACTATTCGTTGTCCGTCTGACCGTCACAGGGTTACGATTACTCGGCCTTGGCGAGCAGGTTGGCCTGGTTCGCTTGTACCAGATCAGATGCGAACCGCTTTTTGGCGACCTCAGGAGGCGTCTCGACGGACACGCCAACTCATGACTAGAATTCCGGTGTAGTGGCGCAGCCATCTACAACGCCATTGGACCATCCGATGGAATATGAGTACAAATCGCTAGCCTACCGAAGGGTCACAAACAGCATCTGACAGTCGAAGAATTGGCGCGCAATATACGCTATGCGTCGAAGGGGATCGAAGTGATCCCCTAGTTCGCCGATGTCTACGCGTTCACGTTCATTGCGTTGTATGTTGCGTGACTTCACAATCGTCTGAAGGCTGGCATCCAAGTCGCCTATCTGGTCACGCAGATTGCGCTTTCCGCGCTCGGCAATACGTCTTTGCAATGATTCAGCGATTTCTTCTGTCCCCGGAGCGCGGCCTTCCTTGGAGGGTTCATCCGAGTAAAAGCGCCACACGCCAGTCGTTTGTCGGAAGGTTACATGATGAGCCCGGTCATCCGGGAGCGAACCGATGAGCGTTGGGTTGATCCTGAAGCTGCGGTTCCAGACTTGGCGCTGTGCATAGTTGATATTCAGGTCCGCAGTTGTGTGGAAACCTGGAGCCACGTAAAAGACATCATTTCCAGCTTGTTCTAGGGACAGCAGAGACTGATGTTGATCTGAAATTCGGCGGGAGCGAAGGTGCATGCGGTAGAAAGGAGGCTGGAAATGCCCTCTCTTAGTTTCATTGGCAGTTCCTCTTACCATCTGGTGCACCAGTTTGAATTGCAGGAACAAAGGCGTGCCCGGCCGGTCAAACCGCACGTCATAGCCGAATCCCGGCTGGCCCTCTTCGATCAACGAGGGAAAGACAGGTGCCGCAGTCAAGGGCGTGCCCTGCCCCACGATCAAGTCTTCCGTCAGACAATAACCGTAAGAGAATTCTGAAAACTGGCACTTGTCCATAAAAGACTTTCATAGCGCGTTCGAGCCGGGGCACCTCAGAAGCTGAATCACAGAGGCAGCCCCCTGCTGGACATTGGCGTGTCTGGAGCCCGCCACGGAAACATCAGTTCATGAAGCGGGTTCAAAACTCATTGAGTATTTATCAATTGCCATTTCATGTGTCTCGATCTTTATCTTCTGCATGTCCTTCAGCACGCGATCACGTTTCTTAGAGTCCATGCGGGACGGTTCCTCTAACGACACAAGTACTCGCTAAGTTAACTAATTTCAAGGGCTTTGGCTACTTTCGGTTGCGTTCACCATCGCGATGGCCTACCTTAAGCGTGTGAAACAGGTTATTGGGTCCCCGTTATCGCTTCTTGCTTTTTACTCCAGCTCAGGGAGGGGCGATGGAGATCGGTGCGATACACAGCTTCCTAATCCATGCTGGGAAGAACCAAGAAAATCCGCACGACATTAACGGGACGGCTGTCGCGAAGAGTGGCCGGCTTTTCGACATGCTCAAGCGGATCTTTGATAATGCCGAAGACGAGTGTCAGCACGATATTTCCTTTGTGCCGGACAACGACGCGGAACAGCGCAACGAGTGCAGGGATTCATTCCTCGCCTATCTTGGAACCTGCGATCTTCCTACGGGTCGGCAGATCGCCAAACGTCTGCAAGGGGTCACCACAAACAAATCCGGACTCGGATTGTTATTCCTGATGGTAGGCGAGCACAAGGGAGTGACAAAGATCGTAGTTTCCCGTTTTCCTGCCGACAGCGGGATTCTCGCCGAGGAAAAAGCGAAAGGATTGAGCGTCGAATTCCTGGAACGCATTTTCATGAAAAGCGCCACTTCTTATAAGGCTGCCGTCTATTCCGGGCGGTCGCACGACAAAGATTTCTGGAAAGGCAAGGCAGTAGATAAGCAGATAAACAGTGCAGAAAGCTACATCTCGAACTACTGGATACGGGATTTTCTTCGTTCCGACTTCTTAACGCCGGGTGAAGCTGGGACTCGGCGATTCGCCGTCGCGGTACGCGATGCCATGAACCAAACCTCAGAGTCCAAGGTAAAAGAGGATATTGCAGCACTCCATCACTTTGTTTCAGGCATGCCGAAGAAAGTTGTCAGTGCGAAGGATGTGCTAAATCAGTTCCACGTCTCCGAGGGAACTCAGAACGAAATCAAGGCGAAATTCCATCGGGAGGCGCTATTTGACGAACGCTTTCGCTTCGTGCCCGACGAGTTCTTGAAGCATGTGGCATTCAAGACGGTGGAACTGGACAACGGGGGACTGCTGACAGCATCGACGGATCGGTTTGATAATGTATTCAAGAAAGACATTGTCGATCAATCGCATGACATCGTGAAGTTTTCAACGCAAGGCAAAGTCGTCGATCAGAGGTTCAGAAAGACGAAGTCATGACGACCGTCGCGGACACATACAAAGAGCGGCGTGAGAAGATGCTTTTGCCGCTTGCGGAGCGCTTGGAGGCGCACCTAAAGAGCGTGTTTGACGGTTATCCACGTATCGACCGCATTTCGGTGAGAGCCAAGAGCATCGAGCGTTTCGTTGCTAAATCAGAAAAACAGAACGACGGTAAACCGAAGTATGACGATCCTCTCAATCAGATTCAGGACCAGCTTGGAGCGCGAATCGTCACGTTCTATAAGAATGACGTGGAGCAGCTCGCTGAGGAGGTTAAGAAATATTTCCGGTACATCGAATCGCGCCAAATAGTGCCGGACTCCGAGCGGGAATTCGGGTATGAGGGCAGGCATTTCATACTGTTTCTCCCCCGCGACGTGTTCGACGAAACCGTCAGGGAAGAGGATTCGATCCCTTTCTTCGAACTGCAGATAAAAACGCTGTTTCAGCACGCCTGGTCCGAGGCGGAACACGACCTCGGGTACAAACCCTCGGCAGAACTTTCAAGTGAACAAAAGAGACGCCTGGCCTTCACCGCTGCACAGGCCTGGGGCGCCGATCAGATGTTCGAAGAGCTTTATAAGCAGACAACTCATTCCGCCTGAAACACGCGGGCTCGTATTTTGATTATTCCGTGCATTTCTCTTTCCTCTTTGGTGGAAAACCGTAGAATCAGATCTTTCGAGGAATCCAGCGTGATGGCGAACCGCAAGAACAAGGCTGTAGACCGAGAACGTTGCAAGCCGTCCATTGCACTGAACGCCGTTTGTCCGTACTACACGATGTTCCCACTGTCCTTTCCCGTCTCGGTTCTTGAGCGCTTCAAAAAGAGGAAACTACGTGTGGCGGACCCGTTCTGCGGGCGGGGTACGACGATTTTTGCGGCGCGTCTGAAGGGACATCAGGCTTACGGAATCGACGCCTCCCCAATTGCCATTGCAATTGCCCGTGCGAAGCTCGCCGAGACAACGGATGAAGAGGTTTTGGATCTTGCCGAGAAAATTCTCGAATCGCAGCCGAAGGTTAGATTGCCAAAGGGAGAGTTCTGGGAGTGGGCATACGATGCCGATACGCTGAAGGGTGTGTGTATTCTGAGAGAGGGCCTGCGCCACATGCGCAGCGATGCTGCGGCGATGCTCCGTGCGATATGTCTTGGAGCGCTGCACGGCCCATTGAGCAAGAGTCCGGAGCAGCGAGGCTATTTTTCCAATCAGATGCCGCGCACGTTCGCTTCAAAGCCTGACTACTCGGTTAGGTTCTGGCAGGAGCGCGGCCTGAGGCCAGTGGCGACCGATGTGATGGGGGTAATCGAACGCCGTGTAGAGAGACTCGAACTCGACACGTTGCCAACCTGTCGCGGGAATTCAAGAATATCGGCTGCTGATGCGCGGCTGGGAGAAGGATATTCGCATATGCCCTCGCGCATTGATCTGGTGATCACTTCGCCGCCCTACTATGGAATGCGAACATATATCGCGGATCAATGGCTGCGGAACTGGTTTCTCGGCGGCCCCTCGGAAGTTCCTTACAGCGAAGAATGTTTCCTGTCGCATCAGAGCCCCGTTGCGTTCGCGGAATCGCTCGCGCGCGTCTGGGACCGGCTTGGAGAGCGGCTCTCAAGCTCTGGCAAAATGTTCGTTCGTTTCGGCGCGATTCCGTCTCGAAAGCGCAACCCTCGGGAAATCATGCTCGCATCCCTTGAGCACTCGCAGCATGACTGGAAAGTCTGCCGCGTGCGAAAGGCACAATCGGCCGCTTCCGGAAAGCGGCAGGCCTGCCACATGGGCAGCCGGGTGAAGTCCTCTGCCGTTGAGGAACACGACTACGAAATCTCGCTATCCTGAGGCGTGCCAGCGGACTTCGCCGTTTCGTTTCTCCCCCCCGAATTCGATACTAACTGCCTTCCGATACCCGCAGAATTCCTCAAGATAGGATTTGAGAGCGATGGACGTTTCGGCTGCCTTCTCGTCGGTTGGCAGGTGATAGGCGAGCGATTTTGGCATTAACACGATACACTTGGCGCGGGCTCGCGAAACGGCGACGTTGGTGCGTTCAAGTTGAAGAAGAAACTCTTCTTCACCTTCGATGATGTCCGTATCGCCCACGCCGAACGAGACAATGATCGTATCGCGTTCGCCACCCTGAAACCGCTCAACGGTATCTACAGATTCGAAAACGGCTTCTGCGTTCGCCTTCGGAAATAGCTCCAACAGCTTCCGAACAACAAGCGCCTTTTGAGCTTTGTGAGGCGTAACAATTCCGATTCCGGACCGGAAGAATTCATCCTCGGAATAGGCGGTCTTGGAGGTGGCTTTGCCCTCGTTGAGCTCCTTTGCGATCACCTGACGCGTCACATACGCGAGTCCTGCAACAAGCCCCGCTTCAATCTCGTTCGCCTGCGATGATGTAGGGTCTTCGTGAATGAGCGCGGTTACGCGCCGCTCGGGCTTCAACAGTTCCTCATAAGCAGTTGTAACTGGCAGACCGGGGGGCATGGCCTTCGTCACTACCTCGACAGCGTGCAACAACTGAAGGTCGCGCGTCGGAAATTCTGCTTGCAGCTCTGCCGGATAGCCCAGCATACGGGCATATTCGACAAGATCCTGGTTCGAGCGATAGTTGCGCAGTAAGGGCACGGGTTTGATATCGAAGCGCTGTATGAGATACGCCTGAATACTGCCTACCAAGTGTTCTGCACCTTTCGGCGGTTCGAGATGCTGGATTGGCGGCATCTGTTTGTAATCGCCAGCGATAATGATTTGGGCGTTAGCTTTCATTGCAGCTAGGGGCTTCAACGCAAGCGTAATCGGAATCTGTGAGCTTTCATCCAGAACGACGAGGTCGAAGATTTCGTCGAGCATAGAAGCGGCCGTGCCCGCGTTTTTCGTCACTTGGTGGACGATGTGGGATGTGGTCGATATTACAGTCAGCTTGTTATCGTCGCGGAGGCTCGCGAGCAGTTCCTGATATTCAGGATTACCGTCATCGCGAATGGCTGACTTGAGATTCATGTGTTGAACCTTGATCTTGAGGGGCTTGGGATCGCGCGATTTTGAGTAGAGACAATAGAAGTCACATGCAGAGGATGTATCCGCCTCAAGGTTTTTGATAAGGCGGTCAGACAGCTCTTCGACCGTCCTGTAGTTTGGTCCGGCGATCAGAAGTTTCTTTGCCATTCTCTGATGAATAACCGAGTGCAGGAAAGCTACAAGCGTATCCGTCTTACCGGTGCCAGGCGGACCCCAGACAATGGTCAACTGGTTCTTGGCACACGACCTGACTGCGTCAATCTGACTGGGGTTGAGTTCGTGCTCATTAGCCGTTTTGGCGAAGCCAACGATGGCCTCGACGTCGTTGTCCTTCCTGAGCGACTTGGATGCCAGCTTTTTCGCCTGCCACAGCACCTCAGCAATTGGGGTATCTGAATCAGTACCCTTTGGAATTTTTTTGGCACCGGATGCGCCCATTGCCTTCAAAGCCTCCGGGGCTGCGACAGCACACTTCGGGTTACCAATTTCTTGCAGAATGGCTGTAACATCGCGGGAATCATCAAAGGTCGAGCCTTCAAGCAAGTAAATGGGCTCCTTGCCGATAGGAAGTACCCCACTAGCCATGACAGCGTTGAACTGCGTGTCAACCCCGGACCACTTGGCACTCAGCGCTACGACCAGCCGCTTATTCACCCGATCGAACTTTACGATGCGAGCAGCTATAACTTTGTACATCGGTGTGAAAGACAGCTTCGTGTCAAGCCCCAACTGGAGCGAATTGCCGTTAGCCAACGGAAACCCCGGCCAACTCACAATTCCCACGGTACAACTATCGCCTTCTTCGATCTTGGCTTCGGAGGAATCCTCACTGACTGCAAATTCGAACGTATTACTTCCAAAGTCCTTAATCAGGTCTGTCAGCAAAATCGCCTTGTAGGAGGCCTCAAGAGACTCGGCCCGTGCAACGAAAGAACAGAGAGTTTCGGTCTTGGCGACCGCCACTGAGACCTGCGACCAGCGGTCCCATAGCTTTGAGTCGTAGGCGACACCGGCCATACCGGCAGGGACGGTCATTGAAAGCGCCGGCGCGTCGCCGCTGATGGCGTTCTTGAGATCCTTGCGCAGGCGGGCCGTTATGCTAGCAAGGGCCAAGGTATGAGCCTTCAGCACATCGCCGTACCGTGTGATCGCTTCCGTGATTGGTCTGGTCTTGCCGAAAATACGTACCGTGCCCGTGGTGGACTTCCAAATTTCGAAGATGCGCTCGCGCGGAATCGCATTACCAAGGGGCTCCAGGTAGTAGTTATCGACCTTGCGCGGATTCATACGCTCGTGGTGGTAATAATCGGCTGTTCCGAGAAGTGTGGTGGCGAACAATTGTGGCAAGCGTACTGAGCCTGTGACGATGTCCCGCATGAAGACAATATTCGGGCAAATGTGGTCGGATTTTTCCAGCAACTCGTCCGGTGGAAAAATCCATGCCAACGCCCGCTGATAGCGCTCTTGCAGGTCAAGAATGTTCAGCAAGTGCCTGCCAAACGCGTTGCAAAGCTCTTCGTATTGGCGAACTTCCCAGAAGCAAATCTGGGTGTGGAGCGTTCCGAAGTTGTTTGCGATGAATCGCTTTTCGGCCTCCTCAATCCAACTCGCAAAGCGTTCGATGAACGACAGAACCGCCGCCCACTCGGCAACGGCGGTGTCCTTGTTGACGACAAACGCATCCTCGCCCAGCGATTTAACAGACGAGGGTTCCTTGCCGTTAGCAGCCGGGAATTTCGAACCGAAAGGCGAGAATATCGTCCCGCGAATAGCGATGCCCGTCAGAAAGCCCGAACCAGAGTCGAAGTTGACGATGATGTCAAACTCAGCACCAAGCCTCTTAGCGAGGCCTCCGACTTTTGAGACGCCATCAACGCTGATTGTTCCGGTGCTGATCGATTCCGCGCGGTGGGAAATCTGCCCCCGGTCCTGCTTGAGCACGGAGTGCTTGCGGAGAACCGGTGCGTCAGCCTTGATACCGACCAAACTGGCCACCTTCGTGTGCCCGCCAGTAAACAGAACGCTACTTGCACCCTTTGTCAGCGCCGCCATCTTCGAGAGATGGTCGGAGGTCACGGCCGCCGGCGTGCAGTAGTTGTCCTGGTGCACGTCGAAATGCTTGCGGTCCTCATCCGAAAGCCATACGCGGTTTCCTAGCCAGTCGCACGAACTGCACCTTGGATTTACGTGGTAGGGGACGGCATTCCAGCCTTTGGAGTCCCCGAGCTGTACAACACGCGGCAAATCTTCGCAGAAAAATTTCCGGACGCTGGGCATGTAGATGAGGAAAAGCACAAGGCCGTCTTCCAAGTCCTGGCGCAGCGCCTTCAGGCGATTCGCATGATCTCCGCCTTCCTTGGTACCCAAAATCTTCGTGAAATTTGGCATTTCAATATGTCGCCACAGATAAATACGGTCGCAAACGAAAAACTTATCTAGAAACGCCTTTCCTTCGTTATGCAGCCAATTGGCCACGAAAATCGCATAAAGGCAGACCTCCGCAGAATAACTGGCATTGGCCTCGGTGATGTTTTTCAGGTCGATAACGGATAACGCCATGCGCTTATCATCATCAGCGAGCTGACGGCGCGTTCCGTTAGGTAGAATTTCGAATTCAATTTCATGGCGAACGTCAGCGAAGATGACGTCCGGACGCAAGCCAGACAACTTCGGAATCAATTTCAGGTCATCCTTCGCAACGCCAATATTTGTAAGCGCGTTGTCGCGAAAGTCTTCCGGCTCAATCTGAGGCTGAAGGATCAGCGTCGGTTTTGTGATTTTGGACAACGCGTCCAAGAGATTGGCCGGTGCTGTCCCGCTATTGTTGGCGAATACGTTGTTGGGAAGTGAACTGCACAAAACATTGTATTGTTCGTATTCGAACTCGCGCCCAGAGGCCGTAATTAGCTGGACACCCGGACGTGACTTCAGAGGTACTGGAATGCCTGCTTTCTCCAACTCGGTAGGGTTATTCGAGAAGAGCGACAAATAGAGCTCCCGCTCGCAAAGCGTGCGGAGATACATCGACATCTTGCTCTTGGTAAACTCCCGCTTCGGTAATGGCAGGGGCATCGCATTCCTTGAAATCTCTATCTCGTAATTCAAACCTACCGGCTTGTTACCTCTCCGGTTATACCCCCTTTTCATTTTATGTGTCACTCGTGAAAGGGCCGAAGGGAATTGTGCAGCACAACCGACTAGGCCCAACTATGCTTCTCGCTTTGGCTCAACTTTCGTAATGAGCAACAACCCGTCATCGAGAGTCGCATACGCACGCCACGGCTCCTTATTAACGGTGAATCGCAGCACCCAGGTATTTGGTGGAGACAACTCCCTTACGAGGTCCATTCTGCCGCTCCGTGCAGCAACCGTCAGTGCGAGCTCAATCTTGGGAACGGACGAGCGGTGCGCTCGAAGCGCCTTTTGCGCGGATGGGCTCCACCCGATCGCAAAACCGAGAACCGGCGCTGGCGCTGATCCGGTCTGGGATGCTGCCGGGCTGAGCCTTGCGGCAATAGCCTCAGGTGAGGTATCGCCAGCAGCGATTGCTGCCACGAGGGTGAGCAAGGACCTTTCAACATCCTGAGATTTACGAATCTTTGCAGCGAGGCGATGTACGTCCGGAAGCTTTTTCTCGATGATATCCAGACGGATGGCTAGGAGAGCCTCGGGAAGAATCGAACTACCTTTTTCATTGTTGCACGTCTTGTGTGCTGGACCGATATTAAGCAGTGAGTGAATATTAAAGCCCGGACGCCCTAGATCGGCGCACAGTTTAGCGAGTTCCACTTCCCGGCCTGGCTTCTCCATTTCTTCAGGTATCAGATGGTCGAGATCGAATTCACCCGCGATCAGTTTTCGGCAGATAATACACTTCCATTCGTGAGCTTCGACAATCGCCAGACGATAAATCGCGTCTACTGCCATCGGCCCGCTCCAATAGCGGTCGGCTCGAAGGCTAGATATTGTGCGCGGACAGGCATTTATTTCGTCGCAAACCGGCGCGCGAACCATTTGTGAACCGCGATGATCGGGCGGTAATTCTGTTGGATCTGCTTCTCGCGCAGTGCCAAGCCGGCAACAAAGGAAATGTCGAAATTCTGCTCTATGGCCATTCGGCTCCCAAATGCAATTGTTTGTGAATACCTATCAAATCAGCTTTCGACTCCCAGTGCAAATTCTCTCGTAAACGCTGGGAAACGGTACTTATCCCCTACCCGCTTACGGCCTCGCTCTGCCGCGGCCCGCCGCAGTCTGGGCGGTAACGAGCGCGTACCCCTCATCATGGAGCCGCGCGCGTTCCTGGGCCTTGTCGCTGACTTCAAGCAGTTTTGCTGCGATGTCCTCGATGCTGTGGCCACTCTGCGCGGCCATCGTGCACCAGAAAAAATCCGCCATGCTGCGATCCGGGCGGCCCTCTTTCGCAACTGGTGCTAGGCCACACTTCCAACCCACAACCCAGCCCACAAAATGCGATGTCTTGCACGACTTGCGTATCTTGGCAGTCCCCACGGGTCTGTAAGTCGTTGTAAAACCTATTCACGCAGCGCTGTCACGGCAGCGTTTTGGCCGGAGCACAAACTCGAATGGCGACTGACTGTCGGTCAGCCTCTCGCTATCGTTTTGAGGTGAGTTTCGAATGTCGCCATTACGCAGCCCCATCGCCCCGTAGTTCCCGGATTGCCGACAATCCGGACGGATCATGGGTAGAGGAGTGGGGATGGCCTACGTCGTTGAGACATCGAGCCCAAGTCAGTGTTGTTGTCCTGGGGACCAGCGTCAAAGCCACGCAATAAGGCCACATGACCTTATAATTGAGCCCATTACCAGCACTGGAACCAATCCGTTATCCGCGCCCCTAACGGACGCGGTGATAGCTGCCCTCGCCAGATTGGTGGACGATTCCCAATCTCCAACAGGTAGTCGCCAGCCCAGCCATTCAGAAATTGAAGATCAGTTCCGCCGTGCGGACTTGCTGGACGCTGACCCTAGCCGGGTTCTTGGACGGCCCGTCGGGAAAGCAAAGCGAGTACGTGGCATTCTGCAATGGGCAATCGAACATGACATTGAAAAGGGCGAAAGGCTTGTGCACCTCATCGTCGCTCTCGTTCGTGGAGTAGGAGGATTCCGTGAGGGTTCCAGCAATTTCGTCGGCGCGGAACCCATTCAGGACCTCCGCGAGGCATTCGCCAGCGAGGGCTATCACCTTTCGGAGACTGGCGAGCTACTACCCGTTGTCCTCGACACACTTCACGGTATGGAATTGACGGACGCACTCCGGGCGTATGTTCGTCGCGCCAGGCGGGGCGTCCTTGACGCAGCCCTCATCACGGGTACTGGCAAGGACCTTGTCGAAGCAGTGGCAGCACACGTTCTAGTTGTGCGATTCGGTGAGTACTCTCACCAGGACAATTTCCCCACTCTAGTTGGTCAAGCTTTCGTTGCAGTTGGTTTATGTGCAGTGAAGAAAACTGGTCTCACTGCGCAGGAACAGATGGACTTGGCGTTGTACGAACTCGCGTGTGCTGTTAACCGGCTTCGAAATCGAGAGGGAACAGGACACGGTCGGCCCTTTCTACCCAGCGTTACTCAAGCGCAGGCACGTGCGGCGGTACAGAGCATGGGTTTGGTGGCGGCGCGACTGCTGGACGCTCTCTCGTAATGAGCGAGGTGAAGAATGGCATGGTCCACTCTGCCTTTTGGCAAACATAAGGGGAAAACACTCCCGCAGATTGTTTTTACTGACCCTGACTGGTTCTTCTGGGCGATTGAAGAGAATGTGTTCAAGGGACCATTGAGGCGTGAGGCGGAGAGAATCGATGCGAGAGCTCGCGCTATTCGCATACCCAACAACACCGCTGGCAACCTAGAAGCAGAGTACCTTGTACACCCCCCTACTGGAAAGTTCGGGAACATGGAAATCGTCCCGGCCAGCCGACCGCTGCATCAGGGCTCAAGCCCAGCATTCCGAAAGAATGTGATTGATTTGAGCGTGCCGCGCAACATTGCACCTTACGACAAACTAGGTTGCAGGACTTTGGTCTCGTCCGCGAAGTACGTACTTTTTGGTAGCACCTCCACTCGTATGACCAAGGAGCGGTGCGACGCGTTTTTCGATAACCCCGCGAATTTCGCGGTATGAGACCGCGCCGGAACGCGGCCTGCGCTATCGCCACGCGCCGCTTCGGATTGTGGGCGGATGACGGCGAACCTTACCTTATCCGGTAGGTAAGGTTGCCCGACAATTCGTACACAATCGGGACTGACAGCCGTAGTGAACAACACCCGGCGCTTTTTGCTACTGAGACATGCGTGGTGTGAGCCATGCGGTTCGATGAACGAACAGGTTCAGCAACGCGTATTCTTATTGGGATGAAAGTCAACCTTACTTACCGCGTTACCATTCGACCGTCAGGACGCGTGCTGCGAGTCCGAATTCGCCGCGAGGACCAACTGTCCATCGTTCTTCTGTTTCGAGATCCTGGGCATTTTGAGGCCGTAACACAACAGGCGAACCTCTCTGTAACGGCTCTTCAGGCCCTAGAGGACGACGTAGCAGTTCTTGCGCAAATGAGTGAATCAAGCTTCACGCGAGCAGATCTTGAAATTGGCCAAGAAGAGCTTCAGCGCTTGGGTGCTACCGAGTGGAGCGACCCGCAGGAGTTCAATTTGAGCTTTGAAAGAACCAGTGGGGGGGACGAACTGCGTATCACGGCACGCGAGGTCAATCCTCGCCCAGGCTTGATGTCCCTGAACGTCCACGCCGTGATCCCCAAGGAAGAGTTTCAGAGCTTTATGTCCAGGATAAGCATGCATCCAAGCGAAGTTCGTGATGCCAATATGTACGGAAGTCAAAGCGGCAGACGAATCAATGAGGATGAAGTTGAGAGCCTGTTTGACTCAATCCCTCATTAAAGCTTGAATGCAACGTCACCTCGTCATCCGCTTGAAAGCCGCACTCCGCCAACGTCCTTGAAGCCGCCGCGAAAACCGATACAAGGATGCACCAAATTGATCTTGATAAGCCGCCTGGCGTGGAGTGGATGTGCGATGACGACTTCGTCCTCGCGTTGCTCCTGCACGGGGGCAATAACCCAGGATTACTCCCGGAAGACGAGCAATCCGGAAGGCATGTGTGGGCGAGTATTGTGTGCCGCCGGTGTGCCAGACTTGCTGGATGCCGGGGGCATTTCTCGACTGACTGTTTGAATGTTAAGTCCACGAGGAGCACGTGGTGTAAAAAAGGCTGAACTCAACGGGCACGTTGATTCAGACAACAACCACGGAGGCTCCTCGAAGGACATATGTATTACATCGGACTAGATGTACACAAGAAGACCATCAGCTACTGCGTCAAGGATGCGAGCGGTTTGGTTCAGCAGGAAGGGAAAGTTGGTGCGACACGCTGGGAACTGGATACGTGGATGGAGACCCTGCCTCAGCCTTGGACGGTGGCGATGGAAGCAACGATTTTCACTGGCTGGATCTACGATCATCTGCGCCCGCATGCACACGAGGTCAAGGTGGCCCATCCGTTGATGTTGCGTGCCATCGCAGCGGCCAAGAAGAAGAACGATCAGGTCGATGCCAGCAAGATCGCCGACTGCCTGCGTTGTGACTTCTTGCCGGAGTGCTACATGGCATCCACCGAGATTCGGGATCGGCGCCGAACGTTGCGCTACCGACATCTGCTGGTGCGCCAGATGGTGCAGATGAAGAACCGTGTATCCGGCCTTCTGATGGAAACAGGAGTGAGCCACAACAAACGGCAACTTCACCGAGTGGGCTATTTTCGCGATTTGATGGCAAGCAACGAGAACATCGACGACAATATCCGGCCGCTTCTTCAACTGAGCCGAGATACGATCACACGACTGCAGAGGACTGAATCTGCTCTGGTGCGTTCTCTGCAGCGCGATTCTTTGTTGACGGTGAGAGTCCAACGGCTCAAGACAGTCCCGGGAGTCGGACCGATCACTGCACTGACCTGGGCGCTGGAGATGGGAGATATTTCGAGGTTTCGATCGATCCGGCAGGCCATCAGCTATTGCGGACTTTGCGGGGATGAAAAGAGATCAGCGGAGAAGGTGGTGCGCACCCCACTTTCTCGACAACGCAACAAGCATATCCAGAGCTGCCTAGTGGAAGCGGCAAAGCTGGCCCCCAGATACGATCAGGATTTGGCGCTGGTCTATGAAAACGAAAAGAAGAAAGGGAATGCGAATCGAGCAACCCTTGCGGTAGCCCGGAAGATGGTTGCATATCTGATGGCGGTGGATCGGGAACAACGGGACTTTGTACCTGCGGAAGATCGCAGCACGGCGGCGGCCTAAAAGCCGAGCCAACGAAGAGAAAAAGCACCAGGATCACGGAGCGCGCAGGCTGCCAGGTCCTGCACCTGACCGAGTAAGCGACGGAGACAAAACTCCTGAGGCTTCCTTCTGACTGTTTCAGGACTGGCAGAGAACACAGACTCAATCTTCTGTGACAGCCCGCGAGGGCCCGAGACAGCGAATGGATGTCCGGTTCTGCGAACGCAGGAACCACCGCCGAGAGGCACACATGCGAACTGCGGGATCTACATCAGACGGTGCGCGCTCTCAGGAGCGCGCCTTAGGAGTACCACGTTTTTCCTTGACGAAAGACTTACATGGATGTCGGTAAGTCGCCAATCCCATGCTTCACCCGCTTCAGACACGCCGAGTGTGCCCATTGTGTGCTGATTCCGATCAGTTTTAGTACCCGTACCTGACCAGCCTGTTTTTTCCCCGTTCCAGTTGCCTGACTCTGCAAGGCAAAAGCAACCGCTCGGATGCGCTTGGCCGCGCGTCTTTTCTCCACTCCCGTCGGCGAGTGTGCCCACTCCGCTTCGCTCCGGGACGGCCCTTCGGGACAGCACGGCTGCGCGCCAAACGATAAGACTGTTTGGCACTTGCCCTGCCCGCCTCTCGGCCCTTCACCCTCGCCCTCTGTCGTTCCTCTTTGTCTCCCGATGGTCCGTTTTTTCCTTCGCTTCGCTCTGGGTGAAAGAAAAAAACGCCCCACCGGGCAGACAAAGGAAAAACAATGGAATATCACAGCAACAACAACACCCACACCGACGGCTCAGCCGCCGTCAATGCGGCTTCCGGTAGTAAGAACCGGAAGCCACCCACCGCACAGCAACTCATCCGCGACAACGTGAAATATCTCATCGAGCAGTTGGAAGCGGGACACAGTGAAACGCTCACTGCTTACCTGAATGCAATGGCGAATTTCCACACGTATTCCTTCGGCAATGTCCTGCTCATAGCGAGACAACGGCCCCAGGCTACGCATGTGGCGGGCATACGGACGTGGAACGAGCTTGGTCGCCGCGTGAAACGCGGTGAAAAAGGCATTGCCATTCTCGCTCCGATGATCGGCAAGCGCCGCAAGAAAGAAAACACGGACGCCGGGACGGAGGAAGAAGCGAATCAGTCCACGTTGCTCGGCTTTCGCCGGGTTTTTGTTTGGGACGAATTCCAGACGGAAGGTCCCTCGCTCCCCACGATTGGTGAGGTCACCGGAGAAGCCGGAGTCTATCTGGATCGCTTGCGCCACTTCGTGCAGGCGCAGGGCATCGCGCTCGAATACAACGAGAGCATCGCCCCCGCATTCGGCATGTCTTACGGCGGCAGGATCGCATTGCTGCCCGGACAGACCAAGGCCGAAGAATTTTCTGTTCTTGTGCATGAGGTAGCACACGAGCGGATTCACAAATCCGAACGGCGGACGGCTACTACAAAGGTTGTACGCGAGACCGAAGCCGAAGCTGTGGCCTTTGTAGTCTCGAAAGCCATCGGCCTCAATCCGAAGTCTAGCGCCAGTTACATTCAGCTTTACCACGGCAACGCCGAGTTGTTGATGGAGAGTCTTGAGGTCGTGCAGCAAACCTCAGCAGTGATTCTGGGGGCAATCAGGATGGAAGAACCTGCCCCGGCAGAAGCGCAGGAACCGCAGTCCGCACCCGCCGCGCCACCCGAAACCGAAGACGCAGGTTACTCGCCCGCACCGGCAGATTTCGCCGAGGCCGCAGAGCCAGCCGCTTAAACCATGCAAACGCCAATCGGCGCGGACAGGCGAAGTGTGTCTGTCCGCATGACTTCCACCATCACTCAGACAAATCAAATGAGGAGAAGCATTTTATGGAAACCGCAGTTCAGAACAGCAACGAATATCGCAACTTGCCTGTGGCACAGTTGCAGGAATCCACCACCAACCCACGCCGACGCTTTGATGAACACAGTCTTGCGGAACTGGCATTCAGTTTTCAAGCACAAGGCGTCTTGCAGCCCTTGCTTGTCCGCACGATCGAAGATGACAAGTATGAGGTAATTGCCGGAGCGCGGCGGCTGCGCGCCGCCAAGCTCGCCGCGTTGGAAGAAGTGCCCGTTCGTGTCGTCGAACTGTCGGACGCGGCGTGCGTCGAAACGCAGTTGGTTGAAAATATTCAGCGTGAAAACGCACATCCGTTGGAAGAGGCATACGCGTTTCATGGCCTCTTGCATACGGATGGGCTTCAATACGACATCGCCAGCCTAGCGGCAAAAACCGGGAAAAGTCCGGCATTCGTGGCTACACGCCTTCGCTTGGTCGAGTTGCATCCATCCATCGCAGAGGCGTTCTTGGCAGACGAAATCGGCGTGGGCCATGCGCTCGAAATCGCCAAGCTGCCGCAGCAGGAGCAACAGCGGGCGTTTGAGGCCGCGTTCCACACTGCTTGGAACGGCGGGAAGGAAACACGCATTCTGCGCCCCGTCCGTGACTTAACGGCGTGGATCGAGCAGAACATTTTGCTCTCGCTCGATTCCGTACCATTCGACAAGAACGACGAGACGCTTGTGCCGGAAGCGGGAAGCTGCGCGAATTGCCCGAAGCGCACCGGCTTTAACACCCTACTCTTCGATGCAGCCTTGCAGGATTCCTGCACCGATAAAAATTGCTACAACAACAAGCTGACGAAGAATATCGAGCGTCAGATCGCCGAGAAACCGCAATTGGTGCAGATTGCGACCGAATGGAGAACTCCCGCAAACAGCGGAGTGTTGGGAAGAAACCAATACGTCGCCTTGAATCTCACGGCAAAGTCTGCGAAATCCAAAAAGCCACTCTCGCCGTACCAGAAACCATGCAAGAACATGAGCGAGGCAATCGTGGTAGACGGCACCGAGCGTGGACGGACTGTAAAGGTCTGTGCCGAGCCGAACTGCTCGGTACACTTCGCCGACCGCCGTGCTCCGAACCCGGAGCAAACAGCGAAGGAACGCGCACAGCGCCGGAAAGAACTGGAGCGGCAGAAGCTCGAAACCACAGTGCGGCACCGCGCATTGGCCGAGGTGCTCAAGCGCATCGCTGCACCGCTCGACGGTGCCGACCTTGCGCTGGTTGCGAGTACGCTTTTGAGCAAACTTGACCCGTTGCGAAAGGAACTGCTGGCGCGGCGGCACAAGTTGGTCGAAGGCACGGCCAGCGAAGTTACGCACCCGCAGGTGCAGCAGGCCATCGCTCGGATGCTCCGGCAGCCGGACGAGGGCGCACTTTCAAAACTGCTGATCGAAGTCGTTTTGCTGGAATGCACAGACCGGGCACCAACCAGCGACCCGGATGTGCTGATCGCAACGGCAAAGCGGCATCGCGTGGACGTGGACAAACTTCGCAAATCCGTCGAGCAGGAATTCACCGCAAAGCGTGCGAAGCTCGCCGCCAAACAAAAGAAAGCTGCCAAGAAAGGTACAACGAAGACAGCAGCGTAGCCTACTGTGAGACTACTCAGGCGCTCGGAAATTGCCCGAGCGCCTTTTTACATTTGGCCTTTCATTTCTTGATCGCCGACGTGAGGTCCCTTCTTCTGAAGCCAATCTGCCCCCAGCCCGAGTCCCGCCCTTCAAAGGTGTCCTAACTAACCCAGGAGTCTTCTTTATCCCGCCCGACGGGCTGGGCGCGTCCGCGCCTGACTGCTTAACAAGTTCCGGACGATTCGGGCGGAGTGGCTCCATCCATTCCGCCCTTTTTTCGACCTATACTGTCTCCATGTGCGGCCGCTATCGTCTCGCCCGAAAGAAAGAGATTCTGTCCGCAGCTCCACCCCAAGTGCAGTGACCGACACGCACAACAGCAGCGGCAAGCCGGAGAAAAAGTGGCAAGGGCACAACGGTCACGTTGGGCAAAAATCCGGGTAGCCAAGAAGTAGTAGTACACCACCTTGACATCGTTTTAGGCGTGACACCGTCGGCTACTGAATTCTTCTCCCCGAATCAAAATCCTCACGCTTCATGAACGCTCGCTATGTGCAATCATGAGAGCGACATGACATCGGCCTACGGCGTCGCCCAATACATTACCGATCTCCGCGCGATTCGCTCCACTGGCTCCGCCACTGCCGAGACCTCCTTCTACCCTCCACTCGACAGGCTACTCAACACTGCCGGGCAGAAACTGAAGCCTGCGGTCCTCTTCTCGACCCAGCTCCGCAATCAAGGCGCAGGCATGCCCGACGGAGGCTTCTTCCCTCAAACCGCTAGCAGACGCCGCAATGCCGAACCTCCAATCCTCCAGAACCCCGAGCGCGGAGTCGTCGAAATCAAGCCTGCGGACCATAACCTCGACACTCTGACCAACGAGCCGCAAACCCTCCGCTATCTCAAGCAATACGGCTTGGCTTTAATCACCAATCTCAGAGAGTTCCGCCTCCTCCAACTCACGTCAGCAGGCACAACCCAAACTCTCGAACGCTACACGCTGGCCGCCACGCTCGCTGCGCTCTGGGACGACCCACTCACTCGCTTCGCCCGCCACGCCGATCTCCTGCCCGATTTCCTCGCGCGCGTCATGCTCTATCGCGCGCCGCTAGTCCAGCCAAAAGACGTAGCCTGGCTGCTGGCGTCCTACGCTCGCGAAGCCCGCGCCCGCGCCGAAGATCATCCGCTCGGCAGCTTCGGCACCGTCAAACTCGCTCTTCAGGAGTCGCTCGGCATTCAATTCGAGGGCGAAAAGGGCGAGCACTTCTTTCGTTCTACTCTCGTGCAGACTCTCTTCTACGGAATCTTTTCCGCCTGGATTCTCTGGCGTCGCGTACCCGAAAATCGCGTGCCCGGCGCCCGCTTCGATTGGCGCGTCTCCGCTCACTACCTCCGCGTTCCAGTTCTGCGCAAACTCTTCGGAGAAGTATCCGACCCCGGAGCCTTGAACTCCGTCCAGCTTCAGGAGATTCTCAACCTCGCCGGTGAAGCGCTCAATCGCGTTCAGCCCGCCTTCTTCGAGATCTTCCGTGAAGAAGAAGCGGTCGCCTACTTTTACGAGCCTTTCCTCGAAGCCTTCGACCCCGAACTGCGCAAGGATCTCGGCGTCTGGTACACGCCCAAGGAAATCGTCCGTTATATGGTCGAGCGCGTCGATCACCTTCTCCGTACCGAACTCAATCAACCTCTTGGCCTCGCCAGCCCCGCCGTCCGCATCCTCGATCCCTGTTGCGGCACCGGAGCCTATCTCACCGCCGTTTTGCATCGCATCCATCAAACGCTGCTGGAAAATGCGGGCGACGATACCGCGCTTGTGCCAAACGATCTTCGCACCATCGCCCTCACCCGAGTCTTCGGCTTCGAGATCATGCCCGCGCCCTTCGTCATCGCCCATCTCCAGCTTGCGTCGTTGCTGGAGAATGCAGGCGCCCCGCTCACCGACGATCACCGCGCCGGCGTCTATCTCACCAACGCCCTAACCGGATGGGTACCCGAGGAGCACCCGCAATCCGTAATCTTCGAGGAATTCCGCCGCGAACGCGAAGACTCCGAACAGATCAAGCAGCAAGGCCCTATCCTCGTCATTCTCGGCAATCCGCCGTACAACGGCTATGCGGGAATCGCAAAGATCGAAGAGGAACGCGACCTCACCAACGAATACCGCACGCCCGTCGAAGGTCTCCCAGCACCGCAGGGCCAGGGCCTCAACGATCTCTACATCCGATTTTTCCGGATTGCCGAGCGGCGCATTGCAGCAAATGCCGATGGCAAGGGGATCATTTCCTTCATCTCTAACTATTCATGGCTGGATGGCCTTTCGCATCCCTCGATGCGGCATAAATATCTGAATACTTTTGCCGACATCTACATCGATAACCTTCACGGAGACCGCAAGATCAGCGAGTATGCTCCCGACGGCCGAACCAGCGAAACTGTCTTCGCGGTCACGGGCACGAGCGTGGGCATCCGCATTGGCACGGCCATCAGCACCTTGGTGCGCAACACTCGATCACGCCAAAAACCAGCGCTGCTGCATTACCGCGACTTCGACGAGGCACGGGCCTCGGAACGGCGCGAAGCTCTCACGCAATCGATCGCCACTCATGAACCGAGATATTCGCCCCTCAAACTAAGTTCCACCCTGGGCCTTCCCTTCAAGCCCAGGGTCGTTGGAACGGACTATCTGACGTGGCCGCGCGTGCCCGAACTTTTCCCTGAATCATTCCCCGGCGTACAAAGCGGCCGAGATGATTTAGTCACGGACATAAGCAGTGAGAACTTAGAGAAACGCATACGTAATTATCTCAATGCAAAATTCTCGCACGCGGAGATGGATGCGCTCGTGCCGGGCACAATGATTGATTCGAAGACATTTCGCGCGACGGAAGTTCGAGTTGCCCTCCAGACGCGAGGCTTCCGACCCTGGCAGATTCTTCCGTTTGCTTACAGGCCGTACGACAAAAGGTGGTTGTATTGGGAGCCGACAACGAATTTGCTCGACCGAAAACGTGAAGAATACCTGAGGCAATACTTGGCCGAAGTGCCCGTCATTTTTCTGGCCCAAAAGAATCGAATGGCCTTCGATCCGCCGGGAATCACTTGCCTGCTAGCAAACCGACACCTTAACGAGCGGGGTGCGAACGTCTTCCCCCTGTCCACCATGGGGGAACCGCTGCCCGGCCATGTCGAATCGCGCATGAACTTGAGCGAGGTAGCCGCTCGCTACCTGAATGAAATGAAAAGTGAGTATCCAAGCCTTTTCTTCCATTCGTTAGCGATCATGCACACCCCGCAGTACCGCACCGAAAATTCCGGGGCCCTCATGAGCGACTGGCCCCGCATCCCACTCCCCGCGACCGCCGATCTTCTCGCCCACTCCGCTACCCTCGGCCGCCGCCTCGCCGAGCTGCTCGATGCAGAATCCTCCATCGGTCTAACCGCCGAATGGTCCTTCCTGGCCGCTCTCAAACTTCCCAAGAACTCAGACCTCGAAAACGCCCTCAAGCTCACCGCGGGTTGGGGATACCGCGGACAAGGCAGCACCGTCATGCCCGGCCAGGGCCTGTCTCCCGAACGGCAGTGGAGTGCGGTCGAACGAGAAAAGCTCGCCGCGCTGGCAACGGCGCAATCTCTCACTCTTGAAGACGCGCTCGCCCTGCTGGGAGAATTCTGCGTCGACGTCCATCTCAACGGGGAATCCTTCTGGCCGGCGATCCCCATCAATGTCTGGAATTACACCCTCGGTGGCTACCAGGTTCTGAAAAAGTGGCTCAGCTACCGCGAATTCCCGCTCCTTGGCCGTCCCCTTCACTCCGAAGAAGCTGCCTACGTTGCGCAAGTAGTCCGCCGAATCGCCGCTATCCTTCTTCTCGGTCCTGCCCTGGACGCAAGTTACCTAGCCATCCTCCCCACGGCCACCGGTCTACCTACTGTTTGATCCTTTTGAAGGCGCATATCGCTGAAGACACACGATTTGAACCTTTCATTTTGCGCGGACCCATCTCTCTCCTCCACGTGACTGTCCGCTCTATTCTCGCCGCATCTCTCCGCACAGTCTTCGTCACCAATGTGCCTCTTTCCGTTTCCCCACTCATGGACGGGTTCGGAGTCAACCTAACAGCCGCAGGCTAGCGTCAAGGCACTTTCGCGACATAAACGATGATTCCCTACGGGCTACCCCTCATTTATTTCACGCTTGCCTGTGACGCCGCGCCTTCTGTGCGGCTGTTCCTGTTGCCTCTCTCGCCCCCGCCACGGGGGTCACTCAAATCGAAAGAGGCACAACATGACGACGAAGACTCTCAGCAAAAGCGACCTCGCGCAGTTCACCGGCAGCGAAAACTGGTATCGGCACGGTATCAACCGCAACGTTCTCTACACCGACGGCGCACAACACGTTGCCGAGCACGGTGGAGCATATTGGCTTCTGGACGAGATCGCGATCATTCAGCCCTACAACAAGGCTGTGGCCGCCGAGGAATTTCAGGTCTGGAAACTCGCCGTACGTCCTGACCACTCCGCGACGCTTACGTGCGACGATGGCAACGGCAACATCGTGTTCACCAAGGAGATCGAGCACACCGATTTCCCGCTGGATGAAATCACTCTGTACTTCACCAACAACGTTATCCACTTGCCAAGCGAGTATTGACCAGCGCTATGCACGCGCTGGCGTCCTCGCTGGCGCGGTTTTTTCGTTTTTTCTTGGCTTTCAAATCAATCTTTGCATCTTGCGAGTTCATGTCACAGTGGAGCAGTTTTGGAGGCCCCATTTGAGCGACCATGTTCAAGCGTTCAGGCTCTACTTTTACGCGGGGAATCACCACGCCATTATTTGCGGCGGGAAAGAGCGCATGGGAAGTGGTCAACACAGATTACGTGTTTCCACATGGACTCAAGCTGCCAGGAGACCCCCAATGGCCGCCGTCCCGATGTCCTTGATGGTGCTAAGAACTGAGCTACGTACCATCTTGAGATGAACCAACTTATTTTCCATAGAATCCTCCTCTGTTTTGTCGGTCGAATCTGACCAGTGTGAAACTGCATTTACGACGACGGTGAAAGCAAGGACTACGGAACAAGCGGCCAAGTAGAGGTACAACCTCCCGGCAGTCTCTACCACTGGCAGCTTCAATCCACGTGTGAAGTCATTCTATACTCTTTCTTTTCTTACTCCCTTTTGACGTTCCCTTGAGCAAGGCGACTCCCGGCCGTTCATTCTTCAAAATGGACTACATCATGGATTGCATCCTTGCGGCGCGAGTGGCGCATCTGTGCTTGCGTGTCCTTCATGTCGGCGCCGGCCATCTTCAGGCGGTTGAGGTCCGTCTCTTCTGCCGCGAGTCGGGCCTCGGCAGAAGGCGACGTAGCGACTACTCAACCACTCAACCCTGGCCTGGTATAGAACCTACTACGGGAAGCAAGCGACCGCGGGATGGCCCGATGGTCACCTGAAGTGACCACAAGCCGCGTGCTAAGATCCGCGTTGATGCGTGCCTACAAGTTCCTGAATCAACAATACGGTCTCAAAAGTATCAACGAGAGACGGCTGAGGAGAACCAGAATCAACGAACTCAATGATCCGTTCGAGTTGCGTCCTTACGACCTCACGAACCCAAAAAATCGGTGGGCGTTTCTCGCAACGCGCGATGCACTAGCTCAACGGTTCGGCCTCTTGTGCTTCAGCGCGGACTGGTTCGATCCTTTGATCTGGGCGCACTACAGCGAAAAGCACAAAGGGATGTGCCTCGGTTTCGAGATCCCTCCCGAAGCGGAGAAAGCACAGACTAGAAAGGTGGACTACATCCCCGCTCCTCTGCCGTTTCCCGCGGATTTTCTCGGTCTAGGCACCGAGCAACAGCTTCCATTCGTGGAAAAGATGATCTTCACTAAGTACAAGAAGTGGGAATATGAGCACGAGATCCGGACCTGGACGGACTTGGAGGAGGAGTTCTTCAACTTCTGCGAGGTGCTTCAACCGGTGGAAGTGATCATCGGAGCGGGATCTACGCTTCAAACCGGAGAGGTTACGCGCGCCCTTGGCTCGATAGCAGATCGCGTGACTGTGAAGAAGGCGCGGGCAGCTCACGACAAGTTCGAGATGGTCGAGGATGAAAGGTTCGCGCAGTGACTCAGTGGGAAAGCTTAGCATCCGGTCCGTAAGATCCGATGGACGCCTGAATCGCTTTGGCCTCATCCGGCAACTTCTGAACATCGAGGAAGTGCATGATGAGCAGCAAGAACAATTTCACCACATCCGGTTGGATTGCTTGCCGAGGAGGATGATGGTTAGCAAGGAACATTCCCAGGGCTCGAATTTCTTCTTCGCAAAAGCAGTCCTTGACCCTGCAAACGAGCTGCAGCGCACCAACGCGATCCTAAAGTGCACGCGTCATGATTCAAAAAGGTCTTCGTACAAGCTCGAATAGACTCTTGGGTTGAAGCTGCGTAATTCCAACTGCTGCAGCCTGCTGCCGCGCTTGAACAACTGAGTCGTGGTCTGTGGCCCAAAGGGGATGGACAATCAGTTCGCCACGGGAACCTGAATAAGCGGCAGGCAAACCGGCGAACGTGGCCGGCGCCCACCCAAGAGCGTTGAAATACGCGGTCGTTGCCGAACCAACAAGCACTCGCCAATGACTTGTGCTGAATCCGATGGACGCGCTGTCATCCAGTGATAGTCGGACCAAATCGAGAGCCATGCGCCAATCGAGGATGTTGTGCCAAGCAAGGTTGCTGTAATCGCGCAAGCAATCAGGACATGAAGTCTGACACCTGTCTGGGTGATTGGCGGCGTAGGCTGAGCTATTGAACGAAGTCGCCACATCCGCAGCGGAGCGCAACAATTCTGCTATTCGATCTCGTGCTGCAAACTGGGAGCAGTAACCCGCGCCATTCTCCAAAGAGTCTGAAAGGAAGACCTGCCCAACAACGCTGCCTTGGCTGTTGCGGACGACTCGCAATCCGACTCTGAGCTCCAATTCGTTTATGTCCAACAACACAGCCGCAGTCCGGCGCAAGAGAAAGCCGAAGGAGTACAACGCCGCCCTCCCCTCAACCCTGCGGGGATCCACATCCAAACCAATTGGGGTTATGCGTAACCCCAACACCAGTAGGTCCGTATGTTTCAAGGAACCGAGGGCCCGAATGTCAGAAGGGACGCCAACCGCGTAGCGCAATGTCAGTGGAGGGAGATGATTATCCAGGCGCTGATCATTAATTTGAGCAATGGCATCACGGGTCACCCAAGTTTCTGATTGAGCCAATTTCTCAAATTCGAACAATTGCCCATCATTATCATTCACAACACATACATCGCGCTGGTCAGACCGAAACTCGAAATTCAGATGTTGTGTCATCGTTAGTGGTGCAGCGTCTGTTTTTGGGCGCGAGGCTCGCGGTGACCATTCAAAAACTCCGTCGAAGTCACGCCCGCCTTCGTAGAGAGTCCGAAATCCGTGCGGCTGCGCAAGTTGGACAACCCGGAAACCAGGCGCGTTGCACACTCCACAAGCCACGGCACCTGGCGTGGGGGAGAGATCTACGGCCTGGCAGCTTTGGCACATTCCCAGCGGCACAGGAGGTCCGAGTGGATATGCCTGTTCGCGAGCTACCGTTCCGACCCGTCGATAATGCACAACTCCCGCAGCTGTATGCACAAGGCCATCTTTCACTGTCTCTGCACCAGGCGCAAATTGGCTGATTGCGATGTCGAGATCACGATCCACCGAATCCTCTGGTGGCCATTCACGCGCACGAATTGGGTCGCTATGAAAGAGAAGCCGAACGCGGGTCGGAAAACCAAACATTGGCAATCGTCCTGCATTCGCAAGCCGCTCGCTTAGAGAATCCTGAATGTAATGTGGATCGTTGGCAACGCGTGTCACCTCGATCACCAGTTGTTGCTGCACGAAGTCCAGCAAGCCCTGGCGTTCGGCCTGCAGTTCAGGCGAAGCGAACGAGAGCAACAAATCGCAAGTTCGCTCAACTTCCGTGCCGTTCCTAGCAATCCACCCTGCTACGAGTTGCTCCACGGTTGCTGTTGTCGTTGTGTTAGGAGGCTGGTTCCAACTTGCTGCGTCACCAAATTCGCCGTGCACATTGTCACTACTGCCTCCGACAAAGAGACCTAGCGCAAGGAATGCTTGCCGCAAGACCTCTTTGTTCAAGACGCGCTGTGCAATGGCTCGGCGGCGCAAATCCACATAAGGCTGCGGTGGCGGGTCGCTGGTTATACGGTCGTGTCTCTGGAAGTAGTAATCATCATGGCTCCGCCCGCGGCAAAGCGTGAGCGCCACCGCGAGCCCAGCTCCGCGCCGCCCCGCGCGTCCCACCCGCTGCTGATAATTGAAGCGCATCGGAGGCATATTCGCCATCATGACTGCCTGCAAGGAACCGATGTCCACGCCGTTTTCCATTGTGGTCGTCACGCTTAGCAGATCGAGTTCGTCCGTCCGCGGTTCCTCTGTTGGGCGTGGAAGGCAGATACCTTGAAATAAGCGTTGGCGAGTGCGAGCCTCAGTTTTATTGGTCTGGCCGGTGAGTTCCTCACAATTTAGCCGGAACAAATCGCCAGCTTGCGTTGCCAGAAAGTTGTAAT
This sequence comes from uncultured Acidobacteriota bacterium, assembly GCA_963730015.1. GTDB lineage: Bacteria > Acidobacteriota > Terriglobia > Terriglobales > Acidobacteriaceae > Sulfotelmatobacter. Next base: position 105,982 of record CAVSPZ010000006.1, on the reverse strand, counting down.
AATCCGCATCATCAGCGACGTTGCCTATTAACTGTGGCGCGACAAGAGGAACTAGGCATTCGATACATACGCCACCCGCCCGATGAAGGTGTAGCCGTCGACACTGCGGGCAAACTTCGAAATGGTCTCCAGGAGGCAGCAGGCAAACTTTGTCCGCAAACAAAATCCCAATCTGAGTTCGCGACAACACCTCGCACTGTTCTAGATATTCGACCACATCACGTTCGAGAACCTGCGGTTGTTCGTCACTGAGCCGAGCTACGGCGTGAATGTACGCAACTACGTAACGAGGCATGTTCTGAAGTGCGTTTGCATCATGTGTGGAAATCCGACTGCGTCTGGAGCCGAGCACCTGGATAACACCGTCAGCCGTCTCTTGTACCAGTGAGGAAGGGGCCGCAAAACGTAGCCGATCAGTCGTCGCCAGAGTAATGCGCAATGCTTCCAAACTACGGCGACCTGACGCGAACACTATATCCATCGTTTCCGTTAGGATGGCGCTCTCGATACGGTGAAGATGGTTTTGTTGTTCTGGCGCCAAGTTGGCACGTGGTGCAGGTTGTGTACCTGGATTCCACTCGAAAAGATCCCGCCATGGACCTCGACGTTGGGGGGATCCGTCCACAAAACTTGCTGGCCGAATCCCCCAGGATTCATTCCGCAAGCGAGCAGCCGTGCACCAACATCTATCGTTAGTTGGGGTATCGGAAACGGCCCGTGTTCAGCTCGCTCAAGAAGCTGTTGCGCTGCTTGGGCATAAGTAAGCTGTCCAAATCCCGGTGCGGTCACGTTGGCAAATCCAACATTTGCCGCCCCCAACAGAATTTGAGCCTCGATTGGATGGGTTCTCGCGAACTCAGCCGCGAGCCGTTGGCTATTGGCATCCAAACTTCGACCAGCTAACTGGTCGCGAAATGCTAGCGTGCCAGATCCGGCAGTTCGCACGCCTTCGGCCAACGATTGACGAAGTGCATCGCGATAATGGGCGAATCTCATACCAGCTGACAACTTTGCTGCATCTTGTCTGCTGTCCGAGAACACAACTAACTTTCGATTCGAGCGCTCGACGACAGTAGACATCTCCCGCAAGAGTCCGTCAGAAAGAACTTGAGCTATTTTCTGGAAGCCCGTACGCATTACGCGAATGGGAGTGTCTAGGCGCCGTCTTCTGCGATCTTCATCGCAACGTGGGCAGATGGCCGGATAAGCCTGATCGGCACCCGGAGCTGGCGTTGGAACGTGGTATAGAAAGCCCCGCCTACCAGCCGTTCCGCCCAGAGTGATGCTGCCTTCACGAATATTTAGCGCGCCTAGCTGCCAACGACGGCGCACGCGATCTTGATCCCACTGCCCAGTGAGGGGCTGCTGGCTACCAGCCGCCGGCCAGAAGACCGCGTAATTTTGAAACCGACGATTGAGAAACGCAATTTCCGGTGAAGCTTCAAGGTCCGGATGATCAGGACTTAGGAAATATACGCCGGGGTTTTGAGGATCGATCCGCCGATAGCCGCCCAAGAACACTTCTCCACACGATTCGCAGACGAGTAGTTCGAGCACTCGGCAACCACACCGACAACTCAATGTCGGTTGGTAGTGCACAGCACCAACGGGACAGGGTTCTGCGCGGTTCGTCACTTCGGTGCAATCGGGGTTAGTGCAGGCCCAAACGCCCTGCACGTTACGGAAAAATAGATGTGCGCGAAGTGGTAATGGCGCAGAAGCCGCTGCCGAGCGGGCGCCCGCGATACATGCCAAGACCCCCTCCATCGTCTCTTCACGCTGATTCCGATCCAACTCATTGCCAAAGAGTGCAACGCCGAGCTCCTCCGGCGTTCGCGGCATCAAGCCACCACCATCGGAATTCAGGCAAGCGGCACGCACGGCCTCGGCGGCCCGTGTTTCCTCGACTACGTCGTTCAGTAATCGAGCTGTGTTAGCTGCGTTCGTCACACAACCAACCGCCCTGTGCAATGCACTAACCCTGTCATTCTCAGTAGCATCGCCGTTCGCAAGACTGCGTCCATAGACCTGAAAAGCTCGATGGTGCGCTCGAATTGCTGCCATTGCCGTCGAATCGGGCGTCTGGGGCGTTCCACGCTCGACATAAAACCGACTGCGATTACGTCCAAAGAACCCTTCAAGATAAGCCAAGCCGCTCACTCCAGCCTCCAATGAAGCGCTGGAGGCGATGATGCGGAGCTGTTCAGAATCGGCGCTGAGCCCAAGCCGATCAAGTAGCACACGGAGCAGATATGCAACTTCAGTTCCAGGCGTGCCCCGATACGTATGCAACTCGTCTACAACCAGATGGAATACACGATCTCGATCGCCAGAACGCCGTCCGTCCTCCAGCCAACGTCGTGTGGCATCAAAAATATTGGCTTCGATGCCCCGCATCAGCATGATGTTAAGCATCGAGTAATTCGTGATGAGTAAGTCTGGAGGGGCGTCTTGCATGTCCCAGCGCGACCACATTTCTGCTCCATCCATCATGGCGAAAAATCGGCGCGCCACCGGATCGCTGAAGACAAGCTGGGCATCGCGCTCCATCTCTCGAAGTTCTGTCCGGAGGCGAGGCGTGTTTGTCGAATTGCGGTTGCCCGATATTGGCGTACGTCCGGTATAACGGCCGAAATACAACCGATTCCCACACCGGTGCGAATCTAGCCAAGACCTAGCAGGTGCGCTATCGAGTGCTTCCCGCAGGCGAATGAGTTGATCTTCAACGAGCGCGTTCAATGGATAGAGCAATAATGCACGAATAGCAGCCGGTCGGGTAATTCGATCTTCATGAGCGCGCTGGGGAATGCGGGGAGCGTAACGGATATTCTGACCTTGGAAATACTTGTGACGGTCGCTCCACCAGTCCCATTGCGGAGACCGCGCGGCTGGTGCCCCCCAACCTGCGGATTCCCGAACAAGGTTGGTTATTATCGGCAACAGGAAACACTCAGTCTTTCCGGAGCCCGTACCAGTTGTGACAACAACATCATTCCCTCCCACAACAGATCTTTCGAAAGCACGTTGCTGGTGTTCGTAAGGCTCCAGATCCGCAGCCAAGGCGCCACACGCTACAAAATCTGCTACTTCCTCGACAGCGGCGGCGCCCCAATTGTTGTCCAACAACTGATGTGCCATGCTCCGAAAGCCTTGGCGGATTGTGGGATACGCTGGAACAGGTTCGATCAGTGGCTCGCGCCAAAGATAACCATTGCGATCCAGCAGATTACGTCGCTCGACAACTAAATCTGAATAACGGAGGGCGAATGGACTATTTAGGTAGCTGAGGTACAGATCACGAAGGTTGCGAAACAGGGCGAGTGGATTATTCATACGAGTTGCTGTCGGAGCAATTCGGCCGCGAACCGTGCGACGTCTGGCGGCACTTCCGCATACGTGAGACGCCCTGTCATGGAGTCAAAGGACGGGGGGAGACCAGAGCACAATGCAAGGGCACGTTCCAGCATTCGCGGAGGCCGGCAAGTGCCCGGCATACTTAGGCTGCGGGTGTTGGTATCGTAGCGAACTAGACCTCGGCGATGGCGCAATAACGCAAAGACTGCAATTGCACGCGGCAACTCAAACGTTCTACCGTCTGAGAAGAGGAAATAGCGCCACTGATCGTAAAGTTGAAATTCAAACAAACCGTTTCGGGCCGTTTGTGCGCGAAGACGCTCGCTGCTCTTCCAAGCAACTAGGCGGGTATCGAATTCCCGAATGCGCCAGCCCTCGCCCAAAGGCAGTTCCGACTGTGGCTGACGCCGCGAAGGCGTGTCACATGGACGCAAGTACGAGAGGATTGCAAGCGGCGCGTTTAGCTGAATATCAACACCGACTTGCGTAGCTAATCCTGATAGCGCCGATTCGCAGGAGGCCACCAAACGAATCACCTGCGGTACTCCAGGATGATCAACAGCCTCACAAGAAAAATCCTTCCCCCTCTCCAATACTCGCTCCCTCAACGCCGCTGAACGGGCACCGCAAAGGATGGCCTGTATGCCGCCCAGTACCGGATGTGCGGCGAGTATTGGCGGGGCTATTCGCCAACCTTCCTCACAGCCGTTCGCAAAGAATTCGGCATGAGCCAGGCACTCTAATGAGAGCCGCATTCTCTGATGCAATCGAAAGTCGTTGTCGTCCTGTACGCTGCTACTGTTCTCTTTTCCCTCCCAATCCTCATCTTCAGAACGAAGTTCTTCTACGGCAGCACGAAACTGCTGCTAAGTGCCTTCACGTCTTGCCGATAACCATAACAGCAATTCGTTCACCCTCACCGCATCCTTCTCCACAATTGTTTGGCCAAAGTGCGGTACTGCCGCCAGAGATCTAGAGCCTCGTCGGTTCGCGGATCAACTGCAAGCTGTTTCCGTCGTGCATCATTGACCGCCGTTATCCATCGGAGCAACGAGGATACTGGATAACCTTTCAAACGTAGATACTCGGCCGAAAGGGTTGGCGCAACTGGATTCAGCAACACAATGCGAGACGCACGTTTATCTACATGAAGCGCATCGGCGGGCAGCGCCCAAACCGGCTCAAAAGGCACTACAGCAATAGTCGTATCGCACCCAACGACATTCCGCACGCGGGAGAAGAACACCTCTCCAGGTTGCCGACCGAGAATAAGAGGATTCCTCACGGGAATTCGCACTGAATACGACTTCACTGCGTCGAAGCAGTGTAGAGCCGCTCCGCACATCGCTGCCCCGGTGCCGAAATCATGAGCCGGCCAATATCCCCACGTCTCAAGCATTTGACACAGTGAATAAGACGCTGTTCGATCACCGAACAAAACTTGGTGTTCTCCCACAGCATCCCATTCAGGAGTCTCATATGTGTCATCTGCACCGCGTAAAGCCGGCTGGCCGTCAATAAGCACTTTAAAGTCGTCATAAAGTGCTCCAGTAATGCGAATCCGTGGTGGGAAGCCGTCCAGCCACTTGTTTCGTTCCAACCTGATACCGCTTACAAAGTGAATCTCTGCGTCGTGCGTTGGGCACAGAACATTCAGAATGCGCTGTTCCTCGATCATCGCGACGCCTTTTGTCGGCATCACATCGCGGTAAAGGACCCAGCCTGAAGGAACAGCCCCGGAATTGCCCTCGCTCATTGCAACGCCGGTACAACCCGCATTTTCAAGTGCAACAAATACCGAATCCCTTAGTTCCACAGTGCATAAAACGAGTTGGTGATCATTGAGCCGAAGCCGCGGTATCGAAACGAAGCCGTGGAACCCGGACTCGTCGCCTGGTGCCAAGACGTAAATCTCCCGTCCACTCATAGTCCATCGCCAATCACGCGCGGCACCACTCCCGGACCATGCCACCCCGCGTCGTAGTACGTCCCCTGCGTTGACAAGAGGGACGGGTTCGTACGAGTCATCCCGGAGTTGGACCAAACGAACGTCAGCACCGGTATCAACCAGACGAATCTCGGCCGGCATCCCTTCGCACTTTTCTGGGATCAGCGCCAGCATCTTCACGGTACCATCTCGCCCAAATACGAGTTGAAGTCGAAGCTTTAAGTCGCCCCCTGCAGCACTTGTCTTGGGCTCCCTTCTTTCTCGTGGGGCGGTTGTTCTCGCGGTACCGGATGGAGGCACAGGTGGATGATAAGTGGGCGGACTTGCTGTCGGTCGAGTTGTTGGATTGGTTTGCGCTCCCGCGGCCTGCACATCGGGCTCTGCCGCAGGATTCGACACGATAGAAACCTCCGCGGTGACTGCCGAACAGATCCCGCAAGGCGCTGTCGAATAAAATCCATTATCCGGTGACTGCTTCTCATCTCGGACCGACGCCGGCGTTACCTCGTTGTGCGCAGTACTCCCTTCCTCTTCACGACCGTTCGGTTGACAACTTCCTTGCACGAGCTCGTGCAGCACATTTGATGCCGGGTGAATTCCCTGTCTCTCGACCCTTTCCACTTTCTCGTCATTCCGCACTTCAGTTGTAACTGCAGCACGACTTGAAAAAGGTTGTGGCACATCAACCGCCACTGTTCCTTCCTTCGTAGCTGTCACGAAGTCCTGCAGTTCAGTTGAACCTGCGGTACCGGTTAAGAGATGGTCAGACAAATCCGGAACAGCTACCTCCCCTTGCCCGGCCTCTGGCTCGATGTCGGTAGGCTGAGTCGTATCTAAGACGTTTGCGATTTCTTCCGGTATGCTTGCCTGTTCATCTGCAGGACCAACAATCTTTACTGGGGCCTCAACACTGTGATGATCTGAGACTGGATTTTCCGACGCGATCGGACCGGTTTGATCGTCGAAGAACGTGGGACGCTGAACCTTCGGAGAACGCGTGCCGCGACGATGAAACAGCACGACTAAGCCTGTTATTAGTGCTGCTCCCGCGATGATCGTCCCGACAAGATAAATTTTCATCTGGCTTCCGAAACGCCCAAGGGATTCCTATCGGCACGTGGTTGTGCACCCTACCCAAGAAACAAGCAGACGAAGTAGCTGTGCTTCATAAGATCCTTGCCGTCGCGTCTGAACCTTGTGAGTCGAAGCAGGCCCGGCTAGGCTGCCGAATAGGGGAGGGGGTTTGGCGGCAGTTTCGCGAACGGAGAATTGTCCTCCGATGCAGGCTAGCAGTCAATGACCTAGTGATGCCGGTAGACGTCATGGCTTTCCAAGCGTTCGCGAAACTTGTATTGCGATTCCTGTTCGTCCACGGGCACCGGAGGCGAAGTTATTCACAATGCTGCTAGCAGGCGAGATGGGCATAAAATTGGGCACGGTTTTTGAAGTCAGAGAGGAGGTTCCGGCTCATGTCTCTATCGGACGACGAACTGGCAGCCTTGTTCCTCTCCCCCTCTCGCCTTCAGATGCTCAGTGACGAAGATCTCATGGCGGCCCTGCGCATAGGCTGCAATGATGCCTTCGCCGTCCTGTACGAAAGGTATAGTGATTTGGTCTTCCGAACCGCACGCGAAACCCTGCACGATGACGGCGAAGCGGAGGAGATGGTCGAGAAGGTATTCATGGTTGTCTTCCGGACGGTGATCCAGTTCGATCCCGAGCGTGGAACCTTCAAAACTTGGTTGCTCCAGTGTTTTTCTGAGGCACGGAGGCAGCGGAGCCGAGAGGCGATTCCTCCGAACCACTCCGCAAGGCTTCAATAGCCTCTCCCACCGCGTCCGAACCCGTCGCGAGAAAGAGGCAAACCCTTTGCACTAAACTACCGCATCTCTGCAATGTACATCGTGACCGCGGTGACTCGACCGACAATGTCCGCGTCCCCTGGGTAGCGAACCTGTCTCGACTTCTTTCCAGATTGGGCCGAGGGGAGAAGCACCAACTGGCTGCCGTTCACATCGCACCAACAGCACACATATAGGTTATCTCGAAGCTCCACAAAGTAGATTGGCCGCTCGAATTCGTCGTGCCAGCCGCCAGGTAGGACGTTCGTCTGCTGGGAGTCGATCTTCACAAACGAACCGGGCCTCAACATTGGGTAAAGCGTACGGTCTTCGATCCCGATATATCCGTAAAGGGAATTCCGCCAGTCCATGTGCTGGAGCAGTGCAACCGGAATCTCGCCCCAGCTCTCAAACATCCGCGAGACCAAGTTAGTACTCGCGAAGTCTACTTTCTCTCGGAGTTCCAGCGGGGCCACGAGCGTGCTCTGCGCCCCTCCAAGCGTTGGCGTCACCAGATAGGTGTGGGGTAGCCCCACGAGTTGCTGCTCGGTGCGAGCATCGTTCATGTCAATGCCGAAGAAGGACAAAATTTCGTCGAGGCCCAGCCTATAGATCAGGCTCAAGCTTTGAAGTCTGTAGATATTAAGTTTGAGCTTTCCCGCTTCGAGACGGCATAGCCAAGTGCGAGAGATAAAGAAGTCCGGAGCGTTATTCTTGAGCGCGATCTCCCGACTGAGGTCTGCCACTTCGCGGGTGGACAGGCGCAACCGTTTCCGCGCAGCTCTCAGCCGCTTACCAGCATCCGTGGCCGATGTCGGGGCCAACATCGCACTACAACCTCGGAATTGCGCTATGTTACCGCACTTTTGAGCCTTTTCCACAGGCTTAATGGACAATTTGTGAAAAACGGAATTCTCATCGTTGGCCTCAAAGTGGCTGCTACTGGCCGTAGTTGACGGCATTCATCGTGTCTGGCCTCGATCCTGGCCAGCCCTCAAACCGACGCATTCTCGACTCGCTCATTAGAACCGTCTGTTTCCCAGCGGTTCCGGTCCTACTGTCCCCGATCGGGGACAGGTTACAAATGTTTATCACAGGTTTGCGAACTCGCATTTATACCCAACGAATCTCTGCGAGCTTGCAGTTTGGACGCGGTCTGGATTCGTGAGTTTTCGGACAACCGTCCGCGTACGAGCATTACTGCGGCAAGACCTGACGCGCAACACGCAAGCCTCGCGGGAAAAACATAGCCAGGGGCTTACGTGAGCATCAAACCAAATTCCGCCAGGGGCGCCGACATCGCCGAGCGAGTCCGATCCGTCCTGGCGAGCAAACACCTTACCCTCTCTCAAACCTCCCAACTATCTGCGGCGCGATTCGGCCGTTCTTCGCCCTACTTCCTTCCGCACACTCTGTACCATGAGTTCCGGCTGGGGACCTTTAGCCCAAGCCTTCATCAGCTGTTTGCACTCAGCCAGATCTCGGGCTACCGATTCTCTGATTGGCTGCGCGTGTTGGGGTGCGATCTGGAAGACATTCCCCGATTGCAGGTTCTTCTGCCTTCAAAGCGCACGATGCTACTCGATTCCTCTCTGGTGGATGCTGATACGTGGATCCCTTGGGTCCGAAACCGCGCCCGCGGCACTTCCGCGCCTCCGATTGTGCCTCTGGCACAGCTACTGGAACTCACTGCTCCCAGGCGACTTCGTTTCCTCTCCGGAATCACCAATCGAGGCTTCTTGTACGCAAAGATTGGACGCCAAGATGCCCTTGCTTTCCCCGATCTGATTCCCGGAAGCATTGTTCGTGTGAATCCAAGATCCTCGAACGGTCGTATACCTAAAACAAATGGCGCAACGTCCACCCAGATATTTCTGATCGAACACACCAAGGGCCTCTTTTGTTGCCGCTTGCGTGTTGCCGAAGAGGGCATCATCGTTCCGGTCAGTACGTCACTCTCTTATGCCCAAGTCGAACTGAAAGTTCCACGCGAGGCGCGGATTGTGGGCATTGCGGATCTCGAAATTCGACCTATGCTTGGATCCGAGCAGCCGGAAGTTCCAAGGGATTTGGGAAAATATTGGAAGCCGCGACCGCGTGCCAAGAACAAGAAATGTGGTCAACTCCTCCGTGCGTCACGTACCAAACAGCATCTATCTCTGCGGGAGGTGGCGAGAATGAGTCGCAACATCGCAGGTCTGCTTGCTGATGGAAGATATTTTGTTTCTCCCAGTTCTCTTTGCGACTACGAGCTTTCTAGCGCGCCACCGCGTCACTTTCACAAGGCGATTACTCTCTGCTCGCTCTACGGTCTGCAATTCCACGTGTTTCTGAACGCGATCGGAATTGTCTTGGCTGAAGCCGGTACGGAGCCGATACCGGATCATCTCGCTCGCAGAGTTCTAGACATGGAGTCCGTCGACAACTCGGACCACAACGACTTGCCAGGCCGGAGCGGATTCCTTGAGCAGATGCTTGAACGATGCGAGGAAATTCCGTTCTTCCTGCGGGAGTCTATCGCTCCATTGTCTGGCCTGGAAGACGCTTCTCTGGACGACTTCTTCTGGATCGGCGGCGAATATAACGTCCTTCATCGTTGCCTGGCCAACGGGCTGTTTGCCCTCGTGAACCGTCGCGATAAGAGGCCCATCCATTTCACGTCGAAACCGGCCTGGCAACAGCCGGTGTATGTGATCCAAATGCGCGACGGAACATACTTGTGTGCATGTTGTGGCATCGAGAATGGGACGCTGGTCATTCATCCGTATTCCCCGCAGTTCCGTCGTTCTGAACATTTGCGCTACCACCACGATGCCGAGGTTGTCGGCCGAATTGTCACGGTGATAAGAAAGCTTGGCTAATCTTGTCGCTTTGCCGGACAAATGGAATCGCTGTCCTGCACACGAATCCTACTGATTGCCGGGAAAGTCTACGTAGTTGAGCGAAAAGCGAACGCTCCACTCATTTTATGGACAAGCTTTCCGTATCTGGCTAACCTCGGTCGTCAGGTGGGACTGTTGTCCTCTCTCTCTCATGAACGAAGCCGTTGGAAGTCCTGGGTACCGAGCGAACTCCAATGGCTTTCGAGACAGATTCGACCGCTGGTGCACTGGCATCTGGCCAGTTTTCTGTGCATTACCGCCGGCAGTCTTCTGGCACTTCTCACTCCGCTCGTCCTCAAGTGGCTCATCGATCAGATCATCCCGCAGAGAAAGATGGGATTGCTCCTGTTAGCGGTTGGCCTGATCTTTCTCGGCTACCAGGGCAGGATGGTGCTCACGAGCCTGGGCAGTTACTTGATGCTGACTGCCGCCCAAAAGCTCACGCTCATGTTGAGAATGAGCCTACTTGGACGCCTCGACACGCTCTCGGCCGATTATTACGAAGACACGCCGGTCGGCAGTGTAATGTACCCGCTCAAAGAGCCGATCGAAGAGGTCTCGTATTTCGGATCGGACCTCCTGCCCGCAACCTTGCGCATGTTCCTGACGGCCGGCTTCACGCTGGTGACTATGTTCGTGCTCAGTCCTGTGCTTACGCTGGCCGTCCTCCCTCTCGTCCCAGTCTTTCTGATCGCGCGGCAGCACTTCCGCCGAAGGCTCGCAGCTAACGCGGACACCGTGCAGAGCAATCGGTTGGCGTGGAGCACCTTCCTTGAGGAACATCTTTCCTCGGTAATTCCGATTCAACTGTTGGGACAAGAAAAACGCCAGGAACGACGGGCCTTCCGGCTCCTGGCTCATGGAGTCAGGTCACAACAAAAGCTATTCACTACCGGCATTTGGTTCACGGTATGGAGTTCCATTGCGGTTGTTTTGGCCATGTGCGCCGTCATAGGCTACGGCGGCGAGATGGTGCTGTCAGGATCCTTCAGCGTCGGCGGGCTTGTGGCCTTCTATGGCTTGGTTACGCAACTCTTTGATCCTCTCAGTGGCGCCGCGGATCTCTACGCGAGAGCACAGAAAACCTTCGCCAGTGTCCGGCAGTTGAGCTCCGCGCTTGAGTTACGCCCGAGCGTGACTAATGCCGCTGCTGCCGTTTGTCTCTCGCTGGAACATCATCCCCAGATTGATTTTGCCGAGGTTCGGTTTGGGTATCGAAGGCAAAAAAACATGCTCCACATCCCCTCGCTACGAATCTTGCCGGGCGAACAGCTCGCCATCGCTGGGGAGAACGGTGCCGGAAAAACCACTCTTGCAAAACTCATAGCACGACTCTACGACCCTGATTCCGGTTCAATCCGCATCGGAAACGTAGATATCCGGAACATTCAACTCAAAGATCTGCGCCGGTACGTCTGCTATCTCCCACGTGATCCCGTTCTGTTTGATGGAACCTTGTCCTTCAACCTTCGCTTTGTGCGGCCGGCAGCGCCTGACGATGAACTACAAGAGGCCATTCGCAGCGTGGGTCTCGCGCAATTTGTTGCAGCATTGCCCGATGGCTTACGCCAACGGATCGGACCCGCAGGCTGCCAACTTTCCGGAGGTCAGCGCCAACGACTCGCCCTCGCAAGAGCGATTCTACAGCGACCTCGGATTTTGATATTGGATGAGGCAACTTCCTGTCTGGACCCTTCTTCAGAGAGAGTTGTTCTCGGGAACATTCGGCGTGGCCTCGCAGCGTCAACGCTGATTGCTATCTCGCACCGCAGTTCAACATTCCCCACCTTCGGCAGGGTTCTTGTTCTTTCCCGCGGAGAAATCGTGGAAGACGGCAATCCCCATTCTCTCAAGTTTCCTTCGAGGTGCCCCTCCGACCACTCTTTTTCCACAGCCTCTACCATCGACGAAAATCTCCGAGAGCCTTCTCTGTAAATACAAGCTGCGTCGGACTTTGGTCCTTGCCGCCCTATCGCAGGGGACTTCAGCAACTGCAATACTGATTAAAAAGCGGACACTTTGATTTTTTCCACGCAAGAAATCTAAAACGCATCTTGTTGTTATTAAGCAACTTCTCTTCGCGCATGTTGGTTTACCGAACCTTTTCACCTTTTACTGGCTTTCAGGTATCGAAGGGTGGCACAGTGCGCTCCAGGCATCCGCTGTTACAAGAAGCAAGGGATGGGGCAGCAATGTACAGAGTTTCTGATACGGTGCGCAGCACACACAACCAGGACGGCGCAATTGTGCTGGATGTGCGGCAAGGTCAGATGTTCAATCTCAACTTCGTTGGGTCGCGAATCCTCGAACTTCTCAAAAGTGGGTCCACTGAATCAGTGATCGTTGACGAGATCAGCCGGGAGTTCGGCGTGGGCCGAGAGCTAGCGGAGAACGATGTACGCGAATTTCTCCAAAACTTGAAAAAGTGTCACCTAGTCGAAGAGCACGAACCGGGCGTGGCCGTCTGAGCTGGGATCAGGATTATGGAATCCACACAACAGTCCGATCGCGAGACCTATCGCGCCATTGTGTTCGGGCAGAATGGGGACGAACTCCTTTTGGCGCCGGCTACCGGTGGTTTTCTTCTACCCTCCGTCGAGATCCCGCGCTGGCAGCGAGTTGCCGAGAACCTAACCGCTGCTATGAGGAACAAGTGGGGCCACGAAGTAGTCTGTCTGTTCTCCCCGGATGCCATAGTTCCGGCGGGGTCTCCCAGCGGACGCAACTACCAAGTCATGGAGTCCTGCCGACCTGTAGCAAAGTCCAGCCTGCGGTCCGAGTGGGCTCGCGTCGCATCCTTGTCGGAGAAAGTCTTTGCTGACCCGGCAGACTACATGGCACTGCAACGATCTCTTGCTGAATGTGCCGGGTACTCGGATGGTGTGGCGACAGGACCGTTCGGAAAGCTCGGCTGGTTTAGAGAGTTGCAGGGATGGATCGAAGAAGTAATCGGTCCACTGGGATTCCATCTGACGGGAAGTTTTTCCCAGTTGAATGCAAGCCCGTCGTTCAGCTTGGTTCGGTTCGAGACGAGCGGACCCGCTGTATGGTTCAAAGCTATAGGCAAGCCCAATCTCCGTGAATTTCCGATCACGCTTGCTCTGGCAAAACTTTCCCCGCAATACCTTCCGTCGATTCTTGCCGCACGGCAGGATTGGAATGGCTGGCTGGCCCTGGAAGTCGAGGGCATCAATCTCGGCGAGACTCGAGACGCCCGCCCGTGGGCAGCCGCCGCTTCAGCTTTGGCGAAGCTGCAAATTGCATCTGCTGACAGAATCGGGGCGCTAATCGACTCGGGCGCACGAGATCTCAGGGCGTCCACCTTGCTGAAGCTGGTCCGCCCATTCCTGGATGCCATGGGTCAACTCATGGAAAAACAGACCAAGGTGCCACCACCCGCTCTTTCGAGTAGCGAACTCATGTTGCTCGGAGAACAGATCGAAGAGGCATTCTCGTTAAGCGCAGATTTGAGGATACCTGATGCGCTGGGACATCTCGACCTCAATCCCGGAAACGTGATTGTGTCCGACGGCCGATCCGTATTCCTGGACTGGGCCGAAGCATACGTGGGAAATCCGTTATTCAGCCTCCAATATTTCGTTGAGCACTTTCGTCGCATGGCTGGCGTGGACGCGACCGCCGAGTCGGGCCTGACCAGCAGCTACTCCGAGGAGTGGCAGTCATTGGTCTCGCCCGAAAACCTGGTGGGCGCTTTGGCTTTCGCGCCAGTGCTCGCGGTCTTTGCCTATGCGGCCGCGACCGATGCGTGGGGCGACCACGCCAGACTTCAAGACCCCAAGGTTGCCGGATGTCTACGGAGTTTGACGCGGCGGATGCATCGCGAAGCAAACCGATTGAGGGACCAGTTGCAGTTGCCCATGTGAAATGGAGGTTCCTTGCCATGTCAATTATTGTCCTGCGAGCGTACGTGAAGTTGATTCAGTTCGACCTGTACCTGGCACGCGGGAATTTCGCCGCACTCTACGACAAAGTCCACCGCCACCCACTTGGCAACAAAGCGGCGTCTGCGAATGCAATCGAACAGATCTGTTCCGCGGTGGACATGGCTTGCATCTGGTATTGGAAAGAAGCATTGTGCCTGCAGCGTTCGGCAGCTACGACATGTCTTCTCAAGAGGTATGGAGTCCCAGCTCAACTAGTCATCGGCGCACAGCAGATCCCATTTAAGGCCCATGCGTGGGTCGAGGTCAACGGCGCCGTGATCAACGACAAATCGTACACGCGCGAAATGTACGCAGTGCTCGACCGATGCTAGGTAGAAGCCAGGAGCGAAATTATGAGTGTCATCTTTGGCAGATGGAATTTCGATGGCAAATCGCCAACACCACAGTACCTCCATGACGTCCGCGCAATACTCTCTCCATACGCACCGGATGGCGGCCATTCCTATTCGAGCAACGACATAAGCATTCTTTACCACGCCTTCCACACGACGCGGGACTCCCGCCAAGAAGCGCAGCCGCTTGTGACGCAATCCGGGCTCGTTGTCACGTGGGACGGACGCCTCGACAATCGTCAGGAACTCATACACGAGTGTAACGAGATGCTTCCGAAAGACCCGCCGGACGTTTTAATTGTTGCTGCGGCCTATGAACTGTGGGGGACAAAATGCTTGGCGAAGATTACTGGAGACTGGGCACTCTCAGTCTGGAGCCCCGACGATCGTTCCCTCGTTCTCGCCAAGGACATTGTCGGCACCCGCCCTCTCTTCTACTCAATCGAGAAAAGCGAGATTACATGGAGCACGATTCTTGACCCGCTCGTTTTGTACGCCGACAAGTCATTTGTGCTTGACGAGGAATACGTTGCTGGCTGGTTGTCCTCATTTCCGGCCCCTCATTTGACGCCATATGTGGGAATCCATTCCGTCCCGCCATCATCCTTCGTTCATTTGCAAAACGGGAAGCAGATAGTCAGACAATATTGGGATTTTGATCCGGCCAAACGTATTAGATACCGCACCGATGCTGAATATGAAGAACATTTCCGCGTTGTCTTCGCAGAATCCTTGCGGCGGCGACTCCGATCCGACTCGCCCATTCTTGCTGAGCTAAGCGGCGGAATGGATTCGTCTTCGATCGTGTGTATGGCGGATACCGTGATCGATCGTGGAGCTGCGGATACTCCGCGCCTCGACACTCTCTCTTACTACAACGACTCCGAACCCAACTGGAATGAGCGCCCTTACTTCACCAAGGTTGAGGAGAAACGTGGTCGTACGGGACACCACATCGATATTGGTTTGGATGAGTCTTCCGCTTGCGGCATAGAGATAGAAGACGACCGTTTTATGGCAGCGCCAGGCTCTTACGGTCGCCACGCCCCAAAGTCTGCCAGGGAATACGTGGTTTGGCTCGCGTCATCGGGCTATCGCGTTGTGCTGTCCGGCATTGGCGGCGACGAAGTCACTGGGGGCGTTCCGTCACCGGCGCCCGAACTTGGCGATCTCCTAACTAGAGCGCGAATACCTGACTTCGCGCATCAGTTGAAAGTGTGGGCCTTGACGAAAAGGAGGCCATGGTTCCATCTGCTCTTTGAAGCCGTCCGCCCTTTCTTTTCCCCTAGTCTTTTCCGAAGTCCGGTTCAGAGGCGTCCGGCCCCCTGGCTTGAGCCGTCCTTCATCAGAAGAAATTACCCTGCCCTCACTGGTTATCAATCCCGGCTAAAGGTATTCGGACCTTTGCCAACCTTCCAAGAGAATCTGAATGCCCTCAACAGTCTGCGGCGCCAGATGGGATGCTCTGCTCTGTCATGCGAGCCTCCGTATGATATGCGTTACCCCTTCCTCGATCGTGATCTATTGAAGTTCTTGTACGCAGTTCCACGGGAACAAATCTTGCGCCCAGGTCAGCGTCGCTCCTTGCTACGTCGGGCGCTTGCCGGTGTCGTGCCTGACGAAATTCTGAACAGGAAGAGAAAGGCCTATGTGGTCCGATCCGCACTAGCTGCTGTTTCGTCGGGCTGGGAAAGTCTCGCGGCGACCAACCAAGAGATGATCAGCAGTGTGCTCGAAATAGTGGATCAAGCAGGAGTTCTGGAAGCGTTAAAAGACGCCAGGAGAGGGTACGAGGTTCCAGTGGTACTTCTGTTGAGGACAATCGCCATCGAAGCATGGCTCAGAGCACTGGAGAGTCGCCGGCAGTTGTACAGCCATCCACAGACGACCACTCAGAATTCCTCTCGCCTTGACGCGCGACTTATGTCGCATCCTGTCCGACAAAAAAAGCTCAGCTAGCTAGCTGTGAACGTGAATGCGAAAAAGAAAGGAGGTGAATACAATGAAATATCAAAAGCCGGAAATCCGAACGGTCGTGTCAGCTCTGGATGCAGTACAGGCAATGGAGAAAGTAATCCTGCCGCATCCCGATAACACGGGCCTCCGGACTGAATCAGCATATCAAGCCGACGAGTAAGTGGCTTCAACAGCGCCGGAGTATTCGGCACAATCGAGTGCTCCGGCGCAAATAATTCAATTCGCAGCTCAAGTTCACAACCGACTGAGCTCTCGGCCGAGATTTGGTGGGGGTTACGACCACACAGTCAGTCCTTCAGGTATTTGTCGAACCAAGCAATCACGCGATTGCAAAAATCAAGTTGGTTTGCGTAGCTCCAGAAAAGTTGCGTATGGTCTTCGCCTTCGTACTTAGCATAGTCGACTCGCTTGCCGAGCCTCCGCAAGGCTACGAAGAGTTCGTCGCCAAGAAAGGAAGCAACGGCAATGTCCTCCGATCCATGGACAATCAAAAGAGGTGTCTCTGTTCGATTCAGATAAAAAATGGGTGAGTTCTCCACATATCTGTCGCGGGAATCCCAAGGGGTCCCCCCCATCAAAGCTTGCCCGTGTTCTATCACTGAAGTTCCGTAGGCCGTCCCACTCTTGTCCATCTCTCCGTAGAAACCGAAGAGATCTCCGGGACCATCTGCTTCCACGGCTGCTTTGAATCGCTTGGTCTGAACGATCAAGGAGAGCGTGCTGTAGCCCCCAAAGCTTTGCCCGATTACCCCGAGCCTCTCCGGATCTGCTATTCCCATTTCGATTACCTTATTAATTCCAGGCAGGATGGTCTTTCCTAAATCCGCCATCGGGGTGCCCAGACGAAGCGGTGCATCAGGGAAGAGCACCGCGTAACCACGCGTCGCGAACAATTGCATGTTAAAAGTTCCGGAGCCTTCGAGTCCAAATTGATTGAAGTGGTTGGAGAGCGAGCCTCCTCCATAGACCCAAACCAGCAGCGGAAAATGCTTTCCTTCCTGGAAACCGACTGGTAACAGGAGCGCGCCGTGCAGCGCTTCCCCATCGTCGCTCAACCAACTGATCAGTCGCGCCTCGCCCATCTTGTACTTGTCGAATTGCGGGTTGAGACGTGTCAATTGTCGCGGATTGCGAAACAATGCGTCGCTTATCCATAAATTTGATTCGTGCTGGGCGTCCTCCACGAAATAGATGATTTGTTTCTCATCCCGCGCGGACCCGGTAAATCCACCCTCGCTCAAATTCATGCAGGTGAAGCACTGTTGTCGTTCTAGAAGTTTTGCACTTGAGCCGTCCGCCAAATTGATCTTATAAAATCCGTCTTGTTTACCCGAGTCGTCATGGGTCACGACGATGGTTGACGTTGCTCCGTCGGCTGTCCACAAGAAACCTGCCGTGCGTGGTATGAGTTGACTAATCTCCCGACCGGACACTTTGGCCACTTCGACAGCGTTCTTTTCTCCGAACGAGGTACGCCACAATGAGCCGTCGCGAATGAAATAAATTCTCCCCCTATCAGGGCCCCACAGGGGCGGTACTGGCTCGACTCGCTTCGCGCGTGGCGAAAAGTTTGTAAGATTCTTTGGACTTGTGCCGTCCATGCTGACCAGAAAACAATCGTTTGTGTCTTCGTTCGGCCCAAATGCCCGAAACACGAGATGTTGGCCATCGGGAGACCAACTGAATTGACCCCCGTCATAGTTCAACCTGATGTCGGAGGCGACCAGTTGTTCCTTTTTCGTTGACAGCGTCAGGATCACAAGATCGAATAGGGTTTGCTGCGAGCCTGGTCTCTCAAGGGATTTCGGTACCGTGTACGCGAGCTTTGAACCGTCCGGAGAAAGCAAAAAGGTACCGATCCTCCGCTGCTGAACGATGATCCTCGCGGTTCCCGTGACCACATCAATCGAGGCCAAATCACGCAGCCACAAATCCAGGTTCATTGCATTGGACTTCGCGCCGTCGTGGGAATGCGATGCTGGGCTCCCCGATTGATATAGAACTACTGTTGACCCTGGTGTTCTCTCGGTTGTGGTTACAGTTTGATTTCCCGAAATTGAAGCAACTTTCGCCACGTATTCGTCAACCGAGAGACTCCGAGGAACCACGGGCACGATCATGCTCTCGCTGTCAGCCGTCCAGCCGAATTGGCCAAACTGTCTTACGGCAAGATCCGAGACCTTCTTGAGTTGGTCTTGGGTCGTGTCCCAAACCCAGGGTCTCAATTGGCTGTCTCCGTCCCGATCGGCCAGGAAAGCGAGATAGCGCCCATTGGGCGACCACACTGGCAGAAAGTTATCCCCTACACCCCCGGTCAAATCTCTCGTCTCGCCCGTCTCGGTGTTTGCGATCCAGATGTCGGTTCCGGTGAAAACACCTCTAATACCGGAACGAATCCACATCTCGAAATCAACACTTCTGCTCTTCTGATTGCTCTTGATTGTATAGGCAAGCCACTTTCCGTTCGGAGACAACTCAATTGGCATCAGTTCCGCGAATTCCGCCGTACCGAGAGCATCCTTTACGGATAAAGGCCGGGCCTCCTGCGCGACGATGGTGCGAGGGACCACAAAATACCATGTAATCAGGACTAGCGAGAAAAGGAATCGCCGCTTGCAAGCATTCTCTAAACGCACGAATGTGTCCCCCTGTGAACCTTGCTCGGATTGAAAGACCTGGTTGGACTTTTTGTCCTACGAACGATGAATAGTGCTCGGCCGTCCAGACGAAAATAGCGGTACGGGGCGCCAAATGACTCTCAGAACATTAGCTTCAGAGCAAATTGGACAGAACGGGGGCCGCCGATTTGATAGAGTGCATCGAATCCTCCGCCGCCTAGATTTCCTGAGTTCATGCTCTGACCCAGCATTTGAATTGATTGGCCAAATGAAGAATTGCTAATGTCGCTCACCGGTGGGCCAAAATTGGGATGGTTCAATACATTGAACAATTCTGCCCGAAACTGCAATGTGAGCCTCTCGTGAACTGGAAAATCTCGATGAACTGCGAAATCCCACTGGGTAGCGCCAAAACCCCTGAGTGCGTTACGACCAAGGATCCCCTGGCGCAAAGGGTTTCCATCCGCGTCGGTTGGTGGAGGACAGAAAGGTCCAACACAGCCCGCACCTCCTTCGTCTGGCGTGTTATTGATTATCTTCCTTCCAGGATATTGCGACCCGTACAGGTAGATCGGGATACCTGGAACAATGTCAGGTCGAACTTCCGCATAGCCGCCGTTCAGCGTCGAGAATGCACCATCAAAGACGTTCACGGGCGGCGCTGACCGGGCCTGAATGACACTTTGCAGTGACCAGCCCCGCAAAGCTGCATTAACCAAAAGGTTTCCCTTAACGGCGGGGATGTCATAAGTCACACCGGTGGAAAATGCGTTTCGAATATCGAAGTCGGAGGGTCCTCGATTCGCGCTTGGATTCACAGACGGTACGAGGGAATTAGAGCCGTTATAGGTGGAGCCTGCGGAAGCGGTGTCGATCGAGTGCGACCATGTGTACGAGGCGAGTGCTTGCAACCCGTGTGCCAGCCGTCGTTGAAATTGGACTTGCAGCGCGTCGTAATCCGACGTACCTACGCCGCCTACCAAATCGGCATTTCCGAAGCTTGGATTCGGGCTTACTACATACGCCGACTGAATGAGCCGCCTACCCGCTGCGCCAACGTAGGATACAGTGATGGTTTGCTGCGCTCCCAAGGCTTGTTCCAAAGCAACATTCCACTGAAGCGTGTAGGGGAGCTGGAGATGAGGATTGAGAGCGCTCAATGTTGCCGATGGAGAACTCAAGCTCGCTGCAGTAATGGGAGGCGGTGCAGCCGCAGAGGGCGCCAGAGGGAAAGTCCCACCAAGAATCTCGGTCCTAGCGCTGAACGGGTAACCTGCATCCCCAAATAGATTTCCAATCTCCGAACTCGCGAGATCGTAGAAAACGCCGAAACCAGAACGTATTACCGTTTGCCAATCTGGCTTCTCACGAAGCTCGTATGCTATGCCGACACGCGGAGCGAAGTTCCCATATGTTGTGCTGAATGGCGGTGTACCTGCAGGCGCTAACGCCAGATTTGACAAATTATTCAGGTTGAAGCCGGTAACGGCCGCAAGACTCGGTCCTTTCGGAGAGGACGGCGCAAAATCCACGTCCCATCGCAACCCATACGTCACGGTCAGATGAGTCGATATCCGCCAAGTATCTTGTGCGTATGCGCCGAGATTGTGGAACAAGATGTTGGCTTCCACAGCAGATTGCACGATGCTGAGAAATGGATTGCCAATCTCGGCTGACGGTACGTCAAGAAAAATGGGAGCTTGAAAGTACGCGGCTGGTACGAACGTTGGAGACAATCGTCGAAAATCCATCCCTATTTTCAGAGCGTGCGAGCCTTTTTGCCAAGTGAAGCCATCCACCACGTTGATCTGCCGCTGCATGGCATTCTGGCCCCTGCCCACCAATAAAATCCCGCCGGTCAGCGCGAGCAGGTCGAAATTGAATTTTGAGTTGTCGCTTGTGTACGGAGTTGGAAGCGGAAGTGTGCTGAGCGAAAGAGCGCCTCCGAAATTATCTAAGCGTGAATAACTTGAAGCATCTGTCTTGCTGTAATTGAATCGCAGATCATTGGCCATTCGCGGCGATACGAGCCACGCCGCGCCGGCGGTCCCGGTCTGGGTTATGATCCGAATCGGAGAAGAATCGTTCAAGGAAGTGCCAGCAAATCCTCGTTGAACGATTTGTGAGGGTGAATAGTTGTATCGTCCGAAAATGTTCCAGGTGTTACTCAACTTGTGGTCAACGCGAAGGCTATAGGCATCGAGCGTGGCGGCATTTGAATAACTGGCGTTGAATTGTGCCATGCCATTTCCCAGGTCTGGTTGATTGGGATCAAATGGGAACGCGTTTAAGTAAGGCTGTATGGCCGGCACGGCGTTTTGGCGCGCCTCCAAATCGGGAACTTCGGTCAATCCGACTTGGGGCAACCGAAGACGAAGCCCCTCGTAGGAAAAAAAGAAAAAAGTACGGTCCTTGAGAATTGGACCACTTAACGTCCCCCCGAAGTCATTTTGGCGTTCTTCGGGTTTTGGCAACCCGGCTGCGTCAGCAAACCAATCGTTCGCATCTAGGGCATCATTCCGAAAATAGTCGAACACCGTTCCATGAAGCTCATTCGTTCCCGAGCGAGTGACAATGGAAATCTGCGCCCCTGGAGTGCGGCCAAATTCTGGAGCAAAGGTTGAGGTTTGGATTCGGAATTCTTGCATCGCATCCACCGAAACCAAGCTATTCGTCCCCCCCAACACGCTGAACGATGCGAGGCTGCCACCGAACCCGTTCCCAGGAGACGCGCCAGCGGCGCTTACGCCGATGTTGGCGCTAACTCCGTCCACCAGCCAATAATTGGAACTCGGGCGCTGGCCATTTACGCTGAATTGACCGGAATCGTAGAGGTTGCTGGCCGTGGTTACTACTCCAGGGGTGAGTTGGATCAGCGTTTGAAAGCTTCTGCCATTCATTGGCAAGTTTTCTGCAAACTGCCGGTCCACAACGGTGCTGACGGCCGCTGACTCTGTGTTCACAAGCGGGGCTCCACCCTCTACGGTCATGGTTTCGAAGACGGCTCCAATCGGCAGAGTGAAGTTAATGGACAATGCATCTTGAACATTAAGAACGATATCCGGCTTAATCAGTGTCTTGAATCCCACCTTCGAGACCTGCAGCCGGTACGGTCCAGGCGGGAGATTCGGTACGACATAAATACCGTCATCATTCGTCTTGCCAGGGTACTGGACGCTTGTCGCATCGTTTATTACGAGGATGTCGGCACCGACGATTACTCCGTTTGAGGGATCAACAACACGACCGTTGATGGTCCCATTGGGAGACTGTGCCGCCAGGGGGAGGGCTAGCGACACGGCACAAGCGAAAAGAAAAGCGATGCGGGGGAAACGCACGCGCACGGTGATTCTCCTGTGACCGACGGATTCGGAAATCCTATTCAGGTCTACGGAGAGGCGCCTCACGTGGTATCACCCCTTCCTTATTTACTTAGAAGCCTGCCGGAGACAGGAAGGATGCAACCGCAATTAAGGATGATTCGGGTCGACCCGCAGGTAAGCAAATAGGAGGGGTTTGCCGCTTGGCTTGCGACTTCTGCCATTCGGCTCAATCGTAACGAACACGGCATCAATCTGTGCTAGCAGTTTCGGGTCGTCCAGCTTCAAGACCCACCGCTTCCCTGCGGCATTGTCCTCATAGAAGATACCGAGCGGAAATGCCTGCTCCCGGTCCGGTCCGCGCCGGCCCCACACCTCGAACGTGCTGGCGTTCTTCGCTATAGTCTGCTGATCCAGGTCATAAGCGTAGAAAATCAGCGACTTCCCTTTCGTGTAAAACACGCGCCCATAAGGTTTCTGAGTCGCCCCGTTCCGGGCCACGTCGTAGACTTCCACGACATAGAGATCTCGCGCGCCAATGAGTTCCCGAATATCACGGTCGTGCGCGAGCAATTCCTGTTGCTGGTCCACCGCGGCGTCACGCTGATGAAGCAGGTTCGTCAGTTCGTTGACTTTTGCATCTAATGTCGCTGCGCGGTTTGCATCTTGGGAAGACTTTTCTGCGATTGAATCGAGCTTTGTCTGCAATGCCCGCGCGCTTAACTGAGCGGCATTGAATTTCTGTTCCGCCTCAGTCCGCTGCTGGATGAGTTCCTGTCGTCCAGCATCAGCGTTGCGTAGCGCAGCATCCGACTGCTCCTGCGCCGCTTTCATCTGGTCCATTTTCGCCGACTGCTGTTGCAACTGCCTCCGCAGATCGGCAATGAGGCTGTCACGTTGCTCGATCTGGGCGCGCGCAACCTCGCGTTCGTGACTGGCGTCGCTTAACTTTTCTTCCAATGTAATCTGGCTTTGCGTGTCTGGGTGGGGTGCTGTAGAGTTTGCGGCGTTTGTCCCGCGGCGAATGCCGACCTCATAAGCGCAGAAACCGAGAGCGATGAAAAGCAGTATTCCCGCAGCGTAGAGAGCCCACACACTACGCCAAGCGGCGGCACTGGCAGGGGAAAGGACTCGACGGGCGCTAGTTTGACGGTGGATTTGAATCGGCCCATTCTGCTCGATTCCGGGCTTGGCCTCTTCCCGTGCTATGCGCTCGAAAAGAGCAGACTCCGCCCGCTTCTCCGACCAACGCGGCCCTGCTTCCAGATTTTCTGGTGTCTCGTCTGCTGCCATCGCTGGGATCGCGTGGCGAATGATCGCTTCGTATTGCTGCAGGGCCTCACGGCAGGAGGAGCAAAGGACAAGGTGCTCCTGTAGTCTCCTCTGGTCTTCCTCGCTCAGCTGGCCCGAGGTTGAAACGGCGCAGAGTTCTAGGAACTCGTCATGGGGTTCGATTCGAGACAACGCCCCTGCTCCTCGGATGAATGACGCCTCCTATAATACTGCTCAATCGCTCTGCCGGTTACAGCTAAAAATCTGCTTCCGCAGTTTCTCTAATGCACGGAAATAGTGGTTCTTTACGTTTCCTCGGGTTTGGTCCAATTTCACAGCGATCTCTTCAAAAGTGTAACCGTCGACCAAACGAAGCCCCAGGGTTTGACGCTGGATCTCCGAGAGGACTCCAAACACCCGGCGTAATCCAATCCTTCCCAGCACTTCTTCAATCGAGTTTTCGAATCGCCCTGCTCTCGTCCCAGGACCGCTCAGTTCGTTTCCAACATCCTCCAGATCGACCTGGGTGTAGAAATGGCGCGAGTCTAGATACCGCCGACGGTCAATCGCACGATGGTAGGCCATCTGCACGATCCACGAACGGGCCGAGCTCTTGGAACTATCAAACACCCGGCTCTTCTGGTGAATGAACAGAAATACGTCTTGGAGCAAGTCGTCCGCTTCTGAATCGTCCCTGAGAATCTTGTATCCGACCGCACGCACAAGGCGCGCATAGCGGCGAAAGAGGCAAGCCAATCCTTCCTTATCTCCATCGCCGATACGAGCCATCAGGACTTCGTCTGACGATTCGACTGCATAATTGATATTGCCAGAAGTAGGACTTTCGGTACCGCCCGTCGAACCCGGCTGCTCTGATTTCAGCCTTTCTACCTGATCCGAAGAGATCTGAGCGCCTGTACCCACTGTCGGGTATGGCCTTACTCCCTTTTTGACGAGGTCCGGAAAGTAGCGGGCGGGAGAACTCATGCTGCCTCTGGCCTTGACTGATTTGTCTCAATGATGTCGGTAACCGCCCGTTGGCCTATTACCGACAACGGAGCACGATGTTCTGTCAGATGGCCAACCGTCGAAAACAAGTTCAACCTCGCGCGGGCGTGGAAAAGGCGTTTGGCGAAGTAATGCGAACAGCCCGAGAGGCGATCAAAATGTCGCAAATGGGGCTGCACATGAAGACCGGCCTCGATCGTACGTTCATCAGTGATCTAGAGCGCGGAGTTCAATGCCCCAGCCTTCGAACAATTTTTCGAGTGGCCCAAGGCCTCAGCATCACTCCGAGCGACCTACTTCGACGGACGGCTAAGTCGCCGCATTTCGTTTTCCCGCAAGACGAAGAGGGAACGTAGGTTGTTGCCGACAATAACGCTAATAGCTGGTGTAGTCAAGCAACAAATTGGCTATTGGCTTGTGTTCTAGCGTCGAAATCACCTGTAACGTGAGTGGCAAACCATGGACAGCCAGATACTTTTCGGCAGCAGAATCCGCTCCATCCGGGAAGCTGCAGACCTGTCACGGGAAGTGGTAGCCGAGAGAGCCGACATCAATGCCAACTATCTGGGAGAAATTGAGAGAGGTGAGAAGTGGCCATCCCTCGAAATCATTCAGCAGTTGGCCGGAACGCTTAGCGTTTCGCCGTCCGCCTTTCTCGAATTCGAAGCCGAGGAAACTGACTCCAATATCTTGTTAACGAAATTGCACCATGTCCTCTCCAATCGAAATACCGACCAACTCCAGCAGGCACTTCGACTTCTCAGGGCTCTCTTCCAACTCTGATTCGCCGTCAATTCCACCTGATTACCCCCAGACCTACCGAATACTTTTTGCACAAGGCGGCGAAATTGACCCCTCGAAAATGCTGCTGAGCGGGGCAATATTACCGGAAACTTCTGGGGGGACGAAGAACGTGGCAACAAAGTGCCGAGACTACAAGGTTGTCCTCGAACCCTGACACCGCAGCCACGATTCTCCTGTTTACACCGTAGCGGGTTTCCGGTTTGCCGGGAAGCTGCGGGAGAAGTGCGCCACCAGCCCCATGAAAGACATGTTTCGACTTGACTTCCCTTGAGCTAACATTGACCAGAATCCTGAGAGACTCGATGGCGAGACAGCGATCTACAGCTAAGCTTCCGGCTCGAAACCGGGCTGGCAAATCATTGGTCATAGTTGAGTTACCCACCAACTTCAGTTTCAGAAGTCATGCTGTGCATGACTTTGACCCAGCCCTGAGTGTATTCGATTGGAACCTCAGAAATGCAGACGTGCTAGTGGATTTCACAAAATGCCGCAACGCAAATTACCAGGCACTCGCCTTGGTTGTCTTGTATGTTTGGCACTTGCGCATCAACGGGTGCTCAATCGACTTTCGCTTCAACGACACCAACGACGGCCCAACGAGGATGTGGCGTTTGATGGGAGCGCGCGGCTGGTCGCACGTCCTGTACCAAGAGACGCAGCAATTCAATGGAAGCCCATTGAAGCCTCTGATCTCTGTGCGTGCGCAACCAGATCTCAGCAGGGTCTTGTCCCGGGCGGAAGAGTACACGAAGGATTTCAATGTTGAATACGAGAAGACGCTGCGTTACGTCATCTCTGAACTCCTGTACAACACAATGGAGCACGGAAAGAGATTCTTCACGCGCGACGGTTTGTATCACGGCGGGCCAATCGGTGACCCCGGCGGAGCTAAGCAGTGCCCGTCCATTGTTCAGTTTACCTGGTACAGCAATAGGCAGGAGATGTCGTTTATCGTAGCCGATTTAGGTGTAGGCATAAAAAAGCACCTTGAAAACGCTTATCCCCCTTTTGCAAACGACGTTGAGGCGATCAAGTATGCGATAAGGCCCGGTATATCCGGCACCTTTGGAGGTTCCCATCCCTACCAGGCCAAGAACAACGCGGGTGTGGGCCTGTTTATCTCAAGTAGCATAGTGCGCAAGCTCAAGGCAGAGATGTACATCGTATCAGGGGCGGGCGTTCTGCACGTTTCCCCGCGAGACGTGACCTCAAGTACGCTCATGCATAGCTGGCCCGGTACATTCGTGCTGGTCAACATCAAGCTAAGCATGACGGAAACTGGCGTCAATCTCCACCAGATGATGTCGGAATTCCGGGATGCAGCGGCACGCGAACTGTCGGCCTCAGACAAACGGGAACAGGAAGGGCGAATTTATGTCACGGTTGCAAATCACTTTGGGACATATGCCGAGGATAAGCAAGCGGCCATCGAATATCGCAACCGTGAATTGATTCCAGCCGCAAATGCGAACAAGGAAATTGTGATCGACTTCGACACCGTGGTGTCCGCGCCACATAGCTTCCTGAGTGCACTGCTGGCAACGCCGATTCAGATATTCGGGATGCAGGCGTATAAACGGCTAAAAATCATCAACGCCGCACCGGAGATTCGCGAAACCATAGATTTCATTCTTGACGAAAACACCACCACAGAGGGTATGCCCCAATAGAAAACCTGCCCCTTATTTCCGAGAAAAAAGGGACCTGCTGCCCCGGTTTGTTTGCTATCCGGCAGGGACCCATTACCGCTTAGACCGCCTTCTTGACCCATTGGATGCAGGCGCGTAGTATCGGCCCAAACTGCGGCGGTTCTGACGGTTTCGCCACAAGCGCGCATTTTACTGTCGATCTGCAGTGGTCGCGCTGGCGAACGCAGCTCCCACGACAACGCAATGCCTCAAGTTGACCCACCCCGTCGAGAAAACCCCCGCAGATGGGTGGCATATCCTCGCTGGCCCTTCATTTCGATAGTTGTTTGTGCTGTCTTGGTCGCTGTGGCTCTAACCGTATTCAGGACCAAGCTTCGGGCGCTCGACATATTCTCCGCCTTCTTGCTTTTCGGAGCCGCCGTTTTCTCCATTCTGCTTGTCCTCTACACCAGATCTTTGCAGCGCGCCCAACATGTACAGCTCGACACCGAAGAACGGCTCCAGCAGATGGAAGACAACATTCAGGAAATCTTTTGGATGATCGACGCGAAGACCAAAAAGGCCCTTTCCGTCACCGCAGCTTATGAGACGATCACCGGACGTTCCTGCCAGAGTCTGCTGGAAAATCCGTCTTCGTACGAAGAACTGATCCATCCCGAAGACCGCGTTCATGTGCTGGCAAAGCTTGGAGAAGCCACGCAGACAGGGCACTTCGATGAAAGATTTCGGATCGTGCGCCCCCACGGCGAAGTGCGCTGGGTCGCGGTGCATGGGTTTCCGGTACGGGATACTGCCGGCACAATCCACCGTCTTGTCGGCACGGTTCGAGAAATCACGGCACAGAAAGAAGCCGAGGACAAGGTTGCCGAGCACCTGGCGGCCGCCGAGTCCGCAAGGGCAGAATCCGATGCTCTAAACAAGGCCACTCTCGCGCTGACCGCAGATCTTCGGATGGACTTTGTCCTAGACAGGCTACTTCAGTCCTTGATGGAACTTGTCCCATGCGAGTGTGCACGCGTGCTGCTCTTGGAGGGTGACTCACAGCTTCTTGTGGCACGCGAAAAACTGCGTCACGAGGTCCCCAAGAAAGCTTCGGATTATCCACTGACTCTCGACGCCGCAGACTCTCCATTTCTCTTGCGCATATTAACGGCCCAGAACAGCGTCCTGCTTGCCGACACCAGAGACGAGAAAGAATGGCCCAGCTTCAAGGGCCATACTGACATCCGATCATGGCTGTGCGTGCCGTTGGTTGCGTCCCAGCAGACCTTGGGGCTGCTTTCGGTGGGCCACACCCAGCCCAACACCTTCACTCCAGACCACCTCCGGCGGACGCAGTTACTGGCGATCCCCGCCGCTGCAGCGATCCAAAATTCCCGCCTTTACGAGCGTGCTGAGGTCTTTGGGTCCGAACTTCAGCGGCGTCTGACGGATCTCCGCCAAACAGAGAAGGCGCTGGAGCAGTCAGAAGAGGGACGCAGGGTATCCGAAGACAAGTTTCAAAAGGTCTTTCGTTCCAGCCCGATCTCGTTTTCCATCACCACCGTCAATGAAGGGCGCTTTGTAGATGTCAATGCGGCGTTCGAGCGACGGTACGGCTATTCTCGCGCCGAGGTGATCGGCCGTACGATCGGCGAACTTAGAATTTGGGAGGATCCCAAAGATCGCGCCTTAATGATCGCGCAACTGCAGCAACGGGCACCGATTCGGAACGGCATCACCCGGATTCGGACCAAATCTGGCGAAGTAAAAGTCACGGCTTATTCCGCGGACAAGATCCAATTCGACGGCCAACCATGCCTTCTCGTCGTTTCAGAAGACCTTCCAGACGCCGACAAATCCTTGATTAACTGACGGTTCCGAACAACCCAGTCCCTCCTTCCGAAACCTCAGCTTCTGTCCCCTGTTATAGTGCTGTCCCGTATCCGGGCCACCAAACCGAAAAACAATCTCTCCTGTACGGAAATCGCTCAGAATTATGCACAGCCTCGTGAACGAAGCGCACCCTGTCGGCCACTTGGGGTTTTCAGCCATGTTCCCCAACCTCGAAGTTCGTCACCTGCAAGCAGTCATTGCCCTGGCCGAGGAGCGGAACTTCACGCGGGCTGCGGACAGACTGCATATCAGCCAGCCTGCACTCACCAAACAGATTGCCGACCTCGAAGGAGAGCACCGATTCCACCTGTTCACCCGCGATAAGCGACGGGAGGTGGAACTCACGGATGCCGGCCGTGCCTTCGTCGAACAGGCTCGCTTGGCGCTCTTTCATGCGGAGCGGGCAGTGCATCTTGCTCATGCCGCACACAAAGGGTCCGATAGCGTTTTGACGATTGGACATTCACCCTATGCCGATCACGCGTGGATTGCCGCGATGCTAGCGATCCGCCTTCCTTTATATCCCACGCTCCGAATCCGACTGATGACTCAGTTCGCAATGGAGTCCCTCCGGAGTGTACTCACGGGCGAACTCAACCTCGCACTCGTAACGGCACCGCCCCAGGACCTTCAGATCACCGCTGTACCATTCGCTCGGGCTCCGCTCTACGCCGCTCTTCTCGAAACCCACCCGGCTGCTGACAAAGAACGCTTAGCTCTCCAGGATCTCGCAAATGACGACTGGATTCTCTTTGCGAAACGGGTTCATCCACTTGTGCATGAGGCGATCATGGATGCGGCACGACGTGAATCGATTGTCCCCAACCACGCTCACGACATCATTACGCCACAGCAGGCGGTCGAACTGGTGTCGGAGCATGTAGGCGTCGCCATCCTCACGAAACCTACAGCCCGGACTCTTCACGCTGACGGTGTAGTAGTGAAGCCGCTCTCCGATACGTCATTGTGGTTCGACACATCGGTGATCATGAGAGCGGACGATGAATCTCGCTTGGTCAACGAATTCGTCCGAGCCTTCCTCCGCAAATATGCGCCCCAGCGCCTCCAACCAAAACAAATGGAATTATGGCTGTCCGCCTGAGTTCTCAGCTTAGAAACGGCAATCCCTCCGCCCGCGACCTTGAACAGCACAGACGAACTGCCCTAACTTCACTGTGCCCGGACTCCAACGCTGCGACGAGGAAATTCCAGGCCCGCTTTTGGTTTATGGTTTGGCGTGAAGCCGGCGCAGTCCGAAGCGCCCGTCGGAGCCGCGGATTAGGCGGCGTCCAGCCGAAAGAGGGCGCAAACGGATGCAAGAAGGGACAAGAAAAGCCTTGAAATGGATGGATCTCATTGATTCGATGGATGATGATACGTAGTTTTCGCGGACAGGAAACTATGTCGTACAAGAATCTTTTCGTTTACAACGTATTTCCCATCTGCGAAAATAGGAGGACCATGGAGACCCGAGAGGCCCAATTCGAACGGAGGATGGTAGACGCCCTGCGAAAGCAAGTACCCGTCAAAGATCTCCCCGGCGTACGCATCGCGCAGGTACGTCAGGAGCCGGAGCGCCCCTTCGATGTCAGCTTTGAACTAACCTCGGGCAAGAATCGAATTCTTGTATTTGCCGAAATCAAGCAGGCGCCTTCCCCCAAGCTGTTGGCGGAGATTGGTCCCTGGATGCAGCGCATGAAGTCGTTGAAAAAAGACGCTGCCTTCGCAGTGTTAGCCCCGAGTCTGTCTTCGCAGGCGCAGGCGTACAGCGTCGCGAATGGCATCGATTTCCTCGACCTGGCGGGAAACGTTTCGATTCAAGTCCCCGGAAAATTCACGCTACAGCGTTTGGGCCGGCGAAGTACGGAACGAAACGCGACTGCGGACTCGTCGCGCAGCATAAACGTGTTTTCGGGACGATCCTCGCGCGTGCTGCGAGTCCTGCTCGAAAAACCGAAAGCGTGGTCGCTCACCGATATCTCCAAAGAACTCAACGCTCAGGCTCAGCGAGTCGGCGCTATCGTTCGCCAGCCGATGGATTTTGGCATCAGTCAGGGCTCGATTTCGAAAGTCCTTTCCAGCCTGGAAGAGCAGCTTTGGATTCGGCGGCAGGGATCTGCGGTCGTCGTGCCCGAGCCACGGCGATTGCTGGTCGAGTGGGCGGAAAAATATAAAGAGCGCTATCGCTGGCGGTTACGAAGTTCCTTCGAGGTTCCGAATGTGTTCGGAAACGTGACCAAGATCAGCGAGCGGCTTCAGGGACAAGTCCAGGGCGCTTACGCTTTCACGGGCGCCGCTGCCGCATCCCTGGTCGCCCCCTTTGTCGAACTCGACCGCGTGGACATCTTTCTCGGAGGTGAGGAGAGCGGAGCGCGTTTGCGCGAGCTGGCCGAAGGGCAATCGACCGGGCCCAAGTTGCGATTGATCTACCCCTATGATGCAGGCGTGTTCTTGTACTGCAGGCGGGAAGGCGAGGTTCCGATCGTGTCCAACCTGCAAGCCTATCTCGACCTCTATGCGCGTGGGGGACGGGATCTCAAGCAGGCCGACTATTTATTGAGCAACGCGATCGAGCCACGCTGGAGATCCGCATGATTCCGGAGCCACAGCGGACCTACGTCCTGGAGTTACTCGCGGCGCTGGGGCCAGCGGCGAAGGACTTCGTCATTGCCGGCGCGCAGGCAATCAAGTTCGCCGTCAAGGACGCACGCGGTACCAAAGACGTAGATTTCATTTTGAACGTGATTGCCCTCCGGGTAGAGCCTCTTCAGCTGGAGGCAGTGTTGAAGCGGTTGGGTTATGCGGCGGTTGCCGGGGCACGAAATTTCCAATTTGAAAAGACCATCCCCAACAGCAAGGAAACCATGCGCATCGAGTTCATGGCCCCGGAGGAATTTAAGCGGACCGCCGACTTCCGCGTGGATGTACAGAAAGGGATCCATGCGCGCGCCTGTACCGGAGGCACGATCGCGCTCGCCGAGTCGGACGAGTATCCGCTGGAAGGGAGGTTGCCGGACGGAGAACCGTATGCCGCGAGAGTGCGTGTCACCCGGCCGCACGCGCTGGTGATGCTCAAACTGCTGGCTCTCTTTGACCGCTATCACAATATCCGGGGCCCGGAGGAAGCGCGGCATGATCGCGAGGAAGCGCAGACGCATGCGGCGGACATTGTGGCGATCGTCAAAGCGCGCCCGGACTGGGCAGAGTTCAGGGGGCAGTTTGAGGCACAGTTTGCTGCGGACGCGGAATTGGGCAAACGCGTCTCGCAGATTCTGAACGATTTCTTTCGCGAGCCCATTGCGCCGGGATATCTTCTTTATGAGGAGTATCTGGCGGCGACTCTGCCTACAGGTGCCACGACCCAGGTGGAGATTCGAGACGAAAGCGCGCTTGCGCATCGTACTTTGCAGAGAATCCTGCCTGAGCCAAGGTTGCAAGAGAAATGAGGGCAATAAGCTAGATGAAACAATGGAGTAGCTGTCGATTTTCGGTCTCCCGGCAGAGGTCGTGAGCGTCCCGTTTGTCCCCCAGGTTTGCGATTGAGACGTGCACCTAAATTTTATTGCTCTTGGTTGATCTCAAAGCGGTGCTTGCAGCTTCGGCATTCGTAAGTGTGCGTGTCTTGTGACACTGTGCCGTCCTTCCGCTTGTACCCCTTTGAGCGCATCTCGTCTCGGGCAACGTTGCGCAGATCACCCTTGCAACGAGGGCAGAACAACACGTCGGGCTGAGGACCGGAAAGATTAGCCATAGGGCGTCCATTCCGCGCCGCTACCTGTTTTGGATGTGGGACAATGAAACATGGCGACTCCTAGCAATCTGACTATCTACGGATTTCCCGAGGAGTGCAAACAATTTGACGAACGTCATCCGCTGTGGAACGAGATGATTGGCAATCTCGTCACGGCCTTGAACGTCGCCTTCACTCGTGTGGAAGACATGAGTCTGGCCGCGGATAAGTTCGTGTACTTTTTCGGACGCGTGATCTACGAAGATTTCATGGAGATCACGCTCATTTCTCAGCACGGTTATGGCGTCGCTGCGTCCAAGCTCCTGCGCAGCATGTACGAGCTAACCGTAACTCTGTGTTACTTGCATCATCACCCGGATGAAGCCACGACATTTCTGGACTACCATGCCATTCAGCAGGACAAGCTCGCGAATCGTTTGATCGAGACATTCGGACCGGACATTCTGGCCCCTGATCTTCTCAAGGAGGTTCGTGAGAATGCCGCAGCGGTCAAGGAAGATTTCATGGTACCCGAGTGCGATCACCCCGGCGCGAAGATGCGCCTCAATCACTCATGGAATAGGCTGGACTTCGCGTCTATGGCGAAAACAACAGACGTTGGTCGACTCATCGTTCCCGGCTATTTTCTTCCCTTGCTTCACGCTCATCCGACATTCGGCGGGCTTACGGAGCGGCTAAAGATCACAGACGGAATCATGGAACTCAATCCTGAGGCACAACCCAACATTGCCGATCGCTCCTTGATGGCGGCGCATAACTGTCTGATCGAGGCACTCAAGGTACAGGGCGAACACTTCCACATCGAAGGACTTCAAGCCGCACTACAAACTTGTCTACGAGACTTCCTGCGTGTTTGGGCACCTGACTCTCCGTTGCTTAACGACGCAGCCATTTCAGCAAGCCTTTGATCAGAGCAAATAGCGCGAGGACGGGGTACCCGGCAGCCAATCACTAGAAGCATGATAAGATTCACGCCATGTCGACGAACCCACACACCGTCTACATGCTGAAGCCCTCCGGAAACTCAATCGCTATCAATAGGACCATCGCGATCATAGGCGAGGGTGACGGGCCTTTCGTCGTTCTAGTCACGGATCGAGACTATCAAGATGACCCGAGCGGGCAGACTCAGACCATCGTGTTCAGAGAAAGCTACGGTTCGATCAACGATGCTATATCCGAGATGGATCGACAGGTCGCGCTGTCTTTGAAAGAAGACTTTATTCATAACCGCATGACTATGATCTAAGCTGAGGCGGGTGGCCCAGGCTCTTGATCTTGCGGGCATTACCAACATAGGGGGTGCCCATCCGCCCCAGGGGCGGCACATGATAGCCCCCGGATGTAAGTCCGGGGGAAGGCCAAAATATAGGAGCCAAGTCCCGGAGTACAATTAAACTCAGAGGGTTAAGCTTACCTCCGTCAGGCCCCAAATTCTTCCCAGATTCTCTTGCAAACTGCGCAAAGGAAAGGCCGCCCCAAGGGCGCCCTCAAACGCCGATGCCGCCGAAGTTCAGCACCTACTTTTCGTTCTCCGAATTCAACGGGGGCACGCGTGCGAGCTTTGACCAGTTTCGCGCTGAGCTGTCGCAATTTAATGGTCCTGCAGTCGTCTACGTCTGCGGCGTGATGAACTCTGTCGTAACCGACTGGCAGGGACACTACCGCGCCGAGGCCCATGAAGAGCTAGTGAGAAACTCCTTCGCTCCGCAGTTCGCCGAGCGGATCATTGCCGAGGGGAGGAACCCGGAGAATCATCGTGGTGTTTACCACCGGCGGCAGCTATTGTTCGTTTCCAAGCAAGCAATTCTTATGTGCCCGGAAACTGGCGGCAAGGATCCCAGGATCCCTCCTTACGGCGGCGAGATGGGGCGGGTACTGCTGATGGCAAACGACCTCTTGCCCAAAGGCTTGACACACTCCGGACCGACGCTGCTCACACCGGATCAGATGATCAACGTGATGTCGGAGTTCATTCCGATAGGAGAGGCAAGCGGGACCTTCAAGGCGATAAACAAAATCGTGAGGAGTCGTCTGATGGTTGACCGGTTCTTCCCGAAAGCTGGTACTGAGATCCGGAGGACCTTCGAGGAAACAACAGGAGTCACCCTCGATGAATATTTTGCGCTGTGCCTCGCAACGCTGTGTCGATACTCTGACCTCGACTTCAAGAAGTATCAGGCGGACCCTGGGAGTTTCGTTCTCTCTGAAGGATGGTACAGAACCACCCCGGTTTCTCCTGCGGTCCTGGCCAGCTTCCTCGCTGAAATCTCGGCGACGAGGGAAGACTTCGCCCAGTCGCTCAGCCAGCGAAAGGACGCCGCAAGCGACTTCACCTGCTTCAGAAGCAAGCCCATATTCAGGGAGAACCAAGACCACTTCCTCATCGACTCCCTCTACCTAGCAGAAAAGGGCGAAAGCGGGGTCTTTTGGAGCATTAACGAGGCTCTCCCGAAGACAGCACGGCTACGCTTCCATCAAGACTGGGGACTGGCGTTCGAGGCTTACGTGAACTGGCTGATCGCCGAGTCCGCCGACGAATTACTGAACCACATTTATCCCAACCCAGAATTTTGCGACACAGGCGAAGAGGTCTCTGACGCTCTCATCGTGTGCGGAGATTCGCTGCTTTTTGTAGAGTCAAAGGGCGCAACCTTCACGGCGGATGCGAAGTACGGAACCGACCCCGCTAAGCTGCGCGATGAAATCGAGACCAAATTAGTCCAAAATCGAGAGTCCGGAAAGGGCATAGGCCAACTGGCGGCTAGGATTGCAGAGGTATTCGACCGCAAGCGTCCGCGTGCGATTCAGGGGCTGGACACCTCCAAAATTAACAAAGTGTTCCCGGTCCTTGTGACGCGCGACGATATCGGGACGGCTCTAGTCATAAACGCATACTTGGTGTCGAGATTCCGAGACCTGTTCAATCGCAAGTCGGTATCGGTAACGGTGACGCCGCCCCACGTTCTCTCCGCTCAAGATCTCGAAATGTTATGCGGATACTTCCGAGAGGCAAGCTTCGCAGACCTGCTCGATGAGCGATACAGAAATGACAGAGGTATGCTTTCAAGCTTTTGGCTGGTCGATAACGCCATTATCGATCGTATCGGCGAGCGCGAATGCAAGCCTTTCGCGGATGCAACGCACGCCCATTTCCAGACTGTAGCGAAGACCCTTTTCCCCTGTGGCGAGGCTGGCGGGTGAGGAATGGCGACTATGGACAGCGCCCCCGGCGGGTGGCCCAGGCTTTTGATCTCGCTGGCATCGCCAACACAGCGGGGTGCCCCGTTCCTTCGCGTTTTTTGCGAAGGCGGGAGTCGGAAATGCCGGCGCCAAGTGGGTTTGATCACGTGTCCACAACAAAATCAAATAGCACACGCAGCATCGCCGCCCACCCTTGCAGAAAACGCAAGGATGGGGCACCCTCAGTGGGAATGGTGCACGCAAAGATTATTGAAGGTGGGCCACCCGCCAATTCTTTATTTTGAGTGACGAAGATTCAAATTCCGGCGGCTGGGTAATCTCATGACGGGAGCACCGAATGCCTGACAATCCCGATGGTAAGGAAACGTCTCCACCTGGACTCTCAGAGAGGCTCAAAAATTGCCTTACCGAAATCCAGTCGCTCATCAAGCAAGGGGTGGAACACTCACGCTACGAGTTCAAACGTTCCACCTCGCTGTCCCGCGACGACTTCGATGACCGACTGGATTTCATCAAGCTAATACAAGGCGTTGCGAACGCCGAATCCTCGCAAGAACGCTACATCGTAGTCGGCGCTGATCCAGTCAACCAACAGTTCTATCCCGTCACAAATGCCGCTGAATTTGATCAGGCGCGGGTAACGCCGATACTCGAGAAGTATCTCGATCCTGTTCCCAACATTGAGATCTTCAACAATTTGCAGACTGATAGCGGGGACGCGCTGATCGTCATCATCTTCAATGCGGTCCAGAATCGCCCGATAGTGATAAAGACCGAAGCCAAGAAGCCAGATGGCAAGACTCGACTGCAGGTAGGTGATATCTGGATCAAGAGAGGTACAGGCCTGCAACTCATTACACGTGCCGATCTCGACCTCATGTACCGACAGCGTATGGAGGAAGAATCGGAAGACAGGGCAAGAAAGCGGTTTAAGCACTTCACTGAGATATCGGCTCCTCGCACCAGCGGCATGCCGCCGTCGCGGATTCCCGTTCGAGAACTTCTTGTGGGACCGCCGACTGATTTTCAGGGATTTGTTAACGAGCTAATCGCAGACAGTGATGAAGCGCGTTTTTCCATGCTCATCGAGCTTATCCGCGAATCCCTCGTTGACGGCTGGAATAAGCAGGACATTCAGCAGCCGTTTCCGCAAGACCTGAAGTCATCCGCCTCTGCCCTTGGGGATTTCTTCAGGGACGAGTACCTTCCCGCACTTCAGTCTCTCGTTTCTGCATGCCTGACCATCATCAAGCACAATGGAAAACAGGAATGGATTGTCTCGGCGGTGCAGATGCTAACTGAAGCTTTTGAAGAATCGCGCGATCTACGCCGACTCAAGTCAGAGTATTACGGCCAGCTCACAGGCACGTTGCAGTGGTGGCGCCCCGCATTTGAAATATTTATCGCATTCAGATGCGTGGCAATTTATGCCGTGATACGGGACAGGCCCAGATTCCTCGCACCCATTCTTCAGTGCCGTGTCGTACCAATACGTATCGACCATTCGGCTAGCGACAAAGCCCCGATTCTGCTCTGGCCTCTGCCGAGCAATATGTTCACTGGTGGCGAACTGATGCAGGGGAGATCCGCCTTCTTCTGGAAGGAGCGCATCTCAACTTCGTGGGGGGCTTATTTCGGGACGTATGAAAAGTACATCGCCGCAGCATGCCAGCTGGAGTTGCTTCTGGAATTCAATTCCTATCTCGGCAATTCCGTTAACGAAAGTGAATTGAAAAAATGGCTGGATGCAAACGCCGGCGATCTGAATTTTTACTATGTTCCCGATCTGTTCAGCAATTCTCTGGAGCTGACTGTTCCAATGGCCGAACGATGCTATGACGTGGTCGCTGCGCAAGACAAATCCTCGCCTTCACAATACGAGATTGCCCCGTTCCTCTTCGCGGCGGTCTTCGGCAGCAAGAATCTTGATCAGCGCCAAATTATCTATGGGGGATTTTTGGACAAAACGAAGGCATGGCAATCACAGACGATGATGCAGCAATTTCAGCGCTTTCCCTTCATGTTCACTTGGCAAGGCCGTCTGGGCTCGTTCGTCAAGAAATACCGCGACCACCTGCAAAAGAAGCCATAGGTCCGCCTAGCACTTCGCCGCCTCCTCGCAGGCGGGTGGCCCACCCTTCGTTCTTTGAAGGATGGGATTCCCGAGTGCGGATCGCGGGAGATTTTACTTTTCATTCCCTGATTTCCTAACCGCGCAGGTTCGCTTTCGGCGACATCGTGGCCCCACCCTTGCACAAAACGCAAGGTCGGGCCACCCGCGGCGTGGGTAACGTATGCTTAAAGTCCAGGCTTGTCGACAGGAGTTAACGGAATGAATTCAGTCGCAGGATCGCCACAGGTTTTTAGAGTTGCCTGGAGCACTGGCGGGGTTGTGGCAGTCAACGAGCCGGGACCGGACGTTCGTATCCAGGCAGGAATGGGCGGACCTTCAGTCCACGAATTTCGCACCACGAACCACGAGAATCTTTTTGCCGATTTATGGGCACTCGGCTTGCCGACGCTGGGTGCGTCGTTTGCCCATAGTCCGGACCAGGTTCAGGGGCTTCGGCCGCCTGACTTTCTCGCCATGAGCCGCGACGGAAAGCGGTGGCTTTGCACGGAGATCAGGCAGCGCTGGCGCGAAGTGGCCGTCGCTGCCGGACGTGCGAACCTGATGCGACTGTTTGACGTTGCATCCCGGGTCGCTTCCGGCATCACATACTCCGAGTTGCGTCTCAGTGATCTTCTGAACGCCTATAGCGTGCAACTTCGCAGCCACCTCCATAACGCGAAACCCAAAGACTACCAAGCTTTCAAAGACCTAAACAGCCCGGCCGTTTATAGGGCGATCAGCGCGTTGTTCTGGGAACTAGCAGTTCTACGCGATTCCTTGGCTGAATTCGCTTCCGCCTTTTGCTTTTCTCGGCTGGACATCAGGTCCATGAGCGGGCTTCGGAGGTTTCTGAATAGGACGCAGCGGGCAGACCAAGTAGCCGAACAAGTCCTACAAATCACCGATCCGGCTGTTCCAGGATGGGTCGCCGTCTTCAGCAGCTACCGAGACCTGTTCACTCATCTCGCGCCAATGGAACAGGCGACGGGCGCTGGCTTTGCGGTGCAGGATCTTCGTGCCGGACCCAACGGAAGTCCGATACCACAAATTTATTATCCCCTGCCAAGCGAAGTTCAGGAACTGAACCGGCTGCGGTCAAAGGGAGTTCTATTCAATACAATGGACGAGCTGGCAACTGCTTCCTCACGCCGCCACGATCGAACTACCGAGCCTGATGCCCTCGAATATCTTCACGCCTGCACTGACCGCTTTGCACTGCTGGCCGCTGCCCTGATAGCCCGATCACCAGTCCCGCCCACACCTATTCGAATCGGCCCCGAGGACTTGAGAGGCCCCATCCGCGTTGAGTAGAGTCCGCCATGGGCGGGTGGCCCAGGCTTTTGATCTCGCTGGCATGGCGAAGAGTGCAAGATGCCAGGAATGCTCGGCGGTGTTTTCATGGCGAGAGGCATCTGCGATGCGATTTCCGCGAATCACAAGCTTGAGGCGATCGATCTCGATCAGAAATCGCAGTTTTAGAGTAAGTCTCTCGTTTATCCCCCATTCAGCCAGTCGGGAGATTTCAACGCCGGGTCTCCAATCGTGCCGATGATAACCGAAGTGCATCTGGCTTCGAATCGCCGCGTCGCAGGCAACTCAAGACTAGGCCCCGCGGGCCTCTCACCAAAGGCTCATTGACCTTGGTGGAACGGCAAACCAGAAACTCCAGAAACGGGAGATCCGCACGGGGAGACTCTGCCAGCCAAGGCGTCAGAGCGACGAAAAGTCTCTCGTGTTTCTCTCGTGTTAGCTCACGACTCAACGGCGGCCCGCACGAATACTGGGGCTGAAACACGCCTTTGACGCGCCCTCACGAGTGTAAGCTATTGATAATGTGGGAGGATTTGCAAATTACGAATCGGCTGCTCTCGCATCGCGCAATCACTCGCGAAATGCGAGACCCAGCACGGTGCGGAGTAGTACCTTGTGCGTCGTCAAAACGACTGCGGTCAAGAGTCTCACTGATCGAAGCTTCAGGATCGAGGCGTCTTGTCGAGCGATGAATGGCCGAAGCGTGCTCCGCGACATATGTACAAGATGGCTAAGGCTGTGGCAGTTCATTTCTCCCTTATTGCTGGCTAAGGCGGACGAGATCTTCTAGCGAACGTGCTGTGCAGCCTCTTCGATCAGTGCCGCTACCTCCTTTGGGTGCGAAACGTAGACCGAGTGGCTGGCTCCGGGGACTTCGACCTTATGGCTGCCGGCCCGTGTGGCATACCAACGTTCGAGATCGGGGTTGATCGTTCTGTCGCCTCCAGCTACCAACATCCAGCTTGGTTTACTTCTCCACGCAGGCGTGGTGATGACTCCTTTGAAATTCTCAGCCTTGTTCATCACCTGCGATCGCGCCATGAAGGCGGCTTGCTCCGCCGAAAGATCGGCTGCGAAGTATTCATGAAACTGCGCCGGGCCGAGGTATGTGAAGCCGTCGGCTGTTTTCTTTATCGCGTTAGACTTGCTGAGGTCGCTGGGAAAGCGCTTTCCGTCGTCAGACTCATTCTCTCCCGCATCTGGCATGTGGGCCGCGATGTACACCAAACCGACGACGGATGAGTCCGTACCCGCTTCGGTGATTACGGCTCCTCCATAACTGTGAGCGACGAGAATGCAGGGTCCGTCTTGTAGAGCAAGGGCGCGCTTCGTTGCGGCGACATCTTCTTGGAAGGTCGTCTCCGGTTCTTGCACGATGGTGACGTTGTAGCCGTCTTTGGCGAGAATGTCGTAGACGCCTTTCCATCCAGAGCCGTCTGCCCAGGCGCCATGAACCAGCACCACGTTTTTTACGGGACTGTTCTGCGCCTGGATGGTTGTTACAGCTAGCGCTGCAAGCAATATCAGGTAAACAAAGCCTCGCGTACTCCCAGTGATAAGCCGTACCGTTGTTGCGAAGAGTTTCCTATCAGACATGTTCCTGTTCTCCTTCGTCTACCATTGAGCAATTTGCAAATTCACGTCAACAAATGCGGGTACCACGTTTGCCTGCCCGCGAATGGATTGGTCCCTAGAAGCCAAGGGCGGATAGTGCCGGATGATCATCCGGACGGCGCCCTAGTGGCCAGTGATACTTGCGCTCCGTCTCCTTGATTGGCAGATCGTTAATAGAAGCAAACCTCAAGCGCATCAACCCGTTCTCATCGAACTCCCAATTCTCATTGCCATACGAGCGAAACCAATTCCCGGAGGCATCGTGCCATTCATAGGCAAAGCGCACGGCGATTCGGGTGCCCTCGAACGCCCAAAGCTCCTTGATCAGTCGATACTCCAGCTCTTTCGCCCATTTATGTCTGAGAAACGCGACGATTTCTTGCCTTCCGTGCACAAATTCCGAGCGGTTTCTCCAGCGTGAGTCGACTGTGTACGCCAGCGCCACCTTTTCCGGGTCGCGAGCGTTCCAGGCATCTTCCGCCAGTCGAACCTTCTCAATGGCCGTTTCGCGTGTGAAAGGCGGGCATGGAGGACGTTGAGTTGTGTCTTCGGCGACGGACATCGCATTTCTCCTTTTCGAAGTTCCTTTTCTTCGTTTTCTTGCGTTTGCCTTGTACTCGACGGCGGGCCGATGATGGCGGTGAACGCCAGCAGAGCGGCCCGTCGCTTTTCGAGTTTCGTTCAGTCCGTACCCGATCCTTGTGCTGCTCCCTCGATGAAGCCCGCGACATCGGCGGGGTGCGAGAGCATAACGAGGTGGCCGGAAGAAATCGTGATCGATTTCGCCTTCATTTCTTGTGCCTCAGCCTCTTCAAGCTTCGGTGAGATCATACGATCGTCGCCGGCGATCACAAACCAGGATGGCTTGTTCCTCCATGCCGGCGTAGTTGTCGGCACCCCAAGTGCTGCACCCGCGATCGGACCTTGGGTCGCAAACAGAACCTTTCGGTCCACTTCGGGCAGGTCCGGAGCGAAGTCCTCAAAAACTCCCTTAGCAGATAGTTTGAAAAATCCCGCAGTAGGCCTAAGCTCCGGGCCTACGGGAGTTGGGTTCGCCGTGATTAGATCCAGCGTCGATTGCCCTTTATCGGGTGCGAAAGCTGCCACGTAAACCAGGCCTGCGACATTCGGATCATTTCCGGCTTCCGTAATGACAGAGCCACCGTAGGAATGGCCCACAAGCAGGAAGGGACCATCTTCTAGCGCGAAGGCCCGCTTGACCGTTGCGACGTCATCCGCGAGTGAAGTGAGAGGAAGTTGCACCGCGGTCACCTTCAAGCCCTTTGCTTCAAGCAACGGAATTACTTTCGACCAACTCGACCCGTCAGCCCAGGCGCCGTGCACGAGAATGACGTTCTTGACGCCGTGGGATTCACTGCTTTGCGCGACGGCGCGATTTGCTGAACAAAAAAACAACACCGTCGCAAGAATTGCGCATGCAAGGCCGCAGTACGTGAAGCAGGCCGAGAGGCTGGACTTTCGTGTGGGTAGCGTGGGGTTCGCTTTGAACCCTAGATTTGTTGCTCCGATCACTGCTTTTCCTGGTTTCATCTGTGTCTCCTTATATTTTGTTCTTCTGAAATTTACAAAGATCGCTATCGTTCTCTGTCCTGTTCTCTGTCCATCCATTCGCGTATGTAAGGCGAACAATGCCGGAGTTTTATTCCCTCGGTCTGGCACTCTCTCAGGAAATTGACCGTCTCCACGTCCACGTGCGTGATCTCATCGAGGTCCAGCGCGACTGCTGGAGTGCTGTCTTCAATCAGCGACTTCAGCTGCGCAAGATGCTCAGAGCACATACGGCCAATGAGCCGAATCGTGGTGTACTTTCCGTCAAGAATCCTTTCGATCCTTAAAGTCATTGTTCACTTCTGGTCATTCGCGCCCGGCCTATCGATCGAAAACGTGCGGACCATTCGCGCTCTGTGCAAGTCCCACGCGTCTGTCACATTTGCTATTGCAAGACTTGCGCCACTTTCAAACTCCAGAATCTCCATCAGATTTCGCACAATTTCACAGTGTTTGCACGGGGCGGCTGTGCCGGAACTACGGAAATTGCTGAAGTTTCAGCATGGCAACGAGG
Source organism: uncultured Acidobacteriota bacterium (assembly GCA_963730015.1). GTDB lineage: Bacteria > Acidobacteriota > Terriglobia > Terriglobales > Acidobacteriaceae > Sulfotelmatobacter. The sequence continues at coordinate 63,061 of CAVSPZ010000006.1, read as the reverse complement.
GCGTAGGAGCGATTATTTCGTGACGCTGTCGGGGGAAATCAGTGGCTGGCAATTACAGACAACAGAGAGCATCGAGGATGGCGACAGCAAGCCGACCGCCTGCGTCACTCAAGATAAATCGCCAAAGGCGAGGGGTTGCTCGGAGTCGAGCCCTAAAACTCCTGGATGGGCAGTTAACCTCGTGCGTTTTGGATATCTGATTGCTCTCACCCAGAAGGAGCGGCAAAATGAGTAATTCAACGACGCCTATCTCGCGTCGCCACGTTCTGATCGGCGGTGCTGCCTTGTTGGCCGTTACAGGACTTCCCGTATCGGCTTTCGCCGGTCAACCCAAGCCTGCGAGCGCTCCCGCTCCGCAGAGAAAAAACCAAGGAGAAACTCAAATGACTACAATCACAACCAAAGATGGGACCACGATCTACTACAAAGATTGGGGCACAGGGCCGGCGGTCGTGTTTTCGCATGGATGGCCGTTGAACGCAGACGCCTGGGATGCACAGATGCTCTTCCTGGGACAGAACGGTTATCGAGTAATTGCCCACGACCGCCGCGGCCATGGACGTTCGAGCCAGCCCTGGAACGGCAACAACATGGACACATACGCCGATGATCTCGGAGCGCTTCTCGACCAACTGGATCTGAAAAACGTAGCGCTGGTCGGCCATTCCACGGGGGGCGGTGAGGTCGTGCGCTACATTGGCCGGCACGGGAGCAACCGAGTATCGAAGGCCGTGCTGATCGGCGCGGTCCCGCCACTTATGTTAAAGACCGAGAAGAATCCTGGCGGCCTTCCGTTGTCTGTGTTCGACGGCATTCGGGCTGGCGTGATTGCGGATCGCTCGCAATTCTTCAAGGACCTTACCATCCCCTTTTACGGATACAACAAACCCGACGCCAAGATTTCGCAAGGTGTTAGGGATTCATTCTGGCTACAGGGAATGCAGGTATCGATTATTGGAGCCTACGACTGCATCAAAGCCTTTTCCGAGACAGACTTCACCGATGATCTCAAGAAGGTCGATGTGCCAACTTTGATCCTACATGGGGATGCCGACCAGATCGTGCCTATTGAAGCTTCGGCGCTCCTGTCTGCGAGACTCATCAAAAACTCTACGTTGAAGGTCTATCCGGGCGCGCCGCACGGGATGTGCACCACCCTGGCGGACAAGGTGAATGCTGATCTTCTCGGATTCCTGAAAAAGGCCGATCAAGCGGCAGCATGAACATCGGATGGCACGGCCTTTCGGCTTTGCCGCGAAGGCCGGTTCCTCCCGAGTGCCGCTTAATCGAAGAAGTTCCATCGCACGCTTGGCAGTGATGCGAAGGAGAGTAAGGATGTCAAAGGTATGGCTAATTACGGGAGCTTCCCGCGGCCTTGGTCGAGCCTTCACAGAAGAGGCTCTCAAAGCCGGACACCGCGTAGTAGCGACGGCCCGCAATTCGAAGCATCTCGCCGATCTTGCTGGCAAGTTTGGAGAGTGTGTGTGGACCGTTCCGCTCGACGTTACGAACGAAGAGCAGGCAAAGTACGCCGTCGATGTAGCGATTCGAACCTTCGGTGGCCTCGATGTCCTCGTTAACAATGCCGGCTACGGTAACGTAGGCTCCGTAGAAGATACTTCCGTCGCGGACTTCCGCGCACAGATTGAAACGAATCTCTTCGGCGTCATTATTATGACGAAAGCTGTCCTCCCATACTTCCGTGAGCGGCGGGCTGGTCACCTTATCCAGATCTCATCGATCGGCGGCCGTGTCGGCCCACCTGGACGTGCGGCCTATGCAGCTGGGTATTCCGGTGAAGGTGAACATCGATTCCGGAAGGAAGCCGAACGGCGTTCCGGAGCGAAGGTGAACAGCAGTCGGAGCGAAGCGACGCTGGCATGGTGATTGTGGAGTAAGTGTTCGGAATCGTCAAGCGAATTGTCCGGAGCGAAGCGGAGGCAGGTTCGGCGGGGATTGGGGGTGCAGGGGAAAGGGGCAGCCCCTTTGCCCCTGCTTCCTCGCTGTAGAAGAAGGGATTCATGGGGGGCGCTCCCAACATAAGCGCTAACTTAAGCTGGTTGGGCTTTAAGTGGCATGCCAACTTCCGAGAACTCCGTTTCGGGCTCGGCTGACAGTCTGTGGTCCGGGCGGAAGTCAGCCACTCCCGTGGACCTTTTGAAGGTACTGCTGCGTTTAAGCAAGGTAGAGCAGTAGTATGCCTCTTGGGCGGTTTGTTAGCCTACGGGCCATCAAGCACGTGGTTCATTTACGGGTTCACCTGCCGAGGTCAAAGGTCAAAGGGAGGTCATAAATGCGAATTCATTTTGAGTGGATGGTTGCCGGCATTTTGTTATTGGGGCCTAGTCACACGGCGCAGGCGCAAAGCTCTGCAGAGAACGTCGCCAGCAAGCCTTTAATCGGCACCGCGATAACGGGATCCATAAACGCGTCTGGCCTGGATGACCCTCAGTATGTCCTCTCATTTGTTCCCGTCCAACGCTTGATGCTTGAAGCGGCACGGCGGCCCCTGACGAGAGAAGAGATACAAAAAGCGATCCAGGAAACGCCAGTAACCCTTGATCGCTTGCTGCAGCTAGAGTTGCTGCGAGCGAATGATAAGGATACGTACCGGCTGAATTACCTCCTGCTCACCGTAGAGGATCAGCGAACGATCTATCGTGTCGGTGCGCACTACGGGCAAAGCTTGGCGGATGCATTTCGTGCGCATCAGGCGGAATTCGGCGAAATCCTGCGCAGCTGCCCGAACGCGGCACTACGCCCTCAACTAATGTTCGATTTGATCGCCGGTGTAGCGCTGAACTGGCAAGGACTGGACCTTGCGACGGAACTCGGTTATCGAGTCCAAGAGCCACGCCATGCGACCGGGGGCGTTTATTTGGTCCACTCGTGGGAACTTGGAGCGCAGTTGGACTCCACGGGGCTCTACCTCGATAGCCAGACGGCTCCTGGGTCAAAGATGAGCTTTTCAACGTTCGGGGACGGCGATTCCTCGCCGCGCCTGCAGGGTTTGCCTGATGTATTCGACGGCATAGATAGTGCGGCGGAGGAGGATTGGCGAAAGCTGCCGGAAGTGTACGGAGCGCTTCGTTCCGAATATGTGACCCTGTTTTTATTAGCAATCGATGATGCTGGCCAGGTAATGAACGCGGTTGCGAATGGGACAGATACTGATGCAGCACTTGCGAAGGCGCTTCCACTGCCTGAAGGTCGACGGATAGCAATATTGCGCTTGCTCACCGCCATCGGCTATCTACGCGAAACGGATTATCGCTACGTTGCGGGAGTTTCCATTCTCACCGAGCGCGATAAGCCGCTAGTGGATGCAACCCTGAAATTGAGCCGCGAGATCATGGCTGATTGGCTTCGCCGAAACTACCCTCTCGTGAAAAACGAGCTGTCGGAGCTATCGCCAATGCGCAATGGCTTGCCTTTTGCGCTTGTTTTTAACGAAGTATGGCACTATGAATTTGGATTTGCGGCGAAGTCGCTAGCGGAAACTGGTTTCTATGCGAATCCGCGAGCGCCCGGAAACCGCTATCAAGGCTATGTCCCTCTCGTGTGGGCGAGTTCATTACTCAAAGGCCCCGGCGATTAAAGAACCATGACAGAAGTTGGTTCATTCCTTCTTCTCGTCCTGTGGCGGATTGCGTTTCTTGCGCATGGACTCGCCGCGCATTTCGATGCGGTGGGCGTTGTGAACCAGACGGTCCAGGATGCCATCGGCGATGGTGGGATCGCCGATCTGCTCGTGCCAGCGCGAGAGCGGCAGTTGGGAAGTAAGGACGGTGGAACGGGTCTGGTAGCGATCTTCGCAGATCTCCCAGACTTCGCGGCGCTCGTTTTCATTCAGTGGCGCCATGGCCCAGTCATCGATCACCAGAACATCAATGCGGCCTAGTCGTGCCAGGAAGTTACGCAAGCTGCCATCCGCTCGGGCTAAGGCCAACTCCCGAAGCAAGGCGGCGGCTCGCAGATAGAGAGCCGAGTGGCCATCGCGACAGGCTTTTTGGGCCAGAGCTGAAGCGATAAAACTCTTGCCCACGCCGGTCGGACCCAACACGAAAATATTTTCGTGGTTGCGGACCCAGGCAGAGTCTTTTGCCAGAGCACGCACCACCGTCTTGTCCAGGCCACGTGCAGCCCGGTAATCGATGTCCTCCACGCAGGCCGGTCCCCGCAGTTTGGCCGCTTTCAGCCTTCGCGCCAGCGCCTGGTTCTCGCGCCAGCTCCACTGTTGATCGACCAGCAGAGAGAGTCGTTCCAGGAAACTCAACTCGTTGACGGCCCGATCTTGCTCCTGCGCCTTCAGGGCCTCGACCATGCCCTGCAACCGCATGGCCAGCAGTTTTTCTATCATCGGTTGGTTCAGCATGAGGTCCGTCCTCCTTGGTCGAAGTACTCGGCACCGCGGACATTGTCATGGGTCAGCGGTGGAGAGCCGGGTTGTGGTGGAGATAAGGGAACAGCGTCGAGCGAGTTCTTCAAGATCGACTTCACGCTCTGATAGCGACAAGCCTGGGCCAGGAGCGCCCGTTCGGCCGCCGCCTCGACGCGCTGCCCAGAGTACTGCTGCGCCAGGCGAATGATGCCGAGACAGGAGCGGTAACCCATCTCCGGGTGCGGCTTCTCATTCAAGATTCGCTCGAACAACTGGGCTGTGTTGGGACCGATGCTGCGCGCCCAGTTCACTATCCGCGATGGCGGCCATTCCAGATGGACTTGATGACTCCTGGGGCGGTGCTCGTTCTGGGTGATAGCTTGCCCACGACCGCGACTGCGCAGGTGGGAAGCGATCCGGTTGCCCTTGTGGAAGATCTCCACCGTGGTCGGGGTAGAGCGGACTTCCACGACCTGCTGCACCAAAGCGTACGGCACACTGTAAAAGTTCCCGGCGAATGCGATGTGATAATCGATGTTGACGGTCGCCCGCGACCACTGGCTCATGTCGAAGCGCTCCGCCGGCAACGGGGCCAGAGCTGCCTTCTCCAAGCTTTGAAACACGCTAACCCGCGATCCGTCCCGCTTGCGGAAAGGACGTTCGTTCAGTCGCACCAGCAACTCGCGGATCGCCTGGTTGAGTTCCAGCAAGCTAAAGAACTTCCGATTCCGTAGCGCTGCTGCGATCCAGCGTTCGACGACCTGGACTGCACTTTCTGCCTTCGCCTTGCCCAAAGCCGTCAACTACATGTGATCTGATCGATTCGCAACAGGTTCGAATCATTCATCCCTTCCACCCGCTTTGCGGTCAGTCCTTTCGTTTTGTTGTTTCAAAGAAACTCTGGGGCGATGACCGGGTGACGATTCAGCTTGCGGATGGATCACCGTTTTCCGTGCCTGTGAGTTGGACTGATGTGATTCCTGCAGATGCATATGTGAGTGTGGGCGGTGGTCGATCTCAGTTTCGCGTGGAAGACTTGATGGCTTTAGCAGACCTGATGGCTTTGAGGCGGAGGCGATGACGGCGATTTCGAGGTGTCATGTAAATTACGTCCATTATGTCATGCTTATTATGTACATGATCTCATCAGCGGCGGCGTCGACTCAAGAGTATGGACGCAGCATTGTGCAGTCAATAGTATATCGCGAGGCGACAGCCCCACGTAATTATCTTGACAGTTGTATTGATATGGACATAATAAGGTTGACAGCCATGAAGCGACCGGGAGCAAGCAAACCTAGCCGTGCCGTTGATGCCAAAGCCGAGGCGCTCCGCCGACAGGGAGCACTCCATCCACATCCCGATACCGTGCGCGACGAAGGGTTCCGCCAAGGTGAGTTCTTCGACTCCCGCGATCTCGTGCAAGTGCGTTATGAGATGCTGCGACGTCACCAAGTCGACGGACAAGCGGTGACCGAAACTGCAGTCGCATTCGGGGTGAGCCGGCAGGCGTTCTACACGGCGGAGGCCGCGTTTGAGGAGAGGGGTATCTCCGGTTTACTTCCTCGCCGGAGAGGTCCCAAGCGCGCTCACAAGTGCACCGCCGAGATCCTCGATTTTGCCGGACAGTGGCGTGCGGATTCGCCGGCGGAGAAGGACGTCACCGAGGCCATCCAGAAACGTTTTGGCGTTTCGATTAATCCGCGTTCGATCGAACGCGCGCTGGCACGGAGGAAAAAAAAACGATGAGGGGTCTCTTCCAGTGAAGACCCTGGATCAGCTGATCGACTGGAAGCAAGAGTACGAAACCCTGCGTCGGGAGGCGCTCCATGCGGACTCTCGCCGTGGTCATGGTCTGGCACTGTTCTTGTCACATGGAATGATGGCTTGGCTGGAAGCTTTGACTGCACTGAGATCACATCCGATCGCGCAAACTGCACCGCAGGAGTCGTTCGATCTTCCGTCAGTCCTGCGGCCCGATCTGACCACGTTATTGACCAACATGGTTTTGTCTTGCATGAGAAAAGGGGCGCATGAACACATCCAATAAAGTTGCCGCCGAGCATTTGCGACGGTTGGCATATCTATATGTTCGCCAGTCTACACTTCGGCAAGTGCACGAGAACCGCGAGAGCACGGCACGTCAGTACGATCTGAAGCGACGCGCGCAGGTGCTGGGATGGGCTGCCGATCAGATCGTCGTGATCGATGAAGACCTGGGCTTATCCGGAGCCACTGCGGACAACCGCAATGGTTTCCAACGCCTGGTTGCCGAGGTCGGACTGGGCCGGGTTGGCCTGGTGATGGGGTTGGAGGTGTCGCGTTTGGCGCGCAGTTCGACGGACTGGCACCGGTTGTTAGAGATCTGCGCTTTGGCGGATACCCTTATTCTCGATGAGGATGGAATCTACGACCCCGGCCACTTCAACGACCGCCTGTTATTGGGTTTGAAAGGAACGATGAGCGAGGCCGAGCTGCACTTGCTGCGGGCTAGACTGATTGGCGGCCAGCTCAACAAAGCCCGGCGAGGCGATCTGTGGATGAAGCCGCCGATCGGTTTTGTGTATGACAGCAGCGGGCGGGTCGTGTTCGATCCCGACCAGCAGGTTCAACGAGGCGTGCGCTTATTGTTTGAGACTTTTCGCCAGACAGGTTCGGCCCTGCGCGTCGTCCATCACTTCAAGACCGAAGGTGTCCTCTGGCCCAGACGCATCACCTCAGGCGTGCGCGCGGGTGAACTGTTGTTTGGACCATTGGAGCACAGCCGTGTGTTAGGCATTCTGCACAATCCGCGCTATACAGGAGCATTCGTCTACGGTCGAACTCGCCAGCGCAAAGTTATCATCGCCGGACAGCTTCGCTACCGACGCCTGAAGCGTGAGGAATGGTCGGTGTTCTTGCCCAATATGCATCTGGGATACATCTCCTGGGAAGAGTTTGAATCCAACCAATCCAAACTACTCGCCAATGCGAAGGGCTATGGTGAGGACCGTCGCAGCAGCCCGCCTCGCGAAGGCTCCGCCCTGCTGCAAGGTCTTGTCCTATGTGGCGTGTGTGGTCTACGCATGACGGTGAGATATCACACCGACCATGGTCATCTGATCCCGGAATATGTTTGCCAACGACGCGGAATCCAAACCGCCCAGCCGATATGCCAACATCTGCCCGGCGGCCAGATCGATCAGGCCGTCACGGAACTCGTCCTGAGAGCCGTCAATCCAGCTTCGTTGGATGTGGCGTTGGAGGTGTTTGGAGAGTTGCGGGCACGACAGGCTGAAGTCGATCGTTTGCGGCGAGCTCAGGTGGAACGTGCTCGCGAAGAAGCCGAACTGGCTCAGCGCCAATACTTGCTGGCTCGTCCCGAAAACCGCTTGGTCGTGGATAATCTGGAGCGGCAGTGGAATGAAAAGCTCACCAGCTTGTCTCAAGCCGAGGAAGAGTACTCTCGGATGAGCAAGTCGCAACCATCAGCACTCACGGATGAAGATCGGGACCGCGTCCATGCGCTGGCTTCCGATCTTCCGCGTGTGTGGAACGATCCGCGTACTCCAGCTCGAGATCGCAAGCGGATGCTGCGGCTTCTTATCGAAGACGTCACACTCGTGAAGAATCAGAAAATCCATATTCACATCCGCTGGAAAGCCGGGGCAACGACATCGATGGAACGGCCGTTGCCTCTGAGCGCCCCGGATCTGGTTCGTACCCCCGCGGACATCGTCGAACTCGTCCGTGTTCTAGCCACCGAACAAACCGATGCTCAGATCGCACGGACTCTCAACGCACGTTCGCTCCGTACCGGCAGGAAGCACTCCTTTACCCGGTTGATCGTTCGGCACATTCGCAACGCATATGACATTCCATCCTACGTCCAACATCTTCGCAGCAACGGTTGGCTCACGGTACCAGAAGTTGCTGCGCAGATGGGAGTACACTCAAGCACCGCCAAACGCTTCGCCGTTGAAGGAGTGCTGCGCGCTGTTCGCGCTGATGACACGGGACGTGTGCTGTTCGAGCCAGTCGTCGGTCCCTTGCCTCAAGCCCAGCCCGGAAAGCGCTTCCGGGATAGACGCCGTTATCCTCAACTTGCATCGAACATGTCCAACAAGGTGCAGTATGAAGCCTGATCCTTGTCCCGTGGCTTGTACGGCCGCGCCGGCACAACTCCCATCCCGTAATGCACCGCGAACTCTTGATAGGTGGGATTCAGATCCGGATCATAACGGCAAGCTCGGGTGACAGCCGTCTTCGTGTTATCCGGCACCGCCAGTTTCGGCACACCGCCAAAAAACTCCAGCGCGCGGATGTGCGCCTGGATCCAGGCTTCCAACTGCTGATCGCGAGTTGCTTCCGCGTAGGTGTAGGAACTGGCGCCCAACACGGAAACAAACAACGATGCCGGCCAGGCTTGCCCCGTCGTGGCGTCATACACGGGGATCGTTGCCCCGGCCCAGTCCACGAACATCTTTTCCCCGGCCTTGTGTTCATGGCGCAGCACTACATCCAGGTGCCGCCGCCAGTGTTGATAACGCTCGCAAAACCAACTGTAGCGATACCCCTCGGGATTCGCTTGTCGGTATTCTTCCCACGACAACTGCAGGGTCAGATGGCGATGCTGTTGGAGTTGCTCATGAATGGTTTTCCAGTTCGGTTGCGGCCGCTGCCGCACCGTTCTGGCCTGGACGGGTTGGCTACCAAACAGCTTGGCTTCCAGTTCCTCTTCGCTCAGGCCCTCGGGCAACGGCCAACCGATCCCGGCCGCCACCGCCCGTTCCAGATACTCGTGGACCGTGCCCAGACCCATCCTGCAACTGAGCGCGATCTCCCGCTGCCCGAGTCCCAACTCAAACCGTAACCGCAGGACTTCCTTCGTTTTCCGCATGGACTTTCTCCTAGCCGGCACCCTGTCCTCCTTATGTTTATGGAGTTTCAATGCCGGGTGATTGTCCAGCGTCGCTGCACCTCCTGCTGTTCGTCTGTGGAAAACATTCCGCTCCAAGCCGAACGCCAATCCGGCGGACAGCAAAAACTGTTCGCCTTCCCACCGGAATCGGCGTTCACCTTCAGACCGGAATGCTGTTCGGAATCACAACGGAATCGTGTTCGGCTTCAGAGCGGAATCGCGTTCGCCTTCGACCGGATTCCCCATGCAGCAGCGAAGTTCGGTGTAGAAGGCTTTTCAGAGTCGCTGTCCAAAGAGGTCGGACCGCTTGGAATAAAGGTCACAATCGTCGAACCGGGCGGCTTTCGAACCGACTTTGCGGGCTCTTCCACGGAGCTTCGCGAAGGCCAGCCGGAGTATGACGCAACCGTCGGCGCTACAGTCCGCTTTCAGCGCGAGTACGACGGCAAGCAACCAGGAGACCCGATAAAAGCGGCGGAGGCGATCCTCTATGTTGCATCACTATCCGAACCGCCGCTACGGCTGTTGCTTGGAAGTGACGCTTACAATGCGGCGGAGAACCACACAAACCAAACCTTAGCGGCCGATAGAGAGTGGAAGGATCTCAGCATCTCGACCGACCGATCCTTCTAGCACGATGACCTCTCGACGCGCTCTAACTCAAACTGGAGCAATGGCAGCTATTGCAGGGGCAGTATCATCGTCAATCACTTTTGCCGACCCCATGCCCGGGCAACCCAAACCTGCCGCGCTCCTTCTGGCCTGCATGGTCATCTCCGTCTCTTTGCAAATGGAGGACGGCGCACAGCCGACCAGCGGAGCCGAAAGCCCCATGCCGAAGATCGATTCGAAGTATCCGGATTCAATCTAAGGCGTCTTGAACCTGTGTTTGTTGATCTGCAGGGCTTTGATTCTAGAGTCGAGGGTTTGTCGCGGTATTGCAAGTCTCGCAGCTGCGCCGGACGGACCTGAGACTCGACCCTTGCATGCGACCAAGGCAGCTTCGATCATTTCTCGTTCACGCTGGGCAAGTGCCCGCTGGCCCTCGGCCAACATGCTCGGGGATGGGTCAGTCGGCCCGGAAGGCCGAGTCGACTCCGGCTTCAACCAGCTCTCGTCAACCGCGAACTCTTCTCCATCGCACAGGATCACCGCTCGCTCAATCACGTTCTGCAGTTCGCGAATGTTGCCGGGCCAATCGTAACGTTGGAAGAGTTCCAAGGTCTTCTTTTTTATATGTCTGATCTTTTTCCCAGCTTTCTTCGCGTAGCGTTCAATCAGGTATTCAACAAGCAGCGGGATGTCATCCACTCGGTCCCGCAGAGATGGAATTTCTATGGGGAAGACATTCAATCGATAGAATAGATCCGCGCGAAACGTCCCCGCCGATACGGCTGCTTTCAAGTCCCGATGCGTGGCGGCCACCACGCGTACATCCACGGAGATTGGCTGGTTGCTCCCGATGCGTTCAAATTCTCGCTCCTGCAGCACTCGCAACAGTGCAAGCTGAGTCTCCCCGGGCAGGTCACCGATCTCGTCCAGGAATATCGTACCGCCGGCGGCAGCTTCAAACCTCCCCAAGCGCCGCTGCAAAGCCCCCGTAAAGGCACCCTTTTCGTGCCCGAACAGTTCGGAAGCGATCAGCGAAGACGGAATCGCCGCACAGTTCACCCGAATGAACGCACGGGAAGAGCGGTTTGACCGCTTGTGTATGGCACTAGCGATGAGTTCTTTTCCCGTTCCTGTTTCCCCCAATATAAGAACAGTGGAATCGGTTCGCGCCACTTTCGCTACCTGCGACAACACGCGACGAAGAGACTCGGAAGACCCAACGATTTCGTCGAACATCGACGAATCCGCGATTACCTCGCGCAACGCTAGATTCTCGTTCCGCATCTTTTCTTCGGCTTGCTTGCGGTCCTCAATGTCAGTGCCGGTCGCATACCAGCGAATGACATGCCCGCTATCATCTCGCAGAGGGTTGTATCGGATCAGGAACCAGCGATATTGTCCATCGTTCCGCCGGGCCCGTTGTTCGATTTCGAAGGGTTCTCCGATCGCGAGAGCCTTTTGGCGCTCATCCCGCACCCGCTCCAGATCATGCGGGTGGAATATCCGCTCGCGGGAGCCGTCCGCTTGCACGTCTTCGAGCGTAAGGCCTGTGTATTCGAGCATAATTTGGTTCGCATAGAGCGCTGTACCGTCCGGTCGCTGCACGACAATGGCATGAGGAATGGCATCGGTCATCCGTCGAAGTTCCTGTTCGTCCTGCCGGAGCTTCACTTGCGCCTGCTTTAGGTCTTCGATGTCGGTTTCCGCTCCATACCAATGGATGACATTCCCAGATTCGTCGAAGAACGGCTCGACGCGTACCATGAACCAGCGGTATTCGCCGTCGAAGCGGCGCAGACGCGCTACAATTTCTGCCGCTTTTCTCGACGGGAGGACCTGGAGCAGCCACTGATCCATCGCCCGTTGCTTATCCTCGGGGTGGATGATAACTGTCCATCCCCACCCATGCGACTCTTCTGGCGAAAGACCGGTGTATTCGTGCCAGCGTCGGTTGAAATAATTGATGCTGCCATCCGGTTCGCCTCGCCATGCCACCGTGGGTATCGTATTGAGGATTGTTTCCAGTTGGGCTTTCGACTTCTTGAGCTCGTCGAAAGCCTTTTTCAGCAAGGTGCGGGATCGTTCTGTTTCAGTTGCAATGAGAGCGATGTGGCCGGCCCCTTCGATCAATTGCAGATCGGCGGCGCTGGGACTTCTCGGCGCGCCGTAGTACATGGCAAAGGTGCCGAGCAGTTCGTCGCTTTTCGAAATGACAGGCTGGGACCAAGCGGCTCGAAGGCCGCTTCGCAAGGCGATCTCTCGGTACTCCTCGGCTGGACTTCCTGACCACAAAGGATCACTGGCGATGTCAGGATTAACTATCCGCTGTTTTCGGAATGCAGCTGTACCGCATGAGCCCATGCGCGGTCCGATTGGCAGCGGAGTGATCGCCGAAATCCATTCCTTGGGGAGCCGTTGACCGGCTATCGGCCACAACCGTTTCCCATCAGGGTCCATCAGCATTACTGACGACATGACGTCTGGAGATTGAGCGTCAATCTCTCTGCACAAATTCTCAAGGAACGTTCCGTCAGGCAAACTTCGCCGGCGATCATCTCTAGCGTTCGTCTTTCCGCTGTCAGGAGAGATTCAGCCCGTTTCCAGTCGTCTATATGTGTGGTCGTTTCCATGACATTGGACGTTCATTCCGGCTTGACCAAGCAGCAAATAAGCCCCGATCAGAGAGCCAGTGACACTCTCTGTCAAAAGGCCGAAGGCGCTGCCTTCGTCAATGACGATCCGAAATCGGTCCTCCGAACTTTTGGGCATTCTACACCTGATTCTCACCCGCCTTTCGCGGACGCGAGACGCAGACTTACAAGCGTCGAAAAGTTTCATCCCGAGCGTCTGATCCATTTTCCCGCGCCGACCCCGAGTGACAGCCAGAACCAGATGTCACGAAGCCGAACACGACCAAAGCAATTGTGGCCATTTTGTGGCCAGAGCAGCCATAAATTGCCGTTACTGGCCACAATTTCCTGCTTCTTAGAACGAACCCTGCGCGTCTCTAAACGAAAGCGAACTGTTTAATTTTCTGTTAGTTACAGAACGGCAGCTCTAGCGGCAGAATCCAGGCTCTCAGATTCTCAATCTTCAAACCCGGGTTCGATTCCCGGTAGCGCTACCACACACCCTATCGGCATTACCGCTTCACTCTCAACCCTACGTATAGGAAGCTGCTTTCCCGAGTCCGATAAAGACTTCGGCGTGGTCAATCTCCATGACGGAATCGAACTGGAAGCCCATGAGAGCACGGGCATTGCGACGTTTCAAGATTGACACTGCTAAAATCAGAACAGGGAAACGGCTACTAGGATTGGCGTCCGGCGAGCCTTCAGACGATCACTACCAGCTATGGCAGTTGCCAATAATGCCGACCGGGATTGGCGGGAATGGGGTAGGACGAATCCCTATTTTGGGGTTTGTTCCGACGCGAAGTTCCTTAATGCGAATTTGAACGGTGATGCGCTGGAGGAGTTTTTCGCCTCTGGTGAGCGTCATGTCGAGCATGTCTACAGCGTGATTCGCGTCTCCATCCGTCCCGCGTTCAAGCCTGATCGGGTGCTTGACTATGGGTGCGGTGTGGGCAGGCTCGTGGTGCCGCTGGCCCATCGCTCGAGTGAGGCCATTGGCGTGGATATCTCTCCGGGAATGCTGGAACTGGCGCGCGCGAATTGCGAAAGACTGCATGCTCCGTCCGCTCGGCTGTTGCATGTCAGCGAGTTGGATACGGTTGCACCGGGCAGCGTGGATCTAGTCCATTCTTTCATCGTATTCCAGCACATCCCGGTGGATCGCGGCGAACTCATGCTTCGCAGATTGATCGCGTTGCTCGCGGAAGGAGGTGTGGGTGCAATCCATCTCACATACTCGGATAGCCGCTCCGCGTTCCGGCGCGGTGTTGCGGCCTTGCGCCGGCGCGTAAATCTCGTGCATGGTTTGATCAATCTTGCTCAAAGACGATCGTATTCCGCCCCGTTAATGCAAATGAATCTATACTCCCTGAGTCGCGTGTTTAATATTTTGATCGATGAGCATTGTTCAAATCTGCACATTGAGTTTTCCGAGCATGGTTCTTTTCGCGGCGTGATGCTCTATTTCGAGAAGTCCAGTCGGCGACTTTTGTAGGTTGGTTCGCCTGCAGGTCGCCCATTTTGCGAACAGCTTAGGGAGTGTCTCTTCTGGTGGCGCCGCGGGCAGTTGGGATGATTACATCCTGTGCTGCTCATCCCGGAGGCGGGACAAAAGCCAGTTTCTCTCCCGACTCCTACTTGGCGGCAGTTACCGACTTCACCGAAATGATATCTGCGTTCGCCGTGCCTGTGACTTTGGCCTCCTCCCAAGCTAGCTTGTTGAGTTCGCCCAGCGTGGCTTGATTCGAGGTGTCGAGGGTATAGACCTTGTCGCCGACGACCAAGGCGTACTTGGCACCGTGCTGCACGCAGGCACGAACGCAGGCTGCGGGCGGGATCCCTTCTTTGTGTTTGGCTCCGCACATGCTGTCGCTGACCTTTCCAGTGAAGGTCTCAGTGCCAGCAGCCAAAGCGGGCAGAGCAGACAACCCGACGCTCAGCACCGCCGTCGCCATGCAAACCTGCAAAATCCGCAAACCAGACATAAAATCCTCCTTCGGTTCTAGGGTCTTGTTGTTGGATGCGTCCGTTTGGGAAAACGGATTCAGGTTTTGGCGAGGGATGAAGAACTTCCGGGTATGCGAGGAGGTCAAGGGCTTTAACCACAAGTGCACAGAGGATCACAGGGGAAAACGGCGACCTATAAGTGCCGATTGTTTCACGCACTACACTAGTTGGAGTCGTCGCGACGTCTCAGGACTGGATGATCGTCATCGTTCTTGTCGTCGGTATTCGAGGTCCGCCGCAAGCTTGGTTTATTGCTGTCCTTTTCATCGAGCAACTGGTGCTTGTTTTCGATCGCGGCGAGTCGTGCCTTTACCTCGTCGAATTCCGACGTGGTCACAATGTACTCAGCCTTGGCCGGAAGGATCTTGCGAATCTCCTCCTCCGACTTCTCGATGCGGTCCGCAGTTGGCGGGTGCGTTGCGAAAGCCTTGGACAGGGTTCCCGGCTTCTTTTTTTCCATCGCCGCAATCTTCTCGAAAAACGAAACGAATGCCGATGGATCGTACCCGGCACGATACATATACTGGACGCCAAGGTAATCGGCTTGCGCCTCGAAGGTGCGCGAGAAATGCAGAAAGGCTACAGGGATGCCAAAGCCCATGCCTTCATAGATCCATAGCCGAGGCCACCCCCCATGAAGATGGCAGGCAGCGAAGCCATCTGGAGCAGGTTGGCGCGGGTCATCTCGCGCGCATAGTGGCAGGCGGCAACGTGAGCGATTTCATGTGCCATCACGCCGGCCATTTCTGCTTCCTCGTCGGCGGCCAGAATCAGACCGGAGTTCACATAAAAAAATCCGCCCGGCAAAGCCATGGCGTTGACGACATCGGAGTCGATGACTTTGATCGTGAACGGCACCTGGGCATCGGAATTGCGAACCAAATTCTGTCCGATGCGGTTGACATATTCGGTGACGACAGGATCATTGATCAGCTTGACCTGGGATTCGATCTGCTGCGCATATTGCCGCCCCAGGGCGACCTGCTTCTCTATGCTGTACCAGTTTCCTAGCCCCCGCCCACATCCTACGTTGCGGTTGCCCACGGCATCGACGTCGTTTGTGCCGCCATCGTGCTTGATCTGGCTATCATCTTCCGTGGGAAGTGCGGAGGGCGCCTGTTTGGGAGCGTTCTGCACCTCCCCTGCTTTGGGTTGACCCTGGTTTGGATCGCTCGTCGGAGCCTGGGTCTGGGGCGGATTCTGCCCGGGAATTTGGGTTTGCGCGAACGTCCAGGGTCCTGCACTGAATGCCGCCAATGCTACCGCGATTGCCAGCCGGCGGAATTTCATTGGGTACTCCTTGAGCCTGATTATTGCCGGGTAGGGAGGACACCTGGCTCCTAATCTGAGCCGTATACCTTAGGACGCTTTTTAATCCCACGGGGTTATCGCGGGCAGCAGAAAACGTTGTCATACCTTCCTAAGATCTGTTCCCAAGCGCATCCCGCTCTCCGAAGTGCATCGCCAGCAGTTACCCCAATATCGGAGATTTAGTCCCTGCCAGTCGCTACCTCGGCATCCACGAAGGACCTTATGGGCATCTATTTCTGTAGGAGGCAAGGCATCCAGTGCAGGTTGCAAGTGGTGGTGGGATACTCGGCAGCATGAATGTGACACCACTGATTGACGTGTTGCTGACGTTGCTGGTTATTTTCATGATTATTTCCCCGGTTACCCCGAGGGGGGACACTGCGCTCATCCCACAGCCGCCGCCCAAGAACGCCAAACCTCAGCCGAATAGCCGCTCTGTGGTCTTGCAGGTACTCGCACCCGCGAATGGAGGCCAACCGCAGCTCGAGATCAACCAGCAGGACGTGAGCTGGCAGGATCTCAACAGTCGGTTGGTCGATATCTATAAGACGCGTGCCCAGAAGGTATTATTCGTCAAAGCGGACAACAATGTTCCTTGGGAGGATGTGGCCACGGTGATTGACGATGCGCACGGTGTGGGCATCGATCACGTGGGCTTGATCACCGCCAAGATCGAAGCCAGTGGATAAGTAAAGAGCCGCGAGCTAGCGGCGTAACGGTTTCGGCATACGCTCCACAAATCGGGTGAAGTGAGGAATTCGCGGTATAAACTCGCATCCCTTTCGCTCAGAGCATAATCTAAGTGGGAAATCTTTACCCGCGAGGATGATCATGCCTTTGAGCACGATGAAGATTCTGTGGGCAGTTCTCCTGTCGTTTCTTTCCCTTCCAACCCTGCAGGCTGTGGACAAAAACTTTCACGATGCCCCGGATTCGGCGAAAGCCACGAAGAATCCTTACCAGGGGCAGGCCGCCGCGGTGACCGCCGGCAAAACTCTTTATGCGCGGAATTGCCTTTCGTGTCACGGAAGAGCGGGGCAGGGGACGGGGAATGTTCCGTCCCTGGTTGACGGCAAGCTAGAGGGTGTCCCAGAAGGCGAGGTGTTCTGGTTCGTCACGAAAGGCGACAAGGATAACGGCATGCCTTCGTGGGCGTTTCTGCCAGAGAAAAGCCGTTGGGAAATCATCAGCTATGTAGAGACGATGGGGCCGGGAAAAGGCGGAGCGACTGGCGAGATGAACGCGACGCCGCCGCAGGCGATGGCGTCCACGATCAAAGCTCCTGCCCCGAAGGCGCCGTTTACCGATTTTCGCTATGAGAAGCCGGGAACGACTCGCAAGATCACGGTTGCGGATTTGCCGCAACCATATGCGACGGAGTCGGCGCAGAACGGGCCGGAGGTCGTGGCGCGTCCGGAGAATGCGTGGCCGGTGGCGCCGGCGGGATTCAAGGTGGAATTGTATGCGGGGGGCCTGGATAATCCGCGGCTGCTGCGCACGGCTCCGAATGGCGACATATTTCTGGCAGAGAGCGCCGCGGGGCGCATTCGCGTGTTTCGCGGCATGACCAGCGACGGCAAGCCTGAGCAGAATGCGATTTTTGCCGAGGGCTTGAAGCGGCCTTACGGGATTGCCTTCTATCCGCCGGGGCCGGATCCGCAGTGGATTTATATCGGCAATACGAATGAGGTGCTTCGCATCCCGTATCACAGCGGCGATATGCGGGCGAGCGGACCTCCCGAGCATATCGCGGATCTGCCCAGCGGCGGTGGGCATTGGACGCGCTCGATCGAATTTACTCCGGACGGCAAGAAGATGTTTGTGGCAGTGGGATCGGCGTCGAACGATGACGATAGTGACACGCATCCGGCAGAGCGGGATCGCGCCGACATCCTAGTCTGCGATCCGTCGAATTGCCAGCTGAAGGTGTATGCATACGGCATTCGCAATGCCGGTGGAGGGATTCTGGTGAATCCGACGACGGGCGAGTTGTGGTGCTCGGTGAACGAGCGCGATGCGCTCGGGGATAATCTCGTGCCGGATTACATCACGCACGTGCAGGAAGGCGGATTCTACGGATGGCCGTGGTGGTATATCGGACCGCATCAGGATCCGCGGCAGAAGGGGAAGCATCCAGAGTTGAAGGATAAAGCGATCGTTCCGGATGTCTTGTTGCAGCCGCACAATGCATCGCTGGAAATGACTTTCTATGAGGCGGACAAATTTCCGGCGGAATATAAGGGAGATCTTTTTGCATCGGAGCATGGCTCGTGGAATAAAGCGGTACGCGTGGGGTATGAAGTGATTCGCGTGCCGCTGCATCAGACCGGGCACGCTTCGGGTGAGTATGAAGATTTCCTGACCGGATTCGTGCTGCCGAATGGCGACGTGTGGGGGCGTCCGGTGGGGATCACGGTGGCTCCGGATGGCTCGCTGCTGGTGAGCGATGACGGGTCGGGATCGATTTGGAGGGTCAGCTATACCGGGAAGTGAAAGCGTCACCACGGAGACTCGGAGGTACAGAGAAATTTTCTTCTTAATTGCTCTTGATCCGTGAAGATCCGTGTGAATCCGCGGCTAAGAATTTCTCTGTGTCTCCGTGTCTCCGTGGTGAAAAGCTCTCAGTGAAAATCGTGCGAACTGGTTTCTGCTTTCGTGACGAAGAGCGGCTGCACGCGTTCGGCGCGGACGGAGATCACATTGTCCTGATTCTGCAGGATGCCTTCGATGGCGAGGAAGCGCTCGCTGGTCAACAGCAGGCGGTTCGCATGAAACAGATCGGGGCGGACGATGGCGTTGGCCACTCCGGTTTCATCTTCCAGACTTAAAAACACAAATCCTTTGGCGGTGCCGGGACGCTGGCGGGTGATGACGCAGCCTCCGATGCGAAGACGCTTGCCGGTGGGCAGGTCGCGCAGTTCGCTGGCGCGGCGGATGCCCATGGCATTGAGCCAGGCGCGGCGGTAGGCCATGGGATGCGGGCCGACGGTGAGTCCGGTGCCATGGAAGTCGGCGACCAAGCGCTCTTCGTGATTCATGGGTGCCAGGGGAGAGCGTTCGTCGGGCTCGGCGTTTTGTTCGAGCAACGGGCCCGCGGGGCGGACGGCGCGTTCGACCTGCCAGAGGGCGTCGCGGCGGTGAAGCGAGTACTGAGTACCGGGTACCGAGTTGCGAATCGCGAGTCCCGGATCCTGAGATTCGTCCGCCGGAATGACAGATTTATCAGAGTTGTTTTTGTGAATAGGTTTTGGGAAGGGCATGGCTTCAGCCGTGCCATCAAGAGCTTCAAGAGATTTGGGCTTCAGCCCCTGAGGAACGCAGCCCTCGATTATTCTCCCGATCGTATTCAGCGCGCCGATTTCCGCCAGCGTGGTGAGTTCGTCGTTGCGCAGCTCAGGGATACGGCGGGTAAGGTCGTGGATCGATGCGAAGGGAGCGCGCATACGTTCCAGGGTGAGGGAGCGGGCGGCCTCTTCGCGCAGTCCGCGGACATAGCGCAGGCCCATGCGGAGAGCGGGAGCGAGTTGCGAGTCGCGAGTACCGAGTTGCGAGTGCAGTTTCGAAGGTGAAATGCGGTGCATGGACGAAAGTAGGGATTCCTCCGCCCCTCGCGTTCGCTCGGGGGTCGGAATGACAAAGGTTTTACTCGGCACTTGGTACTCGCTACTCGGTACTGTCTCCAATGTGCAATTCCACTCTGAGCACGTAACATCGACCGGCAGCAGCTTCAGGCCGTGGCGCTGGGCGTCTTTCACGATCGTTGCTGGGGAATAGAATCCCATCGGCTGGTTGTTGAGTAACGCTGCGGTGAAGGCGGCGAGGTAGTGGCATTTCAGATAGGCGCTGGCGTAGGCGATCAGGGCGAAGCTGGCAGCGTGGGACTCAGGGAATCCGTAGAGGGCGAACGAGGTGATGGAAAGAATAATTTCTTCCTGCGCCTTCGGGGAGATTCCGTTGGCGGTCATGCCGGAGCGCAGTTTAGCTTCGATTTCCTTCATGCGGGCTTGCGAACGCTTGAATCCCATGGCGCGACGGAGATCCTCGGCTTCGCCGCCGGTGAAGTTGGCGGCGATCATGGCGATGCGCAGCAGTTGTTCTTGAAAAAGCGGGACACCAAGCGTGCGTTTCAGAACTGGTTCGAGCGACGGATGCGCGTAGGTGACTTCTTCTTTACCCTGGCGGCGCTGCAGAAATGGATTCACCATTTGTCCGACGATGGGGCCGGGGCGGATGATCGCGACCTGCACTACAACGTCGTAGAAGCGCATGGGCCGCAGGCGCGGCAGGCACGACATTTGCGCGCGGCTTTCCACCTGAAACATTCCTATGGTGTCGGCTTGCTGCAGCGTCGAGTAGACCTGTGAGTCATCCTGCGGAAGATGCGCGAGATCCACCTCCTCGTGATAATGATCGCGGATGAGTTCGATGGAATCTTTGAGCACAGCCATCATGCCGAGTCCGAGCAGGTCGACCTTGATGATGCCCATGTCGGCGCAATCTTCTTTGTCCCATTGCACGACGACGCGGCCGGGCATGGAGGCGGGTTCGAGAGGGACGACGGAATCGAGTTGTCCTTGGCAGATGACCATGCCGCCGGAGTGCTGGCCGAGATGGCGCGGCATGTCCTGCACGGCGAGGCAGAGTTCGTAATATTTGCGCAAGCGGGGATGGGAGAGATCGAGTCCGGCATCGCGGAAGCGGCGGTCGAGCGCGTCGTTCTCGTCGCGGAATTCCCAGGTGGCAACGGCGGCGGAAATTTTCTGGAGCGTTTCGGGATCGAATCCGAGGGCCTTGCCCATTTCGCGCGCGGCCATGCGGTTGCGGTAGGTGATGACATTGGCGGTCATGGCGGCGCCGCGTTCGCCATATTTTTTGTAGAGATACTGAATGACTTTTTCGCGCTCATCGCCGCTGGGCAGGTCGAGATCGATGTCGGGCCACTCGCCGCGCTCTTCGGAAAGAAAACGCTCGAACAGCAATTCCATGCCGACCGCGTCAACCGCGGTGATGCCAAGCGAGTAGCAGACGGCGCTGTTGGCAGCGGATCCGCGTCCCTGCACAAGAATGTTTTGCTCGCGGCAGTAGCGGACCAGATCCCAGACGATGAGGAAGTATCCGGCAAGCTTGAGTTTTTCGATGAGGGCGAGTTCTTTTTCGATCTGGCGGCGCGCTTTGGCTTGCATGTCTTGTGAGGCGCGGCCATAGCGATTGCGGAAGCCGATCCATGATTGCTCGCGCAGAAAAGAATTCACGGTCTCGCCTTCGGGCACGGGATAGCGCGGAAATTCGTAGCCGAGATCGTTGAGGGTGAATTCGAGTCGTGAGGAAAGTTCGACGGTGTTGTAGATCGATTCAGGCAGGTCGGCGAAAAGTTGCTGCATCTCCTCGGGAGATTTCAAATGACGCTCGGAGTTGCGGGAGAGCAGGCGTCCGGCAGTCGAGAGTGTGCGATGGTGACGGATCGCGGTGAAAGCGTCACAGAGTTCGCGGGCCTTGGGGATGGCGTAGTTCACCCCGTTCGTCGCAAGCAGCGGGAGATTGAGCAAGCGGGCGAGATCGATCGCGATGCGGTTGCGGGATTCTTCTTCGCGATGGAAGTGGCGTTGCAGTTCGACGTAGACATTGCGTGGACCGAAGATGCCGGTGAGTTGATCGAGTTGGCGGCGGGCTTGGTCGATATCGCTCTGCGAGAGCGCCGCAGCGAGCGGGCCTTCATCGCCGCCGGTGAGACAGATTAATCCGCCAGCGTGTTCTTCGAGTTCTTGTGTGGTGACTGCGCCTTCGCCTTTCTTGGCGCGCAACTTCATTTTGGTGATCAGGCGGCAGAGGTTCTGGTAGCCGGCGCGGGAGGCGACGAGCAGGGGCAGGCGGAATGATTTGTCATTCCCCACGGACTTGTCATTCCGAGCGGAGCGAGGAATCCCTACCTTTCCAGCGGACTGCTGGGGGTAGGGGTCCTTCGACTCCGCAGGCACTTCACTTCGTGAAGTGCCTGCTCCGTCCAGGATGACAGAGCCGCAGGTGACTTCCGCGCCGATGTGCGCTTTGACGCCGATCTTTTTGGCAGCCAGGTGAAAGCGCGGGGCGCCGTAGAGGCCGTCGGTGTCGAGCAGCGCCATGGCGGGCATGTGAAAGTGCGAGCACACGCCGATCAGTTCCTCGGGCAGGGAAGCGCCTTCGAGAAAGCTGAAAGCGGAGCGGGCGTGAAGCTCGATGTACATCGGTGGCCCAATCAAGACCTTTCACCACGGAGGCACAGAGGCACGGAGAAAACAAATTGATGATTGTTGATTGTTGAATAAATGCCTACTCCTGAAAGTTTTTCATTTAACAATCAAAAATCAACAATCAACATTTTTCCTCCGTGCCTCCTTGGTGAAAGTCAGTCATAGGTTCCTTCCACAAACCATCCTCCGCCGAGCAGGTCGTGCACGAGGCGGTAGAACGAAACGGTTTCTCCGCTGCGCAGGGCGAGGTCCCACTCGTCGCGGGACCAGGCATCGCGCTCCCACCAGTCGCCGGAGAAGCGCCATGGTCCGGCCTTCCAGAGGACTTCGCCCTGCACTTCTTTCCTTCGACAAACCAAATGCGCAGGCTGGCCATTTTCCAGAGTCACGTTGGCACGCAAGGGCGGGCGGAAGCGGCGCAGGGCGGTGACCGCGGCTTGCGCTTCTGTCGCGTCGGGATTTTTCTTCTGCGGAACTTTGCGGGCGACCTCGGCGACGAAGCGGCGCATGCGGAATCCTTCGGGATGATGCGTGTCGAGCAACTCCACGGCGCCGACTTTGTGTTCTCCGACAATGCCGGCGATGCGAGCCAGGGTGAGTTCCAATTTTTCCGGCTCGGGCGATGGAGGCAGGAACAGGCCTCCTTGGGCCGAGCGTGGGCGCGCCGGTTCTGCGGCCAGGTGAATTTTCATGATGGGTGCTCCCGGGGGATGCGCGTTCAAATCCAGTTGCAGCAGTTTCAGGAAAACTTTGGGGTCGAGCATGGGGAGAGGGAGATTCAGCTTGCGGATAAATTTTGTTTGGCGGCAGTGAGGCAGCGGAGCTTCGCTCCGCCGGATAGCCACTTCGACTTCGCTCAGGGCAGGCTTAGGCGGCTGTCCCCACATGGGTTTGGATGGCTGTCCCCACATATTTTTATTTGGTTCATCGCTCTCGCTGGCAATTCCCAAATTTTCAGATCCATCGTCGATGCCGGTGAGATTGGAGAGTTGCAGCGTCAGGCGCAGCTCTTGCGTGGAGAGGGCGCGCGAGGCGAGACGGGCGCAGAGTTGTTCGAGCAGGCGATTGAGCAGGAAAGCCAGCGGCTCGAGCAGGACGATTGGGTGTTCCAGTTCGATCGCTTCCTCGAACCGCAGCGGAGCTTCGACGGGAACCAAGGTGCGGCTCGCGGTGCCGCGGGCCAATTTCTGCAGGCGGAGTCCTTCTTGTCCGAGGCGCTCGCTGAGCGATACTTCGGGCAATGCGGCCAGGGCGCGCAGGTTGCGAATGCCCCATCGGGCAAGGGTTTCGAGCAAACGGTCGGCAGATTTTTTCTCTTCGCCCTCCAGACGATTGGGAAACAAAACTTCTACCGGCAATCCTCCTAAATGTTCCGCTTCTTTGCCTGCTGGAATCACGATGGGATTTGGTGCGCTATCCGGTGCGGGGGCAAGATGCTCCCGCGACAGCCGGCAAGATGCCGGCGCTATGGCGAAAAAACCGCGGGCGGCGAGCAGGGCTGCGCCGGGGTTGGAGGCGGTCGCAATGTTTGCCGCCAGACCCAGGGCGGCGGCGCGATCGGAAATGGCGCACGAAATTTTATGCAGCGATCCGAATAAAGATTCCATGCCGGCGAGATCGAGGAGAACCGTATCGCAGGCCGAGTCTTCCACGCAGGGAGAAAACGATTGGGCGCAGTCGAGCAGGGTGGTGTGGGCGGAAGATTCCTGCAGTGCAGAACGCGGGCGCAGGGCGAGTTTAGAGCAGAGTTCGGCCTGGGCCTTGGTCAAGCCGGGCGCGATGCCCAGGCGGTTGGCGTTTTCATTGACCGCGACGATTTGTTCGAGCGGAGGCTTGCCTCCGAAAATGGCGACGGGACGAGCCTGCAGTTCTGGTTCGGCGCGGAGCGCGGCCGCGATCGAAAAATTCGGAATGTAGATGCAGGCGAACGGCATGGAGTCATTTCGTCATTTTGTAATTTGGTAATTGGGTAATTTGTTTCATCGTTTCATCCCGCCCAGGCCGTTTTGGTGACGAATGCGACGGAGCGCGCGGGTTTGCGATCCAGACGGGAGCGAGTCAATTCGGCGGTGATGTTCATTCCCGATAGAAGTTGCGCGTGAGTGGGATGGGCAATATGGAGAGCGTTCGTAGCATCAGTCGCGTCATCGCCGGCGAAAGGCACGGTGCCGTCCCTACGGGACTCGCTCTCTTTCTGGAGGCCTACCCGGCACTGCCGTGCCGGGCTTTCCCATGCCGCCGCTTCGCGGCTGGAGTTGGATTGCGCAAACGGGATTGGTTCTCCTGAAAATTTTGGTGCGCCGAGTTGCAACAGCAGCGACGAGCAGCTTCCGGCGATGGGTTGCTGCTCGATCGCGAGCAGGATGGTGGGTTTGTGTTCGACGGCGCGGCGGAAGCGGAACCAGGTGGTCAGCGGGATGCGACGCGCGGACTGGGGAGGCAGGTCGGAGAGGTCGAGGACGATCATGCCGAAGTCTCCGCTTTCGAGCAGCAGGTCGGTTGAGCGCAGAACTTGTTCGAGACCGTGCTCGGATGGACGCGTGTAACGCGGGGATTTTTCCAGGGAGGCATTTTCCTCGCAGCGTGGGCCCTCGATTTTGCTCTGCTCAAAATTCGACGGACTTTGTGGGACGAAGTCAAATCCCCCACCCTGTCGCAAAGTGCGCGACAAGAGTGGGGCACCCGCTGATTTCTTCGATTGACCTGCCCTGTCTTCTCCGCAGCGCACCCAGAGGAGCCGGTCTAGATCAACTCCTGCTGCTTCTACAGAGTGGGGATCGAGCGCGTCGCTGGCGTCGATGAGGGCGCAGTATTCGCCGCGGCGGATGGCGGCGGCGAGAGCGGCCAGCAGCACGGTGGTGCGTCCGGAGGAGGCGGGGCCGCAGATTTCGGTGAGACATCCGCGGGGCAGGCCGCCGGTGAGAGCGTCGAGGTCGGGGATGCCGCTGGAGGCCATCTCCGGGGCAGGCCGGATTTCGAGTTGCGAGGCCGGAAGTATGCTTGCCAATCTGGGATCGGGAGAAGGTAGGGATCCCTTCGGCAAGCTCAGGGCAGGCTCTTCGACTCCACGGGAAATGCGCTTCGCGTATTTTCCGCTCCGCTCAGGATGACAAGACACCTCGGGTTCGGCATCGTCATCAAAAAGAAAAAGGCGGCCCAGGGCCGCCGAAGTGGAAACCACTGCGGAAGACATAAAATTCCTCGGAAAAATTTCAGGGAGCGCCGGGGCCGATTTCAGGATGAGCCGCGGAGGCGATTCTGCTTGTTTCGCTTTTTGTTCGCCTATGAAGAGTGTGCTTTATGGAGAGCAGATTGTCAAGAGGTAATCGTAGGAACGTCTGTCATGCTGAGCGGAGCCATGAGATCGCATAGCGATCTCATGGTGGAGTCGAAGCATCCCTACCTGCGCGGATGTGCTTCTGGTAGGGATGCTTCGACTGCGAAGGAGCAGCGCTTTCGCGCTGCTCCTTCTTCGCTCAGCATGACAAATCGTCTCTTACACGACAAATCCTCGCTCAGCATGACAAGTCTCCCATCAGCACGACAAAACCTGCGCCTACCAGACCCGGCAGGCGTTGGCTCTTACCATCTTTTGTCCAGCCTTACAGCCGAAGGCGTGCTCGAATTCCGGCATGTTCGATATCACGTTGTCGATGCGGAAGATGGGCAGGGAATGAGGGTCGGTGGTGACCATCAGGCGAGCGATCTGGGGGCGGATGTTGGCGCACCACGAATAGGCGAACGACAGGAAAAATTGCTGGCGATAGGTCCATCCGTCCGGGCCTTTGTCGTCGAGCGATTTGCCCTGCTTTTTCAGGTCAGCCGCGAGGGCATTGAGGGCGAGATGGATGCCGCCGTTATCAGCGGTATCTTCTCCCTGGGTGAGCAGACCGTTCTGCTTGACGCCGGGGCCGGCCTCGGGAACGTCTTCGGTGTATTCGTCGGAAATACATTTGCCGCGCTCGTCGTAAAGCTTGGAATCTTCAGGCGTCCACCAGTCGCGCAGGTTGCCATGGGCATCGAATTTGCGGCCTTCATCATCGAAGCCGTGGATGATTTCGTGTCCGATGACCATGCCGATGGCGCCATAGTTGACGGCATCATCTTTACCGGGATCGAAAAATGGCGGCTGCAGAATGCCGGCGGGAAAGTTGATCGTGTTGAGTTGCGGATCGTAGTAGGCGTTGATGGTGGACGGAGTCATGGTCCATTCCGAGCGATCGACGGGCTTGCCGATCTTGGCGACCCAGCGCTCGAACTCGAATGACGAGGCCTGGGAAACATTGTTGAGCCAGCTATCGCGCGTGATCTTCACGGCGGAATAGTCACGCCAGTGCGAGGGATAGCCGATCTTGTCTTCGATCCCCTTGAGTTTGGTGATGGCTTGTTGCTTGGTTTCGGGGGACATCCAGGCGAGGCTCTGAATGTCGGCAGAGAGAGCGGCCTCGATATTGTGGACCATCTCGAGAGTGCGAGCCTTGCTCGCAGGAGGGAACGCGCGGTCGACATAGGCCTGCCCAAGGGCCTCGCCGAGATCGCGATCGGCGCCGTGTACGCAGCGGCGCCAGCGCGGCAACTGGGTTTCCGCGCCGGCAAGCGTGTGGGCGAAGAAATCAAAGTTCTCCATCACCAGCGCCTTGGTCAGATACGGCGCCGAGCGATCAATCACCTGCCAGCGCAGGTAGGCCTGCCAGTCGGTGAGCGGGCGCTCGTCAAGAAGCTTGTTTTCGGCGCGGAAAAAGTCCGGTGCGGTAACGATGTAGTGATCGCTGGGCGGAGCGTTGACGGCTTTCAGGTAGGCGTCCCAATCGATGGCGGGAGTGAGTGCACGCAACTGCGCCAGACTCATCTTGTTATTGATGTTCTTGGGATCGCGGCGCTTGATGTTATCCATCTGCGCCTGCGCCATGGCGGTTTCGAGATCGAGGACGATGCCAGCATCGGCTGCGGCTTGCTTGTCAGATTCGCCGGCGAGCACCAGCAATTTCTGAATGTGGGCGCGGTACTTGGCAAGGATCTCTTTCGATTTCTCGTCGGTGTTCAGGTAATAGTCGCGATTTGGCAGCGACAGTCCGCCCTGATCGATCTGGGCGACCACCATCGAGGCGTTGTCGTAGTCCTGCTGGCCGGTAAAGCCGAAGAGGGGAGACTCGCTCTGATTGTCGCCGCTTTCCCATGCGCCGGGATAAAGATGATGCAGGTGGGCGACTTCCAGCGTGAGATCTTTTTTCGATTGCAGGGCGGCAATACGATCGAGTTCGGGCTGCAGAGGTTTGAGTCCCGCGGCTTCGATTGCGTTTTCATCGATGCAGGCGGCCCAGTAATCGCCGATCTTCTGCTGGACGGAGCTGCGCTTCGGGTCATCTTTGCTGGCAGATTCCAAGGTTTGGCGAAGTATGCCTTCATTCCAGAGTTCCAGATCACTGCCGGTGCTCCAGAAAACCTGGTCGGCGGGGATCGGGTTGGCAGACAGCCACTTGTTGCAGGAGTACTTGTAGAAGTCATTGCAAGGATCGAGAGACTTGTCGACTTCTGATTATCTGGTTGCTTCAGCAAGCCCCAATAGGTTGGGATTCAGATCCCGAGCTCCCCGAATCTGCTCGTACACTGTTGATGTGCGGCCGGTTCCGAGACCAAGTAGTGTCTGAAATGCGGCTGCCGGCGTCTTGCGACGGTTGTGCCGAAAAACGAATTCATCGAGGTAAACTTGCAGTTGGTCCTTGCTCACTCCGTGGTAGGTTCCAATGAGCCACTGCTGGAGGTTCCCGATCGCCCGATCGGCAAGCGGGACGGCGGATTTTGCACCTTTGCGCAACTCCGTTCGTAGAGGTTGGTTTCGAACGACATGTTTGAAGCCAGCCTCTAAAAGACCTGAGAAACTCTTAAGCCCGTCCGTATAGATCGTGGATCCAGGTGCGATGTGCTGGCTAAGAAACGACATTATGGTCGCGGCCTTAAAGTCGGGAATTACGCTCATGCGGACACGCCCTGAAGCTCGCCCACGCTTTTCGACCGCCACCAAGACAAGAGCTGCCCTCCGATGCTTGAGTTGTCGGCTTCCTCGGAGTCCAGCTTGCTCGCCACCAATCCACGTCTCATCCACCTCTACCTCACCGCGCAAAGGTTCCCTCGCGTTGTTCACCATTGCTCGGCGGAGCTTGTGCAGCATCATCCATGCGGTCTCGTAGCAGGTCAGCCCTAATTGACGCTGCAGCAGTAGTGCAGATACGCCACGCTTGTCCGTGGTCATCAGGTACGCCGCCCAGAACCAATGGGTCAGCGGTGTTTTTGTCCGATGAAGGATAGTTCCAGATGTCAGCGAGACCTGATAGCGACACTTGCAGCATTGCTGCCGCAGCTGCTTCACCAACTCATAAGCTTTTTCATACCCGCATCGCGGACAAGTAAATCCATCGGGCCAACGACAAGCTGCGAGATATCGTTGGCAGGCTTCCTCCGTGGCAAAGTCGGACTGGAATTGGCGGAGCGTCTTCGGAAACGGCGGTCGTGGCACGCGTTAACACTACCTATTGGGGCTTGCTGAAGCAACCAGATAATCAGATGTCGACTAGGTTGGGATCGAAGTGCTCGAGCTTCGGTTGATTGCTTTGATCCGCGACAAGGCCGGAACCGGGGCGGGCGGTTGCAGCAGGAATGGTTTGGGCAAAAGCTCCGGACAGCGACAGGAGAGTGATCATTAGGACTGCATAAATGCGGGACATGGGCATGGGTCCTCTTTTTCTCGTAGCGCCGACATCTTGCCGGCTGTCGCGAAGCCATCTTGGCCTTGCCTGCGCGGGCGAGACGCCCCCGCGACAGCCGCCGGGACGGCGGCGCTACCTTTCAGGAACGTTCTCGATTGTGGACACAATGATCTGCCGGACGGTACGCATAGAGAGAAGGCCAAGGACGAGCGAAAGCTTTAAACCAGACACAGGTGCGTGCAGCAAGACAACATACTACAGACGGGACTTGAGCCGCGAGGTTAGCCGGGAATCGGCATTCGCCTTATCCCGTGTTGTGCAGGCCGGCAGCGATTCCGTTAATGGTAGCGCCTAGAGGATATTCCAGATCCGAAGATTGCTCGCCCTGCTGCTGGCGGCGCAGGAGTTCGACCTGGATGAGGCTCATGGGATCGACATAGGGATTGCGCAGGCGGATGGAGCGAGCCAGGACGCGGTTGCGTGCCAGCAGTTCGCGTTGCCCGGTAACGCGGAGAAGCATGCGCCGGGAGCGGAAGAATTCGTCTTCCAGCATGGAGAAGATGCGCTTGCGCAGGGCCGCGTTTTTCACCAGGCTCGAGTATTCGCGGGCGATGCCGAGATCGGCTTTCGCCATGCCCAGTTCCACGTTGCTGAGCAATCCGGCGAACATAGGAAAGCCGCGGGCGATCTGGCGAAGGAGTTGTTCGTGGCCCGGCCCGCGCTGGGCAAAATGCTCGAGCGCATGTCCTACCCCGAACCACGCAGGAACCGCGTGGCGGCTTTGCATCCAGCCAAAGACCCACGGGATCGCGCGCAGATCTTCGAGGCGGCGGCTCTTGCTGCGGCGGGAGGGACGAGAGCCGATGCGGGCGGTGTCGAGTTCATTGACCGGTGTCGCCTGCTCAAAATATTCGAGCACGTCGGGATTGTCTGCGATGTCGCGACGGTAGACGCGGTAGGCCTCTTGCGACATATCCTCGATGGCCTCTTCCCAGTTGTGGGGATGCGCGGTGCGATCGTCACCGGAGCGCGTAAATGCCTCGAGACTGGCGGCAATCATCAGTTCCAGATTCCACTCCGCCAGGACGGGGTCGGCATACTTCCAGTTCAGCACTTCGCCTTGCTCGGTCACGCGAATCTGTCCGGAGAAACATCCCGGGGGCTGCGCGAGAATGGCGGAATGAGTGGGGCCGCCGCCGCGGCCGACGGTGCCTCCGCGGCCATGGAAGAGGCGAAGCTTGACGCCGAATTCCTGCGCCACGTGGTGCAGTTCGCGGTGCGCTTTGTAAATTTCCCAAGTGCTGGTAAGCATGCCTCCGTCTTTGTTGGAGTCGGAGTAGCCGAGCATGACTTCCTGCCAGCGTCCCCAGGAATCGAGCAAGGGCGCGTACTCGGGATCACTCCACACGCGCCGCATAATGGCTCCGGCAGCGCGCAAGGAATCGATGGATTCGAACAGCGCCACCGGCATCAGGCCGGGATCGCTTTCCGATCCGGCGACGCGAACGCCTGTCGCTTTCGCCAGCCGGATTACCGCGAGGATGTCAGCTTCTGACTCCGCGCCGCTGATGATGTAGTGGCGAATCGAGCCAGAGGGATAGATGCTTTTGAGTTTTGCGATGGCGCGGAAGGTTTGGATCAGCTCCTGAGTTTCTGACGTCTCTGGCGCGCGGTCGAGGTCTGGACCGAGTTCTTTGAGGGCGCGAGCGTGAACGCGGGCGTGCTGGCGGATGTCGAGTGTGTGCAGGTGGAATCCGAACTTGCGCACTTTGCGCAATAACGAGCCGAGGTAGCTGTGGGCCAGCCGCTCTCCGCGATTGGACTTCAAACTTTTTTGGATGAGCAACAGATCTTGCTCGAACTCGGCAGCGCTCGGATAAGCCGCGGGAGCGTCCACGGCCTCGCGGCTCTGCTGCAGGCGATGAAACATGTAGGAGAGGAAGCGGCGATAGCTTTCCGCGTGATTGTGCGGTCCCCACGCGAGGTGCACGCCGGGAATCGTGCGCTCGTACTGCTGGAGCCGGTCGAGAAGCTCCTGGGAAACGGCGGTCTGTCTTTTGGAAGAACTCAGGCGATCGCTGAGCGCTTCGACGTTGTCGAGATACTGGCGAAGGATCAGAGCCCGCGCCATGGCGAGAGCGCCGCGAATGCAATCCGGCTTGACCAAGGGATTTCCATCACGATCGCCGCCGATCCATGATCCGAATTGAACGATGTTAGGAACGGAATCTTCGTCGAGGGGAAGCGAGTAAACGTCGCGAAAAGCTTCCACAATTTCGTCGTAGATTTTGGGCAGGGAGTCGAACAGCGACAGGCGAAAATAGCGCAGACCCATGCGGATTTCGTCGTCGACCGTGGGCTTGGCTAGGCGGACTTCGTCGGTTTGCCAAAGAGAAGTGACCTCGGCGCGAATGTTGTTTTCGCAGTCTTGCGCCTCTTCCGCCGTGAGGGGCAGCCGATCAAGCCGTTCCAGTTCCCGCGCGATGCGGCGGCGCTTCAGCAGCACGGTCTGGCGGGCGACTTCGGTGGGATGCGCAGTGAACACCGGAGTAATTTGAATCTGTCGCAGAGCCGCGAGAGCGCTCTCCGCAGGGATTCCCGCAGCCTTCAGCCGGAGCAGGGTTCCGCGAAAGGAGCCGGGCAGCGGAGCCTGTTCTAGGTCCAGCTTTCCGGCGCGGCGCCGTCGTTTGCGATGATTGGTTTCCGCCAGGTTGGTCAGTTCGAAATAGCTGGCGAAGGCTTTAGTGACCTGGTAGGCGCGGGGCAGGTCCATTTTAGAAATCATCTCTTGCGCGTTGCGCAGGAGTTCTGAGGCCGCGGCCGTCTCCGAGGTTCGGCGTGCGGTTTCCCGGTGCTGGATCAGCAGGCGGCGCAGTTGCTCCACCGATTCGAATAGGTCTTGTCCAGCCTGCTCGACCAGAACTTGCCCCAGGATCGCGCCCAGCGAGCGCACGTCGCGGCGCAGAGGGCCATCCTTCGCAGGCTCGTTCGAAGGTGCGGCCAGTTCCGCGAGACGGGCGGGCTGGTCGTCGACTTTCCACAGCGGTTTCGGTTTATTGGCCATCACTAGTGGATGAACGACAGAATAAATGACCCGGCGGGGAAGTGGGGTGGAAAGAGCGAATGGGGAGAATTCGAGTGGCGCAGCTAGCTTGCCGCGGCCCCGGCTATTTGGGAACTTCGAAGCGGTAGCCGATGCCGCGCAGGGTCTTCAGATATTGGGGGTGGCGGGGATCGCTTTCTATTTTTTCGCGCAGCCGGCGAATGTATACATCGATGGACCGCGCGGTCACGAAGGGAGTTTCTTTCCAGACGGCATCGAGAAGCTGATCGCGAGTGAGCACGCGGCCGCGATGAGTTGCCAGATACTCCAGCAGCCGGAATTCGCGCGCCGTGGTGAAGACGCTCCGCCCCGCGACCTGGACGGTCATGGAAGAGACGTCGATGTTTAAATCACCGAAGCGCAGGACTTCGCTGCTCAACTCGGATTGGCCCAAGGCGCGCAGCACGGAGCGAACCCGCGCCACCAGTTCGCGCGGGCTGAATGGCTTCGTGATGTAGTCGTCGCCTCCGAGTTCCAGGCCTTTTACCCGATCCGCTTCCGCGGTCTTTGCGGTGAGAAAAATGATGGGGACGGCGGAAAGAGGCGGAGTCTCGCGTATGTGGCGGCAAAGTTCGAAGCCGTTAGTGCCGGGCAACATGACATCGAGCAAAAACAGGGCTGGCGTTTCGCGCAGCGCTTCGGTGACCACGGAAGCGCCGCTGAAAAAGCTGTGGACCGAAAATCCCGCCGCCTGCAGGTTGTGAGAAATCAGGCGGGCGATGTCTTCCTCGTCCTCCACCACAAAAATAGCCGGGCGGAGATGGGCAGAGCTGTCCGTGCTCACGATCCGTTCGAGGGATTCGGGTGGCAGATGCATTTTCAATTCAGAGCCCAGGGTCCCGGTAACGAATATCGGCTCAATTTTGAGTGATGCTAGAAACTCTATGGGCGATATGTTGCACGAATGTTTCCTGATTGTTAATGAATGGTGAATTTGTGAGGAGGATTCTCGGGCTTCCGGAAACCGGGTCCTTAATTCGCCGCTTTCTTTTTGGGTGCATGCCGCAGGCTGCGGCCTTCGATGAGGTTGTAAAGGTCCTCGGCGAGATTGGTGGTGTGGTCCCCGGCTCGCTCCAAGGCTTGCGCCATCAACAGGATTTCGAATCCCGAGGTGTCGCCCTGGGGAACGGTTTCCGCCAGATGCTTCTGAAAGAGTGAATGGCAGATCCGGTCGATATCCTTGTCCATCTGCAAGACGTTGCGGGCGCACTCGAGATCGAGAGTCGAAAATCCCTTGTGGATCAGATCGAGCATGTCGCGCAAGACGGACGACATCTCCACTAGTTGGCGAACATCGGAGGCGGGGATCTTGGCCGTGCGATTCTGAACCCGCAGGGCCACACTCATTACCAGATCTCCGATGCGTTCCAGGTCGGTCGTGGATTTCAAGCTGGAGAGCAACTGGCGGGCGCGGGCCTCGTTCACGCGAGTGATGGCGGCGGGCAGGCGCTCGTCGATGTGGCGCTCGATGAGGTCCAGCTCTTTTTCGCAGTCCTTGATGGCGAGGAAGGCCATGCGGGAAGAGTTTGTGAGCAAGTCGCGAACGTTGAAAGCGGCGTCACGAGCGATGAGGCAGGCCTTCAGGGAGAGCGCGGCAAGATCGTCGGGCCCGCGCAGGCGCAGGTGAGTTGCAGCCGCGGGCTTGCTGGCGGGTTCGTCGTCCTCAGCTTCGATCTTGCGCGGAGGTGGTGCTTTGCGTGGCATCTCAAAATGTATGTCAGCCAGTGGCGGCAGACTGCCGCATGGGTACCGAGACAGTGTAGTGCGAAAATGTGAAAGGAGGGTTACAAGATTTGAGTAACCTTGGCTAACGATTAATTTGGAAGTGCATCGTATTGTGAGAGGCAGTTCCCATGAACCTGATCGAACATCTGCGCCGCCAGTTTGCTTATGATGCGTGGGCGAACCGGGAAGTTATGGCTGCGATCCGCGCGAGTGCGGGCGATGAGCGGGCGCGGCAACTGATGTCGCATATTGTCGCTGCCGAACGGTTGTGGCTGGAGCGGTTGGAGCAGAAGCCGCAAAGTGTACCGGTTTGGCCAAAGGCCGACCTCCAATGGTGCGAAGCCCAGGTTGCAGAACTCAGCCGGTTGTGGACGGAATACTTGCAGCGGATTGCCGCCGAAGATCTTGGGCGCAGTATTTCGTACAAGAACAGCAAGGGCGAGGCTTGGTCGAGCACCATTGAGGACATTTTGACCCACGTAATTCTGCATTCCACTTACCATCGCGGGCAGATTGCCAGCCATATGCGCAGTATCGGACAGACCCCCGCAAACACCGACTTCATTCACGGAGTGCGGCAAGGATTGGTCGAGTAACGCCTGGCGGCGGGCGTTCTTCGAGTTCGCACTGCGAGTACCGGCGCCGGATGTGGTTCTAGGAAAGCCGCGCTCCGCGCGTCTACGCTCTTTGCCGCCGTTCGTGCGAAGACGTAATATCTGTGCAATGAAGAAACTTCCTGTGCTCGCCCTGTCGGTGCTGTGTGCTGTTTTCCTGCTGGCCGCCGACAAATCTAAGATTCCGCCGCTGCCGGTCGCCTTGACCGGCAATGCCGTCGCCTCGCTCAAAAGTGGAATCGAGGTTTACTCGATGATGGGGGTTGGGACGAAAAAAACCTGGGATGACATTACGAGCAAGGTTTATGTCCTGCGGTTGAAAACGGGGAAGTGGTCCGAGGGGCAGCCTGTCCCGGGCGTGGCCGGCCGTTTGGGGTCCTCTGCTGTTGGCATCAAATCGCAAGTGTTCGTTTTCGGCGGCTACACGGTGGATGGCACGGGAAGCGAGTTCGTCCTGGGAGACGTGAATTCCTATTTCCCCGATGCCCACAAATGGTACCGAGCCACCGATATCCCTGTGCCCGTCGCGGGCGCCGTGATCGGGAAAACTCAAGAGCGCTTTATTTATCTGATCGGCGGCCGGTCCAAGAACGGTCCGGTCAATAACGTTCAGGTTTACGACGTGCAGAAGAATACATGGAGCGCGGCAACGCCATTTCCCGGAACGCCGGTCTTCGGGCACGCCGGAGGAATCGCGGTCGAGACCATTGTCTATGTTGACGGCGCCAAAAAAGATCCATCGGGTGGGCGCGGCTACGTGGCGTCCGACGAGTGCTGGATGGGCAAGATCGACCACAAAGATCCGAACAAAATTGAATGGAGCAAACTGCCTCCTCATCCCGGCCCGGGGCGCTTCGG
Source organism: uncultured Acidobacteriota bacterium (assembly GCA_963730015.1). Taxonomy (GTDB): domain Bacteria; phylum Acidobacteriota; class Terriglobia; order Terriglobales; family Acidobacteriaceae; genus Sulfotelmatobacter. Next base: position 27,986 of record CAVSPZ010000006.1, on the reverse strand, counting down.
CATTGTGGCGGGTGCGGGAGAGAGGGATCATCGAATCCTTTTCTCCGGCGGATCCACGACGCCGCATGACTACAAAGGCCTGGATGCGCAGGGCAAACCTGTCGAACTCTCTCCGGTGACGTTTGCTTTCGATGTACGCGCCAATCACTGGGAGACGGTTGAGGAGAATGGGGATGATTTCCGGGCCGATTCCCGGGGGATCGCGTTTACGGCGATTGGGCCGCTGATTGTGGGCGGTACGGTCGCGGATGCGGGGATTACGGGGCAGGTATTAGTCCTCGCTAAGAAATAAAGTGCAGGATCGCGACGGAACGCCGGAGATTCTGTTTTGGGACAGATCCCGATTTGAACGGCCCCTCCATCTTTCCCTTGCGGAAAGTACCTTCGTCATCTCTTCATTCTGATCCCCAAGGATTAGTCTGATTGTGTTGTAGACAGCGAACATCACTCATCCTCCTGAAGGAAGCGGCGAATGGACCTCCGACCATTCGCCGCTTGTACTTTGCGGAATCGTTGCTCAGAGATTTTCGATTGGACCCCTGTTGGGTTGGCGCGACGATTTTGAGGGGCTATCGTGCCCGCGCCAGAACCAGGGTGACGTCGTCCGGTTGTTCCTGGTCGCCGATCCAGTCGTCGACCGCTGAAGTCACAATCTGGCTGATCTGCGGCAGCGGGAGAGTGCGGTTTTCGCGGACCAGATCGATCAGGCGCTGCTCTCCGAATTCCCCAAAATCATTTTCCGGCTCGGTGACTCCGTCACTGTAGGCGATAAAAATCTCTCCCGGATGCATTTCGACGACACCCTCGCTGTACGACATCTTGTCGAAGAGGCCGACGACGGTGCCGCCGGTTTCCAGGCGACGCAGCGTGCCGTCTTTCGCGATGAGAATAGGGGGCAGATGGCCTCCATTGCTGTAGGTGAGAGCGTGGTCGCGGCCGTCGTAAATCCCGAGGAAGAGCGTGGCGTATTTTTCCGGAGGCGTACTTTCGTAGAGTTGGTGGTTGAGCAGGCCGAGCAGGGCTCCGGGAGAAACCTCGATGCCTTCCGGCCAGGTGGCCATCATGCGGCCGGAACCGGCGACCGCGCCCACTGCCACGGGCTCGCGAAACTGAGGAAGACTCTCGACGCTGTAGGCGCGGACGGCGGAGTGGATGGTCGCCATCAGCAACGCGGCAGAAATTCCTTTACCGCTGATATCGCCGACGGCCAGGATCATTTTGTGGGACGTTGCGGTCAGGAAATCGTAGTAGTCGCCGCTGACCGTACGCGCGGGACGGCAGAATCCGTGCACTTCAAGCGATTCAAGCTCGGAAATCTGGCGGGGGAACAGCTGCGCCTGCACTTCCTGGGCGATGACGAGTTCGTTTTCGAGGCGCTGTTTCTCTTTCTGCTCCTGGATCAGCTTCTCGATGGAGGCGGTCATCGAGTTGAAGGAAAGCGCCAGGTCAGCGAGTTGATCGTTGGACTTGATGGGGATGCGATGGCTGAAGTCGCCACGATCTATATGACGGGTGGCGACATGCAACTCGGCCACGGCAGCGGTGACGGTGCGGGTCATGCGCGTGCCGATAATGAGCGCGATCAGTTCGATGAGGGCGAAGAAAATTCCGACGCCGACCAGGATGTAAGCCACGCCGCGGACGAATTCTCCCAGCGCGGCGAAAAGATGGCTGTAGAGAACGGCGGGACGGGTGGTGACCTGCAGAACTGCGCCGACCTTTTCCGGTTGTCCGTCTTTCCAATCGATGATGGGCAGCGGCGTGCCGAAGGTGATTTCGCGGTCAAAGGCGCCGGTCGATTCGGGCAAAGCGCCCACGGTAAAGTTCGGTCCTAAAACTTCCTGGCGGGCGGATGGCGAAGTGCCCGGTTTTGCCGAGCTGCTGATGACAATATTGTTCTTCTGCGATGCCTCACTGGCCGAGGTATGTCCTGTGGGAGTGGGCACAGTAGAGCTTGGTTCCTGCTTCGACGGGCCCTCGTCCAGCGTGATCCCCGAGGTGTAGAGCGTGATCTCCCCGAGGCCTGCCGAGATTTTTCCGACCAACTCCTTGTCGAACGGCTCGCTGGTCACCACGATCAGCTTGTTCGGACCAATCGGCAGCGATGATGCAACGCGCAGGTAAAGCTGTTCGTGGTCGCGGACAATGTCCTGAAACTTGTCTTTCACGAAACCCGGCGGGGTGAGGGATGCGCTGGCGAATTCGCTGCAGAGGGGCAGCGGTTTGTCCGCGTACCAGGCACACACGTGGCGACGGATCCATGCGGGATCGCGTTTCTTCAGACCGGACAGGAATTCGGCCGCGGGCTTGTCTCCGCGTTCCAGGCGCGCCGCCAATTCGTTGCTCACCGCGGAATTCACGGCTTGGAGGCTCCGCAGTTGAGTATTGATTTCAGAGGTCACAACGAAGACGGCAAACTGGCCGCCCAGTCCATAAAGGGTGATGAGCGCCATGGTGATCAGCAGCACGGCAGGAATCACGCCGATGAACACGTAGGTCACGATCAGGCGGTTGCGCAGCCGCCACAGGATTCTGCGCCGGACCCAGCGGAAAGCGAGAATGAAAAAAAGCACGCCGGAGAAGAAGGCGAGAGACGTGACCCATCCGCCCAGGTGTTCGCCCCAGGAAGCGGCAAACAGCCCCAGACCTTTTTGCAAGGCAAATAGCAGGGCAGCGAGAGCGGCCAGGTAGCAAGCCAGGCGTGCCATGCGGCCCTGCGGCCACAGCTCAACCTGGATCAGCTTCTGCCGTATCTCGGGATAGGACCATTGCATGCTTTTGCGGCCGCCGTCAAAAAGTTTAAGAATTATACGGCGATACGAGAGCCGTTTGCGGGCAAGAACAGCCAACTACTGGATTCCGGACGTGACGCCGCTTCCGACGACTAAATCTCCGGGTAGAGATCGAAGAAGGCTTCCAGGCTCGTGCGCAATTGTTTTTCGATCTCTTCCTTGCTGCCTTCGAGCACGTGCATGGTGACATGCGCCTCGCGGCCATTGGAAAGCTTGACCGGAGCTTGACCCACTTCGAGGACGTCTTCGGAAGGCAGCAGCCTCATGCCATAGACCAGCGTCAGATTCGCCATAAGCTGATTTTACGACGTTTGAGCAGCCGCCCGCGAACGGAATGCGAGGTGGTAGTTTGAACCTCGTCGGCTGTATGCCCACGGGAGATCCCTCGTCCCGCTGGTGAAAACGCGGGGCTTCGGGATGACACCTCTCGGAAGTCTGGCGCTGTGGAAATGACACTGACCCACTGCGGAATCCGATTTGAAATTTAGATTTATGGCCAGTCTCATTTAGAATTCCGGCGTGCCCAGAATTCCGGTTTTGCTTCTCTTCTTCTGCTCGTGTGTAGCCGCCAGCGCAGCACAGGCTGCGGCCGGTCAGCAACCCACCGACGCCCCGTCGTCGCAGCAGCCCCAGGTGAAGGTCAACATGCTCAACGTGTGTACGCCTTCGGCGGAGGAGCAGAAAGAAATTGCCTCGGCGCTGGCTCGCGTTCCGAAGCAGCCTTTATTCGGGTCCGACTTCGAAGTTTCCCGCGGACGCTCGACCCTCACCGATATGCCGGCCATGCTCGAAGCGAGCACGCCCGGACATGTGGCTGGGGAACCGTCGGTAGCGAGCTATGTGCGAATCCGGCGCGAGTTTTCGGTGCAGGCGCTGTTCTCGCTGGTGCAATATTCCTTCAGCAATGACGGGCACACCATGGTCGAGACGCTAGTTCTACACGTGCGCGATCCCAAGGATCTGATTGAAGTGTCGCTGGAAGACAGCGCTTCGGCGGTGACGAGTTCAGAGGTCATGCTGGCATCGAATACGCCCGTGAGCCGGGTGCGGTTGGAGCGCTTCGGCAAATCGTCGGTCGCCCTGGCCCGTTGCCAGGCAGCGGACGGCGGTCCGTCGCTGAACCAGAGCGCGTACGAGCCGCTGTTTCGCAGCGCCTCGGCAGTGCTGGCGAACTACCGTGGATTGCTGGGCGTGAAGGCGACCGTGCCGCAGGAATTGGCGAAAATCGCGGCGAGTTCCAAGCCAAGGCCCGCGGCATCGTCCAAAATGAAAAAGCCGTTAGAAGAGAAGAAGTAGGGCGGCGGGTCCCAGCGCCGAATGCCTTCAGCATCAAAATTCGAAATCGGCCATCTAATCTGCAAGCCTGAAAATCATCCATGAGCGAAACGCGTAACGTTGTCATCATCGGGTCCGGATGCTCCGGACACACAGCGGCGCTATATACGGCGCGCGCCAACCTGAAGCCGCTGGTCATCGAAGGGCACGAGCCGGGCGGGCAGCTCTCGATGACGACGCTCGTGGAAAATTTTCCCGGCTTTCCCGACGGAATTATGGGGCCGCAGCTGGTCGAGAATATGAGGAAGCAGGCGGAGCGTTTCGGCGCCGAGTATCGTATGGCGCACCTCACCAGCGCCGATCTGAGCCAGCAGCCGTTTGTGCTGCATCTTGGTCACCAGCAGGTGCACACCCAGGCTCTTATCATCGCCAGCGGCGCTTCGGCGCGCTGGCTGGGATTACCTCACGAGCAGCAGTTGATCGGTCACGGTGTTTCGTCGTGCGCCACCTGCGACGGCTTCTTTTTCTCAGGAAAAGAGATTGTAGTGATTGGCGGTGGAGATTCGGCCATGGAGGAAGCGCTTTTCCTGACGCGCTTCGCCACCAAGGTGACGGTGATTCATCGCCGCGACAGCTTCCGCGCCTCGAAGATCATGCTGGAACGCGCGCAGCACCACGAGAAAATTCAGTTCCTGCTCGATACGGTGGTCGAAGATGTCTACGACCACAACAAGCAGGAGGTCACCGGGCTGAAGCTGCGCAACGTGAAGACTGGGAAGGTGTGGGACTTTCCCACGAGCGCGCTGTTTCTCGGCATCGGTCACGAGCCGAATGCGAAAATGTTTGCCGGACAACTCGACACCGATGCCGACGGGTATCTCAAGACGCACAACTACGTCCTCACTAAAGTTCACGGAGTCTACGCCTGCGGCGACGTGCAGGACCGGCGCTACCGCCAGGCGATTACGGCTGCTGGGACCGGCTGCATGGCCGCGATCGAGGTAGAGAAATTCCTAGAGGAACACGGGAAGTAGGAGCGCGGAAAGTAGTGGACCGCGTCGAGCATGATCGCTCCGTGGAAACGCAGCGGATGGGTGTGTCGATGATCACTTCCTGCACTTCTGGTTTGTGATACAAAATTCTGTGGTCTTGCGACGATTTCTTGCCATTTTCTTTCTTCTGGTAGACTCCCGAATTCCCTTCGAGGTGGCGCGTACTCCATGTTGAGAGCCTTCTTCGTCCATCTTTCTGAAAACCGTTCCATGCGCAGTTTTGCCGAGCGTTCGGCGATCGGACGCCGCGTTTCCGGCCGTTTTGTGGCCGGTACCGAAATCGCTGATGCGGTGCGCGTCACCCAGGCGGTGAATCGCGCGGGCATGAGCGTGAGCATCGACAATCTTGGCGAAAACGTAACCAATCCGGAAGAGGCCCGCCACAGCGGCCAACTGTACCAGCAGATTCTCGACGCCATCGCGGCCAACCATCTCAACGCCAACATCAGTTTGAAACTGACCCACATGGGGCTCGATGTGGACGAGAAACTGGCTCGCGATCTAGTGAGCGGACTGGTGGCGAAAGCGGCGGCGATGAATCCGCCCGGCTTCGTGCGCGTCGACATGGAGGGCTCGCCGTATACGCAGCGCACGCTCGACTTCGTGCACGAATTGCATCGCATGCCGGGAAACGGCAATAGCGTCGGCACGGTCATCCAGGCGTATTTGAAACGTTCAGAGAGCGATGTGGAGAAGTTGCTGGCGGAAGGAATCCGCATTCGCTTATGCAAGGGCGCCTACAAAGAGCCGGCCAGCATCGCCTTCGAAAGCAAATCCGACGTGGACGACAACTACATCAAGCTTATGAAGATGCTGATGAAAAGCGGCGTATATCACGGCTTGGCGACGCACGATGAAAACATTATTCGCGAGGCGGAGGCCTTTGCCCGACGCGAGAAGATCGCGCCCGATGCGTTCGAATTCCAAATGCTTTACGGCATCCGGCGCGATTTGCAGCAAAGCCTGGTGCGCGATGGGTGGCGGATGCGCGTCTACGTTCCGTTCGGCACAGAATGGTATCCCTATTTCATGCGGCGATTGGGTGAGCGTCCCGCCAACGTATTCTTCATCGCGCGGAACCTGCTGCGCGCCTAGGCCGATCCCTTGTCTAAGGTATCTACTGGTGACCGGACGTGCCATGCGCTGGCACGTCTGGGCCAATTTCTTGCCGCGGAATCGTTGGTAATATCGGGCTATGCATTACACGGCTCCCGCAGAATTGGTGGAAGCATTCTCCGTTTTCGTGGCTCCGGATCTGGAGGATGAAAAGATCGACCTCATCCGCAGCGCGCTGGTCATTGCCCGCACAGAATATCCGGCGCTCGAGATCGAGGAATACGCCGGCCGAATCGAGCGCATGTCGCGCCGGGCGGCGGCGCTTGCGGTTGGAGTGGGCGGTGCAGGAATACGGGCGGCTCTCAACCAAGTAATGTTTGAGGAAGGCAATCTTCGCGGGAACCGCGAAGACTATTACGATCCGCGAAATTCATTTCTGAACGATGTGCTGGACCGCGGCCTGGGAATTCCGATCACGCTTTCCATCATTTACATGGAAGTTGCGAAACGGGTCGGCTTTCTGCTGTCGGGCGTGGGCATGCCCGGACATTTCTTGCTGAAGCATTACGGCGACGACGGGCAGGAGACTTTAATCGACTGCTTCAACCGCGGCGACATCCTGAGCCGGCAGGATTGTCAGAGCCGGCTGGATGAAATCTACTCGGGCGAGATGGCGATGCGGCCGGAATTTCTGCACCCCATCAGCCGCCGCCAGATTCTGACTCGAATGCTCAACAATCTGAAGACGGTGTATCTCTCCACGCGGAACTTCCGCAAGGCGCTGCCCATCGCCGATTTGATTCTAGTGATCCATCCGCGATCGGCCGAAGACGTCAAACAGCGCGCCCTTCTGCGGTACAGCATGGGGAAGCATGCGCTGGCGGCGGAAGATCTGGAGGAATATCTGAAAATTTCTCCGACCGCTTCGGACGGCGAGGAAGTGCGGCAGATGTCGTTATCGATACGGCGCATGATGGCATTGATGAATTAAGTAGAAGAGCTAGCCAGGGAACAGCGGGATCAACGGCATGGTGTCGTCCCTACGGGACTCGCATCAATTTTCCAGTTCACCCGGCACTTCCGTGCCGGGCTTTCACATGTCGCCGCTACGCGGCTGGGTTTGGGTGGTTCTAGTCTTGCGGACCGGCTGGAGCTTCGCCTTCCGGGGGAGCAAGAGGCAGGCGAGTGATGCCACGGATCATATCGCGCTCGTGATCGGTGAAGCGGTTGCGGTATTGATCGGAATCGATCTCACGGTCGCGCTGATCGGGCGGCATGGCCCGAAGTTCGCGAATGGCCTGCCGCACCTGATACCGCCTCGCGGGAGGCAGTTCGCGCATTTCAAAGAAGATTTGCCGCGCCTGCTGCTTCTGCGCCGGCGTCAGATGTTCCCAGGTCTCCATGCGGTTCAGCATGCGTAATTGCTGGTCCGGAGGCAGACTGGAGAAATGCTGCAAACGCTGCCGTAAGCGCTGCTGCTGGCCGGGGGGCAAGCGGCGGAAGGCGGGATCGTTCTGCAGAGCACGTTCCTGCTCTTCCGGGGGCAGGTCTTTATACCGCCGCAACCAGTCGCCGGCGTGGCCGTGCGCAGGCCATTGGTCATGCGGCCGCGAAATTTCGGCTCGGGGCGGAGGCCCTGCCTGCTCTCTTTGCTGTGGGGGATGAAGGGCGGCCAGCGCGAGACAGGGAAATGCCAATGCCGCCGCCACTGCGGCGCCGGCCAGGTACCCCGCGATGTGCTTCCCGGCTTTCATTTGTGCGTATCTTTACTCTTTACGACTTCGCCCAAACGACCAATACGCCGGTGTTAAGGATTTGCGACGACATCCTGCTGGACATCGAGATCGTCGAGCACCTCGAAATCGGAATATAAGTCGTGATTGTTGTCCAAGGTTTGCAGATCACTTACGGCCGTGCCGGGCCCTTCGGCGATTACAGCAGGATTATGGTTTCCCCTGCCCCGGGCAAAGAATAGCCCGACTCCTACGCCCATGATCACGGTTAGTGCCGCGGCTAACACCGGACGCCGGAACCATTGCAACCAGCCCGCATGCGGCTTGGCCATCTCTTCGCGCAAGCGGGCCTGTAAACGGGTATCAAAATATGGCGACGGCTCCGGAACCTGCCATTCGTCCAGCAACGCCATGGTCGAGCGCATGGCTTTCAGCTGTTCGGCACACGTAGTGCAACCGGCCAGATGATCGCTTTCTTCCGCTGTAAGCTCGCCAAAACCGGCAGCCAGATCGGGCATCCTTTCACGAATTTGATCGCATTTCATAACCACTTCCCCTAAATTGCTTCGCCCATGCCACTTCCCAAAAATCAGACGTGCTAAATGAATTCTTTTAACTGTTCCCGCAAAGTCTCGTAAGCCCGGAAAAGCAGCGACTTCGTTGCCGATTCGCTTTTCTTCAAGACTTCGGCAATCTGCTTGTAATCCATCTGCTGGTACTTGTGCATAATGACTGCCAGCTTCTGCTGTTCGGGCAGCGCTTCCACTTTCATGCGGATCGCCAGCATTCTTTCCTGCCTGACCATCTGCTGCTCCGCGGTCAGCGCGGCGTCGGGCAGTTCTAGCGTAGTGCCGTTTTCTTCGTCCGGGTCGTCCAGACTGACTTGCACCTCAGGACGCTCATGCCGCGTATCGCGGGCATGATTCACCGCCAGATTCGTGGCGATCCGGTAAAGCCAGGTTGTGAACTTGGCGCTGGCTTCATAACTCTCGCGCGAACGATACACGCGCAGGAAAACCTCCTGCGCCAAATCTTCCGCTGCCGCCGCATTGCGCGCCATGCGGTACATGAAACTTACCATCGGCCGGCGGTACTTTTGTACCAGGTATTCGAACGCCGACTGATCGCCCGCCTTGGCCCGAAGCATGATCGCGGCGTCAGGGTCTGAGGCAACAATAGCCGGAGAGATTGCACTCGACGCCTGCGGCGTCGACGCCATCAGCATGCCTCGGTCGAATGCGGCAGTGCTCACATCAATTTCAACCCCGTCGGGGCTCGAAAGTTGCGCGATTTTGGGATCAACGGGAGGGTCGGAAGCCTTTTGTTTTGAGGGGGATGAGGGAGCCCTCGACGATTTGGATTCAAACGCCATACAGAATTTGGGGGAAACTCGGACGCCGCTGCAACAAGGGCCAGAAATCCTATCGCACTTAAAGGCTACCACGGCTCAAGGCGAGGTCCAAACCTGCGTGGGCGATCACCGGTCGTGCGGGTTGCAGGGGGGCCGCAAGTTTTGGATTACCTTTGTCATCATCGGATCGGAACTGGAATCTGTAACAATGAGCAATGAGCAATGGGCAATGAGCAATGAACTGGTCTCGGGTGAAGCCGGGCAGAGCGACTGCCGAATCATTCTGACATGGAAGTGTTGACGCCCAAATCGAATCGACGGAGCACGCGGGTGCGCGTGGAAATTCCGGTGAGCGTGGTAAGTCTCGACCGCATGCGTCCGTTCGCCGAGCGCTGCGAATTGCTGGTGGTGAGCGCGCAGGGATGCGGGTTTCGGAGTTCGCGGGCGCTGCAGATGGAGACGCCGATCATGATCGGCGACCTGCCGGGCGGTGGTAGCGTGACGGCGCGCGTGGCGAATTGCCTGTCCCTGGGCAACGACGGGAAATATTTTCTGATTGGGGCGTCGCTTTATACGCACGGGAATGTGTGGGGAATCGCCGATGCGCCGGAGGATTGGAGCATCGCCGCGAAGGATGATCCTGCACCGGCCGATGGAAGCCGTCAGGGGAAGCCTGCCGCTGCAGCGGCAGACGCTTCGTTGCCGAAAGCGCAGAAGCAAGTGTGGCCTTACAACATTTTTTCTGCCGGGGCTGAGGCTCACCCGGGACGCAAGTAAGAGGGCGAGCCACCTCGGCTCGGCGAAACACGCGGGTCTGCGTACATCCCCTACCATCGAATGCCTGCCGCGTTGATCCCCATCATCGCTGTGCTTCCGACAAGGTGAGCCGCCGACGCTCACGCGGGCTTATCTGTACAGTGTTCGCCGACGTGACAACGAAAGGGTGAGTCCATTTTGTTCTTTCGTAACTTCTCTCGGGCCGGACAGGCTGCGATACTTTTGGACAAAGCCTATGTCTGATCAGAAGGATTCCGCGGAGCCAGTGGTGCCAGAGAATCACAAGACGGTGGATCGGCCGTTTCGCGTGAAACTGCGTGGATCGGTGCTGGTGCTGGTGCGGCTGCCGAATAAGCGTTCGGTGCGCGCTGCGTTTCATCAGCTGTCGACCACGGGTGGAGTCATCCATTTGGAAAAGCCGCTCGACGAGAAGCTGGAAGTGGAAATGATTTTCCACATCAAAGAGACCACCATTCGGAGCAAGGCGCAGATGCTGTTTCCGATGTGGGCGACGCAGGGATGGATGCAGCCGTTTCGGTTTGTGGGCTTAGAGGACGCCAGCCGGGAAGTTTTGGACGCCAGTCTGAAATCGTTTCTCGGAGAAATAGCGAAGAGTGCCGCGGCGGGGAGTTGATCACCGCCGAATCCCGGTTTCACGTTACAAAGCACCCACGTCAGCTCTGCTCAGGACTTCGACTCCATGACTGGATACATCCCGCACCCCTGCTAAACACGACAACGATCGAGGTTACCCAAGTCACGTTGGTTACGCGTGGGGATCGGCCTATGATCCAAAAATAAGGACTCATCCATGAAACGGCTCAGCTTTCTGGTATCACTCACCAACAACGATAACGATTATCAGCAGGAGCAGGCAGCGGCCGCGGAGAAAGCGGCGCGGCGGCTGGGCGTGGAAGTGAAGATCATTCACGCCAACAACGACGCGCTGGCCCAGAGTCAGCAGTTGCTGCATTACGTGCAGGATTCTGGGGTGGTGAGGCCGGACGCGATCATGTTCGAACCGGCGGGTGGAACAGCCTTTCCGCAGGTGGCGCGGGCGGCGACGGCGGCCGGAATTGGCTGGGTGGTGCTGAATCACGAGGTGGATTACGTTCTCGAATTGCGGCGGCAATTCAAAGTGCCGGTGTTTGCCATTACGTCGGATCATCAGGCAGTCGGGAAGATCCAGGGGCAGCAGTTTGCGGCGCTGTTGCCGAATGGCGGATCGATTCTCTACATCGAGGGCCCGGCGAACAGTTCAGCGGCGAAGGATCGCACGGCCGGGATGTTGAAGACGAAGCCGGCGAATATCCAGGTGAAAACCATGCGGGCCAACTGGACCGAGGACAGCGCGTATCGCACGGTGAGTTCCTGGCTGCGCTTGCGCACTTCCCAGGAGAGCCACGTAGACCTGGTGGGGGCGCAGGACGACAGCATGGCGATGGGGGCGAAGAAGGCGTTCAGCGAAATTGCGGCCAGCGAGCGCGCGCGGTGGATGACGATTCCGATCACCGGGTGCGACGGCATGCCGAAGACGGGGCAGACGTGGGTAAAGAACGGGACGCTGGCGGCGACCATCTTGATTCGTCCTAATACAGATTTGGCGATTGAGATGCTGGTCGAAGCATTTAAGGGATCCGCATTGCCCGATAGCCGAGTGACGCAACCGGAGTCGGTGCCGTCGTTGGCCGAGCTGGCGAAGTTGGGGAAGATGCAGAAGGGCGCGGGCGCGTAAGTTTTCGTCCGGCGCCGGGGTGCTTTAAACCCAACATCCCGAGTCATTCCTCCTGTGCACAGAGCCCATCGTCGGGTCAATGCCGAAGACGGGGCAGACGTGGGTAAAGAACGGGACGCTGGCGGCGACCATCTTGATTCGTCCTAATACAGATTTGGCGATTGAGATGCTGGTCGAAGCATTTAAGGGATCCGCATTGCCCGATAGCCGAGTGACGCAACCGGAGTCGGTGCCGTCGTTGGCCGAGCTGGCGAAGTTGGGGAAGATGCAGAAGGGCGCGGGCGCGTAAGTTTTCGTCCGGCGCCGGGGTGCTTTAAACCCAACATCCCGAGTCATTCCTCCTGTGCACAGAGCCCATCGTCGGGTCAATGAGCGCAATGGCGATGTTTCGCCAACCATCAGTCTGAGACGGCCTAAGTCCCCCGCCTTCATTAACGCATACGAGTTCACTCGGGTGACCAGCGTCACTGATCGCGACAACCTAGTAGTCGTAATCTTCCGGCGGTGGAGACTCGCTGAGGAGAGATCGCAATGAAGTGGAAGACCTTGCTGCTATTTTGCCTGTTTGCTACCGCCGCACTTGCTCAAACAAGTCGCATACCGATATGGGTGGAAGCGAAAACCTCGGATGCTGTAGGCAGATCATTCGTGTACCAGCTTCGCGAGGAGATTGCGCACTCAGCACTCTACTCGCTCGCGGATACTAGGGAAAAGACGCTGCTAGTCCTTTACATTGTTAGCACTTCTCCTGCAGCCGAAGATGCGAATAATTCCGCTTCAGCAGTCAGCATGGTGCTGCTCTGGGAAACGACGAAATGCGGCCCTATATTTTTGAACCAATTTGTCAGCATGGTGGGACTGGACAAAACACACGAAATTACCCAGCGGTTGATGGCCCAAGTTGATGCGGAGGTTCAAGCAGACCTAAAGGCTTTAGGCCTTAAACAAAGCGAAGGACGCTGAGAAAGAGAAGATTGTCATGACCAAGAAGTGCATCGAGTGTGGCGAACGCTTTGAGGAGGAGAACACTCGTCTCTGCGATGTGGAATACGATTCAATGGGAAGACATATTGGCGAATCCAAAACTGATAGTGGTCTCTGTGACGAGTGTTTACGAAGATTGGAGGCCGAAAGGCGAGACGCCTGAAAGTGCCCCCCAACATTCCGACTTGAAGTTGACGCGCAGACCCTGATGCCGACTGACGAAACCAGATGGGATGAGTTCTACATGCCTTTTTTGGGGCACAACGGCCTATGAAAACGGGAGTAAGCTATCGGAGCCGTGGACGTATGCGGTCGTTCGCCTTAGTGGAGCCTGAGAGCCCGCGGATGAGTTTGACCCTGGATGCCGTTGAGAACAACAGACTGTTGCCTTCTCTTCGGAGAAGAGCACGCGAGGGAGATTTTCGCGATTTGTGCATCCTTACGTCTCACGGCGGAAGGAGACAGCCATGGAAGTTTTGTATTCGCGGTGCTGCGGGCTGGATGTGCACAAGTCCTCCACCACTGCTTGTGTTCTGATAGCGCAATCCGGCAAGCCGTTGAAGCACATTCGCCGTTTCGGATGCACGACACGCGAGCTTCGAGAGTTGGTCGTGTGGTTGCAGGAGTTTGGCGTTGAGCACGTGGCGATGGAATCCACGGGCGTTTATTGGAAGCCTGTATGGAACGTTCTCGAAACTCATTTTCAGATCGTTCTGGCGAACGCCCAGCATATCAAGGCAGTTCCAGGACGCAAGACGGACACGAAGGACTGTCAGTGGATCGCGGAACTTCTGCAACACGGACTGCTGCGGGGCAGCTTCATACCCCCGTTGGTGATTCGCGATCTGCGTGATCTCACCAGGGCACGAACCAGCCTCTCGCAGGAGCATTCTCGTATTGCCAGCCGCATTCAGAAAGTGCTCGAGGATGCCAATCTCAAGCTGGCAAGCGTTGCCAGCAACGCCCTCGGCAAGAGTGGGCGAGCGATTCTGGCGGCAATCATCGGCGGTGAAGAGAGTTGCGAACGACTCGCGGATCTCGCCCTTGGGCACCTACGCGCCAAGATCCCGCAATTACAGGCAGCTCTAGAAGGCCAAGTACGTGATCATCATCGCTTCCTGCTGCAGAGCTTGCTTCGCCAACTGTACTTTATCGAAACTGAAATCGAGTTGTTGGACGCTCGACTCGAGCAAATCGGGCAACAGCACCCAGATTTGGCGGAGGCATTGAATCGCTGGGTGACGGTTCCCGGGGTGGATCGGGTGGCGGCTTGGAGTTTTATCGCCGAGATGGGAGCAGATGTTAGTCAGTTCCCAACTGCAGCGCATCTTGCTAGCTGGGCAGGCGTGTGTCCGGGAAACAACGAGAGTGCAGGCAAGCGGATCAGCAGCAAGATTCGCAAAGGTAGTCCATGGTTACGTCGAATGGCATGTCAATCCGCCTGGGCTGCGGCTCGCACGAAGAACACTTATCTTTCCGCTCAGTTTAAGAAGCTGGCCGCCCGTCGAGGCAGGAAGTGCGCCATCATCGCCGTTGCCCATAGCATCCTGGTAATCGGATATCACCTACAACGGAAGCACTGCACCTACACCGATCTGGGCGGCAATTACTTCGACCGACTCCACGCAGAGGGTTTGAAGCGATACTTGGTCAAGCGTTTGGAGAGTCTCGGACACTCAGTCACTCTCCAGCCGCGCATCGCCTGAGCCAAGTGTTTTCGAGGGAGAAGGCCGGTCTCCGACGGGATGCTGTACGCTCCCAAGTTATCGACGTGCTCAAGGCACAAGAGATAAAGGAGACCGGCAATGAAGAAGATTAGCACCGTAGCGACGCAGCAGATCAGGAATTTTTCTCAACCGAAACTGACCATCGGTCTGGACTTAGGGGATCGCTCAAGCTGGTATTGCGTGTTGGATGAAAGGGGAGAGATTGTCCTGGAACAGAAACTGGGCACGACTCCGAAAGCGATGCGGGAAGTGTTCGGGGGAATGCCGCGCAGCCGGATCGCGTTGGAAACGGGAATGCACTCGCCCTGGGTAAGCCGAATCCTGACGGAGTTGGGGCACGAAGTGATCGTGGCCCATGCGCGCAATGTACGTCTGATCGGGGAGAGCCGAAAGAAGGACGATCGGCTGGATGCGCAGACTCTGGCGCGGCTGGGGCGAATCGATCCGCAGTTGCTGTGTCCGGTGAAGCATCGCAGCGCGAAGGCGCAGGCCGATCTGACGGTGATCCGAGCCCGAGCGGGACTGGTGCGAGCGCGCACCGCGCTGGTCAACACCGCCCGCGGACTGGCCAAGAGCTACGGCGAGCGATTGCGTGGATGCAACGTGCGCAATATGAATCCGGAAAAAGCGGAAGGACTGAGTCCGGAGCTACAAGCGGCGCTGCAGCCATTGCTGGCGGCACTCGAATCACTCAGTGAGCGCATCCGCGAGTACAACGAGCGGATTGAGAAGTTGGCGCAGGAAAGCTATCCGCAGGTGGCCCTGCTGAAGCAGATTAAAGGTGTGGGCACGCTGATCGCGCTGACCTTCTTGCTGACGCTGGAAGATCCACAGCGCTTTAGCAAGAGTCGCGATGTGGGCTGCTATTTGGGACTGCAGCCAGGACGACGAAACTCTGGCCAGAGCGAGCCGCAGATGCATATCAGCAAGGAAGGCGATCCTTATCTACGAACGCTGCTGGTGCAAGGGGCGCAGCATATTCTGGGTCCATTCGGGGTCGACTGCGATCTGCGCCGCTGGGGACTGAAACTGGCCGAACGCGGCGGAAGAAACGGGAAGAAGCGGGCCATCATCGCTACCGCAAGAAAACTAGCGGTACTGCTGCATCACCTGTGGGTGAGCGCAGAAGCGTACGAACCGTTGCACAACAGCAACCGGAGGGCGATGCCGGCAGCAGCGTAAAGTCAAAACATCCTTAGGAAGGAAAAAACAGAGCCCAAAACGCCGAGTTCCGGTGACTGCGTTAATGGCCTGGCCCAACTTTCATCCACAAAGATGAAAGAGAGGTCGACTAACAGGTGGCAGCACCGGCTGAAACGAGAACACCCAACTTGCACCGGGCGCACAGCCCTCACAAAGAGTGCGGATGGAAGGGTGGCGACAGTGGTTGCAAGTCGGCGGACCGGGAACAGAGGAAAACCAGCGATTGAAAACTGCGAATTCCCGGGCGAGTGTACTCAGAACGGGTAATTTGTCAGGAGCGAAATAGTGCATCACACGATGGGACTTGTTGATGTCGTGCACTTGTTGGAAGTAGTTCGTCACGAAGCCTTGCATTGTTGCCGAACGCTGCGGCACTGCCACAGTCCCAAATACTTGTTCATCCACATCGGCAAAGCGAATACCGGGCATCATTTCGATACCCTGAAAGACTGCGCGAGGTTCTACCTTGACTATTGCTCCGGTCGAGTCCGGGTTCCCCTCGGTGCCGTCGAGGCCATCGATTCGCGGGTTGCCGGCCTTCAGAGCGCCTAACAGATGATCGAAGGAACGGCCACTCATCATTAGCACGACAAGGTGTTGCACTTTGTCTGGAGGGGCAGCCATACACAGCTCACCAATAAGCCAAGGTCGTGGCGTCTCTGACCCGAGCAGCTAATTTAACCCATTTGCTGGCCGACGGAACAAAATGCAGTGGCGGCGCTTTGCTTCTTCTGCCTCTGCATACTCTGGTCTTCGGAAATCGGCCAAGTGGAAGTTACCCGGGACCGCGCAACCACGGCGAACCAGAATTCCGCATCCCCCCTCGGTTAAGTTCGTGCGAACACCACGAAGCCGTTGGCGGGGATAACGATGTTCGCCGAGGCCGGGAAGCCATGCAATGGCGGACCGGATGCATTGATACCTCCGCCATTGCCGGCTACGACCGGGTTCACCCAATTGTCATAGACGTCGCTGTTGAACACTTCACGCCACGGACCGCCAAACGGGAACCCGATGCCGTAGTTGTACCACGTATCTTCGGCGAGAGTGGCGACCACAATCACGTCCTGCCCGGTGCCTTCCAGCCAGCGATGAAATGCTACTACGCGATTCTGGTTGTGAACGTGAAACGGATTCACGTTGTCTCCACGCAGCACAGGATAGTTCCAGCGCAGCCGGATCAAGTCCTGCGTAAAGCGCAGATGATTTGCCCTCGCTGTACCGGTTCCTGGATTCAAGCCAGCCCACCAGATAAGGTTTGGTGAGCTAGGATCCCAGCTCCATTGCTTGTCCTCCAGAAACTCCTGCCCCATGAAGATCTGGGGGATTCCCGGAGCCGTGAGCAATAAGCCAGTTGCGAATCGCGAGCGGCTGCGCGCGTACCATGTTTCGTGGTTGTTCGAGCCGTCCGCAAGGGCGGGGAGGCGCAGGTCAGTGCCCACTTTCACGATGTCGTGATTCTCAACGCAAGGGACCGCTTGCCAGCCATGAGCGAATCCCTGCGGGTAGAGGTTCGAGGCGATGGCATCGAAGTTGATGGCGGCGTTCTGACCATAGGAAGCCGCCGCGACCGCCCCGCGAACCGCGCTGCGCAATCCATCATGTTGCACAACATCGAAGCCAGCGCCGCCGGCATCGGTCGGCGTCACGATGGATTGCCAGGACTTTGGGTAGTTGCCGACTTCGCCCGGCCAAAACTCCGCGTTCTGCAACAAGCGGGGTTTCACATAACGAAGCGTATTCGTGAGGTTCGAGCAAAACGTCCAGCCGGAATCGCAGTTCATCGAAAGCAAGCCACTGATTTCGTCATAGCGGAATCCGTCGACGTGAAATTCGCCAATGTAGTACAGGGCGTTATTGATGAGGAACTGGCAGACATCGTTTTTCCAGAGAGCGAACGAAAGGCCGCCGGTTCCCCGGTCCTGATCGGTGAAATACAGGCTGTCGTTGTTGTTGCCGACGTTTCTGGCGCGGTCCCAGTAGTAAATGCAGTTATCGTCCAGTTGCCCGTTCACCGTGAATCCGCCGGCGTGGTTGTAGACCACGTCAAACGCGACCGCGATGCCGTAAACGTGGCACAGGTCTACCAGAACCTTCAGTTGAGCCGGACCCGGAGTAATGTCCGGCAAGCCAACGGGCGCAAAGCCCTTCGCCGTGAGCAAGCCATTGATGGTGGTGAGGTACCGATTGAGAGCGGCAGGGTCGGTGACCACGTACGGAAAGTCCGGCGAAAACAGATCTGCGCCGTTATACCCCATCGATGGGTCGGTCTCCATTTCATCGATGGGCAACGGCTGAAGGACATTGACCCCCAGCGCGACAAGATGTGGAATCTTTCCGATGACATCGAGAAAAGTCGACGCGACGCCCGGCGCACTGGGGGCGTAGGTTCCGATGTGCAGCGCTGATAGATGATCATGTTGCTGAAGTCGGGGGTGACGAAGGCGGAATCGTGCCAGGGATAGGCCGTGGCAGGACGGATCAGGCTGTTGCAGTTGGGGAAAGCCGAAGCCGGCGACAACTCTCGGGCATAAGGATCGCGTTTGGGGCCGCTGCCTCCCGGCCCTACAACCCAAAACTGGTAAGGATCGCCCTCATTCGCTGTCGCGACAAGACCTGTCCAGTAGCCATTGGCATCTTTGGCGAGCAGAAGGTTAGCCGTTTGTCCCGTCAAGGGAGTGCCACCGAAGGTCCCATTGATGTAGACGGCAGATGCCAGTGGCGCCCAGGCGCGAAGAGTCACGCCGCCAGTGCTGACCAGGTTTGCGCCCATGGGAGTATTCCTAGGGATGTTGGCCTGAGAGATCATAAGAAATTCCCCATGAGCTTGTGGTGGTGCTGAGCCAATTGAGCCGACCACCGTACTTGGTTCGATCAGAAGATCCTTCGACCCATGAGTTGCATCGTTGACAGCCTCTGGGCGATGGGCCCGGGAAAACCATGTGCAAACACTTTCAAGGTCTCAAACGCCAAAAACAGCGACAGCAGGGTGGACGCGATCACCGCTGCGGCGTCGACGCTCCTGCGGCCGGTGATGCTACCTACGTGGCCGATGATGCCGGTTGTGAGTGGGGGCAGCACGGCTACCGTCAACAAAAACACCGTTTGCGCCAATTTCGTAGGATAAAGTGGAATCCAGGCGACGCCGATGTCCGTATCAGGCTGGATCCGGGTCGATGCCATGTGTATCAGGAAATACAGTTGAACGCCGAGAAGCAGTATCAGCCCCCATCTCGCGACTGCTTCAGAGGGGAACTTAACCGAAAAGGCTTCGAAAGTCTGATCTGAGTGTTTCCGCTGAGCGGCCAAAATTGCACTGAGCTTGTCGAACGTCAAATCTTCGTAATCAGCCGTGATTTCGTCAAGCTCGGGAAAGGCTTTCTTGTAGAGTCCGAAATCCACGGCAAATGCGGGGTCGAGACCGCGCAACGGTTCAACAAGACTCAGTTGGATGACCCTTTCCTTTTCGACGGGCACAATGAGGTTTTCCGACGTGCCCTTAGTTCCATAGAGCGTGGCCACAAATGCGTAATCGACCGACAGTCCAAACGCCTGGCGAATGGTGGCCCGCTGGTCTTCACTGGTTTTCCCGAAGACGAGTTTGAGATGCCCGTCTGGAGAGGCAGACGCGGCATCGTCAAGGGGAACCTTCTTGCCGCGCAGGACAGCCGCGTCCCCGGAAAATGCGAACGGTATCGCTACTGAATTGGCCGTGTGCAGACAATCCCAGAGTTCATGGATGTCCGCCAAAGTGCGTGGTTGGCGCCTCAGCATCGGATCGTACAACCACGGCGTGCATTGCTCGGTGGTTACCGGCGACCACGCCGGCATGGTGAAGTCGACCACGTAGGACCCCGGTTTCGGCACCACGGCAGCGTCAGAGAACTTGAGAGTTCTCGAGTGAGCAACCTGCATACTGCTGGCTTCGACCTGACGGTCAATCGCCGCATCGAAATCGAGCTGCGAACCAATGTCCAACGATGAGTTGGAGAGAGTGCAACTGATCTTCGGCTAGTCTCAGTGCCCGATTCTGCGACGTGGTGCTAACCACTAAGAGCACAAGACAGGTCGCAATGAGCGAGAAATGCACGGTGCACAGATGCTCAAAATGGTCCTTCAGATCCATCGCTTAAAGACCCGCAACAAAGACATATTAACCAACTGCTTGATCCGGGGATAGGAGGACGGAATGAGGCTTTCGAAATTGCCTCAGCTTATGCTTTTCGGTAGAACAGACGAGCGTATTGATCGTTCACACCCGTTCGGCCTTCAACCGGCATCTTCCAATTCTCGCTCGGTCGCGATCCGGCAATGAACACTCGCCAGTCGCCTCGTCGGTAGGCAAATGCGTGTTCGATGCGTGCAGTTATGTCCCTGCACAGTTGAGCATCGCCGAGATTCTGCAACTCGATTGGCACTCCCATTTCACTGCATTTTATTGCTCGGTACTGCCCATCCGTGGTGCAAACCGGTCAAAGCTGCGGGAGATGGGCCGACCGGCGGATCATGAACAGGTGGACTGAACCCATCAAATGAGACACTCGCAATGGGCACACTTTGCAGAGAAAGGAAACTGCGAGTGGCAAAGAAACGAGTGATAGGTCGATATCCCAAGGCGTTTCGGAAGATGGCGGTCGAGCGGTTGAAGCGCAGCGATAATATCGTCGCGCTCTCCCAGGAACTGGGGGTGCACCGCCGACTGCTCTACAAATGGCGAGATCAGTTGGAGCCCATCGAAGACGGCGAAGGACCACCGGCAAACTCGCGCGAGCGTGAACTGCGGCAACAAGTTACGCAATTGAAGCGGGTGGTGGCAGACAAGACGCTGGAGGCGGATTTTTTCAAAGGTGCCTTGCAAAAAATCGAGGCTCGACGCCAGAGCAGAAGCAACTCTGGCGAGACGGCATCTATGAACAGATCCGAGAAGTGATGCCCATGCAAGGCGGCCTAAGTATCGAGCGGATGTGTCGACTGGCAGGAGTCAGTCGGGCTAGTTTCTATCGTTGCCTCCAGGAGCGATTGCCGGTGGAAGAGGATATGGAGGTGCGAGCGGCGATTCAGCAGATCGCCGTGGAGCACCGGCGGCGCTATGGCTATCGAAGAATTGCGGCCGAACTGCGACGGTGCGGGATGCTGGTAAACCACAAGCGTGTCGCTCGCATCATGCGGGAGGATAACTTACTTGCGGTGCAGCCGCGTGCCTTCGTGGTCACCACGGATTCTCAACACCAGTTGGAGGTTTACCTGAATCTGGCTAGCCGAATGAAGTTGACCGGTGTCAATCAGCTTTGGGTGGCCGACATCACCTACATCCGACTGCATCGTGAGTTTGTCTACCTCGCCGTGATTCTCGATGCCTACTCTCGCAAAGTGGTGGGCTGGGAATTGGCCGGAACGCTGGTAGCGCGGTTACCGATCGCGGCGTTGGAGAAAGCGATCGCAGAGCGAAAGCCGCCTCCGGGTCTGGTGCATCACTCCGACCGCGGAGTACAGTATGCTTCCGGCGACTATGTGAGAATCTTGGCCAAGCACCAGGTGATCCCGAGCATGAGTTGCCCGGCAAACCCGTATGACAATGCCAGCTGCGAGAGCTTCCTCAAGACTCTAAAGCGGGAAGAGATTTACGCGAGTTCGTACGAAGATCTGGAGCACTTGCGGGGGAACATCGGAATCTTCATCGAGCAGTACTACAACCAACAACGGTTACATTCAGCATTGGGGTATCGCTCGCCGGAGGAATTTGAACGACAAGCCGAGTGCCAAAGTGGGATGGCAGATTCGAAGGGGGCGACGCTCACTTTCTTCGCCCGCTCAGCTCAATCTTCTACAGAGCTGCTGGGGAAGGGGACTCAAGCGCCGTCCCCTTCCCCAGACCCCATCCCTGCTGAAGAAAATCAGTGAGACCAATCGATGAATGCCAAATGTGCCAACGATAGATTGTCTCAATGGAAGGGTTCAGAAAACGAAACTACAGCAGGTGTGCCAACATAGTTTGTCTCAACCGAGGGGTTCACCCCACGAAACTGTGCTAACAGTGTGCCGCATTCCTGGTTGTTTTGGTTCAGCGTGAAATGGAGAAGCGGCGTTCTCCGTTAGTGTAGATTCCGCCCCTTCGGGGCGGGGATTTTCAAGGCATGGGGGTCTATCGTCCGATGACTCGTTCTGCGCAATGCACAGCGCGAGAGGATTGGCTCCCGCGCTGCTAAACATCGGCTCGATGAGCCCCACCAGGTTATCCCTTAGCATGGTTGCCTCCCGGCAGAGCCCGCTTCCGTTTCACCCGGCGAGGTCATTGTAGCTGCGGTAGAAGAGTGTGCAAATCTTAAAGATGCCGTCTGCTGCCGGCGAAGTTGTCGCTGCCTACGAGCGTCTTCTAACTTGCGATCGCGAGCCGCGTGGATCTCGGCCTGTCGTCCGGTGAGCCTGTCCTGCGGCGTCACATAGCCGATCGCGCTGTGCAGTCGCACCGTGTTGTAGTGATCCACGTACATTTGAATCAAACGGCGCGCATCGTCCAGGGTCAACGGCGTCAGAGGCCGAATGCACTCCCGTTTGAGCGACTTATGCCAGCGTTCGATTTTTCCGTTCGATTGCGGGTAAAACGGTGAGGTGCGCACGTGCGTCATCCCCGAGATGCGAATGAACTCCTTGAAGTCCCGCGCGATAAACTGCGGTCCGTTGTCGGAGATGATCCGCGGCTTGGCGTCCGGGTACTTCTCCTTGGCTCGTTCCAGAATCCTCTCGATATCAGCTTCCTTCATCGACTCTCGCAAATCCCAATGCACCAGAAAACGGCTGCATCCATCCAGCACGCTGCATAGGCAATAGAACGTGCCCGACAGGTTGATATAGGAAACATCGACATGCCAGTGCTGGTGCGGCTCGAGCGGCTGTTCGAAGCCGGTGCCCTTGCGCGACGGCTTCGCTTTCCAGCGCGACAGCAGTCCCGCTTGTCGCAGCACGCGCCATACGCTCGCCGGACTCACGGCCACCACATCGTGATCTAACATCATGAACGTTAGTCGCCGATAGCCTTCCAACGGATTCTTCAGATGGAAACTCACGATCGCTTCCTTCTCCCACCGCTCCAACCAGAAGTCTCGGGGCACCCAACCGTTGTGCTCATTCACGCGTCCATAGCGCTGCCGCCAGTCGTAGAACTTGCTCACGGTAACGCCCAGCCACGCAATGAATCGGCCGACGCTGATCTCACTCTTCTCCGACCAGCGCCGGACGAAATCTACCACCTGATCCCGCACATCGTGTGGCACCCAGGTCGCGGTCAGAGTTCCCCAAGGCTTTTTTTTAACGCGATGTGCTCCGCCATCAGCTCGGCCAGGACCTCGTCCTTGGTCTGCACCTTCTTCTCCAAGAACTCAATCCGCTTCTGTTTCTCTTCGGCCTGGCGGCGAGGATGCTCCGTCGTTTGGAAAGCAGCCGCTCCGTTCTCGAACAACTCTTTTTGCCAGCGGTAAAACACGGTGGGTTGCAGTCCCAGTTCCTCACACAGCTCGGAAACCGGGACCTTGTCTAAAAGATGGCGCCGTAGAATGGCCACCTTCTCCTCAGCTGTGTAGTGCTTGCGCTCTTTGCTCATACGTTCGCTCCGCTATCTTAACGGACGAACGCTTTCTCCATTTCCAGCTGAGGCGGGACATGGTCGCCAGGGGGAGTGACGAGGGGTGAGGCAGTTTTTCTACGATCTGACAATGCAACGCCACCATGTCGCTAGGCATGCGCAAGTTGGGCCCAAAAGGAAGTCCATAAGTTATTGATTCTAAATTCCGACAAAGACAGGTCGATTCGATTTGACAACTTCACATATTGTGAAGTATGCTTGGTAAGTGCATATCGTTACGCGTAAGCATCTGAGGGAGGCGATGGAAAGCTATCCAGATGCGGCGAACGAAATCATGGCTTGGACCACAATTGTCGAGGCGGTTCGCTGGCAGAATTTTGATGACGTTCACGGCATGTTCAAGGATGCCGATTTTGTCGATGGCTACGTCATCTTCAACATTAGGCACAATCGGTACAGGCTTATAACCGTCATCCACTATGCTACGACAACGGGTGAAAGGCAAACCCAAGGGCATGTCTACATCCGGTCTTTCTTGACGCACAAGGAATACGACAATCGCAGCAATTGGGACAGGAGGTACGGAAAACAATGAGCACAGTTCTCGCAAATCCGGCAGAAATGATTGCGCATGGCGCTCCCCGCGTCATACACAACGATGCAGAACTTGAAATGTATACCGATGCTCTTTTCCGGCTCACTGCGCTGGAGAGCCCTTCTGGTTCTGAAGTTGAAGCGATCGAACTCCTAACCTTGCTCGTGGAACGTTACGAGCAAGAGCATTACTCCGTCCCCAAGGCTGATCCGGTTGCGGTTGTGCGATTTATTCTTGAACAACAGAATCTCACACAGCGTGACCTCATTCCTCAATTTGGTTCGGAGAGTGCGGTTTCGATGTTCATGACAGGACAGCGCAATCTCACCTTGGAACAAGTGCGGAAATTGAGTGCTCGCTTCAAACTTCCCGCTGATGTTTTCATACCCAAGGCATCTGCCCCCCACAGACCAAAGGCACTAGCCAAGGGACACGCACGTTCGCGATAAAGTGGGTATTCCGGTGAAGGTGAACGCTGATTCCGGAGGGAAGCCGAACGGCATTCCGGAGCGAAGGTGAACAGCAGTCGGAGCGAAGCGACGCTGGCGTGATGATTGTGCAAGAAGTGTTCGGCTTCGTCAACTGAAAGTGTCCGGAGCGGGTCCGGAGCGAAGCGGAGGAGCTTGGGCGGGGATTTGGGGTGCAGGGGAAAGGGGCGGCCAGCCCCTTTATCCCCTGCTTCTCTATGTAGAAGAACAACTCATTCCTTCTTCTCGTCCGGCAGATTGTTCTTTTTGCGCATCGATTCTCCGCGCATCTCGATACGATGGGCATTGTGCACCAGGCGGTCGAGGATGCCGTCGGCGATGGTGGGATCGCCGATCTGCTCGTGCCAGCGCGAAACCGGCAGCTGGGAAGTGAGGATGGTGGAGCGAGTCTGGTAGCGATCCTCGCAGATCTCCCAGACTTCGCGTCGCTCCGCTTCACTCAGTGGGGCCATGGCCCAGTCATCGATGACCAGAACGTCGATGCGACTGAGACGTGCCAGGAAGTGGCGCAAACTGCCATCGGCTCGGGCCAGGGCCAGTTCCCGAGACAGGGCAGCGGCGCGGAGATAGAGTGCCGAGTAGCCGTCGCGACAGGCTTTCTGCGCCAACGCCGATGCGAGGAAGCTTTTGCCCACGCCACAGGGTCCGATCACGAAGATGTTCTCGTGATGGCGAACCCAGGCGGAGTCTTTTGCCAGTGCGCGCACGACGGTCTTCTCCAGGCCGCGCACCGCCCGATAATCGATGTCCTCCACGCAGGCCGCTCCCCGCAGTTTGGCCGCTTTGAGTCTTCGTGCCAACGCCTGGTTCTCGCGCCAAGTCCATTGCTGATCCACGAGCAGAGCGAGTCGTTCCAGGAAACTCAACTCGTTCACGGTCCGATCTTGTTCCTGTGCTTTCAAGGCCTCGACCATGCCGTGCAACCGCAGGGCCAGCAGTTTTTCCATCATCGGTTGGTTCAGCATGAGCGGGGCCCTCCTTGGTCGAAGTAGCGGGCGCCGCGGAGGTTGTCATGCGTCAGAGGTGGAGAGCCGGGTTGTGGTGGAGACAAAGGAAGGGCGTCGAGCGAGTTCTTCAGGATCGACTTCACGCTCTGGTAGCGACAGGCCTGGGCGAGGATGGCCCGTTCGGCAGCGGCTTCCATGCGTTGCGCCGAGTACTGCTGGGCCAAGCGAATAATGCCTAGACAAGAACGGTAGCCCATCTCCGGGTGGGGCTTGTCGTTGAGGATGCGCTCGAACAACTGCGCCGTGTGCGGGCCGATACTGCGCGCCCAGTTCACCATGCGCGAGGGCGGCCACTCCAGATGAGCTTGATGGCTTCTGGGACGGTGCTCGCCATTCGTGATGGTTTGACCCCGCCCGCGACTGCGCATGTGCGAGGCGATCCGGTTGCCCTGGTAAAAGATCTCCACCGTGGTGGGGGTGGAGCGGACTTCCACGACTTGCTGCACCAGCGTGTAGGGCACGCTGTAGAAGTTCCCGTCGAACGCGATGTGGTAGTCGATGTTGATCGTGGCCCGCGACCACTGGCTCATGTCGAAGCGCTCGGCGGGCAAGGGCGCCAGAGCCGGTTTCTCCAGGCTGTGAAACAGACTGGCCCGCGATCCGTCCCGCTTGCGGAACGGACGCTCATTCAGTCGCGCCAGCAACTCCCGGATCGCCTGGTTGAGTTCCGGCAAGCTGAAGAACTTGCGGTTCCGCAGCGCCGCTATGATCCAGCGTTCACATACTTGCACCGCGCTCTCGGCCTTGGCCTTGTCCCGCGGCTTGTACGGACGCGCGGGCACGACTCCCATCCCATAGTGCACCGCGAACTCTTGATACGTGGGATTGAGATCGGGATCATAGCGGCAGGCGCGAGTCACTGCCGTTTTCGTGTTATCGGGTACCGCCAGCGTCGGCACCCCACCGAAAAATTCCAGCGCATGGATGTGGGCTTGAATCCAGGCTTCCATCTGCTGATCGCCAGTCGCTTCCGCGTAGGTGTAAGAACTGGCCCCCAACACGGAGACAAACAACGAAGCCGGCCACGCCTCGCCGGTCGTGGCCTCGTAGACGGGAATCGTGGCTCCCGCCCAGTCCACAAACATCTTCTCCCCGGCCTTGTGTTCCTGCCGCAGCACCACATCCAGGTGCCGCCGCCAATGCTGATAGCGCTCGCAAAACCAACTGTAGCGATAGCCCTCAGGGTTCGCTTGCCGATATTCTTCCCACAGCAACTGCAGAGTCAGATGACGATGTTGCAGCAGTTGCTCATGAATCGCTTTCCAGTCCGGTTGCGGCCGCTGCCGCACCGCTTGCACCGCCACGGGTTGGTTCCCAAACAGCTTGCTTTCCAGTTCCTCTTCCCTCAGGCCTTCGGGCAACGGCCAACCGATTCCGGCGGCGACTGCTCGTTCCAAATAGTCGTGGACCGTAGCCAGCCCCATCCCACAACTGCGCGCGATCTGGCGCTGTCCCAACCCCAACTCAAACCGTAACCGCAGAACTTCCTTGGTCTTCCGCATGGACTTTCTCCTGGCCGGCACCCTGATCTCCTTTATTTATGGAGTTTCAATGCCGGGTGATTGTCCAGCGTCGCTTTGCCCCTTCCTGCGCTTCGCCTGTGGAAAACATTCCGCTCCAAGCCGAACGCCATTCCGGTAGACGACAAAAACTGTTCGCCTTCCCACCGGAATCGGCGTTCACCTTCAGACCGGAATGCTGTTCGGAATCACAACGGAATGGTGTTCGGCTTCAGACCGGAATCGCGTTCACCTTCGACCGGATTCCCCAATAAAGACCTTGCCGTATCATTTACGGTAACCGGTCGGCAGGAATCGGCAGGATTCGAGGGTCTACGCCGAGTTCTGCAACCAAGAGGCTGGCGACAATGATAATGATCCCCGGATGCAATGGCTCTTTACCGAAGAGGGCGAGGAAATCAGGACCATTGTTGGTTACAAACGTAAACTCCCTCTCGCGGATGACTGGCAACAGCTGCCAGTCTTTTAGTCTTTTAGACCTCCAAGATTTAGGTAGTTGACATGATCAGCGACATAACCTGCGGCGTGCGCCACTTGCACCAGGGATGTGTGCAGACATTCATCGATCAAGAATTTCAATGTCGCCCCGCAAGTGAACGATGACGAGTTGTCAGAACCGGCTTCGTTTTGCCCAGGGCCGGGCCACCGGGCGGCCGCGACGAGGAAACGCCTGAACATAAAACGGGGCCAGTGCGACCTTCTCCTTGTCGAGAGATGGGTAGCCTTCCACAATCTCCTCTGGAGTTGCTCCCTGGCTCAACATATCCGCTACGGCTTGGACTGGAATGCGCGTCCCACGATAGACAGGCGAACCCCGCATAATGTCACGGTCGGAAACAATCATCTCCTCCGCACGCTGCAGCTTCTTTAGGTCCTGCTCGAGTGCTTGCCGTGCCGACTTCACTTGAATTACGAGCACCGACCCTTCCGTAAGGCAAACGGCATCGACCTCAGGCGATTTCTCGATTTGTTTGGCAATGGAGCGGCGGGTGGCCATCGGCAACAGTCCGACTCCCTTAGCTTCGAGAAGTAAATACAGCAACTGCTCGCGGGGGAGCATTCGTTGGAGAGAACGCCCCATGCGGCGCAACCGAGGCCGAATGAGGCGCCGC
>CAVSPZ010000005.1:0-576588 GCA_963730015.1 uncultured Acidobacteriota bacterium | reverse complement strand
GGATTCTTCTGCCGAAAGGATCGTACTTGAACGTCGTCGTCCCGCCGTTGGTACCTGGAACCACGGCTTGCACCAGCCGGTTCTCGAAGTCCCAAGTGAAGCTGCGGCCGCTGGGGTCAGAGAGGGTATTGCCGTTTGCGTCTAATGCTGACCCTGACACGGTTTTCGACCACCAGCACTTTCTATCCTGATGCGTTCCCGAGTACTTAACCCAGATTTTGCCGACGCGAAGTGCACGATTTTTAGAAAAAATCCCCTGACGCGGTTTTTCGCCCTGAGCCTCGTGTGCGCCCTGATGCGTGTCGAGCGCAGCGAGAGCAACATCGGCAGCTAAGGAAAAAATCTCCTCACTACTCGTGAGAGCAGGGATTGGTTTTTCAGCTGCGGGCAGCATCACTGTTGATTGTAGTCAGCGCGGCACGCGCAAAGAAGTGACTTTGGGGACTCGCGGAGAGGTACTACAGGCCCGTGCTACTCGTCTTCAGTTTCCGCTTCGAGCGCGGCCAGCAATGCGGCTTTCTCTTCCTCGTTGTGGCCGTCGTTCGTGACGGCTGAGTTTTTGTGCTTCAGCTTTGCGCCGGGATGTGTGGCCGCGTGGATTTGTTGCAGCTTGCGGATCGCCACGTGCGTATAGATTTCCGTGGTTGAGAGTTCGGCGTGTCCGAGCATCTGCTGGATGTAGCGGATATCGGCTCCCCCTTCCAACATCAGCGTTGCCATGGTGTGGCGAAACGTGTGGCAGGAACCGGATTTTCCCAGGTTCGCTTGCGCGATATAGTCACGCGCCAGATAACTCAGCGCGTCGGGATGGAACGGTTCTCCGTACTGCGTCAGGAACAACGTGGCGTCATCTGGTTCTAGAGCTAACTGCGGTCGAGCTTCACGCAGATATTTTTCCACCCAGGCCAGCGCCCGCTCGCCGATCGGGATCATGCGATCTTTTTTGCCCTTGCCCTGACGGACCGTCAGCGTGGCCCGTTCGCGGTCCAGGTCGTACAGTTTGAGGCGGATCAGTTCGCTGCGCCGCACCCCGCTTGAGTAGAAGGTTTCGAGCATGGCGCGGTCGCGCAAACCAACCGGCGTTTTGATGTCCGGCACGACCATGACGTGCTCCACTTCATCGGCGCTGAGGATCGTCTTCGGCAGGCGCTTCTCCATGCGCGGCAGGTCGAGATCAGAAGCCGGGTTGTGCAGGATGTGATTGTTGCGCACCAGCCAACGAAACCATCGGCGTACCGGCGTCAGCCGCGAGTGTTGCGTGCGGAACGTGAGCGGCTGCCCGTCGCCTTTGCGGTAGTAGTAGAGATATCGCTGGTAGCTTTCGAGGATGGGGCGCGTCACTTCCATCGGATGCTGCAAGCCGCGCAACTCGGCCCAGCGGATGAAGTCGGCGATAGCCCAACGCGCGTGATCGGCTGTGTCCTCGGAGTAGTTGTTGATCAGCAACCACTCCAGGTGCTCTTCCATCAAGCGGCCTAGCGGCGAGTGCGGCTCCAGGTGCGGACGACGACGTTTGCTGACGCGGGCCATCACCTCACTCCCGCGCGGCGCGCCAGACCGTGGCCGTTCGGTTTGCCTTCGGTTACGATTGCATTCTGCGGGACGCCTGCGGCTGCGGACACCCTATATGCATTTCCGCGAAGCCGCGAAGTCGAAGCCGAAAGCGTTTCGAGTGTTCGAGATGCGCCATTTTTTCCGGGGCCGCGAAGTGCCCGCACCCCACCCGCGAAGTCGTCATTTACCCCCGCGAAGTTCGCCTCGGACCCCGCGAAGTTAGGGCTATGATCCTCTTGCTCTTCTGAGCTTGGTAGCTGATAGACCACCAACTGGCCCTGGTTGCCGCCGCGCCGCACTACGAGATATTCCATCTCTCCCAGGCGCTTCAGATGTTGCCGCAACTGCGTGTCGCCCCACTTGGTGTACTCGCGCACCGTGCGCCGCGTGAAGCGATACTGGCTTGCCGCGATCTCGGAGCGCTCACACTCGGCCTTTACCATCTCGGTGATCAGCGCGAGCAGCTTGCGGGTTTGTGGGCGCAGTTCGTCGAGCGATGGCTTGAGCCCTACCTGGTCGGCGAGTGCCTGCGCCAGTTTCACGTCACCTTCGGTGGCCTCGATGTATTCCAGCGTCTCGCCATCATCGGCAAACGTTTTGATCTCCCGCTGGTGCTGGTGCAAGAGTGCAATGGCTTCGATCAGCGTCAGCAGTTTGTTGTGATCGCGCCGCGTCCGCGTCATGTGATCGGGGAACTCGCCCACGTCGTGGTTGTTCACCACCGTGATCGGACGCAAGAGACGCTGCGCGTTGCGATGCAGGCTGATGAGTTTCACCCGTTTGCGCCGCAACAGATGGCCTTCGATGGTGCGCGCTTCGCGTTGCCGCTGATGGATCGCCCGCGTCTGCTCCCGGTCCTCGTTCACCGTCAGCGCAATCGCGCGGTTCATCAGTTCTTCGTCCACGTCCTGGGCCGTGGTGGTCAGGAACAGCATCACCGGGCCTTCGACTTCGTAATCGTGCGTCACCAGCTTGCCACTCACCGGGTCCTTGCCTGTGCTGGCGATTTTCAGCACGCCTTCGGATTGCAACAGCTTCAGCGGATAGCTGGCGCGATCGGCTCCCTGCTGTTCCGAGATGGCGAGGATCTTGTGCTTGAGATTCTTTTGCCCCATATAGAACAGCGCCTGCCCGGTCATCGCCGTGTAGTTCTCGCGTTGTTCTTCCGGCATGAAGTCGAGCACGGCTTCCATCAGCGAGCTTTTGCCCGCCGAAGATGCCGACTGCACCACGATGGCCAGCGGTTTTTCGA
The DNA here is from genome assembly GCA_963730015.1 of uncultured Acidobacteriota bacterium. Taxonomy (GTDB): domain Bacteria; phylum Acidobacteriota; class Terriglobia; order Terriglobales; family Acidobacteriaceae; genus Sulfotelmatobacter. Next base: position 573,782 of record CAVSPZ010000005.1, on the reverse strand, counting down.
GCAACCGCGACACCGCGGCCAGATACCCGATTTTTTTATTGGTCTCCTCCCCAACCACGCCGCACTTCTCGAAGTCCTCCAACACTCGTTCCAGCAGGCGCGGATCGCGCAACATTTCGAGCGCGGCCGTTTTTTCCTCCATCGTCATCTCGAGTTTTTCTTCCTGCGGCGTCAGCGTCTTTTCCAGCCACTCGCGTTGCAGGTCCTCCAGTTCCAGGATCAGACGCGCCAGATCGCGCTCGATACTCTCTTCCTTGTGGCCGAGTTCTTTCGCTGCTTGCTTGGCGAAGAGCGAGCGCGGACGCGCGCCGTACAGATCGAAGCGGTCCACATGCAAGCGTGTCTCTCCGCGCGTGCTGGTGCTCGTCACCATCACATTCACGTGCAACACGCCGGGAGCCGTGTTCTTCCCGAGGTCCACGATGCGATAGCGCCGCTCTCCCATCGTGACGTACACCGTCTCGCCTGAGACTTCGACGCGCACATCGCGAACGGGCACCACGGTCCCAGTCGGGAGCGGCGCTATTGGCAGTGGTGCGGCTAAAGAAGGACCGGATTCCTCGCTCACTGTGGTTGGGATCGATTCAGAGATTTTTTCTTTAGCTGCCGTGGTTGGTTCTTCAGCTTTAGCAGCTAAGGGAGAAACGGACTCGGGCATTTTCTCTTCCGCCGGCGTCGTCACTGGCTCCGGGATTTCTTCTTTGGCTGCGGGTTTGATGGTTTCCTCCTCGATCTGCGGTTTCGGCGCTGGCGGCGGTTCGATCACCGCTACGGCGGGCCGTTGGCCTTTGCCCAGCCACGCCGCACGCTTCAGATACATGCCCAGCCAGTGCGACGCAGGCTGCTGTTTCAGCGCGAACTCGTTGGCGTCCTGGCCGCGCGGAAACTGCACACGGAAACACTCGATGCCCATCCCCATCAGTTCTTCGGCGTGTTTCCGTGCGGCGCGTTCTCCCGCGTCGTCGCGGTCGTAGGCGATGTAAATTCTTTTTGTGTCGTGCTTCCGAAACGCCGCTTTGATCTCGTCGGTAAAACCATTCACGCCGTAGCTGGTGGTCACATGCTGATAGCCGGCGCACCAGAACGTCAGCGCATCGATCAGCGCTTCGCACAGGATGATTTCTTTCGAGGCGATCAGCGCGGGCTCGTTCCACACTCCGCGATGCGGACCGGGCAGATACAGGTGCTCGGATGTGTCCTCGCGCAACAGGTGGCGCGGCGCGATCTTGCGCCCGTACATCTGCACCACTTCGCCTTCCAGGTTGAAGATCGGAATCACGATGGAACCACGCAAGTGTTCGCGTCCGTTCTCGCGCAGCACACCGAGTTGCTGCAAACGTCCGCGCTGCTCTGCGCCAGCGCTGCGGTTCTTCTCGGGCATTCGGTAACCCAGTGTGCGATTGGCGAAGCCCAAACGGAACTGCTCGACCATCTCCGCTGATTGCAGGCCGCGTTTTACGAGATACTGCTGCGCCTCGGGCGAGTTCTTCAACGTCTCGTGATAGTGCTCCACCACGGCTTCCAGCAATCGCTTGTCGTTGGCCGTATGCTCGATGAGCGGCGGCAGTTTCACCGTCGTGGATTTTCTCGGCGGCGGTTCCGTGGCGTTGGCGGCGGAAGGAAGATAGTCTCGGCACAGCAACTCCAGCGCATGGCGCACGCTGATGCCCTCGGCCAGCATCACCCAGTCGATCACCGAGCCGCTCTTGCCGCACGCGCCTTTGCACTGCCAAACATTTTTCACCGGGTCGATGTTCAAACTCGGATTGGTGTCCTTGTGAAACGGGCACAGCCCGATCAGTTCCTTGCCGCTGCGCCGCAGCTGGATGCCGCGCGCCTCCGCCAGACGTTGGACTGAGATTTCCCGCTTGATCCGTTCCACCACCTCGTCTGGAAGTCGGGCCATCTATGTTCCTTTCCGGGGTCGTTTCCGGTGTTTGTCTAAAATCCTGTCAAGTACCTCTTATGTGATATTTGTAGTAACATATAGTGACTATCATGGTCAACGGGTTAAATCTCTATTCCTATGCTGACGACATGAAACGTCAGCAGAAGATCGCGAACAATGGACACGCTGAAGGGTTCCCTGAGCGCTTGGTCACGGTGCGGAAGGAACGGAATCTTACCCAGCAGGCTCTCGCGGAAACGGTGCACTGCGCGCTCACTCAGTTGAAGCGCTATGAGAGCGGTGCTTCACAACCTACGCTTGATGTCATCAAAAGGTTGGCGCAGGCCCTCCGCGTCAGTTCGGACTATCTGCTTTTTGGGAAGAACGAACGCGGCCCTGATGAGGAACTGCGGTTGCAGTTTGAAGCAGTTTCTCGATTCGATCCTGAGGCCAAGAAAGTTGTAAAGCAGGTCCTCGATAGCATGATCTTGCAGCAAGAAGCTCGCCGGTGGTCGTCATCGACTTCCTGAGCGAACATAGTTGGAAAGGATTTTGTGGCAACACACGATTCCATGAACGAAAAACAGCAGGCCCACGATCTGATCGAGCGGCTGGCGCCCAGCCAGATTTCCGCCGTCGTTCACCTGCTCGAAGTGATGACTGATCCGGTGGCTCGCAGTCTCGCCAATGCGCCCATTGACGATGAGCCGGTCTCTGAAGAAGAAGCTCGCGAGATCGCCGCCGCGCGTGCTTCCCTCGACCGTGGCGAAGGCATTCCTCACGAGAAAGTGCTGGCCGAGTTCGGACTCTCGCTAGAAGATTTCGAGCGCATGGGCCGCACTCCACTCGACCCTCACAAGACGGGTCGGTAAGCATGGGCAAGAACGTTCTCTGGACCGACCAGGCCAAGGCTCAACTCCGTGCTATCGATCAGCCCACTGCTCTCCGCATCCTGCACGCGCTGGCCCGCTATCTGGAAACCGGCGAAGGCGACGTGAAGCGTCTCCAGAACATTAAACCGCCCGAGTTCCGGCTGCGGATCGGCGACTATCGCGTGCGCTTCCATGACCACGGCGACACCCTTCGCATCACCGCTGTGAAACACCGCCGCGAAGCCTACCGCTGAACACACTTGATGGGCGACAATCATACCTCCCGAGCAACGACAATTAGAATTCCCGATCAGCGACAATAGCCAGGCTCTGATTTTTGGTTCTTGGCGACACTCACAATTTGGTGACAGACAAGCAGGTGAGGAGGTTGTTTGCCTTGGGGAAAGTGGAAACGAATCTGGAAACTGCGGCGGCGAAAGCGGGTATGGATGCGAAGACGGCGCGGAAGTACCGTCGGCTGGGGCGAGTGCCGAGCGAACTGACGCCGGAGAAGCGGTGGCGGACACGAGAGGACCCGTTCCAGGAGGTGTGGGAAGAGGTGCGCAGCCTGCTGGAGGTGAACCCTGGGCTGGAAGGGAAGACGATTTTTGAATATCTGCAGCGGCGTTATAGCGGGCGATTTGCCGAGGGGCAACTGCGGACGCTGCAGCGACGAGTGAAAGTATGGCGGGCGACGGAAGGACCGGTGAAGGAAGTGTTCTTCGCGCAGCGCCATCAGCCCGGGAGGCTGAGTGCCAGTGACTTCACGCACATGAGTGAGCTGGGGATCACGATCCAGGGACAGAGTTTTCCGCACCTGCTCTATCACCTGGTGCTGACGTACTCGAACTGGGAGTCGGCCACGGTGTGTTTTTCGGAGAGCTTTGAAAGTTTGTGTGAGGGGTTTCAAAACGCAGTTTGGGAACTCGGGAAAGTGCCGCAGCGGCACCGAACCGATCGACTGTCGACAGCGGTCAACAACATGAGCACGCCGGCGGAGTTCACCGAACGGTACGCTGGGCTGCTGCGTTATTACGGAGTGGAGGGAGAGAAGATCCAGGCGGGGCAAGGGCATGAGAACGGAGATGTGGAACAACGACATCATCGTTTGAAACGGGCTCTGGCGCAGGAGTTGATGCTGCGCGGGAGCAAGGATTTTGTCAGTGTCGCGGACTACCAGGAGTTCGTGGCGGGATTGTTGGCGCGCTTGAACGCCGGACGAAAAGCGCGCTTGGCAGAAGAAATCGCCGTGATGAAGGAGTTGCCGGAACGACGCTTGGAGTCGTGCAAGCGGGAGCGAGTGAAGGTGGACTCGGGGAGTCTGATCTATACGGACCGAAATGTGTACTCGGTGCCCAGCCGGCTGATTGGCGAGCAGGTCGAGGTGCGGTTGTACATGGAGCGGGTGGAGATCTGGTACGGGCAGAAGAAGGTGGAAGAGATGCCGCGGTTGCGTGGGCGGAGGCGACACCGGGTGGACTATCGCCACATCATCGACTGGTTGGTGAGAAAGCCGGGGGCGTTGGAGAACTATCGCTACCGGGACGAGTTGTTTCCGACGAGCCGATTTCGCATGGCGTTTGATGAACTGAAGGACAAGTTGGGCCCGCGGGGGAGCAAGGAGTATCTGGCGATCCTGGAGCTGGCGGCGAAGGAGAGCGAGGCGAAAGTAGATGAAGCGCTGCGCGGTTTGTTGGAAAAAGGCGAAGGATGGGTGCGGGCGGAGGCGGTGCGCGAGCGGCTGAGAGTGGAGCGGAAGGGGAGCATTCGCGAGGTCGAAGTGGCCAGCGTGGATCTGCGAATGTTTGACGAACTCTGTGGAAGTGGGGAGGGGCTGCAATGAATGGGGAGACGGGCCAGGTGAGAACCGCGCTCGTGGAAAATCTGAAAGAGCTGCATCTGCCGGCGATACGGGGGTGCTTTGAGGAAACGGCGCGGCGCGCGGAAAAAGAAACGTTGAGTTATGAGCGGTACCTGCTGGAACTGGCGCAGCGAGAGTGTGAGGAGCGGCGGCGAAAACGGATCGGAAAGCTACTCAAGGAATCCGCACTGCCGCTGGAGAAGTCCCTGGCGAACTTCGACGGCAAGCGGTTGCCGGTGAAGGTGAGTCGACAGATGAAGGTGCTGTTGGAGGGAGGATTCCTGGACCGTAAAGAGAATTTACTGATCTTCGGGAATCCTGGCGCGGGGAAAAGCCATCTGTTGTGTGCCCTGGCGCAAGAGCTGATCGCTATGCGCGGGAAAAGGATCAAGTACGCCACTTGTGCGCTGCTGGTGCAAGATCTGTTGGCTGCGAAGCGGGATCTGCGGTTAAGCAAGGAAATCAAGAAGCTGGCGAAGTACGACGGTCTCATCATCGACGAAATGGGATACGTGCAGCAAAGTCGAGAGGAAATGGAGGTCGTGTTCACCCTGTTGGCGGAGCGTTATGAACGCGGCAGCGTGCTGCTGACGAGCAACCTGCCATTCTCGAAATGGGAAGGCATTTTCAAAGATGCGATGACCACCGCGGCCGCGATCGATCGCCTCGTCCATCACTGCGTAATTTTGGAACTCAACATCCCGAGTTACCGCATGGAGCAAGCCAAGAAGAATCGGGATGCGGGCTTGGAGTCCGCGGAAGCAAAGTGACCCTCGATGATTTCTTTAACAACACAAACGCGGCGGCCGAAGGGCTGTGGAAAAAGCCGGGCCGTGGAAAGCGAGGAAAACCAAAAGCAGGTTTTCCTCCCTTCCCACCGCCCTTGGAAATCGCGCACAACCCGCGCGATTCCCACTTTTCCCACAGCCCCGACTGCTGCTGGTATCTCAAACAACATCGGGAAATCTAATTGTCGTTGACCGGAAAGAATGCTTGACGCCGGACACACACTCCTCCTCCCATTTTTCACTCACATTTTTTCCTAGCTGGAAGCAACACAGGAGCGGAGAGGGAGCCGGGTCAAGGGCGCGGCGTTCTTGGCCGCGTTCATCGGAGCGCAGCGCAGACCCTTGACTCGGCTCCCGCGCTCCGTATCCTCTTCAGCGAAAAAATGGGATCACCGCTTCCCGCCGCTGGGTTTTTCTCGCTGCGGTTTCTCCCGCGCCTGCTGCTGCAACTTGGCCGCGAGCTGGTGCTTGGCCTCGCTGATTTGATCCAGCAGTTGGTTGAACTTCTCCGCCGTCACCTTCTCCCCCGCCGCTACAGGCCCCAACACGTTCACCAGCAGCAGGCGCACTCCGAGGATCTCCGCCAGCGCCGGATCGCGCCTTGCATCGCTGGCACTCGCCAACACCACCTGGCGGCACCACTCGCCCAGCGTCCGTCCGCTCGCCTGCGCCGCCGTTTCCATTTGCGCGTACTCTTCCTCGCTCACTTTGAAACCGATGGATTTTGTGCGCAGCGGCGGCTTCACCATCTCCCGGCTTCCTCTCTCGCCCCAACTGCCGAGACTAGCAGCCGCGCTTCAGAATCAACAAGTTCGCCTGCGCGAACTTCAGGTTGCCGCACAGCAACCTGACGGCGGGATTTTTTCTTAGCTGCTCTGCTTTCAACAGGTTCGCGCACGCTAACCGAAAGTTACCCTGCAGCACCCTTCCAGGGGTGGAGTGTCACCCCCTCCACCCGACGCCGTAGGCGGCGCAAAAACCCTCAACCCTAAAACGACCCTCCGGGAGGGCAAGAACCTCACACCCACCGTGCCGGATTGGCCACACCGCCGGGTCAGGAATCGGCCCCGGACTCCACCCCGGAATCAGCACCGCATCAGGCAGCTAAACCGACCCCGGATCAGGGCAGGAATAGGGCAGCGGAACCTGCCACCGCTTCCCCTCACTTGTGGGCAGGAATGAACCCCAGAACGACCAGTCCGACAAGGCCCAAGATCAACACGCTATATTCACCGTAACCAGCATTCCACGGGACGACCACCACAAGCCAACCAGCCAGTACGATCCAGAGAATGGGACCATAAAGCCACAGGTTCCTCGTGCCTGTTCTGACGGCCCATGTAGCAACTGGTGTCATGAGTAGCGCCGCGACCGTGCTCCCGATAAGAGCGACAGGAACCACGCCTGGAAGCTTTAGCGTGCCGAACGATAGACGACCATTGGCACAGGCAGCAAACAGCAGCCCGAGTGTCACTGAGTAAACCCAGCTCAGTCCTGCGGCCAACAGCACTCTATTCAACATCCTCATTCCCGCACCTGCTGCTTGGAGAGCCTCAACTGGGCGAACCCCACAACCGCGCCTAGGACTGCTCCGACCGCTCCGGCGATGACCACCTGGGCCGCAAACTGTGAGAGAGGAACGAATGGGAAGAAGAACACACCGAGCAGGGCAAGAGTGAATGCCCGGTAGAAGATGAACAGTCCGTCACTAGGGCGGCGTTTGCTGAAGATGCTGCCGAAGCCGAATCCAATGCCGCCAAACCACAGCGTAATCGCGGCGACATTCTCGGGTTCGTAGCGCGCTCCCTGGCTATGCCATCCCAAGCCCAAGCCCACTAATGTCATCGCCAGAGTCCATACAACCCGCTTCACAGCTTTCCTTTAGAAGGATCACTTGAGCGCCGACGATAGCCCATCGCAGTTCAACCCCTTCGCAGAGCATTCCTTGAGAATGCTAAACACTGCCTGGTGCTTCTCACTCTCTGACATCATTTCGTCCATGGTCGCAAGCGCCTTGGGGTACTCGCGAAGGATGCTCCAGTTTTCCGCAACCACTACCGGTTTGTGAAGAAGGAACTCTTCAAGATTGTCTTCCATCTGTTCCGCTGCATCGCCATCCGCAAGAACGAAGAGGCCGAAGTATTTCCGAATGGCGTTCTGATCTCCGATAAGAATCAGTCTGTTCAACTCGCTCATGTATGTTGAAACCGGTCCCGATGGCTGGAACGGTATTTTGCTTTCGTCTGCCGCAGACTCTTGAGAATGGGCGATCTCGTCCAGCACCCAAAGGCTATGTGCGGATGCTTTGTCGGTGGGCACGGATGCCAAGAACGACGCCACGTCCTTTCGCCCGCCTTTGATGTAAGAACTCAGCGAACACACTCGGAGTGCTACCGGGTCTTGCTGCGAGGGCGGACAACAAGCGTGAACGGTATCGGAAGTTCCATTCGCAACTTGATTCATGTAGTTGAGATATTTCTGATCAACGGCCTTTTTCTGTTGTAAAATTTCGTCGGCGACGGACTTGTTCTGGCTGTAGTCGTTCCCGACCTCCTTAGCATATTTCTCCTCAAGTCGAGTTCTCTCAGAGTAGAGGCCAGCCGGAAGCGAACACGTTTGGGACAAGGCCGGTCGGCACGCCAACAACGCAACTGCAAACAACGCAGTACGGATATCCAAGTTTGCCCTCCTACTCAACGCCCAGTCCTGTGATCGGGTCAGATGCATTAATCAAGGTGAGCCACTCCATGCAGCTGTCGTTGGTTCTAATACAACCCAACGTTTTCGCGCTCGATCCGCCCTTATTGGCTCGACCAGAGTGGACGCCGCAACCTTGGCAGCCTGAACGGCCAAACACAAAGATCCCATACGACCCATAAGGTCCATTCGGGTCCGGTGGATGGTTCTTGTGATAGAGATAGGGATACGAGCCAGCGGGCCATGGGCCTATGCTGGTTGTTGTCGTGTTGTTGTGGGCCTCACACACTCCAAGGATGTTCCCGTTGCTGTCATACACGTACAGCCATCCATTTGGGTCGTACACGAGTGTCGAGAGGCCGAGCGGATCGACCATGACGACAGGCCGGTTCTTAACGTAACTGTAGAAGTTGATTCCACCGTCAAACACAATTGGATCTTCGCTGATAAATCTCCCAACGCTCGGGTCAAAGTACCGCGCTCTATAGTCGTAAAGAGCGGTCTCTGGATCGAACTCGCGCCCCGCATACCGGATTGGATTGGTGAGCGAGCCGCTTGACGCTGTCAAGTTTCCGAAAGAGTCGTACGCGTACGTCGCCGCCAGGGTCGAAGTATTGCTAAGCGAAGTGGCAGAGCCAATTCCGTCCTCCTCAAAGTAGCTGGCCGTACCGGACCGGAGTTCGGCAAATGTCTGGTCCATATCCTGGCCCTGCATGTATCGCGAGAGGACATTGCCCGCGTTGTCCATCTCTTCAATCACATTCGATCCGTTGTTTCTATGCACCTTGTCGAATGTCTGATCGTAGAGGTAGTTGGTGGTGCCGAGCGGGCCGCTCTTCTGGATTCTTCTGCCGAAAGGATCGTACTTGAACGTCGTCGTCCCGCCGTTGGTACCTGGAACCACGGCTTGCACCAGCCGGTTCTCGAAGTCCCAAGTGAAGCTGCGGCCGCTGGGGTCAGAGAGGGTATTGCCGTTTGCGTCGTACGTGTAGCTGCCGTTCGAGTTCGAAGTCAGCTCGTTCGACGAGTTGTAGTCGTAATTCGGCACGCCGAGTGACGACAGTCTATTCCCCACCGGATCGTAGCCGTAGGTCTCCGTGGTACTACCACCCTGCGTGACTTGGGTCAGTTCGTACAGCGGATCGTAACCATAGTTCGAGGTTACCCCGGTCAGATAATTCGTCTTCGATTGGCGATTTCCTGCCGAATCATAGGTGTAGCTCGCGCCATCGAGCACCGTGCTGCCTGCCTGGTGCAGCACGCTCAGCAGGTGCGACAGTGAATCGTAGCCGTAGCTGGTATTCACACCGTTGGGCCGCGTCAGGCTGGTTCTCCGGCTCAGAGCGTCGTAGCCGAAGCCGAACGATCCGGCCCACGAATTTGCCAGTCCGTTCAGCCGGTTCAGCGTGTCGTAACCGTAGGTCGTAACACCGCCATCGGGCGCCGTCAGCGATGTCCGGTTCGAGGCCGCATCGTAGGCATAAGCATTCTGGAAATTCAGGCCGGGCATGTACGCATATTGCATCGAAGTCCCGATCAGCCGCCCCATGTTGTCGTAGGAGAAGCCGTACGTCCCAGTTGGATCGCTCACCTGCAGCACCTTGCCAGCCAGGTCGTACGCGTATTCCACGCTCGTCGAGTCCGGATAGGTCTTCTGCGTCAGCCGGTAGAGCGCGTCATACACATACTGAATCGTCTGGTTCTTACGGTCGGTCTTGGAGAGCAGATTGCCGATCAAGTCATAGGTGTAGCTCTCCTGCAAGGTTGAGGGGAATGTGGTTTGCATGACCCAGCCGTGCGCGTTGTAGGCGAACTGCGTCGTGTGCCCGTTGGCATCGGTGATGGAGAGCAGATTGTCTTCCGTGTCGTAGGCGTATTGCGTAGTGTTGTTGGCCGGATCGGTCACCGCGGTCAAGCGATCGGCGTCGTCGTAGGTGTAGGTCGTGGTTCGGTTGTTCTGGTCGGTCGACGAAATCCGCCGGCCGCGGATGTCGTAGCCGAAGCTGACGGTCGAGCCGTCGGGATAGGTGATCCCGGTGAGGCGGTTCATGATGTCATAGGCAAAGCTGATGGGATGAGAGGCACCGTTCACGGGGTCGATGACCGCCGTGCGGTTGCCGCGAGCGTCGTACTGGTAGGTGGTCACGTTGTTCTGGGCGTCGGTGATCGAAGCGATCAGGCCCGCGGGCGTGTACGTGAGCTTGGTAACGTTGCCTTTGGGATCGGTGATCTGAATCAGCTCTCCGTTGGTGGCGTATTGGAACTGGGTAACGCTGCCCGGCGTGTTGGAATTCGGTGCTGGCGTTGTGACCGTCAGCAGATTGCCGTGGGCATCGTAAGTATTGGTGGTAACGTTGCCGAGGGGATCGGTCGCCGTCAGCACTTCCCCGAAGCTGTTGTACGTATAGGAAGTCGTCTGGGTCGTGTTGGCATTCAGTGGCTTCGACACCGAAGTCATATTGTTGTTGGAATCATAGGTATACGACGCTGTGTTGCCGAGATCGTCCGTACTCGTGAGGATATTGCCGTAGGCGTCGGGAGTATTCGTGATGTTGCCGCGGATAGTGCACGTACTGCAGCCAGGTCCAACCGAGGCGGATGAAAACCACTGCCCGCCCACGGTCGTTAACGTGTAGTTGGTCTGATTGCCCAACGAATCGGTGACCTGCGCTTGCGTGCTCACATTGAACCACGAAGGAGCCGTTGCGACGACGCCACCGACCGTGACCGTCAGCGGCCCAGTCGTTGCGTCAGCAGGGACAAACAGAGTGATTGAAGAATCGCTCCAACTCTGGACCTGCGGAGCCGTGTTGCTCATGTAGAAGTTCACCGTACTATTGCTCTGCGTGGCGCCAAAGCCTGAGCCGGTGATGGTCACGGCTCCACCGTACAGCGCGTTGGTAGGTGAGATCGCGCTGATCGCAGGCGGCGATTCTAAGGTAAATTCCACCCCGTTGCTTGTGTCGGGTCCCACGACGGCAGTCACCGGTCCACTCGTCGCATTGGCTGGTACGACGACCGTGACACTGCTGCTGCTGGCCGACTCAACGCCGGCAGCGACTCCGTTGAAAAATACTTGCGTGGGGAGTCCCTGGGCTGCCAGTCCAGATCCGGTCAGGAGGACCGTTGCGCCGGCTGCGGCGGACTGCGGAGAGAGACTCCCGATGGCCGGACTGGTCACGGTGAACACGGCATTCGTGTTGCTCGCAACGGAATTCGCGACGACCGTGACTGGCCCAGTCGTTACGTTGCCGGGTGCAACAGCTTGTATCTGACTGTTGCCCCAGCTTGTAACGCTGGCGGCAACGCCGTTGAAGGTAACGGTGCTGCTGCCCTGACTGCTGCCAAAGTTCGTGCCGTAGATATTTACCGAGGTTCCTGGAACGCCCGAATACGTTGACAGACTCGTGATATTGGGAGTTGGAATAAATGTGAACGCCGATCCCGCACTGGACACGCCGTCGACGACGACGATCACATTTCCGCTTGTGGCGGCATTAGGCACGGCGACAGTGATGGAAGTCTGGCTTCGACTGATGGGCGTGAGTGCCGGCGGCGGGGGATAAACATTCTCGGGGAAATTGACCGCCACCGAATCTGCGGCGTCTCCAAAATTGGTGCCCGCGATCGTCAACACCGTTCCAGCCGTCGCAGACGACGGAGAGATGCTGGTAATGACAGGCGTTGCCGTAAGGTCGAATTGTGGGCTGTTGCTATTTGCACCGTTCACGGTGATGACAAGGGGACCCGTCGTGGCACCGCTCGGGACACTGGTCACGATTTGGACATCGCTCCAGGAGCTTACCGTGGTTGGTACACCATTAAATGTGACTGTACTTGAGGCTTGCGAAGTGCCGAAATAGGTTCCGTTGATCGTGACACTCGCGCCCACTCCCGCAGAGGACGGCGACATGGTCGCAATTACAGGCGGCAACGCTGGTGTCCCCTGGCTTGTAGTGAAGTAATAGTTCATGGGCTGCAAGGGGTGTCCTTCAACGTCAATGATCCCGCTGCTCAGAGAGATCACGTAAGAAGTGGCTGAGTCCAAAGGCTGGCTTGGTGTGAACGTCACCGTCCCCGCGTCCGGAGAAAACGAAAGCACACCCGATACGGGAATCAGCGTCGAGTAGGGAAATAACTCAAATGTCGATGCCATTACCGTGAGCGGATCGATTGCTTTGCTGAACTGGACCTGAACCGTTGCGCTGGTGGCGACTCCCGTCGCGTAAGAGGCGGGAGATGTGCTAGCCACCGTGGGCGGGTTGAGATCCGCCGAAGTGCCGGTCGTGAAGGTTGCCGTGACCGGCGAACCTAATACATTGCCACTCATGTCCTGCACACCAGCTATATTCATTGTGTATTGCGAGCCCGCGGCGAGAACCGTGGTGGGGACAAGAGTGAGAGTCTGGTTTCCGTTCGTGAGTGTCTGCGAAGCGGCAACCGTGCCTCCGGGGCCAGCCAGATAAACGCCGCTGAGTTTGGTGGCATCGACCGGTTCGTTGAACTGCACGACAACGCGCGCATTGATGGGAATTCCGGTTGCGCCAGTGGAGGGACTAATACCGGCAACCTGCGGCGCATTCGTGCTCGGGGACGTTCCGGTCGTAAACGAGAAGTTGTTTGGGCCACCATTGATGGCGGTCATGAGCACATTTCCCGCAAGATCGGTGATGCCCTCACCTGAAAAGTTCACGACATAGGACTGATTCGGAGCCAAGGATGAGGAAGGCACGAACGTAATGGTCTGGCCGTCCGCGCTGACCGAGTAGGTTCCCGCCACACTTTGACCAGCCTGCAGAACGGAAAACGTATTGCTGTTGACCGTTCCTGGGTCCACCGGCTCATTTACCTGCAGCTGTACGACTGTGTTCAGCGGGATATTCGTGGGTGGCTGGTAGACGTTGGTCTCGAGTGGATTCGCCGAAACAAGGAGCGGCGCGGTGACGTCAGGCCCCGCCCCGGTCGTGAATTGTGTCGTCTGCGATGCGACCGGATTGCCGGCTCCATCGGTGACCCCCGAAATTGTAAGCGTCATCAGCGTGTTATCGGGCAGAGGCGAATGCGGCACCAGCAGCGCCATCTGATTGTTGTTGCTGAAACTGATCGAGTCAGCAACGAACGTAGTTCCATCACCGGTTAATTGCACAGTCGTGGCATTCACGGTCAGGGGGTTGATGGGCTTGTTGAACACGAGACGAACGATCGCGTTGTCGCCGACATTTATCGAGCCATTGGGAGGCGACACCGTCTGGATCGAGGGGAGCAGTGTATCCGGTCCTGCTCCGGTCGTGAATGTCATAGTCGTGGCCCCTGACAAGGGCACACCGTTGGTACCCTGCAGGCTGGCAGACACCTGACACGAAATGCCTGTGTTTGCCGGCAGTGGGTACCTAGGGGCGATCTGAATGATGGTTCCGCCGTCGATCAGGCTCACATCGCTCTGAAACCAACTGCCATTTTGATAACAGACCACAGCGTCCGCGGTCAGGGTGTTCGGGTCCAGCGGAACGTTGAACGCAAAATTGATGACCTCGTTGGTTGGAACGACTGTCGCCCCGTTCGGCGGATTGGTGGCCACCTGCGTAGGCGCGGTCGTGCCGTAGTTCGGAGCGGTGGTGAACGAACTCTGGTAGCCGTTCATGTTGATGCCCGTTACGCTCTGTGCCGAGGAATCGAGGAACACTTGAACGACGGCGCTCGGCAGCCATGCCGACGACGGAAGGAACTGCACGACCTGCCCATTGTCGTTAACCTGCGTCGTTCCATTAACGATGATCCCGTTCTGCGAGATATGGAGTGCTCCCGTCAACGTCGAAGCGTTCATCGGCTGGCTTAGATACAGGACCACGCTCGCACTCGACGGCACCAGGGTAGCTCCATTTCCCGGCCGCTGGGATGTGACCGTGGGAGCAACTGAGGTGACTAGACCAGTTGTGAACTGACTCTGGAAGTTAACCAGCGGGTTGCCGTCCAGATCCGTCAATCCGCTAGTGGCGAGCACCGTAACTGTGCTCGAGGCCGCCAGTGAGTTACCCCCAAGCGTGATGACTCGATTGTCAGCGGATCGCGAGATGCCTTCGGCTTGTATTGTTCCATTCACCAGCACCGCGAGGTTCCCCGCGGTGACTGTGTTCGGGTTCAAAGATTTTGAGAACGTCAGAACAATGGGTGTGTTCGGGGTTATGCCGCTCGCCCCGTTCGACGGCGTCACCATGGCTACAGTGGGCGCCGTTGTGTCTGTTCCTGTGCCGGTCGTGAATGTGCTGTAGTACGAGCTACTGAGGTTGCCCGACAGGTCCAGAACTCCCTGGTTCAGCACTTGCACGGAAACCGTGGCGTTGCCTGGCAACGGCGAGAGAGGCGTGAAGGTCAAGACCGTTCCCGTCGAATCGAGCGCATAGCTCCCAGCGATGGTTGCGCCCAGGCTGCTCACCTGGATGGGCACGGTTGTGTCGCTTACGGTCGTCAGATCGATTGCTTCATTGAAGGTCAGCATGATCGTGCTGCTGGCGGGGACAGCCGTCGCACCATTGGCGGGACTCACGCTCACGACCGATGGAGTCGTGGTATTGGCCGTTCCTGATGCCGCCGTTGTGAAACTGCTGGTGAACGGGGTTAACAGATTCTCTGCCTGGTCGGTGACGCCGCTTAACGTCACGTTGTAGTTTGTGCTCGCCGTCAAGAGAGTCGCCGGCAACCAGATAAGGGTCGTCCCGCCGTTGCCCAGAGTGACCGTTCCCGCCACCGGGTTTCCGCTGGTGGAAACCGCAACGGAGCTACTGGTGACGCTAGCCGAGTCCAGTGCTGTGCTAACTGTCACATCGATACGGACATTGGCAGGTACGCCGCTTGCTCCATTCGTCGGGCTGATCAGTTGCACCGTCGGTGACGAGCCGGCCGTTGTGGCGCCCGTCGTAAACCTCGATTCAAAGAATGCCAACGAGTGGCCTTCCGGATCCGTGATCCCGTTTGTCGCCTCCATGTCGTAAATCGTGAACGCGCTCAGTGGCCCGCTGGGGGTGAACGTGGCACTCTGACCGTCGCTCGACACCGAGATTGCGCCTGGCACGATAGTGTTGCCCGCTAACACCTGCAAAGTGGCATTCGTCACCGTAAACGGATCAATGGGTTTGCTGAACTGCAGTTGAACAACTCCATTGGTCGGTACCCCGGTTGCTGCGTCTTGGGGAGCAACAGTCGCGACCGAGGGAGTCGTAGTATCGCTGGCCGTGCCCGTGGTCAGCGAGAAGGTTTGCGGGTTCGCCAGGGCCAAACCACCGACGTTGGTGATCTCGGACGTTATCGAAATCGTGTAGGTCGTATTTGCCGCCAGTCCCCCGGTCGGCGTGAACGTCACCAACTGGTTGCTGGCAGATAGCGCTATCGCTCCCGGGACCGTCTGGCCTCCCGCCTGTACTTGCAATCCTTGCGACACACTGATGACGTTGAGCGGCTTGCTGAATTGGAGGACGACCAGAGAATTCAACGGAACCCCAGTTGCCCCATTTGACGGGCTCATGCCTACAACCTGGGGTGCAGTTGTATCTGCGGTGAACGACGTGGTGAAACCGAATCCGTCTCCGCCAGTCGATGTAAGGCTGTTGCCCGACTGGTCCTCGATCGTGGTGTGGAGCTGTACGAGGAAGTTTCGACCAACCGGCAGATTTGGTTGAGGAACAAAGGACGCGCTGGTCCCGGTCGGATCGACCTGCACCATTCCATTGATTGCATTTCCCGTAAAAGTGTCGGCGACCGTAAAGGTCTGGGGAGTCAGCGTGCCCGGATCCATCGCCTTGCTGAACTGGACGACGATAGGAGCGCTGATCGGCACTCCGGTGTTCGTGTTCTGCGGGCTGGTCTGAACGAGCGAAGGCGCGACGGTATCGGTCGTCGAGCCAGTAGTGAATGTGCTCTGGAATTCGGCCGAGGATTGATTTCCTGTCAGATCGGTGACGCTCACATTGAACGCCGTGGTCGAGGCGAGGTTCTGCGCAGGAATGAATGTCACCGATAATCCGTCGTTCGACAATGTCAGGGTTCCGCTCACCGGGGTTGTGCCTTGGGCCAAGGAGACCGTTCCCGGAATCAAGGCTGTTTGTGGCACCGGTTGAGCGAAGCGAACGACGACACGACCGTTTTCTGGAAACCCCGTACTGCCGTTTGCGGGTAGAACTTGCGAAACCGCGGGGAGAGAGACCATCGTGATGGTTATCGGAATCGCATTGCTGGCGATCCCGTTTTCGGTAACGACCACATTCCCGGTCGTTGCACCAAACGGTACCAGGGCCACAATGCTTGTCGAGCTCCAGCTTGTTGGCGTTCCGACCACACCGTTGAAAGTCACTGTGCTTGTGCCGGCGGATGAACCGAAGTTGCTTCCGGTGATCGTGATCGGCGCTCCGATGGTTGTCGAGCTCGCCGACAGACTGGCGATGCTGGGAATTGGATAGACGGTGAACGGCACGCCGCTGCTTGCGGTGCCATTCACCGTTACGACTACATTCCCGGTCGTCGCTCCGGTTGGAACCGGCACCACGATGGCGGTAGCACTCCAACTGGTCGGTGTCGCTGCCATGCCGTTAAACGTCACCGTGCTAGAACCTTGAGAAGATCCGAAGTTCACGCCACTGATCGCGACCGAAGTGCCGACCGGTCCCGATGACGGTGACAGAGTGTTGATCGTCGGGGTCTGCGACACCGTAAGAGCTACGGCATTGCTGGATGCTCCGTTCACGGTGATGACGACATTGCCAGTTGTTGCCGTCAGCGGCACCGGCGCGACAATAGTGGTCGAGTTCCAGCTCGTTGGCGTTGCCGTAATGCCGTTAAACGTTACTGTGCTCGACCCCTGGCTCGAACCAAAGTTCGACCCTGTGATGGTCACCGGCACTAGAGGAACCGCAGCCGTTGGAGACAAACCGGCAATGGAGGGAGCGACGATTTGGGCTCCGAATGTGGACGAAACGTTGTCAAAGGTTGCTGTTGCCAGCGAAGTTGTGTTGCCACTGTCCACCGCCAACCCGACATAGGCATTCTGCGCCATGTTGATCGTCTGGTTCGTCCCGAGCTGCGTCCACGAAGTTCCATTGGTGGATGTGTAAGCGCTGAACGTGCTTCCGTTGCGCACCACTTGTACCCAGTACGGCGGCACAGTTCCCGACATATAGCCAGGCTCGCTCGTGCTTCCGCCAGTACTCGTCCGCACGTCAAAGTCGACGTAAGCAGACGTGCTCGACACCAAATGGTCGGCGGTCTTTGCGTTGGTCGCCCCGGTGTTCAGCGTCTCCCGAACCATCACTCCAGCCTGCGAGCCGACCGCCATACTCACGACCCGTGCGACGATGCTCCCGTTTCCAGTAACCGGCAGATAGACGAAGTGAAAGGCGTCCGCGGTGCCGTAAATGCCGGTTCCCGCCCCATTGACAGCGAAAATCCCATTCGAATAACTCGCGCTTCCTGCTTCGCCGACAGCCCCAATATCTCCATCCAACCAGCCCGACGGTAATGGTTGTGTGGTTACCGTGAACCATACGGGATTGCTGTCGTCCATACTTGGGCCCAACGACACGACCAGTAGTCCACTCGTAGCTGAGTTCGGAATCGTAACCGTGATTGCGTTGTTGTCCCACGTATCAATCGTTACCGGCGCAGCGTTTAACGTGACGAGACTGCTGCCTTGGGACGCTCCGAACCCGGAACCGTTGATGACCACCTGACTCCCGACGCTCCCGGTCGTGGCCGAAACACTGGTAATGACCGGTGCGGAGGTTGTCGCGGAGTTGACCGAAACGTTGTCGAATGTTGCGGTGGCGAGCGATGTCATACTGCCGCTATTCACTATCAACCCGACGTACACATTCTGCGCCATGGTGATGGTCTCGGGTGAACCGATCTCGGTCCAATTGATCCCATCGGGCGAAGCGTAACTGCTGAAAGTATTCCCGCTTCGCACCACCTCGACCCAGTACGGAGGGTGGGGTCCAGATAAGAGGCTGGGGTTGGTGAGGTTCCCCCCGGTCGTAGCCCGTAAGTCAAAGTCGATGTAGCCGCCGGTACTGTTGGTCGGGTACGCCATCGTTATCGCGGTGGTCGCTCCCGTGTTCAGGGTTTCCCGCACCATCACTCCGGCCGAGGAGTCCACGGGCGCACTCACCACCCGTGCCACAATGCTTCCGTTGCCAGACATCGGCTGGTAGACAAAATGAAATGCGTCCGCCGCGCCCGCAAATGCCGTTCCGGCACCGTTCACCGTAAAGACCCCGTTCCCGTACCCTGCACTCCCTGTTTTCCCAACCGCCCCAATGTCCCCATCCAGCCAGCCCGATGGCAGCGGCTGCGCAGTCACCGTGAACCATATCGGATTACTGTCGTTCATACTCGGCCCCACCGACACGACCAGCAATCCAGTCGTGGCCGACGCCGGAATAGTGACGGTTATCGAGGTGGCGCTCCAGGAATTGATCGTCACCGGCACCGCATTCAGGGTCACCAGACTGCTTCCTTGGGAAGCTCCGAACCCAGCACCGCCGATTACCACTTGGCTGCCCGCGCTACCGGTGGTTGCCGAAACGGTGCTGAGCACCGGGCCAGGGGCGGCTGCCGGGTTGACCGAGACGTTGTCGAAGGTGACGGTAGCGAGAGACGATGTGCTGCGGCTGCTCACGCCGAGGCCTACGTATGCATCGGTCGCCATGCCAATCGTCTGCGTCGAACCAAGCTGAGTCCAGTTGATTCCGTCGGGTGACGTATAACTGCTGAAGCTGCTCCCGTTTCGTACGAGTTCAACCCAGTAGGGAGGTACGGTCACGTACAGAAAGCTCGGTTCGGTCGTGCTCCCGCCTGTGGAAGTCCGAATATCAAAGCCTATGTACGCCGAAGTGCTGGACGACAAGTAGTCTGCAGTTTTGCCGTTCGTCGCGCCGGCATTGAGTGTCTCGCGCACCATTACTCCGGCCACCGCCCCTACCGGCATATTGACGACCCTGGCAACGATGCTCCCATTCCCGGACAGCGGCTGGTAAACGAAATTAAACGCATCGGCCGTCGACCAGATTCCAGCGCCGGCACCATTCACAGTGAACGTCCCGTTCGCATAACTTGCGCTCCCTGTCTTCCCAACGGTGCCAACATCGGTGTCTGTCCATCCCGAAGGCAGCGCGTTGACGGTGAAGTTGGCACTCGACGCGCCCTGACCGCTAACGGTGACCGAGAACGGCCCTGAAGTCGCTCCTGTGGGCACGATGACCGTAATGCTGCCATCGCTCCAACTGCTCGCCAAGGCGCTGGTTCCGTTGAGCACGACTGTGCTGCTGCCCTGTGTGGCTCCAAACCCGCTGCCGCTGATCTGAACCGGCATGCCCACGACGCCGCTAGTCGGAGAAATACTCGTGATTGAGGGCGACTGTGCAAGAGCCAGTACAGGAAACAGCACTACGGCAATCAAAACCAATGTCCATTGGCTTTCCTGGGCTGTTAAACGCTGCGTCTTCACGGTTCTTCCTTTTGCTCCGATTACGGCTGACCCGCGGAGCGTTCACGGAGTTATTGGCACGACGCGGGATAGGAAACAGAAATACTCTCGACACCACCGGCGCGAGATGACGTCAACCCTTGGCCACAACTGTTGTAGGTGTGCGATTCGAGGACCTTTCCGTTCGAATCCAGCACGGCACTGATGCGAGAGAGAGCATCATATTGAAAGGAAATGTTTGTATTGTCAGGCTTGGTAACTTGAGCCAACCGCCCTTGGGAATCATACGAATACGTCAGGGACACACCGAAATCAGAGCTCACGCCATTGACCGAGAAGCTTGACGGCGAAGCATACGAGAAGTACAGATGTCGACCCGCTGGGTCTGTAACCGTCGCAAGGCGGGACGATGCATCATAGGTGAGCTGAGTAGTGTTGCCGTTGCGGTCTGTAATTGATAGTAGCTTTCCGCTGAAGTAGTCGAACGCTCGCGTCTCGCCATTCTTAAACGCGAGCGTCCAATTCGGCGTGGCCTGAAGTACGTTCTCGGTAAGCGATCCGATCTGGCTCGCAGGACCTGCTACTTGGAACATCGGATCGCCGGCGCTGTTCCAAGTGCCGAAACCGAAAGACCAAACGCCACCGTCGGCGCGTACATACTTCATGTACCCGTCAGCCCCAACGAATATCTTCTCTTCAAAATTCGAGGTCCAGTTAGGTCCAAACAAGCCGATGCTCGATCCGCCGCCGAAGACAATGCTGTTCCACGTTCTCGATAAGGTAAGCCCACCACCTATTCCGGGAAGTCGAACATCGGTTTCACTGATATAGGTGTCCCCAGTTGCAAAATCGATTGGCTTCCCGCCTTTATTGCACGTCGGACACTCGGGTTGCGGTGCACACGTCGCAAGTCTCACCATGCAGGATTCGGTAAAGTCAGAGCCGGAGCAACTGTAGACTGTCGAGGGAAGCACCGGAATGCAATCTGCCCACCACTGCGAATAGATGCCGCACGACACAGCCTTAGTGCAACTGTTTTGGCTTTGTCCACGCGCTCCAATGACCCAAGCGCCCACACAAATCAAAGCGAACAAGCCACATCGAATACGCTTGTCGCAAGCGACAAAACGGACGACACGTGTAAACATCCGCCACACCTCGCAGTGGAATTGAACACACAACTGTTACATCACACTCACGACTCTGAGACTTAGAGGAAGCAGCTCTCAGGACCTATCCGCGGGACTTAGTTGAACCTTTTGCTCACATCCTGATCACTGAATGTGCGTCGGACGATAGATGAGTGATCCTGTGGAAATCAACAAAAAAATACACCTCGTGATGGGAAGCACGATTTTAAGTGATGACAGTCACGAAACGCGCCAGGCGATCCAAGTTATGGAAGGTTGTATTTACGAAATCCGAACATGGCTAACTACTATCACTCCTACCTATAACATACTGTCATGCACTATCGTAAATGCATAAACCTCGTGGTGCCGCACGGTTCGTTGTTACGAAATACGAACAGATTACAGGTACGTTGGACCACATGTCCTGCCTCAGCTGGAAATGGAGAAAGCGTTCGTCCGTTAAGCGTGCGCCACCCCGTGGGGGTGGTTGTACGAACCAGGAACTCGCTGAGAGTCTCTCAAAATCGACCATGGCTGTGCAGCATTAGAATCTGGGCACAACCTGCTCGGCAGCTAAGGCCGCAATGTCTTTGGCGCGTTTCTGCCCGACGTTAAGCATGGCTCCGGTATTGGCGATTGTAAAGATGGTGGCGGGAGTGTCCTGAATAAGGAGCAAAGCCCGAACCCCGATGGAGAGATTGTATGAGTTTCGCCACCCGGGCCGAGCCAGGTTGAATTCAGCCAGAGAAGGTTAGCATGAAAAGCCAACCAGCGAAGACAACCCAGAAAGACAAGAAGCAAAGCAATCAAGCTAGTCGCCAGCCAACGGCGTCCAAGTGGGATGAGATGAATCGTAAGCAGCGACGGGAGATGATGCGCAAGATGCAGAGCGAAGATCTCAACTTGGAGGTGGTGCATCCTCACGCAGCGGGCATTGATATCGGCAACGAATCTCATTATGTAGCGGTACCGCCGAGCCTCGACCCACAACCGGTACGCTGCTTTGGCTGCACGACCGCCGAGCTGAGGAAGATGGCGGAGTGGCTGACTGAGTGCGGCATTCGTACAGTCGTGCTGCAATCTACAGGAGTGTATTGGATTGCGGTCTACGACATCTTGGAAGAAGCGGATCTGGAAGTGTATCTGGTGAATGCGCGCGAGACCAAGAATCTGCCGGGGCGGAAGACGGACGTGCAGGAGAGCCAGTGGTTGATGAAGCTGCACACTTACGGCTTATTACGAAATTCGTTTCGCCCATCGCAGGAGATTCGCACCCTGCGAACGTACTGGCGGCAGCGCCACGATCTGGTGCGCAGTTGCAGTCGCCATATTCAGCGGATCCAGAAGGCGCTCACGCAGATGAATATCCAGTTGGCCAACGTGATCAGCGACATCAGCGGAGTGACGGGGCAGGCCATCCTGAAAGCGATTCTGGATGGGGAACGCGATCCCAGAGAACTGGCGGCGTATCGGGATTGCCGGATTGAGGCCAGCGAGGAGGAGATCGCCCAGGCACTGGAGGGCAACTGGCAAGAGGATCAGCTGTTTCTACTGCGGCAGGAACGGGCGGCATACGAGTTTTGCCAGAAACAGATAACGGAGTGCGATCAGCAGCTGGCCCAGTACCTCGCGCGACTGGAGGACCGGACCCAGGGGGCCACTCTGCCGGAAGAGACCCGCAAGGGACGGCGCAAGAAAAAGAAGGTCAATCCACAATTGAACTTGCGGGAAGAGTTGTTTCGCATGACAGGTACAGACCTGACACAAATCGATAGCATCGATGTCATGACGGCGATGACCGTCATCAGCGAAGTAGGATGGGATATGAGCAAGTGGGAGACCGAGAACCATTTTGTTTCCTGGCTGAAGCTGTGCCCGGACAACAAAATCAGTGGGAGCAAAGTCATTGGGAAAGGTCGCATGCCTACCAACAACCGCGCGACCACTGCCTTAAGGCTGGCGGCCACCACTTTACGGGAGAGCGACACCTATTTGGGAGCGCAGTTCCGCCGATTTCGGACCCG
Organism: uncultured Acidobacteriota bacterium; assembly: GCA_963730015.1. Classification (GTDB taxonomy): domain Bacteria; phylum Acidobacteriota; class Terriglobia; order Terriglobales; family Acidobacteriaceae; genus Sulfotelmatobacter. Next base: position 551,049 of record CAVSPZ010000005.1, on the reverse strand, counting down.
GCTAGGACCTTCAGTAGCGGCCAAGGCCATGGCCGCCAAACTCGCCCGGCTCGTCTACCGCATGCTGCGCTACGGAATGAAATTTGTAGACAAAGGAGCCGAGCTCTATGACGCACAATACCGCAAACAGCAAGTCACCCATCTCAAGCGAAAGGCCGCCCAGCTAGGATTGCAAATCATCGAGGTTGCTCCAGCCGCCTAAAACACCAATGCCCGTTCTCCCCGGAGTTCGTGGAGGGAGTTCCTGGAGAGACAAAGGAGCCGAGCTCTATGACGCACAATACCGCAAACAGCAAGTCACCCATCTCAAGCGAAAGGCCGCCCAGCTAGGATTGCAAATCATCGAGGTTGCTCCAGCCGCCTAAAACACCAATGCCCGTTCTCCCCGGAGTTCGTGGAGGGAGTTCCTGGAGAGAGAGATAGCGGAGCGAACGTATGAGAAAAGAACGCAAGCACTACACCGCTGAGGAGAAGGTGGCCATCCTACGACGCCATCTTTTAGACAAGGTCGCGGTTTCCGATCTGTGTGAAGAGCTGGGCTTGCAGCCGACGGTGTTCTATTGCTGGCAAAAGGAGTTCTTCGAGAACGGCGCGGCCGCCTTCCAAGCAACGGAACGTCCTCGCCGCCAGGCGGAGGAGAAACAGAAGGGGATTGAGTTCTTGGAAAAGAAGGTGCAGACCAAGGACGAGGTCCTGGCCGAGCTGATGGCGGAGCACATCGCGCTAAAAAAGGCCTTGGGGAACTCTGACCGCGACCTGGGTGCCGCACGATGTGCGGGATCGAGTGGTGGATTTCGTCCGGCGCTGGTCGGAGAAGACCGAGATCAGCGTCGGACGGTTCATTGCGTGGCTGGGCGTTACCGTGAGCAAGTTCTACAACTGGCGGCAGCGCTATGGACGAGGGAATGAGCACAACGGCTGGGTACCCCGAGACTTCTGGTTGGAGCCGTGGGAGAAGGAAGCGATCGTGAGTTTCCATCTGAAGAATCCGTTGGAAGGCTATCGCCGACTGACGTTCATGATGTTAGATCACGATGGGGTGGCCGTGAGTCCGGCAAGCGTATGGCGCGTGCTGCGACAAGCGGGACTGCTGTCGCGCTGGAAAGGTGAGCCATCACGCAAGGGCACCGGCTTCGAACATCCGCTCGAGCCGCACCAGCACTGGCATGTCGATGTTTCCTATATCAATCTGTCGGGCACGTTCTATTACTTATGCAGCGTGCTGGATGGATGCAGTCGATATCTGGTGCATTGGGATTTGCGAGAGTCGATGAAGGAAGCTGATATCGAGAGGATTCTGGAACGAGCCAAGGAGAACTACCCCGGGGGCCAAGCCGCGGATCATCTCCGACAACGGGCCCCAGTTCATCGCCCGAGACTTCAAGGAGTTCATTCGCATCTCGGGCATGACGCAGGTGCGCACCTCGCCGTTTTACCCGCAATCGAACGGGAAAATCGAACGCTGGCATAAGTCGCTCAAACGGGAGTGCATCCGGCCCCTGACCCCGTTGACCCTGGAAGATGCGCGCCGCTTGATTCAAATGTACGTGGATCACTACAACACGGTGCGACTGCACAGCGCGATCGGCTATGGGACGCCGCAGGACAGGCTCGCCGGACGACAGGCCGAGATCCACGTGGCTCGGGATCGCAAGTTGGAACAAGCTCGTAGCCAGCGCCAACTTCGCCGCCAGCAGGCAACCTCTTCGAGGGTTGCGCGGTTCTGCAACGCAGTTACAATGACATCGCCAAGTGAAACAGAGGCAGGCTCTGCGGGGACGCAACCATGCTGAGGGATAACTTGGCGGGCCTCATCGACCCGATGTTCAGCAGCGCGGGAGCCAATCCTCTCGCGCTTTCCACTGCGAGGAAAAAGTCATCGGACGATAGACCCCCATGCCTTGAAAATCCCCGCCCGAAGGGCGGAATCTGCACTAACGGAGAACGTCGCTCCTCCATTTCAGGCTGAGCCAAGACACACATCCCCACATTGGAGGCGGCAGAGAGGCGGCAGAGAGGCGGCAGAGAGCAGCAGCGAGGCTCACCCGAACTCCACATCCATTCGTGCGATTACGTCGGTTCGATAGGAATCGCTGTGACTTTTATCAATTTGTGTGCCGTCAATGAGTCAGGAGATTTGGCAGTACGCCGACGCTCGTCGGAAGCCCGGGTTTAGGGTTCGAAAATCGGGTGTTTGTTGAAGAGTTTTTTCGAGCTTCCTGGGGACTCGAAATTAGTGACTTGCAGACGTGTCCGAAGAACACGTTTTCTGAACGCGCGCCTCAAACGAAGAACGAAGTAATCATTGGTGTGGCAATGCGAGGTCTCGCGGGTCTCGGTCGAAGCTTCTTGCCCTATAGAATCACCCACGGTTGTCACACACGATCCACTCGTGTTTCTCGTTCCTTCCAGTGTTTGGCAGTCCCAGGGCAACCATTGAAGTTGTTGGAAACACTGGAACGATGAGTTCTGAAAGGGCTGCGCTCACGAGCTTGCACCAGACGAAGCGGAGTATCGGTCTTAGCCCTTAATCGATGGAAAGCGCCTCATCTGGCAGCGAGGAACTGCACCGGATTTTGCACCGACTGCCTGCATCCGGGGCTTACTGGGGTCTACTGGCTGTTCCGAGGGACCTTACTAGAAGTGATTCAGGCGAAAGGTAGAAGGTTTATTATCAGAAGCTTGTAGAGAAGTTCTAAAGCGATACGGCTAGATGGTGTGTCTGCCAGTTCCACCACTTCCGCACAGGGATGAACTTTAGATTCGTAGCAGCGCTTTATTATAGCAAAGGCCCCCCGCTTCACTCCCCGAGGAACGACGCCCGGTTTCCCGACATACATAAGGCCGGTCCCGTAAGACCGGCCCCTTGTGCAGCGTCTGTCGTGCGCGCCGCAAACATCAGTCCCCAGACGGCAACAGCATCTCCTCCGGACCCAGATCGATGTTGACTGGCGTGTGCGGGCAATTTCCCAGGATCGGCTGGCAGGCCGCGTCCGGACCTTTTTCCGGCCGAGACTGCTCCTGGTGTCCCATGAATTGCTCGGACTCCGTAGATCCGGTCAGGGCCGTCGTCGATGACAGTCCTCCGCTGATCACCTGCTGCACGCGGTCGAAGTAGCCGGTGCCCACGAAGCGCTGGTGCTTCACCGCCTCGTAGCCATACTCTGTCTCGCGGCTGAATTCCTTCTCTTGCAGACGCGAATAGGCTGTCATGCCTGCCAATTTGTAGCCGCGGGCCAGCTCGAACATGCTCAGATTCAGAGCGTGGAAACCGGCCAGGGTGACGAACTGGAACTTGTAACCCATGCGCGCCAGTTCCGTCTGGAACTGCGCAATGGTCGCCTCGTCGATATTTTTTCTCCAGTTGAAACTGGGTGAGCAGTTGTAGGCCAGCATCTTTTCCGGATAGCGCTCGTGAATGGCGTCGGCGAATTGCCGCGCTTCCTTCAGATCCGGATGCGAAGTTTCGCACCAGATCAGATCGGCATAGGGAGCGTACGCCAAGCCGCGTGCAATGGCCGATTCGATGCCGCCGCGAATGCGGAAAAATCCCTCGGGCGTCCGCTGGCCGGTGCAAAACGCGCGATCGCGCTCGTCGATGTCGCTGGTCAGCAAGTTGGCGCTGTCCGCATCGGTGCGGGCCATGATCAGCGTCGGTACGCCCATGGTATCCGCAGCAAGCCGCGCTGCGACCAGCTTCTGAATCGCCTCGGGCGTTGGCACCAGAACTTTTCCGCCAAGATGGCCGCACTTTTTCGCCGACGACAGTTGATCTTCGAAGTGAACGCATGCCGCGCCCGCTTCAATCATTCCTTTCATCAACTCAAACGCGTTCAGCGTGCCGCCGAACCCGGCTTCCGCATCGGCGACCAGGGGAGCGAACCACGTCTGCCCCGGAGCCACTTTACCTTCTACATGATGAATCTGATCCGCGCGCTGCAGCGCGTTGTTGATGCGCCGGCAAAGATTCGGCACGCTGTCCGCCGGATACAAGCTCTGATCGGGATACATGGTGCCCGCGTTATTGGCGTCGGCCGCGACTTGCCAGCCGCTGACGTAGACCGCCTTCAGCCCCGCCTGCACCTGCTGCACTGCCTGGTTGCCGCTCATCGCTCCCAGCGCCGGCACGTACGGCTCGTTGTGCAGAAGTTCCCACAACCGCTCCGCGCCCAGGCGCGCCAACGTGTGCTCGATGTGAATCGAGCCCCGCAGCCGCAGCACATCTTCGGCTGGGTAAGGACGCTCGATCCCTTTCCAGCGCGGATTGTTCTTCCAGTCCTGATCCATTGCGGCCTGGGCCAGCGAATATTGCGATGCGCGTTCCCGCTCGCTCATCGCCGTCTCAATCCCGTGGGTTGAAGTTTGTTCTTGCTTGCTGTTTCCATTTTTGTGGGCCGACATGTACTTTTTCTCCTGAAATTCCTGAAATTGTTCGCGGGGTGAGTGTTTGACTAAACCGGGTTGAATTCTCCATTGGTGATCATGGCTTCGCTGATTTCGCGGGCGCGGCGGAAACGATCCCGTTCTTCCGGATCCGAGTTCGCGGGAAGCTCACGCAGCAGTCGTTCGAGCTCTTCATCGAAAAGGCGCGTAATGAACTCCGGCGTATGCGTCACCGCTTTTCCATCCTCATCCTGAATGGCAACGAGATCGCGATGCAGCACGCGCTGCGCGATCATCAAGCGGTAAATGCGGTCCGTAGCCAGATCTTCCATGTAGCCATCGAGCAAGCTGGCGCCTCGGCCGCTGAGCACGCCGTGCCGGTAACGGATCACAGTGCGCACTGCCGCGCGCGTGCCCTTCACGGTGCGCGCTCTAACTCCCTCCGGCCTCGGCCGCAGATCGGGATAGCGGCTCGCGTTCTTGGGGCGAGCCTGCAACTGGTTGGGATACGGAAATTGCGCCACCGCAATCGCATTCTGGTCCGGATGACCCGTCCATGCCCCATCCATCAGGCAGTCCGCTTCGTTCTTTTTGTCTTTCTCGAGAATGCTGAGAGCGCGGGCATTCAACTCCGCGTCTTCGCGGCTCGGATAGAGCGCGGTCATTCCGCCAATCGCCAGGATTCCGCGGTGATGGCAAATCTCCGGCATCAGTTCACGCAGGTTCTGGAAAAACGGTACGTTGTAGGGAATCGTGTTGCGGTCGGGCAACACCCAATCCGGATCATCGAGATTAAAGTGGATCAGGCTGGCCATGTAATCCCACCGTCCCAGATTCAGGCCGATGATGTGTTCGCGCAGGTGATACGCGAATTCCTCCATCTGAAACGCGATGGGATGCGACTCCACCAGCGCCATACACTTGATGTAGTTGTGCGGCAGCCCGCGTTGCTTGGCCAGCATCTGGAACAGATCGCGCCACCACAGCGCCTCTTCGGCCGATTCGGATTTCGGAATGTAGATGCACAGCGGATGTTTCAGCCGCGCCGGATCCATTTGATAAAAGATCCGCGCCACATCGAACAGCGATGCCGCAACCAACTCGCCGTCAATCAGGCCAGCCTGGCTCAGATGCAGCCCCCGCGGGCGCGTGAAGATCACGGTGCCGCTCGGCTGGATCGTGACCGTGCGGTCGCGCTTTTTGTCGTAGTAAGAGAGTTCGCCGCGCAGGCAGGCCAGAATGTTCGCCACGCCCGTCTGGTGGTGCGACCACTCGTTCACGCACGAATCTTCCACATCGAGCATCACGCCGGGCGCGCCCGAGTTCAGCATCTTCACGCAGAGTTCGGCGTCATCGGCCGGACCGGTCATCTGGTTGCGCTGATCCTGGCACCATTCCGGAAGAGTGATCCGCCAGCCGTTGCGCACGGCGTCGGAAGGGAAGCGGTGCGCCGGTTTGGCGCCCTCGAGCGATCGCTGCAGCCCCTCGATGCGCTTGTAAGCCAGCTCCTGCTGCCGCGGCGTAAACGTGCGGTGCAGCGGAAGCAGAAAATCCATGAATCCCTCGGGAAGATCGCGCGCAGCATCGAAATTCGTCGGGGCGCTGCTCACCGGATTGATCAGTTCGTTGGTTTCCGGTGCGGCGGTTGCGGTCGGCGTCATGCTAAAAGCTCCTGGATTCGAAATCTCGTGTGTTCGGAATGCTGAACACACATTCGTAATACTGGCGGATCGTAAGATACCGGGAATTCCCGGTCAAGCCTGTTGTTCAATATGTAGAACATACATTCATTTTGTTGTCCGCCTACGGTTTTGCTACCATAACGATTTGGCTATGGCTCACCCTGACGACTCACCTTCAGTTGCGGTAGAACGCGCTCTCGGTATGCTCGAAGTCATTGCTCTGGAGCCCGAGGGGTTGAGCAATGCCGAGATCAGCCGCAAGCTGAAGATTCCAAAGAGCTCCGCCAGCTACATCCTGCGCACGCTGGAGAAGCAGAGTTACCTGAACCGCGACCCGTTGAGCGGCAAGTACCGTGTCGGACTCAAGATCCTCAGCCTGAGCCGGGGCGCCCTAAGCGGGATCGATGTGCGCGAGGTCGCGCTGCCCATCATGCGGCACCTGATGGAAAAAACTCACCTCACCTGCCATCTGGCGATTCTCGATGGACCGGAGGCGGTCTACATCGAAAAAGTCGAGCCTCAGGGATTTATCCGCATGGACACGTGGGTGGGCCGGCGCATGCGTGTTCATGCCACCAGCGTTGGCAAGGCTTTGGTCGCGCATATTCCGCAGGAGCGTCTCGAAAAGATTCTGGCGGATCGCGCCATGGAGAAGCGCACGCCCAAGACCATCACGACCGTTGCCCGCCTCCTGAAAGAACTTGAAAAAGTGCGCGGGCAGGGCTACGCAGTCGACGACGAAGAAAACAATCTGGGAGCGCGCTGCGTGGGTGCTCCGATCTTCAACCAGCACGGCGCCATCGAAGCCAGCCTGGGCCTGAGTGGCACGATTCACGAGGTCAACGCGCACACGATGCCGCGCATCCTCGAAGCCTTGAAAGATGCAGCCCGCCACATCTCGATGCAATTGGGATATCGCGCTCCGCAGCGCCGCGGCAGCATGGCGTAGCTTCGCCCAGATTCCTGTCATGGCCGATGACAATTCCACACAGCGCATGGTTCGGTATTACGAAGAAGCGGACGAAGCCTTGCGCCTCGACAGTGGATGGTTTCAGCTCGAGCAGGCGCGCACTCGCGAACTCATACTCCGCCACTTGCCTCCAGCGCCAGCGACCATCGTCGACGCCGGCGGAGGCGGAGGCGGAGGCGTCTATGCCTGCTGGCTGGCCACACTCGGCTATCAGGTGCACCTGATCGATCCCGTAGCCAAGCATGTGGAACAAGCGCGGCAGGCGTCGGCGCGGCAGCCGGAGTATCCGCTCGCATCTGCGGAAATCGGAGATGCGCGCGCGTTACCACACGCCGATCAATCCGCCGACGCGGTTCTACTATTAGGGCCGCTCTATCATCTCGTCGAGCAATCCGACCGTCTGGCCTGTCTCCGCGAAGCGCATCGCGTCCTGCGCCCCGGCGGATTCCTGTGGGGCGCCGCGATCAGTCACTTCGCATCGCTGTTCGATTCGCTCGCGCACGGTTTTTTTGACGATCCCGACTTTACGTCCATTGTTGAGGGCGACTTGGAGAATGGCCAGCACCGCAACCCGAGCGGGAATCTCATGTATTTCACCGATGCGTTTCTGCATCGCCCCGGAGAGTTGTCCCGTGAAGTTCTGGCTGCTGGATTTCAAGTCGTAGCAATCGCGCCAGTCGAAGGTCCAGGCTGGCTGGCCCGGGATTTCGACCGCTTGTGGAATGACCCCATTCAGCGCGATCGCCTGCTGGCGACAATCCGAAAAGTGGAGCGCGAACCTTCCATTCTCGGCGCCACTTCGCACATCATCGCCATTGGACGCAAATAGAGTACCCCCGGCGTTTCTCCGGCGGTCGCGGCTGCTTCGCGTCCTCCTGCGCGCCGCGTCAATAGTCACTTCACAATAGCGGACCGGCATCTGCCGCATCGTTCAGGCAGCGTTCACAGCGTGATGCTGGTACGTCAGCTCCGCCACAGTCGGATTCACCAGCCGCAGCATGTCGTCCCAATCCATCCGGACCAGTTCGCGATGCGTGCCCGCGCTGAAGGTAATCTCTTCGTTCTCCGCCAGCTGCACGTCCGCATAAACGGACATATCATAGAGATTGCCGAAGGGCGGCATCGCCCCGGTTTCACAATCCGGAAAGGCATCTTTGAATTCGCTTTCCGAAGCCAGTTCAACGGTCTGCGCGCCGGTCAAGGTTTTCAGCCGATCAAGATCGACGTGGAACGATGCGGGAACAACCGCCATCGCCAGGATGCCGTCGATCTTCACGATCACGGTCTTGGCCAGTTCTTTGCCGGAGACGTGGGCCAGGGCAGCAACTCCCTGCGCGGTGTAGGCCAGCGAGTGCGAGATCACTAAATACCTGATGTGGTGGGAATCGAGAAACTTACGAAGTTTTGACAGCGTCATACGACCTCCTCGTGGGGGTGGTAGAGAGTTGAGGGGCCACTTACGCGGTTTTGCTGAAACAACTGTAAGTCGGGTTTGGGGCGATTGCTGTGCGCCTGATCACGGCGCCACTGTCATCCTGAGCGGAGGACGTGGGCCGCGAAGCGGCCCGCGTCCGGAGTCGAAGGATCCCTACCTGAAGCAGTAACCTTGGGGAGAAACCCGCGAACGAATTCCTACGCGGTTCAAGCGAAGCAGGGAATAGGGATCCTTCGACTGCGTGGTCGTCCGCCTTCGGGGAACGACCACTTCGCTCAGGATGACAAAAATCGGCAGGCGTTCAATATTTCACGATTTTCGCGAACGATGCCGGATCGAGCGACGCTCCGCCCACCAGCGCGCCATCAATTTCTTCCTGCGCCATCAGGGATGACACGTTGTCGGGTTTCACGGATCCCCCGTAAAGAATGCGCAGGTTCGCAGCGAACTCTTCGCCGAAGATCTCGGTGGCCTCCTTGCGGATGACCGCATGCGCCTCAGCCGCCAATTCCGGAGTCGCCGTCTTCCCGGTGCCGATCGCCCACACCGGCTCGTACGCCACTACGAGTTTTGCCGCCTTCTTCGCCGAAATCGCGTGGAAGGCACGCACGCACTGGCGCCGCAGCACGTCATCGGTCATGCCGGCTTCGCGTTCCTCGAGCACTTCGCCCACGCAGCAGATCGGCGTGAAACCCGCTTCGAGCGCGGTCTTCAGCCGCAGGTTCACCGTGTCATCGGTCTCGCCAAAATACTGGCGGCGCTCGGAGTGCCCGATGATCACGTGCTTTACGCCCAGCGCGAGCAGTTGCGCCACCGAAGTCTCGCCGGTAAACGCTCCTTCTTCTTTCCAGTGAACGTTCTGTGCGCCGATGGCTACGTTCGATCCTTTGGCCGCTTCCAGCGCCGCGGGCAAATCCAGAAACGGAGGGCATACCACGATCTCGTCGCGGCTATGCCCCGATACCAGCGGCAGAAAATCGCGGAAGAAGTCGCGAGTCTGGTCGGGAGTCTTGTACATCTTCCAATTGGCGGCCATTACTTTTTTTCGCATGAGTCAGCCTTTCGTATGAATTCGCCCGCTTCCGTCTTCCTGGTGGAAGGTGTATTTCCTGCACTAAACTTATCCTGCCTCTTGTATCAGCACGCTATGTGCCCCGACTTCTCAGACCGCCCGTCCGCCGACCCTTACAATCTGGATCGCTTTCTCCAGGCCCAATCTTCGATGTTCGAGCGCGTGCTTCAGGAATTGCGCGCTGGAATGAAGACAAGCCACTGGATCTGGTTCATCTTTCCGCAAATCAGGGGTCTCGGACGAAGCCCGATCTCGATCGAATTCGCGATCGCCTCGCGGCAGGAAGCGAGCGCTTACCTCCAACACCCTGTTCTCGGCCCGCGGCTGAAAGAATGTACGCAGCTGGTTCTCCAGGTAGAAGGTCGCTCCGTCGAACAAATCTTTGGATCTCCCGACGATCTCAAGTTCCGCTCGTCGATGACTCTGTTCGCGCAAGTCTCACCGGACGACGATATTTTTGTGAGGGCGCTGCAAAAATATTTCGGAGGAGTGCCCGATCAACTGACCCTCGACCGCCTCTAGCGTCACTTCTTCTCCGTCAGCGCCTCAACTCCCGGCAGCTTCCGCCCTTCGAGAAATTCCAGCGACGCGCCGCCGCCGGTCGAGATGTGCGTGATCTTGTCCGCAACGTTCGCCGCCTTCACCGCCGCGACCGAATCGCCGCCGCCGACGATCGAAATCGCGCCGGCATTCTCGGCCACCGCGTGAGCGATCTTGAATGTTCCACGCGAAAATCCGGGTACTTCGAACACGCCCATCGGCCCATTCCATACGATCGTCCGCGCCGTCGAAATTTCTTCCGAGAAGAGCTCAATCGTCTTCGGCCCAATGTCGAGTGCCATCTTGTCCGCCGGAATCGCCTGCCCCTCACCAATCTGCTGGATAACGGCATTCGCCTCCGGTTTCAACGCGACCACGTGATCGATGGGCAACAGAAACTTCATATTCCGCTTCTTGGCGTCGGCCAGCAGTTGCTTCGCCAGATCGACTTTGTCAGCTTCGAGCAGCGACTTGCCGATTTCCTGTCCCTGCGCCTTGAGGAAGGTGTACGCCATACCTCCACCGATGATCAGCACGTCCACCTTGTCCATTAAATTCTTGATGACACCGATCTTGTCGCTGACCTTGGCCCCGCCCAGAATGGCGACAAACGGCTTTTCCGGATGCTCCAGCGCCTTGCCCAGATATTTCAGCTCTTTCTCCATCAGGAGCCCGGCTGCGCACTGCTTCATGAATTTGGTGATGCCGGCGGTGGAGGCATGAGCGCGGTGCGCCGAGCCGAACGCATCATTCACGTAGTACTCAGCCAGGTTCGCCAGTTGGCGGGAAAACTTCTCGTCGTTGGCTTCTTCTTCCGCATGAAAGCGCAAGTTCTCCAGCAACAGCGTCTGGCCCTTTTCGAGCTGAGTCGCGACCTCCTCCGCTTCCGGCCCGACGCACTCCGGGCAGAAGCCGACATTCTCGCCGCGTGCCAGTTCCTTGTCGAGCAGCATGCGCAAGCGCTCGGCCACCGGCTTGAGGCTCATCTTCGGATTCGGCTTGCCCTTGGGCCGGCCCAGGTGCGAGGCCAGAATCAGCCGCGCTCCGTGCCGCAGCGCGTACTCGATCGTGGGCAAAGTTTCGCGGATGCGGGTATCGTCCATGACGCGGCCGTCTTCGAGCGGCACATTGAAATCGACGCGCATGAACACACGGTTGCCATTGAGCGGCAGATCACGAATGGAAAGCTTGGACATGGCTGGAGTCCTCTTTCAGATTGGAAAGTAGCGCCCAGATTGAAAGTAGCGCCGCCGTCCCGGCGGCTGTCGCGGGGGCGTCTCGCCCCCGCATGCGAAGGCAAGATGCCCTCGCGACAGCCGGCAAGATGCCGGCGCTACGGAATTACAGGCCCTTGCTTGCGATGTAGTGGATCAGGTCGCGCACGCGGCAGGAGTATCCCCACTCGTTGTCGTACCAGGAGATCACCTTCACGCAGTTGCCCCCGACCACCATGGTGCAGGGAGAATCCACGATCGAAGAACGCGAGTCGCCCTTGTAGTCCGACGACACCAGTTCGTGCTCTTCATACCCGAGATATCCCTTCAGCGGTCCCGACTCGGACGCCTTCTTCAGCGCCGCATTCACTTCTTCCTTGGTCGTTTTCTTCTCCACCCACACCACGAAGTCGACCACCGAAACGTTGGGCGTGGGCACGCGCATGGAGAATCCATCGATCTTGCCGCCGAGTTCCGGAATCACCAGCTTCAGCGCCTTGGCCGCCCCGGTTGAAGTCGGAATCATGTTGATTGCGGCGGCGCGCGCGCGCCGCAGGTCCTTATGCGGGAAGTCGAGAATCACCTGGTCGTTGGTGTAGGAGTGAATCGTCGTCATGGTGCCGCAGACAATCTTGAATTCATCCTGAATGACCTTCGCGACCGGCGCCAGGCAGTTCGTTGTGCAGGACGCATTCGAAATCACATGATGCTTTGCCGCGTCATACTTCTCATGATTGACGCCCAGCACGACTGTGACGTCTTCATTTTTCGCCGGCGCGGATATGATGACTTTCTTCACCGGCCCGCGCAGGTGCTTCTTAGCCTCGTTGGCGTCAGTGAAGCGTCCGGTCGACTCGATCACCACCTGCGCCCCCACCGACTCCCAGGGCAGCGCCGCCGGATCCTTTTCCTTGAATACCTTAATTGTCTTGCCATCGACCGTGATGCTGTCCGCGCCCGCCGACACCTGGTTCGGCAGATTGCCCAGCACCGAGTCATATTTCAGCAGGTGGGCCAGCGTTTTCGGATCCGTCAGATCGTTGACCGCGACGAACTCCAGGTTGGGGTCTTTCAGCGAAGCGCGCAGCACATTGCGGCCGATTCGTCCGAAGCCGTTAATCCCTACTTTGATTGCCATGGTTCCTCCGTAGATTTATGAAGGGCACAAACAGATGTCGTTTACGGTTGAGTGGTAAACCAATGATGTTAGCAGGGAAGGGGAATCGCCGTAAACGAGCGCAAGATTACTTTTGGCCCACGTCCGTCCCAATCACGGAATGGAGTACGCAGGATCACTGACTTTGCCCGGTAGCAGCGGCATAGCTCCAGGCCTGGCTGTTGAGTTGGAACCGCGAGCGGACTGATTTCAACATCTCTATGGGAGCACGAAGTTGACTTCTACCTCTGATTGAACCTCGATCGCGGAGCCGTTCAACTGATATGGTCGGTAACGCCACCGGCTCACAGCAGCGACGGCGGAGTCCGTCAGCGCCTGATCTGGCGAGGTAAGCACGCGGATATCCCTCGTAGTTCCATTCTTGTCGATCGTTAGAGCGAGTACGACCCTTCCTTGAATGTGATTGTCTCTTGCCGCAGGTGGGTAGATCGGAGCCGGATCGTCTACGAGGAAACCCCGGAGAACTCCTGGGCTCACCCACACCAAGTTCGAAGGCGGGGCGCCGGAGGCGGTGGGCGACGCCGGAGTCTCTCGAGGTGTCGGTTGTAATGTGCTAGTAGCCAACGTGGTTTCAAAACGGAATGTTAAAGCGGCTTCGGCCTGAACTGGCACGCCTTTTATGGCCATCGGCTTAAGCTTCCACTCGAGGAGTTGGTCACGCGCCGCATCCTGCAACCCTGCATTGTCCGAGTTAAGAGGGTATGCCTCCCGCACGCGCCCTTGGCGATCAACTGAAACGTACATACTAAGCAAGCCAGTTGTTTTTTCCACTCTGCACTGGTGGCCAAGTGAGAGCGGGCTGGCCTTCAGCCGCTCGCTCAATCGTGGCTTGACTGACGAAAACGGACTGTAGCCTCTGCTCCGGCGGGGTGGGCTGCCCGATTGAGAACAAGGTCACATCGGGATTCCTCAACTCTTCCAGAAGGACCACATTTGCAACCAGTTCGGTTCCCGACTCCGGATCGTCCTGATAGCGTCTGGCGATCATCTTCTTGCCGAAGCGTTGATAGTCGTGGAATTCCATGCTGTAGCCGGGCGACCCAACGAACTTCAGCAGACCAGCGCCATCGAAGCAGACATTTGCAAAGGCGTCGTTGTTTACCGTGTCTGATCCGACCTTAAACTTCATTCGTGCGCATGCGTCGGAACGCTGCCCGGTAGGGAGCGTGATTTGCGTGATCTTGGCGTTCAGCTTATTCCATTGAGCGGCGTTCGGAACTGGGTCAAAGATGCCAGTTATAAAGCTCTTTAACCACAGAGGATAGTAGTCGCCGGTATTCTGCTCGCTAATCTGATCCCCATTCACGATAAGCATCTGCTTGAAGTCGGGGCTGTCAATGGACCGACGCCACTGCTTTGGAGAAACCCAATACTCCTCGATTTCTGCACGGTACAGGGATGGAGGGTTCGTGGATTCGAACAAATGGACTTTCAGGTGAAAAGGCTTGGCATTCGCTCCAGTGAGCCCGGACTGTGCCAGAGCTTGGTCGAGCGCTTTCCCCAGCGGAACGGATGTTTCCGTAACCCGTTGGCCGAAACAAACCTGTACGGTCAAGACAAGGACCGCCGATACGAAGTAGGTCCGAATCCGTCTCGCGATCATCATGACCCGGAATGATAACGCGAGAGTCTAGCGGAAACGAACAAAAAGTCCATAACTGTCTTTGGCCCACTTCCGTCCCAATCACGGAATGGAGTACGCAGGATCACTGACTTTGCCGCTCCCGTAACCTGAAGGCCGCTTAGGAGTATCGCGCTAGAATTCGAGGCGCAACTGAAATGCGATCATGCGTGGGCTGCTATCCCCACCTAATCCCACTCCGAGCAACCCGGTTGGAGGCGACGTGGTGTAGGTCAGTGCTCCGAAACCTGTCTGCGTAGACGGCTTGCCCGGTATTCCTGCCAGCACCATGCTCGGTAAACCGAAGTTCGGATGATTGAAGACATTGAAGAACTGTGCATCAAAGCGCATCTTCATGTGCTCGGTTACAGGAATCCACTTCGTAAGATAGAAGTCGTTCCATACGAAATCGGGGCCACGCGAGGCATTACGCGCTAGATTTCCGAATTGGCAATTCTGCGGAGTGTCCGCGCCATTGCATGCCCCCGTGCTTGGGTCGACGGCGGAAACAAACGCATCCGGGTTCAGCCACTGGATGGTTCCGGGTTGCGTAATTCCTGAAATCGGATGGTGCTCATAAACAGGTACGCCCGGTACAACACTGGCGAATTGTGCGCCGCCGCCTTGCACAACTCCTTCTCCGTTCGCCGAATACGGCGTGCTCACAACCGAAAATGGAACCCCGCTGTGCCAGAACGCTGTGCCCGATACCTGCCAGCCGTTCAGGGCATATCCTAGCGAGCGGCTTCGCGTCTTGAATGGAAGCTGGTACACATACTGTCCCGTGAGGTTGTGCCGGATGTCGTAATCGCACGAGGCGTAATCCCGGTGAAGATCACCCGGAAGCGGTGACAGAATTCCTCCCGAAGAGAATTGCAGGAAGCCACCGTTCGAAACGGTGTCCAGGCAGTGGCTCCACGTGTAGTTGACCTGCCCCTGCAGCCCACGCCCCATGCGTTTCATCGCAGTCAGTTGCAACCCGCTGTAGTGGCTATTGGCTCCAGTCGAGAATTGCGTGACTGCACCGAAGCGAGGATCGATTGGGCTAAATGCCGAATTGTTGGGATTCTGATACGGAAAGGGTGCAAAGCATCCAGCGCACACTGTCTGATAGCCATTAACTTGCGTGGTGTACGGCTGATTTACGGCACGGGTTCCGACATATTGCGCCTGAACGCTGGCGGTCGTCCCGATTTGATGCTCAATACCAAGACTCCATTGCATGAAGTAGGGGGCATGAAGCTCGCTGCTGGGCACGGCGGTAATCGCAACTGGAGGCAGACATGAGGCCGGGTTCGCAAGCGCGGACCCACAAGAAAGTTGCCCTTGCGCGAACCCCGATGTGAATCTCTGATCGGCGGCGATGGTCGCATCTACCGCGCTATTCGGCACTCCCGGCGCAATCGCCGTTCCGCCTACGGTTCCCAGAAGACCGCCTTGGAATGTCTGCACATATGGCGGATTGATCCCCACCAGATCAGCCACGGTTCCCGGCAGCAGATCGCTAAACAGTCCGAACCCAGTTCTCAACACAGTTTTCGGCTCGACCTGCCACGCAACTGCCGTTCTCGGTTGCAGGATCGCGAGCGGTGCCGATGAGAACAGTTTGCCAAGATGGGTCTGGATCGCATCGCTGAGCGGCTGATTCACATCGTGCGAAATGGAATCGAACGAGCCCCGAAGGCGGCCGATCTCGTCATGCGGATTGAGCGGGTTCGAATTGAAAGTGTCCCGGAGGCCAATCGTCCACGTCAGCTTCTTCGTGATCTTCCATGTGTCCTGTGCGTAGAAATCGAGGTTCAGGAAGTTGAATGGTTCGTTCGCAGTTGTCGGGAATGTCTTTGTCGCCGTGGATGCCACGCCATAGATGAACTGCGGCAAATCCGTATACGAGACGAGCGGAACCGTGCCTTCGCCGAAGTCGAAATCATTCAAGCGGAAGATTCGAATATTCGTCCCGATCCTGACCTCGTGCGATCCGCGGGTCCAAGCCAGATTATCGTTGATGAAGAACCTCGAAGCTCGCCTGCCCTGAAGCCAGGTATTGTCCAGCCCTCCAACGGTTGTGAACGGCGCATTCGCTCCGCTACCCTGTAGCACGATCGGAAAGGCAGCCAGCGTTTTCTGGTAATCGCTGGGCGCGAACAGGCTCGAATACCACGAGAAAGCCGGATTGAAGTAGTTCACGAGATTCTGCGAAAACACGTGTGTGTAGCCCGCTGCAAAGGAGTACAGCGGCTGCGGCGAAATGGCGTTGAACAAGGGATTGATCGGGTCAGTCCATGCCGCCTGCAACCCCGTGTCAGCCTGAAAGCGAAACCATGCGGTATTGTTAGTGTCGATGTTGTAGTCAATTCGAGCCGTCTGCACCTGCTCGCGGTCGTCGCTGGAATGAGAAACGCTCTGCCGATTGGCGCAGCCGTTACCGTTCGGTATCGCCCCGGACACCGGCGAGCCGTCCGCATTAAACGGGCATCCCAAGACCGTGAGAGGTACTCCGCTGGTATTGCCGTACAACGAAAACATGTTTTGGTACAACGGCACAAGCTTCGGGGCTGGCGCGTAGGTCGATCCGGTGATCGAGTCGATTCCGCCGAGGGGAAGCTGCTGCAACACGTATCGCTGGAACAAAGAAGTGGGAACTGTCGCCGGCGTAACGATGGGCAGTGCTATTCGGACCCACTCGCTATCGAAAAAGAAGAACAGCTTGTCGCGAAGAATTGGCCCACCCAAGCTGCCCCCGAAATGGTTCACATTCGAACCCGGCTTGTGATTCCCCGGTGTGGCATTCGTGAAGTAGTCCGCCGCATTGAGAATCGAACCGTTCCACAGTTCGTAGAGGTTCCCGTGGAATTTGTTCGTGCCAGACTTGGTCACGTAGTTGACCTGAGACGCGCCGTACCTGCCTTGATCGACCGAATAGGAAAGCGTATTGACGGTCACTTCCGAAATTGAATTCAGTCCCAACACAAGATTGGTCGAGAGACCACTGTTCAGGTTCGTCAGAGGATCGTTGGTTTCCAGGCCGTCCACGATGTAGCCGTTCGAGAGAGCAGGCAACCCATTGAACTCCACATTGCCATATCCATTCGTGCCGCCGACGAAGTCATTCCCGCTTCCCGCAGTGTTGATGAGGGCGCCGGGCGCGAACTGCAACGGGTAGGTCAAATCCCCACCCGGATTGGGCAGGTCTTCGAGCGCAGGCGCATCCAGAGTCGTTGACGTGTTTGCATTGCTGGGATTGATGATGGGAGCTTCGGAATTCACTTCCACTGATTCACTAGAATGCGCCACTCGGAGTGTGAAGTTGACCGTCTGTTTCTGCCCCAGGCCTGAGAAGACATTGTTCGCCGTTTGTGACTCAAAACCCTGTGCGTTGATCTCGACCTTGTAAGAACCGGGCTTTAGCTGGGGGAAATTGAATCGGCCTGCTTCGTCTGTCTTCACGCTACGCCTCGAATCTGTATCGAGGCTCGTGACGGTCACTACGGCACCGGAAACCACGGCTCCGGTGGAATCGCTCGCCTGTCCCTGAATCGCACTGGTAGTCTCTCCTTGACCAAATACGTGAATTGAGAGCACGCAAAGAACAGCGATGCCTAGGAAGGCACGAGGATATTGCATAGTAAACCCCAGAAACGAGACCACCGATCAAATGCGTAGGATGTTAACCGTGGCTGACAATGAGTAGTTAATCATAGTTAATATAAGAAGTCCAGAGACGCAGAAGTTAACTCCCGGATCCCAAGATTGAACATTGGACTGGCTCAAGGCGCCTAATATCGCCTTAACCCTCATCGGCCCCGCCTTCCGCCACCCTCCCAAGCTGTGACTCCCGTCACAAACGCCCGCGACCCTTGTCACTGCCCCAAACTGCCTCTCCATTCTGTAATGAAAGGGCGGAGATCCGGTGCTGAACCGCATCCTTCTCCACATACCCCCGCAATCCACGAGGCTGGCGATGGTGAATGATGACGTTGTGAAGTGTCCGCTGTGCGGCGGCTTTACCCATATCGAGAATCCGGCACTGCTCGAGGCTCTCAAAAATCCGCGGCTGCGCGAGCAGGTCGAAAAATACATTACCGAGCTCCTGAAATCCCCAGTCGAGGAACTGAGCACGGTCGGAGCCACTCAGTCCGGCAGCGATTTCCAGAAAGACGTTCATACCTGGAATCCCTGCGTCCCCATGTGGCGCAGGAGCCCGAAAGAGTAAGTCCTCGTCAAGGCGATCGCTGGCGATCGAAAACGTAGTAACCGGTCTGCGCCACGGAGAAGAGAGAAGAGAGAAGAGGGAATTCAATTCATGAAACCGAAAAAAATCCTGATACTCGGTGCTGCGGGCAGAGACTTCCACAATTTCAATGTCGTATTTCGCGGCGATGCCGATTACAACGTCGTAGGTTTCACCGCGACTCAAATTCCCGGCATTGCCGGCCGGCGCTATCCCACGGAACTGGCGGGCCCGCTCTATCCCGCCGGCATCCCGATCTTTGAAGAGCAGGATCTGGAACGGTTAATCAAAGAGCACAGCATCGACGCGGTAGTGTTCTCTTACAGCGACATTTCCTATCCCAACCTGATGCACGTGGCCTCGCGCGCCGTGGCCGCCGGAGCCGATTTCTGGCTGCTGAGTTCGGACCGCACGCAACTCGAGGCATCCGTCCCCGTGATCTCCGTGTGCGCCGTGCGCACCGGGTGCGGCAAGAGCCCGATCGGGCGCTTCGTGACCTCCGAATTGCGGCGTCAGGGATGGAATCCCGTCGTCGTTCGCCATCCCATGCCCTACGGTGATCTCGCCGCCCAGGCGGTCCAGCGCTTCGCTACGCTCGATGATCTCGATACCCAGCAGTGCACCATCGAAGAGCGCGAAGAATATGAGCCGCATCTGCGCGAGGGAATCGTGGTCTACGCCGGCGTTGACTACGGCCGCATTCTTCGCCAGGCGGAAAAAGAAGCCGGCATCATTCTTTGGGATGGCGGCAACAACGATACTCCGTTCTACCGCTCCGATCTGGAAATCGTGGTCGCCGATCCGCACCGCGCAGGCCACGAACTCGCCTACTATCCCGCCGAAGTGAATCTGCGCCGCGCCAGCGTGGTCGTGATCAACAAGGTAGACACCGCCGCGGCTCAGGACGTTGAAACCGTCCGCAACAATATCCGTGCCGTGAATCCCACGGCGAAGATCGTCGAAATGGCCTGCCGGGTTGCGGTTTCCGAACCGGAACTCATCCGCGGCAGAAAAGTTCTGGTCGTCGAAGACGGTCCCACGCTGACTCACGGCGAAATGCCCTACGGCGCCGGAGTGGTGGCTGCCCGGCAGTGTGGAGCGGCCGAACTGGTCGATCCTCGTCCCTATGCCGTCGGGTCGATTCGTTCGACCTATGAGCACTATCCGCATCTCACCAGCCTGCTCCCCGCGATGGGCTACAGCGCCATGCAACGGCATGAACTGGAAGAGACCATCAATCGCGTGCCCTCTGATCTCGTGCTGGTCGCAACGCCGATCAACCTGGGCCACTTGATCAAGCTGAATAAACCCAGTCTGCGCGTCACGTACGAGGTGGAAGATCTGACGCATCCCGGCCTCGCCGAAGTATTGACCAACTTCACGCGCACTCGCGCGGGAGTGGAGGCCTAGGCGACGAATCTACACTCACCACAAACAGTGACCGGGATCACTGCTCAGGAAACAACCTCCGCATATACCCAAGAGTATGGATTCTCTGTAGCGGCTG
Source organism: uncultured Acidobacteriota bacterium (assembly GCA_963730015.1). Taxonomy (GTDB): domain Bacteria; phylum Acidobacteriota; class Terriglobia; order Terriglobales; family Acidobacteriaceae; genus Sulfotelmatobacter. The sequence continues at coordinate 531,217 of CAVSPZ010000005.1, read as the reverse complement.
AAGCTTGCGCCGCAAGGAGTTACGCCATGCCTACCGTCCCGCAGGTTGCGCGTCTATCCCTCAAGAAGATTCTGGTTCCCACCGATTTTTCAACCGCTTCCCGGGCTGCGTTGCCCTTTGCCCGGGCGCTGGCCGAGGTCTATGGATCCACGATCTTGGTGGCCCATTCGATCGCGCCGCAAGTGCAACGCCCGGAGGTCGCCGACCATTTTCTCGGCGAGAACGATCAAGCCTGGCACGATGCCCGGCATCAACTCGATGAATTCATGCGAGACCGCCTGCTCGCTGCGCTTCCGTGCACGACGCTGCTCGATCGCGGTGATGTGGCCGAGGTCATTCCGGCCATAATTCACGAGCATGAAGTCGATTTGGTCGTGGTCGGAACCCATGGTCGCCATGGAGTTGGCAAACTCATTCTCGGCTCCGCGGCGGAAAAGATTTACCGCACCGCAACCTGCCCTGTGTTGACCGTTGGACCGAAAGTCCAGCACGCCGACCACTGGCAATTGCGCCGCATTCTGTGCCCGCTCGATGTGGCGGAAGATCCTGAGCCGGTTCTGCACTATGCGCTTTCTCTGGCGGAAGAAAATCAGGCTGAGTTCATCGTGCTGCAAGCCGTGCCCCTGGTACCCTGGCAGCACCGGCCTTCCGTGGAAGAGCGTTGTTGGCGCGCTATCGAGGGGCTGATTCCGGAACACGCGAAAGACTGGTGCACGCCCCAGATCGTGGTTCGCTGGGAGCATCCCGCGGAAGCCATCGTGCGCGAGGCCCAGGAGCGCGCGGTCGACCTGATTGTCATGAGCGTGCACAAGTCGCGCGCCGCATCGTGGTCGTCGCATCTGCCCTGGCCCGTCGCATCTGAAGTCGTCAGCCGCGCGGTGTGTCCGGTGCTGACCATAAGAGTTTAAGTTTCATGCGCCGCAGGTTGCTGCCTCGAAAGCTGGCAGCACCCGGCGCCAGAAGTTACGGAGGAAATCATGTTGATCAGCAAGCAGCAGGCTCTCGACTATCACAACGGGGCCCGTCCGGGAAAAATTGAAGTCACACCCACCAAGCCATGCCGCACGCAGCGCGATCTCAGCCTCGCCTACACGCCTGGGGTCGCCGTGCCCTGCCTTGAAATTCAGAAAAATCCGCACGACGCCTATAAATACACCGGCCGCGGAAACCTGGTTGCCGTGCTGAGCAATGGAACCGCCGTCCTCGGCCTGGGAGATATTGGCGCCCTCGCCGGCAAGCCCGTCATGGAAGGCAAGGCTGTGCTGTTCAAGCGCTTTGCCGACGTTGATGTGTTCGACATCGAAGTCAACTCCCACGATCCCGAAGAGATCATTAAGGTCTGCCAGTTGCTCGAACCGACCTTTGGCGGAATCAATCTCGAAGACATCAAAGCGCCCGACTGCTTCCAGATCGAAGAAGAACTGCGCAAGACCATGAAGATTCCTGTTTTCCACGACGATCAACATGGCACCGCCATCATTTCCGGCGCCGCTTTGTTGAATGCTTTAGAAGTCGTGGGAAAAGACATTCGCCGGGTGCGCGTGGTCTTCAACGGTGCCGGAGCCGCCGGCATTGCCTGCGCCGAGCATTATGTCCGCCTAGGAGTGAAGCGCGAGAACATCCTTCTTTGCGACACCAAGGGCGTCGTCTACCACGGCCGCAAAGAAGGAATGAACAAGTACAAAGAGCGCTTTGCGCAGGAAACGGAACTACGGACGCTGGCCGAGGCCGTGGCCGGCGCAGACGTTTTTGCCGGACTATCCGTCAAAGGCGCTCTTACGCAGGATATGGTGAAATCTATGGCGCCCGATCCCATCGTTTTCGCCATGGCCAACCCCGATCCCGAAATTACCTACGACGACGCCAAGGCGGCTCGCCCCGATGTCATCATCGCCACCGGACGCTCCGACTATCCCAACCAGGTCAACAACGTTCTCGGCTTCCCCTTCATTTTCCGCGGCGCCCTCGACGTCCGCGCCACCGCCATCAACGAAGAGATGAAGCTGGCCGCCACGCGCGCCCTGGCCAATCTGGCCAAAGAAGATGTTCCCGACTCCGTTTGCCGCGCCTATGGCGTGCCGCGCCTGCAGTTCGGCCGCGAATATCTCATCCCCAAGCCGTTTGATCCGCGAGTCCTCATGTGGGAGGCCTGGGCCGTCGCCGAAGCCGCGATGCGTACCGGAGTCGCGCAGGAACCCATCGATCTCGATACCTATCGCGCCCAACTGGAAAAGAGACTCGGCAAAGCCTATGAAGTCTCGCGCACCATGATCCACAAAGCGCAAGCCAATCCCAAGCAGGTCGTGTTTCCGGAAGGAGACAACGAAAAGATCCTGCGCGCCTGCCACGTGCTGGTGGAAGAGAAGATTGGACATCCGATCCTGCTGGGCGATGCCGCCAAGATTCAGAGCCGCGCCCGTGAGTTTGGAGTGGATCTCGAAGGCATGAGGATCGTCGATCCCGCCACCTTCGAGCATCGCGAACTCTACGCCCAGGAGCTGTTCCGCCTGCGCCAGCGCCGCGGTGTTACGCTGCACGAAGCTGAAACTCTACTCAACGATCGCAACGTCTTCGGATCTCTGATGGTTCGCATGGGCGATGCCGACGCGCTCGTCTCCGGCGTCACTCAGCATTTCCCCGACACTATCCGGCCCGCCCTACAGATCGTGCGCATGCGCGAAGGCCTGCACCGCGTCTCGGGCTGCTATGCGGTCATCACCCGCAAGGGCGAAGTCTTCTTCCTCGCCGATACCAGCGTCAACATCGAGCCGACAGCCGAAGATCTGGTCGAGATCGCGCTCTGCACCGCGCATATGGCGCGACGGTTCGATCTCGTGCCACGAGTTGCTATGCTGTCGTTCTCCAGCTTCGGCAGCGTCGATCACCCGATCTGCACCAAGATTCGCAAGGCGGTCGAGCTGATCAAGTACGCCGATCCGACCCTTATTGTCGACGGCGAAATCATGGCCGACGAGGCGCTCTCGCCAGAAACGATCGAGGAACTGTACCCCTTCAGCTCCCTGAAGGGCGGAGCCAACGTTCTTATCTTCCCGGATCTGGCCTCGGCAAACATTGCCTGCAAGTTTGCGGCGAAGGTCAGCGGCGGCGAGCTCATCGGCCCCATCCTGATGGGAATGAGCCGTCCGGTCCACGTGCTGCAGCGCGCCGCGACCGCCGAAGACGTAGTAAACGTGGCCGCCATCGCCGTCGTCGATGCGCAGGAAAACGACACCTACACGCATCCCCATGGTCACGTGTCGGTCGAACCAGAACTGATCGGAGAGGACTAAGCTGGAAGTAGCAAATCGAATGGGGTGCCAGCGTAAGCGTAGCGCTGACATCCCGCCGGCTGTCGCGCTGGCGTCCCGCCCGCGCCGCCGGCGCAGTTTTGAATGCCGTCGCTTTTGCATCTAAACGAAGCAGTCGCCGAGGAGGATTCATGTCGACGCTCTGGAAGTCCCGGTACGCGCAGCGCACCCTGGGAGTCAAGAGTTCCGCGATTCGCGAGCTTCTGAAAGTCACGCAGAAGCCGGAAATCATTTCGTTCGGCGGTGGTCTTCCCGCCCCGGATGTCTTTCCGGTGAAGCGCTTCGAAGAAGCTTGCCACAAGGTCCTCTCCGAGCATGGTTCCGAGGCCCTCCAGTACGGCATGACGGAAGGCTATCAACCCCTACGCGAGATGATCGCCCGCAACATTGCCCGCTACGGCATCGTGGCCAGCGCCGAGAATGTTCTCATCACCTCGGGCTCCCAGCAGGCTCTGGATCTGATCGGCAAGATGCTCATCAATCGCGGCGATCGCGTGCTCGTCGAAGCGCCCACTTATCTAGGGGCCCTGCAGGCCTTCAACGTGTACGGCGCCCAGTATGTCTCCGTGCCGGTCGACGACGACGGCCTGCTCACCGAACAGCTCGATTCCAGCCTGCGCGCCGGCCCGAAATTCATGTACGTTCTGCCGAATTTTCAGAACCCCGCGGGCGTCACTCTCTCGGAAGGACGCCGCCACCAGCTCATTCTTCTGGCCGATAAATACGGCATTCCCATTATCGAAGACGATCCCTATGGTCAGCTCCGCTACGAAGGCGAGCACATCGCCCCCCTGGTCGTGCTCGATCGCGAAAACCTGCGTCGCGATAATGGATTCACTCTCGGCAACGTCATCTACCTGAGCACCTTCTCGAAAACGCTTGCTCCCGGAATTCGTCTGGCCTGGATCGTTGCCCCGGAAGACGTGATCAGCAAATTGGTGCAACTCAAGCAAGCGGCCGACCTGCATACTTCCACCTTCAATCAGTACGTCGCCTATGAAGTCGCTCGCGAGGGCTTCCTCGACCAGCATGTCAAGCTGATCCGCCAGGTTTACCGCGAGCGCCGCGACGCCATGCTGCACGCTCTCAACCAGTATTTCCCACCGGAAGTCACCTGGACCCATCCTAAGGGAGGTCTATTCCTTTGGGTCACGATGCCCGAGGGCACCGACTCGCAAGCGCTGTTCCGCGCCGCGCTCGCAGAAGAAGTGGCGTTTGTGCCCGGCGACAGCTTCTACGCCAACAACGGCCACGAAGGCGACCGCCACATGCGGCTCAACTTTTCTCATTCCCAGCCGGAGCAGATTCACGAAGGCATCCGCCGTCTCTCCGTCGCCGTCAAAATGCAATTGCGCTCGCCTCACGTGACTCAGTGAGCATCTGTGGAAGTGCCTGCGATTGCCCGCCCAGCCCGCCTTGTCGCCTATCGGCGAATCCCTGTATCTGATTGCAAACATTCGTAGCTACATGGATGACCACGATCACGGTGCAAATTTGGGAAAAGGCGTGAAATGATCGCGGTGGAGTTTTTGTCTCCGCCCGAAAGAGGGATTGTGAACTCCAGCTCGAGCAGTCTGCCAGCCGCCGAGATGTGCGCCCAAATCAAGAAGTTTGGTTATGCGGTATCCCAGAAGATCCGGATTTATGGGGAAGAATTTGAAGTCTTGTCTGATCCGTTTCCCAGCGAGGGCGGCATTGCGATTCACGTGCGCTCCCGGCATACGGCCCAAGCGCGTCTTCTACAACTCCCCGCCACGGTTATCGGTCGAGTAAACACCAAAGCTTCGCGAGCAGCCTAAGTTTATCGCGATGTGAGCATGATCACATTTTTCGGTGACGCTCGGCACCGCCAGCCGGAGTATTTCCAGCCAAACTGAATCGCAAGAGATACTGATCTGGTTCGGTCCGGCGACGCGATCTCATCCGCGGAGGTGTTCTATGACGACCACCGTTCTCACCATCATCATTGCCGTTCTCGTGCTGGCAGTGGGCCTGTTTGTATTGCGAGCCGCTCCCAGCGTGCGTGCTTACGCCCGCTTCAAAGGGAAACGGCTGGTCACCTGCCCGGAGACGAATCGGGCCGCGGCCGTCGACGTGGCGGCTGGAGAAGCCGCCATCGGCGCTTTTCTCAACGAGCCCACCCTCCGTCTGGTCGAATGTTCGCGCTGGCCCGAGCGGCAAGGCTGCGGTCAGGATTGCCTCAAGCAGGTTGAGATCGATTCGGAGAATTGCCTGGTTTGGAATATCGTCGCGAAATGGTATGAAGGGAAGAAGTGCGTCTTCTGCCACAAGCCGATCGCCCTCCATCACCTGGATCACGCCCCGGCTCTGCTCGGCCCCGACTTCAAAACTGCGGAGTGGAAGGACGTTCGTCCCGAGCAACTGCCTGACATCTTCGCGACCCATCAACCGGTTTGCTGGAATTGTCACGTAGCGGAAGCTTTTCGCCGCTTGCATCCGGAGTTGGTCACCGATCGTCCGCTCGAACCGAAGCGCATGATGTAGTTCCAGCTGCCCCCGAGCGAATTCATTTGCTCAGGTCAGCCGGTTCATGGATGGCGGTGCAATACGTGCGTGGCGATGTCGGGCCAGTATTCGCGGAAGACATTGGTGAGAGCGTCGCGGCCCATCGCCCATCCGAATTTCACGGCCAGCGCGCCCGCCGTCCGATCCGACTTCGGATAGTACGTCGTTGAGATGCCTTGCGAGATCGCCCGCCCAAATACTTCCGAGGCGTTGAACGTGTTATGGCCTTGATAGTTCGGAGTGATCAGGATTCGGGTCGCCGCATAAATGCCGCGCTTGAAAAATTCACCTTCCCCCTTGGCGTAATAGCGCTCGTCCTGATGCAGCAGCGTTGGCAGCGCCCAGATCACCAGATAATTTCCATCGGTCTTGTCGAGGAGTCCACGCCAGTAATATTCACCATAGGCCGGAAGCCCGTTCTCTCCCAGCGAAGGATGGGCCTCGGTCCAAAACGCCAGCCCCGACGTGATTCCGACGAACACGAACGACGAATAATCGAAGCTGTTTTTGGTCGCAATAATGAACGCCTGCTTCGACGTGGGCGGCGGAGGTAGTGCCCCCGCGCTTACCGCTCGGAAATTGGGCATGAGCCCCAGGATCCGCTTGGGCTGCTGTTTGGAGAGCGGGACCGGTTGACCTTCTCCACTCACCATCGGCGGCGTGGTCTGCTGTTCCTGGATCGACGGCGGCGGCGTTGGAGTGGTCTGTTGTGTCGCTGATGGAGCCTCAGGCACTGGCTTTTCCTGGGCCCTGGAGATCACTGATTGTCCCACAAACACCGCTGTCGTCAGAATGATTCCTGCAATCCTGTCCAAAATTCCTGCTCCTTCTAGGGTGTTGGTTCGAGCGAACGGGCGAGTTCGACCGGTCTGGTTTCGGGAGAAACCCATGCCGCTGGAGCCGCATGCGATTTATGAGAAAGCTTGCGGTGAATGTCAGGCCAGAATTCCTTGACCATGATCGTGAAGGTGTCGAGGCCCACCTGCGTTCCCCATACGCTGGCGCTGTTGCTTAAGGTTCGGTCGGAGGGAACGAATAGATGCGGGTTCGTCGGCGTGCTCATGTAGGTGCTCCGGGGATGATAGCTGTAGGTTGAGATCCCGGCCGCCACGGCGCTTCCAAAAATCTCTGAGTAATTGAACTGCGGTCGGCCTGAGTCGCTGCGCGTCACAACGATCCGGCTCACCGCGTACCCCGAACGGGTGAAGAATCCACCTCGTCCCGATTGGTAGTAGCGGGGATCCTCGTGCAGGATCGAGGGAAAAACCGCGCCCACCATGAAGTTCTCTACGGTGCTGTCACCCATCGTTGTCCCGTAGCGCTTGGCATAGCCAACCCAGCCCTGCCCGTAGCCAGGTTCGCTGTCATCCGCCTGGCTGACAGCGGCCAGCAGTCCCCACCACGGATACTCCACATAATCGAACGTACCTAAGGCCACTACCTTGAACTTGTCCTTGGCACTCAGCGGCGGGAGTTGCCCCGCACCCTGCAACGTCAGAAAATTCGGCAACGTGTAGAAGAGTCGGTCATTCGAAGTGCCGGCTACTTTCCCCTGGCCACTCGGTTGCGCTGACGTTTGGTCTTTGTTCTTATCCTGGCTGGCCGGCGTTTGCGCTGAAGGTGTTGTTTTTCCTGCAGTCGAGTCCTGGGGCTGAGCCTGGGTCGAGGAATCGGCATTTGCAGGCGGGGTTGCGTTTTGCTGTCCGGCAGACAATAAAGAAAATGCGCTCGCGAGCGTGAAATAAACGAGAATCCTTGCGCCGAACTTGATTGACAAGCGTTTCTCCCACGAATCAGATGTGCTCTTTGAATCGCTTTCATTCTATCAACCCGTAGGATGCGCAGCCTCGGATACGACGTTCTTTTACATTGATTTACACGAACTTCAGTAAGCGCGACAAAACAGGCGGCCACCTCACGGGGCCGCCCGTTTTCACGTCTGTCGAACCGCTAGAAGTGGAATCCGATTTCCGCGGTCAGCGTTCGCGGGGTCACGTAGTGCGTCCCGCTGAAGGTAGACAGGAAGTTGTAGAGCACATAACTATTCGCCAGGTTGATGACGGTCAGCTGTGCGCTCCATTTGTATTTGTCGCCGTGGAACAGGTTGTCATGGCCCACGGAGAGATCGAAGAGATTGCGGGATGCGATGCGCGGCGGACTGTGGTCATCGTTCTCCGTCCCATTCGCCGGGACCTGGATGAGGCTGGATCCCAAGGGCGCGTTGCACGGGGAGGGCAGCGGTGTGGTCGGGGTGGCACGGACGCCATTGCAGGTGAATCCGGCTTCAAATTCCTGATCAGCGCTCAGTGGGTTCCCGAAGACGTTTTGCAGGTACACGGCTGGTGGTCCCGTGAGGACTGATTGTGGGCAATCGTTGGCGGGACCTAGACCGTAACAAGGTGCGTTGCCCGCCACCAAGCCGCTGTCATATCGCCAATTGAAGCCCACCCACGGACCCTTCTTCCACGGCTGGTATTGCAGGTGAGTGGTCTGGTTGAACTTTTCGTCGTGGTCGATGCGGAAGGGAAGTCCAGCCGCCGTCGCCACCGTCGCCCCCGCTCCCCCGATCTGGGGCTGGAAAAAACGTGCCGCCACACTCGAGAACACCATCAGCGCCTGGAAGCCATGGATCTCGGGCACGCTCACCCGCCCCGCATATCCAGGAATCTTCGAATTGTGCCACTCGATGGGGAAGGTAATCGGCGTGTTGCCGAGCACGCTGAAGTCGTATCCGTTGTGCGTGTACTTCGTGATCCACTCTCCCGAGAAGACCAGGTACCTCCCGAACGCCTGTTCAATCCCGGCGTGGAATTCATTGCGAAAGCCAGGACTCAACGGAGTTAAGGCACCAGAAGAGCAGGCAAGCAGCGGATTGAGTACAGCATTGCCGCAGCCGACGCTGGAAAGCACCAGGTTCTCGTTGAAAGGCGATTCCAGGGTGCGCGCATAAGAAACCCGAAGAATCGTGTTGGTCCGTTTGATGTTGTAAGCAATCCCGAGGCGGGGCTCCGCTTGGCTCGCCGTCGTGAGACCGTTGTAGACGTTGCCGCGCACGCCGAGGTTAAGAGACCAGTTTCCTTTCGTGATGTTGTCCCGTATGTACAGAGCAAGTTCCTTCACGTCGGTGTGGCCATTGAAGGTGAACAAGCCCCCGCCGCGGGTCAAATCGTAAGGCGCCAGGACGGGGTTGAAATTCGGGTAGAGGGCGGAGTTGGGTGCGTTCCCATTGGCAGCGGTGTTCGGCTGCAGGGCGCCAGTGCACTGCGAGGGATCGGTGATTTCCGGCGCGGGTGCGGCGACGAAGGCAAACGGATTCACCGCCGTCACCGTTGCGGCAGTGATGCAGGGCGCGTTGTAGGTGGGATCGACGATCCCGAGAGCGTCATTTTCATTCAGGAAAGTCTGCTGATAGACGGCCCCCGCCTTGATTTGATGAATCCCTCTGACGTACGACAGATCGGATCGCAGTCCCGCGTTGGTGAGCGTGCGGTTCTGACCCACCGACTGCCTTTGCAGACTCGGCGGTCCGAGATCCGCAAACGCATCGCCGCTGGGGTAGTAGTTGTAGTCGTCGCGGCGCACGAATGTGCCCAAAGTAAATACGGCGTCCGTGCTCAGAACATGCGTCCACGACGGAGCAATGTTGAATGTCCCAATCTGCGAGCGCTGGTCTGCCGGCCCCACTACGCTGCCGTTCGGACCCACGCCGTGGAACGCCGCCATCTGCGGCAAGACTCCGTCCAGCCCGCTCCACGGCGTCGCGTTTTCGGCATCCAAGGAATTCGGGTTCTGGAACCAGCTCCGGCTGTAGCCGAAGTTCAGGTGAATCGAGTCGTTGGTGGTGATTTGATAATCCACGCGGTCGAACACATTTTCTTCGTTGCCCTTGTCGTGCAGAACCGTGAATTCCGGTGGATCCAGGAACCGCCCAGTATTCAGGCCGTTGGCGGAGATGAAGTTCCCCCAGTTCTTACCCCCGTACGCCAGTTCGGCGGCCACGTTGGTACTGCCGAACGATCCGTACGAAGCCGTCACGCTGCCATGAGGAGGGTTGACCCCCTGCCCCGAACGCGTGGTGGCGACAATCACCACACTGGTCTTGCCTCCATATTCCGCCGGCGGCGCGCCCGATATCACCTCCATCGACTGTACGGAAGCCAGAGGAATCTGATTCGAAAATACTTTGCTTTGCTGATCGGTAATCGGCTGGCCGTCGACGGAGAACGAATTCTCCGCGTGATCGCCCAGTCCGTGGAATAGACCATTCGAATCGGCCGCGATTCCCGGCGTGGCCAGTGTGACCTCCGAACTCAACGACGAGGACGAACTTTCCAGAGGAATCTTGTTGAACAGGTCCCGGTCCACGTCCGTATGGAACGTGGGATCGTTCTCAATCAGGTCGGCAGCATTGGCAGCGACCGTTACCTCTGTGGTCGAGCTCGCCACTTGTAGCTTGATGGCAATCGTTACTGGAACCGTCGACCGCGGCTCCACATCCTGCACCGCCGCCGCAAACCCCTCCGCCGTGACTACCAGGTGGTAAGGATTAAACGGAACATTGGTGAAGGTGAATTTGCCCGCAGCGTCCGTGATCGTCGAGCGATCCAGCCCGCTCACGGGATTGCGAATTTCCACATTAGCCTTCGGGACGACTGCCCCCGTGGGATCGACTACGGTCCCATCGATGGCTCCCGAATTACTGACGGATTGCGCCCAGACTGCGCTGCTTAGAAAGGTGACGGCAAAAATGGCGATACAGCGCCACTTATGAGAAGTAGGCATTTACATCCTCCTGAAAAGTAGAGAATCGTCGGCGTCCTGCGCCGGAACTTCGTTGATTTGTGGGATTCCCTACAGGACAGGAGGACCGCGAATCCCGGCGTCAGAAAAACTCAGCCGGGCCTTCGCCACGACATCATCTTCTTGCAGCACTCCAACCGTGGCCAGAATCGGAGTAGCATGGCTGGCACTGATCGTGGGACTGGCGCTGTGCGCCGCCACGCAGATGGAACAGGTAGCGGCTTCGGTCTGCGTCGGGTGATTATGAACGGACTCCGCCGCCGCCATCCATAACATCAAGGACAGGCACAGCCAGGCCGGCCATCGTACCCAAGTTCGCATCTTGAACAGAGACTCTTTCGAAAGCAGAATCGCTGAGAACAACTCCCCGACTTAATTTCAGCGACGTTCCGCTTCGGGATTAGACTCTCCACAGCATAAAACGGTTATCCACTACAACGCAACCAGCGACAAGTTACTATAGAAAGGTTCTTCATAATGTCCCAAAGTGTTTTCGCAGTCGGGACGACAGAAATTCACTCGGCCCGTCGCTCGAAACTGTACTTATAATCCATCGCGAGGAAACCATGTCCGAACCCAGTTACGAAGAACTCAAAGCCAAGCTCGCTCAACTCGAAAAAGAAGTCGAAACCAAAAAGCGCAGCGGCGATCTCATCTTCAAAGTCGGAGAAAAGGGCGGCGTCAGTGTCTACGGCCTCGGCCGTTTTCCCGTCACTCTCTACTACGAGCAGTGGAACCGCCTGCTCGGAGCAGCCAACGAAATCAAGCAGTTCATGGAAGAAAATAAGTCGCGCCTCAAGCTCAAAGAACAGGGCTGAGCGAGCGCACTTTCGCTTTCATCCCGCTTCTGCCGTGCGTGTGTGAGAACTGAATTCTCGGAACAAACGGGGGAATAAGCACCAGCCAAACGCAGCCGCATAGCGGCGGTATGTGAAAGCCCGGCACGGAAGTGCCGGGTGAAGTGGCAAGTTGACGCGAGTCCCGGAGGGACGGCACCAGTTCTCACGCACACTCTGCCGTGGGGGACGAAAGCGAAGGCCTTCGAGCTCTTTCCTAGAACTGGTTCTGCGCTAGCCGGGCATAGTAGCCTTTCCGGACATGAACCCGCAGGCGCTCGCCGTCCTTTGCGGCGCTCATCCGAATATTGTGGTACTTACCGTTCGGAGCAAAATGGGCCGCTTTGTACGCGATGAAGTAACGGTTGCGGATTACATCGCGCAATTTGGCCAGACTTTGCTCGAGGGCCTGCAGGCTTCCGGGAGAGAAGGACGCTCCACTGGCTCGGCCGCAGCATCGGCTTAGATCCCCACTTCTCGCATATGCGGATTCTTCGATGCTATTTTTTTCGCGGGCGGATTACACAATTCTTATCGCCGGCATTGCGTTGCCGTTGTAACGTTGCGGTGAGATGAGTTCGCTTCTTGGACCGCTTGCGGCTCGTCCAACGGGAGGACGACTCAAATGCCTCCCCGGAGTAACTGGCCGGGACCGGAAATCGGGGAACCAATTTCCGTTTTTTCGGTTTATAATCAATCAATTGTGCCCAAGTACTCCATTGTAGTTCCGCTGCATAACGAACAAGAGAATGTCACTGACCTCTACGATCGCCTGAAAGTGGTCATGGAGGCCCACGGCGAAAGCTTCGAAATCGTTTTAGTGGACGACGGTTCGAGTGATCACACCTTTGCCATGCTGCGCGAAATCGCCGCCGTCGACAGCCGCGTGACCGTCGTCAAGCTGCGCCGCAACTTCGGCCAGACCGCCGGGCTCGCCGCCGGCTTCGATCACGCTCGCGGCGAGTACATCATCGCCATGGACGGCGATCTGCAGCACGATCCCAACGACATCCCCTTATTCCTGGAAAAGATTGCTGCCGGTTACGACATCGTCAGCGGATGGCGCAAGAACCGCGTCGACAATTTCTGGATGCGCCGCATCCCTTCGCGTATTGCCAACTGGATGATGGCCAAGATCAGCGGCGTCAATATCCACGACTTCGGCACCACTTTTAAGGCCTACCGCCGCGACATCCTTGAGCAGGTTCCGCTCTACGGCGAACTGCACCGCTTCATTCCCGCGCTGGCCTCATGGCATGGCGCCACCATCTGCGAAGTGCCCATCCGCAACGTCAACCGCGAGCGCGGCGTGTCGCACTACGGGATTACCCGTACCTTCCGCGTCTTCTTCGATCTGCTGACCATCCGCTTTCTGCTGCGCTACCTCTCGCGCCCGCTGCACTTTTTCGGCAGCTTCGGCATGATGAGCATCTTTGGCGGCACCGGCATCGTGCTCTGGCTCGCAGCTGAGAAGTTTCTGCGCCACGTTCCGGTGATGGCCGAACACGGTCCGCTCATGATGGCCGCTCTCGGATTGCTGCTGGGCGGATTGAACCTGCTCGCCATCGGCCTGCTCGGCGAAATGCAAGTCCGCCACTACCACGAGCCCAGCCGCCGCGCCCCGTACTCCGTCGACCGCGTCCTACGTTCGCAAAACGAAGAGCACAGCGTCTCGGATTGATTTAATTAGGTGGGGATAGATTGATTATGTAGGGACAGCCGCCCTCGGCTGTCCGGTCGAGCGAAGCTCGGCGGCTCACTCCCGGACTACAGCCCCTACTTCGGCGTGGCCTCGCGTTCCGCGAGTAAAGCTCGCCAGATAAAGAAAGTCCCATCCCTCCGTAATTCGCTACCACACGCGACAGATCTTCCCGTCAGGTTTTACCATCGCTTGCCCCGCCTTGCACGAGAATGCCTCTTTGAACTGAGGCATGTTCACCACAACGCCGTTGATGCGGTCGCGCGCGGGAGAGTGCGGGTCCGTCAGGGCGCGCACCCGCAGATCCTCGGGCCGCTCGTTGGCGCAATCCCATTGCGCGAATCCGACGAAGAAGCGCTGCTCCGGAGTGAGCCCGTCAATCGGCTCCAGATGTTTGTCTTTCGTGGCGTCCTTCCACGCCATGTAGGCCAGAATTTCGCCACCCAGGTCGGCCACGTTCTCACCCAGCGTCAGCTTGCCGTTAACGTGTACATCGTCGGTGGCGATATATTGTGAATATTGGTCTTCCACGCATTTGGTGCGCGCGTCGAATTTCTCCCGATCTTCCTTCGTCCACCAATCTTTCAGATTTCCCTTGGCGTCGAACTGGCTGCCTTCATCGTCGAAGCCGTGCGTGAGTTCGTGGCCGATGGTCCCGCCGGTGTCACCATAATTCGGCGCGGCATCCATCTTCTGATCGTAGACCGGAGGCTGCAGCACGCCCGCCGGAAAGTTGATGTCGTTCATCTGCGGATTGTAGTAAGCGTCCACCGTGGGCGCGGAGATGTCCCATTCGCCGTGATCCACCGGCCTGCCAATTTTGTTGATATCGCGGCGGCTCTCGAACTGGTGCGCGCGCTCCACGTTACCGGCAAAATCGTCGCGCACAATATTCACCGAGCTGTAGTCCCGCCATTTATCGGGATACCCAATCTTATTGCGGATCCCCGCCAGCTTGGTCAGCGCCTGCTGCTTGGTTTCAGGACTCATCCAGTCCAGCGCGCGGATGCGCTGGCCCATGGCATCCTCGATGCGCTGCACCATTTCGAGCGTGCTCTGCTTGAGCTCGGGAGAGAAAACTTTCGCCACATACACCTGCCCCAGCGCCTCGCCCAGGTCATAGTCCACATACTGCACGCAGCGCTTCCAGCGCGGCTGCATCTCTTTCGCACCCCGCAGATACTTACGGTAGAACTCAAAGTTTTCCTCCACAAAAGGCGAAGAAAGATACGGAGAAGAAGTGTCCGCCACATGGAAGCGCAGATACGTCTTCCAGTTCTCGACCGGCTCGCTTCCGAGCAGCGAGTTCAATTCCTTCATGAAGTCGGGAGAATCGACGTTCAGGATGGAAATTTCCGGATACTTCATCTCGCGGTAATACGCAGCCCAGTCAAAGTTGGGCGCCAGCTGGCTGAGGTCCGCAACCTTCATCTTGTGAACCAGCTTGTGTGGATCGCGCCGGTCCACGCGCGACATCGAAGCCTTGGCCATCGCCGTTTCCAGACGCATCACCGTCTCGGCGTCTTGCTTCGCCGCCGGGCTTTCGCCAATCAGCTGAAAAACTTTCTGCACATGCTGCAAATATCGTTCGCGCGTTTCTTTCGACTTGGCATCATCCTTCAGGTAGTAATCGCGGTCGGGCATGCCCAGGCCGCCTTGATCCACGTCGGCGATGACCTGCTCAGAGTTGTCGGGATCCTGGTTCGATCCCGCCGCAAACAGCATCGAACTGCTGTAGGAATAGCCGGCGTACGTGAACTGCAGGTGCGCCAGCACAGGAGTGAGTTCCTTGGTCGACCGGATCCCCGCGATGGCATCCAACTCCGGCTGAATGGCCGCCACGCCGCGCTTTTCGACTGCCCCCTCATCCATGCAAGCGGCATAAAAGTCGCCAATCTTCTGCGTCACCGCATTCCGCTGCGGGTCCGGCTTGGCCGCCTCTTCCAGCATCGCGCGCAGAAAAGTCAGATTGTTTTGATAGAGCTTGGCATACACGGACCAACTGGTCTGATCGGGCGGAATGGGATTCTTTGCCTGCCATCCCCCGCACGAAAACTTGTAGAGATCTACGCACGGATCCACAGTCCGGTCCATCGACGACACGTCAAGGCTGGGGCTGTAAGGCAGGGCCGGTCCCGAAGATTGCTGCGCGGATGCGGTCTGAATGGTCAGCAGCAAGAGACTCAAAGCCAGAACACACAGAAGATAAGACCAGTTTCTCCACATGTTTGCACCTGCGAAATGAAGGAAATGATAGGGCAGGACATCCTACTCGACGCTTCCGCCCTCCTTCAAGCGCACTGAACCGCCGCGCATTCCGGGCGTATAATGTGCCGTTTGCCGCTTTCTTAAGTTTTCCCGCCGGAGTATTGAACTATGGAGAAAGCCATCCAACACGAATTGCAACTCGCGCGCCGCATGTCGCGGCTCGGCACTGAAACCGCCTTTGAAGTTCTCAATAAGGCCCGCGCTCTGGAGCGCCAGGGCAAGAGCATCATCCACCTCGAAATCGGTGAGCCCGATTTCGATACGCCCTCGAATGTAATTGAGGCTGGCGCCGACGCCATGCGCAAAGGTTGGACGCACTACGGTCCCTCCGCCGGTTTGCCCGACCTCCGCCAGGCTCTCGCCGAATACGTCAGCCGCACCCGCGGCGTGAAAGTTACCAGCGATGAAGTGGTCGTCGTGCCGGGTGGCAAGCCAATTATTTTCTTCACCATCCTGTCGCTAATTGATGAAGGAGATGAGGTCATCTTCCCCAATCCGGGCTTCCCCATCTACGAGTCAATGATCAATTACGTCGGTGGCCGCGCCGTCCCCATCCAGCTCCGCGAAGAGCGCGATTTTTCGCTCGACGTCAACGAACTCGCCTCGCTGATCAACGACCGCACCCGGCTGGTCATTATCAACTCACCCCAAAACCCTACTGGCGGAGTTCTACAGCGCCGCGATATCGAACAGATCGCCCGCGCCATTGGCGATCGCAACATCATGGTCCTGTCCGACGAAATCTACAGCCGCCTGCTCTTCGACGGAGGCCAGCATTTCTCCATCATGTCGGTGCCGGGCATGCAGGAGCGCACCATCCTGCTCGACGGCTTCTCGAAAACCTACGCCATGACCGGATGGCGCATGGGCTACGGCGTGATGCGACCTGACCTCGCCGCGCACATGACGCGCCTGATGACGAACTCGAATTCCTGCACCGCCAGCTTCACGCAGGTGGCCGGGATCGAAGCCATCCGCGGCGATCAGAGTTCGGTCGATCATATGCGCGACGAGTTCCAGCGCCGCCGCAACGTCTTCGTCGCCGGACTGAATAAGATCAAAGGCTTCTCCTGCCGCATGCCCAAAGGCGCGTTCTACGTCTTCCCCAACATAACGAAGACAGGATGGAAGTCGAAGCCGCTAGCCGACGCACTACTCGAGCAAGCGGGCGTAGCCGCACTCTCTGGCACCGCCTTCGGAGAATTCGGCGAAGGCTACCTACGATTCAGCGTAGCCAACTCGCTGGAAAACCTGCAGCAGGCTCTAGACCGCCTGGATCAGTGGACGAAGAAAAATCTCTGACGCCGAGTATTGGGAATTTCTCAGCGCCCTCAGCGGAGCAGTTCTCTGCGTTTTAGGGTTTTGCCACCAGGAGGACCTAACCCATGCCAAAAAAGAAAGCCGGCACTCCCCTATCCAGCCGCCCGCAGGCACAAGGCTACGGTTTCCCCAAAGGCAAGAAAGGTCTGCTAACGTGGTCGTGGGCCGAGCAGCGCCTGAAGAAATCCCACAACTACTGGATCACCACCGTCAAGCCTGACGGCTCTCCGCACGCCATGGTCGTCTGGGGTTTGTGGCAGGACGGTCGCTTTCTCTTCAGCACCGGCAGCCAGTCGCGCAAAACCCGCAACCTCGCCCAGAACGCCCGCTGCATCGTCTGTACTGAAGATGCGCACGAAGCTGTCATCGTCGAAGGCATCGCCGAAATTGCCGACGTTGAAGCCCGCCGCAAACTCATCCCGATCTACCAGCGCAAGTACGATTGGGACTTGTCCAGCATGCAAGACGACCTGCTCTCGATGAAAGAGCCCGTCTTTGCCGTCCGTCCCAGAGTCGTGTTCGCTCTCTGGGAAAAATACTTCCAAACCAAATCCACCCGCTGGCAATTTAAATAGAAGTGTGTGGCGCGGGCACCCTGCCCGCGAAATACCGACAGCGTATCGAAACTCTAGTTCATTCCTTATGCGTTGACCTTTTGCCTTAGCCTTCTTGCTCAATCTAAAACTGCAGGAAAGATAGACACATTTCGCGGGCAAGAGTGCCCGCGCCACACACGCCACACACCTTGGCTCACCGCCCTCTGTGATCCTAATCACGGCTGCCTGACCCAGCCTCCAAGTAGCCTCTCAACAGCAAGCTGTGCACGCGTGCGGTTCGGCGGAAAGGGGAGACTATGGCCCTCACAGATTCCTCCAGCGGAAAGCTCATTCGCGACTATTCCATTCAAGAATTGGCGGACGCTGCCAACCTGATGCGCGGCTACGATCTGGTCGCGCTCCATGCCGCGGGCTCCGGCCACGCCGGTGGCACGCTTTCCATCATGGACATCGCCGCCGCGCTCTATCTCAAGGTCGCCAACCTCGATCCGCAGAATCCCAACTGGCCCGACCGCGACCGCATCATCTGGTCCACCGGCCACAAGGCTCCCAGCCTCTATCTTGGTCTAGCCTTTGCCGGTTTCTATCCCGTCGACGACGTGGTCACGCTGCGTAAGCTGGGTTCGCCGTTCCAGGGACACCCGCATTGGCTGAAGCTGCCCGGCGTCGAAGTCTCCACCGGATCGCTCGGCCAGGGACTCAGCATTGCCGTAGGAATGGCCGTGGCCGCCCGGCTCGATCAAAAGCAGCACAAGATTTTCTGCCTCATGGGCGACGGCGAGCAGCAGGAAGGGCAGGTCTGGGAAGCCGCCATGGAAGCCGGTCATTACGAGCTCGACAATCTGATCGGCATCATCGACTGCAATCGCCTGCAGATCGATGGCCCGGTCGACGAAGTCATGGAGGTTGAGCCGCTCGCCGCGAAGTACGCCAGCTTCGGATGGGACGTGATGCGCATCGATGGCCACGATATGTCCCAGATTGTCGACGCGCTCGAACAGTCCAAGTCCATCAAGGGCCGCCCGATCATGATCCTCGCCGACACCGTCAAAGGCAAAGGTGTCAGCTTCATGGAAGATCAGGCCGGCTGGCACGGTAAAGCTCCCAACTACGACGAGCTGATGCAAGGCCTTAAAGAACTCGGCCTCCTCGATCGGATTCCCGTTCCTCATCTGCTCGACAAGGCGAAACGCTATCAGGAGGAAGTCGATCGCAAGCTGGAATCCCGCATGCCGAAGTTCACCCACGACTACTGGTGGAATGCCGGCGACGCGATGAAAGTGAAGATGGAGCCCACGCGCAAAGGCTTCGGTCAATCGCTGGCGGCGAACGGCGACGATGAGCGCGTGGTCTGCCTCGGGCTCGACATTTCCGGATCGATCACGATCAGCGACTTTTACGCGGGCAAGCCTGCGCGCAAAGAGCGCTGGATCAGCATGGGCATCGCCGAACAATCTGCCACTTCCGCCGCTGCCGGACTCGCGCGGGAAGGGAAGTTGCCGGTCCTCGGCACGTACGCAACCTTCGCCGCCGCCCGCAATCTCGACCAGATCCGCACATCGGTTTGTTACGGCAATTTCAACGTCCTGATCGCCGGCGCCCACGGCGGCGTCTCCGTCGGTCCCGACGGCGCCACGCACCAGGCGCTCGAGGATCTTTTCGCCGTGCAAGGCTTGCCCAATATGTCAGTGGTTGTTCCCTGCGACATCGTCGAGACTCGCAAGGCCACAGATTATCTGCTGCTCCAGCACGAAGGGCCGAAGTACATCCGCTTCGCGCGCGAGGCCACTCCCATTGTCAGCGATGAAAAAACTCCTTTCGTGTTTGGCAAAGCGAATGTGATTCGCCTGCGCCGCGAAGGCCCCAGTTTCCTGAATGCCTTTGCAACCGTGCTGGCATCTTCCTACCAGAACGAGGACGAAGATCTCAGCATCCTTGCCTGCGGGCCCATGGTTCCCGAAGCCATGCGCGCCGCTTACATTCTCAAAAACGAATTCGGATACGAAACTCGCGTTCTGAACCTGCACACGTTGAAACCCATCGATGCCGAGGCCATCATTCGAGCGGCGAAGGAAACTGGAGTCATCGTCACCGCCGAGGAGCACCAGATCGGCGCGTTGGCGTGGCGGGTCAGCGGCATCCTGACCGAGAGTGAGCAACTCTATGGCTTGCCCGTAATTACCGGCGCAATCGGCGTGAAGGATCGCTTTGGAGATTCCGGCGCTCCCTGGGAACTGATCAAGGAATTCGAAGTCAGCGGCGAACACATCGCGCAAAAAGCTGTCGACCTGATGCGAATCAAGCGGTCAAGCGCCCTCCACAAAGAAGAGCCGGTTCTCACCGGCCATGGTGCGGGATAGCGGTTCTTGCACGCAGCGCTATGGATCCGAATCACTTCCCGGTGCAACTGGAACCGGCGATTCTTCGCCGCTACCTGAACCTGTTGAGGCTTCGCAGCGAACGCCGAGTCTGACCGGACTCAAGGGATTGCTCTTTGCTCACCTTACCCGTGTTCCATTCGAAAACATCTCCAAGCTTCTCCGCCTGAAAAGGCTAGGGCTGCGTGACCTTCCGTCGATTCAGATGTACCTGGATGGAATCGCGAGCTGCCATTTTGGCGGATGCGACCTTTCTGAATTCGATCTTGCTGGCGGGTTTCTACTCCGGGCGGTCGGTCGTGATTCACAATCTTTCATATCGAGTCCTGCGGAGAGTCGTGCCCGATCCAGCCTCTGCCAGACCTCAGGGCCGTCGGAGAGGCAATCCATAAGCATTTTGAGATCCCGAAAGACCTGATTACTGCAGCGCCCGGCGCGCTCGGCCGTATGCACGATGCATGGGGAGATCCCTTCCTGGGCGGTCGCGCAGGTTCTTGAAACCACGTATCTCATTAGCTATTCAGCCAGGATGTATAGTTACCTCCGTTACCACCGGCGCACACTTCTGGTAATCCAGCACGGCCGATCCGCCACCTATAATTCCTTCCAGCCCTACAGGTTCGCCGCGCGCACTCGGGGAGACCGACCGGCGCAGACTTGTGGCCGGCCCTCAATCTCTCTTTTCTCTTTGCATGAGCAGGTTCGCAGACAAAACGAGCGCGCAGGCCGCACCCTGGATCTATAACCCATGGCTCGACCTGATCGTGGGCTGCGGTGCGTGGTCGGCGCCCTTGCTGCTGATTTCGTACTCCACGGTGGCTTCCAGTGCGCGGACCTGGTCCGTTGTGTTCTATGTGCTCGCGGTGTTCTTCAACTATCCGCACTACATGGCCACGCTGTATCGCGCCTATCACCGCAAGGAGGATTTTGAGAAATACCGCATCTTCACCGTTCACATAACGGCGCTCGTGATCGCGACCCTGCTCCTCTCGCACTTTTGGGCGAGCCTGCTGCCTTGGATTTTCACCATCTATCTGACCTGGAGCCCTTGGCACTACAGCGGCCAGAATTACGGTCTGTTCATGATGTTCGCGCGTCGCGCTGGGGCCAATCCTGACAAAGGAACCCGCCGCGCGCTGTATGGCGCGTTTATCGTCTCGTACCTGATGTTGTTCGTGGCCTTCCACACCGGACCGTCTTCCGATCCGCTTTTTATTTCGCTCGGAATCCCAGGGCTTCTAGGGCGCGGGGAGCAGATCGTTCTGGCCGTCGCCTTTCTGGTCTTCTCGGCTTACGGCCTTACCCGCCTGGCTCGGGATACCGGTTGGCGGAAGTTGACGCCCTCGCTGACTCTGTTTTCTTCGCAGTTCCTGTGGTTTCTGCTGCCCTCGTGCATCTCGCTGCTCAAAGGACTGGCGATCCCACAGAATCGCTACAGCACGGGCGTGCTGGCGGTGATGCATTCGGCACAATATTTGTGGATCACCAATTTCTATGCCCGGCGCGAAGCGTCGGCTGAGCCATCTGCCGGGGAAAGCAGAGGCTGGCGTCCGCTGGCCTATTTTGGAGTGCTTATCGTCGGTGGCATTGCCTTGTTCGTGCCGGGACCGTGGCTCGCGAGCCGGGCCTTCCATCACGATTTCACCGCCAGTTTTCTGATCTTCACGGCGCTGGTGAACATCCATCACTTCATTTTGGATGGTGCCATTTGGAAGCTGCGCGACGGGCGCATCGCCTCGCTACTTCTGAATTCGCAGGCGCGCATTTCAGACGCCGCCGGCCAGGCTGGAGGGAGTTTGCTCGCTGCCAGTCGATGGCTCGCGGGCAGCACGGCTTGGGCGCGTCGCCTGAGAATTGGCACCGCAGTCCTCCTGTTGATCTGGGGCAGCGTCGATCAGGCTCGTTATTACTGGGCGCTTCAATCCACCGACCTCACCGATCTAAAGCGTGCGGCCGCTCTCGACTCGTTCGACAGTTCGCTGCAAATGCGCCTGGCTCGCCAGGCCATGGAGACCGGCGACGCAAAACAGGCCGAAGCTGCCTGGAAGAAGGCCATCCACTCGAATCCTTCCGATCCGGCTCCGCGCCAGGCTCTGTTGCAATTCCTGCTCGATTCCGAGCGCTTCGACGAGGCTCTTGCTTTGACGCAGGCCTCGCTAAAACTCGCGCCGCGAGACCCAAATCTTCTGGTGGATCGCGGATTGCTGCAATTGCGCCGAGGTCAAGCTGATCAGGCTTTGGCCAGTTGGAACGAGGCGCTGGCGATCGATCCGGCCCAGCCGTTGGCACACCTCTATCTGGCGACCGAACTCGATCGCGAAGGCAAAGCCCAGCCCGCAGCAACGCACTACCAGAGTTTTCTGGAGAGAATCGCGCACCAGAACCCGAAGGATCGTCCTGCGCCCGAGCGCGTCATCGCAATCGTCCTGCGCATGGCTGATTGCCAGGCGCGGTCCTCGCAGTCCGATCTGGCGGTGAAGTCCTATCAGTTGGCCGAGCGACTCGCCACCGATACCAGGCTACCTAAATTCGAAAGCATGGCCGACGTGAATGAAGCGGACCTGCAGGCCCAGACTGGCAAGCTGGATGAGGCCCTGCAGCTTTACCAGAGAGCCCTTGGCCTGGACGAACCCATTGGCGACAATGAGGCAGGTGCAGCCGACTGGGCCGCCTATGGGCGTTTCTTGGACAATGCGGGATTCCCCCCGCGATTGGCATACGCCTGCGTGGTGAAATCGCAAAAGGAGATGCAATCTGCCTCTACCGGAACGCTTTCCGATTCTGTCCACGAGATCCAGTTGCGTCTGGAAAAGCAGTTGGGCGTAGCGGCGGGGGCGATCCGACGCGATCCCGAACCTGCCCTCGAGGAGGCGCTCAAGCTGCGACGTTGAGCGCATTAACCATTCAGGCCAGGGCATCTTATGATCCAATTGACACAGCAGTGGCCCTGCTGAACAATTAAATATTTAGGGATATCTGCAATCGTGCTTTTTGCTTCCTGAGGAGGAAGAGCGTATGGCCGAAGGCGAAGATCTACAGATCGAATCTCAGTCGAATACCGGGAAATGGATTCTGTTAGTGCTGGCACTGCTGGTTGTGGCCGGCTTCGGTTACTCCACCTACATGACGCATTCGGCGGTCAAGCAATTAAAGGCAGACCTGGGCAGCAGCGAGACCGAAGTAAAAGAGCTGCAAAATCGCATGCAGGCCGCCGAAGCTGGAGAAGAGACTCTGGCCAAGCAGGCCGGCATGACCAAGAAAGAACTGGCGCAGCGTACCGCCGAGTTGCAGGCGGAACAAAAGGCCGCTGCCGCTCGCCTCGAGAAAGAACAGAAGGCTTCGATCAGTGCCGTGAGCGGCGACATCGCCGGAGTCAAGACGGACGTGGGCGGAGTCAAGACCGACGTGGCCTCGACCAAGGCCGATCTGGAAGCGACCAAAGCCAAGCTGCAAAGCACCATCGGCGATCTCGGTGTGCAGAGCGGGCTCATCGCCAACACACGCTCCGATCTGGAAGTCCTCAAGCACAGGGGAGATCGGAACTACTACGAATTCACGCTGCTGAGGGGAGCGAAGCCGCAGCCGGTTTCCACGGTCAGCCTGCAGTTGAAGAAGGCCGACCCCAAGCACGGCAAGTTCACGCTGAATGTGACTTCCGACGACAGGACGATCGAAAAGAAAGATCGCAACATCTCCGAACCGATCCAGTTCTACTCCGGCCGCGATCACATGCTGTTTGAACTGGTGGTATGGACGGTCGACAAGAAAAAGATCACGGGATATTTGAGCACTCCCAAGAACGCCCCGGTTCCGGTCACGGCCCACGGCACCACGGGTAGCGGGAATTGAACGGAGCCTTTTTCCCCGGCGTACACGTGTTGTTGCAAATCGTGCTGCGCACGGGCGTGATCTATCTGCTGGTCTTGATCGGCGTGCGTTTAAGCGGCAAGCGTGAGGTCGGGCAAATGACTCCGTTCGACCTTACGCTGCTGCTCCTGCTTTCGAACTCCGTACAGAATGCGATGACCGGGCCTGACACCTCGCTGGCGGGCGGCGCGGTCGCCGCCGCCACATTGCTGGTCTTCAATTATCTGGTCGCCGATGTTTCCGGAGGCAGCCGGCGCTTCCGGAAGCTGATCGAAGGCCAGCCCTCGCTGCTGGTGCACGACGGCAAAGTCATCGAATCGCACATGGAAAAAGAGCGCGTCAGCATGGACGAACTTCATCGCGCCTTGCGCGAGCACGGCATTCAAAGCGTCGATCAAGTCGCGCTCTCCGTGCTCGAAGTCGACGGCTCCATTTCCTGCTTGAAGTACGACGAGATCAAGCCCGACGCCAGCACCCACCTGGCGCGCCGCCGGTTCATCCAAAAGAAGCAGTAGTTGCGTTAACGGCTCGTGCGTCATCCGGAAGACACGAGCACTCACTTCGTGGCCGCCATGAACTTCACGCACACCGGCGATCCTACTTCCAGCTTTTGCCCGGTGGGTGCGAGGCGTCCGGTCTCCTGGTCGATGCGGAAGACGACAATGTTGTCCGACTTCTGATTCGCGGCCAGCAGAAAATTTCCGGTCGGATCGATATCGAAGCTGCGCGGAATCTTGCCTTGGGTGGGGGTGTTGTCGATTTTGGTCAGCGTCCCAATTTGCGAATCGATGGCGAAAACCGTGATGCTGTCATGCCGGCGATTCGAGGCGTACAGAAACTTGCCGGAGGGCGCGATGCGAATCTCCGCGGCATCGCTGCCGCCGGTGAAACCTTTGGGTAGCGTGGAAATCGTTTGCCGGCGGAGCAGCGCACCCGTTCTCTCATCGAAAGAAAACACCGTGACGGTAGACGCCAGTTCCGCGATCACGTATGCAAATGTTCCGGACGGAGCAAACACCAGATGGCGCGGTCCCGCGCCCGCGTCAAACTTCACGATAAGCGAGTCGCTGGGAGTGAGCGTCCCATTCGCTTTGTCGAACTTGTACACGAACAGCTCGTCGAGCCCGAGATCATCGACGAAAGCGAAGTGGTTGTCGGGCGACAGGTCAATGGAATGCGCGTGCGGCGCTTCCTGTCGCTGCGGATTGGCGCCATGCCCGGTGCGCCGCGGCACGAAGTCGGTGGCCTCGCCCAGTTTGCCGTCTTCCAGAACCGGGAAGACCGCAACGCTGTCGCCGACATAATTCGCGACCAGAACATATTTGCCGGATTTGTCGACGATGATGTAGCAGGGGTCGGCACCGCGCGAACCCACCTCATTCAGGAAGGTCAGCCTACCGGTCGGGCGATCGATGGAAAACGCGCTCACCCCGCCGCTGTGCGCACCCGGATAGTTTTCTACTTCGTTGACCGCATACAGAAACTGGCCGTTGGGAGAGAGCGCCACGAACGAAGGATTCGTGGTTTCGGCGGCGAGTCCGAGCGGCGTGCTTTGGCCTGTGGCCGCGTCGAACCGGTACGCATAGATGCCTTTGCCCGAATTACCGTTCGCGGTATAGGTGCCGACGTAGAAAACGTATTTGCCTTGCTGAGCTCGAGCTGCGGGCGCGGCGAAGAGAGCGAGCAGCGCAAGAACGAGAGATGCGATTTTCAGAGAATGACGGGGAAAGTTCATGCCGTCCATAGGAACCCATTCTGACGAATTCATGCAAGTCCGCCTCGCAAACGGCTGGAGGGCGGGCGGCCGAGTGCAGAGGTCCTTCGGCCCGCACATTACGCGCGCCTCGATGGCAAAGGCACGAGGAGCTTGATCACCTGGTCCACAGATGCTCGATCACTTGGTCAAGGTTAGAGGTTCCGTCTGGTTGTAGGCCCAGATAATGGCGCTCACGGACTTGCGCTGGTTGAAGGCATCGAGGGTCATCGCGAAGGACACGATGATGGTCCGGGAGACGGTTTGCCCGACCTCCAGCCGAACCTCGGGCGCAAGCGCGGACTGCGCGCCATTCTTCAGCGCGGGGAAAGCCTTGAAGTAGCGGTCGAAATCGACGGCGGATACGGCGTCGGCAGTGGAATCTCCACTGGCGGTTTTGACCGATCCCTGCAGGCTGCGGACGTACAGAGCCTTGTCGCTGTTGTTGTGCAAGGTGAAGGTTAGCGCCGACAGGATTGAATTCTGCCCGGGAATTTCCACGGCGACCACGTTGTCGAGCGTGCCCGATCCCTGCGGCTTGGCACGCTTCAGGACCGACGCAATCAAGACGACCACCAGCACGGCCGCGATGGCGATGAGGACAATCTTCGCCGGCGGAAGATTTTTTTTCGCGGTCCCGTATTCTTCGCCAATGTTGATGGTCGGGCCAGCCGGTGCGGGTGGTGGTGGAGTCTGCGGCGGTGGAACTGGAGTTTGATCAGGCATAAGTTTGTGCCGTGCCAGCCCCGATTCTACGCTCGCTCGTGCGCCCGATGCGACTGTCACGCTCATTCTCCGTTGCCCTCTTCTGAAGCAGAAGCAGGAATTTCTGCGCGCACTTCCAGTTCGCGGTCGCCGCTCGTCCACACTTGTTCGCGCACGGCTCTGGGCAGGATGACGCATCCGTGCGACGCGCATCCGGGATGCTCTGTGGCATCACCGTGCATGAGGAATCCGCTGCGGCCAAAAGTTTCGGTGCCAGCTGCCGGATTCACTTTCAGGACGTACGGTCCGTGGTCGGGGGTATCGGCGGGCGGGCCTGCGATCGTCCAGTCGCCCTCAGGGATGGGCCCGATGTTGGGAACGTTCTGCATGGCTGGATTATTCTTGCCCGCTCCGGCGCCGGAATATCCGGTGGCGACGGGCTTGCCGTCCTGCTGGAGCTCTCCAGATTTCTGCGCGTACGTCCAGGCGAAGGCCTCGAGGTCGATGCGAGCTGTTTTTTGCTGGAACGTTGCGGTTGTCGGCTGGGCGTCGACGGACACTGGAGCTATGGAGCGATGTGGGTGCGCCTGATTTATATTTTTCATATCACTTCCGTTAAAATATTGATTTGGTTGTAGTTAGGTGGTGCAGGCTGGTTGTTTGCGCCGCAAAATATTGATTCCAAGGATGTCATACGTAAAATCTTCCGGAAGAAGGAGTTAGGGGAGCCTCCTTGGCTTTGCCTAATAACATTCGCTTGCCTAAAAACCTGATTGTCCTGCCTAATAACTTTCTTCATTTGTGACGCCGCTCACAGAAATTTCGGAACGTTCGCAGTAGAATTTATTTTCCGTTCGTCGCTCACCATGGACGAACCCCCCCCGCCGTTACCGAAGCAGTTTGTTTCACGAAATTCCCTAGTACACAAAACCAAGTTTGTCTCCGAAAGATTTGGCCCCATGCTGTTCGGGCACAGGGCCAATGAGAAAGGAGGGTCTATGAATAAACCCTCACCCGTGCGGCACACGCCGCCAGTTGAGACACGTCCTAGCAAGACGCCTGTCGAAACGCGGTAGCCACCGGGCACAACACAACCAGCAGGCTCCGTTAGTGCGGGGCCTGCTACTTGTTCTTTCGGGGCGTGTTCCAATATGGACTTTTGCACTTCGGACAAACCTTTGGCAACTCTTTCGATTCCTGCCTTGGCACCCAAGTGTGACTGCATCTTTCGCATTGAAAACCATGTAGTGTGATTCTCGCCATACCATGATGATATACCAAAAGGAATATACGTCAAGGAAAATACTGCCAATATTTTACTTGGAAGAATATATACCTGTTGGTAATATACCAGTAGTGAAGGAGCTACTGGGCCATGGAAATCAGAGAAATGCGCGGCATGGAAATCGCGGCGACTCGGACCATTCGGAAATTGGACGGGTGGTGGAGAGTGCCGTCGCAGCAAGGAACTGGCGTCTACCGGGTGCAACTCGCGAAAAGGTTCGCAACCTGCGAGTGCCCCGACTTTTCCAAACGCCATCAACCTTGTAAGCACATCTTCGCGGCCACTTTCGTAAGTAGGCGTGAGAACCCAGATGGTTCGGTGACCGTGACTCAAGCTGTTATGGCTGCTACTACCACCACCACGTACCCGCAAGAATGGGCTGCGTACAACGAAGCCCAAACAAACGAAAAGGATAAATTTCTCTATCTTCTCTCGGATTTGTGCAACGGAATACCGCTTGGACCGCAGACCGCAAAGAACGGTCGGCCAAGATTGCCGTTGTCCGACATGATTTTCAGCGCGACGTTTAAGGTCTATTCCACCGTCTCGGCCCGCCGCTTCATGTGTGATCTGCGAGAAGTGGGGAATCCGGTCGAAGGTGAACGCGATTCCGGTCTGAAGCCGAACACCATTCCGTTGTGATTCCGAACAGCATTCCGGTCTGAAGGTGAACGCCGATTCCGGTGGGAAGGCGAACAGTTTTTGTCGTCTACCGGAATGGCGTTCGGCTTGGAGCGGAATGTTTTCCACAGGCGAAGCGCAGGAAGGGGCAAAGCGACGCTGGACAATCACCCGGCATTGAAACTCCATAAATAAAGGAGATCAGGGTGCCGGCCAGGAGAAAGTCCATGCGGAAGACCAAGGAAGTTCTGCGGTTACGGTTTGAGTTGGGGTTGGGACAGCGCCAGATCGCGCGCAGTTGTGGGATGGGGCTGGCTACGGTCCACGACTATTTGGAACGAGCAGTCGCCGCCGGAATCGGTTGGCCGTTGCCCGAAGGCCTGAGGGAAGAGGAACTGGAAAGCAAGCTGTTTGGGAACCAACCCGTGGCGGTGCAAGCGGTGCGGCAGCGGCCGCAACCGGACTGGAAAGCGATTCATGAGCAACTGCTGCAACATCGTCATCTGACTCTGCAGTTGCTGTGGGAAGAATATCGGCAAGCGAACCCTGAGGGCTATCGCTACAGTTGGTTTTGCGAGCGCTATCAGCATTGGCGGCGGCACCTGGATGTGGTGCTGCGGCAGGAACACAAGGCCGGGGAGAAGATGTTTGTGGACTGGGCGGGAGCCACGATTCCCGTCTACGAGGCCACGACCGGCGAGGCGTGGCCGGCTTCGTTGTTTGTCTCCGTGTTGGGGGCCAGTTCTTACACCTACGCGGAAGCGACTGGCGATCAGCAGATGGAAGCCTGGATTCAAGCCCACATCCATGCGCTGGAATTTTTCGGTGGGGTGCCGACGCTGGCGGTACCCGATAACACGAAAACGGCAGTGACTCGCGCCTGCCGCTATGATCCCGATCTCAATCCCACGTATCAAGAGTTCGCGGTGCACTATGGGATGGGAGTCGTGCCCGCGCGTCCGTACAAGCCGCGGGACAAGGATCAGGCTTCATACTGCACCTTGTTGGACATGTTCGATGCAAGTTGAGGATAACGGCGTCTATCCCGGAAGCGCTTTCCGGGCTGGGCTTGAGGCAAGGGACCGACGACTGGCTCGAACAGCACACGTCCCGTGTCATCAGCGCGAACAGCGCGCAGCACTCCTTCAACGGCGAAGCGTTTGGCGGTGCTTGAGTGTACTCCCATCTGCGCAGCAACTTCTGGTACCGTGAGCCAACCGTTGCTGCGAAGATGTTGGACGTAGGATGGAATGTCATATGCGTTGCGAATGTGCCGAACGATCAACCGGGTAAAGGAGTGCTTCCTGCCGGTACGGAGCGAACGTGCGTTGAGAGTCCGTGCGATCTGAGCATCGGTTTGTTCGGTGGCTAGAACACGGACGAGTTCGACGATGTCCGCGGGGGTACGAACCAGATCCGGGGCGCTCAGAGGCAACGGCCGTTCCATCGATGTCGTTGCCCCGGCTTTCCAGCGGATGTGAATATGGATTTTCTGATTCTTCACGAGTGTGACGTCTTCGATAAGAAGCCGCAGCATCCGCTTGCGATCTCGAGCTGGAGTACGCGGATCGTTCCACACACGCGGAAGATCGGAAGCCAGCGCATGGACGCGGTCCCGATCTTCATCCGTGAGTGCTGATGGTTGCGACTTGCTCATCCGAGAGTACTCTTCCTCGGCTTGAGACAAGCTGGTGAGCTTTTCATTCCACTGCCGCTCCAGATTATCCACGACCAAGCGGTTTTCGGGACGAGCCAGCAAGTATTGGCGCTGAGCCAGTTCGGCTTCTTCGCGAGCACGTTCCACCTGAGCTCGCCGCAAACGATCGACTTCAGCCTGTCGTGCCCGCAACTCTCCAAACACCTCCAACGCCACATCCAACGAAGCTGGATTGACGGCTCTCAGGACGAGTTCCGTGACGGCCTGATCGATCTGGCCGCCGGGCAGATGTTGGCATATCGGCTGGGCGGTTTGGATTCCGCGTCGTTGGCAAACATATTCCGGGATCAGATGACCATGGTCGGTGTGATATCTCACCGTCATGCGTAGACCACACACGCCACATAGGACAAGACCTTGCAGCAGGGCGGAGCCTTCGCGAGGCGGGCTGCTGCGACGGTCCTCACCATAGCCCTTCGCATTGGCGAGTAGTTTGGATTGGTTGGATTCAAACTCTTCCCAGGAGATGTATCCCAGATGCATATTGGGCAAGAACACCGACCATTCCTCACGCTTCAGGCGTCGGTAGCGAAGCTGTCCGGCGATGATAACTTTGCGCTGGCGAGTTCGACCGTAGACGAATGCTCCTGTATAGCGCGGATTGTGCAGAATGCCTAACACACGGCTGTGCTCCAATGGTCCAAACAACAGTTCACCCGCGCGCACGCCTGAGGTGATGCGTCTGGGCCAGAGGACACCTTCGGTCTTGAAGTGATGGACGACGCGCAGGGCCGAACCTGTCTGGCGAAAAGTCTCAAACAATAAGCGCACGCCTCGTTGAACCTGCTGGTCGGGATCGAACACGACCCGCCCGCTGCTGTCATACACAAAACCGATCGGCGGCTTCATCCACAGATCGCCTCGCCGGGCTTTGTTGAGCTGGCCGCCAATCAGTCTAGCCCGCAGCAAGTGCAGCTCGGCCTCGCTCATCGTTCCTTTCAAACCCAATAACAGGCGGTCGTTGAAGTGGCCGGGGTCGTAGATTCCATCCTCATCGAGAATAAGGGTATCCGCCAAAGCGCAGATCTCTAACAACCGGTGCCAGTCCGTCGAACTGCGCGCCAAACGCGACACCTCCAACCCCATCACCAGGCCAACCCGGCCCAGTCCGACCTCGGCAACCAGGCGTTGGAAACCATTGCGGTTGTCCGCAGTGGCTCCGGATAAGCCCAGGTCTTCATCGATCACGACGATCTGATCGGCAGCCCATCCCAGCACCTGCGCGCGTCGCTTCAGATCGTACTGACGTGCCGTGCTCTCGCGGTTCTCGTGCACTTGCCGAAGTGTAGACTGGCGAACATATAGATATGCCAACCGTCGCAAATGCTCGGCGGCAACTTTATTGGATGTGTTCATGCGCCCCTTTTCTCATGCAAGACAAAACCATGTTGGTCAATAACGTGGTCAGATCGGGCCGCAGGACTGACGGAAGATCGAACGACTCCTGCGGTGCAGTTTGCGCGATCGGATGTGATCTCAGTGCAGTCAAAGCTTCCAGCCAAGCCATCATTCCATGTGACAAGAACAGTGCCAGACCATGACCACGGCGAGAGTCCGCATGGAGCGCCTCCCGACGCAGGGTTTCGTACTCTTGCTTCCAGTCGATCAGCTGATCCAGGGTCTTCACTGGAAGAGACCCCTCATCGTTTTTTTTTCCTCCGTGCCAGCGCGCGTTCGATCGAACGCGGATTAATCGAAACGCCAAAACGTTTCTGGATGGCCTCGGTGACGTCCTTCTCCGCCGGCGAATCCGCACGCCACTGTCCGGCAAAATCGAGGATCTCGGCGGTGCACTTGTGAGCGCGCTTGGGACCTCTCCGGCGAGGAAGTAAACCGGAGATACCCCTCTCCTCAAACGCGGCCTCCGCCGTGTAGAACGCCTGCCGGCTCACCCCGAATGCGACTGCAGTTTCGGTCACCGCTTGTCCGTCGACTTGGTGACGTCGCAGCATCTCATAACGCACTTGCACGAGATCGCGGGAGTCGAAGAACTCACCTTGGCGGAACCCTTCGTCGCGCACGGTATCGGGATGTGGATGGAGTGCTCCCTGTCGGCGGAGCGCCTCGGCTTTGGCATCAACGGCACGGCTAGGTTTGCTTGCTCCCGGTCGCTTCATGGCTGTCAACCTTATTATGTCCATATCAATACAACTGTCAAGATAATTACGTGGGGCTGTCGCCTCGCGATATACTATTGACTGCACAATGCTGCGTCCATACTCTTGAGTCGACGCCGCCGCTGATGAGATCATGTACATAATAAGCATGACATAATGGACGTAATTTACATGACACCTCGAAATCGCCGTCATCGCCTCCGCCTCAAAGCCATCAGGTCTGCTAAAGCCATCAAGTCTTCCACGCGAAACTGAGATCGACCACCGCCCACACTCACATATGCATCTGCAGGAATCACATCAGTCCAACTCACAGGCACGGAAAACGGTGATCCATCCGCAAGCTGAATCGTCACCCGGTCATCGCCCCAGAGTTTCTTTGAAACAACAAAACGAAAGGACTGACCGCAAAGCGGGTGGAAGGGATGAATGATTCGAACCTGTTGCGAATCGATCAGATCACATGTAGTTGACGGCTTTGGGCAAGGCCAAGGCCGAGAGCGCGGTGCAAGTATGTGAACGCTGGATCATAGCGGCGCTGCGGAACCGCAAGTTCTTCAGCTTGCCGGAACTCAACCAGGCGATCCGGGAGTTGCTGGCGCGACTGAATGAGCGTCCGTTCCGCAAGCGGGACGGATCGCGGGCCAGTCTGTTTCACAGCCTGGAGAAACCGGCTCTGGCGCCCTTGCCCGCCGAGCGCTTCGACATGAGCCAGTGGTCGCGGGCCACGATCAACATCGACTACCACATCGCGTTCGACGGGAACTTCTACAGCGTGCCCTACACGCTGGTGCAGCAAGTCGTGGAAGTCCGCTCCACCCCCACCACGGTGGAGATCTTTTACCAGGGCAACCGGATCGCCTCGCACATGCGCAGTCGCGGGCGGGGTCAAACCATCACGAATGGCGAGCACCGTCCCAGAAGCCATCAAGCTCATCTGGAGTGGCCGCCCTCGCGCATGGTGAACTGGGCGCGCAGTATCGGCCCGCACACGGCGCAGTTGTTCGAGCGCATCCTCAACGACAAGCCCCACCCGGAGATGGGCTACCGTTCTTGTCTAGGCATTATTCGCTTGGCCCAGCAGTACTCGGCGCAACGCATGGAAGCCGCTGCCGAACGGGCCATCCTCGCCCAGGCCTGTCGCTACCAGAGCGTGAAGTCGATCCTGAAGAACTCGCTCGACGCCCTTCCTTTGTCTCCACCACAACCCGGCTCTCCACCTCTGACGCATGACAACCTCCGCGGCGCCCGCTACTTCGACCAAGGAGGGCCCCGCTCATGCTGAACCAACCGATGATGGAAAAACTGCTGGCCCTGCGGTTGCACGGCATGGTCGAGGCCTTGAAAGCACAGGAACAAGATCGGACCGTGAACGAGTTGAGTTTCCTGGAACGACTCGCTCTGCTCGTGGATCAGCAATGGACTTGGCGCGAGAACCAGGCGTTGGCACGAAGACTCAAAGCGGCCAAACTGCGGGGAGCGGCCTGCGTGGAGGACATCGATTATCGGGCGGTGCGCGGCCTGGAGAAGACCGTCGTGCGCGCACTGGCAAAAGACTCCGCCTGGGTTCGCCATCACGAGAACATCTTCGTGATCGGACCCTGTGGCGTGGGCAAAAGCTTCCTCGCATCGGCGTTGGCGCAGAAAGCCTGTCGCGACGGCTACTCGGCACTCTATCTCCGCGCCGCTGCCCTGTCTCGGGAACTGGCCCTGGCCCGAGCCGATGGCAGTTTGCGCCACTTCCTGGCACGTCTCAGTCGCATCGACGTTCTGGTCATCGATGACTGGGCCATGGCCCCACTGAGTGAAGCGGAGCGACGCGAAGTCTGGGAGATCTGCGAGGATCGCTACCAGACTCGCTCCACCATCCTCACTTCCCAGCTGCCGGTTTCGCGCTGGCACGAGCAGATCGGCGATCCCACCATCGCCGACGGCATCCTCGACCGCCTGGTGCACAATGCCCATCGTATCGAGATGCGCGGAGAATCGATGCGCAAAAAGAACAATCTGCCGGACGAGAAGAAGGAATGAGTTGTTCTTCTACATAGAGAAGCAGGGGATAAAGGGGCTGGCCGCCCCTTTCCCCTGCACCCCAAATCCCCGCCCAAGCTCCTCCGCTTCGCTCCGGACCCGCTCCGGACACTTTCAGTTGACGAAGCCGAACACTTCTTGCACAATCATCACGCCAGCGTCGCTTCGCTCCGACTGCTGTTCACCTTCGCTCCGGAATGCCGTTCGGCTTCCCTCCGGAATCAGCGTTCACCTTCACCGGAATACCCAAGAAGCACAGACCAATGGATACATCGCCAAGGCTCCGCACTATAACTCGATTTTCAACTACTTGGAAAGCGCAGAACTGACGCCTGTTCTCAAAGCACTTATCACGCAAAGCAGTTTGCCCTTGTCGAGCGTGGAAACAAACTTCGCTGCCGATTCCTCTGGCTTTATGACTTCGCGTTTCACCCGCTGGTTTGACCACAAATATGGAGTCGAGAAAACCAAAGCCGATTGGGTCAAGTGCCACATTATGTGTGGCGTCAAAACCAACATTGTGACCGCCGTTGAAATCAATGGGCAGCACACGGCTGATACAAAGATGCTTCCCGCACTGGCGGAAGCCACAGCTATGAATTTCACGATGCAGGAAGTTTCGGCTGACAAAGGCTATGCCAGCAAGTCCAACTTTGACGCGATTGCTCATCTCGGTGCCGTGCCGTTTATCTCTTTCCCGTCGAATCACACGGGGCAGGGCGGCGGAAAATGGGCTGAGATGTATCACTATTTCAACTTTCGCAAGCAAGAATTTCTACAGCACTACCACAAGCGTTCCAACGTCGAATCTACGTTCAGTATGATCAAACGGAAATTTGGTGACTCGCTGCGCTCGAAAACCGATGTGGCAATGGTCAATGAAACCCTTTGCAAGATCCTTTGTCATAACCTTGTGGTGCTCATTCACGAAATGTACGAACTCGGTATTGAGCCTGTGTTCTGGCCGCAAACTGAAATTGTTCAGTAGTGATTCGTGTCACACCTTCAGGTCACAGCAGAGGTGTAGCATGTCTAGTTCAAGCTGGAGGCAGCTTGTGAGTGAAAAAGAACAAAACGAGCGTATCGGCCAACTTGTTCGCAATAAACGCGAGGCTGAAATAGGCTTGGCAAATGTTGATGCCAGCATAAAGGATATTGGCAGGCGACTCGAAAAACTTGGCGGCATCCTGAAAAACACGGTTGTGGGCGGCGAATACCACGATCTGCTCAACCCGTTAGGGCAATCCGGCATTGACGTTTCCAAGATTAAAAGTCTTCTGGAAGAACGCAATAATTTGGCACGGCTAGTTGGTGAATGCAAAGACGAAATTGCAAGGCTAGGCGGCTGACAGTAAGACTGACAGCAATCAAAGCCTGAGAACCTTAGCACCGTGAAAACCTTTCTTGCATGGTTCGGCGGACTCATTCTGTTGCTTCTCCTTGTGATAAGCCTTGTTCTTTTCGCAAACCATAGGTTAGTGTCACCGCCCGCACATGGCTTTGCGTCCCCGTTGACACCCGCGCAGATTCAACAAATTAATGTCTTCGTACAATGGGTCGCTGAAACTGATGAACACATCCGCTCGATTCGAGATTCACCATATGCACACGATTTGAAGATTGAAAGTATTGGCGTCACAAATAGCAATTACGTTTGTGGAATAGTTTGGTTTAGGCAATGGCGCGACTATAAAGAAAGCTCAACTCGTTATGTCCTCCCGCCAGATCGGATCAAGCCACTGGAACTTTCAAAGAATGATTCTTGGGGTGCCTTTGGCTGCGATAACGCCACAGTGTCTTGGTTCAGCCTGAAATGGAGAAGCGACGTTCTCCGTTAGTGAGTATTCCGCCCTTTCGGGCGGGGATTTTCAAGGCATGGGGTCTTTCGATCCGATGGGGGATTTGGACGAGGCGAGAACGAGTCCTCACGCCCCGTTCATCGTCTCGATGAGCCCACCGGGATATCCCTCGGCATGGTTGCGTCCCCGCAGTGCCCGCTTCCGTTTCGCCCGGCAAGATCATTGTAGCTCCGCAACGACCTGCCGTTTCTCAACATCCGTTTGGCCCTGATTCCGCCAGAACCCAGACCTGCCAGACCTGCCAGACCCGAATCGTGAGTGTGATCGCCTGATAGCCGAAGTTACGCTCGTAATCGTGTCCGACCACTTGGATCGGTGTCCAATAAAGATATGGGTTCGGACAGCTCCAGCCACAAATGGACAGCGTACCTGCGCCTGCTGTTCTGGATATTTGTTTCTTACGCGTTTGTTACGTACATGCCAACTCCTGCAAAAGCAGGGATTCTTCTGGTAGGCCTTGTGGTCATATGGTATCTCTTTCTCTGGGCTTATTCGAAAAAACCAAGGAAGAGATATAGAACACCGCAGGAAACCTTCTCCCTCGTCCTTGGCCTTTGTAGTGGCGTCGTGTGGAAGATAACCGGCGCGGATGTCTGGGGAAGACTCGCCATAGCATGCGTAATTGTGGGCGGCTGCTATCGGGCTGTCTACAGAGCCATCGAATCGCGCAAACGCCACGGGTCGCTGACTGGCGGCTGACGGCAGCATCACATCGTCCGGGTACAATTCATTGGAGAAAAATCCCATATCACTCATCTCTGCTGTGGGTCAAAATAGCTTTCCTTGGCTGTCCGGCGTCGCTGCGTCTGGTCGCTTCGCTCTTCACGGGGCTTGCTGGCGGCGACTCCGGCGTTGCTGTCTGGCGGCTTCCAGCTTGCGGTCGCGCTCGGCGTGTATCTCCGCCTGTCGCCCCGTGAGCATGTCGTTCGGCGTCACATAGCCGATGGCGCTGTGCAGCCGGACATGGTTGTAGCGGTCCACATACTGTTGGATGAGGCATTTTGCATCTTCCAGTGACAGAGGCGTGCCGGGTCGGATGCATTCGCTTTTCAGCGACTTGTGCCAGCGTTCCAGCTTCCCATTCGACTGCGGATAGCTAGGCGAGGTTCGGACGTGCGTCATACCCGAGATGCGAATGAACTCCTTGAAATCGCGGGCAATGAACTGCGGGCCATTGTCCGAGATGATTCGCGGCTTCGCTTCCGGGTACTTCTCCTTGGCTCGCTGCAGAATCACCTCGACATCAGCTTCTCGCATGGACTCACGCAGATCCCAATGCACGAGGAAACGACTGAACCCATCCAGAATGCTGCACAAGTAATAGAAGGTGCCGCACAGGTTGATGTAGGAAACGTCGATATGCCAGTGCTGATGCGGCTGCAGCGGCTGCTCGAAACCTGTTCCCTTGCGCGAAGGTTTGCTCTTCCATCGGGATAATAATCCAGCTTGCTTCAACACCCGCCACACGCTCGCCGGACTGACCGCCACAACGTCAGCATCGAGCATCATGAACGTCAGCCGCCGATAGCCTTCCAGCGGGTTCTTTAGATGGAACCCGATGATTGCTTCTTTCTCCCACGGCTCCAACCAGAAATCACGGGGAACCCAACCGTTATGCTCGTTGACGCACCCGTAACGCTGCCGCCAGTCATAGAACTTGCTGGCGGTCACGCCCAGCCAAGGGATGAACCGTCCGACGCCGATCTCGGTCTTCTCCGACCAGCGCCGGACGAAATCCACGACCAGGTCCCGCACATCATGCGGCACCCAGATACCGGTTAGAGTTCCCCAAGACTTTTTTTTAGCGCGATATGCTCAGCCATCAGCTCAGCGAGGACCTCGTCCTTGGTCTGCACCTTCTTCTCCAAGAACTCGATCCGTTTCTGCTTCTCTTCCACTTGGCGGTGGGGACGCTCTTGAGACTGAAAAGCGGCGGCTCCGTTCTCGAACAGTTCCTTTTGCCAGCGATAGAA
The DNA here is from genome assembly GCA_963730015.1 of uncultured Acidobacteriota bacterium. Classification (GTDB taxonomy): domain Bacteria; phylum Acidobacteriota; class Terriglobia; order Terriglobales; family Acidobacteriaceae; genus Sulfotelmatobacter. Next base: position 493,597 of record CAVSPZ010000005.1, on the reverse strand, counting down.
CACCGTTGGCCGCAGGCCCAGTTCTTCACACAGCTCCGAGACGGGTACTTTGTCCACAAGATGCCGCCTCAGGATGGCTACTTTTTCTTCTGGGGTGAAATGCTTCCGTTCCTTCCTCATACGTTCGCTCCGCTATCTTAACGGACGAACGCTTTCTCCATTTCCAACTGAGGCAGGACAACAGCAGTATCACTCTCTACCCCGTAATAAAGCCTCCGGTTTTGCTTGCCCAAAAACCTCTTCCCTTGCCCAAGAACTGCTCATTCTGTAAGTCTTATTAGGCAAAGCCAGCCTCCTTGGGGAGTTGCGGTCTCGATGCTGGTCGGGGAATTGGCGCGCATGAGGCCAGTTTGCGCGTTCCGATTTCACAGGGTAAAGGTTGTTCGTCACAGGGATTCGGGTGGGGGCTGTGGAAAAGAGAACGGTGGCACCGGTGGAGGCGGGAAGCTCGAAGGTCAGTGAGTGCTATCAGGAAGGATTTTTCACCAACCAACATGCGTCGATGTCAGCACCCGAGGAGCATAAGCACAAAAGTCAGGCATTTCGAGAAGATGATAGGCCGCGAGCAGAGATTTGCATCTTGGGGTCAGCTATTTCAGCTTCACGAAGAGCAAAACGAAGATCGCCCACACCCCAACCGTGATCGGAAATTGCACCACTGCTGCATCGCGCATCCAGCCTCCCCTAGGTAGAGCATACGTAAGGAACATCATCGCGAGAGCGGTGAGCACTCCTAGGATCAGTTTACTTTTCCAGTTCATGAGGTTTGACCTCACTTTCCCTTTTGTTCGGACTTACCTACTCGCAAACGGGGGCAGTATAGGCTTCAGAAAGCAACTGGCACAAGTGGCCATTCATAGGTGATGAAATCACGCGATAGGAGCCGAAAACGCGATCACCCGGTCAAAGAGCGCAATGGGGATATAACGACAGTTGACCAATGAGCAACGCTCTTAGACTGCAACAATTCTCTCGCCTCCCCGAAGAGCACTTCCTATCCGTTGAAACGCACACCCCCCGAGGCGACTGACCCGACTCTTCGGGAAACGCATTTCCATTAGGCAAATTGCTGCGAAAGGAGAAGTTCGCATGCCGGATATGAACTGCCGAGTGAAACGTGTCGGCCTCAGAGCGGTGATTCTCTGGGGCATTTTGGGATTAATGATGATTCTACCCGGTACCGTGTGGGCGGGCAGTAAAACAGTGAAAGTCCCGCCACCAAACGGCGTAGACGACACCGCCAAAATCCAAGGGGCGCTGAATGCTTGCGTGCAGTACGGTCCGGGCTGCACCGTACAGTTAGCCGCTGGAACATACTTAACCAAGCAAGTCGTCGCTTACAACTTTCAAGGAACTTTCAGGGGTATGGGTATGAACAGCACGACCGTCGAAGCCCTTCCCAATCTGCCGGTCCACTGGCTGGACCAAACCGTGGCTTCGTGCCAGCCAAACCTCACAACATGTCTCTGGCCCAGCTTGTTTGTGTTTGCGGATGGCAACATTGGCGTCTCGGACTTGGCCCTCAAGGTGACCGCGGTACCCGCTACCCAGCCTTGGGTGGATGATGGGGGCATCACATGGACTATGCTTTTCGATGTGCTGGCCTTCATAGGCCAGAATCCGACCTACGTCACCATCAAACGCATTCGCATGGAAGGCCAACCCAGCCTCCTTCCAACTGATGATGGGGGCTATAACGTAACCAATGGAGTCCACTATACTGGGGCGCTTCCCCGGAGCTCCGCGCCCTTCGACTATTACTTTCTAAGCGGTTCGTTTACCGTTCAGAGCAGCTTTTTCAATAATCTGTTTGTGGCCGTTTCTCAGGACGCGTTCTCCAAGTCGAGCCGGGTGACCATTGGCGGCTCGCCGACCACTGGGAACCACATCGAAGGTGGCTGCGGCGGGTTGGATATGGAAGCTTCGGAGAACTCGGTCGTCGAGATCTCTTATAACGAGTCCTCCGGTAGCTGCGCGGGCATGTGGGTTGTTCCTGCGTATCTGCCATTTGTACCAACGAGCCCATCGCAGTACTTCATTCATGACAACAAGTTTACCGGCACTGGACAGTATGCCGACGGCTTCTACCTCTACGACGACGTCACTCAACCTTGGATTCAAGCGGCAGCATGGAACAATACCGCTGAAGTACAGGACGCTCTGTCTGAGGGCATCGGCGTCTACAACACCAAGGGCACTGCGTTGTGGAATAACACAGTCACGGGCTCGGACGGCACCGACGGAATCGGTCTGTGGAGCACCACCCTCGACGCTGTGGCAAACAACAACGTCAAAGGTTTTACGGTTGATAGCACCTCGGGCCTTGCCCAGATTTATCTCGACCCTTCTACGACTAACGACCTCGTTGTCTGCGCTGAACGCAGCGACACTGTCCTGAACCAAGGCACCAACAATGCCATCCTTGGCTGCCAGCAATCCGCCCCTTCTGCGGAAGACGCCAAGAGCATGTCTCGTCCGAATCTCCAGAGGAAGAAGCTACCAGTGCGAAAGTAAACATGCCATCCCCGACAAACGACAGAGCCGCCGCCCGATGTCTGGGCGGCTGTCCGGCGTCAAGCATTCTTTCCGGTCAACGACAATTAGATTTCCCGATGTTGTTTGAGATACCAGCAGCAGTCGGGGCTGTGGGAAAAGTGGGAATCGCGCGGGTTGTGCGCGATTTCCAAGGGCGGTGGGAAGGGAGGAAAACCTGCTTTTGGTTTTCCTCGCTTTCCACGGCCCGGCTTTTTCCACAGCCCTTCGGCCGCCGCGTTTGTGTTGTTAAAGAAATCATCGAGGGTCACTTTGCTTCCGCGGACTCCAAGCCCGCATCCCGATTCTTCTTGGCTTGCTCCATGCGGTAACTCGGGATGTTGAGTTCCAAAATTACGCAGTGATGGACGAGGCGATCGATCGCGGCCGCGGTGGTCATCGCATCTTTGAAAATGCCTTCCCATTTCGAGAATGGCAGGTTGCTCGTCAGCAGCACGCTGCCGCGTTCATAACGCTCCGCCAACAGGGTGAACACGACCTCCATTTCCTCTCGACTTTGCTGCACGTATCCCATTTCGTCGATGATGAGACCGTCGTACTTCGCCAGCTTCTTGATTTCCTTGCTTAACCGCAGATCCCGCTTCGCAGCCAACAGATCTTGCACCAGCAGCGCACAAGTGGCGTACTTGATCCTTTTCCCGCGCATAGCGATCAGCTCTTGCGCCAGGGCACACAACAGATGGCTTTTCCCCGCGCCAGGATTCCCGAAGATCAGTAAATTCTCTTTACGGTCCAGGAATCCTCCCTCCAACAGCACCTTCATCTGTCGACTCACCTTCACCGGCAACCGCTTGCCGTCGAAGTTCGCCAGGGACTTCTCCAGCGGCAGTGCGGATTCCTTGAGTAGCTTTCCGATCCGTTTTCGCCGCCGCTCCTCACACTCTCGCTGCGCCAGTTCCAGCAGGTACCGCTCATAACTCAACGTTTCTTTTTCCGCGCGCCGCGCCGTTTCCTCAAAGCACCCCCGTATCGCCGGCAGATGCAGCTCTTTCAGATTTTCCACGAGCGCGGTTCTCACCTGGCCCGTCTCCCCATTCATTGCAGCCCCTCCCCACTTCCACAGAGTTCGTCAAACATTCGCAGATCCACGCTGGCCACTTCGACCTCGCGAATGCTCCCCTTCCGCTCCACTCTCAGCCGCTCGCGCACCGCCTCCGCCCGCACCCATCCTTCGCCTTTTTCCAACAAACCGCGCAGCGCTTCATCTACTTTCGCCTCGCTCTCCTTCGCCGCCAGCTCCAGGATCGCCAGATACTCCTTGCTCCCCCGCGGGCCCAACTTGTCCTTCAGTTCATCAAACGCCATGCGAAATCGGCTCGTCGGAAACAACTCGTCCCGGTAGCGATAGTTCTCCAACGCCCCCGGCTTTCTCACCAACCAGTCGATGATGTGGCGATAGTCCACCCGGTGTCGCCTCCGCCCACGCAACCGCGGCATCTCTTCCACCTTCTTCTGCCCGTACCAGATCTCCACCCGCTCCATGTACAACCGCACCTCGACCTGCTCGCCAATCAGCCGGCTGGGCACCGAGTACACATTTCGGTCCGTATAGATCAGACTCCCCGAGTCCACCTTCACTCGCTCCCGCTTGCACGACTCCAAGCGTCGTTCCGGCAACTCCTTCATCACGGCGATTTCTTCTGCCAAGCGCGCTTTTCGTCCGGCGTTCAAGCGCGCCAACAATCCCGCCACGAACTCCTGGTAGTCCGCGACACTGACAAAATCCTTGCTCCCGCGCAGCATCAACTCCTGCGCCAGAGCCCGTTTCAAACGATGATGTCGTTGTTCCACATCTCCGTTCTCATGCCCTTGCCCCGCCTGGATCTTCTCTCCCTCCACTCCGTAATAACGCAGCAGCCCAGCGTACCGTTCGGTGAACTCCGCCGGCGTGCTCATGTTGTTGACCGCTGTCGACAGTCGATCGGTTCGGTGCCGCTGCGGCACTTTCCCGAGTTCCCAAACTGCGTTTTGAAACCCCTCACACAAACTTTCAAAGCTCTCCGAAAAACACACCGTGGCCGACTCCCAGTTCGAGTACGTCAGCACCAGGTGATAGAGCAGGTGCGGAAAACTCTGTCCCTGGATCGTGATCCCCAGCTCACTCATGTGCGTGAAGTCACTGGCACTCAGCCTCCCGGGCTGATGGCGCTGCGCGAAGAACACTTCCTTCACCGGTCCTTCCGTCGCCCGCCATACTTTCACTCGTCGCTGCAGCGTCCGCAGTTGCCCCTCGGCAAATCGCCCGCTATAACGCCGCTGCAGATATTCAAAAATCGTCTTCCCTTCCAGCCCAGGGTTCACCTCCAGCAGGCTGCGCACCTCTTCCCACACCTCCTGGAACGGGTCCTCTCGTGTCCGCCACCGCTTCTCCGGCGTCAGTTCGCTCGGCACTCGCCCCAGCCGACGGTACTTCCGCGCCGTCTTCGCATCCATACCCGCTTTCGCCGCCGCAGTTTCCAGATTCGTTTCCACTTTCCCCAAGGCAAACAACCTCCTCACCTGCTTGTCTGTCACCAAATTGTGAGTGTCGCCAAGAACCAAAAATCAGAGCCTGGCTATTGTCGCTGATCGGGAATTCTAATTGTCGTTGCTCGGGAGGTATGATTGTCGCCCATCAGGCGGCTCTTCTTTCGCTGTGCGGCAGGCGGCAGCGCCATCGCTGACGAGAACAGATGGGATGAGTTCTACATGCCTTTTTTGGGGCACAACGGCCTATGAAAACGGGAGTAAGCTATCGGAGCCGTGGACGTATGCGGTCGTTCGCCTTAGTGGAGCCTGAGAGCCCGCGGATGAGTTTGACCCTGGATGCCGTTGAGAACAACAGACTGTTGCCTTCTCTTCGGAGAAGAGCACGCGAGGGAGATTTTCGCGATTTGTGCATCCTTACGTCTCACGGCGGAAGGAGACAGCCATGGAAGTTTTGTATTCGCGGTGCTGCGGGCTGGATGTGCACAAGTCCTCCACCACTGCTTGTGTTCTGATAGCGCAATCCGGCAAGCCGTTGAAGCACATTCGCCGTTTCGGATGCACGACACGCGAGCTTCGAGAGTTGGTCGTGTGGTTGCAGGAGTTTGGCGTTGAGCACGTGGCGATGGAATCCACGGGCGTTTATTGGAAGCCTGTATGGAACGTTCTCGAAACTCATTTTCAGATCGTTCTGGCGAACGCCCAGCATATCAAGGCAGTTCCAGGACGCAAGACGGACACGAAGGACTGTCAGTGGATCGCGGAACTTCTGCAACACGGACTGCTGCGGGGCAGCTTCATACCCCCGTTGGTGATTCGCGATCTGCGTGATCTCACCAGGGCACGAACCAGCCTCTCGCAGGAGCATTCTCGTATTGCCAGCCGCATTCAGAAAGTGCTCGAGGATGCCAATCTCAAGCTGGCAAGCGTTGCCAGCAACGCCCTCGGCAAGAGTGGGCGAGCGATTCTGGCGGCAATCATCGGCGGTGAAGAGAGTTGCGAACGACTCGCGGATCTCGCCCTTGGGCACCTACGCGCCAAGATCCCGCAATTACAGGCAGCTCTAGAAGGCCAAGTACGTGATCATCATCGCTTCCTGCTGCAGAGCTTGCTTCGCCAACTGTACTTTATCGAAACTGAAATCGAGTTGTTGGACGCTCGACTCGAGCAAATCGGGCAACAGCACCCAGATTTGGCGGAGGCATTGAATCGCTGGGTGACGGTTCCCGGGGTGGATCGGGTGGCGGCTTGGAGTTTTATCGCCGAGATGGGAGCAGATGTTAGTCAGTTCCCAACTGCAGCGCATCTTGCTAGCTGGGCAGGCGTGTGTCCGGGAAACAACGAGAGTGCAGGCAAGCGGATCAGCAGCAAGATTCGCAAAGGTAGTCCATGGTTACGTCGAATGGCATGTCAATCCGCCTGGGCTGCGGCTCGCACGAAGAACACTTATCTTTCCGCTCAGTTTAAGAAGCTGGCCGCCCGTCGAGGCAGGAAGTGCGCCATCATCGCCGTTGCCCATAGCATCCTGGTAATCGGATATCACCTACAACGGAAGCACTGCACCTACACCGATCTGGGCGGCAATTACTTCGACCGACTCCACGCAGAGGGTTTGAAGCGATACTTGGTCAAGCGTTTGGAGAGTCTCGGACACTCAGTCACTCTCCAGCCGCGCATCGCCTGAGCCAAGTGTTTTCGAGGGAGAAGGCCGGTCTCCGACGGGATGCTGTACGCTCCCAAGTTATCGACGTGCTCAAGGCACAAGAGATAAAGGAGACCGGCAATGAAGAAGATTAGCACCGTAGCGACGCAGCAGATCAGGAATTTTTCTCAACCGAAACTGACCATCGGTCTGGATTTGGGTGATCGCTCAAGCTGGTATTGCCTGCTAGACGAAGTGGGCGAAGTGCTGCAGGAACAGAAACTGGGCACGACTCCGAAAGCGATGCGGGAAGTGTTCGGGGGAATGCCGCGCAGCCGGATCGCGTTGGAAACGGGAATGCACTCGCCCTGGGTGAGCCGAATCCTGACGGAGTTGGGGCATGAAGTGATCGTGGCGCATGCGCGCAACGTGCGGTTGATCGGGGAGAGCCGAAAGAAGGACGATCGTCTGGATGCCCAGACTCTGGCGCGGCTGGCCCGGATCGATCCGCAGTTGCTGTGTCCGGTGAAGCATCGCAGCGCGAAGGCGCAGGCCGATCTGACGGTGATCCGAGCCCGAGCGGGACTGGTGCGAGCGCGCACCGCGCTGGTCAACACCGCCCGCGGACTGGCCAAGAGCTACGGCGAGCGATTGCGTGGATGCAACGTGCGCAATATGAATCCGGAAAAAGCGGAAGGACTGAGTCCGGAGCTACAAGCGGCGCTGCAGCCATTGCTGGCGGCACTCGAATCATTCAGTGAGCGCATCCGCGAGTACAACGAGCGGATTGAGAAGTTGGCGCAGGAAAGCTATCCGCAGGTGGCCCTGCTGAAGCAGATTAAAGGTGTGGGCACGCTGATCGCGCTGACCTTCTTGCTGACGCTGGAAGATCCACAGCGCTTTAGCAAGAGTCGCGATGTGGGCTGCTATTTGGGACTGCAGCCAGGACGACGAAACTCTGGCCAGAGCGAGCCGCAGATGCATATCAGCAAGGAAGGCGATCCTTATCTACGAACGCTGCTGGTGCAAGGGGCGCAGCATATTCTGGGTCCATTCGGGGTCGACTGCGATCTGCGCCGCTGGGGACTGAAACTGGCCGAACGCGGCGGAAGAAACGGGAAGAAGCGGGCCATCATCGCTACCGCAAGAAAACTAGCGGTACTGCTGCATCACCTGTGGGTGAGCGCAGAAGCGTACGAACCGTTGCACAACAGCAACCGGAGGGCGATGCCGGCAGCAGCGTAAAGTCAAAACATTCTTAGGAAGGAAAAAACAGAGCCCAAAACGCCGAGTTCCGGTGACTGCGTTAATGGCCTGGCCCAACTTTCATCCACAAAGATGAAAGAGAGGTCGACTAACAGGTGGCAGCACCGGCTGAAACGAGAACACCCAACTTGCACCGGGCGCACAGCCCTCACAAAGAGTGCGGATGGAAGGGTGGCGACAGGAGTGGCGCTCGGCGGAGAGAGAAACCCTTGTCCAACGAAAAAACAACAGAACCCACTTGACTCCGACCGGCCTTCTCATGGAAGGCCATCTCGCTCATTGAGGAGTTTGGAGTGAAATCGATTTTCTCGATGGGTGGCCAACCTTTCTGCATCGTTTTCCTTTCCCGCTACGAAACAGTGGGTGCCCGTCACTTCGACCGCTGAGGGCACGCCTTGCGTTTTTTGCAAGTGCGGGTACGATGCTGCTGACGCGACTCTTTCTCCCCCGCACAAACCCTATGGCGCATGAGTTTGTGGTTCCCGCCCTTCGCACATAACTGTTCAGTCCCGTGACATCACAGAACGCGAAGGACGGGGCACTCACTCGGGTGATGATGCCAGCGAGATCAAATGCCTGTGCCACCCGCCGGTAGCGTGAAATGAAGATGATTGCCACTGGCGCCGGGTTGGCATTTCTGTGGGGGAACTGAAGGGTCGCCACGAGTATGTAGTACGCTCTGAAAGGCTGCCTGGCCCACTCATCCGAGAAGGCGCCAGATCAATCTTTGGCCGACCTGGGATTATCGAGACCAGGGGTTATCAAGAAGGAGGCAACGTGGAGTTTGTCATGTTTGAAGACGTGGATGGCATGGAAGTTTTTGTCAACCCCGAACGGGTGATGTGGGTCAGAGAATATCCCAACCACACTACGGTCATCAGCTGTGGACACGAGGACAAGTTTACGGTTCGTCTAGCTCCGGCTCATGCCGTGGCCGCGCTGGGCAAGTCGGTTCGCTAAGACCGGCAATTACTTTCGAAAAGCCGGCGATCCGGATGAGTGTGATGGCGATCGGTGGGTTCGGATTACCAGGCGTGCTTCATGGCTTTGGCGAATTTGTCGGGGGGCAGGGTATTCAGCACATCGTCTTTGGTGAGCCAGGCGCGGCGGGCTTGCAGGATGCCGTAGCGGATTTTTTCCATGTGCGAGATGTGGTGGGAGTCGGTGTTGATGACGATCTTCACCCCGTGCTGCTTGGCCTGGCGGAGGTTGGCGTCGTTGAGGTCGAGGCGGTCGGGATAGGCATTTAGCTCCATCGCGACTTTGCGCTGCGCAGCCGCGGTGAGGACGGCGTGCATGTCGAAGGCGTATGAATCACGGCGCAGCTGGATGCGGCCGGTGGGATGTCCGATGATCGAAGTGTTCGGATTGGAGATCGCTTTGAGCAGGCGCTCGGTCATTTTTGCGGATTCCTGATTGAAGACCGAGTGGACGCTGGCGATGACGAGATCCATTTGGGCGAGAACGTCGTCGGAGAGATCGAGGTCTCCGTCGGCGAGGATGTCGACTTCGATGCCGGCGAAGATGGTGATCCCCTCGATCTGCTTGCCGACGTTGTGGATGCGCTTGATGTGTTCGACGGCGCGCTTGTCGTCGAGTCCGTTGGCGAAGGCAAGATTTTTGGAGTGGTCGGTGATGGCCATGTATTTGTAGCCGCGATCCTTGGCGGCCTCGGCCATTTCCGCGATGGTGTTCTTGCCGTCGGTTTCGACGGTGTGCATGTGCACGTCGCCTTGCAAATCTTTTTGCGTAATCAGGCGGGGCAGGGAATGGGATTGCGCGAGATCGATCTCGCCGAGGTTCTCGCGCATCTCGGGTGGAATGTAGTCGAGCTTCAGCTTGGCGTAAATTTCTTCTTCGGTTTTTCCGGCTGCGGGTTTTTGGGTATCCAAAAACGACAGGCTGTATTCGTTCAGCGTGTATCCCATCTTGAGGGCGCGCTGGCGGAGCGCCACGTTGTGGGCTTTCGATCCGGTGAAATATTGCATGGCCGCGCCGAAGGATTCAGGCGGAAGCAGGCGCACGTCGACCTGCAGGCCGCTGCGCAGGTGGAAACTGATCTTGTTGTCGCCGCTGGCGATGATGTCCATGAGCGGGGGATATTGCGCGGCGTAGGCGATGGCCTTCTGGCGTCCTGCTTCGGTGGTGCAGGCCTTGCCGGTGACGAGGATGTCGAGATCGCCGACGGTTTCGCGGCCTCGGCGCAGCGATCCGGCGGGCGTGATCTTGTCGATGCCGGGGAACTTTTCGATGTAGGCGGTGAGCTTCTCGCACTCGATCTCGGCGGCGTCGATGAGATAGCGGCCGCCGATGCGGCGAAAGTCCTCGATGGCTTTGATCAGCTTGGCCTCGTGCTTTTCGCCCATGCGCGGGAGCTCGCGGATTTTTCCTTCGCGGGCAAGTTTTTCGACGCCGTCTACGTCGCTGACTTTGTAGGCGCTCCAGATGAGGGCGATGGTCTTGGGGCCGAGTCCCTGGATTTTTAATAGCTGCAGCATCGAAGGGTGATATTTTTCGAGCAATTCGGCTTGTACGGTGAGTCTTCCGCTGTTGAACAGTTCCTGCAGGTTCGCCAGCATGCCTTTGCCGATGCCCGCGATGGCGAGCACCTGCTTGGGATCGGCGATGATGTCTTTGATCTGGTGCGCGTGATTTTCGATCGCCTGCGCCGCATTGCGGTAGGAGCGGATGCGGAAGGAATCCTGGCCGTCGATCTCGAGCAGGTCGGCGGTCTCGTAGAGGATGTTGGCGATGGCCTTGTTATCCATGGGGAAGAAACAAGGTTAAATCAGATGAGCGGGAGAGAGCTAGTTTCGCCGGGGACATTGCTCGCGCCCGACCTGAAAGATCTTAACCGCAGAGTGCGCTGAGGATTCGCGGAGATCGCTGAGAACTTCGGTGAGCGAAGGCAAACTGTGCGACCGAACAAGGTTGCCTTAATCATTCGAGGGCGCATTACCAAAGCGGCAAGACGCCAGGAGATGCCTGTCGCAACACTTTGACGACGATCTCCCGGCAGTGCATGCGGAGATCATACTGCAAGGTCTGCGGCCTGCGAAGCGGCGGCCTCGGGCGGGAATGGGGAATTGCGGTTAGGAAGCTTTCGTTACGTTCGCTGCCTGCGGACCTTTCTGTCCCTCGGTGATCTCGAATTCCACCTGATCACCCTCCTGCAGGCTCTTGTATCCCTCAGAGCTGATAGCACTGTAGTGAACAAACACGTCCGGTCCATCATTGCGCCCGATGAACCCGTACCCTTTGGCGTTGTTGAACCACTTCACGGTTCCTTTCAAACGTTCCACTGAACCCCCTTCTTTCCGACACGTCCTGTTTTTGGGGGGACAAGGACGTGCCCGCAGTCACCCAATGAGATGCATTTTCGAGCCGGAGGGTTAGGCTGTCAAGATGGGAAAAACCCTAGAATTTAGGTAGAGGCGGGCAGCGAGTGTAGGTTAGCTTTCGGCGAACCAAATTGTTATTTCCGTCCTGTGGACAGGCTAGAGAGCGCGCCCGGCCGGGCTCGGGTAACGTGATCGAGCCAGAGGACGGACGAGATGGTCTTGGCGTCGCGGATGGTGCCTTTCAGGATCATCTTCACCACGGTGGGTAGCGGAAGCATGCGTTTGTGGATGATCTCGTCGGCTTCGGGCTCGGCTTCGCCGGCGCTGAGGCCGGTGGCGAGATAGACGGCCATGGTTTCGGCAACAAAGCCGGGGCTGGCATAGAACTTGAGAATCCGGCGCCAGCGGGCGGCGCGGTAGCCCGTCTCTTCGATCAATTCGCGCCGCGCAGCCTGGACTTCCTGTTCGCCGGGATCGATGCGTCCGGCGGGCAATTCCCAAAGATAATCGCCGGCGGCGTGACGGTACTGACGTTCGAGCAGCACGCGCGGGATCGCGGCGGAGTCGTCCACCGCCAGAATCACTATAGAGCCGGAATGATGGACCAGGTCGCGGCGCACCTTGATGCCGCCGGGCTCGACGATGTGATCGGTCGTCACCGAAAAGACCGGGCCTTGATAGACGGTGCGGGAGGAGACCAGACGGGCACGGGAACGCTTGCGGTCGGTTGGTTTGTCATGAGCAGGCGACTTAGCCATGGAGACAATATAAAGCACGGCTTCGAATCCCGGCGTTGGGGTTCGCATGAGGAGCGGGAGGCTTCTGTTATGCTGCCGGGCATGAGGGCGAGACCGGGCATTACGATCATCGGGGCAGGGAATCTGGCGCGTGCACTCACGGCGTCATTGCGGGACGCAGGATACAACATTGAAGGAGTGATCGCTCGTTCTCGTGGTGCATCGTTGAGGAAGGCCCAGAAACTGGCCAAAGAAGCCGGTAGCCGCGCATCGGTTACGCCGGTGGAGACGCTGGCCGATGTGGTCTGGTTTTGCGTGCCCGACGCCGAAATCGCTCACGCCGCGCGAGCCCTGGCGGAAGGAATCGACTGGGCGGGGAAAGTTGCATTCCATTCCAGCGGAGCTTTGACGAGCGACGAACTCGGGGCGTTGCGGCGGAGGGGCGCAGCGGTCGCTTCCGTGCATCCTCTGATGACATTTGTGCGCGATGCGCGGCCATCTCTAGCGGGAGTTCCGTTTGCAATCGAGGGCGATGGAGTTGCCGTGAAGGTCGCGCGCCGCATCGTGAACGACCTGGGCGGTCACAGTCACGCGATTCGCAAGACCGACAAAGCCGCATATCACGCCTGGGGCACCTTTGCCTCGCCGTTGTTCACCGCGCTGCTCGCCACGACGGAGCGGGTGGCTTCGGTAGCCGGAGTCAAACCAAGGGAAGCGCGACGTTCGAATGATTCCTATCCTACGGCAGACGCTGGCGAACTATTCCGCCCTGGACGCGGCGGGCGCGTTTAGTGGGCCGATCATCCGCGGCGACGTTGACACGGTGAAGCGGCATCTGCGGGTTTTGGGCGGAGTTCCAGCGGCACGCGAAGTCTATTTGGCCCTGGCGCGGGCAACCTTGCGCTACCTGCCTGCGAGGGAGAAGTCGAAACTAGAGAATGCCTTGCGATCAGCCCGCAGAGGTTAGCTCGACCATTATATCTTTATCCACGGTCGGGGTTCGGCGAAGGGCCAGGACGAGCAATCCCAACACCACAAATGGAAAGGCAGCGGCGGTGCGGAGAGGCAGCGCAAAAATCACGTTGGAATAGAACTGCTGATGAGTCAGTAGCGGACGCATCGCGGTAAGAGCGATAGACGCGATCCACGGCCATAGGAGAATTCCAAGCCCCACCGCCAGGAGCGCCTTGCGAATCCAAGTGGATGACAAGTTGCGCCACCGGCAAGCTAACAAGAAGATACCGGGCAGCAGAATGACGTGATCGTATAGGGCTTGACCGGGAAGCAGCGTGATCGTCGTGATGGAGAGCAAGAGACTTATTGTCAGCCAGAATTGCATGGAGTTAGCGGCGGCCGTCCGATTGCTCCAAGCCAGCACGACAGCGACGACAAACAGGACCGTGATCATGGTCAATGACAGCGGCCCGCTTACGCTTGGCCCCAAAGGTTGGGCGAAGACTTCGCCGACCAGTGGAGGCCTGGCGTAGCGGTGGTATCGGAGAACGACCTGTGTCCAGGATGAAATCCAGTGCGGCCAAACGATCGTGGCCGCCGCCACCAGGGCGAGCATTGTCGAGAACAGACCCACGCAGAAGCGGCTGCGTCTGCCCCAGTCCGCTAAGCTCCAGAGAAGAAGATAGAAGATCGCGAGCGCGGTCATCTGGGGCTTGATGGTGGTCAGGGCCATCAGAATCCCGGCGAGGAACAGGCGTCCGCGCTGGAGGGCAAGCAGCGAAGCCGCCAAGAGAAATCCCACCAGCAAGCCCAACTGCCCGGCATACAAACCTTCCAGCACAGGATAGCTGAACACGGTCAGCAAGATGGCAGTTGCCAGCCATGGCCAACTGACGGACCACGACAGAGCCCGAGCCCACAAAAAGACGCTGATCGCAGTGAGCGCGGCTAGCAGCAAGACGAGTACCACGCGCACAACAGCGAAGGGCAATTCAGAGGCGGGCCAGAACAGAAGATTCGTGAAGGCGGGATAGGCGAAGGTCCGATAGTCTGCGAGAGGATCGGTGGGAATCAGCGGGTCGAGCTGTCGGCCGAACAGGCCCTTCTGGATTTCGCGGGTCATTTGCGCGCTGTAGGGATCGCGGCCCTCGTGTACCCACTCTCTCGAGGTAAGCCACACAGGGTAGAAATCGTTGCCGAAAGCATAGCCGCCGGCCAGATTTTTGGCCGTGCTGACTTCCAGCACGCGCGGCATGAATAGGCCGAGGTGGTAGTACAGCATTGCCGCTGCGCCCACCATGGCGAAGCACAGGGCGAGAGCGGCAAAGCCGGAGCGATTTCGCAAGTTGGATGCGGACATTCGCAAAAGATTAGTCAGCGTCTGATTATCTGGTTGCTTCAGCAAGCCCCAATAGGTTGGGATTCAGATCCCGAGCTCCCCGAATCTGCTCGTACACTGTTGATGTGCGGCCGGTTCCGAGACCAAGTAGTGTCTGAAATGCGGCTGCCGGCGTCTTGCGACGGTTGTGCCGAAAAACGAATTCATCGAGGTAAACTTGCAGTTGGTCCTTGCTCACTCCGTGGTAGGTTCCAATGAGCCACTGCTGGAGGTTCCCGATCGCCCGATCGGCAAGCGGGACGGCGGATTTTGCACCTTTGCGCAACTCCGTTCGTAGAGGTTGGTTTCGAACGACATGTTTGAAGCCAGCCTCTAAAAGACCTGAGAAACTCTTAAGCCCGTCCGTATAGATCGTGGATCCAGGTGCGATGTGCTGGCTAAGAAACGACATTATGGTCGCGGCCTTAAAGTCGGGAATTACGCTCATGCGGACACGCCCTGAAGCTCGCCCACGCTTTTCGACCGCCACCAAGACAAGAGCTGCCCTCCGATGCTTGAGTTGTCGGCTTCCTCGGAGTCCAGCTTGCTCGCCACCAATCCACGTCTCATCCACCTCTACCTCACCGCGCAAAGGTTCCCTCGCGTTGTTCACCATTGCTCGGCGGAGCTTGTGCAGCATCATCCATGCGGTCTCGTAGCAGGTCAGCCCTAATTGACGCTGCAGCAGTAGTGCAGATACGCCACGCTTGTCCGTGGTCATCAGGTACGCCGCCCAGAACCAATGGGTCAGCGGTGTTTTTGTCCGATGAAGGATAGTTCCAGATGTCAGCGAGACCTGATAGCGACACTTGCAGCATTGCTGCCGCAGCTGCTTCACCAACTCATAAGCTTTTTCATACCCGCATCGCGGACAAGTAAATCCATCGGGCCAACGACAAGCTGCGAGATATCGTTGGCAGGCTTCCTCCGTGGCAAAGTCGGACTGGAATTGGCGGAGCGTCTTCGGAAACGGCGGTCGTGGCACGCGTTAACACTACCTATTGGGGCTTGCTGAAGCAACCAGATAATCAGAAGTCAGCGAATTAGAGCACGGCGTTGGGATTCAGGCAAAACCGCCGGGATGAAGAGCAACAATAACCACAAAGGACACGAAGTATCACGAAGGAAGCCTGACAGATGAATCCTTCGTGTCCTTTGCATAATACTGTTTCGGGTTCGACGGTAGGGCGGCCGGAGGTTGGCTCGCGAGTTCTCTCCACATGAGATATCCGAATCGCGCCAGCCTAGCTCGAGGTAAAGAGATGCCCCATCTTTTCTTTCTTGGTTTTCAGATATTCTTCGGCGTGCGGGCTGGGCGTGACTTCGCAAGGCACACGTTCCACCACTTTCACCCCCGCACCCTCCAGGGCCGCAACCTTATCAGGGTTATTGGAGAGTAGACGGACACGGGTGACGCCGAGCGACTTCAGAATCCGGGCCGGGAGGGTGAAATCGCGGTAGTCGTTCTTAAAGCCCAGGCGCTGGTTCGCTTCCACGGTGTCGAGCCCGGCATCCTGCAACTCGTAGGCCTGGAGCTTGGCCATCAGGCCGATGCCGCGGCCCTCCTGTTGTTCGTAGATCAGGATGCCGGCGGCCTCTTCCGCGATCATGGACAGCGAAAGCTCCAACTGCTGGCGGCAATCGCAGCGCAGGGAATGGAAGACGTCCCCGGTCAGACATTGGGAATGCACGCGCACCAGCGGGGGCGCGGACGTCACGTCTCCCATGACCAAGGCAACCGCTTCTTCAACGTGCGGGCTGCCGTTGGTATGGCTCTCGCCGCGAAACCCGTAGATGCGGAACTTGCCCCAGCGGGTGGGGAAGTCGGCCGAGGCGATCAGTTTTACTTCGTCTTCACTCACTCTTTCATTATAGCGGTTGGAGCAGGGCCGAGGGCGCGCTCGCTTCGCTCGCGGGGCGGACGAATGCGTCCGCCCCTGCACGGCTTTTGCTAAGGGCAAACTGCGTCCGCCTTAGATGGTGTAGCGGTTCTTTCAGCCGCGAGCGCGGAAGGGGAAAATGGCGTCCTGCTTGGAAGGGATGGGCGCGCCGTTGCGCGTGGCCGGACGGAAGCGCCAGTTCTCGAGCGCGGCGAGGCACTTGTTGTCGATGTCAGGACCGAGACTCTGCAAAACAGTTTTGCGAACGATTTCCCCACGCTCGTCGATGGTGATTTCGATAACTTCATTTCCAGCTGTGTCGGGCAGTTGCCAGGGATAGACCGCGGGATCAGAGGTGGCGACCGGCAACGCGGGGCGTACCTCGTCTCCGTAGAGCTGGCCGCGGTTTAAAGTTCCGTAGGGAAGTCCGGCCTGAGCGCCGTGACCCAAAGCGGAGAGGGTCTGAGTCTTGGAATTATCGGATTCTTCGGCGCGAGCGACCGGCATTTCCGGAGCCTGCAGCTTCGCAGGTTGCGCGGAAGCTTTCCAAGTCAGCTTTTGGCCCAACCGCTGGTGACGATAACGCTCGATCGCAAGATCGGACGAACTGTGCGAGCTATCGTCGGGAGATTTGCTGGACCAGTACAGCCGCGTGACCGCGGTGCCGTTCTGTCCCAGTGCGACCGATGATGGATTGAGCCGCATCGGTTCCGGGGCATGCAGAAGCCAGGCAAGAAGCATGCCGTGGAGGCCGCAGGAAATGATGAGGAGCCGGCGCTGCCGCCGCGCCGTGGCGGGATTCAGTTGCGCAAACATGTGTACCGCTTTCCCCAGAGCCGTCCGAGTCGATCTAATGCTACGTTAGACGCATGGCCGGGGATTTCGTCAAGATGAATTTGCCTGTCATGTTGAAGGTTTAGAGTTTTCCGCGCGAGACAGCGGCTGAAGCCGGGCCTTTTTCATGGTGCGGATGCGGCATGCCTGAAGGCACACCCTGATACGAATCTAACTGCCTGGTACGAATCTTCATTTCCGATATGAATCTTTACTGGCAATGCGAACCTTCACTTCCGGTACAAACACTTCCGGCATCAATCTTCACTACGGCTGCGGGCAGGAAGTGCGGGAATCGATCTGGTGAGGATTCCGGAACGCTGATAAAATAATCGAGCACGCCAACCAACCTGCACGGGGCTATAGCTCAGCTGGGAGAGCGCATCGTTCGCAACGATGAGGTCGTCGGTTCGAGCCCGACTAGCTCCACCAAATTCTCAATCACTTAGACGGGACCGGTTTTGAATTTAGTGGGAAGTCTGGAGCAGCGAAGATTGCATCTGGACACAACCGCTCCGCACGCGCCGCTGGCATTGCTGAACGAAGGCCCTAGCCTCGCAGGAAGGAGCGCATACGACGGAACGATTGCCTCGCCAGGCCACGATCACTTCGTTGCCGCGCAGTTGTCGGATCGTCCCGCTGCTCCACCGAGGCGTAAAAAGCATCCTTGTCGCAATGAATGATTTTTTCGCAATTCCCCGTCAACAATACTATTCTCGTCTGGGACGAAGGTGAGCTGGTACTGTGCCGATCGGTCACTGGTCGTTGCGTTGAGTTCAATCGATGCATGCAGCCCTGAATTTCTATTCTTCGCTGGCGACTGCTGTCCTCTTCCTTCATGCCCTATTTATCGTCTGGGTAATCTTCGGTGCCCTGCTCGCCCGATCTCGTCCGGTTCTGCGCTGGCTGCACATCGCTTCTCTGATCTGGGGAATCCTCACCGAATTGCTGCCATGGCCGTGCCCTTTAACTCTGCTTGAGAACTGGCTCGAGGCCAGGGCCGGCGTCGAACCATACCAGGGCGGATTTCTCCTACATTATCTTGACCGGCTCGTCTATCCCGATATCTCCTCGACCGTTTTGACGATTGCTGGGGTGCTGGTTTGCGTTCTGAATCTTGCGTTTTATGCCCGGCAACTCTGGTCAGCGTTCTTTTCTCGTTTGGCGAAATGAAATTAAGTCCCACGCCCCTTCCGGCGCCGATGTTTGTTGTCGAAGAATATAGAGATTGCCGTCGTCGGCTCGAACCCTGTAGAAGACGTGCTCCGGGTCGTACCAGTGATCGAGTACCGCCTCGACCTGATACTGCTTTTCATCGAGCCGGAACCGCACAGGACGTTCATCGGCCTTTCGGCCTGAGTAACACTCCACGCTCAACTTCATCGGTCTCACTATCGTCGCCGTCGGCTCTGCAGGCGGTTTGGTTGCTTAAGTGCCGAACGTGGCAAACTGATTGTAAAGCCAAGCAAAGACAGCGCCACCGATGAGACCATCTACGACTCCATAGAGCGTCCCGACGACGACTTCCGCAAAGCTGCGAGTTGCATGGTAACCGGGGTAGATCGACGACATGGTCTGGAGGAACTGCTGCCCATAGTTGCCCCAGATCAAATTGGCCAGCCCCGTCACCAAGATCGCCAATCCCCACAGGATTGCCGACGCCAAGGCCAAAGCTTTGATGTTGAATTTCACAATTGACCTCCGATGTTCAGTCCACGAGTAATGGGATGCGGGCGAACTGCCAAAACGTTTCCCCGATGGACTATGGCTTGGATGCGAGATTCATCGAGGATGTGACCAAGATCACTGCCCGAGTTAGGTGGGGATGGAAAAATTAGTCCGAAGGGCGATGGGCAATGAGTCGCGTGCTTATGCATGCAAATCGCGGCTTGTATTTCGGCACTGAGCTCCTCGTTCAACGAGAGCTGATGGAGAGTCTGGGAACCACTAAAGAGCGGAAGCAAGTTGTGCCACCTCCTTAAGGAGGTGTTCAATGAGTTCTCCGGTTGCATCAATCGGCGTTTCACTTCGAAACATCCTGCTCGCTACTGATTTCTCGCCTTGTTCAGAAACAGCCCTGGCATATGGGGCTGGCTTGTCCCGCCGTTACGACGCCACCCTGCACACCGTGAGTGTAGTCCCTGAAGAAATTACCGACTATGTTCAGCCCCCGGACCCGTTCTACTTCCGGCATTCGGCCGAGAAGAAGATGGCGAACCTTGCGGGGTTGGAGCTATTCCAGGGGATCAAGCATCGCGAGTTGATCAAAGAAGGCTTCGTTTCAGAGGTGCTGTCAGACTTGATCGACAGACTTGAAATTGATCTGGTAGTGCTTGGCACCCATGGTCGCGGTGGAATCAAGAAGCTCGTGCTCGGCTCCGTGGCAGAAGAAATAGTCGATTCTGCGCCTTGTCCTGTGCTCACAGTTGGACCACACGTCCCCCCGAAATCGGTGGCGGAACTCAAACTGGGAAGAATTCTGTACGCGACCGACCTGCTTCACGGTTCAAGGAGAGCGCTTACCTACGCTCTATGGCTGGCGGAACAGGAGCGTGCTCACCTGACTTTGCTTCACGTTCTCCAGATGCCTACCGATATTCCTTCGGGATATCCACAAACAGAAAAAGAGAAGGCGATGAAACGTCTTGTGCAATTGCTTCCGCCCGAAACGACCGCTTCCTTGGAAACAGCATTCGTCGTGGAGATCGGCGTGCCGGGGGAACACATCCTGAAGGTGGCTGAGAGCCAAGGTGCAGACTTGATCGTGATGGGCCCGCACCATACCTCTCACGCTCGGTTATCCGCGCATCTGCCGTGGGTGACGCCTCATCAGGTGCTCTGCCATGCCCGGTGCCCCGTATTGACGATACGAGACTGAGGCTCTTAGGGACTTCTCGTATGTGCGATGAGAGAGGAAAGCTCTCAGGATGAGTGAGACCCACAACGAGGCAGAAGAAGGTTGGTGGGGAACCCCGCTGTTACGGCAGATAGCTACCCTGCAGCAACGTGAGAATCAAGTATTCCTCCTTCTGACGCTGGCAATCGGGGCCTTGACCGGCTTGGCGGTTGTCGCTTTCATCTTGCTGACTGAACGACTGGGGATGCGGCTTTATCCCGTGGGTAGCCCAGCGTGGCGGCGCGTGCTAATCCCAGTCGCGGGCTCGCTGGGAATCGGATATCTGCTCTTCCGCTATTTTCCGGACGCCCGGGGCAGCGGCGTGCCGCAGACCAAAGCTGCGCTATTCGCCCGCGACGGTGTGATTACGTTAGGCACGGTCCTCGGCAAATTCTTCTGCACCTCAGTCACCCTTGCCAGTGGAATTCCGCTGGGGCGCGAGGGACCAGCCGTCCAAGTCGGTGGTGGCATTGCCTCGGTGCTGGGCCGACGCCTGGGACTGCGACCCGAAAAAGTAAAGGCACTTCTGCCCGCCGGTGCGGCGGCGGCGATTGCGGCCGCATTTAACACTCCACTGGCGGCGGTGCTGTTCGCACTTGAGGAAATCATGGGCGATCTCCAGGCGCCGGTGCTGGGCTCGGTGGTACTGGCCTCGGCGACTTCCTGGGTTGTGCTGCGTTTGATTCTCGGCAACAACCCTCTTTTCAAGGTGCCGCAATATCGACTGATCCATCCTTTGGAACTTGGAGTCTACGCAGGGCTCGGTGTCATCGGCGGTCTGGTGTCAGTAGCCTTCACCAAGCTCTTGCTCGGCATGCGGAAGCGCTTCCTCCAGTTCCCCAAGAAGAGCTTGTGGGTTCAACCGGTGGTGGGCGGCTTATTGGTGGGGCTGATGGGCTGGTTTGTGCCACAGGTCCTGGGCGTTGGCTATGGGTACGTGGGCGACGCCCTGAACGGGAGGATGGCGCTCAAACTGATGGCGCTACTGGTGATCCTGAAACTGTTCGGTGCCACCATCAGCTATGCCTCGGGCAACTCTGGCGGGATTTTCGGACCCAGCCTGTTTATCGGCGCTATGCTGGGAGGTACGGTGGGAAGCGTAGCGCATCACTTGTTGCCGACGTATACTGCCTCCCCCGGCGCCTACGCTCTGGTCGGCATGGGCGCGGCCTTCGCCGGTATCGTGCGTGCTCCCATGACCTCGGTGCTGATGATTTTTGAGACCACGCGGGACTATACAGTCATCGTCCCTCTGATGATTTCCAATCTCGTGAGCTTCTTCATCTCTGTGCGATTGCAACCCATCCCCATCTACACTGCCCTCGCGTTTCAGGACGGCATCCACCTGCCCACAGCCGAGACGCGCCGCCGCCGTGATCAGCATCGGGTAATTCAGGCGATGCATTCCGCCGTGGAAGTGCTGCCGGCGCAGACAACGGTGTGGCAAGGCCTGGAACGGACTGAGTCAAGTGCATTCCGAGCCTGGCCAGTAACTGATCAGCGAGGAGTGATCGGTGTCGTCAGCCGGGTAGAACTCGAGCACGCGCTTGCAGAAGGTGCTGCTGCCAAGCGGCTAGCTGAGCTCGTGGATGCACGCCCTTTCCCGCACGTCCACAAGGATCAGACGCTTGATTTGGCGCTCGAGCGCATGGGGGCGGCCGAGCTCGAACTCGTGCCGGTGGTTAGCCGCGCCGAGATACACAAGCTGGAAGGCGTCATAACCCTGCGCGATGTTCTGAATTCGTTCGGTGTCACGGCCCAGCTTGACACTCCGCATAAAAGTATCCTGCTATCCACTTCAGGGCGGCGCTGACCTCCATGGACCGGTACGTATTCCGTGCCGGCTTCGAGCGGACTGTAGGCATAAAGCGGTATGCGGCTGAGCATTTGAACCCTAACGCCCACTAGCACGGCGAGGCTTTCGAAGAAGAGATTGCTGCTCATCCGGGCGATGGAATGTTCACCATGGGCGCGGAGCTTGCCCAGCAGATCGAACGCGGAGGCGCAGGCGTTCTCTTGAGTTTGTCATTCGGAGAGAAGGGAGCTCCGAAGAACATTCCCGTTCAACAATACGGCGCGATGCAACGGACAGCCACGGAGAACGCGGCGCACCTCATTGGAGCTGAGGCTATTTTCCTCGATTATAAAGATGCTGAAATACCATTCAACGAGGAGAGTTCACTGCGAGTTTCTGATGCCATCCGCGAACACCGTCCTGAGGTTATAGTGACCCACTGGAGCGGAAGTTGGCATAAGGATCATCAGAATTGTCATCTGATCGTGCGCGATGCCATCTTTTATGCTGGGTTGGAAACGCTCACCCGAGAGCGCCCCGCCCACGCCGTTTCGAAAATCTTCTATTCGGAAAACTGGGAAGATGCTGCGAACTTCGTGCCCGACACTCATATCGACATTGACTCGGTTTATGAGAAGTGGGTGCAGGCATGCGATTTCTATCCCATGTGGCGAGGGCAAACCGGATTTTTCCGCTACAACGATTACTACAGCAGCCTTTCCGTAATGCGCGGTTGTCTTTCCGGTTTTCGTCACGCTGTGGCCCTGATGTCGGACGCCAACCAGCGAACCCAGCGCTTACAGTGCCTCTGAATGGATTGCCGGGACACTGGTGGGAACTGCGATGGGAACACGCGACCGCATCGCGCGCATCGCCTTTTCTGGAAACCCGGTTAATTTCCGGTGAAGAACTCTGTCATATCGGGAGCTATAGCAGACATACCGGGGAAGGTATTCACGCCTGAGCCGGTAAGGATCAGCCGCAACGTGCTCTGATGTTGGTAGAGAGTTTGAGATTGATATCCCTTCTTGGCCTGCGCGCTGATGATCACGGTGGCGACGTGGCCTCCGCCGTATTCCACGTCGGAGTCCTCTGACTCGTCAAAGGTTACGATCAGAAGTCCGCTGCTTTGGAACGCGGAGCTGGCCAGCAGCGGCGCGATATTTGCTTGCAGCCAGGAGTCGGCCTGGGCGAGGGTTCCGTTGTGAGCGTCATCGTCCGCATTGGGTGCGATGAAGGAATACTGCGGCAGAGCGTTATTGGCCAGGTCGGTGGCGAGTTGAGTAAAGGGCACCATGTTAGCGGCCTGCGCGCTGCTTTCTTGTACATCCGAAAGATCGGCAAAAGGATTGTGTTGGCGTAAATAGGCGCCAGAGTCGCCGCCCAGGTAACCGGGAGACGGAAGCGACTCCATGTAGGCCTTCCACGACTTGCCTGCCTTCACCAGTTCGCGGACTACATTGTCGTCGGTAACCGAGCCTGTGAAGTTGTCGTTATTGCTTTCCGTGAGGCCGGTTGTGAGCACGAAATAATTTGGAAGGGAAGGGTGCGCGTTGGCAAAGTATTGCGTCGCCAGCCCGTACTGTGAGATGAGGCTATTCAGATAGGGCATGGACGAACTGCCCACCACATCGGAATAGCTGTGATTTTCCTCGACCAGCAAAACGATGTGATCGAAAGTGAGCTGGTTGGTGGCGACGGGCATTTGCGCGGAGGAACTAGGGCCTCCGCAGGCCCATTCCAGAATTGCCAAGGTGCATAGGGACAGCAAAGCTCCCGCACACTTCGCGACCCTCAGAAATGCTTGCCGACGTTCCGGCGGATTTTTCACCGGCCCTTAGGATGTCTGAGTCGCGCAGATGTTTGCCGACAGTCTGCTACGGGCCCGGCTTTTTCTGGTCGTTCTGGGCTAAGTCGAGCCCAAACTGCGGATTCTCGTATGTTCCCAGGGTGTGCACGGGCACCCCTCTTTTTCTTCTTGGAGTTCGGGCGGGCGCGGAATGTTGGAGGCGGGACCGTACAAATTTTCCTGTCAAGATCGCCTACGGTTTTCAGCCGATGGCGTTTGCGAATTTTGGCTCGCAGGGAACTGTAACGGCTCGTGCTGAGGTGGAAGCAAAATCAATACCACGAAGGACACGAAGTTACACGAAGGAACCCTCTACAATGAATTCCTTCGCGATCCTTCGTGCCCTTTGTGGTTAAAGTTTTTCCTTCAAGCACCCAGGCGGCATAGTTTGGACGCGAGAATGATATGATCTTCTGTGCAACTTCTGAGGCTCGATCTTCGCCGCTACAGCTGTGAGCGAATCGCTCCCGCCGGTCTTTAGTCCCTTCCTATCGCTGATGTCTTGAGCCAGTCATCCCTGGCTCACCTCAATCTCATCGTCAGTTGGCTGCGTGAAACTGCGCCATCCGTGCGCGCAGGGTTCGGACCACGGCGAACTCAAAAATCGAAATACAGGAGCGATCTTCCATGAAACTGCTTGTGATTGGTTCCGGCATGATGGGCTCGGCGGCGGCGTTTGACATGGCGCGCACGCCGCAAGTGAATTCGGTAACTCTGGCCGACAGCGATTCCAAACGCGCCCGCGACGTGGCGGCGCGGGTCAACCGCATCGTTGGAGAAAAGAAAGTCAAAGCCGTCGCGCTCGAAGCCAGCAACGAAAAGGCTGCCGCGAAAGTGATGGCTGGCCACGATGCGGCGCTCTCGGCAGTGCCGTATTTCCTGAACCTGGGATTGGCGCGAGCGGTCGTCGAGGCGCGCTGCCACTTTGCCGACCTGGGCGGAAATAACACCGTGGTGCGGCAGGAACTGGCGCTTTCGAAGAAGGCGGAGAAGCGCGGCGTAGCCCTGGCTCCCGACTGCGGCCTTTCGCCGGGGATGGCGTCGATTCTGGGCGGTGAATTGGTGCGGCGTTTGGGCGGAAGTGCCGACGCGCTGCGCCTCTATGTCGGCGGCTTGCCGGCACGGCCCACGCCACCGTTTCATTATCAACTGGTCTTCTCGGTCGAGGGTCTGATCAACGAGTATGTGGAACCGGCGCGCATCCTTCGCAAAGGCAAATTGACTACCATCGATCCGCTGACCGAGCCGGAAGATTTTCACATTGCCGGCTTCTCGCCGCTGGTGGCCTTTCACACCTCTGGTGGAACCTCGACCTTGCCGGAAACTTTTGAAGGCCGAGTGGGCGAGTGCTTCGAAAAAACCCTGCGCTATCCCGGACACTACGATCTGCTCTGCGAACTCAAAGAGCTGGGATTGTTTTCGAGCGAGAAGATGAAGTTCGGCAATGCAGAAATCTCCCCGCGGGCCATGATGTCGAAAATCTTTCAAGGTAAGTTTGCTTCCAAGGGGCCTGACGTCTGCATTATGCGGCTGGAGGCGCATGAGTCCGTGAATCGAGCAGGCGTCCGCGGATTGCTAGGCGGACGACTGAAAGGACGCGTGGCTTCGTTCACCATGGTGGATTACTACGATGCGAAGACCGACATGAGTGCGATGATGCGCACCACGGCTTTCCCAGCTTCGATCGTCCTGCAAATGCTGGCTTCCGGAGCCATCAACAAACGAGGGGGAGTTCTGCAGGAAACCGATGTGCCCGCCGACCTGTTCCTCGAGGAGATCGAGAAGCGGGGAATCAAGATTGACTATGCGATCGAATGAGATCGAACCGGCGTGTTTCTGGACATTCCGGAAAGGGGAATCTGCGATGTTACTAAAGTAACCAGAGCTGATTTGTGCCCCAGAGTGATGGGCAGACGGCGAATCCTGCTGATTTTTGCGTGCGGCAGCCAGCGCTGTGGCTGGCCAAAGGCTTCCCCTCGCCACCTGCGTCCCCGATTTGCACAGCATTTCCCCAACATATTTGTGCAAAGCTATGCAGTCTCTGGTAGCATGATCGCCATCACAGCCCGCATCCTCTGCGTTATGTGAGGATTGGGCGTCCGGTAATGGCACCGAAACTGCACAAATGCGGTTGGGTGTCCTTCGACCAGTTCCCCCAGAAATCTGGTCGTTAAAGGTAGGGTAGAAGTTGTTGAGTCAACCGGAAGAAGTGGGTTCGGTAACGGTTCTGCGGCGCCGTCGGACCCATCGCCATCGCCGAAATCGCGGCCTTCGTCGCGTCCTTCTGCTGGCGATCTGCGGGCTGCTAACCGTGGGATTCGCCTCCGTCGCACTGCGCCATCTCAGCCCGTCGTTATTCCGCGCTGGTCGCAATCCTGAAGCGAACGGCAAGGCAGCCGAAGCGCGCAATGTGTTACAGCTCACGCAGCAGGAGTCGTTGCGCCAGATGGAGAACCGTCCGGTGTATCCCTATTCGGTGATACCCGGCGGCGTGCGCGATGCGCGCGAATTGAAGTGGGCCACGGAACACGATCCGGTGGTCGCTGAGCATTACGCGGGATTCGATTACAGGCGCGCCCACGTGGTGAAGGTAGTGCTGGCGCGCGAGGTATATGTCTCTTATCGCATCGGCAGCCGGCTTTACTGGACGCGGCATCCCATTCGCCTCAAGAAGGGTGAGACGTTGCTCACCGACGGCAGCCTGACCGCGCGTACTCGCTGCGGCAATCGTGTGGAAGAAACTCCCCAGCAAGCGACCTCGACTTTCGAGCCTCCGGCAGCCAAGTTTGATGAGCCGATGCTCCCGGCTATAGGCACCTCGACCGCCGCGCTTCCCGCTCCCTTGCAAACTGCCCTGGCGAACCGTCCCGCGGATTTCGGACCTCTGAGTTTTTATGATCCGCTCGAGGGTGGAAACTGGGTCCCGATCGCCCCGCCGCCGCTGCCGCTGCCAGTGCAGAGTCTTTGCGGCATTGGCACAAAGAAGCCAAACTCCGGCGAAGGGAATGTATTTCCCACTGAGACCAGCGGCGGAAAGAACAAGAAGAAGATCAATCCGTGCGAGACAGGCGGGGAAGTTCCTGAGCCCGCGACCTGGCTGCTGATGATCTCCGGACTCGCCCTTGTTTATTGGAAAGCTCGTCACCGGTTCGGCCGGAATGTCGTCGTTTGAGCTGTCCTCAACGAATCTAGCTAAGACCCCTGTGGAGCGGGCAGTCTTGCCCGCTGCTTTTGGTGTTGGTTCTGGTGTTGATCTTGCTTTTGTTCTTCCCTGCACATAAAGCAAAATCAAAAGCAGCGGACAAGAGTGTCCGCTCCACACTAGGCATGCTCGCCTTGCGCAGTTGCCGCCGATTCCGATAGCCTTCAGACTTTGTTCCTCAGGAGGTGTTCGGTGCGGCTGGTTCTTCGGCGGCTTTTCATTTTGCTGCTTCCGTCATTGTTTCTTTTGCTGCCGTGCCTGGCAGCTCAAGCCATTCGGCTGCATGTGGATTTGACTGACGCTCCGCGGAACATCTATCACGCGCACTTGCAGATTCCCGTGCACTCCGACCCGGTGTCGCTGGTGTTCCCTAAGTGGATTCCGGGAAATCACCGGCCGAGTGGTCCCATCGGCGGGCTGACCGGCATTCACATGGAATCCGCGGGGCATCCTATCCCCTGGCAGCGGGACCCAGTGGAGATGTACGAGTTTCATCTGAACGTGCCGCCCGGTGCGGAAACTCTGGACGTTTCACTGGACGCGATCACCACCGAAGACAGCGCGGGAGGCGACGGACCGGCAGCTTCGTCCAATCTGCTGGATCTGAACTGGAATGCGGTTTTGCTTTATCCGAAGGGGACGCGTTCCGACGATGTGACATTTGATCCCTCGATCACGCTGCCCCCCGGATGGAAATTTGGAACCGCGCTGCCCGGAGCACATGTTCGCGGCGACGAGGTGGAATTTGCTTCCGTGTCGTTGACCACGCTGGTGGATTCGCCACTGATTGCGGGAGCGCACTATCGCCAGATCGAGCTCACCAGGCCCGGCGAAATGCCGGTTCACGTGATGGACCTGGTCGCCGATGACGAGGCGGATCTGGCGATGACGCCGAAAGAAGTTGCGGCCTATAAGAAGCTGGTCGCGGAAACCGGGGCGCTGTTCGGAGCGCGGCATTACCGGCAATATCACTTCCTGCTTACCTTGAGCGATCAGGTCGGCGGACACGGGCTGGAGCATCACGAATCGAACGACAGCGCGGCCGCGGAGCGTATGCTGATTGATCCCGACCTGGGCATGCTTTACGCCGACCTGGTTCCGCACGAGTTCACGCATTCGTGGAACGGAAAATACCGGCGCCCCATCGGGCTGGCGACTGCCAATTATCAGGAGCCGATGATCGGTGATCTGCTCTGGGTGTATGAAGGGTTGACGGATTATCTGGGCAACGTACTGGCGGCGCGCAGTGGCCTGCTGACCGATGAGCAATATCGGGAGGCACTGGCGGAGACTGCGGCCATGCTCGATCACCGCACCTGCCGCACCTGGCGGCCGCTGGAAGACACGGCGATCTCAGTGCAGACGCTGCGCACGCTGTACTCGCGGGAATGGGCGAACTGGCGGAGGAGTCTGGATTACTATCCGGAGGGGCAGTTGATCTGGCTGGAGGTGGATGCGATCATCCGGCAGCAGACGCACGGGGAGCGCTCGCTCAACGATTTCTGCCGGCGCTTCCATGGCGGTGAAAGCGGTCCGCCGAAAGTCGTGCCCTACACCTTCGATGATGTGGTGCGCACGTTGAATGAGGTCGCGCCCTACGATTGGGCGCGCTTGCTCAGCGAGCGCGTGAATGCCGTGACCACGCATGCTCCGCTGGGCGGGATCGAGCGCGGCGGATGGAAATTGGTTTACAACGAACAGCCCAACCTGTTTGAAAAGGCGATCGAGAAGCTTTCGAAGTCTGCCGACTTGTCCTACTCGTTAGGCCTCAGCGTGGGCAAGGACGGCAAGATCCGGGACGTGATTGTGGGATCGCCGGCGCACCGGGCAGGCGTGGGGCCGGGCATGATGCTCATCGCGGTGAATGAACGGAAGTGGTCGCCCAACGTTTTGCATGACGCGGTGAAGGCCGCAAAGGGAAGCGATCAGCCCATCGAACTGCTGCTGGAAAACGCGCAATTTTTCAAAACCTACTCGATCGCTTATCACGATGGCGATAAGAATCCGCACTTGGAGCGAGTTTCTGATCAGCCGGATATTTTGGGAGAAATCCTGAAGCCGCTGACGCAATAGTCCGAGCCAGGGAACCTGAAGTTCTAATACCAACGTAAGTTCCTGCTCCTGCGAACGCTGCTAGAATTCGTTCTTAGAACCACCCACACATCACCCGGGCGCAGGTTTTCATGCACAAGATTGGGCGAATTACCGCGAGTCGGCTGCTTGCCGGCTTGCTCTGTGCTGGAATGACCAGTCTTCCAGTGGTTGCCCAGGTGTCGGTTCGCTCCGTCAAAGTATTGGGGAGCAAAGACGCGGTCGAGATCGAAGTGGAAGCCAGCGAGCGCATCATTCCGCAAACCCAAATCCTGAGTGGGCCGGACCGGCTGGTGGTCGATTTTCCCAACGCTGTTCCGAGCGATCAGGTGCGCAGCCAATCGGTGGAGCGTGGAGAAGTTAAAGACGTCCGGGTGGGGCTGTTTCAGAAGAAGCCTCCGGTCACGCGCGTAGTGCTCGATCTGACGGCAGCGCAGTCGTACCAAGTTTTTCCCAACGGCCGCACCGTCATCATCAAAGTGACAGGCGGCGGCGCCGGTACATCGGCGGAAGAGGCGCAGCCGGCAAGGCGCCCGGGCCTGGTGGTGGCGAACTACACAACCAGCGCGGAGCCGCTGAGCATTGTCAGCCTGGCGCAACCGCCGCTGCAGGTGTCTTACGAGCATGGGTTGCTGAGCATCTCGGCCAATAAGGCCACGCTTTCAGAAGTTCTGTACGCCGTGCAGCAAAAGACGGGAGCGGAGATTTCGATTCCTGCGGGAGCCGAGCAGGAGAGGGTGGTTGCGGCAATCGAGCCCGCGCCGGCTCCTGAAGTTCTGGCGCACCTGCTGAATGGCTCGCGCTTCAATTTCCTGATTATCAACTCGGCCAGCGACCCGCGCCAGCTGGACAAGGTGATTCTGACCCCGCGTCAAGAGATGAGCTTCACCCCGTCGTTTCCCACGCAGGCGCGAAGCAACCAGGATGTGGGCGAAGACGAATCCTCGTCGCAGCCTGGTAATTTCCAGCCTCCGCCCATGCAGGGCGCGCCGGGCCAGCCAGAGCCCGGAATGAGGCCGCCGGGCGAGGAAAACACCCCGCAGTAGCACAATCAACGTTCCGAAAAATTAAGGGACGATTCTCGCCCGCTACGGAGGCGTGATTAATCGCACCGGCACGGGAGAGGTGCCGGGGATGGGCGCGCCACTGGCGTTGTTGCTGCATCCGGCAACGTTCAGCACGGTCACGTTGACGTTACCATTATTATCCACCGCATTAATAAACACCTGCAGGAATCCCACAAAAGTTACATTGTTTGGAGGGATGCTCTGCGTACTGTCGTAAATGGGAAGGGCAACAATGGAGGAACTGCTAGTGATGGGTGTTCCGGTGGTGAGGCCGGCGCTGGTCAGGGGATTGCCGCTTCCGGCAAGAATCTGGAAGGGGTAGGCGCCGGGCGCCGCAAAAGGATTCAAATAGTCCTGGCCGCTGGACGTGCCGACTTCCCCGCTATCGGCCTGATTGATCAGACACTGCACCCCATTGGTTGTCGGCGAATTCGGGTTGATGCTTAGATCCACCCAATTGGCCTTCTGTACACCACACTGATAATTCGTGGGCTGATCACAGCCGGTAATGGCCAGTTCGAAAGGCTCCGCGCCGGAGCAGGAGGGAACTGCGGTCGGCGTCCCGGCAACCTGCCCGGGAACATAGAGCAGATTGGGAGGCCCCTGGATATTCCCGGGGCCGTTGTAGTTGGCTTGTGGTTGTTGGCCGCCATTGCGGAGCGTGCAGCCTCCTCCACGCCTCTGGCAGTCGGAGGTGAGCCAAAAATTTTCGCCGATCACTCCGTTCGTGCCAAAGCCTCCGAGCGTAATTCCCGGGTGCCTGATCGATCCATCAGTTGCGTTTACCAGAGGGTCGCAGCCGCCCGGCCCACTGCAGCCAACCGGGTGCAGAGGATCTTGATTGGGAACGACCCAGGGTTTTACGCACATCGGCTGCACCGGCGTGATGATTCCCGATCCCGGGTTCTGATTGCCGACCGTTCCCGAGTTCGAGGGGTTGAAGGCTTCGGCGGTGGCTGTAGCACTCACGCTGTTTGATGTGTTGCCCCAAATGCGCGAAAAGAATGTCGGTATGGCGGAGCGCGTGACTTTTACCGTCACCAGCGGATTGACTCCGAAGGCGGTAGGGGGGGTCGAGGCAAATGTCTGGCAATCAGGGCTGGAAGTGATCGTGCCGCTGATTCCAGCCGAATAGGAGATGTTGATTGTTCCCGGCACTGCGCTCGACACCGTATTCTGCCCGACCACGGCTTGCGCGGCCAGCGTTGCCATTCCGCCGGGTCCGCAGATCGATCCCCAATTTCCGGTTGAATTGCTGGGATCTCCCGTGATGCCGGAGACCGAAAGAACTCTGGCAGCGGCGAGCGCAGCCGCATCGGCGGAGCGCTGCGCCTCCTCTTTGTCCAAATACAGAGTAACTATGTCAATGGAGAGCGCTGCCATGGCGACGATCGCCACCATGGCCACGGCGACCAGCACCATGGTGATGCCGCGCTCGTTGGTTGGGATCGAGTGGCCTGGGACCGCGTGCGATCTCGAGATTGCGGGCTTCTTCATAAGGCTCAGTTCTCATTCATAGCGACGGCGACGCCTGCTATCTGCGCCGGCAGCACGGTGCTGGCTCCGAGCAGGGAGGCGGCTCGCCCGAACCGCCAGGGATAAAAATATTGAATGCTCACGCAGGTGCCGATGATCGTCGTCTGTCCATTCGGAGTCTGTGGCGTGCAGCCCACAGTGGGCAGGCCGGCTCCGGTGGGCGGGAAGTAGTAACCGCGGTTAATGGTGATGGTCAGCCCGATGGCAGGACAGCCGTTTCCACTGGCGGTGAATTTCCAGGTCAAGCCGGCAGGTGAACCGCTGGCGGTAACGCCGCAATCGTTCATGTTGCTCGCGAGCAAATCCTTATCGACGGTCTGAAATGCATCCGTCACCGATTGCGGGAGCGCGGTTGAGGGCTGCAGCAAATCGTTCGCAGGATCGGCGGCGGCGGCGCGCGCGGCATCGCGCGCAATGTTGGTCAAGCGCTGCTTCAAGGTGAACGCGCTGCTGAAATCGAAGATGCCCACTACGAAAACCACGAGCAAGGGCAGCGCCACGGCGAATTCGACGATCTGAGCCGCCCGCTCACCGCGCAGCAAGCGCCTGCAGAAGTTCAGCCATCCAGCGAGAGCGGGCTTGCGGAGCATTAGTTCTCCGGTCATTGGTTCTCCAGAATCATTGGTTCTCCAGGCGAACCTGCGCCGTGGCGTTCAGCCAGATTTGATGATTGTTTAGCGTGGTGAACGGCAGCCAGAACTGGAACGGATACTGGAAAGAGACCGAGACTCCGCAAAGGCCGTTGGTGCCACCGCCGGGATTGGTCATTTGAATGGGATATTGCACGCAAAAAAGGTTGGGGTTGCCGCCGGCGGAGCAACTCGCCCCTGAGGATCCACCGCACGCCAGGAAACTGGGAGTCGGAACCGGAAACCGAACCTGGGCGGGATCGAGACGCGAGGCCTGCAACGCGGCTTGCGCCGCGTTGGCGGCATTGGTGGCACTGGGCGAAACGACTGTGCACGTCGCGCAATAAGGAGTCGCGCCCGCCCGCGCTCCCTCCTGGGCGGCGCGGGTAATGGCTCCGTAGATGCTGAAAGCCTGGCCAAACCAGAAAATTCCCAGCAGGATCATGAACATCAGCGGCAGCACGGCCGCGGCCTCGGCGATTTCAGCGCCGCGAGTTTCGGTCGCGAGTTGGCGTACGAAACGCATGGCGAGGCCGCTCATCGGACAATCCTCCAGGCTTGCGCTGCCCCGAAGCATACGACGGTCAAGGCCAATGCAACCCCATAGGGAATTTTAAGCGAATCGGGGTTGTCGAGCGAGACACGCGATCCGGGCAACTGGAAGGTGACCAGCGAGATCAGAATGTGACCGATATTGCGCAGGCTCTGCAGCACCCGTCCTTTATAGATGATCAGGGCGGTCGCCATGACTCCGGCGACGAAGACCGACAGCAGCAACAGATTCATCAACAGGCTTGGACCCAGGAAAGCGCCCAGCGCGCCAGCGAGTTTCCAGTCACCAGCACCGAGGCTGCGCACCAGCACAAACGGCAGCAAGAGACCCAA
Organism: uncultured Acidobacteriota bacterium; assembly: GCA_963730015.1. Taxonomy (GTDB): domain Bacteria; phylum Acidobacteriota; class Terriglobia; order Terriglobales; family Acidobacteriaceae; genus Sulfotelmatobacter. The sequence goes on along the minus strand of CAVSPZ010000005.1, from coordinate 460,596 downwards.
ACCAACCAGCGCCCCGAGCAGGGAAGTCTTCAGTAGTCCCTCCCAGCCGGACAAAAAAGTGTTGGCGGCGACTCCCAGCACGAATGCGGGAACCGTAAGCCAGTTCGGAATGCGCCGGCTGCGCCAATCTGTCCAACCCGCGACAGCGGCGAGAAGCACGGCCCCGGCCACGATGACGAGCTTCAAGCGTTCCTCCGTCGGCTGCGGGCGGATCGGGGCTGGAGAGAGCCGGCCTTCATTGGGGAAGCGGTCATTCGTTATGAGTTAGGAATTCGCCAGCGGAGCACTGTTTGAGTTCGGAAAATTGCGTGCCGTTGCCCCCGCAAAGCGGCCTCTTGGGCGGATTCTCACACAGGGGGAAGGGGAAGTCAACGAATCCGAAGGCCAGGCCGAATCCAAGGAGCAGGCCGGAATCGGTGCGGCCGAAAGCACTCTGTCATCCCGGGCGAAGACGATCGTTCGGGAAGCGGACGATCGCCGTAGTCGAGGGACCTTGCGTGAAGTCGCGCGAGCGGCCAAGCCCGGTCCGCCGAAGCCGCAGAGCGGCGGCATGTGATAGCCCAGCGCGTGAGTCCTGGGTAGGCATCCAGAAAAGGGAACCGAGTCCCGTCAGGGACGGCACAGCAGCGATGCCGGCGACGCGCATCAGCAGGAACCCCGAAGTATCAGATCGCGTTAGGGGCAAAGACCGGGGAACGCCCCGCATGTCCACAGGTTTCCGCCTACAGACCTTTACAGCGCAGAACCGTGCGCAGCATCCAGTCTAAGAAACGGAATCTAGTCAGGGCCCAAAACCGCGAGAGCTGGGACCGCTGGTCTGAAAAGGAACCCGAGGGTGGCGCCGCAAGTCGTTCGCTCGGGTGTTCTGCGACGTCGGCATCATAGTCGCAGACATGTTTGAGCGGCCCGGTGCATGTATTCCAGAGAACAGCGATCACCGCAGTCTTCGTCGCTTCAGGATCACCATCATATCCAGGCTTAAGAATAACTTTCAGAGAGGCGTGAGCGATCTCGCCTTTTTCAATTTGGTGCACAACGTCAGCGGACAGCACCTCGTCTAGTCCGTCGGCGCCCGGAAGAGCCCTTATGTCATACGCTTCTAGACGATAAATGCCAGCGTAAATCTGTCGATCTTTCTCTTTGAACTTGCCACTCGCTTTTTTTTGTTCGTTTCTTTGCCGCGCGAGTCGACAGCCGTATGCATGCGCCATATCGCTCATAGGCAAATACCTCTCCCATGCCAACGATCCTTCAAAGCCGTTGTCCCGGCTAATTAGATTCAGGCACTTGACCCAGTCGAACGCAGCCCCCCTGAACGCCACCGGGTGCACGGAGTGACGATAGAGGGCATCACGATCGGGGATACGGCAGCCACATCTCATGCGTGGTCAGTCGATGGGCCCTGTGGGAAGCGAGCCGGTGACCAGCAATTTCACAGGTTCCCCGAGGTAGGCGGCTCTAACCGAGGAAAGGGCCAGGGCAGGATTCGGTAGATCCTTCAAGGAGTATTCGACCCGACGCCTGATCCGTTGGGGGGATGCTATCAACGCGGACATTCGATCCGCACTGACCGTGAGGTACAGACTGTCTGCTTCGTGTGACCAATTGAAGACGACGGACTTTGGGCCGTGATTGAAGACACGCGGTGCTGGTAGGGAGAATGACATCAGCCCCGTCGCAACGAAGCACGCTGCAGCGTACACAGGCGTCTCAATTTTCCATGCATCCCCTTCTTCCAACTCGGTCATTTCCGTGAGCGCCTGTCCCAATTCCTGATACTCGCGGCTGAGTTCAGATTTGCTAACGACCGGAACGCTCGAAAATGGAGTCCCCAGAACTAAGGTCTGCGTGTAGGGCTGCGAGGCCGTGGATGCCGAGGGGCTGCCTGGACGCAACAAACCTGGGTACGAGCCCGCTCCTGCCGAGTCGTTCGACACATTCGGCGCAGACAGACCCTCCGAGGTGGAAGCCGAGTCAATGACCACAAGTGCTTGTTGGTACATCTCAGCGTGGTAAGTCAGCATTCTCAAATCCCTCAACCTGTAGGCCGATATCCTTCAGCGTACGCATCACCGAGGCCAACGCTTCGTTCAATACAGCGGCCTGGATCTGGGGCGACAACGCACGATCCGTTGGAGCATTGTTGTTATCAAAAGTTACACTGGCTGAAATAAACTCCGACGTCAGCGGTTGCGTTGCAAGCGATGGGGACGCCGCAGGGATGTTCTGTGTCGAGACGGAAAAAGTAACTATTCTAAGCCTATCAACGCTCCACTTCGTGAGGGCGTTCATTCGTATATTCTCAGAGCGGGACGGGTACGGCCGGTTAACCTGGAAAACAAAATCCTCTTCATCTGTAAGCCTGACACCATAGCTCGCAGGTATAACCGCAGTCAGAATTTTGTTGGCATCCACGAAACTTGGTCGCACATTCATGAATTGAAGCGCAAGCGCGGCACGGAAGATTGAGTTCGGTACGAGGTTTCTGCCAATCAGTCCAATACATCGCAGGAGTTCGTTGACTAATTGTCCAGCATCGAGGATTACGGGAAACTGGGCCCCAGTAGGGTCCTGGAAAGGGGTCAAGGGCGATATGGCAAAGTCGACTCGGTTTGGCTGGACCGTGCAGCTGAGATTCAGACTCTCTTTACTGCCTTGCGCGATGGAAGGCATCAACGGGTTCGAAGGCTTCTGAAAGCTCTCAGGCTCCGCCCCCCAAATATGCCTGTACAACTCCAATGCCGATGGTAGTCCGGATGGGACCGGAGCCGCCGGTAGGAGACTAATGCGGCCGCCTGAGGCTTTCCAATCGCTCATTTTCTTAGGTGCCGGTTTGCTGCGTAGACAAGACGGCTCTTGCCATTTCCAGCCTGAACTCGTCCAGTTCTCCAGTCGTTTATCATTATACAGAACGCACACAACGATAGTCGTAGCTGGTTCGACCGCACGACAGAATCGCTTCCTAAGAGACGCGAGCGGCCACGAATCGGTAGTGTCTGAAATCTCACATTTCAGACACTACCCACGAATCGCATCCCTTTACGCTCCCCAACTGCCCGTGATATCCTCTAAACGTCACATAGACAATCGATTAAGAACAGGAGTGCACCAGTTTAGTGTTAGCCAGAGAGCAAAAGAAATCCCTCATTGACCAGTACGGCACGCATGCCAGCGACACCGGCAGCCCAGAAGTCCAGATCGCTCTGCTTAGCGAACGGATTGGCCAGTTGACGGAGCACTTCAAGACGCACCAGAAAGACCACGGCTCGCGCCGCGGGCTTCTCATGCTGGTCAGCAAGCGCCGTAGCTTGCTCGACTACCTCAAGAAATACGATACCGAGCGCTACAAGACCGTCATCACTAAACTCGGCATCCGAAAGTAAGCTTTCACCAAAGTTTCAAGGTGGCAAGGTTTCAAAGTAGACCCTGAAACATTGAAACCCTTCGAAACTTTGAAACTTGCTTTTCTGAGCACCGTCTCTGGTGAGACGGCCGGCATCGAGGAAATCTCCACACGTGCGTCTTTCAAGCGCTGTCGATCCATTCCACAGTTTGAGATCGGGTGAGGTGTCTCCAGCATCCGCTGGAACTCCCGCTCATCGAAAACCGCGCAGGGCCGGCTACCTACCGCTTCATCGCTCTCAACTCACCGCTCACCGCACTCCGAAGGAAAATTCATGAAACCAGAACCAATAGTAGTGACCGTCAGCCTCGCCGGCGGCAAAACCATTTCGTTTGAAACCGGAAAATTAGCCAAGCAGGCCCACGGATCGGCCGTGGTCCGGATGGGCGAGAATGTGGTTCTCGCCACTGCCACCGCCAACGCCGACCCGCGCGAAGGCATCGACTTTTTCCCCCTCACCGTGGATTACCGCGAATACACCTACGCCGGCGGACGCTTTCCCGGAGGCTTCATCAAGCGCGAAGGCCGCATGAGCGAGCGCGAAGTGCTCACCAGCCGCCAGATCGATCGCCCGATTCGCCCCTTGTTCGCCGAAGGATTCAAGTGCGAGACGCAGGTGATTGCGTTCGTGCTCTCTGCCGACACCAATAACGATCCGGATGTGGCCGGCATCAACGGCTCATCGGCAGCGCTGCATGTTTCCGACATTCCGTTCCTCGGTCCGCTCGGCGCAGTACGTGTGGGCTTGGTCGACGGACAGTTCGTGGTCAATCCCACGTACAACGAGATGCGCGAAAGCCTGCTGAACATCATGGTCGTGGGCACGTCCGAAGGCATCGTGATGATCGAGTCGGGCGCCAAGGAAGTGAAAGAAGAGACGGTGGTCGACGCCATCGAGTTCGGGCATACCGAGATCAAGAAAATCTGCGCCGCCATCAACGACCTGCGCGACAAGGCCGGGAAGCCGAAGCGCAAGGTTGAGCCTCCGCAGTTTGACGACGCGTACTACAACGACTTGCAGAAACGCGTTGGCGCCGAGCTCACCGACGCGCTCGATACCAAGAAGCATCCCAAGGCCGAAAGCCATACGCTGGTCAAGGAAATCAAGAAGAAGCTGGCTGCCGCCCTGCCGGAAGACGACGAAGAAGCCAAGCAGAAACTCAATCACTATTACGAGGCTCTGCGCGAGCGCATCTTCCGTGAGGCGGTGATCAAGCAGAAGAAGCGTCCGGATGGGCGCGCCTTCGACGAGATCCGCGAGATCTGGATCGAAGCCGGAGTTCTGCCGCGCACGCACGGCAGCGCCATCTTTACCCGCGGCGAAACCCAGGCTCTGGTCACGACCACGCTCGGCACCAGCGACGACATGCAGCGCCTGGAAGGCTTCGAAGGCGAAGCCAAAAAACGCTTCATGCTGCACTATAACTTTCCGCCGTTTTCGGTTGGAGAAGTGGCATTTATGCGTGGAGCTGGACGGCGCGAGATCGGGCACGGAGCTTTGGCGGAGCGGTCGATTTCGGCCGTGCTGCCCACCGAAGAGAAGTGGCCTTATGCCATGCGCGTGGTCTCCGACATTCTGGAATCGAACGGATCGTCTTCAATGGCGACGGTTTGCGGAGCTTCGCTGGCGCTGATGGATGCGGGCGTTCCGCTCAGGGCTCCAGTGGCCGGCGTGGCGATGGGATTGGTGAAGGAGGGCGAAGAGTACGCCATTCTCACCGACATTGCGGGCGCGGAAGATCACTACGGCGACATGGATTTCAAAGTCGCGGGAACGCGCGATGGAATCACGGCGCTGCAGATGGATATCAAGGTTGGCGGCATCACGGCGCAAATCATGCGCGAGGCCTTGGCGCAGGCGCAGCGTGGGCGGATGCACATCCTCGGCAAGATGGAGGAAGTGATTTCGAGCGGGCGCGAGAAGATTTCCGACTACGCGCCGCGCTTCTACACCGTGCAGATTCCTACCGACAAGATTCGCGACTTGATTGGGCCGGGCGGAAAGATGATCCGGTCGATCGTGGAGCAGACGGGAGTCAAGATTGACGTGGAAGACTCCGGGCTGGTGAAGGTGGCGTCGAGCGATCAGGCGTCGGCGGCCAAGGCGCTGCAGATCATCGGCGACATCACGGCAACGGCCGAGGTCGGCAAGACTTATCTCGGGAAAGTCACGCGGCTGGCGGATTTTGGCGCGTTCGTCGAAATCATTCCGGGCACGGAAGGACTGCTGCACATCAGTGAAGTCGCCGAGCACCGGATTGCCGATGTTCGCGACGAACTGAAGGAAGGCGACCAGGTGCTGGTGAAGGTGCTGGCGGTTGAAGGCAACCGCATCCGGCTGTCGCGCAAGGCGATTCTGAAAGAACAGCGCGCGAAGATGGGTGGCGGGGAGGCTCCGCCCCCGGTGGCTCCCGCAGGCGAAGGCCAACCTGCACCGGCGGGGACGCTGGTGATTGAGGGTGGCGGTGACTTTCCAGAGGAGTCCGATGAACCGAACTTCAACCGCGAAGGCGCGCCGCATGTAGGCGGCGGTGGAGGTGAACGTCCGCATGGCGGCGATCGTGGAGATCGCGGCGGCCGTGGGGGACGTCCCGGAGGCGGCGGTGGTGGTGGACGTGGCCGTGGGCGCGGTGGACGTCACGGCGGTGGCGGCGGTGGTGGACGCCACGGTGGTGGCGGCGGAGGCCGGCATTAAAACCTTCAGCCACGGATCTTCACGGATTCACACCGATAAAAGAAAAAAAACGAGGACCGCAGAGATTGCGGTCCTTTTTTTGCGCATGTGTAGATCAGCTGGACGCGAATACGAAATGCATGAACCACTAAGGGCACGAAGGACTTCGTTCTCTTCGTTTTGGCCGCGCGTTTCCCCACTTTCGTTGGCTCGGATGAGTCCTGCGGAAATTTCGAGATGCATTTCTTGCTCGCTGGGCGAAAACTATTCCCACTGAAAATCGATCACCGGCGGCGACGCACGTTGTCTCGACTACAGCATCTCCTGTAGCCGCCCAGGAAACATTGCTGACATGCGCGCCCCGTCATTCCCGAGAAGTGCAGCTAAATTGTGCCGTTGCAATGCATAGCAGGATACGAGAAATCGACTGCGGGTTCATGGCAAACCGGTTGCTAGGTAGTCCGGAAGAGCCGCATGGGCTCCTGGAGGATTTGTGAAAAAGATTCAGTCTCTCTCGTTTCTCGCCACCCTGGCGATCGCCATTGGAATGATCTCCTGGGGCAGCGCGCTTCAAGCCCAGAACACACCGTCGACGTCCGCGCCGGATCAAACGACGCCGCAGACGCAGCCAGCGCCGTCGCCGGAAATGCCGCCGGCTTCACAGCAGACGCCGAGCGCGGATACACCGAGTTCACAGCAGCAGCCGTCGTCGCAGTCCCCGGACGCCAACACTCCGCAATCGGGCACGAAGAGTTCGGAACCCGGTGCCACCGCAACCGGCACTGACACGCAAACTTTCTCCGGCACAGTCGTGAAGCAGGGCGATAAGTATATGCTGAAAGACGACTCCGGCAAGATGTATGACATCGATCATCAGAGCGACGTAGCCAAGTTCGAAGGCAAGCGGGTACGGGTGCAGGGCACGCTCGACGCGAATGGCAAGATTCTGGTGAAGTAAGACTGCGCAAGTTTGTTTCTCTGGTTTATTTCTCTGGAGAAAGGAACCGAAAGGCACCGGGCAAACCGCTCCGTGCCAGACGGTGCCAGGTTTTTTTAGGGCCTTCCGGCTCGATCCGCGGCATGGCGACGCGGCCTCCCTCCTACGCCATTTTCCAATCCTTGCGATAAGAAATTTCTATTGGACGCAGTCGAGGGCTCGATTTACTTTCGCCCATTAACCCAAATTCGATAGTGTGCGGGATTGGTGTGCGACTCGACTACAAGGAGCCCTTAACAATGATGAACGCAGCAGAGAGACGCTCTCTGCAGGGATGGTTGGTATGCGCCGGAAGCCGGTTGTTTCTGGCCTTGGTGCTGGTGATGGGACTGGCCGCGTGGGGCCGGGCCGACGATGGCGCCAAGCCCGATCCGGCGGGAACGGCTACGGGAGACAAGAATTCCGCCGTCGATGCCGCGGGCAATCCTTTTGTCGTGCCCGAGCCCACCGATAAGAACGCGCCCGACTACGCCCAGAATAAAAAAGCTTTCGACGACTACCAGGCGCAGGCGGCGAAGGAACCGCTGGCGGCCAAACTTGCCGACAGCGTGGGCCACGTCCGGGTGGCGACCAACTTTGCCTGGACGCTCAATACCGGATACCTGGTGCTGTTCATGCAGGCTGGCTTCGCGCTGCTGACGTGTGGCCTGGTGCGAAAGAAAAATGCCGCGCACTTGATGATGCTGAATTTCGCGGCGTACGTGTTCGCCTTTCTGGCGTATTACGCCGTGGGATATGCTTTTCAGTTCGGCGCGGTTGCTATAAACGCAGCGCCCACAAACCTGGGCGGAGTTCCGACGCTCAATAAATTTCTGATTGGCAGCGGCCAGTGGGGATTCGTTGGAGGCAAAGGATTTTTCCTGGTCGGTCCGGCTTACGATGCGGGCAGCAATTGCCTGGCGCTGTTCGAAGTGGTGTTCATGGAGACGGCCGGCTACATCATTGTCGGGGCGATCTGCGAGCGCATTTCGTTCTGGGCGTTTCTGCTGTGCGAACTCTTTGTTGGCTCAATTCTGTATCCGATTTCGGGCTGCTGGGCGTGGGGCGGAGGATGGCTGTCGCAACTGGGATCGAGCATGAATCTGGGCCACGGCTATGTCGACTTCGCCGGCTCGACGGTGGTGCACGCCGTCGGCGGATTCTGTGCAATGGCGCTGGCCATTGTGCTGGGGCCGCGCTTTGGCAAGTTTGGTCCGGGAGGAAAAGTTCGAGTCTTCCCGGCGCACAACGTGGTGTATGTGGTGACGGGCACGTTCATCCTGCTGTTTGGGTGGATGGGGTTTAATCCCGGATCGACGCTGGGCGCGACCGACCTGCGCATCTCGGTGGTTGCGGTGAATACGAACCTGGCGGCGGTCGCGGGATCGGCGGTTGCCATGCTGATCTGGTATGCCATGTTTGGCAAGCCCGACATCACGATGGCCTGCAACGGGATGCTGGCCGGGCTGGTGGCGATCACGGGGCCGTGCGCGTTCGTGTCTCCGACGTTGGCGGTGATTATCGGGATATTGGCAGGCTCGCTGGTTTGCGGCGGAGTGCTGTTCAACGAGCGCGTGCTGCGGATTGACGATCCCTGCGGCGCGATTTCGGTGCACGGATACTGCGGCTGGCTGGGCGGCGTTTGCGTTGGCATCTTCGCCGACGGCACGTACGGCGCGGGATGGAACGGGGTAGGAGCGGCGAGTTACTTAGGGCGCGCCGGACAGGGCGTGACCGGATTGATTCATGGCGACAGCCGCCAGTTCCTGGTCCAACTGATGGGAGCTACGATTTACGCGGTGTGGGCGTTTGGAACGACCTTCGCCGTGTTCTCGCTGGTGAATAAGTTCAAGAGCATGCGCGTTCCGCAGGAGTCGGAAGAGATCGGGCTGGACGTTCCGGAATTTGGGATGCCCGGGTACCCGGAGGATCCGGTGGTGACGACTTCGTACTGATAGAAAAGTCGCGAGTCCCGAGTGCCGAGTTGCGAGCCAAAAATACCTTCGACAGCGATTTACTTTCTACTCGAGGGAAAGAATTTCTCCGCATTTCACCGGCTGCGGTGTGATGAGCTATGGCACTTCTACGCTGGATCGCCGCTGGTAGTGCATGTGATCGAGCCTGCGGGATCGTATTCTTCGATTCTGTTGGGAAGTGATCCGGAGGCTGGACTGATGGGCGACAATCATACCTCCCGAGCAACGACAATTAGAATTCCCGATCAGCGACAATAGCCAGGCTCTGATTTTTGGTTCTTGGCGACACTCACAATTTGGTGACAGACAAGCAGGTGAGGAGGTTGTTTGCCTTGGGGAAAGTGGAAACGAATCTGGAAACTGCGGCGGCGAAAGCGGGTATGGATGCGAAGACGGCGCGGAAGTACCGTCGGCTGGGGCGAGTGCCGAGCGAACTGACGCCGGAGAAGCGGTGGCGGACACGAGAGGACCCGTTCCAGGAGGTGTGGGAAGAGGTGCGCAGCCTGCTGGAGGTGAACCCTGGGCTGGAAGGGAAGACGATTTTTGAATATCTGCAGCGGCGTTATAGCGGGCGATTTGCCGAGGGGCAACTGCGGACGCTGCAGCGACGAGTGAAAGTATGGCGGGCGACGGAAGGACCGGTGAAGGAAGTGTTCTTCGCGCAGCGCCATCAGCCCGGGAGGCTGAGTGCCAGTGACTTCACGCACATGAGTGAGCTGGGGATCACGATCCAGGGACAGAGTTTTCCGCACCTGCTCTATCACCTGGTGCTGACGTACTCGAACTGGGAGTCGGCCACGGTGTGTTTTTCGGAGAGCTTTGAAAGTTTGTGTGAGGGGTTTCAAAACGCAGTTTGGGAACTCGGGAAAGTGCCGCAGCGGCACCGAACCGATCGACTGTCGACAGCGGTCAACAACATGAGCACGCCGGCGGAGTTCACCGAACGGTACGCTGGGCTGCTGCGTTATTACGGAGTGGAGGGAGAGAAGATCCAGGCGGGGCAAGGGCATGAGAACGGAGATGTGGAACAACGACATCATCGTTTGAAACGGGCTCTGGCGCAGGAGTTGATGCTGCGCGGGAGCAAGGATTTTGTCAGTGTCGCGGACTACCAGGAGTTCGTGGCGGGATTGTTGGCGCGCTTGAACGCCGGACGAAAAGCGCGCTTGGCAGAAGAAATCGCCGTGATGAAGGAGTTGCCGGAACGACGCTTGGAGTCGTGCAAGCGGGAGCGAGTGAAGGTGGACTCGGGGAGTCTGATCTATACGGACCGAAATGTGTACTCGGTGCCCAGCCGGCTGATTGGCGAGCAGGTCGAGGTGCGGTTGTACATGGAGCGGGTGGAGATCTGGTACGGGCAGAAGAAGGTGGAAGAGATGCCGCGGTTGCGTGGGCGGAGGCGACACCGGGTGGACTATCGCCACATCATCGACTGGTTGGTGAGAAAGCCGGGGGCGTTGGAGAACTATCGCTACCGGGACGAGTTGTTTCCGACGAGCCGATTTCGCATGGCGTTTGATGAACTGAAGGACAAGTTGGGCCCGCGGGGGAGCAAGGAGTATCTGGCGATCCTGGAGCTGGCGGCGAAGGAGAGCGAGGCGAAAGTAGATGAAGCGCTGCGCGGTTTGTTGGAAAAAGGCGAAGGATGGGTGCGGGCGGAGGCGGTGCGCGAGCGGCTGAGAGTGGAGCGGAAGGGGAGCATTCGCGAGGTCGAAGTGGCCAGCGTGGATCTGCGAATGTTTGACGAACTCTGTGGAAGTGGGGAGGGGCTGCAATGAATGGGGAGACGGGCCAGGTGAGAACCGCGCTCGTGGAAAATCTGAAAGAGCTGCATCTGCCGGCGATACGGGGGTGCTTTGAGGAAACGGCGCGGCGCGCGGAAAAAGAAACGTTGAGTTATGAGCGGTACCTGCTGGAACTGGCGCAGCGAGAGTGTGAGGAGCGGCGGCGAAAACGGATCGGAAAGCTACTCAAGGAATCCGCACTGCCGCTGGAGAAGTCCCTGGCGAACTTCGACGGCAAGCGGTTGCCGGTGAAGGTGAGTCGACAGATGAAGGTGCTGTTGGAGGGAGGATTCCTGGACCGTAAAGAGAATTTACTGATCTTCGGGAATCCTGGCGCGGGGAAAAGCCATCTGTTGTGTGCCCTGGCGCAAGAGCTGATCGCTATGCGCGGGAAAAGGATCAAGTACGCCACTTGTGCGCTGCTGGTGCAAGATCTGTTGGCTGCGAAGCGGGATCTGCGGTTAAGCAAGGAAATCAAGAAGCTGGCGAAGTACGACGGTCTCATCATCGACGAAATGGGATACGTGCAGCAAAGTCGAGAGGAAATGGAGGTCGTGTTCACCCTGTTGGCGGAGCGTTATGAACGCGGCAGCGTGCTGCTGACGAGCAACCTGCCATTCTCGAAATGGGAAGGCATTTTCAAAGATGCGATGACCACCGCGGCCGCGATCGATCGCCTCGTCCATCACTGCGTAATTTTGGAACTCAACATCCCGAGTTACCGCATGGAGCAAGCCAAGAAGAATCGGGATGCGGGCTTGGAGTCCGCGGAAGCAAAGTGACCCTCGATGATTTCTTTAACAACACAAACGCGGCGGCCGAAGGGCTGTGGAAAAAGCCGGGCCGTGGAAAGCGAGGAAAACCAAAAGCAGGTTTTCCTCCCTTCCCACCGCCCTTGGAAATCGCGCACAACCCGCGCGATTCCCACTTTTCCCACAGCCCCGACTGCTGCTGGTATCTCAAACAACATCGGGAAATCTAATTGTCGTTGACCGGAAAGAATGCTTGACGCCGGACACTGGACAGACTTTTCAGGCCGTGGTGCGGGCGGGGTGCTGGTTTGCCTCGCATGTGGCGGACTGGAAGTCGTGGGCGCTAGTGGGGTGCACGGTGGCTCCGGGATTCGAGTTTGCGGATTTCGAGATGGGGAAGCGGGAGGAGTTGACCGCGAGGTATCCGCAGCATGGGGAGATCATTCGGCGCTTGACGCGGGAGGAGTAATGGCTGCTCCGCGACTGTCTACGCCACGGAGCTGTTCCCGCGCTCGTTGTCTTCTAGTGACAGGTCGGCATCAAGGTTCGTTTGAGCGCCAGAACCTGCAATCCGGGACCTCTGCTATTCTTATCGGAAGATGGAACTCCCATCGATAAATCGCAATTGAACCAAAAATCACCGTTCCGTAGAAAAGCGCCGATATGCCGAGAATAATGCTCTCGTAGCCTTGAAGGTAAGCAACCACTACACCGATGGTGTATGAAACGACTGGATAAACCCAATTCGCTTTGAGGAACACCTGTAACTCTGTTTTACAGCTAGGACAAACCGTCGGTCTGACGCGAAGCTCGTTCACCGTCAGCGGCACACCGCACTTAGGGCATCGTCCCCTTACTGACACTGGGCCTGCAGACTCTTCGTGTCTCAGTTCGGATGGGCCATTCATATTTCGCGACCTCGCACAACGGTCAGCCTACCGGTGATCATTTCTCCCCCTTCAGCATACGCCTGCCACCTGAACTACCCCGGACGAATGCGTCCGGGGTTACATGATTCTATTTCGCGGCTACGGCTTTTTGGGGGAACATCTCGCCCATGCGCTTGATTTGCGCGCCCACGTCTTTCAATTTTTCTTCAATGCGCTCGTAGCCCCGATCGATGTGGTAGACGCGGTCGATGATGGTCTCGCCATCGGCGACTAGCGCGGCCAGGACGAGCGAGGCCGACGCGCGCAGGTCGCTGGCCAGCACGGCCGCGGCGCTCAACGGAGTCTTGCCGCGAACGACGGCGCGGCGTCCTTCAATCTTGATATTTGCTCCCATGCGCACCAATTCCTGCGCGTGCATGAAGCGGTTCTCAAAAATATTTTCGGTGATGACCGACGTGCCTTCGGCCTGCGTGGCCAGAGCCATGAATTGCGCCTGGCAATCGGTGGGGAATCCGGGATGCTCTTCGGTGGACATGTCGGCGGCGGTGAAGGGGTTGTCTCCCATGACGCGGACGGAATCGGCGCCGGCCTTGGTCTTGACTCCGGCTTCGTGCAGCTTGCTGAGCACCGCGCCGAGATGCGCGGGATCGCAGCCGGCGATGTTGAGATCGCCTCCAGTCATGGCGCCGGCGATGATGAAGGTTCCGGCCTCGATGCGGTCGGGGATGATGCGATGCTTGGCACCTTTGAGCCGGGCGACGCCTTTCACGCGGATGGTCGGTGTGCCCGCGCCTTCGATCTTCGCTCCCATCTTGTTGAGCAGGGCGGCGAGGTCGGCGACTTCGGGTTCGCGGGCACAATTCTGCAGAAGGGTTTCGCCCTCGGCGAGCGTGGCGGCCATGAGCAGGTCTTCCGTGCCGGTGACGGTGATCTTGTCGAAAACAATTTCGGCGCCTTTGAGGCGAGTGGCGCTGGCTTCGACGTAGCCGTGGTCCTGAACAATCTTGGCGCCGAGTTTTTCGAGGCCCTTGATGTGAAGATCGATGGGACGAGCGCCGATGGCGCAGCCTCCGGGAAGCGAGACGCGGGCGCGTCCGCAACGGGCGACCAGCGGGCCGAGAACGAGCGTGGAGGCGCGCATGGTCTTGACCAGTTCGTAGGAAGCTTCGGGGCTGGCGAGGTTGGCGCAGAGGATGCTGGTGCGGTGGTGGGCGCGTCCGTAGCCGAGTTCGACCTCGGCGCCCATGGCGGCGAGCAGGTTGCGCGTGGTCTGAATGTCGCGGACCTGCGGAATGTTTTCGAGGATGACCGGCTGATCTGTGAGCAGAGCGGCCGCCATGCAGGGCAGCGCGGCGTTTTTGGCGCCGCTGATGTGCACCGTGCCGAGCAGCGGCTCACGGCCGCGGATGACGAATTTATCCATGAGGAATCCTTACGGACTGATTGTAACGGGACTTGAGAGGCGGGATGGTTGACTCGGTTGGAACTTCGGGACAGGTACGGGTGAGTCAAATTCAAAATCTTCAACGCAGAGGACGCGGAGGGCGCAGAGGATTTTGGGGATCAAAACCCCACTCTAAAGTCGCAAAGTACACGATTTTAGAATGGGGCACCCGGCCTTCCATGCTCTAGGTTCGGGCTGACTCGATTGCTTGGCGGACGTGGCCTTTGCTCTTTTTCAGGGCGGCTGCGGCTTTGGAACGAGTCACGTTGGCGGCCAGCATGACTACCGCTACCGGCGTGCGATTGCCGCTGGCGGCCAGCGTGCATGCGGCCGTTTCGTGATCGGCTCCGGTGGCTTGCTCCACAATTCGAATGGCGCGCTGGATCAGCTTTTCGTTCTTGGTCCAGACATTCACCATGAGGTTGCCATAGACGTAGCCGAGGCGCGTCATGGCTCCGGTGGAGATCATGTTGAGAACCATTTTGTGCGCAGTGCCAGCCTTCATGCGCGAAGATCCGGCAAGAACTTCGGGACCAACTTCGGTGACGATGGCGAAGTCGGCGGCGCGTTCGAGCGGCGAGTTGCGGTTGCAGGTCAGCGCGACGGTGTGAGCGCCGGAGCGGCGGGCGTATTCGATAATGGCGATGGTGAAGGGAGTGCGTCCGCTCGACGCGATGCCGAAGACGACGTTGTGGCGGCCGGGCTTGCGCTTCTTGATCGCGGCGAGGGCGAGCACGGTGTCATCTTCGCTGGCTTCAGTGGAAGCGCCGAGAGCCTTGGGACCTCCGGCCATGATGTATTGCACGGTGCGTGGATCGGTGTTGAAGGTGGGCGGAATTTCCGAGGCGTCGAGAGCGCCGAGGCGGCCGCTGGTTCCGGCGCCCACATAGATGAGGCGTCCACCTTGGCGGATGCCGGCGGCGACCAGATCGATGGCGCGGGCAATTTGCGGAAGCGCGCGGCGCACTGCGGAGGCGATGGTGGCATCTTCGTCGTTCATGAGGCGGGCGATTTCGAGCGACGACATCTGATCGAGACCGCGCGCGCTGGAAAGAATTTGTTCGGTGGGAAGGTAGCGAAGATCGGATTTCGCGGTGCGGGTTCGAGTCAAGTCTTGCGCCTTTCGAACTGGGTCGTGGATATGAGGTGCGGATAAATTCTGAATTTCGGATTCATTCTATACGCCGGACGCCATGCCGCGGAGTCCTTGTTGGGTACGGCGTTGCACCTAGAGGATCGCTTCCAGGATGGCATCGTGAAACATCGGGCGCACTTGCTTGATGGCTTGATTCGAGCAATCGGGCCAGGTGCGGTTGGTCAGCAGAGTGACGGAAAGCTGGCGGTCGGGATCGATCCACAGCGATGTGCCGGTGTAGCCGAGATGCCCGTAGGACCGTACGCCGAAATATTTTCCAGATTGCGAAGGTGTCGATGGCGTGTCCCAGCCGAGAGTGCGGGAAGTGCCGGCAGGCTCCGATTCGCGGCGGGTGAAGAGGGAGATGGTTTCAGGGCGAAGGATGGGGCCGCCTCCGGCGAGAAAAGTTTGCGCGAAGATTGCGAGTTCCTCGGCGGTGGAGAATAACCCGGCGTGTCCTGCAACGCCTCCAAGGACCGAGGCGTTTTCGTCTTGCACTTCGCCCTGGATGATGCGCTGGCGGAAGGTGCTGCTGGGGACCTTTGGGCTTACGCCCGGCGTCGTCGCTAGTGGTTGCATTTCGCGGGCGGGGGCGCCCGCGCCACATTTGTCATCTCTTCGTTCGTCGGCGGTGGGGGGGATTTTTGAGCGCACCGCGGATGGCGGATTGAAGCTCGTGTTCGCCATCCCTAGCGGGCCGAAGATTTCACGTTGGCAAAACATGTCGAGCGACTCTCCGGACATGCGCTCCAGGGCTTCGCCGAGGATGATAAATCCGATATCGCTGTATTCGGCGCGAGAGCCGGGATCGGCGGTGAGCGGCGTGGTGAAGGCGGCGCGCAGAAGTTCATCACGCGAATGAGCGCGGAGAAATAATTTCTCGTACGCGGGCAGGCCGGACGAATGGGCCAGAAGCATGCGGAAGGTGACTTCGCCACGGCGGGGATCGGCGGCGCCGCTGCTGTCGGAGCGGAACTCGGGGATCGTGCCGGTGATGGGAGCGTCGAGTTCGAGGAGGCCTCGATCGTAGAGGATCATCGCCATCGTGGTGGTTGCGATGGGCTTGGTGAGGGAGGCTAGGTCGAAAAGAGTCGACGGTGTGACCGCACAAGTAAAATCCCCGCCCAAGCTGAGCTTGGACGGGGCACCCTCTGGCTCTTCTCTAAACACAAAGCTCCCGAAAGATTGCAGGGCCAGCAATTTGCCTTTCGAAATAACCGTGATCGAAGCTGCAGGAAAGGCATGTTGCTCGATCGCGTGGCGAAGGATGGAAAATGCTGCGGCAAAACGAATGTCTTGATCTGCGAAGTCGGGGACGAGGATGGAGGCGTCGTGCACGATGAGGCTTCCTTGAATTGAGCGATCTGTGCGCGTTATAGCAGAGTTGTCCGGGAGAATAAAGATTGCGTTCGAGAAGACTCGTTACCAACCGGAATCAGGAGCGGGCGGGCTGTGTCGATTGCGGCACCCTTCCTTCAGCATCTTGAGCCACCCGCCGGAGTTGTGTACAGTCAAAGCATCCTAATCTTTCACGGATCGTTTGAATCGGAGAAGCGCAGAATGCGAAGGCCCAGGACTGTCCGGAATTTCTTTCTCGCCGCGTTGTGTGGTTTGGTGTGTCTAGCCGCTGGATCGGCGCTATCCGAGCCGAGCGGCGGGGTTCCGGCCGCCAGCGGATCGGGCGCTGCCGCGTCTCCGGTGCGTTTGGGCAACGTGGATGCCATCATTCATCAGGCCATTGCCGACGGAAATATTCCGGGCGCGGTGCTGGTGGTCGGGCACGACGGGAAGGTCATTTACCGCAAGGCCTATGGCGAGCGCTCGCTGGAGCCGCGGCGCCAACCGATGACGCTCGACACGATTTTCGATCTCGCCTCGCTGACCAAGGTGATTGCCACCACGACCGCGGTCATGCAGCTGATGGAGCAGGGCAAGGTGCGGTTGAACGATCCGGTGGCGAAGTATCTGCCAGAATTTGCGCAGAATGGAAAAGAAGACATCACGATACGGCAACTGCTGACACACTATTCGGGGCTGGCGCCCGATCTGGATTTGACGACTCCATGGGAAGGGAAGAATACGGCCTACCAGTTGGCATTTGTCGAGCCTCCCGAGACGACGCCGGGTTCGGGGTTCGTCTACAGCGACATCAACTTCATCATGCTGGGCGCGCTGGTCGAGAAGGTCTCGGGCGAGACGCTCGATGCCTACACTGAGAAACATATTTTTGCGCCGTTGAAGATGACGCACACGCGCTTCCTGCCTCCGGCGTCATGGCGGGCGAAGATCGCTCCCACGCAATATGACGAGAACGAACACATGCTGTGGGGAGTGGTGCACGATCCCACGGCGCGGCGCATGGGCGGAGTGGCGGGGCATGCCGGGCTTTTTTCGACGGGCGACGATCTCGCGAAATTCGCGCAGGCACTCCTGAATGGCGGAGACGGAATTCTCTCGGCAGAGGCTGTGGCCAAGATGACCTCGCCCGAAACGCCGCCATCAGCGCCGATACTGCGCGGGTTTGGATGGGACATTGATTCTCCGTTCTCGTCGAATCGCGGGGATTTGTTTCCGGTGGGATCGTACGGGCACACGGGATTCACAGGGACCTCGATATGGATCGATCCGACCACAAAGTCGTATGTCATTCTGCTGACGAATGCGGTGCATCCGCGCGGGAAGGGAAATGCCATCGGTCTGCGCGTAAAGGTGGCCACGGAAATAGCCGCGGCTCTGCCGTTAACTGCCGACGAGAAGGAGGCACTGCGGTGGAAGAGCATCACCGGATACAACGAGGCGTGGAGCGCAGCGCGGCGGATGAGCGCCCGCAATGGCACCGTGAAGAACGGGATCGACGTGCTGGAGGAGCATGGCTTCGATGTGCTGAAAGCGGCGGAAGGGAAGAAGCATATCGGGCTGGTGACGAATCAGACAGGCCTCGACGCTTCCGGCAAGCGAACCATCGACGCGCTGGCGCAGGCTCCGGGAGTGTCGCTGGATGCGATCTTCAGTCCGGAGCATGGTGTGACCGGAACCCTGGACACGACCGACATCAACAACTCGAAAGATGCGGCGAGCGGCGTTCCCGTCTACAGCGTGTACGGCGCGACGGACGCGGCGAGGCGTCCTCCGCCCGAGGTGCTGCGCACGCTGGATGCGATTGTCTTTGATATTCAGGATGCGGGAGCGCGCTTTTACACCTACGAGACGACGCTGGGATATTTTCTGGAAGCGGCGGCCAAGGCGGGAATTGAGATGATCGTGCTCGACCGCCCCGATCCGATTACGGGATCGTTTGTGCAAGGCCCGGGGACGGATGCCGGGCACGAGTCTTTCACTAATTACTGGACGGTGCCGGTGCGGCATGGGATGACGATGGGCGAACTGGCGAAGATGTTCAACGCCGAGCGCAACATTAGTGCCAAGATGACGGTGGTGCCCATGGAGGGGTGGCAGCGCGGCGACTGGTTTGATTCGACGGGGCTGGAGTGGGTGAATCCGTCGCCCAACCTGCGCAGCGTGACCGAAGCGGCGCTGTATCCGGGAGTCGCGCTGATTGAGGGCACGAATGTTTCGGTGGGACGCGGGACCGATAGTCCCTTTGAACTGGTAGGCGCACCCTGGATCAAGAGCAGGGAATTCGCGGCTTACCTGAACACGCGCGGGATTGCGGGCGTGCGCTTTGTCCCGACGACGTTTACTCCGGCGGCGAGCGTGTACAGCGGGCAGGCGTGCCAGGGAGTAAATATTGTTTTGACCGACCGCAATGGCTTCGACGCGCCGGAGTTGGGAATGGAGCTGGGGGCCGCGCTGCACAAACTCTACACGGCAGATTTCAAGATCGAAAAAATGCAGGCGTTGCTGGTGAATCGGAGTGTGTATGACGCATTGGCGGCGGGGCAGGATCCGCGCAGGATCGCACAGGATTGGATGGAGGAGTTGGAGAAGTTTGAGAAGATTCGGGAGAAGTATTTGATTTATAAATAGGCGGCGACTTTCCGCATGACCAAAGCCAGAGGACCGGGATAACTCCCCGCAAAAAACGCGCATCCTAGCCGCTAAGCCGTGCTAATCTCGGGACGTTACGGGTCCCTGTTTGCCTGGGGAGGTGCAAATGCGCGTGACATGGTTGATGCTGCTGACTTCCGCGCTGGCATGGGGCCAGGGGGCTCAATCGCCAAAGCCGGCCGATGCTCCGGCTCCGCCCGCAAATCAGGCTGCTCCGGCGAATCAGGCTTCAACTCCCCACTCTGCGGCGTCTGATCCAAACGCGGCCGTCATCCCTGCGGGAACCAAAGTCCCGCTGACCCTGGCACAGGCTATCTCAACCAAGAATGCGCGCGAGGGCGATGCGGTCTATGCGCAGACCGCGTTTCCGCTCGTGCTCAATGAACGCATCCTCATTCCGGCGGGGACTTACATCCAGGGCAAGATCATGCACACGGAGAATGCGGGGCGCTCGAAAAAGCGCGCGGAGATTCTGATTCACTTCACGTCGATGATTTATCCCAGCGGATACACGGTGATGCTGCCGGGATCCATAGACAACACGCCGGGCGCGGATAATAAGGGCGTCAAGGATTCAGAAGGGACGATCCAGCAGGACAAAGACACGGGCAAGCGGGTTGAAGATGCGGCGAAGGGCGCGGCTGTGGGCGGGACTGTGGGCAGCATCGCGGGCGTCGCGGCAGGCGGGCTGAACGGCGCGCGCTATGGCGGGCTGGCCGGAATCGCGGGCGGCGTCGCCTGGGCGCTGCTGAAGCATGGTCCGGAATTGAAGCTGGAAGTGGGAACGTCGATCGAGATGGAGATTCAGCGCTCGATCACCGTGGACGCGAGCCGGATTCAGGTAGCGAAGGCGAGATAAGGCCGGTACATCCCGAATAATGTCTGTCATCCTGAGACGCAGTCTTTGCGCCGAAGGCCCCATAAACCAATAACCACGAAGGACACGAAGTTACACGAAGGAAACCAAGAAGGTGTTTCCCTTCGTAAACCTTCGTGTCCTTCGTGGTTATTGGCCTTTGATCAGCGGCGGCAAATTGCATAGGTCCTTCGGCTCGCAAAAACCGCGGGCCTCGGGATGACAAGGGCGTGAGACGCAACATGAGTTTCCAGGCGAATGTCGCGCGCATCAAGGCTGGCAACTTCCCCGGATGCGATTTGCGCTCCAGTTGGTGGGGACTGCTATACAATCCACGGTAGGAGTGCTTTGCACTCCGAAAGCGGAGGCGTGTCGTGGGAGAGTTCAGCTTTGGCTTTGGAACAATCGCTATTGTCGTTATTGTTATCTATCTGCTGAGTTCCATCAAGATTCTGGCGGAGTATGAGCGCGGAGTGATTTTCCGGCTGGGCCGACTGCTGCCGACGGCCAAGGGGCCGGGCGTGATTCTGGTGTTCGCGCCGGTGGACCGCATGGTGCGGGTTTCGTTGCGGCAGGAGGCGTTGGAAGTTCCGCCGCAGGACATCATCACGCGCGATAACGTCACATTGAAGGTGAATGCAGTTATCTTTTTGCGGGTGATTGAGCCGCGGAAGGCGGTGGTGGAAGTTTCGAATTACGTCTATCAGACCTCGCAGTTCGCACAGACCACGCTGCGGTCGGTGTTGGGCGAACAGGAACTGGACGAACTGCTGGCGCATCGCGACAAGATTAATCTGCGGCTGCAGAGCATTCTCGATACGCACACTTCGCCGTGGGGCGTGAAAGTCACTAACGTGGAGGTGAAGCAGGTGGACATGCCCGAGTCGATGCTCCGCGCCATGGCCAAGCAGGCCGAGGCCGAGCGCGAGAAGCGGTCGAAGATCATCCACGCGGAAGGCGAATTCTCGGCGGCGCAGCGGCTGGTGGACGCGGCGCATTTGCTCTCGAGCGAGCCGGTCAGCGTGCAGTTGCGCTATCTGCAGACGCTGACGGAAATCGGAGTGGAGAAGAATACAACGGTCATCTTTCCCGTGCCGGTGGATTTCTTCTCAGGCATTCAGAAAATGCTGGGAAAGGCGGGCGAGGAAGCGGCGCCGGCGAAGACGGCGTAAGGAAGGCGACCGGCGCGCCAACTTGGAGTTGAACTATGGCTTCGTCACAAGACACGGAGATCACACTCGGGACAGGAAAGCTGCTGGTGCTGTTCTTCGGGCTGGTGGGGGTCTGCGCGCTATTCTTCGCGCTGGGATACTCGCTGGGCCGGAAGGCAGAACCAGCGGCAACCGCGGTCAGCGCGGCTACGCCGCAGGTTTCTTCCAACACAAACAAAGCGAGCGGCGGAGCGGCGGCGAATCCGCCGATGACGTTCTACAAATCAGTGGAGCAGAAGGATGCGAATCCGGAACTGACGCCGCCGGCGGATACGAAGGCCGACACGCCGGGCGCTCCGGTGGTTGCGAATGGAAGTTCGCCCGCGGCGCCTGCGAGCAGCGCCGTTGACCCGGCGACGACCATGCCTACTTCCGGCTATTTCGTGCAAGTCGCCGCGGTGAGCAAGCAGGAAGACGCGGATGCGCTGGTCGACGCACTCAAGAAGAAAGAGTATCCGGCATTCGTGGCGTCTGCGGCCGCAAATGACAAGCTGTTTCGCGTGCAGTTAGGGCCGTTCTCCGATGTCAAAGACGCGGAGGCCATGCGTACTAAGCTGATTGCGGATGGATACAGTCCCATTTTGAAGAAGTGAAGCGAGTGTAAATGCTCGTTGATCTTGAAGATTGACGTTCATCGATTTCCGCGGTATTCCTATTCCACCATGTCCGCTGAAAGTTCCCTCGACCGTGCCTTGCACGCGATTGCCGATCCGACCCGCCGCCGCATCCTGCTCGTGCTGAAACAAGGCGGGGCGGAAGCCCGGAGCCTGCCGCACGCCGCTAGCGGCGCCAGTTTGTGCGGGGGAGAGATCGAAGAGCGAATTCATCTTTCCCAGCCCACGATTTCCCATCACATGGCGATCCTGACCAAGGCTGGACTGGTCGAGGCGACCAAGCAAGGGCAATGGCGCTGGTACCGGCGGAATGAGAAGGCGATCCGGCAGGTGGTGAAGATGCTGCGCGGGAAGCTGTAAGCATGTGGGCCCGGGCCTATGAAGCGCCCTCAGCGCCTAAAGCCGTGCGTAGTCGGAGGCCCTGACGGCACAACTAAAGTCGTGCCCTTCCCAACCTTTTTATCTTTATCAGCCGTATTGGGACACTACGCCCCTATCGTCCCAGGGCCCATTTTTCCAAGTCGCCGGTGGAGCGCATCAGGGCAAGTTCCGCGCGCTCCAGTTCGAAGGCAACGTCTTGCAGGGCGATGAGGCGCTCGCTCACTTGCGACTCGGCATCGTCGAGATCGTGAAGATTGGCCGTGCCGGCATCCATGCGCGTGTGAACCGCGGCTAGATTTTTTTCGGCAATTTCATATTCCAGCTGGGCCACATCGTGGGCAGCTTGCATTTGCACTACTGAACGCTGCAGCCGAAGCGTATCCTCCGAGACCTGATTGCGTGCGGCCTCGGCCTGCTTGGCAGCCTTCAAGGCATCGGCATCGGCGGCCTGCGCGCGGGAACGCTGCACGGCATTGAAAATCGGGAAGCGAATGCTCACGCCGACGGTGGCGTTGTTCTGTTGGAAGTTGTTGGTGACGCAGAGGAATTCGCCCAGAGCGGTCACGCAAGGTTTGGAAGGGATGTAATAGTTCTGATAGTTGTTGAATTTCGACAGCAGGGCATATTGGGCGGCGAAGTCGATACTGGGCAAGAGTGCGCGATGCTCTCCGTGGGCGCGCAAATATTGCGCACGCGCATGCTCGACGGCGGCCTGGACACTCGGATTGGAGCTGGCCGTATCTCTGGTCTCCTGCGCATTCGCCGGCAGAGGCGGGGGAGCCGGAATGGAATCGGGATCGGTCTGAATACCAGCGGCGGCAAGACCGGTCAACGCGGAAAGATGCTGGCGTAAAACGTCCGCGGCGCCTTGCGCTTCGGCGATCCGCAAGCGAACGCGAGCCGCGGAAAGGCGCGCCTTGGTCTGATCCAGTTCGCTGTCGACACCTTCCTTCACGCGCTCGGACACTTCTGCTGCGATCTTGTTCGCGTCGGCTTCGGTGTCCTGCAGCTTGCTCAGACGTTGTTCCCACTTGGCCAGTTCCGCGTAGCTTTGGGCGGCATCCTGAATGATCTGGTTTCTGCGGTCTTTGCTGTTGAGCGCGGCCACTGCGGAATCAGCGCGGGCGGCGCGGATCGACTCGCGCAGCGACGGCTCGAACAGCGCCGACTGCGTGGTGATATTGAACAACGCAGGAGCCGAGCCTTCCAAAGCCAGAGGAAAGCCGTAGGAGTATCCCAAGCCCGCGCCGGTCGCAACCTGAGGAATGTAGTTGTCGCGCAGTTCACGATAGGTGGCGGAGGCGCGTTGCTCGTCGGCGGCAGCCATGGCCGCGCCAGTGGCATGCGACAACGCGAGTTCGACCACGCGCTTGAGCGGGACAGGTTCGGCCAGCGCCGTGGCCGGAACAAGCACAATTGCCAGAATCCACTTTACGGCGAGCGCACCGCAGCAAAAGGTTTTCATTGCGTCCCTCTCCGAGCGATCTGCGAATGATGGTATGAACAAATTGAATGCAAGCCAGATTCTAAATGCCGGATTCGAGTGCAGCCGCGCCCTTTTTGAGTCTGGTAATCGTCCGGTGCGGCAGCCTGAGCGGAGCTGTGGCAAACGGATTCGCAAAAATCTACGGTTCGACGCGCCGCAAATCTTCCTGCGCCCGAGCGTAGTTGCGGAACAGCGCCAGGGCTGCGCGAAACTCGGCAGCAGCGCCGGGGCGGTCTCCTCGTTTTTCCAGCAATTGTCCGAGCAATTCGTGAGCTTTGAAAGCCGGCGCTTCTTCCACAGGAGAGGCAAGATAACGGCGCAACAGGCGCATTGCCAGCGGATAGTCCCGTTCGGCGCGCAGCAGTAAGCCGCCGGCGTACATGAGCGCTTCGGGATGCTCGAGAGGGCTCGACTCCAGGGACCGGATGGCCTGCTCCATCTCATCCAGCCGACGGCGGTGAAAGAGAAAGCTTGCCAGATCTTGCCAGGAGCGTGCCTCCGAATGACTGGCCGCGATGGCGGCGCGATATTCACGTTCGGCGGCAGCTGGGTCGTTGTCTTTTTCCGCGATCCGCGCCAGCAGCCAGTGTGCCCGCGCTGGATCGATCGGCATGAGCGCTGCAGCCTGGGCGCGGGCCCTGTCCTTGCCTCCGCCAATAATTCCGGGAGCTTCTGCGTCGAATTCTCCCAGATCGGTGCGAGCGGCGGAACTGGCAGGATCAAGTTCCACCGCGCGTTCGAAAGAGTTGCGAACTTTCCTGGCGAGTCCGGCGGCCGTGAAAAAACCGGCGCGATCGGCTTTCTCCCCATAGATGCGTCCCAGCCAGAGTTCGTACAGGCTGTTGTTGGGGTCGAGATCGCGGGCACGCTCGCACTGTGGAATTCCGCGATCCCATTCGTCGATCATGAAATAGGCGCGGCAGAGCCAGTTGAAGGATTGGGCATCCGCGATGGGACGGCTGGTCTCCAGCTGCAAAATTCTGATTGCTTCATCCACTTTCCCGGCAGCCAGAAGTTCCTTGGCAGAAACTGCCAGAGATGCCGAAGGAAGGAAGCACAACAGAATCAGCAACAGAACTTGGTTGCGCCAGCAAAGCGACGAAATGGCAGGATCCTCCGGCACTCAAGGCACGATTTTAATGGCGGCGCCATCGAATAGCGGTTTCGGTTCTTCCGCCGGCAACGCCACGGTGTCACCCTCGGAAAGCCCGGAGGTGATCTCGACGCGAGTGAGATTCTGCAGTGAAAATTCGACATTCTGCCGTTTCACGTGGCCTTCGACGATTTTGTAGACGTAAGGCTTGCTGTCGTCCATGCGCATGGCATCGCGCTGCAGTGTGAGCACGTCCTTGTGTTCGGCGACCACAATGGTGACGCCGACGTTGATGTTCGGCAGCAGGCGCAGATCCTGATTGTCGATCAGGCACGTGGCTTCGCCGACGTTTCGATTCAGGCGCAACTTCACCGTCGACGGGACCGTGTCGACGGTACCGGTCCACACCCGGCCGGGAATTGCGTCCCAGATGATTTCGACTTTCTGTCCGACCTGCAAGCGGCCGACATCGGGCTCATCGACGAAAGCCCGCACCCGCACACGGGAAAGATCGGCTTCCTGCAACAGCAAGTCTCCCGCTGGCACGAACGCCCCCGCTTTCACCGGCACGGAATAAACGATGCCATCGAAGGGAGCGCGGACGGTAGATTTGCTCAGCGCATCTTCCGCGGCATCATAAGCCGCCTGGGCCTCGGCCGCCTGCGCCTGAATGTGCGCGACTTCCGGCTGCGAATAGCGATCCTTTTGTTTCTGCTCCAGCAGGTTCAGGTCGGCCTGGGCGCGCTGCAGGGTCCCTTCCGCCTGACCAACCTCTCCCGCGGAAGCGGCGCCATCCTGCTGCAGCTTGCGCAGGGCCTCAAGGTTGTGCTGGTCGGCATCGCGGGCGCTGCGCGCCTTGATGAGCTGGGAATTCAGCGTGATGACCTCTTCCTGCGTCCCGCCGGTCTTGAGCGCGTTCTCGTTGGCTTGCGCCGCTTTCACCTGCGCCTGCGCGCGGGCAGCCTGGGTGCGTATATCGTCGTCGTCAAGCTGCAGCAGGAGCTGCCCCTCGCGAACATGGTCGCCCTCTTTCACCAGAAGGCGCTTGACGGTGGTGGCAATGGGAGCGTGCGCCTCGAAATTGCGGATGGGCTCTACCTTGCCGTTGGTGGAAACCACGCTACGAATCGGCCCGCGCTCAACCGTTGCGGCGCGAACTTTGAGCGGAGTCTGGTGTAGATAAGAATAGAGCACGAACAATATGAGAATGACTGCGGACGCGGCCCAGATCCACCGCCGGCGCGGCGGTGCGTTCGAATTGTTCGTCGATGCCAACTAATTGTCTTTCAGGATGCAGCAGGAATAAGTGTAAGTAGTAATTTACCATCCGGAAGGTCGCGATGGCACAGGGAAGCGCTCCCGGCACGGTACCTCATTGGATGCCAGTGGAGGCAGTTCGGCTGCATCGAGTAATGGGACTGGGAGTGGATCTCAACGTTGTCGAAGCGGCGCAGGTCGGTGTGTTACTAGTTTCTCTCAGCGAATTCTGCGGCATTACTCTGCGTGCTCTGCGGTAAAGTCTTTCTTCCCGCACAGGACTGCGTCTTCAAGCGGGCAGCCGTTACAATGAATCCATGCCGAAGACGCCGCGCTACACGCCTGAACACGCCTCCGCCGGTCTCGACGCGAAGTTCCCTGAGATTGAGACCTGGCCCAACCAGTTTCCCGGATATGAAATCGTGGTCGACGATCCCGAGTTTACCTCGGTGTGTCCGAAGACGGGATTGCCGGATTTTGGCGTGCTCACGATCCGCTACGTGCCCGACAAAGATTGCCTGGAATTGAAGTCGCTGAAGGAATATTTGCAGAGCTACCGCAATCTGGGAATTTTTCAGGAGAACGTCGTCAACCAGGTGCTGGAAGACGTGGTGAAGTGGGCCAAGCCGGTGTGGGCCGAGGTGAAGGGAGAGTTTCGTCCGCGAGGCGGAATTTCGACTACCATTTTCGCGAAGTGGCCGCGGACGCAAGAGCGCTAACCACAGAGGGCACAAAGGAGCACAGAGGAAAAAGGCTGCCAGCCAACTTCTTCGTGTAACTTCGTTGCTTCGTGATTCAAGATCCGCCCGGTTTTTCGGCGCATGTTATATTCGCTCGACCCGTGCCCCAGACGAAACTCTATCCACGGACGGCGCTGGCCGTACTCACCGCGCTGAACTTGCTGAACTATATCGACCGGTCCGTGCTGTTTGCGGTGCAGGATCTGATCAAGGCGGAATTCCATCGCAGCGATGCCGCCTTCGGATTCCTCACCAGCGTCTTTTTCATTTTCTACATGTGCGCCGCGCCGTTCATGGGCCCGCTCTCGGTGCGCTTCTCGCGAAAGAAAGTCATTGTCGCGGGAGGCTTGATCTGGAGCGGCGCGACACTTCTGACGGCCTTTACACATAACTTCACGGAATTGCTGATCCGGCACACGCTGGTGGGGGTAGGCGAGGCGAGCTTCGTTATTCTCTCGCCGACGTTTGTCGCCGATATGTTTCCGGAGAGAGAGCGTGGGCGCGTGATGGGCGTCTTCTACCTGGCGATCCCAGTCGGTACCGCGCTTGGCTACGTGCTGGGAGGCTTCATGGCGCCAGCGTACGGCTGGCGGGCTCCGTTCTATGTAGGCGCGGCGCCGGGCGTTGTGCTGGCGCTGGCCCTGTTGTTTATTCCCGAGCCGCCCTTAGGTTTATTCGATCCAGTCGAGAAGACGCCCGATCGCGACACGGTGCGGGGATTGATTCACAATCCGGCGTTTCTGACCGCCACGATGGGAATGGCAACGATGACCTTCGCACTGGGCGGCCTGCAGGTATGGATGCCGACGTTTCTGCATCGCGCCCGCCAGTACACGCTGCAGGACGCTAATCTGCTCTTTGGCATAAGCACGGCGGCGAACGGGCTGGTCGCGTCGCTGGCCGGAGGATGGCTCTCCGACTATCTTCTGCGCCGCACGAAATCGGCGCATTATCTGGTCTCGGCTGCGAGCCTGGGGCTGGCGATCCCGGCGATGTGGATGGCGCTGTTTACAACCGGGCGAGTCATGGTGATTGGAATCTTCGCCGCTGAATTTCTGCTGCTGCTGAATACCGGTCCGCTCAACGCAGCGGTCATCAATTCCGTGGGCGCGCATGTGCGGGCGATGGCGCTGGCGGTCAACATCTTTATCTTCCACCTGTTCGGCGACGTGCCATCGGCTTACCTGATCGGATATATCTCCGACAGATATTCGCTACAACTGGCTTTCCTGGGGCCGGTCATCGCGATTGCGCTTTCCTCTGCCATACTGTTTTATGGGATGAAATTTGCGCCGCCGGTTACGGCGAAGAGTACGCTCGCCGGGGCAGAGAAGACTTAAGCCTGATGCATTACGTTCATTGGATCGCGGGAACAATTCTGGCGCTGGCCTGGTTCTCGCGCATTGTGGATGCCGCGCTCGGCATGCCCAGCGTGGCCGACGTCTCGCGGCCGGAATGGGATCGGAATCCGGTTTCGCCTGCAGGCAATCCTCGGGTTTCGATCATCGTGCCGGCGCGCAACGAGGAGGGGACGATCGAGCGGGCGCTGAAGACGTTGCTTGCCCTCGATTATGACAACTATGAGGTGATCGCGGTAAACGACCGCTCCACGGATCGCACGGGCGAGATCATGGAACGGCTCAGTCAAAATCCCCACGCTCTTGCAAAAGGCGCGAGAAGGATGGGGCACCCCGCATCTAGTAGGCCGGTTTTGCGCGTGATTCATCACACCGAGTTGCCCGCAGGATGGTTGGGCAAAACGCATGCCATGTGGACGGCGGCGAACCAGGCCTCGGGAGACTGGCTGCTGTTCACCGACGCCGACGTGCTGTTCAAGCCGGATTCGCTGCGGCGGGCGCTGGCTTACGCCGAGGCCGAACGCGCCGATCACGTAGTGCTGTTTCCGCAAATGATTATGAAACGGCCGGGCGAGTACATGATGATCGCATTTTTCCAGACCATGTTCATGTTCGGGCACCGGCCGTGGAAAGTAGCCGATCCGAGCACAGATGATCACATGGGCGTGGGCGCATTTAATTTAATTCGTCGCCGCGTGTACGACGCGGTCGGCACCTACGAAGCCTTGCGCATGGAAGTGCTCGACGATATGAAGTTGGGTAAGGTCGTGAAGAATGCGGGCTTCGCGCAGCGCAATGTTTTTGGAGGCGATCTCATCTCCATTCGCTGGGCGCATGGCGCGTTGGGCATCGTGAACAACCTTACGAAGAATTTCTTCGCGGTGCTTTCGTTTCAGTGGTGGCGGACGCTGCTGTCGGCGTTCGGGCTCGCCTTCCTGAATTTCGGACCATTTCTTGGCATGTGGTTGGCCCATGGATGGGCGCGCATTCCGTATGGCATTGCGCTGGGATCGATGTTTTCGATCTACATCGGGATGTCCCGGCGTTCAGCGGTGCCGGCGTATTACTTCCTGCTGCATCCGGTGAGCACGACACTGTTCATCTACACGCTGCTGCGTTCGATGATCCTCACGCTCTGGAACGACGGCATTGTGTGGCGCGGGACGAAGTATCCGCTGGAAGAATTGCGCAAGGGCATGGTGTGAGGTCCGGCTCTGTTAGGGAATCTCTGACCTCGCGATAGGCTTGGGAAGTCGCATCTGGAGTTTCGACGAATCGGTGGGTATTGGAGCAAAAGCGGAGGAGGCTGCGGCATGCGTAAAACGAAGAAACTGGGACTAATGGGCATAGGTGTAGGATTTTTCCTGGCGCTCTTTATGTCTGAATTTGCTTATTATAATAACTCTCATCACCTCGGCTACGATGTCTCTCTTCTCTACCTTTGTTTGGCACCGACCTCCATTGTGTTAATCGCGACGGAACGGGCAACGCCGTCAGCTGTGGCCATCATCGTTCTGATATTTGCGTTGTCGAATGCTCTTATCTATGGATTTGTGTTTCTCGCAATTGGGAAGATTTGGGATGTGGTTTCAAGATAAACACGTGATGAGTTCTTAGGCTTGCACCATTACTACCTCCAACTTGACCGACGGCGCGACCGCTCCGAGGACCGTCCGGGTTACGGCTACCTGGCTGATTCTGGCTTTCTCCAGTTCCACCAGAGTGACGGCGGCAATGGCCGAGTAAGGCTCGCCGGCAGCAATCATCGCGGCCAGTGCGATCTGCAGCGGGGAGAGGCTGGGATTGAACGCGACGCTCTCAATGTAAGAACCGCGATAGATGCGGCCGCGGGCCGAGCGCACGGCTACACCAGCCGGAGACTTACTGTAAGGGGCGTAGGAGTGGCTGGCAGCATTGAGGGCTGCGGTCGCGACCGGATCGGACGAATTGTTGAGGAAGGCAAGTTTGGTTTCCGGCATCGGAAACGCGCCGCGCGTCATCCCCAGAGCCGCTGGCCCAAACGCCGACGGCAGGATCGACGAAAGTTTCATCGGAGGCTTGGCGGGCGTCAGGATCAGGATCTCGCCATCGGGCGACATTTCGTCGATGAACTGCCGGCAGTGCCCACAAGGCGCGCCTCCGATCGCCAGATCTGTCACCGATTCCTCCGCGTGCATGTAGGCGTTCGAAAGAGCTGCCTGCTCGGCGTGGACGGCGAAGCCAAGGCACTGGCCGGGGATCTCGATATTCGCTCCCGTGTAGAGGCTGCCGCTCACGCCTCGCGCTACCGCTCCAACAAAGAAGTTGGAAATGGGCGCGCGCGAATAGCTCTGCGCCAGAGGCAGCAGGTTGACCATCAGCTGATCGAGGCTGGTATTTTCAAACTTCGCCAATGCCGCCGCATCGGCCGTGGAAATCTGGCCGCTGTACTTTGGATCGTCGATCAAGCTCCGCAACCGTGCGCGCGATTTTTCCGTGAACTTGGGTAGGAGTTTGAGAAGAGCATCGTCGCCGGATTGGTGGGCGCTCTGCGGAAAAGCGTGCTCCGCGGCCAGTGTCAGTCCTGCTGAGGTTAAGACGCCAAGGGCGGTGCGGCGGGTCATGTGGGTGCGGTCAGTGGATGCGCTCATCCTTCCTCTTTCCTCCAAATGCAGAAGTCAGAAGTCGAAATGCAAAAGGGACGGCGGGCATACTTCTGCATTCTGATTTCTCACTTCTTGCTTGGAACGGGCAGTATAACTGCGACAGGGGCCGGAGACGAAATCGTCGAAAATCCATAAACCACAAAGGACACGGAGGAACACGAAGGAGGAAATGGAAAGCGAATTCCTTCGTGTTCCTTCGTGTCCTTTGTGGTTCTCGCTTTTCTGCCGGGGGCTATGGTGGCTCCTCGCCCTCTACGTCGTAAGTCGCGGAGATGTTGGGCGTGGCTTTGGTTTTTGCCGGCTTCTTGGCGTGATATAGGTGGCCCGCACTGTAATGGCCGCGGTTCTCCACGTCGTAGGCTTTGGGCAGCGGGGGAATCATCGCCGCGCCGCCGGTGATCTGGCTGATGCGGTTCAGAATGATCTCCGGGCGTCCATCATAGAGTTTCAGGGCTCCGCGAATTTCGATGGTGCGACCGGCGAGACGGCGCACGTCTCCGACATCTTTCAGATCATGTTCGAAAACTACGACCGTGAATGGACACGCCAGCTGATCTTCGCAGAAATCGAGGAAGTGAACGCCCTTCACTCCCACTTTCACGCGCACAACTTTTCCGGCCACACATCGGGTCTCGCCCACGTGCTGACCGGCCTCCTGGATCGAAATGCAATCGGCGGCGCGCAGCAGGGGAACGGCGAAAAGGATCACGAGCGCGACTAGCAGTGGGGCGCGCCATCGGCCTCTGCCGCGCGCTGCCGGGCTTTGCCCGACTGGACGGACGAAGGCGTCCGTCCCCACACGAGCTGAAAAGACATCACCGCTTTCTCGAAACATGATTCGATTCTAGAAAGCGCAGCGCTGCAGTGTCTGTGATGTAGAGACAAAAATCGCGGGGGCGTTCCGGAATGGAACTGGGCAAAGTCCCCACTTCTCGCACCGAGCGCGAGAAATGGGGTACCCGGACAAAAGAGAAGTTTAGTTGAACGACTTGACGGCGGACGCTTCGTCGTCCTTCACGTCGAAAACGGTGTAGAGCTTGGTGATCTGCAGCAGATCGTTGACCTTCTTGGTCAGGTTCAGCAGCTTGAGTTCGCCGCCCTGATTTTTGGTGGTGGTGAAAGCGCTGACCAACTCGCCGATTCCTGAGCTGTCGATGTAATTCACATCGGCGAGGTTCAGCACGATTTTCTTCTGGCCTTTGCCGAGGATTTCGCGCACCGTGTCGCGAAGGATCACGCTGCCTTCGCCCAACGTAATGCGGCCGCTGCAGTCCACGATGGTGACCCCATCCACTTGCCGACTACCAACCTTCATGCTCACTGGGAAGCCTCCTTGCCGCCCGCGGTTGGCCCGTGGACGTGCTTGATCAATTTAAGTTCGGTGCCCGTTTCGGAGGGGCGAATTTCGACCACATCCATAAACGAGCGCATTAAAAAAATTCCGCGTCCGGAAGTCTTGAGCAGATTTTCCGGCGCCAGGGGATTGGGAATGCGACTCAGGTCCATGCCTTTGCCCTGATCGCGAATGGTGATGATGAAATCGCCGCCCGTGCGCTCAAACGAGAGAGTTACCTTCTTGTCGGGGGAGTAAGCATTGCCGTGAAGCACGGCGTTGACCGCGGCCTCGCGCACGGCCATGGATATCTGCATGACCTCTTCGTCGCCAAAACCAAGTTCGGTGGCAATGCGGGTAGCTTTCTCCTCCGCGTTGTCGATCGTCTCCAGTGAGGAGTCCAGCGTGTACGAGACCCGTTGTTCGGTCATGGCCATAGACGAAGTGAAAGATGAGTATACGACTGAGAAGGGTTAAAATATGTAAACCCGTCCTCGGACGCTCGCCAGATGCGATTCCCAGCGAATTCGGTAGTTTGCCTGTCGGACGGGGAATTGTCAACGACGTTGGCGGATAATCCTCGGAGCCGCCGCGCCGGACGGGCTTTCAGGCTTGGCAACTTCTCACGGAGTGGACTCGCCAGCCCTGGCGCGTACTCGGAAACTCCATAGCGCCAGCGCGCCAGCGGTCAGAATCGAAATCCACCAGCCGGTGCTCCGATCCCATGTGCGGACAAAGCGGATCTCCACCCGATTCATGCCCGCCTCGACCGGAACGACCATCTGCCCCGATCCCGCGCGCGTCGAGGTCTCGATCACGCGCCCGTTGACCTTGGTTTGCCAGGCCGGGTAGGGAAACAGCCGCAGGGCCAATTGGTCGGGCGCTGACATCTCCGCGGTAAAGGCTTTCGATTCCGCATCCCATAGCAATACGCGGATCACCGCCCGCGCCGGCCCCTCGACCGTAACTTTACGGGCATCTTTATCGATGGCCGACGGATCGGCGCCCACCGGCGTGTATTCGTCGGTTCCTTCGTACCCCGCGCCGGTGGCCATGTTGTCCTGCATCTCGCGCAGATCGGCAGCCGTATCCCACCACGGCGCTTGCACGCGATGCCACGCCGTAACAATGACCACGATCGACAGCGCGCAGACCGCGGCCCGCATCCACCAGCGCTGCAAGCCGGCGGTCACGACGATGGCGAAGATCATGCTGGCGCAGAGCAGCCATCGCCAGGGAAACTGCATAAATTGCATCTTGGGCAGGATCTTCCACAGCAGGGCGCTCGGGGAAAACATCAGGAAGCAGGCCGCGGCCGCCCACAGTAGTACCGCAGTCCCGGTTTCTCCCCAAAACCAGCGGGCAAGAATGCCCGCTCCACGGGCTTCCTGCCGGTTCGTGTGGAGCGGGCTCTCCTGTCCGTGCTCCAGCACAAAAGCAGCGGGCAAGAGTGCCCGCTCCACACTTAAACCGGTTACGATTACCGCCATCTCCAGCATGGCGATCCAGGAGATGATCCGGTTGAAGGCATCGTGATCGGGATCCGTCGTGTGAATGAACAGAAAATTATCTGCGGGACGCGATCCGGCTGAGACGGCCTCGGCGATGTTGACCCATTTCTGTTCGTAGATCGCCGGAAGCAGGTAAAAGGCGGCCAAGCAGGCTCCCAGCGCCACCGCGCCCGCGCCCACCAGCAAGAGTCGCGGCGATCGCCGTTTCCACGCGAAAAATACGATCAGCAGCGCCAGCGAATAATGAATCATCACCGCTGCCGGAGCGTTGGTCAGCCAGGCCGCGGCCAGCACCAGCCCGAGGGGCGCGATCATGCGCCGCTTTCCTTCCGCAGCCTCCAGAACGAAAAGCAGCAGGAGGGGCACGAGGCACGATGCCAGCAACTCGGCGAAGGCGCTGCGCCAGTAAACAATGACCAGGTGATAAGGATTCACCGCGTACAGCACCGCGGCAAAAGTCGCATCCCGCGGCTCGAGCCAGCGGCGCGCTAACTTGAACATCGAAGCGCCTGCCAGAACCAGCACTATCCATATGTAGAGAGGAGAAGTGATCGTCCAGGGAAAGACCGCGCTCAGGAATGCGCCCAGCGTCCACGAGCCCGGTGGATAAAAGACAAACCTGGGCTCGCCGTAGGCAAAATGCGCCAGCGCCGCCCAGCGCGGATACACGATGCCATGTTTCCACTGCGCCAGCACTTCCAGCCACGAATACAGATGAAACTCGACGTCGTGGCCGGAGGGTGTGCCGAAAAAGAAAAAGGGAATCTCGACCGCAAATGCCGCCGCCGCGATGGCGATCAGCGGCCTCCAGAGCAGACGACCCGGCGCATGCTTCGGATCGGAACGGGAGAGAGACGAACTGGTGGCAGGCTTACCCAGGCGCGATTTCCGCTGTAAAGAAATTCAACTCATACGAACGTGAAACTCCCACAGTCTACATTTAACCAGGATGGTACAGGTCTGAAAATGTGGAGCGGGCACTCCTGCCCGTTAGGTTTTTTGCCGGCGCCGGCAAAGCGGGCAGGAGCGCCCGCCCCACACAGGTGCTCGGGACTGAGTCGAGGCAAAGTGTCTTATCGGGAAATGAACCGCGAGACAGGAACGACTAGACGGAGGCCGTCTCTTCGGGATTGCGCTGATGTTCGAGTTCGGAGAAGAAATCTGCCTGCTCGAGCGACGCGCCACGCCGGAGCAGTTCGACCAGCGGATCTTCCAACTCCTCGCCCGCATGTTCGGCGGGCTCATCGGCGGGCTCGAACTGGGTGAGATCGGCGACCAGCGCCCGTGGAGAAATGCTCAACTCGGGCATGGCATCCGGACTGTTGCGCAGAAAATCGATGAGACTGCCGACCTGCTCCCGCTGTTCCAAGGTGCGGGAAGGGAACTCGACGCCCATGCCGAGTCCAGGATGCACGACTCGCACCATACCTTCGGTATGCACTTCCAGTTCTTTGGTCTTGAGGCAGAAATCGACCAGGGCGCGCTCGGGAAAAGGAGCCTCCGTCTGCACATAGCAACCGCCCAGGCTCAAATCGGTCAGCTTGCAGTGCGGGACGGCCTCATCCGCTGTGGAACCGCTGGTAGCTGCTGCGGCTCTCAACCAACCTTTGAGGCTCGCCAGAATACTCTCGGAAAGATCGAGGAACTGGATGCCGGTTTGCCCGTTCGGATTTGCCCAGGCGACCTGCCCATGTCCTTCAATTTCAAGGGCGCCGTCCGGAAGCTGAAAGTGAAAGCCCAGCAAAGATCCCGAAACTTGCGCTTCGGCGGTCAGAACGTCCATGCCGGTTTCAGAGAGATCGAGCAGGATGCCATCGACCTTCCGCGCATCGGGAAGGGTAATCTCGACCGGAGCCTGCACCGGAACCCGAAATGCGCGGCGGCGTTCCCGGCTCAATAGAGCGGCGGCCGCCCGCAACCCGGCCTTGGCAGCTTCCTCGGTAACAGGCTTATAGAGGAGGAAATGCGCCCCCCCGCTCAGGATGGCCCGCACCTTCCCCGTGTCGGCGACCAGGGCGATGCTCAGAGGCGCGGAACCCAGTTTCTGCGCGTGTTGAAAAACTTCTTCGGCGACTTCCGGATTATCGAAGTCCACAATGAGCGCGTCGAACTTCTGCTGCTGCATCCGGGACAGGGTCGTCTCCGGATCGCTGGAGCGGTCCATGGCGATGTCGAAAGCGGACAAGACGCGGCCTAATACGTCGGCCGCCGCGTCGTCGCTCGATACTAATAGCGCTTGCAGATTCATAACCTGATGGAAGTGCCCGTTGCTCGCAGATTAAGGCCAGCGAGGCGCCGTAGGACGAGCTCCCTTGGAAGCCGTCGATGAACCGGAGTTCGCCCCGGCCTTGGCGGCCATGGAGTCAGCCTGCGTGATGGCATCATCGACCTCGGCCAGCACGACGTTATCTTCTTCATCGCTCTCTGCCAGCAGCGGAGCCACTTCGCGCAGCTTTTCAGCCGCCTGCTGCAGCATCTCGATTTGCTTGCCGAGTTGAGCGTATTTCGCTTGTTTCTGCCGCAGGACCTCGTGAATATCTTTCATACAACCCCCTGCTGGCATTTAAGAAGAGTCCGCCGGACGGGTCAACGGTAATCCCCGGGATCAGATT
Source organism: uncultured Acidobacteriota bacterium (assembly GCA_963730015.1). Taxonomy (GTDB): domain Bacteria; phylum Acidobacteriota; class Terriglobia; order Terriglobales; family Acidobacteriaceae; genus Sulfotelmatobacter. The sequence goes on along the minus strand of CAVSPZ010000005.1, from coordinate 424,457 downwards.
ACCGGGGTAATGGCGGTCTTTGGGGGGGCGGGAAGTGGGAGATTTGAGGCAGCAAAAAGCCCCGCCCTTTTCAGGGCGGAGCCTATATTCAGGAGTTGAGATCCCCTTACGCCTTCAGTTTGCGCCGCAACGCGCCAGCCAGTCCAACCAGGCCGGTGCCCATCAGCATAAGGCTGCCCGGCTCCGGGGTGGTGATGCTGGTGTCGCCGCTGGAAACCGCAACCATGCCATCGAAGTACGCGGTACCGGTTTTAACCGTCAACTGAGTAACCATGCCACTCACGGTCGCTCCGGTATACCAGGTTCCCGAAATCGTGCCGGTCAGAACATACTGGTGATTGCCATTGGGATTCATGGAGTTGCCAGTCTGCCATGTGCACAAGTTGCTGCCGGCGCAGTCGAAGGTGCCGGTAAAGATCGTGGTGCCGTTCGCGATGCCGGGGATATTTTCCGCTGTGATGGTGAAGGATCCACCGGAGCCGAAGGTTCCACCATTCATGGCGTTACCGGTCACGAACGCGCCCGTGGTGAAGGCGACAGAACCGAGGTTTGCCCCCGTCAGTGTGCCCGGGGTTAGGCCCGTGATCGTCGTGACCACATCGCCGCTCAGTGACAATCCCGAATTGCCGCCCGTCAACGTGCCGCCGCTGTTCGTAAAGTCAACATTAGCCGCAAACGCCGCCATCGGCAGCGCAAAAGTCAGCAGAACCATCCACAGAACTCGCTTCATAATTTGAACTCCCTCCTGAATATCAACAGCTTTTTGTTGTGTCTTTCTTACTGCGTTACTGGGGGATTTCAGAACTTTCCCGGGATACAGCGGAGCCGTAGCTCCCGGCAGTTCTCTATTGAGCACCCTGAATGCCAAAACAGGAAGTATTTCATGGCGCTGAAACTAAATGACTTACATTGTTTACACTAGCTGCATGGCGTTTGTCGAGTGCAAATTGCTGCACACATGCAACATCCTTTTGCGGAATCCAAATTCTTGGCGAGGAATCACGGCCAAACCCTCCATTCTCAACCAGTCAGCGAAGGTAGCTTCCCCGCCGAACCCAGCAGGAAAATGGCTCCGACGACCATGCTGTAAGCCGAGGTAAGCAGGGTGAGCGCCCGCAAGGCATTCGGCTTGGCCAGGGTCGCCGAAAAAAGGCCCGCAGCCGAGGCGCACATCAAAGTATTCATCAGAAGCAGGCCGAGGATAAACATCGTCAGGCAAAGGAGTCCGGCCGCGGTCCCACCCAGATTTGCCGCCATCAGGATCACCAAAATCTGCGTCGGAGTCTCAGCACCCAACCCGTGAATCACTCCCACCACGAAGGTCGAACTGGTCCCGTAGCCGTCTTTGAACACCTGGGGAGCTTCGACGCGCGTGCCGCCAAACAGTCGGGTCAGACGCCAGTAAATCCAAAGCGCGCCATTCATCAGCAGGGTGATTCGGGTCTGGGGGCGGGTGTGGTTGTGGGCGCCCTCTCGAAAGAAAGTGCCGAGCACATAAACTCCCAGCACCAGCAGCGTAATTCCCACCAGGCGTTCCGCCCAGCGATCGCTAGCCGCGGGAAGGGCAATGCGGAACACGACCGCAGCCGCACCCAGCACCGCGATGGTCGTGGCATGTCCGGCAACGTAAAGCAATCCGTAGCGCATGGCGTCGCGCGCTTTGGATTGCACGCTGCTGATGTCAGTGATGGCGGCAATGTGGTCGTAGTCGAAGCCGTGGCGAAATCCGAGCCCGGCCGCCGATACCAGGGCCAGCCGCAGATTGACAGGATCGATCATGCAAGAAATTCAGGTGTTGGCGGCGATGAAATGCGCTTGCCGGACTGGTCTTGTAGGCTAGCACACTTCTTCGGCCGCGGCTTTGTGATCCCGCAATAAGGTGTGGAGCGGGCACTCCTGCCCGCTGGCATTTGTGGTGCTGCAGGCAAGCGGGCAAGAGTGCCCGCTCCACATAGGGATCTCAAGCGTCCCTACAGCGTGGCGATGCGTTCCCAGCCACTGGGATAGGATGTAACCAGGCCGAGATCATCCACCACGATCTCCGCCGAAAACCCGGTGTTGCTGGTGTACCGGTAAGTGTTCTGAGCCAGCCGTGTGTAGCGTTCGGACAGCGGCTGAACCGTAAGCTCCGGGAATTTCACCCAGGCGGCGATGATCGATTCGCTGCTCTCAACCTGCAGGTTCAGCCGCCGGATCGCCAGCGTGTTCGTCGCGGGCGTCACCGCCAGATCCACGTCGTCACAGCCCTGCACTGCGCGCAATTCCTGACCTGAACTGCGCCAGACTCCACGGCTCTCCACGCTCAGGCTGAGGTTCTTGATGTCGCTTCCTATCGTGCGCGCAGCTTGAACGCGGTGGGTGAGCCAGTTCTCGTCGCAATGAATTTCGTAGTTCGCCAGCATGGGTCGCTGGTCTTTGAGGACTCCCACAACCGTACCCTTCAGCATCCAGCCTTCTGCGGTGTGCCAGAGACCACAGTAGTCTGTGCCCTCGATCAACAGGCTTTTCCAGACAACGGCGCGTTTCAGTTCATCGGTCATCGAGCCTAAGTATTCACGATTCGGGCAGAATGCCAGCCGCTGATTATCTTGATCGAGCCCGTCTTCTCTACCTTAGCCCTTCGACCACATAAAGGTAAGAAAGCGTGCGGCCGAATGTGTACAGGTTGAAACTTCCATCCGGCGTGATGAGTCCTGCGCCCACGCCGGAAACGCCAGCCAGATCTCCGGGCGCATGTTGATGATGCAGATGCCGCTGACCCGTTTTCAAGTCGGCAACGTATACCTTCACAGGCATCGAGGAAGGATCGCCGATGTAGATGGATTTACTGTCGGCCGTCCATCCCGCCACGACTTCACCGGGCTGCACGAAAGAGAGTGGACGAAGTGTCTGCTCGCCATTGAAGGGAATCATCCAGTAAGCGTTGCCTTTCCGTCCGATCACAGAGTTTCCGTCGGGAGAGATCTGTGTGCCGCGGAACCCTTCCGGTCCGAACGGTTTTGGCGCCGAGCCATCCCGCTTCAGAAGATAGGTGCGCGGAGCTCCGCCTTTCTCGGTAGCCACCAGAAGCAACGCATTCCCGTCCGGAGTAAAGCGCACGTTCGCCGTGTGGAACAGTTGAGCGTCGCCGAGAGCTACCGGCTGTCCGGCGCCCGCCGGGAGCAGAACGAGGGGTGCAGGCTGTTTCACGTTGGTGGACGCCACCCACTTGTCGTCGGGAGAGATGGCGAGCCCCATGCCGGAGCCGAGGCGGATCGCGGGCGAACCATCCGTCTGGCGGAGAAACACCGTATAGTCGGGGCCTCCACCTTCGCCGTCCTCTTCCAGCACCGCCCATTTGCCATCCGCCGAAAGCGCCCGCCCCAGCGTCCAGTCGAACCAGGAGAGATCGACATCTCGCTCCTGTCCCACTCGATGGCCGTAGACCTCTTGCCGGGTGGCTTCGTTGGCGATCAAAACCTGCCCGTCCTTGCTGATGTCGAAAAGATGCAACCGGCCGGGAATGTGCAATAGATCGCGCAAATGGCCTGTCAAATTGACGGCATAGAGAGCGCTGTTGATGCCCGCGTCGCTGCCCGTAAACCAGACTTCATCCCCGGAGCGCGACCATGCCAGGCCGGTAAGATCGCTCCATTCCTTCGTCAGTCGTGTGGCCTTTCCCGCCAGGTCCACCACAGCTACGTATCCGCGTGTATCTCCATTATTGGGATGATCGAAGAAAGCGATTCGCTTGCCGTCGGGAGAGACAGATACATCCGAGACATACCCCGTCGCGGTCGCATAGATGGTTTTTCCGATGGGATATTCCAACCGCCACTCTGGCGCCACGAAGTGCACCACCGCCAGATTGTCTCCGTCTTTGCTCCAGGACGCCTGCAGCACATCCCCCAGCAATTCGCGGGGCGCGCCCCCGGTCAGCGGGACCACCGACAGCATGCCGCGGGGAACGTCGTTGCCGTCGGATTTCTGCCGCAAAGCCATTTCTCCTTTGGAGGAGATGTTCAGGATTTCGCTGTCCTGCAGGTCGATCGGCCGCGACATCAGTGCGTCGGTCCGCGTGCTGTAGACCTGCTCCTTCAGAGCCCCGTTCCAGGCCGCGCTGTACAAAATGCTTTGCCCATCCGGCGCGAACTTCGCGCCATAAATTGATCCGCGCTGAAACGTAAGCTGGTGAAAGTGAGGCGCGAGCGCTGGAGCATTGTTCCGGGCGGCATAGTAAGTTCCAGCCAACGCCAGCACAACGATGAGAGCGCCGGCGGCTGGCTTCCAGTAAGACCTCTTCGGGTCGGCCACGGCCCGCAAACGCGAGGCGGTCCCGGACTGGTTGGAAACGGAATCCAGATCAAAGGCCACATCGCGTGCCGAGTGAAAGCGCTGCTCGGGATTCTTCTCCAGGCAATGTTGCAGGATGCGCTCCAGCGCCGGAGAAACGTTGCGGTTGGTCTCGCTCAACTCCGGAGGGTCTTCCTTCAGGATTGCGCTCATCGTATCGGCGGGAGTGTCGCGGTGAAAGGCCCGTTTCCCAGAAAGCATCTCGTAGAGGATGACGCCGAAGCTGAAAATGTCGGAGCGGGTATCCACGGCCGCGCCCCGCACCTGCTCGGGCGACATGTATCCCGCGGTCCCCATCACCGTGCCTACTTCGGTGGCGTGAGTGAGCGTGGGCAGGGAACTGTGGCCGCTGGATTCGGTCTGCGTCAGTTTGGCCAGCCCGAAGTCCAGGATCTTCACCCGCCCATCTTTCGTGAGAAATAAGTTCTCCGGCTTCAGGTCGCGATGAATGATTCCTTTCTCGTGGGCCGCGGCGAGTCCGTGCGCGATTTGCAAGGCGTAGTCCAAGGCCTTGCGCACGGCGAGCGACCCACCGCGCAATCGCTCCCGCAGCGTCTCTCCCTCCAGCAACTCGGACACCACGTAAGGCGAGCCTTCGTTCGTGCCGATATCAAATACCGCCAGAATGTTGGGATGGTTCAGGGCCGCGGTGGCTAGCGCCTCCTGCTCGAAACGGCGCAAGCGGTCGGGATCGAGCGAGAGCGCTTGCGGCAAAACTTTGATGGCCACTTCACGCTTCAGACGCGGGTCGCGGGCGCGGTACACTTCGCCCATTCCCCCCGCGCCCAGGGTTGAAACAATTTCATAGGGTCCAAGTTTGGTGCCAGAGGTGAGTGTCATAGTGTGCGCGCAATTATAGCCCGAGCCATAGCGAACCTCCGGAATTTACCCGCGACGGGGGTCGCGAATTCGCTGGCGATCTCTCAGCCGGCCGCCTTCATCAGTTCGCTGAGCTTGTCCAGGTCCTGGGCCTGGCGTCGCCGATCACGAAGTAGCGAAGGCCATTGTGGCGCCAGGTCCGGACCTCAAAAGAAAGGGCCGTCCGCACCGTCTCAATCTCGCTGGCTTCTCCGAGACCCCGTTTTAACCGCACACTGTCACCCGCTTCGACGAGATTACTTGGACGATGTGCAGACCTGAAGTCAAATCGAGAGGCCGACTGGCGTTACTCATCCGTGGAGTCTAGTGGCGATAACTTCCGGGTGGCCGACGAACCACGAACTGGCCTAAGATGGCTGCGTTGGAACGCCCGACAAAACGATTATGAAAATCGGCGTTTACGTATATGGCATCGCAGCCGTCGCTTATGGCATCACGGACTTCGTCTGGGGTGAGTTCGATCCCTCCGATCAGCCCCTTCAAGCTTGGGGCGACCACGTTCCCGGCGCCACAATCTTCGCGTACATTGCAGCCATTTGGCTGGTCGTCGCGGGCGCAGCCCTCCTGTGGCGTGGGAGCAGGCGCTTCGCCGCGGCGTCGCTCGCGGTCCTCTATGGCATCTTTGTGTTGTTTCCTTTGCCCCGCTTCTACACCGCGCCTCATTTCCTCGGATATCATGCTTGGGTCTATATCGGTGTACTGGGCGACGTCTGCCAGGAAATCATTCTTTTCATCGCGGCAGTGCTCGTCTGGAAATCGCTTTCAGGACGAGATTCGCTCTCGCACAGACCGGCTCTGATCGTTCGCTGGACATTTGGGCTTTGCGCAGTCGATTTCGGCCTCGGACACCTCACTGCCATCCACACGGTGACTCCCATGATTCCCAAATGGATACCTCTGGGAACAACCTTCTGGGCGGTGCTCACCGGGATCGCCTTCGTGTTGGCAGGTTTGGCTATCGTCTCTGGAGTGCTGGACGTGCTGGCGGCGAGACTCCTCGGGCTGATGCTGCTGGTCTTCAGTGCTCTGGCACTGGCTCCTCTCATCTTCGCCTCACCCCGCGACCATGGCTCCTGGGGCGCCAACGCCTATAACCTGACGGCGGTGGGAGCTGCGTGGATCTTCGCGGAGTGGCTGTCCGGCCGGCAGTCGCTGGCTCAGAACGGGCAAAGAATCGGGGGCGACTTCGCCTGAGTGGCGCATGAAGGAAACGCCCGCCAACGCCGACTCCGAACGGTTCCAGACTGGCGCAGCGAAGTATGCCGCGTACCTCGAGACGCCCGAAGGTCGACTGCGCCTCGATCTCGCTTTTGCCAACTTGCAGGAGTTTCTCCCGCAGGCCACACGGTCTTTGCGCGCCCTGGATCTCGGGTGCGGTACCGGGGCCATCGGGCTGCGCCTGGCGCGATTTGGCATTCACGTCACGTTGCTGGATGCATCTCTGCCGATGCTGGATTTCGCCGAACGCGCCGCGCGGGAAGCGGGAGTAGCAGAAAGAATTACTCTGAAACACGGCGACGCCGCCCAATGCGCAGACTTGTTCGACGCCGGATCGTTCGATCTAATTCTCTGTCACAATGTCCTGGAATTTATGGATGACCCGCCTGCTGTGTTGCGCAGTGCGGCTCGCATCTTGCGAGCTTCGTCCGGCATAATCTCAGCATTGGTGCGTAACCAGCCAGGGGAGGTGTTGAAGGCCGCGCTGCTAAACGGAGACTTGGCTGCAGCTGAGCGAAACCTGACTGCCGACTGGGGCGACGAGTCCCTCTACGGAGGAAGAGTGCGGCTATTTACGGCGCAGAGCCTGCGAGCCATGCTGCTTGAGTCGTCACTCGCGGTCACGGCGGAGCGTGGCGTACGAGTCATCGCGGATTACTTGCCGCCGAAAGTTTCCCGAAGTGATGAGTACGATCGGATTTTTGAGCTGGAGCGCAAGCTGGGCAAGCGACCGGAGTTTGCCGCAATCGCCCGCTACACGCACTGCCTGGCACATCGCGCAGATTCAAACCACGCTCGCCCGGTCATGAAGGACGGTGCATGAACAAAGTCGCAGCCCAGCCTTCGTCGTCCGGATCTGGGTCGTCGAGATCTGGCATGGCACCTGATGCCGGAATTTCGCTCGGGCTCGGCCTCACCAACGAATGTAATCTCGCCTGCGCCTTCTGCTACCGCGATCCGACTCGCACCGATCGTCTCTCCCTGGATCAAGTGAAGGCAGTCATGGAACGCCTGCCCGTGCGCTCGGTGAATCTCGGCACCGGCGAGAACGGCATGCATCCCGAGTTCAAGGCGATACTGGCCTACCTGCAAACGAAACCGGTCAAGCTCACCATCACTTCCAATGGTCATAGTGTTGCAGTTCTGGAAGACAATGAACTGCGCACCTTTCACGACATCGAGTTCTCTCTCGATTACCCGACGCAAGCCGAACAGGATGCACAACGCGGGGCCGGCAATTGGGAACTCATTCAGCGCCAGGCAGAACGCTGCGTACAGCTCGGTATTCCCGTCACCATCATCGCGGTCATGATGAAGTCGAACTATCTGCGCCTGGCGGAAGTGGCGCGAGTAGCCAAACAGTTTGACGCTCCTTTGCGAGTGAACGTGTACCAGGCCGTGCGCTCGGACGTTTATGCCCTCAGCTACGAAGAGTACTGGGACGGGTTCCGCCGCCTCTTTGAAGAGACCGATGTAATCGCGATCGGCGAGCCGCTGGTTCGCGCCATGGCGGGGCTGCCGCCACTCCGAGACGGTTGTGGCGTGAGCACCGTGCGAGTGACCCCGAGAGCCACGACACAACCCTGCGTTTATTGGCCAGGATCGGGGGAGCCGCTTGCAGACTTGATCTCTGCCGGCTCTAACATTCTGAGTTCAACACCGTTCGAGCAGACACGGACGCTTCCGCGAACCTGCCATGAGTGCGAGTTCCGCGAGACGTGTCACGGCGGATGCGCCGGACGGCGACGCTTGCAAGGCGCACTACTGCAGCCTGATTTTTATTGTCCGATCATTCGCGGCGAGCACCCCACGCTGCGGATCCGCGCCGCTGCGGGCCGCGATCTCCCCAAAGTGGGCAGCTCCTGCACTACCGTAGTAATCGCCAGATAGAAACTCGCCGCCTTATTTCGCGTCCATCCACGTATCTGAACCCGTCACCTTGACGGCAACGTCAGTCAGGAAGATATGCAGGGGCTTTCCGTCGGCGGTGCCGCGGTGTTCGGTTGAGAACAGAATTGGACCTGCCTTTTTGTAGCCTGTCCAGGAGGCGTTGACGAGGCTGGGCTTGTTGGTCCCGCCGTGGCGGAAAACAAGGTACTCGACGCGGTTGTCTTTGCCAACGTAGAGGTCCCAGGTGTCGCCGGGCGTGTAACCGCCGGCTTCCGGGGGATACTTTACTGAGACAAGCTCGGCCGAACCGACGCCCATCGGCAGTTTCTTCATACCTTCATCGGTCACGCTGGCGCTCTTGTCCCAATAAGCGTGGAAAACGAACAGGAGCCAATAATTATCGTTGACGAAAGGCCGTTCGACTTCATTCTTCACCTGGTCGGATTGACTGCTGAGTTGCGAGCTGTCGTACGTGACCTTGACCGGCTTGCCGTCCTTACCCACCCCTTCGAAGGAAACCTTGCCGGTCTTCGGCTCCCACTCCCATTTGTGAGAAGCCTTGAACAGTCCCACAATTTCACCGTTCCAGGTGTAGCGGATAGCTTCAACTTTATCCCACGAATCGATCCCGTAGGTCTTGGCGATTTGGTCGAGAATCGGCGCACGTTGCTGCGCCCACGAGTTCGGACCAAGGACCAGCATTCCGCAAAGCAGAAGGCCCATCACAGTGAAACGGCGGACATTTCGCATAGACTTGCTCCTCGGTGAATTGAACAGATGCTGCGTTGGATGACGGGGTAGGCCTTCTGGTTACACTAAAGCCTGACTCATAAATAGCTTTGGGAAGGGCTCGGCTTCAGAGGCTCCGGAAAAACTCAGATCTCGATCAAGTTTTGAAAGGGCGCGGCTTTCAGCCGCGCCGCAAGTCCAGCAAAATCAGTGGGCGCCTCTAGGCGCTCGGGGGATCGTGCCGCTGCCGGTCACCAAAGGCGTGGGGTTTAGCTCCTGAGGGCCTCGGAGCTTGCTTTGAAAACCGCATCGTACGGCACGCTGCCTAGCTCCGATGAGCATTGGGTGCGGGCGGCTGTGGCATCCGGCGTAAAGCAATAATTGCTGCGGCTATTGCCACGCATCCGTATTCCACCAGCATCACCCAACCAGGAAGCGCGCCCCACGGTCGTCCAAGCGCGCGCAAGTGCCATTGGACGTAAGTCGGGATAATGCTCACCGTCCAGATGATGATCAGCAGCGTCGATGCCGACGTCAGAAATGGAAGCAGCCCGAGCAGGTACCACGGGAATACGGCGGGTGCGAACAAAAGGGAGGCGGCCATGGGCCAGGCAAACTGGTCCGGGGACCACTCCGGCGTTGCGCTTCTTCTGAGCCAGGTTGCAGTCACCAATCCGGCGAGCACTGCCAGCCCAGCCAGCCACTGCGGAGGCGCCACTCGATTGAGCGCGGCAAACACCGGGCCATTGAAGCGGAACGTCTGCACATAAGTCCCCAGCGATCCGATCGGAATGCGGCCGTGATTCAGAAAGGGCACGTACAGGAGCGCGACCGCGGCTGCGGCCAGCACCGCATCGCGAATGCGTACCCGCTTCCAATAGATGGGCAAGAGTACGATTGGCAGGAGTTTCACTGCTATAGCCAGCCCGAGCGCGACGGCCGCAGCCGTCCGCCATCGGCGCACCAGCGCAGCGGCCGACACCACCAGAAATAGCGCGCCGACAATATCAATGTGACCGCTGCCCGCCACCTCAATGGCCAACAACGGATTCCATGCGAACGTAAGGACCAGGTGCGCTGGCCGCCGGGTTAGACGCAAGAGATCGAGCAAGACGAAAACAATGGCGAACTCGCAAACTACAAATGCTACTTTGAATGCGAAGGTTGACTCCCGAATCGCCGTCACCGCGCGAAAAAAAAGCTGCGCTCCCGCTGGATATGGGCTCGGTAGATCCGGGTTGTTCAAGCCGCGGGTTTCCGCGGTATGCAGCCCCTTCACCGCAGGATCGCTGGGAATGACAAGATAAGGGTTGCAGCCGAGCCGCTGCAGGCGGCCATCCCAGACATAGCGATGAATGTCGTCATCGGCGCCCACGGGCAGCCGAAGAAACTCAACGTGCCACACCGCAGCCAGGACGAGCCCAATGGCGACAACGCGCCAGGAAAATTCTGGTGTGGCGCGGGCGCCCCGCCCGCGAAAAAACTCGCGTATCGCCAACAGGTACGCGATTCCAGCGACCGTCAAAGAGGCCATGAAGCCCGGTCCACCCCGGTCGCCGAAATTGCGGGAGCAGATCGTCAGCGCCATAAGCAACGTGCCGCCGAGTATGTACACTCTCCACGCGGGAGGGATCTTCACTATCACAGTTCTCCAGTTTCCATGTGGAGCAGTTTTCTGTATGGAGCAGTCTCTATGTGGAGCGGGCACTCCTGCCCGCTAGCTCTTGCCACCGCTAGCAAAGCGGGCAGGAGTGCCCGCTCCACATAATCTCTCCCACTCTTTAAGCCACGCCGCCGTGCGTGGAGCCCTTGCCGGAGCCAGCCGCAACTCCTCTGCCAGCCGAGTCAGATCGTCAGCCACATCAATATCGTAAAAAGGCTCTGCGAAACCCACGGCAAGCTCAAGAGCTCGCGCGCGCGACAGGAGCCTCTCCAGCGCGCTGCTGGTGCCCATTCCGTCATGCGCGAAAAGCGTAGGATGAGAAGCCTTTGCCCCGACGAGATAGTAGCCTCCATCGTGCGTTGGTCCCACGACCAAGTCATGCGCAACCAGCGTTTCGAACGCGCCTTCGAGAACAGAACGCGGCAGGTGCGGGCTGTCGCTGTTGAAGGCAATCACGCGTCGTCGATGGGCGTCGCGTGGATGATTTTCTCTTTGACGGTCTTCTGTTTGACGATCCTCGCTTTGATGATCGAGCGCGAAGTGCGCAAACACCGAAGTGAGGCCTGCGGCCAGACCTTCACCTTTCTGCGCAACCACGCTCGTTTCATTGCCGGACGCTTCACTGCGTGACAGCCGCGCCATCTCGTTTACGTCCGACTCCGGACACATGATGGCAACTTCCACGTCGTCCAACGACCGCGCCAGCGCCAGCGTGTCGTCCAGAAGGCAGCGATAGAAATCAATGACAGCATCGGGAGAAAGGCTGGGCGCCAGGCGGGTCTTGACCGCACCGGGCTTGGGCGCTTTCGCCATGATTACCAACACACGGTCACTACCTAACGAACGCACCACGTTCTCGCCGGAAGAATTCATAGATTGTTGGGGCAATAATATACGACGAGTGGACGGGACGGGCGGGTGCCCCATTCAAGCCCGGTTTTGGCTTGAGTGGGGATGTTGAGTCGGCGGATGTTGAGTGGGAATGTTCAGCCCCCCAACTCTGTCATCCCGACCGGAGCAGATCATCGCGAAAGCGATGATCCGCGGAGTGGAGGGACCTTGTGTTTAATGTTCGCATCGAACGGGTTGAAATCGAGTCAGAATGGACGGCGCGAAAACGCGATAGGAAGGCTCTTTCCAGCCGTCGAACCGCCCCACTCAAGCCAAAACCGGGCTTGAGTGGGCCACCCGTCCGTTCCCGAATCCGGACTTACACCACGGCTGCTGTGGTTGTAGACTCGGAATAGTTAGGCCATCCCGAGCAGCGGGACGTAAGGAGAAGACATGAGGCGTCTGCGATGTGGTCTGCTTCTCCTTGTCGTCTGCTCAGTGGCTTCTCTAGCAAAAGATCGCGCATGGACAACGGGAACATTGGTGGGCTCTGAAACGGAACGAGGAACGAGAACGGTTGGAATCCCGTCAACGATAGGAAGTGGACCCATGATTGCGACGCTGCGGAATGATGTAACGCTCTACACAATCGACGACGGGAAATACCTGTGGGTCGTCAGCAGGCGAATGGTTAAGAAGCATGACAAGCCCCTCAATCTAACGATCAACGCTCCTGTGAAGTTCGCCATTGAAAAGGGGGATTGTTATCTGCTGGATGACGAAGGCAAAGAGCACAAACTAATGGTCGAGAAAAAGATACTGAAAACTAATTGAGTACAAGCGGAGGCGGCTTCGATGAAGACGGGCGATCTTGAACGGGACTTTCAGATTGCTGCGGTCGAAACGGTTTATTTGGCCGTTTTGAAAGAGTGTCGCTACGATGAAAAAGTCTTTCTTAAAATGATCGCCGAGTCGGGTGCTCGTAAAGCAGCGAAGTCTCTCTTGGCTGCTCATCATGTGCAGTCCGGTCTGCGCGGGCTGAGGCGACTGGGCCGGCTCGATCTTACCGTGGAGCACTTGGTTATCCAACCGCGTTGGAGCGATTTATTTACGAACTATGAGCGTGAGGCCGCAAGAGAGAGACTCAAGAAGAGGGCTCGGGCGAGAAAATCGGCAAGGCGAGTGCATCAGTGCGAGGCTGAGGACTGTCCGCTCCGGCTCGGGTCAAGGAAATGAAGGTCAATTGGATTCGTTGTCGAAGTTACGAACAAGCGCGGGATTATTCGCGGATCATCTATCTGCATGAGTGGGATGGAAAGCCGTTCTACTGGGGCAAGGCTCATAAGAGTTTTTTCGGCGGCCACAAGCGAAGGCGGGATGGACTGGAAGCTAGTGGTCGCTACAACGCGGGCTACCGACATTGGATCGAGGGCTGTCTACGACATGGCGGTCGCCTTTACATTGGCCAACTTGACGAGGAGGCCCTTAGCCGTGTGGATGAGGTTGAGAACTTCCTCATTCATACATACGGACATGAGATGAACAACAAAGTGGCTGCGCCTATTCGGCAACTTCAGATAGAGCATGAAGGTGATGTTCCGCAGTCGATTGCTAGTTTTCGCTCGCACGTTTCATAAAGGGTAAAGTTGTCCAGCGCAACCGCTCACGATTCATACAGACCGCGCCTTCGGAAATAATACCGCACGATCAAGCTGAGAATGAACCATCCCGCGCCGAGCGTGCCCTTCAGCGTGCCGCTGATCTTTGATTTTCCGATACGCGGGTAGTAGCTCACCGGAACTTCGACCACGCAGTATCCGGCCAGCGCGCCTTTCAGGATCATCTCCACCGCCCAGCCGTAGGTGGTCTCTTCGAGCGCGAGCGCGCGCAGTACGTCGGCGCGGCCAGCGCGAAACGGGCCGAGATCGCTAATTTTTAAACCATAGAGCACCTTAATCAGGCTGGCGGCGAGACGATTCCCAAACGCCTGATGCCAGGGCAACGCCCCGGCAGAGTTCTGGCCGTGCAGGCGCGAACCGAGTGTGATGTCCGCGCGCTGCTCGATAATTGGCGCTAAAAGAATCGGCAGTTCCGAGGGACGATCGCTGTAGTCGCCATCCAGGAACACAACCACGTCGGGAGAATTTGCCGCGGCCATGCCGGTGAGGCACGCTCGTCCATAGCCGCGGCGCGGTTCCTGAATGACGCGGGCTCCCATGCGTGCGGCGATCGCGCGCGTCCCGTCCGTCGAGTTGCTGTCGACAACAATGACCTCCGTTACGAGATCGGACGGAAGATCCGCCAGGACGCGCTCAATCGCCTGCGCTTCGTTATGGGTAGGGATGATGACGGACACTCGCACGGGAAGTTATGGGAACTCTGATCAAGTTCTCGGCGGCTAAAGCCGCCTTCAAAAGCGGGTACGTCTGAAGGCGGCCCCTTTCAAAGCGTAACCTAAATGAAAATTCCCTTAGCTCAAATCAACCACCACGGAGAAGATGGCCAGCGTTGGGCGAGCCACGCGTCAACGCCCCATCTGCGGCCTGCGCTGCCGATCGAGAGCCCGAGCGATGCCATCACCGGAACCAGCAGTTCCCAGATCCACGCCGTGCCCCACTCCGAGACCCAAAGGCTGCCGAGATACAGAAAAGCCACAAAGGCGGCGGGCCGGGTCAGCAGACCGATGATGAGCAGGATGCCGAGACCAATCTCGGTGATCGCCTGCATAGGAGCGGCCATCGCGGCATGGCTCGCAGCCAACGCCATGACCGATTTCCATATGGCCGGCGAATGGCTGTTCTTGACGTAGTAACCGATCAGGCCCGCATAACCCGCCGGGGTGTAGAGGCCTTTCCGCAGATTCTCGAAAAAGACCGACACCAACATCGCGCCGATGGTCAGGCGCACAATGGCCAGACCGTCGGCTGCTGGCGAACGGTGGGTCGCTGTGGTTAAGTCACTTCGCGGAGAGGTTGCGGTCGTCGTCATAGTGAACCTTGTGCTGTTCTGTGGATGCTATACCAGATTAAAAAGTTACGGGAGGCTGAAAACTTTTTGCAGCGGAGTGAGGGGACAAAATAGATGGTGCGCCCTGAGAGATTCGAACTCCCGACCTTCTGGTTCGTAGCCAGACGCTCTATCCAGCTGAGCTAAGGGCGCAGACCTGCTGGGAAGGATGAACTGAAGCTCCGATTATAGCGAAGAAACGTTTTCCTGAAAAATGGAATGTCCGCTCGCGGAGGCAATTCTTCCGCTTCTTCCATGTTGCTCTCATAAGGCTGAAGCGCAGCTTCCTGAGAATAGAAAGCGGTAGGCATTCCGACAAAGGGAACGATCCCCTGATCCAGCGACGCACTCCTCGGCGAAGTAAATCTTTCCCCGTGCCTTGCAATTCCTACAAGGCTGGAAAATCCTTCACTCCGTATTTTCAAGGAGTTGCAGACGGCCTTTGGCTTGCTCTATACCAAGCCAGACGAAGTGGCGCGCAACGGGGTGCTTCAGAGAATAACTTCGGCCAGAGGTTTTCTGTGAGCACCCCTTGCTTATCCCCTCCGCCTCGTCAGCACCTCCCCATATTTTTTGTAGTACTGATGTGATCGAAAGAAACATTTAGCCCGCATCCCCCAAGCATGCCCGGTCAAGTTCCCCGCTTGAGCGGGCATTCTTATTTTTGAAGGGAAAGTTCCCGGCGGAAGTCTCTGGGGTAATTCCGGGAGCAGCCACCATCCCTCCGAGTCCGGTTCGACGACGCAATTTTTAGTCCAGCCAAGTGAGAAGCCTGGCCGGGGTTCAGCCCGTAGCCTAAGCCAGAATTACCGGTTCCTGCACCTCGATGCCGGCCTGCCGCAACAGCTTCGCCACCGCATCCTGTTTCATGCGCGACGCGTCAAACTCCACCCGCACAGTTCGATCTTTCTCGTTGAACCGCACTCGCCGGATGCCGTACACCTCGCGCATGCTGTCGATGGCGCGCATTTCCTTTTCGCCCGGCTGAGAGCCGTAGCTGAAAACCACGTCCAGGTAGGTCATGAATCCAAACCCTTCGCTAAGATGAATTTGAGTCCCCGGCAGAATTCCGGGTGAAACTAATATAGAGCATCCGCAATCCAAGAGACAGGCTTCATCGTCGGCGGGACGAGTTCCGCTGCTGTGAAAAGCGTAGACCACTAAGGACACGAAGGTGCACGAAGGAAGACTGATGCTGATTTTCCTTCGTGTACCTCCGTGCCCTTCGTGGTGGAAGCTCTTCCTTCCAAAAAGCGGGAGGGACCCAGCGGCGTAGACTAAACAGTCGCCGGTCTCGATCGTTGTAGGGAAGCCGCCAGAGCCTGCCCTGAGCGAAGTCGAAGGGGCTGTCCAGCCGTCGAAGCGGCGACATAAAAGGCGAAAGGAAAGGCACGACACAGGCCCGTTCTTCGAAGACCAAATGACCACGACTCCAGCTTCCAATCCGGCCCGCGACCCCGTCTGTGGGATGAACGTCAATCCTGACACCGCCAAGCATGTCCACAAACATGCCGGAAAAAATTATTACTTCTGTTGCGCTGGCTGCCTGAAAAACTTCGAAAGCGATCCGGCGGCCTATCTCAACAAGCCGGCTTCCTCCGGCCTGGTGACCTTGGGCATGCCCGCCGCAAAACCTCCGGTACATGCTCACGCCGTGAGTATCCAGCCGGCGCCAAAGCCAGCGATCCAGCCCGGAGTGGCTTACGTCTGCCCGATGTGCCCAGAAGTGCGCGAGTCCAAGCCCGGCGCCTGTCCTTCGTGCGGCATGGCGCTCGAACCCGAAACCCCCATCGCCGCGACCCGCACCGAGTACAGCTGCCCCATGCATCCGGAAATCGTGCGCTCCGAGCCCGGATCGTGCCCCATCTGTGGCATGGCCCTCGAACCGCGCACGGTCACCGCCGCACAAGAAGAAAATCCCGAACTCCGCGACATGACGCGCCGCTTCTGGATTAGCGTCGTGCTGACTGCGCCGCTACTGGCCGTCGCGATGGGCAGCATGTTCTGGCCGCACGAGTTCATGCAGATCCTTGCAGGCGCGCGTCTCCCCTGGTTCGAACTCATCCTAGCCACGCCCGTCGTGCTCTGGTGCGGCCTGCCATTCTTCCAGCGCTTCTGGACGTCGCTGGTTAACCGCAGCCCCAACATGTTCACACTGATCGGCCTCGGCACCGGCGTCGCCTATGTTTATAGCGTGGTCGCGACCATCGCTCCGCAGATTTTTCCCGAGTCTTTGCGCCGCATGGGGGGATATCCCGACGTATATTTCGAGGCCGCAGCCGCTATCACCGCCCTGGTCCTGCTCGGACAGGTGATGGAACTCCGCGCCCGCAGCCGCACCAGCGCCGCCATTCGTGCGTTACTCGACTTGACCCCGAAAACCGCGCGGCTGCTCACCGCGGGGCCCGGTGGCGAGGTTACGGAAAAAGACATTCCTCTCGAACACGTGAAGGTGGGCGACAAACTGCGCGTGCGTCCCGGAGAAAAAGTTCCCGTCGACGGCATCGTGCTCGAAGGCCGCAGCTCGGTCGATGAATCCATGATCACCGGAGAGTCGATCCCGGTCGAGAAATCTGCCGGCAGCAAAGTCATCGGCGCGACCATCAACGCGACCGGATCATTCATCATGCGCGCCGAGCGCGTCGGCTCCGAAACACTGCTGGCCCGCATCGTCCAACTCGTCGGACAGGCCCAGCGTAGCCGCGCCCCCATCCAGCGCCTCGCCGATCGCGTCGCCGCCTGGTTCGTTCCCACCGTGGTTGCGGTCTCGGCGATCACCTTCGTCGCATGGTTTCTGTTCGGCCCGCAGCCACATCTCGCGCACGCGCTGGTCAATGCTGTCGCGGTGCTCATCATCGCCTGTCCCTGCGCCCTCGGCCTGGCCACGCCCATGGCGATCATGGTCGGCACCGGACGCGGAGCCCACGCCGGCGTGCTCATCAAAAATGCCGAAGCGCTTGAAACCATGGAAAAAGTCGACACGCTGGTCGTCGACAAAACCGGCACGCTGACGGAAGGGAAGCCGAAGCTGGTCAGCATGTCCGCCACTCGGCAGGACGGTATGAACGACCTCGTGCGCATCGCCGCCAGTCTCGAACGCGCCAGCGAGCATCCGCTGGCTGCGGCCGTCGTCGCTGGTGCAATCGAAAAAAACCTCGCGCTCTCCGAGCCCAAGGACTTTTCTTCGACTCCGGGCAAAGGCGTGCGCGGCATCGTCGAAGGACATCCAGTGGCCATCGGCAACGCCGCTCTCATGTTTGAAATTGGCGCGATGACCAGTGGCTCGGCTTATGGAACCCTGAAGGTGAAAGGAGGCAGCACGCTTCTGGTTGCCATCGATGGCAAGCTCGCGGGAACGCTCACCGTCTCCGATCCGATCAGGCCCGCAGCCAGAAGCGCCGTCGACGAACTAAAGAAGAACAATGTCGGCGTTGTTATGCTCACTGGAGACCGCCGCGATACGGCGGCTGAAATCGCGCAGGCGCTCGGCATCACCGAATTCGAGGCCGAGGTTCTCCCCGAGCGCAAATCCGAAGTCGTCCGCAAACTGCAACAGCAGGGAAGAGTCGTCGCCATGGCCGGTGACGGCATCAACGACGCCCCGGCGCTCGCGCAGGCCGACGTCGGCATCGCTATGGGCACCGGAACCGACGTCGCCATGGAAAGCGGCGGCATCACTCTGGTCAAAGGAGACCTCACCGGAATCCTGCGCGCCCGCAAGCTCAGCCAGGCCACCATGCGCAACATCCGCCAGAATCTTTTCTTCGCCTTCATCTACAACGCTATCGGAGTCCCTATCGCCGCGGGCGTTCTCTACCCCTTGTTTGGAGTGCTGCTCAGCCCCATCTTCGCCGCCGCCGCCATGAGCTTCAGCTCGGTCTCAGTGATCACCAACGCGCTGCGCCTTAGGAACGTAAAGCTGTAGCGGCGTGGCGCAAGAAAGCCGATTTTTCCCAGGTATAATTGATAAGAGCGCGAGGTGCTGCCAGCCGCAACCAAAATGGGCACATGGCGAATCCTGGCTGGCGATCTGAAACTCAAATCGCAAAATTCGGTGGAAATCGCAATGGCAAGAGCAATGATTGCCGTGGCGATGATAGCCGTCATCGTCACTGTAGATGTCCTGATCTTCAAGAACCATTTCTGGGAACGACTGATGGTGAACATCGGAATCGTTCTGGTGTTTGCAGCCTTCTATTTGCGATTCCTTAAGCACCCATAGAATGACGTTCGTAGACATAGGAGCGCCGCCGCGTTCGCTCCGTTGAACGGCATTCCACATCGTGCCGCGGAGGTTCACGCGTTCCCAGTCAAGACCGTTGTTTCTCACCAATTGACAGCTCTGGAATATCAGAGGTAGGTTTAGTCATCTACCATCCTGTCCGAATTTTTCTTGTTCGTCGCCCATCGCAAGGAGGTTGCGATGTTTGTCCGCAATGTTTCCCTCTATTTGAAGCCGCACGCAATCGCTGAATTCGTCAAGCTGATGGATGACGAAATCGTTCCCCTGCTGCGCCAGCAAAAAGGTTTTCAGGATGCCATCACCTTGGCCGTTCCCGGTGGAAGAGAAATTGTAGCCATTAGCTTCTGGGAGCAGGAAGAGAATGCGAAGACTTACACCATGACAGGTTATTTAGAGGTGCTGAAGATTCTGGAACAACTCTTGGACGGTACTCCTCACGTGAGGACCCTTGATGTTGTCAGTTCGACCATTCACAAGGTCCCTTCCCGTATAGCCGCCTGACGGTAGGGATGTATGTGCCCAAGGTCGGCGTCTTTATTTCGAGCGCGGGCCGCTACTTGATCCCCACGTACACATCCACCTGAGAGTTCGCCGGATCTGCCGCTCGCTCGTCGTAAATTTCGTAATCGGCGCGGTACACGCGGTCGCCGCCGACTGCGGGCTGGGGCAGGGAATTGATCTTCATCCAAGTCTCCGGCACAACTTTCGCGGTCGGCCCCTTCTCCGAGGTGAATACGGCGAACCTTCCCGCCGGAGTTTTCTTCGCCACCATTCCCGCCGGCACGTTCCCATCGGACTTCACCCGCGCGCCCAGCACGTATGTGTACTCTCCGTTGTGATCGCTGGCGTAATCGGTGTAGACGGCCACGATGTTTCGATCCGCCTTGTTGGGAATCTTTGCCAGTAATCCTTCCTGCATCAGCCGTCCCCACTGCTTGCCAATGATGCCGTCGGCGGTCATTTCGCGAGCATTGCTGGTCCGCGCCGCAATCCCGACCACCGTAAACCCGCCGCGCTCGACGACTTTCGGATTCATACCGGTATCTCCAAGGCTGGTGCCGGCCAGGAACGCAACCAGCACGATGAAAGGCGTTGAGCGCATTTTCTCTCGGTGACTCGGTGACTCCGTGGTGAACTTAGAGTTTCCCCAGAAAATCAGTAATCTCCGGGGCCGTCCACTCCACCGCCCCAATAAATTTTCGCCGCATTATACCCTTGCGATCGATCACGTAGGTCTCGGGAAATTTGAACGTGCCGTAGAGATTACTGGTCTTCTCATTGGGATCGCGCACGGTCAGCAGATTGACGTTGTGATCTTTCAGAAATTGATGGTACGCATTCTGATCCACGTCGACGCTCACGGCCACAACCGTCACGCCCTTGGCCTTCATCCGCCGCTGCATCTCGACCAGCGAGGGCATCTCTTCCACGCATGGCGGACACCATGTCGCCCAAAAATTCAGCACCACCACCTGCCCGCGGAAATTATCCAGCGACACCGTGCGGTCGGAATCCTGCACCGTGAAGTCAGGAGCATTCGACCCGATCCGCGGCGGCCGCGACCCACTGTAGCAGCCCGACAGGCCGATGAGAAGCAAGAGAGCAACAGGAGAGGCGAAATAAGCGAGGCGTCGCACCCAGCTATAATAATGGATTCGCGCGTGTAGGGGCGGACGCAGCCTGCCCTGAGCGCAGCCGAAGGGTTCGCCCCGCGAGCGAAGCGAGCGTCTCGAGTCCGGCAAGTTGAAGTGCAGAAGCGAGCGCCCACGCTGCCAGAGCCGCAGACGAATGGTCAACGAATGATGCCCGCAACGGAAACATCGCCGACAACGCCGCAAATCTCCGTGATCGTCCCCGCGCGCAACGAAGAAGCCAGCCTCGGTTCCTGCCTGGAATCGCTCGTCTCGCAAACCGGCGTCCCGTTCGAAATCATCGTCGTCAACGATCACTCCACCGACCGCACTGCCGAAATCGCCGCATCGTTTCCAAACGTTCGCGTAATCGACGCTGGACCGCTCCCCGCGGGATGGATCGGGAAAAATAACGCCGTCACCGCCGGAGCCCGCGCCGCCCGCGGCCCTTGGCTTCTATTCACCGACGCCGATACCATTCACCTGCCCGGCTCGCTGGCCCGTGCGCTCGCCGAAGCGGAAGAGCATCATGCTGACCTGCTCTCGTACTCACCCGAGCAGATCGCCGTCACTTTCTGGGAGATGGCCGTCCTGCCCGTAGTTTTCGCCGAACTTGCGCGCCAATATCCTCCGTCGAAAGTGAGTGATCCAAGCTCCCCCGAAGCCGCGGCCAACGGTCAATACATCCTGATCACCCGCCAAGCCTATGACGCCGTCGGCGGGCACGCCCCCGTTGCCACCTGCATCCTCGAAGATGTCGCGCTCACCCGCGCCGTCAAAGCGTCGGGAAGAAAGATTCGCTTTCGCTACGCCGCCGACGCCGTCCGCACCCGCATGTATCGCAACTTCCGGCAACTTCGCGAAGGCTGGACGAAAAACCTGGCCTTGCTGTTTCCCAACCCAGGACGGCTGGCTGTGAAAACTCTGACGCTCTGGGCAAGTTTGTGGGTCGTCATATGGATTGCGAATATCGGAAAGCACTGGTGGAACGGTGCCGATGCTGCGGTCTTCGTCCTCCTCGCCATGCGACTGCGGCGCTCGAAGTTCAGATGGGATAGAAATGCTCTCGGCGCCATCTTCGGCATGCCCATGTTCGCCTACCTCCTGCTTCGCTCGAAGCGCGCCCACGCCCGAGGCCATGTATCTTGGAAGGGACGCAGTTACGAAGAACTCTCTCACGAAGGAAAGACTGAACCGCCCGTGTCCAACACCATCAAGCGCACTTCTCTTACTCCCGGAAAACTTGCATGAAGAGGGCTCTCACACTCTTTCTGCCAATTCTGATCACCGCATTCTGGGCTGTTCTCAGCGCCCACCCCAGCGTCGCTGGCCAATCCTCTAGCGATTCGGCGACCTTTCTCAACACCGTGATTGATCCCGGCGTCGCCGTCGGCTCACTGAAAATCGGCGACACCCGCGCTCGCGCTCTCGAACTATTTCCCAAGAAGGCCGAAGATCAGGAGTGGGACGACGCCTGCGGCAGCACGATCGATTGGGTCGACACCAACAACCCCATCGGCCGCGGCGACCTCTTCATCCGCATGAAGAAGGGCAAGGTTTTTCAGATCGAGTCCTCCACCACTCGCTTTCACACTGCCGAAGGCATCACCACTTTCGATTCGCCCTCGAAAGTCGCTGAAGCCTACAAGGATCTTCGCGCCTGGGTGCTGCTCACTCCTCCCGTACCGTCGCTTGGAGATCGTCCTCTTATTTTCTGGGGCGATAAGAAACGTGGGATCGCCTTTGTCTTTGCCTACGATCCCCAGCACCAGAAGCGTTATGTTTATAAGGTGATCGTCTTCGTGCCGGGTCACGATTTTTGTCCGGAGCTCGAAAGGCCGAACTCGCCCAAGTGGCAGGTCATCGCTCCCTATTCGCTCGAGCCTCCGATCGAGTTGGAGCCGCAATGACCCCTGGCATCGTCTATAGAAATGAGTCGATCCGCAAAAGATTCATGTGGGGACAACCGCCATCGGCTGTTCGCAGTTGAGCAGTAACGAAAAGATATGGTTTATCTCACGCGCAAAGCCGAATTTTCCGCCTCGCACTACTATCACAATCCCGCCCTCTCGCCCGACGAGAACCTGCGCCTCTTCGGCAAATGCAACAACCCCAACGGCCACGGACACAACTACACGCTGGAAGTCACGGTGAAGGGCGAAGTGGATCCGCGCTCGGGCTTCGTGGTCGATCTCAAGCAACTCAAAAACGTCATGCAGCGCGAAGTCCTCGACGCCATGGACCACCGCTTTCTGAACAAAGAGGTCCCCGAATTCCTGAAGCAAATTCCGACCACGGAAAACATCGCCATCGCCGTCTGGCAGCGGCTCGAACCCAAACTCCACCAGGCCCGCCTGCACCGCGTCCGCGTCTACGAAACCCCCGACCTCTTCGTCGATTTCTACGGAGAAGAATGATGCTTCGCTGCAACGAATGTTGGCGTCATCCTGACCGGAGTCGCTTTTCAGGCGGAGCGAGGGATCTCCTGCGCCCCATATCCACGCAGGAGTCGGGCCGCCTCCCATGAGAGCCCATCTCACCCGCCGTTATCTCTTCTCCGCCTCGCACCGCCTGCACAGCGCCGAGATGTCGGAAGAAGAAAATGTCCAAACCTACGGCAAGTGCAACAACCCGTACGGACACGGCCATAACTACACCCTCGAAATCACGGTCAGCGGCGCCGTCGATCCCGCCACCGGCATGGTCTGCAACCTGGTCGATCTCGACGGCTTCGTCGAAAGGGAAGTGCTCGCCCGCTATCACTTAGAGAATTTGAATGCGTTGCAAGAATTCGCCCAAATCGTGCCTACAACGGAAAATCTCTGCATCGAGATCTTCGAAATAATGCACCGGGGATTCCATCACGCGCATCTGGAAAGGGTACGCATCGAAGAAACCATGATGAACTCCTTCGAATACGCCGGCACGGAAAACGCTCCGTTGCGCTAGAGCGTAGGATTGAAATTACGAAATTACAAAACTACAAAACTATTAAATTCTATGAAGCCAGCCTCGATCGAAACGAAAGCAGATCGTCCCACCCTCACCAGCGCGACTTACGAAGATCTCGTCCGCGAAACGCTCGTCCGTCTCGGCGAAGATCCCACCCGCGAAGGCCTCGCCTCCACCCCGGAGCGCGTTCGCAAGGCCATGCAGTTCCTTACCAAGGGATACGGCGAAGATCCCGAAAGTCTTCTCAAGGGCGCCCTGTTCTCGGTCAGCTACGACGAAATGGTCATCGTCAAAGACATCGAGATGTTCAGTCTCTGCGAGCACCACATGCTGCCATTTTTCGGCAAGGTGCACGTCGCCTACATTCCCAACGGCCGCGTGATCGGGCTCAGCAAAATTCCGCGCCTCATCGAACTTTTTTCGCGCCGCCTGCAGATTCAGGAACGCCTCACCACGCAGATCGCCGAGACCATCCAGAAAGTCATCGAACCGCAAGGCGTCGGCGTGGTTATCGAAGCGCGCCACCTCTGCATGATGATGCGCGGCGTGGAAAAGCAGCACTCCGCCGCCGTCACCAGTTCGATGCTGGGCTGCTTCCGCGACAAAGAAGAAACCCGCTCCGAATTCCTATCCCTGATCCGCCAGCGTCCCAACGGAGTTTAAAAAATGTGGGGCGGATACCCCTGTCCGCCGCTTTTGACTTGCGGTGGGCCTGAGCGGTGCCCCATCCTTCTTTCGCGATCTTTGCGAAAGAGGGTGGGGACTTTGACTTCCGCTCTAGAAAACAGCAATCATGAGCGACCACCGGGGGTCCCGCACATGCGCGCATCCGTTTTCATCGGCACCAGCGTCGACGGCTTCATCGCCCGCCCTGATGACCGACTAGACTTTCTTCCGCCGGGCGGCGGGGAACCTCACGGCTACAGTGAATTCTTCGCCAGCATCGATACGGTTCTCATCGGCCGCCGAACCTTCGAAGTCGCCCTAGCCTTTCCGGAATGGCCTTACGGCGACAAACGCGTCGTTGTTCTTAGCAGTCGCCTGCTCGATTTCTCCACTATCCGCGAAGGTCGTGTCGAGCAAATGTCCGGCTCACCTGCCGAGATCGTCTCGAAACTCGCGGCCAGCGGAGCCAAACACGTTTACGTCGATGGAGGCGTCACCATCCAACAATTCCTCCGCGCCGGACTAATTCAGCGCCTCACCATCACCCGCGTCCCGGTCCTCATCGGGCAGGGAATCCCGCTCTTCGCAGCTCTTCCGCGCGACATCCGTCTCCGCCACATCGCCACCCGCTCCTTCCCCAGCGGCTTGGTCAAAACAGAATACGAAGTACTGAACGAATAGGATTTTTTGGAATGTCACCGGGTGCCCCATCCTTTTTTCGCGTTTTGTGCGAAAGAGGGTGGGGATTTTGACTTTCGCACCACCAAGATCCCGATCGGGGGGCTCGCTTTGCTCGTGGGGCGGACCCTTCGGCTGTGCTCAGGGCAAGCTGCGTCCGCCCCTACATTTCCCCGCGCCCCGCTTTCCTTTTCTTCCCACCTCAGTCCAATTACAATGGCCACCGCCAACTCAGCTGTGGAGGAAATCTAAGTGACCAAATTGCCGTTTCTAGCCGCAGTCCTGCTCACGGCCACGTTCGCAATTCCTGCCCTCGGACAAGACGCGGCCAAAAAAGCAGTGAAGCCCGCCGATCCTCCTTCCAAAGTCTTGCTCGACTCCTGGAACGATATCGGGCGCAAACTCACCGCCATGGCAGAAGATTTTCCTGAGGACAAATACGATTTCAAGCCCACGCCCGCGCAGCGCAGCTTCGTCGAACAACTCCTCCACGCCGCCGGTGCCAATTATTACTTCACCAACGCGGTGACCGGACAGAAGCCGCCCTCCGGCGATCCCAAACGCGACACCATCAAGTCTCGCGCCGATCTGGTCGCCTTCGTCAAGAAATCCTTCGCCGACGGCGCCGCCGTGATCAAGGCCAAAGGTGATAAGGGATTGGCCGAGCTCGTCGTCGACCCATTTGCCCACCAGCAGTATCGGATGGAAGATCTGGCCTACGGCTATATCGAGCACTCCGGCGAACACTATGGCCAGCTCGTGGTCTACTACCGCCTGTCCGGCCTGGTTCCACCCGAGTCTCGCCCCAAGAAATAACTGCGTGATTAATGTAGGGGCGGACGCATTCGTCCGCCCCGCGAGCGAAGCGAGCGTGCCCGCGGCCGCCTCAGTTGTCTCTACCGATAGGCATACGGATAGCGTCTCGCGCGTTCAGGAAAGATCTTCACCATCACCATTCCTGACACGAATCCACCCACATGCGCCCACACGGCAACCCCGCCCAGGTCGCGCGCATGCGCCACCGACAAGGTCTGCGCCCCCATCAGAAATTGCAACACGAACCAGTATCCCAGCATGATCCACGCCGGCAGATGAAAGAAGAAAATCGGCGGAAGCCACGTCAGCACCCGCGCTCGCGGATACAAAATGAAATACGCTCCCAGCACTCCCGCGATCGCCCCGCTGGCTCCGACCATCCCAATCTTCGACGTCGGATAAATCGCAATCTGCGCCGCATCCGCGCAGAATCCCGAGAGGAGATAAAACACCAGATACTTGAAATGTCCCAGATAGTCCTCGACGTTGTCCCCAAAGATAAAAAGGAACAGCATGTTGCCCAGCACGTGCGCCCATCCTTCATGCAGGAACATCGAGCTGAGGAATGTGAATCCTACCGGCGGGA
Organism: uncultured Acidobacteriota bacterium; assembly: GCA_963730015.1. Lineage (GTDB taxonomy): Bacteria > Acidobacteriota > Terriglobia > Terriglobales > Acidobacteriaceae > Sulfotelmatobacter. Next base: position 398,337 of record CAVSPZ010000005.1, on the reverse strand, counting down.
ACGTGGAATGCGCCGACCACAGATGCGCCGGCACCAGCGCGTACTGGTCAAACAGGATTTTGATCTGCCCCCGGTTCAGCGTGACCTCATAGAAGAAAACAAGGAAGTTTAGAGTGATCAGAGATACATTCACGATGGGCGCGCTGTACCGCGGTTGATCGTCTTTGAGGGGAATCATCGAAGATTTGGTAACTTATTGACTGGGATGATTGCAGGAGTTGAACGCCACGAGCCTCGACCCGCCGAATCCTGGCAACCGACATCATAAATTACTCAATCCCGAAATTTCTCCAGCGCTCATGAATGGCATTCTCATCATCGACAAGCCCGCCGGCCTCACCTCGCACGACGTGGTCAACCGCGTGCGCCGCATCATGGGCCAGCGCTCCATCGGACACCTCGGCACCCTCGATCCCATGGCCACGGGAGTTCTCCCCCTCGTCACCGGCAGCTTCACGCGCTTGGCGCAGTTCTACGTTGCGTCGGAAAAAACGTACGAGGGCGTCATCCGCTTCGGATTCTCCACTGACACCTACGACGCCGAAGGCGATCCCACCAGCGAGCCCCAATCCGTAAATCTCAGCAGGGAAGAGCTCGAAGCCCACGCCGCCAAGTTCCGTGGGGTGATCGAACAGGTCCCGCCTCCCTTCTCCGCCAAGAAGATTAAAGGCGTGCCTGCCTATAAGCTGGCGCGCAAACATAAAGAGATTGTTCTGCAACCCGTGCAGGTCGAGATCAAGGAATTCGAGATTCTGACGGTAGAGGCCGACCGCGCCAGTTTCCGCGCCCGCGTCGCCTCCGGAACCTACATGCGCTCGGTCGCCCACGACCTGGGCCAGCTTCTCGGCTGCGGAGCCCATCTCGAATCGCTCCGCCGCACGAGCGTAGCCGAATTCACGCTAGCCGACGCCCACACTCTGGAAGCACTCGCCGAGGCAAAAAGCAACCAGCACGCGAAAGATTGCTATTTCCACGATGGTGATGTTAGAGATACGGGTGCGAAAGATTGTCATCCCGACCGGAGCTTGCCGTTGCCGCAGGGAAAGGCAAGCGGAGAGGAGGGACCTTGTGTTGCGGCCGCCGCCCTGGACGAGCTCTTCGTCCACCCCCGCAAGCTCCTGCCGCAACTTCCATCCGTCACCGCCGACGAGCAAAACACGGCCCGCATCCGCGCCGGACGCCCCGTCAATCTCCCCGAACTTTCTCGCGCCCGTCAGGTGAAAGTCTTCGCCGGGCAGCGCGATCTGATCGCCATCGCCACCCGCGTAGCGGGCACCCTATTCCACGCGAAATTGGTTCTGAGCACCGCAGACATTCCCGCGCGCCAACTATAACGATTGCTGTCGTTGCAGATTGTCATCCCGACATTAAGCATTGTCATCCCGACCGGAGCTTCGCTTTCCCAAAGGGAAAGCGAATCCTGATATAAGGAGGGTCGATGAGTGTTATCGAGATTTTTCAGCAGCTATGTTTGCCGCCCTCGGGGTCGGCCATCCGCTGAGCAACAGAATTCCGAGTGCGCGTGCCAGAATCTCGAGTTCGAGAAGGCCGACGACACTTGCGTCAAACCAGAAAGTCCGCACACCCGCCGCCACCATAAAAACATTGTTTGGAGCTGCATGCAGGAAGTGCTCGTAAAGATCGGCGGCCAAGACAGCCAAAAAGAAAAGCAACAATACCACCCCGGCGAGTCTATCGCGGAGTCTCCAGACCATAATTGCAATACACAAATGCCCGACCGTTATAAAGAATATGCCCGGCCAGCTAACGTGGTTGTTTGGGGTCGGAAGAATCGGTGCCGTAAGGAAGAGGTGCCAGACCGCGACGATCCAGTGTGCGACGACGACCAAGTAGAGCGAGCGTCCGTGGGGTTGTCATAGTGGACACGGTTATCCAATGTCCGATAACGGGTATTATGTAAAGCGATAAAGCCGCCGCAAGGGATGCGGGCTTCTACATCTTGTACTTCCCTAGATCCTCGTCGTTCAACCCTTCCAGATACTTCCGCAGCTCGTCGCTGGTCACGCGGTCCGAGCTATTGGCCGCCAGCTTCGACGTCTTCAGCACCAGGTCGTCCACGAAGATCGGACAATCCACCCGCAGCGCCAGCGCCAGCGCGTCCGAGGGCCGCGAATCGACGCTGATCACTTCGCCTCCGCGCTCGAGCCAGATCACCGCATAGAATGTGTCTTCTTTCAGCTCCGTCACCACAACCTTGTGCACCTGGGTCTCCAGTCCCGTCAGCACGTTTTTGATCAGATCGTGCGTCATGGGACGCGGCGTCGACACCTTCTCCATCTCCAGCGCGATCGCGTTCGCCTCGTACACTCCCACCCAGATCGGCAGCACGGACTCGCCGCCCACATCCTTCAGGATGACAATCGGCATATTACTCACTGGATCCATCATTAGCCCGCGGATTGTCATTTCGACTTCCATCATCGTAACCTCCGAATCCTCTCCTTATACCACCCGCGGCTGCATTTCCAGCCTGCTATCGGATGAAACCTGCACCAGTTCACCGACCAGGCTGTTGGGAAAGCTGCGCGTCACCAGAACTTGCACGTAAGTCCCGCTTTTCAAAACCGCCTCATCAGAAGCCGTGAAATTGAGTGTCTTGTTGTGCGAGGTGCGTCCGATCCACTGTCCACGGGCCTCATTGCGCCCTTCAACCATTACTTCACATTGCGTCCCAACATATTTCTTGTACCTTGCGATCTGGATATCCCGCTGCCGGGCCATGAGAAACTCGAGCCGGCGCGACTTCTCTTCCTCCGGAATTGCATCTTCCAGGCTCAACGACGGCGTATTCGGCCGCGGCGAATACTTGAACGAAAACACGGCGTCGTATCGCACTTCGTCGAGCAGGCTCAGGGTTTCGGCGAAATCCGCTTCCGTCTCTCCGGGGAATCCGACGATCACATCCGTTGTGATGCTGATTTCGCGCTTCGCGGTTTTCATCCAGGCAATGCGTTCCAGATATTGCTCGCGGGTGTAGAGCCGCTGCATCGCGTTGAGCATCCGCGTAGAGCCGCTCTGGACGGGCAGATGCACGTGATCGCAGAGTGTGGGCACGGCGTCGATCGCCTGCACGATATCCTCGCCAAAGTCGCGCGGGTGAGACGTAGTAAAGCGCACGCGCTTGATCCCCGGCACTTCGCCGACCGCAGCCAGCAACTCTACAAATGTCTTCTTTCCTTCAGGATCGCGGTAGGAATTCACGTTCTGCCCGAGCAGTTGAATCTCGCTGTAGCCCAGATCGGCCATCTGCCGCGCTTCCGCCAGAACTGAGGCTGAAGTGCGACTGCGCTCTTTCCCACGCGTGAACGGCACCACGCAATAGGCGCAAAACTTGTCGCAGCCCTCGATGATCGTGATGTAGCCGCGATGCGGATTGGTGCGCGCGGTGAATTCGGTCTCAAAGCACTTGTCGGTCTGCCGGTCGTCGAGTCCAGTAATGCGCACCAGGCTCGCAGTCTCGGGTTTCCCGGCGGCAGACTTCCCTGCCGTAGCCATAACAAAGGCGTCATCCCGAAGACCCGCGTTTTCAGGTAGACTCTCGGCTTCAGCCGGGGGCGGCGCAGCCGCGGGGCGAGGGATCTCCCGCGCAACCGCCCCGGATGCCACTTCCAACTGCGCCAGCATCTCCGGCAATTTCCGGTACGACGCCGACCCGCACACCAACGAAACATGCGGCGCACGCTCGAAAATCTTTTCGCCTTCCTGCTGCGCCACGCAGCCCAGCACGCCGAATTTCTTTCCCTGCGCCTGCAGCTTTTTATAATCGGCCAGACGATGAAAGACCTTCTGCTCCGCCTTGTCGCGGATCGAGCACGTGTTGTACAGGATCAGGTCAGCCGCCTCGACCGTCTCCACTTGGCGATACCCTTCCTGCACGAGCGTGCCCACGACTTTCTCGGAGTCGTGAACGTTCATCTGGCAGCCAAAGGTCTCAAGGTAAAACGTCTTGTGTGGAACCCCAGACATATAGACAGAGTATAACGCGGGCGAAGCTGACGGACCGAGCGTGTGAAGCGGATAGACCGCGGGCGAAATGGATGGACCAGCGGGTGCCCCACCCTTCTCGCGGTTTTTGCGAGAGGGTGGGGTTTTTGATTTAGGCCTCTGTTATCCGAAGCGTATAAGAGATGCCATCCCAACCAAATTGAACTTTGTCGTCCCGACCGGAGCTTCGCCTTCCCGAAGGGAAAGCGAAGCGGAGTGGAGGGACCTTGGGTTAAGCCACTGAAGAAGCGGGCAAGAGTGCCTGCTTCACACGCGACGCCAACTCTATGCCCGTTCCTGAAAGGCTCGCAGCGCGACCTGCTCCTCGCGGTAGATGTCGAACAGCGTGTTCAGCCGCGTGAGTTCGAGCAGGTTCGCCACGCGCTGGCTAAGCTGGGTAAGTTGCATCTCGCCGCCCCGCTGCCGGACGACGCTATAGCATCGCACCAGTTCGCCCATGCCGTCGCTGTCGATGTAATCCACTCCCGCCAGATTGAGCAGGAATTTCTTGTGGCCGGTGCTGCATAGGACGTGGATCGGGTCACGCAGTTGCGTGCGGGCATCACTCAACGTGAGTCGCCCCACAGCGTCAACTACTGTGACTCGGTTCAGTTCGCGTGTGGTGATTTGAAAGCCCATGGCGAGGCGGCAAGTTTCCAGCGGGGAATCATACAAGGCCCGGCCCCAGCTTTCAACGCGATTACCGGCTCATAATATCCATGAGCGTTATCGGTTCTTTTGCCCGTGGAAGAAGCAAGGGCCGGAGTAAATGAGTGCAATGGCGATGCTTCACCAATTGTTACGCGAGCATGACCGCCGCCTGGGTTGTCAGAAGAGACTGCTCTGCTAGATGAGCCAAGTGCGAGGTCGAACCGCAGGTTACGGCCTTTCTGCCGTCGCAGCCGGAATATAAACCTTCTCGGCAGCCGCCACCTTGATATGAGGCAACTTGCTTCGCACCTTGACCGATTGCAAGCCAGGCGTCTTCCCTGGCGTGGCCAGAAAACTCAGTCGATACTGGCTGGCGAGGCGATCGGTGACATCCGCCAAATAGGGAGCGAACGAGAGCCGAGCAGCCGATCTGTAGTAATAAAACTCGCCTCCGGTCGCCTCGGCAATCTGCTCAAGATGGAACCTGCCGAGTCCGGGGCTTTGTGCGACGTTCGTAAGGCTGTTGTCAGCGGAGGGAATCCCTACGGGCCCGTCCTCACTGAAGCGACCGGCTCTATTGGAACTGGCAATCGTGAAAACGACAATGCCGGCACGCTGAGCCTTACTGATAGCGTCGTCCGCATAAGGATCTACCGCTCCGGTACCAGCACCTGGCCCGGTACTAATATCTGACAAGGTCGCATCTTCGCCGTTCGAGATCATCACAATCTCGCGACGGTTATCACTAGGCGGCCATCGATCGATCAGTTCGCTCATCCTATGAAAGAGGATGTCAAGAGAAAAATCTTCTCCCCGCCCCTCTGGGAGATGCGGGCGTGGTGACTTACATCCAGCCCTACCTCATTCCTCACTTCATTCTTAGAGAGGTTATTGGTTTGGTCGCTTTGGCTCGCCGCACTTCTCCGCGGCGATGCCAACCCCAGTTGCTTGTCCCAACTCGACGGTTTCATGAAGTCAGTGGCGCACGACGCCGTTCGGTTCCGAAGCTACGCAAGCCAAGACGTTGGCTTAAGTGCCAACCATGATCCTATGTGAGGCTCGAGGCCTACAGCTTTTTTCGGTTATCCGAGGGGGCATAGGATTGACCCGGAGACTCGGTGCTGGACTACAGCACACAGAGTGCCTGAATGAGCGAATGGATACTCTCCCTCGAACCGGAGCATCGCAAGAACCGATTGGCCACCACCGAGGCATGAAAACCTTGGGAGACACCTGGGTTCTATTCGATGCTCAAGCTGCTTGCGTCTTCAGCTGTTCGGCGTCGAAACGTTCCTCCTTTTTCCAAAGTGTCAACGTAATGGCCGCGATCTTGCGCGCCAGCGTCAGACGAGCCATCTCCGGCTTCATCCCCTTGGCCAGCAAACCCGCGTAGAAATCGTGGAACGGCCCCCTGCCACAGCTGGCCCTGGTGGCCGCACTCTTGAAGATCTCTTTCATCTCATGGTTGTGATTTCGATTCAGACCACGAATCTGCTGGGGTTTCTTGGAGCGTTGCAGTTGTCCGATTACAAAGCGGTATTGCGCACTGTCGTGCGTCTCAATGCCCAGCCCACTATAGGTCCAGAGTTGCCGCTTGCTGCGGAACCGGTGCGGGGTTTGCATCAGCCCGATCAAGCGGGCGGCTCGAATCGGACCGATGCAGGGAATCTGGCGCAGCAGTTTCGCGGCCTTATGTTTCCGGCTCTCGGCCAAGAACTCAGGTCGGAGGTCTCGCCGTAAGGCCTGCAATCCGTCCAGCTGTTGATAGAGCAGCTCCGCGCGGCGGCGCACCCCGGCTTGCGGAATCTTACTCAACCATTCCTCTCGAGAGCGCGCGGCATAGACCTGGGTGCCGGCACAAGGAATGCCCCAACCGCGATACAGCGCCTTCAATCGATTCATCACGCGCGTCAAATCTTTGCTGATGGTCTGATAACTGCGCCCCAACTCGCGTAGCGTCCGTAGTCCATGTTCTCCGTGGTAGACCGGTCGCAGCATCCCGGTGCGTAACAAGTCGGCCAGCTTGTGCGCATCCACCTTGTCGCTCTTGCTGCCCTCCTTTAACAAGGCATTGCGGCGCGGATTGCACACCACAATGTGCTGCACCTGCGGCTGCAGCAGATCATACAGCCAGGCGGCCCAGGTGCCTTCTTCCCAGGTCACGTGCAGCTCGCCCCGTAGACCGTGGAGAAACTGCAGAATGCTGCTGGCTTTGGTTTCGACGATGGTTTCCATGACCAGCTTTCCAGTGCTATTCAGCACAGCGATCACAATGGCTTCCTTGTGCACGTCCATTCCGATATATTTGACGTCGTGACTCATTGGAGTTGCCTCCTTGGGGGAAAGCTCATTCGTGTCGACGCTTGTCTTTCCCTCAAGGTAAAGTGCCATTCTCCCGCCGACTTGCCTATACTCTCCTGTAGTCCTTTTCCACCGCGCACACCACTGCAGTTACTCTCTAGCGCCGCCGTAGCGGAGCGAAGCCCAGCACAGCGCAGCGGAGCGGAGGCGGCGTCTCATCCGGCTTCGACCTTCTGAAGCGGGGCGCTCTTTCATAATGCATTGCCGTGTACGGACTTTCCCCGTTGGCCAATCTTGCCAGTGAAGTCCTCACGGCCTGCGCGGCGAGCGCATGGTCCGCGGTCAAGTCCTGCGCGATCACGGGGCCCTCGATGTCCATGTATGCGACGCCGATCTTCGTAGCTGGCGGCTGCGCCAGGATGAAGTGGCAAATATCTTCGACCTGCGTGCCGTTGCTGATTTCCGGGGCGTCGTCGATCATGATGAAAAGTTCCAGACCAGCACGCGTACCTTGTAGGGGCTGCAGTTTGGCGATTTTTGGGCGCTCGCCGCCCCGATTTACGATCAGATTCCCGCTATCGATTCCCGAGAGGTCCGCGCCGTGGCGTCCGGTGAGAGTTAGTACCAGGCTCACGGGAACTTCGGCGGAGGCCGGGACGGCCTGCGCTACTGCCTGCATGGACACTACGAGTAGCACCGCCGCGATCAACACGTGGAAGCTTGAATATCCTTGCATAGTGCCTCCCATTTCAGGAGGCCGAGGCCATGCCCCCTGTTACCTAGTGGCCTGTCGCAGTGAATTCGTTAGTGCGCAGCCGGCGGCTGGGGTCAGAGTATTTCCACTGGATCGGGTGAGCGTTGGCGGAGTAGGCGTTGATGTAACGACGGAGTTTGCGAGCCAGGTCCGGGACCGAGGTGAAAATGCCGCGGGCGATGACCTCGCGTTCGATCTTGGCGAACCAGATCTCGACTTGGTTAAGCCAAGAGGAATACGTAGGAGTGAAGTGAAGCTGCACGCGCGGATGCTGTTGCAGGAAGTCTCGAACGAGTTGGGTTTTGTGGGCAGAGAGGTTGTCGAGGATGATATGAATCTGCTGCCGGGGCGAGCACAACGCTACCACTTCTCCGAGGAAGGCAACGAAGTCACGGCTGGTGTGGCGGGCCGTGGTTCTTCCGTGCACGCGGCCGGTTTTGGTGTCCAGCGCGGCATACAGAGAAAGCGTTCCGTGCCGGTAGTACTCGAAGCCATGACGCTCGGCTCGCCCCGGCGAAAGCGGCAGAACGGGATCGAGCCGATCCAGGGCTTGGATGGCGGTTTTCTCGTCGACGCAGAACACGGCGGCATGCTGCGGCGGCCGCAGATACAGGCCGATAATGTCGGCCGCTTTGCTTTCGAACTCCGGATCGTCGCTGGCCAAGTAACGCTCCAGGCGATGGGGTTTCAGTCCCGCTTCTTTCCAGACGCGATGCACCGCGTCCTTGCTGACTCCCAGCGCGGTCGCCAGTTTGCGGCAACTCCAATGCGTGGCACCGTCGCTGGGTTTCTTGCGGGTGGCGGCCAGAATCCGGGCCCGCAAAGCGGGAGTCAGAACCCTGGCCTTCTGGCCGGGATGATAGGTGTCGAGCCCGTCGAGCCCGGATTCGAGGAAGCGCTGCTTCCAGCGGACGATCGTGGGAGCACTGGTCTGCAGCCTGCGCTTAATGGTGTTGAAGGAAGCTCCTTCTGCCAGCATCAAGATGAGCTTGGCGCGAAAGACGTAGCCAGCCGGCAGGGTACGCGATTGAGCGATGCTGCTGAGTTCCGAACGTTGGTTGCTGGTGAGGGACACTTCGCTGTCTGTCGCCATACCAACTTAGAAGCATAACAACTAGTAATGGTTACTTTGCGACAGTCCACTAGTATGAACCTACACCCATGCAACGAGTTGCTCAGAACATGGCACAAAGCCACACCTCTTACTTTCCTGTGACAACGTCAACGTCAATGGCTCACCTACCACGATTCAGGTAAGTTAGAACGCGGTGAACTGAATCCGGCGCTCTTTCAGAGTCCGCTGCTGTACAACTGCTGTTACCAGGCCTTAGCACGTTTTGACCGCGCGCCGAAAATGAATGTCCCAGGGCTCTCGGAAGTAATAATGACCCGAAACCTTACGCGTCCAATACGGTTCCACGCTTGCTCTCCAGGCGCTGCACGACTTTCTGGGCGTTCTCCGGCGTGACTCCCACTTCTTCCAGGGCCGCACGAAAGTGCGCGAGGAACAGGTCGAAGTGCGTATCGTTCAGACCGTGTTCTCTTGACCGGGCATGGGCATCACGAATATTTTTCCCGGTATACACTCGTCCGCCCAACAGCATGGAAATCAACATAGCCTGCCGCGACCGCAGGTGTGCCATGTCCACTTGTTCAAAGAAATGGCGCAAGGTCTCATCCTGCAATATTTTGTCGTAGAACCGTTCGGTTGCCGCCTCGATCGTGCTTCGCCCGCCGATCAGGTCATATAAGTCTTCAATCATAGTGTCCTCAATAACGATCGCAGTCTCAAAGGCGCTAACCACCAAGGACACGAGGGAGCACGAAGAACACTGCCAGCGAAGTTCCTTCGTGTAACTTCGTGCCGTTCGCGGTTAAAAATACAGGCGCTCCCGGCACATGTGATATTCCCTCGATCCGCCGCTTCCGATTTCCACTAGGCTCGCGTCAAGAAGATTGGCAGGCCTAGCTTGTGATCATAGGTCGGCCGGTAGCGCTCGGTGTTGTACATGGTGGCAATCTCAACCTTACGTGGTCCTTGCTTGGGGTCCGGGATCGGCACCATTGCGTAGCAACCACTGTTGATCGCCGTCATCAGGCCGGTCTTCCCTTCCTGCAACGAGTCCATCGCCATTCCGGCGAAAGTGCTGGCCACCATCCGATCGACGAAATCGGCGCTGCCCGAGCGTAAATCGTAAGTCAGGTCGCTGACCACAGTTTCGTTTCCCGTGGCGTTCTTGATCTCGTCGCTCAGATCCTCGGCCACGCTCATCTTCTTGCGGTGACCGAAGGCATCGGCCGGGCCGTATTCCTTCACCGAGTAGCCTTCCCATTCGGCGCCCTCGGAAAGAATTACCAGCGAGTAGTTGCTGGGATTGTTGCGTTTGTCGGTGACCAGGATCTCGATCAGGTGCTCCAGATTTACTTTGTACTCCGGAATGCAGCAGCGCACCGAGGTCACGTAGGCCGTGTAGAGAGCGGTGTAGCCGGCGTCGCGCCCGAACACACGGAAGATGCCGATCCGCTCGTGCGAGCCCACCGTAGTCCGCTGGCGTTCGATCGCGTCCATGGCGCGGGTGATGGCGGTGGAAAACCCGATGCAATACTCGGTGTTGCGCACGTCGTTGTCCATCGTCTTCGGCACCGCAATCACTTTCACTCCGTGCCGGTCCAATTCCGCGGCGTAGCTCAGCGTGTCATCTCCGCCAATTGCCACCACGCAATCCAGTCCCAGCGCCTCGATGTTCTTCAGCACCGCCGGCGTCACGTCGTACACCGTGCTGCTGACCCCGCCCTTGGTGGATTGCTTGCTCGCAAACGCTTGCCCCTCCAGCACCGGCGGCAGCTTTTTCATTTTCGTAGGATTGGTGCGCGAGCTGTGCAGGTACGTTCCGCCCGTGCGATCGATGGTGCGCGTGTTCTCACGGTTCAGCGGCTGGATATACCGTCCCCGGCTCGCCGGATCTTTTAGATCGACGTGCGTCAATCCTTCCCAGCCCCGCCTGATCCCAACCACCTCGTACCCGATTTCCGATCCTCGATAGACGACCGACTTAATCACTGAATTCAAGCCCGGGACGTTACCGCCTCCGGTAAGAATGGCAATGCGCTTTCCTGCCATGATGGCTCCTCAAAACTATAAGTAGGGTGAACCGTCCATTGTATAGAAGACGGCGCCCGCATCGTTGCCGGGAATAATGCGTAGCGTGTCTGGCCAAACCATTCTGGGAACGAACAGTGTGGGGCAGTGTGGGGCGGACACTCCTGTCCGCCGTTTTTGACTTTGGTTTTGATTCTAGCTCTTGCTAGGGAGTGGCGACACCGCCGATCACAAAAGCTTCCAGCCAGCCGAGCACGCGCTTCCAGCCTTCGCCGTGGGCAGTGGCGCTGGCGAGATCGCCGGCAAAACCTTCCTGCGTCACGCGCACCAGCGTTCCGGTGCCCGATTTCTTCGGTCCGCTAGGATGCAGCGCGTTCACGGTTTGCGCTTCGAGTTCCCAGCGGACGACGGTTTTCAGCTGACCGCTGTAATTGCTGATCCAAGTGTGGACCAGCAGGCGTGGCGGATCGACTTCGAGATATTCGCCTTCCACGTAGAAGCATTGGCCGTCGGCGCCAACGCCGTCGCTGCGCCACTTGCCGCCCGGGCGCACGTCCATGGTGGACCTGGTGACGCGGTAGAGGCCCGATTGTCCCCACCACTTGGGAAGTTGCGCGGGATCGCTGATCGCCTGGAAAACCCGCGCCGGCGGCGCGGCGATGAAAATTTCGGCGACCACGGTGTTTTTGTCGGGCGTGATCGTAGCGGTGGCCATGACGTTCTCCTGGCTTTGAGATCGACAACAGAGGCTAAAGCCTCTTCAGTTTTTCAACATCTCACGCGGGCTCTTGCTTTCTGCAATGGAGCCTGTGTCATAAGTAGTTTTGGGAAGGGCACGACTTTCAGTCGTGCCGCTACCGGTCAGTAAGAACGCGGGCTTTAGCCCCTGAGGGCCTCACGTCTTGCGTTGAAGATCAGTTCTACGCTTCCACAAACTTCTTCAGCATCTCGACCACTTCCGGCCAACCGCCGCTGTAATCTTTGCGGGCGATGGGCAGACTGGCGAGACCGCTATGCGTGACTTTCACGTGCGTACCGCTTCCCTGCTTTTCCAACTCCCAGCGGACTACGGTGCGTTTGGACGCGTCATCGTGCCAGTTCGCGATCCAGGTGTAGACCAGCAGGCGCGGGGGATCGCATTCCAGTATCTCGCCGTGGCATTCGAACTCGCTGATACCGTTGACCGCGATCGATCCTTTTTCGGTCGCGTAGGAGTATTGGCCACCCACGCGGGCGTCCATCTTCCAGGATTTGGCCGGGCATTCCGGGCCACGGAACCAGCGCTTGAGTTCTCCCGGGTCCGACAGTGCCCGGAAGACGCGCTCGGGCGGAGCTGCGATCTGGATCTCGCTGACGATGGCGTCTTGGTCGGAAGTGATGATCGTGCAAGCCATGACTGCTCTCCTCACACTTTCAATTAAGTTCAAAAAGGCGGGCGAGCCTGCCCTGGAAACGCCTTACGCTTTACGGTGCAGGTCGAAGATGGCTTTGTGCTCTTTGCCATGATCTACGAACGTCCATTCTTCAGTGTGATGGTTCTCATCGAGCACAGTAAGCACCAGTCTCTGCATGTGGCCTGCGTCGGGAGTTGCCAGGTTCGTCGCGTCGACATAGTTGAAAGTGATGGTCTTGCCGTCGGGCGAGAGGCTGGCTTGCATGTGGGGTTGATTTCCTATGGCGCAGTAGTGTGTCAACAGCAAGCGCCTTCCGTCGAGGTGGAAGAGGGAGATCATGTCTTCTTTGCCGAGGATCTCGCTGACGACGGCCGAGCCACGACTAACGGTTTTGAAGTTCACTTGCACGATATCGCCCTCTGACGTTTGCCCATCCCAAGTGCCGGGCAGGTTCTTGACGGCGCTGAAAGCCTTCTGCGCATCGGTCTGCGCGAAGGTGGTGGCCGCCGCGAGTGCGATCGCGGCGAGGATGACGAGGCGAATCGGCTTGTTCATTTCAGTTTTCCTTTCTGTGAAACAGATTTGGAGGATGGCGAAATGCTTTTGTGCTGGGCGGCTTCGGTTTCCCGCGCGTGCTCGGCTTCAACGAACGCTTTCAGGTTGCTTAAGCTTTGCGTCCAGAAGATGCGGTACTGCTCGATCCATGAGTCGACGGCGCGCAGCGGTTCAGGGTTGAGCTGGTAGACGCGGTTGCGGCCTTCGCGGTGCTCGCGGACGAGCTGCGCTCGTCGCAGCAGGCGCAGATGCTTGGAAATTGCAGGACGCGATACCGGAAAAGCGCTGGCAATTTGTCCGGCAGGCTGCGAGCCGCGACGGAGAAGGTCGAGCACGGCTCGACGCGTGGGGTCGGCGAGGGCCTGAAAAGTGGCCTCGCTGGCCTGGGAAACCGAATATGTAACCGAACGGTCACGCATGATGCGTAACTATACGGTTACGCGATATACATGTCAAGAGATTTTTTACGGGCGCAAAAGCGTTCCGGCCGCGCGGCGTAAAATGGAGATGGCTCCTCCCTGTGGGTGAAGGCCATGAGTGCTACCGCTGCCTTCCGAGTGTCACACCTCCTTTCCGTTGTGACTTCCCTTCTTTTGTGTTTTCCCCTGGTTCTGGCTTCGCCGGCTGCCGCGCAACATGGAGGCGGTGGGGGTGGCGGTCACTTCGGCGGCGGGGGACATTTTGGCGGCGGGCATTTCGGAGGACATTCCGCAGGGCATGCTTCCGGACATCACTCCACCCAAAGCCATACGGGCGGCCACTTCCACTGGCTGCGCTTTGGATTGGGCAAGCACTCGAGGGAAAGAGCAGGCGCGGATGCGGCGGCCGGTACGTCGCCGATGTGGAACTTCACCGCGGCGCGAAGCGCAATAACGCGGAGGGCTCCGTCGACGCTGCTGTGGTCTCCTGCGAGGTTGCGCCCCGAATCGGCCGGGCGCGCGCTGTTTGTGAACTCTTCGCGCGGAATGCATCGCGGGCGATTCTTCGGGCGGTATCCTCGGTTTGCTTCGTCGGGATGCTTCTTCAACGGAGTGAGCCAGATTTGTTTCTTCGAACCGTTTTTGCCGCTGCTGTGGTTCGACGATTTCGATTACGGGTTTGGCTTCGGCGGAGGCTGGTTCGGCGGAGATTGGACAGATGCGGGCGACGATTCCCAAGGAATGGATCAGGCCGATATGACGGGAATCTCGCAGCCGGTGAATCCACCGGATGAGACTTCCGCTGATGAGAACACGGCAGCGGCGAACGCAAAGGCGCAGGCCGAAGCCGACACGCATGACTGGGACTTGGGCCCCGACGTGTTCGTGCTGGTCCTGCACAACGGCACGACCCAGCTGGCGAAGAGTTACTGGGCAGCCGATGGGTACCTGGAATACATCAGTCCGGATGGCATTCGCAGCCATATCCCGCTGGACGCGCTTGATCTGCAGAGCACGGTGGTTCGCAACGAGCGCCGTGGAATACCGTTTGTACTGCGGTCAACGCCGGCGGGAAATCAGTGAATCCAGAGTAGCAAAAAGCGCTGCGCGTTCTTTTGTGACGTTGCCACTAAGGCTGCTTGCTGTCGGACACCAGCTTGAGGAAGACCTGGTGGATGCGGGTGTCTTCGGAAAGCTCGGGATGGAAAGTGGCAGCCATGGCTCTTCCCTGCCGGACCGCGACAGCATCGGATCCTTCGGTGGCGAGCACCTCGACGCCATCGCCGACGTGGGAAATCTTAGGGGCTCGAATGAAGACCATTTCGAGCGGCGATTCAGCGAGGCGGCCTTCGAGATCGCGCAGGAATTTGCCTTCGCGGATGGAGCTGTCGATCTGGCGTCCGTAGGCGTTGCGGCGGATGCGGATGTTGAGGGCGCCGAGTCCGGCTTGCGCCGGGTTCTCCACTTCGGTGGCCAGAAGAATGGCGCCCGCGCAGGTACCGAAGGTGGGCTTGGTTTTTACAAATTGCTTTAACTTTTCGAAGCCGGCTGCACCCAGGAGTTTGAGGAACGTGCCCGATTCGCCTCCGGGGATGACGAGGCCGTCGAGCTGGTCGAGTTGCTCGGGCTTTTTGACGAGCACAACTTCGGCGCCCAGCTGTTCGAGCCGACGGCGGTGCGCGTCGAAATCGCCTTGCAGGGCTAGGACTCCAATCTTCATGGGAAGATCCAAACAAAAGCCTAAAAATCAAAAGCTTTACCACAGAGGACGCTGAAGTTTCGCAGAGAACGCCAGGAGTATGTACTCGTCCCCTGAGTTGATTTTAACGGATGGACCTTTGCCCGGTTTCGGATGACCTTTTTCTGCTTGCGAGATCAAAACCTTCACCGCGGAGGACGCTGAGGTTTCGCAGAGAACGCTGGGACAGACTGGTTCGATTCAATTCTTGACCTCCGGGCAAAATTCTGTGGCTGCCTCGATGGGCATCCGCTGAAGATTTTTGCACGCAAGGGCTATTGCGCGTCGGCGGCGGGAGCAACGTCTGCGACGCCGTGAGTTTTTTTCCTGGCTAGTTGATGGGATCGCGCATGGCCGCTCCCAGCAGTTTGCCGGGGCCGGATTCCTGGACGAAGGCGACGAGGCGAAGATTCTTGGGGTCTTCTCCGGGCTTGAGTTTGAGCTGAACGTCGTCGGAGAACGATTTTCCCTTCGAGAGCTTCCCTACTTTTGTGAGCTGCTGGACCACCCCGACGTGGACCAGGTGCTTCCCTCCATTTTCCCCGCGCAGGACTTGCGATTCCACATGGTCGAGGGCAAGCGCCACATAGACTTCGGCGTTGTGCTTGCCGGAGTTGACGTTGGTCTCGACATGCGCGCGCAGTAACGCAGGATTGGCGGGATCGACAGCGACACTGGTGATGCGAACGGGAATCCTGGGAGCGGCGCGCTCTTTTTCAAGAACGTCCTGGATATGCTGCGGATTCTCGAGGCTGACCTGCTGGTCACCGTTGATGATCATCTGCGGCGTGAAGACATCTTTTTGTCCCAGTTCGCCTTCATAGGAGCTTTGGCGCTCGGTCAACGCGGCCGATGAGTTGGGATCTTTCCAGCCTTGCTGATCCCAATAAGTGACGTGCTCGCTGAGGACGATGAGTTGCGCGCCCTGGATCGGCTGGTACTTATCCAGCTTCTGCACGAAGAGGTCAGCGGGAGGACAACTGGAGCAGCCTTCAGACGTGAACAGTTCGATGACGATGGGAACAGCTGCGGCTGGCTGATTATCGGGACTGGCGTTGGCAGGAGGAGTGAGCGGCAAGAGCGCCGTAAATAAGAGCGCGACATAAGAAGAACGCGCTGCCCTGCCTGAAAACATGGAAAAAATTTTAGCACAGGGCAGTGCGATTTCTACGGAATGAGCGCCGGGTGCGAGTTCGAGAGATCGGCCGAGACCTTTAGGATGGACTGGGTTTGACCGACAGCGAGCAGTGAAACGAAAATCCCCACCCTGTCGCGAAAAGCGCGACTATGATGGAACACCCTCGGGAATCGAAGTAGCCCCTAAGAGATACTTTTCAGCACAAAGTAATTTGTGATAGGCTGTGCCCGTTGGCTGTGGATTTCTGGAGGTGACGATTGGACCCGATTTCTGCCCTGCCGATGAGTGTTCAGATTCGTAACCGATCCCGTTCCATGGGACTCAAGTTGCTCGTCGTCGGTTTTCTGGCTCTGCTGATGGTGATTCCAGCCATCTTCGTGAGCGACATCGTTGAAGAACGCACGGCTCGCGCGAAGGATGTGGTGCAGGAGGTCGGCAGCCGCGTGGGTGGGCAGCAGACTTTTCTCGGGCCTGTGCTTGCGATTCCCTACACGGTCCCACCGAGCTACAAGGGCGCGCTCACTTCGCGAGGAGTGTATGTCGTTTTTCCGATTGAGGGTGATGCGACGGTGCGAGTGCGCACGGAGGAACGTCATCGATCGCTGTTCAAGGTTCCCGTTTTTCAGGCGGATTTGAAGTTTGACGCGGCGTTCGATCTTGCCGGCGTGCCGTCGGTGGCGCCGGTGGACGCGGTGCTGGATTGGTCTCGTGCGGGGATCGTAGTTGGCGTCAGCAATGCACACGGAGCGCTGGCCGATGGCACTCTCACGGTGAATGGCAAGACCCTGACGTTCATGCCGGCGGAAAACATTGGCGATGCGAATAGCCAGCAACGGCTGCCGCTGACCTACCTGGGAGTGGCGGCCAACAACATCGCGCAGCCGAATGCAGTCTTTAAGGTGAACGCGGCGTTGCGTTTCTCCGGCGCACAGCGACTGGCGGTGCTGGCCTATGGCAAGACATCGCATGTGACCGTGGAAGGAGATTGGCCGAGCCCGGGCTTCGATGGATCTCTTGTACCGGTCAAGCGAACGGTTTCCGTGCAAGGATTCAGCGGGGAATGGCTGGTGCCTTTCATCGCGCGCGGAGTTCGCGCCGAGGGCACGAACACTGCGGTCGGCGGCCTAGATGGCGCATCGCTAGGAGTCTCGTTGATCGAGATGGCGGACCCGTATCAGTCGGTGAGTCGTTCGATGAAGTACTTGCCGCTGTTTGTGGCGCTGGTGTTTCTCTCCTATTTTGTTTTCGAGGTCACGGCTCGCAAGCGGGTGCATCCTGCGCAATATGTTCTGGTGGGTTTGGCGCAACTGATTTTTTACCTGCTGCTGCTGTCGCTGGCGGAACGAATTGGATTCGATTGGGGCTTCCTTCTGGCGGGCGGCAGTACGGTGCTTCTGCTATCGGTAAACTCGAATTGGATTTTCAAGAGCCGCGCGCAGGGCTTTCGCGCTCTGGTGGTGTTCAGCTTGCTTTACGTTTTCATCTACCTGCTGTTGCGGCTTGAGGATAACGCGTTGCTGGTAGGCGCCGTCGCGAGCTTCCTGGCGGTGACGGCAGTGATGTATTTCACGCGCAAGATCGATTGGTATAGCTCGATTCCACCGGGCGGCGAGCAGGCGCCTGCGGTTCCGGGGCGGGACGGGATGTAGGCGAACGTTCCCAAAATTCGAGGGTGCCCCGTCAAGCTCGGCTTGAGCGGGGCCTTGCCGAACTTCGCGGTGCAGCGGTTAGAAGAACGCCAGCCCGCTCCCGCATCTGTACGAGGGCGCTCGCTTTAACTCGCGGGGCGGACGAATGCGTCCGCCCCTACATGGATTCGGACTGGCTACTGGCTGATGGCTACTCCGTTGAATGCGGCTACGCCGATCGGCTTTGAGGTTGTGGCGAGGGAAAGGTCGCCGTAGGTGTCGATGGAGAAGACGGCAACGCGCGCACCACTGCCGTCGGCGGCGGTGTAAATCACGGCGAGCCACTTGGCGTTGCCCGACACGGTTACGTCGGTGGGAACGCCCGGGAGAGAAACAGATTTATAAAATACTCCCCCCTGCGCATCGGTAAAGAAAATGGAGATGGCCTGTCCCGGACTGTTTCCCGCGTACCAGGCGTTGCCCGGACCTTTGGCTAGCCAGCAAGGCGCATTGCTCGGATACGCAGGCTGCGGACCGAGGATGGGGGAAACGTCGCCGCTCTTGTCCACGAGGGCGAAGCTATCGGGACTGTGCGCGGGATCGAATCCGAGAATGTCTCCCCAGAACGCAGCGCCGAGCGGAGTATTGTTGGCGTCGCTGGGCAATGTGACGGAGGAACTTGTGCCGCTGAGGGCTCCCTGGGCCGAGAGCGGCAATTGCAGAACCGAACCGGACGTTAGAGTAACGGCAGCCCAAGTTTGACCGGCGACGATTTGGGCTCCCGAGTTGTCGCTCAGAGAAACCGCGGTGCCGTTAAGACTTCCAGCGGGCCAGGAATGGCTCTCCGCACAATTCGATCCCAGGACGAACGCGTGATGCTCTTTCAGCGCGACCGAAACTGGCTGCACACAATCCGGGGCGAGAGTGATGGTTCCGGCGACGCGAATCGAATTCTCGTCGCGAACCAGGCGGGTGAAGTTATTGGAACCATAGTTGACGACGGCTCCGAAAGAATCGCGGAATTGCACGGCTCCCGCGTTTCCTGAGGCGCCGCCCTTGCCGCCGGTGGGCAACGCGCTTACGAAGTTGAGCGAAGGAGTGCCCGCCGCGCGCAGTTTGAACACAACCACTTGATTGCCGGCTGCATTATTGGTGCTGGTGAGCAGGAAGATATCGTTGTGGTCAGCCGCTAGAGCCGACGCGGCCGCCAGGAGCAGGATTGCCAGCACTTGGCTGGCGCGAGACAGATTGATATTCACGGTAAATCTCCTCTGGTGGTTTCGGTTCCGTTCTCCGTTGTGGATGGCAGGGTGGCACACCTCAGCGCATAGTTAAGATCGGCGCGGAGAAATCTCCGGCCGACCGCTGACAGAGCTAAGTTGTGGATCCCCGGTACTGCTGCTGGTTCAATGTGCGCCCGATTGCGGGCGGCGGAAATCGGATGCGGGAGTGAGGGGAAGGTTACACGGTCGGAGAATTTTCTTTCGCCGACAAATGGGAATGGCTCCGGATGCCCGAAGCCATCAAATACTGTGGTGTTACGGCACTCTGTCCAACCTCAGTATTGGTCAGAGCAGGCGCGAAGTCAAGTTACTTATGCGGAGATTATCTCTGCATTTCTCCCCGATGAATTTCTTCGAAAAGCACGAAGGGCAGGACCCCGACTCTCGTTTTCCCCAGAAGTTTACTCAAAGACTTCTTCATAATATTCTTCGATGATCGTGTCCTTTAGGAACTGCAAGTCCTTCTTCGCCACCAGTTCCTCGACAGCGTCGTACGAGAGATACGTGCAGATTTTCGCAAGCGGCCCGCCCTCCATGTAGGTAAACACCGGACGCAAGATTTCCTGCCGCACTTTGTCTTTCCTGTCTTCCGGAGCGACGATGTGGAGCTTGATCTGGAACTGCGGCTGGAGCGCAATAAGGTCGGCCATACGCAAAATGCCTGAGTATACGGCGGTCTTATTTTCGACCTCGAATGCCCTGGCGATTGTGCGGCCTCTTACCCAAAGCACGTCAATGCGCTCGACCGTATCAATCGTGTTCTCGTCCGCATTTAGCGGAAGTTTAGACAGGAAATGATCCTTACCTTCTTGTTTCAAAATGCCCAGCACTGCCACCCTGTCGGATGCCGCCACCCACACCCTAAATCCGAGTTGGATTCCAATCTTGGCGAGGTTCGCCTGAACCATGAGGGAGCGGCGTCTCTCGGGCATAGCCTCGGCTGCGTCGGCGTCTTCCTCTGTTGGAATTTCAACGGGCGCCGGACCCGCCTGCGTGGTAACAGTGCGTTTTCCCTCTAGACGTTTTTGTTCCTGCGATGTAAGCGGATAGTCAATTCCGGCTTTGTTGGCCTGCTGTCTTAGCAATCCGAGCAAGATGTTCGAGTCGCCCTCGCTCAGTTCTTTTAGGCTCCTCTGCAGGCCCACCTTGTAAGTAAACCCAGCGGTCTGCCGGATGCCCTTACACATCGGCAACTTGTCCCAAATCTCTCGGATTGGAATGCCGCGAACAGGCTCGAGAGTAACAATCGGTTCCACCCTGAAGCGGATCACGAAGGGGTCCTCTTGCTCAACGAAATAGGGTGCCGAATCCTCGTAGGCGTTGGACAGGACGCGGAGAGCACCGATCCAACGACTCAGCCCAACTAGGTAGCAAATGAATACGTCGTCGGGCCTGATCTTCGATGCAATGACCCTTCCCCACACTCGAAAGCCGCTTACGTCGCGTCCTCTCTTCAGAAAGGCGTTCCAAGTCTCGGGAGTAAAGAGGTCAAGATATGCGGCCATATTATCCCTCTGGGACGAGGCAATTATATGCGCCGCGAGCAAGTCAAGAATCAAAAGCGGCGGACAGGAGTGTCCGCCCCACATTTCACCCTACACTCTTACCAACCCCGCGTCTGCAGCATCTGAGCTTCATCCAGCGCGCTCACTGCCAGGCCTTTCATGGCTCCGGTGAGGTTTTCGCTGACTTCAAGTAATACTTTAGGGTCTTGATAGTGCGTGGCGGCCTGGACGATGGCGCGGGCGCGCTTTTCGGCTTCCACCGGGGGAGCGAAGGCACAAGTCTCATCGAAAGGATGCTTCTCGACAGAATGCGTGCAGGTCGTACGTGCTCCCATGAAGATGCCGCTGCCCACGAAGACGGCTTCGGCGCCGAGTTGCATGACAAGGCTGGCGTCTGCGGGCGTGGCGATGCCTCCCGCGCTGAAATTCGGGACGGGGAGCTTCCCTGTTTTCGCGACCATCCGGATCAACTCGTAAGGAGCCTGATGCTCTTTGGCTTTGGCGAAGAGTTCTTCCTCGCTGAGCACGGTGAGGATTTTCATCTCCTGCATGATCTGGCGCATGTGCTTGACGGCGTGAACGACGTCTCCGGTGCCGGCTTCACCCTTGGTGCGAATCATGGCAGCGCCTTCGGCGATGCGGCGGAGAGCTTCTCCGAGATTGCGCGCCCCGCAGACGAAGGGGACGGTGAAGGCGTGCTTGTCGACGTGATGGGCTTCGTCGGCGGGCGTGAGAACTTCGGATTCGTCGATGTAATCGACGCCGAGTTCTTGAAGTATTTGGGCTTCGGCAAAATGTCCGATGCGGCACTTGGCCATCACGGGGATGGAGACGGCGGCCATGATCTCGCGAATCTTTTTGGGGCTGGCCATGCGGGCGACGCCGCCTTCGGCGCGGATCTGCGCGGGCACGCGCTCGAGGGCCATGACGGAGACGGCTCCAGATTTTTCGGCGATGATGGCCTGCTCGGCGTTGGTGACGTCCATGATGACGCCGCCCTTGAGCATCTCGGCGAGGCCGGTCTTGAGGCGGAGGCTAGTGTTGCCGTTGTTTTGGGACATGGGGAATCTCTTTTCGGAATCGTTAAGAGTGCTGCCAGCTATGAGCTGTCAGCGTTCAGCTAAACCTTCTGGTGATGTGCGCCCGCTGGGTTTCGCCGCTAGTTCATTGTAACGCCCGTTGAGCGTTTGCGGAACCCCGTACAGTCGCGGTCATCGGGCGACGACGAAGAGAATTTCTTGCTGGGCCGTTGGTTGATTCAGCTAAAAGGGATCCTTCGACTGCGTTGGTGTCCACTTCGTGGACGCCAACTTCGCTCAGGATGACAACCGACACACAAGTTCGGAATCCCCACCCTGTGGCCGAAGACGCGACAAAGGTTGGGCACCCCGGGCAATCGATTTTCGCCACGGGACGCCCGAAGAAAATAACCCTCCGTGACTCCGTGTCTCCGTGGTGATTATCTTTCTACGAACTTTCCAAACATTTTTTCCGGGTCGATGGCGATGAAGATGCCTTTGCTGCGGGCTAGCACTTCGCCTTGCTCGTTCATAATTTCAGCCAGGTTCACATGCTGGCGGCCGTGGACGCTGACTTCCCTGCTTTCCACGCGCAACGGTTTGTGCAGCGGGACGGGCTTGAGGTATTCCACCGTCATCTCTTTGGTCAGGGCTACGACATGGCGGAGCTTGTTGACCTTGCCCATGGCGTCGTCGAGGATTGAGGCGATGATGCCTCCGTGACAGTGGCCGGGCGGGCCGGTGTAGCGGGCGCCGAGATTGAAGTGGCAGATGAAGGTGTTGCGCTGTTCGTCGAGCCTGAAGACTAGATGCATTCCGTCGGGGTTATCGGGGCCGCAGACGAAGCAGGTGTTCTTGGGAAGTTTGAGGTCCTTGGTTTCGTGGCCGTGGGGCTTGCCGGTCATGGAGGGATTCTATCGTGAGAGGTTGAGGAAAAGCTTTGGACCGCTGAGGTCGCTGAGGACGGCCGCTGAGAACGCGGAGAAAAGCTTCGGGATCTGAGCGGTGTCTTCTTTCTGGGCTCGGATTCCTGTATACATATCGGTTTTGAGTTCTACCATCAAACTAGTCGCTGGGTATACGCAAGTTGCATAGGTCCTTCGGCGGGCAAAATGCGCCCGCCCCAGGATGACAACAGGCTGAAATGGAGCATGACATGAAATCGTTCGCTACTTTTATTTTCGCTCTGGCTGTGTTGCTGGCGACGCCGCTGGTGGTTCGGTCGCAGGAGATTGCGGACAAGGATGCCGCCAAGCCCGCGGCTGCGCACGGAAAGAAGGCGGTCAAGAAGGATGAGAAGGCAGAGCAGAGCAACTGCAAAGCCGGCGGACAGGGTTGTCCTGCGCAAGAAGAAGAGAAGAAGCCGGGGATGAGCGCGGAAGCATTTTCCGGGCTGAAGTTTCGTTCGATTGGTCCGGCGGTGGCTTCGGGGCGTGTGATGTCGATTGCGGTGAATCCTCGAAATAAGTTTGAGTACTACGTCGGCGTCGCGTCGGGCGGAGTCTGGAAGACGGTGAATAACGGGACGACATGGACTCCGGTGTTCGATGCGGAAGGATCGTATTCCATCGGGTGGGTGACGCTCGATCCCAATGACGCGTCGGTAGTGTGGGTGGGAGCGGGTGAGAGCAATTCGCAGCGCAGCGTGGCCTGGGGCGACGGAATTTATCGCTCGGATGATGGCGGAAAAGATTGGAAGAATCTGGGACTGAAGAAATCGGAACACATCGGGCAGGTGGTAGTGGATCCGCGGGATTCGAAGGTGGTGTATGTGGCGGCGGAGGGTCCGCTGTGCGGCCCGGGCGGGGATCGCGGATTGTACAAATCGGCGGACGGAGGAAAGACGTGGAAAGCCGTGCTGACCATCAGCGAAAACACGGGCGTGAGCGATGTGCAGCTCGATCCGTCGAACCCGGACATTGTATATGCGGCGGCGTACCAGCGCCGGCGGCAGGTGTTCACCATGATCGACGGAGGCCCGGAGAGCGCGATTTACAAATCGACCGATGCCGGGACGACGTGGAACAAAGTGACATCAGGATTGCCAACCGTGGATATGGGAAGAATCGGGCTGGCGGTTTCTCCGGCGGACCCGAATGTGGTGTACGCAATCATTGAAGCGGCGGACGGCAAGGGTGGAATTTTTCGTTCGAACGATAAGGGCGCGACTTGGGAGCGGCGCAATGAGTTCGACGAGATCGGGATGTATTACGCGCGCATCTTTGTCGATCCGAAGAATGTGGACCGCATTTTTGTGATGAATGTGGATCTGCGGGAATCGCAGGACGGCGGCAAGACGCTGCACAAAGTGAATGAAGTGAATCATCACGGTGACAATCACGCGCTGTGGATCGATCCCGAGGACACGCAGCATTGGCTGCTGGGGTCGGACGGCGGCATGTATGAGACGTGGGATGACGCCAAGAGGTGGGAGTTCAAGGCAAACCTGCCGACGGTGCAGTTTTACGACGTGGCCGTGGACAACGCGCTTCCCTTCTATCACGTGTGCGGCGGGACGCAGGACAACTTCTCGTGGTGCGGTCCGGCGCGAACGCGGAATGTGAATGGGATCGTGAATTCGGATTGGTATGTGACCACGGGCGGGGATGGATTCCGGTCGGCGGTGGATCCGGTGGACGCAAACACGGTGTATTCGGAGTCGCAGTATGGCGTGCTCGTGCGGTACGACGTGCCCACGGGGCAGGAGTTGCTGCTGCAGCCGCAGGAAGGAAAGGGCGAGCCTCCGCTGCGCTGGAACTGGGATTCTCCGGTGATCATCAGCCCGCATTCGCATACGCGGCTTTATTTCGCCGCGAATAAATTGTTCCGTAGCGACGATCGCGGGGATAGGTGGAAGGCAGTTTCGGGGGATCTGACGCGGCAGATCGACCGCAACAAGCTGCCGGTGATGGGGAAAGTGTGGGGTCCGGATGCGGTCGCGAAGAATGCTTCCACTTCGTTCTACGGAAATATTGTGGCGCTGGCGGAGTCGCCGCAAAAAGAAGGGCTGCTGTATGTGGGAACGGATGATGGATTGATCCAGGTGTCGAGCGATGGCGGAGGAAGCTGGACGAAGTACGAAAAGTTTCCGCGTGTGCCGGAGATGACTTACGTGTCGCGGCTGGCGGCGTCGAATCACGATGCGAACACGGTGTATGCGGCGTTTGACAATCATAAGAACGAAGACTTCAGGCCTTATCTGCTGAAGTCGGTGGATGCGGGAAAGACCTGGACATCGATTGCTGGGGATCTGCCGGAGAACGGTCCGGTGCTGGCGTTTGCGGAAGATCCGGTGAATGCGAATTTGCTTTTCGCGGGCACGGAGTTTGGCGCGTTTTTCACGATCGACGGCGGCGCGCATTGGGTGCGGCTGAAGGGCGGGCTGCCGACGATTGCGGTGCGCGACATGGTGATCCAGGCGCGCGAAGGCGATCTGGTCATCGCAACGTTCGGGCGCGGATTTTACGTGCTGGATGACATCACAGCGCTGCGGCAGATGAAGGTGGGATCGACCGAGCAGGCGGCGGCACTGTATCCGATGAAGGATGCGCTATTGTATATCGAGCGGCATCCGCTGGGCGGACCGAAGAAGGGATTCCAGGGAGATGCGTTTTATGCGGCGGAGAATCCGCCGTATGGGGCGGTATTCACCGCGTATTTGAAAGAGAAGATCAAAACGAAAAAAGAGAAGCGACAGGAGGCGGAGAAAGAAGCCGCGAAGAAGCATGAGACGCTGCCGTATCCGTCGAATGACGAGTTGCGGGCAGAGGCCGAGGAGGCGAAACCGGAAGTTTATTTTCTTGTCTATGACGAGAGCGGGACGGCGATCCGGCGAGTGGATGGAAGCACTGAGGCCGGATTTCAGCGGGTAGCGTGGGATTTGCGGTATCCGGGGGCGCAGTTGCCGAAGCCGGCGGAGGAGCAGGAAGAGGAGTTTCCCGATGCCGCCGATCAAGGGCCGCTAGTGCTGTCGGGAAATTATTCAGTGAAGATTTTCGAGAAGGTCGACGGGGTCGTGACGGAAGTGGCGGGCCCGCAGGCGTTCAAAGTGGCGACCGAAGGATTGGCGGGGATGAGCGCGGCGGACCGGGCGGCGCAGGAAGAGTTTCTGCGCAAGGTCACGAAGCTATACAGGGCGGTGGCCGGGGCGCAGAAGACGGCGGAGGATGTGCAGTCGCGGCTGAAACAGATCCGCGAAGCCTTACGGTATACGCCGGCGGCGGAGAAGCAGTTGGGCGCGGTTGCCGACGGTCTCGAGCAGCGCGATCGGGAAATTCTCCGGGCGCTGCGTGGGGACACGGAGATCGCGAAACTCAACGAGCCGGTGCCGTCGTCGATTCATGATCGGGTGAATTCGATCATGGAGGGCGAGCGGTTCTCGCTGGCGAAGCCGACGCAGTCCAATGTGGATTCGTACAACATCGGGGCGGCAGAATTTACGGATGTGTTGACGAAACTGCATGCGCTGGTGGAAGTGGATTTGGTGAAGCTGGAGAAGGATATGGGAGCGGCGGGGGCGCCGTGGATTCCGGGGATGGTGCCGGAGTGGTCGGAGAAGTAGATCTCTTGGCGACGGGTTCGCACGGATTTTCACGGATTAATTTCTGGCCTCACGACAGGGGGCACAGAGTTGGGAACGAAGACCATTACCGCAGGGTACGCTGAGGATTCGCAGAGAGCGCTGAGGAACGACCGGGGTTGCTGTAGTGGTCGGAGAGATGAATTCCGAGCTTGGTCAGTTTTCGGATGATGACTATGATCGAATGCCGCGTGTTCCAATCTTCTGACACGGCTGCTGTTGTGCATTTGCTGGCTAGAGCTTTCAGTGCGGCAGAACCGCCAGCGGTGGCGATGGGGCTGACGCAGAGTGAAGTTGAGCGGTTTGTGGGCCGACTGTGCCCAAAAGCGGCGGCGGAGGGATTGACCATTGTCGCGCAAACCATCGACAGCAAGCAGATTGCCGGCGTGATGCTGACAGACGACTTTGCCGTTCCTCCTGAACTCGCGGCGAACGAATTCAGTGAAAAGTTCTTGCCGATCCTTGCCATGCTCGAAACTCTCGACCAGCAATATCGGCGAGGTCGATCGATTGGGGCCGGTCAGGATCTCCATTTATTTATGCTCGGTGTGGACGAGAAATTCGCAGGCCGAGGAGTCGCTCAGGAAATGGTCTCTGCCTGCATTGGCAACGGACACCAGAAGGGTTTCCGGCGCGCGGTCACGGAAGCGACCGGAGTTATCTCGCAGCACGTGTTCCGGAAGCTGGGCTTCACGGAACGGCTGCGGGTGTCGTACCGGGATTACCAATATGAAGGGCAACCCGTGTTTGCCTCCATTCGGGGGCACGACGCAACGATCTTGATGGACCGCGCGATCCCCTAGCTCCGGCAGGGTTCTGGGCTGTTTTCTGCGGGAAGAAAAAACTTTACCGCAGAGTACGTGAGGATTCTGTAGAAAAAATAAGCACCGCACGCTGGTGACGGGAGAACTGGGCTGGTGCTCGGCGGATTTTTTCTGGCAGTGGCTTGCTTTTCGGATGTGAGGCTGTGGTAATATCGCGCCGACTGCTGCTTGCGTTGTGGGACGCGAGTGCGGCCGTGGGGAAATCTGTTCGCGTCATCCTTCGGATCTGGGGGACTGGGGAATGGGCCTCGCGTTACTGGCATTGATCTGGCTGATCACCCTGATCAGCACGTACCTCTTCGTCGCAAAAACCTGGTGGCTACCGGTCGGCGCTTCAGCCGCCGCGGGATGGATCGACCACCAATTCGCGCTCACCTTCGTGATCATGGGGATTGTGTTTCTCACGGCGCAGCTCGGCTTGGGATACATCGTGTGGAGATATCGGGAGACGCCTACGTCGCCTCCGGTTTCGTATTCTCATGGGAACACGAAGCTGGAAATCATCTGGACCGCGCTGACCGCGATCCTGTTCATCGGACTGAACCTCATGGGAACCAGCGTTTGGGCCAGCCAGCGCTGGGATGCGGCCGAGCCAGGCGCGGTGCAGGTGGAAGTCACAGGGATGCAGTTTGCCTGGTACTTCCGCTATCCCGGGCCGGACGGGAAATATGGCGCCACTAGCCCGAAGCTGATCGATCCGTCGTCGGGTGGTGAAGCAGCGGTGGGGCTTAATCCCTCGGACCCTGCCTCGAAGGACGACGTGGTTACGGGAACGATGTACCTGCCGGTGGATCGCGAGGTGGACGTGAGCTTGCGGTCGGTGGATGTGATTCACAGCTTCTTCGTGCCGAACCTGCGCTTCAAGCAGGACGCGGTTCCCGGCTTGAACATTCATATGCACTTCAAGCCCATCGCAATCGGACAGTACGAAATTGCCTGCGCCGAGTTGTGCGGGCTGGGACATTACAAGATGCACGGCATGGTCCACGTTGTCAGCCAGGAAGATTTCGACAAGTGGCTGGCGGCACGGGAGGCGGAGAAACAATAAAATGGCGACCCCGGCTACGGTTCATTCGCACGCTCCTCAGGGTTTCATCCGGAAATATATTTTCAGCCTGGATCACAAAGTCATCGGCATCCAGTATTTCTTTCTGGCGCTGACCGCCGTGTTTGTCGGAATGTTTCTGTCGCTGTTGATGCGCATTCACTTGATCTGGCCGCAGGCGGTGCTGCCGCTGGTGGGCGAGATCAAGCCCGAGACCTATCTCAGCCTGTTGACCATGCACGGCACCATCATGGTGTTTTTCGTGCTGACGACGGCGCCGCAGGGCGGGTTCGGCAATTACATGCTGCCGATTCAGATTGGCGCGCCGGATATGGCGTTTCCCGTGCTGAACATGCTGTCGTTCTGGACGACGTTCGTGGGATTCGTCGTGATTATCTGCGCGTTTTTTGTGACCGGTGGTGCGCCGCTGCATGGCTGGACGGGATATCCGCCTCTGAGTGCTGTGCAATCGGCAGGGCCGGGTGAAGGGTTGGGCGCGGATTTGTGGATCACGAGCATCGCGATTTTCTGCGTCGCGTCACTGATGGGAGCGCTGAACTTCATTACCACGACGCTCGATCTGCGGGCCAAGGGCATGACGATGATGCGCATGCCGCTGACCTGCTGGTCGTGGTTCATCACGGCGATTCTGGGACTGCTGGCGTTTGGCGTGCTGCTCTCGGCGGGAATCCTGCTCCTGATGGACCGGAACCTCGGCACCAGCTTCTATGTTCCGCTGGTAGTGGTGAACGGGACGATGATGGGGCACAAGGGCGGATCGCCGCTACTGTGGCAGCATCTGTTCTGGTTCTTCGGGCATCCGGAGGTTTACATCGCGATTCTGCCGGGCATGGGCGTGGCGTCGCAGGTGCTATCGACGTTTTCGCGCAAGCCGATTTTCGGATATCGCGCCATGGTGTACGCGATGCTGTCGATCGGGTTCCTCGGATTCATGGTATGGGGCCATCACATGTTTATGAGCGGGATGAGCCCTTACTCGGCATTCGCTTTTTCGATTCTGACCATGTGCATTGGCGTGCCATCGGCGATCAAGACATTTAACTGGCTGGGCACGATGTGGAAGGGACGCATACGGTTCAAGACGCCGATGCTGTATGCGATCGGATTTGTGTCCCTGTTCGTGTCCGGAGGACTGAGCGGGCCGTTCCTGGCACAGCCGGTGCTCGACATTCAGCTGCATGATACGTATTTCGTGGTGGGACATTTCCACCTGATCATGGGCGTGGCGGCGATCTTCGGAATTTTCGCCGCGACGTATTACTGGTTCCCGAAGATGTTCGGGCGGATGATGAATGAGACTTGGGGCAAGGTTCACTTCTTCATCACGCTGGCGGGGACGTACGCGATCTTCATGCCGATGCATTATCTAGGGATGGCGGGACAGACGCGGCGCTATTCGCAGTTCACCGAAGTGGCGTACCAGACGAAACTGATCCCGCTGCAGACGTTCATGACGTATGCGGCGATCATCACGATTGCGGCGCAGTTTATTTTCGTGATCAACCTGTTCTGGAGCATGTTCAAGGGACCGAAGGCCAGCGATAATCCGTGGGAAGCAACGACGCTCGAATGGACCACGACGACTCCGCCGCCGCACGACAATTTTGGCGGGAAGACTCCAGTGGTGAATCATGGGCCGTACGAGTATGGAGTGCCGGGAGCGGCTAAGGATTTTGTGATGCAGACGGATCCGGTGACTCAGGCGGCGCATTGAAGGTGAAAGTCCGACTCTAAACATCGCAGAAAACGCGACGTTTAGGATGGGGCACCCGGCAGGCATGATTGACTGGATTCGGCAACCTGTTGGACTTAGGGACACACTAAGTAGTTATGGCGACTTACACACCAAGCACTCCTGATCACGATATCGGGCAGAAACCTCCGGCGCCGCCGGTGACGGGCGGGGGAGATGATGGACGTGGCGGCGACGTTCCGGATTATGGCGCGCGGTTGCGACGGGCACGACTCGGCTTGATCTGCGCGGTCTCGACCGTGGGGATGGTGTTTATCTCGTTTACCAGCGCCTACATTTTCCGGCGCGGGCTCCCGACGTTTGACGGCACGATGAACAGTTACGTGCGCGATTGGGGGCAGGTCGATCTGCCCTGGCTGTTGCTGGCGATCAATACGGCGATTCTGCTGGCGAGCAGCGTGACCATGGAACTGGCGCGGCGACAATCGGCGCGGCAGGCAGCACTGGCCCCGGTGAAGTCGATCCCAGGAGTCTCGCTGGGGGATGAGAAGAATTTTCCATGGCTGGGCGTCACGGTTCTGCTCGGCGTGAGTTTTCTTGTCGGACAGTGGCTAGCCTGGGGAGAGTTGCACAATCGGGGATTTTATGTGGACACGAATCCGAGCAGCTCCTTTGCGTTTCTGCTGACGATTGCACACGCGATTCACCTGGGCGGCGGAATGCTGGCGTTGTTGTGGGCAGCCAGCGCTTCCCTGCTGCGAAAGCCAGTAGAAGCGCGGCGGATCGTGGTGGACATCACCGCGTGGTACTGGCATTTCATGGCCGTGCTGTGGATTTACATTTTTGCGCTGCTGGGGTTTGCACGTTAGTGGGTAGTGGCCCGTGGCTAGTGGTCAGTTACCCACGCCGGTGCTTCACTGATCACTAGCTACTGACCACTGCTTGAAAGGGGAACTTGAGGAATGGCTGACGCCACGCTGGAGCATGATGCGGTTCATCGCTTGCCTGTAAGTGCGCACGGCGCAGTGGGGGAATATGAGGCTCCGCTGTTTGGTGCTTATTCGAAGAAGGTGGGGATGTGGCTGTTTCTGGCCTCGGACTCGCTGACCTTCGGAGCGCTGCTGTTCGCCTTCAGCTACAACCGGATTTATACCACTCCGTGGCCGACACCCTTTCATGCGGCGAGCATCACCAACGCTACGATCATGACGGCGTGCCTGCTGTCGAGTTCGCTGACCATGGTGATGGGAGTGTTCGCGGCGCAGCGCGGAGACCGCGCATGGACGCGCAACTGGCTGCTGGCGACGATGGCGTTTGGCACCGCGTTCATCGTGCTGCACGGGATGGAATGGTCGAAGCTGATTAGCGAAGGACTGACGATTCCGGGATTCCCGCATCCAGCGACGGCGGCCACCGGCGAACTGGCCGACGTGTCGAAGAACGTGCCGCAGTTCCCTGCTACATTTTTCGGGCTTACCGCCATGCACATGCTGCACGTGACCATCGGCGTCATTTACCTGGGCGTGGTTTCCTTGCGGAAATTGTTTCTACCGATCCTCGGCGCGATCTGGCTGGCGGGATTTTTGTTGATTCCATCGGACAACGTTTTTCACTACGGCATTCATGCGCTGCTGATCGGGCTGGTGGTGGCGTCGATCGTTCTGTTTCTGAAGCCGAAAGATTATGACGCGCACGATGTGGAAGTGTCGGGGCTGTACTGGCACTTCGTCGATCTGGTGTGGATGTTTATTTTCCCGCTTGTGTACTTGATGTCGACCAAGATCTCGTAACGCGCTTACCACAGCGGGCACGGGGGAACACAGAGGATTACCGGAGGATCCGACGATGCACGATGTCGCCAAGCACGACGATAGCAAGGGGCAATACTTCTGGGTGTGGGGAGCGCTGTTGGTCCTCACCGGGATCGAAGTAGTGCTGGGGTACAACCAGGTATTCGCGCCGTTGCGCATGCTGGAGGTGCTGCTGATGCTGTCGGTGATCAAGTCGGCGCTGATTATCGGCTACTTCATGCACATGAAGTTTGAGACGGCGCTGATGCGGTGGATGATCACACTGTCAGTGGTGACCTGCTTCATCATCATGTATTTCTTTTTCTTTCCGGATGCGGACCGAATTATCCGGCTGGGAGTTCACTAGGCCAGGTTCATTAGATGATGAAGCGCTGGGGAAAAATCCGGTGGATTGGGGCGTTGATGCTGTTGGCGTTTTGTACGGCGCCGGCGTTCGCACAAGGGTGCGCCATGTGCCGAGCGAATGCCAAGGCCACTCCCAAGGAGGGACAGCGGGCGATCAACCGGGCGATCCTGGTGATGCTGGTGCCGCCGCTGGGGATTATGACGTTCGGGGCGGGATTCGTGGTGCGGTATGTGCGGCGGAGAGATCAGGAGTCGTGATCCGCGTCGTCCCCCTCAGCGGCTAAAGCCGCGATTTCTTGGCGATCTGAAGTCGTGCCCTTCCCGGTCCTTCCTTCTTCCCCTTCCTGTTCCTTCGGTCTCTCCTCCTGTTCCCTTTCCTTTCCGCCCTTCGCATCGCTCGTGGTGGCGGCTGGGACGGCGCAAAGCATTAACCGCTAAGGGCACGAAGGTTCACGAAGGAAAAAACTCGAGATGGTTTCCTTCGTGGACCTTCGTGTCCTTCGTGGTAGAAGCTCTTCTGCCCCGCCTGCGAATCTTCCTCAGCGTTTATAATAGAAAGATTCTCTGTTGGCGAAATTCGGCTCTGCGGAGCTGGCGGCGAGAATCGAGTTGAGCTTTGCTTGGCCGGACGGACGAACGCGTCCGTCCCCAGACCTGTATATCGGCCCTTATTCGATGTCTTCTACTTCTACGCAGACGGAAAGCATTATTGTTCGCGGCGCCCGCGTTCACAACCTCAAGAACATTGACTTTGAGGTCCCCCACAATATGTTGACGGTAGTGACCGGCGTGTCGGGATCGGGCAAGAGTTCGCTCGCCTTCGACACCATCTATGCCGAGGGACAGCGGCGGTATGTGGAGTCGCTGTCGGCCTATGCGCGGCAGTTTCTGGAGCGAATCGAGAAGCCGGACGCGGACACGATTGACGGGATCGCGCCTGCGGTGGCGATCCGGCAGAAGAACACGACGCGGAATCCGCGGTCGACGGTAGCGACAGCGACGGAGATCTACGACTACCTGCGGCTGCTGTTTGCGCGCGTGGGACGAACGTATTGCGCGAACTGCGGCCGCGAGGTGAAGAAGGATACGGTCGATGAAGTGGCGGATGCGATTCTGGCGCTTCCCGCGGAGACGCGGCTGCAGGTGTTGTTTCCGCTGCAACGGGGTGGAGTGCAGGAAGCCGGCGATTCATCCGCATCGAAATCGCTGAAGGGGACGTCGAAGTCCCCACCCTCTCGCGAAAAACGCGAGAAGGGTGGGGCACCCGCTTTGACGGATGCTTTGAAGACGCGGTTGTTCGATCTTCGAAAGGGTGGGTTTAACCGGCTTTATCAGGGCGGGCAGATTTTTGAGTTTTCTACGCCGGAGTCCTTGCTGGATATTGATTTCTCGCGGCCGGTGTTTGTTTTGGTGGATCGGCTGGTGGTGTCGGCGGAGTCTCGTTCGCGTGTGGTCGATGCGATCGAGACTACTTACCGGGAAGCTGGCGAGGTTATTTTTGAAATGCCAGGGAGCGAGGAGCCATCGACAGAAGCGGGCAAGAGTGCCCGCTCCACACTAGACCCTGCCACACAGATGCGCTTTGCGCTGCGGTTTGAGTGCAAGGCTTGTAATTTGCGGTACGAGGAGCCGGAGCCGCGGCTGTTTTCGTTTAACAATCCTTATGGGGCTTGT
Source organism: uncultured Acidobacteriota bacterium (assembly GCA_963730015.1). GTDB lineage: Bacteria > Acidobacteriota > Terriglobia > Terriglobales > Acidobacteriaceae > Sulfotelmatobacter. Next base: position 364,855 of record CAVSPZ010000005.1, on the reverse strand, counting down.
CCGAAGTGTCAAGGATTTGGAAATACGATCGACTTTGATTTGGATCTCGTCATCCCCGACAAGCTGAAGACGCTGGCTGAGGGCGCGATTGAGCCCTGGACCAAGCCGAAGTACCGTCCGCTGTTTACGGATTTGAAGCGGTACGCGAAGCAGGCGGGGATTCCACTGGACATGGCGTGGATCGATATGGCCGAGGAGCATCGTAACCTGGTGCTCAACGGCGAGGGGAAGTTCCTCGGAGTGCGCGGATTCTTTGCGCACCTGGAGCGGAAGAAGTACAAGCTGCACGTACGCGTGTTTCTGAGCCGGTACCGGGGATATTCGGTGTGCTCGGAGTGTAACGGGTCGCGGCTGCGGCTGGAGGCGCGGCAGGTCAAGATCAACGGGAAAAATCTGTGCCAGGTTTGCGCACTCACGGTCGAAGAAGCGTCGCGCTTTTTTGAGTCGCTGGAGTTGAGTGCGGAGGAAGGCGAGATTGCCGATAAGCTGCTCGAGGATATTCGCGAGCGGCTGCGGTTTCTCAACGACGTTGGGCTGGAATATCTAACGCTGGACCGGCTGTCGTCGACGCTGTCGGGCGGAGAGGCGCAGCGGATTCAACTGGCGACGTCATTGGGATCGCGACTGGTGGGAACGTTGTACGTACTGGACGAGCCATCGATCGGGCTGCATCCGCGGGACACGCACAGGCTGGTGAATATCCTGCACGATCTGCGAGACCTGGGAAACACGATTCTGGTGGTGGAGCATGATCCGGATATCATGCGGGCGGCCGATTGCATTTTAGATTTGGGGCCAGGCGCGGGAGAGAACGGGGGCAAGCTGATCGCGGCGGGAACGTATGACGAGATCGTGCACAACTCGGCGTCGCTGACCGGGCGGTATCTTTCCGAGGATCTGCGAATTCAGGCGCCGGCGACGCGGCGCAAGCCGGGGCCGCAGCAGATCACGATGAAAGGCATACGCGCCAATAATCTGAAAAATGTCGACATCCGAATTCCGCTGGGGATGCTGGTCGCGATTACAGGCGTGTCGGGTTCGGGCAAGTCGACGCTGCTGCATCAGGTGCTATACCGGGCGCTGGCGCAGGCCAAGCAGCAGGCGGGCAACGGAAGCGGGGCAGCAGCGGCGACGGCGGCCACGTGGGAGAGCCTGGAGGGAGATCAGTTCATCGAGGAAGTGGTGCTGGTGGATCAGTCGCCGATTGGACGAACGCCGCGGTCGAATCCGGTGACGTATATCAAGGCGTTTGACGCGATCCGGGAGTTGTTTGCGTCGCTGCCCGAAGCGAAGAGGCGCGGATTCACTGCGGGACATTTCTCGTTCAACATTCCGGGAGGGCGATGCGAGGTTTGCCAGGGTGACGGGACGGTTACGGTGGAGATGCAGTTTCTGGCCGACGTCGAGTTGATTTGCGAGGAATGCAAAGGGACGCGGTACAAGCCAACAGTGCTCGAGGTGAGGTATCGCGGGAAAAATATTCATGAAGTCCTGAACCTGACGGTGAAAGAGGCGCTGAAGTTTTTTGCCGAGGCGCCCAAAATTACCGAGAAGCTGCGCTCGCTCGAGAAAGTTGGGTTGGGATATCTACGGCTGGGGCAGTCGGCGACGACGCTTTCGGGCGGAGAGGCCCAGCGCATGAAGCTGGCGGCGCATTTGCAGCCGGCGTCGCGGGAGGCAGCACGGTCCAACGGAGAGAAGTTGAAGCGGCGGCTGCTTTATATTTTTGACGAGCCCACGACCGGGCTGCATTTCGATGACGTCAGCAAACTGCTGGCGGCGTTCCGGCGGCTGATTGAGGCAGGCGGATCGATTGTCGTGATCGAGCACAATCTGGAAGTGATCAAGACGGCGGACTGGGTGATCGACCTGGGGCCGGAAGGCGGAACTCGCGGCGGAAAGATTGTAGGAGCGGGGACGCCGGAGGCTATCGCCAAGTTGGCAGGCTCTTACACGGGAAAGTATCTCGCGCGTATCCTGAACGGCAATGGAGCATCGCGTAGCAATGGGCGTTCGTAAAGGGCAGGTGCTGCTGCTGGCGGCCATTCTGGCCACGGGCGAAGTTGCCGGGGCGCAAGCTACGGGCGGCAGTGCGCAGAGTTCATCGCCGTCGTCATCGCAGAACACGGAGCAGGCCGCGCCGGGGAGTTCTGCTGCTCCTCCCCCTGCTACAGGGTCTTCTTCCAGCAAAGCTCACCACAAGACGACGCATCATACGGAGGTGGTGGAGGAAGTAGAGGGCCCGCCGCCGGAGTTGACCAAGGCCGAGGGATTCATTCAAAAGCAGGATTTTGCACAGGCTCAACCTCTGCTGCGAAAAGTGGTGGAGAGCGATGCGACGAACTACGTCGCGTGGTTCGATCTGGGATTTGTGGAGAACGGGCTGGGACACACCGAGGAGTCGATTGCGGCGTACCGGAAATCGGTAGAGGCCAAGCCGGACGTATTCGAATCGAACTTGAATTTGGGATTGCAGCTGGCGAAGAGCGGGCAGGCGGACGCGGAAAAATATCTGCGGGCGGCAACGCAACTGAAGCCGACCAGCCATGTGGCCGAGGGCAAGGCGCGGGCGTGGCTTTCGCTCGCGCGGGTGGAAGAAGCGACCAAGCCGGAGGAGGCGATCGCGGCCTACCGCGAGGCGGCGGCGCTGCAGCCGAAAGATGCGGAGGCTCATCTCGGGGCGGGGCTGCTGCTCGAAAAAGATGGCAAATTTGCGGATGCGGAGCAGGAATATAAAGCCGCGCAGGCGCTCGATCCGGCGTCGATGGATGCGGTGATCGGGCTGGCGAATATCTACATGCGGGGCCGACGGTTTCCGCAGGCCGAGGCGGAGTTGCGCAGGGTGCTAGCGGCACATCCGGAGCAGGCTGCAGCGCACATTCAGCTGGGGCGGGTGCTGGCGGCGGAGGGAAAAAACGACGAAGCGATCAGCGAGCTGGAGGCGGGAGCGAAGCTGGATCCGGCGGACGTTTCGCTGCAACGCGAGCTGGCGGATCTGTACGCGACGGCAGGAAAAAACGAGCAGGCGGAAGCGATGTACCGCACGCTGATTGCGGCGCATCCCAACGATGCCGACCTGCATGAAAGGCTGGGACAGAGCCTGCTGCGGGGGAAAAAGTTTGGCGATGCGCAGCAGGAGTTTCTGATGGCGGTGAAGTTGAAACCGGACCTGGGGACGGCCTATGGGGATCTGGCGTTCGCCGCCAGCGAGAACAAGGATTACGTACTGACGCTGAAAGCGCTGGACGTACGGGCGAAGCTGCTGCCGGAGATTCCGATTACGTATTTTCTGCGGGCTACGGCGTATGACCATTTGCGGGATGCGAAGAAGGCGACCGAAAATTATCGTCTCTTCCTGCAAGCGGCCGATGGGAAGTATCCTGAGCAGGAGTGGCAGGCGAAGCATCGCCTGATTGCGCTGGAACCGAAGAGGTAGCTGTTTCGTCGGGGTGGGGCGTTGAGTAGTCGAGAATCAGACTTGGAGACGGGCCGAGCGTTCGGGCGGGCGGGAGCGCGGGTCGAAAATCGTTTCCCTGCAGAGAGTAAGTCGCATCTTAGCAGGCGGAGGGTTGGTCGGCTATTCGGTATCGTCGTGCTGTGCGCGTTGGTGGCAGCGATCGCCGCGAAGGCGATTCCGCGAGTTGAGCCCACCGTGGACCAATTGAAGGCCGAGGTCAGTGCGGCGAAGGTGGGAGACAAGGCCAAGATCTGCGTGCAGATTGCGCAAAAGCAACTGAACGAGAGCGACAAGCTGTATGCGGCATCCGCTTACGAAAAAGCGCAGGCGGCTCTGATGGACGTGGTGACGTACTCGGAATTGGCGCGGGACTATGCCATCCAATCGCACAAGTATCAGAAGCAAACGGAAATTGCGGTGCGAGAAATGACGCGTAGACTGAGCGAGATTCTGCACTCGCTGGGGCAAGGCGATCAGCCGCCGGTGGAAGACGCGTTAAACCGGCTGGAGAGGGTGCGCAACGACTTGCTGTCGGCGATGTTCAAGAAGGGTGTGCAATGAGGTGCAGGAATATTTTCGTGGCCGGATGCCTGCTCCTGGCGGCGGTGGTGCTGCCCGCGCAGCGGCGCCGGGATCCGCTGACCCAGTCGGAGATCGACCAGATTCGCGACACGAGTTGGGAGCCCAGCCTGCGGTTGCCGCTCTACGTGCAGTTTGCCCGGGCGCGACTGGTGAAGATGGAACAGGTGAGGAGCGATCCGAAGGTGAAGGACCGCGCCCAGCAGACGCACGATCTGCTCGATGATTTTCAATTACTGTACGACGAACTAAACGACAACGTCGAAACTTACATCGACCGGCGCGACGATATTCGCAAGCCGCTCAAGATCATCCTTGATGCGGATACGGAGTTCCAGGCGAAGTTGCTGGCGCTGAAAGACGCGGCCAAGGTGACGCCGAAAGAGGCGCAGCAGTACGAATTCGTTCTGACCACCGCGATTGAGACAGTGGATAGCGCGACCGAGGACCATCGCCAGCTTTTGGAAAATCAACAGGAGCAGGCCAAGCATAAGAAGCTGAACCAGCATCCTGCGCGGGGAACGGGAGTGAGTCCGGAGTAAACGCGGTGCCGTGTTAAGCTACGCTTACTGTGCGTGAAGGGCTGCACGAAATTTTCCAGGAAACTTTTGGCGAGCTGAGGCCGGGGACTTCCCTGCCCGAGCTGAAGATTGAATTTTTCGCGTTCGCGAACGTGAATAATACGATCCGTCTGCGCCAGGGCAAGCTGCTGGTGCGGCTGTCGGATCTGCTGGAAGGCGCGCCGGAGACGGTTCTGCGCGCGCTCGCGCATATTCTCCTGGCCAAGATGTATCGGCAGCCGATTGACCGCCGGCATGCGGCGCGCTATCGCAGATATGTGGCGAGTCATGAGATTGTACGCAAGGCGCACCTGGTACGGCAGATGCGCGGGCACAAGCGGCTACTGTCGGCGCGCGGACGATTTTACGACCTGGAGACGGTCTTCGAGGAGTTGAACGCCCGGTTTTTTCACGGCCTGATGGCGCGTCCCCGGCTGAGTTGGAGCCTGACCAAGACGCGGCGGATTCTGGGACATTACGATCCGGCGCACAATGCGATCATCATCAGCCGGATTTTCGATCATCCGGCCGTCCCGCGATATGTGCTGGAGTACATCGTGTATCACGAGATGCTGCATTTGAAGCATCCGGTGAAGCTGCGCGGGAGCCGGCGCTGCGTGCATTCGGCGGAGTTTCAGGCGGAGGAGAAGCTGTTTCCCCGCGTAGCCGAGGCGAACGCGTTCCTGAAGAGGCTGTAGGCCCATCCTCTAGCGGTGAGACGGAATCGCAAGTCATCCGTCTAAAAGCGGTACACTGGAGGGTCTCCTAAATCGATTTTGCGGTCAGACAGCTTTCTATCAGGGGCTGACAGCCGCAGGGTTTTCGAGTTCGAATAGCGCAGCCGAAAGGCCGCACCCTTCCAAATCCCTTGATGAGACTATCTCTAGCAGCTGTACTAAACTTCCACGGGCATTCCAGTTATTCCCATATATCGGAGCGATTCATGAGACAAATCTTTGGCTTTTTTATGATGGTGATGATGTGTGTTGCCGGTAGCACGATTGCTGGCTCGGCGCAGGATGCGTCGGGGCCTGAAACCCACGGTATTGCCGTGGCCAACATGGACCGGTCGGTGAAGCCGGGGGACGATTTTTATCTGTATGCGAACGGGGACTGGATCAAGCGCACGGATATTCCTCCAGATCGAGCCGGGGTCAATGTATTTACGAAGCTGTCGGATATCAGCAACAAGCGGACGGCGGACCTGATCGAGGAGATTGCGAAATCGAATCCGGCAGCCGGAACGCCCACCCGCAAAGTGGCGGACCTATTCAATTCCTACATGGATGAGGCGGGGATCGAGTCAAAGGGGCTGGCGCCGCTGAAGCCGCATCTGGATGCGATCGCGGCCATTCGCGATAAAAAGCAGCTGGCACGGGCATTGGGCGAGACGCTGCGCGCGGACGTGGACGCGCTCAATAACACGAACTTCCACACCGCAAATCTTTTTGGATTGTGGGTCGCACCGGGGTTTCACGAATCTGGACACTATATTCCCTATCTGCTGCAGGGCGGGCTGCAGTTGCCGGATCGCGAATATTACCTTTCCGAAAGCGAGCACATGCAGGCGGTGCGCGAGCAATATCAGACGCACATCAGCGCGATGCTGAAGCTCGCCGGTTTCTCAGACACGGACACGCGCGCCAAAAATATTTTCGAACTGGAGCATGCCATCGCGCAGACCCATCGCACGCTGGCGGATAACGAAGACATCCATAAGGCGGATAACATCTGGAGCCAGGCGGATTTCGCGGCGAAGGCCCCGGGAATGGATTGGACGGAATATTTCCGGGCAGCGGGCCTGAGCCGGGAGAAGAGCTTCGATGTGTGGCAACCGGAGGCGTTCACGGGCGAGTCGGCGCTGGTGGCGTCGGGAGCGCTGGAGACGTGGAAGGACTGGATGGCGTACCACCTGATCGAAGCCTATGCGGGGGTGTTGCCGAAGGCGCTGGCGGAGGAACGATTCGCGTTTTTTGGGAAGACGCTTTCCGGTGCGCAGCAGCAGCGTCCACGATGGCAGCTGGGCGTATTCGTGGTGAACGGGTTGCTGGGCGACACGGTCGGGCAAAGTTACGCGCAGAAATATTTCTCTCCGGAAGCGAAGGCGCAGGCGCAGGCGATGGTCGCGAATTTGATCGCGGCCTTCCGCAAGCGCATTGAAGCGCTGGACTGGATGAATCCGGCAACCAAGGCGGAAGCGCAGGCCAAGCTGGGAACGCTATATGTGGGAGTCGGCTATCCGGAAACCTGGCACGAGTACACGAATTATGAAGTAGAAGCGGGTGACGCTTTCGGAAACGTATGGCGAGGAAGCCTGTCGCATTACCAGCGGCAGGTGGCGCGACTCGGCAAGGCGGTCGATAAGAAAGAATGGTCGATGACGCCGCAGACGGTGAATGCGGTGAACCTGCCGCTGCAGAATGCATTGAACTTCCCGGCTGCGATTCTGCAGCCGCCATTCTACGATCCGAAGGCTCCGGCCGCGGTGAATTACGGAGCCATCGGTTCGGTCATTGGGCACGAGATCAGCCATACCTTCGACACCGAGGGCAGCACCTTCGACTCTAAGGGAACGCTGCGGAACTGGTGGACTCCCGAGGACCTGAAGCATTTTGACGAGGCCACGGCCAAGCTGGCGGCGCAATACGACACGTACAAACCGTTTCCGGATCTATCGGTGAATGGCCGGCAGACGCTGGCGGAAAACATTGCGGACCTGGGCGGCATTTCGGCAGCGTATGACGGCTACAAGGCATCACTTGGCGGCAAGGCCGCGCCCGAGCAGGATGGATTCTCCGGCGACCAGCAGTTCTTCATCGCCTTCGGGCAGAACTGGGGATCGAAGACGCGGGAGGCTGCGCTGCGCCAACAGGTGGCGACCGATCCGCATTCCCCCGGGGAGTTTCGTGCCGCGGAGGTGCGGAATATCGACTCCTGGTATGGAGCGTTCGACGTGCAGCCGGGGGACAAGTGGTATCTGGCTCCGGCGGAGCGAGTGAGAATCTGGTAAGGACTTTTGCGCCACGAGGAAATATGGGGAATTCGGGCAAACGGAGGCCCCCGCGTCTTTACCACGTGTGGACCTGCGCCGGTCTCGGGGTTAGAATGACGCCGAGAGAATGCGCCCAGCACACGGGGCGTAAATGATCCGGGCCGAACCTTTCTGCCGCTGAGGCGCCAATCTCAGAAAGGTGTTCCCCATGAAAAAGTTAGTGTTCGTGATGACGCTTCTGGCGTCAGGGGTACTGTGTGCGCAAACGCCGTTCGATGGGACATGGATGACAAAGCTGGATACGGCCAAACTTCCCACGAAACCGGACAAGTACTCCCTGAGCAACAACATGTATGAGTGCCTGACCTGCGTTCCGAAAGTGTCGGTGAAGGCAGACGGCAGCGAGCAGAAAGTAAGCGGACATCCGTACTACGACACGATCGCGGTCAAGGTAGTGAATGCGAGTTCGGTGGAGATTATCCAGAAAAAAGAGGGCAAGGTGATGTACCGGGATACGGCAACCGTCTCATCCGACGGTAATACGCTGGATGACAAATTCACTGACACCAGCGGAACGCAACCAGTGACCGGGGAAGTTACCTCGAAACGCGTGGCGCCAGGACCGGCAGGAGCGCATGCCCTGTCGGGATCGTGGCGCACGGAGAAGTTCGACACCATCTCCGATAACGGCCTGACGGTCACGTATCAAGGGACCGAGAATGGGCTGAAGATGTCGGATCAGAACGGTAACAGCTACGATGCGAAGTTCGACGGGAAGGAATATCCGATCAACGGAGATCCCGGCCACACCATGGTGTCGCTGAAGCGGGTCGGCAATAACACCATTGAGGAGACGGACAAAAGAGACGGGAAGATCGTTGGGATTTTCCGCATGACCGTTTCGGCCGATGGGAAATCCATTGCAGCCGAATACAACGACAAGCTACACGGGACCAAGACCAGCTTCACCATGGAGAAGAAGTCGTAAAGTAATGGGCGCGGAGAAATGATCCGCGCCCGTCTTTCTTACGGACTGGGCGGCATTCTGCGCGTCTTCTGCGGGAGAAAAAGTTTAACCGCTGAGAGCGCTGAGGATTCGCAGAGTTCACTGATATCCCCGAGGGATTTTGGGCAAAGTGTGTCCGGTTTCAGGCTTGACACCGTCGGGAAACTCCCTTCCCTGCAGGACTTGGCCATTCAGAGCGAAATTCCCACCACGTGATCTCAATCACATACGGTTGTGAGGTGGCGGATTGACGGGTCCGGCGGAGGAAGTCTATCCTTTAAGTTGAAATTGAAATTCATTTTCAAAATGGTTTTCAGCTTCTGCGGTTAAGAAATCATCGAGGATTGTAAATGCTTCAGGCATTCATCGTCACATTGCGGGAAGGGGTCGAAGCGGCCCTGATTGTCGGTATCACGCTGGCGTATCTGACCAAGATCGGGCGCGCCGAACTGCGCAAAACGGTCTACGCCGCGCTGATCGCCGCGTTTCTGGGCAGCATTGGCGTAGCCATTGTCATCTCCCGCACCCACCTGAACGAAGACGCCTTTGAAGGCTGGATCATGCTGGTGGCCGCTTTCTTCGTCGTGACCATGGTTGTGTTCATGATGAAGACGGGGCGCAAGATGAAGGGGCAGATCGAGGGCAAGGTCGGGTTGCTGGCGGGCAACGACGCCTGGTTCGGGCTGTTCATTTTCATCTTCCTGATGGTGCTCCGCGAGGGTGCGGAGACGGTGCTGATCCTTTCGGCGGTGACGCTGAACTCAACCGAGTTGATGAGTTTTCTGGGGACGCTGCTGGGCGTGATGGCGGCGATTGCGTTCGGCGTGATGTTCGTGAAGGGTAGCGTGCGCATCAACCTGCAGAAGTTCTTCAAGGTCACCACCGCGATCATGTTTCTGGTGGCGGCGCAGTTGCTGATTTCCGGGCTGCACGAGTTGTCGGAAAGCGGAGTGATTGCATCGTCGAAGCGGGAGATGGCGATCATTGGGCCGATCGTCAGCAATGACTGGTTTTTCTTTGTAACAATCTTTGCCATGGCGGCGCTGATGGTGCTGTTCGAGGCCAAGCGGCGGGCGCCTGCGATTGCTCCGGACGCGTCTCCGGCAGAGCGGCGGAAGGCCGCGTGGAGCGCGCGGCGCGAGCGCTGGTGGATGGGGTCGGTGTACACATTCTCTTTCGTGTTTATTGCGATGGTGACGGCCGAGTTCGTCTATACCAAGAATGTGAGCGCGCTCTCGCCGGCGACGGAAGTGGCGTTTGTCAACGGGAAGGTATCGATTCCGCTGGCGCAGGTTGCGGACGGCGATCTGCATCGCTTCCAGGCGCAAGAAAAAGGGACGGAGGTACGGTTCTGGCTGTATCAGAAGCCGGACGGAAAGATTGCGACCGTGTTCGACGCGTGCGAGATCTGCGGCGCCGTGGGATTCTACAAGAGCGGCAACGGCGTGGTGTGCAAGAACTGCGCGGCCCCCATCAATCCGCAATCGGTGGGAACGGCGGGAGGGTGCAACCCGGTGCCGTTGAAGGCCACGCAGACAGCTGATGCCGTGATCATCGAGGAGGCCGACATTGCGGCGGGCAGCCGCATGTTCGCGCAACGCTAGCCCATGTTCGTGCGGATGGTATACGAATCGTTCCGGCGGCAGAAGCGGCGCAAGGTATTGGCCGGAGCGGCGATCACGCTGGGCGTAACGGTGGCGACCGCGATGATCGGGGTGGCTACCGATATCGGAGACAGGATCAACCGCGAGCTGCGCACGATTGGCGCAAACCTTGTAGTTACTCCTCAAGAAGATTCCCTCGATCTGGAAATTGGCGGCGTGAACCTCAAGCCGCCGACGGACGGAGCTTTTCTCAACGACGCCGACCTGCCGAACATCAAAGGCATTTTCTGGCACAACAACATCACGGGATTTGCGCCCATGCTTCCGGTGACGGCAGTGGTAGAGCACGACGGGAAGCGGCAGGATGTGACGTTACTGGGAACTTACTTTGCCAAGCAATTGGCATATGGCACGGAGCACTTCACGACGGGCGTGCGCGATACGGATCCGTGGTGGAGAGTCGCCGGGGCGTGGCCGGATGATAGCTCGCAGGATGTGCTCGTTGGACAAAGGCTCGCGGCGAAATTCGGTGTGAGCGCCGGTGACGCATTGACAGTGAGCGGTCGGCAGCTGCGCGTGAGCGGGATTCTTTCGACAGGCGGCGCCGAGGACGACGAAGTAGTTGCGCCGCTGGCTCTGGCGCAGGGAATTCTGGGCAAGCCGGGGGCGGTGCGGCGAATTTACGTAAGCGCGCTGACCAAGCCGGAAGATGCGTTTGGGCGGCGTGATCCCAAGAGTTTGTCAGGGGCGATTTACGATCGGTGGTATTGCACGCCGTATCCGCAGGCGATTGCGCTGCAGTTGACAGAGGCGATCCCGCACTCGCATGCGGACCAGATCCGGCAAGTATCGCAAAATGAGGGCGCGGTGCTGACGCGGATCGAGGGGCTGATTTTTCTGATCACCGTGGCAGCGCTGTTTGCGTCGGCGCTGGCCGTGTCGGCCGCGATGGCAACGGCAATTTTCGAGCGGCGGGCGGAAGTGGGATTGATGAAGGCGCTGGGCGCGGGAAAACTGGCGGTGGCGTCGGTGTTCTTCGCCGAAGCGGCATTGCTGGCGCTGGTTGGGGGAACGCTGGGATTTGCCTTGGGCACGGTGCTGGCGCATCAGATTGGGCATTCCATTTTCAATTCGGAAATTTCGATTTCTCCGGTGCTGCTGCCGGTGATTCTGGCGATCGCCGTGATCGTGACGTTTGTGGGCAGCGCGGCGGCGATCCGGCGGGCGGTGGGGCTGGATCCGGTGTTTGCGCTGCGAGGTGAACTGTGAGCGCCCCAATGTCGCACCAGGCGCGGGATCTGGCGGCGCGACGCGAGCATGCGCCGCATACGTCGATGTTCGTGCGCATGCTGGTGCGGGCAGCGATTCTGCGGCGGGGACGGGCGGCGTCAGCGTTGTTTGCCATGGTGGTGGCAGCGGCGGTGGCGACGGCCATGTTGAACCTGTACGTCGATGTGCAGGCGAAGCTGCGGCGCGAGTTTCGTAATTATGGCGCGAACATCATTCTGGTGGGGAAAGACAGCGCTTCCCTTCCCGCGGGTACGCTGGCACGTGTGGATTCGATTTTGCAGGGACGCGGGATAGCGGCACCTTTTGGGATGATCGTGGCGCGGACTGCGGATGGACAGCCGATTGTGGTAGCTGGGACGGAGTTTGATCGAGTCCGGAAGTTGGATAAGTGGTGGTCGGTCAGCCAATGGCCGAACGGGGAAAGCGTGGACCAGCCAGGCTCTGAAAGTCAAAATCCCCACTCTGTCGTACAAAACGCGACAAGGGTGGGGCACCCCGCTTTGTCACAGGCTCTGGTCGGGGTGCGAGCGCTCCCAGTGGTTGCGCCCAAGGATCAGCCGTTTGAGCTCACTTTTCAGGGGAGGAGCCTGCTGGTGGCTCCGGCTGGGACGGTCCGTACGGGAGCGGCAGAGGACAGCCGCATTTACTTGTCCCTGGCTGACTTTGAAGCGTGGACAGGCGTGCAGCCTTCGACGATCGAGGTGGCGGCGAATGGATCTCCGGAGGAAGTTGGCGGAATGTTGAACGAGTTGGCGGCGGCGATTCCGGCGGCGGATGTGCGTCCGGTGCGGCAGATCATGGAAGGCGAGGCGCGGGTGCTGGGCAAGACGCGGGCTACGTTGCTGGCGGCGTCGGCACTCATCATTCTGACGGCGGCGCTGTGCGTGCTTTCCACGTTAATGGGATGGGTCTTCGACCGGCGGCGCGATTTTGCGATCATGAAGGCGCTGGGCGTGTCCACGCGGCTGCTGAATGGGTTCTTTGCCGCCGAGGCGGCGGCGCTGGGAGCGATGGGAGCGGTCATCGGATTTGTGGGGGGGATTGGGATCGCGGCGTGGATCGGGCGAGCGAACTTTCACGCTGCGGTGGTGCCGCGGTTCAGCGTGCTGCCCGTGGTGCTGGCTGGTAGCATGGCGGTGACGCTGCTCTCGGCGATCCTTCCGATTTCGCTGCTGCGGCGGGTGCAACCGGCGGTGATTCTGAGGGGAGAGTGAAATGATCCAGATCAAGGATGTGACCAAGCTCTACCCCGCCAAGGAAGCGGGCAACGGATCGGGCAAAGAGAACGGCTCGATTCACGCGCTCGATCACATTTCGCTGCACGTCGAGGCGGGCGAGTGGCTGTCGATCATGGGGCCGTCGGGTTCGGGAAAATCTTCGCTGGTCAACCTGATTGGATGCCTGGACCGGCCATCGGCGGGAGAGATCTGGCTCGATGGACAGAATGTGGCGGGGATGTCTTCATCCGAGTTGAACCGGGTGCGCGCGGAAAAAATTGGATTCATCTTCCAGCAGTTTCACCTGATTCCCTTTCTGACGGCGGTCGAGAATGTGATGCTGGCGCAGTATTTTCATAGCATGACCGACGAGAAAGAAGCGGAAGAAGCGCTGGCGCGCGTGGGATTGGGAGACCGGACACATCATTTGCCGTCGCAGCTTTCCGGTGGAGAGCAGCAGCGGGTGTGCATTGCGCGGGCGCTGATTAACGATCCGCGAATCATTCTGGCGGACGAGCCGACCGGGAATCTGGATGCGCAGAATGAAGAAATTGTGCTGCGACTGCTGCGCGAGTTTCACCAGCAAGGCCGCACGATCGTGATGGTGACGCACGATCCGGTAGTGGCGCGGCTGGCGGACCGGCGAATTGAGTTGCATCACGGAAAGATCGCATCGCAGGAAATTTTCTCGCTGGCCGATGAAGAGCAGCTGGATGAAGTGCTGGAAGAGTTGTGGGTGCTGGCCGAACATGGCGAGATCGCCGAAGTCGAGCGCATGGAAGTGCATGGCGCGCTGCCGGTCAGCATGGCGATTGAGAAGATGATTGAGTTGGGACTGGTCGTGTCGGCGCCGCATCCTCCGGAGGCGCACGAGCACAGGCCGTTTGTGAATCCGTGTCACGATGCGTTGAAGCCAGTATCAGCATCGGTGGGCGATGGGACGCTGGTGGTGGAGCTGACGCCGCGGGGACGAGAACGCGCGGGCAGCATCATCCGGCGGCACCGGCTGGCGGAGCGGCTTTTCACCGACAGCCTGGCCATGGACAGCGAGACCGAGATCGAGCAGCAGGCCTGCAAGTTCGAACACATTTTGTCGCCGGAAGCGACGGACAAGATCTGCACGTTCCTCGGACATCCGCGAACCTGCCCGCACGGGGCGCTGATCCCGGCGGGGCCGTGTTGCGGCGGTGCGGGCGTGACCGGGACCATGGTTCGCGAAGCCGTCCGATCGAAATAAGTCGCAAGCTGGGATTCGCAAAAGCTATTCGTGTGGAGCGGGCACTCCTGCCCGCTTGCCTGCAGCACAAAAAAGCAGCGGGCAAGAGTGCCCGCTCCACACAATCCACAAAGGCACGAAGGTTCACGAAGGAAGGCCTGAACACTTCGGGTTACCTAGCCCTGCCCTCAGTTCCGTTTATCATCAATTCAAGATCATGCGACGTCCTACGATTGGCGTGTTTGACTCCGGCTTTGGCGGACTGACCGTCCTTAAAGCTTTACTTGAACTTATCCCTGAGGCGGATTATTGCTATTTTGGCGATACGGCACGGCTTCCCTACGGGTCGAAATCCGTTGAAACAGTGGCGCGTTATGCCGTCGAGGCGGCGCATTACCTGGAGTCGCAGGGCGCGCAGATGCTGGTGATCGCGTGCAACACGGCGACGGCGCTCGCCTTGGACCAGATTACCGCTGCGGCGCATGTGCCGGTGGTCGGCGTCGTGGAGCCTGGGGCGGAGGCAGCCGCGGCGGCAACGAAGAATCGAAAGGTTATTGTCATCGGGACAGAGGCGACTGTCAGCAGCCACGCTTATCGCAAGGCGCTGGAGGCACGCGGGCTAGAGGCGCGGGAGAAGGCTTGTCCGCTGCTGGTTCCGCTGGTGGAAGAGGGATGGGTAGAGCACGGCGTGACCGAGCAGGTGGCGCGCATTTATCTGGCAGAAGCGTTCACCGACGGATTTCACGAGGCGGACACGCTGGTGCTGGGATGCACCCATTATCCTTTGCTGAAGCCGCTGCTGCAGCGGGTGACGCCGGGGCATGTGGAGATTGTGGATTCGGCGGAATCGACGGCGCGGGCGGTGGCGGCGCAATTCCGGCAACTGGTGCCTCCTGCGCCCGCTGATGCGGAGGAGAGGCGCGCGATGCCGCGACTGAGATTTTTTGCTACGGATTCGACTGAAAAATTCCGGCAGCTGGGGGAGCGCTTTCTTGGGCATCGGATCGAGCATGTCGAGCACGTCGATTTGAAGGAGTAGGTGGGGACTGAGCGGCGGCGCTACTTCCGTCCGTGTGGAGCGGGCACTTTTGCCCGCTTGCCTGCAATATCACGAAACCAGCGGGCAAGAGTGCCCGCTCCACACAATCCGTGTCGGCGGCCTCAGTACAGGTGGAAGTCGACTTCTACTGCGATCTCCACGCGAACCGGGTGGCCGTCTTTCATGGCGGGCTCAAATTTCCAAGTCCTGACCGCTTCGATCGCCTTTTCGTCCAAGCCCATGCCGAGGCTGCTGAGGACGCGAATGTTGCTGGGGCGGCCGTCAGTTCCGACGATCAGACCCAAGGTGCAGACTCCCTGATATTTTGCCTTGCGGGCTTCCTCGGAAAACTCCGGCTCGGGGGCATA
Source organism: uncultured Acidobacteriota bacterium (assembly GCA_963730015.1). Lineage (GTDB taxonomy): Bacteria > Acidobacteriota > Terriglobia > Terriglobales > Acidobacteriaceae > Sulfotelmatobacter. Next base: position 349,527 of record CAVSPZ010000005.1, on the reverse strand, counting down.
GATCGTGTGAGGCGGAGAGACGCCGCCGCCCACGTGGAAGATGCCGCCACCGGTGCCGCCGCCTTCGCCGGGACCAAATCCAGGGCCGGTGCCCGATCCCACGCCACCGCCGCTGCCGCTGCCAATGCCGCCGCCCGCTCCCGTGCCGTTGGAGGGCAGGATGGCGTGCGCCATGGGATCTCCCAGGTTGGGCATGTTGTTGGAGGCCAGCTTGACTTCAGGTGGAATGACCACGGTCGGCTCGACCGCCAGCTTGGGATTCTGGTTGCGAATCACCACGACGGGTGGCGTGAGCTGCTGCATGGAGAACTTGGGCAGCTTGCCCTTGCTGGCCTGCAAAACGTCGCGATCACCACCGCCGCCACCGCCTCCAACTTGCGTCTTAGAGGGCTTCAGATCGGGCAGGTCGTTGGGATCGACTAAGGTTACCGTGACTTTCTGCGCGGGAGCCGCACTGACCACGCGACGCCCAATCAGGGTTCCAGCAACGATCACCGCAACGATCAGCACATGGACGCCGGTGGAACCGAGCGCACCGCCCCGCTTGTAGTCGTAGAAACCCCAGATGTCTTTAACGGGCTCAGGCTTGGATTCGAGCTTGAGCGGCGGAAGCTTTTTGGGAAAGAAGAATTCGTCCAGTTCGCGGAACAGGGACTTATAGAGGGGCTCCTCGTAGTCCTTGTCGGTAATGAGCAGATTCAGTTCCGGCTCAGTGCCGGGGACATTCGGATTGATTTGATCGGATCCCATAATTCCCGTCTGGATGTGTTTGCTACTGTGCCCGGAACGTTGCGTAACTCGTGTAAGAGTCGCTCATTAGACAGATGAGCGGCGCTCCCGACAAGTTGCTTGGAATTCAGCTCGATTTTGCACCGGCGAGCCGATCCACCAACCCTGCGAATCAGGGACGCATGGCTCTTCCTGCTTTTTAAAATTGTACCTCTAGTCGGGGAGTTACGACAGTGCATTTCTGTGGAACCGGCAAGTCTCGGAAAGACATGTCCAAGTCGAAGGCGGGCGCATGGACGTTCCCTGCCCTATCTCCCTATAATGAAAAGATTCAATCATTTGGGAGACCTGACCGAGTGCCGCTCGAACTGAAAGCGACCATCAATTTGCCCAAGACCGCCTTCCCCATGAAGGCCAACCTGCCCCAGAACGAGCCCAAGATGCTGGAACGCTGGGAGCGGGATGGGATCTACGAGCGCATCCGGGAGGCGAGGAAGGGCGCGCCGCGCTATATCCTGCACGACGGGCCTCCGTACACCAGCGGGCCCATCCACATGGGCACGGCGCTCAACAAGTGCCTGAAAGATTTCATCGTCAAATCGAAGACCATGGCGGGATTCGACGCGCCCTACGTGCCGGGATGGGATTGCCACGGGCTGCCGATCGAGATCAAAGTCGACAAGGAACTGGGCGGAAAGAAGCTGCAAATGGCGCCCACGGCGGTGCGGGCGGCGTGCCGGAAATATGCGCAGAAATATCTCGACCTGCAGCGCACCCAGTTCAAACGCATTGGAGTGTTCGGAAGATTCGATCGTCCCTATGCGACGATGACGCCGCAGTACGAGTCGGTCGTACTGTCGACATTCTTTTCGTTTTACGAGAACGGATTCGTCTACAAGGGGCTGCGCGCCGTTTACTGGTGCATGCACGACGAGACGGCATTGGCCGAGGCCGAGGTTGAATATGAAAACCACACCAGCAGCACAGTGTGGGTGAAGTACCGGCTGCTGGACGATCCGTCTGTGATCGACGCGTCGCTGGCGGGAAAAAAAGTTTCGACGATCATCTGGACGACGACGCCGTGGACGCTTCCGGCTTCGATGGCGGTGGCATTTCATCCGGATGAAGAGTATGTGGCGCTGGAGTCGGGCGGCGAAGTCTACATCGTGGCGTCGAAGCTGGCGCAGGAAGTTGCGAGTAAGTGCAACCTGGCGGATCCGCATCCGCTGGCGCATTTTCCGGGACGCAAGCTGGAGCGACTGAACTTTCAGCATCCGTTTCTCGATCGTAAAGTTCTGGGCGTGCTGGCGGATTACGTCACGATGGATACGGGCACGGGAGTGGTGCACACGGCACCGTCGCACGGCGCCGAGGACTTCATCACCGGCGTTAAGTACGGGCTGGACGCGACCAGCAATGTCGATGAAAAAGGAATCCTGCGCAACGGGCTGCCGGAATATACCGGCAAGCGCGTGTGGGATGCGAACCAGCCGATTATCGATCTGGTGAACTCGCGCGGGGCGCTGCTGCATACCGAGAAGACCGAGCATTCGTATCCGCACTGCTGGCGCTGCCACAATCCAGTGATCTTTCGGGCGACGGAGCAGTGGTTCATCTCGATGGAAACGCCCATGCCGGGCGGCGCGGGCAAGAACGACACGCTGCGCACGCGCACGCTGGCGGAGATCAAGAAAGTGAAATGGGATCCGGCGTGGGGCGAAGAGCGGCTGTCTAACATGATCCAGACGCGGCCCGACTGGTGCATCTCGCGGCAGCGAGTGTGGGGCGTGCCGATTGCCGTGTTCTTGTGCGTGGGTTGCGGCAAGCCGCTGAATGATCCCGCGGTCAATCGCAAGGTCGTCGAACTTTTCCGCAAGTCGGGAGCGGATGCGTGGTTCACGCCCGAGTCGGACACGATCCTGCCCGATAGCACCAAGTGTCCGCATTGCGGCGGCGCGAAGTTCGAAAAAGAGACGGACATTTTTGACGTTTGGCTGGAGTCGGGCGCGAGCTATTTGGCGCTCGTCGATGACGAGCCGGATTATCCGTGGCCTTCGGATTTGTATCTCGAAGGCGGAGATCAGTATCGTGGATGGTTTCAGTCTTCCCTGCTCTGCGCCATGGGCACGCATCGGACGCCTTCGTACAAAGGCGTGGTGACGCCGGGTTGGACGCTCGACGAAAAAGGCCAGGCGATGTCGAAGTCGCGCGGGAATGACGTGGACCCGGTGGATATCTCGAGCCGGTTGGGCGGAGAAGTCGTGAGGCTGTGGGTGGCGTCGGTGGACTTCCGCGAAGATGTGGTGGGGTCGGAACGTTTGATGCAGACCTCGGCGGAAAACTACCGAAAAATTCGCAATACATTTCGCTACATTCTTGGGAACCTAGAAGGATTCGATCCGGCGAAAGATTCGGTTGCGTTCGACGAAATGGAGTCGATCGACCAGCATATGCTCCGCCAGACTTGCTCTCTCGCGACCGATGTAAAGAACTGGTACGACGAATTCGCGTTCCACAAGATTTATCAGCGCGTCAATAATTTTTGCATTGTCGATCTCAGCGCGTTCTACTTCGACGTTCTGAAGGACCGTCTCTACACCTTTGCGCCAAGGTCTCACGCTCGCCGGTCCGCCCAGACGGCGATATGGCGCATCGGCGAAGCGTTGGTTCGTCTGCTGGCGCCCATCATGAGCTTCACTTGTGAGGAAGTCTGGCAGTATCTGCCAAAGGCCGAGGGCCGCGCCGACAGTGTGCACATGGCTCAGTTCATGACGATCAGCGATATTCTCAGCGACGCTAGCGGCCTGGTTAAGCCGGTTGACCCTGCCCAGCAAAATGACTGGAGCAGCCTGCGGTCGGTACGAGACCAGGTGCTGAAGGCGCTGGAAGAAGCGCGCAACTCGAAGCTCATCGGCACCGGCCTCGAGGCGCAGGTCGCGATCAGCGCATCGGATCCAGTGTATTCAGTCCTGCAGCGCTACTCGGCGCAGTTGCGGTATCTGTTCATCGTCTCGCAGGTCACGCTCGCGCAGGGTTCAGGCAATGGCACCGGGGGGGTGCACGTCGAAGTAAAGAAGGCCGACGGCGCCAAGTGCGAGCGCTGCTGGAATTACTCGACGCACGTTGGCGAGGACAAGACGTATCCCACGGTTTGCGAGCGCTGCAGCGCAGTGCTGAAAGAATTGGAATCCTAGCGGCCCTGATGAAGACCACGACTGCCCGATCACTCCATTTTCTAATTGCTCTGCTGGTTGTGCTGCTGGATCGCTGGACGAAGCGGTTGGCGGCGGCGCGCATCGCGATGTACGCGCATATCCAGATCATTCCAGGATTTTTTCGGCTCACTCACACCGAGAATACTGGGGCGGCGTTCAGCCTGTTCGCCGATTCTCCGGCGCACTGGAAGACGGCGATGCTGATCGGATTTTCGGTGCTTGCGATGCTGGTGGTTTCGGTGCTGCTGTGGAAGCAGTCGCACGCAGTGACGATCACGGGCGTCGCGTTATCGCTGATATTGGGCGGCGCGATGGGAAATCTGTGGGACCGCGTGGCCAGCGGGAAGGTCGTGGATTTTCTGCTGTTTTATGTGAAGCAGTATCAGTGGCCGGTATTCAATCTGGCCGACAGCGCGATCGTGGTGGGGGCGTCGTTGCTGGTGCTTGAGATTTTGTTTCATAAGGCACCGGCCCGCTAGGCTTCCGCATCCCCGCCCGCCTTCGAACACGCATCGCTCCGCTCGCGGGGCGAACGAATGCGTCCGCCCCTACATATTCTGTTATCAGTTCTTATCCGTGGGAATCCGTGGCCTACGCGTTATGGCGTGCCGTAGAGCTGACGGTAGACGCTGGCGTTGCGCATGATGGCTTGGACGTATTCGCGGGTTTCGGTGAACGGGATCGACTCGACGAACTCTGGAGAATCGCGGTATGGGCCTTGGCCCATCCATTCTTCGACGCGATCGGAACCGGCATTGTAGGCGGCGAGAGCGTGCTCGAACGACCCGCCAAACTTGTCGACCATGCCGCGGAAGTAGCGGGTGCCGAGCTCCAGATTCATCGTGGGAGTGTAAAGCTGGCTGGGGTTGTAGTGCCTCACTGATTCCTGGCGCGCCACTACCCTGCCGGTCTTGGGCAGCAACTGCATCAGCCCGACGGCGTTGGCGCGGGAGACGGCCAGCGGATTAAATTCCGATTCCTGCCGGATCAGCGACGCCACTAAATACGGATCGAGATTGTTGGCAGTCGAAAAGCGTTTGAGATCGGACCAGTAGGGACGCGGGAAGAGCGCTTCCCAGTAAGGCCGGGGCAGCATGGGAATGTCAACCGCGAAATAGCTTGGGACCGAGTGCTTCATGACCTCGATGGCGCGATCGTAGTGACCGGTGTCGGTATAGAGCTGCGCGGTTTCCGCCGGCGCCCAGCTTCCGCCCTCCTGACTGGCGGCGGCTTGCAGTTCGCGGACGGCAAAATCGACCAGGCCTCCGTTGCCCAGCAGTTTTGCCTTCTGCAAATGGAGATCGTCGTTCGGCGGATCTTCGAGCGTGATCTTCTCCGCATGCTCAAGCGGCGGAATGCGATCGAGCAACGGATACTGCCCGGGCACGTCGGTGGTCGCAGGAAGACTTTTCAGGCGGTCGCGGCCGAGTTCCGCATAGTAATAGTTGCGATACCGGTCGGACAATTTCAGATAGAAGGCGCGCGCCATGGCGACGTTGTGGTCCTCTTCGGCAAGACGGGCGCGCCAATAGAGCGCGTTCGAAGTTTCGTTGCCAGTGGGATAGAGAGCGATCTGCTCTTCGAATTGTTTTTCAGCTTCGTCTTTGCGGCCCTGGCGCAAGGTGAGCCAGGCAACCTTCCAGTGGGCGTACGAAGCTCGAGCCCCGGTCGGAAAGCGTTGCTGCAATTCGCGGAAGGAATCGAGCGCCTGATCGTACTCGTGATGCACCAGATGCAGGTTCGCGGCCGAGAGCAGGGCGGATTCGAGCCAGAGGCTGGTGGGCGCGGTCTGGCGAAGTTCGTCGACCGTGCGGTAGAAGGTATCGTTCTCGTCGGAGGCCCACGCGACTTCACCGAGAATGTAGAGGCGCTCGGCCAGTTGATCGGGAGTCGCACCGGGAAGATTAGCGAGTTCGGTTTTCGCCTCGCGGTTGCGTCCACTGCGATGCAGAGCATCGGCGAGCGCGAGCACCGCCGCGGGACGCTCCGCCGGGCCAGCATGGATTGCGAGTTCGTGATATTCATCCGCCGCATCGGAGTAGCGGCGAGCCTTCATCAGCAAATCGGCGCGGGTTTTGCGCTGCGTCGCCGTGGGCTGCGACGAGACGGAGAGTTTTTTCAGCTCGGCGTAAGCGGCATCGGCTTCGGCCGAGATGGGCATGTTGTAGTAAATGTTGGCGAAGGCTTCGGAAGCTTTCGCGGCCTGGCCCGATGCGGCGAGCGCTCTTCCCAGCTCAAGCTCGACATCGGAGCGGGGCGGCAAGCGATCTTTCGCGAGCAACTCGGCGGCTTCGGAGGCGCGGCCTTCGGTCAGCAATCCGGTTGCGTAACCGAGGTGAGCATCACGCACCAGCAGCGAATCGGGATACGTGGCGCCGAAATTCGCGAGCGTGGCAAGACCTTCCGCCTGACGTCCAGTTTGCAGATAGCAGGTGCCGAGATAGTAGGCGACGTAGTCGCCAAGATCTCCGGCGAGCGGCTTGGCGCGGTTGAGAGGATCGATGGCCTTGGCGCAATCGTGATCGAGAACGTGGGCATATCCCACGACCAGCCAGGCGAGAGCTCCGGCGTCTTCTTTGGCGTGGGCGCGGGCGTAGGCTTCGACTCCGGCGTATCCGGCGGGAGTGCGATCCTGAATGAGTTGCTGCGCCATGGGACGCAAGGTCGTCGAGGCCACGAAGGCCTGACGAATGCGGCGCACGCGGGGAGACATGGGGCGATGACGGCGCCTGACGGCCGTGTGAGTCGTAGACGTTTTGTGTTTGGCGGCGGGCGTTTTTGCGCCAGATTTGTGCGCAGGAGATTTTGCAGCCGATTGATCGTGCGGCTTGGCGGCGGAGGATTGCTTTTCAGCGGGTGCGGACGTTGCGGCTTCGGGCTGCTGGGAGAACGCAGCGGGGATGGCAGCGCCCGCGAGCCCGCCGGCCAGAGCGAAAATCAAGAACTGCTTGAGACCCAATCGAACCACTTTTTCTTTATTTCGCGCGGAGACGCGAATGCCAGAACCTAAGAACCTCAGTGGCTAAAGCCGCTTGCGAGTGAATGTTCTTACGGCACGACTGAAGTCGCGCCCTTTCAAAATATCCACCCCAAATTGAGTATACGGTGGAAAGGTTGGGAATGCGCGATGACGGACGTGAGTTTCCCGGCTTCCTTCCCGATTCAGACTACTTCTTGAAGTTCGCGCCCATTACCGTTAAATCGTCTTCGGCGAGGCTGCGAATGACTTCCTTTTGAAAATAATCTCCCGTAGCGGCAGGGGTGTTGCCGTAACGCTTCTGAAAAGTGGAGCGGCTCTTTTCAACGTCTTCCCTCAGGCGATCGTAGAGATCCTTGTTGCGGCGGCCTTCCGCAACTTTCGCCTGGTTATAGAGCTTGATCTCATCCACCAGCAGGCGGGCAAAACGCTGGGCCTTGCGATGGGTGTCGGCGTCTTCGGCGGACAATCCGGCGAACGGGTCGGCGGCTGGGGCCGCGGCGGCGCTGGCGGCTGCGGCATGAGCTGCAACTTCGACCACCTCGGCGGCTGGCTCGGGTTCGGGCGCTGCTTTGGGCGCGGTATGCTTCGGCGCGTGCGACGCGAATGGATCGGGGAAAGAACTGACCATCTGCACGGGCACAGGCGCGGGAGCACGTTCCACGCCGGCAGCGCTTTCTACGACTTCCTTCTGGGTCTGCTTGCGCAGCGAAACCACTTCCAGCCAAGTGCTGGTGGCCATCACCAGGATTTCGAGCGAAGCGGCGTCCAGCGCGCCATTGGCGCCGCCGTCGGCGTAGAGCAACGCAGCAACTTTTTCCTTGAGAACCAGCGGCAGGACGAGAATCTGTTCGTTCTCGGGTCCGCCGAACTGCTTGACGAAACGACGATCCATCTCGGCGATGTTGGCGGGAGCGACCACGCGATTCTGAAAGGCGTGGGCGACCGGGCCGGAGCTGATGTCGAGAGGAAAATCCTTGACGGCGTCGTCATCGCCGAGACCGCGGCCTTGCCATCCGGTGGCGGCTCCCGCTTTCACGACAAAGAGCGCGAGGCGGGCCGCGTAAGAACTTCCGGCGTCAAGCAAAGATCGAAGAATTTCTTTTTGCGTGTTTCCGGCGTGGATACTGGACACGGATTGCGCGAGCCCGGCTGGAGTCTGGCCTGCAGCCGCGGATCCAGCGCCGGGCTCGAGAGCCGGCAATTCCGCCAAGACACGCTCGACCAGTTCCGATTGCAACTTGGGAAGTTGGCGATCGAGAACTTGAGCTACCGCGCGTTCGACGATTTGCTGGAGCTGCTTGCTTTCGGCCATCGCTTAGAAAACCATTCTCACTGGGGAATCTTCGATACCGTTTCCCGCAGCAAAGGACACTGCCTTAATCGCTGATTATACGGCACTTGTGTGTCAGCAGTAGGGTACTTCGGTAATCCCTCGGTGGCAAAACGAAGCCCGCTAAAACTCTAACGCAAAGTTTTATCGTCGCCTACGGCAAAGCGGTTGGGCAAACAGGCAGGTTACCAAGTAGAATAACAGCTCCGAGTTCGTAGCCTCGTCATGGGGTTGTGCTGAAAACCTGCAGGAGGCTGCTAGACGACCGGGAAAATACTGCATCGTTGGAAGTATGGGAGCCATCCAAAACAAACTAGAAGGGCCGGTTAGCGAGGAGCTGTCACTCGTACGGGCGGCCAAGCGGGGCGATGACGCAGCCTTTGAAGAACTGGTGCGCCGTTACGACCGTAACGTTTTCAGGATCGCGCAGCACATCACGCAAAACCGCGAAGACGCGGAAGACGTGGTGCAGGAAGCGTTCCTGAAGGCGTACGGCAACCTGGCAAAGTTCCAGGAGCAATCAAAGTTTTATACGTGGCTGGTCCGGATTGCGGTCAACGAAGCGCTGATGAAATTGCGCCGGCGCAAGCCGGAGCGCACAGTTTCGCTGGATGAAGACATCAAGACGGAAGACGATTCGCTTCCGCGGGAGATCGCGGACTGGAGCCCGAATCCGGAACAGCAATATACGCAAGCGGAATTGCGCGAGATTTTGAGTAAGACCATTCAGGGCCTGCCTCCGGGCTTTCGGACGGTGTTCGTGCTGAGAGATGTGGAAGGGCTGTCGACCGAAGAAACCGCAGCCGCGCTGGAATTGAGCGTGCCGGCCGTGAAGTCGCGGTTGTTGCGGGCGCGACTGCAGCTTCGCGAGCGGCTGGGCCGCTACTTCCAGAGACGCGAAGGCGAGAACGGCAAAGCGGGGGCGAGAGATGGAGATATTAAAAATGGCGATGTCGCGAGCGGAGATGGCAACCAGTGAAATGCTCTGAGTTCCTCAACGAGCTGACCAGTTATCTGGACGGCGTCCTCGACGAAAAAACTAAAGTCGAGTTAGAAAATCATCTTTCCTGGTGCCACAACTGTTACGTTGTCTGCGACACTACCAAGAAGACCATTGAGATCTACCGCGATTCCCAGCTCTACGAACTGCCCGAGGATCTCCGCAGCCGGTTGCGCTCCGCGATCATGACGAAATGCCAGCAACATAAGAAGCGCGGGCCGCAGAGCGTGTAAGAAGCCGCCTCTCTCCAAAGATTACGTGTCCTGGGACGCATTCGTCCAGAGGACGCTCCCTTCGCACCCCTCCCAAGACAGATCAATTGCGTTCCCATGAACGCGTTGGTTTTCCGTGCACTCCCGTTGCTCCGGATTGTTCCGAGACCCTCGCTTCGCTCAGGGGCAAGCTGCGTCCGCTCCTACATTCTGCGGCTAAATGCCCAGTTCCAAGCCACTTACGGGATGAGTCACAAAAAGTATGAAACTTAAACCCTTTCGTCTTTCCTTGAATCTAAGTAAATGAGTGATGGCGTTCGCGTTTTCATCGTGGAGGGGCGGTCACTCTTCAGTATCCCAAGGTTCGACATACGCTCAGGTATGGAAGGTGGGTCATGATTGAAAAGCTACTCGATATACTTTTCGGCTGCAGGCACGCGCACTTCAGTTTCCCGGTTACGATACGCGGCGCCAAACGGCGTCCCCAAGCCGCGACGCTGACGGGAACCTACGTCGTCTGTCTGGAATGCGGTAAAGAATTCGCCTACGACTGGCAGCAAATGAAAGTGATTACTTCCCCGGAGCGGCATCGCGAACAGATGGCGGAACTGGCCAAACACGCGGCGTAAAGCTTTCTTCTTTTTCGCGGCAAGCAATGCTTTGCTTACCGTTGGCAGTCGCCAAAGCACCAAAAATGCCCCGCTTTCTAGCGGGGCATTTTGCTTTTCGTCAACAACGGATCAGCGAGTCGGATAGTCTGCCGGAATCGGCACGGGAACCCGTTTGTCCAGCGGCAGAAATTCGCGCTCGCCGTATCCGGTGTAGACCTGACGCGGGCGGGCGATCTTCTGCTCCGGATCGGTGATGAGTTCCTGCCACTGCGCCAGCCATCCTGCAGTGCGCGGAATGGCAAACAACACAGTAAACATCTCGGGGCGGAAACCCATGGCCTGATACATGATTCCGGAGTAGAAATCCACGTTGGGATACAGTTTGCGCTTCACGAAATAGTCGTCTTCCAGGGCGATGCGTTCCAGTTCCAGGGCGATGTCGAGCTTAGAACTGCGGCCCGTGACCTGGAACACCTGCTCGGCGCTCCAGCGGATGATTTTCGCGCGCGGATCGTAATTCTTGTAGATGCGGTGCCCGAATCCCATCAGCTTCAGCTGGCCTTCCTTGACGCGCTTGATGTAAGCCGGAACCTTATCCTTGGAGCCGATCTCATCGAGCATCTTGAGAACTTCTTCGTTGGCGCCGCCGTGCAGCGGTCCGGCAAGAGCCGAGGCAGCCGAGGCGACCGAGAGGTACGGATCGGCCTGCGAGCTGCTCACCGAGCGCATGGCGTTGGTGCTGCAATTCTGCTCGTGGTCGGCGTGCAGAATAAAAAGAATGTCGAGGGCGCGGGCAATCGCTGGATTCGCCACGTATTTCGGCTCGACCATCTTCCACAACATGTTCATGAAGTTTTCGGTGTAGCTGAGATCGTTATCGGGATACACGTAGGGGAAGCCTACGTTGTGCCGGTACGACATGGCTGCGATGGAAGGCACCTTGCCGATGAGGCGAGAGATCTGGTGTAGACGGTTGGCCGGATCGTGCACATGCTTGGCGTCGGGATAGACGCTCGACAGCGCGGCAATCGTGCTCACGAACATTGCCATGGGGTGCGAGGAGTAGCGGAAACCCTCCATGAACTTCTTGGTGGTTTCGTGCAGCATGGTGTGATGGGTGATGTTGTAGACCCAGGAGTTCAGCTCTTTTTCAGTAGGCAGTTCGCCGTTGAGCAGCAGGTAAGCAACTTCCAGGAAGGTGCAGCGTTCGGCGAGAACTTCGATGGGATATCCCCGATAGCGCAGGATGCCCTTGTCGCCATCAATATAAGTGATGGCGCTCTTGCATGATGCCGTATTCATGAACGCGGGGTCGTAGGTCATGAGCCCAAAATCGTCAGGGGCGGTCTTGATCTGACGCAGATCCATGGCGCGAATCGTGCCATTGTCGACCGGAACGGTGTAGGTTTTATTAGTGCGATTGTCGGTTATGGTGAGCGTGTTTTCTGGCATGGAGTAATCCGCCTTTATGCGATTGCGGTTAAAACAGCATAGCCGAGCCTATGTCCGGAACCCAAGCTCAATCTGTGATTCAAATCACACAATAGTGTGACTTCCCCGGATTACCAACAAAAACCGGCGGCCGACGCCGCCGGTAAATCGACGAACCCAGCCATGATCAGTTCGAATCGTCGCGCCGTTTTAAGGTTGGACGATCGTCGTCACTTTTCCCGTCGTTCGAGGTATCGCTGGTGTTCGAAGTCCGCCGCAGGCTGGGCTTGTTGCCGTCCTTCTGATCGAGCACCTTGTGCTTGTTTTCGATCGCCGCCAACCGGGCCTTGACGTCGTCGAATTCCGACGTGGTCACGACGTACTCGGCCTTGGCGGGAAGAATCTTGCGGATTTCGTCCTGCGACTTCTCGATCCGGTCTGGAGTCTGCGGGTGCGTATCGAAAGCCTTCGACAGCGTGCCGGGTTTTTTCTTCTCCATGGCCTGAATTTTTTCAAAGAACGAAACGAAGGCCGAAGGATCGTAGCCTGCGCGATACATATATTCGATGCCGAGGTAATCCGCCTCCGCCTCGAATCCGCGGGAGAAGTGTAGGAAGGTCAACGGAATGCCGAGCCCCATGCCTTCATAGATGCCATATCCCAGGGCACCACCCATGAAGATGGCCGGCAGCGAGGCCATCTGCAGCAGGTTAACGCGGGTCATTTCGCGGGCATAGTGGCAAGCGGCGACGTGGGCGATCTCGTGGGCCATCACGCCCGCCATTTCGGCTTCTTCATCGGCCGCCAGAATCAGGCCGGAGTTCACGTAGAAGAATCCGCCGGGCAGCGCCATGGCGTTGACCACGTCGGAGTCGATGACCTTGATCGTGAAAGGCACCTGCGCATCAGAATTACGCACCAAGTTCTGTCCGATCCGGTTCACGTATTCGGTGATCACAGGATCGTTGATCAGCTTGATCTGCGATTCGATCTGCTGGGCGTAGACTCGCCCGCGAGCGACTTGGCCTTCGACGCTATACCAGTTGCCAACACCGCGGCCGCATCCCACATTCCGATTGCCTACAGCATCGACATCGGTCTTGCCGCCGTCGTGCTTGATCTGGCTGTCATCCTGGGTAGGCAGCGCGGCAGGCGCCTGCTTGGGTGCATTCTGCACGTCTCCAGCCTTGGGTTGACCGGCATCGGGATCGGAGGTCGGGGTCTGCGTCTGCGGCGGATTCTGGCTCGGAGCCGGCGTCTGCTGGGCTGTCGGCGTCTGGGTCGGGTCTTGACTCGGACTTTGAGTTTGCGCAAACGTCCAGGGCCCTGCGCTGAACGCCGCCAATCCGACTGCGATTGCCAGCCATCGGAATTTCATAGGGGTACTCCTTGAGCCGATTATACGCCCGGTGCCAAGGACACCAAGCCCCTAATCTGCCGTTCGGTTAGACGCGCGGAGAGGGCGTCGGGTTATCCCCAGGGATGCAACAAATGGTAAGGTTTGTCGTTTCACCAAATCGACCGTATTAGCGGGCTGTCAAGAATACGCGCATCCTGTGTGATCAAGGTGGCTCCCAATGCTCGGGCGGTGGCGCCGATCAGTCGGTCTGCCGGATCTTTGGGATACGTGTCAGGAAATGTCGTGGTGAGGGCGGCAATCTCAGGGGATATCTCGATAACAGCAACCCGCGATTTTTCCAGGATGGCGCGAATCGACGACTCAACACTGCCCGACGTTCTCAAGCGACCTCGTTGATACAACAGCGCCAGCTCCCACAGCGTTATCGAAGCAATCGCTAGCTCCCCATTACGTTCTGCTTTGCGCAGCTCGCGAGATGCTGGGCGCGACAGCTGGCTCGAGTCGGAGACCATCCAGACCAAAACGTGCGTATCCAGCAGGATCACTTCAGCGCGTCCCAGTCTTCCGCGGGCACTACTGGGGAGACGATGTCACCGAGTATCTCGATCTTCCCTTTGAGGGAATCAAAGATTTCGGAGCGAGATTCATCCGCCGGCACCAATTTCGCCACCGGTTTGCCTCGTTTGGTGATCAATACAGGAACCCCGGTAGCTTGAACCCGGTCCATCACCCTGAGGCAGTGGGCTTTAAATTTTCCAGCCGGCATAGCCTTCATATGGTCACCTCAATATGACCATGGTCATTATAACACGAAAGTCGCTTGTGATGCAGTTTGGAACCGCGCAGCAAGAACCAGAAACCACAAAGGACACGAAGCAACACGAAGGATTCGCTTTCTATCTTTTCCTTCGTGAAACTACGTGTCCTTTGTGGTTTAAGGTTTTTTAGCTCCGGCTAGTCGTAGTACTCCAAACCCAGGTGCGTGATCAACTCTTCGCCTTTCAAGTGGCGCAGGGTGTTTTTCAGTTTCATCAACTGGATGAACAGGTCGTGCTCGGGATAGAGGCCCGGCGCCGTCATCGGAGACTTGAAGAAGAAGCTCAGCCATTCCTGGATGCCCAGGCCTTTCAACTCCGAGGTGCGCTGTGCCAGATCCATCAACAGCACCAGGTCGAGGACGATGGGCGCGGCCAGGATGGAATCGCGGCAGAGGAAGTCAACCTTGATCTGCATGGGATAGCCCAGCCATCCGAAGATGTCGATGTTGTCCCAGCCTTCCTTGTTGTCGCCGCGCGGCGGGTAATAGTTGATGCGCACCTTGTGGAAGATATTCCCGTAGAGTTCGGGATAGAGGCCGGGCTGCAGAATGTGCTCGAGCACGCCGAGCTTCGATTCTTCCTTGGTCTTGAACGAGCCCGGATCGTCGAGGACTTCGCCGTCGCGGTTGCCGAGGATGTTGGTGGAATACCATCCGCTGAGGCCGAGCAGGCGCGCTTTGAAAGCGGGCGCGAGCACGGTCTTCATCAGCGTCTGTCCGGTTTTGAAATCCTTGCCGCAGATGGGCGCTTCGTTCTTGCGGGAGAGTTCGAGCATCACCGGCAGATCGACGGTGAGATTCGGCGCGCCGTTGGCGAACGGGACGCCTTCCATCAGCGAGGCGTAGGCGTAGATCATCGAGGGCGCGATCATTTCGTCGTTCTCGCGCAGCGCCTTCTCGAAGGCCTTCACTGATTGATGCGCCTCGGTGGGCTCGATATAGGATTCGGTTGAGCCGCACCACATGGTGATCAGGCGGCTGGCGCCGCTGGACTTTTTGAAGTCGCGGATGTCGTCGCGCAACTGCTCGGCGAGATCCATCTTGCTCTTGCCCTTTTTCACGTTGGGCCCGTCGATCTTCTTGACGTAGTTGTGATCGAAGACGGCGGCGCGCGGCGTGACGGAAGACAGGAATGGCTTCAACTGCTCGAGCAGTCGATAGTCGAGCACGCCGGCGTTGGAGGCGGCTTCGTGCATGTTGTCTTCAAAGATGTCCCAGCCGGTAAAGACGAGATCGTCGAGTCCGGCGAGAGGAACGAATTCCTTGACCTTGGGCGAGCGGCCGTCGGTGCGCTTGCCGAGGCGGATGGTGCCCATCTGGGTGAGCGACCCGATAGGCTTGGCGAGGCCTTTGCGGATGGCTTCGACGCCGGCAACGAAGGTGGTGGCCACGGCGCCCATGCCGGGGATCATGACTCCGAGCTTGCCCTTGGCGGCCTCGATGGTGCCCGTATCCGTCTTCGGTGACGGTTTCTTACTGCCACTGGTTCGGGCAGCCAGTTTCATCTCGCGGCTGGCGCGTTCGGCGTGGGCCAAGGCGGTCTCTCGATGCTCGTGCTCGCGTGCTAACGCAGCATTGGCGAACTGTTTACGATGACGGCGGCCGTCCGCGTCCCACCAGTCGGCCATGAACACTCCCGGTCTTTTCTGATACATGATGCCTCTCTTCTGGTGACGGTGGCCTGCCACCTGATATGAACTGGCAATGGTCTCATGGAGGGCGGGAGTTTGGCAAACGGATGCGCGGTGGAGCGCGGAAAAGTTCGGGTTACGTGGGCCGAGGAGCGGCAGAGTGGGACGGGGGTTTTGAGCGCTATGTGTTCTCAACAACCACGGCACTGGAGCATAATTCGTTTGCGGGACGCAGAGGGGGCGGCCCCTAAATTCAGAGTCTCACCGGTCTATGCCCAAAACGAAGAGCTTCGTCATAGTGATGCTGATTATTGCCGTCTGGGAATGCATTCTGCTCTGGCTCGCTCTGCACCCCGGTAGCGTCGCCAAGGTTGTCAGCGATGCCCTGTTTCCTTTTCTGCTGTTGCCATTTTTTGTGGTGCCGCTCTACC
Source organism: uncultured Acidobacteriota bacterium (assembly GCA_963730015.1). GTDB lineage: Bacteria > Acidobacteriota > Terriglobia > Terriglobales > Acidobacteriaceae > Sulfotelmatobacter. The sequence continues at coordinate 333,780 of CAVSPZ010000005.1, read as the reverse complement.
CCCTGTACCGGCTTGCCGGAAGGTGGCCGCGTTTCAAGTGGGCAATAGCCTTGCTGGTGCTATCCGTATTTCTGATGATGGTCTTTGCCTTTCTGCACTACGCCTTCCAGATGGATAATTTATGGGTTGCGCGTATGTTTGACCTCGCTCAAATCATGCTCATCGTGAGCAACTTACTTCTTGTTTGGCAAGCTACGAGGAGGCATACCTAACTACTTAGTTATTGTTGCATCCCGGTTTTACTCATCCTATGAAAGAGGATGTCAAGAGAAAAATCTTCTCCCCGCCCCTCTGGGAGATGCGGGCGTGGTGACTTACATCCAGCCCTACCTCATTCCTCACTTCATTCTTAGAGAGGTTATTGGTTTGGTCGCTTTGGCTCGCCGCACTTCTCCGCGGCGATGCCAACCCCAGTTGCTTGTCCCAACTCGACGGTTTCATGAAGTCAGTGGCGCACGACGCCGTTCGGTTCCGAAGCTACGCAAGCCAAGACGTTGGCTTAAGTGCCAACCATGATCCTATGTGAGGCTCGAGGCCTACAGCTTTTTTCGGTTATCCGAGGGGGCATAGGATTGACCCGGAGACTCGGTGCTGGACTACAGCACACAGAGTGCCTGAATGAGCGAATGGATACTCTCCCTCGAACCGGAGCATCGCAAGAACCGATTGGCCACCACCGAGGCATGAAAACCTTGGGAGACACCTGGGTTCTATTCGATGCTCAAGCTGCTTGCGTCTTCAGCTGTTCGGCGTCGAAACGTTCCTCCTTTTTCCAAAGTGTCAACGTAATGGCCGCGATCTTGCGCGCCAGCGTCAGACGAGCCATCTCCGGCTTCATCCCCTTGGCCAGCAAACCCGCGTAGAAATCGTGGAACGGCCCCCTGCCACAGCTGGCCCTGGTGGCCGCACTCTTGAAGATCTCTTTCATCTCATGGTTGTGATTTCGATTCAGACCACGAATCTGCTGGGGTTTCTTGGAGCGTTGCAGTTGTCCGATTACAAAGCGGTATTGCGCACTGTCGTGCGTCTCAATGCCCAGCCCACTATAGGTCCAGAGTTGCCGCTTGCTGCGGAACCGGTGCGGGGTTTGCATCAGCCCGATCAAGCGGGCGGCTCGAATCGGACCGATGCAGGGAATCTGGCGCAGCAGTTTCGCGGCCTTATGTTTCCGGCTCTCGGCCAAGAACTCAGGTCGGAGGTCTCGCCGTAAGGCCTGCAATCCGTCCAGCTGTTGATAGAGCAGCTCCGCGCGGCGGCGCACCCCGGCTTGCGGAATCTTACTCAACCATTCCTCTCGAGAGCGCGCGGCATAGACCTGGGTGCCGGCACAAGGAATGCCCCAACCGCGATACAGCGCCTTCAATCGATTCATCACGCGCGTCAAATCTTTGCTGATGGTCTGATAACTGCGCCCCAACTCGCGTAGCGTCCGTAGTCCATGTTCTCCGTGGTAGACCGGTCGCAGCATCCCGGTGCGTAACAAGTCGGCCAGCTTGTGCGCATCCACCTTGTCGCTCTTGCTGCCCTCCTTTAACAAGGCATTGCGGCGCGGATTGCACACCACAATGTGCTGCACCTGCGGCTGCAGCAGATCATACAGCCAGGCGGCCCAGGTGCCTTCTTCCCAGGTCACGTGCAGCTCGCCCCGTAGACCGTGGAGAAACTGCAGAATGCTGCTGGCTTTGGTTTCGACGATGGTTTCCATGACCAGCTTTCCAGTGCTATTCAGCACAGCGATCACAATGGCTTCCTTGTGCACGTCCATTCCGATATATTTGACGTCGTGACTCATTGGAGTTGCCTCCTTGGGGGAAAGCTCATTCGTGTCGACGCTTGTCTTTCCCTCAAGGTAAAGTGCCATTCTCCCGCCGACTTGCCTATACTCTCCTGTAGTCCTTTTCCACCGCGCACACCACTGCAGTTACTCTCTAGCGCCGCCGTAGCGGAGCGAAGCCCAGCACAGCGCAGCGGAGCGGAGGCGGCGTCTCATCCGGCTTCGACCTTCTGAAGCGGGGCGCTCTTTCATAATGCATTGACCTTGCGTATGCCGGGGCTTTGCCGAATCGCTTGCATAGATTCTTTGCGTTGGACTCTGCCTAACTCTTATTGCATAGTGGAATCACTTCACGGACCAGCTGAGTCAGCCGGTTCCCGCGGAGTCGCTGATGGCGTGCCAGCCGAGTTTGCGGCACTGCCCGTCTCCTGACCTTGTCGTTCTCCACTGAAATCTGAGCCCATGCTGATCCGCTTGCGCGGAGCGGCGGGCTCGTCAGACTGATGCCCTGCGGGGCAGAACAGGAGATCCCTATGACTTCCAGAACTATGACTTCGATTCGCAGATTCGTTTATGCCGCCGTGCTGGCGGTAACCACCTTAAACTTCGCGCCCAGCCTGGCTTCGGCGCAGGAACCAGCGCGCGGCCACTTCACCCTTACCCACGAAGTGCGCTGGGAGAACGCGCGTGTACCGGCGGGAGACTATGAGTTTACCTACAACATGGGCAGCATCGCGCCGATCCTGAGCCTGACCAAAACCAGCGGGACGCGAGCCAGCTTTATGTTTCTGGTTCCGGTGACGGACGAGAGCAAGCCGGCGGATACAAGCCTGCTGGTGCTCGAATCCACGCCGGCGGGCAGCTACGTCAGCGCGATGCAGTTGCCGGACTTTGGCATGTCGCTGCACTTCGTGGTGCCAGGGCATGCGGGGGAACGGCAGATCGCCAGGGCCGCAACCACGGGCGCGGCATTGGGACAGTAGCCTGTTGTTGCAGATGAGGGCGGAGAATCGAACCTGGTTCTCTGCCCTCTTTTTTGTGAGTGGAACTCGGCACGAAGTATTCCGAGGAGTTCAGGCGCCGTCACCCTCAGCGGCTAAAGCCGGTCTCCGCCTGTTCGTCTTACGGCCCGACTAAAGTCGGGCCCTTCCCATTGTTCCGTGGACGCTCGCTGCGCTGGCGGTGCGGACCGTTCGGTTTTGCTCAGGGCAAGGTGCGTCCGCCTCTACATTTATTCCAGTGAGCCCGGGCTGCGAACATTGAGAGCTTTTACGTGGTTTGCGGGTGGGAGTTGCCGCGGACGTCGTCGCTTAGCACGATGGCTTCGGCGATTTCTTTCATGGGGCGGCGTTTCTGGCGGCTCTGGCGTTGCAGAGCGAGGTAGGCCTGCTCTTCGTTCAGCCCGAGATCGCGCTGCAGAATGCCTTTTGCGCGCTCCACAATTTTTCTGGTTTGCAACTGTTCGGCGAGGGTGGAGTTGGCGTCTTCGAGGCGGGCCAGTTCGATCTCGGCTCCGACCAGGAATCCGACTGCGGAAATCATGCGAATCTCGCGCCGGCGATAGACGTGGTGCTGGCGGTGCTGCAAATTGATGACGCCGACCACGCGGCCGCGGCACATCAGGGGTACCGACAGAAAGGCCTCGTAGCTGTCTTCCGGCAGCTCGTGGAAAAACTGGAACCGCGGATCGTGGGCCGCTTCTTCCGGAATCGCCACCGGCTCCCGATGAGCGGCGACCCATCCGGTAATGCCCTGCCCTACGCGAAGCTTGAGGCGGTCGACCACATCGGGATGCGGATTCTTCGACGCGCGCAGAACCAGTTCATCGCCTTCGAGCACATAAATCAGGCAAGAATCGCACTTCACCAGCGCGGACGAAAATTCGACGACGCGGCTGAGCACCTCGTGAAATCCTTCCGCAGAATTTAACTGGACACTGATCTCGTGCAGAACATCAACGTGTGAATCCTCGACAGATATAAAGGAGTCCATGCATCGATTATGGAGATGGGGAAAATTAAGTCCAATTGCAAATTTCGATGGTAGCGATAAAGGAATTCCGTCGAGATTGTTACCGAACTTTCACATCTTTTTCAGAATCGCGGCATCGGAGTGCGCGCAGGCACGGATGAGCATGCCGCTCAGCACCTATCTTCCACCGCGACTTCAGCGTGCCGGGACCGCGAGGAACCAGACAAGCATGCCGAACAGCAGCAGGGCTCCGAGAACCGAAAACACGGTATGCAGCGGATGAAACTGGAAGTACGGATTGCGCGGGAAACGATGCCGGATGGCAAGCATGAGACCCTCCTTTTCGCACGCGCGTGGACGGCCTGGTCAAGAGTATTCTCCCACTTCCCGACGCATGATTCCAGTGCCGAGTACCGGGTCGACAGTATCGAGCAACATGAATGGCTTCGCTCGCAACTCGGTACTCGGTACTCCGGACTACTTCTCCAGATCCATCGTTTTCACCGGCAAGTCCCAATGCGCGTCGAGGATTTCAAAGCGGCGCTGCTCTTCCCGCTGAAAGGTTTCCTGATCGGGATACATCTGTTTCTGCAGCGCGGCCTCGTCGAACGGCTCGTTGGCAACCGTGGCGTTCTTGAACACGATGGTCACGCGAAAGTCCCAGCGTCCGTCTTCGGTGGTGTGGTAGCGCGGCTGGTCCATCCACACCTTAGTGATGCGGCCCAGTTCCATTTCTTTCTTCAGCACGGGATAGTGATTCTTCTTGAAGAGTTTGAGGAATTCGTCGGCGTGTCCCCACTTGGTTTTGTAGTAGTACTCGACCACGAAGGGATGGTCGGAGGGAGCTGATTGAGCGTGGATGAACGTCGGCACGAAGATCGCGATGAGCAGCAGGACCGCGAGAGCATGGCGCATTGGAATCACGTGGATCCTCCTTGGTAGGGTGCTCTTGCTTGTACACCAAGGCGCGATTGCCATCAATAGGCGGGGGCGCGGTGAGAGTTCCCTGGCTGCCTGAAAGTGCGCCTGTGCGGTAGGGGTTCTTCGACTGCGTGTCCGCTCGCTGCGCGATCGGACACTTCGCTCAGAATGACAAATCTACTGACGGCTGACAGCTGATGGCTGAGAGCTGATTCTGTTCTGCCAGTGGCTCCAGATAAACCACGCGGCTCCCGCTAGCAGCACTAAGCCGATCGCGGCGTCGAATTTGTGGAAGTACTTGCCGAGTTCACGCCAGTTTTCGCCGAGTTTCATGCCGAGCCAGGCCAGTCCCAGGCACCACGGCCATGATCCCAAGAAGGTGTAGATATGAAAACGGCCGCGCGGCATGCGGGCGATTCCGGCGGGCAGCGCGATGAAGGTCCGAATCACGGGGAGCAGGCGGGCGATGAATACGGCGAGGTATCCCCAGCGCAGAAAGAAGTGGTCGGCCCAGTCGAGTTCGCGGCGGCCCATCAGGATCCACCGCCCGTAGCGCTCCACCAGCGGGCGCCCGCCGTAGCAGCCGATTTCATAGGCGACGAGCGACCCGAGATTGCAGCCGATCGCGCCCGCCGTCGCCACCCAGAACAGTTTGAACGTGCCCTGAAACACCTGATAGCCGGCAAACGGCATGATGAGTTCCGACGGCAGCGGAATACAGGCGGACTCAATGGCCATCAGGATCGCAATGCCGACATAGCCGGTGACGGCGACGATCTTGCTGATGAAGATGAACAGAATTGCGAGAATCTTTTCCGTCATGCGCAGCGGTCAGTGGCTGGTGGTCCGTTGCCAGTAAAAGCCTTTCTGTTGTGATTGAAAAGAGAACGGTAAGTTCCCAGTGTATCGAAATTCATTTGCAATTGTGTCGGGGGGCTGAGCACTGATCACTGGCCACTGCCCACTAGCCACTGCCTTTAAAACGATCCTTCCTGAGTAAAAGCGTAGCCGGGGAGAGAGGCGCCCTGCGGACTCTTGGCGACCTTTATGCGCACGGTAGGCGCGTCGGGAGCGGTGATGCCGGCCGGCCGCAGCATGGCGTACTGGGTAAAGACTTCGTTGTAGACCTTGGTGACGAGGTAATCCTGCCCGTCGGCTTCGCTGCGCCAGACTTGCCCGAGTTGGATGGAATTGACGGCCACGTTTTGTTCCCTGAATGTCTGGAGTGCTTCCAGAGTACCGGGCGTGGTGGGAGCCGTCAATTGCCCGGAAGGTTACGGAGGGGCAGGGTTTGACGATACAGCCGCGAAGCGGCGCCGGAGTGCATTGGCCATCACAAAGCTTCCGTTGCTATGATGAGCGGCGACGTCGAATCGTAGAAAGGAATTTCATGCCGCGCGGAGTTGTTCCTCGTCAACCAGCCCGGACCGGGCGCCAGGATAAAGTTCGTGTGGCGCGGACACTCCTGCCCGCGAAATCTGATCACAAGCAAACAGACCGCGCGACACGCGCACCGGCCAAGGGCAAGGTGCCGATCTCGCGCGGAACTGCCCCAACCAAGCCGGCGAAGGCGAAGGGCTACAATCCGATCGCTCCGGAGCGCGTGACCGAAATCCTGAAGCGGCTGAACGATCTGTATCCCGAGGTGACTTGCGCGCTCATGCATGCGAGTGCGTGGGAGTTGCTGGTGGCGACGATCCTGTCGGCGCAGTCCACCGACGTGAACGTGAACCGCGTGACGCCGGAACTTTTCCGGAAGTATCCGACGGTGGAGGCGTTTGCCGCGCTGACTCCCGAGCAACTGGAGCCGGACGTGCGGTCGACGGGATTCTTCCGCAACAAATCAAAGTCGGTGGTGGGTGCGGCCAAAAAGATTGTTGCGGATTACGGTGGCGAGGTTCCTGACGGCATCGAGAAACTGCTCACCTTGCCCGGAGTCGCGCGGAAAACCGCGAACGTCGTACTCGGCACCTGGTTTAAGAAGGCCGAAGGCGTGGTGGTTGACACGCACGTGCAGCGCATTTCGCGGCGGCTGGAACTCACCACGCAGAACGATCCACAGAAGATCGAACAGGATTTGATGAAGATCATTCCGCGCGAGCGCTGGATTTTGTTCTCACATCAGATCATTTGGCACGGGCGGAAGTTGTGCATCGCGCGCAAGCCGAAGTGCGCCGAATGCGCGCTGGAAAATCTATGCCACGCCGGGGACAAGACCTGGAGCACGGTGGACATGTATAAGGACGCGCAGGGGTGACGGAGAGACTCGTGGTGTTGCCCACAGGTGTTGAATCTATCGTCGGAGCACGGGAACTCCTCGACTGGTTTGGGTACTGGCCGGAGTTTCACGATGCCGAGGTCATAAGGTTCCACCTTGAACTCGGAGGACCATCATTCCTTCAAGTCCATACCTGGGAGATGACAAATACCGTTACCGCAGCGGGTTTTTATGAATTGCGCAAGCATGTCGAAGTCGAATTCCTTTTGAACGATGTAATCAACGTCAACCTTCAGGACCTTCGGGAGCATAGCATCCTGCTCTCCCTTGAAATCACCAGGTCTGACAGCGGGTTTCGGCTGGATCTTTCGTCTGCCTACGGTCTTTGCGGAACAATTGAAGCCCAACAAGTGTCCGTGCGAATCACACCCGGCAAGCCCTCTGGAACGTCTGCGTCATCCTGAGCGAAGCGAAGGGCCTGTGCAACCTCCGGTCCTGCGCGCCCACGCCTGTTCGGGGCCATTGGCAAATGGTGTTTGGCCCCATGAAGTCCGCTCAAAGCTGGTGCCGTCCCTACGGGACTCGCTCCTTCTTCCCGCATCTACCCAGGACTGACGTCCTGGGCTAACATATGCCGCCCCTTCCGGGGCTGTAATCGTCAAGCCCTCGCCCTTCTCGCCGGGTCCCGAAATCTGGGACTGAGACTTTGCTACACTCTGTTTTCTGCTTGCTGAGGTCGCTGCGGCGATGCGTACTTTTCTTTCCTTTGCTATCGTCATCTTCATGAGCGCTGTCGTTAACGAGGCCGTGGCCCAGACGCTGGCTGTCCCGCAGGCTGTGACCGATCCCAAGAAAATTGCTTCGAAGCCGAACGCGCAGGTCGAACCGCGCAGCCTCACCATCGAGAAGCTTTACATGACGCGGCAGATCGGGCGTTCCACGTGGTCGGCGGACGGAAAGAGTGTCGCGTTCATCTCGAATATGAGCGGGCGAAATAATCTTTGGATTGTTCCTGCGGAAGGCGGATTTCCGGTGCAGCTTACGGTGAGCGACCAGCGGCAGACGGCGCCGGGGTGGTCTCCGGACGGCAAGTGGATCGCCTATCAATCCGATTACGATGGCGACGAGCAGTGGGATATTTTTCTGGTTTCGCCGCAGACCGGCAAAGTTGTCAATCTGACGCAGACGCGCGAGATTGCGGAGTTGAATCCGACTTGGTCGCCCGATGGGCGCTACCTGGCGTATGAAGTGAAGCCGAAAACTTCCGCCGCCTACGAGATCGACGTGTACGACATGGTGATGCGCGAGGTGAAGCACGTCACCACGGACACCCCGCAGGATAAGGGAAACTTCAACCCGATCTGGTCGAAGGACGGAAAGTACATCGTCTACACACAGTCACAGGCCAAGGGAACGGATTCGGATATCTTCATCGCCGATGTGGCGACGGGTAAGAGCACGCTACTGACGCCACATGTGAACGAACAACTTTATCTGGCGAACGACATTTCGCCTGACGGCAAGCGTGTGCTCATCACTTCAAATGCCGCGAACGGGTACGAGAATGTCGGCCTGCTCGACACGACGAAGAAGAAGATCACTTGGCTGACAAAAGACAAGTGGGAAATCCGCGGCCACGAATTCTCTCCCGACGGCAAGCATCTCACGTTCACCGCCAACGTCGACGGCAACGAAGACATCTACCTGCACGATCTGGCGACCGGCAAATCGACCGCGCTGGCGATTGCCAAGGGCGTGAACGAGCCGGTGGGCGGGCATTCGGCCTTCAGCGCCGATGGATCGCGCTTGCTCTACATCCACAACGGAGCGACGGCTCCGAGCGATCTTTGGATCTATCATGTGGCGTCGGGCAAGACGCAGCAAATCACGCATTCGCTCATTGCTGGCGTTCGTTCCGAAGACATGGTAGAGCCGTACCTGGTGCACTATCCCAGCCGCGACGGCAGGTGGACGATCTCCGCATTTCTGTATGTGCCGTTCAACATGGCGCGCAACGGGCAGAATGCGGCCATCATTTACATTCACGGCGGACCGACGTCGCAGAGCATGAATTCGTTCAACCGCTTCGTACAGTTTGCCGCGAACCAGGGATACATGGTGCTGGCGCCGAACTACCGCGGGTCGACCGGCTACGGCAAGGAATTCCAGCTGGCGAATCTGTTCGACATGGGCGGCGGCGATTTGCAGGATGTGCTCGCCGGCGTGGATTGGATCAAGCAGACCGGGCATCTGGATCCAAAGAAAATGGCGGTGATGGGGGCAAGCTACGGCGGGTATCTCAGCATGATGGCGGTGACCAAGGCGCCGGAGGTCTGGGCGGCGGGCGTGCCGATTGTGCCGTTCGTGAACTGGTTCACGGAAATTGCAAACGAAGATCCGGAGCTGCGGCAGTCGGATCTGGCGACCATGGGCGATCCGATCAGGAACAAGAAGTTGTACGAGGAACGTTCGCCCATCAACTTTATCGATCAGATTAAAGCCCCGCTGCTGCTGCTGGCGGGAGGACACGATCCGCGCTGCCCGAAATCGGAGACGCAGCAAGTGGTGGACGCGATCCGCAAACGCGGCGGCACCGTCGATTCGAAGATCTACGAAAACGAAGGCCACGGCTTTGCCCGCGTGGAGAATCAGATTGACGCTTACAAGCGCGTAGCGGACTTTCTGCTGGCTCATGTCGTCCCGGCCGATTGCGGTTGCTCGCTCACTGAGTAGGCGTTTACGCGAGGGCAGGAGTTGGCGATGACAATCTCGTCGCCCGCCTGGGTGGGTGGCGCGACGACTGCGCTACACTATTGCGCTTTCTGACCGGCGGTGAAGACGGTCCACGGGCCGGCTTTCATGTCGCGCAGCAGCGGCTTCTGCCAGGAATATTCGGGGTGCTGCTCGAGAAACTGGTCGGCCAAAAAGTCGGCGCCGCAAGGATGTCCGGCGCGCGCCACGAAGCTCATCTTCTCGGCCATCGCGCTGTCGGCTGCCTTGCCTTGCACCGCGCCGCCGGGATCGTAAGCGTCCCATCCCCACTCCTTGACGCCGCGAGGCGAGGCATCGACGTGGCCGCAAAGGGTGCGTTCGTTGGGCTGATCTTTCTTTTCAAAGCCGTCCACATGATCTGACAAAAACTGCTCGGCCATGTTTACGTCGATTTTGCCCCGCGATTGCTGCATGATTTCTTCCCAGCGGATGTGGCGGGCGTTCGGCGACGATGAAGCATCGTTTGGGTTAAATGTCGTCTCCTCGGAGATCAGCTTCGGGTCGCGAGCAAAATTGGAGCTGACAAAGTATCCGTTTTTCGTCCGCCAGAGCGGAGTGTTCTTGAGGCCGAGTTCGAGATAGGCGATCTCGCCGGTCTTGCGGTCGCCGATCAGCCAGTCGTTGGCGTATCCGCCGTTGTTGCCTTCTTTAATAATGCGTACGTAGTCGTCGATGCTGTTGGCATACTGCAGCGCCTTGCGGGCGCGCATGAATTCGGGCTTGCCGTTCGGATCCCATCCTTCAAACTGCGTGATGGTGGTTTCGGTGCTCATGATTCCTGCGGAATTTATGCCGAAGTCGTCATCGCTGACGATCACGCCCGGGAAGCCGTCCATCAGGATGCGGTTGCCGTGTTCCGGTTGGATGTCGAAAATGATCACCCAGCGCTCGCCGGCCAGGTAACTGGTCCAGTTGTTGTGGGCGATCACGATCTGGTGATTTTTGGTCATACTGCCGGTAGCGATGAAAGCGCTGCAATTGCCCGGTGCGGCCAGCTTCGGGTTCTTGGCCGACTTGTTCTGCTTGTTCAGCCACGGAACGTAGTAATCGGGAACTTCCTCAAAGGCGTTGAGGGCCACGATGTCGTAGACGTCGAGGTCGACGCCGTGCGCCTTCACTCCGTCGGCGATGCCTCGCAATTCCTGTTGGTACTCAGCATCGATGTGCGGCCAGAGCACCTGGCGGGCCGTGGTGCGGAAGAATTCCCAATCGCGCTGCGTCTCGTGCATATCGAACAGCTTGATGGCTGCAAAGGCGTCGGCGATTTCCGGTGCGAGCAGGTAACCGTGCTGGTAGCCGATCTGCGAGGGAGTGCCCTCGAGGTGAACATACGTCCAGCCACCCTGCTGGAAGCGATAGGATCCCCCCGAGCGTCCATCCGAGCTGTTTGCCGCGACTGCGGCACAATTCAAAACCGCAATCATCCCGATCAGACATCCGTGCCGCACGATGTTTTTGAACATGAGTCCCTCGATGAGCGCCTTTTGATCTGGCCGCAACATTCTATCTGATGCGTGCTAAATATCGGTGCGCCGGTCGGGATGGCGGCTCAGATACCAGCAGGGCATCGATCCGGCATGCGGGAACAGGGCGTGGACGCAAGCCTCCGGCTGCGGCGGATCGAAGATGAACTGCGTCTTGCCATTTTTCAGCAGGACCGCGTAGTAGTGGTTCACGGTCACCGATCCGTACGGATTTCGATTCGTGGCGACGCGGATGCGGAACACGATGAAGTCCAGGCCGAACGTGAGGATTCCCACTGCCATGAGGGAGAAAAGCACGGCCAGGAAAAATCGCCTGATGCGTTCTCGCAGATTCGGGGGAGAAATCTGGGTCACGAGGCCAGATTATAGCGATCTTTGGGCTCAGGCTTTGAAAGTATTTGGCGAGGGTGAAATTCCGCGCCGGCCCTTTCGGGCGCGATGTTTTCTGAAATAATTCTCGGCATGCAGCAAATTCTGATTGCGACTTCGAATCCCGGCAAGCTGCGCGATTTTGCGGGAGCGGCCGCGCCGCATGGAATTGAGATCGCCGGCATTCCTGAATTCGCTTCCCTACCCCTGGTTGTCGAAGATGGACAGACTTTCGAGGATAACGCCCGCAAGAAAGCGGAAGGGTACAGCCAGTATGCTCCCGGAGAAATCGTAGTCGCGGATGATTCCGGGCTGGAAGTGGATGCGCTGCACGGCGCGCCGGGCGTCCACTCCGCGCGCTATGCGGCCGACCAACCGCACCTGGCCGATGAGAATACCGATGACGAGGCCAACAACGCCCGCGTGCTGCGAGAACTGAGGAAGGTGCCTCGCGAAAAGCGCATCGGGCGTTTTGTGTGCGTGTTGGCGGCGGCGCAGGATGGAAAGACGCTGGCGACATTTCGCGGGACCGCCGAGGGAGTGATTCTCGATGCGCCGCGCGGCACGAATGGGTTTGGATACGATCCGCTATTTTATTTTCCGCAGATTCAGAAAACATTCGCCGAACTCAGTGCCGTGGAGAAGGCGCAGTACAGCCATCGCGGCGCGGCTTTCCGGCAATTTCTCGATTGGTATGCGAGTCAATTTTCATCCAGCCAGCAGCCATGATCAAGCATGACCTCTCCCAGGAGTTTCTCAGCGATCTCTGCGGCACTTCTCAGCGGCCTCTGGGGTAAAAGAATCTTAACTGCCAGAGAACGGTGAGAACTTCCGCAGGGATCGGAGAACTAGCAGGTAGTCCACGCCTCATTTTGATTTTCCTTCCTCCGGCGAGCAGTTTCCGGCCCTGGGTAGGAGGCGCCTTTCTTGACCTCGCTTCTTGCTAAGGTTCCGAGGGGGTAATCGCAGGTTCTACTCATCGAAATAGTTTGTTTTAAATCAGCACTTCGCTGATCTAGTATTTATCCGTGACCTGCGTCGGTACTCCATCGGAGGAATCAATGTGTTACCGCATCGTCTGTTCCTGCGGGCATGCAGTGTTCTTATCGCGTAGAACCCTCAGGAGACTCGACTCACTTATTTACCACGGTGAGATTGTCGGCGAGTTGCCGATGAACTTCGTATGCACCTGCATGACCGCATTTAAATACGATCCTCGGGGTCACGACCCCCTTGAGGGACTGGACGAGTCTCCGTGCCCCGCGGAACGAAGAATTGCGATCGCATCGGTTCGCTGCAGCGAAGTAAATTGTTGTACCCGGTTCGAGTTGATCGCCGTGAGGGGCAAAGAAACGTCTAATGACCAATTTTGTGCGGAAAGCAAGGGGTGGAAACTGGAAGCGGTCAGGCATTGTGGGGAGGACGGGCAGAATCCCGAACACAGAGACCATCATCGGGCCGTCGGACCCGTGGGGGAGTGGCGGTACTTATGACCCTACCGGTAAGAGTCATTGCGGTGTGTTACTGCCTGCTTCTTGTTTACTGTCTGGTCTGGATTCCGTGGTGCGGGAGCTATCACGTCTCAGGAGCATACAGGGGTCACACATACTACCGCCTTGGGTACGGGTGGCTCTGGGCCGGGCCGCAGACAGTAGTTCAGGAGCCTGATCCGAGTACGCTGACTTCCCCGTCGGCAGGGAATACGAATCGGGCCTCTGGCTTCGACGTCGTGGGCGAAGAGTCGATGCACACGGTCGTGCAGTCCGGCCTCACGTACGCAGAACCCGACCTGCGCGTTATTGTCCTGCGCATTACTGCCGCTAGTGCACTTGCAGCCGCCGCGTTTTTCATGGCTGCCGCAACCAGGGAGAGAGGACAATGAATCTGCAGTCGGCCTTCCTTGACTTCACTTCTCCCGGCACACGATAATGTCAGGTTCTTTTCTCATAGCCGAACTTATAAGGAGCTTCTGTGGCGTCAGCCAGTTCTTCTGCTCCAGGGATAACGAAGTATGTTCCGCATGGTGTAGCCCCGTTGCGTGCTGGTCAGGGATGGTCCTTTGTTCTACGAAGGCTGCATTCCTTGACAGGCATTATCCCGGTCGGAGCGTTCCTGTTCGAACATATTCTGATTTCAAATTCCACCGCCATTACCGGACCGGAAGCGTATGCCCGCCAGGTCAGTTTCCTGGCTAACCTTCCCTTGGTGTTCTTCCTTGAGTTGTTCGGGATCTGGATTCCTATCGCCTATCACGGACTCTACGGTTTCTATATCTGGTATCGCGGCGAAGGAAATACCGGCGAGTATCCGTGGAGCGGTAATTGGATGTATACGACGCAGCGCTGGACGGGCGCGATCGCGCTCATCTATATCGTGTGGCACACCTACACGATGCGGTTCACGGGGACCGACTTGCACGACAACCCGATGGCGTCGTTTGGGAAGGTGGCGGCGGAAGTTCGCAATCCCTGGCTGATGGCGTTTTACATCGTCGGCCTGATCGCGGCCTCGTGGCACTTCGCTTACGGCATCTGGCTGTTCTCCGCGAAGTGGGGCATTGTTACCGGGGACAAGGCGCAGAAGCGGCTGCTCAATCTCTGCCTCGCATTTTTCCTGCTGCTCGCGGTCGTGGGCCTGACCAGCCTGTACACCTTCCACTCGCGGTTCCAGGATGCGCCGGGAGTCAACGGGAACATTGTCGACATGCGCCACGCGACCACCGCAACGGGGGTGCAATAACATGGCAGCTCCGAAAATCATTGTCGTAGGCGGCGGATTGGCCGGATTGGCCGCGGTGATCAAGATTGCCGAGATGGGCGGCGAGTGCGACCTGTTCTCGATCGTTCCGGTGAAACGTTCGCACTCGGTGTGCGCGCAGGGCGGCATCAACGCGGCAAAGAATCTGAAGGGCGAAGGCGATTCCACCTACAAGCACTTCGACGACACCATTTACGGCGGAGACTTTCTTGCCAATCAACCGCCGGTGAAGGACATGTGCGACGCGGCTCCCGGGATCATCGATCTGCTGGACCGCATGGGCGTGCCCTTCAACCGCACGCCTGAGGGATTGCTGGATTTCCGGCGTTTCGGCGGAACGCTTTACAACCGCACCGCGTTTGCCGGCGCAACCACCGGACAGCAATTGCTGTACGCGCTCGACGAACAAGTCCGGCGGTATGAATCCGAAGGCAAAGTGAAGAAGTTCGAACACTGGGAGTTTCTGTCGGCGGTGCTCGACGGGCAGAAAGTTTGCCGCGGAATCTGCGCGATGGATCTGCGCACGATGGAAGTGCGGACCTTCCCGGCCGACGCGATCATTATTGCGACGGGCGGCAACGGCGCAATTTTTGGCAAGTCGACGAATTCCGTGGTCTGCACGGGGTCAGCACAGTCGGCGCTCTACCAGCAGGGGTGCTATTACGCCAACGGCGAATTTATTCAGGTGCATCCAACCTGCATTCCTGGTGAGGACAAGCTGCGGCTGATGTCGGAGTCGGCACGTGGCGAGGGCGGCCGCGTGTGGGTGCCGAAGACCCCGGGCAACAATCGGGATCCGAAAACCATCCCACAAAATGAACGCTGGTTTTTCCTCGAAGAGTGGTATCCGAAGTATGGGAACCTGGTGCCGCGCGACGTGGCCACCCGCGCCATCTTCAAGGTAGTCTTCGAGCTCAACCTTGGCATCGACGGTAAGCCGATGGTCTATCTCGACCTGACGCACATCGACCGCAAGATTCTCGATAAGAAGCTGGAAGGAATTCTCGAAATCTACGAAAAGTTTGTGGGCGATGATCCGCGCGACACGCCCATGAAGATTTTCCCCGGCATGCACTACACCATGGGCGGGTTGTGGGTCGACTACAAGCAGCAGACCAACATCCCGGGAATCTTTGCTGCCGGCGAATGCGAATATCAGTATCACGGCGCGAACCGGTTGGGGGCGAATTCCCTGATGTCATGCATTTATGGCGGAGGCATTGCCGGTCCGAATGCGGTCAACTACGCGCGCGGGCTGCAGGCTTCGGCAAGTGGGAACGGACACTTCGCCGCGGAGCAGAAGAAGCAGGAAGAGAACAATGCCCTGCTGATGAAGAACGAGGGCAACGAGAATCCGGTGAAGCTGTGGCGGGAACTCGGCGAAGTGATGACCAAGGATTGCACGGTCATCCGCTACAACAAGACCCTGCAGCAGACCGACGCCAAACTGGTCGAGTTCCTGGAGCGCTATCGCAAGATCAATCTAAGCGACCGCACTCTGTGGGCGAATACAACTGTCGTTTTTGCGCGGCAGCTTTACAACATGCTGCAGCTAGCGCGAGTGATTGCGCAGGGCGCGCGCATGCGGGACGAATCGCGCGGGGCGCACTACAAGCCGGATTTCCCCGACCGCGACGACAAGAACTGGATGAAGACGACGAAGGCGTATTTCGCCCCGGACGCGGACGAACCCAAGTTTGAGTTCGAGCCTGTGGACGCGTCGCTGATCCCGCCGCGGCCGAGGAAGTATTGAGCAATGAGCCTCTTGGAGAGGAGGCATTCATGTTCGACCTTTTGCCGGACAACTCGTACTCGCGAAAGGCAGTTTGGTTGGGGATCATTTTTTCTCTTTCGTTCGTGGCCACTGGCGTTTTCGGAGTGGTGCGCGGACAGCGTTTAGATGTCACCCTGCAGGTTGTGCTGGGCGTCGCGATGCTCGTCGTGTGGGGCAGTCGCCGGCACGAAGTCCCGAAGAGCCAAGGCGCCGGGCCAATGTCAGACTCGCAGGGTGAACGCTCGGCACGTTGAAAATTGGGAAGGGCACGAGTTCTACTCGTGCCAATTAGGCGCTCTTTGAAAATTCGGCTTTAGCCGCTGCGGGCCACGGGTCGAGCTTGAATCCGGGAAATGCGGAGCAGTAACGGTACTCGCGAGCGTCGAATACGAGTTTTCGCTCCACCGGATTTCTGTGGATGTAAGTGTTGTGATTCAGGAAATCCTGGGCGTCGCGGATTCGATGATCGGTGAAACCGCGCTGCCAGACTTCGCGTTTCCGACCGAGGATTTCTCCGAGGGCGTGGGAGTATCCGCCTTTGATGAGCTGGACGCCGTGTTCGAGTGTTACATCACGGGCAGGAGTCAGCAAGAGATGAACGTGTTCGGGCATCACGACGAAGGCGTGGATTTGAAATCGGCCTTCGCGGCGATACTGGTAAAGAGTTTTCAGGAAGAGGCGGACGTAATTCTCGACAACGAACAGTCTTCGATGCTGCCAAGTCGAGAATGTGACGAAATAGGTTCCGGGCGGGGAGATGAGTCGTCCAGGCTTCAAGAGCAAACCTCAGCGGCTAAAGCCGCGATCTTTGCCTAGGCTAAACCGGCACGAGTGGAACTCGTGCCCTCCCCGGTGATTTTTGTTTTATCAGGTGTCATTCGGGAAATTGTAATCAGGCGGCGTGATTAACTTGCAAGTTGCGGCAGGACAAAATACGTTGGCAGGATATCGACCGGGAAGGGCACGACTTATAGTCGTGCCGATTGGGATGACCCCTTCATCGCAGGGCTTTAGCCCCTGAGGTGGAAAATCGCCGCAGAAATGGGAAAGCAAACCTCAGCGGCTAAAGCCGCGATCTTTTGCGTAGGTTACAGCTGCACGAGTGGAACTCATGCCCTTCCCGGTGATTTTTTGTTGGGCAGGTTTCGTTTTGGCAAGTGAGATTTGCGGGTGATTTATCCTCCTGGAGGTTGTGGTTCTGGGAAAGACTCCGAGGATCGAGTTCGAGCCGGTGGATGCGTCGCTGATTCCGCCGAGGCCGAGGAAGTATTGAGCGGGCAACCGGACTGATTATGACCGAACCAGAAGAACCTTTGAATGTCCGGCGACGACGTTTCTTTGCGTCGCTAATCATGGTCATCATATGCACATTTTTTCTGATCCAGGGCGCCGAGATGATCAGCCGGCACAACAACTTTGGTTGGGCCTCATGCGCGATGTGGGGCTTCATATTGTTCGTGAGCGGCCGCTATGTGTATCAACTGAGAACTGTTTTTCGAGCGCAATCACGCAACGGTGGACATTCTTAAATGGCTAATAACAAATCCGTCCTCATAAAAATTAAACGTCAACTGACTCCCACCTCGAAGTCCTACTGGGAGGAATTCTCCGTTCCCTACCGGCCGAACATGAACGTGATCTCGGCGCTGATGGACATTGCCGCCGACCCGGTCACGCGCGACGGCAAGGCGACCACCCCCATCACCTACGACTCGAATTGCCTGGAAGAAGTCTGCGGATCGTGCGCCATGCTGATCAATGGCAAGGCGCTGATGGCTTGCTCGGCGCTGATCGATCAACTGGAGCAACCGATCCGCCTGGAGCCGTTTTCGAAGTTTCCGGTCGTCCGCGATCTCGCCACCGATCGCAGCGTGATCTTCGAGAATCTGAAGGCCGTGAAGGCCTGGGTTCCGATCGATGGCACCTACGATCTGGGCTCCGGTCCGCGCATGACGGCTGAGGACCAAGAGGCGGCGTATCCGCTCTCTCGCTGCATTTCCTGCTGCTGCTGCATGGAGGCCTGCCCGCAGTTCAACGAGGACACGGGCTTCGTGGGTGCGGCGACCATCTCGCAAGTGCGGCTGTTCAACACACATCCCACGGGCAAGGCCCTAAAACGCGAGCGACTGGCGGCGCTGATGGGCGATGGCGGCATTCAGGAGTGCGGCTACGCGCAGAACTGCGTCGAGGTCTGCCCCAAGGACATTCCCTTGACCAAGTCGATTTCCGAAGTTGGCGGGCAGGTCATGAAACAGGCGCTGAGTGACCTTTTGCGGCGCTGAATTTTGTCAATGGGCAATAATCGGTAGGTTAGAAACTTCATCCAAGCCGCGCCAAGTCGTAGCTGGCAACCCACATAGGCTGGCTCCTGGAGAAGCTTCGAAAGTGGCCCACTACCTGCCGTTCAATCTGTTGGGCCTCCGCCTTTGCGGGGCTCAGTAATCAGCGGTAATCATGCTGGCAGTACCTCGGTTTGGGTACGCAAGTAACCCGCCGCGGGCGGGGACGGGTTGGTCGACTTGACAGCATGGCTTACAATACCGCTACTCGCATAAGAGAGTGCAGGCGGTCGAGAGCGTTCGGCCCCAACGAAAACACGTGAGACGGATTGCAAGACTTCAATTCGCGCCACTTCTCCTGGCCGCACTGGTGTGCGTAGGGATGTCGGGGTCTGCCTTCGCGGTGCATCACGCCGTGTTGCAGCATTCGCACCGCCGACACCTGCGCTGGCTGCGCTGGAATCCGATGTTCCGGCCGTCGCATGAATCGCTGCTGATCCAGAATGCGGAAGTCGATCGGCTGAACCTGCCTCGCATCCAGGATGATACTGAACTCGAAGCGCTCAAGGCGGACGGTTCCCTGCTCGAGATTGAACCGGGAGAGTCGCTGCGCATCGATCCGCGGCTGGATCCTTCGCGGCGCTACTGCCGGCCGTGGACCCTCAATTTTGTGGACGATTTGAGCCAGGCCTATTACAACCGCTTCCATCAGCAGATCCAGGTGAACTCGGCGGTGCGCACCGTGAAAGTGCAGAAGAAACTTCGCCGCCATAACCGCAACGCCGCGCCTTATGAGGGTGACACCGCTTCGTCGCACCTGGCGGGCGTGACCGTCGATCTGCAACGGCGCGGCATGAGCAAAGACCAGATTCGCTGGATGGAGTACTACCTTTTCTATATGAAGGCGCTCGGCCTGGTGGAACCGGAAGAAGAACGCCACCAGTGGGTCTTCCATATCATGGTCAGCGGCCACTATTCAGATTGGCGGGAAACGCAGACCATCGTGCCTATCGAGCATCCGGATCAAGAAAAGCCGGAGACACCATCGAGCGAAGTTGCGCTTGGCAGCGGAACGAAGTAGCACAGTTTGAAGTTTCAAAGTTTCACTTTGCAAGGATTCAGAGACCAACATTCCTCAGTAGCTCCTTCCACTGTAATTCCGGTACGATTCCCTTTCTTATGATCGTTCTCATGGCTGGCCTGCCGGGCACGGGCAAGACTACGCTTGCGCGGGAACTGGCTCGGCGTACCAATGGCCGCGTGCTCAGCAAGGACGAATTCCGGCATGCGCTCTTCACCCCGAAGGAGATCGAATACTCTTCGCGGCAGGACGATTTTGTTCTGCAAATCATGCTGCAGGTTGCGGGATATCTGCTGGAACGGGATCCCACGCGACGAATCTTTCTGGATGGCAGGCCGTTCTCGCGCCGGCATCAGATCGAGAATGTGATCGCTGCTGCTAATTCCCTGCATCAGCCGTGGCGGATTCTGGAGTGCGTCAGCTCGGATGAGATCGCGCGACAACGGCTCGCGCAGGATGCCGGGAGCGGCGTGCATCCGGCGGGAAATCGGGATTTTCAGCTTTACCTCGACGTGAAGGCGCGATTCGAAACCATTACTTTTCCCAAGATTGTGATCGATACCGGGGATCCATTAGAAAAGTGTGTGCGAAGAGCTCTCGAAAATCTCTAACCACAAAGGCCACGAGGGTCCACGAAGGAAATCCGGCTCGTTCGGCCTTCGTGTAACTTCGTGTCCTTTGTGGTTCGAACTTTTGTGCACGATGCGTGCAGCGATTACAATCGAAGGCCTGCCCTGCAATCTTCCCGGGCGATGAATCTATGACAATGAAAATTCTATCGATCGTCACCCTCGCCTGTTCGCTCGCGCTGGCGCAGGCTCCGGCACAGCCGTCGAAGGCGTCGGAGATGGTGATCAGCGCGCGGGCGCGACAGATTCACGACTCCGCGCTCATCATTGATACCCACGCCGATACTCCGCAGCGCTTTCTCGACGAAGGCTACGACATTGGCTCGACCGATCCTAACGATGTGGGCCACATCAGCCTCGACAAGGCGCGGCGCGGGAATCTCGGCGCAGAATTTTTCTCCATCTGGGTGGACCCGCAGACGAACCAGGGCCACTTCGCCCAACATACGTTCGATCTGATCGATTCCGTCTACGAACAGGCAGCGCGCCATCCCGACCGCATGATGATGGCGTTTTCTGTCGCCGACATCGAGCGCGCGCATCGCGAGCACAAGCTGGCGGCTTGCATGGGCATTGAGGGCGGACATTCCATCGAAAACGACATGCACCTGCTGCGCGATTATTACCGGCTGGGCGTGCGCTACATGACCCTTACCTGGTCGAACACCAATGAGTGGGCCGATTCGTCGGGCGATATCGACGATCCGAAAGTGCAGCATCACAATGGGCTGACGGATTTCGGCAAGCAGGTCGTCATGGAGATGAACCGGCTGGGCATGATGGTCGACATTTCTCACGTGGCCGATAAGACTTTCTGGGATGCGATTGCCACCACCAAGGCTCCTGTGATCGCGTCGCATTCATCGGCGCGCGCATTGGTCGATGCGCCTCGCAATATGACTGATGACATGCTGCGCGCGGTCGCCAAGAACGGCGGCGTGGTGCAGGTAAACTTCTTCAGCGGATTCGACGATCAGAATTTCCGCAACGCCGCGGAGGCACAAGCGAAGGATCAGGCGGCGGCCATCCAAAAATATATGGATGACCTGAAAGCGCAGGGCAAGCCGGTCAACTATCTGGAAGTCGACCGTATGGAGCGCGAGTGGATGGCGAAAATTCCACGCCCGCGGCTGAGCGCGCTAATTGACCACATCGACCATATCGCCAAAGTTGCGGGCATCGATCATGTTGGCCTGGGATCGGATTTTGACGGGGTCAGCGGCGCCACGCCTGCAGGCATCGACTCCGCCGCCGATCTGCCAAAGATCACGCAGGCGCTGCTCGACCGCGGATACAGCGCCGACGACATCCACAAAATTCTCGGCGGCAACCTGCTGCGCGTGTTTCGTGACGTGGAACGCGTGAGCCGCGAGATGCAAGCGGGGACGACGCAGTAAACACCCGCTGTCGTACAATGCAACGTTGCGGTTGTTGAACTAGGCATAATTCCGGTTTTCAAGGAGCACTCATGCGAACAGGATGCGCAATTCTAGGCATGATTTTGATTACATGGTCGTCGGCCCTGGCGCAGAGCAGTTCAAACGCGCAGGCGTCGAAGCCCAGCACCGCTGCTAAGCCGGCCACAGCCACGCACGTAGCGGCGAAACCCACGGCCATCATCGACACCACCGCAGGCAAGATGACCTGCACGCTGTTTCCGGATAAGGCGCCGATCGGTGTGGCGAATTTCATCGGGCTGGCCACGGGAAAGAAGGATTGGAAGAATCCGGTCAGCGGCGCGACCAAGCACGGCGTGCCGCTTTACGACGGCACGATTTTTCATCGCGTGATCCCCGAATTCATGATTCAGGGCGGAGATCCGGCGGGCACCGGATCCGGCGCCGATCCCGTGAAGCCGTTCAAGAATGAGACCTCACCTGATCTGCTTTTCGATCAGCCCGGTCGTCTGGCCTATGCCAACGCCGGTCCCAATACCAACACCTCTCAATTCTTCATCACTGAAGTGGCTTTTACCGGACAGCAAGGAAAGATGTTGAACGGCAACTACACGATCTTTGGGCAATGTGATGAGGCTTCGGTGGCGCTGGTGAAACAGATTGCGGCCATGAGCCGCGATGGGAATGACCGGCCGTACCGCCCGATCAAGATCAATCACATCACGATGCAGCGGGGAGCGTCGAGCGCGGCGAAGCCGGCCGGCGCCATGACAAAAAAGCCTACGGCGACAACTCCAAAGGCTCCGGCGAAGTCAAATTAACAGTTTCGTGCAGGCTCCGCCGGGCTTCGCCCTGGCGGGACGGCCGAAGGCGGCCGTCTCCACATCAGCCGTTTCCACATCAGGGTCTTCACATCGGCGCATTAACGCGCAATTTTGAAAGGACATCATGACTCGTCAACCTGGAATGTATGCCACGTTTGAAACCAGCGAAGGAACCATCGTCTGCCGCCTGTTCGACAAAGAGGCGCCCAAGACCGTCGCCAACTTCACCGAACTTGCCGAGGGCAAGCGCGAATGGACGCATCCTTCGACACGCAAGAAATCCAGCGACCGTTTGTACGATGGAACCATTTTCCACCGCGTGATTCCCGACTTCATGATCCAGGGTGGAGATCCGCAGGGCACCGGCATGGGCGGCCCGGGATATCAATTTGAAGACGAGACCAAGGGCTCGCCGCATAAATTCGACAAGCCCGGCAAGCTTGCCATGGCGAATGCGGGGCCGAATACGAATGGATCGCAGTTCTTCATCACGGTCACGCCGACCACTTGGCTGACGGGCAAGCACACCATTTTCGGCGAAGTGGTCGAAGGCCAGGACGTGGTGAACAAGATCACAGCCCTGCCGCGCGGACGAAACGATCGTCCGAACAAGGATGTGGTGCTGAAGAAGGTGACGATCGAGCGCACCTAGCAGCGCGCAGCTTAGTTGGCGAGAACGGAAATACCAGGAGTGTTGACGAGATGACGGTCGGCAGTGATGAGCGTGAGCTCGAACGCCTTGGCAGTAGCCGCCAGGAATTGATCGGCTGGATCGCCGTGTGGCATGCCGAGGGTCGGCAGCGTACGTGCGACTTCAAACGTAAGCGGAGCCTCAACGACAGGAAGCACGCTCAAGCTGGTGGCCAGCCAGGTCGTAAAGTCAGTAGAAATCTGTACGCGCTTCTTTCTGAAGAGCAGGAATGCCTCCCACATACTGATTGGCGAAAGCCAGAGTTCGTTTTGCCGATTGTCCAGTTCCTTGGCCACGCGTTTGGAGAGCCGATGAGGCTCCCCCAAACTCCAAAGCCAAATGTGCGTGTCTAAGAGTAGTTTCAATCGCGCCACGCTTCCCAGTCATCCAGGCTGCCGGTGGGGCCGACAATATCGCCCACGATTTTCATGCTTCCCGCCATGGAACCCAGCCGCCTTCCCTTACTTTTTTCGGCGGTGGAGGGGACGACTTCAGCCACAGGTTCACCGAAGCGTGTGACCCGGATCGGCTTGCGTGTTTTGCGGACCTCTTCCAGGATGCCGAGGCACTTGGCCTTGAACTCGGAGATGGCGATTTCTTTCATGTTTTCAGTTGTACCATGGTCAATGACCATGGTCAACATTCTCGACGGTCACGGGTCAGGCATGCGCCTGTCGCTCAGGAGCGATACATGATTCCGAAAGTTACATAGCAACCGAACGTGCGATCAGCGCCTTGAGAGAGCGTAAGGGGAATATTGCCTCGATCAGTGACGGTCTCATGGAAGCGGTAGACGCCGACGCGCTCCTGGAAAAACCAGTGACGTTGTTCCCGCGGGCTCGGCAAAAAGAGTGTAATCTCGGGCCCGTGGCTGCCGTTCTGCCAGTCGTTGCCAGCGAGCACCCAGTTGACGACGATTCGCATCGAGAAATCGTTACGGCAGAACGAACAGGAACCGGGCACGATGTCAAATCCGCCGCCAATCTGTGGGCGATTGGATGTCTTAGTGTAGTTCGTTGTGGAAAGCTGACTCCACCTCCACCCAAATTTGACGAAGCCTCGCCCGGAAAACAACAGCGAGCGGGGACGGAAATAACCCGCCACGTCGAGATAGCGATCATGCCCGTTCGGGTCGGACTGACCGGCATCGTTCACCAGGCGGCCGTTATCGTAGGCCGCACCGATCGCGATGACCAAAGGTGTGCTTTCCACGTTCAGACCGGCTTCGCCCCGCCACGCAACTGGAGCATATCCGGCTCCCATCAGCGAAGGACCGAAACAGGCGTAAGGGTGTGGAATGAAACCCGTCATGAGTGGTTCGAGTTCGGAATTGTGAGTTGGCATCGTGTTCGGATTCTGACCCGAGGATGCGGAACTCTGCGATGCTGAAGAAGTGGGATTCTCGGTGGAGCGCTGCGCGTCCGAAGGGAGCGCCAAGACTATCGGTACCAGGAAAATAATTAACGCGATTCGACGGTGAAACATAGTCCCCTCGACTTTGAAATGGAAAGAACTTCTCGCACGCCAGGGCGAGATATTTGGAAGCATGCCCGATACTAAGCTGCCTGTGGGCAAAATTCGGGCCAAGGAATAGGAAAAGAAGGGGCGTTGGGTCCAAAATGGGAAATCGAGACGATTAATAGCTCGAGGGAAGAAATAGCAGAGCGCAACTTCGAGGATCGGCTCGCTGGCGCGCAAATGCGCATCAAAGCGTGACGCGTTCGACGGCGGTCGCTAGGGATCCTTAGACTGCGTTGGCGCCGGCTTTGCCGACGCCAACCTCGCTCAGGACGACAAGACTTACACTCCGATCACGCCCGTTAACTCCTTCACTGCGGCCGCGCTCTTGTCGAGCCCGGCTTTCTCCTCCGGAGTCAACTTGATCTGGATGATCTGCTCGATCCCTTTCGATCCCAGCTTTACCGGGACGCCGATGTAGAGTCCGCTGATACCGTATTCGCCTTGCAGATAGGCGGCGCAGGGGAGAATTTTCTTCTTGTCCTTCAAGATCGCCTCGACCATCTCCGTCGCGGCCGCGGACGGGGCGTAGTAGGCCGAACCGGTCTTGAGATATTTCACGATCTCGGCGCCGCCGTCGCGCGTGCGCTGCACCAGGGCTTCGAGTCGGGTCTTTTCGATCAGTTCGGTGATCGGGATTCCGGCGACTGTCGAGTAGCGCGGCAGCGGCACCATGGTGTCGCCGTGGCCGCCGAGGACGAAAGCCGTCACGTTCTCCACGCTGACCTTCAGTTCATCGGCGATAAAGGCGCGGAAGCGGGCGGAGTCGAGCACTCCGGCCATGCCGATCACGCGCTCGCGGGGGAATCCGCTGAGCTTGTAGGCGGCCTGCGCCATGGCGTCGAGCGGGTTCGAGACAATGATCAGAATGCAGTTGGGCGAATTCTTGACGACCTCGCCGACCACCGCCTTCATGATGTTGAAGTTGGTATTCAGCAAGTCATCGCGGCTCATGCCGGGCTTGCGCGGAATGCCGGCGGTGATGACCACGATGTCAGAGTTGGCGGTGTCTTTGTAATCGTTCGTGCCGATGACATAGGAGTCGCGTTTCTCGATGGGCATGGCTTCGAGCAGGTCGAGTCCCTTGCCCTGCGGCACGCCTTCGATGATGTCGATGAGGACGACGTCGGCGAGTTCTTTGGAGGCGATCCAGTGAGCGGCTGTTGCGCCCACGTTGCCTGAGCCTACGATGGTAACTTTCTTGCGCATATAAGTCCTTTCAAAAAATCAGATAACCACAAAGGGCACGAAGGTTCACGAAGGAAGCATAGAGCCACCGTGACTTCCTTCGTGTAACTTAGCGTCCTTCGTGGTTTACGAAGCTCTATACCAGCACTCCCGCTCCCATGTTCTCGATCATGAATCCGGCGAATTCGCTGGTCTTGACCTTGGTGGCGCCGGGCATGAGGCGCTCGAAATCGTACGTCACTTTTTTCTGCTCGATGGTGCGCTCCATGCTCTGCTCGATCAGATCGGCGGCTTCGTTCCAGCCGAGATGGCGGAACATCATCACGCCCGACAGGATCACCGAGCCGGGATTGATCACATCCTTGTCGGCATATTTTGGAGCGGTGCCGTGAGTCGCTTCGAAGATGGCATAGCCGTCGCCAATGTTGGCGCCCGGAGCGATTCCCAGTCCGCCGACCTGCGCCGCGCAGGCGTCGGAGATGTAGTCGCCGTTCAGATTGGGCGTGGCCAGCACGGAGTACTCGTCGGCGCGCGTCACCACCTGCTGGAAGATCGAGTCGGCAATGCGATCGTTGATCATGAGCTTCTTCTTCCACGCGCCGTTGCCGTGCGTCTTGCCGATGGCGTCGAGTACGCCTTTCACCTCTTTTTCGACGCTTTGGCGGAAGGCGGGCGGCGCAAATTCCATGCCGGGCTCGATCATCTCGGCATTCTGTGCGACGGTCAGATTCGGATTCTTGTCCTTGTTATCGAGAATCCAGCTCTCGCGCTCGGTCACGACTTGGTCGCGGAATTCTTCGACGGCGATTTCGTATCCCCACCTGCGGAAGGCGCCTTCGGTAAATTTCTGGATGTTACCTTTATGCACCAGCGTGACGGTCTTGCGCCCGGAGTCGAGCGCGTGCTGAATCGCCATGCGCACCAGGCGCTTGGTTCCAGTCACTGACATCGGCTTGATGCCGATGCCGGAATCGAGGCGGATCTGCTTCTTGCCGCCCTTCAGCATGTCTTTGTTCAGAAACTCGATCAGGCGGGCGCAGTCGGCGGTTCCCTGCTCCCACTCGATGCCCGCGTACACGTCTTCGGTATTCTCGCGAAAGATCACGACGTTCATGCGGTCGGGATGCTTCACCGGCGATGGCACGCCCTTGTAGTACTTGACCGGACGCACGCAGCAATAGAGGTCCAGGATCTGGCGCAGCGCGACGTTCAGGGAACGGATGCCGCCGCCGACCGGTGTGGTCAGCGGGCCCTTGATGGCCACGCGGAATTCCCGAATCGCATCGACGGTATCATCCGGCAGCCAGGTGTCGAACTTGGCTTTGGCCTTTTCTCCGGCGAAAACTTCGTACCACGCGACCTGCCGCTTGCCGGAGTACGCCTTTTCTACCGCCGCATTGAAAACGCGCAGAGAAGCTTTCCAGATATCGCGGCCGGTGCCGTCACCCTCAATGAAGGGGATGATGGGTTTATCAGGAACGTCGTATTTGCCTGCAGCGTATCCAATTCTCTTGCCATTCGCCGGAACTGCCACTCCGTTATAACTACCTGCCATGTAGTGCCTCCGCTGCCAACGATTCTGGTATCAATCCGAAAAACCGATCATTATAAAGAATTTCAACAATGCTGACGCATCTTAAGTGCTGGCTGTTGTGTTTTTATTCAGTCGGTGCTGAGTGCTTCCACTTCGCGGCACCCAACACCGGTGAATCTGCTGGTTGAACCTGGGAACTTACGCGTAACTTTATGGGGGACACGTCCTGGCCCGAGGTGATTCCAGTCACCTTTGATCGTGATTCCTCCCACAGTTGATCGAACAGCCCGTGTCTGCCGTCGGTTATGGCATAATCTCGAATGGTTTCCCGCTTTTGGTCCAGCGGCGGAGAGTTCTTATGGTGCTCCGTTTCTTTCTCACAGGCGTGTTCTTGCTGTCTGCTCTTTCGGTGGCGGCCTTCGCCGATAGCTCGCATGACCGGACCCAGTTCGGCCATGACGTCACCGTCGGACCCGGAGAAGAAGTGTCGGAGGTGACCTGCTTCGGCTGCAGCGTGCGGGTTCGAGGCCGGGTAGCCGGGGATGTGACCACCTTCGGCGGCGGGGTCGTAGTCGAGGATCAAGGCCAGATTGGCGGGGATCTCACTTCTTTTGGCGGCAACCTGCGCCTGGAAAAAGAAGCCAATATCGGCGGCGATGTGACCGTCTTCGGAGGCCGCATCCATCGCGACGATTCGGCCAAGATTGGCGGCGATGTCTCCACTTTCAGCGGCACGTTCTGGCTGCTTCTCATCTTCGGTTTGCCTTTCGTCGTCTTGGGAGCATTCATCGCGCTCATCGTCTGGATCGTTCGGATGCTCACGCGGCACGAAGCTCCGGTTGCCGCATAGCCGCGCCTTCGGCTCTTACCAACGGCGCGTGCCAAACGTTTTGCGAACGCCCAGGCTCATGTAGCGCCCCCAGGGGCCATTGTTGCCGAGATCGGCCACGCCCAAATTCTTGTCTCTCGCGCCCAGCCGGTCGAAGAGAAAATGCTGGGTCACGCGGAATTCGAATCCTTTGTTGAGATAGATGCCGGCTCCCCACGAGTGCTCGATGCCGATGGCATCGGGCGACCACGTGTAGAGCGTCTTAGGCACATTCTTGCCGAACAGAAACGTAGGCGCACCGAACACCATGAAGCGCCGCAGCGGTCCGCGGCCGAAAGGCCGCACTTCGAGAATGCCCGATAGCATATAACGCGCGAACATGCTGCAGGGAGCATTGGCGCCGCCATACTCGTAGGCGTTGCCGGCGCAGA
Organism: uncultured Acidobacteriota bacterium; assembly: GCA_963730015.1. GTDB lineage: Bacteria > Acidobacteriota > Terriglobia > Terriglobales > Acidobacteriaceae > Sulfotelmatobacter. The sequence continues at coordinate 305,339 of CAVSPZ010000005.1, read as the reverse complement.
GGTTGGGATCGATTTCGTTGTGCGGCGGCGCCAGATCCAGTTGCGCCCATCCCCACAACATGTCGCGGGGAAAAAACATGCGTTCGCCGGCATCGGCGTCGTGCGATGTCCCTTGCGAACTGCTCGCTTGCGAATCCTGTGTCTGCGTGCTGAGTGAAGGGGAAACCTGCGCCTGCGCCAGAGAAATTAAGACCGGTACAACCAGAATCCAAGCCCACTTTTTCATTTCGCCTCCGAACCCGGTTGGTGAAACGGCAAACAGAGAATGCCGTGCCTCCCTCGCAATCGAACGAGGGATAGAAAACGTTCGTGTGCCTTTGTGTAGAACGGAACATGAGTAGAGCGGAACATTGTAACGTGCCACACAAACGCGCCTGCGGCCTGGGGACCACGCTAGTGGGTCAATTTCATTTCCACAGTCAAAATTTCCGCGAGGCGTCATCCCGAACGCCCGCGTTTTCACCAGCGGGCGGAGGGATCTCCCGTGCGCATACACCTGCCGAAGTTCATACGACCCACTACCGACCGAAGCTGTTGTGATTCACAACGAGAACGGAGCGCTGCATCGATCAGCCCAATTGCCCTTAGGAGCTTGAAAGGTAAGCAGATAGGCTGTGAACTACGGCATTCTTCCAGAATTCATATCCCATAATCGAATTCTTCCATTCATAATACGTTCACACCGGTGAAAATCACGCTAAGTCACGGCAAAATATGGTACTAACGGTTTGGCGGAAGGATTGCACCTAGGCAAGGTATCCCGGTCCCAGGAACCTTATGCCACAAGAGATTTCGGTATCGTATCAAGCGATCAAGAGCAAGGTCTATCGATTGATTGACGCCCTCGTCGTGGGAGAAAAGACCGAGGCAGAGGTGCAGGAATCGGTGCGGCGGTGGTGGGCTCTGATTCATCCGGCCGACCGGCCCATCGCTCAGAAATATCTCCTGATGGTGCTCGGCCGCTCCACCTCGGCTCTCGACGCCATGAGCAGTGAACTGCTTTCGGTGAGCGGATGCGATGTGGCACCGACCCGGATGACTGAGAGTCAAATTTCTTCCAAACGTCTGCGCGTGATGGAGCGCATCGTGAAAGAAACTTCAGGAGTGCGGACCGCGGTCTAAGCCGCAACCGTTCGCGCATCGCCTTCAGCTAACCAACTGTTCGCTGCGTTCCCCATCCCTCACGAGTCCTGCTCATATTCTGCCTCAGATGTCATAATACAGCGCGAATTCGTATGGATGCGGGCGCAGGCGGATCGCGTCCACTTCTTTGGAGCGCTTGTAATCTACGTACGTCCGCAATAACTCTTGCGTGAACACATCCCCTTTCAGAAGGAATTCGTAGTCGCGCTGCAGGGCGTCGAGCGCATCTTCGAGCGATCCCGGCATGGAAGGGATGCTCGACAATTCCTCCGGATCGAGTTCGTAAATGTCTTTGTCGAGCGGCAGCCCGGGATCCATTTTGTTCTGGATTCCGTCGAGCCCGGCCATCAGCATGGCGGCAAATGCCATGTAGGGATTGCAACTGGGATCGGGCGGGCGGAATTCGACGCGCTTGGCCTTGGTCGCCGCCGAATACATGGGAATGCGGCAGGCGGCGGAACGGTTGCGCCGCGAATAGGCCAGATTCACCGGCGCTTCAAATCCCGGAACCAGGCGCTTATAGGAGTTGGTGGTCGGGGCGATGATCGCCGACAGCGCCGGACCGTGCTTGATCAGTCCGCCGATATACCACAGCGCCATCTGCGAAAGCCCGGCGTATCCCTCGCCGGCAAACAGCGGCTGCCCATCTTTCCACAGGGACTGGTGCGTGTGCATGCCGTTGCCGTTATCGCCGAAGATGGGTTTGGGCATGAACGTGACCGTCTTGCCGTTGCGGTAGGCGACGTTTTTGACGATGTACTTGTACAGCAGCATCTTGTCGGCCGAACGCACCAGCGAATCGAATTTGAGATCGATCTCCGTTTGCCCGCCGCTGGCCACTTCGTGATGATGGCACTCCACATCCATGCCGCAGCTTTGCATGGTCAACACCATTTCAGAGCGCAGGTCCTGATAGTGGTCGGTAGGCGCGACGGGGAAATATCCCTCTTTGTAGCGCGGCCGGTAGCCGAGATTGTTCTCTTCCCTGCCCGAATTCCAGCGGCCCTCCTCGGCGTCGATGTAGTAAAAGCCGTACTGCTCGCGCTGGTCGAAGCGCACGTTGTCGAAGATAAAAAATTCCGCCTCGGCTCCGAAGTACGCTGTATCGGCGATGCCGGTCGACGCCAGGTAGATCTCCGCTTTCCGCGCCATGTAGCGCGGATCGCGATCGTAGCGCTGCTTGGTGACCGGGTCGACCACATCGCAGACCAGCACCAGCGTTGGAACTTCGGTAAAGGGATCGAGCAGGTGGCAGTTCGGATCCGGCTTGAGCAACATGTCGCTTTCGTTGATAGTCGCCCACGCGCGAATCGAGGAGCCGTCGATCCCGAAGCCCTCTTCAAAGGATGCCTCGGTCAACTGCTCGATGGGATAGGAAACGTGGTGCCAGAGGCCGGGAATGTCGGTGAAGCGCAGGTCGAGGATCTTGGCGTCGTGCTTCTTGGCGAATTCCAGTACGTTCTTGGCGTCGGGCATAAAGCTCCTTCGTGGGAGGCGAACGATCAGCGTTGAAGCGCTGCGAACATGTCACTGGTCGTCGCTTGTCGTCGTGAATCGATTCGCTAACGCTGCAACGACTCAACTCAACGACGGATGCTTTTCAGGCTGCTACAATCGGTCGCGTTGTCGACCGACGAGTCTAAAGCCCCTGGCCAAGGCTGGCAATTCGATTGTTCTTATAGCCGGGATAAAGCGCACTTTATACTGGAGCGTGAGTAGAACTTTTGAAACACAGAGCGCACAGGGGCACACAGGAAAAAATCGCGATATCTGAACCGTTTTTTTTTTAACCTCCGTGTCCTCTGTGGTTGAGTTACGCTCTTATGGACTTCGACCAGCTCGAAACCTTCCTCGAAGTGGCGCGGCACGCCTCGTTTTCGCGGGCGGCGGAGAAACGATTCCGCACCCAGCCCGCCATTTCCTCGCAGATTCGGGGCATCGAGGAGGAAGTCGGCGCCAAGCTGTTCGACCGCTCCGGCGGCAAGGTTTCGCTCACCGCCGCAGGCAAGGCCTTCCTGAAGTATGTGGAAGAAACGCTGTACGCCCGTAAGGCCATGCTGGTCGCCATCGCCGAGATGGAACGCGTGCCCCGGGGAGAAATCATCGTGGGCGCCAACGAGGGCACATGCCTGCACATCCTGCCCTACGTTTTTGCCGACTTCAAGAAGCAATATCCAGACGTTTCGGTGAACATTAAGCGCGCTGACTACGCCAAGATTCTGGAGTCGATCATCGACAACTCGGTCGACTTCGGCGTGATCTCGCTTCCCGTCAATGATCCCCGCCTGACGGTGGTGCTGATCCATCGCGACGAATTGATTCTGATCGCGCCTCCGCAGCATCCGCTGGGCAAATTGAAATCAGCCACCATCGCCGACGCAAGCAAGTTCCCGCTGGTCGTTCCTAAAGCAGGCCATACGCGCGATGCCATCGAACAACTGTTCCACGAGCGCCGGCTGAAGCCGAACTTCACCATGGAACTGGATTCCAGCGAATTGCTGAAGCGTTTTGTGGCCGCCGACGTGGGCATCGGCTTCATCGCCCGCTCGAACGTGGAAGAAGACGCCAAGGTGTTATCCGCCATTCCCCTGGCCGATGCCCAGGTGCGCCGCGATCTGGCGCTGGTCTTCCGCAAAGACAAGGCGCTCAGCCGCGCCGCCCTGGCTTTTATTGACATTGCCGTGAAGCACAAGTCCACGCAAGAATTGGTGCCGATCCCCACGCGATGAGGAACTCGATTCCCAGGTTGCTGCTGTCGTTATTGCTGGGGTTGAGCCTGCCTCTCCCGGCATCCGCCCAGAAGCAGTTCTCTCAACTGCCAGCCTCGACCCGCACTCTGATCTCTATCAAAGTCACCGGCAGCAAGCGCTACTCCGAACAAACCATCGCTGCCGCCAGCGGCCTGCAACTGGGCACGCCCGTCACCGAAGACGACTTCAAAATCGCGGCGCGCCGGCTGGGTGATATGGGAGTCTTCACCGACGTGGGATACACCTACTCGTTCACTTCTGCCGGAACCAAGCTCGAGCTGCAGGTCACCGACGTGGCGAAATTCGTTCCTGTGCGCTTCGAAGATTTCGTATGGTTCACGGATGAGGAACTTCTGAAGCGCATCAAGGAAAGCGCGCCCCTGTTCGACGGAGAGCTGCCGCTGTTCGGCAAATTGGCCGATCAGGTGTCGGACGTGCTGCAGGCCATGCTGGTCGAGCGGTCGATTCCCGGGCAGGTCGAGTATGTCCGCTCCGGCAAGGGTAATGGCCCTGTCGACTCGATCATCTACCAGGTTTCCAATGTTGTCATCCAGATTCGCAACGTGGAATTCACCGGCGCGGCCCCGACGGAATTGTCCGCACTGAAGGCTGCGGCGCAGCGCGTTTTCGATCGCGAATACTCGCGCACGGTGTTAAGCGCGCTGGTGCAGCACCAGCTGCTGCCGGTTTATTATGCGCGCGGATATCTGAAAGCGGCTTTCGGTCCGCCCCAACCCAAGGTGGTCAAGCAGCCCTCCGAGAATAACGACGCTGGCATTCACAACCTGACCGTCGTCGACGTGATCTTTGCGGTCACGCCGGGCCAGCAGTACAAGTTGAAAAATCTGGAGTGGTCCGGCAATCAGGCGTTCTCGAGCGACGTGCTGCAGAAAATGGTGCACGCACGGACCGGCGAACCGGCGAACACCGTCCATATCGGCGACAACCTGAAAGACATTCAGAAGCTCTACGGGTCGCGCGGTTACGTCACCGCAACCCTTGCCGTCAACGCCGACTTTAACGACGCGGCTAGCACGGTTGCCCTCCGCATCATCGTCAAGGAAGGGTTTGTTTTCCACATGGGCGAGCTTGCGCTCCGCGGGCTCGACAACAGCCTGACCGACAAGTTGCGCAACGCGTGGAAAATCCGCCCCGGCGACGTCTACGACGCGACCTACCTTAGCGAATACCTTCCCATCGCCCAGAAACTGCTGCCGTCCGGGCTCGACTGGGAGGTCTCTTCTCACGTCACCGCGAATATTGGGGATAAGACTGTCGACGTCGATCTCATTTACACGGCGAAAGCGCCGAAGTGAATATCTGCGTTCCCGTCTGTCCGGTTTTTGGAACAATCCGAAAAGATTTTTTTGCCGCCGCGTCCGTGGGCTACTCTGACCGGGTTCGCCTGAGGTCGCCGTGGCGGAATCTCAGTGCGGCACTTGCCCGGGCCCTCCCCCATCCGTTCCGGGCATTCAGCGGGGGCGCGTGCCAGCGCGTCTCCGCATTTTTTCCGGACGCAAAACCTTGTAACTTCCGGCGTGAAGGCGCATCTTCTAAGCGGGAGCTAGTGCCGTCGGCATTGACCGCGGGGCAAGCCCACACGAAAAAAGGAGAATCTCTGATGAATGTTCGGGTCGCGAAAGCCGGATTTGGACTCTTGAGCCTGCTGCTCGTAATCGGTATGGCGGTTTCTGCTTTTGCCGCCGGAGGGAAAACCTTCACTGGGACCGTCAGTGATTCCATGTGCGGCGCCAAGCATGCCATGCCCGGCGACGACGCCGCTTGTACCCGCGCCTGCGTCTCAAAAGGTTCGAAGTATGCACTGGTCGTGGGCGACAAGGTCTACGTGCTGGAAACCAGCAATAAAGCCGCGCTGACCACGCTCGACAAACAGGCTGGCGCCAAAGCGACCGTCACCGGAACCGAGAAGGACAACACCATCACCGTGAGCTCGGTCAAAGCCGCTCATTAGTCCGCATTGTGGCGCTGGCGTCTCGGGCCTTGCCGCGTCCGAGACGCCAGCGACTTTTTTTGTTCTCCGCCGCGAAATTCATCAATCGTTCACAAAGCATTGTGTTAGATTGTGCATTCTTGAAGCTGATTTTTTCGGAGGACAGGCGAATTGGGCAAAGACATGGTTCCGAAGCGGATTTTCTTCACCAAGGGTGTGGGGAAACACCGTGAGCGGTTAACTTCGTTTGAATTGGCTTTGCGCGATGCCGGCATCGCTGCGCAGAATCTGGTGCGTGTCTCTTCCATCTTTCCTCCCAACTGCAAACTGCTCGCGCGCAAAGAAGGCGTGAAGTACCTGCATCCCGGGGAAGTCGTCTTCGCAGTGGTCGCCGAAAACTCCACACGCGAACCGCATCGCCTTCTGGCCTCTTCCATCGGTGTGGCCATCCCGGCCGACCGCAACACCTACGGCTATCTCAGCGAACACCACTCCTTCGGTGAGACCGAAGATGCTGCCGGAGAATATGCCGAGGAACTCGCCGCCGAAATGCTGGCTACCACCCTCAATGTGGAGTTCGATCCCGACCGCTCCTGGGACGAGAAAAAGCAGATCTACCGCCTCTCCAACAAAATCGTGCGCACGGCCAACGTCACCCAGTCAGCCGTCGGCGATAAGCGCGGCCTCTGGACGACCGTCATCGCCTCGGCCGTACTCATCTTCGACTAGCAGGTTGAGGATTCGACTAGCGGGCTGAGGAAAAGTTCTGGTTTGTGCGCTTTTGGGACCGCCGCGCCCGACAAAAGGGCAACGGTCGCGTTTTGGGAAGGGCACGACTTCCAGTCGTGCCGTTAAGCTCGAAAATGAGCCTGCGCTTTAGCGCCTGAGGTCGGCCTTGACTTTGATGTAAGACGACTAGCGCGTCCGGCCGCTGCAGCCAAACACTCAGCCCCCTCACCTTCTCTCTCTACTCCCAGAGAGTTGGCACTTTAGTAATCCGCGCATTCTTCCCCTAGTAATCTTTCGTTAACATACTTGCTGTATCATGGCAGTAGAGACTAGAGATTCATCCAGTCGCTGGGGAGTTCCGTGGATATCGAAACACGCAGGAAGAAACAAAAGGCTCTAATGAGGCAGATGCTCGAGCGGAAGGTTCGCTCCCGGGCAAAGCAACTCTATGAGTCGCGTGGCCAGGCGGAAGGCCAAGACCTGCAGGACTGGTTTCAGGCAGAGTCGGAAGCGATTGAAAACAGTACAATTGCTTCGCTGTACCTGCGCTCAAACGCGGAGAAGCACAAAGCTCAACAGAATGGTTCTGGCCAGGAAATTCCAGCCGAGGAGTGCGAAAGCACCGTCTAGCCGCCGCAACGATCCTTAAGGCATCAGCTAAAGCGTCAGCGTGAAAATCACTTCCTGGCCGCAGCCTTCGCGCCCTTCCGCGCTCCCTTTTTCGCCTTGTCGAGGCGCTCGATTACAGCCGCGACGATGATCGGCAAGCCGACGGTTGCATCCACAAAAACCTCGCCGAATTTCCCGCCCTCAGACGGAGGCACGAACTTCCCCCACGAGATCGCCTCGCTGTAAGGACTGCCCGACAGCCCGCCCCAATACACCGGCTCGGGACAAATCCTGAGCCCGTAGTGATAACGCTTCAGCGGCACGTTCTCACCCAGCCGCCGGTGTCTCAGTTCAATGAAGGGCCCGAATTGCTGCGACCAGTTGCGCGGCACGCCGCCGCCGATGGTGAAAATTCCCAGCTTCTTCTGGCGCAGCAGTGTCGCCGCAAAATGCTCCAGATCCTCAAATGGATCGAAGCGGATCTTATGTCTTCCCGTGGATTCGCGCAGGCGGTTGTTCAGCGCCGTATCCAGACCGAGTTCCGAATCGCTGAACGCCGGGACAAATACCGGAACGCCCTTCTCGTACGCCGACTTCAGAATGCCTCGCTGTCCCTCGGCATGCTTGGCCAGATGCGCGCCGATGGCATGATTCAGCTTGTACGAACACATGACTTCGTTGTGGTCCCAGGATTCCAGCACCGCCGACATGACCTCTTCCACGTCGTCGAGGTTCTGCTCCGGCTCCAGCGTGTCGTAGACGCGGTTGTAGCCCTGCTCGTAGAGTTCTTCGTCGGACACCTCGGGATTCGCCCGAAAATGCGCCCGCCCCGTCGCCTCAACCAAGCCGTGCGCCATAAGCGCACCGGTGGAGACAATCGCATTCACGATGCCGCGATCGATCAACTCGGTGATGATCAGTCCCTGCTTGGCGACGGTCATGGCACCGGCCAGCGTCATCACGATGAAGGCATCGTCGTCCAGCGCCATGGCCTCCAGCACATCGGCAGCTTCGCCCAACTGGCGTCCGCTGAATGCTGTCTTCCCCATTGCCCGCACCAGGGTATCGATCGAATTGACCTTGGAAAGATCCAAAGGCTCCAGGGGGATCAGTCGGTCCTCGATTGGGTTGTGAAGGTGACGATCCTTTCCTTCTCCGGCATGCCCTTGGTCCGGATGCAAGTGCGAATTGCCATGATTGCCCTGTTTCAACGCAAGCCTCCAAGCGGAATACGTTCTTCCCGACTCACTACTTTACAGGAATCTGATGAACGCGCGCCAAGCCAGTCTGGGGAAACGCTTCGTATCACGACATTGCTTCAGAGTTGCGGAAAAACAGGGGCTTCCCATGTCTCGCCGGTTTTGCGAGACATGGGAAGCCCCGCGTCTGGGAAGGGCGTGGCTTTTCAGCGAGGCCGTCGGCGGAACGTGACCGAACAAGCTTTAGCGGCGGAGTTGTTTTCCAGAGGCTCAGCGGCTAGAGCCGGTTCCATCATAGGGTTCGGCTCGGCACGCCTAAACAGGTTGCTGAAAAACTCTATCTCGAATAGGTGTTGGGAAGGGCACGACTTCAGTCGTGCCGCTAAGCCCTCTATAATCAGCCGCGCTTTAGCGCCTGAGGTTGGCTTTCCGCTGCCAAGACGGGTCTTTCCGCAGCCTGTAAAGCCGCGTGAAAGGGGGCGCTGGTGGTGGCACGCCTAAAGCCGATGCCCTGATACGAACCATTTCTTCAAACTGCACCTTTGCCAGCAAATGCGGCGAGCACGGCCTCTGTCCGGCGTCAAGCATTCTTTCCGGTCAACGACAATTAGATTTCCCGATGTTGTTTGAGATACCAGCAGCAGTCGGGGCTGTGGGAAAAGTGGGAATCGCGCGGGTTGTGCGCGATTTCCAAGGGCGGTGGGAAGGGAGGAAAACCTGCTTTTGGTTTTCCTCGCTTTCCACGGCCCGGCTTTTTCCACAGCCCTTCGGCCGCCGCGTTTGTGTTGTTAAAGAAATCATCGAGGGTCACTTTGCTTCCGCGGACTCCAAGCCCGCATCCCGATTCTTCTTGGCTTGCTCCATGCGGTAACTCGGGATGTTGAGTTCCAAAATTACGCAGTGATGGACGAGGCGATCGATCGCGGCCGCGGTGGTCATCGCATCTTTGAAAATGCCTTCCCATTTCGAGAATGGCAGGTTGCTCGTCAGCAGCACGCTGCCGCGTTCATAACGCTCCGCCAACAGGGTGAACACGACCTCCATTTCCTCTCGACTTTGCTGCACGTATCCCATTTCGTCGATGATGAGACCGTCGTACTTCGCCAGCTTCTTGATTTCCTTGCTTAACCGCAGATCCCGCTTCGCAGCCAACAGATCTTGCACCAGCAGCGCACAAGTGGCGTACTTGATCCTTTTCCCGCGCATAGCGATCAGCTCTTGCGCCAGGGCACACAACAGATGGCTTTTCCCCGCGCCAGGATTCCCGAAGATCAGTAAATTCTCTTTACGGTCCAGGAATCCTCCCTCCAACAGCACCTTCATCTGTCGACTCACCTTCACCGGCAACCGCTTGCCGTCGAAGTTCGCCAGGGACTTCTCCAGCGGCAGTGCGGATTCCTTGAGTAGCTTTCCGATCCGTTTTCGCCGCCGCTCCTCACACTCTCGCTGCGCCAGTTCCAGCAGGTACCGCTCATAACTCAACGTTTCTTTTTCCGCGCGCCGCGCCGTTTCCTCAAAGCACCCCCGTATCGCCGGCAGATGCAGCTCTTTCAGATTTTCCACGAGCGCGGTTCTCACCTGGCCCGTCTCCCCATTCATTGCAGCCCCTCCCCACTTCCACAGAGTTCGTCAAACATTCGCAGATCCACGCTGGCCACTTCGACCTCGCGAATGCTCCCCTTCCGCTCCACTCTCAGCCGCTCGCGCACCGCCTCCGCCCGCACCCATCCTTCGCCTTTTTCCAACAAACCGCGCAGCGCTTCATCTACTTTCGCCTCGCTCTCCTTCGCCGCCAGCTCCAGGATCGCCAGATACTCCTTGCTCCCCCGCGGGCCCAACTTGTCCTTCAGTTCATCAAACGCCATGCGAAATCGGCTCGTCGGAAACAACTCGTCCCGGTAGCGATAGTTCTCCAACGCCCCCGGCTTTCTCACCAACCAGTCGATGATGTGGCGATAGTCCACCCGGTGTCGCCTCCGCCCACGCAACCGCGGCATCTCTTCCACCTTCTTCTGCCCGTACCAGATCTCCACCCGCTCCATGTACAACCGCACCTCGACCTGCTCGCCAATCAGCCGGCTGGGCACCGAGTACACATTTCGGTCCGTATAGATCAGACTCCCCGAGTCCACCTTCACTCGCTCCCGCTTGCACGACTCCAAGCGTCGTTCCGGCAACTCCTTCATCACGGCGATTTCTTCTGCCAAGCGCGCTTTTCGTCCGGCGTTCAAGCGCGCCAACAATCCCGCCACGAACTCCTGGTAGTCCGCGACACTGACAAAATCCTTGCTCCCGCGCAGCATCAACTCCTGCGCCAGAGCCCGTTTCAAACGATGATGTCGTTGTTCCACATCTCCGTTCTCATGCCCTTGCCCCGCCTGGATCTTCTCTCCCTCCACTCCGTAATAACGCAGCAGCCCAGCGTACCGTTCGGTGAACTCCGCCGGCGTGCTCATGTTGTTGACCGCTGTCGACAGTCGATCGGTTCGGTGCCGCTGCGGCACTTTCCCGAGTTCCCAAACTGCGTTTTGAAACCCCTCACACAAACTTTCAAAGCTCTCCGAAAAACACACCGTGGCCGACTCCCAGTTCGAGTACGTCAGCACCAGGTGATAGAGCAGGTGCGGAAAACTCTGTCCCTGGATCGTGATCCCCAGCTCACTCATGTGCGTGAAGTCACTGGCACTCAGCCTCCCGGGCTGATGGCGCTGCGCGAAGAACACTTCCTTCACCGGTCCTTCCGTCGCCCGCCATACTTTCACTCGTCGCTGCAGCGTCCGCAGTTGCCCCTCGGCAAATCGCCCGCTATAACGCCGCTGCAGATATTCAAAAATCGTCTTCCCTTCCAGCCCAGGGTTCACCTCCAGCAGGCTGCGCACCTCTTCCCACACCTCCTGGAACGGGTCCTCTCGTGTCCGCCACCGCTTCTCCGGCGTCAGTTCGCTCGGCACTCGCCCCAGCCGACGGTACTTCCGCGCCGTCTTCGCATCCATACCCGCTTTCGCCGCCGCAGTTTCCAGATTCGTTTCCACTTTCCCCAAGGCAAACAACCTCCTCACCTGCTTGTCTGTCACCAAATTGTGAGTGTCGCCAAGAACCAAAAATCAGAGCCTGGCTATTGTCGCTGATCGGGAATTCTAATTGTCGTTGCTCGGGAGGTATGATTGTCGCCCATCAGTCATCGCAGTTCATCGCTCACGGCTCCTCGCTCACCACTCCCTTCCTGCTATATTGATCGCGGAGGTTGATGCCGCGTGCCGCCCGAGAAATTTCGCGTGGCTCTGATCCAGATGTCGTGCGGACCGGAGCCCGAGCAAAATCTGGAAAAAGCTCTCAGCCGCACCGCAGAAGCTGCCGGACGCGGCGCCAAAGTCGTCTGCCTGCCTGAATTGTTTCAGACGCAATATTTTTGCCAGCGCGAAGATCATGCGCTATTCGATCTTGCCGAGCCGATCCCTGGGCCAAGTTCGGAAAAGCTCGCGGCCGCCGCCCGCAGCAACGGCGTGGTTCTGATCGCATCGCTGTTTGAAAAGCGCGCTGCCGGCGTCTATCACAACACGGCGGCCATCTTTGATAGCGACGGCTCCCTGCGCGGCTTGTACCGCAAAATGCACATCCCCGACGACCCGTTGTATTACGAGAAGTTTTACTTCACTCCCGGCGACCTTGGTTACCGCGCGCTCGACACCAGCGCCGGCAAGCTGGGCACGCTGGTTTGCTGGGACCAGTGGTATCCGGAGGGCGCGCGCCTGACCGCGCTGCAGGGAGCGCAGGTGCTCTTTTATCCGACGGCCATTGGATGGCATCCGGCGGAGAAGGCCGAGTTCGGCGCGGCGCAGCACGACGCCTGGCGCACCATTCAGCGCGCCCACGCCATCGCCAACGGAGTTTATGTGGCCGTCGTGAATCGGCTAGGCTTCGAGACCGGCAACATTCGCGGAAAATCGGCTCCCGGCCAAGGACTCGAATTCTGGGGCGGATCATTCTTCTGCGATCCTTTCGGCCGCGTGCTCGCCGAAGCTTCTCACGACCGCGAAGAGATTCTGGTCGGTGACGTGGACTTGAAGGCGCTCGAGGACATCCGGCGCAACTGGCCTTTCCTGCGCGACCGCCGCATCGACAGCTACGCGCCCATCACCAATCGCTTGATAGACTAGAGATCCCAACTGTGGCCCGTTCCCTGTCCAAGCCTTCAGGCAACACCTTAAGTCTCGTTTCGCGGGGCTACGGCATGCCGGCGGAGTGGGAGCCTCATGCCGCGACGTGGCTTGCCTGGCCGCACTATCACGGGGATTGGCCCGGGAAATTCGAGCCCATTCCGTGGGTCTATGCCGAGATCATTCGCAACCTGTCCCGGCGCGAGCGGGTCGAACTGATCGTGAACAACGCAGCGGAGGCGCGCCAGGCCCGCAAAATTTTGGAGCGCGCCGATGCCCTCTCCGAGAATGTTCGTTTCCACCACTGGCCAACGAATCGCGTCTGGCTGCGCGATTCCGGCTGCATCTTTCTGAAACGTGGCGCGGGCACCCCCGCCCGCGAAGGTTTTCGAGCACCTCTGCTCCACGCCGGCTCACCGCACAGCGGCCACGAATTTACCCGCGCGATGGAGCAACAGAAACGTGAAGGGCATGAGTTAACGGGTGCCCTGGAGCAGCACAAACGGGAAGGGCACGAGTTTACCGGTGCTCTGGAGCAGCACAAACGGGAAGGGCACGAGTTAACTCGTGCCGTTGAGCGCCAGAAAAGAGGACGGGCTTTAGCCCCTAAGGGCCCGCTCACACTAAAGTTCCTCTTCAACGCGTGGGCCAAATATTCCAACTGGCGCTTTGACGAAAAAATCGGCAGCCTGATGGCCAAGGCCGCGCACTGTCAGGAAGTTCGCCCGCTCTCGCTCGGGAACCGCATTGTCCTTGAGGGCGGATCGATCGACGTGAACGGCGCCGGAACCATCCTGACCACCGAGGAATGCCTGCTGAGCAAAGAGCAGGAGCGTAATCCGCACATGTCCCGCGTCCATTATGAAAAAGCCTTCGCCGATTATCTCGGCGCTCCGCACACGATCTGGCTGGGACGTGGCATCTTCGGCGACGATACGCACGGCCACGTCGACGACCTCACGCGCTTTGTCGCCAAAGATACGGTCGTCACCATGGTCGAGCCAAATTCCAAAGACGTAAACCACGCTCCCCTGCGCGCCAACCTGCGCCGCCTGCAAGCCGCGCGCGATCAGAATGGCCGCCAGTTGAACATCGTGGAGATCCCTATGCCGCAGCCGGTGGTCTTCGAAGGCCGCCGCCTGCCCGCCAGTTATGCCAATTTCTACATCGCGAATGGAGTCGTGCTCGCGCCGGTCTTTAATCGCGCCAACGATCGCATCGCCCTCAATACGCTGGCCCAGCTTTTTCCCAGCCGCGAAATCGTTCCCATCTATTCCGGCGATTTCATATGGGGCCTCGGCGCGATGCACTGCATGACCCAGCAGCAGCCGGCATAAGCTGAAGAACAGCTCTTAGGTTCACGGACGGCCATTGCGCCGTGCGCAAAGGGATAGGAGGTCGGACATGCGAGCAGGACGCTTGCGTGCACAAAAGTTTTAGCCCGAATTGGGGCTGCGATTACTTCCGATATTGCGTAGGTTCGGGGCCTTTTTCCAGCATCTCGCGGTCCCAGATCCATCCCTGGCGGGTGTAGCTGGCCAGTTCGAAATCCTGCGTGAGTTCCAGAGCGTCGGTGGGACAGGCATCCTCGCATAGCCCGCAAAACATGCAGCGGCTCAGATCGTAGGTGAAATTCGTAAGTTCCTTGCGGCGGGTTTTTTCGTTGCGCTCGCTCGAGACCACAATCAGATGTTCGGGACACGCCAGCGCGCACAGGTCGCAGGCAATGCACATGGTCTCGTCGGTGTCAGGATTAACATTCAGCCGCGGCGCTCCCCGGTAGCGCTCCGCCACTTGCGGCCAGCTCCAGCGGATACTGCTCGGTGTAAATTTCTTTGGGATCCTGATAGCGGAACGTGACCTTCAGCCCTTGCAGCAGGTCGACGAGGAAGACTTTGCGCAGCAAGCTAGGCATGCCCATAACGTAGCTAGAATACCATCGAAACCAAGTCCCCCCCCAAACGGCCACGCAGCGCATAGTGGCGAAGGTTGCCCCTGCCCTCGGGAGTTCCCCGCGATTTCTGCGAGTCCACAGCGCCCGCTGCGGTTAAGCTTTTTCGAATTTCGCTGGGTTTCCCCTGTGCCCCTCTGTGCCCTCTGTGGTAAACGTTTCCCGCCAGTCATAGGAAACTTTTCCAGCACGCAATCCGTATCCCTAACCAGAGAGAAAATGCCTATGAAGGCCTACTTCACCAACCTGCCGACGAAAACCTGGGTGCTTCTCGTGGTGCCTGCCCTCGCGCTTGCGTATCCCATCGGTCGCTGCGTCGTTGTGGCAGTCGTTCACCAGATCGTGCCCCAAGTCGTGCGCAGCGTATTCAGCATGATGTGAGTCGACATGCTCGGCCTCCGCCGCGGCGATGGGGAGGTCGAACCCTTGCCATGTCAGATCCAGGCCGCATACTCTGGAACGGGAAAATGCGGCCAACGACGAACGACCAGCGACCAGCGACTGTCACCAACGAACTGTGGATGGAAGAAGCCCTGCGCTGCGCCCAGCGAGCACTGGAGATCGGCGAAGTCCCCGTGGGCGCCGTTGTTGTTTGTGACGGAAAAATCGTCGGCCGCGGATGGAATCGCAACATCACCGACTCCGATCCCTCCGCGCACGCCGAAATCATTGCGCTGCGCGAAGCGGGCGCGCACGTCGGTAACCACCGTCTGGGAGACTGCGAACTGTTTGTTACAATTGAACCGTGCGCGATGTGTGCCGGCGCGATGGTGCATGCCCGCATCCGGCGCCTCGTCTATGGCTCGGACGATCCGAAAACCGGCGCCGTGCGTTCGGTGATGCAGCTGCTGAATCACCCGCAACTGAACCACAAGATCGAGGTCCAGAGCGGAGTATTAGCCGGGCGCAGCGCCGAATTGCTGCAAACGTTCTTTAAAGGCCGTCGTTAGCCGTTGGTCGTCAGTCGTTGGCGGCCTAGCAGGGGTTGTCATTCCGAGCGAAGCGAGGAATCCGCTTTGGCTGACGGCTGAAAGCTGAGGCTGACAGCTGAGGCTGACAGCTGTTTTGTCGCGGAGAGGTGCGTGAGCGGTTGAAACGATCCGCCTCGAAAGCGGACATACCTTAACGGGTATCGTGGGTTCAAATCCCACCCTCTCCGCCAGTTTTCGTCCCATCGCTCTCACGCCCCATCCCCTCCAGCGACGCCGCACTCGGAGGCCCAACTGCGACGCCAGCTTTTTCCGTAAGTCCTCACCTCCGAAGCTCCTCAGCGATCTCTGCGAATCCTCGGCGACCTCTGCGGTCAAAAACTCTTTCTCGCTGCGAGGGACGCCGTTCCCGGCCCACTGGGAAATCTCGCTTACTTGGCCTAAAATGCTTCTCACTCGCCCTCTGTGGGAATTCTGAGCTTCCAGCATGGTGGCCACTCTCGTCACCCATCTCGACACCTCCGCCGAATTTTCCGGCAAAGTCGCCGGACCTTGTATCTTCGTTCTCTTCGGCGCGGCGGGCGATCTCACCAAGCGCAAGCTGATTCCGGCCCTGTTCAACCTGGTGCGTGCCAAGCTGCTCCCCGACACCTTCGCCGTGGTGGGAGTTTCGGTCGACGATCTCGACGCCGAAACCTTCCGCAAGCAGGTTAGCGAATTTCTTCCGACGCACGACGACGCGGCCTACGACTGGCTGCGCAGCCGCCTCTTCTACGAACGCGGCGACTTCGGCGATCCCAACACGTTTGCGCGCCTCCGCGATCGCCTGACCGCGATCGGCGCGGAATCGCACACGGAAGGAAACTATCTTTTCTATCTCGCCACCGCTCCCAAATTTTTCGCGCCCATCGTGCAGCAACTCGGCCAGTCCGAACTCTCGAGCCAGCAGAACGGCCGCTGGCGGCGTGTCGTCATCGAAAAACCTTTCGGGCAGGATCTCGAATCCGCCAAGGCCCTCAACCGCGACATCAAGAGCGTTCTGCAGGAAAACCAGATCTACCGCATCGATCACTATCTCGGCAAAGAGACGGTGCAGAACATCATGGTCTTCCGCTTCGACAACGCGATTTTTGAGCCGATCTGGAATCGCCGCTACATCGACCACATCCAGATCACCAACGCCGAAACCGTGGGCGTGGAGCGCCGCGGAGCTTACTTCGACAATGCCGGAACCCTGCGCGACATGGTCCCCAACCACGTCATGCAACTGCTGAGCCTCACGACGATGGAGTCTCCGGTCTCCTTCCAGGCCGACGCTGTCCGCAACGAGCAGGCCAAGGTGCTGCATTCGCTGCAGTCGCTGAACTCTGAAGACGTGCTACAACGCAGCGTGCGCGGCCAGTATGGTGATGGCACGATCAGCGGCGAAAATGTTCCACGCTATCGCTCCGAGCCGGGAGTGAATCCGGAATCGCGCGCCGAAACTTTTGTTGCGCTCAAGCTCAACATCGACAACTGGCGCTGGGCGGGCGTTCCCTTCTACCTGCGCACCGGCAAGCGCCTGGCGCAGCGCCACACCGAAATCGCGATCCAGTTCAAGCGCACGCCCTTTGAATTGTTCCGCAACGCACCCTTCCACAAGCACACCAACACGCTGGTGATTCAGATCCAGCCCGTGGAAGGCATCTCGCTCAGCTTCGGCGCAAAAATTCCTGGCCCGCTCCTGCGCGTCGGTTCCGTGGATATGAGTTTCGAATATTCGAAATACTTCGGCGCCGACGCCTACACCGGCTATGAAGTTCTGCTCTACGACTGCATGATGGGCGACGCCACGCTGTTCCAGCGCGCCGACATGGTCGAAGCCGGATGGACCGTCATCGATCCCGTGCTCGACGTGTGGAAGGCGCTGCCTCCGCGCAAGTTTCCCAACTACGCCTCGGGCACGTGGGGCCCGGCCGAGTCCGACCAACTGCTGCAGGCCGACAATCGTCAATGGAGGACAATCGAGCCATGATCCTCGCCGGAGAAATCGGCGCGACCCGCACTCGCCTCGCCGCCTTCGAAACCGAAGGCAACCGCCTCAAATGCGTGGTGGAAAAAACTTTCATGAGTCAGGAGCATTCGAGCCTGGCGGAGATCTTGCCGCAGTTCACGCGCTCTGAAGGCATCCCAGTCCACAGCGCGTGTTTCGGCGTTGCCGGGCCCGTTCGCTCCGGGCGCAGCAAGATCTCCAATCTGCCTTGGACCATCGATTCCCGCGAACTTGCAGCCCAGCTCAAACTCGCTTCCGTCGGCCTGCTCAACGATCTCGAAGCTTACGCCTACGGCATCGACGCACTCGAATCGAAAGATTTCGTCGCGCTCAGCGAAGGCTCTGACGACGCCGAAGGCAACCGCGCCGTCATCTCCGCTAAGACGGGGCTCGGGGTCGCCGGCCTCTACTGGGACGGATTCCGCCACCATCCTTTCGCCTGCGAGGGCGGTCACGCTGACTTCGCGCCGAAAGACGCGCTGCAAACGGAATTGCTGGTTCATCTTCAGAAAAAATTTGGACGCGTCAGTTGCGAGCGCATTCTCTCCGGACCGGGCATCAAGAATATTTACGAATTTCTCCGCGATGCGCACAAAGCCGACGAACCCGCATGGCTGCGCGATCAACTCGCCGCCGCTCCCGACCAGCCGGCTCTTATCTCGAAACTCGCGCTCGAAGGCAAAGCAGAAATCTGCCAGCAGACACTTTCGATGTTTGTCAGCGTATTCGGCGCCGAGGCCGGCAATTGCGCTCTGCACTACATGTCCACGGGAGGAATCTTTATTGGCGGTACCATCGCCGCCAAAATTGTCGACAAGATGCGTGCTCCCGAGTTCATGCAATCGTTCCTCGACAAGGGCCGCATGGAAACCCTGCTCCGCGACATGCCGGTGAAAATCATCCTGAACGATGACTGCGGCCTGCTGGGCGCTGCCCGCTACACGCTGGTGCAGAAAGCGTTCCCCAGCGCGAGTCGCGCGGCAGACTAGCAGGAATGTTGTGGCGCGGGCGCCCTCGCCCGCGAAATCTAGCCAGGATAGGAGTTTCGCTGGAAGCGCCACAAGTCGGAACCAGTTCAAAGGATCAAAGCTACCGATTCAGAGGAACCCATGACCCACAATCTACCTGACACCATTTCCCTTCTCTCCCGCACTCCGGCCGCGCTCAATGCGCTCCTGCGCGATCTGCCCGACAGCTGGACGCTCCGCAACGAAGGCGAGAATACCTGGAGCGCCTACGATGTCGTCGGCCACCTGAATCATGGAGAGCGCACCGACTGGCTGCCGCGCGTAAAAAGAATCCTGGAGTTTGGCGAGACCAAGCCTTTTGATCCCTTCGATCGCTGGGCGCAAGAACGCGAAAGCCAGGGTAAGTCTCTGCCTCAATTGCTGGACGAGTTCGCCAGCCTGCGTGCGGACAATCTGAGGGCGCTCCGCTCCCTGAATCTGCAGCCCCAGGACTTCGAGCGCCGCGGAGTCCATCCCACCCAAGGCGTCGTCACCATGTCGGACCTGCTAGCCACCTGGGCCGCTCACGACCTGACCCACCTGCACCAGATCTCCCGCGTAATGGCGCATCAGTACCGCGAAGCCGTCGGCCCCTGGGCCCCGTTCCTAGGCGTAATGAAATGCGCCGGCCACAGCGATTAAATGTGTGGCGCGGGCACTCCTGCCCGCGAAATCTAACCAGGATTCCTGTCCTCAGGATTTTTCTGTGCGCGACGACTGCGGCTGAAACCGCGGAGTGGGGGGTACCCCCCTCTTCTTTTTTTTCTTGATCAAACTCCGCAAAATCTTGATTGCATGAGGGTTGCTGGATTTTGATCCCACTCGCGCCGCGCAAATTCTTGCAAACAGGAGACTTAGATATCAAAATCTTGATTTCAAAGAACTTAACTCGTCTGCCAGGCTCGGCTGCGACGACTATTGCAAGGCCATTTTGAGGGTTTGGATCTGTGGAGCGCAAGGTCAGATGTCACAAGGTTTGGCGGGTGGGCTGTGGATATCTGTGCGACTGCAATTTTGGTGGCGCTATCCCCCAGTCTTCCGCGAAAGCCCGATCCGATTCGGGACAGATTCCAGATAATGTACCGGGTGTGCATAACTCTTGTTCCTGTGCAAATCTTTTCCTTTTATTCGCCCATGAGTTTCGGGCATACTTGGGTCTCTGAAAGAAAGGACCAAGGGATTTGTCGAATGAATGATGGATGGGTTTTCCCGGATATCGGCAGGAATGAGGAGTTCAGGAGGCTGCTCTATGAACATGACGCAATCGATGGGAACGGCGCGCACCCCCCTCAACGGCGCTTCATGCTCCTTGATTTGTTTTGTTGCGCGGGTGGTGCTGGCGTAGGTTACAAAAACGCTGGTCTCGATGTCGTTGGAGTCGACCTCAAGCCTCAGCCAAATTACCCCTTGCCTTTCTTTCAGTGCGATGCGCTAAAACTACACCCGGATTTTATCTCGCTTTTCGACGCCATACATGCGTCGCCGCCGTGTCAGTCTTATTCAGATTTGGCCAAGAGAAACGGTAATGGCGACGCGTGGCCGCGGCTTATAGAGCCCGTACGAGAGATACTAGTACCGCGACCGCGTGATTGTGTAGTCAAAGGTGGTCCGAGCCTTCTTGCGAGTAAACTGCCATTGGATCGGGACACGATGACGATTCATACGACGGCTCCAAGCCAGCGTTTCTCTCCGCAGAGAGGCCCGGTCTCCGATCCGGCGCTGGCTCAGGCATTGACGCGAAAACAGACTGATCGCGATTTCGGCCTGGTTCAGCCAACTGCCGTGCTTGGGGGTGTAGTGCACCGTAAACCGATCCCACAGCCAGCCTCCAGCCTTTTCGCCAAAGCGTTCCACCAGCGCCTTGCGCGTATGCGAACTCAGATTGTCCAGCACCAAATGGATGGTATCCGCCTCCGAGTAGCGAATCGCGACCTCCAGCAGGTAGTCGGCAAACTCAGGCGAGGAGCGGTGGGCCGTGACCTTGGGGAAGTACCGTCCGGCTTTCGGTTGCACCCCGCAAAACACGTTGCCGGTGCCGCAACGCTGGTATTCGCCGTCACGTCGCGCCACTCGTCCCGGCCTCATGGCCTGGGGAGGACGAACTTCTTGGTGGAGCACCACCGGTTTCTCGTCCACACAAACCACCGGTTCCCGCTCACTCAGCGGCTTTTCGTACACGGCCAAGATGTCCTCCATGCGCCGGATATATTCCTCATCCAGTTCTGCCACGCACCACATTTTTTTCCCGCCACGGCTTCAGGTCGTGGCTTTCCAGCAAGACCCGAATCGTTTCACGTCCCACCCGCGGAACCAGTTTGCGTTTCACCACTTCTTCGGTCAGCAGGCGCACCGTCCAGCGCGAGCGGCCTTCCGGCGGTGGACCACACGCCAGCGCCACGATACGCTGCCGATGCTGCGCATCCAGCAAGGCCACTTTCCCCGGTCGTGGCCGCTCGTACAAGGCCCGCTCCAAACCGCCCTGCCGATAGCGTTGGCTGGTCAGCCATACGGTCTTCGGGGTTAACGCGACATTCTTGGCAACTTGGCGGATGGGTTGACCGTCGGCCAGTTGCCGCAGCGCCAAAGCTCGCAGCACCGTCCGCACCGGCTGTAAACCACTCTGCAGCAACCGCTGCAACTCCTGCCGTTCCCGCTTGGACAACCGAACCCGAGATCGCTCGTTCATGTCCCAGCTATAAGCGCGGACACGGTGTTCCAACAAGTATCTATCTGTATTACTCTCTATGTGGTCGAAGCACTAGTTCGATCGGATCAGCCATACGTCATAGAAATTCAGGGGGAAAACCGAGACGTTGTCATTGGAGAGTCATGAAGAGGGAAAGCGCACAATTGGTTGAGCAATTACTTGAATACGCCCTGGAGATGCATTCGAAAGAAATGCGCGAGTGCCATGGCGATGATGCAGACCATCCCGGCCTGGCACCTGACGTGTGCAGTTACTGCAAAACCTTTGAGGGTGTGGCTAAGCTTCTAGATAGGGACATAGAGGCGACCGTCGAGGCGATCACCCGATTTTAGCGGGGATCGGCTGTAACGCTTGTGTTCTTGCGCTTTGGGGCTTACCTGAGCAGGCCGTTGCTTTCACACAATACAGCGAGTCTTCGACCGTCGATCAGGGCGATCGCCGGTTTGGCTGCTACGGCCGCTTCCTGTACGGCCGCCCTTGTGAAATAACCTGTTGAAACAAACACTCCTTTCGCGTTGGTTGACAGCGCTCCACGGAAGCCGTTGATCTCGACGCTTCCCACTGTATGTCTCCATCGCTTGACCTGGGCCTGGACGTGAGTTCCCGCAAAGAACACGTTCTCACGCCCCACATATGCGTCGACGTCTATGCCGCCGTCCCCTTGGTATTGCGTCGTCCGAACTTCGATAAAACCGCTCGCGGCAAACAGCCCCGCGACTAGGTGCTCGAAATCCCTCGGACTAATCGAGAGCATTTGGGAGCGAATCGACTCGATTCGTAAGCTATCTTGGGTGCGAACTTCGGACGGACAAGTTTCTTGGTCATCGTTAGAGCGGTTCTCGGAGTTGGCTCCCGGAAATAGCAGATTGACGGTCTCTCTCGCGTCTTGAATGCGAACGACGGTCGGCAATGAGTGTATCCGAAACTCGAACATCCACACATTCCGCAGCTTGCCCTTACGGTCTGCTTGCACATCTGGGTAATGTCGGAGCAGCTGCAGTAGGCCTAGAAATCGGTACGTCTGGCGTCCCGTATTCGCGAACCCGAAGAAAGGGGTCGGAATCTCGTACTGCTCGACCAGACGTTTGTTCATACCGGAAAGTGCTTGGTTGCCTTCGCGACCAGCGGCTGTGAAGGTCAGAACGTCATTCTCGATTCGATCGGCGTAGGGGTTCCTACTGATGCTCCGTGCACAATCTTCATCTGACGTGATGATGGCCACGTGTTTCAGCCGCCCTTGGGCGTCGATGGCAGGGCGAATGCCTCCAAGGTTACCGACATTAAGAGCTGACCTCATCATGTCGTGAGTGTAGAGTTGACCAACCGCAAACGAATCGACAGGCTCTCGTTCCATGAGTAGAACTCGAACAAATTTGTGATTTGTAGTTAGAGTCGCTCGTACTCTGCGCCGGAGCCTGCTTCCCGCTGGTTCCGGAGCTACCACCAGCATTCTTGCACAAACCGTCGGAAGTTCAAGTTTTTGCACGCCGCGCCCCCGTGATGCTCGAACCATCCGTGCGGTTCGGGTCAAAGATACTGCTCCAGAAATTGCCGTGCGTCGGCTTCTCTTTGGCCTCGGTTATCGCTATCGTCTTCACGCGGCGGATTTGGCAGGGAACCCTGACATTGTCCTGCGAGCTCGCCGTTGTGCCATGTTCGTGAACGGGTGTTTTTGGCATGGCCACTGCTGCAAGCGAGGTGCTCTGCCCACATCAAACGTCAAATTCTGGTTACTCAAGATCGAGGGCAACCGCAAACGTGATCGGCGGGTTCGAAATCTATTGAGGAAGAGCGGCTGGCGCGTTTTGACAATTTGGGAATGTGAGACGCGCCACATCCGACGATTGAGTGAGAAACTTAGCAGATTTCTCCAGTCCCCCTGACGAAAACCCGGGACATCCGTGATAAGTACAGGGGCATGGCTGATGAGATAACCGTGTCGGCTCCTTTCCTCCGGGCCTTTGAGCGCTTTCCAACTCTACTTGCTCGTTAGGGGTCGACGGGGTTATCTCATCAGCCCAGTTGCTGTTGGTCTGCTCGGGATGACAGGCAGGTTCCTCACCGCCGCTTCGCGTCGGTTCGGAATGACATCAGAGTCGAACCGCCCCACTTAAGCTAAATACGGGCTTGAGTGGGCCAGCTGTCCGAGGCACCTCAGCGGCTAAAGCCGGTGGATTCCATGAGCGCTTCAATCGCAGCGGTAAACCGCTACGCCACCCAAAGGCGAGCTACCCCTCAGGCTAGCTGCCCGCATCGGTTCCAAACTGGGAGACGGCAGATATTTTCTTGCTTTTGGGTGGCGCAGCGCCTTTGGCGCTGCGATACAGTGGCAAGAATGATGAGCGGCTTTAGCCGCTGAGGTGCCCTCCATGGCCGCTCCGCGCCGCGGCAATACCGGATACAGTTGCTACTTCATCACTGCCTCTACATTTCAGAAGCGTAACATCCTTCAGTCCGACCGAATGGCCAGCCTCTTTGTCGACGTCCTCCTTGACTATCGTGCGCGAGGAATGTATCTGCTGCATGAGTTTGTCGTGATGCCAGATCATTTCCATCTGCTGATTACTCCGCGTGAATCGCTGGAACGAGCGATGCAGTTGATCAAGGGCGGCTTTTCTTTTCGGGCGAAAAGAGAATTGGGATTCATGCATGAGATTTGGCAGCCTAGCTTCTATGATCGGCGGGTGCGGGATGCAGGAGAATATTTTGCTTTTCGAGAGTACATTCGACAGAATCCTCGAAAGCGTGGGCTGGCCATAAGAGCGGAGGAGTATCGGTACAGTTCGGCCTGGCCTGGGCTTGTGCTTGACGAGGCACCTCAGCGGCTAAAGCCCGTTGATTCCATCAGCGCTTAATCGCAGCGGTAAACCGGTGCGCCACCCGAAGGCGCTATGCTCGACTCCAAAGCTCTATCCTCCACCCGAAGGCGCTATCCTCAACATTTTCGGAGCGTGGTTTGTTCGGCGTGGCGCGGCGGCTGATCGGAACTGCCCCACTTATGCCAAAAACGGGGTTGAATGGGCCACCCGTACGTCTTCTCTTCTCAGACCCGGCACACGAACTTGCGGATCGCTTCCAGCACCGCCTCTGGCTGGTCCCGCTGCGGAGAGTGGCGGCAATTCTCCAGCGCAAGCACTTCCACCTTGCCCGCAATCTGTCGTTGTATCGCTTCCACCTGCGCCATGGTTCCGTACTGATCGTCCACGCCTTGAATCACCAGCACCGGGCAGGCAATCTGCGGCAGGTATCCTTCGATGTTCCAGTTGCGAAATTCCGGATGGAGCCAGATCTCGTTCCATCCCCAGAAAGTTTTGGCCGCATCGCGATGATGGCGCGCCAGTTTCTCCGGCAGATTTGTGGTCTCGAATTGCGTCTTTGCCTGGGCGATGCTGGCCACGCTCAAATCCTCGACGAACACATGCGGCGCCAGCAGCACCAGGCCGGGTGCCCCATTTCTCGCGCGTCCTTTGCGCGAGAAGTGGGGTCTTTCCCACGACTTCAGTTACTCCATCACCCCCGCTTGGTCCCGAATCTTTTCCTCCCACCACTTCCAGTCGTTGATCCGAACCAGCCCATCCTCACCATACGCGTAAGATCGGTAACTGCTCCACTTCCAGTCGTCGGGCTTCTCAACCAATCCCCGGACCACCGGATTCCGGTGCATGTATTTCAGCTTCTCCACCTCTTTCCGTTGACTCCACACATTGAAGTCATAAAACCGGCGCTGCCAGAATTGCCCGGAGACACCTCCGGTCGCCCGCCAGCGTTGCGTAAACCCCAGTTTCACGGCCTGCACAACCGTCGAGGGATCGCCAATCTGAGGCTCGGAAATCAGGATGTGCACATGCTCAGGCATCACCACGTACCCGACGACGCCAAAGCGATACCGATCGCGCATCAGTTCCAGCACAGTAAGAAGCAGGTCTCGTGTGCGTTCCGTATCGAGCAGCGGCCTGCGGCGATAGCAGCTCCAAGTAATGAAGTGGAGGCCTCCGGTACCGTAGTAGCGCTTCAACCCCCATGGCATGAAGCCAGAGTAGACCGGCGCACAGCCGTCCGGCGGTGATCGGAGCACATGCGAGCATTTTTCCCGGGCGGAGAGTTCATAATGGGACAGTCAAAAGCCCCACTTCTCGCGCGAAACAACCGCGCGAGAAATGGGGCTTGCCTGGGCCACCCGTCCGTCTTCTCTTCTCAGACCCGGGTTACGAACTTGCGGATCGCTTCCAGCACCGCCTCTGGCTGATCTCGCTGCGGCGAGTGGCGACAGTTCTCCAGAGCAACCACTTCCACCTTGCCCGCAACCTGCCGTCTTATCGCTTCTACCTGCGCCATGGTTCCGTACTGATCGTCCATGCCTTGAATCACCAGGACCGGGCAAGTAATTCGCGGCAGGTATTCTTCGATGTTCCAGTTGCGAAATTCCGGATGGAGCCAGATCTCGTTCCATCCCCAAAAAGTTTTCGCCGCATCGCGATGATGGCGCGCCAGATTCTCCGGCAACTTTGTCGTCTCAAATTGGATTTTCGCCTGGGCGATGCTGGCCACGCTCAAATCCTCGACGAAAACATGCGGCGCCAGCAGCACCAAGCCCCGCGCATTATCGTGCGCGCCGGCGTAAATGATCGCGATGGAAGCTCCGTCACTGTGGCCGATCAGAATCGGATTCTCAATCTGCAGTTGCGCCAGCAAATCCGGCAATACGGCCAGCGCCTCGTCGTGCATGTAGCGGACCGGCCGGGGCTCGGTGAGCAGCGCCGAGTTGCCCGATCCATAACGCGAATACACGGTCACGGGACATCCAGTCGCCTTGCACACTCGAGCCGGAAAATCTTTCCAGTGCGAGACCGATCCCAAGCCTTCGTGAAGAAAGACAAGTTCCGGCGCGTTAGGAATGCGGCCGGAGATGCGCTGCACCTCGAGGCTGTGGTTCTGCACCGTGATGTGAAGCTTCTGAACCTTTCCGTCAAGCATCGTTCTATGGGTCGATCGCTTAAGCTCCATTCCCAGCGGAAGTCAGGTGTTTCCGTTAGGCCGTCATCTTCCGGATACTCCGCTACCGCTGGGGCTGCATCGAAGCTCAAAGATATCGTAAGCTATAGAGAGAAGAGAGACGGAGGGTGCGTGCGCTGCTCGCGTTGCGGCAATGAAAATCCGGATGGCAACCGCTTCTGCGGCATGTGCGGAGCGGCGCTGCTGTCGGCGCCTTCGATCGCGGCCAGCGCGCCGCAGCGTCCCGTGACGCCGCCCACGACTGTTCCATCGGCGCCTGCTCCGGCCCCATCGCGGCCGCAGACTGCTGAGGCTCCGCGCAGTGCCCCGACTCCGCAACCGCCGCCGTCAATCAGTGGCCCGTCATTCTTGGGACTGAACGACCGCTCTCCGCAGCGCCGAACCCGTGGCAGTTTGAGTATCGATCCGCACTCGAGTTCCTCCAATGTCGACTACCTGCTCGATGATGACGACGAGCCGCGGCATTTCGGAGCGGGCAAAGTTCTATTGATCCTGATCGCTCTCGGCTTGGCCGTTGGGTTCGGATACCTACGCTGGAAAAATCAGGGGCTGAGCTGGCTGAACCTGGGATCGCACAAGCCGGCAGCTGCGGTGCAGAATTCGGAGTCGAATGACGAGAACGCTCCCGCTTCTCCCAGCATCACTCCGGAGTCGCAGCCGTCCTCGGCAACGCCGTCCAGCGCGCCATCGTCCGGTGCAGCACCACCGTCCAACACAGCGCAACCTTCCGGAGCAACGCAACCGGCCGCCAGTTCGGCTCCGAACGGAAATCCTCCGGCCGCAGCGGTTACGACGCCGGCCGCAGCGCCAGCAGTTGCACCGCCGGCAGCCACGGCTCCGGCGAACAACACTGCGCCAGTCGGGGACGCAGCCAACGCAAAGGCTCCCGCGAATACAGCGGCGAAATCCAGCGATGAATCGTCCGCGGGGAGTAATCAACCGTCCGCGGCTGCCCCTCCGGCGAGTAGCGACAATCCGCCAGCCGCTGCGCCGCCGAAGCCCGCGCCCAAACCGCACGCCGCACGTGCGCCTGCGCCCGCGGTGGATCCGGTGGCGGAAGCGCAGAAATATTTATATGGGCGCGGGGCGGGCCAGGACTGCGATCGCGGCCTGCGCATCTTAAAACCGGCCGCCAACGCGGGCAACGCGAAGGCCATGATCGAGATGGGCGCGCTCTACTCCGCAGGATTGTGCACGCCGCACGATCTGCCTACGGCTTATCGCTGGTTTGCGCTGGCTCTGCGGAAAGATCCCTCAAATGATGCGGTGCAAACTGATCTGCAGAAACTCTGGAGCGAAATGACTCAGCCCGAACGACAGTTGGCCATCAAGCTCAGCCAGTAGCGCCCTCCCAACTCCAAAAATTGGGGTTGAATACGACCCGGCCCCGTTACCTCAGCGGCTAAAGCCGCGTGGAGGGGCACTTCTTGCGGCACGGCTAAACGCTGTGCCCTTCCCCGAACCTATTTTGAAACAAGCGCTAAGCGTCTTGAAACAGAGCTAAGCCCGCAGCGATCCGCATCTGCCGCAACAAAAAGCGGCCTGACCGGCATGGTGCCGATCAGACCGCAAAGCCAAACCTTAATTTTCAAAGCGCTCGAACGCGTTTCAAACTTCGTCCTGCTCTTTTAGTCTGGCGATCACGCTGAAATCTTCCAGTGTGGTGGTATCGCCCTTGACCTCGCCATTCGTTGCCAGTTCGCGCAACAGGCGCCGCATGATTTTGCCGCTGCGCGTTTTGGGCAGGGTGTCGGTGA
Source organism: uncultured Acidobacteriota bacterium (assembly GCA_963730015.1). Taxonomy (GTDB): domain Bacteria; phylum Acidobacteriota; class Terriglobia; order Terriglobales; family Acidobacteriaceae; genus Sulfotelmatobacter. Next base: position 277,405 of record CAVSPZ010000005.1, on the reverse strand, counting down.
ATCGGATGTCGTCCGGCTTGGCCAGCGCTCCGATCTCCTTCGCCACCCACTTGCGCAATTCTTCCTTCAGCTCGTTGGTGGGCTCTCTTCCCTGCTCCAGCGTGACGAAGGCCGAAATCGCCTGGCCTTTCAAATCATCCGGACGCCCGACCACGGCGGCTTCTGCCACCGCATCGTGCGCGACCAGCGCGGACTCCACTTCCATCGTGCTCAGGCGATGTCCGCTGACGTTGAGGACGTCATCCACTCGGCCCATGATCCAGAAATATCCGTCTTTGTCTTTCCGGGCGCCGTCGCCGGTGAAATACATGCCCGGAATCTGCGACCAATAATTCTTCACGTAACGGTCCGGATCGCCATAAACGGTACGCAGCATGCCCGGCCACGGACGCTTGATCACCAGATAGCCGCCCGATCCGTCGGGCACCGGCTTGCCTTCCATGTTGACAACCTCGGCGACAACTCCGGGGAACGGCCGCGTGGCCGATCCTGGCTTGGTGGCGATCGCGCCCGGGAGCGGCGTCAGCATGATGTGACCGGTCTCGGTTTGCCACCAGGTGTCGACGATGGGGCAGCGATTGCCGCCAATGATGTCGCGATACCACATCCAGGCCTCGGGATTGATGGGCTCGCCCACCGTGCCGAGCAGCCGCAGACTGCTCATGTCGTGCTTCTTGGGCCACTGATCGCCCCACTTGATGAAGGTTCGAATCGCGGTGGGCGCGGTGTAGAACACGTTCACCTTGTGCCGCGCGATGATCGACCAGAAGCGGTCCGGCTCGGGAGAGTTCGGCGCGCCTTCATACATCAGGCTGGTCGCTCCATTCTGCAGCGGGCCATAGACGATGTAACTGTGTCCCGTGACCCAGCCGATGTCGGCGGTACACCAGAACGTGTCTTCCTCCTTCAAATCGAAAACCAACTTGGTGGTGAGATACGTTCCCACCGAATATCCACCGGTCGTATGTACCACGCCCTTGGGTTTCCCGGTCGTGCCTGAGGTGTACAGAACGTAGAGGGGATGCTCCGCATCCAGCGGCTCGGCGGGACAAACGTCGGAAGCCTTGGCCATCAGCTCATGCCACCAGTGATCGCGGCCGGCTTGCATGTTGATGGGCGTGCCGGTCCGCTTGTAAACGATCACGTGCTTCACCGACGGGCAGGACTTTAACGCCTCTTCGACGGCGGGAAACAACTTTACCTCCGCGCCGCGGCGATAGGACCCGTCCTGGGTAATCACAGCCGTAGCCTGCGAGTCGTGAATGCGATCGACGAGCGCATTCGAGGAGAATCCGCCAAACACGACGGTGTGCGTGGCTCCGATGCGGGCGCAGGCCAGCATGGCGACCGGCAGCTCTGGAGTCATGCCCATATAAATAGCAACCCGGTCGCTCTTCCTGACGCCCAGCGACTTCAGCACGTTGGAGAACTTCTGCACTTCGCGATGCAGTTCCTGATAAGTCAGCACGCGGATTTCGCCGGGCTCGCTCTCCCAGATGATGGCCGCTTTATTCTTTCTCCACGTCGACACGTGGCGGTCGAGGCAGTTGTACGAGAGATTGATTTCGCCACCCACAAACCACTTCGCCCACGGGCAATTCCACTCCAGTACCTTGTCCCACTTCTTGAACCAGTGCAGTTCGCCGGCCACAGCCGACCAGAACTTGTCGGGGTTATCGATCGACTCCTTGTACAAGAGATCGTACTGATCGAGATTTTTGACGTGGGCGTTCCGGCTGAATTCCGGGGACGGTTCGAATCTCCGTTGTTCGTGCAGAATGGAATCGATGTTGACTTGTGGAACGATGACGGCTTTGTCGGCCATGAGCAGACCTCAACGCGGAGGATTTAGAAATATTCCAGCCTGCAAAAAGCCGGCACAGAATTTGCGCAGTTTATTCTACACACGGAACCGCAAGATGTGATTGGAATCACAGCAGGGAGCTATTTCTGAAACCCCCCTGGGACATCCCGCTGGGGAAGCTCGGTTGGGAACCTTACCCTGCCAGCAGCGCGACTCCGGCCGAGACTAGAACGGCGGCAATCCAGCGGCGGCGGTCCACTTTTTCGTGAAGAAACATTTTGGCGGCGAAGGCGTTTCCGATGAAGGTCAGCGAGGCGGCCGCCGGAGCCACCAGGCTTACATCGCCCCATGAGAGCGAAAACAGAAGGCTGAAGAATGCCGCCGCCATGGCGGTCACGCCCAGAAAGAAAGTTAGGTTGGAGAGCACACGGCCCGCGACCGTCCAAAGGCCAGAGCGTTCCCACAGTTCGTGCACGTCGCCAACCTGCTTCATGGCGCGCGCGATGAGAATGTCGCCGACGACGGAGAAGAAAACCACCACCAGAATTCCGCCCCAGGTGTAAAGATGCTTCATCGCTTGGCTCCGCTGGAAAGCGCAGAGGCGACGGCCTCCGACGAAGCGGGCTGCGCGTCTTCGGCGAACGCGGAGGACTCCCCACGGTGATGGGAGGTGAGCGCCGGGCCTCCAGCAACAAAGCTGACGCCGCCGGAAATCAGGGCGATGCCCATCCAGCGCATGGGGCTGACTTGTTCGTGCAGGGCGAAGCGGGCAACCAGCGCGAGCAAGACATATCCGAGCGAGGTCGCGGGCAGAACGTAAGTCAGATCGGCCCAGGAAAGCGCGTTCGTATAGGAAACGAAGAAGGCGAGCAGCAGGACAATTCCGCCCGCGACCCAGGGATTGCGCACGGCCAGGATTACGCCCTGCAGATGATGGAGGGAAATGCTGCCGGTCTGCTTCATGCCGTGCGAAAGCATGGAGTCCCCGGCCGCGGCAAAGACGGTCACTCCAGCCAGCACCAGATACTTGCGGAAGGTCAAGGTTTCAAAGTTTCAGGATTCAAGTCTTCAGGTCTCAAACTTTCTGGTCCGTCAGGCTTTCACCTGGAAACCCCGAAACTCTGAAACGTTGAAACCTGCAGTTAGGCCTTGGCGGGCGCGGCGGACGCGGCCGCCTCGGCGTGCTTCTTTACCATCTTGTTACGGGCAGCACGCAGCTTCAAGAAGGTCTTCGCTTCTTTGTAGAGACGCTTGCGCTCATCCCCGTTGAATACGGCCTTCCGCAAGATGCGGAACGCGGCCTTGGGGCGGAAATAATATTCGTCGTAGAAGCGGTGCACCGCCGACATAATGTCGTCGGCCGGCAGCCCGGGATACTGGATATGGGCCAACTGATGTCCGCCTTCGTCGACCATCTTGTTGTCGCCGACCATGAATTTGTTCTTTACCGCGTAGTCGTAAAGTTCGGTGCCGGGATAGGCGTGGGCCACCGAAACCTGAATGGTTTCGACGTTGAGTTCTTTCGCGAAGGCAATCGTTCGGTTGATCGTTTCGTGCGTTTCTCCGGGAAGACCGAGGATGAAATCGCCGTGGATGACCAGACCGAGCTTGTGGCAATCCTTGGTGAACTGGCGAGCCCGCTCGACGGTCGCGCCTTTTTTGATGTTCTTCAGAATCTGCGGATCGCCGGATTCGTAGCCGACGATGAGCAGGCGGCATCCCGCTTCCTTCATGGCTTTCAGCGTTTCAAAGTTAGTGGTGACGCGCGAGGTGCAGGACCAGGTCAGGCCCAGGGGCTTGAGCTTGGTGCAGAGCTCGATGGTACGCGGCCCTTGAATGTTGAAGGTATCGTCGTCGAAAAAGAACTCCTTCACCTCCGGCCACATCTGCTTGGCTTTCGCCATTTCACTGGCGACATCGTCGGTGGAGCGTTTGCGCCAGGGATGACCGCTCAGAGTTTGCGGCCACAGGCAGAAGGTACACTGCGCCGGGCATCCGCGAGTCGTATAGAGCGAGACATAGGGGTGAAGCAGGAATGGCACGTTGTAGCGGGTGACATCCAGATTGCGCTTGTAGACTTCGGTGACGTGGGGCAGCGAGTCAAGATCCTGAAGCTGGGGCGCATCGGGATTGTGCACGACCTTGCCGTCTTTCAGGAACGAGACGCCGGGAATCTCCGCGAGGGCTTTGCCTTTGGCGTAATCGACCACGGCGTAGTCGAATTCCTTGCGGCAGATAAAATCAATCTCCGGGCAATCGCGCAGAGATTTTTCCGGCAGCACGCTCACGTGCGGACCGACAAAACAAATCTTGATCTTGGGATTGGCGCTCTTGATCGCCCTTGCCAGGAGAATATCGCCGGGGAATCCGGGGGTCGAAGTAAACAGCACGAGGAATTCGTAGTCCTTCGCAATGTTAATGGTTTCCTCGCCGGAAACGTGATGGGGCGGCGCATCGAGCAGCCGCGCCCCTTCCAGCATCCCAGCTGGATAAGCCAGCCAAACGGGGTACCAGAAGCTTTCGATTTCGCGGGTGGCTGGCCAGCGTGAGCCGGCGCCGCCGTCGAAATTCTCGAAGGAGGGGGGGTTGAGAAACAGTGTTTTTAAAGGCATATTGTGGATTTGTTTATTTTACCATTCGGGCGAGGTAATTCCCGATTGCAACCGGTGCTGCCGAAGGTTCCTCGCCCACCCTGAACTGGCCCTAAACTCTTGATTTAAATGTACTCGCTCTGACCGCAAAAGCAAATGCACTGCGGGTCAATGCTCAATTGGGTGCAGCGAATGGGCTTGAGGCTCGGGTGAATGGACAGCAGAGCTATTGGGCTTCACTGCCGATAGGCAGGCGGAAGGTCACGCCACGGTCGTCATTGGCTTTCTCGGTAGCGGCCAGATCCAGTTCGGAGAGCGGAATTTTCTGCGTGCGCTGCGGCGCAAAGTTCCACAGCGTCTGGCCGACGATGGCATAGTTCTGGATTTCCTGCTGATGCTGGTCGCGGAAAACCAGGACTGTTGGAGGAATGATAGGGGATGGCGGATCGTTGGCCGGGCGTTGGGCAGAGCCGGCAGACGCGGGTCGCGAAGAGTAAGGGCGCGGCGCATAAGCGTCCTGATCGCCGTCAACCTGTTCCTGGCGCCACATCTGCTGCTGTTCCAGGCTTTGTTCGTTCATCTCGTTGGCGATGGCGAGATTATTGTTGTAGTCCTGATCATAGGATGAATCGGAATCCCACCAGTCCCAGAGCCAGGGATCGTAGTATCCGGCGCCATACCAGGGGTAGCCATAGCCGCCCCAGCATCCATAGCCGCGGCAATTATTGCCGAATCCCCAACCGGAGCGGCCGCGGTAACCGTAGCCATTGCGCCCGCCAAATCCATTGTGCAAAAAGGGACCGCGAGAGAAACCTCGCGCGGAAGGAGAGAAGCCTCGGGAGAAACCGGAAGCGGAACGAGCTCCGCTGAAGGAATGCACGGCGCCGCCGATATGCCCACCGCTGAAGCCGTGTCCACCACCGAAGCCAGCGCGGCCACCGCTGAATCCTGCGTGCCCGCCGCCAAAGCCCGCATGGCCGCCGCCACCGCCGTGACCTCCTCCGCCATGCTGCGCCCACAGGGGCACAGCCAAGAGAAGCGCGAACGCCGCGATGGCCATCAGGCGACGCATACTACTGCCATTATAAGTCCGTTTTTCAAGAACTGGAGCAGTTTTACAATTGGTGACGAAGACGCAGAGCTGGCGATTGAATCTACTTCTTTTTTCCTTTGGCTTTTTTCGCGGACGGCTTGGCCGGCTTTTTGGCGGGCTTAGAAGCAGGTTTGGCGGGCTTGGCCGCCGGCTTCCCTTTTCCCGGCGTTTTTGCCTTGGCTTCGGCTTTGGGCGCGGCAACTGCAGCAGGAGCGACCGGCGCGGCGACCGTGGCGGCCTTTCCCTTCTTGCCTTTAGGACCGGGCTTGGCAGCTTGCGCGGCGGCTGCAGAGGCTGCTGCAGCAGCGTCAGCTGCGGCCTTGGCAGCGCGTCCACGACGCGGTGCGGGCGGCGGAGGGGGTGGAGGCGGAGCGAAGGGTTTCAGGAATTTCAGCGTCTCCGTGCGCGAACGCAGCTTGCCATCGAGCAGCAGCATGAAGACGTCATGCGCCAGCTTGGGATATTCCGGCAATTGCGGCGTGATGAGCAACTCCGTCATTTCGGGGAGCGGAATCTTCTGCTGCACCTGGCGCCATTTGGTCAGATAATTCTTGATTTTCTGTTCGACCGATTGCTGCTTCGCCGTGACCGCGAGGAACAGCACCATCTCCGGGCGCGCGGAACTCAATAACTGCCAGGTGCGCGAAGGCGTGGCGGCTTCCTTGCCCATCAGGCGCTTGGCGAGTTCTTTGGCGTGATCTTCGATGTCGCGCCAAGCCTCAACCAGATCTTTGCGCGGGATCAGCTTTTGAATGTCGCTGACGTCTTTGTCGGAGAAATGCGCCGTCAGGAAATACATGACGGCCGGGCCGGCATCGGGCGTGTAGCCGAGATCGACCATCTGCTGGCGCGTCTTCATTAACGTGCTGAGGCCGTTGGCGTCGACTTTGGCGACGGTCCAACGATCCTGCAGAACCTCAAGCCAGCCTTCTTTTTCCAGCATTTTTACGACATTTAACGGATCGTCTTCGTGGGCCAGAGCGGCGATCTCGTGGCCGATCGAACTGCGCAGAATGTGCTCGATATACTTCCCTTCCTTCGCCGCGTCGTAGCGGGCCTGGGTGCGCTCTTCAAGCGGCCAGTGGAAGCGGGCGGCGAAGCGCGTGGCGCGAATCAAGCGTGAAGGATCTTCCAGGAAAGAATAATTATGCAGAATGCGGATGACCTTGGTTTCGAGGTCGGCGACACCGTTGAACGGATCCAGCAGAAGTCCGCGGGATCCTTCATTGAGGGAAAGCGCCATGGCGTTGACGGTGAAGTCGCGGCGGCGCAGGTCCTCGTGAATGGTGGCCGGCATCACGATGGGAGGCTTGCCGGTTTTCTCGAAACGCTCGGTGCGGGCCATGCTGACTTCGGCGCGAGCGTTGCCGGGCAGCGAGAGGAAGATGGTACGGATATCCTCTTCGACGGCGGTGATCTTGGCACCGGCTTTTTCGAAGTCTTTTTGCAGCTTGAGGGGATTGCCCTGGACGGTGAAGTCGAGGTCGCGGATGGCAAAGCCGCTGATGATGTCACGAATGGCGCCACCGGTAAGGTAAAGATTCATGCCGGCGGCACGGGCTACGTCTTGTACGAGGCCGACGCCTTTGAGTTGGTCCGGCGTCAACCGGATTTCCATCGTGTAAATGTAATCAGCCATTCGCTTTCAAGCGGCGGTCGGGCCCGGGATAGCGGGCCGGACCAGCCGGGCTTTCCACAAGATTTCCACAGGCCGAAACCACCGTACTACCGAGACCTGAGCCACGGGAATGCAAGTGGCGAGAGACAAAGTACTTATACGAAGTGGAAACTCTGCGGCAAGCTCAAGAAAATAACACAATGGTTACGATTTGGCTACTGCCAAGGCGGATTCCGGCAGAATGTCGCGAAAAAGTGCGAGAATCAAAGGCCAGTGATCAGTGGCCAGTGGTCAGTGATCAGGCCAGACAAAGCCAGTGTCAACTTCACTGACGACTGACCACTGATCACCGATCACTGCCCTTCATGCCCTCAACGCATAAGAAAGTAATCGTCCGGAAGATGGACCGGGATTCGGTCTCAGGATACGTGTCTCCATCGCAGTTCGTTCACGAGGGAAAGTTGGAGCTGCTGAATACCTCGGGCACGGTCATTGCGATGGATTTGAAGGAAATCAAAGGCGTGTACTTTGTGCGGGAGTTTGGCGATTCGGAATCGCTGACGCGGAAGACTTTCACCTCGCGTCCGCGGGCCGAGGGCTTGTGGGTGCGGCTGCGCTTTAAAGACAGCGAAGTCTTAGAGGGGCTGATGCCCGCCGATTTGACTCAGACTATAGCAGAGGGATTTCTAGTCAATCCTCCCGATCAGAGATCGAACACGCAGCGAATTTTTGTGCCGCGAACGGCGCTCGAATCTTTGACCGTGCTGGCGGTGATTGGGGCGACCCGGCGACAGCGCCGCGGAGCAGAGGATCAGCGGCAGGTCCCGATGTTTGAAGAGTGATAGGGTCGGTTCGCCCTCTCGAGTTATAAATCCCCTGAAAATTTGCGGATGGGTGCTCCATTCTAACCGTCGCGTTTCTTTGCGGCATTTAGAGGGGGGGTTCGCCCGACTCCCGGCGGCGCGCATCTTGTTACGAAATCCGAACAGCCGCTGTTGTTAGCAAGTTAAAACGTCCGCTTTTCGTAGCAAGTGTAATGTCCGGTTTTGGTTAATCTCCCGCCGCCGCCGAGGCGGTGGGAAAGTGGGAATCCCGCGCACTTTGCGGGATTTCCAAGCGGGGTGGGAAAGTCGGCTTTTGGACTTTTCCACCCCGCGTCTTTTCCACGGCCTTGCCGGCCGCCAGTTTTGGGTTGAGGATCGGACTGCCGCGCTCGTCGTAGCGACCGAAGGCGTGCGGCCCATAGCTGAGGCTCAAGGTTCCATCCAGGTGTTGGTGCACGATCACGGTGCATCCCGCCAGCGTGCCCCGCCAACGCACCGGTTCGATCTGCAACGTTAGGTTCTGAAAGCTGACCGTGTTGTCCCGGTTCACCGTGCGCTCGAATTGCAACGAAAAAATGCGCTCCAAATCCTTTGCTCGGCAGGGCATAAAGGCGCTCCCCGGTTGCGCGCTGGCGACTTGGAAGCGGCGATTGAACTCTCCGATGTAATGCTCGCGCAGAAAGGCATTCGCCGCCTCCACCGTCCCGATCCCATGCAGCCGCAGTTCCTGCGGCAACCGGCCCTGCCAGGTGCCAAAGCTGCGTTCGCTCCGTCCCCGCGCCTGCGGTGAGTAGGCGGGAATCATCCGCACTCCCAACTCGCGCATGGCACGCCCCACCTGCGTGAGGCGGTGCCGATCCACCGCTTCTCCCGCCTTCGGCGTCAGCCAGAAATGGCTGCCGCGATCGCTGTACAAGGCGCAGAACACACCCTTGTGCTCGACCACTTCTTTCAGCCCCGCCAGCACCGTCGCTGTCGCTTCTTCTTCCACCAACTGCGCGTAGTAGATCTCGCTGTTGGCATCGTCCAGGATGACCAGCAAGTCGTGCCAGCGTTCATCCTGAAACCAGCGATGCTCGCTGCCGTCGATGTGCAGCAGCATCCCGGGCAACGGACGTCGCGGACGCAACTTGCGATGCACCCCGCGCTTGCGCCCCTTGGCCACCATCCCCGCTCCTTGCAGCAGCCCTTTCACCCAGCTGTAGCTGATCTCGACCTGATACTCTGCCTGCAACTTCTCGTGAAAGTGCCGCACGTTCAGATCGAAATACTTCTCCCGATACAGCCCCAACACTTTCTCCACCACCGCCAGCGGTACTTTCTTGGGCGACGGTTTCCCCCGCCGCCGGTCAAACAACCCCCGGAAACCGAACTCTTCATACCGTTCATGCCAGCGCCGCATCTGTCGGTCGCTGATCCCTATGATCTCGGCCGCTTGCCACCACGTGATCTTCTTCGCCATCGCCCGCAAAATCACTTCCTGTACCTTCATCGCTCGCTCCACTGCGGCCTGCTTGTAAGACACCATGCCTTCCATGGTCTCCTACCCTCGCCGCCTGCAAAGCGGACACATCACTTGCTATCTCAACCGGACATATCATGTGCTAACGACAAAATCCGAACAGCCGCTTGAAAAGCCGCGAAAGTTGGTGTAATGTGTCCCGTCCGCAGGCTCTTGGGCCTTGGAATCGAGTCGAGCGGTCCCCCCTTCCTCTTGTCTGGTTCGACTCGGACGCGTTGCAACACAGCCTGTCATTTGGTTGATGCCACTTTGCGAGGGATCTCCTTGTCTTCGGTGAAGTCATTCCACTCTGCGGTTTACCTTCTGCTCATGGGAGCGATTTTCGGGATGGCGCATTTGTGCGCCTGGGGGCAAGACTCAACCCAGGAAATGATCGCGGCACCTCCGCCTCTCATTACCGAGGCGATCGACGAGTCACGGCTCACGACACTGAAGGGCAACACCTATCCGCTGGCGCGGCCGGAGTTCGACCTGGGAACAGCACCGGCCACCTTGCCCATGCAGCGCATGCTGCTGGTATTGAAACGGAGTCCGCAGCAGGAGACGGCGCTCGAGAAATTGCTCGACGATCAGCAGGACAAGAACTCCGTTCACTATCACAAGTGGATGTCGCCGGAACAATTCGGCAAACAGTTTGGCCCGACTGATAGTGACATACAGGTCATTACAAACTGGTTGCAGTCGCATGGATTTGAGGTCGGGGCAACGAAGGGACGCTCGGTGCTGGAATTTTCCGGATCGGCGAGCCAGGTGCGGGAGGCGTTCCACACCACAATTCACAAATATCTGGTGAACGGCGAGCAGCACTGGGCGAACGCAAGCGATCCGCAAATTCCGACGGCGCTGACGCCGGCGGTGGCGGGAGTGCTGACACTGCATAATTTCGTGAAGAAGCCACAGATCCACTGGTCTAAGACACCCGTGGCTGCCAAGGTCTCACCAGCTCAAAAAGAACCTGAAGTAACATTCGGCGATGGCACTCACGCGTTAGGACCAGACGATTTCGCGATAATTTACAACAGCCCGGATTTTAACAGCGATGTAGGTCCATCGCCCACGATTGGGATTGTGGGGCGGAGCGACCTCTACAATGATGGCCAGGACATTTCCAACTTCGAGCTCGACGCTTTTCATTGTTGCGACAAGATTGACACGAACCGATTTCACATTATTCTGAACGGCCCTGATCCAGGTGATGCAGGCGGGTCTGAGGAAGCCGAGGCAACCTTGGACGTGACCTGGTCGGCGGCGGCGGGTCCGCCGGCAACTGTCGATTTCGTCGTTTCCGCGACTACGAACACCACAGACGGCATCGACTTATCAGAACTCTACATCATCGAAAACAACCTCGCCGATATCATGACCGAGAGCTTCGGAAGTTGCGAGTCTGGGCAAAGCGCAGAAGAGGCCGGGATCTCCGGCTTGGCCGAACAGGCTGCAGTTCAGGGAATCACGTACTTCGTCTCGACGGGTGATAGCGGCGCGGAAGCGTGTGACAACCCAAACTCTGAAACTGTTGCCACTCACCCAGTTTCTGTGAATATTCTAGCCTCTACACCGTTCAATGTTGCGGTCGGGGGCACGATGTTCAACGAAGGGGACGCCCCTAACACCTACTGGGGTTCCGCGAACAACTACACTGGTGGAAGCGTTCTTTCCTACATTCCAGAAGACGTTTGGAACGAGAGCTGCCCAGTTCCCTGTGCCAGTCCGAACATCCGCGCGGGTGGCGGGGGGGCTAGCACCGTTGTGCCCAAACCATCATGGCAATCCGGCGTGACTAACATACCTAATGACAATGCGCGCGACCTTCCCGATGTCTCCCTGACCGCAGCTAGCCATGACCCCTACCTGTTGTGTCTAGAGGGGTCGTGCGTGCCCAATAACCAGGGGCAATTTTCTTTGTACCTCGTCTGGGGGACTTCTGCCTCCGCTCCGTCTTTCGCAGGAATTATGTCGATCGTGGATCAGCAGATGGCAAACACCACAGGGACGCTGCGACAAGGTGCGGCCAACTATGTGCTTTACCGCCTCGCTGCTAGCGAAAACGCAACCTTGTCGCAATGCAACGCTTCCAAGTCTTCTAGCTTGCCAGCAGGCAACTGCATCTTCAACGACGTTACCGTTGGAAATAATGCAGTGCCCGGGGAGATAAATTACGGGTCGTTAGCCGCGCAGTATCAGGCCGGTGTCGGATATGATCTCGCTTCTGGATTGGGTTCTGTAAATATCACTAACTTAATCAACAACTGGAACACTGTCACATTCAACCCCAGTACGACCGCCTTCGTTCTGAACGGCGGCACAAACGCCGTGACGATTAATCACGGCCAGTCGGCAACGGTGGGCGCTACGGTTACTCCGAATTCCGGAACAGCAACTCCAACCGGGAGCGTCATTCTGTACACGAGTAACGGCATCGCCCCAAGCACTTTGGACTTGTTTCATTTGAGCAGCGGACAGGCGAGTGGTTCGACGAGCGCACTGCCGGGTAGCGGGAACGCTCCTTACAACGTGTGGGCGCATTATAGTGGTGACGACCCATATGCTCCCAGTGATTCCAACAAAATCAGCGTTACGGTGAACCCGGAGTCAAGCACGACGACTTTGACCTTGCAGGCCACTGATCTCATCGGGAATCCGCTCACGAGCCCGTTCCCATTCGGCAGTATCGTTTTTGTCAGGGCCGACGTTGCCGGAAACTCAGGCCACGGAATACCGACGGGGTCGGTCAGCTTTAGCGACACCTTTGGCTCTTTGCCATCCCTGAATCCGCAGGTAAATCCTCCGGTTCAGGTCGTCAGTAACCCGGCTCTCAATAGCCAAGGCAACACTTCGATCGGTGACGGAATTATCAGCTTCGATGCCGGCAACCACAGCATTTCAGCCAGCTATACGGGCGATCCGAGCTTCTCGGCCAGCAACAGCACAACCCCGGTCACCTTCTCGGTTCAGCCAGGATTCGCTGTAGTTTCCGGCCCGACACCTGTAAGCATCTCAGCCCCTGGCGCGACAGGCAGGACAACAGCCGGCATCGTCGCCTCGACCGGCTTCTCGACCGCCATCACATTCACCTGCAGCAACCTGCCGTCGGAGGCAACTTGCTCCGCCCTGCAGGCCACCGGGCAAGGACCGAATGCAGTTGTGAACACGACGATCACTGTGACCACCACGGCTCCGCATACGACCATGCTGCACTCCAACGAGCGGCGCTACTACTATGCCGTGCTTTTGGCCGGAGGCTTGCCGCTCGCAGGAATCTTCTTCGTGGCTGCGCCGCGGCGTCGGCGCTGGAGCATTGTCGTTGGACTGATGATGTTTGCGCTGCTGGTCATGGTGCCGGCATGTGGGGGCGGTGGTGGTGGAGGCAGTCCGGCGCCGCAGCAGGATCCCGGTACGCCGGCGGGGACGTATATCGTTACGTTGACGGCGACAGCCGGAACCCTGACCCAGTCGGGCGCGTTCACGCTCGTCGTTCAGTAAACGACTTTCAGTAAAACGACTTTCGGATCCGGAGGCCGGCCTTCCCGCCGAGGCTACGTGCGCTTCTCTCTGGTGTAGGATTTAGTCGCATCTACATCTCATCTCATGAAACTTTCTGCGATTGCTTCTGCGCTTGATTTGCGCCTCGAAAATGGATCCCCTGAAACTGAGATTACCGGGATAAACGGGATCGAACAGGCTGGCCCCGGGGATCTTACATTCGTCTCGAATCCCAAATACTCTGCGGCGGCACGGACTACCCGCGCTTCGGCCGTCATCGTCAGCGAGGACTTCCCTGCCATTCCTGCGGCGATGTTGCGGGCGAAGAATCCCTATCTTTCGTTTGCCCGTGCCCTCGAGTTATTTCACACGCCGAGGAAATATTCGGCCGGAGTCCATCCGACTGCCGTGGTGCACGTAAGCGCCCGCGTCGGCCCGGGAGCGCACGTCGGGCCTTATGTGGTTGTGGACGAAGATGTCGAAATCGGAGCAAATGCCGTGCTGCTGGCGCATGTGGTGATTTATCGCGGAGTCAAGATTGGAAACAACTTCTTCGCGCACGCACACGCGGTTGTGCGGGAAAATTGCCGCATCGGCAACAATGTGCTCTTGCAAAATGGAGTGATTATCGGCGGAGACGGCTTTGGATTCGCCAAGACTGCGGAAGGGACATGGCACAAGATTCCGCAGCCGGCGCCGGTCGTGATCGAGGACGACGTGGAGGTGCAGGCCAATTCGTGCATCGACCGGGCGAGCGTCGGCGAGACAAGAATTGGGCGCGGCGTGAAGATCGACAACCTGGTGCAGGTAGGCCACGGGTCGCATGTGGGCGAGGATGCGCTTCTGTGCTCGCAGGTCGGGCTCGCAGGGTCAACCGAGATTGGGAATCGAGTGATTCTCACCGGTCAGGTAGGAGTGGTTGGGCATTGCAAGGTTGGAGACAATGCGATTGTCACGCCGCAGAGCGGCGTCGCAGGAGATATTCCGGCGGGAGCGTTGGTGAGCGGGGCGCCGGCCGTGGATCATAAAGCCTGGCTGAAGTATTCGGCAATCCTGCCGAAACTTCCGGAGATTGCGCGAGCGGTGCGAGCGAAAAAAGAATAACCACAGAGGACACGGAGGTCGCGGAGGTCCTTTACGCTGTTCCCCTGTGCGCCTCCGAGTCCTCTGTGGTAAGCCCGTTTTGTCGAAACTCTTCCGGCAGGCCGCTTTCGATGGCGGCGCGGACTTTCTCCATCAGGCATTCGCGCGATCCGAAATCCTTGGGCTCGATCGGCGAATGAAAGATCACTTTCACGCGGCCCGGCTTGATGGCGAACCTTCCCTTTGGCATGGCGTAGTGCGTGCCCACGATCGTCATCGGAATAATGGGCACGCCGCATTCTTCCGCCAGATAGAACGGGCCTTTCTTGAAGGGCAGGAGTTTGCCGTCGAACGAGCGCTTCCCTTCCACATAGATGGTCATGTTAAATCCCTGGGCGACAACGGCCTTAGCGGCGTTGACGGCTTCGATGCCGGCGTCGCGATTGCCGCGATCCACGGGGAGAAGCGAAGCCAGGCGCATAGCGGGGCCGAGGATCGGTGTCTTGAATAATTCTTTCTTCACCATGACCGAGGTGCGGCGCGGGATCAGCGGAATCTGGATTGGGGGATCGAGATTGGAGACGTGATTGGTCATGAAGATGTAGCTGCAGGAATGATCGAACTGATCGAGTCCGATGATGTCAACCCGCACACCGGTGAGCCAGACTCCGGCGTAGGCGCCCCAGGTGAAGGTGGAATAGAGGACGCGGACGTCGCCCGTCAGAAACGCCCAGGAAAAACCAATCAATGCGGCGAAGGGCATGGTCAGCGCCCAAAACAGCAGCATGATGATGGCGCGAATCATTTGGGGACAGCCTCGGAAGCGCCGGAATCGTTCTGCGCTTCTCCTTTAAGCCAGGCGGCACGGCGGGTGCGCTGTTCGGCTGTAACCTGATCGAGATCTTTTACTTCGTAATCGACTTCCTGGCGGCTGCCGACTTTCCATTTCAGTTGGCGCTCGCCGGCCCGCCGGGATTGCACTTTGACGGAAAGCCAATCGCCAGGGTTTAGGCGCGCCAATTCCTGGCGGGATTCCTGCCCTGCGGGCTTGCCTAATAATTCGACGATAGTGTCACCGACTTGCAAACCGGCGCGCTGGGCTTCGCTATCAGGAGTAACGGCAACCACCGACATGGGGCCCCCAAAATTGCGGGAGGCGATGAAACCCGGGTCGGCGACCGTGATGGTTTCGGCTTCGACGCGCAGACCGACGGACCGCAGGAGATCATCCCATGGGATCTCTTCGGTTCCAGCGACGTAGTTAGTAAAAAAGGAAGCGAGATCGGCATGGCTGACCGCTTCCGCAGCCTGGCGAACGCCGTGGGAATCGTCGAAGAACAGACCTTTCTTCGCATAGTTGGCGTTCATCCATTGCAGGACTTCGCGCAAGGAGGCGCGACCCGCACTGGAGTCGCGCACGGCGAGATCCAGAAGCATGCCAAGCACTTCGCCTTTGTTGTAATAGGAAATGCTGCGCTCGGGGCGGCGGTAATAGCTGAAGCCTTCGAGCCAGGCATCCATGCTCGAATCCTCGGCGGACTGGGTGAGGTGAGCGGGGCGGCGTTCGAGCTCTGTGATCTCGTCGCTGAGACGGTCAAGGTATTGCCTTTCGTCGAGCAGGCCGGCGCGCAACTGGATGATTCCTTCGGCGGTGCTGGTGACGCCTTCGCTAAACCACAGAGCGCGGGTGAAATTTTCTTTCGTGTAATCGATGGGTTCGAGCGATTGCGGACGGATGCGCTTCACGTTCCAGAGATGGAAAAATTCGTGGGCGGAGACGCTGGTGAGGGCATCGAGATTTTGCTTCATCGCTTCCGCGCTGAGTTCAATCGCTGTGGAGTAGGCATGTTCCATGCCGCCGCCGCCCGGACCTCGCGGAAAGTGATAGAAAAACGTGTAGGTGTCGAAGGGACGGTCGTTCATCCAGCTAATGGCCGCGGCGACGATGCGATGTAGATCGGCGACGATTGTCTGTGCGTCGTAGTCGGCGGGATCGGCGTCGAAGATCACGCGGAAGTGCCCACCGGATTCGTTGAAATCGGATTCCTGAAACGTACCGATTTCCACGGGAGAATCCACCAGCCGGTCGTAATTTTCGGCGTGAAAATTCAGGTCTGATGCCGTGATGGCCATTGCAATGCGCCATCCGCTCGGTAGTTGAGTGAAATGCAGGGTCAGCGGAGAAGCGCGGCCATCCACAGGATACATCAGGATTTCCGCCAGGTTGAAGAAGGCGTGATGAGTATTTAATTGCGCGCCGAATGGGCCGGGCATATCGGCATAGACCTGATACTCCACGATGGCGCCATCAGGGGAGTTCTCGATTCGCCAGCGGCTGTCATTGATGGCGTGGACCGCGATTGGCTGACCGGAGCGATTCTTCGCGCGAATCCAGTTGATGTATTGAGAGAAATCACGGACCTGATAGAGAGCGTTCCAAACCGGAAGCTGCAGCTCTCTTTCGGTCGGCCCGGGCGGCAACACGATTTGCACCTCCAGCAGATGCTGCTCGGGCGAGGTGAGAGAGATCGTGTAGGAGATTTGAGGGGACGATGGTTGAGCGATCGCCCACGAAGTGAAGAGCGCGGCACAACATGCCAGGCGAACCGCGCGAAGGAGCCAGAGGCAGGGTTTCATGACTTCCCTGCCAATTCTCGAAGGCGCGCGGGAAGTTTTTCGTAGATGCCGCCGAACCCGCCGTTGGAGAGAATGGCGACGACATCTCCACTGCGCAGTTCCGGAGAGATGGTTTGTACGATGGCGTCGGCATCGGCGAGAAGGCGCGCACGGCGGCCATTGTGCTCGATCTCCGCCGCCAGAGCGGGAAGTTCGAGGCGTTCCTTTTCGGGGACAGCTTCAGAGCGAAACACGCCCGCCACGATCACTTCATCGGCTTGCGCAAGGCTACGCGCTAAATCGCTTTGCAGGACGCGGCGGCGCAAAGTGTTGGAGCGCGGCTCCAGCACGGCCCACAGGCGCGCTCCGGCATAGCGGGTTCGCAAGGCCTTCAGCGTCTCGGCAATCGCGGTGGGATGGTGCGCGAAATCGTCGATGATGGTGATGCCGTTGACTTGCGCCTTCACTTCGAGACGGCGCTTCACGCTCTTGAACGTCTTAAGTGCGGCGGCAATGGCTTCCCGCGAGATGCCACAAGAACTGGCGAGGGCTGCGGCTGCGGTGGCATTCCATACGTTGTATTCTCCCGCCAAGGCGAATTCAAAATCGGCCCATGGCTTACCGTCATGCTCGACCGTCCAACGGCTCAGAGCCGATTCGAAGCGAACGTTGGTCACTTTCCAATGGGCACGAGGGCCGGCGCCGTAACGTTCGACCGGACAGAACGCTTTGGCCACGCAGTGCTCCAGGCTCGCGCTTTCGGCGACGTTTCCGACGGCACCATCAAAAGCAATGATCCGCCCACGGCGCGGAATCAGATTCACCAGGCGCTTGAATGCCGTCTCGACCGCGTCGAGGTCCTTGTAGATATCGGCATGATCGAATTCGACCGACGTGAGAATGATGCTGTCGGGAAAGTAGTGGAGAAACTTCGGTCCCTTGTCGAAGAAGGCGGTATCGTACTCGTCGCCTTCGAGAATGAAATGCTTACCCTGGCCGAGATGGAAGCTGGAGCCAAAATTCTCCGCGATGCCGCCAATGAGAAACGAGGGGGCAAGGCCGGCGGAGTGAAAGATCCAGGCGAGCATGGACGTGGTCGTGGTCTTGCCGTGAGTTCCGGCGACGACCAGCACTTCTTTGCCGCGAAGGAATTCATCGTGCAATAACTGCGGAAGCGAGCAAAACGGAATGCGCTGGTCGAGAACGTGCTCGAGTTCGACATTGCCGCGAGACATGGCGTTGCCGACGACCACAAGACCGGGACGCGGCTCTAGGTTCTTCGGGTCGAACGGCTGGGCTACCGGGATATCGAGTTCGCGCAGAAAATCGGACATGGGCGGATAGGCCGCGGCGTCGGAGCCCGTGACTTGGAACCCTTGCTGCTTTAGCATGCCTGCCAGCGAGGCCATGGCCGTGCCGCAGATGCCGATCAGATGGATGTGCTTGGGTTGGGTCATAGTCAACAAAATCGATAACCACAAAGGGCACTAAGGTACACGAAGGACATCCTATTGCGTTTCGTCATTTCACCGCTGATTCCGCTATTTTCAGGACCACCTGCGTTCCTCGCACGGATAGGTTTGCTTTCACGCCGAACGGCAGCATGATGTTGCCTGAGGTCACGTGTCCGGACTTTACGCCGAAGGCGACCGGAACGCCTAAGTCGCCGACGATTCGCTGAACGACTTCCTGCAGAGTGTAATCCTGCGTTGCGTTTTGGAGGCAGTCGAGCATTTCTCCAAAGACGATGCCGCGAACATCGTTGAGATATCCGCCCAGTTTCAGTTGCATCAGCATGCGATCGATCTGAAAAGGCTTGGCAGCGACGTCCTCGAGAAACAGAATCGTTCCGGCGGTTTTGATCGCGTAGGGCGTGCCTAGGGACGCGACCAGAATCGAAAGACACCCGCCGCACAGGATGCCTTCGGCTTCGCCCTCGGCGAGCGCGACCACTTCCGGATTCAGAGGAACATCCCACGGCGCGCTGCCGGACAATGCCGACTGCCATGAATTTAAGTCAACGCGGTTTTCATGCGCCCAATCCTTGGCGGCCATGGGACCGTGGAAGACAACGAGCTTCGCGGCATCCATGAAGTGCGTCAACAGCGTGGTGATATCGCTGTAGCCGATAAAAATCTTGGGATGAGCTTTGATCTTGGCGAGCTCGAGATGCTGGAGCAAATAATTTGCGCCATAACCACCTCGGGCACACAGGATGGCGCGAATGTCGTCACGCTCGAACATTTGCTCGAGTTCGCGGGCGCGGCGAGCGGGCGATCCGGCGAAGTAGAGATCGCGCTCGAAAATGGAGTCGAAATAAAACGTTCGGTATCCGGCGCGGGCGAGGGCGGCGCAGCCGGCTTCGAGATCCGACTGTTGGATATTACTGGCAGGCGCGACAATCCCGACGGTATCGCCGGGGCGAAGCGCAGGGGGCTTGACGGGTTGGGAATTCGCAGTCGGCATTAGCTACGGCATTAGTGAAGCAACGATCCGCTCAACTCAGAAAGAATTCTCCTCGACAGACCAATTGCGCAGGACCGCGCAAGAAAATGTTGCCGCCCTCCTGGCGGACGGTTTGCGTTCCACCCTCGGCGTGCACTTTCACAGGCGACTCGGCGCGTCCGGTGGCCATCGCGGCAACTGCGCAAGCGCACGATCCCGTGCCCGACGATTGCGTCTCTCCCACGCCGCGCTCGTAAAAAAGCGCGTTCACTTCATTCTTGCTGCTGACCTTGACGAACTCGACGTTTACTCCTTCGGTGAACTGCGGCGAGCGCTGAATTTCGGCTGCTTGTGCTTGCCAGACAGAAACGAAATCGGAAACGAAGACGACGTAATGAGGATTCCCCAACGAAACTGGGATTCCGCGAACGTCGCCGCTGGAAGTTTTCAGCGCCAATTCTTTTTCGACCGTGGCAGAACCCATGGCGATTTCGAATTCATATTCCCAATCGTGGCGTGCGGTGAGAGCGCAGGTTTTCAGGCCCGCACCGGTTTGAATCGTAATCTTCTCTTTCCCTTGCTCGGCGCATAAGTACGCGGCAACGCAGCGGGTGCCGTTGCCTGAAATTTCGGCTTCTGAACCGTCGGCGTTGATGAGACGGATTTCGATATCGGCGGTGGGATGGGACAGCATCCACTCGACGCCATCGGCTCCCACTCCATCATGGCGATGGCAGATGCGCCGAGTGAAGGCCTGGGCCTCAGATGCGGCAATCAAAGAAAAATCAATCAGCAAGAAATCGTTGCCGCAGGCGCTGGCCTTGACGAATGGGATGGTGCGGATGCCGGAGGTCACTCGCGGTCCACCCGTCCGCCGACAATACCGCTCGCCATTTCCTGGTCCATCAAATCGACGAGGCGTTCGCAGTTCATGCGGGCGTTGATATCACTTTCGAAATCGTTTGGATGGCCGGATTTTATCATCCGAGCGAGGTTGTGCTGCGTTTACCGCGGTGATTACCGCGCGCGATAGAGGATGGCATGGGGTTGTCCGGTGACGTGGAGTTCGACCAGCGCGGGCAGATGCAAATCGTGAACTGCCCGCCAGACGGGGTCGCCTTCGAAGGCGACGACGTAGTCGGCATATTGCGAAGGGTGGGCCAGCGCCCGCTCCCAAAGACCTTCAGGATCGACGGGCTGTTTCCAAACCCGATGATTGCCTTCGTTGATGGTGCGCTTCAAAGGAATGCCGGCGCGCTCCAGCGCTCCGACCTGGTCGCCCAGGTACATCAACAGGGTCGAATCAGGGGGCAATCGTTCGAGCCAGCGGGCAAGTTCGATCTGGAGTTGATTGCGGCTTCGCATGTTGATTTGAGCTTCTGCGAGGCAGATCGGCGTGGCCTGCCAGACGAAAGCATAACTGGCCGCCGAGAAGGCCAGAATTGCCGGAATGGAGACGAACCGCAGACGGGGATTCCACTTGTCAAAATGCAGAACAGCGTACACGAGCAGCGCCATAGCGATAGAGAACGCAGGGAGCAGTTGCAATCCGTAGCGGACGTTATAGTGCGTGAAAGGCCACCAGTTGGGAACGAAGACGGGGACGCCGCTATAGGCGATCGACAGCGCGTAAAACGGGATGGGAAGCAGAAGAAAGAGTAAACACCAAAGGGGCGCGGATTTCTGCTCGGTAGCTTCTGCCTGCTGACGGCGAGCGAAAATCAGGACGGCGGCTGCGAACAGGCTGAGCAGAATCCATGTCCGCTGCAGCCACTGGTTCGCGACCATGTTATCTTCGGCCGCTTTCACAAAATACATGCCGGCAAGCCATGGATTGGCGCTTCCCGGATGGCCGGGATTGCCTGCAGTCTGGGATTTACGTTCGATTGCTTTGGCGGAGTAGGGACCATTTTCGAATTCCAGGGGATTGCGGTAAACGATGCCGTTGTAGGCGAGCCATAGGGCCGGAGCGGCGGCGGCAATCACGATGAATTTTACGACGCGAATTCGCAGTTGCGGATCCGGCTGCGATTGGCTTGCCGAATTCGCACTCAGCAGGAACCGCAGCAAAACAAATGCGATCAGCGCAGCGGAAAGAAACCATCCGTCGTAGCGGGTCAGGCATGCTGCAGCCAGGCAAAGAGCACCCTTCGTAAGCGCGTTGGCTTCGCCGCGAACGAATTCGATCAAGAACACCAGTGACCAGATGAAAAACGCGAGATAGAGGGTCTCGCCCATGGCGGTGGACTGCATGTAAATCAGATTTGGATTCGCGGCATAGATGAGCGCGGCAATCCATGGGGCGACGCGGGCGGGACTGTCCGGCTGCTTATTGCGCCCGAGTGCACTGCGAGTCAGGCGAAATATTCCGATCACGCCGAAAACGTAGGCGACCATCGATGGAATCGAACCGCCCGCGCCTCGGCGCCACATCTCATTAGAGATGAGGAATGGAATCATGAGCAGGTGCGGCAGCGGCAGCCACACCGTCCCCAGCTGCAGCAGTCCCGGAGTTTTGGAATCGAAGACGCGGCGGGCGATGTTGATGTGGGCGATGGCGTCGCCGTAGAGCAAGACCTGATTGCGCTGGGCATAAGACAAAAAAGAGATGACCGAAGCGCAAGTGGCAAGCCAGGCGAGAAGGCGCACTTCCGAATTCCATGAAGAATTATCGGGTTCGATTTTGCGGGACTTGCGCATCGTGGCCTGACTACTCCAGGCGAGTCAATTCACGAAAAACCTGGAAGCGGGCATCGATCTCTTCACGGGTCAGCGACTGCAGACGCTCGGTGCCAAAGCGCTCGACGGCGAACGATCCCATCACGCCTCCGTAAAAAAGGGCGCGCTTGAGAACCTCGCGATTGAGCTGTGCCTGCGACGCGACGTAGCCCATGAAGCCTCCAGCAAAGGAATCACCGGCGCCCGTGGGATCCTGAACTTCTTCGATGGGCAGCGCCGGGGCGCGGAAGGGATGGCGGCCAATTCCAAAGGCCCCCTCGCGAAAAAAGATAGTGGCGCCGTATTCGCCGTGCTTGACGACCAAAGCCTGAGGGCCCATGGCCATAACTTTTTGCGCGGCGCGCGGCAGATTCGTTTCATGCGCCAGCATCTTCGTCTCGGTGTCGTTGATTAAAAGCACATTGACCAGCTTCAGTGTTTCGGCGAGTTCCTTGGGAGTGCCCTTAATCCAGTAATTCATGGTGTCGCAGCCGGTCAGGCGGACGCCGTTCATCTTGCGCCGAACGTCGGCCTGCAGCGTCGGCTGGATATTGGCGAGGAAAAGAAAATCGGTGTCTTCGTATTCCTTGGGAATGCGCGGCAGGAAAGTTTCAAAGACGTTCAAGTCGGTGTAATCCGTTTTTGCTTCGTTGAGATTGTCAGCATACGATCCGCCCCAGCGAAACGTCTTGCCCTTGGCGCGCTCGAGTCCGCGCGTGTCAATGCCATGCCGCTGAAATACTTTTTCTTGATCGGGACCGAAATCTTCTCCGACGACTGCGACGACTCGGACTTGGGTGAAATAGCTGGCGGCGAGGGCGAAGTAAGTGGCTGCTCCCCCGAGAATATTTTTCACGCTGCCCGAGGGCGAGGTGACGTCATCGAATGCCACAGAACCGACTACGAGTATGCTCATGTTTCCCTTTTTTTGGAGTTCGGGCCTAATGGCCGATTTCTGACTTCAGGCAGATTTCAGCCGCCGTTCTTCAAGTACTTCCCGAGAATCAGGCTTAGCTTCTTCCGCGTCGCCGCGGGGATTTTTTTGCGATCGCTAAGGATGGCGTGGGCCAGAGCTGACCCGCATTTGCAGGAACGCTGCCGCGGCATGGCAGCCACCGTCTGCCGCACGACCTTCGCGGCATTCTCCGCATTCTTGATCAGCACCGCAACCACCTGATCGACGGTCACCGAATCGTGATGCGGATGCCAGCAATCGTAGTCGGTGACCATGGCGACGGTGACGTAGCAAAGCTCCGCCTCGCGGGCCAGCTTGGCTTCCTGCAGGTTGGTCATGCCGATCACATCCATGCCGAGTCCGCGATAGACGTTGGATTCCGCTTTGGTGGAGAACTGCGGCCCTTCCATACACAGATAAGTTCCACCGTGTTTTCCGACAACCCCAGCTTTCTGGCAAGCGGATTCGACAACGCCGGCCAGTTCTCCGCAGACGGGATCGGCGAAGGCGATGTGAACGACCACGCCGCCACCGAAAAATGTGTCGACGCGATGACGGGTGCGATCGAAAAATTGATCGGGAATGAGGAACTCTAGGGGCTTGTGCTCTTCTTTCAGCGATCCGACGGCGGAGACGGAAACGATGCGCTCCACTCCGAGCTGTTTGAAGCCGTAAATATTGGCGCGAAAGTTGAGTTCGCTGGGCAGGATGGTGTGGCCCCGCCCGTGGCGCGCGAGAAAGGCTACCTTGCGCCCTTCGAGAGTGCCGCAGACATAGGCGTCGGAGGGAGTGCCGAATGGCGTTCGGACGCGAACTTCCTTGATTTTGCTGAGCCCGGGCATGGAGTACAACCCGCTCCCGCCGATGATTCCGATCTCCGCCTGTGGCAATCAACCTCCAAAACATTTTCAGATTCGTAAAGTCAAACTTGTGATTATACAGGACGGAATTTGCGAGCAGCCTCGTCTTCTCCAGAGGGAAACAGTCTGGGAGCGGAGCCTCTCGAGCAGGCGCTACAATTTCAAGGATGAGACTCATGGCTGCTGTCTGCGTGTGCTTGTCGCTGTGCAATGCAGCGTGGGCGCGGGAGAAAACACACCCTTCTACCGAGCCCCCTCCCGTCACAGTTCCGGCGACGACCGATCACAACCGAGTGGTGATTGACGTCGGCATTTCGCTCAAAGACGGCACAACAGCGAGCGTTCATGCCTGGGTGGATAACGGAGATCCGGACCTCTGGATGTCGAAGCGTGTGGCTGAACTGATGGGGCTGAGCGTCAGTTGCGACGGACAAACCTGTGCAGGTCACACGAACCCGCAATTGCCTGGGCTGGAAATTCTGATCGCTGGAATGAAGGTCTCTCTGCCGTCTTCGAACCCGATAAGAATCCCTTTGAATTCGGGGATCGCGGCGGGCGTGATCGCGCCCGGCATGAATGTGGAGCTCAACATACCGTCGACCGTTCTTCGCCAATATGATGTGCTGATCGACTTTCCCGAACACCGGTTCACGATTGGCGTTCCGGGATCGATCCACTTTCAAGGCGAGCCGTCCAAAGTCGTCATCAATGCCGAGAATGGGCTCATCCAGGTTCCGAGCAGGATCGACGACAAGAAATACAATCTGGCGCTCGACGCGGGCTCGTGCATCAGCTTCCTTTCTCCGGAATTGTTCGACAAGTTTGCGGCCGCCCATCCCGATTGGCCGCACATGACGGGCGCGGTCGGTTCGGCCAATATGTGGGGCGGCGAGGAAGAAACGAAGTGGAAGGTGATGCGCGTGGATCGCGTGCAATACGGGCCAGCGTTCCTGACTGACGTGACTTTTGTGGAGCTATCCAAAGAAACGGCCGACTTTTTTGCCAAGCGGGCCGGCATCGCGACGACGGGCCTGCTGGGAGCGAGCGCGCTGCAGAATTTTCGGGTTGGCCTCGATTATGCGCATTCGATGGTTTACTTCGAAATTGGACGTACTTCCACGTTTCCTGATTTCGACGTCGTAGGGCTGATTCTGCGGCCGGAGAATTCCGGAGGCTTCACCATCCTGGGCGTAGCGGATATCGACGGGAAGCCGTCCGTGCCGGTTGGTCCCGACGGCGTTCAGCGGGGAGACTCTCTCATCGCCGTGAATGACATTTCTGTTAGCACGTCCACCATGGGGCAAGTGTGGGCCATGCTCGGTGGAATGCCCGGACAGGAGCGGAGGCTGACGATCCGAAGAGGCGACAAGGAATTTGTTGTGACGGCAGAAGTGCAGCACTTTCTCGGAGAAGTGCCGGAAGAAACGCAAAGCAAGAAAAAGCGGAAGTAGGCTGAACTGGCAATCACCACGAAGGACACGAAGTGACACGAAGGAAATCCCAGGTTTCCTTTGTGAACCTTCGTGCCCTTTGTGGTTATTTGCCTTGATTGCCTAATGTGGAGAAATCCGCAGCGTCGATCCCGCTTATTTCGCGGCTTGCTGAGTGGTAAATACTTCTTTTTCCAGCGCGGACGTAGTACCGGCGTCCAGGCTCTCGCTGACGAAAACCGTGTCGCCCTGTTCTTCGATCACAATCGTCCCTTCGGCGCTGTTCCAGACATGACGGCCGTGC
Source organism: uncultured Acidobacteriota bacterium (assembly GCA_963730015.1). GTDB lineage: Bacteria > Acidobacteriota > Terriglobia > Terriglobales > Acidobacteriaceae > Sulfotelmatobacter. The sequence goes on along the minus strand of CAVSPZ010000005.1, from coordinate 252,059 downwards.
ACGGCGGGCGGTGCCTTTTTGTCGTCGCCTTCGGGGCTGGCAGCGGAATCCGGCTTGGAAGCGTCATTAGTTTCGGTCGGGTGCTTATAGCGCTCCTGCAAGGAACGAGCATAGATGCCCGCGAATTCGGCCGCCGATTCCGGACTTGACCAGCGTGACACGTACAACAGGCCAAGCGGAGCATCCGCGTTCGTCTTAGCTTTTGCCGCGTAGTAATACCCGCCCCGCCATTCGGGATACATCTTCTTTGACAGCGGCTTTCCGACGTATTGCTCCATCAGCACGGCCACGTCGAATTCCCCCATCGCGCCGATATCGAATTTCTTGTAATCCTTGAAGTCGCGCTTGAAATCGGGGATGTGCATGGGCACGATCCTTTCGCCCGACAGATAGGTCTCCGGCTCCATGATCTGGCGCGTGGTATGCGGAGGATTGTGTAGCACGTCGGCGAACGCTTTTTCTTTGCCTCCCTTTTGCATCAACTTGATGACGAAATCCATGCCATAGGTGTAGGGAAACGTGAGCGACTCTTTCATGAAAATGGGCGCGTCATTGAATACTTTGGTGCTGGACGATCCCGTCAAAGTTTCTTCTACCATAGCGCCAACCAGGGCCGGAGAAGTCACGATCGAATGTCCGGTGGGGGCGATCGCGTACTGGAACATCATGGCCTGGGCCTGACCCTCGACGACGGCCTCGCGGGCATTGTCGATTTCATCGTTCTCGATGTCGGCAGGCGTGGGATCTTTCCTGATCTCTCCCAAATCCTTGTCGCCCTTTTTCATCCACTTCTGCAGGTTGATGTCCTGATCTTGCAGAGCATGTGTAAGTTCGTGGGCCATGACCGGCTCCTGCTCTTCAATCGGCACCCAATCGAGCAGGTTCACGGTTTTAGTTTTGGGATCGTAATAGCCGGCGACCTCTTCTTTGAGCAGGGCGACGAGGAAAGTTTCCAGATCGAAGTCGGGCGGAAGCAGGCCGAATTTTTTCAGAACGAGTTCGGAGCGGCGCAGGCGCTGCGTATCCTGGTCGTTCATGTGCTTGGTGAGATAGGAGACGACTTCGTCACGGCTGGTCAGCTTGCGTTTGACCTCGCGTTTGATGGGCAGACCGGTCTCCTTGCTGTCGAACTGCAGGATTTCGTCGACGGAGTGAAAGAGTTCTTCGGCCTGCCGGGGAGTGATCTTGACCTCGCCCTCTTGCGGGGGCTCTGCCGTTGGAGGCGTCGGCTTGGTGGGTTCTTGTGTCGCAGGAGATTGCGGCTGGGCGGACTGGTCCTGCGACTGCTGGGCTGCGGCCGGGAATGGCCACATGGCCACGGCCAGTACAACCACGAAAAGCAACCGGAAAATCCCCAGGGAAGGCACTTCGGCTCTATTCATTAAGACTGAGTTTATACGTTTCCCTATAGTTTCTCTCATGACTGCTACCAAACCTGTCAATCTCTGGACTTCGCCCGACCACGCCCGCGACTACCTGGAGCGAGCCGACTCGATTTTGCATCGCGGCGAAGGAGAAGCGGCGCTGCTGGAGTTTATTCCGCGGGGCGCGCGGCAAATTCTGGATCTGGGCACCGGCGATGGACGACTGCTGGCGCTAGTACGGCAGGCGCACCCGGAGACCGAGGCGGTAGCCGTGGATTTTTCACCCTCCATGCTTGAGGCCGCCCGCCGGCGCTTCGCGGGAGATGCGCGCGTGACGATCATGGGGCACAATCTGGATTCGTCCCTACCGCCGGGTCTAGGCAAGTTCGATGCGGTGATCTCGAGCTTTGCCATTCATCATCTGGTGCACGAGCGGAAACGAGGACTATACGAGGAAATTTTTGGGCTGCTGAATTCTGGCGGGGTCTTCTGCAACCTGGAGCACGTGTCCTCGCCTTCGCCGCGACTGCACGAGGAATTTTTGCACCGCATTGCTTTTACAGTGGAGACCGAAGACCCTTCCAACAAGCTGCTGGATTTGGAGACGCAGCTGCAGTGGTTGCGGGAAATTGGATTTGTAGATGTGGAGTGTCAGTGGAAGTGGCGGGAACTGGCGCTGCTGGTGGGAATTCGGGCTTTGTCGTCCTGAGCGGAGCGGGAAGCGTGCAAAACGCGCTTCCCGCGGAGTCGAAGGATCCCTACATTCTGCACAGCCGCTGGCCCTGCGAACGAGTTCGCATCCCAAGGCGCGGCCAGAGTTCCCGGCTCCCCTGACTGACTCAAATCGGGTAGGGATCCTTCGACTGCGCAACCCGATTCGCATCGCGAATCGCGTTGCTCCGCTCAGGATGACAAAACGGTTGGTCGGGTGACACCACTTCTGCTCAGGATGTCAGCGCCTTACAGGTAAATTCTCCGGCTTCGCGCGTTCCCAGTTTGCCGCCGATATCTTCTGTGGTTTTTTTCTGGCGCACGGCTTCCAGCACCGCGGACTCAATTCTGGCCGCTTCCTCGGCGAAGCCGAGATGTGCGAGCATCATGGCCGCCGTCAGAATCGCGCCGAACGGATTGGCAATGTTTCTCCCGGCGATCGGCGGCGCGGAGCCGTGGACGGGCTCAAACATCGAAGTGCGGCCCGGATGGATGTTGCCGCTGGCGGCCATCCCGAGGCCTCCCTGCAATCCGGCGGCGAGATCGGTGATGATGTCGCCGAACATGTTGTTGGTGACGATGACGTTGAACTGGCGCGGGTCGCGAACCATCTGCATGCACAGCGCGTCCACATACATATGCTGCGCCGTGATCTGAGGGTAGTCAGCGCTGACGATCTTGAAGACGCGCTGCCACAGGCCTCCGGCGTGGGTCATGGCGTTCGACTTGTCGCACATCAGGACTCGGCTGCGGCGTGAGCCGTCGAGCTTCGTGTGGTCCTGGCAATACTGGAATGCGTAACGCAGGATGCGTTCGACGCCCTTGCGCGTGTTGATGTCTTCCTGGGTCGCGATCTCGTCGGGAGTTCCCTGCTTGAAGACGCCGCCCGCATCAGTGTAAACGCCTTCGGTGTTCTCGCGGAGCACGACAAAATCCACGTCTTTGGGCTCGATGCCCTTCAGCGGACAGAGCGCGGCGTCGAGCAGACGAACCGGACGCACGTTGGCGTAAAGGTCCATCTTGAAGCGCATGCCCAGCAGGATTTCTTTGGCATGGATGTTGGTCTTCACGCGCGGATCGCCAAAGGCTCCGACGAGAATGGCGTCAAAGTCATGCGCCAGCATCTTGAATCCGTCGGGAGGGACGGTGGTCTGGTCGCGGATATAACGATCGGCGCCCCAATCGAATTCGGTGAGATCCACGGGTGCGCCGGAGGCGTGGATTGCGTTGACCGCCTGCGGAATGACTTCTTTGCCGATGCCGTCGCCGGGAATGACGGCGATGCGTTTTCGGGCTGCTTTTTTCTGGTCCATTTTCTGGTCCATTTTCCGGTCCACGGCTGGAACGTTAACACAATCGCTATAATCGAATACAAGTATGGGGCTTACAGCATTGCAGGCTGAGGAACCGGGAGCAGGCGCGCCGGAAGTTGCCGAGTATCGCGGCGCCACGACTGCCGCTCGATTTGGCGATCCGCAGGTGGAGTTCGCCGCGTTGCGCGAAGGATGTGGAGCTTACGACCTGGGCTATCGGGCGAAGATTTCGCTCTCCGGCGGCGATCGTGTGCGCTGGCTGAACGGGATGGTCACCAATAACGTCCGCGATCTCGCGCCGGGTCAGGGAGTGTACGCGTTCTTGCTGAATGCTCAGGGACATATCCTGGGCGATCTGTATGCCTATAATCGCGGCGAGTCGATCGTGGTGGACACTGACTGCGGCCAGTTGGAAAAGATCCTCGCGACCTTCGATCACTACATCATCATGGACGACGTTGAGGTCAAGGATCTGAGCGCCGAAATCACAGCGCTGGGAATTGGCGGGCCGAAGACGCACGAAATTTTGACTAACGCTGGATTTACGATTCCCGAGATGGAGGCCCTGCAGATCGAATCCGTCTCGTGGGGCGGGGTTGACTGCACGCTGGTCCGCGCGGACGATGCGCAACATCCCGCATATGAGATCTGGCTGGCGCCGACGGACGTGAGGAAGGTTTGGGAAGCTCTGCTCGCTGCGGGCGCAACCCCGGTCGGCTCGGAGGCCTTGGAACTGCAGCGCATTGTGGCGGGCATTCCCCGCTATGGAGTGGATATCCGCGAACGCGATCTGCCCCAGGAAACCGAGCAGACGCGCGCCTTGAACTTTAACAAAGGTTGCTACGTGGGGCAGGAGATTGTGGAGCGTATCCGGTCGCGAGGCACAGTGCATCGCAAGTTCTCGGGGTTCGTCGCGGATGCTCCGCTCGAACCGGGTAGCAAGGTCGTCGCGGGAGAGAAGGAAGTCGGGGAGATTACCAGCGCAACCCGCGTGCGGCTGGCGAATGCGAACCGTGTTGTCGCGCTGGGATACATACGGCGGGAAGTGGGCACGCCGGGCCGCGAGGTGATGGTTGGTGCGGCAAAGGCAGTGGTAGCGGCGTTGCCGATTACCGAAAATTCTTCTGCGGACCGGACGAGCGCGTTCGAACAGCGTCCGGCATAATAGAAGGTTTTGTGTCCAGATTTCTTGATCGTTGAGGAACCTATGGCTGACAAGAAGCACGAACAATCCAGTTTCACGGTGACGGACCGGCGGCTGTTCAACGCCGACGGCGAATTGCGGTCGGATGCGCGTGAGGAAAGCGAGGCGCCGAAGGCTGCGCCAACTCCTCCCAAAGAAACGGCCGCGGAGAAGACTCCCGCGCCGGTGGCGGCGGAAAACGCTCCGGAAAAGGCCGAAGACCGCGAGATGCCGATCCCACCGACCAGCGCGGAGCAGGAAGCGCAAGCCGCCGCCTATCAGCAGTCGTCGAAAGATCTCGACAAGCAGGTCGAGCTGAGCGGGCATTCGGCGAAAGATTTTGAGATCACGTTCGAGTGCTTTATGGCCTCGCTCTACATGACCGCGATGCTGCAGTTGGGCTTGATGCGGCAGCAAGGAGCGCAACCGCAGGTCGACATCATTGGCGCGCGGCAGACGATCGACACGCTGAACCTGCTCTCCGAAAAGACCAAGGGAAACCTAACCGCGACGGAAGAGAATTTTCTGCAGAACAGCCTGTACGAGTTGCGCATGGCCTATGTGGAGGTCACGAACGCTCTGGCGCGTCCGCCGCAACCGGGGCCGGCGACTGGAACAACCGGAAGATGAAAGCGACCTTGACCGTGCTGGGCAGTGGGACGTCGATGGGCGTGCCCACTTTGGGGTGTGACTGCGCTGTTTGCCATTCCAGCGATCCGCATGATCGGCGGACCAGACCGTCGATCATGCTGGAGTTCGACGGCAAAGTCGTTTTGATCGACACTACTCCGGATTTTTATGCGCAGGCGGTGCGCGAAAATATCACGCAGGTCGACGCAGTTTTTTACACGCACACGCACGCCGACCACATCCTTGGAATCGACGATCTCCGGCCGCTCAGTTACCGCCATAAACCGAACAAGCTGCCCCTCTATGCCCGGCCCGAAGCGGCGGCATTTCTGCGCAGGATGTTCGCGTATATCTTCGATGCGGACTACAAATTTGGCAGCTTGCCTCTGCTCGAACTGAAGCCCATCGACGGCCCGGTGAATGTTCTCGGAGTGCGCTTCGAACCGGTCGTGGTGATTCACGGAGAGACGCAGATTTATGGCTACCGCTTCGGATCGGCGGCCTATTTGACCGACCACAGCGAGATTCCGAATTCGTCGATGCACCAACTCGAAGGGCTGGACATCCTGTTTCTCGATGCGCTAAGGCACAAGCCGCACCCCACACACTCAACGGTGAAAAATTCATTGGCGATCGTGGACCGGCTCAAGCCCAAGCGGGCGTTTTTCACGCACATCTGTCACGATCTGGCGCACGAGGCCACCAATGCAACCCTGCCGCGACATGTGCGGCTGTCGTATGACGGGCTGAAGCTGGAGTTTGAAATATAAAGTAAGGCCGATTGTTGATTGTTGAATGAAAGACGCTCCTGCATCTGACTCGCGATTTTTATTCAAAAATCAACATTTCCATTGCCCTTAATGCTTGTCTTTCACAAACTCGAGGACATTCCCGCTGACTTCGGCCCTACCTTCGTCAGCGTGGGGAATTTTGACGGCGTTCACCGCGCGCATGCCCACGTATTGAGCGACATTGTTGCGCGGGCACGGGCGAGCGGCGGGAAGGCCGTGGCCATCACGTTTGAGCCGCACCCCACGCGAATCTTGCGGCCCGAGTCGGGATTGAAGCTGCTGACGCCCTTGCCCGAAAAGCTGCGCTGGCTCGAAAGCACGGGGATCGACGCCGCGCTGGTGCTTCCCTTCGGCCGCGACCTCTCGCTCATGACTCCGCGCCAGTTTGCCGAGCGCGTCCTTAAGAATGGCTTGCATGCCTGCGAGGTGCATGAAGGATTTAACTTCCGCTTCGGACACAAAGCGGCCGGCGACGTGACAATGCTGGCGGAGTTCGGGCGAGAGATGGGATTCGAGGTCAAGATGTATCCGGAAATGTCTCTGCGCGGAGAGACCGTATCGAGCAGCCAGATTCGCCGGCTGATCGCGGCGGGACGAGTGAGCCGGGCGCGGCATTTGCTGGCGCGTCCATTCTGCATTCTCGGCACGCCCGGCCGCGGGCGTGGCTACGGATCGAAATACACGGTGCCCACCATCAATTTGGCGCGTTACGACGAACTCGTCCCCAAGGATGGCGTCTACATCACCTGGACGCGCGTGGGAGTGGAGCGATTTGAATCCGTCACCAATGTGGGCAGCCGTCCCACATTCGAAGCGGAACTGTTCGCGATTGAGACGCACCTGCTGAACTTTCATCCGCTGGAACTCACCCCGGAGACGGAGGTCGAGATCTGCTTTCTGGAGCGGCTGCGGGATGAGATCAAGTTTCCTTCCGTGGATGCGCTGCGCGAGCAGATCGCCCGCGATGTGAAGAAGGCGCGGCGCTATTTTCGGCTGCTGGGTCGAACTAACGTCCGGGGCTAGGAACGGCTCTCTTCGGGCGCATGGCAAACTGCCGTCGAGCTTCGCTCGACCGGACAGCCGAGGGCGGCTGTCCCCACATAATGCGGGACTAACCGAAGCATTACTCGATCGGGTCGACCACCACTGCTTCTCGATTCTCCGCTCCTCTTCCCGGCAACTGCACAATCACAATCGCCGACAGCACCAGAACAATTCCCAGCGTCTGGATGGGGCGCACGCCTTCGCCCAGCAACATGGCCGTTAGCAGGATCGAGAACACCGGCTCCAGGCAGCTGGTGACGATGGCGCGGGTGGGTTCGAGGTGCTGCAGGCCGAGGAAATAGAGCGAAAACGCTCCCAGCACCGAGATCATCGAAAACACGAACAGAAATCCCCACTCGGCGGGGGCGTAATGGGCGGCTGCGATCTTCCACGGAGGATTGATGACGAGCCAGAAGACGGAGGCAGCGGCGAGTGTCCAGACCAGCACGCGCCAGCGGTCATGGCGGGCGAGGACGCGATGCCCGCCGACGTTGTAGAACGCGAAAGAAAACGACGCCACGATTGCGGCAACCAAGCCGTAGGAGTCCAAGTGCAAAGGAGACGCCGTCTTCGTGCCGACGATGCCGATGGTCAAGGCGATGCCGACAATCGCTACGGCGACGGCGGCAACTTTCTGCAGCGAAAGTTTCTGCTGCCGGCGCGCGACCACCCAAAACAATACCCAGACAGGCGCCGTGTATTGCACCACGATGGCAATGGCGACGCTCGTCCTCTGAATGGCGACGTAATAAAAATAATTCGAGGCGGCCACGCCCAGCATGCCGACCATGACGCATTGGATGAGATCCGGCATGGGGAGCTGGATGCGCTGCCATCCGCGTCGGCCAACAAGCACGGGCAGCAGAACCAGCAAAGAGAATGACGTTCTGGTTTGAGACAGAATCAGCGGATCGATGGGATGCAGCGATTGTCCGCCAAGCGGGAGTCTGCCGGTGAAGACGGCGCGGCCCAGTGTGGCTGATATTCCCCAAAGAAATGCAGCGGACGCGATGAAGAAATATCCGCGCAGGGGATGAGAACTTGGGCTGGAATTCGAGGAGTTCAGGCTTCGGTCACCGAATCCGATGATGGGGCCGAATCAAGCAACTGGTCAAGACGTTTGGGATCAAATCCAGTAACCACTTCGATGTATTCGCCGGAAGCGAACACCAACGTCGGAGTCTCTTCGCTGTCGTGCTCTTCGATCATGATCCGGCGTGCTTCAGGGTCGGCACTGATGTCGCGCTCTTCAAAGGCGACTTCGCGAGCCTCAAGGTAAATGCGCATCAGCTCGCACAAGAGACAACCGGGTTGAGTGAAGAGCAGGATGCGAGGCATGGTGTTGGTTATGTCGTCCCCCCGGGACTCGTTCCTCTTTCCCTGGCTTGCCCAGGACTTACGTCCTGGGCTAAAGAATGACGCCGCTTCGCGGCTGGACAGCCGAGGGCGGCTGTCTCCACATCTCTTCTTGCTCTAGCCGCTTCGCGACCTGGCAAAAAGCATGCGGTTCTATGTCGCACCCTCCGAGTACTCGATTTCAATTCTGATCTTGGCCGTCTTTTCCAGCATCGCCGAAACCGAGCAATATTTTTCTTTCGAGAGCCGGACCGCGTCTTCCATGGCTTTGCGGGAAACCTTGCCACCCACGCGATACTTCAATTTTATCTCCGTATAGACCGCCGGGTAACCCTGCGCACGCTCAGCTTCAGCGCTCACTTCCAGACTGGTGAACGGCTCGCGTTTCTTGCGCAGGATGCCGACCACATCGGAGGCCGTGCAGCCACAAAGTGCGATCAGAACCAGTTCCATCGGCGTATTGGCGGCCTTCTCTTTCGCCGTGTCCAGCACGATGGCATGGCGAGACGTGGAGTCTCCGATGTAGCGTTCGTTGTCGGTCCAGAGGACTTTCGCTGAAATCATTCTTTATCTCCGGTTATCGGTGCTGGGCTCGGGATGAATCAAGACGCGAAATAATTCCGGTGCATCCTGCTTGAATCGTATCTCCAGTTCCGTCTGAATGTCATGCACGCGGGCCAGCGGCAGGTCGTCAGGCAGCGTGCAATGGCAGGAGAGAAATAATCGCCCGCGTACCCGTTTGAAAATGAATTCATGCACATCAAGAATTTCCGGAAACTGCGCCGCCACGGTGCGCAGGCGATGCTCCAGTTCCGTATCGCCGCTCAGTTCTTCGGGCCGCTCGATCGTAGCCGGCTCGCTCTCAATGTGCGTCAGGATGTCAGAAATTTCCGGCACGTCGCGCCGCATATCGGCTTCAAGTTCGGTGACCTGATCGTGCGCATCCTTGAGCAACATGCGCTCATCGAGTTCGACGTGCTGCTCGACGTGGAGACGTCCGGCAAGATCCTGCACGCTGATGTCGTGGACGTTGAGATTGTTGCGGGTGGCGACGCCGCGGATACGGTCGAAGATATTTTCGGTGCGTTGTGCGCGGGGCAGCGGCTGCACGGTGACGTCGGCATCGGGAAGCACGCGGCGAACGGATTCGGTCACGGCCGAGACTAACTGGCCCGAACGCTGAAAGGTCACGGTGCGCGCCAGACCGACGGCGAGATCGGCAAAGTAACGATTGCCGGCGCGGCGGATGCGGACGCGATCGACTTCGAGAACGCCATCGACCCGCGACACCGCATCATAGATCTGCGAGCGCACACCCGGAGGAGCGGCATCGAGCAGGGCGTCGATAGTGCGGCGAGCCAGACGCCAGCTCACCGAAACCACCACTCCGGCAACAACGAGTGCGGCCACCGGATCCGAGTCTCGCAGCCAGTCGATGTGATAACTGCGTCCGAGCAGGACCAGCACGAGTCCGAGCACGACCACGCCGGCGGACCAGATGTCAGTGGAAAAATGAAGAGCATCGGCTTCGAGCGCCTGGCTGTCATATTTGCTGGCGATGCGTCCGAGAGCGCGGGAGCGCCACCGATCGACGCACATCGAAAACAGCATCACGGCGAAGGCGGGTGCCGAGGGTTCGATATCGATGCGGCGGAAGAAAAGACGGAGCCCGGCTTCGTAGATGATCCAGGCGCAGGTCAACAGCAGGAGCCCGGTTTCGACGAAGGCGGAAAAATTCTCGACTTTGCCGTGACCGTACTGGTGGTCGGCATCGGCGGGCTTATCGGAAACGCGCACCGAGAAAAACGTCAGAATGGAAGCGATCAGGTCGAGCCCCGAATGCGCGGCTTCGGAAAGGATGCCGAGGCTGCCGGTGGTGAATCCGACTACGATCTTGAGGCTGGTAATCACCAGCGCAGCCAGAACGGAGTTCCCCGCAGCAGCACGCTTTTCAGCGCGCATCAACTCCGCGGATGGAACCGCCGGGCTGCTCGACATGGAGGCATTATCGCTGCTGGGAGCGGAAAGCGACAAGGGTCACGGGGAATAGCCACTATCGGGCGTTGAATTAGGTGCCGTGACACGAGATCCATGTAGGGGCGGATGCATTCGTCCTCCCCAGGGAGCGCAGCGACGCGTCTCGGACCTCTCCTTTTCTCAACTTTCCTCTTCTCAACTTTCCTCATCACTGGCAGTCTTCATTGCGCAGTTCGCGCGCAACCCCGGACGAATGCGTCCGGAGCCACACAATCTCTCAAAGCCGGCGATATGCGCAAAATGAAAGTAACCCACCGCCGCTGCCTCGCGCGCACGGGCAAAAGCGCCTGATTGTGCTAGGATTTCCTGTTTGGCGAGATCGCCTTTCTAATGAATAAATCCTGGAGGAGATGCGTTATGGGTAAGAGTTGGCTGCTGTGTGCTTTGCTGGCAACAATGGCGTGGGGACAGGCCGCGCCTCCGCCCGCGCCGGCTATCCCGCCAGCGCCCGTAGACAACTCGGCGTCGGTGCCTCCGAATGCAGCAGTGATCACCATTCAAGGAGTGTGCGCTCCGCAGCCCAAGCCGGCGGCCGCCAAAGGAACCGCGGCCAAGCCCGCCTCGGCCAAGACCCCGGCGAGCACTTCGACCGCCGATTGCAAGACGGTCATCACCAAAGCTCAATTCGAGCAACTCGCCAACAATCTCGCGCCCAACATTACACCGCAGATGAAGAAACAACTGGCAAGCGTTCTGCCTCGCTTGATGGCGATGGCCGATGATGCTAAGAAGCAAGGGCTGGACAAGACTCCTCAGTACAGGGAGCGAGTGAAGTTCCGGACGATGCAGGTTCTGGCCGAAGGACTCCAGCAAAAAATTCAGGAAGAAGCCGCGAAGGTTCCCGATGCGGATATCGAGAAGTACTACAAGGAACATCCAGAAAATTTCGAGCTATATAACCTCGACCGGATTTTCGTGCCGCGGGCTAAGCAGGAAGCCGAACTCAAGAATGAGCCCGGTGAAAATGAAAAATTGACCGAGGACGAGCAGAAGGCGAAAGAAGCTGCCGAAAAAGCCAAGCAAGAAGAGGGCCAACAGGCCATGACCAAGCTGGCGGATGAACTGCGGACGCGAGCCGCTGCCGGCGAGGACTTCATCAAGCTGCAAAAGGAAGCATTCGAGGCCGCCGGGATGAAGATCGAATCTCCAACGGTGAATCTGCCGAGCATTCGCCGGACGGGCTTGTCCCCGGCACACGCGGCCGTCTTCGATTTGAAAGCGGGCGAAGTCTCGCCAGTGATCAGCGATGCGGGCGGCCACTATATCTACAAGCTCAACAGCAAGACGGAAGTGCCGCTGGAGCAGGCCAAGGGCGAGATTCACAGCCGCTTGCAGAACGAACGCATGCGCGAAAGTATGGAAAAGCTGAACAGCTCGTTCAAAGTAGAAACCAACGAAGCATATTTCGGACCGGGTGGCCCGGGAGCGATGCCGCCGAGGGCGATGCGTCCCATGCCGGACATGCGGCCGGGAGCACCGTCGGCCGGAGCCCCGTCTCGGTCCCCGGCACCACCGCCAACGCCGCCCGCGGAGCAACCTCCGGCGGCGAAACCGAACTGATGGCAAAACCTGTCGTTGTCGTTACGGGCATTTCGGGCAATCTGGGAAGCAGACTCCTGCCGCTGCTAGGAAGCTTTTCGGTCATTGGGGTGGATGTGCATCCGCCCCGCACCGACGCGGAGCTGCAATTTGAGAGCATGGATCTGGGCCAGGAATCCTCGACCCGCGCTCTGTACGAATTAATGCGCGACACGCGTCCGCATGCCGTGGTGCATCTGGCGTTCGTGATCGATCCGGTGCGCACCGGAGTGCTCGACGTCGACCGCATGTGGCAGATCAACGTGGCGGGTACGGCTCGCGTGATGGAAGCGGTCACGGAAGTGAACCGTACCGCCGATGACGGCATCCGGCAGTTCATTTTTCCCAGCAGCGTTTCGGCCTACGGACCCGATCTGCCGGGACTGGTCACGGAAGACGCGCCGCTGGCGGCCCACACGCTGCCTTACGCGATCCATAAAAAAGAGTCCGATGAAGTTGTGCAGCAGCGCTGTGCGGCGCTGCGGGGATGCAGTGTGTACATCCTGCGGCCCCACATCTTCGCCGGAGCCAGTGTCGAGAACTATCTGATGGGAGCCTTCCGAGGCACGCCCAACGGAAAGAGTGAGCGGGCGGAGAAGATGCGCAAGCAAGGCAAGCGGCTGCCCTGCATGCTGCCGCGCGGACAGCGCTACCTGGATAACAAGCTGCAATTCATCCACGTCGACGATATGGCGCGGCTGTTGAAGCACATTCTGCAGCGCGAGCCGGAATCCCAGCGGCTGACGGTCCTGAATGTCGCGGGCAGGGGCGAGCCGCTTACTTTTGGGCGCTGCATCGAGATGGCGCAGGCGAAGCTGGTGCGGGTTCCCGGGAAATGGGCGATGCGCCAGGTGCTTTCCTTCTTGTGGAAACAGAGAATCTCGGCGATTCCGCCGCAAGCCGTTCCCTATATGACCGGTGAATACACCATGAATACCGACCGGCTCCGGCGATTTCTCGGCCCGGAGTACGAGCACGTCATGCGCTACAGCATCGCGGATGCGTTTGCCGATTCCTTCCGCCCACAATAGAGCTGTATCCATAGAAGTCGACGCTCGCGGCATTCCGATAACCAGGGATTACGCCGCTTTCTTGCCGCGATACAGTCCCGCAACCCCGAATGTGTACGACATCCAGGAAACGTCGGCGAATCCTGCCTTCCGCATGCGCGCGAGCATTTCTTCCGGAGCAGGAAATCGTTCCACCGAAGCAGGCAGGTAGGCATAAGGGCCGCGGATGCCGGAGATGACCGTGCCCACGCGCGGCAAGACCTGTTTGAAATAGATGCGATACGCAGCGCCCAACAGCCCTTTGGGCTCGCCGAAATCGAGGATGCCGCATTCGCCTCTGGGACGAAGCACGCGGAAGATCTCGCGCAGGCCCGCGTCATAATCAGCGAGATTCCGGAAACCGAAGGCCGAGGTCACCAGATCGAAATGCGCGTCGGGAAATGGAAGGTTGAGCGCGTCAGCTTCGATCCACTCCGGTGCGGACCCCGGGGCAGAAGACGACTTCGCCGTCGCGCGCTGCAGCATGGCGTGCGAGAAATCCGCACCCACAATGCGGGGATGAGATTTCCCTGCCTGGCGTCGAAGAGCGAAGGCCATGTCTCCAGTGCCGCAGCAGAGATCAAGGATGCGGGCATCAGGGCGACTGAAGATGTGTTGGAAAGCGCGTGCGGTGCGACGCCACCACATGCGATCCACATTGAACGACAACACATGGTTCAGAAGATCGTAGCGGGGCGCGATCGAGGTGAACATGTCGCGCACGGCGCGAGCCGCTGAGCTTTGATCGCTCGAGCCTTCCGGCGCGGCGCCGATGACTGTCGATTTGTTTTCAGGCACAGGAATTCGGAAAGGCGGCTTATCGTTTCTTCTTCGTTTTTGAGCTTTTCAACTGCTTGACAATGCGTTCGATCTGCAGAACGTGGTTCGTGTCGTGCCCGGCAAACATGCGCACCAGGTGGGCGATGCTCTCTTTGCCGCGCTCCAGATGCATGCCGTAGTTTTCCCACGTTTCCCGGGGAATTTCCTTCAGCATGGCAAGATTGTTCTCGCGCAGCACGCGAAACAATTCGAGCGAACGTTTGGCGTCGCGGTCGCGATATTCGAATACCGAGGCCCATGCATCCTGATCGAAGGGCTGAATCGTGATGCCGTTTTCTCCGATCACCGAGCGCATGCGCCAACTGGCAACGATTTCAGCGTCCGCCAGGTGCGCAATGATTTCAGCAATCGACCATTTGCCCGGCTCGGAGCGCCATTGCAACTGTTTCGGCGTTAAGCCTTGGATCGACTTTTTGAGCTTTGCTGCGGTGGCCCGCTGCCCTTTGATGGCGTCGCGTCCTTCAACATAGCCCAGGATTCTTCCGATGTACTGCTCTGCGGTTTCTGGCATGGCGAACCTCTTCTCTTACTTTCCCCAAACCCATCCGCCCCGGGAGAGGCGGCGCAACTCTTCGACCGACTCGACAATCGCCCGCTCCGGAACATCGCTGGCAACTTCGACCTTGCCGATTTCGCGCGGCAAGATGAAGTGGACCACTCCATTCTGCGTTTTTTTGTCAGATTGCATTCGGGCCAGTATTTTTCGCGGGTTCACATTCACTTCGGGCAAGCGGCCGAGACTAAGCACCGCGTCGGCGATGCGGCCTGCGGTCACGCTATCGGTGCGGCCTACGCTCAGTGCGATATTGGTCGCGGCGATCATGCCCCAGGCAACGGCTTCTCCGTGCAACAGCTTCCGATAGCCGGTTTCGGATTCGAGAGCGTGCCCGATGGTATGCCCAAGATTCAGAACGCGGCGCAACCCGCCTTCATGTTCGTCGGCTGACACAACCTCCGCTTTAAGCTTTACGGACTGGGCAATGAGCCATTCCAGTTCCCCGAGATCGCGCTTGAGGATGCGAGCGCGATTCTGCTCGAAGCGCAAGAAAAGTTCCACATTTCCGATAACGCCGCACTTCAGCGCTTCATAAAGGCCGGCGCGGAATTCGCGATCGGGCAAAGTCTTCAGAACGATGGGATCGATCAGCACTACGCGCGGGTGATAAAACGTCCCAATCAGATTCTTGCCGGCGACAAGATTCACCGCGGTTTTGCCGCCGATGGAAGCATCGACCTGCGCCAGCACCGTGGTCGGAACCTGCACGAATTCCACGCCCCGCATGTAAACCGAGGCCAGCAGGCCGGCAACGTCGCCCACTACGCCTCCGCCAAGCGCGATAATCACGGCCTTGCGGTCGGCGCCCATCCGCGCCAGTTTCTCAGCCATAGCTTCGACGGTCGCCAGGCGCTTGGAGGGCTCTCCATCGGGCATCATGATCACCTGCGGGGTAAAACCACTGGCCTTCAGCGACTTGATAAATTTTGCTCCCCAGCGCTTGCGCACGGGAGGAACGGTGACCACGAAGATACGGCTGGATTGCGGCAGGAGTTCGCTAAGAACTGAGCCCGCGCGCGTAAGCAGGCCGTTCTCGATCGAGACCTGATAGGGGCGCGGAACCACATGGATGGTGGCTTGCGGCATTGCGCTCCCATCATAACGTATGCGTCGGGATGAGCGTCCTGCCCCCGGCGGTGATACTATTTCCCCCGGTTTATGAAGGTCCTTCCAGCCGAGACTGATTTCGTGGTGATGGGCGCGGGCATCGCCGGCCTGCGCGCGGCCATTGAACTGGCCGAGGCCGGACGTGTGGTTGTGCTTTCCAAGAAAGAGCTCCCCAACTTCAAGGCGGACGATGCGAAAAGCGATGCGGCGTGGCTGAGCGATGAGGATGAAATCAGCTTGCACCTGCAGGACACGATCGAGTCGGGCGATGGGATTTGCAATCTGGCCGCGGTAAAGCTCTTGCTGGAAGAAGCGCCGGAGCGCATTGACGAACTGATCGGTTGGGGAAAGCACTACGGAACAAAGCTGCTATTCGGGCTGGAAAACGCCCACACCCGCAGTCGAGTTCTGCACGCGCATGGGGCATCGACAGACAAAGAAATCCTGCGCTTGCTCTACGAGAAGGTGCACTCGCTGAAGCACATTTCGCTGGCTCCGTTTACTTTCACGACCGACCTGATGGTCACCGGCGGGCGGATCATAGGCGTTTCCGTGCTCGACGAAAAAGGCCTGCCGCACCACATCTTATGCTCCGCCGTCCTGCTGGCTACGGGAGGCATGGGGCAGCTCTATCGCAACACCACGAATCCGGAGACCGCGACCGCGGATGGCGTTGGACTGGCGGTTCGCGCGGGGGCGGAGGTCAGCGATCTCGAATTCGTTCAGTTCCATCCCACGGCGCTGTACATGAAAAAAGCCCCGCCATTGTTGTTGTCGGAACGATTGCGGGAAGAGGGCGCTTACTTGCGCAATTTCGAACTCGACCGGTTCATGGGCAAGTATCATCCGCTGGGCGAGCGGGCTCCGCGGGATTTAGTCTTGCGGGCCATTGTGCATGAGATGGAAGTGAGTCGGGCCAAAGATCCCTTCGTCTATCTCGACCTCACGCATTTGAAAGCGGCGATGGTGCAGAAACATTTCGGGCGAATTTATGAAACGTGCATGGCGCACAATGTGGACATCACTGAGGACGTGATTCCGGTTCGCCCCGCGGCACACTACTCGATGGGCGGGGTCCGAGCCGATCTCGACGGCAAGACTAATGTCGCCGGACTCTATGCCGCTGGCGAAGTCGCTGCTACGGGCGTGCACGGGGCCAGCCCGTTATCCAGCAACGCGTTGCTCGAAGCGTTGGTATATGGAGCTCGAGCCGGGAGGGCGATGCGAGAGGTAAAAAAGTCACCCTCGGCAACCGGCGTCGAACCCAAGGCCGCGTACTCGAACGGCCCGGTCGATGCCGGGATGGAAGAACTGATTCGCCAGATTCAGGATTTGATGTGGAAGGAAGTCGGGATTGTGCGCACGCGAGTAGGAATCGAGAAAGCGATCAAGAGTCTGGAAGAGATGACGCCCAGGGTCGCGCACCCCAAGACGCGTCGCGCCTATGAAGCATCGCACCTGCATACGGCGGCCCTGCTGACCGCACGATCGGCCGCGGCCCGCGAAGAAAGCCGCGGAAGCCATTATCGGATGGATGCTCCCGATCACGACGACAAGAAATTTCTGAAGCACTCGGTGGTGCGCGGCGGCGGCGACAAAGTTGTATTCCTCTTTTGACCTTGCATTTACTTCACTTTGAACCGGACGCCGCGCCATTTTTCTGGCCTCTTGCAGGTTCGGGAAACGCCACCGACAGCGCCACCGAGACGAGCAGTATCGCTGCCACCACCGACAACGTCGCCACGATGGGCACGCGGAAATAATCCGAAGCCAGCATTTTCAATCCAACCAGGACCAGCACAACCCCCAGGCCATAGTGCAGGAAGCGAAAGATTTTAATGAGGCCGGAAACGGCAAAGTACAGAGACCGCAGCCCGAGAATCGCAAACACGTTTGACGTGTAGACGATGAACGCATTCAAGGTGATGGCAAGAATCGCAGGAATGGAGTCGACGGCGAAGAGCACGTCGGTAGTTTCGATCACTAACAGCACGATGAGCAGCGGCGTCGCGTAGAGGCGGCCCTTATCCTGGGCATTGCGGAGAAAGAATCGGCCGCCATGATAGTCCTCGATGACAGGCATCCAACTCCGAAAAGCTTTTACGACAGGATTCGCCGAAGGATCGATCTGGTGTTCGCCCATAATGCAGACGCGGATGCCGCTGTAAATCAATAACGCACCAAACAGGAACAGCACCCAGTGGAAGTGGAGGATCAGCCCCACTCCCGCTCCGATGAAAATCCCGCGCAGCAGGAGCGCGCCGATGACTCCCCAGAACAGGACCCGATGCTGCTGCTGTTCGGGAACGGCGAAGTAATTAAAAATCACGAGAAAGATGAAAAGATTATCCACGCTGAGCGAGAGCTCTAATACATAACCCGTCACGAATTCGAGAGCGCTCTGCTGGCCTTGCCAGAAGTACAAAATAGCCGCGAAGGCGGCGGCCAGCGCGACATACAGCGCGCTCCAGCCCAGTGCTCCGCGGAAGCCCACCACGTGGCCGGGCCGGTGAAAGACACGCAGGTCCAGCACCAGCATGCCGAGCGCGAAAAGATTGAAGAGAATCCAGAAATAGAACAAGCTGACTTCCTGGGGGAGTTAGGAATCGGAGTTAGGAGTTGATGATTTGTGATTCAGCTCTGAGCCCGGCAGACAGTCTGAGCTTTTCTGCAATCATCCAATCCAATAATCATCAATTCATTTTTGTCTTCCCCGTTTGCCGCTGACCCAATCGTCCCAAATGCCGTCGGCCTTCAACATCTCCACGCTGTTGCTGTCGCGCATGGTCTGCTCGATCTGATCATGTGTCAAACGGATGCCGACCTTCTGCGGCAAATTCGCCAGCTCAAAGCTGAGCGCGGCAGCCTCGGCCACATGCTTCTTCAGTTGTGCGAAGTCGACTTTGTCGTAGGTGTCGGAGACGGCGTGATAATTTTCAAGATAATTCGCCTCGTCCTGCTCGGCGACGAATGTGGGCACGCCTTCGAGCATAAAATCGAAGTGGTCCGTACCCCATTCCATGGTGGTCAGCACGTCTTTGACCCCGAACTGCTCCAGCGGAGCAATGAGCGGTTTCGCGGCGTAGAAAACATCTTTCCGTCCGCCTATCGAGAAGCCCGTAGTCTTACCGGTTCCCGAATCGTAGACAATCACTCCCGCAGCTTTGTCGAGTTCCGCGCGATGAGCAAACGCGTAGGCTCGGGAGCCAATCAGGCCCTCCTCTTCGCCGGAGAAAAGAACGAAGCGTATGGTGCGGCGGGGCGTCAAGCCTGACGCTTTGATGGCCCGCAGAGCATCGATCACCAGCGCGGCGTTGCAGCCGTTATCCAACGCGCCAGTGCCCAGCTCCCAGGAATCCAGATGCGCGCCCAGAATGACAAATTCGTCGGGCACTTCGCCGCCGCGGATCTCGGCGACCACGTTGGAACTAGAAATCGGGCCACCAATCTGGTTGGGGATAGAAAGATCGCCCCAGACGATTTGCCCCGCTGCAAGCAGACGGGCGATGCGTTCGCCATCTTCCCGGGCCACGATCACCATAGGAAGCCGGTCAATTTCTCCCGCGCCGGAATTTGTGTGGCGATAGAGGATGTCGTGCTCGCGCGTCGCCATGAAGGCAACCGCCCGCGCTTTGGCCTTGACCGCGCGATCGATCACCGGAGGGGCATTCGCGTATTCGGCGAACAGATCGTCCCAGGTCTTCAGGACAACGGTGTGCACCAGAATAATTTTTCCCGAAATGTCGCCGGCCTTTTGGAAGTCAGCCTCAGTCCCCGCGCCGACGTCGACGATTGGAACGTGTTTCACCGGGGCCAGCGCTGGAGCCCAGGCTAGGGAAACAGCCCGGACACGAAAGCTGGTGAGAACGGTTCCCCCGCCGATCTTGGTCGGGCTGACCTCGTAGGCGGTCGTCGCGGTCATTTCCGTGTTGCCCTCGGCCCACGAGTACGGGATCTGGAAGCTTTCTGTGTGCACGCTGTCGGCTCCGGCCGCAGTGAAGGCCTGCACACCCCACTGGATCGCGTGCCGCATGGCGAGCGTGCCCGGAACGCGGCCGCCGATGTTGTCCGTCAATCGTCGCAGATTGTCCTCGAGAGGCGAGGGCTGCAGCGACGCCTGGATGACCTGATTGACTTCGTTATTGTCGGCGGGAGGATTTGCGGCGAGGGCACAAAAACTGAAAATGCAAACAAAGAACAGACCCTTGGCAGTTCGCATATTGGATTGCCATTAGAAATGAAATTCCGGAAAAGCGCAAAAGCCTAAGAACGATGAAGAAACCAGAATTACCTGGGCGGAAGCGGATCCATCTTGTCGAGAATGCGCGCCGTCTCCAGCATGACTCCACCCACGATTTCCAGGCTCTTAGGGCTGAGTTTGTCGATCGTGTCCTGCGGCGTGTGCCAGAAGACGTTGTTATAGCCGTACTGGAAATCGATGAGATCGACAGAGGGGACACCGCGCTTCACGAATGGAAGGTGATCATCGTCCATGGGAAGCGAGCGGGCGTAGAAATGGGATTGTTCTCCCAGGCGCGTGGCGGCTTCGTAGACAACCTCCTGCAGCCACGGCGTCGAGTTAGTATCGCGATCGACGTTCAGGTCGGCGTCGCCGATCATGTCGGCCAGCAGAAATGCTTTCACCTTTTTCAGCGTTTCGTCGGCCTGCCACTTTTCCGCGAGGTGAGTGATGCCGTAGAGACTGTCGGACATGAAATCCACTTCGTTGTCCGGTTTCATGGCCTCTTCCGCGTCATCCCACACCAGCCAGATGCTGTAGCCGTCGCGGGTCTTGCCCCGCAACTGGTTGGCGATCTCGAGCAGCAGCGCGCTGGTGGAGGCGCCATCGTTAGCGCCGACGTATGAAGTATTGCGCAAGGGGTAGTTCGTATCGTAATGGCTGGCAAGGATGATAATGCCGTCTTTGGTCCCCGGATATTTGGCGACGATGTTGTGTACCGGAAACTTGCCGATGTTCGTCTCGGCGGTGAAAGTATCGTCTTCGACCTGATCGCCTTTCAGGTGCGCGTCAATGTAGTCTTCGACTTTTTTGTGATTGGCGCTGGCGAGGGGGCGCGGGCCGAACTTCACAATTTCCTTTGCGTATTGCATCGCGCGCTTGCCGTCAATGGCGGGCAGCGGCCCGCTGTCAGGAGGAAGCGTCAATTTCGGAGAGCTCGCCGCTGCCGGAGCGGAAGCCGCTTGATCCTGGGCAACGCCTTTGTCGCGGCCGCAAGCCATTAGCGCCAAGGCGAGCGCCAGCAGCGTCCAAGGCAGGGCTTTCGATCCGCGCATTACGCCGGCTTCTCTTTTCTTTTAGCGCGCTGTTTGGGATGGACCACCCAGGCCACGGCGATACTGAGTGCATAAAGAGCGATCATGGGCGCGGCAAAAATGCACATGTTTACGACGTCGGGTGTGGGCGTAACGATGGCCGCCAGAATGAACATCACAAGAATCGCGTAGCGAAAATTCTTGATCATGAACGACGGCGTCATGATCCCCAGGAACGCCAGAAAGAAAACCAGAATCGGCATTTCAAAGATCAGTCCCAGGCCAGCCACGATGCTCAGAAACAGCTGTGTGTATTCGTTGATGGTGATCATGGGCTGGAACTGGCCGTTGAATCTGACCACGAAGAACTCCAAGGCCCGCGGGTAAGCCACCCGGTATCCAAAATATCCGCCCAGCGTAAACAACGTGATGGTCGAGACCATGAAGGGCAGGACGTACTTTTTTTCGTTGCGGTACAGCCCGGGAGAGATGAACATCCATACCTGGTAGAGGACAAAAGGCGAGGTAAGAAAAAGTCCCGCCAGCATAGAAACCTTCAAGTAAAGGTTGAAGGGGTCGATGGGGTTCAGGTAGACCAGCTTTTCTGGCAGACCCTGCGAGCGCAGCGCATCCATGATCGGCCTCTGCATCACGCCGTAGATGCGTTCGCGGTAAGCCCAGCAGAGACCGGTGCCCACCGCGACTGAGATCACCGAATACACAATCCGCTTGCGCAGTTCCTCGAGATGATCGAGGAATCCCATCGTGGGCATGGACTCCTTTTCTTGTTCTCCGCTCGAGGTAGCGGTAGCGAGCTCAGGCATGCGATTCCTGCGAACTGTTGGAGGTTACGGCATCAGCAGGTGGCACGGCCTCGGTGGCGCCCGGTGACGATCCGTTGTTCGGCGTATTGTCCGGAGTCGTGTCTGGCGTCGTGTCCGGCGCCGCGTTGGCGGGACTCTGCTCAGTAGCGGCCAGGGTCGCGGGAGCCTCCGGCGGCTTCGCCTCAGCATCGACGGCTTGGAGTGTGCGGCTGGTCGTACCCTGCACCGCGGGTGTGGGAGGCAGAATCGTGGGCTGCTCGACTTCAAGATGCGCGATTTCCTGCTCGATCTGCGCCTTGAATTCGTTTGAGGCGCGGCGGAATTCGTTCAACGCTTTGCCAATCTGACGGGCGATCTCCGGCAACTTCTTGGGCCCAAAGACAACGAGGGCCAAAAAGAAAAGGAAGATCGTTTCAGAAAAACTCATGCGCTTCATCATACTGCCCACCAGCCAAGCGGGCAATCTGTAGCGCTTGGGAGCGGCAAGTTCTGCCCAACATCCGAAGTCACTTCTTGCCCAGTTACCGGCAAATGATGCGCTTCTCACGCGAGAGGCGAAGCTAAGTTCTGCTGAATGATCTCGCTCGGGTGCGAGTGGAAGTCTGAAGATTTGGCAGCACGCGTGCCCGGTGGAACGAGAGGGACGGCTGCTAAAGATCAGCCCAAAGCTGCCGATAACACTAGCGAACTCGCTGTTCCCCTCGAAGGAGACCCGAATGTCATTGTCAGGTATTTCCAGCAGCAATCTCTTCAGCTACGAAAACCAGAGCGTTCAGAACAAAGCGCAGCAGATCCAGCAGGAGTTCCAGCAACTGGGGCAGGATCTCGAATCCGGCAATCTGTCGGCGGCCCAGAGTGATTTCACGACTCTGCAGCAGATTGGCTCGAACAGCAGTACGACTTCCAGCAGTTCGAAGTCGGCGACCGCCAGCAGCAATCCCTTAGCGCAAGCCTTTAACCAACTGGGGCAGGATTTGCAATCGGGAAATCTGTCGGCCGCACAACAGGATTTCACCACCATCCAGCAGGGTCTGCAGAGCCAGGCTTCGCAGACGCAGGGGCACCATCACCACCATCACGGCGGAGGCGGGGATAACCAGTCCAATTCCATCTCGCAGCTATTTCAGCAGCTCGGACAAGCGCTGCAATCCGGCAGCTTGTCGAGCGCACAGCAAATCTATAGCACCATGCAGCAGGACTTCGCACAGCTCGGTTCCAGCGGACAAACGTCCGAACCGGCATCGGGAACGGCCACGGCTGGAGTTTCGATCAGCGCCTAGACGGGGAACAACTCAATCCGGCCCTTCACCGGACCTCTTAGCCGGCTTCTGATTATCTGGTTGCTTCAGCAAGCCCCAATAGGTAGTGTTAACGCGTGCCACGACCGCCGTTTCCGAAGACGCTCCGCCAATTCCAGTCCGACTTTGCCACGGAGGAAGCCTGCCAACGATATCTCGCAGCTTGTCGTTGGCCCGATGGATTTACTTGTCCGCGATGCGGGTATGAAAAAGCTTATGAGTTGGTGAAGCAGCTGCGGCAGCAATGCTGCAAGTGTCGCTATCAGGTCTCGCTGACATCTGGAACTATCCTTCATCGGACAAAAACACCGCTGACCCATTGGTTCTGGGCGGCGTACCTGATGACCACGGACAAGCGTGGCGTATCTGCACTACTGCTGCAGCGTCAATTAGGGCTGACCTGCTACGAGACCGCATGGATGATGCTGCACAAGCTCCGCCGAGCAATGGTGAACAACGCGAGGGAACCTTTGCGCGGTGAGGTAGAGGTGGATGAGACGTGGATTGGTGGCGAGCAAGCTGGACTCCGAGGAAGCCGACAACTCAAGCATCGGAGGGCAGCTCTTGTCTTGGTGGCGGTCGAAAAGCGTGGGCGAGCTTCAGGGCGTGTCCGCATGAGCGTAATTCCCGACTTTAAGGCCGCGACCATAATGTCGTTTCTTAGCCAGCACATCGCACCTGGATCCACGATCTATACGGACGGGCTTAAGAGTTTCTCAGGTCTTTTAGAGGCTGGCTTCAAACATGTCGTTCGAAACCAACCTCTACGAACGGAGTTGCGCAAAGGTGCAAAATCCGCCGTCCCGCTTGCCGATCGGGCGATCGGGAACCTCCAGCAGTGGCTCATTGGAACCTACCACGGAGTGAGCAAGGACCAACTGCAAGTTTACCTCGATGAATTCGTTTTTCGGCACAACCGTCGCAAGACGCCGGCAGCCGCATTTCAGACACTACTTGGTCTCGGAACCGGCCGCACATCAACAGTGTACGAGCAGATTCGGGGAGCTCGGGATCTGAATCCCAACCTATTGGGGCTTGCTGAAGCAACCAGATAATCAGAAGCCGGCTAGCAGGGCGGCGTCCCGCAAAGGGAAGCCTGCCCTGCAGGCCTGGTTTGGTTCTTGGTGCGAATCTCTACTTCCCCCACCATCCGGGGCGTCCGAAAAACGCTACACACCGCTATTCAGGAACCCCGCAGGCCGGCAACCGCATCTCATTAATATGTCGCTCTTGGGAGGGGTTCCAATGGTAACCTTCCCGGCCCGAAGCCGTCTGATGTGGTGATATACTGCCTGTATTCAGTGCGGTAACTGGGGTGCACGAAAGCCCTCAACGAAGGAATTCTGAAGATGGCACGTAGTTCTCGCCGATCGCTCGTCCTAGTCGTTTGTTTTCTCCTTGCCTGCGGATTTCTGGGCATCCTGTTTGCCCAGCGCTCCGGACAGCAGTCGTCGGTCACCGGCGACTCCGACGTCAAGGACAGCCTCAAGCAATTTACCGACGTATATGCCCTGGTCGAGGACAACTACGCCGAGCCGGTGAATCCCGATAAGGCCATCTACAACGGGGCGATTCCCGGCATGCTGCACGCGCTCGATCCGCACTCGAATTTCTTCGATCCGAAATCTTACGCGCTCATGCGTGAAGACCAGCGCGGTAAGTACTACGGCGTCGGCATGACGGTCGGTCCGCGCAACAATAAAGTCATCGTGATTTATCCCTTCACCGGAACGCCTGCCTACAAGGCCGGCATTCACCCCGGGGACGTCATCATCGCCGTCGATGGCAAGTCGACCGAGAACATGAGCACCAGCGACGTGGCCGATCTTTTGAAGGGACCCAAGGGGACGACGGTTCACATCAGCATCGCGCGTGAAGGCGTCGAGAAGCCGATGGAGTTCACGCTGATCCGCGATGAAATTCCGCGCTATAGCGTCGACGTGCACTTCCTCATCAAGCCGGGTATCGGCTACATGCACGTTAACGGCTTCAACGAAACCACCGAGCATGAGGTTTCCGAGGCGCTCGATTCCTTTGGAGATTTGAAGGGCCTGATTCTCGACCTGCGCGGAAATCCCGGCGGATTGTTAAGCGAGGGCGTTGGCGTGGCTGACAAGTTCCTGAAGAAGGGACAGCTCATCGTCTCGCATCATGGCCGCGCCTCTGCCGAGAAGCGCTACGTGGCGCAACACGGGAACGGCGGCAAAGATTACCCGATCGTGGTGCTGGTGAACCGGTTGACGGCGTCGGCGGCCGAGATTGTTTCCGGCGCGATTCAGGATCATGACCGCGGCTTGATCGTAGGCGAGGTCACCTTCGGCAAAGGTCTGGTGCAAACGGTGTATCCGCTTTCGGAGAACACCGGCCTCGCGCTCACCACCGCTCATTACTACACACCGAGCGGACGGCTGATCCAGCGCGATTACAGCAACATCTCGCTGTACGATTATTACTACAACCGCGACGCCGAGACTTCCAACACTGCCAACCGCGAAGTAAAGCTTACCGACAGCGGCCGCACGGTGTACGGCGGCGGAGGAATCACTCCGGATGTCAGCATTCCTCCCGTGAAAACCAACCACTTCCAGGACACGTTGCTGCAGCACTACGCCTTCTTCAACTTCGCCAAGCGCTATGTCGTGGATCATCATCCGACCAAGAGCTTCGAAGTGGACGATGCCACCATGCAGGAATTCCGCAAGTCGCTCGACGAGGCCGGGATTCCGTACACACAAGCCGAGTTGATGGACAATAATGACTGGATCAAGTCGAACATTAAATCCGAGATTTTCATCGATGCTTTTGGCCAAGATGAGGGCATGAAGGTTCGGACCGAGTCCGATCCCGAAGTCGTAAAGGCTCTGGAGTTGCTGCCGCAGGCGAAAGCGCTGGCCGACAATGCCAGGAGAATCGTGGCGCAGCACAATGCCGCACCCGCTTTCAACCAGTAGTATCTGACGATATTTTCAAGTGAGCCCGGACACGTTCCGGGCTCCGCTTTTTTAGCGGCAACTGTTCAGGATCTTCAACATCAGCACGGAAAGACGCAAGTGAATCCGCTTACCGCGTTTGGACTATTCGCCGTCACCGCTATGGTGCTGTGTTATGCGTTCGAGAAACGAAGCCCGTGGTTCGTCCTGGGCTTCGCGCTTTCCTGCGTGCTGGGCTCGATCTACGGATTCCTGCAGGGCGCGTGGCCCTTCGGGTTGGTGGAGGGAGTCTGGTCCGTGATCGCGGCCCGAAGATGGTGGCTTGGACGGCGAAGTCCCACGCATACATCCGATTCGTAGCCCTTTCGATTGCCCTCAGGCGGGTCGCGGTGTCCTCGGGATTTTACTTACCCCGCTTCCAGTGCTTTGCGATCCCACTTTCCTGTCATCGCGCCAGCTTCGTAGGTGCTCTCGAGAAATTCCATTAGCGTGGCGCTCGGGGATTTCGCACGGCGGACTTCGTCGTACATCAGCAGATATTCGCCGAGGCCGGAGTGATAGAGCGCCTGCGGCGGACGAACTTTTTGTTTGGCGAATCCGGGAGGGGCGGGCGCGGCATAGCAGTAGAAAGCGGCGTCGGTGATTTCTCCGCTGCCCGGCCACCAGCCCGCGCTGATCACTTCGTGCGAGTAGGCTTCCTGCATGATTTTGCCGAGGCCCGGAGGCCAGTCTGTGCGCTCAGGGGCGCGGCGTCCGGAAAAACGCGTGATCGCCAGATCGAAGCTGCCCCAGAAAAAATGCACGGGACTGGATTTGCCGATGAAGCGCGAGCGGAAGATCTTGAATACGTCGTCGACCGAGAGGAGAATTCGCCAAAACTGCCGCACGGATTCGGCGTCGTAGGAGGCGTGCACCGTGTCCCGATCGAAGGGGATGGGATCGGGAACTTCCATCGGCATCGTCCAGATCTTCCCGTCGATGTCGAGGGAGCGCAGCGTGGACATCACCTCGCGGTAGAAGTCGGCGACGGAACGCGGGGCTAGCGCGACGGACGCGGCTTTCGGGTCGGAGGTGCGAATGAACAGCTTGTCCGCGTGAAAATCAAACTCCATTTCGAAGGAACGGTTCCCGTAGGGCATGATCGAGGTGGTAAGCCCGCGCGGGCTTACGTAGAGCGGCACGTTCCACCAGTGATTCACCAGCGGGGTCAACTCAAGGCGAATCTTGCCGACGATCTGGGTCCACATGTGCAGCGTGGCGCAGGTCTCTTTCCAGTCGGCGAGGCGAAGAGTGGGCCAGCATTCCGGTGAGTCCGCGAGCGTGGTGTGGTGTGGGCTGGTCATAGAGCGCTCCTCCGCATTGTTGAGCACGCATTGTTCAGCAGTTTCTCACGGTTCGGGTGTGTAGATGTAGGCGGTCGATTGGCGGTGGATACAGTTCTATCCCGGGGAAGGTTGCAGCGAATTCCCGATTGCGGTGCCAAATTCAGGAACCTAGGCTGGAAAAGGAATGTATCCCGTAAAACCTTAAGGAGTTTGCTGTATGAACCGTTACCTCACCACTCTTTATCTATTTTCATTTGCCTTGGCCGCAACGTTAGCGGCTTCGGCGCAAGCGACAAATTCGAAAGCCAACACCATGTCGAAGAGTTCCGCAAGCACGACCGCTGCCGACACCACATTCGTGAAAGAGGCCGCACGCGGTGGGCTGGCTGAAGTAGAACTCGGCCAACTGGCAGAACAGAAGGGCGCGACCGAAGGGGTGAAGAAGTTCGGCCTGCGCATGGTCGCCGATCACACCAAGGCCGACGATCAGCTCAAACAAGTGGCGGAGAAGGAACACATCGATTTGCCGAAGGAGCCGGACGCGAAAGATCGCGCGACCAAGGCGCAACTGGAGAAGCTTTCAGGCGAGCAATTCGATCACGCGTACATGAGCGATATGGTAAAAGATCACCGGGCGGACGTGGCGGTGTTCGAACGGGAGAGCAAGGACGCGAAGGATCCGGCGGTGAAGGACTTCGCCGATCAGACGCTGCCGACGCTGCGCGAACATCTGAAGGCAGCGGAAAAGATCGCGCCCAGGCAAACGGCGGAGAACCGTCCGGCGCGGGCTCACTAACCTGGTCCCGTTAAATGGAGGGATTTAGCCATCGTCGCGGAAGACTTCGGCGATGGCCGCGACTAGTCCGGGGATGGTGAATTCCTTGGCAGCGATGTCCACTGGGAATCCCAACTCGCGGAGCGTGGCCGATGTAACCGGACCGATAGAGGCGGTGAGCATGGCGGCAAAGGGCGCGTGCTTACTCCGGCGATCGAGCAAAGCGGCGAAGTTCTTTACCGTCGAGGAACTGGTGAAAGTCACTACGTGAGGCCGCTTGCTGGGATTGCTTAGAGCGGCCCGCAGGCGCACACGAGACGAGGCGGGCACCACCGTTTCGTAGGCTTCGACCACGTCGACGTGGGCTCCCGCTTTGTGCAGTTCGCGAGGGATGACGTTGCGGGCGACCTTGGCGCGAACCAGCAGAACGCGCTTGCCTTTCACCTTGGCCTTCAGGCTGCGCACCACGGATTCGGCGACGTATTCTTTGGGGACGATGTCGACTTTCACACCGCGCTGTTCGATGGCTTTCTGGGTGGCGGGGCCGATGGCGGCAATGCGGATTCCCCCAGCGCCTAAAGCCGCATTCTTTTTCTCGCCTTTTGCGGCACGAGTGAACTCGTGCCCTTCCCGGTTTTTTACGGAACGACTGAAGTTGCACTCTTCCCGGCTCTCTTCACCGGTATGAGTGGCGTGATTTCTTTTCGATTTCAGATCCGCGAAGTTCAGGCGCTGCTTTTCGAGGCGCGCCCACATGGCTTCGACTCCGTTGACGCTGGTGAGGATCAGCCAGTCGTAAGTGCTCAGATTCCTGAGCGCCGCGTCGAGCGGGTGGAATGAACGCGGCTGGCGAATTTCGATGAAGGGGATTTCGAGGACCTGCGCGCCCAATTTGCGCAGTTCGGCGGAGAGCGCTCCAGCTTGATGTCGGGCTCGGCCTACCAGCACTCGGACTCCCATGAGTGGATGGTTTCGCTTAGATTTGGGCGCTTTGCTCATGGTCAGAGTCGCGGGCGAGGGCGCCCGCGCCACACAATCACTTGTGCTCCTTCTTCGCGCCCAAGCCGTGGTCGCACATCAGGCGGGCTGTGCCGGAGATTGCTGTATCGGTGGCGCGGCTTAGCGAGTCGATCACTTTCTGCTGCTCGGCGCGGGTGCGGTTCTGGCTGAGCTTGAATTTGGCTTCGATTTTGGTGATTTCGATTTCGAATCCCACAATGTGACCTAGCATGCGGACGCGGTAGGATTCGCTCAGGCTGTCCCACTGTTCGGCATAGGTGGCCTCGAACGTGGGGATGAGGTCGTGCAGCATGTTGAGCAAGTCTGCCGTTTCGGAGAATGTGCACGCCTCGCCGTAGGCGTGGGCGGCTCCGTAATTCCAGGTGGGAACATTTTCCTGGGTCGCGTAGTTCGTCGGAGAAACGTAGGCGTGCGGGCCGTGGAAGATCATCAGGCAGTGCGATTCTTCCTGCAGATAGCGCCAGTGGGGATTGGCCTTGGCGACGTGTCCGCGGATTAAAGTGTGGCCAGCGGTTTCGCGGATGACGACCGGGACGTGGGTGGCGAACGGACCGTCGTTCGTGGTCGAAACCAGAATCGCAAAGGGATGGGCGCGCATGAAAGCGATCGCGGTAGCGTGATCTTCGACACGGAAGTGTTCGGGGATATACAAATCGTTTCTCGTTTTTCCGAATTTGTGGCGTCCCTGCGGGACTTGTTTCTGCTTTTCGCGTTACTCCCCAGGACTTACGTCCTGGGCTAACCAATTCCGCCGCTACCGCGGCTGCGGTTCTGATGATTCCGACTCCTTCGATTCCTTCTTGCGGACGTGGAGCACCTTTTCTACTTCGGCGATCACGGTTCCGTCTGCGTCTTTCACTTCTGCCTTGAAGACTGGCTCCCATTTGGGCAACGTTTTCAGGTTCTCACGAATGTCGTCGAGTTGGGCGTCGGTCAAGCGGAATTCGGCGCGAACCGTGCCTTTGCCGGGCTTGCGGTAACGGATGCTGGCGGCCTTGTCCCAAACGATGTAGTCGCGGCCGAGGTTCGCCATCAGCATGAGCATATAGAAAGGATCGGTCATGGCAAAGAGCGATCCGCCGAAATGGGTGCCGACGTAGTTGGCGTTCCACCAGCGCAGCTTCATCTCAACGTCGATGGATTTCATGTCGGGGGCAATATGTTTCACGCGAATGCCCATGCCGAGGAATGGCGGCCAGAGATTGACTCCGCGACGGAGGGCGTGGGCTTGAGAGCCGCCGAGAAGCTTGAGGAGGACGTTGCGAGTCATTGGTCTCCAATAGAGGATGCCGCGCCTTTGCAGAGCTTGTTCTTAGGAGACCCCTCACATAGCTCATTCAGCAGCTTTGTCTTGTTTTCTCCCGTCAGCGCCTCCAACTTCGATTCGGCGCCCTTAAAACTGTACTTTGCAGTGATGTCGGTGATCTTCTGCTTTCTCCCTTCCGGTTCGGAAACCTCCCGGCATCGAATTCCGAACGCAACGGCGCTGTTGCTTTTCAAGGAGCCATGCAGGCACTCGAAAGAGATCGTGTCGCTGGCAGACACGTCCGACCAAATGATTGGCCCGGAATCGCTAGTCCACCAGATATCCTTCTGAGTCTCCCAACGTCGCAGAACCCATTGACGATTGACTGAGTCGTAGTGGAATGCGCTCAGGACCTGAGACGCTTCGCACTCCGTGCAAGTCATCCATGTGAACACGATGTCTGGCGGTGGTGCTGGATCAAGGCTCGCGAATCTTACAAACTTTAAGACCGAGACGATTTCGGCTCCCTTCATCGCTCGTCGGGCGCGCGATTTAAGGTCGTAGGTGAACGCTGAATAGTAACCAGGGTATTTGGTGTCCTTCGTTTCCAGGTGATCGATAAGCACAACCGCCGTGTCATGGTACACCGCGAGGCGATAGATGTACTTGTATGAGTAAGGCAGAACCGGAGCGACCTTGGCCGGATCGTCTGGCTGCAGCTCATCGTGAAAATCGGAACGGATGCGCGCCCACAGCGTCGCGTTCTCCTTCTCGCTAACCCATCTCACGCTGTTACCCGACTGCGCATGGGCAGGAAGCATTGCGCAGATGCAGAAGTACAAAGCCCCGACGATCGAGATCCTATACCTCGTATTCATGTTAACGATCTGATCATGCAGGTTATTGCGTTTCAAGATCACATGCGTACGACGACTATGGTTGCGGAGGGACGGCTAGACCTCGGCCGTAGACGGCTTCGAGGATCTGATCGCCGCCGCGGGCCAGCAGGGCTGCGCCGGCTTCCTTGCCAAGCTTTTCGGGGTCGTCTCCATCGCGGGAATCGCGCAGGAGTTTCGAGCCGTCGGGATCGGCGACGATGGATTCCAGATGGATGAAGCTGCCACCGGGCAAAACCAAGCCCCCCTCCCGGATCTGCCCGGCTCGTACCTCCGCAAAGGCTCCAATGGGGACCTGGCAGCCTCCGCCGAGGCTGTTGAGCAGAGCACGTTCGCAGGTGGTGGCGGCGCGGGCGGCAGGATCATTGAGGAAAGAGAGCAGGTTGCGCGTCTTCGCGTCGCCTTCGCGGATCTCGATGCCGAGCGCGCCTTGTCCGGCGGCGGGGCACATGATGTCCGCGGGGATGATTTGTTTGACCAACTGCGTTTTGCCGAGACGCTTCAGCCCGGCCGAGGCGAGGATGATGGCGTCGTATTCTCCTTGCTCAAGCTTGCGCAGGCGGGTGTCGACGTTGCCGCGCAGAGGATGGATATCGAGATCGGGGCGAACGGCTTTCAGTTGCGCCTGGCGGCGCAGGCTGGAAGTGCCGACGCGCGCACCGTGCGGCAATCCCTGAAAGCTCGTGAAGTGGAGCGAGCAGAAGGCATCGCGCGGGTCTTGACGTTCGGTGATCGCGGCGATTTCAAATCCCGCGGGCAGTTCGGTGGGCAGGTCTTTAAGGGAGTGCACCGCGAGATCGACGCGTCCGGCGGCGAGGGCTTCTTCAATTTCCTTGGTGAACATTCCCTTGGTGCCGACCATGGCCAGGGCGACGTCGGTAATTTTGTCGCCGGTGGTATGAATGATTTCAATTTCAATTTCGTGCCCACGGGCGCGCAAGAGGGCGGAAATGTGGTTGGCCTGCCAGAGGGCAAGTTGGGAGCCGCGGGAGCCGATGCGGAGGTGGGAACGATTGCCGTTTGTAGGTCGGGAGATCATTTTGCGTCTATAGAGATCGGTTGTGGCATCCCTACGGGACTCGCTTGATCCTCTCTGCTTACCCGGCACTTACGTGCCGGGCTATCCCATACCGCCGCCTCGCGGCTGGAGGTGAGGAGTTGCTCGGTTTGGTGCTCGTCGAAGAAACGGATTACCACGCGAAAATTCTCCGCGTTAGCTTCCGCCGTACGTGCCCGGCAGGGATCCTTCGACTGCGCCTGGCGGTTCGCTTCGCTCTCCGCCAGACTCCGCTCAGGATGACAGATAGCGGCGATCATTGGCGCGTCCCCACTTCGTCTTTTTTGGCTGGAGGCTGCGGGTCTTTCTCTTTCACTTGCAGATTGAACAAGCGGCGGACTACATCGACTACCGTGGTGGCCTCCGATTCTTTTGCCGCGGTTTTCAGCGTGGTGATCGGGGTGTGCATGACTTTGTTGATGATGCCGCGGGTCAGGGCCTCGAGCGCGATCTCTTGCTCCGGCGTGAGCTGGCCCATTCTTCCGCGGACGCGGTCGATTTCCGCCTGACGGATGGTTTCGAGGTGATCTTGCAGCGACACGATCGTGGGGACAACGTCGAGCGTCTGAACCCGGGCTTCGAACTTTTCGACTTCGCTGGTGATAATAGCTTCGGCGAGTTCGGCTTCTTTGCGGCGGTCGGCGACGTGGCTGGAGACGGCTTGTTGCAGGTCGTCGATATCGTAGGCGAAGATGCCGTCGAGCTTGGCCATGTCGGCCGAGAACGTCGCGCGGCACGGCAATGTCGATGAAGAACATCGGACGATTCTTGCGGCGCGTGAGAAACTGCTCTCCATGCTCGCGGCGGAAGATGGCGTGCGGCGCGCCGGTTGAGGTGATGACGATGTCGGCGCGGTCGCAGGTCGAATAAAGATCTTCGAACCTGATGGCTTGTCCGTTGAACTTCTGCGCCAGGCCGATGGCGCGATCGTAAGTGCGGTTGGCGACGAAGATGGAGGCGCAACCGTGGGCCATCAGGTGGCGGGCAGCGAGCTCGCTCATCTTGCCGGCGCCAACGATGAAGACGGTCTTCCCTTCCAGCGTTCCGAAAATCTTTTTGGCGAGTTCGACGGCGACCGAGGCGATTGAGACCGAGGACGATCCGACGGCGGTTTCGGTGCGCACGCGCTTGGCGACGGCAAAGGCGCGGCTGAAGAGCTGGTCGAGCTGTCCACGAACTGCTCCCACGGCGCGGGCGGTGGCGTAGGCCTCTTTCACCTGACCGAGAATCTGGGCTTCGCCGACGACCATGGAATCGAGACTCGCCGCTACGCGGAAGAGATGACGGACGGCGTCCTTCTCGCGAAATTCGTAAAGATGCGGATCGAGCTCGTCGGGATCGAGATGGAAGTGGTCGTGGAGAAATCCGCGAAGATCGGCGTGCCCGTTGCTGGTATGGGTGACGATCTCGACGCGATTGCAGGTCGAGATAACCATGCCTTCTTCGATGCCGGGATAGGCGGTGAGATCGCGGCAGGTATCGGGCAGACGAGATTCCGGGATGGCCAAGCGCTCGCGGACTTCGAGCGGCGCGCTCTTGTGATTCACGCCAATGAGCTGGAATCTCATGATGCGGCGAACCTGTGGATCGCGGAGAAATAGTTGGCGGCCCAGGCAGCCAGCGCGGCCACGAAGGCGAAGGTTGCCAGGAAGGCGGCGCGGCGTCCGCGCCATCCGGAGTTCCAGCGGGTGAACACCATCACCATGTAGACAACCCACATCAGGAGCGAGAGCAGAATTTTGGGATCGAGGAAATCGACGTGGCCGTAGGTGGTGACGGCCACCACCGATCCGGTGATCAGGCCGAGCGTCATGAATGGGAAGCCCAGCAGGAGCGAACGATAGCCGATCTGATCGATGACTTCTAGGGCCGGAAGAAACGAGATGAGGCTGGTCGGCTTCTTGGACTTGAGGCGGCGCTCCTGCAGAAGATAGAGCAGGCTGGCGCCAAAGCTGAGTACTAATGCCGCATATCCCGTAAAGATGAGGATGATGTGAGCGATCAGCCATCCCTTATGTGAGACGAATTGCGTCAGCAGGACGGGTTGCTCATCGACGGCGGCGACAAAGGTGAGAAAAAATACTACAGGGAAGACGACGACTCCCGGAGATGTGGTCTGGTAGATGGTGTAAATCACCATAAAGAACGACATCGACAGAAAGGCCAGAAGCGATTCGCCGTTGTGGACCGACGCCCACACGACTTTGTCGGAAAGGAAGAGTTCGGTCAGCGAGACAAAATGAAACACCATGCCGAGGCTGGCGGCATGGAGGGCGATGCGGCTGAACAGATCACTGGTGCGGGTCAGCGCGACGAAGGCGTAGACCAGTCCGATAAAGTAGCAAGCCAGTGCGAAACGCAGCCAGAGCAGTGACATAGGCCTTAAAGGTCCGGAATCACCTGAGTTTACCCCAAATCAGGGCCGGAATCTTGTTCCTTCCGACTACGATGCCATTGTGCAGCGTGCGGAGCGTAAGGCCAACAAAGCGGGTCACTTGAGCGTGTGATTAGGATCACAGACGGTCGGCAATCAGTCGGACACTCTGCTGGACGGTGTGAACGGCAGTATCGATCACAATGTGATCTCGGTCCCAGGGGTGGTACTCCCTCGCCACCATCTCTTCCCATGCTGGCCGGTGCAAACCAGAGATATCGCTGACCCGGCTCTCTGCGCGGCGGCGATGTTCGGCCACATCGGAACATTTGATCTCAATTTCGACCGCAACTGTTCCCGCACGGTTTGCAACAGCCCGCCAGGCGTCTCGCGTAACGGCGAAAGGATTGACAGAATCGGCCACTACTTTGTGACCAATGCGCAGATTCTCTTCGGCTACGGCGTAGGCTACCCGGTAACCGGCATCGTTGAGTGGCTCCAGGCACCTGCCGGAGTCACGCATGGCTTGTTCGATTGTATCGGCACGGACGTGCACGGCGCCGATCTGGCGGGCGAGTTCGCGGGCGATCGTGGTTTTCCCCGTTGCGGGGAGGCCGCTAAAGATAATCAGCATCGGCGACCGCCTTGATCTCCTCGGAGCAAGAACAGCAGGCAAGAGTACCGGCTCCGCATTTTCTACCTCCTTCCTTGCCCAACTTTTACGGCTGACTGCTTGGGGGTTTTGCACCGCCATGCGGATTCTGCGCGCCTGTGGCGTGCGGATTCGACATGCCCGGAGGCATGGCGCCGGCGCCGTGGCCGGTTCCCATCGACCCCATATCGCCGGGGGCGAAGCAGGTGATGCGTCCGCTGGAAGCGACTCGCAACTGCGAGGGGCAATCGCCGCTGGTGAGGTTGGCCGCGGCACCCGTACCCTCCGACTGGACGGTGAAGAGCTTGCCAGCGGAATTGCCGGCTACGCCCACGGTCATGCCGGGCATGTCGTAGGCGACATAGAACGCGTGCTTCGACTGGCTGGCCTGCAGCGCACACTCGCTCGCGGTTTTGGATTGCGCTTCTGTGGCGTGGATGTCGAGGCGTCCGCAGTCGGTGGACGAGGCGCCGGCATATTCCAGCAGCTTTTGTTGGACGGCGTCTTGCTTTGCAGCACGGTTGCCAGAAGAAGCGGGCGCCGACGACTTGTTGCAGGCCGTGAGGCAGGCGAGAAGAATCACGCACAGCATGGACGCGTTTTTCATAGCATCGTGATTGTAATCCTGAGGAGCGACTGGAAGCGCCCTTTAGATTGTGCCTTTTGGTGAAGCCTGCCTGCAGGGCTCCTAATCCTGCTCTAGCTTCCCGCTTGAAGTTTTACTTGAACCATCCGCCGTCATTGGTTAGAGCTTGCAATCCTATCGCGCGGGGCGAAATCGTGGTAGGGTTTTGGGCGCGGAAATTGCCGCCGGGAGGCCGGGATGAAATGGGCGCGGATGATGATGGCAATGGCGTGCCTGATCGCGCTGGGGTTTGCGCAGGGCAAAGGGGATGAGGGTCCGACGAACGAGAAGGCACAGAAGACCTACCGGCAGGCGCAAGACTACATGCATCAGCGAATGATCGGTCCGGCGTTCGAGGCTTTCATGAAGGCCGACAAGCAGGACGGCGGACACTGCGCGCGGTGCCAGAGAGAAGTCATCAAACTGGGCGAGCAATTGGGCGAGTGGAAAGCGGTGGAAGCGGCGGCCGAGGAACAGATCGCCGACGCGACACAGCCGAGAGAAGCCGCGCTGGCACATTATGACCTGGGGATGATCTTGTTTAACGAGGGACAGCAGCGGCACAAGGATGAGTTTTTCAGCCGAGCGCATGAGGAAATGACGAAGGCGCTGGCGGCGGCACCCAAGTTTCCGGCCGCGGTGTTTGCCGACGGCCGCGCGCTGGCGCATTTGAAACAGGACGATGCCGCGAAAGCGCGCTTTGCGCAATTCGTCGAGATGCAACCGGAAGACAGCCCGGACCGGCAGCGGGCGATGCTTTTTATGAGCCAACCGGAACTGGCCCGCGCGCTGATGGCGCCTCCGTTTGCGGTCACGACGCTGGACGGAAAGAAAATCTCGCTCGACGATCTGCAGGGGAAAGTTGTGCTGATCGATTTCTGGGCGACCTGGTGCGAGCCCTGCCGGGAGGCATTGCCCCACGTTAAGGAGATCGCCAAAAAATTCGACGGGCAGCCGCTGACCGTGCTGAGCATCAGCGTGGACACGGATGAGCAGAAGTGGAAAGCGTTTGTGGCCAAGAACGAGATGACCTGGCCGCAATATATCGATCACGGATTTACCGGGCCAGTGGCGAAATCCTTTGGAGTCGAGGCGATCCCGCATACATTCACGATCGATGCGGACGGAATCTTGCAGGACGAGCACATTGGAGATTCGTCGATCGAGGGCAAGCTGAAGAAACTGGTGAAGCGGGCGCAGGAAAAGCAGGCCACGCAAAGACCGCAGCAGGCTCAGTGAAGACTGCTTCGAGAACCTCCGGTTGAGGGGCGGGGACTCACGCTGCTAGGAATCGGGATTGCGAAGCATTTTACCGCTGAGGTCGCTGAGAACGACCGCAGAGAACGCTGAGAAAATCTATTCAATTTCTCTGCGCGGTTGCTTTACGGCTTGGATGTTAACTGCCGGATCAAATCCACTTCGGCCTGGCGGTATGGGGTTCCATCGGAGCGGAAGACTTCGTGAAACCAGACGGGCGGGTCGCTGAGGATGTAGGGATGCTGCCAGGACTCCCACGGATAGTAGGTTTGCGTTTTACCGGCGACCAGCCCCCAGTTGATGGCGCCGACGTGCTCCTGCCTGGCGATGGGAAGAATTGTGTCGAAGGTGCTGCCGACCGATCGCGCCATGTATTCGGAGCAGATGACGGGGCGGTGGAATCTTCTTAACCACATGATTTCCGCTTTGAACGATTCCGGCCAGCTGTAGTTGTGGAAGGTGATGATGTCGGATTCGCGCAACTGGATCTGCGCGATCTGGTCGAGCGCGCTTTCGTCGGCGGCCGTATCGACATCGTAGACGCCGCTGGTGAGAGGCTGTGTGGGATTCATCTCGCGGGCCCACGCGAAGGCCTGCGGCAGGAGCGCGGCCACGAGCGCGACCTTCTTGTCATTCTTCATCTCGGTTTTCGGATAATCCTCCGTCTGGTCGGAGCCGGGCTCGTTCCATATATCCCAGGCGAGAATGCGGCGATCGTTGGCAAACGCTCCTACCACGCCTTGCACGTAGGCTTTCAGACGTGGCACCTCGGCAGGATCGGAGAGAGCGGCAGCGCCAGGACTCTGCACCCATCCGGAGTTGTGAATGCCGGGAATGGGCGGATGCTGAAGACCGAGATGCGGAAGCGGGTCCCAGCAGGAATCGAAGAGCACGAACATCGGGCGGATGTGGTGGCGGGCGGCGATCGTAAGGAACTGGTCGAGGCGCTTGCGGAAGCCGGCAGCGTCCTGCTGCCAGAGCAGGTCGTGGAGAAAGACGCGCATGGTGTTCATGCCGAGGGATTCGGCCCAGCCAAGTTCTTTGTCGATCTGCTCGGGATCGAAGGTGGATTCCTGCCACATCTCCAGCTGGTTGATCGCGGATTTCGGAATGTAGTTGCTGCCGACGAGCCAGGGTTGCTGCGCGTACCAGTCATTGGCTTTCTGCTCAGTCCAGCTCGGAGTTTGGGCCACAGAGCATAGGGCGATCATGGGAATTACGAACAGAAAGAAGAATGGGCGTAATTTCAAAGTGAGGGCCACGCAGCATTTATAAGCTGAGGGCGAAAAGGCTTCAAGGCTGGAGGGAGCTGTCCCGCTTTAGTCATTCTGGTTTATCGTCATTTAAAGTTTGTCATCCTTCTCGTTTGTCATCCTGAGCGAAGTGGTCGTCCGCGAAGGCGGACGACCACGCAGTCGAAGGATCCCTTCCCCGCTCCGGTTTGCGCGACATCGGAATTCGTTCGCCGGCTTCTCCCCAAAGCCAATGCTGCGAGTAGGGATCCTTCGACTCCGGACTTGGGCCGCTTTCGCGGCCCAGGTCCTGCGCTCAGGGTGACAAAACCCTCAGGTCCGACGCCCTTGCCAGACAAAGCGGCAACAACTTACTCCACTCCTAAGCTCGACAACGCTTCTTCCAGCACCGCCGAGTCGATGACAAGGCGGCGGCCGCTGGCTTTCACGTCTTCCAGTTCATCGAAGGCGCGGAAGAGGCGGACTTTGACGGCGGCATATTGCTCGGCATCGTTCAAGGGACGGCCATGGGCCGCGGCCCAGGCGGCACGCGGCGCTTCCGGCAGAAATACACTGACCGAATATGTGCGCTTTCGGTCGGAGGTGACGTTGAAGATGAACTCGGTGGCGGGGGATTCGGGATCGTCGGGCAGGGCTGCGCGTTTGCCCACGAAATAGTACTGGTAAACGTATCCCTGGGCGCCGGTGTAGGTCTTGAGGCGGCGAACCGTCATGCGCACATTATGGAACGATTGCACTTGTTTTGTCGTCGGCGGCCTGCGCACCCGGCTAAATCTTTTGCCCGGTTCGACCGATAGATCCGGCAGGGAGGACTCGGCATGTCCCTGGATTGGTTCTGGATTCCGCTTGGCGTTCTGGCCGTGCTGGTTCTATACCAGCAGTTCCGCATTTACTCCATCCGTCGGGAGGCGAAGAAGAACGAGGAGCTGTTCCAGATCGTCACAGAAAACGCTGCCGACATGATCGCATTGGTCGACGTGAAGGGGCGGCGTCTTTACAACAGCCCGGCCTACAGGAAAATTCTAGGGTACACGGCAGCCGAGCTAGGCGAGACTTCGGCGTTTGAGCAGATTCATCCGGAGGATCGCTTCAAAGTGCTGGAGGCGGCGCGGGAGGCCCGCGAGACTGGCGTGGGACGGCGGTTGGAGTATCGCATCAAGCACAAGGATGGGAGCTGGCGGGTGCTGGAATCAGTGGCCAGTACGGTGCGCGATGCCAAGGGCATAGTGGCGAAGCTGGTGATTGTGAATCGCGACATCACCGAGCGCAAGCGCGCGGAAGAACAACTCGAGCACAATTTATTTCACGACACCTTGACCGGATTGCCCAACCGGCGGCTGTTTCTGGATCGCCTGCAGCATGCGTTCGCGCGCGCGGCGGGATGCCGGACACTCGTACGCGCTGGTGCTGGTGAATCTCGACCACTTCAAAGTATTCAACGAAACTTTGGGCACAGCGGCGGGAGACCGGGTGCTGCTCGAAATCGGGCGCGCCATTAGCACGTGTTTGCGGGAAGACGACACCATCGCGCGGCGGGAGAGCAGCGGCGTTGTCGGCGAGGCCGCCCTGTCGCGACTGGGAGGCGACGAGTACACGCTGATTCTGGACGCGGTGAGCGACCCGAGCGATGCGATGCGGATAGCGAAGCGCATTCAAGCGGCGGTGGCGGAGCCGTTCTTCCTCGACTCGCGGGAAGTGCGAGCCTCGGCGAGCATCGGAATCGCTTTGGGCACGCTGGCGCATGAGCGGCCTGAAGATGTGTTGAAGGATGCGGACGCGGCCATGCGGCGGGCCAAGGCGCTGGGCGGATCGCGCTGCGAAGTATTCGACGAGGCCATGCACACCCGGGCGGAAGGACGCTTGCGGCTCGAGGCGGATCTGCGGGCGGCGCTTTCGGCCCGCCAGTTCCGCATTCATTACCAGCCGGTGGTGCGATTGGATACGCGCGCGGTCAGCGGATTCGAAGCGCTGCTGCGCTGGGAACATCCCACGCAGGGGCTGATTTCTCCTTACCGCTTTATCGAAGCGGCGGAGGACTCCGGAATTCTGGTATCGATCGGGCACTGGCTGATGCTGCAGGCGTGCCGGCAACTGCGGGAATGGGAGCAGAGCGCCTTCCCGCAGGAACCGCTGCACATCACGGTCAACGTTTCGGCGCGGCAATTCGCCGATGCGCGGCTGGCCTCCGACATTCAGGATGCGCTGCGGGAGACGGGCATCGATCCCGCGTGTTTGCAACTGGAGATGACGGAGAGCGTGGCGGCTGCGGATCCGAAGCTCAGCGTCACGGTGATGGCCCATCTGAAGCATATGGGGATCGGGGTGATTCTCGACAATTTCGGGATTGGGGCGGCATCGCTACGCGTCTTGCGGCAGTTTCCGGTAGATGCGTTGAAGATTGACCGGTCGCTGGTTCGCGAGATGCAGACGGATCGATCGGCCAGCGATATGGTGGAAATGATCATCACCCTGGCGCACAAGATGAATCTGCGCGTGATCGCGGAAGGCATTGAAACGGTGCGGCAATTCGAACGTCTGCGCGAGTTGGGATGCGAGTTTGGCCAGGGATACTACTTCTCGCAGGCTCTGGAAGCAAAAGATATAGGGCCATTCTTGCGGCAGAATGTGGCCGTTTCGCGGGGGGCTGGGGCTTAGGGGGGCTGGGGCTGTTCTTGACGGCGAAATATTCTGGGAGCTTCAAGCGGAGTGCATGGGTCCTTCGCCGCTAAAAGCTGCGGCTCAGGATGACAAGAGTGTTCGTTGCAGGTCTGAGGTCTGAACCCTGCGGACATGCTCGCCGGCTAAAAAGCCAAAAAAAACAAAGTCAACACCAAAAGCAAAGTCAAAAGCAGCGGACAGGAGTGTCCGCTCCACACTTCTGCCCTTTCAGCGTGTGCCATTTCCTGGTGAAACTACCCGTCCATATTCTGTGGCGCGGCTGAGGCGATCGAACATGCGCCAGGCTTCGAGCGAGACCTTGCTGATGGCAGCCTCTCCTTCGCGTTCGTTGTTGAGGAATGCGGTCATGACGCAGATCACGTAGGGCCGGCCCTCGACAAAGACGACGCCCGAGTCGTTGCGGACAGCCTCCAATTCCCCCGGCTTGTTAGCAATCTTCAGACCGGCGGGCAGGTCGCGGGGAATAAAGGAATCCTTGTTAGTGCTGAGGACTTTGAAGAAATCTTCTGTTGATTCTTTGTTAAGAACTTTGCCGTGATAGATGGCGTCGAGAAGCATCATCATTTCGCGCGGGGTCGAGATGTTCTCGCGGCCTTGCTTGGCGGCGTCGAGGTCCATCATCTTGCGGCGCAGGCGGGTGTGGGTCAGGCCCAGCGAGTCGAGCATGGCGTTGACGTTGGTCATGCCGACGCGGTCGATTAGCACATTGGTGGCAGCATTGTCGCTGACGGCGACCATCATCGTGGCAAGATCGCGCAGCGTGACGCGAGTAACGGCCGGAGTCAGTCCATTCAGGATGTCGCTGTCGGGCACCAGGTCGGAGGACTGCACGGTGTACAGGTCGGTGAGTTTGAGCTTGCCTTGCTGAGCCTGCAGATAGAGGTTGGCGAGAACGGTAATTTTAATGGAGCTGGCCTGGGCGAAGACTTCGTCCTCGCGCAGGAAGTAGTGATCTCCGGTGGTGAGGTCTTCGATGGCGACTCCCATGACGCCGTCGAGGTGCTGATCGACCTGCTGGATGCTGGATTCGAGCTTCTGCCAGAGGATTTTCTGTTTGGCGGCGGAGGGGGCGGCGGAGGGGGCGGCGGTTTGGGCGACACAGGTAGAAAGCAATAGGGCGCAACAAACGAAACATCGCATTCGAGCGATCTCCTGAAAGGAGGGATTGTAGCAGGACGGATACCAGGTGATTTGGGGAGTCTATTGCACTCCGGTGCTCCCGACACTCATCCTTCAATTTTGGCTTCCCGCAATTGCCTCACTGCTGTTTCGGAGCTCACGGGCGAGTAGTAGACCTCTTTAAAAGTGTAGGAGCGCGCCTTGGAAGCCAGGACGGGAAGAATCTCAATGTGCCAGTGGTAGTCTTCGTCGATGGTGCGCCAGTAGCCGAGGTTTTTGGACGGATGGAGCGTGCTGGGAGACGTGTGCAGCACCAGATGGAATTCTTCGGTGACGGTGCGAATGCGCTGCAGCGTGCGGCGCAGCAAGGCGGCAAGATTGGTCCGCAGGCCCGGCTTGTTCAATCCCGTGCGCTCGAATGAGGCATCGTGGTTGCGCGGGAGAATCCAGGTTTCGTAAGGCACGCGGGGAGCATAAGGGCCAAGCGCCAGATAATCGCCGCGGGCCTCAATTACGCGCTGGGCCTGGCGCTCTTCCTGCTGAATGATGTCGCAAAATACGCAGCGCTCCTTGCTAATGAAATATTCGCGTCCGGCGCGCAGTTCGTAGAGCACGCGGCGTGGGACGAACATGGTAGCGGTGATCTGCGACGTGGGATGGCTGAAATCCTGGCCGGCGTTCTTGCCGTAATCCTTAAAAAGGCTGACGTACTTGATGCGGGGATCGCGTTTGAGATCGAGAATGCGCTCGGCGGCGAGGCGCAGGAATTGGGCAATCTCGTCGTCGCTGGCGTTCCAGAGATGACGGTCGTGGCGCGGATTCTCCACCAGCACTTCGTGGGCGCCGACCGAATGCATGCGGTCGTAGATGCCATCGCCGCGGCGGCCGGGCTCGCCTTCTATATGGTACAGCGGCTTGGGATGCACCACGGAGCGCGCGGACCACGGAGTTCCTGGAGCGTTGGGGGACGTGGCGATGACCTGCAGCGCGGAGTCCGAACAGAAAAGGCAGGTAGATTCGGCGCGCGGTATGGCTTCCCCGGCATCGTCTCCGGTGATGACCCAGGAGCGGGTGATGGGATCCTTGCGCAGCTCCATAATGAAGAGAAGGAGAACACCCGGGGAGAGCCGGAGTCAACTCGGATTTATCGCCATAATTTTCCGCAGAGGCATGGGAAATGACGCAGGAGAGATGGACAATGCTTTGTTATAATCCGCCGAAGCCCGCTTAGATGACCGAGCCGTCCACTCCGCTGATGCGGCAGTATGCCGCCGTTAAGAAAGAACATCCTACCGCACTTCTATTCTTCCGCCTGGGAGACTTCTACGAGCTATTCTTCAACGACGCCGTGGTGGCGGCGAAAGAGCTGCAGATCACGCTGACCTCGCGTAACAAGGAAAAAGGAATCGCTGTGCCGATGTGCGGCGTGCCCTATCACGCCGCCGAGGGATACATTGGCAAGCTGATTCGCAAGGGATTCAAGGTCGCGATCTGCGAGCAGATGGAAGATCCGCGGCTGGCGAAGAAGTTGGTGCGGCGGGAAGTGACGCGCGTGGTGACGCCGGGGACGGCGGCGGATTCGTCGCTGGGATCGGAAGAAAATAACTTTCTGGCGGCCCTCGCACAGGTGGGAGAGCGAGTGGGATTTGCGGCGCTGGATTTATCCACCGGGGAATTTCGGGCTACGGAGTTCGCTGGCGAGGGCGCGCTGCGGAGAGTGCAGGAAGAGTTGGAGCAGCTGCTGGCCGAAAGAACTGCTTTATGGATCGGCGGCGCCGTTGTTCGAACAAGTGGGCAAAGAGCAGCCGAGCTTCGCTCGGCCGGACAGACGAATGCGTCCGTCCCTACATGGTTCTTCTGTGAACGCGCAGATCGGCAATTTTACTGAGACTCCGCTGGATGATTGGATTTTTTCGCCTGA
The DNA here is from genome assembly GCA_963730015.1 of uncultured Acidobacteriota bacterium. Classification (GTDB taxonomy): domain Bacteria; phylum Acidobacteriota; class Terriglobia; order Terriglobales; family Acidobacteriaceae; genus Sulfotelmatobacter. Next base: position 207,975 of record CAVSPZ010000005.1, on the reverse strand, counting down.
TCATGCTCTGCCCTTGCTGGAGAATCACTTTGGCGTGTTGTCGCTAGAGGGATTTGGGCTCGCGGGGAGGACCGCGGCAGCATCGGCGGCAGGCGCGATCCTTTATTATGTGCGGTCGACCCAGCGCGGATCGCTCGATCACGTGGACCGCATCGGCTGGTACGAGCGGCAGAACTGCCTGGTGCTGGATGCGGTGACGGTGCGCAATCTGGAATTGATTGAGCCTCTGTTTGCGGCGACCGATGCCGGAGTGACTTTGTTCCGCTCGATCGATGCCGCGGTGACTCCCATGGGAAAGCGGTTGCTGCGGGCCTGGCTGCTGCGTCCGTCGCTGGATCTGGCGGAAATTAGTGGGAGACTCGACGCGGTTGAGGCCGGCGTGAAAGATCTGGTGGCGCGCGAGGAGTTGCGGCGTGCGCTCGATGGAGTGCTGGACCTGGAGCGGCTGCTGAGCCGGGTCACGCTAGAAACGGCGAATCCGCGGGACGTATTGGCCCTGGCCGGTTCGCTGGCGAAGATTCCCGCGGTGAAAGGCACGGTGGCCCGACTCGGCGCGGCGCGGTTGCAGGCATTGCATGGCCTGCTCGATGAATTGGGCGACCTGCGGGAACGGATCCAAAAAACGATTGTCCCGGAGCCGCCGTTAAGTCTCGCGGACGGCGGCGTGATCGCCGCGGGCGTGGACCGGGCTCTCGACGAACTGCGAGAGCTGTCGCGCAACAGCAAGGCCGTGCTGGCGCAGATCGAGCAGCGGGAGCGCGAGCGGACCGGGATTTCGTCGCTGAAGGTCAAGTTCAATTCCATCTTCGGCTACTACATCGAGATCTCCAAAACGAACCTGCATCTGGCTCCGCAGGACTACGAGCGCAAGCAGACGCTGGTGGGGGCGGAGCGCTTCACGACTCCGGAGTTGAAGGAGTACGAGACAAAGATTCTCGACGCGCAGGAAAAGATTGTCGAGATCGAGCGGCGGCTGTTTACCGAGTTGCGCACCGCGATTGCCGGCGAAGCCAAGCGCATCCGGCAGACTGCGCTGGCTCTCGCCGAGGTGGATGTGCTGGCTTCGCTGGCGCACATTGCGGCGCTGCGGGATTATTGCCGCCCGCAGTTTGTCGAGGCGGGAGAACTGGAAATTATCGAAGGCCGCCATGCGGTGATTGAGCAGCAGGAGTTGGCCGGAGGCAGCGAACGCTTCGTCCCCAACGATTTGTACCTGAACGGCACGACGCATAACATTCTGCTGCTGACCGGGCCGAACATGGGAGGCAAGTCGACGTATCTGCGGCAAACTGCGCTGATCGTGATCCTGGCGCAGATGGGATCATTCGTGCCGGCGCGGTCGGTGAAGTTGAGTATCGTGGATCGCGTGTTCACGCGCATCGGGGCCAGCGACAATCTGGCGCGCGGGCGGTCGACGTTCATGGTCGAGATGACGGAGACGGCGGCGATCCTACATACGGCGACGGCGCGGTCGTTAATCCTGCTGGATGAAGTGGGACGCGGCACGTCCACGTATGATGGCCTGGCGATCGCGTGGGCGGCCGTCGAATATCTGCATGCGCGAGTGCGGGCGAAAACTTTGTTTGCCACACATTATTTCGAGTTGACCGAGTTGGCCGAGCAGCTTTCGGGCGTGAAGAACTATCACGTGTCGGTGAAGGAGACGGGCGGAGGAATTGTATTCTTGCGGAAGGTCGAACCGGGCGCGGCTGACCGCAGCTACGGGATTGAAGTCGCCAAGCTGGCCGGGCTGCCGAATGAAGTGGTCGAACGGGCGCGCGAGGTGCTGGCCGAACATGAGTTCGCGGAGCAGCAGGCGACGGCGCATCTGTCGCCGGGAGCCACTCCGCCGGCGGCGCAGTTAACGATTTTTACTCCGCTGTCGCAACCGGTACTCGACAAGCTGCGCAGCGTGGACTTGAACCGGCTGACTCCGCTGGAGGCGCTGAATCTGCTGGCGGAGTTGAAAAAAGAAATCTGACCACAGAGGACACGGAGGAGCACGGCACGCAAGATCTTGGACAGCTTCTGATCGTCGGCTTCGAGGGTACCGAAATGAGGGCGCGCCTTCGCGCCCTGCTTCAACGCTTGCAGCCGGCGGGCGTCATTCTCTTTGCGCGCAATATAGAGAATGCCGAGCAGACTTGGCGGCTTTTACGCGAGTGCCAGAAATGCGTCTCGGCGCCGCTATTCACTGGCGTCGATCTGGAGGGCGGAAGTGTTGATCGGTTCCGCGATGCGCTCGGGCCCGCGCCATCTGCGGCTGAAGTCTTCTCTACTGGTGATCGCAAATTGTTTCACAAACATGGCGCGATTATCGGTGCGAACTGCCGCGCGCTGGGATTTAACGTGGATTTCGCACCGGCGCTCGATCTGGCATTTGAGGCGTCGCGCAGCGTGATGGGATCGCGGGCGGTTTCGGCGAATCCACTCCAAGTGATTGCGTATGCTCGCGAATTCCTCGCCGGACTTGAAGCGGCCAAGGTGCTGGGATGTGGCAAACATTTCCCCGGACTCGGCGAGGGCAAACTGGATAGCCATCACGAGCTGCCGGTGATTAAGAAATCGCTAAAGAAACTTTGGGCTGAGGACCTGGTTCCCTACCGCACGCTACGGCGGCAACTGCCGATGGTGATGGTTTCGCATGCGGCCTATCCGCAGGTGACGAAGACGAAAATTCCCGCATCACTGTCGAAGATCTGGATCAGCGACATTTTAAGGAAACGCATCGGCTACAAGAACCTGATTGTGTCGGATGATCTGGAAATGGGTGGTGTGCTTTCGGCGGCGCCGGTGGGGGAGGCCGCGGTTGAGTTTGTGCGCGCCGGCGGCGATCTGTGCCTGGTCTGCCATCGGGAAGACTACGTGCTGCAGGCTTATGAAGCGCTGGTCAAAACAGCGGAGCGCGACAAACAGTTTGCGCGGTGCGTGGCGGAATCGGCACGGCGTGTGGCGGCGTTCAAGAAGAAGTGGGGCAGAATACTGCGTCCGGGCAAGGCACCGTCCGCAGCAATGGTAGAAAAGCTATCGCGGGGATTGTGGGAGTTTGGGGAGCAGGCGCGGATCGAGGCACTGAACCACGCAGAGCGCGGGCGGCGGCCGGCATGAGCCAGACGATGATCGTGGCCGGGGTGATGAGCGGGACGTCCGCCGATGGGATCAACGTCGCACTGGTGCGGATTGCTCCTAAACCTTCGGGCTTCCGCGCGAAGCCTGGACAGGCTGCCGGCAGTAGCGGGCGAGGGCGACCGCTCCACACCATCCCACTCCACACAATCCTGGGGCATGCGGAATATCCTTACCCAAAGAACGTTCGGGCTGCGGTGCTGGCTGCTATGAATGCCACGCGGGCGAGCGTTGCGGACTTGGCCCGGCTCAATTTTCTTCTGGGCGAATTGTATGCGGACGCGGTGTTGGCGACCCAGCGCCGCTTTCGCGTGAAGGTGGATCTGGTCGGCTGCCACGGGCAGACTCTTTATCATCAGGGCGAACCCGCACTTTATCTCGAGCGCAGAGTCATGACGACGTGGCAGACGGGAGAAGCTGCGATCGTCGCGGCGCGAGTAGGCGTGCCGGTGGTGTCAGACTTTCGCCCGGCGGATCTGGCGGCGGGCGGCAAGGGGGCGCCGCTGGTTCCCTATCTCGATTATTTGTGGTTTCACGATACCCGGCGCGGACGGATCGTGCAGAACATTGGCGGCATCGGAAATCTCACCGCAATTCCGGCGGGAGCGGCGGCAAACAGCGTAGTGGCCTTCGACACCGGGCCGGGAAATATGGTGATCGATGCGGTGATAGAGAAATTATTCGGGATGCCGTTCGATCGCGGAGGAAGGATTGCTGCTTCGGGCGAGGTGATCGAACCGGTCGTGGCTGTGATGATGCGGCGGTCGTTTTTTCGCAGGGAGCCTCCGAAGACGGCGGGACGCGAGGAATTCGGACGCGAATTCGTGGCGAAATTTTTACGCACCTGTGGCCGCGCTCACAAGCGAAACGTGGTGGCCACCGCTACGGCCCTGACCGCGCGGTCAATTGGCGATGCGGTTCGGCATTTCGTAATTGCGAAAGCCGGAGCGAAGCATTCCTTTCGCGAAATGATTGTTTCCGGCGGGGGTGCGCAAAATGCGACGCTTATGGCGATGCTTGCCGAGTCGCTCGCGCCGATGGGCATCGTGATGCGATTTTCCGATGAGTTCGGCTTGCCTTCGACAGCGAAAGAGGCGGTCGCGTTTGCGGTGCTCGCTTATGAGACTTGGAACCGTAGGCCTTCGAATGTGCCTTCCGCTACGGGCGCTCAACGCGCCGCGGTGTTGGGGAAACTTTCTTATGCGTAGCTCGGCCGACTTTCCTCGCCGGTATTTCAATGTCAAAGGCATTTACCACAAAGGACACGAAGGTACACCAAGGAAAACCTGGCACGGATCTCGGGTCCAATGTCTCCCTTGGTCAGGCTTCGCCTCGCTGTTCTTCGTGCTGCTCTTTTTCACGCTGCCCTTGCCTCTTCTTTCTTGTTCCAGCAAGTCCGATCCCAACACGCTGGTGATGATCATCGAATCTAGTCCGACGAATCTCGATCCGCGCGTGGGCATCGACGCGCAGTCGGAGCGCATCGACAGCCTGATCTTCGACGACCTGCTCTCGCGGGGCGATGACCTGAATGTGGCGCCCGGACTGGCCGAGCGCTGGGAGATTCCCGATCCGCTGACTTACGTCTTTCATCTGCATCGGGGCGTGCGCTTTCACGACGGCCTGCTGCTCACTTCCCGCGATGTGAAGTGGACGTTCGATTCGATGCTCGAGGGCAAGATTCGCAGCACCAAGACCGCGAATTACAGGTTCGTGGATCACATCGACGCGCCCGACCAGTTCACCGTCGTATTTCACATGAAGGAACCGGATGCCCCACTGCTGTGGAACCTTTCGGATGGCGCAATGGGGATTGTTCCGTATGGCAGTGGCGATGAGATGACGCTGCATCCGGTCGGGTCAGGACCGTTCAAGTTTGTGAGCGCGGAAACGGACCGCGAAGTGATCCTTGAGCGCAACCCCGATTATTGGGGCGAGAAGGCCAGGCTGGCCCGCGTGCGTTTTGCGGTTGTGCCGGATGAAACGACCGAGGCGCTGGAGCTGCGCAAAGGGAGCGGGGACATCGCGATCAATTCGCTGACGCCCGACACGGTGGTGACCCTGGCACGCGATCCGCGGCTGAAGATCGAGCGGGCGCCAGGAACCAGGCTGGCGTATCTGGGATTCAATCTGCGCGATCCGATTCTGAAAAATGTTCGCGTGCGGCAGGCGATTGCTTATGCGCTGGACCGGCGGCCGATGATCGAATATTTATGGCGGGGCGAGGCCGAGCCCGCGCGCAGCATTCTGCCGGCACAGAGCTGGGCTTACAACGGCGACGTGCCCGCTTACGAGCATGATCCGGAAAAAGCGAAACAGTTGCTGGACGCTGCAGGATATCCGGCGGTCGATGACGTGCGCTTTCATATCACGATGAAGACTTCCACCGATCCGAATACGCGCCTGATGGTGGCGGTGATGCAGCAGCAGTTGCGCGAAGTGGGGATCGTGCTGGATATCCGGAGCTTTGAGTTTGCGACATTTTTCTCGGACGTGCAGCATGGAGCGTTTCAGATCTACGGGCTGCGCTGGATCGGCGGCAATGAAGATCCGGATATTTTCGAATATGCGTTTCACTCCTCGAAATTTCCGCCGAACGGAGCGAACCGTGATTACTATTCAAATCCGAAGGTCGATGCTCTGATCGACCAGGCCCGGCGTGAGGTCGATCCCAAACTGCGGAAGCCGCTGTATGCCGAGGTGCAACGCATTCTGGCCGATGACGTGCCATACATCAATCTGTGGTATCTCGACAACGTTCTGGTGCACAGCAGCCGGGTGCGGAACATCCAACTGAATCCGGCGGGAAATTTCGACTTTCTGCGCACGGCGGAACTGGCTCCTTAGGGCGACTCGACAAACATCATTCCTGAAGTGGAATCTGCGCAATATAGCCTGCAAAACATTTTTGTTTCGCCGCCGGGCAAAAGGAGCATAATCCGGCTTAGCAGCGTTGTCGGCGAGGTACGCCGTGAAAATTCGCGGAGCCCAGCAGTTCGGCTTGCATCTTTCGATTGGCTGTTTGTTGTGGGCTCTGTCGGCCGCGGGCCAGCAAATTCCTGACGCACCGGAATTCCCCTCCCAGTTCAAGCTCGATATGGATACGGCGGCACGCCTGCGCCCGCAATTCATGGCGCAGACCACAGACCCGGGCGAGCGCTACTCTACGGCAGGTCTCGTTCTACAGCACCTGGTCGAGCAGCTCGCTCCGGAATCCAGCCTGAAGATCCATTGGCAGATGCGAATCGTTCGCGACGCTCAGCTCAATGCTTTCTCGTCGCCGGACGGAACTATTTACGTCGCCACTGGGTTGGCCAATCTGGCGGGGCAGAGCGCGGGATTGTGGGCGGCGATCCTGTCGCATGAGATTGCGCACGTGGTGCGCCGGGACTGGGCGCGCCGCTATCTCTACGAGAAATATCTGGAGAACGGCAAAGGCGGCGCCATCCTGCTGGGCGATCCCAGCCTGCCGTCGGCTTCCTGGTCGGACTCGGAAAAAGCCTCCGCCGATCTGCGACGATTCTGCCGCCAGATGGAACTGGAAGCGGACCGGGAAGGGCTGATACTAATGGCGCGGGCCGGGTACCATCCCGACTTTGTGCCGGCATTGCATCATCTGCTGCACGCGCGCGGGAGCGGGCCGAACAATGCTTCGATCTATGCGATGCACCCCTGCTGGGAAGAACGAGACCGGGAGTTAAGCCGCGCTTACGTGGAAGCCAGCATTGCGTTCGAACACCGCTGGCCAGAATCGTACGCGTCTCCGGGCGGCAACCCTCCGGTGGTGGTGTTTGCCGACCAGCCGACCGTCAAGAAAATCGGCGCGAGGCAATGGCAACTTCGCGTTCCATTGCGCTGCCAGAACCTGGCGGGAGCTGTGGAAGTCGTGTTGCGGTCAGATCCGGGGAGGCAGGAGCGGCGGGGACTCGATCGCCTGCCGGACATACCGGAATCTGATGGCATAGGCCACCAGCTCACCGGCTGTACATCTCCCAAGGCGAGTGTCACTTTTACCCTCGACGACTCCGAATCCCCGGAGAGCGGCGGAGCCCAGTGGACCGACGTCTACATCGTCGACGCGTGGGGCGCAGTGCTGGCGCGCGCGGATCTGCCCAAGATACCGCGGTAGCGACTCACGATACGATCCATTCTGTGCCGAAGCGCGACGACCGGCGCGTGTTACCATCGACTTTTGTCGATATCGCATGCGCATTCTCTTCATCGGCGACATTTTCGGACGGTCGGGTCGGACCATCGTCAAAGACCGGCTGCCGGGGATCGTGCGCGAGCGCGGCATCGATCTGATCATCGCGAATGGGGAAAATTCCGCGGCGGGATTTGGGATTACGCCTTCCCTGGCGGAAGAACTGTTTGAGCTGAACATCGACGTGATCACCACCGGAAACCATGTCTGGGACAAGCGCGAGATTGTCGACTACTTCCAGATGGTGGAGGGCAATGGGCACGGTCCGGCGCGCCGGGTGCTGCGTCCGGCGAATTATCCGGCGGATATGCCGGGCTCCGGCGTGTACCAGGGGTTCAAAGGCAAGGTGCCTTATGCGGTGATCAACTTGCAGGGGCGCGTGTTCATGGCATCGAATGACGATCCGTTCCGTACCGCGGATGCGCTCCTGCAGAAGATCGAAGCCAAGGTCATTCTCGTAGACGTGCACGCCGAGGCGACTTCGGAAAAGATTTCGCTGGGCTGGTATCTCGACGGACGCGTCACGGCGGTGGTCGGCACGCACACCCATGTGCCCACGGCGGATGAGCGGGTGCTGCCCAAGGGCACCGCCTACATCACTGACGTCGGGATGAGCGGCCCGTATGATGGCGTGATTGGCGTCAAGAAGGAGCTGGTGGTGGGGAAGTTTCTGAATGGCATGCCCGTGCGCTTTGAGCCGGCCACCGGGGACGTGCGATTGTGCGCCGTGGTCATCGACTGCGACGAGGATACGGGCAGGGCGCAGAAAATCGAACGGCTGATGCTGTCGTAGGTTTTCTTCCAGACATCTCATAGTCCCGGCGATTCATAAATTTGCATTGTCATCCTGAGCAACGCGAAGGACCCATGCATAGCAGATTCGAGTACAGAGGCCCTTTGCTTTGCTCAAGATGACAGAGGAATCGTGCAAAGAACGGATCCTCGAACGTTCCTTTGTTTTGGCCCAGTTTATTTTGGTCTTTATTTGTTTGGTCGAGGTTGGTCTGCTCGGCGAGGTTGAGACCGAAGGTACCACGTCCTATTGGCTGGTTCGAGGAAAGCTAGAGCAAGCTAAAATCAGGGAGCAATGCGCCTTAGATCTTATATTTTTGCGATTGGAATATTGGCGGCTGGCCTCAGTGTATCGGCCGGTGCCGCTGCGGACGATCAATCCCCTGCTCCGCCAGTCGCGTGCAATAACGGCCTGGTGGGCGGCGTGAACTGCATTGTCACGAAGGGCGATTTGAAGCAGGCCAAGGCCGCATTCCAACGCGGCGTCAAGCTGCACAATCAGGAAAAACTGGAAGCGGCGCTGGCGGAATTTGAAGACGCCTCGCGCCTGGCTCCGCGCAACGTCCAGTACCTGACGGCGCGCGAGGTGCTTAAGGCGAAATTGGTCTTCGGGCACGTGCAGGCTGGCAATTTGCTGATGATCCAAAACGCGCATGCGCAGGCGGCGGCGGAATTTCGCACGGCGCTCGAACTGGATCCGTCCAACGAATTCGCCAAGGAGCGCCTCGAAGAAGCCACGCGCGAGAGCACGCCGGTGCCCGTCAGGGTCTTGCCGGCACGAGTGATCGATTCCGGCGAAATCCATCTGCAGCCTAGCGACGGCCGCGCCACTTTCCACTTTATCGGCGATGCGAAGGACCTGTTCAGCCAACTGGCGACCGCTTACGCCATGAAGGTGCAATTTGACGATTCGGTAAAAGCGCGGCAGGTGATGTTCAATGTGGACAACGTCGACTTCTTCACCGCGCTAAGGCTAGCCTGCGAGGTCAGCAAGAGCATGTGGGCGCCACTCGGCTCGCATCAGTTCCTCATCGCCGAGGACAAGCCGGAGAATCATAAACAATTTGATCGGATGGTTCTGCGAACGTTCGTTCTGCCGGCACACTCGACGCCTCAAGAATCCACCGACCTCGTGACCACGATGCGGAACATGTTCGATCTGAAATTCGTGAGCTCGGGACAGAGCGCGGATACGGTGGAAGTGCGCGGGCCGCAAGCCGCCGTGGATGCCTGCGCCAAGCTGATGGAGCAGCTCAGCCACGAGCGCCCGCAGGTGATGTTCGATGTGCGCGTCTATCAGATCAGCCACCAGCTCACGCGCAACATCGGATTGCACATTCCGGATACGTTCAACCTCTACAACATTCCCGCGGTAGCGTTGGCGGGCTTGGCGGGTTTGGGTGGACAGAATATTCAGCAACTGATTAACCAGCTCATTTCTTCTGGCGGCATCAACCAGGCGGGAAGCTCGGCGCTATCGGGGCTCTTGTCGCAGCTGAGCGGACAGTCGAATTCCATCTTCAGCCAGCCTCTGGCCACGTTCGGCGGCGGGCTCACGTTCATGGGATTGAGCCTGGACCAGCTGACGGCGGAACTTTCGGTCAATGAATCATGGGTGCGGAGCTTGTCGGATCTCCAGGTTCGCACCGGGCAAGGCGTGGATGCGACGTTCCACGTGGGAGAGCGCTATCCGATTCTGAACGCCAGTTATGCGCCGATCTACAATTCGCCGCAAATCGCACAAGTGCTGGGAAATCAGAGCTACGCGGCGCCATTTCCCTCCGTCAGCTACGAGGATCTGGGATTGAATATGAAGGCGAAGCCGGTGGTTCACGGCGATGGATCGGTGAGCATCGATATTGAACTGCAGGTGCGCTCCCTCACGGGACAGTCGGCCAATGGAGTGCCGGTGATCTCCAACCGGGAATTTAAGGGTAGCATCAACTTGAAGGACGGCGAGCCGGCGTTCGTCGCCGGTCAAATCTCGCGCAGCGATACCCTTTCGATGGCCGGAATCCCCGGCCTGGGGCTGGTGCCGTTGTTGAATACGGCGATGGTCACCAATACGAAAGAAGAAGAGGATGACGAATTGATGATCGCCATCACTCCCCACGTGCTTTCCAACTTCATCCGCAAGACGCCGGAAATCTGGATCTCAGAACGCTGAGCCGCATAGCCGGATGCGATTCCGAAATCTCCTCCCTTCCTTTTAAGCAATGCAGCTTTAGAGCAACGCTGGCGAAAGCACACTATTGTGACTTCGCCGCGAATTCGACCAAGCTCTTGTAGACGTCCAGCATGTGAGCGTCGACAGTTCCGATTCTGCGGCCGTTAATGAACAGCGTGGGAGTGCCGGTGACGTCAACCGATTTGCCCAGGGCTATCGAAGCATCGACGTGAGCCTTGGTCTCAGGTTTGGCGGCGCAGGCTGCGATGTCGGCGCCTTTCAATCCCACTCCGTCGGCGATAGCAGTGAGCTTTTCGTCCACATTTTCGGCGGTAATGTCAGTCTGGGTTTCGTAATTCTTGGCGATAAATCTCCAGAATGCGTCATTGGAGGCGCGGCCGACGCAGTCGGAATATGCGGCGCCCTTGGCCGCCCAGTTGTGCATTTCCAGGGGAAAATTCTGAAACACGAAGCGGGCATTGGGCTCGGCTTCCACCAGGGCCTCGATCGTAGGCTGGGCCGCTTTGCAGGCGGGACACTGCAGATCGCCAAATTCCACGATCAGCACGGGAGCATCCTTGGGTCCGCGAGTAGGTCCGGTAATGCCCTTCTCCAATATCTTTTTCACCGGATCAAATGGCCTGGCACCAAAAGGAATGATGTCACCCACCAGCGCGTGCTCACCATCCGGAGCGACGTAGAAGCGGGTCAACTGCTGGCCTTGCTGGTTGGCGAGAACGACCGTGACCTCGGCCAAGCCGGCGATAGGGGACGGCTTGATGCTGGCGATCTTCCACGTTAGCTCAGGTTGGTAGCCAAACGTTTGATGCAGGAAGGCGTCGACGGTGGCCTCGGACGGAAGATGATCGGCAGGGTTCGCGGCCGGCTTGGCGACGAGAGAAGGTTTGGGAGCGGCTTGCGCTCCAGCAACAACGCAGCTCAGAGCAAGAAGAAAGATCAGGTTTAGAAAACTGCGCATGGCTTCCTTTCGTGTTCTTGGGACTGGAAGAGTGATGGTCACGATAGCGTCGTAATAGGATACGTCAGATTACGGGATTCAGGCTTCGCTCCTGGCGGCAATCGGGAAACGGCGTCCGTAACCGAAGGCTTTGGGAGAAATCTTGAGACCGGGGGCGGCCTGCTGCCGTTTGTATTCGGCGCGGTCGACCATGCGAATGACGCGGCGGACATCTGCGATGTCGAAACCGCGGTCAGCCGCGATCTGCTCGGCGGAATGTAAGTCCTCGACGTAATCTTCGAGCACGGCATCGAGCACATCGTAGGGCGGAAGCGAATCGCTGTCTTTCTGATCCGGGCGCAGCTCCGCCGAGGGCGGCTTCTCGATCGTGTTTTGCGGAATGACGGCGCGCTGCGAATTCACGTATTCACTCAGGCGATAGACCAGCGTCTTCGGAACGTCGGAAATGACGGCCAGGCCGCCGACCATATCGCCATAGAGCGTGCAATAGCCAACGCCCAGTTCGCTTTTGTTGCCGGTGGAGAGCACGATTGCGCCAAATTTGTTAGAGAGCGCCATCAGCAGCGTGCCGCGCGAGCGGGACTGGATGTTTTCTTCCGTCACATCTTCTTTTTGTCCGGCGAAGACCGTCTGCAGCGTATGTCGATAAGCCTCATAGGCGGGATTGATGGAAAGCAATTCGAAGCGGATGCCGAGATTCTTCGCCAGGGCGCGGGCATCGTCGATCGATCCTGGCGACGAATAGGGGCCCGGCATGCCGACCCCGATCACGTTTTCCGGACCTACGGCGTCGGCGGCGATGACGGCAGTCAGCGCGGAATCAATGCCGCCGCTCAGGCCGATGATGGCCTTCTGAAATCCGCATTTGTGCATGTAGTCGCGCGTGCCGAGCACGAGCGCGGAGTAGGCGCTGGCTTCGTCCCCGGCGATCTGCTCGTGCATGTCGCCGGATAACGTTTGCGAGTCGAAGTAGACCAGATCTTCGGCGAACGAACGGCCCTGGGCGACGACCTTGCCTTCACGATCGAGCACCATGCTGGAACCGTCGAACACCAGGCTGTCATTGCCGCCGACCTGGTTGACCAGGACGACGGGAACTTTATGCTGGCGCGCGATGCTGGCCAGCATGTCGCGGCGCAGTTCGCGCTTGCCGATCCAGAACGGCGAGGCGGAGATGTTCAGGACAAAATTTCCGCCGTTCTTGATCAGAGCGTCCACGGGATCGACAGTGTAAAGACGTTTTTGCCAGAACTGCTTGTCGTTCCAGGCGTCCTCGCAGATGGTGAGCGCCATGCGGTTGCCGCAGAACGAGAACAGTTCCTGACTCTTCGCAGGAGCGAAATTGCGCATCTCGTCGAAGACGTTGTAGGTGGGCAGCAGCATCTTCGATTGAATGAAGACGATTTTGCCATCCATGAGCAACGCGGCGGAATTCATCACCGACTTGCCGGCGTCGGATTGCGCCGGCGTGACCAGGCCGCAGATGACCGCGATTCCCCGGGTTTGCGCGGCGATGTGCTCGGCAGACTCGCGGTTGCGAGCGACGAACGATGAACGCTCCACCAAATCGCGCGGCGGGTAGCCGCAAATCGATAATTCGGGAAACAGGATGAGCCCCGCGCCGGCCTGCTGAGCGCGGTGCGAGAAGCCGATGATCTTGGACGCGTTGCCCGAGAAATCTCCGACGGTGGGATTGACTTGTCCGAGCGCAATCTTCACGGATCAAGTGTAACGGGGTGGGGCACGAGATTGCATCAAGGCCGCTCAGAGCCCCTGTGACAGGTATATCTGGAATTACACCGTGCCGGGCTTTCACCTGCTACAATATCGATTTTGCTGTGAAACGGAGGAAGCATCGTGCGCCTGCGTATGCAAGCAGCGGTAAAGTGTCTTCTGACTTGCTCTCTCACCTTTCTCATCCTGAGCTCATTCCCTTCCCTTGCTGCTGCACAGGCTGACAAGTCGCATCCCTGGATGAATACTGATCTCTCGCCCGACGAGCGCGCATCGCTGGTCGTGAAAGAGATGACGCTCGATGAAAAAATCTCGCTGCTGCATGGCACCGGGATGGTCGACTTGAGCCCGATGAGTCCGCTCGCCGTGCATTCCAACGACGGCGCGGGATCCGTGGTGGGCATTCCAAGACTGGGCATTCCTGCGATTCAAATGTCGGACGCGGCCTACGGAGTGCGAGCCAGCGGCAAGAATGGGCGCTACTCAACGGCTCTGCCCTCAGACATTGCGGGTGCCGCGAGCTGGGATCTGGATGCGGCCTACGAATACGGAGCGCTGATCGGTCGGGAACTGCGCGCCCAAGGCTTCAACATGTCGCTGGGCGGAGGCTGCAATCTTACCCGCGAACCGCGAGACGGACGGACGTTTGAGTATCTGGGCGAAGATCCCATTCTCGCCGGGAAGATGGTGGGCTCGGTGATGAAGGGCCTGCAGGCGCAGCATGTCATTGGCGACATCAAACATTACGCCTTGAACGATCAGGAAAGCGGGCGGAATGCGGTGAACGTGAATATCGACGAGCGCTCGGCGCGGGAAAGTGATCTGCTGGCGTTTGAGATCGGAATTCCGGCGGGCAATGTCGCGGCGGTGATGTGTTCGTATAACCGCGTGAACGGCGACTATGCCTGCGAAAACAAATACCTGCTCAACGATCTGCTCAAGAAGGATTGGAACTTCAAAGGCTTCGTTTTGTCGGATTGGCAAGCCACCCACAGCACGGAGAAAGCATCTGCCGCCGGCCTGGATCATGAGGAGCCCGGCTGGATCTTCTATGGTGACGATTTCAAGAAGGCGGTCGCGTCGGGCAAGATACCGAAGGCGCAACTCGATGACCATGTGCTTCGCATTCTGCGCTCCATGTTCGCCACGGGCGTCGTCGACGATCCTCCGCAAAAGAGCGTGGTCGATGTGATGAAGGGCTTTGAAGTGGCGCAAAAGATCTCGGAACAAAGCATCGTTCTTTTGAAGAATGACGGCGCACAATTGCCGCTCGACGCTGCGAAGGTTCACAGCATCGCGGTGATCGGGCCACATGCAGACGTGGGAATGATCTCGGGAGGCGGCTCGGCGCAGGTAGATCCGCCGGGAGGAAACGCGATTCTGCCTCCGGGAAAAGGCCAGACACGATGGCTGGAACCGATATGGTTCCCGACCTCGCCGCTGAAATCGATTCGGGCGAAGGCTGCGGGAGCAAATGTGCAGTTTGACTCGGGAGCCGATCCGGAGGCGGCGGCAAACCTGGCCAAGAACGCCGACGTGGCGATCGTCTTCGCCTATCAGTGGGAAAGCGAAGACATGGATCTGCCCAGCCTGAGTCTTCCCGAGCATCAGGACGCACTGATCGCGAAGGTGGCGGCCGCCAATCCTCATACGGTCGTTGTCGTGGAAAGCGGCGGTCCGGTGACCATGCCGTGGGCTGGGCAAGTTAGCGCGATTGTGGAAGCTTGGTACGCGGGGAGCCGCGGATCCGATGCGGTCGCTCGTGTGCTTTTCGGAGATGTCAATCCCAGCGCAAAACTTCCGGTGACGTTCCCGCGCAGCGAAGCGGATCTGCCGCATCCCACGCTCGTGAAGCCGCCGAAAGAGTCGATTCCAAAACCACACCAGCCGGAGCCCTGGAAACAGATCGCTCCCGGTCTGCCTCCATTCCAGGTCACCTACGACGAAGGCGTAAAGGTGGGCTACAAGTGGTATGACGCGGAGAACAAGCCGGTCCTGTTTCCGTTTGGATTCGGGCTCTCATATACGACGTATTCGTACTCGAATCTGCACGTGACGCCGGGCAAGGCTCCGCGCGTTGTATTCACCGTGACGAACACGGGCAATCGCGCTGGAGCCGAAGTGGCGGAGGTTTACGCTTCCCTGCCGGCTGCGGCGGCGGAGCCTCCGAAGCGGCTGGTGGGATGGAGCAAGGTTCCGCTGAAGGCGGGCGAGAGCAAGGAAGTCACCGTCGAAGTTGATCCGAAATATCTCTCGATTTTCAACGTGCAGCGGAACGGCTGGCAGCTGATTCCGGGAGAATACGGATTCATGGTCGGAGGCTCGTCGCAGAGCCTGCCGCTGAAGGAAACCGTTCGGCTGAATTAGGGCGAGCTGTAGTGGCTGTCAGAGAACGTTGTCTTCCAGCGATCCGATGAAATGAATCCCGGGCACAAACTTCCCGACGAGTCGTCTGTCGTTGGTTAGGAACAGGTCGGTGCGAGCCTGGGCGGCAGATGCCAGGTGAATGGAATCCGCGGGAGGAAGGCCCAATGCTCCTCTGATTCGAGTGTAGTGATCGGCAGTCTCGATCGTAAACGGTATCACCTCGGCGACGACTTTCTGCAGTTGGCGGCGCGCCTCGTCCGCCCGGTCCGATAGACCTTTGCGGTGCAACCCGGCGAGCAGCTCTCCAAAAGTAAACGCGCCCGTGAGCAATTGATCGTGCCGCTCCTTCATTCGCGAATAGATTGCCTCTACTCGCTTGGCATAGTGCGGATGGTCTTCCAGCCAGTAGATAAACAGCATCGTGTCCCAGTAAATTCTGCTCACTTCCGATCCTCAGGTGCGTGAAAGCTGCTTCGCTCCGCACGGAGGTAGGCGTCGCCTCCGCCCAATTCGGCAAAGAGATCTTTCAGTGCACCGCGCAATCCGGGCCAAGGATCTCCTTCGTGCGGCGCCAATGATTTATCGTCAATGAACTCGTAGGTGAAGGTCACGGTCGTGCTCTGGCCGGATTTTGGACCCGTGGTTTCAATCAGCCGGAGACCGTTATCCTTCAGGAATTGATGAGTCTTCAGCGCGCTGCAAACGGCAGGAGCTCTACCATTCAGCTGCAGAGCTTGGACTACGTCCCCAGTTCGGATAGAAAAGCGGCTTTGTCTCCGCTCCCGTGCGGGCAATACGTACCGCTCCCTGCCATGAATCCGGATCCTATCAGCATGACTCATAGGCGCCTCCACGGCATCATCACGATGCTTTTAGAGAATAGCATAGCATATAGTAGAATAGCATGCAATGCATAGATAGAATACAGTGGGGCTTGGTTCGCGCCTAATTTAGTAGAGTTTCAATCGTCCCCACCTGCTGGAAATAGGGTGTGCCGTGGCTCGGGCATCGGCAGCGATCCCTTCTGATCTTTCCACAGCACCCGATTCAAACGAGTGGCCCCCGCGGCATCGGGACGGGAGAAATCCATCCGCGAGGAAATCTCGGCGCCGGGCGCGTTGTGCCGGTTGGTCTCGTAGATCAGGCCGTTCTTCTGGTTGCGGTAGTCCGCCTTATATGGCAGTTGATCGCCGGGCCCCTTGAACAGTCCCGACATCACCGGGGCGTAGGCGTCATTCTGATTCATCGGCGGGAGGCCGAGGAGCATTTCCATCGTATGAATCAGGTTTACGGTGGTGTAGAAGCGATGCTCGATGTTGGTCTGAGCGGCCGATCCCGGAGAATATTTGCTGACAACAAATGCGATGGAGCGGTGGGCGTCAACGTGGTCGGCGCCGTCCTGGGCATCGTCCTCCAGAATGAAAATTGCAGTGTCATCCCAGTAAGGACTGTGCGAGACGGCATCGACGACGCGCCCGAGGGCGAGGTCGTTGTCCGCGACATTGGCTGCGGGACGGGCGAGATTAGGGCGCGTGCCGCCGGTGTGGTCGTCGGGCAAGTACAGCAGAACAAACGAGGGCAGTTCGAACTGCGGGCCTTCATTTTCCTGCCGGGCGCGAACGAACGCGCCAAATTCGTTCAGGAATTCGTCGGCACGCAGCTGGTCGGGATAGTCGGTATTAAAGTCGGGGAAGAGCGGATCGTAGTGATTGCGCAATTCGGCCTTCGTCGGCTTTACGCCGCTGAACAACGGTACGGCCCACGGCCACGGGCTCCGGCCACCATGCGGATCGCCCACATTGGGCGGGAGCGTGCCGCCCTGCGCAACACTGGTCCGCGGACATTTTGCTTCCTGTCCCGAAGGAGTTCCCTGCTTGGGGCTCACCGCTTTTAGCTTCTCGTTGCACCACTCGGCGTTTACGAATTCTCCGTAATCACGAAAACTCACGTGATTGCGCGCGAGATTGTCCCAAAGAAATCCAGTAGAGGGATCGTCGATGTCCGGCATGTTGTGGTCGAGCGGATATTCGTCGGCCACCTGTCCCTGAAAATCGTAGGTGCGCTCCTTGCCGCGATAGTTGATGGGCCAGACTTTTTCGTTGTAGTCACTCGTAATCGCCGCGGTGGACCAGAGATGTCCGTCGCCGGAGACTTCTCCGCTGTCATAAAAATTGTCGAGCACGCCGAATTGCAATGCGAGCTTGTGTTCGTTGGGCGTGATGTCTTCGCCGTACATGGTGAGCGAAGGATCGCCATTGCCGACCTTGAGGTCGCCGAGAATCTGATCGTAGGTGCGGTTTTCCTTGATGACGTAGATGACGTGCTTGATGGGATTCTGGCCGGCGGCGAAGGCGATGGTTCCGGGATCGGCGTGGATGAGGTTGTCACGTTCGACCGTCTCGGTAAGCTGCGGAAGTTGAGCGAGCGTGGAGGGAATGTTCAGGCGCGCGATCGATCCCCTGAGCAGCGTGGGAATGTAAGGATGCTCTTTGTGCTTGGTCTCGTAGACCGTCTTGCCCATGTCTTTATTCGGGCGCGTGCCTTCGCCCCTGGCGGTGGCGATCAAGAGATCATTGCCATGAACTGCGAGAGCCGAGGGATACCAGTCGGTGGGGATTAGTTGCGGTGATACAAATGACATATCGGCATATATGGGACCGGTGGATACCTGGGACACTTCGATTACAGCCACCGCGTCAAGCGAAGCATCTGCGACAAATAAGTGTTTTCCATCGCTGGACTGTTCGAGGGCAATCGGATAGGTCCCCCAGACTTTCGACTCGGCCTTGAACGTGGGCAGAAAGGCGAAGGGCAGCCCTGTTTCAGTTGCGACTGCGGCAACCTCGTCGACATTTGATAAAGCTGCATAGAGTGTCTTTTCATTAGGGCTAAGGAGCAGCGCAGTGGGATGGGAGCCCGGGGCGAGGGAGTCTTTCGGCTGCTTGAGCTTGATCTGGCGGACGACCTTTCCGCTGGTCAGATCGAGTTCGGCTATTTGCGAATCGTTCCACAGACTGCACCAGGCTCGCCGGCCGTCGTGCGTTGCAACGCAGGTGTAGGGATACGACGACGGCACCAGATCGCTGCTGCTGAGATCGAAGGTCTGCAGGGTTTTTCCCGTGCCGGGATCGAGCAGGACGACGTTGTCGGAGAGATTGTTGGCGATCAGGAGTTTGTCGTGGCCTCCATCAGAAATCACCGTAAGACCGGCGGGATACGGGATTGCCATGTGCGGCGGTGCTTTCATGCCGATGGCCAATTTCTTTCCAGTCGACAACGGCTGAAGAGGAATGGGGATGAATCTCTGGGGCGCGACCTTCCCGTTGGTGAAGCTGTAAACCGCGATGCCATTTCCCGTGTCGCCCAATTTTGTTCCGGTGGGATCGGACAGCGAGCCGACCGACGCATAGAGATGATTGCCGTCGGAACTAAAAGCCAGTCCGAGGAAGTAGCTCTGGTGGGCTTCGTCGCTGAGGCGCGCGTCGGGATAGTCCGCGATCTGATTCGTCTTTAAATCGAGCACCGCAATGGATTGATGGGCGAGAGTCTCCTGCGTTCCGTATCCGTCATTCAAGAGCGCGGCGTAGCGGCCATCAGGGCTGATCACCATAGTTGCGGGAAAGCTGTTGGTGCTGCCGATGCGGCCGGGGCTGGGGATGGTAAGCATCTTGCTCGTGGGCAGGTTGATGGAATGATCGGGTGAGGGCGATTGGGCGAGAACGGCAGCGGCGGTCAGCAGGACGTAAAGTGAAAGATGGCAGAAGGAACGGATCACGACGCCTCCACGAAGATTGGAGTTAGAAACGAAAGAGGTGATGAGCCTAAAGCAATCCGGCGTGAACGGTCAAAAATGAATCAGGGCTCCGAAAAGCTGTGGCGTCCCTACGGGACTCGCTGAATCTTCTCGCGCCTACCCGGCACTTCCGTGCCGGGCTTTCACATCCCGCCGCTTCGCGGCTGAGACGAGAAATGCTTCAAACGTTCAGAGACGAGCGAGACGCGATTAGCTCCCGCTAGATGCCCGAGGCTCGCGTACTGGGGCGGTCTGATTCCTGGCCTGCTTCTTCGGGGTGGACGTTATGGCGAACGTCGGAGCCTTGCACCCAGAAGATGACGTCTTCGGCGATGTTGGTGGCGTGGTCGGCGACGCGTTCCAGATTGCGAGCGACCAGCAGCGCATCCAGTGCTTGGCGCACAATTTCCGGACGGTCGTTCATCGTCTTGACCAGTTGGATGAAGGCATCGTCGCGCATGCGATCGATGACGTTATCCATTTCGAGGACGGCCTGCGCGAGTTCGACCTTACCTTCGATAAAGGATTCCAGGGCGCGGCGCACCATGGCGCTGACGGCAGTGCCCATGCGGGCAATATCCACCGGCAGATCCGCCGTGGGCAGCTCGACCATGTCCATCACGCGCTCGGCAATGTTGACCGCCTGATCGCCGACGCGCTCCAGGTCAGAATTAATTTTGGTAACCGCGAGGATGAAGCGAAGGTCAACCGCCATGGGCTGCTGCATAGCGAGCAGGTCGAAGGCGGCTTCATCGATCTCGCGCTCGGCGGTGTTGATGAGGCTTTCGCTTTCGAGCACCATCTGGCAGCGCGTCAGGTCGCGCTCAACGTAAGCCTGGCGGGCGCGATCCACCGCCTGCTCCGCCAGTCCGCCCATGCGAAGCAACCGTTGCCGCAGATCGTCAAGCCCTTGCTGAAAGCGCGTGCGCATTCTCGAAACCCTTCCTGATCCTATCCAAACCTGCCGGTGATGTAGTCTTCCGTCTTCTTGTCCGACGGTTTGGTGAAGATCTTTTCCGTCTTGTCGAACTCGATCAACTTGCCCAGCAGGAAAAATCCAGTGAACTCGGCGACGCGCGCCGCCTGCTGCATGTTATGGGTCACAATTACGATGGTATACCGCTCTTTCAACTGAAAAATCAACTCTTCGATTTTTCCGGTGGAGATGGGATCGAGAGCGGAGCAAGGCTCGTCCATCAGCAGGACTTCCGGTTCGACGGCGAGGGCCCGGGCAATGCACAGCCGCTGCTGCTGCCCGCCGGAAAGGCTGGCTCCGGATTTTTTGTGCAGATGATCTTTGGCCTCATCCCACAGAGCGGAGACTTCGAGGGAACGCTGGACGATTTCGTCGAGCTTGCGGCGGTCCCGGAATCCATTGAGCTTCAGGCCGGAGGCGACATTGTCGTAAATCGACATGGTGGGAAACGGATTCGGCTTTTGGAAGACCATGCCGACGCGGCGGCGCAACTGGGTGGCGGAAGTTCCGTTGTAGGCGTCGATTTCGCCGATGCGGACGCGTCCTTCCACGCGGGCTTCCGGAATGGTTTCGTGCATGCGATTGATGCAGCGAATGAACGTGGATTTGCCACATCCGGAAGGTCCGATGAGCGCCGTGGCATGATTGGCCGCCACTTTGAGGTTGATATCGTATAAAGCCTGGCCTTTGCCGTACCAGGCATTCAGCTTTTCGACCTGGATTCCGACTCCCATAAATTATGCCGCTCCGAACGTGCCGCGGCGGACCACGTACCGCACAGCCGCGACCGCGGTGACGATAAGAATGATCAATACCAGAGCCCCGGCCCACGCCTGCCGGTGCCACTCGTCATAGGGAGAAATTGCGTACACGAAAATCTGCAGAGGCAGAGCTGCCGTCGGCTCGCTATAGCGAAGGTTCCAGAATTGATTGCCGAAAGCGGTAAACAGCAGCGGCGCGGTCTCGCCGGCCACGCGGGCGAAGGCCAGCATGATTCCGGTGATGACGCCCGACGCTGCCGTGCGTAAGACAATGGAAAGCGTGGTGCGCCATGCCGGAATACCCAGACCGAAAGCGGCTTCGCGCAGAGCTTGCGGAACCAGCAAGAGCATTTCTTCGGTGGTCCGGCAGATGGTCGGCACCATCATGATGGCGAGAGCGACGCCGCCGGCCAGGGCCGAAAAATGCCTCTGATAGAGCACGACGATGGAGTAGGCGACAATGCCGACCACGATCGAGGGTACGCCATTTAATACATCCGCGGTGAAGCGAATCGCGCTGCCGAAGCGATTGCGGCCGAATTCCGCGAGATAGATGCCAGCTCCCACGCCGAAGGGCACACCGATGATGCTGGCAATGGCGAGGATGAAGACCGACCCTACAATGGCGTTGGCCATGCCGCCGCCGACTTCTCCCACTGGCTTGGGAAGCTGCGTGAGAAATGCCCAGTTGATCGAGCCGATGCCCCGATAAAGGAGATAACCAAAGATGGCGATGAGCGGAGCCAGGACAATCACCACCGTAGAAACAGCGGCCGCCGTCATGACGCGGTTGGTCACCCGGCGGCGCAGACTGATGGGTTCCATGACCTGAACGGAAGCGATGGCCTCAGACATGTCCCCTCGCAGGCTGGCCGCGGGTTACGCTCCACACCAGCAGTTGCGCCAGCGCGTTTACGATAATGGTCACCAGGAACAGCGCGAGCCCAATCTCGATCAGAGCCGACAGATACGTGTCCCCAGTAGCTTCGCTGAATTCGTTGGCCAGGACGCTAGCCATTGTATATCCGGGCGCAAACAAAGACTTCGCGATCTCAGGACGATTGCCGATCACCATGGTGACAGCCATCGTCTCTCCGAGGGCGCGTCCCAGGCCGAGGATAATGCCGCCGGCAATGCCGGCGCGGGCATTGCGCAGCACGCCGACACGAATCATCTCCCAGCGCGTGGCGCCCAGGGCGAGGACGCCTTCCCGCTGATTCTGAGGGACGACCATCAGCACTTCGCGCGTAATCGAGGAGATGATAGGCACGATCATGATTGCCATGATGATGCCGGCGGCGAGCATACCGACGCCATAGGCGGGACCGACAAATAATCCCGTCCAACCCAGAGTTTTCCCCAGAAACGGCTCCACGTAGTTGCTGAGCAGAGGCACGAGCACGAAGATCGCCCAGAGGCCGTAGATGACGCTGGGAATGGCGGCCAGTAATTCTACGAAGAATGAGAGCGGACCGCGCAGGGCTTTCGGGCACATCTCGGTGGTGAAGACGGCCACTCCGATCGAGAGCGGAACCGCGATGATCAGGGCTACCAGCGACGAAACCAGCGTACCGTAAATGAAGGGCAGAGCGCCAAACTGCTCGGTGACGGGATCCCAGTCGCTGGTGGCGAAGAACTTGAAGCCAAAGGCATGCCAGGAGAGGCCGGAGCGCGCCATCAACTCGTAAACGATCAGAACCAACAATACGAGGACGGACAGCCCGCAAGCGGTGATGGCGGAACGGAAGACACGATCGGGAAGCTCGCCGCTGGAGGCCTTCTGGAGCGGAGCGGCCTGAACCGTCATTGATGTAACCTTCGTGGCTGCAACTGGTTGCGGACCAGGCATATCAGGCCGTTGGAATGCGTGGTTGGCCATCCCTTTCACCGTAGCAGAGACTTGTTACAAAGATGTTAAAATACACCAAGCTTTTTCCTGGGGTACGGCGTCGGCCCGCATGGTCAGAGTTTTCCAAATTTGAGCGAGTTTGGGAGTCTGGAGAGTTCACAGGCCTGAAGCTTATTCTTCTTTGATCTTGATAGGGGTTTTAGTTCATTCATGGCAATTTCGTCCGAAAACGTACAACGCATTTTTCGTAAAACCGAACGCGAGCTAGATCGACTTTCTTCCGAGAAACACGCGAAAGCCGTCCACGGCTTTCGTACCTCTGCGCGCCGTTTGGAAACTTTGCTGGAAGATCTCTCGCCGCGCCGCGATCGTAATCAGAAAAAGCTGCTGAGAATGTTGCACGCAATCCGGCGGCGGGCCGGGGAGGTCCGCGACTTCGACGTGCAACTGGAAGCTCTGCGGAGCCTGAAAATTCCGCAGGAGCCGCGGCGCAAGACGCGCTTGATGCAAAGCCTGATTGAACTTCGCCTGAAACGTGAAGTAGGGCTGCGGAAGTTGCTGCATAAGAGCGATATCCGGGAAATCCGCAAGCGGCTCAAACGGGCGTATAAGACTTTTGAACCGGAGGGCGCGCGCGATCCCCTGGCGGTCGCGCGGCAGATGCTGGCCTCGGGGATCGCTGCGGGCCCGTCGATGGACGCGGCCAAGCTGCACCGTTGCCGGATTGCGGTGAAGCGGGCGCGCTATGCCGCGGAGTTGGCAGAGAAATCCCCGGCAGCAACGCAGTTCATCGCCGAATTGAAGCGCATGCAGGACGCGCTCGGCAACTGGCACGATTGGCAACTGCTGACGGAAACCTCGAGGCAGCGTCTGGGGGAAGTCAACCAGTCTTCGTTAGTGGCACTGCTGCACAACGTTACCCAGGGCAAGTTTCGCCAGGCGGTGAAGGCGGTCAGCCCGCCGGAGACCGTCCGCGGCGCCGTGCAAACCCTGCCTTCGGGTGCGAAGTCGAGCAAGAAACCGCTCCCGGTTGTTGACGAAGCGGCAGCCTAGCTGCTCGGCAACCTTCAACGCCGAGTGCGACGCATTGATCGCAGCGTCGAAAAAATGTCCAACCAGTAAAACTGCGGCGTCACCGTCTCGAAACTTCGCTGGCGCTTTTCCCTTCTGCGGTACACTGTGGGGCTTCGTACTATGCCCACGTTTGCCGCGGTCGATATCGGTTCCAATTCCGTGCGGCTGAAGATTGCGCGCCTGCAGGCCGCGCGACTTCACCCGCTGCACGAAGACCGCGAAGTCACCCGCTTGGGGGAAGGCGTTTTCAGCTCTGGATTTCTTGCCCCGGAATCGATGGCGGAGACGGTGAAAGTGCTGCGCCGATTTCACCGCACGACGCAACAGATCGTCACCGACAGCGTGCGCGTGGTGGCTACCAGCGCGCTGCGCGATGCGCATAATTCGCAGGCGTTTCTGGAGTGGGTGCGCTCCGCGACCGGATGGCGAGTCGAAATCATCTCGGGTGTGGAAGAAGCGCGGCTGATTCACCTGGGACTGGTCTCGGGATCGAGAGTCGACCGGTCTCCCACCTTGCTGATGGATCTCGGCGGCGGCAGTTGTGAATTGACGGTGACCCACGGCGGACACATCCGCGACGCCGCAAGTCTTCCGCTGGGCGCGGTGCGGCTGACCAATGAGTTTCTGAGTCACGATCCCGTGCGCAAGGGAGAACTGAAGCGCCTGC
Organism: uncultured Acidobacteriota bacterium; assembly: GCA_963730015.1. Taxonomy (GTDB): domain Bacteria; phylum Acidobacteriota; class Terriglobia; order Terriglobales; family Acidobacteriaceae; genus Sulfotelmatobacter. The sequence goes on along the minus strand of CAVSPZ010000005.1, from coordinate 183,486 downwards.
GCGGATTCGTAGCGCGCGAAGTGAACCGCATTGTAGACCGGATCGCGGCCGCTCGAGTCAGGAATGTCATCGCAACCTCGGGCACGGCGGCGGCATTGGCGGCGGTCGCCAGCCATTTACGGCGCGGCGAACGACGCCAGCGGAACGTGGTGTCGCGCGCAGAAATGACGCGAATCGCCAAGCGGCTGGCGCGACTTCCGGTCGCGGAACGGAGAAAGATCGAAGGCATCGGGCCGCGGCGCGCGGAAATCATCGTAGCCGGAGCCACGGTCTACCACGAACTAGTAGACCGTTTGCGTTTAAAAGGCTTTCGCTATTCGCCGCTGGGGTTGCGCGACGGGATCCTGGCGCAGATGGCCGCCGACTACGACCGCAGCACGCGGTCGGGGCGGCAAATCGAATCAGAACGATGGGAATCGATCATCCATGCGGTCGCCCATTACCACGTCGACCGCAAGCACGCTCTCGATGTGCGCGATGCCGCGCTGCTGCTTTTCTCGGCGCTGCGATCGGTGCACCGTTTGCCGCCGGAATATCGCGAATGGCTTTCGGCGGCCGCGATGCTGTATGAAGTGGGAGATTACGTGAATCGGAACGGGCGGCACCGGCATACGCACTACATCATTTCGAACTCCGAAATTCTCGGCTACACCCCGCAGCAACGCCGGAACATCGCGGCGATTGCGCGTTACCTGGGAAAGACGCGTCCGACGATGGAAGATGGCCCCATGAAGCTGGTCGACGGCGTCGATCGCGCCAATGTGCAGAAATCCATTGTGCTGCTCCGGCTGGCGCGGGCTCTGAACCTGGGCCGAAGCCGCGCGGTGGAAAAAGTGCGGATCGGCGTGCGCTCTGCCGAGGTCAAAGTAACTCTACTGCCGCGGCGGCGCATGGGAGTGGATCTGGAACTGTGGGCGATCGAAAAAGAGCGCGACTATTTCCGGGAAGTGTTCGGACGGGAGCTCTCAACAGCCGTGTCGTAGAGCGTGCGCAACACTTTCGGCGTCACGCACCATTGCAGTGTGCCCGAGGTTCGCCGCATCTCCACCTTCGCGACCGCACCTTTCTTCAATTCCAGGGAAGCTTCGCAGCCGGAGTCGCAGATGATCGATCCGAGGAATTGGCTCAGGTTGGGATTATGCCCAACCACCATGATGGCTTCCTGGCGGGAATATTTTTCCAGAAGCTTGCGGAAGTCGGTGAGACCGGCAGCGGGGCGCAGAGCGGCGTCCACCTGCAACTTGCCTTCGTAGCCGAGTTCGTTTCCCACCAACGAAGCGGTTTGCGTGCAGCGCTTCAGAGGGCTGGAGACGATAGTGTCGACCTGAACGTTTAAAGCCGTGAGAGCTCGTCCGATGTAACCGCACTGCTCGATGCCCTCTTTGTCGAGAGCGCGTTTTTCGTCTTTTTTTTGATTGACGAGATGCTCGCCGGCGCTGGCGTGGCGCAAGAAGTAGAGGATCATTGCCGCTTATCGTTCCCTTTCCATCACTACTTTACGCCTACGGGGCGAAGCCGACGCGGGGAGCAAAACCGGGGCCTTCCCTTCCGCCACACTCATCAGGAAATCCTGCGAGCTGAATGCAGCGGCGCCCGTGGGCGGACGGCGGTTGCGTTTGCCGTGCAGAGGCTGCCAGGCGCGGATGTAAGTGGCGTCACGCAGCAGCACGCGGGACTTGCGATTGTCCACTAGATAAGCGTCAAGAATTTCGTGGCGCACGCGCTGGCGCAGCATTTCGTCGCGCAGCGGCACCAATACTTCCACGCGCTCGTAAAGATTGCGGGGCATCCAGTCGGCGCTGCCGATATAGATTTCCTCTTCGCCGCCATTCGCGAAATAGTAAATGCGGCTATGCTCCAGGAAGCGTCCCACGATGCTGCGCACCCGGATGTGGTCGCTGACCCCACGAACGCCGGGGCGCAAGGCGCAAATCCCGCGCACGATCAGATCGATTTCCACTCCCGCCTGCGAGGCGCGATACAGAGCCTGCACAATATTCTTGTCGAGCAGCGCATTCATCTTGGCGATGATGCGGGCCGGCTTTTCCTGGCGGGCGTGCTCGGCCTCGCGGTCGATCAACGCGATGCACTTCTCGGCCAAGTCGAGAGGCGCGACCAGAAGCGGCTCGTAGCTGGGATTCTCGGCATAGGCCGTCAGGAAGCTGAAGACGTCGTGCACCGCTCGCGTGATCTCCGGATCCGCAGTGAGCAGGCTCAGATCAGTGTAGATTCGCGCTGTAGTGGCGTTGTAATTGCCAGTTCCAATGTGCGCGTAGCTGCGGGTCACTCCGTCCGGATCGCGGCGCACCAGCAGCGACAGCTTGCAATGGGTCTTCAATCCCACCAGGCCGTGAAACACCTGCACTCCGGCGTCCTCCAGATCGCGCGCCCAGCGGATGTTCGACGCTTCATCGAAACGGGCTTTCAATTCCACAACCGCGGTGACTTCCTTGCGCGAGGCGGCGTCGATCAGCGAAGGAACGATCAGGGAATGCTCGCTGGTGCGGTACAGCGTCTGCTTGATGGAAAGCACATGCTCGTCTGCAGCCGCGGCCTCAATGAACGACACGACCGCGTCGTACGAATCGAACGGGTGATGCAGCAGGATGTCATGTCCGCGCAACTCTTCGAACAGATCTTTCGATTTTGCGGTCAGGCGCAATTCGCGCGGGGAAAACGTCCGGTATTTCAGGTCAGGGCGGTTCACCTGCTCGTAGACATTGAACAGGCGCAGAAGGTTGACGGGACCGTTGACCGGAAACACCTGCCAGGGGTCGAGCTCAAATACGGTGCGCAGGCGGTCGATGATTTCCGGATCGGCGTCGGCCTCGATCTCCATGCGCACGGCGTCGCCTTTGCGGCGGTTGTGCAGTTCGGTGCGGACCGATTCCAGCAGGCTGCGGGCTTCTTCCTCGGCTAGATAGAGATTGCTGTTGCGCGTGACCCGAAAAGGCGCCGAAGAAACGATGTCGTAGCCGTGATACATGCGGACCGCATGATGCGCGACCAGGTCGGCGAGAAAGATGAAGTCAACTGTGTCTTGCGAGGGCAGCCGGATCAGACGCGGCAAGGCGCGGGGAACGGAGACGACTCCGGTGTAAGTCAGGGCGGAGCGCCGGCGGCGGCGCAACAAAAAGGCGACACAGAGCGCCTTGTTGATGACGCGGGGAAATGGATGCGCCGGATCGACCGTGACCGGAGTCAACAACGGGTCGAGTTCTTTCTCGCAGTATCCCTCAACAAAACGCAGCGCCTCGGAATTGAGTTCGTGCAGGCCCAGCACTCGGATTCCGTGCGCACAGAGTGCGGGACGCAGGCGGGCATTCCAGCAGTCGTACTGGTCGTCGACGAACTCGTGAGTCAGCTTGTTGAGCGTGTCGCGCTTGGCGGCCAGAGTCAGGCCGTCGGGACCAGCTTCGTTGTAGCCGTCTTCGATCTGCTGCATCATGGCGGCCACGCGCACTTCGAAGAATTCGTCGAGATTGCTCGCCGAGATGGAGAGGAATTTCAGGCGCTCGAGCAGAGGATTTCCCTCGTCCTCGGCCTCTTCGAGGACACGGCGATTGAACGCGAGCCAGGAAGTGTCGCGGTTGAGAAAGTACTGAGGGTTATCCAGTGAAATGCGGGCCATGGACGCGCTTGCTGAAACGATTTGCTTGAATCGCAGCTGCCCAGCGAGTCCTAAAACGTTGCCGCCAGACAGTCAGGAACCTCAGTATAAAGCATCCGGCTGAGGATCGTCCGGGCCATGACTTCAGAGCACTGCGCTGATCCACAAAAAACGCGGCACCCGGATGCATCCAAGTGCCGCTGGAGTTGTTCGACTGGTGTTCGTCTCGTCCGCGTTACGGCAGGTAATAGCGGAACGAACTGAAGATCATGTTGTCGATGCCCTTGGGCTCTGCACCGTCTCCCGACCACGTCTGGCGATCGAGATAGGAATACTGCAGTCCCCATTGTATGCGGCCTTTGGGACCACTGTAGATGCGGTGCCAGAAGCCAGCTGTGCCTTCGATCATGACCCGCGTATCGGCAGTGCATTTGCCGAGACTGCCGGGCGCGAATCCCCCCGAACCCGGTCCGGTCTCGGTTGCGCAACCGGTGTTGTTGAACGTGGGCGCTCCGTAGCCAACCACCGTACCACTCGTACCCAAGTTGGGATCGAAGCTGGCGGCGCGGCCCGCATATTCGGCACCGGTATTGAAGTAGATGTCGAATTTCGGATAGTGGAACTCCAGCGTGGTATTGCCCTGAAGATCCTTCACCAGGTAGAGAGTTCCATCCGCGTGGACAGCCGTGTCGGGCAAGCCGGTGGAACCGTAGCGGCCGATTCCGCTGCCGCCGAGTCCGTGAAGCCCGAAGTCAATGTGCTTGTGGTAAAACGACCAGCGGACATTGGCGCCGATGCCACCGCCATCCTTCGTGCTGTTGTAGGCGCCGAGAGCATTGGGACCCGGCGTTGTCGTGCTGATGCAAAGCGTAGTTGAGCTGACGTCTTCGCAGGGGAAAACGCGATCCCGGAAGTGGCTGTAAACTCCGACGATCTCGTAATGTCCGAAGCCGGGCTCAAAGACCAGCTTGCCGATGATGTCGGGCGATGGGTTGAAGGAATAATTGGCCTGGTTGTTGTAGAGACCGCCGGTCACGCCGGCCGTTCCGACCAGGAAATTGGAGGCATTGCCGTGGCTGGTCAAGGTTGCCTGGGCATTTTCGACGGCCACGCCGAGCCATACCTTGTTTCCGAAGTTCTTGGTCACGCGGAAGCCGTATTGACGAGCCCAGCTGAAGCCGACTTCGTACTGCGGATCGATGGTCATGGGAAGGGCTTCGGTGCGGTTGTCCATGCCGACTTTCGTTTCTGTTATCAGGCTCCACTGCTGGCCGCCGGTGAAGGTCCAGCCGCTATTCAAAGCTGCCTGTCCCCAGGCTTGGCGTTGACGAAGAGTGTAGCTATTGCTTTCGTTGTTGTTCGAGGTCACGCCGGCCGACAGGAAGTCGGCTTCGACGTAGCCGGTGAGTTTCGCCGATTTCAAGCGGCCTTCTGCCAGCATCGAAATACGAGACTGACGTCCGGATCCGAAGAACTCGGAGACGTTCGCCTGCGAGGAACCGGGCATCGGCACACTGTTGAACGGTGTGTTGAGGCCGGCGCCCAAGGCACGCGAGCGCCGCGCAGTTTCTGCCGCCAGGAAACCTCCCGGAGTGATGGTGATTCCCTTGTAATGGAGGGCTAAGGGACTCTCCGTAGCTTCGCGAACCACCTTCTGCGTTTCCTGCAGAGTGGTCGCGGTATTCGCGGCGTTGGATTTCAGATCGGTCACGTCGCTTTTCAGTTCAGTAACCGACTGTTGCTGTTGGGTGGCGGCGGCCTGCGCGGCGTCGGCTTTGCTGGCAGCATCGCTGGCGGCGGATTGGGCTTGCTGCACCGCCTGATCCTTATGGCTCAACTGATCTTTCAGCTGTTGAATCTCCTGCTGCTGCTGCGCCAAGGCAGCCTGCTGCGACGCAACGGCGTCCTTGAGCGCCTGAACGTCGGCCGCGGTGACCGGGGCTGCCTTCTTCTTGGGTGGTTTTTTGGCGGTGCTGGTTTGAGCAACCGCTGCTGTGACCAGCAATAAAATTGCGCAGAACCTCATCGCAGACCTCATCATGCTTCTCTCCTTTTTTTCGCCAATCAAAGTGGAACTGGTGCCCCGTACCGCGGGTTGCTACTTCACTTGCTTGATTGCTTCCTTCTCTTTCGCCGCAACGTTCTCGGGAAGCGGCGCATACGCGAGCGCCGAGGTCATCTGTTGGCCGTCACTCACCATCCAGTTCAGAAAATCGACCAAAATCTTGCCGTTCGCCGGATTTTTGGATTGTGCAGGAATCAACAGCCAGGTGAAGCTGGAGATCGGATAAGCGTCTTTTCCCGGGGAATTGGTAATGGAGACGCGAAAATCCGCCGGCATCTTGGGAGCCGAGGCCGCCGCGGCGGTCACGCTTTCCAGAGACGCTTTGATGAACACTCCCGCCGAATTTCTAACGCTGCCGTAGGGAATGTTGTTCTGGATGGCATAGATCAATTCCACGTAGCCCATCGCTCCTGGCAACTGCCGGATCATTCCAGCCACGCCCTCGTTGCCTTTGCCTCCCATCCCCAGAGGCCACTTCACGCTGGTATCCGCACCCACCTGGCTCTTCCAGTCGGGGCTGATCTTGGAAAGGTAGTCGGTCCAGATGAAGGTGGTGCCGCTGCCATCGGAGCGATGCACCACGATGATGTCTTTGTCAGGGAGATTCACGCCGGGATTCACGGAAACGATTGCTTTATCGTTCCACTTGGTGATCCTGCCGAGGAAAATTCCGGCTAAGGCCTCCGGTGTGAACTTCAGTCCTCCACTCACGCCCGGTACGTTATACGCTGGCACGTCTGCGCCCAAGACGGTGGGAAGATTGAGAATTTTTCCCCTATATTCCTGCAATTGTTTATCGGTCATCGGCATGTCGCTGGCGCCGAAGTCTACGGTGCCGGCCATTACCTGGCGAATGCCGCCGCCGCTTCCAATCGATTGGTAGTTGATTTGCACTTCGGGATGAAGTTTGTGGTATTCGCTGAACCACTTCGAGTACATGGGATAAGGAAACGTAGCGCCGGCCCCGTTCAGCGTGGTCTGCCCAAGGACCGGCATGGCCAGAAAGACGCACACCAACAGCAGCACAGATTTGCGCATTGCCAAAGCATTCCTCCTCAATGAATTGATGAAACGGTTCTATCGGCGCAGTGTTAAAGGATGGTTACAAACGGGTGAATTTCTGATGAAAGAGCTGTGGGATTCGATCCGGAGGGGATGAGAACGCGGGAACGCACTGCGCTGGTTTTAGCTCAGTGGGCGGACTGCAAGTGAGTGATTTCGCGCGGGAACAAAGTGTTATCGGGGAATTCGCGCTGCAGGCTGGCGAGCAACCGGATGGCGCGAGCCTTATCCTTTTCCCGCACATAGGCAATCGCCAATAAAATGCGCGCAAAGGGCGCAAGATAGTGTCCGTGATCGGCAGTGGTCTGGAGGTCAGCGATTCCGCCTTGCTTGTCGGCGGGTAGACCGTCCATGCGCAGCAGCCAGCGCACTGGAGCAGCCATGCTGCCGATGATGTACTTGCTGAAGCCAGTGGCCAGCAGCGCGTCATAGCAGTTGTGGCAGACATCCAACAAGCGCTGGGCAGACACAGATGCTTCTTTGGTGTAGTGCAACGAGACCAGATTGCGCTTCTCGATGAGGGCAGCGTAATCCGCCTGCAGTCCCGATGACAGCGTCAGCGCGAAAAGAGCGTCAGGATCGTTTGAGTTCTTGGCCAGTCGGGCACGAGAGAGGTTCTCCGCCCGTGTAATCGCATCGATGAACCGATTGTGGACTGCAGGATCAGGAATCAGTTTTGGGCGGCCAAAGAAAGAATCATTACTCTCGTAGAACTGCGCCTCCAGAACTCCCAGCCGATCAAACTCAGAGAACAAGAATCCGGCCGCCTGGCTGACCGGGCCTAGCGGATCGTCGGGATGGATTTTCTCCCACACCCCAAAGTCTTTCTGCGCCCCGGTAAAATCCAGGTTATAGAGTCCGGCGAATCCCCGATCGAGAAAAGAAGATGGAGCGGGCTTGGCAAGATCCTCGGCCGCGGCGACGGAAAGCGCGCAGAGAAGCCAGGCTATTGTGACCCGCGTCCACCTGCGCGCATCTAAATGCTTATCCATGATCCGGTACCCGCTATCCATTCGCCAAAGTCTATTATCACTGCTCTATTCTTAGTAGCAATTTGCGGGGATTGAGGTTTCTTACAGTTTGATGACATTGGCGAGCAATTCATAGCCCCACGATGTAAAACTTTTGTTAATCTGCCGGGATTATCCCGGTTCGAGGAAGCGCGATTCCATGAGCGATCCGCAAGTAAAATATGCTCCCGGTTGGCCGGGCATTCCGCCGCGCTGGACGTTGAGCGCCAAAACCGGCATCGGCACGGCCCTTAACCAGCACAGCAAGGTATGGTTCACGATCAGTCACGGGATTTTGAATGAAGTTTACTTCCCCCGAGTGGACCAGGCCTGCACTCGCGACATGGGTTTCCTTGTAACCAGGGGGCGGGACTTTTTCTCGGAAGAGAAGCGGGATTGCTTGTTCGAGAACCGTCCGATCCAGCCCGGCATTCCGGCTTTCGAAGTGATCAACACCTGCCGCTCCGGTTCCTACCGGATCCACAAGGAAGTTTTCAGCGATCCCTACCGCAACGTGGTTCTGCAAAAAGTGCGCTTTGAGCCCTTGCGGGGGAAGCTCTCCGATTACCGGCTGTTCGTTCTGCTCTCGCCTCATCTGGCGAATTGCGGTTATGGAAACACGGGGTGGATCGGCGATTACAAGGGCCTTCCGATGTTCTTCGCCGAACACCACGGCGTGACCATGAGCATGGCGTCGTCGGCTCCATGGGGAAAAGTTTCTGTGGGTTTTGTGGGAACCTCCGACGGCTGGCAGGATATTTCTCAGCATTTCGAGATGCAGTGGGAATACACCCGTGCCGAAAACGGCAATATTGCATGTACAGGAGAAATCGACCTGGCGGCGTGCGGCGGAGAGTTCGTGCTCGCGCTGGGGTTCGGCTCGATCTGTACCGAAGCCGGGCAGCATGTTCGTTCGAGCCTCCTGGAAGATTTTGACGAACTGCGCGAGCATTTTGTTTCCCAGTGGAGCGACTGGCAGGCGAAATTGCTGCCCCTCGATCAGCCCCTGCGGCAGCACGATCTGTTTCGTTCCTCCACGGCGGTCTTGCGCACGCATGAATCGAAGGATTTTCTGGGCGGCATCATCGCCAGCCTCTCCATTCCCTGGGGCTTCAACAAGGGCGATGAAGACTTGGGTGGATACCATCTGGTCTGGCCGCGCGACCTGGTGGAAACCGCAGGCGCTCTGCTGGCGGCCGGAGCGCTCAGCGATGCCGTCCGGGTGCTGCGCTATCTTGAAGCCACGCAGGAGACGCCGGGAAATTGGGCACAGAATCTCTGGCTCGACGGACGTTCCTACTGGAGCGGCATCCAGATGGACGAGACCGCCTTCCCCATCCTGCTCATCGACCTGTTACGCCGCGAGGCGCCTGCGGCCTTAGGGAAACTGGATCGCTGGTGGCCCATGGTACGCAATGCCGCCAGTTTCATCATTCGTAACGGGCCGGTCACCCAGCAGGATCGCTGGGAAGAAGACGCGGGCTATTCGCCGTTTACTCTGGCGGCCGAAATTTCCGCGCTGCTGGCCGGAGCCGACATTGCCGACCTCACCGGACATTCCGAACAGGCGCAGACCATGCGCGATACGGCAGACGCGTGGAACGCCAACATCGAGCGCTGGGTCTACGCCAGTGGAGGCGATCTGGCGCAACAACTCGGGGTCGAGGGATATTACGTGCGGATCGCTCCTCCAGATACCGATGGGGCGGCTTCGCCCACCCAGGGGTTTGTACCGATCAAGAACCGTCCACCGGGGCAGGACGGCGAACGCGCCTATCACATCATCAGCCCGGACGCGCTGGCGCTGGTGCGCTTTGGTTTGCGCGCGCCCGATGATCCACGGATTGTAAATACGCTGCGCGCCATCGACGCTCTGCTGGCGGTGGAACTTCCCCAGGGGCCCTGCTGGTATCGCTATAACGGCGACGGCTACGGCGAACACAAAGATGGCTCCGCCTTCGATGGCACCGGCATTGGACGCCCTTGGCCGTTGCTGGCGGGAGAACGCGCCCATTACGCTCTCGCCGCGGGACACTATGACGAAGCCGAAGCTCTGCTCACCGTGATGGAAAATTCCACGGCGGGACAAAGCCGCCTGTTGCCCGAACAGGTGTGGGATGCGGCGGACATTCCGGCGCTCGAACTGTTTCGCGGCAAGCCGTCTGGGTCGGCTTGCCCGCTGGTGTGGGCGCATTCGGAATACATCAAGCTGCGCCGGTCAATTCGGGATCGCAAGATTTTCGACCAGCCTCCGCAAACGGTGAAACGTTACGTGATCGACAAGCATGGGCGGCAACACTTCGGCTGGAGGCTCAACAACAAACCGCGCACCGTCCCGCGCCATCAGACGCTGCGAGTCAACCTTCTCTCGCCGGCGGGCGTACGTTGGAGTATCGATAACTGGGCCCACGCGCATGATACCGACACGCACGATACCGGACTGGGCATTCACACGCTGAATCTGCCGACAGCCTCGATGCCCCCTGGGGGACAGGTCGTGTTCACCTTTTTCTGGCCCCACGAGAATCGCTGGGAGGGCAAGGATTATCGCGTGACGGTAGAGGAGAAATGAGGCCGCTCGGCTCAAGGCAGCCGATGAAGTTATCCCAGATGCGATTCTGGCGCGGAGATTGCGGGATTCGTGTAGGACAGTTCGACCACGGTGCAATCGTCATTCAGAGGATTTCCCGCGCAGAATTCGTTGACCGCTCCGAAAATTCCTTCCAGCGTGGGAGACTTCGAGGCCGCCGCCTCCAAGCGGAAGTCTTCGAAAAAGTCGCCCATCGCGTTTTCCGCTTCAGTGACCCCATCGGTGACCAGAATAAAGCGATCGCCGAATTTCATCTGGCAGGTGGCGCTTTCGAAAGTAGCATCCGGAAGCAATCCCACGGGGACATTGCCGTGGGGAGGACGGATAACTTCCCCATTACAAACCAGCAGCGGCGGAACGTGGCCGCAGTTCACATACTCCAGTTCCCCATCACGCCGCAAGCGAGCCAGCAGAACCGTGGCATATTTTTCGCCGACCAGCTTGTCGGTGAAAAAGCGGTTGACCGCGGTAACGACGTTGAGCAACGGCATTCCAGTGCTCAGATGGGAATAGATCATCCCTTGCAGCGTCGAGGCCAGCAGCGCCGCTGAGACTCCTTTGCCGCTGACGTTGGCCAGCACCACGGCCAGCCCTTCCTTCGTATTCAACGCATCAAAGAAGTCGCCGCCGATTTCTTTACAAGACAGATTCCTTCCGCGCAACCGAGCGAACGGTACTTCGGGAATTTTTACCTGCATCAGCCGTTGCTGGATGCTGGCCGCGATGCTCAATTCCTGCTGGTAGCGGCGCGCTTCTTCTTCGGCTTGCACCAGGCGCGCGTTCTCGATGAGCGAGGCGGCTTCTGTCGCGATCGCGTGCAGAATGTCCTGGCTGACGCCGCTGATGTCGCGCGAGGCAAAACGCGAGTCGACGTAGAGCACGCCCAGAGCTTGCGCCGCATTGGCGGCGGCCGCGGGCTGGGCTTCGCGGGTGGCGTGCACCTGCATCTTGCGGAGTGGAATGCAGACCACGGTCCGCAAGTCGTAAGCCACGATGCTCTGCCTTCCCGCCATGTCGAGGGATCGGCTGGTATCGGTCAACAGGAACTCTTCGTTCGCCCGCATCGATTCTTCGAGGATGGAATGCGAGATCGTCTTGTCGTCGAGCAGAGGCTCTTTCTTGGAGTTGCGTCCGGCGGCAAGCCGCAATTTCCCTTCTTCATCCTTGAGGAAGACATAAGCGCGTTCGGCCCGCGTCAACTGCAGGGTGACGTTGAGCATCGTGATCAGGATTTCATCCAGTACACCGGCCGTATTCAGTTTGCGCGCGGCTTCGAGGAACAGACGCAAAGTTTCCAGCTCGGTGGTCTCGGCCTTGATGCCGATGCCCGAGATCTGGCTGAGAAATTCGCGCGCGGTGTTGGATGTTTTACTCGCGGGGTTGAAGAGGATGTATGCCGAATCGCGGGCGCCAAATTCGAGACGGTCGCCGCGCTCCAGCTTCTGGCGCTGGATGCGCTCTCCGTTGACGAAGGTGCCGTGCTTGCTGCCCAGGTCGACCAGGAAAAATTCCAGGCCCTCCTGCATGATTTGCGCGTGGTCGCGCGAAACGCGGGGATCGGCGATCACCAAATCCTTATCCACTTTGCGGCCAACTGTAAACGGCGTGCGGTTCAGCACGATGTTTTTCTGCTCGCTGCCCTGCACAAAGACCAGCGCAGGAAACACTCCAGACCCGGAGCCGTGGTGGCTGTGATGACTTATGGTGTTCAGGGACATGAATGGTTTCGGCGCGCCATTGCCCTCGCCGCAGGCCACAGACGCCTGCCCGCGATGGCTGTTGCGCATCAAGAGTACTCTGACGCCGCGACCTACCGCAAGCTTTCTGCCCGGTTTAGAGGCGCGGGAGCGGAGCTCTTCGTGAGCAGCAGGCTTTTGCTCGCCAGCAGCGTAGCCACGGTCGTCACCGGGATGGCCAGGCTGGTGTAAAGCGGCAGGGTCCAGGCCTTCTCGACAACTTGGACAGGCAAAAATGCCAGCGAAACCGCCAGCGCTCCCGCGACCAGCCACGGCCAGAACACTGCCAATGCCGTAAGCACAATCAGAAAGCGCGACAGGAGATTCCTCTCCCAGAGTCGCTGAATCCCCTGCAGGATCCACAGCAATGCGGGCACCAGCAGCAGCTGATTGTAGGGCGCGAACATTGGGACGACGACGAGTGTGGTCGCCATCACCAAGGAAAGCGCCCAGCGAAATTCCGCGGTGTCGGCGGCAGCGCGGCGGATCTGCCAGAGAATAACGAAGAGCGTGCCTACGAGAATCACCGAGACCGCCCTGCCCCCGAGCGGCGTCAACGCCACATCCAGCACGGAGCGGCCTCCACCGGTGTAGAGGTAATATGCGGCCGAAGCGGCGCGAAACTCACCAATCCAGCCGGGCAGCAGAAATTCCGCGCCGATGACCAGAGCGGCGATTGCGGCGGCGAAACTCCACAGCAGCCCCTGCCGGTCTTTCCAATTGCCGATGACCCATAGGCACAGCCATCCGATCACGAGCACGACAAGCTGAGGCTTAACGCTAGCGATGGCCAGCAGCACACCGGCCCACGCCATCCTTCGGCGGACGATCCAATACATCGACGCGGCAACCAGCGCGGCGACCAGCAGCGTCAATTGCTGCAGCTTGAAACCTTGAATCGCCGGAAAGCATCCGGTGACGAGCATGATCCAGACCAACTGCCAGGCAACCGAGAGGCGCCATCCCAGCGCCCGCACCCACAAAGGAACCGAGGCTGCGGTCAACAGCACGAGCAGCCAGAGAAAAATCCTTTGCGCGATGGGGAACGGCAACCCGACCGTGGGCGCAAGCACGAACACGATGTACAAGGGATAAGCAAAGGCCTGCTGATCTTTGGGATCGTTGGGTCGCTCGGGATCGATGGGACGCCCGTAGTATCCCGTCTGAATTTCGCGGGTGATGTCGGAACCATAAGGATCGCGGCCATGCAACAGCAATTCTCTCGCCCCGAGCCAGCGGGGATAAAGATCAGAGAGATTGCCCCGCGGGATTCCCTTGGCGGCCGACTCGAATTGCTGATGCGGGATAGCGACCCGCTGCACCCAGAGCCACATAGCCGCGGCCATCAGCCCGGCCGCGAAGAGTGCGCACGATTTCTTCAGCATCTCAGGCAAGGGCGGAGACCGTTGCGGGCGCTCCCGCGCGCGCTCTCATTCGCAGAATCTCTTTACGCATAGCATAAAGCCACCACAAAATGAAAATAGCGATCACATTGATGTGCTCCCAGCGCAGCCACAAGTAGAACCATAGCGGACTGAGCAACAATGGCAGGATGGGCAGGATCAGCGCGATCCGCTGCGCTGAGGCCTCCGTGGATTCGCGAAGCGAATGATCAATCGCCAGCGCGATGGGCAACACCAACAATGCGAGATCATACGTGTTGGTGCTGTAGCCGACAAAGAGCGCAGACGTCAAGGCGAAGGCGAAAGCCATTCTCGCCAGTGGACGATTTACCGCGCACCTTCCCATGCGAACGGCGACCGCCAGCAACAGAATCGAACCGGCCAGCGCCACAGCCGGCACAAGCCAGCCGCTATATTCCTCCGAGGACCAACCGGCGATCAATCCCAACAGGTTGGGCAGTTGGCGAAAAGGAATTCTTCCCAGTCCGGGCTGCGACAGGACACGCCACGTAAATCCCGGATACGCGAGCGCCCCCTGCCATCCTACGATGGCCAACGAAATCAGGATGGCGGCGGAAGAGGTCGTAAGTAAGCCCAGCAGGAATTTTCTGCCTCGCCACAGAACCAGTACGACCGCCAGGGGAAGAATCAGGTGATATTTGAAGAGGCCCGCGCCGATCCAGAGTCCAGCGGTGAAGTCCGCCCCTTGCTCCCACGCGCGGAAAGCAAGAAGCACCACCACGAGCAGGAGTATGGCGTCCTGGCCCTGATGGAAATTGGCGATAACCGGGGAGAAGGCTAGCAGCGCCAGATACAGATCCAATCCGGAAATGTGGCGCAGGCATTCCACCGAGGTGCGCAGCAGCCGCACCACGCCCAGCAGGATTGCGAGGTTCAGCCCGTTCCAGAAAAAATAGGCCGCCGCATACGGAAGAAAAGTCAGAGGCAGAAAAATCAGAGCCTCAAACGGTGGGTGGATATATGGCAGGGGGTTGTGCCGAGACTCCGCGTCGACGGCAAATTCCCGCTGCACGGCGAGTTGGGCATGCGGATCGTACAGTTGGGAGCCCCGGCCTTCCCGCAGCATCCGGCCGGCGGTGTAGTAAACGGTGAAATCGGGATCTCCGCGAGCCACGGCAGGGCGCAGATTCCAAAGAAAGAACGCGTGCATTGCGACCATGGCCATCAGGAAAAAGCGGCCAACCGTTTTATAGGATCGAGCAAGAATGGTATGCGCCCCCGATCACCGACAGACGAACGGCGCGATTGTATCGTGCCGACATCTTGGCCGCTATGTGCGTTTGGCAGCTCGAAGACGAAGCCGACATGAACTTCCGGCGGTTCCCAGGAAACAAACCACGTTTATGCTTCCGGCGGGAGGTTTTGGACCAGGGGCTCCGGGGCCGCCCGGTTACCTAGGGATGTCCCTGAAGTTGCAAGAATTTGTCACTTTCTGCCGGGATGCGGTTATGATTACCCTAGTTCGAGTGGTGAGGCAGCCACAAATCGGTGTCCCAGCCTGGGCTCCCGAGAGACCATTCTTAACCATCACGCTTGGCAGGAGAAAAGGACAATGTTCAAACAGCTTGTGCGCAGACTTTGGTGCGAACAGCAAGGGCAAGATATAGCGGAATACGCGGTGATGCTGGCAGTGATTCTGGTCATCGTGGTCGGAACCATTCGGCTCATCGGATCCAATGCCAACAACGTGTTCTCCAATGTTGCCAGTTCCATTCAATAGCAGAGCGCTGTCAGAACAAGAAGGAATCGTTCGCGTGCGGTGGGCAGACCACGGTTTTGCTGTCGCCGTGGCAGCCGGTTAGTAGTGCGAAGGAAATGGCATGAATCGGACACGTTTGTTAATGATCGGATTTCTCGCCTTGGCTGTCGGCTTCCTTGCAAGTGTGTACGTGTACAAAAACTTGCAGGGAAGGGGCGGGGGCGACGCCGGAATTGAGGTGATGGTCGCCGCCAACGATCTGCAGGTCGGCCAGCGGATCGACGAACACGACATCCGCATCATTCACATCAACCCCGCAGACCTCCCGCCTGGCACGCCGCGGCGGCGCTCGGATGTGTTGGGACACGGCGTCATCGTTCCCATCTCAAAAGGCGAGTTCATTCTTCCGAACCGGCTGGCCGGAGAAAACGCAGGCTCGGGCTTGCCTTCATTAATTCCACCGGGCATGCGCGCCGTCTCGGTGAGGGTGAATGAGGTCGTGTCCGTAGCCGGATTCGTCACCCCGGGAACCCGCGTAGACGTTTTGCTGACCGGAACCCCGGCGGGTGCGTCGGAGGAGCAAACGAACACCGTCCTGCAAAACGTTGCGGTGCTTGCCTCCGGCCACACGCTGGAGCGAACTTCTACCGGAGAGGCGCAAACGACGGCGGTAATTACCCTGCTGGTCACACCCGACGATGCACAGCGGCTCGCGCTGGCCAGTACGGAAGGGCACATTCAACTGGCCTTGCGCAATCCGCTGGACACCAAGCAGCAGGACGTTGCGGCGTCCAATACCAGAGGCTTGTATAAGATGGCAGCGGCGGCTCCGGCCCCAGTGCGGGCGCCGGTTCATCACGTGCAGACTGCAAAAGCTACGCCACCTCCTCCAGCCTCCACCGGCGTGAGCGTTGAGGTGTATCAGGGTGACAAGAAGCCAGACATAGTCAAATGCGGCGACGACGGTTGCGAGGCCAAGTGACTCCTTCAGATGCCATTGCGCGATTTATCTTCGTCCAGGTCAGCCGGTTTCGTCACGGGGGAATAATTCTGAAGATGAATGTCCGCTTGATTTTGGTGGGAGCTCTGCTTCTGACCGCCGGCTTCGCGCGCCCTGCGTTCGCCGAAACTCAACAGCAGCCGGATGCGGCAGGCCAGACCCAAGCACCAGTTCAGCCAGAAACCCCGACAGCTACGCTGCCGCCGCAGTCTCAGCAGCCCCAGGGATCCGCACCTTTGCGGGTGATGGTCGGCAAATCGCTGCTGATTAACACAACGGAGCGGTTGCGACGTATTTCGGTCACCGATCCGAGCGTCGCGTTCGCACAACCCATCACGCCGACCCAGATTCTGGTTCACGGCAAAGCTCCGGGAGAAGTATCGCTTCTGATCTGGGATGAACTGGAGCGCTCGCGCAGCTTCGATCTTCGCGTCGATGTCGACGTCAGCGCCTGCGCGGAGGAAGAGCATCGTGTATTTCCCGATGAGCAGATTTCCGTGACGCCCTCGCGCGCGGCCATCGTGCTCTCCGGACATGTGTCCACCGAAGATGTCGCCAAGCGCGCTGGGGAGTTGGCCGCTGCCTATTCCCCGAAAGTCGTCAACGTGCTGACCTTCGGACCCGTGGGCGCCCAGGAAGTCCTGTTGCAGGTAAAGTTCGCCGAAGTGGACCGCACCGTGCTGAGTCAGTTGGGAGTGAATTTTCTTTCTACCGGCGCGGCCAACAACATCGGCACGATTACCACCGGGCAGTATGGCGGATTCGGTTCGCAGAGTCTCACTACTACAACCGGAGCCACGGGGGGCACGGGCGAGACCACCAGCACCGGGCAGACCATCAACAACGTTCTGAACCTGTTCATCTTCCGTCCGGATATCAATTTCGGGGCGGTGATTCAGGCCTTGGAAACGAAAAACCTGCTGCAGATTCTGGCGGAGCCCAACCTCATCGCCGTGAACGGCAAAGAGGCAAGTTTCCTGGCGGGAGGACAATTTCCTTTCCCCATCGTGCAGCCGGGTGCAGGATTTACCGCGGTCACCATTTCATTCAAAGAGTTCGGCGTGCGCCTGCAGTTCACCCCGGTCATCATGCCGAACGGCAATATCCACTTGAAGGTGGCTCCGGAAGTAAGCACGCTGGATTTTGCTGACGCACTCACCATCTCCGGTTTCACCGTCCCCGCCCTCAGCACACGCAAAGCGGAGACGGAGTTCGAAGTGCAGGATGGACAGAGTTTTGTGATCGCGGGCTTGATGGACAACCGCGTGACCGACATCTACAACAAAATTCCCGGGCTCGGAGACATTCCGGTCCTGGGCGCTTTTTTCCGGAGCAAGAGCCTGCAGAAGAGCAACTCCGAACTGATGGTGCTGTGCACGGTGCGGCGCATTTCGCCCAGCAGTGAGCCGATCCCTGGGCCTAAGACTCCGCAGCCCTACATGGATATCAACCGGTTCGATAAGCAGGTAGGCGGAAAGCCGGCGCAGAAATAGCTCGCGACCAAAGAGTGCAGTACAGTTGGCTTCAACGTTTCGGACAGTAGCATGCCAGAGCTCTCAGTAGTGATCGTGGCCACGGACAACGAACAGCGAGCGCTGTTGCAGGTGCTGGTGGATGGCACGAGTGTGGCGCGCACCGCGCATAGTTGCGCCAGTTTTCCGGTGGGAGCCGCTGACCCGGTAACACGGCGGGTGCGCTCGGCAAATCCCGACGTAACCCTGGTGGATATTCCCGACGATAATCCCTCCCTGGCCCTGCGCGCGATTGAATTGCTGCATGAGGAGATGCCCGACACCGCCGTTTTCGCGATCGGAAGCTTGAACCAGCCGCAAGTCATCGTCAACGCGATGCGGGCCGGGGCGCGCGAATTTATCGAGCGACCCACCAACACCACCGATCTGCTGGAAGCCTTCGTTCGCCTCACGGCGGCGCAGCGGCGCGGGCGGCAAGAAGGGTTGCGGGGGAAAGTATTTTCGGTGATTAACGCCAAAGGTGGAAACGGAGCGACCACCGTGTCGGTGAATCTCGCGCTGGCGCTGCAGGCGGCCTATGGGCAGACGGCGCTGATTGATTTGGCGCCTCTTGGGCACGCGGCGCTGCACATGAATCTGAAGCCGGTCTTCAACGTGTCGGACGCGACCCGCAATCTGCACCGCATGGATGGCTCGCTGCTGGAGAGTTTCATGACGCGGCACGGCGGCGGGCTGCAGTTGCTGGCCGGGGCCAATGTGCCCGCGGCCATCGATACCTCCACTGCCGACTTCGTGCGCCTGTTCGACATGCTGGTCTCGCATTACCGCTATGTCGTGGTCGACGCCTCGTCGAGATTCGACGCAGCCAGCCGGCTGGTGGCCAGCCTTTCGGAAACCGTGCTGCTGGTGGCCTGCAGCGATGTAGCTTCGCTGTGGAGCGCGGCCCGGGTGAATCAGTACCTGGCGGAAAGCGGTGGCAGAGAACGGGTTCGGCTGGTCTTGAACCGGTTCCGCAAGGTGCCGGGATTCAGTGAAGCCGATGCTGAAGCCGCAGTCGGAGCGAAGCTGCTGTGGCGCGTTCCCAACCAATACTTTGCGGTGTCCAGTTCGATTGACCGCGGCACTCCGGTGATGGACCAGAGAGGTTCTGAGATTGCCCGTTGCTTCGCCGGCCTGGCGCAGGAGTTGACCCGCAACGATGTCGACGTCAAGCGCACGGCGTGGTCGTTATTCAAGTCGGTTTAAGGATCTAAGCGCCTATGGCAAATCTGCAATCGTTCGAGCGTACCGATTACCAGCAGGTCAAGGCCGACCTGCATCGCAAGATTCTCGATCGTCTCGACCTGGAAAAACTCGGCAAGACCTCCGGCGACTCGGCGCGCGACGAAGTGCTGGTCGTCATCCGCAGCGCCGTCAATGGCGAGGTTGTCCCCCTCAGCTTCGCGGAGCGCGAACGGCTTTCGCGCGAGATTCTCGATGAAATCTTCGGCCTCGGACCGCTCGAGCAATTGCTCAAAGATACGAACGTCTCCGACATCCTGGTGAACCGCTTCGACAAGGTTTATGTGGAGAAGGCCGGCAAGCTGGAACTGACTCCGCTGTCCTTTAAAGACAACACGCACTTAATGCAGATTATCGAGCGCATCGTATCGCGGGTCGGACGCCGCGTTGATGAATCTTCTCCCATGGTGGATGCCCGGCTGGCCGACGGATCGCGCGTCAACGCGATCATCCCGCCGCTGGCGCTGGATGGCCCGTGCTTATCGATCCGGCGTTTTGGACGCGAGCCGGTCACGGCGCGCCAGATGATCGAAAACCATACCTTGACCGAATCGATGCTGGAATTGCTCTCGGCTATGGTCAAGGGGCGGTTGAATATCCTGGTCTCGGGCGGCACCGGCGCCGGCAAGACAACCCTCCTCAACGTGCTCTCTGGATATATTCCGAACTACGAGCGCGTCGTCACCATTGAAGACGCGGCCGAACTGCAGCTCAAGCAGGAAAATATCGTCCGCCTGGAAACGCGTCCGCCCAACATCGAAGGCAAAGGCGCGGTACGCCAAAGGCAGTTGGTCATCAACAGCCTGCGTATGCGCCCCGACCGCATCGTAGTGGGCGAGGTGCGCGGCGAGGAGGCCTTCGACATGTTGCAGGCCATGAACACCGGCCACGAAGGATCGTTGACCACGGTGCACGCCAACTCCCCGCGAGACGCGATGGCGCGTATCGAAAACATGGTGTCGATGGCGAATCTGAATATTCCCGAGCGTGCCGTGCGCCACCAAATTGCGTCGGCGGTTCATGCCGTCATTCAGATCGCGCGCCTCTCCGACGGCACGCGCAAAGTTGTCACCATTTCCGAGATCACCGGCATGGCCGAGGAATCGATCGCCATGCAGGATATTTTTGTATTTGAACGCACCGGGATCGACGAAAACGGAAAAGTTCGCGGGGCGTTCAAAGCCACCGGGACTCGGCCGCAGTTCGCCGACCGTCTAGCGACATCCGGCGCTCGTTTGCGGCCGACGTTGTTTGAATCGAAGTCTGAGGTCTGACATGTCCGCGGCCATCGTAGCCCTGATCGTCTTCGTGGTTGTTGCCGGTGCGGCGTTCGCCCTGGTGTCGCTGGTAGATCAGCGCAACGCGCGGGCCCGCCTGCTCAAGGAACGCCTCGCCAACGAGCGCAAGGCCCCGGAGCGCGCTCCGGAAGACGAACTGGCCCTGCTGCGGGACGAGCAACTCAGCGAAATCCCCGCCTTCGATTCCCTGCTGCGGCGGTCGGCGCGCGTTTCCGAATTGCAGAAGATGCTGGCCCAGGGCGGGCTCAACCTGCGCGCCGGCAACTTTCTCGCCCTCTCCGCGATGGCGGGCGTCGCCGCGTGCCTGGTGGCCTACATCCTGAGCAATCGTGCGGAAGTCGCCGGTGTGGCGCTGCTCATTGGATTTGTGCTTCCCTACTCTTATGCTGCCGTACAGCGCAACCGGCGTTTCGAGAAATTTGAGGAACTTTTCCCCGAAGCCATCGACACCTTGGCGCGCGCCGTCCGCGCCGGACATGCTTTCACTACCGCACTGGAAATGATTACTAACGAGGTCGCTGAACCGATCGCCAGCGAATTCCGTCAACTTTTCGAAGAGCAGAAATTCGGCATGCCGGTGCGCGATGCGCTGATGAATCTCACCGAACGCGTGCCGCTGGTCGACGTTAAATTTTTCGTCACTGCGGTCATGTTGCAGCGCGAGACCGGCGGCAATCTGGCGGAGATTCTCGACAATCTTTCTTACGTGATTCGGGAACGCTTCAAGATCCAGCGCCAGGTACGGGTCTATACGGCTCAAGGGCGGCTCACCATGGCCCTGCTGATGGGTATGCCGCCGATCATCGTGGTTGTAATGCTGGCCGTCGAGCCCGCTTTCATTCGCCCCCTCTTCGCAGATCCGATCGGCCACATACTGGTGGTCGCGGGAATCGCTTTGCAAACTGTCGGATATTTCGTGATCCGAAAAATCATCAGGATTCAGGTGTAGGGACTATGCCGTCGCTTTTAGCCGTCGTTATCTTCGTCACGGTGGTCATGGCGGTCTTCGCCTTCGGCGCGGCCGTGGTATCACCAGGCTCGATTCTGGGCGCCCGCCTGCGGGCTCTCGGAGGCCAGCCGGCCGCAGGGGCCGAGAACAAGCCGGCGATGCGCGAGCGCATCGAGCAAGCACTCGATCCCCTTGGCAAGGCCATTCCACTTTCTCCCGCGGACGTTTCGCGGACGCGGCGCTGGCTGATCCAGGCCGGTTACCGCGACGCCGTGGACGTAAACTACTATTTTGGCTCGCGTCTTCTGATGGCCGGAGCCGGACTTTTCGCCGGGCTGCTGCTGGCCGGCTTGGACAACGTTCCTCTTGTCATCGGCCTTGCCGGATTTGGCTTTCTGTTGCCGCGCTTTATCTTGAAGCGCATGATCCGGGCCCGCCAAAACGGGATTCGCCTGGGATTGCCGGACGCCCTCGATCTGACCGTGATCTGCGTCGAGGCCGGACTGGCGCTCGACCAGGCACTCATGCGTGTGGGCCAGGATTTGCATCACGCTCATCCCGATCTCAGCGATGAGTTCGCCCTGGTGAACCTGGAGATGCGGGCGGGCAAACCGCGCGCTGAAGCTCTGCGTAATCTGGTGGAGCGCACCGGGGTTGACGACATCCGGGCACTTGTGGGTACACTGATTCAAACTGATCGCTTCGGCACCAGCGTTACGCAAGCGCTCCGCGTGCATTCCGACTCGCTGCGCACGGAACGCAGGCAGCGTGCCGAAGAGCAAGCCGCCAAGACTACGATCAAGATGGTTCCCCCACTGGTAATTTTTGTTCTGCCATCGATCATATTCGTGACCATCGGACCGGCGGTCATCGGATTGATCCGGCAATTGGGTCCGGTTGCGCTTCCTCGCTAGAAGACGCGGGAAACGAAATCGGCCGCAGACCAAATGGGGGCAGTAATGAAGTTTCCGGCGCAAGGGCAAGCTTTCAATCAAACCCGCGGGGCGTATCTCGCCACCGCCCTCGCCGTCGCCGACACCCACTGGACCCGCTTCCGAGGCCTGCTGAGTCTGGCTTCCGATGACTTCCGTAACGGCGACGGCCTCTGGATTGTCCCCTGCCATGGCGTTCATACTCTGGGCATGGGCTTCGCCATCGACGTGGTTTATCTCGACCACGCCCTGACGGTGATTCACACCGAAGCGCAACTGCGGCCCTGGCGGATCGCACCCGTGCGCAGACATTCACTGTCGGTGCTGGAATTGCCGTGCTCCACGATCACACAAACGCAAACCGCGGTGGGGGATAAAATCGTAATCACCCTCGCGCAGGATTCCAAACAGGCTTCCGCTTGAACCCAACTCTCCAACTCGAAGAACCTGCCGTGCAGACCCACGATAGTCCGCGGCTGCTGGTGGAGTGGTCCTCGCCCCGGCAAGAATTCTTGAGCTCAATCAAGCCTGCCCTGTCGCGCTCTGAAGCGCGCCTGGCGGGCGAGGCTCCGTTTGGCCTGGTTCCGTTGCGGATCATGATTCCCTCCTATGTGCTGGAGGCGTTTGTGATCCTCGCCGCGATTTTTGTACAGATCAAGGTCGAGGAGTTGCGGCCCTACGTGGCGCCCAGACTGCCCAGCCACGAAGTGATCTATTACACCGGCGCCGAACTGCCGCGCACCGAAGATCTGGGCGGAGCCGAAGCAGGAACTTCAGGCCGCGCGGGCGGCGACGAGGCCTATCATCGCAGCCAGACCATCAAGATTGCGCGCGGCGGATCGCTGGTTCCCGAGGTGGTGGATGCCCCCAATCTCAAGCTGCCTCCATCGCACAATCCTGTGGCCAACTTGCTCGCGGTGCGCCCTGATGCAGGACCTCCGCCGGTGGAAGGCATGCGCTCTTCGCGGTCGATGCAGAATTTAGCGGCCGTAGTTCTTCCTGCTCCCAACGTTGTTCGCGACTACACGCGCAACGGCGCGCAAATTGATTCGGTGATCGGGCCGGCGCCGGCGGTCACCCGCGAGCAGCCTCTGATCGCGCCTAACCTGAGCGCCATATTGATTGCTCCCGCTCCGAGTGTTGCCAACGATCACCAACTCGTGGCCCCGGTTTTGGTTCCGGCGGTGGTACCTCCGGCCCCGCGAGTGACACGCGAGCGGACTCGCGTCGCCGCCTCGCTGAATGTTGCTGTGGTCGCGCCCGCTCCGAAGGTGACCGGCGATAGCAGCCGCGCCGCTCAGGCGCTAACGGCCAATGTGATTCCGCCGGCGCCAACCGCCAACGCCCCGGAAATTTCTCGCACCCCGATTCCGATGATGGATCCGTCGGTCGTGCCTCCGCCGGTGTCGGCTCCAGAGCGCGCGACTTCGCGCACTTCAAAGCTCACGATGCCCACGCCAGTGGCGCCGCCGCCTTCGGCCGATATTACTGCCGATGCTCGTCGGCGAGCAGGCAGGGCGGTTCCGGATCCCTCGCGAACCGTTGTGCCTCCGCCGCCCGCACCAAGCGGCGGATCGTTCATGAGCAGTCTGATCGGCAAGATCTTCGGCCCTGCGGAAGTCGTGCCTCCGCCGCCCGCCGTGAATTCCCGGGAGCGGAGTGGCTCGCCTTCGCTTAGCAGCAATGTGGTGCCTCCACCACCGGTAAGTGCGGCCCAGTCAGGCAGACCGTCGCGAACGCGGGGAACGGGAGCGGCGATCTCGTCGAATATGGCGCCGAATGTAGTTCCGCCTCCGCCGTCGGTGGGCGTGGTCGGAGGAACGGGCAATCACTCGCGAAGCGCAGCGCCTTATGCGGGCACGCCCAGCGTGGTTCCACCACCGCCTTCCGTTTCCGGAATCCAAGGTGGCAGTGGAAACAACGGCGGTGCGGCCGGGATGGGCGGAACACTTTCCGCGAGTAACGTTGTGCCTCCGCCGCCTGCCGTGGGTGGAGGATCGGCCACCGCAGGTTCGGGACTGGGCCGGAGAGGCGAAGGCTTGGGCTCTCCGATGGACGCCGGAGCCGCACTCGCCCCGCCGAAAAATGGTGGCAGCGGATCCAACACCGGAGCCGTAATTTCCAGCCAGCCCGGTTCGAAACTTGGACTGCCAACCAGCGGCAGCGCCGGATCGCTCGCCATGTCGCCGGCCGGCGGTGATAAGGCAGGAATCGGCGGAAAAGGCGGCGGCACGGGCATCAGCCGCGGCAACGGTCCCGGCAGCGGCATTTCCGGCGCGGGCAGCGGGGCGGCGAAATCCGGCGCCGGACACGGTTCGGATGCAAACGCTCACGGAGGAATTTCGCCCGCGAGCGGACCCGGCGGCGCAGGCAATACTGCCTCTGGAACGCCTCCGGTGCGCGGGGTTGACATCAGCGGCGGCAGCAGCATCGTCACTCTGCCTGGATTCGGATCGGATCCGGCGGCCAACGATCCGTCCGCGCCCGGACGCTCGACTCTGAAGCAGCACCAGGAGCTGAATGTGATCGTTGTGGCCACAGCAACTTCCGGAGGAGCCTTCGAGCCCTACAAGAGCCTTCTCCATGGCGAGCAGTACACCACTTATTTCGATACCTCGCTGGGCACGGTGGTGATGGAATTCTCCGAGGAGAATTCGACCGCGCATTCCTTCGGCGGGGCTCTGACCGCCCCCGTGGCGATCCGCACCGATCTTGTCCCGGGCTTGCCCCACGCGCGCATGGTGGTCGCTTGCAAGCTCGACGCGTACGGCAATCTGAAAAATGTGCGCGTTCTGGAAGCGGGCCCTGCCGCCATGACCGCGAAGGTCGTCGCCGCTTTGCGCAGCTGGAAATTTCAGCCCGCGATGAAGAGCAACCAGCCCGTGGAAGTCACAGCCATTATTGGATTCGGAATTAATACGAATGACCGCTTCTAGCTTGCGGTTTCGCGGAACATTCCCGACAACACAAAATTATTTCAAGCGGCGTCTCACCCGGCGATTGGGCGGGATGCTTCCCTTCTCCGGCGATTCCTTCTCGATCGCGTCCGATCGTTTATGGAGCGGCCGGTCGTTGGCGGACGACAGTTGCAGCCCCGCGGCATTCGCCGTCAAGCCTTGCGCGGTGTAGATGGCCTCGTTGAAAACTCCGCTCGCATTGATTTCCGCCACGGCGAATACGCCGTGTGGCACGCTGTTGGTGAATGCGGTCGAGATGTAATCTCCTACCATCAATCCGTTCTGCGATGTCGGCAGCCAGCCGAGCTGCATGGCTCCGGTCAGCGCGGTGGGAGCGTTCCAGGTCGCGCCGCCGTTCGCCGACGAGATGTAGCCCACAAACAGCTGGCAGGTCGATTCGGTGCAGGCGCCCTGCGAGTAATAGTAGTAATGCAAGCCGACATGAGACGAAGCCCCGGAAGTTGCGGGATCGATGCCGATCCCGGGAATGAAATGATCGACAGTGCTGGAAATATCATCGATGGGAACACGGGTGACTGCGCTCCAGTTCACGCTATCCGTTGAAGTGCTGTAGACCAGGTCGTTGGTCGAGCAGGCGGAACGGAAGCGGCAGTCTTCCCACACCACCCAGATGGTTCCAGCACCGTCGACGGCAGCGGAGGGCGAGGGCCCGCTGCGGATTCCTCCCGCATCGGCATGGAATTGGATGTTCGAGATCACAACCGGGGCCGACCAACTCGCTCCGCCATCGCTCGAACTGAATGCGGACATCGAATTCGTTTCCAGCGGCACGATGACAGTTCCGTTGGGCTGAACCAGCGGCTGTCCGCCGATGCCGTGTGCCAGGCCGGCAGTCGCCACCGGAGCGCCCCAGGTCAGTCCGCCATCGCTCGAAGTGCTCATGAAAATTTCGTCGGCGATCGAGGGATCGTCCCACTGCAGATAGCAATTGCCGTAGTGCGGGCTGCTCGCCCAGCTATCGCATACGATCCAATTCTTGTCGGAGCTGGGCGCGGTAGGATCGGCGCTGACCGGAGTCTGCCAGGTGAAGCCTCCGTCGGTGGAGCGGCTGACGGCGACGGCCGGAGTCTGTGAAGTGTTGGAAATCGGCAGAGAGGCGATCATCCACACACCATGCTTCGGGTCATAGGCGACCACCGGATCGCTGGCGGCATCGTACGCGCCGCTTCCCTCGCCCGTCGTCAGTCCCGGCAGGAAGCCGTGGCTCCAGGTGGTGCCGCCGTCGCTCGACGTGGCCCACCCGATGGCGGTGGCGCCTCCGGGTGCGATGCGCCCGGTCTGAAAAGCCGCGACCAGCGTCGATCCATTGGCTAGCATGTGCGGCTCGACTTCAGTGGCATGCTGCCCGGGAGCGACGGTGTATGGATCGGAACTGATCTCGGTGAGATTCGATCCCACCGGGTTTACCGGCTGCGTGGGAATGGTTGATGAGGAAGGTGAGGAAGATGAGCCGGAACATCCGGCCAGCGCGAGCAGCAAGGGAGCCAGCCAGAGCGCTTTGCTTGCTGTGCCGCGATGTGGAAGCAGCGATCTCTGAATCATTGTTTCGATTTTTCCCTTTGATGCGTTGGACTCATGACGGCGCGCGGGCGAGACGCCGGCGCTACCGTCGGCGATGGCCTAACGCGCGCGCCATCGCCTCAATCCAGCCACCAGAAAAGTTCCATCATCGGGGGAATTGCGCGGAAGCGCAATATGAAATCAGTTTCCTGGATACTCGATCGGCCGACTCAGTCTGCGGCTTTGAACACGAACGCAACATCGTCAGCGTAAGCCTTCTTCCAGCCCGGCGATTCCATCAGGACCGTGGCCAGCGGCGATTTCCTGGGCACAACAATGTAGCTGGCGGGATGTTCGCGCAAGAACTCTTCCCAACCTTCCTCGGCGTGCAGTAACTTTAGATACGAGCGCAAGAATTGCTCGCCATATAAATCATGGCGGTCATCTACGACGACCTGCGCCTGGGGATAGAGGCGGTAAATCAGATATCCTCCCCAATAGTCCGGAGCGAGGATCGGAGCCGTCACATCTTGCGAGCGCAGGTAGTCGACGGCCTGCACCGGCATTCGCTGAGGATCGAAATGCGCATCCATCCACTGGCGTGAGCCGATCCGTCCGCCATTGGCGGCGAGGGCAAAGGTAAAGGCGATCGCAGCAAGAGGCCACAGGTGACCCCGCATCCTGGTTTCGACAGCCAACATTCTTTGCGAGAAGCTTTCCGCGACCCCAATGGATGGCAGCAGCGGCCCGATTACCATCCCCAGCAGGATCGCCGAAATTGGAATATTCCGAGACGCATACAGTCCCGCATAAACTGCGAACAGCACGACCAGTATGTGGCTGAGAGGCAACTTGCGGCCGCGGGCAATCAATGCTGCGACCGACAACAGCAGCAGCGCGAGAAAACATTTTTGTGCAATCCCGTGGAAGTTCGGCGACTGAAACTCGTCAATGTGATCGATGAGGAAGCGATTCGAGAGATAGGAGTAAACGTGCGCGTGCAGCTTCCATCCGTAGGGATTGACCAAGCTGGCCAATGCGGAAATCAAGCCGACCGATGTCAGAACTCGCACGCGCTTTCTGGCCGCGATCTTCGCGAGCGAGTCTTCGATGCGGTTTTCGCTGGAGCTGAGCCATGTCCACATCGACCCCAGCCAGAAAATTGCAATCAGCACGAAGCCCAGCAGAAACCCGCCATGTACGTTGACCCAGAGCAGCATCGAAGCCGGCAGAACCCACAGCCAGCGGCTGCGCAGCCCGTCACCGGCCATGGACCCGCGCTCGGTCGAAGCCAGAATCCAAAACCACACCAGCGTAAAGAGCCAGCTCAAAACATGCGGCCGGGCAAGAAAGTGAATCGTGGATGCGGAAATGGCCAGCAGCACGAGCACGAGGGCGGCAAGCAGGTTCGTTCCGCGCCGGACGAGAAACTGAAACATCGCGCCGAACACGGCCGCAATCACCAGCGCCGTGAACCAGACAACGCCATTCAGTCCGAACGCGGAATCGAGGCCCCCTACCTTAACGTCATACAGCCATTCCCAAGCCAACCACGGCTTGCCGTTCATCGTCGAAGAGAAGCTGTCAACGTTGGGAATCGCGTGGGAGGCCAGAATGTTTTGCCCGGTTCGAATGTGCCAGCCGATCCCGGCGTTGCCCAGCAAGCGCACCGACAGCGGAGTGAATACCAGAAGCCCGAGCAGGGCCAGGAAAATGAGATCGGCGATCGAGGGCAGCAACCAGCGGACCGGCCCCGCGCTAGCTTTGGAATCCGAAGAACTTATGGAACCGTCTGTCATCGCGTGAATCTTATAGGTGGGAGGCAGGGACAGCAAGATGACCAACAACAGATTGCCTCGAGTGGTGATTGTGGGCGCGGGCTTCGGCGGATTGAACGCGGCCCAAGCTCTCGCCAAGGCTCCGGCTCAGATCACGGTGATCGATCGCAAAAATCATCACACGTTTCAGCCGCTGCTATACCAGGTGGCGACTGCAGGTCTTTCTCCCGGAGAGATCGCGGCGCCCATCCGTTCCATCCTGCGGGGACACAAGAATATTGAGGTCCTCATGGCGGAGGTCGTCGCCTTCGACCTGGAACGGCAGATGGTCGAGACTCCGGAATTCCATATTGCCTACGATTACCTGATCGTGGCGGCGGGCGCCCGCCATTCATATTTCGGGCATGAAGAATGGGAAAAGCTGGCTCCCGGCCTGAAGACGGTGGAAGACGCGCTGGAAATCCGGCGCCGCGTGCTGCTGGCGTTCGAACTCTCGGAACGGCAGGCGGCCGAGGGCGTGATCGCATCCCCGCTCAATTTCGTCGTCGTCGGTGGAGGCCCTACGGGAGTGGAACTCGCGGGCACGCTGGCGGAAATTTCGCATCACGCCCTGGCGCATGAATTTCGCTCGATCGATCCGGCACGCACCCACATTCTGCTGATCGAAGGAGGGCCGCGAATTCTTCCCGCATACGCCGAAGACCTTTCGCGCAGCGCACAGGAACAACTGAATCATCTAGGCGTGGAAGTGCGCACTTCGACGATGGTAACGCGCGTGGAAGCCGGCGCGGTCGATATTGGCGACACCAGGCTTCCGGCGACGGTTGTCTTATGGGCGGCTGGAGTCGCGGCATCACCGCTGGGGAAAAAACTTGGCGTTACGGTGGATCGCGCCGGACGCGTGCCCGTGCAATCGGATCTGAGTCTGGCGGGGCATCCGGAAGTTTTTGTGATTGGCGATCTTGCGGAGGCCAAGGATGAACGTGGCAACATGCTTCCGGGCGTCGCTCCGGTAGCGATGCAGGAGGGCAATTTCGTCGCGAAAGTCATACGCGAGGAATTAGAAGGCAAGCGTGGAACGTCAAGCCCGCGCCCGCGCTTCCACTACTGGGACAAAGGCAGCCTCGCCACCATCGGCCGCGCCGCCGCAGTTGCCGAGTTTGGAAAGATTCACATCTCCGGATTCATGGCGTGGCTGTCGTGGCTATTCGTTCACATCCTGTTCCTGATCGGCTTCCGAAACCGTTTGCTGGTCTTCATCCAATGGGCGTGGTCCTATGTCACCTACGAGCGTGGCGCCAGGCTGATCACGGGCAGCACGTTTCTGCCGGGATGGAGCGATGCCGCGCCCTCCAACGCCCCTGCGGGAGCTACGGCCAAGCCGCAAGAAATTGAGCCTGCCGCGCGGAAATAGAGAGACAATAGACTGGACAGCGAAAGCGCGCTTCCCTGGCTTGTCGCATAGTGTGTCAGGCGCGGCCTTTCGCCGAAAAACAGTTTATGAAGAAAGCTTTCATTCTGCGTTTCTTCTTGTGCGCCGTGGTCGCCGCTCTCAGTTCCCTCTCGGCTTCCGCCGAGATCCTGAAGGTAGTCGTGGATGACACGATCCAGCCCATCAGCGCGGAATACATCGCCCGCGCCCTTGCCGAGGCCGACCGGCGGCATGATCAGGCGGTTCTCATCGAAATGAATACGCCTGGTGGCCTGGTAAGTTCGACGCGGGAGATCATCGAAAAAATTACCTCCTCGCCCGTGCCGGTGATCGTTTATGTCACTCCCGCCGGAGGCCACGCCGGTTCCGCGGGAATTTTCATTCTCGAGTCCGCCGACATTGCGGCGATGGCTCCAGGAACAGCCGCCGGGGCCGCACATCCGGTGACGCTGATCGGTCCGGTGCAGGTCAAGCCTGATGATGAGATGAACCGCAAGATCGAGAACGATGCCGCGGCGTTGATTCGCTCGTTCACCTCCAAGCGTGGACGCAACGTGGAAGCCGCCGAGAGCGCCGTCCGCGAATCGAAATCGTTCACCGAGCAGGAGGCGCTCGCGCAACACCTGATCGATTACATCGCCGCGACTCCTGAGGATCTCTTCCGCCAGATGCAGGGGAAGTCGTTCAAACGGTTCAATGGGGAAACTGCCGTCCTCGACCTGGCAGGGCAGCCGATCGTCCCCTTTGAGATGACGCTGAAGGAGCACATCATGGACGATCTCATGGATCCGAATGTGTCTTTCCTGATCCTGGCGATCGGCGCGCTGGCGCTCTACGTGGAGTTCAACCATCCGGGCGCAATCGTACCGGGCACCGTCGGCGTGGTCTTCATTCTGGTCGCAGCGTTCGCGTTGAATCTTCTGCCCACTCGCTTTGCGGCTTTGGGCCTAATCCTGGGGGCGTTCGCGTTGTTTGCCGCGGAGGCCAAATTCGCCAGCCACGGAGTTCTCACCATCGGCGGAATCGCGTTGCTCACTCTGGGCGGATTACTTCTGGTAGACGCGCCGATTCCGGAAATGCGCGTTCACCTCGTCACCGCCCTGGCCATCAGCATTCCGCTGGGCATCATTACCGCGTTCCTGATGACCATCGCGCTGCGGGCGCGCCGCAACAAGGTCGTCACCGGAGAGCAA
Organism: uncultured Acidobacteriota bacterium; assembly: GCA_963730015.1. GTDB lineage: Bacteria > Acidobacteriota > Terriglobia > Terriglobales > Acidobacteriaceae > Sulfotelmatobacter. Next base: position 152,477 of record CAVSPZ010000005.1, on the reverse strand, counting down.
GGACTGGTGGGAGAGACCGGCGTCGCGCAAACCAATCTGTCGCCGCAAGGCAAAGTATTCGTACACGGAGAACTCTGGGATGCGATAGCGTCTTCCTCGCAGCCCGTCGGGCAACTCGTGATTGTTCGCGGAGTCGACGGCCTGATCCTGCAGGTTGAGCCACTGGCAGCCGTTCCGCCGCGACCCACGGAAGCAACCGCCGCGGTCTAGTCTCAGTCTAAGCGCGCGGTTACTGCAGAGCGCTCACTTCAAGTTAAACAAAGCGTTGAGGTGCGCGGTGACCGTCACATTCTGCGGATTAAATTCCTAGGTCGGCGCGGGAGCGGCCGCGGCTGCCATGGTATTCATAGCTCGCGCCATGCGCGGCATGATCCGCGGATTTTCAAACGTATCCACCGAGGCATACGAAAGTTCTCCCAGCGCGCGTCCGCTGGCGCGGGCAATGGTTTCTGCGGAATTGCGCGCGCGCCGGTAAGCATCTTCGACGGCCCGATCCTTCGCCTCCTCCATATTTTCGAGCAGGTAGCTGAGGGTCTGGCTTTCGCTCACATTCGCGTCGGCCAGTTGCTGGGTGATGGGGCCAATCTTGGAGAAATCCTTCAGCTTCAGAGTGACATCCGTCGTGACGCGGTAGCCGACCAGATGCTGCTTCGGCTTCCAGTCGTACACCGGTTGCACGGCGAAAAATCCCACGGTCGCCATCTTCGGATCCAGACCATTCGCGCGCAGCACCTGCCGTACCTGCTCTACATTCTTTGACGCTTCCTGGTAGGCCGCCTGCGCCGTCCCCTCCTGCACGGAAACATTCATTTGCAGCAGCGCCGTGTCGGGGGAGGCTTCAAATTTGCCGTCCGCGCCCACGTAGACGGTGTTCGCTTGCGCAGTGATCGCGGGATGATCCTGCGCAAAGGCAACACTCGTAGTCAGCAGCAACGATATAAGGACAGCGCGGGCAAATTTCATGACGTGCCTCCGCAGCGATTATCGGACATGGGAGCGCATTCCCCAAATCGCTGCTATAGAAGGAACGCGGTTTCGCGAGAATCTTGCGCTGGATGGAGAGCCTTCAGGAATCAGCTTAGAGGCCGGTCGCCAGACTAAGCCCCGACGTGAGGGCCCGCGATGGCCAGTACATCGACTTGCAAGCTAGCGGAATGTAATCCCGCGACGGTGGTGGCGGGAAGTTTCCCGCTGGCGGGCAACATACCCACGGCGCGGTTCTTTCCAGATTCTTTGGCGCGATGCAAGCCGCGATCGGCCAGCGTGAGCACTTCTTCATAATCGACGGCTCGGGGATTGTCGGGAAACCAGGGGAATGCGGCCCAGCCCAGCGAACAGGTGCGGTGAATAGTTTCTCCGGACGGTCCGACCGAGAAGGGAGCGTCGCCCACAGCGGCCAGAACGCGCTGCGCCAGCAGTTCCGCCTCGCTGCGATCGGTATAGCGCGACACGATCAGAAACTCTTCTCCGCCCCAGCGCACCAGCACATCGGAATGCCGGATCGAAGTGCTCAGCCGCTTCGCCATCTCGACCAACACCTTGTCGCCGACGTCGTGCCCGTACTGATCGTTCACTTCCTTGAAGTTGTCGGCGTCGATCAAATAGAAAACCAGATCACGGGTATGGGGACTGTGCTTGTCGGCATGCGAGCGCAGCGCCTGGCCGACGTTGCCTTCGATGGTAGCCGAGAAGTAGCGACGGTTGCGCAGACCGGTCATCGGGTCGGTCAGCGATGCCTCTTGCAGCACGACGTTGGTGCGCTCCAGTTCGCGGTTTAGACGGCGATGCTGGATAAACAGCAACAACGCCATCAGGAACATAGTGGCCAGCGTGACCAGCACGCGAAAACTTGCAACCGCATGCGGAAGCTTGGGATCGAGCAGGGCGTAAATGGCGAGGATCGGCAACGAGAGTACCGCTACCATCGCCAGGTTTGACATCCACGTCCCATACGAATCGTCCGTCGAATGTGTCGGTATGGGCGATAAGTCCTCCCCCAAAAAAGTCACTGCGGCGAATATCGCGAACGAAGCCGAGTAGGGGATGTCGTACCAACTGCCGGTGAAATACAAATCTTTCTCGATGGCGCGATTCAGCAGGTAAAAGAAAAATGAGTTGAACACCGCGGCGCAAAAAAATGCGCCATAAAACCTCTTCCACCTTCCCGAGGTCCGAAGCCAGAAAATTGCCAACACTAAAGCGAACGCCACGTTTTCAGACCACGCCAGCAGATCGAAGTTCTGATTGTAACCATCCTGGTTGACGGAAACGTACTGCCACGACATGACGAGGGAAACGTAGAGATACAACCACCAAAGCAGCAGGAGCAGGAAGTCGAGGGCACCGAGGCGAAGATTGCCGGCGGAGGGCTCCCGGTGCGGCCGCAGCAGCAACCCGGCCATCATGGGGGCTCCGGCCAGAAACAACAGCGCATCCGCCGGATGCATCGGGGGCATCCTCTGATGCAGGATCAGGTCGTAGACGACCCAGACCATCTGGTCGCTGAACCACAGTGTCCATCCGGCAGCCTGCAACATCCAGAACCAGTGAACCCGCCCTTTGCTGGCCACGCCCTGGTTGGCGAAGGCTAGCAGGGCGATCAGCATCAGCAGCGCGCCAGTAAGGTCGCTGATCGCGGTTTGCGCTATTCCCTGACGTAGCAGCAGGCAGCCCGCGGTCAGCAGCGCCATCAGGAATCCTGCGGCACCCAGCAAAATGAGTTTCAATCGAGCACGCCCCTGCAAAGTTGCCCCACCTTGGCGAGCGGATTTAGCCCTTGGCCCCAGTCGAATAGGCGATGCGGGAGATCTGGGCGTCGATGTCCTTGCGTAAGTCTTCCCAGAGTTTCTCCGGCATCTCGAGAAAAGCGTTGACCACGTCAGGGTCAAACTGCCGTCCAGACCACTTTTTGATTTCTTCGCGCGCCGCCTGATAGGTCTGCTTAGGGCGATACACGCGGTCTACGGTGATCGCATCCAGCGTATCGGCGACCGAAAATATGCGCGCGCCCAGCGGAATTTCCTTGCCTTTCAGGCCGCGGGGATAGCCGGTCCCATCGTAGCGTTCCTGATGGGAATAGATGATGTCGCAGGCGTCGGCCAGAAAAGGAATCTTTTTGACGATCTGATATCCCTTGTAGCAATGCTCCTGCATGATCGACATTTCATCCGGAGTCAGTTTCGCGGGTTTGCGTAGGATCGCATCCGGAATGGCCAGCTTGCCGATGTCGTGCAGGAAAGCCCCGCGGGCGATGGTTGGAATCTGCTCTTGCGGCAGTCCCATGTTCTTGGCGATGGCGATGGTAAAGGCGGTGACTCGTCGCGAATGGCCTTCCGTTTCGGCGTCCTTCAGATCGAGCGCATCGCCCAACGCTTCCAGCGTCATGTCGTAAGAACGTTCTAATTCACGAACCGTAGCTTGCAGTTGATCGGTGCGCGCTTTTACCAGGGATTCTAGGTTGGTTTGATAAGTCCGATTTTCAACTTTGAGGCGGCGATTTTCCAGGGCGCGGCTGACCGTGTTCAGCAATTGTTCGCGCTCGAACGGCTTCAGCAGATAGTCGTACGCCCCGTTCCGAATGGCCGCCAGCGCCACCGAGATGTCGTGCACGGCGGTAACCATCACCACCGGCATGTCGGGATACTTTTCCTTGGTCCGCTCCAGCAGGCCAATACCGTCCAGATCGGCCATCATCAGGTCGGAGAGCATCAGTTCGAATTCTTCACCAGAGGTCAGGACGGCCAGGGCCTCCATGCCGGAAGCTGCCTCTTTGCAGAGGTATCCGGCTGCGCCCAGCATCTGGGCGACGATTTCCCGAATTGGCTCTTCGTCGTCAACTACAAGAATGCGGTCGGCCATAGGGCACACGAAAGTCTATCGGCGATTGTAACCTCTATGCGAGATTCCGAAAGTAATCATTGAGGTCCGGAAACTCCATCGAGAAAGGGCCGGACCATGATATTCAGAAGCGAGGAACACGTACGCCTAAAGCCTAAAGCGATGAGCGCGTCCTTCTGGTCCATCTGGAATTCGGCGGCAAAGTTGGGGCTGGCCCGGCCCTCGACGACGGAATGGACTGTCCTGATCCTGCTGGGCGCTTCTCTGCTCGCACTGCGTGCGTTTCGCGAAAACTATCTGAAAATCTGGGTATTCGGCTGGACCGCTTTCCTGGTCTCGCGCGTGGCGGAACATAGCGTCGCGCCCCGAATACCCGCGCCCTTTGATCTGGTGGTGGTGCAGGCGGCGTTCGTGCTCGCGGTGGGACTGATGGCAGGGGCGGTGCTGACCTATACCCGCAGCCGCGATCTCATCCTGCCCTTGATGGTCATCACACCGGTGCTGGTCGGCTTTAGCGGAGCCCGCGTGCTGTTGTGGCCCGATTCCCTGCCGCTGCGCGTGGCCGTGGAAGTGGGCTACCGCATCATCCTGCTGACGGCATCGATCGCGCTGCTGCGCGCCCGCCGCGGACGCTGGGAGCCCGCCGCATGGCTGCTGGCGCTGACCCTTCCCCTGATTCACCTTTCCTGGAGCCCGTTCACCGACGGCATACCGGCAGCGGCTTCGCTGGCAATTGAAATTGCCCTGGGCACGAGCATGCTGCTGATGGTGCTCGATCATGCCCGGGCACGCGCCGGCCGCTTGCGCGCCATGCAGGCCATTACTGGCAGCGTCGCCGCGGCACAGCAGTACGGCAACGTGGTCCAGCGCGCGGTGGAAGAGTTGCAGCGTGTGGCGAATGTGCGCGCGGCGTGGTTTCGTCTGATCGAAGGCGGACATCTGGTCGCGACTCATGCCGTGGGGCTCTCGGCAGAGTTCCTCCGCGATGCCGGCTTCGCCGAAGTCACCGAGAACATTTCCAAGCTGCTGGCCCAATCGGCTCCGCTCGTTTCCTCGCGCAGCCAGGCGAGCCAGGAATCCGCCGAATGCCTGCAGCGGGAAAAGATTCATCAGTTGATTACCGTGCCCGTCATCGGCAACAAGGCTCCCGTAGGCCTGCTGATGCTGGGACATTCCTACAACCGGCAGTGGACGCCGGAAGAACTGGAATTTCTGCAGGCCTGCGCCAAGCAACTGGCTTTGGCGGTCGAGAACTTCCGCCTGCTCGAGCAGGTGTTGCGCTCACAGCGCCAGTGGATGAATACCTTCGATTCCATCCACGACATCATTCTGGCGCACGATTCCGATTACCGGGTCATCAAGGCCAATCAGGTCCTGCTCGAACAAATCGGGCAGGCTTCCGCCGATGTGATCGGCAATTCCTGCGACTCGGTGCTGCCGCACACCTTCGGAGAATGGACCGGCTGCCCCTACTGCGCCATGGGCGGCGAGGAAGAATTCACCGAGGGCGCCGACCCCTGCTTCGGCGGCTTCTCTGTAGTTTCCACGTCCTCATACACGGAGCAAGGCAGTCCACAAAAAGGGACGATCCACGTCGTCCGCGACATTACCGACCGCCGTTCCGCGGAAGAGAAATACCGCCTGCTGTTCGAGCAGGTACAGGAAGGCGTGTACGTCGCCAGTCCCACTGGGCAATTGATCGATTGCAACGACGCGTTCATGCGTATGCTCGGCTACAGCAACCGCTCTGAGTTGATGGTTCTGAACCTGGACGCGGAAATTTGCGTCGACGCCAAGCAGCGCGAAGCCTTCCGCCGCGAAATCGAAACCCACAACTACGTGCGCAATTTCGACGTCACCCTGCGGCGCAAGGATGGCTCGCTGCTGCTCGCCGTCGAGAGCAGCTTCGCCACCCGCAACGGTACCGGCAATATCGAGCGCTACCAGGGCTTTGTTCTCGATATGACCGAGAAGCGCCGCGCCGAAGACGAGATGCAGCGCCGCAACCGCGAACTGAATGCGCTGAATGCCATGGCGGTGGTGGCGGCGCAATCGTTCGATCTGGACGAAATTCTGAACCTCACGCTTCGCCAGGTGGTCACGCTGTTCGGTGCGGAAAGCGGCACGGTCTATCTCTCCGATACCGACGCGCCCACCTACCGGCGGCGCGCGGCCTGGGGACCACGCAGTCGCGACAAGGGACGTCCCGCGGAATTTTCCTTCGCCGAGGGCTTTGGCGATTTGGTGATGCGTTCGCGCGCCGAAGTGGTCACCGCCGAATACATGCCGCACCTCCCGGCGAATGTGGCTGACTTCCTGCGTTCCGACAGCGACCGCGCCTGGATCTGGGTGCTGTTCTGGGGCAAAGAGAGTCCAGTCGGCCTGATGGGCCTATGCAGCACTCCGGGATACGAGTATTCCAGCAACGACGAAAATTTGCTCGTAGCGATCAGCCGGCAACTGGCCACCACCATCGAGAAGGTTCGCCTCTACGAAGAGACCTGCCGCGCCTACGAAGATCTGCGCAAGACGCAGGAGCAACTGCTGCAGAGCGAGAAAATGTCGGCCGTCGGGCAGCTCATTGCCGGTGTGGCCCACGAGCTGAACAATCCGCTCACCGCCATCCTCGGATATGCCCAGCTTCTCGAAAGCGAAGGCCTGAACGAGCGCGCGCAGGATTACGTCGCAAAGCTATTCAAGCAGGCGCAGCGCACCCATCGCGTGGTGCAGAACCTGCTGTCATTTGCGCGCCAACGCAAGCCGCAGCGCGATGAGGTCGACATCCGCAGGGTGCTCGACGAGACTCTAGCCCTGCGTGACTACGACCTGAAGATCAACAACATTCGCGTGGAACGCGACCTCCCGGCCGAACCTGCCCTGGTCATCGCCGACCCGCACCAGATCGAGCAAGTTTTCCTGAACATCATCAACAATGCGCTCGATGCCATTCTCGAGGCCGGACGCAACGGCAAGCTGAAAATTCGCGTCAACTGCCACGGTGGCCACGTTTCGACGCAGTTCATCGACGACGGCCCCGGCATTAAAGAACCCAAGCGAATTTTTGATCCCTTCTACACCACCAAGAGCGTCGGCAAAGGTACCGGGCTAGGCCTCAGCATCTGCTACGGCATCGTGAAAGAACACGGAGGCGACGTTACCGCTAACAACCATCCCGATGGGGGCGCTGTGATTGAAGTTCGCCTGCCCGCCGCGGTGCCGGCGCCAGTCGAGACGGAAGCGCCCAAGCCCGCCGCGCGGCTGCATGAAGGCGCGATCCACGGCCGCGTGCTGCTGGTCGAAGAAGAAGAGGCGGTGCTCGAGTTCGAGCGCGATGTGCTGGCCGGCGCCGGCGCCACGGTCATCACCGCCAAGTCTATCCAGGACGTGAAGACCCGCCTGCTCTCTGAACCCTTTGACGCCGTCATCATGAACGGCAGAATGCCGGGCCAGTGGAGCGTCCAGGAATCTTACACGTGGCTGAAAGACACGTGCGCCGGCATGGAGCACCACGTTCTCTACACCTTCTCCAACAACGTCGAACCCGGCGAAGGACGCACCTTCCTGCAAGAAAACAGCATTCCCTACCTGGTCAAGCCCTTCGAAGTCGCCGAACTGATCAGCCAGGCCCGCAAGCTGCTGCAGAAGGCGCAGGCAGCGGGGGCTGGCGCGGATTAGTAGAAGCAGCGGTTCTTACCTCATGCGCGGATGGCCAACTCAAGCCCGGTTTTGGCTTAGCTGCTAATCTACCGAGCGGAAAATCCGGGAACCTTATGTCCGTCCGCGTATTTCCACACGCACTCCACGCCTCGCTCGCGATCTGCTACTGTAGTTGCGACCAAACATAGAGGATAGACCGGTATGGGGCAACGGAGCGGGCCAGCGAGGATAGAACAATTGCGAGTGGAGAATTATCGTGCCCTGCGTTCAATAGAATTGAAGGAAATCACACCCCTCACTGTCCTCCTTGGTCCGAATGGAAGTGGCAAATCGACCGTCTTCGACGTTTTTAACTTTTTGTCGGAATGTTTTCAGTTCGGCCTTCGCCATGCATGGGACCGTCGAGGTCGCGCCAAGGAGCTGAAGACGAGGGGACAGACCGGGCCCGTAATGATCGAACTGAAATACCGCGAAAGGCCGGGCCAACCCGTTATTACGTACCACCTGGCTATCGACGAGCATAGCCGGGGGCCTGTTGTGGTCGAGGAGTGGTTGCAATGGAGACGTGGAAGAAGAGGGCAACCGTTTCGATTTCTCGACTATCGAGAAGGAAAAGGTCGCGCCGCAAGCGGAGATATGCCGGATGAACAAGATCAAAGGGTAGAGATTCCGCTCAAGTCTCCTGATTTGATCGCGGTCAACGCTCTGGGCCAGTTTGCTGATCATCCTCGCGTGGCAGCGCTACGGGAGTTTATTACTGATTGGTACGTCTCATATCTGTCGATAGAAGATACCCGTGGGCAGCCGGAAGCCGGTCCCCAAGAACGTGTTAGCAAGACAGGTGACAACCTTCCCAATGTCATTCAGTACTTGAGGGAGAGGCACCCAGATAAACTTGATCAGATCTTCGACGTCTTGCGTCGACGCGTCCCGAGGCTGGAAAGAGTGTTGGCGGAACCGATGCCGGATGGGCGCCTCCTACTCCAAATTAAGGACGCACCGTTCGATCAACCTATTCTCTCTCGATTTGCCTCGGACGGCACCTTGAAGATGCTCGCTTATCTCGTGGTCCTAAACGATCCGGTTCCACCGCAGTTCATCGGAATCGAAGAACCTGAGAACTTCTTGCATCCTCGACTGCTCCCGGAGCTAAGTGAAGAATGCCGACGTGCCACGGAGCACTCGCAGTTACTGGTTACTACTCACTCACCATTCTTTCTGAATTCAGTTCGGCCTACTGAGGTTCGAATCCTTTACCGGGATGAGGCCGGCTACACACAGGCAAAGCGGGCTGCGGATATCCAAGGAGTCAAGGAGTTTATCAGGGAAGGAGCAACGATAGGACACCTTTGGCTGGAAGGTAGGTTCGGCGTCGGGGATCCGTTGGTCAATGCCGGCGCACCGCAGAAAAGGGGCCGGAAATAGGCGATGGTGAGCCACGTCGAAATCCTTGTGGAAGAACAGTCGATGGAAATCGCGCTGCGACAGATAGTCCCTAGGGTCCTTGGTGATGGTCTGTCATTTCAAGTCTATCCATATCTCTGTAAAGAGGACCTCATGGATAAGCTGCCATCGCGTCTGCGAGGGTACGCAGCGTGGCTGCCGCCAGACTGGCGCGTCGCGGTCATCGTGGATCGGGATGACGATCAATGTGACCAGCTCAAAATGCGTTTGGATGAGGCGGCGCATAACGCGGGCCTCACAACCCGATCAACAGGTCAGGACACAATGTTTCAAGTAGTGAACCGAATAGCCATTGAAGAATTGGAGGCATGGTTTTTCGGTGATTGGGAAGCCGTTGTGGCAGCGTATCCGAAGGCTAATCCGAATATCCCAAATAAGGCTGGCTATCGCGACCCGGATGCAATATTAGGGGGAACTTGGGAAGCTCTAGAACGGTGCCTGCGACGAGCTGGGTACTTTCAGACTGGCTTGCGAAAGGTTGAGGCCACCCGAAGCATAGCGCACCACATGGATCCCGCCAAGAACCGGTCAACGAGTTTTCAAGTATTCCGAAGGGCGCTCACTGAGATGACGCTATAGCGCCGTGCTATCGCCGGTGCCCTGCACGCAGTATCCCCCCAGAATCCCACAGCCATCCACACCTTTCCTCCGCTCGCTTTGCGTTAGACTAGCCACAGACCCATGTCCCAATTCGTCCACCTGCACCTGCACACCGACTATTCCCTGCTTGATGGCGCCTGTGACGTCGAAAAGCTGTGCCAGCGCGTGCAGGAGCTCGGCATGCCCGCCGTGGCCATGACCGATCATGGCAACATTTTCGGCGCAGTGCACTTTGTCAATGCCGCGCACAAGCATGGCGTGAAGCCCATTGTCGGCTGCGAACTTTACGTCTGCAAAAAGGAAGACCACCGCGCCGCCCCTGAAGGCGATACGTACAACCACCTGCTGGTACTGGCCGAGAACGAAGAGGGATACCGCAACCTGGTCAAGATCACTTCCGAGGCCTCGCTGCACGGCTTCTATTACAAGCCGCGAGTGAGCAAGAAATTTCTGGCAGAGCACTCCCGCGGACTCATCGGCCTGTCGGGCTGCCTGAAGGGCGAAGTCGCCGAGCGCCTGGTCGAAAATAACTACGAGGCCGCGCGCGCGGCCGCCGGAACCTTCACCGACATTTTCGGCAAAAACAATTTCTTCCTCGAGATTCAGGACCAGGGACTGGAACTTGAGCATCGCATCCATCCCGGCCTTTTCAAGCTGGAAAAAGATCTTGGCCTGCAGCTCGTCGCGACCAACGACAGCCACTATCTTTGCGAGGACGACGCGCACGCACAAGACGTGATGGTCTGCATACAGACGGGCAAGTCGATCCGCGACACGGCCCGCATGAAGTTCGACGGCACGCAGTTCTTCGTCAAGAACCACGACGAGATGTACCGCGTGTTCAAGGACTCGCCCGAAGTGCTGACGCGCACCGTCGATATTGCCGAGCGCTGCAGCCTGCGCCTCGAAAAAGTGGCGAACCCGTTTCCGGAGTTTGAAGTTCCCGCCGGGTACACCATCGACAGCTACTTCGTCCACGTCACGCGCGAGGGCTTCGCCCGCCGCTTGGAAGCGCTGCGTCCGCTGAGCGAGCAGAGCAAGCTGAAGCACTCGATCGGCGACTACGAACAGCGCCTGGAGCGGGAACTCGGCATCATCCAGCAGATGAAGTTTCCTGGATACTTCCTGATCGTGTGGGACTTCATCCGCTACGCCAAAGATCACGGCATTCCGGTCGGCCCGGGCCGCGGATCCGCCGCCGGATCGCTGGTCTCGTACGCCCTCGGCATCACCGACATCGATCCGCTGCAACACGAGTTGCTCTTCGAGCGCTTCCTGAATCCTGAACGCGTGTCCATGCCCGATATCGACATCGATTTCTGCATGAACCGTCGCGGCGAAGTCATCAATTACGTCACACAGAAATACGGCCGCGACAATGTCGCGCAGATCATCACCTTCGGCACCATGGCTGCCAAGGCCGCAATCAAAGACGTGGGCCGCGCCATGGACATTCCCTACGCCGACGTTGACCGCATCGCCAAGATGGTCCCGACGCAGCTCAACATCACGCTCGATGAGGCGATCGCAGACTCCCCGCAGCTGCATGAAGCCTACGAGAAAGATCCGCAGATTCGGGAATTGCTCGACACCGCGCTGAAGTTGGAAGGGTTGGTCCGCAACTCCGGTGTACACGCCGCCGGAGTCGTGATCTCGCCGCGGCCGCTCACCGACCTGGTTCCGCTGCACCGCACCAAGAACGACGAAATCGTGACCGCCTTCGACATGGTCGCCATCGAAAAGATGGGCCTGCTGAAGATGGATTTCCTCGGGTTGACCACGCTCACGATTCTGACGGATGCACTTAAGCTCATCGAGCAGAAGCGCGGCACGCCGCTCACGCTGGAAGAAATCCCTCTGCAGGACGAAGAAACTTACCGCGAGGTCTTCCACGAGGGCTTAACCTCCGGCGTCTTCCAGTTTGAATCACACGGCATGCGCGACGTGCTTCGCAAGTATCAGCCCAATTCCATTGAAGATCTCACGGCTCTCAACGCGCTCTATCGCCCGGGCCCGATCCAGGGCGGCATGATCGACGACTTCGTCGATCGCAAGCACGGTCGCAAGAAAGTGGAATACGAACTGCCGGAGCTGAAAGAAATCCTGCAAGAGACGCTGGGCGTGATCGTGTATCAGGAACAGGTGATGCAGATCGCGAACCGGCTGGCGGGATATTCCCTCGGTGAAGCCGACCTGCTCCGCCGCGCCATGGGCAAGAAAAAGGCCGAAGAGATGGCGCAGCAGCGCGAGCGCTTTGTGGAAGGCGCGGCGCAGAGAAAGTATCCGCCGAAAAAGATCGAGAAGATTTTCGATCTCATGGCGCAGTTCGCGGGATACGGTTTCAACAAGTCGCACTCCGCCGCCTACGCCCTGCTCGCCTATCACACGGCTTATTTGAAGACGCACTATCCCGTCGAGTTCATGGCCGCGCTGCTAACCTCCGTCACCGGATCAACCGACGACGTGGTCAAGTACATCAACGAATGCCGCGAGATGGGCATCGCCGTCGAGGCCCCGGACATCAACGTCTCCGACGCCAACTTCACGCCGCACGGAGAGTCGATCCGCTTCGGCCTGGCCGCGGTGAAAAATGTTGGCGGCAATGCCATCGAATCCATTGTCGCTGCGCGCAAGAAACTCGGCCATTTCAAATCGATCTTCGAATTCTGCGAGCACGTCGACCTTCGCCTGCTCAACAAGCGCGTTCTGGAATCGCTGATCAAGAGCGGCGCCATGGATTCGCTCGGCCGCCGCGCCCAACTCATGGCTGTGCTCGACAAGGCCATGGAACAGGCGCAAAAAGCCCAGCGCGACGCCGAATCCGGCCAGCACGGCCTGTTTGGCGTCTTCCAGCAGGAAGAGGCCGCAACGCAGAATGACAAGCTTCCCAACGTCCCCGACTGGGATGAGCACATGCGCCTTGCCGCCGAAAAAGAAATTCTCGGATTCTTTATCAGCGGCCATCCCCTGCAAAAGTACAAAGACAAGTTGCAAGACCTGCAGGCGCTCAGCGTGGAAGAGATCACCGCCATGACGAAATCCACCGGCAAAGACGAAACCATCGTTACGGCCGGCATCATCGGCAACGTGCGCGTGCTCAAATCGAAGCGCGGGGATTTCTACGCGCAGGCTACGCTCGAAGACATGTCCGGCTCCATCGACATGATCGTCTTCCCTGAGGCCTACAAGCGCATCGGCGAGAAGGTGAAACTGGAAGTTCCGGTGCTGGTGAAGGCCGGTGTCCGCATCGAGGAAGGCGCGAATCCAAAGGTCACTGCTGCCGAGATCATGCCGCTGGAAGATGCGAAGGTCCCATTGCCGCGAGCCATTCGCATTCGCGTCATGATTGAGGACTCCGGCGAATCTACCGTCGACCAACTCCACGGATTGTTTCTCGAGCGCAAGGGCGAGGCAAAAGTGTTATTTGACGTTGAGCGCCAAGGGGATTTCATGGTCGTAATGGAGGCGGACGGCTATAATGTGCTTCCAGACCGCAACTTCATCGCCCGGGTCGAACAGTTGTGCGGGCGCGGCAGCGTTCGCATCATCAGCTGATTAAATGGCAGCCACCGAAAAAGCGCAGCAGGAACTGGAACAGATCGAACGGCAAGTCGCCGAGATGGAGTCTGCCAGCCCCGATGACGGGACCCGCCGCGAGATTGCCAAGCTGCAGGAGCGGATCGACATCCTTCGCCGAGAAATGAACAGTCCGCCCACCGCCTGGCAAAGGACCGAACTGGCGCGCCATCCGCAGCGACCGCAGTCGCTTGACTACATCGAACGCGTCTTCACCGACTTCAGCGAGATTCACGGCGATCGCGCGTTTGGCGACGATGCGGCGATCATCACGGGAATGGCGCGGTTTCACGGCGACGAAGTGTTGATCGTGGCCACGCAAAAAGGGCGCGACATGAAACAGCGCGTCCACCGCAACTTCGGCACGCCTCATCCCGAGGGGTATCGCAAGGCGATCCGCGTAATGCAGGTCGCGGAAAAGTTCAACCGCCCCATCTTCACGCTGGTGGACACCGACGGCGCTTACCCCGGCATTCATGCCGAAGAGCGCGGCCAGGCCGAGGCTATTGCCTACAACTTGCGCGAAATGGCGCGGCTGCAGGTTCCCATCATCGCCACCGTGATCGGCGTCGGCGGAAGCGGCGGCGCCTTGGCGATTGCGGTTGCCGATCGCGTGCTCATGATGGAGAACTCGATTTACTCCGTGATTTCCCCTGAAGGCTGCGCCGCCATCATGTGGCGCGACGCTTCAAAAAAAGAACTGGCCGCCGAAGCCATGCGCATCACGGCTCCCGACCTCAGCGAGCTCGGCTGCATCGATGACATCGTCCCGGAGCCGGAAGGTGGGGCCCATCGCGACCATGAAGCCGCCGCCAACCTGCTCGATGCCGCCTGGCAAAAGCACTATGCCGAACTGAAAAAGCTCTCCCCGGCAGAATTGGTCGCAGCACGATATAATAAATTCCGTAATATCGCCCAGTTCTACAAGACCGAAGCGTGAGTCCGCGGGCTTTCCTCCTCGTTGCCAACCAGGTTCCTCCGGGCTCCAGACAGGCGATCTGCCGCGACTGGGCGGCGCGCTCCGCCGTATAATGAACGGTTCACTCTTCTGCAATCCATAAATTCGGGCGAATGGGTTCCGCCCGCAACTGAAGGAAGGTGTTGGGATGGCCACTACGGATGTCGTGCCCCTGGGATCCTCCGGCGGCACCGGGCGCAAGAAGATCGTCAACGACATGAGCATTCAGGTTGCTACCGTGAATGGCTCAGGCTCGCAAAGTTCCAATACGGTTTTATTGCGCAGTATCTTTCAAATGGGCGTGCCCGTTTCCGGCAAGAACATGTTCCCTTCCAACATTGCCGGACTTCCCACTTGGTACACGATTCGTGCCAACAAGCACGGCTACATCGGACGCAAGAAGGAAATTGATTTCCTGGTCGCGATGAATCCGGAGACGGCCACCGAAGACACGATGTCGCTGGCTCCCGGCGCGTCCGTGCTCTACGACGAGCCGCTGCAGTTGCATAAGCTTCGCAACGATCTGGTTTTTTATTCCGTCCCTTACGACAAGCTGGTGGCGCAGGTCTGTCCGGAAGCCAAGCTGCGCAAGCTCGTCAAGAACATGGTGTACGTCGGCGTTGTGGCCAACCTTCTCACCATCGAGATGGCGGAAGTCGAGAAGGCGATTCGCAAGCAGTTTGCCAAGAAGGCCAAGGCTGCCAACTTGAATCTCGCGGCAGCCCAGGCTGGATTCGACTACGCCAAGGCCAACCTTGAAAAGCGCGGTGCTTTTTACATCGAGCGCATGGACAAGACGGCAGGCAAGATCATTATCGACGGCAACTCCGCCGCCGCGCTCGGCTGCATGTTCGCCGGATGCACCGTCGTCACCTGGTACCCGATCACTCCTTCGTCGTCGCTGGTCGAGACCATGATCGAGTACATGAAGGAATACCGCATCACTGCCGACGGCAAGGCGACGTTCGCCATTGTGCAGGCGGAAGATGAATTGGCCGCGATCGGCATGGTCATCGGGGCGGGTTGGGCAGGCGCGCGCAGCATGACCGCGACGGCCGGGCCGGGCATCTCGCTGATGGCTGAATTCGCCGGCCTCGCCTACTACGTCGAAGTTCCCGGCGTTATCTGGGACATCCAGCGCGTCGGGCCGTCTACGGGCCTTCCCACGCGCACCTCGCAGGGAGACATTCTCTCCACCGCGTTTCTGTCTCACGGCGACACCAAGAACATCATGCTGATTCCCTGCTCCGTCGAAGAATGTTTCACCATGGCGACGGACGCTTTCAATCTTGCCGAACAATTCCAGACGCTGGTTTTTGTGATGTCCGATCTCGACCTCGGCATGAATAACTGGATGTCCGATCCGTTCCCTTATCCCACCGCACCCATCAAGCGCGGCAAGGTGCTGAGCAAGGAAGACCTGGATCGCCTTGGCGGATTTGCCCGCTATCAAGACGTTGACGGCGACGGCATCGGCTATCGCACGCTGCCCGGCACTTCGCATCCGGCGGCCGCGTATTTCGCGCGCGGCAGCGGACACAACGAGAAGGCGCAATACAGCGAGCGCGCCGACGACTTCGAAAACAATATGGAGCGCCTGAACCGCAAGTTCGAAACTGCGCGCTCCTTCGTGCCGCGCCCAGAGATCACGCGAGGAAACACCGCGAAGATCGGCATTATCGGCTACGGGACGTCGCACTGGGGCATCAGCGAAAGCCGCGACCAGCTTCGCGACGAATATAAGATCGAAACCGATTATCTCCGCCTGCGCGCCTATCCTTTCACCCGCGAAGTGCACGAGTTCATCGAGCAGCATGAGCGGACTTATGTGGTCGAGCAGAACCGCGACGCGCAAATGTTGAGCCTGCTCAAACTCGATTTGAAACCGCAGTTGATTGGACGTCTGCGCAGTCTCGCGCACATCACCGGACTGCCGCTCGACGCGCGGTCCATCACCGACGAACTGACCAGCATGGAGGGCAAGTAGATGTCGAGCACCACAGTGGGAGCATCCGCTCCGAAGACCAACCGCATCGGCCTCACCGTTCTTGAGTATAAGGGCGGCAAAACCACGCTGTGCGCCGGTTGCGGCCACAATGCCATTTCCGAGCGCATCATCGAAGCCATGTATGAAATGGGCGTAGAGCCCGAGTTTGTCATCAAGCCCAGCGGCATCGGGTGTTCGTCAAAGACTCCCGCTTATTTTCTGAACCGTTCGCACAGCTTCAATGCGGTCCATGGACGCATGCCTTCGGTGGCCACCGGCGCCTTGCTCGCGAATCGCAAGCTCGTGTGCATCGGCGTGAGCGGCGACGGCGATACGGCTTCCATCGGCGTCGGGCAGTTTGTTCACCTCATGCGTCGCAATCTACCCGTCATCTACATCATCGAAGACAACGGCGTTTACGGCCTGACCAAAGGACAATTCTCGGCTACCGCCGATTTGGGCTCGAAGCTGAAAACCGGAGTGGTCAACGATCTTCCGCCCATCGATACCTGCGCGCTGGCGATTCAACTGGGCGCCACTCTCGTCGGCCGCTCGTTCTCCGGCGACAAGCGCCAGCTCAGCGCCATGCTGAAAGCGGCCATCGCGCACAAGGGCACGGTCATGCTCGACGTGGTTTCTCCCTGCGTCACCTTCAACGATCACGAAGGCTCGACCAAGTCTTACAAGTACGTAAAGGAGCACGAAGAGACGCTGCAGGATATCAGCTTCATCCCGCACTTTGAAGACATCAACGTGGAATACGATGCCGGATCCACGATCGCCGTTACCATGCACGACGGCTCCCGCCTGCATCTGCGAAAGCTGGAAGAGGACTACGATCCGACGGACAAGATCCGCGCGATCACGCGGCTCACCGAGGCGCATGACAACGGCGAAGTGCTGACGGGCGTCTTCTACGTCAACCCCGAGGCTCCGAACTTCATCGACATGCTCAACGTGGTCGATCAGCCGTTGGCGACGCTTCCCGATTTGATGACGCGTCCTGGCAAGGAAGTGCTCGACGCGGCGATGGAAGAACTGCGCTAGAAACTTCCACGCACTTCGTGGCACGCTTGTCCATGCGCATTCTTCTGATCGGCGGAAATGGCTTCATCGGCCGGTCGCTCGCGGCCGTGCTCCAGCGAAATGGGCATCAAGTGGCGGTGTTCCACCGCGGCACAACTGCCCTCGCGCTCGGCCTTCAAGAGATTCGAGGCGACCGCAATCAGCTCGCCGATAGCGCTCACGATCTCAAGCGCTTCGCCCCCGATGTTGTAGTCGATCTCGTCATCAGTTCAGGCCGTCAGGCAGAAGAGTTGATGAACCTCTTCCGCAGCGCAACCGGCCGCGTCGTGATGCTGAGCAGCATCGACGTTTACCGTGCGATAGGCGTCACGCATGGCACCGAAACTGGCGCGCTACAGGAACTCCCTCTGACCGAAGAATCCGAACTGCGGCGCAGTTTGCATCCGTACTCTCCCGACTCGATGCGGATGTTGCGCCGGATTTTCTCCTGGGCCACCGATGACTACGACAAAATTCCCGCCGAACATGTGGTGATGGACGACTCCGACCTTCCCGGCACCGTACTGCGCCTACCCATGGTGTACGGGCCGGGCGATCCGCTGCATCGCTTTTACCCCGTCGTCAAGCGCATTGCGGATGGACGCACGCGGATCATTTTTGGCGACGCGCAAGCTGCCTGGCGTTCGCCGCGAGGATATGTGGCGAACGTCGCCGCTGCGATCGCCTTGGCCGCTACCGACAGTCGCGCCGCCGGACGCATCTACAACATCTGCGAAGAACCGGCATTCAGCGAACTGGATTGGGCAAAGAAAATTGCTGCGGAGATGCGCTGGCAGGGAGAATTCGTCGTTCTACCCATGGAACGAACGCCTCGCCACCTGCTTCAGCCGGGCGATTATGCGCAGCATTGGACGGCGAGTTCCGCGCGCATCCGCCGGGAATTGGGTTACGCAGAGCCCGTAACAATCGAAGAAGCAATCCAGCAGACAATCGCCTGGGAGAAAGAGAATCCGCCGACTCTGCCGCTGGCGCAATTTGACTACACAGCAGAAGATGCTGCTCTGGCGGCTCAACCCGACCCGCGCAGCCGCTAAGATACCTGCGCATCGAAGCATGGAAAATCAAAACTCTGCTCGCTCGGCGGTTTTCGTTGGTCAATGACCGAAGCTCGCGCTGATTCGACGCGCTAAGCGCTCTTCCGCCGCGGTTCCCCGGTGTGCTCCGGATTCTGGCCGGGCTCGGGAAAGTCAGAATCCGCATCCTTCAACATCGGATCCTGATCACGATGTCCCAACTGTCCTTGCAAACCGATGTTCCCCGCGCCTTGATGATTCTCCGTCTCTTTCGCACCTTTCGCCAAATCCTGGTCGAGTTCTTTGTGCGCCATGAATGCACCTCTTGCCATGATTAAGGGGCCTTATAGAGAGATAATTGCCTTGAGCCGCCCCTTGAAAATAAGTCTATTCCCGCCGCTTTTCGAATAGAATATTTATTTGTCGGGTAGTTTCCCCCTGAAAGAGGGTAGATGAAGAGGTTTTTGTCCCTGCTGTTGATGGCGTGCTTCGCGTTGGGTACCGTCGCGCTGGCTGATGCGCCGCACGCTTCCCTAACCTACGTCAAGAAAAAAGGCCGCAAGGGTCACAAGGCTACGCGTCACCACGCCCACAAGGCAACCAAACACAAAGCTCCCAAGCACACCACCTAAGGCCCTGGCGAATCAGCCGGACGCGCAGAAAATGCAATCCTTACCTTCCCGTGGTGCTCACTCCCAGCTTGTGCAACCGTTCCCGCGCCTGCAGCGCCTCGGGCGAGTGCGGATAGCGCTGTACCACATGCCGCAACTCCGCCACGGCATCGTCCTGCTTGCCCAGTTCGATGAGGGCAAAACCCTTTTTCAACTGGGCTGACGCAGCTTTATTGCCGCTAGGAAAATTCTGTACTACCTGATCGTAGCTCTGCACGGCCTGCTGGTAGTTCGCAGCCTTGAATTGCAGTTCTCCAAGATAGAAGTAGGAGTTTCCGGCAAGATCCGTGTTGGGATAGAACTTGATGTAGTCCGAGAATTCCTGCGAGGCCAAGTCGGGCTTGCCGCCGTTGTAATCGCGCAAAGCGTTGTTATAAAGCACGTCGGGAGGCGGGGCCGACGCTGCGGCTTGTTGTTGCGCCTGCTGCTGCGCCTGTTGCGCCTGGATGCTCTGCTGCGCCGACTGCATGTCTTCCAGTTGCTTCGAAACTTTTGCCAGCCGTACCTTCAGCTCGTCCATCGTCTCATTCAACGCCTGAATCTGCCCGGAAAGCTGATCCAACTTTCCACCGCCGTCGGCTTGCTGCTTGGCCAGCGTGGTCTGCAGCGCGTTGAGGGCGTTGGCGACCTTGTTGACGGCGTCGGTGTCCTGCTCGACCAGATTCCTCATCACGCCCATGCGCTCGTCGAAGCTGCGCTGCATAGCGGTCATCTGCTCCTGCAGTTGTTGCACCTGCGTCTGCAGTTGCACCATGTCTTTGTTGACGCCCCAGGCGGGAGCCACTCCCAGCCAGACTACCGACAATAACGCGAGAAACAGCGACATACGATGTGGTTTCATAAGGATTTCCTGAACTGTTAGATGCCTTGATTGTCCCACAGGCGGGGATCATTCCCACACACAAACATCCCAATGGAACCGGAAGATTCAAGGGACGACGGCAACCTTTTCACGCCGATCATCTTCATGCTCATCATCCGGGCACACTACAGCGCTTCTCCGAGAATAGGGATGGGGGACGCCGTGGCGTCCCCCACAATCGCTATTTCTGGTAGACGAGATGACCGCGGCGGTTCTGCTGCCAGCAAGCTTCGTTGCTTTCGGTGCAGAACGGTTTTTCTTTGCCGTAGCTGATCGTCTTGATACGGCTGGCGCTGATCCCGAGGGTGGTCAGGGCGCTCTTAACGGAGCTCGCGCGCTGATCGCCCAACGCCAGGTTGTACTCGGTGGAACCGCGCTCGTCGCAGTGCCCTTCAATCGTGAAATTGATGTTGGGATGCTGCGTGAAGAACTGCGCATCGGCCTGCACCGACGCCTGCTGGTCGCCACGAATGTCGGACTTGTCGTAATCGAAATAGACGTCCTTCACATTCTGGCTGAACAGGTCTTCATCGGTCACGTTCGCGGTGGGCGGTGGCGGCGGTGGCGGCTGGGTCACCGTCAACCGCGCAGTCGCTTCCTGCGTGCCCCCCGATCCTTTTGCCACCAGGTGATAGGTGGTCGAGTCGGTCGGCGAAACGCTCTGCGATCCGTTCGGCTGCACGGCGCCAATGCCGTCAATCGAAACGTCGGTCGCGTTGCTGGTCTGCCACGTCAACGATGCGGATTGTCCCGCCTGAATTGTGTTGGGACTCACCGAAATTGAGGCGGTCGGAGCCGGTGGTGGTGGCGGGGGTGGTGGCGGTGGCGGAGCCGCTTTCTTTTTGCAAGCGCCAAGCATCAGGAGAGCGCCCAGTGCGATCATCAACAGAATCCACTTCATATTGAGTTGCTTCACTTTGTATTTCCTCCCTACGACCCAATCATTGCGGGTCAGACGAAGTCATTTGGATTTTCTTGCGATTTGCTATTTCCAACTCCAATTCGGTTGCGAGTTGCGTCCAGTAAAAGTCAATTGCTGAACCTTAGTGCCGTCGGCCAGCATGCTCCAGATCTGCAAGCTTCCAGAGCGGTTCGATTGAAACACGATGTGCCGGTTATCCGGAGACCAGCCGGGGAAGTCGTTGCGCCCGCCGTCATGCGTGAGCTGCACCCACTGCTTGCTGGCGATGTCCATCAGATAAAGATCGGAGGCCCCCGGCTCGCCCGGCCCGTATTTTCGAACCCAGGCAAACGCGAGAAATTGCCCGTTCGGCGCCCAGTTCGGCGAGACCGCGTATCCCTGGTCGGTCATGCGCTGCTGATTGGTTCCGTCCGCTTCCATGGTATAAATCTGCGGCAATCCGGTACGGCCACCGACGAAGGCAATCTGTGAGTTGGTCTTCCGGTTCCATACCGGAGCCACATCCGGGCCCCGGTCAGTCGTCAGGCGCCGTGGACTAGCCCCGGAAGCATCCGCCACGTAGATCTCCGTATCCGGTTCGCCGCCGCGGGAAGACGCAAAGGCAATCTTGGTCCCGTCCCCCGACCAGGCGGGCGACAGGTTTGTTCCCCCCATCCGCGGAAAACTGACCATTCGGTTGAGCTCGAGCGAGAACATCAGCAACTCCCACCCATTTTTTGTCAGAGCACTGAACGCCAACCGCGTTCCATCGGGTGAAATTCTCGGGGAAAGCGCAATCGAATCCAGATGCGTGATCTGGTGCTGGTTCGACCCGTCATAATCCATCGCCCAGATTTCTTTGTGGCCGGTGCGATCGCTGACAAAATAAATCTGCGTCTCCGCGATGCCCTGAATGCCGCCGCCAAGCCGGTAGATGATTTCATCGGCGAACTTGTGGGCCATCACGCGCGCAGCTGCATCGCTGGCCGTATCGCTGTACTGCTTGCCCAGGACCTGCGGCGATTGGATATTCTTGACGTCGTACAACCATCCCTGCACCGTCAACTTCCCGCTCGCCACGCCCAGGTTTCCGAAGGCCAGCATGCCGGCGTTGGGTGGAGGCGCATTCCACGCCATGAAGTTCACTTCCGGCGGTTGTCCGGGTACCTGCAGGGGATAGAAGCTTTTGGAGACCAGTTCGACCACGCCGGAAACATCCAGATCGTTCCACAGCGTGTCGTTGAAAGTCTTGAGCAGCGCCGTGTTCTGCGGATCGCCGGTGGAGGGCTTGAAATCGGGAACTGCCAACCGGACTTTTTCGACGCCCAGACTCGTGCCAGTCTTGACCCAGTCCTGCGCCAGAAGCCCGGAAGAAAAGAAACAGCAGATACCGATCAGAACGAGAGTCCGCGCCAGGCCGTGGAAGCTGATTGGCCGGCGCCGCGAGATTGATCTATCGGCCTCGTCCATCCGTCTCAGTAAGAATTTCGGGTACAACAACATCGTATTCCGATAGGTATGGCTTGGCAAGATATTGTCCACTGATTGAAAACGCTTCATCCCAATAAAGTCCCCATTGTGTGCCCATTTCTGCATTGCACTTGATTTACGTACCCACTTGATTACGGCTGATAAGGACATGCCGGAATCATTTCTTATAGTCGAACCAGAACTCGACCGAAATCTTGCTGCCGGGATAATCCCCCGGCAACGGACCAAAGGTATCAATGCGCTTCAGGGCACGGACGGCCGAATCGTCCAACGACGGTACGCCACCGGACTGCTCAATCTGCACATTCATCGGATGTCCATCGCGCGCCACGTCGAACGTGATATACACCCGCTGCGCCGACGTGATCCGCGGATCGACTTCATACCTCAGCCAGTTCTCCGAAACCTTCTGCTGAATCACGCGTACGTACCACGCGTATTTCGCGCCAAAATCTCCGCCGCCTCCGGTGATGCCAAATCCGCCCTTGGCGCCCGCGGCGCTGAACGTCCCGTAGGGCCCGCTAACCGGCCCGCCTTCTCCGAAAGCGACCTGGTTGCTCTCCGGTTCCGGTTGGGCCGGAGCACTTTTCTTGGTCACCGTCTCCTGCTTCTTCTTAGGTTTGATCTTGGCATTTTTGCCCTGAATCTCGATCGCGTCCGGCTCTTTTTCTTGAACCTTGGGCTCCGAATGGGTGATCCCTTTCGATTCGTTGGCCAGAACGTTTTGCGTCGGTGCCGAGTTCGCCGGCAGCGGAACCGTGTTCACCAGCGTCGCGCCGATGGCATCGCCGCCTCCGCCTGCGCCCCAGCCTTCGCCGCTGGTGTGATAGAAAACGGCGGAATAAATCAGCAGCGCGGCCGTAATGGCGATGTGGAACCCCGCTGACCACGCCAGGGCGCGTCCCCAGCGATCGTGCTCGAAATAGATGTCAGCGTTTGCTGCCATTTTGCTCTAAAGGCTGCGTCACAATGCTGACGTTGGAAAATCCCGCCTGCTTCACCGCATCCATGACGGTGGCAAAAGCGCCGAAAGGAACGTTCTCATCCGCCCGCACGAAAATAGATTGGCCTCGCGGATCGCGGATCTTCTGCCGCAGCTTGCTGCCAATCTCATTGATATTGATGGCGTCGTTGCCCAGAAAGACACGCTGATCTTTATTGATGGTCAGCACTAGCCGTTCCTGCGTGATTTCCTTCACCGTCCGCGTTTTGGGCACGCTGACATCGATCCCCGACTGCAGCACCGGAGCCGTCACCATGAAAATGATCAGCAGCACCAGCACCACGTCGACCAGCGGAGTGATGTTGATATCGGCCAACGCGGTCTGGGTGCGCCCGTTGGAGGTGGTGAACGCCATCAGCGCCTCACATCCGCCGGAACTTGCGCCTGGCTATGCTCCACGGCATTGAGCACCTCCAGGGAAAAGTCATCGCTGCGGGCGGCCAACTCGCGGATCGATGCGCCGATCAGGTTGTAGGCAATCACGGCAGGGATCGCCGCTGCCAGGCCGGCTGCCGTAGTAATCAAAGCTTCGGAAATTCCGGGAGCGACCGCCCGTAACGTCGCAGCGCCCGCAGTGCCCAATCCGTGAAACGCGTCAATGATGCCCCACACCGTGCCGAACAGTCCGACGAACGGCGTGACCGCGGCCGTAATCGCCAGCCAGGGCACGTTGCGCTCGAGGCGCGTGATCTCCTCCGAGGCTCCGATCTGCATGCCGCGCTGGATCGACACCAGATTGCGCAGGCCCCCGCCCGACGCCGCCTGCCGCCGGTAGTCTTCGTAGGCGCCTTCAAACACGCCCACCAGCGGGCTGGGCTTGAATTGATCCGCTACCGCGGCGATATCCTGCAGACGCTGCGCCTTGCGGAACGCGCGCACGAAGCGCCCGCTCTGCATCCGCGCCCGCCGCAGCAGGCTCCATTTCGTCAGGATGATCGCCCACGAGACGAGGCTGAACGCCAGCAGCATCAGCAAAACCAGCTTGGCGACCGGACCACTATTGGAGATCATGTCGGCGATTTCGCCGCCGACGAACGCTGCCAGCAAGGGAAAAAAATGCATTGGTTTCTAGGAGAATGCCTCTTCTGATTATAGATGAATCGCGGCCCGCGATTAATCACACGTACCTGATCCGCTAACGGATCTGCACTACTTATTCTCGCCCTCGCGCGGATCGCGGTTGGTCAATTCCATGCTCCGTCATCGGTGCGCAATTTCCTGTCCCTCCAGCTTTCGGATTTCCTCACACAATATGCGCGAGGCCCGGCCGCTATTGCGCGCCAGCCGCAGCACCGGCAGCCAGAGCCATGGACGCACCGCCGCAAACCACGCGAAACCCATCTCGTGAAATCGTCCTGCGGAATCGACGAAGCGATCCGTCGGCGGAAACTCAAAATCAAATTCGTCGGAAATGACCTTCAGCGCGCAGAAGCCCACGCCGCGCGCTTCCGCCGCCCGCGCCACCGCCGCGGCTTCCATATCCACCGCCTGCGCTTGATAAGATTCGCGCAGCTTCGCCTTCTGCGCCGGAGTCGCCACCGCCGGATAGCTCACCAGAACGCCATCTCCGCCCGCAATCTGCACGCTGCTGCCATCTCCGGCATTCACTACCCGCGCCGCGCGGATGACTTCGCCCACCTTGAGCCGCGGATCCAAAGCTCCCGCATAGCCGGCGGAATAGACCACGCCCGGCCGGTAAAGCACGATCACCGCCTCGGCGGCCCGCCGCGCCGCGTCGGGGCCAATTCCTCCGCAGACCAGCACGAATTCATTCTTTTCAAAAAACCGGAAGCGGCGCCCATCATGTTCCTTCTCGCTGACGCGCCAATGCTTGACTAGCGGCCGCACCTCGCGCTCCAGCGCCGCCACAATGGCCACTCTAGACATATCCGTTGGCCCGGAACCAATCCACCGCGCGCCGCAGCGCATCTTCCACCGGAACCAGCTTCCAGCCGAGTTCGCGCTCGGCCTTTGCCGAACTGGCAAACATTTTCTTCCTGCCCATGCGCACCGTGTCGACGGTGGCGCGCGGCTCGCGGTGCAGCAGGCCTCCGGTGATGGCCTCATCCACTACTCCAGCCGCGAAGGCGAAGATGTACGGCAGTTTCACGGTCGGAGAACGCAGCCCCGTCAGCTTTGCCAGCTTATCCAGAATCTGCTTCAGCGTCAGATCTTCTCCGCCCAGGATGTAGCGTTCCCCCGACTTCCCTTTTTCCATCGCCATCACGTGGCCGCGCGCGCACTCCCGCACATCCACCAGGTTCAGCCCGGTCTCCACGTAAGCGGGAAATTTCCGTTTCAAGAAATCGAGGACGATGCGCCCCGTGGGCGTCGGCTTCACGTCCTGCTCCCCCACCGGCGTCGTCGGATTCACGGTCACCACCTGCAGGCCGCTGCGTCCGGCTTCCAGCGCGATCTGCTCGGCCATGAATTTCGATCGCTTATAATGGCCGATCATGTCGGCCAGCGCGACCGGAGAATCTTCGTCGGCAGGTTTGCCGTCGCCGGTAAATCCGATCGTTCCTACGCTGGAGGTGTATACGATGCGCCGCACGCCGTTCCTGCGTGCCGCTTCCAGAATGGCCCGCGTGCCGGCGACGTTGCTGCGGTACATCTCCGCCGGATCGCGCACCCAGAGCCGGTAGTCGGCCGCCACGTGAAAGACCGTGTCGCAGCCGGCCATAGCTTTTTCAAGCGACGCCGCGTCGCGCAGATCGCCGGTCGCGGTTTCAGCCTTCAGTCTCTGCAGATTTTTTAAATTGCTGGTAGGCCGGACCAGCAGCCGCAATTCCGCGCCTTGCTCCGAGAGAACACGCGCGACGTGGGAACCAAGAAATCCGGTAGCGCCAGTGACGAAAGCTTTCAAGGCAGTCCTCGACTCACAGTTTAAAGCAAGGTGTTGTAACCCGCTGGATAAATGGCGTGGAGTAAAGGAACGATGAAGACAGCGTGCGCTGCCGGGCCTGTAGTTTTGAGTGCAAGGGCCTGTTCTCAGCAGTATGATTATCCCGAATATGGGCAACAATCCAGATTGGATTTTCTACCGCGACGACAAACCAAGCGAAGCAGAGGTCATGCCGCGACTGATCGCGGAGTTTCCGGGATTTCGTCCCCGATGGGAGAAGCACCTCGAATTGTGGAAAGGAGAACCCGCAGGAAGCTACAACGACATTGCTCAGTTCGCTCATTTCGTCGTAGAGGACCTCTACCCAAACGGCAACACTGAAGACCTCCAACGCGCGTTCAATCTGATGGAACATTGGCTCGTGAATGGAAACCGAAATCTGCGTGATCTAATTGGAATCGGATTTCTTGAGGATCTGCAGAACGTGGCGTCGTGGGAAGCGTTTGGAAAAGAAGTGTTCATTTCGTTTCTCGGGCCGCAATGTCGCCAGGCATGGAATGAAATTGAGAGGACTTGGGCGGGTAAGACAAGTCTCATGGAGGTCTTCAGGGCCGAAGGAAAGAAGCCCGAGTAATGGGCGAAAAATCACGATAGCACAGCTTTGCGCTTTCCTTTCGCCTGTCTGGCGAGCAAAAGGCGCAAAGTTGTGATAAGGCATCTTTTGAACAATTGACAGAAACGGATGCCGTCATAGGCTAAACTTATTCACGTGAAAAAGTCACCAGTTGCCTCTACGAGGCGGTACCATCACATCGGAATTCCCACTTCCGAGCATCGAGAAGATGAACGCCTGATCAAGAACTATGCGACGTTCGTGTCTGGATATGAAACGAGCGCCTACGGAATCGTAGTGGATGCGGTTCGAACCCGAAGCGCCGGTCCCTGACCTTGCGCGTACGGTTCCGCATGTCGCCTTCGAAGTGGACGATCTCCCCGCTGAAATCGCCGGAAAAGAGGTACTGATTTCGCCCAACTCACCCTCACCCGGCGTGACCGTCGCTTTTATTGTCGAGAATGGAGCCCCAGTCGAGTTTCTCCAGTTTGATAAGAAGTGATGCTCGAAAACCGTCAACGGGGTTGCGGCGGATCATCGGCGAAAAATCTCGATGGCAGAACTTTGCGCTTTCCTTTCGCTTGCCTGGCGAACAAAAGGCGCACACTTGTGATAAGGCCTGTTTGCGTCAGTCAGTGCTGCCCGAATTGGGTCAACTACGATCACTCTGATGTTTACAGTTGGTTGCCGCAACCGCCATACTTTCCTGTCATGGATTGTTCGAGCACGGAAATCTCAGAAATCAAGGAACACCGCGGTGTTGAGCAGGCGGGACCTCTTTCACGAAAGCTCCGAGTATCATGCTTTGTTTTTGCGGATCGCTTGTTTCAGGCTCTTGCCAGATGGATGACAGTTTTGCACGAGGGATTTTGGCTCGGTTGGCTGAGCGCCGATGATCTGAATACCATCACGGGAAGACATTTTGACCAATCAAATTACTACGCATCAAGTGAGCACAACCTCAGCGGATTTTTTGACTGGGAAAAGCCACTCATCAATCGCTATTTTAGGCCAGGTTCTCGCATCCTTGTTGCCGGAGCAGGAGGAGGCCGTGAGGTCCTTGCATTGCGCAAGGACGGATTTGACGCTGAAGGTTTTGAATGTAGCCCGCCACTAGTGCATGCCTGCGAGAAGATTTCGTCAGAATTGGGCGAACCGTGCCGGGTAGCCTATTGTGCCGCAGACCGCGTCCCTCAAGGCCCCGCCTCATATGATGGGTTGCTCGTCGGATGGGTTGCATATATGCACATACCAACCAAAGCGCGGAGGGTCCTTTTTCTAAAGGCTCTGCGGCAACGCGCCCGTTCACAATCACCCGTAGTGATTTCGTTCTTCATGAGAAACACCAATTTGAGGAACGACGTTACGGTCTACCGGGCGGCGAAGTTCTTTACGTCTTTTCGTCCGTCGCGAAGAGAAGAATTAGAACTAGGAGACCATCTCGACTTCGGTCGTTTCTTCCACTCCTTTACTCGTGAGGAAATTGAAGAAGAAATGAAGGCTGCAGGGCTTCGCGTACTGGAGCTACACGAACAAAGCGATTCGGGTCAGGCTGTGGGAATGGTGGAATGACTCTCTACGAGAATTGCGGCAGTCATGCACACTCCAATTTCTAGACGGTCAGTTGGCGAAAAATCCCGATCTCTAACAATGTCGGCGCTGTCAAGCACTATGCGCGCACACCACTGCGTGCACTCGTGGAAGAACGCCATTTCGCTCTCGTAGATGGTTTGCGCGTTTCCAACCTTGGGCCCGCTTCTAATCGTTAGGGTCAGGAACTCAGTCCGACCCAGCCATCTCTTCGATCACCAACTGCGATCATGATTACTTCTTCGAACTCCCCTGCCGAAGGGGAGCGGGATGCCCAATCATTACGTCGGTGATTTACTGCACACCATCGGGATTTCCGGGCGCTCCCGCGTGCGAACCGAGCTTTTGCATCTGGCCATAATCCCACCCCTGGCGCCACATCCAGTACAGATGCACCGCCAGTTTCCGGGCCATCGCTACTTTTGCAATCTTGCGTCCGCGCCGCATGGCCAGGTGGAAAAACTTGCCGCGCCACTCCGGTTGGCTGCGCACTGTGACCTGCGCGGCTTCCACCAGCAGAAACCGCAGCAGCACATTGCCTTGCTTGCTGATGTGACCGAGTCGGCGACGATCTCCGCTGGACTCTTCCGTCGGAACCAGTCCTACATAACTGGCAATCTGTTTGCCGCAGTGAAAACGTTCGGGCGTTCCGATCACCAACTCGAAGGCCAGTGCCGTCAGCGGGCCGACTCCCGGATGCGTCATCAGCCGCCGCGTCACCGGTCGCTGCTCCACTTCCTCTTCTAACGCGCGCGTCAGCTCCTGGATCTTGGGCGTCAGTTGATCCAGTAAGTCGAGCAAGTCTTGGCGTCGCCGACTGGCCCAGGGTGCCAGCACGATGGACTCCAGTTGCTTGCGACCGGCCGGGCGCCACAAGGCCTTCTTACGCCGCAGGCCTTCGTTGAGTGCGACCACATGCAGCTGATTCATCACCCGGGTGCGCATCTGCACCCACCGATGCCGATGCCACAGCAGTTGCCGCAGATCCCGGTTGGCTGCGTCCGGCACCCAGATCCGGGGAAAGCGGTCTTCCATCATCAGCCGCAACAACAGCTGTGCATCCTGCCGATCCGTCTTCTGCTTGCGTACCCGCTTGGTGCGAATCTCGGCCGCGTCCCCGATCCACAACTCAAACTGCAACTCGCGCAGCAAACGCTCAAACCAGCGCGAGTGCCCGCTAGATTCCATACCCACACGTACTGGCAAGTTTCGTTCTTTGAGCTCGCGGTAGAACTGCTCGGCTTCTTCGCGGTGACTCAGACGCCGTTCGCCGCACTCCCCGGTTTCTGTGTCTACAAAAGCAATTTGCTGGAAGCCCGGATGATAGTCACAACCTATAATCAGCATGTTCGGCTCCTTTCCTCCGAGCCCTTTGGTTGGTTTGCGCCTCCAAAGTTTACTCGGGCCTGGGAGCCGACATTGTTATGGAATCATTACGCTCACCGACGGAGCGTAACCCGTGACCTGCAGCAACGTGGCGACACGCTTGGAACGGCTCGCTAACTCTCCGCCTTCTCCATCACCTTCGCGTAGGTGGTCAGCGCCAGCAGCGGGAAGTATTCCCGGTAGAGGTGATACATCAGGTAGAACACGCGCGGGAAGCCCGTGCCCGTGAACAACTCCTCATCCCACGATCCGTCATTATTCTGCGTGCGCATCAGATAGGCCACTGCGCGCGCAACCGAATCGCTGCGCGTGTCGCCGGCGGCCAGCAGGCCCAGGATCGCCCACGCCGTCTGTGAGGGCGTGCTGTCTCCCTGCCCGCGCAGAGTTGGATCGTCGTACGAACCCACCGTCTCGCCCCAGCCGCCATCGGCGTTCTGCACCATGCGCAGCCACTCCGCGCCTTGCTGCACGCAGGGTTCGTGCAGGTCCATGCCAATCGCTTCCAGCCCGCGCAGCACCAGCGCCGTTCCGTAAATGTAGTTCACGCCCCAGCGCCCAAACCAACTGCCATCGGGCTCCTGTTCTTCTCTAAGAAAGGTGATCGCTTTCTTTACTGCCGGATGATCTTTGGTGTAGCCGTAGGTCGCGAGCATCTCAAGAATGCGTCCCGTGATGTCGACGGTCGGCGGATCGAGCATGGCGTTGTGGTCGGCAAACGGAATGTACTGAAAAATCATCCGGTCGTTATCTTTGTCGAACGACGCCCAGCCGCCGTTTTTGCACTGCATGGAGAAGATCCAGTCGATGGCGCGCTGCACCGACTCGCGCTGGTAGCGTCCGTTGGGATGCTCCACCCGGCTTAGCGCCAGGCAAACCATCGCGCTATCATCGACATCCGGATAAAACTCGTTGTTGAACTCGAAGTACCATCCGCCCGGCTGGCCTTTCTTGTTCTTCACTTTCCAGTCGCCGGCGTTGCGCACCTGTTTCTGCAGCATCCAGTCCGCGCACTTCACCATGCGCGGATCATTGGCCGGAACCCCGGCCTCGCCGAGTGCGAACAGCGCATACGCCGTGTCCCACACCGGAGACATGCAAGGCTGCATGCGGAAGGTATCTCCCTCTTCGATCCCTAGCTTTTCAAATTCATCCAGAGCGCGAATCACCTGCGGATCGTCCAGCGAATATCCCAGGCAGCGCAGGGCGATGATGGCATTCATCATCGAGGGATAGATCGCGCCGAGTCCGTCGCTCATTTCAAAGCGTTCGAGCATCCATTTCTCAGCGCTCCGTAAGGCAACGGAACGCAGGGGCCGCACGTGGACCCGCTCGAACCAGTGCGTGATCCGGTCGAGAACAAGAAAGAAGTTGCGCCACGAAACCAGCTTCTTGGCCCAATGCAGGTGCATGCGCGATTTCTGCATTCCGCCAACGAACAGTTCTTCCACACCCATCTCGCGCGGAATTTTCTTGAACGGCTTCTTGGCGTAGCAGATCGAGAGCGGCACCAGAATGGCGCGCGACCACGAAGAAATTTCGTAGATATTGAACCAGAACCAGTTGGGAAATAGCACGATCTCCGGCGGAATGGCCGGAACCGCGTCGTAATCGTATTGCCCGAAGAAACACAGATAGATCTTGGTGAATGTATTGACTTCGGTGACTCCGCCCATCTCCAGAATCTTCTTGCGGGCGCGTTGCAGCACAGGATGATCGGCGGTATACCCGGCCAGCTTCAATCCAAAATAAGCCTTCACCGAAGCGCTGATGTTCGATGGACCGCCGGCATAAATACTCCATCCCCCATCTTCATTCTGATGGCGCACAATCCAGTTCGCCGCCTTCTGGAAACGCTCCTCGTTGCCTGTCCCCAGCAGCGTGTGCAGCAGAATGTAATCCGATTCGAGAGTGGTATCGGCCTCGAGCTCTCCGCACCAATAGCCTTCTTCGTGCTGCTGCGAGAAAAGATATTTGCGCGCAGCCGCGATGGCCGCGCCCACGCGGCCCGTCAACCCCTCAATTTTTCCAAAACGCAGCTCGGGATTGGAACCGAGAACACCGGCAGGTTTATTTGCATCGGGGGAGTTCTTGTCCATGTTGTTCACTGCTCCATTAGTTCGTACTCGCCGGAGCCGCAGCGATCGCTTCGACAATCTCGGGCGGCAGGCCGAAGCGCACGTTCTCCGGCATCACTTCCAGTTCCTGCAGGTTCTCGAAACCTTTCTCGCGCAGGAATGTCACCGTCTCTTCGACTAGATGTTCGGGCGCTGAAGCTCCGGCAGTCAGGGCGATGGTCTTTGCTCCTTTCAACCACTCCGCCTCGATGTCATTGCAACTGTCGATCAAGTGCGCATTGGTACCCAGATTCCGCGCCACCTCGACCAACCGGTTCGAATTCGAACTGTTTTCCGATCCCACAACCAGCAACAAGTCCGCTTCGGACGCGACCTGCTTCACCGCGACCTGACGATTTTCCGTGGCATAGCAGATATCCTGCGCCGCCGGCCCTTTGATGTTGGGGAATTTCTGCTTGAGCGCCGCGATGATGTCCTTGGTTTCATCCAGGCTCAGCGTGGTCTGCGTCAGATAGGCCACGCGGTTGGGGTCGGGCACGCTCAAAGATTTCACCTGCTCCGGCGACCCCACAACCTGGGTCACCAGCGGAGCCTCGCCCAGTGTCCCGACGACCTCATCGTGATCCTTATGCCCGATCAGAATCAGAGAGTAGCCCTCTTTGGCAAACTTCACCGCCTCCACGTGGACCTTGGTGACCAGCGGACAGGTCGCATCGATCACCCGCAACCCGCGCCGCGCGCTATGTTCGCGAACGTCCGGCGAGACGCCGTGCGCGCTATAAATGATGCGTTCGCCATTGGGCACTTCATCTTCGCTGTCGACGAAGATCGCGCCCTTGCCGCGCAACTCTTCCACCACGAAGCTATTGTGGACGATCTCTTTGCGCACATAGATCGGCGGTCCAAACGCTTCCAGCGCGATGCGCACCACGTCGATGGCGCGCACCACCCCGGCGCAAAAGCCCCGAGGCTTGAGCAAAAGTAAAGTCTTGCCGTTGGTCTTCCCTAAGATTCCAGCCACGATTGAAGTCCGCTCCTCTTCGCTTCCTCACTTCACCAAGAGCACGAAGTATCACGAAGCAAAACCACTTCAATGCGGCCTTTCCTTCGTGTAACTTCGTGTCCTTGGTGGTTCATGGTTTTGCTGTTTTGCTCTTCATTTTGGCGATACTGAACTTGATGCCCCAGAGTCCCATCGATCCATGCAATTAGTGCGACTGTGACCGCTACGGTCTTAGATGCTTCTGTACCTTCAGGGTACACACTTCCCCACCGTGGCGATACTAATAAACTACTGGAAAGTACCGGGATGGTCAACGTAAGCCACAGAAAGCGCAAGGATTAGCAGCGAAGTGCGCGAACGGACAGCCGAACGGGAGATCGACTACGCCGCCTCTCAGGCCGAACGAATGACGCGCACGGCCAATGCCGAAATTGTCCGCGCGCAGATTTCGTCCGGTGACCCGGTCGCGGTCACATGCACGAGCAAGCCCAAGTCGCGGTAAAACTTGATCAATGGCGCGGTGCTTCGGTCGTAAGCCTCCAGCCGCACGCGAATCGATTCAGGCCGGTCATCCTCCCGCTGATAGAGCTTGCCCTCGCAGCGATCGCAACGGTCCGCCACTTTCGGAGGTTGTTCGGTTACGTGATAAACGGCCTTGCACTTCTCGCAAGTACGCCGTCCCGCCAGACGAGCCACAATCTCGCTGGTCGCCAAATCGTAGTTCACCACCGCTGTCAAGACCACGCCTTCGCTCTCCAGCAGTTGTTTCAAGGATTCCGCCTGCCCCAGGGTGCGCGGAAATCCATCCAGAATGAAGCCGCCGCGGCAGTGCAGGCATTCGCTGCGCTCGCGCACCATCTCCCACACGGCCGCGTCGGGCACCAGTTCTCCGCGGCGCATATAGCCGAGCGCCTGCTTCATCGCCGGGCTCTGCTCGCACTCGCTGAGGCTTCCGGCCGCGCGGAAGACGTCACCAGTGGAAAGGTGGCAGGCGCCTAGATGCCGGTGCAACAGGTCGGCCTGCGTGCCCTTGCCTACGCCGGGCGCACCGAGGAGAACCAGTCTTCGCGGTTGATTCACGCGGGGCACAGAGTCGCAGGGCGAGGCGGGACCTTGCAGCCAAGCGGAGCGGTCATGGTTGGAAGGAGTCATCCGGAGAATTTATGCGGGGGCGATTTCCCTCGCCGTGACGCGAATCACATCACTCCGCCTCTCTAGACACAGGCCCGATAATAACTTTTCGGATACATGGCACCCTCGTGCTATCCCCTCCCCGCGCCCGTGCCATTGTCATTGCACGCAAATCGCTGCAAGATATTCCCGTATTTCCAAGAGACCTCCCAGGTCATGTTGGAACTTAACCAAAATCGATCGGTGGTTAGCCCGCAGGCGCGGATCGCCGTCCGCAACCAGCAATCTCGCAAGCTGTTGATTGCGCTCGGACTTCTGCTGGCTGCCCTGGTCGCCGTGCTGATCAACGACCGCCAGTTCTGGTTCGGCACCGAGCAGGCCACCATCGAGTCGGACATGCCTGAGACTCAGCCCGTGGCCCAGACCGCTCCTGCGCCAGCAGTCATTCCCGCGAAGCCCGTCGCTGTCTCAGCCGCCAGGAAGCCGGTTTCAACCCCGAAGATCGCCGCCAGCATCACGACCCCGGCCGAGCCTCCCGCGGTTGCCACCATCCGGACCGCTCTGCCTCCTCTGGATGTGGAAGTGGTTGCCGGCAGTAAGCACAGCGAGATTCATCCTTCCGCGCCCGCCAAGATCGATGTTGCGCCGGAGACGCTGGCGGCTCCCAGCATTCAGGCCGCTACCGATGCCGCCGAGCGCGAGCCCATCACCCGGACCGCCGCCATTCAGCCTCCGCAAGCTTCATACCGGACGACGTATCCGGTGTTGGCGCAGCACATGAACGTGCAAGGATCAGTTGTACTGCAGGCGGTCATCAGCGCCGATGGCTTGATTGAAGATTTGAGAGTGCTGAGCGGGCCGGCCATCCTCTCCTCCGCCGCGCAGCAGGCCGTGCGTGAATGGCGCTTCAAGCCAATGTTCCAGAATGGTCAGGCCGTCGAGAGCAAGGCGAAGATCACGGTCAACTTCAGCATCAAGGTCGCCGACAGCACTCCGAAAGCCACGCTGGCCGAGAGCCGGGCTGCCGATCAATCCTTGCTCCCCCGCTAATCCTTCAACGCCAAATCTTCACATGTAGGGGCGAACGCATTCGTCCTCCCAGCGAGCGTGCTTTCCGCCTGGTTGATGGAGATCCATAGGTCGAAGCAAAGCCAGTCACTTGGGATCGACTGTTTTTACTTCCATGATGACCTTCGTGTGTTCGCTGGGAGCATCCCCTTCGCGTAACGTCCCCATGGCAACGACTTCTTTACCTACTAACTTCCGCGAATCTGCGAGCTTCGCTTCCGGGTAGATGAACAGTTGTACCGCCGACAGATGCGGGAAGCCACCCCAGCACGACCCCTTATTAGCCTTCGCGCCTCCGGTAGGATTGACCGCGATCGGCTTTGCCAGCTTCAGGATCAGGACTTTCTCTCTGGCATCCTTCGAGGGAGTTTCCCCAAATCCAGGCGGTCCGTAAAAGGTCCGCGCCGTCAGCATTCCTTCTAGCTGAACGCCTTCCGTGTCGCAATTGTAGTATGGTTCCTGTCGGCCGTCCGGAGTAGTCTGCTGCGCTACACAGATTCC
This sequence comes from uncultured Acidobacteriota bacterium, assembly GCA_963730015.1. GTDB lineage: Bacteria > Acidobacteriota > Terriglobia > Terriglobales > Acidobacteriaceae > Sulfotelmatobacter. The sequence continues at coordinate 117,159 of CAVSPZ010000005.1, read as the reverse complement.
CGGCTGCGCAGCTAAAAACACACCTCCAACAACGGCGACAAAGGCACATCTAGCAAAAGTACCCAGAAGGTCCCTCCTTTCCTCGATCAGCCGTTCGCCCGAATCATCTGCTCGGCATGCTTTCGTGAGGTTTCCGTCAGCTTGGCGCCGCTCAGCATGCGCGCCACTTCCTCGGTGCGTTCTTCACCCGTAACCTCGCGAATACCCGTGCGGGTCCGGCCGCCCGATTCCTTCTTCTCGATCACATAGTGATGATCGCCAAAGGTCGCGATCTGCGGCAGGTGCGTAACGCATAGCACTTGATGGGATCGCGCCAGCGATTTCAGCTTCTTGCCCACAGCCTCGGCGGCGCGTCCTCCGATGCCCGTATCGATTTCATCAAACACCAGCGTCTTCTGCGGCTCCCGGTCTGCCCGTTTCCTGCCCGCAGGATGCGCTCCGGCATCCACGCTGGCCTGCAGCGCCAGCATGACTCGCGAAAGTTCGCCGCCCGATGCAATGTGCTCCAGTTGCCGCAACGGCTCCCCGGGATTGGTCGAGATCATATAGACAACCTGATCGATGCCCGCCGCGCTCCACGAATCCTCTTCTTGCGAGCTCGTCATCTCAATGCGGAACGTTGACTTCATCGCCAGATCGTTGTTCTCCGTCTCGACCAGCTTTTCCAGCTTACGGGCCGCCTCCGCGCGTTTCTTCGAAAGAGTTCTGGCGGCGCGCAGATATTCTTCGGCCGCCTTCGCCATCTCGCTCCGCAGCCCCCGCAGGATTTCGTCTTTGTTCTCGACCTCCGATAATTTGCGCGCGACCTCAGCGCCGAACTCGATCACCTGCTCGAGCGTCGGCCCATATTTGCGCTTCAATCGGTCGATCAGCGCCAGTCGATCCTCCACCTGCGCCAGATGCTCGGGCGACGCGTGAATGCCTCCCGCGTAGTCGCGCACGCTGGCGCCTACATCCTCCACGCTGATGCGCGCCGCATCCAGAGCGGCCAGCGCATCCTGAAATTTCGGCTCGTAGCGCGCAAGTTCTTCGATCTGCTTCTGCGCGGCCCGCAGCAACGACGCCGTCGATCCATTCCCTTCGTACAACAGATCGAAGGCGTTCATAGCCGCGTTGTAGATCTTTTCGGCGTTGGCGAGCACCCGCTTCTCCGCCTCCAGACGCTCGTCTTCACCGGCCTGCAGACGGCCTTCCTCAATCTCGTGCTTCTGAAACATCCACAGATCCACCAGCCGCAGCCGGTCCTGCTCCCCACGCCCCAGCTCTTCGATATGCGTGCGAATCTGTTTCCACGTGTTGAAAGCCTCCGCAACCGCCTCGATCTGGCTGCCCGCAAAGCCATCCAGTAATTCCAACCGCGCCGGACCATCGAACGACAGGATCGATTCGCTCTGTGCGTGAATAATCGCGAGATGAGGCGCCAGCAGCCGTAGCACGGCCACCGTTGCCGGCTGGTTGTTCACGAACACGCGTCCTTTACCACCGGCGGCAATCTCGCGCCGCAGAATAAGCGAGCCGTCGTCGGATTCATCGAGCCCGTTGGCTTCGAGGATCTTCACCAGACTATCTTCGGCAGCCTCATTCGACTCGAACACCGCGGAAACGACCGCGCGCTCGGCCCCGGTGCGAACCACCTCGCTCGATGCTTTCTCGCCCAGCAGCAGCGCCAGCGCATCGATCAGAATCGATTTGCCCGCCCCGGTCTCGCCGGTCAGCAGGTTCAATCCGTGACCAAATTCCACTACCAGGTTGTCGATGACCGCATAGTTCTCGAGCCGCAGTTCAATCAGCACAGGCCATCCTGGAAAGCGAAAGTTTTGCGCAGCATAGCACGAAAGCCAAAGTTTCACCGTGAAGGTTTCGAGGTCGAAGCAGCTGCGCGGACGCCCAGCGCTCATATGGGATCAGCCACAGCTCCTGTGGGGACAGCCGCCCTCGGCTGTCCGGCCACGACGGTTTCTGTCGCGGGTTGCCTGCACCCGGGAAGATCTCAACTGCAGCAGTAGCCCAGCCTCAACAATGGTCCACTGAGGTTTTCTCAGCGACCTCTGCGAAGTTCTCAGCGTCGTCTGCGTTTAAGGTCTTTTTAACGCAGAGATCGCTGAGGGATCCGCAGAGAGCGCTGAGGAACCTGGTGGGAGAATGGGCACGCTGCCCAACCCAGCCCTCGATTTGCACCAAACGCCCTGCTATCATCATCCAACACAACTTCATGGCCATCGCCGGACAACCTGCGGTTGAAGATCCTCCGCACTCCATCCCAACAACCATGCACGCCGCGGTCTACCGTGGCGTAAATGATGTGCGCCTCGAAACCGTGCCCGTGCCCAAGATTGGCCCCGGAGAGATGCTCGTCCGCGTCCATTCCTGCGGCGTCTGCGGCACCGATCTGAAGAAAATTTCTACCGGCTCCCATTCCGCGCCGCGCATCTTCGGACACGAAACTTCCGGCGTGGTGGCCGCAGTCGGCGAGGGCGTCACGGAATATCGCGCCGGCGATCGCGTGATGGTCTTCCATCACATACCCTGCCGCGAGTGTTTTTATTGCCGGAACAAGACCTTTGCGCAGTGCGCTACTTACAAGAAAGTAGGCTGCACCGCCGGATTTGCGCCGTCGGGCGGCGGCTTTGCCGAATATGTCCGCGTCATGGACTGGATCGTCGAGCACGGCACGGTTCGCATCCCGCATGGCGTCTCCTTCGAGCAGGCCTGCTTTGTCGAGCCCGTCAACACCTGCTTGAAGGGGATCGAGGCCCTACGCCTGCGCCCGGGCGAATCCGTGCTTACCATCGGACAGGGCCCCATCGGCATCATATTGAGCGTATTAGCCCGCCGGACCGGGGCCAGCTTAATTACTTCCGATTTATACCCCGAGAGGCTTAAAATAGGATCAAGTTTCGGGCTCGACAATTCCATAGACGCTTCCCGGACGAATGTCGTCGACCGCGTCCGCGAATTCACCCAGGGTCGTGGCGCCGACGCAGTCATTCTTGCGGTGGGCGGCAATTCCCTGATTCGTACCGCGATGGATGCAGCCCGTCCGGGGGGACGGATTTTGCTTTTTGCGCAGACGCAGCATGGCGAGGCCATGATCGACCCGGCTGCCATCTGTGTGGATGAAAAAGCTTTGGTGGGGTCCTACAGCGCGAGTGTGGACCTGCAGGACGACTCAGTCCGTTTTGTGATGAATCGCGAGATGGACCTGGAAAGGCTAGTCAGCCATCGCTTCCCGCTCGAGCAGAGCCCGGAAGCGCTGGACTTGGCCGCCCATCCCCAGCCTTCATCGATGAAGATTGTGATTCAGCCCGGCTGTACCTGGAAGAGCGGTATTCGGGAAGGAACTTCGCAGTGAATGGAAAAATGACGGCGGCCGTCCTGTACGGCAAAGAAGATCTGAAGATTGAGAAGGTTCCCATACCTCGCGTCGGAGACGGAGAGGTTCTGGTCAAAGTCTCGGTCGCCCTCACTTGCGGGACAGATCTTAAGGTGTACCAGCGTGGCTACCACGCCCGCATGATCGTTCCGCCGGCGCTTTTCGGACACGAACTGGCCGGAGTTATCGAGGAAGTCGGGGCCGGAGTGAACGGCTTCAAGAAGGGCATGCGGGTGGTCGCGCTCAACTCCGCCCCGTGCCAGATGTGTTTCTACTGCTCCAAGCATCAGGAAAATCTTTGCGAGGATCTGCTCTTCAACAACGGTGCCTACGCGGAGTATATTCGCGTGCCGCGCCGCATCGTCGAAGCCAACATGCTGGTCATTCCGCCCAACGTCACTTTCGAAGACGCGGCCATGACCGAACCGCTCGCCTGCGTGCTTCGCGGTCTGCATGAGACCGGCGTCGAGATCGGCGACACCGTCGTCATTCTGGGCGGCGGACCCATCGGTCTGATGTTCGTGCAGGTCGCCCGCGCCATCGGCTGCAATGTGATCGCGGTGGTCAAGCGTGACGGGCAGGTGGAAGCCGCCCGCCTGATGGGCGCTCACGAAATTATTCAGACTACGAAAGTTACGAATGTGGTGGAAGCCGTCCGCGCCCTTTCTCCGCAAAAGCGCGGGTGCGATGTCGTCATCGAAGCTGTGGGCAAGCCCGAGGCCTGGGAGTGGGCCGTGGACATGGTCCGCAAAGGCGGCACGGTGAATTTCTTCGGCGGCTGCGCCAGCGGAACCAAAGTGCAGCTGGAAACCAATCGCCTGCACTATTCCGAAATCACGTTGAAGGCTACCTTCCATCACACGCCGGAAACCGTTCGTCGGGCCTTCGGATTGATCGCCGCCAAAAAGATTCGCCCCACGGACTACATCACCGGCGAGGCGCCCTTGTCGCGGCTGCAACAGGTTCTGCGGCACATGCTGAACCGCGGCAACGACATCAAGACGGCAATCATCCCCGGCCACTGAGAGCGATTGTTGATTTTTGATGGTTGATTTAAAACCACTCTGTCCGTTGCGCAGGTTTTACATTCAACAATCAACAATCGTCATTCAACAATGCCTTTGAACCCCGCCACCCAACTCGGCCAGCTCTCGCCCGGATCCCTCGGGTGGAGCCGCCTGCCCGCGAACTACGCGATCCCGGCCACGCCTCCAACCCTCGCCGAGGCCCGCGAATACTGCGCCCGCCTGGCTCGCTCGCACTACGAGAATTTCTCCGTGGCCAGCTGGTTCCTTCCCCACCGCCTGCGCCAGCATTTCTTCAATGTCTACGCCTATTGCCGCATCTCCGACGATCTGGGCGACGAAGTCGGCGACCAAACCGCCTCGCTGGCTCTTCTCGATCAATGGCAGCGCGAGCTCGACGCCTGCTACGAAGGCACTCCCAAACATCCGGTATTCGTAGCGCTGACCGAAACCGTCCGCCAGTTCGACATTCCCAGGCACGAGTTTTCGGACCTGCTCATCGCCTTCCGCCAGGACCAAACCATCACACGCTTCGAAACTTTTCAGGAACGTTCCTGGCCTACTGTCACTATTCCGCGAATCCCGTGGGGCACCTCATGCTGTATCTCTGCGGATATCACGACGCCGAGCGCCACCAGTTTTCCGATTTCACCTGCACCGCCTTGCAGCTCGCCAATTTCTGGCAGGACGTCAGCATCGATTACGAAAAGGGCCGCATTTATCTTCCCCTCGAAGATCTGCGCCGTTTTCAGGTCAGCGAAAGCGACATCGCGCAAAAGCAGAACACGCCTGCCTTTCGCGAGCTGATGAAGTTTGAGGTCGAGCGCGCCCGCGACTGGTTCCATCTAGGCCTCCCGCTGATCTCCAAAGTTGATCGCGAACTGGCTGTCGATCTCGACCTGTTCAGCCGCGGCGGCCTGGAAATTCTCAGCGCGATTGAGAAACAAAACTATGCCGTTCTCGGAAATCGCCCGTCGATTTCGAAGACGCGCAAGCTCGCCCTGGTCGGCCGCGCAGCCGTGGCTAAGCTTTTCTCCGGCACCAGAAGAACTCACCAGGATCAGCCCAACCAGGGCGGGGTGAAACAAATATGAGCGCGGGTGCGCAGCAGGTTCCCATGCCTTGGACGCCGGCGCCGCCCCAGCTCGTCATGGCCTATTCCGTCTGCAAGGGCATTACCCGGACGGCAGCCAAGAATTTCTACTACGCCTTCATGGTCCTGCCGCGGCGCAAGCGCGAGGCTCTGTGCGCGGTCTACGCCTTCATGCGCCGCTGCGACGACATCACCGACGACGCGTCCCTGTCGCTTCCCGAGCGCCGCCAGAAGCTCGACACCTGGCTCGACGCCCTCCACCGCGCGCAGCAAGGCGAACCCACCGACGATCCCATCCTGCTGGCCCTTACCGATGCCCAGCGCCGCTACACTATTCCAGCGGGATTGCTCGACGAACTCGCCGTCGGCACCGCGATGGATGTGGAGCAGTCCGAATCGTCGGCTCAAACCAGCAACATTCCCGGCCTGACCATTCAGTACAAAACTTTTGAAGATCTCCGCCTGTACTGCTACCGCGTGGCGTCGGTCGTGGGCCTAGTCTGCATTCATGTTTTCGGATACCGCGATCCCGCGGCGGAAAATCTAGCCGAACGCTGCGGCCTGGCGTTCCAGCTGACCAACATCATTCGCGATGTGAAAGAAGACGCCACCATGGGCCGCGTCTACCTGCCCGAAGAGGATCTGGCAAAATTCAATCTTTCCGCTTCGGAGCTGCTGGCGACTCCTGCCCCCGCCCGCTTCCGCCCGCTGCTAGCGTTGGAGGCCGACCGCGCCCGTGAGTTCTACGCCGCCGGCGACGAGTTGATCAGCTACATCTCCGAAGACAGCCAGCCCGCGCTGTGGGCGCTGGTCACGATCTACCGCCGCCTGCTCGAACGGATCGCCGAAAAGCAATACGACGTCTTTACCACGAAAATCGCTCTGAGCACATGGGAAAAGCTCCGCATCCTGGGGAAAGGCTTCCTCAAGCGAATCCTGTGATCGCCCAACTCCTGTCATTCCGACCGAAGCGGAATCACGTGATCCCCGAACTCTCGTCATTCCGACCGGAGCGAAGCGCAAGCGAGCGCAGGGGAGGAACCTGGGGTTTCGTTTCCCGCGCGTTCCCTTCGCGAAACTCGCGAATCTGACTCGATGCCCCCCACCCCATCCCAACCCACCGTTGCCATCGTCGGAGGCGGACTCGCCGGACTCGCCGCCGCCTGCGCCTTATCCAACAACGGTTTTCACGTGACGCTCTTCGAGAAGCGCCCGTTCCTCGGCGGCCGCGCCTCTTCTTACGAGCATCCCGGAACCGGTGAAGTAGTCGACAACTGCCAGCACGTCCTGTTTCGCGTCTGTACTAATCTCGTCGAGTTCTACGAACGCATTGGCGTCGCCGACCAGATCCGCTGGTACGACGAGATGACGTTCATCGAGCCGGGCGGCCGCACCTCGAAGATGAAGTCGTCGTTCCTTCCCGCGCCGCTGCACACGGCGCCCTCGTTTTTCGGATTCTCGTTCCTCACCGCCGCCGACAAATTTTCTATCGCGCGCGCATTGGTCCCCCTCATGCTCACCGAGCAACGCGACACGGGACAATCGTTCCAGCAATGGCTCGATTGCCACGGCCAGGCCAAGAACGCCGTCGAGCGCTTCTGGCGCCCGATTCTGATCAGCGCCCTGAGCGAAGAACTCGACCGCATTTCCATTTCCGCCGCAGCCCAGGTGGTGCGCGAGTCGATGAAGTCTCCCGCCGCCCGCCAGATGGGCGTTCCGGCGCTGCCTCTCACCGATCTGTACAACGCCGCCGGAGAATACATCAGCGCCCACGGCGGCGTGCTGCATTTCCGATGTCCGGTAGAAGGCTTCGCAGCCGATGCCGCCCGCGTGCAATTGCAAGTCCGTAATCAAGATTCGAAAGAGAGTGCTTCACCCTTAGATTCGAAAGAGGGTGCCCCACCCCTGTCCCTGCGCAGTTTGCAGGGACAGGGTGGGGATTTTGACTTCCTGGTCCTGGCCCTCCCCTTCGAAGCTCTAGACAAAATCCTTCCCGAATCCCCGGAAAGCGCACCCCTCCGCGAAAAGATCTCCCACTTCGAAAATTCTCCCATTACCGGCATCCACCTGTGGTTCGACCGCCAGATCTCCGACCTTGACCACGCCGTCCTGCTCGATCGGACCATCCAGTGGATGTTCCACAAATCGCGCCTGCAGCCCAGGCGCGCGCAAAATGGAAGTGCGGCTTCCGGGGGCAGCTACATCGAACTGGTCGTCAGCTCGTCCAAGACGCTGATCGATAAATCCCGCGCGGAGATCGTTGACTTGGCCTTGAAAGAAGTCCGCGAATTTTTCCCCGCAGCTCGCCAGGCCAATCTGCTCAAATCCACCGTGATCAAGGAAGTGAATGCCACGTATTCGCCGCGCCCCGGTATCGACGCCCACCGTCCTACGCCCATCACCGCATGGCCGCGCGTGTTCCTCGCCGGCGACTGGACCGCAACCGGATGGCCCGCCACCATGGAAGGCGCGGTGCGCAGCGGATACCTCGCGGCCGAAGCCCTGGCCCATGCAGCCGGAAGGAAAGATCTGCGCTTTCTGTCTCCCGACATGGCGGCCACCGGCCTGATGCGCCTGTTCTCCTGAAGCTCGTTAGATCCGTCACATCTCCACCCTGATGTCACAAAAAACGCGACGTTACCATGGTCCACTGACCTCACACCGACTAAACTCTCCCCCGCCCTCGCCGATACAGATGACATGGACGTGCGGGAGTTGGAGCCGAGAACGGTCATGTGGGCGGTCGCCGAAGTTCTCTGGGAAGACGGCGGAACGCCGAATCGCACTCCCGCCACCATGGAAGATACATCGCCTTCCGGCGCCTGTGTTCGCGTCAAGCGTCCCTTCAACGTCGGCGCCAGAGTCACCATCAAATGGCATCGCGAGCAGTTTTCGGCGGTTGCGAAAAATTGCCGCTCCGATGGTAGAGATTTTCTGCTGGGAGTACGCCGCGAGGCTGACAGAAACTGCGCGCAGCCGGGATTGCCTTCCGATCCCAGGCCGACACCGGCCAGGCCGACTCCCTCTGAAACGGCCGCCGCAGCCACAAGAGATGTTCGGCCAGCATCGGAAACCCGGAAGCTGAACACCGCTGCGCGACTAGAGACCCGCCAGCGCAGCGAAGCTGCTCCTCCGCCGAGAATTGCGGAAGCACGTTCCGCAGACGGCGTTGAACCCGTGAAAGAAACGCGGAAAACTTCGACGCCGATCCCGGCAGATGTTCGACGCTCGCAAGCGCCCGCGGAATCGGCGCCTACACGATCCCCTGACTCAGCTTCTTCTTTTCAAAATCCAGGCTCGTCCTCTCGTCACGAAAGGAAAGTTATGTCATCGAAATCGGTCTTTCCCAAATTCTGGCGCCGCCAGCAGGACGAAGACGCGCCCAAGCATGCCACACTCAAGGAGGCTCCAGTGAATTCATCTTCATCCAAGGCACCAGCCGCAGAAGCGATCAGCGGTCCCGGCAGCGACCTGCTCTCCTACGACGACATCTACCATGCGGCCGGAATCATGAGCCCGCGCTCGGGATACGGTATTCACAAAGTCGTCGAGATGCTCAACAGCCAGCGCATTCGCGAGCTCTCCACCGACATCAAGCGTGCCTCGGTGCTGATGGCGCTCGACGCGGCCGGCACCTCGGTCGACGACGTGCTACAGGACGCGACCCGCCGCCAGCAAGCCCTCAATGCCTACGAGGCGGGCCAGCGCAAACAACTGGAGGAATTCGAAGCGCACAAGTCGCGGGAGATTGCCGAGATTGAGGCGGAGATGGAGCGCATCCGCGCTCACTATGCGCAACGCATGCAGAGCAATCGCGATCAGGTGGCGCGCGAGAAGGAAACGCTGCGCAACTGGCAGATGGCCATGCAGCACGAGAGCCAACGCATCTCCGAGGTCATCGAACTCTGCCGCAAGCAGCCGGCCTCGACCGGCGCTGCCTCGCCCGAGCCTCCGTCAGCCCCGGCCCCAGCCGCGGAGAAGGCTTCTTCAGCCCACGCATGATCCGCTATTTCACTTTGATCCTGCGGCACGCGACCAGCAGCCTGGTCCAGGGATCATCGTCGAGCCGGCTGATCTTCACTACCGGACGTCCATTGGTCGTGTCCTGAATGAATTGGCCGTCGCCAATGTACATGCCGGTATGCGTGATGCTTTTCGCCGAGGCGCCAAAAAAAAGCAGGTCTCCGGGCTGCAGATCTTTTCTTTCCACTGGGACCACGCCGCTCCACGCGGCTTGCTGGTCGGCATCCCGCGGCATGTTCACGCCTCTGGCCCGCACCAGCATCTGCGTGAAGCCGGAGCAGTCGAAGCCGAAGCTCGACCGTCCTCCCCACAAGTAGGGCAGCCCCAGAAAACGCTTCCCCAGTTCGATCGATTCCGGAATCGACATCGGCTTCGGATCGGCGATCACATCGCTCGCCTGAATCCACGCATTCCGCCGGTCCGGCAGATAAACTTCGATCCATCCCTCGTGACTTTGATCTTGCTTGGCCGTAGCCTTGTTTTCCGCATCCGATTTTTCAGCAACGCTCTCCAGCCGCGCTCCAAACGGAACTGTCACCACCGGCTTATGCCGTGTCACGTCGGGCTCGTTGTAAACGTTGGCGAAGAGACTGTCGACCTGCACCACAGCGCCGGATGTGGCGTAGCCCTGCCCGCTCAAAATAATGCGCAAATGCCGGCTGGGCACCCATCCCTTATAGCGATCGTCGGTTTGAATGCGCGACCACTCTCCACGCGCCACCAGCAGCTTCACATTGCTGCCGTAGATGGCCTGCGACACTACCTCAGACTTGTCGCTGGGATGCGAATACATGTTCGCCACCGGAACCACCACCACCTGCGTGTTGGTCACGGCAAAGGCGGCATGCGCCAGAAGTAGCGCCAGCACTATGCTTCGTACGCCGAAATGGCCAGTGCGATGGAAGTGCATACGCGGCATCATCCGCATCCAAACCGAACGGGCGTCATCCTGAACGGAGCCGCTTTTCAGGCGGAGTGAAGGATCTCCCGTGCCTCCAATATGATTCCGGTCACCTCTGCCCACGATCCCTCCACCGACATTCACGACGACCACAGTCGCATCCGAGCAATTCTTGTGACTTGGAGTTCGATAGTACTGGAAGGAAACGGAGCACATCCAGTTGCCGGATGTTCGCTATTGTAGTTACAAATGCCGCCGGCCGAAATCACACGCTATTCGAACTCCAGCATCACAATCTCAGGATTCGATCCCAGGCGCAGCGGAGGTCCCCACGTACCCGCTCCGCTCGACGTGAACACCTGCATTTTCCCGATGCGGCTCAGGCCATACACAAACTGCCGGTAGATGCGGCGCACCATCCAGCTCCACGGAATAAATTGACCCAGATGCGTGTGGCCCGACAGCTGCAAAGAGAAGCCGGCCGCTTCCGCAACTTCCGGATGATCCGGAGCATGGATGAGCAGAATGCTGGCCCGCTCCTGATCTAAGCGCACGCCGCGCAGCACAGATGCCAGCGAGCCGTTCGCGCTTCGATAAGGCACGCCCACAATCTGCAGGCCGTCCAGTTCGACTTTCTCGTTGCGAAGCACGCGCACGCCCGCAGCCGCCACCGCGTTCAGATAGCGGCTGTCGTCGCCAAACTGCTCGTGATTTCCAGCGACGAAATAAACGCCGTGCGGAGCCTTCAGATTCTTCAGCGGCTCGGCTGCCCTCGCCGCGTCGATGGCCGTTCCGTCGTACAGATCACCGGCGATGAAGACAGCATCCGGCTCCTCGCGCAGAATCTTGCGAATGATTCTGCGCAGGAAATTTCCGTTGCGCACATGCCCCAGGTGAAGATCGCTGAGCAGCGCCGCTTTCCGTCCGCGCCAAGTCTGCGGCAAATTCTCGAGCTGCACCCGGATGCGTGTGATGCGCGTCCAACTCGCGTTGAACACGCCATAAAGCCCACCCGCGATGGCTAGTGCGAACATTACTTCGACGATGGCATGAAAATCCCAAGGCAAGCCGGCCAGCGTCGCGATCCCATAGCCAACCCAGGCCAGAACGCCCGCCAGAAAGAGAAAGCTCAGCAGTCCCACCCACACCGCCGCCACCCGGTAAAACCCGCGCACTAGGGGATTGGTATAGGAAAAAGCAAGGATCGAGGCCGCCACGAAGCTGACGGAAAGCACTCCGACCGTGGCCTCAAGCCAAATTGTGCGGCTCTGCGGACGCCCAAAAGTCCACGTCTTGTAGAGGAAGAAGTGAGTGAGAAACAGCACGGATTGGACAATCGCTATAAAGACGACGAAACGCTTTCGCAGGCGCATTGGCAATTAGATTCAGCATCTTACCCTTCGGATTCGTCCTCGTAAAAACGCTCAGACGCGCGGCGAAGGGAAATCGAATGACCCATCTCTGAAAACTATACAGAGATGCCTGTATAGGAATGCTCTCGCGCGCGAATAGAATAACGCATCGCTCGTTTGCCCGGGTCAAAAGTAGTACCTTTCGCCGAAGCAGTAATCTCCGAGGGACGATCTTGCAACAAAGAATAGTGCAACAAACAAAAGTCGTAGAGTTAGCGTCGTTTAAAACCGAGCCGAGGCAAGGCACCGAGCATGGCATCAGACACGGCGATGAGGTTTTTCGCCTGCTGGTGGAGAGTGTCAAGGACCATGCGATTTTCCTGCTTGACCCCAGCGGAAGGGTGGTCACTTGGAACCAGGGAGCCGAAAGGATCAAAGGATACAAAGCGAACGAAATCATTGGGGAGCACTTTTCGCGTTTTTATCCAAGAGAAGCACAAGAGAGCAAATGGCCCGAGCGGGAACTCGAAATCGCCGGGAAAGAGGGGCGGTTTGCGGATGAAGGCCTGCGCGTAAGAAAGGACGGTTCCACGTTCTGGGCGTATGTAGTCATTACCGCGCTCAACGACGAGACCGGGACGCTGCGAGGCTATTCCAAAGTCACACGCGATCTCACCGAGCGACGTACGCTGGAGGAACGCAGCCGCCAGCTCAACAAGGAGTTGCGGGCACGGGTGACCGATCTGGCGGAATCCCAGCGTCTCGTCGAGTTGCGCACTTTAGAATTGCAGAAACTGTCAGCCGAATTGTTGCGCGTGCAAGACGAAGAGCGGCGCCGGATGGCTCGCACCCTCCATGATGACCTCGGCCAGGAACTCACCGCCCTGAAGATCGCACTCGAGCTGCAGAATCGTGCGGAACCGGGCGTCAACAGCAATCTCTCCCAACCCATCGAACTGGTGGATAGTTGTTTGAACAAGGTGCGCAGCATGTCTTATCTGTTGCATCCGCCCTTGCTCGACGAATCCGGGTTACTGGCGGCCTTGCACTGGTACATCGAAGGCATCAAGACGCGGACCGGCCTGCAGATCTCATTCGACTACAAGCCGCGGTTGTTCTCACGCCTGCCCCGCGATCTCGAAACTGCCGTCTTTCGTGTGATCCAGGAGTCCCTCACAAACATATACCGGCATTCCGGCAGCGAGGACGCCCGCATCGAAATTGAGCAGGACCGCGACCGGGTCAAGGTCCGGATTCGCGATTTCGGAAAAGGGATTCCAGACAAAAGCCAACTTGGTCCCAACTCGGGCGTCGGTATCAGCGGGATGAGAGAGCGTGTAAAGCAACTTCACGGTGACCTCAGAATTTCCCGAGCAGAGCCAGGAACTCTCGTGGAAGCATCCGTCCCGATCCTTGAGAACACTTAGCCGCCACTGAATCGCCCTCCAGTATCTCTCTCCTATCTCGCTCCTAACCCGGGTGCATGCGGCACTTAGGTCAGAATTCCGCTTTGCGGATTTGCACTAATAGTAAAGCCCCCGATTTGCTTGACATCTAGCGCTTCGGGCGCTATTGTTCGCCCTAGGATTGGCGCGATTAGCTCGGGCCCGCGGCGATCCGTGATCCCTTCTCCCTCCCAAACGGCCCTAAAACTATTCTGCTATGGCATCGTGAGGGCCGACTCATGTCTAGCCACCGTCTTCGCAATTCCTCTATTGTGCACATCGCTCTTATCGCTGCCACCGTTCTCAGTGGCGGCCTTCTGCTGCCCAGCCCTGCCTGGGCAGGCATCGGCTTTCAGCCGGTGAATCCGGAAGAGTTGAGGATGACGAGCGAGCCGCAGGCTCCGGGAGCTCCGGCGATCATTCTTTACCGGCAGGTGGACCGCAGCGACGACCGCTACACGCCACACGAAGACAACTATTTGCGCATCAAGATCCTGACCGAGGAGGGCCGCGACCACGGCAACGTCGAGATCGTCTTCTCCAAAGGCTGGGAAGACATTACCAACATCCATGCCCGGACCATCAAGCCGGATGGTTCGATCGTCGATTTCGACGGCAAGGTATTCGAGAAAACAATCACTAAGAACCGGGCGGAAGCAACCTTAGTGAAAGCCTTCACCCTGCCCGATGTTCAGGTGGGCAGCATCATCGAGTATTTCTACACGGTTGACTACAAGGAGTATTACATCTTTGATTCCCACTGGATTCTGAGCCAGGAATTGTTTACTAAGAATGCCAAGTTTTCGCTCAAGCCCTATGACCACGACAATGAATTCCACCTCCGTTGGACCTGGCAATCGCTGCCGCGGGGCGCCGAGCCGACGCAGGGTATCCGGGGCATCGTGGAGATGGAAGCCCACAACATCCCCGCCTTTCAACTGGAAGACTTCATGCCGCCCGAGAATGAATTGAAAGCGCGCGTGGATTTCATCTACGACCGGGAACTTCCGGAAAACGAGCCGGACAAATACTGGCAGCGCGTGGGGAAGAAACGGAATGGGGCCCTCGAAAGCTTCGTCGGCAAACAGAAGGAAATGGCAGAGGCGGTGGGGCAGATCGTCACCCCGAACGATCCCCCAGAAGTAAAGTTGCGGAAAATCTATGATCGCGTGCAGCAGATTCGCAATACCTCTTACGAAATCCGCAAAAGCGAGCAGGAGGAAAAACGCGATAAAGAAAAACCTCCCGGCAACATCGCGGAGATCTGGAAACGGGGCTACGGCAATGGGCAGCAGCTGACCTGGCTCTATCTCGGCCTGGTTCGAGCCGCGGGCTTTGAGGCCTATGGATGCTGGGTTGCCGACCGCAGACAGTATTTCTTCAATCCCAAGCTCATGAAGAGCGAAGAATTAGATGCCAACGTAGTGCTGGTCAAGCTGAATGGCAAAGACCTTTACTTTGACCCAGGAGGCGCCTTCACTCCGTTTGGGCTGCTCGAATGGTCGGAAACTGGGGTTACTGGGCTGCGGCTCAGCAAAGATGGCGGAAGTTGGATCCAGACCACCCTGCCAGAGGCCTCCGAGTCGCAGATTCGCCGCGAGGCAAAGCTGAAGCTTTCCGATACCGGGGATTTAGAAGGGGTGCTTACGGTCACCTACACCGGCCTTGAAGCAATGTATCGCCGGTTGAAAGAACGGCACGAAGACGATACCGCGCGAAAAAAATTCCTGGAAGAGTCTCTGAAAGACCAGATTCCCGCGGCCGCCGAGCTGGAACTGACGAGCCAGCCTGATTGGAACGCTTCCGAGGCGCCTCTGGTAGCGGTCCTGAATCTTAAGATCCCCGGTTGGGCGTCCAGCGCGGGCAAGCGCGCCTTGCTTCCCGTTGGATTCTTTACCGCCAACGAGAAACACATCTTCGAACACGCCAACCGTGTTTATCCGATTTATTTTGCATACCCCTACGAGAAAATCGACGACGTAACCGTGGATCTGCCGCTGGGCTGGCAGATCGGCAGCACGCCCACCCCGAAAATTCAGGATAGCCACGTCGTCCTTTACTCGCTCAACGTTGAAAACAACAAGGGCAGCGTGCACGTGGTCCGGAAACTGGATGTGGACTTTCTGATACTGGACACGAAGTATTATTCCGCATTGCGGAACTTTTTCCAGGTGGTGAAAACCGGTGACGAAGAACAAGTTCTTCTGCAGCCTCCTGCCGCATCGGCCAGCAATTAACTGGCTGCTGAGCGTGGCGTTTCTTTCCCTGGTGGCCCCGTATGCGGCTGCCGGCGGCGATGCCCCTCCGTGGATGCACGCCCAGGTCAATGCTGCCCTGCCGTCTTACGATGACAAGACGGACGCAGTCCTGTTGTACTCCGAGACCGATGTCACCGTGATTTCGACCGATAAGATCAGGACCACGGTTCGCGAGGCCTACAAGATTCTGCGACCCGATGGCCGGCGTTACGGGACCGTAGTCGTCTATTTGAATCCTCAGCGCAAGGTCAAGAGCCTGCATGGCTGGTGCATCCCCGCTCAAGGCAAGGATTATGAAGTCAAAGACAAGGATGCGACGGAAGTTTCACCGAACTTCGAAGGGGCTGAACTGATCTCCGACGTTAAGGCTCGAGTCCTGCACATTCCGGCGCCCGACCCCGGCAACATTGTTGGTTACGAGTATGAAGTGGAGGAGCAGCCCTTCTTCTTGCAGGGCGAGTGGGGATTCCAGGAAATTGATCCAGTGCGGGAAAGCCACTATTCCCTGCAACTCCCCGCAGGTTGGGAGTTCAAAGCCTCCTGGCTCAATCACGCTGAAGTCAAGCCCACCGAGACCGGCAGCAATTCCTGGAACTGGACTGTGACCGACGTGAACGCCATCCGGCATGAGCCGGAAATGCCTCCCTTCAGCGGAGTAGCCGGCCTGATGGTCCTGACCTTCTTTCCGGCGGGAGGAAGAGCTGCCACGGGATTCGCCACGTGGGATGAGATGGGGAAGTGGTATTCAGCGCTGCTGACGGGACGGATGGAAGCCTCCGCTGAACTCAAGCAACAGGTCGCCGCCCTCACTGCCGGCAAGAACACTCAGCTGGCGAAAATGCAGGCCATCGCACGGTTCGTGCAACGTGATATTCGCTATGTGGCGATTGAACTCGGAATTGGCGGCTGGCAGCCCCACCCGGCGCCCGAGGTCTTCGCCCACCGCTACGGGGACTGCAAAGACAAAGCTACCCTGACTCGGGCGATGCTGCGCGAAATCGGCATCGAGTCATATTCCGTCCTCATCAACACCGAACGCGGTGCCGTTACCGCCGAAACGCCGGCCTATTCCGGCTTCAATCACGCTATCCTGGCCATCAAGCTGCCGGATGGTCTCAACGATCCATCTCTGGTCGCGATCTTGCAGCACCCCAAGCTGGGCAGAATCCTGTTTTTCGATCCCACCGACGAGATGACGCCTTTCGGACAGATCAGCGGGGAGCTACAGGATAACTATGCCCTCATGGTTACGCCGGATGGCGGAGAGTTGATTGCATTGCCCCAACAGCCTCCGGCCATGAACAGCATCGAACGCACCGCCAAGCTGACGCTCGATGACAGCGGCACGCTCAAGGGCGACGTCAAGGAAGTGCGCCTGGGGCAACGCGCCCGTTCCGAACGTTGGGCCTTGCGCGCCGCCACCAAGGACACCGACCGTATCAAGCCTATCGAAACCCTGCTGGCGAATTCCCTTTCCAGCTTTCGTATTACGCACGCCAGCATTATCAATTTGAATCTCACAGACCAGCCGTTTGGCTTCAACTACACATTCGAATCACCCGCCTACGCCAAGAACGCGAGTGGTCTGTTGCTGGTGCGCCCCCGGGTTCTGGGCAATAAGGCTTACGGCTTTCTCGAAACCAAAGAACCGCGCAAGTTTCCGATTGAGTTCGACGGGCCGGCTCGCGACACCGACACTTTTGAAATCACGATTCCGGCTGGATATGAGGTCGACGATGTGCCGCCGCCCGTCGACGCCGACTATGGTTTCGCCAGCTATCACTCGAAGACGGAAGTGAAGGGCAACGTGATCGACTACACGCGTACGTTCGAGGTGAAAGAACTGAGTGTGCCCGTCAGCCGTGCCGAAGAGTTGAGAAAGTTCTACCGCATCATCGCCAGCGACGAGCGCAACACCGTTGTCCTGAAAGCGGCAGCGAAATAGAAAGCGAGCCTTTTTAGCGCTTGGGTTATCGGCAACTTGACAAGATTGGTGGGCAGTGCAGGACTCGAACCTGCGACCTCCTGCTTGTAAGGCGCGCCGAATGGCGCATTCCACTCATCTACTCACATCAACAGGTTACCGAGCGATAACCTCAGTCGTCACTTTATACACATGGGATCAGCGGATCAAGTGATAAATGCGCGTCGGCTCCAAAATGAAATTCTGTTCCTGTGTCAAGAACCCCCTTTTTGGGCTGAACTGAAATCAATGAGGTCCCTTGGCTCCCGCATTCGTTCCCCGGCGCGAATAATGCATCGAACCGACGCGCCACTAGCATCTAATCAGCGGGCGATCACGAGTCGCCGTGTTCTTTGACACCGGTCTTTCTCTACGGAATTGGGAAGAGTATTCCCGTTGGGCTTTGGGTATAGGTACCTACGCCGTGTAGTAGTAGGGAGTAGGAAGAGACAGACTAGGCATAGGTATACAGGGTGTGCGAGGTACAAGACCTCGCCGCCCTTTTTGCTTTTTGGGAAGAAAGAATGTCACAGAGCGTCGATTCGATGGGTCAAATGTAAGTGAAGAAGAAAATCGCTTGCTTCGTTGGAGCTTTCCCTACCGATGAATATTCCTAGTCCTAGAACAGGCCCCTCTGAACGTTACAAAGGGCCAATCTTCTCAACCGAACGCCTTCAGCTCGCCATCTACTTGCACGCCGCGCAACGGATTCCATTCTTGTGCTGCGATGCCGGACAGAACGGCAAGATTAGCTTCGCGTTTGAGGACCCGGATTCGAGCGGTCCCCAGGCCGAACTTGAGTTTGACCGAGGTGCCGAAGTTGCAGCATCGGACCTCTTTGCTTCACAGAAATACTTGCGCCGAGCGATGAGCGAGGCGACTAATCGGAGAATCGAAAAACACCATGGAACTAGACAGTGAAACCCTCCCAAAGCCAACCAAACCGTCGAAGTCTTATGACCTCGATTTCATTGAGGAATACGTGAAATACGCGGACATCTTCGAGGCACCGCCTGAGGCACACGAAGCAGTGGCCTTAACTGCTGTTTCTGCCGTAGCAAATGGTAACGTTTGGATTCAAAACGGCGGGCAAAGAATCGCCCTCGACAACTGGACATTGCTCCTATCCGGCAGCGGAGTCGGAAGGAACACGCTCGTCAGTCTCCTCTGGGACGTGCTGAACGAAGCGAGACTTGAGAACCTGTGCCGCAACATCGCTTGGGGTAGCAAGCAAGGTTTCTATCAGGACCTCGCCGAGAATCCCCGAGGATTCTTCGTGTGGGAAGAACTGGCTGCCTGCCTCAAGGCTCTGTCGGACGCACGCTTTGGGGAAGCGAAGCAGTGGCTGACGAACTGCTATGACAACTTCCGAAAGCCTTCCGACATTCAATATCGGAAGGGAGGGCAACAAGAAACCCCCTCCATCGTTTTCTCTGACGCTCCGCGAGTGAGCATATTGGCTACCAGTTCTGAATCTTGGTTTATCGACAGCCTTTCACAGGAAGATTCGGCAGGCGGTTTTATTCCACGATGGTTCTTGATCAAGCTCGCCAACCTTGACAGGTCAATTCCGATACCTAAGCACGCGAATAAGGAAGTATGATGGGCGACAATCATACCTCCCGAGCAACGACAATTAGAATTCCCGATCAGCGACAATAGCCAGGCTCTGATTTTTGGTTCTTGGCGACACTCACAATTTGGTGACAGACAAGCAGGTGAGGAGGTTGTTTGCCTTGGGGAAAGTGGAAACGAATCTGGAAACTGCGGCGGCGAAAGCGGGTATGGATGCGAAGACGGCGCGGAAGTACCGTCGGCTGGGGCGAGTGCCGAGCGAACTGACGCCGGAGAAGCGGTGGCGGACACGAGAGGACCCGTTCCAGGAGGTGTGGGAAGAGGTGCGCAGCCTGCTGGAGGTGAACCCTGGGCTGGAAGGGAAGACGATTTTTGAATATCTGCAGCGGCGTTATAGCGGGCGATTTGCCGAGGGGCAACTGCGGACGCTGCAGCGACGAGTGAAAGTATGGCGGGCGACGGAAGGACCGGTGAAGGAAGTGTTCTTCGCGCAGCGCCATCAGCCCGGGAGGCTGAGTGCCAGTGACTTCACGCACATGAGTGAGCTGGGGATCACGATCCAGGGACAGAGTTTTCCGCACCTGCTCTATCACCTGGTGCTGACGTACTCGAACTGGGAGTCGGCCACGGTGTGTTTTTCGGAGAGCTTTGAAAGTTTGTGTGAGGGGTTTCAAAACGCAGTTTGGGAACTCGGGAAAGTGCCGCAGCGGCACCGAACCGATCGACTGTCGACAGCGGTCAACAACATGAGCACGCCGGCGGAGTTCACCGAACGGTACGCTGGGCTGCTGCGTTATTACGGAGTGGAGGGAGAGAAGATCCAGGCGGGGCAAGGGCATGAGAACGGAGATGTGGAACAACGACATCATCGTTTGAAACGGGCTCTGGCGCAGGAGTTGATGCTGCGCGGGAGCAAGGATTTTGTCAGTGTCGCGGACTACCAGGAGTTCGTGGCGGGATTGTTGGCGCGCTTGAACGCCGGACGAAAAGCGCGCTTGGCAGAAGAAATCGCCGTGATGAAGGAGTTGCCGGAACGACGCTTGGAGTCGTGCAAGCGGGAGCGAGTGAAGGTGGACTCGGGGAGTCTGATCTATACGGACCGAAATGTGTACTCGGTGCCCAGCCGGCTGATTGGCGAGCAGGTCGAGGTGCGGTTGTACATGGAGCGGGTGGAGATCTGGTACGGGCAGAAGAAGGTGGAAGAGATGCCGCGGTTGCGTGGGCGGAGGCGACACCGGGTGGACTATCGCCACATCATCGACTGGTTGGTGAGAAAGCCGGGGGCGTTGGAGAACTATCGCTACCGGGACGAGTTGTTTCCGACGAGCCGATTTCGCATGGCGTTTGATGAACTGAAGGACAAGTTGGGCCCGCGGGGGAGCAAGGAGTATCTGGCGATCCTGGAGCTGGCGGCGAAGGAGAGCGAGGCGAAAGTAGATGAAGCGCTGCGCGGTTTGTTGGAAAAAGGCGAAGGATGGGTGCGGGCGGAGGCGGTGCGCGAGCGGCTGAGAGTGGAGCGGAAGGGGAGCATTCGCGAGGTCGAAGTGGCCAGCGTGGATCTGCGAATGTTTGACGAACTCTGTGGAAGTGGGGAGGGGCTGCAATGAATGGGGAGACGGGCCAGGTGAGAACCGCGCTCGTGGAAAATCTGAAAGAGCTGCATCTGCCGGCGATACGGGGGTGCTTTGAGGAAACGGCGCGGCGCGCGGAAAAAGAAACGTTGAGTTATGAGCGGTACCTGCTGGAACTGGCGCAGCGAGAGTGTGAGGAGCGGCGGCGAAAACGGATCGGAAAGCTACTCAAGGAATCCGCACTGCCGCTGGAGAAGTCCCTGGCGAACTTCGACGGCAAGCGGTTGCCGGTGAAGGTGAGTCGACAGATGAAGGTGCTGTTGGAGGGAGGATTCCTGGACCGTAAAGAGAATTTACTGATCTTCGGGAATCCTGGCGCGGGGAAAAGCCATCTGTTGTGTGCCCTGGCGCAAGAGCTGATCGCTATGCGCGGGAAAAGGATCAAGTACGCCACTTGTGCGCTGCTGGTGCAAGATCTGTTGGCTGCGAAGCGGGATCTGCGGTTAAGCAAGGAAATCAAGAAGCTGGCGAAGTACGACGGTCTCATCATCGACGAAATGGGATACGTGCAGCAAAGTCGAGAGGAAATGGAGGTCGTGTTCACCCTGTTGGCGGAGCGTTATGAACGCGGCAGCGTGCTGCTGACGAGCAACCTGCCATTCTCGAAATGGGAAGGCATTTTCAAAGATGCGATGACCACCGCGGCCGCGATCGATCGCCTCGTCCATCACTGCGTAATTTTGGAACTCAACATCCCGAGTTACCGCATGGAGCAAGCCAAGAAGAATCGGGATGCGGGCTTGGAGTCCGCGGAAGCAAAGTGACCCTCGATGATTTCTTTAACAACACAAACGCGGCGGCCGAAGGGCTGTGGAAAAAGCCGGGCCGTGGAAAGCGAGGAAAACCAAAAGCAGGTTTTCCTCCCTTCCCACCGCCCTTGGAAATCGCGCACAACCCGCGCGATTCCCACTTTTCCCACAGCCCCGACTGCTGCTGGTATCTCAAACAACATCGGGAAATCTAATTGTCGTTGACCGGAAAGAATGCTTGACGCCGGACAGGAAGTAATTCCAGATTTGGCTGACTGCCTCCGGGATGTGGAGAATCTAAAGGGTCCGGTGGACCTCAGTCGCGTGCAGGACATTTACAAAGATTGGTACAACGAAACTAGAGCACGATTTCGAGGACAGCCGAACACTGGCATGGCTGAAGCATTCTGGAATCGCCATCGAGTTCACCTGTTAAAGCTCGCCGCGATCTACTCCATGTCGTGCGCCGAGGGCCTCGTTGTTCGCCCAAAAGCCATGGAACGGGCCATCGAATCCGCCCGACGCGCCGAGAAGACGATCTTTGAGCTTCTCCCGACCGGATTAAACCGGGAAGGTGCAGCCATAGACAAGCTGGAACGCCGAATACG
Organism: uncultured Acidobacteriota bacterium; assembly: GCA_963730015.1. Taxonomy (GTDB): domain Bacteria; phylum Acidobacteriota; class Terriglobia; order Terriglobales; family Acidobacteriaceae; genus Sulfotelmatobacter. The sequence goes on along the minus strand of CAVSPZ010000005.1, from coordinate 95,163 downwards.
CGTGGCAGGAATCAACGGTCTGCTAAAGAGTGAGTTTACACGGGCTTTTCAGGACATGAGGGAGGGCGAACGGGAGTCCCGACTGCGCACTCTGTTCGACTGCAAGACTGTGCGGAGATTTAGCCGAGCCACTGCTGGACGCCCAGCCGATGTTCTCGTTCACAAGGGCTTCGTGGAGGAGCACCTCCGGCAGTTTCCGGAGGATAAGCCATGGGACTAAGACTGAGCTTTCTACTTCTTTCATCAGGAACAGAACCCCGAGGTGTGGACTCCCCGTCTCCCTTGAGCGCTTACTTTCTCCAGTAAAACGAGAAAAATGAAGAAAGAAGAAAGAAGTCCACCCGGTTCAAATTTTTCCAAGGCGAGGCTCCTTTGGCAAGCCTAAATCGACTTGCTCGCACCCCGCCGAATTTAACGCTTTCTGAATCGATCCAAGGGCTTACGCAGAATTCTGGCGCCCTGTGCTGGCTCACGCGATGGCGGGCCGTTGACTAAAAACCCGGAGAGCAGAAGGCGGTCGAAGCGTTTGAAAACAAAGGCGCTTAGGCGGGTTCGACTGAGTGAATAGGTGAAATTATCGTTTACGTCAAGGCGAACAAAATCAAAGGCTTGCCGTTCTACACGGCGAAAACCCGACGGATCGGAGGATCATCTAGCGCGTTTAGTGAGTGCAGTGACGAGTTTTCACCAAGACGGCGCTAGATGGACCTGTCGCGAACTGCGAGTTTGATCCAGTCGACGATCCCGTCGAAGTCCCTCGGCTCAAGCTCCCAAGGGTGGTGTGCAAAAAAATCTTTTGCCCCTTTGCTGAAGCCCGATGTCGTCGCTAGTATAGCTTTGGTTGCGCGTTCGTGCGTCTTAACGCCATACAACTCTCGCACGATCCCAACACCGACCCTGCGAGATCTCTCATAGCGCTTACATTCAATTAAGACACGCAAGCTAACCTCGGAGTGCATCACCGCTATTATGTCCCGCCCCCCATCCCGCGTCTGAGCAGTAAGCTCGGTCTCGTATCCTAGCTCCCGCCATATCTGCGCTACTAGTGGACTGTCGCAAAGTAACCATTACTAGTTGTTATGCTTCTAAGTTGGTATGGCGACAGACAGCGAAGTGTCCCTCACCAGCAACCAACGTTCGGAACTCAGCAGCATCGCTCAATCGCGTACCCTGCCGGCTGGCTACGTCTTTCGCGCCAAGCTCATCTTGATGCTGGCAGAAGGAGCTTCCTTCAACACCATTAAGCGCAGGCTGCAGACCAGTGCTCCCACGATCGTCCGCTGGAAGCAGCGCTTCCTCGAATCCGGGCTCGACGGGCTCGACACCTATCATCCCGGCCAGAAGGCCAGGGTTCTGACTCCCGCTTTGCGGGCCCGGATTCTGGCCGCCACCCGCAAGAAACCCAGCGACGGTGCCACGCATTGGAGTTGCCGCAAACTGGCGACCGCGCTGGGAGTCAGCAAGGACGCGGTGCATCGCGTCTGGAAAGAAGCGGGACTGAAACCCCATCGCCTGGAGCGTTACTTGGCCAGCGACGATCCGGAGTTCGAAAGCAAAGCGGCCGACATTATCGGCCTGTATCTGCGGCCGCCGCAGCATGCCGCCGTGTTCTGCGTCGACGAGAAAACCGCCATCCAAGCCCTGGATCGGCTCGATCCCGTTCTGCCGCTTTCGCCGGGGCGAGCCGAGCGTCATGGCTTCGAGTACTACCGGCACGGAACGCTTTCTCTGTATGCCGCGCTGGACACCAAAACCGGCCGCGTGCACGGAAGAACCACGGCCCGCCACACCAGCCGTGACTTCGTTGCCTTCCTCGGAGAAGTGGTAGCGTTGTGCTCGCCCCGGCAGCAGATTCATATCATCCTCGACAACCTCTCTGCCCACAAAACCCAACTCGTTCGAGACTTCCTGCAACAGCATCCGCGCGTGCAGCTTCACTTCACTCCTACGTATTCCTCTTGGCTTAACCAAGTCGAGATCTGGTTCGCCAAGATCGAACGCGAGGTCATCGCCCGCGGCATTTTCACCTCGGTCCCGGACCTGGCTCGCAAACTCCGTCGTTACATCAACGCCTACTCCGCCAACGCTCACCCGATCCAGTGGAAATACTCTGACCCCAGCCGCCGGCTGCGCACTAACGAATTCACTGCGACAGGCCACTAGTTCCTCAAATTGCCTGCTGTCCAGCTGGAAGAGTTCGGACGGGTTTTCCTTGGCTCCGCAAAGTACCCGCCTAAAGTTTAAGGCGACGGGGACGATTTCGGGATAATACAGCAGACCACCGTCAAATTCGTCAAAGAGTGGAAACACTTCCCCGGAAATACGACGCCGAGACCACTGCGGTCGTCCGCGGCCCCTTTCGAGAAAGCAGAAATACCGGCGCAATTCTCACCTCGCCTACATATTTGTCATCCAGCGTACTGCCGACTCTGTCCTCTCGCAATAACAATCCCTGGGCCTCCGTCCTTCCCTTCAGCCCAAAAGGGGGTTCGGACCGCAGTGAAGTGCCGCCCGCACAGTCGCCAAGAATTCCTCACACGTGAATGGCTTCAGTAGATAGTCAGTGGCGCCTTCTCTCCTTGCCGCGTTCCTCACGTCGGAATCATCAACAGCGGTGACGAAGGCAAACGGAATCTTCGGATACCTCTGCCTGACGTGCAGGAATAATGACCACCCATCTACGTGAGGCAAAAGCATGTTGGACAACACCAGATTGACTCGGGTTCCACTTCGAAGGAGATCAATCGCTGCTCGCCCATCTGCCGCCTCTCGACAATCGAATCCTGCGGCGAAAAGAATAGGGACAAGGGCATCGCGAATGATCTGCTCGTCTTCCACCAGCAGAATACGTGGAAGCTGGTTCCGTTCGACTTGCGCTCGGGCGGATGTTTCCTTCTCCAGACTGTAACTACCTAAACCTATCCTGCTAGTCAGCATGTTGCACTCATCACTACAAGGCGAGAATCGAAGAACTACCGACTTTAGTCCGGACAAGGCAATAGCGGCACTAACCGAATTCTCTCAACGCCGTTGGATGGCCAACAAAGTGGGAACGAACCCCGAATAACAAGCTGTGTTACAACCACCGCGACGATTAGCGCGACCAGAACCAAGAAAGAGAAGAGGTACCGCCGATCATACGTTGGTCTGTCAGCATCAACCGAGAAGAAATGCGGAATGAACAGCATGAAATGAATTGGCAGAAAAACAGAATACACGGCCGTTGCGAAGAAGACATAAGCCGAGGGAGAAGCCAGCAACATCCACGTCCAGTGTCGTAGCACAAGGCCGATGTTTTCGTATGCCGCCTTGGCATTCGCAAAGCCGAAATACCAAACGACGAACGCAAACAGCGGGATATACCATAGCAGGTCCCACCTCATCCCTTGTCGAACCGCCGTGCTTGATCCGTCGGGCTGGTCTGAGACCCCGATGTTCGCGGGAGTTTCCATTTTAGAACCTCTCCCTCCCCTGGCTATGCGAGTACAGTAAGAGACATGGGAGTTTCTACTTTCGCCGGAAGCCCCCGGCCTGTACTCCCATCCCCATCCCTTTTTCTTCGTGATCTCGCGCACCCGTCGTAGCCATCTGACTCGATATTCGTAGAACTCTTCTGTCTGCCGGGTCACGCGCTGACAGCAATTCGGACACATGCCATAGCCTTCAATGAGAATCGCGCTCAGCGGCAATTGCAGTTCGGACTGAATTGATTGGTGACACAAGCTGCATTCCTGCGAGAGCAGGACTCCCATTCCGAGCGTCAATGAAGGTCGCGTGTGCATTCCTCTTCGCAAAGAACGGAAGTCGCAAAAAGAAGTTAGCCGGGGGGAGGACCGCATATTAGCACAGATGTTGCTTAAACACGATTTGTAGACGTTCTCCGACAGGCCATCATTGGCCCTCATGCCCGCTGACCTGCTCGTTCGACTGGGAAACCGAATTCGGAAGCTTCGGAAGAAGCGCGGATGGACTCAGGTGGTGATGGCTGAGAGAGTGGGGATTGATCGGAGTTTTCTAGCGGATGTGGAGAGGGGGAAGCGAAACGTGTCTATCCTTAATGTGGAGTTGATTGCGAAAGGGCTGAGGGTGTCCCTATCCCAATTGTTCTCGCGCCTGTGAAAGACTTTCGACAATTCACCGAAACCGCGCGAGAGGCTACCAGCTTCCCGCTATCTTGTAATGGTTACGGACCCACTTGTGAGTGAGAGGCATTTGATAGCTTACCCAAATGCCATCTCCATCCTGTTCCCCGTAGTACCTGCCAGGACCGATGGTGGGGCATCCGGTACGGCGCTCATAACAATCCAACAAGGCATGCTCGCCGTTTGCGATCACATATATCGTAGATGTGTCAGTGTGAGTTCTTCTTCCTGTAAGGCCGTTTACGACAGCCGCTGCTGCCCCGCCGCTGGTATCGCCACGGGCGTCGCGGGATTGGGTTAGGGTTGTCGCGTCCACCACTTCAACCGTTATAGATTTCTTTATCGCGCGGCACAGATCCTTCAATGCTTCCCCCAGAGAATCGGTTGACGTGCCGAAGGTGATGCCGTCACGGTCGCGGAGTGTGAGGTCGAAGCTGCTTTGAGACACAATCTTGAGGCCCTGTCGGACTGTTGTCTTGATGGCTTCAAGGGTGTAGTCGCTCTTGGTTACGTCGTCCGTGATGCTGACGTTCGGACATTCCTTGCGTAGCGGCCTCAAAATGTCCTTGGCTGCAACATTAGACTTGTCCGTCAGGGCCATACTCTTCGCAGTGGGCTGAGCAGAAACGGGGATAGCCGACAACAGGACGAGACATGCGAACATTTTCAGGGCCATCTCTCTTCCCTTCTGCTTCAGCCCATCGTGGAAGCAGGTCAATCGCCGAATTTTAATACTCCCTGCACTGTTGCGTAAACACGTGATTCAATCTTGGAGGTATATTAAATGGTTAGCCTGCCGTCGAGACGAATACGCACTCCAAATTTTCAAATTTCTAAAATTTTTCTCCCGGTAGATGGGACCCATTGGAGCGAGGCCACACCCCTTGACGATAGCTTAAAGTCCGCCGGGAAAAATTGGCGTTCTTCTTTCCGGTCCTCTCCCGACGTTCCACTCGCCACTAGGAGTTGAGTAGGGTCAACTTCTCGTGGACCGCACTCAAGTCACTAGTTTGGAGGTGAGCGTATCTCCGCGTCATCTCTAGACTACTGTGGCCCAGAGCCCGTTGCAGCAGAAAGACGTTTCCACCTCGGCGAAGATAATTCGTTGCGAACGTGTGGCGGAAGGCGTGCAGCGTTCGGGAGGGCGGCTCGAATCCGAGTTCCCGGCACAACTCCTTTACATCACGTAGCACGTTGCGTCTTCCCTGCTTTGTTCCGCCCCGAGTGCCGAAGACGAGATCATTGGAAATGTTCCGCTCGGCCTTCAGTTGAATCCGCTTTTGATACTGAAACAGCCGCTTTCGCAGTTCGAGGCTCATCGGTATGCGTCGGTCTTTCCCGCCCTTTCCGTGAAGTAGAACGAGCAGGTTGTCGAAGTCAACGTCGGTCCATCGCAAGCTCAGCGCTTCATCAATCCGGGCACCAATGTCCAGCAGGAAAGAGATGAGGAGATGCAATCGCTGTTGTGGTATTGATTTCGGACGCCACTTCATCAGCCGAGTGATGTCCTTCGAGTCAAACGTCGGAAGCTCCTGCTGCGGCTCTTTCAGCTTTGGGACGGTGATATTGAGTCCGGCCCAGCGAACATACGCTTTGATAGCACGCAAACGACAGTTGCAGGTCGTAGCCTTCAGGCCGGAGTCGCGCATTCGCATAACGACAGTCTTGATGTCAGCGTCCGTTGGCAATTCAATGTTGAGCCACTTCAGGCTTTGTTCATACCACTCGACTGTCGAGGCTGAGACGTTTGTGACGTACTGGCGTTCTTTGATGAACTGCTCAAATTTGGGTAGCACGGCGGTCCCTCCGAGACATGGGGTCAAAACGACCCGTTGAATTTGAGGAATCGCTCGTAAGCTATTGACGGAGTGAGGATTGGTGGGCAGTGCAGGACTCGAACCTGCGACCTCCTGCTTGTAAGGCAGGCGCTCTAACCAGCTGAGCTAACCGCCCTTTCAATATCGCAGGGCTGGGGAGCCGCGCGGATGCGAGATCGAAGAAGAGGGATCCGGCGCGAAACGCGACTGCTTGAGTATACGCGAGCGCGAAAAAAGGGGTCAACGCGGCTCCGCCTGCGTCCGTAAATTTCCCACGATTCCTTCAACACATGATTCTTGAATCGATGATTCCGATGGTTGCGCCGAACACGGGTCGCCGACCCGCTGCCGGTTCTTTGATTATCAGGTTAGTGGGCGCAATTTGAAGCGTTTGTTGGGTCATCCCTAGGCCCCGCGCTTTTACGAGCAGGAAGATCCTGCGCTGCGCCTGAAAGGCGGCTTCGCTCGGGATGAAACCCCGCAGATTCAAACCGCACCACTACTGTATCCATTCAATTCAGGCCGCGCATGCTCGCCCTGCTAAACTCGCTCAGTGCGGCGGCTGATCATCAATGCGGATGATTTTGGCTACACCTCGGGAGTGAACCGGGCCATTGTGGAAGCCCACACGCATGGCGTGGTAACCTCTTCGACACTGATGGCGAAGGGCGCGGCGTTCTCCGAGGCGGCGCAAATGGCGAAGACAATGCCGCAACTGAGCGTTGGATGCCACCTGGTGCTGATTGATGGTGAACCGGTTCTCGATTCCGAGAAAGTTCCGTCTTTGACCGAGGCGCGGCGCTTCCGCGACGGTTTGAAGGCGTTTGCCGCGCGGGCGGTTGCAGGCCGCATCGATGCAGACGAGGTCGCGGCCGAAGCCGGCGCGCAGATCCGCCAACTGCAATCTGCCGGAATTCATGTCTCGCACGTCGACACGCACAAGCACACTCATCTGTTCCCGCAGATTCTGCGCCCCGTGCTGCGAGCGGCGAAGGAATGCGGAGTGCGAGCGGTGCGCAATCCGTTTGGCCCCCGGCTTCCCATGCGATCGAGCCAGCTTCTGGCCAGGCCGAACCTGTGGACTCGATTTGCGGAGGTGCGAATCCTGCGCAGTTTTGCGGGAAAGCTCCGCGCCGCGGTCGATCGGGAAGGCTTCGCCACCACGGATGGAACACTGGGCATTGAGGTCACGGGCGCGCTCGATGAGACGCTGTTCCGCGCCATTGCAAAGAGCATCCCGGCCGGAACCTGGGAGTTCGTTTGCCATCCCGGCTATAACGATGCGGATCTGCAAGCGGCGCATACGCGGTTACGCGAGTCGAGGGAGACCGAACTGCGGGTACTGACCCTGCCGGGAGCGCGCGAGTTGCTGGCGCAGGACGGCATTCAGCTGATCTCGTATCGCGATCTGATGGGGCAACTCGGATGATTTCACCATGCCACGGTATCCAGGGTATACACAGTTGAGGTACTCTCGTAACGTTCCCGCTTAAGGGCTGGTGGTTGAGAATAGGTTACAATTCAGCCTTTTATACGCTGGAGGACCTGATATGTCGGCTCAAGGGTCAGCGCCGCGCGCCACGCTGGAACTCAAGGTAAAAGTGTGGGGAATGGGAGCCAACGGCCAGCCATTTTTTCAGAGTGCGATGGCGCAGAACATCAGCGCAAGTGGCGCATGCATCTATGGCATTGAGCCTGAATTAAAGGTGGGCGACGTCATTGGGGTGCAATACGAGACCAGGAAAGCCCGCTGCAAAGTCGTGTGGGTGGTCAACGCAGGGGCGTTGAAGAAGACACAAGTGGGTGTGCAACTCGTCATTGATCAGGATTGTCCGTGGAGTGGGGCGCTTCCCGTCGATATGAAGACCGAAGAACGCACGGCGCCGCGCCACGATAACCGGCGCAAGTTTGCGCGCCACAAGATTTCCTTTCCCCTGGAATTGCGCGACGAGCGCGTCAATACTCCCTTACGGGTGAATGCCACCGATATCAGCGGAAACGGCTGTTATGTTGAGACGGTGATGCCGCTGGCGGTAGCGACTGCATTGCGCGTGGATCTGTGGATTGGAGACGAACATCTTTCCCCCAGCGCGGTCGTTCGCACGCGCGATCCAGGCGTGGGCATGGGGATCGAATTCACTGGAATGACAGAAGAGCTAAAACGAAGGTTTCAGGCGCATCTGGATCAGATCGATTCGAAACATGCGCTTGGTCCGAGAGACGGCCAGTAGAGGGAATCGGGCCGATTCACCGCTCTCGTGTAAAATCTGCATCTACGGTTCGCCGCAGCCATCGAATGAAAAGCCCGCGGCCGGGCGAACTTTCGCACATGAAAATTGGGATCACTTGTTATCCGACGTATGGCGGCAGTGGTGTTGTGGCCACCGAACTCGGCCTGGAACTGGCGCAGCGCGGCCACGAAATCCACTTCATTTCTTATGCGCAGCCCATCCGCCTCAGGGGCGCGGAACCGAATATCCATTATCACGAAGTCGAGGTTTCGCGGTATCCGCTGTTCGACTATCCGCCGTATGACCTGGCCCTGGCCACTCGCATGGCGGAGGTTGCACAGCTTTACGATCTGGACTTGCTGCATGTGCACTATGCGATTCCGCATTCGGTGAGTGCGATGCTGGCCCGGCAAATGCTCGCCGATGGCGCGCAAAAGAAACGGCTGCCCTTTGTGACCACTCTGCACGGGACCGACATCACCCTTGTTGGTCTGGACCGCTCCTATCTTCCTATTACCCGGTATTCGATCGAACAGAGCGACGGGGTTACCGCGATTTCGAATTACCTGCGCGACCGGACCCAGAGAGTGTTCGACGTAAAGAAACCAATTGAGGTGATCTACAACTCGGTGAATTGCGATGTCTACATCCGCAATTCGGAGATTGCCCCCGAGATGCGGCGGGAGTATGCGCCGAACAACGAGCGCGTGCTGGTGCATCTTTCGAACTTCCGACCCGTCAAGCGCATCACCGACGTCATCGAGATTTTCGACCGCGTGCACAAGCAGATGCCATCCCGGCTGCTGCTGATCGGAGACGGGCCGGACCGGTCCGTCGCCGAGTGGCTCGCGGTGCAGAAAGGGATTCATGATGACGTCCTGTTCTTAGGGAAGCAGGACCAGATTTACGAGAAGCTGTCGATCGCCGACATCATGCTGCTTCCGAGCGAACTGGAATCGTTTGGGCTGGCGGCGCTGGAGGCGATGGCGTGCGAGGTAGTGCCGATCTCGACGCGTGCTGGAGGCGTTCCGGAAGTCGTGGATCATGGCAAGACGGGATATCTGGCGGAGGTGGGCGACGTTGATACCATGGCGCGTTATGCGATCGAATTGCTGACCAATGAGCAGAAGCTGCGCGAGATGGGAAAGGCGGCACGAGCGGTCGCGATGGAGCGCTTCTGTTCGACGAAAATTGTGAAGCAGTACGAAGATTTTTACCGGCGGGTGCTGGAGTGCTCGGCGTAGAAGCCTTCCGGAACCGAACTATCCGCTTCGATGAGCGGCAAGCGGATGCGAACAAGAGTTCCCTTCCCTTCGTGGCTGTCGATAGTCATGCGGGCGGTGTCGCCGTAGAGTACGTGCAAACGCTCTGAAATGTTGGCCATCCCGATGCCCATCCCCGTCCACGTGCTGCTTTCTTCCAGTTGAGCCCCGCCCATACCGACGCCGTCATCCTCAACTTCGATGATCAGGCGTGAGTCTGTCAGGCGGCTGCGAAGATAGATGCTGCCTCCCTCGACCTTGGGGGAAAGACCGTGCTTGATGGAGTTTTCAATCAGCGGCTGCAGCAACATGCTGGGAACGACCACATCGAGCGAGGCAGGATCGATTTCCTTGACCACTCGCAGTTTGTCGGGGCCAAAGCGAACCACTTCGATGTCGAGATAGTTGTCGACGAACTCGAATTCGTCCCGGAGCGACGCAAAGGCTTCGCCGGTGTTGAGCAGGCGACGGAGAATGGTGGCCAGCTTGAAAATCATCTCGCGGGCGGTGTCGGGATCGAAGCGCACCAGCGACGAAATCGAATTAAGAGTGTTGAACAGGAAATGCGGATTGATCTGGTTCTGCAGCGCTTCCATGCGGGCGTGCAGCAGAAGCCGTTCCTGCTCTTCGAGCTTGATCTGAATGCGGACGCTGTTGAAAATCTTCAACTCGATTCCGATCGCGGTCACCGCCGCCGCGTAGATTGCGCTATAGACCCAATAGTTTTCGGGGCTCTCGATGCTGAAGACGGATCCCGGAACGTATCGCGCCAGCTCCGTTTGGACGAAGCGCAAGCCAATCGCGGTCCAGAAAAACATGATCTGCCAGTCGAACAGCCGGGGCCGCGGCAGGTTTCGTCGAATCAGTCGGAAAATGCTTTCGTCGATGAAAGGCGAAAACGACCAGATGTCGTCCTTATCGACCGCCATGGCTCGGAGCTGGCCCGCGAGAAAACCGGAAAGCACGTCGAACGGCATCGCAGCCCACTCACCATGCAGTAGCGCGGGTACTCCGATCAGAATGCCGCCCAGCGATCCCGCCCAGCGTCCGCCAATCACGCCTAACAACAGCGCCGTTTCAAAACTCAGATCGCCCGCCGCAAAACTCTTCTGCACGATTCGGAACCACACGCCAACCATGATGGGCAGGCCAAACCAAAGCACCAGGTACAGTTTCTGCCGAAACGTGCGCTCTTCGCGAAACAACAGCTTCTTGAATTCTTTGGAGCGCACCAGGCTGCTGGAAACGGCCGCGGCTACGCCCAGCTTGACCAGCAGGTTGATCAGGATGAGCCGCGATTCCATGGTTGCTGTTCCTTATGATTCGCCCATGCGCCGAATGGGAGCCGTCACAAAAACTGTAGCACGAAGCCGCCGCTTAATATCCCTTGTGCTTGTCGACGACATACCGCAGAGGTTCATGCGCCAGATAACGGCGCAGATTGCCGGAGAACAGCTCATAGTGACGGTGCCAGAGCTTTCCCGTGAGGCCGGCGGTATGAGGAGTGATGAGGAGGTTGTCGAGAGTCCAGAGCGGCGAGTCCGCGGGCAGCGGCTCGTGCTCGAACACGTCGAGCGCCGCACCAGCAATGCGGCGCGTGCGCAGCGCTTCGGCCAGCGCAGACTCATCAACCTGGGGGCCGCGTCCAACATTGATCAAATATGCGGAAGGCTTCATGGCAGCAAACCGGTCCGCGTTCAGCAGCCCATGAGTGGCAGCAGTCAAAGGGGCTGCGACGACTACATAATCCGATTGTTGAAGAAGTTGATCGAGCGCTGTAATGGGAAGGATCTCTTCTACACGTGCGGGTTTCCCCATTCCCACGTGCTCGCGAACGGCGATCACTCGCATTCCGATGGCTGACGCCAACTGAGCGACCCGGCGCCCGATGCTGCCAACGCCGATCAATCCCAGGGTTGCCCCGGCAATCTCCTGGGGATGCGCACCTTGCGTCCAGATCTGCTGTTGCCCCCACTCTTGCTTCTGCTGCAGCCGCACAGCTTGCGGAATTTTCCTGGCCAAGGCGAAGATCAGCGCGATGACGTGTTCGGCGACAACCGGGCCGTGCACCTCCCGCGAATTCGTGAGGATCACGTCGCTGTTCACGAGTTCCGGAAAGAGGAACTGATGAACTGCCGCGGTGGGAGCGTGGATCCAGCGCAGCTTCCGCATGATGGCAAATTGCTCGGGGCGCAGGGAGATGGTGAAGATGACTTCCGCATCGTGCAGATCTTCCGCAACGCCTTCATAGCTGCTGCGCTGCACGATCTCCAGGTGCGGAAAATCTGCCGCGAGCCGCTCCACAAACCATGCCGGGATATTCCACAGATCAAAGCGGTGATGAACGACCAGTAAGAGCTTCATGGTTTTGGAGAATGGCCAACGGGCAAATCATCAGCCCCAGCCGACTTTTCATCAAGCGCGGAGTCGATGGCCACAGAGGACGCAGGGGTGACCAGGATTTTCTCCCTGTGTCCCCTGTGGTGGAGGTGATATCTATCCGAATGCCAGTTCCTTCGCGCGTTGGGCCGCCTTCACCACCGCTTTGATCAAGGTGACGCGCAGTTTCCCTTCTTCGAGCTCCATGATCGCATCGATCGTGCAGCCCGCCGGAGTAGTGACAGCGTCTTTCAGAAGAGCAGGATGGTCGCCGGTCTCCAGCACAACTTTGGCCGCGCCCAGAGTTGTTTGTGCGGCCAGCAGTGTCGCGATATCGCGCGGCAAGCCCACCTTCACTCCCGCTTCCGCGAGCGATTCCAGAATGATGTAGATATACGCCGGACCGCTGGCGGAAAGAGCCGTAACAGCGTCCATATGCTTCTCATCGACCACAACGGTGCGTCCGACAACATCAAACATGCGACAGGTCATGGCCACATCGGCGGCGCTGGCGTGCTTGCCTTTGCAGATAGCGGTCATGCCCGCTGCCAGCAGGCACGGCGTGTTCGGCATGGCGCGGATGACCGGCGCATTGGCCGAAAGATGCTTCTCGATCATCGACGTGGGCACGGATGCAGCCACCGAGACGATCAGTTGCTTCGAGGTAATGTGGCCCGAGATCTCGCGGATCACATCTTCGACCACCTGCGGCTTCACGCCGATCACGATAATGTCGGCGTCCTTGGCGGCCTCAACGTTGTTGGTGCCGACCTTCACCTTCAACTTCGCGGCCAGCGCCCGGGCACGCTCTTCGTGTGCTACCGTGGCGCGCGTCGACTTGGGCGAGAGCATGCCATTCTTCAGCAGGGCCTGAAGAATGATTCCGCCCATTTTGCCCGCGCCCAGAAATGCAACTTTCTTTCCAGCCAGATCCGTTGCCATATCTTTCCTCGATTGCCCTTTCCAACCGCAAGAATCACAGAGAACACAAAACTCATAGAGGGAGCACGAAGCCGGCCGCGCGCTGCTCCGCTTACTTCAATTTTTCCGATCGCTGCATCCAGTTCCAGGCAGTCGTAATCACATCGAGCAAGCCGCGTGATGCCTTCCACTGCAGCAGAGCCTGCGCCTTGGCCGGATTGGCCACCAGAGCGGGGGGATCTCCCGGGCGCCGCGGCACTATTTTTCGCGGTACTAGTCTGCCGGTAACTTTCTCGACGGTCGAAATCACTTCGCTGACCGAAGCGCCGGTTCCGGTTCCCAGGTTGGCGGCAAAACTAGTTTTGCCCGCCGCGAGATGCTCCAGCGCTTTCACATGAGCACTCGCGAGATCGTTTACGTGGACGTAGTCGCGGATGCAGGTGCCGTCGGGCGTGGTGTAATCGGAGCCGAAAACTTTCAACTCCGGTCCCTTTCCTGCAGCGGCGCGCAGGGCGAGAGGAATCAGGTGCGTCTCGGGATCGTGCAACTCGCCGATTTCACCGCTCTCATCGGCTCCGGCCGCGTTGAAATATCGCAGGCTGGCAAAACGAAAACCGTAAGCACGATCGTAGGCTTCCAGCGCCTGCTCGAAAAACAGTTTCGACACGCCGTAAGGGTTCACCGGCTCGCGGGGGATGTCTTCTGCGATCGGAACCTTAGCGGGTTCGCCATAAACGGCACAAGTGGAAGAGAAGATGATCTTTTTCACATCCGCTTCCAGGGCGGCATTCAGCAGCGCAAGGCCGCCTTCGACGTTGTTGTGGAAATATTTCTTGGGATTCGTTACCGATTCTCCGACGTAGGCGTGAGCGGCGAAATGCATGATGGCGTCGACCCGGCCCAGCGCGCCTTTCAAGGCCTTGGTGTCGAGAATATCGCCTTTGATGAGTTCAAATCCTGACGCCAGGAGTTCGTAACCGGTGCTGAGATTATCGAAGATGATCACTTCGTGGCCGGCGCGCTTCAGCGCCCTCGCCGTGTGGCTGCCGATATATCCAGCGCCGCCGATGACTAAAACGATCACTTTAGATTCCTTTCCGGCTGCCATGGAATGCCGGGTAAATCAGACTGGGAGGTGAGCACAACATTGTACACAGCGCAGATTTCTGCCGTCTTCCATGTCGCGCCTTTCGAGGTGATCCCCCGATACCACGACCGATCGATGCTAAGATGTCCGCAGAGCTCGCCTGAGACATTCGATCCTTGGAGTTCCTCATGAGCGAATCGCTTGCTGACAAGAAATGCGTACCCTGCCGGGGAGGCATTCCGCCGCTCAAGGGCGACGAATTAGAGCAGCTTCACCGGAATGTTCCCGACTGGACCGTCACGAGCGAGCATCGCATTCATCGCGAGTTCCGGTTTCCTGACTTCAAGCAGGCTTTGGATTTCGTAAATCGAGTTGGCGCCGTCGCCGAAGAACAGGGCCATCATCCCGACATTCTGCTGTCATGGGGCAAAGCGGAAATCACCTTGTGGACGCACAAAATTGACGGCTTGACCGAGAGCGATTTCATCATGGCGGCAAAGGTTGATCGGTTGAACCAAGGCTAACGCCGCGACCAAACACCGATCGAACTCCGCCAACAGAGCGTGTGAGGAGCAGAGGCCCGGCAAATTACAGAGTGTGTACCTCTGCGGTCCGCGCAGGGGAGGAGCGAAGCGCCCACAAGAGCAAGCCCGCCGGAATTAACATCAGAAGCCCGGTCCCGGTGGAGACCATTCGGGCAGAGACACCGAAGTCCATAAAGCGGCCGGAGAGGTACCCGGTGCTGGCAAAGGTGAAGCTGGCCAGGCCCAAATCTGCCGAGAAGACGCGCCCGCGGAAACGGTCTTCGGTGTGAAGCTGCAACAACGTGGTCGAGAAGACCCAGACAGTCGAGCCTCCAGCATGAGCAAACATTGCGCATGCCGCAGCCACCCAGACGCTTCGGCTGGCGCCCAGCACGCCATAGCCGATCGCGATCGCGAGGTATCCGAAAAATATGCCGAGCCGCAGCCGGTGGTCGCTGCTCCCCGCCCAACGGGCCGAGAGCAAGGGTCCGAACAGAGCGCCGAGCCCGCGACCTCCGAGCAGAATGCTCATGCCGAGCATCGCTCCTCCGGCTGCATCGATGCCGCGCCCGTGCACCGCAAATTCGCGCGCGCCCATCACGGTGAAGATGACCCAGCTAGGACCAACCATGAGTTCTCCCGCCTTGGCAAAGACGGCAGGCACCAGCTGGCGATGATCTCTGATATAGCGGATTCCCTCGAGCACAGGCGAGAAATCGACCAGATCGCGCGGCCGCAGCGGAGCGGCCGCCTCGGCATGAGGCTCGCCAAACCGCATGCCGGCAATCAGCACGGCGGAGACGAGAAACGAGAACGCATTCAAAATGAAAACGGCATCGCGGCCCAGAAACGCCGCGACCACGCCTCCCACGGACGCTCCAATCAGCAGGTTTACCGACCAGGTGGCCGAAGACAGCGTATTCGCGAGCAGGAATTCGCCGGCAGCGGCGATGTTTGCAATGACCGCGTTGCGCGCCGGCTCAAAGAATGCAGCCATGCTGGTTTCCGCCAGCAGTAACGGGTAGACGAGCCATACCATGGAACGGGAGCGGACCAGCAACATCGACAGCACGATGAAGACGCGAATCACGTCGGCGGCGATCATCACGTGGCGGCGCTTCAAGCGATCATTGACTACCCCGGCGGTCGGCCCCACGAGAGTTTGCGGCAACACCTGCAAAACCAGCGCCAGAGCTACCGAACTGGCGTGCCCGGTCAATTGCAGGAGCAGCGTGTAGATCGACAGCGTGTAGAACCAGTCCCCGATTTCACTGACAATCTGGGCGAGCCAGAGCCTGCGGAAATTAGGATTGGCGCGGATCAGCCGCCCATAAGAACCCAGCGAAATCGGGGCTACGATCAGCTCTGGCTCCAGTTCCATATCGAACCGATAGAGTAATAGGTTCCGCAGCGCCGGTAAAATGCATGCCAAGGCTGGAACTCACGCTGCCTCTATAGTTTGAGAGGATTGGCTCTGGCCCTATCCCCCAAGGGCGAGAACTTGCTTTTTTGTGTTCAAAGCTTTGCATACAACACCGGCCCCTAGGGTTACCGAATTGTATATTAACTCAATTTGTTTTCAATAACTTAAACACGTATTCATGATGTTGACCTTCCGCAAGTGGTGGCCCCCTGCGTGCTCTGTTTTAAGCAGTCAAGCCATATATAGACTCAGGAGAACAATGTCGATGCGCGCCCTGAAGATGTGCTTGCTACTATTACCCTTAACCCTTGTTGCCGCCCTGCCAGCTTTTGCAGATAAGTGCGATGCTTTCTCTACCCACACTTGCGAAAAGAATAGTAACAACGTGAAATTTGTCGGGACTGGAACCAACAACAGCCTTCCCGATGCTGTTCTGTTGGGCAGCAACAGCTTCACGATCAACGTGACTGGCCACAAGTTCGCCGCCGGCGATGATCTGGTCATCATTGCTGCTGCGCCGAACGGCCTCACCGGGACCCTGAATGGCATGTCGTTCACGATGGGAACCGCGTCCATCTTTGACCACAGTTCGTCCGGCGCCATCGCGGGAACATGGAGTGGCTTGGAGATAACTGCCGGCAAGGTGCAATACGGCTACGTAAACCTGGGATCCTTTAGCGGCGTGCCGATCTCGGTTACCTCGAGCGGCGTGGGCTATGGCACGATTCTGTATGGCGAGGTCGTCAATTCGTGCGGCCGGATTGTTGCCACCACCGCCAACTCTGAAGCTGGCGTCATTAGCACCACCACCACCACCCCGGAGCCGACGTCCTTGACGCTGCTCGGGACTGGACTCGTGGGCCTGGCTGGCCTGGTTCGCCGCAAGATGGTCAAAAGCTAACGCCCGACAAGGCCAGCTTCGAATCGAAATACTGAACCCCGGAGCGCCGCTCCGGGGTTTTCTCTTGCCGCAAAATGTCTGACTGAACTTGCACCGCAGGGCTCAAACATCCAGCTTGCGCTTGAGATCGTCGGCGATCTGCTTGCCGTGGAAGCGTCCGTTCTCGATGAAAATCTCATTCGTCCGCGAACCGGCCACGATCACCCCGGCAACATAAATCCCACGCACATTGCTTTCGAGCGAGACGGGATCGCAAACCGGCCGGCATTGCTGATCGGAGAGTTCGATTCCCATGCTTCGCAGAAAATCATAATCGGGATGGTAGCCAATCAGGGCCAGCACGAAATCGTTTTTCACACGCACCGGGCCGCGCGGAGTGCGTATGACCACATGGTCGATACCAATTTCCTGCACGGAGCTGTTGAAGTAAGCTTCGATGTCTCCGTTCTTGATGCGGTTCTCCATGTCGGGCTTGATCCAGTACTTCACGTGATGATGCAGTTGGGCCTCGCGATGCACCAGCGTGACCCGGGCTCCATGCCGCCATAAATCGAGCGATGCGATGGCGGCCGAGTTCTTGCCGCCAATCACCAGCACGTCCGTGTCGTAATAGGGATGGGGCTCGCCGTAGTAATGCGAGACCTTAGGGAGATCTTCGCCCGGAATGCTGAGCTGGTTCGCGAGATCGTAATAGCCGGTCGAGACAATCACTTTCTTCGTGCGATAGTCATGGGGACGTCCGGCTCGATCCGTCGCCGTAATGCTGAAATTCTTGTCCTCGCCCATCACGGTTTTCACCCACTCGTACTGGCGGACGTCCAGATGGTAGTGCTCGGCAACTTTGCGGTAGTACTCGAGCGCTTCCTCCCGCGTCGGCTTCTGCAGCGCCGTGGTGAACGGGATGTCGCCAATCTCGAGCAACTCCGGCGTGGTGAAGAAGACCATGTTCGCCGGGTAGTGAAACAGGGAGTTCACCAGGCATCCCTTATCGAGAACGACGACCTTGAGACCGATCTTTTGCGCTTCGATGGCACAGGCGAGGCCCGTGGGTCCGGCTCCGATTACGAGCACGTCCGTATTCATCTCCGGGTGCGGCTTCGCCTTCGCTTTGGGCAGAATATCGACTCGTTCGGCAGTGAGGGAATCAGGCATGAGATTCAAGGCAGAGTCACTCGAGGCTACGGGGATTCGAGCGGTACTCGGAAACGCATGATTCTAGCACGCGTGGAGTTCGCCCTTCATCGCCGCAGCCGCCCAGCAACGTAGCGCCGGCGTCCCGCCGGCTGTACGGAGCGCATCTTGCGCTCCGCCAGCGGACGCTTGCGCACAGTCGGCCTGGCCTTCCCGCGCTATAATCTCCGGTTGCACTTATCCATCCGCTCGCATCAGGAGCCTTCATGTCCACTCTTACCGAACCTGCCACGCACACCCGCATTGAATCCGACAGCATGGGAAAAATCGAAGTTCCCTCCAATGTTTACTGGGGAGCCCAGACGCAGCGCTCGCTGCTGCATTTCAACATCGGCCGCGACACTATGCCGCCGGAACTGATCCGCGCCTTTGGGACGCTGAAGAAGGCGTGCGCGCTGGTCAACCAGGATCTGGGGAAACTTCCTGCCGACAAAGCCAAGCTGATCGTTCAGGCAGCGGATGAAGTGATTGCCGGAAAGCTGAACGATCAGTTTCCGCTGCGCATATGGCAGACGGGCAGCGGTACGCAGACGAACATGAACGTGAATGAGGTCATCTCGAACCGCGCCATTGAGATCGCCGGCGGCGAGATGGGATCGAAGAAGCCGATCCATCCCAACGATCACGTGAACATGTCGCAGTCGTCGAACGACACGTTTCCAGCAGCGATGCACATTGCCGCCGCGGACCGCGTGAAGAATGCGCTGATTCCCGCCGTCAAGACTGTGCGTGATGCCATTGCCGCCAAGGCAAAGCAATTCGACAGCATTGTGAAGATTGGCCGCACCCACCTGCAGGACGCTGTACCGCTCACCGTCGGGCAGGAGTTTGGCGGCTGGGCAAGTCTGCTGGAGCGCGACATTCATCGCCTGGAGCAGGTGCTGGAAGGTCTTTACGATCTGGCCATCGGTGGAACCGCGGTTGGGACTGGGCTAAACACGCATCCGGAGTTCGCCGAGCGCGCCGCAAAAAAAATCGCGGAACTCACCGGACTTCCCTTCCGTTCGCATGGCAACAAATTCGCAGCGCTCTCCGCGCATGATGAAATCGTGTTCGCGCAGGGAGCGATGGAGACGCTGGCCGCGTCGTTCATGAAGATTTCCAACGACATTCGCTGGCTGGCGTCCGGCCCGCGCTGTGGGCTGGGAGAGTTGTCCATTCCGGAGAACGAGCCGGGGTCGTCGATCATGCCGGGCAAAGTAAATCCCACGCAATGCGAAGCCATGACCATGGTGTGCGTGCAGGTTCATGGGGCGGCGGCCGCGGTCGGTTTCGCCGGATCGCAGGGAAATTTTGAGTTAAACGTCTACAAGCCGGTGATCATCTACAACTTCCTGCACTCGGTCACGCTGATCACCGATGCCTGCCACGGCTATGTCGAGTACATGATCAAGGGCATCGAAGTCGACCGCGCCAAGGTGGACTGGTACGTCAAGAATTCGCTCATGCTGGTGACGGCCCTGGCGCCCAAGGTCGGATACGACAAAGCGGCGCAGATCGCCCACACCGCGCATGTCGATCACTCCAGCCTGCGCGAGGCGGCGCTGAAGCTGGGATATCTTACGAGCGAAGAATTCGATCAACTGGTCAAGCCGGAAAAGATGACGCATCCGTAAGAGCTGGCATTAGCGCGGCGGTGGTTACGAACCCTCTGCTTCTTGTGCTACGAACTCGAGCTTTTTACTCGCTTTTGGTGTTGTGGTAATTACGACCACGCTGACCAGCACCAGCAGCGTCCCCGCGATGGTGCGCACACCGATCGCCTCGCCGCCAAGGAAATATCCGACGAGGACCGCGACGACCGGATTCACATACGCGTACGTGCCTACTTTCGTCGGCGATTCGTTATGGATCAGCCACACGTAGGCGGTGAAACCGACAATCGATCCGGCAACGATCAGGTAACCCAAGGCGAACCACGCTTTGGCCGAAACTGCCTCCGGATGGAACCCCCGGAACTCGCCGAGCAATGCCGCAGTGATCGTCAGGAGCATTCCTCCCGCAAACATCTGAGCGGCGGAACTCATGGCCTTTACTGTCGGCGACGGTAACTTGCGGCTTAGCGCCGACGCGACTGACCAACTGACTGCCGCGAACAAGAGAGCGCAAGCGCCAAGAGTGTCGATCGGAGCATCTCCGAAGCTTGCGGAATGGTTCACCAGAACCGCGACTCCGCCAATCCCTAGCAGCAGCGCCATTGCCAGCCGTCCGGTCAGCCGCTGCGTCTTCACGATGAGGATTTCCGAAAGCGACATAAAGACCGGGATGGTGGCCAGCATCACGGCGGCGATCCCTGAGGGCACGCGGCGCTCAGCCCAGAAAAGCAGGCCGTAATCCATTACAAAAATTAGAACCGCGAGCAGGGTTGCTCCACGCCATTCCCGGGCCGTCGGCGCAGGCACTCCGCGGCTACGCGCCCACGCATAAAGAACAACTCCGGCGACGAGGAAACGCATTCCAGCAAGCAAGAACGGTGGAACCTCGCGCACACCGACCCGGATCGCAAGGAAAGTGGAGCCCCATACGAAGTAAATGACGGCGAAGGCGAGCAGAACTTTCCAGGTTGGAGGGCGCGTTATGGCTTCCATCGGACGAACTCCTGGCGAGACGCGGGCAGGAGTGCCCGCGCCACAGCCGCTGATGCCGATTAGATCATCGGACTCCGTTGCGGACGCAGGAGTGGCTCATCAAATGTTTTTATAGGGCTATAAACGGGAGCTACTTCTTGAGCAGGCTGGTATGACTGGCGACGCATTGCCATTTGCCGAGGTCGAAGAACCATGTATCGGTGAAGCGTCCGACATGATCGTAGGGCTTGCCGTGGTACGTTCCCTGCGTGTGATAAACGCCGGTGATCACGGCCATGTCGCCGAAGAAATTCATTTTGACGTCCTGAATATTCGCCAGCGTCGGCTTGAAGAGCGGGTCTTTTATGTCGGCTAGGAATCTCTGCTTGTCGCTGATTTCACCATCCCACTCGGTGTTGACGAAGCGACTGGAGACCAAAGCGTCGAGGGCGGACGAATCCCGGTTCACCTGGGCTTCGTTCCACAGGCGCTCCAGGACGAGCAATTTGCTTTCTCGAGGATCGGCCTGTTGGGCGGCCATTCCGACCGAGGTGAGAACCAGAAAACAGAAGATGGCGCGGATCATGCGCGTACACGCTCGCCAGCATCCCCACGTGGGGCGAACGTCTGTTGACCATAACAATTGCGAGTGGATTGAGCTATCGAATTGCGCTGGGCAAAGTTACGAACGTCACGGACGAAACATCTTTGTTCGCCGACATTTGCAATGCTGGACGGCGGCAAAGATGCGTCACAGCCCGTTTTCAGCGCCGCCTTAGTATGCCCAGCGCAACAGGGTCGCTCCCACAGTAAAGCCGGCTCCCACCGAGGCCAGCAGGACCAGGCTTCCCTTCTTCAGTTTCCTGTCCTCGATGGCCGTATTCATCGCCAGAGGGATGGTTCCGGCCGTGGTGTTGCCGAAGCGATCGATGTTGACGACGATGCTCTCTGGCTTCAGGCCCAGGCGATCCGCCGTGGCATTGATGATGCGCAGATTGGCCTGGTGCGGGATAAAGACGTTGATGTCGGATCCTTTCAGCCCGTTACGCTCGAGAAGTTTCAGGCACAGCTCAGTCTGCTTGCGGACGGCAAACTTGAACACCTGCTGGCCGTCCTGGTGGACGTAGTGCAATCGCTTGGCAATCGTTTCTTTGCTGGTGGGATGCAGGCTGCCCCCGCCCGGCATGTAAAGATACTGGCCGCCCGAACCATCCACTTCGTGAATAAAGTCGATGAGTCCCTCGGAATCGTTTTCGGCGGGCTCAAGAATGGCCGCACCGGCGCCGTCTCCGAAAATGACGCAGGTAGCGCGATCGGTGTAATCGATGATCGAGGACATCACATCCGCCCCGATCGCCAGCACGCGGCGGTGCGCTCCGCTGGCAATAAATTGTGCGCTCACCTGAATCGAGTAGAGGAAGGCCGAGCAAGCGGCCGACAGATCGAATCCCCAGGCTCCTTTGGCGCCAAGCTTCTCCTGCACCACACAGGCGGTCGAGGGAAAAAACATATCGGGAGTGACGGTGCCCACGATGATGGCTTCGATCTCGCTGGGATTCAGGCCGCGCAGTGCCAGAGCTTTCCGCGAGGCTTCGACGGCCAGATCACTCGTAGGCACGCCTTTCTCCACGACGTGGCGCTCGCGGATGCCGACGCGGGCCATGATCCATTCATTGTTGGTGTCGACCATTCTTTCTAGGTCGGCATTGGTGAGCAGACGAGGCGGTACGTAAGTGCCCAGGGCGCTGATTTTGGCGCGAATCGGTTTAGTCAATGAGAACCCCTGAAAATGAATGTCAATATTTTGAAGGATCGCCGGAAGAAAGTCTAACCGCCAGCAACTCGTAGCGCCGGCATCTTGCCGGCTGTCGCGGGGGCGTCTCGCCCGCGCATGCGAGGGCACGATGCCCTCGCGACAGCCGCCGAGACGGCTCGCTACCTGTTCGGAGCTGACCGCCTCAATATGCCCAGCGTATCAGCGACGCTCCCGAAGTAAAGCCCGCACCCACGGCGGCGATCAGCAGCAAGTCTCCCTTTTTCAACTTGCCCTCATCGAGCGCGGTTCGCATGGCGATCGGGATCGTCCCGGCTGTCGTGTTGCCGTAGCGATCGATATTGATGATAACCTTTTCCATGGGCATGCCCAGGCGGTCGGCCGTGGCGGTGATGATGCGGCGATTGGCCTGGTGGGCGATAAAACAATCGACATCCTTGCCCGTCAGTTGGTTCTTCTCCAGGATGCGCTCGGTCATCTCCGCCATCTTCTTCACGGCATACTTGAAGACGTTTTTGCCATCCTGATGGATGTAGTGCATTTTCTGGTCGACCGTCTCGTGGCTGGCCGGGTTCAAGCTACCGCCCCCTGGCATGTACAGGAATTGTCCACCCATTCCCTCGATCTGGGCCACGTGGTCGATGACGCCGTCGCCCTCTTCGGAAGGTTCCAGCAAAACTGCGCCCGCACCATCGCCGAAGATGATGCATACCGCGCGGTCGGTGTAGTCGGTCATGGCCGAGTTCTTATCGGACCCGATCACCAACACCTTTTTGTAATGTCCGGATTCGACGAATTTCACGCCCGCATTGAGGGCATAGAGAAAACCGGAGCAGCCGGCCGAGACGTTGAAGCCCCAGGTATTTTCAATGGCCAGCTTGTGCTGCACCAGGCAGGCGGTCGAGGGATACATCATGTCAGGCGTCACCGTGCCCACGATGATGAGGTCCACTTCCTGCAGATTGAAGGGATGCGATTCCAGCAGGTTCTTTACGGCGGCCACGGCCATATCGCTGGCGGCCACTCCCTTGTCGGCGATGTGGCGCTCGCGAATTCCAACGCGTTCGAGGATCCATTCGTTGGTGGTGTCGACCATTTTTTCCAGATCAGCATTGCTAAGCACGCGCGGAGGCAGATAAGTGCCGAGCGCGCTGATTTTGGCGCGGAGAGGTTTGGTCAATCAGGGCTCCTGAAAAGAGGAAACCCAGTATTTTGAAGGATTGCAGCCAGAATGTCTAACCGAATCCCTGACCTGATCGCGCCAACTGAGGGCGAAGCACGCGCTTCAGGCTGCGGCGCGTTCCCTCTCATGCTCCATCCACTCACGAACGAAATTTGGGCAGGAGACGATGCCAAATTGCCGGTTCTCGCCGTCCATCAGATAACGCAGCGCAACGCGATCCAGTTCCTCAAGATGCGCCAGGCTGAGCAGCGGCCACAAGCGGCATTCGCCCGCAGACTGAACCAACTGATTCAGATAAGACAGATGTCCGTCAAACAGCTTTCCGGAAACTCGAATCGTGATATGGGCGAAATTATTGCGAGTATTCATTATTTTCCTCGGGGCCATTATTTGGAGTTGTCCGCGCCCTACTCCCAATGGATGCTCGGGAAAACGTTTCTTGCGCAAAGAGTGGTAAACGAAGTGTAAATTTCCGTAATCGGAGGGTGTAAGGGACCGTGGAACGTTGGCGCGGAAAAAAATAAAGTCAGACACCGGGAACTCACTGCACACGCAAGAGCCCGTTACCGTTGCTTCCTTCCGGACCTGGCGGGGTTGGCGAGAGTACGTCGCGTGAGACCGATGCCTGACCTGAATCATTCTAGCATTCCGGTTTGACGGCTTTTTGCGGGTCGCGACCGAATTCAAATGCGGGAACGAATCGGTTTGGACTTTTCATCGGCCTGACCACCGGCTACTGATGGTGTATGTGACTTTTGGTGCAAGATTCTGCGGGCAAGGCCTTCCCTTCTTGTGGACGTTGTCGAACAATGTTCATTGAAGCCGAATTACTCGGGCTTCATGGTTATCGATTTCGCCGCGCATGGCGCTTCCCTCTTCACAACTCGACGTTATTCCGCTGCGGCGAGCCATCGATCACTACTTCGAGCTTGCGCTCTATCTATTGGTCTTGACTGGTTTTGGGACGTTGGCCGGCACCGGTGGGCTCGATTTACCCTCAGTGGTTCTTGTCGGAGCGGCACTGGCGGTCCGTGGCTACTTGTTGGCCAAGAAAAATCCATTTGTCATTTCGGAGAGCTGGACCACTCCGCTGTCGCTCGCCTATTTCGCGTTTTTCGTCATCGATTATTTTGCATTCTCTCGCGGCTTTCTGCCCGCGACGATTCATCTCGCGTTATTCGGCGTGGTCGTGCGAATGTTCTCGTTACGGCGCGAGCGGGATCACGTCACCCTGGCGATCCTTGCCTTCCTCATGGTGCTGGCTTCGGCGGTGTTGACCGTCGACAGCATCTTTCTATTCGCATTTGCAACCTTCATGCTGATGGCCGTTACCACGTTTGTGCTGATGGAAATGCGGCGCTCGGGACAGGATGCCAATATCGAGGCGCGGCATTCCAGCGATCCGCAAGAACACCGGCATCTCGCCTTTGCGCTAGTCAGAATTGCTCCCGCCCTCATGATCATGATCCTGATGTGCGGGGCGGCCTTGTTCTTTATCATGCCGCGCCTGTCCGCCGGAAACCTGGGAGGATATTCCTACGGCACGGATTTCTCCGCGGGCTTCAGCAATCACGTGCAGTTGGGCCAGATAGGCGAGATTCAGCAGTCGAATTCCGTTGTCCTGCACGTAAAAATCGACGGCGACACAATCGGACGCTATGACTTGCACTGGCGCGGAGTGGCGCTCGCCAATTTTGACGGGCACGGCTGGTCAAGCCCGCAGGAACAGGTCTTGCTACAACCGCAATCGAATAACAGCTTCGCTATACCCAGCCTGGATGGCGCGAGAATTTCCGCAGCGTCGCGCGCGGAGCCGCCAAATCTGGTCCATTATCGCGTCCTGATGGAACCCATCGGCACGAATGTTTTCTTCCTTGCTCCCTGGGCGCGCCGCGTCAGCGGAGATTACCGACTGCTCGCCGCTGATAGCGGCGGGGCGATCTACGATTTCGACTCGCGCCGGGCCATTAGCCACTATGAGGCGATATCGGACATTGCAACTCCGTCGCCGGTCGAGTTGCGAACGGCGGGGCGCGGTTATCCGGCGCTGATTCTCAACACTTATTTGTCCCTGCCTGTGCTTGATCCGCGAATCCATCAGCTGGCCGTGCAGGTTACAAAGTCAGCCGACAACGATTACGACAAGGCGGCCCGGATCGAGCTGTATCTTAAAACGCGCTATGGCTACACTCTGGTGCTTCCCAGAACCGCGGAGGCGGATCCCGTGGCGAATTTCCTTTTCGTGCGCAAGCAGGGACACTGCGAATACTTCGCTTCCTCGATGGCGGTAATGCTGCGAACGCTCGGGATTCCTGCGCGCGTGGTCAACGGATTCCGCAGCGACGAGTTCAACGATCTGACTGGCAGTTATGTGGTGCGCGCCAAGGATGCCCATGCCTGGGTCGAGACGTACTTCCCGGGATACGGCTGGCAGACGTTTGATCCGACCCCGTCGGGCAATGGCACGGGCACACCTCAGGGATGGGGCCGGCTAGCGCTGTATGTCGATGCCATGGCCTCATTCTGGAGCGAGTGGATCATCAGCTATGACAGTTCGCATCAGTATGTTCTCGGGCAGGCCGCGGTGAACGGATCGCGCGGAGCATGGGAAAACGCCCGCCGCTGGGCCAGAAAACACTACTCGGCCATGCTGCAGTGGGCGCGACAGACTCAGGGGCGAGTGCAGCATTCGCCCGGCCGCTGGGCGGTGCTTGGACTAGGAATCGCTTTGGCGCTGGTTCTTTTGGGAAATATGAGCCGCTTGGTGCGCGCAATGTATGAGAAGTGGCTGGCCGCGCATCCTGAGCACTCGCCCGAGCAATCCGCCGCCCTGTGGTATCAGCGGATGGCGCGCATTCTGGCGCGGCGCGGAATGAAAAAATCGAAGGCGCAGACTGCGCAGGAGTTCGCTCGAAACATCGAAGACGCTCGTCTTCGCCAGCCGGTGGCCCGCTTTACCGATGTGTACGAGTCGGCGCGATTTGGGAACAGCTCTGAGGACGCACGGCGCCTGGAGGAGTTGTACGAAGAAGTGGAAGCGGCTACGCGAGACCGGTAATTCCCGGGTGGATGCGAGCAGGTTCCACTTGCGGCTGAATGCTCAAGCGCTTGAGATACGCATCCACACTGGCGGCCGCCTTTCGACCTTCCGAGATCGCCCACACCACCAGCGACTGGCCGCGCCGCATATCGCCCGCCGCAAAAACTCCAGGAACGGACGACATATAGTTTTCGTCGGTGGCGACATTGCCGCGATGATCGAGTTGGACTCCTAACTGTTCGATCATCCCTTTGCGTACCGGTCCGAGAAAGCCCATCGCGATCAGCACGAGATCGGCATCCATGGTGAACTCGCTTCCGGCAATCGCTTCAAACTTCGGGGGAGGGCCAACCCTTACGGCGTGAAGTTGTTTGACATTGCCGTCGTCGTCGCCAGCGAAGCGAGTGGTAGCGATGCTCCAGTCACGAACGCCTCCTTCTTCGTGCGCAGCTTCGGTGCGCAGTTGCAAAGGCCAAAGCGGCCAGGGCGTGAGCGGAGACCGCTCTTCGGGAGGTTTGGGCATGATCTCGAACTGGTGAACCGAGATCGGCTTCTGGCGGTGCACCGTGCCGAGACAATCCGCGCCCGTGTCTCCGCCGCCGATAATCACCACGCGCTTGCCTGTGGCCAGAATTTCGAGGGATGGATCGATCGTGTCGCCGTGGCAGCGCTTGTTCTGCTGCGGAAGAAATTCCATCGCATAATGAATGCCCTTCAATTCGCGGCCCGGGATCTGCAGATCGCGCGGGTGTTCGCATCCTCCAGCTAGAACGATCGCATCGAACTCGCGGCGAAGGTCTTCCACGGGCACATTTTTGCCAACCTCCACATTGGTGACAAACTTCACGCCCTCGGCTGTCATCTGCTCGAGGCGGCGATCGATGATGTGCTTCTCCAGCTTAAATTCCGGGATCCCGTAGCGTAGCAAACCGCCGATCCGGTCCTCTTTTTCGTAGACCGTAACCGCGTGGCCGGCACGACAAAGTTGTTGTGCGGCAGCCAGTCCCGCAGGGCCAGAACCGACGATTGCGATTTTCTTTCCGGAGCGCGATTTCGCAGGCTGCGGCCGGATCCATCCCTCCAGGAACCCGCGTTCGACAATGTTTTTCTCGTTCTGCTTGATCGTGACCGGAGGCTGGTTGATCCCGAGCACGCATGAGGCTTCGCAGGGCGCAGGACAAATCCGCCCGGTGAACTCCGGAAAATTGTTGGTCGCGTGCAACTGGCGCACGGCGTCTTTCCAGCGGCCGTGATAGACCAGATCGTTCCAATCGGGGATGAGGTTGTTCACCGGGCATCCCGTCTGGCAGAAGGGAACGCCGCAATCCATGCAGCGCGCGCCTTGCTGGCGAAGCTGCCCTTCAGGAAAATCCTGGTAGATCTCAAACCAGTCGTTCACGCGCTCCAGCACCGGCCGGCGCGGCGCCAGCTCGCGCGAATAATCCATGAAGCCGGTGGTCTTACCCATGCTGCACCTGCTCTGCACTCGCCAGAACGGCTGCGGTTTCTCCGGGGATGTAGGCATGGTCGCTGCGGCTGACACCCAATGCTCGCTTGAACTCGCGCGGGAACACTTTGATGAACCGCGAGGCGGCTTCGTCCCAGTGGTCGAGAATCCACTGAGCGCGGCGACTGCCGGTCAGTTCCATGTGGCGTGTGACGAGATCACGGACGCACTGAATATCTTGCGTCTCCACTAGGGATTCGAGATCGACAGAGTCCAGATTGCAGCGTTCCTGGGAGAAGTCTCCGCGCTCGTCGAAGACATAGGCGATGCCTCCACTCATGCCCGCGGCAAAATTCCGGCCACAAGCGCCAAGGACCAGCACGAGCCCGTTGGTCATGTATTCACAACCGTGATCGCCCACGCCCTCGACGACGGCAGTCGAACCGGAATTGCGCACCGCGAAACGTTCGCCGGCCACGCCGTTGAAGAAAGCTTCGCCGCTGGTCGCACCATAAAGCGCAACGTTGCCGATGATGATATTTTCTTCGGCAGCGAAACGGGAGTCGCGAGGCGGATAGACGACGAGACGGCCTCCTGACAGGCCCTTTCCGACATAATCGTTGGCCTCGCCCTCAAGCGTGATGGTGATTCCTTTCGCGAGAAATGCTCCCAGACTTTGTCCGGCCGGGCCGCGCAAACGTATTCGCAGCGTATCGTCGGGTAGTCCGCTGGAGCCGTAGCGGCGTGCCACCTCTCCGCTCAGCATGGTTCCGACGGAGCGATGCACATTGCGCACCGGCAAATTGATTTCAATCGGGCTCAGGCTCAGCAGAGCATCGATGGAGTGCTCGACCAGTTGATGGTCAAGTGCGTGGTCCAGCCCATGGTCCTGCGGGTGAACGCATCGCCGCGCCACCCGCGACGGCACTGGCGGATCGTAAAGAATCGCGGAAAAATCCAGACCGCGCGCCTTCCAGTGATCGACTGCTTCCTCGGCTTGCAACATGTCAACCCGGCCAACCATCTCGTCGACCGTACGGAATCCGAGTTCCGCCATGTATTGACGAACTTGCTGCGCAATAAAGAAGAAGAAATTAATGACGTGCTCGGGCTGCCCTTGGAACTGCTTGCGCAGCACGGGATCCTGCGTGGCAATGCCAACCGAACACGTATTCAGATGGCACTTGCGCATCATGATGCATCCCATGGCGATGAGCGGAGTGGTGGCGAAGCCGAATTCTTCGGCGCCGAGCAGAGCGGCAATCACGACATCGCGCCCGGTCTGCAATTTGCCGTCGGTCTGCACTCGGATACGGCTGCGCAGATCGTTCAGCAACAGAACCTGCTGCGTTTCGGCCAACCCCAGCTCCCACGGGATGCCGGCATGCTTAATAGAACTGAGCGGCGAGGCGCCGGTGCCACCGGTATCCCCGCTGATCAGCACAACATCGGCATGAGCCTTCGCCACACCAGCAGCCACCGTGCCCACACCCACTTCGGCGACGAGTTTCACGGCAATGCGCGCGCTCGGATTCACATTCTTCAGGTCGTAAATGAGCTGCGCCAGGTCTTCAATCGAATAAATGTCATGATGCGGAGGCGGAGAAATGAGCCCCACTCCGGGAATCGAGTGCCGCAACCGCGCGATCACCGAGTCCACTTTATGTCCCGGCAGCTGGCCGCCTTCGCCGGGCTTGGCCCCTTGTGCCATTTTGATCTGCAATTCGTCGGCGTTGACCAGATAGTTCGCGGTAACTCCGAACCGGGCTGAGGCCACCTGCTTGACCGCACTGCGCCGCAGATCGCCGTTGGCGTCGGGCTTGAAACGCTCTTCGTCCTCTCCGCCCTCGCCCGTATTGGATTTGCCGCCGATACGGTTCATTGCAATCGCGAGCGTCTCGTGGGCTTCCTTGCTGATCGATCCAAACGACATGGCGCCAGTCGTGAAGCGCTTCACAATCTCCTTCGCCGGCTCGACTTCGTCAATCGGGACCGGCTTGTCGCTCTTCTTCAGCTTCATCAGGCCGCGCAACGTGCACAGGTTCGCGCTCTGCCGGTCGATCAGACCGGTATATTCCTCGAAGGTTTTGAAGCTGTCCTGACGAACCGCCTGCTGCAGCTTGCTGATCGTGTTGGGATTGAGCAGATGGTATTCGCCATTGACGCGCTGGTGATAATTCCCTCCCACTGCCAGCTCCGTCTCAAACTCGGTCAGCGGACGGAAAGCGTACTCGTGCTTCAACTGCGCTTCGGCGGCGAGGACGGAAATCCCTATTCCTTCCAGGCGCGATGTTGTGCCCGTAAAGTAGGCATCGATCAGATCCTTGTTCAGCCCGATGGCCTCGAAGACCTGTGCTCCCTGATAACTCTGCAGGGTCGAGATCCCCATTTTCGAAAATGTTTTCAGCAGGCCTTTCTTGATGGCTTTAAGAAAATGTTCGACTGCGATTTCAGGCGTGACGCCGTCGCCCAACTCACCGCGCCAGGCAAGGTTCTCCACACTTTCAAGCGCCAGATAAGGGTTGATCGCACTGGCCCCGTATCCGCTCAACAGGGCGAAATGCATGACTTCGCGCGGCTCTCCGGATTCGGTGATCAGCGCCACCTGGGTTCGCGTCTCTTCGCGCACCAGCAGATTGTGAACCGCAGCGAGCGCCAGCAGGCAAGGGATGGGAGTGTAGTCCTTGGTCACGCCGCGATCGGAAAGAATGAGGAGCGAGTATCCCGCTTTCACTGCGAGCGAGGCTCTTTGGCAGAGTTCATCGAGTGCGCGCCTGAGGCCCGCTTCCCCTTCACTCGCTCGAAAGAGCGCGGGCAGCGTGGTCGCCAGCAGATCACGATTCGAGACCCGGCGCAGCTTCTCCAGCTCGCGGTTGGTGAGCAGAGGATGCTCCAACTTGAGCATGTGGCAGTTTTCGGGTGCCTCCTCGAGAATGTTCCGCTCGCTTCCGATGTAGCTGATGAGCGACATCACCATCTCTTCGCGAATCGGATCGATGGGAGGATTGGTTACTTGCGCGAACAGCTGCCTGAAATAGTTGAATAGCGATTGCGGCTTGTCGGAAAGGCAGGCCAGCGGCGTATCGGTGCCCATCGAGCCGACCGGTTCTTCGCCTTTGATCGCCATCGGGGCCAGTATCGTGCGCAAGTCTTCGTCGCTGTATCCGAATGCGCGCTGGCGGCGCAGCAGAGTCTCGGCGTCAGGAATGTGCATCCGCGTAGGCTCAGGCAGTTGGTCCATCGTGATCTGATTCTCCGCTACCCACTGCGCATAAGGCTGCTGCGAAGCAAGCTTCTGCTTGATCTCTTCGTCGGAGACGATGCGGCCCTCGACCGTGTCGACGAGAAACATTTTTCCGGGCTGCAGGCGGCCCTTTTTCTTGATCTGCTCGGGAGCGATGTCGAGCACCCCGGCCTCGGAAGCCATCACGACCAGATCGTCGTGAGTCACCACGTAGCGTCCTGGCCGCAGGCCATTGCGATCGAGCGTCGCGCCGATGACGCGGCCATCGGTAAACGCAATGGCCGCCGGGCCGTCCCAAGGCTCCATCAGGCAAGCGTGATACTCGTAGAAAGCACGCTTCTCCGGCTTCATGTGCGGATGGCCGGCCCACGCCTCGGGGATCAGCATGGCCATGACATGGGGCAGGGAGCGTCCCGCCTGCAGGAGTAATTCCACGGCATTGTCGAAGTTGGCAGAATCGCTGCCGTCGGGCGCGATGATGGGATGCAGCTTCTGCAGATCGTCACCAAACAGTGGTGAACTGAGCAGCGACTGGCGAGCGTGCATCCAGTTCACATTTCCGCGGAGCGTGTTGATCTCGCCGTTATGCGCGATATACCGGTAGGGATGAGCCCGCTGCCAACTGGGAAATGTATTGGTTGAGAAGCGCTGGTGCACGAGGCACAACGCGCTGATCACATCCGGGTCGGACAGTTCGCGGTAAAAATTCGTGATCTGCGGCGCCAGCAGCAGGCCCTTGTAGACGATTGTGCGGCACGAGAGCGAGGGAATGTAAAACATTCCGGCGTCTTCAATGCCGGATTCGCGGACTTCATTTTCCGCGCGCCTGCGCACAACATAGAGCTTGCGCTCAAAGGTATCCTCGTCCATGCCTGGCGCACACGCGATAAAAATCTGCTGGATGTAAGGTTGCGAAGCGCGTGCCACGCGGCCAATGGCTGAAGCATAGACGGGCGTATCGCGCCAGCCGAGGACGGTCAATCCCTCTTCGCGCACGATCCGCTCCAGGATTCCCTCGCACTGCAGGCGGGGATGCTTCTCCACGGGCAGGAATGTCATTCCCGCCGCATAGGTTCCGGCAGCCGGCAAAGTGAAGCCCAGCTTCTCGCATTCACGAGCAAAGAATTTGTGCGGAATCTGGATCAGGACGCCAGCACCGTCTCCGGTTTCTGGATCGCAGCCGCAGGCTCCGCGATGTGCCAGATTCTCCAGAACCTGGATTCCCTGGCGGATGATGTCGTGGCCTTTATGGCCGCCGATGCTGGCGACAAACCCAATACCGCATGCGTCGTGCTCGTGCGCGGGATCGTAAAGTCCCTGGGCCGGAGGAAGTCCAGTATTCGAGTTGAGACGGGTCGTCATGGACTTCGTCGGGTGAAGCGGTTTCCTTTCGAAGGGCTCGATCTTGGGCCTGCATAGTTGAGCGACTGCCGTCGCACACTTCGACACAGGTGCAAATCTTTGTAGTTTATTTAATAGCGCCCGCGGGCCGGCAAAGTACAATGCAGAATTTCGATCCAAGCCATGCAAAATTCGGGACCGGACCGGCCCCGGCCGGTATTGCAGAATTAACCTCGCATTCAGCAGACTCCGTTATAATTTCGCTCACACCCAAATGGACTTCGATCAGCTCATTACGTTTCTGGAAGTTGCCCGACAAGGCAGCTTTTCCCGCGCCGGAGAAAAGGTGTTCCGGTCGCAGTCTGCGGTCAGCGCGCAGATTCGGCAGTTGGAGCAGGAATATGGCGATCGCCTTCTCGATCGCTCGGGGAAAACCGTTAAGCTGACTCCCGCCGGCCAGGTCTTTTACGAATACGCCGAGCGCCTCAAAAGCCTGCGCGACGAGTCGTTGATGGCTGTGGCCGATCACAGTGGCACTCCGCGCGGCACCTTGCGCGTGGGCGCGAACGAGGCGACTTGCCTCTACGTTTTGCCGGAGGTCTTCGCCGAATATTGCCGCCGCTATCCTCCAGTCCAGATCAGCATTTACCGGAATTTCAGTTACAAGATCGTAGAGAAACTGGAGAACGGAATGGTCGAGGTCGGCATTCTTACTTTGCCGATTCAGTCTCCGAGCCTGAAGATTCAGCCCATTTTCCGCGACAAGCTGTTGCTGATGGTCAGCCCGAAAAATCCGCTGGCCAAACACAAGGTTGTGCCCGTCAGCGAGATCGTGAAACATCCGCTACTGTTCCCCAAGACCGGCCACACCCGCAGGCTGCTGGACAAGCTGTTTCGCCCCTATAGCGCGGAACTGCAGGTGCGCATGGAACTCCCCAGCATCGGGATGATCAAGAGCTTTGTGGCCGCCGACCTTGGCGTCTCCCTGATCAGCGCTTCTTTTGCGCGCGATGAAGTGGACGCCGGCCGGGTCAAACTGATCGATCTGGAAGATGCCGAACTCTATCGCGAACTGGGACTCGCCTATCGTCGCGACCGAACCCTGTCCGTCGCTTCGACTGCGTTCGTAGGCCTGCTGCGCCAGTTTGCCACCCAGATGAAAAAGAACGACGCGTAATCGGCTCGAACGGAAATTTCGATACAACATATCGTAATTTTCAATTTCCTTCGGACGCGAGCGAGCGATATCGTCATTGTATTGGAGATCTATTTATGAGCTCCACGATCCAGAAGGCGACGCGAATTACATCGACAGGCACAGGCATGTCGACACGAATTACGTGTCTTCTGGATGACGGGAACGGATGAAGTAAAGCACTCTTAGAGAATCACCCGAACCCACCGCCAGAAGCGATCTGGCGGTGGGTTTTTCTTTGCCCAAAATACGAAACGGAGCACAAGTTTATGAGCGAAGTAGGACAGGTAAGCAGATTCGACCGAATCGACGATCTCGTGGTGATGAAGTTCGGAGGCACGTCCGTGGAGGACGCTGCAGCCATACGCCGCCTGATCGGCATTGTGCAAAGCCGACGGAACCCGCATGCAGTGGTCGTCGTCAGCGCCTTGGCGAAGGTGACCGATCAACTGCTCGAGGCTGGTCGGGCCGCGGCCAGCGGCCATCTCGGCTCTGCTCTCGCCACGGTTCGGAATATTTACGTGCGGCATGAGCAACTGGCGGAATCTCTGGTGGAAGGGTTCGGCCAATCTGCGCTCGACGTTGAACTTCGCGGCGACTTCCAGATGCTGGAGTCGCTCCTGCACCGCATCGCAGCGGTGCGCGCACTCGATGCCAAGCTACAGGACCAACTGCTCGGCTTTGGCGAATGCTTTTCGAGCGGCCTTGTTACCGAAGCCCTGTCAGCCGCCGGGCTGAGCGCGAGTCATGTTGACGCCCGCTCTTGCATCGTTACCGACGCACGACACGGACAGGCCAGTCCGGACTGGGAAACGACTAATCCACGCGTCCAGCAGATCGTTGAGCCGCTGTTGACCGCCGGGCGCGTTCCGGTCCTGGGCGGATTCATTGCGGCTACCGCCAACGGCATCCCGACTACGCTGGGTCGTGGTGGATCGGATTTCACCGCTGCCATCCTGGGCGCCGCGCTGGGAGCCTCCCGCATTGAAATTTGGACCGACGTGGATGGCGTCATGACCACCGATCCGAAGTTGTGTCCCGAAGCCCGCGTAATCCGCAGGATGAGCTTCGACGAAGCATCGGAACTGGCGCATGTCGGAGCGAAGGTGCTGCATCCGGCGACGCTGGCTCCGGCCATGCGCGAGAACATTCCCGTATATGTATTGAACTCGCGGCGTCCAGAGAGTGAGGGAACCGAGATAGCCGCGCATCCAAACACCGGCAACAAGGTGCGGGCCATCAGCGCGAAACGCAACGTCGCTTCCGTAGAAATTTCCCCGCGCGGGAAGATCGACACTGATTTGCTCGGCGCGATATTTTCGGCATTCGATCTGCACTCCTGTTCGGTCGACGTGCTGGCAACCTCGCCCGGCCGAATCTCATTGCTGGTGCCTTCAACCGTGCCGTTACCGGGAATTGCCGCTGATCTTCACAGCATCGCCGATGTGACCTGGGAGAATCACCAGGCATTGATCTGTCTGGTGGGCGAGAACATTCGGCGACAGCCGGAGGTGGCCAGCCGCGTTTTCGCGGCCGTGTCGGATATGGATGTGCGCGTCTTTTGCCAGGGCGCTTCGGAGCGCACGATTTCGTTTCTGGTGGAAGAGTCGAAGGCCGAGGAATCGGTGCGAAGACTGCACGCAGTCTTTTTCCCGAAGATCGAGCCGGCACGTGACTGGGGCGGAATCTCGACCGCATTCTGCCAGGCTGGATAGCGGCATCATTCCACTCCATTCGGCATCGGTTCGATGACGTGTAAACCACACTCTGTCTTCGCGAATCCCGGCCAACGCCCCGAGCGCGGATCTTCTCCTGCCCTGACCGCGCGGGTGCAGTGCGTGCATCCGATGCTGGGATAGTCCTGATTGTGCAATTCGTTGTAGGGGACGTTGTAATCGTGAATGTAGCGCCACACCTGTTTCGACGTCCAATTGACAATCGGATTAACCTTCACCAAGCCAAACCGTGCGTCCCACTCGATGCGACGGGCACTAGAGCGGGAGGATGTCTGGTCACGGCGAATGCTGGTGATCCACGCGCTCAGTTCTCCGAGTTTGCGCCGAAGCGGTTCGACTTTGCGCAGGTTGCAGCAGGCATCGGGATCGCGAGCCCACAATGCCGCGCCCTGGGTGCGCTCCTGCTCTTCCGGCGAGAGCAGCGAAAATACTTTTTCAGTAGTGATCCCGTACTTCTGCTCGATCCGGTCCATCAGGTTGTAGGTTTCGGGAAACAGGAACTCGGTATCGATGGTGAACAAGCGAAAGTCTTTGCGCAGGCGGGATGCCATATCGATGAGCACCATGCCTTCCGCGCCGAACGCCGATGAAATGGCCACGCGGTTGCCGAAAGTCTCGAACGCCCATGTCAGCGTATATTGCGGGGTCCAGCTTTCGGCCGCTTCTTGAACCTCGGCGATTCGAAGCTGTCCGGGACTCCGGAGGTTCTCTAAGACTTGATCTTTCACGCCAGCGCCTCCTCGTCTCCTAGTCGCACCGCAACCGCATCGCTAACCATGTTGCCGTCGCCCACCAAGCCGGATGCGCTGAGGGCGTCTAGCACCGATGAATCGGCCAAACGTACGACTTCTCCCACAACTAACAACATTGGGGAATCCAGATGCGGCGCGCGACCCAATTCGCCAACGCTGGTGCGGTGAACCCGCTGGTGCGGCGTAGTCGCTCGCGAGATGAGCGCGCACAGAGTTGCTTCCGCAAGACCGGCGTTTTGCAGCTTTGACCCGATTTCAGAATAGTTTTGCCCGGGCATGTAAATGACGAGAGTCGAGCCGCTCCCCGCGAGCTCTTCCCATTCCGCAGCTTTACTGCCGCTCGCCTGCTGCGCCGTGAGGAGCACGACGGCGGAAGAAGCACGGCGATGAGTCAACGGAATCTGTACCGCGGCGGCTGCGCCGAGGGCAGAGGTTATGCCCGGAACAACTTCACAGGCTATGCCCGCCTTGCGCAGCGCTTCGATTTCCTCTCCTGCGCGTCCGAAGATCAAAGGGTCGCCCGACTTCAGACGAATCACTTGCCGGCCCGATTCCGCCAACGCAATCATCAGGAAATTGATTTCCTCCTGCTGAACGTCTTTCCGACCGCAACGCTTTCCCACATTGTGAAGCTCGGCCGTCGGAGGAATGAGGCTCAGGATTTCGGGAGAAACCAGATCGTCGTAGAGAACAACCTCGGCGTTCTGCAGCAATCGCAGAGCCCGCACAGTAAGCAATTCCGGATCGCCCGGCCCCGCACCGACTAGATAGACTTTTCCATTCATGCGCCTTCCCCTTTGCCCACGAGTTCCGGAAGCTCAGCCAAAGCCGCTTCCACCGCTTCCCTGCTGGCCAGCGAATGCAGCAGATCCAATTTTTGTTGCTTGTCGAGAGCGCTGGCCAAAATCAGCTTACGGGTCTCGCCCAGTTCCGCGACCCATGCCGCATATCCCGGGCCAAACTGCTTCTCAAGTTGCTGCCTGATCTTTTGCGCCAGCGACGGACTCTGCCCCGCCGTGGAAACTGCGATCTGCAAATCGCCGCGGCGAACAATGCTGGGATAGAAGAAGTCGCAAAGGTCAGGAACATCCACCACGTTGCACAGCACCCCGCGAACTTGAGCCTCGTGATAGATGTGCTCGTTCAACGTTCGCGATGACGTTGCCACGACCGCGAGAAACACATCGCGCATGTCATCAGCGGCAAAGGCGCGCAGTTCGAGTTCGATTTTTCCGGCGCGCGCCCATTCGCGCACGGCCGGGCTCGCCTGCAGAGCGACCACTCGAATCTGCGCGCCGGTCTCGAGCAGGCCCTCGATCTTGGGTTCGCCAACATTTCCGGCGCCCACGACCAGGCATCGCTTGTTTTTCAATTTCAAAAACATGGGGAATAGGCTAGTCACCGATTCCTCCCGTGGATTGCGGCAGATTTTGAGGCAGATCGCGAGCCACCGCCGAAACCATCTCCCCGGCAAGAAACTCGCGCAACTGTGTATCGCTGTGGCGCGCGAAGAAGCGGCGCAGATTCTCTCCGGCTTCGTGCTCGGCGAGATACCGGCCCAGCAGCCGCTCCAGCGCGTCCGGAACCTCGGTCGCCGCGCACCGGTAGCCCACAGGCCGGGCCGTTGCCTGATGTAGACCGAGCGCCCCGCCAACGCAAAAATAGTAGGCATCGACGAAGCGGTCGTTGACTTTGATCTTCTTGCCCTCGATGCCCACGTCGGCGATCCAGTGCTGGCCGCAACTGTTGGGGCAGCCCGTAACGTGCAACTTCAAATGCTGATCGAATCCAGGCAGACGCTCCTCAAGTTCCTCCACCAGCCAACGCGAGAAGCTCTTGGTTTCGGTAATGGCAAGTTTGCAGAATTCAGTGCCGCTGCAGGCAACGGTCCCGCGCGAGAACGATGAACCGCCCGCCCGCAGGCCGATCGCATCCAACTCCCTTGCCAGCGAGTCCACGTGGATCGTGGGAACATTCACTACCAGCAAGTTCTGCATCCCGGTCGCGCGCAGTTCACCGCCCGCGTAACGCTCCGCTAAATCCGCCGCGGACTGCATCTGGTGGGCCGTGATCCGGCCGCGCAGAACGACGGCTCCCACATACGAAAGGCCGGGCTGCTTTTGAGCGTGAATGCCCACATGATCGCGATACACGTCATCCGGAGGATGCTCTTCCGCGGCGGGGTCCAGCTTGAAGCCGATCCGGTTTTGCAGTTCGTCGAGGAAACGTTCGGCAGTCCATCCGTGACGCAGGAAGAGAAACTTCAGGCGGGCGCGTTCGCGATGTTCGCGCAAGACATCGGAATCACGAAACAGTTCGGCGATTCCTTTGATGACTGGGATGACCTGGTTCCAGCGCACGAAAGCGTTCAATCGTGCACCCAGATACGGTTCGGTCGAGAGGCCGCCCGCAACGCGGAGTGAAAAACCAACCTCGGGTTCGGATCTCGCGGTCCGAGTGATCGCCGTCAGGCCAATATCGTTAATTTCCGGATAGGAGCACCAGGAGCGGCATCCCGCGATCGATATCTTGAATTTGCGCGGCAGGTTATAAAAGTCGGAATTGCCCGCCAGCAGCTTCGACGCTTCGAGCACAAGCGGCGATGCGTCGACGATCTCGCAGGCATCGACTCCAGCAACCGGGCAGCCGGTCACGTTGCGCACCACGTCGCCGCATGCTCCTGTGGTATTCAGTCCAACCTGCCACAGGCCCTCGAGAACATCGGGCAGAGATTCGATCGTGACCCAGTGCAATTGAATATTCTGACGAACCGTGAGGTCGGCAATCCCGTTGGCATAACGGCTCGTGAGGTCGGCGATCGCGCGTAGCTGCCGCGAAGACATCATGCCGTTGGGAATGCGGATGCGAACCATGAAGCGCGGCAAGGCCCGGCCCTCGCCGCCCTGGCCGCCCGTAACGCCGGCGCCATCGCCCTGGGTGTAAACGCCCCACCAGCGGAAGTAAGTGCCGACCCACTCCGGAGGGATCGCCTCGAATCCTTCGCGAGCGAAGCGGCGGATTTCTTCAATGCCTTCCCATGGATTCAAAGAACGCTTCAGCCGCTCGGCCCGCTGCGCTTTCGTTTCTTTCACCGTGTTCGTGATCGTCGCCATATGTTTTGGAAAATAAAAAACCCACCGCCAGATCGCTCTGGCGGTGGGTTGATGAGTGCCTGTATTAAGAAAAGATTCTTAGGTCAGCAGCCTCCCCGCGCCGGAGCACACGCATGCACAACAACAACAAGTGCAGCAACACACCGCGCGGAAATTGAGACAACCTGACATTGAGGCTCGATTTTATGCGGGCCCACTCGCGCCCGTCAACTTACTTCCGTAGTGCGTTGGATTCAAAGTTTGCATAAAAGGGATCATAAATTTTGTTCACGCCAGAAACTTCGACTCGCCTGGCTGTAGAATCAGCAACTTAGACATCCAAACAAATGTTCAATGATAATCTTTTCGTAGCTTACATCTTGCAATGCCCCGAAAGGTACGCTGGCATGAAGGGCTCCGCTCCGTTCCCGGTCTTGGCAATTACCTTCACTTGTGCGACGGTTGGGTGGCGTGAGAACAATCTCGCCGTCAAAGTGCAGTTTCGCGGAATCCCGCAAGCCGCATCGGTCGGGCGGCCATGAATTCGCCTCCAGTGCTCGGAGTAGACATTGGCGGGACCAAGGTTGCGGTCGGGATCGTAGATAGTAGCGGAACCATCCTGGCCCGGGGGCGTAAGCCCATGGTCGCAGACGCCGGCGAAGAGGCTGCCCTGGACGCGGTCACCGGTGCGATTGACTCCATGCTCGCCACGCCCGAAGGTCGAGACGTGCGCAGCATTGGCATCTGCGCGCCCGGCCCCCTCGATCCACGCGCCGGAATTGTCCTCAATCCTCCCAACCTTCCTTGCTGGCGGAATTTCCCGCTGGCCGATCGGATCAAAGCCAAGTATCAGGTGCCGGTAAAGGTTGACAACGACGGAAACGCCGCCGCCCTAGCTGAGGAACGATGGGGTGCGGCGCGCGGCTTCCATTACGTTTTCTACGCGACCATCGGCACTGGCATCGGAGCCGGCTTTGTTCTCGATGGAGCTATCTATCATGGCAACACCGGATCCGCTGTTGAAGGCGGCCACATGACCATCGACTATCGCGGCCCGCGCTGCGGCTGCGGAAAACTCGGCTGCATCGAAATCCTGGCAGCTGGGCCGGCGATCGGCGTGCGGGCACGCGCGAAACTTGCCGACCAGCGAACGCCGCATTCCGCGATTCTCGATCTCGCCCAAGGCGACATTCACGCGGTCACCAGCGAACTGGTGGGCCGAGCCTTCGCGGCGGGTGATCCGGTGGCCCGCGAGATTCTGCAGGAAACAGTCGACCTGCTTTCCGCCTGGCTGGGAAATATTGTGGACCTGCTCGATCCTGACGTTTTAGTGATCGGCGGCGGAGTGGCTGCCATGTTGAAGCCATTTTTCGAGGACATCAAACGCCAACTTCCCGATTGGTGTGTCAATCCGTTTGTCTCTGAGATTCCACTGCTTATGGCTCACTATGGAGCCGACGCGGGTATCGCCGGAGGCGCCGCGCTCTGCGCCGGCAAGCAGCCATAGTCTTGTCATAAGAATCCTAACTAAAGGGCCAGAATGCCATTCCTACGACGCTTTTTTGAACACTCCGCCTCTATCGCCTCTATTTTTCTCATGACTGCGGCCTTGGTCGCGTCGGCCGAAGACTTGCCGAAAGCTCCGCACTCTGAGGTTTTCACTCTCACTCCCACGCCGGGACCCTTCACGGAACCCTCCATCGCAGTGAATCCGGCCAATCCGCAGCAGGTGGTCGCCGTGTTTCAGGACAATGCGCATGCGGCTTACTCGCAGGATGCCGGTCATACCTGGCATGTAGAAGACACCAGTCCCAAGAACTACAAGGTTTCCGGGGATGTATCGACGGCATTCGATAATCAGGGGCACGCATTCGTCTGCTACATCGCGTTCGACAAGCTCGGGACTTTCAATTATTGGGCGCACGGCGCCACCCGCAATGGCATCTTCATTCGCCGGTCGCTCGACGGCGGAAAAACATGGGAAGGCGATCACATCCCGGTAGCGGAGCAACCAACCGCGGCCGGCATTCCGTTCGAAGACAAGCCGTACATCGTTGCCGACAACACCAAGAGCAAATACGCAGGCAATCTCTATATTGGCTGGACGCGCTGGCGATTAACGGATTCCCAGATGGTGCTGTCGCGCTCGACCGACGATGGAAAGACGTGGTCGAAGCCGATCGAGATTGATGCTCATCCCGGCCTGCCTCGCGATGACAACGGCGCCGCAGAGGGCTTCGACGGCACAGTCGCTCCCGACGGCACGCTCTTCGCGATCTGGAGCCAGGACAACGAGATTATGCTGACCTCGTCGCGCGACGGCGGTCGGACGTTTTCTCGCGTGCGTTCCATCATTCACACCGCGCCGATCATGTTTGCCATCGACACGCTCGATCGGGCGAATGGGTTCCCGCAGATTGCCATCGATCCCAAAAACAAGCGCCTCTACGTGACCTGGAGCGATTACCGCAACGGAGACCTCGACGTATTCCTTTCGAGTTCCGCTGACAAAGGCAAGCATTGGACGTCTCCGGTGCGCGTCAACAATGATCCGATTCACGATGGCGCGGAACAATTCTTCCAATGGCTCGCAGTCGATCCGGTTGACAGTTCTGTGAATGTCGTTTTCTATGATCGCCGCCGCGACCCGCAGAACCGCAAGCAGATCGTGGTGCTGGCGCGCTCCGGCGACGGCGGGCGCACCTTCAACAACTACGCCTGGACCGAAGATCCCTTCGAAGCGGGAGGTGTCTTTTTTGGCGATTACAGCGGACTCGCCGCCTACGCTGGACGGGTCTATGGTGTGTGGACCGAGAAACCCGCTCCAGTTGCGGCAGATACTAAGGGGACGGAAACCAAGGAAAGCGATTCAAAGCCAAAACCGAAGGGCACCGTCGTCAAGGTCGGAGTTGCAGACTTTACGGAGAAAGAAGTTGGACGTCCCTAGTTGTCAGCATCGTAGCAATGGCCCAACCTGCAGGCTTTCCACATCCGTTTTCATTTCGGATGCAGGGAAAGCAAAATCACCAGGTTCCAGAAGATGATTCCAGCGTAGAAGATATTGTCGACCCAGATTAAGCGCCTCAGTCCCATCACAATCGCGATCAGCTTGCGATCACCAATCCCCGAAACCAGCCGAATGTAGCCGTGAAATGCGCGACCAGCGGGGCCAGGATAGCTGGGAAGCGAAAAGCAGGCGATTCCGAACAGTACCTCTGCTAAAATCGCCTGAATATGAGCTCCCAGCCTCCATTCACGAATGTTCCCGACGCGATTGAAGAGATGCGCGCCGGCCGGATGATCGTCATCGTCGACGACGAAGACCGCGAAAACGAGGGCGACCTCACACTCGCCGCCGAAAGAGTTACGCCCGAAGCCATCAACTTCATGGCGAAATACGGACGCGGCCTGGTCTGCCTGGCGATGACGGAGGAGCGCCTCGAACACCTGAATATCGGTCCCATGACCGCCGAAAATACCTCGCAGTACGGCACCGCGTTCTGCGAAGCGATTGACGCGCGTCAGGGCGTAACAACCGGCATCTCGGCATACGACCGCGCCCGCACGATTCAGGTTGCGATAGACCCTGCGACCAAACCGTCCGACTTGGCGCGTCCCGGCCATGTCTTCCCTCTGCGCGCGCGCAAGGGCGGCGTGCTGGTGCGCGCGGGACAGACCGAGGCTTCGGTCGACCTGGCGCGCTTGGCGGGAATGGTTCCCGCGGGCATCATCTGCGAAATCATGAAGGATGACGGGAGCATGGCGCGCGTGCCCGATCTGATCGAGTTCTGCCGCGAGCACAGGATGAA
The DNA here is from genome assembly GCA_963730015.1 of uncultured Acidobacteriota bacterium. Taxonomy (GTDB): domain Bacteria; phylum Acidobacteriota; class Terriglobia; order Terriglobales; family Acidobacteriaceae; genus Sulfotelmatobacter. Next base: position 52,105 of record CAVSPZ010000005.1, on the reverse strand, counting down.
GATGCTGACCGTCGCGGAGCTCATCCGCCACCGGATGGCGCACGAACGCTACGTACATCGCGTGGGCGAGGCGCTGATCGACACGCGCTTTGGAGAGTTCCGCCTGATCGCCTATTCCAGCGAAGTGGACGGCGGCGAGTCGCACGTCGCGCTGGTGCGCGGAGACATTGAGCACAGCGCAAGCCCGGTCCTGGTCCGCATGCATGCCCACTGCTTGATGGGCGACGTCTTCGGCGCGACCGGCTGCGAATGCCACGCCACGCTCGAAGGATCGCTACAACGCATCTCGCAGGAAGGCTTGGGAGCCTTGATCTATCTGCATCAGACTTCGCAAGGATTCTCCACGGAAAAAGTTGGCGACCGAATCGCACTCAGCTTCCATGGCGGCCGTACGCTGCCTTCCTTATACGATGCGGAGAAACACATTCAGCGCGAGATCGGCATCGGCGCTCAAATTCTTTCGGATCTGAACCTGCGGCGCATCCGCCTGCTGACCAATCGTCCCAAGAAGGTAGCCGCGCTTGAAGGTTTTGGGATTGAAATCGTCGAGCAAGTGCCGGTCGAGCTTGGTGCGGTCAAGACTCGCACCCTGTAGCATGACGGCGAACTGCTGTCGGCATTTCGCGGGCAGGAGTGCCCGCGCCACATTTTCTAGAACGGTTTTCGAACTACTACTTCGGCGTCACGAATAAAAAACTGCGCGGAGCAGCACTCCGAGCCGCAGATGACGGGCAGCAGGCCGTTGATCTGTTTGCGGGTGATCAGGCCCAGCATACCGCAGGACGGGCAGGACAGCACCGCCCAGTAGGGATCCTCCTTCTCGCCGATCTCGCCGGCATTTTCGAGCACAAAGACGGTACCAGGCTGCATCTGTTCCGGAATCCACTCGCTGAGGATGTCCAGTTCACCGACCATGTGTTCCTCCTTGCTTCCCTTCCGTTTGGTGCCGCGAACCCCAAAATTGTCCTTAAGAAACTTTTCTAGCACGCCGGCGGTAATCGGGCGACGTTACTGAAGTATTTCCCTTGCCCGAAGTAACCCCCGCCCTCACCCGCCGGATCGCGTTGCTCAGGCATATGCCCAGAATCGGCTGGTCTGAATTCTTAAGAATGTCGACGATCTGCCGCGCCGAGGTCTCAAGATAGAGATGCTTGCCGTCGGTCAGCAGGTGATATTCGGAGTTGCCGTCGACCATCTCCGCCAGCCCCTTGCCGAATTCACGATCCAGAAACCGCATGACTTTGCGCACGCCCTGCAGTGAGAATCCCTTGCGCCGCAGTTCGCAGATCACAGCGACTTCGGTTAGATGCTGGATCGAATAAAGACGGCGATGCCCTGCCCGCTCAGGCTGGACTACGCCTCGCTCGTCCCACCACTGCAACTGCCGGGCGGTGATGCCGGTCAGCGCGATGACTTCCCGGGATGTGAAGCGATCCTGCATTCAGCCTCAACTATGTTTGAAACAAGTACGGTGCAAAATGTTTCACACATTTTAGGCATAGGGGCCTGTGGATCAGATGAAGAAAAAGTAAGGGATTAGTGACTAACAGAGTTCCCCGGCAGGCTGGAGTTTCATTGGTGCGAATGCGTGCCAGCCACGACAGTCGACACGGATGTCATTCTGAGCTGGTGTCATCCTGAGCGGAGTTTCGTCCGCAAACGCGGACGAAACGTAGTGTCGAAGGACCCCTATAGGAAAACTACAGTCTGCCCTTCACGCTGTTCTTCCGGTGGATTCAGTAAGAGACCCGGTAGTCGACACGCTAGTAGCGATCCTTCGACTGCGAGACCGATCGGCTTCGCCGACCGGTCTCTCCGCTCAGGATGACACGCCGCCGCCCACGAAGTGGACTAGTTCCAGCCGGTCGCCCTCATTCAGCGTGGTCTCAGCCCAGCGATCGCGGGGAACGATGTCTCGATTCAGTTCTACGGCCACGCGGTCTTGCTTCATGCCGAGTTTCTCAACCAGCGCGGAGAGAGTGAATGCAGGAGGGATGTCGACGAAATCGCGCTCTTCTCCATTGATCTGCAGTTTCATTGAGGGGTTAGCGGCGCGCTCGCGCCACAGGCAGATTGTACCGTTTGCGGCTTCTATTCGGCTTTGCGCAGCACGAACTTCCTCGTGGCCGTGCGTCCTTCGAAATTTGCCTGCACCAGCAGAGAGGAATCCGGCAGCGATGTTTCTTCCACTTCGATCTTGATCTCAGCCGCACCCCCAGCATCGGCCACCGCCTGGGTATAAAACGGGGCCGCCCCGGGACGCGCGAAGCGAAAAACCAGGCGAGCACCCGAAGCCGCCGCGCCTCCCTCGGTCACCTTCAACTGCATGGTCAAATTCCGCTCTGTATGAACGGACTCGGCGTTCAGCCATTGCACATCCAACTCCTTTACCGCGGCCAAGGTCTCCGGCTCAGGGCGATCCAGAACGCTATCGAGTTTGCCTTCCCGAATCGCATCCAGCACTAGCCGGTGCTGCTCGCGAAGTTGGTGCTCCTTCTGCGCGTTGCCCGACTGACCTTCGCTCGACTGGCTGGCGTACGATTTCGCCCGCTTGCCGATGCAGCGTCCGCGGACAAACACCTGGGTCTGGAGCAACAGTTCTCCCTCACGCGCCTCGCTCTGCACGTGGTAGATGGTGTCGCCATGCTTCACGTCGGTATTGAAGCCAAAAATCATAAGGATTGAGCCATTGAGACATTGAGCGATTGGGACATTGAACGGCGTAACTGCAACTTTACCAAAGGGTGGTTGCAGATTTTCAATCGCTCAATCGCCAAATCGCGCCAATCATAATTCGCTTCCATTCGATCTCAAAAAATCGCATCGCGTCCGCTTGACACTCCCGCGTGCAAGCCCATAACCTAGAATGTTTAAGCAATCACTTGGCGCGAATTATATATACCTCATCCTATGCCAGACAATTACTTCGCTCGCTACCTCCCCTTCCTGATCCATATGCTGATGGCGGGCGGGATTGCGGTTGCGATTGTCACACTTTCCTGGCTGATTGGACAGCGTAAACCTACCCGCGCCAAGCTTTCTCCTTATGAATGCGGTATGACCCCGGTGGGCGACTCCCGCCAGCGCTTCTCGGTGAAGTTCTACCTGGTGGCCATGCTGTTCATTCTGTTCGATGTGGAGGCGGTTTTCATCTATCCGTGGGCCGTGATCTTGCGGAAGCTGAAAGCCGACGGACAAGGCCATTTCGGCCTCTGGGAGATGCTGCTGTATATCGGCATTTTCCTGGTCGGATTCTTCTACGTGTGGAAAAAGGGCGTTCTGGACTGGGGCGAAACCTCCGCGAAACGGGGGAACTTCTAATGCCTCTGGTCCCCGCCGTCACCGATCTGGAAGAACTGAAGAATCATCCGGCATTGGTCCGCCTGCTTGGTTGGAACAAAGAGGTCGTTGAAGGTGCGAAATTCGATCGCGACGAGATGACAATTTTCGTCGAGCGGTCCGCCATCCGTGAAGCCTGTGCCCTCTTGAAGGAAGACCCTGCCTGCCCTTTTAATTTCCTCTCCGACGTTACCTGCGTCGACTGGTACCCGGCGGAGCCACGGTTTGAGGTCGTCTACCATCTGCTGTCGATTCCTAACAAAGAGCGGGTACGCTTAAAGGTTCGCTTGAATAGTTCCAGTCCGGCAATCGAGTCGATCACTTCCGTCTGGCCAGGCGCTAACTATTTTGAGCGCGAGGTCTTCGATCTGTTTGGAGTGCGCTTCAACGGGCATCCTTATCTGCGGCGCATCCTGATGCCCGAAGACTGGGAAGGCCACCCTCTCCGCAAAGATTACCCGGTGGAGGGCTACCGCTGATCTCGAGACAACGATGGCACACCTGAATCCCACGCCCGTGCTGGAGCCCAACCAGGATCGTACGATGATCCTGAATATGGGCCCGCAGCATCCGTCCACCCACGGAGTGCTGCGCGTGATCCTCGAAATTGACGGCGAAACCGTAGTTCGCCTCATGCCGGATATTGGGTATCTGCACACCGGGATAGAGAAGACTTGCGAAGCCAAGTTCTACCAGCAGGTGGTTCCGCTCACCGACCGCATCGATTATCTGTGCCCCATGACCAACAACCTCTGCTACGTGCTGGCCGTAGAAAAGTTGCTGGGCCTGGAAATTCCTCCGAAGGCGCAATGGCTGAGGGTGCTGCTCAACGAACTGACGCGCATCAATTCGCACCTGGTGTGGCTGGGCACGCATGCCATGGACATCGGCGCGCTCACGGTCTTCTTATATTGCTTCCGCGAGCGCGAAGAAGTCTTGAAGATGTTCGAGATGATCAGCGGGCAGCGCATGATGACCTCGTACTTCCGCGTGGGCGGAGTCGCTCTCGAGCCGCCGCTGGGATTCTTCGATCGGGTGCGCGAATTTGCCGGGTACTTCCCCGAGAAAGTGGATGAGTACGAAAATCTGCTGACTGGCAACCCCATCTGGGGAATGCGGACCAAGGGCGTCGCCAGAATGACTGCGGAAGATGCGATCGCGCTGGGTGCGACCGGGCCGACCCTGCGTGGCAGCGGCGTGGACGTCGATCTGCGGCGCGACATGCCGTATTCCAGCTACGAAAAATTTCAGTTTAAGGTGCCGATCTCGCAGGAAGGCGACGTCTTCGCGCGATACATGTGCCGTGTGCAGGAGCTGCGCGAGTCGATTGGAATTGTGCGGCAGGCGCTCGACGGCATGCCGGAAGGCCCCGTCAAGGCCGACGCTCCGGGCATTGTGCTTCCCGATCGCGAAAAGATGAAGACGCAGATGGAAGCGCTCATCTATCACTTCAAGATTATTACGGAAGGCTTTGCGGTTCCGGTGGGCGAGGTCTATCAGGCAGTCGAGTCGCCGCGCGGCGAAATGGGCTACTACATCGTGAGCGACGGCACGGCCAAACCGTACCGCGTCCACATGCGCGCGGCCTGCTTCGCGAATCTGCAGACGCTGCCGAAAATGTGCGAAGGAAGACTGCTGGCAGACGTGGTGGCGGCGATCGGGTCGATTGACATTGTGCTGGGCGAAATTGATCGATAGGGATTGAGCGATTGAGGGATCGGGTCATTGGGCGATTGCATCTTGAGGGAGAGGCGTGTGAGCAGTCAGCCAGAGCAGTTGCGGGATAGAACGAAAGCATTTGCCTTGCGTGTAATCCGGCTTTACCGGTCGCTGCCGTACAAAACGGATACGCAGGTGTTGGGAAAACAGCTTTTGCGATGCGGCACATCTGTGGCTGCGAATTATCGTGCCGTATGTCGGGCACGGTCGAAGGCTGAGTTTGTAGCAAAGATGGGAATCGTAGTTGAGGAAGCGGACGAAGCGGTTCTGTGGCTGGAACTGATGACCGATTCTGGCATGGTTTCGTTGACAAAGACGAAGGCGCTACTGAAGGAAGCGAATGAACTGACGGCGATTTTTGCGGCCTCGCAGCGCACCGCAAGGCATACAGCATGATTTTTCAATCGCACAATCGCCCGATCACTCAATCGCTCAATTTTTATGCGATTTTCTGACGAATTCGAAACGCGCTTCGCCGAAATGGTCCCGCACTATCCGACCAAACGCTCGGCGCTCGTCCCCACGCTGCTCTACGCGCAGGACGAGGTCGGCTTTCTGTCGGAAGAGGTCATCGCCGAAATCGCGTCGCGTCTGGACCTGACCGTGCTCGAAGTGCACAACGTGATCAGCTATTACTCGATGCTGACCACCAAGCCGCGCGGCAAGTTCAACGTGCAGGTCTGCACCAACATCAGTTGCATGGTGCGCGGCGGCGAAGAGATCCTGCATCACTGCGCAAAAAAGCTCGGCATCGGACACAAACAAACGACGCCCGACGGCATGTTCACGCTGGAAGAAGTGGAGTGCATCGGCGCCTGCAGCTGGGCTCCGGCGGCGCAGGTAAATTACGACTTTCACGAGAACCTGACGACCGAAAAGATGGACAAGATTCTCGACGAGTACCAGAAGAAGGGAACACAGTAAGAAAGATTTGGTAATTGGGAAATTTGGTAATCGAGTAATTGAAAACCCGATTCTGCTTTTCAATTTCCCAATTACTAAATTACACAATTACTCAATTTCCATGGCTGACTTGGTCTCTCATCCCGATGAAGTGAAAGTCGTCTCCCGGCGTTTCGGCCAGGGTGCGACTAACATCGACCGCTACCTCGAGCTCGACGGCTACAAGGCCGTGCAGAAGGCGCTCGCCATGGAGCCGGACGCCATTATTAACGAGGTCAAGAATTCCGGCTTGCGCGGACGTGGCGGCGCCGGTTTCTCCACTGGGATGAAGTGGTCGTTCGTGCCCAAGCAGTCGGCCAAGCCGAAATATGTTTTGTGCAACGGCGACGAGAGCGAGCCCGGCACCTGCAAAGATCGTCTGATCTTCGAGCACGATCCCCACTCCGTGATCGAAGGCGTCATGATCGGCGCGCTGGCCGTGGGGGCGAAGAGCGGCTACATCTATATTCGCGGCGAGTACCGCTATCTTTCGATCATCATGCAGAAGGCGATCCGCGATGCCTACGCCAAGGGATTCGTCGGTAAAAATATTTTTGGCAGCGGGCGGGACCTCGACATCTACTGGCACGGCGGCGCGGGAGCTTATGAAGTGGGCGAAGAGTCCGCCCTGATGGAGTCGCTCGAAGGCAAGCGAGGTATTCCGCGCATTCGACCTCCCTTCCCTGCCGTGGTCGGACTCTGGGGCGGGCCTACGGTTATTAATAACGCGGAGACGCTGGCCAACGTCCCTCACATTATTCTGGGCGGCGCGGACTGGTTCGCCAAGCTGGGCACACCGAAAAACGGCGGCACGCGCCTGTTCTGCCTGAGCGGTAACATCGCCAAGCCCGGCGTCTACGAACTGCCCATGGGCTACAACCTGAAGAAGATGGTTTACGAGGTCGGTGGCGGGATTCCGAATGGGCGGAATTTGAAAGCCGTAGTTCCCGGCGGGGCGTCTTGTCCTTGTCTGACCGCCGATGAAGTCGACGTCGCCATGGATTTCGATTCGGTAGCGAAGGCCGGATCGATGCTGGGATCCGGCGGCGTGGTTGTCGTGGACGACGCGCAGTGCATCGTGAAATTTGCGCTCCGTACGATGAAGTTCTACCAGCACGAAAGCTGCGGATGGTGCATTCCCTGCCGCGAAGGGACGGACTGGCTGAAGAAGACGCTGATCCGTTTCCACAACGGCGGCGGGGTGAAGAAGGACATCGACAACATGCAGTACCTGGCGGAAAACATGCTGGGACGAACGTTCTGCCCGCTGGGCGATGCAGCCGCGATGCCGACGATCGGCTTCGTGAAGAAGTTCCGAAAAGAGTTCGAAGACCACCTCGACGGAAAGCCCTGCCCTTATGAAAAAGAGGGCGCGGCGGAAGAGCTTCCGGCGATGGCGCACTGAGGAAATTGATTCATTTGGCGATCGGGCGATTGAGCGATTGAAAATCTCACGTCTGAGGATTTCTCAATCGCCCGATCACTCAATCGCCCAATCACCAAATATTCATGGCTGATGTAAATCTCACTGTCGACGGCAAGAAGTTCGCGGCTCCCGCGGGCACACTGCTCATTGAAGCCTGCAAGACCGTGGGCATCGAAGTCCCCTCCTTCTGCTATTACCCCAACCTTTCTTTGCAGGGTGCTTGCCGCATGTGCCTGGTGAAGATCGAGAAGATGCCCAAACTGCAGACCGCCTGCACAACTGTGGTCAGCGAGGGCATGATCGTCACCACCGAGAGCGACGAGATCAAGCAGGCCCGCAAGTCGATGCTCGAGATGGTGCTCGGGAACCATCCCCTGGATTGCCCGGTCTGCGATGCCGGTGGCGAATGCGAACTGCAGGACATGACGTTCTCCTACGGCGCCGCCGAATCGAAGTTCATGGAGGCGAAGAACCACAAAGAGGAGCAGCAATGGTCTCCGGTGGTGTTCTTCGACCGGCCACGCTGCATTCTCTGTTACCGCTGTGTGCGCGTGTGCGGCGAGGGCATGGACGTTCTGGGCTCTCGGCGTGCAGAACCGTGGCGTTAGTTCGCTGATCGCTCCCAACAAGGAAGATCATCTCGAGTGCGAAGAGTGCGGTATGTGTATCGACATCTGCCCGGTCGGTGCGCTGACTTCGGGAGCCTATCGCTACAAGACGCGGCCCTGGGAGATGACGCATGTAGGCACCGTCTGCACGCACTGCGGCGACGGCTGCAAGACCACGCTCGGGGTACGCCGGTCTGATACCGGCATGGAGATTGTCCGCGGCGACAACCGCGACAAGAGCGGGACGAACGGAGACTTCCTCTGCATCAAGGGCCGCTACGCCTTCGATTTCGCGAATCATGAAGATCGCCTGACCCAGCCGTTGATTCGCAAGAATGGCAAGCTGACTCCTTCCACGTGGGAAGAAGCCTTCGAACTTATCGGAAAGAAATTTGCCGAAGTTCGCGACAAAGACGGCGGCCAAGCAATCGGCGTGATCGGTTCGACCCGCACGACCAACGAAGAAGCTTACCTGCTTTCGAAATTCGCCCGCACGGTGTTAAAGACCAACAACATCGACCATCACCGGACGGCGGACTTCCCGGCCCTGGCCATGGCTCTGCGCGGCAAGCCGGACGCCACCGCCAGCATGGCCGACGCCTACACCGCACCAGCGATTCTGCTGATCGGCAACGATCCCACCGAGCAGCATCCGCTGCTGGCGTGGCAGATTCGCAATAACGTCCGCCTGCACCGCGCGAAGTTGCACGTCATCAACTCGACATCGATCAAACTACGGCGCCAGGCGACAACCTTTACGCAGATTCCAGCGGCAACCGAAGGTAAACTGGCCGCATTTCTGGCCGGCGACGATGCTGCCGCCGATGCGCTTACCAGCCCATCGGTAAGTAGAGACGCATGGCTGGCTCTCCGCGACAAACTCCGGGGCGAGCAGAATCTGATCATCATTTTCGGATCTGAGATTCGAGGCCATGACATCGCTAGCCTGGTTGCATTCGGATCCGGCATCGCGGGCGCGAAGTTCCTATGCCTGGGCGATTACTCGAACTCGCGCGGCGCGGCGGATATGGGTTTGTATCCAGACCTGCTCCCCGGCTATCACTCGACAGCTGGCAATACCGCGTTCCATCAGGAGTGGGCGGAGATGCCCCAGGCCGCGGGCCTCGACCTGCCAGGCGTGATCGACGCCGCGAAAGCCGGCAAGCTGAAGGCGCTCTACGTGGTCGGATCGAACCCGATCGGCCGGCTGAAGGTCGATCCCTTCGCCTTCTCGCATAGCTTTGTAGTGGTGCAGGACATGTTCCTCACCGAGACTGCGGTCATCGCCGATGTCGTTTTGCCGGCGGCGAATGCTTACGAGAAATCTGGAACCGTCACCAACACTTGCGGCGATGTCCAACTCGTGAAGAAAGCTGGCGAAGTCTCCGGTACGAAAACTGATTTCGAGATGATGGTTCGCATCGCCGACGCCATGGGCGCCGATGTTCGTAGACTTGTTCCGTTCGGCGGCGGCGTGCGCGCGGACATGGGCCAGTCCCGCGGAGCACAATCCGGAGAAGCGGATCGCCATTCCGTCTGGCTCGAGATGCAAGGCCTCGAGCCCAAGCTGAGCCCGCTCGATCCGATGGCGATTCTCGACGAAATTCAGCGCCTCGTCCCCGGCTACGACGTATCGCGCATGAATCTACTCGCCGGCAACAGCGAGCACACGTCTCTGGCGAAGAGCGGTCCGGGCGCATTGCAAAAAGCCGATCTGATTGTCCCGGCCAACGACGGTCTGTTCACTTCGGGCACCCTGGGACAGTATTCGCGCGCCTTGAAATCGGTGATGGAAAGTCACGAAGTGCAGCCGGCCGAGGTCGCGGCGGACTGAAGATTATTGATTCGTTGTAGCGATTCGAATTTGCTGTCCCGGTAAGAGAGGAAGCAGGACATTGCCAATCTGGCTTTATATCGTTTCATCGGTGATCAAGTCCGCGATTGTGCTGGGAGTTCTGCTCACGGCGGTCGCCTACACCGTGTGGCTTGAGCGCAAAGTCGTCGGCCATATGCAGAACCGCTGGGGACCCACGCGGGTAGGACCGTTCGGCTTGCTGCAGCCCGCGGCTGATGGCCTCAAATTCCTGTTCAAAGAGGACCTGACTCCTCCACATGTGTACAAGCCGCTATTCCTGGCGGCGCCTTTGATCGCGGTCATCTTCGCACTAACGTCGATCGCGGTGATTCCGTTCGGCAACTCGATCACGATCGGCGGTTACAGCATCCCGCTCCAGATCACCGATGTGAATATCGGCCTGCTGATGATTCTCGGGATCACGTCGATCGGGGTGTATGGAGTGGCGCTCGCCGGATGGTCGTCGAACAATAAATATTCCCTGCTGGGCGGATTGCGGGCCAGCGCGCAGATGGTGAGCTACGAGATTTCGCTCGGCCTCTCGCTGGTCGGCGTGCTGATCATGTCGGGAAGCTTCAGCCTACGCGCCATTGTCGATGCGCAGGGCGGACATTTCTGGGGATTCATTCCGCACTGGAACATCATTCCGCAGTTCGTCGGCTTCTTCTGCTATTTGATGGCTGCCTATGCGGAAACGAATCGCATTCCGTTCGATCTGCCGGAAGCCGAAACCGAACTGGTCGCCGGCTATCACACCGAATACAGCGCCATGAAGTTTGCCATGTTCTTCATGGCGGAGTACGCAAACATGATCACGGTGGCTTGTCTTGCCACCCTGCTTTTCCTGGGTGGCTGGCACGGACCGATCACCTCGATCGGCTTTCTGCAGCCGATCATGCCCGTATTCTGGTTTGCCGCGAAAGTCTTTGCCTTTCTCTTTCTGTATATATGGGTGCGCGGGACGTTGCCGCGCTTCCGCTATGACCAATTGATGGCGTTTGGGTGGAAGTTCCTGCTGCCGCTAGCGCTGGTGAACCTGATCGGCACGGCGATCGCAGTAGCGTGGTGAGGAAAGCAGTGACCAGTGATCAGTGGTCAGTGAAGAGCCCAGAACTGACGGAGCAAAGAACTGATCCCTCATCACTGACCACTGACAACTGACTTCATGAGCATTCATCTCATTTTGTTTCTGGCCTTCGGGGCCGTGGCCGTCGCAGGCGCAGTCAACCTGCTGGTGCAGCGCCATCCGATCAACAGCGCGCTTTCGCTGATTGCCGTGATGGCAGCGCTGGCGGGCGAATACCTGCTGCTGGGCGCGGAGTTTGTCGCGGCCGTGCAAGTGATCGTCTATGCCGGCGCGATCATGGTGTTGTTCGTCTTCGTCATCATGCTGCTAAACGCCGGAGTTGAAGAAGAGACCAACGGGAGCCGGGTCGCTCTCGTTCTTGGCATTCCGGGAATGCTGCTGGGAAGTCTGCTGATCGCTTGGGTTGTTCTGCGGCATTCGGGGACAGCGGCCGTCGCAGTAGGAGTACTGCCGGGCCAAACAAGTGGTTGGGGAGATCCGAGCACGATCGGCGAATTGCTGTTTCACGAATTCCTGCTGCCCTTCGAGATCACTTCGATTTTGATTTTGGTCGCCATCATGGGCGCGGTGGTGCTGGCCAGCAAGCCCACAGTACCCGGTGGCGGCCCCGCACAAAGGGTGAAAGACTAATGGTTCCTCTTTCGTACTATCTCGTGCTCAGTGGAATCCTGTTCGCCTGCGGTGTAACCGGATTCCTGATCAAGCGCAATATCATCACCATATTCATGTCGATTGAGTTGATGCTCAACGGCGTGAATCTTTCCTTCGTAGCCTTCGCGGCTCAGTGGCACGTGCTGGCCGGGCAAATCTTCGTCTTTTTCGTGATGGTCGTCGCCGCGGCTGAATCGGCGGTCGGCCTGGCTATCATCATCGCCGTCTATCGAACACGCGAAACCCTGAATATTGATCGAGTGAATTTGCTCAAACTATGACGTCATCTCTTAATCTCTGGCTGATTCCGGTTCTGCCCCTCGCGGGCGCCGCGATCAACGGCTTCCTGGGAAAGAAGTCGTCGCGAACCGCTGTCAGCGTCGTGGGCCTTTTCTTTTCCGGCGCGGCCTTCGCGTGGGCGCTGACCGTCGCCTTGCGCTTTTCTTCCTTCGCGCTTCCTTACCAGGAATACCTTGCCCACTGGATCCGTTCGGGAGCTTTCAGCGCCGACTTTGCGCTGTATCTCGATCAACTCTCGCTGGTCATGCTCTTGGTCGTTACCGGAGTCGGATTTCTCATTCACATCTACTCCGTCGGCTATATGTGGGACGATCCCAGCTACTACCGCTTCTTCGCCTACCTGAACCTGTTCATGTTCTTCATGTTGACGCTGGTTCTCGCCAATAACTATCTGGTGATGTTCATCGGGTGGGAAGGCGTGGGCCTGGCGTCGTATCTGCTGATCGGATTCTGGTTTACGAAAGATTCAGCGGCGTCCGCCGGCAAGAAAGCGTTCATCGTCAACCGCATCGGTGACTTCGGATTCCTGATCGGCCTGTTCCTGATCATCCAGCACTTTGGCTCGCTGAATTTCACCGACGTATTCAGCAAAGTGCAACCGCTGCAACCCGAGACTGCCGGCGCGGGACTGCTGACCGCGATCGGCATTCTGCTGATGGTCGGAGCCTGCGGCAAGTCGGCGCAGATTCCGCTCTACGTCTGGCTTCCTGATGCAATGGAAGGTCCAACGCCCGTCTCTGCGCTAATCCACGCCGCGACCATGGTCACGGCGGGCGTCTACATGGTTTCGCGGTCGCACGTGATTTTCGAGCGCGCACCGATGGCCTTGACGGTCGTCGCCATTATCGGGACATTGACGGCGTTATTCGCTGCGACGATCGGCATCACGCAAACCGATATCAAGAAAGTTCTCGCCTACTCCACCGTTTCCCAGCTCGGCTATATGTTCATGGCCTGCGGCGTAGGAGCGTTCTCCGCGGGCATCTTCCACTTGATGACGCACGCATTCTTCAAGGGCCTGCTCTTCCTGGCTGCCGGTTCGGTGATTCATGCCGTGGGCGGCGAGCAGGACATGCGGAAGATGGGCGGTCTGCGCTCCTACATTCCCTGGACGTTCCTCACCATGGGCATCGCCACGCTGGCGATCTCGGGGATCCCGCCCTTCGCCGGATTCTGGAGCAAGGACGACATTTTGTGGAAGGCTTTTTCCAGCGGGCACGGCAGTTGGGTGTACTGGCTGATCGGCGTCATCACCGCCTTCATCACTTCCTTCTACATGTTTCGATTGTTGTTCATGACTTTCTTCGGCGACTATCGCGGGGCGCACGTCGACGAGCATGGCCACGGTTCTCACGGCCATGGACATGACGATCACGGCCACGGCGAGCCGCACGAGAGCCCCATGGTCATGCTGGTTCCGCTGATGATTCTTGCGATCCTCTCGTTCTTCGGGGGATTTGTCGGCTACCATAACCACTTTGAACATTTCCTGGAACCAGTATTCGGCACGGGATTCGCAGATGCGGCAGGAGAAGCGGCAAGTGGTTCAGCGGAATACATCCTAATGGGAATCTCGGTGCTGCTCGCCTTCGCGGGCGCTATCCTGGCATGGTTCCTCTATATCAGCCGGCCCTATCTCCCGCAGAAAATCGCCGACGGTCTGAACGGCTTCTACACCGCTGTCCTGAACAAGTACTACGTGGATGAACTCTACGCCAAAGTTTTCGTGAAGCCGCTGGTCGATGGATCCACCAGCATTCTCTGGCAAGGAGTCGACCGCAAAGTCATCGACGATACCGTCAATGATGCCGCCGACGGCGCGCGCCATGTTTCCGACGAAGTTCGCCACATGCAGTCCGGAAACTTGCGCTCTTACGCCGGCTGGATCGCGGCAGGAGCCGCGGTGATCATTGCGTACATGGTGTGGATGGGGGTGGGACGATGAACTCCCTAGATCTCAACATCCTGACCCTGGTCACCTTCATCCCGCTTGCAGGCGCGCTGTTGCTCGTATTATTTCCGCGCCGCGATCGCGACATCCGCATCTTCGCTCTCGTCATCTCGCTGCTCGCTTTTGTAGTTTCGCTGCACCTTCCGGTGCATTTCCATCGCCTGCAAACCGGATTTCAGTTTGAGATCGACAAGCCCTGGATTTCGAGCCCCAACATTCATTACCACATGGGCATCGACGGCTTCTCCATGTGGCTGATCGTGTTGACCACGTTCCTTACGCCGCTGTGCGTTCTGATCTCGTGGAAGTCGGTGCACGATCGAGTGAAAGAATTCTTCATCCTGCTGTTGATTCTGGAAACGGCGCTGATCGGCGTCTTCACTTCGCTCGATCTGTTCCTCTTCTATTTCTTCTGGGAATCGACGCTGATCCCGATGGCGCTGCTGATCGGCATCTTCGGTCACGAGCGCAAGGTCTATGCGGCAGTAAAGTTCTTCATGTACACCATGATCGCGTCGGTCTTCATGCTGGCGGCAATTTTGTGGCTTTACGCGCACACCCACAGCTTCGATTTCGTAACCATTCGCGACCTGATCGCGAGCGGCAAAGTGCCCAACTTCCCCGCCGCGGCGCAGTGGCTGTTCCTCGGATTCTTCCTGGCCTTCGCCGTGAAGGTACCGCTGTTCCCGTTCCACACCTGGTTGCCAGACGCTCACGTGGAGGCTCCGACCGCCGGATCCGTTCTGCTGGCCGGCGTTCTGCTGAAGATGGGCACCTACGGCATGCTCCGCTTCAACCTGGGACTGTTCCCCGAGCAGTCGCGGCAGAATGCTTCCTGGATCATGATTCTCGCCCTCATCGGCATCATCTATGGTGCGCTAGTGGCCATGGTGCAGCCCAACATGAAAAAGCTGATCGCCTACTCGTCGGTCAGCCATCTCGGCTTCGTGGTGCTGGGCATCTTCAGCTTCACGCAGTCCGGACTGAACGGTGCGATGTTCGTCATGCTCGCGCACGGAGTCTCCACCGGCGCCCTGTTCATGCTGGCCGGGATTCTCCACGAACGTCGCCACACCTACGAGATCAGCGAATTCGGCGGGCTCGCATCTCCCATGCCCGTCTATGCCGCCTCCTATCTTTTTATCGTGCTGGCATCGGTGGGACTGCCGTTGCTCAACGGATTCGTCGGCGAGTTCCTGGTGCTGAGCGGCGCGTTCCAGGACAAGCCGGTCTACGGAATCCTCGCGGCCACGGGCGTGATCTGGAGCGCCTGCTATTTGCTGTGGATGTTCCAGCGCGTTTTCTATGGCAAGGTCACGCATCCCGTGAACAATTCCATGGCGGATCTGCTCCCCGTCGAAAAGGCGGCTATCTGGCCCTGCGCCGTCGCTGCCCTGGTGATGGGCGTCGCTCCCATTCTCTGGCTGGGCGCGATCGATCCCGCGGTCCAGGCCGCCCTCAGCCCAGTAACACAAATGGTGAGCAAGGTGGTGGGACAGTGACCACCCTCTTGGCCCAACTGCAACTGATTCCGCAAGGCGCAGATTACATCCGCATTCTGCCGGAACTGATTCTGTCCGCGTTCGGCATTCTCGTCATGGTGCTCGATCCGTTGGTGGATGAAGAGAAAAGCCAGAAGACCCTGGGCTCCATTGCTTTTTGTGGAACGCTCGCCGGTCTGATCGCGACCTGGTTCATGGCCCAGTCTTCCGGCCTCGCTTTCTCGAACACGATTCGCATCGACAGCTTCAGCGTCTTCTTTACGTTCCTCGTGATCGCGATTGCCGCCGTCGTCATTCTCAGTTCGTTCGAATACATGGCCGTGCAACGGATCCGCGCCGGCGAATATTACGCGCTCATTCTTTTTGGCGTTGTTGGCATGGCGGTAATGTCTTCCGCGATTGAACTGGTAATGATTTTCATCGGCCTGGAAATCTCCTCTATCGCGACCTACATTCTGGCGGGATTTCGCCGCAATGAAGCCTCCAGCAGCGAGTCCTCGTTGAAGTATTTCCTGCTCGGCTCGTTTGCCACCGCCTTCTTCCTGTATGGCGTCGCGCTCATGTTCGGCGCGACGGGATCGACCAACATCGACGTGATCGCGCAGAAACTGCCGGCGGGCCCGGTCGAGCTTCTCGTGTTCGTCGCGATGTCGTTGATGTTCGTGGGCCTGGGATTTAAAGTTGGCGCCGCGCCTTTCCATGTCTGGACGCCCGACGTGTACGAAGGCGCTCCCGCTCCCGTCGTTGGCTTTATGTCAACCGCGCCCAAGGCGGCGGCATTCGCCGTCCTGTTGCGGGTCGTGTACAGCATCAATGCGCCCGGACGCTTCTGGGTTCTCTGGGTCTTAGCCGCTCTTTCCATGACCCTGGGGAACGTCGCTGCTCTGGTCCAAACCAACGTCAAGCGACTGCTGGCCTATTCTTCCATCGCGCACGCTGGATATCTGCTGATGGCGTTCGCCATGACCTCGCCGCAGGATTCGGTTGCGGGAATTTCCGCAGCCATGTTCTATTCCGCCGCCTACGCTGCCATGAACGTCGGAGCCTTCGCTGTGGTCAGCCACTTCGCCAGTGCCGGCGAGCGCTATGTGACCCTGGAAGACTACGAAGGGCTGGGCAGGTCTTCCCCGCTGCTGGCCGCAACCTTGACCATCTTCCTGCTCTCCTTGATTGGCATTCCCATGACCGGGGGATTCTTCGCGAAGTTTTATGTCTTCAGCGCCGCCATGAGGGCGAATCTCATCTGGCTGACCGTGATCGGCGTAATCAATAGCGCCATCGGCGCTTATTATTACCTTCGCATCATCGTTATGATGTACATGCGCGAGTCCCGCAAGCAGGTTCCCGTCTCACGCATTTCGTTTGGATTAGGAACTGCGCTTGCGATCAGCATCGTCGCGACACTTTATCTCGGTCTCCTCCCCAACCGGGTACTCCAGACCGCCCAGCACTCCGCGCAAGATTTGCTTCCTCCCCAGTCTTCCCCGGAATCCAGCGCAGCCCGGATCCCGCCACCCGCGCCCGTTCCGCAGCCGTAATTTTCCCGTGGAGAAACTTCGAACTTCATTTGACAAGCCCCTTAGGGTGCGTGCATCATGTGTGCACTGAGTTTCATCTCAGTTCTTCCTTCTGGAATAGAGCTGAGCGTCGTTGGAGGAGAGCACATGTCCAAACTGATTCGCAGGCTATGGTTGGATGATGCGGGGCAAGACATCGCCGAGTATGCGGTGATGTTGGCAGTGATTCTGGTTCTGGTTGTGGGAACGGTGCGTTTGATCGGGTCAAACGCCAATAATGCATTTTCCAGCGTTGCCAGTTCGCTGCAGTAGACCAAGCTCCCCAGCATTTCGTTGTAAAGCTTATCGATGTGGGAAACGATTTGATTTGGCCGCACCATCCTATGACACGATTTACTTCAGGCAGAGCGTTTACCGGCTACTACCGATTTACTTGGGTAGCGGCTGCGGAGCAGCTTGGAGTAAGGTTGAGCCACTGACGGTCACCTAAACAACAAGCTGAGCCGCACGCCGCGATCCGAGATCGCGGCTTTTGTTTTTACCACCGAACCCACGAGGAGAATCCAGCCATGATCGTCAACATGTCCGAGAAAGCTAGCGAGCAGGAAATAAATCATGTGATCGAGCGCATTCGCGAGGCCGGCTACCAGCCGCATGTGACTCGCGGCACCGAGCGCACCATCGTTGCCGCTGTCGGTAGCGGACGGCGTCACGAGATCGAAGCGCTCCAAGTCGCGCCGGGAGTCGACAATGTCGTCGCCATCGCACAGCCCTTTAAGCTCGTCAGCCGGCAAGTGCGGCCGGAACGTTCCATCGTAAAGATCAATGGGGTTTCCATCGGTGGCCCTGAGGTCGTCGTCATCGCCGGACCGTGCTCCGTGGAATCGCGCGAGCAACTTCTCGACACCGCGCACGCCGTCAAGAAAGCCGGAGCCACCATGCTGCGCGGCGGCGCCTACAAACCGCGAACTTCTCCCTATGACTTTCAAGGTCTCGGCATCGAAGCTTTGAAAATCTTGCGCGAAGCCAAGCAGGAAACCGGACTGCCGGTTGTCACCGAAGTGATGAGCACCGAAGATATCGACATCATTTGCGAGCACGTCGACATGCTGCAGGTCGGAGCGCGCAACATGCAGAACTTCGCCTTGCTGCGCCGCCTGGCTACCGTCAATAAGCCGATCCTTCTCAAACGCGGTCCGTCCGCCACGGTCAAGGAATGGCTCCTTGCCGCGGAGTATCTCCTTTCCGGTGGCAACCATCAGGTCGTCCTGTGCGAGCGCGGAATCAAGACTTTTGAAACCGAAATGCGCAACACTTTCGACCTGGCCGCGGTTGCCCTGGCTCGCGATCTCTCGCATCTGCCCGTGATCGCCGACCCGTCTCATGGGACTGGCAAGCAGAGTTTGATTGCGGCGGTTTCTCGTGCTGCCGTCGCCGTCGGCGCCGATGGCCTCATTATCGAAGTGCACCCCTGCCCGGAGCGCGCTCTGTCCGATGGTGCGCAATCTCTCGACTTTGCCGGATTTGCCAAGGTCATGAAAGCCCTGACCGAACCGCTGCGCCAAACGGCCGGCTTCGCCGCAGCGGTGCCGTCTCTGTCTTGAAAGTTCGTACCAGCTTTCGGGCTTAGTCGTGGCTCGGCGAAAACGCGATTCGAAAAACCGTTGCCACTCCACAAGGAATTGAATGGCAATCTCGCCGCGCGCTTGATATATTCGGAACCATTTTTTGTACTGGTGAAAGGTGGCATAGGAGGCTCATGGGACGCATCCTCATCCTGTTTCTCCGGCGTTTGTGGGTGCCGCTGACCGTGCTGGCTGCGTTCCTGGGGATCTGCGTCGCCGTTTATGTGCGCCTGGAAGGCCTGCGTCCGCTGGACGCCCTGTTCTGGGTGTTTCACTCCCATTCCATCGATTACCGGACGGTGCACAGGTCCACCAAGATTTTTGCGCTGTTCGTTTACGCGGGCGTGTTCGCGTTCCAGATTTGGATTGCCGAGCGCGTGCTGCTTACGATTTTCAGCAGGCAAGGCGTGGAGGCCTGGAAAACAATGGTCAACGAAGTGAACATCGATCAGCTGCGCGATCATTTCATCATTTGCGGATACGGCCAGGTCGGCCGCACCGTGGTCGACCAGCTTCGCCACGTCGAGATTCCTTTTGTCCTGATCGAGACCAACGAAGGCCTCTACCACGAACTGCTCACCGACCGCACCCCGGTGATTCAGGGCGACGCCAAGCGGCACGATGTCCTGCAGCAGGCCGGAATCGAACGCGCTATGGGCATCTGCGTGGTCATCGACAACGATGCCGACAATCTTTACATCACCGTCACCGCTCGCTCCCTGAATCCCAGAATCAAAATTATCACCCGCGCCGGCCAGCAACGCTATGCCACGGCCATGCGCAACTCCGGAGCTGACGAGGTTATTATTCCGGAATATGAGGGCGGCCTCATGACGGGGAGAATGATTCAGAAATACTATCCGACGCAGATGGCGATTAAATAGCTCTGCCCAATTCGCCCCATCCATGGCCCATTCTGGCGCTTTTTCGCGCTGGACAAACGAAACCAAACGTTATAAAAAGAAACGTGAGTTTCCGGGCTCCGTCCGGCGGTTTCCTCGGTTAGCGAAATCGCCATCAGGCCATAAATGTGCTCAACGAAGAGCGTCGTCGCGCCATTCTCGATTTGCTCAATCATCAGGGTCGTGTCCTCGTCACCGAACTCTCCCGCCGATTCGAAACCTCCCAGGTTACGATTCGCAAGGACCTCGAAATCCTTCATGCCCACGGACTGGTTCATCGAACCCACGGGGGCGCGCTTCCATCGCGTGCGGATGCGCTCGACGATCCCACGCTTCGCGAAAAAGAGAAACTGCACCATCAGGAAAAACTGCGCATCGCCGAATGCGCGGTCGGAAGAGTCAAAGAGGGCCAGGTGCTGATTCTCGATTCCGGTACCACAACCACGGCGATCGCCCGCGCGCTGCGCAGTTTTCAGAATCTGACCATCATTACGAATGCAGTCAACATCGCCGCCGAACTCGCCGGCACCGCCGTGGAAGTAATTCTCACCGGCGGCACGCTGCGCAAGAACTCATTTTCGCTGGTCGGCCCCATCGCCGAAGAAACTCTGCGCCGTTTGAGCGCTGACATTTTGTTTCTCGGCGTGGACGGCTTTGACGTTCATTTCGGACTGAGTACTCCCAATCTGCTGGAAGCAAAGGTCAACCGCGTGATGGTCGACGTGGCCAGAAGAACGGTCGCCGTGTGCGATGCCAGCAAGTTCGGCCGCCGCAGCCTGTCGCTGATTTCACCCACCTCCGCTCTGCAGGAGGTCATTACGGACCGCGGAGCGCCGAAATCCGATCTTCGTGCCTTGAAACAAGCCGGAATCGAAGTGACCCTGGTCTAGGTCAGTTAGTTATTCTTGAGCAAACATGCCTCGTTTCGACGTTACCATTGCCGGCGAACTCAATCTCGACCTGATCCTTTATGGTTTGCCTGAGCAACTCGCACCGGAGCGCGAACTACTTGCCGACCGCATGATGCTCACCCTGGGGTCGTCCTCCGCGATCGTCGCCCACAACCTCTCCGCGCTCGGCAGCCACGTTGGATTTCAATCCCGCATCGGTGACGATCCTCTCGGCGAGATCTCTCTCCAACGACTTGCGCAAAGCGGCGTAGATGTTTCGCGCGTGCGGCGGGTCGAGGGCAAAAGCACGACCGGACTCACCGTCATCCTGCATCACGACACGTGGCGGAATATTCTTACCTATGCCGGAACCATCTCTGAACTGAATTGGGAAGATCTTGATCTCGACTATCTTGCCGATGCGCGCCACTTTCATTTGTCTTCCTACTATTTACAGCGCGCCCTGCTTCCGCGCGTGAGCGAATTGTTTCAACAGCTGAAGGCCCGAGGACTCACGATTTCGCTCGACACCAACGACGATCCCGACGACCGCTGGGAAGGCGGCCTGCACGAAGTGTTGCGGCACGCGGACGTCTTCCTGCCCAACGAACGGGAAGCCTGCAAAGCCGCGGGGACCGATGATCTGGAAGTTGCGATTCGAAAGCTCTCCCATGTGGTACCGCTCGTAGTGGTCAAACTCGGCCGCAACGGAGCGTTAGCGCAGCGTGGGACCGAACGTTTCGTGAGCCCGTCGCGAGTCGTGAAGACCGTTGACACGATCGGGGCGGGCGACAGTTTCGACGCCGGATTCCTGCATGAATTCGTCCGCGGCGCCAATTTGGAAACTTGCCTTGCCAGCGGCAATCTTGTGGGCGCGCTTTCTACGACTCGCCCTGGCGGCACAGAAGCCTTCCGCGACCTCGCTCATCGCGAAGACTTCCTCGGAAAGCCATGACCGGTCATGGGAAGCGGACTGCGCCGCTCCCGCCTTTAGCGGGCACCTGGCCGCACCTGCTACTTCGGGCTTGCTTCCAGCAGCAAGTGACCTTGAAACTCAGTCTTGAGCGTGGGAGCCTTGCCGCTCTCAGCCCGCACCTCGCCTAGATTTTTTCCGTCCACGTAATCGAGCACCTCATAGGTTCCCGGTTTCAACCCGCGCAGTTCGATCTCCCCCGTGAACGGCTTCTCCGCGAAGAACGCGTAATACATTTTGCCGTCTTTCTCGATCACATAGGCCTCGGGAAAATCGTACCCGTACGTGTAGAGATCGAGGAAGTTTCCCTTCGACAGCATCTTGTCGTTGTAGAGGCCGATCCACTTCTTCCAGTGCTCTTCTTTTTCGGTGGTCAGCGCCACTGGTTTGAACTTCGGTCCCGGATCCGGCCACACAAATTTCGTTCCCGGCACTCCCCCCGTTCCCAGCGTCGACGCGAAATCCGAGCCATGCTCGCTCCAATTGCCGTGTCCCAGCGGCGTCATCTCCGACAGTTCCACGTGATCTCCATACACTGCCGCCTGCGGCCCCAGCAGCGCCTTGTACATCTTGATCCGCCGCCGCACCTGCACCGCTCCCACCGGATCGGCAGTCACGGCCTGATCGATAAACGGCAGCCACGCCAGCGAGGGCGGCGTCCCGCACGGACAAGCCTGCGTAACGCTTTCCGGCTTGATCGCCCGCGTCGTCTCGAAGATAGTCTTATAGACGGCGGACATGGCGTTCACCGAATCCTGCGGCGACTTGTGATGGTGAACCGGGTTGTAGCACTTCGGCACGCTATAAATATTATCCAGCTTCGATCCGTCGAATCCCCAGTCGCGGATGAACTTCTCGGTGAGTTGCTTGTAATACGCCTGCACCTCAGGCAGCGATGGATCCAGCACCGCCAAGTCGCGCGTCATCCGCGCATGCTTCCCATCCTTATCCAGAATCAGCCAATCTGGATGCTCCTGCACCACCTTCGACATCGCATACTTGTGCGACTCATATTTTCCCTGCCCATCTTCCACGCCCAGCGGCAGCCACCAAAGTTGAGCGAGAATTCCCTGCTTGTGGAAGTCATCCACCATTTTCTTTATGGAATCGCCGGGAAACGTATCGGCTCGCGGATTCCAATCGCCATACGTATCGAACCAGCGGTCATCCAGGGTCGCCCACTTGATCCCGAATTCCTTCAACTTCGGTACCGTGCCCAGCATCTGCGCGGGCGTCACGTTGAATTCATATCCCCACCCGCACCAGCTGACGTTGTAGGCCTCGCTCGAGGGCTTGGGAATTTCCCATCCTTCTTTCTGCAGCACACTCGACCACAGGCGCAGCGGCTCGTAAAAGTCTCCCTTGTAAACCGCTACAAAACTGCGCGGGGTTTCATAACTTTCTCCCGGCTTCAGCGATGCATTGACCGGGATAGTGATGCTCGCGTTCACCCGGCCGTCCTTTTCTACCTTCACGGGAATCGAGAGAGTCCAGGGCAGCGTCTCCACATGCCCAATCGCCTCCCCGACGGATGCCGTCCAGAACGCGACCACCGGAATCCCGCCTCCATAGCCGCCTTTCACCGCCTCGCCCATCGCATTGGGCTGCGCTGATGTTCGCGTCAACTTCAGTACGTCATCTTTGCCCCAGTCATAACTCGATCCCTGAAACGACCACATGTCGTAGGGCTGCGCCTTCTCGTCGACATTTTTCGCATTGAACCGGTGCTGCTGCATCCACACCTGGTCGATTGCCAGATCGGTTGTACCTACATTTTTGTAGGTTGCACTCACCAGCGCGATATTCGGGAAATCGTCATACGCCTGCACGACCAGCACGCGCTCCATGGCCATTCCAGATGGCGCCAGCGGACGCGCCGGTATTTCCACGCGCTTTCCGCGCCCCAACTTTCCGCTAGCCTCGGTAACGGTCGCCTGAGAGAAATCCGGAATGAAGTCCAATTCCTTTCCTCCCATCACAACCGAGTCGCTGCCGCCCGTCGATCCCACCGCAGGCTCGTCGAGCGTCAGGCGCTTGCCATCTTTCACTAGGCTCGCATGCACATAGCCCGAGGGAAGAACCTGGAATTCCGCCGTGCTGGTTGTAATGACCACCGGCCCTCCGTCACGAACTTCCACATGGATGTCGGAAGGCTGCTGAGACGGCGCCTTCGTCGGATGAACCGGCTTGGAGCAACTGAGCATTGCCCCGGCAATCAAGGCAAGTGCAACTCCGAAAAAAACGCGGAAAGATCGCGAAAGGCCTACACGGGCCCGGATGCGCATAATGATGCCCCCTCTGTGCCCATAGTATACCGAAAGAAAAAGAAATCTTTCGTACTATATCGCAAGACGGCAATACCAGCCCGGCTTATCGAATTTCTGCCAGCGAATGTTCCAGCGCGCCGCCCTTGGGAGTGGGCATTGCACCCACTTCACTGGCCACCCAGGCGCCCACCAGATTGGCCACTTCGTTCATCAGCTCAAGCGGTGCGCCGTGCAGATATTCATGCACCAGTCCCGCGGTGAAGGCGTCTCCCGACCCCACCGTGTCGGCAACGTGAACCTTGAATCCCGGATGCACGCTGCAATCGTTCTCTCGCACCAGCAGACTGCCGCGCCCGCCTCGCGTGACGCAGACGACATTCAGATCATATTCTCGCAGCAGATTCTGCGCCGACGACAGGTCATTCTTGTGAGCGAACTTGAACAGGTTCATGATCCTGGGCAATTCCTCGTCGTTGAGCTTCACAATATCGGCCAGCCGCATCGATTCTGTCAGAGTCTCCACGGAATAAAAGGATTGGCGCAGATTCACATCGAAGACCTTCAGCGTATCGGCGGAAGCGGCAGCAAGAAATCTACGAATCGTCGCGTGGCTGACTTCAGACCGTTGCGCCAGCGATCCAAAGCAGACCGCATCGATGCTCTCCGCCAGTTGCTGCCAGTCCCGCGTCCATGTCAGAAAATCCCACGCCACCGGTGCCGCAATTTCGTAGTGCGGCAGTCCGTTGCCGTCCAATTCGACGCTCACCGTGCCCGTTTGATGTTCTCCATCCGTCTGCACGTGATCAATATCGAGCCCCAGTTCTTCCATCCGGCGCAACGCGTCCAGCCCACGCGAATCCTCGCCCACCCGGCTGGCGACAATCCCCTGATCCCCCATCAACCTGGTGATGTAAGCAAAGTTCGCCGGCGCGCCGCCCAGACACGTTCGCTCCGGCAGCACGTCCCAGAGCACTTCGCCCAGTCCGACGACTCTTTTCTTCATCGCTGCCACCTGACGTTTATACCGGAAGCGTGCGCGACGTGGCACAGATAAAAAGAGGGACTCCCGAAGGAATCCCTCTGTGGATTACTCCCGCGACTTCAGAAAATCAGCTTGAGCGCAAACTCGAGCTGCCGCATGCCGGTGGCGGAGCCGGGCGAAGCGTCCGCCTCGATGTTCGTAATGTAGCCGTTTGTCCCTCCGGAGCAATCGACACAATTGCTGGTTCCTTGCCCGTATCCGAGCGCCGGGTGATTGAACACGTTGAAGGCATCCATGCGGAATTGAGCTTTCACGCGCTCAGTAATCGGAATGTTCTTGAGCAGAGACGCATCGGCGAAGAATGCCCTCGGGCCGCGGAAGACGTCATAGCCGTAATTGCCAATGTTTCCAATGCCCGGATCGATGAACGGGCCACCGCTGGTCTGTCCAAAAATACTCGGCACGGGCGTGAAAAATGGGACTGTGCGCGTAACCGAGTTATACGATCCTGCATGAGCGTGGAAGCTTCCAGTGCCCCTGCTCGGGTAGCAAACGTTCACGTCGTTATCCAAGCCGCACGCGCTGAAGGTAGGCGACCAGGGCAGACCACTCCCCCAAGTAGTTGTGCCCGAAATCTGCCAGCCGCCAATGAATTCGTCTTCCAGCCGGCTTGCGTTCGCAGCAAACGATTGCCCTCTTCCGAAAGGCAACTGATACACAACGTTGTTCACCCATAGATGATTGCGCACTTCGTCATCAGGACCGTACGCAACCTTGGGATCATTCACGTAATAACTACCGCCGTAGGCATAGGCGTGGGCAAACGTGTAATGCGAGAGCACCTGCAGCCCATGCGAAAAACGCTTCTCCACCTCCACTTGAAATGCGTTGTATTTGCTGCTGGCATCGTTACCCAGATAGTTTCCTTGATCGGTGGAACAACACTGCAAGACGCCAGGCATTTGATTGGGGGCACCGGGCAAATTGACTGCCGTATTTGTTGGGTCGGCGTAGCCCGGATAGCTGAATCTGTTGAAGAACGGCCGGCGGTAATTTAGCGGCACGTTGGGGGCATACGACAAGCCCTGCGTTGACGGTGCGCCAGGGCACGTGGTCGCCGGCGGAGTGGGGGTGCAAACATCCGTTCCCGCCCCCACTCTAGGCATGTTTACGTTGTAGGTCGGTCCATCACCGGTGGCAAATACATGCGTTCCCTTGTTACCAACATAGGACACGGTCACGGTCGTGGTGCCAGTTAGCTGATGCTGCACGGTGGCATTCCAGGCATCCAGTTCAGGTAGGCGCTGGAAAGTTGGACGGATATGCGGCTGAATGCACAATTGGCTGTTCTGGCCACTGACGACGTACGGCTGTTGGTAGCAGTTCGGTCCTGCTATCGGAAAATATCCGCTCGATGGGATGGCCGGGAAGTTGAATATCGGCGGACCTTGCGACAGCGTAAATGCCGGGACGTTCGTGTTCGGCCCTTGAGCGAGTTGCGCCGCCAAGACCGGCAACGTTTGGGTCACCGTGTGTCCGAAATTCGAACCGAACACTCCCATGTCGTAGCTACGCCCATAACCCATGCGCAGGACGGTCTTCGGTCTCAGTTGATAGGCAACGCCCAGACGCGGCGCGAAATAGTGCCAATCGTTGTTGATATTGCCATTGAGACCATAGGGTCCTTCCCCGGCGACCCGATCGATCCCTTCAACGAGATTGGCGAAGCCTCCGTGATCCTTGCCGTTCACATACTCTGGGAAATAAACTTCCCATCTCAGGCCATAGTTCAGTGTGAGCTTGGGCGTGACACGCCAGGTATCCTGCCCGTAGAAGAACATGCGGTGCTGCCGCTCCGCTGCGTCCAGAACCGTGCTCACGTATCGGCTCACCTGCGTTACATCGCCTAGCAAGAACGTGGCCCAATCGAGACCACCGCTGCCGCCATTTGATGTGGTGTGATAATCGAACGTGTAGTCGCCCGCGCGCCCGGCATCGCTCGGTACGCGCAGATTCATAGCGTAGCGAATATCAGCGCCGAATTTGAATTGGTGATTTCCGTGAATCTTGGTGATATTGCCGACCCACTGGAATTGCTGTTCGCTCTCCAGCAGCGGGCAGTTGCAACGTCCTACGCCTAAGCCGTCGCCAAACGTTACATCCCCGTTGTTGGAACTCGACGAGGGGGTCTGGTTGAAAAGAAATCCGCCCCAACCTGACGTAAACAGCGCTTGGCTCCCCGTTATGTTGGCGTTGGGGATGCCTACGTTCGTCATCGGTGTCGTCCCCACGTCGGGCTTATTGGCGTTCGGGTTGTATTTGAAATATCCGAAGCGGAAGTCGGCCAGCAGTGTGGGACTGAAAGTCTTGGTCACGCCGGAGGACAAGCTGTAATTGTGGACGATGGAGCTGCCCGCCAGCCCTCCGGGACCGTCGCCGATGCCCTGCAACACGCCGTACACGCCCTTCCCTGACAAATTAAAGTAGTCGAGACTAAACCGGCCGAAGACCTGCACCGACTGACTCGCGGCGTAATCAATGCGCGTATCCAAGCTGTTCTGGCTGAAACTGCCCGTGCCCCCACCGACGTAGTTGTTGTAAGCATTACTGTTTATCGGGGCTGGGAACAACGCCAAAATCGCTGCCGCCTGAGGCGAAATCTGGCCGATCGGAATGCAGTTGGCTTCGGTGACGCCGTTGACAACGACACTGGGGCACGGACCCGTGGCCGGGTATGGTAGGCGTGACCCTCCACTCGCATTTCCCGTCGCCGGATTGTATGCCACTCCTCCGCCATTTAATCCGGCAGTTAGGTAATCGTTAAGGTCACAATAGCCCGGCGTGGCGCTAGCCGCGTTGGTCGCCGGATTGCACGTGCTGGCGGCCAGCGCGGTTGGGACCGTGACCAGATTCGTGAGGCCGCTTGCTTCCCGCGTCCCTTGGTAATCCCCAAAGAAGAACAACTTGTCCTTGATGATCGGGCCACCGAAAGTTGCGCCGAACTGTTGCCATTTGTCATGCGGAATGACAGGACCATCTGGATTTGATCCGGGATACTGGGTGAAAGGATCGCGCGCCGCCGTCGCGTCGGTGCGCCGGAACCAGAATCCTTCACCGTGGAAATCGTTGCTCCCTGACTTGGTCTGCACTGTGACGACACCGCCCAACGCCTTGCCAAATTCGGCGTCGTAATTCTGTAGATCTACCTTCGTCTCCTGGATCGCGTCCAAGTTCGGATTGACCACGATAATCCCCAGGATGGGATCCTGGTTATCCGTTCCGTCCAATTCAAATGCCGTGCCGCTGAAATGTTGCCCGTTCACGAAGATCTGCTGGCTGCCCTGTGGATTTTCAGTTGCGGCATGGCTCCAGCCCACAAGCTTCTGCGTGCCTGGCGACAACAACTCGAAGGAGGTAAAGTTGCGGTTCATGATGGGCAGATCTTCGACATATCTTTGATTGAACTCGATCGATACATCCGCCCGGTCCGTCTTCAACTGGGGCGCTTCAGCGGTCACTTGGACCTGCTCGCTGGCTGAGCCAACCTCGAATTGCCCGTCGACTCGAACACCCGTATCAGCAGAAACTTGGATGTTTTGGAACTCAAGTGTCTTAAACCCAGTTCCCTCGATGCTGATTTTGTAGACATCGGGGATCAGGTGCGTGACGTCGTAGTTGCCGCTTTCGTTGCTGGTCGCAACCGTAGAGACATCTTTCGTCTGGCTCGTGACCGTCACTTTAGCCCCAGGGACGGCTGCTCCCGAGGGATCTGTCACGGTTCCCAGGATGCTGCCAAACACGGCTTGGCCCAGCGCTGCTGGAACCCAGAAACCCACCAGAAGGCTCAACGCTGCCACTGCGACCCACGCTGATCTTTTCATGAACTTCCTCCTCCCAGGCTTGCCAAACACAATCGCCCCACAAATGCAGAAGAAGACTTGACTCGACCAAGTGCAGTCGTAATGCAAAACTATTAGCTGGAAAAAGTTTCACTAGGTCTGATACTGTTACCGAAAGGAAGTTCAAGCCTGACAGCGAGATAAAACGTCTCGTTACACCCACGTTATATGGCTGTCACACACTCAATTGCGATCGGCAGAGAGCAGTGCTTCCAGCAAATAGAGAGACTTACAAAAAGTCATATCTTGCATAGCTCCGAGTCTCTCTGCAAATTGCTCCGCTATCTTGCCGAGCATTCTCTCGATCACCCTGGGATTGCGCTGAAGGAATATCAGATCGCCACCGAAGTTCTGGGACGGCCTGCGGGATTCGATCCGCAAAGCGACTCCACCGTTCGCGTCCAGGCGGGGCGGCTTCGGGTGAAGCTCGCCGAGTATTACGCCCACGAGGGTGTTGACGATCCAATCTTGGTCGAGATTCCTAAAGGTTCGTACGCCCTGACGTTCCACCTGCACGCAAGCAAGTCCGGGATACAACTTACACCGCCCGTGCAAGTCGAGGCGCAGCGAAAAACCTCGGACGTGCCCATGCTTCCTTGGGGATGGGCGATTACCGTTGTGGTCCTGCTGGTCTTGCTCACGGCCTCTCTTATTACCAGCGCGATTCTGCTATCGCAGCGCGTACGCACACCGTCGGCTGCCACCCCTGCGGTAGCTCCCCCGTATCAACTCTTCTGGAATCGTTTTGTGACCGGTCCGCAACAGCCGTGGGTCATCTTCAGCAACGGCAGTTTTGTGGGACGCCCTGAAACTGGCATGCGCTACTTCAATCCTGCGAAAGACACTCACGCCGTCATTCTCGATCACTACACCGGCGTGGGAGAAGTTCTCGCCATTCATCAACTCGATCGCGTCTTTTCCATGTTCAACCAGCAGTTGCGGGTCAAGCGCGGCGCTTTGTTCTCGCTGGACGACGCCAAGAATAATGATCTGATTTTCGTCGGCTCGCCGTCTGAGAATCTCACTCTGCTCGACATTCCCGGAACTCGCGAATTCGTCTTTCAGCGCCTCGACTCCGGCCCGCGCAAAGGAGACCTGGCGGTTTTCAATGTCCATCCTCTTTCCGGCGAGCCGAAATCATTCCTGGCCAGTCCCGCGAATCAGCCCATGGTTGAAGACTATGCCGTTATTGCCCTGCTTCCTGGCCTCGACCCCTCGCGAGCCATTCTCATCCTGGCGGGCAACTCCACTTTCGGCACCCAGGCAGCCGTGGAATACGTTTGCCGCGAAGATTCCATTAAGGAACTGCTGCAGCGTTTGAAAGTGACCAGGCCCAGCGAGCTCAAACCGTTTGAAGCTCTTCTCCACGTAAGAATCATTCATGGAGTCCCGGTCAAGACGGACCTGATCTCCGTTCGCAATCACACAAATTAGTGAAGACGGGGCCCGAGCCTGTCCCGGCCCTGCCTACTTCTGGGTCGTCACAAAATGCGGATCCAACTCCGCCGCTTTCTGAAACTCCTGTTGTGCTTCCTGTTTCTTCCCGCCCCGCTGCAATGCCAACCCGAGCTGATAATGTGCCGCCGCATAGTCCGGCTTCGCATGGATGGCCGATCGAAACTGCGAAATAGCGCCATCGAGATCGCCTGCCGCCAATAATCTCTTGCCGGAATTTGTCGAAACTGTGGCTGCCTGCAAGTTGTTCTTCAAGGCTATGATTCGTGCTCCTTCCTTTGCTTGTTCTGCTGCACCTGCGGCGTCACCCATCTGGCGCAAGACACCAGCAAGCGTTGTATGAGCTCCCGCGAAATCAGGCTGTAACCGGATCGCTTCCCGCAACTCCGCTGCGGCCTCCGGCAGTTTTTCCTGCTGCTTGTAAACCGTGCCCAGCGTATAATGGGCTTCCGCATAATCCGGTTTCGACTGAATCGCTTTCTGCATCTCGCCGACAGCTTGATCAAACTCCCCTCGCTGCCAGAAAAGGATTCCCAGCGTGTAGTGCGCGTCGGCTAAATCCGGCTGCAACCGGATCGCTTCCTGAAATTCCGGAACGGCTTTGTCGAGCTGATCTTTCAATTTGTAGGCCAGCCCCAGGTTGTAATGCAGCGACGCATTCTCCGGAGCCAGCTTCAGTCCGGCCTCTAATTCCGTGACCGCGGAATCAAAATCTGTCATCTGGAGATAGGCGATGGCCAGATTGCCGAACAGATCGCCATCGTTGGGACGTAGTTGCACCGCTGTCTTGAACTTCGGGACCGCACCTTGCGCGTCCCCTCTCTGCACCAGCGCCAGTCCCAGGTCGTTGTAAGCCTCCGCATCCTCGGGACGCAGCTTCACGGCCGCGCTAAACGCCTTCACCGCTGTATCGATATCACCCGCGCGCTGGCTTGCGATCCCTAACTCGATTTGTAATTCAAACCAGTCCGGCTTTAAGGCGGCGCACTGTTGCAACTCCGTCAGCGCCTCGGGATTTTTCGACTGAGCAGTGAATACTTTCGCCAGGTAGTAGTGCGCGGTCGCATCCTGCGGAGCGAGCTTCACAGCTGCTTCTAACTCGGTCGCGGCATCATTTAACTGCTGCTGCCGCAATCGCACCACCCCTGAATGAAAGTGCGCCGATTCCAGATTCGGCTGCAGGCGCAGGGTTTCTTTGAACTCATTCTCCGCTTCGACAAACTGATTTCTTTGCGCCAGAATCGTTCCCAACTCGTCCCGCAAATCCGCTCGCTGCGGAGCAAGTTCCACCGCGCGTCGCATCTCCGCGAGCGCCTCATCTCCCCTACTCTGGCTCAAGATCCGCGCCAACGTCCGGTGTGCCTCCGCATTCTGCGGAGCCAACTTCACCGCCGTTCGCGCTTCCTGCTCAGCCTCCGCGACACTTCCTTGCTGCGACAAAACTCCAGCCAGGGTCAGCCGCGGATCGACAAATCCCGGCTTCAGCTTGATGGCAGCACGCAGGTGCGTCTCCGCCGCCAGTCCGTCGCCGAGCGCGGCCAGCACCCATCCCAGCACCGATTGCGCGGCCGCATCGTTCGGGGCCAGCCGCACCGCCTTTTCGAACTCGCTTCGTGCACGAGCGACGTCACCACTTTGCAGCGCTTCCTGACCACGCCGCAATGCCTGCTGCTCGGCCGATTTTGCAGAAACCGCGGAGGAGCGAGTGGCCCCCGTCTGGGCCATCAATTCTGCGCTTGTGACTTGAGTGGTGAGCACAACCAACAAAGCGAGGCTGGAAGTCAGACAGAGCACGGCAAGTGAGGGGTGGTTCGAACTGTGATTATATCCAACCCTCAACGCGCGCAGAACTCAAGGAGAAGAATGTCCCTCAATAAATTTCCTTTCCGGCTTGCGTGCTCTCAATCTTCCCCTGCACGACCGAAAGCGAATACGCGATGCCTCCCTCGCCCGTCCAACTTGCCAAATCAAAATGCCCGCCGGAACTCACCCGATAAACGCTGATCTCGCGAAACGTCAGCGGCACACCCGCTTCGCAGACCTCAGGCGCTTTCGTCGGACGCATAAAATACGCACCCTTTCCCGTCCCCACGACCGTGGCTGTCCCGTCCGCTTCCACCAGAACTGCCGACCTTTCATCGACGGCCACTTCGTGCGGAGAACCGCTCCATCCGTCTTTCATAATGCGTGCCAGAAATCCCAGAGACCGCCCCATGCGGTCGCGTTTGGCAAAATGCGAATCCGTAATCAGATTCTCCAGGCGCGGAATCTTCAGGAACTCCCTTACCAGCGTCACCCGCTCAAAATAAGGATTCGGCAACACGTCCGTCGAAGCGAGATCCTTATCGTCCGGTTTGTCCCCGAGCGCTCCGTACACAAACTGCCCTAGCACGGCCAGTCCAGCGCTGGTTCCGCCAATCGGCTTGCCGGCGGCAATGCCATCGTTCATCGCCTGCTCAACCGGCGTTCCCTTCCATCCGCGAATATAGTTCGCCTGATCCCCGCCCGCGATAAAGACTGCCTCGGCTTTTCGAATGATCTCCGCCACCGCCGGATCCTCCGCCGCTTTGCGATCGGGAACAATCAGCGTGGCCACCGAATTTGCTTTGCACAGCCCATTTACATACGAGTTGTAATCGTCATCGCCGCGGGCGCGCAGAATCAGAAAGTCCCCGCCATTGCCCTTATTACAGAGCCAGCGAAAAGCATCATCCAGATCATGCCCGCCACCCATCATGGCGATGCCTGGGGTTGGCTTGGTTGCAACGCCCTCTCGATTCCCCACGCGAAAGTATTTGTCGGATTGCGCTCGAACAGGACCAGCCGCGCATGCCATCGACAGGAGCAGCAGAAGACAACGAACCTTGATTGGGATCACGCTGGAAATATACTGCAGGAGACGAGTCGCAGGAAATTGACCAGGATGGCTCTACGGTGGCAGATCGCAGCCGGGCTACTTCAACCCGCGCACCAGGTACAAATCCGACAGCGTCCGCGTATAGCCGTACACGTAAGCTTTGTTGTCGCTGGAAACCAGCACGCCGCGAATCGTATCGATTCCCGCTGCATCTGCAGGTTCAAACGACCGCCAGAAAGTCCTCTGTCCCGAATTGACGTCCACGCGAAAGACTTGCGCCGGAATCTGGCCGCGGGTCATCAAGAACAGGGAGCGCCCGTCGGAAGACCAAGCGGTCGGAAACTCTCCCGGCTGCGCCGCAGCGATTACCTTAGGATCTCCTCCGCCGACTGGGAAAACATAAACCTTCTGATCCGGACCGCGGGCCGCTACCAGCTTGCCGTCGGGCGACAAGACCAGACCACCCACTCCCGCGCCGCCTACTCCTTCCATGCTGAAAGCATGCGGCTTGGCGTCGTCCAGCGACTCCAGATATAGCCGCGCGCCGTGACCCGACTCGTTGCCGCTGAACACAAAATGTTTTCCATCCGGAAGAAAACTGCCCGACATGTGATTCAGCCCGTCGCTTTTCAATTGCTTCATGTTTCCCACTCCGGTGGGATACAAAACCAGCGGCGCCGGAACCACGTTCAAGCGCGACAAAGCCCACTGCCCATCCGGCGATAATGACAGCCCGGTCCCTTCGCCCAACCGGATCGCCGGCGACCCGTCAGTGTCCCGCAAATACACCGCGTACTTCGGCCCACCGCCCTCACCCGACTCGAAAAACAGAATCGTCTTGCCGTCGGCCGACAAACTCCCCGGCACCGACCAGTCCAGCCATGACAGATCCTTTTCTTTCGCCTCGCCCGGCGCCAGCCCGATCATGCCCGCCCGATCGTTGCCGCGCGTCAGCAGTACGTTCCCTTCTTTGCCGACATCGAGAATCGTCAACTCCCCCGGAACCCGCGCCAGTACTCGCACTTTCCCCGACAAGTCGGTCGCGTACAGAGAGCGGTCGCCTCCCGTGCGCGTCGCCGTAAACCAGATCTCGCTCGCATCCGGAGACCAGGCCAGCCCCTGTATGCTGTCCCAGCCGTCGGAAAGCTTCGTCTTCTTGCCCGCCAAATCCAATATGGCCACGGCGCCACCATCATCGCCGGTTTGCGGATGATCGACGAAAGCCACACTCTTGCCGTCAGGCGCCACCCGCGGATTTCCGATCCATCCATCCGCTTCGTAAAGAGTCTTCCCCAGCGGATACTCCAGGCGCTTCCGCCCGCCGACCTCATGAACCACCACGATATTCGATCCGTCCGGCGCCCAATCCGCCCATTCCACATCATTCAGAATTTCTCGCGGCGCCCCGCCCACCAGCGGCACTCTCGCCAGCGTTCCCGCATACAGAAATGACGAATCGCGCGGCTTGCTGTGCAGCGCCAGCAACATCTCGCCCGAGGCCGATACGGCCAGCACGTCCGCGCCCTTCGGTTCCATCTGCTGCGATTGCGGACTCTCCGGACGCGTCGTATACAGATCGAGCGGCTTGCCTTCCCACGCCGCGCTGTAAATCACCGTCTTGCCATCGGGCGCAAATCGCGCCGAGTGCACGATCCCGCGTTGGAAGGTCAGAGGATGATATTCCGCAAAATCGGTGCCGGCCGGAGCTTTCATCAACATCGATCCCAGCTTCAATCCAACGAACAAAGCCAGCGCTCCCACGATGGCAACCACGATTCGCATTCGGCGCCGCGGTACCATTGTCTGCGCCGCGGGCGCAGGAACTTTAGCCGATGAAGCCGCCGCGATTCCCGAAGCGCTCGCCGCCCGGATCCGCGAACTCTCCATCCCCCGCTTGATCCGTTTCAAATCGCCGCGCAACTCCGCCGCAGTCTGGTAACGCATCTCGCGCTCTTTCTCCAAAGACTTCGTGATCAACTCATCCAGTTTTTCCGGAATGACCGGATTCAGACTCTCGACTGGTGCCGGCGGGC
The DNA here is from genome assembly GCA_963730015.1 of uncultured Acidobacteriota bacterium. GTDB lineage: Bacteria > Acidobacteriota > Terriglobia > Terriglobales > Acidobacteriaceae > Sulfotelmatobacter. The sequence continues at coordinate 17,325 of CAVSPZ010000005.1, read as the reverse complement.
GGTTCAGAATCGCTTCGAAAATTACGCCGTTACTGCTGCCAGAAAACGCCATCTGCCCGGTGGCCATCTCATACATCACGGCCCCAAAAGCAAACAGGTCCGTCCGCGGATCCAACTCTTCCGCGCGCACTTGCTCGGGCGACATGTAGGACACGGTTCCGATCGTCGATCCCGGGCTGGTCATCGCGCCTTCCTGCGCGGTCAGCGTATGTTCGGTGCTCGCCGCCAGCTTCGCCAACCCGAAGTCCAGCAGCTTAGTCTGCCCGCGCTTGGTCACAAAAATGTTTGCCGGCTTGATGTCGCGATGAATAATCCCACGGGTGTGCGCGGCGTCCAGACCGTCCGCAATTTCAATGCTGATCCCCAGCAGCGTCTCTACATCCATCGGCCGCCCGCCAATGCGATGCTTCAGGGTCTGCCCTTCCAGATACTCCATCGCGATGAAGGCATGCCCGTTATGCTCATCGATCTCGTAGATGGTGCAGATGTTGGGATGGTTCGGGGCCGAGGCGGCCTGCGCCTCGCGCTGAAAGCGCGTCAGCGCTTGCGGATCTCTCGCCACTTCATCGGGAAGGAACTTCAGCGCCACGAAGCGCTTCAGCTTCGTGTCCTCGGCCTTATAGACGACGCCCATGCCGCCACCGCCGAGCTTTTCAAGAATCCGATAGTGGGATATCGTTTGGCCGATCATGCGGTCTTGGGAAGCGCTGCTATCTTACGGGCGCAGCCGCGCCCGCGCAAGCTACTTTTGCGGGGAGTGGCCCTCCATTCAGTTCCACAGGCCGTGCTTGGGCGACAAAAGCGAGGACTCCAAATGGAGTCCTCCTCAGGCGCTAGCTCGACCGTATTACGAATTTCATTCGGGCGGCTAAATCAGGCGTGAGAACTCAGGAACTGCGCGACCGCGGGCGGCAACTCGATGGGGCTGTACCTGCGGAGGCCGCATCGAAAGGAGACGCGAGAAATCTTGGTGAGCGCGGCAGGATTCGAACCTGCGACCCATGCCTTAAAAGGGCATTGCTCTGCCAACTGAGCTACGCGCCCCCACCTTTTGCATCTACCACATTCTACATAACTTGCTTCGCATCAGCCATCGAGCCACCCAGTTGCCCCTGGGCGCTGGTGTCGGTTCTGGTGTCGGTTGGTTTTTCAGAATGCCACGCGTTCGTTAAACACTCCACAGCAGCTTGCTTATGCGCCGGAGCAAGGTGCGCGTAACGCATCGTCATTTGGATCGTCTTGTGTCCCATTAGCTCAGCCACAGTCCGAAGATCGACTCCCCCCATCACCAACCGGCTGGCAAAAGTGTGACGGAGGCAATACCACGTGAAGTCCTTTACGCCCGCCTCTCTTACGGCCCGGTCAAACCAGTGCTTGTAGCCCTTTAGCGGTTCACCATGAATACTAACAAATACGCGCCCCTCGCCGCTGGAACGCTCAAATAGCTCCTGGAATGCGGCTAGTGCCACCGAGTTTAGAGGAATGTGCCGTGTGTTGCCGTTCTTGCTCTTGGGGATCGTGATTAGCTTGCGCGCCAGATCAACCCTGAGCCAAGACGAACCGTACTGCTCGCTCGGCCTCATGCCTGTGTGCAGCGCGATTTCAAACTCCGGCATGTGGGCCGGGTACTTGGCCAAGATCACAGCGCGCAACCGCGACTCCTCGTCCGCGTGCGGGCTGAGATATTCAAGTTCCGTTTTGGCTGGCGAGCGCTGATTCAGAAAGCGGACCCGGCCATTATCCTCCCGCTTTCGCTTGAGTAACCGCGCCGGGTTTGCCGATGCCTTTTTGTGCTCGATAGCCAATCTGTACGTCAAGGACAATGTGGACTTGTAACGGTTGTGGGTGCCCGGCTTCCATTCTTGCTCACCAAACCAACGGCGAAGATCTTCGACTGGAACCTCCGCAGCGTAATTCGCAAACTCCTCTTTCAGACGCCCGATGCGGTAGGCGTCGAACTGCTGCCCTTGATTATTGGCCTTACAGTACGCCAGCGCGTCGTCGGCAATTTCGGCGAACCGGACCACTCTCTGTCGCAAGCTCTCCGGCAGCTTTCTTCCGACCAGTACCTCGGCTTTCCGCTTCTGGTATAGGCTGATGGCGTTGCTTTTTGTGCCCGCCACTTCTCGCCGAGGCTTCCCTTCCCCATCGGCGTAACGAATCCACCACTCCCCCGAACCTTTAACTTTTTCATACACGCCGCGACGCCGCTTCGTTTCCAGTTTCATGGTTTCGTTCTCCTGTATTCGCGCCACTCTTTGCCGTGCTCATTCCACCAGTTCTTTTTGCTAGAGCGCTGTCCAATCTCGAAACAGGCGTCGGAACAGTAGCGTTCGTTTGCCCTCTTACCGAAGAAGTAGCGGTGCGTGCATTCGGGGTTCCCGCAGATCTTCGCTAGATTACTGTTCTGCAGGAGGTAGTAGAACACCGCTTGCAGGGTTGTTTTGGGCTGGTAGGCAAGCCGTTGTCGCCTCCAGTCGATACGGACGCGATCCACCGCTGCCTCTCCTGCCGGAAACAGAAACCTTTGAAGGATCTCAATTCCGCCCTCATCGCCACCGCCAGACCACAAACGCTGAGCCAGATCGCGAAGGAACAGCGTTCTTCCGTCAGGACTGCCCAAGCGAAAACGCTCACTCATCGACCTCGGGAATCCTGTGGCGGATAGCTCGCCACCGAGATCGTGGGTCGTTCGGAACTCTTGCATTGCAACATCGACCGGGTTCAGGTTCGCCAGGTCGATTGCGATCCGCTTAATTGTCTTCTCCGCATCGATCATGGGTATGAACTTTCGTGACTAGGCGATTGCAGGAACCATTCTTTATAATGATTCTAGCACAGAAATTTACTCGCAATTGACGGCAGTGTCAAGCACGGAGGAATCGATGGAAGGCATCCTGGCAGTCGGGATTGCAGAAGCAGCTCGTCGCCTGAGCCTCTGTCCGCGCACGATCACAAACCTGATACGCGCCAAAGAACTCGCCAGCCGGAAGATTGGGCGTCGCCGTGTGATACCCGTTTCGGCGCTCGAATCTCTTCTTCGCCGCGATCACGATGTTTCGCCTATCGCTCGCAGTAGCGTGCGGAAGGAAGGACATGAACCGCAAACTCCGCGTCACTAAACCCAACCCGCGTTCGTCCGCCACCAAACGCACACCCGCGAAGGTGTCGAAGGCCGCCCGTCGCGTAGAGCATCGCGCCTATGGTCACGGTACCCTGCGCTACATCCGTCGACTCGATGACTGCTCGTACGCAGCAGCAGTGGACTTCGGTGGCGTGAAGCGCACGATCCGCCTGGCCGAGACCTACTTCGTCACGCCAATCTCTCAGATCATGGCGTTAGCGCCGCATTTGCCGCCGCTGCCGAAGCCGGTCGCGAAAAGAGCTAAGGGCACCGAGTGGACGGCAAGCAGAGAGATGAGCGAACCCGAACTTGGCGAACACGCTGCCGATGAAGAGTCTGCCGCCGAAGATCGTGAGAGCAGCGCAGATGAAGACCACGAGGACGAGGCCGCTTGAAATGCGTAATCAGAGATTCAGATGTGGCCCTTCGTGACCTGCAATGCCACAGGGCGATGGTGAAATTATGTGCATCTCGAAAGAGAGAGAGCGTGAACGCGGCGACTACCGCAGAAAGTGAGCTGACAATATGTATCTTGAACTGACAGGCGTCCAATCAGTCCACCCGGATTTCAAACTGCCCACACGGCGGAACGGTGAACCTCTGCAGCCGCTCGGCTTTAGCGTTCAGGGCCAATTCATTGTTGCTCGTTACCTGGGTTGGGAACCGGTCTCAGGTCCGGCAGTGGACGAATACCTCCTCGACATCGTCTTCAACAGTGACGGCGAGGAAATCTTCCGTGCGAGCAGCCGGATGCTGGAAGAGCCGCCAGAGCCGACGCCTCTTCTTGCACGGCTGCGGTACGCGCTCTGTCTGATCTTCAACGTGCTGCCCGTGCGCGCAAGGAGTGGATCACATGCAGAAACCACGTAAGGAACAGGGGAGGAAGCGCAAAACGAAGCTGCCGTGGGACGGACAGATGACCGAGCAGCAACTTCTTGCCGCCGCTCACCACCCGAACCAAGCTCACTTCCCCTTCTACAGCGACGGAGAGCCCGGCACGGCCAAGAAGCCGCCGCGCTCAACAGAGCATAACAGGAAACGGCAGAGCACGAACCGGACGCCGCAGCAACCGAAGCCTCCGCAGCCAACACGCTGCGGTGCGAGGCCGCAGTTCGCGCCGATGAGGCGGAGGACGGGAACGGAACGGGCAGGCTAACGGAGGACGACATGGATAACAGAGCGCACATCCGCATGAGAGTGACGGTAACCACCAACGACCGAAGCCTCGATCCGCTTCAAATCATGAAGCGGGTCTACCCCGAAGCCGTGGAGTTGGCCGAGATTCTACGGCATTACCTCGTCGATGCGGACGGCCACTGGCACGGGAACAAGTTATGGATGGCCGTTGATATTGCGCAGGGCGCATTCAACCGCACACCTTCTAACCACCTGGAGGATGGAGATGACGATTAAGAGCGATACCCACACCGACATCGGCAACGCCGAAAGGTTCGTGGAACAATACATGGATGTTGTGCGGTACTGCGCCAGCGATGGCCGATGGCTGATCTGGTCGGGCAATTCTTGGCAATCGGACGCGACGGAATTGGTGGTGTTCTTCGCCCAGAGCACCGTCAAAGAAATGCTCGCCGAAGCGCTCGCAGAAGAGGACGAAGACAAGCGCAAGGCCAGCATCATGCACGCTCTGCGCTCCTCGAACAAGGCCAAGATCGACGCCATGCTACATCTCGCGCGAGCCTTTCCAGATATCGCCGTTCAAGCGGCTGACCTCGACAGCAATCCGCTGCTTTTCAACTGCGAAAACGGGACATACGACCTGGGCACGATGAAGCTGCGACCACCGCACCCTGGCGATCTGATTACCAGGTGCTCGCCGGTCAAGTACGATCCGCTCGCACGGTGCCCTCATTGGCATAAATTCCTGCGCGAAATTACGAACAACTGCCAGCCGGTGATCGATTACCTTCAGCGGGCTGCAGGATACAGCTTGTGTGGCGAAGTGACCGAGCACGTCCTGTTTATTGTCTGGGGGACGGGGCAAAACGGGAAGTCCACTTTTATCGAGGCGCTGCGCAACGTCTTCGGTCCCTACGCCAGTGCGGCAGATTTCTCCACGTTTGCCAGCGGCAGGCAGATGGGCGGAGCACGTAACGACATTGCGAGGCTTGCTCGTTCGCGGCTGGTCACGGCGTCGGAGTCGGAGAAGGGCTGTGAGCTGGCAGAGTCGCTAATCAAGCAGCTCACGGGCGGCGACACGGTGGCGGCACGCTTCCTGTACGCCGAAGCATTCGAGTTCAAGCCCACGTTCAAGCTGTGGATGTTTACGAACTATCTACCAAAGAGCACTGGAGGGGATGGGATCTGGCGGCGGGTGAAGCTCATTCCGTTCTCCGTCCGCATCCCTGATGACCAGATCGACCGAGACCTTCCAGCGAAGCTAGAAGCGGAAGCGAGCGGCATATTGAACTGGGTCGTCGAAGGCTACGCAAAATTCAGCGTCGATGGTCTCAATACGCCGGACGAGATCAAGAATGCCACGGCAGGATACCGGATGCAGGAAGATGTCCTGGGTGTCCGGCGTCAAGCATTCTTTCCGGTCAACGACAATTAGATTTCCCGATGTTGTTTGAGATACCAGCAGCAGTCGGGGCTGTGGGAAAAGTGGGAATCGCGCGGGTTGTGCGCGATTTCCAAGGGCGGTGGGAAGGGAGGAAAACCTGCTTTTGGTTTTCCTCGCTTTCCACGGCCCGGCTTTTTCCACAGCCCTTCGGCCGCCGCGTTTGTGTTGTTAAAGAAATCATCGAGGGTCACTTTGCTTCCGCGGACTCCAAGCCCGCATCCCGATTCTTCTTGGCTTGCTCCATGCGGTAACTCGGGATGTTGAGTTCCAAAATTACGCAGTGATGGACGAGGCGATCGATCGCGGCCGCGGTGGTCATCGCATCTTTGAAAATGCCTTCCCATTTCGAGAATGGCAGGTTGCTCGTCAGCAGCACGCTGCCGCGTTCATAACGCTCCGCCAACAGGGTGAACACGACCTCCATTTCCTCTCGACTTTGCTGCACGTATCCCATTTCGTCGATGATGAGACCGTCGTACTTCGCCAGCTTCTTGATTTCCTTGCTTAACCGCAGATCCCGCTTCGCAGCCAACAGATCTTGCACCAGCAGCGCACAAGTGGCGTACTTGATCCTTTTCCCGCGCATAGCGATCAGCTCTTGCGCCAGGGCACACAACAGATGGCTTTTCCCCGCGCCAGGATTCCCGAAGATCAGTAAATTCTCTTTACGGTCCAGGAATCCTCCCTCCAACAGCACCTTCATCTGTCGACTCACCTTCACCGGCAACCGCTTGCCGTCGAAGTTCGCCAGGGACTTCTCCAGCGGCAGTGCGGATTCCTTGAGTAGCTTTCCGATCCGTTTTCGCCGCCGCTCCTCACACTCTCGCTGCGCCAGTTCCAGCAGGTACCGCTCATAACTCAACGTTTCTTTTTCCGCGCGCCGCGCCGTTTCCTCAAAGCACCCCCGTATCGCCGGCAGATGCAGCTCTTTCAGATTTTCCACGAGCGCGGTTCTCACCTGGCCCGTCTCCCCATTCATTGCAGCCCCTCCCCACTTCCACAGAGTTCGTCAAACATTCGCAGATCCACGCTGGCCACTTCGACCTCGCGAATGCTCCCCTTCCGCTCCACTCTCAGCCGCTCGCGCACCGCCTCCGCCCGCACCCATCCTTCGCCTTTTTCCAACAAACCGCGCAGCGCTTCATCTACTTTCGCCTCGCTCTCCTTCGCCGCCAGCTCCAGGATCGCCAGATACTCCTTGCTCCCCCGCGGGCCCAACTTGTCCTTCAGTTCATCAAACGCCATGCGAAATCGGCTCGTCGGAAACAACTCGTCCCGGTAGCGATAGTTCTCCAACGCCCCCGGCTTTCTCACCAACCAGTCGATGATGTGGCGATAGTCCACCCGGTGTCGCCTCCGCCCACGCAACCGCGGCATCTCTTCCACCTTCTTCTGCCCGTACCAGATCTCCACCCGCTCCATGTACAACCGCACCTCGACCTGCTCGCCAATCAGCCGGCTGGGCACCGAGTACACATTTCGGTCCGTATAGATCAGACTCCCCGAGTCCACCTTCACTCGCTCCCGCTTGCACGACTCCAAGCGTCGTTCCGGCAACTCCTTCATCACGGCGATTTCTTCTGCCAAGCGCGCTTTTCGTCCGGCGTTCAAGCGCGCCAACAATCCCGCCACGAACTCCTGGTAGTCCGCGACACTGACAAAATCCTTGCTCCCGCGCAGCATCAACTCCTGCGCCAGAGCCCGTTTCAAACGATGATGTCGTTGTTCCACATCTCCGTTCTCATGCCCTTGCCCCGCCTGGATCTTCTCTCCCTCCACTCCGTAATAACGCAGCAGCCCAGCGTACCGTTCGGTGAACTCCGCCGGCGTGCTCATGTTGTTGACCGCTGTCGACAGTCGATCGGTTCGGTGCCGCTGCGGCACTTTCCCGAGTTCCCAAACTGCGTTTTGAAACCCCTCACACAAACTTTCAAAGCTCTCCGAAAAACACACCGTGGCCGACTCCCAGTTCGAGTACGTCAGCACCAGGTGATAGAGCAGGTGCGGAAAACTCTGTCCCTGGATCGTGATCCCCAGCTCACTCATGTGCGTGAAGTCACTGGCACTCAGCCTCCCGGGCTGATGGCGCTGCGCGAAGAACACTTCCTTCACCGGTCCTTCCGTCGCCCGCCATACTTTCACTCGTCGCTGCAGCGTCCGCAGTTGCCCCTCGGCAAATCGCCCGCTATAACGCCGCTGCAGATATTCAAAAATCGTCTTCCCTTCCAGCCCAGGGTTCACCTCCAGCAGGCTGCGCACCTCTTCCCACACCTCCTGGAACGGGTCCTCTCGTGTCCGCCACCGCTTCTCCGGCGTCAGTTCGCTCGGCACTCGCCCCAGCCGACGGTACTTCCGCGCCGTCTTCGCATCCATACCCGCTTTCGCCGCCGCAGTTTCCAGATTCGTTTCCACTTTCCCCAAGGCAAACAACCTCCTCACCTGCTTGTCTGTCACCAAATTGTGAGTGTCGCCAAGAACCAAAAATCAGAGCCTGGCTATTGTCGCTGATCGGGAATTCTAATTGTCGTTGCTCGGGAGGTATGATTGTCGCCCATCACCTGGGCAGGTTCGTTGCCGCCTGCTGCTCCATCGGGCCAGCGTTCGATATCAGAGCGCGCACTCTGTACATGGCGTTTCAAGACTGGGCTACGAACATCGGCGAGGCCGTGCTCGATGAGCGTAAGTTCGCTCAGCTCGTCGGCCAGAGTGGCATTGCCGGGAAGAGAACAAAGGAAGGTCGAATCTGGCAAGGCATCGCACTGGCAACACCAAACCCAAGCTAACTAAGAGAAAAGAAAAGCAAACTGGCGCTGAAAAACGCGCCAGAAAAGCCAAAATGAAAGCAAATCAAAGTCAAACCCGCAACCCGGCTGCGCCGGTTGCCCGTCACATCGGATGTAGCATAATGACGCTATTCCTATAAACCCCCCTAGAAGTGGTTCTAGGAGACTTTATGAAAATACCGACATTATGCTACATGATTTCGCTACTCTGAAGTGGCCCCACTTCGATCATTACATTTGGCCCCACCCTAACCGATAGATCGGCCTACCCTGATTTCTGCCAGCCAGGACGGGGAGGGCGATGGACAGGAGACGCAAGGTGGAGCTATTCGAAGAGATTAGGCGGGAGCACACGCATGGAACCGGTTCGATTCGCGCAGTCGCGAAGAAGCTGGGCGTGCATCGGCGGATGGTGCGACAGGCGCTGGCGAGTGCGATCCCGCCGGAGCGCAAACTGGCGGTGCGGAACAAGCCCAGGCTGGGTCCGGTGATGCAGTTCATTGACGAGATTCTGCGCGCCGATCAGCTGGCTCCGCGCAAACAGCGGCACACCGCACATCGCATTTGGCAGCGGATCCGTCAGGAGCGTTCGGACCCAGTGGCGGAAGCGACGGTGCGCCGTTATGTACGGGAGCGCAAGCAAGAGTTAGGGCTCACGGCGCGAGAGACGTTTGTCCCGCAAGTGTACGACTGGGGCGGCGAAGCGCAGGTGGATTGGTACGAAGCCATGGCCGAGATCGGAGGCGAGCGCCAGTCGGTTCAACACTTCGCGATGCGGTCGATGGCGAGCGGCGGAGCGTTTCACGTTGCCTACTATCACGCCACGCAGCAGGCATTTCTGGAAGCGCATGAGTCTGCATTTGGCTATTTTGGTGGCGTGTTCCGGCGCTTGCGCTACGACAACCTAAAGAGCGCGGTGAAGAAGATTCTGCGCGGGCATCAGCGGGAGGAGACGGAACGGTTGATCGCGTTCCGCTCGCACTGGGGCTTTCAGACCGAGTTCTGCAATCCGGCGCGGGGCAACGAGAAGGGCGGAGTAGAGGGGGAAGTGGGCTATTTCCGCCGGAATCATCTGGTGCCGGTTCCGCAGGTGAAGAACCTGGAAGAGTTGAATCAGTATTTGCGAAGCTTCTGTCAACAAGACGAACAGCGGCGGATTGCAGGCCAAGCGATGCCCGTCGGGGAGGCGATGCGGATCGAACGCGAGCATCTGTTGCCGCTGGCGGCGGAAGGATTCGAACTGGCGGAGACCAGTTTTCCGACAGTGGACGGCAAGGGCTGTGTGAAGGTGCGGACGAACTTCTACTCGACGCCCTTGCGGCCGGGGACGCGCCCGCAAGCGAAACTCCTGCCGGCGTATGTCGAGATCTGGCAGGAACGGGAGTGCGTGGCGCGGCACGAGCGTAGTTTCGGCCGCTATGAGCAAGTGCTCGATCTGGAGCACTATCTTGACGTGCTGGAGAAGAAACCGGGAGCGCTGGCGGGATCGAGTCCGTTGCGGCAGTGGCGCGAACGCGGGCGCTGGCCGGAGAGTTTCGACCGGCTCTGGCAGAGCTTGCAGGAACGGCACGGCAAGCAAGTCGGCACGCGGGAGATGATCGAGTTACTCACTCTCGGCAAGAGACATGGCTGGGAGCGGCTGCAGCAGGCGGTGGAGAAGGCGCTGGCTTTGAGTTGCACAGATGCGGCCGCGGTGCGGCATCTGCTAATGGCAACGGAACTGGGTCGTCCAGGCACCGAGTTAGTTGAGCTCAACGGACTGGAACGCTACGAACGACCGCTGCCTCAGATGAATGAGTATGACCAGTTACTCAGTCTCGCTGCCAGTACGGCGGAGGTGGCGCGATGAAAGAGCAAACTCAGGCTCTCGAACACGCCAGTGTGAGGCAGTATTGCAAGGCGCTGCGCATTCCGATGATCGGAGCGAACTTCGTGCAACTGGCGGAGCAGGCCATCAAAGAACAGCGCAGTCACATCGGGTATCTGGAAGCGCTGCTCACGATGGAGTCGGAAGAACGTGACCGGCACGCCGTTCAGCAACGGCTGCGCGATGCCAAGTTACCGCGGCTGAAAACGCTGGAAGAGTTCGACTTCAACCAGGCGCGGCAGATTCCGGCGGCAAAGATCCGCGAACTGGCCGAAGGTGGCTACATCGAGCGCGCGGAACCCGTGGTGCTGATGGGCGAATGTGGTACCGGCAAGACGCATTTGGCGACGGGCCTGTGCGTGGCCGCGTGCCGGCAGAAGCGGCGAGCAAGATTCACCACAGCCGCAAACCTGGTCAACGAGCTGGTGGAAGCCCGGCAACACAACGCGGTGAAACGGGTGCTGTCACGCTGGTTGCGCTACGACGTGATCGTGCTCGACGAAGTAGGCTACGTGCCATTAGCTGACATCGGAGCCGAGTTCTTGTTTCAAGTGATCGCCGAACGCGCCGAGCGAGCCACCTTGATCGTGACCACAAACTTACCGTTTTCCGAGTGGACGCAGGTGTTTCCCAATCCGCGCTTATGCAAGGCGTTGCTGGACCGGATCACGGATCGAGCGCACATCATCGAGACCGGCGCCGAATCCTACCGCTTTCGCAGAACCCTGGAGGTGCGCCAGAAAAAGAAAGCATCGTAGCGATCGACGGAGTTAGCTTCTACATTGCTGGTGCAAAGGAAGGGGCTCAAAAACGCCGCCCCTTCCTCTGCACTCCATCCCGGCTGGAGACGCAAGACCTTTGCCGAACTAAACTGGGTATCCTTATTACTACAGGTGGGGCCAAATGTAAGTATCGCGGTGGGGCCAAATCAAGTTGTCAAACGCAGCTACATCGCCAAACCAAGAGAGAGGTCGTCGAACGAGGATCATTTCACCGAGTTCGACAGAGCCGAAGGCGATAGTTTTTGATCTTGCTCTTGTTTTTGCTCTTGATCCTGGTGAGCAAAGCGAACGCATAGTTGGAAAAGGTTAGGGTGGAAGGGGAAGGGAGAACCAACGAATGCCAACTCCGATACCGAATGGATACCGACTGCATACCGGGATGGATGCCGGGTGCATTCCCGGAATCATCCCGGACTACTAAGTCCTACAGCCTCAACGCGCGCTGCCTGCAATTGCATCTCGTTTGTAGGTGCTTTTGTAGTGCTCTTGCAGCCGTGGTCAGCCGGTGTTGAACAGTGGTTAGCAGGTGTTGAACAGCCGCTGCAAATACTATGAGCGCATCCATTACTCCCGCCGCCGCACCGTTCCCGCCGCTTCCATTTCTGTGTCTGGAGAAGGCGAAGCGCGACGCAGAGACCCAAGCCGTGCTCCGCTACCTGGAGGCAGCAGGCGGCGTCGAACAAGCCAGAGCGTTCGACCGTTTGGTTGGATTCTGCTACCACGCCGTGCAGCCGTATTTCTTGCGCGATCGGCATGGCAGTTTGAAGGCAGAGAATATACCGCAATTTGACAGCATCGAAGGCAAACGCACTGGCTATGCCATTCGCAATGAGGGCAGGAAGCACGACGTAACGCGCGAATGGATTCAGCTTTGGCTGTTGAAGTTTCTCGCGCCTTATCTCGGGCAATCGCATCGCGAGATTGTCGCCGCCGCAAACGCGGGAGAGTTCCGCTACCTGGGGCTGTGGTGCCGACAGGCGCTGAAAAACCTCGTCTACCGGCAACACAAGCGAGAAGCGAACGAGCAATTCACTGGGCTCGAAACCGCCACCGAGAACCTGGGCACGAACGAGCTGGGCGAGTCTTCGCCGCTGCGTGCTCACGCGCCCTTCGATCAGACCGCCGCGGCAGTCAACGATGCACGACGGGTCGTGATGGCGAATGCGGGCTCGCTGGAGGAACTGGATCTGCTGACTGGGCTGCTGGCCTACCTATCGGTAGCGGAGCACGTCACCGAGCCACACTTCGAGGGACGCGTGACCAAGGCCATCATGGACATGCTCGGCGTCAAAGAGCGCGGAGCGCAGGACTACAAGAGGAAGTACCACGAGACGGTAGGGCGGGAGCTGGAAGCTCGTAATCCGGCACTGCAGGCCATCAGTAAGGAGTTGACGCCCAAGCCGCTGTCCTTCGTGGTATCGACAGACTCAGACGAGGAAGGCGAAGACAACCGGCGTCTCCTGTGGGAGTCGCGTCAACTCATGGCCGAGTACGCCACGGACTGTGCCAAGGCCGCCTAAAACTTTTCTTTCGCTCACCTGCGGTTTTTATTTTTCCGGTGCATATAAGGATAGCAGGTAACGGACGCCGTGTTGCCTTGCCGCTGTCGATCCCCCTGAGTCCGTCCGCAAAGTAAACCTGTTGACCGCCATCTCCGATCCGCTAACCCCTGAATCCATCCGCGCCCGCGCCGCCATCGCCAATCTAACCCTGGAACTGGCCCGATGGATACTGCGCTACTGGGACACGCTACCCGCTGTCCAACGCAGCGCCCTACTCTACGGCCTCCACCACGGCGGCTACGTGGGAGATGGGCCAGTCTGGAAGCGCTTGACGTTCTGCGGAGGCATCCGGAGCCGGAGGAGTAGGACGGGCGGTACAATGAGCCCGTGCCCATCGCGCGACTGAATCGAGACACTCTGCGAACACTTGCAGACAGTAGGCTCGAAGAAGCTCGCGTCCTGCTCGACAATAAGCATTGGACCGGGGCGTACTATATGGCTGGGCTTGGGGTCGAGTGCGCCTTGAAGTCGGTCCTTGCAAGTGCTGTGAAGGAGCATGACTTCCCGGACAAGCAGTTTGTGAATAGCATGTACCAGCACAACCTGGAGAACCTGTTCAAGCTGGACGCCGCGCTCTGGGCCGCACTGCAAGCGGACATCCAGAAAGACCCTAAGCTCAGGGTAAACTGGAGCACCGTCAAAGACTGGGACGCCGAAAAGCGCTACGACATCGTCCAAGAACTAGAAGCGAGAGGCATGTATGACGCGATTACCGAAGCTGCCTCTGGATTGATGGACTGGATAAAAGGAAAATGGTGACGCTATGTCAGCAGTGCCAATCTCGCTAACGGACGTAGAGTTCGGGAAGCAGCTATGGCAGGTGCTGCGCAGGAGTAAGAAGTTCCCCACGTGTGGGGTATTGTGGCTGTTCCAATCAGCGTTCAACGAGTGGCGTCTGTTGATTGCCAGTCCGCGTGTCGATGAAGTTGGTCCCAGGCAAGCCTATGGAGAACTGTCAAGGACTACCAAAACCGTGCGCGCGAGTGAGGATCAATTTCTGAGGCTGGTGCTCATCAGCCCAAAGGCACCGTTCTATCAGGCTCTGCGCTCGGTATTCGGCAAGACCGCATCGGTGGAAGGCGCAAGGCTTGGCAACACACAGATCGGCGGCATGTACATCGACGACGCCTACCTCTACGAGATTCGCTGACGCCCGCACCGCACTAGTCCTTCTTGCCATTGCCTTTCTTCCGCTTGGCGCGCGCCTCCACCCTGTCGAATCCTAATTTAAGCAGGACGAGACACACGAGCCCCACCGGAATTCCAGCCACCAAGAGAATTTGTCGCACAAGAGAAGAGTACACGCGTCACAACGCGTCGGTCCAATGTCATCGGTAATGGCCCTGGTAATGACACGGAAGATCATTCGCTGGTTGGCCAAAAGCTCATTCAGCGTATTGCCCACCAGCGAATTCGCGCCGACCTTCCTCTTAAATCCTCAAGGAGATTCACAATGAAAGTCCCTCAATTTTTGAGCGCAACTGGTCGTAAGATTTCTTGTTCGCTTGCCTGGGCTAGGCTCTTTGCGTCTCTTGCGTCAGCGGTCGTTGGCGGCTGAGATGCGTTGGCAGCTATCACAGCCTGATTCGCTCGTAAGTCTTCTAATTCGGAGACCAGCTCTAGCAGAATCTCCTGCAGCTCGTTAGTCATTTTCTTCTCCTTGATCGGCCCGCAAAACCAATGACCGTGACCGGATTCTAGTCCTGCATGTCAAGTGTCTCTTCCTGAGAGGCGATTCAGAAATCCGGTCAATTCTTCATTAAACCTAACTCTACGCTCACGTCTCCCGGTGCGATGGTTGCTTCGCAGTACTGCTTCTCCATAAAACAACGGACTGCTTATAACGAGCGCTTCGGCGCGACCGACCGCCATGATGGCGGGCTACCCGGTAAGGTTCCGGGATGGCGATGTGAGTCTTGGGAAATCCTGGCAACGGGCCACTAGTTGATGTGGCGAAAACGGCGAACGTCCAGGTCCCATAAGGTGCCCGCGAGGGTTAAAGACTAACCGAGACAGCACGCTAAGAGCATCAGCGTAGAGCAAGAATGCCTAACACCTTGGGGGACGCCGCCTAGTCTAAATCATATATCGACGCACATCGATATACGAAAGGAAACACTACACCCTAACTTTGGAGAACTAGATGGATCAAAGAACGAAGGAACGCATAGTGGCCGAAGAGAGCGCTCGTTTTATGGATACTCAATTCGGCCGGTTGGACTTGTCGGGCTCACCAGACCTTAACCATCCGCCTGCGGAGCAGTTCGAAGCGCACGACCGGCACGGACTCAATCGAGTGGATATTTCGGGCCTTGCTGGCATAAACCAGTTGAAAGAGCTGCTCGCCAATCCTCCGCGTGAAGTGATGGAAGAAATCGCAAAAGAAACTGGGAATCCAGAGCTGATCTCGGAGCTGGCGGAAGAACGGGCTGAGCAAGTAGCCTATGAATTCCGGCGACAAAATCCCGGCTACTTGAAATGTGACGCCAACTGGCGATCAATGATCGAAACACTAGCGCACAACTTCCTTGGCGAGGACGATCTCGATGCCGAGGATGCGCAAGAGCTGCTTATCAGCGGCGGATTCTTCACTCTCGAAAACTTGACACGAGCGTTTCGAGCCTTGGACCGAGTCGGAGCGTTGGAGTATCCCTCGAATCATGCTCACCCATTAAAAGAGACGCAACGACTGCGCGCGGCGCAGTTGGCCGCGAACGGTGATGTCCTTGGTGGGATCGTGGAGTACGTGAAGGGGAGAATCAGCGAGGAAGCTGGCTACGAGGTCGCGTTCACTCTGGAGGACCCGCTCGCCTTCACGAGCGATCCCAAGATGCGACCCATTCTTGAAGAGGCTTGCTACTTCTGCTGGCAAAACTACCGCAGGGATTTTTCTCCGACTCCTGATCGCTTTAGATTCATCCACGATTATTGTGCGGGTCGCTTCGTGACCGTCGCACTGCTCGATGCTGCGTGGGAAGAGTGCAAACGAGTCGAGAAGGACGCGACGAGATCCGCGCTCTTCAATCAGGTTGGCAATGAGACCGAAGAATCTATCGAAAGCACGTCCGCATCCTTGGATCGATTGGACGATGCCAGCATAGATGACCTCTTTCACAGAACACTGAGGCAGTATGCCAAGAATGCCAAACGGTCAGGGATTCTCGTTTAGCGACAATCAGCGATGAGTAAATTCATGCTACCGGAAACGGCGCTCGCCAGGCTGGTGGAAGACGCGGACGCGCCGATTATGGCGCGATGCGAAGCCTTAAGGCAGCTTGCACATCCGCCACTTTGCCTACTGCGTCACCTGCTCGTAGACACGGCCAAGCGCTCCAAGCCGGTCCCGGCCAAGCTCAAAGCGATTGCGGCATTGGCGTATGTCCGTGAGCTACAACTTCGGAAGATCCGGCCAGCGAAGGGCGCGCGGAAAGCGGCGCAGGACGGCGAACCAAACGCGCTGGGGATTTAAGAACCATGTCAATGCTTGTTAAGCTGCTCAAAGCGAAAAAGAAACGCGAAGAGGAAGAGGCGGCGAAACGAAGCGCGGCCAGGATTGCCAGGAAGGTTAGGCGCGAGCAGTCGCAGGCTTCGGGCTTGGACGATCTACCTCTTGAAGTTGCGGTCGCGATGGAGGAGAATCCAGCGCAGCACAAAGAGCCAGCGCCGGTCGAAGCCGATGACTCGATTGCAAGCCTTGTCGCACGCCTTACCGCTATCAGAGAAAGAATCTGGCGGCTGCAGAGCGTGTTCGCAGTATCGCTGTCGATGGAAACTGCGATCGAGGCGAACAGGTACTTACAGCTTTTTCAGGAACTCGCCGCGCAGCTACGCGAGAAAGACCCAAGCGCGCTAGAATCGCTAACGGTAGGCCAAGAGTCACTGCTTTTGTCACCGCCGATCCCGCTCAAGCAGTCCATTCCACTTTCAACCCAGAGGCTCGTCGAAATGAGATGGCAAGCAATGACTCAGCCAACACAGCGAGCACCGAAGCACCCACCCGGTTATGTACCGGATGGTCTCCAAGGTTTCGTTTAAGGCGTTGCCGCTATGAGCTTTGTAAATGCAGCCGAATTGATTTACCGCTCTCTCTCGCAGCCTAAGCCACAGGAAGCAAAGCCCGCTCGCGTAAAGGAGGAAGCCAACAAGAGTGAATTGACTCGCGACGATGTAACCGCCATCATCGCCCGCCAGCGCTCGGCAACACCAGAGCAACTCCAGTACGTTATCGAGCACGCGAAAGAATTCAGGCTCACGACTGGCGAGCGCAATGAATTGGCTTTGCAATCCACGATTGCTGCGGCAGAGCGAGCGCGCCGAGTTCCGGGCAAGCGACATGATCTGAGCGCGCAGTTTATCTACGACCTTGGCTACGCTTTGACTCCGTTCGGCCTGTTGCATGAGCGAGCATGGTTCGAGAAGGAATTACAATCCGCAACCCAGGCCATCGCAGCGTGTCGGAGACATATAACGCCTTATTGCTCATGCTGGAAACAAGCCCGCGAAAATCTCTACGACATTCGCGCATCCTTCGGAGAGAGGTCGCCAGAAAGTTGGGCGGCGATCAGAATATGGGAGGCTCTCGAAGAGATGGAGTTGGCATCAAGACCAGAACGGATTGGGAACCAA
>CAVSPZ010000004.1:0-516715 GCA_963730015.1 uncultured Acidobacteriota bacterium | reverse complement strand
CCTGGCTCGCAAACTCCGTCGTTACATCAACGCCTACTCCGCCAACGCTCACCCGATCCAGTGGAAATACTCTGACCCCAGCCGCCGGCTGCGCACTAACGAATTCACTGCGACAGGCCACTAGTACAGTATTCGCACCAACCTCTTGGGCACTCCCGACACTGTCCCGCCAAGCGATCTTACGGGCGGTGGAGTAGCGGTGGAGTATGGGAATCCGAACGCTCTCTTACTGATGGCGACGGCAGCCGTTGGATATTGCGACCGTGCTTTAATTGAGCATTCAGATCGCCGATGCGGTGACTTTGGCCAGACCAAAATCCAATTTTCGCCTGCCCTCGGGCCGTTTGCCGGCGGCAAGACGAAAATCTACATCGTCAAACTCGATGGCACGGGTCTTCGCCAAGTACCCTGGTCGGGTGCTTCGGGCGGCTATGGCTCGGGAAGTGTTGATCCGAACTATTTCTATCTGGGTGGGCAGGAGAGCGATCTAGCCAAGCTCACCATCTGGAGAGTCGCCGCGGATGGCTCAAGCGTCGAGAAACTAGTAGATAATTGCGGCGCAGTCTGGGACGGATCGCCCGATGGAAAATATCTGATTGCGTCAAATGTCCACTGCCTCAGGCCGCTGTCGTAAGGTCCCTCGCTGACTGAAAGACGTTAGAAGCTGGGGTGACCGGCCAATCTCCAGGACCACATCAGAAACGAGGTCGAGGTGAGGTCTATGGCGGGTTCGGTTGTGCTGTAGGACTGCATGTTGTCGCGATAGACGGCGACCTGCGAAGCCTTGAAGGCGCCATCGTTTCCGTTGAAGATTCTGAATGTGTCGACGCCGTTGGCGGGACAGAGAATCATGCCGCTGACAACCCCGGAAGTGGCATAGCTTGCCGGGCCTTCCGTGGACGCGCCCCAGAGAATGGGCGTACCTCCGGATGTTCCGTCGAGCGCGCCAGCGAGATTTGCAACTTGGTGCTGAATGCAATTGGGGAACGTGCTGCCGTCGCCGACGATGAAGGAAGAACCCCAGGAGTTCGCGCCCAGAATGTTGGCCAGCCAGCGTTGGGAGTAAGTGTCGTAGTCCCTGGAATGAGTGAGGTAATAGGCTTCGCTGGCCATGACCGACAAACCGGCGCCATGCGAAGTCGTGTCGCCGTAATTCCAGTGGTTGCCGAAACCCCAGGGATCGGCGCCAGCCTGGGTAATCGCGTCGCCGACCTGGCGCAGGAGTTGTTTGGCGATGCCAGTTTTCGAGATGTCGAGGCCGCGGGGATCTCCTGCCATTTCGAGTGCGCGGTAGAGTTCGAAATGGGCCAGGCCGCTTACGTCGTAGAGATTCAGAGTATCGGTGTTTCCCGTGTCGTAGATATGGGTGACGTAACGGTGGGCGAATTCTGTGGCGCGCTGCAGATAATACATGGGATCGGCGTGGGGCAGTTCTGCGGGCAGGTGCTGATCTGCCTCTGCAGATTTCACGGCGAAATAAAGTTCGGTTGCGCCCAGTTCCATGTCGTCGTCCCAGACCGTCTCACCATAGCCATCAAAAGGAGAAATGGTCAAAAGGCAAGTCTCGCAGGTTCCCGAGCCGGAGCCTGAGGGTGCGGGGTCAGGATAAGAAGTGTTGGCGAGGGCAAAAATATCTTCCGCATTCTTGAGGCATCGATTCGCCAAGACAGGATTGATGCGGCGATTGAGTTGGGAGCAAAGCGCGAAGTCCGCCACTAAACGGCCGGCGAGATTCGGGCTAATCGGCGACCCGGCGGGCCCGGCCGGGAACACGGGGCGATCGCAGATAAAGAAAGTGGTGTTAATGTAGCAAGGCTTGGGATCTCCCTGCTGCTCGTAATCGTCGGCGGCCTGCGGCAAAGTCCAGATGTCGTATTCGGTGATGAGGCAAAAAGGAGTGGCGTAGGTTCCCCCGCAGTTGCCGGTGGCTGAACTGGGGTCGCCTTCACCGTAGTAATCCCAATCCTGAGAGTTGTCGACCTGGTAGTAGAGTGTCTGCGTTCTGTCATCCCACATCTTCATCAGCCAGTCGATTCCAAACCGGGCCTCGCCGGTGAAGTCGGATGAGGTCGGCGCCCCGAGTACGCTGGCGCCCGCGTAAGATATGGAACCCGGAGGAGCAGCAGGGTTCATGGGGGCGCGAGGTCCCATCTGGTGGGGAAAATCGCGAATTCCAATCTGCATGAGCGCGGTCGTGTAACTCACGGTTTCTACGTATTTCAAGTAGTCCCCGGCGTCCCACCAGCCGCCGGAGGCGTCGATGTTCGGCAGGCCGGCTGAGACCAGAGGCGGCGCAGGCGGAACGTTGTCGATGAAGTCGTTGCTGTCGAGCGGCGGCGTTTGATAGACGCGCGCGTTTGCGTCTTTGAGGTGTCCGGGCGCTGTGCGGAGGGCGTTGAGCACGAAGTCGGGGCCGTCGCGTTCGGTTTGGTAGAAAAATAAAGTGTTGAGCAGCAGGCCGGGATAGAGAATGTCAGGCCGATCGACGGCGAAAGTCGGGGAAGTTGCTTTCACCGGACCGGAGACGGAAATCGTGTAGAGGTCGCCGCTGGAAGCATTGAAATCGAGAGCATAGACATAGTAGGTAAGCGTCTTGCTGTGGCTCCAGATGCCGAGCAATGCGCCGGCGGAGCCTGAATATGAGATGACTCCCCGGGAGTTAACGACGTTGAAAGTCGCGCCGGTCTGCGAAGAGGTGCACATCAGGTATGCACGAAAAGGAGCCTTGCCGGTTTCGTAGCCAACTTGGCTCACGCGCACGTAGGCGGACTGCGCGTGCATGGGGCGCGCGAAAGCAAGGAGCGCGAGGCATATGCCGACAATTAAAAGCACTCGGACGCGTGAGATGAGACGCAGGCTGAGAGGCAGCATGACGGACTCCTTGAGGCGGGAGGATGGCTGTATTAAATGCGTTTAATACAGCGATAAATAGTGCTGCTTTTCGCTGGTGGTGTCAAGGGAAAGTGCAGGCTGCGTGCACGAGTGACTGCGCTCCGGAACGAGCATTGCACATCGAGTAAGAAGCAGGACCCCCATCCGATCCACTCTCGGTGGAGTTGACGCGCTTGCCGTAGTCTTGGCCTCTCTGCAGCCAGAGCGATGGCCCTATTACGCTACGTGCAGCATGGCAGGCTCAGTCTGCGGGGCTCGAGCCGCTTACCGCCTATCACGTCTTGGGAGCGGTATTCGACAGAGTCACGGCATTCCTGCATCGTTTTGGAAGCCATTCTCTGTCGCTGGCCGCATTCCTTCCGCCAGTGCTCCGCTTGCCGCTAGGAATATTATTGACTCCATGAGAAGTCGCCTTCGACGATCGGTGGATTCTGGACACCAACCTCAGTAATCTGTGTTCGCCGTTCCAGCAAGTACACAATTCTACGCACGGCTGGTTTGACCATTTAAGCCAGGAAACGTAGATGATCAGCATCCCATTAATCGGAGTCGCGACTGCGCTGGTGATCTGCGCATCGATCGTGAAAGTATTTGCAGATCAGCCAAAAAAGGCAAACAAGTCACAAAAAGCAAAAATCCTCAAGCAACTCTTGGCATTATCCGAGCACGAGAACAGGGTTTCAGCGACGGCATCATCGGTCCGATTGCGGACGCCCCCCTCTAACCAAGGCACACGGCCCAGCAACGCCCCTCGAAAGACAGCCACGAAGATTTCCCAACCGATTCGCTCCAGCAAATAGATTCGAAACGATCAGGGCCGCGTCAGACGCACATAGCCTGCGCATTCAGTCGTCCGGAACCGGACGAGACGGCACGTAGCGATGAATGCGGCGTTATCCGATGCCGGTATCCCGCCGCCTGGCGTGTTGGCTAAACAACTCCAAATCGTGCGACGTCCGTGGCTGTCGCCTTCAAAAAGTCCCGACGCGAAAAACTCAGTGGCACTCATGCCCTCCTTCCGGCGAACATATTTGTAGGGCTTCCTAGCGCAAAGTTTTTTCGACCAGTTTTCAGAGATGGAGTTTTTCAACAGCCACGGGATATTGCGCCAACCCACCGCAGCCAGGCATCGAGTCGTGTGCCCTTCGATTGAATTTATGATTGGAGCCCCTGGCCTTCCGATCAGAGATCACCCTGTCCTTGGTAACTTGCACCGCGCCAGCCCTTCCGTAATCTTCTGCTCTTTACGGGTGCGTTCCATAATCGCCTAGGCAGATGAGTTACCTTCCTCACTCACATACGTATTGGCGCAGCCCGCGAGTACAGCTCGCGGACATCACCCCTGCTGTCCTTCGATTGGCGGACGGACGCCGTCACCGAGGCGAATTGGAGACCATTTCCCTTACCGGTGGGTTGCTCAGCATGCCTAACATGCTGGATCGAGGTTCCCGCATCAAGTTGATGTTCCTGACGCCCACGGGGCCGGTGCTTGGCTCGGCAGAGATGTTGAGTCCTGTTTCCACAACCCGGCAGCCATTCCGGTTCGTTGCGCTCGAAGAAGGCGATCAGCGCAGACTGCGAGGGGTTGTTCAGTCGTTCTTCGATCCTGGTGAGCAGGCGTGGATAGAGAAATACAGAGCAGAGCTAGCTCACCGGAAGCCGGCGCGACGAGGAGTTTTCCGAGTCGTTTTTGGGTCTTTTACACTCCTGACACTCTTGGGAAGTGCGATTTACTTGCTCGACGTTCATTTTCTGAAATGATGCCCACCTCAATTGAACACTCGTTGTTGGCGGCGACAGCACGTCGATACTGCTGGTTCCAAGTAACAAAGTCGGAAATCAGCACTGCGTTCATGCGAAATGCATCACTACCCTTCGTGACCTTCGATCCGCAAAATCGTTAGTCATTGGCCCTGCTCTCTCTTTTCAGTTGCCGTCGTAACTGCCACTCGAGTGCACGTTCGTAATTTGAAAGTATCCCGTACCGAAGTCAGAATCGATTTGCCCACCACTTCTCAGTCCAGTGCCGGTTGCTTCCTTTCTGGAAGCAACTGCGGACAGCAAATAACCATGGCCGGAACGGAATGTGAACAGTCATATCTCTTGTGTAAAGCGACAACTCTCCGTATTGACGACCGCTGGAGTGTGACAGAGGCGGAAGTGAGCGGTCACTGGTAAACGGGGTGCGGCACGGCTAAAGGCAGCCAACTCATCCGCGGGGATTGGCCACGAAGCTGGGGACGAAATGGAACAAACATCAGGGGAAGTGCGTCACGCCCAAAGCACCCGACGATGGCCCCGTCATCGGATCGATCTGCCGGTTCGCATCATCGCACTAAACGGGATTCTAACCACCCCGGTGCCTGCTCGTGGCAGCGAAATAAGCAGGGCGGGTATGGCGCTTCACGCCCCTGTTGCTCTTAAGCCCGGTGATGTGATGCAACTTCAATTTCCCACGTCCACACCGTCGCGCGTCACAGCGGTGGTGCGCAATCGTACTAGCGAGTGCTTGGGGCTGGAATTCCTCACCCAACTTCCCCCGGACAATGAGGCAAGGGATCGATCAAAGTGCCTCCGCGGTTCAGGTCTGGATGGCTCTCCAGAATTACGGAGACCCGTAGGTAATTCATGCAACCCACAGACTCTCTACGCAGGGCTGCGTCGAAAGCAGGAAGAGCTGAGGCAGGTGCAAAGGGAGATCGAAGCCCTCAATATGGCCATCCCGCTGCTCGCTGATGATGCAACAGAACTCTCAAGATTGTCTGTGCAGCGCCGGTTGGAATCAGATTCCAGACCATGGCCACAGCAGTCAACGGCTCTACCGCATTGAGAACGGGCCGACCAGGGCCAATGCATTTTCTACTATTGCGGAACTTTGCTCCGTCCGCCAGGCACGACTTTGGCGAACCTATATGAATAGAAGAGCTTTCGTGCTCTCACGCGCGAAAGCTTAGGATTTTTATCGGGACTGCTTCCACACGAATGCCGGGCGTCGCCTCACTCCTGCCCGCGCGGTTTGCGCTGGGGTTGAGAGCTGTCTTTCGGACGACTCCCGGCCTACCCTTTTCTTAACGCAACACGTTCGAACTTGCAGTGACCAGGAGCACGGAGTGCAATGGCACTCAGAATCCGGTCACTGAACACTGTCGCGAATTTCCCCCAACTACGCGCTAGGTCCCGCCTCGCCTTGCACTGCCCGAGGGTGCCCGCGGGACAAGGCAGGTCGCCCGCTTTCGACGGCACTATACCGCGTTCAGGCCCTGGTAGAGCCACATGCCCAAGAGCACCAGCAGAAACACCCCAGATCCGATGCTGAACAGGCGTACGGGGATGGTAAGCCGGTTGAGCTTGGCCAACACTTCCGTTTGCTCATCGTGCATGTGCGAACTCGCGTCGTCCAGAAACAACTGGTCATCCCGGTGCATGGTGAGTGTGCTCTTGTAGATCAGGCGGACAATCATGGATGGACCCCCGGCGGCGCCAGTGCGCGCCTGGTGGAGCAGGGCTTGCGCCGGTCGGAACTCGGATCCATCGACTTTCGAGATTCACCTGCGGGGCGGCAAGCCTACCTTCAAGGGAGCACTCTCGCCGCCCTATTTCAATCATCTCAAAAGTTCAGCGCAAGGCTGATTTGAACGATCCTGGCAGAGGTGGCGTTGTTGATGGTCGAGAACAGGCCGGGAGCATCGTCGAGATAGAGATCGGGTGTACCCCAACTAGGGTGATTGAAGACGTTGAACCCTTCCAAGTGAAACTGAAGACTGCGCGATTCACCAACAGCGAATTTCTTGGCCAGACCCATATCCCAGTTCTGGAAGCGGGGACCGCGCAGCGCGCCGACTCTTTCGTCGCCAAATGTCCCGAGAGGCTGCAATTCGAAGGCACAGGGATTGAACCAGTTGTTCAGAGTACGAACCTGGGATGGCGCGGAGCAACTTGGATTTCCCGCGATGGTTCCGGCCTGAAACGGATTGCCCAGCTGATTGACGCGCTCGTTGTAACTGCCAACGCCGGCCTGATCGCCAAACAGCGTTACGGTGAGAGGCGCACCGGATTGGAAGACGGTAATTCCGGAGAGTTGCCATCCACCCAGAATCGCTCTTGTTGCTCCCACCGAATGTTTGAAGATCGGGAGTTCCCATGAGTAGTTGAAGGTGAGGATGTGAGTGCGGTCGAAATCGGACGGACCGTACTCAGCTTTGATGTTGTAGCTGTCTTGCGGGAAGCTGGGTACCGTGGCGTTGGGGCCGGCGTTGTCGGTGAGCGTCTTGGAATATGTATAGGACGCCTGGAACGAAAGGCCATTTTTCAAGCGATGGATCAGCGAGGCCTGCAGCGCGTTGTAGTTCGAATTGAAAATGTTGGCGTAAGCCGTAATCTGCGAGAAGCCCTGGTAGGGACGGACAGAATCAGGAGAAATGTTGTACTGCGCCACTTGCGCATTGGGCTGGCCTTGGTTGTCGTCGAAATACCCGAGAAGATGCGCGCCTCTGGTACCAACATAAGCGATAGAGGCGCTGGTATCTTTTACTATTTCGTGCTGAACACTGAGGGACCACTTTTGGACGGTCGGGTATTTCCATGGCACCAGCGCTGCATTCAAGCCTGCGGGATAGAGTGTGCCGGGTGTTCCGCCGGGGTTGTCGAGAGAAGTGTTGGTGATGTTGACCGAACTGTTGAACGGCGGGCTAAAGGCACCGAATTGACTGTAGGATCCCCAGCGGTCGTAGAAGATTCCATAGCCAGCGCGAAGGGCCGTTTTGCCGTTAGAACGGGGATCCCAGGAAACACCGACGCGAGGAGCGAATGCGCGCTTGTGGCTTGGAAAAAGAGCACGGCCGTAAGGCGAACTGTTGGCACCGGGATAGGCGTTGTGGCCACCGACGATGATTCCGTTCAGCAGATTGCCGCTGCTGGGAACGATGGTGCCGTCGGGATTGACAGTAGACGCATTAGCTGGGTTGAAGAACGCCGGATCGAAGGCGCCAAACATGTTGTGCAATTCGTATTCAGGCTGGAAGTAGGCGTAGCGGAGCGCGGCGGTGAGAGTCAAGTTATTCCGTATCTTAATCTGATCTTCCGCGTACGGCTCGAGGTTATACCAGCGATATTTCCCGAAGGGATCGAGTGCAGTTTCCGTGTAGTTGGAGGCGAGGCCTAATTCGAAATCCGCCAGAGCATTGTTCGTAAAGTTCCCAACGAAATTGTAAGTCCCGTTGGTGTTGTTGTCCGACGGATTGGCTAGTTCACTTTTGCCCTCGGGAGTATAGACGAGGCCGAAGCGGACGGTGTGGTGTCCGTGAACCCACGTGGTGTCGCTTTGGATGGGCACACTGAAGGCGTCATTGTGGAAGTACCACTGCTCGACGATGCCAGCGTAGCCGGTTCCGAAAAACATCGTAGGGATGCGGTCGAGTTCGTCCAGGGGAAAGACTTGCTGCAAGGTCAGTCCGGGCGCGCGAGCCTCACTGGAGAGTGGTCCGTTGACAAGCGATTTGTCATTTGCGAAATACATCCCGACCGAGAATTCCGTGAATAGCGTCGGGCGCGGAGTATAGATCGCGTGGACAGACCAGTTGTAAATCGGGAAGTTCTGAGTTGATCCGCCGACATAGGGAAACGGATTCTCGTGAAAGAGGCCGTATGGGTTATCGAGCAACACGTTGTCCTGCGTGTAACGTCCGAAGAGACTCAGCTTGGAGTTCGCCTTGGCGTCGACGCGAACGGACTCTTCGCGCCAGCGAGTGTAGTCCGGGGCTTCGGAGATAAAGTTGAAGCCGTCGAGGTTATAGCCGGGCGTCGGCATGGGGAAATAGGTTTGCAGCAGGAGAAAAGCGTTCTGATCGAGGCGGTCGCCGGGGATCGTATTGTTTTGGAAGGGCTGACCCGTGGTGGGATCGATTGGTTGAATGGCGCTGTCGTTGAAATTGCCCTGGCGCTCTTCCGCGGTCGGAGCGAGCGTGATGACCGGTCCTGAGCTTTGAATGATGCGACGCCACTCTTCCGACCAGAAAAAGAAGAGGCGATTCTTCTTTATCGGTCCACCTACGTCATAGCCGAAATCGTTGTAGCGGGCCTCAGGATTGACCGTCGAGAAACGGTTCATGGCGTTAAAGACGTTGTTGCGGAAAAACTCGAAGACATCGCCATGAAACGAGTTCGTCCCAGCGCGCGAGATGAGGTTGACCTGGGCGCCCGCAGAGCGCCCTGCAGTTGCCGTGTAGTCGTTGTTTTCGATGCGAACCTCAGAAACGGCAAACAGGTTGGGAGCGACGAACGCGTTGCCGCCAAAAGTGTCGACATTGCGGACGCCATCAATCAGCAGGTTGTTTTCGTCATCGCGGACTCCGTTGACGGAGAAATCGACGGAGGAATTCGAGCCGAATCCGGGAGTGACATCGACGGGTTTGGACACGCCCGGCTCAAGGTCCATCAACTGCGTGAAGACTCGATTGGTCAGGGGCAAGTTGTTCACCTGTTCGCCGGTGATCGTGTTGCCTTCGTTCGCAGTGACGGTATTGATGACGGGGAGATTTCCGCCCGTAACCGTTATTTGCTCTGAGGTAGAACCAACTTTGAGAACGAGATCCACGCGCGCGGGTTCGGCGGCGTGAACTGGAAAGGAGGAAAACGCTGTTTTGGAGAATCCGGCTTTCTCAGCCGTCAGACCGTATTCGCCGACGGGTACTGTGAGGAAGCGGAATTGTCCCGATTGATCGGTCTGCGTCTGGTACACCAGGCCATTGCCGGAATTGCGAAGCGTGACCGCAACTCCTGGGACGAAAGCAGCGGAGGAGTCTGTTACCGTGCCCAGCACGGTTCCTGTATTTGACACTTGAGCGGCGAGATACGCTCGGGAGCACAAGACTGCCGAAATCAGGAATATGGAGGAAAGAACTAACGTCGCTCTCTTGTTTTGCATAGCAGTATCCCTTTGGTTGTGGCCGCGTGAGCGGCCCGAGAATAACCGAGTTGGAGGACGACTTCATCCGCTCACGGCAAGGGAGCTTCGGTAAGCTCGAGTTCCCAATGATCTGGCGTATCTAAATGGCAATCGAAGCCATAGAAGCGGTGGTTGAACACGCGCTGGAAGAGGCAGGCGCGCTGCCCACGCAGAACAGGGTTTCCGGCGACGGGTTGAAAGTTACCGTCGGGAGAATCGCCTGAGAAGACTTTTACCTGCCATTCTCCTTCGGGACTATCGGTGTAGCGGTGAGGATAGATTTCGGTCGCGAGGTAGTAGATGCCCTGGTTTGTTTGTCCACCCGGAGCTTTCTGCAGATACAGCAGGGTTGGAGCGGCGACGGTCTCGGTGGTCTGCACCAGGAGTTTCTCGGGCGCCTTATCGAGATCCCGCACTTGCGCTGCGCTCTTGCTGATGATCTCGAAATGGTCGCGATCGTTGCCCCGATAAAAAGTCAGATAGAAACGTCCGGAGCGTGGGTCGCGAAAAAGATTTGGATTCTGGTTGCGCTGATTGGGCACTGCGGACACCAGCGTTTTCACCTGGGTCAGCCGGATTCCGTCCTCAGAACTTGCGAGTACGATGTAGCTGCTGGGCGTGTCGTAGCCGCGCGTGATCGCGAAGTAGAACAGCTTGGGATGTTTGGGATCGGCATTCACCAGCACGGTGGGCCAGCGCGCGTCCGTCCAAAGCGGGTTTTTCTCATACTTGATCCAGTTCACAAGATCATTGCTGCGCGCGAGGCCGATTCCGCCCCCTTCATTCAGGCCGTACCATCCCCAATAGCGGAAGCCCCCGCGATTTAGTTCGAGGACCGAGAGAGTGTGAGGAAACTCCTTCCCTTCCCAGGACTGCGTGTCGGGCAAGACGTGACGTGGAGTTGTCAGCTGTAGATAAGGAGTACTGGAGTCCGCTGCCGACCTGGGCGTTTGAGTCCGCGCGTAGGGAAGAAACGCCAGAGAGAATATGACTGCTAGAAGCAAACCAGAGTCGCGCATGAAGCCTCCGAATCGAGTATCAGGTTATAGGTTCGGCCACCGCTTTCTTCAGGTTGAGCGTGGCGTTTGCGACCAAAGGCTTTGCCCAGAAGCCGACACTCAGGACACAACCGAAAGTCAGATACAGAAATGCGACTCCGGTGCGGAGACCGAAACGGTCACCGATGCGGCCGATGATGAGGGGGACGACCGCGCCTCCCATGATCCCGGTGCTGAGGATTCCGGCAAACGGACCGTGATGCTCCGAGACCGAGTTCAATCCAAGGGAAACGAGGATCGGCCACATGACGGATGCGAACAGGCCAATGAGAGGAAAAGCGACCAGGGAAACATTGGCTGGACCAAAGAGTGCAGCGGTGAGACAAAGCACGGCGCAGATACTGTTGCCGATGAGAACTTTGCGGCTGTCGAAAAGCTTCAGCAGGCCCATGCCGATGAAGCAGCCGATCGTGAGCAGTCCCCAGAACCAGGAGATCGCGGTTGCACCGGTTGTATGGGGATCGTAGCCGTGGTAGACAGAAAGAAATTTAAACGTCCAGTCTGCGGTGCCTTGTTCTGACCCGACATAAGCAAACACGCAAAGGAAAAACATCCAGACCATGGGACGACGGAAGAGCTCTCTGTACATCGACCACGACCCGGCGGATTCCTCGCTGGACCGCTCGACGCGAGGGAAAGTCGTGCAATAGAGGACGAGGATCATCGCGACTGTGAAGACGGCAAAGATCCAATACAGCGAAGCCCAAGGGAGGGCCGGTGGAGTAAGCCGCGCAAGCAGTTTGAGCAGCGGATCGGAATTGGAGGCGGGCTTTTCGAGGTTGAGGACTAAATAGGAGTACATGTACGGGCTTAAGAACGATGCGGAGCCAAAGATCAGCTGCGCAAAAGCTGAATTGAATGCGAAGTGTTCCTCACCTCCAGCAACGCGTAGCAGGGGATTGATGGCGGTTTGCAGCGTCGCCATGCCGGAGCCCATGATGAAAAGGGATACGATTGCTACCTGGTACGTAGGGTGAAATGCAAAACTCAGGGATCCGATGGTGCCGGCGAGGAAGGCCGAAATCATGACCGGCTTCTCGCCGAAACGTTCCACCAGAAAGCCGGCAGGGATGGACATGACTCCGTAGGCGATAAAAAAGGAGAACGGCAAGAAGGCTGCGGCTGCAAGGCTTACCTGAAAGCTGCTAATGATGTCAGGAACGATGGGGCCGAGAATGTTGGTCAACAGCGACATCACGAAGAATGTCAAGAAGACCAACGAGATCATAGAGCGGCTTCGTGCCATGGCTTGACTACTCCGTCGTCGTAACTTTGGTGGCGCGCTCGAACTTTCCGGCTTCGCGACTGACCAGCGCGGCCAATGCAATCGTGATCATCTCCACCGGCAGAATTTCAAGAATCGGACGAATGCTGTCGCCGTGATTGTCCAGGCGAAAAGGTGCGAGCGCGGAATCCTCGCCGACGAATTCGGCGCGGCCGCCACCCTGCTGAATATCGGAGAGCAAACGCTGGTTGAGATCACGGGTCTTGTCGTCGCCGGAGAACACCACCACAAAGGTGTCCTGGCTCAACATCTCAAAGGGGCCGTGACGGAACGCGGCGCTGCTCATTCCTTCGGCGTGGAAGTGATCGGATTCCTTGATGATGAGGGCGCCGGTGCCGACGGCGGCGAGAGAGGCTCCGCGACCGACGAAGAACAGATGCCGGATGCGGTGCAGTTTGTTCGTCAGGAGTTCCACATGATTTCTCCACCGGCTGAGGTACTCGGCAACGGATGGCGCTGTGATTTTCAGCTCGCGGCGGCTTTGCTTAGGATCGCGCTGGCAGAGCACATCGCCCAAGAACTTCAAAACCATCAGCGCAGTGACGTAAGTCTTGCAGGAGACCGAGAATTCGCGGCCAGCTTGCGTGAAGAGCGTGGCGGTCGAATGTTCTACAAGCGGACTCTGCGGCGTGTTGGTTACGGCGATGACGGCGGAGCGTTTGCGATTCACTTCAGCGAGGCGAACCATCTCGGCGCTTTGGCCGGATTGCGAAACGGCGATGATTAGGGTTTTCGGATCGAAGAAGCGCGATTTGTAGTGGATTAGTTCCGAGGTTTCAACCATCAAGGCGGTGAATCCATGGCCGATCAACTGCAGATTCAGAGGATGGAGTGCATGAAAAGAGGAGCCCATGCCGGTCAGAACAATGCGGTGAAACTTGCCTTCAAGCAGACGTTGAGATAGATCGGAGAGCGTCTGAGATGTATCGAGACTGGCAAGCGTCGCGTCCAGGGCTCGCGGCTGGTCGAGAATGTCTTCCAGGTACTTGCCTTCGATGATTCTGAGATCCGGTACAGCAATATCAGGGTTCACCTTGAGCTCCATCTTTCTGAAATCGGTGATGCCAGACTCTGGCTGCGCCGATGAGGTTTGCGTTCTCCCCCAGCGAAGCCAGCGTGATTTCCGTCTTGTCGAAGGGAACCAGAGAGCAGCTTTGTCGGATTACGTCTTTGATGCGGCTGAGGAACAGTGCTGCGCTTCTCATCACGCTGCCGCCGAGCACGATGGCATCGGGGCAGAACATCGTGACAAGATTGGCCAACCCGAGGCCGAGATAGTAGGCCTCGCGATCGACGGCACGCTTGGCAAGATCGTCGCCGGCGGCAGCCAACTCGCAGATTCGCTTTGCTGAAAGATCGCGGCCGTGAGGATAGTCGGACGCAGCTTGTTCGTTCATCCATACGGTCATAGCTGGGCCGGCAGCGAGGGATTCCCAGCATCCGCGGAAGCCGCAGACGCACGGCGGCCCCGAGGGATCGACGAGGTGATGGCCAATTTCTGGGTGGGAGTAATCGACGCCTCGATATAGATGACCATCGATGATGAATCCGTTGCCGATTCCGGTGCCGATGGTGATGTAGATCAGACGCTGCTTGTTTTTGCCGGCTCCCCAGTTTGCTTCGCCGAGTGCGGCGGCGTCGCCATCATTTTCCAGCGCCACTTTGACTTGGAAAAGGTTCGATAGATCCCTAACCAGGTTCTCGCCTTTCCAATTGGGGAAGAAATTGACGTCGCCGAACTCGCCGGTTAGCGGCAACACCGGACCGGTTGAGCCGATGCCGATACCCGAGAGTTTTATGCTGGCCTCGCTCGCGGTGGCGCCGAGCATTCTGCGAATGTTCCCTAAGGCGTTCGGGTAACCGCGGGATGGGTCCGTCGGGCACTCGCGCCGGGCGAGTATGTTGCCAGAGTTATCGACAATCCCGACAGCGATTTTGGTTCCACCAATATCGACTGCTGCGATCAAGCAGCCTCCCTATGGATTTGCTCCATACAGATCACTCTTTCCATTCGAATATGGCGCCTTCGTAGGCACCGAGATCGACTCTAAAAGTTGCCCTTGATAACTCCAATTGTGTTCTTCCTTGTGCAGTTACTCGGGCAACAGAATGCAGTGGTAGAGAAGTAGTGACCGTCACTATTTGCTTCTCTCCGCTGTGATTCGTGACGATCGCGTAGCCGCGAGAAGTGCCGCTCAGAGATGAAACTTCTACTGACGGCTGATCTGTGTGAAAGAGCGGCTTTGTGCCGGACTCCTCGCGGAAAGCCTGGTATATGCGGTATGTCAGTTCAGGCTTGTCGAAGACCGCGGGCACATTCGCGAGGTAGTTCTCGATGGGGTACGCGCTCAACAAGGTTTTGCCAGATCCAAGTTTGTTCGCAACCAGGGCAGGGTGGCCATCTTGATCGACCGCGACTACAGTGCCGCCTTTGATTTCAAGAATTGATCCCCAAGAGCGTGGACCGGGATTGGGGACGGAGTAGTGAAAAGTGTCGCCAGGTTTGAGACCGCCGAACGGGACGACGACTTTGATCGTGACATCCTCTTTCGGGTTGGCATCGACCATGCGAGCGCCGAATAGAGCTTCCATTTCGGGGATGGCTGCGTCGGCGGCGAGGGATGCGTAGAGTGCTCCCCCTTGCGCGACGTATTGCCGCGCCTTCTCCCAGAAATCCGAGTGCACGTGGACCAGAAAACTATCTGTGCTGGTCAGGGGCGAGGGCATCAGAGTCAGCGGGCGTTTTTGCCAGTCGTCATACTCGCGCGGGAAATCGGCTTTCAGGCCAGCGCGGCGCGCGAGTATAAAGGATGAGAGCCATGAGCCGGTGATCCAGGCGTTTTCTTCGCTGAAGTTCGGCTGCGACTGACCGGCGACGTTGGCGCCTTCGTCGGTAGTGGTGTACGGGACGATTTCAGGCCCTGTCAGGCCGAAATGGGAGAAATCTCCATGGGGTTTGGACCACTCGTAAGGAACGATGATGGCAGCCTCGGCTGGAGCTGGCTCGATCCCCGTGAGATCGAGTTGGGCGACGGACTTTTCGAATTCTTCAAACATTTGCGCGGAAGGGCGATCTTTGCCGTCCCAGGTTGTTAGTCCGAATTGCGTTTCGTGAGGAGAGCGCAGATACGGGACCTTGTGCCATTGCTCTGGCGCGGCATCGGTGTAGCACCAAATGAGGAAGCCGTTGGCCCCCGCTCCGAGGCCGGAGTAAAGACTGGCCCGCAGAAATTTTGCAATTTCTTCCGGGTCGTACTGCGCCGAGGACGCACCGATCTCCTGAACCATGACGGGGTGCCCGGCGCTGCCGGAGAGCGCGGTCTCGAACGCGGACCCATACGTGCCGCGCTCGGAGAGCATGGCATCGGGAAACAGTTTAGGCGAGTAGATCGAATAAGGATGGACGCTGAAGAAATCTACCTCCTCCTTAATAGTGTCAGGCCGAAACGGACCGCGCCCGACGTCTTCCATGCTAGTGCCGACGACGATGGGATGAAGGTGGTCATAGCGACGCATCGACCAGGAGAGCAGACGAGTCCAGTTGATCGCCATCGCGTCGGTGGTTTCAGGCGCGATCCAGAATGGAGGTTCGTCGGTCAGGTCCCATCCGAGAATGGCCGGTTCATTGGCGTAGCGGCGAGCCAACTCCGCCACGTGATCGGTCTCGATGCGGAGCATGTCGGGATCGGAATGCGGCTGACGCCCCTGCCGATACGGTACATCCCAATAGGCCTCGCCGACCTCGCCGCCGATCAGCAGTTCTGGATGCAGGTAGATGTGATAGCGGTGCGCCAGCGAAATGAGGAAGTCGATGGCGCGGAACGCCTCCGGGTTGTAATCGCCGGGACGCGGCTCGATCCAGGCCCACACGAAATCCAGACGGATGGTGTTAAAACCTAATTCGTGCATCCGTGCAAAATCCGCTTCAATTGCCTTCGGGTCCCATTGAATCGGCCATTGCATAGCCGTTTTTGCCGGAACCCAGTTTGCCCCCACAGGAATGAATCGATGGCCGGCCTGGGAAAAATAATTTCCCTCCAGTTTGACCGCGGGCAACCGCGATTCTTCAGCATTCGTATGTGCTGGCTGCTGGGCAGCGCCAGCCGAAAGGCATACACAAAGCAGGCAAAACAGCACTGGCAGAGCTCGGACGCACTGAGCAGCTTTGATTCGCATAATCTTCGTCCTCGTCACATTCCTCCCCCGATCCCGTGGACATTATGGCGCGGGTGACTAGAAAGACAGTTTCAGTGCCAACTGCAACTCCCGTGACGCGTGCCCTGTGCTGGTGATGGAGCCGGAGAGGCTGGGCGTTCCGGGCGAACCGGCTTGGTCCACGGCGGCGTAGGGTAAGGCAAATTCCGGAGTGTTGAAGAGATTGAAAGCCTCCACCCGGAATTGCATTTTCACGTACTCGGTCAGGTTAAGGTTTTTGAACAAGGAAGCGTCCACGTTGTAGATTGCCGGCCCGCGCAGTGAGCCGCGCCGGGCGTTTCCGTATTCACGGGCAAACGATTGTCCGGGAGCCAGTGCGGGGAGGGCGAACGCCGCTGGGTTATACCAGCACTGAATCGTCTGCTTGTCTGCGGGACATCCTTCACTGATCGCATTCGAGAAGTTATAAGGCTCACCGACCAAATCGGGCCTGGGTGCTCCCGAATCCGTGTTTGTGTAATCCTGGGAAAGCAAGGGGGTGAAAGCTTCGCCAGAATGCATCGCGATAATTCCGTTCAACTGCCAGCCTTCGCTCAACCAATGCATGGGGCCGGTTCCGCTCCAGTATTTCTGCTTTGGGCCAATCGGCAACAGATAAGACCAGGCAGAAGACAATTGATGACGGTAATCGGGAGCGTTGTTTCCGCGCTCGGCTGCCAGGTTGTAGGTATTCTGCGGTTCTAGGTATTCGTCTTCCTCGGTCTGACCAATGCTGTGCTGCCAGGTGTAAGAGTTCAGCATGCTCCAGTTGCCGGAGAATCTCTTCTCCAACTTGACCTGCAAACCGTGCGAGACGGACCAGGCCCCATTGTCGAGAGTGCGGATTTCTCCGATATTAGGCACCGAGTTGAAGTAGAGCCGGCCGAAGTTCGTAGGTGCTCCGGTCAAACAGGATGGGTCGGTGGATGTGGGGCAGGATTCGAAATTCGCGTCCAGCGGCTGTGTTGGCTGGTTGCGATTACTGAGGAATGCCAGCTTCACACCTCGCGTTCCAACATAAGCAACTTGCAAAGCCATGCTCTGGCTGAGAGCTCGCTCGATGTTCAAATTCCATTCTTCAATATAGGTTGTGCGATTGTTGAATAACGAAGCGCTGGCTCGGCCCGCCGGATCCGAAACGGTTGAATAGACGGGAGTGGGATAGCCCGTAGATATCCGCAAGGTCGGCGTTGCGTTCGCCGCGGGATTGTAGTTCTGACTGAAGATCAGTCCAGTGGGATTATAGGGAAGTTCGGCGTCGTTCTGATCCGCCTGAACATCGTAGAAAATGCCGAAACCTCCACGTATCACGGTTTTCTCGTTCCACGGAGTCCACGCAAAGCCAATCCGCGGGGCAAAGTTGTTGTGATCGGTTTTCACATTGCCCGAGCGGCTCACCCCTGGCTGCTGCGGCGAAACAAATAGTCCTGTCGCAAAATCGAAATTGGCGAGCCGATTGTACTGCTCGATGGGCGGCGTGAACAGGTCGTAGCGTACCCCCAGGTTCAATGTGAGTTTGTCGTTCAGGCGAAAATCGTCCATTGCGTACGCGCTGAACTCGGTCCAGCGCATGCCAAAGGATCCCTTTTGGCCGTCGCGGTAGGCTGAGACCGGAAAGCCGAGCAGGAAGGTTGCCAGGGCGCTCCCGCCAGTATCCGTGGTCAGGTCAGAAGTGAACAATTCGTTGAAAGTCATGTCGCCGCGCGCATTTTGCGTCTGGAAAAATCCGTGTAGGCGGCGTCGCACGTCCGCGCCAAACTTGAATGAGTGGCGGCCGCGAACGTACGTGAATGCGTCCATATATTGATAGTTGTTTTCGTTTAAGAACTCCGGAAACCAGTCAGTGGTTCCGAGTGGGCTAAGGTTCGAGAACTGGATGTAAGGCAAACCTCCCGTGGCAGTTGGGTTGTTCGGATCGAAGATATTCGGAATACCGAATTGCGACGCCAGGTCTTGCCCCGCAAAATTCTGTACCGCCTTCACCACGTAGCGGGAATAGCCGATCTTGAATTCGTTAATCTTGTTCGCCGCAAAGGTGTGCACATCGCTGATGCCGGCAGACCTGGCCAGATTTGTGATGTGCCCAGTAAAGTTTCCTCCACCGGCGTACCCGGGAAACGGGTCCGGCGCAAAGGCGTCGACATTATTGAAACTGAAGGTTAGGGAGAGACTGTTCTTGCTGGTGAGTTGGTGGTCCCCACGAACATCAAATGAATCCTGGTTGTTTTGGCTCACCGGATTCGATAAGTAGTTACCGGCGGAATTGGAGAGGTTTGGGGTCGGGAACAGAGTCACGAGTTTCAGGGCAGCTGGATCGAGACAAGCCGCGTCGGTCGCGGAAGCACAAGACGGAATGACGTTCCCCGGAATCGGGTTTCTCAGCGTAATCGGCGTTCCGTCACCGCAGGTGTACGAATAACTTGAAAACGGGTCGAAGATGGTTCCGGGATCGAATGCGGGACCGGAGCCATCGGGGCATGGGTGGAAATATGTCGTCGGGTCGCCGGTCAAAAGGTCGCTGAAATTACCACCCACCTCCGAAGGTGAGGGCACGATAGAGATGAACGTCTGCGCCTGCCGAATGCGCGTCCCCTGATAGTCAACGAAGAAGAAAGTCTTGTCTTTTCGGATCGGCCCCCCAATCGTCCCTCCGAATTGATTCTGCTTGAAGGGGGCAATCGGCTGGTTTGGACTGTCGAAATAATTCTTCGCGTCAAATGCGGAGTTGCGCAGAAACTCAAAAACGCTGCCGTGAAACTGGTTCCCTCCGGATTTCAGAACTACGTTCACCACGGCTCCGCCTCTGCCGATGTCAGCACCGAAGTTGTTGGTTTGTACTTTGAATTCCTGAATGGCGTCAATCGACGGCTGGATCACCTCGATCCCAATCTGCTGCTCATTGTTGTCAAATCCATTGAGCAGAAAATTGTTGTTGGTGGCCGTTAGACCGTTCACCTGGAT
This sequence comes from uncultured Acidobacteriota bacterium, assembly GCA_963730015.1. Classification (GTDB taxonomy): domain Bacteria; phylum Acidobacteriota; class Terriglobia; order Terriglobales; family Acidobacteriaceae; genus Sulfotelmatobacter. The sequence continues at coordinate 497,382 of CAVSPZ010000004.1, read as the reverse complement.
GGCCGCATTTCCGCGCTGATCCTCAGGAATCCCGCCCTGTTGCACGGTGTAGCCGGCAGTCGGGCCCTGGTTGACGCCGGGGGACAAATACGCCAGTTGCACGAAGTCGCGTCCATCCAGCGGTAGATCGTTGACCCGCGCCCGCTCGATTACCTGTCCGATCGAAGAGGTTTCGGATTCCACCAACGGTTCCGCCGCGGTGACCACCATCTCTTCAGTTACTGTGCCGACAACCAGGGTGAAATCGACGCGCACTACCTGGTTGACGTCAAGCTTGAACTCGGTCTGCTTTGCTTTCTTAAACCCGGGGTGCTCCACCGATACGATGTAATTGCCGGACTTCAACTCAGTCACAACGTACTCGCCATTGCTGTTCGTCGTGCTCTTCTTCTCGACATTCGTCTGGGTCTCGGTCACCGTGACTACCGCATCCGCTACCACGGCCCCCGAAGGGTCTTTGACAGAGCCCACGATCTTTCCGGTTTCGACTTGGGCGCGCAGATCAACCGAAGTGCTGACCATAACAAAGAACGCGAGCAAACAGACGATCCGGCAAAGGACAGGGTTTATGCTATTACGGCAGTCTGACCTGGAGATCATGACAGTGGGCCTCCGCTCATTCGCCGCATATAAAGCTCATATGCATATATGGTGTCAAGTAAAATGGGACGAAGCATTTCTAGCCGGACTCAATGCTGCGATGTTAAGAATAAGTAAACAAATATATTATCTCGATATCTGTCAACTCATAAATGAGGGTCAGGAAAACTTGTGCTATCAACATATATACGTTGTATACTACGCATACATGTGAGGAAATTATGGTCTTCATCGCTTCAGGAATACAGGCAGTCAGCGTCGCAAAACTCGGCCTTGCTCTCGATAGCGGCAGCTACGTCCCCTACTACATGCAGATCGTTGATCAGGTACGCGATCTCATCAAGAAGAACAAACTCAGCGAGGGCCAGACCTTTGCCTCGGAAGGTGAGATGGCAGAGGCTCTCGGCATAAGCAAAATGCCGGTGCGCCAGGCGTTTCAGAAATTGCGTTCGGAGGGATTGCTAATCATCGCCAAAGGAAGGCGCCCCGTAGTCGGTTCCGGACGCGTGCCTTGGAATTTTCAACAGCTTCGCGGCTTTAGCGAAGAAATGCGCCGCCGTGGTCTCGTTCCCTCCGCCCGTTTGCTGAGCATGAGTTTGGAAGATCCTGACCTGGAAACCGCGCAAGCGCTGAAACTCAGTCCTGGCGAAAGAGTATACCGGGCTCGTCGCTTGCGCTCCATCAACGGCGAACCGGTGGCAGTGGTCACAAGCTTTCTGCCGGCGAGAATCTTCGTCGGCATCGACAAGCAAGATTTGGAGAACCAGTCCCTGTACGCAATTTTCGAGCGCATTTACAAGCGCAAGCTGCAATGGGCTGAGGAAATCATCGGAGCCATGATTGCTGGCGTAGAAGAAGCCGAAGTGCTGCAAACTTTCGCGGGCAGCGCTCTTCTTGTCATCCGCGAGACTGCCTATGACCTTCAAAGCGTCGCCATCGAATACAGCCTGTCATTACTACGCGCAGATCGTTACACTGCGTCCGTAATCTCTGTACGGAAAAGCTGACCTTCATCAAGTCCTTGAGTGATGTCACCACGCCGGCGAACCACGCCCCAGCGTCAAAAATGGCCGCACCCTCGTGAAGGAATGAATCGGGTTTGCATTGTCATTTTCGCCAACGGAGTCAGCGTGCAGAGGGGCTTGCCCACATACCGGGATGACCGGGGGCTGCGCATTACGGACGGAGTTACAACGGATGCAGTTCGATCGCCATCCAGATGCAGTCCGTGTCCGCGTAATAACGGTGCCATGGATAACTGAAAGTGCGGTCGTCGGCAACAGAGAAGAACGGGTCATGAGTGAATCCGACGGGCATTAACACGTCTTCATAAAGCGTGTCCGTATTTTTCTCCCGAAACTTCTGCATGTGACCGGTGCCCAGGATTTGCGTATGTACTTCCAGAAACTGGTGGCCGGTGTGAATTCCGCAGTCCGTTTCCTCTGGCGTATACCAGAGATTCAGCTTGAGCCGATATCGTCGCTTCGAAGGCGATGTTAAAGGCATATGACCGAATGCAGCCAGCGGATCCAGTTCTATATCTCCGATGTCGTCCTGGGGTGAGATATAGAGGGGAATGCCACGAGGAAACTGCGTATTGCGATGGCCGTACCACTCCCAACCCAGAGCAACACCTCCAAGATTCGTGCGCTGACGAACATGAAGCAGCGCAGCCGACTCCGCACTCTCAATGGTGCAATTCCGCAGGATCGTTGATTTCCAGGGCAGAATGATTCCGTGATCTCCTCCAGCCCGGTAATGCAAAGCGGCGGTGGAGAGATTTACGACGATCGCATCCTCAACCGGCATGTCACGGACTGCCGTCACCAGCGTGCTTTCGATCCAGCCATTGGAAAAAGAGAGAGGACGATGCTGATTCAATTCGGGCATGGGATTCTCACCGAACATGCTGGGAGCCAGACCTGCAACCGCGAGCAACTCGCCGGACTGCAAGAGAAACGTGCGCCGATTCATGTTCAGTTCGCTCCTACAGGTCGGCTGGATTATACAACCCGGCAGGGTCGCAGCCTTTCCAGTGCGCTGCCCTGACCCAGCCCGTTCGTTCGCGTCCCCATGGGGCCAAGAGTAGAATAGCCGCGCAGAAAAGAAAGTTGGAACGAGGTGGCTATGCGACTCACCGTGGGGCAACTCATCGGAAAGGCTCTCAAGGCATACGGAGTGCCTTATGTTACCGGACTGCCGGGTCACGGCAATTGGAGCATGATCGACGCCTTCAACGATCCCGTCTCCAAGCTGCCCTTCATCCAGGTAATGCACGAACAGAATGCGGTGCACATCGCCGATGCGCACTATCGAGTCACGGGCCAGCCGATCGCGGCTTGCACATCGCTCGGGCCCGGCGCGACCAACACGGTCATTGGACTCGCAACCGCCCACTGCGATTCGACCGCGCTTCTGCTCATCACCGGCAGCGCCGCCACGCACATGCGTGGACACGGCGTCATGCAGGAGCTTGACCGCGTCGCCTCGCCCGACTTTCCACACATAGCCGCGGCCGTTACCAAGCGCACCTTCGACGTGATCCACGCTGATCAGGTTCCCTTCGTGATGCATCGCGCATGGAATGCGATGTTGACGGGCCGTCCCGGCCCCGTACATATGGAACTGCCGCTGGATGTCCAGGTAGAGACGACAGACATTGACGTTGCCGAACTCGACCAGCGCCTGCCGGTCGGGAAACCGCGGGCGGATGCCCAAACCATCGAAGCTGCGATCAAGCTCCTGCTTACAGCCAAGCGACCTTGCGTGGTCGTAGGCGGCGGGGCCATCAGTGCCAATGCCACACCCGAGCTGACTTCGCTGGTCGAGAAACTCGGCATCCCGGTGGTCTTTACCTGGAACGGCAAAGGTGCGATCGCAGAGGACAATTCGATGTGCGCCGGGACCGCGGGGTGGCCAGGATCGCTGCCCGGCAATCACACGGCGGCAAACGCCGATGTCCTCCTTTCCCTCGGCTGCCGCTTCACCGATTGGTCGGCGTCGTCTTACCGCAAGGGTGTCACCTTCTCGATTCCGGATACCAAACTAATTCAGGTTGACATTGATCCGCGTGAGATCGGAAAAAACTATCCCGCAGAGGTCGGCATCGTGGCCGACTGCAAGTTGGCGCTTGCCGACATGCTGGCCGGGATCTCGGACGAGCAGGCCCGTAAAGCGCGCGCAGCCAGGACTTCTTATCTGAGCGATCTCGAAGGATTGAAGCAGGAGTGGGAAAAGCAGCTGGAGCGACGACGCTCCTACAATGGTATTCCAACCACCATGCTGCGCACGCTGCGAGAGTTGCGCAAGGTGCTGCCGCGGCATGGGATCGTGACCGTAGGCTCGGGTCACCCGCAGAGCACCACCAAGCAAGCCTTCCCGGTTTACGAACCGCGAACCCACATCACTTCCGGTTCATTTTCGTCGATGGGCTTTGCCCTTCCTGCCGCGATTGGCGCCAAGCTGGCCAAGCCGGAAGCGCCGGTCGTGTGCATCATCGGCGACGGCGACTTCATGATGTCGGTGCAGGAACTCGCCATCTGCGTGATGTACAACATCCCGGTCGTTTTCCTGGTGCTCAACAATTCGGGCTATATCTCGATTCGCGACGGGCAGAACTATCTCATGGGGCGGCAGATCGGCTCCGAGTTTAACCAGCACAGCGGCGACGGCCGGCCGTACTCGGTGGACTTCGTCGCATTGGCAAAATCGTTTGGCTTCGATGTTGCCGCCAAGGTGCAGGCGGCGGACGCGATTGGATCCACTATCAAGCGCGCGCTCGACTCCAACGCTCCTGCTCTGGTCGAAGTGCCCATCACCCGGGATGCTTCCGTGGCCGCCTCGGAAGTTGTCGGCTGGTGGGACTTCCCCGTGCTGCCGACCGCATCGGACGCGGTCAAAGCGGATTACAAGGCGGGCTATGCCGCGGAACAACATCAGTGTTCGACCGCCGAGGTCGAACTCAGGGAACCCGTCTCGGCAGTCGGCTAGGCACACGGCTGGCTCGGGTTTTCCCTGAGCTGGGCTGGGCTGCGCTGTCGCACGCAATTCGTTCGAGAGGAGGTCCGAATGGCACGCCATCTGAAAACCGGCCGTGCAGCGGAGCAGACCACCGCCGAGGCGAAGAAAGTTCGCGACATCGTCACCGGCATTGTTGAAGACATCGAAAGTCGCGGCGAGACCGCTTTGCGCGAAATCTCAGAAAAGTTCGACAAATGGAACCCCCCTGCGTTCCGGCTTTCGGAGCAGGATATCGAGGGCTGCCTCGCCCAGCTTTCCCGGCAAAATCTCGATGACATCCAGTTCGCTCAAGCCCAGGTACGCAACTTCGCCCAAGCGCAGCGTTCGGCGTTGCGGGACCTCGAAGTCGAGACTCTTCCGGGAGTCATTCTCGGGCACAAGAACATGCCGGTTGATTCGGTGGGCTGCTATGTTCCAGGCGGAAAATATCCGCTGGTGGCCTCGGCCCACATGAGCGTGGTGACGGCGAAAGTCGCGGGCGTGACCCGCGTGATCGCGTCCTCGCCGCCTTATCATGGCAAACCCAGCCCGGCCGTCGTGGCTGCCATGCACCTCGGCGGCGCGGATGAAATCTACTGCATGGGCGGCGTTCAGGCGATCGCCGCCCTGGCACTGGGCACCAAGAATATCGCTCCCGTTTCCATGATCGTGGGACCCGGGGATGCCTTCGTGGCCGAGGCCAAGCGCCAGCTCTTCGGTCGTGTCGGGATTGATTTGATTGCTGGCCCGACTGAAACCCTCGTCATTGCAGATGAAACCATCGACGGCGAGCTCTGCGCAACCGATCTCCTGGGGCAGGCCGAACATGGATTCAATACGCCGGCTATCCTTCTTACCACGTCCGAAAAACTCGCCCGCGAAACCATGGCCGAGATCGAGCGCCTGCTGTCCATCTTGCCGACGGCCGAGTTAGCTTCCATTTCCTGGCGCGACTACGGCGAGGTGATCGTATGTGACTCCGATGCGGAGATGGTGCGCGAGGCGGATCGCATCGCCTCGGAGCACGTTCAGGTCATGACCCGCGATCCCGACTACTTCTTCAGGAACATGAAGAACTACGGAGCGTTGTTTCTAGGCCCGCGGACGAACGTCGCGTATGGCGATAAGGTGATTGGCACGAACCACACGCTGCCTACCGGCAAAGCGGCGCGCTACACGGGCGGCCTTTGGGTCGGCAAGTTCATCAAGACTTGCACCTACCAGAAAGTTCTCACCGACGAAGCCTCAGCCATGCTTGGCGAGTACTGCTCACGTTTGTGCGTGCTCGAAGGCTTTCTGGCTCACGCCGAGCAGGCCAACCTGCGAGTGCGTCGCTACGGTGGCCGCCACGTCCCTTACGCAGGTGCGGCCGACTAGAACTGGTCGAATGAAATGTTCCCGCCTGTACGCAATGGCTCGCGAGTGACCGAACGACCGGATAGTCGTGGCTGACGATTATCACTTTCCTTTTCTGTGGAGCGTTAATGATAGGGAGGTTTGCTTCCTAAGAACCTCTCACAAAACCTGTCCGTCCTAAAATCACCATTCCCGTTCCCAGCATCGCTGCGTGACCCATCTTAATTCTAAGAAGGAAAGATAAGGCCCGGGACGGATCCTCGGTCTGCCAGCGTTGCACGACCGAAGGCTACGAAGTTACATTTTCAAAGCGTCGCACTATGGCCAGGATTTCGGATTCTTGCAGAATGCGGTTGGATTCCTTGGCGGCCAGCAGGATGGCCTGCGTGAGTCCATGGCTCGCCGCGATTCCCCGCTGTGATAGATAAAAGCTAACGTTCGAACTGCCCGACATGGGCCCGATCTCAATCTCCTGACTCCGTCCGATCAGGCTGGCCGGGACTCCGGAATAGACGTAATCGGTCAGCCAGCGATCGCCTTTCTTCTGAGCTTTGATGATGGCCGCCGCATGGACTCCAGTGGCAGTGCGGAAGGCATCGCGTCCGATCACCGGAGTATTGGCTGGAACCGGAACGGAGGTCGCGGCCGAAACGGTGTCCCCATACCCCTGCAGAGAGCTAAGGTCATCGTGCCTCATGCCGAGCAGGTTGAGATTTACCAACAACTGTTCCATCGGCGTATTTCCCACGCGCTCGCCGATTCCCAGTGCGGTGCCGTGCACGCGTGATGCCCCCGCCTCAATGGCGGCCAGCGTGTTCGCCAAATCGAGGCCGCGATCGCGGTGACCGTGCCAGTCGATGCCGAGGTTCACCCCAGTCTCGGCCAAGAACTGCTTCACCCAGGACACCAGGTTCCAGACCGCCTCTGGAGTCGCAGCGCCGCAGGTGTCGCAGAGACACAGGCGCTTGGCTCCAGCCTCGATCGCTTCGGCAAACAAGATACCCAGGTGTACTGGCGAAGATCGTACGGTGTCCTCAGTCACATACATCACGTCGAGGCCTTCCGTCACGGCGAAGCGGATCGCTTCCCGGGTGTGGCGCCGGATTTGATCAAGGGTCCACTCTTCCGCGTACTGCCGGATCGGACTGCTGCCGATAAATAAACAAGCCTCAATCGGCACGCCCGTCAGTTGCGATGCCTCGGCGATGGGACGAATGTCCACCATCATGGTACGGGCAGCACAGTTAGGGCGGATGCGCATCCGCCCGTCGGAGATCTCGCGGCAGAGCGCGAGTACCGCTTCGCGCTGGCGTGTGCCCGCTCCGGGCAGGCCGACATCTAAAGTTTCAATTCCGAGATTCTCCATGAGATGGAGAATCTCGATTTTTGCCTCCACTGGCGGATCGGTAACGGAGGGGCTCTGAAGACCGTCCCGCAGGGTCTCATCGTCGAGCATGACGTGCGCTGGCCAAGCGGTAGTCCGCGGGCCCACGCCTGCCCAGTCGAAGATGAGGCCGTTTCCCACCGTGATTGCCATGCCGCTCTCTCGTTTATCTGTGGATTTCGGATGCCGTCGGATGCAACTTGCCAAACTCACCCGCCCGTCTCAAGAGCTCGTCTGCTCCTGCCTTGTCGCCCTGCGCACGACGGATCAAGGAAAGGTGAAACAGACTGCTCAGTTCGTGAACCCCCTCTTCCAGGCTCCGTTCGAATTCCCGCCGAGCGATCTCGCTCTCGCCTTCGCGCTCGTGAATCACGCCCAGGTGATAGTGGGCCATTACGTATTCCGGCGTCAGGGTCGCCGAAAGCTCGAAGTGCTCGTGGGCCTCGGCAAGCTGTCCCTGGTGAAACAGCGCTAGGGCAAGCCGGTAGTGAGCGGCGTTGTAGTTAGGATTAATGTCGAGACAGTGGCGGAAGGCGACCGCCGCCTCCGGCATGTTGCCCCTATGGTAGTAAGCGACCCCGAGATCATAGTGGGCCAAAACAAATGTCGACGAGGCTGTCACCGCCCGGCGATAGTGTTCGATGGCCTGGTCCAGCAGGCCTTCGTGGAACAAAAGGTTTCCGAGTTGGTGATTGCCTAGGACGTTGTCGGGTTCGGCATCAAGCAAGTGCTGAAGCTCCTGCCTTGCCTCCCGCCCCCGTCCCTCGCGTTCATGCACCGCGGCCAAAAGAAGCCGCTGGTCAATCGAGGCGTCGCGGAGAAACCGTCCGCACTCGGCGCAGAACTTGTCCGCGGTGGCGCTCAGCTTACCGCAGCGGGGACAACGGACAGAGGCCTGAGTCGCTTCTGACATACGATCCTCCTTAGGTACGCGTCACTCAAAACGCGTGGGGTCAAGCGCACAATCCAGGCAAAGACGCTGCGCCGGGGCGAATCCTTCTTTCTTGAAGAAAGCAAGAAGATCAAAATCATCCCATGACACTTCGGTGCGCAGTGTCGTGACTCGAAGTGCGGATAGATTCAGCCGCAGCTGCCGCAGCAGCGCTTTGCCGATGTGTTGGCCGCGGTTGGCCTTATGCACGCCAATCGCATCGAGCGAGGCGGTGGGCTCACTCACTCCGTACTCCCCGTAGTAAAGCGAGGCGATGACGAATCCGACGACGTGCCCATCCACTTCCGCAGCCAGCGAGACTTGCAGCGCCGCTTGTTTCACCGCCCGTTCCAACATCAGTTCGAAGTAGCGCGGACGCCGCCGCCCGCTGGCCACTGCATCAATCGCGACGACTGCTTCCAGGTCATGCTCGTTCATAAGTCGTACCAGGGTATTGTCCGTCCCCAGGACTCCCGGTTCTTCCAAAGGTTTGGTAGCCATATAGCTCCTCTCTCAAACACTGCCGAGTGACTGTCCGCCATCGACGCGAAGGATTTGCCCGGTGATCTGCTGCGCCCCGGGTCCACAAAGAAACGAGACCGCGGCAGCCACGTCCGCAGGCTCGACGTATCTTCCTACCAGACTTTCCGCTAAGGCAGCGTCGCGGACCGCCTGCGGCAGGCTTTCGGTGAGCGGTGTACGCACCCATCCCGGCTCGACGACGTTGATGAGTATCTTCAGGCGGGCACCCTCGCGCGCCACTGTCCTGGCCAGAGCGATCAAACCAGCCTTGCTTGCCGAATACGCGGATGTGCCGAACTTTCCGCGCGAACCATTGATGGAGCCAATGAGCACGATCCGTCCCCCTTCGCCGGCCCGCATCACAGGGATGGCGTGGCGTAGCAGAAGGAAAGCCCCCCGCAAGTTCACGCTTTGCACAAAATCCCAGTCCTCCACAGCCAGCTTCCACACAACCGCTTCGCGGGAGACTCCCGCCGCGTGTACTACCAGATCAAGGCGCCCGTAAGTATCCTGCACCTTTGCGATCGCGGCAGCCACTGAACCATCGTCCCGCACATCACAAGCCTGAAAGGGCGCAGCCGCCGGACGTGTCATATCCAGCGATACCGCGCACGCTCCTTGCTGTTCCAAGCCAGCGATGATGGCAGACCCGATAGCGCCGGATCCACCGGTCACCACGGCAATCTTGTTTTCGAGACTGCTCTTCATGCCACCACCTCGGTGCGCCGCGCCAGTACACGATGGCGGTACGCACCCCAAAGTGCGGCCCCGATCGCTCCAGCGTAGATCGAGTTTGGGTGAGTACGCACGCGCATGGCCAGCTTTTCTTCGGCGATCTTCTCTTCCAAGGCACGGCATAGCCCAATATCAGCGGCTAGTCCGCCGGTGATCGCCACGTCGCCGCATGCATCGATCGAGCGCAGAAGCTTCGTATAACGCCCTGCCATCGATAGGTGAATTCCTTTCAGGATGTCGCTGCGCGAGATGCCACGGCTCACCATGTTGATCACGTCGGTCTCCGCCAGCACCGCGCAGATGCTGCTGACCGATTCCGGATTCTTGGCTTCGCACGACAAAGGTCCAACGTCCTCCAGCATGATGCCAAGGTAGCGCGCGACGTTTTCGAGAAACTGTCCTGATCCGGACGCACACTGGCTGGTCATGCGGTACGCCATTACGCGGCTGCGCTCGTCCACTCGCATGGCCCGTGCGTGCAGGGCCCCGATGTCGATCACGGCGCCTATGCCGGGCATCAGGAATACTGCTCCTCGTGCGTGCGTCGTCATTCCGTAGAAATGACCCCGGCGAAAATCCACCAACTCGCCTTCCCCCGTGCTCGCGGTATAAGCGATCTCGTTCTGCCGCACTCCAGCGGCTTCCAGAGACACCTCATAGCCTTCCCGAATCACCTTCCGCAGCTCGCGTCGGCGGATGCGCTCGTTGTGCAGAGCCAGCACGCTCACAGCCCCGTCTTCAAAAGTCCGCACCAGCGCGAACTTGACTGCACTCGAGCCCACGTCGATGCCCGCGGCGAAGATGCCCTCTCCGGCCTTCATGCGGCATTCCTTTCGTTGGCCGCACGCTGCGCAAATAGCGCCGCCCCTAACGCCCCGGTGTAGATCGACTCCGGAGAGATATTTAGAGTTCGTGCGCCGTAATTTTGGTGGACTAGACCTTGCAGCGCGGAAACCGCAGCGGGGTTACGGGCCACTCCCCCGGTAAACGTGAATTCATCGGAAATTCCCCCGGAACGCGCCAGTAGTGACATCGCCCGCAACATGATCGCCCGGTGCAGACCCGCCAGGATGTCCGCCCGCTTCTGGCCCAGAGACAAGCGATCCCGCAGTTCGGCTCCGGCGAAGACCGTGCAGGTGCTGTTGATCTTTACGCTGCAAGTGCTCTCCTGTGCCAGCCTGCCGAGTTCATGCAACCCGAGGTTCATTTCGTCGGCGATATAGCCCAAGTAGCGGCCACATCCCGCCGCACAGCGGTCATTCATCTGGAAACTGGTGACGATGCCGGTGCCATCAACCTGAATCGCCTTGGTGTCCTGGCCGCCAATGTCGAGTACCGTGCGCGTCCCGGCGAACATGGCATGGGCGCCCAGGCCATGGCAGAGGATCTCGCTGCGAATCTGTTCTTTCGGGAACGGAAGCCGTTGCCGGCCATAGCCCGTACCGACCATTCCAAGCACCTGGAACTCGAGCGATCTCACCGACTCAACAGCAAAGCGCAGTCTTGCTTCCCGTTGGCGGATGTCCAGTGGAGCAGTGGCCAGCGTCTGCTCCAGTGCTGGCCCGGAGTGCCGTTCAAAGGCCCCGCCGGTTGCCGCATTTTCGACTTCCAGGATGGCGGCGTCGAACAGACCACACAGGACGTTGAAGGAAGCGTGCTTCGACTCGCTGAACTGTTCCGCGAACTGCATGTAGTCGGCTGCGGCCAGGTCGCGGAAGAAATCACTCTTGCGCACGGCCAATTCGCTGAAATGGCCGGGAACGCGCGACCGCATCGCGTCGCAGATGCGATTGAGCATTTCCTTTACGTTCGCCCGGGTGGGCGCGTAGCGGGGCGCATCGGCACAATGGTGCAGCGTCAACTCCAGAAACTCCAACTGTTCCAGATGTTGCTGCTGGCGGAAATTCCGCACCAGCGATCCAATAAATCTGTTTTCAATTCCTAAGAGTTCTGGATCGGCTGCCATGGCATGCCGGACCAGTTCAAATCTTGATTGCACCAGCGCTTCCTCGCGAACGATCTGGGAAGCGACTTCATAGTTGCTGCGGGTGTTGGTGATGCCGCGGCCCAGGATCCGGCCCGTTCGATCAAGCGCAATGGCCTTGGTCGTGGTCGAGCCTAGGTCAATGCCGAGCAGGATCTCCACGCTCATGCCGTCACCCCAGCCACTCGTTTTTGTGCCAGCATCTGCAGGTAGCTCTCGACGCGGTTCTTGATGTTTGCCGGCGAAAAATATCGCGGATCCACGAGATCGCTCTCGATGAATCCGCCGGGCACACCCGTCCGCTGCTCGAGCTGCCGCAGCATCAGCAACTGGCCGACACTGAACGAGTTGCAACTCTTGACGCTGTTGATCATGAAACCATCAGCCCGATATTCGCGGATGTAGCGCTCCAGCAGATCGACGCGCGCTGGCAGTCCGAGGTTGGTGTAGCAACCCAGACAGTATTCCGCCAGGCTTTCGAGCGGGCGATTGGGGTCGTGGCGGAAACCGCGATCATAGAGTCCACCCACTTTGGTATAGCTGCTGGCAACTACGACAGCGCCTTCGTCGTAGAACATCTTCCAGAACTCGCGGAAGCTCGTCCAGTTGGGCGGGCCTTCCACTACCAGGCGATAGCGCTGGCGCTCCATCGTGCCCTCGGGAGTCACAGGACCAAGTCCCAGCCTGATCCGTTCCGCAATTTCTGCGCGCAGGACACGGTAATACTCAACTCCATCGCTTGTGCCTCGGAAGGCGGTGAAAATCGGGCCGATGTAGTACACGCCGCCGAAGTACGCATCAATCGGCGAGGGCTCGTTCTTCGCGCTCTCCAGCACCCAGACGAAGTCGTCTTCTGCTTTTGCAGAAAGAGCCAGCATCTCAGAAAGTCGCGCCTCGTCGTAGCGGCGGCCGCTGATCTGCTCCAGTTTCGGGATCACTTCAGAGCGCAACTGCTGCACTACGTAGTCGACATGGTGCGGCTCAATGCGTCCGTTGGCCAGGTACGGCACGTGCAGCATGGCCACCGGACACTGATATTCCTCGCGCAGAAGTTCGAACCACTTGAGAAACGTGAAGCATCCCGTGTAGGAGAGCAGAAGCAGATCGGGATTAGGAAGTTTCACGCCGGTGGGACCCACGTTGCCCGACTTCAACATGCCGATGTCGCATTTCACATAGGTGCAGACATCCTCGCTGTGCCCGTGCTTCTCGGCTTCCGCAATGTAGTTGGCGGAAAGCTTGCGCATCCCGGACTGAAGAGCATTGATCTCCGGCAGGATCGGAAGCAGATCGAAGGACCGCAGCAGTTCGGTCAAATTCCCGGGAACAAACGTGGAGACGACTCGCTTTCCCTCTTCATGCGCCCGTCCCAGAGACTCGTAGTAGTCCCCGATGAGTTGCTTCTGCAGGAGCATGCTCCGCTCTTTCTGCGCGGTCGATCCCTGCACACTGTCTCTGGTCATGCTTCGCTCCACAGCCGGATGGAATCCGAGAAGGTGCCGGCCTGTTCCCGGATGACGGCAAATTGTCCCGTATCCTCGGAGTACTTGAACTGCGTGTGGGGAATGTGTTCGCGCTCCAGGGCGGCAACCAGCATAGGCTGCTCCAGCAATGCGGGATCGCAAAAGCTCGGAGCGCAAAAGATGACGCCATCCGCGTGATTCTGCCGCACGGCATCGACCAGCCACTGGCCGCGGTGCCCATCCGGTGCGTAGCAGGAGGCCGTCGCCACGCTTTGCGTCAGGTAAGCCTGCGCCAGGTTTTCGATCGCATCACCCTCCTCGGGTACATCGCCCGTGAACCAGCGCAAGCCCAGCAGCAGGTCGTCGTTCACGATCCAGCAACCCGCGCGTTCCAGGGTGACGAGCAATGCCAGCGGAGGCTGTTCACAGAACATGCCCGTCAATATGACTCGGCTGCGATCCTCAGGAAGGCTCGATCCCTGCGCGGCCACCTCGAGGTAGCGGCGCACCATCGTGGTGTGCTCCTCCGGCGGCAGCACACTGCCTGCTCGCAGTACTGCATAGACCTGCGAAATGGGATAGAGCCACGGGGACTCGCTGCGTGCCTGGTAGAGTTCGCGGATCGCACGCCGGTTCTGGTTGTAGATCCGGAGGCTGTCGCGGAGATTCTGGTCGGTGATCGGTCGCCCCGCCAACCGCGCCATGTCTTCGCGGATCGCCGTCAATTCCCGCCGCCAAAATTCACCACCCACGCGGGCGTCGTAGTTCTGGGGAAGATCGACATAGCGCACGTAACGTCCAGGAAAAAGAATTGTCCACATGCCGCTCAGGTTGCGGATGACGTCACAGATCGACGGGAACAGCATGCCGTCCAGTGCATCGAGCCGTCCCGACAATGCCAGCTCGATTGTGCTGCGGGGAATGTGGCAGATGTAGCTCTGGAAGTAGGCGTCGCCGCGGATGATCTCCAGCCGGTCGCCTCCGCCGAAGATGCCGACAGGCAACATGCCCGCCGCATGAATCAGTTCTCGCGGGACATAGATTGGCAAGTACCCGATGGCTTTGCGTCCGGCCGCGGACGATTTCCATTCCTCGACTGCCTTGTAGTCCACGTCCTCATACAAGGTCTGGGCGCGGCTCAGGAGTTGCTCGAGCTCAGAGTTCACGCGAGCGCTCCTTTCTTCTCCCGGTTTTTCTCCCAATGGGGCTCACGTTTTTCGATAAACGCGCGGAGGCCTTCGACGGCGTCGGACTCGGCCATGAGTTCGTCCAGGTACATGCGCTCAAGTTGTGGCAGGTTCTGCTGCAGCGCCTGTCGCAGCGGGAGGCGGGCAGCGCGGACGCCGTAGCGCAGAGCGACTGGCGAACGGGCCAGGAACTGGTCACGGATCCACGTTTCAACCGTCGCTTCCAGCTGTCCTTGCGGCGCGGTTTGCACGATCAATCCTGCGGCCGCAGCTTGAGCAGCGCTCCATGCGGCTCCGGTCAAGACGAGTTCCGCGGCACGGCTCGCGCCAATCCGAAGTGGTAATAGCACAGCCGCCGCAGGCGGGAAAACGGCCAGCTTGATTTCGGGACACGCGAACTGGGCGCCGTCCTCCGCGACCATGAAGTCGCATGCCAGGGCCAGCTCAAACCCTCCGCCCAGGCACTGCCCGCGCACAGCCGCAAGCGTGACGGCCGGCAGTTCCAGCATTTGCCCGAGCAGTGCGCTGAACCGTGGCAGCATGTTTCTGACATGCTCAGGCAAGTGCTCCTGTACGCTGGCACCAAAGCTGAAATGCAGGCCTTCCGCCGTGAGAATCATCACCTTGAGCTGAGGTCGATTCCGCAGATCCTCGAAGGCCGCAGCCAGAGCCGCTATCATGGCCTGGTTGACGATGTTGGCTTTGGGTGTCGCCAATGCTACGCGGGCGACTTGGCCCTCGTGTTCGAAGGAAAGTGTCAGGCTGCTCATCGCCCCGCCTTTGTCGTTTCCCGAACTGCCCAAGGCGCAATTTCGGCGATCAACTCTTCGCTCCAGCGCGCACCTTCCGCCAGACGCTGGCGCAACCGGACGAAGTCTACTTCGCGCTGCTGCCGCGTGCCGTAGTGGAAAGCGCGAAAGCCGGCGTTGGCCTCCGTCATCATGTTCAGCGCCAACCAGGCCCTGTTGGTTTCGCGGTTGCGGTCCCAATGTTCCAGCTTGTGTTTCCTCACACTTTCGATAGTTTTTGTCAGGCAATCAGGCATGGTGTGCAGGAGCTTCGTGCAGAGTCCCTCGACCGCTTCATCCAGCAAGGAAAGATCAATGGTGCCTCGGGACATCAGAGCTTTCCCCGCATCTCGGGCTTCTCCTGTCTTCCAATCTCCGAACACTAGCCGGCCATATTCGTCGTGCTCGCGATCGGTGACGACCTGAGGGTTGGACATATATTTGCCGTCCACCTTGAGTGCCGGAACGATCTGCGTGAGCCCTCCCAGACGGTAGAAGCGGTGTGCACTCCACGGCTCGCATAGCGTGGCGCTGAGCATGGCCTGCTCTATACCCACAAACAGCGGAAGGAAGTCGGTGCTACCGCCATCGGGCGCTGAACCGTGCCTCGGTCCCGCCTGGCCAAACACCGCAAGGTCGCTGGCTACCGAAAAGTCGCAGGCCATTCCGATCTCCTGGCCACCGCCGACGCGCATGCCGTTCACGCGGCAGATCACCGGTTTGTCGCAACTGAGGACGGCGCTGACCATGTCGTTGAACAAGCGCATATATTGCCGGTACTCGCCGGGGGCCCCGGCATAAATCTCGGCGTACTCGCGCGTGTTGCCGCCGGTGCAGAAGGCCTGCGTGCCCGCGCCCGTGAGCACTACCGCAACCGCGGCACGATCATTGCTGGCTTCGCGCAATGCGAGAATCACTTCCTTGATCGAGGTCGTGGTGTAGCTGTTCAGCTCGCCCGGATTGTTCAGAGTGATCCATACGTTGTGCAACCCGGCCACACTCGTGCCGTCGCGATCGCGTGCGGGCCTGCGCTCCAACAATATTTCGCTAGGGGAAAGTGGCTCGACCAGATTGTGATCTTTCATGGTTTTGTTCCTTGTTGTATGCCGCGCTCCTGCGGCACCAGCACAGCTCGTCTACGGAGTTGGTGATGATGGACCGCCTCGAGAACTTGCTGGGCATCCTCGAGTGGGTGCATCTCGACAAAAGGCTGAATCTGAATTTTCCCTTCCAGCACCATGGCCAGCGCGTTCGGGTACTGAGCGGGAGGACATCCCCAATTTCCGCGAGCGGTGGCATCGAAGGCCATCAAATTGGACAGGCGCACTTCTACTTTCTGAGCGGTATACCCAACGATGGCCAGGTGAGCCCCCGGGTCGAGCAGGCTGAAAGCAGTCAGCTGTCCGGCGGCTGTCCCACTGGTTTCGAAGATCTTGAGGCCGATCCCACGCCGTCCGCTTTGCTTGGCGAAAGACCGCACCGCCGACTTCACATCTGCACACTCGCGGGCGTTCAGGGCCAGCGCAGCTCCGTGCGCCGAGGCAAGCTCCAACCGGTCCGCGTCAACATCGATGGCGACGACGGCTGCGCCAAGCGCGGCGGCAATTTGCACTCCGAAACCGCCGATCCCGCCGGCTCCGACAAACACCGCGACCTCGTCGGCGTTCAGACCGGAACGGCAAATTGCCTCATACGGAGTCGTGACTGCGTCCGCGACGACCGACAGCATCGCCAAGGTCACTCCCTTGGGAAGTTCTTCGGGTACCGGGCACAGGCCACGTGCCGGTACCCGTACGTAAGTCGCAAATCCTCCATCGGCATCATTGCCCGGCATGAACTGTTTGCGGCAGATGGTCGGACGCTCGCTGCGGCAGGCATCGCAATCGCCGCACGGAATTACTGCAGGCACAATGACGCGGCGTCCGATCCAATTTCCAGCGTGCTCGCCGGCCAGCACGACTCGGCCGGCAATTTCATGTCCGAGGATCAACGGCAGCGCATGGCGGGTGGGAATGCCCTCGTAAGCAAATCCAATGTCAGTGTGGCAAACCCCGCAGCCGGCTACCGCGATGATCACTTCCTCAGGAGAGAGTTCGCCCAGAGCCGTTTCGGCCCAGTCGAACTGGCCCTTGGCAACCATGGCGAGGCCCTTGCTCGTAGCTGGAACGGAGAGTACGCTTTGGGCGGGCACTGTCGTCATTGGAGGTCTCCACACCCACAAATTCGAACGAGCGTTCGAAAAAAGAATGAGCCAAGGCTATCTTGGTTTGTGGATCCAGGAAGTGATTGCAATCACACCCGCCTGTGATTTTGTGGCGGGAGAGCATGTCGAAGAGCCCTCGAGGGTTGGGAGATCCCCGGGATTCCGAAAAGCGCAAGAACCGGCTGGATCAGGACAGCAGCCCATGCTCCCGCAGTTTCCGGTACAAATTCCGCTCGCTGATTCCAAGAATCTTGGCCGCATTGCCGCGGTGACCGTGGCTGGCTTCGATCGCTAATCGGATGTAGGTGCGCTCCGCTTCGTCAAGCGTCGGAAGCGAAGCGTCCTGCGGTGAAGGACCGGCCGTCGGAGCAGGCTTCGAATTCCGCAAAGAGGCGGGAAGATGCTCAGGCAGAACGTTCGATCCCTCACTGAGTACCAGGGCTGCTTCAACCGCATGCAGGAGTTCGCGTACGTTCCCAGGCCAATTGTGCCGTCGCAGCATCTGCAGAGCTGCTTCGCTGATCTGTTTGCTGGAACCGAAGCGCTCGTTGAGCACAGTCACAAAATGTTGCGCCAGCAGGTCCACGTCGGATCCTCGGGCGCGTAGAGGCGGCACCTCCACTGTGATCGTGCTGAGGCGGTAAAACAGGTCCTCACGGAACAAGCCCTGCCGCACCATCGAGGACACGTCGCGATTGGTCGCGGTCAGGATGCGGACATCGACATGAATTTCCCGGGTACTGCCGACATGGCGAAACGTGGAGGTGTCGAGCACGCGCAGCAGCTTGGTCTGCGTCGCGGGGCTTACCTCCCCGATTTCGTCGAGAAAAATCGTTCCGCCGTTGGCGACTTCGAACAATCCGGGCTTGGCGCGGTCCGCTCCAGTGAATGCGCCGCGTTCGTGGCCGAACAATTCGCTCTGGAGCAGGCTTTCCTGCAGGGCGGCGCACTCGACTACCACGAACGGCCGCGATCGTCGGGAGCTGCGCGCGTGAATCAGCTTGGCCACCCGCTCCTTTCCCGCGCCAGTCTCGCCGGTTATGAGCACGGTCGAATCGCTGGGGGCCACCCGATCAATCAACTTAAGCAGACGGCGGAATTCCGGGCTCTCGCCGATGAAGGAGCTGCCGAGATCCGGGGGAGTCAGACCACGCTCGAGAATATTCGCCCGCTGGCGTAGGGATCGCCGTTCAATCGCCCTTTGAATCCGAATGTGCAGTTCATCCAGCGGGCAAGGCTTCACGACGTAATCGAAGGCACCGATACGGATTGATTCGATTGCGGTATCGATGGAGCCGTGTCCGGTCAACATGATGACCTCGGTTGCCGGCGCGGCGGCTTGGATGGCCTTCAGCGTCTCGAGCCCCCCCATTGCGGGCAGGTGCAGGTCAAGCACGACGACTTCGGGTTCCGTCGCTACCACTCGCTGGATTGCCTCCTCACCTGTACCCACTGCCTCGATTTCGTAACCGAGACGACTCAGTTCGCCCGTCATCACCTGGCGGAACGCCGTATCGTCATCGACCAGAAGGAGGGAGGAGGGCTTCATGGCCCGTCCTTGGCTTGCGGACCGGGATGGATTGCCGGGATCACGACTTCGAATATAGACCCCTTTCCCACAGTACTCTCCACCAGGATGTTGCCGCCCCAGCTCCGGACAGCGTTCAGCGAGAGGAACAGACCGAGACCAGTACCGCCCTGGCGGAGGCTGAAAAATGGCTCGAAGATCTTTTGCCGGTATTCCGGAGCAATCCCGCATCCTTCATCGCTGACTCGAACGTGCACCGAGTCACCGCCCTCGATCGCAACGACGACCTTACCGCCCGGCTTCGAAGCCTGAATCGCATTGAGCAGAAGATTAACCAGCAGGTTCTGCAACTCGGCTTCGTCGGCCCGGACATGCAGAGTGGTTGCGCACGGCTGCACCGCGACGTCGACGGACGTGGCGCGGGCCGTCGGATCGACGAGCCTGTGGGCGGCGGCGATGGCCTCACCCAGGTCCACGATGTCTCCGGCATGTCGCTGTCCGCGCGAGAGGCGTAAGAAATGCTGCGTGATACCGCGGCACCGCAGGATCTGTTCGCGCGCGATCGTCGCGTTCTCGCGGATTCTGGTCTGATCCACTTGTCCGCCCTGCGCGGGTGCGTCGCGGAGGATTCCCTCCACGCACATCAGGGTCGTTGCCAAAGGGGTGTTCATCTCGTGCGAAAACCCGGAGGCCAGGACTCCGACCGAAGCCAGGCGGTAGGACTCCGCGAGCTTCGCCTCGGCCGCACGCCGCTCGGAGATGTCGCGCCAGACCTCCACGACTTGGGCGAGCCGGCCCGATGCGTCCAGAATCGGTGAGGCGTGGATTTCTTCCCAAGCCACCGTGTCATTGCCTGTTTTTCGCTGGTGAATCCGCACCTGGCGCGCACCCGAACGCAGGCAGGCGAGAGTGGGGCAGTCGGACAGGTTGCAGGGCGCGGGTCCCAGGTCGTCACAGCAGCAGCCCAGAACCTGTTCGCGCGAGTTGCTGGCTCGCTGCAAGAAGGCGTCATTGGCCGCCATAATTTTTCGTTCCGCATTAAGGACTACGATCCCGTCATCAATACTGTTAATGACCGTCTCTAGCTGCTCCCGCTGGCTGCGGACTTCCCCGACCAAACCTGAAACGGAATCAGCCATGGCATTGAACTCCTTTGCCAGCCACGCGAGCGTGTCCGAGCCTTCCGCTGGCACACGCCGTTCGAGATCGCCCTGGGAAATGAGGCGCGCCGTGGTCTCGAAACGCTGCAAGCGTCGCAAGACCGATACCCGGATCACCAAGGCGATAGCCCCGACGATGACGAACGTCAACATGCCGGTGCCGGCTACCATCCAGCGCAAGTCCCGCGTCATCGCGGCGCGGACCTCTCCGGCGTTGTAGTCGAGAATCAGGATGCCATTGATTTTCTGCTGGGGATCGTGGCAGCGGTGGCATTCGTCGCGGTTACGAATGGGCACGACGGTTCTCAGAATCGATCCACCCCGAGTCTCGATCACGCGGCTTGATCCACGCCGTTCCGGCGGATCACGATGGCAGGCCTGGCAGGTAGGAGAATCGATCCGGAAATCATTCCCCGCGGTTCCGGGCCTACTCGAGTAGCGTTGCACGCCATTGCGGTCCAGCAGAACGAGTTGCTCGACCCGCGCCTGTTTGCCGAAGCTTTCGATCATTTGCGCTATCAGGGTGCGGTCATTTCCCATCATCTGGTGCTCGAGCGCGGTTCGGATCAATTCACCTTCGGCAAGCGCACTGGTGTGGACGGTTTCGAGAACGGTCCTGAAGTGATAGACCGAATAGATGTAAGCGGCGACCGTGCAGGCCACAACCACCGCCGCGGTTACGCCGAGCGCGAGACCTACGGTCATGCTGGCAAAGCGCAGCTTCATCATGACGGCACAGAGATGGCGGGATGATGGCACACGCGCTGGCCGCCGTCAACGACTGACAAACACGACTGACGAATCGGCAGGCTCGACATGACATTCTGGCAGCC
This sequence comes from uncultured Acidobacteriota bacterium, assembly GCA_963730015.1. Taxonomy (GTDB): domain Bacteria; phylum Acidobacteriota; class Terriglobia; order Terriglobales; family Acidobacteriaceae; genus Sulfotelmatobacter. The sequence goes on along the minus strand of CAVSPZ010000004.1, from coordinate 476,709 downwards.
TGGTTGTTCGGCCGTGTCCACGTCGGTTGAAGGGGAAAGAGTTAGGTCTCGGCCAACTCTGGCATGTCACGTGCCATAGAGAGTGCTGAAGGACGGTATCTGCCATGGATATGCTCTTGATGGGCTTGTGCATCGCCGTATGTGGGGTAGCGTTCGTGGCTCTCGCGTTTGGAGCGGCCATGCGCTCAGACTCATGGAATTCACCTATGCAGCCCAAGCTTCCGTTGGTCAAAGTGGCTGCTCCGGCTCGCTTCTTCTCGGACCGCGTCCCCGCGTCGCCAGTCGTCCCGCCCGTGCAGGTCCCTATTGAAGTCCTGTTGCTGCAAATTGAGAACCACGTCCGCCTGGAGCAGGCCGCCGCGGAGTCGTTCCTGGCATTTCCCTCGCAAGCGCTGTTGCACAGCAAGACAACTTCGCCGTTTGTGAACTGAGAGAGTGGCTCATGACGCATGAACTGCTGAATGGTCTCTCGCCCGTCGAGATCGAGCAGGTTCTGAAACTGGGCAGCAGGCTGATCGTCCCCAGCGGAGTTTCCCTCTTCCGGCTCGGAGACCCGGCTGATCGCCTGTTCCTGACCGAACGTGGCCGAATCAAGCTGACCCTGCCGATGCAGCTGCGGGGCCGGGAAGAAGATGTCTTCGTGGAAGAAAGATCTCCTGGCCAGACCGTGGGCTGGTCGGCGCTGATTCCTCCCTACCGGTTCACCCTCGCCGCCGCTGCGGCACTGTTTGAGGCGGAAGTGATCGCTTTGCCGCGGGAGGCGTTGCTCCAGTATTTTGCCGCTAATCCGGTGGCCGGGTACAAGATCGCACTGAATCTGGCAGTCGTAATTGGACATCGCCTGCAATTGTTTCAGACGATGTGGTTGCGCGAGATGCAGCGTACGGTGGAAGTTCGTTCTGCTTGATCCCGGGGAATCGGCCTGTCGGACCGGCGATTTCGATCCCGAATAGTTCCTGCGCCAGGAGGCACGGTGAAGTGACCGCTGACCAGCTTTCCCAACCCGAACCCGCGCGCCGCCGCGTGATTGAAATACTTCTCGGCAGCGGCCTTCTCGCCTCGTTTGCTTCCTTCCTCTATCCCGTGCTGCGTTATCTGGTTCCTCCGGCGGTGGCAGATCTCGGTGGTGACGAGGTCGTCGCTGCCAAGCTCACGGACCTGAAGCCGAATTCCGGCAAGATTTTCCGCTTTGGCAGCCGGCCTGGCTTATTGATCATGAACAGCGACGGCACCTACCGCGCGCTCTCCGCCACTTGTACCCACCTCGGCTGTACCGTACAGTATCGCAGCGATCTGCGCGAGATTTGGTGCGCATGCCATAACGGAATCTACGATCTCAACGGCCGCAACGTCTCCGGTCCTCCGCCAAGGCCGCTCGATGTGTTTGATGTCCACTTGCGTGGCGATGAGATCGTCGTCAGCCGGAAGCGGGAGGCGTGACCTTGTTCGCCTCCCTCCGCCGCTGGCTTGACGAACGTCTTGATTGGGACGACCTCATCGCTCCGCTCCGCCACAAGACCGTCCCCAGCCACCGCCTGTCCTACTGGTATTTCCTCGGTGGCATCACCCTGTTTCTTTTTGGAATCCAGGTGGCGACCGGGATCCTGCTGCTCCTGTATTACCGTCCGGGCGCCAACGAGGCCTTCGAAAGCGTGCAGTACATCATGACCCGGGTGCGGTTTGGCTGGCTCATTCGTTCCATTCACTCCTGGTCGGCTAATCTCATGATTTTTACTGCCTTTGCGCACATGTTCAGCGTGCTGTTTCTCAAGGCCTACCGCAAACCGAGGGAACTGACGTGGGTGAGCGGCGTGCTCCTTCTATTTCTTGTGATGGGATTTGGCTTCAGTGGGTATCTGCTGCCCTGGAACACGCTGGCCTTCTTTGCCACCAAGGTCGGCACTGAGATTACCGGGCAGGTTCCGATCGTCGGCAAGCCCATGATGATCTTTCTCCGCGGTGGGGAAGATGTGACTGGCGCCACGCTCACTCGGTTTTTCGGATTCCATGTTGCCGTTCTACCCGGAATTGCAACTTTGCTGCTTCTGCTGCACCTGTTGCTGGTGCAACGCCTTGGCATGAGCATTCCTCCCAAACTGGAAGTGCAGTGGACCGCAAATCCGTCTTTGAAGCGGGAAATGAAATTCTTCCCTAACTTCTTGCTGCGGGAATTGATGGCTTGGTATGTGGCTCTGGGTGTGCTGGGCGCGTTGGCGGCAATCTTCCCGTGGAACCTGGGTGTCAAGGCAGATCCTTTCGTGTCTGCCCCCGCGGGCATCAAGCCCGAGTGGTACTTCCTGTTCATGTTCCAGACACTGAAACTGATTCCCTCCAAAGTGTGGTTCATCGACGGAGAGGTTCTGGGTGTACTAGCCTTCGGCCTAATCGGCTTACTGTGGATTCTGCTGCCCTTTTTTGAGAGCGACCAACCCTCACGCACCAGAGCGTGGATCACTGGCCTTGCAGTCTTTGCTCTTGCTTACGTGGCAGGTATGAGCGTCTATGGACATCTTGCGAAATAAGCTCCGACAATTCGGCGCAGCCCGCTATGTCGGACTGGTTGCCTCCGTCGTGCTCGCAGCGTCTCTCAGCTATGGGCAAACCACGAACTCCTGCCTGGATTGTCATTCCGCCTTGCCTGACGCCCTGGGAGTGAGCCAGGAGAAGTTCAGCCAGGACGTACACGCACAAAAGGGTTTGACATGCGCCAGTTGCCACGGAGGCGACCCCACCAGCGACGATCCCGACAAAGCCATGAGCCGGAAGGCGGGTTGGAAAGGCAAGATTGATCGCAAGCAGATCCCGCAGTTGTGCGGAACTTGCCATTCCGATCCAGCGTATATTCGTCAGTTCAACCCCAGCTTGCGCACGGACCAGTTGGACCAGTACCGCACCAGTGTGCACGGCAAGCGCTTCGCGGCCGGAGACACGAAGGTCGCAGTATGCACGGATTGTCACAGCGTCCACGATCTAAGAGCGCCCAGCGATCCCCGTTCCACGGTCAACCCGGTTAATGTGGCGAACACGTGCGCTCGCTGCCATGCTGACGCGGATTACATGAAGGGATATTCCATCCCCACGGATCAGTTCGCAAAGTACAGCACGAGCGTACACCACCAGGCGCTGGCGGTGCGAGGCGATCTGAGTGCGCCAACCTGTTCAACGTGCCATGGGAACCATGGCGCGGCGCCGCCCGGAGTAGACAAGGTTCAGAATGTCTGTTCGAACTGTCACACTTTCCAAGCCCAGATGTACGAAAAAAGTACGCACAAAAAGGCCTTTGAGGCGGCCTCTCTTCCGGGATGCGTCGTTTGTCACAGCAATCATGGCATCAGCCATCCCACGGACGCCTATCTTGGCACTGGTCCTGAAGCCGTCTGCATGCGCTGTCATACCCTGGGTGATAGATGTGATCAAGCAAGGGCAGGACTACAGAGCGGCTTGAATCAACTGGACGAGGCCATCAAAGGCGCGGACCAAATTCTCCGTGTCGCTGAGTCTTCTGGCATGGAGGTGAGCGAGGCTCGACTGGGACAGGATCAGGCTCGGGATTCGCTTACCAAAGCTCGAGTCACGATCCATAGCTTCCGCACGGACTTGGTAGATCAGGATATTCAAGCCGGCCTGCAAATCGCCGCCAAGAACCTGCAAGCTGGGAAGCAAGCCATGGTTGAGCGCAACCATCGCCGTTTCGGGCTCGGAATATCCCTCATTGCAATCGGGCTCGTGTTGGCTGGACTCCGGCTGTACATCAAGAAGATAGAGAGTTAGGCCACAGACAGAACGAACTTGTATCTCTGAGACGTTGCTTCCTTTGGGCCTGCGGTTCAGGTGGAACCCTCCGATGCTGCGCCACCCTTCAAGGGACCCTGCTGTCAGACAACGATTCAAGGATTGCATGCTGACATGGAACGGCCTAACCGAGCGCAGCAGGCGCTCGTTCTTGTGGCCGCACTGCGCCAACCGCAGCGTAGGTCATTTGAATCTGCGCGGTGTCGCCTCCGGAAGACGTTGACTTAGCAACCTCCGTCGGCAGGCTCACCCTTTTTGAAGGGGTCCGCGAGAAATCCGTATTCTCGCCCGTTCTGTATCAAGACCGCCTCGCCAAATCTCGCGACCGACGGAAGAGGAACATCGTCGTTGAGCTGGCGCCGCGCGGAACTGCGGGACGTACTGCTATCACTTGAAAAATGAGGATAGAGGTGGGTCTGGCGAAGCGGCCGCCGCGCCCCAATCCCACCACGGAGATTCGAAACACTAATGCCCTTGAAGTGAGAGTCGTCGTCCCTTTACCCATTCTTGCAGGATGCGGGCACCCACTTCCTTAAAGTCGGGGTGCTCCTTGATGTATGAGCGTAGATCGGTTTCAGTTTGCGAAAGGGCGTCTGAGATACGCTCAAGGATCGCGCGAATTTTGGTGGGCGTGCCCGTCATCCGTGTTTCCCCGAGCCGTCTGCGAGTACCTCGGGTGAGTTTGAGAACTGCTGAAATCACACGACAAAACCAGAATGCTACACCCATTGCTCGCGAGGTCGGCTTCGCGGTGTTGCCCGACGGCCTGATGGTCGACATGATCCGGAGCGCTCGTTATCCTTCAAGTCTGGAATTCTCGGTTTGGCAGGATGGGAGTATGCGCCGGACGTCGCAGATTGAATATAACGGCGAACGCCTTGTTGTCCCGAAGATGGATCCTACGGTCGCGTCCCCTCTGCGCTTGCTTAGGACGGCGAGACCTTGCCCGGATATCGGGGAGATGTTTATGCAGATTGGGAATTGTATCGAGACGTATGTGGACATCGAGAAGGAGTACAGTTTCCTGGTCACGGCTTTCATTCTTACTTGGTGTGCGGATCGGCTCTCAGCCGCCCCGTACTTGTTCAGATGCGGCCCGATGGAAAGCGGAAAAACCACGCTTGGACACCTATTGCACTGTCTCTGCCGGCGCGCAATACATGCTGCTGCGATATCCCCGCCGTCACTCGACCACTTGACGGAGCTGTGCCCAATCTTTCTCATCGATGAAGAGGATTTTGGCAAGGATCGAGCCAGGCGTGACTTGCGGCGTTTGCTCCGTGCTGGGAACAGACAGGGGCTGGTGGCAGAACTGGCGCGCCGCGTTGGACCCAACCGGCTCTTCATGAACACGCAGAAAGGAGGGCACGTTAAAGTGACTCGCCTCGTGCTCGTTCGCCACGGTGAAACCACCTGGCATGCGGAGAACCGTTACGCCGGCAGCACCGATATTCCGCTAAGCCCGCGTGGCCTGGAGCAAGCGGAGCAACTTGCCAATTGGGCATCCGCGGCCGACCTCACCGCCATCTGGGTATCGCCATTATTACGTGCCCGGGAGACGGTGGCGCCATCGGAACATGTGACCGGCATGACTGCTCGCGTGGACGCCCGGCTCAGGGAAATTCACTTCGGGCAAGGCGAAGGCTTGACCAATGCGGAAATCAGGCAATCTTTTCCGGAATCTTTCGCTGCCTTTCAGTCTGATCCCGTCTCCCATCACCTGCCGGGTGGTGAGGATCCGCGAGATGTTGCGCTGCGGGCAATCGAGTGTTTCCAAGAGATTGAGACGATACATTCTCGCGGTCGCGTTCTGGTTGTCACGCACAACACCCTGATCCGCGTTGCGCTTTGTCAACTGCTCGGCGTGCCGCTCTCCAGGTACCGTACCGCGTTTCCTAGGGTCGCCAACGGTGCACTGAGCGAGATCCGCGTGCAGGATGGTCAGTTCTCTCTGTTGACGTTCAACTTCCCGCTGGAATCGACTCCAGCCGGACGCGGGGCGGCTGCAGAACCAGACGCTCCCCTCACCGGGTCGAACCGGTAGCGGTAAAAATGCGGTAGAATACGCGGCTGGCGCGGGATTCGGGATTTCGGCCAAAAGCCGCGAGGGTGCAATCCGCGGATTCTTAAACTTCGACGGGGCGGTCTATGACGCGCATCATTCTCATCGGAGCCGGCCGTGGTGGAAGAGCCTTGCTGGAACTATTCCACCAGGATCCGAGCCTCGAGATTGTCGGCGTCGCCGACAAGGATGAAGGGGCACCCGGCATCGTCCTTGCCCGGGAACTCGGCTTACCGGTTTCCGCAAACTACAGGAAATTCCTGAAAGCCGATACAGCCGACCTCATCATCGATGTGACGGGCGATCCTGACCTTGGCCGGGAAATTTACCGCCTGCGGCCCCAGGGCACGGAAGTGGTCGGCGGCAAGACCGCTCGCTTTATCTCGGAATTTGCCGGCAACAGGAATCAAGCAGAGTCTCTCCAGGATCAATACCATCTGGCGCTGCGCGAGCTTGAAGCACGCGCCGAAGGCGAGTTCATAATCGGCAACAACGTGAAGATGAAGGAAATCTCGGGACTGATTTCCAAGGTTGCGCCCACGCCCACGACCGTCTTGATCCGCGGCGAGAGCGGGACCGGGAAAGAGCTGGTGGCGCGAGCCATCCACCGCAACAGCACGCGCAGCAATCATCCGCTGGTCACGCTAAACTGCACGGCCTTGTCGCCTGCTCTGCTGGAAAGCGAACTCTTCGGCTATAAGCGCGGCGCTTTTACGGGCGCTTATAACGACAGCAAGGGGTTGTTCGAAAAGGCTGACGGCGGCACGATGTTCCTCGATGAAATTGGTGACATGTCGCTGGAGATCCAGGCCAAGTTTTTGCGCACGCTGCAAACCGGTGAGATTCGCGCCGTCGGCGATATGCGGACACGAAAGGTTTCGGTCAGAATTGTCGCTGCCACCAACCGGAATCTGGAGACCGCCATTCGCGAAGGCACGTTTCGCGAAGATCTCTTCTACCGGATCAACACCTTCTCGATCACCCTGCCGCCACTGCGCGAGCGGATTGAAGATATTCCATTTCTCGCGGAATACTTCTTGTTGCGGGCCCGAGCCAAGGTCAACAAGAAAGTGGACAGCATTGCTCCACAAGCACTCGCGCTGCTGAAGAACTATTCATGGCCAGGCAATCTTCGCGAACTGGAAAACATCATTGAAAGGGCCGTTGTCTTGACCTCCTCTTCCGTGGTAGAGCCCGAGCACCTTCCTCTTCACATGCAAGATGGGGTGTCATTCAAACCCCAGATGGGCTTCATGCCGAGCAAGGCGCACGCAATCGAACAATTTGAGCGAGAGGCCTTATCCAGCTATTTGCTTAAAGCCGAAGGAAACATTTCCAAGGCTGCGCAGTTGGCGAAAATCCCCCGCCGCACATTTCATCGCTTGCTGGCAAAGCACAAAATCGCGATCCGTTCCTATCGGGTGCCATGTGGGACTAAATCGCCTCACATGTGAGACACGTATGTCCATGTCGAATACACCCTCGTAACTTGATTCGTGTCATATCGTTACACGCCGTACTCTCTTTCGGTCGATGAGACATCCATGTCACACTGACAGTGATCTGCAGAAATCCGTGCTCCCCGGATTCCGGTCTTCCGCTTAGGTCCAACCGAAAGCAACAACAACTACTTATGAACTCGGCATGTGCCTCGCAACCGGTCGAAGCAGAGTTGGAACGGGAATTGCCTTAACAGGATATGCAGGCGGTGACAGCCGGGCAATCAGCCCGAACGACCTCGAAACCAGAGTCGCACGAAGTACGAAGCGAAGATGCAGCCGGGTCAACCAGCCCGGCTGGTCTCTGGCGCTGGACCATTCTGCCGATCGCAATCAGTTCAAACACATTCGTCATTTAGATTCATCGTTTCGCAAAACGCGTTTCGACACGCTTCCCCCCACCGTACCAACCGCGGAGAGAATTAGTGATCTTGTTGAGGGAGAAACAAATGGCTGGTAACAACAATTCAGGCAAAAAGAAGAGCCGTTGGGCCGCCGGCATCACGCCGTACGCGGAGATGGGCTACTACGACGCCGATTACGAACCGAAGGCGACCGACATTTTGTGTGCGTTTCGTCTCGTGCCGCAAGCAGGCGTGGATCCCGTCGAAGCAGCGGCAGCTGTGGCCGGCGAGTCCTCGACGGCAACCTGGACAGTCGTCTGGACCGATCGCCTGACGCCCTACGAGCATTATCAGGCGAAGTGCTACCGAGTCGATCCCGTCCCTGGCACGGATCAATACATCGCCTACATTGCGTACGACATTGATCTTTTCGAAGAGGGCTCGATTGCCAACCTGACGTCGTCGATTATCGGCAATGTGTTCGGCTTCAAAGCGCTCAAGTCGCTGCGCCTGGAAGATATGCGGATTCCTCCGCACTACGCGAAAACCTTTCAGGGTCCGGCTCACGGCATCGTGATGGAGCGCGAGTACCTGAATAAGTTCGGACGTTCCGTTGCTGGGTGCCACCGTGAAACCCAAGCTCGGCCTTTCTGCCCGCAACTATGGACGCGTGGTCTACGAGGCGCTGCGCGGTGGACTCGACTTCACCAAGGACGACGAGAACATCAACAGCCAGCCTTTCATGCGCTGGCGCGACCGCTTTCTGTTTTGCATGGAAGCGGTGAACCGGGCCACGGCCGCGACCGGCGAGATCAAAGGACATTACTTAAATGTGACTGCTGGAACCATGGAGGAAATGTACGAACGTGCTGATTTTGCCAGGGATCTGGGTACCGTGATTGTGATGATCGACCTGACGATCGGCTATACCGCGATTCAATCGATGGCGAAGTGGGCGCGCCGTAACGGTGTAATTCTGCACCTGCACCGCGCCGGTCACGGGACTTACACGCGGCAAAAGACGCACGGCGTGAACTTCCGCGTGATCGCCAAATGGATGCGCCTCGCCGGAGTGGACCACATTCATGCGGGTACCGTGGTCGGCAAGCTGGAAGGCGATCCCCATGCGATTAGCGGCTACTACAGCACGTTGCGCGCCAACAAGATCGATGCCGACCTATCGCAAGGATTGTATTTCGAGCAAGACTGGGCGTCCTTACCGGCGGTGATGCCGGTTGCTTCCGGCGGCATCCACGCGGGGCAGATGCATCAGTTGCTGCACCTGCTTGGCGAAGATGTAGTGCTGCAGTTCGGCGGAGGGACGATCGGTCATCCCGACGGGATCGCTCAAGGTGCGACGGCGAATCGCGTGGCCGTGGAAGCGATGATCCAGGCCCGCAACGAAGGCCGCGACTTTCTTAGCGAAGGCCCGGAGATTCTGAACAAGGCTGCCCGCTGGTCGCCGGAACTGCGCAAGGCGCTGGATATCTGGAAGGACGTCACTTACGACTTTGAGTCCACAGACGTGCCGGATATGGTCGGCACCGTCACGGTTGGATGAACCCCGCCCGCTTACCGCGCAGCGTTGGCGACGAGCGGTGTTTGTGCAATGGAGGAGAATCATGCGCATCACACAAGGAACTTTTTCTTATTTGCCTGACTTTACGGAAGACCAAGTCAAAGCTCAGGTGCAGTACTGCTTCGATAATGGCTGGGCATTCTCGATCGAGCACACGGATGATCCGCACCCGCGGAACTCGTATTGGGAAATGTGGGGGCTTCCGATGTTTGACTTACAAAACCTGAACGACGCGATGGAGTGCCTCGACCAATGCCGAAAGGCTTTCCCGGAGCACTACATCAAGCTGAATGGCTATGACCGCACGAAGGGCCGGCAAACAACGATGTTGAGTTTCATTGTGCAACGGCCCGAGGATGAACCTGGGTTTTGTTTAGAGCGCACTGAAACGGAGGATCGCCGCATCCAGTACACCATTCGATCGAGAAGCAAGTCAGCAAACTAGCCGCGAGCAATGCCATGCACAACCTGGATACAGATTCCGTCGAGGATCGAGCCCCTATCCGTCAGGCTGAGGAGGGGTTTGTGGATATCGGGGCGGCGCATCGCGATTCCAATCTCGACGAAATTCTGGATGAACTCGATCGCGAGCTGGTTGGCCTCGAGCCGGTGAAGGCATACATCCGGCGCGTTGCATCGCTGCTTCTGGTAACTCGTTTGCGCGAAAAGGTTGGGCTGTCCACCGAGCGCCCCACACTGCACATGTCTTTTACCGGACATCCGGGCACCGGTAAAACCACCGTTGCGATGCGCATGGCGAAGATACTACACCACCTGGGCTATCTGCGACGTGGCCATCTCGTGGTTGCAACCCGCGACGATCTGGTTGGTCAATACGTCGGCCACACGGCTCCAAAGACGAAGGAGATACTGAAGAAGGCAATGGGAGGAGTGCTGTTTATCGACGAGGCCTATTACCTCTACCGGCCCGAAAACGAGCGCGACTACGGTCAGGAAGCGGTTGAGATGTTGCTGCAGGCTATGGAAAATCAGCGCGAGGATTTGGTAGTAATCCTGGCCGGTTATCAAGATCGAATGGCCACTTTCTTTCAGTACAATCCTGGATTTCGTTCGCGTGTGGCGCACCACATCAGCTTTCCCGATTACACTTTGGCGGAACTGACCTCGATCGCCGAATTGATGGTGCGCGAGCAGAACTACAGTTTTGACAACGAGGCTCGACAGGCATTTGTTCAATACCTCGAGTTGCGCACCAAGCAGCCCCAATTTGCCAACGCCCGCAGCGTGCGCAATGCCATCGACCGAATGAAACTGCGGCAAGCCAGCCGGCTGGTTCATGAGGGCGGCTGCATTGGCAAAGAGCAGCTCGTTCGCATTGCCGCCGTTGACGTGCGTCAAAGCCGGGTTTTTCAAGGAGGGCTGGACGCGGAAGCCGAAGCGGGCATAGCAAGCGGCCCGCAAGCGGTGCGGGGCAAGGAGGAACGATGAGAAGAAGACCAATCTTGCTTGGCATCGTAGGCGACAGCGCTGCCGGCAAAACAACGATCACCCGGGGATTGACCCGACTGCTTGGCCCGGAGCGTGTGACCCACGTGTGCGCCGACGACTATCACAAGTACGATCGCGCCGAGAGAGCGCGGCTGAACATCACTCCGCTGCATCCCGACTGCAACTTTCTCGACATTCTGGAGTTGCACCTGGAGCGTGCGCACTATGGACAATCCATGCTTAAGCCGGTCTATGACCACAGCACCGGCTCCCTGGTGCGGCCCGAGTACGTGGAACCGCGCGAGTTCGTGATTGTGGAAGGGCTGCTCGGATTTCACACGGCCGCGATGCGGCAATTCTACGATGTCAAAGTGTTTCTCGATCCTCCCGAGGACATGAGGCGCATTTGGAAGATCAAGCGGGACACGGCCAAGCGCGGTTATGCGCCCGAGCAAGTGTTGACAGAAATGGAAAGGCGCGAGCCGGATTCGCGCGACTTCATCCGCCCGCAGCGCGAATTCGGCGACATTGTCGTACGCTTCTACCCGGAAAGTGGCGTGGGATCGGATCAGGCGGATGGGCATTTGAACGTGCATCTGGTGTTGCGCCCAACCATTCCTCATCCTGACCTCACATATCTAGTGAACCATAAGAACGGCCGGGCTGCCGGGATTCGCCTGGAACTCGGGCGCGACTGTGGACGTCCGGTGGAGTTTCTTGAAGTGGACGGGAGCGTGAGCCGCGAGCACGCGGCTGAACTGGAGCAAGCGATCTGGAAGCATCTTCCCGATCTGCGGCCGTTGCGCGCCGATCAGTTCGGCGACTACAACGACGGCAGTGAAGTCCGGCATAGCGATCCGCTGGCCCTCACGCAATTGCTCATCACCTATCATTTACTGCGAGCCTACAGCAAGGACAGTCCAATCCCGTTCGCGCGGCCGGTCGCGGCCCTGAGCCGATTGAAGTCTGTGCCTGATGAATCACCAGTGGAAGTTGTCGCCAAGCGGTGAGATCGGCTGTCATGGCATTTCACCCGAGGTTGGTGGTCAACGGCGAGGGGGACTGTGTCGCGAAAAGACTGCGGCCGGCAACGTTCAGTGCCGAGAACCGGGGACAGTTCTTGCCCGGAGCGGCCCGCTCGGTGGTCCTGATATGGGTATGAATCCGGCGAAACCAGCCCCAAGGGAGACGAGATTGCCGTCATCGGTTCTAAGGTCAAGCAGGAGCGTTGGAAGTGATCTTGCCCAAGAGCTCGTGAAGCCTACGGACACGCTTCAGTTCCGCGACCACAAGGGCAGCCCACTGTGGGATTTGCACGCCGGCAAGTGATAAGACTGGTAAGGAGGCGAGATGAAACTCCCCGACACAATTGGGCTGGGCTGAAGAGCAAAGACGAGCCCAGCTCTTCACACAGATCGGAACCGCGACCTTGTCCAAAAGATGGCGTCGTAGGATGGCCACCTCCTCCTCAGCAGTGTAGTGCTTGCGTTCTTTTCTCATACGTTCGCTCCGCTATCTTAACGGACGAACGCTTTCTCCATTTCCAGCTGAGGCGGGACACATTTAGTTTGTCGCAACCACTTCCACCGCGGGGGCCGCACTTCCTAATGGCGGTTTCTTGAGATTGGCACTGCGCATTGAATCCTCAATCGACGAGAGAGCTTCTTTAATTTCCTCTTTCAAGTGGTCGGCCTGTTCGTCGATGACATCAGAGCACGCGCCTAGTTCTGTCAGCTTATCTCCTTCGAGTGAACGCGCATCAGGTGTCCGAAAAAAGAACTGCCGCCCACAATCAGCGACTGCACCAGCGTCTCGTGAAAATGGCACAAAGGTGATTCAGGGGGCAATCATTCGACGGGTTCTCCAGGGGTAGACGAGCCTCCAGCAAGTTTCGTCGGACAGGCCAAAGCCCCGACTTCTATGTCGGACCTGGCAACACGGGAGGGCGAATCATAGCGAAGGCTTGCTGGCGAGTTCGATTTCAGCTAACCGTAATTTTAGGATGCGCTCGAAGACAGCGTATCCGTTCTGGTGCGGAATCGGACGGGATCTTACTTCGCGCCCCAGCTCCATACACCGCCCACTTTGTTCTTCATAGAGGGGCCATTCCGGAAGACCGCGGCGGTTGGGGTTGCCGGTTTTTGCGAACTGCACCCAGTAGTCCCCCATTATTTCCGAGAGTTTTTCATCGTCTGAGTTGGGCACCCAGCTTTTCCAATAGGTATCGCCAATAAACATCAATTCTTCACTATGGAATGCGCCAAGTGGGGCAAAAGACCCACGCCCGACGTAAGTAAAGTAGTACACATACGCGGGCTGCCCTTCGTCCGACATCGCTTTCGCAAGCGCGTACGATCCAAATCCATAATCGTAATCCGTTTCCATACGAAGAAACACGCTCTCGACCTCCGCATCGGATGTTGCGGGATAGGCTTTCCAGACATCGCCTGCGAACTCGTGGAACTCGTTCGCCAGCCACTGCCGGTATTGTGCGATATTCTTCGGGCGAGAATTCGTGGTGGCGAGCGGCGACGTTTTCCCGAAGACCGTAGTCTCGTTGGCATTGCTGCCGACCAATACGGGGACGTGCGCTTGGCGTTGCATCTTAAAGCTTATGGCAGGCTGATCTCGCACCACCCATCCGTCAACGATGACGTCGAAGTCTGAGGTTCGTAGGTTGTGGGCCGTTTCTAGCAGCTTGTCCGGTGCGATGGCGCGCAAAGAGGCCAGTGCATTTGTATCATTCGCGATTCCAAGAGCAGAAGAAAGGCGGACGCCGAAAGCCTCCTCGGGTTCGTGATTGCCGAAGTAGTTTTTGGGGGGTGTCAGGGCAGAATAAACAGAATCCAAACAGACACTACTTTCAAGAATGGCATTATGAAAGAGTCCCGCAGCGAGTGGCGATACCAATAAATGGCAAACATCCTCTGCCCCAGACGATTCGCCAAATATTGTGACTGAGTTCGGGTCGCCGCCAAACGCTGCGATGTTGTGCCGCACCCATTCGAGAGCGGCAATTTGGTCGAGTAAGCCGTAATTTCCCGAGGAATGATGCGGCGATTCGGCGGTCAGGGCCGGATGAGCCAGGAAACCGAATACGCCCAGGCGATACTCGACACTGACTACCACGACGCCTTTTCGAGCGAGCGCCGGCGCAAGAGGCGGTATCTGACTCGAGCCTTCCACATTGCCCCCTCCGTGAATCCACACCATCACCGACTGCTTCGTGGCGGCTGGCAGGTTCGTGGTCCAGACGTTGAGATAAAGGCAATCTTCACTGGTTTCCAAACGCTCACGACCGGCCACTTCTGGCCACCATGACGAGGGGAGCTGCGGGCAAGATGGAGAGAATTGTTTCGCGGGGCGGACGCCAGACCAGTTGCTCGGCGGTTGTGGCGGTAACCAACGACGGTTGCCGATGGGCGGCACGGCGTACGGGACGCCGAGGAAGGCCACGTCAGTCCGTCCTGGACCAAAATAGACACCCTCGAGAACTCCAGACGCAGTAGTGACCTCCGGCGCGGACCCGGCGGGTGCTTGAGTGTGTGCGATGCTCTCGGCGAGCACGAGGGCGGTGATAAATATGATCGACGTTTTGGTCATGTTCACTCATCCTCCTCCGAATTCGTCGTAACCAGTCGAACCATCACTACCACCGGAACATGCGCGGCATTCAAGCCTTGCATCGGCAGACCGGATTTGGCCAGCGAACCCGCCGCTGACACGAATCTCCCTCGCGCCCGCTCGGCAGAGAGTCTACGAGCCTGGGGTTTCTGCTGTCGCCCTGGTGAACTACAATCACGGTGGCATTGGTAACATCGCCTATCTTTGGTTGTCAACCAAAGCATAGAATCGATTCTATATGCGATATTGGCAAGCACAGTGAAAAGGTGTTTGCACGCATAAATGCTTCCTGCGGAAGCCGAATTTCTGGAGGCTTCAAAACGACGATCATTTGTATAATAGAATCGATTCATTCATGGGGACTCAAAATCTGTTGTCCTGTAATTCCCGCCGGCGAGCGACACTCGAAGCCGCAGGTTGACCTCAGGATGAAATTCGGCTGGAGGCTGAAGCTTGTATACCATCCGTGATATTGCCCGACTCGCCGGAGTTTCCGTCGCCACGGCGTCCGGCGTTCTCAACAATAAACCCACCGTGAAACCTGCATTGGTAGATCGCGTGAAGAAAGCGATGGACGCGCTGGATTACCAGCCGGATCAAGTGGCTCGTAGCTTGCGAGTGCGCCGCACCTTTACGGTGGGCATGGTCATCGCGGACGTTACGAATCCCTTTTTCACCGATGTTATACGTGGCGTTGAAAGAACGGCACAAAGCAACGGGTATTCTGTCATCCTGTGCGACTCGAACGAAGACCCGGCTTTAGAACGGCATTACCTGAGCACGCTCTTTTCTCGACGCGTGGACGGCGTCTTGTTGGCGCCCACGAGTTCCCCCTCTGTTCAGGAGTCACGCATTCATAAACGCTTTCCGATGGTTCTGATTGATCGCGTTCCGCCGGGATTTAGCGGCGATGCTGTAGTGGCAGACAACCTCGGTGGGGCCTATGATGGCACGCGCCATTTGATTGAGCTTGGCCATCGCCGGATCGCGATCATCACTGGAAAATTGAACCTTTCGACCGGTCTGGATCGACTAGAAGGATTTCGAAAAGTTTTGCAAGAAGAACATCTCGCTCTTCCCGACGAGTATGTTCAGCACGGTGACTTCCAACTGGAAAGTGGGTATCGATGCGGCCTGGAACTCATGCGGCTCCCCACGCCTCCTACGGCAATTTTTTCCTGCAACAACAAGATGACACTGGGGCTGCTGCGGGCTCTCGGAGAGCTTCGCGTGGATTGTCCGGAAGCAGTAAGCGTTCTCGGTTTCGATGATTTCGAGTGGTCGGCGTACTTCACTCCTCGCCTGACCACGATCGCGCAAGCCACAACTGAAATGGGTAGGCAGGCGATGCAGCTCTTATTGCGCAAATTGCAGGCACCTGCGGAGAATAATGAGCTCAATGACGAAGTTCCGGGAACAGTAATGAGGCTCAAGACTGAATTGAGAGTGAGGGACTCCACAACCGTTCCAGCCTCTGTATGCGATGTGCAGAAGTAGACTTCGGCATTTTAGACGTTCGCACTCCGATCGCACACAGCAACTTGGCGTCACAAGGATTACTGACTCATGGGCGAGCCTGTGCACTTGGCCGTAATCCCGAAAACTATTTTGCTGATTGGATGAAATGACGACGATTCGTTGTAGCGCGATGCTATTTGACCGGACGGAGTGCTGGTCACTCGACGCCGCCGTGGCTCGCGTTTGGCGCCGCTGGGCCCAGGAACACGGGTCGATCCCCAAGAGGTTGTGCGCCGGGCGCCCAGCAACTACTGGATAGTTTGCCTTCGGGCCGTTGGACGATCGTCACATCATGCACGCGGCCCCTGGCTGCGGTACGCCTGCGCGCGGCGGGCCTGCCCCATCCCGCGGAAGATGATCACCTCCAGCGCAAGAACGGCAAGCCCCATCCCAAGCCCTACTAGAAAGCGGCGGCGACCCTCGGTTATGGCTCGATCTACAGCATAGACAAAACCTCCTAGATGGTATCGATATTCTGCTCATTATCCGATTCATCCGCTCATCTTGGAACAATCTGACTGTTATTATCCTTATGTAAATAAATATAGATAGCTAAATTTTATCTCCCGTCCCATCATTTTTTATTGCTTATCAATGTTTGGTAGTAGAATCGATTCTATTTTTTAATTGACAACCGAAGACAGAGGGGGCTATAGGGTAAGAGACAAAATGTTGCGCGACCGTCGAATACGCGCAAATCGGGCCACAGTGCCCATACTCCTGTGCCTACCGTTCGAAAAACCTTGAATTGTCAAAGAAGCAATTGGAGGGTCCAATGCGCAACCAAGTACTTGCTTTCCATTTCACGTCGTGCAGATCGTCCTTGCGTCTTCATCGAATGTTCTCTGGTCGCTTCGAAGCGAGCGTCGGTCGGTTTTGGATTGTTGCCGCCATTGCGATGGTTGGAATGCTCTGCTGGAGCTGGGCTCCCTCCGCATCGGCTCAAACGGCCGTCACCGGAGGCCTGAACGGCGTCGTCACCGACTCCACGGGAGCTCTGGTTGCCGGAGCGACGGTCACTGTCGTGGAAACCGCTACCGGCGATACCCGCACGCTGACGACGAACGACCGCGGCCTGTACACCGTCCCGTTCCTGAAGCCGGGCGCCTATACGGTTTCGGCCACCGCCGAGGGACTCCAGTCGAATGCGATTTCGGTCCTGATTCTCGTCAGCCAACAGTCCGTGTCCAACTTGACCGTGACCCCGACAGGCAGCAATGAGACGATTACCGTCAGCGCCAACAATGCGCAATTGATCGACACCCAGACCGCCAACCTAACCACGACGTTTACCACGCAGCAATTTGAAAACCTCCCTAGTCCCGGCGGTGACATCACGACCTTTGCTTTCACCGTGCCCGGCGTTGTGGTAAACACGAACGGTTCCCACGGGTTTTCCACCGGCAATTTCAGTTCCGCCGGACTTCCAGGCATTTCCAACCTCATCATCTTGAACGGCGCCGACCAGACGGACTCATTCTTCAACGTCTCCACTGTCGGCGCATCCACGCTCAGCATCGGTGCGTCGGAAATCGATCAGGCGTCGCTGGTCCAGAACGGCTACAGCACGGAATGGGGTCGTCAGGCGGGCGCTGTCCAAACCTACGTCACGAAAAGCGGAACCAACCGCGTCCATGGATTGTTGAATTACACCTACAACGGCAACGTCCTGAACGCCAATGATTTCTTCAATAACCTGAATGGCATACCGCGGCAGAAGGCGGTTTCCAACCAATATGCAGCCCAGATTGGCGGTCCGATTATCCCCAAGAAGTTGTTCTTCTTCGCTGACACCGAAGGCATTCGCTACGTTCAGCCATCCACCAGCTATGTCAATTTTCCCACGGCCGCATTTCAGGACACGACCCTGAATACAATTCCTGCCGCCAGCACGCCGCTCTATACGCAGATGTTTAATCTGCTGCAGACATCACCGTTTTACAGCACCGCCGCGCCGGTCACCACAGGAAACGGCCCGCTGCAGGATTTGAGTGGGACTCTCGGTTGCGGCTCGTATGCCGGTACACCGGTGTATGGCCAGCCGAACACGTATTTCGGCGCCGTTCCGACCGGTGCCTCGGGAACGGCGATTGCGTGCATGACGGCGGCGGCGGGCGTGACCAGCGGCGCACTGACCGAGTATATGATCATTGGCCGCGGCGACTGGAACATCAACGACAAGCAGAAGCTCTTTCTCCGGATTAGCGACGATCAGGGCTTCCAGCCCAATTTCATCAGCGTCGTCAATCCACTATTGAACGTGGTCAGCAACCAGCCCATCTGGAACGGTCAGTTGAACCACACCTACATTTTTGGTCCCCATGTGACCAATCAATTTATTGCATCGGGCTTCCACTATTCGTGGCCGTTCGGCCCCGCCAATTTGCAGAAAACGCTGGCCGCATCGCCCGCGCAGTTCAACAATAGTTCCGATGGCGGCACCAACTTTTCCACCGGGCTGGGCCAGGCTGGCAGAGTTGGTTTCGATTGGGGCGGCCATCCTACAACAACGAACTCCACCCAATATCAATTCGTGAACGATCTTTCCTGGCTGAAAGGGGACCACAACCTGAAATTCGGAGCCAACTTCAAGCGCTATGACATCACCGACGGCTACCTGACGGTGAATACCTACGCCGGGTATTACACCTTCAATAGTCTTGGCGACCTCGCCGGCGGCGTGCTGCCTGGATCGTCAGGTTCCAACTTTCAGCAGACCTTTGACCAGATCAAGGACGTCAGCCTGGCTGGTTACAACTACGGCATCTACGCGCAGGATGAATGGAGGGCCACTCCGCGATTGGTTCTCGATTACGGTGTCCGCGTCGACCGCAATGGAAATATCCGGTGCAACACGAATTGTTTTTCCCGCTATCTCGGCGGCTTTCCACCCACGAACGTCACCTTGGACACACCGTACAACCAGACCATCGCTACCGGCTATAACAAAGTCTTCTCCTCACTGGAACTGGCCATCATCCAGCCGCGCTTCGGTTTCAACTGGGATACCAAAGGCAACGGAAAGTCCATCCTCCGCGGCGGCATGGGCATCTTCGCGGACGCATTTCCCGGCGCGTTGATCGAAAACCAGTACTTGACCTTCCCCGATAACTACGGCGCATTCGTAGAGGCTGGAAACGTGGCTCAGGGGCCGGGTAGCGCGCCGGCCTTCGCGCTCGCCTCCTACAACGCTCTTACGTCCGGGTTCTCCAACGGACTGAACGCTAACCAACTGGCGGCGTCGCTGCCGCCGGGCGTACCATTCTTCGCGCCCGCCCACTACTTGTCTCCGCAGCACACGGTGAGCCCGAAATATCTGGAGTGGAGTTTGCAATTCCAGCAACAGCTCGACCCTTCCGATGCTGTGATCCTTTCCTACGTGGGGAATCATGGCTACGATCTGGTCAGCTACGATTACGCCATTAACCAGAACCTGGCCGGAAACGCATATACGCCTCCATCCGCCTATACCAGTTTCCAGGACGTTCCCGTCAATCCGCCTGATCCGCGGTTCGGACAGATGGGAATTATCAACGATAACGCCATATCTGGATATAACGGGATTTCGCTTATCTTCAAGCACATCAATCGTTACGGTGTGACTGCGAATTTCTCCTACACATATTCCCACGCACTCGACGACGTTTCTAACGGCGGCCAGTCTGAGGACTTTAACAACAATGGCCTTCCTTATCAGATTGTGCCGAACCACACATCGCTGCTGATGTACTCGAACGCCGACTACGACATTCGCAGTAATTTTCTGGCCGATCTCACATATGTTGAGCCCAACCATTTCCGAAACAAAATTGTTGATTTTGCCGCAGGTGGCTGGACGGTCGGTGGCAAGGCCTATTGGCGGTCCGGCCTTCCCTTCAGCGTGTTCAATAACAATGCTGCAAACGACCTATACAACGGCACAGGCAATTACTACGTGCTGGCGGAGGTACTGGACAATCACTTCAATCATTTCTGTAATTCGTTTTCCCACCCGTGCTTCCAAGGCCATTTCTTTAACGGTTCTGGTGTATCGAATCAGGACCCGTATAACGATCCCGCGCAGACTATTTTCGGCAACGTGCCGCGTAATACCTTCTATGGGCCGCACTACGCCGACCTCGATTTGAGCGTGTATAAGAGCATTTTCCAGAAAGAGAGCATGCAGTTCAAAGTGGGTGCGCAGGCATTCAACGTATTCAACCACACCAATTTCGCCGCGCCGAACAATGATGCATCGCTCTCAAATCTGGGTTTGATCACAAGCGACATGGTGGCGCCAAGCAGCCCCTATGGATCGTTTGGGTCGCCCAGTTCTGGCCGCATCATGGTCGTGACCGGCGTATTGACGTTTTGAGGCAAAACCTGGGTAGGTGTAGTCCGCAGCTACGTACCCCAAGTCGAGGCGATATCTCTATTTTTCGGAGGTCTTCAAACTTCACATTCGGGATCGGATAGCTGCCATGCCAACATCGCCGTCATTACCGACTGCCGTGTTCTCGACCAACAACTCCAAGACGCGATTTACCAAATCGAGCACGCCCAAGGGGTCGTCAAAGCAAGCTGAGGCGCTGATCGATGGCACCAAGATCGTCATCACGACGCCGCAACATGCGACAGTAGTTTCATCATCTTGGGAGGGTGATCATGTACGCTGAGAAATTTCTCTTGAAAAACCAGATCGCCGTAGTTACTGGAGCCGGCCGCGGAATCGGTTTTGAGATTGCCCGTGCCCTGGGGGAAGCCGGAGCCACGATTGCAGTCTTGGAAATTGACGAGACCAACGGCCGAGAGGCGGTCGAGAAATTAACCAACGAAAGATACCGGGCGGAACTGTTTCCTCTCGACGTCACCGATTCAAAGGCTGTGAAGCAGGTCGCAGATAGGGTACTCAAAAAATACGGGAAGGTTGACGTGCTCGTCAACAACGCGGGCATCGCGGAGAACATCGACGCCATAGCATATGGCGACGAAGACTATTACAAGTTGATGCGCATTAATCTTGACGGTGTGTTCTTTTGCTGCCGTGCTTTCGGCCGGCACATGGTCGATGCCCGACGAGGCAGCGTGGTGAACCTTGGTTCGATGTCAGGAATTATTGTGAACAAGCCGCAGCCGCAAGCTCCCTACAACGCAAGCAAAGCTGCCATTCACATGCTGACGAAATCACTGGCATGCGAATGGGCGAAATCCGGCGTGCGCGTAAACGCGGTTGCTCCCGGATATATTGCAACGGCTATGACCTTGCGGGGACGATCAAACAAAGAATGGAGCGCGTGCTGGGACGAGATGACGCCCCTCGCGCGTTGCGGCGAACCGAGCGAGGTTGCTTCAGCCGTGCTCTTTCTGGCCAGCGACGCAGCCAGCTATATTACCGGATCGGTACTGAGCGTCGATGGCGGTTATACGGCGTGGTAACAGTGATGAACGTCTGCTGAGAGATCAGATACAAATGTACCGGCCAAATTGTCAGTGGAGCGCGGAAAGCCAAACACCCTCGCCATGCTGATTCTGCGATGGCACTTATGAACCGAACCCGGAAAGCACTCGGACTGTTGGCGAGCGCCGCTCTCGTGGCGTGGATTCTCTATCCTGCTGACCGGCGTCCAGAGCTGACCATCGCGACCGTGAACAATGCCGACATGATCCTGATGCAGCAGCTCTCCTCGGAATTTGAAAAACAGAGCGGGGTCAAGTTGAACTGGGTAGTGCTGGGTGAGAACGTCCTGCGGCAGCGTCTGACGATAGATATCTCCACGGGAAGCAGCACCTTCGATGTCATAACGATCGGTTCGTATGAAGCTCCCCTCTGGGGAGAGCGCGGCTGGCTCGTCCCGCTTGATGATCTGGGCGCAGACTATGGATACGACGATATCTTCGACGTTGTGCGTCAAGGCTTTTCTTATCAGGACCGCATGTACGCGGCGCCCTTCTATGCAGAGAGCGCCTTTACTTACTACCGCACTGACCTCTTCGGAAGAGCCGGCTTGAAAATGCCCGTTCAGCCGAGTTACGAACAGATACGCCAGTTCGCGCAAAAGCTGCACGACCCACAGCACAACGTCTACGGCATCTGTTTGCGCGGCGAACCGGGCTGGGGCCAGAATATCGCCTTCATCAGCACGCTGGTCCATGCGTTTGGAGGCCGCTGGATGGACGCGAACCTGAAACCGCAAATCACGACTCCAGCCTGGGCCGAAGCTGTCGGTTTCTACGTGGACGTGCTCAGCAAATATGGACCGCCCGGCGCTACCACCGACGGCTACAACGAGAACCGCGCCCTCTTCGCCAATGGCAATTGTGCCATGTGGGTGGACGCCACTTCCGCTGCCGGTTACCTTCTCGATCCCAGCCAGAGTCGAGTGGCGAACACCACCAGTTTTGCCAAAGCACCCATCGCCAAAGTGTCCAATGGCCCCGGCTGGGCTTGGAGTTGGGGACTTGCAATCCCGACCTCGTCGAAGCGAGCCGAGATCGCCAAGCAATTTATCAAATGGGCCACCAGTCGTCAGTACATCGCCACAGTGGGCGAGCGCTTCGGCTGGTTGCGCATTCCTCCCGGCTCGCGAAAATCGACGTACGAAATTCCCGCTTACCTGAAAGCGGCTCCCTTCGCCCCACTGGTTCGCGAAGCCATCTTGAACGCGGGCTACACAAAACCGGGCGGGCCAGCGGTTCCGTTCGTGGAAGTTCAATATGTGGGAATTCCCGAATTTCAGGCTATCGGCGCGGAGGTCGGACAGGAAATCAGCGCGGCGTTGGCCGGCCACGCCACGGTGCAGCAGGCTTTGGCGTTGGGGCAAGCGGAAGCCGAACACTCCCTGGAAGGAAGATCCGTCAAGTGACCGGAGAAGTTGCTGCCAAACCGAGCCGCCACCTGCACCCCAAGCCGTTGCTCGCTCCGTCCGTCGGGGCGCTGTTGTTGTGGATGGTCGTGCCCCTGGCCATGACGCTCTGGTTTTCCGCCGAGCACTATAACCTGCTCAGCCCCGGGAAGACTGCTTTCGCCGGGTGGGAGAATTATCGCGACCTACTAACCCATCGGGCGCTGTGGGTGGCGATGGGCAACACCCTGTTCCTGGTGGGCCTGGTTCTCGCGATCACCCTGATTCTTGGCACGTTCTTCTCACTTCTGCTCAACCAGGATTTTCCTGGGCGTAATATCTGCCGCCTGCTGGTTATCGCTCCTTTTTTCGTGATGCCGACGGTGAGCGCGCTGATCTGGAAAAACATGCTGATGAACCCGGTGTTCGGCCTTTTCGCGTGGATCACGCGTTCCCTCGGGTTCGGCACCATCGAATTCTTCTCCAGCATGCCGATGCTCTCTATTGTGGTGATTGTGGGCTGGGAATGGACCCCTTTTGCGGTGCTAATCCTTTTGCCGGCGCTGCACTCGCTAAACCCCGAGCAAATGGAAGCCGCCCGGCTGGATGGCGCCGGCCCCATCGCACTTTTCCGCTACATCGAGTTGCCCCATCTGTTGCGCCCGATGGCGGTCGTGGCCATGATCGAGATGATTTTCTTCCTGAGCCTCTTTGCGGAAATTTACGTGGCCACCGGTGGCGGCCCGGGGCTCGCTTCCACCAATCTGGCTTACCTGATCTTTCGCGATGCGCTCTTGGGCTTTGACGTGGGGCGGGCCTCGGCGGGAGGAGTGGTCGCCATCATCCTGGCGAACATCGTCATTTTTTTCCTCATGCGCGTGGTGGGGCGCAACCTGGAGGATGTGCGATGAGACGCGTCGGGCAGGCGCGCTGGGGGCTGGCGGCCGCGGTTTGGGTCGTCGCTCTGGGAATGTTTTTCCCCATTCTGTGGATGTTCCTCTGCAGTTTCAAAACCGAGATTGCCGCTGTCGCCGTACCGCCCAAATTGTTCTTCCGCCCAACATTGGAGAACTATTACGCCGTACTGCAGCGGGCCGATTACCTGGCGTTCGCAAGAAACAGCGTGCTGGTTTCGCTAGGATCAACGTTGCTGGCTCTGGCTCTGGCCATCCCAGCCGCCTACAGCATGGCCTTCTTTCCTACGCGGCGGACGCGCGACATTCTGCTTTGGATGCTCTCCACTAAAATGTTGCCGGCGGTTGGCGTCCTGGTTCCGATTTACCTGCTGTGGCGGGATCTCGGCCTGCTCGATACCGTCTTCGGGTTGATCCTGATCGACAGCATCAGCGTTCTGCCCATAGTAGTGTGGATGCTCTTCTCCTTTTTCCGGGAAGTGCCAGCCGTGATCCTGGAGGCCAGCCGCATGGATGGCGCGACGCAAACCGAGGAACTGCTTCATGTTTTGCTGCCGCTGTGCACACCAGGCATCGCCGCGACGGCCCTGCTTTCCATCATTCTCTGCTGGAACGAAGCATTCTGGAGCCTGAACCTGACGACGGTGAAAGCCGCGACGCTGACTAACTTCACCGCCTCATTTTCCAGTCCGGAGGGCCTGTTCTGGGCGAAACTGTCGGCGGCTTCCACGCTGTCCACTGCTCCCATCCTGATTTTTGGATGGATGAGCCAGCGGCAAATGGTGCGCGGACTCTCGTTCGGAGCGGTCAAGTAAAAAGGGAGCCTCGCTACCATGGCGACAGTGGAATTGAGAAACGTGCGCAAGAAGTTCGGGACCCACGAGGTGATTCATGGCATCGACCTGCTGATCCAGGACCATGAGTTCATTGCCTTCGTGGGGCCATCGGGATGTGGTAAATCGACCTTGCTGCGGATGATCGCCGGCTTAGAACAAGTCACCGAAGGTGAAGTGCTGATCGATGGCTTGCCTGCGCAGGATGTGCCACCCGCGAAGCGCGGCTTGGCGATGGTGTTTCAGAGCTACGCTTTGTATCCGCACATGACTGTGGCGGAAAACATGAGTTTCAGCCTGCGCCTGAATGGAGCCCCGAAAGCAGAGCGAGAGCAGAAGGTCCGCGCCGTCGCACGCATCCTGGAAATGGAGCCTCTGCTCGAACGAAGGCTCAGCCAGCTTTCAGGAGGCCAATTGCAGCGGGTGGCCATCGGCCGCGCCATGGTCCGACAACCGAAGGCCTTCCTCATGGACGAGCCGCTCTCGAATCTCGATGCCGCGCTGCAAGGACAAATGCGGCTGGAGCTGGCGCGACTGCACCGACAGCTTAACACCACCATGATCTACGTCACGCACGACCAGCTCGAAGCCATGACAATGGCCGACCGGATTGTGGTGCTCAACGAGGGCAACGTCGAGCAATTGGGATCTCCACTGGAGCTCTACCAACATCCCGCTACGTTTTTCGTTGCCGGATTCATCGGCGCTCCGAAGATGAATTTCCTGGACGCGCAGGTCAAAACCATCGGCGAACAATACCTGACCCTGGTTCTTGCGAGCGGCGCGAGTGTGGTTGTACCCAGGCCGTTGCAAGAACTGAAGGGCGACGAAAAGATCAGGCTGGGAGTCCGGGCGGAGCACTTGGCGCTGGAACAGGAGGGCGACTTGCGGGGCGAGATCGAGGCACTGGAGCACTTGGGACCGCGGGCGTATATCCACGCGCGCCTGGCGGACGGAGCACGGCTCGTGGCACAGACCGACGGTGAAACCCAGGCGCGTCCTGGCGATCACGTGGCGTTTCGCGTGCGTTCCGAGGCAGCTCATCTCTTCAACGCCTCTGGAAAGGCTCTGACCCGCGCTGGCCCCCAGAGCCCGTTAAGTTCGGCCTTGAACCATGGCGATTGAAGGCGGCGCCGGTGGTCAGGAGGCGGTGAACGCCGTACTTGAAGGCGCCCTTTGCTCAGCACCCTCCGCCCTCATCAGGCGCTCGGGTGCTTAACCCGCAGCAGTTCCTGCGGCAACTTCATTCCCACGAAGGGAACGAAAGTGCTATTCACGTACTGGATCAGTGCACGGCGTTCTGCGACACAGTGCTTTCTTATCGACTTCCCGAGGACACCTTATGCCTAAATTAATGAGCAGCCTTTTGATCTCACGCCGCCGTTTTCTTGAGCAAACCAGCATGATTGCAGGCTCAGCGTTTCTTGCTAATTCTGTGTTCGCAGGCGTTAGCACCGCTAGTGAGGAATCGCCGGCTCCTGACCCAAAGTTGCTCGAGCGAGCCAAGGCACTTCTCGAGAAGGCTCCGCTCATTGATACGCACAACGATCTGCCATCGATGTTTCTCGAAGCCTACGCGGGCGACCTGGCGTCGCTCGACATGAGCAAGGTTCAGCCGACGCTTTGTGCCGATATTCCGCGCTTGCGCGAAGGATGCATCGGGGCGCAGTACTGGTCGATTTGGGTTAACCCGGCCAAGCAGAAGACGCATACGTCGTTACATGAAGCGCTCCGTGAGTTTGATGTGGCACTGCGTTTCGTCAACGGTTCGCCTGACCTGGAACAAGCGCGAACTGCAGACGACATCGACCGTATCCATCAGTCGGGACACATCGCTTGCCTGCTGGGCGTGGAAGGCGGCCACATGATCGAGAATTCTCCGGCGGCGCTGCGTATTTTTCACGAGTTGGGCGCGCGGTATATGACGCTGACCCATTGGGACAATGTCGACTGGGCTGATGCTGCAACCGACCGGCCGGAGCACTACGGACTCACGGAGTTCGGGGAGCGCGTGGTGAAAGAAATGAACCGCCTGGGCATGTTCGTGGATCTCTCCCACGTCAGCGCGGACACCATGCGGGACGCGCTCCACGTGACGCGCGCTCCCGCTATCTTCTCGCACTCCAACGCCTTCGCCATTGATCCGCACCCGCGCAACGTTCCGGACGATGTGCTGCGGCTGATGCCAGCCAATGGGGGAGTTGTGCACGTAAACTTCATCCCGGATTTCGTGTCGCCTAAATTTCCTGAGTGGCAAGAGAAACGCACGGCAGCCCTCCAGGACCTGCACGCGCGTCTTGATACCGACGAAGCGATTGCCAAAGGGATCTCCGAGTGGGAAAAGGCAAATGTACCTCCGGGCGGCAGCATCTCCGAGGTTGCCGACCATATTGATTACATTCGGAAGGTCGCGGGCGTCGATCATATCGGTATTGGCGCGGACTTCTATGACGTCATCCCCGGGTCGATGGTGGTTGGCCTGGAGAACGTTACGCGCTATCCCTATCTTTTCGCGGAACTTCTGCGGCGCGGATACTCCGACGACGATGTGCTTAGAATTGCGGGACGCAACCATCTCCGCGCCATGCGCCAGATGGAAAGGGTGGCGGCGGAACTTCAAAAGTCAGAGGCTCCGTTCATCAGCGAAGGAGTGAAGGCGAAGTGAAGGTACGCTACGTCGTTGGCACAAAAGGTCACCGCCAGATCCCACGAGCCAATCGGTTGGCTACCCGCAAAGCGGCGCGCTACACGGGCGGCCTTTGGGTCGGCAAGTTCCTCAAGACTTGCACCTACCAGAAAGTTCTCACCGACGAAGCCTCAGCCATGCTTGGCGAGTACTGCTCACGTTTGTGCGTACTCGAAGGCTTTCTGGCTCACGCCGAATAGCCCAGCCTGCGAGTGCGTCGCTACGGTGGCCGCAACGTCCCTTAGGCAGGTGCGGCCGACCCAACTGCGCGTTAGGTTTCCCCTTGCGTTCCACTGCACGACGGTGCCCAGGATGGCGCAGGTCGCCCGCTTTCGACGGCACTATGCCGCGTTCAGGCCCTGGTAGAGCCACATGCCCACGAGCACCGGCAGAAATACCCCAGACCCGATGCTGAACAGACGTACGGGGATGGTAAGCCGGTTGAGCTTGGCCAACACTTCAGTCTGCTCATCGTGCGTGTGCGAACTCGCGTCGTCCAGAAACAACTGGTCATCCCTGTGCATGGTCAGTGTGCTCTTGTAGATCAGGAGGACAATCAGACCAACAGCAAAAGCTCCAAAGATCACCGCCACGACAATCAGTGTCATAAGCCACCTCGGCCCGATTCCAACCCAAGCACAAGCGGCCCTCCACTTCCTTGGGGTTCGGAGCAACTCGGCTGAGATCTAGAAGCCCGGCCCCTAGCCGCCGTGCGGCGGCTGAATGATGCGACCGCACCTTGGCGGGACCGGAGGGGTTCGCACGCGTCATGCTTGAGCCGGGTGAGGCGAAGGACATCTCCATTACCCTCGACCGGCGCTCGCTCGCGTATTGGAGCGTTGAGTCTGGAGACTGGAAGATCGATCCCGGCAAGTTCGTTGTCTATGTTGGTGATTCCTCGGAACACTTGCCCCTGCAGGCGGAGTTCACCGTCAGGTAGATGCAGGTTGATCCCTAGAACCCCGATTTGGTGGGTGATCTCAGAAACGATTTTCGAACTCTTTCGTTCTGCCAGCCTTTAACGTCCCGCAATGAGATGCCTCCTCACGCTCAATGAGTTCCATAAAAAGGGATGTCAAGTGAGTTCCTCTGCTGATGATGAGTGATCACTCGGGTCCGCGGTCGCGAGTTTGCGCCGCTGAAAAAAGATGAGCCAGGGCTTCTAATGTGCATAACTTGTGCAACTGGAAGTGGGCGGAAAATGCTAAAATTCCGCCTACACTCAAAGGCAATGGCTTCGCGGGGGCGCGACCCATGCCGCCTCGCGGGATTTTAGGGACCTAATTGATGGACTTGCAGTCAAAACGTAACGGCTCCAGTGGATCGGAAGCGTTAGAACCGATCGACCTTCCCCTCTACGAAAAAAGTCACCACGCTCCATTCCCCCATCTTGCTGAGGAACGCAGCCCTCTTCTGTACTACTGGCAAGTTTTGCATAAGCGGAAATGGGTCATGCTGGCCACCTTTGCCATCGTCTTTGTGCTCTCCGCCATTGCCACCCTCAGTGAGACCCGACTCTACCAAGCCACATCGAAGGTCGCGATTTTCCCGGAAGTTCCCAACGTCCTGGGATTCAAGGATTCCGAGAATAGTGCTTTTCCTGATGAAGACCTCGAAGCGACTCTGGAAACCCAGGTTGCCATTTTGCGCAGCGACGCTTTGGCCATCAAGGTCATCGAAGCGATGCGCCTTTACCAAAATCCGCAATTCGCCGCGGTCAAGCAGCCGGATCTGCCCCCATCGTCGATCGAGGATTCAAGCATGCCGCCGGATCCGACTCAGGCCGCTGCCTTACTGGGCGCATTTCACGGCGGCCTGAATATCCAACTCGTCCCCGGCACCCGCCTCATCCAGGTGAGCTACACCCATCACGATCCGCGCTTCGCCACCGAAGTTACCAACACGCTGGTCAAAACTTTCATCGAGGAAAACTTCCGCACAAAATACGACTCTGCCAGCCAGACCTCGGATTGGCTTTCGCGGGAACTGGCTGATCTGCAATTGAAAGTGCAGACTTCCGAGGAAAAACTCGTCCGCTACCAAAAAGATCACGGCATTCTCGGAGTGGACGAGAAAGAGAACATCGTCACCGAAAAGCTGGACGAACTGAACAAAGAGTTAACCGAGGCCGAGACGGACCGCATTGAAAAAGAAGCCGATTACAAGCTGGCCATGAACGGCGACCCGGACTCTTTCGAGAAAGACTCGCCGGACGGCCGAGATACCGCCGGCAGCCTGCTCGACAAGCTGCGCGAAAAAGAAGCCGACCTCGAGACGCAATACGCGATGGCCACCACCGAGTTCGGTACGGGCTATCCCAAAGTTACCGAGCTCAGCAACCAGATCAAGCAAGTGCGCGTCGCCATCGAGGCGGAAAAGAAAAAAATGCAGGAGAAGATGCGCGACGAGTACCTGGCCGCCGCGCAGAGAGAAACCTTGCTGGAGTCGGCATTCAACCAGCAAAAGCAGGAAGCCAACAAACTCAACGAAAGCGCGATTGAGTACACCGTGCTCAAGCGCGATGCCGAGACCAACCGGCAGCTCTACCAGGATCTGTTGCAGCGGCTGAAAGAAGCCGGCGTCAGCGCAGGGCTGCGATCCAGCAATATTCGCATCGTCGATATCGCGCGCATTCCCACCCAACCCATCTACCCGAACGTTCACCGCAGCCTGGTGCTCGGATTCTTGCTGGCTCTAGGCTTGGCCATCGGACTCGCATTCGTTCTGGAGACCTTCGACAACACCGTCAGAAGCCTGGAGGAAGTCAGCACGGTTTCCACGCTGCCCGCGCTGGGAACCATACCGCTGCAGCTTGTCGACGACGTGCTCCAGAAACGCATGCTGACCATTTCGGGCGACGTCGAACCCTCCGGCATACTCTCGCTCATCACCTACGAGCGTCCCAAGTCGGAAGCAGCCGAGGCGTATCGCGCGCTCCGGACTTCCATTCTTCTGTCGTCGTTTGGCGCGCCCCCCAAAGTAATTCTCGTCACCAGCGCGATGCCGCAAGAAGGCAAGACCACCATCAGCGCGAATTCGGCTCTGGTCCTGGCCCAACGCGGAAGCCGGGTTTTGCTGGTCGATGCCGACCTCCGTCGCCCCGGGGTTCACCGACTATTCGGCCTCACTCCTCGGGAGGGCCTGAGCAGCGTGATCAGCGGGTCCGGCAAGATCGAAGAGGCGATCCTTCCCTGCCCGGAAGTGCCCAGTCTGTGGATTCTGCCCGCCGGCCCTATTCCTCCGCAGCCCACCGAATTGCTGGGCTCGACCGTGATGCGGGATCTCATCGCTCGTTGGCGCAACGAGTTCGACCACATCATTATCGACACGCCTCCGTGCCTGGCCGTGACCGACGCCGTGCTATTGTCTCCCGAAGCGGACCGCGTCATTCTGGTCGCGCGCTCCGGTCAGACCACCCGGCCTGCCCTGCGCCGCGCCTGCGACTTGCTGCTGCAGGTTAACGCCAGGGTTATGGGGATTGTTCTCAACGCGCTCAATCTGCAGGCTACGGGAGGGTATTACTACTACTACCGCGGTCAATACTCGAACCACTATTACAGCGAGGAGTCGGTGGACGACAAGACGTCAGCCAGCAAGGTTTCTTGACATCAAGATTTATTGGCATCGTTCGAATCAAGTCGGGCTTCGCCCAAGACACTTTTCTTAGAAACGGTTTGGACTCACACTTTCGATGCAGCTCGAGTTGCGATCCCGGGTGGAAAGATTTTCCTTTGCGGCCGCCTGCTTTCTCGGCGTCGGCTTTTATCTGCTATTTGCTCTGCGACCCTTCGTCGCGTCTTTTCTGGCCGCCCGACTCGACCTGCCAAAAATCCAGAAAGCCATTCGGTGGGAACCGGCCAATGCCGAATATCCCGACCTCCTCGGCCGTCAACTTGCCCTGTCCGGCACCAGCGTCAATGAAGCCATCTCTAGTTACCGCACCGCCGTTCATTTGAATCCTCACGAAGCCCGCTACTGGTTGGATTTGGCCGGTGCGTACCAACTCGCCGGGGACACCGCCGAGCAGGCAGAGAGCGTCCTGCACGCCGTGGACGCCGACCCGACTACTCCTCATGTCGCCTGGGAGGCGGCCAATTTCTTCCTGGTTCAGGGCGATCGGGAAAAGGCGCTTCGCTACTTCCAGGTCGTGCTGGCCAACGATCCGGAATCCGTCAATTCGGTCCTTGAACTTTGTTGGCGCGCCAGTGGAGACGCCACCGAAATTATGGACCATGCCTTGCCACCCCGAGCCGATCTCTACCTGTCGTTTCTCGGCTTGCTGGTGACCAAGCAGCAGGTCGCTGCCTCCGAAAGCGTATGGAATCGTCTGATCGCGCTCCAGCAACCCTTCTCCGCGACGCCTGCGCTCCCTTACTTCCGGCTTCTCATTTCCCAACACGAAGTGGACGCGGCGAAGTCCGCATGGCAACAGCTCGCCAAGGTTGACCCTTCCCTTCAGCCATATCTGCCTTCGCAGAGAAACCTGGTGGTGAACGGCGGATTCGAGGAGAACCTGCTGAATGGCGGATTCGACTGGTGGTTTCAGTCTTACTCGCATGCCGCCCTGGCCATCGACACCAACGAGTTTCGCAGCGGAACCCGCTCGCTTTCCGTCACCTTCGACGGACAGAGTGTGCCCGGACCGCAGCTCGTGCAGTTCGTCCCTGTGAAACCGAATACCTCGTACGAATTCAGTGCCGAGTCCCGGACGCAAGATATCGACACCGCCAGCGGTCCCCGCTTCGCCATTGTGGATGCCTTCACCAATGCCTCCTACGTTCTGACCGACGATACCCTGGGCTCTACTCCCTGGCGCCTGCAGGAAGCGCGATTCCAAACCGGACCGAATACCAATCTCCTGTTGCTGAAAATCGTCCGCGATCCTCCGCAGCCGCTCATTCGCGGGAAGATGTGGATCGACGACGTCATGTTGGTGGAGACCACGAATTGAAGGATTCGCAAAGTTGAAGATCTCATCGCATATGGTGCTCAATACGCCCGACTCCATCGATCTGGAGCGCCGCACTCCGCGCGAGCCGAGCGGCCGGCCATGGGCGATGGCCGCCGGCCTGGGCGCCACTCTGGTGTTCGCCATCATGGCTTTCGGAGCCGTCCAGGAGTGGTCTGCCTTCGTATTCGAGGCGGCCGCGTCGCTTCTATTCCTCACTTGGGCACGAAAGCAATGGACCTCCGGGCGAGTCCAGCTGTCGAAGAACCCGCTGTACGCGCCTGCCCTGTTCTTCTTCGTGCTTCTCCTCGCGCAGGTTTTGCTGCGCACCTCGGCCTACGCTTACATCACCCGATACGAAGTCCTGCAGTATGTCTCTTACGGCATAGTCGTGCTCATTGCGGCGGAATGCATTCTCGCCGAGGGGGTTCGCAAGAAATTTGCTTTGGCCGTGATCCTGTTTGGATCGGTCTACGCCTTTTACGCCATCGCTCAGGCGCTGACTTCCGAGGGCAAGTTTTTCTGGTTCTACACTCCACGATTCCACGGCACCATCTGGGGAAGCTACGTCAATCGAGACCACTACGCGGGACTGATGGAAATGCTCGTCCCGTTCCCCTTGGTCCTGAGCATGGGTCATATTTTTCACGGGGGCAAGCGCGCCCTGGTGGCCTTTGCCGCCGTGTTGATGGCCAGCACCATCTTTCTTTCCGGCTCGCGCGGCGGAATGCTCTCGTTCGCTTTCGAAGTTGCTGTGTTTGGCGCCTTGGCTCTCTACCAGAGAAGAAATTATCGCGTCGCAGTCGGCCTGCTGGCGGTCTGCATCTTCGTTCTCGGCCTTTTGGTTTTTGTGGGTAAAGGACAAGTTCTCGGCCGGCTCGGAGACCTGGCCCCGGGCATCCGCTGGAACATCACCAAGGACTGCCTGCGAATGTTTTCCCACCGCCCAGTGTGGGGCTGGGGACTGGGAACCTTTCCCACCGCCTACCCCGCTTTCCGCACCTTCTATACCAATCTGTTCGTGAATGAAGCGCACAACGACTACGCGCAGCTGCTGGTGGAAACAGGGCTGCTCGGCTTCGTGTTGATGCTGTGGTTTCTGGTGTTCCTCTACCGCTACGGTTTGCCCGGCACCTCTCGCCGCTGGGAGTTCCGCTGGGACGGAGCCGTGTCAGTGGCCGCTTTGCTCGGATGTACAGGGATTCTGCTCCACAGTTTCGTGGATTTCAATTTGCAGATCCCAGCCAACGCCGCCGTGTTCTATGCGCTCTGCGCACTAGCCGCTTCCCCGCTGCCGAAGATAGCCAGGAAAGGCCGGTCTAGAACTTCCACAAGTGAAGCGAACGGAGACCGTCCCATCGCCCCGGACAACGGCAACTCACTGGCGCGATCAAAAGAATCGAATCTTTAAAGGTTGGATACAGGCAGGTGGCCCAGGCTTTTGATCTTGCTCGCATCAGCAACACAATGGGTGCCCCGTCCTTCGCGTACTCTGCGAAGGGCGGGAACCACGAACCTCTAGGCAACCGATTTTATGTAGAGGAGATCAAGGAGCCTGCGTCGGTACCCGCCCTTGCAAAAAACCGCAAGGACGGGGCACCCATCAGCATAGACGGCACAATGGAGGTTTACGGCTTGGAGGGACTCACCGGATCATCGCCCTTGCTCAATACCCACGCGGTCCCACCGATGATGATGCCACCGGCAATTCCGATGGCCACTGGACTATTGAGGACGCCTCCGCTGGCCCCGGCAGCCGGTCCGGGTGCTCCGCCGCCGCCCTTCTTCTTTTTCTTGTTATTCTGCCCCTGGGAATCGTCCTGCGACTGGGATTCGTCCCGCGTGCTCTGCTGACCTTGTGCCAAGGTAGTGGTTCCTTTGGCATCGCTGATGGTCAGGTCTCCCTTGCGGGCGGCAATTTCCACTTTGCCGTCTACGTCTCTGACTTCAAATTCGGTCCACACGCCGGTCTTGGGCGTAACGGTGACCCCGCCGGCTCGGGTGGCCAGCAGTTTTGACGTCGAGATGGTTACGCCTCCGTGCTCCAACTTGATCGCGCCACCCTCATACTGAACCAGCGATTCATTCAGCACCAGCACGCTGGATCCGGTCGCGTTAATGTTGGCGACAGAGTCGGTAGTGGTCTGCACCAGGTCGCCAGAAAAAATGGCCGAGGACCTGGCGATGCTGTTGCCATTCAGCAACGCGGTGCCATGGCTGTAGAGCATGGCGGCAGAGGTGTCCGCTGCAAAAAGGGCAGCCGGAAAAATCACCACCAGCAGGCAGCTCAGGATCCTGACGTACAAGGGCCTCGTCATCGCTTCCATTCCTCTGCAACCACCGTGAAGGATCGTAATCTGAGTGACGACCGGGGCACACAAATTTCCGGACGGAAGGCAGAATCTGCGTTCCCACAGTAGGTAATAACTCTCTTGGGAGTCATTTTGAACGAAATCGTACCTTCCTCCGTCGTTCGCC
Organism: uncultured Acidobacteriota bacterium; assembly: GCA_963730015.1. GTDB lineage: Bacteria > Acidobacteriota > Terriglobia > Terriglobales > Acidobacteriaceae > Sulfotelmatobacter. The sequence goes on along the minus strand of CAVSPZ010000004.1, from coordinate 442,162 downwards.
GTCAATCTCTTTTGTGGTGCGTCCGCCGCTTTTCGGTGGAAATCTCATCTCGGAAGGTCCAGCACTTTCCGCACCGGTCAGGCGATCTGTTCAGCGCCAGCGTTCCACCAGCGTCCACCAAAACCAACGTAACCATTCGTCGAACCACGTCTTCGCCCACTGGCGGTGAGCCCACCAGTGAGTCCCGTATTGTGTGCTGTCGTAGGCAGCCGCCACGGAAAATGTCTTGCCGGGAATCTCGTGGCGAAAAATGCTGAGCGCCCGGTGGGTGTGATAATCCGAGGTCACGATCAGAATCCTTGAGCCCGGCTCTTTGGCCAGACACTTTTCCACGTCGTGAGATTCCTCCCGCGTCGAGAGCCCCTCAATAGGACAAATGCCCAACTGTGCGGCCTCCGGCCGGCTGTGTTCGTAATGCTCCGCCAGCTCTTCCTGCGTGAACCCGAAAACTTCGAGGTCAAGCGGAACATCGATCAGAAGCCGCCGGGCGTAGCCCTGATCCAGCAACTCCAGCGCGCGCGCCGGCCGAGAATCCGTCTCGCCCGCCAGCACCACGATCACGTCCGAGGGCTGTGGAGAGTCAACCACCAGCATCTTCCCCGCATTGGCCGCAAATACGATCAGCGCCGCCACCAGCAGCGCGGCCACAGCCCACCATCTGCGCCTCTGTCCTCGATCCATGGTCATCGACCCATCATCCGCTGCACCGTCGCCCTTCGAACTTCGCTCTTCCTTCGCCGCCCGTTCGGGCCAAGGCCACGCCTCATGAGCATGTTAAAATGCCGTTCGGCCAATTTGCACTCAAGGCTCGGGAATTCTCATGACGACTTACTCTGCCGCAGATGCCTCGATCGAACAATTGAAGACTAAGATTCAGCAGCGCCAAGCCCGCATTGGCATCATCGGGATGGGTTATGTCGGCCTGCCTCTGGCGCTGCTTTATAGCGAGCAGAAATTCCGCGTCACCGGCTTCGACATCGACGCGCGTAAAGTCGAAGCCTTGGGCAAAGGGACCTCCTATATTTACCGCATCGCCGCGGAAGAGATCCAGTCCGCTCAGACTCACGGCTTCACCGCGACCTCCGATTACTCCCAGATCGCCGCCATGGACGCCGTGATCATCTGCGTCCCCACTCCTTTGAACGAATATCACGAACCGGACCTCAGCTTCATCACCGACACCACGCATTCCATTGCTCCGCATCTGCGCGTCGGGCAGTTGATCGTGCTCGAAAGCACGACCTATCCCGGCACCACCGAAGAGGTGATGATCCCGATCCTCGAAAAAGAAAATAAGAGCGGGCTCAAAGCTGCCCGCAACCAGGCCCTGACCGGAAAAGAATTCTTCGTTGCCTTCTCTCCCGAACGCGAAGATCCTGGCAATACCACCGTGGCGCGCCGCGATATTCCCAAAGTTGTCGGCGGATTGAATCCGCAGGCTTCCGAACTGGCCGGCGCTTTGTATGGTGCCATTTTCAATCGCACCATTCCGGTTTCCTCTCCGGCCGCGGCGGAAATGACCAAGCTCCTCGAAAATATTTACCGCTGCGTCAACATCGCGCTGGTCAACGAATTGAAGCTGTTATGCCTACGCATGGGCATCGATATCTGGGAAGTCATCGAAGCCGCTTCCACCAAGCCCTTCGGCTTTCATCCCTTCTATCCCGGACCCGGCCTCGGCGGCCACTGCATTCCCGTCGATCCTTTCTATCTTTCCTGGAAAGCCCAGGAGTGGGATTTCCGCACCCGCTTCATCGAACTGGCCGGCGAGATTAATACCAACATGCCCTACCATGTGCTCGCCTCGGTGAGCAGCGCACTCAACCGGCACAAGAAATCCATGAATGGCTCGCGCGTACTCGTCCTCGGCGTGGCTTACAAGAAAGATATCGACGACCTGCGCGAATCGCCTTCGCTCACCATCATCGAACTCCTGCAGAAAGACGGAGCTCAGGTCAGCTATCACGATCCTTACTTCCCGTTCATCGGCAAGGGACGCAAGTACGACCTGCAGATGAAATGCGCCGACCTGAAAGATTTGGGCCAATACGATTGCGTGGTCATCGTCACCGACCACTCCGACTACGATTACCGTCGCATCGTCCAGGAGGCGAAGCTGGTGGTCGATACGCGAAACGCCACCCGCGGCATCCAAAGTGACAAAATCGTGCACTGCTAAGGATCAACTGCCCCAGGTTGGGAATTCTGTCCAACACAGTGTACTTTTTTTGCATATCCGCCTCTTGACAGCCTTGAGATAAGTGGCAAGATAGCCTAAGCCGTTGATCCGGCATGTAGTTGTTCTTGGTCCGGAGCTTCAGGAATGGCCTCTTTCGTGCATTCCTCAAGCTACGGGAGTAAACTTTCTCGAAGGTTCCTGCCTTTTCCCAGGTCCCACCGATAGGGCAGGTAGAGCCTTTACTGTGTAACCAGTGTCTAGGACGCTGTGAGCAAGAGTCGGTTATGAGGTCTCCGCACTCCGACGGGTCGGTGTTGTTTTCTTCCCTGCCAAAGTGGAAGGCGCCGTGGTACGAGTTCGTCTTCAGCTATGGAATCCAGGCGATCGTCATCGCCATCGCGGTATGGATACCCGTTCTTCATCCCGAAATCATGGAGGGCCCGAAGAAGGACTATCACGCCATCGAACTGGTACCCACTCCGGTCCCTGAAAATCATGCGCCGCAGCGGCAGTTGCCCAAGCCGGTCATGGACGCGATGCTCGATCCGCCGCCGGCCGCTCTGCGCCTGCCCGCTCCTCAGCCGCAGCCCAAAAAGCCACTGGAAGATATGCCGCTTCCCGAAGTAAAGATCGCGCCGAAGAAACCGGCGCCCGTGCCCACTACCGCGCCCGTAATGCCGAAGCAAGCCGTGCGAACCAACCTGTTTTCGACCGGAAGCTCCGCTCCGCAAACCATCGAACGCGCTCCGCAGCAGGTACAAACGGGTGGCTTCGGCGACCCTAATGGCGTCCCCGCCCGTACAACTCAAACCCGCGCCGTCAACATCGCACAGGCAGGCGGATTTGATATGCCCACTGGTCCGGGATACGGCAATGGCACAGGCGGAGCGAAGGGCGTGCGTGGAGTAATCGCCAGCACTGGATTCGGCAGCGGCGTGGCTACCAGCAACTCTCGCGTCTCGTCCACCAGCGTGCGCCAGGCGGGATTCGGCGATGCCGACGTGCCCGCTCCTCCCACGGTTCAATCGCGTCCCGCGGCCCAGGCCGCAAAAGTGGTTCCGGCGGAAATCATCTCCAAGCCGGTTCCCAGCTACACGGACGAGGCCCGCGCCAAGCGCATTGAGGGCGAGGTCTTACTCGAAGTGGTCTTTGAAGCATCTGGCAGGCTGCGCGTGGTACGCGTAGTTCGGGGGCTCGGGCACGGTCTGGACGACGCAGCGGTGCACGCTGCCGAGCAGATCCGCTTCAAGCCGGCATTGAAAGACGGTCAACCCTCAGATTCGACGGCCGTCGTACACATCATTTTCCAACTAGCGTGATCGATTCCCAGAAGGTTCTTATGCGTATCGTTGTTTCGGGCTTGGCGTTGTTTCTAGTTCTTCTGGCCGGCAGCGCGGCGGCCGCAGCTCAGGGCTCGGCTCCGTCTCCATCTGCGCCGCAGTCGGCAATGAGTCCTTCGGCCGCGCCGAGCACTCCGCCCGCCGCGACTGTGACCACGTCGCCCGCTCCGCAAGCCGCGGAATCCGCTCCTCCCGCCGTCACACTCAATGACGTTTTGGACCGCGTGGTGCAGCGCGAACACTTTTTCATGGCGCAGATGCGCCACATGCATCCCTTGGTCGAAACCTACCTGCAGGATCTGAAGAACGATCCCAGTGGAAACACCTACCCGGTGAGGGACCGTTACTTCCTGGGCCGGCTCGACATGAGCGACGGCCCCGAAGACGTCTCCTTTGTCGGACAACCCGGCTTCGGCCATCGCATGCTGAAAAAGCTCACCGGCCTTTATTCCCTGCAATTTCTGCCGCTTGGTTTCGCCCAGATGGTGGTGCTGGATTCCGATTTCCAGAAGAGAAATTACAAATTCAACTTCGTGCGTCGTGAATTTCTCGGCGAAGTTCGCTGCCTGGTGATCGATGTCCAGCCCAGAGAGAACGACAAGACCATCCGCTTCCTGGGCAGGATCTGGGTGGAAGATCAGAATTACAACATCGTGCGCTTCAACGGAACGTATTCGCCCCAACCCAAGGGAGCCAATTTCTTCTTCCACTTCGACAGCTGGCGTCTGAATATGCGTCCGGACACCTGGCTGCCGGCGTATGTCTACACCGAAGAAGCCAATTTGAAGACCGGCCTCTCCAAGACGCTTCACTTCAAGGCGCAGACGCGCCTGTGGGGTTACGACCTGAAGGGCTTGGGTAAGAACGAGGAGTTCACGCAGATTCTGGTTGATTCTCCGCAGTCGGTGAGCGATCAAAGCGACGCCGCGGCCGACCCTAGTCCCATCGTCGCCGAACGCATGTGGGAAAAGCAGGCGGAAGACAATGCCATCGAGCGCATGCAGAGAATCGGTCTGCTGGCGCCTCCCGGTGAAGTCGATAAGATCCTGGCGACCGTGGTCAACAATCTGCTGGTCACCAACAACATCGATCTGCAAACCGATGTGCACTGCCGCGTTCTGTTGACCTCTCCCCTCGAATCGTTCACCGTCGGCCACACCATCGTGATCAGCCGCGGCTTACTGGATGTGCTTCCCGATGAGGCTTCGCTGGCCATGGTTCTGGCTCACGAACTCAGCCACATCGTGCTGGGACATCCCTTCGATACCAAGCTCGCCTTCAACGACAAGCTTTTCTTCCCCGACGAGGAATCTTTCCAGCGTCTCGATTTCAAGCAGAGCGCGGCCGACGAAGAAGCGGCGGATACCAAGGCTCTCGAGTTGCTCAAGAACTCTCCCTACAAAGACAAACTGGGCAACGCGGGATTGTTTCTCAAGGCGCTGCAGGAGAAGGCACCGGACCTGCCGAATTTGATTCGTCCACATCTGGGCAACAGTTTCGCCGGAGGCAAGAGCATCCGCATGTCGCCGCTGTTGTCAGCGGCTCCTGCGCTAGATCCCAAGCGCCTCGACCAGATCGCGGCTCTGCCTCTGGGCGGACGCATCAAGGTCGATCCCTGGAGCGATCAGGTGGAACTCTCCAAAGCCAAGCCGGTCGCTTTGACTTCCGCGCGCGAGAAAATGGAGTTTGAGATTACGCCGTTCTTCCCTTACCTAACCCGGCTGTCGAACGGGGGCACCGAGAAAGCCGTGCTGAATGCCGCATCACCAGACGCGACTCCGGCAAAATAATCTCTCGAAACGAAGTGGAAGGAAAAAGCAGGAATTGATTCCTCAGCGATCTCCGCGGAATTCCTCAACGGCCTCTGCGGTAAAGATCTTTTGCCGGGAATGCCGCGAACTCAGGAGGCATGAGTAAACTGAGTCCGTGTCGGGGAAAAACAAAGGTGAGAGTGAGCGCAGATAATCGCGCGCAGCGATGGGCCGCTTGCAGACTGGCAACTTCCCGGATCACCGTTTATTGGATCGAGCTGCCGACTTGAGAGAACACATTGTTGGCATTCGACCCGATGAGGCGAATCGTACCTACTACGATTACCAGAATAACCGCCAGCATAACCGCATACTCCGCGATATCCTGGCCGCGCTCATCGTTCCAGAGCTGCTGAAGACGCTTTGCCACGAGGCTCCTTTTAACTTGGCTCGCCCTTGCAATACCCGTCTATCGATCGTAGTAACACTCACCCCAGCCGATATGCAGGTTGACCCTTATAAAAACTATAGTCTTCGTTGCCCATGCCGACCAATAGCACGAAAGTGCCACCGGTTACCCAACGAACGTCGCCCCGACCATGGGCCGATCAGGAGTTACGAAACTCAGGGTCGAACACACACGCCGGGACAAACCAGGCTCCAGCCGCGTAGCGGCGGAATGTGAAAGCCCGGCACGGAAGTGCCGGGTAGCCGGAAGTAAAACAACCCGAGTCCGCTTTAGCGGACGGCACGAATTCCGTAAACCGCCTGATCAGGCAATGCTTTTCAGCGGCAACGCCTGATTCACGGCGAACAGCGCGAGCTCGAGGCGGGTGGAAACTCCCAACTTGTCGAAGATGTTGCTGAGATGATGTTTGACCGTATCTTCGCTGATCTTGAAATATTCCGCGATCTCTTTATTGGAATAGCCCGCCACCACCGCCGAAACAATCTCCAGCTCGCGCGGGGTCAGGCCGAATTTTTTCTGCCGGGCTTCGTCGTGCGACGATTGCATCAACGTACGCAGATACTGCACCAGGTTCGAGACGCTCTCGCGTCCCACCCAGTACTCGCCCGCCATCACCGTCTGAATCGCCTTCAATAAAAGCTGCGTCGCCGAATCTTTCAGCACGACGCCGCGCGCGCCCAGTTGCAGAGCTTCCACGATCTGGCTCTTTTCCGCGGCCGCGGTCAACAGAATCACGCGCACCGGGCTGGCATTCGCCGGCATACTCAAATCCCGCAGCGCTTCCAGCCCCGGATGCTTGGGCATGGCCAGATCGAGCAAGAGAATGTCCGGCTTCAGTTGGCGCGCCAGCTTCACCGCTTCCGCGCCATCGGAGGCCTCGCCCAGCACTTTGAAATCGGATTCCGCTTCCAGCAATCGGCGCAGGCCATCGCGAAAAATCGGATGGTCGTCGGCGATCACCAGGCGTACTTGCTGTGTCTTTCTAAAATTCATGCGCCACTTCCCCGTTCCGAGGCACGGTGATTTCCAGACGCGTTCCCTGTCCGGGATTTGATTCTACCGTGAGTTCGCCGGCAATCAAACGTACCCTCTCTTTAATGATCAGGGGCCCTTTGCCATCTTCTTCCATCTGGTCGTGATGGTAGCGGCCGGCAAACTCGAAGCCGCGGCCGTCGTCTTCCACGGTGAGGTTCCACTTCTCGCCGTTAGCGCTCATCCGCACCAGCGCGTGCCGCGCCCCGCTGTGCTTTCTGACATTGACCAGGCTCTCCTGCACGATGCGCAGAATTTCGCGGCAGACGCGCTGCGGCATATCCAATTCTTCCAGATCGGTGACGAAGCGCGCCGTGATCCCAGTCTCCCGCTGAAAGCGTTCCACGGTGTCTCGCAACACTCCCAGCAGGCGATCCGCATCCACATCGATCGCCTTCATCTGCTGCATCAGTTCCCGCAGCTTCAACACCTCTTCGCGCAGCAGGCTCTGAATCCGCCCCAGTTCCGCACCGATGGGCAGGTTGGCCTCGGCTTGCCGCCGAATGACGTCCACTTGCATTTCCACGGCGATTAACGACTGCACCGCGCCATCATGCAGCTCCCGCGCGAAGCGCGCGCGCTCGGCCGCCGACGCCCGTCGCCTCAGCCGGTGCAACAGGTAAACGTTATACACTGCCGGCCCAACTTGCCGGACCAGATCCAATAAAAATCGCAGTTCCTCCTGCGTCTCGCCCCGCCAGAATGGATTGAAGAGAAATATTCTGCCCCGCCACTCGCTCCCGGAATGAACAGCGACTGTAATGAACGACTCGAAAGCTTGCACCTCGCGCAGTTGCCCAATGGAAAGTTCGTCTTGTGCGGGCACCGGACGCCCGTTTTGATCGAGCGCCAAAGTTTTCCAGCCAGCGCCGCGGGCCGCAACGCAACACACTTCGCCGGGGAAGTCGCTCAGATAAGTTTTCGCGTCGCGCGTGGCCGACTCCAACCAGCGGAACTCTGGCGGCGCATTTCCGACTGCTTTGCTCAATTCCCCGACAAACACGCGCTTGGTATGCTTTTCCTGCGAGGCAATCAGCACCCGCGAGGCTCCATACATGTTCATCAGTTCGCCAAAAATCTGGTTCATCGTACCCGTCAGGCCGGCCTCGACTCGAATCCGCGACAGAGTCCCCGTCACCACCGCTTTCTCGGCCCGCAAGTGTTTCTGCTGTTCCGCCAGATAGCCCAACAGCAGGCCCATGATGATCAGGTAGATGGAGAGGATGAAAAGCCGCTGCGGTTGGAAATCGCGAACGCTGGCCCGCACGCCGCTGAGCAGTCGCTCCAGCACCGGGTCGGCCGGCCCCAGTCGCAGGTGGAGAACAATGAGGTTGCCCGCCCATAACAGCACCACTTCCGCCCCAGCCGTTCCCAGTGTTTCCCAAAGTCCCCAGCGGTAGGCGGCCGCGGCCAGCACAAAGAAGAAGAAAAGAAAAAACCGGCTTCCCGAGCCCGCGGCGAAAACCAAGATCACGGCGGGCCATACGACGTCCCCCGCGTGCACAAACAGGCGAAAGCCGGAGGTGGACTGCTGTCGCAATCGCAACAGCATCATCACCATTACACCGTGCACCAGATAAAACCCGAGCAGTGCCGTCGCAATCGGGGCGTGGCCGACTTGCGAGGGGTCCATGTAAATCGCGGCCAGCGCGGAAACTGCGAGAAACACTCTCGCCGTCGCCAGCCAGCGCTCAATGCGCCGGGTCTCCCCCGGATCTGGCGGGATTCTCAATCTCCAGGATTGTCGGTAGCGTTCAACGCGAGGATGCAATGGAGTCGCTCTCCATGAAAGTGGCGGCGATGCCGCATATTATTGAATAAGAAAAGCTTAGAGACAAGTGAGTAGTGGGTGACTTTGAATTCTGGATATCGCCTATCGCGGGGTCATCCCGAAAGCCGGCGCCCTTCAGCCGGCTGAGGGATCTCATTTCCCCTGACTTCGTGGGTGGGAGATCCCGCCCTCCGCGGGAAAAGCGGCTCCGTTCGGGACGACGCCAACTCTGAACGGTTCTGCTCAAACTGAGCCACTACCGGCAAGTGAGTTCCGGAAGACCTGACCCGTAGGCGCTCCGGCCCCTACCTCATAGCCTGCCGCGAGGTTACCACAGTAACCAGTGACCGGCACGCGTTCCCATCTAGAATGAGGTCCGAGGTTGTGTTTTCTTGAGCAAACGCTCCAAAATCTGGTTGGCGGCGGCCACCGGCATGACGGCAGTGTTCATGCTTGCCGCCCTGACCCTACCGCGATCCTTTGGCCTGACCGCCTTTAGCGACCTCACGCAGTGCTTGCTGCTGCTGTCTGGCGCTGTCGCCTTCATCCCGCTCGTCCGGGCCTCCCAAGGCCGCATGCGCCTGTTCTGGTCGCTCATCACTCTGGGCATCGGGCTTTGGCTGGCCTACCAGATCTTTTGGACTTATTACGAGGTGGTGCTGCAGCAGGATGTGCCCGACCTCTGCGCCTGGGACATTGTTCTTTTCCTGCACATGGTGCCGCTGATGGCGGCGATCGGGCTTCGTCCCCACGTGCCCCGCGACGAATATGCCGCCCGCGTTGGCCGGATGGATTTCACGCTTCTGGTCGTATGGTGGATTTATCTCTACGTTCTGCTCGTCATGCCTTGGCAGTATGTTGTGCCGGATATCGCAGCCTACGACCGCAATCTGAATCTGGCCTACAACGCCGAGAAAATCGCTTATCTGACCGGCCTGGTGGCCTGCTGGATGCTGAGCAAGGGCGAATGGAAGAAGCTCTACGCCTTCCTGTTCGGCATCGGTCTCTGCTACTCCACCAGTTCCACGATCGCCAACTGGGCTATCGCCCGCAGAGCCTATTACAGCGGTAGCCTGTACGACATTCCCCTGGTGGCGGCGATGGGGTGCCTTACCTGGGTTGGGCTGCGTACGAAGCTGGCGAAGCCGGAAGCCGATGCGCCCGGAGCGGCCTCTTCCTACGGCGTCTGGATCGCCCGCTGCAGCATGATCGCGGTCTTTTCTCTTCCGTTGTTGGCCGGGTGGGTGATCCTCGATGGCCAAGTTCCCGCCCGCATCCGCGTCTTCCGCCTGACGCTCACTTTGTGTGCCGCATTCTTCATGGGCGTGCTGGTGTTCGTGCGCCAGCAGATGCTCGATCGTGAACTCTACCGATTGTTGAGCTATTCGCACGATTCCTTCGATAGTCTGAAACGCCTGCAGGCGCAGATCCTGCAATCCGAAAAACTCGCCTCCATCGGACAGCTGGTGGGCGGCGCCGCTCACGAACTCAACAACCCGATCACCGCCATGCTGGGATATTCCGACCTGCTGCTGAGCACCGCCCTTACCGCGGAGCAGAAACCGTTGGCGGCGAAGATCGGACAGCATGTTCGCCGCACCAAATCGCTGGTGGCCAGCCTGATCAGCTTTGCCCGCCAGTCTCCCTCGCCCAAAACGCCTCTCGATCTGAACACCCTGGCGCGCACCGCCGTGAAGCTCACCCAGCCGCAATGGGAGGCGCTGGAGATTGACGTTCGCATGCAACTGGATTCCAGCCTGCAAAAAGTGCTGGGCGACTCGAACCAGTTGCTGCAAGTTTGCCTGCAGATGCTCGCCAACTCTCTGCACCTGCTCGCCGAACACGGAGGCCGAGTCGTGAACGTCACCACCGAAGGCCGCGAAGGGGTCTGCCTGCTACAGATCTTCACTCCCGGGGCGCCGTCGTCGGACAGGAGCAATGCTCCTCCGGCAGAGGCCGAAGATGGTTTGGCTCTCAGCGCATGCCAGGGAATTCTGCAGGAACATCAGGGGCAGATTCTGCGGGAATACAGTCAGGATGGGGCGATGCTGTTGCGAGTCGAACTCCCGGCCATCGATCCTCTCACGTCCACGGCGGCGGAATCTAAGGCGCCGGCGCGGTGGCAATCTCAACCGTTCGCTTAAGCTGTCCGCAGGCGGCGTAGATGTCGCGCCCGCGCGGACGCCGGAGGAACGCCGGAATTCCCGCCTGCCGCAGAATGGTTTGAAAGGCCGCGACCCGCTCCGCACCCGGAGTCGTAAACTCTATTCCCGGGCCCGGATTCAGCGCGATCAGATTCACTTTGCAACGCACGCCGCGCAGCAACTCCGCCACTTCCTTCGCGTTCTCGGGCGCATCGTTCACGCCTCCGAGCAGCACGTACTCAAACGTGACCCACTCGCGGGTGCGCAGCGGATACGCCTTCGCGGCCGCCATCAGCATTTCCAGATTCCATTTTTTATTCAGCGGCATCAACTGCGTGCGCAGCGCATCGTTCGACGCGTTCAAAGAAATCGCCAGCTTCGGCCGGATCTTCTCCGCGGCGAAGTCATAAATGCGCGGCACGATGCCCGCCGTCGATACCGTCATCCGCCGCTCCGCGATGCCGACTTCCTCGACCAGCAATCTCGCGGCTTTCACAAAATTCTCGTAGTTGAGAAAGGGCTCGCCCATTCCCATGAAGACCAGGTTGATGCGATCCTCGGGCGGCGAAACGTTCTGATCTTTCAGCACCACGCAGACCTGTCCTACAATCTCGCCCGCGGTCAGATTGCGTTTCACGCCCAGCAGCGCCGTCAGGCAGAACTGGCAATCCACGGCGCATCCCACCTGGCTGGAAATGCAAATCGTGGAGCGTCCCTGATTCTGTCCCTGGCGCGGGCGATGATTCGGCTTCTGATCCTGCATTTCGGCGAAGCACTCCGCCAGATCTCCCGCCTCACTTCCGTCTCCCGCTTCCCCGCCGTCGCCCTCCGGCATCCACACAGTCTCGACACTCTGGCCGTCCTCGAATTGCATTAAATAGCGAACGGTGCCGTCTTGCGATACGAACTGCTTCTCGATTTTGGGGAACCCGATCGTCGCGGCCTTTTCTGCTAGGCGTTGGCGCACGGGTTGCGGCAAGGTTGAAATCTGCTCGATCGAATCAACCCGCTGCCGGTAGACCGCATCCAGAATCTGGCTGGCGCGATAGGGCGGCTCGCCCAGGCTGTCCATGAGCGAAACCAGTTCCGGCCGGTCCAGTCCCAGCAGCGTGTTTTGCAAAAGGTTCCCCATAAATAGGTCGCTGGATCTATTGTAGGTCTGCCGACGAACGGCCCTCATCCGTCCCATTGCGGTTTTGACGATCAACCCTAACCGAATGATTTTAAACGATTAAACTATTCTCGCACACACCGCTGGCGTATGTCAGAATAAGAAATACCTTTTCTTCCGCCAGTCGAATGGCGTTCCGAAGAGACTGGCCGCGGGCACGAAGTAGACCATGACTCAGGAAGTGCGCAATATTCGCCGTCAAAAACTGACCAACGGGCTGACCATCATCACCGAGCAGATGCAGCACATCCGCTCGGCCTCCATCGGCGTGTGGCTGCAGACCGGATCGCGCGATGAAGCTGCGGAATGGAATGGCATCTCGCACTTCATCGAGCACATGGTTTTTAAAGGGACGAAGCACCGCACGGCGGAAGAAATCGCCCGCCAGGTCGACTCCTTCGGCGGCAACATGGACGCTTTCACCGCCAAGGAGTGCATCTGCTTCAACGTGAAGGTGCTCGACGAGCATGTGCCCACGGCGCTCGATATTCTCAGCGACCTGGTGCTGAACCCGGTGTTCGACGTGGCCGACATTGCCCGCGAACGCGGCGTGATCCTCGAAGAAATCAAAATGGACGAGGATAATCCCGATTATCTCGTCCACGAAATCTTCACCCAGAATTTCTGGAAGGATCATCCGCTGGGCAAGCCTATCCTCGGCACCAAAGAAACGGTGAAGCGCTTCGAGCGCGATCCCGTGCTGGATGCCTACGCCCACCGCTTTGCCCCGGGCAACATCATCGTGTCGGCGGCCGGCAATCTCGATCACGACAAGTTCGTCGAACTGGTGACCCGCCACTTCGAACACATGAAGCCGATGTCGAACGGCTTCCATTCTTCCAAGCCCAAGATCGTTTCCCGGATCACTCTGCGCAACAAGAAAGCTCTCGAGCAGGTGCAGCTTTGCATCGGCGTGCCTGCCTATCCGATCGCGCACGAGAAACGCCATGCCGGATACATTCTCAATACCGTGCTCGGCGGAGGCATGAGCTCGCGCCTGTTTCAGAACATCCGCGAGCGCCAGGGACTTGCCTATTCCATCTATAGCGATCTGAATCCGTATCGCGATACCGGCTGCCTGGCGGTGTATGCCGGAACTTCGCTGGCCTCGGCGGCCAAAGTGGTGCAGTCGGTGGTCAGCGAATTCCGCAAACTCAAGAGCGAGCCAGTGCCCGAAGAAGAACTGCGCCGCTCCAAAGCGCAACTCAAAGGCAGCCTGATGCTCTCGCTCGAATCGAGCACCTCGCGCATGTCGAATCTGGCTCGCCAGGAAATGTATTTCGACCGCTTCTACGATCTCGACGAATTGATTGAGAAAATCGAAGCGGTTACCGTTGAAGACCTGACCACTCTGGCCAACGAGTTCTTCCAGACCGAAGCGGTGGCCGTCACCGCCTTGGGAAACCTGAACGGGCTGAAGCTGACCCGCGGCCAGCTCGCCTGCTAGCGCCCTTTACAAAATCGCAAGCCGGTCATTGCATGGCCACATGCGCGACATTGTACGTACATTAATGTACGCATAATTGTAATTTTGGGGATGCGCCGGCGCCAAAAACGCCTCGCTATCGCTCCTGGAATACGCTTTCCCGGGCCGGAAACGGCCCTGGCGCGAACGATCGCCTCGCGGGACAAGGAAAGCCCGTTGGCGCTGCGGGATTTCGCCTCCTGCGGGGCTCCCATGAGCCGCTACGACATTTCAATCACTTACAACCGCTAAGACCTTAACCACGAAGGACACGAAGGTACACGAAGAAATAAAAGATGCAGGTGGGGTCCTTCGTGATCCTTCGTGTCCTTTGTGGTTGAGGATTTTTGCTCTTCATCGGCTAGCGGCGCACGAACGCTCGCCTTCTTTTTCTATCTACCGCTCGCCGCTGGGTCGTCCGCGTCTGCGTAGGCTTCGCCCTCCGACTCCAGCGAAATCGTTCCTGAATCCGCCGTCTGCAGGTATTTCCGCATGCAGCGCACGCATGGAACATAGCCCTGCTCGATCGCCTCTTTGGCCATCAGGGTTTGCTCTTTGTCTTTGTTGTGGATGAACGGACAGCCCTGCACATGAAAGTCTTTCGCGCCGGCGGACACGATCACTAACAACCCGGGAGGAATATCGCGCCCCGGCTGCGCATGTTTCGACAATAGCGGGTGCGGAACGGCCACCGAATTCGCTACTCTCACGCCGCCCGCAATCAAAAGCAGAGCCGCCACTGGAACCAGCCATGCCGACCACGTCGACCACCCGCGGCTGCGCCCGCTCTGCGCCAGCCTGCGTTCCAGCCTCCGGCCAAAGCCCGCGGGAACATCAATCATGCGCTCGTCGCTATACAGCTGGATTACATTTCTCGTTCCCTCGAGCACGGAAGCGCATCTCTTGCAAGTGCGGAAATGCTCATCCATCGCGGAGCGCAGGGCCGCATCCACGTCTCCTTCCAGATAATTCGAGATTTCGCGCCACACCTGTTCGCAGTTCACGTTCACCATGGCTTCGTTCCCTTCTCGAAAGGCACGCGGCTGAACCAGCCTTGCTCCCACCCTCCGGCGAGCAGATCGCGCAACATCAGCCGCGCCCGCAGCGGCCGCGTCTTCACCGCGGCGACGGAAATGCCCAGCGCCTCGGCGGTCTCCTGAATGTTCAACTGCTCCATATCGCGCAGCACGAAAACTTCGCGGTATTTGCGGTCGAGCGAGGCCAGAGCCTGCGCCAGCTTCTGCCGCACTTCCTTGCGCTCCAGCGCTTCAGAGGGAATCTCGCGCCAATCGGCGAAGTCCCGCGGCGTATATTCGCCTTCGTCATCGCGGTGATCGTCGATGCCCTCCACCATGCCCTTGCGCTCCCTTCGCCGCCGCATCAGCGCTTCGTTGACCGTGATCTGAATCAGCCAGGTGCTGAAGCGCGCCTCGGCGCGAAACTGGCGGATGTTGGCCAGCGCCTTCAACATGGCCTCCTGCGCCACATCCTCCGCATCGCTCTCGTTGCGCAGGATGGCCAGCGCCGCGGCATAGACCCGGCGCTCGTAGGGCCGCACCAGTTCGTAGAACAACTCAGGCTCGCCGCGCTGCACGCGCGCGATCAGCTCCTGCTCGCGCGTTGTGCCCGACTGCGCCGGGTTGCTCAAAACCAGGTTCGGATCGGCCATGCTTTTGCCAGTCGTCGCGCCGCGTCAGTATTCCGGATCCTTCTTCCAACCCGTCAGCATGGAAACGAAATTGTTCCAGCCGTGCAGCACCACCATCACCAGATGTCCGAAGACAAAGGCCAACATCGCCCACATCACCAGGAAATGCCACAACCGCGCCCAGTGAAATCCGCCCATCAGCCAGGCCAGCCACGAGAACTGCACCGGCTTCCAGATGGCGAATCCGGTCAGCACCGAGAGCACGCCGAGCCCGATAGCGGTCGTGTACGCGTGCTTCTGCAGCGGGTTGTAGGCTGCGTGCTGCTCCGGCTTGGGACCGAAAAAGAAATAATGACGGACCATCGGCCAGACGCCGGGAACATCGCGCCGGGTGAACAGGACCTGCCGGTAGTTGCCACTGAAAAGCTGGTAGCCGAGATAGACCAGGCCGGTCGCGAGATAAATCCACATGAAGATCAAATGCCACTGCAGCGCGCCGCCCAGCCATTCGCCGATGGCGAGCGATTTCGGCCAGTTCAGCAGATCCTTCTGCGGAATCTTCGCTCCGAAGCTGGGGAAGGCGCGGAAAATCTGCAGCCCGCTACCCACCAGTACGAACAGCGAAATGGCATTCAGCCAGTGGCAGAGCCGCACCACCAGCGGATGCTCGTAGGCCGCGCGGCCGACGGACTCAGTCTCGTCGCCCTTCGCGCGAATGATTTCAACTACCGTGCCGCTCATACATTCTCCGAAATTGTTGATTGATGATCGATGATTGTTGAATGAAAACCTGCTCAAGCGGGTTTCAATCAAAAATCAAAAATCAACAATGCTTTCTACAGCCCATAAAACGACGAATATCCCTGATCTTCCCAATAGCCGACCTTGTCCAGAACATTGGTGACTTTCAGGTCGGTCAGATATTTCGCCTGCTTGTAGCCAATTTTCGTGGGCACGTTCAGGCGCAGAGGCGCGCCGTGCTCTCGCGTCAGCGGCCGGTCGTACATCTCGTAGCAAAGCA
The DNA here is from genome assembly GCA_963730015.1 of uncultured Acidobacteriota bacterium. Classification (GTDB taxonomy): domain Bacteria; phylum Acidobacteriota; class Terriglobia; order Terriglobales; family Acidobacteriaceae; genus Sulfotelmatobacter. The sequence goes on along the minus strand of CAVSPZ010000004.1, from coordinate 426,171 downwards.
GCGTTTGCGGATGCAGCGCCGTCGCCATATCAAGCGACTCGTAGTAGTCGTCGGCGCAGGCTACGGTGATGAATTTGGCCGACGTGTCGGCGCCGATCACGTTTAGAAAATCCGACAGGCGCGCGCCGCCGAAGCGGCCAATCACATCCCAGCCCTCCACGCAGACGTGGCGCGTGTTCTGGCGCACCGGGGGCAGGGCCTGAATCTGCTGCAGCTTGTAATCGCCAGGCTTCTCGACCAGGCCGCTCACGGTGAGCGTCCAATTTTCAAAAATCACGCCGGGATCGTCCACGTCGTAATCGTTGATGGGAAACTTTTCGAAGGGAGTCAGCTCGGAATCGGAAAACGTGGGAGCCAGATGTCCGCGCCGGAACAGCCGGGCCGACATCCAGTCGCTGAAGCCGAGACCTTTTTTCAGCAACGCATCCTGCACGCCGGGAATCGCAAACGCTCCCAGAACGAGCACGGGCGCCACCTTCAGCAATTCCCTGCGCGACAGGCGGGCGAGCTGAGGCTCGCGGAGCTCTACGACCTTGCCGCTTACCTGGCGAGCGGAGGGCCTGATTTCCGGCGCTTCCGCCGTTTCAGCCGCGCGATCCGGATCGACCGGCTTCCTCTGGCCGGAATCGGGCTTGGGAGTGTCTGGCTCCATAGAAGGCATATCCCTGAACGTTCTCCATCATGGGATTCGTAGAACCGCAGAAAAGTTACGCCCACCATATCACGAGTCCGCAAACCGGCGGGCTGGGAGAATGAGATCCCGACGGCAGGTTTTGCTGGCTTTTCACCTCATTTCAGGGCATACTGACGCGCAGCGGTTTTTCCCCCAAGAGACCTGATCCCCCCTGAGAGTTCTCATGATCGAGTCGAAAACAGCTCTTTCCCGAGACGACCGCGCCTTCCTGAACTCGGCGCAGGCGGAGCGCGCCGAAAGGCAGCGCCGCATGATGACCGCCGCTCTGGGTTTGCTGATGATCGGTCTGGCGGGCGTACTCTATCTGGAACGAGATTTCTGGTTTCCCAATGAAGGGGAAGCTCAGACGCAGTCCGCAGCAGTCGACGCCTCGGTCGCGGCCGCAACCCGGAAACCGGTAACGGCCTCCCACAAGAAAAAGCATTCGCAGACCGGGTCGAACGATGCCGTCGATGCCGTTGACGCCGGCGATCTTGGCGCCGTCACGGCCAATCGGACTGTGCTGCCGCCGCTGCAAGTGGAAGTCATCGCCAGCAACTATCGCCGCACGCTTCATCCCGGCACCAACTCAGTGCTGATCGATCTGCGAGATGGATCCACTTTATCGCCCTCCGTGGCGGCTGCGGCGCAATCTGACGCGGCCCGCAACGATTCCGCCGAAACGGCCGACGGCGTTACCGGCAACGCCGCCGAGAGAACCGAAGTATCCTCGTTAACCACCGATGTGGTGACCCATTCCGTGGTTCCGGCTTACCCCACGCTGGCCCGCCAGATGAAGGTGCAGGGCGCGGTCGTGCTTGAGGCCATGATCGACCGGGACGGCCTGATTCAGGATCTTCAAGTAGTCAGTGGTCCGCCGATCCTTGCCGGTGCGGCTCAGGAAGCCGTCAAGCAGTGGCATTTCAAGCCGCACTTCAGGGGCACGGAAGCAGTCGAGACGCAAACCAAAATCACGGTCAATTTCACGATTTCAACCAACTGAGTGGTTGCGGAGGGTCCGCATGCATGCTCTGCTGGGAAATTGCGGGCAATATTTCTTCGTCCGACCACGGCGAAGAGCAGCGATCGTCCTGGGATGCGCCGGAATCTTGTTGTTACTTCCCTGCAGCGGGAGGCAATCTGGCCTGGCTTTTCCTGTGCCTCGACAAGCTCGCAACGCCGGCCTTAGCATCTCGAGCCCCAGTTTCCCCAGCGGCGGGGAGATTCCGAAGAAGTTCACCTGCAGTGGCGTCGATGTCTCGCCCGAACTCAGCTGGACCCAACCGCCGGCGGGAACCAAGACGTTCGCGCTGCTGGTCGACGATCCTGACGCGCCGGCGGGAAACTGGAATCATTGGGCGATCTGGAATCTGCCGGCGAGCGCGCGCTCACTTCCCGAGGGCGTGGGCAAATCCCAGCGATTGCCGGATGGCTCTCAACAAGGTCTGAACGACTTTCGCAAGATCGGATACAGCGGACCGTGCCCGCCCGCCAACAAACCTCATCACTACCATTTCAAACTCTATGCGCTGGATACGAAGCTGAGTCTGAACAGGGACGCGGGCAAGCCCGAGCTCGAGGCCGCGATGAAAGGCCACATTCTGGCGCAGGCGGAGTGGATGGGAACGTTCCACCGCTGACCGCGGAAAAACGTCGACCGTGGCAAACTCTCGCCCAAGGCTCTCGCCCAAAAATAACGAGCGTCCGGAACCCTTTCGAGTTCAGGACGCCCGGGCAGCCCTCCCCCGGAACTGCTCACCCACGAAAATAAGATGGGGGCAGGCGTCTGCCTATGGCACTTCCGGGCCATGCCCCCCACCAAAGTGCCACAGGGCGTTTCAGCCGAATTTATGCGGCTTCTGAGGCCTCGGGCGAGCGGGCAGAGTCCCGGTTTCCGGTGAAGTCGGGCGGAAATTCCGCCGATGAGAACTATGAGCGCGGAGTGCGCCACGTACCCGTATGTTTTCCCTGTCCGAACCGGAAATCTGCCGCAACATTCTGGAGAGTTTGCCGACCGGCATGTGCGTGATCGACATGCAGAAAAAGATCGTGTTCTGGAGCGACGGCGCGGAACGCATCACCGGCCACTTGCGGCATGAAGTCATTGGCCACTCCTGCGTGGGAGAGGCGCTGCTGCACTGCGACCAGCCCGGCTGCGAGTTCTGCAGCGAAGACTGCCCCCTGGCCCGCGCCATCAAGACTTCGCACCCGGCCGAGGCCACGGGATTTCTGCATCACAAGGCCGGACACGAAATTCCCGTCTGCATGCGCGCGGTTCCCATCCACAACCAACGTGGTTCGATCATCGGAGCCGTCGAAACCTTTGAGAACCTGCAGGCGGCGCCCAGCCCGGATGACCGGGACGCCACGCGGCAGATACCGGATTTGACCGATGCCGTGACCGGAGTGGCGAGCCGGGCTATGACGCTGTCGCACTTGCGGCAGACGATGACGACGTACACCAAAGTGCAAGTTCCCTTCGCCGTGTTCTTTTTCCGGGTGGAAGGCCTCACCCATTTCCGCGCCAGCCTGGGGCTGGAAGCCGCGTCGTCGTTGCTGCGGGTGGTGGCGCGCACTCTGGAAAGCAGCTTGTGGATCACGGACTTCGTGGGGCGCTGGAGCGACGATCAGTTTCTGGTGATTCTGGGAGGCTGCCGCGAGCAGGCTTTGGGCAGCGTGCGCGAGCGCGTTCGCCGCAGCCTGGCCGGAGAAAGCATTGAGTGGTGGGGAGAACGGCGCTCCCTGCCGGTTTCGATCGGACAAGCGATCGTGCAACCAGAGGACAGCGTGGAAATGGTGCTGGAGCGGGCGCAGAAATCGTTGGAGGCCGCGTCGGCGTGCCGTCTGCGGGCAGCGCAGACTTCATCGGCGGGGAGTTAGGAATGTTTGCGATTGTCGGCATTCTCATCGTCTTCGGTTGTGTGGTGGCCGGTTATCTCATGGAGCATGGCAACATCCGCGTGCTGCTCCAGCCTGCCGAGCTGCTCATCATCGGGGGCGCTGGGCTGGGCACGGTACTGGTGGCCAACCCGCTCCACATCATCAAAAAAATTCTGGGCGGAATCAGCGGAGTGTTTGGATCGTCGAAGTTCGGCAAACAGACCTATATTGATACTTTGAAAATGATGTACGACCTGCTCAACAAGGCGCGCAAAGACGGATTGATGGCGCTGGAAGCCGATGTGGAAGAACCCGAAAAGAGCGCGGTGTTCTCGAAAAATGAGGCGTTTCTGAAGAACCATCATGTGTGCGATTTCGTCTGCGATTCGTTGCGCATGGCGATTACCGGGGTCGACGCCTTCGATCTCGACCAGATGCTCGACCTGGACCTGGAAGTGCTGCATCACGACGCCACCGAACCCACCACCGCGCTCAGCACCATGGCCGATTCCCTGCCCGGTCTCGGCATTGTGGCGGCGGTGTTGGGCGTGGTCATCACCATGGGCGCACTGGGAGGCCCGCCGGAAGAAATTGGACATAAAGTGGCGGCCGCTCTGGTCGGGACATTTCTCGGCATCCTGCTGTGCTACGGACTGGTCGGCCCGATTGCGTCGAACATGGCGAAAGCGGCGGCGGAGGAGCACGCGTTTCTCTACGTTCTGCGGGTTCTGATGGTCTCATTTCTGAAAGGCACGGCGCCGATCATGGCGGTGGAAGTGGCGCGGCGCGGCGCGCCGTGCCCGGCCACGTGCCGCCTTCATTCAAAGAGCTGGAGCAGGCCTGCCGTAACCGGGGAGGAGAGGCTGCGCCCGCGGCGGCTGCGGCGGCCGCCGGGTCTTAGGGCTTGACCTGGCGCAGGAATTCTATGGAAAAAACGCGCCCCATCATCATCCTCAAAAAGAAAGGCGGCCATGGCGGCCATCACGGGGGCGCGTGGAAAGTTGCCTACGCCGACTTCGTGACCGCCATGATGGCGCTGTTCATCGTTCTCTGGCTGCTCAACACCAGCAAACAGGTGCAGGAAGCGGTGGGCGGATATTTCAAAGATCCGACGGGGACCTCGAAGAAAGTCGGCTCCAACATGGCCGGCGCGGGAGAAAATTTCATCCTCACTCGCGACAACATGCCGAAACTTAAAGACCAATTGCAGCAGGCCATGCGGCAAATGTCGGACTTCGAAAAACTCAAGAGCCATATCGAAATGACAGTGACCGCCGAAGGCTTGCGCATCGAGCTTTCAGAATCCGCCAGCGGCACGTTCTTTGACAGCGGCAGCGCCAAGCTCAATGCCGACGGCGCTCAACTGCTGGACACTCTGGCCCAGGAGTTGGGCAAACTTCCCAACAAGCTTTCCATCGAGGGCCACACCGACTCCCAGCCCTACGCGCCCTCGGCGGCGTATGGCAATTGGGAACTTTCCGCGGATCGGGCCAATGCGGCGCGGCGCGTGATGCAAGCCAGCGGAATTCGCGCCGACCAGGTGATGCAAGTCCGCGGCTTCGCCGACCAGCGTTTGCGCAAGCCCGAAGCTCCTCTCGACCCGGCCAATCGCCGCATCTCGCTCATCGTGCAATACACTCCGAAGAATGATGACGATGACGAAACGAAACCAGGCGAGACGCACCAAACCGGGAATGGCAAAAGCGAGCCGTCCTCTTCTGCTCCTGCTTCTGCAGCCGCGCCGGAAAAATCCGCGAAATAGTCGCGACCCCGTTTTCGAGACATCATTGATTGAAATAACTTTACAATCGCGAATCGGTTTGGCGATTGCGTACGAGTTGTATAATCCCCGGTTGATTTTCCCGCAGAAGCGAATCATCCAGGAGCCAATTATGAAGAGGTCCGCAGCATTCGTATGCTCGTTCGTGGTCATGCTGTTGTGCATTCCCGCCGCGTGGTCCCAGGAACGACAAGAAAAAGTCGACCTGGAAACTATTTCCCGGATTCGTAACGAAGGCTTCCACCACTCGCAGGTGATGGAACTGGCTTCGGGGCTGATGGATTCGATCGGCGAGCGCCTCACCGGATCTCCGAACATGAAGCGCGCCAACGAGTGGACCCGCGACAAGTTCACCGAAATGGGGCTCAGCGATGCGCACCTGGAGGCCTGGGGTCCGTTCGGTCGGGGATGGGCCAACCAGTACGTCAACGTGCGCATGACTGCGCCCGATGTTGCGCCTCTCATTGCCTACGCGAAGGCCTGGACGCCCGGCACGAACGGCGTGGTGACCGGCAAATGCGTTCGCGCCAATATCGAAAAAAAGGAGGATTTCGACAAGTATCGCGGGAAACTTGCGGGCATGATCGTAATCTTCGGGCCGGATGCGGAGGTGAAACCGATCGCTGAGGCGCCGTTCAAACGCCTCAGCGACGACGATCTGGCAAAGATTGGCGAGTATCAGATTCCCGGAGAACACCCACCGTTCCGCATATCGGAGATGTTGCGGCGGCGGCAGTTCATGAAAGATCTCAACCAGTTCTTTGCCGATGAAAAAGTTCTTGCGGTGATCGATCACAGCCGCGGCACCGCGGGCGGCGGCACCGTCTTTGTCCAATCGGGAGGTTCGTACAAAGCGGGCGAAACCACAACCGTGCCGCAACTCACCATGGCCTCAGAACATTGGAGCCGGATCGCACGTCTGCTCGATGAGAAACAAGATGTGACTCTTGAAATGAATGTGACCAACACGTTCTATGATGACGATCCCATGCAATACGACACCATCGCCGAAATTCCCGGCAGCGACAAGAAGGACGAAATCGTGATGCTGGGCGCGCACCTCGATTCGTGGCACGCCGGCACGGGGGCGACCGACAACGGCGCGGGCAGCATCGTCATGATGGAAGCGGTTCGCATTCTAAAAGCACTCGACATCAAGCCGCGGCGGACTATCCGCATCGGCCTGTGGAGCGGCGAAGAGGAAGGACTGCTGGGTTCGCAGGGCTACGTCGAGAAACATTTCGGTTCGCGCCCGCCGATGGACGATCCCAACATGAAAGGCATGCCCACGCTGTTGCGCCGCGAGGCGGGACCGGTCACGGTGAAGCCGGAGCAGGCCAAGGTATCCGGCTATTTCAATGTGGATAACGGCTCGGGGAAAATTCGCGGCGTCTACCTGCAAGAGAATGAAGCGGTTGCGCCTATCTTCGAAGCGTGGATGAAACCGTTCAAAGATCTCGGCATGAGCACGCTCACCATGCGCAATACGGGAGGCACCGACCATCTCTCGTTCGACGCCGTTGGGATTCCGGGATTTCAATTCATACAGGATCCCCTCGAGTACGAGAGCCGCACGCACCATTCGAATATGGACGTGTACGACCGCCTGCAACCAGAGGATCTGAAGCAGATTGCGGTAATCGTGGCCAGCTTTGTCTATGAGACGGCGATGCGCGACCAGATGCTGCCGCGCAAGCCGATCGACAATTCCGTGCCGAAGCCGGCGGACCGGTAGAAGGAAAAATCAGAAGCGGTAACTAAGGCCGATCGAGGGCTCGGCGCTGTGCGTGATCGAGTTGGCGGAGAGCCCGCCGAATCCAAAATTAGGCGGCGCGTAGACCAGGCCTCGGTACTCTGCTCGAAAGTAGAAATTTTTCTGCAGCGGATAGTTGATTCCCACTCCGTAAACAAACGCGCCCTTGCCCTGAGTCTGAGCTCCAGTGACGTAATTGAGCTGATTTGTGCTGGGAGCAAACAGAACCATGCCTCCGCCCACCAGCATATAAGGGGTGAATTTTTTGGGGTGGGCGACATTGACCACTAAACCGACCGTGACTTGGTGAACTTGCGATTGGATGCGAAAGGCTTCTGTGCTCAGGGAATATTTTTGCGTGTCACGGGCGAATCCATAGGCCAACTCCGCAGCAATGTTCGGGCCGAAATGATAGCGATACGTCCCCAATACTCCGCCACTCTGCGTGGCGCTGTAGGAAGTGCCATTGACGTTGGTGGCAGATTTGGTAAAAAAGGCCATGCCTTGCAAGCTGACCTCGCTGGTTTGCTCGTCCTGCGCCATGGCGGCGAGAGGTAAAAGAACGGCAACAGTCACGGCCAGAATTACTGCGTTTCGTATCATCGACGCTCCTTAGGTTGGACTGCACTTTCTGCAAAGCTTTTCACGACGGGCGAGGCGAAAGGCTCATGGGACGCTGCAGACGCAAAGCAGTGTGATGCCTGCGTTCCTTAGATTCGTTGTATTTGGGACGCTGTCGTTTCGTCAAGTCTACACGGCTTATCCGGTTTGGCGTGGGCCGCGGAATTCAGGCATTAGCGCGGCCATCATAAATGATTTCGTCAGTCCGGTTCTTTAGAAATTGTGCCACACTAGAGTGCCGCCGCATCGAACATTCATCATGTTTTCTCCACGGCTCATCGGATATGTGCGCAGCCCGTACAAGAATGCTCAGCAGGTTCCCAAAGGTTTAGGGGCCAAGCACGAGGCGGAAGGCGTGCTCGAAATTCTCCCGGAGTTGGAGGCCGGCCTCACCGACATCGAAGGATTCTCTCATCTGATCGTGCTTTGGGTGTTCGACCGCTCCGAAGGATTTGAATTGCTGGGCGCGCCTCCCTCGGACAACCGGCCGCACGGCGTGTTTGCCACGCGCTCTCCGCGGCGGCCGAATCCCATCGGATTCACCGTGGTCGAACTGCTGCGCCGGGAAGGAAGATTGTTGCACGTCCGCGGCGTCGACATGCTGGATGCAACTCCGATTCTCGACATCAAACCTTATCTGTCGAGCATCCCCATGGAGAAGCTGAAGCGGGGATGGCTGGCGGAAGCCGAAGCGCGCCGCGAGAAGAAATAGCAGCGGGGTCCGCGCCCCCGGCTACGGTGATCGCTCGATGGTTTTTCAATTTTCAGTACGGCAATTTTCAATAAGGAATTTTATTTGGCTTTTCCTGCCAGGCGCGAAAAGCGGCGAGGGCCTGCTCGCGCATCAGGGGAACCATCGGGATCGAGCGTTTGCGCAGCACCTGGGCGATTTCGCGGTAGATAAAAGAATCGTCGAATCCGATCTTCGAAGCATCCGACGCAAGATTGCCGAAGTAGACGCGCGCCAGCCGCGCCCAGTAAATCGCGCCCAAGCACATGGGGCAGGGTTCGCAGGAAGTATAGATTTCGCAATCGGTGAGCTCGAACGCTCCCAATTTGGCGCAGGCTTCGCGAATCGCGACCACTTCCGCATGAGCCGTGGGATCGTTGATCGCGGTCACGCGATTGACGCCCTCGGCGATCATCTCTCCATTTTTCACGATCACGGCGCCGAAGGGCCCGCCCTGCCCGCTCAGAACGTTGTCGAGCGAAAGTTGAATGGCGCGGGCCATGAAGGGATTGTCCATGGATTCGGCTCCGGTCGGTGAGTCACTGAAAAAGTATAAGCCGTAACTCTGCGGCGCGTTAAGAGCGTTCGAGGTTCGCTATAAAGTCAGTGATCAGTGATCGGTGACTAGTCTGTGGTTTTATCGGCCACTGACCACTAGCAACTGACAAAACATCGACCGATCAAAACATTGAAAAGCGCGCCGCTTACGGATACGCTTTAGCCTTCAATTTTGCGCGTGGGAGCAGGTTGTGGGGCTGCAGGCTTTCGTTTCAACCCGGGTCGTAACACCGCAAGGAGTGCGTCCAGCCGCGGTTGTGGTCGAGGGCGAGCGAATTCGAGAGGTGGTCGCTCCCGAGCAAGTGCCAGCGGATGCAGTCCGCGAAGATTTTGGTGCGTTGGCAATTCTTCCCGGACTCGTGGATTCGCACGTCCACATCAATGAACCCGGACGCACGGAGTGGGAAGGATTCCGCACGGCCACGCGCGCAGCTGCTGCCGGCGGTTACACCATGCTCGTCGACATGCCGCTGAATTGCATTCCAGCAACCACCTGCTTGTCTGGCCTTGAGGCGAAACAGCGCGCAGCGCGCGGACAATGTTTGGTCGACTGGGCCGCGTGGGGAGGAGTCGTGCAAGGCAATCATGATCAAATCGAGCCGCTCGCTCAGGCGGGAGTGCGCGGCTTCAAGTGCTTCCTGGTGCATCCCGGCGTGGATGAATTCACCATGGTCGCAGAGGAAGATCTGCGCCAAGCTCTGCCGCATGTGGCCCGCACCGGCTTGCCGCTGCTGGTGCACGCGGAACTTCCGGGGCCGCTGGAGGCAGCGGCACAGCGACTGCGGGCGGCAGATTGGACTCGCTATCAGACCTATCTGCAATCGCGTCCGGACGAAGGGGAGAGCGCGGCCGTTGAACTCATGCTGTCGCTCTGCCGCGAATATCGCTTTCGTTTGCACATCGTGCATCTGGCCACGGCGACGGCTCTGGCAGTTTTGCGGGCGGCGCGGGCCGAAGGATTGCCGGTCACGGTCGAGACCTGCCCGCATTACCTTCATCTGGAAGCGGCAACGATCGCGGACGGCGCCACCCAGTGCAAATGCGCTCCGCCCATTCGTGGCCGGGCAAACCGGGAACTGCTTTGGCAAGGGCTGAAAAACGGCGTGATCGACATGGTGGTGACCGATCATTCTCCATGCCCACCCGAGATGAAGCGCATCAAGCAAGGAAATTTCCAGACGGCCTGGGGAGGCGTTGCGAGCCTGTCGATGGCGCTTCCGGTGATGTGGACGGAGGCACGCCGCCGCGGTTTCGCCTTGCCCGACATGGTTCGCTGGATGGCAGAACAGCCTGCTCGCCTCGCAGGATGCGACACTCGCAAAGGGCAAATTGCGGCAGGATGGGACGCCGATTTTGTCGTTTTCGATCCGGAAGCAGAGTTTACGGTGACGCCCGAGCGACTGCATCATCGCCACCCGGTGTCTCCCTATCTCGGCGAACGGTTGCAAGGGATGGTGAAGCGAACTTATCTGCGAGGGCAACTGGTTTTTCAAGACAGTGAATTTCCCCGGGAACCGGGCGGCCGGGAGTTTCGTCAGTGACTGGCCGAACGCAGCCGGCATCATTCACAATAAACAACGCGTGAATCCTGAACCCATCGTCGGAATGCCGGTCCCGCGCAAAGAAGGCAGGGACAAGGTGACGGGCCGCGCCCAATATATTGATGACATCACGCTGCCTGGCATGCTCTACGGCGCAACGGTGCGCAGCAGCATTCCGCGGGGGAAGATCAAGAGCATCACATTCGGTCCCGGGATTCCCTGGAACGAATTTGTCATCGTCTCTGCGAAAGACATTCCGGGAAAGAATTGCGTCGCTCTGATCTCCGACGATCAGCCCTGCCTGGCCGCCGGCGAGGTCAACCACTGCGAAGAGCCGATTCTGCTTCTGGCCCACGAGCAGCGCCACATTTTGTCGAAAGCGGTCAGCGCGATTGCGATCGAATACGATCCGCTGCCGGCGCTCTACACAATCGAAGAAAGCGAGAAGCAGAGTCTCATCATCTGGGGAACGGACAATGTCTTCAAACGCTTTCTGGTGGAGAAAGGCAATGTGGACGCGGTCTGGTCCGATGCCGCGTATATCGTCGAAGGTGAATATACGACCGGCGCACAGGAGCAGCTTTACATCGAGAATAACGGAGTCATTGCCAGCTACGACCGCGAACGCGGAATCACTGTGTGGGGCTCGCTGCAGTGTCCGTATTACGTGCACAAGGCGCTGATGAGATTGCTGGACCTGCCCGAAGAAAAAGTCCGGGTCGTACAGACCGAGACGGGCGGCGCCTTTGGAGGCAAGGAAGATTATCCCTCGATGATTGCGGGGCATGCGGCGCTGCTCGCGATGAAGGTGGGCAGGCCGGTAAAAATTATTTACGACCGCATGGAGGACATGACCGCGACCACCAAGCGTCATCCTTCGCGCACGCGCCACCGGACGGCGGTCGATCGCAACGGAAACATTCTGGGAGGCGAAATCGACTTTGTCATCGACGGCGGAGCCTATGCGACGCTCTCGTCGGTGGTGTTGTCGCGGGGAACGATTCACGCCGGTGGTCCGTATCATTGGCCGAGCGTTCGCATTCGCGCCAAGGCGGTGGCCACGAACGCGCCTGCGCACGGCGCGTTCCGCGGATTTGGCGCGCCGCAAAGCCTCTTTGCCATGGAGCGCCACATGGACCGCATCGCGGCGACGGTCGGCATTTCCCCGGTCGAAGTTCGCCGCCGCAACTTCCTCAAGCCGGGACAGAGCACGACCACCGAGCAAACCATTCGCGAACCGATCGACCTCGAGCATCTGCTCGAGCGCGGCCTGGAATTGGCTGACTATCGAAAGAAGAAGGAGCGGTTTCGAAAGCAGAACGCATCGGCCACGCGCAAGAAGGGGATCGGCATCGCGACGTTCTTGCATGGAGCAGGATTTACCGGGTCGGGGGAGCGTTATCTCGCGTCTGTCGTAGGCGTGGAAGGTTGCGCGAACGGAAAAGTCCGCGTGCTGGTTTCGAGCACAGAATTCGGGCAAGGCACAAAAACCGTTTTGTGCCAGATTGCGGCTGAGGCTCTCAGCATTTCTTATGAAGATGTCGAGATTGCTCAGGCCGACACGCAGCAGGTGCCGAACAGCGGACCGACAGTGGCTTCGCGTACGGTGATGGTCGTGGGCAAACTGGTGCAATCGGCGGCGCTGGGAATCCAGCAAACTCTCGCGAACTCAAAATATTTGGGCAATTATTATTCGCGGAAAGAGTTTGGCGACGCGTGCGCAAGATACGTTGCCGAGCGCGGCGAACTGAAATCGTGGGCGCGCTACGAACCGCCGCCGGGCATCTTCTGGGACGATGAGCACTATCGCGGCGAGGCTTACGCTGCCTACGCCTGGGCCGTCTACATCGCCGAAGTTACGGTCGATCTGTCGTCTTACTCGGTTTCGGTCGATGATTTCGTAGCGCTGCAGGAGGTCGGCAAAGTTTTGCATCCGGTGCTGGCGCGCGGACAGATTATTGGCGGCGTTGCTCAAGGAATCGGCTACGCCCTGTACGAAAAAGTCGTGTGGCAGAACGGGCGCATGCAAAACGGGCAGATGACGAATTACATCATGCCAACTTCTGCCGACCTGCCGCCGGTCCGCGTGTTTTTTGAAGAACTGGGAAACGAACACGGCGCGTATGGCGCCAAGGGAATTGGCGAACTGCCCATGGACGGCCCGGCCCCGGCGATCGTGAATGCTATTGTGGACGCTCTGGGGATTCCCTTCGATTCGATTCCTCTTCTTCCCGAAGATATTTTCCGGGCGGTCTCGGCATTCGAGGAACACTCGCTCGCCTCGCAGGATGTGCGATGAGCACTCGGCCGGAGAAGCGCGAAATCTCATTCACGGTCAACGGCGAGTCGAAAATCGTTCGCGCCTATCCCATGGAACGATTGCTCGACGTTCTGCGTCACCAACTCGGACTGACCGGCGCGAAAGAAGGTTGCGGCGAAGGCGAATGCGGATCGTGCTCTGTGCTGCTCGATGGCGTGCTGGTCAATAGCTGCCTGGTTCCGATCTTGCAGGCGCAGGGAACGAACGTCACGACCATTGAAGGAATCGCCAGCAAATCTGATCTTAACCGCTTGCAGCAGGCAATGCTCGAATGCGGCGGCGCGCAGTGCGGCATCTGCACGCCGGGATCATCCTGGCCGCTTCTCATTTGTTGAGCAAGAAGCCGCATCCCACGCCGGAGGAAATCAAGGAAGGACTTGCCGGCAATCTCTGCCGCTGCACGGGATACGCGCAGATTTGTGAGGCAATTGCGGAAGCGGCGAGAGTCGAAGGTTCGGAATGAGATCGGATCCGGCCGACTATCAACTGCAGGCGCCCAGCAATCTGCCGGCAGTCTTGTCGCTGCTGGCGCGCGAACCGGGGCAGTGGCTGCCCATCGCCGGCGGCACCGACCTGATGGTGCAGTATGGCTCGGGCAAGCTGGCCGCGAGGAAACTTGTCAGCTTGTGGAATCTTGCGGAGTTGCGGGGGATCGAAGTGTCCGAAAAGGAAATCCAGATTGGCGCTGTCTGTACGTACACCGATGTACGACAGCATCCCGTTATCAGCAAGGAATTTCCGCTGCTGGCGAATGCGGCGAGTTGTACTGGCGGGATCGCCAACCAGAATCGCGGAACGCTGGGCGGCAACATCGTGAATGCATCGCCGGCGGCCGATTCCCTTCCCGCATTGCTGGTCTACGATTCCGATCTGATCTTGATCTCGGCGCGGGGCGAGCGCCGCATCCCTTACAACACTTTTCATACCGGTTATAAACAGACGCTGCTGGCTCCGGATGAGCTCATACGGGCAATTTGCCTTCCGCGCCATTTTTTCGGATATATTTCCTATTCGCGCAAAGTGGGTGCGCGCAACGCGCAAGCGATTTCCAAAGTATGTCTCGCGGCTTTGGGGCGAAGTGCCAACGGCGTGATAGAGGATGTTCGCATCGCGGCCGGCAGCGTGGCGCCCGTGCCTCTGCGCTTGCGCAGAACGGAGGAGGTTCTGCGACGGAGGGCGCTCGATCGCGAGATCGTGCGGGCCGCACGGAATGCGGCGATGGCCGAGATTCAGGCGATCGATGATATTCGCTCGAACGTCCGCTTATCGTTCGGCGGTGCTGGGAAATCTGGTCGTCGAATTCTTGCAGCGGCTAGACGGCGGCTCGGGCGCATGAGCAAGGTCTTGGATCGCTGGAACCAACTTCCGGCGCGGGAGGCGGCGCAGCAGATTTTGCCTTGTTGCGGATCGAGGGCGTGGGCGCGCGAATTAGCCGCTCGACGGCCGTTACGGGATGAGGCATCGCTGCTAGCAGCTTCGGACGAGATTTGGAATTCCTTGGGCGAGCAGGATTGGGGGGAGGCGTTCTCGACACATCCGCGAATCGGCGAACGCAAAGCGCCTGCAATGGCGTCGGCCCAATCCGCAACGTGGTCGGCGCAAGAGCAGCGGGATGTGGCATCGGCGAAGGAGACCGTCCAGCGGGCGCTGGCGGAGGCGAATCGCGAATACGAGCGGCGATTCGGGCGCGTCTTCATCGTATGCGCCACAGGCAAGGGGGCATCGGAGATTCTCGAGATTCTGCGGCGGCGATTGCAAAATGACGAGGCCACGGAATTGCGGGAATCGGCGGAAGAGCAGCGCAAGATCACGAATCTTCGGTTGAAGAAATGGCTGAAGCAATGAAACGAATTTCGACCCACATTTTGGATCTGGCGCGCGGCAGGCCGGCAAGCGGCGTGGCCGTGCAACTGGAAATGCAGGAGTCGGCCGGAACCTGGCGGCTGCTGAATTCCGCGTTGACCGATCACGATGGCCGCTGCGCCCAGTTGCTGGTGGGCGATCAGCTCGCGCCGGGCCTTTACCGCCTACGCTTCGACACGGCTACTTACTTCGCCGCGCTGCACATCGAAAGCCTGTATCCATCGGTCGAAGTCACGTTCCAGGTGCGGGAAGGCGAATCGCAATTTCACATTCCTTTGCTGCTGAACGCGAATGGATACACGACCTACCGGGGAACTTAAATTGGATTCTTCGATTCGAGAATGGCTGAACCTCGGCGTGCGCTGGTTTCACGTGTTCGCCGGCATCATGTGGGTCGGCCAGACTTATTACTTCACGTGGCTCGACGGCCAGTTCACACGCATGGAGAAAGCTTCGTCCGGTGGTTCGACGCCGCAGGTGTGGATGGTGCACAGCGGCGGATTTTACAGCGTGGAAAAAAAGAAATCGCTCGGCGTAAGCGCGTCGCAGGTGCGCTGGTTTCGCTGGGAAGCGTTGATGACCTGGGTCGCGGGAATGGTGCTGCTGGTGCTGGTGTACTACATGGGCAGCGGGCTGATCGATCCCGATGTCGCCGACATTTCGAAGCCGGTTGGCATCGCGATTGGCGTGGGCGCGCTTATCGCGGGATGGCTCGTCTACGATGTTGCGGTGCAATCGCCGTTAGGGAAATCGCAAAACGCGTTCACGATCTTCGCGATCATTCTTACGGCTGCGGCTTCGTGGGGACTGTTGCACGTTTTCAGCGGGCGAGCGGCGTACCTGCACATGGGGGCGATTTTTGCAACGATCATGACCGCGAATGTGTGGTTCCGCATTCTGCCGGCGCAGCGCACAATGATTGCCGCCGCGGCGGCAGGAACTACGTTCGATGCCGCGCTAGGCGCGAGCGCCAAGCTGCGTTCCAAGCACAACACGTTCATGGCAGTGCCGGTTGTGTTTCTGATGCTGAGCAATCACTATCCGGTGGCGACGTATGGAAATCACTACGCGTGGCCGGTGATGCTGGTGCTGGTGGTGCTCGGGTGGGGAGCGGCAAAGCTGATTCGTGAAGCATAGAGGGCGCCTGCGGCGCGCGCGATTTCAATCCAGTGAAGAATGAGTTCACACATCTCGCGGAAGAGGTCATCGCCCGCTGCCGGAAGCTCGCATCTTTCTCCGAAGATGCCGGCAGCACGCGACGCACCTTTTTGTCGCCGCCCATGCGCGACGCGCATCGTCAACTCGCGCAGTGGCTTGAACCGGTGGGCGTACGTATCCACATTGATGCGGTGGGAAATCTCCGTGCTTTGTATTCCGCGTCGGAAGCCGATTCGCCGCGTTTGATCGTCGGTTCGCATCTCGATACGGTTCCCAACGCAGGCGCTTACGATGGACCGCTCGGCGTTTTGCTGGGCTTGGGGCTGTTGCAGGCGCTGCACGGGCGAAAGTTTCCGTACGCGATCGAGGTTGTCGGCTTCTCGGAGGAGGAAGGAGTTCGCTTCGGCGTTCCGTTCATCGGCAGCCGCGCGCTGGTGGGACGCGTCGATCAGACTTTGCTCGACACCAAAGATACGCGAGGGATTCCGGTGCGAGAGTCGATCGAACAATTTGGGCAGAATCCTAAAGAAATCCCTCAGGCGCGCGCTTCGAGCGATGTGTGCGGCTATCTTGAATTTCACATCGAGCAAGGTCCGGTGCTGGAGAATTTAAATTTGCCGCTCGCTGTGGTCGAGGCCATCGCCGGTCAAAGCCGCATGGAGTTCACTTTTGTGGGCCGCGCCAATCATGCCGGTACCACGCCGATGAATCTGCGCCATGACGCCATGGCAGGTGCGGCAGGATGGATCACCGCGGTCGAGCGCATCGCAAAAGAGACTTCGGGATTGGTCGCTACGGTGGGATCAGTGCAAACCATTCCGGGGACGGTGAACGTGATTGCCGGCGAAGCCCGGCTGAGTCTCGATGTGCGCCATCAGGATGACGAAGTTCGCACGACGGCGGTTGAGCAAATTATTCACTCGGCGCGGGAGATCGCTCGGCTTCGCGGGTTATCGGTTTGCTGGATCGAACAGATGAACCAGCCTGGTGTCGCCATGGACCCATTTCTCAGCTCGCAAATCGAGCAGGCGATCGGGAAGGTTGGATGTCGGCCGCATCGCATGGTCAGCGGCGCCGGCCACGACGCGATGATCATGGCCGAACAAGTTCCCGCGGCAATGATTTTTCTGCGTACACCGGGCGGCATCAGTCACGATCCAGCGGAATCCGTTTTGGTGGACGACGTCGCCAAGACGATCGAGGTGGGCCTGTATTTGCTGGATCAACTGGCCCTTGCGCCAACATTTCACAAGAGGACGTGCCGTGCATAATGCAGAACTGAATCACCTGGGTCACACTCGAAGCGCTCACCAACGCAGCCATGTGTTGCTCACGCCCGACACATTTGTACGTACGCCGCTCTCAGGCATGAAACGGTGCACCGCCGTTGTTCACGCAGGATCGGCCATGGGAGCGGGGTTCGCCGAATACACTGCCGAGTTCGAGGCCTCCGGAGAACTGGGCGCCACATCCGTTCAACGCTTTCTGTATGTCATCGAAGGCGAGATCAAGGTGAAGTCGGACGGCAAAGTCAGCAAGCTTCTGCCGCGGGGATACGCATATTTTCCGGAGGGTGCGCCGCACAGCGTTACAGCCACACGCACCAGCCGCGTTGCCGTGATCGAAAAGCCGTACCGACCCGTCGCGGGCGTTGAACCTCCGCAGGCCATCGTCTCCAGCGAAGATGCGATTGCTTCGCACCCGCTCGACGACGATCCGGATTTGCAGGTCAAATGCCTGCTGCCTGACGAGATGAGCTACGATTTTGCCGTCAATACAATGGTGTACACACCGGGCGCGGCCCTGCGCATGGTCGAGATGCATGTGATGGAACATGGCCTGATCATGCTGGAAGGCGGAGGCATTTACCGGCTGGGCGATTCCTGGTATCCGGTCACAGCGGGCGATTTTATATGGATGGCTCCTTGGTGCCCGCAATGGTTTGGAGCACTCGGCAAGGTGCCGGCGAAATATCTTATTTATAAAGACTGGAACCGGCATCCCCTGACCGAGACGAAATGAAGCTTGCGATCGATCAGCAGCGACTGGCGTCGGAGATTGAGTCTCTCGCGATCTTCTCGGACGCGGAGCCTCCGGCAGTCACTCGCGTGGTGTTCACGCCGACGGAACGCATGGCTCGCGCGTGGGTCAAAGACCGGTGCGTGGAGTCCGGGCTGATCCTGCGGGACGATGCGGTGGGCAACACGTTCGCGTGCTGGGTCGGCTGCGATCCGGAAGCCGCGGCGATCGGCACGGGGTCGCATATCGATGCGATTCCGAACGCGGGAAAGTATGACGGCGTGGTGGGAGTGCTGGGCGGACTGGAGGCGATCCGCGCTTTGCAGCGCGCGGGATTTCGTCCCAAGCGGTCGATCGAATTGCTGATCTTCATATCGGAAGAACCGACGCGGTTCGGGATTGGGTGCCTGGGCAGCCGGTTGCTTTCGGGCACGCTGGCGGCCGATGCTGCCTTAAAACTGACCGACGGGGATGGCGCGAACCTCGCTGACGTGCTGCGAAGCGCCGGCCTCGCCGGAGGCCTGGAGTCGGCGAAACTGCCCGACGGCTGCTACAGCGCTTTCGTCGAGCTCCACATCGAGCAAGGCCCGATTCTCGAGAGCGAGCGCAAGCCGCTGGGAATCGTGGAGAGAATTGCCGCACCGGCGAGTCTGCGGCTCACCATTGAGGGTTCGGGCGGCCATGCGGGCGGGGTCTTGATGCTGGACCGGCGGGATGCGCTGTGCGCCGCCGCCGAATTGATTCTTGCCATCGAGCAGGCGGCGCGAACGAGCGGCGCGAACGACACCGTCGCTACCGTTGGAATGTGCGACGTTTTCCCCGGCGCGGTGAACAGCGTCCCTGCGCGAGTGCGCCTCAGCGTTGATATCCGCGACACCGACCTGCCGCGACGCGACGGCGTGATGCAGTCTCTGCAGAAAGCGTGCGAGGCTGTAGCTGCGAAACGCCAGGTAACTATCCAATCAGCATTGTTGAACGCCGATGCTCCCGCGGACTGCGATCCTGCGGTGATCGCAGCCTTGCGCGAAGGCTGCGAGAAACATGGCTTCCCGTTTCTTCCCATGATCAGCCGCGCGTATCACGATTCGCTTTTTATGTCGCGGATTGCGCCGATGGCGATGTTGTTCATCCCCTGCCGCAACGGGTACAGCCACCGGCCCGACGAGTACGCTTCGCTTGAAGACATTGCGCGGGGAACGTTGGTGCTGGCGGAAGCTCTCGCGATTTTGGCGGGATAGTTTGGATCAATTCTTCTGCGTGGAAGAGAGGGATGCGCGCGCTTTGGCGTATCCCGGCTTGAGCGTCTTGTAAATCAGGTCGCAACGCTGGCCGTAGGGTAGAAACGCGCTCTTCATCGCGTTGATGGTGATCTTTTCGAAGTCGTCGAGGGTCAGGCCAAAGGTTTCTGCCGCCGCTTCGAATTCCTTGGTCATGCTGGTATCGCTCATCAGCCGGTTGTCGGTGTTGAGAGTAACGCGAAATTTTTCCTGATAAAGAATCTTGAAGGGATGCTGCGCCAAGCTCGGCGTCGCGCCCGTGTGCACATTGCTGAGCAGGCACACCTCGAGAGGAATGCGCTTATCGAGCACGTACTGCGCAAGGTCTCCGAGTTTGACGGCGCGTCCATCGGCGAGGGCGATGTCGTCGATTAAGCGCGTGCCATGACCGATGCGGTGCGCTCCACAGTACTGAATCGCCTGCCAGATGGATTCCTTGCCGAATCCTTCGCCGGCGTGCACGGTAATGTTGAAATTCTCGCGCTGAATGTAATGGAACGCGTCTACGTGCTTCTTGGGCGGATAGCCGCCTTCTTCGCCGGCCAGATCGAAGCCCACGACGCCGCGTTCGCGGAAATCGACCGCCAGTTCGGCCATCTCGAGCGAGACATTCATATTGCGCATGGCGCAGATAATCAGGCCCGACTGCACCCCGAAGTCGCGGCGCCCTCTGGCCATGCCTTTGAGAACAGCAGTCACGACCTGCTGGTGGGTCAAGCCTTTGGTGGTGTGAAACAGCGGCGCAAAGCGCGTCTCGTAATAGACCACGCCATCGCGGCTGAGATCTTCCGCCTGTTCGTACGCTACACGTTCGAGCGCCTCTTCGGTTTGCGTGACCGAGATGGTGTGCTTGAAACCTTCCAGATACTTGGCGAGGCTGCCCTGATTCGCGCCCTGATGAAACCATCGCGCCAGTTCCTCGGGATCGCGCGTAGGGAGTTCGGTATAGCCGCTGTCGCCGGCCAATTTAATCACCGTAGCCGGCCGCAGGACTCCGTCGAGATGCTCGTGGAGTAATACTTTCGGTAGGCTGTTCAGGAGAGTTCGATCGAGTTTCATCGTAGATTCCACTTTACGGGCAAATTAACTATTCGACCATTGCCCTAAATTATGGCGCGTGGCGAGCAGCGCCAGTTCCAGGCGGCTGGAAACGCCAAGCTTGCCAAATATATTACTTGGATGCAGCTCGACGGCCTCTTCGCTGATCGATAATCGAAGATCGAACGGATGTTCCGCAGAAAATCCTGCGGGCAAAACGCTTCGCGTCCCACGAACGCGATTGGCCTCGCGATCGAGCAGGATCGCACTGCGATCACCTCGCCTACGCCAGGCGGCCGCGGCTCCGGGCTCGGGAAGTTCGAAGGCGTAGCGCCACCATTCGTCGAGGTCCAAGTGCCCCAGGAAAAGACTACATCCCCCGTCTCCAAACGCTCTACCCGCCACAAATTGGCGCGAAGGCTTCCCGGACCTCCCGCGACCAGCAGCAACCGGCGCGCGCCAAACCTTGGCGCTGACAAGTCAGTTAAAATCCATTCGGGCGGACCTGCTTTGCCGATCACCGTGCTGTGTTCTATCGCTCGCCGTGCTGCCATGCTCGTTGCCTTCGCCGCGACGATGTTGCTGCATGCCTCGCCGGCGCCCAGTCCAATTTCGTTCGAATTGAAGAGGCTTCCCTTCCGCCTGGAGAATTCCGCAACGGCAGCTCGCAATGCTCCCGAAACCATGCCCGGCGGGGTCGCGGTTTTCGATTATAACGGCGACGGGCGCCCTGACATTTTTTTCACCAACGGCGCCAACATTGCGACCCTCAAGAAGGATTCGCCCAAGTATCGGGACCGGCTGTTTCGCAACGACGGCAATGGCGCCTTCACCGACGTCACGGACACGGCTGGACTCGCCGGCTCGGGCTACGACATGGGAGTGGCCGTGGGTGACTACGACAATGACGGACATCCCGACCTCTTCGTCGCCGGCCTGCACCACAGCACGCTTTACCACAACAATGGCAACGGCACCTTCACCGACGTGACCGTAAAATCCGGTCTGGACGGCGCTCTCAACCATCCCGATCCCGAGTTCGGTCCCTGGTGGGCAATTACCGGCGTGTGGGTCGACGTCAATAATGACGGCCTTCTCGATCTGTTCGTCGTCAACTACCTGCAGTGGGAATGTTCGGACAAGCCGGTGTGCACAGTTGGAGGCGTCGCCGACTATTGCAGCCCTAAGTTCTACAAAGGCCAGCCCAACCAGCTTTTTCTGAACAAGGGAGATGGAACGTTTCAGGACGTTTCGAAGGAATGGGGCCTGCGTGCGCACGTCGGCAAAGGCATGGGTGGAGGCATGGCCGATTACGATCTCGACGGGCGACAGGACATCTTCGTTACGAATGATACTTCGTACAATTCCCTGTTCCACAATGTCGGGAACAAGTTCGAGGAAGTGGCATTCGAAGCCGGAGTTGCCCTGACCGAAGATGGCGCCTTTATTTCGGGCATGGGGCTCGACTTCCGCGACTTCAATAACGACGGGTATCCCGACATCGTATTTGTTGCGCTCAATAATCAGACGTTTCCGCTCTTCCAGAACACAGGCAAGGGAGACTTCCGCGAGGTCACCACCGAGAGCGGGATGCGCGATCCGAGCCGGCAGATGTCCGGCTTTGGCCCGGCGCTCTACGACTTCGATAATGACGGATGGAAGGATTTATTTGTGAGCCGCGGCCACGTGGAATCCATTTCGCAACCCGGTCAGCCAGTGGATCAGACGAATACGGTTTTCCGCAATCTCGGCGCCAGCGGAAAATGGCTGCCGCTTACGGAAGAAGCCGGATTCACTGCGGCCCCGCCTGCCCGCCATCGGGGCTGCGCGCTGGGCGATCTGGACGGCGACGGCCGCATCGACGTGGTGGTCAGCGCTATCGGGGCCGACGCTGAAATCTGGATGAACCGCACGCAGAATTCGAACCACTGGCTCGACATCGCACTGCGCGGCACGAAAAGCAATCGCGACGGGATCGGCGCCCGGATCAAACTGGTCAGCAAAAGCGGCACGCAATACAACCACATGACGACCAGCGTCTGCTATGCCTCATCCAGCTACGGGCCGGTGCACTTCGGCCTCGGCCCCGACCCTACCGCAGACTTGATTGAAATTCACTGGCCGTCGGGCGTGGTGCAAACGATCAAAAACACTTCCGCGGACAGAGTGCTGAAGGTCACCGAACCGGAGCGCTGAATTCGCCGTATGCGCACGGGAGATCCCTTCGGCTTCGCTCTGTCGAAAATCCCCACTTCTCGCCAAAGCGGCGAGAAATAGGGCACCCCATTTTCAGTTGCTTCGGTGGGCCGAAGGCCCATGCACAACTCAGGGCAGGCTCCTCCGCCCGCTGGTGAAAACGCGGGCGTTCGGGATGACGCCGCTCGGAAAATCCCGCGCGGTGGAAATGAGACTGGCCCATTAACGCCGCTCGCGTGTGCTCCAGAATCATGCCTGCTGAGCTATTCTTATACCTGTATGCGTGCGGTACTGCTGTTCCTGATTGCGTTAGTTCCATCGCTGATTGCGGCGCAGGAGGCTAACCCCGATCTGCTTCTGCAGCGCGCGATCGATGCGCAACAGCATGGGAACTTCTCCGAGGCCATCCGCGACTATCGCCAGGTGCTCAAACTGCGTCCTGACAACGTCGAGGCCAAAGTGAATCTGGGCGCGGCGCTGGCTCACGTCGGCCGGTTTGATGAGGCGATCGCCTTGTACCGTTCGGCGCTTCCGTTGCTGAAAAATAAGACCATGGTGCAGTTGAACCTGGCCCTCGCTTATTACAAGAAAGGGGATTACGAACACGCCCGCGAAGAATTTGCTGACCTGCACAATGCCAATCCAAGCGATCTGCGCTCGATCATCCTGCTGGCCGATAGCGAACTTCATCTGGGCAAAGCGGATGCTGCACTGGCCCTGTTAGAACCTTTAGAAGGACAATATTCAGCGAACCTGGATTTTGAATATGTCCTGGGATCGGCCTTCATTCACGCCGGAAAGCGCCGTGAGGGAATCGTCCGCGTCGAAAAGGTCGCGGAAGCGCGCTCCAGTCCGGATGCCTACATGCTCGCGGGTGCAACGCTGCTCGATCTGAACGAGTATCCGCAGGCGCGCCGCGATCTGGAAGAAGCGCTTCGCCTCAACCCATCCCTGCCCGGAGTCAACACGCTGGCCGGAATCGCCCGCGATAAAACTGGCGACGCCAAGGCGGCGGAAGCGGCGTTTCGCGCCGCGCTGCAAGCGGATCCCAACGACTTCCAGGCGAATCTTTACCTTGGAGGTATCCTGTGCAAGCGCCGCGAGATTACGGAATCGAAAGTCTATCTGGATAGGGCCTTGCAGCTGAATCCCGCGGATTCGATGGCTCGTTATGAATCGGCCATGCTGAAAAGCGCTTCGGGCGACTATTCATCGGCGGCACGCGAATTGGAACAGCTCACCAAAGACGATCCCGACTTTCTTGAACCGCACATCGAACTTGCGGCCCTTTACTACCGGCTGCATCGCCCGCAGGATGGGGCAAGAGAGCGGCAGATCGTCGAGCAACTCACCGCCAAGCAGCAGGCGCAGGGACCAGGAAAGTAGAGGGTGAGAGCGGGAGGCGAAGGCAGCCGAGCTTGGCTCCGGACAGCCGATGGCGGCTGTCCCCACAAAAACAAAACCTGGACGGACGAATGCGTCCGTCCCCACCACAACCTATTGCCACAACCTCTCCCCGCACAACCCAGGTCCCCACACAACCTGAACAACAGATTCAACAGCTACCGGATGGTCGCTTGCTTTATAATCCGTCGCTGATCCCAACTGGCCATGGGCCCTCAAGTTTCCGGCGAACGCCCGCAAACCGCGACCGAACGCTACTCCATCGCGATCATCACGCTCGACGAGCCCATGTTCCGGGAAATGCGGCGCGAGCTGTCTCCCAGCTTCCGCACGACCATGGCGAGCACGGAGTCGCAGATCAAGACCCTGATTGACGATCCGGACATTCACGGCATAGTGCTCGACCTGGAATGCATTGGCGAAGGCGCAGCGGATGGGGTCGAGGTCCTCGAGGAGATGCGCCGCCTGCGCGACGACCTGATCATGGTGGCGATCACGGATTCGACCGGCAGCGAGTTGCCTCTGATGGCCAGTCAAGCTGGCGCGGACCATTTTTTCCTGAAGCCGGTCGACGGCGCCCAGTTGCGCACGCTGCTGCTGCAGACGTTGGAAAAGCGCGCCCTGCAGTTTGAAGGGCAATGGCTGCTCACGCAGGTGGAAAGCAAAGCAGCCTTCTGCGGGCTGATCGGCGGCAGCGAGGCCATGCGGAAGGTCTATCAGGCGGTCGAGGCCGTGGCCGACAGCAATGCCAGCGTGGTCATCCGCGGCGAGAGCGGGGTGGGCAAAGAGCTCGTCGCCCGCGCCATTGTGGAGACTGGCGCCCGCCGAGATAAGCCTTATGTCTGCCTGAACTGCTCCGCGCTTCCCGAAACCCTGATGGAGTCGGAACTGTTCGGTTACGAGCGCGGCGCCTTCACCGGAGCGGAAACCGCCAAGCCCGGAATGATCGAACTGGCCCACAGCGGGACGCTGTTTCTGGACGAAATCACCACTCTCGACCACGGCTTGCAGAGCAAACTACTGCGCGTTTTGCAGGAACGGTCGGTGCAGCGGCTGGGCGGGCGCTCGGCCAGGAAAATCGACTTCCGCCTGATCACGGCCACCAATGACAATCTTGAGGACATGGTGAAGAAAGGCCGCTTCCGCGAGGATCTCTATTACCGGATCAACGTCGTGCCCATCGCGGTACCGCCTTTGCGCGAGCGCGCGGGCGACGTTGCGGTGCTGGTCGAGCATTTCCTGCGGCTCTATTGCACCGCCAACCAGAAGCCGGCCAAGCAAGTGCAGCCCGAGGTGATGGAGATTCTGGAAAACTACTCGTGGCCGGGAAATGTGCGGGAGCTCGAGAACGTAGTGCAGCGGCTGGTGCTGATGAGCGACGGCTCGACCATCACCGCGCATCACCTGCCCCAACAACTGGTTTATTCCACGGCCGTGAGCCAGGAAGCGATCCTGATCCCGGAAGAGGGAGTCGACTTCGACGCGGAGATGGAGCGGATCGAGATTGCCTACTTGAATGCCGCCCTGCGCCGGACCGGGGGGAAGAAATCGGCGGCGGCGGCGCTCCTGCACATCGATCCGCAGCGCATGAAGTATCTCTGCCGCAAGCTGAAGATCGAATCCGACCAGAATTAGGGTTAAATGTTAACCAATGCTCGGTTAATTTTTAACCTTCCGCCGGATCCGCCGGAACGCCTTCTGGACCGCGGCCCAAAGCTTCGCGCGTATCCGCCTGATTCTAAAGGACGCGCGCATCCCCTGACTGACTCCGGAGTTTTGGCACTCACCTTGCTGTATGCAAAGGTGTCGAAGCCGAAACGAACACAAAAACTGGCTTACGAGGAGCTAAAACAATGACGACCCAGAAAAAGTCCCTGTTGAGCAGCCTGAACACCACCAAGAAGGCCATCGTAGCCAGCAATTCCGCGGAAGAGAAGCCGAACGTTGCGGCTCCCGTTTCCGCCCGAGTAGCCGGACGCGTGGCTGGCCGGGTCGCCGGTCGCGTAGCGGGCCGGGTTGCGGGTCGAGTCGCTGGACGCGTTGCCGGCAAGGTAGCGGGACGAGTGGCTGGCCGAGTAGCGGGCCGCGTCGCTAGCCACGCCAAGTAAGGGCTTGAGAAGGTTTCCGCGAAAGGGCCAACGGTCGATACCGTTGGCCCTTTTCGCTGCTCTCGAACGCTGGCACTTCAAGGCAGAAACTGGCCACTGCCGCGTCACCCGATCCCGCCCGATCTCCTCAAGAGAGTTAGCCAGGTTTCCGGCCACCGTCCTGCTTGGGTTAATATTTAACCCGTTGGCGGCTAATTTTTAACCTTTCGCTGGATCTGGCCTGCTTGTTTCCGTGTCCCGGCAATACGCTCCGCCTGTATCGGATTGATTCTAAAGGACAATCAGGTCGCTTAAGCTTTCATTGCTGTTTGGCATGCCCCTTGCTGTATAGAAAAGCGTCGAAGCCGTGAAGAAACAAAAAACTGGCTTACGAGGAGCTAAAACAATGACGATCCAGAAAAAGTCCCTGTTGAGCAGCCTGAACACCACCAAGAAAGCCATCGTAGCCAGCAACTCCGCGGAAGAGAAGCCGAACGTTGCCGCTCCCGTTTCCGCCCGAGTAGCCGGACGCGTAGCTGGCCGGGTTGCCGGTCGCGTAGCGGGTCGCGTCGCCGGACGCGTTGCAGGCCGAGTGGCCGGAAGAGTGGCCGGTCGCGTAGCGGGCCGCGTCGCGGGCAAGTAAGGCCTCAGATATTCATGAAGAAGGGCCAACGGTTGATACCGTTGGCCCTTTTGCTGTTCGTGACACGCAGGGTCCTTCGCGCGAATTCACCAAAGCCGCCGCGTCACCAGATCCCGTCCAAATCTCCACAGGAAACTTGCCAGGCTTCTTCTTCCCACCTGAATCTTCGCCGGGCCGGTCATTCCCGGACGGAGGTCGGGTGATGGCTCCAGCCAGGCGTCGGCCGCATAAAAACGTGGAGGATTGATGCCGGCAAGTTGCTCTTTTTGTCCCAAGGCAGGATCGAGCGGCACCCAATCGGCCGAGATGGAATGAATGACTCCGGAGACCGGCAGCCACTGCGATTGCGCCCTTAAACGCAAAGGAACGCCCACGCGCACGTCGTGCATGGCGTATTCCGGGACGTAGACGCGGGCGCGAATGGCCGAGTCGTCGACCACCTCCGCGATCGGAGCGCCTTCTTCGAGATCGCTTCCGACCAGATCGCGCAGGTGAGCCGTAGCTACCACTCCGGCGATGGGACTGGCCACTTCGAGTTTGTCCGCCTTCTGGCTTAAGAAATGTTCCTGCTCTGCCAGATTGTCGCGCTCATGCTCGACCGTTCCGAAACCGCTGTAGCGCAGCTGGCTTTGGGTAGCGCGCGCGGATGCGACTCGCAGGTCGGCTCGCGCCTTAGCCAGTTCGGACTGCAGATCAAGATTCTCCAGCGCAAGGATGGGCTGGCCAGCAGCGACTCTTTGCCCCTCGTCCACAAATACCTGGGTGACTCTTCCCTGCACTGCGGCGTGCACGAAAGCGTGTTGAGGTGGCTCCAGCACGAAGGTTGCGTCCTGAAAATCGGGCCAGATGGGCACGAACAGCAGGAGCAACAGAGCGCCGCCCAGCGCAATCTGCCGCAACGGCGTCATCCATTTCCCGACGCGCTCCTTTTTGTCCAGATACAGCAATCCGGTGAAGCGGGCGAAACTATGAATCCTCTTGCGGAAGACCCAATATCCGGCGGCCAGCGCCGGTATAAACGCCCAAGCCGGAGAATAGGCATGTAGCACGTGATAGGAGAAAACCATCAGGAACGTGAGCAGGAGATAGCCGTAGATGCCCGAAAGCACGGCATAGGTGATGTAGAAGGGCCGGCGCCAGCGGGGCACGTATTCGAGCTCGGAGGGCATGCCAAAGACTTTACGGATCCATCCCGAGAGGTAGGAGGAGGTGCGTTCCTTGAAATCGGGCTCACCGATCAGCTCGCAAAAAATGTAGTAACCATCTAGCTTGATCAGCGGATTCAGATTGAGGATCGACACTCCGATGCCGGTTACCATCATCACTTTGTAGGCGAGGTTGTGGAGCATCATGCCGGGAACGGTGGTCCACCAGATCATCGTCGCAAAGAAACAGAGGATCAGGTCGCCCCAGATTCCGGCGATGACCGTAGCGATGCGCTCCCACTTGCCGCCATAAATCCAGACCTGGGTGATATCGCAGAAAAAGCTGGGAGCAAAGTACATGATCGAGAAGCCCATGCTCTCGACGTTGGCGCCGAAATGCTTGCAGGTGAGGCCATGGAAGGATTCGTGAAAGAAGGCCATGGCCGCGAACAGGAGCCAGAATTCGGCGAGATCGCCCGCGGATTTTGTGGTGAAATTGTAAAATTCAAAGCTATCGCGCCAGATCTCTCCGAAGCGCTGGGCCCACATTCCAGCCATCAAAACAAACATGGCCAGCGCCACCAGGGTGAACCACCACGTATAGGCCCAGCGCACCCAGGGATAAATTCGCGACACATAATTGTCGGCATGCGGCCATTGAAAAATGATGATGTCGGAAAAATCGCCTACATTGAATCGACTGCGCTTCAAGCGCTGGCCGCGCAGCTTTTGATGCAGCGTGATATTGCGCTCAATCGCGCTCTGATAAAACAAAGTGGTATTGCGCTGGACAAACTCGGCGAATTCGCGCACGTTCTCTTCGGAGTAATGAACTCCGGTCTGTTGGAGCACGAGAGCGGAAATATCGGCGTACGAACGCTGGCCGTCGAAGGCCTGCAGCAAAGTCCATTGCGGGGGCTCGAAGCGGATAAAATTCTCCGCGCCCGGCATCTTGGCGATCACGACCGGCTTGCGGTTCTCGACCTGTTCTTTAGCAATGACCCGCGGATCAAGTTTGGGAATGGAGCGCTGGACCACGCGCTCGGGCAGTTCCGGCAGCGCCGCGTTCAGAGCGTTGACGATATTCATGGATGCGCCGGAAGGTGCACATCAGCCTGCATGCCGGGCCGCAGATCGGCCACCGAGCCGGTCAACTCGGCCAGCGCTTCGATCGTGCCGCTGGCGGGATCGACCACCGGACTTACCTGCACGATGCGCGCCGCGTGTTCCTGCGTAGGATTGGCATCGGCCACGGTGACCGCGACCGACTGCCCAACCTTGATCTGATTCACGAATTTGGAAGGCAGGGTGAATCGCACGCGCAGAGGCCCGGTCGCGGTGACCCACATCATACGGTCTCCGCGAACCACGGTCTGCCCCGCGCGAATGTAGCGGCGCGCCACGATGCCGTCGAAGGGCGCGCGGATCTGCGTTTTTTCGAGCTCCAACTCCAAAGATCGCTGGGTGTCCTGCGCATTCAGCAGAAGCTGTTCGACACGCTTCACGTCCCACTGGTCGCCTTCGGCCTTGTAGCGGGCATGCTCGAACTGCTCTTCGGGAATGAGCTTGGCCTCCCACATCTTTTTGGCGCGCTGAAAATCGGCTTCCAAGACCTTCGCTTCGGCCTTCCAGTTGTTGAGATCGTCCGCGGTGCTGGCGGTCTTGGCCTGGGCGGCTTCGAGGTCGGCGGCGATCTGCCGGTCATCGAGCTTGGCCAGCAGATCGCCCTTATGCACGCGGGTTCCCGCATCCACCAGAATTTGGGACACCACGCCTTCGCGCTGCGCGGATACGTCCACCTGGTTCTCCACCACGATCGGACCGGAGGCGGTATAGCGGTTATCGACGACCGGGGCTGGAGCGGGTGCTGAAGCGCTCACTGGCGCCGGTTGCGCCGGAGCCGCGGCCGCCGCGGGCACCGGGTCTCGACCGCACGAAGTGCAAGCCAGCAATCCAAGAAACGCAGCCGTGTAAGCGAAAGTTTTCACAGTCCTCACCACCCAAACCATTCCCACAGTTTTGACCAGATCCACATTACCGGCCCCCGGAAGAATACTTTCCCTGCCGGATGCCAGCCGGTGGATACCTTGGCGCGTCCCTGCATTCCGGCACGCAGCACTCCATCGGAATTTGGAACGGCAACGCGCGCATAGAATGTGCGCGAATCGCCGTCCAATCGAGCCAGCGGGCTTACGACCGCGACTTGTCCGTCAAAGGTGCGCGATGGAAATCCGTCGAGTTTGACGCGCGCCTTTTGCCCGACGCCGACCAGCGAGATATCGCTTTGATCGACGGTCACATCGACCAGGGCCTGGGAATTATCGACGACATCGGCGAAGGTGTCGCCAAATTTCAGCTTCCTGCCCACCAGGTTCTCGATGTGCGGCGTGGCGACAACGCCATCGATGGGCGAGCGCACTTGCGTATGATCGAGCCGCTGCTGGGCGCGCGTCACTTCCGCCGTCCAGTAGTCGTCCTGCGCCTGCTGAATGCCGGCCTCGGTTCCGTCATTGGTCGCGAGAGCACGATTCATCAGCGTAACGGCGATCTCGCGCTTGGCCTGCGCGGCCGCCAGCGCAGAGCGATAGTCCCAATCCTCGAGGCTTCCCAGCACCTCGCCCTGGTGAACGTGCTCGCCCTCTCTGACATTGACCTGCTTCACCACGCCTTCGATCTCTGCTCCCAGATGAGCGGCCCGGCCCGGCGCCACGGTGGCGGGACCATCGATTCGCAGCGGCAGAGGAAACAGCGCGAAGAACAAGACTCCGGTGCAGAGCGCCGCCAGCACGAGCGCCCGCTTGTATTTCTCCAGCGCGAAAAACCTTTGCTTCTTCTGGATAAGCGGCTGCAATACGCCGATAAACGGCACTTCTTTGTATAAGGAGGCGTTGCGCAGCGCGACCGTCGCCTGGCTGGCCAACACCTTGATCATTTCCAGGTGGGCGACGGTGAGAAAATCGGGATCGCTGCTTTCAAACGACAGGACGCCGACGCGTCCTTCCTCATCGGCGAGGGGCACGGCCTGAAAGGCGTGCATTCCGGTTTGCGCGAAATAGTGTTCGAATTTCGCCCGGGTCGCTTCGCGGTCGCTGGAAATTTCAGTGCCATGCTGGCTGATGAGCGTCGGTTCCTTCAGCAAGGACGCCCACTGCAGGATCTTGCTGAGTTCCTGAATCTGCGGATCTTCCGGATTGAATTCCAACGATCCTGATATCGCCCGCAGTTCGAAGCGGCCGCGCTGCTCGAGGGAAATCGCCGCTCGCTCGTAAGGAATCACCGTGGCTGGACCATTGACTACCGCTTGCAGCACGCGATCCAGATCGAGCGTCGAGGTAATCTCGCGGCTAACGGTGACCAGCGTCTCCAGAACCTCAACCTTGCGCTCGGCCGCCAGCAGGCTCGCGTTGTGCAGCGCAATCGCTGCCGACTCAGCCAGGCGGCTTAGCGTGAAAAGTTCATCGTCATCGAACGGGGTGTCGTCCAGTTTGTTGACGGCCTCGATGACCCCGACCAACGCCTCGTTGTCGAGGATGGGCGCGACCATGAGCGAGACGGCGCCGCCCGCTTCCAGTCCCTGGTTGCGGCGGAGCAGGCGTTCGTCATCGGCTTGCTGGATGAGCACGGGCTCGCCGTTGTCGGAGACATCTCCGGGGACGCCTTCGCCGGGCCGTTGCAGAGCCCGCTCGCGCACGGTGACGTCGAGGCCCGACTGATGCATCAGCCGCAGGCTCTCGTCGGGCTCCAGCAGCCACAGGTTGACGGCCTCGCATTCCAGCATCTCGCGCACTTTGGAGCCGATGATGGGCAGCAGATCGTCCATCTCCAGGGTCGAGCTGAAAACCTTTTCAATGTCGTAGAGCTGGGTGAGCCGGGTGATGGATGCAAGGGTGTTACTGTGCTCGTCCTGATAGCCGCGCGCGCCGTACAAGGCCGCGGCTACGATCTCGGAGGCCGGGGCAAGCGCTTCCAAATGGGCTTCGCCGAGCGCGCTGTCGAAGGTGAAAATCTCGATTGCGCCGATCAGACCACCGTCATGCAGAAGTGGAATGTAGGAAAGAGAGAGGAGGGTTCGGCGCACATTGACGTGGGCGTACTCTTCGCGGACTAACTCCTTGCCCTCAAACAGCAGCGGCTTCAATTCCCGGGCCAGCACGCCCAAAGTGCCGGATTCCAGGGGGAACACGGCCTCGGCAACCTCGGCCTCTCCGACTGCCGCTAGGATGTTCCAGCCGTCTTCATCGGCCAGCGCCGAGCTGGCGTAGACGTTGACCGAACTGCCGGGAAGGGCTTGGGCAATCCATTGGGCTGTGATGCGGGCGCGTGGCAGGAACTCCAGTTCCTCCAGCAGTCGAGCCGATAGCTCCGCTAGATCCAATGTCAGCGCCGAACTCTCAATTGGCATCGAAGTGGCCCGGAAGAGCGACTGCTCTTCTATACTGCGAGGCGCGCGAAGCCTTGCATTTGCAAATTCTTGAGGCTTCCTCTAAGTTGGAACGGCACTTTATCAGAGGAATCCGGGGGTGTCAACCGGCACACCACCCGGTGTCGTTAGCACATGATATGTCCGGTTGAGATAGCAAGTGATGTGTCCGCTTTGCAGGCGGCGAGGGTAGGAGACCATGGAAGGCATGGTGTCTTACAAGCAGGCCGCAGTGGAGCGAGCGATGAAGGTACAGGAAGTGATTTTGCGGGCGATGGCGAAGAAGATCACGTGGTGGCAAGCGGCCGAGATCATAGGGATCAGCGACCGACAGATGCGGCGCTGGCATGAACGGTATGAAGAGTTCGGTTTCCGGGGGTTGTTTGACCGGCGGCGGGGGAAACCGTCGCCCAAGAAAGTACCGCTGGCGGTGGTGGAGAAAGTGTTGGGGCTGTATCGGGAGAAGTATTTCGATCTGAACGTGCGGCACTTTCACGAGAAGTTGCAGGCAGAGTATCAGGTCGAGATCAGCTACAGCTGGGTGAAAGGGCTGCTGCAAGGAGCGGGGATGGTGGCCAAGGGGCGCAAGCGCGGGGTGCATCGCAAGTTGCGTCCGCGACGTCCGTTGCCCGGGATGCTGCTGCACATCGACGGCAGCGAGCATCGCTGGTTTCAGGATGAACGCTGGCACGACTTGCTGGTCATCCTGGACGATGCCAACAGCGAGATCTACTACGCGCAGTTGGTGGAAGAAGAAGCGACAGCGACGGTGCTGGCGGGGCTGAAAGAAGTGGTCGAGCACAAGGGTGTGTTCTGCGCCTTGTACAGCGATCGCGGCAGCCATTTCTGGCTGACGCCGAAGGCGGGAGAAGCGGTGGATCGGCACCGCCTCACGCAGGTGGGGCGTGCCATGCGCGAGTTGGGAGTGCGGATGATTCCCGCCTACTCACCGCAGGCGCGGGGACGGAGCGAACGCAGCTTTGGCACCTGGCAGGGCCGGTTGCCGCAGGAACTGCGGCTGCATGGGATCGGGACGGTGGAGGCGGCGAATGCCTTTCTGCGCGAGCATTACATCGGAGAGTTCAATCGCCGCTTCCAAGTCGCCAGCGCGCAACCGGGGAGCGCCTTTATGCCCTGCCGAGCAAAGGATTTGGAGCGCATTTTTTCGTTGCAATTCGAGCGCACGGTGAACCGGGACAACACGGTCAGCTTTCAGAACCTAACGTTGCAGATCGAACCGGTGCGTTGGCGGGGCACGCTGGCGGGATGCACCGTGATCGTGCACCAACACCTGGATGGAACCTTGAGCCTCAGCTATGGGCCGCACGCCTTCGGTCGCTACGACGAGCGCGGCAGTCCGATCCTCAACCCAAAACTGGCGGCCGGCAAGGCCGTGGAAAAGACGCGGGGTGGAAAAGTCCAAAAGCCGACTTTCCCACCCCGCTTGGAAATCCCGCAAAGTGCGCGGGATTCCCACTTTCCCACCGCCTCGGCGGCGGCGGGAGATTAACCAAAACCGGACATTACACTTGCTACGAAAAGCGGACGTTTTAACTTGCTAACAACACCGGCACACCACCCGGAGGCGACTAAACCGCGATGTCACCGGCACAAGGGGGAAGAATTCGGTGGATATCGATGTTCGCAGTCAGAACAATGTCAAGATCATCAAGCTCCGCGGCCGCCTGAACCTCGGAGATTCCGTCGATCGCATGCGCCAGACCTTCGACGATCTGATCAACGCGGGCGAGATAAATTTCGTGGTCGATCTAGGGGAGGTCGCGATGGTGGACTCCAGCGGCATCGGCCTGCTGGTGCGCTGCCTGACGGCGGCCAAGCAACGGTCGGGCACGCTTAAACTTCTGAAGCCTTCGAAATTCGCGGTGCAGACGCTGCGCATGACCGGGCTGCTCAGCCTGTTCGAAGTGTACGAGGACGAGGAGACGGCGGTTTCGTCTTTCGGGTGAGACCCGCGACAGATGAGCCCGAGGTTGGCGATTTCGATTTTCCCGTCGCACACGACGCGGGTATGCGGCGTCTGCCTAGATCTCCGATGAGTTCCGCACCTCCCATCCTGCTGCCGGATGAATTCAACGCCGCGACCTATTTCGTCGATCGCCATCTGAAAGAAGGCCGCGCCGGCAAAGTTGCCATCGAGTGCGGCGACCTCCGTGTCACGTATGGTCAGCTTTCCGGCCTCGTCAACCACTTCGGCAACGCTCTCAAGGCTCTGGGCGTGCGCATGGAAGAGCGCGTGCTGCTGCTCCTGCTCGACACCCCTGAGTTCGCCGCAAGCTTCTTCGGCGCCATCAAAATCGGAGCGGTGCCGGTTCCCGTCAATACCCTGCTCAAAGCCGCCGACTACAAATATCTGCTGAACAACTCGCGCGCTCGCGTAGCGGTGGTGAGCGATTCGCTCCTAGCTCCGATCCGGCAAATTCCGCGGGGTGAATTGCGCTATTTGGAGACGGTTGTCGTAGTCGGACACGCGCCGCCCGGAATGCTCTCCTTCGATGAGTTGACGAGCAAGAGCGCTTGCGATCTCGCGCCGGCTCCCACTCGTAAAGACGATGCCGCTTTCTGGCTGTACTCGTCGGGGAGCACCGGACAACCGAAGGCTTGCGTTCACTTGCAACACGACATGGTGGTGAGCAGCGAGCGTTACGCGAAGGCGATCCTGAAGATCTCTGAGAATGATCGCTTCTTCAGCGTCGCCAAGCTGTTCTTTGCCTATGGCCTGGGAAACGGACTCTACTTCCCTCTCGCGGTGGGCGCGACGAGCATCCTGCTGCCCGGACCGCCGCGTCCGCAGAACGTTTTCGACGTCATCGAACGGCACCGTCCCACGCTGTTTTTCTCGGTGCCTTCTAACTATGTCAAGCTGCTGGCGCACGATCCTGATCGTGCATTCGATCTGTGTTCGGTCCGGCACGGGATTTCGGCCGGCGAGGCGCTTCCCGCGTCCGTATTTCATCGCTTCAAGCAGCGCTTTGCGGTCGAGATTCTGGATGCCATCGGGTCGACCGAGGCGCTGCACATGATGATCTCGAACACGCCGGGCGCGGTGCGGCCTGGATCGAGCGGAAAAGTCATTCCCGGCTTCGACGCCAAAATCGTCGACGACAACGATCGGCCGGTCGCTCAAGGCGAGATCGGCAACCTGCTCGTCAAAGCCGATTCGACCTGCGCCTGCTACTGGAACGAGCACGAAAAGACGAAGGAGACTATCTCCGGCCATTGGCTGCGCACCGGCGACAAGTATCATCAGGATGCGGAGGGATATTTCTGGTATGCCGGACGCTCGGACGACATGATCAAGGTCAGCGGCGTCTGGGTGAGTCCCATCGAAATCGAGCGCGTGCTGGTGGAGCACCCCGCTGTGCAGGAGGCCGCAGTGGTGTTTCGCCAGGATGCCGACGAACTCTCAAAGCCCGCGGCCTGCGTGGTGCTGCGCAACGGAGCACCCGGCAGCGCCCAACTC
The DNA here is from genome assembly GCA_963730015.1 of uncultured Acidobacteriota bacterium. Classification (GTDB taxonomy): domain Bacteria; phylum Acidobacteriota; class Terriglobia; order Terriglobales; family Acidobacteriaceae; genus Sulfotelmatobacter. The sequence continues at coordinate 390,584 of CAVSPZ010000004.1, read as the reverse complement.
GCGCGCGAACTACAGGAATTCGTACTGGAGCGTTTGCCGGTCTATAAGCGACCGCACTGGATCGAATTCTTTGACGAGCTGCCAAAAACGGCCACGGGAAAGGTGCAGCGGTTCAAGCTGCGCAAGCTGCCTAGCCTGGGAACACCAGAAGAACGGAAGGGCAATTTGTAGGGGGCGAGGGCGGGCGAAAGGCGCTGGGATGCGATGCTCACTTAGCAGATAGTTACTATCTGAGGCAACTGGTTGGCATTATTTATACGTCTGCACTTAGCTTCGATGATAGATGACTTATTGATCGATGTGTGCAGCGTCTATCACATTCTAACTTGGTCTACTAAGTTGTTTTCACGGCAAGAGCACCGGTGCCGTCCCTACGGGACTCGCGTCCATTGTCCACTTCACCCGGCACTGCCGTGCCGGGCTTTCACATACCGCCGCTACGCGGCTGGGTTTGGGTGGCCGCTAATTCCACCGCTTTCCGAGAGTTCAGTCGTTGTTCAGAAAACTCAGCTTTGTCCCGGAAATTCAGCTCTCACACACAGTCTAAAGCCCGCGTTTTTACCGAGCGGCAGCAGCCGGACTGAAGCTGCGCCCTTCCCAAAATGCCCAGTGGCGCGCCAGGCCTGAAAAGCGGGCCTGAGAGCCGGGGCCGTCCTTGCGGGACTCGCGTCCATTGTCCACTTCACCCGGCACTTACGTGCCGGGCTATCTCATTCCGCCGCTTGGCGGCTGGGCTTTGGGTGGTGCTTATTCCGCCGTTGATCCGAGAATTCAGGCGGTGTTCCGACTGTTCATTCGTTGTTCAGAAAATTCAGGCGTTGTTCGGAGGATTCGGTTCTCACGCGCAGTCTGAAGCGCCGCGTTTTTACTGGCTGGTAGCGGTACGGGGGAAGCCGTGCCCTTCCCAAGATTGCCCTTTGGCGCGCACGCCTCGCTTCGCTCGGCGGGGCGGCCCCTTCGACTGCGCTCAGGGCAAGCTGCGTCCGCCCCTACATGAAGCGCTAAGTTTAGGACGTAATGCGACGAGACCTCGCCTCTGATTCGCGATAGTTCTTCTTATCAGGCTTGCTCGATCAGGTCTACGCCTAGCTTGGCGAGGGCGGCGTCTTCGATCGAGGACAGGGCGCTGACGGCTACGGCGCCGGCTATTTCGCCATTCTTGCGAACGGGAATGCCGCCGCCCCAGCCTACAAACCTTGGGTCGCCGTAGTAGGAGATGTCGTGGCCCTCTTCAGGGTGGCGGACTTTTTCTCCGATCTCGTGCGTGGGCTTGCCGGTTCGTGCGGCGGTCCAGGCCTTGTTCATGGCGATGGTGATGGAGGGTAAAGGGACGCCATCCATGCGGGCAAAGGCAATGAGTTCACCGTGAGAGTCGACGACGGGCGATGGCTACGGCCTTTTGCAGTTCGGTGACCTTCTGAATGATCAGGGACACGGCTTTTTGCGCGTCGGAGTAGTCGATGGTGGGGATCTCTTTCATGGGGGCGTCTCTAGTACGGTGCGTCGGAAACAGTGATCGTTAAGTATAGCGCCTCGTTCCGCGTGATCCGTGGTGTCCGGCGAGGGATCAAGGGCTTTAACCACAGAGGACACGGAGGATCACAGGGGAAGCCGGCCACTTATAAATGTCGATCTGCTTGACGCACTATCCTAAGTACGAACCTCCGCAGACAAAAAAACCGGATTAGGCGGATGCCTAATCCGGTTCGGAAAACAGCAAGTTAGAACTCGAACTTCAAAGCGAACTGAACCAGGCGTTCGGGTGAAGCCACGCCGTTTTGAATGGTGGATGTGATTGTGCCGAAGCCGTTCCCGGTTGTAGTGCCGTTGTAGCCGGTTCCGGGTTGCGAGAAATAAGGATGGTTGAAGATATTGAAGAATTCCGTGCGGAACTCAATCCCAGCCTTTTCTCCAATCATGGTTCGCTTGAAGATCGCGAAGTCAAAGTTGTTGATTCCAGGTCCACGGAGGATTCCATCGACCCGCGATTCAGTGCCATAGCCCCACTCCGGTGGCGGTGCGAAGCAACTGGTGTTGAAATACTCGGTCAGCATTGCGCCGCCAGCTTTCTTGTTACATCCCGGAATGACATCGGGTCTAATGTTTGCAACCCCAAAACTGCCACTTTCCAATGACGTTGAAGGGCCAGACCAGCCAATCTTCAGCGGGAACCCGCGTTGGAAAGTGGTAATGCCATCCACGCCCCAGCCGGAAACCACGCCGTTGGCAACTCCGCTCAGGCTGTTGGCATACGCCTTGCCCTTCCCAAAGGGAAGGTCGAGAACGTAGCTGATGACTAGGCGCTGCGAGATGTCCTGGGATGAGAGAGATCTTTCTCCCGCCAGGTTGTTCCAGTCCTGCACTGACGCAACACCACCGGTGTTGCTTTCGAGCCAACTGGTGAGCGTGTCGGTATTACTCATCAGTTTGGCGTTGGTATAGGCCACCAGCATGGTGCCGCCGCCTTGGAACCGGCGGGTCACCGATACCTGGAGCGAGTTGTAGGTGCTGCCGCAGCAACCGTACCCGGCCAAGTTCATTCCGAGGTATTGCGGATACGGACGGTCGAGTTGGCCCTGGTTCGCAAGCGTGGGCAGCGAGAGTGTGGCATTGGGGCTGCCGACCAGCGGATTAATCGGGACCGGCTGGTTGATGGTTACAGACGCGTTTGCGCATGCGATCGGGGTAGGAGAGGAGGCGCAGGCTGGAAGTGCGGCATTGTATTGGCTTGCGGCCTGGGCAACGAAGGAATCGCCGATCTGGTTGATGTTGGTTGAGTACTGCTGGAGATGCACGCCGTGCGAACCGGCATAGGCGACATCCGCGAAGAAGCCGGCGGGCAGCTGGCGCTGGACGTTGAGATTCCACTGCTGAACATATCCATACTTCGCATCGCTATGTCCATTCAAACCGAAATAAGGAGCCAAGGTTGGACCGTTTTGCGATGCAACGAAGCTCGAAACGTTGGGGGTGGCGGGCAATCCTGAGAAGTTCCGTCCCGGAGGAGCGATGATCCCGCCGGAACCGAACGGACCGGGCTGCAAGCAGGTTGGAACGCCCGGAGTGGCCCCAAGGGAGCAGTCGTATCCATCCAACGTGCTGAATGGGGTGAGGTACGAGTTGGTGGTCGCCGTGAAATCCGTATTGGCGAGATTCACCACGTCGTTGTCGGGATTCAAACCGAATGAGACATAGTTCGGGATGTAGAAGATGCCATACCCGCCGCGGATGGAAGTTTTCGAATCCAAGGCATAGGCGAAGCCGAGACGAGGAGAGAATGCCTTCTTGTCCATGGATATATTGTTGCCGCTGCCGTTCCGGCCTGTCTGGACCAGGAACGCATCGCCGGGACAAGAGGTTCCAGCGCCGCCGCACCCAGTGACGGTAGCGTTGGTTGCGCTGGGATCAAAGTAGCTGAGCCGGTTGTAGGCATCAGACCAGGTTCCTTGCAATTCGTAGCGCAAGCCCAGGTTCAGTGTGAACTTGGGAGTAATGTGCCAAGTGTCATCCACATACAACGCCCGGTAGACTTGCAGACCCTTGGTCTGGGCGGGGACCTGAGCCACGCCTTCGGTCTGGTTGCCGGCGAAAGTACCCTGGTTCAGCCCTACTCCCAACAAAAAGTCGGCGAAGGGGAATCCCCCAACCGCTGCGGAGGACGCCGTCCAGTTTCCCGAGAAACCGAACGCGCCGCTGGCAATGTTGGTTTGGAAGTAGTTGTCCAACCCGTACTCAAACTGAGCGCCGGCCTGGATGGTGTGCTTGCCACGAATGAGAGTGAACGCGGGGGTGACGTTGTATTGTGTGTTGTGATCGCCGATGGCGCTGTTGCCTTGCGAGTGGCCAACGTCATTCGGGAAGGGGAATTCCGGGGTGGGCGGAGTCCGCATCGAGCTTGGCGGAGAGTTATAGCTGGAGGGCCAGCCCAGCGCGGTCAGATCGTAGCCGGAGAGGAGGGGTTGCCGTCCATAGACGAACCGGGTGCCCCCGAAGTTGACGTCGAGAATGGTGGTGGGGGTGAACGTGTGGTTTATGTCAAAGACGAGCAGTTTGCTGTGATATTTCTCGGCGCAGCGGTCGAGGCAGAGACCGGTTCCCAGCGGATTCAGCGGCAGATCCGTCAAACCGAAGTAGGCAAACCTTCCGAAGAGGCGCGTGTTGTTCCCAAGGTTTTGATCTCCGCGAGCCACGAACTCGTTGGTATTGCCACCACCCGGCGCGACACTCTGATAATTTGCAATCACGTTGCCCGGGATGTTTTGAGCCGGGTAATACTTCTGCCACATGGTCACCCCGGCCTGGCTGAAGTACGTGGAGGGAATGCAGTTGCCCGGACAGGTCGGGTTGGTTGGGTCGGTCCCGAATGCCGCCCGAGCGGTCGAGCCAGAAGGGCCGGTGGAGAACGGGTTGTAAATCTGGCCGGCCGGATCGACGCATGTGCCGTCGGGGTTAAAAGTGCTTCCGACACCGCCTTGCGCGGTGGACGCCGTACAGAGGGAAGAAAAGTCACCGTTCAGCATTCCAGTCGCGGGGACGGTGGTAGTAAACGGCGATCCGGTACGCTGCCGGTATTGTTCCCAGCTGACGTAGAAGAAGGTTTTGTTCTTGAATACCGGGCCGCCGAGTTCGAAGCCATATTGGTTCTGGGTCCACGGCGGAGCTTCGTTCGGCTGGCCATTCGCCAACTCGGTTCCTTTGTTGAAGTATTCGTTGGCGTTCAGAACCTTGTTGCGGAAGTACTCATAGGCTGAGCCGTGCCAGTTGTTGGTTCCCGACTTGGTGCTGAGGTTGGTGACGCCGCCGGAGAACTTGCCCCACTCGGCGCCCAGGTTGCTGTACTGCACCTTGAACTCGCCGACGGAGTCTTGTGTCGGGATAATGATGGGCAGGTTGATGTAGCCGATATTCAGGGGCTGACCGTCGAGATACTCCGCACCCTGGTTGGCGAAGGATCCGCCAATCTGGTAGTTGCCCCAGCTAAACGGGTTCTGGCCAACGGGCGATCCACCGGATCCACCTTGAGCCACGGCTGCGGGAGAAACCGTAATCAGGTTGAAGATGTTGCGGCCATTCAGAGGGAGTTCGTTCGCCTTGCGCTCCTCGACGACTTGGCCCAAGGAGGACGATTCCGTTTGCAGCAACGGCGTCTCTGACGTCACTTCGATGGTTTCGCTGACTTGGCCAACGGTGAGTGCGGCGTCAACGCGGGTATCCTGCTGCACTTGCACGGCCACGCTCGGACGGGCGAAGTGCTTGAATCCCGGCTTCTCGACGTTGACGCGGTACTGGCCCTGGAACAGGTTGACGAAGGTGTAGTGGCCATCAGCGCCACTGGTCTCCGTGCGCTTTTCCCCCGTGCTAAGGCTGGTCGCGGTCACGGTGGCGCCGGTGACGGCAGCACCGGTGGAATCGCTGACGACGCCGGATATCGAGCCGTACGTCGATTGGCTATGCGCCGGCAGAGTGAATGAAAAGATAAAACAGAGTACCGTTAGGAGACCGAGCAGCTTGTAACGCCCCATATGCAATTCTCCTTCGCCCTAATTGTTAAGTATTAGGGGACGGGCCAGTTTCGGTAAGGTATATGGACGTTGTCAAGAAAAATCGGTTTTGCAGCCGATTTTCTTCGATATTTCCGGGACTGGGGACTTGCAACTCGCCTTGGGATTGGGTTTACTTAGCGTTTGAACCGGTGGCGAGTGTACCTTATTAGTTAACAGTTCCGGCGGGAGAGCGCCGGCGGGAATGATCCAATCGCGTTTATGAATCAGCGGCCAGCCATGGCTTTCGGTGCGGGATTATGCCTTTTACTTCTGGCCCTGGTTGGGGCCTCGACGCCGAACCCTCGTTTCGAGCTCAAGCATCCGCCGGGCTTGGATTTCACGCTCGAGAACTCTCCCACGGCTCAGAAATACCTGATCGAAACCATGCCGGGAGGGATCGCGCTGCTCGATTACAACAACGACGGCTTGCTCGACATTTTCATGGTCAACGGCGGCCGCGTGACCGATCCGATGAAACTGCCGGAGGACTTTGACCGGCACGATCCGAAATACTGGAACCGGCTCTTCCGGCAGAACAAAGATGGCAGCTTCACCGATGTGACTGTGCAGGCAGGGTTGGCCAATGCGGGAGATGGAAACTACGGCATGGGCGTCGCGGTAGGTGATTATGACAACGACGGCTATCCGGATATTTACGTCACCAACTACGGCAAGAACACTCTCTATCACAATAATGGAGATGGCACTTTCACAGACGTTACGGCTAAGGCTGGAGTGGCGGCTGGAGGGTGGTCGGAGTCTGCTGGATTCTTCGACTATGACAACGACGGCAAGCTCGACCTGTTTGTGACGCGCTACATGGAATGGGACACGAAGCACAGCAAGACGTGCGGGCAGGAGTGGCGTACTTACTGCCCTCCGGAAGAATTCCCTGTGACGACAGACATCCTGTACCACAACAACGGCGACGGCACGTTCACGGACGTGAGCCAGCACTCGGGCATCGCAGCCAGCAAAGGGCGAGCGTTGGGAGTGGCGTTCGCGGATTATGACGAAGATGGATTCACTGACATATTCGTCTCCAATGATGGGATGAGGCAGTTCCTGTTCCACAACAATGGAAATGGAACGTTCACCGAGACGGCGCTGGACGCTGGCGCGGCTCTCTCGCAGGATGGCAGGCGAATGTCGGGGATGGGCGTGGTCTTTCAGGATTATGACAACGACGGGCGTCCCGATATCATCGTGACCGAACTACCGCGGGAGATTTTCAGCTTGTACCACAATGATGGGGACGGGTTCTTCAGCTACCGCAGTCTCGAAACCGGGCTGGGCGTGCTTTCGAGTGGAACGTCCGGCTGGGGAGTAGGTCTGGAAGACTTCGACAATGATGGCTGGAAAGATTTATTCGTGGCGCAGAGTCATGTGCTCGACAATGTGGATGAGATCGATCCGTCATTGCACTACAAACAACTGCCCCTGTTGGCGATGAATCACAACGGACGCTTTGAGGCGGCGGATTCGGGAGTGACGGTGCCGGCGGCAAATCGCGGAGCGGCGTTCGGGGACCTGAACAACGACGGCTGGCAGGATGTGGTGGTGAGCGTCCTGGGCGGGGCGCCTCAGGTGTTGATGAACCGCGGCGGAAGCCAGCACTGGCTGACGATTTCGCTGCGCGGCACCCGGAGTAATCGAGACGGCTATGGGGCTCGGGTGCGGGTGAATGGCCAGACCCGGTTTGCGACGGCGACAGGAAGCTACCTCTGCTCCAACGACAAGCGGCTGCATTTCGGGCTGGGGCCCGCGGAAACCGCCAAAGTGGAAGTGGTTTGGCCGTCCGGCATTCATCAATCTTTAAATGACGTTCATGTCGATCAAATTTTGGAAGTACGGGAACCGGAGAAGCCATGATCCACGTATTGCTGCTGCTGTGGCTTGCAGGACAGGCGGCGGCACCTTCTGATGCGATTGCGCATTTGCAGGCCGGAATCGCGGCCGATAAGCAACATCACGTCGAGGTTGCGATTACGGAATTTCGCAAGGCGACGGATCTGGATGCGAACCTGGTGGAAGGCTTCGTGGGCCTCGGGCAAGCGTACCTGGAGAATCGCGAATACGGCAGCGCGGTTGCGCCGCTGAAGCATGCGCTCAGACTGAATCCTGATCTGATCCCGGCACACCAGCTGCTGGGATATGCGCTGCTGATCCAGGGTTACTCGGCAGAAGCGATTCCTCACCTGGAACGGGCGCAGGAAAATGCCGCGCTGGGAATCGCCGAGATTGATGCGGGCCAACTCAAAGAGGCGGTCACGCATCTGCAGGCCGCGCTGGAGCAGCGCCCGAATGATCCCGACCTGCTGTATTACCTGGGCCGGGCGAGCGGACTTCTCTCCAAGCAATCAGTCGACACCTTGCTCACCATCGACCCGGATTCAGCGCGGGCGCACCAGACAATGGCGGAGAATTATTTTGCGCTTCGGCAGATGCCGCAAGCGGAAAGAGAATTTCTGGCCGCCATAAAACTTCGTCCCGATACGCCCGAGGTTCACTTAGAGCTCGGAAATGTGTACGCGAAGTCATCGCAATGGGATAAGGCCGAGGCAGAGTTTCGCACTCAGGCGAAGATGCAGCCGGGAAATGCGGAAGCGGCGTACCGTCTCGGGTCGGCGTTGCTGCAGGAAGGCAATGCGCATGAGGCCCGCGAGGAACTGATTCGCGCGGACCATCTGCGTCCGGACATGCCGGAGGTGCTGTATTCACTGGGCAAAGCAGCGCTGCTCGAATCCGATCAGGCGGCGGCCGAGAAGTCGTGGCTCAAATTGCTGTCGATCGAAAAAGAGAGCGACCTGGCGGCGCAGACTCACTATGCTCTGGCTGGCCTGTACCGCAGGCAAGGCAAAAAACCGGAGGCCGAGCACGAAATGCAGGAGTTCAAAAAGCTGCAGAACATCAATCCCGGGCAGCCTGCGGAGGGGCAGCAGCAGTAAGCCGCAACTGAACGGCTCAGGCAGCGGGTAGGATGGGGAAACCGGCGGCCAACAGTTCGCCGTGAAGTTGCTCGATCGATTCGAAGCGAAGCGCATTTATGCCCAGTGCCTGAGCGGCTCGAATATTGACCTCGCGGTCGTCGAGAAACAGAGCTTCAGAAGCGGTCACGCCCAAGCCGCGAAGTGTGTGCTCGTAGATTGCCGGATCGGGCTTGATCAACCTCACCTCTCCCGAAAATGTCACGAAGTCAAAATCCGTGAGCCACGAAAAATGTTTGCGGCAATGCGCCACCATTTCCGGATGCATGTTCGAGAGCAATCCAACTTTCATGCCGGAGGAACGAAGCTGATTCGCCCACTCCACCATGCTGGAATTGATGTTGCTCCACATCTCCATGTCGAGTCTGTGGATCTGGTCCAGTTGGTCGGGACTAACTTCGACGCCCGCGTCTTTGGCGAATACTGACCAGTAAACTTCCGGCGTAAGATCGCCGCGGTCATAAGGGCCGCGGTTGCGCTCCCACAGGGCGGGAAGTTGGTCGACACGAAGGTTGAAAAAATCTGCCAGGCGCGCAATTTCTTCTGCCGTGGGCCGATGGCAGAGGACTTCTCCGTAATCGAAGATGACGGCCTTCACCTGGTTGGGTCGCTTTTTATGATTGCTCGACATTCAGCCTTTGAGATCCCGTGAGAAGCAGTGGCTAGTGGTCAGTGGCTAGTGTTTAGAAATCGCCCTCGCCGATTTTTTCTGATCACTAGTCACTGATCACTGACCACTACAAGGCGTCTGCATTCATTTTCCAACGGGAACGGTTTCTGTGTCTAATCCAGGATGCTAAATTGGCGGCAGAATATTCTTCTTTTCCACTGAGGTTTAAGATAGCGGCGTGAAAGAAACCTGGCGGTGGTTTGGCCCGCAAGACCCAGTTTCGCTCGATCATGTCCGGCAAGCGGGCGCAACCGGAGTTGTTTCGGCATTGCATCATCTCTACCGCGGGGAGGCCTGGCCGCTCGACGAAGTGCTCAAGCGCAAGACGGAGATCGAAGCGGCGGGACTGACTTGGTCGGTCGTCGAAAGCATTCCGATCCACAACTCCATCAAGCTGCAGAGCGGCCCGTTTCGCCAGTTCACGGATGCGTGGAAAGACTCGCTGGCGGCGATCGCAAAGGCTGGCGTAAAGATCGTGTGCTACAACTTCATGCCGGTCGTCGATTGGACGCGCACCGACTTGCGCTGGCGATTACCCAGCACGGGATACGCCCTGCGCTTCGACGTAAATGATTTCGCCGCCTACGATTTGTTCATTCTGCAACGTGCTGGCGCCGAACGAGATTACTCGGGGGAGGGGATTGCGGCGGCGCGAACACGTTACGATGCAATGCCTGAAAGCCGCCGCGACGAACTGGAGCAGACGATCATTGCAGGACTACCCGGCGCGGAAGGATCCTACGACCGTGCGGCCTTGCGGGAGTTGATAAACCACTATAAGGATGTAACCGCATCCGAGTTGCGCGGCCATCTTATTTCGTTCTTGCGCGAGGTTGTGCCCGTCGCGGAGGAGCTCGGGGTTCGCCTTGCCATTCATCCCGACGATCCGCCGTGGCCGCTGTTCGGCTTGCCGCGCGTAGTCTCAACGGCTGAGGACGTGCGGTCGATCCTCGCCGGAGTCGATAGTGCGGCGAATGGACTGACGTTTTGTGTGGGATCCTACGGCTCACGCGCCGACAATGATCTGCTTGCGATGGTGAATGAATTTGCCTCACGCATTCATTTCGTACATCTTCGGCAGGTGCTGCGTGAGGCGGACGGCTCGTTTTACGAGGCGGACCATTTGCGGGGGAGTTCGGACATGGTCGGCATAATCACCGCTGTATCGAAAGAGGAGACTCGCCGGCGAAAGCAGAACCGATTGGACTGCGAGATCCCAATGCGTCCCGATCACGGGCACTTGTTGGCCGACGACATCGGGCGAAAGGTGAATCCCGGATACTCGCTGGTCGGCCGGTTGAAGGGCCTTGCCGAACTGCGAGGAGTGGTGAACGGCTTGAAGTATGCGATGCCGGAATTAGCCGACTTCTGATTATCTGGTTGCTTCAGCAAGCCCCAATAGGTAGTGTTAACGCGTGCCACGACCGCCGTTTCCGAAGACGCTCCGCCAATTCCAGTCCGACTTTGCCACGGAGGAAGCCTGCCAACGATATCTCGCAGCTTGTCGTTGGCCCGATGGATTTACTTGTCCGCGATGCGGGTATGAAAAAGCTTATGAGTTGGTGAAGCAGCTGCGGCAGCAATGCTGCAAGTGTCGCTATCAGGTCTCGCTGACATCTGGAACTATCCTTCATCGGACAAAAACACCGCTGACCCATTGGTTCTGGGCGGCGTACCTGATGACCACGGACAAGCGTGGCGTATCTGCACTACTGCTGCAGCGTCAATTAGGGCTGACCTGCTACGAGACCGCATGGATGATGCTGCACAAGCTCCGCCGAGCAATGGTGAACAACGCGAGGGAACCTTTGCGCGGTGAGGTAGAGGTGGATGAGACGTGGATTGGTGGCGAGCAAGCTGGACTCCGAGGAAGCCGACAACTCAAGCATCGGAGGGCAGCTCTTGTCTTGGTGGCGGTCGAAAAGCGTGGGCGAGCTTCAGGGCGTGTCCGCATGAGCGTAATTCCCGACTTTAAGGCCGCGACCATAATGTCGTTTCTTAGCCAGCACATCGCACCTGGATCCACGATCTATACGGACGGGCTTAAGAGTTTCTCAGGTCTTTTAGAGGCTGGCTTCAAACATGTCGTTCGAAACCAACCTCTACGAACGGAGTTGCGCAAAGGTGCAAAATCCGCCGTCCCGCTTGCCGATCGGGCGATCGGGAACCTCCAGCAGTGGCTCATTGGAACCTACCACGGAGTGAGCAAGGACCAACTGCAAGTTTACCTCGATGAATTCGTTTTTCGGCACAACCGTCGCAAGACGCCGGCAGCCGCATTTCAGACACTACTTGGTCTCGGAACCGGCCGCACATCAACAGTGTACGAGCAGATTCGGGGAGCTCGGGATCTGAATCCCAACCTATTGGGGCTTGCTGAAGCAACCAGATAATCAGAAGCCGACTAAGAGTTGCAGCATCGTAGGCCAACGCGCTTATATGCAGCAGAAAGAGTGAGAGCACATGAAAGAATTCGAGAACCGGGTCGCAATCGTTACCGGCACGACGGGGATCGGTCGAGCCATCGCAAAACGCCTCGCTGCGGGAGGATGCAGCGTGGTTGCGTGTGGAATCGAATCAGCGGCCAACCAGGAACTGCAGGAGGAAGCGAAGGCGAGCGGACTCTCGCTGCAAGTGGAAATGTGCGATGTGAGCCAGCCTGAGCAGGTGAAGTCGGTCATTGCCAAGACCGTGAAGACGCATGGCGGTCTGGATATTATCGTCAACGCGGCGGGAATTCATCCTTTTGGCACGGCGGTCGAAACCGAGCCCGACACCTGGAATCGGTGCATGGCGGTGAATGTGGGGAGCATTTTTCTGCTGGCGCATTTTGGAATTCCCGAGATCAAAAAACGAGGCGGGGGATCGATGGTGAATCTTTCGTCGGTGCAAGGGCATGCGTGCCAGCGCGGGGTGGTGGCTTATGCGGCGTCTAAAGGCGCAGTCCACAGTTTGACGCGGGCACTCGCGCTCGATCACGCCAAGGATCACATTCGCGTGAATTCCATCAGCCCAGGGTCGATTCGCACGCCGATGCTGGCGCGCGCCGCCGCGCATTTCGGGCCCGGCTTACCCGTGGAGACCGTGATGGAGCGGTTTGGCGACGCGCATCCGATGGGACGGGTCGGCACGCCCGAGGAAGTGGCCGAGTTAGCGGCGTTCCTGGCCTCGGATAAATCCGGATTCTGCACCGGTGGCGATTATCTGATCGACGGCGGATTACTCGCAGGCATAGGGGTGCAATGAACTCAAGAATGGTCAGTAATCCCGTTTGTGTGGCGCCCACCGGAGATGTGTGCGGAGAAGGCGCAGTCTGGCACGCGGCGCACAACGCCGTGTATTGGACCGATATTAACCGCTTCCTGCTTCATCGCTTCACCGCTGCGGATCAATCGGTCCGCACATGGTTCTTCGATGAGCCGGTCACGGCGCTCACGCTGACGGATCGGCCGGAAACGCTCCTCATCGTTCTGGGATCGCGCGTAATTTTGTGGGAGCCGGCTACGGACACGCGGCACGAGCCCTTGTTTTGTCTCGAGGGATGGCCGGCGGTTCGCCTGAATGATGCGCGCGTAGATCCGCGGGGATCGCTGTGGATGGGAACCATGCGCAACAACGTCAATCCTGATGGGACTTCGAGCGAAGCGGGAGGCAAGGATGGTGCGCTGTTCCGTCTTGATCCCGATGCCAAAGTCACAGTGTGGCGACGAGACATTGGAATCGCGAATACGCTGACCTGGAGTCCGGACCGCCGGCGGTTTTATTTCGGCGACAGCCTGGCCAACGTGATCTGGCAATACGACTACGATGCCTCGACGGGTGCGATCGCGAATGAGCGTCCTTTTCTTGAGGGATTCGAGCGCGGGGCGCCGGATGGGTCGGCTATGGACTCGGAAGGATATCTGTGGAATTGCCGGTTCTTTGGCGGATGTATCGTTCGGGTTGCGCCCGATGGAAAGATCGATCGCGTCGTCGAAATGCCGGTGCGGAACATCACGACCTGCACGTTTGGCGGGGCCGATCGCAAGACGCTTTACGTCACCACGGCGAAGGCCGAGGCGCCGGCAAGTGACCGGCTGGCGGGCGGGTTGTATGCCATTCAGACGGAAGTCGTCGGGCAGGCTGAGAATTCGTTTCGCAGATTCGGGCCGTAGGAATTGACTTCCGCTGCTGTGGCAAAAGCTTTTTTACCGCTGAGTTCGCTGAGACACATCGCTGAGAACGCAGAGTAGGGCATTCGCTCTTCGGCTTTCGATCGCTACTGCTTCATTTTTTTCTGCAGCAGCGTTAGCAGCTGGCGGTCTAGCGGATGACCGTGCCAATCTTCGTACTTTGTGCCGATGCGCTCGGTATCCAGGACACCGAATGGGCCTCGAAAATTCCACAGTGCCCATCCGGAGTGCAGGTCGTTGAGGACGCTCAAGGTATCGTTGAACCACGCCAGCACCACTTCCGGGGGCGTGTGCTTGTAGCAGCCCATTTCGCCGAAGTGAATGGGAATGCCGTGCGCCGCGAGTTCGCCCCACGGCTGGAAGGTGCGCGCCAGTTGGGCGCGGTCGATGGTGACACCCTTGCTGTCCTTTGATTGGCCAAGTTTGATGGGCCAGGTTGGCACTGGTTCATTGCCGGTGAGAAGGCCGCGCACCCACTCGCACTGGTAGTGGGTCACCTGGATGGGATGATAGGTATGGCAACTCTGCAGGACCGGGGTATCGAACAACGCGGGGATTGGAGACGTGCCGCCGTTGTATCCGTCGGTGACGACTAGGCGTTGCGGATCGTGCTTGGCAATCGCGTCGATGGCCGCGCGGGCGACGCGCGTGTAATCGGCCGCGTGACGCCGGCCTATTTCTCCGCTGAAAAAATCCTCTGGTTTGAGTTTGCCCGCTTTCTTGAGCTCCTCCATTTCCGCGGGCGCCGGGAACACGATCGGCTCGTTCACCAGGTTGAAGCTGAGTTTTGCGCTGGACATTCCCTTATAGCGGTCGGCGAAGTAGGTCCATTGATAGACGAACGCTTCGAGCGTCTTCGGGTCTGTGAAGACACTGCTCTTCTCTTTGGTGACGTGAATACCGGTGAGCGCTTCGTCCATGGTGTCGAGAATGCAGTATCCCGGCGCACGGTGCAGGCAGAGGTTGATGTGGATGCCATATTTTTCACCTAACTTAATCGCGCGATCGATGGGAAAAACTTTGTCTTCGTGAATTTTGAGGAGGTCCTGAGAGTCGGTCCAGAAGCGGTAATCCATCGGCAAGCGGACCCAGTTGAATCCCCAATCGCGAATCCAGCGAAAGTCGTCTTCCTGGAACATGCCGTCATCTTTGTAGGGGAAATACTTCATCCAGTCGGGATCGGTGGAAAAATATTCGAGCAGATTAAATCCGTACCACTTCGGATTCTTTGCCGTACTCTTCGCCTGCAAGCTTGTCGCGAGAGCTGTGCTTGAAAATCCAGCGGGCAGCAGCAGAGCGCCTGCGGCCATGCCGAGAGACTGGATTGCAGTTCTGCGGGTCACACCGGGAAGAGTTCGGCCATCGAGATCGGAGTTGACGCGTTCACCTTGTGCTTCGGTAGATTGTTTCTTCGGTTGCTTCATGGCAAACACCTCCATGGTGTGAGGTCAATTCGCGATTGTGGAAACTTCTTGGGCCTGCGGATTCCAAAATTTCGTGATCTCTTCGAGCGAACGACCCTTGGTTTCGGGAATCAGCCAGGCAACAAGAATGATCGTCAATAGAGCTCCGGCGCTGAAACACCAGAAGGTGCCGTCGGATCCGAGATTCTTTTGCATGATCGGAAACAACTGATTGCCCAGGTAACCGACGAGCCAAAGCGCGGTGGTGGCGATCGACATGCCGCGCCCGCGAACCTTCGTGGGATAGATTTCGGAGATGATGACCCAGCAGGCCACGCCATTGCCGAAGGCGTGCCCGGCCACAAAACTCATCACCAGAATAAGAATTGCCAGGCCGCTACCGTGCACGTGGTAGAACCAACCCACGAGGGCAAACGACAGGCATTGCAGCGCGGTTCCGGCGAGGATGAGGCTTTTTCTGCCGGCGCGATCCACCAACCAGAGAGCAATGAGTGTGAACAACAAATTGATCAGGCTGACCAGGACGGATTGAAAAAAAGCGTGGCCGGTGGCGCTTCCGGCCGAGCGAAAGATTTCCGGCAGAAAAGAAAACAGCGGGGTGATGCCGCTGATCTGCTGCAATCCCGCCAGCATGATGCCCAGCAGCAGAGGGCGGCGGAAGGTGGTGAAGAGTTCGGAGATGTGTCCCTCTTCAATGGCCAGGGAATTTTCGATTTCAGCCGCCTCGCGCTGCGCGATGTCAGGGTCGTTGATCTGAGTGAGGACGCGGATGGCTTGCTCGCGACGGCCAGCTTTCATCAGCCAGCGCGGGCTCTCGACGGCGGGCAGGATCATGCCGCCGAACAGAAGCGCGGGCACGATCCCGGCGAAAAACATCCAGCGCCAGCCAACGTTGGTATTCCAGGCTTCATCGCCCATGCGCTGGATGAGCACGTTGACGAAGACTGCGGCGAGAATTCCGACCACGATGCCTAACTGGTACAGAGTTACGCAACGGCCGCGCACGCGCGTGGGAGCAATCTCGGCAATGTAGTTGGGAGAGATAACCGAGGCGGCGCCGATGCCCAAGCCACCGATCAGACGCCAGACGACAAATTGATGAAGATTGGCGGCGAAGAAGATTCCGCCGGACGAAAGAGCGAAGCAAACGGCGCAGAGCGCGAGACCTTTCTTCTTGCCGAGGTGGTCCGCAACCGTTCCGGCAAATGCGCAGCCGACGATGCAGCCGAGCAAGGCGCAGCCGGCAGCCCATCCTGTGCCGGCCGCGTCGAGATGAAATAGCCGGCTCAGATAGCCAATCGCGCCGCTGATCACAATGTTGTCGTATCCGAAAAGCAATCCGCCCAACGTTGAGACGCTGGCCGCAATGAAGAGCGGTCCGCGAGAATGGGGCGTGTCTGAAGCGAAAGAACGCGACGGTGAGGATGAGGAAATCAGTTTAGCGGCCTCGATGCGCGGATTCTGTGCTGGACACGGTCGACGAAGACTCCAGCATGGCCTTGACGGCCAGGATGAAGCCGATGGTGTGCGCCATGCCCGCGTGCCAGGGAGCCGCGCACGACATTTGCGGAGTGTGGTCGGGGATGATGACGCCATCAAAATGATTGCGCTTCAGAATCGACAGGATGCGGACCATATCCACCTGGCCCTCGTCGATGAAAGTTTCGCGATAGTGCGGAACTTTTCCGACCACGTTGCGCAGATGAATATAGGCGATCTTCCCTTGGCTGCTGTACTGATCGACGGCGTCGTGAGCGTCTCCCTCGGTCATTTCGGCGATGGTTCCTACGCAGAGCTCCAGAGAATTCGCGCGACTCGGAACTACGTCAAGCAGTCGCTGATACATGTGCGGCTGAAAAACCAAGCGGGGCTGGCCGCGCATATAGGGCATGGGAGGATCGTCCGGATGCGCCGCTAATCGCACTCCGGACTGCTCGGCGACCGGGACAACATCTTCGAGAAATCGCTGCAGGCGCCGCCAGAGTTCTTCGCGAGAAATCGGCGGCAGGGTGCCCGGCGGCGCGGCCTGATCGTAGATCATGTTCCAGATCATGCCAGCGGGGACCGGTTCTTCATCCGCCGGGCCGTCCATGCCGACGGTTAGCGCTCTTCCTCGACCGGACGCGGTTGTTACGCGGCCGCATACACCGGCCAGGCTGAAGTTGTATCCGAGGACGGGAATGCCGGCTTCGCCCATGTGGCGGATGATGGTCTTCACATTCGCGATGTGTTTTGGGCGCTGCGGACCGTCCAGAAGAATGTCGTGCCAGTGGGCGGGATCGAGATTTTCAATTGCGGCGAGGGTTAGACCGGCGTCTTCGATTTCTGCACGGAGTTTTTTGAGTTCGGCGACGGTCCAAAGTTTTTCGGGATCTCCAGCCACGCCCCACGGTTCATACTTGCCCCCGGTGGGCTGATTGTGGCGAGGATTGCTCGCGCCCTGCTTGAAATAATCGACCAGATGCACGACCACGTGGGTGCATCCCGCTTGGCGCGCGAAGTCGTAATAGTCGCGCGTCAGCATATGCCGATATAGTCCGAGTCCCACTTTCATAAGCGGTTCCCGATTCCTCCGCCGTAGTCGGTGCTGAGGATTTGTCCGTTGATCTCGGCGGCGAGCGGCGAACATAAGAAGACGAAAGCGTCGGCGATCGACTCGGGGCTGTTGCGTTGGCCCAGAGAAACACGGAGAACAAACTCGCGGTACGCCGGATCTTCTTCAAACACTTTCAGTGAACTCCCGGCGGCCACATTTCCCGGAGAGACAACATTGACGCGGATGCCCGACGAGGCGTATTCCAGCGCCATGCAGCGAGCAAAGTTTTCCAGCGCCGCTTTGGCAGAGGCGTAGGCGGGAATTTGCGTGTGCGGGACCCGGGCTACGTAAGAAGACGTGAAAATCAGATGGCCGCGAGTTTTGCGTTTCACCCATTGCGCAAAGACCGCTCGCGTCAAGGTGACCTGCGCCAGAAAATTGAAGCGGAAGATGAGCTCAAACTCGGATTCTGAAGTCGAAGCAAAGGGATGCAGGCCGCAACCGCCGGCATGGCCCAGCACTGTATCCATGGTGGGGAAACGCTCGAAGGAATTGTTCACCACCTGTGTGAGCTTGGTCGAATCGGTCAGGTCGATGGAGTGATAGACGAAACTCTCGTCTGGAATCTTCCAACTGCGTAGAAGTTCGTGGGCCTCATCTTCGCGTTTCAGGTCAATGAGAACCAGCGTCGCTCCGGCTGCGCTCAACCTCTTGACCATGTGTTCGGCGATCGCGCCCATGGCGCCGGTGATCAAAATAACTTTACGAGTGAGATCGATTTGAATCATGGTTTCCGTTCGCAGCCTTTACGAAACTGGTGCCGTCCGCTAAAGCGGACTCGGGTTGTTCCGCTTCCGGCCACCCGGCACTTCCGTGCCGGGCTTTCACATCCCGCCGCTACGCGGCTGGAACAGGGTTTGTCCCAGCGTGCGTGTTCGACACTGAGATTCGCAATAGCCTCGTCGCAGCCTTGGCTGCGGCTCTACATAATTCCGTGCTTCTCGAATGCGGCAACCGCGCTGCTTCCCCCTTCCAACGCCTTTCGCACCAGCTTTTCGCCGCGAGCTTTTTCCAAAGCTTTAGTGAACACTTCGTTCGCAGCCTCCACCGGGACCACACAGACCCCGTCGATGTCTCCAAAGAGAAAATCTCCTGGCCGGATGCGGACGGCGCCGATTTCGATGGCGATGCGAAAGTCCACCACTTTGTAGCGCGGCGCGGAGTCTTGCCCATACGATCCCCAGCAGAACGCGGGAAAATCCAGCTTCAACACAGCCTTGGTATCGCGCAAATAGCCATTGAGCACGGCTCCCGCCGCGCCCAGCTTGCGAGCGCGAATGCTCATCAGTTCTCCCCAGAGCGCGTTGCGCGGAGACGAGCCGGTGTTGACGTAGACTTCGTTGGCCTTGAGATCGTCGAGCGCCTCGAGCATCAAGCCGAACGGCTTTTCCATGAGCCGGTTGTGCGCGCCCGCGACCTTCTCTTCAAAAACGTCGACCGCGAGCACGGGCATGGCGCGGCCGATCAGCACCATGTCCGGGCGCAAGGCACGAATCTGCGGCGGCAAGAATTGATGCTGCAGGCCGAGCTTATCCATCACATCGCCCACCACGCAGGTAAACAATTCCTGGCGGATGGTGGAGAAGAGTTCTTCGTCTGAGTTTGAGAGTTTCATGATCTTTGCTGTCCGCTATTCAGTTCACTCAAAGAACGGTTCACCTGGGCGAGCATA
Organism: uncultured Acidobacteriota bacterium; assembly: GCA_963730015.1. Taxonomy (GTDB): domain Bacteria; phylum Acidobacteriota; class Terriglobia; order Terriglobales; family Acidobacteriaceae; genus Sulfotelmatobacter. The sequence goes on along the minus strand of CAVSPZ010000004.1, from coordinate 371,520 downwards.
CCGGCGAGCGACTTCCTCGTTCAAAGTGACTCCCAGGCCCGGCTTCTCGGGCAATGGAATGGTGCCGCTACGAATGATCGGCTTCGGAATGCCTTCCACCAGGTCATTCCAGAAAGGCACATCCGAGGCGTGGAATTCGAGCACCAGGAAATTTGGGATTGCGGCACAGAAATGGGCGGACGCCAAAGTTCCGATCGGGCTGCTGATGTTGTGCGGCGCTACGGAAATGGTCTCGGTGTCGGCAAACTGCGCGATCTGCTGGGCGACGGCCAAGCCGCCCACCTTCTGCAGATCGGGCGTCACGATCCCCACGGAGTGCGAGCGCAAGATCTCGTGAAATCCTTCGAAGCGATAGAGATTCTCGCCGGTGGCAATCGGAATCTTCACACGGGAACTCACCGCCCGCAAGGCTTGGAGACTTTCGGGAGGAACCGGATCTTCGAACCACAACAGGCGGAATGGCTCCAAGGCATGCGCGACTTTCACCACATCGCTCACGCTGTAACGCCAGTGGCAGTCGACGGCGATGTCGATGTCATATCCGACGGCGTCGCGCACTGCGCCAATCAGAGCCACCATGCGATCGATTGCCGAATGGGTGAGAGAGCGGTTGTAGACATCGGTCCCCTGGGTGCCGGGCACATCAAGGTCAAATTTCAACGCCGTGTAACCTTGCGCCTTCATGGCCAGCGCTTGTTTGCGATAAGCCTCCGGCGAAGACGGCGGCTCGTCTTTCGTGCCGGTGAAATAGTCTTTAACGGCGGCGCGCGTTTTGTGCTTGCTCCAGGAAGGCGGACGGGTACGAAGAATTTCGTCGAGGCTCTCCAGCGCTTCGCCGCCGTGACAGTCGGCGTAGATGCGAATCTGATCGCGAAACTTGCCGCCCAGCAAGCGATAGATCGGGACTTCGAGCCAGCGTCCCAGCAGGTCCCAAAGAGCCGCCTCAATCCCGCTGATGGCGTTGTAGATGATCCCAGCCACCGATCCCGCGCCAGAAGTGGCAAGCTGCAGCTTGCGAAACAAGCGATGCACATCGCGCGGATCTTCTGCCACCAGCAGAGGTTCGAGAGAACGAAGGATTGCCGTGAGACCGGGAGCGAAGAAGCACTCGCCCAGGCCCTGAATTCCTTCGTCGGTTTCGATGCGGACGAAGGTCCAATCGAAGTTGCCTTCGACCACCGCGGTTTTGAGCCGAACGATTTTCAAGCCATTTGCCTTGTCTCGATGCCCTCCGGGGAACCCCGCTCTGTTCGACTATTGGCGCTTTAGAACAATCAGTTCCACGCCCGGAGGCGGCAGCGGATTCGACAGTTCCAGTTTGCCTCCGCGCCCGGTTTTTTCTTCCACCATCGCAAAGTTCTGCGTGCCCGAAATGCGGAACCGCTGGACGGAAAACGCCGCGTTGCCCCAGGGGAGATGATCGATCGTTAACGCGTAGCCGCCGTTGTTTTCATAGTGGATTCCGGTTCTGCGGGGAAGGAACTTGAATTTGGAGAAGTCCACGTTCAGAGCGGCCAGCACCGCCGAAGGCGGAGGCATCTCGTGGGGCTTGTAGCCGGGCGGAATTTCGTAGTTGCCGATCAGCACCTGCACGGTTTTGCCGTCGGCCGATCGTCCAGCGAGCGCCGCGAAGCCGAGCGTATCGCTGCCGGTCAGGGTCAGTCGTTCCGGCGTGTCGAGCATGGCGGCCATAGCTTTGTAAGCGTATGCCGTCTTGTAATATTCGCCTTGCGGGCTGAAAAGCCCCATCCACGTGGCGTCTCCACGGTAGAACTGGGCGTGATCGATGGAGGAATCCTGCAGATAAATCATGACCGCATCGATGTAGGCGGCGTTCTCGGGGCCTTGCAGAATCTTCTTTTCGACATCGGTGAAGTCGGCGCTCAGGTTCCATTCCGAAAGAATGCTTTCCGCGTTCTTGAATCCCTTAGCATCGAGCAAGCTTCGAATTTCTTTTCCGATCCTGACCGCGTCGTAAGGATCGGCGGAGCCATCGGCATACGTATGCCAGGAATAAAAATCCAAGGGCACCTTGTGGGCCGCGCAGTAATCGAGGAAGCTTTCGCGCCAGGGACCGCCGTCGGTTGGGATGGCCTTGGCATCACCGCCAACTTTCAGGGACGGATCCACGGACTTCAGCGCTCTCGCCGTTTTCTCATACAGCGAATAGAACTGGTCCGGCGTGCCCGACCAGAAAGTTTCCGGTTCGTTCCAGAATTCCCAATAACGAATGTTGTCGTGAAATCCGTTGGCCCAGCCCTGGTTGTAGTGCATGGCAATGTGCTTCACGATGTCGGCGAATTTGTCGAGATCGGCGGGAGGGTTGCGGTTGGCGCCCCAACTGCGGCCAATACGGTAATAAACTTCGGCGCCCGTTTCGCGGATTGCCTGGATGACTTTGTCGGTCGGCCCGAAGCGATAGCTTTCCGGCTTTTCGGGATCAGCGCTCCAGTCGGGAAAGATGATGCTGGCGTTCCCTGCCACCACCAGCTTGGCGCGCTGATCATTATTGGGCACGAGCCAGGCCAGCAGAGGATCGTCGTCCTTGAACACGGAGTCGATTTCCGTCGGCCCCATGAAATCGTGAGTGCGCACCATGTCGATGCGCAGATCTTTATATTCGTTGACTAGGTTGGGCAGGCCCTCCATCACCGGAGTCGGCTGGCCATTTACTCCCTGAAAGGAACGAATGTGACCGGTCACCTTGCTGGCATCGACATGCATCGACCGCAATTGTGCTGCTGCTGTAGCGCAGAACAGGACGGCAAACGCGGACAGGCAGAGGACATCGAGACCAGGATGAACCGCAGTTCGCGTCTTCATGGCTTCACTTCCGCGTTGGGTGCGAAGGCGTCGACCAGCGACGTCACTTTGAGCGCCTGTTTTAATTGATCGGCGCTCAGCTTGCTGTGGATCGTGATGTCGACGGGCTGGCCTGGGATCAAGTCGAAATAGTTGTCGGAAAGTTCGGTTTCGGGGTCTCCAAACGACACATATACGCTGCGGGCCAGCGCCTTCGACGTGAGATGCAACCGGTACGACGCGCCGTCCGCGGCGAGCTCTGTGGTGATCTGCGGATCGGGCAGATGCACTTCCTTCGCCGGTGCGAAATACAGGAGATTGCTCGATACGGTTTTTCCATCGACGATCAGATCGGTCACGGCGAAGATATTGGCGGCGTCGGTGCCGTTGGCATTGACAAATTCGGCGAGCGGGCGCTGCGAATAAATCTTGCTCGAGAGTTCCGGGATCTCGATCGCTTCCGTTTTATCGCTGACGGTTGCACCCGCGAGCGTCATCAGGCGAACGCGAAGCTGGGCGCTGGTGGGCGTGGTCTTGTCAGAGACGACATAGATGTTGAAGCTGCCATCCTCGACGTGCGGAGAGACCAGCAGTGGAGCATAAAAGCGGCGTGCGTAGTATTGCAAAGCCTTCCAGCGCCCGTAGTAGTCGATGCTCGACCACGATGCGACCGGCCAGCAATCATTCAGCTGCCAGAAGATGGAGCCCATGGTGCGCGGCCGTTCGCGGCGAAGATGCTCCGCGCCAATCTTGATCCCTTCGGCTTGCAGCACCTGGCTGGCGTAGAGGAACGATGCGAAATCCTTGGGCTCGGAATAGTACTTCAGCATGTAGTCGTGAATGATCGAGTTGCCTTCGTTGTTCTTCTGATGGGCCAGCATCACGGGCGTGAAGATGCTGGTGCGATCTTCGGGAAGAGTGAACGCCTCGACGGTGGCCATTTCGGGGAAGGATTGGAATCCGAACTCGGTCATGAAGCGCGGATGATGTTGTTCGTATTCGCTGAACGGAACACGCCCATGCCAGACGCTCCAGTCGTGAAAGTCGCCGGACTGAAACGAGGGTGACGTCTCTTCGTAATCCGAACTGGGAGAACTCGGCCAATACGGCGTTTCGGGAATCAACCGATTCACCGTGCGCGCCAGGATTCCGCTGAAGACGGTGAGATAGTCCTGCCACATCTGCATGCGGGCCGCAGTGCTCAGCAGGTCGCGATCCTTCCAGTGAAAGGCCTCTTCAGTTTCATTGTTGCCACAGAAGATGATGATGCTGGGATGATCGCGCAGACGGCGAACCTGGTACTCGGCTTCCTTTTCCACGTTCTGCTTCCACGCATAGGTGCCGGGCTGCCAATCGTTGCCGAACATGAAATCCTGCCAGACCATGATGCCGAGCTCGTCGCACATGTCGTAGAACTCGTCGGTTTCGTAATAGCCGCCGCCCCAGTGGCGGATCATGTTCATATTGGCGTCGCGCGCCGACTGGAGAATGCGCCGGTATTGCGCGGTGGTGACACGGTTCGGGAAGCTATCGAACGGAATAACGTCTGCGCCCTTGGCGAACACGGGAATGCCGTTGATGATGAACTCGAAGGAGCGGCCCCATTGATCGAGATCGCGTCGCAGAACGATGGAGCGCAATCCGGTGCGAACCGAGCCTTGATCCTCGAGCGCTTTGCCGATTTTCAGTTGGAAGTTGAATTCGTAGCGCGGCTGGCCGCCGTATCCCACGGGATACCACAACTCCGGATTCTCAATCTGCAGGGGGAAATCGAAATGATTGATGCCGGGATGCAGGGTGACATCGAGTGAGGTTTCCGCTTTCTTGTCCTTGTGCGAATAATCGAGCGTAAGTTTGCCGGAGACGTTGCTGGACGCGGTGATTTCGACCTCGGCGGTCAGGTGGGCTACTTTCGCGGTCACGTCGCGCTGCGCAATGTGCAGGTTCGAGATGCGGGCATCATTCCAGGCTTCGAGCTTCGCCGGACGCCAGACGCCGCTAGTGACAAACCGCGGACCCCAATCCCATCCATATTCATAGGCGGCCTTGCGGACGTAAGTTTTTTCTTCCGTGTGGGTGAATTCGCGCCACTTGTCAGAGGCGGCGACCTTGGCAGCAGCTTCGATGGGAGAAGGAAAAACGACGCGCAGTTGGTTCGCGCCCGACTGCAGGTAAGGCTTGGCGTTCACGCGCCACTCGCGAAACATATTGTCGGCGGTGAGAACTAGCTTGTCGTTGAGGTAAACCTCGGCATAGGCATCGAGGCCCTCAAAGACAAGTTCGACGGTCTTATGCGCGAGCAAGGCAGGCGCGGCCTGGACGGTCGTGCGATATTCCCAACTGGCGTCTTCGATCCATTGCAGCTTGGCTTCGTTGTCGCGATAGAACGGATCGGGGATCAGCTTGTTGCGCAGCAGGTCGAGATGGACGTCTCCGGGAACCTGCGCCGGACGCCAGGTGGCGGCGGAACTGGAGGCATCGGTCAGCTGGCGAAATTCCCAGCCCGAATCCAAAGGCACGACTTGTCGTTGAGAAGCAGTTTGGGAATCAGCGGGAATCACGGAAAACATTGCACACAGAACGGTACTGAGAAAAATCGCGAGTCTAGGCATGACGGCTCCAGAATGAGAAATCCTTTGGGAATTGAGGCGCTCGCCTTGACGTGGGTTTGTCGTTGTTGCGCGGCGAGCGGGTGTGGAAGATATCCTGCATGAAAAGAATATCGGAACCGCCATCTTAGGCTATCTCGGAGGGAAATGGGAAGGCGTGGGAGATCCCTTGTCCCGCTGGTGAAGACGCGGGACTGCGGGATGACGCCTCCCGGAGATTTCACGCGGTGGAAATGAACCTGACCGACTACGGTATCATCGGCACGCCTAAAGGCATGCCCTGATACGAAGCGTCAGGCGGCCGGGGTTTCACCGACTGGAATGGGGATGCGCTCGACGAACTGGCGCTGGTGCCAGTAGGGATAGATCGGAGTGGCTTCGCTGGCGGCGTCGAGAGACTTCACTTGTTCGGGGGTCAAGCTCCAACCGGCGCTGCCGAGATTTTGGCGTAACTGCTGTTCATTGCGCGCGCCTAGAATCACGCTCGACACGGTGGGCCTTTGCAGCAGCCAGTTCAAGGCAATCTGCGGGACAGTCTTTCCCGTCTGCTTAGCGAGGACATCAATGGCATCGACCACCTTATAAACGTGTTCGTTGGCAACCGGCGGACCGTTTTCGGCGGTGAGTTTGAGACGGCTGACCGCGGGCATGGGATGTCCCCTGCGGATCTTGCCGGTGAGCCGACCCCATCCCAACGGGCTCCATACCAGCGCGCCGACTTTTTCTTCGATCCCCAGCGGCATGAGTTCCCACTCGTATTCGCGGCCAATCAGCGAGTAGTAGACCTGATGCGCGACATAGCGCGCCCAGCCGTATCGTTCCGATGTAGCAAGCGATTTCATCAGATGCCAGCCGGAGAAGTTCGAACAGGCGATGTAGCGCACCTTGCCGCTGCGCACCAGGGTATCGAGCGCTTCGATCGTCTCTTCGACAGGAGTCAGGCCGTCGAATCCGTGCATGTGGTAGATGTCGATGTAGTCGGTGCCCAGCCGGCGCAGGCTCGCTTCGCAGGCGCGAACAATGTGATAGCGGGAGGAGCCGACGTTGTTGGGACCGGCTCCGAGTCGAAAGGTGGTCTTGCTGGAAATAAGCAGATCGTGCCGTTTTCCGGCAACGGCCTTGCCGAGAATCTCTTCCGCGAGTCCATTGGAGTAGACGTTGGCGGTGTCAAACAGATTGATTCCGGCCTCGACGCAGATGTCGACCAGCCGCCTCGCCTCCTCGACATCGGTGTGTCCCCAGGCGCGGAAGAACTCATTGCTACCGCCGAAAGTGCCGGTGCCGAAGCTGAGCGCTGATACCTTGAGTCCGGAACGGCCAAGTTGTCTGTAATCCATGATGCCTTCTCCTTGATATGAAGTTCGGTGAGTTAGATTCCGTTTGCTGAACGAAGTTGCGGTATCCGCGGCAATTGCGACGCAGAGAACCGGTGCCGTCCCTACGGGACTCGCTCGTCATTTGGCGCCCTACCCGGCACTTACGTGCCGGGCTTTCACATGCCGCCGCTATGCGGCTGGGTTTGGGTGGCGCTTATTTCATCGTTGACCCGAGAATTCAGTTCTCGCGTGGCGCGTATTGCAGCGTGTTCCGAGAATTCAGTTCTCACACACATTCTAAAGCGCTCGTCTTTAGTGGGCGGTAACGGCACGGCTGAAGCCGTACACTTCCCAAAACTATGTCGCTTCGTTATCGCCGTGAGCAATCCCTGCGACCGGCTCGCACTGGCCCTCGTGCCCACGGGGCAGCCAACATTCTTTAGTGGCGTGGCAATCCTGCTTCAGAGACTTGTTCCACTCCCGCCACCAGTAGCGGTTGGCCTTGGTAGCGGCGTCGCCGGGCGGAACGCCGGCATCGTACTCGCTGCGGTAATCGAAGGCGCCAATGGCCTGCCAGTCCGCCAGCGGCATGTTTAATGAGTCGAACGCCGCGCGGACCCTGTGCATCCACTCCTCGAATGACTCAGTCATGCGTTCCATTCTCTCCGATCTAATGTCATTTCCGCCAATCCCGACGCTACGGGGGGAGATTCCTCGTCCCGCTGGTGAAAACGCGGGACTTCGAAATTACGCCTCTCGCGGAACACCCACTACGTGGATCGCGCCCAACCATTTTTCGTCGATTTTGCGGTTTTATAATGAAGGAGCTTTGGGACTCGGGTGCGTCAGAAAATCAAAAGGGGGCGAGCCATGAAGAGTCTGACGAGCCGTATAGCGTTGGCTTTGGCGGTGCTGGCGCTGGGTAGCGCGAGTGTGGTAAGCGCGGGAGCGCAGACAGAAAAGGACCCGGCGAAGGGCAGCAGCGTTCAGTCCTACAAAATTGAAGTGCCGGGAACGAAGGAATGGGTCGACACGGACGTTGACGTGCGAGGCGGAGCAAAGCTGCGCTTCACTGCTACCGGGCAGATTACGTATCCGGCCGATCAATCCTACGGCGGAAAATTGCACACCGCAGGAGCGTTCGGTCCGGATGGGCTTCCGCGAGGATTCGCAGACCTGGTTCATTCGTACGCGGTCGGAAATGCTGGACACGGCGCTCTCATCGGCCGCATTGGGGCTGAGTCATTCAGTCAAGCCTTCCTGGTGGGAGCGAGCAAGGAATATGAAGTACCGGTTGCCGGCCGATTGTTCCTGGGAATCAATCAAAGCGAAAAGGACGCCTCGGTCGCGACTGGCAGCTTCGAGGTCAAGATCGAGGTGTTGGAAGTGGGTTCGGGTGATGTTGCCGCGATTGGAGGCCCGGTTGAGAGCCGAGTACCGGGCATCACACAGGATTTGCTGAGCAAGATTCCACGCCGCGTCTCCGATCCCGCGAAAAATCCGGGCAACATGGTGAACGTGCTGATTGTGGGAACGCAGGATCAGGTTGTGCAAACGTTCACGGCCGGGGGATGGGTACAAGTCGACAAAACGGTGGGCAATACGGCATTGAATGCTTTCATTGGATCTTTGGAAAAGAAAGACTATCTGACGATGCCGATGAGCACGCTGTTCTTGTTCGACCGCCCGCAGGATTACGGATTTGCACACGCCGAGCCGGTCCGAGTCGCGATGTCGCGGAATCATTTACGCGTGTGGAAATCGCCTTACGTTGTGGACGGACGCCCGCTGTGGTGCATCGCGGCGACGCACGATATTGGATTCGAGCGCGATCAGCGGAACAATGGCCTCACCCACAAAATTGATCCCGCCATTGATGGCGAACGCGAGTACGTAAATGGCACGCTCTCCGGCACCGGACTGGTGGTGCAGCGGGATCATGTCACGCCGGCCGATCCGCTGACCACTGCCAAGACGGCTACGGGCGGGGAGTTTCACTCGGACGGGCGCATCCTGGTTCTTGTCCTGAAAGATACGGCGAAATAGCACGACGATTTCTTTGGCGGGGACATAACGGTGATTTTCTCCGCCTCCTCTCACTTCGTCGGCTGTATGCCCACGGAGATCCCTCCGCCCGCTGGTGAAAACGCGGGCGTTCGGGATGACGCCTCTCGGAAATCTCGCGCAGTGGAAATGAAGCTGACCCACTACCTCACTTTGGTCAACTACACTTAGGATTCCCTACTGTTTCCTATTTTGGTTGCCGGCGCCGTGCATGGCCCCATCCAGAGGACAAAGTGTGGGTGGTTCGGCGTTGTCCACGCGATGGGAGATTGGCTTCAGCGTCTTCAGGTAAGCAAACATTCCCGCCAAATCTTCGTCCGTCAGGTTACGCAGCACCGACCACGGCATGGTTTTGCTGAGCTGGCGAGTTCCCACTGTTCCGGTGCGCATGGCGTTGATGAACGTTGCCTGATCGTAGTAGGAAATTCCGGAGGGGCTGGGAGTGAGGTTTGCGCTGGCAACTGTGCCCCAGGGTGCCTGGAAAACCTGCCCTCCTGAGAATTCCATTCCCGGGATCGGCACGTGGTGGTTGTCTACCGGAGTATGGCAGTCTATGCACCCGATGAGATTGACCAGAAATCTGCCGCGCTTCACAGGATCAGAAATATCGGGAGACAGGACCGTACTGGTGAGCGGCTGCGGATCGTTCCGCATGATGTATTTCACCGGGAAAATAATCTCTGTCTGGGGAAGAACATTTCTGACCGGCGGCAGAGATCGCAAATACACGATGATGGAGGCCAGATCTTCATCTGGCATATTGCGGTAATGGGCGAAAGGCATGATCCCGAAGAGAGCGCGCCCGTCGTGGCCAATGCCCTCGCGAGTGGCGCGAGCCAGCATGTCGTCAGTCCAGTTGCCGGCGCCACTGTCTTTATCGGGGGTGAGATTGGGAGCAAAAACCTTGCCGGGCAGGTCCAAGTACGGAAGTTGCTGACCGGCCCCGGTCATTCCCGCGAGAATTGGGTCGTCAAGCTTGCTCCAATCATGCGGCGAGTGACAGTACAGACAGCCAATCGAAGTGGCCAGGTACTTTCCGCGGTCCAGGCGTGCAGGCGTGACTTCGAATCGGCGAGAGGTCAGCGGTCTCGACCGCGGCCCCAGAAATGCTCGCGGCCCGAGCACTTTTACCGCCCCCACTCCGATCACAATAAGCAGAACGGCCACAACCACGAGCAACGTTCGCAACGCGAGTTTCATCAGGAAACCCTCCGGAACAACGCAACCGCACCCGCTGATTTCGTGGCCACTTAGGGCGCGGCTTTCTTAGGCGCGGGCAGGTATTTCTTTTCGATGGAAGCCACGACAACGTAATTGGGATCCACCATCTCGTTGAGGTGGATCTTCCCTACTTGCGACAGTAGTTCGTAGGCGTCGAGCTCCGATAGGCCATAGTCTTTGTGGATCCAGTGCACCAACTCCGTGAAGGCAATGCGCAGGGCATCGTCCAGCGGACGATACGCCCCCACCGTCATAATGGCATCGTCATTTTCAAACTGCGGCCAACTGATGGTCCGGCCCTTTATCACAGTGAGTTGCACTCGCGCCTTGAGCGGCACTTCAATCGCCGTACCCGCAATCTCGCCATCGCCCATGGCCGCGTGTCCGTCGCCGACATACAACAAGCCGCCTTTCACGTTCACCGGAAAGTACACGGTATTGCCCACGCTGGCTTCGGGAGAATCCATATTGCCGCCGAATTCCGCCGGCACCACCGAGGTACGGGCCTCGCCCTCCGCCGGCGCAACCCCAATGCAGCCGAAAAACGGATGCAAGGGAATCTTCACCGAGAAATCGGAATCCAGCGCCTTGAAGGTAGCCGCGTTAGCCGAATGATCAATGTGATAGAACCAAATCTTTTCGGGCAATGGCGAATGCAGCATGGGAGTGTAATTCGTCTCGTTCAGAGCGCCAAATCCCGGGGCGAACGCGCCCACGCCCGTATCGCCGTCGACCTGCAGGTCGAGAATCTTCACCGCCAGTGTGTCGCCCGGCTCCGCGCCCTCCACATAAAACGGCCCGGCCAGCGGATTGTCGCCCTTCACCATGCTCAGCGTATCTCCGGGTTTGCGCAGCACGTTGCCAAAGCAGTCCAGCGTATTGGTGTCGAGGATGTCGCCGGAGTGCAGCCGCGCTACCGGCGGCGCCGTCGCAAAGAGGTACTTCACGTTGTCGATGCTGGTGTTGTAGTGAACGACGTTCTGCGCAAGCGCCGAACCAGCCAGCAGTGCGAAAACGAGAAGACGAGCCATTACCGGACCCCCTGATGGGCTACGACTAATTCAGAGCAACGAAAAAGTATCTATTCTCACTTATGGGGCGGTAAGTTTAGCACAAGAGCAATCGGATACGAACTCGCCAAGAATAGGTCTTGAAATACACTCAGGTGACTTTCCGCGAAGTCATAGCCGGACGCTTGCCGGGTCGCCATGCGTCGTCATAGCGAAACACCGCGCCTCCACGGAATGAAGTCGTCTTGTCCGCGCGTTTCCGCCTTTGTGCGGACCTCTCCGCTGGCGACTCGCACCACCTTTTGCAGAATCTCTTCTCCCATCTGCTCGACGGTGAGCTCCTCTGAAATAATGCCACCGGTGTCCACGTCAATGATGTCGGACATGCGCTGGGCCAGCGCCGAGTTGGTTGAGAGCTTCATTACGGGCGCGATCGGATTGCCGGTGGGAGTGCCCAGGCCGGTGGTGAACAGAACTACGTTTGCTCCTGCACCCACTTGGGCCGTAACGCATTCCACATCATTCCCCGGAGTGCATTGCAGACTGAGTCCTGGCTTGATCGCGTATTCGGGATAGTCGAGAACTGCGGTGACCGGCGACGAACCGCCTTTTCTGGCAGCACCCGCAGACTTCATGGCATCCGTGACCAGACCATCACGAATATTTCCCGGAGACGGGTTCATATCGAATCCTGATCCTACTGCCTGGGCCCGCGCGGCATAACTCTGCATCAAATGAATGAACCTCTCCGCAGACTCTTCTTCGAGGCAGCGGTCAATCAAATTCTGCTCGGCACCGCAGAGCTCAGGGAACTCCGAAAGGATTGCCCCACCACCGAGGGCTGCCACCAAGTCGGCGGTATGGCCTATCGCGGGGTTCGCGGATATGCCTGAGAATCCGTCAGAGCCGCCGCATTTGAGTCCCAAGCGAAGATAGGACAGTGGGACTGATTCGCGCCGGATCTTGTCAGCCTCGACTAGGCCCAAGAAAGTGGCGCGGATCGCCTCAGAGAGCATGTTGAACTCCAAGCCATCTTTCTGCTGCTCGAAAATAAGCAGCGGTTTGGAGAAACTTGGATTCCGCGCCCGCAACTCGTGCTGCAGCATGTCTACTTGTGCGTTTTGGCAGCCGAGGCTGAGAATTGTGGCTCCGGCCACATTTGGGTGGTGAATGTAGCCCGCGATGAGACCACTCAGACCTCTGGCATCTTCACGCGTGCCCCCACATCCGCCTTCGTGAACCAGGAACTTTATTCCATCCATGTTCCTGAACACTCGTCGACCATCGGACGGTTCGGAGATTTCGCGCGCAGGATGGGTAGAAATTTCGTGAGCGCGGCCTTCCTGGTACAAGCGGACGAGTTCCCCAACCTGCCGGCGATACAGGCTCGGTCGGGCCCACCCGAGTTCCTCTTCAAAAGCTTGCTGCAGAATTTTGAGATTTCTGTTCTCGCAGAAAACCAAGGGAACAACCAGCCAATAGTTTCGCGTTCCGACCTGGCCATCGGCGCGGCGATAGCCGGCGAATGTCGTCCCCACCCAGCGCGTAACGTCTGGGGCGGTCCATCGATATAGGGCGGATCGCCTGCCGTAAGAGGATGTTCCGTGACCGCAGTTTGCGGTTGTGATAATTTCGCCGACGCTGATTGGCTTGGTTGCCCTTCCCACCACCACTCCATACATCAGCACTGCCGACCCTGGCGCGAGATCGTTGGCTGCAAATTTGTGCTTCGCCGGAACGTGGGACTGTATCGAAAACTGCTGGCCTGACACTTCGACGTTCTCTCCTTTATGGAGATCTTGAAGCGCAACCAGGGCGTTGTCCTCAGGATGGAGTCTCAACACGCGATTCATAAATGCAATCCGTCGGCGTAACTAAAAATGGCGACACATCCAACCGCCTACCGCCTCGATAGTCAATTCCGCATTCTTAGGTGAGGGATGCTATTTTTCGTCTCGCACTGCATCGAGCCGATAGGCGCGCGCCTTCACACTGATTTTCGAACCAAATCATGATGCAGCAACCCAAAATCAACCACGCCCTGTCACTCGCACTTACTGATTGACTCCGCTGGCGAGAAATCCTCCATCCACTGCAAGAATCGTTCCCGTCACAAAACTCGAGGATTTCGATGCCAGAAAAACAGCCCCACCTACCAACTCTTCCAACTTGCCAAAACGTTTCATCGGAGTCCGCATTAGGAACTCCTGCCCGCGCAAAGTTCCGTCAAGCAGCTGCGCATTGAGCGCCGTCCGGAAAACTCCGGGCATGATCGCGTTCACGCATACTCCGGATCCCGCCCATTCGACAGCCATAGTTCGAGTCAGGGACGCGAGTGCCGCCTTGCTGGCACCATAAGCAGCCACTTCATAGAGAGCAATGAACGACCCAAGGGATGCAATGTGAATGATCCGTCCGTAGCCGCGTTCCACCATGTGGCGGCCAAAAACCTGACCGGCGCGGAGAGCGCCCGTCAGGTTCGTTTCAAGAATCTCGTTCCATTCCCTTTCATCCAGTTCTAAAATCGGCGTTCGCTTGGTACGGCCGGCGGCGTTGACCATGATGTCCACCTTGCCAAAAGCGTTCACCGCGGCCTTCAGCAAGCTCTCAAGCGAGGCACGATCCGTGACGTCCGACGTGACTCGCAAGCTGCGGCGGTCGAGCGCTTCGATCTGCTGTGCGGCGTTTTCCACTTGTTCGGCACGGCGTGAGGTGGGAATCACATCGGCGCCAGCTTCCGCCAGCCCGCAGGCGATCACTTGTCCAATACCCGAAGTTCCTCCGATCACGACCGCGACCTGCCCGTCTAACTCCAAGCCTGCGTATCCCATGCTTTGCTCCTGCAAAGTCTACCCAATGGTTTAGTTGCTGCTGCTCTACCGATGTCTTTGTGTCTGAATATGGCTCGATCACAATATCAGAAACACCGAGTTCATAAAGGTTCGTGGCGCGACCGCGACGATATGCGTGAAGCCCTTCGACTTCAAAACTCTTGCCGGCCGAACGTGCACGCACACATTAGGCCATTGTCAAGAGCTTCGACAAGTTTTTTGACAGATGTCGACTGCTCCGACACTTTCAGAACCTTTGCGCAGTGTCCTTGCATCAGATTGAACATAATCAAGCCTGTCCTGGGGATTGGGGTCAGGAACCGTAAAGACGCCGCCACTGCGAACAATTCAGTGCGAACGAGGGCAAGCGATGTTCACTACCGCGTCAGCCTATCCAATCGTAGAAGAGCAGCGTTATCTCGCGTTGCTGCGCGCAGCCAACGCGATCGCTACATCAGCGGACTGCGACTGTGCTTCTAATGCGCTGGTCGAGAGACTGAAGGAAGTCACCGCTTTTGATTTTATACATGTAGCGACTTTCGATAAGGAGACCAACCGCACCTGTTGGTCGTTGCTGGAAACGAACGGCGAGAGAGTGGACTCGGCGCGGCTGGACGATCTTTCTTCCGAACATTCTCCGATTCCCTGGGTCTACGAAACGGGCCTGCCCCTCGTCACGCACGATTGGGGCCAGGAGGTGCGATTTCGGACTTACGCGCTTTTCCTGGCCAACCACGGCGTCGCATCGACCTGTACTCTCCCCTTAGTTCGAGGATCACGCCGCTTGGGCGTGCTTAGTTTAGGTCGGTCCTATCCGAACGGCTACGACGAAGAGGAAGTTCGTTTTCTTGGTCTCGCCTCCGAACAGATTGGGCTAGCCATCGATGCGGCGGTGAACCAATATATTTCCCAGCGTGTCCAAGAACGCCTGAAGCTGATTCTCGACCTGTCGAACCAGATGGTCTCCAATTTGGAGTTGCACGATCTCCTGGTCGCTGCCTCCGCGAGTGTCCGCCGTGTCATGCATTGCGACGCCGCAGCGATCATGTTGGCGGACTCCGAGGGTACACACCTCCGCGTACACGCGCTCGACTTTCCCGAAAGCCGTGGAATTTTCACCGAGGGCGTGAACGTCCCGATCGATGGCACGATGCCTGGAGACTCATTCAAGAGCGGCAAGCCCATGGTCTTAAACCGTCTTGATCCTGGGGAGATTCCTCCCGAGATGTACGCCAAAGCCCACGGGGAAGGCTTGCACTCCTTTTGCGATATACCGTTGATCAGCAAGAGCCGGATGTTAGGAGTGCTGGCGGTTGCGAGACGCGAGGAGAACGCGTTCGACGACGACGAAGTTTCGTTCCTGGTTCAAGCGGCGAATCAGGTGGCGATCGCGGTAGAGAATGCGCTGGCCTACGGCAAGATCGCAGAACTCACCGATCGACTGGCCCAGGAGAAGCTGTATCTGGAAGAGGAAATCCGCGGAGAAATGGACTTCGAGGGAATCGTGGGACAAAGCTCCGCCCTACGCCACGTTTTGAGTCTGGTAGAGACGGTAGCTCCCAGCAATTCGACGGTGCTGCTATTAGGGGAAACCGGTACGGGAAAGGAACTGATTGCTCGAGCGATACATGATCGCAGCAAACGTAAAGACCGCACCTTTGTGAAGCTCAACTGTGCAGCCATTCCCACCGGCTTGCTGGAGAGCGAGCTTTTTGGACACGAACGGGGTGCATTTACGGGAGCGATCTCGCAAAAGATCGGCCGCCTGGAGCTGGCGGATCAAGGTTCATTGTTTCTGGACGAGGTGGGCGACATCCCGATCGAGATCCAGCCAAAACTGCTGCGCGCTCTGCAAGAGCGGGAATTCGAACGACTCGGTAGCACCCGCACGAAGAAAGTAGATGTGCGACTGGTGGCAGCCACGAACCGTGACTTGGAAAAGATGATTGAAAAGCGTGAGTTCCGCGAAGACTTGTATTACCGGCTGAATGTTTTTCCGATTCGCATTCCTCCTCTGCGGGAACGGCCCGAGGACATTCCATTGCTCGTTCGTTACTTCACCCAGAAGTACAGCCGCCGCATGGAAAAACAGATCGACTCCATTCCAACGGCTGCTATGAAGAAGCTTGCCGCCTGGCACTGGCCGGGAAATATCCGCGAGTTGGAAAATTTCATTGAGCGCTCGGTGATCTTGACACATTCCTCAGCACTGCAGTTGCCCCTGGGAGAGATCGGCACTAACGGAAAGACCGCGCCTGCAACTGGCTCGCGGGAGGCGCACGATCGCGATGAAATCATCCGCATTCTCAACGAGACCAAGGGTCGAGTTGCCGGTCCGCAAGGGGCCGCCGCGCGCATGGGCATCAAGCGAACGACCCTCATCTCGCGTATGAAGAAGCTCGGGATCGAGCCACGCGCAGTCTCGTTCTCTTAACGCTGCAAGTTGTTCTTCTCTTCGAGGTCTCAGCTTGACTGGCTCTTGCGCCCCTCTCGTCAACTGACGAAGTCAATTGTCGAAATAGCCATCGACATTTCTCGACACTGGCTGCCAGTGGCCCTTGCTCTCACCTATCAATTTCAGCGACTTGCGCGAGTCGTTCCTGCGTCCTGACTTTGGCCCGCCTGTTGCTCTGATTAGAAGTGCTGGTCGAATAAGCAATGTTCAAGATCTCCATCGTAGAAGAGCGCAGCCAGCGGAGGCTGATGTTGGAAGGCAGGTTGGTTCGTCCCTGGACCACAGAGGTTGAGAGCGCCTGGAAGGCAGCCGGGGAAAACCTTCAAGGAAGGAACTTAGTCGTTGATCTGACGAACGTGACCCACATCGGCGCGGATGGCGAGAGCACGCTATTCAAACTGATGAGGGACGGCGCGAAGTTTTCTTGCAGAGGCGTGTTCACCAAACATGTCTTGAAACAGTTGGCTAGAAGGTGCCGGTGTACTCCTTGATGGAGTTTGTGTGTCGAATTTGCGCAGGTCTAAACGACTATCTCACGGAGAGGTTGGAGGAAAAAATGTTCGGTAGAAGAAAAGTCACGAACCAGGGGCCCTCTCCGTACGCGATGAGAAGCGATTTCTGCAGGATATTCGAGGAGGATATGAACAGCTTGTATCTGTTGTCGTTTTTATTGACCGGGGATCGCGTCATAGCCGAACAATGCTTTGTCGGCGGCCTTCATATCGCTCAGGAGGGCAATCAAGTTTTCAAAGAATGGGCGGAATCCTGGGCGCGGCGGGCAATTCTTCTGAATGCGATTCGAATGATCCGCCCGCGGAAAGCAGCCGGCGGTAGAAGCTCGCCGACGGTTTCCAATGCATTGACACCGCACGCCGAAATTGCCGGGATTACTGATCTGCCGGCATTCGAACGCTTCGCATTCGTGATGGCAGTGCTGGAAGGCTACTCCGACCAGGAATGCTCGCTACTTCTCGGTTGCACCCGCAACGACGTTGCGGCAGCACGAACTCGGGCGCTCGAGCGATTGGGAAAATCCGCCGATGTTCGCCGCAAGCTGGTGAGCATCGGATCGAACCAAAAAGCCCGACGAGACAACCCTGATTCTGCGGCGCAGTCAACGGCTGCTCCCAGGCTCGCTGCTTCTGCGTAACCACAACACCACTTCGGAAATAAGGATGGCAATGACGATGCTAAGGACTGACGTTTTTCTTCGCAAAGTAGGACTGATCCTCGCCGCCGCGGCACTGGCGACGACCGCAGCGTGCAGCAGAAGCAACGTTCACGCAGCGGCCCCCCCGATGCCGCCGCCCCTGGTCACCGCAGTTCGAGCGACGACGCAGGATGTTCCCCGCTACCTCGACGAAATTGGCAGAAATGCAGCTTTCGAGGCAGTCACGGTGACGCCACAGGTCAGCGGCCGCATCGTTGAGCGGCACTTTCAAGACGGCGAAAACCTCAGGCGTGGGCAGCTTCTGTTTGTCATCGATCCTCGCCCCTACAAGGCGCAGGTCGACGCCGCGCAAGCCGCTCTGGCCCAGGCAAGAGCGGCGCTTGATCTTGCCAAAATCCAGTTCGCTCGGGATGAGGAAGTCATTGGAGTCCACGCCATCTCAAAGCAGGATTACGACACGAAAAAGAACACGGTGGATGTGGATGAAGCGCAGGTCGAATCCGCGGAAGCGGCATTGGAGACCGCGCAGATCAACCTCGATTACTGCTACATTCATTCGCCCATCGATGGCCGAGCCGGCGCCCGTCTAGTCGATGTGGGAAACGTCGTGCAGCCGAACACAACGTCGCTGCTTTCGATCCAGCGCCTCGATCCTATCTACGCGAATTTCACCATCACCGAGGGCGATCTGCCGGCAGTTCAGAAACAGATGTCGAGCGGCAGATTGAAAGCTGCAGTTCGACTTCCTTCGGATTCCGGCAACGCTGCTAGAAGCGGTCGCGTCGAATTTCTCGATAACGCGGTACAGAATGGTACGGGCACGGTGAACCTGCGTGCCACCCTGAGCAACTCCGACCATCATTTCTGGCCTGGCCAATTTGTGGATGTGAAACTTGTTCTGTCCACGGAAAAGGGAGCCGTGTTGATTCCGAATCAGGCAACGCAGATCAGCCAGCGCGGACCTTTTGTTTACGTCGTGAAGTCGGATGACACTGCCGAACTTCGCCCTGTGAAACTCGGGCAGCGCCAGGGCGATCAGGTCGTGGTGGCCGAAGGACTCGCCCCCAATGAGCGCGTCGTGCTCGCGGGCCAAATGCTGGTTCGACCCGGCGGCAAGGTTCGAGTCGACGGCAACTCTGCTTCCGCGCCCACTTCGAATGCCAGTGGCAAGGCCAATCAGAATCCAGGAGGGCAGTCGTGAATCTTTCCGAACCCTTTATTCGTCGCCCCGTTATGACGGTGGCGCTGACGGTGTCCGTAATCCTGTTCGGAGTGGCGGCCTATCTTCGCCTGCCGGTCAGCGATCTACCGGCGATCGACTATCCCGTGATCCAAGTGCAGGTTAATTACCCGGGAGCGACGCCTGAAACAATGGCGAACAACGTCGCCACGCCGCTCGAGCGCCAGTTCATGCAGATTCCGGGCCTCGAACTGGTGACGTCCAATAATGGCCAGGGACATTCGAGCTTCGTGCTGCAGTTCGATCTCTCCAAGAGCCTCGACGGCGCTGCCACCGACGTCCAAGCCGCCATTACGCGGGCGCAGGGGCAGCTTCCCGTCGATCTGCCCAGCCCTCCCACATTCACGAAAACGAATCCCAACGATCAGCCGATCATGTACATCGCGATGGTGAGCGACACGGCTACCGAAGGCCAGCTCTACGACTACGCCAATACCCAGGTGGGCGAGCGCATCAGCATTCTGCCTGGGGTTAGCCAAGTTGCGATATACGGCACTCAGTCAGCGGTCAGGATCAAAGCCGATCCGTCGAAGATGGCGATCCGCAACATCACGCTGGAAGATCTGACCAACGCGATCAAGAATGGCACCGCCTACACAGGCGCCGGCCAAGTCGACGGGCCGCATCGGACTTTCCTGTTGCAGCCTCAGGGACAGCTCGTGACCGCCGACCAATACGACAGCCTCATCGTCGGCCAAAGCAACGGTGCGCCGGTCTATCTGAAGGACGTTGCCTCAGCCAGGGAAAGTGTGCAGGACGAACGCATAGACATGCGCTTCTGGGTGCGTGGTTACCCGCAACCCGGCGCGACTGTCGTGGTGGGCGTCTTTCGCCGTGCTGGTGTAAATGCAGTGGAAGTGGCGAAGTCCGTACGCGACCTGCTACCCACCATTCAGTCTCAGCTTCCTGGCTCCGTTGTGATCGTTCCGGCCTACGACCGTTCGCTCACCATCGTCGGCGGAATCAAAGATGTCCAGACGACGCTCTACATCGCGTTCGCGCTCGTGGTGATGGTGATCTTCATCTTCCTGGGACGCGCGACCGACACGCTGATTCCCGCCGTGGCATTGCCGTTGTCGTTGCTGCTCACGTTCATTGCCATGAAGATACTGGGATACAGTCTCGACAATCTGTCGCTGATGGCATTGACGCTAGCCATCGGTTTTCTAGTTGATGATGCCATTGTCTTTCTCGAGAACACCGTTCGATTGATGGAGACGGGACAGAGTGCTTTTGATGCGTCTCTGGAATCGGCCAAAGAGATCAGTTTCACAATCTTGGCGATGACTCTCTCGCTGGCAGCGGTGTTCATTCCTCTCGTGTTCATGAGCGGTTTGATGGGGCGCATTTTCCGCGAATTCTCCATCACTATCGTCATCTCAATTCTGGCCAGCGGAATTGTTTCGCTCACTCTTACGCCCTTGATGACCTCCAGATTACTGAGCAATCGCGGAGAAGGAGCGAAGAAAACCTGGATGGAACGGGTCTTCGGCGCCTTCGAACGCCGGGTGCTCGATGTTTACGGACGCTACCTCTGGTTCTTTCTGCGCAATCGCTGGATTTCGGCGGTCGCATGGGTCGTCTGCCTCGCCGGGACCGCTTACCTTTTTTATGTCGTCCCGAAGGCATTTCTTCCCGTAGGCGACAGTTCGTTTATCCGTGGCGTACTGGTGGCGCCGGAGGGAACGTTGCCCGATCAGATGCACGCATATCAGACGCAGGCGGAAAAAGTCATGAAGGCGAATCCCGCCGTGCGCAGTACGTTCACCATGAGCGAGAACGCGGGATTTCTGGGTTCGAATCAGGCATTCCTGATCGCGTTTCTGAAAGATCCCAAAGAGCGCGCCCCGATCGGTCAAGTGGCTGGCCAGTTGATGGGGGGAATCGCAGGAGCAATTCCCGGTGTAGTGGCCTTCCTGCAACCGAATCCGGCGCTGGAAATCAGCACCGGCGCCACGGCCAACGCGCAAGGCCAGTTTGCCTTCGCTCTTTCCGGCATTGATCCCAACGAAGTCTACGCAACCGCCGGAAAGATGATGGCGAAAATGCACGAGTATCCCGGATTCCTCTTCGTCAATTCCGATCTCTACAACCACACTCCAAACTTGCAGGTCGATATTCTCCGCGATCAGGCCAAGCTTTATGGCGTGTCAGAGACCCGCATTCTGACCCTGCTGCACGATGCGTATTCGGAGAACTACAGCTACCTGATCAAGAAGGCGACGGATCAATACCAGGTGATCCTGGAAGTCGCCGATGATCAACGCTCCGCTCCAGAAGACCTGAGCAAGCTCTACATCAAGAGCGACGACGGTCAACGGATGATTCCACTCAATGCAGTAACCAGTTCGCACCCAGTCATCGGGCCACAAGCGGTCAACCACATCAATCAATTCACCAGCGTCACCATGTTCTTCAACTTGAAACCGGGATACGCCATAGGTCCGGCGACTCAGTTCGTGCAACGGACCGCGAAGCAGATTCTTCCCCCCGGAATTCAAGGATCACTGCAAGGTGAGGCTCTGACTTTTCAGAACACGGTTTCCGATTTGGCGACGCTCATGGTCGTCGCAGTGTTCGTCATGTATGTGATTCTGGCGATTCTTTATGAAAGCTATCTGCACCCCATCACGGTGCTTTCATCGTTGCCGGTGGCGCTGTTGGGCGGATTGCTGACCCTCTGGCTGTTTGGTGAGGAAGCTTCGCTCTACGCCTACATTGGGATGTTCATGCTGATGGGCATCGTGAAGAAAAACGGAATCATGATCGTTGACTTCGCCGAACAACGGGTTCGGCAAGGCATTGCCGACGACCAGGCGATTCACGATGCCAGCCTGGAACGCTTCCGGCCGATCATGATGACGACAGCAGCGGCGTTGCTAGGCGCGCTTCCCATCGCGCTCGGTTATGGTGCTGACGGATCGTCGCGCCGGCCACTGGGTCTTGTGGTGGTCGGCGGCTTGATTGTTTCGCAGTTCATCACTTTATTTGTGACTCCGGCCATTTATCTCTACCTGGAGGAATTCCAGGAAAAGGTGCTGGATCGTGTGCCTTTCCTGCGCTCGACGCGGAAGCCCGCGGAGCCGGCGATTCCAGAATTCGCACTGCAGGAAGGAAGTGGAGATTAATCCCATGAATCTCATCTTCAAGAGTACTTATCTTTCTCTTGCCATTCTGGTCGCTACGACCGGGATGATCGGTTGCGCCGTCGGTCCAAACTACAGGCGTCCGACCGTCGATGTTCCGGTCACGTATCGTGACGCAACGACTGACTCGTCGGCTCGCCCGAACCCTCAGCCTAGCCAAGCCAAGCCACAACAGCCGCCCGCGGGATCGTCGGTGCAATCTTCGTCCGTTCAATCTTCGTCCGTGCAATCTTTGGGTGACGAAAAATGGTGGGAGGTGTTTCAGGATCCCGAACTGCAGGCGCTGATTCGCACCGCGCTCAAGAACAACTACGATGTACGCATCACGGCGACCCGAATTCTCGAGGCGCAGGCACAACTCGGCATCACGCGCGCCGACCAGCTTCCGTCCGTGACTGCAGGCGGCAATGTCACAAGCATTCAGAATCCCGTACTCGGACCCATTCCCTCCTACGAGCTTACGCAGGGAGAAGTTGCCGCGTCCGCAGCTTGGAATCTGGATTTCTGGGGAAAGTATCGCCGCGCAACCGAAGCGGCGCGAGCGAGTCTGCTAGCCAGCCAATGGGCGCAAAAGGAAGTCATGGCGACTCTGGTCGCCAACGTGGCAACCTCCTACTTCCAGCTTCGCCAGTTGGACCTTGAACTGGAAATATCCAGGCACACCTTGAGTTCGCGCAACGACTCTCTGCAGTTGACACAAACTTTGGAGCAGCATGGCATTAACTCGATGTTGGATGTGCGCCAATCCGAGCAACTCGTATACACCGCTGCAACCGAAATCCCGGACTTCGAACGGCAGATCGCTCAACAGGAGAATGCCATCAGCATCCTTCTCGGCAACAACCCCGGCGATGTGCCTCGCGGGCTGAAGCTGACCGAACAGCCCCATGCTCCCGAGGTGCCAGTCGGTCTCCCCTCTACGCTACTGGAGCGGCGGCCGGATATTCGCGAAGCAGAAGCAAACTTAGTTGCCGCCAACGCGCAGATCGGCGTCGCTCGGGCCGCGTACTTTCCGCAGATCTCGCTTACCGGAAGTGCCGGCTTCGAGAGTCCAGCTCTCACAAATCTCCTAACGGGTCCGGCTGGCGTCTGGGATCTGGCGGCCTCTTTCACACACCCCATCTTTGAGGGAGGAAGACTCAAGTCCAATGTTCGCCTTACCGAAGCACAGCGCGACCAGATGGTCCTGACCTACCAACAGACGATCCAAGGTGCGTTCCGCGATGTCTCGAATGCACTGATTGCTTATCGCAAGGATCAGGAGTTCACCGCGCAGCAACAGCACCTGTTCGATTCGGCACAGGACGCGGCGCGACTTTCAGAGGTACGTTTCAAAGCCGGAACCACCGATTACCTGGAGGTGTTGACCAACGAGACCAACTCGCTTACGGCAGAGCTGGGGCTGGCGCAGGCGCGAGGCAACGAACTCACCGCTCTGGTCCAGCTCTATCAGGCTCTTGGTGGCGGTTGGGAATAGTGCATGTTTGAACTGGCAAGTTTGGCATACGCGGTGCCCATGAGAAGGCAAGGCTGGTCAGCAGTGCAACCTGAAAGTAAATCGGAATCATCATGACGATATGGACACGCCAATTACAAGCAATTATCCAATCAGTCCTTAGTAAGACAAACACATTTGCTAGCACGCTGACAGTGATCGTGAGCCATGCCATCGCCTTGGAAAATGTAGCAAGGTGTCTGCTGCGCTTCACCACCTCGAGTCGGTTTCCCGCTTTTCTTTCCCGAGGCCTTGTAAGATAGCCCAGCACGCAGTTCAGCGCATTCCAAGAATCAGCAACTTCGTTATGAACCTGATCTTTAGAGTTCAAAGGTTGATTGGCGTCGGCATCATCGTCTTGTCCGTAGTTTGGACGGCCTCTTCGGACGAATGGCAGGCTAGGCATGGGCTCGTCTCTGTCACCGGCGTGATGAATCTCACCGAACCACCGCCGCCTAAAGAAGTCTTTTTCCCCGGGCCGGATACAACGGCGCAAGCTCCCGATTGGCTGCAAGGACTGGAAGCATGGCGAACGGAACGGCGGACCCGTCTGCGGTACAAGGGCACCGAATACGAGCGCCCCGATCTGGAATGGACGCAACATGTTTTTCTGCAGGTGCAGGTGCTGATCTGGGACCGCAGCCTATATGACCCTGAGAAGCACGTTTATACCGTCGACCGCTTTCTGAACGAAACGCAGCAACGATTGGGCAAGATTGATGCCGTCCTGATCTGGCACGTCTATCCCAACTTCGGTATCGACGACCGCAATCAGTTCGATCTTCTCCAGGATCTTCCCGGGGGGTTGCCCGGCCTGCATCAACTGATCGAGCAGTTCCACAATCGTGGAGTGAAAGTCTTCTTCCCTTTTCTGGCATGGGACACGGGAACACGCGAAACAGCCGACGCCGATAAAGCGCTTGCCGAGGAGATGAAAACCATCGGAGCCGATGGAGTGAATTTCGACACACTCGAAACCGTTCCCGAACAATTTCGTCAAGCCTCCGATGCCATTGGCGCGCCCTTAGCTCTCGAACCTCAGTTCCAGCCGCGCGACGAATCGATTGCCTGGACAAATTTGTCATGGAACGACTGGGTGACGTGGGAAGGAATCCCATACCCGTTTGTTCCGATGGTGAGCAAGACGAAGTGGTTCGAACCACGGCATAGCGTGAACGTGACCGATCGCTTCACGCGCG
This sequence comes from uncultured Acidobacteriota bacterium, assembly GCA_963730015.1. Lineage (GTDB taxonomy): Bacteria > Acidobacteriota > Terriglobia > Terriglobales > Acidobacteriaceae > Sulfotelmatobacter. Next base: position 346,961 of record CAVSPZ010000004.1, on the reverse strand, counting down.
ACAAGACTGACAGCCTGCAACACGCCTTCTTTAACGGCCAGGGATACGCGGTGCTCGAGAACCTTTGGGGCTTCTGGTATGGGATGAATCCGAACGATGCGGAGGCCGTCCTGCGTTTCACCGCGATTGAGCGAGCGATGGCCGACAATCTTCGCAGTCCAGATTGGCAACCACACGCTGCGACCGTCCAAGATGGAGTTTTTGCGAGCCGATTTCCGGCGAATTCGAGCACGCTCTGGACCATCGTCAATCGCAACGAATACAACGTTCGTGGCCCGCAGTTGCGCGTCCCACTTGGGGCGGGCACTCACTTCCACGATCTTCGCTTCTACGATCTATGGCACGGAGTGGAACTCAAGCCCACGCTGCGAGGAAGAGAAGCTACTCTAAGCTTCGACATCGACGGCCGCGGATTCGGCGCTGTGCTTGCGACCAACGAAGATCCGTCAAGCGACAGGCTGAAAGACATTCTGGCGTACATGGCGGAGCGTTCTCGTCGTCCGTTGTCGGATTTTTCTCGCGATTGGAAAGCTGTGCCGCAATCCCTGGTTGAAATCAAGCCAACCGAACCGGCATCTAAGCCTCCATTCGGCATGACTCTTGTTCCCGAGGGCGATTTCACATTTCAAGTCCGTGGCATCGAAATCGAGGGCGGCAACGATCCCGGCGTGGACGTTCAATATCCATGGGAAGATTCGGCGCGGCGCAATCATGTTCATCCCATGCATGTGCCCGCGTTTTATATCGATCGCACTCTGGTAACGAACGCAGAGTTCGCCAGATTCCTGAATGCCACAGCCTACCATCCGAAAGACGATCACAATTTTCTGCGCGATTGGAAAGGCGGCCATTATCTGGAAGGTTGGGCCGAGAAACCAGTGACCTGGGTCTCGATCGAAGACGCCCGCGCTTACGCCGCATGGGCCGGCAAGCGGTTGCCTCACGAATGGGAGTGGCAATATGCCGCGCAGTCGACCGATCACCGCATTTATCCTTGGGGAAATGATTGGAACGCGCGGGCGCTGCCGCCCGCCGATCATGGGCGAACCGTTTCGCCGCCGGCGAATGTGAAATCTTTTCCAGCGGGTGCCAGTCCATTCGGCGTACTTGATCTGGTGGGAACGGTCTCCCAATGGACCGACGAATTCCGCGACGAACATACGCGCGCCGCCATTTTGCGTGGAGGCTCGTCGTACCAGCCGCGGGGATCCATCTGGTATTTTCCGCAGACTTATCGTTTGGACGAACACCAAAAATATTTGCTCATGTCCCCAGGCCGCGACCGTTCCGCTACCATCGGTTTTCGCTGCGTAGTGGATGCGCAACCGTAGCCGGTTTCGTGGTGTTGAGCTTACCCGCTCAGTCTGTAGCGGTCATCGTCTCCGATTGTGGGCTGCCTCCACCGTTGTCGAAAATGTTGAGGGTCGTGGTAAAAGACGTGGTTCCACCTGCGTTGGTGAACTTCACTGTGTATGTACGGGTAGCGTCTTGCGCCAGGGGCGTCAGCGAAGGGTTCAGGCATGTGCTGGTCTCGGGCACAGCAAAAGAACAAGGAAACACCATGCTCTTCTACCGACGATGGAAATCTTGTTCACCGCGACCCTCCCGGCGACAAGGATCAAAGCATCTGATATGCCAAGCCATGTGCCAGAGGCCTTTCTGAGCAAATCGCGTCATTGCAGCAAGGGAGAATCTTGCGAGCGAGCTGGCAATGACGGTCGACGCCCATTTCGACGCTCGTCAACGCATCTTTCGACACTTGTCAGCGGTGGGTAACTCGGGGCGACGGCCTCAGTGGAGGAAGGATGACCTTGGGCCAGACTGCCTACCCAGCAGGCTTCTTACAGATGGTTTTTTTCAAAATGTGACCACGGCAGAAGCGTGACACAAGTGTCTTAACTCTGGCACATGTCACAGGTTCGAACCGAGTCTGGCGCCCCGCCGCGGAATCACCCAAGTCGGGAGCTGCATCATTTGGCCCAGGGCAAGAGGCCGCCTCGAAGCTTCTGTTGTTTCTGGGCTTGCGGCGCGCACACTGAGTCAAACCGGCGACTGATGTGCACCTCGGCGCGAGCTTCACCACAGTAATGCCGGGCTCCGGGCTGAGGAGTGGGATTGATACACGTCGGATTGACTGATACCAAAGTATCGACGATACCATCGTTCAATTGTTTCGCCCCTCCGATTTTTGTGTCATCCCTTATCAAGAATTCGCATCTCTTGCTATAGAACGCGAGCCAAGCTCCAAGGACGGTGTATATGAGGATCCTCGAATGAGCACAAAAAGTATGTCACGCCCGGACTCCGCAAAGGTCGTTCCCTTGACCGTGAAGCCACCGAACATTAACAAACTTCTCCAACAGTATGGAACGGGAGAAATTCCATTCGCCGGAACCCAAGAGGCACTCTACGACCGGCACCTGGTTTTTGACCGGGCCATCGATCCGAAGGTCGCCAGTGCCCGAGAGCGCTTCGAAGCAGTGTCCCATGCCGTGCGTGATGTTCTGGCGCAGCGCTGGGTGAAAACCAAGACGACCTATGAGCAGCAGAATGCCAAACGCATTTACTACCTTTCCATGGAGTTTCTTCTGGGACGATCGCTCACTAATAACCTCACGAACCTGTTGCTTGATCCCGTTATGCAGGAAGTCACTAAAGAGAAAGGCATTGACTGGCCTGAACTGATCGAGCAGGAACCGGATGCGGGACTGGGAAACGGAGGTCTGGGCCGTCTTGCGGCTTGTTTCCTCGACTCGATGGCCACGATGCAACTGCCTGGCACGGGCTATGGTCTGCGTTATGAGTACGGCATGTTTCGACAGCGTTTCGTGAACGGCTGGCAGCAGGAGAATCCCGACAACTGGTTGCGCAACGGGGATCCATGGGAGATCTGTCGCCAGCACGAGAAGGTCGATATCAAGCTGAACGTCACGTTCAAGCTGCGGGATGGACGAGTGGAGGTGATACCGAGTCGTCCATCGACCCTGTTCGGCATTCCTTTTGACCGACCAGTCGTGGGCTATGGAGGAAAAACCATCAACACCCTCCGCCTGTGGGCCGCGGCCGCTGCAGACTACTTTGATTTTCAGGAATTTGGCACGGGAGATTTCGTGGGCGCGTTGGGCGGGACACTTGAAGCCGAATCGCTGACCCGTGTGCTTTATCCGGATGACTCTACGAGTGCGGGGCAACAGCTGCGCTTCGTGCAGGAATACTTTCTGGTCGCTTGTTCTCTGGCAGATCTGATACGCCGGTTTCTCCGGCACAACAGCGATTGGGGAAAGTTACCCGAGAAGGCCGCCATCCAACTCAACGACACGCATCCTTCCATGGCAGTCGCCGAACTGATGCGCATTCTGCTGGACGATGCGCACCTGGGCTGGGATGAGGCTTGGGATTTGACCACAAAGACGTTGGCCTACACCAACCATACCTTGCTGCCTGAGGCGCTTGAGAAGTGGCCAGTGGCATGGTTTGAAGTGCTCCTTCCCCGCCAGCTTGAGATCATCTACGAAGTCAACCGCCGCCTGCTCGACGAAGTTCGGATGCGCTTTCCGAACGATGAAGGACGCGTCGAGCGCATCAGCCTTGTGGAAGAGGGGAGTCCGCGCAAGATTCGCATGGCCAATCTCGCCATTGTTGGTTCGCACAGCACCAACGGAGTTGCGGCAGTCCATTCCAAATTGTTGCGGACGACAACGGTGAAGGATTTGGCTGAAATGTTTCCCGAGCGTTTCAACAATAAGACGAACGGCGTCACGCCGCGCCGGTGGCTACTCGAGTCGAATCCCAGTCTGGCGCGAGCGATTACGGCTGCGATCGGCGAAAAGTGGATCACCGACCTGAACCAACTCCGTGATCTCAAACCTTTGGCTGCAGATTCCGCCTTTCGGCAAGCGTTCCTGACATCGAAGCGGGAGGCGAAGGTGCGTTTCGCCGACTGGCTCAAGGCGACTTCTGGGCAAATTGTTGATCCCGACACGATTTTCGACAGTCAGATCAAGCGCATTCACGAATACAAGCGGCAACTGCTGAATGCGCTGCGCATCATCGTCGTTTACAACCGCTTGCGGGAGAATCCCAATCTGGAGATGGTGCCACGTACGTTCTTCTTCGCGGGGAAAGCGGCGCCAGCCTACCGGCTGGCGAAACTCATCATAAAATTTATCAACAACCTGGCGGGCACCATCGACAATGATCCCGTCGTGCGCGGCCGTATGAAGGTCGTCTTTCTGCCTGAGTACAACGTGTCGCTGGCGGAGAGGCTCATTCCAGCCAGCGATGTTTCGAATCAGATTTCAACCGCCGGCTATGAGGCCAGTGGAACGAGCAATATGAAATTCATGATGAACGGCGCGCTCACGGTCGGAACAAGGGATGGAGCAACGATCGAAATGGCGGAAGAGGCCGGGGAAGAAAACCTTTTTCTGTTTGGACTCACCGTGGAACAGGTTGAAAATAGCCGCTCCTGGTACAGTCCGATGTGGCACTATGAACACGAGCCCGAGACTCGCGCTGCCATCGACCTTATTTCTTCTGACTATTTCAGCCACTATGAGCCCGGAGCATTCGAACCGTTGCGCGATACACTTTTGTTATTCGGCGACCGCTATATGCACCTGGCTGATCTAAAGTCCTACGTCGAAGCGCAGGAACGGTTGGGTTTACTCTATCGCGATCCCGGAGGGTGGGCGCAAAAGGCGATCCTGAATGTAGCGACCTCGGGAAAATTCTCTGCCGACCGCACGATTCACGAATACACAACCCAGATTTGGAAGGTGGAACCATGCCCCATACCTTAGAGTCACAGCGTCAGACCACTCTTGGTGAGTCCTCCGTTTCGCCGCTCGCAGGCAAGCCTGCGCCCCGGGAGATGCTGATCGATGTTTCGCGCATGGAAAAAGAATACTTCGAACACAAGCCCGATGTGAGCGACCCCAACCAACTCGTGAGTTTCGGGACCAGCGGGCACCGCGGATCTCCTCTTCACGGCACGTTCAATGAAGCGCATATTCTGGCGATCACGCAGGCAATCTGTGAATACCGACGAGGGCAAGCAATCGATGGGCCTCTTTATATGGGGAAGGATACGCATGCCGTCTCTGCGCCGGCACAGCGCACGGCTCTCGAAGTACTGGCGGCGAACGGCGTTGAGGCGATCATTCAGGAGAACGACGGTGTAACTCCAACTCCTGTCATCTCGCGAGCCATTCTGGTTTACAACCGTGGTCGCAAGGATCACTTCGCCGACGGCATCGTCATCACGCCCTCGCACAACCCGCCTGAGGACGGCGGTTTCAAATACAACCCTCCCAACGGCGGCCCTGCCGACACGGCAGTGACTGGCTGGGTCCAGAATCGTGCCAACGAACTGCTGCGCGCGGGAAATGCCGGAGTCAAACGCGTCCTGTTCGAAAAAGCGATTCGAGCGGCCACCACCCGACAAGAAGATTTTGTTCTCCCGTACGTTCGCGATCTCAACAGTGTCGTGGACACCGACGCCATTCGCGGCGCCCATCTCAAGCTGGGCGTGGACCCTCTTGGTGGCGCTTCCCTGCCCTACTGGGACCCGATTAACTCGACTTACGGGTTGAACGTCCAAGTCGTCAATCGAACCATAGACCCGACTTTTTCGTTCATGACCGTGGACCACGACGGAAAAATTCGCATGGATTGCTCCAGTCCGTATGCGATGGCGAGGCTGGTGGGACTGAAAGATCAGTACCAGGTTGCGTTCGGCAACGACACCGACGCCGACCGTCACGGGATTGTCACTCCGGTTGCCGGCCTGATGAACCCGAACCACTATCTCGCCGTGGCCATTCGTTATCTCGTGACGCATCGGCCGCAATGGCGGCAGACCGTGGCTGTTGGAAAAACAGTGGTGAGCAGCAGCATGATTGACCGCGTTGTTCAAAAACTCGGCCGTGAGTTGCGCGAAGTTCCCGTTGGATTCAAGTGGTTCGTGTCGGGACTGATCGACGGTTCGTATTGTTTCGGAGGAGAAGAGAGCGCAGGAGCAAGCTTTCTTCGCCGGGACGGCACCGTGTGGTCCACCGACAAGGACGGATTGATCATGGTCCTGCTGGCCGCCGAGATTGCCGCCCGCACGGGCAAGGACCCTGGCCAACACTACCAGGAAATGACGGCAGAGTTTGGTACCCCCTACTACACGCGGATTGACGCGCCTAGCACTCCTGAGCAAAAGACAAAACTTTCGGCGCTATCACCCGACTCAGTCAAGGAGTCGGAATTGGCGGGCGAGCCGATTACCGCCAAGCTGACCCGGGCGCCAGGCAATCAGGCTTCAATTGGCGGACTGAAAGTCGTGGCAACAAACGGCTGGTTCGCGGCCCGGCCCTCCGGCACCGAAAACATTTACAAGATCTACGCGGAGAGTTTCAAGAGCGTCTCGCATCTCGGTGCCATCGTGAGCGAGGCGGAGAAAATCGTGAACAACGCTCTGGGTTCGGGAGACGAGCGATGAGCAGTGACGGCGGGCGTGCCAGCGTTCCGCCATTTCCGTCCGGATACCGCGCTTCGGGAGTGTTGTTGCACGTTACGTCGTTGCCGTCGCCGTACGGCATCGGCGATCTGGGATCAGCGGCGTTTTCCTGGATTGATCGCCTTCACAGTGCCGGCCAGCGATGGTGGCAGGTGCTACCGCTCGGGCCTACGGGCTACGGAAATTCTCCGTATCAGGCGATTTCGTCGTTCGCGGCCAATCCTGCGCTGATCAGTCCCGATTCTCTGATCTCGGAAGGGCTGTTAAAGACGGCGGATTGCCAAGCTGAGTTCCCTTCCGATGCGATCGATTATGATGCCGTGATTCCGTTTAAAAACCGTCTGCTCGAAACAGCTTGGGCCAATTTCAAAGCGGGGGCACGCAAAGATTTGCGCGCGGCCTATGATGAGTTCCGCTCACAACAGCAGCATTGGCTGGACGACTACGGGCTATTTGAGGCCCTGAAAACCAAGTTTCATCGCGAGTACTATCTCGACTGGACGGAAGAGTTCGTCGAGCGCCGCAGCGACGCTCTGACAAAGGCCCAACGAGAATTGGCAGATCAAGTCGACCAGGTCTGCTTTGCGCAATTTCTCCTGTTCCGCCAGACCGATCAGCTTAAGGAGTATGCGCACTCCAAAGGGGTGAGACTGATCGGGGATTTGCCATTTTTTGTTTCACCGGATTCCAGCGATGTTTGGGCGGACCCGGAATTATTTCTGCTCGACGAACGACGCCACCCGCGTTTCGTCGCGGGCGTTCCTCCAGACTATTTCAGCGCGGACGGTCAGTTGTGGGGCAATCCCGTTTATAACTGGGATGCGCTGCGTGCCACGGGCTTTCGGTGGTCGATCGACCGGTTGCGAGCGCTGCTGGCGCATGTGGATGCGATTCGTTTGGATCACTTTCGGGGATTCGCCGCCGCGTGGCACGTTCCCGCGGACGCTCCAACCGCTCAGTCAGGGCAGTGGGTGCAGGGGCCCGGCTCCGGCTTCTTCGAAGCGGTGCAGAGAGAACTTGGCCAGCTTCCCTTCATCGCCGAAGATCTGGGATTTATAACTCCCGATGTCCACGCGCTGCGCGAGCAATTCCACCTTCCCGGAACCCGGGTTTTACAGTTCGCCTTCGATGGTCACTCCGATAATCCCTATCTCCCCAACAACTTTGTCAGCAACACGGTCGCCTACACGGGCACGCACGACAACGCTCCAACCCGCGAATGGTACGAACAATTGCCCGAGTACCAGCGGCAGAACTTCTGGAATTATCTGAAACGCGCGCCGGGCGCGGGTGACGACGCCGCTCCGTCCCTGGTAAATCTGGCTTGGTCGTCGATCGCAGCCTTGACGGTTGCGCCGCTACAGGATCTGCTGAACCTGGGAGCAGAGAGTCGCACGAACATCCCGGGCCGCGCTAGCGGGAATTGGCGTTGGCGATGTCCGGACGGCATCGAATTGTCTCCGGCTTTTCGGTGGTTGCGGGAACTGACAGAACTGTCGAAGCGCGCGGGACCGGAAAAGATTGATCAGCCAAGAATTGATCAGCCGACGCAGTTAGAGCGTTCCAGTGTCCTAAGCGCAAGAGTGAGCGAGGCCATGTGAAGGATACAACGCAAGAGCCAGGGTCTACGCTGGACCGCAGGCGCTCGATCGTCCGTCGCGAACTCACGAAAGCCGCAACCTGGGAGCAAATCGAGGGCAGTCCCTTGCCGCTCGGCGCCACTTGGATTGAAGAGGAGCAGGCCTTCAACTTCGCCGTCCATGCTGAGCACGCCGGGAGCGTGACGTTGCTGCTCTATGCTCCGCCTGAACTTGTAACTCCGGCCTTTGTCTATTCTTTCGATTTCTTGCGCAACAAGTCCGGCCGGATCTGGCACTGCCGAATTCCGATCGCAGAGATAGGCGAGTGCCGTTACTATGCGTACTCGGTGTCGGGAGAAGATTTTCCTGGCGTTCATAGCTTTGATCCGCAGAAAGTGCTGCTGGACCCATATGCGAAAGCTGTTTTCTTTCCGGCCGAATTCGACCGCACGTTGGCCATGCGGGAAGGGCCGAACGCGGGACGGGCACCACTCGGAGTGCTGCCGAGCCAGACAGCGGAGTTCGATTGGGATGAATCCCATCCGCCACAACATGAGGCCGACGCAATTATTTACGAATTGCACGTGAGAGGTTTCACCCGGAATCCGAACTCAGGCGTGGATCCGTCTCGGGCAGGGACTTATGCGGGGCTGGTCGACAAGATCCCTTATCTGAAAGATCTCGGCGTAACTGTTGTCGAATTGATGCCGATATTCCAGCGCGATCCTCAGGAAGGCGACTACTGGGGCTACATGCCTCTGAACTTCTTTTCCCCCCACGCACAATACGCCAGCAACCATGATCATGCACAGCACCTTGAATTCAAAAATATGGTGAAGGCGTTTCATGAGGCGGGGATCGGCATCGTGCTTGATGTTGTCTATAACCACACCTGCGAAGGAGATCACCGAGGCCCGATCTACAGCTACAAAGGATTGGGCAGCACAAGCTATTACATGATGACCTCCGATCCGGCAAACCCGTATGCGAATTACTCGGGTACGGGTAACACTTTGAATTTTGGCAGGGGGCACGTGCGCAAGATGGTGATGGATAGTTTGCGCTATTGGAAAAAAGAAATGCACATCGACGGCTTCCGCTTCGATCTGGCCTCAGTGTTTAGCCGCAATGCCGACGGCTCGCTGAACTGGGGGCACGCACCGATCTTCGCAGAAATTGCCGGCGATCCGGAGTTGGGTCCGTTACGCCTGATTGCTGAGCCCTGGGACACGGGGGCATACCAACTCGGACGAGGGTTTCCCGGCATCACCTGGCTCCAGTGGAACGGAAGGTTCCGCGATGACGTGCGTCGGTTTGTGAAGGGAGACGAGGGAATGGTTCCCGACTTGATGCGGCGGATCTACGGGAGCGACGATTTTTTCCCCGACAACCGCGACGACGCGTATCACGCCTATCAGAGCGTCAACTACGTCACGTCGCACGACGGCTTCACTCTGTATGATCTGGTCTCCTATAACGAAAAGCATAATTGGGCCAACGGACAAAACAACCGGGACGGGATGAACGAGAACTACAGCTGGAACTGCGGACATGAGGGCGATGCAGGCGCTCCTGCCGAAGTGCTGGCGCTGCGCCGGAAGCAGGTGAAGAACTTCTTCTGCCTGCTTATGCTGTCGAACGGAACCCCGATGTTTCGAGCCGGCGACGAATTTCTGAACACGCAATTCGGCAACAACAATCCTTATAACCAGGACAATATAACGGGATGGCTCGACTGGTCTCAACTCCAGTCCAATCAGGATATTTTCCGCTTCTGCAAGAGCATGATCGCCTTCCGCAAGAACCATCCGACGCTGAGTCGCAGCCGTTTCTGGCGTGAAGATGTTGCCTGGAACGGAACTGGCGCAACGGCCGACTTGTCCCCGAATTCCCACAGCCTGGCGTTCTGCCTCCACGGCGCATCTCACAATGACCAAGACATCTACGTAATGATCAATGCCTACTGGGAAAACTTGGAGTTTCAGATCCAGGAAGGTACCGCATCAGAGTGGACCAGAATCGTCGATACTGCGTTGCCAACCCCAAACGACTTCTCGAACTCCAATGAACCTCTAAAAACGCTACGTTATCTCGTGGCCGCGAGATCAGTGGTTGTCCTGCTTCGGTTGAACTAGGTGGAAAGACTTGTCGCTAGACGGCGATGGTACATCACCTGTAGATCTTTTCAGCCATGTGCCGAGAGTCGTTCGCGGATTGGGCAATCAAACCTGACGTGACCGGTATTTGATTGACGTGTTCCCGTCCCATAACCTGCAGCGCCTCCATTGCCGTCCGCTTGGTGGCGAAGAAGCCTCGCCCTAGATCTTTGCTTCAGTACAGCCCCCGGAACCATGATTCAGAAGGATCATCAGCACAAATAGTGATGGAAGGTAAATGATCGAAGCCGCAAGAAGCTGTCGCGCCGACGGGCTGGATTTTCGAACGGCGAACCGTGCTCCATAGTATGAAAAGCCGGCCCATAGGAGCACGGATCCAATACAGTAGGCGACGCCCGATTTACTCATACAGCAGAATAGGAACGCAAGCGAGCGCAATGCAATCCCGAGGATTCTGTTTTTCACGCGCTGCACTTCCTTTCCCTCCTCGTGCGCCAAATTCGCCTCACAGTCGACATCGAGGAGCCATGGGTTGGGTCCACGCTCAGTCGTAGCACTCGACGGTCCACGTTCGACGTTAGTTTGAGATGGCCGTGGTTAGCGCAGAGGGCGCCAAAGTCAAGAATGGGGACTTGAGGATGTCAGTGGTCTGACACTGCTCGAAGCTCAACCATCCTTCAGCTGTCTTAACGTGCACTTATCAGCCGCATCGACCCTCCCATCCTTCAAAGGAACACGATCCAACTGACAGCACTCTGTCGCTATCGACAGTCTTCTGACTCCAGATGGCGGGAGCGTTCGGGAGTCACGGACTTATAGCGCTCAAAACGCAAAGATATTCATACGCCCAGGGATTGGAACAACGCGTGCCATGTTCTCGCGACAGGAGGGGTCACGCATGCAGAGCACAAACGCAGCCGTCGAGGCTGGCGAATTCGCCGAAATTCCAGGGCAGGTCGTGAGTGAGAAATTCGGGCACCTTTTGTCCAGCGGCCTACCGTCTCTTTACCGAGGAGCCTATCGGCTCCTGGGCAATGCAGCTGATGCAGAAGATGCGGTTCAGGATGCTCTTCTTGCAGCTTATACGCACCTGGACCAATTCAGGGGACAATCAAAGATGTCCACTTGGCTCGTGTCCATTGTGCAGAACTCCGCCCGAATGCAGCTGAGGAGGCGACTGCGTCACATCCATGTTCCTCTCGATGAGCCAATCAGAGAGGTGGAGGAACATTCGGCCTTGGAGCGATTAGCGGATCGCCGGCCCAGTCCGGAGGATGACTATCGAAATACCGAGCTAAGCGGGCGCTTAACTCATTTCCAAAGTCAGCTTACACCGGCTTTGCGCAAAACGTTTCAGCTTCGTGATATCGATGGCTTATCGATCCGCGAAGCCGCAGGAATTTTGGGCGTACCGATTGGAACCGTGAAGGCGCAATCGGCGCATGCACGCAAGAAACTCAGACAGTGGATGCGGCGAGCCCTCAGACCCCGTATCCGGAACCTAACGACTCCCACCGTACGGCGCGCCTCGGCAAGGATATCACCCTGAATACCACGTGGCTCGCACTGTCATCGTCGCGGGCTCGGTTACGCTCTGGCACACGGGCTAGCCCGGCTGGGAGGGACCACTACAAAAACGAAGCTCGGCCGGACCGTCATCTTGGCCTCGCGGCTAGAGAGTTCTTCAGGCGGGTCAGGTAGTGGCCCCCGCTGACGACTTAGCTTCAGCCGCCAAAATTCGGGTCAGGATGGCGAACAGTCCGCTCACGGACATGCCACACATCAGCAGTCCAGTAAGACTCTCGATTGGCCCCAACGTGCGCCAAATCTGCGGGAGAAGAACGTCTCCGTAACCCACGGTCGAGTAGCTCGCAACTGAAAAATAGAAAGAAGCCTCCCAGGCTGAAAAACATTTCCAGCGATAAAAGCAGGCCCACACCAAGGTCTCCAAGATCTGCAGAACAGTCATTGCCGCTGCGAACCGAACCATAAGCATGGCGGCATGCCACGGACTTAGTTTCTTGGTTTGTCGCTCAATAAAGGTCCTCGCCCAGCAAATAAGGACGCCCATTCCTGCACACTGGAGCCAGAGCGTCAGTGCCACGAGACTTACTGCCGCGCCGGCTTGGTGAGCTAAGCACATTGACTCCGTCATCGCCATTCCAATTGAGCGACTAACTACGCGCCCGGCCTGCCCCTCAGTCGCGCGCACCTACATTGTTCGCCCAGCAGTGCATCAGCCATATGTCTACCCAACCGTTCTGAAAGTGGAGGTTCGTCATCACGGTTGGCCCCTCACGGGGAGTTCGGGGATGACTGACGCCCGTCTAGTAACTTGCTGGACACAGTGCGCGAGCATTTCAGCGACAAAAGAATCACCCCTCTCTGTATTAAACATTGCGTCATACAGGGGGCGCTCGGGCCAATTCAGATTGAGGTATCTCTTCACAAACGCGGCGCGATCCCCGTCAATCGTGTCAACTTCCGCTATTGCCTTTTCTTGAGGTGTTCCAGCTGTGATCAGTCTGTGAATCTTAGACGTGCGAGAAGCATAGAGGAACGCCCGAAATACATCCTTGCGATTGCGAAGAAAATATTGCGAGCCACGGCCAACGATCACGCATGGGCCGCCAGAAAGTGCGTGATTGACCGCCAGTTCGGAGACGGTCGCGATGCGGCGCGCATCAAGCAGTTCCAGCCGATTGGTTGGCGGCAGCCCCCCTTCGAATGCTCCTCTGAGAAACGACTTAAACACGCGATAAACCGCAGGATCATTTTTCCATTCTCGCTGCTCGACTGCTTGCGGTGTGCTGTTGGTCAGCCGAGCGATTTCCTGAGTTAGTTCGTGATCCCACAGCTTCCAACCCAGAAGTTCGGCCAGCTTGGCAGCGATCTCTGAACCGCCACAGCCAAATTCACGTTCGATGGACACGGCTCGAATCATCATGACAATCCCTAACCGGCCGCAACCTGGCCGCCCGCTCCCGGGTCATTCTTTTTCAAGAAAAAGGCGAGGACAAACATGATCGAGCAGAGCGCGCCCAGGATCCAAAACGTGTCCATATAGGACAGCGCGTGTGCTTGTTGATTCACTAAGTCGTAGAACCTCGCAATGGCTTGGTTGTGGGCGTCCGCGGCCCGCAGCCCAGAATGTGCGACTTCTGAACTCAGTGCGTGGAGTGCGGAACGAAATTCAGGGGTATCAGGAGTGACGTGGCCGACGAGGATTTGCTGGTGATACTGAGACCGCCGGACAATCAGAGTGGTCACGACGGAAGTTCCGATACTGCCGCCGATGTTGCGCATGAAGTTGATGATTCCTGAGACACTGTCGCCCTTCTCTGGAGGAACTCCGATGTAACCTGCCGCCGTGATGGGAACGAAAAGAAATCCGATTCCCACTACTTGCGTGATGCGCAGCCACGTTGCAAAACGGAAGCTGATGAATAAATCGGTCTGGTGAGCCGAATAGAGCAGTCCGATGGCGAGACACAGCCATCCCGTCGCAATCAAGTATCTGGCCTGAATCTTTGTCGTAAGCCGGCCAGTGAGCGGCATCATTGTCAACAAAACCAATCCTCCTCCGGACAAAACAAGACCCGCGAGTTCGGCCGTGTAACCCATTAGTGTCTGCAGAAATTCGGGAATCAAAACTAACGTGCTGAAAAGCATGAAGCCCATCATGAACATCATTAGGTTCGCCGCGGCGAAGTTAAAGCTCTTGAACATGCGGACATCGATGATCGGCTCTTTGCGGAACCATTCCCAGATGACCAATGTGATTAGGCAGACCGCTGCAGTTACCACCAGGGTGACGATAAAATGCGAGCCCAACCAATCGTCTTCCTGCCCCTTGTCCAGAAGAACCTGCAGGGATCCCACGCCCAGCGCCAAAAACGCGATACCGATGTAGTCCACACGGATACCCCCGCGTTTTAACCGACGGAGGAACGGTGGATCTTCGACGAGTGTGTGGGTCAAGTAAATAGCAAGAGAAACCACAGGCAAGGTAATAAAAAATATCCAGCGCCAGGAATAGTTATCTGTAATCCACCCTCCGAGCATCGGCCCCACTGTTGGGGCGAGAACCGCAGAGATGCCGTAGAGAGCAAAAGCGACGCCGCGCTTCTCGGGAGGGAACGAATCGTTGAGAATCGCTTGCGCCATCGGTTGCAGTCCGCCTCCACCGACGCCTTGCACTGCGCGGAAGAGCAGCAATAGAGGCAGACTCGGCGCAAGTCCACAAAGCAGAGAACTCAGCGTGAAAACAAGGAGAGAGAGGATGAAATACCGCTTGCGGCCGATGATTTCCGCAAGCCATCCGCTGATAGGCAGGACGATCGCATTGGCTGCGAGATACGAGGTGAGTACCCACGTGCTGTCGTCGTAACTGGCTCCCAAGCCTCCTGCGATGTAAGGCAGAGCAACGTTGGCAACACTTGTATCTAGGACTTCGACAAATGCCGCCATCGAAACGGTGGCGCCAATAACCCAGGGATTCACCTTGGGACGCCAGATGACCTGCTCTGAAGGGAAGGTCAGCGCTTCGGCGCTCATCGTAAGTACACTTTCGCTTCGACGTTCATGCCGGGCCGAAGCTCGCGGTCATGATTTTCCCCCGGTTCGAGCACAATCTTCACCGGCACGCGTTGAACGATTTTTACGTAGTTGCCCGTAGCATTTTCCGGAGGCAGCAGGCTAAACAAAGGTCCTGTAGCCCCGGCGATGCTGTCGACATGCCCTCGGTAGGAACGGCCATTGGAGTCGCAGGTGATCTTCACCTTCTGCCCTGGCCGCATGTGCTTGAGTTGCGTTTCTTTGAAGTTTGCAGTGATCCACACTTGATCCAGCGGAACCACCGTGAGCAGTTGTTCGCCAGGGTCCACATTCAATCCCACGACCACGTTTTTGGTCACCTCGCCGCTAACCGGGGCTAATACCCTGGTGTATCCCAGGTTGAGCTCGGCCTGGTCGAGCTCGGCTTTCCTCTGTCGTTCGTCGGCAACGGCTGATCGTGCACGGGCGCGCGTGGACGCCACCCGTTGCGGTCCGGCCAGGGCGGATTCATTCCGCGCAATCGCTTCGATGAGCCGGCTGCGCGCCTCGTCGACATCTTGTTCCGCAGCCGCTTCTTCCGCTCTGGCGGCTGCTACTGCGGCAGTATCCGTTTGTGCTGCGGCTATCGCGTGGTCGTAAGTCTGCTTAGGCACTTCGTCTTTAACCAGCAGAAGGTGGTAACGCTGGACGTCGTCCTGGGCCTTCACGTCTTCCGCCTGGGCTTCCAGAATGCGTGCCTGTGCGGCTGCAACTTGTTTCTCCCCGGCAGCGATTGCGGCTTTGGCGTTTTCAATGTCCGAGGATGTGAACTTCAGTTGGCTGGTGGTGTCCACCGAGCTGATAGGTACGTCGATGTTCAGCGCACGAGCGGAGGCCTCGGCGGTTTCGAGGTTGGCCTCCGCTCTCGCCACGGCGACTTGATAGTCTTTTGGGTCAATCTCCACTAGAGTGGCGCCTTCCTGCACATACTGGTTGTCTCCCACGTGGACCGCTTGCACGTACCCGGAGATCCGCGCACTCACGGGATACAGGTGGACATCGACTTGCGCATCGTCGGTGCTCTCGAAACCTGAAAAGTAGTGCCACAGAAAGATGCCACCGACAAGAACTACCACCGCGGCAGCACCGATAATCCACCGCTTGTGGGAACGCCGTCTCGGATAGGCGGCGGGCGGGGTCGTTGTGGGACTTTCCGTTGCGGTATTGGGCCCTGGGGACGATGACTTTTCCGGACTTTTGGCCGTCTCTTGGTCGGGCATTTTATTGTCCTTTCAAATACTGCGCGTAGTTCGATTCCGCGAAGCCGATGGCTCGTGCCAGAGAAATTTTTGCGATGTTATAGCGGTAAAGGCTGGCGATATACGCGTCGTTGGCATCCGCGAGGGATTCCTGCGCCTGAACCACTTCGATGTTGTCCGTCACTCCCGAGGAGAAGCGATCCCGTGATTGCTGCAAGGTCTGAGTAGCGAGCCCGACGGCATTCTGCTCAACGGACACTTCCTGGGCGGTATCTTGCAAGTCGAGGAAAGCGTCACGAACCTCCTGATCGATGCTGGCCCGGAGGTCTCCCAGTCGTTGCTTGGCCCTGGCCAGGAGGGAATCTGCGACAAGGTTGTCTCCGTGAACCCTGCCTCCCTGGAAAATGGGTAATCGGAGTTCCGCGGCGGCGTCCACTGTGCCATGATTCGACGCAGTGTTGGTGCCAATGGATCCGTAATCCACAACGGCGGAGAGTGTTGGGTAGCGCTCGGCGGAAGCGGCCTTCTTTTGCAACTCAGCAGAACGTACTTGCTCGGTCAGGCTTTTATAGTCGGCGCGAGAACTGTACGCCTGCTGCAATGCATCTTCCAGGGTGGAAGTCGTAAGCGGCTGAAAAGCAACTGCCGTGGTTATTTCGAAAGTCTGACCTGCCGGAAGCCCAATCGCCCGCGCGAGAACGCGCTTCTGCTTGGCCAGATTATTCCGCGCGACGATCAACCTTTGTTCGCGTGCCTGAAGCTCGACATTGGCCCTCAGTACGTCAACCGCAGCCGCAAGGCCGGCTTCTTTCTGGTCGGTTGTCTGATCGAAAAGCGCTTTCGCAGTATCGCGCTGAGCCAAAGCGGACTCGACCTGCGACTGGTCGGCAATGACCAGCAGATAATTTGACACAACCACAACAACAATCAGTTCGCGGGCATTCTTGTAACTATATTGGGCTGATTTCACTTGCGCAGTGGAAGAGCGCGCGCGCTCAATGGACTGCCAATTGAAAAGGGATTGATCAAGGTAACCGCGTGTGTCGAAAACTCCAAAGGGGCCAATGACGGGTGGGTGGCCGGGAACAGTGATGCCTATGATCGCCTTCAGGTCATTTTGCCGAACGCCGAAACTAGTAGCGGTGGTCAGATTTGGCAGCAGCGCGCTGAGTGCCCGCCATCGCTCGCCTTGTGCGCCGGAGAATGCATCGGAGGAGAGTAGCCCTCCAAGATTTTGCCGCAGACCACGAGCTACGGCGTCCTCCAGCGAAAGCGACAACGGCGTTGGACTGGCTTTGCCCGTGGGAACTCCTCCCAGGTAAGTATCTTGCATCTGAAGATCCGAAGTGCCCTGAACAGCAAACGTAGGGGCACTGTAGGACACTGTTCCTTGGCTCGCAGCAGTCAAGTCGGACTGTCCGTAGAGCGGGGCTGCCAGCAGAACCACCCAGAGCGCGGTCAGCTTTGTACAAAGCTTCGCACGGTTAGCAGCCAATATGTTTAGAGCTAGGAAATTCACAGTACCCCTGTAGAATCGCTAGATCGATGAAAAACGAGTGAGTACCCCCCCGATCACCTGCCTTCTTGACTCACCATCAGTCCCTTTTCTCTGGTGGATCTTCTGCATTTAAGGCGGCTGCGGGATTATCTCGATAAGGTCGAATCCGCTGCACAAGTCCGATTAAGCCAGAAGGGCGGGAGGGAGTCTATTGGACGATGGTATTGACCAATACCTTCGCATAAGCTAATCGTTGCAGCGCGCACACTGAGTCAAGCCTTCGGCTGATGCAGGCCTAAACCTAGCCTTAGTCTCAGAAATACTCCGCGCCCGCAGCTAGCCAATCCGAAAGTGTTGATCAACACCTTCGTCCCATAGCCTGATTCTTATGGTTGCGGCGCAATCATGCGGATCGCCTCCGGGGATTGCGCCGGTACCTTCATGAAGGAAGGCTTTATCTGATTGAACCCAGGGAAGCGCTAGCTCGGCACAGGCCGAGATGCTCAAGCAAGTCTGCGCACTTGAATACGCTGTGCTCCTCTTGCTCTTGCGATTTGACGATTCAAATTGACGAAGAATTTTGGACGTTTTGTTTCAACACCAAGTGTCAAACGGAGCTGCTATTTCCTCCGTGCAATCGAGGCATCTTCCATGCTGGCCTGCTTGTTCCACCCGTGGAAAGGCGAGAAATCACCCGCATTCCATGCCTCGCGGAGTCCAGGAGTACTCAGATCCCAGTCTGGGCGGATTTCACTCGTCACGGCGCGCAGGTCGCGCCAAAGATCGATGACCGACGGACGCCCCCAGAACCAGTAGCCGTTATAAATGCTGTAGATCACGAGGCCCAGCTTGAGCACGAGCGTATGCGGGATCATCGGATTGTGCTCGGGGTCGGTGTACTCCTGGATGTCGAGATCCTTCTGAACCGTTCGGTCGGGGTCCGAAAGAAATGTCCACTGCGCCCCGACGGACGCGCGGAATTCCTGCAGCGTATGGTGGTCGTCGGTGGCGATGGTTGCGATCTGAGTGTACGCCACCGCGATCTTCGGGTAGAACGCGGCGAGTTCCAAATGCTGCTGGTGCTCCTTGGGGCAATAGTGGCCGCGCGCAAGGGTGAGGATTAGCGGATCGTCGCCCTGTAGTTCGCTGAGCTTGCGCACTTTGCCCGTGTGATCGGGCAGGTCGTAATCGGGGAAAATTCCTCCGGGCACGATATCAGAACGCATAATTGGACTCCTCCCGTTTCCCTCAAAGATCTAGTGCGACATCCGCGTTTGGTTGGGAACAGCATACGAGTACGTTCCCGGGAGCGGGCCTCTCCAGCGGCTCAGGATTATAAGTAATCGATCCGCCAATCAGCCCAGTCATGCAGGTATGACAGACTCCAGTCCGGCACGACCACCTGACCGGAACGTCGCACGCTTCCGCCAGTTCAAGCAAACTGGCAAACTTACGATCCCAAGGGGCAGTAATCCCGCTGCGGGCGAACGAGACTGGGGGGCCAGATCCCGCAGGCCCTGGTGGCAGGTGAGGAGTGTGAACAACCTGGGCCATACCAGGGGTAATCGCCTCGAGAGAACCGAAGACTTCCGTGTGCACATTCTCGGCGGGCACGCCCCAGTTTCCGAGCCCATCGCGCATGTTCTGCAAGAATGAAGATGGGCCACACAGATAGAAGTCACTGCTCGGTGAGACCCCAATTTTCTCTATCAAAGCTGCATCAATGTGCCCGGGAGCATCGAAGTCTGACCCGACTCGGTCGATGGCAGCGGGCCTGCTATACACGATGTATCCTCGTCCGCGAGAAAGCTGTTTCAGTAATGAACGCGATTCTTCTGCGAATGGATGGTCGACACGATTGCGCGCTCCATAGATCCACCAGATCTCGCGTTGCGATTTTTCGGCAGCGAGGGAGTGCAGCATCGACATCACGGGCGTAGCGCCCACTCCAGCGCTCAGCAGAACCACAGGATTCTGGCTGGGACGCAGAGTAAAGCTTCCGCGCGGCGCACTAACATCCAATACATCGCCCTCTTGGGCACGGTTGCAAAGAAATGAACTTCCAATCCCGTTCGATTCGCTCTTGACGCTGATGCGGAAATGGTCGGCTACCGGAAGATCCGACAGCGAGTAGCTGCGAAGAACGGGCGGTTTGCCTGGATCGACGAGCAATCGCAAGACGACAAATTGACCTGCCTGGAAGAGAGGAAGAGGCGACCCATCGATCGGCGCCAGAAGGAAGGAAGTAACGCTATCGCTCTCCTTATTAATACGCGCGACTCGCATCTGTCGAAAGCCGGGCCATGCTGGCGCTTGTTCCTCATAGGCGAGTCCCGGATTTCCCACCGTAGTTTTGGAGCTCAAGTCTTGTTGGAGCATTGCCTGGAACGAACTCTGCCAACCTTTGCTAAGTGCAGGAATCCGGAGGGCGCGTTGCAGTTGCTCGCTGGAATGTCCTGGCAAATACAGGAGGGCGTCAACCTCGGCGACACTGATTCGCTCTGAACCGTCAGTGATTTTTACGATGTCATCGCCGGCACCAACTTCTCCCTCCTGCAACACGCGAAAGTAGAATCCTGGTCTGTGATGGGCTACGAGAAGCGCCGCCATCCGAGGTTCATTCATGCGGATGCCGACGCGGTAGCACGTTACGCGCGGCTGTGTCACTTCAAATGTCGCGTCACCAATGCGGTATCGATCGCCAATGCAGACCTCATTATCAGGAAGTCCCTCGACGGTGAAGTTCTCGCCGAACTGAGCGAAAGTAAAATCGTTGCGGCCCAAAAAGCGCTCCCAGTAATGGTAAGAATCCATCTGGTAGACAAAGACCGCGCGCTGCTCCCCGCCGTGACCGGCCAGATCGCCTTGCGCATCGCCATCGATATTGAGCTTGCGCACCATTCTTCGGCCGTCCACTGGCGATTTCCAGACCGACGTTCGGATCGTTTTGCCGTTCCATGTCACGTCGCGGGGAAGACCGACATTTACTGAAAGCAATCGGGGCATGCGTACCTCGTCGAAATCTCGCAACAAGCGGCCTCGTTCATCCATCAGCTCCGCAACTTGCAGGCGAACCAGTAATCGACACTGAACTTTCCCGGACCAGAGCAGAGCAGCCAGATAAAGAAGAGCACGTACAGGACTTCCGGAAGGTAGAGGAAATCGTCAAGCCAGTTAAGAGGCGAAAGTCCTTTCGGGATGGTCGAAAGCGCGCTAGTCAGGGTGGCAACAGTCATATCGATCAATAAAGCCACGCAGGCCAGGCTCGAAAGAAACCCTACGGTCAGCAAGGATCCGCCAACGAACTCGACACCCGCCACGAAATAAGCCGTTTGGTGGGGAAATGGGACTTTGGCCTTAACGAGCGTGTCGTAAACAGGTTTCGTGCCGCCGGCGACAAACAATTTGTTTCCTCCGGAGATGGCAAAAAACAGCCCGATCGAAATCCGTACCAGCAGGATGGCATATTGTTCCCAATCACTGCTACCCTGCAGCGCAAACTGGACCAACCGTTTCCACTCCATCTCTTGTCCCTCCATCGAAGGGAAGCGCTGTAACGATACCCGCTGTCACACCGACTTGCCCCGGCAACCGCGCCACTGTCAGCCTTACGTGAGGCCCGTGCTCCGTCCGACCTCGATAATGTAACCGTCAGGATCGCGGATGCAGCAGCGAATCTCGTCGTACTTTTCATGCCGCTGAAACCACCTTCTTCTTCTCACTGAGTACCGGTAGAAGAAGTTTCAGAAGCGCTTGATCAGAGAATGGGTTCTGGCCTGAGATCAACTCGCGATCCTGAAGGACATAGCTCGTCCATGGAGCGAGCACACTCACGTCACCGCCCGCCGTACTCAAGGCGAAGTCCGGGTAGAAGAGAACCTTACCACCAATCTCAAGCGGTTCCCGCTGCTGCTCTTCCGCTGTCGAAAAGATAGTCATCTTATATCCGGAATAGATCCAGCCTTGAGCCTTTGCGTGTGCTCCGGCGGCATCGCCCGCCGACAGCGCGGCGACCACCTCCGTCGAATTCGGAAGTGCCGCGAGAAGTGAAATCGGGCCATGGCAGAGTACTGCCGTTGGCTTGGATGTTTTATGAAAGTGTCTCAGCACGGTGCCAGCGTCAGGATCATCGAGAAGATCCATCATCGGGCCGTGGCCGCCGGGGACGAAAACAGCGTCATATTGATCCAGGCCCGATGCGATGACATCCGAGATACGAGTTGGATTTTTGAGCCCAGTCAGGGTGTCGCGGAATTTTAGATAGTCCTGAAGCTTAGCCTCGTCTCCACCGAAGAAGTCGGCTACAGCTGAATGGACATCCATTTGCGGCGTGTTGCCTTTGGGGTTGGCGAAAGTGATTTCGTAGCCCTCCTTCATCAGGGCGCGAACCGGAACCGTCAGCTCGTTGAGGTAGTAGCCAGCGCCGGTATAAACCTTGCCATCTTTCAAGGGCAAGCCATGACCGCTCGATACCAGCACTAAGACTTTTCCTTTAGTTGTCATTGTTGTTCTCCTTTTTGAAATCGAATTCTTTGCTCCTGAATATGAGCTAGCTCATCGTCCGCGGCTTCCTCCAAAGTGCGTAAGCACCGGCTACCGCGGTTGATGTGAGTTATGCCCCTGGAAATCCGAACATCAACCACGACTGATTGGCCACCCAATGGGGGTATAGCTCCGTCATCTGATCGAACAGCGCCTGGTCGGACGTTGCGGTTTTCTGCAGCCGATCGAAGTCCTCGAGGTAACGCTTGGTGTCCTGGATCGTCGAGGGAGAGTCGGGCGCGCCAGGCTTCTTGTGACCGGCGACAACCATAGACGGGTTCAGGGCCGCTAACCGGTCCAGGTCCGCGATCCAATTCTTTCGGCTCTCGGGGGTGGTGTCGCCGACATACATGCGGCATTGGTTGTACACAACGTCGCCAGCGACGATCAGGCCGATCGATGGAACGTGTAGAGACGTTGAATCGGGACTATCGGTGCGGCCCTGCTCGACGATGCGCAATTCGTGGCCCTCGAGAGTAAACGTGTCGGGCTCATAGGGCTCAGGTGGAACTAACTTCGTGGCCACTTGCCCAGGAAACATCCGGCGGGCCAACCGCTCCACAGTGGGAGTGAAAGACATCTGCATGGCCTTCACCGTCTTGGGTGTTGCTATCGCCCGAGCGCCGGGGAAACGGTCGAGCAGAATGCTAAGGCCGTAGAAGTGGTCGAAGTGGGCGTGCGTTATATAGATGGTCTCCAGGTTGCGGTTGTGCAGAGCGACCCAATCCGCGAGAGCCTCGGCCTCGGCCACCGTCCCCATTGCGTCCACCAGCACCGCGTCGAACTCGCCGAAGATCAAAGTCGACGTAATAGGATCAAAGCCGAGCGCTTCGCCGAAGGGCTTTGGGCGCTCGCCGACCATAGTCTTTCCTGGGGCCGTGAAAACATTCACGCTTAATGTGTTCGACTCAGGCGTGTTCGACGCGACAGGCGCGATCTCTTTCGGTCCATTTGTGCCGTCCATTTGGTGCCCCTTTCAATGTCAGAGCGAGTGACTGTTCAACGCAAGATTGGCAGAAACGCGACAATGAATCTATTGGACGAACGTATCAATCAATGTCGGAGTATTGGCCAGACACGGCAGCCCGGAAGGCCCCAAGCGGACATCCGCAACCGTTGAAATCCGCATCCCATCCGGGCCGCGCGTTAACCGTAGGTGAGATCGGTGCTCTGTCCGACCTCGATAATGTAACCGTCAGGATCGCGGATGTAGCAGCGTATCCCGCCGTACTTGGGAATCGGCTCCGTGATGAACACGGCTCCCCGACTTTTCCATAATGTGTAGCAAGCTTGAATATCGGCAACGCGGAAATTCATAAAGCTGTTGATGTGATTCGGGTCGGGGACGCTGAGCGTTACCGTTGGCTTATCCGGGGTCGGCCCGCCCCCAACGTTCAGAATCATCCAGATATTTGCCAGCTGAAGGTACCCAGGCGCGTTGCCGTCCCCCAGGCTCAGAATGCGAGCGCCGAAGACCTTCTCGTAGTAGCGAGCCGACCGTTCAATGTCGGCGACCGTGAGAAAATGCGCGATGCTGATCCCCTCGCGCGGGGGCATCTCATAGCTCTTCTGGTCAATTTGTATCGCGTTCATTGATGGCTTCCTTTCGATACGTTGCTCATTACAAATATGGTGACCCGAGCCCCGCTCCCATTCACAAAAAATCGATCGACGCCAGCTAGTGCAGCAGCGATTCCCAATTGGCTGGAACTCTCCCTGGCGGGCCAGGTGATGGTTGATCCTCCGGGTGAGAATGTGGCGGAAGCAACTCCACACCCTTGATCATCGCCCGCTTGTCTTGTCCCTCCATCGTATGCTGCAAACCGCAAATAGCGACGTTGTTAGCGAATTCTCACGTTTCGAGATTATGTGTCCATCCGTTCGACCCACTGAGCGCGCCATGCGGGAGCCACAAATGGATCCGCAAAGTACTGTGTTTCCCGCGCAACCTTGTCGTCCCTGAACTCCATGATGCTCACGGTGTAGGACGGCTTGCCGTCATATGTCAGGATGAATTCGGTGACCCAAAGATCACCGCCGCCAATGATTCGTCGGACAGTAAATCGCTTTTTGCTCGGCTGACTGGCGCGTTGACCCTGTATGTTGCGTCGACCGCGGGTTCGCTCGCCCGACTGCGGGTAGTCCAGCACCGCGTCCTCGTGATAGATGAGGTGCTCCGTTTCAAAATCGTTGGCATCGGACGCCGCCCAATGCTGATCCAGTGCCGCACGGATCTGTTGATCTCGCACTCCAGAACACCGCTCCTTCTCTTGTTGATCGTTCATCTTGAGCCTGCAATTGGACAAGAAGCTAAATGCTTTGGCGGAATCATGATTCATTTCTCCTTTTGCCGCGCTACGGAAGCGCTTGACTCTACCGGCCAAGACGGCACCTGCATAATCTTGGCCGGCAAACAGCACCACGACGAGCCCACACCGGGGTCGATCGAAATAGGCGACTAGGCGGCTTTCTCCGCGGCGAGTAAGTTCATAAGATTTTGAGCTGCCACGGTCGAAGACGCGGGATTCTGTCCGGTGATGAGACAGCCATCAACGACGGATAATGGCTGCCAGTTGGGAAGTTTCTCAAAGATGGCCCCCAGCCGCGTCAACTCGTCCTCGACCAGAAACGGAACAACGCCGGTGAGGTGGATCTCCGCCTCCTCACCATTGGTAAAACCGGTCACGCGCTTTCCTTTCACAAGCGGCGCGCCCTGGTACGTTACGTGACGAAGCACGCCGGGAGAATGACAGACCAGAGCGATCGCCTTGCCAGAATTGTAGAACGCCTCGAGCAAAGCGATGGAAACCGGGCTTTCTGCAAGGTCCCACATGGGACCGTGCCCGCCCACATAGAAGACAGTGTCGTAATCCTCCGATTTTGCGTCGGCGAGCTTGACTGTCTGGGAAAGGGCCTTTTGTGCCGCCAGGTCTTGCTTGAACCGGCTCATGGCGGACGTTTGACTTTCCGGTAAATCGCTTTTCGGGTCGACGGGTGGCTGCCCACCTTTTGGTGAGGCGAGAGTCAGATGTACCCCGGTATCGCGGAAAACAAAGTAAGGAGCTGCGAATTCTTCATGCCAGAAGCCGGTTTTGCGCCCCGTGTTGCCAAGTGTGTCGTGCGATGTGAGCACCATCAATATTTTCATGTTCCTTCTCCTTTGTTCTTCGTAGTGCGCAGTCTGATTGAATCGGATGACATAGCGCGATCAGACCAGAAGGCTGGGAGGCAAACAATTGGACGATGGTATCGATGACACCTTGGTATCGGTTGATGGTGATCCTCGGCGTTGCCACGCCGGGAATGCGCGCACCGAACCGTCACGTGCGAGGGCAGCGCCCAGCACTCCGACGAACAGCAGGACCTCGCAACAGCCGGCCCAGCCAGTTCGCGCGCCGCTCCGGCCCATGCGAACAAAAAGACAGCTTCCAAATCAAAAACCACGAAAAACATGGCAACCATGTAATAGCGCGCCGCAAAACGCACTCGCGATGACCCTTCTGAAACGATGCCGACTTCGTATGGCTTTTTGGTGGCAGGTTCAGAATGCCTGGGCCCCAGCAGGTAGTGTCGCCGCGACCAGGACAAGCACGAACGCGAAATATGCAACCAGCGGCCACATAAACAGAGATACTTTTACGCCGGCCGATCGCCCAGCCCGCGCACTCCATCAGACTTCGACACCGCAAGATTCAGATCTCTACGGTCGCGTGAGGGTAAAAGCAACCGGAGGACCAAAATGTGGGGACTTGGAAAAACCAGCGCTGCGCTATTATTGGACAAATGAGGCACGTTCGGAAAAATGCGAGGTGCCCGAACTTTGCACTGAAGACGGAAGACTGGCACCGGGCCAGAAATCTGTCACGACTTTGTCGACAGGCTTACGATCGTGAGTCAAGCTATCGGAATTGAAAATGTCACCGGAGCAGAAGCTTAAGCTGTTGAACCTTGATAAACCGAATCGCGGCACCCTGCCCGTCGTTCGATTTGGCAGATGATATGCAGATCGTCGAGCAGATCGGAGGGTAGTTGTACGGTTGCATCTGGAGCATCAGACATCCTCCGCCGGTCCTTGCTCGCTTGAAAGGAAATCCTTATGCCAAGAGTTCTACACAAGCTAACGCTCTTGACTGGAATTGTCTGTTTTTCTTTGGTGTGGCTGTGCGTCCGTTTTCCCTATGAGGCGCGCGATGCAGCGGAAAAGTTACTGGGAATCTCTCCCGAGGTAGACCCTTTGCGCCTGCACCTTAAGGGCGAATTCGTCGAGAGCAATCTGGGCACGGCGGTCGATCCGGAGGGATCAGTGACTGTACGCCTCATCGCGCAGCAGTATGATTTCGTTCCTCGCTGCCTGCTGGTCCCCGCAGGAACTCCGATTCATTTTCGCATCACCAGCGCAGACGCCGTGCACAGATTCGCGATCGCCGGTACCAGTGACGAGGTGGAGGTCTTGCCCGGCCACATCAGCGAATTGCGAGAGCAATTCGCCGCGCCGGGAGAATACAAAACTCCCTGCCATGAATTTTGCGGAGCAGGTCACTACAACATGTTGTCTCGCATCGTCGTGGTCAGCCGGAATCTGTTCCCGGGGCTGAAGCTTGCTGAGAGGGCAAATTGTGCGACACCTTAAGCTTTTCGCGACCCGAAGAATTCGCGTTCTTGCGGCGGTGTGCGTCCTTGGATCTCCCCTTGCGGTCTGCGGGATCTATGTTCTGAACACTGCGAATGCGCAGCCACCGTTGCGAATTCCTTCCAACGTAGCGTGGACCGACGAAACGCTTGCCGAAGCTTCTCACGGAGACGCAGTTCGCGGTTTCTTGATCGCCAACCGATGCGCCCGTTGTCACGGCCGGGAAGGCTTTAGCGCAAATGCTGCAATACCCAACCTCGCGGGGCTCGACAGGCTGGTGATCTGGAAGCAACTCAATGATTTTCGTGACCGCAAGAGAACATCAAGAATTATGAACGCTGTCGCGAGCGAGCTGCAAACCAGGGATTACGCTGATTTGGCGGCATACTACTCCATGTTGCCTACTTACCCGGATGCCGGGGACACACGTGCCTTCCCGGAACTGCTGCCTTCAACGCAAACCATCGCGGCGGCCAGACTGGTTGCGTTTGGAGATGGCGCGCGAGGCATACCTCCCTGCCAGGTATGCCATGGACCAATCGGCCGCAAACTGGGAGCGCCTTCGCTTGTAGCCCAGAACTCAACGTATGTTCAGGAGCAGTTGGAGGATTTTGCGAAAGGCAGCCGGTCGAACGACATCGACATGCCGATGCGCAGCATCGCCGGGTCGCTGACGGAGGAAGAAAGGCAAGGCGTTGCAGCTTACTATGGATCCGGCTTGGGCAATCTCCCTGGGAGCCCGTCAGATACGAGTCGATGATATGCCACCTGTAGGCTGCCGAGGATGTATCCCTGCTGAAGGTCTTTTCGACCGGTCACTTCAATCATGTTCCCGACTATTTTCAGCCTGGGAATAGCAGAACTCGGTCCGCTGACAGGAAATGGATCGGGCACCCGGAACATGGCCGTTGTGGGCGACGCAATTCTGCCGGTCATCCAGGGAGCCATTGCTGACCACGTTGGCATTCACCACGCGTTCGTCCTGCCCGTGCTTTGCTACCTGTACATCTTGTACTACGGGCTTGGCGGATCGAAAGCCAACAGTGAACAACGCGCAACGGCTAGACAGACAAGGGACGGAGGACTGGCAAATGTTAATTGCAGGAGATATTGAGAAAAGTCGCTTCAAAGATGTGATGCGGCGCATCCCAGTTTATGTCATCACGGCACGCGCGGCGTTGATCGGAGCCGCGATCTATGGGCTTGAGAGGCTGAAAAAACAGAAGGGCTAATCGATGAGTGAAAACCTTCCAGTCGTATATTTAGCCCGGCACGGTGAAACAGCGTTGACAGTGTGCAGTCTTGGGATGATTTGATGGCGGTGATTTCTTCCAAGAGTGCTTCGCTAAACAAAAGTGGAACCCTGAAGGCCGTCAGTTAAATCAAAGACGTAAAGGTCATCACAGCAAACGGCCGATGACAAAAGGAGCATGCATATGGCAGCACAGGTCGTACCACTCACAAAGCGCCCGAGAACCAGACGGACAGCGTGGAGCGCACTGGCGTCACATTACAAGACCGTTTCAAAGCTGCATCTGCGGCAGCTTTTCGCAGACGATCCGAAGCGCGGCGAGCGTTTGGCG
Organism: uncultured Acidobacteriota bacterium; assembly: GCA_963730015.1. Lineage (GTDB taxonomy): Bacteria > Acidobacteriota > Terriglobia > Terriglobales > Acidobacteriaceae > Sulfotelmatobacter. The sequence goes on along the minus strand of CAVSPZ010000004.1, from coordinate 318,711 downwards.
GCCGAGGCCGTTGGTCTGTACCTCGATTACTCCAAGAACCGCGTCACCGATGAAACGCTCCAACTCCTTCTTCAACTGGCGGAAGAGTCCGGCCTGCGGGCGCGTATCGACGCCATGTTCCACGGGGAGAAAATCAACATCACCGAGAAGCGCGCAGTCTTGCACGTCGCCTTGCGTGCGCCGCGCGACGCATCCATTGTCGTGGATGGAAAGAACGTGGTGCCTGAAGTCCATGCCGTGCTCGACCGGATGGCGGATTTTTCCAACCGCGTCCGCAGCGGCGAATGGAAGGGACACACCGGCAAGCGCATTCGTAACGTGATCAACATCGGCATCGGCGGCTCCGACCTGGGTCCGGTCATGGCCTACGAGGCGCTGAAGCACTACAGCGATCGAAACCTGACGTTCCGCTTCGTATCGAACATTGATGGCACCGATTTCGCGGAGGCTGTCCGTGACCTCGATCCGTCGGAAACACTGTTCATTATTTCGTCGAAAACCTTTACAACATTGGAAACGATGACGAATGCTCACACGGCTCGGGAGTGGTCTCTCGCTGGATTTGGCGGGGAAGAAAAGTCGATTGCGAAGCATTTTGTGGCGGTCTCGACCAATGCGGCCGAGGTTGCCAAGTTCGGAATCGATACCGCCAACATGTTCGAGTTCTGGGATTGGGTTGGAGGACGTTACTCGATGGACTCCGCCATTGGCCTCTCGACCATGGTCGCCATCGGCCCTGAGAATTTTCAGGCGATGCTGAATGGTTTCCATCAGATGGACGAACACTTTCGCACCGCTCCATTTCAGCAAAACCTGCCGGTCCTGATGGGTCTCCTGGCGCTCTGGTACAACGATTTCTTCGGCGCGCAGACAGTCGCTGTCCTGCCCTACGAGCAATACCTGAAACGCTTCCCCGCTTACCTTCAGCAACTGACGATGGAAAGCAACGGTAAGCATGTCAGGCTTGACGGGAAAAAGGTTGCGCGCGACACGAGTCCAATTTATTGGGGAGAACCAGGCACCAACGGTCAACACTCTTTCTACCAACTGATTCACCAGGGAACGCGACTCATCCCGTGCGACTTCATCGCTTTTTCGAAACCGCTCAATCCGCTCGGCCGGCATCACGACATGCTGATTGCCAATGTTTGCGCACAAACCGAGGCACTGGCCTTCGGTAAGACGCCGGAGCAGGTCGAGGCCGAAGGCACTCCGCAGTGGCTGGTTCCGCACCGGGTGTTTGAGGGTAACCGTCCATCGAATACGATCCTTGCGGACAAACTCACGCCGGAGACTCTGGGAAAGCTGGTAGCGCTGTACGAACACTCCGTGTTTACGCAGGGCACAATCTGGAACATCGATTCCTTCGACCAATGGGGCGTCGAACTGGGAAAGGTCCTCGCGCAACGCATCATCCCTGAGCTGGAGAACAAAACAGAGCCGCAACTCAACCACGACAGTTCCACCAACAACCTGATCCGGTATTACCGAAAATCGAAGCAGTCATAAAGGAGATTGGCGATGCAACTTGGGATGATTGGTCTTGGAAAGATGGGCGCGAACATGGTGCGGCGACTCATCAATAAGGGTCACGGCTGTGTGGTGTTCGACAGGTCGGCGCAGGCCGTCAGCGAGTTGGTCAAGGATAAGGCGACCGGCGCCGCATCCCTGGCAGAGTTTGCGAAACAACTGGCGAAGCCGCGCGCCGTCTGGCTCATGGTGCCGGCTGCGGTTGTAGACGAAACCATCATGTAACTTCTGCCTCACCTGGAAGCGGGAGACATCCTGATCGACGGCGGCAACTCCTATTACGTCGACGACATCCGGCGCGCCAAAGAACTCGCTCCGCGCAAGATCCACTATGTGGACGTGGGTACGAGCGGAGGTGTGTGGGGTTTGGAACGAGGTTATTGCATGATGATTGGCGGAGAGAACGAAGTCATCAAGCATCTCGATCCGATTTTCAACGCACTCGCGCCCGGCATGGGCGATATTCCACGCACTGCCGGCAGAGAAACGATCGACGGCACCGCCGAGCAGGGTTACCTGCACTGCGGGCCCAATGGCGCCGGACACTTCGTCAAGATGGTACATAACGGGATCGAGTACGGGGTGATGGCGGCATATGCCGAGGGTTTGGGCATCCTGCGTTCGGCCAACATAGGCAAACAGACGGGCGGCGCAGTCGATGCTGAGACGACGCCGTTGCGCGATCCCGAGCACTATCAGTTTGATCTGAACCTCCGCGATATCGCCGAAGTATGGCGTCGCGGCAGCGTGATCGCTTCGTGGTTGCTGGATCTGACGGCGGGCGCGTTGGTGCAGGATCAAAGTCTATCCAAGTTTGCCGGGCGTGTTTCTGATTCCGGCGAAGGGCGCTGGACGATCAAGGCCGCGATTGACGAGGCTGTACCGGCGCCGGTTCTAACCTGCGCCCTTTACGAGCGATTCAGTTCGCGGGGTGAAGCTGACTTCGCCGACAAACTTTTGTCCGCGATGCGTTATCAATTTGGCGGACATCTCGAAAAATCTGCTGGCGACACCAAGGCCGCCTAAGGAGTGACCATGGCCAACTCCCATTCGGATGCGTTGGTTTTCTTTGGTGCAACCGGCGATCTCGCGTACAAGAAGATCTTCCCGACGCTGCAGGCAATGGTGAAGCGCGGCCACCTCGATGTGCCTGTCATCGGAGTTGCCAAAGCTGGTTGGACGCTCGCACAGTTCAAGGCGCGCGCTCTCGACAGTCTTGAAAAGCACGGTGGAGTCGATGCCGCCGCATTCCAGAAACTATCCAGCCTGCTCCGCTATGTTGACGGGGACTATCAAGATCCGGCAACTTTCGAGGCGCTCGGCAAGGAGATGAAAACTGCGCAACGGCCAGCGCACTATCTGGCGGTCCCTCCCGCGATGTTTGAGACTGTCGTGAAAAACTTGCCGCACTGCGGTTGCACCGCAGAGGCTCGGATCATCGTCGAGAAGCCCTTCGGTCACGACTTGGAATCGGCGCGACATCTCAATCATGTCCTTTTGCGGCATTTCGAGGAAACTGCAATTTTCCGGATTGACCATTACCTGGGCAAGCGTCCGGTGCAAAACATGTTCGTATTTCGTTTCGCGAACGCCTTCATGGAGGCGTTCTGGAATCGAAACTATGTCGAGAGCGTGCAAATCACCATGGCCGAAGATTTTGGAGTCCAGGGCCGTGGCGGCTTCTACGATCAAACTGGCGCGATCCGCGACGTTGTCCAGAATCATCTGTTTCAAGTGCTCTGCAATCTGGCGATGGAACCTCCGGTTGGAATGGACAGCGAATCCATTCGCGATGAGAAGGTGAAGGTGCTGAAAGCAATTCCGGCGCTGGACGAGAGAGACATTGTCCGCGGGCAGTTTCGCGGGTACCTTGACGAAAAAGGAGTGGCGCCCGATTCGAAAGTCGAGACCTTCGCGGCGCTCCGACTCGAAGTCAATTCGTGGCGCTGGCAAGGAGTCCCGTTCTACATCCGCGCGGGTAAATCCTTGCCCGTCACCTGCACGGAAATAGTCTGCAGGTTGCGGAAGCCGCCCACCGAAATCCCGGCCGATGTGCTGCACTCCAATTACCTGCGGTTCCGGATCGGCCCAGACGTGTCCATTGCTATGGGCATGACGGTGATGGGCCCGGGAGAGAAATTGGTCGGTCAATCGACGGAGATGATTGCCAGCAAACCGCCCGACGCCGAGGAGATGGATGCCTACGAACGAGTACTCGGAGATGCCATGGCCGGCGACGCTACCCTGTTCGCCCGCGAAGACTACGTGGAGCAGGCTTGGCGAATCGTCGATCCGGTACTGAACGCTGTGACCCCCGTCTATCCGTACGAGCCCAAAACCTGGGGGCCCCGCGAAGTCGACCAAGTGACGCCCCCGGGAGGCTGGCAGAACCCGATTGTGGGACACGAACTTTCAGCTGTCTCGAATCGTGCTGCTTGATAGTGGAACGCAACGAATAAGTTAGAGTTCCGCACAATGGGTCGCTTCACGATTGTTCCTGCGTTACGCGCCCACGCATGAAGTGTTTCTGCTCTGAACTAAAACGAGATAAAGGCCCGAGCTGTCGCCGACAGAATATTCTTCGAGTAGAAGAAAACAATCGCCGCGGCGACGCTGTGCTGTAGAACACGACCAATAGCGCTCCGGGGCCACACAAGACCAAACCGGCCTATGGATCGCCACTTTGCTGCACGAGTTTTTTCCGGAGATTTTTCATTCGTACCGACTAGTGCCGCTCCAGGCCTTTTTCGTAAAGCCCGGTAATGGGTACGCAAGGCTCAATATCCGCTACTGCCTGGTCGCGACAGTCATAGCCTAGCGCGATAATGCTGGGCCCGGCGATAATCGTGCGCAGAGTTTTCTCGTCGGGATATGCGATCACGAGCCGTTCGGGACGGGGTTGCGTATGAATGGCGATTACCGCATATTGCCGGGTTGAGGAGTCGACTAACTCGCTCATGACATCACCTCGGTCCAGGAGCCGCGCGCTCGCGACGCTCCACCGTGGTTGCCATAGCACGCGATGGTCCAACTTGAAGTTGGGTGGAGCTGATCCTTGCGAAACTGACGTGGCATACCCGCTTGGGATCATATGAGTGCAATTTGAGTACAGGGCGAGGAGATTTCGATAACGTTTAGTGGCAAACTCGTCAAAGGCGACGACTGGTTACTCAGGGCAAACTCTGAACATTGACAGGAAATCGGCAGTTTCGCCAGAAAAAGCGCGCATCCATCCTTCGGGCGGACAACCAGATCAGAACGGGCCGGTCGCTCAGTTCATCATGCGATTCGGCAGGGTCGGTCACGTTCTCACCTCATCTATGCAGTCGCGAGATTCCAGAGCTCGATCGTTAACAACAGTCCTCACACTCTCTTCGGCTTCGGTCGCACGGCGTCTGCGAATTCGCCCTCTTCACGAATTATTACGACCCTGAATACAACTATCAGGCCGCAGTCCTCGCTGCTGGTGCGGGCCGGAGCTTCGCGTCCATTCTCACCAGGTCGGCAAGAGAATCGGCCTTCATCTTTTGCATTACTTTGCCCCGATGCGCTTTCACCGTAATCTCGCTGATGACCAGTTCCCCACCAATCTGTTTATTCAACAAGCCGGAGACCACGAGCGCCATAACTTGCCGTTCGCGATGCGAAAGTGACGCGTAACGGTCCTGGAGCACCCTCATCTCCGCCTCGTGACTCATAGCCACGCGGCTGCGTTCGAGTGCTGCGCGAATAGCACGCAACAGCACGTCGTCGCGGAATGGTTTGGTCAGGAATTCGACAGCTCCTGCCTTCATAGCTTGCACCGTTATAGGGACATCCCCGTAGCCTGTGATGAAGATGATCGGCATGTCCGTCCGTTCGACGGCGACGCGCTTCTGCAGTTCGAGACCGTTGAGTCCTGGCAGAGAAAAATCCAGCACCAGGCAGCTCGGAACGAGCGCTCGTGGACGGGTAAGGAATTCTTGCGCGGAAGCGAAAGTCTCCGGCCGCCATCCTTCGCACCGGATCAATAATTCCAGCGATTCGCGCACAGAGATGTCATCGTCGACCACGAAGACGGTTGGTCTTGCGTCCAACATAGGTGATGCCCCCAATTCATGGCAAAGTGTGTGCGTTAAACTCATATTTCACTCCTCAATTGGCCCCTAGCAATCGACCCGGTGGAAGAACCGTAAGGCTGAACGAATGATTTGGAGAAGTTGCTCGTCGCTAAAGGGCTTGCCTAGGAAAGCGGCAGCGCCCGCTTGCATCGCTCGCTGACGGGAATCTTTGTTGTCGTAAGCGGTGATGAAAATAATAGGGATCTCGCGGCCCGCGGCAGCGAGATAGCTTTGTAGTTGTAATCCGTTCATGCCTGGCATCTGCACGTCAACGATGAGGCATGAGGTATCGTGCAGTCGGCCAGACCTCAGGAAACTCTCGGCAGATTCAAAGGCAGCCGCTCGAAAGCCAAAGGACTCGATGAGTACTGTGGTGGTCCTGCGAACCGACTCATCGTCGTCCACTACCGAGATCAGATTCTCTGCCACCCTGAACTCCTGATGAGATCAAGGTATTCGCAGAGGAACAAACAATCTATTGGGCGTTGGTAGATCTGATTCCTAAAAAGGATGATGCGGGTAAGCTTTCGCTTACGAGGCTTTTTCGGAGGGGCCTTGGAGCTTTTCGACCATTCGTACAAGGTCGACGAGGGATTCCGCGTGCATCTTCTCCATCGCGCGGCTGCGCTGGACTTTCACCGTACTTTCTGCAGTTCCGAGTTGAGCCGCAATCTGTTTATTGAGCATGCCCGAGACCAGCATGGCGACCACCTGTTGCTCGCGAGCGGTTAACGACTCGAAGCACCGTTGGAGGTCTGTTACTTCTCTCTCCTGTTCACGCCTCCTACGATCTCGCTCGAGGGCAATGCGAACAGCGTCCAGCAAATCCTGGTCGCGGAAGGGCTTGGTGAGGAATTCGACCGCACCGGCCTTCATGGCGCGAACGCTCATTGGAATATCACCGTGGCCGGTCAGAAAAACGATCGGAATACGAATCTTCCTCGCTGCAAGCTCGCGCTGAAAATCGAGCCCACTCAATCCGGGTAATCTCACGTCCAGCACCAGACAACTGGGCGCATCTGGCGGTTTCTTATGCAGGAAGCTATCGGCCGAGTCAAAGCTCTGAACCTGCAGCCCCACGGTGCTTAAGAGGAACTTGAGCGACGAACGTACCGACGGGTCGTCATCGACGACAAAAACGACCGGAGCGCCAGTCATGAGGGATTCCTCCCGGATTCCGGCAGAGTGAAGTAAAAAACAGCACCATGAGGAACGTTGGGCGCAGCCCAGAGCCGACCTCCATGACTTTCAACAAGGGAGCGACTGATGGACAAACCCAGCCCCATACCATTCGCTTTGGTTGTAAAGAAGGGAGTGAAGAGGCGATATGCTTCCGAGCTAAGACCAGTGCCGGAGTCTCGTACCGCAACCAGTACGTCCCCGGACTCGTCGACCCGGGATTGCAAGCACAGTGAACGCGGTCGGTTTGTGACCGCAGCCATAGCTTCTATGCCATTCATGATCAAGTTGAGCAGGACCTGCTGCATCTGAACCCGATCCGCTAACACCAGCGGGAGAGCCTTCGTCAATTGGCGTTCGAGCAGAACTTGATTCTCATGAAGCTCACGGTCAGCTAGAGTCAGCACCTCTTGAATGACGCCGTTTATGTCTACCTTGTTGCGTTCGGCAGGTGCCTTCTTTATAAATCCGCGGATTCGAGTAACCACGGCGCTCGCTCGAGTGCCGTCAGCAACAATTTCCTCGAGAACCCGACGCAGAACCTCAGGTTGGAGGTTGCCAGCAGCAAGCAGTCTCAGGCAGGCGTTGCTGTTATTGGTTATGCCGGTAAGCGGTTGATTGACTTCGTGGGCGATAGACGCTGCCAGCTCGCCCATGGTTGTCAGCCGGGAAACCCGGGCGAGCTCCGCTTGCGTCATCTGCAATGCATGTTGTGCTTCTTTCCAATCATGCAGATCCACGACGGTCCCGAACCATTTGATGACGCGACCTTGCTGATCACGCAAAGGGAGAGCGCTGGAAATACACCAACGATATGCGCTGTCCGCCGCCCGCCGGCCGCGGAATTCATACTGAAAAGGCTCGCCGGTTGAAACCGCGGCCCTCCACGCGTGCTCCATCTTCCCAATGTCATCCTGATGAACGGATTTCATCCAGCCTGCCCCTCGGACCTGCTCTGGGGATAATCCTGTGTAGTCAAGCACGCGCTGGTTACAGTAATCAATCGCACCATCTACTTCGGCGCTCCAGAGCATTTGCGGAATGGTCTCGGTTAACTGGCGCAGGCTGCGCTCACTATCACGCAGCTTGTCCTCCGCATATTTTCGTTCAATTCCCTGAGCGATCAAGTCCGCACCAGACGCCAGTGTCTCTGTTGTTTCTGGCGGGACCGGTTTTCGAGAAAACATGGCCAGCACGCCTATCGTGCGGTCTCCGACTCTCAGTGGGTAGCCAGCGAAGCTAGCCATCCCTTCTTTCTCTGCCCATGCTTTGTCACTGATTCGAGGATCATTGAGGACATCATTGGTCAGATGCGGTTTTCGTTCCTGTGCAATCATCCCAATTTTGAATTGTCCCATCGGAATGTGGCTGTGGGCTCCGTCAAGATGTGTGTACATGCCTGCACTGGCCTGCAGTTCCAACATTTTTCCATCGTCACTCAGGGTCCAAATTCTCGCAAATGCTGCATCGAGATGGCGCACAATGGCTCGGCTGCACTCACCTAAGATTGCTTTCAAACTTTCTTCCTTACCGAAAGCCATGCTCACGTCAGCGCGGACAGCGATCTGGCGGGCGTGCGCTGCTCGCATTTCCTCTGCCAGCTTTCTCTCGCTGATATCGCGGATAAATCCGGTAAATACCTTATGCCCGTCTCTAGATAGTTCTCCAAACGAGATTTCCACGGGGAATTCTCGGCCATTCTTGCGCAGTGCGGTCAGTTCAGTGCCTTGCCAGTTGATATGCCGCTGGCCGGTAGCCAAATAGCGGCTGAACCCCTTCTCGTGCAACTTTCGCAGGTACTCCGGCATTAGGACGGTCAACGGCTTCCCGATCAACTCCGTGGGCTCATAACCAAAGATTCTCACGGTGGCGGGATTGGCAAACAGAATTGCACCGCTCTCGTCCATGCTGATCACGGCATCAGGGGCCGTTTCGACCACGAGGCGATAGCTCTCTTCGCTGTAGCGGAGGGCGGATTCCTCCCGTTCACGTTCAGTAATATCGGTAACCACGCCGCCGATGGCGTAGATTTCGCCGTCTGCATTGAACAACGGAAACTTCTGGACAATCCTGGTATGGAGTCCATCTTCGTAGAGAGCCACATCTTCAAATTTAATCAGCAGGCCGGTCTGCAACACCTGTCGATCAATGGCTTGAAACGCGCCAGCCTGTTCTGCCGAAACTAGCTCATCATCGGTCTTGCCTTTGACTTCGCCGGAGATATGAAAAGCTTTCTTGAACTGCTTGTTGGCGAAGAGGTACCGGCTTTGCCGATCTTTCACAAAAATCAGGTTTGGACTGTTTTCAAAGAATGCCTGGAGCAGTCCCTCGCCCTGTTGCCGTTTGGCCTCGGCTTGTTTACGTTCATCAATGTCCTCGCAAACGATCAACGTACGCAGAGATGATTCGCGGCCGCGGGTTGGGGTAACGGCTAGAGCCTTCGTGATCAAAAACCAGTGGTATTGGCCGTCCGCTCGGCGGATGCGCGCCTCAGTCTGGAACGGTTTCCCGCCGTCCAAAGCCACGGTTAATTCGTCCACGAATTTGGCAACATCATCCGGGTGAATTGTGGTTTGCCAGACCCATCCGCTCAATGCTTGTAGTGAGCAACCCGTACATTCCTGCCACGCACGGTTCGCGAACTCAACTGAGCCGTTGGGCAACGCACACACCACCAGTCCCGGCATCGTTTCGATAAGATTCCGAAGATCAAGCGGATCGGTAGTTTGTGCACCTTGTGTTTCAGCGGTCATGTTTTGTGGACACAAAGGGACTTATCTTTTCGGCGTCAACGATTCGAACTTTGGAAAGATTGGTTACCCAACCGCTGAGCGGGGCATTAATAAGCGAGGTATTGGTAATGAGCGCGGGGATGCTCCGCAAACGAAGCAAGATGGACGGCGGCGAGGGATGTTCCGCGCAAAGAGCCATATCTTGCAGGGTGAGTTCTATGATGCTGACAACAATATGTGCCCTTTGTCAAGGCTACAGGACGAACAAAAGGCGATCCTATGGCGAATTCTTCGTTAAAACTCGTTCGTCTTCCTCGGATCTATTCGTCTTTGTCCGAATATTCTCCAGTCGCGTCGTCCTCCGCTACTTCGTGCGTGTGAGCCTCCCGCACTTCATCGTCTTCGACGTGGTTGCAGCCAATACTGTCCGAGTGCGGTAGAGTTCTCCTATGGACAAAGCCTATACAGAGCCGAGCATTGACGAATACTTGCGCCAGCGGCTAATGCCAGTGGAGGGCTCCATTCCACACATACTTGGCATTGAGATGTATGGAAATTCCATACCTGCCGGCACCGTGGGCGGCGACCTATTCGAGTACATCAACTTTCAACAGCGGTACGACCTTGATACACGGATTCGACGAGCTCAAACGCTGGCGAAGGAGTTCCTCGACCCGCGATCCGCCGCTGCGCCCGCGCGTAATTCAGTGGACGACCACGTGGAATGGCTAAAATCGAAGCCGAACTACAGTCCAGAGATGGAAACTCACTACCGGGAGACGAAAAGCTCGGAGCAGGTGCGAGTCGCAGAAGATCTGCAAAAGCTATACACGATGGCGGGAGTTCTTATAGTGGACGCACAAGGCCACGGCATTATCTCAGCGAAAATTGCATCTACGGTGCACGACACTTTTCATGCCCTCATGCTTGCGGAGCTTGACTGGCATGGCCGAACGACGCCTGAGCTATTTGAAAGAATCAATCTGCGGCTCGCCCAATCGGTCACCGCTCGCAATGCGCTCGGCAGAACTGAAAAAGAAAGCGCGCGAGAGATCGCGACCATGCTTTATGGGGAAATACACCCTCGCGGGCATTTTCGGTTCGTGAATTTCGGACATCCGGCCCCGCTCGTATTCTCAGCGGAATATCTCAAATTCATGCCGATCCCCAGGGATCACATGGTCCAATTCCTTCCACTAGGGCTGCAGATTCCAGACGATGATCCGGACCGCAATCGATACTTCTCGATGGAGCCTCGGAACCGGAGGTTGCATACTTCCGATATCGCCGAGCTCACGCTGATGAGTCCGGGAGATATCCTGTTTCTTTACACGGACGGTGTATATGACGGCTATGACGAGCAAGAACAGCGGCAACTCGAAGACGTCATCCGCGACCATCACCGGGAACCCGCAAAAGAACTGTGCAATGCGCTGTTAGAACACGCGGTCAGGCAAGACGATATTCGCAGACGAAATGGCGATGTAGGTCTCATCGACGACAAAACAGTGTTTGTTATCAAGCGGACATAACCAGTCAGAAGGTTGCAGGTCAGCGCCTCCAATAGCATGGGTTGGACAGTCGCAGTCGATCAAGATCCTGACGGTTCGTTGGCAACGGGGATGCAGCAGCCGCTGAGCGATCGTCCGTCAGGGCTTTCGCATCGACTGCCGGTTAAAACTATGCGACCTTCGAATGCTAAGACGTTTTTGAGATCGTCACGCTGATACAAAAGTACCGATCGATACCATCGTCCAATAGCTTCCCCTTCGCGCTTTAGGCCTAATTGTCTGAGTAGTAGCCGGTCAACGTAAGAGCCATGAAGCGCTTTCGCTTTAACGCACCTCTAGTCCCATGTGAACCGATCACTCGACCATTCCATGCTCTCTAAATGCGCGAATCCAACCTGTTCTACTCTGTTTCGCTATCTCAGCGAAGGAAAGCTCTACCTGGTCGACTCCAAAGCAACACGTGCACGACACCGGTTTCCGACGGATTTGAAATATGCAGGCAAATCCTGCAACTATGAATATTTCTGGTTGTGCTCCTCGTGCTGTCGAGACATGACGATTCGAATTGACAATAACTTTGAAATCAGCGTGGTCCGCAAGCGAGAAATACCTCAAGACTCCGAACCAGCTCTTCAAGGGGCCAGGGCAGCGAAAAACAGTAGTGCTGCTTGACATTGCCCACGCGAACCCGACCACAACCTGAGCCCGCGACACGTCAAACGCGCGTCTGCGCAGCGCGCCCACCCAATCGTTCCGTGTGATGCGACCCTCGGCCTCAGCTCGTGGGCGACTAATGCGATGGTATCGTCGATACCATCGTCCAATGGACGAGTCGAAGCGCTTCTGGCTTAATCGGTAATGTGCATTGGATCGGAGCCTCGACAAAAGGTCTTCTATGCCGGACAGCAAAACAGCAATCGTGACGGGAGCGCGGCAGGGCATCGGCGCGGGTTTGGTCAAGGGCTTCCTGAGGAAGGGTTATGACGTTGTGGCAACGTCGCGCGACGTCACCCATTCGTTGACTGCCTCAGCCAGCCTGGTTCTCGTGGACGGCGATATCGGCAGTCAGGAAACAGCCGCCAGCACCGTTGAAGCAGCCACAACCCACTTCGGAACGATCGATGTTCTGGTGAACAACGCAGGTATCTTCCGCACCAAGCCTTTCACGGAGTTCACTACCGACGACTTCAATGCCTTGGTGTCGACCAACTTGCTGGGGTTCCTGTACATCACTCAGCTCACGGTGAAGCAAATGTTGAAACAGAAGTCGGGGAACGTTGTGAACATCTCTGCCGCGCTGGTCGATCAGCCCGTCGCCGGCGTGAATGCGTCGGTCTCGATGATTACCAAGGGAGGCTTGAACGCGGTCACCCGGAGTCTCGCCATCGAGTACGCGAAAGACGGAATTCGCTTTAATGCTGTGGCCCCGGGCGTGGTGGACTCCACCATGCACAAAGACGAGCCCAAGGACTTCCTTAGGACGTTCCAACCGATGGGAAAGATCGTAGAAGTAAAAGACATTGTCGACGCTGTTCTGTTCCTCGCGGAAGCGGAGCAAGTCACTGGAGAGATTCTTCGCGTGGACGGTGGCGCTCATGCTGGCCGATGGTAGCGGCCGAAGCGCCCAACGGATGCGAGCGAACTGAAATAGCTCTGAATTTAAGCCGACAGGAGTGAGTCATGGAAAACGCAATGTTCCGAGATGTAGCCTCACACACGACATGGCCTAATCCGAACGAGGGCAGTTTTGGAAAAAGAGCGAATCCGATTGTTTTTCCGTTAATAAAACACTCGGAATGCCGGGAAGTCAGCTTGCGAACCGACGACTTGGCTGAACAGTACATCTCCCTCGACGAATGCACGATCGAGAACAACACGTTCCAGGGCATCGTCGGGAGCAATGCGCGACTGAGAGCCGTGCTTGAGGATGTTCAAATTGTGGCGCCCGCGGACTCAACCGCCCTTATTTTCGGTGAGACGGGTACAGGCAAGGAACTGATCGCCCGTGCCATTCACGACCTCAGCCCTCGCAAGAATTATGCATTCGTGAAGGTGAACTGTGCCGCGATTCCCTCGGGACTGCTTGAGAGCGAATTATTTGGCCACGAACGCGGCGCTTTCACGGGAGCGATCGCCCAAAAGATCGGAAGGTTCGAACTGGCGAACAAAGGAACGCTCTTCCTCGACGAAATTGGAGACATCCCGCTCGAATTGCAACCGAAGCTACTCCGAGTCTTGCAGGAGCAGGAGTTCGAGCGTCTGGGCAGCACCCGCACTCAACGAGTCGACGTTCGGGTCGTGGCAGCTACGAACGCCGACCTGGCTCCGATGGTCGCCGACAAGAAATTCCGCAGCGATCTTTACTATCGCCTGAACGTTTTTCCGATTGCCGTCCCACCTCTGCGCGACCGCCGTGATGATATTCCACGCCTGGTCCGCCACTTCGCCAACAAATACGCCCGCCGAATGGAAAAGCATATTGAGAAGATCGCCAAGAGAACGATGGACGCGCTCTGCCGGCACACCTGGCCGGGCAATATCCGCGAGTTGCAGAACCTTATGGAGAGGGCTGTACTTCTATCTCCCGGCCCGTCGCTGCGAGTGCCGTTGACGGACATTTCTAATGTCGTCGATCTCAGTAGCGCCAGTAACGGCAGTGCCCTGGAGCAAGTGGAGCGGGAGTTGATCCTGAGAGCGCTGCGCGAAAGCAAGTGGGTGGTCGGAGGAACTCGCGGAGCAGCCGCGCGGCTTCGGCTAAATAGGACAGGCCTTGCTTACAAGATGAAGAAGTTTGGCATCTCGCGCCCAACGCAGTAGCAGAAACCCGGCCGGCAAACCAAGGTTCGACGTTGTGCACAACCATGTCAACTTTGGCACGCTGGCTCGCGTTCGACCTGCGGGCCGGGATAGTCGGGCGCGACGAGATGATAGCGATCCGAGAGCCGGCGGAAAAGCGGTTCGAACATACGCGATGAGGACGGAAGTCCGTGCAGCAAAAGAATCGTCGCGTACGAAGGTGTTGGCGATACCTTGGTATCAGTCGATGCGATAGGCGGCGTACGACGGTGCAGTCCGACGGCCAGCCGATCTGCCAATCGGGCTGAGGCGGCGATCGTGACCGCTCGCCAATCGCGACTGGTCGATCGAGGCGGGCTGTCCATTAACTCTGACTCGTGGAGCCAGTCCTCTGCTGCGAGCCTGGCCTGCTCCGAACCAAACATTTCCCTCACAGCGCTGACGAACGCCGATAGCTCGCATTCCTCCACGTGCACCTCGTCTGCATAGGATGAATTGTCAAACGATTCCTCCGTGTTCACGGCATGCTCCTCTTCTTGTTTCGGATGCGAAACATACATCCGATTAAGCCAGAGGTGCGGAGACGCGTCTATTGGACGAACGTATCGATGGATCCGAAAGTATCGGTGGACACTGCACGCAAGGCAGTGGCATTATATTTATACCGATTTAGAAGGCGCCATTTCACCGTTTCTCTCTTACCTGAAAGAAGTCCCTGAGCGGCCCCTTGCAAGAAATCTATGCGGGAGGACTAACCCATGAAAAAGGTCACCAGGCCCATCTCCCTCGCTGGCTCCCAGCTCGGCGAAGTTCGCCATATTTGCGCATTTTTCAATAACGACGACGAAGAATACCGCGTGTTGCTACCGTTCATTAAGGATGGGTTCGAAAGTGGCGACAAGGCGGTTCACGTGCTGAATCCCGATCAACGTCATGACCATCTGCAACGATTGGCCGCAGTGGGAATCGACGCCGCGGCTGCCGAGCAGAGCGGACAACTCGAGGTTCGGATCAACACCGAAGCGTACATTCGAGACGGCCGTTTCGATCAGGATCGGATGCTGGCAGCGTTTGAGCAGATGGCCAGCGGCAACGCCAAGGGAGGGTTCCCGCTCAGTCGCATTTGCTGCCGTATGGACTGGGTGGTTGGAGATCGATCGTACGTTGACGACGTTGTAGAGTTCGAATCGCGGGTAAATGATATATGGCGTCGCCACGACGACGCCGTCATCTGCACCTATCATCTCAGCCAGTTCGGCGGCGACACCGTGGTGGACATTATGCGGACGCATCCCATGGTCATCATCGGCGGCATTCTGCAACGGAATCCGTTCTTTGTGCCCCCCGAGGAGTTCCTGCCCGAGCTTCGCGAACGCCGGGCGATGCGGACTTCCTCGTCCTCCACGGCTGCCTAATATGCTTGGCTTAATCATGGAAGTCCAACCCGAACATCGCTCCGGCGAGATCAAGCGCCTACGGCGCTGCATTAACGATCTTGTCAGCCTGCTTGCTCTTCCTGCCATCTGGAGTGGCGGCGATCCATCCCAGGTTCTTCATACCTTGCTCGACGCTCTAATGCGCATGCTCAGCCTGGACCTCGTCTCTGTGCGGCTGACGAATCCAGCGAGCGAGGCGCCCGTTGAGATCGTCGGGATTGCGCAATTGCGGGGGCCGATGCCCCCGACCCATGAGATCTGCAAGGCGCTCAACCACTCGCTGGGAGACAACTCACGGAAATGGCCTCCACTGCTTCGGAATCTTATGGGTGAGGGAGACGTTTCGATCGTGCCTCTGCCACTAGGGTCAGAGGGCGAACTCGGCGTAATCGTCGCGGCGTCCCAGCGAGCAGATTTTCCGCAGCAAACAGAGGCACTTCTCCTGAGCGTAGCAGCGAATCAGGCGTCCATCGGCCTGCAGGAGGCGCGACTCCGGAGCCAGCAGAAGCGTATCACCGACGAACTCGATCGACAGGTCGCGCAGCGAACGGCCGAGCTTGCCGTTGCCGAGGAACGCTGGCGCTCCGTTTTCCAGAACTCTGCCATCGGCGTTGCCCTTACTGACCTGAATGGTCGATTCCTTGCCGCGAATCCCGTATACGAGCAAATGTTGGGTTATACCGAGGAGGAATTGCAGAACCTCTCTTTTCTCGACATCACCCATGAAGAGGAGGTCGAGGCGAGCCGGACACTCACCGAGGAACTGTTGGAGGGAAAGCGCCGGCAGTATCAGATCGAGCAGCAATATCGGCGGAAAAACGGCAGTCTGATGTGGGTTCGCAACAATGTTTCTATGGTGCCGGGGACAGAGCGGGTCCCGCGATTCCTTATGGCGCTCTCCGAGGACATCACGCGACGCCGACTATCGGAAGAAGCACTCAGCAAGGCGCGATCGGAACTCGCGCACGTGTCCCGGGTTACAAGCCTGGGAGCGCTGACGGCATCGATCGCGCACGAAGTCAACCAGCCCCTGTCCGGCATCATCACAAACGCCAGCACCTGTTTGCGGATGCTGGCGACCGATCCTCCCCAAATCGAGGGCGCTCGCGAAACCGCCCGGCGCACGATTCGCGATGGCAACCGTATGTCCGAGGTGATCACCCGGTTGCGCGCGCTCTTTAGCAAGAAGGAAGCCGCGACCGAATCTGTGAACTTGAATGATGCTGTTCTGGAGGTGATTGCGCTATCCATAGTGGAGCTTCAGAAGAATCGCGTAATGCTACGTCCCGAACTTGCCGACAATCTCCCGCTAGTGACAGGCGATCGTGTGCAGCTTCAGCAGGTCATCCTGAATCTGCTCAGGAATGGCTCCGATGCCATGAGCACAGTGGAGGACCGTCGGAGGCAGTTGGTGATCAGAACCGAGCGAGACGGGGGTGATCGCGTGCGTCTGACGGTGCAAGATGCGGGAGTCGGGTTCGACCCTCAGGCTGCAGACCGGCTTTTCGATGCGTTCTATACCACCAAGGGCGAAGGAATGGGAATCGGGCTATCCGTCAGCCGCTCCATTATCGAGAGTCATCATGGCCGTCTGTGGGCGACACTAAATGATGGCCCAGGAGCCGCGTTTTCGTTCTCCATTCCTCGAGCGTCCGAGGGTTTGGCTCGCGCCGATGGTATCCGTAACTCTCAACTACCCGCCGTACCCGATACCCGTACGGCGTGAAAGCTAGGCTAGTCTTCGATTCTGCGACAAACCAATACCAAAGGATAATGGACGCCCTTCCCAGAGGTGGAGCATTCTAAGCGCATGCAGTTCCGCCGTGAAGGGGGGGCCATCGAACGCATACTGGTGTCCGTGGTCGACGACGACAGATCTGTCCGCGAGTCGATACCTGACTTGCTGAAGCAGTTCGGCTTTACAGCCCGCGCGTTCTCATCGGCGGAAGAGTTCCTCGCGTCCGATTGTGTCGACCAGACCAGGTGCCTGATCCTCGACATCGCTATGCCTGGGATGACCGGGCCTGATCTTCAAAAGGAGCTGAAGCGTCGGCGACAGGCACAGGCAATTCCCATCATCTTCATCACGGGGGATAGAGATACGATGGTTCGCCAGCGGCTCATCGAACAAGGTGCGGTGGAGTGCCTGTTCAAGCCTTTCAGCGACACGGCTTTGCTGGAGGCCCTCAATGCCGCTCTTCGTGTGAACTGAAAGATCTTGCGCTACGAGGACTTTGAAGAAGCCCTCCGGATGAACGAGGTGCATCGGGTGGACTCTGCTTTTTCGAATCACTGAGACTCCAGCGGCCTGCGGCTGGAAGGTCCGAATGACCAGCGCTGGCGCGTCGGTCTCCTTCAACAGCACTAAGACTTCACAGGACTAATTACTGGGCGAGCAGTGGCTCTTTTCGGCGGGCCAGAATGTAGACTGCGACCAGAGCAGCGGTGAAGGATGCCCCGGCACCCACTGCGAGCGACCAGCGCGGGCCAAAGTGGTTGGCAACCCAACCGACGATCGGAGCGCCGATCGTCATTCCCCCCAGTGCAACGCCGACCCGGAGCGCCATCACCCTGCCCCGCATGGATGGTTCTGTCGAGAGCTGCATGATGCTGTTCGTGCCGTTGGTCAAGGTCAGGGCAGCCGCGCCACTGAGTGCGAGAGCGGCGGCAAACCACCAGTATCCCGGCGCGAGTGCGGCTAGAGTCCAGCCCAGCCCGAAGACACCGGCCCCCATCGACAGAAACGCTAAGCCTGGCTTCTTTCGGCCAGCAGCGAACAACGCTCCCGAAACTGAGCCCACGGCCATGATGGAGGAGAGCAGGCCGAAAGCGCGTGCGTCGGAGTGGAAGACATTCACGGCCATCGTAGAGATGAAAATCGCAAAGTTCAGTCCAAAGGTCCCGATCAGAAGCAACATAACCAGGATCGCCCTGAGGTCCGGTCTTCTCCACACATAGCGAAACCCTTGTAGAAACCCAGAAGTAGTGCGATGCGCTCTGAGGCTGGCACGCAGTTCTGAGAGACGGAAGAACGACATCGAGAGCAGCACTGCCGCGAAGGAGAGCCCATTGAGAAGAAAAGCCCAGCCGATGCCAACCTTTGCAATCAGCAAACCGGCGGCGGCGGGACCAATCATCCGGGCAGCATTAAACGAGGTTGAGTTCAAGGCGACGGCATTGGGAAGGTCCTCATCGCCGACCATCTCTGCCACGAACGTCTGTCTCACCGGTGCATCCAGCGCAGCGGCGGAGCCAGACAGGAAGGCGAAAACATACACGTGCCAGAGCCGGATGGCTCCTGCGATCGTGAGAACTCCCAGGATGAGCGCAAGCACGCCCATCGTTGCCTGCGTGAACATCAGGAGCTTGCGTTGATTGAGGCGGTCCGCAGCCGATCCCGTCCAGGGCAGGAGCAGAAGTTGCGGCGCGAACTGCAGGCCCGTCACAATACCCAGCGCTGACGCATCATGATGGGTCAGTTGCGTCAGCACCAGCCAGTCCTGAGCGACGCGCTGCATCCAGGTACCGACGTTGGAAATCAGGGCGCCTGCCGTCCATAAGCGGAAGTTGAAGCTTCTCAGGGAGCGAAAGGTGCCGGACACTGGGTTCTTCATGTGCGCGACGGCGTGTTGCCCCCATGGAACTGGCCGAAGTGACGCGCCGAAAAGATGCTGATGAGCAGCGCGCCCAGGCCGAACGCAAGGATGTGACTAGTCGCCCGCGGATTGAAGGCACCAACGTGCGCGAGGAGTAGATATCCAACTAGCGCGTTGAAGAATCCCCAAACCACGTTGACCGTTGAAGAGGAGAGCCCTTGGCCGGGCGGTTTGGCAAAGGGACTTTGGAAGGGACGTCCCATCGTGCCAGCGACAAAGTGAGGGATAGCATTTGCCGCAAAAACGCCCCCAAAGAAATACGACACAAGCCAAAGCCAATTCATGATGCAGCGTTCCTTTCTCCCAACAATCTTTCGAGTAGCGAGATGATTTCCTTCGTCGACCCTGTCTCACCAACACGAGGAAAAACGTTCCTGATGCTGTACTGGTGCGCCTCCTCGCGAATATCGGTCATTCCATCGAGTGCGAGGGTCACGTTGAATCCCTGCTCGTAGGCCTGGCGGGCGGTTGCCTCAACGCCACCCGATGTCGCCACTCCAGTCACAACCACCTGGGTAACGCCTCGCGCCTTAAGCTGGTGTTCAAGATCCGTTGTTGCGAATGCGCCCCAGCTTCGCTTGGTGACGACAATATCGCTCGATTGCTGATCCAGCTGCGGCAGCAGGTCTGTCCATCCCTCGGAAAACGATAGGTTGCTTCGCGGCCCCTGTTCCGTCCGACCCGGCGCCCGTCCCGCCACATTGACCAGCACGACCGGAAGGTTCTTCGCATGGAAAATATCGATCAAGGCGCGCGTTCGGTCGATGACCTCGCCGATGGGATGAATGAAACTCCCGTTGACGAGGCCTTTCTGGAGATCAATGACGATCAGCGCGGTATTAGGGTCAAGAGTAGTAAGCGGCATGGGGTTCTTTTCCTCGGATACAAACTTGGCATGGGTAAGCAGCAGGACACACCGGGTTCAATCCTCAACCAGCCGCGTAAGCAGTGCGAGTGCCGCCTGAAGCTTCTCCTGCTCCTGAACAGAAAGCTTCTGCGAGATGGTCGTGGCGAGCCAGTCCTGTCTCGCGGCCCTGCCTTCCTGAATCCACTTCAGGCACTTGGACGTGAGAGACATCAGAGTTTGCCGCCCGTCGCTCGGGTCAGGTGCACCACCGATTAGGCCGGACTCCTGCAACGGCGTAACTATAGCGCTCATGGACTGCGGGCGCATGCCTTCCGCTCGCGCCAGACTTGAAACCGTAGCCGAACCATCCTTTTCGAGTCGAAGAAGAACAGAGATCTGTGACGGCGTCAGGTCGCTGCGTCCCCCATGTTCGCGTAAACGCCGCTTGAGCTTACCGCCTATCGTACGGATCTCGGCAGCAAGCGTCGAAGCGAGCCCGGTCTGAGTAGAAGACTTTCGATTGCTCACCAGATCAATATCTCATATATGCAGCTAAACTGCAAAGTTTAACTGTACACATGTCCAGCCGCCGCCGCCGGCCGAGGCGGCAAAGCTGACGATCTACCGAGCTTTCATCGAGGGAGATCTGGAAATCCGAGGCATCTGGCGAGGAACGTTCACGAACTGTACTTCAATCCGGAGCACGAAGAGTTCCGGCCCCGGACTCCGTGAAGCCTGTCAAACGTGTTCACGTCGGCATTCAAGGAACTCGATCCCATCCCGCAATTCCGGGCAACGGCG
Organism: uncultured Acidobacteriota bacterium; assembly: GCA_963730015.1. GTDB lineage: Bacteria > Acidobacteriota > Terriglobia > Terriglobales > Acidobacteriaceae > Sulfotelmatobacter. The sequence goes on along the minus strand of CAVSPZ010000004.1, from coordinate 298,123 downwards.
AAACTGGGGACTTTTCCTAAAGCCACTACTCCGGCACGGCCGTGAAAGCGGCCCGAATTGGCAAACAGTTGTTTCCGTTTTGGTTCAGCTCCGCGGTTTGATCTTGATCACAAATGTCTCCCGGAGCTGTTCAGCTTCCTGTTCTCATGGCTGCAGCCGTACTTACTTCAACGATTTCAGGTAGTTCAGCAAGGCTTTGTGGTCTGCGATTACCAATGGGCATCTGGTAGCACCACCTAGTCGTATTGGAAGGGGACGTGCACCCTAGTAGAAGCTGCCTGGGCCACACATTACTTAGTTCTTAACTTGATTCTTATCGTGCTTGACGGTTAGGCAGGCGACATCAATGGAGGCTCCGGGACGGTCGCACACAAACAGCTGCAGTAGACAGTGTCGTCTAACCTGGGATGTCTGGAGAAAAAGCACTCGGCACGCGGATTCGCAGGGCACAGCATGGACGCGTTGCGCGATCACGGGTGCTGGGATTCCCAGGCGCAGTCCGGCTAAAGCTTCGGTCAGTGCGACCGATTAAGAAGCATGGGTCGGTGCTCGGGAGCTGGTTTGCGGAAGGGACTACCGAAAAACAAGCACTTCACGAAGTTCCCAGACGATCCGTTGGAGACGGTGCGGGAATGGCGGCGTAGGAATGGAACTGGGAAAAGCCAAGACCCAAGTACAAGAAGGTATTAGCGCATGAGCGATTCAGAGATCGTTAAAGAATTCTTAGTGGAGAGTTACGAGAACCTCGATCGCCTCGACCGGGACCTGATCGCGTTGGAGAAAGAACCCACCAACCGGGAGATCTTGGCCAGCGTTTTTGGCACCATTCACACCATCAAGGGAACCTCGGGCTTTCTGGCCTTCAACAAACTGGAGGCCGTGACCCATGTGGGGGAGAGCTTGTTGGCCCGACTGCGCGATGGCCAGCTCACACTGAGCGCTGAAATCACGACCGCATTGCTGACCATGGTGGATGCAGTTCGCCAGATGCTGGGAAGCATCGAAACCGCGGGGAACGAAGGCGAGCGCAACGACCAGGAACTCATCGCCAACTTGACGCGGCTGCTCCAACCGAAGGCAGAATCAAACCCTTCTCCTGAACCGGCGTCGGCCAAAGCGGAAGCCCAGCCCACCGAGTCACACCAGCCCGCTGCCAACGTTGGCGACGTCCTCATCATCCGCAGCGCGGCAAAGGCGAGCGAAGTTGACCAAGCGGTAGAGCAGCAAAGCGCCGGAGACCTGCGGAACATCGGTGAGCTTGTGGCCGAGAAGGGAGCCGTAAAACCGCAGGATGTGGAAGCGCTGAACCTCCAGCAGCAGGCCCGCAGCGGGAAGAACGCCAGCGACAGCACCATTCGCGTCGACGTCGCCCATCTCGACCGGATGATGAACCAGATGGGAGAACTGGTCCTGCTCCGCAACCAGATCGTGCAATTCACCAATGCCACAGAAGACAGCGGACTTCTCGCCACCAGCCAGCGGCTCAACCTGCTTACCACCGAGTTGCAAGAAGGCGTCATGAAGACCCGTATGCAGCCCATCGGCAACATCTGGAGCAAGTTCCCGCGCACCGTGCGGGACGTGGCACTGGGCTGCGGCAAGCAAGTTCGCATTGAGATGGAAGGCAAGGAAACCGAGCTAGACAAAACCATCATCGAGGCCATCAAAGACCCGCTCACCCACATCGTGCGAAATTCAGTGGACCACGGCATCGAAAGTCCTGAGGCCCGGACCGCGGCGGGCAAGAACCCGGAGGGCCGGCTGTTCCTGCGGGCGTTTCACGAGGGCGGGCAGGTCAACATCGAAATCTCGGACGACGGCGCCGGACTGGACCATGACAAAATCCGCAACAAGGCCATTCAAAAGGGAATGATCACCGCCGACCAGGCGGCGCGGATGACGGAGCGCGAGATCACCAACCTCATCTGGTTGCCGGGTTTCTCCACGGCGGACAAAGTCACCAACGTTTCTGGCCGGGGCGTGGGCATGGACGTGGTGAAGACCAACATCGAAAAAATCGGCGGCACGGTCGACTTGCAGTCGAAACCGGGACAGGGATCGACGGTACGTATGAAGATCCCGCTGACCCTGGCCATCATCCCCGCCCTCATCGTGACCACCGCCGGGGACCGCTACGCCATCCCGCAGGTCAGTTTGCTCGAACTGGTTCGCCTGGAAGGAGAACAAGCTCGCAAGGGCATCGAACTGATACACGGAGCGCCGGTGCACCGGTTGCGAGGACACTTGCTGCCCCTCGTCTATTTGAAGCGAGAGCTGAAGGTCAACAGCTCCGCGCAGAAGTCTAGTGCTTCGGACCCGTCGGACACCACTACGAACGAACTGGTGGACTTTTCGCTGGCCCGCAAAGCGCACAAAGACTGGGTGGAAAGGTTGCGAGGAGTTCTGGACGGCAAGATGACGATGACAGTAGACCAGGCGGGCTCCCCCAAACTATGCGCTCTCGGAAAGTGGATTTATTCCGCCGGGCTAAGGGACTACGGCGACATTGCCGACATGTGCTCTTTGGAAAAGGCGCACCAGGGATTTCATCATCTGGTCCGAGACATCGTGGCCCTCAGAGTGGATGGCGCTCAGGCCCAGGCAGAACAACAATTTCGTAGCCTAGGACCAACCTCCGAAAAGATCGTTGAGTTGCTGACGAACGTTGAGAGGAAAGTGTCCGAGTCCCAGAACTCCAACATCGTGGTGCTGCGGGCCGATGACCAGCAGTTTGGGCTGGTGGTGGACGAAATCAACGATACCGAGGAAATTGTGGTCAAGCCACTCAGCAAACAACTGAAAAGCATCAATACCTATGCTGGGGCCACCATCATGGGCGACGGCAAAGTGGCGCTGATTCTCGACGTCATGGGCCTGGCGCAGTGCGCCAACGTCGTAGGCGAAGTCCATGACAGGAGCGTCGCGGAAAAGCAGCAAGGGCCTGTCGCTGGGGAAAGCAGCGAGAGGAGCGCGATGTTGCTCTTTCAGTGTGGTGAGAACGGAAGAATGGCTATCGATCTCCGCCTAGTCGCGCGGCTGGAAGAGTTTTCACGCGACGCCATTGAAGTCGCTGGTGACCAGGAAGCAGTGCAGTATCGCGGACAGATTATGCCGCTCATCCGGGTCTCTGACGTTCTAAAGATGAGGCAAAAGAAAGCTTCCGAGGCCGAAGGGGAATCCCTTCAGGTTGTCGTATACGTGGATCAGGGGCGCAGTGTCGGACTGGTGATCGACCGCATTCTCGACATTGCCGACGAGTCTTTTGTTGTTCAACCGGAAACCAAGCGCAAAGGAGTGTCGGGCTCGGCCGTGATTCAACAGCGCATCACCGACATTTTGGATGTGCCCGAACTGCTGCAGGCGGCTAAGAGCCGCGAAACCCAAGCAGCAGCGGCGCACGCATAGGAGAAACAGAGAGTGGCGACACAACAGTTTTGCACATTCTTTCTAAGGGACCAGTTTTTCGGAGTACCGGTGAGTGAGGTGCAGGAAGTCATCCGCTATCAAGAGATGACGCGGGTACCGCTGGTCCCCCCGGTGATTCGCGGACTCATTAACCTGCGGGGACAGATTGTGATGGCTTTAGATCTGCGCCGGCGCTTCGAGATGGAAGACCGCCTGGACTCGCAACTACCCATGAATGTGGTAGTCCGAACCGATGATGGGCCTGTCAGCTTGCTGGTGGATGAGATTGGAGACGTGCTGGAGGTCGAGGAAGAAGGCTTCGAGCATGCGCCGGAGACCCTGCGGCAAGCACGAGAGCTGGTGCGAGGCGTTTACAAGCTGCCAGATCGTCTGCTGCTGGTTCTCGACACGGCGCGGGCGGTCAGTGGCGAGGAAAGTGTCGTTCGGAAAGTGAACTGAGGTCGTTAATTTTGCAGGACGGCCCCCGTGTACCGGCCAGAGTCCATTTTAGAGTTCGTCACAAAGAGAAATCACCCAAATTCCGCGGCCCAGCCGCACGAAGGAGCAAAGCAATGGCAGCAACGGGAACCAAACTGAGCGAGAGCACATCGAGGAATCGGCGCCGCGCCGGCGAAGCACAAAGCCAAGCAAACAACCGGTCGAAACTCGTGGATAAGGCCAGAATCTATGACGCCATCCCGGGGATGGTGACCGTCATGGACACGGAGCACACCATACTGGACCTTAACGTGTCGGCGGCGCAGGCGGCAGGAAAGCGGAAGGAAGAATGCGTAGGGCTCAAATTTTGGGATTTGTTCGACAATCCAGGCTGCCGAGCGGGAACGTGTGCCGCGTCGGAGGCGGTAAAGACCGGCAAGTTCTGCGAGGGAGAGGCATTCCCAATCGTTCAGGGCAAAGAGGTGCCCGTGTTGGTCACGGCGAATCCGCTCTTCGACGAAACGGGACGAGTGACTGGCGTGGTGGAACTCGTCTTTCCGGCGGCGGGCGACGTTGGGCTGGCTCGTGGAATTGGTGAGGTTGCCGGTGCTGCGACCGAGGGCCGACTTGATGCGCGTGTCGAGCTAGGCAGATTCCAAGGTCGTCATCTCGAAAGAGCTAGGGCAGTCAATGCGATGTTGGATGCAGTAACCCGAAAAGTCGCGGAAGCCCTTGCGAACACCAAAGCGATCGGTGACGTGATGCAGGCAGTCGCCGGCGTTTCGACGGTGGACGAAGCAGTCCGAGCTGCGCTCGACGCCGTGCGAGCGGCTTTCAACTGGGCCTACGGTTCCTACTGGTTACTTGACCCGAAGACCGAGGCTATGAGCTGTACGCTCGAATCAGGCTCTTTGCCGCAAGAGTTTATCCGCGTGCTTACAGGTCTTCATGTGCGAGAAGGGGAGGGGATGCTGGGAAAGGCATGGAAGAGCCGCGACATGTTCTTTGTGCAACAGTTAGCCACTCTACAGGGTGCATCTTGGGCGGAACTAGCAGGCAGACTGGGCATAAAGTCGGGGCTCGCGTTTCCGATCATGGCGGAAGGAAAAGTCGTGGGCGTAATGGACTTCTTCGCGCTCGATACGATGGACTCTTCCAGCGATCGTCTGGACGCAGTACGCGGGGTCGGACGGTTGCTTTCAGGCGCAATCGAGCGCATCGCGGGAGAGGAAAGGACGGCGCGAGCGCAGAAGGTTCTCCAGGAAGGAGTTCAGGCGATCGGCCAAACCGCCGAGTCACTCGCCAGTGCATCGGAAGAGTTGACCGCCACAAGCCAGCAGATGAGCGCCAATTCCGAAGAAACCTCAACCCAAGCCAACGTCGTGTCCGCTGGGGCCGAGCAGGTCAACAAGAACTTGCAAACCGTAGCCACCGGTTCCGAAGAGATGAGCACCAGTATTAAGGAGATCGCGAAGAATGCCCACGAATCGGCCAAGGTCGCGACCAGTGCGGTTAAGGTCGCCGAAGAGACCAACCAGATCGTAAACAAGTTGGGGACATCGAGCATCGAAATCGGCCAAGTGATCAAGGTAACTTCTGATTATCTGGTTGCTTCAGCAAGCCCCAATAGGTAGTGTTAACGCGTGCCACGACCGCCGTTTCCGAAGACGCTCCGCCAATTCCAGTCCGACTTTGCCACGGAGGAAGCCTGCCAACGATATCTCGCAGCTTGTCGTTGGCCCGATGGATTTACTTGTCCGCGATGCGGGTATGAAAAAGCTTATGAGTTGGTGAAGCAGCTGCGGCAGCAATGCTGCAAGTGTCGCTATCAGGTCTCGCTGACATCTGGAACTATCCTTCATCGGACAAAAACACCGCTGACCCATTGGTTCTGGGCGGCGTACCTGATGACCACGGACAAGCGTGGCGTATCTGCACTACTGCTGCAGCGTCAATTAGGGCTGACCTGCTACGAGACCGCATGGATGATGCTGCACAAGCTCCGCCGAGCAATGGTGAACAACGCGAGGGAACCTTTGCGCGGTGAGGTAGAGGTGGATGAGACGTGGATTGGTGGCGAGCAAGCTGGACTCCGAGGAAGCCGACAACTCAAGCATCGGAGGGCAGCTCTTGTCTTGGTGGCGGTCGAAAAGCGTGGGCGAGCTTCAGGGCGTGTCCGCATGAGCGTAATTCCCGACTTTAAGGCCGCGACCATAATGTCGTTTCTTAGCCAGCACATCGCACCTGGATCCACGATCTATACGGACGGGCTTAAGAGTTTCTCAGGTCTTTTAGAGGCTGGCTTCAAACATGTCGTTCGAAACCAACCTCTACGAACGGAGTTGCGCAAAGGTGCAAAATCCGCCGTCCCGCTTGCCGATCGGGCGATCGGGAACCTCCAGCAGTGGCTCATTGGAACCTACCACGGAGTGAGCAAGGACCAACTGCAAGTTTACCTCGATGAATTCGTTTTTCGGCACAACCGTCGCAAGACGCCGGCAGCCGCATTTCAGACACTACTTGGTCTCGGAACCGGCCGCACATCAACAGTGTACGAGCAGATTCGGGGAGCTCGGGATCTGAATCCCAACCTATTGGGGCTTGCTGAAGCAACCAGATAATCAGAAGGTAACTACTTCCATCGCACAACAGACAAATCTGCTAGCGCTGAATGCCACTATCGAGGCGGCTCGCGCCGGAGAGGCCGGCAAAGGCTTCGCCGTGGTGGCCAACGAGGTCAAGGAACTGGCTAAGCAAACCGCCAAAGCTACCGAGGACATCAGCCGCAAGATCGAGGCGATCCAGGGCGATACTAAGGGCGCGGTCGCGGCTATCGGTCAAATCAGCGATGTTATCCGGCAGGTCAATGATATCTCTAACACGATTGCAACCGCCGTGGAGGAGCAGAACGCCACGACTAACGAAATGGCCCGCAATGTGAGTGAGGCGGCTCGCGGCGCATCGGAGATTGCGAAGAATATCAGTGGCGTGGCGGAAGCTGCCCAGAGCACAACTCGTGGCGCCAGCGAGTCGTCGAAAGCGGCCCAGGCGCTCTCGAAGATGTCGTCGGACCTCCGGGAGTTGGTGCACAAGCTAAGCAAGAAGTAGGCACTCGTCCGGCCTCTTGCCGCGTGGCCTAGATGGAAACTGCGGCGGTGAAGGCTTGGCGTTGCCGATCAACCAATATCAACTCAATAAGGAGAAAGCATGGCTTCTGCGGCCAAACCAGCACTTGAAGTTCCCGCTACGTTACCGAAGGTAGCCAACCCCGCGCCTTTGGGCTTGGCGGCGTTCGGCGTGACCACGGTTGTTCTCAGCAGCATCAACGCGGGGTTTCTGCCTTCGGAGGCGACGGCGGCTGTAGTGCCGCTGGCTTTCGCGTTCGGTGGACTGGCTCAGCTCCTCACCGGTGTCATGGAGTATGCCAGCGGAAATACATTTGGCACTGTGGCCTTTACCGCGTATGGGGCTTTCTGGTGCTGGTATTCCCTTCTCATTTGGACCATCGGCGCAGGCTGGATGAAGCCCCCCGCGGCTGTGGGTGTCGGAACTGTGCTGCTCATGTGGGGCGTCTTCACGTTCTACATGTGGGTCTGCACCTGGAAAGCGAACAAGGGCATTTTTGCCACCTTTCTCTTCCTGTGGATTACCTTCTTCCTGCTGGCGGGAGGCGACTTCGGTTGGACGCGCGGGAAACGGTTAGGTGGAATCCTTGGCCTCATGACCGGAGCTGTCGCGTTGTATGTTTCTTTTGCTGAAGTTATGAGAAGCACGTTTGGGAGAGAAGTCCTGCCGTTGGGCAGGCCTCTGGTCAACTAACTACGAGGCCAAGAACTAGGGCAGCGCAATCGTCGGGCTTCTTCCAGCTGCATTCCGCAGTAAGGGCATGGGTCCCGATTCGGGCTGCCCATCGGATGCACGAGCGGTGCGCGATTGAAGGAGTTGGCCATAGGCTTCAGACAGGAAAGAGAGATTCATCGCACTTCGTCCGCTCGTAGAGTGAAAACCTTATGCCGCCCATTCGGTTGCTTGTTGTTGATGATTCCGTGGTAGTTCGCAAAGTGATATGCGAAGCGCTGGAGTCGGAATCGACAATTGAAGTGGCCGGCACGGCAGCCAGCGGTAGCATTGCCCTCGCCAAGATTCCGCAGCTGAATCCGGACGTAATCACCCTCGATATTGAAATGCCTGGCCTAAACGGGCTGGAGACCCTCGTAGAGATCCGCCGGCTCTACCCGAAGTTGCCCGTGATCATGTTCAGCACGTTGACCGAGCGGGGTGCAGCCGTCACGCTGGAGGCGCTGTCTTTGGGTGCGTCCGATTACGTGACGAAACCGAGTAACACGGGCAGCCTGTCGGCGGCAAAAGACCAGATTCGCCAAGAACTCGTGGCGAAGATTCTCTGTCTGGCTCCACGGCGCGTAAACCCGTTGCCCTCACCAGCGGTTCGCCTCGCAAAGCGTAGTTTGGCAGGCCAGCGAATAGACATCGTGGCCATCGGGATCTCCACTGGAGGTCCCAACGCCCTGGCGGAAGTGATTCCGCAACTTCCCAGGGGCTTCCCCGTTCCGGTGGTGGTCGTACAACACATGCCTCCATTGTTTACGAAGCTCCTGGCGGAACGGCTAGCTTCCCGCTCTGCACTTTTGGTGCACGAGGGACAGGACGGTAAGGCGCTCGAACCAGGGCACGCTTGGATCGCACCGGGCGACCATCACATGACGGTGGCGAGGAGGGGAACAGGAGTGGTGCTAAATCTCAATCAGGATCCCCCGGAGAACTCCTGTCGTCCGGCAGTGGATGTGCTGTTTCGCTCTGTGGCGCACGTCTATGGTCCGAGGGTGCTGGGCGTAGTGATGACCGGAATGGGTTCGGACGGCGCCCGCGGAGCCCTGCGCATTCGGGAAGAGGGCGGCGAGATGCTAGTGCAGGATGAAGCTTCTTCGGTGGTATGGGGAATGCCGGGCGCGGTGGTAAGCGCGGGAGCAGCGGACAAAATCTGCCCGCTGCCGGAGATCAGCCAAGAGATTGTCCGTCGGGTCACTTCCAGCCGGGCGCGGCCTAATGGCGTGCCTGCGGCAGTGACACGGTGACGCAAATGGGACGTAGTCCCACAGGGCGTGGGATGGCATTGTGGAAATGGGCACAGCAAAGTCGGTGATGCAGTCGGAGGATTTGCGAGATCCCGCGTATCTGAAGATCCGCGATGTTATCTACCCAAGTCTCGGGGATCTACCAGCCAGAAGAAAAACTGTACCTGCTGGCCTCTCGTTGCGCACGACGCATGAGCGCCGTGAATGTGAAGTCCCCCGCCGAATATCTGGAGTACCTCACCGTCCGCGGAAACCGGGAGGCGGAACTGCGCCTGCTTCTGAACGAGATCACCATCGGGGAAACCTACATGTTTCGCAGCCCGCCCCAGTTGGAGGCATTGCGCAACGTGATTCTTCCCCAGTTGATACAGGTCAAGAGCGCCATGGGCTTCAAGCGGCTCCGCTTGTGGAGCGCCGGTTGTTCGACGGGGGAAGAGCCATATACGCTGGCCATGTTTTTGTTGGAAGAAAGCGCGAGGCTGTTGGCGGGCTGGACCTTCGACATCCTGGCTACCGACCTGAACGACAGGTCTCTGGCGGCGGCCAAGTCGGGGATCTACGGAGAATACGCTCTGCGGAGTACAACCGAGCTTTTAAGAAAGAAGTACTTCAAACCTTACGATGACAAGCAACTGCAAGTAACGGACCAACTCAAGTCGCTGATTCGGTTTGACCGAGTAAATCTTAATGACGACAGCAAGATGACATTTCTGAAAGGCATCGACCTGATCTTCTGCTGCAACGTGCTCATCTACTTTGATCTGAGCTCGAAACGCAAGGTCATGCAGCACTTCTTCTCCAATCTGCTGCCCGGCGGCTACTTGTTCCTGGGCCACGCAGAATCTCTGTACCAAGTGGACGATAGATTTCATCTGGTGCATTTCCCGGGGGCCATCGGGTACTGGAAAACGCCCGTCGGGTATACGGGAGGCAGGCCATGAACGGTCAAAGACTTGAGAATATTCGGCCAAAAATCGAAGCGCTCGAAGCGGTGCCCACGATCCAGGTGATCGTCCAGCCGCTTGTTGCCCTGCTGCGGCTGCCGGCGGATCAAGTGGATATGGAAAAGGTCGTCGAACTGGTATCTTACGACGGAACGATTGCCGCCCACTGCCTGCGGATGGCAAATTCTCCTCTGTTCGGGCGACGGAACACCGAAACCGTGCGTAGCGCGGTGATGGCTCTTGGTCTCAAGCGAATAGAGGCAATCCTGCTGGGCTGTAGCCTGAACAGCATTGTGCCGCCCGAAAAATGGGTTCTGGACGCGGTGGCGTTTTGGCGCCACTCCCTGGGCTGTGCGTTGGTCAGCAGGAAGATGGCAATGTTGATCGGGTATCCAGATCCTGAGAAAGCCTACCTTGCTGGCCTGCTCCACGACCTGGGAATCCTAGTCAACACACTCGCGTGTCCCGAGGATTTTCAAATGTGCATCCAGGCAGCCCGCGAGGGGCATGCCGCTCTCCACCGAAGCGAGGAGGAGCATCTCGGATTTACCCACTGTCAAAGCGGGAAGATTTTAGCTGAACAATGGCGCTTTTCTGCGGATGTGATTGAAGTGGTCGAGTTTCACCACGATGTCGCGCCTCCGACCACACAGCCCCTGGTGGCGCTAGTGCACCTGAGTGATTTGTTGTGCCGGCTCCGCGATTTGGGATACGGATACTACGAAGCCATGGGTGTGGACTTGGCTGGGGAGGCCGCGTGGGCCACGTTGGTGGAACACCACTCGGCACTGGCGAACATGGATCTGGCGCGTCTCACCATGGACATCGACGGATCAATGGAAGAGATCGTCGCGGTGGTGGACGCGGTATTCAAACCATAGGAGTCGGGCAACAGAATGACCGGCAGCCCTCAATTCGGCGCACGGGAGATGCCGTTCTGTTTGCGACCGACGGTCTTCATGAGTTGTGCAAACAGGCCGGGATCGAGTTCGATACCGCGCAAATCAGCAGAAATCTGGGGGTAATACAGAGACAAATCGACGGATGAACTGCCGGCATTCCTCTTCGATAACATGAGTGCGTTCTGCGATTGCGCTGGCCCACACGATGATGCCACGGCAGTGATCTTGAAAGTCCAGGCGGGTCTCGATTGAGGTCGCATTCCTGCTGTTGGAGAGCGTTGTCTTCCGCCACACTCTTGATCAAGTCTCGGTTCGTGGCCGCAACAAGGCGCAGATCCACTCGGATTGTGCGTGTGCCGACGAGCCTGAATTTCGTCAGCAGTGAGGGCTATCTGTCGGCGAGATCTCTCAGCGCGGGTTCGATTGTCGCATGATCTCTGAAGATGGGTGTTCGGGTCCGAAGCCGGAACATCAGCCGCCGTGGCTTTTGATTTGTCGATTTCGGACCCATGCGGGGAAAGATCAAGGACGCCGTTTGGCCAAGTCTCGTCGGGAATTTCTACGCGGAAGCAGATTTGGCGTTGGTATTAGCACCTTCAGCCTCGGCTTTGGCTCGCAGCCAATCCTCCAGGTCATGACCGTCGGCTCGGCCGCGCGCCTCGTAAAGCTGATAGGCACGAGCGCGTACTGTTTCTTCCATTCCGCCGTTTGTATCCGATTGATGGTCGGCGGCATCGATGGGAATTGCTTTGGACGCAGCTTTCATGAAATGAATATCCTTCCTTTCCTTATGATTTCGATCTCTTTGATCTTGTCGGCTTAGAAACGGCCCTCTGCAACCCCAACGTCTGGACCAATAACGTCATCGTCCAAGGTTGACGATGGGACGCGGTCAATCATGAAATCTGACCATTACAGCAGTCTGTGACAGATGTCACAAACATCTGTGGAAAAAGCCGGGGGCATTCCTGAATTGGCACCGCCAATTTTCGGTGTCAGGTGCGGCCTGAACCCAGATCGATGCCGGAAGGCGTTTCTCCCCAACTTGGCAAAACTCGATCCACATCGAGCACGGGAGAGACAGAACGTCGGCACCCACCTTCCCAAACACGCCGCACCGTATGTTCAAGCTGAAGATCAGCTACGGACCTGGAGGGAAATGCCGATGGGCCTGCTTTCGAACAGCAACCTGACCTCAACGCCAGGGGAGTCCGTCTGGGAGTATAGGTTATAGTCCGTGCCAATGATCACCGTGGGCACAGAAAGCATGCAGCCGTCTCCCATGCCAGAGATCTTGTTCTTGAAATTGCCCGCGATCATGTTGCAGACTTCGCCCAGCGCATCGGACATCTCCGGGCCGACCTTGTCCGGCTCTAAGCCCAGCATCTTGGAAGCCATGAGCGCGGCCGACTTCCCATCACAACGGAGACTTAGCACGCCGCACATTTGCCCTGCGAGTCCAACCATGGAAGTAATCTCCAGGGTTGCCTCCTCCGTCAACGTCGATGCGGTGAGTTGGCACCCCAGCATAAGTTCAAAAACTTCCCGAGCTGCCACTTCCAGCAGGGGAGACCACTTTTCGTGGCAAGAGCTAGAGGCCAGTAATTCGTTGAGCGGCTTCATGACTTCCCTCCCAAAATGGGAACGACGTGCTCCTTGACCTGCTCTGGAGTGAAGGGCTTGCGAATGTAGCCACGCGCTCCGCAGGACAGGGCCTGCACTACATGAGACTCACTGCCTTCGGTCGTGATCATGACGACGGGCACGCCCTTCGCGTTTTCAACCGTTGAGAGTTGCTTGACAAACTCCAACCCGTCCATCACAGGCATGTTGATGTCACAAAGAATCAGATCGACTCGGTTCTCCTTGAGGACGCCCAGCGCCTCGGCTCCGTTGCCAGCCTCCAATACCTGTGCCAATTCGATGCCCGCCTGGCGCAGCGAGCGCTCCACTATCTTTCGCATGACCGAGGAATCGTCCACTATGAGGGCACGCATACTGTTCATGGCCGTGATGTCCGTTCTGCGTTGAGCGAAGTGTGCTGCGTCTTCGTCGCGCCAGGCTTTTGGGTATATCGGTAGCAAGCGGTAAGGACTTTAGGGGACTCGGAACAGCCCAAGAATTGATGGCTCAGCAAGGTGGATGATGACTTCCCAGAAACCTCTGGATAGGGACGACCGGTGAATCTTGCCGTTCCCGATCTATACAGTGAGACAGTTGCCCACTTGGCGGATGGATCGTATGACTTCGCGTGTCTGGGCGCGCTGATGTATGTCCGAACTCATGCCAAGTACGGAGTGATCCCACTCGTCCAGAGCACGTCTGACATGCAATTTCACTCGATCTTCATCACTGGCGCCGGATCGCCTATCCGCTCCCTCGGGGACCTAAAGGGGAAGCGGTTCGCATTTGGCGATATCAACTCGACCAGCGGTCATCTGATACCCTATCGCGACCTCAAGCGGGCGGGAATCGATCCCGAAACCGACCTCAAGTTTCGCTATAGCGGCAGCCATCCTGCAACCGCAGCTCTGGTGGAAGCTGCTGGAGTTGTCGACGAAACGATCTTCAACTTCCTGATCAGTAGCGGAAGACTTGACCGCAAGAAGATTCGCGTTTTCTATACCTCGAAACCCTTTCCCGACAGCGTGTGCGTAGCCCGCAAGGAGGTCCCCGAAGCCGAGCGTGAAAAATTCGTTCACGCTCTTCTCGCCCTAAGGGAAGATAAAGACAATTCCGTCATGAAGATCCTCCGTGCCCGACAATTTGTTATCGCAAGAGACGAAGAATACGCAACGATACCGGAGATTGCGCACGAACTGAAAATGTACTGACCCGGGGCGAGTGTCCTAAAGTTCTAGTCTGCATAGTCGATGGTGAACGTTGAGGTGCGTCGATGGGACAGTCACCGATTGGCACAGTCGAGGTAGAGCTACCGTGGCGTTCTTCTAGGGAAATCAGCACCCCTCACCGTGGCGCGCTACGGACCTCGCTGTGGTCGGCAATCTGCCGCCCCTCCATCGCAGAAATCCAAGTCGTTGGCCGCAGCGAGTTCATGAACGCAGGAGCAGCGCAACTCGCTGATCGGGGTGCCAATCGTGCCCCGGCTTTCCCTCTTTGCCAGGAGGTCGACCGTGTCAGAGTCGCGTGACAAGGTCGATATCTCCACTGTGCGTGGAATCGGGATTGAATCTTCACAGATTCTGGAAAGTCTCCCGGACGGCATCACCGTCCAAGACAGAGAGTTTACGGTTATCTACCAGAACCGCGCGATGCTCGCCGCGTTCGGCAATCAACTCGGAATGAGATGCTACAGAGCTTACGAAAGGCGAGATGCGAAATGTGAGGAGTGCGGTATCTCCAGGGTGTTTCAGACCGGACAGCCGGCTTTGGTACTGCGCACGGCCTTCGATGCACACGGTGGAACTTCGTATTGGGAGAATGCTTGTTTTCCGATTCGCGATGAAGCCGGGAACATTATCGCAGCCGCTGAAGTGTGTCGAAATATCACGGACCGGGTAAGTCTAGAGGAAGAGGTCAAGCGTAGGAATATCGAGCTGGGTCAGCTCAACAACCAACTGCAAAGGCGGACTCTTCAGTTGAGAGCGATGTTACAGGAGATGGAAAAAGAGGTTGAACGACGGGAGCGGGCAGAGATCGAACTCAGGCATGCCCAGAAGCTCCAAGCCGTTGGCCAACTGGCCGCGGGGATTGCGCATGAGATTAACACCCCAGCCCAGTTCGTGAGCAACAACATTCAATTCCTCGCAGCCAGATTCGAAGCCGCGCAGCAGCTGATAACCAAGTACCGACAATCGATCGCGGCAATGACCGCTGCTTCGGCGTACGAAGCGCTCGCTCAAACAGTAAGGGAAGCCGAGGAGGCTGTCGACCTCGCCTGTATGGAGGAGGCTCCCGCGGCGTTCAGCGACGCCCTCGAGGGAATCGCAAGGATCTCCACCATTGTGAGCGCGCTGAAGGAGTTTGCCCATCCTGACCAAGGGAAGAAAGGCTGGGCAGATCTGAATCGAGCGTTGCAAGTCGCTTTGACCATTGCCAGTAACGAGTACAAGGACGTCGCAGACATCGAGACCGAACTCGGAGAGCTCCCATTGGTGAAATGCCATGTCGGCGACCTGAACCAAGTCTTCCTAAGCTTGTTCGTCAATGCGGCGCATGCCATCTCGGAGATTGTAGCCAAGAGCGGCCACAAGGGGCGCATTCGGGTACGAACCGCGAAAGAGGGCGACAAGGTGCGCATCGACATTGCTGATACGGGATGTGGCATCCCGGAAGCGATTCGGGATCGGGTGTTTGACCCCTTCTTCACGACCAAGGAGGTGGGTCGCGGCAGCGGTCAGGGTCTGGCCATCGCGCGCTGCATTGTGGTAGACAAGCACGGCGGTTCTCTGACGTTCGAGAGCGAGGTGGGCAACGGCACGACGTTCACCATTTGGCTTCCGGTCAATGGGTCGTCGGTCGCACCGGCGGCCTCCGGTTCGCCCGACGTGGGGGAAGAAGAGAGGCGAGACGCTCTGTAACGCTTCCCGCAGATCGCAAACTGAGCAAGGCTTCACGCCGCTCGGTGCAGGCGATCCAGCGGCGGAGAAGACGACTCTCGACTGGCGGCTGACGAATGACTCCTGCGATCCCGTACCGTAGTTTAACGCCGCGCTCCAGACTCAGTGGTCCCACAGTAAAGTACTGGACTGGGGGAAGGCACTTCATTGCAAGATCCGAGTTGCGAGCTATAAACGATCGACTGGAATTCCCTCAGACTTCAGCAATTACTCCGGTACGTAGCAACGGTTCCGGTTCTCCTCACACCGGCGTCGTAGCTTATGCGAAGCCGCGCACGCTTCATTCGTCAAACGCAACTCGCGCATGCGTTTTTCGAACTCCGTTTCCGCCTCTGTCCGCAGTGCTACGCGGCCTCCAGAAAACCGGGTCGGATTGCCTGGCAAGGCACGGCACGACGATCTTACCGCAACGCGAACCAGTCATTATTATTAGGCATCATTATTAGGCATCGCGTCGTTTCCTTGCTAGGTCCGCGGTAAAATAGAATTTCGTAGTGTGTCGCTCGCGTTGCATTGGGCTATTCCCAACCCATTCGGAGGATCGTAATGCAATGTTCCGCGAAGGACGTACTTGAACAACACTTGTCAGATATTCGAAGGCTTGCCGCCCGTTTGGATCTCACGTCCGAGGAACGGGTCGCGGTTGCGCGGGCGGAGCGATTCGCTATCGGGCTCGTAAAGGAACATGATGCTTCCGGCCACAACGGGAAGAGATGCCCGTTCGCCACACGGATCTGACTCCAATTAAATCACGCCGCTGCTGCGACCGACACATACGCGAATATAGACGGGACAACTCCACAAGCGGGCTCCGGCGGGCTCGCAGTCGGCAAGAAAGTTGGCCGCGTCCTGATCCACGAATCTTACGTCCCTCAGATCGAGGATCAGATGGTGAACGGGTGCTTGTGATGCGAGTGCATCTTTCAGTTCTGACAGCTGTTCACGATCCAACCGGCCGCTGAGGCTTAAGACAATTTGATTCCCTGTTTCTATCCGTTTAACTCTCCACATGAATTATTCCGCACCTTATTTAGTTTCCCAATCCCCATTGCCAGGGATTGCAAATTTGTCACCGGAGGTTGCAACTGCGATGCCAACGCAACTGCAATGCAACGAAACGTCTTCCCGAAGTTCGTGCACCTACGATTCGACCAAGCTTCACGACATTCCGCGATCGGGATTGTTGCGGATGGGCTCTGCCGCCAAGGCGTTCGAGACGCGAGCGCTCGGCTGTCAGGCGAAAATGAATGGCCCTCCGGCAGTTTCTCCGGAGGGCCAGTTACTTGCGTGATGGATGGCAATCGCTAGTTTGCAGGGGCGATGCAGCTGCTCCATGACGGATCGTTGGTGAAGTCCCTGCAACCCGGGTTGTAGCACTGACTGAACCCGCCTGAGGGCGCGTCTTGGCCGCCGTACGTGCCCTGGTTCGGTCCACCGGTCCTCCATGTCAACCAATAGGTTCCGTAGACCAGACCTTGGGGTATGTTCAAGTCCCCCGGATCCGTGCCCCACAATATGCTCTGCAGCGAATCGGACGGGAATGATTCAAATACATCCTTGGTCCCCTGATTGGCGATCTGGCCCCCAAGCACAAACATGTCGGTGGTCCCGGCTTTCGTGTCCGAAGGGTATACGCGATATAGGCTGTCGTTGTTGAGCACAGTTGTGGAGTAAGAAGAGTTGCACCAGTTTTCGCCGGCTTTCGCGTAGAACATGCCAATCTTGTCGAGCGTTGGCACCGGTTGCTGCACGTACGTATCCAACTGGTAGAACTGGGGCACCAACTGCACATACATGTTCCGCCTCATGGCGTCGTTAAACTTCTGTTCCATGAGTAAAGCGACGCTTTGATTGGCCAGGTACCAGCCGTTATCCGAATCGGAGGTTTTCGCCCCTGTCGCCGAAAGCTTGCCCCAATCGCTGTAGACGTTGTCGAGTGAGACGGCATAAGAGTTGATGAGATTTTGCTGGTAGGTGCTTGCCTGACCCGCAAGAGTTCCCAACGTGACGTCGTAAGAGCTCTCATAATTCGGAGGAGTTGCGGCGTCGGTGGGAGCCCAAGGTGCGAATGCCGAGCCTGTCCAAAGTGTGCCGCTCAGCACACCCATCCCTGCCGCCGCAACGGGCAAGTCAAGGGGACCAAAGGCGGCTGCCGCGACGGAGGTGACTCCGGCCAGCAAGTTCATCCAATCGTAGGATGACATGCTCGCGCTCGTCGTCGTCGTCACGGGCATCACCTGATTGTTCAGCGCTTCGTAAGTCACCCCGATGACCTGATCCGCCAGCGAACTCGATCCATTGCCGAGAAGGCCTCCGATCCCTTGGGAGCCGAAGTACAGGTCCGAATCCAAGAGCGCCGTGGTTTCCTTATAAAGCTCCGCATTCACGTCTGCGAGGTCTTGTTCGGTAAAGCCAAAGTCATCGCCGGGGAATTGGCATGGGGAGTTCGTGATTGTATTGGGACATTGGAAGTCCGTGTTGTTGTTCTCTATAACAGTAGCTTCTGAGCCGGGATACCAGTAACGCAAGTCCGCGCTCAAACCTCCTGATTCGATGTTGTGTCTGTTGAGAAAGGCGTTACTTGCCCAGTGGTAGGCCGCCAGATGGCCCGGAGTGTCAGTCAACGGCCAATCGATCGGGGTCTGTGTGCTGATCGTGTAGAAATCGTAATCGATGCTCAGGTTGGTTGCATCCTGGGCGTTTCCTTTCCCGTCTTCCTGGGACACGACCGAGAGAAAATAAAGGCTGTCATTGTCGCGAGCCATCACGCCTCTCACAATGCCAGTCTGTCCCTGCTGGCTGAACGCTGTCGAAGAGTTCACAACTCCCCTCGTAAAGGGTGATTTGACGGGGCCCGGGAAAAATGGGGGTGTGGGCAGCCAGGGACCGGGAGTGATCAATGTATAGCTTGAGGTGGGGGTTGTGAGCGAGGAAAGGATGCGACCTGCACCCCCAGCCCATGAAAGCCAAAACTCCAAGCTCGCAGGGTCGGCACCACTCTGGAATGGCTGGCCATATGTCGTCAAGACCATTAATTGGCGGGAAGTGCCTTGATTGAATGCCACTACCAGATCGTTCATCGCCTGTAAAGCGATATTCAAGTCTGTATTGCCCGTCGGAAAGAACTGCCCGCAATTTTGCGCGAATCCTGAAGGTTGACACGGGCTGCCGCTTGCAGTGCTGGCGTCGATCGGCAGGAGGGTTACGCGATCCAAGACGAGAAGCCAGAAGCCGTTCGCAGACCCCGCGGGTGGACCCCAGCCATGCACGACGCTGCCGTCGGCGACATATACGTTGCTGTTGTCCGTGTTGGGATTGTTGGGGTAGACCTCGAATTGAATGTCATGCCCGGCGTGGAAGTTATAGTTCGCTCCATCCTGGGCCAGAATACCGTCGGCGAAAGGCGGCCTCCAATAAGCTGTGCCGAGATCAGCGGGCACGTAGTAGCTTTCGTAGGCGCTGCCGACCGCGGCACCTGGTACTCCAATCGCCGCATACCCCTGCGGTTGAAACTTTGCCGGATAGGCTGAGTAGTCAGTGCCACCAATGGCCGTCGTATCGAGCCCGGCATCGGCATTGTTATTCAGCGTGGTTCCTACCAGTACGAGCTCTGTGCTTTTCGGCAAAGCAGTAAGCTTGGTCTTGAGATCGGCTGCACTCGTGGCGCACAGGTAGCCGTCCTCCTGGGCCGGTGTCGCACGATTCAGGACCAGCACTTGATAGCGCCCGGTGCACGGTGTGTCGCTGGCTATCGGGAACGTTGCGTCCCGGTAAGGTACCTGATACTTGGTTGGATCGATGCTGTCCTGCATATCGGCCGGCCAGCCCGTCGTCAGCGTGACCCAAGGCTGCGCGCCTCCCGGATTGAGCGAGAGTCCGATACTGGGAGGCAGCCACGATGGCCGGTCCTGCCCAGCCTGCAGGCCAGCGGAATAGTAGAACCGCACCCGTTCCATTACGTGGCCATCCGCGCTGTGGGCGTGGACCCGTAATCTGTTCTCGCCCTTTCGTAGCCCATCGGACGACGTTAGTGTTGCCGATGCTTTTCCATCGTCGTCATCCTCGTGGGGAGTCGTGAAGCGGGAAGTGACATCTTTGCCATTGAAAACCACTCGGAGTGTCTTGCGATCAAGTTTGCGACCCAACGTCAGCCTTACCTTAAGCGGACTGGTTGTTATGACTTGGCCCTCGCGGGGTGTACGGATTGTAATTGAGTCGTCGACGCTCTTATCGCGGTGCGCGGAGCGGTCGGAATGATTGGTGTTATCTCCGTCCTCTATCGCCGCTACGGCGGCCACAGGCGCAACCGAACCTCTCATGAGCTGCGCGGAGCAGAAAGCTGCTGCTGACGGTGGAAGCAGCAGCAACGACAGAATGCGAGAGAGTACAGCGTTTGGTTTCAGCATTGAAGTCTCCAGTACATCGATCGTTGGCGACAACCGGTGAACATCGTTCTCCCGCGCGCCTCGGTCAGACTCAATGCATCCTGGCGGCCAATCTTATGTGATGAAAACACAACAACTTATTGGTATCTTGCCGCCGCGACCGTTCGGGACGTCACGAGATCTCGCGAAACGGAATTCGGGATCGGGAATGCGCAACGAAGCTGGGTGTTTGGGAGTTAGAAGTGGTTGGGTCGCCGCGACGGAATAGCTGCGATCAGAGCTGAGAGCGATTTGAGAGCATAAAACGGAAGAAGCGTGGGAAGCTAAGCCGAGCACACGATTTCGCCGGCGCGCTCTTCTCCCAGGTCCGCGATCAATCCTCCGTCGGACAAATCCATCGGGCGTGAGTTCTTCCAGTCGTGATGGACCAGCTTGTGAATGCGGTCGACAACATCCTGGTCACGGACTTCGATGGCCAGCTCGCGCCGGCTGTTGAAGCTGCCGGGGGCTAAGTTGATCGAGCCGACGATGGCGCGGGCCCCGTCCGCATACATTAACTTGGCGTGAAGTTTCAGACCGTGCACTTTGTGGACCTTTACCCCGACATCGTCGAGGATGCGCAGGCCGGCGACTCCTTCGATAAGCTTTTCTTCCTTTAGCGTATGTGGTGGGCGCGCCATTATGTGCACCTTGACCCCGCGGCGGCTGGCGCGCACGAGGTGCTCAATAATCAGCGGATCCTGATAGCGCTCGTTCTGCACCCAGAGCGAGTGCTTAGCTTCGTCGATAAATTGCGAGAGCCGTTGCCGCGCATTTCCTACACACCAGATCATGTGCGAGTGGTCGCCGGGATGGAACGGTTTCCGTGCCCAGTCCGCCTCGAAACACTCGACGATCTCCCGCACCTCGTGCGCATGTGAAGTCACGACGGCGTAGTCGCGGGTTCCGGCCAGATTCTCCGTTTCCCAGTTGAGCGACATGATCCAGGCCGATTTCTCATCGACCACCATGGATTTTTCGTGGGTCACTTCAAAATCCGGCGTGCTGTCGATGACTTCGATACCGGCGTTTTCGAGCAGCTTGCGCGTTTGCTGGTTCTCCGTCTGGCCGTTGCGCCGCGTCGGATTCAGCATGATGCGCACCTGCACGCCGCGGTGATGTGCTTTGATCACCGACCCCAGAATGCGCGAGTCGGAAAAGACGAACATCTTGATTCGCAGAGAAGCTGCGGCACGGTCGAGCGCGTCGAGAATGGGGCGTACCGAATCATCGGGGAAAGCAATCAGATATCGCGACATTGTGTTTTCTCCTTTTTATGCAAGCGTTGCCTGCGGAACAAGGCGCAACCGCGAGTCGATTTTGTCCGTTTCGTTCTCGAACTGCGTGCGGTACAACGCCGCGTAAATGCCGTTCCGGGCGACTAACTGTTGGTGCGTGCCGTTTTCAGCGACCACGCCTGCTGCAATCACGACAATCTGATCAGCATCGCGAATCGTCGCCAGGCGGTGCGCGATGGTAAGAACCGTGCGTCCCTTCATGAGCCGCTCTAGCGCGTCCATCACCACCCTCTCCGATTCGGCATCGAGAGCAGCGGTGGGCTCATCAAGAAGAAGGATGGGGTTGTTCCGCACAATCACGCGGGCGATGCCGATGCGCTGCCGCTGGCCCCCGGAGAGAGTCAGGCCGCGCTCGCCCACCATCGTGTCGTAGCCGTGCGGCATGCGGGCGATGAATTCGTGAGCATTGGCTAACAGCCCGGGGTGTAAGTAACTAATTTTCGGCACGACCAGCCGCGCCGAGCTGCGAGTCGAGCTTCGTGATTCGATGACCGATTTCGTACAAGATATTGAGATTCGGCTTCCGGAGAGCCGATTTCGATTTTCCCGACGAGTAAGTAGTAAATAAACAGCAAAAAAGGCGTCCCCTCGAGGTCTTTCCACTGCCGCGGCGTGCCCGCACCCAGCACTTTGCGCAAGATCAGGCTCAAGTTGAAGGCCCCCACATGGACCAGTTGCCGCTTCAGAATATTCTCGTGTCCGCGTAGATGTGTGCGCCTCATGCCGCCCGTCTCGTAGCAGTGCGCAAAGCTGCGTTCCACCAGTTCGCCTCGCCGCCGCAGTAAGCTCTTGCCGTAGCCGCCGCGCACGCGCCGTCGATTCTGGTACACCGCCTGTTGCTCCTCGGTTTTGCCCTCCCAGTGGCGCTGCCCCGCTTGTTTCTTTTCCGGAATGTAGGTACGCACTTCGTAACTCTTCACCCGCTCCAAGACCGCGCCGCTGTGGTAACCCTTGTCCGCTACCGCCTCTTCGATTCCCTCGACGTTGACCTTGGGCGTATCCTCGGGTCTCTGCTCCGCTGCTTCGCGTTTCACTAACTCCGCCACCGCGATCCCCGCCTCGCTCAGCGTCGCGTCCAGCGTCACGGTGTCGCCCAGGTCGGCTCCATGCAGCGTCACCGCCACCACCGCACCCGTATCCAGATCGACCGCGTGCTCGGCCTTGTGCGCCAAGTGCGTGCGCCCGTCCTTCATCTTCGTAATCCGCGCATCCCCGTCCGCCGGGCTCTCCCACTCCTTATTCGACATCCGCTTCTTCCGCTTGCGGTCCAACCGTGCCAAGTCTTCCCGGCTCGGCGTCTCTATGCCCGAAGCCTTCGCCAGACCACGCAGAAACTCCTCATAGCTTTCCCCCGTGTCGCGGCGCACAATCGAGCGCATCGCCGCGTTCGCCTCCAACGTCGTTGCATCGATCGCGATCCGCTTCCCCTTCACCAACCCGCGATCGGCCAGCACACCCAGCACCCAGCCGAACACTTCGCGATGCGTTTCCACGTCGATCAAACGGCGGGTGCGCGAAATCGTCGTGTGATCCGGCGTGTCCTCATCCAAACCAATCCCCACAAAGCGCCGCAACCCCAGCGAATCCGCCAATTGCCAGGCAATCCCGCGTTCACTGTCGATGCCCTCAAAGTAGCCCAGCAGCAGCGACCGGAAGTAGATCCCCGGGGTCAGCGACGGCCGGCCATACTTAGCCGCATAGAACTTCGCACACCGTCCCTCCACAAACTCATCGAACTTCTCCGCCTCCAGCAGTTCATTGAGCCGCTGATAGAACGGATGTCCTGGCGCCGAAGGCAGCTCCCTATGAGCAATCCAAATGTCTTCTTGCTTTTCCCGCTGCTTGCGCGTCCCCATCGCCATACGCGCATTCTACGAATCCTACCTGTGGATCCTTCAAGCTCTTTTGCTTACGCATCCGGACTTACACCCCGGGCTGCTAAGCGAGCGGCTTCGACGATCTCCGTGTGAGTGGCGCTCGGCAGGCCGAACGCGATGTTCTCGAGAACGGTCCCGTGAAACAGCACCGTATCCTGCAGGACATAGCCGATGTGATCACGTAGGGGATGAAGTTTGTACTCGCGCACGTCATGCCCGTCGATGCTCACCTTCCCCGCAATGACGTCGTAGAAACGCGGAATCAAGCTGACGATCGTAGACTTTCCGCCGCCGGTCGGCCCCACGATCCCCACTCGCTGTCCCGGCTTGACGAAGAAGCTGACATCTTTCAGCACCGGAGGATTGTCGGGATAGGCGAAGGCCACGTTCTGGAAGATGATTTCGCCCTTGATGTTCCGCGGTTCGAGGGCATCTTCGCACTCGGGGATGATGGCATCAGCCTCAAGAACCATGCGGATGCGTTCCACTCCAACAGCCGCCTGAGCGATGGCGTTGGTCGTCGTAGCCAGATCCTTCACCGGCTTGAAAAACTTTGTGAGATAGGAGAGATAGACAGTGAGGGCGCCAATGGTCATGCCTCCCGCAAGAATCAGATACGACCCCTGCCACATGACAACGGCTGTGCAGAGTGCCACCGTGGCCGATACCATCGGCGCAAGCAGAGACTTGATGCGCCGCGCCGCCAGCGCCGCGGTTACAGTGGCGCTGCTTACATTGATCAGTTGATCCTCCTCGATTTTTTGACCATCGAACGCCTTGATCACCGGCATCGACTCCAGCGCCTGCTGAACCACGGTGACAATGTTGGCCTGCTCGTTGCGGACCGCGTGCGTCGCTCTTTTGATGGCCTTCTTGAAGCGGAACACGAAGAAGAGCAGAAGCGGCGTAACTCCCAGAACAACGAGAGTGAACCGCCAATTCAACCAGAACATGAGCGCCAGCATGCTCACCAGCGTCAGCGTGTCGACCAGGATGCCAAGCATCGAGGACGACGCGAAATTCTGGATCGTCTGGACGTTGGTGGTAATGGTGCTCAGCAGGTTGCCAATCTGATGCGTATCGTAATAACCGAGCGACAGCCGCTGAAGATGATGAAACGTCCGCACCCGGAGATCATGGGCAACGTACTGGCCAGCGCTTTCCGTGAAGTAGCTGTCGATATAACCGGCGATGGCACCGATAGCAGCAACGAGAACTACCGCGATCCCTGCCAGCAGTGCGATGTGCATCTTGCTCTCATTGCCGAGCGCAGCCCCCAGCACATCCCGCAGCCACAAGGGCAGCCGACGACCACCGGCGACGTTGTCGATAATGACCTTCAGCGGCCAGGGAGCCGCCAAGCTCATCGTGGTCTCAACGATCATGGCGATCAGAATGATGAAGAGCGTTCCGCGATACGGGCGGACGAGTTGTCGAATCAGGGTGAACATTTTCATGCCTTTCTGTCACGGCTCACTTGGTGTCTTCTGTCGCTGCGGTTGTGGGCTGTGTTTCTGCCGAGCTTACCCTCAGCATTGCCTGGGCAATTTTGGTGCCGGTTGCCGGCTGGGCCTTGGCAACGTCATCCAGGTGAATGACCGTGGCGGCCGCTGCAAATCTCACTTCACGCCGGGAGTCGGAAAGCCTGGGTTCGATTCCCTGCAGGAGAGCGGAATCGCCGCGTTTCGCGATGGCTTCCAACGCGGCGACGCGAAGCACCCAGTTCTTGTTCTGGCTGGTGGTTACCAGTAACTTGCCCGTACGTTCCTCTGGATCGGTTGCGAGAGCAGCGATCAAAGTAGCCTTGGCAACCGTACCGCTCTTGCGATCTTTCATAATCGTCTGCAGGGCTTCCCAGGGAATGCCGGCGAACGGGGCGTAACCGATTCCTTCGTTGAATCCCATTTGCGCCAGCTGCTTCGGGTTGTGGATGATCTGCATCTCTTGCGCGATCATTCCTGAATTGTTTTTGCGTTCACCGGTGTAAACCTCGTAGTAGACGTCGTAGCAGACCGGGTCATTCAGCAAACGGAGCGCGTGGGCGGCCGCCATCACAACTGACAGGTTCTTGTCGTTGAGAACTTCTTTCAAGCTGGCATTCGCCCCGGTTGCGTGCATCTGGCCCAGCGAGGTCGCAGCCGCTGTACGGACCGAGCTGTTCTTGTCTTTCAGAGCCGCCTGGGCGAGCTCAACGGCATGAGGATCGTCGGGGATGAGGCCGAGAACCCTGATCGCCCCAAGCCTCTGGCTGATGCTCTTCTGTCCCAGACCCGCGTCCAGTACGGCCCAGCTAGAATTCGTCGCCGTCTGCGCGCAACATGCGGCAGTCAGGAAAGTAAAGATGAAAAGCGCACGGCTAGCCGCTGGCACCGTCCACGTATTACTTAAGGTCTTGGGCATTTTTGAGCTCCTCTGGATTGGCGTCACCGGTCACCATTGCTAATGGCAAACTGCGGGCCAAAGCTAAGCTGTTGAACAAAATTGACTTAGGAGAATTCACAAAGAGATTGCGACTCGGGAATTCACGAGAGTTCGCGAGACGAGCGGTTCAGCCAGGAGTCGCGAGGGCAACAGATGCGCACACGCCTTCTCAACGGGGCTTGACAACTCAGCGGGTAACCTGATCACCTCGCGGCGCGACAACCGCGACGCCCGCCTCGCGCATGAGTTCCTCCACGCTGACCGTGGTGTTTGCGCTAGTGTGCGTGGCTTTGGCCGCATCACAAGCGTCGCTCGAAGCCGATCCGGTTTCCTCAACATGATTGGCTGCCTGAAGCCGCGCATCGTAAACAGCCGCAATTGCGTCCAGGCGAGAGATCATGTCTCGCGTGGCCGCAAGCTTCAACTTCTGTGCTTGTTGGGGCGTCACCCTTCCAGTTTCCAAGCCTTCAGAAATTTTCTGCAGCCTGGCGTGGACATCACGAAGCAATCCGTCGACGCGGACAGCATAGTGCTGGGCCACGGCAGCCGCAGCTTCGGTATTCGCGGAGCGCTTCGGCATGGTCTCCTGTTGCGCGGCTGCCGAGATTACAGCAAGAATGATGAGAGCGAGGAACAATTATTTTTCATTTTGTCCTTCCTATGAGTAAACAACCTTCGCACTGAGTTTTCTCCTCTAGCTTTTGTGCTATGCAATCAAGCAGAAGGCCCGCGACTTTGCCGGGCTGTTCGATCGGGGGAAATGCGCGCCGCGCCCTCGATGATGACGAGCGAGTGAACATCGCAAAGGGTTGGCAGAGGGTTAGCGGTTGACCCACTCGGGGTGGCCCTGCTTCCTCTGCCCGCATACCTCGACTGATTCCTCGTTTCCGAGCTGAGTAACTGATCTCTCGCTCTCAGAGACTGCACCTCACGCGCCAAAACAAATTCGTTGAGAACAATGGGCTTGCGGAAAATGAAAGTCCTGGACGCTGAGAAGCTCACGAGATTTCGTGATAACCGTTTCGGTGTCAGCCGAGGTGAGCGCGGCAGGAAGTTCGGTTCAGCGAGAGCTGGCATTGCGATGGTGAGTAGTTTGGAGGCGCTTATAATCAAGACTCTTACGTGCACTTAACCGCCGATTCGATTGAGCGTGAGCTTGAGTAACGTGTTCCCGCGGAGAAAACGGGTTTGAAGTCGCGCCGCTCCAAAATGCCTTATGTCGCTTTTTGTTTTTCGACGAGGCGGCTTTGTTTGCCAGCCTTGCTCACCTGGATTTCTCTTGCTTTCTTTACGATTTCATCTTCCGCACTCGACCCCAGCCGGCAGATCTCCCAATATGCCCATACCGCCTGGCGGGTTTCCGACGGGTTCTTCAACGGAACTCCACAAGCCATCGCCCAAACCGCCGACGGCTACTTGTGGATCGGAACCGAAGCTGGGCTTGTGCGCTTTGACGGGGTGCGATTTGTTCCGTGGAGCGCCCCCAACGGTCAACATCTGCCAAGCGCTCGGATACATTCCCTGCTCGGGACGCGGGACGGGAGTCTTTGGATTGGAACCTCGCGTGGCCTCGTAAAATGGAGCCATCTTAAGTTAACTGTCATTCAAGGGGGATCTGCATTCATCGAGTCTCTCGTCGAAGGACCTCAGGGAAGAGTCTGGGTCAGTCGGAGCCAGCTGCACGACCATGCTGGCCCGCTTTGCGAAGTTGCTGAAGACACGCTCCACTGCCACGGTGCTTCTGAAGGAATACCGTTCGCCTTCGCTCAGCCGCTTTTCGGCGATCCGCAGGGGAATCTCTGGTTCGGCAGTTCTCTTGGCGTCGGCCGTTGGGCATCGGGCGAAGTGAAGACATTTACCCCGAAAGCTCTTCGGGGCAACGACCTGCTTCGCGGTATTACCGCGATCACGAGTGGGGCCGACGGCTCGATCCTGGCTGGAGTGGAGCGAACGGGAAGAGGCCTCGGGCTTCAACAACTCACTCAGGGCGAGTGGAAAGATTACTCGCTGCCGCAACTGAACGGAGCGCAATTGGGCGTCACAGCGCTGTTGCGGGACCACAACGGGGGACTCTGGATTGGCACTGCGAACAGCGGCGTTTACCACGTACACGCGGGCAAGTCCGAGCACTTCGGCGGTGCCGACGGGTTATCAAGCGACTCGGTCCAAGGTTTCTTCGAAGACCGCGAGGGTAACATCTGGGTCGCGACCTCCCGGGGCATTGATCGTTTTCACGACACTCCCGTGGTCAGTTTCTCCATTCGTGAGGGCCTGACTTCCGAGGATGCGGACTCCGTGTTCGCCGCTCATGACGGCACCGTCTGGATCGGAAACCTCGAAGCTCTGGACTTTCTCCGCCAGGGCAGGCTCTCGTCCATTGCCAAGCGCAATGGACTGCCGGGCCGGTTGATTACTTCTTTGCTCGAAGATCATCAGGGCCGCTTGTGGGTCGGCATCGACAATGGTTTGGCAGTTTACGACCACGGCCAATTTCATTCCATAAACAAGCCCGACGGCAAATCGCTCGGCATCGTTACCGCGATCATTGAAGATATCGACCACAATATTTGGGCATCTGTTACGCAGCCGGCTCTCTTTCGGATACGAGACCTTAAAGTCGCAGACGAACTGGTCCCGCCCCAAGTTCCGCGCGTGGTGTCGATGGCTCCCGACGTGAGCGACGGCATCTGGTTGGGACTGTCGAGCGGATTTCTGGCGCTCTTCCGCGATGGCCATTTGGAATCTCTTCCCACGCATCGTCCTCCGGATCATGCGATTCGCAACCTGTTGGTTGAGCCCGACGATTCCGTCTGGGGAGCGACGCAGGATGGCGCCTTTCTGTGGCGGGAAGGAAAGGAGCAAATACTCGATTCCCACAACGGGCTCGGCTGCGATGATGTTTACACCGTTCTCCAGGACAACAACGGCTCGCTCTGGCTCGATACACAATGCGGATTCATAGTGATCGCTCCGTCGGAGATACATCGTTGGTGGCAACAGCCGGACGCCCAGTTGAAACTGAGGGCTCTGGACGTCTACGACGGAGCGCAGCCGGGACTTACCAATTTCCGTCCCGAGGGTTCCAAGGCGCCGGATGGGAAGTTATGGTTCGCCAACGAAAATATCCTGCAGGTAGTCGATCCCGAACATCTGGATACAAACAAAGTTTCACCGCCGGTTCAGGTGGAGCAAATCGTCGCTGACCGGAGGAAGTACATCCCGCGCGAGAACCTTCGACTTCCGCCACATACGCGAGATATTGAAATCGATTACACGGCACTCAGCTTTGTCGCTCCCCAGAAAGTGCGTTTTCGGTACAAGCTTGAGGGACACGACTCGGACTGGCAGGATCCGCAGAATCGTCGCCAGGCTTTTTACACCGACCTGCTGCCGGGGAACTACCGCTTTCACGTGATTGCCAGCAACAATGACGGGGTTTGGAATGAGGCCGGCGCGGAGGCTGGCTTTGTCGTCCTTCCCGCGTTTTATCAAACAGCGTTGTTTCGAATCCTCTGTATTGTGGCTGTGGCGGGAACGCTCGGCCTCTTTTATATCCTTCGCCTGCGCCGCCTGGCGGCGGCCATGCAAGCTCGCTTTGAGGAGCGGCTCGAGGTGCGGGAACGAATCGCAAGAAACCTGCACGACACGCTTCTGCAGGGAATCTACAGCGCTTCCATTCACTTTGATCTGGCGAATAGTGGGCTTCAGGAGGACTCGCCAGCGAAGCCTGCAGTGGAACGCGGTCTGGTTCTCCTCCGGCAAGTGAGCCAGGAAGGGCGCAATGCCCTGCGTTCCCTTCGTTCCAGGCAGTCCAGCTCCGAGGGACTGGAACACGCTCTTTCGCTGCTTCCCAAGGAATTTGCTTTGCCGGAGAACATTGACTTTGTCGTGGCCACCGACGGCCAGCCTCGCGTGCTGCGGCCGCTGGTCCGAGATGAGGCTTACCTCATCGCCCGCGAGGCAGTCATTAACGCATTCCGCCATGCTCAGGCCTCAAAGATTGAAGTTGAGGTAGGTTATGCGTCACGCAGCTTTCGTGTCATGGTGCGAGACAATGGTTGCGGAATCGATTCCCAACTGCTGCGGACCGGCCGGGAGGGACACTGGGGTCTCCCTGGCATGCGGGAGCGGGCCGAAAAGATTGGCGGAAGACTGAACGTATTGAGCGGCGTCGATGCGGGAACAGAAATTGAACTCTCGGTGCCCGGCGCACTGGCATTTCAGGACGGCTCCGCAAGCCGGTTCTGGACCTGGCTGCCCCGGTTGTATCCCCAGAAGCGGGGGAAGTAAGCTCCAGAAATGAAGTGAGGGACAGCAGAAGTGAACGAACCGGCAAAGATTCGTGTTCTCAGCATCGACGATCACCCTCTCGTACGCGAGGGGCTCGCGGCTTTGATCAACTCTCAAACTGACATGTGCGTCGTGGGCCAGGGGTCGACCGGCCACGAGGCAATCAAACTCTTTCGGGAGCTTCAGCCTGACGTGGCTCTCATGGACGTGCGGCTGCCTGATATGAGCGGAATCGATGCCATGATTACGATTTTGAGCGGTTCCCCGCAGGCCAGAGTCATCATGGTTACGTCCTCCGAAGGTGACGTGGAAATGGAGCGTGCGCTGGAGGGCGGAGCAAAGGGCTACATACTCAAAAGCATGCCACCCCGAGAGGTTCTCGAAGCAATCCGCAAGGTGCATGCTGGAAAAAAGGCCATCCCGACTGAGATCGCCACGCTTCTGGCCAACCACATGAGCGACGAAACACTCACCGCGCGGGAAATCGAGATCCTGCAGCAGGTGGCCGAGGGCAACCGCAACCGCGACATCGCTGACCGGCTGTTCATCTCCGAAGGAACGGTCAAGGTTCACATGCAACACATCATGGACAAACTCGGCGCCAGCGATCGGACGCAAGCAATTACTATCGCCGTCCGGCGGGGCATCATTCACCTATAAGGCCGGCCAACTCTCAGCCAGTCGCTCCGTTTAGGAATATCCCGGAATACCACTTTAGTAGTATTCAAAAATTTGAAGTTCGGGCGATTCACGCGCGCCCGGGAGCAGATATGTTTTGTGCATGCGGTGCTTTCACCGCAGTGTGTGAGGAGAAGAAAGATTGCAGCGGTCGTACAGGATATTTCCGCGCGGCTTGCCCAGCATCGGTCTGCTGGTCTTGCGGCTCGCGCTTGGCGCGAGGCTTGTTATCGAAGCGTCAAGCTGCATGCTGGACCCGCAGGGCTTGAATCTGGGAGTCTGGCTGCTGTCTCTGCTCGCGCTTGGAATCGGAACTTCTTTTGTGCTAGGGTTTCTGACCCAGTTGGTGGCGGGCGTTTCAGCGCTGGCTGGTGCTGCAGTTTACCTCTGGCATCCCATCTGGATGTCTTCCTTCCTGAACCTGCCGAATCTCGACACAATCGGCGTGGCGCTCGCGATTGCGCTGCTGGGCCCGGGCGCGATCTCGCTGGATGCCCTCCTGTTCGGCCGGCGTAAGATCGTCATCCCTCCCGTAGCAAGGTCTTAGGTTGTTCCTCACTTTCAGGCACCTCCCATCCGCTTCGTAGCTGGGTAAAACTGCGACTCGGTTCTTCTAACCAACGGACACGATTATCCGAAAGTGGTATTCGATGGCCACCCTGCAGCAATATCAAAAAAACTGCTTATCGCAAGATGCGTTCGACGCCGGACAGGCTGCATAGTAGGTCCATCAAGAACGAAGACTCACTCGCTGTGGAGAGTTTGCTATGAATTACCTGGCTTCGGACGTTGAAACGGCCTCGATTCCCCCGGGAGAGACGCACGGATTCGGCGTCGCCCACTCTGACCGGCCCGTGGCCTCAATTCTGGGCGCCCAGGGTCTCAACCGTCTGATGGAGGCCGACTCGGCTGCCCACATGAGCGCCCGGCACATCGAGCAGATCATGGACGCCGTTCCCCAGCACATGTTCACTCTCGAGGCGGATGCGACCTTGTCCTTTGTGAATCGCGCGGCGTGCGAATATCTGGGACCGATCGACGCCACCACGGCGAGCGAGCGTCTTCGTACGATCATTCATCCCGAAGAAGTGGATGCCCTCATCGGCGCCTATCGGGACGCCATCGCGCTCGGCATTTCCATCGAAGCCGAAGCCCGGGTGCGAAACAGCAATGGACAATACCGCTGGTTTCTGCACCAGCTGTTCCCTTTGCGCGATGAAAAGGGACGGATTATCCGCTGGTGCGGCACGCGCTTCGATATCGATGAACACAAGGGATCGAAGGAGCAGACGGAGCGCGAGAACCTCGCGTTGCGCGAAGAGATCGACGCGATGTCGATGTTCGAGGAGATCGTCGGCACGTCGCCCCGCTTGCAGGCGGTGCTGGCGCGCGTCGCCAAAGTGGCTCCGACTGACTCCACCGTTTTGATCACGGGAGAGACTGGCACGGGTAAGGAGCTGATTGCCCGCGCCATTCATAAGCGCTCCGATCGCGCACATCGCCCGTTCATTACCATCAACTGCGCCGCCATACCGCGCGACTTGATCGCTTCGGAACTGTTTGGGCACGAGAAAGGCGCCTTCACCGGAGCGCTGCAGCGTCGCATTGGGCGCTTTGAGATGGCCGAGGGTGGCACGCTCTTCCTCGACGAAATCGGAGAGCTTCCCGCGGAGACGCAGATCGCTTTGTTGCGGGTTTTGCAGGAACGAGAGTTCCAGCGGGTCGGCAGCAATCAGACGATTCGCGCCAACGTCCGGGTTATCGCCGCGACGCATCGGGATTTACCCGCCGCGATTGAAGCCGGGACATTCCGCAGCGATCTGTATTACCGCATCAACGTGTTTCCGCTGGAAGTTCCTGCGCTGCGCGATCGCCAAGAAGATATCCGCCTGCTGGTCGAGTACTTCATCGACCGCTATGCGCACAAAACGGGGAAGCAGATCCGGAACATCGAAAGGAAGAGCATGGAGCGGCTGCAGTCGTATCCCTGGCCCGGCAACATTCGCGAACTGCAGAACGTCATTGAACGCTCGGTGATTCTGTGCGACTCCGAGACCTTCTCGGTCGATGAGAGCTGGCTGTCCATAGCTGCGCGGCCCAGCCGGCCGCTGGCGCAGGAGATGGTTTCGCAGGAAAAAGAACTCATCGAAGCCGCGCTGGCGGAGTGCAAAGGCCGGGTTTCTGGTCCCTCGGGCGCGGCAGCCAAGCTGGGCATGCCACCCTCAACGCTGGACTCCAAGATCCGCGCTCTGAAGATCGACAAGCATCGCTTCTACACGAACTAGGATTGCCTCGTTGCTCTGGTTGGAGACCACGCTCGCTTTGCAGTATGCGAGCCTTGCGCGCCTACTCCGAAGTCATCCCGATCGTCCCGAGACATGTCTCCACCAGTTGCGGCCATGCCGTGATCAGAAACTCCATGCCCTGCAGTTCGAAGCCGTGGCCGCCGTGGGCGTACAAATGCATCTCTACGGGAAGCCCGGCCCTTTGTAGCGCAGCGTAATACACTAGCGAATTCTTCACCGTGTCGACGGGGTGTCTACAAAGATGCAAGGCTTCCTGCGCGCATTATTGTGCAGTGTCCCGGTCGCACAAAAGGAATTGAGCAATGGGACGCATGCATTCTTAACTGGCTGGGTTACGCCCCTGAAGGTTCGGGCCCCAAGGCCGCTCTCCATGTGCCCGCCTGGCAAGTAAGCGGCGCGACCGAAAGCCGCGGCTTTTCAAAACCCGCTTCGTCAGATGGCTTCTAGTAGGACGCCAGCATTGTCACAGCTTCGGCGCGTCCGCATTCGCAGTTGGACTCCGCCTCCGCAGCGGCAAGTTCATGAGCCAAAGACTGACGCTGCCGTGCCGCCTTTGGGCGGTAGCTCGAAACTAGACGCGCGACCACAACCGCGACGAAGAAGATGCCGGACATACTCTCCAGCGCGGCAACGATCCGCACGTAGGGGTTCAGCGGCGCGATCCCGCCATAGCCCACGCTGGTCAGCGTAACCATGCTGAAATAGAGAAACGTTCCAGCCTGCATGGACGGAATCGTCTGAGTGAACGCGTGGTTCACGAAATGATTCAGGATCCAATAGAGCTGCGAATATGCCGTTGCGATTACCAGGTAGCTGATGAACGCTTCGGCGATCGCATTTCGGGGACTGCCAAAGGCGGAATGGAAATGATCGAAAATGGCCCACAGAATCGAGCATGAGAACATCAGTCCTACCACCGGAGACAGGTTGGCGTAAGGCTCGTGGGGATTGGCGAAGGCCTCGATGAGCCTCGTGATCATCCAGATCCCTGCAACCGGAAGCACGACCCGTCGAACGACCAATCGGTTTGCGAAGTGACCGATGCCGACGAGCACCATCAACAGCACTGCAAGCCCGAGCAACGCGCCCGCGCGAGGATGCGAATCGGCAAGCGGCGAAGCCAGCATCTCGGCGACCAGCGCCCACATCACGATTTTGATCCGGTGCCGGGCGAAAAACCCCGAGCGCAACCATTTGCTGTTCATAAGAACTTTCATTTTGATTAACCTCAGGCTTGACCTGGAGGCTTTCCCCTTACTCGACCGGCGACCAGTCGTCGGTCGGATTGAATTCGTGAATCGATGCCACGATCTTCGCCGTGTCGGGACCGAGATCCCGCTCGTACACGACGCCATCGACGCCAGTCATGAAAGTCATGATGCCGGTTTCGGCGTACTTGACGGGAGTCGCCAGCATGGCGTAACCGCCGGTCATCCTGCCGTTCACGATGTAGTTCCGGGACCCGCTGGGGGCATCGTCGCCCTGCGCCGTCAGGATGCGTAGCGAGTAACCGTCGAGGACCAGAGGCTGATCCGGCGAGAGCAAACTGAGCGATGACTTGGGCAGTTCGTTCAGGGTCGCAAGCGGGCTCGCGTCCTGCTTGTCGGACGCAGGCCAGTACAGCCCATCCTGCTTGCCTGGAGTGCTGATGATGCGCTGCGCAAAACCTGCGTAGCCACTATCGGCGTAGTACATCTCCTGCGCGTCGGCGAGCGCGGAGCAGGCATCGATCGTCAGCAGCTCGTTGCGGCCGATATCGCGAGCCCTGATTTCCTGCGCTCCCGCGACAGCGTCGAAGTACCACTGTCCCGAGGAGTCTTTCGCGAGAGGGACTGGGAACGCAAAGTTGTCGGCCCCGATGTAAAGCACACGGCTGCCGTCGGTCATGTCGACCCAACGATTCATCTTCTCGTATTTGGAGGCGAAGGACTTCAGGGCCGCCGTATCCGCTTCTTTGTCGCCTGTGGTCAGAAGAGCCTTGGTGTTGACGCCCAGAATTTTTGCAAGAGCTAACTCATCGCCACTTTTGGCGGCCTTGGCCAGCGTCGAACCGGCTGCGGCGGGCGACTGGAAGGCAATTTGTGCGTCCTTCGCCAGCGCCGTGTTCCTTGTCTTCAGTTGCACAACCACGATTGCCAGGACGGCGAGCGCCACCGCGGCCACTCTCGCTATGTGCTTCCAGTTGTTCTTTTTTCTCGCGTTGGATTCCATTTCAATCTCCCTCGAATTAGGTTTTGATCTCGTGTTATCGCTGAACTTCTTTACCGACGGCGTCCGCCACCGCCGAAAGAGCGGTGCGGCGCTGGTGCGTGCATCCGGGCCATGTGCTGTTGTGGGCGACGTCCGGCCATGCTGCCGCGGCCGCGATTGCTTTCTGCGCGGTTAGCGGCGCCGTTTCCGCTGACGCGGGAGCGGTTCTGCTCCGCGCCCATAGAATGGTTGCCTTCGCTGCGGCTTTGACCAAGCATCTGGCCGCTGTTCGTGGGTGTGCTCGCGTGCTGCACACCGCCGTTCCCGCCGATCATTCCGTGATTACCGTTGGCTCCGCCATTGGGCGTGTTCGCGCCCGTCCCTTTGTCGGGATGAAAACCGCCGTTGGGGGCGACATCGTGCTGCACACCGCCGTTTCCTCCGATCAGCCCGTGGTTTCCATTGTTTCCGCCGTTGGGCATGTTCTGACCGGCGTTCTTGTCCGGGTGAAAGCCGCCGTCGGGGCCGAAATATCCATTCGGGTGATAGCCGCCGTTGGGGCCATAATGCGTGTCTTCGCCCGGCTTGTAGTTGCCGTCGGGGTGGAAGGTGCCATTGTTGCCATACCAGGCATGGTTTTGACTTCCGGCTGCTCCTCCGGCCCAGGGGTGATAGCCGTTGTAGTTCGTGTTGTTCCAGGTATGGTTGTTGATGTAGGTCGTGTGGTTGTAGATGATGGTTGTACCGCCGCCCCCACGACAGCAGCCCCAGTTCACATTCCACGCGTGCCAGCCCCAGCCAAAGCCTCCGCCCCAGCCTCCACCACCGAACCAGGCTCCGACTGTGATGGGCGCTCCGAAGTAGAGTCCCACTCCCACCGACACGGGCAGCGGCTGCGGCACGTAGTACGGCACCACAACGGGCGCGCCGTAAACTACCGTCGGATTGTATTGCGGAACGTAGATCACCTCTGGGTTCACCGGCTGGATCACGATCGTGCTCGGCGATGGCGTGGTGACCGTGATCTGGGAATTGGATTGCAGTGTGCCGGCCGCCTGCGCTTTGGCGCGCATGGCTTGCACGGCCGCCATCACGTCGGACTGCTGACTGGCGAACGCCTGCCCGAGGCTCGATGTCCACGAGAGGTTATGCGCCAGGTTGTCGAGCACCGACGGAAACTGCGTCAGCGCCTTCACGCTGGGATCCCAGGATTGCTGATCCACGGCCTGAGCCAGCGCCTGGCCGGTCAGGTTTCTGTTCTGCGCGAGCCAGTCGTCGGCAAATGCAACCTGGTCGGGATTCGTGGAAGCCGCGAGCACCTGCGCCACCAACGCATCGGGATAAAGCGCGATGGGAGCAACGAGTGAATCGAGCTGATCCGCCGAAAGAGGCGCTGGCGCTGGTGCCGAACTGCCTTGCTGGGTGCCTTGCGTGGAATAATTCGTTGGCTGCTGCGCTTCAGGCTGAGCAGCGGGCGCCTGCGGCGGAGATTGGTATGCCGGCTGCGACTGATACGTCGTTTGAGATTGATACGCCGGAGCCTGATACGTGGGAGCCTGGTAGCTCGCCGGCTGATTTTCAGTCTGACTTTCCGGAGGAGTCAGAACCGGTTGAGACTGATAGATCGCCCCGGTGCTCGGCGGAACCGGCGCCGCTGCGGTAGCCGGACGCGCAGCTTGCCACGCGGCGTGCTTGCCGCGGATCCCATAGGTTCCCGACATCGAATCACCGTAGATCTGTCCCCAGAAGTGAAGAACAGTTCGGGTAACTGTGTTGAAGCGGATGCGATGTCCATTGACCTCACCCTGAATCGGACCCGACTGCATCGGCCCCTCGAAATACCCCGTGATGCGATTGCCGTATTGTGCGATCTGGACGTGCTTAACGACGGTTTCGCCGTTCTCAATGCTGCTCGAGTAGATCGTCCAGTTGCCCTGCACGTTGTCAGGCGGTTGGTCTGCGAACGCGGTGGTGGCGAAGGCCAGCGCCAGAACGGCAATCGCCAGCTTCAGCGCGGTGTTGGTTTTCTTCATGACATTTCTCCTAAGATTTCTGCGACTTCCTGATTTCATTGCCGCTCGAGAAGGAGAAATGCACCCGGAGAACCAAAGTTATCCTGCTGATTTGCTTGGAGTTGTTACGCCCGCCAGCTCCCGAACGATCGGGAATTCACGAAATCTAGAGAGGGAAAAACGGCCGCGGTGCAGCGGAAAAGGAGAAGTGATATGCGACGAGCCCTCGCGGGGGTGCAGTACTCGTGAATGTCGTGAAGCAAGTTGGGTGCGGACGAAGTGTTCGCACCCAACTTTGGAACAATTTCGAGCGAGTCAGCTTTGCTGGCGATTAAATCGGCCGCGCGGCGCGGCGCCTTGGCCGGGCGTCGTCGAGGGGTTCGCTTTCGGCTGACCCGAGTTCGGTTGTTGCTGCACGTCGGGTTTGACGGGCTGTGCAGAGGGCTGATTCGGACGAGTGCGTTGATTCCCGGCAGGAGCGGCTGGCCGCCCCGGTCTGGGCTGATTTGTTGCGGGTTGCTGCGGTGCCCCGGGTTTCGCAGGTTGCACTGAGGGTGGCTGCGGGCGCGTCGGCCTGTTTCCTCCCGGCCTCGTCGGCTGGCCCGGCCTCGGCTGGTTCGGCTGGTTTGGTGTCCCCGGCTTGCTCGGCGCTCCGGGGCCTGGCGTCGGCTTTCCCGGACTTGGACTGCCCGGTTTTCCGGGCGTGCCGGGCTTCCCGGGAGCTGGTTTGCCGGGCTGCGACGGTTTGCCGGGCGACGGATGGTGGCCGCCGGGAGGATTCGCCGGACGTCCAGGTCGAGGTGTCGGACGACTTGGCGGCCGATAGTGCGGTGGACGATAGCCCCAGTTGCCACGGTATCCCGGACGATTGGCCCACACTACGGGCCGCGGATGATACCAGTGATGCGGCGGACGATATGGGTTACCCCAACCGCTCCAGTAGCCGTGATTGTAATAAGCGCGCCTCGCTCCCCAATTCCATCCCCACCCACCCCATCCCCACGGACGGTTGTCGACGATCAGCGCCCCAATCCCGATCCCAGCGTAGAAGCCGATCACTGGCCTCGCAACCACGGCGCCGGGAGCAGGACGAACATAGACCACCGTGGGATCGTATTGCGGCACGTAGACGATTGTCGGATTCGTGGGCTGGATCACATAGATCGTCTGCCCCGCCGACTGCTGCACTTCCACCTTTTGTTGTTCGGTGGTGCGCAACGCGCCGGAATTATAGGCCTGAGTCCGCAGGCGTTGAATCGACGCAGTGACCGATCCCTGGTCAGCGGAGAACGCTTGCCCGACTGCCGCATAATCGTCGATGTGCTGAGCCATTATGTCGAGCACTTGAGGAAAGTTCACCAACGCGATGAATGCAGGATCGAATCCTTGCTTTTCTGCCGCGTCGGTGAGCGCCGTGCCCGTCAGGCCGGGATTCGCCTGCAACCAGGCGTTGACATCCAGGATCTCCTGCGGGTTGGTTGACGCCGTAGTGATCTGCGACAGCAGCGCATCCGGATAAAGAGCGACCGGAGCGAGCAACTGATCGAGTTCCTCCGGCGCAGGGGATGCGACCTGCGCCGAGAGAAGAGGACCGGCACCTTGCAGCGCCACGAACAGGATCAGCAGTGAGATTAGGATGGAAAGCGGCTTCCCTCGCATAAGTCACATGCTCCCTTGATCACTCGACTGATTCGTCGGCGTCTTCTTGTTCAGTTCAGCCAGCAGCAACTTAGCCGACGGTGGAGTGGCGACCTCGTTGTTGAAGACGATGTCGTGCGCGCTGATGTTTCTTCTATACAACTTCTTATTGGCTCCATTATCGGCGCGAAGGGTTGAGCCAGAGAGCGAAATCCCGGCTAACAGCCCGCGCGCCCGCGAATAGGAGAGAATCTCGGCGCGCAGCGTCACGTCGGTCTCAGCCGACAGATTGCGTCCGACTGGACCTGCTGCGGCGGAGATATCCCCGCCCAGTTTCACTTTGCTGTCCAGAATGGCATGGGCCGATCGCGGAGTCATCAGCAGGAGCACGAAGTCGGTCGCCTGTCCGCCGAGCTGGAGTCCGAAGCTTCCGCCTTCGAGCGCCATCATGGTGGGAGCGCCCCAGGGGCCTTTGAAGTCTTCGCCACCGCGGCAGGTCATGACGCCCCTTCCATAACTTCCGCCGAAACCGAAGGCGAACTTGATCACGGATGGCAGAACAACGACGCAATCCGCTTTGTCGATGACACTCTGTGGAATATCGTCTGGAATGTTGAGAACTTCCTTCATTACCTGTCCCGCGTTTGCTACGCGGTTCTGTTCCTTCTCCTGGCCGAAAACAGGTAATGCAATGATGGCAAGCAGCGTGATTACACCCAATATTTTCTTCATAGTTTTCCTCTCTTGATTTTTAGACAGCTTGACGGATCCTCTCAGCGGGATTGCCCGCCTACTTCCCTTCTCTGATCACAGCCTGCGAACCGTTGCCTGCCAGCAATTCCTTGATCTGGCGCAAATGCAGCTCCAGGCGCTTCTCAGTTGCCGCATTCTTGCCCGCCATCAGAATCAGCTTCACTGAGACGAGAAACACACCCGCCTCCAGAAAAAGCTCGTGCGTAATTCCCCTAACGGCTAACGAGCAACTGAACAACCCAACGGTCAGCACAATGACAACGCTGGCCCATGGATCACTCGACTTGAACAATTTCATAACGAACCTCTTTAGTTTGATTGGTTGGTCGATTCACAAAGCGTGAATAGCCCAGCCATCGGCTCAACAACTACAAGCAATCAGATTGAGCGGCCATGGGGCTCGATTCAGTCGAGCCCCTCGCGCGCTCGCTTTACTTGGCAGCGGGCACCCAAACCGCGTCGGCCGAAGCCAGCTCTACCCCGGCAACTTCAGTGTCGATGGTTACGTTGTGAAGTTGTGTCTTCCTTCCGGGCTGGGCGGAAACGGTCAACAGGTACTGATTGTCGAGTATCTTTTGGAGTTGGTCGAGATACGGTGTGAAACTCACCGGCGTCTCCAGACCCAGAAAGAAAGACTCGCCACCACTCACGTCGGACAGCTTGGCAATGCCCATCTGTCCACTCGTGGCTTCCCAGTAGTTGCGACGGTAGCGGCCTACGCCCGGCGCATAGATCGTGTGAATGATCGTGCCCGTACGCATGGCAACGTCACTCGCCGAATCTACATCAGGATTGATCCGGAGCCCGCGCCAGGGCAACGTGCGCCGAGCGCGATCGATTCCGTCCGTTACCATCAGGATCTCGCGCCGGCGGTCGGTCGAGGGCCAGCGATTCATTAGATCGATGACTGACAGGTACGGACTTGAGTACGCGCCTCTGGAACCCAGGGGCAACCGCAAGGCCTTAGCAGCTGCGGCGTGGTCCGTCGTTAGGTCCTGCACGATCTGAACGGTCGCATTCCGCATGTATCCAACGCCGACTAACGTCGTGGACGGCTGCGCGCTGATGAACGTCTTGAGGTCATCGAGATGCATGCCCAGGCTCGTGTCCGAAGCGTCGTCGATCAGGATGAACAGATCGAGCCCGGCATACTGTCCCTGAGCCGGAACCCAGCCGCGCACCTTCAGGCGTTCCTTGCCTTGCGTGACGACGACATCCTGTTGGCTGATTTCGGGCATGCGTTTGTTGTTCGCCACGTTTGCGGTAACCGTCATGGTTACCGGCACCGTAGTCTTCGTGGGTTCCTCTGCATGCAGAGGAAGTGCGGCCGCAATCGCCGCCATTGCAATTACTGCGTGAATTTTGGTCGTGATTCGTGATCGCATATTTTGTTTCCTTTATTTGGTCACCAAGTCTCGCCTGGATCTCGCCACTGGTTATGCATCCTCAATACCAAATGACAACCGATTGAAAATATGAGCATTGGCAGGATTTCGTTCTCTCGAACCCCTCGGGAATTCCCGAGGTTTCGCGAGGCCGCACAGCATTGAGTGGTCACAGAAAGGCACGCCTGCAAAATCGCGATCGCGACTTGCAGGCATGTGAAGGTGGGATTCGATTGAGGAACAATGACAGTTCGCTAGTTCTGCGCGCTCCGAGCCGCATTCAGACGAACCACCTGGCCCGTTCCGAGCTCGTATTCTGCTTCAATCATAGTGAGCGTGCCTGACTTAACT
Organism: uncultured Acidobacteriota bacterium; assembly: GCA_963730015.1. Lineage (GTDB taxonomy): Bacteria > Acidobacteriota > Terriglobia > Terriglobales > Acidobacteriaceae > Sulfotelmatobacter. The sequence continues at coordinate 257,138 of CAVSPZ010000004.1, read as the reverse complement.
GCATTGCGAATGATCTCGCTGTTAGCGAGCAGATCCGCTGCGCTGCGATGAACGTTTTCCTTGATCGCCGACTCGACAAGATCGTCCCCCTTGGCGTAACTCTTGGCTTGAGCCACGGCGGGGTTGATCCTCTCCACAATGGCGTCCAGGTTTGGGCTCGGCATTTTTTCGCCAGAACACGCAGCATTCACCGCACCGCACTTCTGGTGTCCAAGCACCACCAACAGGGGACTGTGCAAGTGATCCACCGCATACTCGATGCTTCCGAGAGCAACCGCGCCGGCGACGTTGCCTGCTGTCCGCACAACAAAAAGATCTCCCAGGCTTTGATCGAAGATCAGCTCTGGGCCGACCCGGCTGTCGGAACACGAGAGGATGATGGCCTTGGGAGACTGTCCGGAGGCCAGTTTATGGCGGAGCGAAGCGAGATCGCGCGCCCGCGGCTTGCCGGCGACAAATCGGCGATTGCCGGCCATCAGACTATCCCAGACTTCAGCCGCGGGCGGTGCGGCGTGAGTGGGAGCATGAGATGAGTGTTGCGCGGGAACAGCAGGGGGCGCTTGGGCGAGCCCATGACCCGCGAACGACAACGTGAGACTAAGAAACAGGGTGCGAATCATAAATTGCTCCTACGGAAGTTATGTCATCGATGTCGATGGTATCCTTTGTGGGCTTTTGGATGGTCAGCATCAAGGTATCTGTCTCTGGAAAGATTTGATATTCGATCTTACCCGGAATCTCGAACCATTTACCGCCATATTCGACAAAGCTGTCGTTTATCGCGATTTTACCAGTGCCCCCGATGAAGTACAGCGTGGCAGCAGAGGTTTCGAAACGATGCTCGACATTCTTGTCGTTGGCCCTTATGTAAGTAAATGTACCGAGCGCCGAATCGTCCTTATGCACATGGAACCTGCGAGTTCCCGGTAGCTGTTCGACGCTGATTTTGGCGCCAGATTCAGGCATTGTGATTTCTCCTTCGCGATTGCCAAACTCGTTGCAGACGTTTAGCTCTTGACATCGCACGTCCCATGCCAACGCGCGGACCGTTGCAGGCGGTGGGTTTACGCAGGTTGAGGCGTCCCGAACAGAGCCGGAATCCTCGAAAGTTCGTGAGTCGCGGAGTAGAGGACGAAGGATTCGGGCTCGGCTCCGACCTCGGATCAACTCAGTGGTCGATTCTGAGCCCTGCTGCGGAACAATCTGAGATGCAACTACTGCTGTAGAGGCGGATCGAGCATGCCTTGAAATGAAGTCCCGAGGAACTTCCCGGTCGGGTCGAAAATCCAGGTGAAAATAGCTTGCCCAGCGTTGGCGCAGGCATGGCAGCCATTGCGCAGCGGATAGGCGACCGTGAACTGGATCCCGCCATCAGGGCCGACTTGCGAGTTCGGCCAAATCCTTCCGTCACGATCTCCGGGCCAAACGTCGACTTTGGGAAACTGCCGTTTGACGTCCTGAAATTGTGGATTCTGCTTCATGGTCTTGACGTTAAGCAGCTTGAGATCTTCGACGTTGACGATGCGCGGCTGCCCGTTCAGTAAGAGAAGGCCGTAGTTGGTATTGGCGCGCAATGGATATGTGATCCAGGCAAACGCGACCGGGCCTTCATCCTGAAATCCGGTCATCACGCCAAACTCGCCGTGACTCTGCTTATAAAGCGCGCGCGTGAACTGCACGGCGTCGGGCGGGGCACCGGATGTTGCCATCTGGGCCATCATGCACTCGACAAAGTTGGAACCTGACGATTGATCGCAAGCCGCGTGGGCGGTGCTCATAAAGTGCGCCGGCAACTGCCAGACAGCCGAGGCCCCGATTGTTGAAGAGGGCTTCGATTGTGCGGTCAAAGTGACACACAAGAAAAGAGAAGCCAGCAATAGATAGGCGTAACGCATTTTTCATTCTCCTAACTCGCAACGCGGTGCAGGTCGCGAGTGAATCGTAACAGCGTCGAAGCGCCCGGCAACCTCACCTCCGGGGTCGCGGGCGCTCCGATGGGCTGGCTAGCGGCTACGCTGCATTGCGGGTTGGCATGAAGCGAAGTCCAAGCCCGGTGCCCACAGCCAGCAATCCGAGCAATCCCAACAGCGGGAGCGGACTGCCCGTCGACGGCAGAGCCGGAGGAACCGCAACCGTATCGACCACTTCGGCAATCTCCACTTCCTCACCGTTCGGTTCGACCGCCTTTACCGGAGCCTGTTCCAGTACAGGAGCCGGCGCTTCGTCCCGCACAGAAAGAACAGGTTCGTTGACATTCTGCGCGATCTCAGTCGCCCGTACTTTCGGGTAGACGAACTCCTGTCCGAAATTGTCTCCGGGATAGAACCACGCCTTCACGGCTTCCGGAGTTCCAGACGGTCTTTCGGCGAACTTGATCACCGTGTCTCCCGTTGGACGCAGCCGGTAGTTCGGCACCGCCAGGATCGTGGTGATCAGCCGCGAACGATCGGCATTCCAGATCTGGACGATGTGCCGGTCAGCCGAGCTGTCCATCAACTGGAACCAGTACGTGCCAGATTGCAGAACCGTGCCCGAGACTTCTACCGGCTCGGGGAAGGTAATCTTCGTTGCTTTGTTCCACGTGTCGGCATTGGCGTTGCTCGATGCGAACAGGGCAGCGATCGCGACCAGGCACAACACAATCATTTGCAGTTTGTGCGATTTCATTTTTTTCTTCTCCATTCGTTTTAGCTCAGTTTTTTCGAACCTTATGGACAAGGACGCGATCCTGTGTCCTGCATCGCCGCGGCAACGCGACGAAAATCAGACGCTGTCTTTCGAAACTTGAACTGCTGCGCTTCTCGAACTGACGTCTGCTTTTCGCAATGCAACGCGTTCGCCAAACTGAACTGCATCAAAACACGCGCATTACCGCGCTCCGCGATTCACGAAAGTGTCGGGAGTTCACGAGGTTTCGAGATAATCACGGCGACGCGAAGCAGCGAGTGGGCCACTCACGCCGCAATTCACTCGAGAAATCTGACGGTTTGCCGCCCGCGGATCTTTGGCGAGTGGCGTGCAATATCGCAGCGGCAGATGGCGTGAAACTAATTTTCGAGGGAAATTCGTTTTCTATGTGGAAGATGAGAAAAGTTGTGGATCGCAACTGGGTGACCTTGCGCATAAGCGGCCACCTGGAGGCAGAACACCTGGTGGAGATACAAAATGCCTTGGCGGACGAAGGAATGCACGAGGACGTCGTCCTCGATTTGAGTGAGGTGACCGTGATCGCTCAGGAAGCGGTCAGGTTTCTGGCACACTTCGAAATCCATCGCATTGACCTGCATAAGTGCCCGATTTTCATCCGGGAGTGGATTGCGCAGGAAAGAAAAGCAATGCAGCGCCGCCGACAAGCGGAATCCAACGACTAAGTGCGACGGATGCCGCGGTGCCCCCGGAGAGTGTTGCGGGAATCGTAGCGACGATCGAAGGAGCAAGTTGTGAGACTCAGGAGACATCTTCAGCGTCTGTTGATGCTCGTAGGATTCGGGCTGCTGGCGTTCTGTGCCGCAGCCAAGCTTCATGAGCTGATCTTGTCCCGGGCGGTGATGCGCCGGTTTGAAGATCTCAGGCAGGCAACAGCCAACAATGGCGCGGAACAAAATCCAGTCGTCCAACCACGCGTTGTTCCCCCTCCAGATTTTCTTCTGTGGTCGGAGCAACGGATCAAGCACTACGAAGAAAGCTTAAGCGATAAGGTTACGCCGCCGCTAGCGGTGATCCGCATCGACAGAATTCATGTGGAGGCGCCAGTGCTGGAAGGCACCGACGATCTAACCCTGAATCGTGGCATCGGTCATATCGCTGGCACAGCGCTGTTTGGCCAAAACGGCAACGTCGGGCTGGCGGGCCATCGCGATGGATTTTTCCGCGGGCTGAAGGACATCAAGGTGGGCGATCGCATCGACCTGGAAGAACCGGGCCGAGTGGAAACTTACGCCGTGGACAGGTTGAGAATCGTCAACCCGAAGGATGTCAGCGTATTGCGTTCGGGTGGTAAGCCGGCTCTGACACTCGTGACCTGCTACCCCTTCTACTACATTGGCAGCGCTCCGCAACGCTTCATCGTGCACGCGGTGCCCGCCGATTCGAATGCGAGGGCCGGCGTTGGTGACAAATGCAACCGGGGTGAACTCGTCGGACCGGTGCGAAAACGCAGAGAGGGTAAGTCGGGCGTGACTATGTGGACGTTGCTGGTTCCTGCAGGATGAATTCGATGATCGACAGACTCGGTGGGTGGTTTGACAGAATCGATCCCGGCGTCCATCGCCGCGTCAAGGGCCTGCGACTGGTAACCGCATATGGGATTGCGGCGATGCTGGGCGCGCTTCTCTACAGCTCGTCTCACATCTCGGGCGGCCCGTTTCTCAGTTACCTGGCTGCCGGCTTCGGCCTTTGGGCGAGCGTTTCAGAAGGTCAGGCAACTCGCTGGTTGTCTACTCGCGATCTTGTGATCCTGAATGCTGCCGCGGTGACGGGCGCACTTAGCTTAATCGGTCTGGCGCCGATCTTGATGCGCTATGGGCTGGGTCCGGAGTGGATTCTGATCACGGGCGCGTTTCTGGTTGGATATCTCAAGCGATTCGGAATCCTTGGTGCAGGCATCGGGTCCCAGATCTATATCGGCCAGCTTCTCGGCTACGGAACCGGGATCACTCGGGCCGATCTGGGACTGGTAGCGCTAGCAGGATTAGTAGCCACGATGGCCTCGGTTGTTCCTCGCTTACTCAGCGGACCGGCGGAACATCCGACGCCTGTTTCCATTGTGGATGGCTCGATTGGGGAGGGGCAAGCGTCACAAGAACTGCGGATGGGGCTACAGGCAGCAGTGGCCGCTTTTGTCATCGTTCTAATAAGCAGCGTAATCCACCTCCAAGAGTCCGCATGGGCGATTACGGCGAGCACCTATGTCATCGCCGGGTCGGCATCGGGGACTGCAGATCGCGTTCGCCGACGGATCGTTGGAACGTTGATCGGGGTCCCGCTCGGCATCGCGTGCGTGCCGATCGCAATGCACATACCGCCGCTGGCGTGGATACTTGCTGCAATTGCAATGATCATTTACGCCATGGCATTACCGGAGCGCTACGACATTGCCTGTGCGGCCTACGCCTTTACGCTGATGGTAACGCTCGCGATCAGTGGAGAAACGTCGCCATCGCTCTTGGGGGCGCGGGCCTGGGAAACGCTGCTCGGCGGCTTACTGGGGGTGGCGGCCGCGAAAGTCATTCTTCCTCTCTCGGGCGATGCCCGAAGTGACGATGCGAGAAAACAAGGAGAGAGTGTTTCTCACCCTCAGGTTTCGCAGGCGGATAGAACAGCGCCATCGTTGCTGTAGAGAAATCAGCTTCCTGCCGCTATGGGCAAGGGCCGTAACCGCGGTTCGGCTGCTATATGTCAGCATCACACGCTTTAGTGACGAATATCACCGACTCAGAGGGCGGACTGCCGTGATTATCTCTCTATAACCGTGAGCTTCGATCGGTCGGCACTAGGAAGGACATTCAGGTAGAATCAGGCCGACCGAGAGGTATTGTTGTGCAGGCTGAACCCTTACTCTCCCTCGCAGCACAGGTAGCGGGCGAACACCAGACGGCCGATGTTCTGAGCGCGGTTGTTCGTGGTCTTGCAGCACAACCGGGGGTCGCACTGGCGCGGGTTTGGTTGCTATCGCCCGGAGACCTCTGCCAAAGCTGTTTCCACAGGACCGACTGCGCCGACCAAACACAATGCCTCCATTTGGTCGCAAGTGCCGGCTCTTCCAAATCCGTTCCTGGTGAAGACTGGTCCTCTCTTCATGGCCAATACCGCAGGATTCCACGGGGCCATCGAAAGGTCGGAGAGATCGGCACCACCGGCAGATCGATCTTGATCCCAGATGCTGCGGCCACCAGTGAGTGGATCGGGAACAAGGAGTGGGCCAAACGGGAGAGTATCCGAGGTTTTGCGGGCTATCCACTCATCTCCCGTGGAGAGATCCTTGGAGTCTTAGCCACATTCAACCGCGAATGCCTGTGCCAGCAGGATTTTTCATGGCTCGAAATCTTTGCGAATCAGGTCGCGGTAGCAATTACAAATGCTCGTGCTTTTGAGCAAATCCGCCGGGGCGAGAACGAATTACGCGAAAGTGAAACCAAGTATCGTTCCTTGGTGGATCTTTCTCCAGCCGCGATTTTGGTACTGAGCGACGACGGGAGATTCGTCTCGGCCAATCCTGCCGGCCTCAGACTGCTGAAATGCAGTGTGTCGGAACTTGAGCAACTATCCATTCTGGATACCTACACGAAGGAGGACCTCGCCCGCTATCCAACCCCGCCCGAGAAGATCAGAGGAAGTCTCTTCCGGTTTGAGCGCACGTTTATTGGCAAAGACGGAAGCCAAGTGCCCGTGGAGGTCTCCCTTTCACCGACCTTTCGCGGGGGGCGCCAAGCTGTGGTTCAGGACATCAGCGAACGCAAACGTGCAGAAGAAGCCGTGCGGCAGCACGCGAAGGAGCTTCAGCAGGTGATTGATGTAGCTCCCCTGCACATGTTTCTTTGGGAGGCCGATGGGAGCGGGTCGTATGGCAATCTCACATCGGCTGACTACTTCGGCACGATTCCGCCGAAAGCCCCCATGGAGTTTCTCGACGTGGTCACCCATCCCGAGGACGTGGGACAACTCAAAGAAGGCATTCGCACCGCCATGGCCAGCGGCGAGTCGTTTTCGATGGAAGCGCGCATGCGTCGACACGATGGCGAATACCGATGGTTTGTATATGAGATTCGGCCGTTGCGGAATGAGGCCGACCAGATTACGCGCTGGTGCGGTACCCGAATCGACATTGACGATCGCAAACGTAAGGGAGAAAGAGCCGAGAAAGAGAACCTGGTTCTACGCGAGGAAATTGACAAGGCCTCGATGTTCGAAGAGATCGTCGGCGCGTTGCCCGCACTGCAAGCTGTTTTGGCCCGCCTCTCAAGAGTGGCCAAAAGCGACACCACCGTACTGATCACCGGGGAGACGGGGACCGGAAAGGAGTTGATTGCCCGCGCGATTCATAAGCGTTCACCGCGTGCTTCGCGTGCGTTTGTAAGCGTGAATTGCGCGGCGATCCCCCGCGACCTGATCGCCTCGGAGTTGTTCGGGCATGAGAAGGGAGCCTTTACGGGAGCTTTGCAGCGACGTCTCGGGCGCTTTGAACTAGCGGAAGGAGGCACGATCTTCCTCGACGAAATTGGGGAGCTGAATGCCGAGACGCAAGTGACGCTGCTGAGAGTCTTGCAGGAGCGAGAGTTCGAGCGTGTAGGTGGCACAATGCCAATCCGTGCCAATGTCCGCGTAATTGCCGCGACGCACCGAGATCTGCCTGCCTCGATTGCTGCCGGAACATTCCGCAATGATTTGTATTATCGGATCAACGTATTCCCTATTGAAGTCCCCCCACTCAGAAAGAGAAAAGAAGATATCCGCTTACTGGTTGGATACTTCATCGACCGTTACGCCAGCAAGTCCGGCAAGAAAATAATGAGCATCGATAAGCGGACGATGGAGAGCCTGCAGTCTTACCCCTGGCCAGGCAATATCCGTGAACTGCAGAACGTGATTGAGCGGTCGGTCATCGTAAGCGACACCGATGAGTTCGCCATTGATGAAAGCTGGTTGTCTCGTGAGTCAGGCAGCGTACGGCCACTCGCGGACGATCTTGAGGATCAGGAGCGGGAGCGGATCGAAGCCGCGCTGCGCCGATGCAAAGGCCGCGTATCGGGTCCCACAGGAGCGGCAGTTGCCTTGAGCATGCCGGCTTCGACTCTGGATTCAAAGATCAAAGCACTGAAAATCGACAAACGCCGTTATCAAAGCATCTGAAGCCGGACGCCGGCGCTCATTGGGCGGCCTGCCGATCAGCACGTGGATTTCAGTGCTGATTCAAAGTCGATTCCTGGCTCGCCTTCTCCGCGTCAATCCATTCCCGGATGTAGGCCGGATAATTTCGCAGTTGGACTCCGCGGGCTTCGCAATCCGCCAGGAACCGCACAGCCTCCTGATCCACCAGTCGCACGTCCGTCAGATCGAGGATGAGGCTCTGAACAACTGTCTCCGATCCAAACGCATCTTGCAACTCGGCCAACTGATTCCCCTCCAACCGGCCGATTAGCTTTAGGACAAGCCGGCCCTGATCCTCTACCCTTCTAACTTTCCACATGAGTTTTCCACCGCCTGCTTTGGTTGGTTCTCCAAAGTACCTTGTAGTTTGCAACTAGGAGGCCAATTCCACACGGTGGAAACAAAGTAGTTCCGCGTTGCAGCGGACCCAAAACCAAAGCCACTCGCGATTTTTCGTGAAAAACGATCAGAAATTCCGAAAACACGGGTACGGTTCGGTAGCACTTCGAAGTCTCCTCCTTGAATTACTAACTCACGATCTCGGGAAGAGCGACATAGAAGTCGTGCAGGGGACCAGGGCGCGTGCTGGCCGAGATGGCAGCACTTTTGAACAGATTCTTTAGATCCTTGTTGTGGTTGTCATTCAGACCGCGCACCGTGATGCGCTCGCGGTTGCGATTTTCGCCAACTCTTACGCAACAGAACGGCGACCTGCACGCGGGTGCTATCACTGCGGTGCCGGATTCTGCCTGCGGTTATGCCGCCTTAACCGTGGCAGCAGACGATAAGGAGATCCTCACAGTGGAGTTCAAGGTGAACCTCCTAGCACCCGCTGCCGGAGAGGTATTTGCGGCCAGAGCGCAAGTGAAGAAAGCAGGGCGGACGCTGACAGTTTGCTCGGCGGATGCCTTTGCCATCAGCGATGGTGGAGCGAAGGTGCTTGCAACCATGCTGGCCACGATCATGGCTGTGCCGATAACCGCCGCGAAATAGCACGACGATGCCATTACACTCACATCGTCCATTTAAGAAACAGGCGGAAGATTCTGCTGAAGGAGAACTTCGGCACGGGTTCTGGGCCTCTGGGCCGGGGTTTGATCCGTAACTGTCAGACCCAATACATGGTTGACAGATTGAATCCTCAGCCAGCGTGATTTCGCCACTTCGCCACTTGATCAGCAAATCTCAGGCGCAGTCGAGCCCGGTTTCTGGCTAATGCACAGGTGTCCTACGCAGGAGGGATTTCCGGAGGCACTTGTATCAGCACCCGGCGGCGAATCGCGGCCGCCCCGAAGAAGGCGATATTGTCCTGCCTCAGTTGGAAATGGAGAAAGCGTTCGTCCGTTAAGATAGCGGAGCGAACGTATGAGGAAGGAACGGAAGCATTTCACCCCAGAAGAAAAAGTAGCCATCCTGAGGCGGCATCTTGTGGACAAAGTACCCGTCTCGGAGCTGTGTGAAGAACTGGGCCTGCGGCCAACGGTGTTCTATCGCTGGCAAAAGGAACTGTTCGAGAACGGAGCCGCCGCTTTTCAGTCTCAAGAGCGTCCCCACCGCCAAGTGGAAGAGAAGCAGAAACGGATCGAGTTCTTGGAGAAGAAGGTGCAGACCAAGGACGAGGTCCTCGCTGAGCTGATGGCTGAGCATATCGCGCTAAAAAAAAGTCTTGGGGAACTCTAACCGGTATCTGGGTGCCGCATGATGTGCGGGACCTGGTCGTGGATTTCGTCCGGCGCTGGTCGGAGAAGACCGAGATCGGCGTCGGACGGTTCATCCCTTGGCTGGGCGTGACCGCCAGCAAGTTCTATGACTGGCGGCAGCGTTACGGGTGCGTCAACGAGCATAACGGTTGGGTTCCCCGTGATTTCTGGTTGGAGCCGTGGGAGAAAGAAGCAATCATCGGGTTCCATCTAAAGAACCCGCTGGAAGGCTATCGGCGGCTGACGTTCATGATGCTCGATGCTGACGTTGTGGCGGTCAGTCCGGCGAGCGTGTGGCGGGTGTTGAAGCAAGCTGGATTATTATCCCGATGGAAGAGCAAACCTTCGCGCAAGGGAACAGGTTTCGAGCAGCCGCTGCAGCCGCATCAGCACTGGCATATCGACGTTTCCTACATCAACCTGTGCGGCACCTTCTATTACTTGTGCAGCATTCTGGATGGGTTCAGTCGTTTCCTCGTGCATTGGGATCTGCGTGAGTCCATGCGAGAAGCTGATGTCGAGGTGATTCTGCAGCGAGCCAAGGAGAAGTACCCGGAAGCGAAGCCGCGAATCATCTCGGACAATGGCCCGCAGTTCATTGCCCGCGATTTCAAGGAGTTCATTCGCATCTCGGGTATGACGCACGTCCGAACCTCGCCTAGCTATCCGCAGTCGAATGGGAAGCTGGAACGCTGGCACAAGTCGCTGAAAAGCGAATGCATCCGACCCGGCACGCCTCTGTCACTGGAAGATGCAAAATGCCTCATCCAACAGTATGTGGACCGCTACAACCATGTCCGGCTGCACAGCGCCATCGGCTATGTGACGCCGAACGACATGCTCACGGGGCGACAGGCGGAGATACACGCCGAGCGCGACCGCAAGCTGGAAGCCGCCAGACAGCAACGCCGGAGTCGCCGCCAGCAAGCCCCGTGAAGAGCGAAGCGACCAGACGCAGCGACGCCGGACAGCCAAGGAAAGCTATTTTGACCCACAGCAGAGATGAGTGATATGGGATTTTTCTCCAATGAATTGTACCCGGACGATGTGATGCTGCCGTCAGCCGCCAGTCAGCGACCCGTGGCGTTTGCGCGATTCGATGGCTCTGTAGACAGCCCGATAGCAGCCGCCCACAATTACGCATGCTATGGCGAGTCTTCCCCAGACATCCGCGCCGGTTATCTTCCACACGACGCCACTACAAAGGCCAAGGACGAGGGAGAAGGTTTCCTGCGGTGTTCTATATCTCTTCCTTGGTTTTTTCGAATAAGCCCAGAGAAAGAGATACCATATGACCACAAGGCCTACCAGAAGAATCCCTGCTTTTGCAGGAGTTGGCATGTACGTAACAAACGCGTAAGAAACAAATATCCAGAACAGCAGGCGCAGGTACGCTGTCCATTTGTGGCTGGAGCTGTCCGAACCCATATCTTTATTGGACACCGATCCAAGTGGTCGGACACGATTACGAGCGTAACTTCGGCTATCAGGCGATCACACTCACGATTCGGGTCTGGCAGGTCTGGCAGGTCTGGGTTCTGGCGGAATCAGGGCCAAACGGATGTTGAGAAACGGCAGGTCGTTGCGGAGCTACAATGATCTTGCCGGGCGAAACGGAAGCGGGCACTGCGGGGACGCAACCATGCCGAGGGATATCCCGGTGGGCTCATCGAGACGATGAACGGGGCGTGAGGACTCGTTCTCGCCTCGTCCAAATCCCCCATCGGATCGAAAGACCCCATGCCTTGAAAATCCCCGCCCGAAAGGGCGGAATACTCACTAACGGAGAACGTCGCTTCTCCATTTCAGGCTGAACCAAGACAATATAGGTGTAGCAAATGACGGGCACGATCAAGGACGGCTGAAGTCCGATGCGATCGGCTAACCTTCCTGTCCCGAGCGGAATAAGAGCCCCGCCCACGATGGACGCGATCATCAGGCTCGAACCTTTGCTCGTTAGGGGACCGAGATCTTGGATCCCCAACGTAAAGATGGACGGGAACATGATGGAATTGAACAAGCCGACACCCAGCATAGCGTCCATCGCCAACCTGCCCCTGCTCAGAATCGAGGTCAAGACGAGGCCGGAGGCACCGACCGCGACAATGAACAACAGTAGACCTGTCTTGACACGCTGTAAGATCGCCGAGCCAATGAAACGACCGATCATTGCTCCGCCCCAATAAAACATCAAGTAGTTAGCGGCGGTCTGCTCTCTCAGTCCCGCAACCTGCGGAAGCCCCATGTAGTTGACGAGCAGACTGCCAATCGTTACCTCCGCGCCGACATAAGTGAAAATGCCGAGTGCACCGCAAAGCAACCAGGGGTGGTGCCAGATTTCTTGTCGAGTGATCTGAGTCAGCACTCCTGTCCTTGAATGATGGACGGGCTGAGTGCGCCCGGAACTTGGCCCGAGGCGTAAAAGCCCGAGCGCGGTTGCGAGTAAAGCCAGCAGAAGTGCCATTCCGGCATATGGTAGGCGAACGGAAGAAGCCTGCGCCTGGCGGTAGGCTTGCTGCGCAACGGCAGTCATTGAGTGGAGCAGCGCTGGCGCAATCTGCGGTGCTCCTCTCAGGATAAACATTCCGCCCACGAAGGGAGCGATAAAGGTTCCGACAGAATTAAACGCTTGGGCGAGATTCAAACGACTGGACGCGGTGGAGCTTGGGCCGATGATGGTGACGTAAGGGTTGGCCGCAACCTGTACGGTTGTCATGCCGGCTGCAAGCAAGATCAGCGCGCCAAGAAAGACCGGGAAGCTGGCGACGTAAGAGGCAGGAATAAAACCGGCTGCGCCTGCAGCCATGGTCATCAACCCGAGAACCATCGTCATTTTGTACCCAAGCCAATCGACGCAGCGCCCGCCCGGATATGAAAACACAAAGTACGACGAGAAGAAGGCGAACTGTACCAGCATCGCCTGCATATAGCTCAATTCGAAAATACCCTTGAGATGCGGGATGATGATGTCGTTCAGACATGTGAGAAATCCCACCATGAAGAACAGGATCATGGCCACCGTCATCGCTCGGCCATCCGTTGCAGAGCGCAACTCGTTCTCTTTTCCAGACCCCGCTACCTGCTGCGCGTTGAATGGCAAGCGCCCCTCCTGTCCTAACGCCACACAAATACGGCTATACCAACAAATTGATAAACCATGTCCCCCGAAGCAGTACTTCCCGGGCTGAAGTCCTGCGCTTGCGACACGCCGCGGTTGCAGATTGCTGCCAGCTAACTCACGTCTGTGAAGAGACGGCCCTTTCGTCCTGTACCGCCGCGTAAGGAATTTCCCGATGACCGTATCGCCTTACTCGAATGTTGGCCTGCTCCGCGTGCGCCAGGAATCCTTCCAGAACGCACAAACGTGAACAGTATTCGCCAATCATGGCGGACGCTTCGTCGGTGAGAACCTTTTGATAGGTACAAGTCTTGATGAACTTCCCAACCCAAAGGCCGCCGGTATAGCGCGCCGCTTTGCCGGTGGGCAGCGTGTGATTGGTGCCGATCACCTTGTCGCCGTAAGCCACGTTGGTCCGCGGCCCGAGGAACAACGCTCCATAGTTTTTCATGTTCTTGAAAAAATATTCCGGATCGCGCGTCATCACCTGGACGTGCTCCGACGCAATGCGATCCGCCTCGCGCACCATTTCCTCATCCGAGTCGCAAACGATCACCTCGCCGTAATCGCGCCACGAAACGGAAGCCAACGCGGCAGTTGGCAGGATCGCGAGCAAGCGCTCGACCTCCATCACGGTTTCGCGAGCAAGTTTTTCCGACGTGGTCAGCAGAATGGCGGGTGTATTGAATCCATGTTCGGCCTGACCTAGAAGGTCGGTGGCGCAAAGTTCGCCGTCCACCGTTTCATCAGCAATGACCAGGGTTTCGGTCGGACCGGCAATCAGGTCAATTCCGACACGGCCGAAGAGTTGGCGTTTCGCCTCAGCGACAAAAGCATTGCCCGGGCCCACAATCATGGAAACGGGCGAGATGTTCTGCGTGCCGAGGGCCATGGCGGCGATCGCCTGCACGCCGCCCATGCAGTAAATCTCATCCGCGCCGCCAAGGTGCATAGCAGCAACTACCGCGGGGTTCGGCTTGCCACGATACGGTGGCGAGGATGCGATCACACGAGGCACGCCCGCAACCTTGGCGGTCACCAAGCTCATGTGCGCAGAAGCTACCAAGGGGTATTTTCCGCCCGGAACGTAGCAGCCCACGGAGTCTACCGGCATATTCTTGTGACCGAGGACGACACCTGGAACAGTTCCGACTTCAACGTCTTGCAGCGCCGAACGCTGTGCCACCGCAAAGTTGCGTACTTGGGTTTGAGCAAATTTGATGTCATCGAGATTCCGTTGCGAGAGCTGGCATAGGCAACCCTCAATCTCCTCCTGAGAAAGCCGGAATGAGGGTGGATTCCATTTGTCGAACTTTTCGGAAATACCGCGGAGGGCTTCCTCGCCGCGACGTTCAATGTCCTCAATAATTTCCGTGACGATATCGCGAACTTTCTTGGCCTCGGCGGTGGTCTGCTCGACCGTGCGCCCAGTTTTCAAGTGGCGTGGCATGATTGCCTCCTTTTTCGCTCCATAAAGACAGTACTGCCTACTGCACATGAGTTGCTTCATTAGGTAGGCAGAATGCTCTAGCCAACAGCCGACACCGGTTCAACGATCTCCGCGTCGCTGGTTGAGCACTGATGTTGTTCCGCGGCGTAACCCGCTTTGTAGTCGGCTTTCACCGTCTCCGAGGCGGTTGGCAGCACGGGAAAGTCCCACCAACCCACGACTTCCGAAGCGGCCACCGAAACATCGCGGGTGATCGGCACCTCGATCAGCGCCGGCGCGTTGGAGTCGAGAGCGCGCTTAATGGTCGAGCCTATTTGGTCCGACGATTGCACCTTCGCGGCGACCTCGAAACCAAATGATTTTGCCAGCGCGACAAAGTCCACCGAGTACGGCTGACCGTTGCCGCTGTGCTGGTTGAACTCGGAACCGATCTGCCGGCCCATGAGGTAATTCTGCCCATCGCGAATCGAGATATAGCCTGAATTATTGAGCACCAAGAAGACGACCGGAATGTTGTACATCACGCACATCGCGAGTTCCTGTACGCACATCATGAAGTCGCCGTCACCGATGATGCACACTACAGGCACATCCGGCTTGGCAAGTTTCGCGCCGATGGCAGCAGGAAGTGCGAAGCCCATCGAGGAGAATGATCCCGAAGTAATGTGGGTGCGCGGCTCGTAAACCGGGAAGGCCTGCTTGGTCGTGCTCTGCGGATGACCCGATCCCACGGTTACGATTCCATGCCGCGGCAGAACTCTGCGCAATTCGCGAAGCGTGCGCAGCATGGTGGTGGGAATACCGTCATAGGAACGGCGGCGCTCCAGCGTTTTCTCCCACTCTTTTTTTAGCTCTTCAATATCGCTCAGATAGGTGGTTCTGGAGCTACTAGCCTTGCGGGCCTGCTCCTCCGAAATTCCAGCCATAATGTCGGTAAGCGCCAGCTTGCAGTCAGCCACAATGCCGACCTCAGCGGCATAATTTTTCCCAATCTCGCGCGGATCAATGTCGACCTGGATGAGTTTGGCACTGGGAATCGAGAAGCTGACACCCTTGCGGTAGGACGATGCCGACCAATCAGTGAAGCGACACCCCAGTGACAAGACAACGTCGGCCTTTGCAGCCACATGATTGCCCGGCAGCGATCCTGGCCAGCCGACTGTGCCCGCGCACATCGGATTATCTTCCGAGATCGCACCCTTGCCGTTCCAGGTGAAGACCACTGGGATGCCAAGTTTCTCCACCAGTTTGGTTAGCTCCGGAGTTGCATTGGCGGTAATGGCTCCGCCGCCGACAACGGCGCATGGTCGTTTCGCGCTCAGCAGAAGTTCGATGGCCGCTTCAATCGCCTGAGCGTCAGCGCGCGGCTTTCCGACCGGCAGGCGTTTGTCGAGTTCTGCGACATCGATGTCGGTTGTTTCTACTTGGACATCAAGCGGCAGTTCCATGTGCACTGGGCCGGGACGACCCGTCAGCATGGCGTTCCAGGCGCGGTGCATCACGAACGGAACTTGATCGGCGCGGATCACATCGAACGTGCGCTTGGTAACCGCCGCTGCAATGTGAGGGAAATCGGGTGAGGCCACGCGATCGAGTTCCTGCATGACACCGTGGCCACGCATGTGTGTGGCCGCGCTGCCAGTGATGAGAAGAAGAGCAGTCGAATCGCAGTGTGCAGTTGCCAGTCCGATCACCGTGTTGGTGGCGCCCGGACCAATCGAGGTGCATGCTGCAATAGGTTGACCTGTGACACGGTAGTGCGCATCCGCGATGTGCACTGCATTTTGCTCGTGCATTACCTGGATGAAAGGAAGTTTGGAAACCGGATCGTTGAAGGCATCGATCAGGCTCCAATTGCCATGACCCGGCAAGCCGGTCACGTAAGGAACACCATATGCTTTAAGGGTCTTCCCGATAATTTGTCCGACTGTGAGTGACATGAATGTCTCCTTCAGAGTGCTTCTCTACATCTGCGGGATCTAGTGGCCTGTCGCAGTGAATTCGTTAGTGCGCAGCCGGCGGCTGGGGTCAGAGTATTTCCACTGGATCGGGTGAGCGTTGGCGGAGTAGGCGTTGATGTAACGACGGAGTTTGCGAGCCAGGTCCGGGACCGAGGTGAAAATGCCGCGGGCGATGACCTCGCGTTCGATCTTGGCGAACCAGATCTCGACTTGGTTAAGCCAAGAGGAATACGTAGGAGTGAAGTGAAGCTGCACGCGCGGATGCTGTTGCAGGAAGTCTCGAACGAGTTGGGTTTTGTGGGCAGAGAGGTTGTCGAGGATGATATGAATCTGCTGCCGGGGCGAGCACAACGCTACCACTTCTCCGAGGAAGGCAACGAAGTCACGGCTGGTGTGGCGGGCCGTGGTTCTTCCGTGCACGCGGCCGGTTTTGGTGTCCAGCGCGGCATACAGAGAAAGCGTTCCGTGCCGGTAGTACTCGAAGCCATGACGCTCGGCTCGCCCCGGCGAAAGCGGCAGAACGGGATCGAGCCGATCCAGGGCTTGGATGGCGGTTTTCTCGTCGACGCAGAACACGGCGGCATGCTGCGGCGGCCGCAGATACAGGCCGATAATGTCGGCCGCTTTGCTTTCGAACTCCGGATCGTCGCTGGCCAAGTAACGCTCCAGGCGATGGGGTTTCAGTCCCGCTTCTTTCCAGACGCGATGCACCGCGTCCTTGCTGACTCCCAGCGCGGTCGCCAGTTTGCGGCAACTCCAATGCGTGGCACCGTCGCTGGGTTTCTTGCGGGTGGCGGCCAGAATCCGGGCCCGCAAAGCGGGAGTCAGAACCCTGGCCTTCTGGCCGGGATGATAGGTGTCGAGCCCGTCGAGCCCGGATTCGAGGAAGCGCTGCTTCCAGCGGACGATCGTGGGAGCACTGGTCTGCAGCCTGCGCTTAATGGTGTTGAAGGAAGCTCCTTCTGCCAGCATCAAGATGAGCTTGGCGCGAAAGACGTAGCCAGCCGGCAGGGTACGCGATTGAGCGATGCTGCTGAGTTCCGAACGTTGGTTGCTGGTGAGGGACACTTCGCTGTCTGTCGCCATACCAACTTAGAAGCATAACAACTAGTAATGGTTACTTTGCGACAGTCCACTAGTAGCGGTTACCGTAACTGGCTTTCCGGTCCAAAACCCAGCTATGGTGCGTGCGGCCTTACGGTGACGAGTTGATCCGATCTCGCCGTAAGCGGAGGGAGAAGATCAGACGCCTCCGTCAACAGAGAATCCCCTTGCCTACCTCCAAACTCGACCCTAGCAATATGGTCGGCGACTCGCAAGGCTTGCGCGGCAATCGTCAGAGCCGGATTCACCGCAGCCGATGAAGGGAAGAACGAGGCGTCCACAACAAAAAGGTTCTGATGATCGAAGGCTCTGCAGAACTCATTCAGCGCAGCCGAACCCGAATCCCTCCCGAAGCGCACGGTTCCGCACTGATGAGAGACAGTTAGCCCTCCAAGGTGCTGGGCAATATTGAGCTTGAAACCGATCTCCCGCATAATCTGCTTGGCCTTGGACACAAGACGCCGGTGTGCACGCATGTTGTTTGCTTTGTATACAAGCTGTATCTTTTCACCCTGAAGAACGACGCGGTTGTTCGGATCGGGCAGGTCCTCAGACATAACCCACCAGTCAACGCTGCGATCCGCCAGCGCTTTTGCAATTGGACCCGGTAGGAACTTCTGCTTAGCAGTCAGCATTTCCGTGCGCATTTTGCCCAACCCCTGTATGTTGCCCATCGGAAATCGGAAATCAGCGGACCCGAAGTAATAGTCATTGATGCAGATTGTCTTTTGAAACTGCGTCGGGTTCTTTGCCACGCCAATACTCATCAGTGCAGTGTTGTTGTGAGCCATATAGTTCCGGCCAACTACGCCGGAGCGATTGGCAATCCCATCAGGTGCCTGAGCGCAAGCTGACCGAAGGAGCAACGTGGCGCTATTTACAGCACCCGCTGCAAGGACAACTACTGGAGCGCTAATCCTGCAACGAGTGCCTCCGCTTTGGTATTCGACTGTTTCGACTTTTTTACCGTCCGAAGAGAGTTGAAGACGCTCTACCCGCGCCTGAGTAATCAGTTTCAATCGTCCTGTGGCTAGAGCTGGTGCGACGGCGGCAGTTTCCGCGTCCGTCTTGGCGTGAATCTTGCAGGGGTATCCGTCACAAGTGCCGCAGCGAATGCAGTCACCACCCGCATCGCGCTGTACAGCCAGGGGAATCGGAAATGGTCGCACACCGCGGGCACGCAATGCACTCGCCACCTGCTCAATTACAGGCTCGTGCGGAAGCGCGCCGAATGGATATGCGGGCACGCCGGGCGGCTCCGTGGGGTCCGCGCCTGCTTCTCCATGGACAATGTAGAGCTGCTCCGCGAGTGCGTAGTAGGGAGCAAGATCGGAGTACTTGATAGGCCATGCCGGGGATATCCCGCCTTCATGCTCCAGTTCGCCGAAGTCCTGCTCCCGGAACCGTAGCATGGATGCCCCGAACATCTTACTGCTGCCACCAACGTAGTAATACGTTCCCGGGCGAAAAGCCGTACCGTCTTTATCCAGCCATGTTTCTTCCGGAACATACCTCTGATTCCCAAAAACTGCTTCCACGCTCCAATTCTCTGGCTCCTGTGGAAGAAACGTTCCCCGTTCTAATAGGGTCACCTGCAAACCGCGTTGGACTAGCCGGTTTGCTAAAGTGCCTCCACCGATACCACTTCCAATCACTAGTACATCGGGTGTCTGAATCACGGCTGCACCTCATACGGGTGGCGCTGGTAGGGATGGAATTCAATTGCCATCCATACGCAATCGGAGTCGGAGAAATAGCGGTGCCAAGGGTACTCGAATGTGTCATCTGACTTAAGGTCGAAGAATGGCGGATGCGTTGCTCCAGTCGGCACTATCAAGTCTTCAAACATCGTGTCGCTACGGTTTTCTCGGAACTTCTGCATTCGCCCGGTGCCGATCAGTTGTGTATGGACCTCCAGGAATGTGTGCTCGCGATGAATTCCACAATCCGTGGAGGCGGGCGCGTACCAGAGATTGAGTCTGAGATGAAAACGTTGGAGTCCCTTCGTGTCTGGTTCTGCCAATCCAAAGATTTCTCCTGGGTTGAACTCCACTTCACCGATCTCTTCCTGAGGTGAAATATAGAGCGGAGTTCTGCGCCCGAAGTTTGAATCTTTGTCGCCATACCACATCCATTCGCGCGCGAGACCGCCCAGATTCTCTCTTCCTTGAGGTTTACAAATCAGCACCTGCTCAGCTTCAATCACTACGCAGTCTCGCAGGCTCTTTGACTGGAAAGGTGCGATAGAGCCGCGATAGGGACCAGCCTCATACTTCACCATCCGTGTTGAGAGGTTCACGACGATGGCGTTATCAATCGCGACATTGGGCGCGGACGCCGCGAGGACATTGCTAAGCCACGGGCTCGAAAATGAGAGCAATCGGGGTTTGTTGCTAGCTGCCATTTTGGAACCGTTCCGGTGCGATAGTGGAATAATCACAACGTGGAATGAACCCTAACACTGAGCCCGGCCACTTTATCGAACTACTGTTGTCATCGGCTGTACAGCGACCACTCGCCATCCAAAGGATCGACGGAGACAATGTACCTCAGTTTCGGACTGGACGCCTGATGAAAGATTCGCTTTCCTTGATAACCGGACGGCATAAGTGCATTTTCGTCGATTGTGGTGGCCATCTGTAATACATGGAGCGTAGCAAGTGGAAACACAGTCGGTGAAGTCGCTATTTGCCTCATCACATGCGACCAGGTTGACGAGAGAGTTGTGTCTTTTGATAACTTATCGGCATGAGCTTATCCGTCGATGCACTGCACGCTTTTGTTGTCCTGTCGGAGGAACTGCACTTTGGTCGTGCAGCCAAACGTTTGTTCATGTCGCAGCCTGCCCTCACCAAGCAGATCAAACGCCTGGAGTGGGAACTTGACGGAAAGCTGTTCGAGCGAACCACAGGCTTTGTCCGCCTAACTCCGGCTGGCGAAGCGTTGAAGGAACGCTCCCGAATCGTTGTCGCCGACGCGACCGCCCTGGAATCCTTCGCCCGAAGAGTGACCAAAGGAGAGGGTGGAACTCTGCGGATCGGTTTTGGCATAGCAGTCGCAGGCAATATTCTCCCTCGCGCAGTCCTGGCTTTCCGCCGGACTCACCCGAATATCGTCCTCGAGATGCAAGACCTGGGCAGTCGTCAACAGACCGTAATGATCCTCGACGGCAGACTGGATGTTGGATTTGTGCGGATGCCAATCTTGGATCGCCGCATCGAGAGTGCCTTTGTTCTTGAGGATGAGATTTTGCTTGCGTTACCAGCGAACCAGTTTAAAGAATCGCCTAGTCTCAAAGCCATGAGAGACAAGCCGTTCGTGATGATCGCCCGCTCCACCTCGGAGACATTTCAACGGCATGCGTTCGCACTGTGCGCGGCAGCGGGATTTGCACCGAACCTCGTGTTGGAAGGCAGAGAGGTCTTCACCGTCTTAAGCCTCGTCCGCGCTGGTGTTGGAGTGAGCCTTGTCCCGTCGACGGCTCGCCGCATGCGCGTTCCCGGAATTCGTTTCTTATCCCTCAAGATGCAATCAGCCAAGTGGGAGGTCGCGCTGGCATGGCGGAGTGACCGACGTGGTCAGGTCCAAGCGTTCGCTAACGCTGTTCTAGCCATTAGCGGTAGGTGATCGGTGAGTCATTGCGGTGATTATGGTGCGGGCCAGCGCGTTCGTAGTGTGGCAGTGCCGCCGTCTCGCCCACTGCCGCGTATTGTTCTCGAAGCACGAGGCGAACAATTAGTCGCGATTGAGGTAAAAGGTTAACGAAATGCCAAATTCAAACGACCTGCCTCCGCAAAATCGCGGCCTGACAGCAATTGCGGGAGCGATGTCTCTCATCGCCGTTCTCCTGATCGTACAGATCTGGCTGTTGAGCGCTGCTCTGGAATCTTTCCTCGCAGGAAATCGTCGAAGTGCGCTTCCCGCAGCCATATTCTCTGGAGTGATGTTCTTGATCTGCCTGGGGCTGTATCTTTTTGTCGACCGCGTGGATTCCGAGGTCCGTGGTTCTGAAAACCCACGTTAAGCCTTTCTCCCGAACCCTAATCGACTGTCATGCCACAAGTTCCACCCGTGACATTAGTCACGTGCATCCGGTCACCCGTCTGGCACCCTTGTTTTCAGGATGTAAAGCAGGAGGATGGCTGTGGAACTCAAACTGGACTTCGATGAGCGGCCTCTTGTTGTGATTTGGGAAACAACCCAGGCATGCGACTTGGCGTGCGTACACTGTCGCGCCTGTGCACGGAACAGATCTGTGTGCCCGTATAAGGCTCGGATGCTAGCAGCGCGACGAGACAAGTGCGAAAGGACGAGAGAACAGATGGAAAACAACAACGATCAGAATGGGATCAAGCCGGAAGAACAGCGTAACATCGAAGATGTCCGTGAGAACTCCAAGAAGGGCAAACTCCCCTGTGGGGCTCGTTACTGCTTCCGCTGCCACGAAGAATGCGGGGTGCTTGTCAATGCTTACATCATGCGGGACATCGCTCACGAGTCAAGCGCAGACGACTTCTAGATGACCTTGCGGAAGGTGAAATCTGCACTTCGAACGATTCGATAGACTTTGTCGTAGGAGCTGCCAATGCCTGTACAAATTGGAGCCCAGTCGCACAGCTTTTCCGATCCCACCGGCCTGTTGTCGGACTGTCACCGTCGCATTGAGATGTTCCTCGGAACTCTCGAACGAGTAGCGTCGGTCATCGATCGGCCGCTGACCGAAGAGACGCGCCCTGCTCTAGAATCCGCGTTGCGCTACTTTCGAGAAGCAGCGCCAAAGCATACCGCGGACGAGGAGGCGTCCTTATTCCCGCGTCTGCGTCATACGCATCACCCCGACATAGAGAATGCGATGGAGAGGCTCGAGCTTCTCGAACAAGACCACGTCATGGCTGGATCGTTGCACGCAGAAGTGGAACCGCTGGGGCAGCGCTATCTCTCGACTGGAAGCTTGGAAGCCGCAGGCGTCGAAGCGTTCCGAAAAGCAATTGCCCGCCTGGTTTCCATATACAAGCAGCACATCAGCATCGAGGACGAGTTGGTATTTCCTCTGGCAGCGCGACTCTTGTCCTCTGCCGAGAAGGCGGCCATTGCAGACGAGATGGCTGCTCGCCGCGAGATGAAAATGATCACCGCTAATAGGCACCGTGCCTAAGTGTGCCGGGAACAAAATGGCGGGCGCGCCGTCTCGGCCCTACGTTTCCCTGCGTGAAAAGCGCGCCGCCTAGCCAATCGAAAGCCGGCGGATTTCGATGTTGAACGAAGCACCTTGTGCCTCGGGAACGTCGGGATTTTCGCGGCGCCGGTTACAGAAACTCCTGTCTAGTGGTCGTGATCACAAAACGGCCGATTGCCAGTGCTGTAAGCTCCTTGCTCTCATTGGTTAGGAGGTCCGAAGTATTCGCCAAACGGTCGACGCCAAGCCCTGCTGGGCTGCGCTCTACCAAGGTATACGTTATTGATGCTTTGGAGGTTACTTGACATAGAAATCTCACGATTGCGGCTCAATTTGAGAGAATGTTGGGCATTAGGAATAGTAGGCAAGCGATTGAAACAATTGGATTTGTGGTGGCCAGGGACGGAGTTGAACCGCCGACGCCAGCCTTTTCAGGGCTTGTTTATGTTGTAGTTTGAACGACTTACGTGACTCTGGGTGGCCGCCTAAGTCCTTGAAAAGTCGTTAGAGACATTGCAATCGTGGGTTGAAATCACGGGTTCAAGAACCGGTTGATCGTACACCGATTCCGCGTCCACCTTCGCGGTAATGGGAGCTGTTCCCCTTTACTTCGTGATTCTCTTCACACGCTCGGCAGAATAAGCCTTCCGTTTTGTAACGCCACTAGAAGTCTGACGCTTTCTATCAACCTTGACATGGACAGTGGCGGGTTTTGAAGAGGCGACAGCGGCAGCGAACGCAGCGGGATTCAGTGCGTTGAGCACGGCAGCGGGATTCTTGTCGATGACGGTGAGTAAAGTGCGAGCTGGCGCTTCTGGGGTCCTCCGTCCTCCCTCCCAGTGCTTGATAGCATCAAGGCTGAACCCAAACGTGTCAGAGAACCGGGCTTGTGTCATGCCAAGTCGATCTCGGATCGCTTTCACGTTAACTTCCAGGGGCACATGTGCCTTGAATCCTTCTTGCTCCCCTGTAAGAAATGCCTCAACGTCGTTCAGGCCATCCATCATCTGCTCGAATTGCGTTTTCATCCTACCTCCCGTAGGTCTCGAAAATACTATCGGCCCGTTTCCTTAGCGCGTTGCGCTCTGCCATCGACAGGTTTTCTTTCTCGTTCTTCGGAAAAACGGTGATCAGAAAAACCGGAAATCTCTCGTTGCGCCAGATATAGACAACTTGGGCCCCACCGCTTTTCCCCATTCCTTTGCGTGCGACCCGGAGCTTTCGAAATCCGCCCGTTCCACGGATCAGGTCTCCGCATTCCGGGTCAGCCGCAACGAGTGCCACGATGTCTGCACGCTCCTCCTCGCTAAAGAGCTTGTTGGCAATCGCCAGGTACGTAGGCGTCTCGACAACTGTCTGCACAACTCTGTTGTACTCCATTGGACACCATGAGTCAAGTAGAATTGTATGCCATTGGACACCAGCCGTTTACGGAAGTCTTTAAGGACCTGCTCAACTGCGTTGGTGCATGAGAGCTCTCTCTAAGCGTTCTCCTCGTTCGGACAATTTCTAATAAAACAACAGCCTGGGGGATTCCCCTTTGCAGCGTTCACTCTTTTCCTTCTGTCGGAAGTGCTAAAAAGGCATACTCTATCTGTGGCAGGCCTATCGGTCCAGTAGCACTCCCAGATCGTCGGACGCGCCCCCGGCCCTGACGTATTGCGCTTTCCCAATTGTTCCTGGGCCGTTCGGGCCCATCTCGTAGTAAACCTTTGCGTCTAAAGGGAATCGTTTCAGGGCTTCTATCAGTTCTTTCACGGTCCACTCCTTGCCCTCCATATTTCCTCCATTACGCGGCCAAATTAGACTCCCCGCGTCGTTTCACTTCAGGCGCTAATGCCCTTCTCGCTTCCTGTATGAGCTCTGCATTGAATTGGGCGCCGATCAAGACCACGAAGCCGGTCCAGTAGAGCCAAATGCTGAATGCAAGCGCCACTCCTAGGCTGCCATAACCCTTGCTGTACGCGGAAAAATCCTGGAAATAGATTCCGAGCAAGTAAGACAGTCCGATCCAGCCGCCGACCGCGATTAGCGATCCGGGCAGCGTGCTCAAGAATCGTTGCTTCACGTTCGGCGCAACGAAGTAGAAAAGCTCGACCGCGAGAATTGTGCAGCCAATCGCTACCGCCCAGCGAGTATAGGGCCAGAGATTTCGCAGCCCGACAGTTTCGGTCAACCACTCACCCAGGCTAGATCCGACGAGCAACATTCCGACAGCAACGGCGAGCAGACATCCAACCGAGAATGTAAGGAGAATAGCAAGACCGCGAGTTTTCCAATAACGTCTCGTCTCAGACACATCATAGGCCGTGTTGAGAGCATCGATCAGCGCCGTGAAACCACTCGATGCTGACCACAGGGTAAACAAAATGCCGAAGGTGAGCAGACGGCTGTGCCTCGACAAAATTGTGTCCTTCATCAAATTTCTAAGCGGGCCCATATTGGCGGCAGGAACGACTCGCGCGATCAGGCCCATGACCTGGCTAAAGAAGTCCGGGACTGGCAGATAGGCAACCACAGCGGAAAGAAAAATCAGAAAGGGGAATAGGGCTACGACGAAGTAATACGCCAGCGCTGCGGCGAACGCCATGGTGTGGTTCTTTTCCATGTCGCGAACTACATTGACTGCCGCATTCTTGAAATGGAATACCGGCACGGGATCACCGTCCGGGGCCGCTTGCCACAGTCGGCACCGGCGCCACGGACTCCAACTGGTCCAGTTCAGTCAGCACGCTTTGCCAGTGAACCTGGTTCTTCTTCGTTTCGATCGGCAGCGAGAGGTCGGAATAGAACTGCAGGATGTTATCGCGCAGCGCCGACGACGTTCTGATCGAACTTTCGCTGTGACAACTGAGCCAGCAAACCTGCGTAGGTGTCGTCGGTCAGCGAATATTCCGCAGCTTTGGTTACGTTGCCACTATCCAAATCACAATTCGGAAGCACCAGTGAACCGGTGCGCACTTCTTCGAGAAACGCACGGTAGTGGTCGACAGTCGTGTTGATGCTCTTGAAATACAGATCCTCAGTTTGGGGAGTCGGGTTATTGAACGCCAGCCCTTTGAAAGGGCCAATCTTCGGCACGTATCGCAAGAGCGTGGACAAAATCCGGGTGCCTATGCCTGGCCTCACGTAGTCCTTCCCCCATTGCCGTTCGTAATCAGAGCGCGAAAGACGGTATAGAAACTTCCGTTTCGAAAAATCCGGTGTCTCTCGCATCAGATCCTTTTTATGGGTTTGCAGCGCTACCTGCGTCATTTCCGGGATCATGCGGCTGACTGCAAAACGATACGAACCCACCGCCAGATCCTCGTGAGTAAGCACGTCCTTCAGTTCAACTCCGTACACAACGGGAAAGACTCGCTCCAGCAGTGGCTTGGATACCTGGAATCCAATGAAATCGTGGTACTGCTGCGACGCATAACGATTCTTCGCGACCTGCACCGTGTCGAACCCAAACTCAGTTTTCAAATGCGCTGTCTTGTCCTGGGCATATCGCACGGACTTGCCAAACTTCGCTCGCAGTTTCGGATATTCGATCGCGACGGATTGGTTGACGGCGGGGTGGCCGGCGATATCTGCCGCATAGTGCGACAGCGCCCCCAGCGCAAAGGCGTATTCGTTGACATCCTGGCTTTCGAGCAGCAGTTCTCGAACAAAGTCCCCGGTGCGAATGTAGTGCACCAGGTTGCTGAATTCTTTACTGCCGAACGGGTAGTAACCGAGATCTTGGATGACCGCACCTCCGTAGGCATAGGCGTGTGCCTGTTTGAGCTGGTCTTCCGACAGTCCCGGATATCGCTTGAGGAGCAGGGGCTGGATCTCATCGGTCCAGAGCAAATCTACGATCTCTTCATGCGTCAGGACAGAGTACGCGGACAAGCCCCCGCTGCACATCAGAATAACGAGAAAAAGTGTCGTCGCCCGCACAGAAAGCAGCCGCCACCTTCCGGCTGCGGCGCCGTTTGATGTTGGCGTGCGGCTCATGGTTCAAATGCGGCCAAGAACCAGAAGAACGACGACAACGCAAAGGATGAGTCCTACTCCTCCGGTCGGGTAATAGCCCCACTCCCGGCTGTGCGACCAGCGTGGCAGCGCGCCGATCAGTGCTAAAACCAGGATCACGATCAATATGGTTCCAAGCATGTTTGCACCCTTTTCCTTTCCTTGCGATGAGGGGAAAGGCGCGAGCCGATAGCGACCCGCGCCCATCGTTAACTGTGACCGAGCTACAGCGTTACGCTGAGCATAATGTTCACGCCCGGATAGTTCGTGTTGCATAGGTAGTAAGCGCCGTCGATCTCGACAACATAAACGTCCTGCGTGTACAGCCAGTTGCTAGGCCACGCGCCCTCAAATCCGAACCAGTAGCCGCCGTACTGGAAGCGGCGATTGTTGTAGTCGGATTGGCTGACGCGAAACCGATGCTCTTGTCCGAAATTGGCCTTGTAACCATCGGCGGGAATGCGGCCAGCGCCACTGTTGTTGGCGCGCTGACTCTGCTGTTCGGGCTTAGCCTGCTGGGTGTGTTGCTCCTGCGCGTTCTTCTCTTCTTTGGTGTTCTTCTCTTGCTGCGCATTCTTCTCTTCGGTTTTGTTGCTCTTTTCCTGCTGCGCATTCTTCTCTTCCGGCTTGGTGCTCTTTTCATCCTGCTGCGCGTTTTTCTCCGGCCGCGCCTTCTTTTCGTTCTCCTGTGTAGGCTTGTCCTTGCTTTCCTCCTGCTGGTCGTGCTGGTCTTGCTGTGCGTATGCCGGAATACCGATTCCGAGGGACAAAGAGAGAACTGCTGTGCTGATAGCTCCGACGAGTTTCATAAAGTGTTGCCTCCATGATCGAATCGCTATGTGCGCCGTCACCGCTGCTATCCTTTGCCGACGTGGATCCCGGCGAGGGACTGAAACAGTCCAAAAACATTCATGATCCACAGAACCACGGCGATCACCACGACGCCGTTCAGAATTGACTTGATGGTTCCCTGCATTGGAATGAAGCGATTTACCAGCCACAGGAGAACACCCACTACAACCAGAACTTCGAGCAGTTGAATTAAAGGCATGATCTTTGACCTTCCTTGTTTCTACGGCCGCCCCCCATCGGTCTGGAGGTTGTCGGCCTTATTTCGATTTTCTTCGAGAACGGTTAGGGTCGAGCCGTGTTTCGCCGCCAGGTTTTGGCGGCAGACACACGGCCGATCGCCGGTGCGAGTCAATCGACTCGCTTAGGCCCCTTGCATAGACCGACGCAATACGCGCCGCAGTCTATTTGCTAATTACGAGGGCGCTCTTCGGCTTTAGGCGCTTCTTTCGCAGGATGAGGTGCAGGCTGCGCGCGAGCTGTTGTTGTCGGATGAGGAGCAGGCTGCGCACGCGGCGCGGCTTCAGCGCGCGGTGCAGTCTGTTGGCGAGGAGCATGCTGCGCATGAGCTGCAGTCGGCTTAGCCTCACTGGGCGGACGAGCATCCCTGGACTTCGCTGCCTTATTCTCAGCCGCCTTGTTCTCGTTCGTGCGAGTCGCCGCTGCCTTATTCTCGGCCGCCTTGTTCTCGTTCGCGCGAGTCGTTGTTGCCTTATTCTCAGCCGCCTTGTTCTCGTTCGTGCGAGTCGCCGCCTTATTCTCAGCCGCCCTGTTCTCATTCGCGCGAGTCGCCGCTGCCTTATTCTCGGCCACCTTGCTCTCGTTCGTGCGAGTCGCCGTTGTCTTACTCTCGGCAGCCTTGCTCGCGGTGGCCTTGTAGGGCGCCCCCGCCTGCCTGGCCGCTACCACCCCATGACCGCTAAACTCCCCAGGCTTGGCAGTTGCGGCGATCGCCGGCCTGCCATGATTCACAGAGGCCAATAGTTCGTGGTTCTTGCCAGCGGCCTGTTGATGTTCTGTTTGTGCGGACGTTGCCGGAGTGTGATGCTCACGCGTCGCGGTCCCTTCCGCTGCCGTTGGGCGAGCGTTAACCCCGCCGTTCCCACCGTTGTAGCTGACGTGATTGTAGGAGGTATTGTTGATTACAATCTTGTTGTAAACGTTGTGAATATTCGTGACGTTCACGTTATTCACAGAGCGGTTGTAGTAGAAGCCGCCGTTTCTCCAATATCCACCTTGATAGCCAACGCCACCGTAGCCAAAACCGTAGTTGACGCCACCGTAGAAGCCGACATTCGTACCCCAGTAGCCGTCATTCCAGGCATAGGCGTTATTGGCCCAACCCCAATAACCAGGCGTCCAGAGCAGGCCAGCTTCGGGAGCCATCACCCACGTACCCGGTACCCAGAAGTAGCCATCATCGCCGTAAGACCAGTAGCCGGGAGTCCACAAGTAACCGTCAGCGGGAGCCATCGGCTGGGCATAGATAGGTAGCGCGGGCGGAGCGATCGTGATTGCCAGGCCGAACTGCGCGAACGAGGCGGCTGGTATGGCCAGTATCAGAAGTATAAGCGACAGCAAACGGATCGTACGCATTTTGAATCACCTTGCCAGATCATCCTTCGATTGCCCGATGGACTTTGTTGCTGCGGGCTGCGTGGAGTAAGAGGCGACGCCTCAAGCGCCAGGGACAAGAATTACACGGATGACAATGTCAGGTCTGTGCACTACGGCTCACTCTTGGGATAACTTGATTAAGTCTGCTAAGTCAATTTCCGAGATCGCGTTGCTGGTGCCGGCAAACAAAAGACGCGAGTCCGGAAAGCGAACTCGCGTCAAACAAAGTTGTTTTAAGCCGCACTCTTTGTCTGGCCCACTTGCGCGGAAGCTGGCGTCACCAGGCTGTCGCATTGCTCGGCATGCAGCTTCGCCGCCTCACCCTCATGATGGACAGCATGCTAACTGTGGCCGTGAGCCAGGTATGCATGGTGCGCCGCCTTTTCACGCTCCTCGGCCTGATCGTATTTCGCTGTCTCCTTGTCGTGGTAAGCCGCTTTCTCATGGTGACCGGCGGAGTGATCGTAATGCTCCCAAGTTTTTGACATGTGTTCTCCTTTATTAGATAGGTGCGGGAAACGGGTCGGATGCTGAGAGACGGCTGCCCAAGCTACGCCGCGCTCCCCCGCCGGGGCCTGAACCACCTGAGATCAACTAAAAGTTCGCCGTCCGCTCACCAAATTAATGACCAGAACCACCAACCCCACAACCAGGAGCAGGTGTATGAAGGCTCCGCCGATATGCAAACTGAAACCCAGAACCCACAAAATCAAGAGAACAACAAGACATGTCCACAGCATGACGATCTCCTTTTCGGATCTGGCTCGAACCAGTTCCAAGAGGTAGGTCAGGCCGTCTGGTTTGGCGGGGACGTGGCCTCTTGAGGTGCTGACAGATTCGCTCGTTTCCTCTACGAATACTGTGCTGAATAGATCAGAAGGTTCGAATTAATCCACCGCTCAGACGGGTTGGAGGGCAAGGGCGAGCAGAGTTCGGCGACTGGTAGGGTGAGAATGTTGCGAGCTCACGTCGGTCACTCGCCAGCTGTTGCCTGCGTGAAGCCTACTACTCGTGACCACTGTATTCTTAGGTGGGTCGGCGCGCCAAACGTACAGATATTTCTTGTCGCTCGACGTCTCCATCCGGATGTTTTTCTCGCGCGTTACGGGATTCAAAGCAGATCGAAGATTCTGCATCTTCTCTCCGTTTAAACTGTTCAGCGGGATCTTGACCGCTTGCTGGGCGCTCAGCTTTAAAAGATCGGCCAGAATGTCCGCTACCGCCTTCCGATGTTTTTCCCCACGACTGATAACAATGGCCGGGCGTGCGCCCAAACGAGTTAACCGACGAGGTGAGCAATTTTCCAGCGGGGGGAAGGGACTGGAGCTGGCTTCCACTCAGTCGGTTGACGTGGTAATCCTTGACTACTTCATGTCCACGATGAACGGTCAAGAGATCGCCTTGGCCATGAGGCGACCGAGGCCGCAAGCGTCAATCATTCTGCTCACCGAAGCGGAGAATGTTCCAGAGCCGACGTTGAATCTGGTCGACACCATCTTAGCCAAAGGTCGTTTGACCAGCCAGTTGTTGCCCGCAATCGCACGATTGCAGGGATGGGGACAGTTCCCATCAACCTTCTATGACGCATAAGGGAGCAACACGCAAGCATCCTCTGGGTCAGGACGGCGTGGGTCCACTCAGATAGCTATTTTGTGTTTTGCGAGGCTATTTTCGTTTGACCATCCAGCCGATGAACGCTCCTGCCGTGAAGCCCCCAGCGAATGTGGTCGCAACAGTCAGCAGCGGGTGTCGCTGCATGCGCTGAGTTGTGTCATCCAGGAATTCTTCTGCTGCGTCGCCGCCCTGTTTTGTGGCTCGCTTCACTACTCCGACGCCATCCTCTATTGCATCAGCAACCGCGCTCGTTACGCGCGATGCCTGATGAACTGACTCAGCCATGTGTTCAGCAGTTCTTTCCAATACCGATTGTGACATGGTTCCATCCTTAATGTATTCTTCGAACTCGCGCGAAGTAGGATAGTCGGCCTTGCACCCGATTGAGTCGCGCACAGAAGAACGGCCGGCCCCCCGGGAGATCCGGCCTGAAATGCGCCACTGAATTGCGCGGTCGTGAGGATCGAATGACATTTCCGTCGCTAACCCATGACCGCGTTTCGGGCTTACTAACTGCGCCTCAGTGATCACTTCAAAAGCGGCCAACAGTTATCACTTCAAAACCGGCCAACGGAAGTGGCCGTCCAGGACTGAGAATGTTCTATCCTACCGCCTCCTGAGGTGGCAAGTCGGTTTTGGTGCGCCAGCTCCGAGGGCCGCATTTGAGCACGTGGCCGTGGTGCAGTAAGCGGTCGAGCATGGCGCTCACGGCGGCCGCATCGCCCAACAGTTTGCCCCAGTCTTCCACCGGGCGATTCGAGGTCAGCATGGTGCTGGCGCGCTCGTAGCGGCGCATGATGATTTCCAGCAGTTCTTCAGCGGCAGTGAGCGGCAGCTTGCGCATGCCGAGATCGTCGATGATCAGCAAGGGTACGGTCACCAAGAACTCCATGTGCTCTTTGCGGGTGCCGTCGAGCGTGGCTTCGGCGAGATCATCGAGCAAGGCGTGGGTCTCGCGATAGAGCACGCGGTATCCCTGTTGGATGGCGGCTTGGCCGATGGCTTGTGCGAGGTGACTCTTGCCGGTGCCGGGTGGGCCGAGAAACAGGGCATCTTCGTGGCGCGAGATGAAGGTGCCGGTGGAGAGATCGAAGACCAGGCTGCGATTCATCTTCTTGTTGAAAGCGAAGTCGAAGTTGTCGAGAGTCTTCTGGGAGTCGCGGAACTGAGCTTGCTTTTTCCGCCGCTCCAGCAGGCGTTCTCCACGCAAGGCGAGTTCGTCGGAGACCAGGCACGACAGCAGGTCGATGGGGGCGAGCGGTTCGGCCTGGGCCTGGCGCAGGCGGGTCTCCAGCACGGCGGCCATTCCGCCCAGGCGAAGTTGTTTGAGCGCACGATCGAGTTCGATCAGATTCATTCTTCTATCTCCTTAGTTCTGTAGTTGATGAAGTCGCGGTATTGCACCAGCTCGCGGATCAGAGGATCGACTTGCTGCAAACTCAGCGGGGCTTGTGGGCAGCGTTCCAGATAGCGACGCACGAAGCGGTATTCCTGCACTCCCATGTCGAGCGCAGCGGCGCAGGCTTCATCGACCGCCGCGGTGCCGTACTTCTTGGCTAGGGAGAGAACGCCGAGAATGCGGCGCACACCGACCTCGCCTTGCTGGTGGTGGATGGCATCGCAGAGCGCACCGATGTGCGACCCAGCACGACCGGCTCGCCACAGCAGTTGGGAGGTACGCAGTGGTGTTCGCTTGGGGTGGTCATCTTCTTTAATGCGATACCAACCGCGCTTCTGGCGCACGTGTTCGCGCAGCAGTTGCCCGGTTTTAGGATCGAGCAGACGAACGTACAGCTCATCCCATTGCACGCGCAGCACGCGCCCGATCCAGCCTGGCGGTGCGCCGTAGTAGGCGGCCTCGACCTCGACGCAACCATCCAGATGCACGATGCGCTCACCGTACTGGTAGTAACGAAAGGGTTCCAGCGGCAGTGGCAGCAACGTGGGTTTCTCTTCCGCAAACATGGCGGCGACCTGCCGTTTGGTGGTGCCGTGGATGCGCGTGTCGGCCCAGCGTTGTTCCCAGTGATCGAGGTAGGCTTGGGCTTCTTCCAGAGTCTCGAAGCGCAAGCCTTTCAGCGGTGTCTTCTGCGCATGACCGACGCCGGATTCGACTTTGCCTTTGCGATCCGGATCTTGGATCCGGCACGGCATGGCGACTGCGCCGTAGTGCGCGAGCACGTCGCGATAGAGAGGATTGAGAGCGGGATCGTAAATGTCGGGGACAAGCACGCCCTCGCGCAGATTGTCGAGCACGACGATGCGGGTGGCTCCGCCCAGCCGGCGAAAGGCGCGTTCGTGCAGTTCGGCCCAGATGCGCGAACTGGAGCGGAAGGTTAGCAGACGAACCGACTTGCGGCTGCAGCCCAGCGTCATCACGAACAGCCGGGTGCGCCGATACTTGCGGCTCTCGGGATCGCGCACCATGGGGCCGGTGCCGTAATCGACTTGTGCCTCTTGGCCAGCCGCGGTGACAATCACGACGCGGGCTTCGGGGGTTTGCGTTCCGCGCCGCTTCCGCACGAAGCGTTGCACGCTTTGGTAGCTGCTGGCGAAGCCGTACTCGGAAACCAAATCCTGCCAGATCGCCATGGCATTGCGGCCGCGGCTGATCCCCAAGTCGATGGCTTCCCGGTATGGCTCGCAGGCACTGGCGCCGGGGACCGCGGCAGAGTCGGTGATCACCTCGTTCTCGTTGGCCGGTTTTGAAGTTGCTCTTGCTTTTCCCTTATTAGAAAGGTTTTTGGGGTTGGGGTTGCAGTTAGGGTCGAGGGGATCGGGAATCACCGGAATGGCCGATTTTGCCGCACCGGAGTCGGTGATCACTTCCTTGGCCGGTTTTGGTTCGCCCCGCCCCCAGCCACTGGGCAGACGCACCGCAATCCCCGCCGCTTTCAGGTAGGCGCTGGCGGTTTCCCGACGGACATGGGTCGCTTGCTGGATGCGCCGCAGCGACCAGCCCAGCCGTCCCAGAGCTAAGACTTGTTGTTTCTTCTCTTCGTTCAAGACATTGGCCATGCCCACGGAGCCTACAAGCCTCCGCGGGATTCAATGTCCCGGACGCTACTCTCGTTGGCCGGTTTTCAGGTGATAATCAGTGGCCGGTTTTGGGTGATCGCTGAGGACTGCGACGACGATATCCTTTAAGAGTTCTTAATGGCTGTGCTTTTTTGCACACTTTTGAAAATACTTTTTGAGCGATACTTCATCAGTCGTGATGGAGAGGCTGTTGCTGCATGGCTCCGACTGAACCGCACGTTGCTCACAAGGTTTTGCTTTTGATGACGATGATGCCGTTCGTGCCATGATGAGTGCAACACTGGAACACAAGGGATTTGAAGTAGTAGCTGCCGCCAACGTCACCCAAGCTTTGAGACATATCGCAACCGAGAGCTTCGATGTGCTCATCACGGGCCTGCATATGCCCAATGCTGGCGACGGCTTTACGGTTGTTACCAGAAGCTCGCAGTTCTCACATCGTCAAGGGACATGCTCCATGGTCGCACTGGCACGCAATCTCGACTTCTTTCGATCCCGCTTCCTCACAGGCTTGACCGCAGTATTTCTCGCCAGGCTGCGCTAGGCACCGGCATGGAAGGTGTGCACACTTAGTCTGCTCAGTAGTCGCCATCGTAGTTCTCCTTTTTAAGATCCGGTCACCAAAAGTATTGCGGTCGCTTGCCGGTTACCGCTCTTGTTACTGGGCGTCCGGCAACGCATCCAGACTACGAGGTGATTCCCCGATCAAGCCTGGCCGCTTCAGAAATCGATCTTTCAGTCCCACGAGAATTGCTATCGGAAGCCGCAGCGTGCGGACTACTGGATCGTTTCCGCTGATCGCGCGGACTGCTATGCAATCGCCTTCATCAAAAGGATCGGAAACAATCTCAAAGCGCTCGCCATACATCTTTAGTGCATGGACGCTGTGAAACCAAGATCCCTGATCTTTGCGCAGCTATCGGAGCAAATTCGCATTGTGTTCAGCCGCTGACTCCAGCACTGTATGTGCCGTGGTCTGTTTTGCCGGGCAGGATACTTCTCTATTCGCCGACTGCCTTTTCAACTTGACCGATCAGTTTTTGAACTTTGCCGGCTTTCTTTTCCGCATTCCCTGAGGCTTCCAGATCGGGGTTGTTCGTCGCCTTTCCGACCTCCTCTTTGATCTTCCCTTTTACTTCGTGGAGTTTGCCCGATGTTCGGTCTTCCGTACTTGGCGTCAACAACATATGTCCTCCTTTTTCAGTTCAGAGCTACACGACTTCTTTATTTCTGCAAGCCGTTGGCACCTGCAACAGTTTTCTCAAACAGAGAGCAGTAGTGAATCATCACCGTCCGTCAGAACCCCGTCGCGGCTAGTATCAAACTTACAGGCCCGGGAAAGCTGGTCAGAATTGACCGTCTCTTGAATTAGAGCTGTACGCCTTGCAGAAGAGAGGAATTCAGGACCTACGCAGAGTTTAGGAAACCAAAATGGCGCGATCGGAAACCAGACGCATCGCGCTTTTGAGTGAAGCGCTCTGATCCGGGCTTGTGTAATTTTGAACAGACTCCGGAAGCGCGAAGAGGCACAATTCAACCTTCGAGCAGACACTTCTCAGCGCTCCCCGGAGGGTTTATGTGGACGCTTTCAAAGCGGTCTAGACAACTTGCACTCTCGCACGCACAACTTGAATCGATAATCCTGGAACGCACCGCAGAACTGCAGAATTTGTCACAGAGGCTTCTCAAGGTCCAGGATGAGGAGAGACGCAAACTGGCTCGCGACCTGCACGATAGCACTGGCCAGACGCTGGCAGCGCTGAAAATAAGCATTTCGCTCCTTGAGGAAAAGTGCAAACAAAATTCGTCCACCCTCGGCTTGGTGTCCGAGGTTGCAGCATTGGCGGATCAGGCGATCGAAGAAATTCGCACTACGTCCTACCTGCTGCATCCGCCGCTGTTGGATGAAGTAGGCTTTCCGTGTGCCGCGGAGTGGTATGTCCAGGGCTTCGCCCAACGGAGTGGGATTAACGTGACTTTGGACCTCGCGGCTGCGGGTGAGCGGCTTCCCGCGAGGATCGAGACGGCGCTCTTTCGCGTATTGCAGGAGAGCTTGACGAACGTGCATCGCCACTCCGCCGCGAAACGGGTTAGCGTCCGTTTTCGCCAGGAGGCGGAAGCCGCGATCCTGGAAATACGGGATTTCGGACGCGGCATACCCGCCGAGCGGTTGGCCCAGCTTCGTAAAATACGCGCAGAAACGGGGGTCGGCCTGGCGGGAATGCGCGAGCGGCTCAACGAACTCAAGGGCGAGCTCGAAATCGAATCGGATGGTCGTGGGACGAGGCTCCGCGCAGTAGTTCCTCTCCCAACCACAGCTCCCGTTGCTCGGCCGGCAAACGGGAGACAGGGTTCTGCATGTGCATCCGCCGACTGAAGGCCAGCAGACACAGGGGACGAAACAATTGAAGAAGAGGATATTGATCCGCAGCAAAGAGCTGTTCCCAATCATCGGTGCCATAACGTCCGGCCTAGCCTCAGTCATGCTGGTGGCTGTCGCGAGTGTGGTTGTGATCGCATAAGTGCTGGATTGATCCTGGCGGACATACGGCGAGAATCGAGAAGGGAAAAAGCACCTCCGGACTGGTACTCGATCCCGAGCAGCAGCGCTTCTAAGGATGCTTGTGTGATAGGATGAAGTTGAGGTGGTTACCACCTTCTCCTCTTTCAGGTTCCCTGAACTAAGTCAGCCCATCTGAAGTTTTCTCTCCTTAGTTTTCGGGAAAGCCTGGTGCACCATGCCTCCAAGTGCGATCCTGCGCGAAGCGCAGCAACTTCATAACGTGAGTGACCGTCTTGACTCGCTGGCGGGGCTGCATCCCGTCGTCTCAGACGCACTCATCACGATCTCGGGAAGCGTCCGTAACACGGCAACTCTGTTGGAGGTGCTGGTTGCGACCAAAATGGGGCCGCTCGCCGGACTAGACCCACCAGATGCTTGACTTGCTCAGGGCTGTGCTTTATTTGGGGAATGGCCGGGGCTAATCGTGGAGAACAATGTTCAGAAGCGAACTATGAACTTTCAGTCCACTACCCCCATAATCAAGGAATCCTAACTTTCTGAACCGGTTCATGAAAAAACTGACTCGCGAACGGGTCGTCCCGACCATCTCAGCCAGCGTCTCCTGACTGATCTTGGGGATTACAGTCTCGGGCACTCCTTCCTTGCCGAAGTGCGCCAGTAGCAGAAGAAGGCGAGCGAGTCTCTTTTCGCTGGAGTTGAACAGTTGATCGACAAGATCCTCTTCGTACCGAATATTTCTTGCCAAGAGGTAGGCTACGAATAAATCAGAAAACTTATGTTCCCGGTGAAGTGCGAGCATCATTGCCTTCTTGTCAATGCGCAGAAGCTCGCAGTCTGTCATTGCGGTTGCAGACTCCATGCGTAGAGCCTGTCCAGCCAGGCTGCCCTCTCCGAAAAACTGTCTCTCATTCAATATACCGAGGGTAGCTTCCCTGCCAATCTTTGATACGACGGTCAGTCGAATCTTGCCTTCCTGGATATAAAACACCGCGTCAGCCGCGTCCCCCTGCGCAAAGATTGTTTGTTTCTTGCGAAACGCCAAAGCTTTTCTACCCTCGCCAATGGTGGCAAGGAATTTCTTCGGGTCGAAATCACGATTGTTCTTGGCCATCACAGATGTCGCCACAAGAGTTCTCTCAGCCTTGGTACACCTACACTTAATTATGCCAGAATGGCGATCACCGAGATGGTCGGTTTTGCAGTTTTGCTCACAAACTAGCAAGAATCAACTAGCGCACTCAAGATGCAACCTGATTTGTCTGATTTGCTGCGAGTGAGCAGTATTGAGCATTTTTCACCGTCGGAAACGTTCCACTATGGACTGGTAGAGACCAAAGAACTCACCCCGAAACAGATATTGTCCGTGCCCTGTGATAATTGATCGCGTGGTAGATCGGCCGGGTTGAGTGACGCAGTTTCTGCAATACCCGTATATGGTGCGGGATAATCTGTCTGCAGCAGAGGAGCGCGTGGCCCTCAAAGGCTATCTATCGTTTGCCGGGCCTCTTTTCTACGGCGTCGGCTGCGGAAAGTTTCCGATCTCGGTGTGGCTCGGTGCGAAGGTCACCTGTATGCAGCTCACACGCCTCCCCGATAGCTGCACCACAGGTAGTACAAGGAACGGATAATATCTGTTTCGGGGTGAGTTCCTTGACTTTCATGAACTGCACAATACAACGTTCCGAAGCTGGAAAATGCTCAATATTGCTCATTTTCAAGACAATCGCATCGGCTTGGGGAATCCGGTCGAAGGTGAACGCGATTCCGGTCTGAAGCCGAACACCATTCCGTTGTGATTCCGAACAGCATTCCGGTCTGAAGGTGAACGCCGATTCCGGTGGGAAGGCGAACAGTTTTTGTCGTCTACCGGAATGGCGTTCGGCTTGGAGCGGAATGTTTTCCACAGGCGAAGCGCAGGAAGGGGCAAAGCGACGCTGGACAATCACCCGGCATTGAAACTCCATAAATAAAGGAGATCAGGGTGCCGGCCAGGAGAAAGTCCATGCGGAAGACCAAGGAAGTTCTGCGGTTACGGTTTGAGTTGGGGTTGGGACAGCGCCAGATCGCGCGCAGTTGTGGGATGGGGCTGGCTACGGTCCACGACTATTTGGAACGAGCAGTCGCCGCCGGAATCGGTTGGCCGTTGCCCGAAGGCCTGAGGGAAGAGGAACTGGAAAGCAAGCTGTTTGGGAACCAACCCGTGGCGGTGCAAGCGGTGCGGCAGCGGCCGCAACCGGACTGGAAAGCGATTCATGAGCAACTGCTGCAACATCGTCATCTGACTCTGCAGTTGCTGTGGGAAGAATATCGGCAAGCGAACCCTGAGGGCTATCGCTACAGTTGGTTTTGCGAGCGCTATCAGCATTGGCGGCGGCACCTGGATGTGGTGCTGCGGCAGGAACACAAGGCCGGGGAGAAGATGTTTGTGGACTGGGCGGGAGCCACGATTCCCGTCTACGAGGCCACGACCGGCGAGGCGTGGCCGGCTTCGTTGTTTGTCTCCGTGTTGGGGGCCAGTTCTTACACCTACGCGGAAGCGACTGGCGATCAGCAGATGGAAGCCTGGATTCAAGCCCACATCCATGCGCTGGAATTTTTCGGTGGGGTGCCGACGCTGGCGGTACCCGATAACACGAAAACGGCAGTGACTCGCGCCTGCCGCTATGATCCCGATCTCAATCCCACGTATCAAGAGTTCGCGGTGCACTATGGGATGGGAGTCGTGCCCGCGCGTCCGTACAAGCCGCGGGACAAGGCCAAGGCCGAGAGCGCGGTGCAAGTATGTGAACGCTGGATCATAGCGGCGCTGCGGAACCGCAAGTTCTTCAGCTTGCCGGAACTCAACCAGGCGATCCGGGAGTTGCTGGCGCGACTGAATGAGCGTCCGTTCCGCAAGCGGGACGGATCGCGGGCCAGTCTGTTTCACAGCCTGGAGAAACCGGCTCTGGCGCCCTTGCCCGCCGAGCGCTTCGACATGAGCCAGTGGTCGCGGGCCACGATCAACATCGACTACCACATCGCGTTCGATGGGAACTTCTACAGCGTGCCCTACACGCTGGTGCAGCAAGTCGTGGAAGTCCGCTCCACCCCCACCACGGTGGAGATCTTTTACCAGGGCAACCGGATCGCCTCGCACATGCGCAGTCGCGGGCGGGGTCAAACCATCACGAATGGCGAGCACCGTCCCAGAAGCCATCAAGCTCATCTGGAGTGGCCGCCCTCGCGCATGGTGAACTGGGCGCGCAGTATCGGCCCGCACACGGCGCAGTTGTTCGAGCGCATCCTCAACGACAAGCCCCACCCGGAGATGGGCTACCGTTCTTGTCTAGGCATTATTCGCTTGGCCCAGCAGTACTCGGCGCAACGCATGGAAGCCGCTGCCGAACGGGCCATCCTCGCCCAGGCCTGTCGCTACCAGAGCGTGAAGTCGATCCTGAAGAACTCACTCGACGCCCTTCCTTTGTCTCCACCACAACCCGGCTCTCCACCTCTGACGCATGACAACCTCCGCGGCGCCCACTACTTCGACCAAGGAGGGCCCCGCTCATGCTGAACCAACCGATGATGGAAAAACTGCTGGCCCTGCGGTTGCACGGCATGGTCGAGGCCTTGAAAGCACAGGAACAAGATCGGACCGTGAACGAGTTGAGTTTCCTGGAACGACTCGCTCTGCTCGTGGATCAGCAATGGACTTGGCGCGAGAACCAGGCGTTGGCACGAAGACTCAAAGCGGCCAAACTGCGGGGAGCGGCCTGCGTGGAGGACATCGATTATCGGGCGGTGCGCGGCCTGGAGAAGACCGTCGTGCGCGCACTGGCAAAAGACTCCGCCTGGGTTCGCCATCACGAGAACATCTTCGTGATCGGACCCTGTGGCGTGGGCAAAAGCTTCCTCGCATCGGCGTTGGCGCAGAAAGCCTGTCGCGACGGCTACTCGGCACTCTATCTCCGCGCCGCTGCCCTGTCTCGGGAACTGGCCCTGGCCCGAGCCGATGGCAGTTTGCGCCACTTCCTGGCACGTCTCAGTCGCATCGACGTTCTGGTCATCGATGACTGGGCCATGGCCCCACTGAGTGAAGCGGAGCGACGCGAAGTCTGGGAGATCTGCGAGGATCGCTACCAGACTCGCTCCACCATCCTCACTTCCCAGCTGCCGGTTTCGCGCTGGCACGAGCAGATCGGCGATCCCACCATCGCCGACGGCATCCTCGACCGCCTGGTGCACAATGCCCATCGTATCGAGATGCGCGGAGAATCGATGCGCAAAAAGAACAATCTGCCGGACGAGAAGAAGGAATGAGTTGTTCTTCTACATAGAGAAGCAGGGGATAAAGGGGCTGGCCGCCCCTTTCCCCTGCACCCCAAATCCCCGCCCAAGCTCCTCCGCTTCGCTCCGGACCCGCTCCGGACACTTTCAGTTGACGAAGCCGAACACTTCTTGCACAATCATCACGCCAGCGTCGCTTCGCTCCGACTGCTGTTCACCTTCGCTCCGGAATGCCGTTCGGCTTCCCTCCGGAATCAGCGTTCACCTTCACCGGAATACCCAGGCTGACTTAGTTCAGGGAACCTGCCAGAGGAGAAGCGAGCGGAGGAACTGCGCTGGACATAGGCATGGGCCCATCAAAGACACATGGTGCCACCATATGATAAATTTTGACACGCAAACCGAAAGGACTTGATTTTAGGAATCTTACGATGCCTCGCGCCAAGCCGAAAACCGTTCGCACCTCGCTTGCCAAGGCCCCGACAGGAATTCAGGGGCTCGATGAAGTCACCGGCGGAGGCTTACCGAAAGGTCGTGTCACGCTGGTCTGTGGCAGCGCGGGAT
Source organism: uncultured Acidobacteriota bacterium (assembly GCA_963730015.1). Taxonomy (GTDB): domain Bacteria; phylum Acidobacteriota; class Terriglobia; order Terriglobales; family Acidobacteriaceae; genus Sulfotelmatobacter. The sequence goes on along the minus strand of CAVSPZ010000004.1, from coordinate 216,288 downwards.
GTGGCAAGAGCTTGCTTGCGATGGAATTTCTGGTGCACGGCGCTGTTCGATATGGCGAACCCGGCGTCTGCATGGACTTCGAAGAGACCGAGGAGAAGCTGAGGGCCAACGTCGCATCGCTGGGCTTTGATTTGCGTGAGCTCAGCAAACGCAAGAAGCTGTTGGTGGATTACGTTTCCGTTGAGCGAGAACAGATTGCCGAGACTGGAGAGTACAACCTTGAGGGCCTGTTCATCCGTTTGGCCCACGCGGTCAAAGCGATCAAAGCAAAGCGCGTTGTCCTGGACAGCATCGAAGCACTTTTTTCAGGATTAACTGACTCAACGATACTGCGAGCGGAACTCCGCCGACTGTTTCAGTGGTTGGAACAACACAAGCTTACCGCTGTCGTTACCGGCGAAGCAGGAGAGCACACGCTGACGCGTCACGGGCTGGAGGAATACATCGCCGACTGTGTGATCTCGCTGGATCACCGGGTAACGGAACAGATTTCCACGCGCCGATTGCGAATTGTCAAGTACCGGGGCACTTCCCACGGCACCGATGAGTATCCCTTCCTGATCGATCGTGAGGGCATCTCGGTGGTGCCGCTCAGCTCACTGACACTTGCACACAAAGCACTGACCGACCGCGTGTCAACGGGAATTCCGGCTTTGGACGAGATGATGGAAGGTAAGGGGTTCTTCCGTGGAAGCAGTGTGCTGGTGTCGGGCACGGCGGGAACTGGGAAGTCCAGCCTGGCGGCGAACTTCGTCAGCGCCGCCTGCGCTCGCGGCGAAGATTGCCTGTATTTCGCTTTTGAAGAGTCTCCCAGCCAGATTCTCCGTAACATGCGCTCGGTCGGCCTTAATCTGGAGCGGTTGGTAAGAAAGCGCTTACTGCACTTCCACGCGATGCGGCCCACCAGCACTGGCCTGGAAGGGCACTTGGCCGCTATTCACAAAATAATTGGCAAGCTTCGACCAAGGGTCGTGGTCATCGACCCGATTACGAACCTGGTTTCGGCCTCGGGTACGTATGACATCAAATCGATGCTCATGCGCCTGGTCGATTTTCTGAAGGTGGAACAGATCACGTCGATGTTCACGAATCTGACATTTGCCGGAGACCCTCATGAGGGAACTGCGGCGGGCGTCTCCTCTCTCATGGACGCCTGGATTGTGTTGCGGGACAGCAAACCCAATGGACGACCGAGACGCGAGCTTTACGTTCTGAAATCCCGCGGCATGGCGCATTCGCGCGAACCTCGTGAGCTAATCGTGAGTGAGAGAGGCATCGAATTGGGCGTCGTGCTGACTGATCACACGCTGGGCACGACCGTCGCGGGTGCAAGCGCAGTCAAATCCGCCAAGTAGGAAGCGTGGCCCATCTGGGCCAGAGACACCGAGCACCGACATGAAGAAAAGTTCACCACGGAAGCGCCGCCCCGCCAAAAGTACAGATAGTGACTTTTGGCGATTGCGCCTTTACATCGCGGGCCAAACCCCTAATTCGATTGCTGCGATCGCCAACCTCAAGACGATTTGTGAGGACAAGCTGCGGGGCAAGTACCGTATCGAAGTGGTCGATTTGCTGGAGAAGCCGCAACTGGCCAAGGGCGATCAGATCATCGCCATTCCGACCCTAGTGAGAAAGCTCCCGCCGCCGGTCAAGAAAATCATTGGGAACCTCTCCAAGACCGAGAGTGTCATCGTGGGGCTGGATCTTCAGCCGTTACGCTGAAGAAAGGGCTCAAATAGCAGATGTCTAGCAGGCGAGCGCGTTCCGATGGCCGAGTCCTCCAAGGACGTTTGCCCGGCAAAGTCGCGTCGAAAGCAGCACGCAGACGCCCCGGACCTTCTCCACGCAAACTGCCATCATCCACGCCCCCGGATCCGCAAACCAAGCTCCTCGCTCGGCTGAAAACTGCGGAGGAAACTCTACGCGCCATACAGTCCGGCGAAGTGGATGCTTTGATGGTCTCCGGTCGTCGCGGAGGGCAGGTGGTTTCTCTGAAAGGCGGCGAACCCGCTTATCGCCTGCTCGTGGAAGCCATGAGCGAGGGCGCGGCGACTCTGTCCCGGAATGGCGCTGTGCTCTACTGCAATCGCAGGTTTGCGGAACTGATTCGCAGACCACCCGGGAGAATTATCGGAACGGCGGTTCGGTCGCTGGTTGCGGAAACAGAGCGAGACCGATTTGAAAGTTTGCTGGGCGAGGCTCAGAGGGCGGTCGCGAAAGGCGAATTCAACCTGCATTGCGCAGACGGAAGTATGGTTCCGGTCTATTTGTCTCTGAACCAGTTTCGTGGATACAAGGGCCAGGCCCTCGGCATGGTGATCACCGATCTGAGCGAGCAAAAACGCAAGCAGGTCGCCGAAATCAAGCAGGCGGAAGCGACGCGCCGGCTCCTCCTGGAACACACGCTTTCGACGCAGGAGGAGGAACGGCGCAGGATTGCGCGGGAATTGCATGACGAAGCCGGCCAGTTGCTGACCGCACTCTTAGTGGGTCTGCGCACCCTGGAAGACGCTCGAAAACTGGCTGATGTGAAGGCACAGGGACAGCGGCTAAGGGAAATCACTGCCCGAGCGATCGACGAGGTCGGTCGGCTCGCCCGCGGGCTTCACCCAACCGTGCTGGACGACCACGGCTTGGGTGTTGCACTGAGCCGATACGTCAGCGAGTTCACAAAGACTCATAATATCGCTGTGAATCTCAGACTTAATGAACTTGACTCCGGCGACCTGCCATCAGCAGTCCAGATCACGTTGTATCGCATTCTCCAGGAGGCCCTGACCAACGTGGCCAGACACTCGGGGGCCAAAGTTGTCAGCATTCGATTCGCCCATTTGGCCACGGCTTTGGAGGTAGCAGTTGTAGATGACGGATGTGGCTTTGACCATGAGGCGGTGGCCGTATCCTCCCACCGCCTGGGGATTCAGAGCATGCGAGAGAGAGCGGCAATGTTGGGGGGAACTGTCAGGTTCGTGTCCCAGGACAAGGGGACCAAGATTTTGGTACAAGTCCCACTTGCCAACCAGAACTTCCAGCCCCCGGTGAGGCAGGGGAGTTCCTGAAATGCCAGTCCGACCGCACAAGATCAGAGTCATGATCGTGGATGATCACGCAATCCTCCGCGCCGGCCTGAAAATGCTGGTCAACGTTCAGCCCGACATGGAAGTTGTCTCGGAAGCGCCCGATGGAGAGAAGGCGGCTCAAACCGCCCGGGAAACGAGACCGGATGTGGCCTTGCTCGACCTTACCATGCCGCGAGCGGGCGGTATGCAGGCGCTGCAGAGGATGGCGCGTGAGTGCGGCGAAATCCGGGTGCTCGTCCTCACGATGCACGATGACCCTGCATACTTACGATCGGCACTAGCGGCCGGGGCCTCTGGCTACCTGCTGAAAAGGGCGGTGGATGCGGAACTGCTTGCCGCCATCCGAGCGGTGCATCGCGGAGGGACCTACGTGGACCCGCGTTTGGCCGACGTTCTTGTCCAGGACGTACTGGCGAAGAGAGACACAAGAGCGGGAGCCAAACGGCCCGTAAATATCCTTAGTGACCGAGAGTTGCAGGTGCTCCGACTCGTGGCGCGGGGTTACACCAGTGCGCAGATCGCCAAAGAGATCTTTGTGGGCGTGAAGACTGTTGAGACTTATCGTTCCCGTTTCGCGGAGAAGCTCGGACTTCGCACGCGCAGGGATGTGATTCGTTTTGCGGTGCAAATGGGTTTATTGACCCCAGAAGCGCTGGAGACTGAGCCGGGCCAATCGGCTCGTTAGGAATCGTGTTTCAAGCGGCCTTTCCCGCGTTCGATATCGAGTGCATTCGGCCTCTTGTCAGGGTTTTCCGGGCAAAGCCCCTCATTAATTAGCAGCATCCCCGATACCCCGCTCATTCCTTTTGCAGCACACTACGTGCAGGCTGCAAGAGTGTAGCTTCCCCGTAGACCCACGTCACAAAAGAGTCAACGGCGATCGGAGAACAAAGCCATGAGAGCCACATTAAATGCCTCCCGCCCACCGCCAAATTCGGGAATTTCTCTGGTTGGGATCAATAAGTTGCGCACGGGCTTTGACCCTGAGACCTTTCTGGCAAGAACCGGCGTCGGCAAGACGGTCGTTAATCTGAAAAAGAAAGACGCCGCCTTTTCGCAAGGCGACCCAGCTGACGCTGTCTTCTTTATTAAGAAAGGCAAGGTTCAACTCACGGTCGTATCCAAGGCTGGCAAGGAAGCTACCCTCGGTATATTGAGTGAGAGACAGTTTTTCGGAGAGGGCAGCCTGGCTGGACAGGCTCTACGCATGGGGTCTGCAACCGCAATGACGGACTGCGAGCTTCTGCGCATTAACAAGAAGGAAATGATGCTTGCGCTTCACCGGGAACACAAATTTTCCGACCTGTTCGTGGCTTATTTGTTAGCACGGAACATCCGGTACGAAGAGGATCTTGTCGATCAACTCTTCAATTCCAGCGAAAAGAGGCTGGCTCGGATTCTGCTTTTGCTAGCTCACTTCGGCAAGGAGGGCGTGCCCGAGGCGGTAATCCCGAAGATCAGCCAGGAGACCCTCGCGGAAATGATAGGCACAACCCGGTCGAGGGTTAGCTTTTTCATGAACCACTTCAGAAAGTTAGGCTTCCTTGACTACGGCGAGAGCGGGCTGCAAGTTCATAGTTCACTTCTCAATGTCGTTCTCCACGACTAGGTCCTTCATGAATAATATTGGACAGACGCACTCTTAAGTATCCGAGCATCCCTTATCCCCTATCAATATTGCTTTCCAGAAATCAGGCTTTGCATGAATGAAATTGAATCTCAACATTGGTATCAGCTATACGCTTCTGCCGTTGTAGAGCTAGACCCCGAACGGCTCATTGAGCGCGTTAATGCGACTGAAGCAGCAATTCATAATCGTCTGCGGGATTTGCAGTGCGATAGCGACCACCATGAAGAGCGGCAACTTATGGAAGACGCGCACCGCACCCTAGATTTTTTGCGCCGCTGTCCTTGAACGATGCTGCTCTGCGCCGGCCCAAGCGAGTGATGAATCGTCAGCCGGTTCAATTGCTTCCGTTTGGGATGGCCAAAGTGCGATGTGTTTCGTGGGTGTGGTGCATTTTCCGCATCGGTGACATGCGCTGTGTTCGCTCATAATTCAGCCTGAATGAGCAGAACTGGAATTCGAACATTGGGCACTGCCGGCAGCGCTCCGCAGAATCAGACAGGCTGGATAGCACCTCGGACCACCACCGCGTTTTGACGCCAGCTGCGGACCCGGTGTGTCAACTGTGTGTTTCCTCTGACGTTCACGCGGTCTATCACACTATGCGGTCGATTGGGTAAAGGTCGTCGCTCCGGATGATCTCAGCGTCTTGGCCCCCTCAACCGAATCTGCGCTTACGCTGATGACGTGCTACCCATTCTATTTTGTCGGGCCAGCACCGAAACGGTTTGTCGTGCGAGCGCACAAGGACTAAGAGCCAACACAGCTGCGGCCCGGTGACAAATTTTGAACAGAATCGGGAATCTCGTGTGTAGCCTGCCCATCATGGCTGCTAACCCCTCTCTACTCTGCCTACATCGGGATCCGGCTCAACTCAGCTTGCTGAAGGAAAAGGGATATGAACTGGTGTGGGCGTGGCAGGTCAGACAGGGCTTTGCCCACCGTTGATCAAGACACTTAGTCCCCCAAAACCATTAGTGCGCGAATGAGGGACTGCGATTTTCGACGACAAGCGGGGCCTCGAGCAGTTCTTCAGAATTTGCGGCGCGTGTCCGGCGTCAAGCATTCTTTCCGGTCAACGACAATTAGATTTCCCGATGTTGTTTGAGATACCAGCAGCAGTCGGGGCTGTGGGAAAAGTGGGAATCGCGCGGGTTGTGCGCGATTTCCAAGGGCGGTGGGAAGGGAGGAAAACCTGCTTTTGGTTTTCCTCGCTTTCCACGGCCCGGCTTTTTCCACAGCCCTTCGGCCGCCGCGTTTGTGTTGTTAAAGAAATCATCGAGGGTCACTTTGCTTCCGCGGACTCCAAGCCCGCATCCCGATTCTTCTTGGCTTGCTCCATGCGGTAACTCGGGATGTTGAGTTCCAAAATTACGCAGTGATGGACGAGGCGATCGATCGCGGCCGCGGTGGTCATCGCATCTTTGAAAATGCCTTCCCATTTCGAGAATGGCAGGTTGCTCGTCAGCAGCACGCTGCCGCGTTCATAACGCTCCGCCAACAGGGTGAACACGACCTCCATTTCCTCTCGACTTTGCTGCACGTATCCCATTTCGTCGATGATGAGACCGTCGTACTTCGCCAGCTTCTTGATTTCCTTGCTTAACCGCAGATCCCGCTTCGCAGCCAACAGATCTTGCACCAGCAGCGCACAAGTGGCGTACTTGATCCTTTTCCCGCGCATAGCGATCAGCTCTTGCGCCAGGGCACACAACAGATGGCTTTTCCCCGCGCCAGGATTCCCGAAGATCAGTAAATTCTCTTTACGGTCCAGGAATCCTCCCTCCAACAGCACCTTCATCTGTCGACTCACCTTCACCGGCAACCGCTTGCCGTCGAAGTTCGCCAGGGACTTCTCCAGCGGCAGTGCGGATTCCTTGAGTAGCTTTCCGATCCGTTTTCGCCGCCGCTCCTCACACTCTCGCTGCGCCAGTTCCAGCAGGTACCGCTCATAACTCAACGTTTCTTTTTCCGCGCGCCGCGCCGTTTCCTCAAAGCACCCCCGTATCGCCGGCAGATGCAGCTCTTTCAGATTTTCCACGAGCGCGGTTCTCACCTGGCCCGTCTCCCCATTCATTGCAGCCCCTCCCCACTTCCACAGAGTTCGTCAAACATTCGCAGATCCACGCTGGCCACTTCGACCTCGCGAATGCTCCCCTTCCGCTCCACTCTCAGCCGCTCGCGCACCGCCTCCGCCCGCACCCATCCTTCGCCTTTTTCCAACAAACCGCGCAGCGCTTCATCTACTTTCGCCTCGCTCTCCTTCGCCGCCAGCTCCAGGATCGCCAGATACTCCTTGCTCCCCCGCGGGCCCAACTTGTCCTTCAGTTCATCAAACGCCATGCGAAATCGGCTCGTCGGAAACAACTCGTCCCGGTAGCGATAGTTCTCCAACGCCCCCGGCTTTCTCACCAACCAGTCGATGATGTGGCGATAGTCCACCCGGTGTCGCCTCCGCCCACGCAACCGCGGCATCTCTTCCACCTTCTTCTGCCCGTACCAGATCTCCACCCGCTCCATGTACAACCGCACCTCGACCTGCTCGCCAATCAGCCGGCTGGGCACCGAGTACACATTTCGGTCCGTATAGATCAGACTCCCCGAGTCCACCTTCACTCGCTCCCGCTTGCACGACTCCAAGCGTCGTTCCGGCAACTCCTTCATCACGGCGATTTCTTCTGCCAAGCGCGCTTTTCGTCCGGCGTTCAAGCGCGCCAACAATCCCGCCACGAACTCCTGGTAGTCCGCGACACTGACAAAATCCTTGCTCCCGCGCAGCATCAACTCCTGCGCCAGAGCCCGTTTCAAACGATGATGTCGTTGTTCCACATCTCCGTTCTCATGCCCTTGCCCCGCCTGGATCTTCTCTCCCTCCACTCCGTAATAACGCAGCAGCCCAGCGTACCGTTCGGTGAACTCCGCCGGCGTGCTCATGTTGTTGACCGCTGTCGACAGTCGATCGGTTCGGTGCCGCTGCGGCACTTTCCCGAGTTCCCAAACTGCGTTTTGAAACCCCTCACACAAACTTTCAAAGCTCTCCGAAAAACACACCGTGGCCGACTCCCAGTTCGAGTACGTCAGCACCAGGTGATAGAGCAGGTGCGGAAAACTCTGTCCCTGGATCGTGATCCCCAGCTCACTCATGTGCGTGAAGTCACTGGCACTCAGCCTCCCGGGCTGATGGCGCTGCGCGAAGAACACTTCCTTCACCGGTCCTTCCGTCGCCCGCCATACTTTCACTCGTCGCTGCAGCGTCCGCAGTTGCCCCTCGGCAAATCGCCCGCTATAACGCCGCTGCAGATATTCAAAAATCGTCTTCCCTTCCAGCCCAGGGTTCACCTCCAGCAGGCTGCGCACCTCTTCCCACACCTCCTGGAACGGGTCCTCTCGTGTCCGCCACCGCTTCTCCGGCGTCAGTTCGCTCGGCACTCGCCCCAGCCGACGGTACTTCCGCGCCGTCTTCGCATCCATACCCGCTTTCGCCGCCGCAGTTTCCAGATTCGTTTCCACTTTCCCCAAGGCAAACAACCTCCTCACCTGCTTGTCTGTCACCAAATTGTGAGTGTCGCCAAGAACCAAAAATCAGAGCCTGGCTATTGTCGCTGATCGGGAATTCTAATTGTCGTTGCTCGGGAGGTATGATTGTCGCCCATCAGGCGCGGGAGGTTTGAGGGCGCAAGAGGTCTGAGGGAGTAATACGACTGTCAGAAGTGGATCGCGAATTTTGGTCGAACAGGGCAGCTTCACAAACTGAGCAATAGCGACCAGTTTTTCAATCGAGGCACTGTCATATTTGAACTGGGACTTCTTTTGACGGTCCAACAATAGCGGCGAAGCGCCGAGGAGAGTAGACATGTCTGTAGAAAATTCGGTTGTTGCGATCTATCACACTCATACGGATGCGGATCGAGCGGTGAAGGAACTTCAGCGTGGTGGAGTCGACATGCACAAATTGTCAATCGTTGGTAAGGGATATCACACAGATGAGCAAGTGGTCGGCTACTACAATACCGGCGACCGCATGAAATATTGGGGCAAAGTGGGAGCGTTCTGGGGAGGCTTTTGGGGTCTTTTGTTCGGATCTGCTCTGTTCATGATTCCGGGTCTCGGCCCAATTTTAGTGGCCGGACCTCTGGTGGCATGGATCGTGGCAGGGTTGGAAGGTGCCGTAGAGGTAGGTGCATTAGGCGCTCTGGGAGCTGGTCTCTTCAGCATAGGCATCCCCAAGGACAGCATTGTGAAGTACCAAACTGCCCTCACCACAGATCAGTTTCTGCTGATCGCCCATGGGACGGCCGCAGAAGTGGCCAAGGCGAAGGACATCATCGCAAGCACGAATCCTGCAAATTACACACTGCATGCACCCGAAGCAGTCGCGGCCTAGTAAAAGAGGGGTTGCGTGGCATAAACGAAAGGATCACAGAGAGCCACCAGCTTTCGACTTGGGGCGGCTTTTTTGTTCCTTTCGGATAATCAAAATAAAGTGGACCTCAGTTTACTGGGATCAAGAAATAATCAAGAGGCTCGCCATTCTCTTCCCTTTGCGCTGCGGCCGTGCCATCGCACTTTGATTTGGAGACGAGCATGACCATGCACAATACCGAACATTTGCATCCCAACGGCGAGAGTCATCATAGCCACGGCCAGACTCCGTACTGGCGGCGCGCACATCATGATTGGCGATTCTGGTTCGGCCTCATCGCTATCTTCGTTGCTATCGGTATTTACGTCGGAACCAACGACTTGTCGATGGTGCCTTCTGGCCGCCAGAAGCAAATGCCGGCCGGTAGCCGGGTTCCATGAACTTCGCAGCGGCAATGTGTGAGCGTAAGAAACATCGTTGATCAAACAATTAGGCAGGAGATCAGCATGCAGATCCAAGTCAATACGGACCATACAATCGAAGGTCACGAGGCGCTCGCCGCTCAAATCAGGGGCGTAGTGGAGAGTGCCCTCAGCCGAATGAGCGATCACATCACGCGGGTAGAGGTCCACCTGACCGACGAGAGCGGCCCTAAGAGCCGCGAGAATAACAAACGTTGCATGATGGAGGCTCGCCTCGAAGGCCGCCAGCCCATCGCGGTCACCGACGAAGCGGAGACTCTGGACCTAGCCGTCGACGGTGCCGCAGATAAGTTAGCCAGATAGATCGAACGTACCCTCGGCAAATTGCACGATCAACGGAATAACAGAACTGATCCGCATCCTCCCGAGCCGACATTCTCAGATCAGTCATGATCGACACCACTGTAAGTCTGGCTGTCGACGACCGGGAAGGAGCCTTGAACCAGGCTCTTCTGTATCCTCTGCGATTCGAACCGATCTATCAGTATCGGCTGTGGGGCGGCAGGCATCTGGCCAGCTTGCTCACCGCACCCTTGCCCAGCGGCCCTGTCGGAGAAGCGTGGTTACTCAGCGATCGCGACGACCATCAGGGCCGTGTCATCGATGGACCGCTCAAGGGACGGACCATCGGTCAACTGCTGCAGCAGTTCCCGAAGCAAATACTAGGAAAGCTGGGCGGACGCTTCCCCCGATTCCCACTGTTGTTGAAGTTCCTCGATGTTCACGAAATGCTTTCGGTCCAGGTGCACCCCAGGAAAGCGAACACGAACCTGCTGCCGGCGGGCGAAACCCCGAAGACCGAAGCGTGGGTCGTGCTGGAAGCCGGGACACAAAGCCGCATCTATGCGGGCCTGAAGCCAGATACTACGGAAGCCGATCTCCGGCGCGCACTCACGAACGGGACGGTGGCGGACCACCTCGCATGGTTAACTCCGAAGCGCGGTGACGCCATTTTCCTGCGCGCAGGCACGGTGCACTCTCTGGGCGGCGACCTTGTCGTGTTCGAGATTCAGCAGAATAGCGACGTGACGTTTCGCCTGTATGACTGGGACCATATTGATCCGAAGACGGAAAAGCCGCGGGCATTACAAGTCGATAAGGCGATAGCCTGCATTGATTTCGCCGAAGGTCCGGTCAGTCGGGTGACACCCGTAGTGGAGACAACGACCCCAGTGGAACGCGAGAGACTTTTTCATTGCGAGCATTTCTGGCTGTGGCAGCTGCGCGGACAGTCTCCGTTTAGCGTCGGCGAGGCGGATTTGCCGCGCGTGCTGGTATGCCTGGAGGGCGGGGGGCAGGTCGAGCATGGCGGCGCCACTTACGCCGTCGGAAAAGGCGACGTATTCCTCTTACCTGCGGTGATCGGGACGTGTGTTTTTCGGCCGCGCGGTACCGTTAACTTGTTGGAAATCGCAATCCCCGGATTGAGCTAGCGAGAATCTAGAAGGTGGAGGCATAGTGAAAAAGCTGATTGTGTTTGATCTCGACGGCACACTTGCCGACAGTAAATCGGCCGTTGATCCAGAAATGTCGGGACTGCTGCATGACCTTCTCGGTGTTGTGAAAGTGGCGGTGATTTCCGGCGGGGGTTGGCCGCAGTTTGAAAAGCAACTCGTTTCGAATCTGCCCCACGACAAACTCCTGGAGAATTTATCTCTCCTTCCTACATGTGGGACAAAGCTTTACCGATACGAGTCAACAGATTGGAAAGAGATCTATTCGGAAGATTTCACTACAGATCAAAGGGAAAAGATCCTGGATTCCCTAAAGAAGGCGATCGGAATTGCAGATTTCAAGATTGAAAAGCTCTGGGGCGAGCAAATTGAGGACCGGGGAAGCCAGATAACATTTTCTGCCTTAGGTCAGCTGGCCCCTTTGGAAGAAAAAGACAAATGGGACCCCGATGTCAGCAAGCGGGGAAAGATCAAATCGATCCTCGAGAAGTTTATTCCGGAGTTCTCTGTGCGCACCGGCGGCTCGACATCTATCGACGTAACCAAGCCTGGCATCGACAAAGCTTATGGCATCCTAAAACTGCGAGACATCCTCGGCATTTCGATAAAAGAGATGATCTATATCGGCGACGCCTTGTACGTGGGAGGCAATGACTATCCTGCTGAAACAGCCGGAGTGGCTTGCATCCCGGTTAAGGATCCCAACGAGACCAAGCGGGTTATCCAAACCATCATCGCCTGTTTAGCAGGCGGTAGTAAGGCAGCGTGAAGTTATGCCAATCGCCGAGAAGAATTTGATGAGCGGACTTAAGTTGCAACGGCTAGGAATGTTGATGGAGCCGGAGCCGGGGAACGCGCAGGAGGTCGAAGGAGTCCTGAATCCGGCTGCCGCTCGTGGTCCGGACGGTGAGCTTTATCTGTTCCCGCGGCTGGTTGCGCGGGGGAATTACTCGCGCATTGGCATTGCACGAGTACGGTTCAATAAAGCCGGCGATCCGGTGGGCGTCGAGCGGCTCGGCATCGCTCTGGAACCGGAAGCTGACTATGAGCGGCGACCCGATGGCGGTGGTGGCTGCGAAGATCCTCGCATCACCTTCGTGGAACCGCTGCACAGTTACATGATGACTTACACGGCTTTTTCGCCTGAAGGCCCGCGAATTGCTCTAGCCTTATCGAAGGACCTGTTCCACTGGAACCGTCTCGGGCTCGCAACCTTTGGTCCTTACCATGGCGTCGAGTCGGGCGACGTGGATGACAAGGACGCCAGTCTCTTTCCGGTTGCTATTCCAAATCCATCGGGACATCCGGAGTTGGCGATCCTGCACAGGCCACTATTTCCTGGGACTCGTCCGGAGGAAATCGTTCGTCATCCCGCGGCTCGTAAGGTTGATCTCGATCGGGAGAGCATCTGGATTTCCTACTGTGTAATGTCCTTGGAGTCGCGTGAATCAAATCGCCTCGGTCGGTTCATGTCTCATCATCGGCTGGCTACTCCAGTGTCACCCTGGGAGCGTCTCAAGATCGGCGGTGGCACTCCGCCAATCCTGACTCGGCACGGCTGGCTGATCGTTTACCACGGCGTCAGCGAACTTGAAAAGCCCAGCAATGGCGAACCCCAACTGCGTTATTCGGCAGGCGTGATGGTCCTGTCGAAAGAGCATCCGCAAACGATCCGCTATCGTTCAGTAGAACCGGTGCTGACGCCAACACTGCCGCAGGAATGCAGCGGGACTGTCGCCCATGTCGTGTTCCCGACCGGCATAGACCGGCGCGACGATCTCGGTTTACCCAATCGCTTCGACGTTTATTATGGGATGGCGGACAGCCGGATTGGTGTTGCACGTCTTGACATGCCCGATGTCTTACCGCCGGAGGGAGTCGCAGACTCCCCGGAAGCAAAGGTGTGATGAGTTTGGTTCGGTTCGGTTTGGCGCGAGACGGCTGACTGGCCGTCAATCCGTTTGTCCGCACCACCTCTATTTCGCCGGCAATACTTCCGACAATTCTCGCGTGTCCGCAAGCGCCTGATTCCCCGAGGGCAGCCCATTTTCTTGCAGCAGGTACGACACAATATCCAACGACTGCTGGGTTGTGTAGGTTGTGCCCGCATACTGGGCCATCGGGCCGGCGATTTCTCCCCATACCGTCAATAGTCTTGCGCCTCCATACATCAGGTGCCATGTAATGCCCTTCAGAGGAGGCCCAGCGCCGCCCTCTAGTTTCGCACCGTGGCAACTCGTGCACTGCGTCTGATAAAGTTTTTCGCCTGCCGCAGCTTGTTCAGCGGTGTACCAGCCGCCGACTTTCGCCACCGGCGGTTCGTACACATGACCGACATCCTGGTGACACTGGAAACAATCGAAGGTGTTGGCTTTGATGAGATCTTTATGGATCAGAGCTTTCATGCGGCTCCGCGGTCCGCCAAACGCTTCGAGCGAATGACAACCGCGACAGGTTATGTAATTGTGCGCTTTCGTATAGTTTTCAAATTCTGTTCGTAATCGCGGTCGTTGCTTTTCCCATTCTTCCTTCGTCGCAATGGTCTTGCGTGACTCATTCCAGAAATCCTTTGCGCCGCGGTCCGCCTTGAACAGAAGCAGCTTCACGTACTCCGTCGCCGTTGCATGGCTGGAGTCGTAAGGGATGTGGCATTGCCCGCAGCTTGCGCGAACCCCGGAGGCATTGATGAAGTGCGGGCCTTGATGATATGCCGCTGAAGACCATGTCATCGTATGGCAGAGCGTTCCGCAAAACGCATCTGAACTCGACCAGATCACCGCCTTGTTGGTCACGGCGACCAACGCTACTCCGCTCAGCCCGAAAATCGTGCCCCAAAGAAAGATCCATAGAACTACGCCCCAGAATCCGCGTCGAGTCTGTGCCGGTTTGCCTGGTTCCGATTCCATCAGCGATTCGCTCCTGCGACTTTTCGTTCCCCCGGTCATCTTCGGCGGATGTAGGGAAATCTATCTTCGAACCCAGACGTTAATCGCCGATCAGTGTTCCCGGGACCCCGGTCGTTGCTACGAAATGCCGAGCCGAGCAAACACAGGGATCTTCACTCCGTCCAAGATCAATCCGAAAACGATGGCCGCTGCAAACTCACACGCTAGGACGGGGATGGGCAGTGGTGCCATGGCAATCCCATGAGTAGCCAAGGTTGAAATAATAAGAACGTCGGCAACAGAGGACGCTACCAACCATACCGTTGGGCGCATTCCCCAAAGATGGCGACGTCCTCGCATGGCATAGATTGTGGCTTGGCTGCCGTATACGATGGCAACGACAGAAAGCGTTCTCAGTGCTTCTATTCCGAAATCCATTTCAAACTTGCCGACTGCCAGGACTGCGATACAGAACGCTAAGAAGCAGCCTCCCAGAATGGCGCCTGCCATCGTGATCCTGCCGACTTGCCACGAATTTGGCATCGGCGATGGCCGCACTCTGTCCGTGGTCAACGCCATAGCCAAGAAATCGCCGGTGATCATCACAATGACCATCAGCATCGGCGTCAATACAGCGTGTCCGGTTATGACCAGGCCAATTGCCAGCAAAAGCACCTGTACAATCTTCTTGAGGACGGAGTTCAGCGTGTAGGTAAGAATGCGCTGAAAGGTGATCCTTCCTTCCTTTACAGCGGCAACGATGCCGCCAAGCCCAGCCTCCGTCAATACAATGCCAGCTGCCGATTTAGCGACATCGGTTGCAGTCGATAGGGCAATCCCCATCTGTGCCTGACGAAGCGCGGGTGCGTCGTTGGCGCCATCGCCGCACATCCCAACCGTATGCCCGTTCTTCTGGAAGGCTTTGACGAGGTCAAATTTTCCTTCGGGAAGGATACTTGCGAATACCGAGAAATCCTTCGCCGTTACGCCATCGGGGATCGGTCCGGGCGGGCAAACGGCACCATCCAACCCCACCGCGTGCGCAACGATCGCCGCGGTAGCGGGAGCGTCGCCCGTCACCATGACCGTGCGCACGCCCAGGGTCTTGAGCTCCGAGATGAGAGAAGTCGAGTCCTTACGGGGCGGGTCGCTGAGCGCAATAAGTCCCATAAGCTTCAGAGACGCGACGGGACCGGCAGCTACCGCTAATACCCTGAAGCCTTGCTTCTCAAGTTCGTCGGCTAAACCAGGCGCGGAGGGTGATGGGGCGGTGAGGCTCGCCACTACCGTGAAGGCGCCCTTGATAATGCGCTCTACGCCATCTTTCGCGTCAGTCGCTGTTGCTTCTGACGTTTTCTTGGCAGGATCGAATGGCACAAACGTGAGTAGCTTTGGTAGATCCGATGCTCGCTTTTGAGTGGAGGCAGAGCGAATCGCGGCATCCACAGCATCATCCCCGCCCTCGGAACTCGCTAGGACTGCCATGCCGAGAACGTGAGCTTCGTCAAACCCGGGCATCGGTTTAACACTGGTTACGGAAAGTTCATTGCGGGTTAGCGTTCCTGTTTTGTCGGAGCACAAGACATCAATTGTCGCAGCCTCATCTACAGCCGATAGTCGCGTCGGCAGGACGCCCAGCTTCGCCAGAGATCGCGCTCCTAGGGCCGCCGCCAGCGTGAATGTTGCTGGCAGTGCCACGGGTATTGCCGCAAGAACCGAAGTGAGCAGCAGAGGAATAATCTCGCTCCACGGCATCGCATGAAAATAGGCATACGCTCCGATAATAAGGATGACGACGCCGTTGAAAATGGCCAGATTCCGCACGATCCGCAGCACAGCTTTCTGCTGCGAACTTGCAGCGTGCGCGGTGCGCACGAGTTCTGCCGTACGGCCAAACTTGGTATGAACACCTGTGGCTGTAACGACTGCGGTCGCTTCACCGCGCCGCACGAGTGCTCCCGCATAGGTATCAACGCCCGGACCAGCTTCAATGGGCAGAGATTCGCCTGTGAGCATGGATTGATCAAGCAGGACAGATCCCCTGGTCAAATGCACATCCGCCGCAACCACGCCGCCGAGCGACAACTTGACGAGATCGCCGCGCACTAACTCCGCCGCTGGTACAGTCTTCCAGGCACCATCGCGCTCAACGGACGCATTCAAGGCGAGACGCGAGTTCAAGGCCTTTAAAGTAGCTTGGGCGCGACCCTCCTGGAAATAGGCTAGCGCTGCGTTGAAAACGAGCAGACCCGCAATAATCGAGGCCTCGAAGTATTTGTGCAGCGCGACCTCTAGCACAATCGACGCTTCAAGCAACCAAGGAACAGGCGCCCAGAACTTGGCCAATGCATTGCGAAGTGGATGAGCTGAAACATCGGGCATTGCATTGGGCCCGTCTTTTAGAAGACGGCTACGTGCTTCAGCGCTCGTAAGCCCGTTCGAGGCGATGTTCTGAACCGGCTTTGCGGGCGGGCTCGATGGTGCGACTTCGACATGTGCAGCCATAATTCGCTATGTAGAACTATTTGTTACCACGATTCTTCAAGATTGCGGAATGGAAGCTGCGTAAGTTGCGGCTGGTTGGACCGAGCGAAGTAGCAGCAACGGGCATTGCACTTGTTTGACGACCTTCTCCGCGATCGAGCCGAAGACCAGCGGGCGCCAGCCAGAAATGCCGTGCGTCGAAATCACGATCATGTCGATATGCTCACGTTCGATCACTAGCATGATGTTTCCAACCACGTCGTTGCCAATTTCGATACTGGAACTTGCCTTAATCCCCTTGGAAACAAGAGCGGCATCACACACGGCCAGTTGCCGCTCCGCATCACTCTCCTCCTTGTGGACGTACTCCGTTTCAGGAAAGGAGACGGTTTTCGTCCCCATTGGAAGCATGGGAATCACGTTCAGAAGGTAGAGTTCAGCATGAAAGTGCTGCGCTAGGTCGGCTGCGGTCTCTAGCGCGTCGTCGGATGATGAGCTGAAATCCACGGGCACAAGAATCTTCGTCGGAATGAAATGGGAAGCAATCGCTTGTGCCATGATGATCTCCTCGCCCAGCCACAGAGTGGCTGGGCTCCTATCTTCGTGTATCAGAAGACAGAAAACTGTGCTCTTTTAGACAATGGTTGGGTTTCTCGAACCCATCGGATCAAGCGATCAGGCTGCAACCCCGTCGGGCTTTTCCGCTAGCTATTGCTGAACAAAGCTGCCCGAGGATGTCCCTTGGCCAGTGGCGGAGGTGCGCTCGGCTCGCTGAAGTCGGCTGTCCATCGCCAGTTCCTGATCTCCGGCATGTCTTCCAAGTGCTGTCCAATGTAGTCGTGGTGTTCGTACAGCTTCCGGTTGAACGTGTCGACTACGTCCGAAACCTCTGAGCGCAGCCGCGAGACATACTTCAGTGCATCAATAGCAAGATGAAAACGGCTCATCTTGTTCAGCACTACCATGTCGAACGGCGTCGTGGTCGTGCCCTGATCCATATAGCCCCGCACATGGAAGCGGCTTTCATTGGAGCGTCCGTGAACCATGGTGTGAATGAGCCAACGATTGTTGTGGAAGGCGAAGATCACAGGTGCGTCTTTGGTGAATAAAGCGTCGAAGGACATGTTATCCATGCCATGCGGATGATCATCCGGGCTCATCAAAATGCTCAAGTCCACCACATTGACAACGCGTACCTTGATGTCGGGAACATACTTCTGCAAAAGCCATGAGGCCGCGCAGATTTCGATGGTTGGTACGTCGCCTGCGCAGGCCAATACGACGTCGGGTTCTCCACCGCCGTCGTTGGTCGCAAACTTCCAGGTTGATGCTCCTCGCGAGCAATGTTCGAGAGCTTCATCCATATTTAGCCACTGAAGCTGTGGCTGCTTTCCGCCAGTAACGATGTTGACGTAGTTGCGGCTCCGCAGGCAATGGTCGAAGACACTCAACAAGCAGTTGCTGTCCGGGGGATAGTACACGCGGATGGTTTCACTCCTGCGCGCTAAGGCATTGTCTACAAATCCAGTCGCCTGATGGCTGAACCCGTTGTGATCGTTTCGCCAAGCATGACTTGTCAGCAGAACATTCAAGGATGCGAGCGGTCTGCGCCAGGGAAAATCGCGGCATTGCTCCAGCCACTTGGCGTGTTGCGTCAGCATCGAATCCACGACTTGCGCGAAGGCTTCATAGGAAGACCACATGCCATGCCGCCCGGTCAGCAAGTACCCTTCCAGCCATCCCTGGCAGCAATGTTCGCTCAATACTTCCATGACGCGGCCAGCGGGGCTCAGTTCGTCATCGATCGAAACAGTCTCCGCCATAAAGCAACGCTGGGTCGCTTCGAGGACGGAATTCAGGCGATTGGAGTCCGTCTCATCAGGACAGAACACGCGAAAGTTTTTGGGATTGAGCTTGAAGATGTCTCTGAGAAAATCTCCGAGCTTGCGTGGAGCTTCCGCGACCACTTGACCCGGTCCCGGAATCTCCAGCGCATAACTTGTAAAGTCGGGTATGTCGAGCGCGGTCAGCAGCCGTCCGCCGTTCACGTGAGGATTCCCTCCCATGCGACGATCGCCAACCGGCGCGAGTTCTGCCAGTTCGTCAATGAATTTCCCCTTTTCATCGAAGAGTTCCTCCGGCTTGTAGCTTCTCATCCAGGCTTCAAGGATCTTGAGGTGTTCCGGGTTCTCGCGGACTGTGGCGAGAGGGACCTGATGAGCACGGAAGGTGCCTTCAATCGGGATTCCATCCACTTCTTTCGGACAAGTCCATCCCTTGGGCGTGCGCAGGACGATCATGGGCCAGATTGGCTGCTTCTTGAACCCGCCCTGACGCGCCTCCTGCTGGATGGCTCGAATTTCGGCATAGCAATCGTCCAATGTTTTAGCCAGGAGTTGATGCACGACCTCCGGATCGTCGCCTTCAACAAAATAGGGCTTGTAGCCGCGCCCTATGTACAGAGCTCTTAAGTCTTCGTCGCTCGTCCGCCCCTGAACAGTCGGTCCAGAAATTTTATAGCCGTTGAGGTGCAGTATTGGAAGGACAGCACCGTCACGTACTGGATTTAGAAAGTTGACGGACTTCCAGCTTCCTTCCAGCGGGCAAGTTTCGGATTCTCCGTCGCCGATGACGCAGGCAACGATCAGGTCGGGATTGTCGAAAGCGGCTCCGAATGCGTGAACCATCGAATAGCCGAGTTCTCCGCCTTCGTGCATGGAATTCGGGACGTGTGGTCCGCAATGACTGGGCACCCCGGAGTCGAGAACTTTCGGAAAAGAAGTCGTAGGCCGTTCTCATCTGGCGTAATCTCCGGATGGACTTCGGTATAAGTACCTTCCAGATAAGAGTTCGCATTGAGCGATGGACCGCCATGTCCCGGACCGGCAATATAAATGATGTTGGCATCGTGCTCTTTGATGAGTCGGTTCAGATGAATGTAAATAAGATTTTGTCCCGGTGAAGTTCCCCAGTGCCCGAGCAGTCTGGGTTTGATTTGTTCGGCCTTGAGAGGCTCTCGCAACAGGGGATTCTCGAAGAGATAGATCTGGCCGATGCAAAGATAATTCGCCGCTCGCCAGTACCGGTTCATCTTGTCGAGCACGTCTGGCGTCAGGGGACCGTCGGGCTGCGGCGCTTTGGTTGGCCGTTGGCCGTTGGCGGCGACAGCGGTGGACAAAGCCGCATCGAAGATAAACTTAGTGGGCTTAGGAGTCCGATCTAAATTCTTTGGCCGCGATTTCGAGCTGCTAGCCTGGTCAACCTCTATCGTTTGTTCTTTCGTAAGCATACAAATTTTCCTTTCGACTAAGGTGCGCCTAGCGACTCGAAGTGCTAGACACGACGGTTAAGCGACATCCTTCTTTGCCAGTTGACCCTTCCGGGTCTCTCGCTCCGCCTCAAGCCAGTCTTGATTCGCTTTGCCGTCTGCCCTGCCTCGCTGCTGATAAAGTTCATAGGCCCGTGTGGCAATCTGCGGTGTAAGATCGACCGGGACCCTGGCCGACAATGATGCTTTCACCGGATCAAAAATCCGATAGGCGAGGAGTTTCACGCGGTCATTGAGCAAGAACCACGCCAGAGCATAGACCCAAACGAACCCAGCCCAACGCCAGCCAAGCGGCGTCATAAACACGCCGTAGACAGCGATTAGCGTCGCCACAATTTGTGTGCCCAGTACCGCTATCCAGAGAATCCGAGCCGGGCGTATCGACCAGAATGGGCCCCGTGTGCGCGTTAAGAAAATCGTCAAATGTCCAGCTACGGACAGCTTCAGGTACATCAGCGTTTGGGCGTGCGCGCGGTCAAGATGAAATACGCGCTCAGCAAGAAAAAAGAGGCCGAACGCAGCTACGACGCCGATAACACCCAACACGGTCGAGATCCCCAGCACCGAGCGCATATTCCACTTCTCGGGCCTGTCGCTGTAATGAACGTTGTCATAGGCGATGGAGAGAATGGCGCCATCATTGAGCACGGCGATCATCACGATCATCACCGCGGTCATGGGATAGAAGTTAAATACGAGGATCGCCAGCGTCATGAAGAACAGCACGCGTAGGGTTTCGGTGATGCGGTAGATCGCGTAGCTGTTCATCCGTTGGAAGATCCGGCGGCTCTCCTTGATCGCATCGATGATCACCGAGAGGCCGGGTGCGAGCAGCACGATGGACGCCGCCGCACGAGCTGCGTCGGTTGCACCGGAAACTGCGATGCCGCAGTTCGCTTGCTTTAGCGCGGGAGCGTCGTTCACCCCGTCGCCAGTCATACCCACAATGTGGCCGTGCTTCTGCAGGACGTTGACAATGTTGTATTTGTCTTCGGGAAAAACCTGGGCGAAGCCGTCGGCTCTTTCGATGGACGCCGCGGTCTCCGCCTTCTCTTGTTTATCCCGCAATACTGTGGCGTCCAGGATGTTCGTGCCCATGCCCAGCTCATGAGACATTTCCTTGGCTATGGCCAACTGGTCGCCGGTGACCATTTTGACTTTCACGCCCATCTTCATCGCGTTCGCGATAGTTGCTTTGGCCTGTTCGCGTGGTGGATCGGACATGGGCAAGACCCCAACGAACTGCCACTTGTCGTCCTGATCTGCGCGGGCTACACCCAAGGAGCGGAAGCCGCGCGCGGCAAATTCATTAACGGCTTTCTCAACCGCGGGTTTTACTTCCGCGACGTTGGTCGCCATCTGCAAAATGACCTGCGGCGCTCCCTTCGCCACCTTGAACTGTTTCCCGTCGGAGCCCTTTACGGTGGCTTCGGTGCGCTTATGCACCGGATCGAATGGCTGGAAATGCAGGACCTGATAGCTCTTTAGTGCCTTATCGTCCTTCACGCCGCCGATCACGGCCAAGTCGATAGTATCCTTGTCTTCCGCGCGCGAAGCGAGTGCGGCATCGAGAATGATTTGATCGGCGGCAATGCCATTGACACAGAATGGATCTCCGAGTGTCAGCTTGTTCTGGGTCAGCGTGCCGGTCTTGTCCGAGCACAGCACATCCACGCCCGCGAGTTCCTCGATCGCCGATAACTTGGTCACAATCGCTTGCTTCTTTGCCAGCAGACGCGCGCCGACCGCCATGGTGACGGACAGCACTGTGGGCATGGCTACAGGGATCGCGGCCACCAGCAGCACTAATGCAAATTCCAACGTGCTCAAGATTGGGTCATGGCGGAAGAGCGCCGTGGTAACAATCACCGCCACCAGAGCCACGGCAAGAACGATCAGGTAATTGCCAATCTTGAGCACCGCACGCTGGAAATGGCTGACGGTATGAGCATCCTGCACCAATTCCGCAGTCTTGCCGAAATAAGTGTTGGTACCGGTGGCATAGACCATCGCGTCGGTTTCGCCGCGCTTGATAATCGAGCCTGAAAACACCGCCTCGCCGGGTTTGCGCGTCGCGGGCAAAGATTCTCCGGTCAGCGCGGACTGGTCGACTTGCACCGGGTCGCCGGCCAACAAACGCGCGTCTGCGGGCACGATGTCCCCAAGTCGCAGGCGGATCACGTCGCCCGGCACTAATTCAGACACTTTCGGAGTCGCCCATTTTCCGTCTCGCAGGGCGCGGGCCTCGGTCGCCAGCTTCGCGCACAACGCGGCAATTTCGTTGCCTGCCTGATGTTCTTCCCAAAATGCAACCACCGCGTTGGAAAAAAGCAGAAATAGGATGATGAAGAAATCCAGCCAGTGCCTAACCACGCCCGACAGAATCACTGCCCCTTCGATCATCCACGGAATGGGACCCCAAAAATAGCTCAGGAACTTCAGGAATAGATTGTCTTTCTTTTCCTTGATCTCATTCGGACCATATTGCGCCAGCCGTTTCTGCGCCTCGGCCTAGCCCAGGCCTTTCGGGGACGATCCCAATCTTTTCTCGACTTCAGGCATGGGCAGGGATTTTAGATCGCCTGTGGAATCGGACTTAGACACCGGCTTCGTTACGCTTGGTTCCACGGTGAATACTCTCCTGTTCTCGCTCCGTCGCGAGTCTCGGCTAAAAGGGAGTCTGGGAAGATCGTTGGACTCGTGTTTGCGGAAAACAGTCCCCCGCGAGATGTTTGAAATTCGGAAATCTAGGACGCGTCCAGTATCTTGCCGGAGGGATGTGGAATCTGTGCAGTTTTGCTCAGCTGGCTGAGTTAGCCTGCTTGCCGCCACGCAAACGGCGATAACGCCCGATCAACGTGTTCGTCCAGTCGTCGTTGTTTCATCTGTAATACGGTTCTTCGAGTAGTCGAGGTAAAGGCCGCCGGCCTGGGCCGCCAATCGGTCGCCACGACTGGGATCGCCGGCAAACAGCTGCCGCAGTTGGATGTCCTTGATCTTCTCGTAATGCGCTTGCAGCGCATGCCACGAAGGCGCTTCCGTCAATCGTTGGTTCATTTTGCTGTCTCTTTCTCATTTCTCTTCTTGCACCCTGGGATTAATCCACGGTCCGTCGCTGGCGATGAGTTGATGAGCTTCATCGGGCCCCCATGTCCCGGGCTCATACTGATGCAGCGGCGTAACGCTCCCCAGGATCGGCTCAACCGCACGCCATTGCGCTTCCACTACGTCTTGACGGGCAAAGAGAACAGTTAGCCCGCGCATGGCGTCGCCCAGCAGCCGTTCGTAGGGAGGCATGTCGTCGGCGGCTTGCTCCGTGAGTGTGAGTTCCACGTCGCTGCCGGTCATCTGCTCGCCGGGTGTCTTGACCCGCACCCCCATTCCGATAGCGATGTCCGGACTGATACGCATGCGCAGATGCGCAGACGAGCCCGGCACCATTTCGCCAAAGGTCTCCATCGGCGGGCGTTTGAATTCAACAAATACCTCGGTTGCGGTCACCGTCAGCATCTTGCCCGCGCGAATGTAGATGGGCACGCCAGCCCATCGCCACGTTTCAATGAACAGCTTGAGCGCGATGAAAGTCTCGACCGTGGAATCGGCATCTACACCCGGCACGGACCGATAACCGTTGTACTGGCCGCGCACCACATCCCCCGGAGCAATCGGCCGTACCGCCTTGAGCAACGCGGCCTTCTGGTCGCGCCACGCGTCGTGAGCCTCTCCGGTCGGAGGATCCATCGTCAGGTTGGCCAGGACTTGCAGCAGGTGGTTCTGGACCACATCCCGCACCGTGCCCGCTTCGTCGTAGAACTTGCCACGATCCTCGACTCCGAAGTTTTCCGCCATGGTGATCTGGATGCTTCGCACGTGGTTGCGATTCCAGATCGGCTCAAACATTGGATTCGCGAAGCGGGTGTAGAGAATGTTCTGTATCGGTTCCTTTCCCAGAAAATGATCGATGCGGAAGATTCGCTCTTCCGGGAAATGCTGGTGCAGAATCCGGTTGAGTTCCTGGGCCGAGGCAAGATCACGCCCGAAGGGCTTCTCCACCACGACGCGCGCATTCTCGGCGCAGCCCGACTTGGCCAGCCCCTCGGCAACCGTGCCGAACAAGCTGGGTGGAATCGCGAGGTAATGCAGCGGTTGTTTCGCCGAGCCCAATTCTTTACGCAGTTGGGCGAAAGTGTTCGGATCGTTGTAGTCGCCGTCCACGTAACGCAAAAGGCCAGTCAGTTTACCGAACGCATTCTGGTCGACGCCGCCGTGTTTTTCGAGGCTGTCCTTCGCGCGTGCTTTGAGTTGATCAAGATTCCACCCTGCTTTGGCCACGCCGACGATCGGCAGATTGAACCTTTCATCGCGAATCAACCCCTGTAACGAGGGAAAGATCTGTTTGTGCGCGAGATCGCCGGTGGCGCCGAAAAACACAAAAGCGTCAGACTGGAAATCCGCCATCAGGCCGCCTCCTGCTTCTCGGCAGCTTTCTCCTTGTGGCCGCCGAATTCGTAGCGCATCGCCGAAAGCAGTTTGGCGGCATATTCTTCGTTGCCTCGTGACGCAAAACGGGAACTGAGCGCAGCGCTGATCACCGGCGCCGGAATGCCTTCATCCACCGCTGCCTGTACGGTCCACCGTCCTTCTCCCGAATCCGACACGCGACCTGCAAAATTCGAGAGATCTGAATTTCCCCGCAAAGCCGCAGTAGTCAGATCAAGCAGCCAGGAACCGATAACACTGCCGCGCCGCCAGACCTCCGCGACCTCGGGCAAGTCCATGTCATATTGATAGAGCTCGGGATGGCGCAGCGGTGTTGTCTCGGCGTCCACTTCGCGCTTTACCTTGCCGGCGTTGGCATTCTTAATGATGTTCATTCCCTCAGCAAGAGCAGCCATCATCCCGTACTCGATACCGTTGTGGACCATCTTTACGAAGTGGCCCGCGCCGTTGGGGCCACAGTGCAAATAGCCGTTTTCTGATGTCGAAGGCTCGCCGGTGCGCCCTGGCGTCCTCGCGGCTGAGGCGACACCCGGGGCCAACGACCTGAAGATCGGATCGAGATGATTTACGATTGCTTCTTCTCCCCCGATCATCAGGCAATATCCCCGCTCCGATCCCCACACGCCACCGCTGGTGCCGCAATCGACATAGTGGATGCCTTTGCTCTTCAGTTCACCAGCGCGCCGGATATCGTCGTGATAATAAGAATTGCCCCCGTCGATTACGATGTTGCCCGACTCCAGCACAGGCGTAA
The DNA here is from genome assembly GCA_963730015.1 of uncultured Acidobacteriota bacterium. Taxonomy (GTDB): domain Bacteria; phylum Acidobacteriota; class Terriglobia; order Terriglobales; family Acidobacteriaceae; genus Sulfotelmatobacter. Next base: position 191,331 of record CAVSPZ010000004.1, on the reverse strand, counting down.
GTGAAGTCAAAACTGAATCGACGACCGCCGCAGGCACCATCATCCATACGGCTCGCGGCTTGCTGAGTTTTTTCGCAAAATCCGCAATGCTATCGGACGACTTGGCACCTTTCCCCACCAACTCTTTCACGGCCTGCGGATGCGTGTCAGACACCACGCACTCGTGGCCGGCTTTCATCAGCCTTTGCACCATATTCGAACCCATTCGACCTAGACCTATCATTCCGACTTCCATTCGTTTCCTCCTCAATCAGTGGTTTGATGCGTAGGAGAGTACTCCCGCTTGGCATTCTGACTCAAATCGGCGATGGTAGAACTCTTCTGCGGTTCAGGACCGCGAAGTTGGGGAGATATGACGCTGCTTTCGATCACCGTACGGTGCTTATCGACTCTGACTCTCTTCGCCTGTCCGAGGTCGGAAATTTGTAGGTGTTTCAGCTGGATATCGAGGCCTTCCATTATGACCTTGCTGCCGGTCAGGAGGGTGATGTCGTGCAACCAACGCTTGCGGTGATCACCCAAGCTCGGGGCGCTGACGGCCGCAACTTGCAGGAAGCCACGCACCTTGTTCACAACGAGAGTAGCCAGCGCTTCGCCTTCAACATCCTCTGCGATTATGAGCAGGGGTTTGCCATTCTTCGTAATCTGCTCAAGCAAGGGGAGTAAGTCTTTCTTGGAGCTGATTTTCCCAGGGTAAACGAGAATATAGACGTTCTCGAAGGCTACTTCCATGCGTTCAGGGTCAGTGATAAAGAACGGTGACAGGTATCCGCAGTCGAGTTGTATTCCACCAAACTGCAGCTGTTCGTTGGCTCTGGAAGAAGTAATCCCGTCCCGGATGGCTCCGGATCCTTCCGTATAAGCCAGAATGTGGTCGTCTGCCGTAGCGAATTTCGCGGCCATGCTGGCATACCTCCACTCGGTGGGAATTTGCAGACATACCGACAGACTCTTCTTCGACCACCCCGCGACTCCCGGCGCGCCCATGTTTTAGCAAAAAGAGCTACCACACGAATAAGCGGGCACCCGAGCCCGGAGATCGGACGCGCCCGATCTGGACAGATGGTTCTCGGTAAAGACTTACCTCACTCTGGTCCGCATTCGGCAGTTCGGGCCGCGAGGCGCTGATCCTTTCGATCTCTACCGCACCGTGCCGATTCATAATCTCAGTTGCCGCCTGAGCCTTATCGCCCGCACCCGTAGCGAAGACCATGACTCCTCCACGCCGTAATCCTTGGACATACGCTTCCGCGTCCGCTTCGAGGACCCCGAATGCTGTGAGATCACGAGTCAGGCCCACTTCAAAATCAGTGTGTGGCGTACTCATCAGTCCGCTCCCCGCCATCTCCCGTGGCTCGCCTAAAACACGGACGTCATTCTTGGGGAAACCACTGGCCGCGAGATCGCGAACGACCTCGTCGGCCAGTGCTGAATTCTCAAACAAACCCACCGCAGTTTTCGCCATATTGGCTCCAATCTAATTTGTCAACCAAGTTTTAAATTTTTAAACGGAAGTTGTAAGGCGCCGCTGATATTGAGACAGCGGCACCTTCGATTTCATCGCGCGGAACAGTTATTCAGCCTTAGCTACATGGGCGTATCCGCCAAGCTCTTCTACCAGCTCTCGGGCCGATTCGGGTACGGCAACTTTGCCATTAAGAATTTCGTGACGGTTTACATCGTCGCCATACATGGCTTTGTCTCCACTTTTGTCGGCTTGCATCACGGCACCATCCAGGCTCACCCCGGCAAAAATGCCTTTGGACCGCGAGTAAGACAGAATCTCTGCATTCAATTTAAGATCAGTGCCAGCAGCAGCATTCCGGCCCACTGGTCCTGCCGCCACAGAAGCGTCTGCTCCAAGTTTGAATTTGTCGCTCATCAGGCTTTGCAGAGCATGATCGTTCATGAAGAGCATCACGATGTCGGTGGAAGAGCCCCCAATCTGATAACCCACACTTCCGCTATCGATCGCCACAAACATGGGAGCGCTCCAGCCATGCTCGGTGCGACAGGTCGCTAGTCCCCTGCCGTAGCTGCCACCGAATACAAAGGCGAACTTTTTATCCCCGGGAATGATGGCGATACACCTCGCCGATTCCAGAAGATCCGAAGGAATGCCTTGATCCGGAGTATTCATGATCTCCTTAAAGACCTGGGCAGCTTTCTGGGTGCGATTTACGTCGTCATCTCGGTCTGAGGCGACAGCGGTTAGAGTTGCAATCGCTATCAAAGTCGTTACGGCCAAAATACGTTTCAACATTGTTATCTCCATTCAAGTTTGAAGTGTTAAAACCTTAAGGACTCGCCCAGATGCAGTGCAGAACCGTTTCCCTTCGCCAAAGTGCAAGTCACCCCAACGCAGATCAGCGCGAACTGGATTTGACTTGTCTTCATTCCTTTTCTGCTGGTAACAACGGCGGCCTTAGACAGAATGTAGGCCTTACTAACGCGCTATTACTGGTCAATAGTGAGCACTGCAACTGTTTGGGTCCCGTACAGATGCTTATGCCTTGTTCAGGGCGATGCGGATAGAGACAGCCGCTTGAGCCACACTTCGTCCACACACTTCTTGAGAGGACGTATGCTCTTGATTGGGCATGGTCGCCCTTGGTACGTGGAATCTCGCCTTGTGGATACATCATTGACAGTTCGGGCTTGACTCTTGATGACCAATTGAACGCAGGAGCGGCAGTACGGAAAAAAAGCCTTCAGAGGTTAGAGCCGGAATTCCTCACCACGAGGCTGGTGGAAGTCGTGGACCTCTCATTGCCTGTCCCGGAATGGCGGAGAGATTTTGGCGCGGGCCGAGCAAACTCGGTCAAGGCGCGTGCCCGCGATAGCGGCGACCTTCGGTCGGCCTTGACACAGGTTGCGCCCGCGCTACGCTGCCATTACACGGGGCAGGCAGGTCAAAAACCTATTCCAAGACCTATGCTACGGTCTTGTTGCGATCCCTCGGTGATCTCCTTTTGCGGTGCAATCGTCTCTTCAGGGCTGATGTCGGGTACATGCGCGCTGTGCTTTGAAAGATCGTGTCCGAGCGCCGTGGGTAGCTTCTCGCGGTCGTTGGTGAAGAGTTGCGCGTCGAACGCTCCACGCGAAATGGACACATAAGCCATGCGGCTGTTGAGCAGATCCTTGGCACCCAGTTCGGTGTCCACGTGAATCAAGACACGGTCGGCAGTCTGTCCCTGGCTGGAGTGGCTGGTCATGGCATACCCATGATCGAGATGCGGATGCCTGTTTGGATCGACTTCAAGCGAGCGGCCAGAATCCATCTTCAGATTCAGTCGCCCAGCTCCGTCACTGGCCTCGATCGCTCCTAATTCGCGGTTTGCGATTTTCAACTCATTGGCAGGCGCGGTGAATTGGATGCAATCACCGACGGAAAAGCCCCGCATTTCTTCCCGGAACACAGATACGCCCCGCTGTCGGCGAGGATCGTAGGTGCGTTGGGTCCCATCGTGTAGCTCGACCGTGAGCCGGTTGGTTGCGGTATCGATGTCCTTCACGTGGGCGTAGGTAGGGTATGCGGCTGCCGAATAAAATCCTCCAGCCATGAACGCATCTCAGCCGAACTGAGCTGCGCTAGTAACGACTCCGATCCCCGCAAAGTAAACGTGGTCATAAAAATCCTCCAAAGCAGAGATCGACGCTAGAGTCTCCCCCGATTCCTTCAGGCAAAAACACCACTAAGTAGGCGAACCCGGTAGGGCCAGCTGGCCAGCTTTAGATTTTCTGGAACAATTTGGAACAGGTTGGGGTTTTCGAACGGAGCTAAGTGCTTGAAAACATGGTGGCCAGGGACGGAGTTGAACCGCCGACGCCAGCCTTTTCAGGGCTGCGCTCTACCACCTGAGCTACCTGGCCACGTTTCCAGAGCCGCTGTTTGCGGGCTGCGAGGATTGTCCGACTTCAGCCTGAGTGTGGTGGGACGAACGGCCGTACCAACGACTGCAAGCGTGTGGAACGCCATCGATTATAACAACGCCGCGGATTTCCCTCAACGAGAACTGCTCGATTTCGTCGACGGGGCACCCGTGCGCCGCGATAGCCAGCAATATACGACCAGGCAACTACGCACCACGTATTTCTCATCCCGCGGGATTATGTACGGCAACGAACCGGGCCACGGATTTCCGGAATGCCGCAGGCAGAACTTGTAGACAGGTGTTGGCTGATCAGACCTTCCCGGATCGATAGCGAGCGTGCAATCCGCGAACATCCGTACAAATCCGCGGCCAGTTCTTATGCGGCGAAGCCTTTCACGAATTCCACCAGGCTTCGCAACGCAATCCCCGACGGGCCCTTTGCGATCCACGGTTTCTGATCTTCCATCCATGCCGTGCCGGCGATATCGAGATGAATCCAAGGCGTCTCTTCCGCAAATTCTTTCAGGAACATGGCCGCCGTGATCGCGCCGCCCCATCGGCCGCCGGTATTCATGATGTCGGCAATCGAGGAGCGAATTTGCTCTTTGTATTCGTCGTCCAGGGGCAGGCGCCACATTTTCTCACCAGCTTTTTTATTGGCGCTCTGGATGCGGTTGTACATGTCGTCATCATTGGCGAAGATTCCCGCGTTGTTAAACCCGAGCGCGACGACCACTGCTCCCGTCAGTGTGGCCGCGTCGACCAGATGCGTGCAGCCCAACTGCCGCGCATAATAAAGACCGTCGGCGAGAACCAGGCGGCCTTCCGCGTCAGTGTTGATGATCTCGATGGACTTGCCCGACATGGCGATCTGCACGTCGCCGGGCTTCTGCGCCTTGCCGGACGGCATATTCTCGGTGGCGCAAACAATTCCAATGACCTTGATTTTCGGCTTCAACAGCGCAATGGCGCGCATGGCGCCGATCATGGTCGCACCTCCGGCCATGTCGTACTTCATCTTCTCCATGCCATCGGCGGGCTTGATCGAAATGCCGCCGGTATCGAACGTAATTCCCTTCCCGACTAGACCGACGACCGGTTTTGCCGGAGCGCCTGCCGGTTCGTACGTCATCACGATGAGGGCCGGTGGCTCATCGGAACCTTGCGCCACGCTCCAGAATGCGCCCATCTTCATTTCTTTGATTTTGTCCGCGCCGTATACTTCGCATTTCAGTCCGACTTCGGCGCACATCTTCTTGGCGCGGTCAGCGAGAATGGTCGGGGTCATGCGATTCGATGGTTCATTTACCAGATCGCGAGTGAAGTTTTGAGACTCGCCGACAATCTGCGCCTCGCCCGCCGCCTTCTCGAGCGCAGACTTATCTCCGCTGGCGACCACCGTCAGCGCATCGATCTTTTGATCTTTGCGATCGCTGCGGTAGTAGTCGGGATCGAAATTCCCTACGTACGCGCCTTCTACAATCGCGCGCACCGCCTCCTCGGCAGGAATACCGGACGGCGGAATAAAGGCGCAACTGCGAATTCCGCGCGACTTGAGTGCCCGCACTGCCGCACCAGCGATCCTGCGGAGATCGTAGCTCGAAAACTTCTTCGTGCTGCCGCCCGAAACCAGCAGCAGGCGTTTCGCCATCACAGTGACGGGCCGGTGCATCAGGTTTGTCTCAAACGGCTTGCCGGAGACTTCGCCGCTGGCTAACAGATCGGCTGCGACCGACTGCACTGCCGGATCGGAGCTCGCGATTTTCAATTCCGGTTTTTTGTTCTTATCGGTGGATGCCGGATCCGAATGGTCCAGCACCACCGCGACGAGCGCTTCGGTTTCAACTTCAGCAGGCGCAGAGAGAGAAATTGTGATCTTCATAATCGAATGTAATTTTTGGTGACAGTTCCAGTATCGTCGGCGGGAAGGGAAAAGCGCAAGCCGCCTGTTCGTAACTCGAGTTCAGCTTGCCAGCGCGCTGGGGAAGCGCGCCTCAAAGTCGAGCACGCCTACCCACTCGGGAGTGATCGTGATCCGCACCATGGACGAGACCAGCTTGCGCAACTGGCTCAGCCAAGCCTCCGCCTGCGCCGCACTAAAGTACCGCTCTGCGGCCTTGGCATATTCGGGGACAACGCCCTCCACCTGCTCGAGCCGCGCCGTACCCCGAATCAGCAGCACCTTGTGCGGAAATGTATTGTCGTCGATGGTGAGCGAGACCTTCGGATTTTTCGCCAGCGCCTTCAGCTTGGGCGCCTTTTCCGGACTCGCCATCACGATTTCGCGCCCGTTCCAGTGAAACCAGATGGGGACCACGCGAGGCGTTCCATCGGTCCACACGTAGGCCAGCCGCGCCGGGATCTTCGATTGTAGAAGTTCCTGGGCCGCCGGATGCTGCAGCAGGCTGAGATCTCCTTGCTCAACGCGACGCATCGGTTCGCTCCTTCCGCCGCACCAAAATGGCAGTGGCGCAGACGACTACGAACGTTCGCTGGAATTGTCCGCCGCCGTAAAGGAGGCGTCAAGCATGCTGCGTGCATTTCGACGACCATCTTCGCGAAGTGGCCGCGGCCGCAAAACGCTAACCACAAAGAGCACGGAGGAGCACGAAGGAAAACCTTTGCCAGCGAGGTTCCTTCGCGTAACTTCGTGCCCTTCGTGGTTAAGATCGTTCGTGGTTAAAGATCTTGTTGTGGCTCGGTGATCCGTGCGCCCGATCTTTCGGCGCATGTTAAAGACAATTATTTTTTGGCATGCGCAGTAATGAGAGGAGACGACGCAACCATGTACTGCCCCTCGTCTGGATCGATGAGATCCAAATCGAGGTACATGGGCGAGGGTGGGTAATAGATGGCGCGCGCACGGAAATAGTAAGTTTTTCCGGGTTCGGCCGTGAGGTGCGCGAAGGAAACCATCCGAGAGAGCGAGTCCAACCGTGATTGCCATCGGATGCACATGTGATGCTCGCCGGGATCGACCGAAAAAACAAGATACGAACCGCCATGGGTCGCTCCCATCCAGGCACCGTCGAGGCCGATCTTGAATGTGGGAGCTCCAATGATGGGGGGGTAATCTTCGGCGACGTAAACCAGTGCCTTGCCCGGCTCGGGCTGCGCCGGCGGCCGATTGGTGGAAATGCTGGTTTCGAAATTCACCTTCAGCGGTCCACAGGCTTCATGGAACTGCGGGGGCGTCGAACTTTGCTGGGCAAGACCATAAACGGCGAACAACATAACCGCGACTAGAGTTTTCATTATTTCCTCTCCTTGCGGAATGCCAGACATCCAGATTCAGCTTCGGCGCGTCAGCTTTATTTCTTGGGATGCGAGGCGCTATAGGGCGAAGTCGACACCAGCAGCTTGCCCTGATCGCTATTGATCAGGTCGAGATCGAGCGATGCCGACTCATCCAGACTGCTACGATCAAGCATGGATGACGGACCGCCCATGGTTCGCACGCGGAAGTAATAAACTTTGCCGGCCTCGGCGGTGAAACCGAAAAGCGAAACCAGCCGTCCGGCCGCGAGAAAGCTCGACCTCCAATCGGCGCACAGGTGGTGCTCGCCGGGATCCACCGAAAAGAACACATAAGAATCGCCGCGGGTTGCGGCGACCCAAGCGCCATCCAAGCCGATTCTCGCCGTCACATCTTTGGCAGCTTGGAATTTTTGGTCCTCTGCGACATACACCAGCGCCTTTCCGTTTTCTGCCTGAAAGTCCGGAGACTGGCTGTTGTCCATGTTTATCTGGAACTCGGCATTCAGCGGACCACAGGCAGGTTGCGCATGCGGTACGCGGTCGGGGTTTTGGGCGAAGGCAAACGATACGAGAAAAATCACCACGAATGCGGTTTTCATGGCTCTTCTCCGGTCGGCATGCGTCCTGCGGCAGAGCGCCGCAGATCCTGCATCGCCAGACACTCTTTATGATAATGATGCGCGGCTGCGCGACGCAGGAAGTATGGTCAAGATTTGTAAAACATCCACATCATCTTCTGCCCACTAACCTTTTCATAAAAAGGACGAAACCTTTCAGCCGGCGGCTTCGTATCACCATTGCAGCTGCAGATGACGGATTCGCTTGCCTGGGATATGATTCAAGGCCGACTGATACACATGAGGATTGCACGATGATGCGATGGAGAGTCGTTGCTCTGGCTGTTCTGGCAGTTCTTGTCCTCGCTTCCCTGCTGAATCGAAAGACGGCGACGGCCTGCTCCCCAAGCGGCAGCACCAGCCAAGAAATCAGCCAGCGCCAGCCCGGCTCCGGGCGGCGCAATGTCGATCCCCGATACAACATTGGCCATCAATTCTTCGACTCCCATGTCGCAGCGCATCGTCCACTATGAAATCGACGCCAAGTACGACGCCGCGAAGCACACCGTCAACGCCACTGAGGTTCTCACCTATCACAACCTGACTGGGCAGACGCTCGATCATTTCCCATTTCATCTTTATCAGAATGCCTTTCAACCCAATGCCACGTTTGTGCGTGACGCCAAGCTGATGGGCAGCCGCGACACGTCCTATAAGAAGTGGGAAGACAAATATTATGGGTCGGAAGACATTAAGAGCATCGAGGTCGCAGGTCAGGGAGATCTTACCCAGAACTTGCAGTACATCGCTCCCGACGACGGTAATAAGGACGATAAGACGGTCGTCGATCTGCGCGTCGCCAAGCCGATTCCCGCGGGCGCCTTCGTCCAGTTCAAGATCGCGTTTCAAACGAAATTTCCCGAGACGCAAGCGCGTTCCGGATGGAAGCGCGATTTTGTGCTCGGTGGGCAGTGGTTTCCGAAGGTCGGTGTTTGGTGGCACGGCGCCTGGAACTGCCACCAGTATCACAACACGACCGAGTTCTTCGCGGACTTCGGAGTGTATGACGTAAAGCTCACGGTGCCGCAGTATGAAGTCGTAGGAGCAAGCGGAGTCCAAGTCGACGAAAAATTCAATTCTGATAACACCAAGACCGTGACCTATCACGGCGACGACATTCATGACTTTGCCTGGACCGCCAGCCCGCGCTACAAAGTCCGAGAAAGCACCTACCAGTCGCAAATGGGGCCGGTCCACCTGCGCTTCCTGATGCAGCCCGCGCACTGGAGCCAGGCGGAGCGCCACGAACGCATCACCCGCGAAACGCTGGATCGCTTCGAAAAGTGGTACGGCCCTTATCCGTACAAGACTTTGACGGTGGTCGATCCGGAACCGGACTCTGCGGCCGGAGGCATGGAATATCCCACCTTCATTACCGGCGATACAAGTTGGTTCATGCCCGAAGGCGCGCACCTGCCCGAATTAGTGGTTGAACACGAATTCGGACATCAGTACTGGTACGGCATGGTCGCTACCAACGAATTTGAAGACGCATGGATGGACGAGGGCATTAACAGCTACACCGAGGTTAAGGTTCTGGATTCCATCCTGGGCGAGAACACTTCCATCTTGAATCTTGCGGGCGCTAGCGTGGGCGAACGGGAAGAGCAACGGCTCAGCTACATCAGCGCCGCCGATCTCGACCCGATCGCCCAAAACGCCTACGCATACGTCAACTCCAACTCTTACGGTGGGATCACGTACGGCAAGACGGCCAGTGTTCTGCTCACGCTGGAGGGCATCATTGGCAAGGACACCATGGCAAAGGCCATGAGCGCCTATTTCATGAAATATCGTTTCACCCATCCCACCAAAGAAGATTTCCTGAAGACGATTGAAGAAGTTTCAGGTAAAGACCTGCGCTGGTACTTCAACCAGGCCATCTACGGCTCGCAGGTGATGGATTACGAGGTGCTCAACGTCCATTCCTTCCCGGTAGATTGGTACGAAGAAAACAAAGACAAGAAAAAAGCCAAAGGCAAAGACGACACTGTCTACCAATCTTACGTTACTGTCCATCGCAAAGAGGACTTCGTCATGCCAATCGAGCTCGAGATCGTGTTCGACAATGGCGAGAGAGTCCGCGAGCACTGGGACGGACAAAGCCGCTGGACCAGATTCGGTTACGTGAAGAAAGCAAAAGTCGTCTCGGCCGAGATCGATCCCGACCACACCGTGCAGATCGACCGCAACGACTTCAACAACAGCTACGTAGTCAAGCCCCATACGAAGGCCACCTACAAGCTGTCGAACTACTGGCTCTTTGTGACGCAATGGTTAGGCCAAGCGATGGCCTGGTGGGCAGTCTAAGGGAGCATGCATGCAGACACTCTTTAACGATCAAGCAAAGAATCGCAGCCTGCTGGGTGGTGGTTTGGGCATGGTGACCAGCAACAAACGCTATATTTTCTGGTTCTGGCTGCTGAGCTTGTTTCTGGCTGGCTTCGGCACCTCCGGCTTTCGCGAGAGTGCGCACGCCATCCTTGACCATAGTTTGTATGCGCAGAAACTGACCCACGGTTTCGACCTGAGCGTGTATATCGAACTATTGCTGCGTCCCGAGTTCGGACCGATGAACTCGATGACCTTCCCCGCGCTGTACTTCGCGTTCCTGTTCTTGATCGCCACCGCGTTGTTTCTGCCGGGAGTTTTTGCCGGATACGCTTCCACCTACCGGCTACCGCGTGAAGATTTCTTTCGCGCCTGCGGTAGAAACCTCTGGCGCTTCATCCGGATCATGATCATTGCCGGCATTGTGATGGGCATCTTTGCGGGGATTCTATTCGGAGCGAACGGCGCGATCGTCAAGAAGGCCGGGGAAAGCACCAATGAACTCTTGCCTTTCGAGCTTCAGATGACCGGGCTGGCGATTATTTTTCTGGTGATGACCACGCTGCGGATCTGGTTCGATCTTGCTGAGGCAGACACGGTTCTCAACGACCAGCGGGCCGTTCGCAAATCCGTCGCCGCGGGCTTCCGCCACACTTTTCGCGGCTTCGGAGGCCTGCTCGGCAGTTACGTCCTGACCGCAATTGTTGCGGCCGCCATTCTGGTGGGCGGTGTCTGGGCATGGATGAAACTGATATCGCCCGAAAGCATTCTCGGGGCGTTCGTAATAAGCCAGATCACGCTTTTGTTGCTGCTGATTCCCCGATTCTGGCAGCGCGGAATTGCCGTGTCGTATTGGCAGCAGCACATGCTGGTCCCAGTTGTCGTGGTTGAACCCACTGCGCCAGCTCCAGTGCCCGTTCCCGCGGCCCCAGAGCCCGCACCCGATACTGCGCCTATCGCCCCAACTACGCCGACTGCAACGTAAACAAGTTCCGAGCGCTCGCTCGGAACCGGATCAGAGCAGCACGATCGTGATTCCGCGATTATGCTGGCCCAGGTCGGCATCGCCCTTCAGTTCCGGCTTCCCTTGAATCAGCCGCCAGGTGGCCTCGTCGCTTTTAGACCAGTTTTCCCCGAAGATGCAGCCTGCAATCTGACCAGCCTCGACTATCTCCCTCAGCCGTTTTTGCACCGCGATCCGGATGTCTCCGCCCTCGCCACTGGACCCGTAGCCATGAATCACTTTCAACAGGGAGTGCTTCTGCTGACGCGCCACTGCGATCTCCCGATCCAATCGCTGCAAGGCTTCGTGGACCGGAGGCCGATCCGATTTGAGGTTTACGATTTTGATCTGGAAGTCCCCGGCCCGCTCCCCGACGGCCTGCGCTCTCTACTTTCTGTTTCTTCCCCGCGCCACCGCTTCGCGCGCTTCTTTATCCGCCGTCCGCCGACGTTCGGTCTCGCGCTTATCCCAGAGCTGCTTGCCTTTTGCCAGCGCAAGTTCAACCTTTACTCTACCGTTCTTAAAATACATCCGCGTGGGGATCAGCGTCAGCCCTTTCTGCTGCGTCTTCCCAATCAACTTGCGAATCTCTTCCCGGTGCATCAGCAGCTTTCGCGTTCGCAGCGGAGCATGATTAAAGATGTTGCCGTGCTCATAGGGACCAATATGGGCATTCAGCAGCCAGACCTCGTTGTCCTTCACCAACCCATAAGAATCCTTCAGGTTAGCTAGACCCCCTCGGATGGACTTCACCTCGGTCCCGGTCAAGGCGACTCCGGCCTCAAATTTTTCCAGCAAGAAGTAGTTGTGCGAAGCGATCCTATTAACGGCAGCGTCTCGCTGGCCGCTGGCGGTCGGGTCGCGGCGCGGAGACTTTTCCGGATTCGACGTGGTCTGGTGCGTGGTTTGGCGGGCCATAACTGTGCGGCGAATTCAATCTTAACAGCAGAGGAGCATTGGGCTGAGGTCTCGGATCGCTTCCGACGAGCGGTACAGGAATCCTGGGCTCCGCGGCCTGAGCCCGCTTTTCCACACCCGCTGGTCCTACGACCAAAGAGTGTAACCCTCGTGCGTACAACCACTTCGGGAGCCGGAAATCGCGATGCTATAATCGCCTCACCGCGAGTTATTTTCGTGTGTCGAGCGGGATCCCGCGCGCCTGCGCTCATGGCACGAGCTGCACGCGTGGGGATGCTACTTGTCCGGCGAAAATGTTTTCATCATGAGGATTATCGAATGAGACGCTTACTGCGCCCGGCCCTTTTACTGTCGCTGGTCGCCGCCTTCACCCTCCCCGCCCTCGCCGATAAAGCGAAAGACCTTTATGGCAAAGGTCAGGATGCGGAAGCCCGCCAGAACTACGAAACCGCCTACGGCTTTTTCAAGCAGGCTTACGACCTCAAACCGAAGGATCTGCGCTACCGCACGGCCTTCGAACGCGTCCGTTTCGAAGCCGCCGCCCAGATTGTTCATCGCGGCCAGAAATTACGCGACGACGGAAAACTCGACGAAGCCGTCGCCGAGTTCCAAAAAGCCGTCAGCATCGATCCCTCGTTGTTCATGGCCAAGCAGGAACTCAACCGCACGCTGCAGATGATCAACGATCAGAAGAATCCTCCGCCGCAAGCGGTCGGGCCGCCGTCGGGGCTGGAACGCAAGCTCCGCGACGCCCTGGGCCCCGTCGAGCTCGCCCCGATTTCCAACGTTCCCATCACGGTCAAGCTCACCGACAAGTCCGACACCGTTTATCGCACCATCGGCCAATTGGCCGGAATCAACGTTCTTTTCGATCCCGACTACACTCCCCGCCCCATCAAAGTTGAGTTGAATGGAGTCACGCTGGAAGAGGCGCTGGAAATCACGGCGCTCGAATCGAAGACGTTCTGGCGGCCGGTTACGTCAAACTCGATTTTCGTCGCCTCCGACACTCCCGCCAAGCGCAAGGAACTCGAACAGAGCGTTCTGAAGACTTTCTATCTCACCAATCTTTCGCAGCCTACCGAGCTGCAGGATGTAGTCAACGCCATTCGCGCTGTGCTCGATGTGCAGCGGGTGCAGCAATTGCTCTCGCAAAACGCCCTGGTCGTGCGCGGCACCCCCGATCAAATCGCCCTCGCCGAAAAATTGGTGGACGATCTGGATAAGGCGCGTCCCGAAGTCATCGTCGACATCGACGTGATGCAGATCAGCAAAGACAAGTCGCATACCCTGGGCTTGCTCCCGCCCACCAGCGCCAGCGTTACCCTGCAGGACAACATCAATCAGACGACAACCACTACGGCCACCACAACTTCGGGAACGGGCGGAACCGTCACCTCAGGCACTGGCACCCAGGGCATCAATCTCAACACACTGGGCAATTTGAACGCGACTAACTTCCAGGTGTCGATCGGCACGGCCACGCTGTCGGCGGTTATGAATGACTCAGACACGAAGCTGATTCAGAGCCCGCAAATCCGCGCCCTCGACAATCAAAAAGCCTCGCTCAAGATTGGTGAACGCCTGCCGGTGGCAACCGGATCGTTCCAGCCCGGCATCGGCGGAGTCGGCATCAACCCGCTGGTCAACACCCAGTTCCAGTACATCGATGTGGGCGTCAACATCGACGTCACGCCGCATGTGCATGCCGACCGCGACGTCACCCTCAAGATCTCCATGGAAATCTCTTCCGAGATCGGACAGGCCAGCATTGGCGGCATCACCCAGCCTATCATCGGACAGAAGAAAGTCGATCTGGGCGAGATTCGCCTGAAAGACGGCGAAACCAGCCTCATCGGCGGCATCATGGACGATTCGCAGACCAAGGCTCTGGCGGGAATCCCGGGCCTGGCGCAGATTCCGATCTTGCGTTACCTGTTTGGCCAGGTGACTGCGGATCACTCCTCCGACGAAACCGTCTTTGCCATCACTCCGCACATCATTCGCAGCACGGACGTAAACGAACTCAACCAGCGGGCCATCGACATCGGCACCTCGACCACCATCGAACTGCGCCATGCCAGCAGCCCAGAGCCGGCTCCGCAAGCAGCGAATCCGGGTGCGGCGACCAATGGAGCGCCGGCAAATCCTCCTGCTCGCCCGAACCCGGCTCAACCCGCTGCGGGAAACACTGCCGCACCGAGTTTCCTGTTCGATCCGCCAACCATACAGACCACGAAAGGCAACACATTTATGGTGAACCTGCTGATTTCGGGCGCGCAAAACGTCTATTCCGTGCCCGTGCAGGTGAACTACGATCCGAAGATGTTGCAACTTGTGAATGTCTCCAATGGCGGCTTCCTTTCGCAGGATGGGCAAGCGGTCGCGCTGGTTCATCGCGAAGATGAGACCATCGGCCAATCGCAGATTACGGCCACGCGTCCGCCTGGATCGGGCGGCGTTTCTGGCCAAGGCGCGGTAATCACCATGACGTTCGAGGCGAAGGCCAGCGGGCAGACTCCGCTGACCATCACGCGCGGCGGCGCGCGCGATCCCGGACTACAGGCGATCACTGTGAACGGCGCACAGGCGTCAGTGACAGTAGAGTGATCGGAAAAGCGGGCCGAGGACAGCTTTTCCCGGAAGCCGGAAGACGACGCTGTAGAAGATGAGGACAATCATTCCATTGCCGGGATCCGATCGCGGCCGATCCGCACGCGGCTTTACGCTGATAGAGCTGATCGTGGCGACCACCATCCTGACGATTCTCACCATGATGGCTTTGCCCCTGGCGCGCGTCACCATTCAGCGCGAGAAGGAAAAGCAGCTGCGCACGGCCTTGTGGGAGATGCGCGACGCCATCGATCGTTACAAAGAAGCCGCCGACCGCCAGATGTTTCAGACCAAGGTCGACAGCCAGAATTATCCTCCGGATCTCGAAACGCTGGTCAAGGGCGTAGAAGCCCAGGGCGGCAAGAAAATTCGTTTCCTGCGTTCTATCCCAGACGACCCCATGACTAAGAGTAAAGAATGGGGCCTGCGCTCCATGCAGGACGACCCCGACTCCGATTCCTGGGGCGGGCAGAACGTGTTCGAACGTCTACACCAAATCGGAAGGCACCGGACTTGACGGCACGAAGTATAAGGACTGGTAAATGCTCGGGGGCGTGAACAAGTCACAATCCAGCACGCTTCAGCACGGACGCGTCTGTCTGCCTGCTCTCTCCCGGGGGAAAGCATTGTGTCGCGCCCGCGGATTTACCCTCCTCGAGCTGATGGTCGTCATCTTCATCATCATGATCCTGGCGTCGATCGCGATGCCAGTCTACAACCAGTCCGTCATCCAAGCTCGCGAATCGGTGTTGCGATCGAATCTGGAGACGCTGCGTTCCGTCATCTCGCAATACACGCTCGACAAACAAAAAGCTCCCCAATCGCTCGACGATCTGGTCACCGCTGGGTACCTGCGCCAGATTCCTCTCGATCCCATGACCCACCAGCCCAACTGGGAGGTGGTGCAGGAAGACGTGATGATAGCCGTCGATCAACAGGATCCCGGCATCACCGATGTCCACTCCGCCTCGAACGGTGTGGCCAGCGACGGCACAACGTACAGCACCTGGTAGCGGCCGCCGCGTAAGCCTCCAGCCTGACTTTCTTTGCTGCTCGCTGGGTTTCTGCTGGAGTATAAGTGAAGGTAGGGATTCCTCCTGTCTCGCTACGCTCGCGCGTCGGAATGACAATTTTTTGGATGCCCTTGCTCGTCGGGACGACATGGGCTTGCCCGGGGGAGCAGCCATTTGTACTGGCTACCGCGCAACCAGTAACATCTAGGTATGCCTGTCGAAACTGAAATTCCGGTTCCCACCTCCATTCGCGCACCTCGCGGCAATCAGATTACCTGCAAAGGCTGGTCGCAGGAAGCGGCCATGCGCATGCTCATGAACAATCTGGACGAGGAGGTGGGCGAGCGCCCTCGGGACCTTGTCGTCTACGGAGGAACGGGCCGCGCCGCCCGCAGCTGGGAAGCGTACCGCGCCATCGTCGCGTCCCTGAAGAATCTGGAAAACGACGAGACCTTGCTAGTGCAATCGGGCAAACCCGTCGGCGTTTTCAAGACCCACGATCACGCGCCCCGCGTGCTCATCGCCAACTCCAACCTGGTCGGCCACTGGTCGAACTGGGAGAAGTTCAACGAACTGGAGCGCGCCGGCCTGATGATGTACGGGCAGATGACCGCCGGGTCCTGGATCTATATCGGCTCGCAAGGCATCGTGCAAGGAACGTTTGAAACTTTTTCGGCCGCGGGCGAAAAGCATTTCGGCGGCGATCTCTCGGGCAAGCTGATCGTTTCTGGCGGCATGGGTGGAATGGGCGGAGCGCAGCCTCTGGCCGCCACCATGACCGGCGCCGCATTCCTCGGCATTGACGTTGATCCCGAGCGCATCAAAAAGCGGCTGAAGACGGGCTACTGCGACTTCATGGTCACTACGCTCGACGAAGCGCTGCGCATTCTGAAGAACGCAGTGCGCAAGAAAGAAAATGTTTCCGTCGGCTTGATCGGCAACTGCGCCGATATCATTCCTGAGCTCGCCGAACGTGGCGTGGTGCCTGACATTCTGACCGATCAAACCTCCGCGCACGATCCGCTCAACGGATATGTGCCGAATGGCATGACCTACGAGGAGGCGATGGAGCTGCGGAAGCGGGATCCGAAGGCATACCAGGAGAAGTCGCTGGATGCGATGTCGCGGCATGTCGAGGGCATGTTGCGGCTGCAGAAAATGGGGTCGGTTACGTTCGATTACGGCAACAATATTCGCACCTTTGCCTTCGAGCGCGGCGTCAAAAATGCCTATGACTTCCCCGGATTTGTCCCGGCATACATCCGTCCGCTGTTTTGTGAAGGACGCGGCCCGTTCCGCTGGGCGGCGCTTTCCGGCGAGCCTTCCGACATTCATGTGACCGACGAGCTGGTTCTGGAACTGTTTCCCGAGAACCGCATTCTGCGGCGCTGGATTGATCTGGCGCGCAAGCGCATCAAGTTTCAGGGATTGCCGGCGCGCATTTGCTGGCTGGGCTATGGCGAGCGGGCGCAATTCGGACTGGCAATCAATGATCTGGTAAAGAAGGGCAAGATTAAGGCGCCGATCGTGATTGGCCGCGATCATCTCGATTGCGGATCGGTGGCGTCTCCGTTCCGCGAAACCGAAAGCATGAAGGATGGCTCGGACGCGGTGGCCGACTGGCCTCTGCTGAATGCGCTGCTCAACACGGCGGCCGGCGCGTCGTGGGTTTCGATCCACAATGGCGGAGGTGTGGGCATCGGGTACTCGCTGCACGCCGGCCAGGTCACGGTCGCCGATGGCACGGAGATGATGGCCAAGCGCATTGAGCGCGTGCTGACGACCGATCCAGGCATGGGCATCATTCGTCACGCAGATGCGGGCTACGAAGAAGCCAAAACGTTTGCGAAGAAGAGCGGCGTGAAGGTGCCGATGGGATAGTTGTAAGAGTCTGAGTCGCCGTCTTGAATCTGCAGCGTGAGCAGGAAAGCAATGACCGAAGAACAGGTGAGAGAATATTTAAGAAGCAGAGGTTGCCCGAAGACCGTATGGGAGGGAGGCAAGGACCGTCTCTTAAGTGATTGGAAAAAGTTCGTGGCCGAAGTTGAGAACGGGTACTGCCCCAGTTGTCTCATTGAGGAATATTGGAACGACCTCGATACGCGTGAACTGATTCACGATATCGGTTGCGATGATGAAGTCAAGGAGTGGGATAAGAGGTTCACAACGATGTTGACGGCGCGGCACATTAAACACTGGTACACGGATAGAGACAGTGACTACGATTTTTGGAACTACGGATATCCGAGCAACGCTACAGGCTTCTTCTACGAGGATGTAAAGCGGTACATATTGGGCATCATCGAACCCGCATCCTGATGTACTCTCCCGGGAGCATGATCATAACCCCCTCAACCTTTTCACCGAAGTATGGGCCGAAGTGCCGAAGATCGCCCGTCAACAGATGAGTGCATCGAGCTTCGATCGCAGCGAGCAGGATCGGCGCATCCTTGTCAGGCAGAGAAATCCCTGGCGGAAGACTTCGTTGGCCGGCTTCAAACAAGTGAAGCGATCCTGACAGCTCGGCGAGCTGCGTCCACTGATCTTCCTCTGCAAGATTGATTCTGGCCTCCTCCAATGCGTAGCGGGAACTGTACAAGGCAACGCGCTTGAGCCTCCAAAGCTGAAGAAGTCCCGCCTCGGGCTGGTACGCCGCAGAGAACAAAATGTTGGCGTCGAGAAACAGCCGATCCATTATTCAGGTCGCCGATGTGGAATCGAGTCCGGATCGAGTCCCAGTTTCCGAACCTCTTTCCGGGCTTTGCGGTAGTCGGCGGCGTCGGTAGCATTGGAGAGAAGAAATTCCGCCTTGCGCTCGGGTGTGTATCGTTCGACCGGGACTACCATCGCGGGACGAATGAGGATGCCGTTTTCCTTTTCCTCGGCGATTACGATGCTGCCTTCCTCAATGCCGAAACGCTTGCGCAGCCTTGCGGGCACAACGATGGCGCCGCGCTTTCCGACCCTTGCCGATTGCATATATTCCCTCATGCCTGAATGCCTGATTATACTGTATGCCTGAGATTCAGGCAAACAAACGTTGGGCTGACTCAATTTCGGTTTTCGGTGCCTGTTAGACTCCTGTAGAGTGGCCTCACGCCGAAAAGTTAATAAGAAAATGCAGCCTCCCCTGCTGCTGGCCAACATTGGCCAACTTCTGACTCTCCGCTCCCCATCCGGCCGGTCCGGCCCGCGCCGTGGCTCCGAACTGAAAGAACTGGGGATCATCGAAGACGCTGCGGCGCTGTGCGTCGGAGGGAAGATCGTTTCTGTAGGGTCGACGAAAGATGCTCTCCGCGATGCGTGGATCCGGAAGCATCGCAAGAAGATTCTCGAGATCGATTGCGCGGGCAAAGTAGTTCTTCCGGGCTTCGTCGATTCGCATACTCATCCCGCGTTCGCGAATCCGCGGCTGGTAGATTTCGAGAAGCGCATCGAAGGGGCATCGTACGAGGCGATCGCGGCAGCGGGAGGCGGAATCCGCTCCAGCCTGGAAGCCGTGCGCAGCGCGACGAAAGCCGCCCTGGCTGACAAAGTTTCTTCTGTTCTGCGAGAGATGGCAGCGCACGGAACCACCACGGTCGAGGCCAAATCAGGCTACGGATTGACGGTCGATTCGGAACTGAAATCGCTGGAGGCGATCCGCGCCGCATCGGCGCGCTGGTCTGGCACCGTGGTTCCGACCCTGCTGGGGGCGCACGTGGTGCCAAAAGAATTTCAGGGTTGCTCACAAAAATACGTTGAAATCGTCTGTAAAGAGATGGTTCCGGAGGCAGCCAGGCGGAAGCTCGCCCAATTCGTGGATGTGTTCTGCGAAAAAGGCGCGTTCACTCTGGAAGAATCGGAGCAGATCTTTGCCGCCGCCGAGGCGCACGGATTGCATGTGCGGGCGCACGTGGGCCAGCTTTCCGAAACGCGCTTGCCTGGATTGTTCCGGTTCAGTCCGGCATCGCTCGACCACATGGATCACATCAACGATGCCGACATCTCGCAGTTAAGCGGCGGTGATACGGTGGCAACCCTGGTCCCCGGGGCAAATTATTTCCTGGGGCTGAAGGCCTACGCAGATGCACGCCGCCTGATCGACGCTGGCGTGCCGGTAGCGCTGGCGACAGATTATAATCCAGGTACGTCGCCTACCATCAGCATGCCGATGGCAATGTCGCTGGCTTGCACGCACATGAAGATGTCTCCGGCGGAAGCTGTGGCCGCCGCGACCATCAATGGAGCCTGGGCTCTGCGGCTTGGGCATTGCAAAGGGAGCCTGGAACCGGGGAAGGACGCGGATTTAGCCGTATTTGCCCTCGATGATTACCGCGAAATTCCTTACTGGTTCGGAGCCAATCATTGTGCGCTGGCGGTTTGTAATGGGGTCATCGAGAAGCAGTGAACTTTCGCCAGATAGTGCTCGTACAAAACGGAAGGGTCACTCACCACCAAAATGCCAAACGTTCCACAGACCTGACATTGACTAGGAACCAATTCGAATCAATCTCCTGAGGAAATCCATGAAGCGAACCTTTGCAGTGTTGACTTTCCTTGCGCTGGCGTGTGCTGCGGCCGTTGCCCAGCGGCTGCCGGAAATCGCGCGGCCTGACAATTACAAGCTGAAATTTACGCCCAACCTTGACGCCGCCACGTTTGAAGGCGACGAGACCATCGCCATCCGGATTCTAAAGCCCACGTCGAAGATCGTTTTGAATGCCGTGGACATCGACTTCCACGAAGTCACGATCCTGAATGGCGGCGCCATGCAGAAGGCGACAGTCATGTCGGAGAAAGAAAACGAGATGGTCGTGCTGACCGTCGAGAATCCGCTCTCCGAAGGCCCGGCGACCGTGCATATCACGTATTCGGGCATTCTGAATAATGAGATGCGCGGCTTTTATCTGGGCAAGGACGACCAGGGACGCAAGTACGCGTCCACGCAGTTTGAAGCCACCGACGCGCGGCGCGCATTCCCCTCGTTCGACGAACCCGATTACAAGGCGACCTTCGACATCACTGCCGTCGCCGATAAAGACCAGGTAGCGATCTCGAACCAAAAGGTCATTTCCGATACGCCGGGTCCGGCCGACAAGCACACGGTGCGCTTCGCGACCACGGCGAAGATGTCTTCGTATCTGGCCGCATTGGTGGTGGGACATTTCGAGTACATCGAAGGCGAAGCGGACGGCATTCCGATCCGCGTGTATGCAACTCCCGGCAAAAAAGAAATGGGGCGATTCGCACTGGATACGGCCGAGCACGTTCTCAGCTACTACGACAAATATTTTGGAATTAAGTATCCCTACGGGAAGCTGGATTTGATCGGCATTCCCGATTTCTCGGCCGGCGCGATGGAGAATACCGGCTGCATTACGTTCCGCGAAGTAATTCTGCTCATCGACGAGAAGCAGGGCTCGGTCGATCTTAAGAAAGAGATTGCCAGCGTGATTGCGCACGAAATGGCGCATCAGTGGTTCGGCGATCTGGTCACGATGAAGTGGTGGGACGACATCTGGCTGAATGAAGGCTTCGCCACATGGATGTCGAGCAAACCGATTGAGGCGTGGAAGCCGGAATGGGGTTTCAAGCTCGACGATGTCGTGAACACGGGCGGAACACTCAATGTCGACTCGCTAGCGAACACGCGCCCGATTCATCAGGCGGCCAATACGCCGGCGCAGATTCAGGAATTGTTTGACGGAATCGCCTATGGCAAGGCCGCGGCGGTGTTGCGAATGCTGGAATCGTACCTGGGCGAAGAGACGTTCCGCGCTGGGGTGAATGCTTATATTCAAAAGCATCAATATGCGAACGCCACAGCGGCAGACTTCTGGGATGCGCAGGCGAAGACTTCGAAAAAACCTGTCGACAAGATCATGCCCACATGGGTGGAGCAACCGGGCATGCCCATGGTTAATGTGAAGGCACAATGCTCGGGGAAATCGACCAACGTATCCGTCAGCCAGAAGCGGTACTACTTCGATCGCACGAAATTTGAAGCCGGGAACGATCAGCTGTGGCAGATCCCGCTGTGCCTGAAGGGTTCGGCGACGGAAAATGGCGCTGCCAAGTGCGAGTTGATGACGAAACGAGAGGAGACGTTCACGCTGCCCGGCTGCTCGACCTGGGTTCTGGGCAATGCCGGCGCGGACGGCTACTACCGCGTGGGATACCAGCCGGAAGCAGTCCACGCGCTGGCGGCGGATGCGGAGACGAAACTGACGCCGGCGGAGCGAATCGCCCTTGAGAACGATACCTGGGCTTCCGTGCGCGTAGGACGCGAACCCGTGGGCGACTATCTTGCCTTCGCGCAGGGTCTGCAGCAGGATCGCAATCGTGCCGTGCTCGAGGACATTCTGGGCGGGCTCGACTACATTGACCGACATTTGGTGAACGACAGCGATCGCGAACAGTATCGGGTGTGGATGCGGCAGTTTCTGACTCCTGCGATCCAGGACGTTGGCTGGCAATCAAAAGCCGGAGAGAGCGACGAGCAGAAGTCGCTGCGGGCACGGTTGCTTACGGCTTTGGGTTACGATGCGCGCGATCCGCAAGCTTTGGAGGAGGCGCGCAAGATTGCCGATCAGGCTTTAGCCAATCCATCGTCCGTGGATCAGGAACTGGCCGGCGGGGCGTTTCCTTTGGCCGCGCTCAAGGCTGGCCCTGATTTCTATGACCAGGTGCTGGCGGCCATGAAGAACGCAAAATCGCCGGAGGAGTACTACACCTATTTCTTCACCCTACCTCACTTTGGAAATCCCAAGCTGCTGCAGCGGACGCTCGACCTCTCGATTTCGCCTGAGGTGCGGTCGCAGGACGCCCTGCAACTGGTCTCGAGCGTGCTACAGAATCCGGACGGACAGGAAGTCGGCTGGGATTTTGTACGGCAACACTGGAGTGAACTGGAGAAAGCGGGAGGGCCATTCGCCAGCGCTGAGATCGTGAGAGCGACCAGCGGATTCTGCAGTCCCGAACTGCGCGACCAGGTGACCGAGTTTTTCAACGCTCACAAGGTTGCGGCAGCGGAGCGTACGTACAAACAGTCCATTGAACGCATCAACAGCTGCATCGATCTGAAGACACAGCAGGAACCGCAACTGGCGTCGTGGCTCGGACAGCATGGCACCGCGGCGGGAAAATAGCTGGCAAATCGTTGTACGGAACGCGGCCCGGACACGAATCCGGGCCGTTTCCTTTTTGACGGTCTGCCAGCTATGAGCCGTGAGCGATGAGCAACGAGCAAAATCGTGAAACCTCGAGTTTGCTCATTGCTCAAAGCTCATCACGCACAGCTGTTTTAGCGGTCATGGCATTACGGGCAACACCAGGTGCGAAGGCAACTCAGGCGAGCAGTAGATGCGCTGCGTCGCCGAGACGAAATCGCTTTGGGCAGCCTTGTAGATGCTGGGCACAAATTTCTGCGGATTGCGGTCGATTACTGGGAACCAGGTGGATTGAATCTGCACCATGATGCGGTGACCTTTGAGAAAAACATGATCGTGGTCGCGCAGGGGAATCTTCCACTCGATCGGCTGGTTAGCCGGTAAGGGATGCGGGGTCTCGAAACTCTCCAGGTAGCGGCCGCGACGAACTTCCATGGCTACCGGCAATTCGTATCCGTTCAGAGAGTGCGCATATTGTCCGGGCTTCGGTCCCTCCTCGGAATTCCAGTTTTTTTTCTGGGCATTCTGGGGATAAACGTCGATCAACTTAACGATGAAGTCACTGTCGGTTCCGGAGGTGGAAGCGAACAGATCAGCCGCAAGCGGGCCGGTGATGGTGACGTCGTGATCGAGAGGAGCGCTGACAAAGGAAAGAACGTCAGGCCGGTGATCGACGAAGCGCTGGTCAGCGACTTCCCAAGTGCGCCAGTCGCCGCCTGGATATGTCGGCGAAATGGGACGCTGCCGGTAGGGCACGGGATTGGCTGGATCGGAGACATACTCGGTATATTTTTGCCCAGGATTCGCTGAGGGCGCGGCAAAGGAGAGGGTTCCATCGGCATGAAGATATATATTCGTGCTCTTCGCTTCTTTGGGAGGCCACTCTGGATACGTGTGCCAGGTGTTGGAACCGCTCTGAAATGTGCTCGCCTGCCAGGCCGGCTTCTCGCCCTCGCCGTGTAGGTAGTAGCGGAAGAACGGCGCTTCGATATTCTCGCGAAACTCGCGCGCCGTTTCGTGGCCGCCAAAGGGAATGATACCGATCGAATCGCCCTTCGGGCTTTGCCATTCGCCGTGATACCAGGGACCGGCGACGATGAAGTTGGTATGCTGCGGGTCGCTTTCGGCGGCATGACGAAAAATCTGCCACGGCCCCCACGGATCTTCCTGATCCCAGAATCCGGCAACGTTCAAGTTAGAAACTGTTGAGGCGTGAAGCTGGTTGACCCACGCCTCCTTCTTCCAGAATTCGTCGTAATCGGGATGGTCGATGGTCGAGTTCCAGTAAGGAATGGAGCCGTGAAGATATTTCGCATTGATATTGGAAAGCGGACCTAAATCGAGATACCACTCGTACGTGTCATAGGTCTCGAAATCGAAGTGAGTATTTTTGTTCTTATCGGATTGCTCCATGACCGCGTATTCAAAGTCGTAACTCTCGCGCAGCGCGCCGTAGCGATGGTCGTCGTCGTTCATCCATTGATCGACGGGCGAAGCTTGCTCGCTGATGGCTTTGAGCGCGGGATGCGGATGCAACAGGGTGAGCGCAGTGGTCAGGCCGTCGTAGGAGACGCCAAACATTCCAACTTTCCCGTTGTTGTTGGGCACATTCTTCACCAGCCATTCGATCGAGTCATAGGCGTCGGTGGTCTCATTGGTGGACTTGGGATCGCTGAGATTGACCTGCGAAGAAAGATTGAAGACCCCTTCCGACTTGAAGCGTCCGCGCAAATTCTGAAAGACGAAGATGTAGCCGTCCTGGGCCAGTTCTTTGAGCGATGCGGGTATCTGCTCGGGCGCCTTGTCGGGCACGCCGTACGGGGTGCGGCGAAACAGGATCGGCAGCGGACCTTGCTGGTCGATGGGAGTCAGAATCGCGGTCTGGAGATGAACGCCATCGCGCACGGGAATCATGACTTCCTGCAGCTTGAATAGCGGCTTGGGGGTGGTTTGCACCTGCGGCGCGGAAGGCTGTTGCGCAACGGTATGAACGGCGAGCAGAAGGCCTATCAGAAAACAGAGGTGGCGTCGATGCACCGTATGGGCTCCATGGAATGCTCGAGATGGACCGCGGGGCGCAGTATATCAATCGATGAGATGCGGGGGGAAATGGAAGACCACCCTCAGCGGCTAGAAAGGGCTTAACCGCTGAGGACTCGTAGAGATCCGCCAGTGGTCAGTGGCTAGTGGCCAGTAAAGCCACAGACTAGAGCCTGCCTCACAAACAGCTTTGGGAAGGGTACGGCTTCCGCCGTGCCGTTACCCAGAAAGAGCGTGGGCTTTAGCCCCTGAGGGCCTCGCACTCTGCTTTGAAAACCATTTGTGAGACCAGTTCTAGTCACTGGCCACTAGCCACTGACCACTACTCATCGCTACTTGGTCAGCATGCTTAGAAAATGCGGCCGATCGAGAAATTGACGCGGCTTTGTCCCGTCGGACTCACACTGCCGGCGATGGTGATCGGGCCCACCATCGTATCGGCTATGACGCCGAGATTGAACGTGCCGCGCACGACGACCGGTCCGGGATCGTTGCCAGGCACACCAAAGGCAGTTCCCGACTCGTACCACCCGCCCCAGTAAACTTTCTTTCCGATGAGTTGAGGCAGACGATAGAGTTCGCGGCGAAAACCGAAAGAGGCAAAAGCGTAATGGTTGCCGAAGAACTCGTCGGGAAAATAAGCGCCGAGGCGAAACGGTCCACCGAGTTCGAATACCTGGAATGGGCCGGCGTTGCCGCGGAAGGTGGTTCCACCGGCGGCATCGAAGAACAGAGATGTTTTGCTCCCTGCCGCAAAAACATTTGAGGTCTGCACATCGAGTTGACCGATCGAATGGGTTATTCCCGGACTTTGCAGCACCCGTGAGAGCGTGGCGACAATGCGACTTCCCTTCCCCGGGACCGCAGGGCTGTCCTGCCCATCCCAGACATAACGGGCGCGGAATTCTCCGGTGCTGCCGTGGACGATGGGAAGGCCAGCGGCGCCGACCAGCGGGCTCAGCTTGCCGTCGAAAAGTTCGTATCCAATGCGCAGTTCGCTGCGCAGCCCGGAATTGTAGCCGAGGTCGAAACCGCCTCCGGCCCGCTCGTCGCCGAAGATCGCAATGCGCGTCAGGCCCGTGAAAGAGTTGCGGCCGTACTTCGACGCGAAAGCATACGGTGAGACGAAGAAGCGGGACTGCGCGATGGGCTGATAGAACTCGGTGGCCACGAGGTTACTCGAACCGAAAAGCAGATCGTTGCGCCACTCGCCTCCGCGATGGGCGACATCCATAAACGTGACTCGGGCGCCCGCGGAGAAGTCGTAGGCAGCGACCCCGGATCCGTCGACATTGACCGCCAAATCTATGAACGGCGGACCATAGGTCTTCTCGTGCGCAGTCACGCGCAAGGACGGAACTCCGTTTTGGACGAAGCCTTCATAGCCCAAATCGTCGAATTGTCCCTGTCCCGCGATCTTTGTCAGTTGCTTCTCCAGGGCGGGCAGATTGAGAGGTCCACCAACATCTTTCCTGAGCTGATGTTCAATTCTGCGATTGGTATCGGAATCCCCGCCGGTAACTTCGATGGCGTCCACCTTCTTAAGAGGAGAGCGCTTGCGGGCGGCCCGTTCGTCGAGATAGCGCTGCCACTCGACCGGGTCTTGAATTGCATAGCGCAAGAGATTGGCGGATTCACTGGCCGCCGTCTTATATCCGAGTTGGATGAGTTCATCGACGCGGCTGTAGTCATTCACCCCAAAACCTTTCATATCCACGCTGATCTTCGCGTCGGCCAGCGTGAGCGACTTGCGTTCGTTTTGCATAATCATCACGTCGACCGCGCGGGAGAGAACGCCAACAAGAGACCCGAGTTGCGCGATGTTGCCGGGAGGAAGACGCAGTTCCACGGCAATGACAACGTCAGCATCCATGGCTCTCACCGTTTCCACGGGGATGTTTTGCACCATGCCACCGTCGGCCAGCATGCGTCCTTTGATTTCCACGGGGGTGAAAACGCCGGGGATGGCCATCGAGGCGCGCACCGCTTCGGCCAGAGGACCGTCGTGGAGCACGATGGCTTCGCCGCTCTGCATGTCGGTAGCAACACAATGGAATGGGATTGGCAGATCGTCAAAGCTGGAGATGCCGGATTCCGGAAAGGCAATGCGATCGAGCAACAGTCCAACGCCCTGGCCGGGGTTGTAGCCATTGGGGCCATGGAGGCCGTGTTTGAGGCCAAGCGGCGCGTTAATCAGAAAGTCGCGCCGATCTTCTTTGCGACGGAAGGAGAGATCTGAGTACGGCGGCTCGGGAAGAAGGGCTTGCTCCCAATCGATTTTTTCGGCGAATGTACGAATTTCAGCAGGCGTCATGCCGACGGCATACATGGCGCCGATGATGCTGCCCATGCTGGTTCCGGCGATGCGGTCGACCGGGATGTGATTTTCCTCCATCCACTGAATCACTCCAATTTCGGTCAGGCCGAGCGCGCCTCCGCCGCTGAGAGCCAAACCGATTTGCGGACGATGCGCGGGCACTGACTGCGCCGCGACCCGAGGAGCGCCTTGCGCGGCAGTTGCGACGGTGAGAACCATGGACAGCAGGAAAATAAAATCGATGCCGATGAATCGAGGACGGTCCGAGGATTCCATCATCTGCTCCTGGTCTTGGTCTTGGTCCTGGTCTGGGGGGAAAAGCGCTGCGAGGCTTTCAAGATGAAAAAAGGGTAGCAGGTTTGAACCATGAGAGTCAGCCGCGATTCGCGGCTCAGGAATGCGGAGAGGCGGACACGGACGAACTCTGCCTAGCTTGCTCGGCAACCGCGTGGACCGCGTCGATCACAGCATTCGGCTGATCGATCTGGATGTAGTGCGAACTGTTTTGCACGATGGTCTGCGTTCCTCGCGTGGAAAGATGAGCCATTTCCTCCTGCATCTTTTCCCAGGCTTCGTTGACGGGTTTGGCGAGGTCGGGAGGAAATTCGCTGGAGGCTTTTTCGGGATCGTGAGAGAGCACCGCAAGCGGCATGTCGCCAAGCGAGGGCGTAGCCGCGCTTTCCGCAGCGCTTTCAGAAACTGCTTTCAACTCAGCCACGTTTTCGCGCGCGCTATGAAAGTTGCATTCGGCGGCGCGTTGCACCGGATCGGATTCGCAGAGGCCAAGTAGGCGGGGAACACCGAAGGGCATAGTGTATTCGAGAAACTCCGCCTCGCGCAGCCAAGTACCCTCCATATTCTTCAGCTCGGGAGGGAAACGGTTTTCCTGGTCGGGATGGGAGGCGTCCACCAGAACCATGCCGGCAACCTGGTCGCGGTAAAGACTGGCGTAGAGGCGGACGTCGAATCCCCCCATGGAATGGCCGACAAGCACATACGGCGGGGCAACGTCCGCCGCTTGCAGCAACGCGTGCAGTTCCTTGGCAATCACCTTGCTGGTGCGAGGTTGGGAGCTGGAGTCGCTGTAGCCGAGTCCGGCGCGATCGTAGGAGCAGACGCGTGCAAATTTTGCAATCTGCGGCTGCACTTTAAACCAGGAAACATAGGAATCGCCAAGTCCAGAGTCGAGAATCACGATGGGACTTCCCTCTCCCATGCAGTCGATGTGCATTTTCTTTCCCGCCACATCGACGAGCTTGCCAGGCATCGGGTTGGACCGCCGATCGCGCGCCTCGGAGGCGTTCTCATACAGAAATCCTGCAAACGCGATCACTAGGAGAATAATTCCCAAGAGGATGGCGATCCTGTGGAACCACAAACGAGGCGCCTGATTTGGGTGAACACTATGATTCATGAACGCAATTTGCAGCCGCTTGATTCAGCGCGCAGGCATTCTACATGACTGGCGGGACGGTGATGCCCATGACCGCCAACGATCGAATCAGTTCGCGCTGCACGACGGCCACGGTGACCAGCAGGAACTGCTTCCGCTTTTCGTCCGTCTCGCTGAGGATCGGGTAGCGATGATAGAACGTATTGAAAAGTTGCGCGAGCTGGAATACATGCTTCGCCAGGTATGCAGGCTCGGTCGTGGCAATACATTGCTCGATCACGTAGGACGTTTTCGAAGCTGCCAGCCATAACTCCCAAATTTCATTGGCAGTGTCGCCAGTGAGATAGTTCGCGAGATCGGCGGACGACAAAACTTCGGCGTTGCTGACGCCAAAGTTCTCCGCATCGAGGCCGGCTTTGCGGAAGATGCTCTGGGCGCGCACGACCGCATACTGCGCATACGGCCCGGTCTCGCCCTCGAAGCTGAGCGCGTCTTTGAAATCGAAGGCGATCACCGACTGCTTGGTGTACTTCAGCATGAAGTAGCGCAGGGCGCCGATGGCGATCTGCGTGGCGATGGCCAAACGCTCCGGTTCGCTCACCGCGGGATGCCGCGAATCGACCTCTTTCTTCGCCGAGGCGATGAGTTGATCGAGCAAGTCGTCAGCCTTCACCCCGAATCCCTTGCGTCCGCTGACTTCGATGTAGGAGCGGGACTTGTCTTCCTCGCTCAGGGTGTAGCCGAGTTCGGCAGCGCAGCGCGGTGTAAGCGCGACCATCTCATAAGAGAAATGCGTGTAGTGATCGGCAGCCTCGTTGTGGCCGAGGCCGCGCAGCGCTTCGATCACGGTGTTCTGCGCCTCCGACTGGCGAGCGTCGATGACGTTGTAGATTTCGGCGACATCGCCGAAGTGTGGATGATCCTTCTCGCCCCGCATGGCTGAGATCCAGCACTCGTGTTCGTTGGGATAGCGGTAAAACTTGCGATATCCGAAATCGCGCCCGAGCAGACCAAACTTCCACATGTGGTAGGCAATGTCTTTGCCAACATAGCCAACCGTACCGTTGGAACGGACGATGACTTTCTGGTCTTCTTCGGAAATCCTTTCTTCCTCTGTGTTCTCCGTGTCCTCTGTGGTGAGGGCAGTTTCGGTTCCCGCCCTGCGCATCACCCAGCAGCCCTTATTCTTGCCTTCGCTCTCGAAAGTAAGCACGCCACTTTCTTTCAGCTTGGTGAAGGCCGCATCCCAAAAATGTAGGTGGAGAATTTCGCTCTCGCGCGGAAGAAAGTCGTATTCGATGTCGAGGCGATCCATGGTCTCGAGATGGCGGCGCAGGACCGCGACAGAGATTAGATCGGCGATGGCCGCCGTTTCGCTCGAGGCATCCTCGATGGCGTGCAGCGTTTCGAGACGCACTCGCTTGTTCTCTTTCTCGGCTTCGTACCACTGCGACACGCGGGCATACAGATCCCAGCAGTAATAATCGAAGCGCGGCCGGCGGGTCAGAGCCTCAATGTCGCCGCGGGATTTCTTCTCGAGGTGGGTGAATCCGACCACCACGTCGGCCACCTGCACTCCGGTGTTGTCGATGTAGTTCTGAATGTCGACTTCCCTGCCGGCATAGCGCAGCAGGCGCACGAAAGTGTCGCCAAGGATGGCGTTGCGCAGATGCCCGATGTGTGCGGCCTTATTGGGATTGATGCTGGTGTGTTCCACCAGGATTTTTAGGGTAGGGATTTCAGAATGGGGCTTGAATTCGGCGGCCAGTTGGGCAGCCAGGAATCCGCGATCGATCTTGATATTCAAATATCCAGGAGGCGCAACCTGCAGTTCGGCGATGCCTTCGATGACCCCGATCTCGGCGCGAACGGCCTCCGCGATTTTCAGCGGGGCGGAGCGCAGCGGCTTGGCAAAGGGAAAAATCGGGATGGCGAAATCTCCGAGTTCGACCTTCGGCGGCTGCTCGACGATCACCGGCGGCAGCGCGACGCCGGGATGACGACGCTCCAAACACTCCCGTACCCGCTGGGCCAGACGATGCTCTAGATCACGATACAAGGAAGCCCTCTAAGCTATTGAAGAAACAGTGATTTTAACAGACTCGGCGCAGGCCGGGCGTTTGACGCGGCCAGAACGGTTCCCTATGATGAAAACTCGGTCGTTAGCCGTTGGTCGTTCATCGCGGGCGAGAACTCTCGGCCAGGGACCAACCGCTAGCGACTCACGATTTTTTTGTGCGCATCGCTTATCTAGAGTGTTTTTCGGGCATCAGCGGCGACATGTTTCTCGGCGCGCTGGTGGACGCCGGAGTCTCGCCGCGGTTGCTGGAAGAAGCGGTGTCGGCCCTCGGAGTGGGCGCGAGATTGGAGATTTCACGCGTCCTGCGCAGCGGCATCTCGGCGACCAAGGTCGACGTCTGGGTCGACGGCGAAAAAGATATGCCGCGCGAAGAGTACTGGGCAAAGCAGGATGATGTGGCGCGTGCTCATGTGGCGCGGGCGCTCTCGCCCTCGAAAGCTGACCACGAGCACGATCATCATCACTCGCACGAGCATCATCATGCGGATGAACCTTCGCGGGCAGGAGCGCCCGCACCACATGAGCACGCACATTCACATCGCGGCTTGACGGAGATTCGGAAAATTATCTCTTCTTCTGCGATTTCTGATTCGGCGAAGAAGACGGCCATTTCGATTTTCGAGGCTCTCGGCGCGGCGGAGGCAAAGATCCACGGCGTTCCGATCGAAGAGATCCATTTCCACGAAGTGGGCGCCGTAGATGCGATGGTCGACATTGTCTGTGCGGCGGTCGGCGCGGAGGCTCTGGGCGTGGACGAGATCGTCTGCTCACCGCTGAATGTTGGCGGAGGAACCGTAAAGTGCGCGCATGGGACGTTTCCGGTCCCGGCTCCCGCGACCGTGGAGTTGCTGATGAATGCGCCGGTATATTCCTCGGGTGTGCAGGCGGAACTGGTCACGCCGACGGGAGCGGCGATCGTGAAAACGCTGGTCCAGCGCTTTGGCGCGTTTCCTGAGATGAATATCGAAAAATCCGGATACGGCGCTGGGTCTCGCGACTTTGCCGGGCATGCCAATGTGGCGCGTCTGGTGATTGGAGACGCCACGCCCACGCATGTGGCGCGAACGGCTTCGGAAACGATCACGATTCTTGAAGCGAACATCGACGACCTGAATCCGCAGGTATTCGGCTACGTCATGGATCGCTTGTTCGAAGAAGGCGCTCTCGATGTTTTTGGCATGCCGGTGCAGATGAAAAAGAACCGGCCGGGGACGCTGCTGACCGTGTTGTGCAAGCCGGAAGCGGCGGAGAAACTGGCGGAAATGATCTTTGTGGAGACCACGACCCTGGGCGTGCGGCGGCGCGAAGAGGTGCGGCAGACGCTGGCGCGGCGCTGGGAAAATGTTCGCACCCAGTGGGGCGAGGTCCGCATCAAGATTGCCAGCATGAATGGGACTGTGACCAACTACGCGCCCGAGTACGAAGATTGCCGGCGGCTGGCGGCCGAGCATCGCGTGCCGCTGAAGACGGTGATGCAGGAAGCGGCCCGGGCTTATCTTGGAAGAAACGAGAAAGTCTAACCACAGAGGACACAGAGGAACACGGGGCAGAAGCCTCCGCATCACAGGACTATTCGTTAAGACAAGAAATTATGAACAGGAAGTTCTACATCACGACTCCGATTTATTACGTGAACGCGCGGCCGCATATTGGGCACGCTTACACGACCATCGCCTGCGACACGGTAGCGCGGCGGCAACGATTGTTGGGCGCTGACACTTTCTTTTTGACGGGCACGGACGAACACGGGCAGAAGATCGAGCGCGCGGCGCAAGCCGCGGGGAAAACTCCACAGCAATATGCGGACGAAATTTCGGGCGAGTTTCGCAGACTATGGCAGCGCATGGGAATTTCGAACGACGACTTTATCCGCACGACGGAAGAGCGGCATAAGAAACGGGTGCAGGAACTGTTCCGCCGCATTCGCGACAACGGGTTCATTTACAAAGGCACGTACACCGGGCAGTACTGCGTTTCCGACGAACTCTACGTCGACGGCGCGCAGCCGGGTGATCCGTGTCCGACCTGTGGCCGCGTTACCGAGACGGTCCACGAAGAGAATTACTTCTTCAAGCTTTCCGCCTTCCAGGACAAACTGCTGGAACTGTACGCCAACCCGGATTTTGTCCGGCCGGAAACGCGAAGGAACGAGGTAATTTCGTTCGTGCGCTCCGGCTTGCGCGACTTATCGATCAGCCGTTCGACCTTCTCGTGGGGAATTCCAGTACCGGACGATCCCAAACACGTGATCTATGTGTGGCTGGACGCGTTGGCAAACTACATCACCGCGATCGGATACGGATCGTCGCATGCGGGCGCGCAGGAGGCCTTCAAGAAATACTGGCCAGCCGACGTGCACATGATCGGCAAGGAGATTGTCCGATTCCATTGCGTGTACTGGCCGGCATTCCTGCTCGCGGCCGGCTTGCCGCTGCCCAAAGCGATTGTCGCCCACGGCTGGCTGCTGTTTGAAGAGAGCAAGATGTCGAAATCGCGCGGCAACATCGTGCGCACCGAGACGATCCTCGACGTGCTTGGGGCAGATGCGCTGCGTTATTTTCTGCTGCGCGAGGTCGTGTTCGGGCAGGACGGATCGTTTTCATTCGACGCGCTGGTGCAGCGCTACAACTCGGATCTGGCGAACGGTATCGGCAATTTAGCAAGCCGGACGCTAACGATGATTAACCGGTACTTCCACGGAGAAGTGCCCTATCCATCGCACACGGCAGCCAGAACTCCTGCCGATGATGCCATCGCCGAGACGGCGCGCAAGACGATTCGCGAATGTGGTGTGTTTTTCGATCAATATCAGTTTTCGCGAGCCCTGGAATCGGCATGGGGATTGGTCGCGGCGGTCGATAAATATATTGTCGAAAATGAGCCCTGGTCGCTGGGAGAAAAACAGGATGACGATAGCCGGGCGCGGCTGGCCACTGTGCTTTATACGTCGGCGGAAGCGCTGCGGATTGCGACGGCACTGGCGCATCCGGTGATTCCAGAGGCGACCAGCAAGATATGGGAGCAGATGGGATTGGGTGACATCAAGAAACTAGCGCTGAGCGAACTGGCCTGGGGACAACTACATCTCGGGACGAAGCTGGGAGAGGTGCGGCCCGTTTTTCCGCGCGCGGATAAGAGTGCGATTGAAAGGATGCAGCAAATGGAGGATCAGCAAAGAGGGCCTGTTGTGGAAGAGGGAAAGGCAGCGGTCCCGCCGCCCGCAACGGCGCAGGTGCCGGAAAAACTGCAAGTCCCCGTGACCCCGCCTGCAGCTGCTGTAGCCAGCGATGGCGGCAAGATTACGATTGACGATTTCGCCAAAATTGAGTTGCGCGTTGGAATGGTGAAAGTAGCCGAGCGAGTGCCGAAGGCCGACAAGTTGCTGCGGCTCGAAATCGACATCGGCACCGAGGTGCGGCAGGTGCTGGCTGGAATTGCGGAAGCCTATGCGCCCGAGACGCTGGTCGGGCGCAAGGTGGTGATTGTGGCCAATCTTGCGCCGCGCAAACTTCGCGGCCTGGAATCGAATGGGATGATTGTCGCCGCCTCTTTGGAAGGCGGGAAGCCCGTGCTGGCAAGCTTTTTGGAGGATGTGCCTATCGGAGCGCGGCTGAAGTAGAGCGGGGGCTGGGAAATCACAACCTGGCCGAGCTTTCGCTCGGCCGGACAGCCGAGGGCGGCTGTCCCCACATAAAGTTACTTCCGATCAGCGGTAATCACATAAACATGTTCGTAGACTCTCACGCACATCTCGATGGCAAGCAGTTCGACTCCGATCGCGAGCAGGTGATTGCGCGGGCGAGGGAAGCCGGGATCACGACGATGGTCGCGATCGGCAATGGCGATGGACCACCGACGCTCGATGCCGGAGTTCAGCTTGCCGACAAATATCCGTTCATGTACGCGACGGTCGGAATTCATCCCCACGAGGCTCGCTTGGCTTCAGAGGACGCGTATGCCGAAATGGAGCGATTGGCGCGACATCCCAAGGTGATCGCGTGGGGCGAGATCGGCCTCGATTACTACTACGACCATTCGCCGCGGGAGATCCAGCAGGAGGTTTTTATCCGCCAGATGGAACTGGCGGCCGCGGCCAAGCTTCCCATCGTGATTCACTGTCGCCCTTCCGAGGGTAGCGACAATGCCTGGGAAAATTGTCTGCGGCTGATCGGGGAACGCTGGGCCGGAAAAGGGATCGGCGGCATCCTGCACTGCTTTATCGGAACCTGGCCACAAGCCAGTCGCGCGCTCGATATGGGATTCATGATCTCGTTCGCCGGCAACCTGACGTTTCCGAAGGCGCAGCAGATTCGCGATATGGCTCTGGAAGTTCCCTTCGATCGAATGCTGATCGAAACCGATTGTCCCTACCTCGCTCCGGTCCCGCACCGGGGAAAGCGCAATGAACCGGCATTCGTGAAACAGACCGCGGCGAAACTGGGCGAACTGCGTGGACGTTCCATGGAGGAGATCGGCGAGCAGACCTCGCGGAATTTCTACAATTTTTTCAAAATCTCTGAAACGGCTGAAAGCAAAGTTTCGGCGCGCTAGCCCGCAGTTCTGATACCCTCAAATAGGATTCCCTTATTTCAGAAAGATTAGAAATGTATGCCCGATAACAGCTTTGACGTGGTCAGCAAGGTCGACATGCAGGAGGTTTCCAACGCCATCCAACAGGCGTTGAAGGAGGTCCACACCCGGTTCGACCTGAAAGACTCGAAATCCAATATCGAGTTGGAAAAAGACGCCATCGTACTGCACTCGGCCGACGAGTACAAACTAAAGGCCGTCAACGACGTGCTCCAGCAGAAACTGGTGAAGCGCGGGGTCTCGTTGAGGGCGCTGACCTACGGCGCAGTGGAACCGGCGGCGGGCGGAACATCCAAGCGGCGGGCCACTCTGCAGCAAGGGATCGCGATTGAGAAGGCCCGGGAGATGGTAAAGCTGGTGAAGGATTCCAAGAAGAAAGCTCAGGCCTCGATCCAGGGAGACCTGGTGCGAATCAGCGGGAAAGACCGCGACACGCTGCAGGAAGTGATCGCGTTGCTGAAACAACACGATTTCGGAATCGATTTGCAGTTCATCAATTACAGGACGAATTAAGGACAACAGCTTTAAATCAGGTTATAGAAAGCAACCTTGAGCGCGCCAGCCACCATTAGCGGCAAAGAAGTATTCGATCTCCTGCGGGACGACCTGTGCGCGCTGGAGGGGGAGTTCGGCCGCGATACGGTGTCCGATGTCGGAGCGATCACGGAAATCGGCGAATACTTGCGGTCGGGCGGGGGCAAGAGAATCCGCCCGGCGCTCCTGCTGCTTTCCGCGAAGCTGCTCAACTATCAGGGACGAGGAGCGGTGCGACTGGGCGCAGTCGTCGAGATTATTCACACGGCGACCCTGGTCCACGACGACATCATCGACGAGGCAAAAACGCGGCGGGGGCGCCCGGCGGCTAATACGCAGTGGGGAAACTCCAAATGCGTGCTGGCGGGCGACTGGCTTTACATGCAGGCCTTCAAGATCGCGGTGCAAGAGCGGAATTTCCGCATTCTCGACACGCTGATCGAACTCACGCAGCAAATGGTCGAAGGCGAACTGCTGCAGATGGAAAAGCTGGGCAATCTGATTACGCTGGATGAGCACTTCGATCTGATCTTCCGCAAGACGGCGTGCCTGTTTTCGGTTTGCATGCGGCTGGGCGCGATTCTTGCTGGTGCGACGCCGGCGGAGGAGGATGCGCTGGGCAGCTACGGCCACGATCTCGGAATGGCGTTTCAGATCGTCGATGACGTGCTCGACCTGACGGCTTCCGAAGACGTGCTGGGCAAGCCGGTAGCCAGCGACTTGCGCGAAGGCAAGGTTACCATGGCGGTGATCCATGCGCTGGAGCGCTGCACCCCGGCGGAGCGCGCAAGAATTGAAACCATCCTGCGAGAGCGAGCCTTCAATGGGGTCACGCATTCCCACATTCTCGAGATCTTACACCGCTACGGTTCTTTGGAGGCCGCCTCCAGGCGTGCGACGGAGTATGCCGAATCGGCCAGCAAGGCGATATGCGGCTTCCCGGATTCGGAGATCAAGCGGGCATTGCTTTGGGCGCCCGAGTTCGTCGTGACAAGAGAAAAGTAGCCGCCGCCCACTCCACCTCCATTCCTTCGAAATTGGCTCTATTTCAGGACTAAGGTTATTACCAGACCCGAACCAATTGTGATCCTGAGCACAGAATCGCGGGCAGTTCTGGCTTGATTGCGGTCACCTTCGAGAGTGACGCGTGCCACAGACATCCGGCTGCAAGCGTCGGAAAATACACCCCAGTTGATGGGAGTACTGCCGGAGCGGAAGGCCAACGAGACGCACTGGCATGCGGTGGGGCGCGGTAACGTGACCTCACTTCTCTCCCCTCGGCACTTGGGAAAGGCAAGTCGCCGGGGTTCTTTCCGTTGCGAGTACCCGTTAACTGAGAGGGCGGCTTCAGTCGAAGCTTTAGACGAAAGGCGCCTAGGTTTTTCGACGCGCCGGCCCGGACAGGGCCGGAGAGACTTCGAGTGCTGGCCGCCATCTTGCTCACCCAATCGAGGAAAGTCCTCCTGAGAGACTCACTCCTCGTATATAAAGCCGGACGTGCTCCATCGGGCGCGTCCGGCTTTGTTTATACTGAACCCTTTAGTATTTCGCCGAATCGAACCCGCTTAATCTATGAACAACTTGCTCTTATCGATGGCCCACCATGGCTATGCGCTAATCTTTTTTGTGCTGCTCGCCGAATCCATGGGACTTCCCTTTCCGGCGTCGATTGCACTGGTAACCGCGGGCGCAGGCGTCGCATCGCACACCCTGTCCGGCAGCGGAATCCTACTGGCCGCGACGATCGCACTCCTCGTCGGTGATACTGTGCAGTTCTGGTTAGGACACTTTACCGGCTGGGCTCTGTTGGGATTTCTGTGCCGCCTCTCGATGAATCCAGAGACCTGCATCCTTCATTCGGCAGAGTCGTTTTACAAACGCGGGAAGATGACGCTGGTCATTGCCAAGTTCATCCCCGGCATCAATACGATGGCAGCCCCTTTAGCGGGCAGCATGAAGATGCGGTTCGGACAGTTTCTGCGCCTCGACTTGGCCGGGACGCTGCTTTATTCCGCGACGTATCTGTTCGTGGGATATCTCTCGCGCGACTTTCTGGCCGCTACGCTGAGGAGCATTCATGAGGCCGGGCGGGTGATGGAAGTCGTAGTGATTGTCGCGCTCGTGATTTATGCGGTGTACCGGGTCGTGCAATTTCGCAAGTACCGGGAGTATGACGTAGTGCCGCGGGTGCAGGTTCAGGAACTCGCCGCGCGCCTGGCGGCAGGCCAGGGCGACCGCGTGCAGATTGTGGATGTGCGCAGCCATGGCTACTACGACATTGGCGCCGAGCGCATTGCAGGGTCGATCCGCATCGAACCGAACAACCTGGAAGAAGAGCTTAAGGATCTACCCAAGGACAAGGACATTTACCTGTATTGCACTTGAGCGCGCGAAGCGACTAGCGCCCGGGTGGCGCATCTACTGCGGGAAAAAGGCTTCAACACCTTTGTGATCGTGGGAGGACTCACGGCCTGGCGCAAAGCCGGGGGGCATCTCGAGTCTGTGCCAAAAGATGATCTGGTGAAGCTGCCAACGTTTAGTTAGCTCTCCGGTCGGAGTTATGCTCCAAATTGGCGCAGGTGATGATCCAGATGTTTGTACATGCCGCGGGCCCAATCCTGTGGAGAAAGCGATCCGAAGAATGGATGCGGATGCCGCGTGCATTTCTCTTCTCCGCCATCGTGGAATTCTCGGAGGTATGCCTTCAGCCGTTCCTGCTCCCGCTGAAAGTCGCGCTGGTCCGTGACCACTAGCTTCTTGTCCGTAGGATTGTTCCTGGAAAAAGGCTTCTCGTTGGTGTAGATCGGTTTGACGAGAGGCCCAAGGAGTCTGCCGATGAAGATCCGCGGCGGATTGAGCCTTCCGGAAGCCATATCGAGCGCAGCGGAACAATGCGCCATCATCCGCGCGACATCCATTTTCCCCCACTGGCGCTGGCTCGCAGGCTGCAGGGTATCGATGCGAGAGAGCACTTCGTCAACTGCCTCGCTCTGGAATAGATTCTTCATAACACCCCGCCAAGCGCACCCTTCGTTTCCGCATGATAGTACAATTGTGCGGCTTTGCGCCTATGACCCCATTCCCAATCCACGAGGAGTCGAGCCACCGCATCGACGATCAGGCGCATTCGTCACCCGCCGACGTGCATCCGGGAATGAACCGGGTTGTTTTCTTGCTCTCGCTATCGGTGCTCATCAACTACATCGATCGCAGCAATCTGTCGATTGCGGCGCCTCTTCTGCAGGACGAGCTTCATATTTCGAACACGCAGCTGGGCACTCTGCTGGGAGCATTTTTCTGGGTCTACGCCTTGTTGCAAATTCCAGCGGGATGGCTGGTGGATCACTTTGATGTGAAATGGGTCTTCGCGGGTGGATTTTTTCTCTGGTCTCTTGCCACGGGAGTTACAGGCATACTGCACGGCTTCGTCGCTCTCGTCGTGTTTCGAGTAATCCTGGGCATCGGGGAGTCGGTCGCGTTTCCCTCGTTTTCAAAAATCTTGTCGACGTATTTCACGGAGGCCAAGAGAGGCTTCCCCAACGCCATGCTCATGGTCGGAATCTCCTTGGGTCCGGCGCTCGGAATTCTGATCGGAGGAACCGTTATTGGCGCTTTCGGCTGGCGCCCGTTCTTCCTCGTATTGGGATTGGGAGCATTGTTATGGTTGCCCCTGTGGCTGGCCTGGATGCCGCGCAGTGAGCCGAGAACTGTCATACATACTTCTTCGTCGGGCGTCGGGATCAAATCGATCTTGAAGCAAAGGTCGGCTTGGGGAACCTGCCTGGGCCAATTTTCCATCAACTATTACTTATACTTTTTGGTCACCTGGTTGCCTTCCTACCTGAAACGCGAGCGCGGCCTTTCCCTGAACGACATTGGGCGCGACGGATTTCTTTTGTTCGTGATGTCAGCGATCGGAGCGGTTATCTGGGGAAAGTTGTCGGACCAGTGGATCAACGCAGGCGCCACCCCAACCCTGGTTCGCAAATCCGCGCTGGTTGGGGGAAGTATTGGGGTGGGCGTCTTCCTGATGTTGACGGTGATGAGCCAGGGCGTGAGTTTCCTCGCCATGCTGGCCTTGACCGGGACTTGCCTCGGAGTGCCATGCTCTACTTCATGGGCCGTTACGCAAACTCTGGCGGGACCGGTCGCTGCGGGACGCTGGGCAGGCGTGCAGAACTTCGTCGGAAACTTTGCAGGATGGATTGCACCGATACTGACCGGCTTCTTAGTGGATCGCACGGGACAATTCTGGTGGGCCTTTTTCATCACCGCGGCCGTGGCGTGGATAGGCGCAGTTTCCTGGGCATTCATCGTCGGGCCGGTTGAACCGGTCGACTGGGAGCGCGTCGCCGCGCGCTCGCTGATTCCAGCAGCACCAGCCGCCAACGCCTCCCTGCCGTAATACACTGCTTTCATGCCTCAGGAAATCGAAATCAAGTTTCGCGTGGCCAAGCTGCGGGCGTTAACTCGCAAGCTGCGGGCAGCGGGATTCCGCCTGCTCACGCGGCGCACCCACGAGATGAACACGTTGTACGACCTACCGGGCCAAGTCTTGCGGAAACGCAAAGAACTGTTGCGGCTGCGAAACTACGGATCTGAATGGAAACTTACGCACAAGAGTGGGGGCAAAGTGAAGCGCCACAGTAGCCGGGTGGAACTGGAAACCAGTGTCGGCGACGGGAAGGAAATGGATGCCATCCTGGGGGCGCTGGGCTATTCGCCGTCATTCCGGTATGAGAAATTCCGCGCCGAGTGGAGCGATGGCAAGGGGCAGGTGGTTGTAGATCAGACCCCCATTGGAAATTTCTGTGAGATCGAAGGTCCGCCGCGCTGGATCGATGCCACCGCAAAGAAACTGGGCGTGACCCGCGACCAGTACATCATGAAGAACTACGCGACGCTGTTCGCAGAGTGGAAACGCGAGACCGGAAGTGCCGCGAAGGAGATGACTTTCCAAGCCGTAAAGCGCTAGAGCCCGGAAAGGAAAAGTTATCAGCAATATTTGATTTTGATGCGCTGATTGTCATCGCGTTGATTGTCATCCTGAGGCGCATGCGTTTCGCGCCGAAGGATCTTTGCAACTCGTCTGCAGCGTCCGTGCTGCCGGCAAATTGCATTGATCCTTCGCCGCTTACATCGCGGCTCAGGATGACAAAATAAGGGACTCGTTCCGGAGCAGAGAAAAGTCGAGACCTTGAACGTGTACCGGATGCCTCGGAAACTGTGGGATTTCCCTCCAACCGAATGATT
This sequence comes from uncultured Acidobacteriota bacterium, assembly GCA_963730015.1. Classification (GTDB taxonomy): domain Bacteria; phylum Acidobacteriota; class Terriglobia; order Terriglobales; family Acidobacteriaceae; genus Sulfotelmatobacter. Next base: position 150,345 of record CAVSPZ010000004.1, on the reverse strand, counting down.
CGAGAATGGTTGAGCCGCCTGAAGGCTGTGCAAATTATTCCTTGTATGTCATTTGTATTCAATAAGATACATTCACAAGTTAAATCGATTTATAAGATCGTAGCATCCGGGCAAAACCAACCTGATCTGAAGCTCGACCGACGCTTCGATCTCTCAACCGCGTGGGCCAGAAGCGCCGCAGACGGCCCTGCAGAACACGACCCGAACCAATCCCGGGCGGGGCATTCTGAGTGAAATCCGGATTTTTCAACAACCAGACTCCAGATGACTCGCCACATTACCGCAGTCACTTACCTCTTCGCTGTTGCCTCGGTACGATAAAGAACGAGGTTTGCGTACACATTGAATATGCTGAGCGGGAAAGGAAGAACAAGCATGAGTTCAAGAACTTTTGTCCGCGCTGCGGTTTTTGTTCTTTCCTTGGTATGTGTGGTTGGGGCAGTGGCACAGGTGCAGCCCACTTGTGATTCCTTACTAAACTCGAAGTCAGCTGTCCAAGCGAATGCCAACTCTGGCGATGCTTACGTGCAATTCTGTCTTGGCCTTGTGTATGAGGCAGGTCAAGTTGTGCCGCGCGACTACTCCAAGGCAATGGCATGGTATCGCAAGGCGGCGGAACAAGGCGAGAAATATGCCCAATACAACCTTGGCTCCATGTACAACAACGGTGAAGGTGTAACGCAGGACTACGCGCAAGCGGCGGCGTGGTTTCTCAAGTCCGCACAACAAGGGCTTACTCAGGCCCAATTCACACTTGGTCGTATGTACTACAACGGAAACGGTATGCCTCAGGACTACGCGCAGGCACTGGTCTGGTATCAAAAGGCGGCGGAACAGGGAGATGCAGTATCGCAACTCAATCTTGGCACAATGTACGCTGAGGGTCAGGGCGGGCCGCCAGACTATGCGCAGGCCCTGTCGTGGTTTCGCAAGGCGGCGGAACAGGGTTCTTCAGATGCCAAATTCAGCCTGGGCCTCATGTACCACAAAGGTCTAGGGGTGCCCCAGGACTATGCTCAGGCAACGGCGTGGTATCAAAAGGCGGCGGAGCAAGGAAATTATCAGGCACAATGCAACCTTGGTTTTATGTACAACAACGGTCTGGGTGTGACGCAAAACTACGCAGACGCCTATTACTGGTTCGCCATTGCAGCGCATGGCGAGACTGAGAGTGCGAAACAAGAACAGATAATCAAACTACGTGACGGCGCTGCTTCTCACCTAACCCCTGCGGTTTTATCTCGTGAGCAGAAGCGAGTGAGTGAGTGGTTTGAGGACGGGGATTGAAGAGTCCACAGTTAGAGCACAAGCAGCGCCCCAAGAACCATTGCCAGAAGGCGGACCGCCCTCATTCCCAAGAGAATACGCTTGTCGCCATACGATAGGTTTTGAGAACAGGCCATTTCACGCTTTGAGCCGCAAAGTGGGATTCTGACTATTTAGTTGGGCAAATTCGCCCCCTCAAAATTCAAAAGCCCCACCCTGTTGCAAGAACCGCAGCAAGGATGGGGCACCCGCGATCTTCTCTACCTCACGCCGTGAATACCGTTACGCGCCGTGGCACTTCTTGTATTTCTTCCCTGAACCACAAGGGCAGGGATCGTTTCGTCCCACCTTTTCTTGTCCGCGAACCACCTGCTGTACTTGCGGCGCTTCGCCTCCTCCACCCGCCATGCGCGCCTGCTCCAGTTCACGGCGCTTGCGGCGCATAAACGCCTCTTCCAGTTCGTCGGCAGAGGTCGAAACCATTCGCGGATGACGCCGGCCGTTGCCATCTCCACCATGCTGCGCTCCAGCCTCCGCTCCCTGCTCTGCCGGCGGCGCACTAACCTCGGGCTCCCGCGGCCGCTCCAGAATCTGCATCAGATACAAATAGCGGACCGTGTCTTCCTGGAAGCGCTGCATCATCGCTTCGAACATGTCGAAGGATTCTCTTTTGTACTCGACCAGCGGATCGTGCTGGCCGTAGCCGCGCAGCCCGATGCCTTCCTTCAGGTGATCCATGCTGAGCAGATGATCTTTCCACTGCTGGTCGATCACGCTGAGCATGATCATGCGCTCGTGATGCCGCATGGCTTCGGGACCGATAAGCTTTTCCTTGGCGTCGTAGCGCTGTTTCAGCTTTTCAAAGATGGCGTCGCCGAGTTCTCCGCGATTCAGGGTTTCGACTTTCACGCCTTCGGCGAGAAAGTCGACGCCGAAGCGAGTAAAGATCGCGTCCTTCAATCCCTTGATATTCCAGTCGTCCACGTGCGCCTTAGGCGGACAAAACTGTTCCAACTGGTCGGCCAGGATCGCAGAAACGTAATCTTCGAGGATCAGATCTTTCTGATCGAGACCTTCGAGCAAGCGTCGGCGTAGGCCGTAAACAGCCTCGCGCTGCTTGTTCATCACGTCGTCATATTCGAGCAAATGTTTACGGGATTCGAAGTGCTGCCCTTCCACCGTCTTTTGCGCGGTCTCGATCCGTCGCGTGATCATCTTGGATTCGATAGGAACCCCTTCTTCCATGCCTAGCCGCTGCAGCAGGTTCGAGACCCACTCTTTGGCGAAGATGCGCATCAGGTCGTCTTCGAGCGCAAGATAAAAGCGCGAAGAGCCGGGATCACCCTGGCGTCCGGCGCGTCCGCGAAGCTGGTTATCGATGCGCCGCGACTCGTGCCGCTCCGTGCCCAGGATGTGCAACCCGCCAACGGCGGTCACTTCGTCATGTTCGATGTCGGTCTGCTGCTTGTAGCGGTTGAATGCATCCGTCCACTTATCGGTCGGGACGGTGTACTCGTTCCCGTTGTAGTAGAAGATGGAGGTCTGGCCGTCTTCCTGCGGACCTTCAATCTTGCCTTGTGCGACCCGCAGTTGCTGGGCGATTCCCTTCTTCACCATCTCCTGCTTCGCCATGAATTCCGGATTGCCGCCAAGCAGGATATCGGTACCGCGGCCGGCCATGTTGGTGGCAATAGTGACCATACCCTTGCGCCCGGCTTGAGCCACGATCTCCGCTTCGCGCTCGTGGAATTTGGCGTTGAGCACGACGTGCTTGATTCCCTTTTTCTTGAGCAGGTCGGAGAGCCGTTCCGATTTTTCTACCGAGGTGGTACCCACCAGCACAGGCTGGCCTTTTACCGCGAGTTGTTGAATCTCGTCGGCCGCGGCAAAATATTTTTCCTTCTCGGTGCGGTAGACGATGTCCGGATTCTCGATACGCAGCAACTGCTTGTTGGTCGGAATCACGACCACGTCTAGCTTGTAGATCTTTTCGAATTCCTCCGCTTCCGTCTCCGCCGTACCGGTCATGCCGGCCAGCTTCTTGAACATGCGGAAATAATTCTGGAAGGTAATGGTGGCCAGCGTCTGGTTCTCGCGCTCGATCTTGACGCCTTCCTTGGCTTCCACCGCCTGATGTAAGCCGTCGGACCAGCGCCGTCCCGGCATCATGCGTCCCGTGAATTCGTCGACAATGATGACTTCACCGTCTTTGACGACATACTCGACGTCTTTACGATACAGCGCGTGCGCTTTAACCGCGGTCTCGACGTGGTGCTTCCAGCCCCAGTTCTCCGGATCGGCAATGTTGCCGATGCCCAGCAACTGCTCGACTTTTTCCCAACCTTCGTCCGTAACCGTGATGTTGCGATGCTTCTCGTCGATCGCGAAGTCGCCGGTGTACTGCGGGGCCTCACCCGGCGGACCTTCGATCTCCTCACCCTTTTCCAGCTTGGGAATGATGCGGTTAACTTTGTAATACTTGTCCGTCGACTCTTCGCTGGCGCCGGAGATGATCAGCGGCGTGCGGGCTTCGTCGATCAGGATGGAATCGACTTCGTCGACGATGGCGTAATTGTGCCCACGCTGCACGCAATCCTTGATATCGAACTTCATGTTGTCGCGCAGGTAATCGAAGCCGAATTCGTTGTTCGTGCCATACGTAACATCGGCGGCGTAGGCGGCACGGCGCTCTTCATCGTCGAGATCATGAACAATCACGCCCACGCTGAGACCGAGGAAGCGGTACAGCCTGCCCATCCATTCCGAGTCGCGCTTGGCCAGGTAGTCGTTGACCGTGACCACGTGCACGCCGCGGCCGCTGAGCGCATTGAGATAGACCGGAAGGGTCGCGACCAGCGTCTTGCCTTCGCCGGTTTTCATTTCGGAGATCTTGCCGCTGTGCAGCACCATGCCGCCAATCAGCTGCACATCGAAATGGCGCATGTTGAGCACGCGGCGTCCGGCCTCGCGAACGACCGCGAAAGCCTCGACCAGGATTTCTTCGAGCACTTCCTGAAGATCGTCGTACTCCTGCTTTTCCAGCCGCTTCTGCTCGTCGAGGTCCGACTCCTCCTCGGCTTCGGCGGCGGGGGCAGCCGGGTCGGCCGCGGCTTTGGCGATCTGGCTCAGCCGCTCCTGGATGCGCTGGCGAAATTCATCAGTTTTGGCGCGCAGTTCGGCGTCCGTGAGCTTCTCAATCTGCGGCTCGAGCGCATTGATGGCCTGCACGTTCGGCATCAGCGACTTGATGACACGCTCGTTCTTGGTGCCGAAAACCTTGCCTAGCAGTGTGTTAATCAATCCGGAAGTCCTTCAGCGGGCAGAAGATGCCCAATTACCTTCTTTAGAAGCCTAGCATATTCGATGCACCCCAACCCTATAGGGAACGTGGTGCACACCTCCAGTATAATTGCGCCAGCCGGTCGCTGGAGGCTCTATGAAGGTACGCCTCTCGTTTCTGCTTCCTCTGCTCGTTCTGGTTTCGGCCCAAGCGCTAGCGAAGGACAAGAACAAGTCCACCCTGCCGGAATACGTTTTGCGGGCGCAGACGGTTTTGGTAGTTATCGACCCCGATGCCGGGGAGCCTCTCGACCAACCCAAGGCCAATGCGACCGCCCGCGAAAACGTCGAGAAAGCGCTGATGGAGTGGGGCCGCTTCAAGCTGGCGCTCGATGGTCAGGAATCCGATCTCATCATGGTCGTGCGCACTGGTAACGGCAGGGCCATGCAGCCAACGATCCGAGGGGGGCCGATCGATCAGCGCCCGGGGATCGGACAGAGTACGGACAGCAGCGTCCGCATCGGCGGACAACACGGACAGCCGCCTCCGCTGACCGACCCTTCCACTGATCCGCAAAATCAAGGGCCCCACATGAGCAACGAAATTGGGCCTTCGGAAGACTCTTTTGCGGTCTACCGCGGCGGCGTGGCAAATCCTCTGGACTCATCTGCCGCGTGGCGCTACAACGCCAAAGACTGCTTGCAGGCGCCCAAGGTCGCCGCCGTGGAGGAATTTCGCAAAGCTCTCGCAAAAGCGGAGAAGCCCCAGCAATCCAAGAAGCCCTAGCCTCCCTTTTTCGCGGCTCTTTCTCAGCGCTCGGTCTCGCGCAACAAGGTTGAGGAGGAATACTGCGTCCCGAGCCGCTTTTCGTGTATATTCCCCACGACCCATGCCCACCTTCTACGACCGTTTTGTGGAATGCGCCCAGCGCTGGCCGAACAACGTCGCCCTGGAACTGCAGCGTCACGATCACATCGAAAGTTGCACCTACGCCGAGCTTCACCGCATGGCCGAATCGGTCGGCCGATGGATCGCGGAAAAAGGCTTTGCTCGCGGATCGCGGTTGGCCATCCTGGCAGACAATCATCCGCGCTGGGTCGCCGCTTATCTCGGAATCATTGCTTCCGGTTGCGCGGTGGTGCCGCTCGACACGGCGCTGCATGACGACCAAGTCACCAAGCTGTTGAAGGATAGCGGCGCATCGGCCGTTTTCTGCGACGTGAAGCACGCTCCGGTGGCGCACCCCGCCGCGACCGAACTCAAGCTGGGCATGGTCCTGATGGATCCCGACCGGATGGGCGGCCATGCCATTCAGGAAAAGTGGCTGGCGGATCTTCCGGCGATCTTCCAGGCGGGTCCCGGCCAGTTCAGGCCGGTAGCGGCGCAGAACGACGATCTGGCTTCGCTGCTCTACACTTCCGGCACCACCGCCGACCCGAAGGGCGTGATGCTGACTCATGCCAACTTTCTGGGCGAGGTGGAGGCCGTCTTCAACTGGGTTGAGCTTGGCCCCAGCGACGCCCTGCTCGGCGTGCTGCCCCTGTTTCACGTGCTCGCACAGATGGCCAATCTGCTTTTGCCGCTGGTGAAGGGATCGCGCGTCGTCTACCTGGAGACGCTCAATACCACCGAACTGATGCGAGCGCTCACCGAGCGCAACATCACAGCGTTTGCGGTCGTTCCGCAGTTTTTTTATTTGATTCACGAGCGTCTGACCGAAGAGATCGCAAAACGAGGAGCGATCACCCAGAAAGTGTTTTCCGCGTTGCTCGCCGTAAACCGCACACTGCGCAAGGTTGGAATCAACGCTGGTCCGGCCTTATTCCGCAAATTGCATGACACGCTGGGCCCGAAGATGCGATACCTGGTCACTGGTGGATCGCGCTTCGATCCCGCGATAGCCCGCGCATTCCACGATCTGGGAATCGACGTGCTGCAGGCCTACGGCCTCACCGAAACCACGGCGGCGGTATACGCCAATGCCCCGAACGACAACGAGATCGGCTCGGTCGGAAAAGCGTTGAAGGGTGTCGAGGGCAAGATCGTCGATCCGCAGCCGCAAGAGGAAGGGCCGCCGGTCGGCGAAGTCGCGCTGCGCGGCGCGGTGGTCATGAAAGGGTATTGGAATCGTCCCGATGCCACGGCAGCCGTGCTGCGCGATGGCTGGTTCCTGACCGGCGACCTGGGATATTTCGATTCGCACGACCATCTCTTTCTCACCGGCCGAAAGAAGGAAGTCATCGTTCTCAGCAACGGAAAGAATGTGTACCCGGAAGAGCTTGAGGCGCATTATCTGAAGTCGCCGTTCATCAAGGAAATCGCGGTGATGGGCCTGGAAGGCAAGCCAGGCGAGGGCGGAGATCGCCTGCACGCGGTGATCGTTCCGAATTTCAACGAGCTGCGGCTACGCAAGATCGTCAACGCGAAGGAAGTCATCCGCTTTGACATTGAAAGCCTGTCGCCGCAGATCGCCTCGACCAAGCGCATCGGCAGTTACGAAATCTGGCAGGAAGATCTGCCTCGCACCACCACTCGCAAGATCAAGCGCTTCGAAGTCGAGAAGCGAGTGCGAGCGAACCAGGCGAAGAAAGTCGATGACGATTCCGAACTCCCGGCCAAAAGCCTCTCACCCGTGAAGAGACTGAATGGCTCAACCAACCGGACGTGCAGCGTGGGCTCACGATCGTGCGCGAGTCGGCACGTTCCGCTCCGCCAACCCTGCGGCCGACACTGAATCTGGAGCTCGACCTGGGCCTCGACTCCATGCAGCGAGTCCAAGTGCTGAGCCATCTGGAAGAGGAACTGGGCGGCAATGTCGACGAGTCGCAGCTCACCAATATCTATACGGTCCGCGATCTGATCGACGCCGTCTTGCAAAGCGCGGCCACTGGAGCGCAACCGGCGGCCCGTGCGGCGTTTGCCGGATGGAAGGCGATCCTCGCAGAGGACCCCGATGACCCGGACGTAGTCGCTTTACTTCATCCCAATCGCTGGAACGACGGGTTCTGGTTTTTCGTCACTCGCATCATGCAGGTCATCGCACTCGATCGCTTTCAACTCAAGGTCGAAGGCCTCGAGAAGCTCCCCAAGAACGGTGCTTACATTATCAGCTCGAATCACCAGAGTTATCTGGATCCTTTGGTCCTGGCGAGCGTGCTTCCGCCGGAGGTTTTCTACCGAACTTTCGCCGTAGGTACCAGCGACATTTTCGGCAAGGGGTTGATGCGACGCCTGGCGAGGTCGATCAAAGTTATCGTGGTCGATCCGGATGCGAATCTGATACCCGCGATGCGGGCTGGCGCCTTTGGCTTAAGGCATGGGCAAGTGTTGATCCTCTATCCCGAAGGCGAGCGCTCGATTGACGGCGGGCCCAAAGTTTTCAAGAAAGGTGCGGCCATTCTGTCAGTTCACCTGCAGGTGCCGATTGTGCCGGTGGCGATCGAGGGCTTTCACGACGCCTGGCCGCGAAACAAAGCGTTCCAGAGATTTGCGCCGCTGAAGATGGTATTTGGAGATCCGATCATACCTCCGCCGGAGTCCTCCGCTTCGGAAGAAACGTACGAACGACTAACGGCGGACTTGAAAGCAAAGATTGTAGCGATGTGGGAAAAGCTGCGCGAGCGCCCGTGATCCTACAGTTCAGGCCTTGGCAGCAGCAGTATTCCCGGCAAAGGTATCGGCAAAAGCATGGACGATCATCGAGTCGTAGCGACCCTCGGCCCGCTTGAGCACTTCCTGCGCCGCCTGCGTGGGTGACATCTTGTTTCCACGTTGGCCGCTGATCAGCGCTTCGTACTCTTCCGCAAGCACGAGAATTTGCACTTCAAAGGAAGCGTCCTCCGGCTTGCCGCCGGTTTGCCGGAACTGCCGTTCTTCCAGGAAAATCGGAATCGAACGCCGCAACGAACCACCCGTGGCACTGCCCTTGGAAAAAGTCTTGTTCAGATTTTGCCGTCCCTGGCGTAAGTCCTCCTGCGAAACCTGTGCGGCTTTGCAGAGGACTTCGTTCGTAATGCCCAATTCCTTCATGTTAAACAGCAGCGCGGCGGTCCGGATGTCTTCCACGCTGCCGGTGTCGAGGCCCACGCCTTCAGCTACTTTTGTGGCGCACATCGAAATGTGGTAAGCGTGGGAGTCGCTGTATTTCTGATTGGCCAAGAAGTTCTGCAGGATTGTCAGCATGCCGTCGTAGCCTTCTTCCATTTCCAGCAGTGTCTTCTGATTCTTTTCGTAGAGCGTCCCGGTCGCGTAGCCCGCAACCACCAGCACGCCACCCCAAACGGCGAGGTCAAGCCATTTTGCAAAGGGCAATTCAACCCGGCGGGTGAACAATGCAGGATTGAGGGACGCCATCGCAACGACCAGGACCACACTGGCAAACGCAGTCAGAGTTGCGTGACGTTGGCCGAGATGATACGCGGAGAAAAGCGTTGGCAGGAAATAGAAAACGAGGGCCATGCGCTGCGAGGCGACGAGAAAATTCAAGATCGCTGCAATCAGCACCAGAAACAACAGCAACCATAGCTCCGGATTGATTTTGCGCACCGCTCCTCCGCCCAACAGGGCGCCGAACTCGAATCGTCCAGCGATTCCCGCTCCTACTATTTTCGGGTCTCGGTTCGGAAAATCCCAAGTTACTGAGGTAATTGCAGCGGCGGCGGGAAGACGGCTACTTCGCGCGAGGATGCGTCTGATCGTAGACCTCAAGGACATGCTTCATCGAGAGTTGCGTGTAACGCTGCGTGGTGGCGAGGCGTTCGTGGCCGAGCAATTCCTGAATCGCTCGTAAATCCGCGCCTTCTTCCAGCAGATGAGTGCCAAACGCGTGTCGCAGCGTGTGCGGATGCACATCGGGCGAGAGTCCCTTGGCGACGGCGATTTTCTTGATAATGCGGCCTACGCTGCGAGTCGTGAGGCGACCGCCGCGCCGGTTGATGAGCAGCGCTCCATTGTTCTTGCGGCACTCGGCCAACATTGTCTGACGCGCCGGCAGATAGCCCGTCAGAGCGCTTTTCACCGAAGCGCCGAACGGGACATAGCGCTCCTTTTTCCCCTTGCCGCGAATCAGGATCGCCTCGGCGCTCAGCCGGATATCGTCGAGATTGATTCCGGTAAGTTCGGAGTTGCGGATCCCGCATCCGTACAGCAATTCGAGCATCAGGCGGTCGCGCTCGGGAAATGCGGCTGTCTCCGGCATCTGTCCGTCGAGCACGGAATTCATCTCTTCGATCGTGGGAACCCGCGGAAGTTTCTTGGGTAGCTTGGGAGTAGCGACGAGCTTGGCCGGATTCTGCTCGACCACGCCCTCCCGCGCCAACCAGCGGTAGAGCGACCGTACGGCGGCCAGCGATCGCGCCACCGACGTTTTACTCAGTCCCGTTTCGTAGAGACGCGAAAGAAATCCGCGAATGGCGATGTGGTCGATCTGCTTCCAGCCGCGCGAACCGGCGTATGCGGCGAAGTTCGCGAGGTCGCCGCTGTACGCTTTGATGGTGTGGGGCGAGGCATTGCGCTCGCGCAGATGACGCAGGAAATCCTCGACTGCTCTGCCTACAATTGTGTCCACTCTGCTCATGCGTTATCTCGGCTTCGCCCGGGGATGATGCTTCTGATAGACGCTGCGCAAACGGTCGAGCGCCAGATGCGTGTAGATCTGCGTGGTCGAAATGTCCGCGTGCCCAAGGATGGTCTGCACGGTTCGCAGGTCCGCTCCGTTTTCCACCATGTGCGTGGCGCAGGAATGCCGCAGCATGTGAGGAGACGCGTGCCGGCCCGAGGCCGCCGACGCCTGACCAACCATCTGCCAAATTCGCTGGCGCGTGAGTTTGCGCCCACCGCGCGCGATGAAAAGAAATGGCGACCGTACTGACATGGGGTGCCCCACGTCTCGCCGCTTTCGCGAGACGTGGGAATCTCCTACCGTTATAAGCAGAGGTCGAGCATCCACCAGATACGCCCGTAATGCATCCTGGGCAGGCTTGCCCAACGGCACAATGCGTTCCTTGTCGCCCTTTCCGCGCACCAGCATGTAGCCGGATTCGAGTTTCAAATCTTCCAGAGTTGCGGTGACCAACTCGGAGACGCGCAGCGCACCGGCATATAGCAACTCCAGCATGGCGCGATCGCGGGCCGCCAGCGGTGCAGCGTCTTTCGACGCGCGATGGTGAGCAGACAGCAGAGCACCCGGGGCAGCCAGCGTGGCCTCGATCTCATCGCGTGCCAGTGACTTCGGCAAAACTTTCCACTGCCTCGGCGACTCGATGTCGAGGGTAGGATCATGGTCGATCTTGTCATCAAGCAGCAAGTAACGGTACAGATGGCGTAACGCCGAAAGCTTCCGGCCCACACTGCGCCCATCCACGCGATTCGAAAAAAGCTGCTGCAGAAATGCGCGGACATCGCTGCGCCGGGCGCTTAGGAGCTGCCGCTTTCCCTTTTCCAGAAACTCGGAAAACTGAAAAATATCGGTGGAATAGGCTCGAATGGAAAGCTGCCCCAGGCCTTTCTCGATCCGCAGATAGTCGAGAAATCCGGACAGCACCTGCGAATTGGAAGTGGAAGCCACCTTGAAGAGTATGCGCGTTATCGGACGCTCGGAAAAGTGATGATGCGGATGCGAACCTAACGAACTTCCAAGCTGAATTCAGATCCGTTGCAGATCGCGCAGCAATTCCACCGCATAAAGCGCGCCCTCGGGTGTTTCTTCATGCTTGAAGTAGGCAAAGACGTCGCGGCCGCTGGCAAGGTGCAGCGCGATACGATCGATCATCGACTTCCGCTCCTCGTCTGTATAACTTGGCTTGCGGAAGCGGTAATACACAAACTTGCCAGTCGCGATGTCGGGCGTGGTCATGGTTTCGGTTTCCGCGACGCACAGAGCCGCATTGCTCGCTCTCAGCAGATCCCATGTCGCATCGGTAAACCAGGACTCATGCCGGAATTCAAACGCCGCCGGCACAGACTGCGGCAGCACAGCCAGAAAATCTTTGAGCAAGGCTGAGTCAGCCTTCAGATTTGGTGGAAGCTGAAACAGAACGGGGCCGAGCTTACCGGCGGCCGCGAGTGGCTCAATGGTCGCGAGAAATCGCGGCACAAAATCTTCCGTAGCTTTCAGCCGCTTGATGTGCGTGATGACCTGGTGCGCCTTGATGCCGAAGCGAAAGTGAGCCGGCGTTTGCTGCAACCAGTTCTGGATCGTCGACTCTTTCACCAGCTGCCGGAAGGTGAAATTAACTTCGACGGTGTTCAGTTGAGTCGCGTAATGAGCCAGAAACTTCTTCTGCGCCAGTTTGTACGGGTAAAAATCAGGCTTCCAACTCGGATAGGCCCATCCCGACGTTCCTGCGAAAATTTGCGGCATTGTGATCGGATTCCGTTTCGAACGAATCGAGCGGGATTATACCTTGCTCTTCTTCTTTCGCGCCGCAGCCTGCTTGACAGGCACCTTGCGGGCTGCCTTTCGCCGGGGATGATTTCCATCCGCTTGCGCGGCGATTTCGATCGGTGGCGACTTGACTTCCCCGGCAGAGGCCGCAGCCTTCAACTCAGGCAGTTTCTGCTTCAATTTCAGCACGGGTTCGAACAGATCGCCCTGCTTTTCAAAGCGTGCAACCACTTGCGCCGCTTCAAACACCAGCAGGTTGGCATCTTTTTTCTTCAGCGCGCGCTCGACCTCGTCCCATGTCACAGGAGTCGAAACCGTGGGATGTTCCCTCGCCCGCAGCGAATATACCGCGACGGTGGTTTTGTGCTCATCATTCTGGCTCCAATCCACGAATACCTTGCCGCTCCGAATATTTTTCTTCATATCCGAAACTACGTGCTCGGGATGATCGTGTTCCAGCAACTGCGCCAGAGCGTGCGAGAAGAGTTTGGTCGCATCGAAGGTCGTCGGCGTATTGAGCGGGACATAAATCTGCAGTCCCTTGGAGCCGGAAGTTTTCGGAAAGCTCTGCAACCCAAAGTGCTCGAAAATCTCGCGCAGCCACAGCCCGACCTGGCAGCATTGCACAATATTCGCCGGGGGGCCGGGATCGAGATCGAACACCATTTCGGTGGGGCATTGGATGTCGCTGGCTAAAGCAAGAGACGGATGCAATTCAAGCGCGGCCAAATTCGCCAGCCACACCAGCGTGGCCAGATCGTCCGCCAGGATGTAATTCATGGTGCGCCGCTTACTTCCACTCCAGATGGGCGCTGTCTTCACCCACACCGGTTTGTGCATGGGAGCGTTTTTCTCGAAGAACGGTTCGGCGTCCACGCCATCGGGATAGCGTTTGCGGGTCAACGCCCGTCCGGCCAAATGCGGCAGGATCGCCGGCGCGATCCGTACGTAGTAATCGATCACATCTTTTTTCGTGAAGCCGGTGGCCGGATAAAGCACCTTTTCGAGGTTCGACAGCTTGAGATCTTTGCCTTGAATTTCGACGGTTGAGTCTGTCACACGATCTCCGCTTGGTCATTGTGTCTGAAACCCAGTTCGTCACAGAATACAGCGTTCATCCTATCTTGAGGCCGCTGGCTGTTTGACAATCTCCCGCCCGTCCACGTAATTTCAAACTTCTGCCTTGCTGGCCCGTCCAAACTATGTTTCTTGGCACAAAGATCCGTGCAGCCCTCGGAGGTCCGATGAAATACCGCACCTGGCAAATCGCCTGTCTTGTACTGCTTGTTTCGGCCGTCGCTCTCGGTCAGGATGTCGCCTCATTCGAAAAGCGAGTGACCGTCAAGAAACTTCCCAACGGGCTGACCCTGCTGATTTGCGAGCGTCCCGAGGCTCCCGTGTTCTCGTTCTTTACATTGGTGGACGCCGGTTCCGCCCAAGATCCGATGCGCGAGACCGGCCTGGCCCACATGTTCGAGCACATGGCCTTCAAGGGGACGGACACGATTGGCACCACGGATTATGCCGCCGAGAAACCCGCGCTGGCCAAGGTCGAAGTCGCTTACGCAGCTTATATTGCCGAGCGCGACAAGCGCGTGGGCCAGGATCCGGCCAAGCTGAAGCAACTCGAAAAAGCCTGGAAAGACGCGACCGCCGCTGCCGACAAATACGTCAAGCCCAACGAGTTCGGCAAAATTGTCGAACAGAATGGCGGCGAAGATTTGAACGCATTCACCAGCTACGACGAAACCGGGTATCACTACTCTCTGCCGGAAAATCGTCTGGAACTGTGGGCGTATCTGGAATCGGAACGCTTCCTGCATCCCGTGATGCGCGAGTTTTACAAAGAGCGCAATGTGGTAATCGAAGAGCGCCGGATGCGCACTGACAGCAATCCGTTCGGCCGCCTGCTGGAACAGTTCACGGAAGAAGCGTTTGCGGCGCATCCTTATCATCGGCCCACGATTGGCTGGATGTCGGATCTAAATCATTTCTCAGCCACCGACGCGCAGAAATTCTTTGACACCTATTACGTCCCCTCGAACATGGTGGTAGCGGTGGCCGGCGACATCAAAGCTGCTCAGGCCCTGCCCATTCTCGAGAAGTATTTCGGACGCCTGCCCGCGCACCCGCATCCGGACGAGACCACTACCGCCGAACCACCACAGAATTCCGAGCGCAGAGTGGTTCTGCTGGAATCGTCTCAGCCGATTTACATCGAGGGCTACCACCGGCCTGACTACCGCAGCAAAGATGATGCCGTCTTCGATGCCATTTCCGATCTGATGTCAGAAGGCCGCACCTCGCGCCTCTACCGCTCCCTCGTGCGCGATAAGAAAATCGCCTCGTTCTCCGAAGGACTCACCGGGTATCCCGGCATCAAGTATCCGCACCTTTTCGCATTCATCGCCGTCCCGCTTCCCGGCCACAAACCGGAGGAAATGGCCACTGCCATCCACGCGGAAATCGATCGGCTGAAGAAGGAAGACATCAGCGACGACGAACTGAAGATGATCAAGACCCGCAGCAAAGCCAATCTGATCCGCGGCCTGGCCGACAATGAGGGACTCGCCACGGAGTTGGCAACCTACCAAACCCGCTACGGCGACTGGCGCGAGCTATTCCGTTCGGTGGATCGCATCGATCAGGTGACGAAAGCCGATATCCGCCGCGTAGCGAACGAAGTCTTCACCGATACCAATCGCACGGTAGGAATTATCGAGAACTCCGGCGGCGGGCACGGAGCCGAGCAAAGCTCCGGTGGTTCCGCGGCACAGGGAGGTGGCCAATGAAACGGACTCTTCTGGCTGTGGTGATGGCGGTCTTCGCTCTACTCGCAGCACTGCCGCAATCGGTCGCACAAGCGGAAAGCTGGAAACAGATTCCGATTCCCCAGCTGCCCAATTTCCGGCCGCAACAGCCCAAGCGGATCCAACTCTCCAACGGCATGGTGATCTTTTTGCAGGAAGATCACGAACTGCCGCTGATTGACGGAACAGCGCGCATTCGTGGCGGCTCGGTCAATGAGCCTGTCGACAAAGTCGGGTTAGTCGATATTTACGGAGAAGTCTGGCGTACCGGTGGCACGAAAACACAAACTGGAGATCAACTCGACGATTTCCTCGAAGTGCGCGCCGCGAAAGTGGAAACCGGCGGTGGTCCCGATTCAACCACGATCAGCTTTTCCTGTTTGAAAGGCGATCTCGACGATGTCTTCAAAGCATTTGTCGACGTTCTTGAGAATCCCGAGTTCCGCGCTGACAAGATCGACATCGCGCAAAAGGGAGAGGACGACTCCATCTCTCGTCGCAACGATGAAGTCAGTGAGATTGCGCATCGCGAAGCCATCAAACTGGCCTACGGCGCGGACAATCCCTACGCCCGCGTTCCCGAATATGCGACCGTTGCCGCCGTAACTCGCCAGGACCTGATTGACTGGCACGGCCAGTACGTTCACCCGAACAACATCATTCTCGGCATCAGCGGGGATTTCGATTCGACGGCAATGGAATCCAGGCTCCGGGCGGCGTTCGACTCCTGGCCCAAGGGCCCTGATCTTCCCAAGAACGATATTCAATACCATCCGGCCAAGCCTGGGTATTACCTCATCCCCAAAGAAGACGTGAATCAGAGCAACATCCGCATGGTCGCCATGGGCACGACCCGCGACAATCCTGACTATTACGCCATCAGCGTTTTCAACGAAGCCTTCGGCGGAGGATTTTCATCGCGCCTGTTCAACGATATCCGCACCAAGCGCGGCCTGGCCTACGGAGTTGGCGGAGGCATTGGCACGAACTTCGGACATCCCGGCATTCTGCAGATTTCGATCGGGACAAAAAGCCAGAGCACCATCGAATCCATCCAAGCCACGGATGAGGACATCGATAATCTCGCCACGCAGCCCATCACCGACGACGAGATCCAACGCGCCAAAGACTCCATCCTCAACGCGTTCATTTTCCGTCTCGACTCGCCCGACAAGATTCTCGGCGAACGCATGGCGTACGAGTATTACGGATATCCTCCCGACTGGCTGGATAAATACCAGGCCGAGGTGAAGAAAGTTACCACCGCAGACGTGAATCGGGTGGCAGCCAAATATCTACACAAGAATCAGCTGGCCGTACTCGTAGTCGGCGATACCAAGGACTTCGACAAGCCGCTATCCTCGCTGGGCCCGGTCAAAGATATCGACATCACGATTCCGGCTCCGCCCGAAACGAAAGGCAAGTCATCGCCCGCAGCTTCGAATCCCGAGGGCAAAGCTCTCGCGACGAAGGTTGCGACTGCCATGGGGGGGCTGCCCAAACTGCAGTCGATTAAGACCATGCGCGTGAGCATGACGCAAAGTGAAGCTGGCGGACAGCCGGCGCAAATCGAGGCGATGTTCGCCTTTCCCGACAGCATGCACATCGACGTGCAAATGCCCCAGGGCGGGATGGGTCAGGGAACGCTTACGATTGTGGCTTCTCCCAACGCGGCCTTCATGTCGATGCCCGGGATGGGCTCGCGCAGCATGCCCCTGGATCAGAAAACTGAGATGCTCTCACAACTCCATCACGATCTCGTTTATGTGGCCCAGCACGCCGACGATCCGGGTTTTACGTTTGCGGCTGCAGGAACAGAAAAGGTCGGCGACGTGGATGCCGCCATTCTCGACATCGGCGGCACCGTTCCCTGGGTACGGTGGTATATCGATCCGAAAACCGGATACGTTCTGCGCGAAAAATACAAAGGCGTGGGGCAAGCCGGCCCGTTTGACGGCGAAAGCGATCTCTCCGATTGGCGCACATCCGACGGCCTGACCATGCCCTACAAGCACGAGAACAAGCAGAACGGAGAGCAGTCCAGCACCGCCGAGTTCAAGAAAATCGAACTCAATCCCCAACTCGATCCCAAGCTGTTTGAAAAGCCCGCCGAAGCTCCCGCAGAAAAGCCGTGAAAAGTTTCGCCCCGCTCACCGGCGAATGAGAAAACCGCGAGTGGCGAAGGTAAAGGCGAATTTCGCTTCCCGCGCTGCATCGTGGACGTAATCGTCAGGATACTCTCGGAAATATTCCTCCATCGCTTCGAATGGGCCTGGCCCGTGCGCGGGTAGACCCGGTTGCCCGTTCACATTGGGCGGCGCACGCGATTGTGGACGAGGTCTTTCGCGGCTTGACGGGATCGGGGATAGAGAAATGAAACGACACATCCCGCATCTCCTGATTAGATCCTAAACATGTGGAGATATCGTCGATGATGCGACGCGCTGCGGGGCGGTGCCATGACGGACACAGTTAGCTCATGCCAACCGATCAATAGCACGTTGATGAAGCGTATAGATCGTCGGCATCGCTAGTTGAGAGTTTCCCGGTGGCTAATTCTGTGCTGTCCGGCGAATCTTGGCCAGGCGCTGCTCCAGCGATTCCGCCTCATCCTTGCGCCCCAGTTGTCGCAGCGCCTGAGCCTCATTGTTCAGCGAGTCCGAGAGGCGTGGACTGTCATGCCCAAATTGCGTTTCGATGATTCCCGTGGCGCGATGCCAGCAGGGCTGCGATTGGTCCGGCTTTCCCCAACGGTCATACAAGTCGCAGAGTCCCCAGAGCGGGATGAGCACCAGATCTGGCTCTGCCACTTCCGCGCCTTTGACTGCCCGCAACAGATAGGTTTCCGCCTTGGGCCAATCACTTTGCGCTTCGTAAAGGCCCGCCATATTTCTTAAGCTGTCGACGACTCGGGAATTGTTATCCCCCGACATTTTTAGATTAATGTCGAGGGCCCGCTGCAGATAGTCTTCCGCTTCTTTATAATTTTTCTGCACAGCTGCGAGCTGTCCCAGATACCGCAGAGGCTCCACTGATCGTTCTGATCCAGGCCCGAAGGTTTTCTCAACCACCGCCAGTTGTTCATGAAATGCCGCCGCCGCATCGCTAAATTTCTGCTGCATTGCGTAAGCATTCCCCAGCCGCCCGAGAGCAACGATCAGATTTTCATCCCCGGGAGGCAGGTCCTGCGCCAGAGCCACAGCCTGTTTGTACGATTTCTCTGCGTCTTCAATGCTGCGCTGCTGGAATGCTTGGTCGCCGGCCTTGATAGACATTGCGACCTTCTCTTTCGTTCCGGCTGCCGTGTCGAGTTGAGCAACTCGCTTCTCCAGATCCGCAGCTTCGGCGCCGTGTCCTGACGACCTCAACGAGACGAGATAATCGGCGAAGCGCCCTTGCGAAGCGGTGTACTGCTGGGCGCAGTCAGTTCCGCAATGGAGTACGAATTGTCCGGGCTGCGCTTTCATGAGGACTGCCGCATCCGTCAGGCTCGCGTTGCGGTATTGCTCCAGCGCGCTGACCCAGTCGCCCTTTTTTTCCAGCGCTCCACCCAGTTCCATCATCACGCGCGCTTGTGTGGAGTCCAGCGCGATGGCTGCCTTGAATTCCCCAACCGCAAGATCAATCTGCGCGTTTGCCAGCAACGCCTGCCCGAGGAGGTCGTGAATCTCCCAAGAAGTCTGGGACAGCGCCTCCGCTTGTTTCAATTCCTCGACGGCTGCGCCGTAATCCTTCTTGGCGAGCAGAACTCTGCCGATGTCCTGATGCGTCTCGCCGTCGCCCGGCGCAATCTTTTCAGCGCTGCGATATTCTTCGAGCGCGCCATCGTAGTTCTTCTGCTGCTCCTGAATGCTGCCCAATCCCCGATGACCGGCGGGATCGGCGGGATCGAGATCATTGGCCTGGCGAAACTCGGCTTCGGCCGCCTTCGTATCTCCCTGCCATGCCAAAGCCCTTCCCAGGCAAACGTGACACACCTCGAAGGTGGGGAACTTCTTCTCCAGTTCCTGCAGTTCCTGGATGGCTGCGCTCGGCGACTGCTGCATCAACACTGACGCCAGATTTTGCCTCGCAAGGGGATCGTTGGGATTCAGCCTCTTCGCCTCGCGGAATTCCAAGACAGCCGAGGCCGCGTCTCCTTTGCTGTTGTATGCATTCCCCAGGTTGTTATGTGCATCCGAGTTGTTGGGATCGAGGACAATCGCCTTCTTGTACTCGGCAATCGAGTCGTCGTAGGAATGAATGTCGTAGTACAAGAGCCCCAGGTCATAGTGAACCACCGAATAATCCGGCTTGATGCGCAGTGCTTCTTTGTATTCCGCGATGGCGGCATCGATTTTTTGCGCTTCCTCCAATGCCAACCCCTCGTTCTTGTGAGCTTCAGCATCATTGGGGTTTTCCGCCAATGCCGCCTTCGCCTCGTTCAGCGCGTTGTTAGCATCTTGCAGCCGGTAGAGCAGAAAGCTGGCCTTTACGTGCACTTCCGGAAAGTCCGGCTCGGTTTCCAGAATTTCCTGGTATACACGCAACGCCACATCGAACTTTTCCTGCTGCCGCAGCAACTCGGCCATGACGTAGCCGGTTTCCAGGCGAGCGAAACTCTTGTCCAGCGCATCGCTCAAGATCGTGGTGGCGTCTGAGTACTTCTTCGCCTTCATCAAGGCAGCAGCGTCGCTAAGCTGCTGAAGAAGCTCTTGATCGGGCTTAGCTTCCGCCGAAGCGTCCAATTTCGCGGTTTTCAATGCTTTCATCACGGTTTCATCCGCACCCGCTTTCTTCATCAGCAATAGAAACTCATCCGTCGGATGGAAATTCAATCCGCGCGTGGTGATGTCGTGGGCAATGTTGGCCTCGAGAGCTCCCCCAGCTTGCACAGCCAGCACTTCACTAGCCCGTAACGGTCGGGACGCAGTCTGCGCCAGCAGATTCAAAGAAAAGAGGATCGCTAACACAAGAAGGAGCAGGGAGCAGCGCACAGCAGACTTCAACATGATGCCCTCCGGCGTAACCTCCCCATGTTAGGTTCTTTCGCCGTCGGGATCTTGTTACGTTAGTTCCGATCTTGCCTTGCCACTTTTTGCCGGGCAAGGCGGCGCAATCCAGACGATTTGAGGCAATGCAAAGGATTCTTCACAACTGGAGATGGCAGTGGAGCAACGATCTTGCGAAGCACACGCAAGGACCTGTGAGCAGGGTTTCCGTCTTAGGACAGTGGACATGCCGTACATCCAGCGCGTCACATCGTCCAATCAAAAGAGTATCGTTTCATCCTCTCTCTCCTGCCCCCTTGCCCAGCT
The DNA here is from genome assembly GCA_963730015.1 of uncultured Acidobacteriota bacterium. Lineage (GTDB taxonomy): Bacteria > Acidobacteriota > Terriglobia > Terriglobales > Acidobacteriaceae > Sulfotelmatobacter. Next base: position 130,308 of record CAVSPZ010000004.1, on the reverse strand, counting down.
TGACAACGGCTTCCATAGGGTCTATCGTAGGCGAACAAAAGGCGAATTTCTATGTCTTCCCCCCTGCTCTTGCTTCCCCTTCCCGCCAAGCCCCACCTCGTCGGCATCGCTCGCCTTGCTTCCGAAGGCGAGTCGATGCGCGAAGGTCACAATGTGGAATATTTCACGCTGCCCACAAAGTCGCTGCTGAATCGTTGCATCAGCAACCGCGCCATGCCATTCACGTGGACGATCAATCCCTATCGCGGCTGCGAATTCGGATGCCGTTACTGCTATGCCCGCTACACTCACGAGTTCATGGAGATGCGCGATGGCATGGAGTTCGAGCAGAAAATCTATGTGAAGCAGCACGCCTCCGCGTTGCTGCACCACGAACTGCGCCGGGTGAAGCCGCATGAGTCGATCGCGCTGGGCACGGCCACCGATCCGTACCAGCCGGCCGAGCGCCGCTATGAAATCACCCGTGCAATTCTGGAAGAATTCGTGCGGCATCGCGGCTATGAACTGGGCATCGTCAGCAAATCCAATCTGATGGTTCGCGATCTCGACCTGCTGCAGCTGGTCGCGCAATCGAACCAGCTCTCGGTGCACATCACGGTCACGACATTGAATACCGATCTGGCAAGGATTCTCGAGCCGCGTGCGCCTCGTCCCGATCTCCGGCTCGACGCGGTTCGAGCTCTCGCCCAGGCCGGATTGCGCGTCGGAATCAGTTGCTCACCGGTGATCCCGGGAATCACGGACTCGCCCAAGGATCTCGAAGCTCTGATAGAAGCTGCCGCCGCCTCCGGCGCGGATTATGTTTTCGCCAATCCACTTTTCCTGAAGCCCTGTTCGGCGGCAATCTTTCTTCCCTTCCTCGAACAGAACTTCCCTCACCTAGTGGAGAATTATCGACAGCGTTATCAGGACCGCGCCTTTCTGCCTCCCGCGTACGCCAAGCGCCTTTCGCAGTTGATCCATCGTCTGCGGGAGAAGTGCAAGCTCACGCGCGCCGATCGGAGACAGCGTTCGGCATTCGCAACCAAGTGGCCGGTGCCGTCCTTCGATGAACAATTGACTCTGTTTTGAGTTTTCGCACGCCCGGTAACTTCGCCTGCGCGACGTCGAAGAAACATCCTCTATAATTCCCATTGACAGAGATGGCGACCCCTCCCACCGCACAGCCTGCAGTGCAGCCCCTGACCTTCAGAATGCGGCTGAAGAATTTCTGGCGGCGCGTCACCGAGGGTCTGGAAATCAGCCAACTCTGGTCACAGTTCGAAACCGAGGCTCGCGCCAGTTACCGCTTGTACTCAAAAGATGTTGCGTCGAAAACCCCAGAAGGTCTAACCAATCGTGGCCGGCGTCTGCATGTCCTCAAAGAATTCTTCTGGGCGGTATTCGAGAAGCTGTCGCCCGCACGTCGCGTCTTGCTGCTGTTGGCGCTGATCCTGCTCGCCATCCCTCAAGGCGGATTCGAATCGACCGGTGGGTCCGGAAAAGTCTACGCTGTCGAATTCGATCTTCACTTCTGGGCGGCGGTTTTGTTGCTGCTGCTTCTGATCCTGGAGATTGCCGATCGCGTGGTGATGAAGCGCGACCTGCAGATCGCGCGCGAAATTCAGACCTGGCTGCTTCCCGGAGCCGCGCCGCAAATTCCTGGCCTGGCGATTGCCTACGTCACTCGTCCCGCCAACACGGTGGCTGGGGACTACTACGACGTTTTTCCTCGTCCGGGCCGGACCAATGAAGAGAACCGGGTCGTGCTCGCGGTGGCCGACGTTGCCGGCAAAAGCATTCCGGCTGCGATGCTCATGGCGACTTTTCAGGCGAGCCTGAAGACTCTGTCGACGGCTCAGGTGGCGCTGCCCGAGTTGGCCTCCAACATGAATCGCTATGCCTGCAGCAACAGCCAGGGAGGCTTGCGTTTCACCACAGCGTTTCTGGCGGAGTATGACCCGGTGCAGCGCACTCTCGACTACATCAACGCCGGTCACAACAATCCCATCCTGCGACGCGCCGCCGGACAAATCGAGCGCTTGGATATCGGCGGCTTACCTTATGGCATTATGCCCGAAGTCAAATATCAGTCAGGCAGAGTGACCCTGGCTCCGAGAGACTGGCTGATCATCTTCACCGACGGACTGGTCGAAGCAGAGAATGCTCGCCAGGAGGAATATGGGGAAACGCGCCTGCTGGCTGCGCTGGAACGAGGGAAATCTGTCGAACCGCGTGACCTGCTCAAGCAGTTGATGGCGGAAGTCGACCTGTTCGTCGGCAACACGCCCCAGCATGATGATGTCACGTGCATGCTGCTGAAGTCGGAGTAATGCCGAGGCCGTGAACTCGGCTCCTTGCGAGCGCGCCAAACTAAGATTCCTTCTCGCCTTCATCCGCGATTCCAATCTTTGACAGCCGGTAGCGTAGGGCATTGCGCGAAAGGCCTAGCAGTCGCGCAGCTTGGCTCTTGTTGCCGTTGGCGCGCCGCAAGGCTTCCTGCACCATCTCGTCTTCCCACTGCTCTAGCGTCATGCCATCGGGCAGGAATCCTGGCGCTCCGTTGCCTGCCTTGCTTGGCCGCAGATCGAGATGAATGTCGGCCGCTTCGAGCATCGGCCCTTTCGACAGGGCGCAGGCGCGTTCCACAATGTTCTGTACTTCGCGGACATTTCCCGGCCAGTGATAGTTCACCAGGATCTGCATGGCCTGCGGAGCGATTCCTTCAATCGCTTTGCCGGATTCTCCCGCAAAACGCGAGACAAACAGATTCACCAGATCCGGAATGTCTTCCTTGCGCTCACGCAAGGGGGCAATGTCGATGGGGACGACGTTCAAACGGTAATAAAGATCCTCGCGAAATGTGCCCTGCTCTAACGCCTCGCGAAGGTCGCGATTAGTCGCCGCAATGAGGCGGACATCCACTTTCACCGTCTTTGTTCCACCCAGCCGTTCGAACTCCCGCTCCTGCAGCACGCGCAACAATTTCACCTGTGTGGCCGGAGGCACGTCGCCAATCTCATCGAGAAATAATGTCCCCTTATCGGCGAGTTCAAATTTTCCGGGCTTGCTGGCAACCGCTCCGGTGAACGCTCCTTTTTCAAAACCAAACAATTCACTTTCCAGCAAATTTTCCGGGATCGCTGTGCTGTTGATCTTGAGAAATGGACCCGAAGCGCGGCGCGACTTTTCATGGATCGCGCGTGCGATTAAGTCCTTACCCACGCCGCTTTCTCCGCCAAGAAGAACGGTAGCATTCGTGGGCGCGACCCGTTCGACGGTCGCCAGCACCTCCTGCATCTTGGGGCTGCGAGCGACAACATTGGGATGCGAGTAGCGCTTGCCCAGCGCCTCGCGCAGCGACCGATTCTCTTCCCGCAGATTGCGGACGTCCAGTTCCTTGTGGATGACCATCCGCATTTCGGTGAGCGAAAACGGTTTCAGCACGTAATCGCTGGCCCCGGCCTTCATGGCTTCCACCGCAGTTTCCACGCTACCGAACGCGGTCATCACGACGACCGGAAGCGCTGCGTTCTGCCGCTTGATGGTTTGCAGAAATTCCAGACCATTCATCCCGGGCAATTTCAGGTCGGTCAAAACCAGGTCGATGGGATTCTCGCGTAGCAAGTTGAGCCCGGCTTCCGCATCCTCGGCCAAAATGTGGAAAACCCATCCTCGCCGAGATTCAACTCGAGCAAGCGGCGCATCTTGGCTTCGTCTTCAACAATCAGAATTGCCGGCATAAAAATTCTGGCTTTGCTCCCTTTTCAAGAAATCACGAGATGGGCCTGACCGGCGGGAGTGGTCGCACTCACCGCTGGGAAAAAAATCACGAAGCAGGCGCCCGTTCCTTGCCCATCCTCGCCCCCAGGCTGGTTCGCGCTTTCCACGCGAACGAAGCCATGATGCCCGTCGATAATCTTCGAAACGATGGAGAGCCCCAGCCCCACTCCCGTCTTTTTCGTCGTCACAAACGGATTAAAAATTTGTTCCCGCAACTCGGGCGCAATTCCCGGCCCGGAATCCGCAATCCGTATCTCTACGCCCTCAACCCCAGCCGCCTCCCGCGTATCATAGCGGGCTTGCTCAACGTTCACGCGCAGCGCGCCGCCCTTCGGGCTCATGGCATCATAAGCGTTCTGGATAATGTTCACGAACGCCTGCTCGCACAAGCTCTCGTCCATCGCAACCAGCGGCAGATTGGCCTGATAATTTTTTTCCACCCGGACCGGCGCGCCTTTCCAGAACTGTGCCACATCGTTCAACGCGCGATCGAGCACGGTAGTGATGTCGAGGGGCGTCAGATCGGCATGCAGTGGGCGCGCAAAATCGAGAAATCGCGTTACTAGTGCGCTTAACCGGTTGGTCTCCGTGGAAATGTATCCCGCCAGCTCGGTTGCCAGCGGATTCGAATCTGCCAGCTTTTGCGTCAGCATTTCCGCGGAGCCTTTTATGACGCCCAGCGGATTGCGGATTTCATGCGCCAGCCCGGCGGAAAGCTGCCCCAAAGCCGCCAGCCGCTCGGAGCGGCGAGCCTCCGCCTGCGCGAGTTCCAATCTGCGATTGGCCTCCGCCAGAGTCTCCGCCAAGGCCTGATAGCGCAGCGTCTGCCGTCGACTCTCCTGCACAAACCGGTTGACCACCATCGCGGCGAGAAAGAAAAACAGGATACGGATCGCCAGCCGCCCGTAGTCATCTTCCGTAATCTCGAACTCCTGCAACGCTGGATACAGATACGAGCAGTAGGCCGCCGACGCCAATGCCGTCCACGCCAGCGTGGCCCACGGACCGAAATACTCCGCCGCAGTCACCGCCGGCAAAAAGTAAATGGGATAGTAATAACTGTTGATCGGAACTTCGCCGGTGTGATCGACCAGCATGGTCGCCAGCGCGATCTTCATCAGCACCAGGTAAATCGCGCCCCGCTTCGGTATCCTCCCCAGCAGCCAGCTTTCGCCTAACTGGATAACTCCGAACGCCAGCAAGATGAGCTGTTTGTGGACCTCCCGAATCGGCGGCAGCAGTGCCAGCATGGCCAGCAGCGCCAGCCACACCACATCCATCCACATAATCGTTGGACGCCTGGCTTCGGTCATGGTCCGTTCTAAATGGCCCCACAAAAGATTACGCCGGGAGGATCATTTCCGTCCCGGCGTCGTTATCTTTCGCTGGTCCACACACGCATCTTATGCGAACCCTATCACATCGCGAGCGGTCCGAGTCAACGTCACTTCTTCGGCGGCTTCTCCTGTTTCGGTGGCGGCGCAGGATGCGATTGCGGTTTCGGCGCCGGCGGAGCTGCCGCCGGCCGTTGCTGGTGCCACTGATTGAACTTCTGCTCCTGTTGTTGTTCCTGCTCTGCAGTCCGCTGCTGTACCGCCGGCGTCGGCCGTACCAGCGGATGCGTTTCCGGCGCAGCGGCTGGCCGCTGCGGTTGCTCCTGCTGCGGGCGGAAGCCCTGATTGCTGGACGGAGTACGATTCTCCAGCGGCTGCACGTTCCCCTTTTCAGCCGGCGGGTTTCCCTGCTGCTCAAACGTCCGGGGCTGTGTGTTCGGCATTTGGTGGACTTGCGCATTGCCCGGGTTCGAAGCATTGCCGTTCGGCGCATTGAAAGAATGGAATCCCGACTCGGCTGGCTCCGGCCGCGCGCCTTGATTTGGAGCCGCAGCCGGCCGAGCCGGACCCGCCTGCCGCACCAGCGCTTGCTCGTTGAGATGTCCGCCGGCTTGCGCCTGCCGCTGATCGATTGGCCGCGGCGGAGGCGGAGGCGTCCTCACCGCGACAACCGGACGGCTGATTACGGCCGCCGGAGGCCGCACCGACACCGGCCGTCCAGCACCCACAACGCTTGTGCGCACCGGCTCGACCGCGGCTACACGGCTCACCGGCGCGGCTGCCAACTCTCGCTGATCCACTCTCATCACGTTCTGCGCCACTGGACGGGCATTCACGAACGCTTCATGCGATACCACCGTAACCCCGCCGTTCACGCGCTGATTCACGTACGTGACGTTGTTGATGGTGGCGCTCTTGTTCACGATGACGGTGTTATAAACGTTGGTGACGCGAGTGACGCTCACCGTCGTGTTCGTGATATTCACGTTGTTCACGTACGCGCGGCTGACATGATATCCGGGAACGTAGACTTCTCCCGGAGCCAGCGGGAACCATCCCACTCCCACGCCGGCGGAAAAGTGGAAACCCGGTCCGCCGCCGACGAAGGCCACCAGCGCGGGAGCCCACACCGGCCGCACCACCACCGGTCCCGGCACCCAGAACCATCCGCTGTTGACGAATGCCCATCGGCCGTAGTGGAACGGCGCAAATCCCCAGGGCTCATCTTCCACCCAGGTCCATCCCCATGGGCCAACGTAGGCCCAGTGTCCGAAGCGATACGGAGCCCATCCCACAGCGATCGCCCGCGGACGCCAGCACGGACCGTAGCCGGCAACGTAGCTCCAGTCGCCGTATTCATCGAGGTCTTCGTATCCGGTCATCTCCCTAGAAACGTAGTTTGCCGAATCCGCACGATCCTCGCGGTCGTCGCGGTCAAACGCCCAGGCATCGAAATCGTCCCGGTCGGGAATTTGTCCGAGATCGTAATCCAGGTGATCCTGGTTGCCGGTAAACGTCGCCGTCTGGTTGGCAACCACGCTATACGTAAACCCTCCGCCGGTGACGCGCCCACGACCGTGCCAAACCGTGGTGATCGTCTGGCTTCCATCTTGGCTGACATCCACGCGGTATTCGCCGGGCTGCAATAAACTGAAGGCCAGATTCGGCGTGTCAACTTCATAGCTGTCGTCGTCATCGACATGGCGAATGCGCAGAATCAGCGAACCTTGCGCCAGCCGGATCTGCGTTGTATGGTCGTCGAGTTCAAGAAATGTGATCCCGGTTTTCGCTCCCAGACGAAGGGCCGCCGAGCCGACGTGGACTTCTGCTCTCGAATTCTCGTCCGCCCAAAGATCGTCGCCAGTCACCATGGGCCGGTTCGGAACCGCCGTGACCCAGTCGTCTTCTCCCGCAGGCCGGAAGGAAACAGAACCCTCAGAATAATTGAGACGCCCAACCCGAGCCGGCGGATCCTGTCCTTGATCCTCATCCCCTTGATCTTGCGCTCTTGCCGTGGTAGAAAATTGCAGAATAACGAAGAGACAGCTTGCCAGCAGAATAGTCCAGACCCGAAGCGTACATGTTTTCATGACACCCGCCCCAAACAAGAAATTGAAATCGTGTGCACTGATTTTACGCGCATCTCCTTAAACACGATAGACCCACTTAAGTTTCCCGCGGCTCGCTAGAAAGAGCTCCTGCGGCTTGCAAACCCAGGCTGTACAAGGGGTTTCGAGAACCTGAAATCCGTGTAGGGCCGCATATCTCGCTCTTGTTTGAAGTTTCTCTGCGATCTCTGCGAAACCTCAGCGGGCTCTGCGGTAAAGCTCTTTTTGATCACCGACGTTTGCACGGAACTTCATCGAGATCGCAGGAAAAACCGGTTGACGTTTTCGTCCTGAGAACGGTCTAAATAAAGAGAAGCCTATCTGCGGAGGTCCGCCCATGCTTCGCCCGGCCGCCATTCTAGTCGCTGCTCTTCTGGGATTTTGCGTCAGCGTATCGGCCCAAGAAATCTACCGCCTCCATGATCCTGATATCTTGGCGCGCCTTTCCTACAATACCGTCACCACTCAGATTTGCCTTGCGGTCACTCTCGACGGGGCGTATCGCATGGTGCGATCCACGGAAGATACGCTCGAGGGTCCGCAACGGCTGCAAGGGGAACTTTCGAGGAAAGAATTCCAGGAATTAGACGCCCTGCTCGATGCTCCCGGCTTCAAGGTGCTAGGGAGCAATCATGCTGGACTGATTCGCCAGAACGCGGAGAACTTCGCGGCCGAAATTCCAGCTCCGGGCAGTAAAGGTGAAGCTGATGATCGAAAGCGGCGGCTGCAGTGGCTGAATGCGGATGGCGAGAGTCCGTTCCCCGCATCCATCGAGAAGCTGGTCTCGTGGATGAAGAATTTCCAGCCGGAAAACGCGCACTCGTTCACGTACGAGGAATTCCCGGACGTTTGCCCGTCAATCGGCCTAAGCCTGGTGCAACCGTCGGTGGCGGCCAATCAACATCCATAGCATTGCGGGGCGCCACCACAGCGGCGCCCCAACGCACTGCCTTCAGTTCTTCAGTGCCGGACGTTGGCAGGTGTCCACGATCTTCTTGGGATCGATCGCGTTCTTATCCACCTGCTCTTCAATGATCTTCCCATCTTTGCCGATCAGGAAGTTCACGCGGCGAGGTGCCTGATATTCGTCTTTGTAGATTCCGTATTCGCGGGTAACTTTGCCGCCCCAATCGCTCAACAGCGGAAACGCCACGCCAATCTGGTCGGCGAACGCTTTGTTCGAGAACGCGCTATCCATGCTCACACCCAGAACCTGGGTGTCGGAAGCTTCCAGGGTTTTTAGATTCGCCTGGAAGTTCTTCATCTGCTGGGTTCAACCACCGGTGAACGCGAAAATGTAAAACGCGAGTACAACATTCTTCTTTCCGCGATAGTCGCTCAGTTTCATTTCTTTCAGATCGTTGCCGTCGAAATATTTGAGCGAGAAATCCGGAGCCATTTCGCCTACCTTGGGCATGCTCGAACTCTCCTTTTTGGACTGGGCGAGTGCCGGGGCGGTCGCAATCAGTGCGCCGGCCAGCAGACATCCCGCAGCCACCAGGGCTGAATACTTTTTTTTCATCTTGAACTCCCCCCACGGGAGTACTCGGCCAGCATACATTGCCTTTGGCTTTGCGGTAAACTGGGTACGCTACTCGGTACTCTGCCGCGCACCTTTCACGTTGCTCAAACCGAGCACAACACAGTACATTGCAGGTCGAGGTTTGCCGCTAGTCCGCGGCATTGGACCCGGGATATGAGTCTGGCCACGCTGAATGACATCTTCTTCGCAGCGGTAGCGCGCAATCTCGACCGGATCATGCTCTACCGCGAGGCGGGAAAGTGGCTGCCCATTTCCTCGCGCGAGTTCGGCCACCGCGTCGCCCGCGCGGCTCACGCTCTGCATGCCTGGGGCATCCAGCCCGGAGATCGCATCGCCATTCTCAGCGAGAACCGGCCCGAGTGGCCGACCGCCGATGTGGCCAGCCTCCTGCTCAAGGCGGTGACCGTCCCGCTCTACACCACGCTCACGCCGGAGCAAACGGCGTTCGTCCTGAGCGACGCCGGTTGCCGGATGATTTTTCTCTCCTCCGATCGCCAACTGCACAAAGTTCTTTCGATCCTTCCGCAGACCCGCATCGAAAAAATCATTGTGATGGACTCCGTCGAATTCACCGGCGATCTGGCTCCCTTTGCCGACAGATGCGTGACCATGGCCCAGATGACGTCGGCAGGCGCCGATGATCCGGGATCAGACACTCTAGGTGTCGAGCTCGAAGCTGCGGCTCGCGCCGTCACTCCTGACGACCTGGCGACTATCGTCTACACCTCCGGCACAACCGGCGCATCCAAGGGCGCCATGCTCACTCATGGCAACATCGCTTCGAACATTCAGTGCTCGCTGCTGGGATTCGATATGCGCCCGGGTCTGACCAGCATTTCGTTCTTGCCGCTCTGCCACATCACCGCCCGTCACGTGGATTTCGCGATGCTCTATCACGGAGTCACGTTGGCCTACTGCCCGTTCATCGAGCGCCTTCCCGAAGTTCTGCAGGAAGTCCGCCCAACCCTCTTCGTCGCCGTTCCACGCGTCTACGAAAAGATTTATGCCCAGGCCGAGCAGAAGGCAAAAGGATTCCCCAAGCGCGCCATCTTTGATTGGGCTCTCTCGGTCGGGCGCAAACACAAGCCGGAAATCCTGGCGGGGAAAATTCCCGCATCCGGCAGCTGGAAGCTTGCCAATAAGCTTGTATTCTCGAAGATTCGGGAAGGCATGGGCGGAGAGGTGGAAACCTTCATTTCCGGAGGAGCTCCCTTAGGGCGCGAGCTCGCCGAATGGTACGCCACGGTCGGCATTCGCATTCACGAAGGCTACGGGCTCACGGAAACGTCGCCGGTCATCGCACTAAATACGCCCATCAATCACCGCATCGGCACGGTGGGCAAGACTCTGCCCAACCTTGAAGTGCGGATTGCCGAAGACGGAGAAATCCTCGTGCGCGGCCCGTCAGTGTTCAAAGGCTACTGGAACCGCCTGGAAGAGACCAAGGCCGCGCTCTCGGATGGCTGGTTCAAGACTGGCGACATCGGCAACATCGATGCCGATGGATATCTCTCGGTCACCGACCGCAAGAAAGATCTCATCAGAGACGTCGGGCGGAAAGTTCATCGCGCCGCAGCCCATCGAGAACTCGCTCAAGCTTAGTTCCCTGGTTGGAATTGCCGCGATCCTGGGCGACCGGCGCAAATTCGCCGCCGTCATCGTGTCCCCGAATTTCGTGGCGCTGGAGCAATGGGCGCGCACCAACAACCTCCCCTTTTCCTCGCGGCAAGAACTGGTCGCAAATCCAAAAGTCCAGAGTCTGTATGAAGAAATCGTGGAAGGCATCAACCAGAATCTGGCCCGCTTCGAGAAACTGAAGCGCGTCCTGCTGGTGGCCGACGAATTCACCGCCGAGAACGGCGTCTTGACGCCCACTCTCAAGCTCAAGCGCCGCGTCATCGAAGAGCGCTACCGCCAGCAAATCGACGAACTCTACGCCCAGGCGGAAGCCGCAAGCCTGCCGTAGGAACTTTCGCTTATCGATGAGCCGCCAGCCTGGTGAGCACGATCTCGGCAGTCAACTATGCAAAGGCCAGATCGCACAGTAGTAGACTTCAGCAATGAACCGCCCCGCCGCCTATTGGGTCACGACCGCGTTCCTCGGCAGCGTTGTCGGCCTCGCGCTCGCCCAGCAGCAAAGCGGCATCAGGCCGCAGGCCCCGGTTTCGACTCTTGAGCAGGGGGCAGTCAGCATTCAGCAAAATGTTGTCTACGCCCGGAGCGACGGCGCCGATCTGCATCTTGATATTTACCAATCTCCCGATCGTGGTGCCGGTCCTCGTCCAGCAGTGCTGCTCTTCCATGGTGGCGGGTGGACAAGCTACGACAAGAGTTCGATGCGCGACATGGGAGAGTTTCTCGCGCGGCTGGGTTTTGTTGCGTTCGCGGTGGACTACCGTCTCTTCCAAGGCAGCGAGAGCCGCTGGCCCGCGCAACTTGATGACGCGCAGCGTGCGGTTCGCTGGGTACGCGCGAACGCGGATAAGTATGACGTCGACCGCCAGCGCGTTGGCGCCTACGGCTTTTCCGCGGGAGCCCAACTCGCCGCGCTGCTCGGCATGGAAGAAACCCGCGATAACTCTGATCCGGCACTCGCCAGGTATTCCAGCAAGGTGCAGGCAGTGGTTGATGTCAGCGGCCCCGCTGATTTCACCACCGATCGCAACACTGAGGACGACGCGTTTCTGGCAAATTTCCTCGGAGCCGAATTCTCGAAAGATCCTGAAATCTGGCGTGATGCCTCGCCCGTTTTTCACGTCTCGAAAAAGAATGCCGCATTCCTGATCGTACACGGCACGAAAGACCCAAATGTCCCCATCTCGCAAGCGCAGGAGCTCTATGACAAGCTCAAAGCGGCGAAAGTGCCGGTGTCTTTCGTGAAAGTCGACGACGTCCACAACTTTCAAACTGCACAAGCGGCGCGAACGGTAGCGATTCAGACTCGGGCTTTCTTCGTCCGGTACCTTGAGGCTGCACCATAGCGGTTCGAGAATCCCGCGGTCTAAAGGTCCGCGCCAAGGATGGCGCGCAAGCTATGGATCCCCAATTTCTTCTAGTGCAGCGCCGGCCACGACCTGCATTCCTTCACACTGACAGGCAACACCAGCGGCTCTCCCATCCTGAAGCGAACCACCGCATCCGACGTTGAGCAGAAACTTCTCGCTCCCGTGCTGCTGGATTCGGGCGTAGCCACTACCACGTACTCGCCACACTGTTGTGCCACGCAGACCGCTTTGATGCTGAAGCGGAATCCCGACTTCGTGCACCATGCCCCCGCGGTGCAGCTTGAATTCCCTAATGCCGGATCGATGAGATTCGCATGTTCGATGGTTGAAGCGTTGGAACCGCCGGGGTCGGGCCCAAGCCGGACAAAATCGCGCGCGTACCCGTGCTCCGGGAAACTCGCCGCGTAAGTAATCTGCGCGACGTTCGCGGTTCGCATCGTGGCGACAGCACTCGATTCGTTGGCCGCGATGCGCGCCCGCGTCAGGTTAGGAATTGCGATGGCCGCAACAATCATCATTGCCCCGGCATCCGCTCCTCCGCTCTTGCTCACTTCGCGCAGCGCGCTGGGGTCGCCGTACGCGCAGATCACTGCCGGCGGAGTCGCTGCCGTCGTCTGCGAAAGGGATGCCGCCAATCCTGGCATGACCCGTTGCATGCTCAAAGCCATCATGGCTGCCGGATCCTCGTACAACAACGCCGAAACCTCCGACAAGTTCCCCGGCGGCAGTTGGTTGGTGAACCGCGCCGACTTGGCCAACGATCCACCATTGCGATGCATGCGCACTGCCTCGGTGATCTTTTCACGACTGGAAGCGACGATGAGATATCCGTCCACAAAGGCGTACGCCACTTCCACAGTTTTCTGCGCATTGGGAATCTGCAGCGTGTGGTACCCGACGCCGTCCTCCTCGGAATACTGCGGACGGACCGGGGCCATCGCCAGCAGCTTACTCACGACGGCCTGCGTGCGCTGCGGATCATCCACCCGCAAAATGACTTTCCACACCGGGCTGGTTTCGCTGAGACTGTCCATTTCAAATGCAATCTCGCCTTGCAGACGCTGGATCAAATCGTCTCTGAGGCTGAGGTTCAATCCCCTCTCCATCTGCGTGACCGCTGCAAAGGCCTGCGGATTCGAAATAGTAGAGAGTGCCTGAACCTCGTCAAATATGTGCGCCGGATTGTCGAGTAGCACAGCGCCCGCCATGGTCGCGTCGGGCGAGACAAAATCCAGGCTGCCAAGCGGTCCCGGAGCCGCCAGCCACGCTGCGATGCCGCGCCGCGGGCCGGTGAAGCTCAATTCCACCTCGCTGCTCGCCTGCCCTCCGGTACTCTTGTGTTCCCACACCAGATACTTCACGTCAGAAAAGCCGGTACGCTGCAAAAGTTTTTCATTCTGATCGGTGCTGCGCGGCAGTTGCGCGAGGACGCTTTGTAAGTCAAGTGCTCCTACCGCCGACAGACCGCCGTCGTAGGCTTGTGCGATGCTCTGCCCGAATGCAGTCGAGGCAAATTCGACTTCCTTCCGCTCCAGCCGCGCATTGACTCTTCGCAACATCGCCAGATCGGACCCGACCATCACGTAGTCCGGTCGCACCACTACCACGAGCCCTTTCGACGCACTCGACTCCTTCGCGCTGGCCAATTCGTTGACGTCGAGCACGCGCAGAGCCGGGCTGGACTTGCTTCCAAGGTCTCTTTCCGCCTCAGTAAGGAATTCCTTGAATCCCGGCTTGCGTAATTCCGCAATCAACAGAAAGCCGAAATCTTTCTGGCCCTCATGTGTGCCCGAGACGACCACCTCGTCCCCCAGGTATTGCGACAACTGATAAAACTTTTCGAAAGCATCCTCTAATTTCGGTCCAGTGACGGCCATGGATCCGTGTTGCCACCACTCCCGCAAAACCGCACTTTGCTGCAATTCCTGCTGAAAAATTCTTAAAGCCTGGTGAGAGGGCTCGCCATAGTTAGGCAGGGCTGCATAGAAGAGCGTGGCATCCGGCAACAGCGGCAGCAGACGGCTTTGCGTACGGTCCGCGGGAAGTTGCGCTCCCTCGCGAATCTTCTGCAACAGTTGTACCAACTCTTGCTGCAGTCCGGGATATTGATTCAACTCCTGCAAAGACGCATCCGGCCCAGGTGCCGTCTTATCGCGTCCGGTTGCCGGCTTGGTTTGAGCAACGGCTGCCGACGCGATCAGGATCATCGCGCCTCTGACCGCCATCCTCCGAATGAGACACCGAAACTTGTGCTGGTTGAATTCCACTCGCCGCCTCCGCAAGCCAGACTCGGACGGACACGTGTCCTGTCTACGCCACCCCAAGGCAGCATACAACCGGCATCGCTGAATTCGAATATTCCCGAGGTAACCCCCAGGAATCCCGAACATTCCGCCACCCTCTCCGCGGATGTTCGCCCGAACGCTCGCAAATTCACTACAATATCCTCATGTCGGACTCATTGATCATTGCCGGACGTTCTTTCCGCTCGCGGCTGATTGTTGGCACGGGAAAATACAAATCGTTTCAGGAAACGGCGCGCGCGCTTGAAGCCAGCGGCGCAGAGATGGTGACGGTCGCGGTGCGCCGCGTCAATCTAGATCGCAGCAAGGAATCGCTGCTCGATTACATCGATGCCAAAAAATATTTCCTGCTCCCCAACACTGCCGGCTGTTACACCGCCGACGAGGCGATTCGCGCCGCGCGTCTCGGCCGTGAAGTGGGCCTTTCAGATTGGGTCAAACTCGAAGTCATCGGAGATCAGGCGACGCTCTATCCCGACGTGCAGGCCACGCTTGATGCCACGCGCGTGCTGGTGAAAGAGGGCTTCACGGTTCTTCCCTACACCTCCGACGACATCGTATTTGCGAAGCGGCTGATCGATGCCGGCGCAGCCACGATCATGCCTCTAGGCGCGCCCATTGGCAGCGGCATGGGCATTCAGAATGCCGCCCACATCCGCATCCTGCGCGAGATGATTACTGGCGTGCCTCTGATCGTTGACGCCGGAGTCGGCACTGCTTCCGACGCGGCCATCGCCATGGAACTAGGCGCCGACGCGGTGCTGATGAATACCGGAATCGCGAATGCTCAGGATCCCGTGCTTATGGCCGAAGCCATGAAACACGCCGTGCTGGCTGGCCGCCAAGCCCATCTCTCCGGCCGTATGCCGAAGAAGCTCTACGCGACCGCCAGTTCACCGCTCGAAGGCGTGGTCCGCTGAGGGCACAACCGCGGGTTCATTCACCCAATCGCTCAATCACTGAATTCCCCGATTCCAAAAGCGAAGGGCGGCTCTGAAGCCGCCCTTCAAGCCTTGCACTTGCCTACTCGCCTACAACATCTTGGCGCTGTCCACGTGGATGGAATCGCCCTTCACCGATCCCGTGACGGCAACGTGATGTCCTTCATGTCCCTTCAGCGCATCTGGATTTTCGACCTTCAGCACTTTCTCGTCTCCGTCCGTCACCACAACCATCTTTGCGCCGGCGGCCAGGCACTTCTTGGTGCACGCCTCCGCCTTTTCACTGGCGCCTTTGGCGCCGCATTTGTCATCGGTCACCCATCCTTTGACGGTTGCGCTCTTCCCGATGTCATCGAATGCCAGCGCCGACAGAGCGAATACGAAACATACGGCAAGACAAATCGCTAGAACCTTTCTCATGGCCGGTTGTTCTCCTTTTGAAAGTCAGATTGCGGCCCCACGCCGCAACGAACTACACCCTGCCGGGAGCAATGTCATCGCCTGGAGGACACCTCCCGGCTCGATTCTGAAAATGAGGCAGAGAAACTATACCACGTAGGCGCGGGCAGTTTGTCAGCAGGATGTCATGCTTCGTGCAGCAAATTGCACACCAGGAAAACTCCAGCCGCTATTTTTTCGCTGTGTGATTCGGAACCGGAGCCGGCTTTGTCGGGGTGGGTGGAACGTACACATACTCGCCCGGCTTGGCATATCCCAATTGCTCCCGCGCCTCTTTTTCGATCGCGGTCTGATCGCTCTTCAGGCCTTGGATTTCCTGGGTGTAGCGATCGTTTTCCCTTTGTTCCTGGCCGATCTGTTTACGCAGCGTTTCATATTCGGCGCGCTTCTGCTTGTAGATGACCATTCCATTCGCGCCAAACATAACATGCACAAACAGTGTGGCCGCCAGCAGCGCCACGGCGATGGTTGCGATGCGCCGCCGCAAACCATAGATGCGGAGCGCCGTGGGCCGGGCAATTTCAATCCACGATGCCGCCATGGCCTCGGCCTGGGGCACTCGTTCGGCCATGGCGCGCAGGCCGTTCTCTGGGCGCGGAAATCGGGCAATCCGGGAAAGATTCTTCATCAATACGTTTTCTCAAAAATCCAGTTCTTGGCAGCCGTGCCCAGTTTCTCAAGCCCCTTCTCGCTGCGCGCTTCGGTGTAAACGCGCACCACCGGTTCCGTACCCGACAAGCGGTAGCAGACCCACGAGCCGTCGCTGAAGACCAGTTTCAATCCGTCGGTGCGAACGACCTGGCTCACCGCACGGCCGCAAAATTCGCTAGGATCAGACTTAACCTTTTCAGTGAACTTCGCCTTCCCCTCCGGCGTCAATCGGAAGTTCTCCCGCTGCGGGAAGAAGGAACCAACTTGATTACTGATCGTCTTCAATTGTTCGCCCAGCGATTTCCCTCTTCGTGCCACCGCCTCGCAGCAGAGCAACCCGGCCAGCAGGCCATCTTTTTCCGGAACATGATGGCGAATGGAAAGCCCCGCGCTTTCTTCCCCGCCGATCGCAATCTTATCCTGCATGATGAGTTCGCCAATGTATTTGAAGCCCACCGGAGTTTCGTGCAGCTCAACGCCATGCTTCTCCGCCAGCGCATTGATGAGGTTCGTAGTGGCCACCGACTTGGCAACGCCATTCTTCCAACCGCGGCTCTCGACCAGATAATCAAAGAGTAGCGCGATCACGTAGTTCGGCTGCAAGAAAGTTCCATCGGCATCGACAATTCCAAACCGATCCGCGTCGCCGTCGGTGGCAATGCCAATCTGCGCTGCGCTTTCGCGCATCTTCTTGCGCAAATCTTCCAGCAGATGATCGTCGGGTTCCGGAGCGTGACCGCCAAAAAGGACATCGCGGTAATCATGCACGGTCGCGACCTGCACTCCCGCGCCCCGCAGCAACTCGTCGCAGTACCCACGCGCGGCTCCCCACATCGGATCGCATGCGACCCGCAGCCCGGCCTTGCGAATCACCTCGAGATCGATGGTCTCCGCCAGGCGCTTCAGATATGCCGGCTTGGGATCGAGTGATTCGACTGCGATGCGCTTACCGCTTGCGGTATCAACGGAAGAAGCACTATCGCCCGCAACGATTTCCGCCTCGATCTGCTTTGTCACCTCGGGCAGCGCGGGACAACCATCCGGAGTGGAAAATTTGATCCCGTTGTATTCCGGAGGATTATGCGATGCGGTGAAGTTGATGACCCCATCCGCATTGTCGTGCACCACAGCATAGGCGAATGCCGGAGCTGGAGCGGCTTCCTCCACGACTAGTGGCGTGATTCCGTGCGCTGCCAGGATTTCCGCCGCCATCGCGCAAAAAGTTTCGCCCAGGAATCGCGCATCCCGCCCGACAATTACGCGCGCACCCTGCGGCTTCTGCGAAGCTACGTATCGCGCGATTCCGCCCACCGCGCGTTGCACGTTGGCGAAGGTGAATTCCTCCGCCATCACGGCGCGCCATCCGGATGTGGCAAATTTGATCTGGGTTGGCATGTTCGACCTCTCCTGCCCGCTCGCGAAATGCTAATCTCTAGTCTAATCAGCCGGAGTGAACCGCTGATTTTATATGACCTCCAAGCGCGTCGTCCTGTCTACCGCCGGATCTAAAGAAGAGGCCCGCAAGATTGCCAACTATTTGGTTGAGCACCGGCTGGCAGCCTGCGTGAACCTCATCCCGCAGGTCGAATCCATTTATCGCTGGCAGGGCAAAATAGAATCCAACCACGAGTGGCTATTGTTGATTAAGACGACTGCCGAAAAATTCGCCGGCGTTCGCGATGCCATTCGTGAATTGCACTCGTACGAACTACCGGAGTGTATTGCCCTTGCGGTCGAGGATGGCAGTCCCGACTACCTGCAGTGGATCGAGCAATCGGTGGAGTAGATTCTTCAAGCGGCGCGGCCGCGCAAATTCAGCCTCCAATAATCCAGAAGAAATGGCGGATCGTCGGCGGCAGCCTGTTCCGTCAACTTCTCGATAAACTCCGCACGTAGCTCTTCCGTTGGCAAGGCTTCCAGATGGCGCCGAAAAATGATGTTGGGAACGAATTCGCCATATTGATCGGCGTCCTCCAGCAGCGTCGGCGCGGATTCGAGAGACGTTTCCACTTCAACAAATCCTGTTCGTTTGAGCGTTGATGCTGCAGCTTCCGCATCCTCAAAGAGCCAGGGCTCGCGAAAGCCGGCGAAGTACGCGGCAAACTGCGGCGTCGCCGCCAGCGCGTCGGCTCGCGCTCGAAGACGCGCCAGATTCGGTCCGCCGCCGCATTGTGCCTCCAGCCATCCTCCCGAAAGCAGCGCATTGTGAAGGTTCGCAAACAGCTGGTCGTGATCGAGCACCCAGTGGAAAGCGGCGGTGCTGACGATCCCATCGAACGTGTGTTCGAAGGGCAGGTGCAGAAAATCGCAGACTACCAGACTAAGGCGATTCCCAAACTGCGGCGCCAGATGTTCGCGTGCGGTCTGAAGCATATTCTGGGAAAGATCGATGCCGACGACGTAGCCCTTCGTCAGAGCTTCGAGCAACTCGCCGGTGAGCCGTCCAGTTCCACAGCCAGCGTCGAGGATGTGTTCATCGCCACGCAGGTGCAGGCGCGACAGAACCTTCTTTCCCCAACTGACTTGCGGTGTGGAAAGGCGATGGTAGACGGTGGAGTTCCATTCGCGTGCATCAGATTGGGATCGGTCACTCACAAAGGGTCAGCCACGGATTCGCACGGATCTCCACGGATACAATCATTCTTAGATCGCTAAATCGCGTTGAGCGCCTGACCCAGATCGTCGAGAATGTCGTCCACATCTTCGATGCCAACGGATATGCGTACCAGGCCATCCGTAATGCCGATCGCTTTTCTCCCCTTCTCACCAAGCGCGGCATGCGTCATGGTCGCAGGATGGGAAATGAGCGTCTCCACTCCACCCAGCGATTCACCCAGCGAACAGACGCGCAACTTCTTGAGCATCTTGTTGGCATTTTTCAGCGATCCGGTTTCGAAGGTAATCATCGAGCCAAAGCCGCTCATCTGGCGTTTTGCCAGCGAGTGCTGCGCATGGGTGACGAGCCCCGGATAAAAAACAGCTTTCACTTTCGCATGCTTCGAAAGGAAGTCAGCGACAATGCGGCCGCTGCGATCATGAATTTCCATGCGCGCGGCCAGTGTCTTCACTCCTCGCAGCACCAGCCAGCATTCAAATGGCGACAAAATGGCGCCCACGGCCTTCTGCAAGAACGCCAACCGGTCGGCATGCTCCTGCCTGGCGCAGACCACGACTCCACCCAGGCCGTCGCTGTGACCGTTGAGAAATTTGGTGGTCGAATGCACTACCAGGTCTGCACCCAACGCGATGGGCTGCTGAAAGTACGGAGACATGAACGTGTTGTCCACTACCAGAACGACCTTCTTACGGCGGCAAATCGCGCTGATCGCGGCCAGATCGCTCAAACGCATCAGCGGATTCGTCGGCGTCTCCACGTACACCATGCGGGTGTTTTTGCGAATGGCGTGTTGCACATTCTCCGCGTCAGCAGTATCCACGTAAGAGAATTCCAGGCCGAAATCGGACATGACCTGGTTGAACAGGCGCGGTGTCCCGCCGTAAAGATCGTTACCGCATACTACGTGATCGCCGGATTTAAGCATGCTAACGACCGCGTGGATCGCAGCCATGCCGCTGCCAAAAACCCGCGCCGCCACTCCACCTTCGAGAGCCGCCAGATTTTCTTCCAGCCGCGTGCGGGTGGGATTGGAGACGCGGGAATACTCGTATCCCTTATGCTCGCCAATTCCCTGCTGCACATAGGTTGAGGTCGCATAGATTGGAACCGTCACCGCTCCGGTTAACGGATCGGGCTCCTGACCCGCATGAATTGCTCGCGTAGCGAAACCCAGCTCTTTTGTCTTCTTCATGGAAATTGAAACTGCGAGTCCGAGCCCCTAAATGCCGCCTTCGAAAATCTTCTTCGATAGATACCGCTCGGCCGAATCGGGGATGATCGTGACGACGCGCCTTCGCGAGCCCAATCTTTTCGCGACCTCGAGCGACGCAAACACCGCGGCCCCTCCGCTGGAACCGGCCAGCACGCCTTCCCGCGCAGCCAACTCTTTCACGGTGGCAAAGGCATCATCATCGTTGACCGCGATCACTTCATCGCAGACAGCGCGCTCAAACGTCTGCGGAATAAAACTCGCCCCAATCCCTTCGACTTTGTGCGGCCCCGGTTGCCCACCGCCCAGCACCGATCCCTGAGTCTCGACCGCGAAAGCCAAAATCCCAGGTACTTTCTCTTTTAAGAAACGTGCCACTCCCGAAAACGTTCCGCATGTCCCGCAGCCCAGCACAACGGCTTCGACTCTGCCCTCCATCTGCTCGAAGATTTCTTCGGCTGTGGTCGCATAGTGGTAGTCAGGATTAGCCTGGTTCTCGAACTGGCCGGCCATGAATGCTGCCGGATCACTGGCCACCAGCGCTTTCGCGCGGTCGATGGCGCCTTGCATACCCTCCGCGTCGGGAGTGCGGACGACCTCGGCGCCCAGGGCCCGCATGATAATCACTTTTTCCTGAGAAAAATTCTCTGGCACAAATAATCGGACCTTGTAGCCACGGTTCACGCCGATCAGCGCCAGGCCAATGCCCGTGTTTCCGGCCGTCGCTTCCACGATCGTTCCGCCGGGAGAAAGCTTCCCATCGCGCTCCGCCTGCCGGATGATGCCGACCGCCGCCCGATCCTTCACGCTGCCGCCGGGATTCAGATATTCCAGTTTGGCAAAGACGTCCGCCGATCCCGCCGGGACCATCCGTTTCAACTGCAACAGGGGAGTTTGACCAACTAGTTGGGTGATGTCGTCGGCTACGCGCAGGCGGGACATTTCTGAAATTTTCGAATGCACGTTACAGGGTACGGGGCAAGATGGGAATCGTCAATCCAGTGAAATCCGGTGTGTCGTTAGCACATGATATGTCCGGTTGAGATAGCAAGTGATGTGTCCGCTTTGCAGGCGGCGAGGGTAGGAGACCATGGAAGGCATGGTGTCTTACAAGCAGGCCGCAGTGGAGCGAGCGATGAAGGTACAGGAAGTGATTTTGCGGGCGATGGCGAAGAAGATCACGTGGTGGCAAGCGGCCGAGATCATAGGGATCAGCGACCGACAGATGCGGCGCTGGCATGAACGGTATGAAGAGTTCGGTTTCCGGGGGTTGTTTGACCGGCGGCGGGGGAAACCGTCGCCCAAGAAAGTACCGCTGGCGGTGGTGGAGAAAGTGTTGGGGCTGTATCGGGAGAAGTATTTCGATCTGAACGTGCGGCACTTTCACGAGAAGTTGCAGGCAGAGTATCAGGTCGAGATCAGCTACAGCTGGGTGAAAGGGCTGCTGCAAGGAGCGGGGATGGTGGCCAAGGGGCGCAAGCGCGGGGTGCATCGCAAGTTGCGTCCGCGACGTCCGTTGCCCGGGATGCTGCTGCACATCGACGGCAGCGAGCATCGCTGGTTTCAGGATGAACGCTGGCACGACTTGCTGGTCATCCTGGACGATGCCAACAGCGAGATCTACTACGCGCAGTTGGTGGAAGAAGAAGCGACAGCGACGGTGCTGGCGGGGCTGAAAGAAGTGGTCGAGCACAAGGGTGTGTTCTGCGCCTTGTACAGCGATCGCGGCAGCCATTTCTGGCTGACGCCGAAGGCGGGAGAAGCGGTGGATCGGCACCGCCTCACGCAGGTGGGGCGTGCCATGCGCGAGTTGGGAGTGCGGATGATTCCCGCCTACTCACCGCAGGCGCGGGGACGGAGCGAACGCAGCTTTGGCACCTGGCAGGGCCGGTTGCCGCAGGAACTGCGGCTGCATGGGATCGGGACGGTGGAGGCGGCGAATGCCTTTCTGCGCGAGCATTACATCGGAGAGTTCAATCGCCGCTTCCAAGTCGCCAGCGCGCAACCGGGGAGCGCCTTTATGCCCTGCCGAGCAAAGGATTTGGAGCGCATTTTTTCGTTGCAATTCGAGCGCACGGTGAACCGGGACAACACGGTCAGCTTTCAGAACCTAACGTTGCAGATCGAACCGGTGCGTTGGCGGGGCACGCTGGCGGGATGCACCGTGATCGTGCACCAACACCTGGATGGAACCTTGAGCCTCAGCTATGGGCCGCACGCCTTCGGTCGCTACGACGAGCGCGGCAGTCCGATCCTCAACCCAAAACTGGCGGCCGGCAAGGCCGTGGAAAAGACGCGGGGTGGAAAAGTCCAAAAGCCGACTTTCCCACCCCGCTTGGAAATCCCGCAAAGTGCGCGGGATTCCCACTTTCCCACCGCCTCGGCGGCGGCGGGAGATTAACCAAAACCGGACATTACACTTGCTACGAAAAGCGGACGTTTTAACTTGCTAACAACATCCAGTGAAATCCGGTGGCTGCCTGAGGCCTTAATTGCCGCCAGCCGCGCCTGATTGTGCGCCGGCATAATACCCGCTCTTGGTTCGCACCACCAATTTGCCATGCCCTTTGGCCTTGGCTTCAACGTGGACCTGGCGGAATCCACCTTCGCCCTTCGGAGTCGTAGGCTTGTAGCCGATCGCGTATTGATTGCGAATGTCGTTGGCGATGGTTTTGCTGATGGCATCCACTTCATCGAGCGTCTTGGGGAAGAAGGCGATCCCGCCCGTGCGATCGGCGATGATCTGCAAGGCCCTCTTGGCTCGCTTGGGATGCTCCTCATCTCCCAGGATTCCGATGGCATAGACCGATGGGCCATTCTCCTGCTGCAGTTGCTTCACCGCCTGCTCCAGCGTCTCGCTGCTGGCGTTGTCCTCGCCGTCGGTCACCACAAACAACACCTTCTTCTCCAGGCGAGCAGCCTGCTTGAGGTGGTCGGCGGAGGCCACGACAGCATCGTAGAGCGCCGTGCCGCCCCGCGCATCGATCTTCTCTAGCGCTTCTTTCAGCTTCAGCAGATTGTTGGTGAAATCCTGGTCAAGATACTGCTCGTCATTAAAGTTGACGATAAAGACTTCATCCTTGGGATTGCTGGAGCGGACTAAGTTCAGAGCTGCCTGGTTGACCTTGGCGCGCTTCTCGCGCATCGATCCGGAATTGTCGATAACGATGCCCATCGCGACCGGAATATCTACGTGATGGAACGAGATGATCTGCTGCGGCTTGCCATCCTCAAAAACGCTAAAGGCACTGCGGTCGAGATTCGTGACGATGTGTTGATGGTCGTCGATCACCGAGGCGTGCAGCATCACTTCGTCGACATCTTTCTTAAAGACGAAGACGCCCTGATCGTTGAGACTCCTATCCTGATTGTCCTGAGCTTCGGGAGCAGACGAATTGCCTGCTGCAGGCGGATTTGCCCCAGGTGTCGACGGATTCTGACCCGAGGCTGCCTGCGACCAGGCCGGGACCAGCACGCACACCCCGCCCCCAATCAGAAACGTGAGAACCAGCAGAACCCTCGCGGCCTTATTCCGCAGGCGCGTAATATCCCGTCCTGGCATACACCTTTAGAGGAGGTAATCCTTTCGGTGGCAGCAACTTCACTTTTATCTTACGCCATTTGCCGTCGCGGACGATTTTGGTCGGACGGTAGCCCAAAACGTATTGATTGCGCAATTCCACGCCAATCTTGGTCGCTACGTCGCCCAGGTCGTTGGGATTATCAATGGTGAAGGCACGGCCTCCCGTCAGCTCGGTGATGTCGCTCAGCAACTGCGGGCCCAACCGCTCCTCGATCGCCGAAGCATAGCGGTCGTAAATGCCGATCGCGTAGATCATCACGTCGGCTTCCTTCACCAGCGCCCGGATCTCATTTTCGGTGTAGCGACTGTGATTATCGCCGCCGTCGGAAATGATGAGCAGCGCTTTTTTCGGATACTTCGCCTGCCTCATTTTGCTGATGCCCATATAAATGGCATCGAGCAGGGCCGTCCGGCGCCGGGGCACGGCGAACACCAGTTTGTTCTGGATTTCGTCCACCGAATTGGTGAAGTCGGTCACCTCTTCCGGTTCGTCGTTGAAGGTGATCATGAAAAATTCATCTTGCGGGTTCGCCGTCTTGAAGAACTCGATCACCGCGTCCTTAGCCCGGTCCATCTTGCTGGTCATGCTGCCGCTGGAATCGAAAATCACGCCCAGCGAGACCGGCGCATCCTCGCTGGAAAAAGTCCGGATCTCTTGCGGGAAATTGCCTTCAAAGAGCTGGAAATTTTCCTTGTCCAGCCCGGTCACCAGGCGATTCATCGGGTCGGTGATTGTGACTGGAACCAGAACCAGATCTACATCCACCTTGAGGGGCCGAATGTGCGCACTCAGGCCGTTAGTCGTGGAGTTGACCAAGTTCTCTTTCGGAGCGGCGGGAGCGTCTTTTGGTTTTTCGATCTCGCGCGGCTGCACATGGACATCATTGACGTCGGTTTGCGCAAACCCGGGCAACCCGAGGCAAGCCAGCACCGTGAGCGCCAAAAAAGTCCATTGATACCGTCGCCAGGAAGAAGAGGACGATTTTTTTCGCAGCGCCGATTTTTTTCGCAGCAAAGACTGAATCGGATCCCAGGGGAGAACCGGAGCGCCACTTCGGACTAGGGCCTTCGGGCGAGATGACCAGCGCCGTTCTACCAGGCGGGCCATAAATAGACCTCGATGCGGCGGATGTTAGCACAGCTTCCGCTATACAGCGCAGAGTTTTTTGTCAAAAATCGGAGACGAAACTCCGCCGCCGCGCCGCGACTTTACTGCCGGAAAAGGCCGATCAGACGGCGATTCCCGGGCGCTGCCGCTAACTTGTTACAATCAAAGGTTTCCTATGGCTGACATACGTCCGTTCCCCGCTCTTCGCTATAACCTGCAGCGAGTTTCCGCGTCGCAGGTTGTCACTCAACCCTATGACAAGATCACTCCTGCCATGCAGGAGACGTACTACGCAGCCAGCCCCTACAACCTTGTCAGAATTATTCTCGGCCGCCGGGAGGCCGCGGACAATACTGCAGAGAATGTATACTCGCGGGCCGCGGAGTATGGGCGGAAGTGGCGGGGAGATGGGATTTTGCAAAAGGATTCTGAACCTTCCATTTACTCCTATTCCCAGACGTTCACAATGCCTTCGGGAGCAACTTTTGAGCGGCGGGGATTCATCGCCCTCGGGAGGGTCGAGGATTATTCGGCAAAGGTGGTCTTCCGTCACGAGCAGACGCTGGCCAAGCCCAAAGCGGATCGCCTGGACCTGCTGCGGGCCACGCGCACCCACTACGAGCAATTGTTCCTGTTATACGAAGATTCGGGAGAGATCGATTTCCTGCTTACAACATCGCAGAAACCGGCAATCGATGTGGCCGACGAATATGGCGTCGCTCATCGGGTATGGCAGATCACGGACGCTCGCACGATTGCATCCGTTCAGGAGAAGATGCGTGAGCAGAAACTGGTGATCGCCGACGGCCATCACCGCTACGAGACTGCCCTTAATTTCCGCAACGAATGCCGGGCGGCAGCGAAAGACTCGAACCCCGACGCTCCTTACGAGTTCGTGATGATGACCTTCGTCAACATGAACGATCCCGGTCTGCTTGTGCTGCCGACGCATCGCGTTGTGCACTCGCTGAATTCCTTCTCGACCGAAGGATTTCAGAACGCCGCCAGGGAATTTTTTGCGATTGAAGATGTAGATCCCGCGATCGCCGCGGAGAAAGCCACGGAAATCTTGCGCAACCAGGGTCGCTCTGGAACCGCCTTTCTGGCGATAACGGCCGACCGGGCTTTCCTTCTGCACTCGCCCAAACCAGCCGCTTCGAAGTTTCTTAGCGGGCTTTCGGATCGTCAGCAATCGCTCGACGTTGTGCAACTGCACAAAAACCTGCTGGAAGGAGTGTTGAAACTCTCGGAAGAATCCATCCGCAACCAGCAGAACCTGTCTTATCTGCGCGATGCCGCCGAGGCAATCAGCCAGGTTCGCAACCACGAGGCCAACATTGCCTTTCTCATGAATCCGTGCCCGGTCCAGGCGGTGCGAGATGTTGCCTTTGCCGGCGAAGTCATGCCGCAGAAGTCCACCGACTTTTACCCTAAGCTGCTGAGCGGACTGACGGCCTATGCCTTGGATTAGGCGACGATGGCGGAGATCTCAGCGGGCGAAGCGCCCTTTCGGGCCGGCGCCCGGGCTCATCAGCGCCATTCTGCTCAGTGCAATTTTGTTGTCCGGAGCCGCGCCCGAAAAGCATCTCTCCGTGTACTCCGTTGCCGCTAATTATTCTCTGCCGCTGGTGCAGCGCGAGGGCCGCGACTATGTTGGGCTGCTCGAACTGCTCGAACCTTTGGGAAATGTCAGCGCCAAGACAGAAGGTTCCCGCTGGCGTCTGCGCTACAACAGCCGGGTGGAAGGCGATTTTCAGATCGGCAAGACGCGCGCGCGCGTGCAGGATCGCGAGGCCGATCTCGGCGGCAGATTTCTACTGGATAACCGGCGCGGGCTGGTTCCCGTCTCGTCCTTGGCGTCACTGCTGCCGCGCTTTTTGGGTGGCCCAGTCACTTTGCATGAAGCATCCGACCGGCTTTTCATCGGCAGTGTGGCGACCCATTTCACGGCTTCGCTTTCCAGCGACAATCCACCGCGTCTCGTCCTTCATTTTTCCGCGCCGGTAAATCCCAGTGTGGCCACCGAGCCCGGCGCGCTGCGCATGACATTCTCGCGCGAGCCGGTGGTCGCGCCCGCCTCGCCCACGCTCACTTTCGGCAACAAGGCCATACCCTCCGCCAATTACAGCGAAAATAATGGCTGCGCAGTGCTCACGGTAAACGCCACCGTCCCGGTGATGGCAACCTTCGGAAACGATGGTCGAACGATCACTATTAGCGCCTCCGGCACAGCGGCGCAAAACCCGCCCTTGTCCGGTCCGGCACCTTCCCCAACTCCGCAAGCCCCAGCCGCGCCCTCGACGACGGCCGCGACGACTCCTACCGCCCCGGCGTCCCGCCGCTATTTCGCCGTGGTCGATGCCAGCCACGGGGGTGACGATCACGGAGAGACGCTCAGCCCCACCCTCCTGGAAAAAGATGTCACTGTAGCTCTGGCCCACAGCCTGCGCCAGGAACTCGAAAGCCGCGGCATCAGCACGTTGGTTCTGCGCGACTCCGACGCGAACCTTTCGGTCGATCAGCGCGCGATTTTCGCCAATGCCGATCATGCGGCCATCTACATCGGGCTGCACGCGGCATCCCTCGGGCATGGCGTGCGCGTCTACACCGCGCTGCTGCCTTATGGAGAGGACGATCATGGCCCGTTTCGTTCCTGGACCACCGCGCAGCGACCATCCCTGTCTCTCAGCCAAACGGCCGCCGTCGCTGTCGCCAGTGAATTGCAGCGCAGGCAGATTCCGGTGCGCGACCTGGCTGCGCCCCTGCGGCCGCTCAATAACATCACTGGACCCGCGATTGCCGTAGAAGTCGCGCCCCAGGGAGCGGACGTTGCACAACTCACCGCTCCCGACTATCAACAGCTGGTGATGAGCGCGGTTGCGACCGCCATCGCCGCAACCCGAGACCAGCTTGGGGGAGCACCATGAGGAGCGCCATGAGGTCTACCCCATGATCCCGCGGCACCTTCTCATCGCCATGTCTGTCCTTCTCGTGGCAGCGCTCGGCCTCAGTGTCTATGCGTGGCACGTGCGCAAATCGGCTGCCTCGACTCCGCTTACGAGGGTCGACACGCGTCCGCTCGCGCCTCCGCCGACCGGGCCGATGGAACGCGTCGTTCTGTTTGTGGCTCACGATGAAGATGGCACGCTCCGCCCCGAAACGGCGCAGATTCCCATGCCCTCCGGACGCCAGCAGCGCGCCGAAGAATTGCTGCGCGCCCTACTTTCGTTGTATCTCGATAAGTCGTCGCCTCACGTGTTGGGCGCGGGCTCCGAAATCCGCAGCGTTTTTCTGGTGGATCCCGGAGTCGCGGTCATTGATGTGAATGGCGCCTTCGCCGATTCCCACCGCTCTGGCGTTCTCGTCGAGGAACTAACGGTCGCTTCGCTGATTCACACAATTTCCGCCAACACTCCCGGCCTTCTCAAGGTCAAAATTCTCGTCGACGGAAAACCGCGCGACACTCTCGCCGGGCACGCCGATCTCACCGACTTCTACGACGTAACTAACGTGAACCAGCTCGCCACCGAACTGCAGTCGCCTTAGGATCCTGGCGATCGCCAATCAGTTCACAGGTTAGAAGGTCACAGGTTGGAAGTAAGATTCGCTGGCGAACCCGCCGTTGCCGCGCCTTCCCGGCCATGGAAGAAGTAGCGCCGGCGTTTCGCCGGCCGTCGCGAGAGCATCTTGCTCTCGCACCCATCGGGAGGCACAGCTCTCGAAACTTCCGGATTGTTAGGATTCGATTGCTACGATTTGTCCAGGCTTTCGATCTCGCGCTTGGTACGCTCCAGAATCTCGCGGATCTTGGCGATCTTCGCCGCATCGTGCGTGCCGCGTGTCGCCGCCTTGAGCGCCGTCTTCATCAGATCGGCTGCCGGACGCATCACCTCCGCGCCTTCCATCCCCATCCACGGAGCCCAGTCGCCGGCCTGCTCGGCGCGCTGCCAAATTCGTTTCACCGTCTCGGCCTCGCGCTGCAATTCCGCTTTGCCCGAGTCGGTTAGAGTGTATGCTCGCTTCCCGGCTGCGGCATCGGACGTGACCATCCCTTCGTCCTCCAACTGCTGTAGCGCCGGGTAGATCGCACCTGCGCTGGCCTTGTAAATTCCGCCGGATTTCGTCTCCAGCTCCTTCATCAGCTCGTAACCATGCTTGGGACCGCTTTCGAGCATGGAGAGCAAGGCCAGCCGGATTTCTCCCGGACCGAAGAAGCGTCCCCAGCGCCCACTGCGTCCCCACGGGAATCCACCACCAATGAAGGCCGATCCCATCCCACCACGCCACCAACTTCCACATCTTCCGTACATATCGAACTCCTTTTCGTTTCTTTAAATATTACGTGTAATATATCTTTAGATATACCTAATCGTCAACAACTGGATTCGCTTCTCTCTCAATGCTTTACAATCAGGCTTATGTTCTATCGCTCCGACAGCCGCGCCCCGGACCAGCTTCGGCCCGTGAAGATGACGCCCGAATTCATTACCACCGCCGAAGGCTCGGTTCTGATCGAGGTTGGCAACACTCGCGTGATCTGCACCGCGTCCATCGAAGAGGCGGTGCCGTCGTTCATGCGCAACACCGGCAAGGGATGGATCTCCAGCGAATACAGCATGCTGCCGCGCTCGACCCTGACGCGCACGCCGCGGGAAGTTTCCAAGGGACGCCAGAGCGGCCGCACCCACGAAATTCAAAGGCTCATCGGGCGCTCACTGCGAGCGGTGACTGATCTGACGAAGCTGGGCGAGCGCACGATCTGGATCGATTGCGACGTCATTCAGGCCGACGGCGGCACGCGCACCGCCTCGATTACCGGCGCATTCGTGGCCCTTGGACTCGCCCTCGGAAAGCTGGTGGAAGCCGGAACCTTGCCCTCGGTTCCGCTCAAAGATTTCGTTGCGGCGGTGAGTGTAGGGATTGTTGACGGAGAAGTCCTGCTCGACCTCTGCTACGAAGAAGACTCGCGCGCCGACGTGGATATGAACTTCGTGATGACCGCCGGCGGCAAAATGGTGGAACTGCAGGCCACCGCCGAGCACCAGGTCTTTGACGACGCGCAACTGGCAAAGATGATCGCCTACGCGCGCCAAGGCGTGCAAGCGTTGATCACCAAGCAACAGGCGGTGCTGAGCGCACTGACGCTCCGGTCGTAAAATGTGGGGACAGCCGCCCCCGGCATGTGTGGAGCGGGCACTCCTGCCCGCTGGCCTGCAGCACCACAAAACCAGCGGGCAAGAGTGCCCGCTCCACACTAGCTAAGCCAGCGCCCTTCGCAACGCTCGACTTTGAGGTCCGACTTCTGC
The DNA here is from genome assembly GCA_963730015.1 of uncultured Acidobacteriota bacterium. Lineage (GTDB taxonomy): Bacteria > Acidobacteriota > Terriglobia > Terriglobales > Acidobacteriaceae > Sulfotelmatobacter. The sequence continues at coordinate 100,378 of CAVSPZ010000004.1, read as the reverse complement.
TCCGCTTTCTTCTGCGCCTCGGCAGTCCATGGCGGAACAATCCCGTTTTCCCGCGCATAAGCCACGGCCTGGCCGAGATGCTCGTGCGCGTCGGCCACCAAAATGTACACCACATCTCCGGCATTGGCCTGCGGACCCAGTTTCGGCAGCAGCTTGGCAAACTCGGCGTTGCTCATGCCGTCGATCGTTTTCCTGGCGAAGTCATACGACTTGTTGAGTTCCGCTACGATCTGCGCGCGATCTGTCGTAGATTTTTCAAAGGTTTTGCGATCGAATCCCGCCGGCTTCTCCGCACCCATCAGCGACAGGATTCCGTAGCGTTCACCCGCCACGTGCAGAAATACTTCGGCAAACGAGCGCGCATCGGCCGAGGGACGCCACGTTAGCTTGTCCGCGGGAACAGCATTGGCCAAATCCACAAACTTCTTCTGCAGGGCATCCAGATCCACCAGGGACTGGCCCTTCATGTCATAGCTCGGAGCGGTGTGGTCAGCACCGTCGGCATGGGGTGCGCCGAAAGCCAGCGCGCTCAATCCCAACGTCAGCAGCAAAGACAGAAACATTCGCTTCATGTGTTTGATCCTCCTCCGGACAGACACTGGCTGCTTAGACGGGGTCAAGCGGGAATGGTCTGAGGGTTGGTCCAGTTTTCTGCTGATCTGGCGAAGAATCTAAATGAGACCACCATTCCCATTTCGGGCTGGTTCCGATCCCGAACATCCGGCTCGTCTTTCGTCCCGAAAATCGGTCGCGGTAACCTTTACGACCCTGCTTCCCGGCGCTAGTGTGAGGAAACTGCCATGGGAATTCTTCGCAGCTTTGACCGTCGCCGGGAAGCACGCAGCAATGTGGACCTCGTTCTTATGGTCTGGGGGGTCGATACACAGGGAGAACGTTTTGTTCAGGAGGCTCATGCCCGCGACATCAGCTTGGGCGGCGCGTTGCTCTCCGGCCTGGATGCCGAACTCCGCTCCGGAGATGTGGTGGGAATCCTTTACGGATCGCGAAAGGCGCGCTTCCGCGTGGTCTGGGTTCGCTACGACGAGACTGGAGATAAAATGCAGGTGGCCGTCCACCGCATGGACCCCGATGTTTGCCCTTGGCGCGAGCTGCTGGTAGAGGAAGCGGCAGAAAGTGCCCTGCCGCTGGACATACAGCCTTCGTGACGGTGAGTCTGGCCTTCTTATTCCTACCGTAGGCGACGTTAGAAGTAGAACCCTGCGAAATGCTGGGGGGCAGATGCGCCCCGGTTTCGTAGCGCCGGCGTCCCGCCGGCTGTCGAGGGGGCGTCTCGCCCGCGCACTTGTCACGCGATCCAGACGGTCTTGGCATTCAAGAACTCGCGGATGCCCACGGCCCCCAGTTCCCGCCCATGCCCGGACGCCTTAACGCCTCCAAACGGGATGCGCGGATCAGACGCCACCATCTTGTTGATGAAAACCATGCCGGCTTCCAGTTCATTGATAAAGCGCTCGCGTTCTTTATCATCGTTGGTCCAGGCGCTGGCGCCTAATCCGAAGCGGACGTTGTTGGCCAGACGGATCGCCTCGTCCTGATCTTTCACGCGGAAAATGGAGGCCACGGGCCCGAAGAATTCTTCCGCGTACGCCGGCGATCCTTTCGGCACGTTGGTCAGCACCGTGGGCGCATAATAATTTCCCTTGCGCTGCAGCGGATATCCCCCAGTGAGCAGCTTCGCCCCCGCTTGCACACTTTTCTGCACGTCGGCATCGAGATCTTTCACCGCATCGGGAGTCGACAGCGGTCCCACGTCGGTCTTCTCATCGAAGGGATCGCCCACCTTCAGGTTTTGCATCTTTGCCACGAACTTGCGTTCGAACTCCTCCGCAATCGCATCCGCCACAATGAAGCGCTTGGCGGCGATGCATGATTGCCCGTTGTTCTGGACGCGGGCCTGCACCGCGGTGGAAACCGCAGCCTCCAGATCGGCCGAAGGCATTACGATGAAGGGATCGCTGCCGCCCAATTCCAGCACCACTTTCTTGATCCGTCGGGCCGCTCCGACTCCGACTTGAATGCCCGCCTGCTCGCTTCCGGTCAGCGTTGCCGCCATAATTCGCGGATCATTCAGCAGCGCATCCACCTGCGCCGAGCCAATCAGCAGCGTCTGAAATGCGCCCTCGGGAAATCCCGCCTCCAGAAAGATGCTCTCGATCGCCAGCGCGCACTGCGGCACATTCGAAGCGTGCTTCAGCAATCCGACGTTACCCGCCATCAGCGCCGGCGCGGCAAAACGGATCACCTGCCAGAAGGGAAAATTCCATGGCATTACCGCCAGAATCGGCCCGATCGGCAGATAACGAATAAAACTCTTCTTCGCTCCGGTCTCAACCACTTCATCTGCCATGAACTGCTCGGTCTTTTCCGCGTAGTAGCGGCATGCGGTGGTGCACTTCACCGCCTCGGCCACAGCCGACTTGTAGGTCTTGCCCATCTCAAGGGTCATCAGATGCGCGAACTTGTCCTTGTCGCGCTCCAGGATCTCCGCCGCCTTCAGCATGCGTTTGCCGCGTTCGGCAAACGAGGTCTGATGTTCTGACTTAAACACGCTCACCGCCAGCTGGAGCTTCTTCTCAATCTCTGCATCGGATAGCGGCTTAAATTCTTTGATTACTTCCCCGGTAGCCGGGTTAATAGTCGCGATTGGCATAAATGGCAGTTCCTCTTCTTCTTCACAAGTACGAGTTTTCGTTCGCCCGCGAGCAGGGGGTTGAACGCTGTTTGAAAGGGTCGAACCTCGATTAAACCGCTTTTGCAAGAAAAACGGAAAAGGCGTAACGCGGTCATACCACTATACCACCCCCGAAAACGCGGGATTCCTCCTCCTGGTCGAAATCACCCTCATTGCAACCCTAATGCAGTTTGGCCTCGCAATCCGCGCCTCGCCTTGGCGAGATTTATTTCGCTCTCGGCCTCGCGAAATGTGAATGTCGCGCAATCGGCTGCTGGTGCAAAGACGCCCACAGGTCGTGAAACTCTTTGAACGCGCCAAGAACAACCAGGAAGAGTGCTCCAATCGCGATCAGGAGCATGAAGTGGAACAGCAGCATGGCGTCACCTCCAAGCCTGTCGTGGTGGCAGGTGACTACGTCCCGGAGTATCTTCCCGGCGGCAAATGTTTGCAGTGACTGCCGTCACCTCGCATGCCCACTGATTCCCATTTCCGGCTGCTTTCTTTTGCCAGCCCGTCCCGGCGCAGAAATTTGTCTTGGTCCATGATTTACAATGATCGGTATTTCTCAAGCACTCATCTTCTATTCGCACTCCGGAGGAGGAATCTCATGAAGCTCACCCCTGGCAAATTAGCCGGTCTCAAAAAAGTCTCCAACGAACGCGGCATTATCGCCGCCGCCGCGATGGACCAGCGCGGCTCACTACAGAAATCGCTGGCCAAGGAAAAAGGTGGCGAAGTCACCGATCAGATGATGGAAGAATTCAAGTCGCTGGTCAGCGAAGTTCTTACCCCGCACGCCACCGCCATCCTGCTCGACCCCGAGTGGGGACTGCCCGCCTCGAAGCGTCGTGCAAAAAATGCCGGCCTCCTGCTCGCCTATGAAAAGACCGGATACGACAAGACCGGCCCCGGCCGCCTGCCCGATCTGCTCGACGTGTGGTCCGCCCGCCGCCTGAAAGAGGCTGGCGCCGACTGCGTGAAGATTCTGCTCTATTACACGCCTGACGATCCCAAGCACGTCAACGAGACCAAGCACGCCTGGGTCGAGCGCATTGGCGACGAATGCCGCGCCAATGACATCCCGTTCTTCCTGGAATTCGTCGGCTACGAAGAAGGCGCCGACGAAAAGGACCTGGAATATGCCAAAAAGAAGCCGCACATCGTCACCGAAAGCATGCGGGAATTCTCCAAAGATCGCTATGGCGTTGACGTGCTCAAAGTCGAAGTGCCCGTGAATATGAAGTTCGTGGAAGGCGTCAAGTGCTTCGGCGGAACAAAGGCTTATACCAAGAAAGAAGCCATCGATCACTTCCACAAAGCCGCCGCCGTAGCCACCAAGCCGTTCATCTACTTGTCGGCCGGCGTTAGCAATGCCGAATTCAGCGAGACGCTCGAACTCGCCGGAGAATCCAAAGTGAAGTTCAATGGCGTGCTCTGTGGCCGCGCCACCTGGAAAGACGGCATCCCGATCTATGCCAAGCAGGGTGCTGCCGCCTTCCGCAAGTGGCTCGAAACCGAAGGCGTGAAGAACATCCACAATGTCAACGACAAATTGAAAGCCGCAACCAGCTGGCACTCGATCTATGGCGTGGAACTGGTGCACGCCTAAGCTATCCGTGTTTATGTGGCGCGGGCGCCCTCGCCCGCGCCATTCTTTTTACTGCTCTCACCGGTTCAGCGAGTTCATTTCACCGTGAAACAAAAGATCCTTCTCTCGTGGAGCAGCGGTAAAGACAGCGCCTGGACCCTCCACACGCTTCGCCAGCGAGGCGAAGTAGAAGTTGTCGGTCTGCTCACCACAATCAACAGCCACTTCCAGCGTGTCGCCATGCATGGCACACGCCATACGTTGCTGAAGGCACAAGCCGACGCCGCTCGCGTACCTCTCTGGGAAGTTCCCCTGCCTTGGCCCTGCAGCAACGATATCTACGAAGCGGCGATGTCGGCAGCCTGCGCCCAGGCCATTCAGCAAGGCATCTCGGCCATCGCCTTTGGCGACCTTTTCCTTGAAGATGTCCGTCGCTACCGCGAGGACCGCCTCCGCGGCACCGGACTCGAACCCATGTTCCCGCTCTGGGAACGTAACACTCGCGAACTGATCTCAGAGATGCTGGACGGCGGCCTCCGTGCTTGCATCGTTTGCGTGGATCCGTCCAAGTGCCCGGTCGATCTCATCGGACGCGATCTCGATTTCGACGTCGTGCGCCGACTGCCGGCTGCGGTCGATCCCTGCGGCGAGAACGGGGAGTTTCACACCTTCGTCTACGCCGGACCGATGTTTCGCGAACCCATTCCGATCGAGGCAGGGGAATGCGTGACGCGCGACGGATTCCTTTTCGCCGATGTTCTTCTGCAATCGTAAGACATCCGGGCTGCACAACCCGATAAAATATCCCGCATGTCCACCGTTCTCATCACTGGCGCCTCCGGCGGCATCGGATACGAACTCGCCAAATTGTTCGCTCGCGATCATCACAACCTGGTACTGGTAGCCCGCAGCGCCGACAAGCTCGCAAAGGTCGCCACTGAGTTACAAGTCTATGGGATCACCGCGAAGACCGTCGCGCTTGATCTCGTTCAGCCGCCGGCGGCGAAATTTCTCTTCGACCAACTCCAGCGCGAAGGCATCGCCGTCGACATCCTCATCAACAATGCCGGTTTCGGAGCCTACGGCGAATTTGCCCAGATGCCCGAAGAAGAAATCCTCGGCCAGATTAATCTCAACATCACCGCCCTTACCCAGCTCACCCGGCTTTTCCTGCCGCCGATGGTGCGCCGCCGCAGCGGCCGCATCATGAATGTCGCGTCCACCGCCGGATTTCAGCCGGGTCCGCTCTTGGCTGTCTACTATGCGACCAAGGCCTATGTGATTTCGTTCTCCGAAGCGATCGCCAACGAACTGCGCAATTCCGGCGTTACCGTCACCTGCTTCTGCCCCGGAGCCACGCACACCGGTTTCGCCAAGCGCGCCGGTACCGAGAAATCGCGCCTGTTCCAGCAACTGGGCGGGATGAGCGCCGAAAAAGTCGCGCTCGACGGTTACAAGGCCCTGATGGAAGGCCGCACCCTGGCCATCAGCGGCCTGCACAACTGGGCCATCGCCCAATCCACGCGCTTTGCGCCGCGAAAGATGGTCACCGCTGTCTCGCGTTGGGTCGCGGAGAAAATAGAACCGTAGAGACGAAACTTGTCAAGACAACACTTGCGTGTGGAGCGGGCACTCCTGCCCGCTTGCCTGCAGCGTCATAAAGCTAGCGGGCAAGAGCGCCCGCTCCACATTAGCCGAACTAGTGTGAGGTCTCCGCGATCCGAATGGTGTCGGTCGAGACACGGCCAGCGCCGTCTCGATCAACTTTCCCAATTCTCCCGGGCCTTACACTTGCGCTGTGCCGCCATCGACGAACAACTCGGCACCGGCGACATAGCTCGCATCATCCGAGGCAAGAAACACGGCGGCTTTGCCGATCTCATCCGGCTGCCCAATGCGCCCGAGCGTCACTAGCGAAGTGAGGTGATCCACAATGCCCTGCCGCTGCTCCTTCGTTTCCGCGAGTCCGTCCAGGATCGGCGTCTCGATCGGTCCCGGACTGATCACGTTGACCCGGATCTTGCGCTGCTTCAGGTCGGTGGTCCAACTGCGAGCAAACGACCGTACGGCCGCCTTCGTCGCCGAATACACGCTGAATGCCTCCAAACCCTTACTGCCCGCGACCGACGCATTCAAGATAACCGAACCGCCATCCGGGATGAGCGGCAGCGCCTTCTGCACCGTGAACAGCACTCCTTTCACGTTGGTGTCGAAGATCTGGTTATAGTGCTCTTCGGTGATTGCTCCCAGCGGAGCAAAGCTGCCGCCGCCGGCGTTGGCGAAGACAACGTCCAGTCGTCCCTTCTCCTGCTTGATTTGCGCGAACAGCTTGTCGAGATCGCCCAGGCTCGACGCATCCGCACGGACCGCCTTAACCTGCGTTCCCCCGATCGCTTTCACCGCTTTATCCAGTTCGGACTGCCGTCGTCCGGTGATATAGACGTACGCTCCTTCTTTCACAAAACGCTGCGCCGTGGCCAGCCCGATCCCGCTGCTGCCCCCGGTGACGAGTGCAACTTTACCTTCCAGTTTCCCTGCCATGTGATCTCTCCATTTCCGGTTAGTTCTGAACCGTACAGTTCAGATGTTGACGACTCACGAATGGATTCACCTTTTCTGAACTGGATGGTATAAAAGTGCATCGAACCCGGTATGGGGAGAGCGACCAATCCCGCCAAGATGGGACGACCTCGGGAATTCTCCGAGGCGGCGGCGTTGGATTGCGCCATGCGCGTTTTCTGGGAAAAAGGATACGAAGGCGCTTCCCTCGACGATTTGACCCGCGCCATGGGCATCAATCGTTCGAGCCTGTACGCTTCGTTTGGAGATAAAGAAGAGCTATTCAATAGGGTCATCGCGCGCTACACCGAGGGCCCGATCGCCTTCATTCACGAGGCGCTGCAGCAACCGACCGCGCGCGCCGTCGTAGAAAACCTCTTGCGCTCTACCGTGGCGTTCCTGGGAGATCCCACACACCCACGCGGCTGCCTCTCCCTGCAGGGTGGGTTGGCGTGCGGTTCCAGTGCCGAAAGCATCAAGCAAACCATGATCGACTGGCGCCGGCAAGGATTGAAACGGCTGGAGCAGCGCATGCGGCGGGCTCAGAAGGAAGGTGATCTCACCAGAGATGTCGATCCGAAAGATCTGGCGCGATATATTTCTGTTGTGATGAACGGTCTGGCGGTTCAAGCCGTGAATGGTGCAACTCGGGCCGAGCTGAACCGCACCGTCAAGATGGCTCTGCGATCCATGCCGCTGTAGCTCTTTTCGTATCGCCGGAATCCTCCAAGAGCCTTTCGCCCTACTCGTCTTGCTTTCCTGCAGCACGCGCCGCCTGCGACTGCCGCCAGGGGCTCGATGGACGACATAGTCTGCCCCGAGCGAAGCAACGGTCGCGCCCACTCGGCGCCCTTTTGTTTTCTCCGTGACCTCTGTGTCCCCTGTGGTTGAGATTTTCGCAGCAGAGCCGGCGACAAGGAATGGCGGCAATTAATTCTTGTTGTACTCTTGAATCCTCAAAGCCATGCCAACTCTGATCCCGCAACCCACCCGCATTCAAGCCGCCGGCAACAAGCCCAAACTCATCGACGAATATATCGGCCGGGTCAATTCGAAAACCTCTGCCACCAGCGTCGCGCACATGCGCAGTCCGCAAGGGTGGATCGAGCCCGGCCAGACTCCGGAGTTCGACGAATTCACGATCGTGTTGAAGGGAGTGCTGCGCGTTGAACACAAAGGCGGAATGCTGGATGTCCGAGCCGGCCAGGCCGTCGTAGCCCACGCTGGCGAATGGATCCGCTATTCCACGCCCGGGGAAGACGGAGCGGAGTACATCGCCGTCTGCCTGCCAGCCTTCTCGATGGAGACAGTGCACCGCGACGAATGATCCAGACAGCGGTTGTGCGCCAACTTTATGTTCAACCGAAACGCAAAACGCGGCGCCCGCAAACCATGACGCCGAAAACAATCGGGAAGGGCACGAGTTCAGTCGTGCCAATTAGGTCGCGACCAATTTGTGAGGCTTCAGCCGCTGAGGTCCGCTTCCTTTCCAACCCCAGCAGCTAAAGCCGCTGTCGTGGAAAGGCGGAATCGGCACGAGTGGAACTCGTGCCCTTCCCAATTGTCTCTGACATCCCCGACTTCGGCGAAGGAAAAGCTCCTCTGAGCCTTGGCTTAGCTGAGGGCTGACAGCTGATAGCTGACAGCTAGAAGTTCGCCTCACTCCCACTCAATCGTCCCCGGCGGCTTCGATGTGATGTCGTACACCACGCGGTTCACGCCCTTCACTTCATTCACAATCCGTGTGGAGATGATTTTTAGAACGTCGTGCGGCAGCGCCACCCAGTCGGCGGTCATGCCGTCTTCAGAACTCACAGCGCGGATCGCGCACGTATAAGCGTACGTCCGCATGTCGCCCATCACGCCGACCGACATCACCGGCAGCAGCACCGCAAACGATTGCCAGATTTTGTTGTAGAGTCCTGCGTCCTTGATTTCGCTGACCACAATGTCGTCGCACTCGCGCAGCACCGCCAGCCTCTCCGGCGTAACTTCTCCCAGGACGCGCACCGCCAGCCCCGGCCCAGGAAACGGCTGCCGCTGCAGGATTTCTTCCGGCATGCCCAGATCGCGGCCAATCTTGCGCACCTCGTCTTTGAACAAATCTTTCAGCGGCTCGATCAGCTTGAGTCTCATCTTCTCGGGCAGGCCGCCGACATTATGATGCGACTTGATCACCTGCGACGGCCCGCGCACTGAACGCGACTCGATCACGTCGGGATAGAGCGTGCCCTGCACCAGCCACTTCACCTTGCCTTCCGTCTTCTCGATGCGCCGCGCTTCCTTCTCAAATACTTTGATGAATTCGTTGCCGATGATCTTGCGCTTCTTCTCGGGATCGTTAACGCCGGCAAGTTTGCCGAGAAAGCGGTCGCTCGCGTCCACGGCGTCAAGATGCAAGCCGAGTTTGTCGCGCAACGTCTTCTGCACTTTTTCGAATTCGTTCTTGCGCAGCACCCCGTTATTCACGAAGACACAGGTCAGCCGCGACTTCCCTTTCGCGTCGCGCAAGGCGCGATCCACTAGCACTGCCGCCACTGACGAATCGACTCCGCCCGAGAGCGCGCAGATGGCGCGTCCCGTGCCCACCTGCCCCCGGATCTGCTCAATCGTCGAGTCGATGAAATGCTGTGCAGTCCACGTCGGCTTCGCCCCGCAAATCTGAAAAATAAAATTCTTCAGAATCTGCGTGCCCTGCGGCGTGTGGTGCACTTCCGGATGAAACTGCACCGCGTACCACTTCTTGGCAACGTTCTGAATTCCGGCGACGGCATAATGCGTCTTCGCCATCAACTCAAAGCCGGGAGGCAGTTCCAGCGCCTCGTCGCCATGCGACATCCAGACCGCCAGCTTCTTCGCCAGCCCCTGAAACAGGATCGAATCCGAAACAATATCGATTTCCGCGTGGCCGTACTCGCGCTTGTCCGCAGGCCGGACCTTGCCGCCAAGCGTGTGCACCATGAACTGCAGGCCGTAACAAATGCCGAGCACCGGCACGCCTAGATCAAACACGTGCGCGTCAGCCGGAGGCGCGTCTTTGTCATAGACCGACCACGGTGCTCCCGAGAGCACGATGCCCACCGGTTTGTAGCTCTTGACCTCGTCGAGCTTGGCCGTGCACGGCAGCACGACAGAAAAAACATTCTGCTCGCGGATGCGGCGCGCGATGAGCTGCGTATACTGCGCACCAAAGTCGAGGATAACGATGGATTGTGTTTCCAGTGAATTGAGCGGGGATGGGGTCGCCACGGATGAGTTTCTCAAATTCAGGGAGAAAGTGTAAAGGGAGACTTACTCGACTGGTGGGGAAGCCGCTCGCGACCTCTACCGCTCGACCTTCTACGATGAGACCGGAACGCTGCCCGGCACGTCGCTCAGAATCAGTTCATCGCGGTCGATGCTCGTTTGTACTGGCGGCCCAACCGTAACCGCCGGGCCGGTGACTGGAGGGATCGGCGGCAGGGGCCTGAGCAGCGCCTCCGGAGTTTCAGAGATGCACACGTACCCGGCCAATCGCGCCATGTAGAGCCAGTCGGCGAACGCAAAGTAAGCCAACGTCACCAGGATTACGCACAGAGCAACCACTCGTCCCGGCAGCACGCCGGCGGCGCCCAACGGCACCGCAACCACAGTCGTCGCGGCCAAAAAACGGCCAGATGCGCGAGCCCAGTCCATGTGCTCACGGCGAATACCGCGCCGGTGCGCTCGCGGCAGAACGCTGCGGCGTCAAACATGGCATCCACGGCCGACGCTCCGTCACGCACCGCAAAAATTCCCGCAAGAGATAAAAACCAATTCAGCGCCCATCCCACCAGGAAGATCAAGCTCGCCATCGGCAGAAAGAAAAAGAAAGCCAGTCCGGGCTGAGGATTCGTTTTCGGAGAAACGAAACTGGCCAGGATCGCCGCGCCTCCGCATGCCACGATCGCGGCTAGCAGAACGGTAGCTCGCAGGAAGTTCAGCCGCACCACTCCCGTCCACGATTTCGGGTACTCGTCCTCGGCATCGGCGCGTTCGCTTTGGTTCGGCTGAACGTCATCATCAAAACGGCGAGTTCGAAAATGATCCAGCAGAACCCGAACGGTCGCGATCCGTCCCGCGGACGATGCAAACATCCAGACAAGAAGCAGCATTAGCGCTGCGACCAGCAACGACATCACCGCTCGATACAGGCTCCCGTGCAGAATGTGCGCCAGCGCCTGGGCCACGAAAAACGGATGGCGGGTCCGCAGGAAAAGTAATTCGCCGTTCGTTACGGGCAGCGTGTCCAGGTATTCGAAGAAGCCGAAAAGCAGCAGTGCGACGGTGGTGGCGCCGAAACTCCAGCGCCACAGAATTTCGCCGAACGTCAGCGAGGGACGCCGGAATGCCGCACGAAACCCTTCCAAGGTCGGCGAGATACGCGACATGCATTCAGGATAACGCAATTCAAGGCTGCCCATGTTCTGCCAGTCAACGCGAGCATACCAAGTGACGCCATCCCCGCCTCAAGTCTTTACCCTAGCATTTTTAATTTATCTCGCCTGACGATACATTATGCAACCGGGGCAGTATCGCGGGCATCAACATGACTAAGGCACAGCGAAATAGAACGCTATGATTGGGGAAATATAGCTGAGCAGTGCTTTTTGACACTTTGAAGGAGGCTAGTCCAATGCAATCCATACGATTCTTCGCAGTATTCTCAGTTGTCGCACTCGCTCTCTCGTTGCCGGCTTTTGCCAAGGATACCAATACCGGTAGTTTCGATCTGACGCAAACGGCGCATGTCGGCTCAACCGTATTGCAGCCCGGACACTACAAGGCAGAGTGGACGGGGCCCAATACGGCCTTGCACGTTGCCATCGAGCACAATGGCAAAACCGTAGCTACAGTGCAGGGGCATCTGAAGCAACTTGCGTCAAAGGCTCCATACGACTCGGTGACCGTTCGAACTCTGAAAAACAACAGTGCTCGTGTGGATGAAATCGACTTTAATAACCGCACAGAAGCCTTGGTGCTGGCAGGAGCGAAAGCTCTGCCCAGTCGGTAAATGAAGAAAGCGGGCCGGATCGCGGCCCGCTTCGTTCTTGGCGCAGAACACACTCCCTACTTGATCACAATATTGACCATCTTGCCCGGCACATAGATTTTCTTGACGATCTGCTTTCCGGCGATCGCGGCTTGGACCTTCTCGTCGGCCAGCGCGCGCTCCAGAACCAGACTCTCATCTGCGTCGGCCGGCACGACCACGCGGCTGCGCAGCTTGCCATTTACTTGCACCGGAATTTCAATCTCTTCTTCTTTGGCCAGATCGGCGTCGTACTTCGGCCATGGTGCGCGCAACAAGCTTTCCTTCTCTCCGAGCATCTCCCAAAGCTCATGCGCCAGATAGGGCGAGAACGGCGCCAGCAGCAGCACCACGTCGCGCTGCACGTCCGCCAGAAACGCCGCCGGAACCGCTCCCTGGGCAATCGCCGCCTCAGCCCCATAAAGGACGTTGACCAATTCCATGATGGCCGAGATGCAGGTATTGAAGTGCCAGCGTCCCCGAAAGTCGTCGCTCACGCGCTTGATCGTCTGATGCAGCTTGCGCTGGATCGCGCGCGCCTCAGGCGACAAGTCCAACGAGCCAGGCAAGCGCGAGTCTGCCTTCACCGGGTTGCGCACAAAGAACCGGTACACACGCCCGAGAAAACGTTGGATGCCCTCGATGCCCGTATCCTGCCAGTCCAAGTCCCGGTCCGGCGGCGCGGCAAACAAGCTGTACAGGCGCGCGGCATCCGCGCCGTAGCGCTCCACCATCTCGTCGGGCGAGACCACGTTGCCCAGGTTCTTCGACATCTTCCGGCCTTCTTTAATCACCATTCCTTGCGTGAACAGCCGTTCCACCGGCTCGTCGTTGGTGATCATGCCGAGATCCCGCATAAACTTGGTCCAGAAGCGCGAGTAGATCAAATGCAAAATCGCATGCTCGACGCCGCCAATATACTGGTCAATCGGAAACCAGTATCCGGCGATCTTTCCATCGAACGGTGCGCGATCGTTGTGCGCGTCGGTGTAGCGATAGAAGTACCACGACGAATCCACGAACGTATCCATCGTGTCGGTCTCCCGTCGCGCCGGACCGCCGCATTTCGGACAAACCGCATTCACGAACTCCGGAACATCTCCGAGCGGCGATCCGCCCGCAAGCGTAACCTTCACGTTCTCTGGCAACAAGACCGGCAAATCTTTTTCCGGCACGGGCACGATGCCATCCTTCTCGCAATAGAGCATGGGGATCGGCGTTCCCCAATAGCGTTGCCGCGAGATGCCCCAATCTTTCAGGCGATACGTAACCGTCGCTTTGCCAAATCCCTTTTCCCCGGCATACGCGGTCATCTTCTGGATCGCGTCCGAGCAACTCATCCCGCTATACGGGCCCGAATTGATCACCATGCCTTCGTGCGCCGTAAAGGGCAACTGCGGCTCGGTCATAGTTTCTTCCGGATCATTCGCTATCGGAAGAATCACTAGCCGGATCTCGATCTTGTACTTCTTCGCGAAGTCGTAGTCGCGTTCGTCGTGCGCCGGCACGCTCATGATCGCGCCCGTGCCGTAGTCCATCAGGATGTAGTTGGCGATCCAGATCGGCACTCTCTCGCCGCTGAACGGATTGATGGCGTAGCGGTGCGTGTTCACACCGTGCTTTTCAATCTCGCCAATGTCGCCGGCCTCTTTCGCTTTTCGCTGCTCGGCAATCATCTGCTGCACCGCCTCCCCGAGCGGCTGGTTGTGCCGCGTGAAGTCGGCGACCATGGGATGCTCGGGCGCCAACTGCAATGAGGTCGCCCCGAAAATCGTATCGATGCGCGTGGTAAACACGCTGATGGTCGAACCTGCCGAACCGGCATTGCCATCAAGCTTGAAATCGACCAACGTCCCTTCACTACGCCCGATCCAGTTGCGCTGCATGATGCGCACTTTCTCCGGCCAGCCTTCCAGCTTGTCCAGATCGCGCAGCAACTCCTCGGCATACTTCGTGGTGCGCACAAACCACTGCTCCAGTTCGCGCTGTTCCACCAACGTGTCTTCATGGCGCCAGCAGCAGCCATTGGGAAGGACCTGCTCGTTCGCCAGCACGGTCGCGCATTTCGGGCACCAGTTCACCTTGCTCTTCTTGCGATAGACCAATCCCTGCTCGTAGAGCTTGAGGAAGAACCACTGGTTCCAGCGGTAGTAGTCGGGCATGCAGGTGGTAACTTCGCGCGACCAGTCATAGGCGAAGCCCAGCCGCTTCATCTGCGCCTTCATGTTGGCGATGTTGTGCAGCGTCCATTCGCGCGGCGGTGTATGGTTGGAGATCGCGGCGTTTTCTGCGGGCAAGCCAAACGAATCCCACCCCATGGGATGAAGCACGTTGTAGCCGTTCATCCACATGTAGCGCGCCAGCGCGTCGCCGATCGAGTAATTGCGCACATGCCCCATGTGCAGCGCGCCTGAGGGATAAGGCAGCATTTCGAGCACGTAGTATTTCTTCTTCGCCGAATCCGGCTCGGCGGCGTAGAGCGCGGCCTCTTGCCGCCAGCGCTCGAACCATTTCATTTCCACGCGCTGCGCATCGTAGCGCTCATCATTCGCGCGTTCTGCGGCACGTTCTGCGGGACGTCCTGCCCCCGGACGATCGCTGCCCGCGCCATCCACGCTAGTCACGGTAGCTCCTGTTCTTTCTTCCTGCGCCATAGTAAAGGTTGACCGCGAGTGAATAATCCTCGATTTTACAACGGATGCGATCCTTCGCGGGGCACCGGCGGCCGCAGATCACGCCCATCAACACCCAGAACAGCGACTGCGCCAGCAACCATGCGATCAATCGCCCCATAAGCGCCCACGAATATATCAGAACTAACAACCAAGCTTGGATCCGTTCTCGCGCACCAGTTTCTTCAGCGCCGCAACGTTTCTCTGATCGTCCCCAGGCTCATCGATCGGAGTCTCGGCGATAAAGGCCGCATGCGCCAGCCGAAGATCGTTCAACAGAATGCGAAACGTCTCTTTGCCGATCGTTCCCTTTCCGATGTGCTGATGCCGGTCGAGCTTCGACCCGCGCGGAGCCTTGGCGTCGTTGCAGTGCCACACCTTCACGCGATGCAATCCGATAGTCGCGTCCAGATGCCGCAGAGTCTGGTACAAGCCTTCTTCGCTGACAATGTCGTACCCGGCCACGTGGGTGTGGCAGGTATCGATGCAAGCCCCGGCCGAAACAATTCCATCCAGCCTTTCGAGAACTTGCGCGACCTGCTCGAAGCTTCCTCCGAGCGAGAATTCCGCGCCCGCCGTGTTTTCGATGAGGATGGTTAACCCGCCTCGGGACAGATCAAGCCCTTGCGTGGAAGCGGCAATTGCCGCGGCTGTGCGCAGCAATCCTTGCTCGCGATCCGCGCCGCGAAACGACCCGGGGTGCAAGATCAGATAATCCGCGCACAGAGCCAACGCTCGCTCCACTTCGCCGCGAAATGCCTGCATCGATTTCTGCAGAAACATTTCGTTCGAGCTGGCCAGGTTCACCAGATAATTCGTGTGGATCACCAACGGCTTCAGATCGTAGCGGGCCCGCAACCGGTTCATCTCGGCGCATTGCGGCTGCCCGAGTTCATAAGGCGCCCACTGGCGGGGGCTGGAAGAGAACATCTGAAACGTATTGCAGCCCAGCCGGTAGGCGCGTTCAGCCGCGTTCTGCACTCCGCCGGCAGATGAGGTGTGAATTCCGATGCGCCGGGAAGTCAGGCGAGGCGCCCGTTTCGGCGCCGGCCGGTTCAAAATGTCGCGCTCCCCCGCCATCCCACGAGTATCGACGCTAAAGACGGCAGCTTGCAACGTCCCTGGTTAGCTTGTCATCGAACACTTTTGTCATCCCGGCCGTTTGTCATCCTGGCTGTTTTGTCATCCTGAGCGAAGAGATTGGTTCACGAAGTGAACCAATCTCGCAGTCGAAGGACCCCTATAACTGAGACGCACCCTCGCGCATAGAGGCGTTCCAAGCCGCGGCCCCTGCGAAGCCGCAGCGCCCATAGGGATCCTTCCACTCCGCTCAGGATGACCGCTCCATTTGCGGAGCGCCCGCAGCCAAAGGTAAACTGAAAAGGCGGTTTCCCCTGCAACCGCGGCAGCAAATCCAGCATCGCTCGACGGACGGTCGGCAAGTTTGATGGCTGTCTCCACATGTTTTCTTCCTAAGGTGAACCTATGCTAGTCGTCATGAAGGCGCAGGCCACGGAAGACCAGGTCCGCGCTGTTTGCCAAAAAATTGAAAAACTGGGCTATCGCGCTCATCCCATGCCCGGCGCAACCCGCACCGCCATCGGCATCACCGGCAACAAGGGCGAAGTGGAACAGGGCACGCTCGAAGAAATGCCGGGAGTGCAGGAAGTCATCCAGGTTTCGAAGCCGTACAAACTGGTCAGCCGCGACGTGAAAGAGGAGAACACTGTCATTCGTTTCTCTGACACGGCCGCAACCCTGGGAGGAACCGGCCTGGCCATCGTCGCCGGTCCGTGCGCCATCGAGAGCCGCGAGCAGGCATTCGCCGTGGCCGAACGCGTGCATCGAGCGGGGGCACAATTCTTCCGTGGAGGAGCTTACAAACCGCGCACCTCGCCCTATTCCTTTCAGGGACTAGGCGAGGAGGCCCTGCGCATCATGGCCGAAATTCGCCAGCAGTTTGGCATGAAGATCATCACCGAGGCCATCGATCACGAATCCCTCGACCTGGTCGAGGAGTATGCCGACGTCATCCAGATCGGCGCGCGCAACATGCAGAATTTTTCTCTTCTCAAGCGTGCCGGACGTGCGCGCAAACCGGTTCTGCTCAAACGCGGCATGTCGGCCACGCTCGAAGAATTTCTGATGGCGGCGGAATATATTCTGAGCGAAGGCAATTACAATGTTGCGCTCTGTGAGCGCGGCGTCCGCACCTTTGCCGACCACACCCGCAACACCCTCGACCTGAGCGTCGTTCCGGCCGTTCAACGTCTCAGCCACCTCCCGATTCTGGTCGATCCTAGCCACGGCACCGGCAAGCGCAACAAAGTCACTCCTCTGTCTCGCGCCGCGGTCGCCGTTGGCGCCGACGGATTGCTCGTGGAGGTTCACGATCAGCCGGACCAGGCGCTCTCCGACGGTCCGCAGTCGCTCTTCCCCGATCAATTCGACCAACTGATGCTCCAGGTCCGCCAGATCGCCAAAGTCGTAGGCAGAACCGTCCCGGAGATTGGAGTCAGGGAGACAGTCGCCGCCAGCAAGTAACTCACCGAGGGTGCCCCATCCTTGTCGCGCCTTTTGCGACAGGGTGGGGATTTTGACTTCTGTGCAAACGTTTAGGGAACAGCCCCGACCGCCGAGATTATCTTCGAATTATTCTGCATAATCTGATAATCTGATTTTATGAAAAAGACGGTCATCTCGGTCACCGAGGCCGCGCGTAATTTCGCCGAGTGCGTGAACCGCGTCCGCTACCAGAACATGAGCTTCGTCCTACTCAAGAACGGCACCCCAGTAGCCCGCATTGTTCCAGAGCAGAAGCAGAAGAAGAGATGTACGGGTCCGGAATTGGCAAAGGCATTGAGGAAGGTGGACTTGTCGGAAAGCGAGGCTAGGGCGTGGCATCGGGATTTGGTGGCGGCACGTAAAGCTTTAAAGCCTCCTAAAGATAAATGGCGATAATTCTCGATGCCGATGTAATCATCAAAGGCGAGAAGGGCAACTTCGACCTCATCGCGTGGCTCGACCTGCAAACGGGCCATGATCTGGAAATCGCCGCCATCACCGTCGCCGAACTATGGCACGGCATTGAAAGAGCGACAGCCCCACA
Source organism: uncultured Acidobacteriota bacterium (assembly GCA_963730015.1). Lineage (GTDB taxonomy): Bacteria > Acidobacteriota > Terriglobia > Terriglobales > Acidobacteriaceae > Sulfotelmatobacter. The sequence goes on along the minus strand of CAVSPZ010000004.1, from coordinate 82,705 downwards.
TCGCGCAAAACGCGAACGGTATCTCCGCACCATTGTCGAGAGACTCGAACCCATACCCTACACCGAAACCACGGCTTTGATTCATGCCCGCCTCTGGGCGGAGCTTGAATCTTCCGGCAACATGATCGGGGCTCATGACCTGATTTTGGCCTCCGCGGCCTTGGAACGCGACAGCGCAGTAGCGACCTTGAACAAACGGCATTTTAGGTTGGTTCCGGGCCTTAGAGTCATCGAACCGAGATTAGGCGTCCGTAGACCTGCTCTTCTGCTAATCTTTCTTCTTCCTTTAAGTCGACGCCGCCTTGCGCAAACTCCTCTTCATCGCTGTCCTGATTCCCATCCTCGCCGGACTCGGCTGGTGGTATTTCCGCGAGCCCTCATTCCCCGACTACGGGCCGGCCTTCCGCGAGTATGCCTACGTCTCCAACGGCAAGAGCAACACGGTCAGCGTGATCGACATGCGCACCTTTGCGCTGGCCAAGACTCTCCACGTCGGCAGCGAGCCCACGGGCATTGCCGCCAACAGCAAGAAGAATGAAATCTACGTAGTCAACTCCGGATCGAGCAATGTCAGCGTGATCGATGCCGAAACCAACACCGTAGTCGCCACCATCGGCGTGCACGGGCGTCCCTACTTCATCGACGTCGCCGCCGACGGCACCCGCGCCTACGTAGCCAATTCAGGATCCGCGAACGTCAGCGTCATCGATCTCGAAAAGCGAACGGTGATCGGCAATCTGCGCGTTGGTGCATCGCCGGGGATGGCCAAGGTCTCGCCTGATGGCTCGACCGTAGTGGTTTCGAATCGCGGCGATAATACGGTCTCGGTGATCGACGCGAAGGCTTTGCGCGTTCGCTCGACTCTCCCCGTCTGCCAGCAGCCCGAAGACATAGCGATACTGCCCGACTCCACGAAAGCCTTCGTCGCCTGTTCCGGGTCGTCGCAGGTCGCGTCCATCCAGCTGCAAAGTCCCGCTCACAAAGAGGACAAAGTGCTCGCTCTGCTCGAACGTCGGCCGCACGCCGGTCAGCCTCACCGTCAAGCCCGATGGCGGTGAGATGATGGTCTGCAACTTCGACTCCGACAGTATCTCGATCGTCGAAACCGGCAACGACGAAGTGGGCAGCAGTCCGGAGATCGGGCAGCATCCCGCGCGCAGCGTGGTCACGCTCGACAACTCGCGTCTCTACGTTTCCAATTTTGGATCGAACAGCGTCGCCGTCTACGACATCGACATGGGCCGCCGCATCGCGACCTTGAACGCTGGCGCGCATCCTGACGCCCTCGCCCTCACGCCCGATCAGAACTATTTGTTGGTGCTCGACACCGAATCCGGGGATGTCACGGTGATCCAGAAACGCAAGCCCCGCCGTACACTGGAAACGTCGGAGTATTCCCTGCTCACGCTGATTCCGGTGGGCATGCAGCCGAACGCAATCGTGATCAAAGCGTTCCTGGCCAACAGCGGGAAAAAACAGTAGCCCTCGGAAATACCGACGGCACTAGACGGCCGCAGGTTTCCCGCAATGGCGGTCCAGCGCCGCTTTCAGATCGGCCGCAATGGCTGGAGCTTCGCGCGATTCGATATCGCGCCGCGGCATCATATAGACAAGCTGCCCATCGCGCAGGATCGCGATCGAAGGTGAAGAAGGCGGCTGCCCGGTGAAATAGCTGCGCGCCCGCTCCGTGGCTTCCTTATCCTGCCCGGCAAATACGGAAAAGGCATGATCGGGACGAACCGAATTGCCGAGTGCCATGCGAACCGCGGGACGCATCCGGCCCGCCGCGCATCCGCAGATCGAATTCACGACCACCAGCGTCGTGCCCGGGCGGTTTTTCAGTTCCTGATCAACTTGCTCGGCAGTATGCAGTTCTTCAATTCCCAGCCGCGTTAATTCTTCGCGCATCGGCACAACCATAATTTCTGGATACATCGGCATATTGTTTTTCGTCCCCAGATTGAAGTTGACTTCATTGTAACGTGTAAGCTCCAGCCCTTGTCATCTTGAGCGAAGTTGCCGTTCGCAAAGCGAACGGCAACGCAGTCGAAAGATCCCTACCTGTTGGGTAGTCCGGCCCGGTGAGTTCTTCTGAGAAGCCGGCGCGACGTTGCCAGCAACACCTCCACGCGCGCAGTTGTATAGTCAAAGCGACTCTCATGCTCCTCCAGGAAAACGTTCCGCTCGCGTCGCTGACCACCTTCCGCATCGGAGGGCCGGCACGGTTCCTGATCGAAGCCAAGTCGCCTGAAGAAGTGCGCGAAGGGGTTGCCTTCGCGCGATCGAAAGATCTCCCGCTCTTTGTTTTGGGAGGCGGCAGCAACCTTGTCGTGGCCGATGCCGGATGGCCCGGTGTTGTCCTGAAGGTTCCCATCGCCGGAATCGAGCAGCGTCCCGGCCAACACGAGGGAAAAGTTCTGTTCGATGCCGGTGCCGGCGAATCATGGGACCGCTTCGTCTCCCGTGCGGTTGCCGCCGAGTGCGCCGGGGTCGAATGCCTGAGCGGCATTCCAGGCAGCGTTGGCGGCACGCCCGTGCAGAACGTGGGCGCCTACGGACAGGACGTCTCGGAGACGATCGAGTCTGTCGAAGTATTCGACTTCCAGGACGGGCAAGTACGCGAACTGTGCGGCGAAGCCTGCGGATTTTCCTATCGCTCGAGCATCTTCAATGCCACCGAGCGCGGACGCTTCATCATCCTGCGCGTCACCTACGGGCTGATCCCCGGAGGCGCACCGCATCTGGAATATGCCGACCTGAAACGCCATTTCGAGGGAAGGGGAACTTCACCAACCCTCGCCGAGACGCGCGAGGCCGTCCGTCACATCCGCGCGCTCAAAGGCATGCTCATCGTGCCGGGCGATCCCGATTGCCAGAGTGCGGGATCGTTCTTCAAGAATCCGGTGCTGACGGAAACCGAGCATGAAGACTTGCAGAAACGAGCCACGCTGAAAGGGTTGACTCTGCCCAGCTATCCCGCGCTGGAGAGCAAGAAAAAAGTTTCCGCCGCCTGGCTGGTCGAAAAGTCCGGATTCGCCCGAGGATACGATCTCGGGCATGTCGGCATCTCCCGCAAGCACGCTCTCGCGATCGTCAACCGCGGAGGAGCCACGGCCGCCGAAGTCCTGGCCTTAAAAAATCAGATCCAGCAACGCGTCCACGAGACCTGGGGCGTGAAGTTGGAGCCGGAACCGGTAATGGTCGGATTCTAGTTTGAGCGCCGCGGCTTCTAGCCGGCAGGGCGTTAGTTCTCAGTGGTCAGTGGTCAGTGGTCAGTTCTCAGCGATCTCCGCGGCCCTTCTCAGCGATATCTGCGGCTAAGGCTTTTTGGCATCACCAAAAAGCGCCGCTCCGGATCGTGACCTTGCCTTGCGGCTTAGAGCCCATCGAGGGGCGATCGAGCGATCCGGCTCCAGCGGCGCTTCAGACTTCCTTATCGGCAAGCCTTGCCGCCTGCTTGAATATCTCCACAAACATTTCCCGCGTCAGCTTGCCGGTCTGCGTGTTCTGGTTCGACGGATGATACGACGCGAGCAACACCTTACCGTCGGGCATCTGGTAACTCGCGCCATGTTTGAAGGCATAGGCTTTCTTGCTGAAATGGGTGCCCCACTCTTCCGCGTTTTTTGCGGAAGAGCCTGCCCTGAGCCTGTCGAAGGGGTGGGCAAGGCGGCGCTTCCAGTAATTCAAATAGGCGTCGAACCCGATCTTCCCCAGAGCCACCACAACTTTCAAATTTTCTAATCCGGCCAACTCCCGATCCAGAAAGTGCGAGCACTCGGCGAGTTCCTGCGGCAACGGCTTGTTGTCCGGAGGCGCACAGCGCAGCGCGGCCGTGATGTAAAGATCGTGCAACTTCATCCCGTCATTGCGATCGGTAGCCGTGGGCTGGCTGGCAAATCCGGTCTCATAGAGGATTGGGTACATGAACTTCCCCGAAGCATCACCAGTAAACGGACGCCCCGTGCGGTTCGATCCGTGCGCCCCGGGAGCCAGTCCCATAATCAGCACCCGCGCACCTGCATCGCCGAAGCCCGGCACGGGCTTGCCCCAGTATTCGCAATCGCGGTAAGCGCGTCGCTTCTCGCGAGCAACCTGCTCGCGGTATTTGACCAACCGTGGACAGCGGGTGCAGGAGATTACGTCGCGATTCAGAACGGTGAGCCAGGACACGTGCTCATTACACCATACAGAGAGTCAGGGATGTCTCGTCTGTCCTTCGGGTGACCGAACCCCTTGTGCCCCGACGACGAAGTCAAGCCCCCGATTCCCCTACGATGACTTCCAGTTTTGAGCGAAGGACCGATGACAAAGCACCAACGCCTCCCCACCGTTTGACGCTGCTCTCCTTCTGTCTTTAAACTCATGTTAACGGCGTGTAAACGAAGCCCGGGTCCCAAGGCTTCGCGGGCCGTTTCCAGCCAGAGGTTGTCAGAGCCACTGCAGTCCGCTGAAAGGGTAAACGTGAGTCCCACAGAAACGATCGACGCAACAAAACAAGACGGCGTCAAACGCGAGATCTCGGTTGAAATCCCCGCGGAAGAAGTCACCCGCGAGACCGAAATCATTGTGCAGAAATATCAGAAGGTCGCCCGCCTGCCCGGCTTCCGCGCCGGACACGTGCCCGCCTCCATCATCCGCCAGCGCTTCAAAGAAGATCTGAAAAGTGATGTGGTGGAAGCGCTCGTCCCCAAATATTTCCGCAAAGAGGCGGAAAAGCTGGGCATGATTCCCGTGTCCCAGCCGCGCGTCACCGATCTGCACATTCACGACGGCGAGCCGCTAAGGTTCAAGGCCAGCTTCGAGATCATGCCCGAGATCAAGGTCGAAGGCTACAAAGAACTGCGCGCCGACCATCCGGAAATCGCGGTCAAGGACGACGAAGTCGAAGAAGCGCTGACCAACCTGCGCGAGCAGCATGCCACCTACACTTCCGTCGAAGGACGTCCGCTGGCCGACGGCGACTTCGCCCAGGCCTCGATGGACGGCAAGCCCAAAGATGGCGATGACAAGACCCAGCCCGTCCACATGGACGAGGTTCTGATCGAGATCGGCGGGAAGAACACCGTCCCCGAATTCAGCGAGCATCTGCGCGGCGCCAATGCCGGCGAAGAGCGCGAGTTCGAAGTGAAATATCCCGACGACTCCGCCGACAAGCGTCTGGCCGGGAAGACATTCATCTACACGGTAAAGATTCAAGCCCTCAAGCAGAAGAATCTTCCTGAGTTGACGGACGACTTCGCCAAGGAACTCGGCGAGTTCACGAGTCTGGAAGCCGTGCGCAAGCAGATTCGCGAGAACATGGAAGCGGAGCGCAAGCACACTGCCGAACGCGAAGCCAAAGACAAACTGGTCGCCGAACTTGTAAAGCGCAATGAGTTCGAAGTGCCGGAGTCGCTCATCGACCGGCAGATCGATCTGCGCCTCGAACGCGGTCTGCGTGCTCTGGCGGCCCAGGGCATGAAGATGGAGGACATGAAGAAAATGGACCTGCCGCGCTTGCGGGCGGGCCAGCGCGACCAGGCTGTGCAGGATGTAAAGTCGTCGTTGTTACTGGAACGCATTGCGGAGCTGGAAAAAATTGAGGTCGGCGAAGACGAGTTGCATCACGAATTGGAAGCGCTCGCCCAGCAGACCAAACAGACTCCGGAAGCGGTCCGCGCTCGATTGACACAAGATGGGGGCCTCGATAGAATCCGGAACAGAATCCGCAGCGAAAAGACCCTCGAATTTCTGTATCACCAGTCCGCGTAAGTCCAGAAAATACGCGGGCACTTTCGATCCTCTCCAGGCAAGCAAGTGGTTGCATCGGGGCGGAGTGTGGCAGGTGAACGTGAAGAACAATAATAACGATCCTCAGATGATGCTGGTTCCGATGGTGATCGAGCAGACCGGACGGGGCGAACGCGCCTACGATATCTATTCCCGGCTGCTTCGCGACAACATTATCTTTATCGGCACGCCGATTGACGACAACATCGCCAACCTGGTGATCGCCCAAATGTTGTTCCTGGCTCAAGAAGATCCGGAGAAGGATATCCAGCTTTACATCAACTCTCCCGGAGGCTCCATCACGGCCGGCATGGCCATCTACGACACCATGCAGTACGTGAAAAATGATGTCATGACGCTATGCGTGGGCCAGGCGGCATCCATGGCCGCGTTACTTTTGGCATCAGGCGAACCCAAAAAGAGATTGGCACTGCCCAATTCGCGAATTCTAATACATCAGCCTTCTATGGGAGGTTTGTCGGGACAAGCCACCGACATCGACATCCACGCCCGCGAGATTTTGCGCATGCGCGAGATTACTAACCAGTTACTTTCGAAACATAGCGGACAGAAACTGGACAAAGTCGAGAAAGATGTCGAGCGCGACTTCATCATGAACGCGCAGCAGGCTAAGGAATACGGAATCATAGACGATATCATCTATAAGACGGCAAAAGCGGTATGATCGGCCTTCGCGCCTGAGGTCAGAAACAAAGCGGCAGGAAGGACGGTTCACACGAAGTTGGAACCGGATCATGCCGCGGGAACCGCTGGAGGAGTGACGCCGAGTGAAAAACAAGTCAGGAACGGACGAAATACTTCGTTGCTCGTTCTGCCACAAGTCCCAGGACGCGGTCGCCAAACTAATCTCGTCCCCCAGCGATTATCCCCGGGCTTACATTTGCGACGAGTGCGTCGCGGTTTGCAACTCCATATTGGAAGATGACCGCACCGCAACTCCTCCCAGCAGCACTCCCAACCAACTGCCGAAGCCGCAGGAAGTGAAAACCTTCCTCGACGAGTACGTCATCGGGCAGGAGCAGACCAAGAAGAAACTCGCGGTTGCCGTCTACAACCATTACAAGCGCATCTTCATGAACCGCCAGAAGACCGGCGACGGCATCGAACTCTCGAAGTCGAACATCATGCTGATCGGCCCTACGGGCACGGGCAAGACGCTGCTCGCCCAGACCCTGGCCCGCATGCTGGATGTCCCCTTCGCCATCGTCGATGCCACCACGCTGACTGAAGCCGGCTATGTCGGGGAAGACGTTGAGAACATCATCCTCAAGCTCCTGCAGGCCGCCGACGGCGATGTCAGCCGCACCCAGACCGGCATCATCTACATTGACGAAGTCGATAAGATCGGACGCAAGGACGAGAATCCTTCCATCACCCGCGACGTTTCCGGCGAAGGCGTGCAGCAGGCTTTGTTGAAGATTCTTGAAGGCACCATCGCCAACGTCCCGCCCCAGGGCGGACGCAAGCACCCGCACCAGGAATTCACCCCGGTCGACACCACCAATATTCTCTTTATCTGCGGCGGAGCCTTCGTAGGCCTCGACAAAATTATCTCCCGCAGAATGGGCAAGAAGTCGCTGGGCTTTCGCACCGGCGAAGACGCGGAAAAAGAAGAAGCGTTCAGTTCCAGGAAGCGCACCCAGGAGTTGCTGCAGGAAGTGCAGCCGGAAGACCTCATCAAGTTCGGGCTCATCCCGGAATTTGTCGGGCGGCTGCCCGTGGTCGGCATGCTGGAAGATCTCGATGAGTTCGCGCTGATCGAAATCCTGACTCGTCCGAAGAATGCAATCGTCAAGCAGTACCAGCGCCTGTTCGAATTCGAGAACGTGCGCCTGAAGTTCAACGATGAAGCTCTGCGGGCAATTGCTCGCCAGGCCATGGCGCGCAAAGTAGGCGCCCGCGGCCTGCGCATGATCCTCGAAGAACTCATGCTCGACTTGATGTTCAACCTTCCCAGCCAGAAGAAGCTGAAGGAATTCGAAGTCACGCGGGAAATGGTCGAAAAACGCAGCGCTTCCTTCGCCACAGTGATGGAGAAAGCCGGATAGGTATACGCGACCCGTTTGACCACACGGGACACCAAGACGAAGCGGCCAAGATTTCCTTCGTGAACCTTCGTGTCCTTAGTGGTGATTGCTTTTGAGGCACCTGCGAGTCCAAGAACCTTACCACTTAAATGCCATTTCACCCAAGAGCCCCGGCAAGGTAGAATGCCCCTAGGCGTCCGTTTGGCCGTCATCTCAGGGAGACTCAGTGACTACATCCAAGGAAAAATACGAATCCAAAAAACTGCCGATGATGCCCATCCGCGACGTGGTCATCTTTCCCTTCATGATGACTCCGTTCGTAGTGGGCCGCGAGTCCAGCGTGCGCGCTCTCGAAGAAGCCCTGGCGGCGGATAAGAAGATTTTCCTGGCCACGCAGCACGACGCCTCCATTGATGAGCCCAAGGCCAACGAGATTTACCAGGTGGGCACGATTGTCAATATCGTGCAGAGCCTGAAGCTTCCCGACGGCAACATTAAAGTCCTGGTCGAAGGCATCGAGCGCGGCAAGATTCTGCAGGTCACCGACACCGAAGGCTACATGCAGGCCACGGTGCGGGTCGCACGCTTTGCCACCGAGGCCAACCCGGCGCTCGAAGCCGCCATGCAGCGCGTCACTTCCCTCTTCGAGCAATACGTAAAGCTCTGCCAATCTTTGCAATACGAAACCATGATTTCGGCCGTCCGCATGGAAGATCCCGCCAAGCTGACCGACGTGATCTCGGCCAACCTTCAACTTTCGATTGAAGAAAAGCAGGAACTACTGGAGATTTTCGATCCCGCAGAACGCCTCACCCGCATCGCCGACGTACTCGATATTGAAATCGAAAAGCTCAACGTCGACCGCACCATCCAGTCGCGCGTCAAGCGCCAGATGGAAAAGGCGCAAAAAGAGTATTACCTCAACGAGAAGATCAAGGCGATCCAGAAGGAATTGGGCCGCGGCGAAAAGAGCGAATTCGACGAACTCAAGAAGAAGATCGAAGCTGCAGGCATGCCCAAAGAGACCAAAGACAAGGCCCTGCAGGAGCTCAAAAAACTCGAAGCCATGCCGCCGATGTCGGCCGAGTCCACCGTTTCCCGTAACTATCTCGACTGGCTGCTGGCTGTTCCGTGGAAAAAGCGCTCCAAGGAAATTCGCAACCTCTCCCGCGCCGAAAAAGTCCTGAACGAAGACCACTATGGCCTGGAAAAAATCAAGGAGCGCATCCTCGAATTCCTCGCCGTTCGCCAGTTGGTGAAGAATCCCAAGGGTTCGATTCTCTGTTTCGTCGGACCTCCGGGCGTGGGCAAAACTTCGCTGGGCATGTCGATCGCCAAGGCCACGGGACGCAAGTTCGTCCGCATGTCTCTCGGCGGCGTGCGCGATGAAGCTGAAATCCGCGGTCACCGCCGCACCTACATCGGCGCCCTGCCCGGGCAGATCATCCAGATGATGAAAAAGGCGGGCACCAAGAACCCGGTCTTCATGCTCGACGAAGTCGACAAGATGTCGATGGATTTCCGCGGCGATCCCTCCGCGGCCCTGCTCGAAGTGCTCGATCCTGAACAGAATTTCATGTTCGTCGATCATTACCTCGACGTGGAATACGACCTCTCGCAGGTCTTTTTCGTGGCCACTGCGAACGTGATGCACACCATCCCTGCTGCCTTGCAGGACCGCATGGAAGTGCTCCGCCTGCACGGCTACACCGAGCAGGAAAAGGTGGAGATCGCCAAGCAATTTCTGGTGAAGAAGCAGATGCTGGCCGCCGGCCTGTCGGAGAAGAACATCAAGTTCACCGACGAAGCCATCACCGCCCTAATCCGCTCCTACACGCGCGAAGCCGGCGTTCGCAACCTGGAGCGCGAAATCGGCAATGTCTGCCGCAAAGTTGCCCGCAAGGTTGTCAAGGACGGCGAGAACTACAACATCACCATCACTGGCGAGAACGTCAACGACTTCCTGGGCGTGATCAAGTTCCGCGACACGCTGGCTCACGAAAAGTCGGAAGTTGGCTTGGTGACCGGGTTGGCCTGGACCGAAGTTGGCGGGTCGATCCTGAGCACCGAAGCCAGCGTGGTCGATGGCAAAGGCAAGCTGACGCTGACCGGCAAACTTGGCGACGTCATGCAGGAATCGGCGCAGGCGGCCATGTCCTATGTTCGCTCGCGCGCCAACCGTCTCGGCCTGACCCGCGACTTCTATCGCAATCTCGACCTGCACGTGCACGTGCCCGAAGGCGCGATCCCGAAAGATGGCCCGTCGGCAGGCATCACCATTGCCACCGCGATTTCCAGCGCGCTCAGCAAGATTCCGGTGCGCCGCGACCTCGCCATGACTGGAGAGATCACCCTGCGCGGCAAAGTTCTTCCCATCGGCGGCCTGAAAGAAAAGCTGCTGGCCGCACACCGTGCCGGCCTTTTCGAAGTAATCCTGCCCAAGGACAATGAAAAAGATCTGGCGGAAGTTCCAGAAAATCTGCGCACCGCCATGAAGTTGCACTTCGTCGACACCATGGACCAGGTGCTGCAGATCGCGCTGGAATCCCCGCTGCCAAAAATTATTGAAGAAGAATCCACACAGCCCATCGCGCCGCTAACCACCAGCACTCCCGAGAGCACCACAGCGCATCAGTAGCGCAGTTACGAGATGAAGAAAGACCCGCGCCAGCGGGCCTTTCGTTTCCTCTGTGTTCCTCAGTGTCCTCTGTGGTGAAAACTTCCTAAGCGCAAACCTCCCGCACCCGTTCGCACATCTCCGCCAGCGACCGTTCCACGCATTCTGTCAGCCATTGCTCTAAAACCAGCCGCTGCTTTTCCGGAACATACCGAAACCGCACTCCGCAAGCATCGCTGGTAGTCCATACCACGGTGCCCGCGACATCCACCATTTCGGACGTATCCGGCAACGCAAACCGGAGTCCAATTTCCTCGCCGGCGCTCACCGAGACGCCCTCAATGAAATCCTGCGCGCCGGTCTGCAGACCAACTCCGCCCTCGCTCAGGTTCACGATCAAGGCCTCGGCGAGGGGTTGACTATGCGTGCGCACGGAGGCCAGAATCTCCACCGGCTCGCGATGCTGCTTGCGCCGCCGCGCCACCGTCGCACAGTACGCCGCGCGCAGGCAGCGTTCGATCTGCACCGCCGACGCCGGTTTGTGAATCAGAAAATGCACTCCGGCAGCAAAGGCTTGCCGCAGATCGAGCAGGTCGCGGACAATCGCCACCAGTACGCAATCGGCATTCTGCTTCGACCGCCGCACCGCACCCAGGAAATCCGCCACGTTGTCGATTTCCCGCCAATCCATGATGATGACTTCAAATTCATGCGAGTGAATCATCGCCCGCGCCGCATCGGAGCCCGCCGCATTCTTCGGAGTCACATGCAGTTGGTTCAGCACATTCCGCGTGATCCCTAAAAACTGTGCGTCGGCGCACAGCAGCAGCGTATGCATGGCCAGCGTCGAGGGTGTCTTGTCGTCCATGATCTTCTTTTCCGGGCCAGCGCCTGTCGTGCCGCGCCCTTACTGACTCAATCGGCTCCCCCGAACCAAGGTTGAATTTCCGCGAGGCACGTTCGAGAATGAGTTGGTTACCTCGGTTCGGACGAGGAGTAAAGCCGTGCGGAAGCGTCTCCGGTCCTACGTCGACGGCACCCGCATATCTCTACGCGCACGCCGCCTTGCCAATCTCCCTCCCCCCGTTGCAGACTTGGATATGAGAGTCCTGTCCAATTTTCTGGCGGCGGCAACCGACGTCTCCCACTTCCCCGCTCCCTCCGTTCCCGAAATCGCCTTCCTCGGCCGTTCCAACGTGGGCAAATCCAGCGTGATCAACTCTCTGGTCGGCGCCAAGCTGGCGCGTACCAGCTCGACTCCCGGACGCACCCGCAGCATCAACTTCTTTGAAATTCGCTGGCCCGGTAAGCCGAATCCCGAACTGATCTTCGCCGATCTCCCCGGCTACGGCTACGCCAAGATCTCCCGCGAGATTTCGCAGGAATGGCCCAAGTTCATCGAGCCTTACCTGCACCAGCGCTCGACGCTCGCCCTCTGCATAGCCCTGGTCGACGTGAACGTTCCTCCGCAACAAAGCGATCGCCAACTCCTGGACTTCCTCAACGCCTCTGGCCGCGATTTCCTGTTGGTCGGCACCAAGACCGACCGCCTCTCCAACAATCAACTCCACGATGTCCTGCGCACCCTCGGCCAGGAGTATCCTTCTGCCCGCCTTCTTCCCTACTCGGCCAAGACCGGCGCTGGACGCGAAGACCTGTGGAAACACATCCGCCAGGCGGCGCAACAGATGCCGGCAGTCGAAGCGCCTTCTAATTAGAAACTCTAATCGGCGCCTCGCCCCTACACTGCTAATCTCCGCCCGCGCTTCTTCCGATAAGGACAGTAGATCCCTGCCCCGCAAGCGAGGACCGGTATCTGCACGGGACATCTTGTCCGCACGGAATTTCTATGGCGCAGGAAAGCAACGAAAGCATCTCCTATCTGCTGGCGCTCAAGCAGTCCCTCGCTTCTGAAACTGCGGCGTCTGCCCCCGCCACAAAGACAGATTCTTCCAGTCCGGGAGATAGCAACGCGACTCCCGGCGAGCAATTCCAGGACGCTGAAAAGCGGCGCAGCCCGCGTTACAAGTGCGAGGGCAGCGCCGAAATGCGCGAGGACGGCCGCGACGTGCGTACCTGGGCCGCCTTCACCGATATCAGCCTGCACGGCTGCTATCTCGAAGCCCAAGCCACCTATCCCTCCGGAACCGTGCTGCACATGAAGCTCGAAGCCAATGACATTGTGGTTGAGACCAAGGGAAACGTACGCGTGAGTTACCCCTACCTGGGCATGGGCATCGCGTTTGAAGGCATATCGGAGGAGAACCAGGCGCGCCTGCGGCGCTTGCTCGCCACCATTTCGCATCCCTGCGTCATCATGGGTCCGGGGATCGCATCGTCGCTTCCCTCGATCAGCAACCACGGCGAGACCGTCCCCCTCGTCGCTAATCCCCAGGCCGCGATCCAGGATCTGGTCGAATTCTTTGAAAGCCGCCAGATGCTCATGCGCGAAGATTTCCTCCGCATTCTCCGCAAAAGCCAAACTACGGAAACGAAAGTTTGACCACGATCGGCCACGCATCGCGAATTTCTCTCTTGATTTCCTTCCCGCCTCAAATTTCCATCTGAAACCCTCTTCGTCCGCGGATTCGCTATCATGTTGGAGCATGGCTCTCTACTTCATCACTGGTATCGCCGGCTTCATCGGATCGTCGCTGGCGCACGAGTTGTTATCGCGCGGCGAGAAAGTACGCGGCGTCGACAATTTTGCCACCGGCAATCGCGCCAACCTTGCAGACATCAAGGACTGCATCGATTTCCGCGAGGCCGACATCCTTGACCTCGATGCCATGCACCATGCGTGCGCCGGAGTCGATTTCGTTCTGCACCAGGCCGCCATGCCGTCAGTGCCGAAGTCGGTGCTCGATCCACTGGGCAGCAATCGCGCCAACATCGATGGCACGGTCAACATCCTCGTCGCGGCGCGCGACGCTAAAGTGAAGCGCGTGGTCTACGCCGCTTCTTCTTCCGCCTACGGCGACACTCCAACCTTGCCGAAACATGAAGGCATGAAGCCCGACCCCATTTCTCCCTACGCCGTCGCCAAGCTGGCCAGCGAGCATTACATGATCTCGTTCTACCGTTGTTATGGCCTCGAAACCGTCTGCCTCCGCTACTTCAATATCTTTGGCCCGCGGCAGGATCCTTCCTCGCCCTATTCCGGCGTCCTCGCCAAGTTCATCACCCAGATGCTGCGCGGAGAACAGCCCACCATGAACGGCGACGGCGAACAAAGCCGCGACTTCACCTACATTGACAACGCGGTTGCAGCCAACCTGCTCGCCTGCCAAGCGCCCGCGGAAAAAGCGGCTGGACAGGTTTTCAACGTAGCCACCGCTCGCCGGGTTACGCTCAACGAAACCTTCCGCGCGCTGCAAAAACTCACGTCTTTCACCGGACAACCCAAGTACGGTCCGGAGCGCGGCGGCGACATCAAGCACTCGCTGGCCGACATTTCCAAGGCGGAAGTCGGCCTCGGTTACAAACCGAAAGTGGATTTTGAAGAAGGCTTGCGCCGCACTGTGGACTGGTACCGCGGACAAACGTCCTGAGAAAAAAAGCGGACGCTCCCGAAAGAGCGCCCGCTGTCAGTTTCCCCTGCTGACAAATTACTTGAGTTGCACCGCCGGAAGCACGCCGGTTCCCTCGATGCGAACCGCATCCAGGGCCGACGGATTGAGACCCAAGGCCTGGAGGATGGTAGGAGCGACCTGGGCCGTGCCCACTACCGTGCTGACCGTCCTGGGTGCGAAGCCCGGATACGACAGCAGCATTACTACGTTCGTGTCATCGTGCGCGAACCCGCCATGCTCGGCCAGCTTGGCGTGACTGCCGGAGTAGGTGACGCCGACGTTCGGAGTCACGATGATATCCGGCGTGCGCGGGTCTACCGTTGGGTCGTTGAAGTTCAGCGTAAGCGATGGGCCGTAGTAAAGCTGCCCAAGGCCGATTCCCAACGGACCGGCGTTGTCCTCGAGGATTTTGACGCTGGCGTCGGTATCGGCAGAACTCTTCAGCCAGACCAGCGAAACGTCATCTTCCGTCGGTCCAATACCGGTGGGGTTATTGGTGGATTCCGAGTACGGAATGTACCCGGCATTCGAGAGCAGCGTGACCGGCGATGTGCCGTTGATCGTCTGACCGACGTAGCGGCTGGGATCGATCGGCGACTGGCCGTGCTTGGCCGTGATCACGATCAGCGTCGAATCATAGAGTCCCCTGTCCTTCAGTCGGCTGACGAATGCGCCAATCGAGGCGTCGACGAACTTGAATTCGTCCAGCAGCGCCGCGCTCGGCGTGCCGGCCGCATCCAGATATCCGCCGGTCGTGCTGTTGCTTGCCTCAATCAGCTTCTGACCCACGCTCAGGGCCTGGAAGTTCATGCCGAAGATGGTGGGAACCTGGGTTCTCTTGGTACCGAGGTGACTCTTGCCGTCGATCCAGTTGAGGATCGCGTCGACCTTCAACGTGTCGTAGCACTGAATGTTCTGGAAGCTGTTGGTCCAGGCCGTCACGTCCGAGCCCGGGTCGCGGACCGCGGCACAGGAGATGCCTGTGGGCGTGCTGACGCCGGGAAGGCCAATTACGTTGGAATTGATTTCAGGCGCGTAGAAATCGTCGAGAGCGGCCGGGCCAATCCCGGACGCTGTCGAGGAGTAGGCAGGGTGCTTGTCAGACCATGCGGTGTATCCGCCCGCCTGGTGAATCACGCTGAAGATACTGTTCACCCGCACGAATTGCCACGGGTAAACCGGCTTGCAACCATTCGCCGGATCGCGATCCAGTTTATTGGGATCGATGGAGTTGAGGCCGCCGTCGGTCAGCGAGGCGCCGGGTGCTCCGCCGTTCACTTTGGTCTGGTCGATGTCGATGCCTTCTTCATATTCCGTGGTAAATCCGGTGGGCGCTGCACCCGCAGTGCAGGTGCCGGGGCCATTGCCATTGCCAGTCATCACAGCAGGTCCGTCGAGCGCGCGGGAGTAGGCAACGTCATAGTAGATGCCGGTCACGGCGGGGCTTCCGCCGGTGACGATGGCAGTCAGGCCGGGGAAGGAATCCGAAGGCTTTGAGGTGCTGGCCGCGACATAGTTCACGCCAGTTTTGCCCAAGGCCGCAATCGCCGGACAAAAAGGTTCGCCGTTGTTCACCCCGCTCATACCGTTCGCGCAATTCACGAAGTCGACGGCGTGCATGCCATCGACGCTGATCAGCAGAACTCGCCGGATGCCGTTTCGCTGGTTGATGTGGCCGGGTTGAAGGTTATCGTTCTGGGCGAATGCGGTGCCCATCGAAAGCGCCGCTGCGACGAAGAGGACTGCAAGTGTCTTGTTCATTGTGACCTCGAGCTTCGATGGTATGGAAAGCCCGATGAACGGGGTGTTACGCAGAGTTGAACAGTTCGTTAAAACGCTTACCGGGCGGTGAAAATCTCGGGAGTCAGCAGGATTCGATTGGGAACCCACAACCCAAAATGCTGCTCATTGCAAGGGATTCAGCGAAAGCGCGCGACCTCAGAGGCCCGATTACGTTGGTTATCT
The DNA here is from genome assembly GCA_963730015.1 of uncultured Acidobacteriota bacterium. Taxonomy (GTDB): domain Bacteria; phylum Acidobacteriota; class Terriglobia; order Terriglobales; family Acidobacteriaceae; genus Sulfotelmatobacter. The sequence continues at coordinate 66,731 of CAVSPZ010000004.1, read as the reverse complement.
ACGGCGATATTACGCCCGAGGCTACAGTGGTCGGCATGACACTTTCCTCGATGGTGGTCTCGCGCGACTGGCAGGAAGTCAGTGTTCTCGAGTGCATCCTGGGCGGCCTTCACATGGATGTCACGGTCGAAAATGAACCGCAACGCGCGTTGACGCGTCTCTCCAAATCCAAAGTCGATGCGCTCATCGTCGATTGTGATCTGAACGGCAGCTCCCAACTCCTGCGCGAACTGCAGACACCCGTCATGCAGACCCGGACTGTTCCTCTCGTGATCATGGGCGGGCCTCAACACTCCGCAACTCTTGCCGCCACCGGTGCGCTGTTTGCCTTCGAAAAACCGATCTCCGTGGAACAAGCCGTGCGCACGCTATCGGCAGCTCGCAATATGATCGTCGACGGACGCCTCCGCTATCATCGCGCCGGTCTCGAAGTTCCGGTTTCCCTCAAATGGAAAGGACAGAAACCCAAAGATGCCGAACTGGTCAACCTGAGCCAGGGAGGCATGCAGCTGCGCACCGACACTTCCCTGGAAGTCGCACGAAATCTGCAAATTTCCTTTGCTCTTCCCGGCGCACGGTCCGGATTGAAAGCGCACGCCGAAATCGTGTGGCAAGATCAACGCGGCAACGTTGGCGTTCGCTTCCTGAAGGTGGCTCAGCCCCAGCAGCGAACCCTGCAGCTCTGGCTGGCTCAGCAGTTCCTGGCCAACTAGGAGCTAATCTCACAGATAGGCTTGCCCTGACCGGCCTGTCATCCTGAATGTCGTCCTGAGCGGAGTCGTCGGCCGCGAAGGCGGACGACCACGCAGTCGAAGGATCCCTACCCACGGCGCGATTTCAACGGAAGCGGTCTCGTTCTTCCTCGTCATTCTCTTCGTCTGACTCCGCCAGGCGCGCCAATCTCGCGCCCAGGCTCGAGCCTCCGAATATCTGAAAAAACGCCCAATACATCGCCCCCACCGCACACGCTCCAGCAAGCATCATCAACAGCGGCCACGGAGGAGCCTCATGGTTGACAGACAAAAACACCAGCGTGAACAGCAGCAAAGCCGCCACTACCACCAGCGCGTTGACAGCCCAGGCCAGTGTCCGTCCAGAACGTGGCTGCGACAGCCAATCCCATGCTGAAGCCGGCTCTTCCATTTCCCAGGCCGCCTCGTTCATTAAAACCATCACCGGATCCTGACGTGTGGGTAATTCGATGGTCTTCAGGGGAGCGGGTGAAATCAGCAGTCCGTCATCTTGCAGGACGCCCGAAACAAGAGCGTCGTTTCGCAATTCCGCGTCTGGATGGACTTCAGGCTCAATAAAGATGGGGCCTATTTTGTCCAGATGCAGCGACGCGCCTTCCAGCAGATCGGCGAAGACCCATTCGTTGATCTGCCGGGTCATTCCGCAAGGCAAGTCCATGAACCGGATCCCGCACAGCCCCGAACTCGTCGACCACATCACCTCGCCGCGGGTCTCAATGCGCAATCGCGGACGCCGCAACTCGAAACGCAGCCGCAATTGCTGTTGCGGACGCGGCGCCGCCACCGCCTGCACTCCCATCCCCTCACCGCTCAGGTTGCGCACGATCCCGCCGTTCGCCTGATCCAGAGTCACATACGTGAGAGTGTGGAGTTCATGCCGGTACTGTGTCCGTGTTTGTCGCGCGGGGGATATCCCTGCGTCCATACACACCGCCGGAGATTACTGGTCGAACCGGGCCTGTTCTGGAAATCTTATCCCTGGCCGCTCCCGGGCCTCAGTAACTGCACTGGTTCCTCGGAATGGGACGCCCCTCAGCCGAAACCCGCCCCCGCTGGCTTTTTCCTGCCAATATGGCGAAAATAGGCGTGCCGGGCTCCCGGTGCTCCCCCGTCACCAAGGTAACCGGCCTAACCCGCTCAGGGAATTGCAACTGGCCTCAAACCCCGATAACTTACAGATGAGCTGTGTCTGAATGGCAACGACCCCCGCGAAGCCGGATATCGAAATGGCCGATCCGCTGTCAGCGATAAGCGTGCCGGGCTGGACGAAAGCATCGAGCTCTTCGTCCGGCACGACGGACTATGCCGACGAAAGGCCCTCGCCGCAGAATGCCTTGCAGGCGCTGCTGGCCTTCTCTGCCCTGCACGAGCAAGTGCGCCGAAGAAAGGCGCTTGCCGCGCGGCATGCCGCCTTCGACTCCAAAACTCCCATCGCCGAGTTTGATCCCGAAGAGCAATTCGTCCTCGACGAAGTCTTGCAACTGGTGGCGGAACGCGCCGTCTCCATCACGGGCGCCGACGGCCTCGCTATCGCGCTGGCTGAGAATGATGAAATCGTTCTGCGCGCCGCTGCCGGAACGATTCGCCCCAACGTCGGCGCGCGCATCGACCGCGACTCCGCCTTCTCTGGAGCCTGCTTCCGCACCGCGCAGATCGTCAACTGCGACGACACCGAAACCGATCCCCGCGTCAACCTCCAGGCTTGCCGCAAACTCGGCGCTCGGTCTATGGTCGCCGTGCCGCTCTGCGGGCGTCGCCGCGTCATCGGACTTTTGGAGGCCTTTTCCTCCTGGCCCTTCGGATTCAACGATAGCGATGTTCGCAATCTGACTCTTCTCGCCGAGCTGGTGCTGGCCGCGCTCAAGCCCGAGGATGAAGACCGCTTCGCCAATTCGGCGCAGATTGCGGTCCTGAAGCTCGAGCCCAGCAATCCTCCGGCGGCTTCCCTTCCCGCAGCTACGATTCCGGTCGCACCCATAAAGGCCACCGCGCCAGTTTCCGCGCCGCCGGTGGCGCGTACAGAAACGCCCACGCCTGCCGCTCCGCTATCCAAGACTGCGTTGGCACAGGTTCCGTCCGCACACCCTGCGTCCGCAATTCCCGCGCCGAAGCCTGAAGAAAAGTCCGAGGTAAAGCCCGATCTAAAATCCGATACAAAGTCGGAGGCCAAGCCGGCTCTGTCCCTGGCTCCATCTGCCAAGCCGGCTGCAGTCATCGCCGAAGTGGCCAAGCTTCCAGTTCTCGAAATTGCGGCCGCGCCAACCGAACCCGCGCCCGAAGTCACGCTGACCTTCGGACAAACGGAGCCGCAGCTTCCTTCTCCACACCGCTGGATCCCGATCGTGCTCGTCTTCATCGTGATCACCGCCGCGTTCGCCGCCGGAGTCTGGTATAAGCTGAAGACTGCGCAAGTGGGCAGCGAGATGATTCACACCGAGCGCGCGGCGCAATCGAATGCCGCTTCCCATAAGAGCCCTTCGCCGCCTTCTCCCAGCGCGTCAAATCTGGTTCCTCCGAGCCCCACGACCGCGGGCGCCGACCAGGTTTCCAATCAGGACGAATCGGAATCCTCTCCCGCCGCGCCGCAAGAGCTCTCGAAATTCCCCCGCGTCACCGGCGTCCGCCACTGGTCTTCGCCGGATTCCAGCACCGTCGTGCTTGATCTGGAAGACCAGGTGCAATATGAAGCGCATCGTCTGACCGGGCCCGATCGTATTTATTTCGATCTGCACGACACCCAGCTCGCCGCCGACCTCACCAACAAGTCGATCGACATCAGTGACCCGTTCATCAGCCGCATTCGCATGGCGCAGCCGGTCGCTGGCATGACTCGCGTCGTGCTCGAAACCAAGCCCAACACGAACTTCTCCGTCAGCCTCGAACCGAATCCTTACCGCCTGATCGTGGAAGTCAGCAAAGTCGGCACCACGCCCAAGGGCGCGGTCAATCTCTTTCCCAACGCTCCCGAAGCTGAGAAGCGCAAGGTCGCGATTACGATTCCGCCTCCGACCAAAGAAGATCTGCAACTGCGCGCGCGCGTTCCCAAGATGCGCATCGTAGTCGACGCCGGCCATGGCGGATGGGATCTCGGCACCGTCGGCCGTCGCGGATTGCTGGAGAAAGATCTCGTCCTCGAAATCGCCGAGCGGTTGGGCAAGTTGCTCGAGTCGCGCCTCGGCGCCGAGGTCATCTACACGCGCCAGGACGACACCTACATTCCTCTCGACGAACGCGCCGAGATCGCCAACCAGGCGCAGGCCGATCTGTTCGTCTCGGTCCATGCCAACTACAGCGATCTGCCTTCGGCGCGCGGCGTGGAAACGTATTACACGAATTCTTTCTCGGCGCCGGGCTCAAAAGGAGCCGGCGCGAAAGATGCCGACGCCCACAGCGTTGCCGGATCGTTGCAGAACCCGGTCCTGCCGATGCTCTCGCCCGCGGATTTGCACGAGCGCATCGAGTTGTCGCGGCGGCTCGCGGCCAGCGTGCAGCGCTCGCTCTATGGAACCCTTTCCGTGCAGAATCCCGGATTGCGCGATCGCGGCATCAAAGAAGCTGGATTCGTAGTCCTGACCGAAAGCGCCATGCCCGGAATTCTTGCCGAAGTTTCCTTCGTCTCCAGTCCCACCGACGAGCAAAAACTGCGCAGCGACGGCTACCGCGAGCAAATCGCCGAAGCTCTCTACCGCGGAATTGCGCGCTATGCGGTAAACTCCCGCGGATTAAAAGTAGCCAGCGCCGCAAAGTAAGTGGTCCGTTCTCAGTTCTCAGGTTTCAATCGGGTGCCCCATGTCTCGCCGCATTTGCGAGACATGGGATAACCGCCGCCGAGGGTGCCCCATCCCAAACTCGCCCGATGTTGGCGAGTTTAGAGCCTGCCCTGAGCGAAGTCGAAGGGGTGGGGATTTTGACTTTCCCACCGACCAGGTTGTCAAAGATCGTTGCTTTCGCCCCTTCGGGGCTTGTTCCTCTTTAGCCGGCTTTCCCACGGCTCACGCCGTGGACTTTATTCTTGCGCTCTTGCGGGGCTGCGACTTCTTTCACGCCAGCGGGTGGCTTGCGCTGCGTGGGATCGGCCTCACGCACCGGCTGCGCCGGTGCGGGGCGGACGGAGGCGTCCGCCCCTACATCCGCCTGTTTCGATTTCTTGTATTCGGCCAGCATTTCTTTTTTGATGGCGGCGAGTTCTTCTTTCGAGTACTGCCTCGGGCGCGGCTGAACGACCGGATCGGCGGGGAGCTCGCGAATCATGTCGCTGCGATCGTGGAAGCGGGCGCGGCGAGAGTTGCGGACGGCGGTGTTGAGCGCGCGGAGCACGAGCTCGCCGCGCTTCACGTCGATGGTGCCGCGAAGCAGGCTGTTAACGACCTCCATGATCGAGACCTGGATGGCCTCCTCGTCTTCGAGCAGGGCGACATGGCTGATGCGCGAGTCGCACAGCATGCGATGGTGGAAGTAGCAGTATTGCTCGCCACGAAGAGCGGGAGAGCCGCAACGGACTCCGGTGACCTTGATGTGACTGCAAGTGCGTGTGTTTGACATAGGGTTCCTGTTTAAAATTTTTTTGTAGTTGAGCTGCAAGAGCTTGGTAATAGGGGAGTTAGGCCGGGCGGACTGCCAGGCGTCGGCGCAGATCCTTGCAAAGAAAGGGTTTGCGAGCAAAATATTGCGAAGATGGGACTTAAGGTCGCGGGCGAAGGTGGGTGAGCCCGGAATGGGCTGGACCGAGCCCGGCTGAAAGTTGGATTTGTTGGTAGTGCTCGTGTGCATGGTCCCAATTTGGGGCAAGAGGGATTTCCAAGTAAAGGTTGGATGTCACATAGGAGGGCTGTGGAAAACTAACGAGATCTGTAATTGCGATTGGAGATTGGGGGCCTTCCCGCCTAGAATAAAGGTATGGAAATCTCTCTAGCTCCTGAGCTTGAGGCAAAGCTCGCCAGGATCGCCTCCGAGACGGGCAAGCCTGCGGACCAAGTCGTGCAGGAATTGGTCGCGGACTATCTCGACCATAACGAGTGGTTCAGGCGGGAAGTGCAAAAAGGGATGGACTCGCTGGACAGCGGCAAGTTTGTGTCGCATGAGGAAGTTGGCCGTCAAATCGAGCGCATCCTCCGATCCTGATGACGGTTCGCTGGTCTCCTGAAGCCGCAGCCGATTTCGCGGCGATTGTCGAGTTTATCCGCAAGCAGAATCTCTCAGCAGCCGAACGCGTAGCGCACAAAATCTACGAGGGCGTGGCGGGGCTGGCAAAGTTCCCAGAACAAGGACGCTCCGGAAGAATCAAGGGTACCCGCGAATTGGTGTTTTCGCCTCTTCCCTATGTGGCTGTGTACCGAGTGAAGGACGAAGCGGTGGAAATTGTACGGGTGCTGCATGGGGCACAGCGCTGGCCGTGATTGATCACGGCAGTGGAGCGAAGACTCGAAGGAAATCAGGAGCTATCGCCGCAAGCTTCATCTTGCCCACCCTTCGCGAAAAGCGCGCGAAGGTGGGGCACCCTTTTTGTGTTTGTGGCGCCGGCGGGGTCAAGAGCCTGGGCCACCCGCCTGTCCCCACATGAACTCAAGAGCCAGAATCCCCACCCTCGGCGGCGGTTATCCCATGTCTCGCAAATGCGGCGAGACATGGGGCACCCTCGGATTCCGAGATGAGGAAAGGTCAGTTCCCTACTGGGTTGCCGCCGTATTTTTCCAGCCACTTCAGTTCTTCGCGGACCTTGATTTTTCCGTGCCAGGGATTTTTCGAGAGCGAGTGGCCTTCGCCGGGAAAGATCAGGAGCGCGTTCGGGATGCCGAGCGCGTAGAGCGCATGCTCGAGCAAATAATCTTCCAGCACGGCGACGCGGATGTCGTCGGCGCCTCCGACCATGTGCGTCGGCGTTTTGACTTTGTCGATCTGGAAAATCGCGGCTTCGTCGCGATAGCGCGGCTGGGCTTCCCACGGACGTCCGCCGAGGAAATAGGCGTCATCGTAAGTGGTGTCGTCGTTGCCCCAGTTGCCGACATGCTCGACCGCGCCCGCTCCGGTGACTGCGGCTTTGAAGCGCGTGGTCTGCGTGATGAGCCAGTTGGTCATGTATCCGCCGTAGCTGTAGCCGCCGACGGTGAGGTGATCGGGATTGGCGATGCCGTCTTTCACCAGCGCGTCCACGCCTTCGAGAATGTCTTTGCCGGGACGCGAAACGATGACGGGAACGATCTGCATGAGGAACTTGTCGCCGTATCCGGTAGAGCCGCGATAGTTGGGCTCGAAGACCAGCCATCCGTTGGTGGCGGCGAGCGCGGCCCACTGGTACCAGTCGGCCTCGAAATGATTGCCGTCGGCGTCGGCGGGACCTCCGTGGATGAAGGTGAACATGGGCAGGTGCTTCTGCTCGAATTTGCCTGGAGGATAGATCAGCATGCCTTCGACGGTGGTGCCATCGTCGGCCTTCCACGTGTAGGGCTTGCCTTGGGGAAGATCCTTTTCGGCGAGAGCGCGGTTGAAGGTCGTGATCGGCTTGGCTCGATCGAGTTGGTCGGCGCCCTCGGCGAGATAAATCTCTTCGGGTTTGCCGAGAGATGAGTAGACGAAGGCGATGCGTCCGGAATTTTTCGACGTTGTCAGGTTGGCGTAGGTGCCTGGCCAGTTGGTGAGACGGTGCAGGGATTCGGAGGGCTTGCCGGCTGAGTACAGTTGGACCTCAGTGCCAATGCGCGCAGAGGCCAGGATTGTGGCGTTCGTACGCGACACGCTCGCTCCGCTCGCGGGACGGACCCTTCGACTTCGCTCAGGGCTGGCTGCGTCCGCCCCTACAACTGCGTAGTGCTCGATGGGGCCGATGAAGTCTTTGGACCATTGCTCGACTTTGTCGGTGTCGGTGTCGACCCAGTAGAGATGCGGCTGCAAGTCGCGGTAGGGTCCGGAGACGTCTCCGCCGTCGACGGTGAAAAATATGTGGCGGCTGTCACTGGCCCAGCGCGGACGGCCTTCGACGGCTTCGTTATGCGTGACGCGGCGGGGTTGAGGCAGGGCTTCCTGGCTCACATTTGTTCCGCTGCTGGCAGTCGCGGGCGAGGGCGCCCGCGCCACATCTATTGTGTAGATTTCTACGTCTTCGTATTTTTCCTGGCGCTGGTTGATGGCGTTGCTGACGAAGGCCAGCTTGGTGCCGTCAGGAGAAGTGATCAGGGTATCGATGCGGAGCGGACTGGTGGCGAGGGCGCGGGCGCCGGGAGTCAGATCGGGCTGCGGCGCGGGCTCGCCTTCTTTCTTCTGCGGTTTCGCCGGAGCGGCGGCCTGGCGCGCCAGCGCCGTGCTCAGGTCCAGCGCGAAGATCGTATCGCCGCGTTCTGCCGTGCGGTATTGCACGACATCTTTCCACTGTTGCTTGTAGTCGTCCTTCTGCGCTCGACTCCACGGCTGGCGGGTCGCGAAGTAGATCGTTCCCGAATCCGCGGACCACGAGAACGCATGAACATCCTCCGCACCCTCGGTCACCGGAAATGCCTCGCCGCCATTGGGCGAGATCAGGTAGATCTGGCTGGTCTCGTCTTTAGAATCGGAGTCCTCGGAATTCGAATCGGAGTCGTCGCTCTTCCCTGCCGCAGGTTTGCGCTCGGAAAGAAACGCAATCCATTTCCCGTCGGGAGACCATTTGGGTCCGGAGTCGTGCCCGGATTGCGTCAACTGGATCAACGAGGCGCCGTTTGCATCGTCGCGGTAGAGCCAGAGGTCGTGGCGGAAGATCTGCTGATCCCAATCGGCGCGCTCGGTGGCGATGACGACGGAGTTTCCGTCCGGCGACATTTCCAAGCCGCTGAAGCTGACGGAATTGAAAAAATCGTCGAGCGTGAGTTTCGGTTTTTGCGCCAGAACGGCGAGCGCACAACTGAGGATGGCGGTGATGACAAAGACAGATTTTCGGATTTTCATAAGGGTTCCCGGTAGGAAGAAGCGTTATACAACGCGGGATTCGCCGGAAGCAAGAGGGCGATTGCGGGAAGCGGTCACGGCGCGGGCTCGGCGCTTTTGAGAGCGTCGCTTAGAGTCTGACCGGGATGCGGAGTGGTTTGCGCCACGCGCCAACCGTCGTCGTACTTACGAAATCCGACGGTGGATTTGTACTGCAAATCGCCGGAGTAGAGCGCTGCGCCGACCTCGTTGAGCGGCACCCATTTCCATACGAATTCGACGTCGGCCCAACTGCCCTGCTCGCTGATGCCGGTGACCGCCAGCATTTCTCTCCGGGCAACGGGAAGCGTCAGCCACGGCTTGCTGGCTTCCTCCACGGAGACCAGGGAGCGCACGGTTTCTACGCCTAACGGAGTCAGCAGGATATTCCAGCAAGGAGGCGGCGCAAGGCCGGACGGGCAAGCCGCGGTATTGGCCACGATCCATCCGTGATGCTGCAGGATCAGATAATCCGGCGAGGGATAGTCGCTGTTGCCAACAACTCCGGTCCGAAGCACGAAGGGCTGCGAGCGTTTGAAATCCTGCGCCGCGACCAGCAGATCGAACGCCAGGCGACGGGTGAGGAAGTCACGGGGCGAGCAGGCCGTCAGCAGAAGCAGGACCGACAGGCCGAGGATGAATTTAGTTCGCATGTGTAATTCGCAGTTCGGAGGGACTCGCTCGGAGGCCGTAGGGATCCTTCGACTGCGCGCGCTCATTCGAGCGCACTTCGCTCAGGATGACAGGGTATAGGCGGCGTCCGTCCGAATCAACGACCAGTGATTGTAAACAAACGCGAACGTTTGTGCGGAAGGAAAGGCCGGGAGGTGATCTGGCCGTCGAAGTGAGCAGACCATCGGCCTGGGATCTCGGACGAACAGTTGGGGCAGCGGCCGTCGGGAGTGAGGCAGTAATCTGCGATGTGGTAGCCGTAACGGCGGATCAGCGTTTCGCCGCAATGGGCACAGCGCGTGTCTTCCCAATCGCCGACCATGCCGGGGAGATTTCCGGCGTAGATGTAGCGCAGTCCGGCTTGGCGGCCGATTTCGGCGGCGCGCTCCAGGTCCTCGACGCTGGTATCGCGCTGATCGTCTCCCTGCATTTTGTAGTCGGTATGAAATGCCGTGACGTGCCAGGGAATGTCGGGCGAGACGCTCGCCACAAATTCCGTGAGGCGGCGGAGTTCGTCATCCGAATCGTTGAATGCGGGGATGAGCAGGGTTACGATTTCCAGCCACAATCCCATTTGATGAATGCGGCGAATGCTGTCGAGAATAGGACCGATACGTCCGCCGAGTTCGTGATAATGACGATCGTCGAAACTCTTCAGATCCACTTTGTACAGATCGATCCAGGGACGCAGATAGTCGAGCACCTGCGGCGTGGCGTTGCCGTTGGAAACGAATCCGGTGAGCAGACCCGTAGCTTTGGCTTCTTTGAAAACGGCGACCGCCCACTCGCTGGTGATGAGCGGCTCATTGTAGGTGCTGACCAGGACTTTCGCTCCCTGATGAAGTGCATCCTCCACGAGAGCCTTCGGAGAAACTTCCAGGGGCGGCGAGATGGCATTGGGATCGCGCAGAGCTTGGGACGTGACCCAGTTCTGGCAATATCCGCAATGCAGATCGCAGCCGAGCATGCCGAAGCTGTAGGCAAGTGCTCCGGGATAAGCGTGGAAAAAAGGCTTCTTCTCGATGGGATCGCACTGCATGCCGGCGGTGTATCCCCAGGGCACGTAGAGCGTGCCGCCGCGATTGAAGCGGACTTTGCAGACGCCGGGCTGACCTTCGGGGATGGGGCAACAATGTCCGCAGGAAAAACAGCGAACCCTACGGTTGGCGAGTTTCTCGTAGAGCGATGAGTCAGCCTCGCGGACTGTCTGATCGAGGATGTCGCGCAGGGTGGGCAAGAGCACCTCTTAGCAATATTTTAACGCGCGACGGCGACGGGAGACGGAGCGCTTAGAGCCTTGAATCTTCCGGCCGCGGGTTTGGCATGGGGACGATGCTGCTGCATCCAAAGTCCGGCCTCCATTTCGATGGAGGTGACCTGGGCGCGGCTGAGCCGAGCTTTAACCAAGGGAGCGAGAGCGTGGCTGGCGTCATCGCCACCGTTGCTCGCGACCACCATCCAGAAGTAAGCGCGATTGATATCCTGGGGCAAGCCGCGTCCGCTGTAGTAAAGCGATCCTAATTTCGATTGGGCGGAGACGTTGCCCTGCCGGGCGGCTCGGTTGAACCAGCGAACGGCTTCGACTTCGTTCAGCTTCACACCATCGCCTATGGCGTAGCGAAGACCAAGAGCATTCTGGGCGGCGGGGTCGCCTTTTTCAGCCATCTGGCGCACTTGGTCAAAGCTGACCGAGGCGATGGCCGGAGTGGATCGAGTGGCGCTGCCGCCATCGGATTTGGGCGCTGCATTGGAGGCAAGCACGGTGGACACATTCTCGCGCCCGTGAAGCTTGCGTTGAATCCAGGGCGCCGCCTCCGACTGAATCCAGGGGGCGAGTCCCCAGCCGAGGGCGAACGTAATGGTGGCCGCAGAGCAGAGCAGGAGGACCAGATGAGAGCGCGGCAGGTTTATGCCGATGGCGCTGTGGTGCGGCGATTTCGCATCTTCACCTTTTTCTTTCTGCTCGGCGGCGGCAAAGAGCACACTCCCGGGCTGGGGAGAAAAATGATCGGGAGCATCTTCATCGAGCCACGAGAGCTTGTTGGCGCGAGCGTCCCGATGGGCGGCCGCCTGAACGAACTCGGCGAACCGCTGCAGACCCTTTCCATCGGCATCGGAGAAGGCATTTGGATGAGGCGAGAAAATCTCAATCAGGCCGATCGATTTTCCGCCGGCGCGTACGGGCGCGGCGAGAATGGAACGAATGCCTAGCGCGCGGCAACTTTCGCGGTCGACGCGAGGGTCGAGTTCGGTGTCGTCGCAGCGGAGCAGAAGACCGGACTTTACGCATTCTCCCGAAAAACCTGATCCAACCTGCAAACGCGCACCCACGGGAGGAGCATCGGGCCCGGAGGTGGCGTGGCAAACCATGAGGTTCGGTTCCGATTCCGCCAGGGCAATGGCGGCGCCGGAAGCTCGCAGCAAAGTCTGGGCGCGTTCGGCAATCAACTTCAGGGCGGCAGGAAGATCGGAGCCGAGCGCTTCGACCTGGCGCTGAACGGCAGAAACTGCGGCCAGCGTATCGGAGTAGCTGGGACGCGGCGGGCCTGCGTCGCGGGCGGCGGCGAAGGCGGCAATTTCGGCTTCCCCGTTCGCCACTCCCGACATGACGTTGACGAACAGCCATTCCCGCAAACGCGCTAAGGACGCCGCTGGCAATTCGGCGAAGCGCAAACCCGCGCGTCCGGAATCGTTTGCCCAGATCACCTGCCCGGTGGTGTAAATGTGCTCAGAACAGTCGGCGAGATCGAGGCAGAGATTGACGCGCTTCTCGACTTCCAGAGGTGCGTGGCACTGAATAGCGACGCCATCTTCGCTGATGTCGACAATCTCGTGGAGATCGAGCATCAGGCCTTTGGATTCCGCGGTGAAACTCACGTAAGCGGGAGTCTGGACTTTGTGGCGCACGCGCCGGCGACGGTTGGACAGAGCGGGCGGCAACGTCGAAATATTAGCAGCCATGGGAAAGGCCCGGAAAATGTTTGTTCCATATTAGCGCGGGTTAACGAAAAAGTAAGCAAAGAATGGAGCGACCTGGAGGTAGGGCGGAACACCCAGAGGAAACGTCCTGGAAGCGGGCTAACCGGCCCGCCGCAGAATTTGAGCCTGGTGCAGGCTGGAGATGCGGGAAATGGCCGCCACCATCATGCCGGACAGCAGTTGCATGGTGGCAACGTCGCGCTCATCAAAGGCGCCGGGCGATGAGGACAGCACTTCGAAGACTCCGAGGGTCCGGCGGTAATGGCGCAGAGGCGAAACCAGGATAGAGCGGACGCCCAGGCGACGGCAACTGGCGAGATCGACGCGCGGATTGCGTTCCGCGTCGTGGCAGAGCATGATTTCGCCGGAGCGGACGGCTTCGGCGGAGATGCCGGCATCGGTCTGCAGGCGAACGCCAAGATCGGGAGCGGTGCGTCCGGCACGGGCGCGGCAGACGATTTCGTCGCCGGCGCGCAGCGCGATGGCCGCGCCGGTGGCTCTTGTCAGCTGCTGAGCCCGCTCGGTGATGGCGCTGATGGCGGGCTCAAGATCCAGTTCCGCGGGATGGATTTCGATGTCCTCTGAAACCGAAACCGCGCGGAAGCCCGACACGGGGTGAGCGGCGTTGGCCACGCGTAACTGGCTGCGCTGTTCCAGCGAAGGCATGCGGGAGTTTTCTGCCACGTTCAAGTATTCAGGGTCGGGAACCGTGCGCAGCAGGTCGCGGACGAGATTATCGAGTTCCATGTCGGTAATCAGGTGCGCGGTCTGCTGGCTACGCAGCGAACCTCCCAGGACGCGCGAGAGACCGAGCAGAGCATGGCTGCCACAAGCGAGGCAATAGGGCCTGCTGTTGTTGCTGATCAACTCACATTGCACGCAGAACGTGGCGGACTGCAAAGAGACGAAGCTAACGTCTTGAAAAGTGGAGCCATATACAGTCTTACGAAACATGATTGCGGAATCCTCGCTTCCATCGCGGTGCAGATGAAGGTATCGAGAGAAGCGGCCACACAGAAGTGCTAGCACTGGTTCCAGTTGTGGAAAACGAGATTAAAACTCTCGCTTCACCCGGTTACCGTTGCCTGACGGGAGCAAAAAGTTGACAGGCTTATCTTTCCCGGGGGGTTGCGTTGGAGGTGAAAACTGGATATTCTTTAGTGAGACAATTCACGGCCCGGGTGGGCCGCTGGGGGACGATCATGGAATGGACTGCACCTGCCTTTGAGGAAGTTTGCCTGAACTGCGAAATCAACTCTTACGCCAGCGCCAAGCTGTAAAGACTTCTTCTTGCCCGGTTGAGCCGTGCGGTTCTGTGCGCGGCCCGTTTCGCTGCGCCTAATCCCAAACGAGATCGTGGTTATTCCGTCACCGCTTGCTCCCTTTCGGCGGGGCAGGCGGTTTGCGCATTCTGTCGCCGCTTCCGCGGCTGGACAGCCGAGGGCGGCTGTCCCCACAAGAATCTCTTTCCATACTTTTCGGGGTAGGTTCAGAAGCCGCCGGCTATCCGACTTGGGCTTCGAGCAAGGTTTCGCCGTGCTCGTGCAGACCCACGAACTGGGAGGGATGAGCGAGGGTTCGATGCAGAGCATCGGCCAGGGCCGTGGGAAAGCTGGAAGTCAGAAGATTGATATCGATCTGCAGATCGCGGGTGGAATAAAGCCGCAGAACGGTCAGAGTCCCGCAGCGGGCGCCATGCGAAGTCAACAGATGAAGCGCGATTCTCCATGCCGTGGCAGAGCTGTGGGTTTGCGGCAGGCCCGGCTTGGACCAGCGGAAACAGGGTGCACCACTGCCGTCGGAGGAGTCGCCGGCTTCGAATGAGAACATGTCTTCGGATGAAAGCTCTAAGTGCAGCTCGAAGGCGTCGAAATCATTGCTGCCGAAAGCGACTAGAAGAATCTCGCGGACCTGCTCGTAATCCCGGGTGACTTTAAGTTCCTTCACGGCGCGGCGAATGGCGAGATTGTTGACGAAAATCTGCGGCTGATCCAGGGTACGTTGCGCAACCCGGGCCAACTCGCCGAATTCCAGATAGCCCAGGTGTTGGACTCCCATCCAAATGCCGGTGCCAAGCACCGCGAGCACGAGGCCTAAGGAACTGCCCGTGGGCCACAGCAGGAACAGGCTCAGCATGGCAAAACCAGCCGAGACCCCATACAGCAAAATCACGACCTGGCGGTGAGAGAGTCCGTGCTGCAAGAGTTTGTGATGAATATGCTCGCGGTCGGCAGTGAAAACGGGGCGGCCACTGATAAGGCGGCGAAGGATCGAAAGCGAAGTCTCCAGAATGGGCAGCCCGAAAGAAACGACTGGAATGGCGACGGCTACGATGGTGGGCGATTTCTGAGTGCCGTAGAGAGCCAGCGCGCTGAGCAGGAAACCGATATATAAGCTGCCGGAATCCCCGAGGAAGATGGTGGCGGGATTGAAGTTGTAGCGCAGAAATCCGATGATCGCGCCGGCCAGCGCGATGGTCATCACTTCCACCAGAGTGGGCCCGTGAAACAACGCGACGACGAATGCGACCATGGTGGAGAACAGGGCGCATCCGGCCGCTAAGCCGTCGAGGCCGTCAATCAGATTGAACGCGTTGGTAATGGCGAGCACCCAGATGACAGTGCAAAGCAGACCGATGTACCAGGGCAACGCGCGGTGGCCGAAAAGCATGGGAATGTTGACAATGCGCAGACCGCCGGCGTACAGCATGGTGGCGGCGACTCCCTGAACGGCGAATTTGAAATATGGCCCGGCGCCTCGCAGATCGTCGTATACCCCGAGCAAGAAGACAAGGGATGCCGGCACCGCGATCGTGACGAGGGTGGGAAGGAACGCGGAAGAATGCGACTGAGGATGGCGCAGGCCCCAGATCGCGATCACGCCCATACATAAAGAGGAGCTAAGGTAGATGGCGACTCCGCCCAGACGGGGCAATGGGGTGGAGTGAAGATGCCGCTCTTGAGAAGGAACGGTAACCCAGCCACGTGCGTTCGCGAAATCGCGCACGAATCGCGTCAAAATAACGACCGACAACAGGGCCAGGAAAAACGTACCGAGAAAAATCCCTGTCAAACTACGTCACCCTCGTTCGGTGGAGTGCGCTTATCCCGCGCCGCTTCCATACGTGATGGAAGTATTGCAGCCAAGGCCAGAGCTTGGTAGTGAGCGAATAGGTTCCTACAACTTTCGAGTGAGTGAACTTTAACAGCGGAGAGGTTGACAGGCAATGCAAGTCATCAAGAAAACGGTGGAAAACCACACAATCGAAGTTACTAGAGTGAGCCGCAGATGCTTGGCAATGGCGATGATCGCGCTGCACAGCGGTTTACGGAGCGCGGAAATGCAAGATCGTTATGGCAAAAACGTCTTCATGCAGAAACAACTTCCGCCCGCCTTTTCGAACTCGGAGGTCTCGACCAGCACAGGGGTCAATCCTTCCTGAAGGAGAATGCTTTCGAGTTGCCGGGTCAAATGGGGAGTGATGTAGCGGCCGCTGACCACGATTCCATTTCCCATGAAGTGATGCGCCTCGTTGGCGTCGAGAAGGTGAACGCGCTGCCAGCTTTTGTGAATGGCAGCGAGCGAATCAGCAGGAAAGGCTCCCGCGAAGACCAGAGCAGCCTCATTGTTGAGCGGGCACAAGCAGGTGTCGAGGTGATAGCAATAGGCGTCGATTAAGTGCAAGGGCACGACCGGGATACTCATTTCGGCCATGGCCGCAGCAAATTTCTCGACTCCACCCGGAGTGCTGCGGAAGCCGTATCCGGCATAGATGCGCGACCCATCGGGATGCCACAGGAGATCGCCGTGGCCCTCGAGAAAATCTTCGCCGAAGTCAATTTTGAGGATGCGATAGTCGCGGGCGCGACACCAGTCTTCATAAAAAACAACTTCGCGCTGGCGGGATGCATAAAGCATGCGGCTGGGCACGATAAATTTCCCATATCCGGATTTCTCACCAGCGAATATCTGATTGGCTGCAAAGACCATGTCCTCGAGACCTTCGACAGGATCGATGGTTTCGATGGCGCAGCCGCTTTGTTGCAAAACGCTACAGAGATTCTCCCACTGAGTGCGCGCTTTGGCGCGGTCCACAGCGTGCTCGCGCAACATGTACGGATTTTTCTGATCGACCACATCGAAATAATTCGGTGGACACATCAGCGCCGTGGGCATAGGAAAGATGGTAGCGGTCGCGATGCGGCGGAAGCAAGCCAATGGCGACGTGGCATCGGCACAGGCTGCCGAATTGTCGGCAAACTGGCGCGCCGGCAGCTTGTCTTTGCTGATTCGAAACGTTAGATCGTGGGAAACGGCTTAGATGCTGGATGGCGCATAAAGTGCTGGCCAAACGGCATCCTCAAGAAGTTAGGAAGAATCTTATGCTCAGCCGCTGTGCGAATTCGAAATGTGCCAAGCCGTTCCTCAAACTGAGAGAGGGCAAGTTGTTTCTAGTGGAAACGGAGCGGTTGATGAAGCCGGGAGAGTCGGTTGCGCCGCCGTTTATTCGGGCCGGGCGACAGCAGCGACTGGTGGAACATTATTGGCTGTGCGATGATTGCGCGGCGCAGTATACGCTGGTCTATGACCGGGAGCACGGCGGAGTTGAACTGTCTGCGTTGCGACGGCCGGCAGAGAGCATAGCAATTGTTGCTGCCGTCGGCAGTGAAGTCGCGTAAGCCAAGTTCCGGTCGAAAGCTCATTCGTATCCCTGTTTTTCCCACGTCTTCCAATCCGCGCGAACCGCGTTGAGCATCTGCTCGGTTGCCTGATGCAACCACTTCCCTTTCTGCTTCTTCATGTGGGCGAGGATCGGTTTGCGGGCGGTCCGGGTGCCGAGATGGATATTGGCCGTTTCAAATCCCATCGCGTTGAGCAGACGCATCTCCTCGCCATGGGCTTTCAGTGTGGCCAGTTCGATGCGCGAGCAATGGGGACTGAGTCGGCGAACGATCCAGCGTCCGCGCAACTGGACAAAGGGATCGGGACAACGCACGGCCCGGCTGATAATCGTCTGATAAAGAATTTCGGAGGGACCTTTCTGTCCCTCGGCCCAGTAGCAAGCAGAGGAAACCAGGGCTTTGGCTTCGCGGGCAATTCTGCCGCCGTGCCAGTCGGCGATGGCGACGTAGCGGGCGTGGCCCAGGCTTCCCAGCCCGGCAACGCGATGGGCAACGCGATAATTGAGATCGCGGCTGGGCAGCAAGTGCTCGATAGCATCGATGGCGCTGATCGGCACGTCAGTTCTTATGGTGGGCAACGCATCCATCTTTGACCAAAAGTGAACCGGATCGCGCAGTTCACTCTCGCCAATCTGGCGCAACCACTCGTTCTTCTCGCCCAACACGAAGGGCAGGCCGCCTTCGCGCAAACCTGCGCGGTAGCCTTCGAGAATCGAATCGCAGATGTCCGGCTGTTTCAGGGGCAGATGGCGGGCCTCAGAGGCCAAGTGCGCGCTGACCGCGAGGCGCACGAGATCGTTGGCGTAGGCCAGCGGATGAGTTTCGTCGAAATCGTTGACACCCCAAATCAGGCGGCCTTCGATGTCGCGCCAGGTTCCAAAATTTTCTATGTGGAGATCGCCGACGGCGAGCACGTGCGGCGCCTTCGCCAGATCAGGGCAAACTTCCGGCCAGACTTGCGCCCAGCGGTAGTAGGTGGCTCGCAGAAATGGAAAGACCGCCTCTTTCATGCTGGCGTGTTTCAGGCGAAGATCTTTCTTGACCAGATCGGTCCGGTAGCCCAGCCATTCTTCGAAGCGGCGCGTGGCTTTGACAATGTTCATAGCTCCGCAAAGATAGCGACCCGAGGGACCGGAGGTCAACGGAGCAGGCGGGGAGAGATGGCATAACAGGCTACGGAAAGACTCATTTTGGCAGCATAAAGCCAACCTCAGGCGCTAAAGCGCGGCCGATTTTAGAGGACTTAGCGGCACGACTGAAGTCGTGCCCTTCCCAACACCTATTCGAGGCAGAGTTTTTCAGCAGCCTCCCTAGAAAATTCTTCTAACTGCTTGGATCAGCAATGAAGCGGGGTTCGAGGATGACTCTGTGCCCGAGTGCTTCGAGGCGTTTGACCAAGCGATGGGTCGTGCGAACGATGTTGCGTTTGTCGAAGTAGTCCGGGCCGAGATCTTGGTAGGTGGTGGCCCGGTGGAGCATGTAGTAGCCGGCGGTAAGAATAGAATTGGCGACCGCGATCAGTGCGCGCTTGGGACCGCGCAGGGCCGCAAGGCGCCGGAACTGCACCTGCAGATAAGTCCCCTTGCTTTTGGAAGCTGCCCATGCGCCCTCACACAACGCCCTCCGCAGCCAGGGATTACCCGCGCGCGTGGTGCCGCTCTTGCGTTTCCCGCCAGTCTGGTTGTTGCCGGGACAGACACCGGCCCAGCTCACCAGGTCGGCCGCGGAAGGAAAGGCTTCGACCGTGGGACCAACTTCGGCCACCAGGGTCCAAGCCAAGCGATGTTTGATGCCCGGAACGGTCAGCCAGCGGTTGACGGCGTCCTGAAAGGGCCGCATCTGTTGTTCGATCGTTTCTTCGATCCGCGTGATCTTGGCGGCCACATGATCGAGATCCTCGATCATTTCGCCGAGCAGCCAACGATGATGCGGTAACAGGCAGCCCTGCAGCGCCAGCTGCAACTGGGGGATCTTCTTTCGCAGTTGCTTTTTGGCCATGTCGGCCATGCGCGCCGGATCCGTTTCTCCCTGCGCTAGCGCACGCAGCATCGCCATCGCACTAACGCCCAAGACGTCGCTGGCCACCGCTGCCAGTTTGATGTTGCCTTGCTCCAGCAATCTCTGAATGCGGTTCGCCAGCGAGGATTGGTACTGCACCAGCTTGGTGCGGTAGCGAGTCAGATCCCGCAGAACCCGGATGGCCACCGGGGGCACATAGCTGCCTTCCAGACGGCCATCCTGCAGGAGTTCGGCTATGCGCGTTCCGTCCTTCAGATCGGTCTTCTTCCCCCGCACCGCTTTGTAATGCTCCGGGTTGATGAGCAGCAACTGCAGTCCGTATTGTTCCAGTACATTCCACACCGGCATCCAGTAAACGCCCGTCGCCTCCATCGCCACCGCCGTGACCTGCGCTGCGCACAGCCAGTGCGCCAGTTCGTGCAAGTCTCGCGTCATGCTTCCGAACAGACGCTTCTCGGTGACGCTGTTTCCCTCCGCATCGTCTCGAATCAGACAGGCGGCGATTATCTTCTTGTGCACGTCCAGACCGCAGCAGTTACGATGGATCCTCATGGCGCTTCTCCTTTGCCCCTGGCGAAGACGCCTGCATTTAAAGATTCTCCCTAACGAACTCTCCTGACGGAGGTGTCACTTTGCGGTTCCTACGGCGTCTAGTGGACTGTCGCAAAGTAACCATTACTAGTTGTTATGCTTCTAAGTTGGTATGGCGACAGACAGCGAAGTGTCCCTCACCAGCAACCAACGTTCGGAACTCAGCAGCATCGCTCAATCGCGTACCCTGCCGGCTGGCTACGTCTTTCGCGCCAAGCTCATCTTGATGCTGGCAGAAGGAGCTTCCTTCAACACCATTAAGCGCAGGCTGCAGACCAGTGCTCCCACGATCGTCCGCTGGAAGCAGCGCTTCCTCGAATCCGGGCTCGACGGGCTCGACACCTATCATCCCGGCCAGAAGGCCAGGGTTCTGACTCCCGCTTTGCGGGCCCGGATTCTGGCCGCCACCCGCAAGAAACCCAGCGACGGTGCCACGCATTGGAGTTGCCGCAAACTGGCGACCGCGCTGGGAGTCAGCAAGGACGCGGTGCATCGCGTCTGGAAAGAAGCGGGACTGAAACCCCATCGCCTGGAGCGTTACTTGGCCAGCGACGATCCGGAGTTCGAAAGCAAAGCGGCCGACATTATCGGCCTGTATCTGCGGCCGCCGCAGCATGCCGCCGTGTTCTGCGTCGACGAGAAAACCGCCATCCAAGCCCTGGATCGGCTCGATCCCGTTCTGCCGCTTTCGCCGGGGCGAGCCGAGCGTCATGGCTTCGAGTACTACCGGCACGGAACGCTTTCTCTGTATGCCGCGCTGGACACCAAAACCGGCCGCGTGCACGGAAGAACCACGGCCCGCCACACCAGCCGTGACTTCGTTGCCTTCCTCGGAGAAGTGGTAGCGTTGTGCTCGCCCCGGCAGCAGATTCATATCATCCTCGACAACCTCTCTGCCCACAAAACCCAACTCGTTCGAGACTTCCTGCAACAGCATCCGCGCGTGCAGCTTCACTTCACTCCTACGTATTCCTCTTGGCTTAACCAAGTCGAGATCTGGTTCGCCAAGATCGAACGCGAGGTCATCGCCCGCGGCATTTTCACCTCGGTCCCGGACCTGGCTCGCAAACTCCGTCGTTACATCAACGCCTACTCCGCCAACGCTCACCCGATCCAGTGGAAATACTCTGACCCCAGCCGCCGGCTGCGCACTAACGAATTCACTGCGACAGGCCACTAGCTCCAACCTGTTAAACGGGCTCCCCCATCCGCACCATTGCCTTGTTCCGGGCTTGCTCGCCAGCGGCAATACCATTGTCCCGCAAGCTCTCCACTATTTTCATGCTTCGTTGTGACCGGATTCCGGTCATGCTGAACCTGTTAAGCAACAATCGCCGGGCGTCGGACGGGGCTGGTTCACCTTGCGTCCAACGCCCGGCGATTGCGACCCGAGCGGCAAGCTGCGATTACTTCTGGAAGAAGGCGGCGTTTTTCTCGATAAATTCCTTTTTTTCTTCCGGCACATCTTCGAGAGCATGAATCGAGTCGGAGGTGCAGGCGGGAATACAAGCGCCGCAGTCAATGCAGCCCTCGGGATCCACATACATTTGGGTCGCGGCTTCGAAGCCGGGCTCGTCCTGCTTAGGATGGATGCAATCGGTGGGGCAGACTTCGACGCACAGAGAATCTTTAATGCATGAATCGGAAATTACGTAGGCCATGATGAATCGATCTCCACATTGAAATGAGCACTTCCCGCTTGCTCAAAAGCAGTGTAAGAAGCGGGAAGAATACAGGCCGTGATCACAATCACAATCGGCTGTGCGTAAGCGGGTGGAAGGGATACGAGCGGGGAAAGTGAATCGGGGATGAGAATCGCGGATTGCTCGCAATCACGTTGATCTGTGACCGTCGTCACAGAAATGGACGGGCAACAAGGCTTAAATAGACACAATTGAACTAGGCCTTCTAGTCATAGGATCGCCCGGCTCCACCCACAGAACCCCACAAGCCGTTACCCCAGACGGCGGGAGCCGGGCGCTTGAAGGCTTAGAAAAGTAAGCCTCTTCCGAGCACGTAATTCCTTCTTCTTCCCCTTTTCATCCGTTCGGCGTTCGTTTCCTTCGCATCGGTGCGCCCGTGTGTGCGTGGGGACACACTGTGGCCGCCGGACCACGGAAAGCGCTCGTTAGAGCCAAGATCACGCGTCGCATTTTCAATGAGATACCGTTTGGTCTTCCTGCTGCCCCTGGGAATGTGTTGCTGCTTCAACCGGGGGCTGAGATGAACAACACCCGCAGGACGATCAAAGTCGAAACGCTGCTTCTTCTTACTCTGCTGAGTTTCGCAGTTGTGGATGCGGTCGCGGCGCAAGATGCCCAGTCGGTAAGCGAACCCGTTCCCCGCCGGTTGGTATTGGTCAGCATCGCAGATCGTCAACTTGCAGTAATCGACGGCGGCAACGTCATCGCCAGATTCGCCGTGGCAGTGGGAGCGGCGGATAGTCCCAGCCCGACCGGGCAATTTCGAATTGTGAACCGCGTCTCCAATCCAACTTATTACCACCCCGGTTCGGTGATCCCGAGCGGCAAAGATAATCCCGTCGGAACGCGCTGGGTGGGGCTCAGCCAAAAAGGCTACGGCATTCATGGGACGAATGTGCCGCGATCGATTGGGCACGCGGAGTCGCACGGATGCATACGGCTGCGCAACCGCGACATGGAGCGGTTGTTCACCCTGCTGCGAATCGGCGATGTAGTGGAGATCCACGGTGAACGCGACGAGCAGGTCGCGCAAGTTTTCGGCGGCGTGGCGAATCCGACGATGGTCGCGGATGCGCAAGCCGCGGCACAATCCGCAACCCAGGCGGGCGGGCAATAACGCAAGATACGAATTCTCAGGAGGACATTATGCAAATCGCAATCACATTCATGGCAGTCGTGGCGGGAATGGTCTTTTCGCTGGGCGTGGCATTGCTGGCGGAAGAACTGATTTTCGGACAAGTGTTCCGGCTGTTCTTTGCCCGACAGACGGTGGAGACCAAATCAGGGCAGAAGCGCTGAGGCGCAAAGGAGAACGGTTATGTTGGCACTGAAATACTTGTTGATGACCGGCGGCTTCGGGGTGATGCTGGCGGCTCTGGGCATCCTGGGCTATGACTTGTATCGGGAGATTTTATACCGGCGCGCGCTGTCGACGCCGGGAGCGACTGTGCCGGCGGAACCGGAATGGCGCTGGCGTACTTCGCTGGCGCTGGGTTTTCTGGCCTGGGGGCCAATTTTGCTGGCGCTCAGCATCGTGGTGGTTCCGAGCGGGACGGCGGGAGTTCGCGTGAGCCAGACTAGCGGCACGCTGCCGGGAACGCTTTATCCCGGCGTGCATTTTGTGACTCCTTTGGTGGAGGACGTGGCGTTGTTTGACACGCGCGATCAGGTCTTCACCACGGGAATTTCGGAAGATGGAAAAAACGCGGCGGCCAACGTCTCTGGGAAGTCGCAATTGCTTGATGTGCAGGCGAAGGAAGGACTGACATTGGGGTTGGCCATCACGGTTCGCTACCGGCTCGATCCGAAGAAACTGGATTACATCCAGAGCAATCTGCCGCATCCGGTCGAAAAGGAGATCGTGCCGCCGGTCGTGGCCAGCGTGTGGCGCGAACTGGTTCCCAACTACACGGTTCGTGATGTGTTTTCAGCGAAGCGCGAGGAAGTTCGGCGGCGTGCCGCCGGCATGATCACGCAGAAACTGGCCGCGGATGGAATTGTGGTGAAGGAAGTCATGCTGCGGGATATCCAGTTGCCCGAGGAGTATGCGAAGGGGCTAGAGACGCTGTTGTTGAAAGAGCAGGAAAACGATCGCATGAGCGTGGAGACGGAACTAAAACAGAAGCAGGTGAAGATCGCGGAACTGGAGGCGGAAGCGAATAAGGTACAGCAAGTGAAGCAGGCGGAAGGCGAGGCGCAGGTGCACGTTCTGCAGGCCAAGGGCGAAGCCGATGCCATGCAATACACGCTGCCGCTGAAGGAAAAACAGATTCAGCAGAGCAAGCTGGAAGCAGAAGCGCGCAAGGAAGCGACGATTCAAAATGCCGAGGCGGCGGCGCAGGCTAAGGTGATCGACAGCAAAGCCGAGACCGAACGGCGCAAGATGCTGGCAGAGGCCGAAGCCGACCGCATTCGAGTGACTGCCGCGGCCGATGCCGAGCGCATGCAAAGCGAGGCTGTGATCCTGAAACAGAATCCGCTGTTGATCAACAAGATTGTGGCGGAACGGTTGTCGGACAAACTGCAGGTCATGATGGTTCCGGCGGATGGAAAGTTTTTTATGAATGATGTGCTGCGCGGCATGAACATGGGAAGCCAGGCGAGCCAGGCCGAACAGGCGGAAGAACAACAGAGGTAGACCGCGCAGAATCCCCACCCTAGCCGCAAAGAACGCGGCTGGGATGGGGCACCCAGAGTTCAAGAGAGTTGTCAGCGGTGTCCAAACAGTACAGAGGCTGAGGGCGGGTCGCATGCGCGAAGCGGTTTATAATTCGGCCATCCCCAAGGCCATTCTGAAATCGGTGAAGCGCGGCGGCGGCTGCAAATCTGTGGCGCAACTTTTGCGTTTCATCTTCGCTGTTGCGATTCTTTCGCTGACAATTTTTGCGCACGCCGCCGACTGGAACGCAGCCGAGCAGCAGTTGGCGCGAAAGATTGTCGCCATCACGGGACCGGGAGCCGTCGCCTTAACGGTTGAGAATCGTTCTACGCTGGCAAGGCGCGAGAGCGAGGCAGTTCAAAACGGCTTGCGCTATGCCCTCGAACAGTTGGGCATTCGATTCGTGGACACGGATCAGGCTGCGGCGAGCGTCGCGATCTCACTTTCCGAGAATCCGACTTCCTATGTCTGGGTAGCGCAGATCCGGCAGGGCGAAAGCGATGCTGCGGTCGCGATGGTTTCGGTTCCGCGCCCGGGCGGCGCGCCCGCAGTTCACGATTCCATGCCGATGGCTTTGCGGCGCACTTTGCTTTGGACGCAAGACGATCCCATTCTCGATGTCGCCGTGTTGGAGGAAGGCGCCACTCCTACGCGGATCGTTGTGCTGGATCCGGCGAAGGTCTCGCTATACCGGTGGCAGAACAGCAAATGGCAGGCCGAGCAAGTGATGGAGATTCCGCATTCGCGGCCGTGGCCGCGCGATCTGCGGGGAAGGCTGATCGCGGTGAAAGATCACTTGCTGGATGTGTATCTTCCCGGCGTGAGCTGCCACAGCGCGGGCGGAAATTTGCTGAGCTTGAATTGCCGCGATAGCGAGGATCCGTCGCCGCTCGTGGCCAACGAAATCCATGAAAATCCGTCTGCTTCGGGCGGCGGCACAGCAGCGGCCGTGATTCCTGCGCAGTCCGCATTCTTTGCGCCTACACGGAATTTTTTTACCGGCGTGATGAGTCCCGGCCTGGGCAAGGGTGCCACTGTGCCGAGTTTCTATTCGGCGGCCGCACTGCCGCGAGGCAAATACACCTTGTGGCTATTTGCCGCGACCGATGGACAAGTCCACATGGTCGACGGCATGAGTGATCGAATCGCGAGACTGGAGTGGGGCAGCGATCTGGTGATGGTGAAAACATCGTGCGGCGCCGGCTGGCAGGTTTTGAGCACGAGTTCCGGCGGGCACAGCGGCGATGCGGTGCGCGCGTATGAGATCCCGGACCGCGATCCCGTTGCCGCGAGTGCAGCAGCCGATTTCGCGGGCAAGATCACCGCGTTATGGACCGAGTCCAGAGGCGACACGGCCATCGCTGTGATGAATGATCCGGAAACAGGAAGCTATGAAGCGTTTCGCTTGGCGGTGGCTTGCGATCAGTAGTCTGCTGGCGGCGACGCTGGCGGTTCGCGCGGAGACCCGCCCACAATACGGCGGCACGCTGCACGTCGGGCTGAGTGCGGCGTTGTCGTCGCTGGACCCGGCCGACACTGCGCAGGACGATTCGTTTGCACGCCGGAGCGTGACCTCGCTGATTTTCGACAACCTTGTGACCAACGATTCGAGCGGACGAGTGCAACCTTCCCTGGCGGAATCGTGGCAAGCAGCGAGCGGAAATCGGCGCTGGCAATTCCGAATTCGACGCAGCGTGAAGTTCCATGACGGAACGCCCATGACCGCGGAGAGCGTGGCAGCTTCGTTGCGCGTTGCCAATCCAACGTGGAACGTGGTGGCCGAGGGCGAGTCGGTGATTTTTGAATTCGAAGCTTCCGAGCCCGAACTGCCGCCCGAACTTGCCATGGCACGGAATGCGATTGTGAAGCGAGATCAGAACGGCCGATTGAGCGGCACGGGACCGTTTCGCATCGCGGATTGGCAGCCGGGAAAAACCTTGTCGCTGGCGGCGGACGACAATTGCTGGAGGGGGCGCGCGTTTCTTGACGGCATTCAAATCGCGCTTGGGAGGAACTATCGCGATCAAATGACGGCACTGGAATTGGGGAAGGCAGACCTGGTGGCAGTCGCGCCGGAGCAAACGCACCGAGTTTCCCCGGAGCGATACCAGATTCTGCATTCCCCTCCGATGGAGTTGCTGGCGCTGCAGTTTGCGCACGATGCTTCGTCTCCGGAAGAGCGCACGCTTCGCCAGGCCTTGAACTTGAGCGTGGACCGCGGATCCATCTACAGCGTGTTGTTGCAAGGGGCGGGCACGCCGACGGCAAGCATTCTTCCGACATGGATGAGCGGCTATGGATTCGTATTCTCCGTGGAGGCGAACTTGGCGAAAGCGCGGCAATTGCGCGAACAGGCGCGCGCTTCTCAGAACTGGAAACTGGGTTACGACAGCAATGATCCTCTGGCCCGCTTGCTGGCGGAGCGAATCGCGCTCAATGCAAAAGATGCGGGGCTGACGCTGCAGCCAACGCCGGCTGGCGCCGATCTGCGACTGGTGCGGATCGCGATGGCATCGTCTGATCCGCGGACGGCGCTGGATACCGTTCTCAAGCGGCTCGATTTGCCCGAAGCACAACTTGGAAGTTCCGCGGACGAACTCTATACGGCGGAACAGGCGGTGCTCGCGGGCGAGCGCGTGATCCCGCTTGTCGATCTGCCGGCCACCTACGCTTCCACGCCGAAATTGAAAGATTGGACGGTGCGAACGGATGGCAGTTGGGATCTGGCGAACGCATGGTTGGAGAGCGGGAAGCCATGACCTTCCGGCGAAAGCTCCTTTTAGTTTTTACTCTGACCGTGTTCGTGTCTGTGGCAGGAGTCGCGTGGCTGGTGCAGGAAATGACGCGCAACGCCTTCGAAAAAACCGACAGCCAGCGCACGGCCGCGCTGCTCGCGCAATTTCAGCAGGAATTTAATCGGCGCGGAGAAGACGTTGCCCGTCGCGTGGAAAACATCGCCAATTCCGACGCCATGGCGCGAATGGCAACGGCGCTCAATGGCACGACTGCGGATTCTGCCGAATATTTCGATCTGGCGCGCTCGATGGCAGAGAGCCACCAGTTGGACTTTGTCGAGATTCTGGACTGGCACGGAACGATTGTTTCCTCGGCGCAGTGGCCGGCAAAATTTGGTTATCCGGAAACCGCATTTGACAGCATCGCCGGATCGAGCGAGCAAGGAGCATTTCTGAAGCTGGAGGAATTGCAGGACTCTACGGCATTAGGGCTCTTTGCGCTGCGGTCGGTGCGGGTGGGGGAGCATCCCGTGTATGTGATCGGAGGACGGCGGCTGGACAAGAATTTTCTCTCCGCGCTCGACCTGCCTCCGGAAATGAGGGTGCTACTGTATCAGAATCGAGGAGATCATTTCTCGCCGGATCTGTTTCTAGATCCTTCCGCCGGCAATAGTGTTTCTGACCCGGCGCATCCGGTCGAAAAGTTTGCGGCGTTGGTGAACTCGGTGCGCCAGTACAACCAGGAAATGACCGGAATCGCGCACTGGTCGCGGGATCCGGCGGACGATGAAGTGTTTCATGCTATCCCGTTGCGGGGTGTCGGCAAAGATCATCCACTGCTGGGAATCCTGCTGATTGGGAACTCGCGGCGCACTTACGTGGCGTTGAAACGCAGCATCCGCGATTCTGCGCTGCTGGTGGGCGGCGGCGGAATTCTGCTGGCGATCCTGCTCAGCAGCTGGGCTGCGGCGCGCGTGACTCGGCCCGTGGAACAACTGGCGCTGGCGGCGCAGGAAGTAGCTGCGGGAAACTGGAATGCCCGAGTCGAAGTGACCGGCGATGACGAGATCGGCCAACTGGCGGACTCGTTCAATCGCATGACTACCGAACTGCTAAGCCAAAAGGAGCGCCTGATACAAAGCGAGCGGGTTGCGGCCTGGCGGGAATTGGCGCGGCGATTGGCGCATGAACTCAAGAATCCGCTGTTCCCGCTGCAACTCACCGTGGAAAATCTGCTGCGTGCCCGAGAACAGAGTGCTGAACAATTCGACGAAGTGTTTCGCGAAAGCTCCCGCACACTCCTGGGTGAGATTTCAAACTTGAAGGCCATCATCGGCCGCTTCAGCGAATTCTCGAAGATGCCGCAACCGCAGTGGCAGAAAGTGCAGATCAATGACGTAGTCCGAGGCGTCGCACAGTTGTTTCAGGCACAATTGCAGGCGCCGGGGAGACCCGCGATCGCCTGCCGGCTGGAGTTGGACGAAAATTTGGAACTCATTGCCGCGGACCCCGAGTTGCTGCACCGCGCTTTGTCGAATCTCGTGCTCAACGCGATGGATGCCATGCCCAACGGAGGAACGTTGACGCTTCGAACCCGCGGCGGGCACGGCAAAGTGGTCATCGAGGTCACCGACACGGGCTCCGGGCTGACGCGCGAAGAATGCGAACGCATCTTTACTCCCTACTACACCAGCAAGCAACATGGAACCGGGCTGGGCCTGGCGATCGTGCAATCCGTGGTGAGCGACCACGGAGGAAGAATCAGCGTGCACAGCGAGCCCGGAAAGGGCACAACGTTTGTGATCGAGTTGCCGCAAAACCTTGAATCGTTGCCGGCCGGTACTGCTCGGCAAAATGCCGAACGGAGCGCGGCGAGCATTCCAGAGCTGAAATAAGGAGGAGCGTTGCCGCTAAAAGCAAATCTCTTGATCGTCGACGATGAAGCCAACACACTGGCTTCTTTGTCGCGCGCGTTTCGGCTAGCCGGCCACGAAGCCACGGTTTGCGACAGTGCCGCACGCGCTCTGGAATTGGCCAAGTCCCAGAAGTTCGACGTGATCCTTTCCGATGTAGTGATGCCCGAAAAGGACGGGCTCGCGTTGCTGGAGGAATTGAAGCAGCAGGGAGTTCTAGCGCCCGTCGTGATGATGTCGGGACAAGCGCACATCGAGATAGCGGTACGGGCAACGAGGCTGGGCGCGCTGGATTTCCTGGAGAAGCCGATCTCCACGGACAAGCTTCTGCTCACGGTGGAGAACGCGCTGAAGTTGCAGCGCCTGGAAAGCGAGAACCGGCAACTGCGGCAGCGGCTGGGCAAGCACGAAATTGTGTGGAAGGGCGAGGCGATGCGCCGCGTGATGGCGCAAGTGGAACGGGTAGCTGCAAGCGAGTCGCGGGTTTGCATTCTGGGCGAAACCGGGACGGGCAAAGAATTGGTGGCACGCACCATTCACGAGCGCAGCCCACGATCCGCCGGTCCGTTTATAACTCTGAACTGCGCCGCCGTTCCCGCAGAGCTGATCGAATCCGAATTGTTCGGGCACGAGAAAGGTTCGTTCACGGGCGCGTCCGGACAACACATTGGGAAATTTGAGCAGGCCGACCAGGGAACAATTTTCCTCGACGAGATTGGCGACATGCCACTGCAGATGCAAGCCAAACTTTTGCGGGTGCTCGAAGAAGGCGAAGTCGAGAGGATTGGCGGAAATAAGGCGATTCCGGTAAATGTTCGGGTTGTGGTCGCCACTCATCATGATCTCGAAGCGCGAGTGCGCGAAGGAGCATTTCGCCAGGACTTGTTTCATCGCATATTTGTATTCCCGCTGATCCTGCCTCCTTTGCGTGAACGGCACGAGGATATTCCCGCACTGGTCGAACATTTCGCGGAGCAGGTTTGCGCGCAGAACGGATGGAAGCCCGTGCCCTTTACAGCAGACGCGATGCAGGCTCTGCAGGAATACTCCTGGCCGGGCAATGTCCGCGAACTGCAGAACATCGTGGAACGCCTAATGCTGCTTGCCCCCGATGGACAGGTGGATCTGCCTACCGTAGAGACCGCGCTGCCGAAGGGTTCGGCCGCAGCAACGAGCATCGCAACGGGTTCAGGCGCTTTGTCGGATCGCGTGCAAGGATTCGAGCGGGAGGTGATCCTAGCGGAACTGAAGCGCACCCATCACAACATGAGCCTGGCCGCAAAAGCGCTTGGCCTGGAGCGCAGCCACCTGTATAAGAAGGCGGAGCAACTCGGAATCGATCTGCGCGCACTACGCCGCGAGCAGGACGCGGCAGACTGATCGTCGTATAGCAGAAGGGCGTTTGGAGGCTGCTTTGGCCGGGAAAAATGCAATCGTCTACCTGTTTCTAATATTCGCGCTGCCGGTCTTTGCAATGGAACCGCCGTCCCCGCCCGCGTACGGCGTGCGCATGGAACCGGCATGGATTCCCATGAAAGACGGCGTGCGCCTCGCCGCAACTTTGTACATGCCCGACGGCGCCAAGCCGAATGAAAAGTTCCCTGCCCTGCTCGAATATCTCCCTTACCGCAAAGATGATGGGACAGCGGCTGAAGATTATCCCAAGCATGCCTACTTTGCGAGCCGCGGTTATGTGAGTGTGCGCGTCGACATTCGCGGATTCGGCGCGAGCGAGGGAGTTCCGCCGGAGCGCGAATATTCAGAACAGGAACAAGTGGACGGCGAGCAGGTCATCGCTTGGCTGGCACATCAGTCGTGGTCGAACGGCAATGTGGGCATGTTCGGCATCTCGTGGGGAGGATTCACGGCACTGCAGATGGCAATGCGGCACGCGCCGGGCCTGAAGGCAATTGTTGCGGTCCACGCTACTGGAGAACTGTTTCATGATGATGTGCATTATGTGGACGGCATGGCGCATGTCGACGAGTTTGAATTGAACATGGACATGGCTGAGGGATGGGTGGGCGCTCCGGATTATTCGCTGGATGAAAGAGTGCTCGGCCCACGCTTCGATTCCCCACCCTGGTCACTCCTCTATCTAAAACATCAGCATGATGGCCCGTTCTGGCGCGACCGGGTGCGGCCGCTGAGCGAGATTACGACTCCGAGCTTTTTGATCGGTGGGCTACAAGACGGTTATCGCGACAATGTGACCGACATGCTCATGAAGTCGAAGGCGCCTATCAAGGCGATCGTCGGGCCGTGGAATCATTCATTCCCCAACGATGCGGATTTTGGTCCGCGGGTGGAGTGGCGTGATCAGGCCGTGCGCTGGTTCGATTACTGGCTCAAGGGACGCGACACCGGCGTGACGCACGATCCCAGGCTCGTGATTTACATGCAGCATTGGCATCCACCGGATCCGGGTCTGGAGAGCGTGCCGGGAGAGTGGCGGCGGGAAGATGTGTGGCCGCCGGCCAACGCGGAAGATAAAACTTTATTCCTGCAGGGCAATCACACGCTGGCCGCGTCGGCAGCACAGCAGGAGACGCACCAACTCAAGTATGTTCCGACGATCGGAGTGGAAGCCGGTTTTTGGTGGGGAGAACTGCTCAGCGATCCGCGACCGGTGGACGCCTTCAGCCTGGTGTACGATTCGGCGCCGCTGGAGACCGACACGGCGATCCTTGGGCGTCCGCACGCGCTTCTGCAGGCGGCCGCGACGGCGCCGCTGGCAGACTGGTTCGCACGGCTTTCCGACGTGGCGCCCGATGGGACCGTTACGCAGATCACCGGTGCGGGATTGAACGGAGCGCAGCGAGACTCGATGACCGAACCGCGCGATCTGGTGCCGGGCAAGTTTTGTCCCTTGAACATCGAGATGCATTTGACCTCGTGGGTCTTTCCCAAAGGACATCGCATTCGTGTGGCGATCTCAAACGCGTTGTGGCCCATGATTCTGCCGACGCCGTATGCGATGACGACATCGTTGCAACTCGGCGGAGACGGCGGATCACGCCTGGTGCTTCCGGTAGTGCCGGTACACGGAGCGCCGGCGCCTGAGTTTTCTCCTCCTCAACCCATGGAAGAACGCAATGACATCAAGAGCGAGGGTTTTCCCTGGCCGGGCGAGTGGACCGTGGAACGCGACGAGGCCCGCCAGAAAACTACGGTGCACTGGAAGGGTAAGGATGGACACAAATATCCGTGGGGCACGCAGGATGATTTTGAAAGTCTCACCTACGACGGCGATGATGCGCATCCGGAGACATGCTCCGTGCGCGGCGAAGCGGAGAGCGTCTTTACTCTGAAGGGCCGCACGCTGGTGTGGCGCGGACATCTCTCGGTGACCACGGATCAGAATAATTTCTATTACAAGTACACCCGGGAGTTACTGAAAGACGGCCAGATGATAAAGACGAAGAGCTGGCAGGAAACGATTCCGCGGGATCATCAATGACCTCGCATCGGCAGGAGCGGGCACTTTTGCCCGCTTGCCTGAAGCACTTCAAAACCAACGGGCAAGAGTGCCCGCTCCACACGAACTATGTTTCCACTAGCTCCGCGGAGCGCGCCTTAAGATCCGCTGCCAGCAGTTGATGAAACAACTGCTCGCCGGCTTCGCGCCTCACCGACAGCCGGCCCGCGCCGTAAGCGCGCGATTTAAGACCACGCTGCACATCTTCGCAAATGCCGAGATCTTCATCTTGCACGCGGTTCCCCACGTTCACCGATTCGGTGTTGTACGGGCGTCGAGCCTCGCTCACATCGCTGAAATAAAAATCAAAGATCACCCGGCAATGGTCGGCGTCTACGGGAATGACATAGTTTGTGTCCATGTATCCTTCGTAGCAGTTGATCATCAGGTTGGGATATTGCCAGAAATACCAGGCGCGATCACCTTTGCGAGTCGCTCCTGTCGCGGCGTCTTCGTCCGATGCCACCATGGGGCTCGATTGCAGGCAATAGCGGTCTTCGTTCTCGATGGTGTACTGCTTGTAATCGAGCACGGAATTCAGTCCCTTATGCAGATGCGGCACGTGGTATCCGCCATCGAGGTAGTTGTCGACGTATACCTTCCAGTTGCAATGAATGTCGTAAGTACGCCGATCGAAGTAGTGGAGTTTGCTGATGCCCAGCGGGGCAACGCGCTGGACCAGTCGACCGAGAAATTCTTTGAGCGGGATGGCATCGGGATCGAGATTCACGAAGACGAAGCATTCCCAGGTCTCGACCCGGATGGGAAGCAGGCCGTTGTCGGCGCGATCGAAATTTTCCACGCCGTCGAATTCCGGCATGCCTTTCAACGATCCGTCCAGTCCGTACTTCCATCCGTGATACGGGCATTGCAAGATGGCGGCTTGCCCGCAAGGCTGGGTCACGACCGCCGCAGCATGATGCCGGCACACGTTGTAGAAGGCGCGCAGCGCGCCATCCGTGCCGCGCACGATTACGATAGGTTCTCCGGCGAGCCGCGTCGAAATGAAATCTCCGGCATTCTGCAACTGGCTGGTGCGCGCCACCAGTTGCCAGGTCTTGCTGAATACGTTGAGACGCTCGAGTTCGGCGATGCGTGGATCGACATACCACGGCGCGGGAATGGTCGAAGCCTCCGACAGAGGCGCGCGGTCGTTGTAGCTGGAAAGAATTTGCTCGATCGATGCTTGCATGTTCATCTTGAACCCCGCTTTCAAAATCTTAACGCCGATGATGGTTGCGTGTGCGAGACCGCGTCCCTGCCGGCGCCGGCATCGCCCCAATGGCCCGCTGCAACACCGCGAGAAACTGCTGGATTCTCGCCTCTTTTTTCTCAGCCAGTTCCCCCTGGCGACGGAAGAGTCCGGGATCGAGTTCGGCCGTCAGCAGCGCATCCTGAAACCGTTCCACCATCCAGTCGATGATGGAAACCATCATCTCCAGATCGAGATCTTCGCGCAACTCGCCGCGTTCGAGTCCGAAGCGGACAAAGCTGACGGTGCCATAGGGATCTTCGCTGATCAAAAACCGGTTGATCTCGCGCTTCAGCACCAAGTCGGTTCCGTAATTGCCAAGAAGAGAGATGCGGTACGGGATCCAGTCTTCGTGCACCAGGTGTTCGGTGCAGGCCAGCCAGTAACGCAGCACCTCAAAAAATCCGGCTTGCCTGACCTCAATTGGGGCATCGAGATATTTGGCAAAGGAGCGGACGGCACGCTTGTAGACTTCAAAAAACAATCCGTCTTTGCTGCCGAAGTGCTGAAAGACGGAACCCTTGGCGATGCCTAAGGCGGCGGCGATGTCGCCGACACGCGCGTCGTGATAGCCATGTTCGGCGAAATGTTTGGTGGCGGCCTCGATGATCCGGCCGCGCTTGGCTTCGGAGCGAGGGCGTACTTTGCTCTGGCGTTGATAAAGCGGCGGCGCAGCCCGATTGCTGGCGATTCCTGGCATAGATAATGACTAGCAGTCACGAGAGGATACAACAGAAAGATTGTGTCTTCAACTTCATTTTTATTAGCTTCTGGGGTAATGTAAATCGATTCGGCGTTGCTGTTATGACTTCTAGTCATACCCAATAGAAAGATTCCAACCCTGTGTATGACGCCATTGTAATCGGCGCCGGCCACAACGGATTGACGGCGGCTGCATACTTAGCGCGCGCCGGACTCTCCACGCTTGTGCTGGAGCGCCGCGACATTGTCGGCGGATGCTGCGTCACCGAAGAAATCGCGCCCGGGTGCCGGGTTTCAACCACGTCCTACATCGCGAGCATGTTGCGACCCGAGGTGATCTCCGAGTTGCGGCTGGCAGATCACGGGCTGCGCATGATTCCTTGCGATCCGGCGATTCAGGTTCCGTTCCCTGACGGCCACGTGGTTCCCTGGTGGGCAGATCGCGACCGAGCGAGGCAGGAGTTCTCCAAAATATCGGCCAAGGATGCGGCGCGCTTCGTGCAAGTCGACGATCAACTGAAAAAGCTTGCGCGCTACCTGCAGCCTTTCTTCATGGAGCCTCCGCCGGAGATCGACACCTCGAGCCTGAAGGGATGGAGCGATCTGTTTCGAGCAGGCAAGCGCTTTCGCGGCATCTCCAGCGCGGAAATTTCACAGCTTGTTTCCTTCCTGAGCGGCAGTCTCGGCGAATTCCTCGACCAGAATTATGAGTCCGACAAAATGAAGACCATGTTCCTGGCCAACAACGTATACGGGAAACATGGCGGCCCCTATCAACCGGGAACCGCGATCGGACTTTTGTTTCACCTCTTAAGCGGCGGCGAGCACGAACTGCAAGGCTTCTACGGACATGTCATGGGCGGCATGGGATCGATTACGCAGGCTCTGGCGGCGGCTGGAAGAAAGCTCGGAGTAGAAATTCGCACGGGCACATCCGTCGCCCGCATCGATGTGCGGAACGGCCGCGCGCGCCGAGTCGTGCTGGAAGACGGCACTGAGTTGAGGGCGCGCATGGTGCTTTCGAATGCCGATCCCAAACGAACTTTTCTGAAGATGCTCGACGCCAAGGATCTTCCCGAAGAATTCCTATTCGCCGTGCGGGGAATCAAGATGCAGGGCCCATGCGCGAAGGTGAATATGGTACTGACAGAGGAACCGAAGTTTGCGGGAACGCCTGCGCAGGCCACGGCTTTGGAGCGCACCTTTTATACGCTGGTACCGTCGCTGGAATTTGCGGAGCGCTGCTACGACATCGCCAAGTTCGGCGAGATCCCGCAGGAACTCTGGGTCGATTGCGTGGTCTCCTCCAATGCCGACGCCTCACTCGCGCCTCCGGGCAAGCATATTCTGACCTGCTTCGTGCAGTACGTGCCTTATCATTTGCGCGAAGGCAATTGGGATGAGAAGCGTGAACTGCTGGGCGATCGCGTGGTCAGGAAAATCGCGGAGTACGCACCGAATGTTCCGGGCGCGATCGTGGCTCGGCAAGTCCTGACGCCGCTCGACCTGGAGCGCACGTATGGATTGACCGAGGGCAACATTTTTCACGGAGATCTTCGGCTGGAGCAGCTCTTCTTTATGCGTCCGGTTCCTGGCTGGTCGCAGTACCGCACTCCGATCGATGGACTCTATTTGTGCGGAGCGGGAGCGCATCCCGGCGGCGGTGTGACCGGCGCACCCGGCCGCAATGCCGCGCATCAAGCGCTGCGCGATTGGAAAAAAGGACGCTTCCGGGAGGCCGCTGCATGAACTCCGCGAACGGCCAATCGTCGCTTCCCCAAACCGCTGACGTCGTGATTCTGGGCACAGGAGTCATGGGTGCGTCCATCGCATTTCATCTGGCGCGGCGCAATGCCGGCAGAATCGTCGTCGTCGATAAAGACCACGTGGGGCGCGGCGGCAGCGGCCGATCGTCGGCGTTGGTTCGCATGCACTACAGTTTTCCGCCGGAGGTGCAACTCGCGCTCATCAGCCTGCGAATGTTTCAGAACTGGCAGGAAATCACAGGCGCACCCGGCGATTTTCGGCGCACCGGATTCGTGCGCATCGTGCATCCGAACGAGATTGCGCGCCTGAAGCTGAACGTCGAGATGCAGCGCAAGCTTGGTGTGAACGTGCAACTGATCGACAGGAATCAATTGCACGAATTGGAACCGGACTGGAAAGTCGATGATGTTGAACTTGCCGCCTACGAACCGGATTCCGGATATGGTGATGGCGCTGGAGTTGCCGGCGATTTTCTCACCGCCGCTCGAAACCGCGGGGCGGATTATTTTTCGCGCACCCAGGTGAAGTCGATTCTGCACGAAGAAGGCCGGACCGTTGGCGTCGAAACCGATCGTGGCACGATTTCGTCGCCGATCGTGATCGTCGCGATGGGACCATGGACGTGTCCCCTGCTGCAGCAGGCAGGCTACGACGTGCCGATCGAATCTGAATATCACCAAGTTGCGATTCTGCGCAATGCGCCCGAGATGAAGGGCGGCGGCTGCGCCTGCATCGATTCAGTGACCGCGACTTATTTTCGTTCGGATGCGCACGACAAATTTCTGGTAGGTGATTTCTACGGCAAGCGCCCGGTGGATCCCGACAATTTTCCGCAGCGCGCTTCCGATGAATCGCTCGAAGAAATCATCGAGCGCGCCTGCCGCCGTGTCCCCAAATTGGAAGACGCGGAGGTCATGCGCGGCGTCACCGGCGTTTACGACATGACGCCTGACTCTCGCCCTCTGCTGGGAGAAATTCCGGGCGTGGGTGGCCTGTTCGTCTGCGCTGGATTTTCTGGCATGGGTTTCAAGATTTCCCCCGCGATTGGCTTGGTCATGAGCGAGTTTGTGCTGGATGGCAAAGCAACCAGCGTCGACATCAGCGCGTTCCATCCCAATCGCTTTGCAGAGCACCGTCCCATTAAGGCGGAGTACGAATATGTGGATGACTAACGTTTCTCAGGAGCCAGCATGAAAAAGAAAGGCATTCTCGAACGGCTGAAGGATGGTCCCGTGCTCGGTGACGGCGGCTATTTACTCGAACTCGAAAAACGCGGATGGGTGCGCGCGGGTCCGTTCACCCCGGAAGTTGCATTGCTCTATCCCAACGCGCTGCGCGAATTGCACGTGGAATTTCGCGAAGCTGGCGCGGAGGTGCTGCAGGCGCTCACGTTTTATGCCAGCCGCGACAAGTTGGCGACCGTGGGACTCGAGGACCGTCTCGAAGAACTCAATCGTTCTGCGGTCCGCGTGGCACGCGAGGTCGCAGGCGACCAATGTCTAGTCGCCGGCAATCTCAGCCTGACCTGGATGTACGAGCCCGGAAGTGCGGCGTCGGCGGATCGCGTCCGCAAAACGTTCGACGAGCAGCTCGCGGTGCAGGTCGATGAAGGCGTGGACTTCATCATCGGAGAAACTTTTTCCTGGCTGGGCGAGGCTTTGCTCGCGGTGGAGCGCGGCAAGAAGACAGGTCTTCCAACGATGGTCACGATCTGCTTCGAGAACAAGGACGAAACCGCCGAGGGCAAGAGTGCTGCCGATGCGGCCAAAGCATTGTTCGACGCTGGCGCCGATATCGTCGGCATGAATTGCCTGCGGCCTCCCGAGCACATCCTGGGCCCGATGGAGCAGATGCGCAAAGCGGTCTCGGGATATCTTGCGTGTCAGCCGGTTGCCTATCGCACTCCGAAAGACAAGCAGGATTTCACCAGTCTTCCGGAATTTCCCTACGCGTTGGATCCTCTGCAACTGACGCGCAAGGAGATGGCGGACTACGCCCTGCAGGCGCGCGATATGGGAATCAATTACATCGGGGCGTGCTGCGGAGCCGTGGCTATGCACATTCGGGAGATGGCCCGCGTGCTCAACAAACTGCCCGAGGACTCTCGCATCTGGAAAAAAGGTGGCGAGAAGCCGATGTCAGCTTACGAGTATTACGATCATGACAAGCAGAGCGTCGGAGGCACGAAGTAGTTTTTCGCGATCTGTAAATGGATCACGCGGGCCCGAGAAACGGGCCCGCCCTCTCAAACAAAAAACTCTAGCCCGCTTTGCGCATTCCCGGGTCTTGCGCGTGAACCAGCGGCATCTCTACCAGGTGTTCGCTCAGAAACCATACTTGCAGTTCATTGGTGCGGAGTACGTCGCTGACCACCATATCGTTGGTGCCGGCATCTTCCAGTTCATTTGCCCGCTCCGCCAGTTTCCGGCAGCTTCCGAGGATGAGTTGATGCGCGTCGAGAAGCCGCGAGATCTGCACGGGCACTTCTTCCCGGCCGCGCGGCGGACGCTCGATGCGTGTCGTCTCGGCGATGTCGGCGGCCATGGCCAGCGAAACTCCGCCGAGCAACTGAATTCTTTCGGCGATCGTATCGACCAATTCGGCCTGCTCGTTGTGGTGTTTATCAAAGAGAAGATGCAGTTGATAGAACGTGGGTCCCGCGACTTGCCAGTGCGACTTCTTATATAGGTCGCGCAAGGTCATGGTGTCGGCGAGCAACTGATTCAATTGCTCGGTCATTTCCAAACGTACGGGCTCATCCAAATCCAGGGGCAGAGCGTGGGAGACAGTGCCGTACGCCTGAATTTCCGCGGCATGTTGATGAATTCTGGGTTGCGAATTGAGAGTGGTCTGGTGGCTTGCGACTTCTTTCTTCGGCATCGAAACCTCCGTGATTGCAGACCTGAAGTTGCCTCTGGCGTGTTCCGAGAAGGCAGGGACGATCCTAGCAATATGCGTTGGATGCCGCGTGACCGGATAGGATGCTAACAGTTGGTTCGGTCAGAAAAATACAGAATCGGCAGCGACCGTTTTCTGACCGTGGGGAAATCGAGGAACTTGTTGGCGAAGATTCAGCTATACATCGAGCGTTGTTTCGTCGAGTTGCGCCGCTGCAACCGGTTCGGTCTGTTTGGTCAACGTCGCCAGCGTGGACTGCATTGTCTACTCCATCTTCCAGCGCTTTAACCTGGAGTGGAAAATCATCCCCTTGAGCTCTTTCCATCAGCAGCTTGACGTCCCGCCCGCTTCTGCACGTTTGACGCCCCCGCGGGTGATTGCTATGATCACAATGCGGGGTGGAGCAGTCTGGTAGCTCGTTGGGCTCATAACCCAAAGGTCGGTGGTTCAAATCCACCCCCCGCAACCAACCTTAAGTATTTGATTCTGAGAGTCTTTCCTTCCCGGCATTAGCCAAGTGTAAGAAATTTGTAAAAAAGATTTGCCTCTTTAGGCGCTTCTCGCCTTTCTAGCCGCGGCCATTTGCGCGGATTTGAGGCCGATGCTAGATTGCGCAAAATTCGCCGGAAGGATTTCAGAACATGGTCGAGCTCGAAAGCACCGGTGAGTGTGAAGACACCAGCGAGGCCGGCCCTGTCGGAGCGCTCGTCAGCCGCACGGTCGAAACCGTCAAGGTCTACACCCGCCACAAGCGCACTTGCCCAAAGCGAGACAGGCCGGATTGGGCCCGGTGCAATTGCGTGAAGTGGTTGTACGTCTACCGCGACGGCAAGTGCAAGCTGACAAGCGCGAAGACGCGCAGTTGGGAAAGGGCGGAACAAAAAGCGCGTGAACTCCGGGATTCTTTCGACGCCACAAAGCAATTGCAACGTCAGCTCGAGGCCAGAATAAACGTACGCAACGCACAGGTGGAGATCGCGCTTGCGGTCGAACAGTTCTTTAAGGAAGTGGCACGTCTGAATCGGGAGGAGGCTACCCGTGCTAAGTACAACCTCACGTTGAGTCGTCTGTTGACTTGGTGCGCGACCCACGAACCTGCAATTTTCCACCTGTCTCAGCTCGATGTTCCGACATTACGGTCCTGGATCCATTCCTGGACAGGCGCTCCCACGACCCGCCATAACCAGCACCAGCGTCTACGCACGTTTTTCCGGTTCTGCATGGAGGAAGGGTGGATCACGGAGAATCCCGCCAAGAGAATTAAGAACGTTACGCCGCAGCAGGAACAAACCCTGCCGTTCAGCCGGCAACAGTACGACGCTCTCATCGAAGCGACGTACTACTATGACAGCCGGGGAAAGAAGAAAAACGGCAACACCACGAATTCCCGCCGCGCACGCGCCTACCTCAAACTTCTGCGCTGGAGCGGTCTTCGTGCGGGCGATGCAGCTTGTCTCCCTAAGAGCAACCTCCGAGATGATGACTCCTTGTTCCTTTACCAAGCAAAGGTCAAAAGCAAGGCCAGCGCTCCCGTGCAAGTGCTGCTTCCGCACAGCGTAGCGGATGAATTGCGCAAAGTTCCTCCAGGCAGCTGCACAGATCCCAACTATTTCTTCTGGAGCGGGCACAGTAAGCGCAAGAGCGAAGTGTCAAACTGGCAGAAGATTTTTTCCAAAGTCTTGTCGAAGGCGGTTGAGATCCTCCCGAGGTTGTTCTTGGATGTCAACGGCCGCCGAAAACCGGCTCATCTCCACATGA
This sequence comes from uncultured Acidobacteriota bacterium, assembly GCA_963730015.1. GTDB lineage: Bacteria > Acidobacteriota > Terriglobia > Terriglobales > Acidobacteriaceae > Sulfotelmatobacter. Next base: position 26,239 of record CAVSPZ010000004.1, on the reverse strand, counting down.
TGCGGGATACGTTCGCCGTTGAATACCTGCTGGCTGGCATGCCGCTTGAAGAGGTATCTCGGCTCCTTGGACATTCGAGCGTGACCATTACCCAGAAGCACTATGCTCCCTGGGTATTGGAGAGGCAGCAACGTCTGGCTGCCCGTCAGCGCGAAGCGTGGGGGAATATGGGCGTTGAAGAGAACCGCCTCGATGCTAGGGCTCATGGGAGACATCGCTCACCCAGGACCCGTCGACCTACCTCTTCTCAGGGCCGTACATCTGGAAGCGCGGTGGGTCGTCGATGATCTCGGCCTGTTGCAATCGAGTGTAATCTGTAGCCCAAGAAATTGGCAGGTTCTTCGATATACGTTGCGACGATTTAGCTCGCTTTTCTCAGTCTCCGGTGTACCCGTCGCGCAACGCTTTCCGGGATGCGGAGGGTTTTGTAGGCCCTTTTCATCCGGCGTTCGCACGCTCCCCACTCGACCACACCGGGTTCACCAACAAACATTCGACGGATTGTTCTATCGCTCAAATTCCACAGATTGGCGAGCTCTCTTACGGAATAATGCTTCTCGAAAACCGGTGTCAGTTCCAGCCCGTGCGGGGATCGAGTGTTGGTTGAAAGCTGCATGCTGTCTCCATACCTCATAGGAGATAGTTTGGAGCCTTCGCCAGAATTCAAGGCGTCCTGGCTTAACTCCGGCCGTTCGATTATCTCTTCTCGGCCCATCAACTGGTGCATCTCAAAATCCGATTCCTTCCTGGTTCGTGTTTTCACAATCAACTCCTGCCAACTTGGCACAGTTGTAGCCGAGGATGATTTTTTGGTCAAAGCAGTCCGCCGAATGAGCCGATTTGACCGAAATTTGGTTCGGTATTAGCTTCGTGACGCTTAGGGCCGAAAGCACAGCTCGGGCGCAGGAGGAAACCGGTGTTTTCATCGCTTGAAGAGCTCAGCGCGGGCCTGCGAGCTACAGGCTATATCGCTGATTCGGTAGCCAGCACAACGGTGTACCTGGCGGCGAAACTCCATAAACCGATGCTCCTGGAAGGGCCAGCCGGAAGTGGGAAGACGCAATTGGCTTATGCAGTTGCAGAGGCAGCCCACACAATGGTTGAGCGCCTGCAGTGCTACGAGGGAATTAACGAAGAGAAGGCCATCGGCAAGTTTGATGAGCCGCTGCAAAGGCTTTGCGTCGAATTGAAGTCCAAGTCCGCCAATGTTGATTGGGAGTCCCTCCGGACGGAGTTACACGGCCAGCAATTTTTTAGCGCCGGGCCGCTTCTGCGCGCGCTGCAGTGCGAAAAGACTTGTGTCCTGCTCATCGACGAACTGGACAAGGTGGACCACGCATTTGAGGCCTTGTTGCTGGAATTGCTGAGCGTGTGGCAGTTGAGCATTCCGAAGCTGGGCACCATAAAAGCCAGGAGCATTCCGTTCGTTGTGTTGACATCGAATGAAGAGAGGCGCATCGGCGATCCGCTGCGCCGGCGCAGTTTTTACCTTCGTGTTGAACACCCTACCGCGGAGCGGGAAGCAGAGATTGTGGCGCTGAGAACGCCTGATTCCACACACGAATTCCATGCCGGTATGGCGGGACTCGCCAAGGCTTTGCGCGGCTGGAGCATGGAGAAACCACCCTCTGTCTCAGAGATTCTCGATCTCGCGCAAGCACTGAAAGTTCTGGGAACTGAACAAATTACGCCGGAGATGAGAGACATTCTCCTGCCGTTGCTCGCCAAAACCGAGGCCGACCGACGCAAGCTGCTCTTGCGGGATGGGTTTGCCAGCTTGATCTTTGACGCGCAGCAGTACAGCGCCGAGGCTTTGCGAGGTAATGCGGCATGAAGCTGCTCCTCATTTTGGCCCAAGCGTTCTGTGCAATCTCGATCTGCTGGGCGCAATCGCCCAAACCACAGGCACGACTCGAAGCCGAATACTACGTCGTAGTCTACGCCCAACATTATCGGGTGCCCGTCGCCCTGGTACGCGCCATTGTCGAACGCGAGTCGCACTGGCAAGCTTGCGCGGTCTCTACCAAAGGCGCTGCAGGACTAATGCAGTTAATGCCCCTAACCGCTCAGCGCCTCGGAGTGAGAGACCGCTGCAATGTCGGCCAAAACGTTTCCGGGGGCGTGCGCTACCTCGCATGGCTAATGCAACAATTTCATAACGATCTCAGGCTAGTGGCTGCCGCTTACTACGCTGGCGAAGACGTAATCGGCAGACGGGACCTCGGCTATCGAAATCCAGACGTAATTGCCTATGTGGCAAGAATTAGAACAACTTACCTCCGCCAAGCCGGAATTAAACCAAGAACTACGAACACCAGTTCGGAAAGAGATGTGAGATGAAAATTTGTTTGAGTTTGTTGCATCTAACAACGATTGGTCTCCTGCTGCTGCATATAGCTTCAGCGCAGTCCGATCTTCCGCAAGCGCGAATCGTGAGCTTGAACGTTGACCCGGAACAGGTTGTGGTCTTGCACCTGCGGCCAGGATACGTCAGTTCGGTGCGGGTGCTGGAGGAGGTGAGCTCGGTCGTACTGGGCGATCCGGGAGCTTTCAAGGCCGACCACTCCGAAGCCGAGCCGCAGTTGGTGTTTTTCAAAGCAACCAGTGCAAAACCTGCGCAAACCAACGCCCTGATTACCACCAGAGGAGGCCATGAGATCTCGCTGAGCCTGGTGAGCCAAGGCAAGTCAGACCGTAGTGAGCCCGTGGACTATGTCCTCAACTGTGAGCGCCCGCGCAGCTTTCTGATTGCGTCGACTCATCCCATGTTTGTGGTTGGCGAAACAAAAAACGTTGCTACGGAAAATCAGCCAACCAGCACTGCCCCAGAGAAGCCTGGCAGACAAGAACAGGATTTGCTCAGGGCAGAACGGATTGAGAATCCACATTGGGAAGGCAAGCAACTGCAGGTTGCGGTAGGACAGGCGATAGAGAAAGAGCAGCAGATGGCCGTGCCGTTCGCCGTCCTGAATTCTTCTGCACGGACCATTGAAGTACTGCCGCCACAAATACAGCTTGCGGGGACATCGAAGGACAAGCATCGAAAAGCGATTAAGGCCGAGCCGGTCGCGATCAAGGACTACTGGATTACATCCCGTAGACTCGCACCTGGCGCTAGGGCCGACGGCATCGTTGTGTTCGACCGGCCTACCTTCAAGGAATCCCGGGAACGGCTCTTGCTCTCGGTTGCCCAAGCGGAAGAGGTCGACCGTCCGGTCCTGGCGCCGATTGCGTTTGTAGCTCCGGTCTCGGGAGGTGCAAAGTGATTCATCCAAACGGACACAACGACAACGGCAACGCTGCAGTCATTCAGGAGCTAGAGGAAAATGAAGCTCGCAACAACGACCTGCCTCTTCCTCCGGACGCTAACGCCCCAATGCCCGAGCTGGCAACCAGAGCAAAACAGAGAGCCAGGCAGCAGATCCAACAGAACCGCTTTGTAATCATCGGGGCGGGGGCGATCGTCATCGCACTGCTGATCTTCGTTGCTACGTCTATGCCCCATCGGAGCACTCCACAGAAAGTGAAGAGTCGTGGTGCCACTACTTCTGAAGATTTGGCCTCGGAGAGCGGCACCGCGAGCAACGATAAGAGCCTATTTCCGATCACTGATTCTGGCCGGCCCGTCACAAAAGAAGCTCACGAAGGCTTCCTGAACGAACGAGATCTACAACGAACTGCGACCAAGCCGGCAGCGGGGATAAGGGTGGCGAGCGGAGCGGGAACTTTGGGATCGATACCGCCCTTCGGAGACCAGACATGGCAGGCTCCGCCCTATCAGCCAGGTTCGGGCGCTGGCAATGGCGCTGAGACTCCAGACCTGGGTAAAGCAGAGCGCGAGGCCATGGAGAAGTCTTCGCTCATCTACGTGCGAAGCGCCTCTGCCAGTTCGGCCAGTGCTCAGGCCCGCGAACTCTTCAATAATCAAGCACCAGAACTTGGATTGGGCCTAGCCACGGGTACGCGATTGCGTGCACACCTGGAATCAGCGGCCAGCACGGCAGTGCGAACTCCGGTCCTGGCGGTGATCGAGTACAACTATGAGCGGGACGGAGAAATCATCGTCCCTGCGGGAGCAAAAGCGGTTGGCCACATCCGGAACGGAGATCGTTCAGGTTACGTTGACATCCAGTTCGATTCTCTGCTTATGCCGGATGGTGCGATCGTTCCCATCGAGGCCGCCGCCACGGGTTTGGACTTGCGGCCGCTCAAAGGAAAAGTTGAGGGCAAGAACACGGGAAAGAACGTCCTGGTCAGATCGCTGTCAGGAATCGGCCAAGCTGGCTCGATGTTGGTGGGACAAGGCAGTCTGAACCAGCCGCTGAGCGAGTCGGATCTAATGCGGGAGCGCGTCAGCAACAATGTCGGCGAGGCTGGAGATGAGGAGGTTTCGCGATTAGCGATCACCCAACACATCGTGGTGACGATTTCGGCGGATACTCCGATCTACGTGGTCCTCGAGCAGACCCCCAAGACCAATCAGGCTCCCCTGCAACCAAGTGCGCGGAGTGCTCCGTCATCCAACTCAGCCAATGTAGAGCAACTACGCCAGTTGTTGCAGCTGCAGCAAGAGCTGAACCAACCGTCCGCGAGCAACCAACCAGCGCAGTAGACGAGTGGTTCTCGGCTAGGAAGGTTCGGCGGGAGCATGCGTCGGCCGCATTTGCCCAGATGTGCTCCCCGGAATGTAGCTCACGAGTCAACCGTGACTCGACCGCAGTCGGCGGCCAGCGCCAACGCAACTTCCAACTTGACGGAAGCCGACTTCTGGACCGGAATAATTTGGGGGATTGCCTGTCATCCAACTGGATCAGTACCCACGACGCACTCGAATCCCCGTCATTGGGAAGCCGCGTGGCGTGGGAAGGCGCATAAAAGCTGTGGATTTCATGGTTTTATGTGCCCGATTACAGCTGGAGATCGATGTGTCAAAAGCTGCTTTAGTTTGGAAGTGAAAACTATGGCTTCTTGCCAATAGTATGCGGAGTCCAAGAACTCAAACCGTCCTGTCGCATCGCGATAGACCGCTATATCAAGGCCATCAATCAGGGCGCTATCTAAATCGTGGCCGCTTTGTATTGAATGGGCTGCTAAAAGTGCAAACTCCGACACGGTCAGTTGAGGTGAATACAGATATTTCGGAAGGAAAGCGGACAAAGTGAATTCCTGCCCAGAGAAGCATGGTGATCCCACGAGTTGAACTTCGTGCGGCCTATTCAGATTCCAACGTAGAATTTCCTTTGTCGGGCCGCACGCCATGACCAAAACGCATTTTGTGGGTCCCGCTGCTTCTAATTCCTGCCATCTCGTCCAAATTGGGTCAAAACAATCGGTCATCGCTTTTTCAACATCCACGCGCGAGATTGGATTCCCAGTAGAGTGCAGTGTACTCATGTTCTGGAATAGCTCTGCTGAAAACATGGGCGCGACCAGCCCGCCAGAGTACGCCCAAGCATATTGTCCGCTTGGGTCAATGCGTATCTTGGCGACCAAATTTGGAACGCCGTAGTTTAGATCAGCGGAAACATGACGTTCGGCTTGGTCGCTGGCGATCACCATGCCATCAGCGAGCCGCGCAGTTATTTGGTAGGTCACGGTGCGTTCTTCCGTTTCGTCTAGCGTGGGAATGACAGGCTCAATTTCCGCTTGCGCTGTGGGCATATCTCACCGTATGCCCACCAAACCGTGAGCGCAAAACCCGCCTGCCAGCGCGCCCTTGCCTCTTAGAGTCGATTTTCCCGTCAATTATACGGCGTACATGCGATAATGCTGCCTTCCTCTAACGATATGAATCCGGCAATTCCATTAGTGTCACCCGCGATGTTCCTAGACCTGTCGCGGAATCTGAGCATAGAAACGCAGACAATAAACCAGATCATCAATCATCTGCGTGTTGCTGAGTGCCACGCTCGGCTTCGGCGACAGGAAGTGACCACACATTCCGATGGGGGTAGTATCCTCATCGCTACCGTAGTAATACGCGAAATTAGTCACGAATACACCCGTCTCAGCCGTGTTCCCGCTCAGATTGTTCCATGTTGAAGCCAACCCGTCTCTTATTTCAGCCATCCACGGGAACTCATCTATGGGAACGTTGGAGTATCCAAGCGCACCGGGTGGAAAACTGGCGGGCACGTTGGCATCAATAAAAATGAGATACGGTGTCCCGTCTGTGGGACCCTGCTTCACCGCTGTTTCGTAGAGGCCGAAAATGTCGCCCTTTAGATGCGTCTCGGGAGATACCACTCCCTTGAAATGTAGTGCTCCGCTCCTTTGACGGCTCTTGGTCTCTACGGCGATTTGTGCTCCAGTGCTCTTGTGGACTGCAATAAACTCGCAGTGCTTGCCTTTCTTGACAACACCATCTAGCCACTGAATATCGAAGCCAGCACGTGCGAACACAGCGGCGACCAAAATCTCGTATCGAGCACCCTGAAAATCGCGGCGGTCTTTCAACCTTTCAATGAGTCGGTCTGGCAGCTTGTGAACAATTTGCAGCCAGTACAAGTCATAGCTCAGGCATAAATACGATTCGACAGGACCAGTACGAATGTGACCGCCATCGGGAGTGTTAACCGGGCGGCCTGCGAGAGAAAGGAGCGATGAGCGCCAACCGGCAATTGCATGTCGCTTATCAATGGGAAGCAGCTTCTGTTCCTGGAACCATTCCCAACCCAAGGTTTTCAAAACAAGTTCGTCCAGGAAATCGTGAAACGTCTTTTCTTGCGGACTGTGCCAGAGCACATTCCAAACAATACGCCAGCGCGTATCGCCATTCACCATGCTGGACTGAGTTGGTGTCCGCGTGCCGGGCAGCATGACGGAAACGTTGCCACGTTGCATGGCGTTGCCCAGTGCGTTCGGACCCTTATGTTCGCAGCATTCCCCGTAATTCTTTCCGTGCAATCCGCATGGGCATGGCTTGTTTGAATCAAAGGGCATTGTGCGTTCCCCGTGCTCTGCAAGCCGGCATCAGATCACTTCCGTGTGGCCGACGATCCGACCAGAGCAGCCAATGATGGGCACTTTCTCGGCTAGCGCGTGATTCGGCAACACCTGCTGACTCTGCTCTCTACCGTTCACTCGACGGCGGCAGGCTCAAAGCCCGCCGCCACCAGATCGGGCACATGGAAAATCCGTTGTCCTGCCATCCCGCCTATCTCCACCTCGCGCGTTCGCTCAAGATTGATTCTAATCGTGGAGATTTGCTGTTCCGCCAGGTGAAGAGCCTTCATGGCTTTCACGAAGCCTGAGAGCTTAAAAGCGCGGGTGCATAACAACGCGCCTTGATGATGAAAAGGCCGTGCTCGAAGTTGATAGGCTCCGTCGTTTTCTGTTCGCACCGAAACGATGTAGGGTTGATCTTCATACTCTCCGAAGCGGCTGATAATGACCGCACCTCCTTCGGGAAACACCGCTTGAATCTGGAGTACCCCGCCCATCGCTTGGACGTAATTGCGCAGTGTGCTCAGGTACATATCCGCTCGTTGCTCGATTCGCGAAATCGAACTCTGCGGGACGTCTAAAAGCTCCGCCATGTCTGCCTGCGTAAGCTGTTTGGCGTTTCTCAATTCATCCAACGCCATGCGCTGCAGTTCTTCGCGCACACGCTGCTTGTTCTCGGCAACGTCCGCAGGGTTCATCTTCGCTTGCAGTTCTTTGTAGTTCCTTGCCATAACCGTCTCTCTCCTCAGTGGATATCCCCTGTACGGAGGACTGGTGTGTTTGCTTGCTTACTCATTTTCCAGCTCTTTCAAATGCTGGTCGTAAATGTCATCTGCCCGAGGAACGTATTCCTCGTACCATCGGTTGCTTCCTGTCTTGTCTCCGCCGATCAGCAAAATTGCTGTGCGGCGCGGATCGAACGCATAAATGACCCGGTACGGGCGTCCTTCATGCTGAATCCGGAGCTCACGCATATGCTTGTGGCGCGATGTCTCAATCCCGGAGGAGTGAGGCATCCTTAGCGTCGGGCCGGCTTCGGAGAGTAGTGTCACTGTGAAATCGACGCTCTTCTGTTCGGCAGCGTTAAGCTCATCCCACCACTCCCCGAATTCGTCCGAAAACTCGACTTCCCACGCCATCCCATTTAATATGTCATAGTCAGCATAATGCCGTCAACAGCATAACGCAAGTGTATGACACAAAAGGCGGTTCCAGTAGAATTGGTACTGCTATGTCCACAAAAGGCATTCCAAGCGGCGTAGATGGATACAACCAGCGGTATGTGGCCTTCCTTGATCTTCTGGGCTTCAAAGCGTTGGTCGAGAGAGCCGAACGGGAGCCAGCAGAGCAGGAGCGCTTGATGGAAGTCCTCCGTTTGTTGCGGGACACGCTGTGCCAAGCACCCGCCATTTCCATGCAATTCACCTATTTTTCGGACTGCATCCTCATTTCGGCGGAGCGCAGCGCGGCCGGTCTTTGGCAAATGCTCTGTTCGATCGACATCTTGACCTGCAACTTGCTCCAGTTCGACGTGCTCGCCCGAGGCGGGCTCGCGGCCGGAGGCGCTTTCCACACGGAAGAGTTTGTGTTTGGCACATCAGTGAACCATGCCACTGAGCTTGAAGAGCAGGCGCGATGGCCGTTGACTCTGTTGTCATCTGAGGTCTTGGAAGATGCGAAGACTTACGGCCAACTGTTTTTGGATCTCCTTTCAACGGATGCCCAGGGAAGACCCTTCGTCCACTACTTGAGCAGCTATGCATCGTATCGCAAGCAGCCAGTGTGGCCGGGCAAGGTTGTTATGGAGCCAGCGGGCGATCGAGTTATTTATTTCGTCTGCCAACGGCTGGGGCGGGACGAAGGAACAGTCTTGGAAAAAGCGCAATGGTTTCAAGCATACTGGAATCAGAGCGTCGCACCGCATGGAGTTTTCTCCGCAATTGAAATTGGCGCTAGCCCCACCGTCCCGACTGGTCCTCCAACCATAATCATGCGTCGGCTTGTTGCGCCGCCCCCACATCGCTAGTAACAAGGCATGCCATTTGGTCCCTTCTGCCACCGCGTTAATGCAGAATCGCCGAGTCAGTCAGTCACGGCCGGGCATTGGCGGTTGGAGGATGGAGCTGATTCCAGGATTAGTACTGGTAAACGCCCAAGCATCCAGGATTTTGTCTCTAGCCTAGCCGACTTACCGTATCTTGACTGGTATGCTCGCGCCTGGCTGGCAAGCAGGTGCGCGGTGAACGGGCCCGAGCCGTTCCATCTGATGCTTGCCAGCACGGCTTCGCCAGATAAGCGTCTTTGGGCGGTGCCGCGCTTTGACGAGAAACCCACGATGCACGGATTGATCGGTAGGATTCCGAGCGGTAGAGTACTGGCCAGGTGACGGAGGTAGATCAATCGATGAAGTAGAGGACGCAATGGAGACTAACTGTCGATGGCTCCACATGTCGGGGAATGTTTGATCACCGCGAGGCTTAGGGAAACGTGCATCTGCGGAAAGTGGAAACCGGTTGGAACTGACTCGAAGATCGGCTCAAGGGTTGACTTCAATATTTCCGCGAAGCCAGCATCTGTAGGGAATACATCTTTGATTGCTTGTTTCAACTGCTCGGAAGCCTTGCGGGAAGTCTCTGGCGTTTGATACGGTGCCACAGCGAAGAAGATGATGCCGATGATCTCAGCATTCGGGAATAACAACGACGCGTTGGTCAACTGTTTTCGGAGATCGGCCAAGCACGATTTCGGGTTCTCATCGTTTCTGACGAGTTTGATCTCAATGACGGCTTCAACAGCTTCAGTCCCCATCGAAGCGTTGTAGCAAACGATGTCGGGCTTCCGTCGCGTTTCGCCGGCTAAGGGATGAGTCGCCTCGATCAACGCAAACACGGTCGCGAATTCTTGCTCTCCCCAACATGAGAAGTTCGGAAACAACGGATTTTCAGGGTGCGGCGTAATCGAGCTGCAAAGCGCGACAAAGGTCTCAGCGCTGAACCAAGTCTCCCGCTTGGGGCCGGACAGCACTGCGGCGGTGCGCTCCTTGTGCGCACGGAAGTAGTTTTCGATCCATGCAGCGGTGCTGCTGGCGGATGGCATTGATCTTGATGTCATCTTGGCTTTTACCTAGAGCTTCGTTCGTATGCAGCTCACGATGGCTTCTCCGCCGACGCAATGGCCGCCTCGTGTGCCGCTTTGGCAGCGAGGTATTCGTCGATCAAACCTGCACGGGTGTCACAGAACCACAATCCTGCCTTGGCCTCCACTGCTGTCTTACGGACAGGGTCTCCCGCGACTTCGACCATGTATTTCAGAATCGCGTCGTAGAAGCGAGGGATCATGTCCCCCACGTCAAGGCATTCAGCGTTCCGGTTGAAGTCGTTATTCACCTGTTCGAGCTTTGCCGTGTCGCCACCAGAGTGCGCGTAGTAGATCACCTTGGCATCGCCTCGCCTCGATAGGTCAGAGTCGGGTGTGAAGGTATGGACTACAGCACAACGTGCGCCGTAGAGATCGACCGCAGAGCACTTCCAATCCGTAAGCGGTAGCAAATACGTCTCTACCCATCGCTTGAAAGAGACGTTTACTTTTTCGCCAGGTGCAGCCTCTAGGGAAGCCATGACATCCATGCCTGCGTAGAGAAGAGTGAGGCAAGGCATAATTTGGCGCTCGTCCAGACAGCGGCGAGCCGTCGAAAGCATGTGAGCCATGTTTTTTACTATGTTGTCGAAATTATCTTCGGGCAAGGCGTCCCTCCACACTCATTATCTCGCGCTTCATTGTTGATCCGTGTGTCCAGGCTTTCGGATTGATAGCCCTTGGTTCACTGGGGAGGACGATTCCTCCCTGCCTGCAGCCGCTTCGCGTCTTCCGTCACCCTCCTCAGCGGGCCCGTTCCTGCCCGCAACGCCGCCCCTGACAATTCCCGTGCGCTGACGCGCACCTTTGCGGAAACCAAACCTCGCTAGGGGCTTCCCGGAAAGTCGGGTTTGGGAAACTCGCCCGATTAGTAACGATAAACGCGCTAGCATCGGGGCAAATCATGGCTTTTATTTTATGAAGTAATTACTAGATCTCAGCCGTCTGCTCGGCCCACTCCTGGAGTTTTCCTCGGAACCAGCGAAAGCGGGTGCGCGCCGTGGTGCCATTGAGGAAACGTGCGGTTTCAATCCATGAATCCTTGGAGGCTTCGATCTTCATCCACTTGTCATAGAACTGCGGAATGCGAAATGCGGTGCGCAGGCATTGAAGGGCCGCAAGGATTTCTCGAGGGCTACCCTTTCCGAAGTCGAAGACCGCGATAGCCGGACAATGAATGAGCGGGAATTTTCGGTTGTCAAGATAATCGCGATCACAGGTGAGAAGAACGTAACCATAGCGGAGCGCGTAGGCGGCGTGGTTCTCGTCGGGATGACGTCTCACCCCGGCATCCTGGACGGTCACGACCTGCGCGCCGAAGCGACGAAGCATTCTGGTTGCGAGATAGGGGAAGTTTTCGTCGGCGTAAAAGCGCACCTTCGCTCGACGCCGCAAATAATCCATGCCCTGGCGGATCTCAGACTTGGACGGCGGCTCAGTCTTCACTTTTTCGGCAACGTCTACCCACACGGGAACCCCTCGCATATCGTGCCGTCTTTGAAGTGCGCTACACGATTTTAGGATCAGTGTCGTAAGGCCGGCGTCGCGCTCTTTTTCAAGCAGGGGGGCGGCGTCCAGAAAGCGGTACGGTGGCGAGCTGGAAGGACGGACCAGGGACGAGATGCCCGAGCTCTTGACGCTCTGAAGGGACGTCAGTTCTCGTCGTCCTCATCGAATTCATCTTCTTCGTAGTCCTCTTCATCTTCATCGGCGTCGTCGAACGGGATGACCTCAATATAATGGAGGCTCTTTCGTTCGAGCAGCTCTACGAGTTCCTCCCGCTTGTCCTCGTCCATGTCGATGACGACTGCCCATGTGACCCACTCGACCGAGTACTTACAGCACTGCCCAATCAACCGATCCTTCTCGCCTTCATGCGGACCAGCCTTCAGTTCAAGCACGAGCCGGTCATCGATACGGACATCAGGGATGCCGAATTCCGTCCGCACCCGTTTTGCCACTTTGATCCGGCGACCGCCGTTCGGGGCCTCGACGTCTTCCAGATTCACCCGGAGGAAGTCAACCAGATCATCCGTATACTCGTCCTCGGAATCGCAGTCCTCCGGCTCCCAATCATCGAGCAGGTCCCAGATGAGATCGCAAAGCCACGCGCAACCGTCAGCGTCGTCCCGTTCGGCCTGGCTCTTTGCGGCCTCCTCGTGATGGCTCTGCACGATGGCAGCGCCACCGAGAGCACTTAGTCCGATCGCGATAACGAGGTGTCGGGGGTCCTTCGGGTCGAACGGCACCGGGCCATTGTATCCCGGAAACGGACGGATATTAGTTACCCAGCGATTCACATGCCCTAAACGAGGTCAGTGCAATCGGATGGATCGTTCAAGCTGTCGAGCCGGAAGAGTGTCTTCTTTTTCTGTAGCTTTACTGACAGCCCATGTCTGGCGTCTGGCGCGAATATCGTTGTCAGTCCCACAACTTGTTGCAAATTCGATTTCCGTCCCCACAGAGATTCGAGAAGAGCAGATTAGTCCTGGTAAACGCCCTTCCCTGCAGTTGGAAGATCGGTAATGGGCGATAGATACTGAGCTAGCCGGGGCGGACCAGCATTGTAGATTGCGGGCCTTGTAGTCGGGCAACGATCTATTTGGGTGAGTGAGAGGGTGCATGTTCTGCAAGCCGGTCTTCAGTCATCCCCTGTTTCCGGCAGTAGTAGTCCCACTCATAAGCCATCCGACAAGTAGATTCGCCAGGCTCAAGATCAAAGCCCTTGGGTAGAGTTGCGATCGAAGGAAGAGGGCCTACAGGGGTCCACCCCCCTGCGGCAGCGTCTGCGGCGTCGATCGCAATTCGTTTTTCTCTACAGGCAGGGACGAGCTTTGTTGCCTGAGCGCAAGCCGCGTACCGTTCCCAGGGTTTGCCGCGATCGGGGGCCATGCCGCCGCTGCTCTTGCTCACTGGCTCGGAGGAACTACCACCGTAAAACACGGGCATAGGCAAATCCACGCGGGTGTGTGTGTTGTCATCGAAGCCCACAAAGCCAGCAACACCGCCGAAAGCATCTCTGAAACAGGCCGCGCCGTCTCGCTCAGTTTTTTTACCCGTCGCTAAGTCTTCATCGCTGCATCCGTATTCGACATTTGCATGCACTTCTGCCTTCTCTTTGGCCGGCACGACAAAGGAATGATCGAGCTTAGCGTTCAGCTCTTCCAGTGCGCCCGTTTTGCTGGACCGCTCGAAGAGCCGGAAGTTTTGCGGCACTGTGAAGTCTTTTCCACTCGTGTTCTGGAGTACGAAAGTCAGCATGAAACCCGAAGCAGTGAAATTCTTTTGTTGCTCATTGAGATCGAATGTCTGCGAGACGGTAACGCTTAGGCCCTTGATGGTGTTAGCGTCCCAGGATTGAGGCCGTGAGCTATGCCAGTAGAACAACCCAACAGCAGCAACAACGATAGTGCCCGCACCGAGGCCGAAGCTCGCGCCAAACACAGCCGGACGTTTCCAATCGAAAGGCATCATTTCTCACTTTGCTAGAGGCGCGTAAGGGTCGGTCTTTGTCTTCATGGGCATCTTAGCTCGTTCCGCCCACCCGTTGGACATCACGATTTTGTCTTTACTGTTTTCATCGAGTAGCACGAAGCCGTCGACATTCCCCAGCTCTTTTGTGACGTACTGAGCGACCCTGGTATTAAAGTCGTGCTGCTCATCGTCGGATGCTTGGTAATTTGGCTTTATCGGATAGGGGTAGTTGAGATGGATTTGAAGGCGGACGCGGCTCTTGGCTGGAATGTATATGGGGAAGTCGGTGTGAAGGTTTTGAGTATCGCTGAAGCTGAGGGCTTGCGACCGCTTTAGGAACGCTGCCAGGTGAACGCCGGAGTCGGTCTCTATTCGGTAGTCTGCATCAGTGTTGTTTTGGAGGGTGTACACAAAGCGGAACGTGTTCGCATCGCCCTCTGTGTCCAAGCTCTCATAGGAGGCCGTTATCGCTTTGTCGTCCCAAGGTTTCGGTCTTGGAGGACGGCTAGACCACCAAAGCACGAAGACGACGATCACCGCAGTGATGACAGCAAATCCGGCACCAAACCCCGCAGCTCTAAGTAAAATCTTCTTCCAATTCTCCATTGCTGCCCAAAGTATCATCCGGATGGCTGTATCTGGAAGGGGAATGCGGGACGATTTCCGAGCCCTCTCCAGACGCCAGCTCCGGTGTCCCGTACATCAGACTCATTCCGGGCGAGAGTGTGCAGGCAGCTGAAACGGTCGAGTTAGTCCTCATAAACGCCCTTCTGTCTACGAATTAGGAATGAAGTCGTTCCCGAATGGTCGGCGACTCGGAAAATTGAGCCTCAATCCAGAACACGATGCCGCCATTGGGTGTCATCCGACCGGAGAACGATTTGGTGCCCACCGAATCGAGGTCAAGTTTGGGCGTCTCAGGAACCGAGAATTCGACTGACCCGAACGGCTTGATTCAATCCAACCGTGCTTGTGAGATGCACCAAACTCAAACATTTGTTCATCTCATAATTCTTTTGGTCCCGCGCGCACACTGCGAACCCCAGCCTTTGAAATCAATAGCCGTCAGAATGCTCTTGAAGATTCCAATCGCTATTCGGCCAACTTCAGGTTCGCGACACGGGTCTGAAGAGAGTTCCAAACGACCGTCCCGATTTGCTCGAAATCTGCAATGCCCGTATGTTCTCGCCTGCGGAAATCAAACTCAAGCGCGATTCCAACGCGGTCGCGGAAGAGGAGCATATGAGATTGGCAGATTGGAGAAACACCCGCCTTCGCCTCGCCCTCGTCTATGTCCTGGCGATCTGTTCATTCCAGTTGTATCCATTGGTGTCTCATGCCCAGAACCTGGGAACGCAGCCTGCCACGGGGCAGGCCGTTCAGGGTCAAACTGCGGCCCAACCCGAAGGAACAGTTCTGAATCTCGTGAACTGGGTCGGCAATGTGATTTCTCCGGTCGGTGCGGCGCTGGCGGTCGTCATGGCCGTCGTCTCCTATTCGCAAGGCCGAGGAGTGGCGCGTTGGGCGGTCACGGCCGGCGGACTGCTGGTGATCTCAGGCCTTACTCGCCTGATTGAGTTCTGGATTCAGAACGGTACGGCGGGCGTGCAGTAAGGGCGCTCACTGCGGAGTTCTTAGGCAATGACGCTGCCCCAAATCATCGTCGATCTGTTGACACTGCTATTCAACATGGCAGTTCCGGCCGCCATCTGCACGATGGTGCTCGCGGGAATCGCATTGCGGCAGGAAGGCGGCGTGAACTTTCAGACTGGGGGCAAATTCCAGAGATGGGTATTGTGGTCCGTGATTCTGCTGACACTGCCCCAGTTCCTGTCGTGGTTTGCGGCGCAAGGTATCACGATGCCAGCACAAGGCGGAGGCATCGGCAGTGCGTGGGTCGCGAGCTTGCAAACGAGTTTCAGCGGTTTTGTAACGAATGTCGTGGTTGCCAAACTGATTCCTGTACTGGCCGCTTTTTGCGTGCTGAAAGCGGCGCTAGATGCGGCCGAGGGGCAGAGCCCGCTGGCCTCCATCATTGCAGCGCTTTTTCTGTTGTCGGTGTCTGGAACTGTCCAACTCATGCAGAGCTGGAACAGCGGGTCACAGTTCGCAACCACGGACATGCTGACCTCGGCATGGAATTTTCTCGCCGGGACGATCCTGCCGGAGGCGGCAGGCTTAGCGATCGTCGGAGCCATTTTTAACTATGCCCGCCATCGGCCTTTCATGCCGCTGGTGGGATCGGGCCTTGCCTTTTTGAGTGTTTCGGCCATCTGGCAACTTGTCCAGGCCATGGCCGGCTGATGAGGATTGGAGGTGATCCTGTGAGTCTTTCAAATGGGCTGCTCAACCTGACGAACTGGCTGGGCAACGTCATCATGCCGACCATGGCCGGTTTGTTCGCCGCCGCCGCAATTTACCGCTTCAGCAAGGCGCACCCGTACTCGCACCTCGGGTACGCAGCACTGGCTTCTCTGCTGTGCTCCGGTCTATTGCGTGCGATGGAGTCCTTCAGCAACCAAGCATCCTGGAACAACCCAGACCGCTACTGGATCTCCGTCCTGACACTTGTGAACTGGGTTGGCAATGTTTTGTTGCCGCTCTATGGCGTAGGCCAGGTCGTGCTTGCCGTCGCGCACTTTGCCGGCTTACTGGAGCGCATGACGATCGGCGAGGCCTGGGTGCGCAACCTAATCTCAGCGATGTGCTGCTTTAGCTTGTCGGGCCTATTGCGCTTAGGAGAGTTCTGGATTCAACACGGAACAGGCGGAGTGCGTTAGGAAGGAAATGACCAATGCCATTGCAAGTGACACCCGTGAATCGCAACCTACAGACGCGAGTGACCTTCATGCTGCTTGAGTTTGAGGATCTCTTTGTCGTGCTGGGCGCCGCAGCGGTCATGAACGTCCTCGGCCATTTTGTCGGTGGTGAGATCGCTGGAATGCCCACGAATCTCGTCCTGCAGTACGGCGTGCCGCTACTCATGGTGCCGGTGCTGATGGCCTTCAAGTATGGCAAGCCCCGGGGCTACGTTCGCGATCTTGCCTTCTGGTACATGAAACCGCACGCCTACTGTGCCGTAGCACGCGACCGCGAAATCCGGTCGGCGTATCTGAGGGAGGACTAGAGTGCCACTCACCCTCGAACAACACGAGCGAAAACTCCACGACCCGGCATTGTGCGAACAACTCCCGGTCCGCGACTACCTGGACAACGTTGCCGTCCGCACCAATGGCGCCTTTGTCGCGGGCTACGAGTTGAAGGGCTTGGCATCGTATTTCGCGAGCGACGAAGGCCGAGACCGGGGGAAGTTGATGCTGGAGGCGCTCCTGCGTTCTCTGCCGGAACAGAGCATGAGGGTGCAGTTCCGCTACGAAGTAGTGGAGAACCTAGGAGACCTGCTTGAGCGGTATGGCGAAGCGCAGCAATCGGAACGCGTGGAAGTAATTGCCCTCGACGACGTGCGCGTCGAACGATGGCGAACGAAAGAAGCGAACGGCCACTACATGCGACCTCTCCTGCACGTGTACTTCATCTGGGACCCGGTCGTCCATCGCCGTATTGCCGGTAAGCCGCTCAAGCCGACGGGCAATCCCTTCAGCTTATCGGCTCGCAAATGCATCGAGCGCAGCGCGCAGGAGCATCGACAGCTTCTTGCGGAATTCGAGAGTCTGTTGCGTGGCCTCGAAACGACGCTCGAAGCCGCAGAACTCGGCGCGCGCCGACTGACCGACGAGGATCTGTTTCTTGAGGCGAAACGAGCTCTCAATCCCTTGTCTGCGGATTCTCGGCCGTACAGGCGGGGTGAGGATTCGCTCGAATACAGCAGCGCCCGCGAGCAGATCGTCGACACGAGCATCGCCGATGAGACGGACTCCTATCTGAATGTCGGTGGAATCCTCTATTCCTTTGTAAGTCTGAAAGAGCTCCCGGACGCTACTTTCCCCGGAATCCTGCGAGAGTTGGTCGGTCTTGATTTCCCGCTCATTGTTAATGCGCAGATCACGATTCCCGATCAGGCGAAAGTGCTCAAGGGCTATAAGAGCCGATTGCGCAAGATGCAAGCCGTACAACGGGACTCGAACGGAGGATTTCGGACCAATGTGGAGGCGCAGGTTGCCGAAGGCCAGCTAGTCAGAGTGCAACAGGACATCATTTCGAGTTCGGTCAAGACGGCCAAGCTGAGCCTGGTCATCGGAACGCGCACTTCACGCCCAGCAATCACGACCGCGGAACTGGAGCAATCCGAGCGAATTATCGACAACCAGCGCCAACAGCTTCTCTACGCGATTTCGCGCATGAACGGCGCGAAGGCGGTGGCTGAGTCGTTGGCGAAGAAGCGCCTGTTCTTTAGTTCGCTCCCAGCAATGGCGGAGCCCGACAAGCGAGACCAAGATTTGCTCACCTCGAATGCGGCGGATCTTGTGCCGATAGAGACACCTTGGCGCGGAACACCGCGGTCACCATTATTCCTGCTTGAAACTCCGTACCGCCAGCTCATTCCTTTCTCGCCCTTCGATCCCGGCTTGAGCGACGCGAACATGCTGGTGATGGCCAAGACAGGCGGCGGAAAGACTGTCATGGTGCAGCAGTTTCTGCTCATGGCCGCCAGGAGCAACCCGCTGATTTCGATTCTTGAACGAGGTGATTCATACCGCCCGCTCGTTGAGTTGATGGGCGGACGGATGATCACTATGTCGCTCGATAGTGACCAAACGATCAATCCCTGGGATTTACCAGAAGGAGAAAAAGAGCCGAGCAAGGATCAAGTCGCGTTTCTGAAAAATCTGACGCGCCATATGCTCGGTGAGGGTGGGGCCGAAGACACGCAACTTCTTGACAACCTCATCACGGAGGCCATTCTTCGGACTTATAAGAGGGCGGCAATCCGGCCCTCGACTCCCATTCCAACATTCTCCGATCTTCGCGACGAACTCTCACAATGGCGGGACGAGGAAAAGAACCAACGCGTAATGGACGAAGCCCACCTGGCGGCGATCAAGCTGCGCAGCTGGACCGGTGAAAAGGGAGTGTATTCAAAGCTGTTCGACCGCCCCACGACGATCTCGATGGACAATCCCTGGTTGTTCTTCAACGTGGAGCAATTGAGCGATGACCGACGGCTGGAAACGGCAATGAGCCTTCTCATTGCTCACGCCACCGCGCAACGCGCAGCAGGCAAGGCCGGCAGAAGGAGCATCACGGTTCTTGATGAGTGCTGGTTCCTGCTGGATTCTCCGGTGCTGGCACCCGAAGTGGTCCAACTGTTTCGTACGGCGCGCAAACGTAATGCCAGCGTGTGGGGAATGAGCCAAACAGCAGAAGATTTTGTTGGGACGGAATCGATTCCTAGGCCGCACGGAGCGGGCATCGTAAAGAATTCGACTACAAAGATCATCGGCCAGCAACCGGGAGATATGACCGCCCTGCGGGAGCATCTGCACCTGAACGACACCGCTTTAAACCAGATCAAGCATTTCAGCGCTCCTATCAAGGGCAAGAGTGCCGACGCGCTCATCGTGATTGGCGAGAAAGCCGACACCACGCACACGATCCGCATGTCACCGACCACGGTCGACTACTGGATCATGACGACCTATGCGCGGGAACGTGTGTACCGGTCCTGGTGGCTGGAGCAGCGGAAAGCCGCCCCTTTGATTGAAGCCTATCGCGAGCTGGCCGAAAGGTTTCCGGCAGGGCTGGCCGATGTCGATCCACTTCCGGAAGAAATCTCAGGAGAGGTCGCAAGAGGTACACGCATATGAAGATGAAAACTTTGGAACTCCTTCGCAACCTTCCACACAGACTCAGCCACAGCAGGCGATGGTTGTTCGTGGCAGTAATCGCCTTGTGTCTGGTTCCCTCAAACACGCGAGCTGACGGAATCGGCGATATTCTGTCCCTCTTTCACACGATCACCAGCACTCTCCAAGGCCCGATTGGCGGAGCGTTGAGCGAAATGCGGAAAATTAGTGCCGCAGTCAACAATTTTCGCCAGCAGATCATCTGGCCCTTGGCCCTGATCAATCAGACGAGATCGTTTGTCAGTGCAACGCGGGCGCACTACACCGGTCTGATGTCTCAGATTGAAGGCCTCAAGAACAACAGCGCGACCCTAGCTCTTCCCATGCAACTGGAGTCGATCTTCCGAGGCGCCCAGTCGGGATCCATCGGCCAGATTCCCGGGATTTACACCCAGGTCTACCAGCCGGTTGCGCTTGCTGGAATTGCCCAGCCGGGGCAGCGCAACCTCATGGACATCGACGATGCAATGGCCATGGACTCGCTGAAGACTTCCATGGTCTCCGACCAAACGACTCAGGGGATGCTAACTCTCGCCGATTCTCTCGAACAGCAGGCGGCGACTGCGGCCCCCGGATCGGCGTCCATGGTCACGGCCCAGGCCCGTGTCGCCGATCTTGTGACTCAGGCGCAGCTCGCGAAAATGCTTGCCGCTCAACTGCGCCAGGAAGCAACGAAACTGGCGCATCAGAATGCGACGCTCAAGCACAGCGCCACCACCACGCAAAATCTGTTCAACCAGATCCAGCAAGTCCTAGCTCATCCATAAGGAGTTCGCAAAATGAAATTACCCACTCTCTCACGTATTTGGAAAGTCCTCCGGAATGCTGTGGTCGCGGTATGCGGTCTGGCCCTTGTAGTTGCGCTGCTCCCCAGCAAGGCTCGCAGCCAGCTTGGGCTTGATCCGTGCTGCGCCATGATGCAGGTCGGGCTCAACACAATCTCGGGCCTGCTCAGAAACTCCGTAGCTATGCCGCTGGGTTCCATCCAGCAAAGTCAACAGCAGTCAGCAAACTACGAGCAGCAGGTGGTATTTCCCCTGACCGCGATTACTCAAGCCAGAAACATGGCTGTCCAATTCGAGGGCCAATTCGTCCAGATGCGTCAGCTCTTCCAGTTGCCCATATCGAGTGCGACCCTGCGCACACCGCAACTGCTTGAACAGAGCCTGCTCTCAGGCAATCCGGGGGCAATGCCACAGATCACAAGCAACTACTCGGCTCTGTACGGGACTGTGATGCCGCCGGCGAACGCGCCCCAGTCGGTCCGGAACATAATCGATATGACCGATGCGGAAGCACAAGCTGCCATGAAAAAAGCGGTTGAAATCGACGCCCTGGCCAACCTGGAGCTTCAGGCAGCCGAACAGATCAACCAACAACTGCAGAGTGCCGCGCCCGGCAGTTCCACGATTTTGGAAGCTGAGACCGCGGCGTGGCTGGTGAGGGCCAACGCATACACGCAATCTGCCATGGCCGAACTAGTGCGCGTGCGCTCAATCGAGTTGGCCAACTCGAGCGGTCAGCTCAAGTTCAGCGCTTCTCATGCGGCGACGCTTCAGACTACGGGCAACCAGGTCCTACAACAGGGAGTCCAGTAGCCGTGTTTTATTTTCAGCAACTCCTGAACACCGCGCTAGCCGGGATCGACGGCACCGCCATCATCTCGACGGTCACGAACTTCGCATTCGCCATCCTGCTGATTGGTTTTCTCATCGGCTTCTATCAGGCGGCGTTTCGTGGCGGCGATTTGCAGGCGCTTGCGGGAACGGCAATCAAGTATCTGATCGTGGCCATGATCGTCTCCAATTGGGCGACCGTGTTTCGTGGCGTCAACGGCTCTTTCAACACGGTGGCGAACTTCATTGGCAGCAGTTCCGGAGCGGGAGACATGTTCCAGAGCTGGATGGGACAGCTCCAACAACAGTTCACCAACAATCCTTCGTTGACCCTCACGGACATCATCACAGGCGATGCGGCGGCCACGATTACGGTGGTCTTGCTCGTGGTTGCTTACCTTCTCTATGCCCTCGCGATGATTGTGTTTTGCTTTTTTTATACCTTGTTTGGCGCAATCCTCTACGTGGTCGGCCCGTTGGTGCTCGCGCTTATTCCCATCCCAGGGGTCGGCCAGTTGGGGAAGTCGTATGCCGTCAATGTGATGATCTGGAATGCCTGGGGCATTCTCTACGCTGTGTTCGGCGCGCTCATTACCGCCATCCAGGTGAACCAAGTCAACAACATCCTGGGCAATGGATTCCTTGGTTTTCTGAAGGGGGCCGGGGACTCGGTCATGCTTGGGTTGGTCAGCATCTTTTATGCCCTGGCCATCGCGCTGATTCCATTCATTGCCAAAAGGATCATCTCGGGCGATGTCGGGTCAACAGCCTTTGCGCTGGTGAGAGCAGGCGGAGTTGCGGCCGGCGCCGCTTTGGCTGGAGTCAGTGGCTTTGCCGCGGGAGCCAGTCCGGCTTCCGCGGGCGCAACAGTGTCAGGGGGCGTGGGCGCTTCGTCCACGTCTACTGTCCTGGCGTCGTCCACAGCGCCCCCTACTCCCTCGATGCCCGATTTCATTCGCTCCGGAGTTGCGAGCGCGATGAACAGCAACAGCAGCCCAGCCGTGCCTGCATCTGGTGCAAGCAGCAACGAAAGTTCCGATAAACGAGATCTTGCCGCTGCCATGTCGGGCCGCAGCGACCGGCATGGGTCCAGTTATCGGCCCCATTCGGTAACCCAAGTCGTCAGTTTTAACGTGGGCAGGGCGCTCGGAAGAGCCGCGGGAAGGAACAATGCCGAGAACAATTAGATCTGGCGGAGGAGGTTTCTATGTGGAGGCAGCCACCGATCTGGGAGCCGCAAGGGACGAAGTTCCGGCCGTACAGCATCACGACCCTGATCTTCTTCCACATCGGAAAGTTCTTCGGTCGTTTGTTTGGCAGGCGTCATTGATTGCCGTTGAGCACGAAGAAGGTACGCGAACATGTGGTTAAAAAAGAAAAACTCATCTCAAGAAGCCGATGCTCCGGAGAAGGTCCGATACAGCAGTTACTACGAGCACGATGGGATCCTGCGCGCCTACGCCAACCGCGCAATGGTGCTGGCATTCTTGTGCATTCCGACAACTATGTTGGCGCTCGCCTTCGCTGTCTATGTCCGCCTACAGCCTCCCACAGTCATTCGTGTGGATGAGAATGGACTGGCAACGGTTCTGGGTGTGACGAAACCGGGTATTTCCGTGACGCAAGGCACGGGATCGGAGCCGACCGAATTTGAGAAGCGGGCATTCGTGCGCTTGTTTCTCGAACGTTATCTGAACTTTTCGCCGACGAATGTGAGCCGTAATTGGGCCGACAGTTTGAACATGATGACTGCCAATCTGCGCCGCACGGCGTATGCCGGCATGCAGAAAGATGACTTCATTGGAAAGATCGAAGACGATCAGACGACCTCGGAATTTCAGATGCGCTCGCTTGAAGCCTCCAATGACGATCCGCTCACCTATACGGCATTCGGGGTCAAAGAAGTCCATCACATTCACGAACACAACGAAACCATCGACAAGGTGGTCAGCGAATTCCACGTGAGGTTGCTAGTCGAGAGGCGGTCAGAGCAGAACCCCGGCGGCCTGCTGGTTGGCGAGTATTGGGAGCGCGCGATCGAAGGTGAAAAGCGCGATTGGGTGCTGCAGCAAGCTGGGCTCACCAGCCCGAATTGAGGGCGGACACGGAAGGAGTTGGAAACATGGAAACCAAAACACCAGACAGCTCTGCGGCACCAGCGAGCACAAGCGTCGGTGGTGCAAATACACGCCGCAGACACCGTAATGGCAGTGACCCGAATCTTCGTTACTTTCTCCCCAAATCAGGGTCTTCTCCGGCCAAGCTGGAGTTGGGCCAGGAGATGGCCAGCGAGGGTGAAGCGTTAATCGAAGCGTTCAAGAACGGCCAGCCGTTCTATACGTTGACGGCATGGAAAGCCGTTCCGGAGGTAAATGGCGGCGGTAGTCCTGTGATCGTGAAACAGGCTGTCGTCCAGAAGCCGACTCAAACTTAGTTCGAAAAGATCAGCACGAAGAGTTCTCAGATGACCAAACGATGATGTTGGTCCTTTGAGCGCCCTGCGGCTTTATGCGGGGAAATGTGCTGACCGGGGCTTTTTTTCACTTGAAGGCCTGGCCCAGCGGAACCCGAAATGGGGGTCAGGCAAGAGCGAGAAAGCTTGCGGTCACGCAAACTCCTTAACTCTTTCCGGCCTCCCGGAACAAACAGTTAAGGAGAATAACAAAATGACGAAGAATACCAAGACGAAAAACTACAGAATCCCGGCCGATCAGCTCCAGAACCTTGAGATCGACCGCAACGGACGGATCACTCCGCGATTGCACGATCTTGACCCACTCCAGAACACGCTGCTCAGCGTGCTCTATCCCGGAATCAGGGTAGCGAGTGTGAACGTGCCGACTGAGCCTCTCGACGATTACGAAGAATCACAGGTCGAGAATTCCCTTGCCCGGCTCGTTTGGAACGGGATTCACTACAAATTGGTCGGGGCAAGCGGCTCGGCAAAGAAGGGCAAGTTCTACTTTGTCGACCAGCAGCACAGCCGGGCCATCGCAGAGCGGTTTCAGCACTGGCCGCAGACGGCGATTGTCTATTTCGGGATCCTTGTCTCGCCCTGCAAGGTGATGATGGAGGAACCGGAGGCACGTGTGCTCGTCGTCCCCGATCGGAAGCTGGGAACCAATGACTGCCGTGGCTGGATCAGGCGATCGGTGTTCCAGCGTCTCAAAGAAAAGCATGACCGCGAAATCCTCTCGGTCCAGATGGAACGCCTTCGCCGCGAGCGGTATGGAAAGGCAAGCGACGAAGACCTGGACCGGCATCAACAATCAGCTCTTCTCGAAGATGCGAAACGGGAAATTGCCCGAAAACGTCTTGCGGAAGGGCGCTTCTATCAGTTCCGCATGGCCTTCGCTGATACCCAGGCGAAAGGCGCATTCAAAATCATGGAGGATGATGTTGCCGACGCGCTGGAATCGGATTTTGTTCTGCCGGAGAGCGCGGTCAAACCAGGGCTGAAGATACCGGCGGTAATGTATTCGATCTTCGGGCCGGGCAGAAGATTTCGCGGTGATGTCGTGGTAGGCATTCGCGAAGTCTCCCGCCAGCTCGAGTTTGAGTCCAGCTACACGCTCGTAGAACATGCACCTGAAGACTCAATTCAGTTGGAGATTTTACCACAGGCCATGAAGCAGGTGGCCAAGCTGAGTGAGGCGGTAGGCGAGGGCCGCTACGAGGATCTCCTCGAAATCTTGGGCCACCATCCGGATAGGTCTTTAGTGGATGGACTTGAGCAGGACACCAACGAAGAATTCCGGGTCGTTGAAGGACTGCTCTTGGCCGATGCCAGCGGCGAAATCGTCCGTCATCCTTACGTCAACAATCAACTCAACAAACTGCTTGCGCGCTGGGCGTTCAAGGCAGCGACCGGAGGAGGTTTCCGTCTTCCTGCATTTGCTTTGATGGACGACGGTTATCTCTTCCTTAAAGATGGCGAAGTGTTCTGTGGATCCGATTGGATCGCCGAACACAAGGCCATCGTCGCACTGGCTTCGAAACGGGGCTTGTGTGTCCGCTACCCGATACGCATGGTTGATGATCTTCTCCCCTTCGTAAATCTTTCCGACGAGGAGATCATCGCGCAGCTCGATAAGGATCTTTGCCGCCAGGAGTGCGCTCTGATCAAGACAGAGCTTCGTGACCTCGTTACGCAGCAATTGCGATTCGAGGGTACGTATGTTCTCCATTCCGAGACGGCGAAGAAGAACGGCGGTGACTTTGATTTCGACTGGATTTGCGTGGTCGAAGAGGATCGGTTCCCGCGGTTTGTAAAGGACCGGTTCTCCCGAGGTCTCGGACAGCAACAGGGGAAAAACAAGGCCAACAAGGCCCGCGACCCCTGGTTCAATCTGGAGCACGTGGCCATGAAGGCGCGAGGAAATCACATCGGCTCGATCACCGACTTGATGACCTCCTGCCGCGCAGTAGGCCAGGAAGAACTGGCTGCGCAATTGGCCAAAGAACTCCAGAACGCTCTCGACAGCCTCAAGTGGCAGGTCCAGCCCGATCTCAAGCTGGTCGCCGAAATACGCCAACAGATACGTCAGGCGCCCTGGCTCCGTTACAAGAACGAACGCCGGTGTTCTGATTTACCACTACATCTGGAGGTGGAGAAGACCGACCGCGTCGGCCACCTCTATAACCATGTTCGTAAGCAGATCGAAGACTTGTTGATCAACAAGGCCCCGATTGAGGCATTCAAGGCGCTCGTGGTGGGCGAACAGGTCACACGCGAGATGCTGGAAGACTGCCGTTTCATCAATCGGGTCTATGCCGCGATGGTCGGCAAGATCGCCGAGAGACGAGAACAACTCAAACAACAACTGGAGAAGACAAAAGCCGAGTGGGACACGGTACGTCAGAGCTCCGACAAGGAACTGCGGCGACAGAAGCTGTTCGCCATGAACCAGGCACGCGGCACATGCCGTTGTGACGAGGAACGTGGCAAATATGAGATGAAGGCCGTCTTGGCCTACATCCGCATCTGGGCGCAGAACAAGGCAGAGAACCGCATGGGCTGGCTACAGGCACTTAACCGCGTGGTGTGCAACGGTGAGCGCTCAAGCGGCTCGATTCTCTTTCTTGCCTTTCCTCAGGAACTGATCCTGAAGCTTGCGGAGCGCACGGGAGGCAAGCCAGTTCGCGTGCACGTTCCACGGCTTTACGAGGGACTCGTTCGTACCGACTCGTCGGGCCGAACTTTCCTGGTTGACCCACTCAAGGGAGGAGGACAGAAACACACATTCTTGTTCAAGTACAGGGATG
>CAVSPZ010000003.1:0-13134 GCA_963730015.1 uncultured Acidobacteriota bacterium | reverse complement strand
AGTTCATGACCGGAAGTTTTGGTCTCGCTTTTGTAGTCCGCGAATGGATAGTCGTAGCTGACGTTCCTTGGGCACCTCATCGATTGGATATTCCGCGGGTAAAGAGATCGTCAGCATGTCGCTCTCAGCCGCTGCATACGGAAACACCAGCGGCTGCTTGCGCGGTTTGCCTTCCAGGATGCTGCTGCCTATATGGCCGAACACACAGGGCCGGAATAGAAAGAGACCCCCCGTGTGCTGCGCATAAGCAGGCACCGTGAGGTCATAACTGACGCTCATGGTAGCTGCAAATTCGCGGAGAGGTGAAATCCGCGCGCCCGTCAGCACAGCACCGTCTATCATTTTCGTAAGCATGCTCTGCAGAATCGTTTGCCGCTGCCTGGCCGGCAAATTCAGCAGGCTCTCGCGTAGGGTGGTGGCGAACGGTCCGGATCGGACTTCTTCAATCGTGCCTTTCAGCACTCCGTTAGTATCCAGGCTCAATGTGGCGATCCGCAGGATACGGTTCGCCAACGGGGGCGCAAGCGGAGTCCTCACGAGCTCTCCCTCCGCATCAGCCACAAGCAACCCTTGACTCGCTTGGAGACTCGGCGGCAGATAGCCCAGCGGTGTTGAGTCATCGGTCGGATCGAACAAGAGCAGCCGGCCAAGCTTTTCATGCAAAAGGATGGGCATCGTAGTTGCCACGACCGCATCGTCAGGTAAGCGGATGGCGAGTATCACGTGATTGAACGCGAGCATGCTGGGAAAATCCGGCGACAGATAATCCCGGTTGTCATTGATCAGCACGTAATACGAATCGATGCCCACTTCGCGTAACATCGTGCTCAAAAGTGTCGCCTTATCTTTGCAATCCCCATAACCGCTCGCGAACACTTCCTGGGCGGCATGGGGCTGGTATCCACCGATGCCAATCTCAATGGCAACGTAGCGAACGTTGTGTTGCACATAAGCCGCCAGCCGCTCGATCGTCTCCA
The DNA here is from genome assembly GCA_963730015.1 of uncultured Acidobacteriota bacterium. Taxonomy (GTDB): domain Bacteria; phylum Acidobacteriota; class Terriglobia; order Terriglobales; family Acidobacteriaceae; genus Sulfotelmatobacter. The sequence goes on along the minus strand of CAVSPZ010000003.1, from coordinate 12,157 downwards.
TTGGGTTTGCGGTTCCGGTCGCGATCTCGCGAGCTTTGTCGCGAATCGCGGGAGTGAGTTCACGTCGACCCTTGGCGGTCTCTGCGTACCAGCGGCCGAGTTGCGCCCACGATCCATTGTTCCGACTCGTCGGATCGGACGCCTTCGGCGAGAAAGAAACCCCGAACTGCCCGGCGACCGACCTCCAGGTAGGCATCTCTCGCTCCGAGCCGACGGCCTCAATGTCGCTGAGTTCCCATGTCCAGCGGTTGTTACCCGATTGCTGGGGGATCACCGGTTCGCGGTTCCTCCAGTACGTCGCGTGCGCCCAAGATGGTGGCAACTCCAGAACAAAACGAGCGTGGCGCACTGGGACTTCATCCTGGAACAACCACTGGGCTTGCAGTACGAACGGCCGTTCCAGTTGCTGATACTCATATCCGACTACGTTTCCCGGCTGGGCGGCAGGAATTTGCAGCACTTGATAGCGGTTGTCCGAATACAATTCTTCAGAGTACCCTGCCGTTACTGCGTCTCCTTTCTTGACCTCATACTCCTCGCCTGCCGCTGTGAGGGCCCAGCCTTTTAGCAATGTAATCTCAGTCTGGCTGTCGAAATGGACGTACAGCGTACCCTGCGTGCATCCCGCGGGTCTCAGAATTTTTATCGCCTTGCGGTACGTAGAGCGGACTTCGCCGCCGGGCGATACCGTGACAAGCCGTTCTTCCAGCAGTACGACCGCATCCGTATCTTCCGAATAGGTGGGCAGCGTTGCCTTTGCCGCCTCTCTCAGCCAATCAGGCGTTCCGGCCAGCGCGTTAACGCCTGATAGAACAATCGCGACCGTCATCAGAAGTCGGTGGGCTCTATCGAGCATGTTCCGCATCCTCCTTCAGCAGAACCACATTTTGAGCATCGCTCTGCCTCAATTTCTGGAAGTACGCTCGCAAGGAGGGGTAGGACTGGACGGAGAAGAAGTATTCCGTCATCTCTGTTTGACGCTCCAACCGGACGGCGCCCGTATCGCTGCTGCGCTTAGCGTCAAAGCTTGCAAACTCCTTTGTGCTTTTCGATTCCCCGGGAAGAGCTTCGAGCTTGTAGCCTGGTGGTATCGAGATCTGAACCTTGTCTGCGGTACGGTATCCGTGACCGAAGTACACCGGTTGCGTCCGATATACCTGCGGGAAAGGATTGCCGTCGGCTTGAAAGACAGAGAGAGGGAACAGCATTCGATGGGATGTGAACGTAGCAAAACGGGGCGCGTGCAAGTGGCACTTCACCCGCAATGGCTGTTCGGAATCCTGCCATCCGGTTACCTCGTCGATGTCGATGGTCGCACCTGCGGGAGCCAGATCCTTCACTTCATCCTCCATCAACTTCCGACGGCCATCGTCATCCTCGTCAGAAGCTGACAAACGCCGGTCTAGTGCCTCCTGTCCCGTGAAAACTATCTCCAGCGTCCCCTCCAGACTTCCGTCCGATTTCAATTTCAAGTTGGCCGTGCGCTCCGTCGCTCCGATTTCGTCCGTGGCTGACTTCACTCTCACGAAGTTCCCATTCATCTTGTCCCACCGGATTCCGTCAGTATCAGACTCAAACCAAGGCACGAAGCCGTAAGGGCAATAGCGGGTGGCGGGATCGAGAAAAAGATCTTGACCGTTGACGCGCACCAGTACCACGTTGGCATTCAGTTGCGAGGCGTCGGGCACTTGCGCTTCGAAAACGGCGGAACTGCGGTCGACGACCTGAACGAAGGACGCGTCAAATCCCGCCGAGCGGGCTAAGGCGGTGAAAAGGTAGTTGATATCATTTTGATAGGCGTAGTTGCGCCGGAATATATCTTCCGCACTCTTATTCTCGGCAAGATGCTCTCGTTTAGTTTCCTTGCCGGTTTTCTTAGGTTCATAGCTGAGGTAGCGAACTTTTTGCACGTGCGCGTAGAGTTTCCGCAACCTTGTTTCAGGGGGATCGGTCGCAGGCGCAATCTCGTTCGCGGCACGCTCCAGGAAGTGCGTTTTCTCAATGAGCTTTTCGTGGGCATCTGCTTCCGCCTTGCTGATATTGCTCCAGTAATCGGAGAACCCCCCGACCCGGTAGTAAAAATGAACTCGGCTGGTCAAGATCGATCTCGGCGGCATTCGATCTTCCTCTTCGATGGCGGCGACGTTGTTGATCTCCATGCGCATGGTTCCGTCAGGCTGAATGGAGGGGTGATTGTCCGGCAACCGGACTTTGGCGTAATCCAGCACCCCGTTTTTCACCGGGCGTATCACAAACGTAGCGTGTCGCGTAAACAGGTTTTGCTGGATTGTCCAGGTGGTGGTTGGGACCGTAAATCCTTCAGGCACGACATAGCCGGCGCCATTGCGGATGTAGTCCGGCAGTCGCGCTTTCCAACGGACTTCGTAGGAATACTCAACGATCGATCCTACTTGCACGCCCGGAAGGGTAAAAGCCTTGGCATCATAGGCAAATCTCTTGTACTTGACCACAACCTTGTCGAATACGACCCCTGCAAAAGGAGTTATAGTGCCGTCCGGTTGGAGAATGCGGCCTCGTACGTTTTCGACCGATGTGCTTTTCACAACGTAGGGGATCTCGACATCCGCGTAAGATCTCCCCGCTTCGGTAAACACCTTGATGCGTATGAACTCGGTCTGTAAACGCTTCTCGTCGTCGGTATAGACTTGGCGCTCCAGAATCATTGCGGCCGAGCCAGGGTCGGCTGGGTTCTCCGTCAGCGCTAGGTCTTCTTTGGGTACGTCGGGCCAGGCATCTGCGGCCTGTCCGCGGATATCGGGGACGAAGGCGAGCAAGCACGCGCAGAATAACAAGCACCTCTGCGCCAAACCTATTGGATGTCGCATAAACGACCTCCTGAGTCGGTGGTAAGTCAGAGGAACTGCTAAAGCGGAGCCGTTGGCTACCCACATCCCCATGCATCTGTCATCACGCCAGTCGCTCAGTTCCGTTGACCAGGCTGTTGTGATCGAATCATCGAAATCTCCCTCTTTGACCTCGAAAATGGCCGGTATTCTACGCTCATTTCTTCTGTTCGCGACTTCGGCCCCGCGCCCCCTCCGCGAAGCCGGCGACTCCTTGGGCGCCGTATAAAGCCCTGTGTTCGATATTGTCCCTAGCATCAAATTCCCGCCCGAGATGCCGTTCACGCTCCAACTCACCGCGGTGCTCGATGTACCCGTCACCTTAGCTATGAACTGCTGAATGTCGCCAGCACGCTTGAGCCTGAGGACGTGACCGCAACTGTCACGGCCTGAGGAGGAGTGGTGGTAGTTGACGATCCGCCGCCGCCGCATCCGGGATAGCCCACGGCTAACACCGCAACTATGAACACCCTGCCGACGGAAAGAGCTAGTAAACCGTGTTTGTCTTGAACATGGTTCATTCCTTTCCAATAACTGTGATGAGATTGCGGTCTTGTCGGCGCGCGCCTTGCTCAATCGCTTCCGGCTGTGCGAAGGATGGAAGAGGCCCGAGCGGGCAGTTCGGTGACAACCATTCCAGCTTCTGTCGCATGATTTTCTGGGAATACTTCGCCAGGTAGTGGACGATAGTCTCAATACGGATCTTGATTCCCCCGGCGGGCTTGGTTGAATCGAGATCGCCAAACTTGAAGAACAACGTCCCGGTGGCTTCCACGATTTTCTGCGTGGGCGTATAAGTTGGCTGGTCCATGCCGCACTCGTAGCTGGAAAGTCGGATCACGCAGGTGATCCACGGACAGCGTGCAGCGACCTTCGCCCCCCACATGATCTCGTTTGTGTTGCTGCTGTAGGAGGAAGTCCAAACGTCCGAAATGTCGAACGGGCTTTTGATTCTTCCCATTTGAAGATCGGCTTCGAATAGCCAGTTCATCAGATCTTCATCTCCGGGAAGATACTGCAGCCACAAAATCGGATAGCCGTGGGCCTGCAAGTCTCCCTCGATTTCGTGGCCGATCCCGGTGTCCATGTGGTAGGGACGCGCCAGTACCAAAATGCAAGGTTTCTGGTTCTTCGCGCACCAGGTCAGAATGTCACGGCTCTGCTGCCTGGCTTTCGCCGAGAAACTGTCAAGCGCTTCAAACCCAGCTTTGACCGCACGTTCCGTCTCTTCCAGATCCAGATTGAACACGTCTTTAAGGGAAGTGTGGAGTTGCTCGGTCACCATATGTCGGTCACCAAGGCTGACAAACGGGGACGCGTATGTGATGCCAGCCTCAGCGAAGACGTCACGCTCCTTGAGGAATCCCGCCTTGATGTTCTCAGGGCCGGCCATCACGCGAGTGCAAGTCACAGTGTCGACCACATGCCCGTGCAGGACCGACGGTAATGAGTGAATCATCGGACTCAGAAGAATATTGATTTTCTTCTTTTGTCCAAACACCAATTCGCCGTAGTGCCCGCTGATGCACTTCACCGGATAGCAGCAATCAACCGTGCCGCGACCCTTGCCGAACTCGCGTCCCTGCTCCTCGGAGGTGTCGGAGCTGAAAACGATATTCTCCGATTCGATGCCGATCGACTTCAGGAAGCCCACCCAGAACTGGTGAGTTGTCCAGATGTTCAGCACCTTCGGAATTCCGACGCGCACCTGCGAACGATCTTTAGGTAGCGACGCGCCGGAACGCTTCTTTGCGGACCAAATCGGCAACGTTGGGAAACGCATTTTTGGTTTTCTCCATCCCGATCTTGATGACCTTCATTTCGTTCAGATCTTCCACCAGCCCCTTGGGGCAGGAATTGTTCACGATGACCCGCTCCCAGCCCTTTTCCAGAGGAACCTTGCTCCAGGGACGACCTTTTCCTCCGTCAAGTTCGACGTCAATGAAGCTGCGCTGGCAAGTTACGGGGCACCAGTGGCAGACGGTGTCAACCGATGTCGCGGTCTTGTAAGTTAATCTCTCGATCGCGTCGAAACCGCGAAACTTGCTTTCTCCGCCGCCCTGCCACCAATCGAGGGCCACCAGAGCCGCACCAATCGCACCAGCTTCACCCGAGTAGGGATGAACCACGACTTCAGCTCCCGGAACTTTCTTGACGATGAAGTCCACTTGCGTTTTCACCACCGCAAGGTTCTTATGAGTACCCCCCTGCAGAATGTATTTCTTGCCCACCTGCTGCAGGTTGTTCAAGCCTCCGGCGTAGATCCAGACATTCAGCGGGAGAATCGCGCAGAGTCCGGCGAGAATTTCTTCGGCCTGCCAGCCTTTGCGTTGTTGATTGACGATGTCACTCTGCAGGAAGACACCGCATCCCATGGAGAGCTGCGGCATGGCCTGAGCACGGAAAGCGCCGTCAGCCATTTCGCTCATCGGAATGTTGAAGCGCTCTGCGATTCCCTGAAGAAATGCGCCGTTGCCGGAGGAACACTGCGAGTTCAGCCGGAAATCGGTTACCGCCCCGTTGTTCAGGATCATGATCTTGACGTTGACGCCGCCCACGTCGCAGATACAATCCGCGTCCGGGAAATAATGCAAGCCGGCACTGGCATGCGCGATGGTCTCAACCACTGGACAGTCGGCGCCCAGGATGTCTTTCAGGAGATCTTTGCCGTAGCCGGTGATGGCGAGCCCGAGAATCTCGCCGTCTCCGACCGCCTCGCGAACCTGGCGGAACAGGCTCTTGGCGTCGTCAATCGGATTACCGCGGCTTAATGCATAGCAGGAGAAGAGCAAGTCTTTGTCCGGCGACATGCAGACTGCCTTGGCCGTCGTTGAGCCAAAATCGCAGCCCACCACGACGGGGCCGAGCTTGCTGACCTTGCCGAGCATGGGCAGCTGCACTCGAGGGACGCGGCGCGCCTGCCCGTGATCGTTCGAGTGACCATTCCCCTTGCCACTGCTCTTGTTGTCCCCGTTCCCCTTGCCTCTGGGCTTGGAATAGCGGTCCAAAAAAGACTGCAGATCGGCCGCATCGCTCCATAAGCCGCCGCGTCCGATCTTCTTCTTTTCCTCGTACTGTCCCGCCTCAATCCACCAACGCAGCTTCGCTGTTCCCAAGTAGATGCCGACTGTCGGCGAGTCTCGCCGGCCGACTTCGATGCAACCCTGGGCCGCGTAGTAGAGCGCGTCGTCGGGCACACGGATCAGAGAGTCGGGCCCGCAGTCATCCGGTATTTGGACTTTGCGCTCCTTCCAGACTTTGCTGAGGTGGTAGCGCCACGCCTCCTGCAGTCCTTTGAAGAAGAGGTTGGGGCCACCGAGCAAAAGAATTTCCGGCAACGGAGTGTTTCCGCGAGTCAGCGTCGCCAGGTTTTGATAGACCACCGCTTCGAACAAAGAAGCAATGATCTCTTCCACGGACACCCCGGCCTTCAGCAACGTATTGGCATCGGCCTCAGCGAAGATGCCGCACTTGCTGCTGATTTTGTGCAGGGTGTATCCCTCGTAACCCATCTTCGAAAGCTGATCGACGGGAATCTCCAGCTTACGGGCGGTCTTTTCAATGAAGGTCCCGGTCCCACCCGAACAAGCACTCTGCATGAGGACCTGCTTGCTCTTGCTGGGCCCGTTGCCGTTGAAAAAAATCGTCTTCATATCTTCGCCGCCAATTTCGCTGACGAAGCGCACGTTGGGATGATGCTTCTCAACAGCCGCCGCGACGGCTACGACTTCCTGAACAACCTTCCCGCCGACTAGAGGCGCGATCAACCCGGCCCCAGATCCGGTGAAGAAGACGCGGTCCCGTTCCGGTGTAAGACCGTGGTCCTTTTCCAGCCGGTTCAGGAAATCGAGGATTTTCTCCGCCTGCTTGGTGTTGTGGCGTTCATAAGCCTGGCCCAACACCTCGCCCGATGCCGTGGCAATCGAATACTTGCAGGTCGTGCTGCCCACGTCGAGGCCGCAGATTTTTCCTGTGCCTGCAGAAACCACCGGCGCGGGCGCGGCCTTGATCAGCGAAGGGTCCTGCTCGAGCGGTTGGATCTGGATGAAACCTTCACCTGCCATAGGTTGACCTCGTCGCACTACTTTTCCCCGTAGGGCGTGTCACTTCATTCCGGCAGTTCGATTCGCGATATCAAGCTCGCGCCAGTCCCCTGTCGTACGCCAGATGCATCACGTAGTTGGCCGCCGTCCCGGCATAGCCGCGATGAGGCACGAAATATGTGGCCTTCCGCACTTCGGGATGCTTCGCCTCGTATTTCCGAATGCGCTCGACGCTCAACCCTGTCTTTTCCATGACGCCCTCAAACTCCGCCTGCGCCCGCTTCTTGGCTTCGGTGAGGATCATCTGGCAGCGGGAGAGAGCATGCACTTCCGCGTCACCCTTCACTTCAATCGGTGCGTAGAGCAGGTCCGGATATTTCCCAATGACATTCGCCATCGAACCGATGGACATTGTGTTCGGCATGCAGGAATAGGGCGACAGTTCGCAGATCATGTGCGCCGTTTTGTGATGGTAGGAATGCAGCGCCTTACCAATCAGCATGTGCCCTTCGCCGCCTCGCAGTTCGAAATGGTAAAAGGGCTCCGCCAGTCGCTTCAGTTCTTCCTGGTCGGGTAATTCGTGCGGCAAGTTTGCCAACGCCTTGCGGAAGCGGTTGTAGGTGCCGCGATAGATGCGCTCCAGCGCATGCAAGGCGAGGTTCTCCGCCTTGGGGTGCTTGCTGGCGCTGTTGCGATGCTCGAGTTTGCGGATCGTCGGGTGCAATAAATAGTGCAGCCACACGGCGACTGGCGGTGGAACAACCTCGGAGTCTTCCTGCTCCAGCCAGCGTTTAATGTTGTAGTTGCCTTCGCCTTCGTGCGTCTGCAGCCAGAACTCTCCCGTGATTTTCACCTTCGCTTTCACGCGCAGGTGGTCCACTTCGATCTGATCCCATTTCTTGCGGACTTCGCGCAGGGCACGAGTGAAATAGTTGCTCAGCAGATGCCATGCCAGCGTGCCGAGTTTCTTGCCGTGATCCGGGCGATGCAGAAACACGTCATACATCTGCTCCACACATTCACGCAGCACCAGTTCAGTTTGTCCTGGATTGACTTCGTACGGACGGGTCAGGTACTCGAGATCCGTCGCCAAATCTCCGCAAAGGATCGACCAGATCAGGCCCAGGCTCATGGGCATGTTGATGTCGAGGCCGCCGCCATTTCCGGGGCCCTGATCCAACTCGTCCTGCGCCAGCAGGAACAGCCGGAAGTCCCGCAGCCCCAATCCGTCCAGCGCCATCGCATAGGATTCGTGGTACTGACCGAAGCGGCATGGTCCGCAGGCTCCGGCCGTCAGGTAGACGAACTTGCGATTGACTTCGTCCTTGCCGTGCTCCTTCACTTCCTTCTTCAGGAAGTTGACCAGGCTTCCGGTCGTGAAGATCGTGGGGCAGCAGGCTCCCACATCGATTAACTCTTTGCCGGCGTCAAGGTCCTCGCGGGCGATGTTGGGCAGCGGCTCTGCGTTGTATTTCAAGTTATGAAGCGCGCCTTGCATCAGCCGCTCATGCTTCCAGGTGAGCCCGCCGTAGAGGATTGTGGTTGTGTCACGCTGCTCGGGGGTAAAAGGCCGGGGCTTGTATGCCGTGTAGTGGCTGATAATGGGTAACTGTGCCGCTTGGGCCATGGAAGGTTCTCCTCATTTAAATTTTCCCAGGGAAGGTGTGTCGGGATTGTATATCCCAGATCAAGGGTCCTCAAACGCTAAAGCAACTCCCGGCGCAAGTGCGTACGGCGCGTCATCCCAATGACGTGCAAGCACTGGGTGACGGAGCCCGTCGTGCCGGATGCAATAAATGACAACTAAGAAAAACGCTGCTCCCGCCAGTTGTGCGACGATGGGTACGTGCAAGGCGGTGATCAGGTTGTAGCGGTCCGCGAGCCTCCCAATCGCGACTGGCGCAACAGTCATGGCAAACAGATTCACGAAGAGATAGTAAAAACCTAAGGCGGTCGCGTGACCTCGCGGTGGAACCAAATCGTGGATGGTCGCGGTAAGCGGGCCGTGATACCAACTCAGGAAGAACGCCCCCAATCCGAAAAACAGCAGGAAATGAAGTTTTCCAGTGGAGTGGAGCGAAAAATAAATAGCCGGCGCTCCCAGCACAAAACCGATCGGAACGATCGCGGCTCGCCCCCAACTGCGCAATCTTGCCAACCAGTCCGATAAGTACGCCCCCGTGCCAATGCCGAGTGTGCCGCCCAGGACGATCGCGAGACCCAACGCCAAGCCTGCTTGCCGCGGGCTGAATCCCTTGTAGTCTTGAACCAACTCAGGGCCCCACGCAACATAAGCATATCCGGCGAAGCTGGAGAACCAGCCGCTGATCAGCAGCGCCAGGAAAGCCGGCACCCTCAACAGTTCACGCACGGGCATAGATTCTTGCGCGACGCTGGCGACCGCCTTGGGCAGCCGTAGTGCAGTCAAGCCGAGAACGACTCCCGGTATCCCGACCAGGAAAAATGCGAAGCGCCAGCCGAACGACGCTGCGATTATCCCACCCAGAGCGATTCCGGTTGCGCCTCCTACGAACATGCCAGCGTCAAAAGCCCCCTGCACGCGGGCCCGCACCTCCCTTGGGAAAGACGCGCTGATGACCGCCGCACCGGCTGGCGTGTAAGCCGCTTCCCCAATGCCTACCAGCCCTCTTGCGATTAGTAGAGCGCGGAATGAGCCCGCCAGTCCGCTGAAAAACGTTGCCCCACTCCAGAACAAAACGCCCGCGCTGATCACGGCGCGCCGCGAAATCCGATCGGCCAGCATACCCAGGGGAAAGCTGGCCAACGAGAGAACCACGGTAAAGGCTGTTGCCAGATATCCAAGTTGCACATAACTAAGACTGAAATCCCGACGAAGAACGGGAAACAGCGCGAACACGATCTGCCGGTCGACATAATTTACAAAGTTGACCAGCATGAGGATCGACAACACTCGCCACTGCGTGCCGGTGAAATCAGAAAGTTTCATTTCGGTTGACCCTGCCAGTCTGAACCCACGCCAAACTGCTTGCCATACCGGCGCATCACTCGGAGGCGCCGTTTTTCCGACTCCAGCATCAGTCCAAGGGTGGCTGCATTGGATGCTGCCACGGGATTACAGCTTTGCGGACAGGCAGCGCAAGCGACAATGTGCGACAACCTGCGTCATGAAGAACAAACAAGGGAAGTTATCGAGTTTCGACCGAAATACCAGAAGCAATCCGTGAGGCAGCGGCCAGTCTGACTTCCACAGACGAGGCTATGGGGTCTCGAGCGTGATAGAGCCTGGATCTCGATGGAACGCGACTATCTCACTCGACTGTTCAGGATGTCCGATCTATTTCTCACGCCAACTGGTCTACTGAGATCTTCTTGCAAATCGGCAGCAATTTCACCATTGCTGTCAGTAAGCATGGTCGGTGAGAAGTAGTGTTGATATCGAGGATTGATTCGAAACGCGGGCTGGTAAGCCTGGTCGAGTCGTTCCGAGCTACTGACATAGGTTCTTTTGTGCCCGCGCCCGATCCACCCTGGAGCGGTAAGGAATTCGTGGGCACAGAGGAGGCCGGAGTTCATCAGGTAAAGCCGCATCTGCGGACTACCTAATAGCTTCCTGTAGCGGCGATAAAAATTGAAGGTGTGACGCAAGATTCGCTTGCGATAACCATTCATGGTTTGCGTCTTCGCTATAAAGGGTTGCACCCGCGCCATGCTCTCGAGTGGTTTCAGCGACAACACGGAACTATTGAGGTCGCGGATCCTGGTGTTCGGGAGCAGACGTTGCTTCTCCACACACTCCTCAAAGAACGGAGTCCCCGGAAAAGGAATAGGCAAGGATAGAAAAGAGGGCAGAGTGATTTCGGGCGTTCGCATCACAGATTGCAATTCGCGCTCGAGCTCATCCACGGTTCTCGAGGTCACGTCGAGCATCAAGCCGTACAAGAAAAGGATTCCCGCGTTTAGACACTTCGCGATCATTTCGACCTGCGGCAGTCGATTGTTCTGACCCTTATTCATGGAGGTCAACCAGGCACTATCGAATGATTCAAGGCCAGTAAAAAGGGCTACACATCCGGATTCCCGGACGCTTTCGAGGTTGGTATCGTCGTAGAAGAAATCATTCGTGACCAAGGCTCCCCAGCCGCCAAAACACTTATTTTTGTACATCTGCCCGAGGAGATGTATGCGATCACGAAAGTAGGTCCTGTCATTGCCGTAGAAATTGTTGTCGATGAATAGGAAGAAATCCTTGTAGCCGATCGCCAATATCTGTTTGCGTGTGTAGTCAAGATCGTATTTCTGATAGCCTCTGCCCTCAGCGCTCATGGAACAAAAGGCACACCGGAAATTGCAGTTGCGGCTAGATTCGATATGTCCGACATTGCGAACCCAATAAGCGAGGTCAAAGCGGGGAGTTATCTCTTCGGCCACGGCGTCCTCATCGAACACTTCGCGCGCTACCTCCCCGAGTTCTTCAATATCGCCTAGACAGCAATAGTCAAAAAAGCTTCTCGCATAATGCGGAAAGGAACGTATTCCGGGCCCCCCCGCCACCACTATAACGTGCCCACTAAGACTTCGAGCATAGCCAGTCACGTGCAGCATCCGGTCAAATCCGGTTGTGAGTCCGGTGAGGACGAGCATGTCTGGCCATGACAAAAGTTGCGGATCTTCGAGAGAGCCGCTGCTCACTTCGTCGTAAAGGCGTACATCGCAGAAGTTGCGATTGAAAACCCCCGCCAAATATGCGGGCCCCATGGCCATGGGAATCTGTCGCGTCCGAGGAACGTTTTCGCGAAGATCATCAAAATAGCAATTCACCACCAAAATCCGCGGTTTACGGCTTCGCACGCATGCGATTCGAACAGACATGCTGCCTCTTTCAGCCGCCAGAATGAACAGCGCCTACACTCTACGCTGCGATGACCGCCTGTGTGAAGATCCGCCGATTTTTGTTCATTCGCCTGAAGTCTTGTCTCCAAGACACCCGTATAAGGAGGTTCATACCGCAACGCTTCTGGTTCGTCGTGCTATCCGTCAGACTTCAAGGGCAGCGGCGTAGAGGGGCGCGGCTTGAGAGGATTGATGCGCTTGAGCAAACCCGCAAACTGCGGGTCGGACCGCAGAGGATCGAATGCAGGCTCAAAATGGAGATACAAAGGCCAGCCGGAGCGCTCTTCATACGCTTTCTCCAGCCATTCTAGCGTCTCCTGTTTTGACGACAGCGAGGTCATTGCGAAGGCGACGAAGTAGGCCAAGACATGACGATTG
>CAVSPZ010000002.1:0-224955 GCA_963730015.1 uncultured Acidobacteriota bacterium | reverse complement strand
CATGGACAAACCAAGCTAGGATTCTTCCCGTTGCCCGTGCCGGAGGCCGCGCGGCTGAGGAATTACCTTGCCTTTGCATCGGAGCGTTCTCGGCACTCGATCCCTGCGTGGGAGATGGAGTGGCACTCACTCACTTGCTGCATGGCGTAACCGCTCATCGCTTTGGCATTGAGATCGACGCCAATCGAGCCGAACAAGCAAGAGCCTTGGGAATCGAGACTTTGCAAGCGAACACAATGGATGTGCGCTGCCAGGCGGAAGCTGTGTCCTTGCTCTATCTTAATCCTCCGTACGATTGGGAATCCGGGGAGAGCAACAACCAGAGATTGGAATTGGTCTTCCTCGAACACAGCTATCACTGGCTCAAAGCTGGGGGTGTGTTGCTGTTTCGTAATCCCGCAGCTGCGTTTGGCGAAATGCGCGAGATTGCTTAAGCGAACATTTTACAGATTTGCGAGTGTTCAGGCTCACCGAGCCCGCTTGCCTGCAATACAAGCAGATCGTCGTGCTTGCAACGCGCCGGAAACGGAACTCCAGGGTCACTGATTCTGTCTTGTCGGACGGAGTGCGATACCTCGAAGCGCTGGCAACGAAAGCCGAGCTTGAGCCTCTGGGCAACATTGCTCAGGTTCGTTACGAAGTTCCTGCCTCGGAGTCGGCTGTACTAACCAATATGGGTATTCCACTGGACGAAGTGGAGGACTTGTTGCTGGAATCCGCCGCATATCGTCAAGCGGGCCGTGTGCTTCTGCCCAAGCTGAATGACGTAAGAGGCCGGCCGCTCACGCCGCTGCACGGTGGACATGTTGGCCCGATAAGGAACGTTGTTAATTGTTGGTGAAAAGTGAGGTAAGGACCGACTTTTCCTATAGGGCGACGCTTAATATGCGAGGGCGTAGTAGCGAGTGATCGCGTTCCGGGGATCCTTCAGCATCATTTCGTCTCTGACGAACGGCGATGAAGACACGGAACGCATCATGCAAAACCTCAAGGCGATGTGCAGTGTTGAAGCTCGTATCCACGCCAGATCTCGCTCATCCGTACCAGGTGGTCCGGGATGACGGGCTTCCCGACGTTACACTGTCGCTGTTTGCGAGCGAGTTGATGAAATCGCTCTCGCCTGCTTCGGTACCGGTTTACATGCGCGAAGTGCTGGCGCTTTTCAACTGGGCTCTGAGCGATGCGACGGTGCAGCGGCATCAGTGGAGGATGCTGGGCCCCGTGATCGAGATTCGGAACATCATTCGTGAGTATCTGACGGTTGCCGCCAAATGCAAGCTGACGTATCGAGCCGACCGAACCGGAGTGAAGGTGACCTACGTCAGCGAAACGCAGGAGACGCGAATCAACGTTCGCATTCTGCTGGCCGCGCTGCGGCGTTTCTACGATCATCTGATCTGGTCGAAGATTTGCCCGCCACCCAATCCGTTGCTTCATGCCGAGATGGACCGAGTCACCCAGGAACTTCGCGCCCGATACCGTTTAGCGGTAAACGAAATGGAGGGGCGCGATCCCATGCCGGCAATGAGCGGCGTGGATCCACCCTCGGGAATCCGCCTTTCCGCAAACTTCTTCCGTTGTGTCGAGCGGGAGTGGGTGCCGAAGACCATCGATGATCCCGATTTTCCTCATCTGGTTTACAAGGCCGGCAAGGAGTACGGCTGGAGCCTGCGAGAGCTCTGCGTCGTGCGGATTCTTTTCGAAGGTGGTGGAAGAATCAGCGAAGTTCTGGACCTGACGGCTCTGGACTGGTCTTGCAGCCAGTTCTTGAACCAGTTCCAAGCGAGGAACAAAGGGAGCTTTGGAGTTAGAACCAAACGTTTCGTAGTTTCGTCGGCGACCGCGAAGCTGCTACGGAAATACTTCGACGATGACAGCGGCGGACGGCGCAAGTGCGACCCGGAACAGCTTTGCCTTGCAGATCTGGGCAAAATGGACACTGCCGATCTGGCGAAAGTCCGATTGTTTCTAACCACGCGTGGCGGCCCGATGAATCAGCGGAGCTTGCGGAGCGACTACTGGAATCCTGCGTTGCGGGCGGCGGGCATCGTTGCTCCGCCCCACATCGCGAGACACTGGTTCGTCACCAACGCACTGCGAACCATCGAGCGCACCGCAAAAGATCAGAACGAAATAGTTCGCCGCAAGGCAGAGTTGGTTCAGTACATGGCGTGGAAGACGGCTGAGCGGACTCTTCGAGCCTACGAACACGTCGTGCGGGACAGCGACTTCGTTGATACAACCCTCAGATCCATCCACAAGGCAATGAAGCAACGCGAGCAACAAGTCCAAAAGGACCCAAGCCTGTTGGCTCAGTTTGCGACTGTGGAATCCCAGGAAGTGAGCAAAGAGTTGGATGAGGACGTTGCGATTCTGACGGGAGTGTCTGCTTGACGTCCGCTGATATCGCGTTTCGCATTCAGGCCGACCTCGGCCTAACTTGGCCCAGGAACAGACCGATTCCAAATGAAGCGGTCGCGGAAATCTGCGAGGCGCTGTGGCAGGAAGGGATCAATCCGAATCGCCGCATCGTGCAGCAGCGAATGCCGGTGTGGAACGACCATGCATTCGGGCCAGGGATCGTGGCGTGGAGGAAGCAAAAGGGGCTCTCCGAGCAAGGGACTCGTGTCGGCTATGCGTTGCCGACTAATCTGAGTGAACTGTCAAAGGTCATCAGTCCTGCAATCGCCGGCGCGCCGTTGACATCCTACGATCCCGCAAGCGATGGCCGCTGGCAAGTTCCCCCGGTAAGAGTTCTCTCCTATCTCGGCCGGATTGAAAATCGGTCTGTGCGGGATGCAATGGCGCTGTTTGCGCTCCTGCGAGCGGACCGGCAGGCAAAATCGACCTATGGCCAGATCACAAACTTCGTGCGCGTGATGAGGCACGTGATGGTCGAACAGTCCATCGACGACATCACCAAGGTGGACGCAAATGATTTGCTGTTTCGCATTCACGTAGGTGAGTTTGGAAAAGGCCTGTCGGAGCATCAGCGGCGCACGTTTCTTGGCCAATGGAGCATCATTCGCAACGCGTTCGATGAATACGCAGAGCGACTAACGCCGGAGCAACTGGAGGCGATGAAGCAACACTTCATTGGACCGGTCACCGATCGACGGCGGTTCATACGCCATAAGACTTACGGCGCGTATCTTCGCGAGCAGCAAGAGCGGGTCAAGATCAAGACCGATGCAGTGCAGTCGAAGTTTTACCAGATACGGCATGTGGCCGGAATCCGCTGCAATCAGGTGCGTCGGCTATATGAAGCGACCCGGCAGGCCATCGCAGAGGTCGAACACGATGATCTTCGTTGTCCGTACGAGTTCAGTTATGAAGAAACGGCGCAAACGATGGGCCGGCGAACTGTGCGACAACGCGTGGAGCTGACGTTGTGGGATTCCAACTCGCTGCGGGAGCACGCAGTGGCGCTTGGTTACCGTGAGGCGCCTGCTACCAGGATTCAGAGGCGTTGGCAGGAAGGCAGTTTCTCGCCGAAGAATCGCGCTTATTTCGTCGAGTACAACGCCACCACCAGTCTTACGAACGGCTGTCCGGCAGAGCCTTTCTGGTTTCTTGATCTCTTCCGTCATCGGGTGTTTCGCCACCTGGATGTACGCAGCGACTGCGATCTTGCCGAACAGCGGGAGGGTTTCCATCAGCAGTGGGGATACGAAAGCAAGAGTGCCTGGGCAGACGGTGGACTGCTGGCGTTCGGACCCACCGACTTCCGGCCCATTGACTTCCTCCAACACCGCGAAGGACACGAGTTCCTCCCCTATGAAGGCATCTATGCAGCTTGCATGTTCGGCGGGCTGGTGGTTCGCATGGGAACGATTACCGGTGCGCGCATCGGCGAGATCATGCAAATCGCACAAAGTCCGTACTGCTTCAAGCAGCTGGAGAACGTAGGCCCTAAGAGGGCCACCCGCTGGTTACTTCGGCTGGTGCCGAAAGGAAGAAACAAGCGCGAGGACTATTTCATCGATGAGGATACCAAGCGTCACCTGGTCGCGTTGATTCGCTTTCAATGTGAGAAGTGGGGCGGTCCCCTGATTCCCAACGTGAGTATAGAAGATGATAAGCGACCGCCGGATCGGCACATCCTGCAGTGGAATGGCCGCGGCCTTCGCTTGCACGTGCTGAATACGTTTATTAGGTTCCTTCTTCATGGTCTCGTCTTGCGTTCGTTCGACGGCAATGTGGTTCAGCTCAGTTCGCACCTGCTGCGGCATTCGTTTGCGACCGAGCTGGCTGACCTGAATACGCCGGTCGAGGTCATTGCCAAACTGCTCCACCAGCGCGACCGAACGGTTACGAAATACTACTCGCGGCCGACGCCCACGAAGGTGATGAGTGCGGCAGAGATGATCTTTGTGGATCGAATCGATGTGGGCGCCGAGGGTCTGCGCAGCCCTGATGAGATCGGAAAAATGCTGAAAGATGCTGAAGGTAAGGTCGGAGCGCTCACGGAGGTGTTTGGTGGCACATGCGTAGTTGCCAACATGTGCCCTGCCAAGTTCGTTTGTGTAGGGTGTGCCGGGAACGCGCCTGATCCGGCGAAGCGATATCAGATCGATCAGAAACAGGCCTGGGCCGAACAACAGCTTCAGTACGCGCGGCGGGAAAAGCTCGTCGCAGAACAAAGGCAAATGAAGCAGTTGATTGCTGACTGCAAACTGATCAAAGAAGAGATGGACCTGATCGAGGCCTTGCGGAAAGACGCGGCACAGACTGTGAGCATAAAGCATGCGGCACCGAGATAAGAAAACGCATCCCGGTTGGCTGCAACCGCGATGGGATCGCCAGAGACGCGATACCGCTGCACGCGTGGAAGCAGCTGTTAGTGCACTGCAGAAGGACCGTGCCGAGGTGACGTACGCGAGTATCTGCAAGCGTGTGAGCATCCTGTTTGCCCTCTCAATATCGCCCAACACGATCAAGAGAAATGAGCTCGCGTATCGGATTTATCTGGCGAACCGGCGGCCGCTGAGGCGAACGCGGCTCCTGGAGCCACTTCTGTTGCGGCTGATCGATAGCGCATCTGATCAGGAAAAACGATCTCTGCAATCGAGGACTGCCCGTTTACGTCGTGAATCCAAGGACTCGCTCATCGCCAGACTCATCTCCCTGGAGCGTACGGTGACTCGACAAAAGAACGCGGAGAATCTGTTGCGGGAAGAGATTCTCCGCCTCGCTCAGGCGGGTACACGGTGACCGCCCTGGCTGGGAAGCTGAAGCACTCCAGCGGATGGTTTGCCGCCGGGCGGGAAGTTTCCCGCGCTCTCGCTTTGCTTTCCGATGGAGCTTTCCGGCTGTTCATCTATTTTTGCCTGAACGCAGACCGCAAAACTGGACAGATCCGGATTACCCATGGCGACCTGGCAAAGGCCTTAGGCCGCAGCCGGCGCTCCATCATTATCTATATGGAGGAACTGCAGCGGCAGCAAGTTTGCCGAGTTCAGAGGGCGGCAAATCAGCATATCTCCGGTCACATCGAAATCTGTGATTCGTTCTGGCCATACGAGAAGGCTCGAAAACAAGAAGCGCTACCAGATCGGGCAAGCTACGTCGCACAAATCCGGCAGCTGATGGGAAACCGGCGATGTATCGCAGGCTCATTTGCTCCTGCGGACGAGAATCTTGCCAATGCATTGTTCCAGAGAAGAATCCCCATTCAGCAGGTCGAGCGCGGCTTTCTACTGGGGTGCGCGCGCAAGTACTCGACCTTGCTGAACAACAAGAGCAACGAACTCATCGTGAGTTTCAGCTATTTCCAAAATGTGATCGAGGAAGCCGGAGAACTGCAGATGTCGACGGATTACTGGCGTTACCTGCAGTTGCGGATCGACAAAATGGAACAGCAGTGGCTCAAACAGCATCAGGAAGCGGACGGCATCAGGTTCAACAATCGGCGCAGCGCGCCGATATCTGGCCGAACCTGATCGGGAAAAACGTCTGCTTTGTCGCGCCGCTCCCAATCAAGAAGCAGGGCTTCGACCATCTCCTTGCCATCTGGATCACGCACGGCTTCCAGTGGCGTGCGCCCGCCTAACGCTGGGATTTTCTGATGGACCCAGCTCTCGACCAACTTCTGCACTTCGCCCTGCATTTGCTTTCTTACTTCCGGATCGGACAACATCGCATCCATCTCTTCATCGCGTTGTTTCTTATCCTCGGAAGTTTCTGGTGACGCATTCTCCCGCATCTCCTCGATCGTCTGGACGAGCGTGCTTTGGTGGACCGCCGTGGAACCGAGGCGCTTCTCGATCTCTTTGCGCAACCGGTTGGCGCGGTTCTCCGAGTTCACCTCCGTGGTTAGAAGTCCTTCGGAGATCTTGATGTGGCCCAGAATAGTGTTGTCCCAGGTCTTGAACTTGCGATTGCCTTCCTTGATCCAGTCGATGTTCACCTTTCGCAGCTTTCCGTCCTCACCCAGTTCCGCATCGTCCAGTAGTTCTTCTCGGGATCGCCCGACCGCGAGCGAAGCTAGCGCATCGAAAGCTGCTTCCGCCGACTCGATCCGAAAGGTTAATGTGTGAAACAGCAGCGGGTCCCCGTCGGTGTTGCACAGCACAGGGGGAAGAAATAGCCGATCTCTAATGTCCAAGTAGGTGGCGCGAATCAGGTCCGCATATCGCAGCAGATCATGGGGCCTCAAATAGCGATTCTGCCTGGCGATTCTCCTCTTCAGTTTCTTTCGGAGTTCGATAACCTCAATCTTCTTGTCCGGCGGGATGCGGATCGGCGCTGAACTTCCAAACACGGAAAGTTCCGGCTCGTGCCAGATCTGCGCAAACAGCAGATCGCCCGGCTCCAAGTGTTGAGACCCGGACCGTTCGATGACTTCGGTTTCTTCACCAAGCAGAACGTCACGCACGAGCACCCGCTCCCCTGGTTCATTCCAAACTACCTCGTAGAAGCTCAGCGGCTGCGTTGTCGCTTGCTCCAGGAACATCCGTTCGGTCGCGGTTAACTGCTTCGACTTCTCTAGCATGTACCAGCGGGCAACTACGCCGCCCTGCCCGCGCGCGGTGGTGCTCCTGCCGTCTGGATTCCACTGGAACAAGAAATAGGGCATGAAGATCTGCCGCTCATCAGCTGACTCGTCCAGCGGCGGCGGTGCATCACTCATGTTGAAGTCTTGCCACGCCTCATGGATCCGTTCCCCGAACTTGCGCAAGGCGAACCGAGTGATCTCCCGCGTCAGGCGGTCCGATTCTTCGTGCTGCCGCGCCCACAGGTGGTCGATGGATGGAGCATAGCCAGGCAAACAGCAATGCTTGTACTTCTTGCCGCTGCCGCAGGGACAGGGATCGTTTCTTCCGACCTTCGCAGATGCATGAAGGGCCATAACGCTGCGACCTTACAGCCCTTCACGCTGTGAATGCAAGCACAGAGATCTGCCTATCTCCACAGGCCCAACACGGAGGCATCATGCGCCTGGCTGGCAAGCAAAAGCTCGGCTATTTTCCGCTTCCCTTTCCAGAGGCCGAACGGATTCGACGCTTCTTGCAGTTTCCTCTCTCTGGATGCGTCGCTCTGGATCCTTGCATCGGGGACGGTGGTGCTTTCAAGGTGATCGCTGAAGATGAGAAAGTCATCCGATACGGAATCGAACTGGATGCATACCGCGCCGAACAGGCCGGCGGAGTCTCGAATCACGTCGTCCACGGCGACACGCTTGATGTGCACTGCCCGGTAGAATCTCTGTCGCTGCTCTATCTGAACCCGCCTTACGACTTCGAATGTGGGGAATCGCAGAACCGCCGACTGGAGCAGGTGTTTCTTGAGCACTGCTATCGCTGGCTCAAGCCCGCTGGTGTGCTGGTGCTGGTTGTTCCCGGAAATCGACTGTCCGTCTGCGGGCGCGTTCTTGCCTTCCACTTCAAGGACAAGAGAGCTTATCGGCTGGGCACGCCAGAAGCTGTGAAGTACAAGCAGGTCGTCCTGTTCGGCACTCGACGCACGCGCCGTGAGTGCAACCACCTCTCTGACGCAGACTTTAGCAGGGCGCAAAGCTTGATCGCTGAGATGAGTCGGAAATGGGATGAACTCCCGATTCTGCCGGACTCTGCTGATGTGGTCTACTCGATCCCAGAAAGCGCACCTGTCGAGTTAACTCATCGCGGGCTGCCTCTGGATGAGATCGAAGACTTGTTGCTGAAGTCAGCAGCATATCGCCAGGTCGCCAGAATCCTCACCCCACGCCGCGCCGACGTCAGGGGGCGTCCTGTGACTCCGCTACATGGGGGCCATGTCGCACTGTGCGCGGTAGCGGGACTGCTGGACGGCGTCTTTGGTTCTGGCGAGGATCGGCACATCGCCGTTTGGCGATCCGTCAAGGTCACAGACTGCTTTGAAGATGTTGAAGAAGACGGCACCATCATTCGACGCGAGCGTGAGAGATTTACCAACGAGCTCACCCTGCTGTACGCTCCCGGGAAAACTGCCATCCTGCGTTGAACCTTTCCCTGATCGATATCGCTCACACAAATCGCCCGTCACCTTCCACCGTGGTTGTGCACCTTCTGCACACCCTAACCAGCAGACGAAACGATGCTAAATATACGGCTACGCCGCATACCTTCCACCAAGCAAAACAACGTTCGGGCCCATTTTCCGCGAAGATACGGAAACGGACTGCTTTGCACTGCAGGTATGCTCAACGGCGTCTTTGGCGAGGGCGAATCCCGTCACATTGCCCACTGGCGCTCCGTGAAATTCACCGACCATTGGGAAGAAGAGGAAGAAGACGGAACGAAAATCCTGCACGACCGGGAACGGTTCTCGCATGAGCTGACCCTGGTTTTTGCCAACGGAAAGACCCAGATTCTCACGCACGAAAAGAAGGAGCCAGAATGAAAAATGCCCACCTTCGATTCGGCTGGCTCACCTACGTGAAGAGCACGGAGAAGACGACCACCAGCATCAAGCTGCGCCTCGACCGCTTTATCGGGGAGGTATTGCCCGATCCGCCCCGGCAGGCCAAGGCCCATCTTATTTCTGTGATCGGTGGTGACACGCAGGTTGCGGCCGTCAGCGCGGCGATCTCCCTAGGGGACAGGTTCATGGTGGAAGGGCCAGGTGTACAGCCGATTCGAGTATGTCTCGAACGAAACGCGCAGTGTTTCAAAGGCTCGGTACAGCTTGCCGGGCGCAAGAAGCCCCTGCGTCACCTTATCGCGTTGTCGGAAGAGTTCGCTTCCAGCAACGTATCGGCGGGGTCAGGAAGAACCCTGCTGGCAAGCTCGGAAAACCGATTCATCTGGGCCGCTCTCGCCCATATTCACGGGATCCCCGGAATGCCGGATTGGGCTGACTGGTTTGCCGGCGAACTGGAAACGCATCAGGCGATCATCCGTGCTCTCGGTATCGGATGTGCGCCGGTGCTGGTCAAAGGCGAGAAAGAACAGTTTCTTTCCTGGCTCAGTTGGGGCGTTGAGAGTGGAGCCGTCAGTCTTCCGGCTGAAACTGGTTCAATTCGCTGGCCGGGGTTGAGTCTGCAAGACCTCTTCCTGCTGGCCAACTAGACTTCCGCACCACCCATCTTTTCCTACTTTTCCCCTTGTTCTCTCGTTCTCTTCCGCAAATCCCTCCCCGTACCAGAGGACTTCCATGCCAGAACTCTCCACAATCTACGACTACATGAGATTATGTGGTGCAACACATAATCTCATATATGTGAAGATGCTGTTTATGTTGTCTTCCTTCACGGAATGATGGGCGACAATCATACCTCCCGAGCAACGACAATTAGAATTCCCGATCAGCGACAATAGCCAGGCTCTGATTTTTGGTTCTTGGCGACACTCACAATTTGGTGACAGACAAGCAGGTGAGGAGGTTGTTTGCCTTGGGGAAAGTGGAAACGAATCTGGAAACTGCGGCGGCGAAAGCGGGTATGGATGCGAAGACGGCGCGGAAGTACCGTCGGCTGGGGCGAGTGCCGAGCGAACTGACGCCGGAGAAGCGGTGGCGGACACGAGAGGACCCGTTCCAGGAGGTGTGGGAAGAGGTGCGCAGCCTGCTGGAGGTGAACCCTGGGCTGGAAGGGAAGACGATTTTTGAATATCTGCAGCGGCGTTATAGCGGGCGATTTGCCGAGGGGCAACTGCGGACGCTGCAGCGACGAGTGAAAGTATGGCGGGCGACGGAAGGACCGGTGAAGGAAGTGTTCTTCGCGCAGCGCCATCAGCCCGGGAGGCTGAGTGCCAGTGACTTCACGCACATGAGTGAGCTGGGGATCACGATCCAGGGACAGAGTTTTCCGCACCTGCTCTATCACCTGGTGCTGACGTACTCGAACTGGGAGTCGGCCACGGTGTGTTTTTCGGAGAGCTTTGAAAGTTTGTGTGAGGGGTTTCAAAACGCAGTTTGGGAACTCGGGAAAGTGCCGCAGCGGCACCGAACCGATCGACTGTCGACAGCGGTCAACAACATGAGCACGCCGGCGGAGTTCACCGAACGGTACGCTGGGCTGCTGCGTTATTACGGAGTGGAGGGAGAGAAGATCCAGGCGGGGCAAGGGCATGAGAACGGAGATGTGGAACAACGACATCATCGTTTGAAACGGGCTCTGGCGCAGGAGTTGATGCTGCGCGGGAGCAAGGATTTTGTCAGTGTCGCGGACTACCAGGAGTTCGTGGCGGGATTGTTGGCGCGCTTGAACGCCGGACGAAAAGCGCGCTTGGCAGAAGAAATCGCCGTGATGAAGGAGTTGCCGGAACGACGCTTGGAGTCGTGCAAGCGGGAGCGAGTGAAGGTGGACTCGGGGAGTCTGATCTATACGGACCGAAATGTGTACTCGGTGCCCAGCCGGCTGATTGGCGAGCAGGTCGAGGTGCGGTTGTACATGGAGCGGGTGGAGATCTGGTACGGGCAGAAGAAGGTGGAAGAGATGCCGCGGTTGCGTGGGCGGAGGCGACACCGGGTGGACTATCGCCACATCATCGACTGGTTGGTGAGAAAGCCGGGGGCGTTGGAGAACTATCGCTACCGGGACGAGTTGTTTCCGACGAGCCGATTTCGCATGGCGTTTGATGAACTGAAGGACAAGTTGGGCCCGCGGGGGAGCAAGGAGTATCTGGCGATCCTGGAGCTGGCGGCGAAGGAGAGCGAGGCGAAAGTAGATGAAGCGCTGCGCGGTTTGTTGGAAAAAGGCGAAGGATGGGTGCGGGCGGAGGCGGTGCGCGAGCGGCTGAGAGTGGAGCGGAAGGGGAGCATTCGCGAGGTCGAAGTGGCCAGCGTGGATCTGCGAATGTTTGACGAACTCTGTGGAAGTGGGGAGGGGCTGCAATGAATGGGGAGACGGGCCAGGTGAGAACCGCGCTCGTGGAAAATCTGAAAGAGCTGCATCTGCCGGCGATACGGGGGTGCTTTGAGGAAACGGCGCGGCGCGCGGAAAAAGAAACGTTGAGTTATGAGCGGTACCTGCTGGAACTGGCGCAGCGAGAGTGTGAGGAGCGGCGGCGAAAACGGATCGGAAAGCTACTCAAGGAATCCGCACTGCCGCTGGAGAAGTCCCTGGCGAACTTCGACGGCAAGCGGTTGCCGGTGAAGGTGAGTCGACAGATGAAGGTGCTGTTGGAGGGAGGATTCCTGGACCGTAAAGAGAATTTACTGATCTTCGGGAATCCTGGCGCGGGGAAAAGCCATCTGTTGTGTGCCCTGGCGCAAGAGCTGATCGCTATGCGCGGGAAAAGGATCAAGTACGCCACTTGTGCGCTGCTGGTGCAAGATCTGTTGGCTGCGAAGCGGGATCTGCGGTTAAGCAAGGAAATCAAGAAGCTGGCGAAGTACGACGGTCTCATCATCGACGAAATGGGATACGTGCAGCAAAGTCGAGAGGAAATGGAGGTCGTGTTCACCCTGTTGGCGGAGCGTTATGAACGCGGCAGCGTGCTGCTGACGAGCAACCTGCCATTCTCGAAATGGGAAGGCATTTTCAAAGATGCGATGACCACCGCGGCCGCGATCGATCGCCTCGTCCATCACTGCGTAATTTTGGAACTCAACATCCCGAGTTACCGCATGGAGCAAGCCAAGAAGAATCGGGATGCGGGCTTGGAGTCCGCGGAAGCAAAGTGACCCTCGATGATTTCTTTAACAACACAAACGCGGCGGCCGAAGGGCTGTGGAAAAAGCCGGGCCGTGGAAAGCGAGGAAAACCAAAAGCAGGTTTTCCTCCCTTCCCACCGCCCTTGGAAATCGCGCACAACCCGCGCGATTCCCACTTTTCCCACAGCCCCGACTGCTGCTGGTATCTCAAACAACATCGGGAAATCTAATTGTCGTTGACCGGAAAGAATGCTTGACGCCGGACATCGGAGACCGGGACAACCGGTTGGACCGCGATGAAATCGCGCAAACCCTCGATGCCATGGCGCTTGCGCGCTAGACGTTCGGCGTCCATCTTCTCGCGATAGGTCTCGACGGAGCCTTCGAGCAGTGCGACCCGATCTTCAACCGCGACAGTGACGTTGCGGAACTCCATGTGGTTGCTGAAATCTTGTTGCAGTTGCTGAGTAAGAACGGCGTCCTTACTCGTCGCAGTTGCAGTTCCTACATCGCTCCCCAGCGCGGAGCCAGAAATCCCCAGCAAGAGCGCGAGTAGGAAGAACCGGAAGAATCGTTTTACGTTCCTCATATTCGTACCTCCATGCCAAAAAATTCCGAGGTTCCAGGCGCTTGCCACCACGGGGGTGTCCAGCCTGGATTTTTCGATGTAGATAGATGCGCGGCCGCAGAAGAAAGTTGCCGAAATCTTAGTCGTTTGCTAGCAGATTTGATTAGTGTTTTGATGTAGGCTATTACAAATTGCTAATAGCAATGCAAATTACTGATAATACGGCATGTTGTAACGTCATCCTATGCGATCCGGTGTCGATTTTCGCAGAGTATTGGAGTAATTGGAATTCTCGCCAGTTGATTGCGGCAAGCGGGCGACTTGGCATCGCCTGGGCTAATCCATTGAAGCGATTTGAGATCAGCGCTATTGTCTCTTGGATGCGCAAGGTTCGGGTTCTTTCTGAACGTGACGGGGTGGTTGAGGTGTCGCAAACTGCAGGTCATTTCAAGCTATGACGCCCTCCCGATGGTCGACCGCTCTTCGCAGGGTCACGACCGAAGGCCCGTACATCAATGAACGGATGAGTATTCTCGTCCTCACCGTTGTGGTGGTGGCGGGGATTTCTGCCGTAGCCTACGCCGACAAGTCCGTGGCTTCAGTTTCGCTCGCTCCTCTGTATTTCCTGCCTCTAGCTCTGAGCGCTCTCGTTCATCCACTTCGCATCAGTCTTGCGCTTTCGATTGTCTGTCTGGTTCTGCATGATCTTGTTGACCCCATGCGTAATCTCGGAACTCAACACCTAACAAGGGATGCCACTACCCTTCTTGGATATGTCTTCGTTGTCGCGGTTGTGAACCAGTTGGGAGCGCAGCGACGCCGGCTAGCGGAGCTTGCCGAGCAACAGCGCGACGAACTGGCAAACGAAATTCAGTTGGCTGCAGAGGTGCAACAAAGCATCCTACCTCGTTCGATTCCAAGTGTGCCTGGATTTGACTGCGCGGCGCGAATGTATCCAGCCAAGACTGTGGCAGGCGACTACTACGGATTCATTGAGCTTCCCGCAGGCGAGATCGCAACGGTAATTGCAGATGTTTCCGGAAAAGGAGTCGCCGCTGGCCTATTGATGCCTTCCATTGAGGTCGCCTTGCGCATGAATGCTCCGCGCTTTCCGAACACCAGCGATCTCTTGCAAACTTTCAACAACGTCGTCTGTCAGGTCACGAACGGAAGCCGGTTTATTTCACTGTTTTACGGAAAACTTTGCCCTCGGTCGAGTTCCTTGGAATACACGAACGCCGGCCACAATCCGCCGCTACTGATTCGTGCCAACACCGCCCCACACCCGTTAGACAAAGGAGGCCCAGTGCTAGGCGTACTTCCTGGCTCGAACTACGAGACTGAGAAGCTTACTCTCCGCGCGGGAGACGTTCTTGTTTTGTACACCGATGGCGCGGTTGAAGCTGAGAATCCGGCGGGAGAACAATACTCCGCAGAACGCTTGTCAAAGACCGTCAGTTTGCATTGGCAACAGAACCCCAGCGAGCTGATCGAGACGATTTATGCATCCGTTATCGACTTTCGGAAAACGACCTCACTCGCCGACGACCTCACGTTGGTGTTGTTGAAGAAGTTGTAAACCACTCTTTATGTAATCGCCTATAAAATCGCAGAAAAGTACGGCAGTGGAGGGCACGGCAAGTGCTTGTATGGACTCCAAGACGGCCCCGGCCTACCCTCTCCGTCCTTCCCCTTACAAGCAGCTTGGCTCCCCGTCTTGGCAACATTGTCCCAGGCGCGCTTGATCTGGAGACAGGCTTTGAGGGTTGCCGCTTCGCGATCGGAATCAGAAACGCGAATAACAAGCGATTCCGGCTGGCATGCACGGTGGGGCTGCGAGTGTTCGTGTGTCACCATCTCGCGTTTCGCGGAGACTACAGCCCCGTCCTCGCGAAACACTCGAAACATTTCTCGCTCGAAGATGCACTATCGATCGGTGTGGATCGGATGCAGCGGAACTTTGAGCCGATGCGACGGCAGGTCGAGAGTTGGCGGGCCGAACAACTGTCAGCAGAGGCGGCGAAGCTGACGATCTACCGCGCGTTCATCGAGGGGGATCTGGAGGTCCCGAGGCATCTGGCGAGGAGAGTGCACGAGCTGTACTTCAATCCGCAGCACGACGAGTTCCAACCGCGAACCATGTGGAGCCTGTCGAACGCGTTCACCTCGGCATTCAGGGAACTCGATCCGATACCGCAATTCCGGGCAACGGCGAAACTGGGGGAATTCCTGGAAACCCACTTCTCGCGCTGGTTCTAACCAGCAGGGCGGTTTCGACTGGCCGCCCCTTCCCAGCAAGCAATTCTACTTCGCTTAGACAACCCATGCGTCGGCTCGTTATCCGTTGGGAATACCACGCGGAAAACTTCCTCGGTACAGTTCAGCTCGGTTGCATCAAGATCCTGCTGAGGCATACATGAAACTGGTTCTAGGCAATTGGGATTCGGTTGGACGTGAAGTAAACTTGTGACGTTTTAGGTGTTTGGTGACCCGCAACCACCGTCTCCGTCAGACTCGTCGATGTGGCCTTGCGCGCGATCGCTCTCGACCGCCCTCCGAAGAAGAAACCGTATGGGG
Organism: uncultured Acidobacteriota bacterium; assembly: GCA_963730015.1. Taxonomy (GTDB): domain Bacteria; phylum Acidobacteriota; class Terriglobia; order Terriglobales; family Acidobacteriaceae; genus Sulfotelmatobacter. Next base: position 209,753 of record CAVSPZ010000002.1, on the reverse strand, counting down.
CGCGCAAATCATCTCTTCGGCGTCTTCCACAACCAGTTGGTGATTGACTGCAAACATCGCCAACTCCAGCCGACTCGAAACGCCGGCTTTGTCAAAGATGTTTCTCAAGTGGCGTTTCACCGTCTCATGTGTGATGCTGCATTCCGTAGCGACGTCCTTGTTCGTGCAACCTTGAACAATCAAGGCAACGATCTGCAATTCTCTCGGCGTAAGTCCAAAGGTTTTCTTTGGTGCTGGAGTCTCGGCAGCAATCAGATCGTCGAGCACCTTTAGCAGGTTGACGACGGGCTTGCCGTCAAGCCAATATCGTCCGTTGGCGACTGCCTGCAAGCAAGCCAAGAGGTCGGAAGCGACCGTCTCCTTCAGCACCACAGCGCGTGCGCCCAGTTGCAGCGCTTCCACAAGATCCTTGCGATCGATGTGTCCGGTCAGCAGTACCGTCTTGATGTGGGCCGACTGCCGCGTTAGTTCACGGAGGGTTTCGAGACCCGGAAGATTCGGCATGGCAAGATCGAGCAGCAGAATCGTCGGTGCGCGCTGCCGGATCAGGTCCAGCGCTTCTTGGCCGTCGCTGGCTTCACCGACAATCTCGAAGTCAGGCTGCGAATGGAGGATATTGCGGACGCCGATCCGAACCACGGGATGATCATCCGCCACGACTACGGTGATCTTGTCCATAAAGTCGCTTCAACCTCCGGAAGCCCGGGCGTTGCGAGCAGTTCCGTCACTGCGCGGTAACGTCTTGGCTGACCGCACAACTTCTTGCAGTGCTTCCTGCAGGGCCGCGAGTTTGTCGTCCAGGGCGGTGATGGTCAAGTCGGAAACCGCTTCAATGTCTTGGCATAACACCACTACCCCGGTCGCGCCAATCATCTGACTGCCGCCCTTGAGATAGTGTGCCTTTTTGCGAAATGCCGCGAGGTCGCCACGAGCCTTCGCCTTCCGCAGGTCCTGCAGCGTCGTGTGAAACTCCGCGACATAGATAGAGAGAATTTCGTCGTTGGCATCAAGGTTGCCGTTAGTGCCCTCCTGCCGGACTGCGATGCGGTCCGAGCCGCAGGCTACGTGTCTCCCCCTTCCGAGTGTGGAGGCACTGTGTTCAAGGATCATTTTCAGGTCCGCGGGCCGGACGGGCTTGGGCAAGAAATCGTCCATGCCGGCACCAAAACAGGCTTCTCGGTCGGACTCTAGGAAGTTGGCGGTCATCGCCACGATCCGTGGCTGGCGGATGCGGTTATCTAGACGCCGAATGCAACGGGAGGTCTCGAGTCCATCCATTCCCGGTATCTGCAAATCCATCAGGATCAAGTCGTAGGGTCGGGCTAGCACGGCCTCCACAGCACTCTGTCCCTTGGCGACGATATGAACCTCGTAGCCGAACTTGGAAAGCATGAACTGGGTCATCTTCTGGTTCGCGGGATGATCCTCGACGAGTAGGATGTGCAGTGGCAATCTTATGCCCAGGGTGGCGTCCAGTACTTTCATCGTGCCTCCACGGCCTGCATCGGTCTGGCTGCTGCCGGCACTAGGTCCGTTGAAAGACCCAATCCGATGTCTTCTCCTGGAAGTGAAACCCGTATCGTTGCCAGGGGGCGCCAGGCGCTTCTTTGCGCACGATCTGGGCGCGGCCGACAAAGTGTTCCGTGGCGCCAACGAGAAAAACGTCAACTACTGCGCCTTTGACCAGGGGGAGCCCGCAGTTGCACAAAAACCCGTCGGCGCTGACGTTCTCGGTTACGGTCAATTCTTCAAAGGGTTTCGCATTCGCATCGGTGCCCCGCAGTTTCAGTGCGATGCGCATCCGAACACGCACGCTATCGCGCCGCTCCGGCCGTCCGACCTGCAGTTCGGCCGCCAGTTTGCGCTTGAGTTGCGGAAAATTGACAGGCTTCTCGAAGTAAGCGGTTGCCCCCAGGTTCTCGCAGTGTTCCTTGTACTTTGCCGCGGACTCGCCGGAAATCACGATAATCGGGATCCGCGAGGTGTAGCTCAGGGAATGAAAACTCTGACAGAGCTCAAACCCGGAGAACTTGGGCATCATGAGGTCGAGCAGGATGGCATCCGGCTTGTGTTCCAAAGCCAGTGCGAGAGCCTGCTCCGGGTCCCCGGTGTCGATGACTTCGTAGGTGTCCGACAGGCGCTTTTTGATCAGGCCGCGCATGGCGGGATCATCATCCACGATCAGAATCTTCTGCATAAGCTGCCCCCTTGGGAAGACGATTGATCCTCGAGCAACAGCTGGATCATTTGGACGCCCCTGCGGTCACACCGTCCAAGGCTTCCCGGATCCGGCGCGCCAGCATGTCGCGCGTAAAGGGTTTTGCGAGGAAGTGACTCCCCGGGTCGAGAATGGCATGGCCAGAGAAGGTTTGACCGGTATAGCCCGACATGTACACTACCTTGGTTTCGGGCCGACTCTGGGCCAATTGCTGCGCCAAAACACGACCATCGACCCCTGGCATCACCACGTCGGTCAACATCAGGTGGATAGGCCCCTGGTATCGCTGACTGGCCTCCAAGGCTTCGGTAGCATTTTGTGCGGCCAGCACTTTGTAACCACAGCGCTCCAAAAGAGCGAGAGTTAGGGTTCGGAGGCCTGCTTGATCTTCCACCAGGAGGACCGTTTCGGTTCCCTGAACTGATGTAGCCACTCTGGCGTGCCCATTGTCGCTCTCGAGCGGAGCGTCCACTCTGGGCAAGTAAATCTTGAACGAGGTGCCGGTGCCCAGTTCACTGTAAACCGTAATGTAACCACCGCTCTGCTTGACGAACCCGTAAACCATGGAGAGGCCAAGCCCGGTCCCCTTCCCTTTCTCTTTCGTAGTGAAGAAAGGTTCGAAGATTCGTGCCTGTGTGGCGGCGTTCATTCCAACGCCGGTATCGCGCACGGCGAGGCAAACGCAAGAGCCGAGTTCAATCGGATAAGGAGATTGCTGGGCAAAGGCCTCGTCGATTTCGACATTGCTGGTTTCGATAATCAGTTTCCCTCCGTGTGGCATAGCATCCCGTGCGTTCACCGCAAGATTCAAGATCACTTGCTCAATCTGTCCTTGATCGGTCTTTACTCTGCCTAGCTCTGGTTCCGAGACGGTGGTCAGCTCGATATCTTCGCCAATCAGGCGTCCCAGCATCTTTTCTACTTCCGAGACCACAGCGCTCAAGTCGACAACCTTGGGGGCCAGCACCTGCTGGCGACTGAAGGCCAGAAGCTGACGTGTCAGAGTTGCGGCCTGACGCCCAGCTTTTAGGACTTCCACCACGCTTTCACGTAGCGGATTGGCCGGGTCCAACTCTTCATCCATAATCTCGCCATACCCGATAATGATCCCGAGCAGGTTATTGAAGTCATGGGCTATACCGCCAGAGAGCCGGCCCACTGCCTCCATCTTCTGCGCCTGGCGTAGTTGCTCTTCCAGACGCCTGCGCGTGCTGATGTCGCGGTTCACAATCACCAGCTTTTCCACCCGGCCTTCCCCATCCGTGATGGTGCTGGCCGTGGACTCCAGAGTTCGCCAGCCTCCCTCTTTATGGCGCATGCGGTATTCAATCCTCCGGCCCGCGCCGCCAGAAATTGCTTCTCGGGCAGCTTCTTTGACCAGTTCACGATCCTCGGGATGAATCTGTTCGAGTGACGATGTGTGACGCAACTCCTCTGGACTGTAGCCCAATACCCTCTGATAGGAAGGGCTGTTGTAGAGTCGCTCTCCGTTCGCATCGACGACTGCAATCATATCGGCTGCGTTCTCGGTAATCAGGCGAAATAGTTCTTCTCCATCCACTAGTTGGCGGCGCATGCGGTGAATCTGGAGCTGCTGATACACGGTGTAGATGTCAAACAACAAGACCATACCTACCAGGCCGCGAGTCGAATTGGGCACACCCGAGAAGGGATCGTCTCCTCGGCTCGGATGCAACAGGGGAAATACGAACGAAACGATACCTAGAGTCAAAAGGAGAGTGACGAGAACTGCAAATGACCACAGCCACCACTCACGCCGTTCAATCTTCTGCATTCCAGCACGAACGGAGCTGAGTGTGTAGGTGTTCCTAGCAGTGGGGGCCTGCGAGTCGGTCTGCTTCGTACTGTCTGGAGAACAGGACTCGGGACCACACACCTTTTCCTGTGGAATTGTCGCCGCACCGTCCACGCACTCCCCGCAATCTTCCTGAACCACAGATCTGCTTTGGCAGGAGAGGGCAGGGCTAAACCGTATTACCGATGGCCACATCACGGCTTGCCGTTCTTTGGCAGGACAAGGCCCTCTTGGGTCGCCAGATTGGAGGATACAAGTATTCTGGCAAGGCAGTGTGATTAACGTCACAGAAGAAGTTACGCCCGTAACGTCATTGGCGACTTACCTAGGCTTCGCTCGAAGGCCAGTGGTTGTAACGGCTTACCTATGCGTTCGGTGCGGATACTTTCCGGCGGGTCAGCCGCCGCAAAAGTCCTTCACGGGCGAGCCGCGGAGAGAACGAGAAACATGTCCGCTGGTTCCGCCTCAGCGTGGGCAGGCTGGTGACAATCTCGCGTAACCGATTGAGAATTACCTGGCCGCTGCGCGAGTCTTTGACCACTGACCTAGATTTCAAGCGGCATCGCCTCTCATCGTACAGGCATGCAGCCGATGCGCAGACAGCCGGGGACTGGCGGCTGGCGCTTCAGTCTCCGCCTCCCAGGGATCTTGTCCCTTCCTTGTCCAAACCAGGTTGGTGGCTGGCCAGCGAAGAGTGTCGACGCAACACCACTTCAAGCTCCGCCGCATGCTCTTCTAACTCGGGATTGGCTCTCTCCGGAACTGTCACCATCTCCCAGTTTCCGGACGCCAGGAATTCATCGAAGGCCACCTCGACTGGCAGTCCAGCGCGTTTGGACACACGAACGAAAAAGAGGCCGTCCGAATCGGTGAAAGCCAGCTCCTTGCCGATACGCAGAGCGGCCCCGCGGATCGGTTTTCCGGTTTCGTCGGTCACGTGGCCGCGAATAATGTACTTCGGGATATTCATGGCGGCCGCCGGCTGTCCGTACCTTTCGTTGTGTACCATCAGGCTATTGCCCCAGGCGGTGTAGCGGACTCTGCCGTCGGCACCCACAGCGGTTCCGCCGTTCAACTCCACGTTGCCGAAAGGACGGAAACGAATATTGATCACGGCCGCCTGCGTGAAGGGCTTCGAAAGAAGATAGGGGACATAGATAGTCTGGTACTCAAGCCCTGCGCTGAGGCGATTACCGATCAGGTTTCCGCCGAAAGAAACCGTCGTGTTGCCATCGTTGCGGGTGACGAACTGGGCGAGTTCCAGTCTGGGAGAAACGTACTCCCGAAACGTTGTAATCAGGCTGTTGGTGGACGTCTTATTGGCGGCGGCTTCGCTTTGTAACCAGTTCACATCGATCTCGCCCCAATTGCGGATCTTGCGGCCGCCGGAAAGCGAGAAGGCATTGGTACGAATGCTCTGCGCACTGGAGGTAAATACCGCGGCGCTGGCACGAAAATGACGGTCATTCCAATTCAGGGCGGCCGTATCCATCGTGGCGCCAGGCAGAGTGCTGTTCTTCAGGACAAGCTCGTTCAGCTTCATGTGGCTGAAATCGGTGGTGATCCTCGACGACGGCTTCCAGTTCATCGCGATATTCGCGCCGAGAGGCTCGGAGACTGCCAAGCCATCGAACTGGACACGCCGGAAATTCCTGCCCTGCAAGATGTAGGCCGCCTTGATCGACAATTGATCGAAGTCGGCAGTTGCCCCGATCGCGCCATAGGGCTCGCCCGCCCCCGTCCCTACCGACGACGTGACCTTCAGCCAGCGGCTGGCGCGATATTCCAGACCCTGGATAGAGGTTTGCTCTCCAGAAAAGATGTTGCGGCTGTAGAACTTCCACTGGTCATTCAATTTGTGGGAATAAAGGATAATGCCGACCGGTTCGTTGCCCTCGGCAGCGCTGAAAAAGGGCGCACCGTAGCTTACTGACTTTACGCCCGCGAAGATCAACTCCTGGGTCGTGGCATTGTGCGTGCTTACCGACAAGCCACGGAGGTCAATCTGCTGGCCCGAGCCAAAAAGATCCGTCGGCAAGTCGATCATGGCGTTCTGATCGCCAAGGGTAACGTCGTAATCGTGCACCTTGCTGCGAACATAGGCGCCGAATCGGACGCCGCCGTCTACGCTGCCCAGGCCGAAACCAGAAGTGAAGCGGCCCTCGTTGAGTTCGAGGGAACCGCCGCTGGCGTCATACTGATCTGTAGAACCAGCACTGATGCGAACGACCTGCGCCGACAGGGCCGCCGACAACAGCAGCGTCGGGACCAGACATCGGCAAATTTGGCGCAGACAGTTCATGAAATTATTCGACCGGCCTTTCCACCTTGAAGCCGTCCAGGTTAAGGATGACTTTCTCAGGTGCTGTGTTCCCTTCCCATGGCAATTCCAGGATCCGCTTTCTCTTTGGGTAGATTGGGAAGCCGACGCCCTGGGCCTTCTGCCCATGCCCCTGCGCTTCCGTCATCAAAACTCGGCCCACCGTCGTGCCTTTGTTAAACGTCGTAACGATGACTTTCTTGGAAAGGGCGTCGAACTGCGCACTGACTTCAAGATCCTCCCGCTTGAATGATTGCTTGGGCAGCAAGTAGACCGTGTGGGGCAACTCCACTTGCATGTTCAAGCCCGAGCGGTCGCGAACCGGAAATCCACTGAACTCGAAGTACACCACGAACCACGCCGGCAGCTTGTCCGCCTTCGCTTCGTAAAACACGTAATAGGACTGCTTGGGCGCGATGCGGAAGCTCATGGCCGACAACTTCAAGTGAATATCTGCGGACAGAGGGCCGTAGCTGATTTCTCCGGTCTCGCTCACTTCGAACGATTTCGGCGTGACGATTACCGTTAAGGGAACGGTTGAGTCATTGGTCAGCTCGACACGTCCCTTGGCCGTCACCGCGTACTCGGAAAGAACCGGCCGGATCGTCTGGGCCACGCAAACGCTCGTTCCGAGTAAGGCGATCAGGAAAACCAGAAACCGGAAGGGGGAGGGCCGGTTTCCTTGCGAGTTGTGCTTCAGTGTAGTCATGGAATCCCTCGTGGAATTACTCATGGAATTACGGAGTGGCCTGCGCCCGGATGTGCATCGTTCCAGTGTAGGTGTCGGCGGGAAGCTGAGTCATATCCTGGCCGTTGGCCGGACCGGACAGATCCAACTGCAACGCAATCGTGTCGGTACGGCTCGAATTTTTGTTCGTGCCTGTGATCGATTGGGAGAACAACTGGAGACCGGTTGCGGTGCCGCCAAACGTGCTGGCCAGGCTATTGCCCAGCCCGTTGTGCGCGCCCGCGCCGTTGAGTTGGGCCTTGATCGCCGCCGCCGGGATGTCCACCGTGTTGCTCGAGTCGGTGTGAAGCATCGCGCCGGTTGGGGCATCAAAGTAGGCGTAAAGAGCAACCGCCGTACGGCCGGGCTTTAATACCCAAGCGGTCGTGACGTTGGCCGGGCCGCCGTTGAAGCTGTTGACAGCCGCCGGGGTCAGCGAAGTAATCGACTGGGTGGCGCCTGAGTTCAGGGTAACTGAGAGCGATTCATTGAGCGTAGCCGAAAGGCTCACGTTGGTTGTGTTCGAGTTCAGCTGTGCGTTGGCTGCCAAGGGAAGGGCGAGCACGGCGCAAGCCATAATCCATCTGGTTAGCGATTTCACTTTGTAATCCTCCGTTTCGATTTTGTTTTGTGGAACTGTCATCCACAGGCTCAAGTTAACGTCGCGGCGAGTGCCCGTAAATGCCGCATCGGCGGAAGGAGAGTGGAATTACATCAGTAACCGTGGGGATGGCGACTTGGTAATGTTGTGCCAGCACAGAAACAGAACAGGACAGAAGAGGAAATGCGATTGCGGTGAACCAGGGCGGGGCGTCGACGCGCACGGATCGCAGTAGCGGTGCGTGGGCTGGCATTACTGGCGGTCAGCCCGTCAGTATACGGACAGATTCGGGTGGGTGTTCAAGCCGCTCAAGTATCTGAGTCTCTGAGCGTGCAGATCAACTCCGTCAGCAGCCTGTCGATCAGCTCGCTCGCACCTGGAGCGGTCAACAGCTTTTCCGGAGCCCGGTGTGGGCATACTTCTCCCCCCTGTGCACCGACACGGGCTCAGCCTTAACTTGGGGAAGACATTATGATTTGGCCCGCCAGCAACTTCTTAACTTCTGCCTACCAATCCGCGTTTTTTTCGCCATTGTCAAGCGAAGATCGGAGTCGGGCACCGCATAGGGCAATGGAAGTTCCGCTTTCCGGTCACACGCGGACACGCGCGGTGGAATTCGTCGCCGGTCGCTCTCCAAAAGAATCCAGGTAATGGCGTAGCCTGCTCTGTCCTTCCAAAGACATGCTGGTGAACTCGATGCCGTTGCCGAATTGGGGATGGCATGTGACGACAACCCCCTTCGCACTCACTTTTTGGTCACCGAGCCAAAACACCATGTCCACCTTGCTTGCTATCACCAGCGTGAGCGGCATCTCCACATAACACCCGCCCAGACTGATGTCTGTAGTTTGCGAGCGCAAGGGCACATCCGCGTCCTCACGTCGAATTTCGACTTGAAGAGCAACCGCGACCCGTGGAAATCGTCTGCGCTCCTCCGCGAAAACCATCGTGTTGTTGTGGGACGTCTCCAAAGTAATCATGGTTTCAATCTCCTTCCCGGCCGCGGACAATTTCCCCGCGGCTGATTTCGCCGGTCTCGCTCAATTCCTTGCAAACGCTCGTTCCGAGTAAGGCGATCAGGAAAACCAGAAACCGGAAGGGGGAGGGCCGGTTTCCTTGCGAGTTGTGCTTCAGTGTAGTCATGGAATCCCTCGTGGAATTACTCATGGAATTACGGAGTGGCCTGCGCCCGGATGTGCATCGTTCCAGTGTAGGTGTCGGCGGGAAGCTGAGTCATATCCTGGCCGTTGGCCGGACCGGACAGATCCAACTGCAACGCAATCGTGTCGGTACGGCTCGAATTTTTGTTCGTGCCTGTGATCGATTGGGAGAACAACTGGAGACCGGTTGCGGTGCCGCCAAACGTGCTGGCCAGGCTATTGCCCAGCCCGTTGTTCGCGCCGGCGCCGTTGAGTTGGGCCTTGATCGCCGCTGCCGGGATGTCCACCGTGTTGCTCGAGTCGGTGTGAAGCATCGCGCCGATTGGGGCATCAAAGTAGGCGTAAAGAGCAACCGCCGTACGGCCGGGCTTTAATACCCAAGCGGTCGTGACGTTGGCCGGGCCGCCGTTGAAGCTGTTGACAGCCGCCGGGGTCAGCGAGGTTATCGACTGGGTGGCGCCTGAGTTCAGGGTTACCGAGAGCGATTCATTGAGCGTAGCCGAAAGGCTCACGTTGGTTGTGTTTGAGTTCAGCTGTGCACTGGCCGCCAAGGGAAGGGCGAGCACCGCGCAAGCCATAATCCATCTGGTTAGTGATTTCACTTTTGTTCCTCCGTTTCGATTTTGTTTTGTGGAACTGTCATCCACAGGCCCAAGTTAACGTCGCGGCGAGTGCTCGCAAATGCCGCATCGGGGGAAGGAGAGTGGAATTACATCAGTAACCGTGGGGATGGCGACTTGGTAATGTTGTGAGCCTTCTTGGACATGTGTAGGTTGGAGTTGCGGTAGCTTTTTTCCTGCCAGCAGCAGAGAGGAAATGAGAATGAGGCCAACCAGGACGGAGCGTCGACACGCATGGATCTCGGTAGCGGTGTGTGGGCTGGCATTACTGGCGGTCAGTCCGTCAGTACACGGACAGATTCGCGTGGGTGTTCAAGCCGCTCAAGTCTCTGACTCTCTGAGCGTGCAGATCAACTCCGGAAGCAGCCTGTCGATCAGCTCGCTCACGCCTGGAGCGGTCAACAGCTTTTCCGGGGGGCCGGTGAGCATTACCACTTCCTGGACATCGCTCAAAAGCAGCCGCACTGCCGTAAAGCTCTATGCCTACTTCGCGAGCGCAACCTCTGCCCTGGTGCACACAAACTCACTGAACACGACCGATATTCCTTCCACTGCAATCCAGGTTCGCATGAATGGCTCCGGGGGTTACAATCCGCTGTCCAGCACTACCCCTTTCAACGCGTCAGCATCGGGACGCTTGCTGTTTACGCAGACGATCAACTCCGGGAACCGGACGAGCAGTCGGACGGATGCTATGGATGTCCAGCTGAATTTGACAACACTTCCGCAGTTCCCGGCCGACACTTACACCGGCACCCTTCGCATTCAGGCGCAAGCCACGCCTTGACGGGTTCTCAAGAAGAATCTTCCTTCAGCACCAGGTACAGGATTTGGAGACGACTCGATCACCTACCTTGTCCGGGCTATTGAAGGCAGCTCGCAGTGGCCATGCGGACCAAGCACGCCACAACGTGGGCGAGGTCGAGTCTATTTACAATCAGGTTGTCGCGAAAAAGTTTCCCCTTGCAGATTGGGTTGACCGTGAGATGAAGGAAGCCGAAGCATGGGCAGATCACGCCGAAGGCAAGAATGATGAGGCTATCAGGTACTTCGCACGATCGCAGACAAGGAACAGATGGGAGTGTTTGGTACGACGGCTGACCTTCCCGCTCGGGAAATGCTTTACTTATCGTCGCACTCGATCACGCCACATTGCGCAATGTGACCTTCGTTCGGCAGTTTCGGTACACCGTTCGGGACAGTAGACCGTGTTCTCGACAAGCAGTGAGCTCTGCGTAGAACCGAGAACGTGTCTCTTCCATCTGCAGTTGACCTGCGGCGTAGTCCCGTCGATCAGCGACAGTCGGGGATGGACTTAGATAATAGCAACGATCAAGAGCCCCGATTGCATCCAATTCGGCCTTGTAGCGCCTGAAGATCTGGTCTTCGGTGTCCATTCTGAAGAACTAACATACCCCGACGGCCTCCTGATGTGACGGATGTCACAACTTCAACGCTGAAAGTTGTGGAAAACTCGCAGCCATGCAAAAAGCGTTCTCTGAACGGAGGATTTCTTTCCTATGCAAGCTAACCTACCGGATCCCATTCCGCAATTCAGGGCAACAGCCAAGCTAGGCGAATTCCTGGAAGCTAGATTCTCACAGTCGTTCTGAGCGAACAGCGGTTCCTGGCAACCGCTGCCCAGCTTATCTGCGAAATACTAAGGCGACGGTCGTTCCGCTTGGGAAAGCACTGACACATGTCTGACCCGTCTGACCGGTAATTCCTCGACAAGGGGTAATATTTTCCAATACTTCGGGCAATGCCTTGGTTTCCAGAAATTCTCAGGAATTCGTAGGCACCACTTCGGTGCCACTGAGCGAGAGAAAGAACGCGCCCAAGGCACACGAGGCGAACCACTTGGAATTTTGACTCCAATAGTGGACGTACGACGGGTATGGTCAATACGCCGTTATAGCTGAGACGGAAAAGGCCGAGCGCTCGGTAAACCGAGAACCTCGCCTTCTTCCCTGGCCACGCTGCTCCACGTCTCACGCGTAGTTTGCACTAGCGGCTTTTGCTAGGTGGTTGGCGGAAACGTTTGCGGCATTGCCGAGGAGTTGCACAATAGTCTCGCTGGGAACGGGTTTGGAAAAGAGGTATCCTTGCGCGAGTTCACAGCCAATGTCCTTCAACCAGTCCGCTTGCGCCTGTGTCTCGACGCCTTCCGCGACCACCTCCAGGTGAAGACCCCGGGCAAGCATGACGATGACACGAACGATTTCGGCAGTTTCAACGTCCGTATCCACCCGCGAGATAAACGAACGGTCAATCTTCAGAGTATCGACCGGAAAGCGCTGCAACCGGCTCAGGGACGAGTAGCCGGTGCCGAAGTCGTCGATGTCCAGGCGGACGCCAAGCGCCTTTAACTCGGAGAAGACTGCTGCCGACCTCTGGGCATCGGCCATGGCGATCGTCTCCGTGATCTCCAGGTTAAGAGAAGAAGCGGCGAGTCCGGTTTCCTGCAAGATCTTCCCAAGCTGCGAAGCTAAATCCGGCTGAGCGAACTGCTTGGGCGAGATATTTACATTGACCGACAAGGGAGGGCCAGAAGGGAACAGCGCTTGCCATGAACGGATTTGCCGGCAAGCTTCATAAAGCAGTTGCCGGTTTATGGCTAAGATGATGCCGGTCTCATCCGCAACAGAGATGAATTCTCCGGGCATGACGAGACCTTCGGGTTGCTGCCAGCGACTGAGCGTCTCGAACCCTACGATCTGGCCACTGCGCAAAGAAACCACAGGCTGGTAATAGACGTGGAACTGATTCAACTCAAGACCTTTGCGCAGGTCAGTCTCAAGCTGCAGCCGTTTAATAGCTTCGGCGTGCATAGCATGGTCGAATACCTGGCAGCGGCCCTTGCCGCTGCCTTTGGCGCGATACATAGCAATCTCGGCGTCGCGCAAGAGATCCGGAGCCTCGGTTGCGCCGTCGTTGCTGAACGCGATGCCAATGCTCACCGAGAGCACAATCTCCTGGCCGTTGAAGTGGAAAGGAACGGCGAGTCTCTGCTGAATGCGCTCAGCGACTCGAATGGCGTCGCTGGGGTCATTCAACTCTTCGATGAGGACCGTGAACTCATCGCCACCAGGCCGGGCGAGGGTACCCTCGCCAACAAAGAGGTCCGTGTCTTCGTCAACGCGCGGCCGTGAGATCGTGTCACTGCCGCGAAGACCTGCGCTCAGACGGTTCGCGATTTGTACGAGCAGGCTATCCCCGGTGTCGTGGCCCAGACTGTCGTTGAACACCTTGAACTCGTCGATGTCAATGAATAAAACAGCACACTTCAATTCTGAGTGCCGACGTGAAACGGCGACGCTGCGTTGCAAGCGGTCGAGAAAAAGGGAGCGGTTCGGGAGATCGGTTAAACTGTCGTGGAAAGACTGGTGTTCCAACCTTTCCTCGGCGCGTTTTCTCTGTGTAATGTCACGGTTGACGATGACTAGTCCGACAGCCTCGCCCTGCGGACTCCGAATGGCGCTCGCCGTGGACTCAAGAAAACGCCATGAACCGTCCTTGTGTCGGATGCGGTATTCGAGTTGCTCTCCCCGGCCGGTGGTGCTCGCCTTGGAAGAGGCCTCCTGCACCCGCGCACGGTCGTCGGGATGAATCTGATCCATAGAAGAAGTTGCTGCCAGCTCTTCCGGCCCATATCCCAGGATTTTCTGGTAGGCGGGACTGTTGTAGAGGCGATTCCCGTTGCGGTCGATCACTGCGATCATATCCGCGGCATTTTCCGTGATCAGTTGAAAGATTTGTTCGCGTTCGGCCAACTGCCGGCGGACTCGCTGCAATTGCAGATGCTGGTATACGGTGTAGATGTTAAATAACAGGACCAGTGCAGCCAGTCCGCGAACCCACTCTTTGAGATTCAGGGAATAGACGTTGTCGGTGGGTTGATGCAGACCAGGAAACGTTAAAGAAAGAATACCGAATGTCAGGGCTAGCGTGACGGCTACGGCGGAACTCCAAAGCCACCACTCGCGTCCCTCGACTTGGCGCATGCGGAAAGCGGAGGTCTTGGTTTTGTTCGCGAATGTCGCGGGTTTACGCATGCTTTGGGCGCCTGTTTCCCGTTGCAGGCGGTTTCTCGTCGGGAAGCGAAAATGAACTTTGAATCCTCGGTTTGAGAGGAATTCCCTTTATAGGTCCCAGTTCGCATTGCGATCATCGGGCCGACCAGGACAGTTTCTGCGACAAATTAATGCGACTTGTGGAACATACACTTACTCCGCTAAGGGACCTGTTAAGGGTCGCACAGCGAGACAATGAGCTCTAATTACTGAAGTCATGCTTCTCTAAGTCTGTTCGGATTCCGTAACAGAGCAGCAGCAAGGAGAAAATCCTTACCTTCCAGCCTCGAAGCTGTGGCGCCATGCATGGACCTCGAACCTCGCAGTATGCGACCTTGTGATCCTGTCCTGTCAAGAAGTCCGTCGAACGCAAGAGCAATGCAACTCGCCTCCTTTTGCTTCCGGTAGCTAAGCTTCACGTACCCAAGTTCGTGTCCTTCGTCTCCGCTTTCCGCGGATTGACCGCTCGGCAAACCTCCAGGGCGTGGGCCCAAAGACCTTGGTCACTTGAGACGCCTCGTGCACAAAAGATAAGCTGCGGCCAGCGTAAAAGGAGAATATTCTGAACAACCTTACTGAGGCTCCTGTACCCAGCGATGTTGCCGCTAAGCCGGCGATACCTGCGCCAGCTTTACTCTCGGCGATGTTGCGAGCCTCAACTCGCAACGTGCGGCGGCGGTAAGCCCCAGTTCGCGACGGTTCGCGAGAGATCGTGAGTTCCGAGTAGCAGAGGACAATCAAAAGAGCCCAAGGCCCTTTGGCGGGTCCCTGGGTCTTTCTCAGCGGTACCTTGAGGTGCCCCCTTCTTGTTAGCCTCAGCGAAGCGCCTGTTGGCGCTTTCGCGTATATTTTACTGCTGTCCCGCACCCTTCTGCCGGGCCTTGGCGGAAAGGAATTCGACTCGGTTCCTACCCTTCTTCTTGGCGGCATACATGCAAACGTCGGCTTCGTGCAGAAGGTCTGACACTGGGCATTCGCGATTGGATGTTGCAGTAACTCCCAGACTGATGGTGGCGGTAGTTGTACCAAAGGGAGTGAAAATCGGATCTTTCGCGACTAAGTTACGAAGCTCGTCCGCGCGTCGAGCACCCGTGGTTAGATCGCAGCCAGGTAGAATGATGAGGAACTCCTCCCCACCGTATCGTCCGACGACATCGTAGGGACGCAAGTCTGATTTCAACCTGCGCCCCACTTCTTTCAAAACCTCGTCGCCTGCTGCGTGACCGAGGGAATCGTTGATGCGCTTGAAGTGGTCGATGTCGGCCATAATGATCGTGGTGGGTTTTTCCTCCCGTCCGCTCCGCGAACGCTCTTGGTCAATCGCTGCAAGTATTTCTGAGTGGTTCAACAGGTTAGTCAGAAAATCGTGAGTGGCAGCGAACCGTAGAGATTGCTGGAGTTCCAAAATTCTTCTCCCTGGCATAATTCGGGCCCGCAGTTCCGAAGGATTCAACCGGCTTAGCCAGGTAGTCGTCGGCACCGGCCGCCATAGCAATTAGCAGATCCTGCTTCAGGCTCTTGGCCGTCAGCATTACGATGTAAATGTAGGGTGCTCTCGCTCCGTTTGCCCTTGTGCGGCGGCAAATGTCAATGCCGTCGAGATCGGGCAGCATCCGATCGAGCAAAATCATGTTGGGAGGTTCGGGACGCTCCAACGACGCGATGGCTTCTGTTCCGCTTTCGACAGCGACAAAATCGAGCCGCCAGTCGGTTAAGCAACGACCAATCTTGTGTCGTTCAAGGCGGGAATCTTCAACCAGCAATATCTTCATAACATTCACGCCCCACGATGGTGACAGCTCTTCGTGAGCTAGGCAAGATCACGACCCGAGGAATCACGACCCGAGATCACGACCCGAGAACGAAGGACCGTACACCTCTGGGGGGTGGGGTCAATCAAGCGACGAGTGGCTGAATCGAGGTACACTTCGATTATCCGCATCAAAGGCAGGCAGCGGTTTAAGACCGACTGCACACATTCATTGGAGAGCTACTACAGAATCGAAGGAGATATGTGCGTGTGCCGATCCGGGCGCAGGTGACCTGCAAGAACGAAACAGGGGATAGCACTGGAGCGCGGTGTTGCTCGGAAAACGGAAGTGTTGTTGAAAACATCGCCGTTTCGCTCTCGAGTGCGCGCAATCCTACCTGGCAGTGGAGATTGGGCCCGGAGGCGAGGCTGGGTTAAGGGCGCGGCCATAAGGCGGGCTGGGCTACAACTTGCTCTAGTTCCGTGGGCCGTCAGGGTAGAATTCCAGAACTTCTCCCCCTTCCGCAGCCAATTTCTCTCACATCTTAGACACCTTTGCCGGCACCGCCACCACGCTCGTGATCAACACGATCGTCACGCGGAACGCTCGTGTTTTTCATCCTTGCCACCGTTCTGGACGGATTGGATGTTGCCGATGCGTCCTGAGTATTCAGCTGCTCGAAAAAAGACCGGTCGATAATGACGCATTTGGCAACGACGGCACCTGACAAGTTGAAGAAGCAAGAGCCCACAAACTCGATCCACCCATGTCAATGGCTCCCGTCGCGAACGGTAAATTTCATCGTCTCCGCAGTATGGGCAGTGCTTCCATCCGATTTGTTTTCTTTCCATGTCAGTGAGACCGAGGCTTCTCAAGATGATGTCTCCCGTTTAGTTTTTAGCCCAGGAATCCTTTGATTTGAGTTACCCTCGAGAAGATTCTTGCTTTGGCCACCTGCTGAAGAAGGAACTCGCAACCTCCAGAGACCTTTAAAATCCGTCGGTGTGGCTTGTCCCCGACTCTCCAGCGCCCACTCCCTCTCTCTGAATCGAAAGGCCAACTCGGATATTTCCACGATGAACCCTTGATGTGGGTACTCGCGCAGCCTCATTCGTAGGTAATCGAGCAGGGAGCGAGCAAGATCCTCGGTTTTCCGCTCCTCGTCATCCGCGACATTATCCGAGACCAGGGAACTAGTGACGCCGGCCATTACCTGAGCGATTTTTTGTCGTATGCGACCCACGTCAAGTCCAGTTTCAAGTCGTTGAGCTCGCTCGATGTTCCATTGCCGTCCAACTCAATAGCGAGCCGCAAAAGACTCACGGCCGTTGACACCAACATCAAACGCTAAGGGCAAATCGCGTTTCCCGTCATACGGATCCAGCGGTACTTTGTCAGAATCATCGATGTGGATTCCACCAGCTTTCAGCAGTTCACAAAGGTGCAGGCCATAAATAATGCAGAGGGTCATGATCTTGGCAACATGTCTTGGCACTTTGTTAATTGCCTCGTAATCTGACAACAGACCCAGGGCGACGCCGTATTCTTGATTTCCAAGCAGTCTCGCAATTTGCACTGTCATTTCATGGACTGCGCGAAGGGTCAAACCAGAACGCGCCCGCGACCTGCGCAGCAAGGCTGACAAGTTGACGCCGGTGCCAAGGCTGTACGCTAACCCTGGCGGGAACTCAGATTTTCTTGCGCGGCACATAGGCCGCACTGGGGCCGACGTCCGGGGCCGAAATTCGAGATCAACCAAGCCCAAGATCCGTACCTCGCTCGAGAGGCATAGCGGCCAGGCTGATAACGGAGGACGGTTCGGAAGCAAGATTACATGTCTGTTATCGACATGCTTCACATAACAACACGTAAGGCCGCTGGGATGTTCCACGAGCCACACAGGGACCTCACCATCGATCTCATCGATAACACGGCGTGAATAATGTCGATCGGCCCGCACTATGCTTCCGGGAAGAATTCTTGGGTAGATGACGGCGTCTTGACTACCAATCTTGGCGAACAGATAGCGCTCATCATTTTCTATAGGGTATCCCGAGCTGCAGTGCGCAACGAAGGCATCAGGGGCGGGAACGAACGGACTGGGCGTAACCATAGCTGTACGTTCGGTGTGAAGCTTGAGTTGTAAGGCAAAAATCAGCTTTAGATCAAAGCCAAAAAGGTTCATCCAGTCGGCAAAACGGAATCCTGTAATCTGGCTCAGCGCTACGATTTGACAGATGTGAGGGGTGGTTCCCCGGCTGTGCCTGAACAGGAAAGTCGGCGGGATGAAATACGGGGTTTTCTTTCCAAAGCGCACGCTCGTAAGGACCGAAACATCATTCATGGTTAGTCCGACCCGTCTCAAAATCTGCTTGATTCGTCTCGCGCAGACTTCTTGGTCCCATTGTGGCGTGGGCGTGGATGGGAGATTGGCGGTGCAAAACGCAGATCTCTCTGGCGGCCAGCCGACTAAATCACGCAGCTTTGGAGATGCGCGCTCATCCATCAGCGCTGGTCCAGAACGGCGCTGCCGTTTGGGGCGCGACCTACCGCTTGGTTCAGGAGCTTTTCTTTTTTTGCAGTTCTTCGCTGCATTCGAGCATGCGCCGTACTTCGGGATCGCTGCTGTCAGCGTGACGTAAGAGTACCTCTTTCGCTTCCTCCAGAGTTAGCCGTCTGCACGCAGGTGTAACGTACGGTTTGCGTCGTCCTGCTGTCTGACCACTGCTGATGAATCTTGGCACATCGATTGGATTCATCCAGAATTGTCCCTTCCAGTTCTCGACGCGTTCAAATGGGGATTCACTCGGGCGGACCTGGTTTGGTCTTTCTGGAATCTCGGTACCCACCCAGACGCTTAGGAAAATTAGAAGTAGCATATCGCTCGCAAGCGGAATTGAAACGAATGAGCGCTAGTTGTCGGTTTGCCGACGAGCAACTCGGTCCAGTCGTTTAGTCTTCACACGCAGAACACTAACCGATTTTCTAATTCATTTTCTAAAGCTAGACGGAGGAACAACCGCCCGTCCCCTTCCTTTTCTTACCGTCGGTAGACCGACATCTGTCGCCGAACAGGAGTTTGGGTTCTCCTTGAGCGGCCGACGTCAAACGTTATCACGAGCCATGGCTTTCGCGAATCGCGCAATTTTCGAACATGTGACCAATTTCCCGAGGAATGCACTTAAGGTCTCTACCAGTACCAGTCTGGTACCAATAGCCATTAAGGAGAGACCCATGAAAACGATTGTGCGTTTGATCCTTGCGACATCGATTTTGATGTTGGCAACGTCCACTGTCTCACTAGCCGACGGAGGATCGCCCATACCGCCGAAAACAACGCAGTGTTCGTTTTGCACCCTGCACCCTTAGAATGGCGCGCTAAAGAGCAAGCGATCTGAAAACAGGTCGATAAACGGTTGTGGGCCGGCTGGTTTGCGCGTAATCTACCAGTGCGGCCCATGAGCTTCTCATACGTTATAACCAAGATTTTGTGGATCTGTCCGCTTATATGCCAGGCTGCCATCGTCGCGGTGATGGTTAGGCGCAGGCTGGTGCATGTCTTCCCGGTCTTTTTCAGCTATACCGCCGTGGTGTCCTCACGCGAATTCATCCTGTTATTTCTTACGTACCCAGGTAGCCCTTACAGACTCGTTTACTGGTGCGGGGAAATACTTGCGGTCTTGCTCGGGCTGGGCGTGATCGTCGAAGTGTTGAGGCGCGTCTTTGTGCCCCTTCCATCGCTGAGCTTCGTTTTGAACTCAATCTGGATTTTGGGCTTCATTCTTGCAGCCACAGCGCTGCTTATGTTTTTCCTTACCCGAGGTGGTGCGAGTGCAGATCGAGTCTCTGAGTTCATAATGTTAGGGGAACGCTCGGCGCGTTTTCTGCAAGCTTCCCTGTTGATAGTAGTGGTCGCGCTGATGGCGCGCCTCGGCCTGACGTGGCACCACTATTCGGTAGGAATTGTCGTGGGCTTCGGGATTTACTCGTCGGTAGCGCTTGCAGCCTTCGAATTTCGAGCCCACCTGCATTTGCTAAGCCACGCAGCATTGGCGGTAATTAATTCGGCGGCATATAATACCGCAGCCCTGATCTGGGTCTTCTATTTTTGGCGAGCCCGGCGGAACGCGCCCATCGAGTCGTTGCCGAAAACGGATTTGCCGGAATGGAATGAGGCGGTAACCGACTACGTTGAGCAATGGTATCGACAGTTTTAATCCTCACAGTAGCTGCATCGGCTCTGGCCCTCGCGTGGTCACTTCTCCGCGGCGGGCATCTAGAAATACGCAACGAGCAGGATTGGGAGCAGCAAAAGCACGTCGTCGACGTTCAGATTTTTCGCGCGCTGCTCGACTATAACGAGGCACGCTATCTCCGCAGTTCTCTGTCAAAGAATCAATTTCGGATTTTCCAGAGAAAACGAATTCGGTTAACATTGGGCATGCTGCGATTGGTCGAGGAGAATGCCGGCATGCTGATCAGACTAGGACAGTTCGCGCGACTGAAGCGCGACCCAGCGCTCACCGAGAAGGCCGATGAATTGATCACCAACGCGATCCGGTTTCGGCTGAATCTCTTCCTGGCGAGGCCCTGCCTCTACATGCAGTGGCTCTTCCCCTCGTTGGGACTGTTGTTGGCTGCCTGGGACGTACGATACCAGCATTTGTTGGATTCTCTGACCCGTGTCCAGCAGCACGCCTGGCAGACCCTCCATTGATCATCCTGGAGTAATCTTACTTGTACGAGCTTGTGTTCGGATTTGGTAACATATGTTCTCATGTATGGAGATGAGAGAAATGTAGGTCTGATAATTCGGGACGAACGTTGTGGGGACTGCTTTGCCCGATGGCCGAATATGGGGCATTTATCAGCGGAATGAGGAGTCCCAAATGAAACAAGGCTGGGAGCGTCAGGTTAGAAAAGAATGGAACCAGGCAAGTGGATTCGGGCATTGCGGGAAGAGCGACTGATTAAGCCAAGCGACGTCGAACGTATAACTAGGAACATTGCAGAGCTCAAAGGAAACACCGATTTTTATGTGTCACATTCAACCCTGGCGGATATTGAAGCAGGCTCGATCCCGAGCATCCACAAACTCTTCAGCCTGGCTCTTTGTTTCAAGCTCCCATTGAATGATTTGCTCATGCCGTTCGGCGTCGATCTGGAGGAAGCTACAACAGCCTACGAAGCGGAACCAGCACCAGACTTGGCTACGTCGCCGGCTCCGCTCGTTCGTGAGCCAGCCTTCCGGTTTCAACTTAACTTCGACGCCAAAGTAAGCAGCCCCGAAACGATCTTGTTGAAACTCCAGTCGCAGGACCTCTCGATGCTGCCATCGGCTCTCCAGGCTCGCATTGATCCAGTCCGCTACCGCTACGCCTTAATCGGTTCAAAAGACGACAGCATGGCGGATCTGCTTCCTCCGCGATCGCTGGTAGAGGTCGACACTGCTCAAAAGGCAGTGCAGGTCTTCGCGTGGCGAACTCTCCGGGAGCGTCCTATCTATCTTGTTTGGCATAGCGAGGGGCATACCTGCGGTTGGTGCCAAGTGGATGGGAGAGAACTGACGCTGATCCCTCACCCAATCTCGCGCCAGTTGATTCGCCGTTTCAAAACGCCGAGCGAAGCGACTGTTGTCGGCAGAGTGACAAATGCCTGGCTTCCGTTCGAGTCCATTCAAACGCAACGCGAAATTGCGTCCTGAGAGCCCATCGTGTTTGTAGGTGCTTGTGGTCCTAGAATTGTCAGTGCAAGTTCAATGTTCAGGCAGAAGAGTTCGCAGTAGATGGGAAGAGCGCGCAACGGCACTGTTGCGCGGTAAGCCTGCAACGACCGCCACGTCTCCAGGACGGCTGTCCTGTCTGTTCTGGTGTACCGGATGTACTCATCGAGTTGCTGTATATATCCTGACGTGGAAGTTATCAGCAAGCGCCGAAAAACTTGATCGTGGCAGGCGCGCAACGCTTCATCCGCCGCCTCCATTCCAATCCTCTGAGAGAGCTGAGGATGAAGGTAACAGCCGCTATTGCAGTCCCGCAGGGAAGCCAAGTACAGCGACCGGGTCAGATCGTTGGGGAGAGAACCCAAACCCACCTCTTTCGCATAATCGCTGATAATGTCCGATCGTTCACGTGTTTCGGGCCGGCGATCGAAGGGAACAGAATCGGGGTGAGCCCTGTGGTTTAAATCCCGCACTGAAATGTCACGCGCTGGGTTTGGCATCACTGATTAGAATCTTGAATTCTTTGCGGTCTTTGCCAGTCCTATCCTGCGCCTAGCAGTGGGCCTACCTCACGCTTTTCGAGTTCTTATATCGTCGGTTCTCCGACAACGTGCAAAAAATCTTTCAAGACTGCCGAACTCCTATTAAGTAATGATTCAAGCGAGCGGGACCTATTGATACGGCCCCGCCACGTTACCGGATAGGTAAGGTTTTGTCAAACAAACATGAGCAGCCATGCGAGTTCTTCTCCAGTTCCCGCGATCGTAGGACGTGCATTGCTCGTATCGAATGATTCGATCGTCATCGGACAGCTTGAGAGTGGCATGCAACGGTTCGCAATTGCGGTAGAGGTTTGCCCCGATCTGCCCACGGCAGCCAGCCTCATCAACACACGAAAATTTGAGGCCATCGTCGTCGATCTCGGACTCGGTGAACAAAGTATGCACGTACTCGAGCACGTCCGGTTCTCCCCCTCCAATCAGAGCTCCGTCACGTTCGCGGTTGTCGATTCTGAGGCGGCAGCAGACGCGAGATTTCAGCCCAACTTCATCATCGCGAAGCCATTGACGGAGAGTCTGATCGGAAGCGTTTTAAAGGCTGCTCTGGGACTGATTATCCGAGACTACCGGCGATATTTTCGCTGTCCGCTGACGGTTCCTGTCCGGATCCGGTTGGAGAGTATGGCAGAAATACCTTGTGAAATGATGAATATCAGTGAAGGTGGCCTGGCGGTCACTACTGTGGTCCGCTTCCAACCTGGTGCTCGAGTGAAAACAGAATTTACGCTTCCGGGCGAAGCAACCAATTTTTCGCTTGACGCTGAGACTTGCTGGTGTGACAACAAAGGCCGTGCCGGGCTGCATTTTCGATCCGTCTCATCGGAGCAGAGGCGGCTATTACAGAGTTGGCTGTCCCAGAAGATTGAACAAGGCATTCCGGAACCCGTTGCCCGACTTTTTCAGAAAGTGCAATGAATCTAATGCGATTAATATTTTGCTGTGCCGTGCGCCAAGAAATGGGTAGCCCTGCGCAGGATCGCCTGCAAGTCAGTGGATTCCAGCCGCAGCGGAAGAGCTTGCCCGGCGGTCTCACGGAAGACTGGTGATCGCGTCTGCGGAAGCCTCGCAAGCAGTAGCGCCTGCAATCATAACTGCTGATTCCGGGTCGAAGCTCAGCGGCTCAGGAATAACTTGGAGTCCCTGGTATCGCTTGGGTGTGGGGAGTTTCCACGCGGATACGGTGTCCAGGACGTTGAATCCTGGTTGAGTGGGGTTCGTACGTGCGGTTTCTCGGCACAATGCCGGGAAATTACGAGAAACGGGGAGCGGGTACTCTGGGAGTTGCGCCTGTAGGGTCATGATGAAGTCGGGCGCCTGACCGAGCGTATTCGGTGGCTCAAATTCGCGTGGTCTATCACGTTCAACAGCTAGATGCGGCGAAGTAGAGCATGAAAAGAAAGCGCGCGAGACCTGGCAGCCTAAGCGTTCGACAGGCGTTCTGTTTTCCAAGAAAGGGGAAGGAGAGCGAATCTCGCCACAAAAAGGCACCAAGACAATGGGCTTAACTGCAGAGAACGAAGAGCCTCGATGCCCATATTGCACTCGCGACTCGGAATTCAGACTGATGAGGGCACTCGGTAACGGAAGACTGAGATGTGAAAATTGCGGACACGTCGCATTTCCTAAAGACAGAACTTTCCGGTGCCCGTGCAGTAAATGCCTCGACGCCGTCCGTTTCTCCCACCGCCTTCACGAGTAAGAATTCTTCGCAACCTTCGAGAAATGGACTTAGGATGCGGGGATAGCGCAACTAGGTAGTGCGCCGAGGGCTCCCACCCGGAGGTGGCGGTTCGATCCCGCCTCCCCGCCCCAGCATTCAGCAACACGATCTGGGGACACCACTCTCGCCAAGCCGCGAGCGCCGCATTCTAACTTGGATATGAAAGCGCAAGCCACCTCAGCCGCGAATACTAACGCTTCTTCGGCCAACCACCAATCCGGGATATCAAAGCGCGTAGAATCGCGGCTCTGCAATGGTAAGCCAGTAAGGACACTGCGGATCATTCTGTTTGGAGGGTCAGCCAAACGGGAGTGATCGAAACGAGACTCCACGGAGTAGTAGCGATAAGTCGGCTGATGAGATGGTCCGCTGACCTGATCGTCCTGAGTTTGGGATGATCAGGCTGGTAGCATATACAGGAGGATCACCACATGCACATCGCTTCTATCGGCGTCGATCTCGGCAAGACAACATTTACCTGGTTGCACTGGGAGAGCAAGGACAAGGTAGTCGTGAGGAAGAAGTTTTCGAGCAAGCAACTGCCGGCCTACACGGCCAACCGGCAAAAGCTCGCTGATTGGCATCGAAGCCTGCTCGGGAGCACGCTTCATCGGCGCAGCCAAGGACACGACGTGCGGCTCATCCCGGCCCAGTTCGTGAAGCCTTATGTAAAGTCGAACAAGAACGACTTCCTGGATGCGGAAGCCATCGGCGAGGCAGTGGCGCGACAGAACATGCGCTTTGTCCCCATCAAGACCGAGGACCAGCTCGATCTTCAGGCGCTCCATCCTGCACGCGACCGGCTGGTGCATCGCCGCACCGCGATCATCAACCAGATCCGCCGGTTCCTGCTGGAGCGCGGCGTTACCTTCGCGAAAGGATCGGCGAACCTGTGCAACCGAATGCCGGCGATTCTCGAAGACGCCGAGCAGAACATCTCGCCACGTATGCGGACCCTGTTGGCTCGGGTCTGGCAGGAGTGGAAGCAACTCGAGATCGACATCGCCGATCCCAGCGACGAGATAGAGCGCATTTCCAATGAAGACGCAGGCTGCAAGCGCTTACGGCAGATACCTGGAGTTGGCCCTCTGGTTTCAACCGCCACGGTTGCGGCCATCGGCAACGGGGCCGCCTTCCGTAAGGGACGTGACTTCGCTGCCTTGCTCGGGCTCGTGCCCCGTCAGCACCCTACCGGAGACAAGGCGAAGCTATACGGCATCAGTAAGCGCGGCAACCTCTATCTGCGACGCATGTTCGTTCACGGCGCACGCGCCGTGCTGCTCCGGGTGAAGTACGACACCGGAGGCTTTCGGCCAGTGGGTTCATCAGCAGAGGTCGATCGTGATCGTTCGGCTTGTCAGGTCCAGCACGCACGGATCATCATCATGGCCCGGAGAACATTCTCCAACTAGAGGCCGGATACATTTGCGCAGACTATACTTCGTCCAAGAATCTCTCCTTGTAGTCGGGCGGCGGACCATACATTCTGGGAGATCTAATGTTCACGGGACCGGAATCTGGAAACATTGTCCCAGGCGTGTTTACGCCGGTGCTCGCCAAACATTCGAAGTCGTTCTCGCTGATCGACTGCATTTCGGTGGGCGTTGATCGGATGCAGCGAAACTTCGAGCCCATGCGAAAGCAGGTGGAAGCTTGGCAGAGGAGTGAGTTGACAGACGTCACCGCTAAAGTGGTCATCTACGAGGCATTTGTGGAGGGCCAACTGGAAGCTCCGAAGCATTTGGCGCGCACGGTACACGATCTGTACTTCGAGCCCACGTACGAGGACTTCCGGCCGCGCACGATCTGGAGTCTTTCGAATGCGTTCACTTCGGCATTCAAGGAACTGGATCCCATCCCGCAGTTTAAGGCGACAGCCAAGCTGGGAGAATTTCTGGAAGCCCGCTTCTCCCAATCGTTCTAACTAACTCGGCGGTACCGGCGCCGGACCGCCGCTCCATTCCACTAACAAAACTGAACTGGTTTTGGAGAAGCGAACGAAAGGAGTCACTTCCATGTTTGCATTGTTCCCACTTGGGCAAATCGTGGCGACTCCCGCTGCAGTCTCAGCGCTGGAGCGAGCGAAGCAGTCCCCAGCGGTTTTCCTGGTACGCCATGCAACAGGAGACTGGGGCGAACTTGATTCGGCCGACGTCGCCGAGAACGAATACAGTGTGGCACACGGATTTCGGCTGTTGAGCAGCTACGCGACCGCCAGTGGGGAGAAGCTATGGGTGATCACCGAGGCGGACCGCTCGGCGACCACTCTTCTGTTGCCGCAAGAGTATTGACGAAGGCGCGATTGGGTTCACGAAACGGCCTGTCCTGAAACATCCGGGGGTGTCCGGTTCAAGAACTTCGTCACATACCACGGATGCCGCCTGAGAAACCGTGCGATCGGCGGAGCTTCCGGCGGATGTAGGTTGAGCTCCTCCTTGGAGTTCCATTCAAACGGGAGATGCACGACGGAACCGGGTTCAGAAATCTCCTCGAGCGCCCGCAAGGTTGCCCTCAATACCGCAAGTTGATGTACCACGTCTTGGGGCAGGCCCAGAGGCAGCCCAAAAGGGTGCTCGATCGCCGCAATGCGCGGGACACCTACAGTTCTGGTCAGTTCCGGCATCATGGAAAGCGAGATGGTACTGAAGCCGGCGGCTTCGATTTCACGCTGAACCAGTCCCACGGACCAGCAGCAGACCGGTCGAACCGGAACCAGCAATACTGCATCCACCTGTTCCCGGAGAAGCTGGGCGATGATGCCAAGAACTGCGTGACGCAGCAGCGTATCGGGCCGAAGCGTATAGCCCATATATGAATAATGAGAAGGAGCCGAGTGCGCAATCTCGCCCACGGCTTCGAGCTCGTTTAATCGATCGAGAGGCAGCACGCAGTTGAGATCCTGCTCTGCGAAGGATGTATTGATATGCAAGTGGTGTACGCGAACGTCGCCATTTGCCGTTGTTCGAGGAAGAACTCGATACGATGGATCGGCGGACCAGGGATCCCGGCGCTCGATCTGTTGATCAAATGGCCGATCGGTCTTCAGGGCAACTCCTGCGGAACTCACAATCGAGACCGTGCATTGTGACAGCGGCTTGGCCAGAGGACTCCAAGGGATTTGCCGTAGCGTGCCGAGGGTAGCCCAGTGCTTCATCATCCGTTTCGGGATGCTATCCAGGAAGCGGTAAGAGTCAACGATCTTGGCCATCAATCTATCCCTTCACGGGCGCGTGGACGCTCACCTCTCTCGCCGAGATAGCTCATCGAGGAGATCATAACCCGTGGTTGTGATGTCGTCATAAAACGTTTTGATTTCAGCGGGTTCGCCAAGGCCACAAGCGGGTGCTACTTCATGTCTAACACTTTTCTGATGGCCGGGGCCGGAACGCCAGACCTTATAACCGCCGAGCGGAGATCGTCGGCAAGCGCAAGCAGTTCGTCCGCCGCCTGCTGAGCGTGCCAAGCAGCGCCGACTTCGCCGAATTTGGAGTTGCACAGCAGACGAAGCAGGAAGGCCAGCACGAACACCGGCGTGAAGGCGAGGATCTGCTGACCGGCCGGCACGATCTTGTGCCCCAACGCCTTCAGCACTGGAATGGTTTCGCGCATGGCCGCGGCGGCTAGCTTCAGGTCGTCGGGCGAATGGACCGCCGCCTTGAAGTCGTTCCGGTACTTCACAGCCAGCGCTGTCATCGCTGCCACAGCGGCGGCGTGCGTGGCGAGGTAATCGACGATGTGAGTTGAGACCTTGGCCCTGAGACCGGCCCGATTGAGCAGGTTCACCAGCCTCTTCAGCCGTGGAGTGACCGTTCCGTTGATCTCGCCGAAAGGGGTCGTCATCAGCGGTCGAATGGGCCGATCGCCCGAATGATCTCGCCATCGCGTTTGCCCCCGGCAAAGACGAAGCCAAGCATCGGCCGTTGCGTTCCCAAAGCCGCAATGATCTCCGCGGGACCATTGAGATTGTTGTTCATGAAAACGATGTTGAGCGAACTGTTGGCGGCCAGCGTGGGCAACAATTCGGCCACCTCGTTGCGGCGCACGACGACCAGGATGTAGTCGTAGGTGTCGGCCGGCGCGAGTTCGCCGATAACCCCGACTTTGGTGACCGTGCGTTTCCGGCTCAACGGGTTCTCGATGACGATCCCGTTGCTCTCAATCTCGGCGAGCCGCTGGCCACGCGCCAGCACAGTGACATCGACACCGCGCTGGAACAGGCGGGCGGCGCAGACCGAGCCGTTCACCCCGGCGCCGATCACGAGAATTCTGGCATCGTCACTTGCCATAACGCACTTGCGAACAACCGGTCTAAATTCAGTTCTTCTTCGAAACAGCAGATCGCATCGCTGGTTCGCCGAATGCAACACACTGTGCGATCAGCGCAAGCACCCAGATGTACCACGGAATCGGGTCATGATAATGAAATTGCAGGATGACACACACCACGAGGAGCAAGCCTCCCAACATAAATCCCTCCTGACACACTTCTTGCGGCCGAAGGGAAACCCTAGCACAGCGGCAAGAGCAATTCAGTGAGCAGGAGCAGGCTCATTCTTGTGCTTTAAGTCACAGCATCGCTCTTCCGACGCCAATATGCTTGGACTCAGCCGCAGGTGGATTCAGAAACGGAGAGTCTATGGCGACCGTTGCTCAATCGGCTCCTTACAGCACAATGCATCACCGTCCTCTCTATGCCTTGCTGGGCGGATTCTTCTTTTTCCTCGTTGCGCTCCCTGCGCCTGATCTGGTTTCGGGGGTGATTCCATACCTGCTTGAGGGACATTACACTTTCGCGTTCAAGTCAATGCGGGCGATGACCGTCGCGGAGATGTTCGTTTTCATCATCGCCGCCCGCTCACTGCTGGTCTGGGGTTATGCGGGTTGGGCAAAGCAGCGTGGGTTGTTTTCGGTACGCATGTCGCTCATGCGACCAGACGCTGCTTGGTGCCTTGCAGCCGCGCTCGCCACGCTAGAGAAGGCGTTGTTGGCATTCGAGCCGACGAGCCGAACCGTGCCGACGACGAGCACTAGGATTACCGCCAGCATCACCGCGTACCCGGCGATGTCCTGACCCCTCTCTTCAGTCCATAATCTGCGAGTAGCACTCTCATCAGTGGCTCCCCTCAGTTTGCTTATGCGGTTCACTCAAGCCGGGGTTGCCAGAAAGTCCCGAGTGGGGCGCGGAGTCCTCATCGGCGAGAAGCGTAAGCATGTCCAGCGCGAAAATGTGGTTCGGGTGTGGGCGCTTCCACGGCATAACCACCAGCATGAGGACGACTATAGCCAAGACCGCTAAGTCAAACCACCACGACATGAGCGCCTCGCCTTTCGAGGTTAGCTCGCGTGTGTTACAGGAGGATTACAGAAGAACTTCGCCAATGTCGAACCCTGCGAAATAAAATCGAGAACGGCGGCATTTGGAGGGAGAACGTGAGGAGCCTCATAGCACCGCTATTATTGATTTCCAGCCTGAACATGTGGGCGCTGCAGCCGGGGATGAAACCGCTGTCCAGCGCCGAACCGGGAGCGCAGGTAAGGCAGGAATTCCTCAGAGCGTACAACGCGAAGGACGCAGATGAGGTTGTGGCACTGTACGCCGAAGACGCCACGCTGGTAAGTGATGGCGGTACTTTCAAAGGACGGGACGAGATTCGGAACTGGGTCAAGTCGGGACTGGATCGAGGAAGCAGGCTGGAAGCAATCGAGCCGATCGTTGAGAAGAGTTCTGGAACGCTCGCCTACGGAACTGGGCGAACGAGAAGGCTTGTTGGCTCCGTCGTTCATCTGGGACAATACCTGATTGTCATGGAGAAGATCGGCGGGGAGTGGAAGATTGTGCAGCACTTTTCGCTGAGCGCCGGAGAGACTCCATCCGCGAATTAAATCGCTACGCTGTTTTCCCAAAACCGCCTGATGGGTTCCGCATAGCTCTCCATCACGGGCATCGAAACGCCAAGATCATGTCCAGCGGCAATAAGGTCATCATAGAACGTCTTGATCTCAACCGGGTCACCGAGGGCGTGAGCAGAGCATCGCTTGGTGTACTCATCGTGGCGAAACATTCTTCGCATGAACCAGACATTGATTCGTCCGCGCAGGGCGGAATTCGTCAGAAATGGACTTGTTTCTGGGTAACGCGAGAGGTCAATTCCTCGCCGCTGTACCACTTGCAGGCATTCGCACCCGGCTTTCAGTGCTGCTGAGGACGCATCTGTGTTATTCAGCATCGCCTCAAAGCTTCCGGCGTGAACGAGTGCTGCCCACGGACCTGCGGTCATCGCATATTGAACCCACAGGTAGTGCAGCATGTTCGAATGAAGTCTGGTTTGTATGCCCGCTGAGGCGAATAGGTCGGCAGCTTTTTTCGCAAGTGCCGTTGGTTCGCCTTCCGGTGATCCTATGTCTATCGCCTTCAGTGCCGCAACCAGCGTGCTTCCAGAAAACATTCCGCCTGCCTTCGCGTCCCCATATATGTAGCGTGGACGCGGAAGGAAGGCGTCGATCTCCTCGGTTCCACGCCAGTTCTGTGTCAGAAACAAGAACTCTGCATCCCCCAATCGCGGGACGATTTCCTTGAGGGTTTGCAGCAGCGCATAGTGCTTCACAGGTACGATGACCAACTCGAAGGACGCGTCTGGCAGCAGCGTTTCCACCGCTTCAAGTTTGTACAGCCCACGGAAATTCCGTTTGTGCCCTTTGCGTCGGTCAAAGACATCGAGCTTCAGACCGCCGCCCAAAGCGGCAGCCCGGCCAGACCGCACAAGGTGCACGACGTGATGCCCGCTTTCGGCGAGCGCCCAGCCGTAGATTGAGCCAATGATTCCAGCACCGACTACAAGCACGCGCATAAGGTCGGCCCTCCACGACTGTTTACCACCTGCCACGTCTCAAAAGGTAAATAGCACCAGATGTGGCAATGACTGTCAGAAGCGAGCCTGCCTTATGAAGGGCCAGCATCCAGTCGTTTCTTGCCTTGCCGAGGCTCAACAAACTGCCAGAAACGACCATAAGCACAAAAAGTAATCCGGCGACGATGACGGCAGTTAATTCGATGCTTCTGAACTCGATACCTCTGTGCAGGTTGCGAATGGTCACCCCTGCGATAATCCCCATCGCAAGCGCGGAGAGTTTATGGATAGCGGAGTCAGCCCCCGTGAGTGGCTTCCCGGAGGGCCTTGGGTCGTTTAGCCTGAGATTTCGACTCAACCAGACGCCAGACAGGAGTGCGATGAGAAGGAGTAGTCCGGTAATAGCGATTCTGGACGCGGGAGTTCCCATTTCAACGCCTTGATAGCTTGATCCGCACAGCGCCACACCTTCGCACATTCAGTTCTTCTTCCAAGCGGCAGACCGCATCGCCGGTTCGCCGAACGCGACACACTGAGCGATCAGCGCAAGCATCCAGATGTACCACGGGATCGAATCATGATAATGAAATTGCAGGATCACCGCGTGCTCGTGCCCGGAGGCAAGCTTTGTCTGGTAAGCATGACGTTCGGCGCGTCTCCCCTTTCGCGTGCCGTCTGTTGGGGCTGGCAACGCTTTTGGCGGTTCAGTCCGGGCATCGTGGGCGGCTGCCATCCTATCGAACTCTCGGATTATCTTCCGTCCGGGGCGTGGAAACCTAACCACCAGAACAAGGTGACAAGTTGGGGCATCAGTTCGGAAGTTCTCGTAGCCTCCGCGAGGTAGTAAGGAGGTCGTCCGACGCATCAGCCTACTCCTAAGCCCCTGTGCTCTGCATCACAGCCTCCCTTTTGTCCAGATCGCACAATGGGAAGGACGGAGGGCAAATACTATGCACGGCGACCAAAAGGTAATCGAGCAATTGAACGCGGCTCTCGCTTCCGAATTGACCGCAATCGTTCAGTACATGGTTCAATCCGAGACTTGCCAAAACTGGGGCTACGTGCGGCTAGGCGACTTCCTGAAGAGACGCGCAATCGAGGAAATGGGTCACGCCGAAGGTCTCATCGAACGCATCGTGTTCTTGAATGCCACACCAAAGGTGAATGTCGCTCTCACTCCGAAGATTGGCGCTAACGTGCAACAGCAACTCGAAGGCGACCTCAAGGACGAAGAAGGTGCCGTGCGCCAGTACAACTCCGCTATAGGCATCTGTGCCGAAGCTCTGGACAACGGATCAGGCGACTTGTTTCAGCGCATGCTCAAGGACGAAGAAGGGCACGCGGACTTCTTGGACGCTCAGCTTCATTCCATCAAGGAGATGGGCATTGGCGCCTACCTCGGGCAACAGTTGCACGGTGAGAAGTAGTTCCGGAGGACACCCTGTCGTCCTCGATCTCATGGGGTTCAACCGTCACGCTGGCGTGACTCAGGTCACTGAACTACTTTCGCCGTGGCAAGAGAATATAGGCATAGATAGAAAGTGTGATGGGTTTTGTATGCTGGCGAAGTGTGCCAACCCGTCATGTTCCGCATCGTTCCACTATCTGCAAGAAGGAAGACTTTTTCGGCTGGAAGATGACCCCGAATTGACCCCTTCCGTCAACCCTTATGCCAGCAGCCAAGGTAGAGTGGAATACTTCTGGCTGTGCAGCCGCTGCTCAGAGTTGATGGCGCTGCATCTCGGGCAAAATGGAACTGTCGTTCCTTTCTCGCTCCCAGACTGTGCCCACCGCAATCCCAAGGATTTCGCCATCATCTCCCGACACAAAGGCAAGCTCCTGAGAAGCGTCACTTTTGCCCGCAGGAGAGGAGAGGGGCACTCGGAAGGGAGTGTACCCCGTGAGCAGTCGGATCAATCACGTAGCGAATGATGAAGAAGAATGCTCCCGACCTGTGGAATTTGCTCAAAGCCAGAATCAGCTATTCTCTTAGCACGATGACCAATGACGAACGGATGCAGCGAGAGTCCCGCCTGATCGCTACGATTAGAAAGAACCTTTCCGACTTCGCGAAAGCATGTGCGGACGACACGGAACTGGTGTTACTCCACCAAGACGCCTTTGCCGCCGATTACCAAGAGGACGAGTACATGCTACTCGGCATGGCGATCAAGTACGCAGGTCTGCGTGGCAAGGAAGTACGTGTGATCGGGAAGAACCGAAGCACCCTCGGCGAAGAAGAGAAAATTCAGTAAGAAATATGAGTCCCACAACTGACACTCCGACGATTACTCCCGACCGCGACGTTGAGCGAGACCGAGACACATCAGGCTCACGTATCCGCTGTCCGCTCTGCCTTTGGTCACCCCGAAAGGAAGACAAATGGTTCTGCACTTGCGGCTTCGGATGGAACACCTTCGACACCGGAGGCGTCTGTCCGGCGTGCCTGCACCAGTGGACTGAGACCCAGTGCCTCTCGTGCGCCCGATGGTCGTTGCATTCGGGCTGGTATGCGAACTGAGAGGCAGAAAAGAGCCATGATGAGCGCAATTCGTTTGAATGTCGCTCTGCCCACCCTGCTCTTCTTGCTTGCGACGAGTGGTGCTATCGTCGCCCAGTCCGCGAATGCTCCGAAACCCGGCGTCAAGGGTGTTCAGGTTCCGTTCGCGTCGTTGAAGCCCAGCACCACTCTCAAGATCGGTGGGACGGCGGACTGGGTGCTCGTGACGGACGATGCTGTTTGGGTTGCAGGCACAAAGCCTTACTCCGTGCAGCACATTGATCCCATTACGAACAGAATCGTCGCGAAAGTCGCCCTGCCCGGCGAAGCGTGCTCCGGTCTCGCATTCGGTTTCGGCAGTGTTTGGGTTCCGGTATGCGGGAAGAAGCCCGCTCTCGTTCGGGTCGATGCCCAGCAGGGCAAGGTGATTGCGACCCTTCCGATCCCTCCCGCAGGCGAAGAAGGCGGAATCGCAACCAGCACTGACAGCGTTTGGATGGTGACAGACAAAGCGGGCACGCTGAATCGGATCGACCCACCAACCAACAGCGTGCGCCAGAAAATTCCACTTCCGCCCGGCTCCTACAATCCATTGTTCAGCGATGGCATTGTTTGGATCACCGGAGTCGAGAGCGGCGTAGTCACCGCCGTAGATGCCGACACTGGCAAAGTGCTGGAATCGATACGTGTCGGGGCGAAACCTCGGTTTCTAACCGCAGGAGGCGGTTCCATCTGGACACTGAACCAAGGTGATGGCTCCGTCACACGTGTGGATGAGAAAAGCAGGAAGGTTCTCGCCAGCATTCAGGCAGGAATCCCCGGAACGGGTGGGGACATCGATTATGGTGCGGGTTCTATTTGGCTCAGCGTGTTTGACGTCCCCCTCACCCGCGTTGAGGCGACCACGAATAGAGTCCTGAAGCAGTGGATTGGCAAGGGAGGGGACTCTCTGCGCTTTGGTTTCTCTTCAGTCTGGATTACGGACTACAAGAAAGGGTTACTTTACCGGATTCCCGAAAGTCAGTTATTGAGCGGTGACTAGGATAGAACCAGTCTGCGGACGTTAGCTCTCAATTTCCCCTAACAGGATTGCAGGGGACTCGCCTCGGCAACAAACGCCATATCGCTGCCAGAGCCGAAACCACGGGCTATTAGCGAGCTTCTCATCGTGTCCTCGATTCGCAGCCAAGAGATCGCTCGGACTCAGCGGTCGGGTGTCCGGCTTTGCGAAGATGCGCTCAAGGTGCTCGATTTCGGCGATGGTTTGGTTAACGTCCAAGTGTCGTAATCATCCGGTACGAACCGGCAACGGGTCAAATCTCTGGGCTTCAGGTGATCGCATCACTCACTGGAACAACTCGTAGTGCGTCACCGCTGGTTCAAATTCGAGCAGGTACTTTTCGTCCTCCGGATAGTACTTGGCAACCTCAATGTCGGCACCCGCAAACGCGGCAATTGCTTCCCGCGACTCCCAAAAGGAAAGCGTGATGAAGTGTGCTACGTCATTGTCGATCCGGCGAAGAACCCACGCCCCTTTGTTACCGCTCGTCGCTCGGTAAGCGGGAATGCCGGACTTGAAGAGGTATTCGAGATACGCTGCTGCATCGCTTGCCTTGGTCTTCCCATGCCAGATTCGAGCTATCATTGATTCGCCTCTCTTGAAAACGGAGTATTCGAATTTCAGCCATGAATCCTCCTCCGAACCTCGCACTTGGTGGCTATCGGCGGATCAGCAGCCAGTGCGTCCTGCGACTCGTCTACCGCTTCACTCCCATAATTTTCCAGACAGGCTCGTTATCAGCATAGACGCGCCACTCAGAGACGCGCCCACCGTGAACCACGGTCTTCCATGCCGCTGGAATTTCCCAATGATTTTCCGCAGGCATGTGCCCATGCACGGAGTAGGTGCCCTGAGCAGTCCCGAACAATGCGACCACATTCCCGTTAGAGAAAGATTCGTCCACTTTGATGGAATAATCGGGGAACCAAGCAAAGTAACCGAGCCAGCCCTTCTCCATTTTTTCCCGGCCATGCACGACTTGCCCAAGACCATCGACAAAGCAGTGGTCTTCTGTCATCAGCGCAACCAGCCCGCCCACGTCATGGCAGTTGATGCGGTCAACAAACGCTAACGCGACATCTACGGCAGTCTTCGCCATGGTTACCGTGAATTGCTTCAATTGAACGACTATCAGAATGCCTTAGCTCAATCGCTTGCACAAAAGAAATTCAGCGTACCCCTCAGCAATGAAGTCAGGCAGTTCTCCAACCTTCACATATCCGTGCCGCTCGTAAAGCGCGAGTGCTCTGGGATTGAATGACGAGACGCAAAGATACGCATGGCGGCTTCCCGTGAAGACTCCCTCGGCAAAAGCCAACATCCTGCTGCCGATTCTGCGACCCCGAAAGTCCTCGACTACGACAATAGCGGCGATGTAGGGCGAACCCAGAAATCCCTTGGGATGAAGCAACATGAGACCGACAGGCTTCCCCGTATCTGCGACAAACAGAGAGCTTCCCGGCCATCTGAGGACATTCATGCTCCACTGAACTGAGCACTGGTACGTGAGCCACGGGTCGTTGCTTGCCATCAGTTCCGCGCACCAATCGATTTCAGAGTCGCTGGCTGGTCGAATCGTGGCGGCATCAAGCGTAGTTGTCAGTTGGGGATTTGTCACATGCTCACTCCCGCAAGGGTCAGCCATCAACCCGATGATTCATGTTTCCCTGCAATAAAGTGGCGGAGCCGCATTCCGGTTACACCACCCAAGCGAAATTTCGATCAAAGGTCTATGACAAGTTCAAGTCTGTACACCTGCGAACGATCCCAAGTCGTTTCGATCATTTCGATCATTTCCAAATCTATCTTTCTCTTGGATTGCCGAAACGTGGCGCTAGCTTTAGCCGGGTCTTCCACTTTCCAATAAAACACAATAAAGTCGCCATCCGAAGACCGTTCAAGGAAAATGTGTTGTTCGAGAACGCCCTGTTCCGCCATGGAGGCTTTCACTTCATCCATTCTCTTCGGCACCTGCTTCGCCCATTCGACGAACTTGTCCGTCATTCCATCTTTCATCCGAATTCTTATGCATTCAGACTGCGCCATCTTGACCTCCCTCTACTTACCTCATGGTATGCCGCGTCGGAATTTGCAGTATCGAAGCCATCGAGGGATTATTGCACGCTGTAGTTGCTGAAGGGCACGCGTACGAGGCGTACCATTGAGCATGCGCAGACCAATTCCAGAATGCCCTGACTCAGACCCTCCTGATGGGTCGGTAGCTGCCGATGTCCTCTTTCGGGAAGAGCCAGACGAGGAAGAAGACGAAGAGGAAGACGAGAACGACGGCAAAGAAGATGACGATCATGGCGACGAAACCGACGACGGCTACTCGGAGTGAGCGTGCCACTGTTTCCGTGGGTGGAGGATGAAGCGCGAAGACTTCATCAACGTTGCTGAAGAAACATTGGATTCGCTGCCGGAAGAGTTCCGCAGCCGCATCCAGAACGTCGCGATCCTTGTTGAAGATTTTCCGGCGAACCAACCATCCCCGCGTCTCGGACAGCAAAGGCGTTTGCTTCTAGGCATCTTTCACGGCGTGCCCGCTACCCAGAAGAGCGTCTTTGACTTCTCAGTCGGTCCTGCCCACATCGTGCTTTACCAGAAAAACATTGAGGCGGTCTGCTCGAATGAGGCTGAAGTCCGACATCAAATCCGCCAAACTCTCATACATGAACTGGGGCATTATTTTGGGATGACCGAGGAGCAACTGAAGGACGTTTAGATGCCCACAACCTCGATAGCCAACCGTTCGGACGTGGCTTTCGAGTCTTAAAGATTAGGGAAAGGATCAAGCCATGAAAATCAACGTGAAAGCTCTCGCCGTGGCATCCGCAATCCTGTGGGGATTGGCGATGCTGGGCATGGGTCTGGCGAACTTGATCTGGAACGGCTATGGTCAGCAATTTCTCCAGACAATGGCGTCGGTCTACTTCGGCTACCATGCGACTCGCAGCATCGCGGAGGTCATCGTCGGGACTCTCTACGGGGCGGTGGATGGTCTCATCGCTGGCGCTGTCTTTGCTTGGCTCTACAATCAGTTTGCTAAGCCCGGCGTCTAGTAACGGAGAGCTTGCTGAAAGCGGATGGGCTAAGATTCGCATGTGAGCGTGCGCGAGCCAACGGATCGTTACCTCTCGCCCGAACAGGCCAAGCGTTTCTATGACCGCCTCGGCTCAGCGCAAGACTGGCAAGGTTTCTACGAGAATCCCGCGATCAATGAAATGATCGCGCATGTCGCCTTCGGTTCGGCACAATCCGTGTTCGAGTTCGGGTGCGGCACGGGGGCATTAGCTGCTCGCCTGTTACAGCACAAGTTGCCAGCGGATGCTCGCTACCTTGGGCTGGACATCAGCAGCACGATGGTTTCGCTCGCGCAGGAGCGTCTGAAATCGTGGTCAGATCGGGCACGTGTCTATCAAAGTGACGGTTCCCCTCGCATACCTGAGCCTGATCGAAGCTTTGACCGCTTTATTTCCACCTACGTGTTCGATCTTTTGACTCCCGACTTCATCCATCAACTCTTGTCCGAGGCTCACCGCGTGCTCGTGCCCGGAGGCAAGCTTTGTCTGGTAAGCATGACGTTCGGCGCGTCTCCCCTTTCGCGTGCCGTCTGTTGGGGCTGGCAACGCTTTTGGCGGTTCAGTCCGGGCATCGTGGGCGGCTGCCATCCTGTCGAACTCTCGGATTATCTTCCGTCCGGGGCGTGGAAACCTAACCACCAGAACAAGGTGACAAGCTGGGGCATCACTTCCGAGGTACTTGTAGCCTCGGCACATACAATGGAGAACTCGGCAGAGAATTAGCATGCCGCAGATCACAACTCAAGCCACTGTCCGGCGCATCCAGCGAGTTCAGGTAATCACAATCGCTTGGATGAGTGTCGAGGCTGCGGTATCACTCTTTGCCGCATGGCGGGCACGGAGTCCTGCACTGCTTGCGTTCGGTGGAGACAGTGCCGTTGAACTCATGTCAGCGGTCGTTGTGCTTTGGCGATTCCGCGCCAGTGCTGCGCAAGAACACGCCGAGCGCAGAGCAGCCCGGATCGCGGGAGGACTGCTGTTCGCCCTCGCTGCATGTGTCGTGCTCGCCTCGGTTATGGCACTGCTCGGATACAGCGAACCCAAGCCCACGCTTCTGGGGATCGCGGTTCTGATAGCCGCAGCCGCGTTCATGCCGTTGCTCGCGAGAGAGAAACGGCGATTGTCAGCCCAGACTGGCAGTGCAGCACTCAGAGCGGACGCAGCGGAGTCGGCACTGTGCGGATACCTTTCCCTAATCGCCTTGGTGGGATTGGTTGTGAATGCTGTTTGGCGCGTGGCGTGGGCGGACTCGATTGCGGCGTTAGCGATTGTTCCGCTCGTGGTTTGGGAAGGGCGGGAAGCTATGCGGGGCAAGCCCTGCGGATGTTGCTGATCGCCAACGGCCTTTCGGCTTATTATTGACCGTCTGGTTTGAAAACGCTTCGGGATTTTCCACGATGGTGCTTTTCCTAGCCTTGGCACTACTTCTTGCGGGTCAGCAGAACGGCGGCTCGGCTGATTCCGCGACGAATATGCAGCAGCGTGCTCATGAAGAATATGAGCGGCACAGACAGGCCGCTATCCGGATCAACGATCTTGCCGCGCAAGTTCAGTCGGAGGCGGATGCCAAAGCTATCGTTGAAGAGATCGCGGCTCTGTTCTCCAAGGAAATGCCGTCTGCGTGGCTCGCCAGCGGCATCAACCAGCGAGTCGCCAAAGCCGAACACCAATCTGCTCGCAGCCCTGCCAACCGCATCCCTGAGCAGCGCATTGTCGATGTGTGGAACCAGTACGTTCGCGAGATTGGAGCGCCGGAGGAGACTTTCGTCACTGCCGCCGAGATTCATAACATGCGTGACGCAGAGCGCACGGTCGCTCTACTTCTGTGGGCTCGGGATAACCAGACGATCTGGACGATGCCGAACATCTATGCGGTAGGAACAGATGGGAAAGTCGCGGACGACTGCCGGGCGATTGAGGCGATCCGAGTCATTTACGACCTTGATCGGTTCCAAAATCTGCGTAGCGCACGCGACCGTGTGAGAAGAGGCGTGCTGGTGTCCGAGCAGGTCAAGAACCGCGTAGCAGGCTCTACGCAACAGAGGAAGGCGAGTGTTCTGCTGGCAGCACATGCAGACGATAATCCAGTTCGTTCTGCGGAACGCCGCTACCTGCAAGAGCACGGCTCACTCGCATACGATCAGCTACTCAATCGTTTGTTCGATGAACTTTTCCCAGCCGAATAGCCTCTCCAGTGGTGGTTTTTCTTTAGCGATTTTCCTTTCCTTAGCTCATATACCAGCCGCCATTCACTGAAATCGTCTGCCCGGTCATGTAGCCGTTCGTCGCCAGCATGACGGCTACCGAAGCTACATCGTCCACCGACCCGAAGTGCCCCATAGGAATCAGGTCGGGACTTGCATTCGGGTTGCTGGTCACCATGTCCGTCTCGATCAACGCGGGAGCAATGGCGTGGACGGTGATCCCCTCTCGTATGAACGCCGAGGCGCAGGAGTGGGTCAGCCCTATGATCCCGGCCTTGGACGCGGCGTAGTGCGCTCCAACAGCCCCGCCCGTCTGGGCGGCAACCGAGGACAAATTGATGATGCGCCCCCATTTTCTTTGCCGCATCCCGCCGATCACTGCCTGAGTCACCAAAAAAACCGACTTCAGATTGACCGTGAGTACCTCGTCCCATTCCGCCTCGGTGATCTCCTCCAGTTTGCACGGGTGGGCGATAGCAGCGTTGTTCACGAGGATGTCGATGCCGCCGAGTTGCGCTTCAACATCTGCGACCATGCGTCTCACGTGGGCGGCAACTGACACGTCGGCCTGAACCGCGATTGCCTTCTTCCCGAACTTTTTGATTTCGCCG
Source organism: uncultured Acidobacteriota bacterium (assembly GCA_963730015.1). GTDB lineage: Bacteria > Acidobacteriota > Terriglobia > Terriglobales > Acidobacteriaceae > Sulfotelmatobacter. The sequence goes on along the minus strand of CAVSPZ010000002.1, from coordinate 170,159 downwards.
CAGACCGCATTCGCGGCGTCCGCCCGCTCACGGAAGTTGACGCCGACATCGGCACCAGCCCTAGCTAATTCCACGGCGACTGCGGCTCCAATTCCTCGACTGCCGCCAGTCACAAGCGCAACTCGATTTTTCAGGTCTTTCATGCCGTCATTGTATGCGCGAGGGGACTGCCTTTCCGGCTTGACTTCTGCCGTGATTGGACTATGGTGAAAGTAGAAGACCTCTACCTACCAAAGCAGCAGGCAAGCCCTCAAAATCTTCTCGGATGGAGTCTAGTCATGACCACGGCATTCCCCCCATGCCTGAATCGCTGGAAGACCTTGTACAGTGCCGCTATTCTGGAAACCAACAAGATGCTTCTCCCACAGCGAGTCTCGGAAGCTGAAGAAGCCGTGAGAGTGCGTGGACGCGAAATCTTTTACGGAAACGGAATACCGGAAGAAAAGGAAGCCTTGGAAGACGCACTCTATGCCTTGCGTGCGTTCAGAACCGCTTGGCAGCATAGCGAAGCCGCGTGATTCCGTTTACTTGGTGAGCACAAGAATGATTGCAGTCTGCTCTCCGAGAGGCCGCCCGGAGAAAGCCGTGCGGCTGTTCTAGAGCCTAAGCCCCTCTTTTCATCGGTGGTTCGAAAGGGGTGCGCCAGCGCCCTCATTTTTCGCGGACTTTCGCCCCCTGTTTTGCCTTGGCGAGCGGTGGTCAGCCAGTAAAGGTTCGAACCAGCAGTCAAGACCGCCCTTCCCTTTGTCCTCAGTACGCCCTTCCGATCAATCCTGCACCGTATATATCCGAATCTCAGCACCGTGATTGCCGCGAGCAGGAACCGCGACGTACAAGCGGTCAAAGCCCTTCTTTCCCACCTTTCCAAAATATCCAGACGTGCGTGCGCCCAAGGATGACGGCACCTTTGCGAGAAGCGAGTAGTGGTCGGCATCCTTCTGCTGGAAGACACTGATGTAGCCCTCCCCACCTGTCACGTATATCCGCCTGCGTGCGGAGTCGTAATAGAGATCGTCCGCATCCTGCGCACAAGGAAGCGCCGTAACGAGTTGCCCCGATTTCGTGTTGAATACCGCCATTCTGGAGGGTGCGCGGCTGGCAATGAACAGTCTGTCGTCCGACTCATCCAGCGCCATCGGGAAGTTTGCACCCAGAGAAAGCGGCCATCGCGAAATTGCATGGCTCTTCCGGTTGATTACCGCAATCTGCTTGAGGTCAGGGAGATTCACATAAATGTTCGAGCCTGACGTTTCGAGTTGGAAAGACTCCGGGTGTGCCCCAGTCTTGAACTCTTCGTCCAGACGCTTGTTTGTGGTTGCGTCAACCATGCCGATTGCCGCAGTCTCATCATCTCCATAGCCCACATACACACGCTTTTCTGCCGGGTCGTACCGAAGGTTGTCGGCATCTCCGTGGAAATCAATCGTGGTTATCAGGTCAAAGGTGGTTCCGTCGTAGATGTAGAGCTTGCCTTTGGTACTCGCAACGAACAGCTTGTTTGTCTCAGGCGAATACACGACGCCTTGAGGCACGGGAACTCCGGAGATGGTGTGAACCACCCGTTGGGCGCTGAGATCGATGACCTCCTCAGTATTGTTGCCGAGGGCAGAGACGAAAAGCCTGTTCTTCGGATCGAAGCCGAAGTGGTCAATGCGTCCACGGACGTTTTCAAGAGGGATGGCACCTGTCAAAACCAGCGGAGCAGGCTGTGCAGCTTTCGAAGCACTTTGCGCGGATAATTGCGCTGTCAAGACGGCAATAGCTACCAGTGCTAGACCAAGAACTTTTCGCATTCTCTGCCTCCCTTGGCTGTGGTGATATAGGATACGGCATCGGTGTTGGTTGGCTACGATGAGGCAGAAGGAAGGGATGCCAAGAAAGAGTGACGACTTCAAAGAACGCCTCGCCCGCTACCGCCAGATCAAGCTGAGCGTGATCGGCAGGAAGATCGCGATCCCCGTCTGGTTCGCGCTGGAAGGCGAGATGCTCTATCTCTTGCCCGTGAAAGGATCGGACACGCAGTGGTACAAGAACGTGCTCAAGAACCCGGCGATTCGGATTGATGCGCGAGGCGCGGAGGCTGAATTCAGAGCCGTTTCTATCACCGAAGCCAAAGCTGTGAAATCCGTGGTTGAGAAGTTTCGTGAGAAGTACGGCGCGAGCGACGTGAAGAAGTATTATTCGAAGTTCGATGTAGCGGTCGCTGTTCGACCGACCTGAACTGGAAGCGCGTTGCCTCTGACGCCGGGGTTAAGCCACACCGCTAAAGATCGCTTCGACCTGTATACCCCACGCGTCAAGTAGCCACTCAGGAACGTAGACCCGATTCCGGTTGTGCTGACACCAGCTCTTTAGCTCAGCCGATGAAACGTACTCCAGCTTGGTGAGTCCTAGCCGTTTGACCAGTATTTCGAACTCGGTCGGAACAACAGGGAAACGTTGCGGCGGCTGACCCCAGTTGGGATTGCCGCGTCTACGTTTCGTACCCAGCAGAGTGATGGGTCTGATCATGGTCACTGATGATACGCCAGACCGCCGACTCGTGGAGCGTTCGACACGCGGAGGGACGCACGGTCGAACCCAAGATCGCTTTAGACCGCGCCCCTCGGCTTAGGCGAGACCGATCCGATGTGACTTTGGACAGCCAAGCCGGACTTTTCGGCTTCACAGCAACCGTTTTCCTGCTTACTATTTCAGCAGCGGCGTAGGGGAGGCGCACCGTGGCAACTGTTGACCACGAACTTCAGCATCTTGCGAACCTCGCATCCCATCGCCACTGTACTGGGCGTATTCAGGTGGCTTGGCAGGACTTCCTGAGTAAGAGAGACGAGCGCCTCGAACAACAGCGCAGGCTCGGTGAGGCATGTGAAAAGGTTGCTGAGAACATACTGGAGGATTTGTTCACGGCGGTGCTGGATTGGCCGCTGTCCGATTTCAACAATCAGGTCGAGCACGCGGATGTTGTGCTAACCGACCATGGAATCAAGCGGCTTGTCGTCGAAGTGAAACGACCCGGCTCACTGGCTTGGAGCCGCCGTGCAGTCGAAAGCGCACTTGCTCAGGCGATGCGTTACGCGGATGAACAAAAGATCACAGCCGTTGCGGTCAGCGACGGCATCATGCTTTATGCAGCGAATATTGCCGATGGCGGGCTGCGAGACCGAGTGTTTGTCTCCTTGTCCGCAAGCGAGCCGCCACTCGACCTGTGGTGGTTGAGCGTGCAGGGAATCTGGCGGGAGCGGGAGTCCAACGGGGCAGCCGAGCTTCGAATCTTGCCTGAAGAACCTGTCCAACTCTCACCGGACGCGGGTACAGGAAATGGCACCGAATGCCTGCTTCATCCGAAGTATCATCTTCCGGCAACGTGCTTTGCTTTTGTCGGTGACCATTCAAAGCCCCATACATGGAAACTCCCCTATCTGCTCTCGGATGGAGCCGTGGATGCCAAGCGACTGCCGAAAGCGGTGCAGTCAATTCTGAGCAACTACCGAGGGGCGAAGGTTTCCGGCATCCCTGAGGAGGCGATTCCCGCCGTCCTTACTCGGCTGGCGAGAGCCGCCCGACATGCCGGACACATGCCGCCTGAGGCGTCCAATCCTGCGCCGATCTATCGACAACTTGCCGAGGCGCTGGAGCAGCTTGGGGTCACGGTCGATGCCGCTCAGAATTGACGAGTGATAACGACCTTCAGGGCGCATCCCATCACTGAACTTCCCTTACTGTTGCCGCACCGAATCGGTCGCCGGAATGACGGAACCAACAGTACCGTGCGTTCGTATCTGTTCCACAGAATGCTCGTATCCACGCAATCCCATTGTGCTGGAGAAATCCATGACAATTTCATCTCCCTTGAAATCCGGGCTGCTCGATGTGCTCACAGGCTTTGTGGGTTTAGTCCTGTTCATGGTTCTCGTCTTCGGGACCAACATCAAGTTCGATCTTCGCTGGTTCTTCATCGTCGGCGGCTCACTCTGCGCTGGATTGGGACTCCTCCGTGGTAAGAGCGCACCGCAAGAGCCTTGGATGAAGGGTGTCTTAATCATTTCTGGAATGGCTGTTCCAGTTCTAATTCTTTCCTTTTTCGGCATCGCCTTCGGAGCGAACCTAGTGCTCGCTATATTCTTTGCGATCTCGACGCTTATGACCCTATGCGGAGTCCAAGCTCGACGGAATTGGGCACGGGGCAGGCGAGTAACAGGCGTCAATTTCTTGCTCTCTGCGCTCGCTCTCATTGTCTCCGCTTCGATGTTTGTGTTGCCTCCGCTAATGGGAATGCTTTCAGGCAAGCACGTGGACACGCCTGCGCCCGAATTCTCCCTGACCACCGAAGATGGTAAAGTCGTCAGTTCTTCCGCACTGAAAGGCAAGGTTGTCGTCCTAGCGTTTTGGGCCACATGGTGTGAACCCTGCTGGCAGGAATTGCCAAGAATCGAAAAGGTTTATGCCTCCTACAGGAGCAGTGGAGATGTACTTTTCTGGGCGGTTGACGCACACGCCGGAGGAGACACAGAGGAAATAGCGCAAGCCTTCGCTAAGAAGATGCGATTAAAACTCCCGGTCGCATTCACAGAAAATGCAAGCGCAGTCCAACTGGGAGTAAATGGGTATCCCACTCTGGTATTGCTGGACGCCAGCGGACGCGTTCGATTCATCCATGATGGTTACGATGGCTCAGAGCGGCTCGAATCCAATCTTGCTCAAGAGATTTCGACTGCGCTCAAAGATCGCATGTAGAGCCATCCGTGGAACCAATGTGCCCGGAGTTATCACGGCGGGAATCTTCTATCAGGACGGCAAGCGGGTCTTCTGGGATGTACACCACCCGGAGAAGACCATCGTGATTGACCTGCATGACGAGCGGTACAACGAGTTGGTCGTGGAAGTGGACGATCCTGACGCAGCGGTAAGGCTCATCCGGAACGCGTTGTGATATGTGCCGTTGCGTCTTTATTCCTTCGGAAGGCGACTAACTCACGAGTCGGCTTACATTGACCCTCAGCCAAGTCTACCCGTAACATCCTGTGGGGCAGACGGTTTCCCATTACACGGAGGACTTCGCATCATGGCAGACACGCGTCGTAGATTTCTAAAGACCTTGGTTGTCTCCAGCGGTGCGCCTGCCTTATTCGATTATGCGAGAGCTTTCCCGTCGCCTCAGTGATCACTTCAAAAGCGGCCAACGGTTATCACTTCAAAACCGGCCAACGGGATTGGCCGTTCGGGACTGAGAATGTTCTACCCTGCCGCCTCCTGTGGTGGCAAGTCGGTTTTGGTGCGCCAGCTCCGCGGGCCACACTTGAGCACGTGGCCGTGATGCAGTAAGCGGTCGAGCATGGCGCTCACGGCGGCCGCATCGCCCAACAGTTTGCCCCAGTCTTCCACCGGGCGATTCGAGGTCAGCATGGTGCTGGCGCGCTCGTAGCGGCGCATGATGATTTCCAGCAGTTCTTCAGCGGCGGTGAGCGGCAGCTTGCGCATGCCGAGATCGTCGATGATCAGCAAGGGTACGGTCACCAAGAACTCCATGTGCTCTTTGCGGGTGCCGTCGAGCGTGGCTTCGGCGAGATCATCGAGCAAGGCGTGGGTCTCGCGATAGAGCACGCGGTATCCCTGTTGGATGGCGGCTTGGCCGATGGCTTGTGCGAGGTGACTCTTGCCGGTGCCGGGTGGGCCGAGAAACAGGGCATCTTCGTGGCGCGAGATGAAGGTGCCGGTGGAGAGATCGAAGACCAGGCCGCGATTCATCTTCTTGTTGAAAGCGAAGTCGAAGTTGTCGAGAGTCTTCTGGGAGTCGCGGAACTGAGCTTGCTTTTTCCGCCGCTCCAGCAGGCGTTCTCCACGCAAGGCGAGTTCGTCGGAGACCAGGCACGACAGCAGGTCGATGGGGGCGAGCGGTTCGGCCTGGGCCTGGCGCAGGCGGGTCTCCAGCACGGCGGCCATTCCGCCCAGGCGAAGTTGTTTGAGCGCACGATCGAGTTCGATCAGATTCATTCTTCTATCTCCTTAGTTCTGTAGTTGATGAAGTCGCGGTATTGCACCAGCTCGCGGATCAGAGGATCGACTTGCTGCAAACTCAGCGGGGCTTGTGGGCAGCGTTCCAGATAGCGACGCACGAAGCGGTATTCCTGCACTCCCATGTCGAGCGCAGCGGCGCAGGCTTCATCGACCGCCGCGGTGCCGTACTTCTTGGCTAGGGAGAGAACGCCGAGAATGCGGCGCACACCGACCTCGCCTTGCTGGTGGTGGATGGCATCGCAGAGCGCACCGATGTGCGACCCAGCACGACCGGCTCGCCACAGCAGTTGGGAGGTACGCAGTGGTGTTCGCTTGGGGTGGTCATCTTCTTTAATGCGATACCAACCGCGCTTCTGGCGCACGTGTTCGCGCAGCAGTTGCCCGGTTTTAGGATCGAGCAGACGAACGTACAGCTCATCCCATTGCACGCGCAGCACGCGCCCGATCCAGCCTGGCGGTGCGCCGTAGTAGGCGGCCTCGACCTCGACGCAACCATCCAGATGCACGATGCGCTCACCGTACTGGTAGTAACGAAAGGGTTCCAGCGGCAGTGGCAGCAACGTGGGTTTCTCTTCCGCAAACATGGCGGCGACCTGCCGTTTGGTGGTGCCGTGGATGCGCGTGTCGGCCCAGCGTTGTTCCCAGTGATCGAGGTAGGCTTGGGCTTCTTCCAGAGTCTCGAAGCGCAAGCCTTTCAGCGGTGTCTTCTGCGCATGACCGACGCCGGATTCGACTTTGCCTTTGCGATCCGGATCTTGGATCCGGCACGGCATGGCGACTGCGCCGTAGTGCGCGAGCACGTCGCGATAGAGAGGATTGAGAGCGGGATCGTAAATGTCGGGGACAAGCACGCCCTCGCGCAGATTGTCGAGCACGACGATGCGGGTGGCTCCGCCCAGCCGGCGAAAGGCGCGTTCGTGCAGTTCGGCCCAGATGCGCGAACTGGAGCGGAAGGTTAGCAGACGAACCGACTTGCGGCTGCAGCCCAGCGTCATCACGAACAGCCGGGTGCGCCGATACTTGCGGCTCTCGGGATCGCGCACCATGGGGCCGGTGCCGTAATCGACTTGCGCCTCCTGGCCGGACGCGGTGACAATCACGACGCGGGCTTCGGGGGTTTGCGTTCCGCGCCGCTTCCGCACGAAGCGTTGCACGCTTTGGTAGCTGGTGGCGAATCCGTACTCGGAAACCAAATCCTGCCAGATCGCCATGGCATTGCGGCCGCGGCTGATCCCCAAGTCGATGGCTTCCCGGTATGGCTCGCAGGCACTGGCGCCGGGGACCGCGGCAGAGTCGGTGATCACCTCGTTCTCGTTGGCCGGTTTTGAAGTTGCTCTTGCTTTTCCCTTATTAGAAAGGTTTTTGGGGTTGGGGTTGCAGTTAGGGTCGAGGGGATCGGGAATCACCGGAATGGCCGATTTTGCCGCACCGGAGTCGGTGATCACTTCCTTGGCCGGTTTTGGTTCGCCCCGCCCCCAACCACTGGGCAGACGCACTGCAATCCCGGCCGCTTTCAGATAAGCGCTGGCGGTTTCCCGACGGACATGGGTCGCTTGCTGGATGCGCCGCAGCGACCAGCCCAGCCGTCCCAGAGCTAAGACTTGTTGTTTCTTCTCTTCGTTCAAGACATTGGCCATGCCCACGGAGCCTACAAGCCTCCGCGGGATTCAATGTCCCGGACGCTACTCTCGTTGGCCGGTTTTCAGGTGATAATCACTGGCCGGTTTTGGGTGATCGCTGAGGCTTAACTGCCTTTTCAAGTTCCGCTAGCAATGGTTTGTCCGAAGGACCGGCGATTCCGGCGAACATTGATACGAGCGCACCAACCGTAGAATCAAAATTGCCGGCTAGGCGGTCATCGTAGTCCCATGCAGTGAAGTACTCTGGAGTTCCGGAGGCCGCGAGAAGCATTGCCAGTTCCCGTTCCAAGCACTGGGCGCTATAAATTGCCAAACCGAACCGTGCGTACACTTCTCGGATTTGTTCACTTTCAGGGTCTAGCATTTCAGTTCCCCTCTGCATCCTTCCAACTCGCCATCGATCAGCCTATTCCCAGCGCCTTCAACCAAGTGAGGACACTCCCCGATCTGGTGGCTCGGCACGGAATTGAACCGTATCCACTGGCTTTTCAGACCAGCACTCTGCCGTCGAGTTCCCGAGCCAAACTTTGGTGGACGGTGCGAGACTCGAACTCGCATTTCACGGTTGCAGGCCGTGGGTAATCCCCTTATACGAACCGCCCAGTTGGGGCGAGATGAGAGAATCGAACTCTCGTAACTGGAGCCACAATCCAGCGCCTAAGCCATTCGGCCAATCCCGCCATCGAATTTGGAGCTGCTGGCTGGATTCCCACCAGCATCGACCTGCTTACAAGGCAGGTGCCTTTGTATGTCGGCCACAGCAGCAAACTTGTGGAGCTGGCACGCAGCCTCGAACTGCGGTCGGGCGCTTACCGTGCGCCTGCTCTTCCCGTTGAGCTATACCAGCGGAGCTGGCGCGGCGATTCGAACGCCGATCACGGACTTACGAGGCCCGAGCTCTTCCCACTGAGCTACACCAGCACAAACTTCTTTACGCCAACCTGGAGGCGGTGGGGAGAATTGCACTCCCGCTTGTCTGCTTTGCAGGCAGATGCCTTGCTGTCTTGGCTACACCGCCTCGAACATGCTTACTAACTTGGAGCGGAAGGCGGGACTCGAACCCGCGCTCTCGACGTTGGCAACGTCGCGTCTTGGCCACTAGACGACTTCCGCTTGGAGCGAGCAGCGAGAGTTGAACTCGCGTCATCGGGTTGGAGGCCCGAGGCACCAGCCGCGATACCATGCTCGCTCTGGCGGGAGATGAAGGACTCGAACCCTCGTAACTGGATCTGGAGGCCAGTGTCCTAGCCGCTGGACGAATCTCCCGCAAACTTTTGGCGGAGCTAACGGGAATTGAACCCGTCCCTGCTGATAGACAGTCAGCCATCCTGCCGATAGACCATAGCTCCGGCTCCCTCCCGTGGACTTGAACCACGATTTCCGCGTTCAGAGCGCAGCGTCCTGCCATTGGACGAGGAGGGAATTTCGATTGTCAAAGAACTGGCTGCCGGGGAGCGATTCGAACGCCCGTACCCGGATTCAAAGTCCAGGGTCCTGCCACTAGACGACCCGGCATCACGCTTTCAGCGGTATTGCTTTCATGCACCGTACACACAAAACGGCCGATTCATCGACGTTGTGGCCAAGTCTCCTCCGATCCGTACGCGCACGATCAACCAATTCCCGATGATCCCCGCCGTGACCGCAGTAAAGGTCCGATGCAAGCTCGATCTCAAAGCCTTCGAGTTCAATCGTTTGTGTACTCATAGGTTTGGTAGCAGCGAGGAGAATCGAACTCCCATCTCAGCCTTGAAAGGGCCGCATCCTGGCCGTTAGACGACGCCGCCTCCTATCTGCGCAACCCTAAAATGCGCCATAAAAACCAAAAGCCCCCGATTTGTATCGGAGGCTCAGAAAAACTACGCGCTATGGATCGCCCCCGTTACATGAACGTACCTTCCCCCGCTCCTTGCCACGTAAACGTGGCCGGTGTCGGGAAGCAATCGGTATGGGGTTTGCGCATCATTGCTAGTACTCAGCTACCACTGTGGCATTATTCCGCGAATTCGTCAATAGCCAACGAGGAAGTATGGTACAGTGTCGCCGAAACCTAGAAGGTGTTGGAAACGGACAACTTAGCTATGTCTGATCAAGCACCAGAAACATTGCCGCGTCCGCAATCAATATTTGATCTGGAACCGTTGGAACAAGGTGGAGAAGTTGCACGCCGGGGTCTGGGTTTCCAAGATCACATCGTGGCAGGTCTGTGCATCGACGCTTTGGTCGATTCCACAATTAAGGAAATCTGGTGCGAAACTCACGATGACGTGATGTTGCTTTTGGAAATGCAATCAGGTTGTGGACTGCAAGTCGAGTTTATTCAAGTCAAGGGAAGTGAGCTTGAACAGTTGTGGTCAATTGCAAAACTCACGGAAGCCGAACCCACCCGTGACAGTAAAGGTGTTGGCAAGTGCATTGTGGAGAAGTCGCTCGCGAATGACCGCTGCCAGGAAGCGTGTTGTTTTCGAATCGTAACTGCACGGCCAATAAACAAAGATCTTGAGCCATTGAGCCTTGTCCGAAACTGCGAGGCACGAATCAAAGCTGCGGATGAACTTCGACAGCTTGCGACTAAGCTGTGTGAGAAACTGGCAAGCGTTCGTTCTCCCAACAACCACGATGTCGCCTTCTGGGTACAAGAGACATTCTGGCAGATAGCTCATGACTTGGATTCCGAGAAGCATCGCAATCTTCAGCGTCTCCATCGGGCTATCAACAGTCTTGGGTATCTGGTTGCGTCTGATCAGCTAGAAGAGTTATACGCGAAGCTTGTACGAAAGGCGTGGGATGCAGCAACAGCAAAGTTCCGGAAAGCGCCAAATGAAAAGAAGATTCGCCGGGAGGAACTAGTCGCCTGGCTCCGAAACACGGTTGACCAAATGCTGCATCCCGCCCAAGCCGCGGGAAAAAGACTGGAGAGTAAGATGAAACGGGCGCTGCTCCCAGACGATGTCGTGAAGACGGCCTTAGAGCAGCGTTCTGAGTATCTCCGGGAGATTCTGCGGCCGAAGTATCTTGATATTGAGGAACGTCCTCTTCTCGAAAGTGAGGTATCGGCAGCCCTTCTCGCTTTGCGTGCGAAGCTGGATGCAGGCGAGTTGAGCGATAATGGGACGCAGTTTCATTCGAGATGTCTGCAGCGACTTGAAGAAATATCGACGTCCAGGCTTCTCTCTGACAGAATCCCGAGATCATTTCTGTTTGGGTGCATGTCACTCTTGTCCAAATTAGGTTTTGAGCGGCGGGGGTAGAACTCTGCTACGGTTTGCGTTGCGAGACGTGAATCGTAGGGAGGGCCACCACCGCCGTGATACGAGTATCCAGCATTTTCAGCCAGATGTTGCAGTTGTTTTCCCGGCCAGAGTTTGAACAGGCCGTTTCCGAGCACCGGGCCGAGCGCCACGCTCGCGGGTTCAGTTGCTGGGGACAGTTCGTGGCCATGTTGTTCTGTCACCTGGGGCGGGCGCAGTCCTTGCGCGAGATTTGCGGCGGACTGGCCGCCAGCGAAGGCAAGTTGCGGCACTTGGGATTGCCCGATGCGCCCAAGCGCTCCACCTTGGCCTATGCCAACGAGCACCGGCCATGGCAGTTGTACCGCGCCGTGTTCTATCAACTGCTGGGTCGCTGCCGCGAAGCTTCCGGTCCGCATGGTTTCCGCTTCAAGAACAAACTGCTGAGCCTGGACGCCACCCTGATCGAACTCTGCGCCAGCGTCTTCGACTGGGCGCAGTACCGGCGCACCAAGGGCGCTGTGAAGCTGCATCTGCTGCTCGATCATCAAGGGCTGCTGCCCAGTTTTGCCCTCGTCACCGAAGGCCGCGTGCATGAGAGCCGCGTGGCCCGCACGCTGCGCTTCGATCCCGGCGCCATCGTGGTCTTCGACCGTGGCTATACCGACTATGCCTGGTTCTCTGCGCTCGACGCCGACGATGTCTACTTCGTCACCCGCATGAAAGACAACGCCGATTACGGTGTTGTGGAACGCCGCCCCGTGCCTGAGCGCGGCCCCGTCCAGCACGATGAGATCATCTTTCTGTACAAGTTGGCCCGCAGCGGCGAGCGCGATCTGTTCCTGCGCCGCATCGAGGTCTGGGACGACGCGCAGCAACGCACCCTGGTGTTTCTCACCAATCATCGCCGCTTTGCCGCCTCCACTGTCGCCGCTATCTACCGTCAGCGCTGGCAGATCGAATTGTTTTTCAAGGCGCTCAAACAAAACCTCCGCATCAAAACTTTCGTTGGCATCAGCGCCAATGCGCTGCAGATTCAGGTCTGGACCGCGCTGATTGCCATGCTCCTGCTCAAGTACCTGCAACTGCGTGCCCGCTTCGGTTGGAGCCTGTCCAATCTCGCCGCTCTGCTGCGCCAGCAACTGTTCGTCTATCGCGATCTGTTCTCCTGGATCGATCAACCCTTTCAACCCCCGCCCCAACTCGCTCACATCGCCGAGCAAATCCCGCTTTCCTGGTAACCCAACTTGGACAGCAGAATGGCAACCTCAACCTGGGAGCGACCACTGAGAAGCAGAAAATGCCCCAATTCCCTTACTCCTGCTCCTCAATCCCGGCTAATTTGGACAGCAGTGGGTGCATGTACAACATCACCGACCGGTGTTTACATCGTTTCACACAGGTAGAAGCATGAAATCGATAGCAAATCTTGGCGCCAGTCCTGCAGCACTTCCGGTCGTTTCCGAAGATCTAATCGAGCTCCATGCAGCGCGCCTTCCTGAGTTCCTCCAGCGTGCTGATGGTTTCACTTGGGTCCGGACGTATAGTGTAATCCGGGCTCACGTTGGCGCTACGAATCAGGCTTTGTTGGTCAACGACGTATCGTGCGGGCATCGGCAAGCGGAAAGCGTTCTCGCCGTGGAACTCGTCCAACTTGTTTCCGAACTGTACATAAACCGTTTTCAGGTAATCGGGAAGCGTGAATACGAGGCCAAATTGTGCTGCGACTTGCAACCCACGGTCCGTCAGTACATCGAAACCCAGACTGAGGCGACGGTGGATCGAACGTCCGTACCTCTCCAATTGCGGGGAAATTGCCACTAGGCTGGCTCCCAGGCGCTGTATTTCGGGCAAAGCTGCTTGTAGAGCCTCCAGCTCCATGTTGCAGTAGGGTCACCAGTGGCCACGGAAGAAAGTGATTACCAGCGGGCCTTTTGCAAGGAGTTCGGCAGACGAGATCGAGTTTCCGTCCTGGTTATTCAGGGCGAATGCCGGCGCCCGATCGCCGGTCTTCAGAGCGCGTTCGGCCAATCCGGACTGGCGCAGCTCTTCCGTAGCCCGATGAAAGATTTCGATCACCGCCTTGGGAGCGTTGTAAGGAGGGCCGCCGGATTCGAAGTTTGCTTTAAAGTCATCCAGCTTTTGTTGAAGAGTCATCGCGTACCTTCCGTCGCGCTTGTCCTTGTAAGTTCAAAATCTGAGGTAATTTCGAAAGCAGGCCGCAGTGTCTTGTAAACGGGACACTTGTCCGCGTATACGCGATGGACGCGTTCCACGGTCTCCCTGGCCTGCTCGGCTCCATCAAGTAAGTAGTGAACGTGAACTCGGCGAATTACTAGAACCCCCTGATCGGATTCGATTTCCCCTCTCACTTCGGCACGCAACCGGCCATTGCTCGCATCTATTTTGCGCGCATCCAGCGCGCCCCCGAAGGTTCCGATCATTCAACCACCAAGGGCGGCCACAACATAATCAAGCGTCGCCGCATGCGATTCGGGTAGTTTTGCTGGATCTAATCCATAATGCTCGGCAATGGCTCCATGGACGCTGAAGAATACCGGCTGCGATTCCCCGGGCAGGCGCGCTATTCGAAGCGGCCCCGAGCGCCGTTCAATCCGAACGTTGGACACATACACTGGATTTGACATTTCAGCTAAGACGCTCTGCGCAATTGGCCCTTGAAGCTGGTTCTTCGTGTCTGGTCCAACTCTTTGTACAACCCGGCGATTTTCTCGGAACGCACGCGATAGTCAAGCAGATCCGAAGTAGTCAAACACGACGGTTGTCGCAGCGTTTCGATTTGCAGATCAACCAATTGGTGAACTTGACGTTTGATGGCGGAGGCTGGGTCAGTCATCATACGGTTCCTCTGCGGCAATTGTAGCCCATACCCAACAGCCTGCCCAGAGCGCAAATATCACAGACTCGGGAACGTAACTGCCGACATCGAGCTTCGTGAGTCCATCGACAGCCGAACGTGGATGGAGGCGTACTGTCTTACACAAGGGCCACAATTCCACGGTCAATCAAACGTCATAAGAGGCGATTTCCATGAAGCACAGGATACTAGCTGCCGCAGCCTGCCGAACCATCGATGAAGATGCGAAGCGGGTGCTGCGAGCGTTGGCAGAAGCTACGCATGGCCGCGCCAATACGAACGATCCCATCGTGGAGCAATTGAAGCAATGTCCAGAAGCATTCGAAGTGGGGGAAATTCTAGGCAAGGCGTTCGACTCGCTCAAATACGCTCAGGACGGAGCCGAACTCGGAGATCGATACTTACCGCCCAGCGGCGTGGTCATTCCACCGCTCGTGTGATCGGACTGCCGCTAGACGTTACGTTCCCCAGGCTCAAGGGAATTCGATGGCGCTACTGCACGAGGTGGGATGAAGGGCCTGCTGCGGTTTTGGGAATGAGCCTGTTGCGGCTGGGAATTTGCCGCTCCAATGACTGGTCGGGTAGCGCGGTGGACTTTGTCGAACGCGGTTTTAGGAGGTTTTGCTCTCAGAATCGCGCCGCTGATGTTAAGAAAGTCTGGGTTGGCGACCTGCGAATTACGGACAGTCTCTTCGAGCTGACGGAGCAAGAGCGAAATCAGGTTGAAGCCGATAGAGAGGGAATGGCTGATCATCTGTATCTGGTCGGCGACTACGAGGCTGCCGCTTCCATTCCAATTGGCGCGACACTCGCACGCCTTGAAGCCGAGCATAATCTTCTGCCGGTCGCTTTCTACGAGGTCCTCACCACCAACCTGTACAAATGGATGCGCGTGTACGACTACCTCGACGCCCAGGAGCACGCCGAGATGTGGATGGAGGATCTGAGCGACGAGGAACTGGAAGCATCGACCTATCGCAAAGTGGATATGGAAATCCCGGTCTGTATCAAGAGGCACTCGAAGACGCTCAAATACAGGAGAGCCAGAAGCTTGCTTGAGGAGATCCGGGTGTACACAAGCGTGGCCCGCGAGCTGATCCGCCACCTGCTTGAGATGGATGCTCATGGCCAAGGGCACGAGCATGCGTGGCCCGGCCAGATCAGTGAGAAGGACGTACCAGGCATCGACACGTGGCTCTCGGATGCTGACTATTCCCGGCCCGGATGTCTGATCACCTGGTACGAGGGTGATGCAATTAACGCCTGCTTTGATGAAGAGGCGCAACACATGGGCGAAAACGGCCCTTGCCAGCCGAATGTGGCGCTTCCCATTCACCTCAACAGGCCGGTGAAAGAGCTGGATGAAGAAATGCGACGCGTCTTCGATCACGCCAGCGCGATGCTTCGGTCGTTGGCCTCCGCTGCCAAGATCGTTGAACTCGTCAGGGATCTCTACGATGAATATCTCCGTGAACATCGGATCAAGTCAGGACTTCCGGTTGAGCCGGGCACTGCTCGTGTACGGGAAGAGCAGCTATGACGGCTACCCGTATCGCCATCCTTTTGTAACTCTCCATGAAGTGATCCATGACGGCGACGTAGCGCGACTGGCGGAAGGCCAGTTGATGACGCCGCAGATGCTGATCGACCTGATGGCCGGTCTTGGAAGGTCGGTTCCAGCCGAGATTTTGCCGGCGCGCGTGCTGGTGCGCACGGCGGAAATGATCGTGTGGTGGACCCCAGCCTGCGAACGGACGATGTTCTTCAGCGACCGGGGCAACGACCTTGCCTTGGAGGGCATGAATGGCAAGCGCTATCCCCACCCGCCCTTGCTGCTCAAGGCGTGCGGATCTCACTTGTGGGTTCGAGCTCTTGCTAAGAACGAACGGCCTAGGGCCGCAACACAACTTTGCATGGCGCCGTACTGGAACTGCTACGACAACGGCGTGTGTTGCACTGGGAGCATGAAGATTCCGCAGGAGAAGTCGGTCACTGCCGTTGACTTGTGGGAGGAGTCGTTCTTCCAGAGCGAATTCACGCACGCCTCAGGCGTTCGCAAACACGTTCGGTTTCGCGGCGGCTTCCTAGCGATGTGGCAATCCCTAGCGGGACAAAAAGCGTTTCCAGAGAAATACCTGGTGAAGCTGCCGCAGACACTCGCGGAATTCGTGAGGAACGATGACCACAGCTATCGAAACGACAACCGCCACGAAGACTGAGCACAAGATTCCTGGCGCACTGCTGCAAAAGAACGTTCTGATCACCGTAGTCGGTTGTGGTGGGACGGGAAGCGCCATAGCGGCCGGATTGCCGTATCTGCACCAAGCCATCGTCGCTTTAGGACATCCGCATCGACTGGACGTGACCTTGGTCGACGGCGACCGGATCTCCCGCACCAACTGCGTCCGCCAACCTTTCAGTGAGAGTGAGATCGGACTGCACAAGGCGACAGTACTCGCCACCCGGATCAATCTGTTTTGGGGCCTTGGCTGGAAAGGAGTGCCACACTTCGTCGATGAGAACTGGGGACATGAGACCGACATCCTGATCGGCTGCGTTGATTCTCGTGCCGCCCGGAACGCGATGACGCGCACGCAAACCTACTGGAACTGCCACTATTGGCTGGATCTGGGCAACAATGCCGATAGTGGTCAGTTCGTGTTGGGCCAGCCCGAAAACCAGCGAAACAAAGCGCGAGACTCGCGCTTGCCGACAGCTTCGGAACTTTTCCCTGAGCTCATCAACCCAATGCTCGACAAAAAAGACAGACTTCCACCGTGCAGCGCGTTGGAAGCGTTGGCGCGGCAAGAGCCATTCGTGAACCAGACACTCGCCTACCAGGCGCTGGCAATGCTGGCGCGGCTATTCCGATATGGGCGGCTCTCGTACCACGGCGGGTTCGTGAATCTGCGAACGGGGCGCACAACCTCACTCGCTGTCGACCCGGCCCTATGGCAGCGGATGAGGACCCACTCGGCAGATTACGAATTACCCAAACGCAAGAGAAGGAAGGTGGTCAGGCAATGAGCCAAAGCTTTCGGGCAGTGAAAGAAATATGGAGTGCACACTCGTCCTGCTTCATCGAACCGGAGAAGTTGATTGTGCTGCTCCACGACCTTGCCGCCAGGGTGGGTACGGCGAGCGACCAGCACGAATACGGGGACAAACAGGTCGTCTGGCTTGAAAACGGCAGAAAGGTTCTGGACTACATGGAAGCAGACGAGCGCTTCAGTGCGGCCAGTTTCAAAGACAGTATGGGGGAACAAGGGGTAGCTGTTAACGGGAATGACCTGATCGTTTTGATCGACAATATGCGGAGCTTGTCCAAACAATGGCGGAGTTCCATCGGAAAACACGGGGAATTGGTTTTCTACATCGATGCATGTTGAACTGTAATAGCCACGACTTCCCGAGTGTATTATCGCGAACTCGGAACTCGGGTCTCGAAATTCTTTTCCCTTAGGCTTCCATCCGCACGGTTAAGATCACTGTACTTGTACCGTCCCAAATGTTTCGGGAGGAATAATGCTCGATGACCGCATGCGCGATGTCCTGTTCTCTGACGCCACATTAAGGCTCGGAGAAGTACACGGCGCGATCCTAAAAGCGGCTCACGCCATGGATCAAGCACGGTTTAGTCAAGTCAAGAAGGAGTTTGGCTGGACGACGGAGTGGACCGAGTTCGGAGTCCATGTCGGTCAAGACGAGATCCATTGGTGGATTTTCGAGAACGAAACCAATGTTGACGAACTGCTGGCCATGACCGGAGAGGCGCTAAACGCGGCGCAGGTTTTGAAAACCGATTCCGCGAAGTTGAAAAGTAGAGAGACGGAATCGTATGAGGTTCTGCTCCTGAGCCTGAGAGAGTTTGCCGATAAACACCAGGCCGAGATCGATGCTTTGCACAAATATGTCGGGTTGCTTGAAAAGCGCCATGCAATGGCGCCGTGCATGCTCTTTACCTACCGTGTCTGGGGTTCTACCAGGATGGCCGACCGGGATATGAAATGGGTTGGCGAAGAAACCGGCGGATGGGAGAAAGAAACCCGTCGTGCACTCGCAGAAATTGCCCTTGGTGTTCGTGAGAGAGGGCGCTTTGTCTATTGGGACACCTACCATGAAGTCGGGTTCGAGATTTTCGAGAGTATGGACCCCGAAACCACACCTCCTGATACGGAGATCATTCCACCCGAGCGAACGGTGGTCAGAAGAACCTCCCACGCCGTTTATGGCAAGTGCGCCGACTATTTCTTAGAGATCAGAGACTCACTTCGGAATATAAAAATCGACATTGAGAAGTTCAAAGAGCAACGAGAGCTGTATGAGAGTGACGAGTTTTGGCGCACGTTCATCACAAAGACGAGCAAGGTTAAAACGACCGAACCGCAGATGTGGGACTTCAAGGAGACACTCAACATTTGGCACGTGAAAGACGAGCCGGCGCGGAGGGAGGCCAAAAGAACATTTGCGGAAGATGTCGCAAGTTTTGCGAATACAACGGGCGGTGTTCTCATTATCGGTGTAACCGACCAGCGAGAAATCGTCGGTATTGGCGATGGTAAGAATCTCGAAAACCGCCTGAAGGTCGCTCGCGACGTGTTGACCGAGTATTTGGAGTATGAGCGAGAGATTGTCACGTTCCGTCAAATCGCGATGGGGGAACAACGCGACAAGATATGCCTAATTATCCTGGTTTCTCAGGCGTGTTCGTCGGTGGGTGCAAGCGACGGAGAAGGTCGTTTCTCCTATCCCGTTCGTCACGAGACGGGGATCAAACTCGTCGCAAGCACTGACACCCCGGCCTCGAAAAGTCATCGGAAGAGTGACAACCGCGACTTTCTAACTGCACTGAGACAGTTCATTCGCGACAACTAGGCTTCACCCGCCTCGCCAATGAGTAGGTGCGTCCTGACGGTCTGCGCTTTAAAATCCTCCACTATGAACCCACGATGGGCAGGATTACGAAAAGACATTTGGCTCTGGGTATTGGTCACAATAGGCCTGATGAGCGGCATCACCTCGACGTTCCGCGAATGGCTGTTTGTCTTCCACCCGGGAGCGGCGGATGCGGGCAGATTATTCAATGCTTGTTTGATCACTTGTTTTTTTCTCGCTGCCGTTTTTGTTTTCGCCAGCCAACGCTCTACGATTGCTTCCCTCGATGACGCGCTGAAGCGCGATAGAGAGAATGAAGCTGAAGCACGACGCCTGCACGGCGTGTTCGGTGACTTTATGACGGAAGGAGAAGCTCTAGCGATCGAACTGAGACGAGGGCTTCCGCATCACGAAGGGTCACCCGTCTTCGGCCCTTGGCTCCAAAAGCGGGAGGCGTGGATCCAGCGCGCTAGTGCATCGCTCCGTGATCTGGGCCTAGCAGATGAAGCCGCTGTCTTCCGACACGCCGTCGAGGGGGACCCCGACATCAACCAACTTGTGGGCCCTAACCAATCCGTTTACTGGTACAGGTTTTACAGCGGGCAGTTAGATAAATGCCGAGAGAAGCTTGTGGACATTGTTGCTCGGCGCCTCGATTTTCATTTGTAGTTAATGATGTTCCGCCGCTACCCGACGCGCTCACTGTTGCAAAATCGCGATTGCACTCAAAATCCGCCGGATCGGTGTCCGATACGTGGAGCCTGCCAGCCCTGTCCGCAAGGTCGAGCTCAAACTAATACAGTTGAACCCCTGCAGGAGGGAAATTCAACAGTCTCGCTCTGTTTCTACTGGGGAGTGCCGTCCCCGCCCTACTACGTTTCACTAATTTCTGCGCCGACTTGTTGTGCGACGAACGGGCAGTGGGTCGCTGGGGCCAATTACTTTCGCCCGCAGCGATGCTGGGGGAAAGTCCTTCGGGTTCAGCGTGACGATGAAGTCGGCATCTCCGTACTCCGCACAATCACAAATGTGATTGTCGTCAGGGTCAGGAGAAAGATTGCGGGTCGGACCGAGCTTAACGGGTTCGCCTTTAGCGCGCAGCATGTTGACGATTTTCCCGATGAGAGGGCGCCGGACGCCAAGCCTGGCGAGCACTTCTCTGTACTCCTCCAGAATTTCGTCGCTGATCAGCCAGACGAACGTCCGGTCCTCGACCCAGCGCTGCACGAACTTCGCACTCGCAACGTTGCTCTGGTGGACCGAGTCTTTCATTCCAGCGACGCCGGCGACTAACACGGATGTGTCCACCACGCCCCTAGACTTGCGCCGCTTCTGCGACAACGGTTATCTCCGGCTTTTCCTTCTTGGAAGTTCGGTACTCCCGAATGGTACGCTGAACGTCCTGAGGGGAAACTGTCCCGCCTCAGCTGGAAATGGAGAAAGCGTTCGTCCGTTAAGATAGCGGAGCGAACGTATGAGCAAAGAGCGCAAGCACTACACAGCTGAGGAGAAGGTGGCCATTCTACGGCGCCATCTTTTAGACAAGGTCCCGGTTTCCGAGCTGTGTGAGGAACTGGGACTGCAACCCACCGTGTTTTACCGCTGGCAAAAAGAGTTGTTCGAGAACGGAGCGGCTGCTTTCCAAACGACGGAGCATCCTCGCCGCCAGGCCGAAGAGAAACAGAAGCGGATTGAGTTCTTGGAGAAGAAGGTGCAGACCAAGGACGAGGTCCTGGCCGAGCTGATGGCGGAGCACATCGCGTTAAAAAAAAGCCTTGGGGAACTCTGACCGCGACCTGGGTGCCACACGATGTGCGGGATCAGGTGGTAGATTTCGTCCGGCGCTGGTCGGAGAAGAGTGAGATCAGCGTCGGCCGATTCATTGCGTGGCTGGGCGTTACCGTGAGCAAGTTCTACGACTGGCGGCAGCGCTATGGACGCGTGAATGAGCACAACGGTTGGGTGCCCCGAGACTTCTGGTTGGAGCGGTGGGAGAAGGAAGCGATCGTGAGTTTCCATCTGAAGAATCCGTTGGAAGGCTATCGGCGACTAACGTTCATGATGTTAGATCACGATGTGGTGGCCGTGAGTCCGGCGAGCGTATGGCGCGTGCTGCGACAAGCGGGACTGCTGTCGCGCTGGAAAGCGAAGCCGTCGCGCAAGGGCACCGGCTTCGAACAGCCGCTCGAGCCGCACCAGCACTGGCATGTCGATGTTTCCTATATCAACCTGTCGGGCACGTTCTATTACCTATGCAGCGTGCTGGATGGATGCAGCCGTTTTCTGGTGCATTGGGATTTGCGAGAGTCGATGAAGGAAGCTGATATCGAGAGGATTCTGGAACGAGCCAAGGAGAAGTACCCGGACGCCAAGCCGCGGATCATCTCCGACAACGGACCGCAGTTTATCGCGCGGGACTTCAAGGAGTTCATTCGCATCTCGGGGATGACGCACGTGCGCACCTCACCGTTTTACCCGCAATCGAACGGAAAAATCGAACGCTGGCATAAGTCGCTCAAACGGGAGTGCATTCGGCCTCTGACGCCGTTGACCCTGGACGATGCGCGCCGTTTGATTCAAATGTACGTGGATCACTACAACACGGTGCGACTGCACAGCGCGATCGGCTATGTGACGCCGCAGGACAGGCTCACCGGACGACAGGCCGAGATCCACGCGGCTCGCGATCGCAAGTTAGAAGACGCTCGTAGGCAGCGACAACTTCGCCGGCAGCAGACGGCATCTTTAAGATTTGCACACTCTTCTACCGCAGCTACAATGACCTCGCCGGGTGAAACGGAAGCGGGCTCTGCCGGGAGGCAACCATGCTAAGGGATAACCTGGTGGGGCTCATCGAGCCGATGTTTAGCAGCGCGGGAGCCAATCCTCTCGCGCTGTGCATTGCGCAGAACGAGTCATCGGACGATAGACCCCCATGCCTTGAAAATCCCCGCCCCGAAGGGGCGGAATCTACACTAACGGAGAACGCCGCTTCTCCATTTCACGCTGAACCAAAACAAAACGTCGCCGATATCCTGCGAAGCTTCTTTCAAAGTGGCGAGAAACTCCGCTTTCCAGTTCGGCCGCTTTCGTCCCCGCGGCAAGTCGCGATACACGTCCACTCGCTGCAGTCTCTCCTCAAGGCTCTCGCGCAGCTGCCTGAAAGGAAGTCTGACTTCCACCGGTCGCGTCCAATATTTCGAGGATGATCGGAACACCAGCACGTCCGGAACCTCATTCTTGCCTCTCCTCAGAAATTCAGAAAAAGCTTCCACAAATTCCGTCAGCTTATTCGCAGGCGTTCCCAGGGCGAGTTTGAGATGGCCGGCAACCTGTGCCTGGTAGAGGCATACCATGTCAAACAGGTAGAGTCCCCTTTGTCGCCGTGGCTTGACGATGCCGAACTGGACCAAATTCTGCAGTTCCTTCGTGGGCATGCCCAGTACTGCGCTGGCCTGTTTCAGTTTGAGCTCGACTGACTCCACGCTGTTCTCCTCGATTTATCATCTAAAGTTTAGATGCCAAAGAGGTCGAAGTCAAGGTGCCTTTGTGTCACTGCGAGCTAGCAACTAATGCTTCTGTATTCAATATGTTAGAAACATTCTTATGGGGCCTGGAGGGTGCCATCCGCTCATCCTATGAAAGAGGATGTCAAGAGAAAAATCTTCTCCCCGCCCCTCTGGGAGATGCGGGCGTGGTGACTTACATCCAGCCCTACCTCATTCCTCACTTCATTCTTAGAGAGGTTATTGGTTTGGTCGCTTTGGCTCGCCGCACTTCTCCGCGGCGATGCCAACCCCAGTTGCTTGTCCCAACTCGACGGTTTCATGAAGTCAGTGGCGCACGACGCCGTTCGGTTCCGAAGCTACGCAAGCCAAGACGTTGGCTTAAGTGCCAACCATGATCCTATGTGAGGCTCGAGGCCTACAGCTTTTTTCGGTTATCCGAGGGGGCATAGGATTGACCCGGAGACTCGGTGCTGGACTACAGCACACAGAGTGCCTGAATGAGCGAATGGATACTCTCCCTCGAACCGGAGCATCGCAAGAACCGATTGGCCACCACCGAGGCATGAAAACCTTGGGAGACACCTGGGTTCTATTCGATGCTCAAGCTGCTTGCGTCTTCAGCTGTTCGGCGTCGAAACGTTCCTCCTTTTTCCAAAGTGTCAACGTAATGGCCGCGATCTTGCGCGCCAGCGTCAGACGAGCCATCTCCGGCTTCATCCCCTTGGCCAGCAAACCCGCGTAGAAATCGTGGAACGGCCCCCTGCCACAGCTGGCCCTGGTGGCCGCACTCTTGAAGATCTCTTTCATCTCATGGTTGTGATTTCGATTCAGACCACGAATCTGCTGGGGTTTCTTGGAGCGTTGCAGTTGTCCGATTACAAAGCGGTATTGCGCACTGTCGTGCGTCTCAATGCCCAGCCCACTATAGGTCCAGAGTTGCCGCTTGCTGCGGAACCGGTGCGGGGTTTGCATCAGCCCGATCAAGCGGGCGGCTCGAATCGGACCGATGCAGGGAATCTGGCGCAGCAGTTTCGCGGCCTTATGTTTCCGGCTCTCGGCCAAGAACTCAGGTCGGAGGTCTCGCCGTAAGGCCTGCAATCCGTCCAGCTGTTGATAGAGCAGCTCCGCGCGGCGGCGCACCCCGGCTTGCGGAATCTTACTCAACCATTCCTCTCGAGAGCGCGCGGCATAGACCTGGGTGCCGGCACAAGGAATGCCCCAACCGCGATACAGCGCCTTCAATCGATTCATCACGCGCGTCAAATCTTTGCTGATGGTCTGATAACTGCGCCCCAACTCGCGTAGCGTCCGTAGTCCATGTTCTCCGTGGTAGACCGGTCGCAGCATCCCGGTGCGTAACAAGTCGGCCAGCTTGTGCGCATCCACCTTGTCGCTCTTGCTGCCCTCCTTTAACAAGGCATTGCGGCGCGGATTGCACACCACAATGTGCTGCACCTGCGGCTGCAGCAGATCATACAGCCAGGCGGCCCAGGTGCCTTCTTCCCAGGTCACGTGCAGCTCGCCCCGTAGACCGTGGAGAAACTGCAGAATGCTGCTGGCTTTGGTTTCGACGATGGTTTCCATGACCAGCTTTCCAGTGCTATTCAGCACAGCGATCACAATGGCTTCCTTGTGCACGTCCATTCCGATATATTTGACGTCGTGACTCATTGGAGTTGCCTCCTTGGGGGAAAGCTCATTCGTGTCGACGCTTGTCTTTCCCTCAAGGTAAAGTGCCATTCTCCCGCCGACTTGCCTATACTCTCCTGTAGTCCTTTTCCACCGCGCACACCACTGCAGTTACTCTCTAGCGCCGCCGTAGCGGAGCGAAGCCCAGCACAGCGCAGCGGAGCGGAGGCGGCGTCTCATCCGGCTTCGACCTTCTGAAGCGGGGCGCTCTTTCATAATGCATTGACGCCTCTCCTGGGGGCTTCTTCTCAAGCGCTTCAACCGCGCTCGTCTAAATTCACGCCAAACGGCTGCGCGGGCGGCGGTGTCGGTCGTCTCAAGCATTCTGGCAATTTCCTTAAGCCTTGTGGGGCGGATTTCATCGCTTTTGGGCCTTGCATCGAAGGTCTTTCAGCTCATCAAAGCAGGGAGCACATTGCCGGATGTGGGCGAGCAAGTGCGCGAGTTGACTGTCCGCGGGCCGTTGCGCGAGTTTCAGCAGGATTTCGCGCCCGGGACAGGCGACGCGCTGAGGATTGGGAAAGTCTTCATGCACGACCCTGTCAAACGCGTCGAGCAGCTCTTTTTCGAAGTCCATGCTGCATGCCCCAACTGAACATGGAGTCCAAGCCCGACTGCCATGTTGCCCCCAGCAGAATCCCACGATCCATGATCGGTGTCGATGAAAATCTTTGTGCGCATTCACTTCTCGGCGCATGCATTGAAAATTTCAGTCCAGAGTGAGACACATTCCTATTTCGCCGCCATGTATAGGTAGGAGGGGTTGTGGCGTCCGGCTTCCACAGTCTTTGGGGGACATGGGGGAATTGAATCAACAAGCCAATCGTCGTACCTACCGCTGGCCTGGGGCGGCGCGAGAAATGGTGAGAGCGTATCTGAACACGCCGTCCGAAGCGTCCGGGCAAGGCGGGCATCGGGCCCAGGTCGGCCTAAAGGCGCTGATCACAAGAATCGCCGCAGTGTCGGGAAACCCTCGGGCAGCTTGCTGGAGATTCGTGCGGCAGTCGGGCGTGACCTCGAAGCGAAGCTACCGGCGGTGGACAAAAGCCGAGCAACAGAAACTGCTCGACTTGATCACCTCGCATTCCCTGCAGGAAGTCACGATAGTGCTCCGCCGGACGCCGACTTCAGTGCGCACGATGCTGCACCGGCTCGGAGCCAGCGCTCGCATGGGCCAGGACTGGTTCACGAAACACACTCTGGCGGAAGCGCTGCACGTTCGCGCAGACGAGGTGCAGAAGTGGATTGATGATGGTCTGTTGAGGTGCCGAATCGTCGATGCAAACGGCCTCCAAAGACAGATTATTGACGCGGAAGACTTTTGTGATTTCTGCAAGCAGCACCGCGGGGAAGTCGTGGGACGAAGATTGAACACTGATCGGCTGAGTTTTGTGCAGACATTTGTCTTTCCGCCCAGCCATATGGAGTTGTTGCCCGTCCGGCAAGCGAAGAAGGAACAGGCAGCGTACGACGAACAGATCAAGAAACAAGCAGGTTGGGAAGCGGATGCGGAGGATGAACTGGATGCTACCGCTTAAGATACAGGCCGCCGCTCGACCGAAACTGCCGGGAGCGGCGGCCTGTCCCCCTCAAAACGACCTGGGTTCAAGCGGCCGTTTGCGATCGAGCGTCGAAGCGTTTCCTGGCGATGAGATCCAGTTTTTCGTACAGCGTGGTAATTCTCTCGGATCGCGAGTGATATTCATTAAGTTCGAATGAGGTTAACGACGAGGGCTTGCGCAACGTGTCAATCTGAACGTCGACCAACTGTTGCACTTCATTCTTGATGGGGAGGGCTGGGTCCGTCATCATGAGCGACCTCCGACTGCCATTTTAACTGACTTGCGGCAAGGCTCGTGGGCGCAGTTCTGTGGAAAAAAACGACGAAGGCCTGTCCACTCAGTCATCACATTACCGCTTCGCGAACGGAAAAACGAAGAAATGCCGAACGGCCTTGAAGCCGGCGAACGACTCGATGGCCGTATAATTTTCGCATGGCCGATCGCATTGTGTGCTCATGCGTCACCTGCCCGAAGTGCGGAATTTGGGTCGTCATCAGACCACAGAACCAGCTCGCGTTCAGCAAAGAAAAGTCCTTAGCGATCTGCCCTGCATCGGAGTGTGGCAAGGACTTTGAATTCGAAGCCAGCGAGACTCGCGTTTTCGAACTCCCGCTGGCGCTTTTCGAGCGCCGTCACTTCTATGGTTCGGAATTGCAAGAGACTGGACGATAGCCGCATCTTTTCGACCGGTCACGCTGATCGGGTTCCGCATCTGATCCTCCCTATCTCGCGCCAGAAGCTGTTACGAGCGGCAGCGACAGAGACTCCGAACAGGTGAGCAATTTCCTTCCACTCGTATTCAGCAGCTCTAAGCGTCAGAACGGCGGCATTTCTCTCGCTGAGTTGTCGAACGATCTTTTCGAAATCCAGGCGGGCGTTTACTTGGCGGACCCAAGCATTGTCTGCTGTGTGGTTTGAGAGTTCACCGGACCCTCCCACCAATTCCAGGCGACTCGACTTGGCCGTATAGCGGCGAAGGGCGCGGCAGAAGGCTACCAAGAGAAGTCCATGCTTCCGGGTGGACAGGGGCGCCCCGATCCGATCCAAGTAACGGGAGACCTGCGCAACGGTGCTCTCCATTAGTTCGGCAGCGGGGCCATGATCAGCGAGAAGAACATGTGTCCGCTGACAGGCTTGTTCCCAAATCTCATGGCCGGCCAATCGCACGTCAGGCCGAATCGGCCTTCCCGTGCGATCCACGTCCCGGTCCCACCAAGCAAGTATTCTCCCTGCACGCGCCATCACTGCACCTTTGATTCACGACGAAACGCGATTCACGACGAAATGTGGAAAATTACATCCGGGCCAGACGGAGGTGTTCACATCGAGGATGAAGTCAGATTCCTGCGGAATCGCTTCACGGGCCAGCGGGAGCGCTCGGGGAATGCGAGAGCGCCCGAGCATGACGCGGTTCGGTTCGCTTACAAGACGCCCTTGGAAAGAGCCTCCGCCGGCGGTCGGAAAACCGTACAAATTGCCGGCCTGAAGCACCGTTTGTGGAGATCTTCTGGCGCTTAACGGAACGCTATGCGACCTTGAGAATCGTTCTGATTCCACATGGGACTGACTAAGTTTGTTCGATTTGAATCGACGAACGATGTACGAGTCCGCGCCACCGGCGAGCGAAGTCCTACATTTTTGACAACTTGCGAAACATCCGACGTATGGCGTGCTTGATCTTCGCGGTTTGGCTGGCGGCGCGATCGCTTTCCGAATTACTCGATGGCTGGTCCCCACAACGTTTTCTCGCGGAAAGGATGATCACCATCCTGACCTATTTCCGTTCGCAAGTGGTGAAATTTATTTTTGGCGGTCGGAATTCTGGACAGACGAGAAACGAAGAAGCTACGAACACACTTCTGTTAAGGGATACCAATGAATGGCAGTGGCAGCCCGAAGTCAGAAGGCAAAATCCTAATTTGTGGACTTTTGATCATGGGTCACCACATCTTCCGAAACAGCCAGTATGCACCTTTGCCCGTCGAATTCAATCCGGTCGGCAGAATAGGCCGTAAGCTTGATTTCGCCCGTTTTTGCTCGAAGGCGGGTAATTACATTTCGAATCGGACCTCCTCGCTGAAGCTGCGTCACCAGTAATCTCCGGTCGGCAGGATCGTCCCACATCCTTAGTTCGTGCACTGTGCGTCCGAGGACCTCCTGGCGGGAGTACCCATAACGTGCCTCAAATGCAGCGTTGACTTCCAAGAAGCGGCCTTCCTCCAGCGTCGTGATGGAAAAGGCAACCGGGCTCGAGTGGAAGATTTTCTGAAATTTCTCCTCGGAAACCCGGCGACATTCCTCTGATTGGTTGAGCGCGCGTTCGGCGTTTTGCAGGTCCGCTAATCGCTTTTCCAGCTCCGAACCATAGATCTCAGCGGTAGAGTACAGGCGTGCGTTTTGAATGGCTGCAGCGGCCGGGATGGAAAGTAGCTCGGCGCGCCGAAGGTGGTCCTCAGTAAAGTGGTTCGGTTCCACGTGGCCGACGGAGAGAAAACCCAGGAACTCGTCAGAGGCCAGCAAGGGGACGCCAAGCCAGGAACGGAATTGCGCATGTCCCTTGAAGGTCTGCCATCCCTGTTCCCGTTTCGTGTCCGCGATCAAGATACGCTTTCGTTCCGACCAGATACGTTGAAAAAAGGGGGATTCGTCCGCAACGAATGTCAGGGGACTCCGAGGAGACTTCTTCGCGAGATCGGGACACGTTTTTTCTCCCAGCGCCAGCCAGTGGGGACCACCTTCGGGGACGAGTACTCGGGCGCAGGTATACGGAACCAACTCAGCCAGAGACCGGAGGAGCGCGTCTAGAACGCAGTCCATGTGCAAATCCTGTGTCAGGGCAAGCGTTGCCTTGCGCAACGCCTCCGCCTCCGCCCATGCCGAGTTCGCCCTGGCAAGATTCGCCGCAACCTGGTCTTCCGCTCTCTTGAGCGCAGTGATATCCAGCGCAGTTCCCCCCAGTCGAGTGATCTTTCCGTTAGCGTCTTTCCGTGGAAAGCCGCGGACCCAAACCCAGCGAACTTCACCGTCCGGCTTGAGGATACGAAATCTTTCGTCGAAGTGTCCGGTCTGGGCCGCTTGCTGAAGCTTTGCCAGCACGTGATCTCGATCGTCCGGATGAATGACCTTTTCATACGAGGACGGTTCTTCGATCAGGGATTGGCAGGAGCGGCCAGTGATGGTTTCGTATGCCGGATTGACGAAGGTGGCTTTCTTCGTCTCGGCGTCGATCACCCAGAAGATTTCCTGGATGTTGTCGGCCATCTGATGGAATTCCTGCTCCCTGTCTTCAAAGACAGTCCTTGCCTGGCGTTCGGTCCTGTGCATCTGGCGGAAAACGCCGGCCAACAAGAGGGCAAAGACAAGCAAGGAACTGATCAATGAAATCAGCAGCGCCAGTGCTACTCGCGGCGACTGAAGGTTGGCAACCAGAACGGCGATAACCAGAACGGCCGAGGCGACGACGAGAACGAGTGAGGCAATCTTCCACTCTCGTCTCGGGGTTCCCTCTGGAAACGTTTCAGAGCGGGGCTTGTCGGCTGGATCCACGGTGAGCACCACACGTATTTCTTGCCGGACTTACCGACATAATACGCCGCCATGTCACGCCCCCAAGAGCTTATGGTTGTAAAGGCACTTTGGCGGAAATGCAGACGGATTCCTGCCGCTCGATGAAGTCAGAACAGCGTCAGCGCCGAGTTCTCGGCTGGCACCTCTCTCGCACACTCCTCGTCGTCGTTCTCAGGACAATTGACGCGGGGACTCACCGGATATTTGCTCATCGGGGTGGC
Organism: uncultured Acidobacteriota bacterium; assembly: GCA_963730015.1. GTDB lineage: Bacteria > Acidobacteriota > Terriglobia > Terriglobales > Acidobacteriaceae > Sulfotelmatobacter. The sequence goes on along the minus strand of CAVSPZ010000002.1, from coordinate 140,973 downwards.
ATCAAATGGTTTTAGACAGTCCAGAATCATTTCGGGGTTGGTAATGCCAGGGTCTAGCCAGCGCTCATAGTCGTCAGGATCCAGAATAGCCGGCATGCGGTCGTGTACCTCGGCGACGAGAGAGTTCGGACGGGTTGTGAGAATCGTGCAGGTTTCGAGCCCATGGTTGTTCGGATCTCGCCAGAGATCCCAGAGTCCCGCGAAAGCGAACACTGAGCCGGTGGCCAGGCCGATGTTATAAGGCTGCTTATGCTTAGACCCGGTTTTCTTCCATTCGAAAAAGCCGTCCGCAGGTAGGAGACACCGGCGCCGCCTGAATGCATCGCGGAAGGCGGGTTTCTGCGCTGCGGTTTCAGACATCGCATTGATGGTTTTTAAGCCAAACGATTGGTCGTTCGCCCAGTATGGGACCAGACCCCACCGCATGAGGCTGAAGATACGTCGCGGCTCCGCGGGGTGCTGGCGTATTGCGGCGACCTGCTGAGTGGGGGCGATGTTCCAGCGCGGCTGCCAAGGAGGATCTTCCTCGAGGCCGAAGTAGTCCCGCAGGTAGCGCTCCTTTGCCGTGAGCCGATAGCGTCCGCACATGATCGTCACTTTAGCAGAATCGAAGGGCAGATCTATCTCGCAGGATCACCTTACTGGCCGAGGATGACTTTCGCCATATATTCGCCTATGATGGTGGGCGTGACAAGTGAGCTGGGGCTGCCGACGGCTTGGGTTGTGAAGTGCAAAAAGTGCGATTGCACCGTCAACTGCCGCGCCATCGATGCGCAGATCGAGCATGCCGATCCGGAAAAAGCTGAGCCGCCACCGCAAGATACTGTCGTCGTAACCTGCTCATGCTGTTGGGCCGCATATCGGTACAATCCGGCTGAAGTGTTCAAGGGCCCGCCCGGGCCGAGCGCGATCTGCCGGGCAAATCGAAGCGTCAACAATGCCAATAATAAGGAGGCAACGAGACCCGACTCTGTCTTGCTCATCGCTGCCTCACTGATCGCCGCCGTGCGCTTGAATCGCGACGAAATAAAATCATCTCCCGTCGTTTACGCGAAGATCGCCGACAGTATCCGCCTGGCCGAGATGATCCAGGCACGGTTGAGAGGATAGACGTTCGTGTCTTCTGAATCGAACAACTACGCCTCGAGGCTGCGGCAGGAACTGATTGCTCGAAACCAGGCCTTCGCGAAAGTGAATCGGCTGCCACATGTGATCAGCTATGGGGAATCGCCGGTCGTCGTTTACCAGCCCTCGGAATGCGGCCGCTATCACGGAAATTTCGTCAAGGCGAGTTATGAAGCAATTTTGAACGACCGCAATGGCGCAAGCGGCTCGAAAAAGTCCATGCTCAGGGCAGACGGTGCCTTCCAGCGGGAGGTCGACAATGGTGTGAACTCGATTCTTCTGTGAGTTCCGATGCTCTGCTGATGAATATCTTCTGTTATCCGCGCATCACCCGGAAACCGGAAGTCGGGAGCGTCCTTGGGATTGAGCGCGGAAGTCATCCCGAATTCGGATTCCGGCCTCGCGTGCCGCTCGTGAGCGGAGCGATCGAGCGAACCGAAATCGATTTGAAGCTCGGAAACGTGCTCTTTGAAGCGAAACTCACCGAGGGTGATTTTCAAATGCAACGGGCCGACCTCGTCGAAGGCTACCGGGATTTCAAAGAGGTTTTCGAATACCGGCAACTACGAACGGCAGGGAAAAAGTACGTTTCGTATCAGCTCATCCGCAACGTGCTTGCCGCTCATGCTCTTGCACTCGAATTCTGCGCCCTCATTGACGCCCGCCGACCGGACCTGATGGAAGACTGGTACGAAGTTCTCCGCTCGATCCGATCGCTGGATCATCGAGCCAGATGCAAGGTGCTGACGTGGCAGGAACTGGCCAGAGTTCTGCCTCGGGTGCTGCAGAATTTTCTCGGCGCGAAATATGGCGTCATTCCGCGCAGCTGTATCTAAATTTCTGAATACAGGACTGGGTGCGGATTGAAGCAAGCGGCGATGGCTCTGGCGGTAGTTTCGTAATTGATGAAAGTTGGTCGATGATCGAAGAGCAGCGAATTGCCCAGCCGTCGCAGGGTGGTTCCTGTGCCAATGATGGGATCCTTGGTCTCGGTTTGGATTAATGCTGCGATTCTTGGCAAGCGGGCCGCGCGTTGAATAAGTTCTTGACCGATGGCCTCCATACCCGCTCGCTTGGCTTGAAGCCATCCCTCATAATCGTGCTGGGAGTCAAACTGAGCGACGTCTCCCATCTCCATCACGTCTTCCAAAGCGACCGCGAAAATGCCGAAACGGTCGATCGCGGCTAAGGCCTTATTGAACTTGCCAAGCAAGTCGGAGAGTTGTCCGACCGAGTTTGGGTGCTTACATTCGATGAATATGTCTCCGACGATAAGTTCACCAGTGGGGTCGCCGGGCGGGGTGAATGCCGGTGTCAGGCCTTTCTTAACGAGAACCGATGCAAGGAAAGTTTCAAATTCGAAATCTTTAAAGAAAATCCGTTTCAGGACGGTAGACGGTGTGCCGTAGTCAATCGTTCCGGTCGTCAGATTTGCCAGATGATTGCGCAGATCGAGGCCAGCATCCACGCAGACCGAAAGGCTCTCACCAAGTGCGTAGATCACATGGGCAGAGCGCACCGTCTCTTTTAGAGCGACCATGGAAAAGTGGGGATTTTTGACTCCCTTGGCGAGTGCTCCGGCTTCGTCGAGAGCCACGGCAAATCCTTCTCCCGGCTTTAGCGCAATTCTGTACCGGAGATAGAGGCCGCGGATAAAGTCCACTCGGCGGCCGAGTTCTTCGAAAAATTGATTGCTTTGCTCTTCCTGCTCGGCCTGAAGCCAGTTACTTACCGGATCAGCCCAGTTGCTGCCGGTTCGGTTTTCGAAATGGAAATACGCACGAACTCGAATACAGTCAGTTGCTAATGTTGTCACGAAATAACTCTAGCCTGAGATTGGACCTGTGTCACATGCTTCCGTTTTCATATTCCGTTGCGGCGATAATGTAAAAGCTATTTGAGCGTGCGCAAAATCATCCACATCGACATGGATGCGTTCTATGCGTCCGTAGAGCAGCGCGACAATCCTGACCTGCGCGGGAAGCCGGTTATCGTCGCCTGGCCTACAAAACGCTCAGTGGTTTGCGCTGCTTCGTACGAGGCGAGAGCATTCGGAGTGCGATCGGCAATGCCGGCAAAGCGAGCGCAGCGTTTGTGTCCGCAGGCAATCTTTCTGCCTCCGGATTTCACCCGGTATCGCGCAGTCTCGCGATCGGTACATGAGATATTTCAGCGTCATACCGACCTGATTGAGCCACTTTCATTGGATGAGGCGTATCTGGACGTCACCGAAAACAAGACGCGATTGCCAACGGCTACGCTTGTTGCGCGGACAATTCGTGAGCAAATCCGACAAGAGCTGAATCTGACTGCGTCGGCCGGGGTGGCGCCGAACAAGTTCTTAGCGAAACTCGCTTCTGACTGGCGCAAGCCGGACGGACTCTTTGTGATTCAGCCCGAGGAGATCGATGCTTTTCTTCTTCCGCTGGCGGTGGAACGGCTCCCCGGAGTCGGCAAGGTCACCGGGGAGAAGCTCACCAGTCTCGGCGTGAAAACCGTGCTGGATTTACGAAAGCTGGAGGTGCCCGCTCTAGAAGAACAGTTTGGGAAGTACGGTATGCGGCTTTATGAACTCGCGCGCGGCATCGACGAGAATCCAGTTGTATCCGACCGGCCCACCCAATCCATATCGGTTGAGGATACGTTTGAGCAAGACGTGCTGTTAACTGAAACCGAGCCCATGATCCGGCGTCTTGCGGAGAAGCTATGGTCGGCTTCGCGCAAGGAGACTCGAATACCGCGCACCATCGTGCTCAAACTCAAGACCAGTGAATTCCAGATTCTCACCCGCAGCTATACGCCGGGCACACCTCCTTCATCCTGCGCAGAATTGACCGAGATCGCACTCCAGCTTCGCGAACGAGTTCGGTCTGATCCACAACAGCGTTATCGATTGGTCGGGGTTGGCCTGAGCAATTTCCGGGAACCAGTGGATGCTGCCGGGCAACCGGCGCTGTTTGAGTAGGCCGAAAACGAGGAAGAAACTCACCGGCGAGGACGCGTTGCCAGCCAATAGAGTGGAACAGCACTGCCGCGGGCGCTTCGAAGCCAGGTTTCCACTTCCTTCGCGTCAAAGAACTGGTCTCGTGGGCCGAGCTCCCGATTGAGCAATTCGGTAATTTCTTCGGCTGTACTCGGCTTCCTGATCTTGTTCAGCGCGCGAACGATGAGTTCATCGAGCTTCTCGTCTGCGTCCTTGGACCGATCCATCACAGCTCGACTTTTTCTCATCGATTCACCGTGATCGGATTTTACAAAACAAGTCGTGCCCATCGGCTGGTGCAAACCGGTCAACGCCGCCCGGTATCAGGATCTGGAAGTCAGACGCACAAGCTTATTCACAATTGCTGTTGAAATTCGGTATCGGTTTCGCCCGGCCTGAGTACATCGCGCAGAATTTGCGGAGGCTCGCGGAATTGCCAAACAACGCGAGACATGGAAATTGGAAAGGCTGCGACATTGGTTATGCTCCAGCCGTCTGCTCTTTGCGAGAGAGCCTACAGCGTGGATACATGCACCGTCGCAGCCCTTGATGCGATCGCCGCTTTCGCGTCCCAAACCCCGGCTCCTCCTCGCAGAGTCAGCCGGTTTTTTCAGGTCTGGTTGCCCTACAGGTTGCCCTGCCGGGCAGATCACTCAGCCTACTTCGGACTGACAAGTTTTATTTCGCCAATCCTTTCAGCCGTCGACGCCGACCAAACGAAACAGTCGCGCGAACGCTGTCAACGCGAAACTCAGGCTGAAAACGAAATATCTGTGAATGGAAATGTGGAAAACGCGGTCCGATTCCGCTCACTTCGCTCGCCGAGCAGCTTTCCATTTTGCCCAACGCGCACGTTGCGCCGCAGCGATCCGCTTCCTTGCGGCTGAAGACATGGTTTTGCGCTTTCCTGACGCCTGGGCGCCGCTGCGTCTTTCGTGGATTCCACCAACTCCGCTGACTTTGGTCAGCGCTTTCAAAGCTTCGTCCAGTTGCTCGATTCTTCTCTGCGCTTGATCCCGTTCCTTCCTTAAATGCTGGACCACCTTCGCCAGGGTCGACATTGATTCTCCTCGGACAGGAATTGTAGCAGGCCAGCCTCAGTCCCACTTCGGCCCATCCGCAAGCACTTCCCACGCTTTTCCATTTCAGAAGCAAATCAGAGGAATGCCATGAGACTCCGTACCAATGAACTTTGCCCAATTCACAAATCGCTCTCCTGCTGTGGCCGCGACTTTCTCCCCAAGCCCAAGCTGGTAAGACTTGGAGTTCAGAGGATTGAAGATCCGCACCATCCGCGGCGATACCGGGAATTGCGATCGCCGGCAGAGATGCGCAAACTGCTGAACCGCAAGATCCGGCAGCAGGGCGGCATTTGCGCAATCTGCCATGAAGAATTCACCGATTATAACGACGTGGTTCCAGACCATAGGAATCCGAAGGGCATGGGTGGAGCGTGGAGGGACGATCATCCGGACAACATCCAGGCAACACATTGGTGGTGCAACGAAGAGAAGGGATCAACAAGGATGGACTGACTTACGGCCGATCACAGCACCTAGCTAGCTTCTGATTATCTGGTTGCTTCAGCAAGCCCCAATAGGTTGGGATTCAGATCCCGAGCTCCCCGAATCTGCTCGTACACTGTTGATGTGCGGCCGGTTCCGAGACCAAGTAGTGTCTGAAATGCGGCTGCCGGCGTCTTGCGACGGTTGTGCCGAAAAACGAATTCATCGAGGTAAACTTGCAGTTGGTCCTTGCTCACTCCGTGGTAGGTTCCAATGAGCCACTGCTGGAGGTTCCCGATCGCCCGATCGGCAAGCGGGACGGCGGATTTTGCACCTTTGCGCAACTCCGTTCGTAGAGGTTGGTTTCGAACGACATGTTTGAAGCCAGCCTCTAAAAGACCTGAGAAACTCTTAAGCCCGTCCGTATAGATCGTGGATCCAGGTGCGATGTGCTGGCTAAGAAACGACATTATGGTCGCGGCCTTAAAGTCGGGAATTACGCTCATGCGGACACGCCCTGAAGCTCGCCCACGCTTTTCGACCGCCACCAAGACAAGAGCTGCCCTCCGATGCTTGAGTTGTCGGCTTCCTCGGAGTCCAGCTTGCTCGCCACCAATCCACGTCTCATCCACCTCTACCTCACCGCGCAAAGGTTCCCTCGCGTTGTTCACCATTGCTCGGCGGAGCTTGTGCAGCATCATCCATGCGGTCTCGTAGCAGGTCAGCCCTAATTGACGCTGCAGCAGTAGTGCAGATACGCCACGCTTGTCCGTGGTCATCAGGTACGCCGCCCAGAACCAATGGGTCAGCGGTGTTTTTGTCCGATGAAGGATAGTTCCAGATGTCAGCGAGACCTGATAGCGACACTTGCAGCATTGCTGCCGCAGCTGCTTCACCAACTCATAAGCTTTTTCATACCCGCATCGCGGACAAGTAAATCCATCGGGCCAACGACAAGCTGCGAGATATCGTTGGCAGGCTTCCTCCGTGGCAAAGTCGGACTGGAATTGGCGGAGCGTCTTCGGAAACGGCGGTCGTGGCACGCGTTAACACTACCTATTGGGGCTTGCTGAAGCAACCAGATAATCAGATGCTAGCTAGATTACTCTCTCGAAGACTGCCAACAACTTACAAAAGCTTGCGCGCAGAGATTTCGTTGCCAATGGTTGAGCATTCATTCGAACGGCGCGAGTCTTTAGTCCAACAGCGGCCTGGCGGAGCCATTCAGTAACGAAGAATTCATGTTGAAAATGTTGTGCGTGCCCTCAGACCCGCCCCAGGCAAACATGACCGAGACCATGGGAAAAGCACCGGCCCGTAACGTCAGGCCGGCCGCGAAGCTGTGCTTCATATGATTGAACCCAACCTCGCCGCGAGTGAGCGCGACTTGTCCTTCATCCGCCATGAACTTTGCGCCAAAGGGTCCCCAGATCGAGTGTTCCACGCTTCCCTGAAACAGCAACAGATTGGGCGCTCGAAACCTGTAGTCCTGATAGCTGCCGAGGGCGAGATTGCTGTTGATGTCCTGCCCACCCAGAGTCTGCTGAAAGTAAAACGGCACCGCGCTAGTGGCCGAGTTGATCGACTCCGAGAGGAGCACTCGCGCCGTCACGAACCCATTCCGGTTCACCGAATGCGAAACCGGCGGACATTCCTGGTCGCCATGCGCGCACGTGTCCGGGCCATTGCCGGACGTATCTGGTTTCGCCGGTCCGGACTTCGTGTAGCCATACAAGTAGAACGTGTGATTCAAATCCGCCGTCCAACGCAAAAACGAATTCGTTGAACTCGACGGCGCAAAGAACTGTTCAAATCGTCCCGTGTAGTTCAGTTCCAGCCGGTCGGCAATCACCGGACCGATCTGGAATCCCTCTCCCATTTGCACAAACCCGGGCTGGCTGCTCAATCCCGGCGCCGTCGCATTCGTGTATACCGTCCCAATCGAAGGTGCAGACTGCCCGCTCTCACCTCGTATGGCTACGAATCTTCCATTCACTTCGCCCAAGAGCGCCAGGTTCCACTTCCTGGTCGCCGGTAACTCGAAGACCGGTTTGAGCACGCTGCCGCCAACAATCGTTTGCGTCTCGCCAAATACCGACGCATCGGCCACCGCTGTTTCGCCGCCCAGTCCAAAGTAATTCAGCTTGTTCAGCGAAATGGCTTGCGCATACAAGTTGAACACGGTGTAGGGGTGAACGAAGTTCGGCAGCTTTTTTTGGGCGGGTTTCCGCGTCTCGCCCGGTTTCGGGATTACCGGCTTTGGAACAGGAATCGAGCCGAGGTGAATGAGCTTCATGTAGCCGCCGGCCCGCCACGACCCGTTCGTACTCCCGACTCCGTCGAAATCCCAGCTCAGGCGCCAGCCATTCTTCGTATCCCACGAGACCACGTAAGCCCCGCCTAGACCAAATCCGTTCTGCGGGGGCAAACTCCCTGCTGCAATGTGCAGAGGATGGTCGGTAAACAGCTCAATCGCGCACCCAGGCAGCACCTTGAAGCTGAAATCCTTGCAGGCGTCGCTGATGCGCTCGGTCTCGCGACGCAGATCCGCATGCAGATACCCTTCATTCTGTGCCACCGCCAGCGTCGACACCAGCCCCAGCACCGCCACCCAAGACCACCGCATACCACCTCCCTGCCGAAGGGCGCCCTATTTCTTCGTCTTTTTTCCGCTGGTTTTCTTTTCGCTGATCTTGTTCCCGCCGCCTTTGCGGCCTTTGCCTTTGCGTTTCCGCTCCATCCGTTCATCTGCCACAGCGGCAATCTCAATTCCGCGCTTGCGTTTGGGCGTGCGCCGGGCCCGCTCCGCGTCCGCATGTGCCTCATGAATCGCCTCCGTCACCGCCCGGATATAATTGGCCGCTTCGCCTTCCGTCCTGATCGCGTTGACATAAACCTCGTTGCGATATCGCGACGGAAGCCGTTTTTCCGCTTCAAGCAAATGTTCGACCTGCATCTTCAGAAGCGAGGACATCGGTCGGTTCGGATCATATGCGCTCCGTGGCGGCTTCGGCACCTTGATCACGGTCATAGGAGCTCTCCTCGCAGCTCACTGAAAATCCGGGCAATCGGTACGCATCACTTCCAGCGACAACAAATTCCGCGCCGGATCGACCGGCGCAACATTCGGCTCAATGAAAACATCCGCGCTCGTCTCTCGCGGAGACCGCGGCGAGTAGTCACCAAGGAACCACTTCGTCACCGTCGCCGGAATCGACGCATGATCGAATACCCGACTCACCACCGTCCCCTTTGGAACCCAAGGCGAAACCAGAATCGCCGGTACCCGCACTCCCAGCCGGTCGAAGGCAAATGGCTGCCCCGTCCCCGTGTCATTGGCCGACGCCGCGAACTGATCTGACGTGCACGGCGGCGGCGGCACATGATCGAAAATTCCGCCATGCTCGTCGTACACAATTAGCAGCGCCGTGCTCGCCCACAAATCCGCATTTCCCTTGATCGCGTTGTACACCGAGGCAATGAACGCTTCCCCCGCCTGCACGTTGTGATCGGGATGCTGATCGTTGGCCACTTCCTCGCCGGTATCTGTGTCATGATCGCTGTAGTTCGGCTCGACGAACGAATACTCTGGCAGCGTCCCGTTCTCGCAATCACTCAAGAACTGATCGTAGGTCCCGAACAGCTCCGGCTGATTCTGCAGCAGATTCACGATCTCCATCGTCGAACTGGCCGTGTCGTAGTAATACAGCTTCGACGTGTGTTTCGGCGTCGCGTTGATCAGCCGGTCATAAATGCTTTTGAACGGCTCGTTGATATACAGCAGATTCATGTCCACGCGCCCGAACGACGTCCCGTAATGCGCGAAAGCCCGGTTGCAGATCGTCGGCCCCGGAATCGACGCAAACCAGCGGTTGAATACCGCAAATTCCTGTGCGAGCGTCGTCAGCACCGGCAAATCCCCCTGCTTGAAGTAATACAGAATCACCTGCGAATGCCCCACGTTCTGCTGCTGGTTGTAATAGCTCTTTACAAAGCCCTGCATGTTGGCCTGGCGGCCCGGCGCAGTATTCCCGCCAAAGATCTGCAAATCTACCGCGGGAAAATGATGGTCGGGATCCGGCTGCAGCTGCCCCTGAAACTGCGCGAGTGGCTGTGGTTTCACGATGGCGCCGGTGGTGTCCGGATTGCTAAACGCCCCGGCGTCATCCATTCCGCCAATCCCCGGCACCGATCCCAACATGTGATCGAACGACCGGTTTTCCATCATCAGCACGACGATGTGTTTCAGAGCGTCGAGTCCAGGTGGCATAGTTCCGTCCTCGTTTTACTTTGCAACTAGGGTTGTCATAGGTCGAAAGGTCTCTCTATAACATCCGAGTGCTCGGTCCGTACGGAGAGCGTAATCAGATAACAATGATTATCTTGGCACATACAAACATGTCCCGTAGTCGTGTGACCGAGATGCCTAGTCTGGAATTCTGAATAAGACCACACGCCTAGCGCAAGGGGGGAGCGCGGGGGTAAACACAGTCGAGTGGAGATTACTCGAAAATCACCACGTCGGTGAGAGTGACTGACAATTGTTACGAATTCCGAACAAATACGTCGAACTATTATAGAGTGAGCGTCTGACACCCAACGCCCCTGGCGACGAGCGGAGTCCGCACTGAAGTGGAGGGATGAACAGAGAACGGTACGGACTCGACGGCCGTGAGCGGAGATGGGGGCAATCACTTAAGTGCTTGTACGCCAGGTTGCAGCCAAGAAGTCACGAAGTCTGTGATCGATGGGAATAGGGTCGTCAGCAATCCGAGTAGTGGGCCGACACCGAACGTGAACAGTTGTAGCCAAAATTGGCCTCCCAACTCACCGGGTCGCGTATTCGTGATGTGGCTAAGAGTGGCATCGCGATTCATGCCAGCGTAAACACTGATCACGGTCCCGCCGGTAATCAAGAAAACAGCCAGGAACAGGCCGCCGAGAACCGGGAGCGGGTCGAAAGGATAGCTGGATACGGCGAACGTGGCTGCGACAAAAAGAAAGAGGCTGCCCATGACGATCGTCCGAATACGCCCGAGAGTGTTCTGGATGAAACCCAAGTATGGCAGCACAAAGAATTCCTCCGCCACCCGAACGTATGCAGGTATGCTCTGAGGCACGACAGGGCTGCGGTCTTGGCTGCCTTCTTCCTTGCCTTCTGCCTTGTCGTCTGCCTCGGTCGCGTTGGAGATTAGCGAGTCCGTTTCCCCGTGCCATGCTGGCACCAGCACACTGGTCATGATCAGACCTGCGGTCGAAGCCAGTTCCTCCTGAAACTCCTGCAGAGGCTCGGTGTCGTCGAATGAATTACCGGGTTTCACGTACCATTTTGCAAAGAGAAGGGCTTTGTCCAGGCAGCATTCGATCTTTGTCGTCAACTTATGACTGGCCGCAGCGTTCAGCGGAAGCCCCTTTTTGATGAGATTTTGCAAATGCTGCAAACTTTCGAGCTGTCGGGAAATGACGCGATACCGTTCTTCAAAAGTATTACCACTTACCGCCCATACCGACCCCCAGCAGAGTCTTCGCAGCGAAGCCAAGGTGCGGCGCAAAGGCAGGCGGTCCAGGTAGACCAACAAGGGACGGAGCTTCCTCCAGGTGATCCAGAGCTGCATCGTGTCGGCCAAAATAATTGCTATGTACAGACTCAGCCAGAAGAACATCATAATTCCAAACGGCCGCTCGCCGACGGTTTGCACCGCGTGATCCTCCAGAATCAGCCGGAAGACAATGACGGTCCCGAAGAGCGTTACTGGTAGGATCCACCGGATATAGTTAGTTCCCAGGGGAATCGACTCGCTTTCGACTGGTTTCGCCGCATCTTCCTGACTGAACATCGGCATCAAGGGTTTGCTCGTCTCAGGATCTAGGAGAAGTGAATCGCGTTTGGGCAGCCGCGGACGATCTTTGCCGAACAGGGCGAGACCGCGGAGGCAAAACCAGAAACCACAGATACATTCCGGCGATCAGCAGCAACTGCGGCAGCAGCACCGACACTCCACTGAACAGGTGCGCGCTACGCCAGTATGCGGGAATGCTATTCTCTACATCCAACAAGTGAACGAGTCCATAGTGGAGCGACGCGAACAAGGCAAACGTGGCGATTGCTATTACGCCAACTGATAGCTGCCAAGCCGCGGAAGGTTTGCCAGAAACGGATGGCAGCCTGAAGTTCTTCGAGCAAGCAAGGAATGAAGCCAGAACAATCGATATGCCCCACGCGGTGAGGACTCCTCCACGCCAACCGTTGATGCTCCAATCAAACAGTCCGCAGGTAGCTGCCGTGACTATCGCTGCTGCGGCCGGCAAAAAGCTGCCGAACGCAATGAGGACTGGGTGTTGTTTGTTGGGAAGCGGCGCGAAATGCGCCAAGCGGAAAAGCGAAGGAAAAGGTATAACCGAACCGCGGAAGCACCAAACGCAATGCAGCCCACACCACACCATGACTAGGATAAGCACTACCGTCAGTTCGGTCGGAATGCGCAACGGGTGCGCCTCGCCTCCGTCGGGTGAGGCCGGCTTCTCGTGCCTCTCGGAAGCGGTCGGCAACAACTCGAGGCTGTTCGAGGCTGGATACTTATGCAGAACCGCCACTGGCCAGAATTGGTGGTGACCGATCACGGACAGCCATGTTGCTGGGCGTGAATCGTCGTCGCTCTGGGTCAAGGACGGAGACCAGGCAGGGGAAGCATAGTTGCCAATAGGCACATCCGAACCGAGTTTCGGATTGAGAAACAACTGACGGGCGGCGATGTACAAACCCTCGGCCAGGTCCTCTCCAAAAATCCTGTAAGACCCACTCTTGCGATGCACCAAAGATGTGGTCCAGTCCTGCTGCCAAGTGAGCAACGGATAGGTCGACAAGGTCATAACGCCACGCAGAGAGGTGCCTTCCGCTCCCCTGGGGAACAGCAAATCGGCGCCGTCGATCACGATGCGGGCTGCGGGATACGCGCGCCTGAAAAACTGCGTCAGGAAAATCTGGTCAAGCGAGTTAGTGCTTCGCAGAACCACAAACTGAGTACGCTTTTCTTTGAGAATATTGGTAATGCTCAATAACACGGACTCTTGGGCAAGTGGCGTCAGTTCCCCGCCGTAGCTGCGCACGGTGTCGTGATCGCTAGTATTCGGTTCACTCAGGTCGCCCCGCAAGGTGGTCGATGCGGAGTTTTTGTTTGATTCTGGTTTCCCAGTGCTGAAGATAGACTGGCGCTCATAAGCGGAACGCAGGGTGGCAATGTCCCGCGGATAGTAAAGATAAATTGGATGTTTCTTCCCGAAGGATTCCTGGTCGCAGTGCTTGTCTTCATTCTCCTTGTCATGGACTTCGTCTTTTTCGTTGTGTCCGAATGCGGTCTCGTCTTCCGAAATTATGGCGACACAATCCAAGGGGTATCGCAGCCGGTCCAAGTACTCGAGAAAGCGGTCCACCATCAAGCGGTCTCCCTCCATCGCCATCTGAAAGGATCCGGAATGCTTGTTCTCCACGCGGTTCTTAAACCAGAAGAAGCTTGACTGGCCCGATACGGAGCCGCTCGAGACGGAGACCGGAACCTTGCCCTGGGGCCCCCTCAATTTGTCAGAGTCGAGCGCTGAATCGAGCGATGGCAGTGAACCGGAGAAGGAGGGGCCAAGAATTTTCAGCGTTCGACCTGGCGACAATCCTCCCAACCATTCGATCCACGCGAGAGCGTTTTCGAATTCCGTTCGATTGATGCCGCCGGTGGGTTGTTCGTCGACGACAAAGACCAGCATGCCGCTCTGGTAAGGCGCGTGATCCACATCCTTGACCATTTCAGCAGTGACGGAGGCTCGGAATACAACCACCCCGGGCTGGGACTCCTGCAGCTTTTGTGCCTTATCGGCCATAATTTGGTCGCTGAGCGACGAGTAATTTTTGGCTTCGTCCCAGGGAAACCAAGAAGAGTCGTATGAATATTTGTCATCTTCTGCCGCTTGCTCGATGACCTCAATCATTCGGTCGAAAACCAGAGGCAGATGGGTTGTTATGGGATTCGGCACCGTGGCGATGACAAATTGCACGTCGGGTGGGAGTGACGGCCGATATTTGTCGTTTGGTCCTTTGCCGCTCTCATAGCAGAAACCCGGGTGCTGCTCGTCCTGATTTTTCTTCTCGTCTGGCTCTGGTTTCTTCTCGAAGAAACGCTGCAGCCGATCTCCGATTTCCTCGCAGGCAGAGGACAGCGTGGGCGTTTTGCTCGCGTTCGGCTTAGCCAGGGATTTCGACTTGTTTGTGGTCTCTGATCCCGCTCCGCCGCTCGGATTGCTTTGCTGCAGATTCGAAATGCCGAAGACAGCCAGAAAAACAGTTAATATCGTAATAATCCCAGAGTTTTGTTTCATGGTGAAGCCTCAGTGGCGTGCCCCAGCGATTTTCAAATTCACAATCCAGCCCGTGTTTGAGCATCGAACCAGCGATGTATTCGATATAACTCAAAGAATTTGCCGGGGCGGATCCTATCGGAGCGATCTTGTTATTCCGAGCTCAATGCTCGGATCGTCGCTGCCTGCGCGTTATTGCCGTCGCTTGTTTTGATCACAATTTTGCAATCACGTGATTCAGCGCTGAATCCAGAATTAAGTCAGCCAGGGGCACAGCAGGGAGTGAAAGGTAAGGCCCCCACAGCTCGCGCAGCATCTGATTCATCCGCTTGCGCATGCCCGCCTTGAATGTCTGCAAATCACTGACAGGAACCTGGCTCAACCTCAGTCCGTCTAGCCGCGAATCAATCGTGTGAATCTCGCTTCCCTCATAATGAAATGGACCAAGTTGACCTGGCAGTGACAGTGCGGGGTCGATTAAGACCTGTCGCGCATGACTACGTCCCACGTCGTAGTCGTGGTCACGGAATCGCTGGTCGAAGAACCCCAGAAACGCCTGTAATCCCGCCCCCGCTAGTTCGCTCTGCGTCGCCGTTATACCGTAGATTGCCATGTGATCGCGTGCGCCCAGCCCTGCAGCGGTCTCAAATGCCAATACCGCGTCGCGAAAGGCATCTGAGCGTCCGGGCATGCCCCCGAGCGCATTCATCTCGTCCTGGTATTGATCAGCAATGCGTGCTTGCGCCTGAATAAGTGTCTCCGGCGCTGTCGCACCGGGAGAAAGGTGTTGATCGTTTGGGAAAAACAGTCTTAGCAGGGACTGCGCTGTCGTCGCGAGGCAAGTGATATCTATTTGTCCATTTAGAATTACATCCTTCAGCCCCTCGGCTCTAGCATCCAGTAGGGCGACCCGTTCATTTACGCCCTTCGCAGTGATCCAGTCCTCAAACCCCGACTGCCCCATCACTACGTCGATCAGTCTCTGAAGGAGATGAAGATAGTCCGCGTTGGCAGCATGAAAACTGTCGTTCGCGTTCGGATCCTTGGCATGGGGAGAAACGAAAAGGTAGAAGCGCTTATCCTGACGCAAATGCAGGTCAATCAGATCTACAAGGTTTTTCGCCATCCCTAACGGCTGATTCTGCAGAATGCCGCCATCAGAATAGGTGAAAGTACCCGGATCTCGTTCCCATGGTTCCAGATTTTCCGCCGCATAATCATTCGGTTCGCTCTTTGAAGAGCGCTCCATGTCCTGCGCACGAAAAGCCCCTGGGAAGGCCCCGCATGCCACTGCCGCCTGCCGGAGAGGTTCCCAGAAGTCTCCGGTATCGCACGATGACGCCTCAACATGGCGCGTCAACTGATCTCCGTAATCGATGTAGACGAACTTGCCGCTGGGTATGACCGAATATCCATACCCCACCCCGTTCAGATTCGTAATTGCTACACCCACCCGAATCGAGTCTTCTACAGCAGCGTGGCGCTGCTGTGGAGGCAGTGGTATCGTCGCATAGCGCTCTTTTAGTGCTTCGCGGGAAATCGCTTCAATCAGATTTGACGAGAAGAGAGAATTAAGGGCCGGCTCATTCTCCTCCGTTGCTTGCAACCCCGCCAAGCTGATGCGCTTCACCCAAAGGTTGTATAGCGGGTTGTCGTACGGCCCTCGAAATTCATCCGCGCTGTAAAGGAGTTTCTGTGCGAGCACGATCGCCGTCATGCCGCCGGCTGATGCGCCCGTCAGTACATCGATTACCATCCGATCATCGGCTGTCGTCGCTGGGTCGTTGTTGTGCTGAGAAATGGCATCCAGAACCTCATAAAGTACGCCCGCTTCATAACTTCCAAGAGAGACGGCTCCCGAGATCGTAATTGCCAGCTTCTTCGACATACTGTCCTTCATCGGTTCAGGAATGTGTCAAATTGGACGGGAAACCCTTGGTCCCGAACTAAAACGTAATCTCGTTTGTCCTCTTTTAACTAGACTCGACAGATATCGACCCATCAGTCCAATAAAGGCCGGGCAGAGCCTCCGAGCAGCGAAGTATTCATGTTGAAAATGTTGTGGTGACCCTCGGGACCTCCCCAAGCAAACAGTAGGTAGACCATGGGGAAAGCGCCAGCGCGCAACGTCAGTCCAGCGGCGATGCTGTGCTTCATATGATTGAACCCGACCTCGCCGCGAGTGAGGGCGACTTGTCCTTCATCCGCCGTGAACTTTGCGCCAAAGGGTCCCCAGATCGAGTGTTCCACGCTTCCCTGAAATAGCAACAAGTTTGGTGCTCGAAATCGGTAATCCTGATAGCTACCGAGAGCGAGATTGTCGTTGATATCCTGCCCGCCCAGAGTTTGCTGGAAATAAAACGGCACAGCGCTCGTCGCCGAGTTGATCGACTCGGAAAGCAGCACCCGCGCGGTCACGAACCCGTTTCGGTTCACCGAGTGCGAAACCGGTGGGCATCCCTGATCGCCATGCGCGCATGTGTCCAGGCCATTACCAGACGTGTCTGGATTCGCCGGTCCGGACTTCGTGTAGCCATACAAATAAAACGTGTGATTCAAATCCGCTGTCCAACGCAGAAATGAATTCGTTGAATTCGACGGCGCAAAAAACTGTTCAAATTTTCCCGTATAGTTCAGCTCTAACCGGTCGGCTATAACCGGGCGGATGCGAAATCCCTCGCCCAATTGCGCAAACGCCGGCTGGTTGGTCAGTCCCGGAGCAGTCGCATTCGTATATACCGTCTCAATCGAGGGCACGGACTGGCCGGTCTCGCCTCGTAAACTCACGAATCTTCCATTCACTTCGCCCAGCAGCGCCAGGTTCCACTTCCGGATCGCCGGCAACTCATAGACTGGTTTAATGGCGTTTCCGCCAACAATCGTCTCCATCATTCCGAAGACGGACGCCCCTGAAAGTGCCGAGTCGTTGCCTAATCCAAAAAATTCAACTTGTTCAAAGAGATCGACTGCTGATCGCATTTATATAAATCCCGCTGTGATGGCGCAGGGGAAGTCGCTTTTCAGCCTCGTGCAAATGTTCAATCTGCATCTTCAGCAGCGAAGACATTGGCCGGCTCGGATTAAACGCGTTTTTCGGCGGCCTGGGTACATGGATGATAGCCATCTCGATACTCTCTCTGCGCAGCGCGCTGCACCACACTCCTAAACGTCAAAATCCGGACAATCCGTCCGCATCACATCCAACGACAACAGATTTCGCGCAGGGTCAATAGGGGCCACGTTCGGCTCGATAAAAACGTCGGCATTCACTTCCCGCGGAGAGCGCGGTGAATAGTCTCCCAGGAAATACTTGGTTACCGTTCCTGGAATCGAAGCGTGGTCAAACACACGATTCACCACGGTTCCCTTCGGAATCCATGGCGAAACCAGAACCGCGGGCACGCGCACCCCCAGGCGATCGAAAACGAAGGACTGCCCGGTACCAGTATCATTTGGCGAGGCCGTGAACTGATCCGGAGGGCAAGCCGGCGGCACGACATGGTCGTAGATTCCTCCATGCTCGTCATAGACGACCAGCAGCGCCGTGGTCGCCCATAAACCTGCATTCTGTTTGATCGCGTTGTACACCGAGGCAATAAACAGCTCTCCCGCTTGCACGTTGTGGTCCGGATGTTGGTCGCTGGCCACTTCCTCCCCACTGTCTGTGTCGTGATCGCTGTAATTCGGCTCGACGAAGGAATAGTCCGGCAAGTCTCCCTTCTCGCTGTCATCCAGAAACTGATCATATGTACCAAACAGCTCTGGCTGATTCTGCAGAAGATTTACGATCTCCATCGTCGAGCTGGTAGTGTCGTAGTAGTACAGCTTGGACGTGCGCTTGGGAGTGGCATTGATCAACCGGTCGTAAATGCTCTTGAACAGTTCATTGATGTACAGAAGATTCATATCCACACGGCCGAACGATGTGCCATAGTGGGCGAACGCCCGATTGCAAATCGTTGGTCCGGGAATCGATGCGAACCAGCGGTTGAACACAGCGAACTCAAGCGCCAGTGTCGTCAGCACCGGCAGCTGGTTCTGCGCGAAGTAATACATGATCTTCTGTGAATGCCCCACGTCTTTCTGCTGGTTGAAATAACTCTTCACAAATCCCTGCATATTCGCCACGCGATTCGGGTTCACATTCCCACCAAAAATCTGCACATCGACAGCCGGGAAATGGTGGTCGGGATCCGGATCGAGCTGCCCTTGAAAGGCGGCTTCTGATTATCTGGTTGCTTCAGCAAGCCCCAATAGGTTGGGATTCAGATCCCGAGCTCCCCGAATCTGCTCGTACACTGTTGATGTGCGGCCGGTTCCGAGACCAAGTAGTGTCTGAAATGCGGCTGCCGGCGTCTTGCGACGGTTGTGCCGAAAAACGAATTCATCGAGGTAAACTTGCAGTTGGTCCTTGCTCACTCCGTGGTAGGTTCCAATGAGCCACTGCTGGAGGTTCCCGATCGCCCGATCGGCAAGCGGGACGGCGGATTTTGCACCTTTGCGCAACTCCGTTCGTAGAGGTTGGTTTCGAACGACATGTTTGAAGCCAGCCTCTAAAAGACCTGAGAAACTCTTAAGCCCGTCCGTATAGATCGTGGATCCAGGTGCGATGTGCTGGCTAAGAAACGACATTATGGTCGCGGCCTTAAAGTCGGGAATTACGCTCATGCGGACACGCCCTGAAGCTCGCCCACGCTTTTCGACCGCCACCAAGACAAGAGCTGCCCTCCGATGCTTGAGTTGTCGGCTTCCTCGGAGTCCAGCTTGCTCGCCACCAATCCACGTCTCATCCACCTCTACCTCACCGCGCAAAGGTTCCCTCGCGTTGTTCACCATTGCTCGGCGGAGCTTGTGCAGCATCATCCATGCGGTCTCGTAGCAGGTCAGCCCTAATTGACGCTGCAGCAGTAGTGCAGATACGCCACGCTTGTCCGTGGTCATCAGGTACGCCGCCCAGAACCAATGGGTCAGCGGTGTTTTTGTCCGATGAAGGATAGTTCCAGATGTCAGCGAGACCTGATAGCGACACTTGCAGCATTGCTGCCGCAGCTGCTTCACCAACTCATAAGCTTTTTCATACCCGCATCGCGGACAAGTAAATCCATCGGGCCAACGACAAGCTGCGAGATATCGTTGGCAGGCTTCCTCCGTGGCAAAGTCGGACTGGAATTGGCGGAGCGTCTTCGGAAACGGCGGTCGTGGCACGCGTTAACACTACCTATTGGGGCTTGCTGAAGCAACCAGATAATCAGAAGGCGGCTAGCGGCTGCGGCTTCACCAGGTTCCCATTCGTATCCAGATTGCTAAACTGGTCGGTGACCCCGTCGATATTGGGATTCACTGCCTGTAGCGAGCCGAGCATGTGGTCAAAGGAGCGGTTTTCCATCATTAGAACGACAATATGTTTGAGGCTATCTAATCCGGGTGGCATCGATCACTCCACTATCTTGCGTGTGGCGAAATTTCAGTTTCACCGAGGTTCTGAGCCGGTCGGGATTTGCAAAGCCACCTGACTCCTTTTTAACGGAAGTACGCCCAGAGTATTCGCGGGGATTTTCCGCATCAGAGTTGTCGGTTGTTCGTCATCGTGGCTGCGATCGCATAGCCATGTCCTGACATCATTTTTTCCTTGGGGTACTTGCTCGGGCTCGACGGCGTTGTTGAGCCGCACCGGAATCTGCTTGATCCTCAGGGAAAACGGCCACGACGATCATTTCGTAAGGGAGCGCCATCTCTACCGGACCCCTGCTGGAGACAGCGGCGACTTCCGCCAGATTGATCCGCGGAATACCCAGAACATGGAGCATCTTGCCGGGAGTCAGCGTCCGGAGCTCCGCTTCCGGCTGGGTGTTACCGACGAAAACCATGCGGCGGGGTGCAGCCGTGACTGGAGTTTCCGGGTCGCTCACGTCGTACACATTGGCCAGGACAAATGTTCCATCATCTCCTCTCACGGATTTCCCGACAGGTTCCAGCAGAAATTCCGTGTAGTTGTATCCTGTTTTTTTCGCCGTGATGCTGATGGAAGTGTCTGAAACGTGGATAGTGGCTTGAAGCTTCTCGTAAGCTCCAAATGCTTTGCTGGCGGGATAGGCTTGATAGTCCTCAGGTACGTCATGGGGCGCACTTGCTTTGTTAATCGGCACGAAAAACGTCTTGGCGATATCGTTGATCCCAAACTTTGTGATCGGATGAATTTCAAAAACATGAGCGGGATTCGAATCCGCGGGCACGTCAACGTTCTGCCCTTGGGTCTGATCGCCAGCCGAGGGATGCTCAAACCAGATTCGCCATACACCGTTTATAGGGACGGTTTGCCAGGTGCAGTCTGATTCATCAAATCGACGCTCGCGGACTGGTCTTTTAGGCCAGCATTCATGATTTCGGCCACCATGGGCAGTTGAATCTCCGGAGCGCGCCCCGCCATATGGACATCGCCGTCGTCACCACTGCTCTCGATCTTGTGCGGTGATTTCAAGTGAGCATCGAGTTCAAACTGAATAGCAACGGTCGCCCGGTTCTTGTTCTGGTTCACAAAATCAGCGCTAAGTGTGAGTGTTTCCGCCTCCAGCGTGGGGACCAGCAAAATGAATGCGGAAAGTAGGGAGAGTGCTTTGCGATGTGGGGGCATGCCTACTCTCCATCTCTTGGGTTGAGATCGGAGTTTCGGACGTGCGATCGCTATCCGCGCTTTTTCTAGTCGCTCTCGCTTTTTCAGAGCTATCTTAGTCATGATCTGCTCACCCCTGGGGCGCTGTTTGGTGGGGCCGTGCTCCGGCTGTGCCTGTGCCTAGGCTGGAGATGCCGTTGCTTTTGTCGTCGCTTGGTTTGGGTTTTTGTCCCGTGTTTCGGATATTCATGACTTTGTTCAGCATATCGAACCAGAACGGCGCGCCCAGAGAAATGGCGATGATAGAAAGGATCCATCCCAGCAGCCGCGAAGGCCATTGACTCCGGTCATACAAATCCAGGCCAGCCCATCCAAGCAGCGGTTTCAGGGCGTCCATTTCATCTGCAGAGGGTTTGAACACGGGCTTTAGGGGATTGCTCGTATCGGGATATTGCACCGACTCTATTCGACTGGTTTGCTCTTTGCCCGTTTCTGTGCGGTTCTTTGCTTTTTCGACGATGGTGGCGCGTAACGTCCCGTTTGTCCAGAGCAAGTGACCAATGCGCATCGTGTCGGCATTCGTCCCGATAGCCAGAACGATCGCCACACATACCGTGACGACTTGGGTCCGGCGCTTGTACCAGCCCGAGACCCGTTCCATGGTATCGTCGAACCATTGTTCGATGTTCTTTTGCGCACAACCGAGGTCGCCGGAAGCATTCTGAAGCAGTGCCAACAGCGCGGTCTTAACGTCGCCGTCCGGCAGCGCTTTGACCCCATTTTCCAGGTCAGAAAAACTGATGGACCCGAGCTTGCCTTTAGTTGCCAAATCCATAACTGTCGTCGCGAACGTCCGCGACGGCAGATACGATGGATGAGCATCTGCATCCGTTTTGCCAGGCGTCAACATGCCCGAAATGAGCGGATGGGCGTAGAAGTCTTCCAGAAACGAACGCGTGGAGTCGCTTCCTTTTTGTTGGTCCAGCAACTGTTGAATGCCTTTGGCAAGCGTCTTTGCTCGTACCGAGGTGATTCCCGCGATCCACTCGTTAATGGTTGTGCACATGACTGCCAAAAGCAGATAGACGAATACGATGCCTATGGCCAAATCGAGAACAGTGGAGTTAAATAGCCCCATACGATTCTCCTGCCTAAGTTGTCTAGCGGCGTTGCTTTGGGGGGAAGCTCGCTGAGTTCGCGCAACTTATACACTTCTTTTGCGTGGCCGCGTTCTGTTTTCCGTATTTGTTCTGTTTTCGTAACAAGAAACGCTCGATCTGAGCCTATATCCGGTTTGGACAAGAGACACGGTAAGTTCTCCGTAGCTCCGGCAGCTTTGAAAGTTCGCAACGCAACGCGTGAACTCACGATGCTCGGCTCTGACGCACAAAGCCTTCCCTACTTCAACCCGTAAACAGCCAAGTGATAATTAGCGGCGCCAGGAGCTGGTCTCGGACCTCCATAGCGCTGAAGAGGTTCGGTATCGCCGGCGGTTCCCACGAAAACTTTCCCGTTCGCAATCGTGGGCGGATTAAAGCGTGCCAGGAGACCGAAGCTGTCTTTCGTGTCCGGAAGCGTGGCATCCTTGCCTTGACTGCGCCACAGTTCCTTCGTCACATCCTCGGCGTTAAAGGCCATGAGCATTCCCTTTACACCTCGACAGCTATTCGCATCGCCGTTGGCGGGGACGATGGCCCACACAATACCCGTGCCTGGAGTTGAGCCATTGCTGGAGACGCTCAGCAAGCCGCCGGGCATCCACACGCCGTGATTCGCCTGTGATTGGCACACAGGGACTTGGCTGAGTTTCGGCTGAACCCAATCGCCGTGCTTTACACGTTGGACGTTGAACTTTCCGTCTTCGAATGGAAAGGCTTTCAACGGATCTCCCTCGCCCATCACGTAGAGCCAAGTGTGGTTATTGGGTCCGTTCCATACGATCGGCGCGCCATGAATGTGCCCGCTCGAAGCTTGCCACTTCTGGATAAGAGCAGGGGAGTCCGTGCAATCCGGTTCTGCGGGTAAGCATGTTGAGGCAGTCGGCGGAAACGGACCAGGTTCGTATCCGGGCATGTTCGCCGTGTTCATCAGGTAAAGTCGGCCGTCTTTTCCTCCCCCGATCACAAACTTATCAAAAAGAACCGCGCCAGATGAGCCTTGGTCGAGGTCGCACTGGTCGAGCAGCATCTGATTGCATGGTGCAAAAAATCCGACCACAGAAAGGGCGCTATTTTGGAACTGAAGCTTGACGATGCTATCGCCAAAACGCTGGTTCGTCGGTGCGAGGTCGCCATTGCCGGTTTGCAGGTAAACATTACCGCTGCCGTCGGCGGCGGGGGCATCGCCAGCCATCCATATCCCGCCATTGCGGCCATTCGGGGTTGGACTCCAAACCGTTTTCATGCCGAGCGTCGCTGCATCATAAAGAAACAGCCATCCCGCTAAGCCTTCGGGATTGTCGCCACCGAACGCAATGTAGATCAATCCGTTCGAGAGCAGTAGTCCGGCACGTTGCTTCCGTCTTTGAATGAACCCACTCGTGCCTGGGAAGAAGGTGTCATTGCCGATGGACCCCTGAATGACTACCGGGCCTTTCTGGATCTCGCCCGTAGTTAACTTGAGGTTATACAGACGATATTGCTGATCATTGGTCCAGGTGACTGCATAAAGCGAATTCGTTGCGCGATCGATGACGGGAGTACTGAGCACACCCCACCAGGGATCATCCACCGCCCACATATCGAAGTTGCCGCTACCATTCTGTGGTCCGGTAGCGCTGCACTTGCAGGCATTCCCGTCGCTCAGGTAAGTAGCCCATAGAAGCGTGTCGTTGTTCGTGGCCGGTTTCTGATCCGCCATATACGCGTAAACCGTGCCTTTCATCGTGGCGAACAGGACGGCGTTACAGCCCGTGCTGCACTTCGCCTTGGCTGTGCTTCCGACAATGCCGGCGGAGGGAACGACCAGGTTCGACACATACAAGGGTTGAGCCATAATTTTGGCATCCGCGTATAGCGTCCAAAGCTTGCCGAACCTGGTCCGAACATTATTCTGGGTGAGAATTGTTTCGCGGGCGTCGACACCACTTCGGAAGTTGTCATTCCGGCGCGTGAGAACATCGACCTGAGCGAACACCGGTGTCATCGCAAGCGCAAACACTGCAATCAGGAATCGACTCACGACCATTCTCTCCTTATGCGCACCCACATCAACCAAGCTCACTGTCCGCCGAAGGTCTTTTGCAGGGTTGCTACCGAAACATGAGGCCAACTGAAAGGCGCGGGAGCGGCGCCGGGTTTAATGATGGGGAAGTTTAGTATGACCGCCTGTACGTATTGAAGCTGCATAAAGTCATGCACGGGATGTTCGATGGTTTCAATCCAGAAGGTCGCGAAGACCACCGCAGCGTCGGCGTTAGAAACGAGAAACGGAATATTCTCTATGCCTCCTCCTCCACCTGCGACCGGTTTGGCCCCGGTTGGGTTCGCGACGGTCGCTATGTTGATCACGATCATTTGCTTGATCCTCTGCCCTTTGATGGCAGCTTGCAGCAGACGGGTGGGGTCGTTTATTACGGTTTGCATGGGAACCCCATCGATATCAGCAGGTAAAGGCACAGCAGGTGTGTTCCCGAAAGGGGTTCTCGGATTGGCAGCAGAGGCCGGAACTGTAAGGTCGAATTCCGGAAACTTACTAACCGTCCCGCCAGCAGGCATCGGACTGCCTTGAGGGAAGGGAGCCGTATTAACCGGATCGATGTTAAAGGTGCCGCCAGCCGGGGCTACCTTGATGACGGTGCCCTGCGCCAGTAGGGCGTTTCCATGTGGAATCGAACCCAGGCGGAATACATTCTGCTGATCGTTTGCGGGAACGGAATCAGGTAGCCGAACCCAAATTCCCGGCTCAATGTGAAGGGCACCATGAGTAACGCGATCGCTGATTTTCTGCAGATAGGTTAAGCCAAATAGGTCGATATCGGGTGTGGCATCTCCACGATTGGGAATCTCCGACCCGATTGGCTCAATCCGCAATGTCTCGCTGGTTTGGTTAAGCTCGAGAAATAGAGGCGCGCCTCCAGTACCATCCGGTCGCGCAATAAGGTTGAATCCTTTACCGTGCCATGTTCCCGCGAGTTCGGAGATGAATCCAAGATCTGTTAAGACCTCGGTGTTAGATTTCGTTACACGAACTGATGGTGGACTTGGTAGAGCATTATTCGCGGCCATAATCGCTCCTCTCTTGCAAAACGTGTTCTAACTAAAGAGTATTTTGTATGCCACCGGCAATCGATACTCCGGAAGTCCTTAAGCTGATTTAATCGCTCCTAAGAACTCGCCTTCTGGGCTGACGCATCAAAAAAGCTGGTCACTGCATTCACGACGGAGTGAATCCCGTCGGCTCCTCCGGCAAGTAGTGCGGCCGACAGGGCCACGTCGAGGCATAAAAAAGATATCTGCTGAGCATGTGAAACAAGGTGGAATCTCGCCCCGTCTAAGAATGGACCTAAAGCGCGAACGCCAACTACGCCCGCGAGCATCGATAGCGTGAGTGAGACCGCGAAGGCGTACTTTTGTGTTTGGCCACGATATTCGTTGAGTGTGTCCGAGACGGTCTTCAGATCCATGGCATTCTGTGCCGCCATAGCAGGATCAGGAGTTCTCGCCTTAACAGCTGCCACCGCTGATTCCAGCTTACTGGCGCCGGCGTCACGCCACGGACTCACAAGGATCTCGACCGCGCGTTCGATCACTGCCGCAGCGAAGACCAATGGAGCCAATAGACTGGCAAGATTGGAAAATTGGATCGTGAAAACCAAATTCTCCCAGCGGAGCCAGATCCCACAACCGACTAGTCCTACAGCGGCGAGTACACCGGAGACCAGCAAGGCCGAATTCTTTTCCGGGTGGCTGATATCGATGAAGTTGCCCAGTGCGCCCGTTCTATTTGCCGGAGCTCCAGCTGCCACGGTATTCATTTAGGCTTCTCCGTCTAGATCCACTTGTTTTTCACATCTCCAGCTGGCAATTGCCCTGTCGATGTCCTACGCAGCCTTCCGCTTAGTCACAAAGGGCTCGCATGCCTGCGGGTCTCAGAACCACTGGCCTCGACCCGGTATTAATTTTGTTGACTATCGTTTGAATATCTTGAGCGGCCATAGCGACACTATGCCCGAAGTTGTATCAGGTGCGCGAGGGGGAGCGGTGCCTAGCTCTGCCTCAGATCGCCAGCTAAGAAAATGAACCTATTCAAAGCTATTGAATAACGCCCTGTGTACGAAGTGAATATAGGAGGGGGAAACGCGGGCATTCTGCGCGCAAAATGGAGTTTTGTAACCGACAAGTTATATTTGTTACGAAAGCCGAACAACGATGTGAGGAAACCTCCTGTTATGATCAGCGTCGAGGGCCGACGCTTTTCCACTTGATATTGTGTCGAACGTGAAGCGCGTTCCAGTTTTGTAACAAGGGACCCTAAGTTCTCTGCGGGGACAAACGGAATGACCCATATATGCGATCTGTCATCAAGAGTTCACCGATTGCAACGACATTGGTCCCTTATGCCGTTGTCGGCATTCCGTGCCGGATCACAGGAATCCAAAGGCATAGGTGGCGCTTGCAGAGACGATCACCCTGAAAATATCCAGGCCACACATTGGTGCAACGAAGAAAAAGGACCGACCAGGTTGGTGTGACTTACGGCCGATCAGCCGTCCGGTTAAGACGACAACCAGCATCAAGCTGCGCTTGGATCGCTTCATGGGAGAGGTATTGCCCGATCCGCCCTGGCAAGCCAAGGCCCATCTCATTTCCGTGATCGGAGGGGACACGCAGATTGCGGCCGTCAGCGCGGCGATCTCCCTGGGAGACAAGTTCATGGTGGAAGGGCCAGGTGTACAGCCCATTCGAGTATGTGTCGAACGAAACGCTCAGTGCTTCAAAGGCTCGGTACAGCTCGCTGGCCGAAAAAAGCCACTGCGCCACCTTATCGCGTTGTCGGAAGAGTTTGCTTCCAGCAACGTATCGGCAGGCTCAGGAAGAACCCTGCTGGCAAGCTCGGAAAACCGATTCATCTGGGCCGCTCTCGCCCATATTCACGGGATCCCCGGAATGCCGGATTGGGCTGACTGGTTTGCCGGCGAACTGGAAACGCATCAGGCGATCATCCGTGCTCTCGGTATCGGATGTGCGCCGGTGCTGGTCAAAGGCGAGAAAGAACAGTTTCTTTCCTGGCTCAGTTGGGGCGTTGAGAGTGGAGCCGTCAGTCTTCCGGCTGAAGCTGGTTCGATTCGCTGGCCGGGTTTGAGTCTGCAAGACCTCTTCCTGCTGGCCAACTAGACTTCCGCACCACCCATCTTTTCCTACTTTTCCCCTTGTTCTCTCGTTCTCTTCCGCAAATCCCTCCCCGTACCAGAGGACTTCCATGCCAGAACTCTCCACAATCTACGACTACATGCGATTATGTGTTGCACCACATAATCTCATATATGTGAAGATGCTGTTTATGTTGTCTTCCTTCATGAGCACCTCGTTTGAAAGGGATTTTGAGGCATGCAACGCCACATAAATAAGGAGGGGATGCCGGTGCCAGCATCCCCTAAGAGTGAGCCGCGAGGACAGATGGCTCAGAGCTTGCGCAGGAACTCCATGAGACCTGGATCGTCTCGCCACTTTTTCTTGATCCTGCGATGGCCACCTCCCGGATCGCATGCGGCCAAGGCCTTCGCCTTTGAAGCCAGATCGGTTTCCGCATAGATATTGGTGGTATCAAGCGAGACGTGGCCCAGCCAGGCTCTGATTGTGTTCAGATCAACGCCGGCACGAAGCAGGTGTGTGGCCGTCGTGTGACGAATCGTATGCGGGCTAATTCGCTTGGTTTTAAGAGACGGGATGTTTTTCGCCGCAGCGTCCGCATGACGGGTCACGAGCGCGTGAATCCCAAAGCGCGTCATGGCCTCGCCGTATCGGTTGAGAAACAGCGGAGTGGCGGTGTCGCGACCCCGGATGAGGGGTTCGAGTTCCGCCATTGTCTTCTTCCAGAGCGGGCAAAAGCGAATCTTCCTGCCCTTACCACGGATCTTCACAGAACCGGTTCCGGCTGAGTCCCAAGTTAGGTCCTCGATCGCAACTCGAACTGCTTCCGTGGCTCGTGCTCCAGAGTTATAGAGAAAGAGGAGCAGAGCGTAGTCCCGTTGGCCTTGCTCACTTGCACGATCCGGCACGCGAAGTAGCTCGTCGATTTCATCTTTCTCCATATAAGGAAGATGGGCTCTCCCGGTTCGTTTGAATGGAACAGTGCGAATCTGTCTACACCATTCCACATGCTCCGGGCTGCGTTCGCCTGTGAACCGAGCGAATGCATGGAGCGTGGCAAGCCTCTGATTTCTGGTGGCAACTGAGCAACTTCGAGCCTGCTCTAAGTGCGAGAGAAACTCCGACAGAACGTTGGGCGCGAGATCGTCGATGGCAAGCTTATCAACTGCTGTTTTGCGCTGATCGGCGACGAACGGCAAAAACAAGCAGAATGTGTCGCGGTAGCTCTGCTGCGTGTTTCGCGACGCGCCACGTTCGTGCACCAGATATTCCGACAAGAAGCGGCGAACCCAGTAGCCAGCAGAGTTCTGATCAGCCATTGTGCACCTCTGCGAAGGCATAGCGCTCAAAGCAGCGGTTAGCTTCCTGGAGCAGTTCCCTAGTCATCTGGAGGTACACGGATGTTTCGTCGACTCGACAGTGCCCAAGGTATGTGGATAGCAGAGGAAGCATTCTCTGCACATCCTTTCCCTCGCGGTACCAAGTCAACAGGCGAGTTACGGCGAAGGTGTGCCGAAAATCATGCAACCTCGGCTGGAAGCGAGGACTGTCGAATCGCAGTACGCCGGCCTCTTTTCTCAGCCATTGGAATTGATGGTCAGCATGATCGTGACGGATCATCATGCCTATCTTGGTGGCAAGAAGCGTCGGAGGCCGCTGGTACCCTATGCCTGGCCGATGTCGGATTCGGTAAAGTCTCAAGATGCTGACGAGATCTTTCCCGACTGGAACCAGTCTGGACTTCCCGAATTTGGTTTCTCGAATCGTGAGGGCAGCATTTCTGAAGTCTGCATCTTCGTGCTTCAGGCGGATTGCCTCGCCCAATCGTAATCCTGTGCCGTAGAGAACGAGGAGCAGTGTGCGCATGGTGTCGGGCGACAGCGGGCACGTCGGCGGGTAGTGCGAATCAGGTACCGCCAGCAAACGACGGACGTTGTCGTTCGAGTAGATATAGGGGACAAAACGCGGCGCTCGATCAGGCATCGAGGTCGGAAGGATTCGATGTTGCATGTACCCGCGGCTATTCGCAAAGCGGAAAAACGAGCGGAGGGCCCAGTATCGGTGGAACCAGTTGTTCGTAACTGTGCTCCCGTTGATTGGAAGGAATGCCTCACCATGCTGAATCGTCAGGGCATGAAGTTCCAGATTTCCGGTCTTTCTGAGAAACGCCTTCAGGATGTTGGCGGGCCCGACGTACGCATTACCTAACGACTGTTTGTACTGAATAAACTCTTCAATGGCGGTGTCGAGTTTCATTGAAGGCCTCCCAACCCGAAATTGGAGACCTCTTGAAGTAAGCGCAAACGTTCCTTTGTCCAGTCTGCGGTAGATATCTGGGTTTGTGCCCGCAGGTATCCCTTTAGACTCGATAGTTGCGGAGTGGCAACTTGCAGCAATTTCTTACGCTCGACCTTGGCATATATCTGCGTGGACCTCGGTGAGCGGTGACCAAGGAGATCACCGATTTCCTTCAACGAGAAACCTTCCTGCAAGAGATGCGTCGCGCAGGCATGACGCAAACTGTGTGATCCATAGTGTGGTAGGCGACAGCCAAGTGCGCGAATGTGAACGGCGATACAACAGGACGCACCGTGCGGGGTGAGCGGCTCATGCGGTGTGCGCACTCTAAGAAAAAGAACACGCCCTGCCTCTCGAGGCCGCACGTTTCGAAGATACTTCAGAATTGCATTTCCCACCTCGGCGGTGAGGGGAAACTCTTGACTTCGCCTGTTTTTCAACCGACGGACACGAATCTTTTCATTGACCCAGTCCAGATCATCGAGTGTCAGCCTGCAAACCTCCCCTATGCGGAGGCCGTACACCGCAAGGAGCAAGACGATTGCGCGATCGCGAACTTGAGTGGGACGGTCTGTGTTGAGATTGGCAATCAGCCGCTGGACCTGTTCCCAGCTTGGACCTTCTGGGAGACTAGCCAGTGAATAGATCTTTGGTCCCTTTATCGTCTCCGCCAATCCTGGAGCGCACCAACCGCGACGGCTCGCGTGGCGGAAAAAAGCGCGCAACGACTGACCATATCCCTTGATCGTGGATTTCTTCCAGCCATTTGCCTTGTTCTGAACAAAGTAGGCCGCGATAGTCGCAGGGGACACGTCCTTCAAAGAAAGGCCTTGCTTCCCCAGCCACTCGAAGAACAGGTTCAGCGCTGTTTCGCGGGTCGATAGGGTTTGGTTGGCATACCCTCTTTCGTCCCTGAGTTCTTTAAGGAAACTGTCGAGTTCCGGCTTGAACTGGGGATTGCGGATCGGGTCATGCCATTTGCCCAAGAATCTAAACCAATGCTTGGCGACAAAGACGAATCTTTTTGTTTGAGTGCCCCGCGTTTCGGTCGTTGAAGTTGGTGCACAGGACGTATCGACCCAGTTGTTGGCTGCCCGGACGATCTGCCGTTCTGTGATCGGCGTTCGTTGCCGAATGTTCACGCGCTCTGCAATCACGAGCAACAGCTTGTTGACGTTTCGGAGCGTAAGTAGACTGCGACCGCCTCTGCTCAGGTCACAAAGAAAAGCGCGCCGCTCTTCGGCGAAGCGGCCCGTCGTGTAAATCCACACCGCATCACTGCGTTTCACCAGTTGATCAAACATCGTGGCTGACTCCTTGGGAGGGAATTTGAAATCAGCCAAGTATGCAAGTTATGTGGCCATCGGAAAGCAGCCACACCGAAAGAGAGGGGCTTCCGTTGTCCGGCGTCAAGCATTCTTTCCGGTCAACGACAATTAGATTTCCCGATGTTGTTTGAGATACCAGCAGCAGTCGGGGCTGTGGGAAAAGTGGGAATCGCGCGGGTTGTGCGCGATTTCCAAGGGCGGTGGGAAGGGAGGAAAACCTGCTTTTGGTTTTCCTCGCTTTCCACGGCCCGGCTTTTTCCACAGCCCTTCGGCCGCCGCGTTTGTGTTGTTAAAGAAATCATCGAGGGTCACTTTGCTTCCGCGGACTCCAAGCCCGCATCCCGATTCTTCTTGGCTTGCTCCATGCGGTAACTCGGGATGTTGAGTTCCAAAATTACGCAGTGATGGACGAGGCGATCGATCGCGGCCGCGGTGGTCATCGCATCTTTGAAAATGCCTTCCCATTTCGAGAATGGCAGGTTGCTCGTCAGCAGCACGCTGCCGCGTTCATAACGCTCCGCCAACAGGGTGAACACGACCTCCATTTCCTCTCGACTTTGCTGCACGTATCCCATTTCGTCGATGATGAGACCGTCGTACTTCGCCAGCTTCTTGATTTCCTTGCTTAACCGCAGATCCCGCTTCGCAGCCAACAGATCTTGCACCAGCAGCGCACAAGTGGCGTACTTGATCCTTTTCCCGCGCATAGCGATCAGCTCTTGCGCCAGGGCACACAACAGATGGCTTTTCCCCGCGCCAGGATTCCCGAAGATCAGTAAATTCTCTTTACGGTCCAGGAATCCTCCCTCCAACAGCACCTTCATCTGTCGACTCACCTTCACCGGCAACCGCTTGCCGTCGAAGTTCGCCAGGGACTTCTCCAGCGGCAGTGCGGATTCCTTGAGTAGCTTTCCGATCCGTTTTCGCCGCCGCTCCTCACACTCTCGCTGCGCCAGTTCCAGCAGGTACCGCTCATAACTCAACGTTTCTTTTTCCGCGCGCCGCGCCGTTTCCTCAAAGCACCCCCGTATCGCCGGCAGATGCAGCTCTTTCAGATTTTCCACGAGCGCGGTTCTCACCTGGCCCGTCTCCCCATTCATTGCAGCCCCTCCCCACTTCCACAGAGTTCGTCAAACATTCGCAGATCCACGCTGGCCACTTCGACCTCGCGAATGCTCCCCTTCCGCTCCACTCTCAGCCGCTCGCGCACCGCCTCCGCCCGCACCCATCCTTCGCCTTTTTCCAACAAACCGCGCAGCGCTTCATCTACTTTCGCCTCGCTCTCCTTCGCCGCCAGCTCCAGGATCGCCAGATACTCCTTGCTCCCCCGCGGGCCCAACTTGTCCTTCAGTTCATCAAACGCCATGCGAAATCGGCTCGTCGGAAACAACTCGTCCCGGTAGCGATAGTTCTCCAACGCCCCCGGCTTTCTCACCAACCAGTCGATGATGTGGCGATAGTCCACCCGGTGTCGCCTCCGCCCACGCAACCGCGGCATCTCTTCCACCTTCTTCTGCCCGTACCAGATCTCCACCCGCTCCATGTACAACCGCACCTCGACCTGCTCGCCAATCAGCCGGCTGGGCACCGAGTACACATTTCGGTCCGTATAGATCAGACTCCCCGAGTCCACCTTCACTCGCTCCCGCTTGCACGACTCCAAGCGTCGTTCCGGCAACTCCTTCATCACGGCGATTTCTTCTGCCAAGCGCGCTTTTCGTCCGGCGTTCAAGCGCGCCAACAATCCCGCCACGAACTCCTGGTAGTCCGCGACACTGACAAAATCCTTGCTCCCGCGCAGCATCAACTCCTGCGCCAGAGCCCGTTTCAAACGATGATGTCGTTGTTCCACATCTCCGTTCTCATGCCCTTGCCCCGCCTGGATCTTCTCTCCCTCCACTCCGTAATAACGCAGCAGCCCAGCGTACCGTTCGGTGAACTCCGCCGGCGTGCTCATGTTGTTGACCGCTGTCGACAGTCGATCGGTTCGGTGCCGCTGCGGCACTTTCCCGAGTTCCCAAACTGCGTTTTGAAACCCCTCACACAAACTTTCAAAGCTCTCCGAAAAACACACCGTGGCCGACTCCCAGTTCGAGTACGTCAGCACCAGGTGATAGAGCAGGTGCGGAAAACTCTGTCCCTGGATCGTGATCCCCAGCTCACTCATGTGCGTGAAGTCACTGGCACTCAGCCTCCCGGGCTGATGGCGCTGCGCGAAGAACACTTCCTTCACCGGTCCTTCCGTCGCCCGCCATACTTTCACTCGTCGCTGCAGCGTCCGCAGTTGCCCCTCGGCAAATCGCCCGCTATAACGCCGCTGCAGATATTCAAAAATCGTCTTCCCTTCCAGCCCAGGGTTCACCTCCAGCAGGCTGCGCACCTCTTCCCACACCTCCTGGAACGGGTCCTCTCGTGTCCGCCACCGCTTCTCCGGCGTCAGTTCGCTCGGCACTCGCCCCAGCCGACGGTACTTCCGCGCCGTCTTCGCATCCATACCCGCTTTCGCCGCCGCAGTTTCCAGATTCGTTTCCACTTTCCCCAAGGCAAACAACCTCCTCACCTGCTTGTCTGTCACCAAATTGTGAGTGTCGCCAAGAACCAAAAATCAGAGCCTGGCTATTGTCGCTGATCGGGAATTCTAATTGTCGTTGCTCGGGAGGTATGATTGTCGCCCATCATTCCGTGAAGGAAGACAACATAAACAGCATCTTCACATATATGAGAACTCACGCGAATCTTTTGGGAGCGCGCATTTTGCAGGAGTACCCGGCGCTCCACCAATTCGACGATGCACTGTCACCTCGGATTGAAGGGCTGATACGAACGCCTTTTCCTGCACAGACCATCGCCATCATGGGAGTTGCCAAACGCTGGCAGCAGGCGCGAACCGCCATCGTGGTCGCGGAGTGTGGTACTGGCAAGACGCTGATCTCGCTCGGAGCGATGCATGTTCGCAGTCAAGGAAGTCCGTTTACCGCATTGGCGATGGTTCCGCCGCACCTGGTCGAAAAGTGGGCGCGCGAAGCGTTTCTGACATTGCCCGGGCTACGCGTGTTCCTGATCGATGACTTGCGAAATGGCGGCGACGAGAACAAATCCCACGGAGTAAACGAGGTCCAGTTGAGGCAGGGACGCATCGTGCGGGAAGGGTTGCATACCACGTTGAGCGAGTTGCGGCTGCGCAAGGATTCGCCGAGTTCACGGAAACGCTGGTTGTCGCTTTGCGGGAGACCATCGCTGTTTATCGTCGGGCGTGAGCGCGCCAAGCTCGGTTACTTCTGGCGCCATGCTTACCGGGTACCACATTCTGGCCCATACGTTGGCTGCATAGTGAATTCGGACACGGGCAAGCCGGTGATCGTGGACGACAGCCGATTAACGGCCAGTGAGTTCGAGAAGGTCAAAATTGCCGAGACCATCGAGACCAGGGGAGAGAAGTCTTGTCGCCCACTGCACAGCCCACTGTGGCAAGCGGACTCGGACAAGATCCGCCGCATGGCCCCGATTGAATTCATCGGGCGCTACATGCCGGAATGGTTTGACTATGCGATTTGCGACGAGATTCACCAACTGGCTGGCGATACCGCGCAAGGCAATGCCCTGGGCACTCTGGCCTCATGCACGGACCGGATCGTCGGGCTGACCGGCACACTCCTCGGTGGCTATGCGGATGATCTCTTCAACACTCTCTTCCGTCTCGAAGCGAGAAGGATGAAGGAGCATGGCTACGAATGGGGCACGACGGGCCGCAGTTCTTTCATCCAGGATTACGGGGTCCTCGAAACCATCACCAAAGTAGAACCCGCCAACAATGCCTGCTCCAAGGCGAAAGCGACCAGCACGGTCCGCCGCAAACCAGGCGCTTCTCCACTCCTGTTTGGCGAATTCCTGATGCAGCTGTGTGCTTTTGTGTTTCTGGAAGACATCTCAGGCGAACTCCCGCCGTACGAGGAAACCTATCTGAGCGTGCCGATGGACGCTCCC
Organism: uncultured Acidobacteriota bacterium; assembly: GCA_963730015.1. GTDB lineage: Bacteria > Acidobacteriota > Terriglobia > Terriglobales > Acidobacteriaceae > Sulfotelmatobacter. Next base: position 106,486 of record CAVSPZ010000002.1, on the reverse strand, counting down.
ATGCGGGAAGCGTACCGCGAACTTGAAGACGACATGCGGAAGGCGTTGAAAGCTCACCGGGGCAATCGGTCCGTACTGAGCACGATGCTCAATACTCTGCTGCTGTACCCGGATCACCCATACGGAATTGGAACGCTGTACGGCACCGAGTTCGATCCTGAACTCAAACGCCGAGTCCGATTCGTGATTGCAGAACCCCGTGACCTCCCCGAGGACCACATTTATTCCAAGGAACGCAAGCTGATCGAGGAGATCAGGAAAGAACTCGCCGAAGGGCGGCGCTGCCAGGTCTTTGCCGTGTACACGCAGAAGCACGACGTTACAGCCAGGCTTCAACGAATCCTCAGTAACGAAGGGCTCCGCACGGCAGTTCTGAGAGCGAGCGTTGATACCTCTAAGCGCGAAGCTTGGTACGCCAGGCAGGTCAAAGATGGTGTGCAAGTAGTGGTCTGCCATCCCAAGCTGGTGGAAACAGGTCTGGACTTGTTGGACTTCCCGACGATCATCTTCTACGAGTCTGGATATTCACTGCACACTTTGCGCCAGGCGAGCCGCCGGTCGTGGAGGATCGGACAACGACGGCCCGTGCGTGTGAAGTTTCTTTGCTGCGAAGGGACCATGCAGACTTCCTGTCTCCGCTTGATGGGGAAAAAGCTCCTCGTGGCACTCACCATGGAAGGCAAGTTCGCCGGCGAGGGATTGCAGACGATCGATGAAGACGATGACATGCTCTCGGCGATGGCAAGGGAACTGGTCGAGAGGAATGGTATTGGCGATACAGCTGACTCGGTGTGGAGAGCGCTCAGCACAGAACATCAAAAGCTATTTCCGGGAAGGTCTCATCGCGACGATCATGGCTTATTCATCGAAATGCCAGATGCTCAGCCTGACCCTGCGAATCTCCTTGCAGAAGCCATGGATACCGCGTCCGTGGTCGTCTTCGGACAGCGGCCAGGCTCACTCGCTAGAAAACGGCGAGCAAAGCCCGTTGTCCCGGAACAGGCGTCCCTATTCAGCTTGAGTTAAATCAGGCAAAATAGGCCAGACGCCCACGTCACTGAGCCGACCTAGTAAATAGTGGCCGTTTAGGTGACGAGAGTCGCAGGGGTAGCCCGAAGGAGTTGGAAATGTTCAAACCGAATCTGAGCATTCTTCCAGAGCCTCAGAGGCAACTTTGGGCGGAGTTAAGAAACACTCCGAAGACGTTCGTGCTTTATGGAGGTACAGCTCTGGCACTGCGGCTGGGACATCGACAATCGGACGACTTCGACTTCTTCTCGAACGTGCCCTTTCACCCCGATTCGCTGCGCGACAGCGTCCCCTATTTGAAAAACGCCGAAATGACCCAATTCCAAGACAACACACTCACGGCAATTGTGGATCGGAATGGCCCGGTGAAGCTCTCGTTCTTTGGATCTCTGGGAATCAAGCGGGCACAGGATCCGGACATCGCTGAGGAGAACGGAGTCCAGATCGCCTCTCTGCTTGATCTTCTCGCGTCTAAGCTCAAGACCGTTCAGTCGAGAGCCGAGGCGAAGGACTATCGCGATATTGTGGCCACGTTCGAAGCAGGCTTGAGCTTGGGCGAGGGCTTGGCGGCGGCGGCGGCGATCTACGGGAAACCGTTCAATGGAGCACTAAGCCTCAAAGCGCTAACGTTCTTCGAGGATGGCGATCTTCCCGGCCTGACGCCCGCAGTGCAAAAGCGCCTGCTGGAGGCCGCAACTTCGGTAAGCTTAAGAGAACTCCCATTGGTTGCGGCTAAACCTGGTCTGAGTCGGCAGGAAGAATCATGAACTATTCCGAGGAACTCAAGCGAGTCGCAAAACGCGTTGTTTGGTTCAAGACGCCCGACGAAACGCTGCAGGAAACCAAATTTTTCCTTGCACACTTGATGACCTACGGAACCTTGGACGACATCGCTACCGTGATGAAGTACTACTCTGAGGCCGATTTCGATCTCGTCTTGAAAGATCCGCCGGCGGGAGTCTTCGATCGCCGTTCATGGAACTATTGGAACCTACGTTTCCACCATGAACCGGTTCCGGCACTACCACAGCGCACGTTTCCGGGAAGCGATGCCTTCGGCGCTTAGCTGGTCTAGGTCCTGAGGCTGTCGCTCTGACGCCGTCGACCTACCGTGATCGTCCGCTGAGGAATTTGCCGCGCGCAACCTAGTTGAGCCACTCTCTCTCGCCTAAGTACCTCAACTCATACCGACTGCTCGGCTGGGCCTGCCCCAGCGCCATTTTCACAGCTTCAAGATCGTCATTCCAAATCAACCAGGAGGAAATATGTCAGAAACTAGTGGACTGTCGCAAAGTAACCATTACTAGTTGTTATGCTTCTAAGTTGGTATGGCGACAGACAGCGAAGTGTCCCTCACCAGCAACCAACGTTCGGAACTCAGCAGCATCGCTCAATCGCGTACCCTGCCGGCTGGCTACGTCTTTCGCGCCAAGCTCATCTTGATGCTGGCAGAAGGAGCTTCCTTCAACACCATTAAGCGCAGGCTGCAGACCAGTGCTCCCACGATCGTCCGCTGGAAGCAGCGCTTCCTCGAATCCGGGCTCGACGGGCTCGACACCTATCATCCCGGCCAGAAGGCCAGGGTTCTGACTCCCGCTTTGCGGGCCCGGATTCTGGCCGCCACCCGCAAGAAACCCAGCGACGGTGCCACGCATTGGAGTTGCCGCAAACTGGCGACCGCGCTGGGAGTCAGCAAGGACGCGGTGCATCGCGTCTGGAAAGAAGCGGGACTGAAACCCCATCGCCTGGAGCGTTACTTGGCCAGCGACGATCCGGAGTTCGAAAGCAAAGCGGCCGACATTATCGGCCTGTATCTGCGGCCGCCGCAGCATGCCGCCGTGTTCTGCGTCGACGAGAAAACCGCCATCCAAGCCCTGGATCGGCTCGATCCCGTTCTGCCGCTTTCGCCGGGGCGAGCCGAGCGTCATGGCTTCGAGTACTACCGGCACGGAACGCTTTCTCTGTATGCCGCGCTGGACACCAAAACCGGCCGCGTGCACGGAAGAACCACGGCCCGCCACACCAGCCGTGACTTCGTTGCCTTCCTCGGAGAAGTGGTAGCGTTGTGCTCGCCCCGGCAGCAGATTCATATCATCCTCGACAACCTCTCTGCCCACAAAACCCAACTCGTTCGAGACTTCCTGCAACAGCATCCGCGCGTGCAGCTTCATTTCACTCCTACGTATTCCTCTTGGCTTAACCAAGTCGAGATCTGGTTCGCCAAGATCGAACGCGAGGTCATCGCCCGCGGCATTTTCACCTCGGTCCCGGACCTGGCTCGCAAACTCCGTCGTTACATCAACGCCTACTCCGCCAACGCTCACCCGATCCAGTGGAAATACTCTGACCCCAGCCGCCGGCTGCGCACTAACGAATTCACTGCGACAGGCCACTAGTACGTTAATTGGCTATGGCGGCCGAACGATTGGCCGCGAAGAACTAGCGCTGGTGCCGACACCAGCCGCAACGGAAACACACCGCCCGGTCCCGCATCACGAAATTGTGCAAGCGTTGATCGAGACTCTCGGATTCCGCCATATTGGCGTGGTCCACGACGAGTATGCGGTCTCGCCAGACGGCATGAAAGCCTTTGGGGTTCTCGACCTCGAAACCGAGATGGCAGGATGCCGCTTCTCCATCGGACTTCGAAACTCCCACGATAAAAGCATGCGTTTAGCGATGACCTGTGGGTATCGCGTATTCGTCTGCTCGAACATGGCATTCGCGGGAGACTTTACCCCGGTGCTCGCGAAACACTCGAAGTCGTTCTCGCTCATCGATTGCATCGCAGTAGGAGTTGACCGCATGCAGCGGAACTTTGAACCCATGCGAAAACAGGTGGAGATGTGGCAGCGAAGTGAGCTGACGGACGTTACCGCCAAGGTGGTCATCTATGAGGCGTTTGTCGAGGGCCAACTCGAAGCCCCAAAACACCTTGCTTGCACCGTGCATGACCTCTACTTCGAGCCGAAGTACGAGGAATTCCGGCCCCGAACGATTTGGAGCCTCTCCAACGCGTTCACTTCTGCGTTCAAGGAACTGGAGCCCATCCCGCAATTCAAGGTGACGGCGAAGCTGGGAGAGTTCCTGGAAACCCGCTTCTCCCAGTCGTTCTAACGGCGGGGCGGTACCGGCCGGACCGCCCTTCCCATTCGGAGTGCCAAGAGACCCAGCGCACGTTGTGCGAAGATCCCTGGCTCCGCGCCGGTGACCTTCACACGGCGGCGCTCGAACCGATCGTGGAAAGCGTTAGAGAATCGATCGGACGACGCCCCCGTCAGCCCGTAGGGCCGCGCCATTGGTCGCCGAGGACAATGGACTGCAGACGAAGACCACCAGTGCCGCGACTTCCTCTGGTGTTGCGAAACGTTTTAGCAGAGACGTAGGACGCACGCTGCGAAAGATCTCCTTCTCCACCGTGGCCACGTCTGTCTTCTGGTCTTGAGCCAATCGGCGGACAAAGTCGTTAATACCTTCCGATGCTGTGGGCCCTGCCAGCACCGTGTTTACCGTTACGTTTGTGCCCTCCGTTGTCTCCGCCAGTCCGCGCGAGATGGCGAGTTGTGCGGTCTTTGTCATCCCGTAGTGGATCATCTCAGTGGGAATCTGAACCGCGCTTTCGCTGGAGATGAATACAATGCGTCCCCAGTTGCGTTCTTTCATGCCAGGCAGATAGTGCCGGCTTAGACGCACACCGCTCAATACATTTACCTCGAAAAAGCGCTGCCAATCGTCATCGCTAATTTGCTCGAACGGCTTTGGTTCGTAGATTCCCAAGTTGTTAACCAGAATGTCGAGTTGAGGAAAGCGCTCGATCACGCAGCGAGTTCCGTCGGCGGTCCCAAGATCGGCCACAATCCCCTGCACTTCTCCGTGCGCACCGGAGTTGAGAATCTTCTTTATTGCGGCATCCACTCTGTTGTCAGCTCGTCCATTCACTATGACTGAGGCGCCTTCGTTGGCTAATGTCTTCGCGATTGCGAAACCAATGCCAGCAGTGCTTCCTGTGACCAATGCAGTCTTGCTGTCTTCTGATTATCTGGTTGCTTCAGCAAGCCCCAATAGGTTGGGATTCAGATCCCGAGCTCCCCGAATCTGCTCGTACACTGTTGATGTGCGGCCGGTTCCGAGACCAAGTAGTGTCTGAAATGCGGCTGCCGGCGTCTTGCGACGGTTGTGCCGAAAAACGAATTCATCGAGGTAAACTTGCAGTTGGTCCTTGCTCACTCCGTGGTAGGTTCCAATGAGCCACTGCTGGAGGTTCCCGATCGCCCGATCGGCAAGCGGGACGGCGGATTTTGCACCTTTGCGCAACTCCGTTCGTAGAGGTTGGTTTCGAACGACATGTTTGAAGCCAGCCTCTAAAAGACCTGAGAAACTCTTAAGCCCGTCCGTATAGATCGTGGATCCAGGTGCGATGTGCTGGCTAAGAAACGACATTATGGTCGCGGCCTTAAAGTCGGGAATTACGCTCATGCGGACACGCCCTGAAGCTCGCCCACGCTTTTCGACCGCCACCAAGACAAGAGCTGCCCTCCGATGCTTGAGTTGTCGGCTTCCTCGGAGTCCAGCTTGCTCGCCACCAATCCACGTCTCATCCACCTCTACCTCACCGCGCAAAGGTTCCCTCGCGTTGTTCACCATTGCTCGGCGGAGCTTGTGCAGCATCATCCATGCGGTCTCGTAGCAGGTCAGCCCTAATTGACGCTGCAGCAGTAGTGCAGATACGCCACGCTTGTCCGTGGTCATCAGGTACGCCGCCCAGAACCAATGGGTCAGCGGTGTTTTTGTCCGATGAAGGATAGTTCCAGATGTCAGCGAGACCTGATAGCGACACTTGCAGCATTGCTGCCGCAGCTGCTTCACCAACTCATAAGCTTTTTCATACCCGCATCGCGGACAAGTAAATCCATCGGGCCAACGACAAGCTGCGAGATATCGTTGGCAGGCTTCCTCCGTGGCAAAGTCGGACTGGAATTGGCGGAGCGTCTTCGGAAACGGCGGTCGTGGCACGCGTTAACACTACCTATTGGGGCTTGCTGAAGCAACCAGATAATCAGATGCTGTCTAGTTGTAAGTTCATAAAGAGTCGATCCTGCCTTCTGACGGATAATTCTGTTTGAGTTCGGCCCTCGTCGCTGGCTAAATGCTTCGGAGGGCCTTAATTATCGGTGAGACGTCCCAATAGACCCGATAGCGCGTGATCTTGCCGCCTTCAATCCTGATGTTCTCGGCTACATAAACGTCGTACTCGTTGTTGTTGGCCAAAATCTGGCCGTGTTCATGCACAATGCCGACTGCTTCGGGACCATCCACTATCAACCGCAGCAGCTTGAACGAGAGCAAGAGCGCATGCTTCGCCCAAACCTCGATACTCTTCATGGCTGCCGGCACACCGTGGTAAGTTCCCAGCCATGGCGCCAAATCGCTGACGCCCGGCGTCGATGGAATGTTTTCCCACACAACGTTCTCATCCAATAGGGCTTGAGCGTCCTGTATCCTGCCCTGCTCCAGGCTTGAGAAATAGGTTTCAGCAACCTGCCGTGGTGAGAGCGGCACCTGTACTCCAACTCCTTTTGCGATAGTCAGATTCGTCATTTTGAGCCTCCGCTTATGGCTTTCCGGTCTTGGGTTTAATCGCGCAAATCAACCTCTTGTTCACGAACTCCTGGATGCCCAGGCTGGAAAGTTCCTTGCCGTATCCCGACCGCTTGATTCCGCCAAATGGCAAGTCTGGAGCGCTGATAAAGGGATAATTGACAAAGACCATGCCGGTCTCGATGCGGCTGGCGACTCGCTTGCCGTGCTCGATATCGGATGTGTAGACCGAGCCGCCCAGACCAAAGGGAGAATCGTTGGCTAAGGTAACCGCTTCCTCCTCATCCTTTGCCGGGAAAAAGAGAGCAACCGGACCAAAGAACTCCTGCCGGAAGGCGGGATTATCGGGCTTGACGTTGGTGAGGATCGTCGGCTGCATAAATGCGCCCTCATGGCCGATGCGAGCGCCTCCCGCGAATACTCGCGCGCCATGAGCAACAGCTTCACGCACCTGCTTTAGCAAGAGATCCAGCGCGGCCTCAGAAGACAACGGCCCCAGCGTCGTGCTCTCATCCAACGGATCGCCGGGCTTCAGTTGCGCTAAAGCGTCACGAAACGCATGGAGGAACTGTTCCGCACGCGGCCCCACCACGATAAAGCGTTTCGCGCCGATGCAGGTTTGACCTACATTGCCGATGCGGCCCAGGACGGCCATCTTCACGGCGAACTCAAGATCGCAATCCTCCAACACGATGAACGCATCGCTTCCACCCAGTTCCATCGTCGATCTCTTCAGGTTCTTTCCGGCGCGTGATGCCAGCGATTCGCCCGCCTGCTCCGATCCGGTAAGAGCCACGCCCTTGGTACGCGGATCATCCAACAACCTCCCCACTTGATCGCTTGAAGCAAAGAGATTGGTGTAAACACCGCAGGGCGCCCCGGCATCCGTGAACAGCTGCTGGAAGGCGAGCGCGCATTGGGGCACGCTTGAGGAATGCTTGACCAGTAGGACGTTGCCAGCCATCAGGTTCGGAGCGGCAAAACGTGCAAGCTGGTAGTAGGGGAAATTCCACGGTTGAACTCCGACCAACACCCCAAGCGGAGAAAATTCCAGGTGCGCGTCACCCATCGGTGTGCCAATGGGCTGCGGTGCAAGGAAGGACTCCGCGTGGTCGGCAAAGTATTTGAGAATCGCCGCGCTCATCTCCACTTCATCGCGGCCTTCCGAGATCCTCTTCCCCATTTCGATGGCGGCAAGGCGAGCCAGACTCTCTTTCCGCTCCAACATCAGAGACGCGGCCCGGCCCACGATCTTGGCACGATCCCTGAAAGTTGCCTTGGACCATGCGTGTTGAAAGGTGCTGTCAGCCTTTGCCAGCGCGCTTTCCATCTGCGCATCGGTATGCTGGTCGAACTTTTGCAGTAATTCACCGTTCAACGGATTAATGCTTTGATATGCCATGATCTTCTCCTTATTCTTGCGATGTTCTCCTTTGCTTAAACTTGCGCTTTCATTTGCTGTCTTCGATCAGTTCTGCTTCCTTCATCACCATCCGAACCCGTTTCGCTCTTCCCATGCCTGCGCACCCATTCCCGTCCATTGCGCGAACCTCGGCGTCACCGCAGGCTCGCGAAATATTCGGCAAGAGAAGGTGCTTTGGGAGACCACCCGAGCCGGCGGGCGTTGACCGCGCTTACCAAGCTGTTGGAGGTTATGCCGTAGCGACCGGCATCGCCGTATTGCCGCACCAAATCCTCTACACTCAGGCTGACGGTTTTGCCGCCGAACCCAAGAGAGCGGCTGACCATCTCCGCAATTTCCTTGAAGGATGCATGGCCGTTTTCCGCGAAAAAGAACGAGCCTCCCGGAGCCTTTTCCAGCGCGAGGAGGTACAGTTCGACGAGGTCGTCGATGTGGACATTCGAGTAACGATTGAGGCCTTTTCCGAAATAGACGCCTGCGCCCGCCTGTTTGGAAAGTGCAATGATTTTCGGGAGTTGATCGCTGTCCGGCTGTAAGCCCCGCCCCTTTCCATAGATCGTGGGAGGGCAGATCACGACGGACCGGATCCCCTTATCGATGGCTGCCTCGCGAACCAGGCGGTTCATTGCTACGCGCGGCCGGCGGAACGGGACCGGCTCGAAGTAGGTGTCCTCTGCGTAGACGACAGAACCGGCATACTCGCCATCCGCGGAATCGACAACAATGCCTGAACCGGTTGTGCAGATCAGCGTTTTGCCGCTGCGTTCGAGTGCAGCGATCAGCGTCACGACGGATCCTGGATGATCGGCACTGGCTGCGTGTATGACCGCATCCGCCTCCTGGGCGGTCTTCGTGATTATTTCCGGGTCATCGAGATTTCCGAGAACCGATTCAATCCCACGATCCTTCAGCAGGGGGATACTTTGAGCGGACCTGACCAGGCCCACTACGTGATGACCTGAGGCAATAAGGCGTTCTGCGACCGAGCCTCCAATGTAGCCAGTCGCTCCGGTTACGAATATCTTCATAGTTCCTCTCCTTGTGCCCGGTTTGGGACCAACAACTTTTTTTGTTTGCCCCTTGACACAATCCTATAGATTATCGATAATCGATAATGATTCAGAAAAAGAAAAAATGAAAAATTCTTCTCCCTTAATTCGTGAAAGCACCTCGGCACGACTGAGGACCCTGATCCTTCAGAGGATCATGGATGGGCAATACCCACCCGGGTTTCGGCTGAAGGAGCTGCAGCTAGCGCGGGAATTTAATACGAGCCAGGCGCCCGTCCGCGAAGCTTTACGCGAACTTGAGGCCACCGGCGTCATCGAAAGTGAACCGCATCGAGGAAGCCGCGTGCGCACCGTCTCAGCGAGAGAGCTGGGCGAAGCCTACCAGGTACGCGCTGTCCTCGAACAACTTGCAGGAGAGTTGGCCGGCGGGCAGTTTGGCGGAAGAGAGACTCTTTTGCAACGACAGGCAGACAAGGTCAGGAGAGCATACGAGAAACGACACATGGAGGAATATGCGCGTCAGGACCTGGCGTTCCATCGCATGATTGTCGCGGCCGCGGGCAATCAAGTGCTTCTGGAAAGCTGGGACGCACTTCACTTCGATATTCGTACGCGAGTCTTCCTGGGCCACTCCACACCAAGCCTTCAATCCACGTTGGATCTTCACGACGAGATTGTGAAAGCGCTCATTCAGGGAAATGGCAAACTGGCGGGGCGGCTCCTGCGGAAGCACTCTGAAGCATTTTGCTCGGGTGCGGGCGAAGTACAACAAAGCATTCCCGATGCATAGCTCGCGATTGGTCGGGAATCCAAAATTAGTCTGATCCTCAGCCTCGGGATCAGCACTGGAAAAGCGACGTGGCGTTGGGAGGCAAACTCATCGCGCCCTGGGCAAACGAGCTACGGACTGCGTGCGAAAACGGCAAAACGGGCCTTGATGGCCGTGGCCTTGTGATTGACGTGAAGAACTTAACCGGTATCAGCCAAGAGGGCGAGGACGTCCTGCTTGCACTGATGAATGAAGGAGCGACATTTCGCTGCCGTGGCGTCTTTTGCGAAACAGATTTTGAGGCAACTCGCCAGTGGGCGTCGCAGGAACGTCAAGGAGACGACGAGATGACTTGGCCTACCAGAAATCACATCGAAGGCGAAGCAAGGTACGTGGGAAGCGAGGAGTTTGTCAAGGTCTTCACTGAGGACCTGACTGGTCTTTATCAGCTTTCCTTCCTCCTGGCAGGTGATCACGAGAAGGCAGAGCGATGCTTGCTTGCTGGAATCGAGGACGGGGTTAATTCGAATCACATATTTAAGGAATCGGTACATTCTTGGGCAAAGCGCACGATTATCCAGAATGCAATTCGTGAACTCAAGCCGCGTCCAAGCCGTTCCGAGTTGTCTCTGCCCCGCCCTGCTCTTACCCACACTCAAGACCTGTCGAGTGATGCGGTCCAGCATTTCGAAGGCGACGCTGTGTTGGCCCTTGAGGATTTTGAGCGGTTCGTTTTCGTGATCTCGGTTCTGGAGCACTTGTCTGTTCACGAGTGCGCTCTCCTCCTTGGCTGCTCGCAGCAGACAGTTCGAGAAGGTCGAACGCGGGCTCTTTTCGGACTTGTGGACTCGAGTCTCATGGTCGTTTCACGCGAACACAGTTTTGAAGATGTTCAGGAGACGAATCGATGACCCAGGTTGCTCAATGCCTGCTGACGCATGGCTCGCTCACGGTAGTTCGGAGTTTTCCGCATTGTTCCTGGAGCGTTCACGCCCGTGCTAGCGAAACACTCGAAGTCGTTCTCGCTGATCGATTGCATTGCGGTTGGTGTTGATCGGATGCAGCGGAATTTCGAGCCCATGCGAAAGCAAGTGGAAGCATGGCAGAAAAGCGAACTCACCGACGTTACCGCGAAGGTGGTCATCTACGAGGCGTTCGTCGAGGGCAAGCTGGAGGCTCCCAAGCATCTGGCGCGCACCGTGCACGATCTGTACTTCGAGCCGAAGTACGAGGAATTCCAGCCGCGGACCATCTGGAGTCTCTCCAATGCGTTTACGTCTGCGTTCAAGGAACTGGATCCCATTCCGCAATTCAGGGCAACAGCCAAGCTAGGCGAATTCCTGCAAGCTAGTGTAGTGCGTCACAAGTAACAACCTTTATCCGTCTGCGAGCATCTTATGATGGTGGAGAACTGCACAGGTGAGATTCGAACTGCTTCGCAATTGTGTCATAGCGTGTCCCGGTGGGAAATGCAAAGCGTAGTTGGCAGTCTCTGCACTGCAGAAAACGGCCCGCTGGGGACATTAGGATAGCGACACGATGAGGCGGCGACGTAGAACTGCTGGCTGGCATTGCATGTTCCAACGTTCCAACTCTCCCCGTGCAAGACCATCATACGCTCATATTCTCGGCGACCCCGCATTCCACCCGGCGAAGAAGCCCACGCAGAATATCCCTCTCGACAGTACCCGCTGACTGCAAGAACGTGAGGCGACGCGAACGACACACGCCAGACTCCCAGAAGAGTCCCCGACACGTGGCCGGGAAAGGAAATGCTCGATTCGCTGATCGAAGAGACCGAATCGCAGATCGCAGAAATCAAGCGGAAAGTGATTCAATGAACTTGGCGGAGCGCAGCTTCGTCATCTTGAAGTACGTGAACAAGGTTCCGTCTCTGGCTTGTCGCGCAGGAAAGCCTGTTTGCCGAGAACCTCTTAATGCGGAGTGGCTCAGCTTCGTGAAAGCTTTGGAATAGTGCCTTTTTACCGAGACTTTAGTATGGGTGAGGCTTGATTACTCGGTCACTCACCGATGCTTGGCCAGCTCCTCGTTCAGGCCGAGAGCTACACTTACTTATCAGGCAGACTCACTGCTGTCCAAATTAGCCGGGATTGAGGAGCAGGAGTAAGGGAATTGGGGCATTTTCTGCTTCTCAGTGGTCGCTCCCAGGTTGAGGTTGCCATTCTGCTGTCCAAGTTGGGTTACCAGGAAAGCGGGATTTGCTCGGCGATGTGAGCGAGTTGGGGCGGGGGTTGAAAGGGTTGATCGATCCAGGAGAACAGATCGCGATAGACGAACAGTTGCTGGCGCAGCAGAGCGGCGAGATTGGACAGGCTCCAACCGAAGCGGGCACGCAGTTGCAGGTACTTGAGCAGGAGCATGGCAATCAGCGCGGTCCAGACCTGAATCTGCAGCGCATTGGCGCTGATGCCAACGAAAGTTTTGATGCGGAGGTTTTGTTTGAGCGCCTTGAAAAACAATTCGATCTGCCAGCGCTGACGGTAGATAGCGGCGACAGTGGAGGCGGCAAAGCGGCGATGATTGGTGAGAAACACCAGGGTGCGTTGCTGCGCGTCGTCCCAGACCTCGATGCGGCGCAGGAACAGATCGCGCTCGCCGCTGCGGGCCAACTTGTACAGAAAGATGATCTCATCGTGCTGGACGGGGCCGCGCTCAGGCACGGGGCGGCGTTCCACAACACCGTAATCGGCGTTGTCTTTCATGCGGGTGACGAAGTAGACGTTGTCGGCGTCGAGCGCAGAGAACCAGGCATAGTCGGTATAGCCACGGTCGAAGACCACGATGGCGCCGGGATCGAAGCGCAGCGTGCGGGCCACGCGGCTCTCATGCACGCGGCCTTCGGTGACGAGGGCAAAACTGGGCAGCAGCCCTTGATGATCGAGCAGCAGATGCAGCTTCACAGCGCCCTTGGTGCGCCGGTACTGCGCCCAGTCGAAGACGCTGGCGCAGAGTTCGATCAGGGTGGCGTCCAGGCTCAGCAGTTTGTTCTTGAAGCGGAAACCATGCGGACCGGAAGCTTCGCGGCAGCGACCCAGCAGTTGATAGAACACGGCGCGGTACAACTGCCATGGCCGGTGCTCGTTGGCATAGGCCAAGGTGGAGCGCTTGGGCGCATCGGGCAATCCCAAGTGCCGCAACTTGCCTTCGCTGGCGGCCAGTCCGCCGCAAATCTCGCGCAAGGACTGCGCCCGCCCCAGGTGACAGAACAACATGGCCACGAACTGTCCCCAGCAACTGAACCCGCGAGCGTGGCGCTCGGCCCGGTGCTCGGAAACGGCCTGTTCAAACTCTGGCCGGGAAAACAACTGCAACATCTGGCTGAAAATGCTGGATACTCGTATCACGGCGGTGGTGGCCCTCCCTACGATTCACGTCTCGCAACGCAAACCGTAGCAGAGTTCTACCCCCGCCGCTCAAAACCTAATTTGGACAAGAGTGAGGCAGACTTTTTTGTTGGCGCGGGGAACACGATAAGTTTACCGCGATTCTCCCCGGCACTCTGCCACTCCCACCCGCATTGGCAACGAACCGAATCCCACAAACACGGCTTTTTTAGAAGTGCATTGCATATGGCGCATGATCTCATCCACATGGCTTTTTCACCCACATTTTATTGTGCCGATTGAAGCAAGACCGTGTCACCCCAAGCATCCCAGCGTGTTCGGCGACGAGCCCGTCTTTTCCATTCGCGCGGAAGGCAGGTGCCTTAATGTTCTGTTTCTCGTGTCTGAGTGTGCATCGGACGGACAGAGTGGGGAATGGCCCGGAGGTGTGGGGCAGTGTTCGGTGTGAATGGCACCGCCGTGCAGCAAGCCATCACGTTGGGCCATATTCGATGGTTATAGTTTTGGAGGCGCTGGCGGCTGGGCATTTCAGAGAGCGGTGACAAGGCTCAAGGTTCACTGGTCTACGCCTTCGCCGCCAGTCCAACGCGAATATCGCCACGCTGCACCCGCTGTAGATGGTCGCCCTGCGTATGCCACGGTTCTCGGGGCAGGAGGGGGTCAGGCGGAGGCTTCGTAGGGCTCGCCCGCCGAGTGCAGTAACTCGGAATCGGTATCGGCAGCCGGATAGAGCGCGAACACCGAATCCAGTTTGGTCAGCTTGAGAACCTCCCTAACCTGGGCCGAGGGGGACAAGAGCTTGAGGGCGGTGCCGAACCCGTTCACGGAGGTATGCAAGAACAGGAGCAGCCCCAAACCGCCGGCGTCGATGCGGTCAACGCGCGAAAGGTCGAGGAAGATGGTGTGCTTGTCGAGCTCACACAGCACAGTATCGCGCAGCGCCGAAAGTCCCTCACCGACAACGATTTGCCCTGCGCAGTGGACCACTGACGTATTTCCAACCCGTTCTACACTGGCACTCAGCATGGAAGATCTCGATTTCTGTATACCATCTGATACGCAAATCTGTCGTTAAGAGTTCATTAAACTGCGCCGTCACATGTTCAGGCTGTAGCGATGGCAGGTTCGGCGGCACATCCTCTACCAGAACAGCAACGTTACGAATGCGACTACGAAATTCCTGTGGGAGCGAGGCGAGAACCCCCTCGACTACCTTGAGAAAATGTTCTTGTCATCGACAATCTCGCCTGGGAAATGCCAGATAAAGGAACGTCGATATTCTTATAAAGGTACACCAACCTCCTCATGCAAGGGGGTGTGCAATATATGTTGACTTGCGGGTCTGGGACCGTCTGCTTTCCAATAAACCGTTGGTGTCCAATGGCATACAATTCTCCTTGACACAGGGTGTCCAATGGAGTACAAGTGAATTAGTGCAAACGGTTGTTGAAACACCCACATACCTCTCAGCTGCTGAGAAACTCTTCAGCGAGGAAGAGCGGGTCGACATCGTTCTGACGGTTGCAGCTGATCCGGAGTGTGGGGCAGTTATGAAAGGAACTGGTGGATTTCGCAAGTTTCGCGTTGCGCGGGGTGGAAAAGGTAAGAGCGGTGGGGCACGCGTCGTGTATATCCAGCGCGATGACACGGTTCCCGTTTTTCTTATTACAGTCTTTCCGAAAAACGAGAAAGAGAACCTCACAAAGGCTGAGAGAAATGCTCTTAAAAAACGTGCCGATACAATTTTTGAAAATTACCGCAGGAGATAGGCTATGAAGACACAGTTTGAACAGCTCATGAGCGGACTCGATGATGTCGAGTCTTTTCTCTCTGGTGAGAAAGAGGGTTTTAAGGTGCATGTTCCTGAGAAGGTCGATGTCAAAGGCATTCGCAACAAGCTGCGCATGACTCAAGCTCGCTTCTCGGACGTTTTCGGCTTCAGCCTTGACGCCATCAAGCATTGGGAGGGAGGGCGCCGGACACCCGAAGCTCCTGCGCGCACCCTCCTCACCGTGATCGACAAAGACCCAGCCGCAGTCCTTACCGCGCTTCAGCCGGCGGCCTTCGCTGCTGCCGCCGGATCTTCCAAGGTCCATGCTGTTCGGTACAAGACCACAAAGAAGACCCGCAGGGGCGCCCATTATCTTGCAAGAGCTTCTCAGCATGAAGATCGCTCCCATCGTTAATACACATTACGACACCTGTCGACCTTCTTCGATCTTTGCAAGCATGGATGCTGCGATCAGCGTCGCGTGGCTTACGACATCCGTGGTAAGACTTCTGCAAGTGGACTTGCACTCCTGATCTCTTCAGCGGTGGGCGACATCAAGTCATTCTCGATGTAGTCGTCCCGAAGATCGTGTGTGCGGATTCTCGGCAAACCGCTGTTTGCATTTCGCCGCGGTTAGGACAATTCTGATCGGTAGAAATGGTGACGTTCGAAAAGCGGCAGAGGCACCTCAAAAACCCGTGTTTCACTGATCTCGAACTCAAATTCTCTTCCACACTCCGGCACCGGACATCTCGCTCTGAACCTTTCTTTGCTCGCCCCAGGCTCGGATTGCTGTTTGACAACGACCCAAGTCCCGCATTTCGGACACGTCACGCACGAGCACGCAATGCGATCGCCATACTCCAAAATTATATGGCGTCCGAGTGTGGCCTTGGTGTTGCATGCCGCAACCACTGCCCTGCATCGCTGCATTGTTCTTGCTAAGTCAGCGATCGAGAGAAACAATGGCACAGGAGGTGAAAGTGGAGCAATCATCCCGCCGGCTCTCTCTCGAAGAAATCGTGAACAGCACCACCCACGGAGTCGGCCTGGTGCTGAGTGTTGCGGGCTTCGTGGTCTTGCTTGCCATGGCGATCAGGCATGGGACGGCATGGCATGTGGTGGGCTGCGCAATTTACGGCAGCACTCTCATCTGCCTTTATCTGGCCTCAACGCTGTACCACGGCATCCCCTCGCCACGCCTAAAGCATGCGCTGAGAATCTTGGACCACTCGGCGATTTATCTGCTGATTGCAGGAACCTACACTCCGTTTCTACTCGTCAATCTTCGTGGCGGATGGGGATGGTCACTCCTCGGAATCGTGTGGGCGTGTGCAATGGCGGGCATCGTCTTCAAGTTCTGGTTTGTGGATCATTTTAAGGTTCTGTCTACCGTGCTCTACCTGGTGATGGGCTGGCTCGTAGTAGTGGCTGCCAAACCGCTCCTGGCACATGTTTCGCCGGTTGGACTTCGATGGCTGATCGCTGGAGGCGTCATGTACACGGTCGGTGTGGTGTTCTACGCCTCCCGAAAAGTTCCATACAACCACGCCATTTGGCATGTGTTCGTGATGGCTGGAAGCTTCTGCCATTACCTCGCAGTGCTGTACGCCGTCGTCTTGTCAGCTAAGATCTGAGATTGCCGTGGCGTTTGTGACTGCCATCGACAGCGCCAAGAGCGCCGGTCGTCGATCTGGCCGTTGCCACATTATTTCTTGACACCGCCCCCTCCCTTCCCTATCGTGAATGTGTTCAGGCGTGGGTGTTGAAAAAGTCCCTCAACAGAACGCCGTTTCATCTGCGAGCATGCCGTCGCCGGTTTTCTTGTCTGGGTTCGACTAAGTGGTAGCCGGCAGAGCCGGTGTGGTCGGCTGGCTGAGGAAGCGCACCAGTCGCTTGAGGTTCTGAGCTGCCGCTGCCAGGAAGAACTGCTCGCGCACAAACTTCAATCTTCGCAGACGCAGGCGACGCAATCCGATCTGATTCTTCAGCTCCGCGAACAAGGCTTCCACCTTCTTCCTTTGCCGCTGTGCTTTGGCGAACTCTGGCGTGTTGACCAACTCCCGCGCACGTTGTCGGGCTGGTTCGTTCTGGTGGATGATAAGGCCCCGGAAGGCGGCACTGGTGCATTTTGGTCGGAGCGAGCATGGGCCACACTTTTTGCGTGTCCCGATGTAGTTGAAGGCTCGATTGCGATAAACTCGGCCACCGTAGTTGAGGAACTGGCCAGCAGGGCAGATGTAGCGATTGTTTTCCGGTTCGTAGATAAAACGCTCGGGACCGAAGAATGGACTCCTCTTTCTGTGGATGCTGTCGCGGGTCCGCATGTAGGGAGTGATGCTCCGATCGGCTAGCCATTGCAGGAACTCCCCGTTGCCGTACGTGGTGTCGGCCGCTACCGATTCTGGTTCTTGTCCTTGCCATTGCGTGAAACGGGTGAGCATGTCCTGCGCCGCCACGGTTTCCTGGCTCATGCGCGCCGCCGTGGCCTGCACTCCCACAATCACGCAACTGTGGTTGTCCACCAGATAGTTGTCGTAGTATCCGAGGCGAGCTGGGGTCCCGCCCTTAGTCGCGTAAGTGGAATCGGGATCGGTGGTCGATACCTGGTCTTGCTGGTGAACCGGCTCTTCCACTGGGTTCTGCTGTTCCAGGTCCACCAGATACTGGCGCACGGTGTGATTGACTTCTGCCACTTCCGCCAACTGCTCGCGCGGAATCCGGCTCTCCTTCGCCGCATTGGCTTCCACGAAACTGCCATCCACCGACAGGTGCTTGCCCTGCACCAATCCCACTTCCACACACTGGCGCACGATCTGTTCAAACAACTCCTCGAACAGCTTCGATTCCTGAAACCGCCCATGACGGTTTTTCGAGAACGTGGAGTGATGCGGGATCTCCTGATCGAACCCCAAACCCGTAAACCAGCGCCAGGCCAGGTGCATGCGCAGCTCTTCCACCAGCTTGCGCTCACTGGTGATGCCGTACAAATAGCCGATCAGCAGGATGCGCAGCAGAAGTTCGGGATCAATGGAAGGACGGCCGGTATCGCTGTAACTCGCTTTCAGCCTCTCCCGCACAAAGGCAAAGCTGATGTGCTTTTCGATCAGCCGCAGCAGATGAGTCTCAGGAACCTGATCTTCCAGGCGGAAGTAGTAAAACAGCGCTTCGGAGCGGTCGTGTTGCCCCATCATGATCAGCAGGCCTCCGACGATCAAAATCCAACAGAGCATGGGCGATGTTTTCTTCTAACATGCTTCTGCTGATTCTCATCCTGCTAATCTCAGTGACTTTTTCAACACCCACAGGCATTCGTGCTTGAACGAAGCCGCAGTCTCATGCAGAGTGGCTGAGGGTAACGGGCCCGCAGAAGCCACGACAACCGGATCAGGAAACAGCCTGATCATCTGGTGCCAATTCCCGCCCGGTTTGCGGGGGACATGAGATCTCGGTGAGCAACTGCCTCGTCCCCTCAATCCCGGATGAGGCATTCGTGTTTTTAGGGCGCGCAGGGCCCAGCGCAGCCAGGCTGGAGAAGCACAAATGAATTCGCGAATTTACTTTGACCATTCCGCCACCACGCCGCTCGATCCTCGGGTGCTCGCCGCGCTGGGGCCGTTTCTTGGCGGCGCGTTCGGAAATCCATCGAGCCTGCATCATGAGGGTCGCGTTGCCCGCGAAGCCGTCGAGAGAGCGCGCGCGCAAGTGGCGGAGCTGATCCGGGCCGAACCGGACGAAATCATTTTCACCGCCAGCGGCACCGAGGCCGACAACCTAGCGCTCATCGGCGCGGTGCGGGGCACCGGCAAGCCGGGCCATGTGGTGACCAGTTCCATCGAGCACGCCGCGATCCTGGAGACCTGCCGCTTCCTCGCCGAGTCCGGGACAAAAATCACTCATCTACCCGTCGATGTTGATGGGCTGGTTGGTCCCGAGAGTCTCCTGCGCGCGCTGCAATCCAATGTGATCCTCGTCTCCATCATGGCTGCGAATAACGTGGTGGGAACGCTGCAACCGATCGAGGAGCTTGCCCACCTCACCAAGCTGCACGGCGTGCTGTTTCATACCGATGCAGTACAGGCCGCAGGCAAGATCCCACTCGACGTGAATCGCCTGCACGTCGATCTGCTCTCTCTGTCGGCGCACAAGTTGCATGGCCCCAAAGGCATCGGCGCTCTCTACGTTCGCAAAGGCGTGGGTCTGTCTCCTATCATCTTCGGAGGCGGGCAGGAGCGGGGCCTCCGTTCGGCCACGGAGAACGTTGCTGGCATTGTCGGGTTCGGCGCGGCAGCAGCCATCGCACGCGATGAGTTAGTCGATGAGGCGGCGCGCCTGGCGCGCTTTCGCGAGCGCATCGCCGCAGAACTCGCCCGAACTTTGCCGCATGCTTATCTGCTCGGGCATCCGGTTCATCGCTTGCCGGGCCACTTGAGTTTTGGATTCCGTGGCCAGGAGCGGGGAGTCGGCAAACTTCTGGCCGCCCTGGACGCCGCCGGTGTGGCCGTGTCCGCAGGCAGCGCCTGTAGCGCCCACCATTCCGGGGAGCCATCAAGTGTACTTCTCTCCATGGGTTACGATGCCGAACGTGCTCGCGGTTTGTTGCGCCTCAGCATGGGCCGTTTCAACACCCAGCAGGAGGTCGACCGCTTCCTGGAGATCCTGCCCTGTGCGGTAGCCGCGCTGGCGTGCCCCGAGATTCCTAGCCAGCAGTTTGCACCGGATCGTCGTGCAGTGGCACTCGCGTAAACCGCAAGAACCTGCCGGTTTTCGCTCCCGATATCGCTGGGACGAACCCTTGTTGCGACAAGAATGGATACGGCTTCAGCACTCAAGAAATGACCGTCTAGATGTTGAGGTTGAGTTCTTAGGAAGGTTCGCCGCTTCCAGGCACAAGCCGAGAAGCAGATTCCTCTGCCTCCGCTTCGCTCGGCGTCGGAATGACAACAATTAAGTACTGTTGATCGCGTCGCAGCAAGTTGCCGTCATGCTGTGACCATCATACTGTGACGACCTTGGCCGGCCAACTCTTTACGAATGCGCCGAAGCGGTCGAGCGCCTTGGAGAAATTGTCTCCGGCGGCGGCAAAGCCCAGGCGGAAATGCGAGGGCGCATCGAAGCAATCGCCAGGAGCCAGCAGGATTCCGTGCTCGGTGGCGGCCTGGCAGAACGGGCGAGTGTGTTCTCCGCTCACCAGCCAGGGGAACGCGGTCATGCCGCCCTGCGGTGGAATCCAGCCGAGCAGGTCGCGATGGTCCGTCATGAAGCGCTCAAGGAGCTTCAGGTTTCGGGTGGCTTCCTGGGCCTTGCCGAGCACGACGTCACGTTTGCGGATGGCGATTTCCGAAAGAATTTCTCCGGTGGTGGTGTTCGAGATCGAGAAGTAGGCGCGCGCGGTCCAGTATTGCTGGCGGCGCTGGGCGTCGTGCTCGATCATCCATCCCGTGCGCACGCCGGCAATCGAAAATGCCTTCGACAGGTCGGAGATCACCGTCGCATGCGGCAGGCGCGCTGCCGATCTCGTTTGCCTTCCGTGGTAGATGGGATGGTAGACCTCGTCACTCACCAACTGGATTCCGCGCTCGGCGGCGAAGTCGTGCAGGGCTTCCATTTCGCCGTCGCTGACGGTTGCGCCGGTGGGGTTGTGCGGGCTATTGACCAGGATGAGCCTGGTCTGCGAGTCGGCGAGGCGCTTGATTTCGTCGGGGTCGATGCGGAAGCCGCTCTCGCGGCGCACGCGATAGAAGCGGGTTTCGAGGCCGAGAGATTCCGGGAGCGCCGAGAAAGTAGTGAATCCAGGCTGCGGGATGATTACGTTCGCGCCGGGCTCGGCGGCCAGCCACATCAGGACCACGAGCGCCTCGGAGGCGCCGGTCACGACCTGGACGGCCTCTGGCGGGACCTGCTGCATTTCCGCGATGGCCTCGCGGAGACTGTCGGCGCCAGCGGGGCGGCTGTAGACCAGGTTGTGGTTCAGGAAGCGGTGGCGCGTCTCGTCGTCCGCGAGGGCGAGGATGTCGTTTACAGTCCAGGTCGGTCCGGTGCTCGCAGCGAGGTTGAACTCTATGTCGTGTTCGTACTGGTCGAGCCAGGCATCGAGCAGGAAGGGCTTGAGTTGCATGTGAGCACCTCGAAGGAGAAGTCGGTTCCTGTTATTGATTCTGCGAGTCGGCGCACGGATGACTTATTTGTTTACGAGCGATGAGAATCCAGCGCCTAAACGGTTTGCTGCAAACCCTTGGCCGAAGACCGGCTGATGACAACCCAAATGCTGATCGAGTTGATGACTGGGCTCGGAAGGTCGCTTCCCAGGGAAATTTGTTTGCGGCGTGCCCCCTCAGAAACACTCACGCTGATTTACGAAGTGATTTCGCTCGCTTCTTGTGTTCTTCTTCCAGTTCCTCAAGGACCCCTGTTGCTCCCTTGTCGGCCAGGAACTGCTTGGCCTCCTCTACGGTTAACTTTTTGACTTGGGGAGGAATGTATGCTTTTTTCGGCTTGCTGCTCGGATCAGACTGCATAGCTAAAACCTCGCTATGATAAGCGTCCCACACTCCTCTTCCATCCCAGTCACTACTCTCATTTCGTTACAAAACCCGAACAAACATTTCTGCCCCGTCACTGGTTCTCCTTATTAATAGCTTTCTCCTCTCTGTGTCAAATGCATAGTCATCATCGCCTTCTGGCAGCAGGCCGAGCTATTTCTTTTGTAACGATATTATGCAATCCTCAATAAGAGGGGCAGCTACTCTTCGGCAGGGCCGTTTTCTGGAGCCACTGGTGCTCCAGGCGATGAGCCCGGTTCCGCAGGCATTTCCAATAATCAGCGGACATCTGCAGCTCGCCGACCTCGTCAATGACTGTGCAAAAGTATTTCAGGCTGGCTACGGGTCCGCTCGTTTGTCCATTCAGCATTGCAACGTATTTCCGGGCGCAGCCTAGCAGGAAACCGTGTTCAACCTGTTCCAGCGGAGTCTGCCGACGAAAAAGATCAGCGGCCAGTCTCTCGTCTGCCGGACCAAACGTTCCCACAACGCAGCGATGTGTCTGCATGAGCACACGAATTCGCTCTGTATATTCGGCGAGGCACGGGTGGCGGTTTTCTGGGAGCTCCCTTTGGTAGGGCCAGAAAGAATCGGCGATTTCGATACCTCCACCCAGATGCTGATTGACGGCAGCCACACTCCTACAGACTTGCTGGCGGCGGAGTTCCTCGATGTAGGTGACGATTGAACGCCTACTCTTTTGCAGCGCCTTGGCCATGTGAGAGTGATCGATCTTGAGGTGTCCCGTGCTCCGCTCGGCGTTCAGACAAAGGTAGATGTAGAGCTTGAATGCTCCGTCCGACAACAGGGTCGTGGCACGGGCAACTTCTCGGCCGGCGGCGAACCAGCCGGTAGGATGCTTGAGCTTCGCGCCCGGACGGCTACTAATGGCTACGAGTGTGTTCATAGGAGTGATTCCTGCTATGCGAGTTCATGTGCAGATCGGCAAGAGCCGCGAGTCCAGGCTTGAGAGCGCCATCCTTGTATACGGAGACGGGCGGGCCGCATTCGCGACATTGCACCGGGTTCAGTTTTTCCCCGGATGGCGGCGCGCCGTTTCTGGATGTGGCACGGCCGCTGACCACGGCGTTCCTCCGAACCTTGGCGGAAGGGCTTGGCGCGTGCATAAAGCCCGAGATCCTTCCAGAGAATGTGCTGGCCAGGACCCCGGAGATGCTCGCCTGGTGGTCCCCAGCCAGGCACCGGACGATGTTCTTCAACCCCGCGAAGTACCAGGTGCGGCACCTGAACGGGCGGCGCTATCCGCATCCGGCGCTGGTCTTCAGAGTCTTCAACGGCAATTTGTTCGTACGGGCTCTCGTCTGTGATCAAAGGCCAACCGCCGACACAGCGCTGCGCAGGGCGCCGTATTGGAATACAAGCCAAGAAGATGGCCTTGTGTCCAGGATCGATGAAGATCCCCGAGACGACGAGTGTCGAATCGATGCGTGGGTGGGAGGAGAGCTATTTTGCCAGCGAGTTCACGCATCCGTATGGAGCTGCGCATCTCACAAGCTTTCCGAGCGGAGTCTCCGCGTTGTGGGTGAGGCTTGCCGACCGCAAGACTGCATTCCCCGTCGAATATCTCACTGACGCCAATCAGACTCTGCGATCGTTCATAGAACCGTGGTAAATCTCCACTGCAAAGATGCCGCGAGCAAGGGAGAGGAGATCGTCCGAATGTCATTTTCCTCCTCCAGCGCTGGCTGCCAGCGTGAGTCGCACGATCTCCTCTCGGAGCCGACACTCGAGCATTTTCTGCTCGCAAGTCGCGGCTTCGAGGCGGATGAGGCGTGAGATCAAGCCATCCTTTGGCGTGCGACGAAGGCGCGTGATTCTGGCGCGCAACGATTGTTTCTTGGGATCGGGCGCTTCTCTCAGCAACTCCGACAGCGACGGCTCTTTCACCGTTCGTGCGCGCGGAGGGACGCGGTGAGCTGCATAGATATCGTATGCGAGATGGTTGCGGGTAATGGTGTTCGCTGAAATGGAAACTCCATAGATCCGCTTTACAGCTTCACGGATTTTCGCAAATCGTGATCGCCGTGCCTGTTTTGTGAAGTTCCTCGACGGCTCTGTTGACACGCTCAGCCGTCAGCAGCCGCTTTGGTAGGGTCTGAAAAGTGCGTTGGTCGTCGTTAGGCTTTGGCCCGTTTGGCGATTGCTTTCTTGTGGCGGGCGTGGCCAGATGCCAATGCAGCTTCGCGTTGTAGGCGGCGAAACATTTTTGGGCCGTCAATCGGTCCGTATTTCTTGATGTAGCTTACGAGCTTTCGCATTTGAAACACTCCTGAATTTGGTGGCTAGGCACACGTTGCCCGTTGGTGCAAGTCCGAAAGAAACGAAGTCGCCCTTAACTCTTGGCGATGTGAGCGAAGGCCATGCCAGATACGATTACGAGCACGCTGGACAGGATAAAAACGACTGCCAGCATAAACAGGAACTCCCGGTCAGTCGTAAACAGCGCTTGTGGCACCGGCGTTGATGGCGCGGCTTCTGGCGTTGCCTTTTGCTCTTTGTCCTTGTCTTTCGGTGCATAGGTGAGATCGAGACCAACGAGGTTCATAGAAAGCGATATTAACACCAAAAGCCGCGTCAGTCGTGGCTTTTGAGTTGATTCCACCTAAGAACTAGGCATATCATTTCCTCGCAGAGGTGATGTATGCCATGCATTGCGAAACAGGAAAGCGTTTTGATCTGGACTGGGGTAGCGGCGGCTGGCTTTTTTGGGCTGGCAAGCAATCCAAATTGCACTCGGGGTTGCAGGACAGTCGCTCAACACCTAGCGGAACACGCGCTTGGGGACTTTTTTGGCGATCTAGGCGGCCTCTTCATAGCCTAGTGCGAAAAATCGGCCTATCTCGGTTATGTGCGGGTATTTCGCTTCCTGGCCCGCACTTGCTGTTGTTGTGGCAGTGATCCTCTTTCTTCGAATGGAACGCTGGAACCTGAGGCATGAGATACCACCTTTCGGTTGTTGTGGATTCAACAATTATATCGCTGTCGGATGCGCTCGGTTCGCGCTAGGCAAGTAATTCGGAAATCGTCCAGACGTGATCGGTGATCCCAGCTTCCATCGCGGGAGTCACGCGCAAACTGGAATGCACGCGGCAGAAATTGTAGTACGCGAAGTGCAAGGCGACGGCCATCTTGAGGTTAACGAGCTTCTTGCTGAAAGCGTTCGTCAGCCGCGTGAATCGGCGGATCGCCATACGCATCGTGAGATTCTGGCGTTCTACAAAGCTAGTCGAGATATGGGCCGGGTCGGGATCGCCAGAGCGAACCTTGGATATAACCTCCACGATTGGAGATGGGCAGTACCTCCTCATAAGCGCTAACTTAAGAGAAAAGTCGTTTCTAGTACTGCAGATCGAAGGGCAAGTCGTGCACGGTGCGGGCAAACTGCTTGGGCGCTCAGAATCGGCCCTCGACAAAATGGCTGGATGTAGATGACGGCCCTTGGCGGTGACATAACCAATTCGTTTCCTGCGGACCTTTTTCCTGCAATCGCGGCGGCTCAATCGGGCGACCTTACTTTGTGGCACCCGGATTGGGACACTTAGGAGTGCAGAGCAGCATCGAACGAACACTGATGAAACTTCTTGCAAGGAAGCGGGGCTACTGTCGCCGATATATCAGACTGAGTTACTGAATGGCCGTTGGCGTGTTAACGCGCTCGCCAAACTGCGGCGTCCGTATCTAGAAGCCCATAAAGGCAGTCCAAATGTTCTCCAATTCCTATCTGCTCCACGCCGTATTCCTTCCAGTTTTCCAGCCTGTTGCTTCGGCCATGATCGGCTGTGACAGTGAGCCCGTTCGGCCAAGGACCCCGGCGACACGCGACTCGAAAACACGGCGTTCTTACTTTGGGCAAGATACGACCGTTATCCCAAGTATTCCCGGGAAGCAGAAATCAGCGGTGTTGTGCTCATCGGCTCTGGAAAGGTTCAATCGCGATGACGAGATTGCCGTAGAGATCGACTTTAAGCTTGTCCCCCGGTCCCAGAATCGTGGTGGCCGCCGGCTCTTCCACAATGGCAGGTCCCGCCAATTCATTGCCCGCCAGGAGCATGGAACGCTGATAAATGGGCCAGGATGTTTTTTTGCCAAGATCCCGCCAATAGACCTCGCATTGCCTCACCACCGCGTGCGCCGAGTCGGTCCCGCCGGTCTTGACCGGACGCACCTCCGGCTTGTCCACATGCCCCACCGCCTGTACACGGAAATGAACGATCTGCACCGGTTCGTCGGTGCGGTGCCCGTAGGTGGCTTCATGAAGCTGATGAAAGGCTTGTTCCAGTTTGGCGGGTGCGTCCTGGGAGATAGCTCCGGCGTCCACGGGCGCAGTGATGGAGTGACCACCCTGTCCGAAATAACGCATGTCGAGGCTGCGGAAAGTTTGCCGTTTCGCCGGAGCCACGCCATCGGCATCGAGGGCACGGTTCCCGAGCGCCTCCAATTCCCGGAACACCGGCTCCATCTCTTCAGCGGTCGCGGCGGCGAGATCGAGAACAAGGGTGCGCGAAAAATGGTGCACTAGATCGGACATCAGCATTCCCCAGGCGGAAAAATTTGACGGGGTCGGGGGAACGACGACGCGGCGAATATCGCAGCGCCGGGCCAGATTGCATCCGAAAAGAGGGCCCGACCCCCCGAAGGCGAGCAGTGCAAAATCGCGCGGGTCGTAGCCTTTTTCGATGGTGATTTCCCGGATGGCGCCCGCCATCTTGGTTTCCGCAATGGCAAAGATGCCGCTGGCGGCGGTGGCGACATCCATCCGCAAGGGACGGGCAATCTTCTCCTCAATGGCCGAATTGGCCGCGGCCGAGTCGAGTTGCAGTTCTCCGCCAAGAAAATTACCTGGATCGAGAAAGCCGAGGCACAGAGCGGCGTCGGTAACGGTCGGCTGCTGGCCGCCGTGGCGGTAGCAAATCGGGCCGGGATTGGCTCCGGCGCTTTCCGGTCCCACTTGTAAAGCGCCGCCATGATCGACGGAAGCGATACTTCCCCCGCCGGCGCCGATGGAGCGAATGTCGAGAATGGGAAGCAGGAGCTTATAACCTTCCACCACGGTTTCGGAGGTGACCCGGGGCTGTCCCTTCACCACCAGCGACACGTCGAAACTGGTGCCACCACCGTCTGCCGTAATGAGGTTCGGAAATCCCGCCAGCGTGGAAAGCCGGCTCGCCCCCAGCACGCCGCCGGCCGGACCCGACATCAGCGTAAAGACAGGCGCCACACGGGCTTCGGCGCAGCTCATCGCGCCACCGCTCGACCGCAGCAACAGGAAGCTGGAAGAAAAGCCCTGCCTTTGGAGGGCGCTTTGCAGATTGTCGAGATAGCGGTCAACCAGCGGCTGAAGATAGCCGTTCATGACCGTTGACATCGTGCGCTCGTATTCGTAATACTCCCGCAAAATATGATGGGAAAGGGTCACGTAAACGCCCGGCAGTTCCCTCTCCAGGATTTTGCCGATGGCTTCCTCGTGCGCAGGATTGGCGTAGGAATGAAGAAGACACACTGCAATGGACTCGACCTTTTGGCGCCGAAACACTTCCACCGCGCTTAACACATCCTCGGTACGGAGCGGGCTCAGGATGTTCCCGCGCGCATCCATGCGCTCGCCGACCTCCAGACGCAGCGGCCGCGGCACTAACACGGGTGGCTTCTTGTACAGCATGTCGTACATGGCGGGACGATCCAGGCGCGCGATCTCGAGTACATCGCGAAAGCCGCGCGTGGTAATCAGGCCGGTGCGCGCTCCTTTTTTCTGCAACACGGCATTCAATCCGAGGGTCATGCCGTGCACGAACAGATCCGCCTCGTCCAGAGACACCCCATCCTTCTTTATGAGTTCCAGGACTCCCTGGCTGGCTTCCACGGTGGTTGAGACTTTATTGGAACGAATCTGGCCGGTGCTTTCATCCCAGACGATCAGGTCCGTAAATGTTCCGCCCACATCCACGGCAAAACGGACGCGGCGCTTGCTGTTTGAGTTCATGATATGAATTCGTGCTTACTGAACAAGCTATGGTGAAACTCGAATCAACGAGGCCCTGCGCCTAAAAGGCGCCTTCATAACGCAGAATTAACGGCACGCCTGAACGCGTGCCCTGATACGAAGCATCGCTGCGCCTGGCGTTGCTACGATACTTTCCCCACCGCCCGGGCTGCCTTGGTCGCCGCACTATCCACGACAAGTTCGCCAGCTTGCTCGCTGATAACAACGCCGTAGCTCTGCTCTGCCAGGGTCCGGCTGACATAGCCGGCGATCACGTCGGCCAGCACACGCTCCGGATCGCGCTCGAACGGGTTGCCCCAGCCAGCCCCGCCGGCACTCTTGAGCAGAACTCGGTCGCCCGGTTCCAGTTCGGCTTTATGTTTGCCGCGCATGAACTCCTTCGACGTGCCGGGATAGTACACGACGGCACTCAAGAGTCCCCCGCTGCCACCCGCGTTTCCCGTGATCCGGCTGGCCTGGGTCCGCTCGGCGATGCTGATAGCGGTGGTCGGCGCTAGGGTGTGGTACTCCTTGATAAGGCCGAGTCCGCCGCGGAATTTGCCCGCTCCGGCCGAGTCGGCGCGCAACTCATAGCGCTCGATCAAGACCGGGACACGCCACTCTGCCACTTCATTCGGGATATTGCAGCAGCCGGACTCGCAATGGTGGAGGAGAGCGATTTCTCCATCATGGTCGCGTCCGGCGCCCATGCCGATGCCTTCGACGCCTCCGCCATAATCGCCACGTCCGGTTTTAGCGTCAAAGTACGTCAGCAGGAAGTCGCAGCAATCGCCGCCGGAATGGGCGGGCACTCGCTCGGGGATCGCTTCCGCCAGGGCCATCGGGATCAGATCCAGAAGCCGCGTTTCCGGCCAGGCGTAGAGGAAGCACGCCGCCGGGGGCTGAGGATGGAAGATGTTCCCGGGAGGCGCAATCACTTTCAGCGGACGGAAATGGCCCTCGTTGGCCGGTTGAAGCGGAGTTGTGAGCGCTTTCAAAACATAGCGGCAGGCGGAGACGGTTCCCGGGAAGGGCGAATTGATGGGGCCGCGCTGCTGCGGAGCGGAGCCAGAAAGATCCACGATGAAATCGCTGCCACGCACCGTGACGCGGACCGTGATCTTCACCGGATCGCTGTCCACGCCGTTGTTGTCCATAAAATCGGTGACTTCCCAGGTGCCGTCGGGAATGATTTCGACCGCGGCGCGCGCGATCCGCTCCCCATGGTCGAGAATTTCCTGAGTGGCGCTGCGGAAGGTCTCTTTCCCGTAGCGCTGAACCAGGGCCGCCAAGCGTTCCGCCCCAGCCCGCAAGGCCGAGGCGCCGGCCAGAAAATTGGTGGCGGTCGTGTTCGGAATGCGGGAGTTGGCTTTGATTAAGCGCAGCACCTCATCTTGCATCTGCCCCTTGCGGAACAAAAACAGCGCGGGCATCATGAGGCCGTCCTGGAACATGTCGGTCGAGGTAGTGGGGTAGGGATCGATGGCGCCCAGATCGCCCATGTGCGCCTTCAATGCGGTGTACGCCACGATTTCGCCCTCGAAAAAGACTGGCGCAACCAGCGCGGCGTCGATGGGCTGACTGCCGGTGTCAAATGGGACCGTGGTGGTCAGCACGTCTCCGGGGGCGAGGGTGTCGCGGCCGACCTGGTCAATACAAGACTGCACGCAATAATTCAGGGTGCCGGAAAAAAGCGGAATTCCAGGAACGTCGGCGATCAGGTTCAATTCGGCGTCATAGATAGAGATGCCAAAATCGTTGAGTTCATAAAGGACCGCAAGAGTCGTGGTTCGTTTGAACAGGCGCTTGATCTCTTCCGCCGAAGAAACCAATTCATAACGGATGACTTCGGTAGTGATTGCGTCTGCCGCTTGTGGCTTGTGGGCTTTCATAGGTCTCCATTTACTTCAGCTGTGCGGGCAAGAAAATTGGCCGCATCCATCGACGAGCGCACGCGGCAACCGGCGGAATTGAGGCGGCCGCAGGCATGGAAAAATTGACAAGGGAAATTTTCCATGGTAAACCTGATCCTAGTTGAACACATCTGTGTTTGTCCAGTAACAGTTGTGAACGAACCCAAGTGGTTAAACGGACTAAAGTTACAGGGATTCAGGAGGCGGTATGGGTTTTCGAGTTGCCATTGACGTGGGAGGAACTTTCACCGACTTGGTGGCGCATGACGAGTCGTCCCACGCACTCGTGATCGCCAAGGAACCCACCACCCCTTCGGACTTCTCGCACGGCGTTCTGAATGCATTGAGCAAATCGGCGCTGCTGCCCTCCCAAATCCGCCGCTTTACCAACGGCTCGACGATCGTAATCAATGCCCTCACCGAACGGAAGGGGGCGCGCACGGCCTTGTTCACCACCAAAGGGTTTCGCGATGTGCTGGAAATCCAGCGCTCGAACCGGCCGGATATCTACAACTTCAACTACCGGAAACCGAAGCCTTTCATTCCCCGCAGGCTCACCCTAGAAGTCGATGAGCGGCTCGATGCGCGGGGCGAAGTGTTAAAGAAACTGCAAACGGCGGAGCTCACAGCAAGTCTCCGCCGCTGCCGAGATGAGGGTGTGGAGGCCATCGCGGTGTGCCTCTTCAACGGATACCGGAACGGCAAACATGAGCAGGAATGCGCCGCCTGGATTCGCGAGCAGTGGCCGGAAGTGTTTGTTTGCTGTTCGAATCAGCTGACGCAGGAGTACCGCGAGTACGAGCGGGCGAACACTACGGTGCTGAACGCGTATGTCCAGCCGGTCGTGGCCCGGTATCTGGACAGTCTCGAAAGCGGGCTGCGCGACTGCGGAGTGGACGGGCGGCTTTACTCGATGGCGTCCAATGGCGGGGTGATGGGCTTCTCGCAAACCAAGGAATCTCCCATCCAGGTCATTGAATCGGGACCGGTGGCGGGCGCAATCGGATCCCAGGAGATCGGAGCGTTGATCGGCGAACCCAATCTCCTGACCCTGGATGTAGGGGGCACAACCGCCAAAACCACGCTCATCCATAAAGGCCACGTCCGGATCAACACCGACTACCACATCGAAAAAACGCCGTGGTTTGCCGGGTATCCGTTGAAAGTTCCCTCGCTCGATATCGTGGAGATCGGCGCCGGCGGCGGCAGCATTTTCCACCAGGATGAAAGCGGATCGCTGCATGTAGGACCAAGAAGCGCAGGCGCGGTACCGGGGCCAGCCAGTTACGGCCACGGCGGGACGCAGCCCACCCTGACGGATGCCTTCGTGCTGTCTGGAGTGTTGAATCCGGCATATTTTCTGGGCGGGGAAATTGCACTCAACGCCGCGCTGGCGCAACAGGCGTATCGCGCCATAGCGAAGAAACTGGGCCTCTCGCCCAGCCGTTTGGCGCAAGGAGCAATCCGGCTGGCCAATGCGCAGATGATCAACGCCCTGAAACTGGTCTCGGTGAAACGCGGATATGACCCGCGCGATTTCACCTTGATTGCTTTCGGCGGCGGCGGTCCTTTGCACGCGGCGAGCGTGGCGCGGCAACTGGGGATGAGGAAAGTTCTGATTCCACCGCTGCCAGGGGTCTTCTCCGCCTGGGGTATGCTGTGCGCGGACGCGCGGCGCGACTTTTTGCGCACGCAGCTGATGCCGGTTGACAAGAATTGCCTGGGCGCGCTCCGGCATACGTTTGGCGAATTGGAAGAACAGGCGCGGCGTGTCTTTGCCGCTGAAGGGCAGGAAAAAGACCTCCGTCTGGAGAAATACGTGGATCTCCGGTATCGCGGGCAGGAGCACACCGTCAAAGTATCCCTCGGCGCCTTGCCGCTAAATGAGCAAACGATCTCGGTTCTGCACCGCCGTTTTCAGCAGGCCCATAAGGCTACCTATGAATTCACTCTCGAAGACCCGCTAGAGATTGTTAACTGTCACCTGGTGGCCCACGCCCGCTTGTCCCGGCCTCGGCTGGAACCCCTGCCCCGCCCGAGCAACAAGGGCCCGGTTCGGCGCAAGGCAATGCGGAAAATGTTCCTCGAAGAAAAATCGGGAATGGTGCCGGTGTTTGAGCGCAGGGACCTGGCCCCGAACAACCGACTCACCGGCCCGGCCGTTATTGAGGAGAGCACTTCGACCACTGTGGTAAATCCGGGGGACCACTTGCGGGTGGACGATTACGGTAATCTTCACATTAAGATCGCAAGCTAAGATCGGGTTGAGGGCCACAACGGAGGGTGGCAACATGCTTAAGCTTTTCGTAGATCCGGAAAGCACTTATCCCATCCACGAGCAGATCAAAGAAGGGTTGAGGATGGCGCTCGCCTTCGGCGAACTGCGGCCGGGGGATACGCTTCCTTCCATTCGCGAACTCGCCGCAGAGCTGAAGACGGGGCCGGGGATCGTGCGCCGCGCTTATGAGGAATTGGCGCGGGCGGGGCTCCTGGATATCAGCCGGAGCCGGCGCGTCATTGTGAACCGTGACCTGCAATACAAGCGCGAAAACCTGGGACGCGAGAAAGATGTCCGTCACCTGGCAGAGAAGTTACAAAAAGAAGTCCTGGAGTTAGGCATCCATCCCCAAAGTTTCGCGCTTTATTTCCAGCATTGGATGCGCCAATCGAGAAACGACGCTCCTTTTATCCTGATGGGCGAGTGCAACCGGGTCCAGGCGGAACAGTTCGCCGCCGACGTCTCGCAAGCATGGGGAGTTCCGGTGAAAGGGCTTGACTTCGATACCCTGCGCCGGATCTCCCACAAAGAACTACAGGGAGCGCGTCACCTCTGCACCATCCCCTTCCACTACGAAGAGGCCTGCCAGGTTGCCCGCAAGCACAAGCTGAACGTAGTTACGATTTCCGTGCACTGGGATGCCGAGATGCTCGACCACATTGCCAAGCAGAAGGCAGGCAGCCGCGTCGCCTTCGTGTTCAAGAAAAGCGATCTCACGGAATATGGAAAACAGTTTCTCAAACAGGTCGAAAGTCTGTTCCCGGGCTCGGACCTGAAATTTGGCGGCGTAGCGCTGGAGGACATCGAACCGGTGCAGGACTGGATCGAGCGCGGGGAGTGGGAACTGATGTTCTTCAGCAATCGCATCTGGGACGAACTGCCGGATGCGGTCCGCTCCCGTCCGGATGTGGCCACACCCACGCTACGGCCCGATCCCGTGTCTTTGGAAAAAGCGCGGCTGGAAGTTGGGATCTTGTCCTAACGCGGATTTACCATTGCTGTATCCCGCTTGTGTGGAGACGGGCGCCCTCGCCCGTCCAAGCCGAGCGTAGCTCGGCACCTGCCTGTACTCTGGGCTCGCTTGCCAGGCAACGAAACCTCACGCCTACTTACGGCATCATCCGCTTAATGAGCGCGTACTGCTCGTCCAATTTCCAGCGCTCTCTTTCGCTGCGCGGCGGCGACTGATAGGCTCCCACCTTGCTGTGACTCCAGCCAAACTTTCTGCGCAATTCAACGCGCAGTTCGGCTGATTTCAGCGGCACGGCGGCGGGATCGAGGACCGGGACCGAGAGCTTCTTCTGCACTTCGCGAAAGAAACCATATCCCATGGTGCAGCCGAGAAGGATCACTTCCGCTCCGTCCTCTTCGACCGCCAGCCGCGCCTGCTGTTCAATGCGGCACGCCGTTTCGGCGGGATCTTTGTGTAACTCGACAACTCCCAGGTTTACGGGGCGGAAGGAAGCCAGACGCGTGTCCAGTCCATAGCCCTTGATCATCTGCCGCATCTGTGGGATCCATTTCCTTCGTCCCACGATCACCGAAAAGCGGTCTCCCAATTGGCAAGCCAGATGGCAACAGGATTCCGCGGGTGCAGCCACGACCATCTCCTCCGCGATCTCTCGCGCTTCCTGAAGGCCGACGTCGTAAAAACAACCGATAATAGTCGCGTCGAAACCTTCCTGTTCAGCCCGCTGGATTTCCGCCAGCAAGTCGGCAAGCACAAGAGCCCCGTAATATCGGTATTCGAGATGTACCGGGCCACGCGGGAGCGTGCGCACCGTGACCCGGGTGCCGGGGCTGGCAATCTGGTTCAGCATCTCCTCAAAGCCATCCTCGGCGCCATCCGGCCCAACCGGATCAAGCCAGAGAATCCGGCGTTCCTCGGTCATCGTCCACCTCCTGCAACGGTCTCGATCGCTTCAGGGGCTTTGCGCAAGGCTACGGTCGCTTTGCGGTCAAGCGTCAAAGTCTTGGGATCAATCACGACACCGTAAATGGCGCGCGCCTGCTCGACGGTGAGCAGTTCATCGCGCACATCCTCCAGAACCTGCTCCGGGGTTCGTTTCGTCGGACGGCCGTAACCGCCGCCGCCGCCGGTCTTCAGCCGCACCATATCTCCCTGCCGCAGCTCAGCGGCAGCCACTTTGCCGAATTGTTCCGGGGGAGCGCCCTGGCGAAAAATCGCAAACCGGTTGCAGGTCCCTTCCTGGCCCCCGCGCAGTCCCCACGGTGGATACTTCGAGCGCCCGAACGAAGCCGTGAAACTGGCCTTGGGGCTGAGGATGCGGTAGTCCTTGACAACGCCAAAACCGCCGCGCTGCTGGCCCGCGCCCACTCCGCCTTCCACATTGAGTGCGTATTGTTCCACGCGAACCGGATAGCGGGCTTCGATCACCTCGTTCGACATATTGAGCGTCTCCCCATCGCCCACGCAAAACTGGCCGTTCTGGCCGTCGTGTACCGAAGTGGCTCCCCAGCCTCCCGGTTGCGGTTCCACGACGGCATACGTCTGATCTCGTTCCTCGTCGCAGCCGCCCAGAATCGTGCCGCATACGCTCAGGAAATGTCCGGCAGCCACGCGCTCCGGAATATGCGCCGCCAGCGCTTTCATAATGAGATCGGAGACATAGGCATCGGTCTCCCAGTAGGTGGAAATAGGCGCGGGTGGCATGGCGTGGAAGATGCTTCCCGGATCAGTCAGAAGTTCGAGCGCCCGGAAATTCCCTTCATTCGCCGGAGCGTGCGGCGAGGTGATTGCCTTGAACGTTGCCTTCGCCATGCATAAGGAGGCTGGGTAGGAAGCGTTGATCGGACCCGCAACCTGCGGGCTGGAGCCGCGCATATCCACCACGAACTTGGTGGGCGTAATGGTAATGCGGGCCTTGACCGGAATGGGGTGCCCGCTAATTCCGTCATCATCTATGGTGTCTTCCGCTTCGAAGGTGCCGTGCGGCAGATGCTTCAGCGCTTCCGCGGTCGTGCGCTCGCCGCCGGCCAGAATTCTTGCAATCGCTTCACGCATTGCGGACAGGCCATACTTCGCGCAAAGTTCCTCGACGCGCCGTCCTGCGACCCGCAGCGAAGCTTCCTGTGCATACATGTTGCCCAGGGTCATTTCGGGGATGCGTACATTGCGGCGAATCAGCTCGATCAGGTCGGCGACGGGACGGCGGCGGTCGTAAAGCCTGATCGTGGGCAGGAACAACCCTTCCTGAAAGATCTCGGTGGAATCGGAAGTCCAGCTGCCGAAGCGCATGCCCCCCACGTCGGTCCAGTGGCCTTTGCTGACCGCGAACGCCACCAGAGTATGACGAAAAAAAATGGGGTAGAGGAGGGTTACATCGTTGAGGTGGGTGCCGTTGCTGTAGGGATCGTTGGTGGCGAAGACGTTGCCAGGGTGAATCGTCTTGCCGTATTTCGCGACGGTTTCTTTCACCGCCAGATCGAGGGTGCCAAGAAATCCGGGGACACCGGCCGCTTGCGCAATCAGGTCGCCGTGGGCGTCAGTAATACCGCAGGCGTAGTCAAGCACTTCATAGATGACCGGACTTTTGCTGGTGCGTCCGAAGGCATAAAACATCTCCTCGGCGGCTGCGATCAGGCATTCCTGAAGGATCTCCAGGGTGAAAACATCCGTCTTGTGCGACATGCTGCGGCTCCGTTTCCGGCTCTCCGTCAGTGTAAAGCTTGCTGCCGGATTTCCGCGGAACAAGCTCCCGGCTGCAACAATTGGGAGGGCTAAGCCAAGCGCTAACTGTGATATTGTTAGCACAAGTGTGTGACAAGAGCAACAAATTTGCTTGACAAGGATCAAAGATTGGTTTAATAGAAGTGTCCAATCCTGTTGGAGGTCGCCGTGAACATAGGTGAGGATAGCGGTCAAAGTATGCGACGTGAGCCGTTTGGCCGGAAGTTTCGTTCTTTGTGTCAACTGCTCCTGCTCTTCACTACGGCCACGGTCAGTGTATACGCACAAACATTTACCAGCGTGAGCGGATCGGTGCTCGATCCCGCCGGTGCGGCAGTCGCGGGTGCCCAGGTCACCATCTCGAACGAAGGAACCGGTGGAAAGCGCAGCACGATCAGCG
Source organism: uncultured Acidobacteriota bacterium (assembly GCA_963730015.1). Classification (GTDB taxonomy): domain Bacteria; phylum Acidobacteriota; class Terriglobia; order Terriglobales; family Acidobacteriaceae; genus Sulfotelmatobacter. The sequence continues at coordinate 70,696 of CAVSPZ010000002.1, read as the reverse complement.
GTACGTATGGCACCTATGAGTTTTCGCAGGTCGCCGTGGGACAGTACACGCTGACCGCAGAAGCAAAAGGCTTTAAGCAAGCAGTCCGTGAACATGTCGGCGTGTTGGTGGCCACTCCGACCCGAGTCGACATCACACTGCAAATTGGTGGAGCGGGCGAGTCAGTTACGGTGGAAGCCGAAGCGCAAACGGTGAACAGCCAGGACGCCAGCGTAGGATCCGCTTTCGAGCAAGACCAGATCATTCAGTTGCCCTTCGCGGCTCGCAATCCAGTGAATCTATTGACGCTCCAGCCGGGCGTCGTGTTCACCGGTTCGTCGGACACAGACTTACTCTCCATGGGTTCCACGCAAGCTCTGGATCCGCGCGAGGGTGTCGTGAACGGCGTGCGCGGAAACCAAAGCTACGTAGCCCTCGACGGGATCGAGTCGAATGACTATCAGAATCAATCGGCGTTCACCAGCGTGCTGCCCATCACGCTCGATGCTCTCCAGGAATTCCGCGTGATCACCACCAATGCGACTGCGTCGAGCGGAGCCGCAGGCGGCGCCCAAGTGGAAATGGTTACAAAGTCCGGAACCAATGAATTTCACGGCAATCTCCGCTGGTTCAATCGTGACACGGCCCTGGCGGCGAATTCATTTTTTAACAATATGGACGGCGTGCCCAGAGCGAAACTGATCCGTAACATTTATGGTGGATCGGTAGGCGGTCCGGTATTGAGGGATCGTCTGTTTTTCTTCCTGGATTATGAGGGAAGAACCGATCGCAGCGCGACCCCAACGAGCCGAGTCATCCCTAGCGATAGCCTTAAAGCAGGAAACCTGATCTATCAGGTGGCTGGTCCAGGTGCCGGTGTGATCCCTTGCCCCAATGGCGTCGGACAGTATTGCGAGCAATTGACGCCAACGCAAGTTGCAGCGCTGGATCCCGGATGCTCGGGAGGCACCGGGTGCGGCGTGAATCCGGCGATGCTGCAGTTGATGAGCCTCTATCCCACGGGTAACGCTTCCAGTCTAGGATTCGACGGAGGGTTGAACAGCACCGGATTTCTCTTCAATGCCCCGACAAACACCGACAATAGCATTTACACCGCTCGACTGGACTACAAATTGACGCGCGATGGCAGGCACACTATTTTTTGGCGCGGCAACCTGGCCGGAATCAAGACCGACATAACTGCCGCTGAATTTCCGGGACTTCCGCCCAATAATGTGTTCTTGAACAACAGCCGCGGGATGGCGCTGGGCTACACGGCAGTTTTGAGTCCATCCCTTGTCAATAATGCGGAATGGGGATTCATACGCCAGGGGGTTAGCGAGAGCGGCGGCACTTCGGACGCACTAACGGCGCAGAATTTTTCGGACCCATTAAACTTTACCCGCGGGTTTGCCCGCACTGTACCGACCCAGGAACTCAGGGACGACATTTCGTGGATTCGCGGGACACATACGATCCAGGCGGGAGCCGACATCCAGCTTCCTAGAAACCATTTCACAACCTACCAGAACTCTTATCCGATTTTTGAGCTGGGAGACTTCGGATTTTGCTCGAATGATTGCCGTGATCCGCTTGACACGCTTGCGGCAGAGGGGCAGCAGGCTCCTTTGAATACCACCGCGTTTCTGACGTTTTTCATGGAGCTGACCGGATCGTTGAGTTATGCGGAAGCTTCGCTGTTGGCCAGCAAGAGCGGCCAACTTACACCGCCTCAGGGCGCGCCCATGATTCGGCACTACGCGGAGGATGACGTTGAGTGGTATGCACAGGATAGTTGGCGCGTAAAGCCCAATCTGACGCTGAATTACGGGATTCGCTACAGCTATTTCGGCGTTCCGTGGGAGCAAAACGGGCTGCAGACGATTTCAAACATGAGTCTCGATCAATGGTGGGCGATCCGCGTTGCCAATATGAATCAAGGAATCCCAGCCGACGCTGCTCCGCTGCTCTCGTTCATTCCGGCTGGTAAAACAAATGGCAAACCGTCTTGGTATAACCCCAGCACGCGTAATTTCGCTCCTCGATTTTCCTTGGCATACTCTCCCGGTTATCAGGACGGAATCCTTAAGAAGGTTTTCGGCGGACCCGGAAAGAGTTCGATTCGCATGGGTTTCGGGATGTACTACGACCGCATGGGCGGAGCAATCGCGACCGATGAAGCGATCAATGACGGCGATCCCGGCCTGGTGAATTTCGAACTGACTCCCGTCGGACAGTTCAGCCTGGCGAATGCTCCTCGATTCTCAGGGACTTGCACCGTGGCCGCCGGCTGCTCGGGCTTCCCGAGTCTATCGCTTTTCTTTCCGAATGCTCCAAGCAGCATCACTTTTCCGTTCACGCCGGATCAGGGCATAGACAATTTCGACTTTGGCGTAAATCAGCATCTAAAGACCCCTTATTCCTATGCCATGGATTTCAGCCTCGAGCGCGAGGTTGGAAAAGGATTCACGGTCGAAGCGGCCTACGTCGGGAACCTGGGCCACCGCCTGCTGCTCAAGAAGGATTACGGGCAGTATATGGGCGCATTCAAGGACACACAGTCCGGTCAGACGCTCTGGCAGGCCTACAACTTGCTTGTTGCGCAGATGGGTCCCCTGAGCAACCAGACCCCCGCTTCTCAAATCACTCCGATTGCTTGGATTCAGAACCTGATGCCGAACATGCCAGCTTATGCGGCAAATTATCTCGGCAACCCTGCTGTCGCTAGTATGACGCCCACGCAGGCCTTCTACTCGATCGTGCAGTCCTACGCTCCAGACTGGAGCGACGCCATACTTGCGATGGATGATCCCTTCAACGGCCTGAGCCCTTGGTCGCTGGCGGTCGATCCGCAGCAGAACGGCCGGGTACTATTTGGCCCGCAATTTGACAGCATCCCGTCATGGACGTCAGAAGGAACCTCCAGTTTTCATAGTCTTCAGCTCTCGATCCGGAAGAAGGCAGGGCCGCTCACGGTCGACGCGAACTATGTATTCAGCAAGTCGATCGACGATGGTTCGGCCGCTGAGAACGCGGACCTGTTCCTCAACGAAGGCCAGGTCAACGGGCAGATTCCCAACGCCTTCAATGTGCGCGCGGGTCGCGCCGTTTCGGACTTTAACCTGAGGCACAACTTCAATGCGGACTGGGTTTACCAATTACCATTTGGCCGAGGAAAGACCTTCGGGTCGAAATTGTCGGGTCCAGTCAATGCCATCGTCGGCAATTGGCAGTTTACGGGCACCATCCGCTGGCACTCAGGTTTTCCGCTGACGCCCCGCAATGGCTTCAACTACGCGACCAACGATTTTCAGCCCGGGCCGGGAACGATTATCGGCCCCCTGAGCACGTCGGTAACGAAAAAAGATTCCAATGGGGTTCCCAACTTGTTCAGTAATCCTGCCGCAGCCTACGCAGAGGTAGGTTATACGCTGCCCGGATCTGCGGGCAGCCGGAATGTCGTTTTTGGACCTGCCTACTTCGATACCGATTTGGGTTTGGCCAAGTCGTTCAAGATGCCGTGGAACGAAAAGCAGATATTGCAGTTCCGAGTCGAAGCTTTTAACGCTTTCAACAATGTCAATTTCGGGAGCACGGCGGGACAGTTTTCAAGCCAGTATCCAGGCTCTCAGAACCCAATCGACGAATTCAACGTCTCAGCTCCAGTCAGTACCTTTGGAAATTTGTTTTCGACTGCCGGACCACTTGGTGGAGCACGAGAGATGCAAGTGGGAATCAGGTACGATTTCTAGGGAGCGTTGACGTTCGAGACCATGTTCGCGCGCGTCCGCAGGAGGGTGTGCAAGGGGGGGCCACTATGAAACGTCGCGATTTCATCCACCTGGCCTCCGTCAATATGGCTTGGTTAGGATTGGGTGCCTTTCGCATGGATGCGCTCAAACTCAGGCCCGCGCTGAGACCGGTGACGCTCCATGTGCAGATCGGAAATCTCTTCCCGCCGCTGGAACTGGTGCAGCGCTTCCGCCACAGCGGGTATACGGATACACAAGTTCTGACGGTGAGCAAGTTAAGCGGACCCGAATTGCCAGGTGCGCGCAGTCCACGAACGATCCACCTTGGGGTTCGGATGACGGAACTCGATCCTCGTGAACACCAAGGCAATTTGCAGCCGAGTGCGCAAGAGGCCGTAATGCGGCGGATCGGAATTGTTCTCGAAGAACGGTTCCAATACCACGCGCTGCAAACAACGTTAGATCCAAGCCCGGCGTTTTGGTATCCATACCTGGGCACAACTGCGGGAAATCTGGTCTTCTGCCGACTGGTGGTCACGGATTCGCTGGTCGCAGAAGCGAGTTAGGAAGATGGTCATGCATTGGACGAGCCCGCGTATGTCAAGAGCTCTGGCCGGTCTTCCTTGCCGTGGATACGATTTCAGGGCTGTACCTTTCCAAGGAGCGCGACGATGCGTACGCTAACCAAGCAAAATCTTGAGGACATCGTCGTGGGCTGCTCTTTCCTGGGAACCGGCGGGGGCGGCAGTTTCGCTCACGGCATGAAACGGATTTACGACGATCTCGATGCGGGACTGGTTTTCAAATTAATGTCCCCACAAGAGATGAAGAACGACGAGTACGCTGCCGCTCCTTACGGAGTCGGTTCGACCGCTCCTCCCACCGAGGAAGAGAAACAGCGCTACGCAAGGCTGCCTCGCATCAAAGAGAACTCGACGGCTGCCGCGTTTCGTCTGCTGCAAAAGCACATGAACAAGACTTTTGTGGCTACGATCGCCGGCGAAATCGGGCCCGGCAATACGCCCGCAGCCATGTCAGTCGCCGCGCACCTCGGAATCGCGCAACTCGACGCGGACACGGTGGGCCGCGCCGCGCCAGAAATCGATCAGAATGCCGTGCTCGCGGCGGGGTTCCCGATTACTCCTGCGGCTGGTGCTACCGCCTATGGCGACGAATTGATACTTGCCCACATCGCGGCCACTTCCAGGGAAGAGGATTTCTTCCGAGCCGCTGCTATGGTGAGCATGGGAATTGGCGTCACCGATACACCTCTTGCGGGACGCGATGCGAAACGCGAAGGAGTGCTGGTGCAGGGGTCGATCAGCCATGCCGAGGAAGTCGGCAAAGCCTACCGGATAGCCGTCGAAACCCACCGGGATCCGATTCAAGCGGTGCTGGATGCTGGCCATGGATACAGGCTGTTTGAAGGCAAGGTCACCGATTTCCAATGGAAAGATCAGGGCGGATATTTGGTTGGCGACGTTGAGATTTCCGGTTCCGGCAAATATCAGGGTAGCGTTTTTAAGATTGCCTATAAGAACGAGAACCTCGTTTCCTGGCGCGACGGAAAAGTTTCTGTGACCTGTCCTGACCTGATCACGATGGTTATCAAAGATTCAGTAAAGGCGATTGCGAACCCTGAGTTCGAAAAAGGCCAGGAGACGATTGTAATCGGCTTTCCCTCGGCGCCGAATTGGCGGACCCCGTTGGGCATCGAGCTGTTCGGTCCGCGCCGGTTTGGGTTCGACACGCCATACGTCCCGATCGAGCAGATGCACTGGACGTAGGCGGGAGGCGCAGGCAACGATCCGTTTCGATTTCTAACGTTCCTTGAAGTTTCTTGCGGTTTTACTTCAGAGCAGTACATCCAAGCGAGACTTGACAAACCGCCCCAGGTGGGGTGGGTTGGCGGGTAAGCTCAAATTTAAGGAAGGCTATGCGCAAATTATCCAAGCAGAATCTTGAAGACCTGATCATGGGCTGCTGCTATCTCGGCAGCGGCGGCGGTGGCAGCTATGAAGCGGGGATGAAGCGGATCCACGACGATCTCGCTGCGGGACTGACCTTCAAACTGATATCCGTGGATGAGATGAAGGATGACGACTACGCCGCCACCACTTACTACGTGGGCAGCACGGCGCCCTACACTCCCGAACAGATGGAGCGCTTCAACAAGCTTCCCCGCATCCAGGAGGAAGCCACGACGGTGGCGTTTCGCCTGCTGGAGAAGTACACGGGAAAGAACTTCGTCGCCGTCATTGCCGGCGAGATCGGGGCGGGCAATACTCCGTACGCGCTTTCGGCCGCGGCCCATCTCGGAATCGCCCAGCTCGATGCCGATACGGCCGGGCGGGCGGTGCCTGAGATTGACCAGAGCACGATCTTCGCCGCCGGAATTTCCCTTCTGCCGGCCGCTGCCGCCACGCAATTCGGCGACGAGTTGTTGATCACCAAAGTCTGCACGCCCTCGCGCGAGGAAGAGTTCCTCCGCATCTCTTCGACCATCAGCATGCACATCGCAGCGGCAGATTCCGCACTGCCCGGCAAGCTCTTGAAGCAACCCAATATCGTCGTGCAGGGTTCGCTGACGCTGTGCGAAGAAATTGGCAAGGCTTACCGCCTCGCTGTCGAGTCCCATCGCGACCCGATCCAGTCGGTCCTGGATGCCAGCAAAGGGGTCAAACTTTTCGCCGGACAAGTGTCCAACTACGACTGGGCGGACAAAGGCGGTTATCTGGTCGGCGATGTTGAAATCGCCGGCTCCGGTCCTTACCAAGGCCAGAAGTACCGCCTGGCGTATAAGAATGAAAACATGATTTCCTGGCGGGATGGAAAGGTCTCCGTCACCTGCCCCGACATCATCACCATGACCGACACAGCCACGGGCAAGGCCATCCTCAACCCGGACTTCAAGAAAGCCCAGGAAGTGACCATTATCGGTATCCCGGCGCCATCGCCATGGCGAACACCTGCCGGCCTGAAGGTGTGCGGCCCCGCCCATTTCGGCTATGATGCAACTTATATCCCGATCGAGGAGCGGCATCGCAGCGGAAACATTTAACCGGCTTGCGCGGTATTCGCCCCTCAACTCTCTCGTGCTCTCGTGACGTCCAAGGCTGGAAGGAGTAGATATTTGTGTCGGTAGATGCATTCAAAATTGAACAGCACGGCGTTGATGCCGTCCCAAAAAGTGAGAGGACGAAGAGTTGGTGGGACCTGTTTGTCATCCAAGCCGGCGTGAATATCACCTTGTCCAGCCTTCTCCTCGGGGGCCTGCTGGTGCCTGGACTAAGCTGGACGCAAGCCTGTGTGGCGCTGGTGGTCGGCAATATCATCCTCGGCGTCCTGCTGGCCCTCATGGGATATTTCGGCGTGGACTACGGCGTCTCCACTACGGTGGCGAGCCGCTTCGCGCTGGGCCATCCGCGAGGTTCGTGGATCGCCTCTATCATCATCCTCATCTCCATGGTGGGATGGTTCGCGGTTACGGCGGAACTGGCGGGACAGGCCACCCATGACGCTCTCCATGGCATGCCCGGCGTTTCCAATGTTGCCGTGGTGATCGCGCTCATCGGGGCCCTCAATTGCCTGCCGCCAATCTTTGGATTTGAGAATATCAAGTGGCTCAGCCGCCTGGCGGTCCCCGGGCTGACTGGACTCTGTGTGTGGATTCTGTACGTGATCGTTTCGAAATACGGGTATCGCAATCTCGTTCACTACACTCCCACCCACGCGTTATCGTTGACCACCGGGCTGGACATGGTCATGGGCGCGCTGATTGTCGGTGTCTTCACCGCCCCGGATATTTCCCGCTATGTCGTCAGCGAACGCGACAACTGGATCGGTTCCATGCTGGGTGCATTTCCACCGTCTCTGTTCCTGGGAGTGGTGGGAGCGCTGTCCAAGCTGGCGACCGGAGACTGGAACGCGGTCAGCGTGGTGCAAAGACTGGGTCTGGGCGCCCCCGCGCTGATCGTCATCATCGCTTCCAGTTGGACGGCAAATAATTCGAACTTGTATTCCTCCGGTCTGGCCCTGGCCAATATCTTTCCCACGCTTTCCCGCTGGCAGAGCACGGCATTGATGGGCGCGCTGGGGACGATCCTGGCAGCGTTGCGCGTGACTCGCTACTTCGGGAGTTTTCTGCTGGTCCTCTCGCGCCTGTTCTCCCCCTTGATTGGAATTCTTCTCTGTGATTACTTTCTCGTCCGCCGTTCCCGCCTGAATTTGCCCGAAGCTTACCGCGAACGCGGCGCGTGCTTCTATACTGCTGGCGTCAACATGGCGGCCGTGGTTGCACTGGTCCTCGGTTTCCTGGTCGCGCAATTTACTCCCGCCAGCATCATGGCATCGCTGCTTTCGCTCTTTGCCGCAGCGGCTGTTTATCCCCTGATGCTCAAGATCCTTTACCGCAAAGCTGGGAGCAAAAAAGCAGCAGGAGAAGTTCCCGAACTGCTGCCCCAAGCCAACCTGGCGGAAACGCCTCCTCAACAGCCGTAATTCCAGCGCTAGTCTAGCATTTGCACACTGCGGGCGATATGTTTTTGACCTGCTTATCTGCCCTCGATAAATGCGCGGTGGATGACCACGTTGGCGAAGACCTCCGTCAATTTATTACTCTGCCACGCTTCCAACTGCTTTCGCATCGGTTCGAAGTTCTGCCGTATCCTATCCGTGCCAACCGAGATACCGTCCGTCGATGAGGCCGATGAGGCGCAAGGGGTCCCAATCAGCCTTCGAAGCGATGGTCGCGAGGTATCCCATTCGTTAATTGAAGTGATCGATTGCGCGACTTTTCTGCGAGTGCTTGCGCAATTTGGTTCCACGAAGAGATCGTTCGCTGCAAGGAAACGTGCGGTTCGATGGCTTGCTGGATTTGGTGAAGGGCGAAACTGAATTCACGCGACGGACTGCATGGTCCCGTGCGCCGAGGGTAGGTTGCCCGAGGGGGAAATATCCCGCCCGATGCGAATCAGTTTTTGCGTAAGCAGGGCGATGAGCAATTTCCCATAAAGCCAAGCGCGACAACTGCGGTCGTCATGCTTGGGCACGTGCCGATGGACGCGGATGGTGATTCCAGAGTCAAGCAATGAGATCATTTCCTCGATGGTTACGCCGACCTGCTGGCCGGCAAAACGACTTGATCGGCAAAATCCAAGTCACCCTCTTTGGCCGCCAGTGCCTTCATATCGGCCGCAATCTTACGGAGCTTTGCTGCAATTTGAGTGAGTTACATTGTTCTGGCCTAGGAGCTTGTTGAAAAATATCGTTTACGCAGCGTGTGGATCATTCTAAGAGCCGCAGGGGTTGTTGTTTTGGATTTCGCTCGGCCGCCATCGGCGGCAACCGAGGGTCGGGACCGCTGATTCATGCGCTCTGCGCCCGCAGTTTCGGGATACGGATCAGGTTGAAGCCCGCGCAGCTGAACACGAACAACCAATCCACCTTCGCCAGCCCGCGGAGTTTCACCTTCTTCAAAGGCCCAATCTGCTTCAGCCATCCGAACGGCTTCTCCACCAACCATCGTTTGCTTAAACTGATCGCATACCCTGGATGCCGGCTGGTTCGTTCGTCGATCGCGCCGTGTCGTCGCCGGGCTACGTGCGGCGTCACACCCAACTCGCGCACCGTGTTGACGAAGTCGCGCGTGTCATAGGCTTTGTCCGCTCCCGCCGTGATCCGACCTCTGCGTTTCTTGATCAACTCGTGCAACATTAATAAAGCCGCATCGCGCTCCGCCCTGCCATCCGCCTGCGTGGTCATCGCTGCCGCGATCAACCCATTCCGGTTCTCCACCAAAGTATGCCCCAGATAGCTCAGCTTGGATTCCTGGCCTGCCGACTTCTTATAAAGCCGCGATTCCGGGTCCGTGCGCGAGGCATGCGTCTGGTTGCGGCGCGACTCACCATGAAAATCTCCTCCGCTCCCCGACCCGCCCTTATCCTTGCGGCGAAAACTCTTCTGCCCCGCCCAAGCCTCGATCAGCGTCCCGTCCACAGTGAAGTGCTCGTCCGACATCAACCCCGCCGCCTGCTCTTTGACATGGGCGAAAAACTTCTGCGCCAGATCCTGGTTCAACAGCCGGTCGCGGTTCTTGCTGAACACCGCGTGGTTCCACACCGCGTCGTCGATCTCCAAACCGACAAACCAGCGGAACAACAGGTTGTAGTTGAGCTGCTCCATCAGCAGTCGCTCGCTGCGCACCGAATAAAACACCTGCAACAGCAACGCACGCAATAACCGCTCCGGCGCAATCGACGGCCTTCCCACCTCGGAATACAGTCCATCGAAATCCTTGGACATCTCCGCCAAGACTGCGTCCACCAGCTTCCTCACCCCGCGCAGTGGATGATCCGCTGGTATCCGATCTTCCAACGCCACATAACTGAACATCCCCGTTTGCAGTTGCTGATCGTCTCCTCGCATTCCTGTTTCTTATCACGCATCCGCAGTGGTTTGGCAGTGGTTTTTCAACAACCTCCTAGGGGATAAACCCTCATCCGCCGCTATCGCCGCTCAATGTTCAGCGGCGTTTGGGTTCCTTAAATGTTGCTCGGGTCATCCTGGGCGAAGCCTGCGATAGCCTGCAAAGCCACGTTAGATCGAAAACAGCTTCGAAAGCTGTTGGATTATCTGGGCGCGCCCTATTGAGTGGCGCTGCCTCACAGAGTGTGCCACACTGCTTCCCGTCATGGGAGATCGCACCTTCGTCGTCCTGAAGTATTATAAGGACAGCGTACGACTAGAACTGGTCTCATAAATACCTGAGCAGGATTTGCATGCAACCGAGACGAACCATGCCGAAGAAGTTCTCGACGTGGTACTCCCAGCGGATCACGAGCCGACGAAAATGATGGAGCCAAGCGAAAAGTCGTTCTACTCGCCAACGTCTGCGGTAGCGGCGCAAAGGACGACCATCTTGCGTCGGCGTCCGGCGCTCTCCGCGATGGGGTGCGATCATCTCGATGCCGTAACGCTCGGCCAAGTCCCGATCCAGACGGTCACTGTCGTAGGCTTTGTCACCGATCAAGCGCGGCGGGAGGGTATCGAGGAAGCTGTGTCCGAGGACTCCTTCGACGAGTTGGCTTTCGTGCGGCGAAGCGCTTTCGATACTAACGGCGAGAGGAAGACTGTGATCATCGGCGAGAGCGATGATTTTCGTTCCCTTGCCGCGTTTGGTGGGCCCGACCGCGAGGCCCCCTTTTGCCCCCGTGAAGGAGGCGTCGATGAAAGCCTCCTCCAGTTGCAGCTTCCCTCGGGCCTGCAACTCTTCCGCCAAGGTACGCAAGATGCGTTCCAACTTGCCCTCCCGCACCCATTGCTGGAAACGACGATGGCAAGTCTGGTACGGCGGATATTTCTTGGGCAGTTCGCGCCACTGTGCCCCCGTCCCCAAGACCCACAAAATCCCGTTGAGGACGGCTCGCGTGTCTTGCCACGGACGACCTCGACCATCGGAGCGTCGCTTCGGTCGCAAGATCGGTTCGATCAGTTGCCACTGGGCATCGCTGAGTTCCCATCGTCCAGGCATGCCCTCCTTCTGCCTGTTTTTTTACACGCAGAAAATAGCTAAATAGGTTCAATCACCATTTATGAGACCAGTTCTAGTCGGCGGGCAGCAGTTTCAGCCGCCTATTGATTTTGGGCCAATACTGCCGCAGCATGTTCCCAGCCAGCCTCCATCCCATGTCCGACGCGTAACGGACGAAGATGCTGCGCACTCCCCGGTTGGCTTCAGGATAATAGGTATTGGCCAGCGCTTCGCTCGCGAGTGTTCCCAGCATCCCGGAATAGTTAACCGCTTGCTCCCCCGAATCGCTGCGCGTAATCACCAGCCTGACCGCTGCGTACTTCACGGACTGCGTGAACGAAAGATTCTTCCTCACATAAAAGCGCGGATCTTGGCGTAAGGTGGATGCAATCAGGAAAGTTCCAAAGAAGTTGTTCGAAGCGGATCGGGCCATGTCCGCCCCAAAGCGCTTGCCATATCCTCCCCATTCTTGGCCGAAACCGGGAGGGCTTTCGACCGCCTGGCTAAGGCCGGAGGCAATCAACGCCGTGCCGAATGTCGCCACCGATACGCTGTTATTCGCCGCCAACTGGAATTTCTGCCAGCGATTGAGCGACGCTTCATTAGTTGCCAGGTCGGGAAAGACCACCGACTTCCGCTGGAGTAATTGGAAGAACGCCTTTCCCGACTCCACCGGGTTGCTACGCTGTGGAGCGGTCTGCGTTGGCGCAGCGCCGGCAACTGGTGCATCCGGGACAGTGCCAGGCTGAGTTTGTTGTGCCAAGCTGCCCAGAGAAGCGAGAAGGCAAAAGGCTATCGTGAGAACCAGGTATTGAACCCCGGTCCTACGCTTGTCATCGATCACAGACTCCCCTCGACTCGCGACTCTCGCCTCCGGCCACAGGCACGAAAAACCAAGTGGAATCTGTCCTTCCGTCCCGGACGCATGGGTGAGTATAGCCGGATCTCTGCGATCCATCGCGAGGCCTGAATCGACAGAGAGCAAGCCGCCGGTTTCAACATCACCCAACACGAACAGCAAACATAGAAATCGAGCCGCCAGCGCCGCGTGACCCGAGATGACGCTCCTCAAGGCTTCCGTCCATGTCGTGTATATCGATCAGACATTGGAGAGCGATTCGGGAAAGAAGGCGGCCTATTATTCTTCGTCTAACGGATCGAGAGCAGAACGCATGAAAAAAGGGCGACCCGCAGGAGACCGCCCTCTCTTCAGTGTGGCCAACTCGCCAGCGTCTCCTCAAAGGTCGGCGCGGAGTAACCTTCTGGACGCAAGGCGTCTCCGGGGGGAGGAAACGGAGATTGCGCCTGTCCTGTTAGCGAACAGGTCACACTATGCTCAAACCAAATTCACGCAATGCTGTCGCGTCAAAACCTAGGGACATCTTCAGAATTACCGTACAAGAGAAACATTACCGTAGCCTTTCGAGAAGATGACAATGTGTTCATCCACGAAACAATTCAACTCTCCGTAACATCCTTTCGACACGGCGTCGGTACTATCGGGGCTCGAAGTCCCATACATGTTGTGCTCGAGGTCACCATGAAAAAGACACTTGCTTTACTTTCCCTCGTAGCTGCCTTTTCGATGGGCACTGCAATCGCCCAAAACAACAACCACCAAAACCACATCAAACGGGTTCTGCTGATCAGCGTCGACGGCATGCACGCGGTTGATTACCTGAACTGCGCCAACGGCATCAGCACCGTCAACAATGGCCAGCCGTTTTGCCCCGCGCTGGCTGCCCTGGGGAAGACCGGCGTGAACTACGTCGCCGCCAGCACGTCAAAAACATCGGATTCCTTTCCCGGCCTGACCGCGATCGTCACCGGCGGAAGCCCGGCCTATACCGGCGTCTACTACGACGTGGCTTATTCGCGGAATTACGACGCGCCCGCGAAAACCACCGGCAACGGTCTGGCGGCGGGTCCCTGCACTCCCTTCGCGGCGCCGACGGGTACGACATCCGAGTATGAAGAAGGCATCGACATCAATCAGACCAAGGTGAATGGCGGCGCGCCGGGCGCGTCACTGACCGACGGCGGCATTGCGTCGATCGACCCGAAGAGACTGATCCGCGACCCAAATAATGGCTGCAACCCGGTTTGGCCGTGGGATTTCGTTCGCGCCAACAGCATCTTCAGCGTCATTCACCAGGCTGGCGGATACACGGCATGGTCCGACAAGCACCCTGCATATTCCTCGGCGGCCGCTGGTCTTGGACCCATTGCGCTCGACGACTTCTATGCGCCTGAGATCAACTCCGACGTGGTTGCACTTCCCCACGTGGTAACGCCCCTCGGGGCAGCCTGCGACCCGATCCGCGATCCAACCGCCGACCTGACCGCATGGGACGTCAGCTTCGAGAACGTTCAGTGCTACGACACTGAAGGTCAACGCGATCCTCAACGAGATCGATGGCAAGAACCACCTCGGCACCAAGACTACGCAAGTGCCCACCATCTTCGGCATGAACTTTCAGGCGGTTAGCGTGGGCCAGAAGGTCATTGAAAAGAACATCGGCGTGACAGGTGGATATCTGGATGCCGCCGGGACGCCCACTGCGGCCCTGCTGAATGAATTCCAATTCGTCGACGTCTCGATTGCGGCGTTCGTCAGCGAGCTGAAGAAACAGGGGCTCTATGATTCGACCCTGATCGTGATCACGGCCAAGCACGGCCAGTCGCCCATTGATCCCAGCCGCTACGTCTCTCAGCTCATCAGCGGCACTTCGCCCGTCACCCTGCTCTCCAATGCGGGCTACATTCCGTACTCGGAATCCACCAACAACCCCACCGGTATCGGACCGACAGAAGATGACGTCTCGCTGGTCTGGCTCTCGAACTCTGCCGACACGTTGGCCGCCGTCAGTATCCTCGAGCAGAATGCCGCCGTAACGGGAATCGCGCTCGGGCAGATCTACTACGGTCCGTCGCTGGCGCTGATCTACAACGACCCAACCACAGACCCGCGCACGCCGGACATCATCGTGACCCCGAACGTGGGCGTGACCTACTCCGGCAGCACCGCGAAACTAGCGGAGCACGGCGGGTTCGCTCATGACGACACGAATGTCGTTCTCCTGTTGTCCAATCCGTCCTTGCAATCCCAGACGGTCCGCACATCGGTGGGCACGGTGCAGGTAGCACCGACGATTCTGCAGGCCTTGGGTCTGAATCCTTCGGCCCTGAGCGCGGTTCGTGCCGAGGGAACGAGCGTCCTTCCGGCGGTTCAACTCGGGAGGTAATCCCCCGCCAAAACAATCAATTGACAGCGGGCGCCCCGAAGGGCGTCCGCTGTCGGTTGATCTAAACAACTCCCAATCAAAATCCGGCGGCAAATACCAGGCCTAGTAGCCACCACAGGCGGTAGCCGAGGAATGGGTACGGTTAGCAGCCGGTGCAGCCCAGGTTGAGCCGCACTTTTTCTTTTTGTCTTTTGCTTCTTCGTCTTCGGTCGTTGTTTGTTGCGCCACTGCTCTTTCCAATCCCCACGAAATGCGGCCTCCACTGGTCTAGCGCGCTGCTTTTGGCTTGCGAAGCTTGAGGGCATCCGAATCTCTCTCATCCCGCATGTCAATGGCAGAAGGCTTGGCTTCGCCCCTTCTCGGCCTCGAGCGTTTGACTTCCCGCCAGAAGCTCGACCGGGCTGCAACTCGGGTCAGGTGGAGCGCCTCGGCAGTTTCTTTCCAATCAAATCCTCTGCGATCCGTGCCGGACATGATTCGACTCTCATGCGAACGGGTGCGACCAGATTTCTCCAAACCCCGGCCGGTCGACTGCGATAGCAAGTCTGGCAAGTGCCGACCGGAACTGCCAAGCTGCCAAGACGGGTCACTTGCTATTGAGCGTTTAAACCCGCCTGCCAGTCCTTCAGTTGCGAAAAATTGTCACACTTTGCAAAAAAGCCTTCGTCTGCACAACCCGATTCCCCGCGTCCATGGCCGAGTTCGGCCCTAGCCTGGTCGAGATGGGGCCGCCGGCTCGTGTCAAGTGTTTGGCTCGCACATGGGTTTCCCCTTAGCTGAGAACCCAGACGCGCGGGTCGCTTCTTCACACCGGGGATGCCCCCTGCACGAATTCCTGCAGGAAAAAAAATCTTGAACATCGGTTCAGCTCTCGATATACGCTGGCCGCTCCACTTGGCTCATGTGTGGACCAGATCCACGCGCCAGCTTCGTCGTCCAGCGTGTGTTCCGAATGAAATCGGCGCATGCGCGTTTCGATCAGGAGAGGAGGTATTCCGGAGGCGCAGAGACAAGTGTGTTTAGACGGATCTGCAGACGCTAACTGCCATCAGGACCCAGCCCCCGGGAAGGCAGCAGTATGGACGAAGCCGACGGTGTCCATAAGAGGCGTGTGTTCCGCTGGTCCAAAGAAGCGACAGAACTGGTCAGGGAATACAAAGAACGAACGAACAGAAGGCCGGAGCCCAACGAGATTGGCCGCCGAAGGCTGGTCACAAAGCTGGCAGAGATTTCTGGAAACCCTCGAGACGCCTGTCTGCGTTTCTTGCGCGAGCTCGGCGTCCATCACAAACGAGCCTATCGGGAATGGACGAAACCTGAGCAACAACGCCTCCTGGATCTGATCTCCAGCCTGCCGGTGGAGGAAGTCGCCAAGATTCTGCGGCGGCCGGCGGGTTCCGTACGCTCGATGTTGCACCGGCTCGGGATGGGCGGCAAAACCGGACGGGAATGGTTCACCAAGTTCTCGCTGTCTCGCGCGCTGCACACTCGTCCCGACGAGATCCAGAAATGGATTGACCGGGGATGGCTCAAATCGCGATCGGTTGCCACCGGCGGAACGAAAGCCAACGTTATCGATCCGGATGATTTCTGCGAGTTTGTGAAGGAGCACGGCCGCGCGGTTGTGAGCCGCCGTTTAACCTACGAGGCGCTCTGGTTCGTGCAGCACTACGTGTTTCCGCCAAGCCACGCGGATTTGCTGTCGGTGAGAGGAACGTACAGGAAGCACGGTGCTGGAGATGAGGCGCAAGCGAGCGTAGAAACCCCGTCAGGCGACGATTCTGACGCGGATCGTGATCAGGAACCCTGAATGATAGGCACCCCTCTGAAGCAGTGGATCGATGCGGTTGAGGTTCGTCACCTTCGTAAAGATCGAGTGGCCGCGATCCGCGAAAGACTGGGTTCACTGGACACCGGCAGCCTGGAATTGCTGAGCGGCCGACATGATTGCGGTTTCGATTTTATGGATTTCTTCGTCGCTTAATTCCGCAAACAAGTCCCGTTTGCCCTTCGAGAGTTTCCCCTTGTTCTGGTGAATGAGCTTGATCAGGAGCGCCGCGCGTTGATTGGGCATATCGACGATGCCCATCACTGACTTCACGGCCGCATCGAAAAACTTCAGGAAATCCAATTCCTGTTTCAGATCGCGGCTGATGGTTTCCTCGATGCAGTCGAAGAGGTACTCGGTTTGCGGAGTGGCATCAAAAAAACGGTACAGATCGCCCGTTTCATTCGAGACGGTAATCTCCTGTTCGGCATTCATGTTGTATTGAATGAAAGGAGCGATGGGGCGCGAGAAAGCCTCAAGAACCCGGTCATACGCGGCCATATCTCTGAGCATCGCTGCCGAGACGGGGAAAACAACTCCCTGGGGAGTGAATCCGGTCTTCGAGAGGACGTTATGAACCAGGAAACGGTGAATGCGCCCGTTTCCGTCGATGAATGGGTGAACAAAGACGAATCCGAACGCCGCCGCCCCAGCCGCACAAACTGGATGCGCCGGGCTCTCGGCTCCGAGCAGCCGCGCGATCATTTGCATCCAGCCGTCCATCAGTGAGGGAACGTCCTGTGGTTTCGGGCAGATAAAGTGTACGTCCTGAGAAAAATCGGGAAGCGTTTCGCCGACGTAGACCTGGATGTCGCGCCAGTCCTTCTGTGCGTAACGAGGATCGACGATTGCATTTTGCAGATCGACGAGCGCTTGCTTGGAACCGGGATCGTACTTTTCCGCGCGCATGAGTGCGGCGACGAATCGCTCGGTACGGTCCTTGCTGGGCGCCTCTCCCTCGATGGCGAACGAGGACTTGGTTTCCTTGGCGAACAGGTAGTGGACGGCTCGCTTGAGCACGGTGGGCTCGACGGCCGCGACGAGAGAGCGCGCGCGTTCGGTGAGGTTCTTTGCCATGCCGGCTTCGAGTCTTTCGGTTCGCCGGATGAGCGGACAATAATGCTGATTGCCCAGGAGATTGTCAAAAACACGTTGCCGGCGAATGCGGGTGACCGGGCCAGCGAGGTGAAGACGCGGATCGAGAAGGTCCACATACGGCCCGGAGGTGAGATCCCGCACTTCGAGAGTGTCCCCTGTCAGGAGCTCGTATAAATACCAGGCACGGCGGGCAAAAATCCCGTTCGGCTCGCTTTGAACCCAGCGCTCAATGTCGATTTTGGGGATGCGGGCGAAAGCGGCCTTGTAAACGCCGAGCTCAACCGGTTCGTATCGCAGAGCAAAGCGAAGCTGCCCAATCGGGCTTTCCGCCGGATGGTATGGCTTGGGATATTGTTCCAGAACCTCAGCGTCGGTAATCCGCGTCTTGCGTGTGCCACCAGTAATAATGGAGCGAACGATGGGACGGGGGATTTTCAGGTCGAGTTCGCTGATGAGGGCGTGCAGCCCGACCAGGGTTTCTGTATTACGGGTAGCCTTCATCGTTAGAACGCTCCAGATGGATTCAAAACATTCCAGTTCCATAGAGCAACGCTAAAATCGCTCCAATCGCTAGCTCTGCGCGGACATCACAAATTCCCTCCAATTATCACAAATATATTCCAAAATGTAAATGACACAATTAATTCACTCCATCACTAGCCAACTGCCGAGGTAAGCAAGCGCGGTCACTCGTCTTGTTGCGTTTCTCGAATATATTCACCAAGCCGGAGCCAATCGCGAGGCGTTGGGCCATGGACCTTCATCACGCTCGCCCATCGAATCTCGTAAGCTCCGTGCCGCAAATCAAAGCCGAAAGCCAGCGCGTCGAGATTTTGAAACGTGTGCGATCCATCAAGACGCGCGAGCAAGCCAAAGAATATCTGGCGGAAGTGCAGAAGAAACTCCGCCAATATCGAACGCTTCGGAACCAGGGAAACAATTCTTAGCGCTTCGCGCCGGATTGCCTGTTTCGAGGCTTGACGGGAGCGAGGGGTGCTGCCGGAGCGTAGCAGCGATTGGTCGTTTCTTCGGACGCCGGCTCCTGATTTTGGGAGTTTTTGGCAAAGCACCAGGAAATCAGCGTCTGCGGGTACTGTTGACGCACCGTTTGTGGAACATCCGATTCCCCCACTTCCTGGAACTCGAACTTGACGCTGCCGTTCTCGACCGTCCCTAGCAGGTACCCGTAATGGTCCGGAAGTGCGTCAGGACCGGGTTGAGTGCCTGGAGGCAGCGGGTAACGCACCGCGCCCGCCGTGCCGACGATGCATCCATCCAAGCGATTGGCGGATGGCTGGTTGTCAAATATTCCCTTCATGTAGAAATGAGAGTGGCTCGCCAGCACGTAGACGTGCTTGGTCTTGTTGAACTCCACCAGCGCATCATAGACGTGCCGGCCACTCTGACAGCTTTGTTTCTTCAGAACCGGATCTTGGATTGAGTCGTCGCACATCGCGTGGTTGCTCGCGCGGCTGGAAGGCAGAGCTTCATGCATTCCCACCACGACCGCTTTGACGGCGTCGTTGTTATGAGCGCGTTCGAGAATGCAATCGAACCAGTCCAACTGATCGCTTGGGAAAACGCCTGAAGAATTGTCGAGGTAAATGAAATCAATCGGGCTTCGGATCCAGTGATAGTAGGGTGTGGCGGACAAATAGGACTGCGCAGCGATTTTTGCGCAGGCGCCGGTCTTAGCAGCAGCAATCTCCGCCATATCCTGACGCTGCACCTGGAGGCGCGGTGTCAGCAACCAGTCTTTAAATTGGGCGGAAAACTCCGCTGCGGTCTTTGGAGGAATCACTTCATGATTGCCGATCCCGAGATAGAAGCGCGTGATTCCGAACGGAACGATCTGGTGATCAATAAAATCTTGCCACGCATTCTTGTGGTAGGACTCGCAGCTGAGAGACTGGCCGGCCTTTTGCGCGGCCCCGGCCATGTCTTCGTCGATCTTGTAGATCGCTCGAAGGTCCCCCAAATGCCAGTAAAATGCAGGCTTATATTTCTCGAGGGCCTGAGCAGCGATCGCGGGCATGACGACGTCGCCGCAGTTACGCGAATCCCCGGATACGATAAACCGCCAAGCACCCTCCTGGGGCGGGACAAACGTCGATGGGTTCGCTGACTTGGTCTCTAGCAACAGTGTCGAAAGAGGACCGAGCTTCCATACAACAATACCGAGGAGGATCACTGTGACCGCTATCTGAATGACAAGCAAAACTGTCGAGGCTCGCTTGGATGGATCGCGCTCTGAGGGCTTGTGTTGGCCGTGTTCTTTGGGTGGGATGGATTCGGGCATCTATCTCTTCCCGGCTTCCGCCTTTTGGTTGAGCTCCACGGAAACGTTGTAAGCGAGATAGTCACGCCATACCGTGGCCGCGAACTGTCCGGCAAAAAATCGGTAAGCTGCAAATGATCGGAGGCTCGCAATGAAGCTCACAACAGACAGCGAGAGTAATTCGACGGCTTGTCGAGAGGTTGCCGAATAGCGTGATCCCAGCATGAATCCGCCAGCTAAAAATACACAGAGGATAGCTACGGCAAACAATTGCTCCAGATGGCGTCGGACAGCAGGCTTTGACACTTTCGGTGTGATGAGCGATAGATCCACGAGGGTAAACAAGGACAGAGCGGCCAAGAGCACGGCGGCCCCTGGAATGTAGGGGCCCTTGAACGGCGCGGCCGCCCACCCGAGCCAATACGCGACCGCGATCGCGAACGACGAACCCAGGCCGCGCATTAGCGCATACATGCCCTGGAATTGTTCCGCGTAACTTACTGCTTCCCCTTGGATCAGCATCTGGCGGGCGGCGAGGAAAGCATTGCCCCTCAGCTTATCAATCACATCATCGCCCTTGTCGGTGACTTTTAGATCCAGTCCAAATTGAGATGTTACGAGTTGCTGGATCTTCGTTCTGAAACCTTCCGGAAGCACTGCATCCTTTGGCTCCTTGGGAGGGTCGAGATAAGTCTCGGAAAAATTCCGAATCTGGCCAGAGCTAGTTGTAAGACGCGAAGCTGGAACAGCATTTGTGGCTACGCTCTGGAGCAGATGTCCAACAATGTAGGCGAGAACCGCAGCAACAATCGCATCAGTCCAGGTGGTGGGCGGCCAGGTGTGCCTCACCAGGCCAAAGGGAATCCACAGGATGGCGAGGAATGCCGCTCCGGGTACAAAGTACCCGTACACGTCGTAGAAATTGAATTTCTCGATCAAGCGAGTGCACCATCAGCGGGCCCGATGTTGCATTTCCGAGAGAAGAGACTTTACCACATCGCCGACGCGATTGCGCCGGTCGACCGAAAGTTGTACGGCCCCCACTCGCTCATGGCCGCCGCCCCCGAACTTCGCAAATGCCCTGCCGAGGGGAATGCTCCTGAACTTCCGCCAGGGATTACGCATGGCGGTGATCCGGACTCCGTCCCGTGAGCGGACGACGGAGATCGAATAGCGAGCCTCAGGCCGGAAATAGTAAGGCGTGTAGCGGTTGATCACCTGATGCCGCTTCGGGCGAGCATCCAGCACCGCGACATCGCCCTTTTCCAGGCGAATCTTGGCCTTTAAGCTCTCAAGGCCTTTGAGGATGCGCCGGCGCGTGCGGTTGTCCCGTGATTTCACTTCGTCGAGAGCCGCCACATAGGCCAGGTCGTGATCGCGCAACTGAGCGAGCAGGAATCTGGCATAGTCTGGTCCATTCTCATCTTCCGATGAGATTGTCCGAGCGATTCTGAGGGCCGGACTCTCACCGAGGATCGCTTCCGTGACAGACGAGTAGGAGGCAGAATCGATCTTTCCCGCCCACCTGACCATCTCCTTGAGGTGCGGTTTATGGCTCAAGAAGCTGCGGAGACTGCGGAAAAGCAACGAAGCACAGGAGCGGGCGCGAGCGTCAAAGAGCAGCTGAAATTGCCGTCTCCGGCGCTCGAAATTCTCCTTAGCGGCAGGAGTTAAGAATGAGGTCCGATGATGGTCAGCCCAAAACTCGGCCTGGGGATGATAAAGAAAATCCACGATCGCAGCAGGCTTTTCAAACTTTGCCGAAAGCCAAGCTTCGCGAAGCGTATAGTCGACCGGCTGAAACTCGGATATGTGCCAGTCTTCGTGGCTCTCAAGGAACTCGGAGGCGAGCACCGCCGACACCAGACCATCAAAGCAGGGATAGTGAAAATAGAGAACCGCGTCCCTCATTGTCTCAACGTTGCCCACTCAGAAACATCTCACCTCAGTCTGTAAAGTGTCCAGTGGATATTCGTAATTGTATGCGAGTCCTTAAAGGGGGGTGGCACAACTTTCTTGTCACTGCCCAGCCCGATCGAGATCGCCGAGACCGTAGATCATCTTGTCCCACAGTTTGTTATCCGAGCACACGGGCGCCCCGTCGACCTCACCGTCTACTCCGCTATCCGCTTGCCGCAGCTGCGGCAACCAGTCTTGATGCGACAGAACGAAGCTCCGGAACCTGTCCAAGAGCTTCATGTATTTGTCGACCGAGGCGGAATCATTCTTAAGAACGAAGAAGTCATCAACGCGGCTGTCCTCGATCGGGAACGCAGGTGGATTCAGATGGTGCCAGAACTTGGCGGCCCACACCAGCCAGTTGCTCGTCTCGCGCCCGTTTTTGTCAACGAGCGGCTTCACAAACGGAAGAAAGAGGATCTCAATCGCACTCCGATCGGTTGCCTCGGACAGAATCGGCAAGGCAGAACTGGCGGCTCGCTCATACTCCTCGCGGTTCTGGAAGATGTCGCGGGCGATATCGGGCGCGAGCCTCAGAGCTGCCGGACGCCCCGCGACACCGCCATAGTCATCCCCGATAAAAGTAACCTGTCGTTCGATTTTTCCGAGAGTTGATCCCAAGCCGTCCGCGAACATGCCGTGGGCCTGTTTGTCGAGGTCAGGGTTCTTAACGCAGCCATACAGTCCTTCGTTGTAGACCTTGACGGACTGGCATGCCCGGTCAAGCGTGACCGTGCGGCAGGTGGTGATCTTCCTCATGACTTTTCGGATCTAATCGACTCTCGAAAGAGAGTTCCTATCGAGGCGCAAGCAATACTCGTTGCACCCTAACGACGGTCGCAGTCACAAGCTTTCCGTGGCGGCCACGAACGATCATCTTTCCGTGCTCCACTGCAGCGCTGAGTTTCTCGCCGATCAC
Organism: uncultured Acidobacteriota bacterium; assembly: GCA_963730015.1. Taxonomy (GTDB): domain Bacteria; phylum Acidobacteriota; class Terriglobia; order Terriglobales; family Acidobacteriaceae; genus Sulfotelmatobacter. The sequence continues at coordinate 48,107 of CAVSPZ010000002.1, read as the reverse complement.
GAAATCAGTATCCCTGATGTCTCCTCGCGAAGCGAAATCGGCTGCGTAGATCATATTCCCAAGCCGGATGGCCAAAGTGAATGTGCCGATTTCTGAGCCAGTGTGGCGTTCAACGTCGATGACAGTAGCGCTTTGCAGAGCAACTGCCAATACTAGTATGAGTGCGTGCATAAGGCGGCTGCATTTCTTCTGACGCAGTCTCGAAAGCCACGGATGCTTCCTGTGCTAGTATGTCGCCGGCAGTTCGCCGTGTTCGCGGAGCACAAAGTAACAGCTATCAGTTCCTTCGGGCTTTGTGTTTTTCGGCACGCGTTTCCTCCGCAAATCAGGTAAATCTCCTGGAAAAGCCATGTACTCGCGATAGAGCGCGGGATCAGCGGAGCCGAGTGCTTGAAGCGTTCGCATCCACCGATATCGATTCTCGACATTTTTGGCGTTATCAAGCCGCAGCACCTCGGTCAGCTTCCTCCCCTCGTCGTTCAAGGTCTCTATTTTTCCGTCCGGAAGGATGCGGAGGCACTCATGGAATGGCACTTTGCATGGGTCCGGCACTCCCAGGACAGCTTTTTTCGCTTCGTTGCAGGTCGGGCACGCGTACAAAAGGTTGGAATAGTCACACTCGCCCGCCGAATGTTCTTTCACCGGAACCGAGTGCTCGACGTGAAAAGTTGTGCCACGCGGTTCCCAGAGCTCACGATGAAGACAGTACACGCACCGAAATGTGAATTCGTCCCGCAGCCATTGCCGATAACTGCCGTAGTCGTCATATCCCTCTGGACCGTGACGCCGCACATGGGGCCCAAAAAGAGGCGATTCTCCAGTTCCTCAAGTACTCCGGTGGAATGAGGCGCCACTTGCGTGATGTGATAGTCCGCGTATGCCTGCAGCGCGTCAAGACGGATTCTTTCGTCAAGAGTCAGGGTGCCCGCAATATTCTTGTCGATCAGTTCGCCGCGCTCCCGGTTGGTGGTCGGCCAGTCACGCTCGAACTCGATGAAATCAGAGAAACGAAGACGTCCACTTAGATCATCCGGCACATACCCGCACTGCTGGAATGGGACGCCGACCCGCTCCCATCTGGGGAATCCGGTCGAAGGTGAACGCGATTCCGGTCTGAAGCCGAACACCATTCCGTTGTGATTCCGAACAGCATTCCGGTCTGAAGGTGAACGCCGATTCCGGTGGGAAGGCGAACAGTTTTTGTCGTCTACCGGAATGGCGTTCGGCTTGGAGCGGAATGTTTTCCACAGGCGAAGCGCAGGAAGGGGCAAAGCGACGCTGGACAATCACCCGGCATTGAAACTCCATAAATAAAGGAGATCAGGGTGCCGGCCAGGAGAAAGTCCATGCGGAAGACCAAGGAAGTTCTGCGGTTACGGTTTGAGTTGGGGTTGGGACAGCGCCAGATCGCGCGCAGTTGTGGGATGGGGCTGGCTACGGTCCACGACTATTTGGAACGAGCAGTCGCCGCCGGAATCGGTTGGCCGTTGCCCGAAGGCCTGAGGGAAGAGGAACTGGAAAGCAAGCTGTTTGGGAACCAACCCGTGGCGGTGCAAGCGGTGCGGCAGCGGCCGCAACCGGACTGGAAAGCGATTCATGAGCAACTGCTGCAACATCGTCATCTGACTCTGCAGTTGCTGTGGGAAGAATATCGGCAAGCGAACCCTGAGGGCTATCGCTACAGTTGGTTTTGCGAGCGCTATCAGCATTGGCGGCGGCACCTGGATGTGGTGCTGCGGCAGGAACACAAGGCCGGGGAGAAGATGTTTGTGGACTGGGCGGGAGCCACGATTCCCGTCTACGAGGCCACGACCGGCGAGGCGTGGCCGGCTTCGTTGTTTGTCTCCGTGTTGGGGGCCAGTTCTTACACCTACGCGGAAGCGACTGGCGATCAGCAGATGGAAGCCTGGATTCAAGCCCACATCCATGCGCTGGAATTTTTCGGTGGGGTGCCGACGCTGGCGGTACCCGATAACACGAAAACGGCAGTGACTCGCGCCTGCCGCTATGATCCCGATCTCAATCCCACGTATCAAGAGTTCGCGGTGCACTATGGGATGGGAGTCGTGCCCGCGCGTCCGTACAAGCCGCGGGACAAGGCCAAGGCCGAGAGCGCGGTGCAAGTATGTGAACGCTGGATCATAGCGGCGCTGCGGAACCGCAAGTTCTTCAGCTTGCCGGAACTCAACCAGGCGATCCGGGAGTTGCTGGCGCGACTGAATGAGCGTCCGTTCCGCAAGCGGGACGGATCGCGGGCCAGTCTGTTTCACAGCCTGGAGAAACCGGCTCTGGCGCCCTTGCCCGCCGAGCGCTTCGACATGAGCCAGTGGTCGCGGGCCACGATCAACATCGACTACCACATCGCGTTCGACGGGAACTTCTACAGCGTGCCCTACACGCTGGTGCAGCAAGTCGTGGAAGTCCGCTCCACCCCCACCACGGTGGAGATCTTTTACCAGGGCAACCGGATCGCCTCGCACATGCGCAGTCGCGGGCGGGGTCAAACCATCACGAATGGCGAGCACCGTCCCAGAAGCCATCAAGCTCATCTGGAGTGGCCGCCCTCGCGCATGGTGAACTGGGCGCGCAGTATCGGCCCGCACACGGCGCAGTTGTTCGAGCGCATCCTCAACGACAAGCCCCACCCGGAGATGGGCTACCGTTCTTGTCTAGGCATTATTCGCTTGGCCCAGCAGTACTCGGCGCAACGCATGGAAGCCGCTGCCGAACGGGCCATCCTCGCCCAGGCCTGTCGCTACCAGAGCGTGAAGTCGATCCTGAAGAACTCGCTCGACGCCCTTCCTTTGTCTCCACCACAACCCGGCTCTCCACCTCTGACGCATGACAACCTCCGCGGCGCCCGCTACTTCGACCAAGGAGGGCCCCGCTCATGCTGAACCAACCGATGATGGAAAAACTGCTGGCCCTGCGGTTGCACGGCATGGTCGAGGCCTTGAAAGCACAGGAACAAGATCGGACCGTGAACGAGTTGAGTTTCCTGGAACGACTCGCTCTGCTCGTGGATCAGCAATGGACTTGGCGCGAGAACCAGGCGTTGGCACGAAGACTCAAAGCGGCCAAACTGCGGGGAGCGGCCTGCGTGGAGGACATCGATTATCGGGCGGTGCGCGGCCTGGAGAAGACCGTCGTGCGCGCACTGGCAAAAGACTCCGCCTGGGTTCGCCATCACGAGAACATCTTCGTGATCGGACCCTGTGGCGTGGGCAAAAGCTTCCTCGCATCGGCGTTGGCGCAGAAAGCCTGTCGCGACGGCTACTCGGCACTCTATCTCCGCGCCGCTGCCCTGTCTCGGGAACTGGCCCTGGCCCGAGCCGATGGCAGTTTGCGCCACTTCCTGGCACGTCTCAGTCGCATCGACGTTCTGGTCATCGATGACTGGGCCATGGCCCCACTGAGTGAAGCGGAGCGACGCGAAGTCTGGGAGATCTGCGAGGATCGCTACCAGACTCGCTCCACCATCCTCACTTCCCAGCTGCCGGTTTCGCGCTGGCACGAGCAGATCGGCGATCCCACCATCGCCGACGGCATCCTCGACCGCCTGGTGCACAATGCCCATCGTATCGAGATGCGCGGAGAATCGATGCGCAAAAAGAACAATCTGCCGGACGAGAAGAAGGAATGAGTTGTTCTTCTACATAGAGAAGCAGGGGATAAAGGGGCTGGCCGCTGGAGTGCACCCCTGAGGTGAGACAAAAGAACTAGGGACAGTTGCGTTGCAAACATTGTAAACCGGGGAGTGGGGTCTGGGGCGAGGGGGCGGTTAGCCCCCTCGCCCCAGTCAGCTCTGTAGAAGCTTCCGGGCTGCGGGCCCAGAACTGCTGCTCGAAAGCGGCGGGCGTTTGATATCCGAGCGCCGAATGCAGCCGCTTGTCCGGCGTCAAGCATTCTTTCCGGTCAACGACAATTAGATTTCCCGATGTTGTTTGAGATACCAGCAGCAGTCGGGGCTGTGGGAAAAGTGGGAATCGCGCGGGTTGTGCGCGATTTCCAAGGGCGGTGGGAAGGGAGGAAAACCTGCTTTTGGTTTTCCTCGCTTTCCACGGCCCGGCTTTTTCCACAGCCCTTCGGCCGCCGCGTTTGTGTTGTTAAAGAAATCATCGAGGGTCACTTTGCTTCCGCGGACTCCAAGCCCGCATCCCGATTCTTCTTGGCTTGCTCCATGCGGTAACTCGGGATGTTGAGTTCCAAAATTACGCAGTGATGGACGAGGCGATCGATCGCGGCCGCGGTGGTCATCGCATCTTTGAAAATGCCTTCCCATTTCGAGAATGGCAGGTTGCTCGTCAGCAGCACGCTGCCGCGTTCATAACGCTCCGCCAACAGGGTGAACGCGACCTCCATTTCCTCTCGACTTTGCTGCACGTATCCCATTTCGTCGATGATGAGACCGTCGTACTTCGCCAGCTTCTTGATTTCCTTGCTTAACCGCAGATCCCGCTTCGCAGCCAACAGATCTTGCACCAGCAGCGCACAAGTGGCGTACTTGATCCTTTTCCCGCGCATAGCGATCAGCTCTTGCGCCAGGGCACACAACAGATGGCTTTTCCCCGCGCCAGGATTCCCGAAGATCAGTAAATTCTCTTTACGGTCCAGGAATCCTCCCTCCAACAGCACCTTCATCTGTCGACTCACCTTCACCGGCAACCGCTTGCCGTCGAAGTTCGCCAGGGACTTCTCCAGCGGCAGTGCGGATTCCTTGAGTAGCTTTCCGATCCGTTTTCGCCGCCGCTCCTCACACTCTCGCTGCGCCAGTTCCAGCAGGTACCGCTCATAACTCAACGTTTCTTTTTCCGCGCGCCGCGCCGTTTCCTCAAAGCACCCCCGTATCGCCGGCAGATGCAGCTCTTTCAGATTTTCCACGAGCGCGGTTCTCACCTGGCCCGTCTCCCCATTCATTGCAGCCCCTCCCCACTTCCACAGAGTTCGTCAAACATTCGCAGATCCACGCTGGCCACTTCGACCTCGCGAATGCTCCCCTTCCGCTCCACTCTCAGCCGCTCGCGCACCGCCTCCGCCCGCACCCATCCTTCGCCTTTTTCCAACAAACCGCGCAGCGCTTCATCTACTTTCGCCTCGCTCTCCTTCGCCGCCAGCTCCAGGATCGCCAGATACTCCTTGCTCCCCCGCGGGCCCAACTTGTCCTTCAGTTCATCAAACGCCATGCGAAATCGGCTCGTCGGAAACAACTCGTCCCGGTAGCGATAGTTCTCCAACGCCCCCGGCTTTCTCACCAACCAGTCGATGATGTGGCGATAGTCCACCCGGTGTCGCCTCCGCCCACGCAACCGCGGCATCTCTTCCACCTTCTTCTGCCCGTACCAGATCTCCACCCGCTCCATGTACAACCGCACCTCGACCTGCTCGCCAATCAGCCGGCTGGGCACCGAGTACACATTTCGGTCCGTATAGATCAGACTCCCCGAGTCCACCTTCACTCGCTCCCGCTTGCACGACTCCAAGCGTCGTTCCGGCAACTCCTTCATCACGGCGATTTCTTCTGCCAAGCGCGCTTTTCGTCCGGCGTTCAAGCGCGCCAACAATCCCGCCACGAACTCCTGGTAGTCCGCGACACTGACAAAATCCTTGCTCCCGCGCAGCATCAACTCCTGCGCCAGAGCCCGTTTCAAACGATGATGTCGTTGTTCCACATCTCCGTTCTCATGCCCTTGCCCCGCCTGGATCTTCTCTCCCTCCACTCCGTAATAACGCAGCAGCCCAGCGTACCGTTCGGTGAACTCCGCCGGCGTGCTCATGTTGTTGACCGCTGTCGACAGTCGATCGGTTCGGTGCCGCTGCGGCACTTTCCCGAGTTCCCAAACTGCGTTTTGAAACCCCTCACACAAACTTTCAAAGCTCTCCGAAAAACACACCGTGGCCGACTCCCAGTTCGAGTACGTCAGCACCAGGTGATAGAGCAGGTGCGGAAAACTCTGTCCCTGGATCGTGATCCCCAGCTCACTCATGTGCGTGAAGTCACTGGCACTCAGCCTCCCGGGCTGATGGCGCTGCGCGAAGAACACTTCCTTCACCGGTCCTTCCGTCGCCCGCCATACTTTCACTCGTCGCTGCAGCGTCCGCAGTTGCCCCTCGGCAAATCGCCCGCTATAACGCCGCTGCAGATATTCAAAAATCGTCTTCCCTTCCAGCCCAGGGTTCACCTCCAGCAGGCTGCGCACCTCTTCCCACACCTCCTGGAACGGGTCCTCTCGTGTCCGCCACCGCTTCTCCGGCGTCAGTTCGCTCGGCACTCGCCCCAGCCGACGGTACTTCCGCGCCGTCTTCGCATCCATACCCGCTTTCGCCGCCGCAGTTTCCAGATTCGTTTCCACTTTCCCCAAGGCAAACAACCTCCTCACCTGCTTGTCTGTCACCAAATTGTGAGTGTCGCCAAGAACCAAAAATCAGAGCCTGGCTATTGTCGCTGATCGGGAATTCTAATTGTCGTTGCTCGGGAGGTATGATTGTCGCCCATCAGCCGCTGGTGGTTGTAAGTGATCTCTAAGAACGTCGCCAGGTCACCGCGCAGTGCGTCCAGATCGCGCCAGTAGTTGCCGCGTACTTGCTCCTGCTTCAGGGTCTTCATGAAAGATTCGGCCTTGGCGTTGTCGTAAGGATTGCCCACCCGACTCATGCTCGGTTGCGCGCCATGGTCGGCGAGCAGGGTGAGATAGTCGGAACATGCGTACTGGATGCCGCGGTCGGAATGATGAATCAAGCCCGGCGCGGGTTGTCGTTCCGCCAGTGCCATGCGCAACGCCTCCAGTGCCAAACTCGCGCCCAGATGCCGCGCCAGCGCCCACCCGATCACCCGCCGGGAATGTGCATCCAGCACCACGGCGAGATAGACAAACTCCTCCTGCAATCGCACATAGGTGATATCGGCCACCCAGAGTTCATTGAGGTCTTGCGTCACCAGGCCGCGCGCCATGTTCGGCCATACCCGCCAGCCATGCTGCGAATCCGTCGTCGCCGGCACAAATCGCCGCCTGCGCAAACCGAGCAGATTGTCCTCGCGCATGAGCCGCAACACGCGCTTGGCGTTGACCGGGAGCCCGCGCTGCCGCAACTCTCGCTGCACTCGCCGATAGCCATAGAACCGCTTCGCCACGATCACTTTCTGGATGGCATCGCGCACTGCCGTATCTGCCTGTCGCGGTGCGGAGGCTTCCCAGTGCCGATAAAATCCCGCGCGGCTCACGCCGCTCAACTCGCACATTCGCTCCACACTGAGGCCGCCTTGCTCGGCCCGCTCCGCGATCAACGTGCAGATCGCTTCGCGTCCACTCCGATGCGCCGCAAGGCTTCGCCGAAAAAATCCAGCTCCAACTCCTGCTGCCCTACTTTGCGTTCTAACTCTGCGATCCGCTTCCGCGCCGCCAGCAACTCCCCACGTCCGGTCATGGCTTCCGACCCACTGCCCGCGGCCAGCGTTTGCTTTCGCGGTCTTCCTCTCCGCCGATGCACGAGCCCAGCTTCCCCTAACTCTGCGTACCGATCCTTCCACACGTACAGCCGCTTCCGTCGAATGCCCAGCTCTTGCGCCACCGCGCTTACGCTTTCTCCCGATAGCACCCGCCGTACCGCGGCCAGCTTCAACTCCTTCGCGTATTCAATCTGCTTCGGTTCGCCTTGTGACATGCGTTCTCCTCTCGAGAACTGTCACCATTTTCTTTGTCTCAATTTTGGGGTGCACTCCACCGCCCCTTTCCCCTGCACCCCAAATCCCCGCCCAAGCTCCTCCGCTTCGCTCCGGACCCGCTCCGGACACTTTCAGTTGACGAAGCCGAACACTTCTTGCACAATCATCACGCCAGCGTCGCTTCGCTCCGACTGCTGTTCACCTTCGCTCCGGAATGCCGTTCGGCTTCCCTCCGGAATCAGCGTTCACCTTCACCGGAATACCCACCCATCCACGGAAAATCGACAACAGCGAATTTTCGAGGCTAAGGGGCAAGGAATACACCTTAAGCACCTCGCAATCTAAATGAAGCAAGAGCTCGCGCAGTTTTGCCGGCTCTGCCCCCGACGAAGCAGAATCGAGATAGGCGCGAGCGGCGTGATCAACGGTATCGAGCGAGGCATTCCTGGGAGTGGGTATGTTTCGCATGTCTCCCACAATGTTGTGCCGCTTGCCCAAATGCGAGAACGCGTACGCGTTGGCAATGGGCGAGTTAAGCAATGCCCAGAGACTGTACAAGGAGCTTGCGCGTGTTGTTGGGCGCACTACTACGAAGTTGCTTGTGACGGGACAACCCCTATCATCGATGAGAGCCTTAAGCCGCCAGGGGCCACGACTCGCGGGCGCATAGTTTAGAAGGACCTGGGGAGTTCCAACCGTGGTTCCACTCATGGGCCTGCGGATCACAGAAGCACGCAGGTTCATCCAGTATTGACGAGGCAATTGATGGACCTGTAGGCCCGAGTCGAAGAGCACAAAGCCAGCTTGACTACGGGGAAACCGTTCCTTCGAGTACGTTGTGCTCCCACGGGGCAGGTGTTCGCCATGATAATTAAGCCCTTGGCCGACCTCCGCAACGGTCCCTAATGTCGGATTAGTAGCCAAAGCATCCCAAACTTCTTCGAGATCAGGTAAGCGCAACGAATACGAATCCTCGCGGCAAAATCTCGATTGGGAAACGTCTCGTGTAGTTGAAGCCGCGTAGTCGGAGCGAAATACAGGTAGTTCCCGTTCCCGTATGCGGCGATAGCGAACCTGATGCGAGTCCGCTACTCGCTTCCGGCGGCCGACAAGAATCGCCGATTCGGCGTCGGAGAAGGAGAAGACCTTGTCCGGAAACAGACACACCTCCTTCAACTCACACTGCGAGGCCAGGAATTTGCGCAGTTCCTCGGCGTTATTGCTGTGAAGCACGGTTTGCGGGAGAACAACCCCAAATACCGCGTCTTCGGGAAGGTTCAATAGGGCGCGCCAGAGCATTTCTGCGGACTTGTTGATGAAGCGAATCTGAGATCCCTTCGAGCGATACGAGCGTTGCTCTGCAACCGTGAAATTGTCGAACGGCGGATTGGCCAGCAGTATCGTACTTTTCTTCGCCAGTTCTCCGATTCGATCGCCTACGAACATGTCAGCCGCGTGCAGGTCCCAACCGTCAGGGTTTGGAATATCGGTCAGGGTCAGAGACAAACGAGCGAGTTCAAGGGCGAACGAATCAACGTCGTTGCCATGCAAACGGCGCCGCAAATACTGCCCTCTCTTGCTCGGCGCCGACCGGTCCACAGGGAGCAACTCGGTCAGCAACCGCATTGCGGACACCAGGAAGGCGGCATGTCCGCAGGCCGGCTCGTATACACTTCTTTCGTTGATCGGGATCTCAGCAATCCACTCGGCCAGATTGCCGACGACATAGTCCACCAAATACGAGGGTGTGCTGTGAGTTCCCAGCTTCGAACGCGTCTCCTTCGTGATTAATGTGTTTTCGTATACATGGGCGAGGGATTCCGTCGTGGTCAGCACCAGGCTGCTGAATTGGCCGATCGTGCGGGCTGCCTCGCGAAGCGCTTCAAGCTTCTTTCGGGATCCCGGGACAATCGGCTTGGCTCCATAATGAGCAGCCACACGGCGAAATATGTCTTCGACGTTGGTAAGGTCGAGATCCTGAAAACTGGCAACCTGCTTGTCATGGAGAATCTTTCCGGAAACCAGCCAAAACACGGTTTTCAGCAGCCAGTGGCCTTCTTCTGTACTTACCTGCTCCCAACCCAGCGAGCGCTTCAACTCCGCAACGTTGCGCTCGATGAGTCTGCCGAGAGAATTTCCGACTTCGGCCTCGACCAGAGGCATTAATCCGAGATCCACGAACTGGAGCTGATACTCGGTCTGAAAGCGTCCCCAAGTCTTTGCTCGATAAACCGCGTCCGGAGCAAAGTCCTTTTGATGCGTCTGAAAAAACTGGCTGACCTCGTTCGCCGGGATGCTCTCAAGGTATTGCGCTGACGTCGCGCCCTGCTTCCACCATTGGAGAGAGTCCTCAAAACAGACAAACACCAACGGTGCACCGAGCGCTTTGCAGGACTCGACCGCTATTCGAGGGGCGCGGGTTGAGGAAACTACCGCGAGGCAGGCTGAACGGGAGTCAGTGGGAAGCTGCGCGAAGCCAACAAGAGGTACAAGCTGTCTCTCTCCGAAGGCAAAGTCGCTTCGCAGCAGGTCGGGGTGATACCCGCATGCACGAAGGGAACCCCTGAGGGACTCCGGGCTCAATGATGCAGCGCCGATCGTGGTTCCTCCTCGCCTTTCCTCGACCGATCCTAAACTCGTGATTGAGTGATGAAGCCAACGCCCTGGAGCCCGTTCAGGCTCCTTCATCGGGATTATCGCACGCTGATGAGATCTCAACTCAGGCTTTAGGTATTGCTGCGACGGATGCTCGCATGTTCGTCGGCAGGTCAGATGTCGATCTAGGCACGAATGCCTCACGCCGCAGCATAGGAATTGTAGGCGAACATTTGGCGAAAGTCAATTGGCGTGAGAGCTCTCCACTTAGCGCGAATGATCGGCTGGAAGGTTCGGCCTATTCTGGATCATGCCGGTCCAACTGCCGCCGAATCGGCGTCAGGCCTTTCGGGCGGCTTTCCATTTTGCCCAACGGGCGCGCTGAGCCGCGGCGATTTTTCTACGAGCAGCCGCCGACATCGGTTTTCGTTTTCTGGCGGCCAGAACTCGCTTCGATCTTCCGTTCCCACTTCCCAGGTTGCCCAAGGCCGCCAGTACCCATTTCCCTCTCAGGAGTAGCGTTATGAGGCTGCGTCGCAATGAATATTGTCCCGTCCACCGATCGTTGTTCTGCTGTGGCCGAGAATCAATACCAAAAGAAAACAAGGCCAGAATAATAAGGATAGGTGTGCAGCGGGTCGAGGATCCGCACCACCCTAGGGGTTACCGGGAACTCCGGTCACCCGGCGAGATGCGCCAGCTCTTGAACCGGAAGATCGTTGAGCAGGACCGAAAATGCGCGATCTGCCACGAAGAGTTCACAGACTATAACGACATCGTTCCGGACCATAGGAATCCGAAGGGAATGGGCGGGGCGTGGAGGGACGACCACCCGGACAACATCCAGGCAACACATTGGTGGTGCAACGAAGAGAAAGGATCAAGCAGACCTTAGGCCCTTTGTTGGCTCGAGTCGAGCGTGTTCCTCGGATCGCCCCACGGTAGCGTCGCCCGCCACCCCTCAGATAAGGAACAATTCGCCATATTTTTTATCGAGCAGCTCAGTGACAAGAGTTCCGGTCGAGAGTTCCTGCAGATCTGCGATGTCGAGTCGCAGCAAATAGCGCCCACGCTGTCTTTTTTCGCGTATCTTAAGAAGGGCATCGCGATAATGAGTGCCTGAAATTCCGTTTGGTGCCACAAGAATAGCGGTCTTTGCATCAGGACTGAGCGACTCTAAGTTCTCAAATACCACGGAAATCTCACGGGCGCCGATCTTTCGAGACCAGTTCTTACACTCAACTATGATGGGGGACCCAAGATGTTGCCAAAAACCACTTCCGTTATCATTTTGAATAATGAGATCGATCTCTTCTGACGCCAGACGCGCATTGGCCTTCACAATCTTGATACCGGTTATTCCAAGGAACAGATCGCGGACAACCTTCTCAAGAATCCGTCCCTTGTCGCGGTCACTGGCATTTGTCAGGCTTGCGACTAGATCACGAAAGTGTTCTGACGACGGTGGGTGATCTTCTGAATTTGCGATCCGCTCGGAGAAGACACGCCTAACTTTCGAAAGCTCCTCGGGTACCGATCGCGCATCATCTCCGCTGCTGGAACTAGCGACTTCTGAAAATGCAACTTCGGCAATCCGCGTACCAGTGCGGAGACTGATCGAAGCCGAACCAAGATTGTGAATCGCTAATGTAATCCGGCCTTGAAATCCTGGATGCAAAATGCTGGGCGCTTGGTTCAGACCAAGACGAGTGAGTCCAGCGAGCGGGAAAACGCATCCCTGTAAGTCGCCAGGAATTCTGACGTATTCCGCCGTGACTGCGATGATGCCTCTTCCGCGCCGTAAAACGATCTCATCTCCCCATCCGATTGCTTTCCTGGGACCTCCCACTGCGCGTGCTACGGCATCTCGAATTCTGCTCATTCCTACGCCAATGTCTGCGTCACCTTTGGCTGCAGCTCTACTGACAAATTCACGAAACTGAGGAGATAGACGCAATTCAAAGCTGCCACTCCCAATTTGCGAATCCTCGACGAGGGGGTCGATGATCAGATTGCCGGCACGTAACCGTTCAACAATCTGTGGGCGATTTAACACGAGATAATCTCCAGCGACTCCACAGAAAGATAACGATACACCCGTGCCGGCTATCTCATACGACTAGGATAAGGAATGAGCAATCGGCCACTATGAGTCAAGAGCAATGGGATGGGGTGGAGAGATGATCACCCGGACAATATCCAGGCAATGCATTGGTGGTGTAACGAAGAGAAAGGATCGACCGGAATGGAATGACTGAAAGACCGATCAGTCGCTGTATCTCAGGCCAACTGAAGGTCAGCCACAGTCCCCAGCATCTCAGTGAGCTCGTTTTCAAACTCGCGGGATACATCTCCATGCCCGCTGCGGGCATGAGCAATTTCGTGCAGCAGGGTGCCAGCGAAGGCTGACAGCGATCCCAGTTGGGTCCTCTTAATAATGATGCTTCCTGACGCGGGGTCCCAAAGCCCTTGGGTTTCAGAGCCTGTTAAGAAGTCGCGACGCATGGTTTCCGAAATCTTGACGTCATGCACCTTCTTGGGAATTGAGCCGACAAACTTGGCTATTTCCCTCCACCGCTCATAGATCCGGCGCTCGTTCGAGGAAAGGCTTTCGGACTTCACGAACTTGAATTCAAAACTGCTTTCCCACTCCGATTGGTAGACGGACAGATCGCGAACGGGATTACCCTGGAGATCACTCAGTCCCCGAAGTGATGTCTTTATGTTCTCAGGTACGGTCACGATCTTTAGACCATCTGATTGAGCTTGGTCTATGGCGTCCTTGTGAAACACGAGGTCGGAATCAGTCACGAAGATTGCTTTCCCGGTTGTATTGAGAATTTGGCAGGCGTGGACCGCTACATCTGTCCATTTGACCTCGTCGTGGCTTGTGCCAGCTTCGATCCTTACTAATTCTTGCGCCAAGATGTTCGGCAACGCTGGGCGCTTTCGATGCCAAGAGCATCTGCTTTACCCGGTCGGTGTACGCCGACCGCCCCACGTTTGTCCGCTCTCGATTGAGCGCCTTTCTCATTGCGGCGGTTAGAGACGTCACGTTATAGGAGAAGGCAAGGTTCTCCTCCTCCGCAACTAGCATTCCTGTTACGTAAATTCGCGCGCTGCCTCTGGGATCCCTTCCCAAGATCTGGCCATAAGGGGTCTCATCCAGGGTGGACTCGTTGGAGAACTTTAGAAAGAAACGCTTAGCATCTTCGATGTCACCTGCTGTGACTCCGCGCAAGCTGATGTCGGTCCCTACGAATTGTTCGTCCGCCGGCGACTGAACAATAGCTTGAAGCGTTACAACGTCAGAAAAACCGTACTTCGGGGCTTGGGTGAGCGCAATGTCGCCAGACCTCGAACGGATCTGAACCGCCACGCCCCGTCGATTCAGTGTCGCCAGAGCGTCCTTCAGGCCGACCCCGAATTTGCCAATTACTCGACCAGGGTTTTGCAGCTTCTCCTGGCTTTCGTTTTGTGTCAAATGCTCGTATCTCAGCCCCCGACCAAAATCGCGGATGTGCCAGACACCCTCTTTATCTTCGGCTCTTCCGGCATTTTAGTGGCTTAAGGAGCCAGGTCCAGACCGCCACAGTGGAACAGGATGGCGGCGAAGTTCTTCTTGTTGCGGAATCCACGTGCCGTGTACTTGACCCATTGGATCTTGGCATTGATGGATTCGCTGGCAGCGTTCGTGACGCGGTGGCGGAGGTAGGTAATGATGTTCTCAAAGCGCCGCTTCAAGGTTCGAGCCACTTCGAGCATGGGGCGCAGGCGACTGCGTACGGCCCAGCCCTGCCACCAACGAAAATGTTTCCGCGCGGGACGCTCGTATTGGTAATCGAAAAATGCCATGGCGGTTTCTTTCAGAGCCCAGGCCCGCGCGGTCTTCAGCCCGCTCTGACGTAACTCGGCAAAGGCTTTGCGATCCGCCGGTTCCATCGCCGCCGGGTTCCGCAGCCAGTCGTAGCGCGTCCCCGTCAGACGGTCATCGCCCGCCGCTCGTAGCGTGCGGTTCTCCTTGCGCCTCACTTTGTCCACGGCCTCGCCGAGATGCTTGGCAATGTGAAATTTGTCGTAGACGATCTTCTGCTTCCCATCCCGGAGGTGCTCGCTCACCGAGGCGACGTAGGGATCCCACATATCCATGGCCACGGCCTCGATACTCTCGCGCTGCTCTTCCGTCAGGGTCTCCCAAAATCCATCCAGGCTGGCCTGGGTTCGATCTTCGGCCACGTACAGCACACGGGAGCGCTCCAGGTCATTCACCAGCGTGAAGTACTTATGCCCTTTCCGAAACGCCTTCTCGTCTACCCCCAGCTGCGGCAATGGCTCGGCCTGCCTCCGTTCCAAGCCCCGATCCACCGCCCGTTCCATGATCCCGTGAATCTCGTCCCAGCTCAGTCCCAGTTGCTCGCCCACTGCCTTCTGACTCGCTGCCCTCAGCCAGTCAATCACCAGCCGTTCCATCAGCGCGGTAAATCGGCTCGAGGGCTCCGCCCAGCGCAATTTCACAACCCGCACTCCATGCTCGCTGCATTCGGTCCGCGGTGGCCGGGTGTGCAGAATGGTCTGATATTGGCAGGTGTCCAGATGCTGCCATTGCCGTTCCCCTTGATGGTCGTACAACTGGCAACTCGCTCCGCATTCCGGGCACGGCCAACTCGCCATCTCTCGGTGTTCCAAATAGATGTGCACTTCACCCTCGCCCAGCCTTAGTTCCACTCGCTCCACAAACCAAGATGCCTCAATCCCTAGAATCTGTCGGTACAGTTCACGATCTTGCATCCTCCGATTTTCGCATCCGGAGATCGTCACCCACTACAAAGCCGGAATTCCCATTAAAGAAGCTGCCAGCTTGGGTCATTGTGTCATTGTCGGGCGAGGCGCACAGTGCGTTCTTCGCGAAAAGGACGTATTCAACGTGTTCGTGTACGGCTCTACCGAAGAAAAGCTCAAACGCCTTCAACACCGCCATTCTTCGCTTCGGGACGCTCAAGCGGCGATACAGGAAATGGAACGGGTACGAGCAGCGTATATCCGCACCTACTACCACTGCGGTTGGGATGACCGGCATCTGTACAACCTCATGATCAACTCCAACGTGGGCGTCGACCGAGCCGTGGACGCGATCCTTTGCACGGCTGGTTTATCGCAGCAGGAGAAGCATTAGTGGCGACCGAGGTTATCGGACCCCGTTTCGGCGATCTAGATGTGGCGATCAATCCCTGGCTGGTTGCCATTGCGGTGATGGTTAGCACCTTCATGGAAGTCCTCGACACGACGGTCGTGAACGTTTCCTTGCCGCACATCGCTGGCAGCCTTTCGGCTACCCCGGAGGAGGCGACTTGGGCACTTACGTCCTACCTGGTCGCAAATGCGATTATCCTGCCGATGACGGGCTGGCTGGCGAATTACTTTGGGCGAAAGCGCCTGCTGATGGCCTCTGTAACTGGTTTCACAGTTGCATCCTTCTTTTGCGGTTTCGCCCCTAACCTGCCCGTGCTGATCATTTTTCGGGTTATTCAGGGAGCCGCTGGCGGAGGGTTGCAACCGCTTTCCCAGGCCATCTTACTGGAAGTTTTTCCCCCCGCCGAACGCGGCAAGGCCATGGCATTCTGGGCCCTGGGCATCGTGGTTGCGCCGCTGCTAGGTCCTGTGCTCGGTGGGTGGCTGACTGACAGCTATAGTTGGCGCTGGATTTTCTATATCAACATACCTATCGGCATTATTCCTTTGGTTATGACTTCCACGTTTGTGTTTGACCCTTCCTATATCAGGCGCAAGTCGGAATCCATTGACTACTTTGGCATGGGGTTCTTGTGATCGGAATCGGCGCATTGCAGATCATGCTCGACAAAGGCCAGGAAGAAGACTGGTTCGCGTCCCGTTTCATTATCACGCTGGCCGTTCTGGTAGGGTTCGGACTGACTGCCTTCGTGGTTCGCGAACTCAGGATCGATCATCCCGTCGTGGACCTGCGTGTGTTCCGAATCCGGACATATGCCACCGGCGTGTTCCTGATGACCATCCTCGGATTTGTTCTCTATGGCAGCACTGTGCTCATCCCCCTGCTTCTGCAAACGTTGCTCGGCTACCCGGCGTTGCAAGCTGGAATTGCGATGTTGCCGCGCGGTCTAGGGTCATTCCTGGCGATGCCGATCGTGGGTCTCTTGATGGCCAAGGTCGAGTCGCGGCGCCTGCTCGTGGCAGGAATCTTATTTTCGAGCCTAAGCTACTACAGCTTCGGCCATTTGAACCTGGATGTCGGCTATTGGGATTTCTTCTGGCCTCTCATCCTCCAGGGGGCGTCCATCGGTTTGGTCTTCATCCCGCTAACAACGATCACCAACGATCCGGTTCCCAAAGAAGAGATGGGAAATGCCACCAGCCTGTTTAATTTGATGCGCAATGTTGGCGCCAGTATCGGGATTGCCACGGTCACGACAATACTGACCCGACATCAGCAAATGCACACAAACGTGCTGGGCGAGCACGTGAATAGCTTCAGTCCGGCGGCTCAAAAGCTCTTCTCTAAGCCCTCCGCGTTCTCTGCGGTTCAAAGCTTTCAGCTCGTATACATCCCGATCACCCGCTCAATCGCGCGCCGGCACACCGCGCAAAACTTGTTGTGCCGCGTAAACATGATGCAGTCCACCTCCGGACGGTAGTACCCCTTCGCCTCGTATTTCGCACCCTCGAACGCTCCGACCTTGCCCGCAAACTTCTGCGCACCGAACATCGCATCTTCCTTCTCACGTTCCTTGCGGAAAAGTTCGTTCATCTCCGCCTCCGGCCTCCCCGCCGCTCGCAGCTCTTTACGCTGCCGCTGGATGTCCCGCTCGAAGCGATCGAACTCCTCTTTATCCCACGGCTTCGGCACCGGTGTCCCCGGCGCGACCAGATCCTTCCACTTCAAATTTGCCGGATCGAACAACACGGTCACATTCGGCTCCCATGGCTCCGTCTTCTTCCCCGGCGGCAGATACGCCACTTCCGATGTGTAGTACTCATCCGCCAGCGCGGCGAACTGATGTCCAAACTCGTGCACACCCACAAATCCGGACCACAGACTGTCGATCGCCACCGTCGCGTATTGATTGAAGATTCCGCCGCCACCAAACGTCTGCCCGTTCACCAAAATTTCGATGAACTCATACGGCGCGAACGACGCCACATCCCGCAACACGCGGTTCTCCGTGGTCAGCACATAGCGATCGCTGCCAAACGCGTCGTACGCAGCGCCCAGCGGCGACCGCCGATAAATTCCGCTCGAAGGCCGCGACACGCCCGACTCTTCCGCCGCCGGACACAGCCCCCACACGTTGAAATCCTTCCGGTGTTTGCGAAACGGCGACGTCGAAAACAGCGCGTTCATGAATCGCCGCGCGTCCTTCTCAAATTTCCCCCGTTCCGCTGCCGTGTAACCATCGCCCAGTACCAGCAGGTCCACCTTGGTCGCCGGATCGCCCATCTTCTGCAATTCCATCAACGCCCCCGGCGAGGGTGGACGCGACCGGTCTACAAACTTGTCCTTCGGATCCACCACCGTCTTCCACACTTCTTTCCACATTTCGCCAACGCCGCTCCCATTGCGCTCTTTCAGCGACACTTCCACCGGCGCATCGGGACTCGGAAAGCGCAGCGACTCCGAAAACGTCCGGTTCCCGTGGAGCGTCTCTTCGGTCGTCTTCCACTCTACAAATACGGAATTGAATCCGCGCGAGTACAGCAACTTCCCGCTGCCTCGCTCGCGCACTTCAAACAGGTAATTTCCCAACTGACTTTCGTCGATGGCCTTGTTCAGATTCCCCGGCCACTCCAGCGGCTCAAGCACCACCCGATCCAGGCTGAACCATTCTTCGTGCGAGTTTCCGGTGTGGTAATAATCGACGCGCAGGGTGCGCGGTACGGAAGAGCCTGCGGCAAAACTGGGTGTGAGAAAACTGAAGACGCACAGGAGAAGAGAGGCAACGATAACCCCGAGGGCTCGTTTCATGCCCGGAATTGTACGCCTACAAGGCCGAGGACACGCGGCTTCATCGGTTCGTCGCCCTCAAGTTCCTGCGGGAGGATGTCGCCCGCGACCCGCAAGCACTCGCCCGTTTTCAACGTGAAGTCCAAACTGCGTGCGCAAGGTGAGCTGGAGTTCGGGGCAATTTCGGTGCCGTGCTGGTGTTGATCGGAAACCGCCGGGGGCGCTCCGATGAAGTCGGGTCGGTTCAAGCAACACGCAGGAGGCAAACTGGGTGTACAATCTGGGACGTTTTCGAAGCCAACAAGGAAACTCGGCAGTGCAGGGGCATCTTCCGGCGCGGTATCTGGAGAGTAGGAGTAGAGTCCGTGACATTCACAGGAAAGGTAGCTGTAGTAACAGGTGCAGCGTCGGGGATGGGCGCATCCACTGCTCGCGAGCTTGCCGCTGCGGGCGGGGAAGTTGTTATTGTCGATTGCAATGGTTCACGGGCTGCCCGAGTAGCCAATGACATCAATGGTGGACCGCCGGTAGTCGGCGACGTCAGCGACGCCTCCTTCTGCGAGCGGGTCGTTGAAACAGCCTTGAACCGTCATGGTCGCCTAGATGTTTTGGTAAACGCCGCCGGCATTATTGTTCGTGCCGATGCGCTGAACACTTCTGATGAGCAGTGGCAGCGCGTCATGGATGTGAATGTCAAGGGTTTGTTTTGTATGAGTCGGGCCGCGGTGCCGCAAATGAAGAAGCAGGGGCGAGGTGCCATCGTCAATTTCGGTTCCGTTTGGGGTAGCATCGGAGCAAGAGGTGTCGTGGCTTATTGCGCCTCAAAAGGAGCCGTTCATCAAATTACGCGAGCGATGGCTCTGGATCACGTCAGAGACGGCATTCGAATTAACGCGGTGTGCCCTGGCGAAGTGAATACCCCCATGCTCGCCTCCGAACGCTCTGAGCCGGTTACCGCTGAACTAATGGAGCGACTAGCCGCAACAGTTCCGCTTGGGCGCTTGGCGGAACCTGTGGAGATTGCGCGAGTGGTTCTGTTCCTAGCATCGGACTCGGCGAGTTACATCACCGGGACATTGGTAACCGTTGACGGCGGCTATACCGCGAGGTGAGTCTGGATGGACTATCGTACCTTAGGTCGAACGGGAGTCAAGATCTCACCGCTCTGTTTGGGCACGGATAATTTTGGTAATCCAACTCCGGCACTTGAATCCATTTCGATCATCGATCGGGCCCTTGAAGCGGGCATCAATCTGATCGATACCAGCAACAGCTATGCCAACGGAGAGAGCGAACGCATTATCGGTCGTGCTCTGGAACTGAACGGCGAACGTCAGCAGGCGATCATTGCTACCAAAGCCCACTATCCGACAGGGCCCGGCCCTAACGAACGAGGGAATTCTAGACTGCATTTGATAAGTGCGTGCGAAGAGTCACTTCGCCGGCTCAAAACGGACTATATTGATTTGTATCAGATCCATCGCCCGTCATTTGATATTCCTGTCGATGAAACCTTGGGAGCGCTGACGGACTTGGTGTGCCAAGGGAAAGTACGGTACATCGGCAGTTCCACCGCTCCCGCTTGGAAGCTGATGGAATCTTTGATGGTGAGTGAAGCGAAAGGATATGCGCGCTTCGTCTCGGAGCAGCCCCCTTACAATCTGCTTGACCGGCGGATCGAAAACGAATTGGTACCGCTTTGTCGAACATACGGCCTCGGCATCTTGCCTTGGTCACCGCTGGCTATGGGACTCTTAGCTGGCCGTTACCCGGAGGACTCTGTCTGTCCGGCCGATTCGCGCGCAACTTTGCGCGGGGGGATATATGCGGAGCGCATCACCGCTCGTGCCATTCTGGTCGGGAACAAGTTCGTGCGATTGGCACAATCGTTCGGGATGTCGCCATCCCACTTGGCGGTAATGTGGGTTAAGGATCAGCCCGGGATTACTGCGCCATTAATCGGTCCTCGCAACATCGAGCAGCTTGAGCACCTATTGCCGGTACTGGAGATGAAGCTGAATGAGACGGTAAAAGCAGCGTGTGATGAATTGGTGCCGCCAGGTAGCGCAGTTGCCAATTTTCATAATTCTTCAGGTTGGATGAAGATGCGGTTAATGGAGTAATTGTTTTGACACTATGGTTTCGCCAAAGGTTGTTACAGGGAAATTCCCAACAGCGAAGGCACTTAGAACCCACGAAGTTCGGCAGACTTGGTGTCTGCGACTCTGCGACCGCCATGCCTCGATTCTCAACAAATCTCAAGAACGGTTTTTTCTTTAGTGATTACAGTGATTACATCAGTGATTACATCGGAATCTCAGCATTGAACGGCCGTGTCTATAGAGTTCGGACTGAAAAGCCGCCGACGGAGACGGCTGATCGAACTGAACAGTCAGCGACGCGACTGCGGCACCGTTGTGCGGGCTCGCATCGCGGATTTTACGCAGGGCCGAAAAGGCCAGGTCACCGGGCGGAAGCTTTTGGCTGGCCCCCAAGTCCTCAGGAATTGATGGTCTTTACTCTCTTTGTTTCCACTGGAGAATCGAGGATGCCCGTTAATTCGTAGAAAGTAGCGACTCTCAACCGCGGTCATAATGATCGCGGTGGTTTTTTCTGCCAAGAAAAAAGGAGAGAGTCGCTATGAAGAGACGATATCAGATCGACCAGCAACGGGCGGTGCAAGAATTCCGACAACTGGCCCACGAAGAAAACCCTAGCCTACAGATGATTGTTCCCATGACCGAGGTCGTCGGTCTGCTGCAAGAAGGGGTGGGCCACCTCATGCGCGAAGCCGGGTTGGCGTTGATGAGCCTGGTGATGGAGGAAGAAGTGCGGCACCTTGCCGGCGAACGGCACGAGCAGCATGCTGGGCGGCGCGCACACCGCTGGGGGAAAGAGGACGGCTATTGCGTGGTGGACGGGCAGAAGGTGCCGATCCAGCGCACGCGCCTGCGCACGCCGGAGAATCGTGAGCAACGGCTGGGCAGTTACGAGATGTTTCAGCGCAGCGGGCCGATGGAGCACGCGGTATGGGACAAGCTGATGCGCGGGCTCTCGACGCGTAATTACGGCGCAGTGGTGAAAGATTTTCGTGACGCCTACGGGGTGGAGAAGTCGGCGGTGAGCGAGAACTTCGTCGCCTCCAGCCGGGAGAAGTTACAGGCGTTGATGGAGCGACCGCTGGGCGAGTTACGGCTGTGCGCGGTGCTGATCGACGGCACTCCGTTTCGGGACCGGCAAATGATCGTGGCGCTGGGCATCAATGTTGACGGGCGTAAAACGGTGTTGGGCCTGCGCGAAGGGGCTACCGAGAATGCCGCCGTGGTAGGTGAGTTACTGGGCGATCTGGCGGCGCGCGGGCTGGACTTCAGCGTGCCGCGTCTGTATGTGCTGGACGGCGGCAAGGCGCTGGCAGCGGCGGTGCGCCGTCATGCGGGCGAGGCGGCGATGATCCAGCGTTGCCAGGTGCACAAGCGGCGCAATGTCATCGACCACTTACCCGAAGAACACAAACCAGCGGTCAAAAAGAAACTGCAAAATGCCTATGCCATGACCGAATACACCGACGCCCGGCGAGCGCTCGATCGACTGCATCGCGAACTGATGGAGCTGAATCCGAGTGCCGCCCGCAGCCTGGAGGAAGGCATGGAGGAGACGCTCACCGTGCATCGCTTGCGCATGCCCGCGCAGTTGCGCCGCACTCTGGCCAGCACCAACGTGATCGAATCGGCGTTCTCGATTGTGGAGACGGTATGCCGCACCGTGAAACGCTGGCGTGCGGGAGACCACATCGAACGCTGGGTCGGCTCGGGCTTGCTGGTGGCCGAACGCCAGTTTCGCAAGGTGCAAGGCTACCGGGAGATTCCATCGCTGTTGACGGCGCTTGCGAACACGGTTTCGAAGAAGGCGGTTGCCGAGGAAGTGAAGGTTGCGTAGCCTATGACCGTCGAGAGTCGCTAACTTTCAACGGAGTTCCGGGCAATCTCGGAGAATCGGCTAAGATCCACTTGGGTATTCCCCGAGGAAGCCGGGTAGTGTCCTAACACTGCCCTGTCGCAACGCACTCTTAGGACACTACCGGAAGCCGAGCGCTGTAGCCAAGAATCGGCTCAAGGGGATACAATATAAAAAATTGTTTTATTTGCAAATGATTTCAGAGGCACACCAATCTTTCCCCATACCTCGCCGGTCGCTGACCAGTGCCGTGGCGGACAGGTTGCGCTCCAAAATCATGCGAGGTGAGATCCGGGCAGGGGAGCAGCTGCGTCAGGACGCGATTGCTTCTGAATTTCAGGTGAGCCGGATCCCTGTGCGCGAGGCCTTGCGGCAACTGGAATCTGAAGGTTTGATCACGATCGTCCAGCACCACGGCGCCGTAGTTTCCTCGCTTTCGCCTGATGATATCGAGGAATTATTTGAGATTCGCGCGTTGCTTGAGTGTGCAGTTCTCGAACTTTCCATTCCGTGCTTAACCGAATCGGAGTTCGCGCATGCAGAAGCGGCTTTGCGAACGTATGAGAAGGGATTGTCGCAGGAGGAGCATATTTCCGAGTTGGGTCGCCTAAACTGGCGATTCCATTCCGCCCTTTACTCCGGTGCACACCGTCCGCATTTCATGTCAATTATCCGAAAGGTTAACAACAATGCAGAGCGCTATACATGGCTGCAGTTGTATTTGACCCGTGAATTCGACCGCGCCAAACGGGAACACGGGCAACTGCTCGATTTGTGCCGAGCGCGGGATGTGGCCGCTGCCTGCGGCCTGTTACGGCGGCACATTCGGCATGCCGGTCAGTCGCTGAAGCAAGTATTAAGGGAAGGGCGTGCTCCTGCCGAGACAGACCAATAATAGTGAGGCAAACCAGCTTTCGGAACTCCCAGAGGGCGACTTCGGTTATTGACCTGCGACTTACGACCTAGTGTAGCGCGTCGTAAGTAACAACCTTTATAATTCCGCCCGCGTCTAATAGGCAGGAGACCCCGTGGATGCGGATTGCCCCTGCCATCACCTTGAGTTCGGAGCAGCAAGCCACCTTGGAGCAATGGGCTCGCAGTCGCTCGCTTCCAGCACGAGTGGTGGATCGTGCGCGGATCGTGCTGTTGGCCGCCCAAGGCCGACAGGACAAGCAAATCGCTGCCACGATGAAGACCACGCCCAAGAAAGTGTCGCGCTGGCGTCGCCGGTTCCTGACTTTGGGCATGGCGGGGTTGGAACAAGATGCGCCCCGGCAAGGCCGAACGCCCAAGATCACCGCCCGTGTGGTCCGGCGCGTGGTGCACATGACGACGCGGCAGAAACCGCCGAACGCTACCCACTGGAGCACACGCAGCATGGCGCGAGCGGTGGGCATCAGCGAGGCCAGCGTGCGTCGGATCTGGCGTCGTCACGGCCTGAAACCGCACCGGGTCGAGAGTTTTAAGATCAGCCACGATCCCGAGTTCGCAGAAAAACTGGAAGATATCGTCGGCCTGTATCTGAACCCGCCCGAGCACGCGCTCGTGTTGTGCGTGGACGAGAAAAGCCAGATCCAAGCTTTGGATCGCACGCAACCCGGTCTGCCCCTGAAGCGTGGTCGCAGCCAAACCATGACCCACGACTACAAACGCAACGGCACCGCCACTCTATTTGCCGCTCTCAATGCGGCCAACGGCGAGGTCTATGGGTTTTGTCAGGAACGACATCGCCACCAAGAATGGCTCCGGTTTCTGCGCCTGCTCGATCAAGCCATGCCTTCGCATCTCGATTTACACCTGATCGGCGATAACTACGCGACCCACAAGCATCCCAAGGTTCAGCGCTGGCTCGCACGCCATCCACGGTTCCACATGCACTTCACTCCGACCAGTGCCTCGTGGCTCAACATGGTGGAGCGCTTCTTCCGCAATCTCACGCAGAACCGACTGCGGCGCGGTGTATTTCGCGATCTGGAGGAACTGATCATGGCGATCGGCAGTTACATCGACCGCCACAACGAACATCCCAAACCCTTCATCTGGACGGCCCGCGCTTCCGACATTTTGGAGAAAGTCAAACGCGCCCGCCGCGCCCTGCATAAACGTCAATCTGCATGACGCACTACACTAGTGGCCTGTCGCAGTGAATTCGTTAGTGCGCAGCCGGCGGCTGGGGTCAGAGTATTTCCACTGGATCGGGTGAGCGTTGGCG
The DNA here is from genome assembly GCA_963730015.1 of uncultured Acidobacteriota bacterium. Classification (GTDB taxonomy): domain Bacteria; phylum Acidobacteriota; class Terriglobia; order Terriglobales; family Acidobacteriaceae; genus Sulfotelmatobacter. The sequence continues at coordinate 23,708 of CAVSPZ010000002.1, read as the reverse complement.
GAGTAGGCGTTGATGTAACGACGGAGTTTGCGAGCCAGGTCCGGGACCGAGGTGAAAATGCCGCGGGCGATGACCTCGCGTTCGATCTTGGCGAACCAGATCTCGACTTGGTTAAGCCAAGAGGAATACGTAGGAGTGAAGTGAAGCTGCACGCGCGGATGCTGTTGCAGGAAGTCTCGAACGAGTTGGGTTTTGTGGGCAGAGAGGTTGTCGAGGATGATATGAATCTGCTGCCGGGGCGAGCACAACGCTACCACTTCTCCGAGGAAGGCAACGAAGTCACGGCTGGTGTGGCGGGCCGTGGTTCTTCCGTGCACGCGGCCGGTTTTGGTGTCCAGCGCGGCATACAGAGAAAGCGTTCCGTGCCGGTAGTACTCGAAGCCATGACGCTCGGCTCGCCCCGGCGAAAGCGGCAGAACGGGATCGAGCCGATCCAGGGCTTGGATGGCGGTTTTCTCGTCGACGCAGAACACGGCGGCATGCTGCGGCGGCCGCAGATACAGGCCGATAATGTCGGCCGCTTTGCTTTCGAACTCCGGATCGTCGCTGGCCAAGTAACGCTCCAGGCGATGGGGTTTCAGTCCCGCTTCTTTCCAGACGCGATGCACCGCGTCCTTGCTGACTCCCAGCGCGGTCGCCAGTTTGCGGCAACTCCAATGCGTGGCACCGTCGCTGGGTTTCTTGCGGGTGGCGGCCAGAATCCGGGCCCGCAAAGCGGGAGTCAGAACCCTGGCCTTCTGGCCGGGATGATAGGTGTCGAGCCCGTCGAGCCCGGATTCGAGGAAGCGCTGCTTCCAGCGGACGATCGTGGGAGCACTGGTCTGCAGCCTGCGCTTAATGGTGTTGAAGGAAGCTCCTTCTGCCAGCATCAAGATGAGCTTGGCGCGAAAGACGTAGCCAGCCGGCAGGGTACGCGATTGAGCGATGCTGCTGAGTTCCGAACGTTGGTTGCTGGTGAGGGACACTTCGCTGTCTGTCGCCATACCAACTTAGAAGCATAACAACTAGTAATGGTTACTTTGCGACAGTCCACTAGTAAATGGAACTCTGCCTTTCGTCAACCCGTCGCCCATCATCCGCCATAGGGAGCGGGTTTTCGGGTTTTCGTCCCCGTCCGGAACTGATTTCCAAGATCAAGACTTGGGAAGCTCGCCCTACCCTCGGTGGAGATTCTCATCCCAACCTGCTCGGTTTCGGAGGACATCGCGGACGGTACTTCGCGCGTCCTGCAATTCTGAACCTGCGAGTTCGAGCAGCGGTGGGCGTACTCGAGAATTACCCATCCCAACTTCCGACTGCACCAGCTTTATCAGTTGCACGAACTTTGGTACCGTATCCATGCGCAACAACGGAAGAAACCAGCGATATAACTCGAACGCTTCCTCGCGCTCCCCTTTGAGTGCAAGAGTGAGAAGATTCACCGACTCTCTTGGTAGCGCATTGGCCAGACCCGAAACCCAACCTGAAGCTCCAACCCCGACCGTCTCAAGAACCGCGTCGTCCACGCCTACGGAGACTTCGAGTCGACTCCCCACCAGTGCACGAATTGCGCTTACGCGCCGGGCGTCCATGCTGGACTCCTTTACGGCCTGCAAATTCTCGTGTTCGCGCGAGAGTTCTTCGATGTGAACGGGAAGAAAATCTGTTCCATATGACACCGGATTGTTGTAGAGCATACAAGGAACCGGGACTGCATTGAGCACAGCGGCGACATGCGCTTTCATCTCGCGCCAGTCGCCTTGGTAAACGTACGGCGGCAAAACCATGAGGCCGTCGCATCCTAGGTCGACGGCCGCCATGGCCAGCTCTACTGCCCCCGATGTTGAGAGGGAGGAAATGCCAGCCACTACGGGAGCTCGCCCCTCCACTGAACGCACACAAGTACGCAGGACTTGAAGTTTTTCATCAAAAGTGAGGGTCGCTCCTTCTCCCAGTGTGCCGAGTGCAACAATTCCTGTACAGCCATGGTCCAGCACCCATTGGCAATGGCGCGCCATGAAATCGTGATCGACGCGGTAACTTTCATCGAAACAGGTCGTGATAGCGGGTGTGACGCCCTTCCAGTCCATAAGTGGCTCCAGTGACTTCTGTCTTCCAGTTTCGGCTCAATGGCATAATCCGATAGGGATCGCGGAGCCGACCACAACTGCATATCGTATACCATACTGTATTATACAATGACAAAAGCGCTGGTAAAATGCGCTCTCGCTTAAGTACTAAACCCCTTTCCTTGGTGGTTAACAAAAGAGTGCACCACTCCGACAAGACGGCTCTCTTCATGACAGACAACCAATCGTTATCTCCTCACCGCAAGACTACGCCAAGCAGTCATCAACTTAAGCAGGGATTGGACTTGTTCGACGCCACGATGGTCGTGGTCGGCGTAATGATCGGGTCGGGCATTTTCATTGTTTCCGCGGATATGTCGAGGCTGATCGGCAGTTCAGGTTGGCTGCTCGTGGCTTGGGCGATCACGGGCATGTTCACCATTGGGGGGGCGCTCTGCTACGGCGAGTTGGCCGGGATGATGCCGCGCGCAGGCGGCATGTATATCTACTTGCGTGAGTCGCTCTCGCCCATGTGGGGCTTCCTGTACGGTTGGACGCTGTTTACGGTGATCCAGACGGGCACAATTGCGGCTGTGGCGGTGGCTTTCGGGCGATTCCTCGGCGTGCTCTGGCCGCTTATCTCGGAAGACAGATATCTGATCCCGCCAATGCACCTGAGTTCCCACTACGCACTGTCGCTATCGACGGTGCAACTGGTGGCGATCCTGATGGTCGCACTGCTCACGTCTACTAACAGCCACGGGATGAATTATAGTCGTCTGGTCCAAAACGTCTTCACGGTAGCTAAGATAGGGACACTCTTCGCGCTGATTATCATCGGAATTGTGCTGGGGAGTAACGCCGCAGCAGTCCACGCCAATTTCGCGAACCCGTGGACGCGGCACGGGTTCGAACCGATCGTCCCGGGTCTGACGGCCGGCAGTGCTTTTGGCCTTTTCATGGCCCTCTGCGTGTCGCAGACGGGTTCGATTTTTGCGGCCGACGCGTGGCACAATATTGCGTTTGCCGCCGCAGAAGTGAAAGATGCGCGCCGCAATGTAACGTTGGCCATGGTAATCGGAACCGTTTTAGTGATCTCGCTCTACCTCCTGGCCAATCTGGCATACCTTACTACCCTCCCTCTAGCTGCGATCCAACATGCCCCCGCCGATCGGGTCGCAACTGCTATGTTACGAGTCATCCTTCCCGGGATCGGCACCAGCGCCATGGCCGCCGCCATCATGGTTTCGACGTTCGGCGCTGTCAACGCGCTCGTCATGACAGGGGCGCGCGTTTACTACGCCATGGCCTGTGAGCGGCTCTTCTTTCCTGCTGCGGCGCTTCTCAACAAGGCACGTGTGCCGGCACGGTCACTTCTGATGCAGGGCATTTGGGCCATGCTTCTGGTGTTGCCGCGGACTTACGATCCGGCAACCGGCAAGTACGGCAATGTCTATAGCAACCTTCTCGATTACGTGGTTTCAGCGATACTACTGTTTTACATCCTGACTGTGCTTGGTCTATTTCGGTTGCGATTCATTCGGCCTAAGGCGGAGCGCCCGTACCGGGTTGTCGGCTATCCTGCGGTGCCTGCGCTCCACATTCTATGCACAAGCACCATACTGCTAGCGCTGCTCGCGTATCGGCCAATGAGCACGTGCCCCGGGCTGGTGATTATATTGTTGGGACTTCCGGTGTACGTGCTGTTGCGATACGCCAACCAGCGTGCAGACCGGACCTAGATTTGTCTCGAATAGGGCTGGCTGGCTTCCCCACGGGGCAGCAGCTATTGGCGCACTCAGAGTGGCATTGAGAAGATCTGGCACCAATGGACGATATCATCAGGCGAAAGCGAGGAAACTACGGCGCCGTGGTGCTGGACGATCGTGATCAAACCTTCAGATTCCAGTTGCCGCAAGGCCTTGGTGTGCCTCTGAAATCATTTGCAAAGAGAACAATTTTATATTGTATCCCCTTGAGCCGATTCTTGGCTGCAGCGCTCGGAGTAGGTGCTCAAGCTGCTCGATGTTGCGAGGACCGATTAATGGCGCAGTAATCCCGGGCTGATCCTTAACCCACATTACCGCCAAGTGGGATGGCGACATCCCGAACGATTGTGCCAATCGCACGAACTTGTTCCCGACCAGAATGGCACGAGCGGTGATGCGCTCCGCATATATCCCCCCGCGCAAAGTTGCGCGCGAATCGGCCGGACAGACAGAGTCCTCCGGGTAACGGCCAGCTAAGAGTCCCATAGCCAGCGGTGACCAAGGCAAGATGCCGAGGCCGTATGTTCGACAAAGCGGTACCAATTCGTTTTCGATCCGCCGGTCAAGCAGATTGTAAGGGGGCTGCTCCGAGACGAAGCGCGCATATCCTTTCGCTTCACTCACCATCAAAGATTCCATCAGCTTCCAAGCGGGAGCGGTGGAACTGCCGATGTACCGTACTTTCCCTTGGCACACCAAGTCCGTCAGCGCTCCCAAGGTTTCATCGACAGGAATATCAAATGACGGGCGATGGATCTGATACAAATCAATATAGTCCGTTTTGAGCCGGCGAAGTGACTCTTCGCACGCACTTATCAAATGCAGTCTAGAATTCCCCGGTAGTACCGTGCATGCTTCAGCAGCCGTCCTTCCGTCTTCACCAACCGTTGCTGCAGACTCGTCAGCGATCAGTTTTTGATCTTCTTGGGCAGCGCCAACCGACGCCACAGGTTCCCCAGGTTGTAAGGAATCACGCTCAACCCCAGGCGCACCTCGTTCGACCGGAAGAGATGGCAGCTAGCCGAGTCATCTTCACTGCCTGCTTGCCTTCTTTGATTCACTGCTCGTGCTCGGCTGTCCCTCGCTTGATGAGATAACGACGTTGGCCTCACGAGCCGAATAAACTGTGTGGGTTCCAACCTAACAGCGCTCGGATCAAAGATCAAAGGAGGCCGAGATACGAATTATAGTGTGCGATTTGCACGCGCGACAACAAACGATTGCGATGTTGAATACCGACACTGGGGAACTGGTGGAGAAGGTGCTTGAGCACGAAGGCGAGGAGGTGCGGAAGTTTTACGCTGCACTACCGAAACCGGTGCTGGTGGGGATTGAAAGCCACCGGATCAATGCAGTGGTTTCTGAAGCTGATGGAAGAACTCGGGATCGAATGCCGAGTGGGTGATCCGGCGGAGATTCGCAAGGCAGAGACCGGCAAACAGAAGCACGATCTTGCCCGGCCGCAGCTTCGCCGCCAGACAGTCACCTTCGCCGTTGAACATCAGTAGCGGGTGATAACAGGTGGACTCGAAGTGACCACTTACACAGAGTTCAAGGAGGAATGTGGGGTCAGAATAATAATAATGATGTCACCACTATTGCTCCACACGGCATTGCACCCCGGCCCGGCCGCGCACGATTGACGACGAGCGGGTAGCCGCCCTGCTCCACCGCACGCGGCAGCGGGAACGCATTTCGAGTGTGCACCTGGGTGGCGGAAGCCAGCAGGATCCAAATCCACCGTGCATCGTCTGTTCCAGGCTCTGGCCCTCCAACCTCATCGCAGCGGCAGCTTCAAGCTCTCTTCTGATTATCTGGTTGCTTCAGCAAGCCCCAATAGGTTGGGATTCAGATCCCGAGCTCCCCGAATCTGCTCGTACACTGTTGATGTGCGGCCGGTTCCGAGACCAAGTAGTGTCTGAAATGCGGCTGCCGGCGTCTTGCGACGGTTGTGCCGAAAAACGAATTCATCGAGGTAAACTTGCAGTTGGTCCTTGCTCACTCCGTGGTAGGTTCCAATGAGCCACTGCTGGAGGTTCCCGATCGCCCGATCGGCAAGCGGGACGGCGGATTTTGCACCTTTGCGCAACTCCGTTCGTAGAGGTTGGTTTCGAACGACATGTTTGAAGCCAGCCTCTAAAAGACCTGAGAAACTCTTAAGCCCGTCCGTATAGATCGTGGATCCAGGTGCGATGTGCTGGCTAAGAAACGACATTATGGTCGCGGCCTTAAAGTCGGGAATTACGCTCATGCGGACACGCCCTGAAGCTCGCCCACGCTTTTCGACCGCCACCAAGACAAGAGCTGCCCTCCGATGCTTGAGTTGTCGGCTTCCTCGGAGTCCAGCTTGCTCGCCACCAATCCACGTCTCATCCACCTCTACCTCACCGCGCAAAGGTTCCCTCGCGTTGTTCACCATTGCTCGGCGGAGCTTGTGCAGCATCATCCATGCGGTCTCGTAGCAGGTCAGCCCTAATTGACGCTGCAGCAGTAGTGCAGATACGCCACGCTTGTCCGTGGTCATCAGGTACGCCGCCCAGAACCAATGGGTCAGCGGTGTTTTTGTCCGATGAAGGATAGTTCCAGATGTCAGCGAGACCTGATAGCGACACTTGCAGCATTGCTGCCGCAGCTGCTTCACCAACTCATAAGCTTTTTCATACCCGCATCGCGGACAAGTAAATCCATCGGGCCAACGACAAGCTGCGAGATATCGTTGGCAGGCTTCCTCCGTGGCAAAGTCGGACTGGAATTGGCGGAGCGTCTTCGGAAACGGCGGTCGTGGCACGCGTTAACACTACCTATTGGGGCTTGCTGAAGCAACCAGATAATCAGAAGCTCTCTAGCGATCCCTTCCTTATCGAGAAGGTGGGCGACATTGTAGGCCTGTATCTGAACCCTCTCCCGATCACGCGCTGATCTTGTGCGGTTGCCGCCTTGGATATCGCCACCGGAACCGTGGTCACGCAATGCAAGCCCCGCCACCAAGAGTTCCTCTCCTCCCTCCGTCATCTGGATTCCAACGTGCTGCCGCAGTTGGACCTCCATCTCATCGTCGACAATTATGGGACTCACAAACATCCCAAGCTACGTACCCGGCTGTCTCAACGGCCCCGTTAGCACATCCACTGCACACCGAACTCCTCCACTCCTCCTCGCTCAATCAGGTGGAGCGCTGCTTTGGCCTCATCACCCGACAGGCCACCCGGCGTGGCTTGTTCACCAGCGTCCCAGCCTCGCCGACTTGGTGGACAAAATCGATCGCTTCCTGAAACAGTACGACCGTTCCCGCCGTCCTTCGTGTGGACGGCAACCGGGGATTCAATCCTGAAGAAGATCGCACGACTCTGCTCACGTGTTTCCGGGACCCAACACGAGAAAAAAAGAGTGATTATCCTATTGACACAGAAGGCTATTTGTGCCAGAATGTAGCTGTCTTGAGAGGCAGCTATGAACGTCATCGAAGTTAACGACAAACTGAAAAGCGACGAGCAATGCCTAGCGTATCTGGAATCGCGCCGCTGGCCGAACGGCGTGCGCTGCGTAACTTGCGGCAGTGACAAGATTTCGCGCATCACTTCCAGTAGCAAAAAGCAGGCCATCCGCAAGCTCTATCAGTGTTTAGAATCGTCTTGCAAACAGCAGTTCACAGCCACGGCTGGCACTCTGTTTCACGATTCCCACCTGCCTCTGCATAAGTGGTTTCTGGCGATGGCCTTTATGACGCAGGCGAAAAAGGGAATGTCCGCGAAGCAACTACAGACGCATCTCGGTCTCAAGTCCTATCAGACCGCGTGGTACCTCTGCCATCGCATCCGCAAAGCGATGGCTGAATCCGGCGGTGCGGGGCTAATGGGCATCGTGGAAGTGGATGAGACTCACGTCTCCGGCAAGTACGATAAACGGCGCAAGCGCGAACCGAGGGCTACTACGATTGTGGCGGGCATGGTCGAGCGCGGTGGGCGCGTCCGAACACAGAAGATTCCCACCGCTAGCAAACAGGTTTTGGTGGGCATGGTGAAAGACAACGTGCAGCCCACAGCTACCGTGATGACGGATGAACTCGCTGCCTACAAGACTCTGGGCGGGATCGTGGCAAAGCATGATTTTGTCCGGCACAGCGCGGAAGAGTGGGTGCGTGGGGACGTGCATACGAACACAATTGAGGGTTGCTGGTCGCTCCTGAAACGCGGCATCGTGGGCAGCTTCCACAAGATTTCCGTGAAGCATCTAGACCGCTATCCGGCAGAGTTCGACTTCCGTTTTAACAACCGCAAGAACCGGGAGATTTTCGACGATCTGGTTACGCGGCTGGTCGCAAGGCCAGCGATGCCCTATCGCGAACTCACCGCCCAGAGCGCCGAGCCGTTTAGCGGCCCGTATAAGGCGCTTCTTTCGCGGGCGTGTTCGCAGATCGTCGCGCTTCATGGGCGGGGTTTGGATCATGCGATCCAGCAGCGCGTCGAATTTGTTTTTCTCAACTTTCATAGGTCGCGAAACCTCGGTTCTAATTCAGCAATTCGTGCGGTTGTTGCGACGTAATCTTTTAATCGATTTGGAAACAGTTTCCCACTCAATCTGTGTTGGGTCAACTCGCGCAACCGTGCGTTGCTCTCTGCCCACTACAATCTCGTTAACCCTCGCATCAAAGGTACAACCCTGACGATTCTGAAGGACGCTGGCGAAGTCTCCAAGGGACTTCCCGAGTCTGCTCATCGCATCAGTGAGGCTATCGCGATGCCGTTTCAATTTGCGGAATTCTTCTAATGCATCCCAATTCGCAGCCTTCTCAGCTTCTTCGCTCACAAAGTAGCTCCCAATTGACATGGGCGTACCCCTGCTTTTACTCTGGATATGCCCGTCAGAGATTCGCAAGAAACAAGGCCCGCCGCCAGCGGGCTTTTCTATTTTTCCGAGGCTACGCTTAAACACCCTCTGTGTCAACAGGATAATCACTAAAAAAAGCTCTTGACAATATAAAGACATCCAGGATATAAGATCTCGTACATTGTATACAATCTACACTTGCGTCACAGGGAAGCTAGCGACCTTGGGGGTCGATCTTGACAACCCGGTTCTCGCAACGGGGAGGACAGATGAATACCGTGCGAATCGGAATCGTTACCTTTATTTCGTTGCTGCTCGTGGGTCTCGGGCCACAACGCATTTTTGCACAGACGGCCAACACCGGTTCTGTGACCGGCACAGTCACCGATAACAGCGGTGCGGTAGTATCTCGGGCGAACATCTCGCTGACCAGTGCTGGTAAGGGATTCAAGAAGAATGACACCACGAACCCCTCGGGGGTGTATTCCTTCAATTTTCTGGCCCCTGACACGTACAGCGTGTCAGTGTCTGCAGCCGGCTTTAAGACAACAAACGAGCAGGTCGTTGTACAAGCGGGACAAGTAGCGACTGCGGATATTCGGCTTGCAGTTGCTGCGAAGCAGGAGGTCGTAACCGTAACCGGTACTGAGCCCCTGCTGCAACTCGGAAGCGGCAACATAATGACAACCCTTACTGAGATGCAGGTTAATGAAATACCTGTCCCCGGCAACGATCTCAGTTACTTCGGCGAGCTGAGTTCAGGTGCTGTGATAAACACACAATCAGGTTACGGCAACTTTGAAGTGTTTGGTCTCCCTGCGAACGCTAACAATTTCACAACCAATGGGGGAGATGACAATTTCGAGATGGGCAACTTGAACACCGCCGGCGCATCGAACCTATTTCTCGGCAAGAACGGCACTCAGGAAGTGACCGTTGTGACTAATGCCTACACCGGTCAATATGGCGGGCTCTCCGGTGCCCAAATCAACATGGTCAGCAAGTCCGGAAACAATCACTTCCATGGCAATGCGATCTACAACTGGAGCGGTTCCTCTCTGAACGCGAACGACTGGTTTAATGACAACGCCGGTGTCCCAAAGCCTTTTACCAACGCCAATGCCTGGGACGGATCAGTAGGAGGGCCAATCAAGAGGAACAAGCTGTTCTTCTTTGTGGATGAGGAAGGAATCGCCGTAAAGTTGCCGACGAACGCGTTAACGGTCGTTCCAAGTCAGGAATTTGAGCAAGCTACGGTTCTGAACCTTGTGAGCCGTGGGTTAACAAATTCGGTTCCGTTTTACTGCCAAAATCTCGCGGGAATCTGTCCTGGAGTGGCACCTGTTGGCGGTGTTAACCAAGGCGTCGGAATGTTCAATCTGTACAACACCGCTCCGGGTATTGCCAAAGCAACGCCAGGCAACGGAAGCGACACGATCGGCTGTAGTGGTTTGCTCTCGCCGGTTGTCGACCCGCTGCTGGGCACCCCGGGGCATCCTTGTGCCCTAAGTATCCGCTCAGCCATAGGTACCTTTGTCTGGGAGAATAAGGCGATTGGGCGGCTTGACTATGTAGTTGGGTCTAAAGATCTGACATTTCTCCAGATTTCATACGATACAGGTACTCAGCCTACTTTTACCGATACAATCAACAATGTTTTCAATTCCTCTAGTTACCAGCCGGAGTATAGCGGCCAGTTCAACTGGAATCACACATTCAGTGCAAACGCGATAAGCCAGTTCATTCTTGCGGCAAAGTGGCTAGAAGCCAAGTTCGATGCCACCAATCCCGCTCAGAAACAGGCGGCATTTCCTACCCAACTTAACGTTAACGGGTTTACTACCCTTGGCGGCACGACCGGCAGTGAACCTAATGGTCAGGACGCTACTTCCTACGGCGTCACCGAAGATGTGGCCAAGGTCTCCGGCAACCATACAATCAAATTTGGCGGAAAGTTTCATCGAACCGACATGACCGAGTTTTTTGGCTTCAACACACGGGGAACCGTCTTCGTGAACACTCTTACCGACTTTTTCAACGGCGGGTCGACCGGTGACTCTCTTATACAGAGCTATCCCAAAAGCATAGACCTGCCATTTTCTCTATACAACCTGGGAGTATATATCGAAGACGCCTGGCGCGCGAAGCCGCATCTGACTTTGACCGCAGCATTACGGGTCGAACACTACTCCAATCCTGTGTGTCAGAACGACTGTTTTGCACAACTCAATGGGCCATTCTATGGGGTGAGTCATGACCCCAATCAACCGCTCAACCAAGCAATTAATGCAAACCAACATCAGGCTTTTCATGGCATGACTCCTGTCGTATGGAGTCCGCGATTTAGCTTTTCTTGGCAGCCCTACTCAAGGCTGAAGGATCTGGTGCTGCGCGGAGGGGTAGGCATTTTCTATAGTGGCTACCCAACATGGAGTGTCAATAACTTCGCATCGAACGTGCCGGAGATCAATACGTTTGTGCCGTTCAATGACAATCTGGCGCCGGGCGAGAACACGAATCTGTTCGCTGATGCGGCCGCCAGCAACCAAGGCTTTGTGAACGGCTTTTCCAGTGGCCTGACTTTGGCGCAAATACGGGCCAGCGTGCCTCCTGCTCTCCAACCCTTCTTTAGTCCTTCGAATTTCAATACTTCCGATGCGCGAACGAAAATACCGCAGTACCAAGAATGGAATCTGGAGGTTCAGTACGGCGTCAACCGTAATACGATGATAAGTATCAACTACGTGGGCAATCACGGCGTCGACGAGTTGATCAATAACGCTTCGGCCAACGCGTTTGGGTTTGGCACACTTCCGGCGTCCGCACCGGATTCACTGTTCCACGATGTGTCGGTATACACCAATGCCGGCACTTCCAACTACAACGGCCTCGTGATGTCGTTCCGACATCAAATTAGTTCAGGTTGGGGTCGAGGAGTACTGGAGGCTCACTATACATGGAGCCATTCGTTTGATGATGTGTCTGGAGATGGCATGAACCCGTTCAACCTCACTACGGCATCGAGCCTACTGGTACCGGAGAATCCGTACAACATTCGTTCCAACTATGGGCCTTCTGATTACGACGCGCGACATAGTTTTAACATGAACTACGTTTGGGATCTTCCGATCAGGCAAGCTCTATCCGGGCACGGTCCGCGTTACCTGGTCGATGGGTGGATGGTTTCAGGTGCTCTGTTTGCACGTAGCGGCTTCCCTTTCAGCGTGATCGACGCTGCTTTTGGTGATAGCTTGTCGGGCAATAATTTCACCAGTCCAATTTTCCCCGAGTTCTTCGGCAGCTCTGTCCCCAGCTGTGGTTCGTCTGCAGCCCAGCCCAACTCACCACCCTGCCTCAGTACTTCTCAGTTTACCCCAGAGGGGACCGAAGCCAACTTTGTCAACGGCATGAGGAATCGTTTTCGCGGGCCAGGATTCTTTGATACGGATTTCGCTGTCAACAAGAGCGTGAGCTTGCACTTATCGGGACCTATGGAAAAAGCTGAATTCCGACTCGGTGTGCAATTCTTCAACGTCTTTAATCACCCGAATTTCGACTTGCCCGTGAACGACATTTCCAATCCAGAATTTGGGCGCATCACACGCACAGTCAGCGTTCCCACCAGTATGTTTGGTGTTTTCTTTGGTGGCGATGCGTTGCCCCGACTTATCCAACTGAAGGCGGAGCTTAGGTTTTAGGTAGAGTACCTCGGAGGCTTGAGCCACGGCTCCGCCTCCGTCGGGAGTGCGGAATGTTCACACCTCTAGTCTAGGCAGTGGAGGGGCAGAAATGTGTAAAGCAGTCATTTTTTTCCTGGGCTTCTTGTTCGCAGTCACGATCCTCGCCCCGGCGCAAGCCGCCGAAAAGAAAGCTTGGGGAGACCGGGACCCGTTCCGAATCAAGGACGTTCACTCGCTTCGCCTCTCGCCTCTTGGAGACCAGTTGGTGTTCGTGGTGTCTGAGCGAAACGTCGCCAAGAACGAGAACTACTCATCCATATGGGTGCTGCCCACTCGCGGCGGTAGGCCCAGTTCACTAACGGCACTAGAAGGACATGCGTCCAGCCCCAGGTGGTCTCCAGACAGCAAGCGTATCGCGTACTTCGACTCGATTGGAGGCGAGCTGGGCCTTTGGGTAATGAATGCGGATGGAAGCAACCCGAGGAAATTAACAAATTTGGAACGATCCAACGCGTTTCTGGGACCCACCGGCAACGAGCTGTCCTGGTCACCGGATGGCAAGCAACTGGCGTTCACGGCCGCCGGACCGCGGCACTATTCGAACTTGCCCTCCCCCCTTGATCCACCCAATGGCAATGACGTAATGGTGGTGGACCGGCTTCTATACAAAACCGACTACTACTACTCCGATTTACGCCGCACACACGTATGGGTGATCTCGACAGAAGGCGAAAAAGCGATCCAAGTTTCTTCCGGGGACTATGACTATCACTCAATTGACTGGTCGCCCGATGGAAAGTGGATCGTCGCCGTCTCCAACCGTACCGGGGAAGACGACTACAATTCGAATAACGACCTGGTGCGACTCTCGCCCAGCGGCGGGCAGCTGGTACAGTTGACGCACACACCCGGACCGGAGTACGCCCCGTCATGGTCGCCGGACTCGCTCCAGATCGCTTACCTCGCGCGGAAGCGTGACTACCGTAGCAAAGAAAGTGATGCGGAGTTTGAAAAAGTGTACGTGCTTAGTGCTGACGGCCAGCCTGAAGAACTTACCGAAGGGCTGGACATGTGGTGTCACGATCCGACATGGACAAGCGATGGGAGTAAGGTGTATTTCAGGGCCGAACACGAGGGCAAGCTGTTGCTGTATTCGGTGGCGCTGCGTGGTCGTAAGCCCGTTCCACTGATTGACCTCAAAGGTACCATTACCAGTTTTGTGGTCGCCCGCAGTAGCGACGTGTTCTACTCTTTCACGGATGCGACGCATCCGCCAGAAATCTTTCGCACCGTTCCTGGAAGCGGACAATACGAAAAGCTAACCGATTTGAACCGCGACATGGTGGACGACCTGGATACAATTGAACCCGAGCGGTTTTCTTTCCCCAGTTTCGACGGACTGACGATCGAGGGTTGGATCATCCGTCCCCACGGCTTCAATCCCAAAAGCAAGTACCCGATGATCCTCGACGTTCATGGTGGCCCCCATTATCAGTATGGCTACGATCTGCTCGCAACCGCCAAGCTTCAGCGGTTTGCGGGTGCGGGCTACGTGGTCGTTTTTATGAACCCGCGTGGCAGCACCGATTACGGCCAGAAGTTTTCCGACTTAGTCGTAGGCGATGTAATGGGTGGAGATTACAAGGACGTAATGTCAGGTGTGGATTACGTTCTGCAACATTACCCGTTTATCGATGCCAGCCGCATGGGTGTGACCGGCGTGAGTTACGGCGGACACATGTGCAATTGGATCACGACCCACACTGACCGTTTCAGGGCATCCATTCCCGTTTCTGGGACTAGCAATCTACTTAGTGGTTACGGAATCAATGCGCATTTCCTTTGGCCGGAGAGCGACATAAACGTCCGTGGCTACGACGATCTCGATCGCCTGTGGGCTGTATCACCGCTCAAGTATATCCAGAATATTCACACGCCGACGCTATTCATCCAGGGTGCTTGGGACAACTATGCTGCGTTGAACCAGGCGGAGGAAATGTTCATGGCCATGAAGCGTTTACATCAGGTGGCGGTAATGGCCATTTACCCCAACGACGGGCATGGCGTTGAGAAACAGCCCGCCCACACACACGACTCCTATGAACGCAGCGTCAGGTGGTTTAATCAGTATCTCAAGTAACTGCGCAAGTGCGCATACTACACTTAGTGATCCGGACATGCGAACTGCGTACGATACCTTCGCAAGGATACGGCATCCAGAGTTTCACGGGGGCCGCCGGAAGCCGGAATGGTCGCAATCGCAGTTTACTGGGTATCACTCTTGTCCAAATTAGGTTTTGAGTAAGCGTCCGGTTATGACCGTCTGGACAACCGCATAATGGAGGACCATTCTCCGGAAGTGGACACTTACGGAATCGTGTCCACTTGGAGCGGAGATGGACACTTCCCGGCAGGTTCCAGATGTGGTGACGGGTAAGAGTGAGTCGTTGAGCGCCCCGGCGCGGCAGCGGCGCAGCATTGCGGACAAGCGGCGGACCGTCGAAGAGACGTTGGTCGAAGGCGCATCGGTGGCACGGGTAGCGCGGGCGCACGGGGTGAACGCCAACCAGGTGTTCGGCTGGCGTCGGCTTTACTTGGCAGGAAGACTCGGAGACCCGAAGCCGGGGATGAAGTTGCTGCCGGTTCGGGTGAGCGAGAGTGTGCCGGCGCCTCTGCCGATGGAGAGTAGTTCCATCGATTTTGCGCAACGACAGCCGAGCACGATCCACATCGAACTGCGGCAGGCGCAGGTGCGCATCGAAGGCAACGCCGACCCGGCGTTGGTGCGGGTATTGCTGGAGTGCCTGCGAGCATGATGGCGTTGCCAGCGAACACGCGCATCTGGATCGCGGCAGGCGTAACCGACTTGCGGCGCGGCTTCACCGGGCTGAGCGCGTTGGTCGAGACCAAGCTGGAGCAGAAACCGTTCTCCGGGCAGGTGTTTGTGTTTCGTGGACGGCGCGGCGATCTCATCAAGGTTCTCTGGTATGACGGTGACGGGTTGTGTCTGTTCGCGAAGCGATTAGAGCGCGGACGCTTCGTGTGGCCACAGGCCATGAGCGGCACGGTTTCTCTGACGCGAGCCCAGTTATCGATGTTGCTGGAAGGCATCGATTGGCGGCGGCCTGAGCGCACCTGGGACCCGCAGTTGTCGGTGTAACCTGCGAGATTCTTTGCACAACTTTTTTCGCGCGCACCGGGATGAGAACGTGCGAGTTCATGCGATACTCCGCGTATGTCAGTGGCTTCGCTTCCCGATCTGAACGTCCTTCCTGGGGAAGCATTACGAGCGCTGATCCTGGTCCAACACGAACAGTTACTTTCTGCCGAAGACAGGCTGACAGCCACGCAGGAGCAGTTGCAGTCGCGTGAGCGCGAGATTGAGCATCTGCAGCTGCTGCTGGCCAAGCTGCACCGCATGCAGTTTGGACGGAAGTCGGAAAAGCTACAGCGGCAGATCGAGCAGTTGGAGTTGCGGCTGGAGGAACTGGAATCGCATCGCAGCGAGAAAGAGTGCAACGCGGCAGAACCAGCTCCCGTCATCGCCTCTTCGACTCCTGCGGCAGCGAAACCCACGCGACGCGCTCTGCCGGATCATCTTCCGCGACAAACGCGCCGGCACGAGCCGAAGGAAACGGTGTGCCCGCAATGCCAGGGCGAGCTGCGGAAGCTGGGCGAAGATGCATCAGAGATGCTGGAGTATGTGCCCGCCAGTTTCGTGGTAATTCGGCACGTGCGCACGAAGCTGAGCTGCACGAAGTGCGACTGCATCGTGCAAGCCGAAGCCCCCAGCCGTCCGATCGAGCGCGGCGTAGCGGGGCCGGGACTGCTGGCGCATGTGCTGGTCTCGAAGTACTGCGATCACTTGCCGCTCTATCGGCAATCGGAGATGTACGCGCGACAGGATGTGGAACTGGAGCGCTCGACCTTGGCCGCCTGGGTGGGCAGCACAAGCCGGTTGCTGGAGCCGTTGGTGGAAGCGCTGCGACGTTACGTGATGGCGGCAGGCAAGTTGCACGCCGACGACACGCCGGTGCCGGTGTTGGCGCCGGGGAATGGCAAAACCAAGACCGGGCGCTTGTGGACTTACGTTCGCGATGATCGCCCAGCGGGTGATGCCACTGCTCCAGCCGTGTGGTTTGCCTACTCGCCGGATCGCAAAGGCGAACATCCCGAGCGGCATCTGGAAAAGTTTCGTGGCACGCTGCAGGCCGATGCCTACGCTGGCTTTAATCAGCTCTACGAAAATGGCCGCATCGAGCAAGCCGCGTGCTGGGCGCATGTGCGGCGCAAGTTCTACGATCTGGAACAAGCGCATGCTTCCCCGGTGGCGCGAGAAGCGCTGGTGCGGATCGGAGCGCTGTACGGGATCGAAGAAACGATTCGCGGTCGCCCGCCGGAACAACGTCGCGAGGTCCGCCAGGCGCAGTCGAAACCGCTGCTCGACTCTTTGCGACAGTGGTTCGAGGCGAGCTTGTCGAAACTGTCGCGCAAATCGGAGACCACGGTGGCGATTCGCTACGGCCTCTCCCGCTGGGACGCGTTGGCGCGCTATATAGAAGATGGACACATCGAGATCGACAATAACGCCGCCGAACGATCTTTGCGCGGCGTGGCCCTGGGCCGGAATTATGCGCAGTTCGTGATTATGTGCAATTGCTGAGCGCGACATGCCCTGAGGCGGTGAGAATCCGCTCTGTATTTCCATCCTGGTTTCCCTCGAACTGCACATAATCGGACAATCTCCCCGCAGGACTTCCGTCCTGAGGAGAGATCATGCGTGGTCTTAAAAATACTGTTGACGTCCGAAGCTTGATTCATCTTTATGTAACGACACTGGAGGCCCGTGGCTACCGGCCGTCAGTGATCGGGGCATACAGAGCTGCGGTGGAACACTTTGTTTCTTGGGCAGCACCTAACGGTGATCGCCTGCAAGTGAGCAAAGCCGCAGTCCGGGATTTTCTTAACGTCCATCTGGCCGATTGCAAATGCCTGGGGCGCATCCAGCGTGGAGTCGTGACGGTCCGTTCGGCGTTGAACCACCTGTTGATGGTCCTTGGTGAAAGCAAACTGGCATCAGAGGTGCAGTTGTCCGCACACCTCGACATCGAACTGCAGAAGTTCTGCGAGTACGCAAGCGATATATGTGGGCTTGCGCCTGCAACACTCATCTCACGGCGGCAGTGGATTGGACGTTTCCTGGCTCATCAGTTTCCCAAGGGGAGCGTCGAAGTTTCGCGGCTATCGCCGAAACAAATCCGAGACTTCTTCTCTTCCCAGTGTCGCGGCTACCGACCGGGCACTGCACAGGTGATTGCCTCCGCCATTCGCAGTTATCTACGGTTCCGAGCTTTGCAACATGCCGATCAAGTAGAGTCCCTTCTGGCGGCGGTTCCTTCGGCTGCGTGCTGGCGACTAGCGGCTCTGCCCAAGTACTTAGAGACGGACGAAGTTGCCTTGCTCATGGCCGCGTTCGACCGAACCCTGCCTCAACATCAGCGTGATTACGCGATCCTTCGTTGCTTGGTTGATCTGGGGCTCCGTTCTTGCGAAGTCGCGGCCTTACGTCTGGACGACATCGACTGGAAGAACGGCACACTGACCGTCCGCACGGAAAAGTCTCAACGATGTGATGTGTTGCCCCTGCCTTCTACTACCGGACGGGCGATCGCTGAGTATCTGCGTAAAGCCCGTCCCGCCAACGAAAGCCGTGCGGTTTTTGTTCGTCATCGAGCCCCATTCCACTTGCCGGTGAGCCCCAGCGTTATCCGTTCTGTCGTTCGACAGGCGGCTGTGCGCAGTGGCCTCATGGACCGGCTACATGGTCCGCACCGATTGCGTCATAGCGCAGCCACACGGATGCTGCACCAGGGCGCGACCTTGAAGCAGATCGCCGACATACTGCGGCACAGAAGCCTGGATACGACTGCAATCTATGCCAAGGTCGATGTACCGCGGCTGGCTGCAATCGCGCAACCTTGGCCCGGAGGTGCTGCATGAGACGGCCCACAATGACAAAGCAGGTCGAAGAATATCTGACATTGCGGCGTGCCATGGGTTTCGATTTGGTAGGTGAGGGATACCAGCTTCATGCCTTCGCGCGCTTTGTAGAGGAGACCGGCCACGCCGGTCCCCTAACGACGGACTTATTGCTCCGCTGGGTGCAGGCTGCAAAAAAGCCGGGGCCTGTCACAGCAAGCCGCCGTGTCGAAGTGCTACGTCCATTTCTCAAATACTGTCGGCAGTTCGACCCTGCTTGCCCGGTGCTTCCATTGGGGCTTTGCGGTCCCGCTCATCGGCGGATCCCACCACACATCTACACAGAAGCGGAAATTATTGAACTGCTTGTTGCTGCTCGCGAACTCAAGCCCGATGGAATGCGCCCACTGACATATGTGACGTTGCTCGGTACGTTAGCGGCGACAGGGATGCGCCTCTCGGAGGTGCTCCACCTGGAGCAAGCCGATGTTAACTTGAAACAGTCAACCCTCATGGTCCGCGAGACGAAGTTCAAGAAATCGCGGTTAGTACCCCTTCATTCCAGCACAACCGAGGCCTTGTCACGATACGCGAAAGCCTGCGCCGCAATATCTCGGCAACCCAGCGTCAAAGCGTTCTTCCTCACCACGGGCGGCCGGTCGATTCCCTCCAGAACGGTTCACCACACCTTCGATGTTTTGCGTCGACAGTTAGGCTGGGTTGCGCGTGGCGGACATCCCCAACCAAGAATCCATGATCTGCGCCACACCTTCATCTGCCGGGCGTTGTTGCGCGGCCAGCAAGAGAATCGACTTGATCATGTGGCTGATGCCATCGCGACTTATGTCGGCCACGCGAAGGTTTCCGACACGTATTGGTACGTCACCGCCATCCCGGAGCTGATGGGTATCGCCTCCGACCGCTTCTCCCGTTTCTCCTCGGAGGGTTGCCGATGAAGAACACTCCGCAAACCCATTTTGCGAAGCTGGTACAGGAGTTCTTTCTCGATCGTCTGATTCGCCAGCGGAACTCCAGTCCACAAACTGTGGCGGCCTATCGCGATTGTTTCCGTCTGCTGTTCGGGTTTGCCCAGGAACACCGGAACAAGCCGACGGACCGTTTGGTCCTAGCCGATCTCGATGCTCCTCTTGTACTAGCGTTCTTGGATC
Organism: uncultured Acidobacteriota bacterium; assembly: GCA_963730015.1. Taxonomy (GTDB): domain Bacteria; phylum Acidobacteriota; class Terriglobia; order Terriglobales; family Acidobacteriaceae; genus Sulfotelmatobacter. The sequence goes on along the minus strand of CAVSPZ010000002.1, from coordinate 4,236 downwards.
ATCTCGAGAAAGTCCGGAAGAACTCCATTCGCAGCCGGAACGCTCGATTAGCGGCGATCCGCTCCTTCTTGCGTTTTGCCGTTCTCAAGGACCCGCAGTCGTTGGCCACTATCCAACGCGCACTCGCCATTCCGATGAAGCGTCACAGCAGGCCTTTGGTCGGATTCCTGTCGCGCGAAGAAGTGCAAGCCATAATCAGCGCTCCCGATCCCGCCACCCGGACCGGACAACGCGACCAGGCTCTCCTGGCCACACTCTACAACACAGGCGCTCGCGTGTCTGAGGCCATCAACATCAAGATTGCCGATCTCGCACTGGGTGCTAGTCCCAGCATTTGGCTTCATGGCAAAGGACGCAAGGACCGTGCCGTGCCGATCTGGCCTGCAACCGCGCTTCGGCTCCGTCGCTGGCTTATGCAGATCGAGCGGGCGCAGGATCACCCCTTGTTTCCCGCGTCATCGGGTGGCCCGCTGACGCGGTCGGCGGTTACCGATCGCCTGCGACGGGCCGTGCAAGCCGCCAGGGGTCAGTGCGCGAGCCTTACCCGTAAGCGTGTCTCGCCACATACCTTCCGGCACACGACCGCAATGCACTTGCTGCAATCTGGGGTTGATATCACAGTCGTTGCTCTCTGGCTTGGTCATGAAAGTCCAGCCACGACCCACATCTATATAGAAGCCGATCTAAAGATGAAGGAAGCGGCGCTAAAGGCTATGCAACCACTAACCCTGAAGCCGATCCGGTACCGACCACCTGATCGAATGCTCCATTTTCTCCAAAGCCTCTAACTTATTATGCGCAGTTCGCATGCGTCAGTACCCCGTCGGCCTGCATCGTCGGTCTACAGACTCCACATAATCGCGGACTGCGCGTAATTCCGGCCCAGGGCCACGCCACGCAAAGAGCGTTCGGCGGCGTTGTTGTCGATCTCGATGTGGCCATCTTCTATATAACGCGTCAATGCGTCCCAACGGGAGAGCGCATAACGAATCGCCACCGTCGTCTCCGATTTGCGCGAGAGCTTCGACAAGGTCGCCTCCAGCCACTGTCGCAGAGAATCCAGCAGTGGCTTGGACTGTGCCTGGCAGACGGCGCGGCGTTCGTCCGGTGGTCGACCGCGAATCGGTTCTTCGACTCCGTACAGCGCGCCGATCCGCCGCAACGCTTCCCGTGCCACCGGCGAACTGTGCGCTTGTTCCAGATCGTAGAAGTGACGCCGCACGTGCGCCCAGCACGCAGCGGGTTCAATGCGACCATCTGCATAGAGCTGATTGAACCCCGCATAGGCATCCGCCTGCAGCGTGCCACGAAACTTTTCCAGATGCTGCGCGGGATGCTCGCCTTTGCGATCCGGGGAGTAGGTGAACCGCCTACAGGTCGTGGGTTGAACGCGACGGTGAATTCGACTTGATTATTCTCGCCGAGGTCGTAAGGGTTCCTATGCCCACACCTTGCTAAGCCTTGCTGCCTGGGACAGCGTGAAAGCTGATGGTTACGGGTGATTTGGCTTGTCACCCAGGAAGGCGAACAGTATTCGTTTCCCTCCGGGCTCTCTCACCGCTTTGCGAGAAGATTCAACGGTGACGAAGACGGAATTGATTTGCGCCAGAACATTCGGATCATCGAAGGTCAGCACCCAGCGGCCGTCCTTGGCGTCGTCACTGTGAAACACTCCGAGGTTGCTGATCGGCTTTTCCGCGCCTAGCCGTTCGCCCCAAACGCAAAACGAAACCTTCGCGTCCACTTTCCGTGGATCGGCGAGATCGTAGGCATAAAAAATCAGTGATTTCCCTTCGGTGTAGAAGATCCTTCCGAAAGCACGCTGGTTCTTGCCGTCTCCGTCCCGGTCGTGGACGTCAATGATGTGGAGATTGCGCGCCACCACCAGATCCCGCACATCACTTCCTCTCGCCGCGAGTTCCTCCTGCTGACCGAGGGCAGCCTCCTCGGCGGCGAGCCTACCTCGCAGATTGCGTAGCTCGCTTTCTTCTACTGCGACCACTGCATCACTCGTGTTCTTGTCTGCCTTTGATCTCTCTACATCTGTTTCAAGAGCGGCGATTCTGGATTCCAATTGCGCCTTCTCAGAGCGAATGGTGGCGTTCTCGCGCTCCTCTTTGGCAAGCCGCGAAGCGAGTGAGCCGTTAGCCTCGCCTAATGATTCAAGTTCACCTCGTTGCTTCCGGATTGTGGCTTCCATGGAGGCGATGTCCGCCTCCGCCGAGGCAAGCTTTCGTTGTATTTCGGCATCTTGGTTTTGGCGGCTTTGCAGGGATGCTTCGCTGCGCAGCGCGCCTACGGGTGGCGGAGTATTGGGCTGCGGGCTAGCCGCGATAGACGAAGACCTTTGTCTAGCGACCACTAGGAATGCAGCGAGCACAATGACGGCTGCAACGGCGCAGACACTCGCGAAAACTCGCGTGCGTCTGGGTTTCGCTATTGGAGCAACATTTTCCCGGCTTATTTCGATCCCTTCGGACCGGGCGCGGGCGACGAACCTCTGGGTCATTCCCGAGGGGATCTCGCAGTGCAACCGCCTGGCAGCTAGATGGGATAGTCCTTGAGCGCTGATTTGCGTGAAATCGTAGGCGGCGCTCCTGCAACTGGGACAACCTTCAAGGTGAGATCTGAGATCGTTCAATTCGGCAGCAGACGCCTGCCCGCTGGCAGCCAACGCGCACAGTTCCTCGTATTGTTCATGGGTATTCAACGAGGATTCCCTTCTGGTTCACTTTACGCTCGGTGACAGTCTCTCGGGAAGTGCTGGTCTCCTGCAGCACCTTTCGCAACTTTGCCAGCCCGCGATAGAGATTGTGCCGGACCGACGACGCCGTATCGCCAGTTTTTCTGGCAATTTCTTCCGCCGTCAACCCGTCGAAATAGGTGAGTTCAATCACGCGGCGCTGGTGTGATTCGAGAGTCGCAAGCACTTGTTCCACTAAGCAAACCACTTCCTGGGGAGGCAAACATAGCAAATGGCCAGGGCTGTAAAACAATTCGACTGGCGTGAGTTCGTTCAGTTCATCCCGGCTGTAAAAGCGGTTCGACTCAAGATGTTGGCGGCGGTTGATGCTGCGGTGGTAGGCGTACTGAAGGAGCCACGTTTTAAAGCTTCCGCGGTCGGGGTTGAACTGATTCGCCGCTTTGAACACATCAAGGAAGACTCTCTGAACTGTCTCCTCTGCTTCGCCATCGTCGCGCAGGATGGCGCGGGCAATTCGAAAGACCAGAGGGCTATGGCGTTCGAACAGGACTGCCAGGGCGTCGTTGCAGCCCATGCGCAGAGCTTGCATTAGCTCTTCGTCAGTCAGAGTCCGAAGGCGGGAGGGAGAGAGGAAGGCGGCCGCCAGTTCGTCATCGGATAAAGGCATGGGCTCCCCCCCTCACGCGTGCGCACAATCTGCATCTGGTACCGGCCTGAAATGATGGGTTTTCCCCGTTGGTTTTTACCCATCACTCCACCACACTTGAATCCTCAATGCCGCGCTACCGGCAAATTCAACCCAAATCAGGACCGGAAAAGGCCTTTGGAATTGTTCTGCGTGAAATCCGACGGACGGCAGGGCTCTCCCAGTTGGATGTTTACGTCAAGTTTGGCATCGATAGAACCCAATTGAGCGCTATTGAACGCGGTGTACAAAGTCCGACCCTCAGAACAATCGATCGGCTTTCACGAGCGTTCCGTGTGAGTCCGACCGAGATGATGCGCCGGATGGAAAACTCTCGGTTCTATCCTCGTCGCGGTTCCGCGTAGGTTTCGACGCATTGCTGGATACGAAATCCGGCCGTTTATATATCTAGTACGTATGTTTATGCCTGTCAAGCATATCTATCATGACCTTTTATCGGCCAGCTCGCCCTAGTACGTTGGCTGTGCAATGAGCCGAGACTTGGGTGCACTGTTTCGCAAGCGACTCGCGAGCCTTCGCGAGGCTGAAGGACTCACTCAGGCCAAGCTATCGGAAATGATCGGCGCCGGTCCCCAGTACGTGGGACACGTAGAAACCGGGCGCATCAAGACCCCGCCGTGGGAAAGAATGAAGAGGCTGGCCAAAGCTCTGAATGTATCCATGAGCGACCTCTTGTTCTTCGAGGGCATCGACGATAGCGCAGAAATCTTGCGCTCCAAAATCCAACGGCTTGCCCAAACGAACGATGTTGAGCGATTACGTCGGTATTACAGGCTCATGCTTGTCTCCCGCGAAAAGTGACTCACATTAGGCACACAAGCTTGGG
>CAVSPZ010000001.1:0-421825 GCA_963730015.1 uncultured Acidobacteriota bacterium | reverse complement strand
TGCCTTCTTTAGTCTTTTCTGTTTTTTAAATAACTCTTTTAGACAAAAACACAGACACTCTCACTAAAAATAATCGTTATCAACCTTAAAAACCATTTACAAAAGGTTAACTGAGCGAGGTTGCTTCAAAATACATTTTGAATTTTAGGGTCAGACGGATAGTTCTTCAAATTTTTCGTGACTTCGCAGGATGGCGTGTGGGAAATGTATGTCTGTTGCAGGCAGTGACCCGAGAGGTGGAATATAATCGACACGCAACATGAATAATCGCTTCAGAATTGAATCAGCAGATTAAACGAGTAGTTTGTTGGTGCATTACAGCTATCACAAAGAAATAAGAACCACAGAATCCGTACCACAAAATATGAACAATTACAAACAAGAGGCGCTGGAACTATTAAAGAGCGGCGAAACAGGTGAAGACGCACCGCTTTCGTACATAAACCCCCACAATTACACTCAGCACAATCTAACATTGAAAGATGGCATTGAAGGATTAATTGAGCGCAGAGCGATTAACAAGAAAATTTGGTTTAAAGTCAATCCAATACATGCATTTCAAGATGAAAATTTTGTATTTGTGCACTCAGAGTTCAGCGTCCCAAATGTTTCTTTAGTAGGCTTTGATATCTTCCGTTTTGAAGATGAAAAAATTGTGGGACACTGGGACAATTTTCAGCCGAAAGCTGCAAAACCGAGAAGACCCAGCGGACACACCATGACAGACGGACCAACCGACGTTTCGGACATTGACAAAACAGAAGCGAACAAAGCACTTATACAAAGTTTTACGGATGACCTACTCAATTGGCGCAAGGAGAAGTTCACGAACTATTTTGATGGAGATAAGTACATACAACATAATCCATCAGTTGCTGATAATCTTACGGGGTTGTTAGCCGGATTGGAGGCTTTGGCATCGCAGGGGTTAGCTGTGAAGTTCACTAAGGTTCATAAAATTTTAGGAGAAGGAAATTTTGTACTCGTCGTTTCGGAAGGTACCTTCGGCGACAAGCCATCCTCGTATCATGACTTATACAGAATACAAAATGGCAAAATCGCTGAACATTGGGATACCATACAACCAATTCCTCCACGTGAAGAATGGAAGAATTCAAACGGCAAGTTTTGAAATGTGCATTCTTAGTCTCTGTTAGAGCACAAAAGCAATCGCGGGTTATCTTGGATGAACCATTTCTTCAAAAACCGCGATGAATTGCCATGTTGTCTTCTGCAATTTCAAAGATACACAAACAATCCCTTTAAGCCGGACCATTCCATAAAACCACTGACCTAACGAACCCCGTAATGAATATTTTACATTTATCAAAAGAAGCCTATTAGTCTTCAGATCGAATGAGGGTTATCATGGGTACAACCTTGATTAAACGCATATTTGTCAAGAAATTCCTACTAAGTATTTTGGATTCATAATATCTTTATAATAAATCCATTTAAATTTTGTTAGATTGAAAACACGCTAATGCAAACCAGAAATCAAACGCAACAAATTAACATTAATTTGACGCATTTGGTTTCTTCAAGTTTAACTGATCTTATTCATATTTTGCACGTTGACGATGACACTTCTAATCTAGAAATTTCGAAACAGATTTTAATGGATTTTGGCAATTTCGAAATTGATCACTCCGTCTGCGTCGAGACGCATTTAAGAAACTTAAAGCTTGCTATTATGACGTGATTGTTTCCGATTATGAAATGCCCAGAAAAAGGATTAGAATTTCTAAAAGAACTAAGGGAGGCAAAAAAGAAATTCCCTTTATACTATTTACTGGAAAAGGAAGAGAAGAAATAGCAATAAAAGCCTTAAACCTCGGCTCAGATGCCTACATCAATAAGCAAAGGCTGACCCGGAAACGGTTTACGGCGAATTATCAGACGCTCTTTACAAAACATTAGATCGCAAGCGATCCAAAAAATTGCTTGCTGATTCTGAACAAAAATATCGTAGGCTTATAGAAGATATGGTTCAAGGAGTAATTATTGTTGAGGGGCCTCCGCCGCGTATTGTCTTTGCCAACTCCGCGATGGAAAAAATGACAGGTTTTTCAAGTCAAGAACTATTCTTTCTTGCACCCGCTGAAATTGCGAGGCTTATTCATCCTGACGATAGAGAAACTTTCCTGAAACGGTTAAGCCAACGATTAGCAGGAGAAAAACAAGAGGAATCAGCGTATGAATTTAAAGGAATACGAAAAGATGGCTCGATAACTTGGCTTGAAGTTTGCAGCAGCCTCATTGAATACAACGGTCAGCGAGTTGTACAAGGTGTCTTTCTGGACATTACTCAGCGCAAAAACCTCGAAATAAAACTGATTGATAGCGAATCAAAATATCGCAGCATTTTCGACAACGCTGAAGCAGGAATGTTTAGGACGAAGATCAAATGGATCCGAAATCCTTGAATGCAACGAAAAGTTTCTCCAAATTTTCAACCGTCCCGAGATGAGGTGAAAGGTAACCCATCAATAATCCATTGGGCTGACCCGCTTGAAAGACAAGAAATGCTTCGCTTGCTTCGAATCAATGGTCGGATAAACGGCTTTGAATGCAAGTTTCAAACAAACAAGGCCAGATCGAAGCTTCACTGGTTCAAATAAAGTTTGTCCTGAAAAAGGCAAATCTTGGAAGGATCAGTCATAGACATATTATGAGCGGAAAAAAGCTGAAGAAGCTTTGATGGAAAGTCAGCAACGTTATCGTAGCTTATCCTCGGCCACTTTTGAAGGAATCGTGATTAGCCGGGACGGCAAGATCTTAGATGTCAATGATCAATTCGCCAAGATGGTGAGATACGAAGAAAATGAACTTGTCGGGAAAAATATATCTGATTTTGTTGCTCCAGAATCGTTAGATCTCGTAATGGCTAACATGAAGAAAATGGTCGAAGGACCTTACGAGCATTTAGCGAAGAGAAAAGATGGTTCCGTTTTTCCGGTTGAAGTACGAGCCTAGGTGCATAACCTTCAAAGATCGTCCAGCAAGAGTAACCGCAATCCGCGAAATAATTGACTGCAAAGAAGCAGAAAAAGAACTTGAGAACAACAAGACATAGTTTGAAACGCTTCTAAATTCAGTTCATTCAAGAATCATTGTCATGGACCGAAAAACCCATGAAATAATCGATGCAAACCCAGCAGCCTTTGGTTTAATGCACGAGCCTCATAAGCCTTGATAGGTTAGAATAGCGTCCGCGTACGATACAAGCGACATACTATTATTTGGTGAGAAAGTATACAATAAAGAGATCGGGAGAGGCGTTGGTCTTGGAAGTAGAAAACGTGTTCAAAATAGCGATGACCTATTCCAGAGTTCGCGAGTTCCTAACAAGCAAGAGTTGGGAATTCCAAGGAAAGGATGAGGAAATGGAGATGGACTCGTTCAGAAACAAGAAGACCGGGAAGAAGGTGTTCGTCGAGGACATTTCGGAGGACTTTCCAGTGACCTTTCTTATGGGCGAGCTTAGCGTGGCGGAGTTCAGTAACATTGCTAATGAATTGACGCCGGAAATCAAGTTACTGGAAGTCGACAGTAGTTGGGAAGGTAAACCGACGACCATCGTGGTCGCGATGACAGAAGAGCAAGTTAGGAACATGTTCGGCAGAAGAACGAAGATGAGAAAGCTTGCGGCTGCCGCGCGTCTAAGTGATCTCAAATGAAGAGGCATTAGTGGTGGGCCGGACCGGGCTTACCCCCGAAACAGCCTGTGTGAAAACTAAAATCGCGTCCAAAAAGTTGCTCTATATGTGTATAAATAGCATCTTGTAACCAAAATTATTCACATAAAACAAGCATTTTTCTGAAATTAAAAATAGTTTTTACACAGTCTTGAAACAGTCTGAGTCCCTTTGCTTAAACTTTAAAAGTTATTTCTTTTTGAGTTTAGCCCATGTTTTGGAGTCGCTGGCGTGTTTTGCTGTCATTACCCGAAAAGAAGTAGCGAATTTAGCGTTGTTTTTTAAAGCCCCCAGCTTTGTGCAGCGGTTTGGTGCGGCGGCTCTTTCTTTTCTTTCTTCTTTTTCTCGGTGACCTTAAACCTGTTAATTTTTACGGTTGTAGCATCTTCAACGGAGACCCAGTGAGTGAGGTTTAGGTCTCGATGGTAAACAAACTTGTTCACTACATGCTCCAGTTCTCTCACAGAAACCTTTTCCGAATTCACCGTTACCTTGTCCTCAACTTGGGAAATGGGCACTTTGAGGTGTAATTGAAGAAAGCTGGTTAGGTTTTCTTTTTCGCTTTGCAAATCGCCTAAATCGACTTTGAGTTCCATTTGAGATTTATTTTTCTGCCCAAAAAGCAAAAGTGTTCCCTCGATAAGGGTAAGCTATTTTGACATTAAAAAAGTTTGAGTAACCCCACAATTGAAGAAGCGATCTTCAAAAACCAAGAGCAAACGCACAAGACAGTACTAAGGACCATTGCAAAATACGAAATAAATTCTGAAGGCATAAAATACGGAGACCTCGATAAAGGCGACCCAATATTATTAGTTTACCGAAATAATGAAACTATTCATAACTTGACCGCGGACTTTGAGCTCCAAAAAGGAGACTTCGTCTACGTACTTGCCGATAACCAATCTGCTGCATCTTTCAAAAATAGATTGAACTCATTGTCCTCCAGAAACAAAAATATAAAACAATAATCAGTATCTTAGTGCATTTCTAAGTCTTTTATAGTTGAATTCAGAAACGCCTAATTTTTCAGAAAATAAGTAATGTGCAATAAGTTAATCTTAACGAAAAATAATATTCTATGCTGAGCAGTTTCAAAGAGGTTAAAAGTATGGTTTTTGCAAGAGTGGCCTCTTGGAAGTTCAAACCTGACCAAAGAAAAAGAGGTTTGGATGTGTTAGCAAATTCAGTCGCGGAACTTGTGCGTAGAACGGAAGGTTTCAGAGAAAGTCTTATCCTACTTTCGCGCGACGATGCGAATTTAGGCATCATAATAACCCTCTGGAATAACGAAGAATCGGAAAAGATTTTCGCTGAGGACGTTTTCAAAAAAGCCGTTCAAGAACTTGAACCTTTCGTCATGGGTCCACCAGAGGTAACACATCACACAGTTTACTCATCTGAACTAAAACAATAAATCGTGCTAAAGAGTTTTTTTGGCTAAACGGAACCTTAATTTATCGACGGAAATGGTACTCCTTCAGAGTGAGGCGTTTATTCTTATGTCTACTGTTAAAGATCCTGTTTGAGAATTGCCTTTCGACCCGTCTAAAACTCAGATTACCCTGTAGTTGCCCAGAGTTTGAGTTTAGTAGAGTTAACTGTTGAATGAGCAATGCTATTAGACCTTAGTCGTAATTGACGTTTTAGGGCTGAAACAAAGGTTTTATTAGCATATAAGCTCAATACTTGGCTCTCAGGATGATTTCATGCTAAATTACAGCGTGTTATCAAAAAGCCCCTCACATTTTAAGAATTTCTCAGGCTTAGAAGTATCAGAATTCGACACCCTGAACTCGCAGATAACAGCCAGCTACCAAGCTTTCGAGCAAAAAAGACTCGCTAGAACAGATAGAAAAAGAGCAGCAGGCGCAGGCCACCCCTTCAACCTCACACTAACAGACCGACTGCTAATGCGACCAGTCGACTACCACCTCTACCTCTCATCCAACCTTATGGCTTACCTCTTCAACCTCACACAATCCAACATACTAAAAGACATCAGAAAACTCGAACCCCTCGTATGTGAAGTTCTACCCTTGCCTAGAAAGATGCATACCAAGGTCAAGCGGCTAGAAACTATCGATGAAATCGAAGTGATGTTTCCGGGTTTTAGGGCTTTCTTGGATTCAACTGAACAGGAGATTCCAAGGCCAAAAAATAGGCGCAGACGCAAAACCCATTACAGCGGCAAAAAGAAGCGGCACACCGTTAAGACGCAGTTAGCTGTTAACGCGGACGGCTTGATTGTTCATAAGAGCAGGCATGTTAGGGGAAGCATGCAGGATTACCCACTTTTTATGCATAGTCACCCGTCTTTGCCTTGGCTGATTCGAATGGGGGGTGACCTTGGTTATGAGGGCGTGAAGAAGGCTTGTCCATGGCTGAATTTTGTGGTGCCATGTAAGCGGAAGGGGTCAGGTAAGCGTGGTGTTAAAGGAAGTGACCTTTCGGTTGAGCAGAAAGCTTTCAATAGGGTGTTTAATGGGGAGCGTGTTGTGGTGGAGCATGTGAATTCTAGGTTGAAGAAGTTTCTGATTTGGGGTGGCGAGTTTAGGAATCGCCTTAAACACTATGATGTTATGACTGATGTTGTGTGCGGTTTGGTGAATTTTAGGATATCTAAGGCATTGATTGTTTAGGAGAGCTGGGCAGAAGCGAGGGAATCGACAGAAAAACTCGGAAAATAATAACGCCTAAGGTCTACTAGGCTCATGAAAGTTCCGGTGGCGAGTACCAAGCCTGTGAAGCTCAGCCTTAGGGCAATGCTGAAATTGTTAACCATCATACATAGGAAAGTGCTTACAACAAAAAATGAAGCTAATCCTAGAAAAGCAAGAATAAAGTCCGGGTGGTCTTTCTTTTTTTGAAGCTCCACCAGTCTGTTAGAGCAGCCTATTGTGAAGAATATGCCGGTTAATATTATTGCGATGGAAGTGGCGATGACTTCGCCGTTGACTATTGTTGGAACAAGCTCGGTCTGGACAGAGACGTTGTTTAGCCAGGCAAAAGCAAGCGCTATTGCACCAACGGCCACTATGATTGCGTTTAATTTTCGCACCACGTTGCCTCTTTTACTTTGGAATAAACGCTGTTTGCTTTAAAAGCATTATCTATTTTGGCTCTGACTTTATGAAAGAGCCTCCTGAATGTTTTTCTGGATCTATGTATCGCCAAGCCTAAGGCGGATCTAGGTACTGCGAGCGCGACAGAATCTTTTTGGACTTAATAGTATTGCATTAATGGGTTTCGTGGGTCCGTAGCTAACTTTACAGAAGATGGGACCACAACGCTTTGCCAATCCTTTTCGGGTTTGCCCTCTTCAACTTCGTTAACATTGACGCGGTGTATGTGAAGAGCGTATTCCATCGCTTGGTCCTGTGGGTTCTCAAGCTGAAGCATCTGCTTAAGGCTTAAGTGTTCAAAGACCCTTCTAATCGGCCGCATTGAATTGCCATGACACGAGATAGCCACATTGCCCGGATGCTGTTGAAGCCACTTTTCAAGCTGCACAATAAAGGGCAAAGTCCGGCTTTCCACCATCTTGAGGCTTTCACCTTCAGGAGGCGCAAAATCGAAACCCCGGTGAACTTTGGCAAACCACTCAGGTTTTTCAGCTGCAATCTCGATCTTGCTTTTGCCCTGCAACGTACCATAACAACGTTCAATCAGGCGGTCGTCCACGAAAACTGGAACGTTGAGGTGCGGTTTTAGGACAATTTCAAGGGTTCTTTTAGCTCGCAAAAGATGTGAGGTAAACGCGTAGTCAATTCTTTCTTGTTCCAACTGTTGAGCAACTTCTTGCGCCTGCAAAAGTCCCTTTGAAGTTAAGTCAGGGTCACGCCAGCCGGAGAATATTTGGTTGCAGTTATCGGTAGTCTCAGCGTGTCTAAAGACAAACAGATTGCAGATCATAAACTATTTTCACCAAAACGTTGTCAGCTCTGAGGACGCCGCAAATTCTCTTAATTCTTTTATTTTATGTATCTCTATTGAGTTGCTGGCGTGCTCCATAGTAGTTCTTACACCCTCAGTGAACAAGACTATATCTTCATCATCAACCAGATGCATTTTATGAAGTTGGTTTGCAACCGTCAATAATCTATCTTTTTCTTCACGGTAATTTATCAACACTGGATAAACGCCGAATATGAGTTCCAGTTGTTTTTTAACTTTAATATCACGAGTGACAGCAATTATCGGCTGTGCAATCTTGAAGCGAGCTATCATTCGGGCTGTATAGCCTGAGTGCGTCAAAGGTACAACTGTGTGAATCGGCATACTTTGACATATTCTCTGGATTGCCCTGCTTACCGTATCAGAAATGTTGATAAACGTTGTATCCTCAACATTGCTTTTGACGGCCTTCTCGGTTTCGTTCGCTATACGAGTCATCATCTCAACGGCATCCACAGGATACTGACCCATAGCTGTTTCTCCAGAAAGCATAATGGCGTCTGACCCATCTAGTATTGCGTTTGCAACGTCACTGACTTCAGCTCTGGTTGGACTGGGTTCATTAATCATCGATTCAAGCATCTCGGTTGCAGTTACAACAAGCTTACCCTTCTGATTGCACAGTTTGATTAGGGATTTCTGAACCAAAGGTACTTTTTCAGGTTCGATTTCAACTGCCAAATCGCCTCTTGCAACCATTAATCCACTAGCAGCATATTATTTCGGCAAGTGCACGAGAACCGCGAGAGCACGGCACGTCAGTACGATCTGAAGCGACGCGCGCAGGTGCTGGGATGGGCTGCCGATCAGATCGTCGTGATCGATGAAGACCTGGGCTTATCCGGAGCCACTGCGGACAACCGCAATGGTTTCCAACGCCTGGTTGCCGAGGTCGGACTGGGCCGGGTTGGCCTGGTGATGGGGTTGGAGGTGTCGCGTTTGGCGCGCAGTTCGACGGACTGGCACCGGTTGTTAGAGATCTGCGCTTTGGCGGATACCCTTATTCTCGATGAGGATGGAATCTACGACCCCGGCCACTTCAACGACCGCCTGTTATTGGGTTTGAAAGGAACGATGAGCGAGGCCGAGCTGCACTTGCTGCGGGCTAGACTGATTGGCGGCCAGCTCAACAAAGCCCGGCGAGGCGATCTGTGGATGAAGCCGCCGATCGGTTTTGTGTATGACAGCAGCGGGCGGGTCGTGTTCGATCCCGACCAGCAGGTTCAACGAGGCGTGCGCTTATTGTTTGAGACTTTTCGCCAGACAGGTTCGGCCCTGCGCGTCGTCCATCACTTCAAGACCGAAGGTGTCCTCTGGCCCAGACGCATCACCTCAGGCGTGCGCGCGGGTGAACTGTTGTTTGGACCATTGGAGCACAGCCGTGTGTTAGGCATTCTGCACAATCCGCGCTATACAGGAGCATTCGTCTACGGTCGAACTCGCCAGCGCAAAGTTATCATCGCCGGACAGCTTCGCTACCGACGCCTGAAGCGTGAGGAATGGTCGGTGTTCTTGCCCAATATGCATCTGGGATACATCTCCTGGGAAGAGTTTGAATCCAACCAATCCAAACTACTCGCCAATGCGAAGGGCTATGGTGAGGACCGTCGCAGCAGCCCGCCTCGCGAAGGCTCCGCCCTGCTGCAAGGTCTTGTCCTATGTGGCGTGTGTGGTCTACGCATGACGGTGAGATATCACACCGACCATGGTCATCTGATCCCGGAATATGTTTGCCAACGACGCGGAATCCAAACCGCCCAGCCGATATGCCAACATCTGCCCGGCGGCCAGATCGATCAGGCCGTCACGGAACTCGTCCTGAGAGCCGTCAATCCAGCTTCGTTGGATGTGGCGTTGGAGGTGTTTGGAGAGTTGCGGGCACGACAGGCTGAAGTCGATCGTTTGCGGCGAGCTCAGGTGGAACGTGCTCGCGAAGAAGCCGAACTGGCTCAGCGCCAATACTTGCTGGCTCGTCCCGAAAACCGCTTGGTCGTGGATAATCTGGAGCGGCAGTGGAATGAAAAGCTCACCAGCTTGTCTCAAGCCGAGGAAGAGTACTCTCGGATGAGCAAGTCGCAACCATCAGCACTCACGGATGAAGATCGGGACCGCGTCCATGCGCTGGCTTCCGATCTTCCGCGTGTGTGGAACGATCCGCGTACTCCAGCTCGAGATCGCAAGCGGATGCTGCGGCTTCTTATCGAAGACGTCACACTCGTGAAGAATCAGAAAATCCATATTCACATCCGCTGGAAAGCCGGGGCAACGACATCGATGGAACTGCCGTTGCCTCTGAGCGCCCCGGATCTGGTTCGTACCCCCGCGGACATCGTCGAACTCGTCCGTGTTCTAGCCACCGAACAAACCGATGCTCAGATCGCACGGACTCTCAACGCACGTTCGCTCCGTACCGGCAGGAAGCACTCCTTTACCCGGTTGATCGTTCGGCACATTCGCAACGCATATGACATTCCATCCTACGTCCAACATCTTCGCAGCAACGGTTGGCTCACGGTACCAGAAGTTGCTGCGCAGATGGGAGTACACTCAAGCACCGCCAAACGCTTCGCCGTTGAAGGAGTGCTGCGCGCTGTTCGCGCTGATGACACGGGACGTGTGCTGTTCGAGCCAGTCGTCGGTCCCTTGCCTCAAGCCCAGCCCGGAAAGCGCTTCCGGGATAGACGCCGTTATCCTCAACTTGCATCGAACATGTCCAACAAGGTGCAGTATGAAGCCTGATCCTTGTCCCGCGGCTTGTACGGACGCGCGGGCACGACTCCCATCCCATAGTGCACCGCGAACTCTTGATACGTGGGATTGAGATCGGGATCATAGCGGCAGGCGCGAGTCACTGCCGTTTTCGTGTTATCGGGTACCGCCAGCGTCGGCACCCCACCGAAAAATTCCAGCGCATGGATGTGGGCTTGAATCCAGGCTTCCATCTGCTGATCGCCAGTCGCTTCCGCGTAGGTGTAAGAACTGGCCCCCAACACGGAGACAAACAACGAAGCCGGCCACGCCTCGCCGGTCGTGGCCTCGTAGACGGGAATCGTGGCTCCCGCCCAGTCCACAAACATCTTCTCCCCGGCCTTGTGTTCCTGCCGCAGCACCACATCCAGGTGCCGCCGCCAATGCTGATAGCGCTCGCAAAACCAACTGTAGCGATAGCCCTCAGGGTTCGCTTGCCGATATTCTTCCCACAGCAACTGCAGAGTCAGATGACGATGTTGCAGCAGTTGCTCATGAATCGCTTTCCAGTCCGGTTGCGGCCGCTGCCGCACCGCTTGCACCGCCACGGGTTGGTTCCCAAACAGCTTGCTTTCCAGTTCCTCTTCCCTCAGGCCTTCGGGCAACGGCCAACCGATTCCGGCGGCGACTGCTCGTTCCAAATAGTCGTGGACCGTAGCCAGCCCCATCCCACAACTGCGCGCGATCTGGCGCTGTCCCAACCCCAACTCAAACCGTAACCGCAGAACTTCCTTGGTCTTCCGCATGGACTTTCTCCTGGCCGGCACCCTGATCTCCTTTATTTATGGAGTTTCAATGCCGGGTGATTGTCCAGCGTCGCTTTGCCCCTTCCTGCGCTTCGCCTGTGGAAAACATTCCGCTCCAAGCCGAACGCCATTCCGGTAGACGACAAAAACTGTTCGCCTTCCCACCGGAATCGGCGTTCACCTTCAGACCGGAATGCTGTTCGGAATCACAACGGAATGGTGTTCGGCTTCAGACCGGAATCGCGTTCACCTTCGACCGGATTCCCCAGACTACCTTTGCGAATCTTGCTGCTGATCCGCTTGCCTGCACTCTCGTTGTTTCCCGGACACACGCCTGCCCAGCTAGCAAGATGCGCTGCAGTTGGGAACTGACTAACATCTGCTCCCATCTCGGCGATAAAACTCCAAGCCGCCACCCGATCCACCCCGGGAACCGTCACCCAGCGATTCAATGCCTCCGCCAAATCTGGGTGCTGTTGCCCGATTTGCTCGAGTCGAGCGTCCAACAACTCGATTTCAGTTTCGATAAAGTACAGTTGGCGAAGCAAGCTCTGCAGCAGGAAGCGATGATGATCACGTACTTGGCCTTCTAGAGCTGCCTGTAATTGCGGGATCTTGGCGCGTAGGTGCCCAAGGGCGAGATCCGCGAGTCGTTCGCAACTCTCTTCACCGCCGATGATTGCCGCCAGAATCGCTCGCCCACTCTTGCCGAGGGCGTTGCTGGCAACGCTTGCCAGCTTGAGATTGGCATCCTCGAGCACTTTCTGAATGCGGCTGGCAATACGAGAATGCTCCTGCGAGAGGCTGGTTCGTGCCCTGGTGAGATCACGCAGATCGCGAATCACCAACGGGGGTATGAAGCTGCCCCGCAGCAGTCCGTGTTGCAGAAGTTCCGCGATCCACTGACAGTCCTTCGTGTCCGTCTTGCGTCCTGGAACTGCCTTGATATGCTGGGCGTTCGCCAGAACGATCTGAAAATGAGTTTCGAGAACGTTCCATACAGGCTTCCAATAAACGCCCGTGGATTCCATCGCCACGTGCTCAACGCCAAACTCCTGCAACCACACGACCAACTCTCGAAGCTCGCGTGTCGTGCATCCGAAACGGCGAATGTGCTTCAACGGCTTGCCGGATTGCGCTATCAGAACACAAGCAGTGGTGGAGGACTTGTGCACATCCAGCCCGCAGCACCGCGAATACAAAACTTCCATGGCTGTCTCCTTCCGCCGTGAGACGTAAGGATGCACAAATCGCGAAAATCTCCCTCGCGTGCTCTTCTCCGAAGAGAAGGCAACAGTCTGTTGTTCTCAACGGCATCCAGGGTCAAACTCATCCGCGGGCTCTCAGGCTCCACTAAGGCGAACGACCGCATACGTCCACGGCTCCGATAGCTTACTCCCGTTTTCATAGGCCGTTGTGCCCCAAAAAAGGCATGTAGAACTCATCCCATCTATTAACAATAGTTAGTGCCCCGCATGATGCAAAGAAAAGCCGCCCAGACTTCGGGCGGCGAAAAGAGGATACATCCATCGTAAGACTTGTGTCAGGCCACGGCCCGCGTTGTGTCACCCCTAAGAGACTTGAGTGCGCTGGCCTCGTCCCCATCAATGTCAAACACAGCCGACAGCCTGGTCATCTGCAGCAGGTCGTTGATTCGCTTGTTCAGGTTTGTGAGCCTAAGCTGCCCACCTTGATTCCGGACGCTCGTGTGAGTCTTAACCAGTTCGCCCATGCCGGAGCTGTCTATATACTGCACTTCAGCCAGGCTTAGAACGATCTTCTTGTTCCCCTTGTCGATCAGGTCACGAACGATCTCGCGGAGCATGACATTGCCCTCGCCCAGCGTGATTCTTCCACTGATTTCCAGAACTACAATATCGTCTACTTGGCGCGCGCTCGTTTGCATTTTTACCGGAGTGCGGTTCTGCATGCCGAGCCCCAGGCGATCGAGGACCTCGCACGCCGATGTCGCGAGTTCCTTTACTTCGGTACGAACTACAATCAACGAACGCCCCTCTTTCAGCACCTCGCGGAAGAATGCAGTGTCCTCGCCGCTCTTCTCAGCCGTTGCTGGTTTTGGCGCGTGTGCATCGCCCGCGGCCGATGCACCGACCGCGGCACCCGCTCCCGCACCTGCGCCCGCTCCCGTAAGCAGTGCCGCAGCGCCCATCCCCAGCGCAAAGACCGTCCCAATCCCCGGTAGAAGCACCGATGCGATTATCCCGGTTGTTATCCCCGCAGCTCCCCCAACGAACCCTCCCACAAATGCACCCAACTCCTTCGCGATGCTCTTCGCTTCATTTTCCGACAGGGTCAAGTAAACGATGGACTCTTCCGGCACGCCCCGTTCCAGCAACTCCTTGACCGCCTTCTCCGCGTGATCGCGGGATGTGAATACCCCGATTGTAGTTTCCATGTAGATCTCCTCGGCAATGGTGATTGCCTGACGCCTTCTTCGGTCCGCAACCGAGCGGTCCGGTTTAGGCGCGAAATGGTAGCAAATGAGCTCCATTAAGCCAAGCACAAACTTTGACTTCCCGAGGCCGTCTTCTTGCGGTCATGCCTCCATCTGTGGATACTGTTGCAGCTAGGGGTGGGGTTTTGACTGACCAGATCGAACTCACGACACTCGTGTGCGTACAGTGTGGGCGCTCTTGGCATCCCTGTCGGCCGCAAAAGCCGAAGAGGTGTCCGAATCCGAAGTGCCGTTCAATGTGCTGGGACGCAACCAGATACAGAGCATCCCCCGAGCGATCCTCTGTGTCGCGAATGAACGCCAAGCGCGATGCTCAATGATTCTCAATGGCTAACTGTTGAAATATCGCCATAGCGCTCATCAAGACCGAAAAAGGCGAAGTAAAAGCGCAAGCTTGTGGCCTGCTTTCGCCAGCCATGTCTTTCAATTCTTGGACACTCGAAAGCACTGCGCTTTAGCGTCCCAATAGACTCTATCTTTTGTCAGGTTCCAAGCACGCATCCATGCTTGTTGCACCGACATCCTGCCGTGTTTGCGGAGATATTCGTCCCAACAGCCTTGTGCTGTGCTGTTACATCCCTTCATGACAGCAGGCCAATCCGGTACGCCAGCCATTCCGAACGTATGCAAGTCCACGTCTGTAAAAAGATCAGTGAGTATGGCGTAGGCGACATCGCCGGAGCGGGTGTCGCCCCAGTAGTCAGCGATTTGATATTTCGTTCGCGCTGTTTCGGTGAGCTGTGAAATCAGAACAGGAATCGCATTCTTGCCGTCGGCGAGGATTTGGTGCATTACTGACCCCGAACAGTCTTGAACACGGCCTTTCGCCATGCAACCTTCGTTATTGAACTGCGTGAGTGGGTATTTGGCTGTTTTCGTTTGTGTTTGCCCGGACTGGATCGAAGGAAATGAAATGAATAGGGCGACGGTAATTGTAGGAACGACCTTCCGAGTTGACATGCCAGTATGCTACGCCGCCAGCAGCCTACCTAGAGGTAACTGTCGTAAAATCCTGATAACGCTCACTGACCACAGTCGAAACGTGAAATGGCCTTCCATGAGAAGGCCGGTCGGAGTCAAGTGGGTTCTGTTGTTTTTTCGTTGGACAAGGGTTTCTCTCTCCGCCGAGCGCCACTCCTGTCGCCACCCTTCCATCCGCACTCTTTGTGAGGGCTGTGCGCCCGGTGCAAGTTGGGTGTTCTCGTTTCAGCCGGTGCTGCCACCTGTTAGTCGACCTCTCTTTCATCTTTGTGGATGAAAGTTGGGCCAGGCCATTAACGCAGTCACCGGAACTCGGCGTTTTGGGCTCTGTTTTTTCCTTCCTAAGAATGTTTTGACTTTACGCTGCTGCCGGCATCGCCCTCCGGTTGCTGTTGTGCAACGGTTCGTACGCTTCTGCGCTCACCCACAGGTGATGCAGCAGTACCGCTAGTTTTCTTGCGGTAGCGATGATGGCCCGCTTCTTCCCGTTTCTTCCGCCGCGTTCGGCCAGTTTCAGTCCCCAGCGGCGCAGATCGCAGTCGACCCCGAATGGACCCAGAATATGCTGCGCCCCTTGCACCAGCAGCGTTCGTAGATAAGGATCGCCTTCCTTGCTGATATGCATCTGCGGCTCGCTCTGGCCAGAGTTTCGTCGTCCTGGCTGCAGTCCCAAATAGCAGCCCACATCGCGACTCTTGCTAAAGCGCTGTGGATCTTCCAGCGTCAGCAAGAAGGTCAGCGCGATCAGCGTGCCCACACCTTTAATCTGCTTCAGCAGGGCCACCTGCGGATAGCTTTCCTGCGCCAACTTCTCAATCCGCTCGTTGTACTCGCGGATGCGCTCACTGAGTGATTCGAGTGCCGCCAGCAATGGCTGCAGCGCCGCTTGTAGCTCCGGACTCAGTCCTTCCGCTTTTTCCGGATTCATATTGCGCACGTTGCATCCACGCAATCGCTCGCCGTAGCTCTTGGCCAGTCCGCGGGCGGTGTTGACCAGCGCGGTGCGCGCTCGCACCAGTCCCGCTCGGGCTCGGATCACCGTCAGATCGGCCTGCGCCTTCGCGCTGCGATGCTTCACCGGACACAGCAACTGCGGATCGATTCGGGCCAGCCGCGCCAGAGTCTGCGCATCCAGCCGATCGTCCTTCTTTCGGCTCTCCCCGATCAACCGCACGTTGCGCGCATGCGCCACGATCACTTCATGCCCCAACTCCGTCAGGATTCGGCTCACCCAGGGCGAGTGCATTCCCGTTTCCAACGCGATCCGGCTGCGCGGCATTCCCCCGAACACTTCCCGCATCGCTTTCGGAGTCGTGCCCAGTTTCTGTTCCTGCAGCACTTCGCCCACTTCGTCTAGCAGGCAATACCAGCTTGAGCGATCACCCAAATCCAGACCGATGGTCAGTTTCGGTTGAGAAAAATTCCTGATCTGCTGCGTCGCTACGGTGCTAATCTTCTTCATTGCCGGTCTCCTTTATCTCTTGTGCCTTGAGCACGTCGATAACTTGGGAGCGTACAGCATCCCGTCGGAGACCGGCCTTCTCCCTCGAAAACACTTGGCTCAGGCGATGCGCGGCTGGAGAGTGACTGAGTGTCCGAGACTCTCCAAACGCTTGACCAAGTATCGCTTCAAACCCTCTGCGTGGAGTCGGTCGAAGTAATTGCCGCCCAGATCGGTGTAGGTGCAGTGCTTCCGTTGTAGGTGATATCCGATTACCAGGATGCTATGGGCAACGGCGATGATGGCGCACTTCCTGCCTCGACGGGCGGCCAGCTTCTTAAACTGAGCGGAAAGATAAGTGTTCTTCGTGCGAGCCGCAGCCCAGGCGGATTGACATGCCATTCGACGTAACCATGGACTACCTTTGCGAATCTTGCTGCTGATCCGCTTGCCTGCACTCTCGTTGTTTCCCGGACACACGCCTGCCCAGCTAGCAAGATGCGCTGCAGTTGGGAACTGACTAACATCTGCTCCCATCTCGGCGATAAAACTCCAAGCCGCCACCCGATCCACCCCGGGAACCGTCACCCAGCGATTCAATGCCTCCGCCAAATCTGGGTGCTGTTGCCCGATTTGCTCGAGTCGAGCGTCCAACAACTCGATTTCAGTTTCGATAAAGTACAGTTGGCGAAGCAAGCTCTGCAGCAGGAAGCGATGATGATCACGTACTTGGCCTTCTAGAGCTGCCTGTAATTGCGGGATCTTGGCGCGTAGGTGCCCAAGGGCGAGATCCGCGAGTCGTTCGCAACTCTCTTCACCGCCGATGATTGCCGCCAGAATCGCTCGCCCACTCTTGCCGAGGGCGTTGCTGGCAACGCTTGCCAGCTTGAGATTGGCATCCTCGAGCACTTTCTGAATGCGGCTGGCAATACGAGAATGCTCCTGCGAGAGGCTGGTTCGTGCCCTGGTGAGATCACGCAGATCGCGAATCACCAACGGGGGTATGAAGCTGCCCCGCAGCAGTCCGTGTTGCAGAAGTTCCGCGATCCACTGACAGTCCTTCGTGTCCGTCTTGCGTCCTGGAACTGCCTTGATATGCTGGGCGTTCGCCAGAACGATCTGAAAATGAGTTTCGAGAACGTTCCATACAGGCTTCCAATAAACGCCCGTGGATTCCATCGCCACGTGCTCAACGCCAAACTCCTGCAACCACACGACCAACTCTCGAAGCTCGCGTGTCGTGCATCCGAAACGGCGAATGTGCTTCAACGGCTTGCCGGATTGCGCTATCAGAACACAAGCAGTGGTGGAGGACTTGTGCACATCCAGCCCGCAGCACCGCGAATACAAAACTTCCATGGCTGTCTCCTTCCGCCGTGAGACGTAAGGATGCACAAATCGCGAAAATCTCCCTCGCGTGCTCTTCTCCGAAGAGAAGGCAACAGTCTGTTGTTCTCAACGGCATCCAGGGTCAAACTCATCCGCGGGCTCTCAGGCTCCACTAAGGCGAACGACCGCATACGTCCACGGCTCCGATAGCTTACTCCCGTTTTCATAGGCCGTTGTGCCCCAAAAAAGGCATGTAGAACTCATCCCATCTGTTCTCATCAACTGACCTGACAGCTTCTCCAAACACTAAGCTGCCTTCTTGTGATGCCCATCACGGCAGTCTCACGCAGGCCGCCCTAGCATAAGATCGGGGTGGAGCGGAAATGTCCCAAATCGTTCGTGCAATTGCTCTTCCAGTTACTCTGATTGTGGCGCTCTTCCTCGACAGTTGTGGCAGCGGACTCCCGCGTTCCAGCGAGGTGACAGTGACGGTCACGCCTGCGCAAGCAACCGTCGCTGTGGGTGAAACGGTCGTATTGAACGGGAATGCCACCGGATTCACCGAGACACCAATTATCGAGTGGTGGGTTCAGGAGGCACGCGATGCCGGCGGCAGTGACGACTGTGGCTATCTGCAACCGCCGCTCATGTCACGCTGTCAGTTTGGGTTCGTGATATTTGGTTCGGTCACCCAGTTTCCGAGTTCGGCGACCTACTACGCACCCCTCACACCGGGAACCTTCCACGTCACCTTCGCAGCCACGCAGTTTGCCACATTCGATCCCCTGAGCAAGACCGCGACCTCAACGCTCACGGTAACGCCGTAGCTTTGGATCGTAGCGTAAAATCCCCATCTCTAACAATGTCGGCGCTGTCAAGCACTATGCGCGCACACCACTGCGTGCACTCGTGGAAGAACGCCATTTCGCTCTCGTAGATGGTTTGCGCGTTTCCAACCTTGGGCCCGCTTCTAATCGTTAGGGTCGGTCACCTCTCTCGGGATCACCTGGAGTCCGCATGAACGTGACAGGAAAATTGAACAATACGGTAAACACCGCGTCAGGAGGGCCAGCCAGCGGCTGCCTTTTTCGGAATTCGTAACAACACTGAAAATACCGAAACGGCCCTTCGCCGAAAATGTCAAACTTTTGTTGCTTCTGGGAGAACGAGCCGCTATGACGGCTATGTAAATGTTTGGGTAATTTTAGGAACTCGTTGTTTGTGTTAGGGCCGCGATTCAATAGAATGCTACGTGCAGTCACTACTCAACTTCGCGTCACTGGGCCTGAGAGAACTCGACACCTCTCAGGTCCTATTTTTTTGTCATTAACAACCAAGGATCACAGGAGCCGCTCTATGGCGGAAGTCATGCGGTGTCCGTATTGTGTTCAGGACGGCAATTTCAGACCGATGAAACCACGGTTTGAAGGCCGATGGTTCATGTGCGAAATATGCTCTCATACCGTCATGCAAAACAAACCCAGTTTTGAATGTCAGTGTAGGAATTGCAAACAATTCTTTAGACCATTGAAGAACGAGAACTAGGGCCATGGAATGTAAAGACAAAGACGAACTGGAGCAGCATCTCTCCGACATCCGCATTCTTGCTGCTCGTGCCAATCTGACTTCAGAAGAAGGAAGAGCAGTTGCTCGCGCAGAGCAGTTTGCAATTGCTCTGCTGAAAAAACACAGCGCATCGGGACACAACGGCAAGCCTTGTCCTTTTGCTACGGTGATTTGAAACAAAGAACAGGCGGATCAAAGGTCCAAGGACAGTCAGCTGAGTCACTGCGAAGCCGGACTTATGGTCCGCTTGGCTCCCAGTGGTTCAATTGCAGAATTTCGGCAAGGCGTATGGCCGATAAACTTCCGCAGCCAGGTGCTTTATGGCTCTAGTCGTGGAGTTCGACGCGAAGAACAGCATCTTGCGGGGAACGCTGGATGGCCGAATAACCGGCGCGATTCTGCTCGATTTCTACGCAAGAGCAGCCAAGTATATGGCCTCCCGCCCGCCCTGCCGCGGCATCCTCGATTTCTCGAACGTCACCGATTTTGAAGTCTCCAGCGCCGCGATTCGGCAGGTAGCCGCTTTCCCTCCCGCATTTCCCGCCGGCTGCATGCGAGTCCTAGTGATTCCGAGGGAGTTTATTTATGGACTGGCGCGCATGTTTCAGATACTGACCGAAGATACTCGGCCCGAATTACGGGTGGTACGTACGATGGACGAGGCGTATCGACTGCTTGAAGTCAGCTCTCCGGAGTTTCACCCGGTGCATGTTATCGAATGAACTGGAGTACTCCATAGATTCCAGGAAACGAGTGCGGGATTCGGTGACCATCGCCGCTTGAAATGCCGCTAGCGTTAAATGACGCTCTCAACTCGCGGTCAGACAGAGTATTAGAATCGGCGGCCCGGCCGGTACCGCCACAGTTCTAGAACGACTGTGAGAACCGGGACTCCAGAAACTCTCCTTACAGACGCAGTGGGGCCTTGGGCGCCCATTGAAACGCTTCGTTCTCGTGCAATGCCTGGCGAAACCAGGAAGACTGTCCGTTAGCAAAAGCCGCCACAGCTTCGGGCCTAAACATGTCGCGTGGGTTCCGGGGCAGTTGGGCGGTGATTTCATCGGCCGAGTGTGTACCGTCAAATAAAGTCGGAACTCTGCGGGCAAACTGATCGTTCAATAACGTATCGAGTGGTTGTCTGTAGACCAGCGCATACGAGTTTGCGAGATACGCAAGATATAAGCTGTCCGCAGTGGACTTGCCTTCGAACGCGAACGGCACGCTCACTTCCGAAAGGTTGAGAGGAGGCGCTAGGGCTGCGGCGGCGCGCACGTCGACACCTGGCTCAGGCGTTGCCTCCAGGGCCCTCTGTACCACCGCCGTCGAGAAGCCACCTTGCGAGTAACCGACCAATAGCATGCGGGACTGCCAAGGAACTCCGAGGCCCGAGCTCACCGCGCGCGCCGCGCGAATAAAATCGACACTGGCGTTGGCCGTGGCCGTCGCGTTCAGGTAAGGATGATAGGTCTGCGACACGCCAAGCCCGATGTAATCCGGGGCAAGCAGTAGGAATCCACTGCCCGCATAGGCGGCAGAGACTAATACGCCCGTCAGATTCGCCGAAGACGGGGCCTCCGACCGGGTCGGATTCGTTCCGTTCAGCCAAGTCACCGTAGCGCGCGGCGCTACCCCGCGCGGACTTGCATACAGACCCGAGGCAAGCTCCGGATGGCCGAGATTTTCCGTCCAGTAGCTCACCCGGTAAAGGTCCACACCATTTTCGACGGGCAGGTGCTCAGGCAACCGCGCAAGCAGCACCATCATGCGCAACCTAATCACCGAATAGCTCTTGAGAAACTCGACACGCTCGACGGTACTACGGAGAGCGAGACCTCGACGTACCACCCATTGATCCTAAGCGAGCTGCCGAAGCGATGCGCGCGCTAGGAGGGAATGTAGAACTCGTTCCACTCGGCCCCTATGACCACGAGGAAGTCGTCTACCACGGCGTGCCTCGCGTCCAGGCCTGGTTTGTGGAACTCACACGCTGACCCGGAACTGCATTTCCATTCATTGACCAGCGTATTTGAAGTTCGTCTCTCGCCATGGCAATCATGAATGCAAACTCAAACGAATTGTCCGTGCCCGCATTAACGGTCACCGGCGGAAGTTAATCTGGAGACCACGTTCCAGAAACGGTTTTGTGGGAAGTGAAAGACGGGGTTCTGGGTGAATTGTCGGCAAGGACCGGAAGTCATCTGGTCTCCAAACTGGTAGGCAATCTCGTTAACTGGCGTAACATCCCGATTACGCTCATTCAGTTTTCGGTTGGGGTTTCGGGTCAGGTGGCACGTCCGCAGATGATTTCTTGATCTCATCGACATCGACCGTTTCGGCGCACTCCCCTTCATCGTTGTAATCGCAGACCCGACCGGGATGGGACTGCTTGCATTTTTCACAGAACTGCGTGGCCATTCTTGCCTCCCCCCGAACCAGACAAATCGAAATCACACAACAGATTTGTGATCTGCATGATACTAGAGAGTGCCAAGTCCGGCACTGTCTGTCGGGTTCTTGGAGGGTGATTGGCGAAAAATCCCCATAGCACTCATCATGCGTTTTCCCCACAGAGAGTATGATTTCGGCCATGTCGAAGGATGAAGAACCAAAAGGCAAGCCTGTCGCCATCGACCCGAACGCGATTAGTGCCTCTCCAACGGAACCCGCCTTTGTCGCCCCTCCGAAGGGAGCACCCGTGTACCACGGCTTTGTTGTTCTCGAGGATGTGAACGCCGAAGGATTTACTTTCGGTGCGATCACGGACTTTGAAGCAGAGCCGTGTGACGCTGGCGATGCCTTCGTCGTTGCACCTGATGGCAGTCGCGCCGGGCTTGTGTGGGAAGTCTCCCCGACAGAGTACATCGAGGAAGTGCGACCTTTCGAGCGAGACAGGTGGGGTGTTTGGGCAGTCTCGTTCCAGTATCCTATGGTCAACCGCGCAAATGCTCGCAAGAATCTGGTTGCTGTGTTACCCGAATTGAAAGCACGCTGGGAGCAATGGAAGCAATGGTATTCTCGTCAAGAGTTGGATCAACTGTCGTAACATCCCGATTTCACTCATCGTGCCGCCACACGGGGGTTTTGAGTTTTGAGTGAAACGGCCTGTTTTCGTCAACTGACGTCATAAGCTAGTTGTAAATGGCATTGATCACGCTCTTCACCTGTTGCACCTCTGAGTAACTGTTGCAAGATGGATTTATGGCTTCTTGATTCGATTCAGCGCTTCTTTGAAGAGACTCTGGACATCATCAACGTGTGTCGTAGGATCATTGTTGTAGTCCATGAGGCGGTGATGGTAGTTGCGCGTCGCGGCGCGTTCGTCGACGATCTCGCGCACGACTTCCAAGGCGGGGCGTCGATGATGAAATCCACCAGTGACATCGAACGTGGCTTTCTCCAGCGCGCAATAAATGCTCCACGTCGTCGCGCTGGTCGGGCATTCGCGGTTGTCAGCGCGGTTCCATGCCGCTTCCGTCGAAAGAATGGCCGCCGCCTTTCGCACGATCTGTTGGTCGAGTGCGTTTGGCCTCACTTCGTGTGTCCCGACGGAATCAATGACCATCCTGCGGCGGCCACTGATCACTTCTTGGGACGCCCGCCCTTCTTACCCCATTGCGAGAGCCTTTTCTTGTACTTGTGGGTTGTAGCCTTTCCGCCCTTCTTGCCGATGCATCGAGGGCAGATCATTCTCGTGAGAGGGTGCACCGGGCAGTACGTCTCTTTGGCCACCGCATATTTTTATCTCAAAACGCCCCTCCAGAGCCACCCGCCGGCTTTTTTCTTCCTCTGCCGCCCTGCCTGCCCCAGTCCGACAAGCACGCTTTGTACTTAGCCGCAGTCGCCTGTCCTCCGCCAGACGCAATGCATCCGGGACAGATGAGTTTTGTACGTGAGTGTTTGGGGCAGGTTGGCATCAGGGATTTGACAGCCAAGACCAACGGATCCGAGACTTCTCGAAGGAACTCGGCATGTGCACCGGAGTAGCTGTTGCGCTGCGAACTGAGCACGATGACCACGCCAACGCTTTCCCCTCGGGCAATCAACGGAACCGCGCAATATGATCTAATCCCCTCTTTCACATTAGGTTGTTCGAACTCAAACTCAACCTCTCCTTGCAGGTCCCGCCGCACGATCGGTTTCTGGTGCTGAAACACCCACCCATGATGGCTTCCTTTGCAGTCCAGTATTAGACCCAGCTGATAAAAGCTGTCAGCGCCTTGCCCATCGGCGGCGATCAACTTCAGGGCCCTGTGTTCAGGTGCATACAGGCTCAAGGCCATTCGGTCATAAGGAATTACCTTCTTCACGGCCCCGCAGGTCTCCTGGAAAAATTCTTTCAGGCCGGGTTCCGTGATTGCTGCTCGGTTGATTTCCAGTATCGTCGAATACCGAGCGCTCGTTCTTAATGGCGTCGTCATCCGTCTTGCTCCCCAAAGAGTGAAACTTCCTCCTGAGACATTTGTAGCATGAGACAACATTTCTGCAATAAAGCCGCCAGCTAGCTTTTTACAAAATCAGAACAGAAATGCACGAAACATACTAAGCTATTTCGGAAGATGCGACGATGAATTCATGGGAAATCCAATTAGTCCGGAAAAGGAAAAACGTCGCAAGCCTTACGAGAAACCAACGGTCACGAAACTGACGGCAGAGGAAGCGAAGCTCAAACTCATCGATCATGCCAGCCGAGGTGATCAGGGGGTGAAAGACATCCTGGAAATGATGTTTCCGGAAGAGGCAAAGAAATTATCAACAGGTGAGAAGAGTCAACAGGATAACGGCAGCGGTGGCAAGATGCGAAAAACAAACGAAAGCCTAAACAAAGTACTCGGCGACTCACGTGAGTATCGCCCCTGAAAGTCAGTGAAGAGGAGTGTGGTGTTGAGAATTGACCGCGAAGGTCGCACAGACACTTGCAGCGTCAGATTTTCTTGATCTTGCAAAAGTAACGTGCCACAGCCGGCCAAGGACTTGTGTGCTTGCAATAACGTGGAAGGATTCTCTCTCCAGCTCTCCCCCGTCGTTTAAGAGAGAGAGAGAGAGAGAGAGAGAGAGAGAGAGAGAGAGAAGGCGCCCACCGGTTTGTGGATGGCTCCCGACTCGGTGGGCGTTCTTACTGGACAATGTCTTGGTTCAGCCTGAAATGGAGAAGCGACGTTCTCCGTTAGTGTAGATTCCGCCCCTGCGGGGCGGGGATTTTCAAGGCATGGGGGTCTTTCGATCCGATGGAGGTTGGCGGCGCAAGGACGAGTCCTCACGCCCCTGTTCATCGTCTCGATGAGCCCACCGGGTTATCCCTCGGCGTGGTTGCGTCCCCGCAGTGCCCGCCTCCGTTTCGCCCGGCAAGATCATTGTAGCTCCGCAACGACCTGCCGTTTCTCAACACCCAGTTGGCCCGTGAATCACGCCAAACCCAGACCGGGCCAGACCCGAATCGTGAGGGTAGTCTCTTTTGGCAACCAACTCTACACACAGTGATAAAAGCGAGAGGGCGGGAATGTTAATCAGTGAAGCCTGAGAACGAAGAACAGCAAAGTACCAACTGAAGCCGCCGTAACGACATACCAAGCGCGTGAACCGTAGGTGCCAGCAACCCCGGAGAGAGGGACGGCCAAGAGAACACCGAGCATTACCAAAGCCGTATTTCCTTTACACCAAACGTGGAACAGCTCAAGGGCCGCGCCGCAGCCCCAGAAATATGCGCAGGGCAAAACTGAGAGGACGCCTATGATCGTTGTCCAGTCGATGATGTCAACCAGTTCTCGCCGTTGATCAGTGCTCATGAACTGAACTTATCCTACCTCCGTTCGTCGTGGTCGGCGAAAAAATCCCATATCACTCATCGACTGTGGGTCAAAATGGCTTTCCTTGGGCTGTCCATCGCCTGGCCGCTTCACTCTTCACGCGGCTTGCTGGCGGCGACTCTGGCGTTGCTGTCTGGCGGCTTCCAGCTTGCGATCGCGTTCTGCGTGTATCTCCGCCTGTCGCCCCGCAAGCATGTCGCTCGGCGTCACGTAACCGACGGCGCTGTGCAACCGGACATGGTTATAACGATCCACATACTGTTGGATCAAGCGTTTTGCGTCTTCCAGTGACAGCGGCGTCCCCGGTCGAATGCATTCGCTTTTCAGAGATTTGTGCCAGCGTTCCAGTTTTCCGTTTGACTGCGGGTAGCTAGGCGAGGTTCGGACGTGAGTCATGCCCGAGATGCGAATGAACTCCTTGAAATCGCGTGCGATGAACTGCGGCCCATTGTCCGAGATGATGCGTGGCCTCGCTTCCGGGTGCTTTTCCTTGGCGCGTTCGAGAATTACTTCGACATCCGCTTCCCGCATCGACTCGCGCAAATCCCAATGCACGAGGAAGCGACTGAACCCATCCAGAACGCTGCACAAGTAATAGAAGGTGCCGCAGAGATTGATGTAAGAAACGTCGATATGCCAGTGCTGATGTGGTTGCAGCGGCTGCTCGAAACCGTTTCCCTTGCGCGATGGCTTGCTCTTCCACCGAGATAATAATCCAGCTTGCTTCAACACTCGCCAAACGCTCGCCGGACTAACTGCCACAACGTCAGCGTCGAGCATCATGAACGTCAGCCGCCGATAACCTTCCAGCGGATTCTGCAGATGGAACTCGATGATCGCTTGTTTCTCCCACGGCTCCAGCCAGAAATCACGGGGAACCCAACCGTTGTGCTCGTTGACGCAGCCATAACGCTGCCGCCAGTCGTAAAACTTGCTGGCAGTCACGCCCAGCCACGGGATAAACCGTCCGACGCCGATCTCGGCCTTCTTCGACCAGCGTCGGACGAAATCCACGACTAGATCCCGCACATCATGCGGCACCCAGACACCGGTTAGAGTTCCCCAAGACTTTTTTTTAGTGCGATGTGCTCAGCCATCAGCTCAGCCAGTACCTCGTCCTTGGTCTGCACCTTCTTCTCCAAAAACTCGATCCGTTTCTGCTTTTCCTCCACTTGGCGGTGGGGACGCTCTTGAGACTGAAAAGCGGCGGCTCCGTTCTCGAACAGTTCCTTCTGCCAGCGGTAGAACACCGTTGGGCGCAGGCCCAGTTCTTCACACAGCTCCGAGACTGGCACCTTGTTCACGAGATGCCGCCTCAAGATGGCTACTTTTTCTTCCGGGGTGAAATGCTTCCGTTCCTTCCTCATACGTTCGCTCCGTTATCTTAACGGACGAACGCTTTCTCCATTTCCAGCTGAGGCAGGACACTTGGTCTGCACCTTCTTCTCCAAGAACTCGATCCGTTTCTGCTTCTCTTCCACTTGGCGGTGGGGACGCTCTTGAGACTGAAAAGCGGCGGCTCCGTTCTCGAACAGTTCCTTTTGCCAGCGATAGAACACCGTTGGCCGCAGGCCCAGTTCTTCACACAGCTCCGAGACGGGTACTTTGTCCACAAGATGCCGCCTCAGGATGGCTACTCTTTCTTCCGGGGTGAAATGCTTCCGTTCCTTCCTCATACGTTCGCTCCGCTATCTTAACGGACGAACGCTTTCTCCATTTCCAACTGAGGCAGGACAACCAGAGGTCGAGTCGCTTGTTTCCGAACAAGCACGGAGTTCACAAAGGATACCGAAATGCAATGCCAGACAAGGGACGAAATCGAACAGCATTTGTCTGACGTTCGCACGCTGGCAACTCGTATCGATCTTACGAATGAGGAAAGAGGGGCCGTTGTTCGCACCGAGCGATTCACTATCGGGCTCTTAAAGGAACATGACGTAGTGGGGCATAATGGGAAGAGATGCCCGCTCGCTACTCAATTTTAGCCCTGCTGCAGGCTAACCCTCTCAAGATGGCTGCTCCGACTCGACCTGTACAACCCCGTGTAGGGGTCCGAACAATAACGACCGATATCGCAACTAGAGATCTGGATTAGGGACCATTCCGGACAACCTTGTCGGTCTACGGCTTCCGTTGGGCTTCGCGATTCTCCGCTCCGTCAGACGAGGCCCTGGGTATCGAACCGAAACGGGCTTCTTGGAAGACTAGCCAGGCGGCGGACACCGTCGGCTTCCACGGAACGATTGCCAGTAAAAGGGGAGAAACGAAAAGCGGCGGCCCAGCCGGTACCGCCACAAACAGCTAGAACGACTGTGAGAATCGAGCCTCAAGGAACTCACCTAGCTTCGCGGTGGCCTTGAACTGCGGGGAACGCAGACTGCTACGGAGATAGAATTGGGGCCTCGGGACAGTGCGCTCGCAGCAAGGTTCGGCTTGTATCCAAGTTGCTTGGCGACAGTCAGAATCCGCTGGCGAGTGTCTTCGTCTATCCGTCCACGATTGTGCATCGCCCGATCGACGGTGCCCAATGACACATTCGCCAATTTTGCGATCTCTAGAAGCCCGGCCCTCTTCTTCATTTATCGTTCAGCGCGGTAACGCAATTGTATATCAAACCTGAGAGAAGCACCGATTGCTGTCTCACAGATGCAAATTGGCGCAGAAATGTGCCCGCCGAAAATCACTTGGGGTCCCAGTAAGTTCTATGCTGCTAAGTTCGCTCAATCGCGCAGTGTGTTCTCCTGCTGAAAGCGCCAGGCAAGATTACAAAGAAACCCGAAACGTCAGTTCCCACAGCTCGGGTAAATTGCGGTTCCCACCTGCGTGTGAGTTTGCACGCGCCGTTCTATGCTTTGCCCAATCGGTGGAAGCAGGCCAATCCAACAACTGAAAGTAACGCCCACTGGTAAGGCACAGCACATGGCTTCCTCTCTCCAATCGTCAAACTTCCATCCTTTCGGTCCTTCCAGCCGAAGAAGAGAACCGAACGGATACTGTGGGTGTACATCGGGCGACTGCCATAATGGGGTCCACACCTGCAGCCAATGGCGGCGCAGGCTTCGACGTTGTGCAGCATGATGGATTGCGCAGCGGCGTCCGCGGTGCGGTGCAGGCGGCTTCGTTGGGGCAGGGTGCCTTCATCAATTTCGGTGCGATCGCGGGTAATCTTTATCCGCAGGGATTCCCTTACGGTTGGCAGGCGGTGCCTTGCGTTGAGAATCACGACATAGTGAAAGTGGGCACGGACCTGCGCATCCCTGCCCTTGCGGACGGATCGAACCACGAATCATGGTTCGCGC
The DNA here is from genome assembly GCA_963730015.1 of uncultured Acidobacteriota bacterium. Lineage (GTDB taxonomy): Bacteria > Acidobacteriota > Terriglobia > Terriglobales > Acidobacteriaceae > Sulfotelmatobacter. The sequence goes on along the minus strand of CAVSPZ010000001.1, from coordinate 393,780 downwards.
GCAGCCGGTCGCGATTCGCAACTGGTTTATTGCTCACCGCTCCGGGAATTCCGCAGCTTTTCATGGGTCAAGAGTTTCTGGAGGACAAGCAATGGAGCTGGGATCCCACTTCGTCGAATCTGATCTGGTGGGCTGGATTGAATCCGGCAATGGATCCAGCCAGGGCGAATCACTTGCGGTTTACGCAGGATTTGATCCGGCTTCGGTGGAATTACCCTGCATTGCGCGGAGACAACGTCAATCCGTTTCACGTTCACGACCACAACCGTGTGATTGGATTTCACCGCTGGTTGGAGGGCAGCGGACAGGACGTGATTGTGGTTGCGACGCCCGCCGAAGATACCTGGTACAACTACGGCATCGGGTTTCCCTTCGCCGGTGCCTGGCGTGAAGTATTTAACAGCGACGTCTATGACTATTGGGTGAACCCAATCGTGGCCGGCAACGGTGGAGGTATCAATGCATCGGGCCCGCCGCTGCATGGCTTCCCAGCCTCAGCGAATATCGTTATCCCCGCCAACGGCTTCGTCGTATTTGCACGAACTTAAATAGGAGCTTCGGATCCAGGGTTCGCCACGTTCGGCCTTGCTAGATTTACTGGACGACGGATGTTTTGCGCTCCCCGCGGCAACACACCTTCAGCACACTTCATAATGACCGCGAAGTTGTTTGCTGCTTCGGGAGGTGGGTGACTGATCGGCTGTGAGTCCAGCAACAGGCAAGGCTATTGCGCGACTTAGATCTTAGACAACCATTTCAGATCCCCCGTGGAGGTATCGTTGTGGTCATCGTAGTCATCGTTGCAGACGCTGTTTGCAACAAGCGGGATGCCCGTTTCGTAGCCCTCGGATTTCGAATTGGCGCACAACCGCCGACTGCCGTTTTTGGGGTCGTTCAGCATACTCGGTGGCTCTAAGCAGCCTTCTTCTGCCCCGCCTTCACCTTCGCCCACCTCGCCCGCTGTGCCGCGGCGATTTTCCTGCGGGCTGACGCTGACATAGTGTGCTTCCCAGGAGCCGAGGCCGTTGTTTTTGCTGCCTTCACTGGCTGCGATTCCTTCCGAACATTCGCCCATCTCGCCTTTTGTGCCTGTGCCATTTTCCGGCGTGAGGCTGCCGATATAATTCTCGTCGGTCGGCTTGCTTTCTGAGATGTGCCTGAACCGTTTAATGACTCGATCAATGACATTGCTTGATCCAACTTCTCCACATGTGCCTGCGCCTGCTTACGCTCTTGTCGAAGCTCCTGAAGCGCGCTGGTCAAGTTTGCCATTGTTACCCCCTCAAGATTGACAGCGAGCCTCATTGTATAGGATGGAATAATTTGTCGTTAGTCTTGCGGTTAGCTGAGGACATCAAGACGCCCAACAACCAATCCATAGTTGATGCCGCCGTGCAGTGAGTGGAGCGTATCATGGCATCCGTCATTCATGACGGAGTACGCAACATGACCGTGGACGATTTTCGTCAATCGCTCACCGCTTCCAAGCCGCCGGCGGAACTCACGCTCGCGCTCATCGGCCTGTGGTGGGATGCCAAAGGTGACTGGACGCGAGCTCACGAATCAGCTCAGAGGGACGAAGGCCCCGAGGGTTCTTGGGTGCACGCCTACCTGCATCGCAAGGAGGGCGATCAGGACAACGCAGCTTATTGGTATGCTCGGGCTGGCAAGCCTGTTTGCCAAGAACCACTTGATGCGGAGTGGCTCAGCATCGTGAGAGCTTTGCTGGGACTTTAGTATGGGTGAGGCTTGATTACTCGGTCACTCACCGATGCTTGGCTAGTTCCTCGTTCAGGCCGGGAGCTATGCTTACTTATCAGGCAGACTTTTTTGTTGGCGCGGGGAACACGATAAGTTTACCGCGATTCTCCCCGGCACTCTGCCACTCCCACCCGCATTGGCAACGAACCGAATCCCACAAACGCGGCTTTTTTAGAAGCGCATTGCATATGGCGCATGATCTCATCCACATGGCTTTTTCACCCACATTTTATCGTGCCGATTGAAGCAAGACCGTTTCACCCTAAGCATCCCAGCGTGTTCGGCAACGAGCCCGTCTTTTCCATTTGCGCGGAAGGCAGGTGCCTTAATGTTCTGTTTCTCGTGTCTCAGTGTGCATCGGACGGAGAGAGTGGGGAATGGCCCGGATGTGTGGGGCAGTGTTCGGTGTGAATGGCACCGCCGTGCAGCAAGGCATCACGTTGGGCCATACTCGATAAACTTCGACGGCTATAGTTTTGGAGGCGCTGGCGGCTGGGCACTTCAGAGAGCGGTGGGCGACATCAAGTCATTCTCGATGGAGTCGGCCCGAAGATCGTGTGTGCGGATTCCCGGCAAACCGCTGTTTACATTTTGCCGCGGTTAGGACAATCCCGCGTTTCGGACGCGTGACGTGCGAGCATGCAATGCGATCGGCCATAGCAAATTATATGGCGTCCGAGTGTGGCCCTGGTGTGCCATGCCGCGACCACTGCCCTCCATCGCCTGCATTATGCTTGCTAAGTCAGCGATCGAGAGAAACAATGGACCAGGAGGTGAAAGTGGAGCAATCATCCCGCCGGCTCTCTCTCGAAGAAATCGTGAACAGCACCACCCACGGAGTCGGCCTGGCCCTGAGTGTTGCGGGCTTCGTGGTTTTGCTTGCCATGGCGATCAGGCATGGGACGGCATGGCATGTGGTAGGCTGCGCAATTTACGGCAGCACCCTCATTTGCCTTTATTTGGCCTCAACGCTGTACCACGGTATCCCCTCGCCACGCCTCACGCATGCGCTCAGAATCTTGGACCACTCGGCGATTTATCTGCTGATTGCCGGAACCTACACCCCATTTCTGCTCGTCAATTTGCGTGGCGGATGGGGATGGTCGCTCCTCGGAATCGTGTGGGGGTGTGCAATGGCGGGGATCGTCTTCAAGTTCTGGTTTGTGGATCATTTTAAGGTTCTTTCTACAGTGCTCTACCTGGTGATGGGCTGGCTCGTAGTGGTGGCTGCCAAACCACTCCTGGCACATGTTTCATCCGTTGGACTTCGATGGCTGATCGCTGGAGGCGTCATGTACACAGTCGGTGTGGTGTTCTACGCCTCCCGAAAGGTTCCATACAACCACGCCATTTGGCATGGGTTCGTGATGGCTGGAAGCTTCTGCCATTACATCGCAGTGCTGCACGCCGTCGTTCTGTCATCTAAGATGTGAAATTGCCATAGCGTTTGTGACTGCCAGCGCCGCTCGCCGATCTTCCTGTTGCCACATTATTATTTCTTGACACCGCCGCCTCCCGTCCCTATCGTGAATGTGTCCAGGCATTCGTGCCTGAACAAAGCCGCAGTCTCATGCAGAGTGGCTGAGGGTAACGGGCCCGCAGAAGCCACGACAACCGGATCAGGAAACAGCCTGATCATCTGGTGCCAATTCCCGCCCGGTTTGCGGGGGACATGAGATCTCGGTGAGCACTTGCCTCGTCCCCTTGAACCCGGATGAGGCATTCGTGTTTTTAGGGCGCGCAGGGCCCAGCGCAGCCAGGCTGGAGAAGCACAAATGAATTCGCGAATTTACTTTGACCATTCCGCCACCACCCCGCTCGATCCTCGGGTGCTCGCGGCCATGGGGCCGTTTCTTGGCGGCGCGTTCGGAAATCCATCGAGCCTGCATCACGAGGGCCGCGTCGCCTGCGAAGCCGTCGAGACTGCGCGCGCGCAAGTGGCGTCACTGATCGGCGCCAAGCCGGATGAAATCATTTTCACCGCCAGCGGAACCGAGGCCGACAAACCTGGCTCTCACCGGCGCGGTGCGGGCAAGCGGCAAGCCGGGCCATGTGGTGACCAGTTCCATCGAGCACCCTGCGATCTTGGAAACCTGCCGTTTCCTCGCCGAATCCGGAACGAAAATCACTCACCTTCCCGTCGATCTTGATGGGCTTGTCGGTCCCGAGAGTCTCCTGCGCGCTTTGCAGTCTGACGTAACCCTTGTCTCGATCATGGCTGCGAATAACGTGGTGGGGACGCTCCAGCCGATCGAGGAACTTGCCCATCTCACCAAACTGCACGGCGTGCTGTTTCATACGGACGCGGTGCAGGCCGCGGGGAAGATTCCACTCGACGTGAATCGCCTGCACGTCGATCTGCTCTCTCTGTCGGCGCACAAACTGCATGGGCCGAAAGGCATCGGCGCTCTCTACGTTCGCAAGGGCCTATGTTTGTCTCCTATCATCTTCGGAGGCGGGCAGGAGCGCGGCCTGCGTTCGGCCACGGAAAACGTTGCTGGCATTGTCGGCTTGGGCGCGGCAGCGGCTATAGCGCGGGAAGAGTTAGCCGAACAGGCAGCGCGCCTGGCAAGCTTTCGCGATCGCATCGCCAGAGAACTCAGCCGAACTTTGCCGCATGCTTATATGTTCGGGCATCCGGTTCATCGCTTGCCGGGTCACTTGAGTTTTGGATTCCGCGGCCAGGAGAAGGAAGTCGGCAAACTTCTGGCCGCCTTGGATGCTGCCGGCGTGGCCGTCTCGGCAGGCAGCGCCTGTAGCGCCCACCATGCCGGGGATCCCTCGGGTGTACTGCTCGCCATGGGATACGATACCGAGCGCGCTCGCGGTTTGCTGCGCCTCAGCATGGGCCGGTTCAACACCCAGCAGGAGGTCGACCGCTTCCTGGAGATTCTGCCCTGTGCCGTGGCCACGCTGGCGCGCCCCCCGATCTCCAGCCAGAAGTCTGTAACGGATCATCGGGCAGTGGCACTCGCGTAAACGGCTTGCTCGCAGGCAAGAGAAAATTGGCCAGGGTGAGGGTCGAGGTTTGTGGCCGATGAGGTTGGACAGCCACTTCCACGATATTCAAATGGGTACGCGATGAACACGTACCCATACCCCCTCCGAATCTCAAGTTCCGTTGGGTTTCGCCAGGCACCACTTTGACCCTGCAATCTGCTTGATCTTGTTCTCTAATCACATAGCCTGTGCTGGCTCATGGCAGTTTGCTGCCGTGGGCGCCATCGGTCCCGTAACACCGCCGCAAGAGCTACCTGCGGGGACGAGTCCTTGACCAATAGAGTGTCAACACCGTATCCCCGGTGTTCCGCAACCAGTCTGCGACTTCTTTTGTCTGGAAGGGCCGCTCCTCGGGCTCCAGGTTACGATTGAGCAACTCAGTGATTTCTTCCGCCGTGCTCGGTTTCCTGATCTTGTTTAACGCTCGTGAAATGTGCTCGTCGAGACGACGGCTCGAATTCGAAATCTTCCCCATCTCCGGTTCCAGCTCTTGAAAATGAACTTAGCTTATTCCTGACATGGTCCCGATGTCAGCATGGGTTTGGAGAGGAATGCAAACCGAAATGGCAGATCATGGCTTCCTCGCCGGTAGCAGCTTAACGACCAAGTTTCCTATCGCCACAGGCTGGTGCTGCCCCGCGCCGCCAACCAAAGTGTACGAGCGCTCGAAGCCCGCTGGTCCTTCCACTTTCATTTCCCAGTTGTCATTTGCGTGAGACCCGACAATTGACACCCGCCACTCTCCCGGCCTGTCACTCAGAACGTGTTCAATGATAGCTACAATCTCCCCGCGAGCTCGGGGGTCGCCCGTATTCTGCATCTCGATCCTGACCGCCATGTCTCCTGTATTGTACAAAGCGGCCCGGTAACCACTTCACGTGCAGAACCGTGCAAAGGCCCATGGACGGTGCGCTGTGTCACATCCCCACCTGACAGTGGGGATGGCCCTCAATCGCAGGACAAGGTCGGGCGTTTCAGAGTCCCATAAAGAATGAGGCGGGCGATTGCGGCGCTCCTGCTGGATCACCTTGTGAAATGGTGTTTCACAATTCCTGATGGAAAGGAGCGGACGGGGAGAATGCTTTTTCTTGGAGACCAGGCGTGTGGCAGTAAAGAATGTCGGAAAAATATAAAGGCTGTGACATCGGTTATGCTCTAGCCACCAGCTCCTGCGAGGGAGCCAACAGCGTGGATGCATGCACCGTCACAGCCTTTTGATGCGATCACCGCTTTCGCGGTCCCAAACCCCAACTTCTCCTCGCAGAGCCGTCGGTTTTTTCAGGTCTGGCTGCTCTTCGGGTTGCCCCGTCGAGCTGATCACTCAGCTTACTTCGGACCGGCAAAATTTTATTTAAGCCAACCCTTTCAGCCGTCGACGGAGGCAAACTTAGAGAGTTGCTCGAAGATTGTCAACGCCCGTTTTCAGTGCAATCGGACTGCTGCGATCGACCGGAAACCAGAAACTCAACCTATTGAATCGTTGTCGCTTAATGAATGGGAGATTAAATTCTTTCCCTTTTTACACAGGAACATCCACAGGTGCTCGAAAGCGCAGGCGACTGCAAGGAGTGTGCGCAGGAATCAGGCAAGCATCTTGACGCGGGATGATACGTCAGGCATGGTGGGTACCAGATCACCACACAATGCCGAACCTCGTGGCTTACATCGATGGCGGCTCTCTCGGGAATCCAGGCTCATCTGGTATTGGAGTGGTAATTGACGGCCCCGCCGACGGCACAATCAGGATCGCCAAATGGATCGGACACCAGGACAATAATGTTGCCGAGTACATTGCTCTGTTGGAAGCGCTGCAATGTGCCCTGGGGCTTAAGGCCACCTCGCTTCACGTGTTTTCAGACTCCGAGGTGGTGGTGAGGCAGATGAATGGCGAATACAGTTGCCGTAGTCCGCGGCTCTATTCGCTGAATTGGATCTGCCGGAAACTGGCCCGGTCGCTCCATTTCTCGATCTCTCACGTTCCTCGCGAGTACAACACCGAAGCCAATGGTCTGGCCAGCTCGGCCGCTCGCAGGAAACATTGCTAACCTAGGAGCAACCGCTCGTACTGCCACAGGTCATACACCGATAGCAGGAGCCGTTCCTCACCATCAGTGAGCAGCAGAATTGGCACGGAGGTGCGTCTCCCAGCTCTACGACCTGACCTAAGCCTTCTACTACGCTGGTCACCTCTCGGTTTGGTTGGGCTGGCTTCGGCAATTCAAACAAAAGTCCCTGCTCGCCTTTCAGGAAGCGCAGTTCGAGCCAGCGGAATAAATAATCGGCGACCGACTTGGCGTAGCCAATCTTTGGATTGCCCGACCACCCGCTTGGCTCAAACCGTGTGTGGCTGAACTTGTTGCACAAGATCCGCAACGGTTATCGCAAGGAGGCCGTAATAATAAGGAGGGGCGATTGAACCGCATTTGTTGCTGGTTCGAACCGCCCTCAGCTTACGATTATGTCAGGCCAGAATCTACATCGAATCTAGCCATGCCATCAGGTCAGCCTTGCGTTTCCAACGAGGCGCTTGGCCGAGCCGGCATGCACCAGCTATTTTTTCGAGGGCCTTGCGTTTCGTCTCGATGCTGGCCCGCGCGTAGTGGTTCGTTGTGTCCAAGCGAGCATGGCCGAGCCAGCTCCGAATGATTGTGACGTCAACTCCGGCGGCAACAAGATGCACAGCCGTCGTATGCCGAAAGGTATGCGGCGAAACGCGCTTAGCAGCGAGAGATGCAACCTTCTTCTGTGCGCGCTCGACGTATTGAGCCAACTTGAAGCGTACACCGGCAGCACCCAGCGGTTCCCCGTAACGGTTTAGGAAAATCCTCTGATCTGGTTGTCGTGGTGTACGCTCCAGGAAAGCGCGAAGCAGAGCCGTAGTTTCTGGCCATAAGGGGCAAAGCCGTTCTTTCCGCCCTTTTCCTACCAGACGGACTTGTGCCGGTGCCTCGAGTCGAAGCGAACCCGGACGGAGGTCCAAGGCCTCCTGAATGCGCGCACCCGTGTTGTAGAGGAAGGCAAGCAAGGTGTGGTCGCGCTGGCCTTCGAGTGTGGAGCGATCTGGCTCCGCCAAGATGGCAGCGACTTCATGTTCATCCAGGTAACAGAGTTCACGCTGTGGGGCACGTTTTATCGGGATGCGGAGCACTTCTGCACATTGACCTGCAACCAACGGTTCCCGATCTAACAGGAATGCAAAGAAGCTCCGAATGGCTGCGAGTCGACAGTTGCGAGTTCCGATGGATATTTTGCGCTGCTCCTCGCAGTCTCTCAGAAATGCCAGCAGGTCCGTCGCCGTAAGATCCGTCAGTTGGAGTTTGGCGACTGGCCGGTGTTTGGTTGCGGCTACGTAGCGAAGGAACGAACGCCAAGCGTCGCGGTATGAGATTACCGTATGCCGAGAGGCGCTGCGCTGTTCGACCAGCCAGCCATGAAAGAAGGAGTGCAACAAGCTGTGCAGAGACGGCAGTTTCATCGCCCACCTCCCGGCACGCAGCCCAGCGCAATCGCACCAAGCCTGCGATACCTCTCTCCCGCGTATTGCAGCAACTCTTGCGTGATGGTCAGGTACACGAGAGTAGAGTTGATGTCCTTGTGTCCCAGGTACGTAGCCAGATAAGGAAGGTACGGCTGAGGATTGATGCCTTCTCGATACCAAGCCAGCATGCGGTGAACCACGAAAGTATGACGTAAATCATGAACTCGTGGTCCTCGGTACCCGTTCGCTTGCTTCAGTCCGACATTCCTCAGGACCCGTACGAGAAGCCAATGCGTGGTGACCCGAGCATAACCACCAGCTTCATGGCGATGCCAGAACAGGGGAGATGACGAATCAGTTGGAGCCCCTGCTTTCTGGCGAAGAGTCAGATAATCTCGAAGTGCGGAAATGACGCTAGGCGCCAACGGGACGCGTCGAGACTTAAAAAACTTGGTGCCGCGGATCTCTATCGTGTCATCCCGAAAGTCTATGTCACCCAAGGTTAATCGCACGAGTTCGCCGAGTCGCAGCCCCGCGCAATAAGCCAAAACCAGCATGGTATAGAGAGTGGGAGAACGCAGCGGCGCTTTTGGCGATGGGAACTCTCGGGCTGCCTTCAGCACGCACCGGATTTGATCTTCCGTGTATATGTAGGGGCGCCGATATGCTCGGTGAGCAAGCCGTTCGGCACGTCGATCAGATACAAAGAGTTTTGCACTCGGATCAAAGCGGCACAGTATCTTTGCCAATGTTCGGCCGACTTGTTGAGCTTCTAAAATGTGACTCGGTCTCGAACCGGACCGGGACCATTCTCTTATTAGCGTGTTAAGCTGCTGTCCGGAAAGCTCCGGGCGGCCCTGAAGAAACCGATCAAACCGAAGCAGTCTCGCTTCGTCGTCGCGATGCCCCATCGCCCTCATGAGGGCAATGTGGTCACGCATAGTGGCCCCGAGAAAGCTCCCGAAGCGAGGCAGGGGGCGTAACTCTTTCAGGGCCTGCTTAGGATCTGCGCTCAACAGAGCGCGCACGATCGGGCGAGTGTTTTTCAGGGCATATTGCTTCCTCAAAAGTGCAAATGGGTTCGCGGAGCAAGCTCCAGTGGCGACCATCCAGTCGAGAAAGCGATCCACCAGACAAGCACAGCGGTACACGTAACAATCACTTCTTGATGCGCTACGATTGACCAGCCACCTCCGCATCACTTCGACCGATAGAGGCTTGCGGGATGTCTCTTTCAACGTTGAGCGCCAAAACCCGTTGACCATGCTGCGATAACCCTCAGCGGTTGTTGGGGAAGGAAGATGAAGCTGTTGTACAAATAGGCTCGGGACTTCTCCGTTTCCGCGCAGAGATGCTTTCATGCTTGCACCTCCGCTGGGATTTCCAGCGCCACATGCCGGAGATCTTCGGTCGCAAGCTTGAGATAGGGTGTTGTGGAAGCTGCTGACCGATGGCCCAGAACATCACCGATTTCTTTGGCGGGTACCGCCGCTCGAAGCATGCGTACAGCCACTGCATGTCGAAAAGCATGGGGGCCTCTTTTCCCCCGTGGGCTAACTCCGGCCGCTACGAAACGTTTGTGGAGGATCCGGTGTAAAACTGAGCCGTTTCGAAGATGCCGGTAAGGCGCACATGTTCTGATGAAAACTTCTCTCGCCTCCGTCTTCGGACGTCCTTTTTGTAAGTAGTCAAGAATGGCGTTGCCAACATGTGGGAACAGGGGCAATTCCAAATGTCCGCCTGTCTTTGAGTGGCGAATTCGAAGGCGCTCGTTTCGCCAATCGATATTCGACAATCGTAACGAGGTGACTTCACCTGCCCGTAATCCGTAAGTGGCGAGCAGCATGAGGATGGCATAATCACGGCGTCCTCTGGGAGAATGATCTTTGCGGGCTGCCTTTAAAACGGCCGCAACTTCTTCAGCGCGGAGTGACGAGGGAATATTCTCGTAAGCATAGACTGTCGGGCTGACCACAGATGCGGCGAGATCACAACGAATCCGGCCCGTTGCGTATAGAAACCGCAGGAGACATCGTAGATCTGTTGCCCGTTTTTTCAACGTAACCCGGCGCTGGGACGATGGTTGATGCATCTGGTATTTGTCGATGTCCCTGGTTGTGATACACGCCAGCTGTTGCCGATTGCCGCGTTCTCCCAACCAGCACAAAAATCGGCGCCCTTCGGCAGATCGACCGCGCATCGTCTCAGGTGCCAAACCCCGAACACCATGCATCCACTGCTCATACTGCTGGCACACCTCGCGATCGAGAAACTCGGCACTGGTCCTGGGCCTGGGTGCTGGTGTTCGCTGCCCATGAACGAGTCGCAGAAGCATTTTGATTGCAGTTGTGTGTGAGTGTCGCCACCAATAGAACGGCTTTGACGGATCGAATGATTTTGGTGACCGTCCATGCTGTCGCCGGTACAGCCGCAAGGCATGCTGTAAGTACTGTGCGATGTGTTTGGTCTCGGCAGATTCAACTGCGACCCGCCGTGATTTGAGGAATCTAAGGAACGCATCGGCGACGGCAACGTAGCGCTTCGCCGCCTTGGCGGAATACCGTTCCCGGTTTAAATGTTCGCTTAGTTGTGGTAGCCAACGGTTACTCGAGAGTTCAGCTGAAGACATGTGCACCTCCTTGGTGACGAGGAAGAGTCGCACATGTCGCATTTAAATGTGTGATCGGCGAGACTTGACCCGTGCGCGTCCTGCCGTCCGACGTGGTCATGACAGTCAGATAACCCGAGAAAATCTCAACTTCAGGATTGCCCGTCATGCGTCCGGGGACCGAGCAGGCAGCATACGCGGAGTCGGAGTTGACCGAAGATAACCAACGAATAGAGAACGGTTACAATACAGGCGCTGCGTGGAGGAACCTATGACGACCCGGTCCTTGATAATTGCCTGTTCAACTGCACTCGCATTGTTCACGGGATGCAACGTGCCCTTGTCCGCAACGGAAGCGTTACGAACTGGTCAAGACAAGGCGCAAATTATCATTCTGTACGATGCGTTTGGAAAAGACCCTGCCATGCAGAAGGATTGGGGCTATGCTGCCTTCATTGAATACGGCGGAAAGCGCATCCTGTTTGATAGTGGCAATAATCCGGACATTCTTGAACAGAACGCAAAGGCAAAACGCGTTGATCTGTCGAAGCTGGACTTCGTGGTCATGTCCCACCGCCACGGCGATCACATGGGAGGTTTGTCCTATGTGTTGAGAGTGAACCCTGGTGTGAAGATCTACGCGCCCAAGGAGGGTTTTGGCGTATTCGGCGTATTCGGGGTTGACCTGCCGAGCACCTTTTATCGCAAAGATCCTTCTCTTCCGCAGGAGCAGCGCTACTATGACGGCAACCCGCCAGAAATCATTCGAGGTGGTTCAGCCTGGCCCTCTGCGAACTTTCAGCTTGTCGACAAGGAAACCGAGATTGCTCCCGGCATCCGTCTCATCACGCTGGTTTCCGACAAACCGGGAACACTCGAATTGCGGGAGCTATCGCTGGTCATCAATACCCCAGAAGGCACGGTGATTGTTGTCGGCTGTTCGCACCCTGGTGTCGACAGGATTGTTGCTGCCGCGGCCAGCATCAACCCGCGCATCCACATGATTGCCGGAGGGTTTCACCTGGTAGTGACAAGTGATGCGGAAATTGAAAAAGTCGTGACGGCCTTGCATGACACTTATAAAGTGGAATACGTTGCACCGGGCCACTGCACGGGCGAGCCTGCATTTACTGCGCTTAGAAAGGCATTCGGCGACCGCTATCTATATGCTGGCCTGGGTACAACGGTCGAGGTGCCGCCTGGGTCGCAGAAGTGACTTGTTTCAGGTTGGTCGGCAATTGAGAAGTTGACTTCTGGTTTGCCCATGATACTCGGAACATAGCCCACACATTGTGAGGTAAATCCGCGCGGCCCAGTGGTAAAAAAGCCGCTCGGAAAGAGCGGCTGCTGCTTCCACATTGTGTACGGCTTTTTATTCGCTGATGACGTGGTCGGCCCATTCCACCAATGAAACATAGATTGGAACCGTCCCCCACTGAGCATTCCAACTGCTCAAGTCTGCCTCCGTGACCCCACGGGCCCGGGAACAGGCCCCTCAAGAAAATACCGGGATTTTCTTCTCTACAATCTTCGCCATAGTCTCGCTTAGGGGCGGCCATCCGATGGGCTTGACTGCATCCACCGTCGCCTTGCGCATGAGGTACGTAGCGTCATGAGTGAGAAATATCTGCACCTCATGACCAGCCTCGGAGAGCGCTACGCCATGGGAAAACACGAAGGATGCGCGGGTTGGCTCATCGGTTCCCCAAGAGCTTCTCATCAAAATATGCAGTTTCTTCTTAGGCGTTGCAGGTGGCTGAGTTTGAGCCTCGCTGGTGGATGCGGCAATGGCCCCGGCGGCAAGTGCGCCGGCAGTCAGTCGGGTTGATTTTTCAAGAAAGCCTCGGCGGGTTTCCATGGCCGGTCATTATACTCGGGCCTGCAAACTTGGGTGGGTTGTCGGCCATACTGAAGTTGGCGTTTGAGCGAACTGGTCGCCGGACTAGTCGAGAGCAGCTCAATCTGTCCGCTAGGTCAAGTTCAGACTGTTACATTTAATGCGAAGCTGAGTGGCTATTCGGAAGTGATGAGCCGCAGCTTTTTCTGGCTTCCTTCGGATAATTTGTTCCTTCTCATTACCGTTGTAATGGTCAGCTCACCATTACAACGGGACGCCATACTGCAGCGCCAGGGATACAGCTGTTGCGAAAGAATCCATGAGCCCGGAAACCGTCGAGCCTTCCTTCGCCATTCTGATGAACAGTTCGCCCGGCAGACCATCCTCGTATAAACCAACTGTGACGTAGCCTTCCTGCCCGCCCACAGAGAAGTGATGCGTCAGGCTGTGGCGCTCGTCCGGCAAACGTCGCCTCAATGCTGGAAGGCCATCCGCGCCGGCGGCACGCGTACCGTTTATATCTCCTGACCCGTTGCTCTCCATTTCCTCGCTTGCGTTCAGGGAATGCTCTCCGCTGTGCTTGACGATCGCGATTTCTTTTGCTGCTGACATCACGAACCCTAACCTTCCTGCCCGCCATCTTCTTCGGAACCGCAGGCCGATTGAGACTCTGTGTTCGGCCCTGTCTCATCACATGCATCGTGCCTTTTGTATGTTCCTCTGACCGACAGCAGTTCTGCGTGGCTGGGCGGAAACACGTAGTTCTGGACGAACCAAAGTGCATCATAGGAAAGGCGCCGGCTCGCGACAGCATGCCCATGCTCTTTCACAAACTGACAGAAATCATCGGCATGAATGATGCTAGCTTTCGTTCCGGCAGTGGTGAGAGATCGTGACTTGAGCCAACCCATGTCGATCCATTTTTGTATTTCGTCGGGGCGGGTGTGCAATGCGCGAGAGAGTGAAAACTTGGTGAACCATTCTCGTCCTGTTTTGCCGCCGATACCGAGCCGGTGCAACATTGAGCGCACCGACCCCGCAGGCCGCCGCAGGATTTTCGCGGCCTCTTCTACCGGCATGGTGGTGATCAGATCCAGGAGGCGCTGTTGCTCGGGCTTTGTCCATTCGCGATACGCTCTTTTTTGATTTACGCCAAGCTCGCGCAGGAAACGCAGACAGGCGTCTCGTGGGTTTCCGGAAATCGCAGCCAGCTTGGTGACGAGCATTCGCCGGCCAGTCTCAGTGTGCTTCTGGCTACGGCTGGTTCGTTCCTTGTATTCTCTAACCAGTTCTCTTGCTTCTTTAGGCCAGCGGAACATCCGGCGCTTATCGACACCGTCGGCTTCGCCCATACTGCTGCCTTCCGGGGGCTGGGTCCTGGTGGCAGTTAATGTCTCCAGATCCGTCTACACACTTGTCCGTGCGCCTCCGGAATACCTCCTCTCCTGCTGTAAAAGCGCATGCGCCGATTTCATTCGGAACATGCTGGGCGACGAAGGTGGCGGGTGGATCTGCCACACCGAGCCAAGTGGTAGAGGGCAGCGTATATCCACAGCGGAGCTGATTTTCAACATTTTTTTCCTGCAGGAAATCGTGCAAGGGGCGACTTTAGGTGCATAAAATCGGCCCGTGCGGCTTGGCCTCGGCCAACGGCCGAAACGTGCTGAGGGCCAAACACTTGGCGCAGGCGTCGGCGGAATTGCCGGGCAACATGAGCGGAATCCGGCTATGGACACGGGAGCTCGGGCTGCGGAGAAGAGCCATTTTCTTGCAAAGAAAGTGACATTTTCTCCGCAACGAAATGCTTCGAAGTGGGTTTAACTCGGAAAAGCAAGTACCCGAACTGGGCGCCGCAGGCCAGTAGACTGAACGGATGCCAGCTCGCTGGGCGGTTGTTATGCCAGCCATCCCCGACCGCACGTCCCGACCGAAGAAACGTATACCTCTGTGTGGCGACTATTGCTCCCGTTCGAGTAACCCACCTTCGTCTGAACGGTTTGGTTGCCCCGCAGATTTAACGCTATGCGATGAAATTTCGTCGTTCGTAGTTCACCAACCAGAGTTTGAAGAAACTTGGTCGCAAACTTAACCATGAGAGTCGAGCCATGTTGGACGCGCATCACAGAGGATTTGATTGGAAGGAAGTTGCCGAGGTGCTCCGCATGACCCGAGCTGTGGCCCGGGTGACCTTCTCTCAGGAAATCAAACGCGCGAGATCGAAAAGTGTCACGGCCCAGCGTCGGGCTGTCATCCGGGGCGAGAGTGATTCGGATGTCCTGAAGCCTACCAAGCCAAGAGCATCTCGCTAAACGCTGGGGGGGAACGTCCCAGCTGCCCGCCAAGACTGCCCGCCGACACTCAATCCTTGCTTCCGGGCCTCGTCCATCAACGCGGCGAAAACAGCGCCTTCCGTGCTCCGGCCCCTCGACGATTTCCGAAGTGGCGTATCATCTGAGGCCATGGCCAGACCTATCGTTCTGCCAGGTAGGAAACGTGGACGCGGAAATCCCAACTGGGGTCAGCCCCCGCAACACCTTCCTGTTCTTCCGACTGAGATCGAGGTCGAACGGCTGGGACTCACCAAGCCGGAATACGTCTCATCCGCCGCCCTGAAGCGCTGGTGCGAGCGCCACCGCAATCGGTTATATGTCCCAGAATGGCTACTTGCAGCGTGGGAAATGGAGGTCGAGTCGATCTTCAGTGGCGTTGCGTAGACACGGCGGATTACGACTCCACAAGACTCACCGCAACTCGCGAACTGCTCTTGCGTACTCATCACTGGCGTTCTGCAACTCGGTGCTAAGGCGGTCCGGATCTTGCGCACCGGCCTTCTTGAGGGCCTCCAGAACCTCTTGCACTTTCTTCTCAGCTGCTCTTACTTCCTCAATACTTGACATGACTACGCCGTTCTCTCCGCCCCCCGCTTCCAGGATAAACCAGTCTGTGCGCATTCTATGCCGAACCGAAAATCGGTGCGCGGCCAGGCGATTGGCCGGTAGCCAACCCCCTTCCCGATCCGCACAATCTGATCGATCCATCCTTTAAGTGACGAAGAGATCGAGAAGTTGTCCATCGGCGTGCCGATGACGACCGTGTCCACCGCCGCGATTGGTCCGCGCCAGTTCGAGTTTCCCCCGAACAGACAGTCGCGGATTCCGCCGGCTCATAGTCAACCCGGTATTCCATTGCATTCGTATTGAGGTTCTTGACCTCGAAACGTACGTTGTCGCTTTCATCAGCGTTCCGCCCCAACCTAAGCCTCGGGTCCCACTCTTGAATCGAGATCCACTTCGCCCGCGAGCGATTGGGGGGTGAGGCTGATCTCCACAGTTTCGACTCGAGAGAACCCGCCAAGGATACGATCCGCCGATCGATAGGGCGATGACGGCTCTCCCAGAAACAGAACAAGACCGTGGAATGTCACCCCGCTGAGTTCAGCAGGCATCGATGTAGAACAACAACTCGCCGTGTTTTCCGATGGAACTCCGCCATTGTTTTGACAAGCTCCGCATATTCTCGACCAGAGGGATCAGGTCATTCTTGCTAACAGCGATCCCCTGTTCTTCCATACTGTCTTTGAAACTGACCGCACTGAAGCGTTCGTCTGCTTCCATATAGTCCAGAACCTTCTTGCCGTTTTCAAGCCAGAGGGCCTGCTTATCCCCGTATTCGTGTTCGTCGCTCGCCGCCCCTACTCTGGCGGCAAGGTCGTGCAGCAGCACGATCAACTTTTCCGGTTCAATGAAGCAGGACGAGTGTACATTCCATATTTCTTTCACTGCCCGAAAGCTTTGGCTCATTGCCTGACCACCTTCCTTCTCTTGCGTCTGGGTAATTCGGAATCTGCCGGCTGCGTCCTCATCCGCTGCCATAGGACTGGATCGACAGCGAGCGAGGTGGTGCGGCCCGTTCGCAGGTTCACGAACCCGCCGTGGTACGAAAGCCGCCCATATCGGAATAGCCGCGCAAGCATTGCCAG
The DNA here is from genome assembly GCA_963730015.1 of uncultured Acidobacteriota bacterium. Classification (GTDB taxonomy): domain Bacteria; phylum Acidobacteriota; class Terriglobia; order Terriglobales; family Acidobacteriaceae; genus Sulfotelmatobacter. Next base: position 377,117 of record CAVSPZ010000001.1, on the reverse strand, counting down.
CGCCTGGTATGCGACTGTCTGATTCACGAACGGCTCCTGCCGCTCCAACGCTTCTAACGCGCTGCACGGGGGAAGTTTGTCCTTCTTGTCAAGCTTCGCGTTGATGAGTTCAGGGAAGAGTTCCGGAGCCGTCGGCAAGCGCAAGTCTCGCGCTTTGTTTCTCTGGTTTTCGGGCTGGCCCAGCACGAACTGGCCGCTATCGGCGTTGTTGCCCAGATCCAGCCAATAGTGGCAGTTCCAGTAGGTTTGAGTGCGGGTCATTGCGTTGCGGGCGGCACGAGAATCCACGCAGCCAATCAGAATGTCGGTGTCCTGCCCCCAACTTTCATTCACGAAGTGCGGCACGCCTTTCCACCCCAGCCCCCAAAACAGATTGATCCGGGTGGCGAGCACCGTCGCCTTGTGCAGTCCGATCTCACTCTCACTGAAAGGCTGGCGGACACAGTTGGTACGGGAAATCCGGTCGCCGTCGACCAAGGTCACGTCCAACCCTTGCGGATGCCCTATGCGACGACTCCATGAACTCGCACCCGGTGCCGAGTTCCGGTTCCGGGAGAGAAACGCAGTAAAGCGGAAAAAGCTAATTCCGGCGCTGAAGACTGCACCTTGATGTAGCTCAGTTGGGGAACGGAGAAGAGAATTCCACTCAGTTGGCGTTGGCTGGTATACCGGCTGCCGCAAACCCCTTCAATCAAGACTTCGCTGTCGATCAGATAGGAGAAGTCTTGTTCCTTTTCAACCGGTACGCGAACGCTGAATTCGCCTCCGCCGGATGCCACGCGCAGAGCCAACGCAGTCTCCGGCCATGAAACACGGTCAATGGATGCCGATCTTATGATCCCTCGTACTTGTACCCATTGGCTGTCCAACTGCCCGTCCGCGAGTTCGGCAAAGGAATAAGTTCTAGCCCTCGGCATCGACCCTTTGCCTACGACCCGCGTTTCCAGCTCTTTGATCACGGGGGCAAACTTTCCGGGGCCGGTTACCCCTTCGACCTCTACAAAATCGCCGACATGGTGAATAAATCTCTTTGCCTTGTTTCCTTCCACGTAAATGCCGGCTGTCTTATCCTGAACAAAAAAGTCGGGTTCCGGAACACTGCCGGTAACGACACCCCGAATGCGGACGGGATATCCGGCCGCAGCTTGCTCGGCAGCAAGGCGGCGGACTTGCTCGGCGCTGCTGAATATTGGACGGGACGTGATTTGACCTCCCATCCCACTGGCGGCAGCGAGCCAGAAAACAATGCAAAGAATCGCTGGCAAATAAGACAAAATAGGCACCGGCCTTCGCCTGCAGACCGATTCCGGTCGTGCACAGCCAGAATCCGCCGTTGTTGAGCTCTTCAAAAGCCCTTCGCAATCCATTCTTGGAAGTCTGCAGCGCATCTACAACACATGTTGAAATACAAACGGAGATTGTACCGTGAATTGCAGCAGTCGATGTACTTCGAGAAACGGGAACGAGCTTGATCAAATATTGCTTTCGCAGTTGTGGAAGTATAGTTTTCAGTGTACAGATTAAAGATACGGTTTGAATCTGGCCTCTTCGAGCTATTTTGGCACCGCAATGTTACGTTCCACGAAAGCTTCTCGGAGAGCATTTCTGAAATCGGCATCCTTGACCACGTTTGCTGCTGTCAGTCCGGTCCGGTGGCTTTACCCGAAAACTGCCCGACTCCCTGATTTGCGACCGCTCGAGCAGTTCGATTACAGCGATGTCACCTTGGAAAGCGAACTGCACGAAAAGCAACTGGAGCAGACCCATTCCGTCCTGATGGGACTGAATGAGGACAGCCTGCTCAAGCCATTTCGACAGATGAGTGGGCAAGCTGCTCCGGGCGAGGATCTGGGTGGCTGGTACAGCTACAATCCGGATTTCGACTGGTGCAAAGGTGGGGATGGATTTGCGCCGAGTTGCACATTCGGACAGTGGGTATCAGCCTTGGCCCGAATGTATGCCATTCGAAAGGATCCATCCACGCGCGACAAAGTGCTTCGTCTGAATCGTCTGTACGCACAAACGATTTCGGGCGGCTATTACGACAAGAATCGTTTTCCCACGTATTGCTATGACAAAATTGTTTGCGGCCTGATCGATTCTCATCAATATGTCGGCGACCCGGATGCGTTTGCGATTCTCGATCGCACCACCGATACGGCTTTGCCGCACTTCCCGGAACATGCGGTAGAGCACGATACGGCTTGGCGTCCCAACAAAGATGAAAGCTGGAATTGGGACGAGTCTTACACCCTGCCGGAAAATCTCTTTCTCGCATATCAGCGTGGCGCCGGGGAGCGCTATCGGGAACTGGCACAACAATACCTTGACGATCATTATTACGATCCTCTGGCTGACGACCGGAATGTGTTGGGGGGCAGGCACGCCTACAGTTATGTCAACTGTCTAAGTTCGGCGCTGCAGGCCTATTTAACGCTGGGGAACGAGAAATATCTGCGGGCGGCAAGGAACGCGTTCGACATGCTGTTGCAGCAAAGTTTTGCGACTGGAGGATGGGGACCCGATGAACAGCTCCGCGTTCCTGACAGCCCGGATGTCTACAAGAGCCTCACTCGCAGCCACAGCAGCTTTGAAACACCTTGCGGATCGTATGCGCATTTCAAGCTCACCCGCTACTTGCTCCGCATAACGGGCGAGTCGCGTTATGGAGACAGTATGGAGCGCGTGATGTATAACACGGTTCTCGGGGCGAAGCCGCTAATGCCCGATGGGCGGACCTTTTATTATTCCGACTACAACTTCAAAGGGCGCAAGGTCTATTCACCAGACCAGCACTGGGCCTGTTGCTCGGGCACGTTACCCCAGGTCGCTGCTGATTATCACATCAACACGTACTTCCGCGATCCAAATGGTCTTTGGGTGAATTTGTATATTCCTTCGAGCGTGCGCTGGCGCCACCACAAAGCGGACATCGTAGTCAAACAGAAAAGCTCGTATCCTTTCGAGGAGGTCGTTCAACTGGAGGTGAAAACCTCGAAGGCCGCACATTTCAATTTGAGGCTACGAATTCCGGAGTGGAGCAAGGGGGCATCGATTGCGATCAACGGCTGCCGACTGCAGAATCCGGATTCTGGAACTTTTGCGGTGATTGAACGTAAGTGGAAAGATGGCGACCGGATCGAACTCGAACTGCCTATGGCTACGCGACTGGAGCCGGTGGACGCGCATCACCAGAAAACCGTTGCACTGCTCTATGGGCCGCTCGTGTTGTTTGCAATAAGCGAAAATGAAATTTCACCGACGGCTTCGGACTTGCTCGGAGTAATAAGAGCGGACCAGCGAACCTGGGAATTGCGCAATACCACGACTGCCGTAAAAATGATTCCTTTCACCGAGATTCGGGACGATCAGTACACAACGTACTTTAATGTAATTCAACGAGATTCCGATCCGGTCGGCTCGAACTCGGCTTCTTTGAACCCGCTGGAAAGGAAAGAGTCAGAATCTGGCTCACGTTTTTCGTAGAACTGCCCATGCTTAACAAATTCTGGATACTCTTCCTGGTATTGACCATCAGTTGGACAATTCCGTGCCACGCACAGAATTCGACGTCTCTGGTTAACAGCGATGGTTGGCAACTGGTTTGGAGCGATGAGTTCAATGGTCCAAACGGCTCTTCCGTGGATCCCACCAAGTGGGTCGTCGAGAGGGAAGGCCAAGGATGGGGCAACGACGAGCTTGAGTACTATACCGACCGCGCAGTGAACCTCTTTGTTCAGGATGGGAATCTAGTCATGCGGGCGCTGGCAGAGAAATACACGGGGCCGGATGGCATTTCCAGGCATTACACATCGGCACGCATGAAGACGCTCGGAAAATTCAGTCAGACGTACGGCCGCTTCGAAGCGCGCATTAAGGTGCCAGCCGGGCAAGGCATGTGGCCGGCGTTCTGGATGCTGGGCACAGATGTCGATAAGGTTGGATGGCCGGCGTGCGGGGAGATCGACATCATAGAGAATATCGGGAAGGAGCCGTCAAAAATTCACGGCTCCATTCACGGTCCGGGCTACACTGGAAGTATCGGCATTGAGGCTCCATATACCTTGCCTGGAAACCGGCGTTTTTCGGATGACTTTCATGTCTTTGCGCTGGAGTGGAGCCCGTCGAAGATCTCCTTCTATGTCGATCACGATTTATACGCGAAGCGTACGCCTGCGGATCTGCGTCAGGGATGGAAATGGGTGTTCAACAAACCGTTTTTTCTGATTCTGAATCTGGCAGTGGGAGGAGACTGGCCGGGAAATCCGGATGCGACCACTGTATTTCCCGCAGAGATGAAAGTTGATTATGTGCGTGTGTACAAGCGAACTCGCACCGCGACGGCCCACGATTGAGCGTGCTTGTTGCCAGCCTTCATTCCGTGATGAGAAATACCAAGGCGTCGCTGCTTCGTATGGAGCGTACGTCGGCGGAATAAAAGATCGGCGGTCCGGCCGGCACCGCCATGCTCCCTTAAAAAACGAGCCTCCAGAAACTCTCCCAATTTCGCCGTCGCCCTAAACTGCGGAATAGGCGCCAGGTCCCTGAACCCAGACGTGAACGCGTTCGAGGGACTCCAAATGGTCTGCGGCAGGAACTCCTCATACTTCGGCTCGAAGTACAGATCGTGCACGGTGCGCGCCAAATGCTTCGGAGCTTCAGTCGGCCCTCCACGAACGCCTCGTAGATGACGACTTTCGCGGTCATGTCCACGAGTTCGACCCGCTGCCAAGCTTCCACCTGCTTCTGCATCGGTTCGAAGTTTCGCTGCATGCGATCGACTCCCACAGAAATGCAATCGATCAACGAAAAAGCCTTCGAGTGTTTGGCGAGCACCGGCGTAAACACGCCGGAGACAATGTTGCCAAGCTCAGACTCAGCACTGCCCTCACATGCGCTCCCTTCATCCCGCGGGCGCCAGCGATGTTTCCCATGTATCGCACCAGGGCTTCAAATAGCCATGGTCTCAAATCGCGAGAGAGCCCCTGGCGTCGCACTAGGGGTTCATTCTCATCTTTGTGATCTCCTGACTCCAACGGCTCACAGAATCGAGCTACAGATCAACAGCGGTGACTCGGCTGGAAAGAACCGTGTTTTCACAATCGCACACAAAATGCTACCTGCCGTGCACAGCAGCGTCATTACGGTCCTAAAGAACACGCAGGGCCTCCGGGCTCGGGTCCCAGTGCAGCAGTCTTGGCTAGAATCACACGGCCCGGATCATTGAGCGCGAAAATTTGTAAATGTCGAATAAAACAATCACAATTTGTTCGTAAAGGTCCAAGGCTCCATGCTCCATCGCTTAGGAAGTGTTTGTGGAGTATCTTGGCGGCTAAGAATTACGTTCGGCTAACCGGGGGTCTGATTCCGGCGTGAAGCCTAACGGCGTTTCAGAGGGAACGTGTACCCCGCTCGGCCACTTGTGATTTAGATCACTGCCAAAGGGGTCACGGCTCTCCTACTTTTTCACGTAGGAGACGGGCCTATGGAGATCTCTTCTTTGTCCTTGTTACTCGCCGTTCTCTTCGGATGGTGGTTGGTGACCGTCGCACTAGCAACTGACTCTTTCAAGGTCACAAGGCATCGCCCCAGAACCACGATCAGCAAGGCGAGCACCAGCGCTAGAGCTTACTTCAGATACGCGCGCACTAGCGAAATCAGATCTTCGGTCAATTCCTCTGGGGATTCTGTCCGGGTATTCGGATGAGTAATGTGCAGCCGGATATGGTCTTCCAAAATCTCCGCCATTAAGCTGTTGACGCCGCCCCGAATCGCCGCAAGGAGCATTAAGATATCTGCGCATTCGTCCCCGTCAGTCACGGAATGCTCGACAGCGGTAATCTGTCCCGCGAGGCGTTTGATTCGAGAAAGCAGTTTCTGTTTTTCTTTCGATATTTCCGGGAGTTTGTCTTTCATAACTTTGGTAAGTTCGTGCACTTTTTCACTTGACATATACCCTAGGGGGGTACTATATAAGATTTTGAGCGGGAAAGCCACAGCCCCCGCCAGACTAGTGAAGGATGTATGAGAACAAGCAGTGGGTATAGGCCTCCGAGAACGGTCGGCGGCTTTCCGGTGTAGAAGAAACGCTCAGGTGTCCCGATACGCGTCTGTATCCTGCCTACCGCCTCACCTCTGCTTCTTCCGACCGACAACTGAAGAATGCGAGGGATCGAGGCCCGTGCCGCAAGGCACACTTCTTCCTTCCACGAAATCAAAACGCGCGATCTGCGACACCCTCTAATCGGTGGCAATAGAGATTCGTCGAGCGGTGGGTCGTAGTCCGCGTGACGGGAGTTCCCCGCACATTGGGTGTTCAAAGTTTGGATTTTCGTTGCCCTGATTCCATGCTTTGCAGCGCTTGCTGGCATTTTGCTTCATCTCCTGCGCGGAGATTACAGGCTTGAACGTTGCGCAAGGCAAAGCCGCAACAGGGCCAAGGCTGGAAGGCACGGTTAAGCAACGCCTTCAGGCTGCACGCCCGAAGGCGTCGTGAAAATGCGTGGTGAGGAAAAGCCTCAACCGCGGGAAAGGAGGAAACCGACAATGTGCACCACTCGACTTGCACCACAGGCGACGGAATTCGAGGCGGCCAATTCGCACCGCGGCTCCAATTTCAGGCGCGCGGAAGATACCGCAAATCGCAAGATGCCGGTGGGCATGAACTGGGTCGCGGTCGTCGATGAGCATGGCAAACGAAGGCTGCAGATGCGCTGGACTGTTGTTCGGGTCTTTCCTCCCTCCCCAGGCACGGCGGCGTGACCGCCGGTTCGAACCCGTGATGGGGCGTGCAATTTAACTCCCGGCCCGCAGGCATAAGCAATGACTCTGTAATTCGTCGAGGCAAGGTACGTGAATATTCTTTCCAAATTCTATTACCGGTACAAGAAGGTCCTGAAGACGATCAGGCTGTACCTCATCATCGCCGGGCCCGGCATCATCGTCATGGTTGCCGATAACGATGCCGGAGGCATTACCACCTACACGGCGACCGGCGCCCAGTATGGCTTCCACCTGATTTGGTTTCTCATCCTCTTGGGGCCGGTTGCGTATTACGTACAAGAAATGACGGTTCGGCTGGGCGCGGTCACCAAACGCGGCCATGCTGAGGCCATCTTTCATTCCTTCGGCTCTTTCTGGGGCTGGTTCTCGCTTCTGGATCTGGTCTTCCTGGACTGGCTGACCATGATCACGGAGTTCATCGGCATGACGGCAGCCATGAGCATCTTTGGCGTTGCGCCGATCGTGACCGTAATTGTCGGCTGGATCCTCATGGGAACGATGGTGCTGCAGGGGCGCTACTGGACCTGGGAGAAAGCTGCGCTCGTGTTCTGTGGGTTGAACCTGATCTACATTCCCGCCGCTCTCATGATCAACCCACCGGTGGACAAGATCCTGCATGGCAGTTTCATCCCGCATCTGCCGCCGGGAGGATTTACGAATGCTCTGTTCTTTCTGCTGATGGCCAATATCGGCACGACGATTGCTCCGTGGATGATTTTCTTTCAGCAGAGCGCGGTGGTCGACAAGGGCATGCAGGAGAAGGACATGTTGTGGAGCAAGATCGACACCGGCGTCGGTTCATTGCTGACAGTGATCGTGGCCGCAGGCTGCGTGATCCTGACGGCAACGCTGCTTCCCGGCCAGATGATCGATGACGCCGCTACGGCGGCCCTCCGATTCATGCCGATCAACCATTATGTAGGGGCCCTCCTCGCGATTGGTCTATTCGACGCCGGCTTTCTGGGCGCGATCTGCATTTCGCTCGCGAGTTCATGGGCTTTCGGTGAAGTCTTCGGATGGGCGCACTCATTGAACCACAAGGTGAAGGAGGCGCCCTGGTTCTATGCCTATTACTTTTTCGACCTGTTGCTGGCAGGGACGGTCGTCTTGATTCCGCACGCGCCGTTGGTGCTGATAACTCTGTTTGTTCAAGTCATTGCGGTAACGTTGCTGCCGGCAGCGTTGGTCTTTCTCATCCTGCTCCTCAACAACGAGGAGACCATGGGTCAGTACAAAAACACCTTGTTTCAGAACGTCGCCAATATCGGAATCGTCGTGGTGATTATCGTCATTTCTACTCTGTATGGGATCAGCGCGATCTTCCCGAAGATTCTCGGGGGTTAAGGAAGGGTCTGGAGAATAACGATGATTTTTGACTTTTTTCGCAACACGACCGGAGTCGTCAGGGAAATCAACCAAAAGTACGCCAAGCCTCATATCGAGATGACGCGCATGGTGCGCTTTTCTCTTGGTGCGCTCCGGTTCTATCTGTTGTCGTTAGTCGGAATCATGATCTACAAGTTCATCACTTTGTTGCATTAGATCGAGGTGTGTCATGAACGGAACAACAAACGTCAAGAACTCCGTAGAAGAGATCTTCTTCCTCAGCGATCTTCTGGGAGCTCACGCGTACTTCAACGAGCGGAAGGTCGGCAAACTGAAAGATGTGATCGCGCTCGACCACGGCAATGTGGCGGAGGTCACTCATTTCCAGATCGCTCGTCCATTTGGCGAAGCGCCTTTACTGGTTCCGTTTTCAAAAGTGAGGTCGTTCAGCCCACGCGAGGTCACTGTAAACAACGGGGATCCTGGGACGTACGTGCGTGAGCTGCGTCCGGAAGAAGTTCCGCTGCGCGATTACCTAATCGACAAGAAGGTGCTGGACACGGAAGACCGCGAGGTTGAAGTGGTCTACGACATTCGGCTGGTCCGCACGAACGGCAGCCTTTACGTTAGCGACGTTGATATCAGCCGCTACGGCCTGCTGCGCCAGATCGGATTACGAGGCCTGGCCGACCATTTCTACAAACGAGCAGATGAAGCGAAGAAGAAGCTCATCCCCTGGTCCTATGTTCAGTCCCTCTCCCCGCAGTTGGGGGCGCTCCATGGAAGCGTGAAGTTGAACATCGTAAAGGAGGACCTTTCTGAAATCCACCCGGCGGACTTGGCCGACATCGTGGAGAAGTTGGACAGTAGCCAGCGGGTCAGCATTCTTGAGGGTCTTGACACTGAGCATGCCTCTGACACGCTGGAAGAGATTGATCCGGCAGTGCAGCGCGACATCGTGTTCTCTCTCCGCAAAGAGCGGGTCGCGCAGCTCATCGGCGAGATGACCTCCGGACAGGCGGCCGACATCATGGCAGTTCTCCCTGCCGCCGAGAAAAGGGCAATCCTGGGGCTGCTCGAACCAACCAAGGTTGCGAAGATCGAAGAGATTCTGCGGAAACATGAAATCAACATTCTGAACTTCACTACCGCCAAGTTCATCAAATGCCCGCCGGACATGGCCGTTAAGCAGGCACGGCGAAAATTCCGGGAGGCTGCGAGATCCATGGACGTGGTGATGTACTTCTATGTCGCGGACGAGAACAATAAGCTCCTCGGAGTGATCGATATTAAGCAGCTGTTCATGGCTGAGGATGATGACCTGTTGAAGAACCTGATGGTTGAACATGTCATCAGTCTCAACCCTGACAGCACCATGAAGCAGGCAGCGGATGCGTTCATCCGCTATGGGTTCAGGGCGCTTCCTGTTACCGACGCCAGCGGCGTCATTCTGGGTGTTGTCCCCTATCGCGACGTGATGAACCTCAAACACCGCATGTTGGACTAAACGTGTGGACGCTTACCCGTGCGGAAAGAGAGTTGAGAGATGCCATATCACAAAAACAAATTCAGCGACTGCGTGGTGAACCGCGGTCGCCCGGCGTTACGCATTGCATTGTGGGTGCTTGTCCCGCTGGTCTGGGTTTCCACCGCGAAGAGCCAGGACCCTCCGGCTCAGCCTGTGTTTGCTGTCGTCGAGACAAACTCGCCGACGCCTGCCAAGGCCTCCGCGCCAGCGTCCAATCTTGCCGACCCGCCCTCTGCAGTCTCCGATCTGCCCGTGAAAGCGATGTTCCCTCACCTCAGGAACACGCGCTTCTGGCTCTCTGGCCAGGCCAATTTCATTTTTCAGACGAACCCACCATTTCACGCTGCCTATAACGGAAAGCACAGTTTGGGTCCCAACTACGAGAAGGCACTCTCCCGGGTGATGACGCTGTATATGGGAGTGCGGCTGAACAACTCGACCGAAGTGCTTGTAGACGTTGAAGATGCTGCTGGCGGCGGGCTGAGCAACGCCCTCGGGTTGGGTGGAATCACGAACTTGGATGTGGTCCGCATTCCGGGCGAAGGTTCGCCGCTGAGCACTGCCCCTTACCTGGCGCGTGGGATCATCCACAAAGTGTTCGCCTTGAGCAAAGACAAGATCGAAAACGACCGCAATGCTCTTTCCTTGTTTGACGAACTGCCCCGGCGCCGGCTGGAGGTGCGCTTCGGCAAGTTCGGCCTGGCCGACTTTTTCGACCAGAATTCCGTCGGCTCCGATAGTCACTTTCAATTCACAAACTGGACCATCGACCAAACCGGTGCTTGGGACTTTGCCGCCGACACCCGCGGTTACACCGTGGGCATCACCGCAGATTATGAGGATCGCAACTGGGGATTTCGCTTCGCGGAAGCACTCATGCCCAAGGTTGCAAACGGAATTGACTTAGTATGGAAACCGTGGCAATCACATGCAGAGAATTGGCAATACGAATTGCGCCGCGGTCTGATCCCCCAAAAAGCGGGCGCGGTCCGTCTTCTGGCGTACACGAATTACGCAAACATGGGAATCTATCGCGATGCGGTTGCGCAAACTCCCGCAGGCGGGACCCCGGACATCACTGACCATCCCTGGCATATCACCCGCAAGTATGGCTTCGCTATCAATGTGGAGCAGAACCTGACGCGAAATCTGACGGCTTTTGGACGTTTCGGATGGAACAACGACAAGACGGAATCCTTTGCTTTCACCGAAGTTGGCCAGACTTTCGCAGGAGGTTTAGGCGCAAACGGCGCCCTGTGGCACCGCCGCTTTGATCGCGCCGGTGTGGCGCTGGTGAGTAACGCCATCTCGAAGGACCACCAAACTTATCTTGCTGATGGAGGCTATGGGTTTCTCCTCGGCGACGGAGCCCTGAACTACGGCCGCGAAAACATCGTCGAGAGCTACTACACCGCCCATGTGTGGGGCGGCATCTACGTCGCGCCGGGCCTGCAGCACATCAACAATCCCGGTTACAACCGTGACCGCGGGCCTGTGCTTGTGCCTTCCTTCCGGCTTCACTTAGAGTTCTGATTTATGAGCCTTGAGATTCTTGACCAAAGTCACCGATTGCCGCTCCAAGCAAGTGCGGTGGGCGAACACTGGTTCGGGCGCACGATGCGAGCTTTCAGTTTTCTCTTCTGGGGCGTATAGAGGATTATTTTTTTCTTGCTGAGATCCACGGTAACGGAAATCTCTCTGCCTTCGGAAGATGCGAGGTATTTGATTTCATCAAGAACAACGGTTTCGTAGTCTCCGCAGTAGATCTGGTCGCCAACGCGGAGTGAAAAATACACGTCGAAATTGCGAATTCGGGGATACCGAGTCGTAAACAGGGCCGGTCGCAGCACCTTTCGCACCCCTGAAATCCTGCCGATCTTTGGCTCGGGCGATGATTCCCGAGCCAAAGCGTGCGTGCGCCAACCGATGGCGCAGAACGCAGCGAAAGTGGCAAGACAAACTAGCAACATCCGCAACGCTTCACTGTGAGTGGCGCGAGTCGCAGATTTCATACCCAACCTGGCTTCTCAGCCCACGCTGCCAACCGTTGGCTGCCAGTTGAAGTATTCCTCTTTGCACACAATCTGTGCAGTGATTCAGGTCACGGTCTAGGGGCAGGAAAGCAGCAATCCGCGGTCCTTCGCGAGGAAAGTGTCATGAGTCGTTGGTTACCACCGTAGTCGCTTCAGGCTCGCGTAGTTGGGCTCGGATTCACGAACCATGGGCACACCAGCAGATCACCGTGACGCTGGTACCCGCCATGCGCATGGCGGGGATCCGCGGGGGGCTTCTGTCGCGGCTGCGAGACGAAGCAAACCGCGGACCGCCAGATTTGTCGACGTGCTGGAGGTTATGCCTTCAAATGATACGGAATCGAAGCGACTGTGATCCGCTGGTTGCCGTTGAACAGCAGTAGCGCCCGAATTGCTTCGGGTCGATTGTTGTGCAGCAGGTAATGCCACCAGTGGCTCTCGACCAATTCTGGAACCAGCATTGTGATATTGCGGTCCGGATGCAGAATCTGCTGCTGGATCGCATACTCGACAATCGGTTTCACAATGAATCGATACGGCGAATCGAGTACTACCAGTTTCGGCAATGGCAATCCGGCAGAGAGCGCCGGCTTCTCCACCATTTCACCCCACTTGCGGCACAGGCTGTGTGTTTCTTCTCCGGCATGCACGTGCAGTACGTGGATCTCCTTCGATAAGGTCCATGCGTAGCGCAGCGCCTTGTCTGCCACGAGGCTCCAGCGGTCGAGCGGCAATAAGACGACCGGCTCACGAAGATCCGCTGTTGCGACCGGACTGGCGGTGTTGATCTCAAGCCCCACCACAGCGTAGTGCCGCTTGACGGAACGCATCAGCCAAATCAGCACGGGAATGAGCAAAACCGTGATCCAGGCGCCGTCGATGAATTTCGCAATCAGCACAACCGTGGTCGTAACACCAGTCGCCAGAGCCCCAAGGCCATTCACGAGCATGCTGTGCCGGGAACCCGGAGCGCCATGGCGTTTCCAGTGCATCACCATACCAGCCTGCGAAAGCGTAAAGGCCAGAAACGCCCCCACTGCATAAAGCGGAATGAGACGGTCGGTGACACCTCGGAAAATCACAAGCAAGACTCCCGTGAGCAGGGCCAGCGAGTAAATGCCTTGCGCAAAAACCAAACGGCGCCCACGCAAAACGAACGCATGCGGCAGGTATCCATTTTGCGCGATAGCGCGAGCGAGGCGCGGGAAATCGGCGAAGGCTGTATTCGCCGAGAGAGATAGTACGACCAGAATCGACCCGATACTGAGCCAGTAGAAGGCGCCGCGTCCGGTGACGGCGGCTAGCAGTTGCGACAGCACGCTGTCGTATCCGGGCATACCGGGATCTGTCGCCGCTATGCCGTAGGCCGGAACCAGAAACGCGATGCCGAGGAGCAGCAGAATAAGGATTCCAATAATGATGGTCAGCGTGAGCTTCGCGTATTTGTCAGCCGGCTCGCGGAAGGCCATGACGCCATTGCTGACCGCTTCTACTCCCGTCATGGCAGTACAACCGCTGGAAAAGGTGCGCAGCAAAAGCCATGCACTCACCGCAGTTGTGGCGCTGGACAATTTCGGCAACGCGACCATGGGTACAGGATGGCCTCCAGCGGCGACGGTCTTGAACAAGCCGACGGCGATCAGTCCAAGAAGGCAGGCGATAAAAATATACGTCGGAAGCAGGAAGATACCGCCCGTTTCCTGTACGCCGCGAAGATTGATAATCGTGATGAGAATCAGGATTGCGAGACAGAGTGAAAGGGTATGTGGTTGAAGCGACGGCGCTGCTGATACCAGCACTCCCACACCCGCCGAAATCCCCACGGCAGCAGTTAGGACGTAATCGATCATGAGCGCTGCCGCGGCCAGCAGTCCCGCGCCTTGCCCAAGATTTTCCGTTGCGACTGTGTATGAGCCGCCTCCCTGCGGATAGGCTGTGATCGTCTGTCGATACGAGACGTAAACGATCCCGAGAAGAATGACGATGCCGATCGTGATCGGCCAAACATAGTGCGAGCCCGTCATGCCCAGCGTTATGAGCAGCGTCAGCGCTGCTTCGGGGCCGTAGGCCGCGGAACTGAGCGCATCGAGGCCGAAAATCGGAATGCCTTTCAATGGCCCAATGCGCTCAGCCTTCTCTTCCTCGGTAGCCAGAGGTTGCCCGAATAATGTCTCGATCAGGTTCATCGGTTTCGCGAAATTCATGCCCGAGGAGGAGCAGGGCACGTTGGCACCCCGTTCAAGCCAAGGCTCCCGCTCAAAATGGGCTCAAAATTTTAGGATAAAACAATCGCTAGCCCAGCCAAAGGGGATCGTTGAAATTCCCGGTTATCTCCGCCTATCCAAAGAGCTGCGATGTCAAAAGCTGAATTTGGCTGCCAGCTCAACACGGTACATTCGTTCCCGCGATGGAGAGATTTAGACTGCCCTAATGAGCGTGTAAGCGCCAATCGAGGGGCCAAAAGCCGACTTCGAATGACGCGCTAATGTTCGATCTGGCCGACGAATCCAGCACGGGGATTTGCCACTTCTCGTATTGCACAGAACCCGACAACCTCACGGCCTGACCCAGCCAGTAATCGGCCCTAATCGCTCCGTCGTTCACGGTGCCACCATTGGGGATAAATTGAGTGTCGAGTTTGCGATGGCGATAATTGACCTGGATAGTGTTTTGGGGCGTCAACCAATAGGTGCTCGAAACCTCCTCACCTTGACTGGAGCGACCGATCCAACCGCCGACCAGATTGCCCGCGTTTGTCCAGCCATTCAGAAACCGGTTGCTCGCGTAGAAGCAGGCGTTACAGGTGCCTGGGCGCCAATCCGGTGGCGAAGTGGAACCACCTTCCACGTTCAGGTCGAGTTTGCGGACGCCCGGAAGTTTTGGCATGTAGATGCCGCCCTGAAAAACCGCTTTGCGTGGGTACCCGAGCGGCGAGTATTCGTCTTGTGTGAATGCGTCGCCGTAAAAGGTTAGCCATTTCCGCAGTCCGGGGGCTCGGTAACTGAAGTCCACGCTTGAGCGTCGATCTCCGGGGTCGCAAGAGCTGCCGGGTTCACAAGTCCGAAGAGCCGTGAGGCTTTGAACGAATTTGTGGAAGGTGAAAGGTACACCAGGTCCTCCGATCATGGTGGTTAAGCCCACTCCAAATTCAAAATCTGGAGTGGGCTTGAAATTCAGTTTCGCTCCGTCTATGAACGGCTGATCGCTTAGTGATTTACTCCATTGCCCGACCAGGCCGGTATTTACGCCATAGGCGAATTTGTGACCAGAAAGCCGACCAAGGAAGAACTCTCCCTTGATCGGGCCGAACAGCCGGAGAATCCACGGAAGCCGAAATGGTGTTACGCGGTCGATCCGAAACATCGTGATCGGAAGTGCGTTATCGCTGAACATCAAGGGACCATCATGGCTTGGCCCCCACCACAAACTTTGTTTGCCGAAGGCCAATTGCCAGTTTTCGAGATTTAGGGCGACGTAGGCGTCGAGCACTTGGAAACGGTTCACCGCTGGTGTCGGGATGGCGGGAGGCACGGGCAAAGAACCGAACGAATTTGCGATGAACTGCAAGGCTTGTGATGAAGGCGCTGGAATTGGAGGTGCGTGCTGGTACTCGCCCCGAAAATACCCTGTCAGCGGTCCTTCGGAAGCCCATCCCGAAAAACCGTCTACCGAGTTGAAGCCTTCACCGAACGGACGGCCGTAATCGTTGAGCACGGTTTGGCCGAAGTGGTAGTCGTCGGTCAGCGGAGTTCCAGAGATTCCCAAAACGCGAGCGTAGATTGATTCCAGTCGAAGACTTCGGTTCGCTTCTCCATCCATCAAGGCTCGTTCATTCGTGAATTCAAGTACGAGAGAGTCGTACAGGGACAAGGCTTCTTCATCGCCACCGCCGTTCTCAGATTGCAGCTGCTCATTGGCTTCAGTCAGCAGCCGGGCGCATTCCAAGCGGGTCCACGGCTGCTGCCCGAGAATCGCGGACCGAACGTAGCCGAGCGCGATGAGGCGTTCGAAAGCTGGATAGATCCAGCTGTCTAATGGTACGTATGGTGATCCCATGTTTTTGGGATTTGCTTCAAACTCGGGTTTGTTCCACGAGTTTCTTGAAGAGTGGCCGGCATTAAGTTCCGGCTGCGTCTCAGAGGGAATTTCCTTTTGCGTAGGGGACTCCGGTGGAGCAACGAATTGGCCTGCAGAACTGAGCGCGCCAATAGCGAAAAAGAACACTACAAGTGCAGTGTGAGTGAACGCTAAAGTCGTGGTTCTTGCCTTATTTCCCTGCCTCTCGCTCTTCATGCAGTCTGCTTCTTTCCTTTCAGTTTTTAGATTGCGACGCAGGAGCCCCAACTCGGCCTGACAGACGACACGAGCAGTGATAAAGGGATTCAACTCTTGGGCACGTCCGGGCGGTTCCACCATCCACCACCGAGAGCCTGAAACAAGGCAGCGGTATCGGCGTAGCGATTGGTCTGACCTTGAACCAGGGTAATGAGCGCCTGTTGATAAGCCTGCTCCGCGCTCAGCAGAGTGAGATAGCTGACATAGCCGACCTGCATCTGTTTGGTAGTGAGGTCGAGCGTAAGTTTGGCTGCATCGCGTGCCGCTGCCGCTGCTTTTAGGGCGTCATCATCCTGATCGAGCGCGTGCAGGGTGTCCGCGACGTTTTCAAAGGCGGTTAAGACCGTACTGCGGTATTGCTCGGAGGCTTGCACGTAGGCGGCTCTTGCGGCCTGCTCGCGGGCAGCGAGTGTGCCCCCCTGAAAGATGGTCTGGCTTGCCCCTCCCGCCAAATCCCAAAATCCGGTGCCTGCTGTGAACATTTTGCCGAAGACGAGCGCCATGCTGCCAACATCGGCTGTCAGGTTGAAACTCGGGAGGCGATTGGCACGCGCCACCCCAATCAGAGCACTGGCAAAATGCAGGTTCTCCTCCGCCTGGCGAACGTCGGGACGCTGCTCCACGAGCTGCGATGGAAGGCTGAGTGGTAATTCCCGCGGCAGTTGCAAACTCGAGAGTTCAAACTTCTCGGGCAAATCCTCGTTGGGTAGGCCGCCGGATAGTGCAATCAGCAGGTCACGCTGCTGCGCCAACTGTTTCAACAGCGGCGGCAGCGTGGCCGTAACCTGAGCAAGTTGGGATTCCTGCGCCGCAACATCGAGCCGCCCCACGTAACCTTTCTCGAATTGCTTGCGCAGCACGTCGAGCATGTGGGTATTGATTTCGATGAGTTCACGCGTGGCATCAATCTGCGCTCGCAGGGACGCCTCTTGGATAGCGGCCGCCACAACATTGGAGCTTAGAGTGATATGCGTCGCGGCTAACGCAAAGCGGGCCTGTTCCTTCTGAGCCTGGAGGGACTCAACTGTGCGTCGATTCATACCGAACACATCTGGCACGAACGAGATCGCAACCTGTGGAGTGTAGAGACTGTAGTAGAGGGCGCCGTTGGCTGTGGCGGGCGAAATCACATTTGATGTCTTCGAGTGATCTGCCGAAAAGCTGCCGGTCAGCACGGGATAATAAGCGCCCCGCTGCGCCTTCACGTTTTCTCTTGCCACCAACAGCGCAGCCTGCGCTGCTTTCAAATCGGGATTGTTCTTGAGGGCACGCTCAATCAGATCGTTGAGCGCCTTCGAGTGGAATAGAGTCCACCATTCTCCAGGGATGTCTTTTCCTTGTAGAAACTGTTGTGCCTCTCCTCCGCTGACGCCGGGAGTGCCCGTCGTGGCGGCCGGCGGAGTTGGCGTGTAGCCAGGGACGTCCGGTGCAGCAGGCCTTTTGTGGTTCGGACCGACTACGCAGCCGCTCGCGAACAGCAGCGCTGAGACTAGAACCAGGGTGAAGTGTGTTTTTGCGGTGCAAGCCATAAGCATCAATTCAATGTCTGGGGTGAATCTCAGATCCGTTGATCGTTGGTGTGTTCCTCCTGGCGTTTGCCGATCCACCAAGCGCTGCCGGAACCGCAGCGAGATTTCGACCGTGCCTGAACTGTTGCCCGCCAATAGCAGAGCCAGCGGGTTTCCCGATCGCCGGAGCATGAGCGCTGGCAATTCTGCCTGTGACCACACGAGCTTTGCTTAAGGTTGGTCGCTCAAGGTGCGAGGCATCCTGTGATCGCGAGAGGCTACGAATATTCCGAGTCGGCTTTGGGCGGCTCGGCATGGGCAGTCTCGCTGGGCTTCGCACGTGACCTTTGTTGGAAAGCTTGCGTCCCGCTGCGCTTTGACCCGCCACTGTCGCTTCTTCCCGGTTGCTGAACTGGCCGGGGGTAGCGTGCATCACATCATTCGAACGAGCAGAGCTCGGAGCGCTGGAATCTTCAGAATTCTGTTGCAGCACGGAATTAGCCGAAAAGGCATAAGCCAATCCGTTGTTCAGCACCAGGCTTGCTATCAGCAGAATTAGACCTTGAATCTTCATTTCCATTCCGTCGCCTGTGGCTGACCATTCTCACCACCCAGGAAGATCATTCGCAGCGCCGGAACGGCCAGCAACAGCATGACTGGGCCGACCAACATTCCACCTACGATGACTGTAGCGAGTGGACGCTGCACTTGACTGCCGATACCCGTGGAGATCGCGGCGGGAAACAGACCGATGCAGGCCGAAAGCGCGGTCATCAACAGCGGCCGCATCCGAGTCGTAGCGGCGCGGTACATCGCGTCCACGGGTGTTCCTCCGCGTAGCTGGCGCTCCTGGGTGTAGTAGGTGACCATTAGGATTCCATCCATGACCGACACCCCAAAGAGCGAGACGAAGCCGATAGCAGCGGAGACGCTGAAATTGAGGCCCGAAACGTAGAGAGCCAGCACGCCGCCGGCCACCGCGAAAGGGATCCCGGCGAGCGACAGAAAGCTGTCGCGGAGAGAGTTGAACTGCGTGTAAAGAAGTCCAATGATTAAGACGAGACTAACTGGCACCACGACTTCGAGGCGCTTTTTGGCCTCCTGGAGATCGCCGAACTCGCCTGCCCAGACGAGATGGTATCCGGAAGGAAGATGCACATTCTTTGCGATGCGGTCTTGCGCGTCTTCAACTGTGCTGCCGAGATCGCGTCCGCGCACGCTGAACTTCACCGGAATAAATCGTTGCATGCTTTCGTGGTAGATCCAGGCGGCGCCTGTATCCAGCGAAATGTTCGCAAGTTCACTTAGAGGTATGTAGGCATTCCGACCGCTGGCGGTTGTATAGGCGACTTTGATGTTGCGAATCTTGTCGAAGCTGTTGCGATATTCCGGCGTGTAGCGCACGACGAGATCGAACTGGCGGTCGCCTTCCAGGACCGAAGTCGCGACCGCCCCGCCCATGGCGGCCTGGATGACCGCATTCACGTCACCGGAATTGAGGCCGTAGCGCGCAGCTTTCTCACGATCCACCTTGATATTCAGGTTGGGTTGGCCGAGGACAGGGAAGATGCCCAAATCGGTGACGCCGCGCACCTGACTCATCTGGTCGCGAACCTGCTGGGCCATATTGCTCAAGACCTGGAGATTTGGGCCGACAATCTTAACGGAGTTAGCACCCTTGACACCCGAGACGGCCTCTTCGATGTTGTCCTGAATATACTGCGAAAAATTGAAAACGATCCCCGGCAGTTCGTCCTCAAATTCCTTTTGAATCTGCTCCGTGAGCTTCTCTTTCGTCAGACCCTTTGGCCATTCATCGAACGGCTTCAGTGGAGCAAACAGTTCGACATTAGAAAAGGGCGAAGCGTCGCTGCCATCGTCGGGGCGACCGTGTTGTGAAACGACAGTGATCACTTCAGGATGTCTGAGAAGAATCTCGCGCATCTTCCTGGCGGCGGCGTCACCGTCTTGCAGAGAGAGTGTCATGGGCATCGATGCACGAATCCAGAAGTTTCCTTCTTCGAGGTGGGGCAGGAATTCACTGCCTAGTCTCGACGCCAAGAACCCGGACACCGCGAGAAAAACCACGCCGATTCCAACGGCAAGCCCGCGACGATTCAGAGCAAGGCGCAACGACGGATTGTAGATACGGTGCAGCAGCCGAACGAAGATAGTCTCCGTTTCTTTCACGTGCTCGGGTAACAGTATGGAAGCAAGCACCGGGGTGACGGTAAAGGTCGCAATGAGCGCTCCTGCTAATGCGTAGCCGTAAGTGCGTGCCATTGGCCCAAATATCTGGCCTTCGACTCCCTGCATGGTGAACAGCGGAACGAAAGCGGCTACCGTAATCAAGGTCGAAAACAAGACTGCCTTGTCGACCTGAATCGCGCTGATCAGAATCATGCGCAGACGATCTGTCCACCCGAGGGCTGTTGCTGTGTGTCCAGGCAATCTCGTCGGGTCCGGGCCCCAAAAGCCCTCGGTCAGGCGTTGGAGCAGTCCCTGTCTGTCTTCGGGACTTGCTTGAAAATTGCGAAAGACATTCTCAACCAGGATGACCGCAGAGTCCACGATGATCCCGAAATCCACGGCCCCAAGAGACAGCAGGTTTGCACTCTCCCCAAAGATAACGAGAAGAATGATGGCAAAGAACAGGGCAAACGGAATATTCAATCCAACAATTACGGCGCTGCGGAGATTACCCAGAAAAATCCATTGAATCAAAAAGACCAGCAGGCATCCGAAAATCAGGTTGTGCAAAACGGTGTGTGTCGTGACCGCGACAAGCTTGGAGCGGTCGTAGAAGGGAACGACCTTGACTCCTGGCGGCAGGCTTGCGTCATGATTCAGCTTATCAATAGCCGCCTTCACCTTGGGAATCATGTCGGCGGTCTTCTCCGTACGCCGCTGCACCACGATCGCACCGACGACGTCATTGTCGTAATCGCGACCCAAAATTCCGAGCCGCGGGCGGTACCCTACCTGAACCTTCCCGATATCTTTGATCAACACCGGTACACCGTTTTCCTGGTTCAGAACCACGCTCTCGATGTCATCGACCTTGTAGCCTTCGCGCAGGTCGTCATTGCCGCCATCATCGATGAGGCCAACGCCGCGGATATTGATCGACTGCTGGCCAATACGGATTTCGCGCCCGCCCACGTTGATGTTGGCGTTGCCGAGGGCGGTTAGAATTTGCGGAACGGTGACGTTGTAGGCTTCGAGCTTGTGCGGATCAACTTCGACCTGAAACTCTTTTGTCGGTCCGCCCCAGCTGTTCACCGCTGCAATACCGGGGATGGTCAGCAAGCGTCGTGCAACGATCCAGTCCTGAACGGTGCGCAGATTCGTGATTCCAAAATGCGGCGGGCCTACGACCTGGTAGCGGTAGATTTCTCCTGTCGAGCTGTTGGCTTGAATCGTCGGAACCAGGCCGCCAGGCAGGCTCACATTCTGCTGCATAGCAACGGATGCCTGACTGTAGGCGAAGTAATAGTCCACGCCGTACTTGAACATGACCCGCACGAACGACAGCCCATAGAACGAGGTAGAACGGATGACATCGATTCCGGGTGTCGAGTAGAGCCCAATCTCCATAGGGATGGTGTAATAGCGCTCCATCTCCTCGGCAGAAAGACCCGGTGCCTGCGCCGTAATTTCGAGGATTACCGGTGTGGGATTCGGATATGCCTCGATATTGAGGAGTTTGAAGGCAACGAACCCGGCTGCCGCAAATAGTAGCAGTCCCAGCACCACAATCGGGCGTCGGCTGAGACAAAACGCAATAAGGGATTTGAACATGATTCGCCGTCTAGGAAAGGCTCGAACTTAGTCTGAGGGGGGCGCCTCCAGCATGTTGCTTAGAAATACTGCGCCGTCGCTAACGACCAACTCTCCCTGTTGCAAGCCATCGAGGATCTGCACTTGGCCGTTTTGTCTCAGACCTGTCTTGATGATTTGTTGCACGAAGTGCTTGCGGTCAGTCGTCACCCAAGCCACCATGGTCCCGTCAGGCTCGCGGACCACACCATTTGCCGGCATCGCGGTTGCCACGACAGGTCCGTCCACGCGGATGATGAAGTTAGCGAGCATCCCTGGGCGCAGTTCATTCTTGGGATCGGCGATTTCGGAACGGATGGTCACTCGATGCGTATTCGGGTCCACGGCCTCATAGATCTTCGAGACTTTACCTTTGAACACGCGATCGGGATAAGCCATCACGTTGACTTCAACCGGTTGTCCCACGTGATACGCAGCGCTTTCGCTCTCCGGCACGTTTGCCAGCATCCACTTGACTGTCACGTTCGCCACTGAGTACGGTGCAGAACCGTTCCCCGGCTGGACAAATAGCCCTGCCGGAGCGTTGAATGCCGTCACCACACCCCTAATCGGACTGCGCACGATCAGGGCAGGATCGATCTTGCGCGAGGCGATCATCTGGTCGATTTCGGCATCAGTCTTGCCGAAGACCCGAACCGCATCGCGTGCCGCTTTCAGAGCGCCTTCAGCCGTTTGCTGATCCGAAATTGCCTGCTCAAGCTCCTTCTGCGGAACCCCGACGTTCGTCGTATAGAGATCTTTCGCGCGCGCCAGTTCCTTCGTAGTCAGTTCATACGTAGCCGCGGCGCCAATCAGGGTCGACTCGGCCTGGATGAGATCGGGGCTCTTAATCGTGTAGAGCGGTTGTTCCTTCTGTACGTGGGTGCCAAGCTCCACGAGCGCCTTGATGATCGTTCCTTGATATGGCGGAAACACATCCACCGACAGGTCGTCGGCAAGACTGATATTGCCTACCGCTTCCTTCTCAACGTCGAAACGATAGCTCCCTACCGGTGCAATCTTGATCGAGTTCAGCTGGCTGGGCGACAGATCGACTGTGGCATTGGGTTGCGATGAGCTCGATACCGAAACATTCGCTCGTTCCGGTTTCGTGCTGGATTGACCACGGCCGGAGAGGAAAACAGCCGCTGCGATAATTACGGCGACAGCCACAACGAGCACGGTAGTTCTCTTCCTGAAATGTAAGGAGTGTTTCATTGCGTTTTCTGCAATTCAGCGCCCGGAAACCTTGCTCCGCAACGCTCGCGCCGTGACTCGGTTCCGTAAACGTTTTTTGTTTTTCCGGCTCTTTGATACTCGTGACATCAACTCGGCAAAACCCGCGTACAGCGACGCGAAGTACAACAGAGCAGCAAATAGCCCAATGGCTATCAGAACGTAGCGATTCCACGCCTCATAGTTCACCTGAATGCTCCGATGAGGGACGCCGTTAACGGCAACAACTGACGCAGTCCCGATCGAGAAAGGACGCGTCCTGACGTGCCGTACCCGCTAGAAAATCGCCGGATGATGAACGCGGCCACTACAGCTGCACCGGCGTAGCTGAATCGCTGAGGCGCTACCGCTTGTTCTACTTTCCGCAGTTCAATGGTTGGATTGAGTGTAAGTCCTTGCGCAGGAAGGCATTCCGTATCTTTCGATCCGGCGGGGCTATCTTTTGGAAGCGGAGCCTATCTTTTGGCTAACCCTGGCGAAAACGGTTTCCAGCAATGAGTGAAATAGCGCAAGATTTAGGCGTAAGCCATGGACCTGCTATCCATCTATGCACCCGAAAACCGCGCGAGAATGCTTGTCGTGGCGGGCGCCCTCACCGCGGCCATCGCGGTGGTCGATTGGTGGGCGATCCACTACATTTCGTTGGGATTCTTATATCTGTTTCCCATCATCATTGTGGGCGGATTTCTGTCCCGGCCTCAGATCGTCGGTGCCGCTCTGGTTTGTGCGATTCTTCAAGAAGCTTTCAGCAATCTGCCTGAAAGCGAAGCCGTAGTGCGTCTGGTGTTCAGCTCAGCGGGTTTTGTTGGCACGGGGCTGCTTATTTCGGAGATGATCCGCAACCGTCGCATCGTTCTCAAGCATGTCGCAGAACTTGAAGACCAAGTGAAGCGGCGCGAAGACGCTGAACAACAATTGCGTTCGCTTATCGAAAGCAGCCCAGCAGCAATTGTCACCGTTGATTCGAACACCAAGGTGGTCCTGGCAAATGAGGCTGCACAACAATTGCTTGCTCCAGGTGCTGCGCCCCTACAGGGGCAGGCAGTCAAATCGTACATTCCCGCTCTTGAAACCGTGCTCAAGACTCAGTCTTCGCGCGCTTTTCGGACCGCGCTCCAATGCAGGGGGCAAAAGAGTAATGGAGAGGTTTTTCTGGCTGGAGTGTGGTTCTCGACCTACAGCACACTGTCCGGGCCGCGGTTGGCGGCGATCATCGTGGACCTCTCCGAGGACTTGCGTAATCGCGAGGACCTCAGTCTTGATCATCTCTTGAAGAATTCCCGGATTCTGATGAGCACCGTGGCGCATGAAATTCGGAACCTTAGTGGGGCAGTTCTTGTGGTTCACAAAAACCTATCACGCCTCAAGGAACTTGAAACCAACGAAGATTTCCACGCTCTGGGCGGCTTGATCCAAAGCTTGGAACGGATCTCTGCGCTGGAATTAGGCTCCACGACCGCGCAAAATGGTGAAGCGGTCGAACTCACTTCAGTCCTCGACGAATTGAGAATCCTGATCGAAACCACCTACCACGAGTCGGATATCAATGTGCGGTGGGATATTCAGGAGCGATTGCCTTTGGTTTGGGCTGACCGGTACGGGTTGGTTCAAGTTTTTTTGAACTTGGCCAAGAACAGCCACCGCGCGATGATCTCCACAGAGACAAAAACCCTTCGCATCGCTGCACGCGAGGAGAAGGGGAAAGTCATAATTCGATTCGAAGACACCGGGATCGGTGTCGCCTCGCCGGAAAATCTTTTCCGGCCATTTCAGCCAGGGGCTACATCTAGCGGCATCGGTCTTTATATTTCGCGAGCAATTATGCGCAGTTTTGGAGGTGAACTCGTCTACGAGCCGAGATCGAAAGGCTCGTGTTTTGCCGTAGTCCTGCCTTTGCACGTTGTCGCAGAGGAGGCCGTCAATGCCTAAGGCTGCCGAAGAGACGGTTCACATTTTGTTGTTAGACGACCATGAGTTATTTCGGGAGAGTGTAAGCAGGCTTCTCAGTGCAGAACCTGGATTCGATGTTGTCGCGCACTGTGGAACGATTGAACAGGCCCTTGAAGTCCTCAGGCGGAAGTCCGTCGACTTGCTTCTCCTCGACTTCGACCTGGGCGAGCGCGACGGCCGAGAGTTTCTGCGGTTAGCAAAGGATCAGGGATTCAATGGAAAGATTCTGCTCGTGACTGCTGGAATCGATGCTGGAGCAATGTCAGAACTGATCCGTTCTGGCATTTCCGGGGTCTTTCGCAAACACGATTCGGCGGCGTTGTTGGCGCAAGGAATTCGCGATGTGATGGCGGGCAAAGTTTGGCTAGATCAGGAACAACTGCAAACGACCCTAAAGACCGACGCTGGGACCTCACAATCCCGTGGACCTCGACAATTCACGGAACGAGAGCGGCAGGTGCTCTCTTTTGTATTCGAGGGTTTCGCAAATAAGGAAATCGCAGAGCGGATCGGAGTCTCCGAGGGCTCCGTTAAATCCACACTGCAACAACTCTTTACGAAGACCGGAGTACGGACGCGCAGTCAATTAGTACGAATCGTGTTGGAGCAGTACCGGGACCAAATTTAGCCCAGCAACGCAAATGTATAAGGTGGCAACAGACGCCCTAGCCTACAAATGATGTTTTCCGGTTGTTAGGCAAAGACGATAATCGAAAGAGAGGCCCGGCAGGTGCGGTCCCAAGCTAGAACGAGTCTGAGAACCGAGCCTTCCACGAATTCACCCAGCTTGGCCGTCGCGTTGAATTGCGGGATGGGTTCCAGCTCTTTGAATGCTGACGTGAAAGCATTCGAAAGACTCCAAGTCGTTCGGGGGCGGAATTCCTTACACTTCGGCTTGAAGTATAGTTCACGCACGGTCCGCCCAAGATCCTTGGGAGCTTCGAGGTTACCCTCGACGAAGGCTTCGTAAATCACCACTTTGGCAGTGACGTTGGTCAGTTCGCTCCTCTGCCACGCCTCCACTTGTGCAGCATTGGTTCGAAATTCCGCTGCATCCTGTCTACAGCCGAATGAAATGCAGTCAATCAGTGAGAAGGATTTAGAATGCTTGCCAGCACTGGCGCAAAGTTCTCCGAAAAAGCCATATTCGAGCACACGAACACGCGATAGCCGCAGGTCATCGCCAACCGCATGCTCTTGTCATGGGAGTTTCGTAATCCGATCGAGAACCGGCAGCCTTCCATTTCGGTTGCGAGGTCGAGCACGCCGAACATCTTCATTCCGTCCGGCGAGACTGCATACTCGTCGTGGACGATTCCTATGTGGCGAAACCCGAGGGTCTCGATCAATGCCCGCACGATCTCGTGATGGGGGATCGGGCGATGCGTTTCGGTCGCCGACGGTGTAGGCACCAGCGCCAGTTCTTCGCGGCCGATCGTCCGGCCGCTATAGCCAATGCATTATGAGAGAACGGCCCTGTTGAGTGGAGTATACGGCGGGGATGCAGGGCAAGGATCAGAGGAGAAGATAGGCAAATCGGCTGAAGAATGACACTTTACCTTGAGGGAAAGACTCCGTTGAGCGCGAATGACCTTTCCCTCAAGGAGGCAACTGCATGAGTTGCGACATCAAGTATATCGGCATGGACGTGCACAAGGAAGCGGTGGTGATGGCTGTCCTCAACAGCAGTGGCAAGCTGGTGATGGAGTCGATTGTCGAAACCAAAGCCAGCAGCATTCTGCAGTTTCTCCACGGTCTGCGGGGCGAGTTGCATGTGACCTGGGAAGAAGGGACCTGGGCGGCTTGGCTGTACGATCTGCTGCAGCCCCAGGTGGCGCAAGTGCTGGTCTGCGATCCGCGGCGCAATGCCTTATTGAAGGAAGGCAGCAAAAGCGACAAGGTGGACGCGCGCAAACTGGCCGACTTGTTACGCACGGGAATGCTGCGCCCGGTCTACCACGGAGAACATGGACTGCGGACGCTGCGCGAGTTGGGGCGCAGTTATCAGACCCTCAGCCAAGACCTGAACCGGGTGATGAATCGGATCAAAGCTCTGTATCGAGCTTGGGGCATCCCTTGTGCGGGCACCCAGGTCTATGCGGCGCACCATCGCGAGGAATGGTTGAACAAGATCCCGCACGCCGGCGTGCGCCGTCGCGCGGAGTTGCTCTATCAGCAACTGGATGGATTGCAGGGCTTGCGGCGCACGCTGCGACCCGAGTTATTGGCGGAGAGCCGGAAACATAGAGCCGCGAAACTGCTACGGCAGATTCCCTGCATCGGTCCGATTCGGGCTGCCCGCCTGATCGCACTGATGCAAACCCCGCACCGATTTCGTAGCAAGCGGCAACTCTGGACCTATAGTGGGCTAGGCATTGAAACGCGCGACAGTGCGCAATACCGCTTTGTCCGCGGACAACTGCAACATGCGAAAAAACCGCAACAGATTCGTGGTCTCAATCAGAATCACAACCACGAAATGAAAGAGATCTTCAAGGGAGCCGCGACCCGAGCCAGCTGTGGGGTGGGTCCGTTACACGACTTCTATCTGAGTTTGCTGGCCAAGGGAATGAAGCCCGCGATGGCGCGTCTGACCTTAGCCCGAAAGATTGCGGCCATTGCTTTGACACTTTGGAAGAAGAAGGAACGTTTCGACGCGGAACAACTGAAGCCGCAAGCAGCTTGAGCGTTGCACAGAACTCAGGTGGTCTCCCAGGTTTCACGCCTCGGTGGTGACCCATCGGTTCCGGCGATGCTCGGGTTCGAGGGAGAGTATCCATGCACTCATTGGGCGTTCCGGGTGCTGTCATCAGCACCCAGTCTCCGGGTCAATCCTATGCCCCCTCGGATAACCCAAAAAAGCCATAGGCCTCGAGCCTCACATAGGATGATGGTTGGCACTGAAGCCAACGGTTGGCTTGCACAGCTTCGCAACGAATGGCGTCGGGACCGCTGCATGAAACCACTCAAGGGAGGCCAGCAACTGCGATCCGTATCCCTGCCGTACTCTGTGGCGCTCCAGGCGTTAAAACCAAAACCCTCTCCACGACGAAGAAGAAGAAGGGGCCTGGATGCAAGCAACCATCGAGGTCTCACGGAGAGCAGTGGAGAAGTGTTTCGCTTGACATCCTCTCTCATAGGATGAGCGTACTTGCTTCTGACATACAGCTTTCCTCCTTTACTTCGGGTTGAAATACGAACTCTAGTTACGAAATCCGAACGTTGGCCGCGGCATCTTTGGGGTGGTGTCGCGTGAACCGATAGACTTGAATGTGGGTCCCACCGACAAGAAAGCTGGCCTCCGCCGGGGCACTCGAATTCCGTGCGAGATCCCTGTCACTCTCACCGTCCTGGATCCGTCCCAGCCGTTTTCGGGCGAATGCTTGGTGATCTTGGTGAACCCCCAGGGATGCGCTGCACGGTTCGGTCGTCCCCTGGAAATAGGGACAGCAGTGCGCTTGGAGGGCCTTCCCGCAAGCACTGGCGTAACTGCGCGGGTGCTGAACTGTATCTTGCTCGGGAAGTTCGAAAAGCTTTGGCTATTAGGGTTGGCGCTCGATGAGCCGGGCAATGTATGGGGCATCCAGTCGCCGCCTGATGACTGGACGCCCTAGCGCGTTCAACACGCGCGCGTCCCTATGATTCCATCAACCGAGGTTGAATAGCGATGCCTGCTCCGGGACCGTTGGCTTACTGCGCGGCCTTCTGCCAGTCAGTGATCCCGGTCGATGCCCGAAGATCAAAACTGAATGCCCGGTAATGGCTTCGTCGAGAAGACTCACAGGGTCAGGTTGAGTCTCAGGCAGGAGCTGTGACGCCGCGATTAGCGGAACGTCTTCGTTCGATCCAGACGTCGTGGGGAACAGCTTCCGATGTTCGCTGTTGAGCGCTTTCCATACAGCGTCCGCGGACTCTCCGATGCCGTTCCGTTCGACCAACTCCCTTGCCATCGCCGTCAGCATGTCATCATCTTGGTCGATGTTTTGTAGCCCCTCGCCCGCAAACTTGCCCTCCATGGTGAGCGCCACGAGAAGTTTCTTTCCCATCAGGCGCAAGCAAGCTGTCTGCATCGTGCCCTCGTAGCAAAGAAACTTCACCCGCACCGGCCGCCTCTGTCCGATTCGCCAGGACCGGCGACTGGCCTGACGCAGCGTGTGGAGCGAGTATCCTGACTCATAGAAAATGATGGTCGGGAAATCGAGCAGATCCAGACCCGTTTCCACCAGCTTGGGATGGGAGATGACCACCTGCACGCCTTCCTTGATCTGCCGTGCATACCAAGCTTCCCGTTTTGAGGTATCGACGCTCGCCCGCAAGACTGCCGTGCAAATGCCCTCGTTCGCCAAAATTCGCTGGAGTCTGGCTGTGACGTCATGCTTCTGCGTGTACACGGCGAACACCTGGCAACGGCGTCCTTCGGCCAACTCTTTCCTGATCTCTTCAATCAGCTTGCGCTCTTTCGAATAAAGCTGTTCTTCGGGCAGATCCCGCGTTTCGGCGATCACAAAACGAACATTGCGCTTGAGTTCCGGATCAAACTCTGTCCCGTACAGAGTTCCCAGGCCATAGGGATGGTCTGGATAAGGCAGCAGAGTATTGAGCATCGTGCTCAGGACCGAACGATTGCCACGATGCTCCTTCAGCGCTTTCCGAATGTCGTCTTCCAGTTCCCGATAAGACGCCAGCATCAAGGGATCCATCGGAACGCTTACATAGGTTTCCTCGTAGGGCGGCAGCTCTCCCGAAATGTCTTCGAGAAAAACAAAGGCACACAACTGCATCTGAAATTCGCCGAAGAGCAAAGGCGAGGCACCCGGTTTTCGGCGAACCATGCGGGTGGCTTTTGCTTTCGAGCAGCGATTGTCCTCAGGCTCGATCTTGGTGATCGTTTCAAGCACTCCGTAGTCCTGCGTAAATGTGCTTCGTCCGGCGGCACCCCACTCATATCCACGCTCTTTCATCCTCCTGGCCTCGAGCCTGAATAAGGTGTTGAAAAGATCATCCGCATAGCCTCCGAGCAGCGTTCCCGTGAGTCCAACGATGCGGTCCGTCGAAGAAGCCAAAGTGCCGAGTGCATTCCCTTGGGCAGTATCTCCTGCCAGTTGATGAATCTCATCGCAGATGGCGTAGTCGAACCAGCCCGGCATGTAGCGGCCGATGAACTCGATGGGGGCCATCCGCCGAATCTTGTCGGAGTCGGCCTGCCAGAGAGGACTGTGGAGCGGTCGGCAGGACTTTCCACTCCGAGTCTCAATTACTTCCGAGATCTTTAGCCCGTCGAAATCAGCAGTGGTCAGCCGTCCCTTATCAGCGATCACGGGAGTTCCAGTGTCGGAGTTCACCAGACAGCCGGAATACGGTCCCGAGCGTGGTATTTGATAAGCGTGACGCCAGAAATAGCCGAGCTTTGCCCGCTCACGACCGACAATGAAGAGCGAGGACCGCCCACATAATGCCAGCCATCGCTTGCGGGAGCTCGAGGATTCCTTTCGCAGACGCAGTTCACTCAAGCTCGTGCGCAAGCCCTCTCTCGCGATGCGGCCGTGCTTGAGTCGCACTTCGTTTACTCCGTGAGACTTGTTCTTGTCTCCTCCGTTCCGCAGATCATCAATCAAGAAAACGCGAATGCCGGGCAGCGTTAGGAACGCCTCTCGCGCCCACTTTTCGACCAGATGCGGCGGCACCATCGCGACCGAGGTGAACGGCCTGCCTTCGCTACGGACATGCATGGCTCCGAGTGAAATCAGTGTTTTCCCCGTGCCACATTCGGCGACGACCATGCCGGTGCATGCCTCACGCCAGCGCTTGGCCAGGCCCATGATCGCGATGGCTTGCGCAGGAAAGGGTCTTCGCAGTAAGCCGTCAATGCGGGGAGAAATCGGATCGTGAGCCTGATGGAGCGCCGGGAATTGATCGAGGATGCGCTCCCCGAGTAGCGGCGCGTAAGCGCGCATATATTCGTAAATCGTTGATAGTTCCGGCATGGGAATTCTTTCGCAAACGAGAATTGGCGAGCGCTGGAAGAAGATGAAAGAAGGACAAGACGAGAACGACGGGGTCAGACGGCGTCGATGAAGATGTCTTTCAGATCCAGCTTGGGCCAGTGGATTGGACCGCTCTTAACAGGAAAAGCAATCGCCCCGCTCTTGACACCCCAGCTGAGCCAATCAAGAAGCTGCTCCTTCTCACCGTTGATGATCACGGGGCGACACCCGATTCCGAGTGCAGGAGTCAACGCATGATGCGTTCTTAATTCGCCCATAAACCATTCCGCCCACTCCGGCATTCCCGGAACCCCGTAGAGATCCGCGATCGAAGCCCATACAAACCGACCGTCTGAGCCCGCCAGAAGCGTTCTCGGAGAAACGGCCGGAGTGACACTGGCGAACTCTTCCGACAAGGCAATCAAGTGACGCAGGGGCCTCTTGCGCCCGCGAAGCTGCACCGAGCCTTTGAAACATTCTGCGTTTCGTTCGAGACACACTCGAATCGGCTGAACACCTGGACCTTCCACCATGAACCTGTCTCCCAGTGAGATGGCCGCACTGACGGCCGCAACCTGTGTATCCCCGCCAATCACAGAAATGAGGTGAGCTTTGGCCTGCCGGGGTGGGTCGGGCAACACTTCGCCGATGAAACGATCCAGCCGCAATCTGATGCTGGTCGTGGTCTTCTCCGTGCTCTTCACATACGTCAGCCAACCGAATCGAAGGTGAGCATTTTTCATTCCGGCTCCTTCTTTTCGTGAGTGAGAACCTGGGTCTTTCCATCGGCAAAGACAAGGGTCAACTCATGCGAGAACCTCTCACGATCATGCAGGATTTTGGTTCCGTCCTCTTCCTCTTCTTCCCAATGATCAGTGAACTTCACTGAGCGCCAGTGAGCGATGTGGCGATCTTCTCCCTCACCGAACACGCCGTTGAGCATTCCTGCAGTGCAAAGCAGTCCGTTTCCGTATCTTCGCGGAAAATGGGCCCGAACGTTGTTTTGCTTGGTGGAAGGTATGCGGCGTAGCCGTATATTTAGCATCGTTTCGTCTGCTGGTTAGGGTGTGCAGAAGGTGCACAACCACGGTGGAAGGTGACGGGCGATTTGTGTGAGCGATATCGATCAGGGAAAGGTTCAACGCAGGATGGCAGTTTTCCCGGGAGCGTACAGCAGGGTGAGCTCGTTGGTAAATCTCTCACGCTCGCGTCGAATGATGGTGCCGTCTTCTTCAACATCTTCAAAGCAGTCTGTGACCTTGACGGATCGCCAAACGGCGATGTGCCGATCCTCGCCAGAACCAAAGACGCCGTCCAGCAGTCCCGCTACCGCGCACAGTGCGACATGGCCCCCATGTAGCGGAGTCACAGGACGCCCCCTGACGTCGGCGCGGCGTGGGGTGAGGATTCTGGCGACCTGGCGATATGCTGCTGACTTCAGCAACAAGTCTTCGATCTCATCCAGAGGCAGCCCGCGATGAGTTAACTCGACAGGTGCGCTTTCTGGGATCGAGTAGACCACATCAGCAGAGTCCGGCAGAATCGGGAGTTCATCCCATTTCCGACTCATCTCAGCGATCAAGCTTTGCGCCCTGCTAAAGTCTGCGTCAGAGAGGTGGTTGCACTCACGGCGCGTGCGTCGAGTGCCGAACAGGACGACCTGCTTGTACTTCACAGCTTCTGGCGTGCCCAGCCGATAAGCTCTCTTGTCCTTGAAGTGGAAGGCAAGAACGCGCCCGCAGACGGACAGTCGATTTCCGGGAACAACCAGCACCAGCACACCAGCGGGCTTGAGCCAGCGATAGCAGTGCTCAAGAAACACCTGCTCCAGTCGGCGGTTCTGCGATTCCCCACATTCGAAGTCGTAAGGCGGGTTCAGATAGAGCAGCGACAGAGATTCTACCGGGCAGTGCACATCAAGCGTGTCGCCGTGGACGACGTGATTCGAGACTCCGCCGGCCTGTTCGGCGCGGTATGCATCCAGTTCGATTCCGTATCGGATGACTTTCTCATCTTCAGCGATCACCTTGAAAGCACCACCGTCCCCGATGCAAGGATCCAGAGCGACGCATCCAGAGAGAGGAAACTGCAAGAAGCGTCGAATCCGTTCGGCCTCTGGAAAGGGAAGCGGAAAATAGCCGAGCTTTTGCTTGCCAGCCAGGCGCATGATGCCTCCGTGTTGGGCCTGTGGAGATAGGCAGATCTCTGTGCTTGCATTCACAGCGTGAAGGGCTGTAAGGTCGCAGCGTTATGGCCCTTCATGCATCTGCGAAGGTCGGAAGAAACGATCCCTGTCCCTGCGGCAGCGGCAAGAAGTACAAGCATTGCTGTTTGCCTGGCTATGCTCCATCCATCGACCACCTGTGGGCGCGGCAGCACGAAGAATCGGACCGCCTGACGCGGGAGATCACTCGGTTCGCCTTGCGCAAGTTCGGGGAACGGATCCATGAGGCGTGGCAAGACTTCAACATGAGTGATGCACCGCCGCCGCTGGACGAGTCAGCTGATGAGCGGCAGATCTTCATGCCCTATTTCTTGTTCCAGTGGAATCCAGACGGCAGGAGCACCACCGCGCGCGGGCAGGGCGGCGTAGTTGCCCGCTGGTACATGCTAGAGAAGTCGAAGCAGTTAACCGCGACCGAACGGATGTTCCTGGAGCAAGCGACAACGCAGCCGCTGAGCTTCTACGAGGTAGTTTGGAATGAACCAGGGGAGCGGGTGCTCGTGCGTGACGTTCTGCTTGGTGAAGAAACCGAAGTCATCGAACGGTCCGGGTCTCAACACTTGGAGCCGGGCGATCTGCTGTTTGCGCAGATCTGGCACGAGCCGGAACTTTCCGTGTTTGGAAGTTCAGCGCCGATCCGCATCCCGCCGGACAAGAAGATTGAGGTTATCGAACTCCGAAAGAAACTGAAGAGGAGAATCGCCAGGCAGAATCGCTATTTGAGGCCCCATGATCTGCTGCGATATGCGGACCTGATTCGCGCCACCTACTTGGACATTAGAGATCGGCTATTTCTTCCCCCTGTGCTGTGCAACACCGACGGGGACCCGCTGCTGTTTCACACATTAACCTTTCGGATCGAGTCGGCGGAAGCAGCTTTCGATGCGCTAGCTTCGCTCGCGGTCGGGCGATCCCGAGAAGAACTACTGGACGATGCGGAACTGGGTGAGGACGGAAAGCTGCGAAAGGTGAACATCGACTGGATCAAGGAAGGCAATCGCAAGTTCAAGACCTGGGACAACACTATTCTGGGCCACATCAAGATCTCCGAAGGACTTCTAACCACGGAGGTGAACTCGGAGAACCGCGCCAACCGGTTGCGCAAAGAGATCGAGAAGCGCCTCGGTTCCACGGCGGTCCACCAAAGCACGCTCGTCCAGACGATCGAGGAGATGCGGGAGAATGCGTCACCAGAAACTTCCGAGGATAAGAAACAACGCGATGAAGAGATGGATGCGATGTTGTCCGATCCGGAAGTAAGAAAGCAAATGCAGGGCGAAGTGCAGAAGTTGGTCGAGAGCTGGGTCCATCAGAAAATCCCAGCGTTAGGCGGGCGCACGCCACTGGAAGCCGTGCGTGATCCAGATGGCAAGGAGATGGTCGAAGCCCTGCTTCTTGATTGGGAGCGGCGCGACAAAGCGAACGTCTTTCCCGATCAGGTTCGGCCAGATATCGGCGCGCTGCGCCGATTGTTGAACCTGATGCCGTCCGCTTCCTGATGCTGTTTGAGCCACTGCTGTTCCATTTTGTCGATCCGCAACTGCAGGTAACGCCAGTAATCCGTCGACATCTGCAGTTCTCCGGCTTCCTCGATCACATTTTGGAAATAGCTGAAACTCACGATGAGTTCGTTGCTCTTGTTGTTCAGCAAGGTCGAGTACTTGCGCGCGCACCCCAGTAGAAAGCCGCGCTCGACCTGCTGAATGGGGATTCTTCTCTGGAACAATGCATTGGCAAGATTCTCGTCCGCAGGAGCAAATGAGCCTGCGATACATCGCCGGTTTCCCATCAGCTGCCGGATTTGTGCGACGTAGCTTGCCCGATCTGGTAGCGCTTCTTGTTTTCGAGCCTTCTCGTATGGCCAGAACGAATCACAGATTTCGATGTGACCGGAGATATGCTGATTTGCCGCCCTCTGAACTCGGCAAACTTGCTGCCGCTGCAGTTCCTCCATATAGATAATGATGGAGCGCCGGCTGCGGCCTAAGGCCTTTGCCAGGTCGCCATGGGTAATCCGGATCTGTCCAGTTTTGCGGTCTGCGTTCAGGCAAAAATAGATGAACAGCCGGAAAGCTCCATCGGAAAGCAAAGCGAGAGCGCGGGAAACTTCCCGCCCGGCGGCAAACCATCCGCTGGAGTGCTTCAGCTTCCCAGCCAGGGCGGTCACCGTGTACCCGCCTGAGCGAGGCGGAGAATCTCTTCCCGCAACAGATTCTCCGCGTTCTTTTGTCGAGTCACCGTACGCTCCAGGGAGATGAGTCTGGCGATGAGCGAGTCCTTGGATTCACGACGTAAACGGGCAGTCCTCGATTGCAGAGATCGTTTTTCCTGATCAGATGCGCTATCGATCAGCCGCAACAGAAGTGGCTCCAGGAGCCGCGTTCGCCTCAGCGGCCGCCGGTTCGCCAGATAAATCCGATACGCGAGCTCATTTCTCTTGATCGTGTTGGGCGATATTGAGAGGGCAAACAGGATGCTCACACGCTTGCAGATACTCGCGTACGTCACCTCGGCACGGTCCTTCTGCAGTGCACTAACAGCTGCTTCCACGCGTGCAGCGGTATCGCGTCTCTGGCGATCCCATCGCGGTTGCAGCCAACCGGGATGCGTTTTCTTATCTCGGTGCCGCATGCTTTATGCTCACAGTCTGTGCCGCGTCTTTCCGCAAGGCCTCGATCAGGTCCATCTCTTCTTTGATCAGTTTGCAGTCAGCAATCAACTGCTTCATTTGCCTTTGTTCTGCGACGAGCTTTTCCCGCCGCGCGTACTGAAGCTGTTGTTCGGCCCAGGCCTGTTTCTGATCGATCTGATATCGCTTCGCCGGATCAGGCGCGTTCCCGGCACACCCTACACAAACGAACTTGGCAGGGCACATGTTGGCAACTACGCATGTGCCACCAAACACCTCCGTGAGCGCTCCGACCTTACCTTCAGCATCTTTCAGCATTTTTCCGATCTCATCAGGGCTGCGCAGACCCTCGGCGCCCACATCGATTCGATCCACAAAGATCATCTCTGCCGCACTCATCACCTTCGTGGGCGTCGGCCGCGAGTAGTATTTCGTAACCGTTCGGTCGCGCTGGTGGAGCAGTTTGGCAATGACCTCGACCGGCGTATTCAGGTCAGCCAGCTCGGTCGCAAACGAATGCCGCAGCAGGTGCGAACTGAGCTGAACCACATTGCCGTCGAACGAACGCAAGACGAGACCATGAAGAAGGAACCTAATAAACGTATTCAGCACGTGCAAGCGAAGGCCGCGGCCATTCCACTGCAGGATGTGCCGATCCGGCGGTCGCTTATCATCTTCTATACTCACGTTGGGAATCAGGGGACCGCCCCACTTCTCACATTGAAAGCGAATCAACGCGACCAGGTGACGCTTGGTATCCTCATCGATGAAATAGTCCTCGCGCTTGTTTCTTCCTTTCGGCACCAGCCGAAGTAACCAGCGGGTGGCCCTCTTAGGGCCTACGTTCTCCAGCTGCTTGAAGCAGTACGGACTTTGTGCGATTTGCATGATCTCGCCGATGCGCGCACCGGTAATCGTTCCCATGCGAACCACCAGCCCGCCGAACATGCAAGCTGCATAGATGCCTTCATAGGGGAGGAACTCGTGTCCTTCGCGGTGTTGGAGGAAGTCAATGGGCCGGAAGTCGGTGGGTCCGAACGCCAGCAGTCCACCGTCTGCCCAGGCACTCTTGCTTTCGTATCCCCACTGCTGATGGAAACCCTCCCGCTGTTCGGCAAGATCGCAGTCGCTGCGTACATCCAGGTGGCGAAACACCCGATGACGGAAGAGATCAAGAAACCAGAAAGGCTCTGCCGGACAGCCGTTCGTAAGACTGGTGGTGGCGTTGTACTCGACGAAATAAGCGCGATTCTTCGGCGAGAAACTGCCTTCCTGCCAACGCCTCTGAATCCTGGTAGCAGGCGCCTCACGGTAACCAAGCGCCACTGCGTGCTCCCGCAGCGAGTTGGAATCCCACAACGTCAGCTCCACGCGTTGTCGCACAGTTCGCCGGCCCATCGTTTGCGCCGTTTCTTCATAACTGAACTCGTACGGACAACGAAGATCATCGTGTTCGACCTCTGCGATGGCCTGCCGGGTCGCTTCATATAGCCGACGCACCTGATTGCAGCGGATTCCGGCCACATGCCGTATCTGGTAAAACTTCGACTGCACTGCATCGGTCTTGATCTTGACCCGCTCTTGCTGCTCGCGAAGATACGCGCCGTAAGTCTTATGGCGTATGAACCGCCGTCGATCGGTGACCGGTCCAATGAAGTGTTGCTTCATCGCCTCCAGTTGCTCCGGCGTTAGTCGCTCTGCGTATTCATCGAACGCGTTGCGAATGATGCTCCATTGGCCAAGAAACGTGCGCCGCTGATGCTCCGACAGGCCTTTTCCAAACTCACCTACGTGAATGCGAAACAGCAAATCATTTGCGTCCACCTTGGTGATGTCGTCGATGGACTGTTCGACCATCACGTGCCTCATCACGCGCACGAAGTTTGTGATCTGGCCATAGGTCGATTTTGCCTGCCGGTCCGCTCGCAGGAGCGCAAACAGCGCCATTGCATCCCGCACAGACCGATTTTCAATCCGGCCGAGATAGGAGAGAACTCTTACCGGGGGAACTTGCCAGCGGCCATCGCTTGCGGGATCGTAGGATGTCAACGGCGCGCCGGCGATTGCAGGACTGATGACCTTTGACAGTTCACTCAGATTAGTCGGCAACGCATAGCCGACACGAGTCCCTTGCTCGGAGAGCCCCTTTTGCTTCCTCCACGCCACGATCCCTGGCCCGAATGCATGGTCGTTCCACACCGGCATTCGCTGCTGCACGATGCGGCGATTCGGATTGATCCCTTCCTGCCACAGCGCCTCGCAGATTTCCGCGACCGCTTCATTTGGAATCGGTCTGTTCCTGGGCCAAGTTAGGCCGAGGTCGGCCTGAATGCGAAACGCGATATCAGCGGACGTCAAGCAGACACTCCCGTCAGAATCGCGACGTCCTCATCCAACTCTTTGCTCACTTCCTGGGATTCCACAGTCGCAAACTGAGCCAACAGGCTTGGGTCCTTTTGGACTTGTTGCTCGCGTTGCTTCATTGCCTTGTGGATGGATCTGAGGGTTGTATCAACGAAGTCGCTGTCCCGCACGACGTGTTCGTAGGCTCGAAGAGTCCGCTCAGCCGTCTTCCACGCCATGTACTGAACCAACTCTGCCTTGCGGCGAACTATTTCGTTCTGATCTTTTGCGGTGCGCTCGATGGTTCGCAGTGCGTTGGTGACGAACCAGTGTCTCGCGATGTGGGGCGGAGCAACGATGCCCGCCGCCCGCAACGCAGGATTCCAGTAGTCGCTCCGCAAGCTCCGCTGATTCATCGGGCCGCCACGCGTGGTTAGAAACAATCGGACTTTCGCCAGATCGGCAGTGTCCATTTTGCCCAGATCTGCAAGGCAAAGCTGTTCCGGGTCGCACTTGCGCCGTCCGCCGCTGTCATCGTCGAAGTATTTCCGTAGCAGCTTCGCGGTCGCCGACGAAACTACGAAACGTTTGGTTCTAACTCCAAAGCTCCCTTTGTTCCTCGCTTGGAACTGGTTCAAGAACTGGCTGCAAGACCAGTCCAGAGCCGTCAGGTCCAGAACTTCGCTGATTCTTCCACCACCTTCGAAAAGAATCCGCACGACGCAGAGCTCTCGCAGGCTCCAGCCGTACTCCTTGCCGGCCTTGTAAACCAGATGAGGAAAATCGGGATCATCGATGGTCTTCGGCACCCACTCCCGCTCGACACAACGGAAGAAGTTTGCGGAAAGGCGGATTCCCGAGGGTGGATCCACGCCGCTCATTGCCGGCATGGGATCGCGCCCCTCCATTTCGTTTACCGCTAAACGGTATCGGGCGCGAAGTTCCTGGGTGACTCGGTCCATCTCGGCATGAAGCAACGGATTGGGTGGCGGGCAAATCTTCGACCAGATCAGATGATCGTAGAAACGCCGCAGCGCGGCCAGCAGAATGCGAACGTTGATTCGCGTCTCCTGCGTTTCGCTGACGTAGGTCACCTTCACTCCGGTTCGGTCGGCTCGATACGTCAGCTTGCATTTGGCGGCAACCGTCAGATACTCACGAATGATGTTCCGAATCTCGATCACGGGGCCCAGCATCCTCCACTGATGCCGCTGCACCGTCGCATCGCTCAGAGCCCAGTTGAAAAGCGCCAGCACTTCGCGCATGTAAACCGGTACCGAAGCAGGCGAGAGCGATTTCATCAACTCGCTCGCAAACAGCGACAGTGTAACGTCGGGAAGCCCGTCATCCCGGACCACCTGGTACGGATGAGCGAGATCTGGCGTGGATACGAGCTTCAACACTGCACATCGCCTTGAGGTTTTGCATGATGCGTTCCGTGTCTTCATCGCCGTTCGTCAGAGACGAAATGATGCTGAAGGATCCCCGGAACGCGATCACTCGCTACTACGCCCTCGCATATTAAGCGTCGCCCTATAGGAAAAGTCGGTCCTTACCTCACTTTTCACCAACAATTAACAACGTTCCTTATCGGGCCAACATGTCCACCGTGGAGCGGCGTGAGCGGGCGGCCCCGGACGTTCTCGCTGTTTGGGAAGAAGGATTCGACTTGCTTGGCGGTAGGCTGCGGAATCCAACAGAAGATCCTCGACTTCATCCAAGGGAATACCTGTGTTTGTGAGTGTGATCGATCCGGAAGGAGGTACCTCGTAGCGAGTTGTTGGCGCGTCCGGCAGGATCGGCAGATCCGCTTTCAAGGCCAACATCTCCAACCAACGAAGGGACTCGAACAATGCGGAGTCGCGCAGGTACTGGTGCCGTCTGCGGCGAGTGCCGATGACCGCAATTTGCCTGTATTGGACACATGCCGGTTCGGAAAGCCGGAAGACGGTCAAGTCGGCAAAGTGTTCGCTCAGCGTCCTCGCGCACGATTTGAGTTGTGGCTGTGGGATCACGAGCACCAGCACACCACCGGGCTTCAGCCAGCGGTGGGTGTGTTCCAGAAACACTAATTCGAGACGCTGATTATTGGCCTCGCCGACCTCACGGTCGTATGGAGGATTGAGATAGAGAAGAGAGATTGACTCGGCCGGGCAGCGCACATCCATGGTGTTCGCATGGAGTGTTTCAATTCCCAGGCTTCTGGCTTGTTCTGTCCGGTTGGCGTCAATCTCAATGCCGTACCGGCGAGCATCTGTAGCCTTGAGTAAGCAGCTGAAAGCCGCGCCGTCGCCGACGCAAGGGTCAAGGGCCGAGAACTCTGAACCGAATGCGAGGCAGTTTCTCAGACGCTCCGCCTCCGAGGTTGGAAGGGGGAAAAAGCCGAGTTTGGTTTTGCCGTGAGGGCGCATTGGGACCTCTTGAAAGTTAGGGACACTCTCTGTGGACCTGGGATTGGAAGGACTAGCGGTCTTCGCTGGGCAGGCAGGTGCCGCGGACAGGAAACTGCCCAATCTGGCAATACCCCTTCTAGAGATGGTGAGGATTAGGGGATGAACGATTCGAAACTTATCGCCCTACTTGTGGTGCCTCTGTTTCGAAGGACCAAGCACTGCCCTGGGGGACAGTTTCACAACTTTGTTGTTGCGCCAGATGTAGACCGGCAGACCGAGGCGAGCATGTTCATTGATAGCCTTTGCAACGGCTGCCTTGAAAGCTATCTCTGCCTGCTGTTCAATGGGCAGTTGCTTGACGGTTTCCGAAAGCTTCCTCATATCCGGCTGTAGCGCCTAACGAGAGCAGAATAATTCTTCTTGTTGATTATACGAATGTCTTCGGCTTTCGCCAATGCAACGATCTCAGGACTCTCGCCCGAATTATCGAATAGAGTCCAGGCGTCCGCGAGCTGACGATAATGGCGCAAGAAGTTTTTCATGGAACGATCAAAGCGTCGTCGGACCGCCTGTTCCGGCACATCATGCCCACCCCGTAGAACTCGTTCTCTAACCCTGGAGAGTGCAAGCTCCACGCTGGTTAGCGAAAGAAAGAAGATGTGAACCTGGTAGCCTTCTGCTTTAAGACGGCGGAGAAATGATAAGTAACCTCTGCCTGACAGTGTGGTCTCAAAAGCAAAGGACACGCGCTTATCTGCGAAAGAGCACATTTGATCGAGCATCATTCGGCCAGCTCGAAAGGCCGCTGTCTCCGGCGAGAACGGTGCGATTCCCTGGGCGATGAGGTCCGCGTTGACGAAGTTCCTACAATCTGCGTACTTCGGCAGGAACTCGTGCGCAAAGGTCGTTTTCCCGGCGCCGTTCGGCCCAGCTATCACATAGAGTTCCATCGCGGCTCCTATCCTAGCGAATCTTGACCTCTGCGTCGCGCCTTGAGGGCAGGGGCACGAAGCTCACTGCATCTCTCCAATTCGGGAAGGGAGTTCTGCTTGAATTGCGAAATTCACTGATCAGCTTTCGAATCGCCCCTCTCCGTATAGACAGTTGTTCCGTGAGCCGTTCGAGACTTGTCCGGTCTCCCTCGTACCACTCCTCCGGAATTTCCTGAGCACAAGACCAAATGCCCTGCGGTTCCATCGATTCTGCTAGCGAGAGCGCCGGTTCAAAATCTTCCCACCCCTGCACGCGCTGGTA
Organism: uncultured Acidobacteriota bacterium; assembly: GCA_963730015.1. Classification (GTDB taxonomy): domain Bacteria; phylum Acidobacteriota; class Terriglobia; order Terriglobales; family Acidobacteriaceae; genus Sulfotelmatobacter. The sequence goes on along the minus strand of CAVSPZ010000001.1, from coordinate 335,772 downwards.
GACGCAGTTATTGGCATACACGCCCCTGAGAGGAAAATCAGGAAACGTCCATTCCCCGGCATTGAAGCAGTATCCCTGATCGATGAAGCAGGCTTCATACAGCCGGTGCCGGGGAGTTTTGCGAAAGAACATCGCCTGCCGGCCATCGCAGTTGCACGTCCACTTGTCGAGCACAAGAACCCTTGCGAAATCGGCCAGGTTACGGGCCTGTATCAACAGTTCGCTAGGCAAGTAGTCCACCAACATCCCGCAGTTCTCGCCGCCAACATAGAGCGATCCCAGCTGTTTTCCGCTATGGCAAGGAATTTGTCTTCCGGCCACATGGATCCGTAAATCCGGGGTGTGCTCGATCAGCCATTCTGAGACTTCAATCACTCGAACCGGCGGCAACGGGAGGCCCAGCCGCAGGCCGAGTTCCGTGGCGAACATCTCATTGGCCAGGACTCGCACGTGCTGAGGGTTATTCTGGAATTTCGTCACATAGCAATGGCCATCAGAGGCCCTCATGAGATGGGACTGCGCTCCGCCACGAAGCGGGCGCACGTGCTGGATAGCGCTGATATCTCGGTTCACGGAACACCTCTGTGAAGCCACCGTCGGGGCCAGGAGATGAAGGGAACAAATGCAATCGGCAGCGAGGAGATGAGACAGAGAAATGCAGCGTCGGCCCCGGAGAGCCCTAGTTCAGTACTCTTCGGGCAGAAGCAACGTGGTCATAGAGCGGTCGGCTTCGGTGATGATCCAGAGCTTCTCTGTCTGCGAGATCGGATAGCTGCTCATCAGGCGGTACCCATATTTGAGACTCAGTTCGTTCTTGGTCTTGTCTTCCTGGCACAGATCTCCCCAGTCGCCACGAAGGTGACGGGAAAGAAATTCCAGAGGTGATTTGTCCGCCTGCTCCAGTGCTGCCAGCGCTCCTGGCGTTGCAACAATCTGGCCCGCCCGAAACAGAGGAATTGTCGGCAGGTGATTCATGGCTTCGACTCCTTTTTTCAGAGGCTGCTTTCTGCGACGGAGAATAGGGACAGACGAAAGTCGCAGGATCAGGCGTTTCCTTCCGTCTGCGCGAATGCGACATCGTGGTTCGCGCCCAGTTCTTCGTGCCCGACAGAGACTTGCGCCGCGATGCCAGTCGAGCCCTGAGCCTTTTTCTGTGCGATCTTCGTGTAAAGGTGAATCACGTATAGAGATTCGCACCCGTCGCACTTTCCATCAGGTGGACGTCCATCGCGTTTCGGGTTGTAGCGGGGATGGCGGATGCACTTGCCATCAAAGCGGAAGCGGATTTTGAGCGACATCGGACACCTCACCAGTCTCGGCGACTGCCGTGGTCGCCATGGAGAGCCTGAGCTACAAGGCCGGACAGTGCGTCTTCGACAGGTAGGTCTCTCACAGCAATGAAGGAGCACATCCCGTTCACCGGTAGTGGGCGCTCATCCTCGATCCGGTAGCCGCGCTCAATGTGTTGACGTTTGCGTTCTTCAAATAGTTCGGCTCGTGTGCTCACACGAATTCTCATGGCTATCCTCTTTTCTCACTGGTGAAGATCGGGTGGGAGGTGACGCGTGAACGGGGGGATGGCTCCTAAGGGAGTCGTGATTCCCCTTGGGATGCAAAAGGAGTAGATCTCAGGAGTTGGCTTCGGCGGCCCGTTCCAGCTCCAAGACGATCCGCTTCAGGGTTTCGAGCTTGTCGACGCGCTCAAGCGAAGTGACCCCGATTGTCTTGAGGATAGGGACGAGCGCTTCCGGACCTGTCTTGTCGAGAGCCGCTTCCACGCGTCGCAATCCACGCTCTGCGGACCGCATGTGCTCCAGCACTTTCCGGAGCAACGAAATCTCTTGGATCTCGCGCGGGTTCCAGACCCTTGCCAGATCGCGCAGGAGTCCGCGGTAGAGTCCGCGGCCGAGTGGTTCCGCCATACCCTCGACTGCTTTCGCCAGCGCGACAGCTTCGGAACCGCCATCGTGTACTTTTGCTCCGTTCGACGCACCGTTTGATTTGCTCGCGACGTTCGGCCGAAGGCCCTGGGCCCAGCCCTCCCGTGTCGCCCACTTGGGCAGTTGGGGAACACACCTTGGCCGCTTTCGTTCGTCCAGGTCAACCCATGTGCCTTCGAAGTAATAAAGGTAGCGGCCGAGACCGAAACAGCTACACGTCCGCTTGAACGCCTGTGCTTCAAAACCCTGATCGACTTTGTCGAGTTCATCGACGAGCAGGACGCAAGGGCGATCCTTGTGGCGCAACGCGCGAACCAGTGGCCCCTCGGCAAAGAAGTCGAGAGTGTGGAGCCGCTGGCGCACTTCGTTCCAGTCTTTCTTCAGACTTTCGGATTGAGCCTCCAGGAAGAGTTTCTGCAGTGCTTCGTCGAACTTCCCGATCGCTTTCTCCTCGCAGATTCCGACGTAGCACTGCAATCGCTCTACAACGGTGCCGGCAGCTTCGGCAATGGCGTAGGCAAGTTCCGTCTTGCCGCATCCCGGAGGTCCCTCGATGAGAAGAGGCTTCTTCATCCGGGCCGCCAGGTAAACGACCGAAAGTGTGACTGGATCGATGATGTAGCGCGCCGTCCGGAGTTTCTCGGAGAGCTCTTTGGCCGAAGAGAACACAGTTCCTGCCTTCGGCCGCGAAGATTACACCGGATCGAATTGCATTTCCTTCGGACATGCTCGCGTCAGAGGTGAGAAACCGACTGAGCAGGAATCTGTTCGTCGTGGAACATCAGGAAATCAGGCCCGAGAATACGCGCACACTCGAAGAGCTGCCGCTCTTTTTCCGTTTGCACGCTGGGTGGTGGCTTTCTTCTCTATGTGAGAGCGGCTGTGTCTACCTGTGCAATCCGCAAAGAAATTCGTGAGCGTAGGCAAATTGAGTGGAGACTTCACACCGCACAAGCGCGCACGAAATTCCCCCCGACTTCTGCTTGGATCTTTTTGATCGTACGCAGAGCAGGTGGTGACCTCAGTCCGTTTCACGACGAGTGCTGCGGGAGGAAACAACACGTTGAGAATTTGCCGCCGTACGCAGATTGGGTAGTGATCGGTCCGGTCGGCTTATGAAAGGCCAGTGTCGCTCGAGCGAGCCGCTATCTCTGAGTGTTTCGTCGGTTCTTGGGGAGCACGCAGCGTTCCCAGATTAGCGTCAGTGCCGGAGTTTGACAGCGAGTGCGATCAGCCTTACAAACCATCGCATGACGGGCGGTTTTGTGTCTGAAGACCTCTGCGCGGCGCTCGCGACCAGGCAATTGCCGAACGGCGGATGGCCCGCTCTTTCGTCCTCCTTGCAGTCCTCAGTCGAAGCAAGTGCCCTGGCTCATCTCGCGCTTGCTTCTGATTCAGGTCTGGTCCGCGATCGGGCGACAACCTTTCTTCTGAATGTGCAAAATCCGAATGGGAGCTGGCCAGCATTTGTCGGCGATGATCATCTGGGCTCATGGACGACGTCTCTTGTCCTCATTGCCCTGCGCTCTGTAGCTGAAGCTTCTGGTCAACGATTCCACGGCCGCGAATGGTTGATCCGCTCGGCAGGAAAAGAATCGAACTGGTTCTGGAAGTGGAAGTTCCGCACCACGGACCGGCACGTCCGCCTTGATCCGGACGGACACGAACAGCTGGGTTGTGCCGACAGCCTTGGCCATCCTCGCACTTACTCAACCCGGAACCAAGAGTTCCGAAGTCGGCAAGAGCCGGGTCGAGCTTGGAATTCAGATGCTGCTCGACCGCTGCTGTCCAGGCGGCGGGTGGAATGCCGGCAATAGCATCGTTTACGGATATCCGATGGCTCCCCATCCAGACGACACCGCCATCGCTTTGCTTGCGTTGCCCTCCTACGCGCGAGAGCCGGTTGTGACAGCGAGTGTCGACTGGCTCGCCTGCGTCGCCCCGAGACTCAGTGCTCCCTGGAGTCTTGCGTGGTCCATCCTCGCCCTCGCGACGCACCAACGCCCGATCGATCCTCTGGTGCGAAGGCTGTCCGGCTGGCCCGGGCTAAAGGAGGTCGAGGACAACAGCACGCTTGCAGTCAGCTGTCTCGCGCTCCATCCTCCACGAACTCTCGCTCGTTTTGGAATCGCTCCATGACAATCAGTCGAAGGGACCTCCTGATTGGAACTGTCGCGGTCGCCGCCGGGGCTTCTGTTTCGGTTCCATACTTTTTGCCGCGATATCGCAAGGACTGCCGGCCGAGGCGGTCGCGCGTCGCTATTCTCCGTATCGAAGACTATGTGCAAAGCATTCAGGATTCCCTCCGGCGCGGATTGCAGATGTTTCCCCTCGACCTAAAGGGCAAGACGGTTGTGCTTAAACCCAACCTCGTCGATTACATTCCCGGCAACGCGATCAACACGCATCCCATTTTGGTTGTCGGCGCGGCCGAATGCTTCCGCGGGCTTGGAGCAAAAGAAGTCATCGTTGCCGAGGGGCCGGGACACCAACGAGACACGCAATTGGTGCTTTGCGAGAGTGGCTATGAGTCGTTGCTTCGCGAGAATCGAATTCGCTTTGTCGATCTGAACCGCGATGAGCTAATGTCAGTCAATTTGTCGGCAGACTACAGCGGCCTCCAGCGGCTCTGGCTCCCGAGGACGATACTCGGCGCGGATCTTCTGGTTTCCATGCCCAAGGTAAAAACACACCACTGGTCCGGGGTCACTTTGAGCATGAAGAATATGTTCGGAGTGGTTCCAGGCAACAAGTACGGCTGGCCGAAGAATATCCTCCATTGGCATGGCATCCAGGAATCGATCCTCGACTTGTGCGCCACAGTTCCCATCCATTTCGTGATCGCGGATGCCATTATGTGCATGGAGGGCAACGGACCGCTGAACGGGTCTCCCAGATGGCTCGGCTGTGTTGTTCTGGCTGACGATCCGGTAGGCGCCGATGCGACTTGTGCGCGGCTCATGGGTCTCGAACCCGATCGAGTGGCTCACATCCACGAAGCTGCGAAGTTCCTGGGAAACTCCTCGCCCGACCTAGTTGAGCAGATGGGCGAAGTTGCGCGACAGCCGGAGGTGCCGTTTCGGGTGGTTCCGGAGTTCAGATTCCTGCACGCGGGCCGACTGAAGAAGACGAACGGGCCCGTTGCGGACATCACTTCGTTCTTCGTAAGTGGTTGAATAGACAGCAGTTGACTTTATGATCGGGCTCTGGAAGGACAGCGGTCTGTCAAGTTTTTTTGCTATAAAACTTGACACAATACCCGAGAGGCTCCATATTCAAATCATGGCCATGACCGCTCAAACTTCCGCCCGACCGCCGCGTGTCATGCCATCGGTCCGGCAACGAATCGAACGAGGCGGAGAACGCCTGTGGCGGCTACAAGATTTTCGCGACCTGCCGTTCCTCGCGGTCGCGCAGGCCCTTTCGCGCCTGACTCGGGAAGGGTTGATTGAGCGGCTCAGCAAAGGTATTTACTACCGAAATCGCGAAACAGCTTTCGGCAAGAGCAAGCCCAACCCGGCTTCCATCCGCAAACTGGCATCACAACGCAAGGCATTGTTTCCTTCGGGGCTGGCGGCCGCAAACCTGTTGGGATTCACCACCCAGATGCCAAAACAGGGAGAGCTTGCTACCAGTGCCCTCAGCCTGCCACGCAAGTTAGTCGGGGATGACACGCTCATTCATACCCGACGACCGGAAGCCTGGGCTACTCTCTCGGAAACAGATGCCGCTTTCCTGGATTTCTTACGGCATGGAGCAAAATTCAGCGAATTGCACCCAGAAGAAACCGTCCGCAAGCTGTTGGCTATTCTGTCAGAACGAGGACGTTTGAGCCGACTTATGAGAGTTGCGGATTCCGAACCTCCACGTGTCCGGGCGATGCTCGGCGCCCTTGCCGAGCAACTCGGCACGAATCGTTCTCACTTGCAGCATCTACGAACGTCTTTAAATCCGCTTTCCCGGTTCGAGTTCGGGACGCTCCGCGCGCTGCCCAACGCCACTGCCTGGCAAGCCAAGGAGAAGGGTTAGCCTTGCGACTGTTTGAGCATCCCGATTTCGAGCAAGCGATCCTGCGAGCCAGCGAACACTTCCGTCAGCGTAAGCTCCGCCCGGCGATTATCGAGAAGGACTATTACGTGACCGAGGCGCTTCGCGTTATCGCTCGAACGAGCGGCGACAAAGTTATCTTCAAGGGTGGCACGAGCCTTGCGAAGGGATGGAATCTGATCGAGCGTTTCTCCGAAGACATTGACATCTTCCTCGATCCCAGAGCATTTCAGCCGCCACTGGGAAAGAACGCGATTGACCGGGAATTGAAAACGCTCCGTGATGCTGTGGGCGGGCATCCCGCGCTGGCATTCGTTCAAGAAGAAAGCCAGACCATCGGTGGTTTTGGCCGCAATGACAGATTTTCCTACAACCAGAAGTTCGGCGGGCCGGGCGAAGTGGCGAATCGGGTCCTTCTCGAAGCAGGCACGGCCAGCGGCCGCGAGCCGTCCGTTGTTGTCGAATTGCGATCCTACCTCGGTCAATACTTCGAGGAGAACAAGCTGTCCCTCGGCGCCGAAGATGAAACATCCTTCGTTTTGCGCCTTCTGCATTTTCGGCGAACATTTGTCGAGAAGATGTTCGCAATCCACGGCAAAGTCGAGTTGCTGAAGCGCGACCGTCAGCCTCTGGGCAGCTACGCGCGGCACTACTATGACCTGTTCCAACTGTCCGGACATCCCGAAGTCCAGGCCATGCTCCGGTCCGCAGAGTACTCCGCGATCAAAGCCGACTACGATGAAATCAGCCGCACGCACTTTGCCAGGAGTTACTTCTTTCCGGAAGACATGAGTTTCGCGCACAGTGACGCGCTTTTCCCACCCCATGATTTGGCGGCCCTCATTGGTCCCGAATATGAAGCTCAATGCCGAATGCTGTGCTACGGGCCATACCCGTCGTGGGACAACGTGCGGGACCGGTTTCTGGAAATGCGCGATGTCCTTTAACTGAAATTACCGCACTGGGGAAAGGGCGCAGGAACCCGTCAGTTCAGGCGAGGACAAAGGTGCTGACTGAGCCTGGATCAAATTCGCGGCGGCCTGTGCAAGAGGCGTATTGGGCCTACGAAGATATTGGAGCATTCCTTTTCGTCGCCATTGCTCTCGAAGCGCTCGTTCACCTCGCCGTCCGCTTACATCTTTTAGATTCGTCCCAATTGCTCGCTCCCGGCACCGCCCTCGAGGCCTTAATCACGGCATTCCTAACGGCGGCGCTGTACGTAATTCTGAGATTGCATTATCGAAAGCCTGTAGTGGCGCCACTGGGATGGCTTCTCCCCAGCAGGTTCTACACCGCAATATCTATCCTCGGCGGCGTCGCTGCAGCACTCGCCATTGCGTATCTCACTCGATGGCGCGGCCACGTGATGCCAGCCATTGCTGCAAAGGACTTTTTTGTTCTGGGCTTGTTCCTGGGTCCAATCCTCGAAGAGTCAGTGTTCCGCGGCTGCATGCTTCCGGTGCTGACGCGCACATTGGGAAATGCCATATCGGTCGTCGCTATCGCCGTCCTGTTTGCCGCGTTTCATGCTCCCGTCGATGTCACACATTGGGTATGGTTTACCGCTACCGGTGCAGCATATGGTTCGCTGCGCTTGGCGTCGGAGACGACCACGGCGGCGGCGTTCATGCATGCGACATGCAATTTGACTCTTTTCCTCTCTGCCAGGCTGTAATCGCTTTATGCGGCGTTGTCGGTGGTGGCCAGTTCCAAAACAAGATTTCGAAATCGACAGAAGAGGCCGCGCACAGGGTTTCGCTTGCGTCTGAAGGGCACTCGGCTAGACTTATGAGCGCCTATGGCAAAGTCTCAATAGCGACTGGAGGAAAGGGCAAGGCATTGCGAAATAGAGCCCATCGTTTCGGAGAGCTGACCTCGCGAGTCCAGAGGCAGTCGCAGGAACGTGCTGCAGAGTTGGCGCGACGCGTGCCGTGGCAAGTCCTTCTCGAGACTCGGAACCAGTATCTTGCGTGGCAGGAATTCTACTTCTGGGCGCGGTCAATTATGGAGAGCGAAGGGGTAATTCCCGAGTGGCTCGCAAGGAGACTGAACGAAATGTGTCCAGGGTTTCTTGACGCGGAAGAACGCAAGGCAGGGAGAAACACGAAAGCTGCTGAGCTCGCCGCCATTCGATTGGGGGAATGGATCGATGATCACATCTTCGCCTTCGCCGAAAAAGGTGGATGGCTACCAGCCGTGACCTTCTATGCAGTCCGGGAGCCCCGGTATCAGAGGGCGTCGGTGTGCTGGTCGGAGTCCGTACACAAATGGCGGACAACGAAACCCCATCAATACCCCTCTCTCGACGAATGGACTCTGAACGCGGCAGCATGCGACGAATCTGCTCACTTGTTACCGGAGATTCGCAAGCAACGAGAGTGCTTCAAGCATGTCGACTCGGCGCGTCTGTCGGATGCCGTGTCCCGGTACATCGACTGGCAAGCGTTCGCGTATTGGGCTCGTCCCGCACTCGAACAGGAGTCTGTTGTCGACGCCGTCGTGCGCGAGTTAGATGCACGATGCCCAGGATTTCGAGAGTTCAATGCAAGAGAGAGAATTCGAGATGGCGAACTGCCAAAACATTGGCACCGCTTGATGCTGTGGATCCGAGATCACTTTTTCCAAGAGGCGAAAACGGAAGGTTGGTTCGACGCAATCGTCATCTCTGCGGAAATTCATCCTCGCACGATTCGTACCATGGAATACGCGAATCACTGCGAGGGTATCTGGAATCGGGCCTTGCTGGAATCGTATCCTTCGTTTGAGATGTGGCGCAGAGATGCAGATCGTTACGTGGATATAGATGTCGCTTAAGCCGCAGCAGCACGCGATAGATCTTGCCAGGGCAGGAGCACTCGATTTATCATATGTTTTGTATTATTATGAGAGTGATTCTATAGGGCAAGGACTCTCGGCATGGCAACTAGAGCGAAGGCAAAGCGGGTAAGGAAGCAATCGGAAATCCAGCGGGTTATCCGCAAATCCAAATTCCAAGCAGACTTGGCCCCCGCGGAAGACCGTATGGTGCGTGGCCTAAAAGAGGAACTGCAACTCAGCAGCAATACCGATTTTCTCTCGGATGCTCTAGCTCTGTTCCGCTGGGCCGTCCTGGAAAGGAAACGCGGTCGGCGCATTTTCAGCGAGACCGAAACCGGTGAGAGGAAAGAGTTGCTGTTTCCCAGACTGGAACGCGTGGCGCCGGCACTCACGCTCCCGCATGTTGAGATCCCCTGGACGTTGCGTGAGTTGGAAAGCCTTGCCGAGCTTGCAACGCGAGAGCCGACCCCACCTACGGACACGCTGATCCGAGCGATGCGAGGCTGAGTGCCCGTCCTCATCCGTCGTCTCGAGGAATTCGACCAAGTAGAGGCCTTCGACTGCGGCAACGATCCGCTCAACAACTACCTCAAGAGGCATGCTTGGGCGAATCAGCAGAAAAGCTCTATTGGCGTTACTTATGTCGCGATTGACGAGGGCGCACCTCGCACGGTTCTCGGCTACTTCACTTTGGCGACCGCCAGTGTGCCGCGCGACGCGTTCCCGAGGAAATATGTGCGCGGGCTTCCGCCTTACGATTTGCCTCTGATTTTGCTAGCGCGCCTCGCTGTGGATCGCCGATTCTCGGGGAAAGGGCTCGGACACGCTCTTATTTCAGAAGCCTTCAAGATCGCACTTCGCGTGGCAGACGATGTCGGGTGCCGTTGCATCATCACGGACGCCTACAGAGAGCGCACCGATTGGTATGCCCGCTACGGTTTTATTCCATTGCAAGGCGCCGCTGAGACTGGTCCGCAGCGGATGTTTCTCGACATACGAACTCTCCGCCTTGCACTGAAGCAAGCCCAATAGGCGGACTGGGTTCAATAGACGAACGCCAAGCGGGAGATCTTTTTCGCTGAAGTGCAGTCACCCTCGATTCAGCGCACGGCCAAGAACGCGTGCTTTCCTTCCAGTGACGTGCCCTTGCAGTTCTTGACGTGCCTGAAGAAGATATTGCCTCGCATCGGCCTTCTACATCCCGGACATCGCCGCGTGACAAGCGCGTGCTTCTGGTTGCCCGGAATGCTTGATGCATCGGCATCAACCGGCAGTGAATAGCCCTCCACAAGCCAATCTCGAACCTCCGTACCAAGAAGTGCGCTATTCAACTCCGATCCACGCTTCTTGCAGAAGTCTTGAAATGCCCGCTCGGTAACGAACCCATCTACGATCTTCAGCTTTCCTTCGACGATCCATTCCCGGACTCGCCCTACGTCAACGCCAAGGAGTTTTGCGGCGCTCCCCCAGGAGTAGCCATTTGCATTCTTCCGAAGTTTTTGGGGGACTCCTTCAACTGCTTCAGTCGATGCAGTACCGACCGCGATTCCAACCTCCCGCCATGCAAATAAGGATTTCGCCGATATCCGTGGATCTCTTACCCTCAAAGAGCCCTCGGCAATGAACCGTCGAAGCTTGGAGGGGCCGACATGCAGCATCTCCTGCAGAGCACGGAATGACCAACCATCTTTCACTTTGACGCTGAGGCCTAGCGATTTCAGGCGGAAGCGGACAGCGCCTTCGGATCTTCCAAAACGCTCGGCAATTCTGGCGGCAGTCTCATAGCCAGCTAACTCCCAAAGTTTTCTCTCCTCGTGTTCGGTCCACGCACGTCGGCCGCGAATCTGCGTCGTCTTCGGGATCCATCCTTGCCGGCGGGCAAATCTTGAAGGGGTATTGCTTGGCAATCCAGGGTAGAGATCTCTTACGGCTTTGATCGCTTGGCGCTTTTTCTCACCGCCCTGCTGATAGCCCTCCCGCAGCAACTCCTTCACTTCCGCCGGCCAGTTCCGCGGCGCGGGATGGCTGCCTTTTCCCGCCTCCCGTAGCACGCGCAGCCTTTTCCAGCAATCGGCGCGTGTGAGGCCAGCGCGGAGGGCGAGCACCTTGTTGGTGGCTTCGCGGATTCCTGGGGCGCCGTGCTTCATCCCCACAATGAGGATCCGGTCCATCTCCGGCAGCCAAGCCGCAACACGCTTGTTGCCGCTGGCATGCGCACCCAGTGCGCTTTCCATAGCAGACCCCACAGCTGCCTTAACTACATCCATACCGAGCGTGCACCCCAAGCCACCGCTCGCAGACGCCAGGCCGATCAACGTACTGTCGTCATTCGCTTTCCCCCAGTGCCATGATTCGCGGAGCAATACCTCGCAACTTCCGCGAAACACACGAAGACCCTCAAGCAATGGCGATTCAGAAAAAATCCAGATGCGCGGACTAGCGATTCAACGAATCAGTAATCCACAACCCCGAGAAGAACGATGACGAAGGCGCACAGCGAGGGAATTCAGCGGCAAACTGCCCTGGATTCACTACTCTGATTTTCGAGATCCGGGACATGTCATCCCTCTTCCCGATCCACCAGTGACATCACCACCCCGGTGACGCGGCCCACGATTTCCGCATCAAGCGGGTAACGAACTCTACGCAATTGCTGGCCCGAGAGCGGACCCGGAATCAGAAAAAGCTGATTCCCGTTGAGATCGCACCAGCAGCATACGCAGTTCTCGCGCGTTTCGACAAAATAGATCGGCCGTTCGTATTCATTGGGCCAACTTCCCGTTTTGATCGACCTCTGTCGAGAGTCGACCTGCACGACGGACCCGGGTCGAAGCAGGGGATACATCGTAAAGTCCTTGAGCCCGATATAACCCAGGATCGAGTTTCTCAAATCGATCTGCGGGAGCAATCCCAGCGGGATTTCTCCCCAGGTCTCAAATATTCGCGAGACGAGATTCGTCTGGTTCAGCTTTTCCGCACCACGCAGGCCCAGTGGCGCAAGGATGGTCTGGTCCGCGCGTTTTTGCATTGGACCGAGCAAGTGGGTGTGCGGCAGCGGAAGCGACATATGCCCCTCTTTGTTGTCGCGCAAACCCAAACCGAAGAAACCCAGAACTTCTTCGGGTCTGAGTTTGTAGATTCTGCTCAGGGTGTACAGCTTGAAAGTTCCCGGTACGTGCTCGCCATTTTCAACCTGTAAAAGGAACGAATGTGAAATGCAGCAATCCGGGTTTCTTTCAGCCGAGGCGATCTCGTGACTCAGGCGCTCAACTTCACGGAGCGATAAATGGGCGCGGAGCCGCGCCGCTTTCAGCCGCTGTCCAGCTTCGGGGCTCGGTCTTGAGGCCAACATCGAATGGCCCAAAGGTGAGATACCAGCTTGTTCGCGGATCTTTCGGTTCAGCAGCTTCCGCATCTCTGCTGGTGACCGCAATTCCCGATATCCGCGCGGATGGTGTGGATCTTCAACCCGCTGAACGCCGAGTCGGACCAGTCTGGGTTTGGCAATCCTTTCTCGCCCGCAGCAAGAAAGGGATCTATGAATTGGGCACACTTCGTTTGCACGGAGTCTCATGACACTTCTCCTGGTGAATTTGGCTGGAATTGCTGAATTGAGTCGGTCGGGCTAGACAGGCTTCGCAGCGCGGGGCGGGCTGTTACAATTCCAGCCCGAGGGAAACCATGTCGAATTTGGTAAAAGTCGTAGCGCAGTTGCGGAAACAACGAGATGAGGCGCAAAAGACGGTCGAACAACTGGACCAGGCTTTGGCGGCGCTTGGCAGCGTCAACGGACTACGATCGCGCGGAAGGAGTTCTCGGGTGGTCGGCAAGAAAAGGCGAACTATGTCAGCCGCTGCCCGGAAAAGAATTGCCGCGGCGCAACGTGCGCGCTGGGCGAAATGGAAGGCCGCTCAGAGAAAGAAATAGCACGATGCGCTGACTCCACGAACACAGTGATCGCTCGGCCTTACCCCTCAATCAACAAGTAATGTCATGTGTGGACGCTATCGACTCACCGCGAAAGAACGCTACCTCCGGGATCATTTCGAGCTGGATGAAGATCCAACTTGGACTCCCCGCTGGAATATCGCACCCACACAACTGGTTCCTATCGTGCGGCAGAAAAGCATCTCGTCCGGGCGATCATTTGATCTGGTTCGCTGGGGCCTGATTCCTTCCTGGGCCAAGGACGCATCGATCGCGACGAAGACCATCAATGCCATGTCGGAAACGGCCGCCGACAAGCCAGCATTCCGCGACGCACTGCGTCTGCGACGCTGCCTGATCCCGGCCAACTCGTTCTATGAGTGGCAGGCGAGCGGTCCAAAACACAAACAGCCATTCAGTAAGAGCCGAGGGGTTCTTGATACTCGGATTCAGCCAACGCTCGTAGTCATCTCGCTTCAAAATCGCAGGCATGCGCCGATGAACGTCGGCGACGAGGGCATTTGGGGTTGTAGTCAAGATTGTGCGGGTCTCAACGACATCGCCCTTAGCGATTGCTTGGAACCGTTCGATGCCGCTCTGATGAAAAAATATCCAGTCAGCACGCGGGTCAATCGCCCGGAAAACGACGACCACGTGTGCGCACAAGAAATTACTGTCGCAGCCACTCCAACGCTGTTCTGATCTTCGAGCTCAGGTTCGGAACTCGAGGCGTTCAAATCAATCCTCTTTTTCCACAATTCCATTCACAGATATTCTGTTTTCACGCCGTATTTTGCCTGTTGTTAGCAAGTTAAAACGTCCGCTTTTCGTAGCAAGTGTAATGTCCGGTTTTGGTTAATCTCCCGCCGCCGCCGAGGCGGTGGGAAAGTGGGAATCCCGCGCACTTTGCGGGATTTCCAAGCGGGGTGGGAAAGTCGGCTTTTGGACTTTTCCACCCCGCGTCTTTTCCACGGCCTTGCCGGCCGCCAGTTTTGGGTTGAGGATCGGACTGCCGCGCTCGTCGTAGCGACCGAAGGCGTGCGGCCCATAGCTGAGGCTCAAGGTTCCATCCAGGTGTTGGTGCACGATCACGGTGCATCCCGCCAGCGTGCCCCGCCAACGCACCGGTTCGATCTGCAACGTTAGGTTCTGAAAGCTGACCGTGTTGTCCCGGTTCACCGTGCGCTCGAATTGCAACGAAAAAATGCGCTCCAAATCCTTTGCTCGGCAGGGCATAAAGGCGCTCCCCGGTTGCGCGCTGGCGACTTGGAAGCGGCGATTGAACTCTCCGATGTAATGCTCGCGCAGAAAGGCATTCGCCGCCTCCACCGTCCCGATCCCATGCAGCCGCAGTTCCTGCGGCAACCGGCCCTGCCAGGTGCCAAAGCTGCGTTCGCTCCGTCCCCGCGCCTGCGGTGAGTAGGCGGGAATCATCCGCACTCCCAACTCGCGCATGGCACGCCCCACCTGCGTGAGGCGGTGCCGATCCACCGCTTCTCCCGCCTTCGGCGTCAGCCAGAAATGGCTGCCGCGATCGCTGTACAAGGCGCAGAACACACCCTTGTGCTCGACCACTTCTTTCAGCCCCGCCAGCACCGTCGCTGTCGCTTCTTCTTCCACCAACTGCGCGTAGTAGATCTCGCTGTTGGCATCGTCCAGGATGACCAGCAAGTCGTGCCAGCGTTCATCCTGAAACCAGCGATGCTCGCTGCCGTCGATGTGCAGCAGCATCCCGGGCAACGGACGTCGCGGACGCAACTTGCGATGCACCCCGCGCTTGCGCCCCTTGGCCACCATCCCCGCTCCTTGCAGCAGCCCTTTCACCCAGCTGTAGCTGATCTCGACCTGATACTCTGCCTGCAACTTCTCGTGAAAGTGCCGCACGTTCAGATCGAAATACTTCTCCCGATACAGCCCCAACACTTTCTCCACCACCGCCAGCGGTACTTTCTTGGGCGACGGTTTCCCCCGCCGCCGGTCAAACAACCCCCGGAAACCGAACTCTTCATACCGTTCATGCCAGCGCCGCATCTGTCGGTCGCTGATCCCTATGATCTCGGCCGCTTGCCACCACGTGATCTTCTTCGCCATCGCCCGCAAAATCACTTCCTGTACCTTCATCGCTCGCTCCACTGCGGCCTGCTTGTAAGACACCATGCCTTCCATGGTCTCCTACCCTCGCCGCCTGCAAAGCGGACACATCACTTGCTATCTCAACCGGACATATCATGTGCTAACGACACACGCCGTATTTTGCCTTGACACAGATGACGCAACTGTTTAGTTTGTCTCCCGTCGACGGCTGAAAGGATTGGCGAAATCAAATTTGCTAGTCCGAAGTAGGCTGAGTGATTTGCTCGCCAGGGCGACCTGAACGGGCAACCAGACCCGAAAAAACCGGCTGACTCTGCGAGGAGGAGCTGGGGTTTGGGACCGCGAAAGCGGCGATCGCATCAAGGGCTGCGACGGTACATGGATCCACGCTGTAGGCTCCCTCGCAGGAGCAGATGGCTGGAACATAACCAATGTCGCAGCCTTTCCTATTTCGAGCGCAATTCAGCACTCCAATCCACATATTTTCCTGCCACGCGAAGCGACCGATGCGGCCTGTTCCTCCTGTTAGACACCTGATTTTCAACACGACTTGTGAATAAGGCTATTCACGATGCGCTGGAACACCAATCCTGCGCGGCCTTGACCGGTTTGCACCGCAGACGGGCATCTCGTCTTCGATAGAATTGTCACGTGATGGGAGTCACGATTGAGCTACAGAATCTCGGCGATGCCGAGTTGTGTCGAGAGATCACCGCGCACGTTGAGCACGCATTCAGTGATCGACAAGGCAACTGGCGCGTTTCTATCACAGGATCACGTGCGGCTGAGAGCTGGGAGATGCATGTTGAAGGACCGAACGGATTTGAACGATCGTACAGTCTCTCGGGAGCAGCCGGTGAGCACGAACCGGCGACGATCCGGACGCTCGTCGTAAGACTGATAGCGCCTGCGCGGGCATGAACAAATGCCTTTCCCGCTTCGACATGCGCCCCTTGTCGCTTTTCGCTAAAATGTCATGCGCATGAAAGGAGCGCTATGGCAAAGAAGAAGATCGATCCCCTGAATAGGAAGCAGTACGGTGCCGTGTCCGCGGCACTCACGGTCACGGACATTCCTGCCGCGGTCAGCTTTTACCAGAAGGCGTTTGGTTTCGCAAAGCGCGGCATCATGAACGGCCCCGACGGTAAGCCGGTGCACGCCGAACTCACCTTGCGCGGCACAACTCTGATGCTTGGTCCAGAGAGTCCTGCAATGGGAAGGCGAACCGCGAAAAGCGTTGGAGCCTCTCCTGCCTCTCTTTATATATACGTGGAGAACGTCGACAAAGTAGTTGAGAAAGCGACGAAACTGGGGGCTACCCCTTGGAGTGCACCCCTGAGGTGAGACAAAAGAACTAGGGACAGTTGCGTTGCAAACATTGTAAACCGGGGAGTGGGGTCTGGGGCGAGGGGGCGGTTAGCCCCCTCGCCCCAGTCAGCTCTGTAGAAGCTTCCGGGCTGCGGGCCCAGAACTGCTGCTCGAAAGCGGCGGGCGTTTGATATCCGAGCGCCGAATGCAGCCGCTGGTGGTTGTAAGTGATCTCTAAGAACGTCGCCAGGTCACCGCGCAGTGCGTCCAGATCGCGCCAGTAGTTGCCGCGTACTTGCTCCTGCTTCAGGGTCTTCATGAAAGATTCGGCCTTGGCGTTGTCGTAAGGATTGCCCACCCGACTCATGCTCGGTTGCGCGCCATGGTCGGCGAGCAGGGTGAGATAGTCGGAACATGCGTACTGGATGCCGCGGTCGGAATGATGAATCAAGCCCGGCGCGGGTTGTCGTTCCGCCAGTGCCATGCGCAACGCCTCCAGTGCCAAACTCGCGCCCAGATGCCGCGCCAGCGCCCACCCGATCACCCGCCGGGAATGTGCATCCAGCACCACGGCGAGATAGACAAACTCCTCCTGCAATCGCACATAGGTGATATCGGCCACCCAGAGTTCATTGAGGTCTTGCGTCACCAGGCCGCGCGCCATGTTCGGCCATACCCGCCAGCCATGCTGCGAATCCGTCGTCGCCGGCACAAATCGCCGCCTGCGCAAACCGAGCAGATTGTCCTCGCGCATGAGCCGCAACACGCGCTTGGCGTTGACCGGGAGCCCGCGCTGCCGCAACTCTCGCTGCACTCGCCGATAGCCATAGAACCGCTTCGCCACGATCACTTTCTGGATGGCATCGCGCACTGCCGTATCTGCCTGTCGCGGTGCGGAGGCTTCCCAGTGCCGATAAAATCCCGCGCGGCTCACGCCGCTCAACTCGCACATTCGCTCCACACTGAGGCCGCCTTGCTCGGCCCGCTCCGCGATCAACGTGCAGATCGCTTCGCGTCCACTCCGATGCGCCGCAAGGCTTCGCCGAAAAAATCCAGCTCCAACTCCTGCTGCCCTACTTTGCGTTCTAACTCTGCGATCCGCTTCCGCGCCGCCAGCAACTCCCCACGTCCGGTCATGGCTTCCGACCCACTGCCCGCGGCCAGCGTTTGCTTTCGCGGTCTTCCTCTCCGCCGATGCACGAGCCCAGCTTCCCCTAACTCTGCGTACCGATCCTTCCACACGTACAGCCGCTTCCGTCGAATGCCCAGCTCTTGCGCCACCGCGCTTACGCTTTCTCCCGATAGCACCCGCCGTACCGCGGCCAGCTTCAACTCCTTCGCGTATTCAATCTGCTTCGGTTCGCCTTGTGACATGCGTTCTCCTCTCGAGAACTGTCACCATTTTCTTTGTCTCAATTTTGGGGTGCACTCCACCCTCAGGGTCCCGTAATGGACATGTTTTGGGGCGATCGTTGCGGCACCGTTGTCGACCCCGACGGATACAACTGGATGATCGGGACCCACAAAGCGGAACCTTCGGCAAAGGAAATGAAGAAGGGGATGGAAGAGATGATGAAACAGCAGCCGCCGGCCACCGCCGCGGCTGACTGATCCGGCGTCATTCGAAGAGCGCTGGTTGAGGCCCAATCGGTTCGGCTTCCCGAAAATTGCTCAGACCAACCCCGACCAGACGATAGCGCTGCTGAGGGCCGAGAGTCACTCGCTCTCGCAACTTGAGGGCAATCTCTGTCAGCTCGTCGCAAGAGGACGGAGGAGCACTTCCCGTATAACTGCGGGTGAGGATCTTGAACTCCTTCGTCTTCAGCTTGAGAACGACTGTCTGTGGTATTCGCGACTCTTTGCGTGACGCGGACCAGAGCTTCTCTGCCAGGCGGCGGATCATGGGTTCGGTCTCCGCCAGCAGGACATCTTCTGAAAACGTGTCCTCGACAGAGATCGACTTCGTCGGCCTGTCCGGTACCACGGGATTCTCGTCAATCCCGCGCGCAAGCTCGTACAGTCGCACACCATAGCGGCCAAATTCCTTCTCAAGTTTCGATACCTCAAAACTTCGCAATTCGCCGACTGTCTTGATTCCAAGTTTCGTTAACTTCTCTTCGTTGACTTTCCCCACCCCTGGTAGCTTTCCAACCGCCAGCGGCACCAGAAACGCATCCACCTCGTCTGGCCGGATCACGAAGAGCCCATCTGGCTTTTTCCAGTCAGAGGCGAGTTTAGCCAAGAACTTGTTGGGTGCTACTCCGGCAGAAGCGGTCAGATTTAATTCCTTTCGAATCTGTTCGCGAATCGTTCGCGCCACAAGTGTTGCGGTGGCCAAGCCAGTCTTGTTCATGGTTACATCCAGATAGGCTTCGTCGAGCGACAATGGCTCAATCAGATCTGTGTGGCGCTTGAAGATCTCTCGTACATCCCCGGATACGGCCCGATACCTGGTGAAATCCGGAGCAATAAAGAACGCATCCGGACACAGCCGCTCCGCCCGAGCGGCTGGCATGGCTGAGCGCACCCCGAAAGCTCGTGCTTCATACGATGCCGCGCACACAACCGAGCGGTTGCCTTTCCAGGCGACGATTACCGGTTTTCCTCGCAGCCTGGGATCGTCGCGCTGCTCGACCGAAGCGTAAAACGAATCCATGTCGACGTGGACGATTTTTCGCACACTGGCAATGTTAGCCCCCATTGCGTCGCGGTCCACTGCCATTCGCCGCGCTTTGGAAATTTTTACGCGACTTCACCCCTCGTGCACGCAACAAACGATGCCCAAAGAGGGGGCAGGTCTTTCTGATCACCGCCAGGCCGGACTTCCAGCACTTGCTCGCCCCCATTCGCTGCATTGTTCTTGCTGGACAATGCCCGGTCTGGACACAATGGCTGTGGGCGAAAGTGTGAAGAACGCATCCAGCAACATCTCGGTCGAGGAGATACTGAACAGCTGTACCCACGGGATCGGTCTTGTTTTGAGCATCGCGGGCTTCGTGGTTTTGCTAGCGCTCTCCATCAGGCACGGAACCGCCTGGCATATCGCCGGTTGCGCGATTTATGGAAGCACTCTCATTTGCCTTTACCTGGCGTCGACCGTCTACCACGGTGTCCCCCTACCACGATTCAAGCGCATCTTGAAAATCTTCGACCACTCGGCGATCTATCTGCTGATTGCCGGAACGTACACGCCATTCCTGCTCGTCAATTTGCGGGGCGGGTGGGGATGGTCGCTGCTCGGTATCGTGTGGGGATGCGCCATGGCCGGGATCATCTTCAAAGTCTGGTTCGTTGACCACTTCAAGGTCCTTTCAACTGTGCTCTATCTCGTTTTGGGCTGGCTCATACTCGTGGCTGCGAAGCCGCTTGGATGGAAATGCGCCGAGAGACTAGAACAACCGATGCCGTCACGATCCGTGAAGCCACGCTCGCAGACTTGCCCCTGCTCTTGCGTTATCGGCGCGTCATGGCCGAGGAGACGGATGGCGCTGATGAAGCAGCCGTGAATCGGATGCTTGCGGCCTTAGAACCTTATCTTCGCGCCGGCATT
This sequence comes from uncultured Acidobacteriota bacterium, assembly GCA_963730015.1. Classification (GTDB taxonomy): domain Bacteria; phylum Acidobacteriota; class Terriglobia; order Terriglobales; family Acidobacteriaceae; genus Sulfotelmatobacter. The sequence continues at coordinate 316,089 of CAVSPZ010000001.1, read as the reverse complement.
CCCGAGGGCAGATGGCATTCCTGGATTGCTGAACCGGGCGGCTGTGCTTCCCTCGAAATTGTGCAATGGGTTCCGGGTAGGCTGGACCCCACGCGTCGACGTGCCTGGATTCACAGCGTATACATCGAGCCCCCGTTTCGCCGCCGTGGTATCGCACGTCAGCTTACTCAGACGATTATTTCCTGGTGCCGCGAACAAGGCTTTGAATGGATATATCTGCACGCCAGCGAACAAGGCCGTCCTTTGTATGAGTCACTCGGTTTCGAACCGTCCAGCGAAATGCGCCTCAAGCTGGGTTCCCGCTGAACCTAGACGGATTGACCGGATTCGCAAAAACCGGTGTGGTTGCAAACGGTGCGCCTTAGGACGTCCGCGTGAATAGTGGAAAGCATGACTGTGTGCATAATCCAGGTTCCATACGTGCTCGGCGACGAGCGCCAAGGCGCCAGCAAGGGGCCGGGGCGACTGGTCGAGGCTGGTGCCGACAAGGTGGTCGCGGCCAAAGGTGCCGGGGTCAGGTTCGAGCGGGTTGATCGTGGCGGACCGTTTCGCGACAGCGGCAACGCGTCGCTGAAAGTGTGCAAGCAGCTTGCTGAGGTAGTCCGCAAGACCGTGCAAGCGGGAGCATTTCCTCTGATCCTGTCGGGAGGGTGCGACGTGAGTAAGGGCATTCTCTCGGGCTTTGACCACCCGCAATGCGGCATCGTGTGGTTCGACGCGCACGGAGATTTCAATACGCCAGAAACGACTGTGTCTGGCTATCTCGACGGCATGTCGCTGGCCATCCTCACCGGGCATTGCTACCAGAGCTACTGGGCGGAGGTTGGTAATAGCACTCCTGTTGCGGATTCAGCCACTCTTTTGTTGGGTGTGCGCGACTTGGATCGAGCTGAAGAAGAACTCCTCGATCGTACAGAGGTTCACTTGGTGAAGTGGTGTGAGGGCAAGCCGCAATCGGATGTTCGAGTCGCGCTCGACACGTTGAGGCAGGTCGTGCCGGAGGTATACCTTCACATTGATATGGATTCAATGGATCCGAAATTCGCGCCGGGCGTGATGTTCGATCCAGTGCCTGGCGGCATTTCGTTGGAAGATATGGAAGACACGATTCGAGGCGTGTTCGATCGCTTCCGCGTCAGGGCAGCCGCCTTGACTGTGTACGATCCGGATCGCGACCAGGACGACAGAACCCTCAAGACCGGTCTGAGACTCATCGAACTCGTCGCCGATCGCGCGACGGCGCAACGCAGTTAAGAACGGTCCTCACCTGTGTTCGATGTGGCGGAATGTCAGGTTAATGCGTGGCTCGGCTACAGCCGGTTCCTTGGGAACTTCGTGTTTGAAGTTCCTCTGCGTTGGCCCGGCCATGATGAGCAAACTTCCGGGCGGCAGTCTTTCCGCGAACACGACCGTGCCATTTTGCTCTTTCAGACGAAACAGCCTTTCTGCGCCCAAACTGACAGAGGCGATGACCGGCCCCATTTCCGGTTCCGCGTCTGCGTGCAGACCGACACTATCGTTTCCGTTTCGGTAGAGATTACAAAGAACGGCGTTGTAGCCGATTCTCGGCAGATGCGCGTTGGTGTAAGCCGCTTCGGGCGTCGCATCTTCAACCCGCGTCTTCAACGAGAGCAACTCCGGAATCCAAGCAAGCGATCTGTACTCGCGGCGTGAATAGGTGTAGTTCATCCCAGGATCGCCGTAGTAAGCCTCATCCCGAGGCACTGCAGACTTGAATGAGGTTTTGCGCCGTTCCCACGCGCATTTCGCCAGTAGGACCTCGAACAATCCGGCCGCTTCCTCGGCTGAAACGAAAGTCTTCTCGCAGTAGACTTCTGCTCCTTGGATGGCGAGTATTTCCATACGGGCGTCGTCTGGCCTGGGTGCAGTAGATTCTAGCAATGCAGGCAACCCTTATGGCCGCCAACTTCTATTCAGCATTTGCAGTTTGCGTCCTCTTTCTGCACGCCCTTTTCATTGTGTGGGTGGTCTTCGGGGCAGTGCTCACGCGATCGCGTCCCATCCTTCGCTGGCTGCATATCGTTTCCCTAATCTGGGGAATTCTCACGGAGCTGATGCCCTGGCCTTGTCCGTTAACTCTGCTTGAGAACTGGCTGGAACAAAAGGCGGGTGTCGAGCCGTATCAGGGAGGCTTCCTGCTCCACTACATGGACAAGCTGGTCTATCCGGATATTTCCGCAACAGCGTTGACAGTGGCAGGAGTGCTCGTTTGCGCCTTCAACCTAGCGATCTATGGCAGGCGAGCTTGGAGAGTCAGCCCTCACAACCAACGGCGGACCTGAGCCTTGTAGCTCGAATACTGGTCATTGAAGTTGCGTTCGAGGAACCGTTCTTCCCGTGGGATCACAACCATCGCAATGATGCCAACAGCCGGAACAAGCGTTACCAGCAGCCACAGATTATTTAGCCAAACGGACAATCCGAGTACGAAAAGGATGAAAGCCAGATAGATGGGATTGCGGCTGAACCGGTAGGGCCCGGTTCTTACGATGGTATTGGTGCGCTCGGATCCCCGCACAGAGGTGCCCGCCGCCCTAAATTCTCGATAGGAAAGCAGAAAGAGCACTACGGCGCAAGCAGTAACAATGGGACCCAGCAACGCAACATTCCCTGGCATGAAATTGAGTGGCCAGGGCCGGTTCAAGGCAATTCCAAGCAGAATCGCACACAAGAACATAATCGGAGGGCGGAGCAAGCCAGGGTTTGGCCCGCCTTTCGTCGGCTGCTTGTTATTGCTTTGGCTTGCCCCATCCATGACCCTCTCCTTTCGCTTGCATCTCGAAAGCTCGAAAGCATATTCTGCAACTTCAAGTCGACTTGAGGTCAAGAGGAGAGACTGTGGACATCACCGAAGTGGCGCGGCGCTCCGGACTACCGGCCTCGACGCTGCGCTTCTACGAGGAGAAGGGGTTGATCGCATCTATCGGCAGACACGGTCTGCACCGTGTTTTCGATCCCGGTGTGCTGGAACGGCTGGCCCTGATCGCTCTCGGGCGTTCCGCAGGCTTCTCGCTCAATGAAATCGCGCAGATGTTCGCGCCTGATGGCCGGCCGCGGATCGACCGGCGGATGCTGGCAGCCAAAGCCGGGGAGTTGGACAGGACCATTCGCAAACTGACCGAAATGCGCGACGGCCTGCGGCATGCTGCTGCGTGCCGCGCGCCGAGCCACATGGAATGTCCCACCTTCCGCGGCATCCTGCAGGCCGCCGCGTCTGAAGCTATGGGAGCTCGACGAAGGAAGAGTCTAGTGGACAGCAACAAGATCCTTGGAGTTGGCTAGATCGGGTGCAGGCATCGTTCTTCCACTGTTTTTCAGGCATCGCTTTGCTCCGCGAGTCTTCGCAATGCTTCACCCTCAATCCGTACCGCCTTCCAATCGTCGAGAAAAACTGCTCCCAGCTTCTCATAGAAGTCGATGGCCGGCTGATTCCACGCAAGCACTTCCCAGCGCAACGCTCCGCATCCTTCGCGCAGAGCCATCGCCGCAACTTCTCCAATCATTGCTTTCCCAATCCCCTTATCTCTGAATTGCGGGCGGACATAAACATCTTCGAGAAATAAGGCTGGGCCCTGAAAGGTGCTGTAGATCGGAAAGCAGATGGCATACCCTGCCGCTGCACGATCCCACTCGGCAATCAAGGTACGAAAACGGGGCCGGGGTCCGAATCCGTCGCGGGCGAGCATGGCTTCAGTGATGGTGACTTCCTCCCGCAACTTCTCGAATGTGGCAAACTCCAAAATCATTTCGAGCAGCGAGGGAACTTCCTCAACGGATGCTGTACGAATACGTAGCATATGTGGAGACCCCAATGACGGGAGGTTACAGCTCTGCTGGATATCATAGCGTGAGAAGCGTGCTTTACGAATTGGGCCAGAGGGGCTTTTCTATTTGCGCCTGAGACTAAAATGGACTCTCGATCATGGTCAAACGGGCACCAGCACGACGCCGACCGCGTAAAGCGAAACCGGGTACGAAAGGCTTAGGCCCTGGCGAATGCCATCTTGACCAACCAACTGGAAGCGCTGCTGCAATCGCCGAGGCCATTGAGAAGGCTGGCGGTTGCATCGTGGGGTCGTACAAGGAACCGCTCGGCGGACATCCTCTGCTGCTTTCGGTTTTACCCATCGGGGCGGTCGAACCAACTCCCTTTCAGCGAGACCTGTCGGACGCCCATCACAAGCGGCTCGCGGATGTGATCAACAAGACTGGGCGTTTCCTTGACCCGATCATCGCCGTCACCGCACCCAACGATGGATTCTGGACTCCGAACGGCCGCCATCGCCAGGAAGCCATGCGTCGTCTCGGTGCCAGGTCGATTACCGCTCTTGTAGTAGCCGATCGTGAAGTGGCATGGCAGATCCTGGCGCTCAATACTGAAAAAGCGCACAACCTCAAAGAGAGGGCTTTGGAAGTAGTCCGCATTTATCGCGGCCTCGTTGAGGAAGATGCCAGCAGGCCCGAGTCGCAATTCGTGTTCTATTTCGACGAACCCGCGCTGGTGACACTCGGCGTGTGCTACGAGAGGGTCCCGCGTTTCGGTGGCGGCGTTTACCATCCTATTTTGCGCAGACTTGAGACGTTCACCGAAGATCCTCTGCGCACGGCCATCAAGGATCACGAGAAACGCGCCGCCCTAGTGCTTGACCTTGAAGAGAAAGTGGCGGCAGCGGTAAAGAAGCTCAAAGAGCGCGGACTGGTGAGTCCCTACCTGCGCTCTTTTGTTACCGCCCGCATCAATCCCCTACGCTGGATCAAGGGGGAGCCGCCTCCCTTAGAAGAAGTATTGAAGACCATGCGAGAGCGTGCGGCAAAGTTCAACGTTGAAAAAATCAAACCTCAGGATCTGGCGGGCGCTGGAGGTCCGCCGGACGAGGAGGCCTGATCCGTACGATCTGCCGCACGAACCTCGCGACGAACTGCCTTAGAACGCGCGTGCGATCTCATCACGAACTGTGGGCGTGAGCGGCTCGATGTTCCCGTTCGTCATGATCGTGATGCCCTCGTCCGAGGGGCGTACCTCACCGATGACCGCCACCGGAACGCCTATGGCTTCAATGACCTTCAGGGCCGAGTCTGCCTTGTCTGGTGCGACAGCAACCAACAAGGCGCCGGAAGCAATGAGTTTAAGAGGATCGAGTCCGAGTGCTCTACAAATCGTCTCAGTTTCAGGGAATACAGGAATGTGCTCGCGAGTAACGCGAAGGCCGAGACCGCCTGGCGCCACCACTTCCTGAAACAATAACCTCTCCCGCGCAACGGAATGGACACAGCCTGAAACCCCAAATTGCGCCGATCTGGTAGTGCGTTCGGGATCACGACAACGCGCACGCTGGCGTGCACTAAATCATGCGCAATCTTCTCGCGGTCGGCCGGACGCGACCAGAAGTCGCGCTCGGACACAAGCACCAGAGTCGGAACGTAAATGAAAGACGCATCCCACAACTGCCGCCCGGTCGCGAGATAGAAGCTGTCTTCAAGCGCACCATTAGGGGATCGAAAGCAGGGTGGGTTGTGCTTGTTCGTTTCGGGATCGCTGGCTAGCGCTTCCCTGACGTAAGCATCAGCAACCGCTGGATCGCGCCACGCAGCCTTGTCCTCGACTGGAATGCTCCGGGTCCATCCTCCAAGTAGCGACTCGGCGGTATTGCAGCGATAAGCACCAATCGAGGGATTTAGTCGTCCGGGGTGTGCCGGGTCTTCCATGTCTGATCCATGCCCCATCAACGGGTGAGGCGCATCGGCACCGTAGAGCGCTTTCAGCAGAATCAGATGACTGAGTTTGTCGGAATGGAGAGTCGCGTAGTAGCCTGCCCATTGCCCGCCAGTCGCCCAACCGAACAGCGAGACCCGGCTCGCGCCCGTGCGCTTCCGGATTAGCTCCAACGCAGCATCGATGTCACGGACAGCATCCAACGAACGCACCGCCGGAAGACGGTTTTGCGCTGGCTGCTCCATTTCTGACGGGCGGGTGGACCTCCCATAGCCCCGCACATCCATGACGTAGGCACAAAAGCCCTTGTCGGCAAGGTCAGCAGCTAAAGAGCCGCCCGCAACGGGGAGGTCGAATGATGCTACGCCGGGTACTCGTGCCCCATGCACGAGCAAGATCGGTTCACACGGATTGCGTGTATCGGTCCGGACCTCACGAACGTGAATCTCGATGCCAGCATCGCTGGTCGCAAACAGGTCTTCTCGATGGGCTGGAGCCGACGCCGCTAATGACCAAACGGAGTGGCACGACACTACTAGAACGGCGCAGAACAAGGTCACGGACCGCGAACGGTATGGGCTTTGGATCATGCAATATTATGTTCCTGCGACGAGAGTTCCGCTTCGATGCTCACTGACGCTCCACCCCGCAAGAACCGCGCAGAATTTTCCGCAAGCGACGGCATCAGGACGCTGGACTTGCCGCGAAACGGGGCTTTGCCGGAGATTGCCCAGCGCCTCGAATCCGCAATGAAGGCGGACAGGATTCGGGATGTTCGGAACGCCTGCACCGCTTTTCTTGCGACCGCCTCAGATTTCTATCAAGTTCCGACATGTGGCGTCCGGGTACTTGCCGCAAGACCTCTACGAACCCGCGAGCATGGAACATTCGAACTCTTCGGCGACTACGCCCCAGACTCCATGCTGATTCGCCTCTGGATGCGAACGGCAGTTCGCAAAGAAGTCACGTCGTTTGGCACATTCCTGAGCACGCTTTGCCACGAGTTTTGCCATCATCTCGATTTCAAGAAGTTCGGCTTTGTGGACTCGTGGCACACGCGGGGTTTTTACGAAAGGGCAGGCGTGCTCTATCACCACGCGAGGAGAACGCCCTTAAAGAAGCTCTTCTGGGTACCCATCGCAGGCGGACGTTGGCGGATTGACTGGCAACGGACGAAGCGGGGAGCATGAGCGGTCTTGTCGCTACACATCTTTCAGTTGCTCCTCGGTCATGCCGAAGTAATGACCGAGTTCATGGATGAGAGTCTGGCGAATTTGATGACGAACTTCTGCCTCATTTGAGCAGATCGACTCAATGTTTTTCTGATAGAGCACGATGTGGGCAGGGCCGACTGATAAGTCGAAGATGCTCTTCTTCGTTGCTGGCACACCGTGAAAGATGCCTAGAAGCAGACGCTGTGCTGTCCGGGGCGCGGAGGCGATTGGTTGGGAGGAAAATCATCGACCAGAATCGCGACGTTCTGAATGCGGCTGTGGAACTCTTCCGGCAGCGAATCCAAGGTCTCTTCAGCAACGTTGATGAAGTCTTCCCGCTTCATCCTTTACCACTGGCACAAACGGTACACCGACACCGAGTAGCCTCCATCCTCCTCCTCCTCGTCATCGCCGTCACCTTCCGGGACGTTTCCTTCATCCTCCTCTTCGTCCTCTTCCTCGTCTGGCTCTTCCCGAAGAAGGACATGCTCTCGCGCCGAGTGATCCGAACAGTCTCTGTCGAGGCATTGTTGGCGTATTCCGCTCATGTCCACATGTTACTCCGTGCCCGTCGGCTAGAGCGGCCGGTGTTAGTTGCGTGCGCTGGGACATTGGCAACGCACGGGTACCCTCACCTTGTGGGGTGATGGCAGTCATAGCGGCATGTGAACCGGACCGATACTGTGTAGACAGTGGTATGAACAGCAAACTGGTAGATGCTATCGGGCTGAAGACACACGCGGTCGCCCTCACGTGGGCGGATGCGTCACCGCAAGGGTCGATCCAGTTCAAACCGGGACGGTGGGGGTGTGTAGTCTCGGTGTTCGCCACAGTTGCGGCAAAGGGGCGGGTGGGATCATTTGATCGGCACACGTACGGCTGCTGGGGCGGCGGCGTGGGACTCGGATTCTGCAACTGCTACGAGAGCTTTCCAGGTGGCATCGAAGGGTTCTGTCGTTTCCTCGCGCAAGGGAATGACAATTCTGAAGACGCGCAGCGCGTCGGTGAACAGTTCGCAAGATGGGGCGACCGGCAATTTACGGACGATTTCGTGCATGGTGAGCGATACCTTAAGACTGCGCAAGTGACGCGGCGTTTCCTTGAAGCATTGCCCATGCGCGATATTCCGGCGCAGTACGTCGTGGTGAAGCCTCTTGATTCATGCGATCCTGGCAAGGATGACATTAAAAGCGTCACGTTATTCGTCGACCCCGAGCAATTCTCCGCGCTCGTCGTTCTGGCGAACTACACAGAGCCCGATCTTGAGAATGTAGCGATTCCATGGGGCGCGGGCTGCCAGATTTTGGGCATCTTCGCCTATCGTGAACTGGAGCGGGCGCATCCCCGGGCATTGGTGGGAATGACTGACCTCTCGGCACGTCTGAATGTTCGTGCTTCGCTAGGTAAGAACGTCCTGTCCTTCACTATGCCGTGGCCTCTGTTTCTGAAGATGGAGCAGAACGTGGAGGGGAGTTTCCTCGAACGCAGGACCTGGGCGGAACTTCATCGCCACTGAAGTCTTGGCTCGGGGCTGTGGAGAGCGATCAGGTGGTATTTTGCGGGTTCTGCTCATCTCGGCGGCAAACGATGCAGGCAGCATGGTGCCTTTACCGTTGGGGCTCGCCTGCGTAGCGGCTGCGACTGAACGGGCTGGTCACCGCGCGCGATTGTTGGCGCTGGGCTCGGAGGCCGATTGCGAGAACGATGTTCGAAAAGCGTTGGAAGAGTTTGCGCCGGACGTGATCGGCGTCTCGGTCAGAAACATCGATGACCAGAACATGCGATCGCCACGCTTCCTGCTGGCGAGCTTAAAGCAAATCGTTGCGGTTTGCCGCGCTGTGTCCTCTGCGCGAATCGTCGTCGGCGGAGCTGGCTACAGCATCTTTCCCGAAAGCGTATTGGCCTACTTGGGTGCCGACATCGGCATTCGCGGCGAGGGAGAAGCTGCCTTTCCTGCGCTGCTCTCTTGGATTGAGCAAGGAGCTCAATCAGCGCCTCCACTTGCGACGTATTTCCATGATGGCTCACACTCACCCATGGCATTCGCACCCGCACTCGATGAATTTCTCTTGCCCGAGGCGCGACTCTGGCTGGATTTTCCCGGCAGCACGGAAATGCGCATTCCGGTCCAGACACGGCGAGGCTGTCCATTGGATTGCATCTACTGCTCGACCAGTCTCATCGAAGGAAAACCAGTCCGCAGGCGGTCACCGGAGTTGGTGATTGAATGGCTAACGGCACTGCGTCACGCTGGCTTTCGTCATTTCCATTTCGTCGATAATACGTTCAACTTGCCGCCATCCTATGCCAAGGATCTATGTCGCAAGCTCATTGACGCCGAACTCGGTCTGGACTGGTGGGCGATCATTTACCCGAAGTGGGTGGATGCCGAACTAGCGGAATTGATGGCGAAGGCAGGTTGCACTCAAGTAAGCCTGGGGTTCGAGAGCGGTTCCGAAACTATGTTGCTGCAGCTCAATAAACGGTTCACCTGTACAGAGGTCAGGGACATTTCGGAAACCTTGGCCGACGTCGGGATTCAGCGTTACGGGTTCTTGTTACTTGGAGGGCCGGGAGAAACAACGGAAACAGTCGAAGAAAGCTTGGAATTTGCCGATAGCTTGCATCTGGACGCATTAAAGATCACAGTCGGGCTAAGAATTTATCCTCACACACCATTGGCATCCAGGGCGTTAGTGGACGGCCTAATCGGACCCGATGACGACCTGCTTAAGCCCCGCTTCTACATCACCCCGTGCCTGCGGGACTGGCTGCCCGAGCGTATGGCTGGCCGATGCCTTGGGTGATTGCCGGCGTCACACTCTAATTCTCAGATCATCTTGTGCCGCCCTCCATTCTGAGTCTCTGTCCCTTTACTCCTCAGCTTCCGGCCACAATCTGAAAGAGGCAGCCGATGACGACGTAGCGCCCACCGATGAATACAAGTATGAGTCTTGACACATTCGACAATTCGACACGATCGAGAGGACGGAACCGTCAATCGCCTTGCGGTCCGACTAGCATTCCATGCTCCAGTCGACCCTGGTGATCATCGAGCGCAACGACGGAGAGTTGGCGTGAGCCCATCGCCCTCCTCCGGGGCCTGTGAGGTTTGGGAAAGACCAATACGGTTTCAGGTGGGGCTTCGGCCGGTTGCTGGGTAATCAGGGTTGCCCTCTTCTTCGGAAGGTTCCCGCCAAAAACTCGAGCAACATTGAACAATGAATGGCTGCCGCAGACCAGGCAGACATCGTGTGGACTATCGCTAAGGACATCACATTCCGCGCAGAGGACAGCGTTTTCGAGCGGAACAGCATTCAGAACCCGAGTTCGCTCCCGAGAACCCACGACACCAGAACCATTCATCACCAAACCTCACAGAAACCTAAAGTGATTTTAGCGGTTTGCCGCTCAATCTCATCCCTTGTGCATCAACCCTGTCACCGTATGTTTAACGACGGTTCCTGTCACTATTGGAATCTCCAAACGCTCCATCGATCCTTCTCATGATTCTCTCGGCCCACTGCACGGTTGAGCCGACCAGTGCCTCAGTCCGCGGACCGGGTCGGCTGTCATGCAGATCCTCCGTCGTCTTTAGATGACGCGAGACCAAGATGCTAGCCATGATTCCCAATACGCGTTTGCGCCCTTCCTCCATCTCCTTCACCGTCAGGCTTGAGGTTGCAAAGCCAGAGCATCCCAAAGCAGTCTCTTGCTCTTTCGTTCAAGCCGCTCCATTCGGTAGTCGAACCTCGCCTTGATCTCACGATATGGACCTGGTGCGATGTCGCCGACTTGAATTGCGCGCCGAAGTTCATTGAGCCCTTGTTGCACGATTTGTCGCGCTTGGTCAGGGTTGCGGACCTTATGTTCGTAGTAGATCGCCAACTGCTCGTACGCTTCATAACCATGGCGTGAATTTCCGAGTGCCTCTTTCCACAGCTCGCATGCCTGCCCGAAATCGCCTTCGCGTTTTGCGAGCCGTGCCAGCGACCGCCGCGCGGCCCGATCTGTTTCGGTCGGCAGAAAAGAAGCAATCGACTTTTCGTAAAGCTTGCGGGCACGCGTGTGCTGCCCGCGCTTCTCGCAGATGCGGGACACGCCGAACAGTTCCAGTCCGTCTTGTCCCACGTTTTCAGCGTCGCTGAGCAGCGAAAGGATCCGGCTAGATAGCGCCGCCAGCCCACGTAGGTCCATTTGATTGTGGTTGAGTATCGGAATCAGCCTTTCGGCTGGGCCTCCGCGCAGGTAATCGAAGTAGATTTGCGGGATCAGCCCGGAGAGCAAGTCGGCTCCTCGGTCCCAGCCCAATACATGCTGTTCTAGTCCTGACAGCCGTACCGACCCTAGGCGCAGCCGCCAGAGATTTCGTGCTGGGTGAAGGAAGTCGAGATGTGCCCGAAAAGTCGGGACAGAGATCTTGCGGCTCATGCGATAGCGAGTTTCGAGCAGCGGCCAATCGAATGATTTACCGTTGAACGTAACAAGCACCGGGTGCTCTGCAATTCGTTCTCCTAAGGCGGACAATAGAGACCGTTCCTCGCTGTACTCGCGCAGGAAGAACTGCTCGATCTCAAGTCCTCCGTCTTCCCACCATGCAATACCGACGAGAAAGGCATAAGTGCCGCTACCGCCGGCAAGACCGGTGGTCTCCGTATCGAGAAAGAGCCACTGGTCGAGGTCAGCGATCTCGTCTGGGGCCTCTGGCGACAATAGTTTCAGGGCGCGGCTGTCTGGCGAATATCTAGGCGGCTGAGCGCACCAACAGCGAACTGACAGGTAATCACCGTATTGGTTGGTCTTTGTTGTGGCCCCCAGAATCTGGGCCAAACGCTCCGGGTCAATCCGGATTGTCCTCGCCGGGGACAACAATCCGCCGTCATCGTTTAGCAATGGTGCACGCCATCTGCTCTCCTGTGTTCCGGTGCGTGCCGAAGGAGAGCGCTGTAGCGCCCTCAAGCTGACGTAGCGCATGCTCATGCGGTTCCTGCTGTCCTGGTGGCCATGAACTGAGTGTCCTCACACAATCGCCCAAGAATCTGAAGCGCCACCTCTTTTGTTCTCTCGCTGTGATCAGCGGTAGGCCCGACGCACGAGGGACATCCGTTCTCACATGGACACGCATTAATCAGTTCGAGGGTGCGGTTCAGTAGAGTGGTGTAACTTCGAAACAGTGGCTCGCTGAAGCCAATTCCGCCTGGGTAAGCATCGTAAATGTAAAGATTCGGTTCGAAGAATTCTTTGGCCTCCGACGGGTTTGCCGGTGCCGCTAAATCTTCCCAGTTGATCTCGCTTGCTGCACTGGGTGGGCGTTCGCCAATAGCAGTGCCCAGGTCCCGCCGATCGCACATCATGAGGAGCGTCGCCATCGATCCGAGCGCGTACAACAAGCCGAACATCCCGCTCTGACGCTCGGAGAGACTGAAGGGCAATTCGGCAAGTAGGCTGTGCCCGAGCGTCAGCCAGAACGAGGTCGTGTGCATCTCGTTCTCGGGCAGTTCAAGTTTTCCCGAGCCCACGTTCTCGTTGGTAAAGAATTTGATCTTCTTGAAGCCAACGACTTGCGATCGCACGAGCACGTCACCATGGACGCGAGCTGCCGGTCCAGCAAAGGCCTGTTCTTCGGCGACTTCGAGCACACGAACCTGGGTATAGCGAATCGCGTCCGTGTAGTAGTCCACGTTAACCGGTTTTACATAAGCCTTGCGTTTGTCGAAATCCAGATGCTCGACGTGGTATTGCTGCCCCTGGTGGATGTAGATCGCCTTCGGATGAACGGTCGTGAGCGCCAAAGAGAAATCGACTTCGCCGATCACCTCAGGTTTTCCTCTGTCTTCGCCGGTCGTGTCGATGATCACGAAGTTGTCGGACGTAACAGATCGCAAGCTGATCGTATCGGCAGGATAGGCTTCGTCGATCCAATGCCAATCCCCGCCGCTCTGATGCAGGAATCCCGCTTCGCCGAGTTGTTCGCAGAGTTCCGGTAGGTTGACGTTACCAAACCGCTCATCAGGGGAGATGGGCAGCTCGAACGCTGCGCATTTCAAGTGATTGACGAGAATCTCAAGATTGTCCGGCTGGATGTGGGCGTGCTCCGGAGAACTTCCAAAGAAGTAGTCGGGATGCTGCACGATGAATTGGTCAAGCGGAGCCGATGACGCAACGAATACAGCGCACGAACTCCCCGTGCGTCGTCCTGCGCGGCCCGCTCTCTGCCAGGTGGATGCAATCGTTCCCGGATAGCCAGCCATGACGCACGCGTCCAGCGAACCAACGTCGATCCCAAGTTCGAGTGCGTTGGTGGTGACCACTCCCAGAATGCGGCTGTCTCGCAGACCGCGTTCAATCTCGCGCCGTTCTCCCGGCAGATAACCTGCACGATAACCGCGAATCGGTTCTGGCTGGCCTGGCTTCGAAGGATTCGCCTGCTGCAAATAAGTCAGAATGACTTCGGTGTGCAATCGGCTGTTTGCGAACACAATCGTCTGCAGCTTCCGGGCAAGGATCTCTTTCGCGACTCGAGTCGCTTCGTTGATATAGCTGCGGCGAATCCCCAGATTTCGATTCACCATCGGGGGGTTGTAAAACACGAAAAGTTTCTCGCCCGCGGGTGCTCCGTTCTCTTCGACGACTTCGACGTCTTTCTCTATCAAATGCGACGCAAGCTCGCCGGGATTCGCAATGGTGGCGGAACAGCAAATGAATTGTGGATCGGAACCGTAGAACTTTGCTATTCGCCTCAATCGCCTAAGGACATTTGCCAGATGGCTCCCGAACACGCCACGGTAGGTGTGCAATTCATCGAGAACGATGTAGCGGAGATTTTCAAACAGCCGCATCCACTTTGTGTGGTGGGGCAGAATGCCGGTGTGCAACATGTCTGGATTCGTCAGGACAATGTGCCCGCGTTCCCGAATCGCCTTGCGCGCATCGCTCGGAGTATCGCCATCATACGTGAAGACTCCAAAACTGTCATCGAGGCGTTTTGCAAGATCCTGCAATTCAGCCAACTGGTCCTGGGCCAGCGCTTTGGTTGGAAACAAGTAAAGGGCTCGAGTGTCGAGATTCTCGAGCATCGCATTCAGGACCGGCAGGTTGTAGCAGAGTGTCTTCCCCGATGCCGTCGGCGTCACCACCACGACGTTCTTGCCCTTCTGCACGAGTTCAGCGGTCGCCGCTTGATGCGAGTACAGTTCCTGAATTCCTTTAGCCCGGTACGCCTCAGACAAGGCACTTGTCACCCACCCTGGCACTGGCCGAAACTTGGCATCTCGGGCAGGAATCTGCCGCACGGCAGTTAACACTTCCTCCTGGCGATAACGCGCGACCAGCGATCCAAGAATGTTGTGGACGGTCTCAAGACTGGCTGGCTGGCGCGGGGCTAAGGATTGGGAGGGAGGCATAACGGACTCCGAGCGTGTTCGCTTTCTATTCGCCTAGCCTAGCACTTCCCCGTCAGGGGCGCAATACCTTCCTGCTGAATACCACGGTTTGAGTGTGTCGCATCGTCAGGCTGTGGTGTCACCAAAAAGCTTGTAACCTGCGTGTTCGTATCCCGTAATACAGGGTAGAGAAGCTCATGGATCTGCTCCAGCGGTTCGCGCATGGCGAGATCGATGCGTTCGAGACGTTGGTACATCAGTTTCAGGGCGACATCTACGCCTGGACCGTGCGTATCGTGCGCGATCCAGGTGTTGCCGAGGATTTGACCGTGGAAACTCTTTGGCGCGTTTACCGCGCGCGGCACCAGTTTCGCCCGGATGGCAACTTCGGTGCCTGGGCACGGCGCATCGCTACCAACTTGGCGATCGACCATTTGCGGCGTAACCGGCCGGAGCAGAGTTTCCCGGTCGAGCCTGCGGAAGTGCCGCGGCCTGATCCTCTGGTACAGCGCGAAACCCAGGAGAGGATCCAGCAGGCGTTTCGCCGTTTGCCGGCCAAGTTGCAGGTGGCGGCAACGCTCGCTCTGGTCGAGGAGTTACCGTACGACGAAATTGCCAGCGCTTTAGGAACGTCAGTGGGTGCGGTGAAGCTGCGCGTGTTTCGAGCCGTTCGCATCCTGCGCAAGCGCTTGAGCCAGGCCGAATCAGGCCGGAATGAAAGGACATGAGGACAACTACATGACCGAACACGATGACCACCAGATTCGCGATGCGCTGAAGCAATCTTTTCCGCCAGTCAACACTGAGCTTCGAAGGGATCTGTGGCCAGACGTTTTGCGCAAACTCAACCTTCGCCCCATTCGTGTCCCCTGGTATGACTGGGCCCTGGTTGGCTTGAGCGCCGTGATGTTTTTGGCTTTCCCGCGGTTGGTTCTTGTGTTCGCGTACCACCTGTAAGAGGGAGGGGTTATGAGCAACCATCCATACCTGCGCGCCTACATGGCGGGAATCTCGGTGCCGACGCCGCTTCTGCTGATCCCCCTGACGGCGTTCTTCATAGCGCGATTTGTCTACAACATCCCGGTTCCTGTGGAGCGAGTCATCATCTTTCCGATGGCGATCATCCCGAACTTGTTCGGAGTCTGGAACATGCTGCACCTGGCTTCTCGCGCGACTACACGCCTGCCGCTCGGGATTCACGGTGCCATTTTGCCCTTCATCATCGCGCCGGCGGGGTTCCTGCTCGGCCGCAGCCTGGGCTTTCTGCATACCACACACTACGGCTTCACCTATTTCGGAGTGGTCCAGATCCACTACACCTTTCTCGCGGTCGTCTTTCCTTTCGCGCTGATCGTCTATTACCTGGTTTGGAAGTACCTGATCGGATTCTGCAATCGAGTTGCGGGGATAGCAGAGTAGCAAGCTCGTAAGTGCAAATCGGAGGAATTATGACAAACCCAAATTCTGGAAACGTTCCGATAAGCTCGCATGAACAACACTGGCCCATAGCGCTAGCCGCGCTGGCCGTAGGCACAGCATTTTTCTCATTGTGGTTCTGGCTCCTGCCGCAGTGGCTTGGGTTCCGCTTGGAGATGGCGGGCGGAGCCCATTGGCGCTGGCTCGCCGCCCTGCCATCTGTCTTGGGATTCGCAGTTGCCGTGCGTTGCGTTTGGGATTTGGCTGGACGGGACACGGGACTCCGGCGCCGATCGCGCCGCCGCAGCGCCTGGTGGTTGTAGGCTTCTACCGCCATGTGCGCAATCCCATGTACGTTGGGTTCGCGGTGGGCTGGATCGGGCTGTGGATTGTCTTCGGACACGCCAACCTGCTCTCGATTGCCGCCGTGGCAGCAGTCGCTCTCGGCGTGCATCTGTTCGTAATCCTGTATGAAGAACCGACGCTCCGCCGGAAATTTGGCGCCGACTACGAGACGTATTGTCACAACGTAAGCCGCTGGTGGCCTCGATTGAAAGGCTGGGACAAGCCAGAGTAGAAGGTCAAAACGGGTCTAGAAGCGTGCCGCCCATGGGCTTAGGTCGCGGACGGCTCGCCAGAGCTCATGCCTGCGGGATCGGCCTCACGAGCGGCTGCAGGGCAAGATAGTAGCATGGGGATGGTGGGACTGAGTCTTGAAGTCCTTTCCTCTGCGATCGGCTTGACCCTATGGCTTTAGGAGTCGAAATCGGCTCTCCGGATCACACCGACCGGATTCGACAAGTTCAAGTCTTCACAATCGTCTGGATGCTTGTTGAAGTTGTGGTCTCCTTGTTTTCGGCATGGCGCGCCCGTAGCCCGGCGCTCCTTGCCTTTGGTGGGGATAGCGTCATTGAACTCGCCTCTGCGGTAGTTGTGCTGTGGAGGTTCCGACGAGGCTCCGCATGCGAGACCACGGAAGGCCGGGCTGCTCGGATCGCAGGCGCTTTGCTGTTTGTGCTCGCTGCCTGTGTGGCCGTGGTGTCAGCCGTGAGCCTGCTTGGCCACGGCGAACCCAAACCAAGTGTCACGGGAATTGTCATACTCGTCTTCGCGGCGGTAGTGATGCCACTGCTTGCCCGTGCGAAACGAAAACTGTCCACTGTGACGGGAAGCGCGGCGCTAAGAGCAGATGCAGCGGAATCGGCAGTATGCGCATACCTTTCGCTGGTCGCCTTGCTCGGGGTCGGGGTCAACACAGTCTGGCATATCTCATGCGCCGATCCTGTTGCGGCTCTGGTCATCGTGCCTCTCATCGTCTGGGAAGGAAGCGAAGCGATGCGGGGCAAGCCTTGCGGCTGTTACTGAAAACGTAACCATACGTTGCATCCAATCGAAACGAGGGTGAAGCCATGAACCCTACATTTGCCAAGGCCATTGCAGCGCTGGCTCCAACGGGTATGCTGCTTGTTGGTTCAACAATTCAGTTCTCTCGACGGAAACATACGGCTGTCGTTTTTCAATTCATCGGCGCCGCGTGCCTCGTGGTGGTCGTCATTGCCCATGTATGTGAGGCGCTCGGCTGGCTTCCCTGGATGCATTGGGGCCTGGAGCATAGTGTTGGGCACTACATTGATCTCGCGGCCGCCATTGGCGGGCTGGCATTATTTCCAATTGGGTATCTTCTTGGTGCGCTCACGAGGGAGGTTGCATAGGAATGAAATCACTCGCTTATTCACTGGCCTTTTTCTTGATCGTGGGGTTCGCCGCAGGGCAGACCGGCACAAAGACTACGGCAGACTTTCAGGCGGCTGCCCACTGGTTCGATTACGACTCGAAACAACCGCTCGATATTCACGACAAAGTCATCGTACAGTTCGATGGCGGCACGCTCCACGACATTACGTACGCCAGCCCCAAAGGCGGCCCTGTGGATGCGTACCTTGTGGTCCCAACCGGAAAAGGGCCTTTCGCCGCCATTCTCTTTGGTCACTGGGGAAACGGAACGCGCGCAGAATTTATTCCGGAGGCCAAGATTTACGCGCGGGCACGCGCGGTGTCGCTCATCCCGGATTATCCGTGGGATCGGCCAGCACCATGGCACAAGACGCCCGACCATTTCGACAAACCAGATATTGATCGTGAAATTTACATCCAGGCGGTGGTGGATCTGAGGCGTGGAATCGATCTGCTGCTGGCGCGGCTCGACGTGGATCCGAAACGCCTCGCTTATGTCGGACACAGTTACGGCGCGCAGTGGGGATCGATTCTCTCTGCCGTGGATAAGCGAATGAAAACCTCAGCCCTGGTGGCTGGAGTCGCCGAGTGCAGCGACATCATGTTGCGCAGCGACGATCCCGGCATGGTCGACTTCCGCAAGACTCAGCCTGCAGGTCAACTGGAGAAGTATTGCCAGATCACAGGCGACATCGATGCGATTCATTTCGTAGGACATGCCGCTCCAATTCCGTTGCTGCTTCAGTTCGCCAATTTTGAGCAATACTTCGACAAGACCTCCATGGATCACTATGGCGCGGCTGCAAGCGATCCCAAGAAGGTCCTCTATTACGACACTGGTCACGACTTGAACGATCCGAAGGCCCTGGAGGACCGGTACGATTGGTTGGCCAAACACATTGATCTGAAGCGGAAGGCCATTGTTCCCGATTCACGCTAGGCGTGACAACAATTCGGAAATTTTAGGGGGCATCTGCCAGTCACTAACGCTTTTGGATTTCGCACAGCACTGGCTTGATGTCGATGACAGGCGTGCCATCGATCGCTTCGATGGGACCGACTCGCAGACGCTTCTTGCTTATTTTGCGCACCGTGACTTGATGAAAGCCGATCGGATTAGGCCGATCGGGAGAGCGTGTCGCAAACACTCCAGTAAGCCGCTGCTTCGGGTCTGACCGCGGATGGACTTTCAGAGTGTCTCGGTGCGCCCGGTGTAACCAGGTCAAGAGGATGAGTTCGTCGCCTACCGCCACTCCATCCAGGGCTGGCGTGGCGAATGGATGAACCTCGAGCCAAACGTCCGGAGCGCCTTCTGAACCCTGCTTGGGTGCCTTGCCGCGCTCCTTGATTTTCGAGCGGATCACCCCGATCGGGCGAAGTTCAAGCGATTTGTTTTTCTGTGCCTTCATGCTGCGCGTGTAAGCCAACTCTCCATGGTGGTTGCGTCCACCAGGCCTGCTTGCTGGAATTGAAGCTGACCACGCGAGAACACTGCGAAATTCGGAATGCTGCGAACGTTGTATTGCGCGGCAAGCTTCGGGTAACGTTCCGTGTCCACTTTCAGCACGATTGCGCGCCCGACCAGATCTCGGGCGGTTTGGGCCACGTGGGGCGCCGCCATACGGCATGGTCCACACCAGGATGCCCAGAAGTCCGTCAGAACCGGCACCTTGCTTTCGCGGATAATCTCCTGGAATTCCTCTTCGTTGACTTCAATAGGCTCGCCGATTGCGGGTAGCTCCGCCTTGCAGGCACCGCACTTGCCAACGTGGGAAAGATGCTTGGCGGGGATGCGATTGGACCTCCCACAGGCAGGGCAATTTCGAATCAGCGGCATGGGTCTATTCTAGGCCAGCCTTTGCGCCTAGGGCTTCCGGTAGAACAACCGACGCAATTGGTTTACGCTACGCCATGGCAGGGCAGGCGTTAACTGCCACCATCAGACCTTGGCAGCGGCGGCGATATGGTGCAACCCGGCATCCTCCCGAAAGAGACTAGGCCACGAAGCAAGGCGGGCGTGGTTTTCTCAATTCTCATACCTCTACTCGCCGCAATTCTTCTCTTCGTTGTGATCCAGGCGAAGCTTCGTGGCGAGCAACTGCCTGACTTCGTCATCTTCATCGAAGCTCTGTGATTTGTCGTCGTTATATTGGCCGGGACCTGGTTCCTGATTCGGGGTGTGCGGGAGCACCGGGAGAGCGAAGAACGTTATCGGCAAATGGCCAGCCATATCCAGGAAATTTTCTGGATGCTTGATGCGGATTCGAAGAAAGTTCTGGAGGTGAATGAGGCGTACGAAACGATTACCGGGCGAACGCGCAGGAGTCTCTTGGACAATCCAACCTCTTATGAGGAGATTATTCATCCCGAAGACCGAGTGCATGTGCTCGCCAGATTGGACGAGGCGACCACAACCGGGAAGTTTGATGAGCATTTCCGGATTACGCTCCCCAATGGAGACGTTCGTTGGGTGCGCGTCCACGGATTTCCGATGCGCAATGCTGCCGGCAGGATCTGGCGGCTTGTCGGCACGGCCCAGGACATCACCGAACAGAAGCATGCCGAAGATCAGGTCGTTAAGAATTTGGAGATCGCGGAAGCCGCACGAGCCGAAGCCGACGCATTGCGTAAGGCAACTCTATCCCTGACGCAAGATCTCCACATGGATTCAGTGATGGAGGCACTGCTCCGCTCCTTGGAAGAGTTGGTGCCTTATACGTTAGCGCGAGTGATCGTGCCGGAAGGCGGCCCTCACTTGTTGGCATTGGGCGAGAGAGAAATCCCGGAGCGACCGAAAGCCTCACCGAAATATCACCCTGGACATCCGTTGACTCTCATTGCCGATGAGTGCTCATTTTTGAAAAGGGTTCTGGAAGAACAAAAGAGTGTGCTTGTTCCTGACACAAGCAGAGAAAAAGACTGGCAAACGTTCACGGGCCACAGTCATTTGCGTTCATGGCTTTCGGTACCCCTCAAGGCATCCGATGAGTATTTGGGCTTCCTCTCGATTGGTCACACCGAACCGAATCGCTACACCCAAGACCATGTTCGACGTGCTGAATTACTCGCGATTCCTGCTGCGGCGGCGATTCAAAACGCCCGCCTCTACTCAACAGCCGACATATATGCCTCCGAACTGCAAAAACGCCTGGTCGATCTTCAGGAAGCGGAGACCGCGCTGGCCGAGGTACAGGGAGAGCATTCGGGTTCCATCGACAAGTTCGAAAAGGTTTTTCGCTCCAGCCCGATTCCATTCACCATCACAACCCTGAGAGAAGGGCGGTTTATCGAGGTGAATGCAGCTTTCGAGAGGCGCTATGGATATTCACGGGCTGAAGTGCTGGGACGGACGGTCCACGAACTCCACATGTGGTGTGACCCAGCAGACCGGATGTTCATGACGGAGCAGTTGCGGCAAGGATTGGCCGTGCGAAACCGGATTACCTGGCTCCGCACAAAATCGGGCGAGGTCAAGCTCACCGCCTACTCCGCCGACAGAATCCACTTTGACGGCCAACCCTGCGTTCTTGCAGTGTCTGAAGATCTACCGGAGCTCGACAGCCGCAAAGCCAATTGAATAACGGCTGTACGTAGAGAGGGTGGTGAACAGAGCTGGAGCCCCGGCAATCCTGACGTGAAATCCTAAAGCAAGCCGCGAGAGGAAGTTCCGAGTAACAACTATGCCGTCGAAGTCACATCGAGAGCGGCCAAGCCGGCCCCGTTTGACCGAAATCCCCTTCCGTTCTAAAAGAACCCAATAATTACGCGCTCCAGCCCGCGGCCGTCTTAACCGGGTCGCCACCTCGCGCCCGCAAATCACGTCCCAGGTCTGACGCGCGTCTGTCGCGGACCACGAAGATGGCCGCGACGATGAGGACTCCATGTCAACCCAGCCAAGTCCGACAAACCACGCCGAAACGTCAATGCAGAGTGGGCACAAGCTTGAGGGTCTGCTCGATATCACAAGAGCCGCGAAGGTGCTCGGAATAAGCCCCAAGACGCTGCGAGATCATGTTCTTCACCGCCGTATTGATTACGTCAAGATCCGCGGCCGTGTGCTCTTCCGCCCGGATACGCTTTGGGACTTCATTGAGCGCAACACCATCCATGCGTGTCAGTAGCGTTATCCATTAAAATGGCGGTGCTCTGACTCTGGAAAGAAGGAGGAATGAGGATATACAAGCCGAATGGCACGAGCTATTGGCACTACGAGTTCGTGCTCAATCGAAAGCGTTACCACAAAAGCACAAAGATGACGAATGAGCGTGAGGCTCTGAAGATCGCCAACGCGGCGTTCACCGCCTTGGTGAAAGGCGAGGTGGGCATCGGGGACCCGAAGCTCGTTCCAACACTGCGAGCATTCCGTGCGGACTTCATCACAGCCGTCCAAGCGGAAAAGCAAGACAAGCCGAACACCGTGCAGTTCTACACTTATTCGTTCGATTCTCTATTGAAGTACGAGCCTCTCGCGGAGGCGCCTCTCGATGGGATCGACGAACGTCTGGTGCAGAGGTTCACAGTTTGGGCTCTTGCACGCAACTGCGAGAGGGATGCGGAACGTACTTGTAGCGTCGCCACGGTGAACCGCTGGCGGTCTACCTTGCGCAAAGCTCTCCGTATGGCACGTCGCTGGAAGGTTCTCCGGACCGTGCCGGAGATCCCGCGACTGAAGGGTGAGCGAGAACGGTCATTCGTGTTCACGGAAGCGCTTCGGAAAAAGTATGACGAACTGGCGCCGGAGCCGCTCAATGGCTTTATCCAGTTCTCATGCGAAATCGGCATCTGCGAGGGCGAGATCATCGATCTGCTCAAAGCCGACGTTCACATGACGGAGAAAGCTGACGAGTGGGGGCACTACGGTTATCTGCAGATCCGGAAAGGCAAGTCGGAATTCCGCAAGCGCAGCCTGCCGATCACCGCTCGTGCCAAAGACATCCTCACCATGTGGATGGCGAAGTCGAAGTCTGATCTCGTCTTCACCCGGGAGGATCGAATCAGCCCGATTTCAGCTTTTACACTGATCCAGCAGCAAGAACGCATGAGAAACCTGCTGAATCTGCCATGGGACGCATGCGTGCATAGCGCGCGTCATACCGCGTTGACCAACCTCGGCCTTACCGGAGTCGACGCGTTCACTCTGCAGCGGGCGGCTGGACACGCCAACATCACGACGACGCGGAAGTACGTCCATCCGACGCCGCCTACGATGAAGGACGCGTTCCAGAAGAAGGTCCAAAATGAGCGGCGAGACCGGCGCGCCGCTCGCAAACGCGTAGCCGGGATCGCGGCGGGCGCGTCAATCGGCGAGCCTCACGCGACAGATAGGGTTCAGTGACTTGGAAGACTTCGGGACCCCCCGGCCAAAACTTCGGGGATTTTTGGGGACCCAGGGCTACTGAGCGTTACTTTTTGCGACTGGCGGTGCAACGGGCAGAAAATGAAAAAAACCTCAAACACCGCGAAAACACTGGGCTTGCAAGGGGTTAAGGTGGTGAGCGCGGTAGGAATCGAACCTACAACCTACTGATTAAGAGTAGGTGAATCCGAAACCGTCGAGCGCCCACTTTCGCACTGAAGAATCAATGACTTGCCGATAGCCAAGCCCGCACGGAAGCGCTTTGCACTGGTATTGAAAAGACGCGAGTTAGCGCACATGGGATCGAACGGTACGGCACACTTATGGCACACCGTGCGGCCTACGGATTTCAGCCTTTTGATTGAATCCGTGCTAAAGTTTTGACATGGTAGTTACGGTCAACATTCCCGATGAACTAGCGGCGCAGGCCAAGGCACGTGGCCTGTCTCTTGAAGCCTACGTCCAAGAGATTTTGGCGCAACAGTTAGCGCCTCCCCAGGAAACTCGACAGCCGCGTACCCAAGAGGAGATTCGCATCTGGCTCGACTCGCTGACCCAGTTCTCAGACAAGATCCCGGCGTTGCCCGAGACCATATCGCGTGAGTGGCTCTACCAGGATCACGACTAGATGGCGATTCCATCGTGTCTCGTTGATACGAATATCCTGCTACGCATGACACGGCGCTCCGATCCTCAGCACCAGCTCGTCGACACAGCGCTTGCGCGGCTTGCTTCTCAAGGTACGATTTTCTACTACACGCACCAGAACATTGCTGAACTTTGGAACGCGATGACGCGGCCTGCGGTCCGCAATGGGCTTGGCTTGTCCGTTTCCGAGGCCGAACAGGAAGTGCGTGCAATCGAGGGCGGCATGAGTTTTTTACCAGATAGTGAAGCCGTCTATCGAGAGTGGCGCAGGATTGTCGTACGGTATGGGGTCTTGGGTGTTCAGGTGCACGATGCGCGATTAGCTGCAGCTTTGTACGTGCACGGCGTGAGCCACATACTCACGTTAAATGTGGCAGATTTCAACCGTTTCAGTGGTCTCACTCCTCTTCACCCAAACGGCATTTAGAAATACCCCTAGTTTTCGGTGAGGATCGGGCTTAAGCCGCTCATCGGCTCGGTTGAAACCAATAGCAGAGGGCCAAGCCGGCCCTTGCGGCATAAGAGAAACCCCGTTTAAACTTCGACGAGTGAGCACAGGATTGCAATTCGTCTCGACGCCCGAGGAGGCACGAGCTTCATTATTGCGTTTTAATGCAGGTGCACGCAATTCCAGGACCCGAGCGGAGAATTTGCTTTCGACCACCAGCTATTGGGTATTTGAGCCAGATGGGTCTCTATTTGGGCCGGCCAAATTCGTTGGTTTTTGTGATATGGACTTCGACAAATATCAGCAGGCCAAGAGGTCGCATTCTCCAAAATTCGAAGGTCACAGAACGATGAGTGCGCTGCAAGGGGCTTGCGGGAAGAAATTTGTCTCGGACGCCACCATGTCCCAGGAGCTCACGAAATGGGGAGTATGGTTGCTCGGGAAAGGTTGTTTTGACGGCGTCGATCTGGGGAAATGGTCATTTCTCACCCTGCCTCTGATGAATGAAAAGGGGGTTCAGTCACTCTACAGAGAACTGGATTCTACGAAGCTGGACAGCAGTCGCGAGGTGGTTTCCCGTACGGAACAAGGCTTCTTACGCAGATATATATTTGGTGGCAGGACGGAGGTGGAATGCGTTTTATGCGGGCACCCGTTCCCGATTGACCTGCTGGTCGCGGCACACATTAAAAAAAGGTCTGAATGTTCGACGGATGAGAAACTGGATTACCGGAGCAATGTGGCACCGATGTGCAGGTTTGGCTGCGATGAGCTATTTGAACGTAGATATGTCGTGGTGAACGGGAACGGCAAAATCTGTCGAGCTTCGACAGTTCCGGCAACGGAGCGTGTTGAGAGCTATCTCAATGAATTGGTCGGACGGCAGTGCGGGAGTTGGAATCCCCAGAGTGCACCATATTTCAAGTGGCATTCCAAAACGTAATTACGATGGCGTGCGTTCGGCCTTCAGACCGGAACCACGTCCGCCGACTACATCCAACTTTGGAACGGAAACGCCAACCTTCTGCGGGAAAGTTTGGAAGCTGTTCAGCAAACCGCAGCCGTGATCCTCGGGGGCATTGCCCTAGGGCATTGCCCCCGAGCCGGTCTCAACCGCCGCCGAAAGGTCGTCTCAACCCGTATGCCGTAATTGCCACGAAATGCTTCACCGTAAGAGCCCACCGTTTTCGATTAGGGCCGGAGCCGGTGAGATCTTGCTACAGCGAATTTGTGTGCCCAGAGCAAGGCCGTGTTTCTAGACCCTTACCACGCTTGAATTCATCCTCTGTCAGAACACTGATGGACGAGAGGTGCGGCAAGCGGTGCTGAACGAAGTTGACTTTATTCCTGAAATTCTCAATCTGCTGCTTGCCGTCTTTTGAATAAACTATGAATATGAGTTTTGCTTTTGCCCTCTGCATCTTTTCCAAGGAACAATCGGCAAGCAAACACGCTCCGGCGATCACCTTCCTCATTGGATCGTTTTCAACTTCGATGATGTAACGAACTTCCTTCTTGCCAGTACGCTCCCTGAGGATTACATCCGGCTGATACCAGTGCCCGTTTTTCCTGTCTGGCAGACAGTTTTGACCGTCTATCTCTTCTGCCAACACTTCGAACTGATCAGCGTACTTCCTTTTTATCCATTCCTGGATATCGCGATGTTCTTGACGCATTCCTGCACCTCACTAAAGAAATTTCCCCGGCCCGCGTAAACCTCAGCCACAAAACGCGACTCCCACTTTGACTCCCTGTAGCTCCTTCGGAAGATCCTTAAGCGGTTTGATTGTTTCTGTTTCCTCTTGGCCATTGCAGAATGCCATCCATGCTGGCTTCTTCCCGTCTCTCTCGTTGCGGTGCTTACCCCTCTTGTCCTTGTTCCAAACGCAGAGTACCCATCGGCCTGGCGCTTTTGACAGGAACTTTCTTTTGAGATTCATCCTGGGACCCATTCTGTCGTGTCCCGGATTCAGAACAATTCTTACATTCTTGGGCATCGCTTTCTTGATGTGAGACTCATCATGTACCTCCCACTCCTTGTCTGGACGCCTCCGCCGAACTATGTTCGATTCGCCACAAACGATCACACAACAATTCCCCAAAACCCGCTCCGGCAGCCGGCTTATCAAACATTTAGCCTTGGCATCCATCCAGTCCTCGACTTTCCACCCCGCAGCCTTCGCCTCCTCCCTGTCCCTCTTGCCAGGGTTCAGGCTGGCGAAAACACCCTTGAACTTGTACTCATGCCACGCGCCATTGTTTCGATAACACACGACGAAACGACTGCCTCCGGGTTTCGCGGGGAACTTCTTCCGCTTGGGGATGTCCTTCTTACTGATGTTTTCCTTCAGACGAAATTCTTCGTACAGCACGGCTTTGATATGTCTCGGATTCATCGCGCTCAGATGCTTCTTGACCGAAAATGGCCAGATGATGCTCCACAACGAGAACAACACCATGTCGCACTTGTGAGCATCCTTATCGAGAAGGTCCAGCACTTCCCTCAGCACACCGCTGAAATCAAACTTGCGTGGGAGCTTATCCCAATAATTCCGAGAAACAAGTCCAATTCTGCATATCTTTAGGTTTGGTCGCTGACCCGTTGGGGGCGACGACGGGCACGGTGCGCTGTCCTTGGAAGCGTCCAACGGAACCGTCTGCGAACTACGCTGGGCCGTGATTGTCATTATGAGCAGTCCTCGCTTTCGCCTGAAGTAACGAAAATCGACTGTCTGATGGTCACTGAACTGTCAGCGTCACTGCCGTAGTGTGATTTTTGGAGCCCGCCGCGGCAGTAACCGTGACGGTGTACGTGCCAGCCGGTGTGCCACCTCCTCCGGTACCACTGCCGTTGCTCCCGGTACCGCAAGCCGCCTGCAACAAACAGCCGCTCACCAGCAAGAATACGAGGGAGTAGCCCAGCAACTTTCTGCGCTTAGGCGCAGCCATCCCCGCCGTGCCCAGCAGCATGGCTGGCAGCACCAGCCACGTCGCGTACAGCGGACTTGACCGACGACCGAACGGGGAGGTTAGGGACGCGGTCTGTGCCGTAGTAGTGATGGTCAGGGTACTTGTCACTGTGCTGGAGTTCGGTGTGACTGAGGCAGGTTTGAAAGTGCAGCCCCCAAGCGCGGGCAGCCCGCTGCACGAAAAGGTAATCGGGCTGGTAAACGAGCCTTGCGGCGTTACCGTTAGTGTGAACGTCCCCGATTGCCCAGCCGTTACCGTCGCACTCGTCGGGTTAGATGTGAACGAAAATTCAGCCGCGTTCACTGTCTGCGTCAACACCGAAGAGGTGCTCCCAGCGTTGTTCACATCGCCGCCATAGACCGCCGTCAACGACTGCTGCCCTACAGCTAAGTTCGATGTTGTGTAGCTCGCGACCCCCGAGCCGTTCAGTGTACCCGTACCCACCGCCGTCGAACCATCCATGAACGTGACTGTCCCCGTCAGAGTTCCGCCGTACTGCCCGGTCACGGTCGCGGTGAAAGTCACGGCCTGTCCGATGTTGGACGGATTGAGCGAAGAGACCAGCGCAATCATCGTCGTAGAGGCGTTGACGGTCTGCGTCAACACAGAAGAAGTGCTCCCAGCGTTGTTCGCGTCCCCGCCGTAAACCGCAGTCATCGAATGCTGCCCCACGGCCAAGTTCGATGTCGTGTAGGTCGCAATGCCAGAGCCGTTCAGCGTGCCCGTGCCCAGCGCCGTCGAGCCATCGTTAAAGGTTACTGTGCCCGTTGGGGTCTTGGAGCCGCTCGTCGTCACGGTCGCGGTGAAAGTCACGGCTTGTCCGAAGCTCGACGGAATGAGCGAAGCGCCGAACGCTGTTGTCGTCGCCACTTTGCTCGTATTGATGAGCACACCTACATTGTTTAAGTTCGCCACCACGATGTCGGGCTTGCCGTCCCCGTTCACATCTGCCACCGCTACCGAATCGGGATAAGACCCGCCCGAGCCGTAGGTCACCGCTGTTTGGAAGGTGCCATCACCGTTGCCCAGCAGGACGCCGACCGTGCCGGGGCTATTGTAGTTTGCCACCACGATGTCGGGCTTGCCGTCCCCGTTCACATCCGCAACCGCGACCGATTGAGCGCCCGACCCGCCCGCGCCGTAGGCCACCGCTGTTTGGAAGGTGCCATCACCGTTGCCCAATAGGACACCTACATTGCTGCTGCCATGGTTCGCCACCACGATGTCGGGCTTGCCATCTCCGTTTACGTCCGCTACCGCGACCGAATAGGGATTAGACCCGCCCGAGTCATAAGTCATCGCTGCTTGGAAAGTTCCGTCGCCGTTGCCCAATAGGACACCTACATTGTTATTGCCATAGTTCCCGGCCACTACGTCCAGCTTGCCATCTCCGTTCACATCCGCTACAGCAACCGAATCGGCGTATATCCCGCCCGTGCCGTAGGTCACTGCTGTTTGGAAAGTTCCGTCGCCGTTGCCTAGTAGAACGCTCACTGTGCCGCTCTTACATCCGCCGTTGCTGCACCAGTTTGCCACCACGATGTCGGGCTTGCCGTCCCCGTTCACATCCGCTACCGCAACCGAATAGGCGTATGTCGCGCCCGTGCCGTAGGTCACTGCTGTTTGGAAAGTTCCGTCGCCGTTGCCTAGCAGGACGCCGACTGTGGCGATGTCATCGTTGTTCGCCACCACGATGTCGGGCTTGCCGTCCCCGTTTACGTCCGCTACCGCGACCGAATAGGCAGACCCGCCCGAGCTGTAGGTAACTTCCGTCTGGAAGGTGCCATCACCGTTGCCCAGCAGGACGCCGACCGTGCCGTTTGCCACCACGATGTCGGGCTTGCCGTCCCCGTTTAGGTCCGCTACCGCGACCGAAAAGGCACCAGACCCATAGGTTACGGCGGACGCAAAGTCTAACACCAACGCTTCTGGCGAAGCTCCCGGTCGGGACGCAGTCGCCATAGACCCTATTGTCCTGCCCTGCCCGAAAGGTAGCCGCCGAGGCGAACGAGGAGCACTCGGGGCAATCCCATTTGATTGATTGACGACCGCAGGTAGGATTGGACTGCGCCAGCATCAACAAGCTGATGAGAGCGATAAGCAAGCAGACGAAGGTAAACGGGAGAAGAAGACGAGGGTAGCGCATGCGGGTTCCTCTGAGGACTTTCACACTGGGCCGACAATCGAACAGGGGGAAGTCCGCTCTCCGAACCGCCCAATGCTAAGAGTATCGCCCCGAATCGTCAATGAGCTAGGTCACAGTCATACGGGTTGAGTTTCCGATGAAACGCCTTATCACTGTATCGCCACCTTGGGCTTAGGTCTGCCGAAAAACACGCTCCTCACCACGGTCGAGGTAATCCTTAATCCAAGCGCGGCCAAAAAGTCCCGTTTCCTCGGTGCCTCCGGCGCCGGGTGACGAGTTGACACTTCGTCATCGAGGTCGGCTGACTGCGGGAGAAGGACACGTCCTCTCACAAGCGCACAGATCTCCTTTCAACACTGGACCTGGGGTCAAGTAATACGTTCTGTGGGGACCACGCGGCATGTCGCGCGGGTTTTGCCGTCTTTACTGCCTGGCCCGGAATGGTGGGAAGAATCTGGCGCGGGTCGAGCGAACTCTGTCAAGGCGCGTGCCCGCGATAGCGGCGACCTTCGGTCGGCCTTGACAGAGTTTGCGCCCGCGCTACGCTGCCATTATCCGGGGCAGGCTGTCTCTCTAGAAACCGATTCCGAGACCTATGTTGTGCTCCGCCTGTGGTTGTTTGGAGATTTCTTGCTGCGGCGCCATCGTTTGCACGTGGGTGATTTCTGCTACATGCGCGCTCTGCCTTGAAAGATCGTGTCCGAGGGCCGTGGGCAGATTCTCACGGTTATTGGTAAATAGTTGCGCGTCGAACGCTCCACGCGAAATGGACACGTATGCCATGCGGCTGTTGAGCAGCTCCTTCGTGCCCAACTCGGTGTCCACATGAACCAGGACACGGTCGGCAGTCTGCCCCTGGCTGGAGTGGCTGGTCATGGCATAGCCATGATCGAGATGCGGATGCTTGTGGGCATCAAGCTCCACCGAGCGACCACCGTCCATCTTCAGGCGCAGCCGCCCGTCTCCGTCGATGCTCTCGATGATGCCTAGTTCGTGGTTCGCAACTCTGAGATTGTTGGCCGGCGCGGTGAACTGAATGCGGTCGCCCACTGAAAAACTGCGCATATCCTCGTGGAAGACCGAGACGCCCTGCTGTCGGCGTGGATCGTAAGTGCGCTGCGTGCCATCCTGCAGCTCGACTGTGAGCCGGTTTCTCGGAGCGTCGATGCTCTTCACCTGAGCATATTCGCCTTTCCCGATGTCAGTCTCCTTCGATGCGCGCGAGTAGCGCAGCACGTCCCCAACCTGATAGCGCTCGGCCCATGTGCGGTCGGCGCCGGTGAGATCTTGGCGCGGCACTAGCGTCCTGATGCGGTGCTCCTCGTTGCTGACGAGGCCACTCCGCTGCAATTCCGCATGAACGCGCTCGTTGATCTCCATGCGAGAGCGATTATCGGGAGAAATCACCAGCGTGTTCTCCGGTGATCTTGCATACTCCTTCGCGATGGCGGCGATGCGCTCGTCGTGGCCCTGAATTTCATGGACTCGGCCCTGCCGGTCAAGATTCTGGATCGCCTCGCACACTTCACCACGCGCAAGCTGCTCGACCACCTGTTTCAGTTCTGGGTCTTTCTGGCGCACGATCTCTTCGAGCTTCATCGTTTTCATGCCGGCATCCTGGAGCTGCGCGAAGGGCCGCCCGGCCTCGACCGCCTCATGTTGCCGCCGGTCGCCGACCAGCAACACACGGTCATTCGCATGGAGCCGGTCCAGAAACTCATGCACCTGCCTGGTCGATGCCAGAGAGGATTCGTCGAGCACATACAGTCGTTTCTCCCCGCTACCCGGCTGCTGTCCCCGTACCAGATGCTTCTGTAGTGTGGATGTCTCCATGCCTGCTTCCCCGAGCTTCTGCGCCGCGCGGGACGTAGGCGCGAAACCTTCCACCCTGTAGCCCTCGGCCTCCGCGCCTTCGCGGATCACGGACAGAGTTGTCGTCTTGCCCGCGCCCGCGATGCCATCTAAACCGACAACCTTCTCCCGCGAAAGAAAGATTTCGTCAACTGCTTGGCGTTGCGACGCATTCAACTCCGGGTGGCGGTCTTCCGTGGCGATGCGCACTTGCGGCGAGACCAGCATCGGGTCGCCGTAATCTCGCCGATTGCCTTCCTGCATCCGGCCAACGATCTCACGCTCCATGCGTACCATCACGGCGGTTGTGTAGTGTCTGCCAGCGCCAATGTGCGAGACTTCGCGGAATTCCCCAGCCTCGATCCGGCGCTCGAACTCCTGCCGGATTCTGGCATAGGTGGTTTCCCCCATGCCGCGCACCAGCGCTGTTTCGAGGATCGCGCGGCGGTCCTGCACGGCCGATCTCTCGAAGACATGATCTCGCGCCCATGTCACGGCCCGCTGCGCCTGCATCTCTGGCTCCGGCATCTGGTATTGGCCATGTTGGCGCGCCTGTGCGACGACGCGGTCGGCCTGATGCCCGTACTGTGCGGCCAACTCGCGGTGCCGCTGTAAGACTTCTCTAGGCAACAGCAGTTCCTTGCGGTCGCGCGTATGGTGGGCTGCGATTTGTGCCGCTGCCGCGCCGTCGATTCCTTGCTCCCGCAGATGATCTTTGATCTGTTCACGTCGAGGGCTGGAAGCTTCCAGATATTCCTTCGAGTAGCCTTTTACTTCCGGCTGTCCATGCTTGCCGCGCTCCAGTTCGTAGCCCAGCTTTTCTAGACGCAAGGCCAACTCGGATCGATAGACCGCCGTGGCGTAGCGTTGTGACACGAACATCTCGTGCGGCTGCAGGGCTCGCATCTGTTTTCCGTTTTCGAAGCCACTCTCGCGCTCGGTCATGTTGAAGATCACGGCATGGGTATGAAGCTGGGGTGCAGCATAGCCATCGACGGGCCGCGCGGTATCGTGCTCGAAAGTGGCGGCGATAAATTTTCCGGTCGTCTCTGGGGCATGGACATTGCCGATCCGCGCCTGCGTGTACCGCTCAAGTTCCTGAAGCGCCGCGCGAACGCTCTCGCGATGGGCTTCCCGCACCCGATCATCGCCGCCCACAAGCGCGGTAAGCGATACCGACTTCGGCGCAGAGAATGTGGCGTCCCACCCGGCGCGATGCTCAGCGCTGGTCACCTCTCTGCCAAGTTTACCTTCATAGGTTCTCGAAACTTGATGCCGCACGAGCTGCTCTTCGGTGTGCGGATGCTGGCCCTCACTCAGCCGCGCAAAGTGTTCTGAACCAACGCCACCTTGCAACCCCCACTGCTCGGCGAGTCTGCCCTGCCACTCACTGTGACCCTGCTGATCGCGGCTCCAGTAGTTCTGTTCCTGCGAGGCAAACTCCCGCACATGGTAGGTCTGCGCCTGGCTGGCTGACAGCGGTTTCGAGATCGTGAGCATATCGAGCGTTCCTCAAGCGTGAAGTGGTGGTGTTGTTGGCAATTTGTCTCTCATTCGATTCCCTTTGTTCTCTCCCAGGCGAACGCCTCTTTGGGTTTGGTCTCGGGCGCACCGATGGTCGAACCATTGACTGTCGAACCAAAGAGCGCAAGCATCGGCTGGGTAGGCTTCCTGGGAGGATCGGCGGGGGCATTCGCCGGCACTGATGGCACTGGTTTCGGCGCGATCTCTGGCATTTGCCGCTGCGAAAATCTCGGCAGTCTGAATCGGATTCTGCCCATCTTTATCCTCCATCTCTGGATCAAACTTGGCCGAGGTCGGCCCCATTCGATCGTCTCCCTTTCCCGCCATTTACGTGAGGACCGGTTCTGCAACACACTCCGCACAGCCAGTAGCAAAAGGAACATCGCGGCTATCCAAAGCAACAGCGTCAAGAGCGAAAAGCTTCTGGGAAAAGGCATGGCACTCATGGCATGCGAGCTCTTTCCTTGCCCTCGCGGGCGAAGAAGTCATCAAGCAGTTTGCGAGCCTGCTGAAGCTTTCGTGCGTCTGCCTGATCGCGAATCTTGAGGACCGAATCAGGCGACAATTGTCTGCCTTCCGATGCCGCTTGAGAGGCTGCGTGGAAGAGATTCAAGAGCGCGTAACGCACTGCCCAGACTTCGGCCAATACCAATTCGGCGGGATCAGCGGGCCGCTGTCGTGCAGCGCACAGAGCGGTCCCGCGCAGCCACTCGGAGAGAGCCTGTCCCGCGCTTTCGGCGGCAGCTTCGATCTCGGCCAGTTCGTCCGGAGTCAGCCGTGTGGCCGCAGTCTTGGTGCGGAAACCGGGCTTCGCCTCTTCTCCGAACGGGAAACTGGACTGCGGATTAGCTTGAACGCGGGGACTACTCATTGGACCAACCGCCTTGCTGTACTACTGCGCTTGATTCTGCTGCGATTAAGCTGCGTAATTGTTAGTTCACAGCAAGGTCTTGCGCTTCAACGCGTTTACTTGATCGACGATGGGCAGCGCTTTGTCGCAAACCAACCGTTTTCGTTGCTAGCGCGCTCCTTCAGCCAATCACCGAATTTGTTGATGCAGCGAAAGTTAACCTACGTAAACATCGAAGCGCTGTCTGGCGCTCCGCAGTTCCCAATTTGGGGGTGACGTGTCCCCACTTCTTCCGGTGCGAAGCACCGCGTTCTTACAACTCGCCATACTCAAGAGCTAGCGCGTCCCACAGGCGGCGTACTTGCGGAGCCTGCCACGCGCGTCGAAACAGCTTCTTGATGGACTGCCAGTCTTCGCCACGAAAGTTAAACGTAATTCCGTTGTCACCAGCGCGAAAATTCACGCCGATTTCGTCCTTCTCGTCAGCCACCGTGTACGCGAGAAAATAGCGGCCATTCCAGGAGATCAGCACCCGCCTTACATCCAGCCGTTCTAGGATCGTCCTGAATTCCGAAATCTTTGGGTATCCCTCCACGGGATAGAGCGGCGCAAGTCTTCCGGGGAAGGACAACCAAACGGAAAAGCCTTCGCTCGGCGAGCGCACGAATTCGAGACGGTAGTCGCCTTCTTCAAATTTCGGTAATGGCGGATTCAACGGAGCATCCATTCCCCCTGCCGACGAGTTCGGATCTTGCAAGGGCTTACCATAGTGAAAATAGTGGCCACGGGCGCACACGCGCCACAGGGTCGGCCAGAACGGCCGAAGCGCCTCGTTTAGCCTCTCGATATTGGGGAAGTCTAGCTCGTCGAGGAGAAAGTAGAGGTTCCGGGCGACAAAGATGGGTCTCTGCCGCTCTTCTGTCGGGTTTTTTAGCATCCGAATGGTGTGGGTGACGGCGCGCCGAACATCGTCGCTTCCGATCTCTTCCGGTTTCTTCGCTTCGGCTTGCCGATCGGGCGGGAGATGTGCGACGAAGAAAGAGTCCAAATGGGTCTTGTTTGGTTTGCGAAGCAAACCGTAAACCGCCTGGAATGCCTCAAGGATTCCGGCAAGAGATTCATATGAAATCTCCGTCTGTGCGGTGTTGGCAAATCTCTCCACTCCGTGCAGACAGAAATAGGCAACGGCGGTCCATTCTGCTTGCGAAAGCGGGAGCTTTGAGTCTGCCTTTCGGCGAATCATTAGCAGAGAATCGGTCGGCTCGGTAAGCAGACTTACCAGCTCAAGTCGTTCTTCTTTTGAGGATTCAAGAAGCTGCTTTGCCGCCTCCGATGTGGAAACGGGTTCGCCGCTCTTCATGGACATGAGCACCTTTAAGCCCTCAAGCTTTAAACGCAGAGCCTCGGAAATACGAATGGAGATCACTGGCTGCTGCGCTATCGCTGCCTTCTCCGTCGTGAGCTCTCTTTCGGTCAATTTCACCTCCTATGTGTAACGATACAACTTGACTATATGTGTACACCTGCGCTACCGTCAAGGGCAATGTCGTCCACGAGGGGCGGATGAGTCTCCCCTCAGGAGTAGATGAACCATGCCCCAGCCAATCGTGATGAAAAAACCAGTCATGCCTCAGCTCGTCAACACGCGCAAGGCCGCTGAGATTCTCGGACGCTCAGCAGCAACATTGAAACGATGGCGCGCCGAGGGAGTCGGGCCGAATTGGATAGAACTGCAAGGTCGGGTTAGTTATGATGTGAATGTTCTTTTGGAATACATCCAGAAGAACACACGAGTTGCTTCCGTGCGGGCTGCAATGGAGGAAGCTCGTGAAGCTGTTTAAGAAAGCGAAGTCCAAGTTTTACTGGTACGACTTCACGGTGCGCGGACAGCGCTACCGTGGGTCAACCAACGAAACAAAAGCGGCCAGGGCGGCAAAGGTTGCTGGTCTGAAACTCGGCCATGTGGTCGAGAATACAGATCCGCTTCCCCAAAAAGCTCCTGTGTTGCTGGAGTTTTCCCGGCGCTTCCTGGAATGGCTGGACAAGGTCAGACTGGAAGACAAAACCAAAACCTACTACCGCGATGGCTGGCGACTCCTCAAGACGACAACCGTCGTGAACATGCGATTGGATCAGATCACTAGGGACGTTATCGAAACATTGAGGTTCTCGGGCGCGTCCTCAAATGCCAATTGCGCGCTGAGAACGTTAAGAAGGATGCTGCACAAGGCGGAGGAGTGGACACTGATTCGCCACGCTCCGAAACTCAAACTGATGAAGGAATACGGACGTTCACTCAGGCTTGACGATGAAGCGGAAAAGAAATTGTTGGTGAGCGCTGCTGCCTGCAATTGGCGGAAACGTAGCCTTCAACTTTTCCAGGACATCATCATCTTGATGCGCGATACGGGCATGCGGAACGAAAGAGAGCTTTACCGGATGCGTATCGAGAACCTGGATTGGGAAACTCGCGTGATCTTCGTGCCGGACAGCAAGACCGAAGAAGGAAGGAGACGCGTGCCGATGAGCAATCGCGTCTTTGACGTTCTTAAACAGCGGTGTGGAGAAAAACGCGAAGGATGGGTTTTCCCGTCGAAACGCGCCGAGTCTGCTCATCTCACCACGATGGCGAAGAGATTTCGCGAAGCTAGGGTCAAAGCTGGGCTTCCCGAAGATCTTGTCCTCTATTGTGGACGGCATGATTACGGCACCCGGATTCTGAAGAGAACCGGAAACCTGGCTGCCGTCATGAGAACCATGGGACACAGGGATGTGAAGACTGCGATGCAGTATCAACATCCCGAGCTAGAGATCGTGCGCGCTGCGCTCGATCAAGACACAACGGTAGAGAAACGGGCGTAGCCGGATTGAGTTACGGCACACTTTACGGCACACCTAAAACATCAACCCCGGCAAGTGATTGAAAAGATGGTGAGCGCGGTAGGAATCGAACCTACAACCTACTGATTAAGAGTCAGTTGCTCTGCCAATTGAGCTACGCGCCCACGGTGGGGTTTTGGCTGGTAGGACGAATCAAAATTATAGCATCGGCCGGTTGTTCTCCGCAGATGGGAACACACGGCGCGCTCACCAATTCTTAAAGCAGATGGAATGCCGCGGAATGTTTCCTCGCGCGCTCGAGCATAGGCATTAACGGTCGACGCTCCCTCAAGATGCAAGTGAGTGTCGCCGATGTCTCCAGCTTGTCAGGAACGCTGGCGAACTTCCGCGGCCAGGCTGCCAGCTTCGCTCGCGGCCGGTCGGCGCGGAGGTAACGGATGACTCGCGATCGGCGGCAGGCGTTCGATCGTGCCGATCACCGGAGCTTCATCCATGCCGCTCGCGTATGCCGCCGAGGCAAAACTCTGTTCGGCGCACATGCGGTCGATCATGCGCTGTTGCCGTTCGTTCAACACCGCGTGAGGAAGAATGGGAAAGTTGCGAAACATCCACAACAGGTAAACGCGCTGCACAAATGATGGCATTACAAATCGCGGACCAATCGGGGTTTGCACTCGCACCACACCGTCCGCCAGCTTTTCGATCCACATACCTTGGGCCCACCTGGAACCTGAAATTAAACAGAGCAATTCTAGGGCCGCCATTATTGCACTCGGCACGATGCATGGGAAGCCCTTTTTTCAAGGATTTACGGATATCTTAATCGAAAGCTGGGTCGCGTGCCCGCCTCCGCAGACTTTTTTGGGACTTCTTTGTCTGGGAGGGATGCTGAAATGGGAGGGATTCGCCTGGCGTCCCGTCCCCTATGCGGTGACTTCGGGAAGGATGTCCATGCGGCGGATCTGGGCCGCCACCCCAAAGTCGGATCCCTGCTCCTCGACCCGTACAATCGTAGCCTGGCAGCAGACCCAGCACTTCTCGCCCGAGGTCAGCTCGGGGGGCAAGATCAGTACGAGCTCGACATCGGTTCCCTTCTCCATCTTGGAGTTTGTGTAGAGGAACACGCCATTGGCGCTGATGTCGCGGGTTTGAGCTGTCTGATCTGCGCCCTTGGACGTGCGTACCCGCGTGGAAACGCGGGTCGCGATTCGGGTTCCGGAGCGGCGGTCGGTGTCCGTCTTCATGGAGGCCAAAAGTGCCCAACTACTGTACACCAAGTGGACGAATGGGAGTAGGAATTCCGGCGCGGGACACGGGAAAGAGGGCGTCGAAGGGCGTGCGACAAAACCTGGACGGACGAATGCGTCCGTCCCCACATGCTACGGGCAGATGAATGCGTCCGTCCCCACACGACTAGCTAGTTGGACGGCGGCTGCGGGCTGCTGGAACGACCAGGGCCTGCTCCATGGTCGGGACATTAGTGCCGCGCAGCTTGACTTCGATTTCGTGCAGCTTCTCGGTCCGCACCGTTTGATAGTAAGCCTGCACCAGCAATTCCATGGTGAACGGATTGTCCTGATCTTCCTCCAGATGCGCAATCGCATCTTCGTACTTCTTCTGATCCATCAAGAGCGTGCCAGCGGCTCCCTGATAGGAGCTCTGAATCACGCGGTTTCGGCTCCCGTTAGCGAGCGCTTCCAGTTGCTGCAAGATCTTTTCTGCAGCCGGCTGATTGCCGGAATTGGCTTCGCGCACGACGCGGTTGCGCAGGATGCGGGACAGTTCCTCATCGCGATCGGTGGCGGAGATGGTGTTGCGATGACTCAACGCTTCTTCCGCCAGCTTCAAGTGTTTCAGCGCGATGTTATCGTCGGTCTGATACTCGGCCATCTGGCGGAGAGCCTGCGCTTCCTGCAAATCCTGTTCCTTCGCATGGGCGGTCTCGGCGATTTCCTGCAGTTGCTTGTCCGCTTCCGCGTAGTTGCCTTCGCGCACGTAAGTCATTGCCTTCTGTATGCTGTAAAGTAGGCGGTCGGCTTCGTTGTGGGCGAAGCGGATGGCCTTGTCATACTCCACGCGCGCCTGCTCTTGATTGCCCATGAGGGCATATGTATCACCCAGCCCAACCTGTGAACTGATGAAGTCCGGATCGATCTTGAGGGCGGCGCGATAGTGCACGAGCGCGCTGTCGAATTCTCCGGCCATGCGCTTCAGTTCACCGTAAGAGTCTTGCGGATTGGGCTCGTTGGGCAGAAGCGCAACGTAACGATCCATCGCTGCGAATGCCTTATCAAACTCGCGGTGGCGAGCGTCCACGTATGCCAGATCATTCAGGGACGCGGGAAAGTTCTTGTCGAGGACCAGCGCCTTCTCGAAGAAACGCCGCGCCTGATCGTCGCCGTTTTCTCCCATGAGCCAGTTGCCTGCGAGATACAGCAGGTGCTTGTCATGGGGATACATCTCGAGCATGTCGTTCATGGCGGTAATGCCGCCGATGAAGTCGCCTTCCTGCACTTTGACGATCCAGGCAATCATGAGCTGTTCGCCCGGCGTCAGCTTGGGAGCGAGCGCCTTGGCTTTCTCGCGAGCGGCGGAGATTTCCTGGGGATTGCTGCTGTTGAAGGCGATCCAAGCCCACGCGACAGCGAGGTTCGGGTCTTCTTTCACCGCGGCGCGCCAGTCGTCATTGCAGCGCTCGAGATAGAGATTCTCGTAATCTTCCATGCCTTTAAAGTAAAGCTCGCGAGCCTTAGGCGACGAAGTGGTAATGGGCAGCGTCTTGGATTCACCCTGCTTCAGATGGTGCGCAAACAGCGGCGCGGCGAGGAACAGCCCGAAAACAAACATCGCGAAAGCTTTGATCGAAATGGTGCGGGGCATCAAAGATCTCCGGAACAGAGCTTAGTTTGGGGAGGGAATACGAGAAAAGGGTAACATCGGCGTAATCGGGCTACGAGGTGACGAAAGGTGTGGGACGGGTGCGATTCGGGGTCAACTACATATAACCACGAAGGACACAAAGTCACACGAAGGAAAAGCATCCGGAGGTTTCCTTCGTGATACTTCGGGAGGCTTCCTTCGTGGTACTTCGTGTCCTTCGTAGTTGTTGCAGTTTAGAGGAGTCGTTTTGGGAATTATTACTAATTTGCAATCCTACCCCCCTCCCCCCAGCGCGCTTCTTAGTCTCTTAGAATCATCGAGTTAGCCGACAGGCTGGCTTGCAAAATCTTGAGCACCAATGACTTAGATATCAAGATCTTCAAAACAAACGGCTTAGCTACGGCTCGGGGTCTCGGCCGAAATTGCCACGCTCACGCGTGCTGCCATGATCGGCGGAATTGATTGTGGAAGGCAAGGTCAGATGTCACAACTGGCTTTGGATTTCCGGGAAATGCTCGCCGGGTATGCGAGCGACCACGTCCTTCATCCTTGCGTGTGATTCCCGAGGCCGCCGGGCTTCGCCCTGGCGGGACAGCCGAAGGCGGCTGTCCCCACATGAGTTGTTGCAGTCTCGTCGATTCGTCTGCTCCCCACAAAATAAAGAAAGCCCCTACCTAGGCGGCGGCTCGGTCGGCCTGAAGAACCAATCAGAATTTCAGGATCGCTGCGAACTGCACGCCGCGAGGCCCGCCTCCACCCAGGAAGGGATTGCCGATGCCCACGTCGCCGGTGGCCGTGAGCGCGTAGTAGGCGGGCGCACCGCTGAAGGTATAGCCTCCGGTGGAGGAATTGGGCGCGCCGATATCGCCGATGAAGTTGGGCAATAGCGGATTCGAGAAGTTGGGGTGGTTGATCAGGTTGAAGAATTCGGCCCGGAAGGTCAGCGTCACATGCTCAGCGAGCGCAGTGTCTTTGAAGACGGAGAAGTTGAACTCCTTGAAGCTGGGGGCTCTGAGGGAGTTGCGCCCTTCGCTGCCGAAGTGGCGGGTGCCGGGGATGCAGTTGGTTTCGTCCGCGGTTCCGTCGTTGTTCGGATTTCCCCAGGTGCAGGGCGCGGCGAAGGCTGACAGATTCAGGTACTGCGAGGGATTGCCCGGGGAGTACTGGGGGGTTGCGACGACATCAGGACGATCAAAGCCCTCGCCTGCTCCGGAATAATCCCCCTGGAATTCGTAGTTCAGGTGCCAAGGCTGGCCGTCCTGAAGGTTCAGAACACCATCGAAACCCCATCCGTTTCTGAGCTTCGAAGCAGCTCCACTGAACTTGGGGAACTGGTAAGTAAAGTTCCAAGTAAAGCGGCGGCGGATATCGAAGCTGGAATTTCCGCGATCACCGGCGGGATTGGTGCTGTTCTGGGGCTGGGCCTGATTGGGCTCAAAATCTTCCAGATCGCTGGCCGTGTCGATCGAGTGCGACCAGACAAAGTTCGCCTGCGAAGTCAGGCCGTGCCACGCACTGGTGCGGAGGCTGGCTTGCAGCGCGTTGTAGATGGAGTTCGCCGAGGATTTTTCCTGGTTGATGTAAAAGAAGCTGGAGTAGGTGCGAGGCACGCTGTAAGCGGGGGTAATGGCTCCGCCTGGACAAGGAATAGTAGCGGTGCCGTTCGGGCAATCCGACGCGGTGATTTGCGCCTGGCTGGGCTGGTTGATATCGAGAAACTGGAATAGCTTTGTCCCCTTGGCTCCGACGTACCCGACCTGCAGAACGGTCTTGCTGCCCAATTGTTCCTGGAAATTCAAGTTGAAGTTTTGGATATAGGGCGTGCGCATGTGCGGGTCAACGGAGAAGAAATCCCCCTCTGGGCCGTAGCCGGAGTAAACGGGCGTTCCTGCGACAAACGGCGTGCCGGAGACGGAGCCAGTGGCCAGAGCTTGTGGGCCCAAACCAGGATAGGCCGGTCCCGGACAGAAAACGCAGTTCCACGGCAAATGGCCGAGAAACATATCCTGTGAGAATGCGTCGTAGAAGATACCCCATCCGCCACGGATTACAGTTTGGCCTTTGCCGGTTACGTCATAAGCAAAAGCGAGGCGTGGGGCAAAGTTGTTCAGATCCTTGTCATAAAGTTGGCCGGTTTGAACGTTGTCGCCAGTGCCGCCATTTCCAGCCGGATCGAAGGTGTAAAAGAGGCCGCTTTTTTCTCCGGTCACACCGAAATAATCCCAGCGCAAACCATAGTTCAGAGTGAGTCGAGGTGTCGCGCGGAAGCTGTCCTGAATAAAGAGGCCCTCGCTATTCTGGAAGGTGTGCCGTTTGGAATTGCCAGTCACCTGAGCGCCACCGTCAGGAATTCCTTCCAGGAACGCTTCCAGTGCGGTGAGCGTGACGCTGGGAGTATTGGGACTCGTAACATCGTTGCCGAAGCTAAGCTCGCCACGGAAGTTGTGATCAATCACCTGCATGATCGTCGTGCGGCGGAATTCGTATCCGAATTTCACATCGTGCTTGCCCGATTTCCACGAGTAGTCGTCGACGAAGTGCCAGTTCGAGTCCACACGGTTGCGCGGTATGGAACTGGTTGCGCCAATCTGCGAGAAGCCTCCGACGGTGGTCGCGGGAAGGCCGCCGTCATAACTCCCCACACCCGTATCCAATCCAATGGAGTTGGGGTTGAAGCTCTGGTCCTGCGGGAAAAACCCTTCCGCGAATCGGTTCCATCCCAGACGGGCTTCATTCACCTGGCTAGAGTTAATCACTTTCACGTAGGAGATAGCCACCAGTTGCACGCGGGTCGGCGTGGTTGTGTTAAAGCCGGGAAGAAGCCCTCCGGATAGCTGCGCAAAGGGGAAACTCTGGCTGCTGTCACCGAAGTAATAGCGTCCCGTGAGGACGTTATTGGCATTAAAGCTGTGATCGATTTTGGCGATCATGCTGTCCACCCGATTGAAGAAAGCGGTGGACGTAGAAAGATTGGAAGTGGTGCAACCGTTTCCATCACTGACGGCGCCGGCGATATTCGGGGTTGGCCATGGGTTCCGCGCCAGCAGCGCGGTCATGATGGGATTCACGGTGTCGCCAAGGCCTACGATGGCGGCCTCTGAGGAGGCGATCACTGCGGGATCGGGCACGCAGGTGACTCCCGCCTGGCCTCCATTTTCACGCTGGCCTTCGTAGTCGGCGTAGAAAAATGTCTTGTCCTTAACGATGGGACCGCCGAACGAACCTCCGAATTGATTGTTGTTGAATGGGCTCTTGGGATCGGGAGCGAAATTGAAGTAGTTGCGGGCTCCCAGCTTGCCGGTACGGAAATATTCCAAGAGACCGCCGTGCCACTGGTTGGTGCCGCTCTTGGTCACGATGTCGATGACGGCTCCGCTGTTACGGCCATATTCGGCCTCATAGTTGGAAATAACTTTTAACTCGGCCACGGCATCCAGCGGAAGGATGGTAGCCGGATCGCCGAATACCCCGGCTTCATTGATGGCGGGATCGTTGCGGTAGCCGTCGTTCATGTCGGTGCCGTCGAGCAGGAAGTTGTTGGAGCGGCCGCGGGAACCGTTCATCGAGAAGGTGCCGTAAGAACCGGGAGAATCGGAGATTTGGTCGGGAGAGCCGGCCACGCCGGGATTCAAGTAGATGAGTTTCTGGTAGTCGCGTCCGTTGACGGGAAGGCTTTCGATGGTGTCGGCGGTCAGCGTGCCACCCAGATCGTTGGAGGTGGTCTCGACCTGGGGCAAGAGGTCGCCAGCAACTTCCACCTGGGTGGATACCTGGCCTGCCTTCAGGGCGGCGTCCACGCGGCGTTCGGTGGCCACATCAACCGTGACTCCCTTGGCAACGAAAGTCTGAAATCCAGCCTGGCTGACGGTCACATCATAGGAGCCGATGGGGAGTTCGGGCAAGGAGTAGCTGCCATCGCCGCTCGTGGTGGTGGAGCGCACCAGTCCTGTGCCCGTGTTCTTGGCTGTCACGTTCGCGCCGGCGATGACCGCACCGGAGGGATCGGTGACTGTGCCGAGAATAGTTCCGCGAAAGGTCTGGGCCGACGCACCCACCGCAGCCAGAAGCATGAACGCCAGCATGAACACCGGGAAGTTGCGCGCTTTCATTAGGTCTCCTTGAAAACCGACTCCTTGGGAGGAGTACTGGATCTTTGCCAAACCGTCAACCCACGCAAGCCTCTGGGAAATTCGTGCAATCGCTTGCGTGCTAACGAGATGTCCCGCCCCAATCACAAAGATCGCGGGACAAACATTATCCAAAGCGTGCGCTCACAGTCAACCAAGTAGTTGTTAATCGGCGGGATAGATTTTGCGAATGCGGATGGCGAGTGGACGCGGAAATCCAGGATCGATTGCGAGAAAGGTGCAGCAGCACTAGAAGTTGAAGGCTACGCCGCCGCGGATGGAGCGGGCGGAGTCGACCAGGTAGACAGTCTGGCCGTCCTGGCCGAGCACGGGAACGTATCCCTGAGCCAGAAGATTGCGCAGATCGATGAGAGCTTCCACGTGTCCGCCGAGCACCGGAATCGGCTGGCGGATGAAGATGTTGAGGAAGGGATCGCTTCGGCCGGCAGAAGCGTTGAACATGTCGACGGGAGTGAGCGAGGAGCCGTCGATCCAGCGATAGGAGGCGATCCAGCGAGTGTGGGTGCGCTGCAACGTTCCGCTTAACTTGGCCGCGACGGCGTGACGGCGTACGGAAGACATCCACTGCTGGGCATCTTGCAGCTGCACATCGGGCTGGGTGAGATCGAGAACACCGCCGAATGCGTAGTCGATCGTCGCGGTGAGGTCGGAGGAAAACTTATGCTGCAGCACGACGCGCAGACCGCTGGTCGAGAGATTGTCGCCCGCGTAAGTGAACGTACCGGAAGTCATGTCGGGCAAGAGGAATCCGCTGGCGGCCGTGACTTGTCCTACGCCCGTGAGCGCCGGGTTGGCGATGCGGTCGGAGAATGCGGCGACCTGCAGGTTGGTCTTGCCGATGCGGCGCGAAAGACTGACTTCCTGATGATGCGCGCTCTCCAGTTGCGGCGCAAAGTTCGAGAGGCTGACGCGGGGATCGGTCTCGCTGAAATCGGCGGGCGCGGAATCGAAACCCTTTTCGGAGCGCAGATCGTGACGCGACGTGGTGTAGGAGTAATCGAGAACGGTGTTGGGTGAAAGATGCAAGTCGGCGGAAGCGTAGGGGCGAAACGCATCGAGATGTCCGAGGAACTGGATGGTTTGCAGTTCGCTGCCGAACTTGAGTTCGAGCACGTCGCCGAGAGCGAATTCGTCTCCCGCGGACAGCGCTAAAGCTTGCAACGAAGCGTTGTGCAGGCTTGGGTCGGTGGTGGCGAAGCGGCGCACGGTCAGTCCGACCATGGGCTGCGATCCATCCTGCAGGCGGCGGGAATAGGTCGTGCGCAGAACGGCCGCGGGAATGGTATCTCCGTAGCCGACACTGCCGCTGAAGGCGAGATGGCCGTCGGAGAAAATCGAGCGTTCGAGATCGAAGCCGGTGGTCATGTCGGAGCCGCCACCGTAGCCGGATGCGTCAGAGCCAGCAAGGAATGAGAGGGTTCCGGTCATCTCATGTTTCTGCGTCT
This sequence comes from uncultured Acidobacteriota bacterium, assembly GCA_963730015.1. GTDB lineage: Bacteria > Acidobacteriota > Terriglobia > Terriglobales > Acidobacteriaceae > Sulfotelmatobacter. Next base: position 271,502 of record CAVSPZ010000001.1, on the reverse strand, counting down.
CGGCTTTGGCCGGATCGTCAAAGATGCGCAGGATAGGACGGTTGGCCACCGAACGAAGCGTCCACTTCCAGTCGTCCTCGTCGGGCAGAGAGCGGACTGGACCGAGCTCCATGATGCCGAGCAGCGTGCTCAACGTAACGTTGATGCTGAGTCGGTCGCCGGGACGCAGGCCGACTTTTTCGCGCAGGGCCGGTAGGAATGAGGGCGCGGTTACTTTCAGAGAATAAAGACCGGGCAACAGGTCGGTAGCGGTGTAGTAACCAGCGGCATCGGTAAAAACGGTGAGAGTCTGATGAGCCGAGCCAAGGATCTGCACCACGGCGCCCATCTGGGGAGTGCCGGAGATATTGCGGACGTATCCCGAGATCGCTCCCGGCTGCGGTGCAGCCCACACGGGAAGCGCGAACCCAAGTACGATCGCCCAAGTTCCGAGCTTACGCAAGTTCAACTTCGCCCCACCCCCTGGGGGAATGCAGGGAGTTACTCTACTGCAAACACTGCTGATGGATCAACGGTCTGCTTCGAAATTTTGTCATTTACTTTGATTTCGATCTTGTAGACGCCCGGCTGAAGATTGGCGGGTACGATCGATTTTTGCAGCGTCACCTGGTCTCCGACGTTGCCCATCGTGTCGGTGCTTTCGACTTTCTGCACCACCGACTTATTGGTGGCGACGTTGGTGATGTCGTATTCAAACGTAGCGGAAGGCTTGTGCGTCTTCTCGTCTACGCCGAGATTATAGACCTGCATCCAGAAATTTACCTTGCCATCTTTGTCGCGCTTGAAGGTAGCCGGCTTGCCATCCGCGGGCGGAACGCGGGGACGGACTTTCATGGTGCCAATGACAAAGCTGCCGGTGCCGATCGCCTTGGTGGGCACTGGTTCCATCTGGTCGGCAAGAATCAGGGTCGAGGTGGCAAGCTTGTCGTCGGAGAATTCAGGGACGACCACGCTGCGGCTCCAAATGCCTTTGCGATCACCGTTGACATCTTTGATGGCGATATTGAGCTTGTAGCGGCCGGGACGCAGAGGCAGCGCTTTCCAGTAGACCGAAGCGTTCTCCGCCGTGCGCGGAAGAAGTTCGGCGGGCACATCCACCTGAACCGTGTCTTCGAAGGTCTGCACGATTTTCCCGGTTAACGTCGAAAGCCGGGCGAAGATATTGACCGTGCCGCGTTCGACGCCGTCTTTATTGACGAAAGTGATATCGCGGTTCTTCATCTGAATTGTCACCGGGACAAGAACCGTGTCGGAGGTTACTTTCACGAAGTCCGTGCGAACGTCGAAGGGCATCGGGTTGAGGATGACTTTCGAATTCACCGCTTCTTCCAGATCGGTGAACTTCACTTTCGGAGCGGCTTGCAGCTTGGCGAACTGCTCGAGGCGGTCGAACTCTTTGGCCGCAATCATCGAACTCTCGGGACCGGCGCCCAATCGCTCCAAGCCTCCGCCCTGAAAGCGCTGCGCCTTGCTCGACTGGCCCATCTGTTCCCACAGGGTCAAGCCGGCGTTGGGGGTCATCAATAGAGCGTCTTTTTCGGAGCGGTCGATCGTCATGTGATATTCGCCGCACATGCAGCTGTCGACGAATTCGATGATGACTTCCTGGCCAATACCTTCGATGTAGCGGTAGCGCCAGTCTTCAAAGGGGAAGGTGGAAGTTTCGCCGCCGCCTTCTTCCATGGGGCGCTCGTAGGTGCCGCCGGAGGGGTGCGAGTCGATTTCGTCCGGCTTGCCGTAGACGATATAGATGCGGCCGCGGTCCGTTCGCCAGCCGGGTACGCCTGCCGCGAAATGTTCGTTAGCGTAGGCGATGCGCTGGTAGTGCTCTTCTTTGTACTCGTTCTCTTCCGTATCAGGAGTGGGGTCGCGGCGCTGCCAGAAAGCTTCGATGAAGTTGTCGCGCTCTTCGTCGTTGGAGAGTTGCTTGAACGCGGCCCGCTCTTCGTCGGTAATGATGTAGACCACGTCCTCATCCAGCCACTTCTTGTAGGCGGGATTGACTTCTTTCTTGAACTCCTTCATCTGCTGCTTTTTTCGTTTGGCGTCGACGGCGCGCTTCAGCGGATCGGTGCTATCAGCGGGCTGAGCCTGAGTGGAGGGAGTAGCCGCTTTGCCGGCCTGATCGCCCGCCTTGGCATCGGACGCGGGCTGGTCTTGGGCAAGAGCGGTCGACGCCAGTACAGACAGACAGGAAATTAGACAAAGTCGAAAAAAATTGCGATACACAACCCGGAACATGAGAGGGACTCCTGCCAAGACAACCGTCGTCTGTTTATTTTAGGCCGTCAGTTGTGTGAAAGCAAGGTTAAGTCGTGCCCGGAGAACGAATTAAAACCTGCCAACGCATACCTTGAGAAGCCGGCCAGGGGTTGCCGAGTTGCCTGGGAGAGATGCGAAATCGCCAGCCCTGTCGCCGGGGTTGGAAGGCTATAATGTTAGGTTCGGGGCAGCAATTATCACTCCCTGCGCAGCGGGTCTCGGGCCACTTCCTCGACGTTGGATCGGGAACTTTCTCGGCAGCAAGATCGTAACAGAGGATGTGTGTCCGTCACGGGGTGCGGGATAGAGGCTGTTTTTATCGTTAAATAAGCGATTTGGCGCGATTCAGCCCTCTGCGGGAGGCGGGATATTGCCGCTGTGACGGGACTCATGAAGCCTTGGAAAAAAGTCACAATTGGCGCGGGCATTGTGGTCCTCCTCGCCCTTGTCGTTGGCATTGCGGTTTTTGAGAGTGGCCGGAATGTGGTGACGGTGCAGACCGGCAAGATCCAGCGCGAAGATCTGGCCACCGTGGTCAGCGCTTCGGGCGAAATCAGGCCCAAGACGTACGTGAATGTGGGGGCCAACGCGTTTGGGAAGATCACCCACCTGTACGTGAAGGAGGGCGATCACGTAAAGAAGGGGCAATTGCTGGCGCAATTGGAAAACGTGCAGTCGTCGGCCGACGTGAACGCCAATGAGGCGTCCCTGCACGCGGCGCGGACGGACGCGCTGGCGGCCGATGCCGCACTGAAGACGTTGCAAGCGGATCTGCTGCGCGCGCAGGCGGACTACGACCGCAACAAGCTGGATTGGTCGCGCGCCCAGAGCCTGTTTCAGGACGGCCTGATTTCGAAGTCAGATTTCGACAGCCGGAAGAATGCGTGGGCGACAGCCGACGCCGGGCTGACCCAGGCCGAAGCCCGAGTGGCGCAGGCCAAGGCACAAAAAGATTCGGCGGAAGGGCATATCACCCAGGCCCAGGCGACGCTAACGCACTTTACGGACCTGCTGCAGAAAACCACCTATCCTGCGCCGTTTGACGGGGTGGTTACGAATCTTCCGGTGCGCGAAGGGGAGACGGTGGTCATCGGCATCCAGAACGCGCAAGGCAGTACGCTGATGACGATCGCCGATATGTCGGTCATTACCGCGGAAGTTAAAGTGGATGAAACCGACATCGTGAATGTAAAGCTGGGACAGCCGGCCGAAGTTACCATCGACGCCATTCCGAACAAGATCTTTCATGGCGCGGTTTCGGAAATTGGCGATAACGCCATTGTGCGTTCCAGCGGCGTCTCCACGTCGCAGCAGACCACGGCCAGCGAGGAAGCGAAGGATTTTAAAGTAGTCGTGACCTTGCAGGATGCGCCCGCCGATCTACGCCCGGGCCTTTCGACGACCGCGAAGATCACTACGGCGACGCGCGCCAATGCCTTGTCGGTTCCGATCCAGGCCCTGACGTTGCGCACCAAGGAGCAGATGGATCAGCAGAATAATCCTCCGGGATCGGTGCATGCGGCGGCACCCTCCAAGGAAGTTGCATCCAAGAATAAGAAAGAAGTGCAGGGCGTGTTCGTGATCCGCAATAAGAAAGCGATGTTCGTGCCCGTCACCACCGGCATTACTGGAACCTCTGACATCGAGGTGCTCGACGGATTGAAAGAGGGTGACGAGGTGATTACGGGGAGCTACAAAGTTCTGCGCACACTGCGTCCGGGAAGCAGCGTCAAAATCGACAATACCGCTCCCAAGAAAGAGGACGAGTCGTCATAACCTTAGCCGGGTTGAAACGTCAAAAGGCAGTGGTCAGTGAGCAATGAGCAGTGGGAAAGTGGTCAGCAGTCAAATGCTAATCCGGGATGCGGGTTTTACTGACCACTAGCCACTGATCACTGATCACTGTTTAAAGATTTTCGGAGAGGTCACGCAGCCAGTGGACGAGGAGAAAAATATGGCAACCGCAGAAGTCATCAGCATGCCGAACAACGCCAGTTTGGCCCCGCCGGAGAGTTGCATGATCGCAGCCGAAGATCTCTGGAAGACCTACGACATGGGTTCGGAGCAGCAGGTACACGCGCTGCGCGGCGTCAATCTGCGGATTCAGCGGAACGAGTATGTGGCCATCATGGGACCGTCGGGTTCCGGGAAATCGACGTTGATGAATCTGATCGGCTGCCTTGACACGCCCTCGCAAGGAAAGTATTGGCTGAACGCGCAACTGGTGAGTGAGTTGGATGATGACGAACTGGCGCGCATCCGCAACAAGGAAATCGGATTCGTTTTTCAGACCTTCAATCTGCTGGCCCGCGCGACTGCTCTGCACAACGTGGAACTGCCTTTGATCTATGCCGGCATTCCGACGGAAGAACGCATCGAGCGGGCGAAGGGCGCGTTGAGCGCCGTGGGCATGGAATCTCGCATGCATCACAAGCCGAACGAACTTTCCGGAGGACAGCGGCAGCGTGTGGCCATCGCGCGAGCGCTGGTCAACAAGCCTTCCATCATCCTCGCCGACGAACCTACCGGAAATCTGGACTCGCAGACGGGCCTTGAAATTATGGCGCTATTTGACCGGCTGCAGGCCGAGGGCAACACGATCATCCTGGTGACCCACGAAGGCGATATCGCCGAGTACGCGCATCGCGTCATTCACATCAAAGATGGAGTGATTGCCAGCGACGAGAGCAAAGCTCGCTAGGCATCGCATCAGCATTCACAGCTAACCATTGCGCGCTTTGCTCGCAACCCCGGACGAATGCGTCCGGGGCTACATTTTTGCGCTGACTTCTTCGAATCAGTATTGCTGCGCGTCAGAAACCAGCGGCTCGACCGCGCTTAACGGCGCATCCGCCACCACCACCCGGTCTCTGCCTTCCCTCTTAGCGCGATACAGCGCGGCGTCGGCGGCCTCGAGCAGTGTTTTGGGAGTCGTACCATGCTGGGGAAGTTCCGCAACTCCGATCGAGACGGTGACCATCCCAACCGCCTTTCCCTGATGCAGGATGGTCAATTCCCGGACCTTCGAGCGAATGCGCTCGGCGCGCGCCTGGATCGCTTTGACGTCCGCTATGGGGAGTATGATGACAAACTCCTCGCCTCCGAAGCGGCAGACAATGTCTTCGGCACGCACGCTTCTGGTCAGGAAGGCGGCCGTCTCGCGCAGCACCGTGTCTCCGGCTTCGTGGCCGTAGGTGTCGTTGAATTTTTTGAAGTGATCGAGGTCGAGCATCAAGACGCCGAGTACCTGCTCGGAGCGCACTGCGCGGCGGATTTCGCGTTCCAGCGTTTCTTCCAGATAGCGGCGGTTGAACAGTCCGGTGAGCGCATCGCGAATGGACTGATCGCGCAACGCTTCGCGCAGCCGGAGGTTGGCCACAGAGAGACCCACCTGCTCGGCGAACATGTTGGCCCTCAACATGGCCGCTTCCGAGATAGCGCCAGAGCCGATGACCTGGAAGTGGACAACTCCGATGGGTCCTCCCTGGGACATCAGCGGCAAGCAGGCATAGGCTCCCGAACCCGAAACTACGTGTTTGCATTCGGCAGTGGAGTCGCCTGTAGCCACCATGTGCACGTGCCCGGTGCGGAGGGCCCAGCAATCTTCCGGCACAAAAGTGCTGGCGGGGAGCTGGCAATCGGACCAGGACGCGGCCACCTGCAGCCGATCGCGGGAAGAGTTCAGCACCAGCACGGCGCCGCGAAGTTCGGGAAAGATTTTCGGCGCCATGCCCGACACCACGGCGAAAATGTCCTTCAGATCGGCGCAGCTTTGCAGCAGTTCGGCCATCTTGGCCAGATTGGTGACGTGGGTTGAGCGTTGCGTGAGCTCGCGCACCATGCGCTCGTTCTGCAAATTCAATTCCTGCTGAGCCAGCGCGCGCTCGCGCATTTCGGTTTCGAGGCGAAGATTGGCTTCGAGCAGCGCGGCGGTATGTTGTTTGACCTCCTCTTCCAGAACCTGCTGGTGGCGCACCTGATCGTCAATGTCGACCGAACATCCGAACCACCTGACGATCTTTCCAGAGGAATCGCGCATGGGAGTGGCGCGAACCAGTTGCCAGCGAAAATCTCCTTGAGCGGTGCGGTAGCGGTACTCTCCCTCGATCGACATGCCGGTTTTCCGGGCTTTCTCCCAGTTTGCAGTCGCCACCGGGATATCGTCGGGATGAAGGACCTTATTGAACTCCCATCCCAAACCCTCTTCCATGGAGAGCCCGGTAAGCTCGGACCAGCGGCGGTTGTGATAGTCGATGCCACCGCCGGGAACCGCGGTCCAGACGATTTCAGGAATTGCTTCGGCCAGAGCTCGGAAGCGAGCTTCACTCTCGCGGGCAATCGTTTCCTGCCGCGCGACCCGACAGCGGCGAACGAAATGCAATGTCCCATAAACAGCGAGCAGCAGCGCTGCGACAGAGACTGCCAGCAGGGAATGAAGACTTCCTGGAAATAGGCTCAAGGGATACTGGCCTCCTATTGCACCTTCGGCGCGAAGAGAGACACACATACTCCGCCGTCAGAAGTGCTGAGGTAAGATCGGCAGAGACGGCGTCTTTCTTATTAGAAAGTTCTGAAGGAAGGCGTTAGGCCGGCCTTAGGAAGCTCGTCTGACATTTTGCGTTCAGGCGCCCAAGCAATTCGGACAAAGCGCCCGCAAATAAAAAGACGCAGCCAGGCCGCGTCTCCAGTCGAGCAAAGAAAATTTCTTACGGAGTGCTGCTTACCGGTTTCGCCGTCGCGGTGTCCGATGGCAAACTGTGTCCCGCGATGAAGAAGTTGTGGTCATACATGTTGCGGTACATGCGGCCGGCAATCTCGGCGGCTTTGGGGCCGAAGGTCGGACGGCCACCCTCGAGGAAGATCACCACGACGACGCGCCCCACACTGGTGTTGGCGTAGGAGGCGAACCATCCGAATCGAGTTCCGGCGTGCGAGCAAGTTCCCGTCTTGCCCAGAATTTCTTCTTCGTTGAAATTGAGGCGCAGGCTGCGCGCGGTGCCGTACTGCACCGCACCAGCCATGCCGTCAGAGAGTTCGGGAATGACGGGAGCGATATCGAGCTGCCGCTTCACCCGCGGCTGGAAGTTGGCGACTTCCTCCGGCGTGGTGGGATGCTGCAGGTAATAGAGCGTTCCGCCATTGGCGATGGCTGAGACCATGGCGCCGAGTTGCAGCGGGGTCATCGAAACGCCCTCGCCGAAGGAGCACATTTTGCCCACGCCGCCCAGTTTTTCGGGAATGACTTCATCGGGATACGAGCCCAGTTGCTCGCCCGGGATGTCGTATCCAGCGAGCTCTCCGAGACCGTATTGATGGGCGTAGTACGCGACTTTTTCAAAACCGAGCTTGCGTCCGAGAGCTTCGAAATAAGCGTTGTTGGAATGCGCTAATGCGGTGGTGAGATTCATGCGGTAATGGCCGCCGAGAGAAACCGGGGTTTCCTTCGAGACCAGGCCTTCGCTCAGCGCGGCCAGGGCCACCGAGAGTTTGATGGTGGAACAGGGCTGGGCGCCGCTCGAAAGAGCCAGCTTCTGATTGACCATGGCCAGGATGCGGCCGCTGGTGGGCTCGATGGCGACGACGGTGCCGTTCATGTTGCCCAAAGCATCAATCGCGGCCTGGCGCACAACCGGATCTTCGCCGCCGGTGATATCCCCGTTGCCGATGTCCTCGGTAAAGGAACTCATGGTGAAGCGTTCATAGTAGCGGTGACGGCGCGTCCTTACCGAGACGCGGCGAACCGGCGTCGCGCTGCGGCTGCGGGCCAGATGACGATAATGCCGGCGCGTGTGCTGGGTTTCGCTGATCTTTTGGGATTTCGATTTGGTCGGGGTATGAGTGGCAATGTGTGCGGCCCAGCTCACACCGGCCAGTGGCAGGCATGCGCAAAGGGCAAAAACGAGACGAAGAAGGCTTCCCCTGGACATCTTCTAATTTTCACTCCCGGAATCTATAAACTTTGATGCACGCGAAATGCCACCGGATGGTAATCCCATCCTTTCGCATGACTGCGCTGATGGTACGAAACTTAGCATTTCCTGGCAACGTTAATATTTCAATCGGTAAAAATAGTCTTTCAGATCTAACCTACTCCTAAACAGCGACATAGGCGGAGATTACCGCGGTTCAGACCCTTTCGGTAATCGGTTACTGGATTACTAGAAAGGTACTCTCCTGGGTGCAAAGTTTTGCCTACCGCGCCCCTCAGGTTTCGGGCTTCGGGTTTCAAAGTTTCAAGGTTCAATGATTAAAAACCCAAAATGAGGTTGAGAATTTGCAACCTTGAAACTTTGAAACCTTGCCACTTGGAAACCTGCTTCCTCACATAACGTCATTTCTCTTGCGCAGGAAGGCGGGCACGTCAAGATCGTTCTGCTCGAAGTTGTTAGCCATGGCGCCGCGCATGGTGTCGAGGGAGATGACATCCGGGACGCGCTCTTGCGCCACAGGAATTGCTGGCTCGTCCACATAAGCGCAATCGCCCGCCGTCGATTCCTGCATGATCTGCGGCGGCATCGGGTCGGGCATGGGGTCGAGCGCGTCGGGAAATTCCATGGCCTCTTCGTGCGCGGCGGCGAACGAACTGCGAGTCTCCTGCTGGCGGTGGCGGGCCGTCGGCATCTCGCGGAAGCCGGTGGCGATGACGGTAATTTTGACCGCGTCTTTCATCTTCTCGTCGAGTACGGCACCGAAGATGATGTTAGCGTCTTCATGCGCGGCGCTTTGGATGATCGAGCAGGCCTGCTGCACTTCGGCCAGCTTCAGCGACGACGATCCGGTGATGTTGATCAGAATTCCGCGCGCGCCGTCGATGGCTCCGGCTTCGAGCAGCGGCGAGGCAATCGCCTTTTGCGCGGCCTCAATCGTGCGCTTGGCGCCGCAGGCTGACGCCGTGCCCATCACGGCGTATCCCATGCGCGCCATGATCGTCTTCACGTCGGCGAAGTCGCGGTTGATGATGCCGGGGATGGTGATGATGTCGGAAATCCCCTGCACGCCCTGGCGCAAGATGTCATCGGCGATGCGGAACGATTCGAAGAAGCCGGCATCTTCGGCGACGGCGAGCAGCTTCTCATTGGGAATCACGATCGTCGTGTCGACCGATTCCATCAGTTCGGAGATGCCGCGCTCGGCTTGCTGCATGCGGCGCTTGCCTTCGAAAGAAAACGGCTTGGTCACCACGGCGACCGTGAGCGCGCCCATTTCGCTGGCTAGCGAGGCAATGATGGGAGCGGCTCCCGTGCCCGTGCCGCCACCAAGGCCAGTCGTGACGAACACCATGTCGGCGCCTTCGAGGGCTTCGATGATCTTGTCGGAATCTTCGAGCGCAGCTTTGCGGCCGACCTCCGGATTCGCGCCGGCGCCGAGGCCGTTGGTCAGCTTTACGCCGAGTTGCAGCTTCACGGGCGCGTGCGACATGCGCAGCGCCTGCAGGTCAGTGTTGGCGACCACGAATTCAATGCCCTCCACTCCGGCATCGATCATGCGGTTGACCGCGTTGCCGCCGCCTCCGCCTACGCCGATGACTTTAATCTTGGCGTCGTTGCGGGCCTCTTCGTTGAAGCTGATGCGAATCTTGGAATCGTTTTTCATTTTTTCCACCTACTGAAATTGAAATGCAAAACCTTTCACCCCTAAGGACACGACGTTTCACGAAGGAAGAACTTCTTGGGATTTCCTTCGTGTGCCTTCGTGTCCTTTGTGGTTCATGCCTTACGCTCCCTTGCCTACCAACAGCGCTTTCAATCTCGTTCCCCAGCGGTCTTCCTGGAAGCCGCGGGCGATGCGGGCACGCTGGCCGTAGTTCACCATGCCGAGCACGGTCGCGAACTCGGGTTCGGACAACGTCGACGGCATCTTGGCCAGCGGCGCCGGCCACGAGAGCCGGACGGAGCGGCGTAGCACCGATTCCGCCACATCGAAAATTCCCGGCAGGCGCGAGGCGCCCCCGGTCAGCACGATGCCGGCGATGCAGAGATCGAACATGCCGCTCTGGCGCAGCGCGTCGCGCATCATCTCGAAGAGCTCGCGGGCGCGCGGTTCCAGAATTTCGGCGACCAGACGCTGCGGCATCAGGCGCGAAGGGCGATCGCCCACCGACGGCACTTCGACTTCGTTGCCTTCCGGAATCAGCGTGACCACCGCGCTGCCATACACCTTCTTGATCTTTTCCGCTTCGGCCAGCGGAGTACACAAGCCGACCGAGAGATCGCTGGTGAAGTGATCTCCGCCGACGGGGATGACGCCGGTATAGGCCACTGCTCCCTGCTGAAAGACGATCAGTTCGGTCGAACCCGCGCCAATGTCGGCGAGGCATACGCCGAGCTCGCGCTCATCGGATCGCAGCACCGAATCGGCCGCCGCCAGTGGCTCGAAGACGGTGTCGTCGACGTGGACTCCAGCTTTATTGACGGCGGTGATTACGTTTTGGGTGGCGCTGGTCGCGGCCGTGACCATGTGGACGCGCACTTCGAGCCGGCCCGCCATCATGCCCAGAGGATCGTGCACGCCCTGTTGATCGTCGAGGATGAATTCCTGCGGCAGCAGATGAAGGATTTCGCGGTCGGCGGGCAGCGGAATAGCGCGGGCGCGTTCGACGGCCTGCTTGATCTCGTCGCGTCCAATCTCGCGGGGGCGGGTACCCAGGCTGATGCCGCCGTGAGTGTTCACGCCGCGGATGTTCGCTCCGCCTATCCCGACAATGGCGTGCTCGACGGGCGCTCCGGCAATATCTTCGGCGGCTTCCACCGCTTTTTGAATCGAGGCGACGGCTTTATCGAGTTCGACGATGACGCCCTTGCGCGAGCCGCGCGAATCGGCGACGCCGTGTCCGCGATAGCGCAGGCCGGAATCGGTCAACTCCGCCATCAGCGCGCAGGTCTTGGCGCTGCCTACGTCAATCGCGGTTAAGAAATTTCCTTGCTGGTTCCCCATGCTTATGAATTCCCTGACGTCAATTAATTGGACCCCGCACTTGCCGGTTGCTTGGCAATTCCTGGACTTGGCTTCGGATTCGCGGCCACCGCCGAGACCGATGGCGGCTTCTTCGCATTATTTTTCGGCGCAGTCGCATGCGCCGCGGCTTTTGTCTTTTGCGCCGAGGCAGGATGCCTAGCTGCCTCTTTCTTCTTCGCACTCGCCTTTGCGGCGGGCCTTCTCACCCTCGCCCGCTGCACCGACTTCTTGGGCGCGGCCGCTTTGGGATTCAGCTTCTTCTCGGTCAGCTCGAAGGCCGGTTTGGGCACGGCGCGATCGTGCGGATCGATGCGCGTGATCAGCGCTGCCGGCCTCACTCCGGCCGCAGCGGCTGCTTTCGCCGCCGCCGTCGTCAGCGCCGCCTGCTTCGGCTTTCCTTCCATGTCCGGATTCACGATCACCTGATTGTCGTAACGCAGGTTTACCGACTCGAGTTTCTGGAACTGCTGCCGCCACTCCTGCACGTGGCTTACGTAGGTTTTGTAGCGCTTCAGGTAATCCGATGAGCCCAGTTCGACCAGAACGTCGCCGTGCGGATCGTTCACCCGCACCTTCAGATTTTCGAGATCCGAGAGATCGACTTCGCTGAGATCCTGCGAATAGCGGGCGCCACCGGAATCGAGATCCTGCACTAGTTGGTTGTAAGCCTTCATGCGGGGAACGCGCGTGGAGAGCGGCTCGCCGGGATTCATTCCTAGAATTACAGGGAAGGAATATTTGTGTTTCAGCGGCAATTCCATCAACGTGCCGCCGGCGTCGACAAGAAAAATGCGCGGGCCTACCCGGGCAAAGGCCACGGGAATACGCTCGTGAATTTCCACTCGCAGGCGATTGGGGACGAAGCGCATCACGCTCGCCGACTCGACCCAGGGGATCTGTTCGAGCTGCGCTTTCTGCTGGCTGAGCGGAATGAAGAAAATGTTGCGGCCGATGTCGGCGCCCATCACTTCCATGATTTGCGCCTTGGTCACGTTCTGCATGCCGGCGACGTTGATGTTGTCGCTGGATTCAATGCGAAACCGCCACGAGCGCTCGCCGTAGTGATACAGGCTGCCAACGCCGATCGCCCCGACGAACAAAAAGACTGCGGCAATCGCCGCCCACAACAGGCGGCTGGCGGCCTTCTTGGGAAGCGGGCTGCGGCGGGCCGAGACGCGCTTTTGCCCGCGCAGAAATGGAGATTCCTCGTCCACGTCCAGATCGACCAGGCGCGCATCATCGAGCGACTCGCGCGCGGGTGGAGCGCTGGGTGGGTACAACTCCTCCTGCATGATGGTGGAACCGCTTTTTCGCGCCATCAATTCAGGTCAGTTGTCGTGAGGAATCGCTGAGCTTTTTCACTATAGCTGCATTTCTCGTATTGAGATAGGCAAAAAATTAGAGGATTTGCACAGGTGGGAACCGGGTTGGGTACGAGCACGGTCGTGCCATGGATTCGTGCCACGGAACCGACCGCTTTGCTCCGACCACGCTCGCTGCGCTCGCGGAGCGGACGAAGGCGTCCGCCCCTACATGGACCGAAAATGTAGCTCCGGACGCCTTCGTCCGGAGTTGCGCGCGAAGCGCGCAATAGAGACTGCCGGGCGTGAGGAAAGAGTTGAGGCGACGGACGGCGCCGGCACTCGACTGCAAGAAACGGGCGCGGAGGGTTGTCCGCGCCCGTCGTTCCAGGAGGCAAATCGAAGTTTTAAACTGGACCTGCACCCGGGGCGTCCACATGGATCACGGGCGCGACCGGCATCTTGATCCGCGGCATCTCGGGCATGGTGAAGCGCACGCGCGGACACGCTACTGTGCGCAGCGAAACCAGGGCTGGAGCAAAATCTGCGGCGGGAATGCGCATGCGGGCCACTTGCGCCTCGATGCGCGCCTGATCGGCCTCGACTCTTGCCATCGCGGCCTCTTCGCGATCCGACATCACTTCGAAACTGTCATTGAAATTATCGGCGCCCTTGCGCGAGCAAGCGATTCTGGTCTGAATTCTGGTCTGAATCCTGGCTAGAGCGGTCGACAGAGGGCACGAAGCGGTTTCCTGGCGCGCCCCAAGAATCTGGGCCTCGGCCAGAAAACGGTCGGCATGTCCGGTGGCCAGAGCCAGAACGGCGTTGCTGCTGTGCTCGATGCCGCCGGCGATCCGGTGCGCCCACTCCAAGCCGCCATCGTGATAGCTTGCATTTAATCCGGCTGCCAGCACTGCCGCCACCAGCCATCCCCATGCTTGTGTTTTCATGGCCTTAACCCCTTATGCTTCATAGACGAAGGGCGTTTCATTCCGTTAGCAAGAGATACGGAGCGGAGAGGCGGAAAGTTTCAGAAAAGAAGCGGTGAGCGGTGAGCGGCGAGCAGTCGGCAAGTCCGGAAACATGGATGTCGGCTTTAGACGCTGCGGAAAAACTCTGCCTCGAATAGGTTTCGGGAAGGGCACGACTTCAGTCGTGCCGCTAAGTCCTCTAAAATCGGCCGCGCTTTAGCGCCTGAGGTTTGCTTTCTGCTGCCAAAATGAGTTTTTTCCGCAGCCCGTTTACTGGCCACTGACCACTGACCACTGCTTCCTACCGCGGCAGCGGGTCTTTCATCGTCGCCAGCGCGTATCCCATGACGGCCATCGCAGCGCCGTTCTCGCGCAATTCCTGCGGATCAATCTTGTCCAGCGTATCGGCGGCGGTGTGATGGTAGTTGAAGTACGTACGGCTATCCTGCATCAGTCCCAGGGCGGGCACTCCAGCCTCGGACATGGCAGCGATATCCGCACCCGGCGGGTAACTGCTGGGCTGCAGGGCATTGGCTCCGAAGCTTTGCAGGACATTCAGAACGGGGCGCAGCAGTTCGGCGGCGGCCATGGTCATCTTGATATCGAAGCCAAGGGGGTGGGCCGCACCGGAATCGCTTTCGATCACCGCCGCATGCTTCGGAAATTCGTTGGTATAGTCCTTGCTGTACGCCTGGCTTCCCGAGCCGCCGTTTTCCTCGTCCATCCACGCAATCACTCGCAGTGTGCGCTTGGGATGCAGATGCAGCTTCTGCATGATCTCGGCGGCTTCCATGGCCACGGCGATGCCAGCTGCATCGTCAATGGCGCCGGTACCGAGATCCCAGGAATCCAGGTGTCCGGAGACCACGACGATCTGCTCGGGATGCTCGCTGCCTTTCAGATCGGCGATCACGTTGTAGCTGGCGACGTCGGGCAGTTTCTGCGGCGTAAGCGTGAGATGCATGCGGACTTTGCCCTGCGCGGCTAGATGAGCGATCAGATCGGCGTCTTCAGCAGTCACGGCCCCGGCGGGGATTCCGGCTGGAATACTGAACCCGGTATGAGGCAGCCGGTAGTCGGCGTTGCCCACGGAACGGACCAGGGCGGCCACCGCGCCCAGTTCCGCCGCAGTCTTGGGTCCGGCGGCGCGATACCGGACGGCTTCCCCGTAGGCGATGAATGCCAGTCCGGCGGCCGCCTTCTGCTTGTCGAAGATTTCGTTGAACAAAACAATCTTGCCGGCAACCTTGTCTCGTCCCAGCGCTTTCAGTTCGTCGAAGTTGCTGACCACCACCACGTCGGCGGTGATCCCATCGGTCGCCGTGGAGGTGCTTCCGCCCAGCGCGGTGAGAATGACTTTCTGCGCAGCGCCTGCGGCTTGTCCGGGATATTCCACGAGTTCGGCAGCCTCGGCTCCCCGCACCCAGTGCGGGACTTTCACCGGCTCCAAATGGACGTCGAGCCCGAGCTGTCGGAGCTGGTCAGCCACGTAATCCACGGCAGCCTTGGCCTGCGGCGATCCGCTGGGCCGGGGGCCGATGTTTTCGGTTAAATGTGCGACCTGACGGTACGCATAGTCGTCGGCGAGCGCGGCCGTTTTGATTGCGGCCAAATCATCAAGCAGCGAAGCGGGGAAGTTTTCCTGCTGGGCCTGCGACATCTGGAGCGGCCCGGAGAACGGAGACGGCGCTGGTTTCTGAGTCTGGGCCTGAGTTCGAATCGAAGAGGCCGAAAACGAGATCAGGGCAAAAACAAAACAAACACGGAGTCTGAACATGGTCGGTCGTCAGTGTATCCGACGGCAGCGAAAATGAGAAAGGTCGCGGGCCTTCGCTGCTGAGTCAGTCGGAAACCTGGCCGGCTGCCCCACGCTTCGCGATTTTCGAAGCGTGGGCGCGATGCTGCTTGGATCGATAGATTTGAATCTTCAGAATGCCATGCTGGACTCGCGGAGTTTGAAAACCCTCGCTACCAACAGCACGAGTGCCCAGCCTTCGAAAACCGCGAAGGCTGGGCCAGCCCATGTCGTGACGGCTCCGGGCGAACTTGGGCCAGCCCCCGCTGGGCACTTGAGTGTAATGTTCTGGCGGAAGTATGTACTTTACGCAAGCCGCTCATTTTTTCTTCCCCATCGCAAAACAGAACCATGCAAAAAGAAGAAAGAAAATTGCCGGAATCCACATCCCCGTAACGAAGCAAACAACCATCGCCAGCAATGCTAGGACAGCAATGCACCTGCACATTACTTAGGCCAGCCCTCGGCTGGCTTCTTCTTTTGCAGCGACTTCCGCACCGCATTCTGCCACGGTCCTTTTAGCTTGAGAACATCTGGCTTGGGGCCGGGAGCAGATTTGGGACGCGCTGGAGCATTGCGCTTTGCTGCTTTCTTATGAGTCATATTCCCTACGTTAAGCCGTAATGTTTTCTGACAATTGCTTCCGCTAATGAGGCAATGACAGGAAGCCCGACATGCCCCGTCAAATCTCCTACCTGTTTTTTAACTTTGTTCCAAATATCATCGCTGCGAATATTGCTCAAGAAATCATGCCCCTCGTTTGTCAGGCCACGTATCACTTGCATGGGTACAGCGAGCGTTACGGCACCATCTACATATCGTGCCTCAATTAACAGTTTGAGATGATAAGCGACCTCTTCTATGCTGTGACCAGAAATCCCCATCTCCCTTGGCGAGTGATACGAAAATTCTCGCGTGCCATCCATTGCCGGATTTTCTTCGATCTTCACAAGCAACTCTCGAAACAAGTCCATGTCGCGTTTCACGTCAGGCAGTCTCCCCTTCAAATCGTAGACTTGCATTTGAGCGCACTCCTCTTATAAGATTCGAGTGCTCACTCAAATCAAGAATGCGCTGAAACCCGCTGGCAGGCGGGCTTTCGCATTTCTGCCCTATTGTATTCCGCTCGGCTCTCGATACATGAGCCGCTTTCCTTCCGCTGCTTTCATCGCCAGAACGGTGCGCTCACCATCGTTCATCTTGCGATTGTTCCAAAGGAAATCGAACTGCCACAGATACCGATGCAAGTATTCACGGCTGACATTGTGATAAATGCCCACGATGCCGCGTTTTACAAGCGCATGGGTGCTTTCTACGGTATTCGTATGGATGTCCGTTCCAAAGCGGACGTATTCTCGCGTGCTGTGGCAAACTTTCTCGTGCTTGAATTCAGGCGCTAGGCTTCGGTAGGCCGAATAATCGTCTGTGATGACCCGCGCCTGTCTGGATACTTCCTCGCGCAACGCCGATTTTAGAGTGGCAGCCTTTACGTCTGGAATGATCCGGCGGCGAAGTTCTCCGCCCCGTTCTACAGCACAAAACACGATAGGCCGATCCGTAGAGCGTCCCGCCTTTGCTCCACGATAGCGCGGCTTGCCGCCGATATACATCTCATCGGCTTCGACTGTTCCTTGCAATTGCGGAGAGTTTGCTGCATCAGGGGCCATCGCAAAGCGGATGCGATTCATCAAGAACAAGGCTGATTTGTAACTGATTTGGCAATGCCGCTTGATTTCCAGAGCCGAGACGCCCTTTTTTGAGGTGCAGGCACGCCAGAACGCATAGCACCAGTGGCGTAATTCGATGCGGGATTCCTCGTAAACCGTACCGATCCGAACCGTGTACTGCTCTTTGCAGTCTCGGCAGCGCCATAAGTAGCGGCTATTCCGCTCGCCCGTCTTGGCGTCCTTCATTTTGTAGACTTCTACGCTGCCACACTTGACGCAGGCTGGAGTATTGCCCCAACGCTGCTTTTCGAGAAATTCGACGGCGGCCAGTTCGTTGCTGCAGGCTAGAGGAATGTCTTCTACCGTCTTCGACTTCGCCAGCTGCCGCTTTAGTTCTTCGCTTGTCATGCTTTCAATATAATACTTGGCGCAAGTTGTGTCAAGTATAAAATTGCCGCCGTATGGGTTTATCGGGAAATTGGCAGCGGAATTCCGCCGATGCATACATCATGCTAGATGAATAAATACCCTCAGCAGCTCGTAGAACATCTTTTTGTCCTTCTAGACTTCCCTCCATAGCTAAAGACGCGAGTTTGGATAGGTGCCGCTCAAAAGCGATACCGTACCATTCGACAGCCCTCATGCTTATGCGGTCGATTCGTAGTGGGTCACTTATGCAATCCGTAAGCACATCTACGTCCGTATCCCCTCCTATCGTGGCAGGCATCAGCGTCTTTGCCTTGTAGAGCATGTATGAGATTTGGCATAGAGAAGCATGAAGCGGCGAAGGCGCGTTCGGCCTAAACCACTCATATATAGGATCAGCAATTTCCCACCCGTCACCAATACACTTGTAATTGTCTTGAACTGGAATCACGACATTTGGAGGTTCACAAAAAAATAAGGACGGTTCGCTCTCTCCCCCAAAGCAGGCTCCTAGCAGCAAATAAACTACCGGGTGATTGTCGCCATGCGGTAGCCACCATCTCTGCATCCCCATCTTGATAGGCGTTCCGACGGTAGAAGACGTTATCTCAAAACGCCAGTTCTCGATTTCTTGTCTAATTTCCCCGATGAGTGCAGTAGCCGCGTTTGCATCGTTCGATGAATGAGCAAATGCAAAGACTCCGCCCTTCGCCTTCAAATCCGTAATTTTCTTAGCGTCTGATACCTTTCCGCCGTCATAAGAGATTCGAGTGTCGGAAGCTACCAGTACACAGCCTTGGCATACCATGCCAATTGCAATAGTCATGCGATTCCTTTTCGGAAGCCGCTCAGGTTTTGGGCGGGGAAGGATGCGGGAAAGCGGCTTCAGCGGTGCCCTAATCATAACGCCCCCTTGCGTAAAGTACATACTTCCGTGTTCTGGTTACGACCGTTGACAGAAAACGCCAAACAACAGGTCAGGATTATGTCGCATTTCCAGCACTGGCGAAACCATCAACGGTGCAACTTCATGGAGTTCTGACATGCGCCTTGGGTTGCTCGTCGGGTATGCGCCTCAATGTAGGCCTCGCGGTCCGATAGTTCGAACGAGTTGAAAGAGGGCGATTGGTTAGCGGGACTGTGTTCCTGTCTGCTGTACCGCTCGTTTTGGAATGAATTGTGTCAGGAAACGGCTGCGTATATTTCGAAGCAATCGGAAGACTGCTCAGATCTACAAACGAGACGGCGTTGGCGGAGATGACGGCTAAGGTATTTTGCCCTTCGGCCACGACAAGCGCATCGTAAACATCGGGCACGGTCAAGGGAATCTGGATGCGGTACAGAAGGCGCCCGGTATCTCGAGCGAGCATATCGACGCCATCTGTGAGCGGCTGAAACATTATGCTTCCGTCCTGGTTGAGTTTTTGTCCGTCCACAGCCAGCGGGAACCACGTCTCCCAATCAATGTAAGCAACTTGGGTTTCGGGGTTGAGTAACGAATCGGTCAATTCCCCCGCGGCTTCCAGCGTGTTTCCGTCTCCCGAAATCGCCAAGTCTGGATCGGCGTACAGGGACAGATAGTTCGGCGGAGAATAGGTGCTCTGATTATTGGAAGTATCGATCCAAAAGGCGTTGGTTACGTCTCCCGACTGGCTGGAGTACACTTTGCTGCCGTCAGCACTCAGAAACACACGGTCAAATTTATCGGCGAGTGAGGCCGATGATAGGGAGCCGTTGGGGTACCCAATATCACTGATCGAGTTGGCGGCGGTGTTCAATTTGTGAAAACTCGGCGCACCGGTACCGTTGATGTCAGCGCTGGCGAAATAAACCGTGCCACTGTCGGTGACGGCTAACCCACTCGGAGCAAGATCGGGTGCAAACCCCCCGTCGTGGTCGAGCGACATAGGATATCTCGTCACTGATGCCGGATTGTCTGGATTTAGTACATAGATCGCCTGTCCGCCGTAGTCCGAAACCGCCATGTGGCTGCCATCGGGCGATTCCGAGATTGCTAGCAATTGAGTCCCGCTGCTCACATTGGGAAGAGCGATCGGCGAGAGCCAACCCGTGCTCTTCGATAGAACCTGGATCTGCGATTGATCTGCGAAATAATAAAGGTCTCGTCGGGCATCGTAAATTCCGGCTTGTAGATTCGCAGCCACTGGGAATGACTGCACTGCCGCCGTGTAGTGAAATGCCCCCGTTGCCGTAAAAGAGCCAGAAGGCGTGGTGACCGTAACATTGACAACCGTGCCCGCTGTTCCAGGAGGAATGGTGAATTGCAGAGAGCTAGTGGGAAAGGGGTAGGGGATGATGGGTGCGCCATATTTGTTGACTGCGGTGACGGGAGCGGCCTGCCCACCCACCGTCACCTGAATTCCTGATGTGGAATCTCCGAACCCGTATCCAATGATTGCGCCGGTCTGCCCACCCTCCGCGGTTGCTCCGTTGGGAACCACCTCTAGAATCGTTGGGCCATAGCTGAAGCCTTCTGGCACAATACCCACTCCTCCATCGTTCAGGAGGACAGCCAAATCGACTGCACCCGACTGATTGGCGGCTGGGGTGACCACGACTGCTGTGTCGCTGAATCCGGCCGAAGTTCCTGGTACATTCCCTACGTAGATTCGATCCAAGACTGCTGAGTCTGCCACTTTTCCAGAGGCGAAACCGGAAAGAGATGTGCCTCCCGTCAGCGGCCCAGTCGGTGGGTTGGCGTAACCAGGGTTGAAGAAGGTGGACTGGGTCGGGGTCATCGCAGAGGCGTCAATAAACCCGACTCCGTGACCTATTGGGCCCGCAATCAGGCCAGTCTCGTCGATTGCTGAAATTACAATCCCACCTTGCAGATCGTCCACAGTAAAGCTGGGAACCCAACCCGTTTGCGTGAGCGAAGTTGTGTCGTACCCCCAGACGGCTGCGGATAACTGATCAACCAAGTAGAGAGTTTTTCCATCCAGACTGATTACGGCGCTGGAAGGAAAGTCCGGAAGCCCGATCTGGCTCAGCAACTGCACCGTCTTTGCATCAAAAACACCAACGGTTTCCCCGGTCGAAAAGAAGCGCGAGCCATCGGGACTGGGAATGATTTGTTGCCCAGAGGGAGATGTCCCGTAAGTTGCCACCTTGGCGATGGGATCATAAGAGCAGACCGTTTGACCCCCAACCAAAACGCGTGTTCGGTCGCCGCTGACGGCGAATGCACCAAAGTCAGATCCTTCGTTGACACAAATGCTGCCAAGCTCTCCGGCATCGAGCGAATTAGTGACGGGATCCCAAACCGCAGCGGGGCCATAGCCGTCGTACCCCAGCACCACCCACTCTCCGCTACCCTGCAAAGCCAGGCGCCCATCGGACAGAACGAGAGCCGTTTGTGCTGTGAAACCATTTGGACCGATCGACGCTGCTGGGTAGCGTTTGATAACGCTAAGCGCTGACGTGTCGATTTGATAAATGTCTCCTATCAGTGTGCCCGCATAAAGGCTCCCGTTATAGGGAGAAATATCCAGTCCCCAGGCCGTTGGAACCGAGATCCGCGCAGTTTCAATCTCCTGAACTGCGTCGAAGACATCGATTTCATTCAGGAACGGATTACTGACGAAAAACTGCTTATGCGCGGCATCGTAGACGGTGAAGTGGGGCGGGTTATACTGCAAATTATTCGGATCGTAAAACGAATTGGTGCGTAGGTAACGCGTCCGAATGGGAGGATGGGCTCCCGTGACCGGCGCGATAATGCTCAAGGCCGTAAACGTGCTATGGCTTAGGTTTCCCGATGTACCTAGAAACGTGAGATTGGCGGTAATCGGCTGCGCGGATGCCGCTGCCGTGATGGTAACCTGCTGCTGATTACCAGCTGTCACGCTGAATGTCGCCGGATTTGCTGTTACTCCCGCAGGCAATCCGCTCACCGACACACTGATGGTTGCCGCAAACGTGTTGATTTGTGTTGCGGAGACGGCAACCGTCTGGCTGCCGCCAATTCCGACAGTGAGACTTTTCGGTGAAACAGAAATGAGAAAGTCATCAGCCGGAGGTGTGGTCCCACCGCCTCCCCCGCCACATCCGCCCAGAAACAATGAAAGAATGCTAAGGGCGGCGAGGCACAGTGCAGAACGATGGGTAGGTAAGTCAGACTTCGGCATGCGAACTCCGGATGGTGCTTCGGCCTCAAACGGTGTTGCATCCCCCGGGAACTGCTCTTCCGAGAGGCGAGAGAATTAAGCGAGGTATTATTCACGCGGGTCTAAACGATGTCAATGATGCCGCTCACGTGCGGGTGACCGAGCAGGTCCCTCGAGTGGCAGGATAATTCGTTACTGTTGAAACATCCTGACTTGACTCATCCTATGAAAGAGGATGTCAAGAGAAAAATCTTCTCCCCGCCCCTCTGGGAGATGCGGGCGTGGTGACTTACATCCAGCCCTACCTCATTCCTCACTTCATTCTTAGAGAGGTTATTGGTTTGGTCGCTTTGGCTCGCCGCACTTCTCCGCGGCGATGCCAACCCCAGTTGCTTGTCCCAACTCGACGGTTTCATGAAGTCAGTGGCGCACGACGCCGTTCGGTTCCGAAGCTACGCAAGCCAAGACGTTGGCTTAAGTGCCAACCATGATCCTATGTGAGGCTCGAGGCCTACAGCTTTTTTCGGTTATCCGAGGGGGCATAGGATTGACCCGGAGACTCGGTGCTGGACTACAGCACACAGAGTGCCTGAATGAGCGAATGGATACTCTCCCTCGAACCGGAGCATCGCAAGAACCGATTGGCCACCACCGAGGCATGAAAACCTTGGGAGACACCTGGGTTCTATTCGATGCTCAAGCTGCTTGCGTCTTCAGCTGTTCGGCGTCGAAACGTTCCTCCTTTTTCCAAAGTGTCAACGTAATGGCCGCGATCTTGCGCGCCAGCGTCAGACGAGCCATCTCCGGCTTCATCCCCTTGGCCAGCAAACCCGCGTAGAAATCGTGGAACGGCCCCCTGCCACAGCTGGCCCTGGTGGCCGCACTCTTGAAGATCTCTTTCATCTCATGGTTGTGATTTCGATTCAGACCACGAATCTGCTGGGGTTTCTTGGAGCGTTGCAGTTGTCCGATTACAAAGCGGTATTGCGCACTGTCGTGCGTCTCAATGCCCAGCCCACTATAGGTCCAGAGTTGCCGCTTGCTGCGGAACCGGTGCGGGGTTTGCATCAGCCCGATCAAGCGGGCGGCTCGAATCGGACCGATGCAGGGAATCTGGCGCAGCAGTTTCGCGGCCTTATGTTTCCGGCTCTCGGCCAAGAACTCAGGTCGGAGGTCTCGCCGTAAGGCCTGCAATCCGTCCAGCTGTTGATAGAGCAGCTCCGCGCGGCGGCGCACCCCGGCTTGCGGAATCTTACTCAACCATTCCTCTCGAGAGCGCGCGGCATAGACCTGGGTGCCGGCACAAGGAATGCCCCAACCGCGATACAGCGCCTTCAATCGATTCATCACGCGCGTCAAATCTTTGCTGATGGTCTGATAACTGCGCCCCAACTCGCGTAGCGTCCGTAGTCCATGTTCTCCGTGGTAGACCGGTCGCAGCATCCCGGTGCGTAACAAGTCGGCCAGCTTGTGCGCATCCACCTTGTCGCTCTTGCTGCCCTCCTTTAACAAGGCATTGCGGCGCGGATTGCACACCACAATGTGCTGCACCTGCGGCTGCAGCAGATCATACAGCCAGGCGGCCCAGGTGCCTTCTTCCCAGGTCACGTGCAGCTCGCCCCGTAGACCGTGGAGAAACTGCAGAATGCTGCTGGCTTTGGTTTCGACGATGGTTTCCATGACCAGCTTTCCAGTGCTATTCAGCACAGCGATCACAATGGCTTCCTTGTGCACGTCCATTCCGATATATTTGACGTTGTGACTCATTGGAGTTGCCTCCTTGGGGGAAAGCTCATTCGTGTCGACGCTTGTCTTTCCCTCAAGGTAAAGTGCCATTCTCCCGCCGACTTGCCTATACTCTCCTGTAGTCCTTTTCCACCGCGCACACCACTGCAGTTACTCTCTAGCGCCGCCGTAGCGGAGCGAAGCCCAGCACAGCGCAGCGGAGCGGAGGCGGCGTCTCATCCGGCTTCGACCTTCTGAAGCGGGGCGCTCTTTCATAATGCATTGACCCTGGACGGCCGCGATCCTCAATGAGGGATATGGCGTGGTTTCGTAAACCATCCGTTAGAATGGCTCGTTGCGAGCGGCCACGCTACTGAGGCCAATGATCTGCGGTCAATGGCAATGCAGATACACAGTCGCAAGAAACGATTCGCGCAGCAAAGAGCAGATGCGATGACCGCTGCGAAGCATTTGATGAAGCGAATCGTGGAACGCACGCTAGACCCCTACGAAGGCTATCTGGAAATCTGTGGCATCTTCCAACGACACGCACACCTGTGATGGGCGACAATCATACCTCCCGAGCAACGACAATTAGAATTCCCGATCAGCGACAATAGCCAGGCTCTGATTTTTGGTTCTTGGCGACACTCACAATTTGGTGACAGACAAGCAGGTGAGGAGGTTGTTTGCCTTGGGGAAAGTGGAAACGAATCTGGAAACTGCGGCGGCGAAAGCGGGTATGGATGCGAAGACGGCGCGGAAGTACCGTCGGCTGGGGCGAGTGCCGAGCGAACTGACGCCGGAGAAGCGGTGGCGGACACGAGAGGACCCGTTCCAGGAGGTGTGGGAAGAGGTGCGCAGCCTGCTGGAGGTGAACCCTGGGCTGGAAGGGAAGACGATTTTTGAATATCTGCAGCGGCGTTATAGCGGGCGATTTGCCGAGGGGCAACTGCGGACGCTGCAGCGACGAGTGAAAGTATGGCGGGCGACGGAAGGACCGGTGAAGGAAGTGTTCTTCGCGCAGCGCCATCAGCCCGGGAGGCTGAGTGCCAGTGACTTCACGCACATGAGTGAGCTGGGGATCACGATCCAGGGACAGAGTTTTCCGCACCTGCTCTATCACCTGGTGCTGACGTACTCGAACTGGGAGTCGGCCACGGTGTGTTTTTCGGAGAGCTTTGAAAGTTTGTGTGAGGGGTTTCAAAACGCAGTTTGGGAACTCGGGAAAGTGCCGCAGCGGCACCGAACCGATCGACTGTCGACAGCGGTCAACAACATGAGCACGCCGGCGGAGTTCACCGAACGGTACGCTGGGCTGCTGCGTTATTACGGAGTGGAGGGAGAGAAGATCCAGGCGGGGCAAGGGCATGAGAACGGAGATGTGGAACAACGACATCATCGTTTGAAACGGGCTCTGGCGCAGGAGTTGATGCTGCGCGGGAGCAAGGATTTTGTCAGTGTCGCGGACTACCAGGAGTTCGTGGCGGGATTGTTGGCGCGCTTGAACGCCGGACGAAAAGCGCGCTTGGCAGAAGAAATCGCCGTGATGAAGGAGTTGCCGGAACGACGCTTGGAGTCGTGCAAGCGGGAGCGAGTGAAGGTGGACTCGGGGAGTCTGATCTATACGGACCGAAATGTGTACTCGGTGCCCAGCCGGCTGATTGGCGAGCAGGTCGAGGTGCGGTTGTACATGGAGCGGGTGGAGATCTGGTACGGGCAGAAGAAGGTGGAAGAGATGCCGCGGTTGCGTGGGCGGAGGCGACACCGGGTGGACTATCGCCACATCATCGACTGGTTGGTGAGAAAGCCGGGGGCGTTGGAGAACTATCGCTACCGGGACGAGTTGTTTCCGACGAGCCGATTTCGCATGGCGTTTGATGAACTGAAGGACAAGTTGGGCCCGCGGGGGAGCAAGGAGTATCTGGCGATCCTGGAGCTGGCGGCGAAGGAGAGCGAGGCGAAAGTAGATGAAGCGCTGCGCGGTTTGTTGGAAAAAGGCGAAGGATGGGTGCGGGCGGAGGCGGTGCGCGAGCGGCTGAGAGTGGAGCGGAAGGGGAGCATTCGCGAGGTCGAAGTGGCCAGCGTGGATCTGCGAATGTTTGACGAACTCTGTGGAAGTGGGGAGGGGCTGCAATGAATGGGGAGACGGGCCAGGTGAGAACCGCGCTCGTGGAAAATCTGAAAGAGCTGCATCTGCCGGCGATACGGGGGTGCTTTGAGGAAACGGCGCGGCGCGCGGAAAAAGAAACGTTGAGTTATGAGCGGTACCTGCTGGAACTGGCGCAGCGAGAGTGTGAGGAGCGGCGGCGAAAACGGATCGGAAAGCTACTCAAGGAATCCGCACTGCCGCTGGAGAAGTCCCTGGCGAACTTCGACGGCAAGCGGTTGCCGGTGAAGGTGAGTCGACAGATGAAGGTGCTGTTGGAGGGAGGATTCCTGGACCGTAAAGAGAATTTACTGATCTTCGGGAATCCTGGCGCGGGGAAAAGCCATCTGTTGTGTGCCCTGGCGCAAGAGCTGATCGCTATGCGCGGGAAAAGGATCAAGTACGCCACTTGTGCGCTGCTGGTGCAAGATCTGTTGGCTGCGAAGCGGGATCTGCGGTTAAGCAAGGAAATCAAGAAGCTGGCGAAGTACGACGGTCTCATCATCGACGAAATGGGATACGTGCAGCAAAGTCGAGAGGAAATGGAGGTCGTGTTCACCCTGTTGGCGGAGCGTTATGAACGCGGCAGCGTGCTGCTGACGAGCAACCTGCCATTCTCGAAATGGGAAGGCATTTTCAAAGATGCGATGACCACCGCGGCCGCGATCGATCGCCTCGTCCATCACTGCGTAATTTTGGAACTCAACATCCCGAGTTACCGCATGGAGCAAGCCAAGAAGAATCGGGATGCGGGCTTGGAGTCCGCGGAAGCAAAGTGACCCTCGATGATTTCTTTAACAACACAAACGCGGCGGCCGAAGGGCTGTGGAAAAAGCCGGGCCGTGGAAAGCGAGGAAAACCAAAAGCAGGTTTTCCTCCCTTCCCACCGCCCTTGGAAATCGCGCACAACCCGCGCGATTCCCACTTTTCCCACAGCCCCGACTGCTGCTGGTATCTCAAACAACATCGGGAAATCTAATTGTCGTTGACCGGAAAGAATGCTTGACGCCGGACACACCTGCAAATACCCAAACTGCGCACTTTCGTGCGAATTGATGGCATTGACCCCAACGGGTCGGTATCCGTCACGCCCGAACTGCGTGACGCGATTATCCAACGTGCAGAGGCGTTCTTACGAGGCACCGAGTGATAGGTGGCGAAACATCCCCATCTCTAACAATGTCGGCGCTGTCAAGCACTATGCGCGCACACCACTGCGTGCACTCGTGGAAGAACGCCATTTCGCTCTCGTAGATGGTTTGCGCGTTTCCAACCTTGGGCCCGCTTCTAATCGTTAGGGTCAGGAACTCAGTCCGACCCAACCATCTCTTCGATCACCAACTGCGATCATGATTACTTCTTCGAACTCCCCTGCCGAAGGGGAGCGGGATGCCCAATCATTACGTCGGTGATTTACTGCACACCATCGGGATTTCCGGGCGCTCCCGCGTGCGAACCGAGCTTTTGCATCTGGCCATAATCCCACCCCTGGCGCCACATCCAGTACAGATGCACCGCCAGTTTCCGGGCCATCGCTACTTTTGCAATCTTGCGTCCGCGCCGCATGGCCAGGTGGAAAAACTTGCCGCGCCACTCCGGTTGGCTGCGCACTGTGACCTGCGCGGCTTCCACCAGCAGAAACCGCAGCAGCACATTGCCTTGCTTGCTGATGTGACCGAGTCGGCGACGATCTCCGCTGGACTCTTCCGTCGGAACCAGTCCTACATAACTGGCAATCTGTTTGCCGCAGTGAAAACGTTCGGGCGTTCCGATCACCAACTCGAAGGCCAGTGCCGTCAGCGGGCCGACTCCCGGATGCGTCATCAGCCGCCGCGTCACCGGTCGCTGCTCCACTTCCTCTTCTAACGCGCGCGTCAGCTCCTGGATCTTGGGCGTCAGTTGATCCAGTAAGTCGAGCAAGTCTTGGCGTCGCCGACTGGCCCAGGGTGCCAGCACGATGGACTCCAGTTGCTTGCGACCGGCCGGGCGCCACAAGGCCTTCTTACGCCGCAGGCCTTCGTTGAGTGCGACCACATGCAGCTGATTCATCACCCGGGTGCGCATCTGCACCCACCGATGCCGATGCCACAGCAGTTGCCGCAGATCCCGGTTGGCTGCGTCCGGCACCCAGATCCGGGGAAAGCGGTCTTCCATCATCAGCCGCAACAACAGCTGTGCATCCTGCCGATCCGTCTTCTGCTTGCGTACCCGCTTGGTGCGAATCTCGGCCGCGTCCCCGATCCACAACTCAAACTGCAACTCGCGCAGCAAACGCTCAAACCAGCGCGAGTGCCCGCTAGATTCCATACCCACACGTACTGGCAAGTTTCGTTCTTTGAGCTCGCGGTAGAACTGCTCGGCTTCTTCGCGGTGACTCAGACGCCGTTCGCCGCACTCCCCGGTTTCTGTGTCTACAAAAGCAATTTGCTGGAAGCCCGGATGATAGTCACAACCTATAATCAGCATGTTCGGCTCCTTTCCTCCGAGCCCTTTGGTTGGTTTGCGCCTCCAAAGTTTACTCGGGCCTGGGAGCCGACATTGTTATGGAATCATTACGCTCAAAACCCCTGCGAAGAAACCAAAAAATGGCCCCATTTCTGGGGCCATGTTCAGAGGCTACGAATGTGGTGGGCGATTTCAGGAAAGGCGATGCAAGGAGGCGTTCCGGCAGCCGGAACGCCATTTCGGGAAGTGACACAGCATATCGAGAGTGAAGGTCATGTTGCTAGAGTTTGCGGCCTCTTAGTACAAGGGAAGGGAGCACTTGCCGCGCCAAAATGGCGGCGGGCCGTGATCCGGATCACGCAACAAGTAAGCAACGTGTTTTGAGATGTTTGCCTTTCCGGCAGGAGGGAGCGCAGGCACTCTGTCAAAAAAGGGAAAGAATCAGAAGTGCAGAACAATGCATATTCGCTGCATCGCAGGTGCGAAACGGAGAAAAGCCCATGGCCGGAAATCCAACCACGGGCTTCGGAATTCGCTAGCTGTTGCCGGCGACGGTGCGGAGCTTGCCCGGCAGGAAGTGGTACGGGGGCCACGGTCCGCTAATCGCGACTTCGCAGTTTTTTAACTGCTTAGCGGCAGTGTTATAGCGGTTCTGATATTTTTCCACGCTCTTGGTGTCGATGAGGTGGGCAATGTCGATCAGCATGCCCTCGGGAGCGACCTTCTTGCAGCTGACTTCTTCCTCGAGCGGGTTGAAAAGCTTGTGGACCTGTACGGAAAGGGCCCGGGCTTTCGTCTGCCGTTCGCGTTCGCGGGAGGCTTTCACCTTCAGCTTAGACAGGTAGTCGCCGCCGACGGTGTCGGGCAGTTCGATGTCGATCATAGCCTCGCGCAGGGATCCGTCACGCACCACCAGCTTGATGTGCATTTCGGACTTACCTCGGAGTCGAGCGACGCTGAGGCCAAAGGCGCGCCGATTGACCCGGACCGCCTGGCGGAGGGCGTCATCGCTGTCGAAAATGGTGCCGAATTTAAAGGGGAGAACCGTGGAATTGCGGAAGCAGTTGCTGACTACGCGAGCGTGCTCAATTGCTGCTTTCTGGTCTAGCTCACCGGTTGTGTGGTCATATTCGCTTACAATGACCGCGAATTCGCCACTGGGATAGCTGAGAACCGCAGCGCCGTTCACTCCTTGAACGCCCTCTAGCAGGAAAGGGCGGCGAGTGCGGGTTCCATTGGGAAGGGTTTGATGCTCGGTAAGACAGTACGCGTACCACGCCATGTTGGACTCTCCGAACCGGGATGGAGACGGACCAAGCCGCCTCTCACGTCGAGTTTTGTCGCCAAAGCTTGAATAGCGAACTTGGAAGTAAGGAACCGGGCGGTACTGGGCTAAGAACCTGGAAGCGCTTTACAGTCGCACTCCCTAAATGCATCTTACTTTGGGCAGTATCAAAAATGCAACTTTTTCTTAGCGAGCAGCATCGAAGGCGGGCTTACTTCGGCTGCGCAGCACGGTTGGCGCGTTCCTGTTGGGCCAGCAATACGACGCGCAACATCTCGTCCCAGGGGGCGGGCTTGCCAGTCCAGATTTCGAATTGGCGGGCCGCCTGGTGCACGAACATTTCAATACCTGGAATCACCTGCGCGCCCCGTTCCTGGGCCAGCTTCAACAGCCGGGTTTCGGCGGGATTGTAAACCATATCAAAGACATAGCGCGCATTGATCTCTTTGTCCTGCAAGGGTGTTTCGCGGCTGTTTCCCATGCCGACCGGAGTCGCGTTGATGATCACATCGAAGGCCAGCTTCTTCAGGTCAGGACGCTTCACCATCCGCGCCCGGGCCTGATGAGCTAATTTTTTCGCCGGCGCGGCGCTGCGGTTGAGGATGTAGACCTCGCAGCCGCGCTCTTTCAATCCGAAGACTGCGGCGCGGGCGGCGCCTCCGGCTCCGATCACCAGAATGCGAGCGCCTTCGAGCGTACTCAGCCTGCGTTCCAGCGGGCGCACGATGCCGGCCGCGTCTGTATTGAAGCCGTAAAGTTTGCCGTCCTGCGCCCGCACTACCGTGTTACAGGCTCCGATCTTCGTGGTGTGAGAATCGGTGTTATCGAGGTGCGCCACGATGGCTTCCTTGTACGGCATGGTCACACTGATGCCGTGGATCGGGATTTCCCGGATGCAGGCCAGCAGATCTTTCAGGGTCTTGGCATGCAGCGCGAGATAAACAGCGTTCACGTTCTCGCGCCGGAAAGCTGCGTTCATGATGGCGGGAGACAAGGAATGCGCGATGGGATCGCCCACCACTCCGTAGACACGAGTGGCTACATCCACCTGCTCGATGCGGTAAACATTGCGCAACTCCTGCGCCGTAACTTGTCCGGGGGCGGTTTCTTGTCCTGCGCTGGCCGAGGCAAACGTGAAGACGCTGCCGGCGCGCACGCCGAGAACGCGGCTGATGATTCCCTGCTCGCCCATGCACATGCCCACCATGGAATGCCGGTCGCCTTCGCGCGCCAGGAACTTGATCATGGTGACGTTGTCGGAAAGCGTGGTCGCGGTGCTGACGACTTTGTAGAAATCGGCTGGATAGGCCAGCATCTTCTCCAGACTCTCTTCCAGTTTCTTGGTGGCGCGGAAGTCATGGAACGAAAGGATCAGTCCAGCCCGACTGCGCAGCTTCTGCAGTTGCCCCGGCTTGCATTGGCTGGCGGTTTGCAGCTCCACGTCGACCAGTTGGCATCCCGCAGCGGCGGCTTTGTTTAAAAGGTCGAGTTGAGACGGGATGGAGCCCCGGAACTTGCCTCCGCTGGCGGCGCGGCGGCAGGTAGCAATCACGATCGTTCCGGGATGGCTTTCGATAAAGCGCTTGATCCGGGGAAGCGCCAGGCCAGGCTTCGACAAATAGTCCAACCTGAACTCCAGGAAGGAGTTATCCCGCACCAACGCCTCCGCCTTTTCGGCCATCTCGTTGGCGTCGGCGCCTACAACAGCCACGCACACGCGGGGCAGTCGTAAGGGCAGAAGTCGTGGTGCAAAAGGCGGAGCGGAGTTCATCGTCCTCGCTTCATCCCCCACTTCAGAAGTTGCGGGGAATGAACGGCGAATTATTACAGGCACTTAATTACTTATGCAACAAGGGATTGCTCACTTACGCAAAAATATGCTCCGGTTGTGCCCAACACCCTCGTAACCTTGACCCACCCTTACCCGCTTGTTACCTTCCGGCTGAAGCCTTTCTTTTCTGGCATTTAACTTAGTGGGGGAACGCGAGGGGCGGTCTTCCCGGAGGTAACATGAAGAAAACAGGATTGTTAGTATTGCTGCTCGCGACGGCGGCCTGGGCGCAAAATGGGGTGGAGAATGCCCCTCTTGAAGCTCCGCAGGGAACTGCTCCGACCACGAACAGCTTTCCCGGCGAGCGTATTCAAAAGCCTACCTATTCGGATCTCTATTGCGCGGGCTTCATCAGCAAGCACGTCCTGCCCGACGCCAACTTTGTCGCCGGCGGGTTGCAGACGCCCACCACCACGAAATTTGTCCGCGGCGATATGGTCTACCTCCAGGGCACGGGCTACGTGTTGGGCGCGGAATACGAGATTGTGCGCGAATTAAAGGATTTGAACGAATACGAAATGTTTCCAGGACAAGCCAAACTACTGAAGCAGACCGGCCAGGCTTATGAAGAAGTGGGACACCTGAAGGTGGTCGACACACGCAGCCGCGATGCGATTGCCCAGATCGATTACTCCTGCGACGGCATCAACCCCGGCGACACGGCGATTCCGTTTGCCGAGAAGCAGTTGGTGAATTTTCACAGCCCCATCCGCTTCGACCGCTTTCTGCCGGCGAGCAACAAGGCCTCTGGCCGCATTGTGCTGGCCAAGGACTTCGACTCCATAGTGGGCAGCGGGCAGAAGGTCTACATTAATCTCGGTTCGAACCAGGGCGTGAAGATTGGCGATTACTTCCGTGCCGTTCGCTCCTATGAAGCCGATCTCCACGACCCGGTGGACTCTCTGTCGTTCAAGGCTGCGATCTCGGAAGACACGCAGAAAAAAACGCCTTCCATCGATCCGAACTTCCTGACTAAAACCAATGGGCCGACGATCCACGTGCGCGAGTTGCCACGGCGCGCCGTGGGCGAACTCGTGATCATCGGCGTCACCGACACGACCGCGACCGGCATGATCGTGTTCGCGCTGGAAGACGTACACGCGGGAGACGGGGTGGAGTTGGATCCGTTGAATAATTAAGTTATCCGCTCGCTGCCTGGCGCTCGAAGCGATGAAGCTGAGCAGTCCCAGACCGCGGACGGGAAACCGTCCCCGGTTTTATTTTGCGTAATTTGCTTTACACATTGAAATGTGTAAACATCTACACATGGCAACCAATCTCGCAATCGACGATCGCTTGATCGAAGAGGCGCGCCGCACCGGCGGCCACCGTACCAAGAAGGAAGCCGTGACCACCGCGCTTGAGGAATACATTCGGCGGCACAAGCAACGGCGGATTCTGGATGCCTTTGGGACCTTTGACTTCGATCCCAGCTACGATTACAAGGCCGAGCGCCGCAGAAAGCGCATGGGATGATTCTGGTTGACACCCCAGTCTGGTCACTGGCGCTGCGCCGTAAAGCTGAGGATTTAAGCCCTGCCGAACGCCGAATGATCCGGATGCTGCAACAGATCGTGGATGAGGGCCGAGCGGAGTTGCTAGGTCCGGTGCGGCAGGAATTGCTTTCCGGACTGCGCGAGGAATCCCAGTTTCGACGGCTCCGGGATTATTTGCGGGCCTTTCCCGACGCGCCGGTCGCAACCCATGACTACGAGGAAGCGGCTCGTGTCAGCAATCAATGCCGCAGAGCAGGGATTGCGACTTCGCCAGTGGATATGCTGCTGTGTGCCGTGGCCCTGGATCACGATTGGGAGATCTTTACGACCGACCGCGACTTCAGCCGTTACCAGTCCGCGCTCAAGATCCGGCTCTTCCCGTCGGGCTAACACTCCCTCTGCGGATCTGTCCGATTCAGACCTGCTCGCATTTATCTTTATCCCCGAAAATTTCCGCGGTGAATGCTTCGATGGTCGCTCCAGTCCGCCAGGCATCGGAGGGAAGCCCCGCTTTGTAACAGGTCTGCTGCAGAAAGGTCGCGCGATCCCAATTGTGTTCCGCAGCTACTTGCGGCAAGAGCAGGCCGCGCCGGCCCGCCAGGCTGATCAAGAGTCCATGGCGCCCGATTTTGATGTCCTCGGCTTTGGCCGGTTGTGGTGGTGACAAAATGCTCAACTCGATTTCCAGGTGGCGCGCTTCCTCAAGCCTTACCGGATAGAAGCGGGTGTCTTCGAAAGCGGCGGCGCGAGCCGTGTCAGCGACGGCACGGTAGACGGAATTGATGGGCAAGACAAAGCCCACGCACCCACGTAAATTCCCCTTGAGATAAAGCGAGGTGAACACGCCGCGAGCTTCGGCGAGGTGAGTGCTGGGAGGCTTCAGGGAAATCTCGCGCTGCTCGAGGGCAGAGAGAATCGATTCGTGAGCCAGCTTCAGGAGCAGAGATCTCTCTTCGAACGAGAACTCACCGAGAGAGACCTCGCGCGACTCAACATCGGGCGAACTAGGTCGAGGCAGCGACATCGCGATCCGCCTGCGGCGGAGCAGGGATAGGCTTGCGACGCCGGCTCAGAATGAAAGCGCGGCGGCGCCGCTTCACTCCCCGGCGATCAATCTTGGACCAGAACGCAACAAAATAATCGACTGCCGAGGCCAACGACACGCACACCATGAACCAGATCGCAAGGTACGCGATCCAGTGAACGGGGAAAAAGTAATTGCCGTAGACCGGCAATTCTTTCCAGCGATGATCGAGAATGACGGCGACTACGGCGACGATCTGCACCACCATTTTGAATTTGCCCAGATCGCTGGCCTCGATGGTGAAGCCTTCGGAGGCAGCGATCGATCGCAGTCCGCTGACCAGGAACTCGCGCCCGATGACCACCACGGCAATCCAGGCAGGCACCAGGCTGGGATTCAACTGCACCAGCGTGACGAAGGCTGCGGCGATCAAAAGCTTGTCGGCGATGGGATCGAGCAGGATTCCGATGGTCGTGATCTGCCCGCGCCGGCGGGCCAGATAGCCGTCGATGCCGTCGGTCATGGCCGCGGCCACGAAGATGAACGAGGCCAGCAATTCCCGCTCGCCATTCACGCCATTGAAGCGCGGGCTCAACAGAATCCACATCAGCAGAGGAATGCTGAAGATCCGAATGAGCGTGATGGAGTTGGGCAGGTTCACACTGCTGGGGTGGCTCCGGAGGCCAGCCGGAATCCAGATTGATTATGCTCCACGGGGAAGTGGAACGCAATGCGCGATCTGACTCAGCCGGAAATTATCACGAGCGGGAAAAACTGAACCACAGAGGACACAGAGGATCACAGGGATTTCCTCTGTTTCTCTCTGTGTTTCTTGTGGTGAAAGGTTTTGGATCTCTTATTTCGTAGTCTTAGGCTGCTTGGCGATGATTACGCCTTTGATCTTGTCGTAAGTGGCCTGCGGGATGATTTTCTTCTGCACCAATTGATTCTTGGCGCGATACGGACGGCCGTCGATGATCTTCTGCGAATAAGCATCGCCAATGCCCGGCAGCGCCTTCAGTTGATCCTTGGTCGCCGTGTTGATGTCGAGCTTGTCGGCAGCGGCTGCGTTCGCCATCTGCGCAGACGTCGCCATGGCCTCAGGTTTTGAGCCGGGTTCAGAAGCCTGCGCTGCCGCGACGCCGCTGATCAGCGACAGTGCGAAGACCAGGACCGCAATCTGTGCCGCGACCTTTCTTTCCACGAATTTCATCAGTTCTCCTTGGAAACCCTACGCGTAAATTCCGCGCTGGCGGATCGTGTACGCCACGCGGTCAATCGCCAGCATGTACGCGGCGATCCGATTGTTGACGTGATGGGTCTCGGCGTAGCGCACCACATCTTCAAACGAAGATTTCATGATGGCATCCAGCTGCTCGTTGACCACTGACTCTTTCCAGAAGTAGCCCTGGCGGTCCTGCACCCATTCGAAATAGGAAGTAGTCACGCCGCCGGCGTTGGCCAGGATGTCGGGGATCACGAACACGCCCTTATCCGTGAGGATGTCGTCAGCCGCCGAGGTCGTCGGCCCGTTCGCGCCTTCCGCCAGAATGCGGCACTTCACGCGGTCGGCGTTGCGGCTGGTGATGACGTTTTCGGTGGCCGCGGGAATCAGAATTTCGCAGTCTTCGACCAGCAGGTCGGAGGTCTCAGCCTTTTCCGCGCCGGGGAATCCGTGGACGGTGCCGTTCTTCTGGCGGAAGTCCACCAAAGCCTTCAGGTCGATGCCGTTCTTGTTGTGCAACCCGCCGCCCACTTCGCCGATGCCAATGATTTTGTATCCGGCTTCGTGCATGAGCAGCGCGGCATTGGAGCCCACGTTGCCGAAGCCCTGCACGATGACGCGGGTGCTTTCGCGGGCGAGGCCCAGCTTCTGGCAAGCTTCGTCGCAGACGATCATCACGCCGCGTCCGGTGGCTTCGCGGCGTCCGCGGGAGCCGCCAATGTTGATCGGCTTCCCGGTCACGCACGCCGTCACCGTCTGGCGCATGTGCATGGAGTAGGTGTCCATCATCCACGCCATGATTTGTTCGTTGGTGTTGACGTTGGGGGCGGGGACGTCTTTTTCCGGGCCGATGAATTCGATCAGTTCCGAGGTGTAGCGGCGGGTCATGCGCTCGACTTCGCCCATCGACATTTTGTGCGGATCGCAGATCACCCCGCCCTTGGCTCCGCCGAAGGGAATATTGACCACGGCGCATTTCCAGGTCATCCAACTGGCCAGCGCGCGCACTTCGTCGAGCGTGACGTCAGGTGCGTAGCGGATGCCGCCCTTGGCCGGACCGCGCGCGATCGAATGCTGCACCCGGAAGCCGGTGAAGACTTCGAGGTGGCCGTCATCCATCTGCACCGGGATGTAGACCGTGAGCTCACGGTTGGGATAACGCAGAACGCGCCACAGGCCCTCATCAAGATTGAGTTTTTGGGCGGCCAGGTCGAAGCGGGCGCGCTGCGACTCCCACGGATTGGCTTCTTTGTCCACATGCGGGGGAGTAGTAATCGTCGTCATAACTTTCTTCTCCGGAATGATTGCGGGTTGCGATCTGAGGGCCCATGCCAGCCGGACAATTTCCGGCGACAGGCGGGCAAACGTTCAGAGTATATGAGTCCGGATGCCAGGGAAGCAAGCCAACCAAGACTGTATTGCTGCTCAAACCAGTTTACCGCGCCGTGGCGCCTGGCACAGAACATGTGGGGGCGGGCGCCTTCGCCCGTCCGGCCGAGCGAAGCTCGGCTCCTTCCCGATACCCCGCGGTTCCACTCCAGCGCATTCTGCGTCCATCTTGACATTTGCATGAATACTAAGTAATAATGAATTAACCATTATTTCGTGATAAGAGGATTGCTATGGCTACATCGACCGCCTCGAAGCCCAACCTCAAAGTCGCCGACGAGGTGTGGGTTGCGGTCGCGATGCTTCACCAGCGGCACCCCGAACGCTCGGACTTTTCCGTCGAAGAGATCATGGAATTCTCCGGAGCGGCGAAAGAGTTGAGGTTTATTGGACCGCTGCGGCCGGGCTTCTACGTCCATGTCGTGCAGCACTGCGTCGCCAACCGGCCTCCAAATCCTGGGCGCTACCGAATGCTCGTGGAAACGGCGCCAGGCCGTCGTCGTCTGTTCCGGCCCGGAGACTCTTATCATCCCCAGCGCGAAGGTGGCAAGACTTCCCCGAAGATCGAGGAATTGCCCGAGAACTGGTTTCGCGGCCTGCTCGCTTGGTATCACGACACGTGGTGTGCGGAAGCCTCAAAGCGAGCCGCAGAGG
Organism: uncultured Acidobacteriota bacterium; assembly: GCA_963730015.1. Classification (GTDB taxonomy): domain Bacteria; phylum Acidobacteriota; class Terriglobia; order Terriglobales; family Acidobacteriaceae; genus Sulfotelmatobacter. The sequence goes on along the minus strand of CAVSPZ010000001.1, from coordinate 234,775 downwards.
AGGATCCGCTGCTGGCTCTGTATGGCTCCGGCAAGAAACTCTGGGCCGATGAACACGCTGACGAATATGTGAGGCGCTTGCGTGAGGGTTGGGAATGAGTCGCGTCTTCTGGGACACGAACCTGTTCATCTATTTCCTAGAGGGCAACAATCAGTTGTCCGTGGATACCAGGCGGCTGCGCAAGAGCATGCTCACGCGGGGGGATCAGTTGCTCACCTCAGCCCTCACGCTGGGAGAGGTTCTCGTTAAACCCTTGGAGCGGGGAGATCGAGCGCTCTGCTCAAGGTACGAAGAAGCCATCACCAAAACCGCATCACTACTTCTATTCGACGCCAAAGCCGCATGGAAGTATGCCGAGATTCGCCTCGATCGATCCGTACGCGCACCCGACGCCGTTCAGTTGGCGTGCGCCGCCAGCGCTCAGGTTGACCTCTTCGTTACGAACGACCGGCGCTTGCAAGGAAAGCAAGTAAAGGGCATTCAGTTCATCGTCGCCCTGGACCAAGTCCCGCTCTAATTCGCCGGCGTTTACTCCGCCATACAAACCGGGGGCAGACGGGTGGAGTGCACCCCACCCGTCTGCCCCCGGTTTTCTCCGACCTGTGGTCAGAATACGTCCATCAGTGTACCCTTCGCTATTTCTTCACCACAGGGTTTCGTGGGATACTGACGCTTGAAGCACCTTCCACAAGTACGGACCCGTTTTACAAACAATTCACAGTTGCCGCTGTCGTTGGAGACGTGTAGAACGGACTCTCAGATGGCCACAGCCCTTCAGCCAGTCCTGCGTCCTGCAAAAGCGACGCCGGAGAAAATTTCTGAGTACACGCCACTGCCGTCTGTTTGGTTCGGCGATGACGCGGCACTGCTGGAGCGGATGCTGTCGTTCTACCCACGCAAGCGGCCACGCAAGATTCTGGATGCCACGGTCAACGGTGGACGGTTCTGGCGGGGCAGCAAGCGTCCTGTCACCGGGATGGACATCGACCCCAGCCACAAGCCCGACATCATTGCTGACAATACCGACATGCCTCTCGATGATGCGTCTTACGATGTCATCGTCTACGACCCGCCGCACATACCGAATCAGGGGCGGGACAAGCAGAAGGATTTCAACAAGAGGTTCGGTCTGGTCCTGCGGTCATCGAAAGAGAACCACTACACGTTCTCGCACACATTCCCGCCGTTTGTGAAGGAAGCCTATCGCGTCCTGAAGGCCGAGGGCGTTTTGTTTTGCAAGATAACGGACTACGTCCACCATCACCGCTATCAGTGGGCGCACATCGACCTGATTAACGCAGCACGCGAGGTCGGCTTCACAGCGTGTGATTGCATCATCAAGTTTCGCAAAGGTCCGATTGTTGATCCGAAGTGGAAGACAGCCCATCACACCAGACGGCAGCATTGCTACTGGCTCGTCTTTCGGAAATCGAAGAAGTGCGAATAGCTCCGCATGACAACAGAGCTTTTACTCAATCCGCCTAGCCCCGCCCGTCAGGTCCGTTTTTACCAACTCCTCGTCGCCGCTCGAAAGCAATGGTTCCGCGACGCATTGTCCGAAGCTCTCGCTAGACTCGACCAGAACACCGTGAAGGAACAGATTCGGGAATACGTTCCCAACGAGGCGCAGAAGATTCTCGCCGCTGCAGGCATTCGAGATGAGTACGTCTTTCCCGTACCAGCCGTCCTTGAGGAGAAGCCGTCACTCGTTGGCTATTACCGCCTGCTCCTCGGCGCACCGCAGAAGGCGTTCTATAAGAGCGTCACAGGCATGGGTCGCTTCAGGAGAATGGAGGAACTCGGCACCGTCGCAAAACAGAAGCCGCTCATTCCCGCGTTCTGTCGTGCGATGGCGAAGCCCCTCGCAGAACTCGTCCGGCAGATACCCAAGATTACAGAGCGAGACCTCAATGAGTTGCCGCTGCTCACATTCGGCTCCCAATTGCAGGGGTCTAACAACACACAAATCGGCAAGACCGCGATGAAGGAGGTTTTCGTCGCCATCAAGGAAATTGTGGCCGAGCACATCGCCGCCGAGAAAGACAACAGGTTGACGCTGAAAAACTCAGCAGGACGACTAGTCTACATCAGCCTGTCACACGACCCAGACGTGTGCGTCCAAGAACAAGTCGGCGACCGAATCCACCACAGAGTTGCAGTCGAGGTCAAAGGCGGCACGGATGTCAGCAACGCTCACAACCGAGCAGGAGAAGCCGAGAAGTCACACCAGAAGGCGAAGAAGTTCGGCTTCACGGAGTTTTGGACAATCATCTCGAAGCAGGGATTGGAGGTCCGAAAACTTCAAGCCGAGTCACCAACGACGAATCAGTGGTTCGACATCGCCGACGTCCTAGCGCGGAAGGGGAAGGACTGGGACGACTTTCGCCAGCGATTGTCAGGGGCTTGTAGCATCCCCCTTAAATGAAGAAAAAAACTACTAACCGGACGTTTCCCGGTCACCCGCTTCTCTCCGCCGGGCCGGGAATCACCCGTCCCGCAAGCGTCATCTCTTTTTTCCACAGCCTCAGCCCAAAAATCTCCCACCTTTGTGACGAACAACCTTTACTCAAAATCGACAGCGCGCCCAGACTGGAAAGGTGCGCGCAAACTCTCCCGGCAAATCGACGGCCAGCACGGAGCCAACCTCTTCCCTCGGGCCGGGAATCCATGCTAACTCCTTATTTTATAATATTTTACCAACAAGTCCTTATTTTGCAAGGATTTGGAAGGAGGTTCGGCAATCGAATGCACTTAACTCCAATGAATCAAATATCTTAGCGATTCGATACGAAAAAAATATCCGACTGGCGGGCCGCGAAAGCCTCAGTCGTCATCTGGTTCGGGTGCGATCGCCTTATCTTCCGCAGGCTTCGGTTGCCCTGCCACAATTGCCTGCCAGTTCAGGATCGCGTTCCACAGCAGTCGCTGGTCGCCGCGATTCAGGTCGCGGTGCATGGGATTGAAATTGAAACTCACCACGTGTCCTTTGCCCACCGGCATGTCGAAAATCGCCGGACGCCCGATCAGATTTTCTTCTCCCCAGGCTTGCCCGCTCACCACAAAATCCTTGTGCTCGGGGTCGCCCCACTCCATCACAATGCCGCTGCGGTCTTCGGGGCCGTCCAGGCAGGTGGTGCAATACGCCATGCGCAGCCAGCGTCGCGGCGTGTTGTACAACGGAAAATTCTGCCGGAAGACCCAGGTATGCGCGGGATATCCGTAGGCGATGGGATGGTCGGGCCGATCAAAGGTCACGCGCACGTGAGCGCCGGGAGTGCGTGTGCCCGCTTGCTGCGCGGCAGCCGACGACGATCCGCCACCGCCGGCGGCACTGCGCGGCACGCCTCCCGACGAGCGCCGCACGAAGCGCACTAGCCCGCCTTCGAGCGCCAGCATGCTGCCGCTGCCCAGCGTGACCATCAGACCGCCATCGTCGATGAAGCGCTGAATCTGCCCCAGCCCTTCGTAGCCGATTCCTCCAGTGATGTCGTCGGACTCGGCCGGCGTGCCGAAACTCGGCGTCGCGGGAGTTTTCTTGAACGGCATCGGCGACCAGCGCTTGGGCAGGCCTTCGATCTGCTCGGCGAGTTCGAGATCGACATGGCCGTAGAGCAGCACATCAATCTTCGAACTCAAATTCCCCGCGCGAATGTCTTCATCCCGCAGATAGGTGTAAGGAACCTTGCGCTGGTCGAGCGAGTAGCGAATCCATCCGATGGAATCGGTGTCGGCCCACGGCACCCACAAGCCGATGCGCGGCGCCGGAGCGGTGTGACGCGGCATATCGGGCACGCTGCCGCTTGCGGTCTCTATGAAGTTAAGACCCAGTTCCCCGGCCGCTTCTCCCAATGCACGATCCAGCCCGGGTTGGTCCATGATGATCCAAGATCCGGCTGGAAACTTATCATCACCCAATTCAAACTCCCGCTCGGCGATTTGTATTTCAAACTTGGAAAGCCGATACCGGGCGGCAAGCATTGACTCTTGGCCGGTATCTTTCAGGAGACAGATGGGGCCGCTGGCGCTGATTCGCTCGACTTTGCCGATTCGCGGTTGCATAGGCTCGGGTACGTTCACCATCCAAACGCGCCCCGTTACTTTCGGCGACTCGCTCAACGGCGTGAGCCAGGCATCACGGATGGAGGCATCCGCCGTGGGAATCGCCTGCAGGTGGTAATTGGCGGGCAGTTCCCACGAAACGTCGTCGTACGGCGGTTCGCCGTCTTTCGGATAATGCTGCGGCGTCAGCAGATCGACCGCGTAATTTCGGTAAGGCTGATCGAGGCGAACCACGTACGTTCCCGCCGGATAGTTTCCATCTTTGAGTTGAATCGCGCTCTGCGCCTCGGAAACTTCAATGTGCTGGCCGATCAGCCGTCCCACCATCTGCGCCACGCGCGCCGGATCGCCCTGATCTTGCGGAATCAGAAAGGCGTAGGGCGGCTGGGTCAAGCCTTTCTGCCACGAGTCCCACGACTTCTGGTAGAAGTTGCGCAGCATTTCTTTCGCATGGCCAGCCGCCTCATCGAGCGCCATGAGCGCGCCGGTCTCCTGATAATTCAGATTGTCGCGAGCCGACCACGTCACCTCGCTCGGCGCGGGCATGGGACGGTACCACTGCATCGTGGTTGCTCCCGGAGAAATCGAACGCTTCTCGGTTTCGGCGCTGCCGTTGCCAAAGGTTTCGTAGCCGCGGCCAATGCTGTTGTGATTCATGGCCACCGAATCGAGATACAGGTGCGCGAAGGCCTCGCCGAAATTCCAGGTCGAAACGCCCGGCATCCCCATCGCCGTCATAGCCTCGACCTCGTGAAAACTGAGTTCCAGAAATTCGGTGTAGGTGATGGGATCGATGTTCGGGTTATAGGGCCCGGTGCCGTTCCAGGTCATCATGAGTGGGAAACCTTCGTGCAGATCGTGGACGACCGTGGGATGCCACTCGTGAAACATGCGGTGCACGGCTTTGGTGGTCTCGTGCGTCTGCTGGTGCGTGTCGCGGTTGATGTCGACGAAGGTGTACTTCGACCAGTAAGGCGGCGACTGGCGCGGCAGCGTGGCGCGGTCGGTCTTCCCTTTCAGATAGCGATAAAACCAGTCCACCATTTTGTCGCGGCCATCCGGATTCGAAATCGGATTGATGAGCACGACCATCTGTTGCCGGATGCGCTGAATCATCGGCTGCTCGGAAACCGCCAGCCGGTAGGCGAGTTCGAGCACGGCTTCGGTCGATCCGGTTTCGTCGGAGTGGAGCGCGGCGTTGAAGTAATAAATGGGACGCGAAGTGGCGATCAGCTTTTCGGCGGCGGCTTTGTCGGTTTTCCGCGGATCGGCGAGCGCTGCGGTCGCGGCTTTCAGGCGATCGAGATCGCGGATGCCTGCCTCATCGGCGACTGCGAGCATGATGATGTCGCGTCCTTCTTCGCTGCGGCCGATGGTGAAGACCCGCACCCGCGGACTGGCCGCGGCGAGGGCGCGAGCGTACGCGTAAGTCTTCTCGGTTCCGGCGAGTTCTCCGGGAGCGCCCATGATTCGCCCGAAAAACTTTTCAGGCGAGGGCACGGTCTTCGATTGCGGAATATAGGAAACCCACGGCGAGATGTAATGCGGATCGGTGGTCGCGGCGGCAATCGCCTCGACAGAGCCGGGTTCGGGAACGTCGGGAGCCTGGGCAATCGCAGCAGAGGAAAATGCAAGAAGCATGAACGCCAGAATCGCGGATCGGAACATGGAGCCCTCGGGGTCAGTCGAGGCGAAAGTTTAACACGTAGAAGAGGGTCGTCCCCTGCGGTTCAAAGCTTTTGACCGCTGAGTTCGCCGAGGAATACCGCAGAGAACGCAGAGGAATGCGCGCTCTGCCGAAGCTGTATCTGAAGGTCTGGGAGTAGCCGTAGCCGAAGAGAGCTTCATGTGGGGACAGATGGCGTGGAGTGCACCCCAAAATTGAGACAAAGAAAATGGTGACAGTTCTCGAGAGGAGAACGCATGTCACAAGGCGAACCGAAGCAGATTGAATACGCGAAGGAGTTGAAGCTGGCCGCGGTACGGCGGGTGCTATCGGGAGAAAGCGTAAGCGCGGTGGCGCAAGAGCTGGGCATTCGACGGAAGCGGCTGTACGTGTGGAAGGATCGGTACGCAGAGTTAGGGGAAGCTGGGCTCGTGCATCGGCGGAGAGGAAGACCGCGAAAGCAAACGCTGGCCGCGGGCAGTGGGTCGGAAGCCATGACCGGACGTGGGGAGTTGCTGGCGGCGCGGAAGCGGATCGCAGAGTTAGAACGCAAAGTAGGGCAGCAGGAGTTGGAGCTGGATTTTTTCGGCGAAGCCTTGCGGCGCATCGGAGTGGACGCGAAGCGATCTGCACGTTGATCGCGGAGCGGGCCGAGCAAGGCGGCCTCAGTGTGGAGCGAATGTGCGAGTTGAGCGGCGTGAGCCGCGCGGGATTTTATCGGCACTGGGAAGCCTCCGCACCGCGACAGGCAGATACGGCAGTGCGCGATGCCATCCAGAAAGTGATCGTGGCGAAGCGGTTCTATGGCTATCGGCGAGTGCAGCGAGAGTTGCGGCAGCGCGGGCTCCCGGTCAACGCCAAGCGCGTGTTGCGGCTCATGCGCGAGGACAATCTGCTCGGTTTGCGCAGGCGGCGATTTGTGCCGGCGACGACGGATTCGCAGCATGGCTGGCGGGTATGGCCGAACATGGCGCGCGGCCTGGTGACGCAAGACCTCAATGAACTCTGGGTGGCCGATATCACCTATGTGCGATTGCAGGAGGAGTTTGTCTATCTCGCCGTGGTGCTGGATGCACATTCCCGGCGGGTGATCGGGTGGGCGCTGGCGCGGCATCTGGGCGCGAGTTTGGCACTGGAGGCGTTGCGCATGGCACTGGCGGAACGACAACCCGCGCCGGGCTTGATTCATCATTCCGACCGCGGCATCCAGTACGCATGTTCCGACTATCTCACCCTGCTCGCCGACCATGGCGCGCAACCGAGCATGAGTCGGGTGGGCAATCCTTACGACAACGCCAAGGCCGAATCTTTCATGAAGACCCTGAAGCAGGAGCAAGTACGCGGCAACTACTGGCGCGATCTGGACGCACTGCGCGGTGACCTGGCGACGTTCTTAGAGATCACTTACAACCACCAGCGGCTGCATTCGGCGCTCGGATATCAAACGCCCGCCGCTTTCGAGCAGCAGTTCTGGGCCCGCAGCCCGGAAGCTTCTACAGAGCTGACTGGGGCGAGGGGGCTAACCGCCCCCTCGCCCCAGACCCCACTCCCCGGTTTACAATGTTTGCAACGCAACTGTCCCTAGTTCTTTTGTCTCACCTCAGGGGTGCACTCCAGGCGGCTGTCCCCACATGAAGCTCTTTACCCTTCTCTACAGTTTGATTTCCAGGCCTTCGGCGGCGGCTTGGACTTTGGGATAGTAATTGCGGGCGTCGGCTACAACTTTATCGATGATGGCATCGGTGTGGTCGGGATCGTGATGGTAGAGGATTAATTCTTTTGCGCCGCTTTCCATGACCACATTGACGGCTTCGCGCCAGTGGCTGTGTCCCCAGCCGCGGCGGCGCGCGGCGTACTGCTCGGGAAGATATTGCGCATCGTAGATGAGAATGTCGGCGCCTTCGGCCAGCTTGCGCACGGCCTTGTCAAACTGCTCGTCGCCGGGCTCGTTATCGGTGGCGTAGACGAGCACCGCATCTTTGGTCTCGAGGCGGAATCCCAGGCAGCCCTGCGGATGATTCAGCCACGCAGTCTTGATGCGGATGCCGCTTCCCATGTCGAGGCATCCATTTTCGATGTTGCAGAAATCGCGGCGGGCGCGCATCTGGTCGAGGTTCACCGGGAAATAGGGCGAGGCCATCTGGTCGGCCATGACTTGCTCGAGGCTGCGCGTGCGGCTCGAAGAATGAAAGAAGAACTCGCTGTTGGGGCTGTCGTAGAGCGGGCGGAAGAAAGGCATGCCCTGAATGTGGTCCCAATGAAAGTGCGAAACGAAGACGTGAGCGGCGAACGGACGGTCGCCGAACTCGCGCTCCAGTTCGCGGCCGAGCACGCGAAATCCGGTGCCGCAGTCGAAGACAAAGATCTGGTCTGCAACGCGCACTTCGACGCAGGAGGTATTGCCTCCGTAACGCAGATTCTCGGCCTGTGGAGTGGGCGTGGAGCCGCGCACTCCCCAAAACTTAATTCGCATAAGTTGTCGCCGCGCCGTCGCAGACATCCTGCGTGGGCACAGACTTGTTCAGAATACAAAGGATGTACTGATTTTAACGGTCGTTGAGTTACGGAACTAGTGACCAAAGTTTGGCGGGTTTGGTGCTTGTCCCCGGAGGGCCGTCCGCTGGCGACAAATGCGGACGAATGCGTCCGCCCCTACACTTGCCGATTCCGGTTACAACTACGGCGGACTAAGGCGTCCGCCCCTAGACTGGTTTACTTCAGGCCCTCGACGATGTAGAGGTCGGAGGTGATGCGGGTGTAGGAATAGACGTAGCTTTTCAGATCGCGCGAGAAGATGGGCGGGGATCCGTTGAAGAGGCCGGTGGGATCGGCGGGAGTGACGGTCTTGAGTAATTTTCTCCGGCCCGTGGTCATGTCGATGAAGAAAACCGGCGTGGGCACTTCCCAATCGCCCACCAGCAAACCCTTTCCATCGGCGGTCCATTGAATGGGCAATTCCCCGGGATTAACGTTCGGCACGGGTATGGGATCTCCGCCATCGACCGGGTAAATCGTGACTTTCCCGCTGGGATCCTGGGCAGCGACGCGCTTGCCGTCGGGCGAGATGCAGCCGCGCGCGCGAAGGTTCACCCCCTCGGGCGTGAAGGGCTGGGGAGTTCCGCCGCTGACGTTCAAAACCCACAGGCGAAGGCCGTGGCCGGGCTGGTTGCCGAGCATGAGGATCCTCGACCCGTCGGGGAAGAAGTAGGCTGCATGCAGCTTCACATCGCCGGTCGAAATCGTTTTGGACTCGCCTGCTCCGGTGGGCAACTCGAGGATTGCATGAGGCAAGTTCAAGCTCATAGCCAGCACCGATTTCCCGTCAGCGGAAAGAGTGGGACTTCGGCCGTCGCCAAGCCGCACGGCCGCGGAACCGTCAGTGCCGCGGACGTAAATGCCGCCGGTCTCGCCGCCCGCCTCGCCGGTTTCGTCGAAGGAGACCAGCGTGCCGTCATCGCTGACGTCGCGAGGAACGGTCCAGTCATGCCAGCTCAAATCGCGTTCCTTGGTCTCCCCGGGACCAAGGCCGATCATTCCGGCGCGCATGTCGTCTCGCGAAAACATGACGCGGCCATCTTTCGCAATGTCGTGCAAGGTCAGGGTTCCGGTTCCCAGGTAGACGAGTCTTTCCTGGCCGGAAAGGGTCACGGCGCGCAGCTCGCGGCTGGATCCGGAAGTGGTCGCGGTAAACCAGATCTCTTTTCCTCCGGGAGCCCAGGCCAGCCCTTGCGCGCTGACAAATTGACCGGACAAGATTTTCTTGTTGCCCGATCGATCTACGATGGCGACAGCGCCGGCATCGTCGCCGCTGTAAGGATGGTCGATGAAAGCGACCAGGGTTCCATCGGGAGAAATTCTGGGATGGCTGATCCATGCGGCGGTTTCATACAGCACTTTGCCGATGGGATATTCGAGGCGCATCTTTCCGGCCTCGCGGCGTCCTACGGCGAGAGCCGCGCCGTCGGGCGACCAGTCGGCATATTCGACGCCATCGATGATGTCGCGTGGAGCGCCGCCGCCCTGCAGAGCCCGCGCCAGCATGCCGGCGGATTCGAAGCCTTGCAGAAAATGAGAGTTGACCGCAATCGCCATCTCTCCGGTGCCGGAGACGGCCAGAAGGCTAGTGGCGTTTGGCAATCCCAGGGGACGCGACTCCGTGCTTCCACTTTGAGCCGCGAAAAGCTCGATAGGGCGGCCTTCCCAGGCAGCGCCGTAGAGCAGATTGCCGTCGGGAGTGAAGCGCGCGCTCCAGATGGTTCCGCGGCGGAAAGTAATACGGTGCAGCTTCGGATGAACAGTGGCCACGGGCCTGTGGAACCAGAATGCAGACGAAGCGAAGGCGATCGCGAACAGAATAATCGCCGCTGCCACCGGACGCAGCCAGGAGCGCGGGCGCGCGGCGGAGGCCGTGCCGAGTGTGGTGCTGGAGGTGCTCGAAAGCGTTTCCAGATCAAAGGCAATATCATGCGCCGATTGGAAGCGCTGATTCGGCTGCTTCTCCATGCAGTGGCGTGCGATGCGTTCCAGAGCGGGAGCAACGGGCTGCATGTTGACGGAAGAGAACTCGGGCGGATCCTCGTTGAGAACGGCGGTCATGGTCTCAGCGCTGGTGTTGCGCTTGAACGCGCGTTTGCCGGTCAACATCTCGTAGAGGATGGAGCCAAAGCTGAAAATATCGGCGCGATAATCGGCAGCCTCGCCGCGGACCTGCTCGGGAGACATGTATCCCGCGGTGCCGAGAACCTGGCCGGCACTGGTGTGGGCGGTGTCACCGTCGACGGTTTCTGCCTGCTCGCGGGGACGGCGCAGCTTGGCCAAGCCGAAATCCAGAATTTTCAGACGCCCGTTTCGCGTCAGGAAAACATTCTCAGGTTTGAGGTCCCGGTGGACGATGCTGCTCTCATGCGCCGCGGCCAAGCCATTGGCGAGTTGGACGGCTAGCTCGATGGCTTTTCGGGCAGGCATCGGGCCGAGCGCAATGCGTTGCCGCAAGGTCTCGCCCTCGAGCAACTCCGAAACGATGTAATGCACGCCGTTGTCGCTGCCAATGTCGTAAATCGAAACGATGTTGGGATGGTTCAACGCGGCGACGGCGCGAGCTTCCTGCTGAAAGCGTCGCAAACGTTCCGGATCGGCGGTGAAGGAACTGGGCAGAACCTTGATGGCCACATCACGTTGCAGGCGGGGATCGTGGGCGCGATAGACTTCTCCCATGCCACCGGCGCCGATAAGGGAGATAATTCTGTAGGGACCGATTTGTGTTTCAGCGGCGAAGGCCATGGAATCGCAAGATTATACCCTGATCCGGAACCAGGCCCGCAGCGGACTTCCCCTATAATGAAAATCCCTCGCGGCGGAGCGGATTGTGAAACTGCTTGCGCGCGCCGGACACATACCATGCTGCAGCCTGATTTCAAACAGTTCTCGCGACTGGCCGGCGAAGCCACGCTGATTCCAGTGGTGAAGTCGGTGAGCGCCGACCTGCTCACGCCCGTGTCCGCGTTTCTAGCTATTGCGGGGAAGGAATCGCACGCGTTTCTGCTGGAGTCGGTCGAGCGCGGCGAGCAGATAGGACGCTACACCTTTCTGGGAGCGCGGCCTTACATGCGCGTCAGAGCCGCAAAGAGCAAAGTCGAGATTGAGCGCGGCCGGCGGCGCCAGGTTGTTCAGGAAAATATCTTTGAAGTGGTCAAGCGCCTTTTGCGCGAGCACCGGCCCGCAAATGTGCCGGGCCTGCCTCCGTTCACCGCGGGAGCGGTGGGATATTTCTGCTACGACGTAGTTCGCCAACTGGAAAAGATTGGCGATCGTGCGAAAGACGATTTATCTCTGCCCGATGCCGAACTGATGTTCTTCGACCGGCTGCTGGCGTTCGATCACCTGCGGCACCAGATTCACATCGTGGCCACCGCCGACGTTTCCGAGGAAACGCCGCGACGCGCTTATGAGCGGGCGCTGCGTGACATTGCGGCCCTGGAGCGCAAACTGGCGTCCGGCCTGAGTTCCGCGCTGTGGCGCAAATCCGCGAAGGCCAAGAACGGCAAGCTGAAAATTCATGCGGGCACGACGCCGAAAACCTTTCTGCGCAGCGTGGAGCGCTGCAAGGAATATATCGCCGCGGGAGATATCTTTCAGGTCGTGCTCTCGCAGCGGCTGGATTTCGTGCCGGAAGTTGCGCCCTTCGATTTGTACCGCGCGCTGCGCCAGATCAATCCATCGCCCTATTTGTATTTTCTGCGTACGGGCAATACGCATGTGCTCGGCTCGTCTCCGGAAATGCTGGTGCGAGTGACTGGACGCAAGCTGGAATACCGGCCGATTGCGGGCACGCATCCGCGGGGCCGCGACGAGGCCGAAGATGCGCGCCTGGAACAACAGATGCGCGGAGATGAAAAAGAACGCGCCGAGCACGTGATGCTGGTCGATCTTGGCCGCAACGATCTGGGACGCGTGAGCGAGTACGGCTCGGTCAAAGTCAAAGACCTGATGTATGTGGAGCGCTACTCGCACGTAATGCACCTAGTGTCGGCGCTGGAGGGCACGCTGCGCAGGAATATCGACGCGATTGACGCTTTTGCGGCGTGCTTCCCGGCGGGAACGCTCAGCGGCGCGCCCAAGGTACGCGCCATGCAGATCATTGAGGAACTGGAACCGACGCGGCGGGGAATCTATGGCGGCTCGGTGCTCTATGCGGATTTTGCGGGGAATCTGGATTCTTGCATCGGAATTCGCACGATGCTGATGCAGGGGAAAAAGGCGTACCTGCAGGCGGGAGCGGGAATCGTGGCAGATTCGAATCCGGCAACGGAGTTTGATGAGTCTATGAATAAGGCAGGGGCGCTGCTGCGGGCGGTTGAGATGGCGAGAAGCGGAAGTTAGTGGTTAGTGGGCGGTGGCCAGTGGCTAGTGGCTAGTGGTCAGTGGACTGTCGCGTTGACAACGTTAGCAACGATCATCGGGCACCGGCACGTGCCTCAGGGGCTAAAGCCCGCATTTTTACCGGGCTCTCAGAGGCACGGCTGGAAGCCGTGCCCTTCCCAACCCCATTTCCTCCATAGTTTCCAATAACGTCTTCTTCGCGACGCGCCACTAGTGGTCAGTGGTCAGAACTGGTCTCACAAATGGTTTTCAAGAATGGTTCTCAAAGCAAGCTGCTAACCCTCAGGGGCTAAAAGCCCGCATTTTTTTCTGGCCGGTAGCGGCACGGCTGAAGCCGCGCCCTTCCCAAAACTTATTTATGAGACGCTCTGGACTGAAGACGCTCTGGCAGGCTGCGGAAAAGCCCGTTTTGGCAGCAGAAAGCCAACCTCAGGCGCTAAAGCGCGGCCGATTTTAGAGGACTTAGCGGCACGACTGAAGTCGTGCCCTTCCCAAACCTATTCGTGGCAGAGTTTTTCCGCAGCCTGCCAGACTGAAGACAAGACTGATCACACTAATCACTGGCCACTGATCACTGCGTAATCACGCCTCCGGCAGGAATTCGTATTCTTCGATCACCGCGGCCACGGTGACTTTCCCGTCGGGGGTGGCATCCTCGACCCGAACGACGCGGCCTTTGCATTGCACGCGGATGCTTTCGGTCAGGGTAATTTCAGGTGGAAGAGTCAGGGTAAATCCAATGGGCGCGCCCTGAGCGATGGCGGAGTCCAGATAAAAGCAGATGCCACGCGCGCTGACATCGCGGATGTTGGCGGCTTCAGGACTGTCCGTATGGTCGCGGTTGACGGTAACAGGTACTCGGAGCGCAAATCGTCGCGCAGCCCTTTTTTCCTGCTGGGGCTCGGCCATGCCTCCTCCAAGTGGCGCATGAAGTGGCTTTGGAACTTAAGTGGAACCTAGGAAGAATGCGCTGACGGCCGCTCAAGGTCAATACCACCGTTGTGCAGCAGATGGCTCTTTCAGGCGAGATGGGCCCGGTGATTTGCCCTTGCGTTTATGCAGGTTGCGCGCGCCGGACATGCACTTCTTGTAAGCTGGTAAGGGAGCTTTCACTTTGGTTTTCGTGCTCGACAATTACGATTCGTTCACTTACAACCTGGTCCAGTACATCGGAGAGCTGGGGGCGAAGGTCGAAGTGCGCCGCAACGATCAAGTGAGCGTCGAGGAAGTAGAAGAGATGCGGCCCGAGCGCATTGTCATTTCTCCCGGCCCGTGCACGCCGCACGAAGCGGGCATCAGCATTGCGTTGATCCGGCAGATGGCGGGGAAGGTGCCGGTGCTCGGAGTCTGCCTGGGGCATCAGGCGATTGGCGAGGCTTTCGGCGGCCGCGTGGTTCGCGCGCCTCATCTGATGCACGGCAAAACCAGCGCGGTCATGCACGACAACCGGACCGTGTTTCAGGGCCTGCCCATGCCCATGAGGGCGACCCGCTACCACTCGCTGATCGTCGAAGAAAAAGACCTGCCCGCAGAATTGGAAGTCAGCGCCTGGACCACCGAGAAAGACGGCACCCGTACGATTATGGGATTACGTCACCGGCGCTACGCTGTCGAGGGAGTGCAGTTTCATCCTGAGAGCGTATTGACCGACGCGGGGAAGAAGCTGGTCGAGAACTTTTTGAGGATCGGTGGCTAGTGGGCAGTGTGTACGCGATCAGCCTCTTCGGCAAAAGCTTTAACCGGAGAGTTCGCTGCGGTTTCGCTGAGATCGCCGAGGAATTTTGGGCGAGGACAAGTTGGCCAGTGACCTACCCATCTGGCTCTTCTCTCCGTTGTCCACAAGTGATATGTTTCCTTCAAGCCTTCCATGAGGGACGTGTGCCGCGGACTGGAGTCAAACTTGTCTGGTCAGTACTGCTGTCGCTGACCGTCGAAATGGCCGCCCAGAATTTCGGGCCTCCGCGGACGATCCAGAGCGTTCGGATCATCCACGAAAAAGGAATCCCTGCGGTAGAGATTCTTTCCAGCGGCACGGTCATTCCCGAGATTCAGAGCCTCGATTCGCCGCCGCGGCTGGTCATCGATCTGCCCAACTCGCGGCTTGGAGTCATGAAGAATCGAATCCCGGTACAGCGGGAAAATATTCTCGCGATCCGGGTGCGCCAGTACCAGAGCAATCCGCCGGTGACCCGCATCGTTCTGGACCTGCTGGCTCCTTACGGCCATTCCTGGGATGGGGCGGGCAATCGCCTGCTGGTGCGGTTGAAGCCTCCAGAAGCCGTGAACACGGCGAAAACGCCGGCGGCCGAACCGCAAGCGGCGGCCGGTTTTTCTTTGACCGCCGATGCGGTTGTGGTACCGGTGAGCGGCGCATCGAGCGCAAGCGCCATGGCCGGCAGTCGACTGGAAAACGGCTCGACCGTTACCGCCGGATCCGACACCACGATTCTGCACCTTCCTCGTGGAGGCGAGGTTCACGTCTGCCCCGGAACGACGATTTCGGTGACGCCGTCGCAGAGCAAGCGTGACTTGATGTTTGGCATGAGCACGGGGGCGATGGAGACGCACTACTCGCTGTCTACCTCGGCGGACGCGGTGCTTACACCCGATTTCCGCATTATGTTCGCGGGGCCGGGAGAATTCGATTACGCCATCAGCGCCGATTCGCACGGCAACACCTGCGTGCGGGGCCTGCGCGGCAACACATCGTCGGTCATCGTTTCGGAGCTGATGGGCAACCGCATCTATCAGGTCAGACCGAATGAGGAGGCAGTCTTCCGCTCGGGGAGAATCGATAAGGTCGATACCGATGTACCGCTGGAGTGCGGATGTCCTCCTCCGCCGCCGGCCGTACTGGAAGCCGCTTCCCCGGCCGCGCCACCGGTTGTGGCTTCGGACTTGCCCGCGAAAGTGCGGGTGGGCGCAGGTTCAGGAGCGGGGAATACCACCGAGGAAGCGGCTGCGGCGCAGACACGATTGTCCACTGGTCCGGAAACTGCTCCGCTACCGCCATCGCAGAGAAATGATGTACACGTGCAGGTGGATGCCCCGTTCGTTTTTACCGCGAAGAAGCGTACGGCAGTGGCCTCGCCTCCGATCGAATCGGCGAGAGAGCTACCGATTGAGGAATCGCCGGAGCGGCAGCTTCATCTCGACCCCGTAGTCCAGCCGCCACCTGCTCCGGTCAAGCAAAGCGCGAAGCCCGCACACGCGGGATTCTTCCACCACGTTAAAGGGATTTTTTCCGCGCTGTTCAGCTAGCGGTTTTGGGCTGACACTGCTGCAGGATGTTTTTTGTGTTCGTGGCCAGTGGTCAATGGCTGGTGGTCATTGGGGAGTGAATAGCTTTGTTTTGACTGACCTGTGCGCACTGACCACTGGCCACTGTTCACTGATCACTGACGTTAGCTGCGGTTGATGCTGCGGCGCAGTGGTTCTACCTTTTCGCGGAGATCTTCCGCGAATTCGGCGCCGCGGTTGGCCGCATCGCGCACGCGCTCGCCTACTTCGCGCACGCGGTCCTTGGCTTCCTCCGCCCAGTCACCGAGATTGTCTTTGGCATCTTCATAACCGCGCTGCAGATCGCGGCGAAGCTGTTTGCCGGTCTTGGGAGCGAGCAGGAGTCCCGCCAACGCTCCGGCGCCTAATCCAATCAAGAGGAATGTGATGGCGGTACCCACATGGCTGTTTTCGGATGATTCATAACGTCCGCTGCTGCGCATAAGAAAACCTCAAATTTCCGCCCGGCAAGCAAGCCGGGCATTTCAACAAAGCATTGGCCAACTTCCATTCTATTCCGGACCTGCAAGCTGGAGGGGCCGATCGAAAAATAGGGCCGCAACTCTAGGCTGTTTCGAAACTCGTGCCGTCCGCTAAAGCGGACTGGGGTTGTTCCACTTCCGGCCACCCGGCACTTCCGTGCCGGGCTTTCATATCCCGCCGCTTCGCGGCTACATTTGGGTGGCATCTGCTCCACCGTTGTTCCAAGAATTCAGTTCTCACACACACTCTTCCGTGCCGGGCTTTCACATCGCCGCTGTGCGGCTGGAACCTGATTTGTCCCCTCGTCCGCGTTCGACGCTGAGCTTCGTAACAGCCGCAACTCGCCTGTCTTCGATGAGATCGCCGGGGCGAAGGTTTCTTTTCCGCAGCAGCTGAGTGTAAAATACTGGTTTCGCCCTCGTGGCGGCGGAAATTGTGGGTTGCCCGCCTTCCGCCGGCGTCAAGCCGCAATCGTACTAAGGAGAGTTCTTCAAGCGATGTCGATCCCTGCCACCCAGCTTCGTCCCGGCATGATCATTAAGCACAACAATGATCTGCATTCCGTTTTCAGCGTGGAGCACCGCACTCCCGGCAACCTGCGTGCGTTCATCCAGGCCAAGCTGCGCAACTTGCGCACCGGCGCCATGTTCGAGCACCGCTTCCGCTCGCCCGACCCGATCGAGAAGATTAACGTCGATGAGGTCGAGATGCAGTTTCTCTATGCCGACGGCGACAGCTATTACTTCATGGACACGTCAAACTACGAGCAGACTCACTTGAGCAAGGAGATCCTGGGCGACGCCGTCGATTACCTGATTGCCAATCTCGAAATCAAAGTGGAGTTTTTTGACGGCAAGGCCGTTGGGATCGAACTGCCGCAGACCGTGGTCCTGACCGTGGTTGAGACCGAACCCGGGCTCAAGAGCGCCACCGCCTCCAGCGTGACCAAGGCCGCGAAAACGGAGACGGGGCTGGTGGTGCAGGTGCCGCCGTTCATCAACGAAGGCGAGAAGATCAAGGTCGACACGTCGGAAGGTGCGTACTTGTCGAGGGCGTAGAACTTTGTTCTGTCATCCTGAGCGGAGTCGAAGGATCCCTTCCCTGTGTCTTAATTGATGTGGCGCCGGAAGGCATTGTGCCGGCAAATCCCGCAGGTCCAAGGGAAGTTTGAGATTGCAGGGGTCCTTCGACTACGAATCAGCGTCGCCTTCGCGAAGCTGATTCTTCGCTCAGGATGACGAGCCGCAAAAATGACGGGCCGCAGGTGATTGCAATCCGCAAATGACAGCCGCAGAAGATGACTTCCACTGAAAAATCCCTCCTGGCTCGCCGCTTCCTGGTGCGCGGACGCGTGCAGGGAGTGGGCTTTCGCTGGTTTGTGGAGCGCGAGGCGCACATGCTGGGCATCGCAGGATGGGTGCGCAACAATCATGACGGCAGCGTAGAAGTATTGGCCCAAGGCACACGCGACCAACTCTCGGGGTTGCACGGGCGGCTTCGCGAAGGTCCGCGCGCGGCGCGCGTGGACGCCGTCGAAGTCTTGGACGCGCCGCCCGTCGACGGGCTGAGTTCATTTCGCATTGAAGGAGCTTGGTAAAGCAGGTTTCAAGGTCTCAACGTTTCAAGGTTTCAGAGTTTCAAGGTCGCAAAGTTTTCGGATCAGATGAAGCGCGGGATTTTTCCCTGAAACTTTGAAACCTTGAAACATTGAAACCTTCCCTTATGACTCCCGATCAGCTGAAGAAACTTATCCGCGAGATTCCCGACTTTCCGAAGAAGGGGATTCTTTTTTACGACATCACCACGCTGCTGAAAGACAAGACCGGGTTTGCCGCGCTGATCGACCGGCTCTCCGAGCACTACATTTCTCAGAAGATCGATCTCGTGCTGGGCATGGAAGCGCGCGGCTTTATCTTTGCGCCGGCACTGGCCTACCGCTTGAACGCGGGGTTCGTTCCCGTGCGCAAGCCCGGAAAATTGCCGGCGGAATGCGTGAAATACGATTACGCACTGGAGTACGGCACCAACACACTGGAGATCCACAAAGACGCGATCCAGAAGGGCCAGCGCGTGCTCATCGTCGACGACCTGCTCGCCACCGGCGGCACGGCCGAGGCCACGGCGAAATTGGCGGAGTCGCTGGGCGCCAAAATCGTCGGACTGGGATTTGTGGTGGAACTGGAATTTCTCAAAGGCCGGGACAAGCTGAAAGGGTACGACGTGGTTTCACTGCTGCGCTACGACAAATAGACCGCGGCGTACGCAGCTGGATCATTCCAGCTCAGTCTTCCCTTATTCTTCCGCCAGCGACAGCCGGGCATCCTTGGGCAGATAACTCTTCCGCCGGAACCAATCCTGCATCGCGTCACGAAGCTGTTCCAACGGCACGGCTGCACCGATCTCCATGCGGCCATCGGCTATGGGAAGCGTGTCATCGAAGACGGTGGCGTTGGTAAAGTTGCGCATGGAAAACGAGTCGAGCCACTTCAACGGACAGGGCAGCCGGCGTCCATTTTCCTCGTAATCCACGCGAATCTTGCGGGCGAACATATCTCGATTAGATCACAGGACGAAGCTCGGAACCTTGCGGCCGCGCAGCACAATGTTCCGGCCGTCGCGAATTACGACCTTGTGTTTAACGGTTTCACCCCCGTTTCTTCTTTGGCATCGCGCGCGAACTCCTTCTCGTGGCGGGAACTGTAGATAAATTCATGTCCCGTCAATTGTCCCGGGTAATACCACTTGAGCAACGCCTCAGGCTTGTTCGCCGGTCGCTCGGCAAATGTGAGCTCAGTATGGCTGGTCGACCGCGTGCGCTCGGTGGGCACGGTTTCCAATGCTGCATACCGTTTAGACCAGTTGGCGCTGTAGATCTCGACCAGGTCTCGATTGGCTGGACTATCGGCGAGTACAAACCAGTAGGTTCCAGCAGGTAGCGTTGCATGAGGAATTTCGACGGGATGATTGAACTTCAGCCTTGTCATCTGGTTCCATGTGCCGGCGTGAGCAGAGGGCAGAAACACTACAAATGTAAGAATCAAACCGAAGAAGATAGAACCGATCTTTTGAACCCACATAATGGTGACTCCTTAAAATCAAGAACACTTATTTAGTGGGAAGGCGGCAATCGAGCCGAGGTTGTCCGTGCGAGGATAGATCGTATTGCGATATTTTTATACTAAGGAATAGTACGGAACATCGACCCCCAAAAACCGCTGGCTATTTCTGCTTCTGCGATTTGGGGCCGGCGGCCTTGATCTCGGGGGGAACATCGAAGTTTTCGAAGTTCTTGGCGAATCGGTTCCGCAGTTCTTCGGCGGCTTTGTCGTAGGCAGCCTTGTCTGGCCAGGCATTCCGCGGATTGAGCACTTGCGGCGGAACGCCGTGACAATGCTTCGGAATGGTGAATCCGAACGTGGGCTCGATTTCGAATTCCTCGCGGATCAATTCTCCTTCGACCGCCGCATCGACCATGGCGCGAGTGTGGGGAATGCTCATGCGCTTGCCGACGCCGTACGGTCCGCCCTGCCAGCCGGTATTCACGAGCCAGCATTGCGCGTCGTGTTCGCGCAGGCGACGTCCGAGCATCTCGGCATAAACCTTGGGAGGCAGCGGAAGAAATGGCGCTCCGAAGCAGGTGGAGAAGGTGGCCGAAGGCTCCTTCACTCCGGCTTCGGTTCCGGCAACTTTTGCGGTATAGCCGGAAAGGAAGTGATACATGGCCTGCTCCGGGGAGAGCTTCGCGATGGGAGGCAGAACTCCGAACGCATCGGCGGTGAGGAACACCACATTTTTCGGATGTCCGCCCACGCCGGGTATAACGGCATTGTCGATGAAATCCACGGGATAGGCGGCGCGCGTATTTTCCGTCTTGCTGTCGTCGTTGTAGTCGGGGATGCGGGTGTGCGAATCGAGGGTCACGTTCTCAAGCACGCAGCCGAAGCGCAGCGCGTTCCAGATCTGCGGCTCGTTCTGCTTCGACAGCTTGATGCACTTGGCGTAGCATCCGCCTTCAAAGTTGAAGATGCCGTCGGCGCTCCATCCGTGCTCGTCGTCGCCGATCAAATCGCGAGATGGATCCGCGGACAACGTTGTCTTCCCTGTCCCGGATAATCCGAAAAACAGCGCGCTCACTCCGTTGTGGCCGACGTTCGCGGAGCAGTGCATGGGAAACACATTGCGCGGGGGCAGCAGGAAATTCATGACGCTGAAGATTGATTTCTTCATCTCACCCGCGTACGACGTTCCCCCGATCAGCACGGTGCGGCGCATGAAGTTCAGCAGGATGAAAACTTCGGAGTTCACGCCGTCTCGCCGAGGATCCGCCTGGAACTCGGGCGCGGAGATCACGGTGAATTCGGGATGATGATTTCTCAATTCCTGTTCGGTCGGACGCAGGAATAATTGCCGCACAAACAGGTTGTGCCAGGCGTATTCGTTGACGATGCGCACCGGCAGGCGGTAGGCGGGATCGGCTCCGCAGAACAGATCCTGCACATAAAGCTCGCGGCCGCGCAGGTGCTCCATCACGCGGGCGTAGAGCGCATCGAATTTTTCCTGCTCGAAGGGGGCATTCACCGCTCCCCAGGCCACCGTGTGCTCGGTCATCTCGTCGCGGACAATGAACTTATCCTTGGGCGAACGGCCGGTCCGATTGGTGTAGCCGACGATCGATCCATTGGCAGCCAGCTTCGATTCATTGCGCCGGATGGAGTGCTCCACCAATTGTCCCGGGGAGAGATTGAAATGGGTTCGGCCTTCGCTCAGCAACTCGGCAACGTCGCTGATGTGCATGGTGGTAGCCATGGGGATCTCCTGAGAAGAGCGCAAAAATAAAGGTTCCGAGCAAAAACGTTCTATTCTGCCTCAAAAGCACATAACTTGCCAAGGAAGCCGCTCACAAGTTGGATGCTTTATTTTAGAGGAACGATATTCTGGAAGATATGGGCCGCGCATCGAGAGTGGCCGAACGGGAGTTCGAGCGGCAGGCGAGTTCTGATCACGATCGGATCCTGACGGAACCGGGACAGCTTAGTCGGATGCTTTGTAGTCGCAGGCCGTGCGGCAGGGCTCGCAATACATCAGGCCGTCCTGGCAAATGCGAACGTCAATCACGGACTGACACAGGCAGCAGTACTTTTCGCACTGGCAAGAGTCCTCGGGCTGCTCGCATTGCGCACAATGGTATTTCGCGGGAGTGGTTCCGGTGCTCATGCTTCCTAATCTAACGCTCGCTCCGCCATGCGGGGTAATGACGTTCGTAATCATCAGCATTCCGGAAAATCGTGTTTCTGCGGCGGTTCTGGCCAGCCGGGGTTTGGCTGTGCCCTATAATTTCCAGCAATGACTTTTCAACATCTCCTGGATGGCGCAGAGGTTCTCAGCCAAAGCGGGAACCCCGACGTCAGTAGTGTGGAATACGACTCCCGCCGGGTGAAACCGGGATGCGCATTCGTGGCGATGCGTGGCGAAACCTCCGACGGGAATCGCTTCATCGATCAGGCGATCCAGGCGGGCGCGGTTGCGATTATCACCGATGCGCCCGCGGAGAAGCCGCGCGCTCGAGTAGCTTGGGCGTTGGTCGCTCACGGACGCCGGGCGCTGGCTCGAGTCAGCGAAAATTTCTACAAGCGTCCGGCCGAGCACATCGCCATCACCGG
Organism: uncultured Acidobacteriota bacterium; assembly: GCA_963730015.1. Lineage (GTDB taxonomy): Bacteria > Acidobacteriota > Terriglobia > Terriglobales > Acidobacteriaceae > Sulfotelmatobacter. The sequence continues at coordinate 212,749 of CAVSPZ010000001.1, read as the reverse complement.
GATCACGGGAACCAACGGCAAGAGTACGACCGCGTTTTTGATCGAAGCGATTCTCGCCGCGGCTGGACGAAAAAGCGCACTGATTGGAACCATCGAATATCACGTGGCCGGGAGAACCTATCCGGCGCCGCACACTACGCCTGAGGCTCTCGAACTCGCGCGCCTTTTCCAGGAGGCCATTGGCCAAGGAGCGAGCGACGCGGTCATGGAAGTTTCGTCGCATGCCCTGGCGCAACAGCGCATTTTCGGCGTGCCCTTCGACGTGGCCGTGCTTACCAACCTCACCCGCGACCACCTCGATTATCACAAGACCATGGACGAATATTTTGCCGCGAAGCGAGTGCTGTTCGAAGGCTGCGGCACAGATGCTCCGCGCGTCGCCGTCACGAATCTCGATGACGAACACGGCGCGAAGCTTGCGGATTTCAGCCGGAAGCGGAGCTCAGTCGTTCTGACCTATGGCTGGGATCGCGGCGATTTTCATGCCGAGAAGGTCGATATCACGCCGCGGGGCACGCGCTTCGATCTGATCACGCCGGAGGAGAGGCTGGCGATTTTTTCGCCGCTCATTGGACGCGTCAATGTGTACAACGCGCTGGCGGCGGCTGCGGCGTGCTCGGAGCGCGGATGCAAGCCGGAGAACATTGCCCGTGGAATCGCAGCGTTGATGCATGTTCCGGGACGATTCCAGCGCGTCGATTGCGGCCAGCCTTTTACGGTTGTGGTCGACTATGCCCACACGGACGACGCGCTGCGCAATCTCACGGCCCTGGCTCGCGAATTCGTCTTGCGCGGCGGAGGCACGGCGCAAGTGATTACAGTGTTCGGCTGCGGCGGAGATCGGGACCGCGCCAAGCGTCCGCTGATGGGCGAAGCAGCCGGAAGAGGCAGCGATTTTGTCGTGCTCACTTCCGACAATCCGCGCAGTGAAGATCCGCGGGCCATCATCAACGATGCTTTAGTCGGTCTGCAGAAGACTGGCGTGAAGTACAGTGTTGAAGCCGACCGCCGCAAAGCGATCGCCCTGGCCATCGGCGAAGCGCGGCCGGGAGATATCGTCCTGCTGGCGGGCAAGGGCCATGAGAAGGTGCAGGTCACGCGCGAAGGATCGCATCCCTTCGACGATGTCGAGGTCGCGCGCGAGACTTTGAAAGTAGCCGGTTTCGATTGCGCGGACGCCTCTGCCGCGGGGCGCTCCGCATGAAGCTGAGAGTCGCGAAAATCGCGGAATTTATCGCTGCCCAAAATCAGGCGGACATCTCCGCTGGTGTGGAGCGGGCACTCTTGCCCGCTGGTTTTGAGGTGCTGCCGGCAAGTGGGCAAGAGTGCCCGCTCCACACAACGTCATTCGCGGAAGAAGTCGCTCAGGGATATTCCATCGACTCGCGTACTGTCGGTGTGGGCGAAGTATTTTTCGCGGTCAAGGGTGAGCGCTTCGACGGCCACGACTTTGTCCCGTCGGCCCTGGAGAAAGGCGCAATCGCGGCAGTCGTACGCAATGATCAATTGCACCGTTACGCAGATGCCAGCCGCCTGCTCGCCGTCGAAGACACGCTGCCCGCGCTGCAAATGCTGGCCACCGCCGTGCGCAAGGTTTGGGGAAAACCTCTGGTCGGCGTCACCGGTTCCGCGGGAAAAACCACCACCAAAGAAGCCATCGCCCATGTGCTGGCGTCGCGCTTCCGTGTGCTCAAATCCGAAGGCAATTTCAATAATCATTTTGGTTTGCCTCTGATGCTGCTGAAACTTGAGCCCGAGCACGACGTTGCCGTCATCGAGATGGGGATGTCGCACGCTGGCGAAATTAGCGCCCTGGCGAAGATCGCGCAGCCCGAAATCGGCGTGGTCACCAATGTTGCTCCGGTGCACCTGGAATTTTTTGACTCGCTCGCCGGCATCGCGCGCGCCAAGTATGAACTGATCGAATCGCTTCCGGCGAATGGAACCGCCGTTCTGAATGCCGACGACGAGTACGTTTCACAGTTTGGCCGCGGCTTCAGAGGCAGGGTGATCACCTATGGGACTGCGCCGACGGCCGATGTCCGCGCCGAAAACATTGAGTCTTGCGGGACCGAAGGCACCCGCTTCGATATCGTTACGGCCGGAAGCCGCGAACCGGCGCGACTTCCGCTGGTGGGAGCGCACAACGTTCTGAATGCCTTGGCGGCGGTTTCCGTTGCCCTCGCGCGCGGGCTGAAGCTCACGGAAGCCATTGCCGCGCTGGCTACCCTGACGCCTGCCGACAAGCGCGGGCAGGTTCTCCAAGTGGGTAACATCACGGTCATCAACGATTGCTACAATTCCAATCCGAAGGCCCTCAACGCGATGGTGGATGCACTGGCGAACATGAAGGCCGGGCGTCGCATCGTGGTTGGCGGAGAGATGCTCGAACTGGGCGCGGCCGGGGAAGCCATGCATCGCGAAGCGGGCAAACATCTCGCGGAAAAAAAAATCGACGTGCTGCTCGGCGTGCGCGGGTTGGCGCAGGCGATGGTCGAAGCCGCGAAGCAGGGGGGGATGCAAGCCCAGTTTGTGGCAACGCCCGAAGAAGCCGGCGATTGGCTGGCCCGCGAGACGCAAGACGGCGACGTTGTGCTGTTGAAGGCGTCCCGCGGAGTGAAGCTGGAAAAGGCACTGGAGAGGTGGAAATCGATCCGCGACTCTAGTCATTAGGAATTACACATTCGTCGCCACGGAACCGCGGAGCCTTCAGATTTTCTGTTTTTCTCCGTGACTCAGTGCCTCCGTGGTGAAAAGGTTGGAAGTCCGAAGAGATACGCTGGGCAGGACGGAGGCTGATTGCTCTATTGGCTGTTGTTCGTCAAGCTGCAACATTATGTTGCGCCGTTCCGCATCTTTCGCTATGTCACGTTCCGCACGGCATTTGCCAGCCTGACCGCTCTGTTCACTGCATTGATCGTCGGCCCGCTCGTCATCGGGCGCCTGCGCGAATTTCAGATCGGACAATATATCCGCGAGGAAGGCCCGAAGGCTCATCAGAAAAAGGCCGGCACGCCCACCATGGGCGGATTGCTCATCGTGATCGCGATCATCGTGCCCACGCTGCTCTGGGCCGACCTCAGCAATCGGTTTGTCTGGATCGCTGTGTTCTCCACGTGCGCCTATGCGGCCATCGGCTTCAGCGACGATTACACCAAGGTGACGCACCGCCGGAATTTAGGATTAACCGCGCGCGCCAAGCTGGGACTGCAGGTCACGACCAGCGTTGTGATCGCGTCGATGCTCATCGCGATGCAAACCTACGGCCTGTATTCCACCAAGCTGATTGTGCCGTTCTTCAAGCAATTTCATCCGGATCTGGTGGTCGGGGCCCTCGAGCGGAATCCGCATTTGTGGCCGCTGGCTTTTCTGCCGTTTATGGCGTTTGTCGCGCTCGTGATTGTGGGATCGAGCAACGCCGTGAATCTCACCGACGGACTCGACGGACTCGCCATCGGATGCACCGTGATTGCGGCCGGCGCGCTGACCGTGCTGACGTATGTCAGCGGCCACGCCACCTTCGCCACTTATCTCGAATTGCAACGCATGCCGCAGGTGGCCGAGTTGACCGTGTTCTGCGGAGCGATGGTCGGATCGTCCATTGGATTTCTCTGGTACAACGCGCATCCCGCGGAAGTTTTTATGGGAGACGTGGGATCGCTGGCCCTGGGAGGCGCCATCGGCACCGTCGCCGTGATCGTCAAGCAGGAACTGCTGCTGCCATTCATCGGCGGCGTGTTCGTGATCGAAGCCGTGTCGGTGATTCTGCAGGTCGGTTCGTACAAGCTGCGGAAGAAACGGATTTTCAAAATGGCACCCATTCATCATCACTTTGAACTAATGGGCTGGTCGGAATCGAAGATCATCGTGCGCTTCTGGATCGCGTCGCTGGTGTTCGCCCTGTTCGCGCTGACAACTTTGAAGTTGAGATAGGTTTTCACCACGGAGACACGGAGACACCGAGTCAAAATCCCCACGGTCGAGAAAAACAAAGTATAGATTTTCTCCGCTCCTGCGTGCCTCTGTGGTGAAATGATGGTTCGATGGAATTGAACGGAAAACGCGTGCTGGTGGTCGGCCTCGGCAAGTCGGGGGTGGCTTCGGCTCTGTTCATGAAGGCGCGCGGGGCGCGTGTCACGGTCTCCGATACCAAAAGCGGCGACGATCTGCGCAATGAAATCCCTGTCCTCCTCGATCATGGCATCACGGTTGAAACCGGCGGGCACGGCGACCGCACCTTCCGCGGGCAAGATCTGATCGTGGTCAGCCCGGGCGTTCCGGTCGACGCGCCGCCGCTGGTGCAGGCGCGTTCGCTGGGCGAATCGGTCATCGGGGAAATCGAACTGGCGGCGCAATTCCTTCCCGGCCCGATCGTCGCCATCACCGGATCGAACGGCAAGACCACGACCACTACCCTCACCGGAGAGATTATGACGGCCGGCGGGTTCCCGGCGCTGGTCGGCGGAAACATCGGCACGCCGGCGATTTCACTGGCCGATCGCGCCAAGCCGAGGACGGTCATCGTGCTCGAAATTTCCAGCTTCCAATTGGAGACAGTGCAAACGTTCCGCCCGAAAGTAGCTGTGGTGCTGAACGTTACGCCCGATCATCTCGACCGCCATCGCACTTTTGAGATTTATACGGACGCGAAGGCGCGCATCTTCGAGAACCAACAGCCCGATGATTTTGCCGTGCTCAACGCCGACGATCCCACCTGCGTCGCGATGGCCGGACGCACGCGAGCACAGGTTTTCTGGTTCAGCCGGCAGAAAGAAGTGCAGCAAGGCGCGTGGGTCAAGGATGGCGCCATCGTCTTTCGCGATAAGACCGGCCAGCGCGAGATCCTGCAGGTTTCTGACATTCCTCTGAAGGGCGCGCACAATCTGGAAAACGTGCTGGCCGCCGCATGCGCCGGAATTCTGATGGGCTGCGCGCCGGAAAACATTCGCCAGGCCGTGCATGAGTTCAAGGCGGTCGAACACCGCCTGGAATTCGTTGCTACGATCGGCGACGTCGATTACTACAACGACTCCAAAGCCACCAACGTCGATGCGACGATCAAGGCGCTGGAATCTTTCCCCGCGAACATCCATCTCATTCTCGGCGGCAAGGACAAAGGAAGCGACTACACCGTCCTCAACGACTTGCTGCGCCAGCGCGTGAAGCGCGTCTATACCATCGGCGCCGCGGCGGCCAAAATCGAAGGACAAATCGTTTCCGCGAAAAATGGCGACCCGGAAGTTGTGCACGCCGAAACTCTGGAAAACGCGATCCGCAAGGCATATGCCTCGGCCAAGCCCGGGGACGTCGTCCTGCTGGCCCCAGCCTGCGCCAGCTTCGACCAGTTCAAAAGCTACGAGCACCGCGGCAAAGTGTTCAAAGAGATCGTGCACAGCCTGGCCTGAAGAACGCTTCACCACGGAGACAAAGAGACACGGAGGAAAGGAAAGTCTTTTCTCCGTGCCTCCGTGGTGAACGATCTGCGCGAACCAAATCAAGCAACAGTCAAAATTCAACAATCAACAATTTCCTCAGCCGCGCCACAGGGTCTCCGTGGTGAAATAAATGTCCCATGGCGAAGCGCGTGAGTGTCGACCGCTGGCTATTTACTGTCACCATGCTGCTGGTATTTGTAGGCCTGGTGATGGTTTTTTCCGCGTCAGCGGTGATGGCTCGGGAGCGCTTCGGCTCGCCCTACGCCTTTCTCTCCAAGCAGCTGATCTGGGCCGTGGCCGGACTGGCGGCGATGGTCGTCACCATGCGCGTCGACTACAAGCGCTACAAGCACCCCGCGCTGGTTTTCTCGTTCATGGGTGTGACCACGCTGCTGCTGATTTCCGTCTTCTTCCTCGATCGCTCGCACAATACCCACCGCTGGATTCACGCTGGTGGATTTTCCTTCCAACCTTCTGAGTTGGCCAAGCCGGTCTTAATTCTTTTTCTCGCGTACTTTCTGGAGAGCCGCGCGAAAACCATGGACGACGTGCGCAACACGCTGGTGCCGGCGGCCGCGCCGATCCTGGTGTTTCTCGGGCTCATCGTGCTCCAACCCGATCTCGGCACCGCCATTGCGTGCGCCGGAATTGCCGCCTGTATTCTTTACGTTGCCGGCATGCGCATGCGTTATTTCGGATACGCCTTCGCCGCTTCCCTGGCGCCGCTGTATTACCTGATCTTCCACGTCAAGTTTCGCCGGGATCGAATTCTTGCGTTCCTGAATCCTTACGCCGATCGCGAGAGGGCGGGATTCCACATCATTCAGTCGCTGATTGCCGTCGGCACGGGAGGCATCACCGGGACGGGCCTGATGGAGGGCAAGCAGAAGCTTTTCTACCTGCCTGAGCCGCATACGGATTTCATTTTCGCCGTGACCGCGGAAGAACTGGGCTTGGTCGGTTCGTTGTTCGTGGTGATGCTGTTTGCGATTTTTCTGTGGCGGGGGATGCGCGCCTCGTGGCGCACCGAGGACCTTTTCGGACGCTATCTCGCCGTCGGCATCACCAGCATGGTGGTGCTGCAGGCCTTCATCAACATCAGCGTAGTGCTGGGCATGATGCCGACCAAGGGAATCCCGCTGCCGCTGGTTTCTTATGGCGGTTCGTCGCTGTTCGTCACTTTGGCCTGCGTCGGCGTGCTGCTGAATATTACGAAGCAGGCGGAATGAAAATCATTGAGCCATTGAGCGATTAAGCCATTGCGCGATTGTGTTGCCGCGAGTGGGGTCTCCAATCACCCAATGACTCAATCGCTCAATCACTCAATTCCGGTTATATTCAACTCCATGCGAGCCATTCTGGCGGGCGGAGGCACGGGCGGCCATGTGATCCCGGCGCTGGCCATTGCCAACCAACTCAAGCAGAGTTATAGCGCCGAGGTGCTGTTCATCGGGACGGCGCGCGGCATTGAGAACCGGCTGGTCCCCGCCGCGGGATATCCGCTGCAATTGGTTCGAGTAGGGGCGCTGAAAAATGTGAGCCTTGCCACTCGCCTGAAGACCGCATTGGACCTGCCCCGCGCGGTCTGGGACGCGGGAGGAATGCTGAGCACGTTCGCGCCCGATGTGGTGATTGGCGTGGGCGGATACGCGTCCGGCCCGGCCATGCTGTCTGCGATCGTGAAGCACATTCCGACCTTGGCCTTCGAGCCGAACGTGGTTCCGGGATTCGCCAACCGCCTGGTCGCGAAGTTTGTTTCGGGCGCAGCGGTGCATTTCGAGGAGACCGCAAAATATTTTCGCCACGCTCAGGTCACCGGCGTTCCTGTGCGTCAAGCTTTTTTCGAAATTCCACCGAAGCGCGGCGGAACGCCGACGGTTCTCGTCTTCGGCGGAAGCCAGGGAGCGCATGCCATCAACCAGGCGATGATCCGTTGCCTGCCCGTATTGCAGCGCGAGGCGCCGGGCATCCACATCATTCACCAGACCGGGGAGCGTGACTATAATGACGCGCTGACGGGATATCAATCGTTCGGAGAGGCGGCGGAAGTTTTTAAATTTATCGACGACATGCCGTCCGCATTCGCCCGCGCCGATCTGGTAGTCTGCCGCTCGGGGGCGAGCACAGTGGCGGAGATTGCGGCGGCGGGAAAGCCAGCGGTCTTCGTTCCATTTCCCCGCGCCGCCGACGATCATCAGCGCGTGAACGCCGAAGCGCTCGCGCGACATGGCGCCGCGGTCGTCGTCGAGGAACCAAAGTTGGAAGGAGTCTGGCTGGCAGAAACGATTGCGGTGCTGTTGCAGGATCCGCAGCGGTTGCGGCAGATGAGGCAGGCTGCGCGCGAACTGTCGCATCCCAACGCGGCGCGGGATATCGCGATGATGGCAGCAAGAGTGGCGGGAATCGAGGAAATTGAGTAATTGAGTAATTTGGTAATTGTGTAATTTACAATCGCGAGTCGTCTTCGAAGTTGGCCGCTAAGATTTACTCAATTACCAAATTACAAAATTACTCAATTGTTTATCCATGTTCGCGAAAATTCAGCGCATACATTTCGTGGGGATCGGCGGCATCGGCATGAGCGGGATCGCCGAAGTGCTGCTGAACCTCGGCTACAAAGTTTCCGGCTCCGATCTGAAAAGTTCTGCAGTCACGCAACGCCTGGCCGGCCTGGGGGCCGCGGTCTTTGAGGGACATCGCGCGGAAAACATCCTGGGCGCGGAAGTGGTGGTGACCAGTTCCGCCATCTCCGTGGAAAATCCCGAAGTCGCCGAAGCGCATCTCCTGCACATTCCGGTGATTCAGCGCGCCGAAATGCTCGCCGAACTGATGCGCCTGAAGTATGGCATTGCCATCGCGGGCATGCACGGCAAGACGACTACGACATCCATGGTCGCGGCGGTTCTAGCGGCCGGAGGCCTCGATCCCACGGTCGTGGTCGGCGGCCGCGTCGACGCCATGGGATCGAACGCGCGGCTGGGAAAGTCGCAATATCTGGTGGCCGAAGCCGATGAGAGCGACCGCAGCTTTCTTAAGTTGTCCCCAATACTCTCCGTCGTCACCAACATCGACCGCGAGCACATGGATTGTTACCGTAACATGCGCGACGTGAAGAAAACGTTTCTCGACTTCATGGACCGCGTGCCGTTCTACGGGATGATTGTGGCGTGCAATGACGATCGGCGGTTGCGCAAACTCTTGCCCGAAGTTCAGCGCCGCACCATCACCTACGGCACGAAGCGTGGCTCCGATTTTCTGATCAAAATCCCCACCCTAACCGCAAAAAACGCGGTTAGGATGGGGCACCCGCATTCCGGTGATTCCCCCCCGCTCAGCCGCTTTCGTGTGAGCTTCCAGAAAAAAGATTTGGGAGAGTTCACGCTGCATGTGCCCGGCCTGCATAACGTGCTGAACGCGACGGCGGCGATTGCGGTGGGAATTGGCCTCGACATTCCGGCCGACGCGATCCGTTCCGCGTTAGATCAATTCCGCGGGGTCGACCGCCGCTTCCAATTGCGCGGTCAGGCTGCGGGCATCAGCGTAATCGACGATTACGGGCATCATCCGACGGAGATCAAAGCCACGCTGGCCGCGGCGCGCCAGTGCGGCTTTCGCAACATCCACGTAATCTTCCAGCCACATCGCTACACGCGTACCCGCGACTTGATGGAAGAATTTACTACCGCGTTCTCCGACGCCGATTCGCTGGTGGTGCTGGATATCTATGCCGCCAGCGAAGCGCCGATCGAAGGCATCAGCGGAGAGGCGTTGGCCGATCGAGTTCGCGAGGCCAGCGGAAAGACCGTGCAGTACGCAAATTGTTTTTCTGCAGCCATCGACGTGGCATCCTCAGCGGCGCAAGCGGGCGACATGATCCTTACCCTCGGCGCGGGCAGCGTATCGCAGTTGGGACCGATGATTCTTGAGAAGCTGAAACAACGAGAATAACGCCGTAGCGCGATCGGCCTCTCAGGTATTTCGCGGGCTTCTCGTACCCTGCGATAGCCTCTGCACCCTTTTCGGGTGGTTGACGCATCATATTTTCCGCGCTTATCATCTTCGTTTGGCCTTTTGGCTACGGACGCCTCCGTAAGGGGCGTCCGAAGAGTTTGATGAGGTAGTTCGCAGATCTGAAGTGAACCGGTAGAAGTGAGCCTATGGATAAGAAGAAGCTGGACGCCTTTAAAAAACGTTTGGAAACACGGCAGCAGGAATTGCGCCGCACCGTAAACCGCAATCAGGCCGACGGCCGTTCTGCGGACGAGGACACTGCCCAGGATATCGCGGACCGGGCCGCGAGTTCGTACACCAAGGAGTTCCTGTTCAGCCAAAGCAACAACGACCGGCAGCTATTGCAGATGGTCGATAGGGCGCTCGCCCGCATCCGCGAAGGCAACTTTGGCGAGTGCATTCACTGCGGCAAAGAGATCAATGCCAAGCGCCTGGAAGCGGTCCCGTGGACGCGTCACTGCATCGAATGCCAGGAAAAGCTGGAGCAGGGGATGCTGGAAGAGGCGCCGCGATAGAACTGATGCGGGAGTGCACTCACGCCGCCGAAAGAAACAGCGGCGTTTTGTTTTGTCCTCGAAGTCTTACCGTTTCGGTTGAGATCGGCTTGAGAAACCGGGCTGAAGCCCGGCGGACAGCCGAGGGCGGCTGTCCCCACACAATCTCAGGATGACAATTACATGCGTTAAAAGCGCTCTCAATTCCCCGGCTTCTTGGTCTCCTCGGCTCCGGCTTCCGCGCCGGGCATCACATTTTTCAGCGGAGCTTTCTCTTGCTCTTCGAGTTCCGGATGCGGCAGCGGCTTGCGCGGCAGCATCTGGTCACGCATCGCCGTGTTATAGACGAAGATCGCTTCCACCGTGGCCGCCTGCGCCAGGTCATCGGGCTGGAGGCGCTCGTAGGTGTCCATGTTCGAGTGATGCGTGCGCGATCCGTAATCGAGCATGTCCTGAATGAACTGGAAGCCCGGAATCCCTACCGAGTCAAACGCCTCGTGATCCGTTCCTCCCGTGTTACGCATCGTGATGGTTGCAACCCCCAGGTCCGCCAAAGGGCGCATCCACTGCTCGAAGATGGGAGCAATGGCGGCGTTCTCCTGCAAATAAATGCCGCGGATTTTTCCGGTGCCGTTGTCGAGGTTGAAGTATCCAGAAATTTTCTGCTGCTCGGGCTTCAATTGAACCGGCCCCGCGGGCTTGCGCAGGAAATCCGGCAGCACGACTTGATCGGGCGCGGTTGAGAGCGGCACGTAGCCGAAGTGCTGCTTCACATAGCCATACGAGCCGAACTCGCCCTCCTCTTCGCCCGTCCACAGGCCGATGCGGATGGTGCGGCGAGGCTGCACGTGCAGCGCATTGAAAATGCGCATCACTTCCAGCGCGACCACCGTACCGGCGCCATTGTCGGTCGCGCCGGTGGCTGAGGCCCACGAGTCCAGGTGGCCGCCCACCATCACGACTTCATCTTTCAGTTTGGGATCGGTGCCGGGTATTTCCGCGATGGTGTCGAAGCCGTGCTCGTGGTCGCCGGTGAATTCCGTCTCCACGTCCATCTCAATCGTGACCGGCACGTTCGCCTTCAGCAGCCGGTAGACGCGTCCGTAATTCTCGATCGCCATCACCACGATGGGGAGAGCTTCGGCGTGCTCGCGCTGGTAGGTGAACCATCCCATGCCCGAACCGCCATCGTCGAAAATGGTGCCACCGGATCCGCCGTTATTGCGCCCGTCGCGGCTGGGGACGACCACTCCGGCGGCATGTTCGGCGGCGAAAAATGCGCCTGCCTTTTCGCGGAAGGCCAGCCGCTTGATGAACTCCTGAAAAAATTCTTCCCGCTCTCCGACGTGCACAGGATATTCGGTGAGCTTCTTGAGGTCGGCATCGTCGCGGCGCTCAAACAGCGGCTTGTCGACGGGCTTCACGTCGCGCATGGGGCCAAAGAAAACAATTTTGCCGGCCAGCTTGCCTTTGTACTTCTCGAGATCTTTTTCATCTTTGGCGTCAACCCAGATTGCTGACCCGTTCACGGGTCCATGACTCGACACGGACCAGGGCAGCGCCTGCGCAATGAAGACGGCGGTATCGGGCGCGGACATGCGCACCCACGTATTCAGTTGCCGCCAGCCCATGCCGAACTCGCCCCAATCTTCGAGGTGCGCGTTGCTGCATCCCATGGCGGTGAGCTGATCGCGGGTCCACTCGTTGGCGCGCTTCAGGTTCGGAGAGCCGGTCAGCCGCGGCCCGATTCCATCCATCAGCCCCGAGGCGTATTCCATCACGTGCGAGTGCGACAGTCCTTCCTGGCGAATACGCTGGTACATGGTGAGATCGAGCGTCTCGGTGGCCGGCTGTGGCAGTTCGTAGGACGGCTTGCTCGCGTCGTCCGCTTTGCTTTCTTTCGATTTCTTGTCCGCAGCAGACAAGAAAAGAGTGAGACTCAACAGGACGGCAAGGGTTGAAAACAACCGCTTATGAATTTGCATTTTTCCTGGTTCCTCCCCAGAGCGGAAAGCGCAGAGTAGCAGAAGCATTCGATGGTTTGGAAGGGGAAGATTTGGTTCACGGCACTGGATAACAGGCAACAGTTGTGATGTTGTTATGGGCTGCGCTCCGCGCAAAGCAGCAAAAATCGCGAGTAGCGGCACAGTGCCCTTGCTCGCTTGAGTACCTCGACGATTCCTGCGAATCCTCGGCGGTTAAGTTCTTTTTTATCGCTGAGAACGCAGAGAAAATCCGCAGAGATCGCTGAGAAAGAAAAGACGGCCAGCTCGAAACTCAGGCCGGCGCGCCAGATGATGTGCGGCCGACGTTCTACTTTCCGTCCGGCGAATTCAGCTACCGAAATCGGCGACGCCATCCCAGACCAGTTGCACGGCAATGGCAAGAATAAGGAAGCCGAAGATCTTGTTGATGGCTCCGACCGCGCTCGGTCCCAGGCGGCGGACCAGAGGTCCGCCCAGGGAAAAGAAGAGCGAGACGCTGAGTGCGATGGCGGCGATGCCGATGACCATCCCGATGTAGGCAGCCGAATTGTCGACGTGGGCGGCAAGCGCCATCACCACTCCGATCGCGCCCGGGCCCGACATCAGCGGCATGGCCAGCGGAGCCAGAGAGATGTCCTCTTTGTCCTCAGCCTCGTGGCTTTCTTCCGGCGTGATGCGCGCGTGCGAGGTGACCATGCCCCAGGCCGTATTGGCCACAATCAATCCGCCGGCAACTTTCAGTACCGGCAGCGAGATGCCGAAAAAGTGCAGCACAAAGCGGCCAAAAAACAGGAACGTAGCCAGAATCAAAAATACCCACATGCCAGTCTTGATTGCAGTGCGATACCGCTCGCGCGGAGTCCACGACGAAGTCATGGTGAAGAAGATGGGAATGCCGCCGAAGGGATCGACAATCGGGAAGAGCGCGAGGAATGTGGCGGCGGCCGACGCGGGCAACGTGCGTAGAAAGTGTCCCAAAGCATGTGCGGTATTCATAGTCAGCGGTATCCTTCGAGCGTCTTCGCGGCCCGGTCGAGCGCGGCCGCAAGCACGGCTAACTGCTGGCGCGTGCGTTCGCTGTCGCCTTGATCGAGCGCCTCGTTTACGCCGGGAATCACGACGGCAGCGTAGCCGGTATATTCGCCGGGTGCGTAGATCGCGTGGCGAAACCACGGACGGCGCGGCAATCCCTGGGGCACGATCAGGGCGCGTTCGGTTGCCAGCAGCGCCGCGTTCAGACGCGTCACGTCGGCTGGCGGATTCTTCTGCCGAGCCAGGATTCGCGCGCCTGCGGATTCAAACCTGCGGGCGGCGTCGTCGACGGCACCGAAGTCGAGAGCGTGTTCTCCGAATTTATCGACCGCACGCCTGCGCGCCGCATCCAGGTAAGCAGCGACTTCCTTGCCGTATTCCTCGTAGTCGTAGGGCAAAATGTCGGCATCGGCCATGCGCACGGCTTCGAGTCCAAAGATTCGTGCCATCTGTTGCTCGTAGACGAAATCTGGATCGCCGAATTTCTTGAACCAGGCGAAATCGTCAAACGCCGAATGGTAGACGCCATAAGGCCCGCTGGAACTGACGTCCGTGGAGGGAACGCCGGCGTGCTGCAGGAACGCGGTGTAATCGGAGCCGCTGCCCAGATCTCCGACTGGCACGTCGTTCTTCACCTGCGCGGCGGGTGCGCGGCGACTGTCTCCAATCGCTTCCGTCGGAGACTGCGTGGCGGGCGCATTGGGCTGCGCAGATTTTTGCCACGCCTCGTAGACTGTGCCGCCTTTTGCACCGGGCACAGCCTTGGTCAGATCGCGCAGAAACTGCTTGAGACTGGGAACCGCGGACGCGCCGAACTTAGGCCCGGAAACGGCGACGTCCATGTTGAAGTATGCGGGAGAATTGCGCAGATCGCTCTCGTGCTGCTCCACCCATTCGGTGGAACCCATCAGGCCTTCTTCTTCGCCGTCCCAGCTGGCAAAGACCAGGGTGCGCTTCGGCTTCCAGCCCGATTTCAACAACTCGCCCACGCCGCGAACCGCTTCGAGCATAGCCGCGGTTCCGCTGTTGGGATCGACTGCGCCGTACACCCAGGCATCGCGATGGTTTCCCGCGATTACCCACTCCGCGGGAGCCTCGCTGCCCTTTACGTGGCCGATCACATCCCACAGCGTGCGGAACTGGTAGTCCTGCTCGAGATGCATTTTGATCCGCGCCGGTCCGGGGCCGACGTGATACGTGAAGGGCAGCGAACCTTGCCACTCGCGCGGAGTGTCGGGGCCCCCCAGATGCTGCAAGATCGGCCAGGCATCGTGATAAGAAATCGGCGTGACCGGAATTTTAGGAACCTGCGCAGATTTTTCCGGCGAGATTCGTTGCGAGTCGGGCAGGGACGGAACCGAAGCAATTCCCGGAGTCGTCGGGTCGCCCGGGAATTCGAACATGTATCCGACGGATCCGCGCTGGACGCCGGTATCGGGCCGCCAGGGGCCATCGGGATATTTATCGCCGCGCCGCCAACCGTCGTCAGCGGGATCGGAGTAGAGGATGACCGCGGCCGCGCCGTGTTCCTGCGCCACAAAAACTTTCACGCCCCGGAAATTCTGGCCGTAGCGCACCAGCACGATCTTGCCGCGTACGCTGATGTTCAGCCTGTCGAGTTTCTCGAAATCTTCGGGCGTGCCGTAGTTGGCGTAGACAACGTCGGCTTCCACATCGCCAGAAGGAGACATACCGTTGAACGGCATGACTACGCGAGGATCATCCTGATAGGGATCGCCGTCGACGTGCTCGCGCGTGGGTCCGTGCATTTCGACTCCGGCGGGCGCTGTGAGATCGAGGCTGATCTCCACGGGATAGTTGATCCAGGCCTTGTACTCGACGATTTCAGTGTCGAGTCCGGCATCGCGGAATTGTGCGGCAACGTAGTCGGCGGTGGCCTTGTCTTCGACCGTGCCCGCCATGTGCGGGGCTTTGGTCAGAATCTGGAGATGCTCTTCCGCGCGCTTGGGATCGGGCACGGAGAGAAAGTGCGCCTCCACAGAAGACTCGGCGGCCGCGTCGCGAAAGCCGAAGATCGCCGGAGATAAATCGGAAGACGCCGCGGCCTTCACTCTGGACGGTGAGGAAGAAACGGAGAACACGATGGCAGAAGAGAGAAGGAGGGCTGGCAAGTAGAGTTTCATGGGCTCCGAGGTGAAAGTTAGTAAGTTAGCATAGGCGCTCGCGTCTGTGGCGGCAGGAGTAGCCAAGTGGTAGTGTATTCGCTTATTATTCGCCTAATGCACCATATTCACCAAATTCACCAATTGGTGACTCTAGCTGATATACTACTCGCATGAAGCGAGCGACGATGACTCTGCCGGATGATCTGGCCAAAGCCGTGGATGAATACGTCCGCGCCCAGGAAGCTCCGCCAGCGCTTACCACGGTCATGCAAGCGGCCCTGCGGGAGTACCTGCGGGAACGCGGTTTTCTGCGGGAGTACCGGCCGCTGAAGATTACGCCCGCGAAGAAAGGGAGTGGGCGCAGCGATGTCAGCATCAATCACGATCTCTACCTAACGGGCATGAAGAAATGACGCGTGCCGTACTGGCCGATACCGGCCCCTTGTACGCAGTCGTCGACCCAGAAGATGAGCACCACGCGCGAGCCCTCCAGGAATTGCGGAAGCTGGCCCGCGATCGGCGGGAGATTCTGGTTCCCTACTCGACATTGCTTGAGGCCTACTCTCTGATTCTGTTTCGCTTGGGGAGGGATGTAGCCTCCGGTTGGCTCATGGAGATGACCAGCGCGGCTCTGGTCAATCCGACTCCGGAAGACTACCGGCGAGCTGGCGACAGAATTCGGGCGCTCGCGGACCAGCCAATCACATTATTCGATGCCGTCGCCGCAGTCACAGCCACGCGTCTGGGTGTGGCAGTATGGACCTATGATCGTCACTTTGATGTGATGCGGGTTCCGGTTTGGCGGTGAGGCTCTGCCCGGAGCCGACGGCTTCTTACCGCACCTGCCCCGTTCCGATAATCTCGTACTTCGATGAGGTCAGTTCGGCAAGCGCGAAGGGGCCGCGGCAGTGTAGCTTTTGCGTGCTGATGCCCATCTCGGCTCCGAAGCCGAATTCTGCGCCATCGGTGAAGCGGGTGGAAGCGTTCCAGTAGACGGCGGCCGAATCGACGCCGCGCAGGAATTTGCGGGCGTTCGACTCGTCTGCTGTCACGATGGAATCGGAGTGGCGAGTCGAGTACTTGTTGATGTGCGCGATCGCTTCATCAACGTCGGCGACTACGGCAATCGCCAGGCAGAGGCGCAGGTACTCTTCGTACCAGTCCTGCTCGTGTGCGGGCGTCAGGGACAATCCGGCGGCTAGCGCGCGGGCTTTGCCGTCGCCGCGAGTCTCTACACCTGCGTCGATTAACTTTTTCGCGATGCGAGGGATATATCCTGCGGCGACCCGCTCATGCACCAGCAGTTTCTCCGCAGCATTGCAGACGGACGGACGCTGGGTCTTTGCGTTGAGGACGATGCGATCGGCCATCTCGAAATCCGCAGAGGCGTCGACGAAGATGTGACAATTCCCCGCCCCGGTCTCGATCACGGGCACGGCGGAATTTTCGGTGACGAATTGGATCAGGCCCGCGCCTCCGCGCGGAATGATCACGTCGACCAGGCCGCGGGCCTTGATGAGGTCGTGCACCGATTGCCGCGAAGTAGAGTCGAGCAGTTCGATGGAGCCTTCGGGCATACCTTTCACGGCGGACATGATTCCTGCCAGGCAACGATTGCTGCGAATTGCTTCCTTGCCGCCGCGCAGGACGATGGCGTTGCCGGCCTTGAGCGCGAGCACGGCGGTGTCGACGGTCACGTTGGGACGCGATTCGTAGATGATGCCGATGACGCCGAGAGGCACGCGCACTTTGCGGATGCGCAGTCCGTTCGATTTGGTCCACTCCGCCAGCGTTTCGCCGACGGGATCGGGCAGGGCCGCAACATCGCGTACGCCGCCGGCCATCTCCGCGATTCGCGCTGGAGTCAGCAGAAGGCGGTCGCGCATGGAACCTTCCAGGCCGGAGCTCTCCAGGTCTTCGTGATTGGCTTCCAGAATCTGTTTCTCGTTCGATTCGAGGGCGTCAGCGATGTTCAGCAGTAAAGCATTTTTTTCGTCGGTAGAAAGCACTGCCAGGACGGACGACGCGGCGCGAGCGCGCAGAAGCTTTTCCTTCGTCGATGCGGCGTTGGCCGGCTTTCGGGGCGTCTTTTCGAGCATCAGCGGGCCCTCTGCGGCGGAAAGTATGTTCCGATCTTGCGGGCCATGGCGAGCGGAATGGCTTGCGGATGGCGCCCGTTGACGATGGCGACGCGAACGCCGCCTTCGCTGGCCAGCTTGGCGGCGCGCAGTTTTGAAATCATGCCGCCGCGACCGAGAGAACTTTTGCCGCTGCACTGCGCTTCGAGCGCGGGCGTCAGCTTTCGGATGATTCGTTGCAAGCGTGGCTTCTTGCGCCCGCTGGGAATCAGGAAGCCATCCACATTCGTGAGCAGCAAAAGCCAATCGGCTTTGACCGCCGTCGCCAGCAGCGAGCTGAGTTCGTCATTGTCGCCGAAGGCGCCTTCCAGTTCTCGGACCGACACGCTGTCATTTTCATTGACGATCGGCACGACGCCCAGCGCGAGCAACTCTGCCAGAGCATTCTGCAGATTGCGGTAGCGAACGGGCGAAGTGAAATCGTCGCTGGAGAGCAACAACTGCGCGACCACCTTCTTCCCGAAAAAAAGGCGCTCGTAGGTGTGCATGAGCTTGCTCTGTCCGACGGCCGCGCAGGCCTGCATGCGGCGAATGTCGCCGGGGCGCTTTTGCAGCTTCAGCCCAGACATGCCGGCAGCGATGGCGCCGGAAGTAACGATCAGGTATTCGTTCTTCGACAGATCGAATTGATCGACCACGCTGCGCAGCAGATTGATGTCAATCTGGCCGCCGGGGGCAATGAGGCTGGTGCCGACTTTGATGACGACGCGCATGAATGTTCAGGATACGAGAAGGTCCACCGCTTCTTCGCTCCGTTCCCTTTGGAACCTGTGAAGACCCGGCGGGACGGGACAACACTTCTATCCTGCCGTTAGAATGGGCGTTCTGGCAAGATGGACGAATCTGTCGAGACATGGTGATGCCTGCATCGAATGCGACCAGCCGCTTTTCTGATCGAGTAGAAAATTACATTCGTTATCGTCCGGGATATCCGCCCGAGGCGCTGCAGCTTTTGAAGAACGCATGTGGACTGGCTCCGGAGCACGTGGTTGCCGATATCGCCTCGGGCACGGGAATCTGGACGCGCGTGCTGCTGGAGAATGGCAATCGCGTTTATGGCGTTGAGCCGAACCCAGAGATGCGGCAGGCGGGGGAGCGACTGCTGGCTTCGTTTCCGACCTTCATCAGCGTTGCGGGGAAAGCCGAGGCGACGACGCTCGCCGACGCCAGCGTAGATTTCGTGACCGCGGCCCAGGCCGCGCATTGGTTTGATCGCCCGGGCACGCGCCGCGAGTTCAAGCGAGTCCTGAAGCTGGGTGGCTGGTTGGTCCTGCTGTGGAACGAGAGAGTCATCGACGGAACTCCGTTCTTGCGCGATTACGAAAAGCTGCTGCTGAGCTACAACACAGATTACGCGGACGTTCGGCACGAGCGGACCACGGACGCGGTGAACGAGTTCTTCGATCCCGCGCCGTATGGAGAACGCGCCTTTCCCATGCGGCAGGAATTCGATTACGCGGGGCTCGAAGGGCGTTTGCTGTCGTCGTCGTACGCGCCCGGGCCGGGACATGCGAGGCATGAACCCATGCTCGCTGAGTTACGACGGATCTTTGACGTGCATAGCGAGGACGGACACGTGAATGTCGATTACAAGACGCGCGTTTATTTTGGACGATTGCACTGATCTCATCGTGGAGAAACACTTGTCTGACGAAAAATCGTTTCATATGACGCCTGACGAATTCCGCCGCCACGGCCATGCTCTGGTGGACTGGATTGCCGACTACCATGCGCGGATTGAATCGTTCCCGGTGCTTTCTCAGGTGAAACCGGGGCAGATTCGCGCCGCGTTGCCGCTGAATCCTCCCACCAAGGGCGAGGATTTCGGCGCGATTCTGAAAGATATTGAGCCGCTGATTCTGCCCGGCGTGACGCACTGGCAGTCGCCGAATTTTTTTGGCTATTTTCCGTGCAACGCGTCGGGACCGGGGATTCTGGGCGATCTGCTGTCTTCGGGATTGGGTGTGCAAGGGATGCTGTGGTCGACCAGTCCGGCGTGCACCGAACTCGAAACCCATGTCATGGATTGGCTGGTCGGGATGCTCGGGCTGCCGGAGAAGTTCCTGTCCTCGAGCAGCGGAGGCGGAGTCATTCAAGACACGGCGTCGAGCGCGGCCTTGTGCGCTCTACTGGCTGCCCGCGAACGCGCTACCGGCTATACCAGCAACCAGAAAGGATGCTCCGGAAAGCTGGTCGCGTACGCTTCGACGCAGACGCATTCTTCTCTGCAGAAAGCCGCGATGATTGCCGGCATCGGCGTCGACAATCTTCGACTGATTGATGTGGACGAAAATTTCGCGATGAAGCCCTCCGCTCTGGCGCAGCAGGTCCAAGCCGACCGGCGTGCGGGACTGACTCCGTGTTTTGTGTGCGCGACGGTGGGAACCACTTCGTCGAACGCCATGGATCCTGTGAGCGCGATTGGCGAGGTTTGCCGCAAGAACAATCTATGGCTGCACGTGGATGCGGCCATGTCGGGCACGGCGATGCTTTGTCCGGAGTTTCGTCACCTGCAGAACGGCGTCGAACTCGCGGACAGCTACAACTTCAATCCACATAAATGGATGTTTACGAATTTCGATTGCAACTGCTTCTGGGTGGCCGACCGCAAGGCGCTGATTCGCACGCTGAGCATTCTGCCGGAATACTTGCGCAACCGGGCCACGGAATCGGGAGCGGTCATCGATTATCGCGACTGGCATATTCAGCTGGGGCGGAGGTTCCGGTCGCTGAAGTTGTGGTTTGTGATTCGCCACTACGGAGTCGAGGGATTGCAGTTCCACATTCGCGAACACGTGCGTCTGGCGCAGGAATTTGCGGAACGGGTGCGTGGCGATGAGCGCTTCGAACTGGCAGCGCCCGCCCCGCTCAATCTGGTGTGCTTCCGGCATAAGGCGGGAGATGCGGCCAACCAGAGCATCATGGACCGGCTGAACCAGAGCGGAGATTTGTTCCTGACGCATACGAAGCTGAACGGGAAGCTGACGCTGCGGCTCTGCGTGGGGCAGACAAATACGAAGGCGCGGCACGTGCAGAACGCGTGGAGGAGGATACGGGAGGAAGCAGGGAAAGCGGCGGCAGCATGAATCGCGGTTAGACGTTCGGGGTAATTGCAGAGCAATTCATCGCGCTTCCCAGGGATTTAAAGTCGGCACCTGGGTCCCAGCGAAGTCGCTCACATTGCGCGAGACGATGGTGAGGTTGTGATGAAGCGCGGTGGCGGCGAGCAAACCGTCGATTGCCGATAGAGCTCTCCCCTTGCGCTTGGCTTCCGCCGCCAGCAAACCCCAACGGTCGGCGATCGGAGCATCAATGGGCAGGATCCTGCCCGAGAAACGGGCTTGCAGGTCAAGTTCCAGCCAAGTCTCAAGCTGTGTGCGGCGTCTGCTTTGAGGCACTCCGGCAACGCCTTTCCGAATCTCTCCGAGCGTCAGGACGCTCAAGTAGAGCAAGCTTTCATTCGCGGCCTCCATCCACGCGAGAACGCGCGGCTCCGGCTTGTTGCGGACCAGTTCAGAGATGCAATTCGTATCGAGCAGGAACCCGCTCATAAGTCGATGTCGCGTCCCGGGTCACGGTCGCGCTTGAGGTCAAGATCAACGCCGACGAGCGGGGATTGGCGGAAGAACTGGACGAGACTTCTGGGCTGATGGGACTTGCCCACCAGGCGTTCGTAATGCTCCTCCGCAAGCATAACGACCCCTTCCTTGCCTTGCCGCGTGATCCGCTGGGGACCTTCGGTCCGCGCCTTCCGGAACACCTCGCTGAAGCGGGCTTTCGCGCTCTGAACCTGCCAGGGCTCGGGGGTGGGTTTCAGGCTGACACCCGGGATGCGGGGAGCGCGGGCACTGGGTTTCTGCTTTGCACTGCCATGATTCCTCGCAAAGTATGACTAGTCTGACTAGTTTTTAGAATGAACCTTCTGCGGTGGTTTGTCAAGCCGAACCCCGCAGAGGCTTAGTGGGTCAATTTGAACTTCGCCAGTTGTATGCCCACGGAGATCCCTTGTCCCGCTGGTGAAAACGCGGGACTTCGGGATGACCCCTCTTGGAGGTCTTGTGCTGTGGGATGCGCGAGAGACGGGCGCTAATCCGCGGGCATAGGCGCTGCTTGTGGCGCCGTGGGAGTGGGCTTCGCGGCTGCGGCAGCTTGGGCCGAGGGCTCCATCCATTTACGCACATCGGGCAGGGCGGCGCGCATGGCGGCCTCGCCGGCGTGAATTAAATCATCAGCACGCTTGAAGTCGTCGTAAGCGAATCCGGCGACGTTGGGTTCGATGACCAGGTCTGCTGCTCCCCGCCACAGACTCGACATCGCATCCTGGGCAATCGCGAACGATTGCCCGATGACGTTGAAGAGATGGCGCGGCGCGCCCCCGGTAGCCCATGTGCCTTTCAGGTGCACGGCCAGCACGCGGTCGGCTCCCATGTCGCGCAGCGGGCGAGTGGGCACGGGGTGCGACAACATACCGTCGACGAGATAGCGCCCGCGAATTTCCACCGGCAGGAACATACCAGGATAGGAGCAACTGGCGCGAACCGGATCGATGATCGAGCCGGAATGAAATACAACGCCCTCCCCGGTATTGAAATCCGTGGCCGCCACGCCGAGCGGGATGCGGAGATCTTCAAAGGTCCTGCACTTCAAGGTGCGCGTCAGAAACGAGATCATGCGGTCGCTCGAAGCGAAACCACATCGGGAAAGCGTCCAGCGGGCGAAGGTGGTAAAGCGGGTGTTGCGAGCGACCTCTTCCATTTCGGCGATGGAAAGGCCGCTGCAATAACAGGCTCCGATGAGCGCGCCCACGCTGGTGCCGGTAACCACGCGCACGGGAATATTTTCCTGCTCGAGAACTTTCAGGACTCCGATGTGGGCAATGCCGCGGGCAAAGCCGCCACCCAAAGCAACTCCAATGGCGGGAAGACGAGCGGGAAACTCAGGGGCAGGCTTGCGGGAAAGCTCCCGGCCGATAGCTTGCACGGTCCGAATGATCTTCCCCAGATGCTTCACGGCCAACCCCACTTCGCGGCCCCCAGACGGCCGCAACAGGCGCTACTTGAATAGCAAGCACTACTTGAATAGTAAGATGCCACAATCGAGAAGGAGGCTGCAGAGCACGTTCGTGCTATCAGCCAGGCGACGGTAACAGTTACTGCCGAGACAGGAGGCAGGTGACGAAATTCCTGTATTCCTGCTAAGTTGCGGACAGTATGGTGCGGGAAATCTCAGCCGGAGGGGTGGTCGTCCGCCACAAGGATGGGGAGTGGTGGATGGCGGCCATTGAACTGCCGACAGGGCCGGAAGCGGCGCCGGACGCTCGCAAGCGCGCTGGCCGCCCCAAGAATAAGCCGGTTTTGTGCTTGCCGAAAGGGCTGGTCGATGCGGGGGAAAAGCCGCTCGAGGCGGCGTTGCGCGAGGTGCGCGAAGAAACCGGCATCACCGCGGTTCCAATCACCAAGCTGGCCGACATTAAATACGTGTACGTACGTTCCTGGGGAGATGGCGAGCGCGTTTTCAAGATCGTCAGTTTCTATCTGTTGCGGTATGAGTCAGGACGCATCGACGATGTTTCGGAGGCGATGCGCATCGAGGTAGCATGCGCAAAATGGCTGCGGCTGGAGGATGCGCCCAAACTGCTGGCGTACCGGGGCGAGAAGCAGATGGCGCGGCAGGCGATGGAGTACATCTCTACCCGGCAGGAGTTGCAGGCAGACTTGTAGAAAAATTCCCTTCAAAGCGATTACCATTGGCAGTTCAGGAAAGCACAACTCTCAAATCCAACCTCCTTCTTCCTAAATAACGTTCACCGGATTCTCTTGAGGGCGCAAACATGAAGCGCATTAATAAAGTGGCAGTACTGGGTGCGGGAACGATGGGCGCGCGCATTGCGGCGCATTTTGCCAACGCCGGAGTTCCCAGCTATTTGTTCGATATCATTCCTCCCGACGCCGATGCTCCGGCGCGAAACAAAATCGCGGCCGCGGGGCTGGACGCCGCTAAGAAATCCAAACCTGCGGCATTCATGGATCCATCCCTGGCGCGGCTGGTCACCATCGGAAATTTCGAAGACGACCTGAAAAAACTCGCCGACGTCGACTGGATCATCGAGGCGGTGGTCGAAAATCTGGAGATCAAACGGATGCTGCTGCGGAAAGTAGAGGCCATCCGCAAACCCGGAACGCTGATCACGACCAATACCAGCGGCTTGCCGGTGGGTAAAATTGCGGAAGGATTCTCCGACGATTTCCGCAAGGCCTGGTTTGGAACTCATTTTTTTAACCCGCCGCGCTATATGCGGCTGCTGGAAATTATTCCGACTCCTGAGGCGGACCATGCCGCGATCGATGCGGTCTTGCGCTTTTGCGACGTGCGCCTGGGCAAGGGCGTGGTCATCGCGAAGGACACTCCCAACTTCATCGCAAATCGGATTGGCACGTTCTCGGTGTTGAACGTCATGCGGTTGATGCAAGACATGGGCCTGACCATTGAAGAAGTCGACGCGCTCACGGGACAGGCGGTGGGTTGGCCGAAATCGGCGACCTTCCGCACCATCGATCTGGTGGGGCTCGATATTCTCGGACACGTGGTCGGCAACATGACGGCCAATGTTCATGATGAGCGCAGCGATCTGCATTTGCCGGAATTCTTCGGACAGATGTTGCAGAAGAAATGGCTGGGCGACAAAACCAAGGGCGGCTTTTATAAGAAACGGAAATCGAGCGACGGCAAAGAAGACGAACGTCTCGCGCTCGACTGGAAGACGCTGGAATACCATCCGCGGCAGAAGCCAAAGTTTGCCGCGCTCGACATGGCCAAGAACGTCGATGACACGGGCGCGCGCGTGCGCATGCTGCTGGGCCTGGATGGGAGCGGTCCGCAGAAGGGCGACAAGGCAGGAGCGTTTCTGTGGTCGGCGCTCTCCGATCTTTGGAATTATTCCGCGAACCGCGTGCCGGAAATTTCCGACTCCATCGTGGAGATCGATCGCGCCATGCACCTCGGCTTCAACTGGGAGCTCGGGCCGTTTGAACTGTGGGACGCTGCCGGAGTGGAAGCGACTGTCGCGCGCATGAAAAAAGAAGGCAAGCCGGTGGCGACGAATGTGGAAAAGCTGCTGGCTTCGGGACAGAAATCCTGGTACGCCGACGATGCCAAGACCGCCTCGGGGCGCAAATATTTTGACCTCGGAAAAACAAGTCCCGAGCCCGTGCATGTTCCCGACGGAGTGTGGTCGGTGACGGTCGCGAAGAAATCCAACGGGGTCGTGAAAAAGAATTCCGGAGCGTCGCTGGTGGATCTGGGCGATGGAGTCGCCTGCATCGAGTTCCACAGCAAAATGAATTCGCTGGGAGCCGATATCATCAGCCTGATTACGCAATCGCTGAAGCCGGGCGGCCCGGGCGACAATTTCGACGCGTTTGTGATCACCAACGATGCGGCGAATTTTTCCGTGGGCGCCAACCTCATGCTGTTGCTAATGAGCGTTCAGGAAGAAGAGTGGGACGACGTGGATCTCGCGATCCGCCAGTTCCAGGGGATGACGCAGGCGATCAAGTTCTCTCCCAAGCCGGTGGTCTCGGCGCCGTTCGGGCTATGCCTGGGGGGAGGCACGGAGATTTCTCTGCATGCCGCGGCGCGCCAGCCGCATGCCGAGCTTTATACCGGGCTGGTGGAGGTGGGAGTCGGACTGTTGCCGGGCGGAGGAGGCTGCAAAGAAATGTTGCTGCGCGCGGTCGACGGCGCGGCAGCATCGCACGGAAAATCGTCGGGCGACGCACTGGCGGGCTCGGTCGAAATGTTGGAGACAATGAAAAAGGCCTTCGAAGCGATCGCGACGGCCAAAGTCGCGACCTCGGCTCATGAAGCGCGAGGGCTCGGATTCTTATCCGATTCTGACCGTATCACGATGAACCGTGAACGCGTGCTTTCCGATGCCAAAGTGCGGGCGTTAGAGTTGGCGCGGGCGGCATACGAACCGCCGCTGCCGCGCACCGACATTCCCGCACCCGGGGAAAGCCTGCTGGCCACGCTCAAGATGGGAGTTCACATGATGCGGCAAGGCGACTTCATCACCGATTACGAAGTGAAGTTGGGCGGGAAGATCGCGGAAGTGCTGTGTGGCGGCAACGTCACTCCGGGCACGCCGGTGAGCGAGCAGTACATTCTCGATCTGGAGCGCGAAGGATTCAAATCGCTCTGCGGAGAGAAGAAGACGCAGGAAAGAATTCAGTACACGCTGAAGACGGGGAAGACGCTAAGAAACTGATGCTAAAAGGCTTAATATCGGCACATAGCTGGTGCCGGTAGCTACATGCTATAGCTATTTACATTAGCTTAAGACTTAGTTATCATTTTTCAATGGAGGATTTGTTATATGTCCTACATAGCGCCTGAGGAGGTACTGTCTCCCAGAAAGCGGGTTGGCGGCATCCTCGAAGTGATACATGACCCCGGCGAGGATGGCATGAGCGTGGCACGGATTATTTGGGACGAGGAACCGGTCGTGGCGATTCGCTGGAACGGCAACTCGGAACGGCCCTTGGGCAATCCGATGTCGCGGCGGCAGCCGACGTGGTTTGTCGTAGGAGGGTATGCCGCAGCCAGTGTCGAGCAGGCAGCACGAGAGGCTGCAGAGAGATCACCAAACAGCCTGGTCGCCAAATATCGCGAAATGGCCAATGATTCGGAGCGCGAACGCGAGGCCGAAGAGTGGAGCGAGGGACTGATTGGTGATGCATCCGCGCCGAGGTGAAGTTTGGTGGGTTTCGTTTGATCCTTCCGTCGGCGGCGAAATCCAGAAAACGCGCCCAGCAATGGTCATCAGCAACGATTCTGCGAATGCCGCACTCAACCGCGTGATTGTCGTTCCGATTTCCAGTCAAATCGCAAAAGTCTATCCGGGAGAAGCGCTCATCACTCTCAATGGTGGGCAGCGCAAAGCGATGGCCGATCAGATCATGACCGCTTCGAAACAAAGGCTGAAAAGCAAACTGGGAAGCTTGTCGCGTGCAGATATTGCTTCTGTCGAAGGTGCGGTTCTGCTGCAGTTGGCAATCCGAAGGTGAGGCCGTCGGCACTTCGATTCCGTCCGCAGTTGGAATCAACCCTCTTCGCTGCTGCTAACGGGTACGTAAAGTCAATCGGCAAAACTCCGTTTCGAGAACATAAATGTCCCGCTTCCTAGAATCCAACCGTTGCGAGCGACGCCCCGCGTTCCCTTCTGCGCTACAATCGCATCATGCGAAGACCTTTGCGGGCAGTTGTTGTGGCCATCGGTCTGGTGCTCGTTCCACTCGGTCTCTTATCCGACGCGCAATCCCAACAACAGAACGAGCCTCCCGCGCAGGAATCCGCGCCCGACGTGCCAGACGCCATTGCCGTGCCGGCTGGATTGGAGCCGGTGCTGTTCGTGCATGCCAAGGGATCGCAGGTTTATACCTGCCAAGCTGGGGCGGACGGCAAGTTCGCCTGGACGTTGAAGGGTCCTGAAGCGGAACTGAAAGATCGCAAAGATAAAGTGATCGGCCAGCATCTCGCGGATCCGACCTCCAAGTTGCCGACGTGGAAACTGAAAGACGGCAGCGAAGTCACTGGCAAGGCGGTCGCGAAAGTCGACTCGCTCGATCCGGAGTCGGTTCCCTGGTTATTGGTGAACGTCGTATCCAACTCGGGAAAGGGTGAACTGGCGAAGGTAACAACTATCCAGCGCGTCCATACGCACGGCGGCCAACCCGGCAACGATGCTTGTGACGCGTCGCACAAAGACGCTGAAACCAAGAGCAGTTACACCGCAGATTATTACTTTTTCGCGCCGGCGAAGTGATGTGAAGTTGGCAGAAAAGAATGATGCAGGGCAATTAAAATCGAGGTTTTCCTCAGGGGCTGAAGCCGAAGTCTTTGGTGCGCTTCAGCGGCACGACTAAGAGTCGTGCCCTTCCCAAACCGCATTTCTGATACAGCTTTTCGCTCGGGAGGAAATCATATGCGTGAAGTGATCATCGCTTCTTCTGTACGTACGCCGGTGGGACGCGCCTACAAAGGGACGTTGCGGGCGACGCGTCCCGATGAGTTGGCCGCGATCGCCATCAAGGGCGCACTGGATCGTGTGCCGCAAATTGACGCCAAAGAGATTGAGGACGTGATTCTGGGCTGCGCCATGCCTGAGGCCGAACAAGGCATGAACGTGGCGCGGATCGCTTCGCTGCGCGCGGGGCTGCCGGTCGAAGTCTCGGCGCTGACCATCAACCGCTTCTGCTCGTCGGGATTGCAGGCGATTGCTATGGCGGCCGAGCGGATTATGAGCGGCGGCGCCGAGCTGATCGTCGCCGGAGGCACGGAATCGATGACGATGATTCCGATGGGCGGGCACAAGATTTCGCCGAACCCGTGGCTCGTCGATCATTATCCTGACGCTTATCTTTCGATGGGACTAACGGCTGAACGAGTCGCGCAGCATGCCGGCATCACGCGCGAGGCGGCCGACGAATTCTCGTTGCGCAGCCATCAGAAGGCGCTGGCGGCGATCCAGACGGGAAAGTTTGACGACGAAATCGTGCCTGTACCGGTGAGTTTCAGCGTGCCCAATGGTTCGAAGCCGAAGCGGCAGGAGATCGTGTTTAAGGTGGACGAAGGCCCGCGCGCCGACACTTCGCTCGAAGCGCTGCATAATTTGAAGCCGGCCTTCCACTTGAAGGGTACAGTGACGGCGGGGAATTCATCGCAGATGTCGGACGGCGCGGCGGCCGCCGTGGTGATGTCGGCGGAGCGGGCCAAGGCCCTCGGCATCCGGCCGCTGGCTCGCTATGTTGCGTTTGCGACCGCGGGATACAAGCCGGAAGAGATGGGAGTGGGCCCCGTGTTCGCCATACCGAAGGCGTTGAAGATGGCCGGATTGAGGCTGTCGGACATCGACGTGATCGAGTTGAACGAGGCGTTCGCGGCACAGTCGCTGGCGGTGATCAAATTGGCGGAGCTTGATCCGGAAAAGGTCAATCCGAATGGGGGCGCGATCGCGCTGGGGCATCCGCTGGGATGCACGGGAGCTAAGCTGACCGCGACCGTGATCCGAGAGATGAAGCGGCGCAATTCGCACTACGGCATGGTCACCATGTGCGTGGGTGGAGGCATGGGCGCGGCAGGAATCTTCGAGAATCTCTAAACTCTAAAACCCTTAACCACTAAGGACACGAAGGTTCAGGAAGGAAACCTAAGTTGGGGTCCTTCGTGTAACTTCGTGTCCTTGGTGGTTTCCCGTTTTGGGTTGCTTAACATTTAATCTTCGCGGAACTGTGACGGATGTACTGGACTTTCTAGGTGCAACTCTTGTACGCCTGGAAGCAGTATGGCGACAGCGATACTTCACCGTTTCAGCGCACAGGAAGTCAGTCACGCAATCATCACCGCAGCGATGAGAGTCCATTCGGAGTTGGGCCTCGGTTTGCTTGAGAGTACTTACCAGGCATGCTTGCAGCACGAACTACTCCAGGTGGGGGTTCGATCTGCGGCTCAGATTGGACTGCCCGTTGTATATCGCGGGGTAAAGCTCGAACTTGGTTACCGGATGGATTTGCTGGTCGAAGACCTTGTCATCGTCGAAATCAAGTCGGTGGAGGCAATTTGTCCCATTCATCAAGCCCAGGTCATCTCCTACCTCAAGCTAAGCGGGAGGTCGATCGGCTTGCTGATCAACTTCAATGTCGTTCATCTCAAGGACGGCATCCGGCGGTTTGTGAATGGGAATGGCTGGCGCGGAACCCAAAACCCTTAACCACTAAGGACACTAAGTTCCACTAAGGAAACCAAGGCCATTCTGCAACTATCCTTCTTTTCGTTCCAGGCATTAGAATTGCGATGTATTCCGCTAGCCTCGCGGTTGGCGGCTTCTTTTTCTTGAGGGATAACATGGCGACGATCACGACAGTTCCGAAGGGCAAAATTGCGGGCGGCAGCTTTCTTCTGGAGACCCGGCAACCGGAGGAGATCTTCACACCGGAAGACTTCAGCGAACAGCATCAACTGATCGGGCAGACGGCGGAAGAGTTCGCCATGAACGAGATCGTGCCCAACATCGAAAAGATCGAGCACAAAGATTTTTCGGTCACGCGCAGCCTGCTGAAGAAGGCGGGAGAACTGGGGTTGAGTTCGGTAGAGATCCCCGAAGCTTATGGCGGACTGGAAATGGATAAGGTCACAGCCGCGGTGATTGCCGATCACATCGCCAAGTATGCCGGCTTCGCCACCACCTGGGGCGGACACACCGGCATTGGCACCTTGCCGATAGTTTACTTCGGCACCGAAGAGCAGAAGAAAAAGTATCTGCCGCGGCTGGCTTCGGGGGAAATTGTCGGGGCGTATGCCCTGTCAGAATCGACTTCGGGGTCGGATGCGATGAACTGCCGCACGCGAGCGGCGCTGTCGGCCGATGGATCGCATTATGTCCTCAATGGCGAAAAGATGTGGATCACCAATGCCGGCTTCGCCGATCTGTTTACGGTTTTCGCCAAGATCGATGGCGAAAAGTTTTCGGCATTTCTGGTGGAGAAAGATTTCCCGGGATTCTCTATTGGCGCCGAAGAACACAAGATGGGCATTCGAGGATCGTCGACCTGTCCCATCATTCTGAATGATTGCAAGGTCCCGGTCGAGAATCTGCTGGGCGAGATCGGAAAAGGACATCTGATTGCCTTCAACATTTTGAATGTCGGCCGCTTCAAGCTGGGCGCGATGTGCGTTGGCGGAGGGCGTGTTTCGATCGAAAACGCCATTGGATACGCCAAGCAGCGCAAGGCGTTCAACAAAGTTATTGCCGACTTTGGGCTGGTGCGGGAGAAGATCGCCAACATGGCAACCCTGCTTTATGTGGGCGAGTCGCTGGTGTATCGCACTGTGGCCATGATGGATTCGGCGCTGAGCGAGGTGGATAAATCCGCGGCAGACGCGGGCAAGCAGGCGCTGAAGGCCATCGAGGAGTATGCCGTTGAGTGCTCGATCATCAAGGTGTGGGGATCGGAGATGATCGACTACATTGTCGACGAGTCTCTGCAGATTTATGCCGGCTACGGATTCGTCGAGGAGTATCCGGCGGAGCGGGCTTATCGGGATGCGCGTATCAATCGCATCTTCGAGGGCACGAATGAAATCAACCGGCTGATCATCACCGGATTCCTGCTAAAGCGCGCGATGACGGGACAACTGCCGCTTATGCCCGCGATCAAAAAGCTCATGGACGAAGTGCTTTCGGGTCCATCGGCCTCAGAAGATATGGACGGCTCGTTGACCGAAGAGCGCAAAGTCGTCGGCCAGGCGAAGAAACTGGGACTATTTGCCGCGGGAGCGGCCACGCAGAAATACATGCAGGCGATTCAGGATCAGCAGGAGATCATGGGCGCGATCGCCGACATGACGATTGAGACCTACGCGATGGAATCGGCGGTATTGCGCGCGCAGAAGATTGTGGCCAGCAAGGGAGACGCGGGCGCTGCATTGCCGCTTGCCATGACGCGTGTGTACCTGGCGCAGGCCATGGAAAAAGTCGAGTCGGCGGCGCGGAAGGTAATTGCAGCCGTTGCCGATGGCGACATGCTGCGCACGCAACTGGCGATTTTGAGGCGCCTGGCGAAGTACGAACCGTTCAATACGGTTGAATTGCGCCAGCAAATCGCGCAGAAGATGATTGAGCGGGGGAAGTACACGCTGGCGTGATTCTCTGATACAACATCTGCATGAAAACGAACCGGGTGCTTGCGGTCTTGTTTGTTTGCGTCCTACTATCCATCCCCATCTTTGCGCAAGAACATACATCTCCTTCTGCCAACCTCGCGCTCACGCCACCGATGGGATGGAACTCATGGAACAAGTTTGGCTGCAATGTCAGCGAAGACATGATCAAGGGGATGGCCGAGGCTGTCGGAAAGTCGGGCATGAAAGATGCCGGATACGTGTATGTCAACATCGACGACTGCTGGCAGGTCAGCCGCGACGCGAATGGCAACATCGTCGCCGACCCGCAGCGCTTTCCGCACGGAATGAAGGCGGTCGGCGACTACATTCACTCGCTGGGACTGAAGTTCGGAGTCTACTCTGATGCGGGAACGAAAACCTGCGCCGGCCGTCCCGGCGGCCTCGGACATGAATATCAGGATGCGCTGCAGTACGCCTCCTGGGGCGTCGATTATCTGAAGTACGACTGGTGCAACGCGACGACGCAGGACGCGAAGGCATCTTACGCGAACATGCGTGCCGCGCTCGATGCTTCAGGCCGGCCCATCGTGCTCAGCATTTGCGAGTGGGGCACGGCCAAACCGTGGCTCTGGGGCAAGGAGGTCGGCGGCAATCTCTGGCGCACGACGGGAGACATCAACGATCGCTGGGGGGGCCAGGAGAAATGGCCGGACGGTAGCTGTTGTTCTAACGGCGTGCTTGCCATCATCGATCAGGAAGCGGGCTTGCAATCCTACGCGGGCCCCGGTCATTGGAATGATCCGGACATGCTGGAAGTCGGAAATGGAGGCATGAGCGACACGGAGTACAGGTCGCACTTCAGCCTGTGGGCGATTCTGGCCGCGCCGCTCATTGCAGGCAATGATTTGCGCAGCATGCGGCCAGAGATTCACGACATCCTTACCAACAAAGAAGTGATTGCCATCGATCAGGATCCGCTCGGACGGCAGGGCGAACGTGTCGCGCAGCACGGCGACACGGAAGTCTGGGCTAAGCAATTACAGGACGGAAGCAGAGCTGTCGTCTTGCTCAACCGCGGCGCGGGCGAGCAGGAGGTTGCGGTTTGGTGGGAAGAACTTGGTTATACCCGCAACATCCCTGCCAGCGTTCGCGATCTCTGGCAGCACAAGGACCTGGGAAAATTTAGCGGGAAATTCTCGGCACGAGTCGCTTCGCACGGCGTCGTGATGGTAACGGTAAAGCCTTAACCAGGGAGGACACGGGGGAACACAGAGGATCAGGCAGGCTTCTTCAGTTCTTCCATCACGCTCTGGATCAATTCTTTCGCGTCGGTCAGGTTCTTCATGATGATCTGAATGTCCATGACTGGCTTGCCGGGCCAGCGCTGGCTCTGGCAATAAACGCCGTGCTGGCCGACCAGGGCCATGGCGTCGGTGATAGTGTCCATGGTGACCGCGAGCCGGCCGCGGGACACGCCCATCATGGTTTCGTAATGCTCCAGTTCTTCCTGCTTCTCATCGAATACGGGCATGCCTCGATTGTAACTGTGCGATTGGCAGGAGCATAATAGGCGGCTGACAGAATGCAGTCTTATCCGTCCAAGTATTCTTGGAGCCAGCTTCAGCTTCCAAAAGGAGAATTCATGCAAAAGAAAATCGCCCTGCTCTCTCTGCTCGTATTCGCGACTACGATGTGCTTCGCCCAGATGGGCGGCGGCAAGAGTCGGCCCAGTCCGGCGGCGTCCGCGACCTGCGATCTCGGTGGAGGTAAAACCATCAAGACCGACTACTCCAGCCCACGCATGAAGGGACGCAAGATTTTTGGCGACCTCGTTCCTTATGGAAAAGTGTGGCGGACGGGTGCCAATGAAGCGACAACTTTCGTGACCAGCAGCGAAGTCGTGGTGGGCGGCAAGGCCGTGCCCGCCGGCAGCTACACGCTGTTTACCGTTCCGGGCGCGGACAAGTGGACGCTCATCATCAACAAGAAAACCGGAGAATGGGGCATTCCTTACAAGTATGAGAGCGACGAACTGGCGCGGATCGATATGAAAGTATCGAAGCTGCCTTCGCCCGTGGAGAACTTCACGATCAACTACGAAAAATCCGGACACGGGTGCACTCTGCAGATGGAGTGGGAGACGACCCGGGCCGCGGTCGACATCAGCGCGAAATAAACTGCTGCGAAATTGTTGATTGTTGGTTTTTGCCCCGGAGACTGCTTCTTCGTCCACAATCAAAAATCGGCAATCAACACTTTGCGGTGAGCGTACAATTCTTTCAACGGATTTCCCGCGGGAGGTTCTCATGCCCGTCTACGATTATGTTTGCCTCGATTGTCATAGGCCCTTCGAAACCATTCTCAGCCTGAACGAGCACGACAAGGAAACTCCCAAGTGCCCGCATTGTGGCAGCAGGAATGTGGAGCAGGAGGCAGCCGCATTTTTTGCGGTGACTTCCAGGAAGAGTTAGGACCCAGTCGAGTGGGTTAGACCAGACTGCATCATTCCTGCTAGTGCGGCTGAAGTGCGTCGGCGCTCGTTGCGCCTCGATAAAGACCCGGAGAGATTTTCAGCGCCTGTTGCTCATTACCGCTGAACTGGAATGATTCCGCTGGATCAGTTCAAAGTCTTTACCACGAAGGACACTAAGGTACACGAAGGAAAAGCCGGAAGTAAGCAATCAGTCAGTGGGCCTTCGAGATCCTTCGTGCCCTGGGTGGTTTCGGATTTCTTGTCGACGAATAATTCGAACAACTCGCCGTGACTGTCTTGTCGCGCTATAGTTAGCGTTCCGCTGGCATCCCGAAAGGACTGACCGCATGGCAACTGGCTACAGCACTGGCAGGATGGTCGCTCACAACATGGTGACCACGCAGTTTGAACTCGACGGCTTTCGGGTGACGCGCACGCTGGGAGTGGTACGCGGGATCGTGGTCCGGTCGCGGTCGATCTTTGGGACGATCGGAGCAGGGCTGCAGACGCTCATCGGCGGCAACATTACTCTGCTGACCAATCTGTGCGAAAAGACGCGGCAGGAAGCTTTCGACCTGATGCTGATGCACGCGGCCGAATTTGGCGCCAACGCGGTGGTGGGAGCGCGCTATGACGCCACCGAAGTGATGCAGGGCGTCACGGAAGTATTGGCGTACGGAACGGCGGTGTACGTCGAGCCTTCGAAGTAACGAAATAAAACCACAGGAGACGATAGAGGACACTGAAGAAATAGATCTGGTTAGGAACGGCGATTTCGTGATCGAACTAGATGATCCAGATTTAGATTTCCTCTGCGTCCTTCGTGTCCCCTGTGGTTTTCATTTTCTGACCGACTATTCTTTATAGAGATAGCCCGCGACCAGCGCGGCCAGGATGGCACCCAGCCACATCTCGACCATCCAGCCAAAAGGTAGCCCGCGGCCCACCGGGGACCACATCGCCTGCGCGAAGTTTCCCGGGAAGCCGGCGAAGAAGCCAGCCAGAAAGCCGATCTTGAGTGCCGTTCCCGGACCTGGTCCGAGCCCCTGACGCGCCCAGGCATAAAGATGCGCGACCGCAATCGCAAGGATGAACAACAGAACGGTCCACTCCGCGATGAAGTACGGATAGCGTGGCGTTTTCAAGAACAAGTCGGCGTTCGTCGCTATGGCGTAGCGCGGGCCGGTAATGTAGTGGTAGATGAAGAAACTCCAGGCGTTCCAGACCACGCCCCCCGCCAAACCGCCCAACCAGATCCTTCCTCTGTTGAATGCCACGGAACACCTCCTCAAAGATGTGTTTCAGAACAGGCGCGGCGCGATATCCGCGGAAGTGTACACCCAATTGGAAGGGAGCAAAGCTCCTCGCGCCGACGGCAAAACGAGATTTCCACAAGAAAATACAGACCCATGGCGGAGATCAAGAAAAATCGTAGCGAAACAATAGCGAAAGAACCAAGAGCCTAAACGCAATTGCTTGTGGTCGTCGACTCGGTAAACCACAAGACTTCGTGCTTTCCCAAATCAGCACACTGGGGTGTGCCGCACCCTCAAGTTTCTTCTTGACAATAAACGACTTACAGCTAAGATGTGGTACAAAGTGGTAGAAAGTGGTGAGAGCAGTTAGGTTCGTGGGAAGCAGGAGCTGAAATCGAGGAGCCGGTGGAAATCCGACCCAGCAGCACGACAAACAGCCCGAATCGCCCGAGTTTAACCGAACTTTGCGCCGCTTTTACCTCCGTGGTTGCAGTCGTAGTAGCACGAAAGAGAGCCCCGATAAAGGGAACTGGCCTCCGTAGGGGCCTTATTCATGTTTCGCGGCAATCATCCAACCCGGGTCGACGAAAAAGGACGGCTCAAGGTCCCGGCCGAGTTCAAGCGGGTGATCGACGAGAAATACGGGGAGCAATTCTACATCACAAGTCTCGATGGGAAGGTTGCTCAAGTGTATCCCTTCGAGGAATGGGAGCGGATCGAGCAGAAGCTGGCCGGGCTCTCCAATTTCAATCCCACGAAGAAAAAATTTCTGGACCGGACGAACTACTACGGGCAGCAGGTCGAAATGGATGGGCAAGGCCGGCTGTTGCTGCCGCAGTTGCTGCGGGAAGCCGGGCAGATCAAGGGCGAGGTAGCGGTTCTGGGGAACTTGACGTACCTGGTGGTCAGGAACCTGGAACTGTTCAAGCGAGAGATTTTAGAAGAAAAGTTTACGCCTGAGGATGAGAAGACGCTCGACGAATTGGGCATCTAGTGGGCGAGGGATCAACAGACACCCCTCGGGGGGTTGGGCATGGTGGTGGGAGAGCGAGCCATGTTCCGGTTCTTTTAAAAGAAGCGATCGACTTTTTAGCCGTGCGGCGTGGCGGGATCTATATCGACGCAACGGTGGGCCTTGGCGGGCACAGTTACGAAATCGCAAAACGCCTCGGCGCACCGGGACATTTGATTGGGCTCGATAAAGATCCGGCAGCGCTGGAAATCGCGCGCAAGAGGCTAGTCGTTGGTGGTTCGTCCCTTCGCTCAGCTCAGGGCGAGCTAAGCACAGTCGTTGGCGAACCCGACTGGCCGACCATCACTCTGTTGCATCGGTCATTTGCAGAGCTGGCCAACGGCCAACGACCGGGGACCATCGATGGAATCCTGGCTGACATCGGAGTGAGCAGCCTGCAGTTGGACGATGCGGCGCGCGGCTTTAGCTTTCAGGCGGATGGACCGCTCGACATGCGGATGGACCCGCGGTCGGAGCGTACCGCCGAACAAGTGGTAAACCACCTCGACGAGCGACAGCTTGCCGATGTGATTTACGAATTCGGAGAGGAAAGGAGGTCGCGGAGAATCGCCAGAGCCATTTGCCGGTCGCGGCAGATACGCACTACTGCACAACTTGCAGAGATCGTATCAGCCGCGGCCCGGCCAATGAATCAGGCTGAGAGAAGAATTCATCCCGCGACGCGAACCTTTCAGGCTCTTCGAATCTTCGTAAACCGCGAACTGGAGGATCTGAAGGCGCTGCTGGAAGCGGCGCCCGGGATCCTGAAGCCAGGGGGACGCGTGGTGCTGATCAGTTTTCATTCGCTGGAAGATCGCATCGTAAAGGATGCCTTCCGCGAAGGGAGTCAACAGGGTTACTTCAGTGTGCTAACCAAAAAGCCGGTTACGGCAACTGAAGAAGAGAGCGATCGCAACCCGCGGGCTCGCAGCGCGAAATTGCGGGCGGCGGAAAAAGTTTAGCTCCGGAAAACCTGCCGGAGTTCCCGGCATTAGCTGTCATGGCGGTGCCGGGCCTTAGAGTTCAGGTTCGAAGCAAGCGGACAAAGATCCGCGAAGCAAGAAGAGCTGAAGGCTGATAGCTGACAGAGGCGTTACGGGTTCCGTGGTAGGAATCCAAATTGAGGTCGCGGGAATGTATACGGGAACTTTGATCAGCGATTTGATGAAGACGGTGGATCGGGTCGGCGAAATGCTGCAGCAGCAGCGCATGGAACAGGAACTGCATGAAATCTTCACCATGCAGATTCCGGCAGTAGACGGCGATCGAGCTTACATGGGGGCGGCATAATGGCGGCAGCGGCGGCGTCAATTCGCGGCATGGTTCCGGCAGTCGGAGCTCCAGTCCGGGCTCGTTCGCTTTGGACAGGTACACCGGAGATCTACTTCTCCAAGGCGATCGACAATTCGCGTCTGGTCAAAGTGGAGGATCCCCGGCGCAGCCGCGAGATGAAGCAGTTTGGCACAGCGCTGGCGTTTCTCTTCTTATTTGTCTTCACCTATGCCTGGCAACATTTCAAGGCCATCGAATACGGTTATCAGATCGAATCGGCGAAGCGCGAACTGACCAGCCTGACGGAGATGAATCACGCCCTGCGCCTGGAAGACGCTTCCCTGCGCGATCCCGAGCGGATCGATGTGCTGGCGCGACGCATGGGCCTGGTGCCGCCGGAGCCCGGACAGGTCATTCGTATGGACGTTGCACCGGCAGATGCTCAAGCTCCGGTCATGGCGAGCAATGCTCCGGTCATGGTGATCGCGGGGCAGTAATCAGGATTGTGTAGAGACGGGCGCGTTCGCCCGTCCGCCGAGCATGACTCGGCTGATCTCGGCGGCGGCCTGTCTGTCAGTGGGCCGCCGAATTTGTCTAAGCAGTTATTTTGTCTAAGCTATGGCCTCTGGTTCCACTCCCGGCAAGAGCTCCCGCCTCTACCTCCTCGGCGCCATCTTCGTGTTGTGGTGCGTCGCGATCTGCGGACGCCTAGTGTATCTCCAGATTTTCAGCTACGGCAGGTTTGTCAAACAGGCGGGACACCAGCAGCAGCGGGCCATTCCGCTCGCCGCCAAGCGTGGAGTCATTTATGACCGGTCCGGGCACGAGTTGGCCATGTCGGTGCTGGTCGACTCCGCCTTCGCCGTTCCGTCCGAGGTAAAAGATCTTCCCACCGCCGTTTCGCTGATCACGCGCATTACTGGCGAAGACTACAACGTCGTGCTCGCCGATTGCCGCGCGCATAAGACATTCTGTTGGGTGGCGCGCAAGGCCAACGACGAGACCATCGAGCGCATCAATTCGCTGAAGCTGCAGGGCATTCATTTCCAGAAGGAGCCTAAGCGCTTCTACCCTGCCCGCGATTTGGCGGCGCAGGTTCTCGGATCCGTGGGCATGGAAGATTCGGGTCAGAGCGGCATCGAGCACGAGTTCGACGACGAACTCCGCGGCCGCCCGGGCAAGATGTTCATCTCGGTCGATGCCCGCAAACAGTGGTTCGCCGACGTTGAAACGCAGCCCGATCCCGGCGAAAACTTGGTTCTGACTATCGACAAGAACATTCAATATATTGCCGAGAAAGAACTCGACCAGGCGATCCATGACACGCAGGCGATTGCCGGCACGGTGATCGTCGAGAACCCGCATACGGGCGAGATTCTGGCGCTGGCCAATCGTCCGACGTTCAATCCCAACCTGCGCAAGCAGATCACGCCGGCCGCGCTGACCAATCGCGCCGTGAGCGATGTCTACGAGCCGGGCTCAACTTTCAAGTTGGTGACAATCTCGGCGGCCCTGGAAGAAAAAGTCACGAATCCGAATGAACTCTTTGATTGCCAGATGGGATCAATCGTCTACAACGGCATGCGCATCCGCGACTCCAGGCCGCACGGGATTCTGCCGGTGTGGGCCGTGCTGGCGGAATCGAGCGACGTCGGATCGATCAAAATCGCGCTGCGGCTGGGCGAAGACCGCTTCTACAAATACATTCGCGCGTACGGATTCGGGCAGCAGACCGGGATTGAGCTTCCTGGCGAGACGCGAGGGCTGACCAAGCCTCCGAGCCGGTGGTCGAAAGTTTCCATCGCAGCGATTTCCATGGGACAGGAGATCGGCATTTCACCGCTTCAGTTGGCCGGACTAGTCTCGACATTCGCCAATGACGGCGTGTGGGTCGCGCCTCGGATTGTGGCCGGAACCGCGCAGCCGCAGAGCGCTCCGCAGACCGTGGCATTTCATCCCGGCGCTTCGCATCGTGTGATCTCCTCTTTCACCGCGGCCGAGATGCGCTCGATGATGCAGAAGGTCGTGCTCGAAGGCACGGGACGCAAGGCGATTTTGGAAGGCTACTCATCGGCGGGAAAGACGGGGACCGCGCAGAAGGTGGATCCCGCAACCGGCGCGTATTCGAAGACGAAATACGTGGGCTCGTTCGCCGGATTCGCTCCGGTCAACAATCCGCAGATCGTAGTTGCGGTCATTCTCGATTCCGCGGTTGGACTGCACCAGGGCGGGCAGGTTTCGGCGCCTGTGTTCCGCCGCGTCTCGCAGCAGGTGCTCGAATACTTGCATGTGCCCCACGACTTGCCGCTGGCGCCGCAGCACCAGTTGCTGCTGGCGCGGGCCAAGATTAAAGATAAAGATCTGGACGAAGGAACTCCCGATCATCCCGGAGAGCCGCTGGAGACAGCCGAGGTCAATGGCGATGCGTCCGATACGTCGAAGCCGACAGATGTGGTGCGGGCGTTTTCGCCCGCGACTGCTGGCAGCGGAACGACTGTAGTCCAAGCGGCAATGCGAGAGCACGTAGCCAGCGAGCCCGCAGCGCCCAGGAGTCAGTCTCAGCCGTCGAAGGCAGATTCCGAAACCACACCGCCGACGCCCGCCAGCGGCACCGTGGTGCTGGACGTGGAACAGGGAGGAATCGAAGTGCCGTCATTTGTGGGCAAAACCGTCCGGGGAGCAGTTGAGTCCGCCCAGGATCTTGGCCTTCAGCTCGACGCGGTGGGCAGCGGCGTTGCCCGCCAGCAGACCCCAGCCGCCGGAACACACGTGGCCGCCGGCTCGCGGGTGACAGTGCAGTTCGGACGCTAAAACCGAAATCACCACAGAGGTCACAGAGAACACAGAGGGATCTAGAATCCTAAGTTTCCCCTGTGGCCTCTGTGCCCTCTGTGGTTAACGCTCTTCCGGTTTGACCCGCTGAAAAACCGCGTGGTAGGGTAATCAGTCATCCATCGTCCGGCAGCCAGCCACTGCCCAATGCTTGAGGTCGATTTTGTCTTCGGTTGAGGCGCCCACCATCCGCAAAACTGCTCTGAACGCCGTCCACCGCCAGATGGGCGCGAAGATGGTGGAGTTCAATGGCTGGGACATGCCTGTGGAGTATCCCGCAGCGATCGGCTGCGGCATCATCAACGAGCACATGGCCGTCCGCACCGGTGTGGGCATTTTCGACGTCAGCCACATGGGCGACATTCGCCTGGCCGGACGCGAGGCGCTGGCCGCAGTCCAGCATATTTCCATGAATGACGCGTCCCGGCTGGCAATTGGACAGGCGCAATACTCTGCCCTGCTTTATCCCGAGGGAACGTTTGTCGACGATGTGATTGTCCATCGCCTCGGCGAAGACGAATATCTGCTGGTCATCAATGCCGGAACGCGCGAAAAAGATTTCAACTGGGTTCGCGACAATACCCGCCAGTTCGATTGCGCAGTCGAAAATCTTTCGGACGACTTCACCCAGATCGCGATCCAGGGACCGAAAGCCGTCGATCTGCTTCAAAAGTTGACCGATGCAGATCTAAGCAAGGTGAAGTTCTACTGGGTAACGCGCGGAAAACTCTGCGGCCTTCCGAATATCCTCATGGGACGCACCGGCTATACCGCCGAAGATGGGTTCGAGATCTACATTCCCGCCGACGAAGAAACCAGCGCCCGGGTGTGGAATGAGATCGTCGCCGCGGGCAAGGAGTTCGGCGTTGTCCCCTGCGGCTTGGGCGCCCGCAACACTTTACGCCTCGAGGGGAAACTCCCGCTCTACGGCCACGAGATTTCCGATACGATTAATGTCTGGGAGCCGGGCCTTGACCGTTTCTGCAAAATGGAGAAGCCGGGGTTCGTGGGCCGCGAGGCTCTGGAGAGAGCCAAAGCGGCGGGAGTGAAGCGCACCCTGGTTGGCCTGGAGATGACCGAGCGCGGCATCGCTCGCGATGGATACAAAGTGATGGACCCGGCGGGCCGCGAGATTGGATACGTCACTAGCGGATCTCCCGCGCCCTTCCTGAAGAAGAGCATCGCGCTGGCGTACGTGCCGGTGAAGTTGGCGGCCGTCGGAACTGCAGTGAAGGTGGAGATTCGAGGGCAAGGCGTGGGAGCTGTGGTGGTTCCGACGCCGTTTTACAAGCGCCCGAAGACGAAGGCGTAGCGCCGGCACCCTGCTGGCTGTCGCGAGGGCGTCTCGCCCGCGCCGGTGACGGCGAGACGCCGCCACGACAGCCGCCGGGACGGCGGCGATACAAGATCAGGAGCTAGACACAATCATGGCCTACCCCACAGATCGCAAATACACCAAAGAGCACGAATGGATTCAGGTGAACGGGAACTCCGCTACAGTGGGAATCACCGACTACGCTCAGCAGTCGCTGGGCGACATCGTGTTCGTCGAGACTCCTAAGGTGGGGGCGGAACTCACCGCCGGGAAGACGTTTGGCACGGTTGAGTCGGTCAAAGCGGTTTCCGACCTATTTGCGCCCGTCTCCGGTACCGTGACCGAGGTCAATGCCGATCTGGCGACCGCACCGGAGAAGGTGAATTCCGACGCGCACGGTGCCTGGATGGTGAAGATGACGTTGAAGAACCCCGGCGAGCTCGATGGCCTGCTCTCGGCCGCGGATTACGAGAAGTTTGTGGCGGAAGAGGCCGGACACTGACATTCCTTCGTGCAACTTCGTGTCCTTCGTGGCGCAGGCTTTGCAAACTGGATTCAAGCCAAGTTCGAGTCGCTCTGATCCGAATGACCTCGAGGCACATCTAATTAAATTTCTATGCGCTACTTACCCAAATCTCCCGCCGATCGTGAGGCCATGCTCAAAGCCATGGGCCTCGGCTCGGTTGATGACTTGTTCGCTCCCATCCCGGCCGAATATCGACTGAATCGCGATCTCAAGATCCCGCGCCAGATGGCGGAATCCGAGATCGTCGACTTCTTCCGCCAGCGCTCGCGCGAGAACGGCGACGGCTACACCAGCTTTCTGGGCGCGGGCGCATACTTTCACTACCGGCCCGTGATCATCGATTCGCTGATCTCGCGCGGCGAATTTCTGACTGCCTACACGCCTTATCAAGCCGAAATTTCACAGGGCACGCTGCAGTCGATCTTCGAATTCCAGACCATGATCTGCGAACTGACCGGCATGGAAGTGGCCAATGCCTCCATGTACGACGGTTCCACGGCTGCGGCGGAGGCGGTGATGATGGCCGTTCGGCTGACGAGCCGCCGGTCGGTCGTGGTAGCGCGTAGCCTGCATCCGGAGTATCGCGAGGTGCTGGCAACCTACGCGACGCATCAGGGCATGCCGCTCGCGGTGACTGGCTATGGAAACGATGGCCGGGTGAACTTGAGAGAACTGGAAAGCGCCATCACGGCGGAGACCGCGTGCGTGCTGGTACAGTCTCCAAATTTCTTCGGC
Source organism: uncultured Acidobacteriota bacterium (assembly GCA_963730015.1). Classification (GTDB taxonomy): domain Bacteria; phylum Acidobacteriota; class Terriglobia; order Terriglobales; family Acidobacteriaceae; genus Sulfotelmatobacter. Next base: position 170,427 of record CAVSPZ010000001.1, on the reverse strand, counting down.
ACCATTGAAGACGTTGCGGCGATAGCAGAGATCGCGCACAGGCACGGAGCGATGCTCGTGGTCTCGGTTGCAGAGGCGGTTTCGCTCGGCATTGTAGAGCCGCCGCGGGAAGCGGACATCATCGCTATGGAGGCGCAGTCGTTCGGCGTTCCGCTCGGATTCGGCGGGCCGTATTGCGGCGTAATCGCGACACGCGAGAAGAATGTTCGTCAGATGCCCGGACGCCTGGTCGGTCAAACCACCGACAAACACGGCAAGCGCGGATTTGTGCTCACCCTGGCGACTCGCGAGCAGCACATCCGCCGAGAGAAGGCGACCTCCAACATCTGCACCAACCAGGCGTTGGTCGCGCTGATGGTCAATATCTTTATGACCGTCTATGGCAAAGTCGGCCTGAAAGAATTAGCCAAGCAGAATCTGGCCAAGACCGCATATGCTGCCGGACAGTTTGCCAAGCACGGCAAAGTGCTGTTTGAGACTTCGCCTAGATTCAACGAATTCGTGGTGCAGACCAGCGAAGATCCTTACGCGATCAACGGCCGTCTGCTGGGACACAAAATCGTGGGCGGCTTGCCGCTGAAGAAGTTCTATCCCGAACTGGGGAATGCGGCTCTGTGGTGCTGCACCGAACTGACCACGCGCAGCGCGATCGACACCGCAGTGGGACTGGTCGCCGAAAGCGAGCGCTCGCTGCGCTCCGCGAAAGAGGAAGTGGAAGAGATAGCGCGATGAGCCTTATCGACCCTGAGTCGAATGTCTGTGGGTTCTGCGAGGGAAGCGGAAAGTGTTCGGCATGCGATGGAACGGGTGTCAACCCGCATTTGAATGAGCCGGAACCGAAGTGCCAACGCTGCTCCGGAACCGGCACGTGCCCGCAATGCGTGGGCTCTGGCACAGCATTTGGGCTTGGATCCCAAATAATGGACCTCGGACTGAACAAATTATGAAGCACATGACTCGCAAGGCGACTCGGCACGTCAATCAGAACGAAGGCCTGATCTTCGAGAAATCATCGGCTGGAAAAGCGGCGTGGAAACTACCGCCGCTCGACGTGCCCGAGGTCGACAGCGCTAAAGCGCTGGGCGCATCGGAACGCAAAGATCTCGGCAACATGCCGGAAGTGAGTGAGATCGAAATCATCCGGCATTTCACGCGCATGTCCACGTGGAACTACGCCATTGATCTCGGCATGTATCCGCTGGGTTCGTGCACGATGAAGTACAACCCGCGGGTCAACGAAGCGGTCGCGCGCGTCGAAGGAATTGCCAACGGACATCCTTACCAGCCGGAAAAGATTTCTCAAGGCGCGCTGCGCATCATCAAGACGCTGAGCGAATGCCTGATCGAAATTACCGGCATGGATGCCATCACGCTGCAACCCGCGGCCGGCGCGCACGGCGAGATGACCGGACTGCTCATAGTTCGCGCCTATCACCAGTCCAAAGGCAATGCGCGGAAAAAGATTCTGATTCCCGACTCCGCTCACGGGACGAATCCGGCGACCGCGGCGATGGTGAATTACGCCGTGGAAAATCTGAAATCGGATTCGCGCGGCATGGTCGACACCGCGGCGCTGACGGCGCAGATGAACGAAGATGTCGCTGCGTTGATGCTGACCAATCCCAACACGCTGGGCGTGTTCGAGCAGGAGATTCACAAGATCGCCGACATCCTGCACACCAAGGGCGGCCTGCTCTACATGGATGGCGCCAACATGAACGCGTTGGTGGGCAAGGCGCGTCCCGGCGATTTCGGCGTCGACGTCATGCACCTCAACCTGCACAAAACTTTCTCCACTCCGCATGGCGGCGGCGGCCCGGGATCGGGGCCGGTGGCCATCAAGAGCGCGCTGGAAGCTTTCTTGCCGACTCCCGTTGTAACGACGAATGCCGACGGAACTTTAGCTTTTGATTACAACCGTCCGCACTCGGTGGGACGGGTTCGCGCTTTCTACGGAAACTTCGGCATGTTCGTGCGGGCCCTCGCCTACATACAGGCCAATGGACCGGACGGCCTTCGTCAAACCACTGAAGACGCTGTGCTCAACGCCAACTACATCCGCAAAGGCCTGGAAGGCACGTACGACCTGCCTTATTCCACGCCTACGATGCATGAAGTCGTTTTCAGCGATAAGCTGCAGGCCAAGAACGGCGTGCGCACCATGGACATTGCCAAGCGCCTGATCGATTACGGATTCCATCCTTATACGACCGCGTTCCCTCTGATCGTGCCGGGCGCGTTGATGATCGAGCCCACCGAGAGCGAATCGAAAGAAGAGATGGATCTGTTCGTGGAGGCCATGAAGTCGATTGCGGAGGAAGCGCAGGAAGATCCGCAAACCGTGCTCGACGCGCCGCACTCGACGCGCGTCTCCCGCCTTGACGAGACCGCAGCAGCCAGGAAGCCGATCCTTCGCTGGAAACCGTCAGTGTAAGATTCCATTCCCCGCAGGACGCGCCTCAAGAGTTGGTTTTACCTCGAGGCAGGAGAATCGATGATCTCGCGACGACGATTTCTAGAGATAGGCAGCGCCAGTGCCGGAGTGGCCGTGGCTTCGCGCTCGCTGTTGAGCCCGGCTGCGGCGCAGGCAACCAACGAGTCCTCCCTTCCCCCTTCGCACCTTCCCCCTTCGATTGCGCAACTGAAGTCGCGCAAGAGCGAGGCCGCGCCGATCACGACGGAAGAGCGCAGCCAGCGCCAGGAGCGCGCCCGCAGACTGATGAAGGAGAATGCTCTGGATGCGATCGTAGTGATGGAAGGCACGTCATTGCGCTACTTCACGGGCATCCGGTGGTGGGGCGGCGAACGCATGTTTGCTTTGATCCTTCCGGCTAAAGGCGCTGCATTTTACGTTTGCCCGGCGTTTGAAGAAGGACGAGCCCGCGAGCAGCTTCTGAATGCGCCGGATGGCGCCAAGGCCGATGTTCGTGTCTGGCAGGAAAATGAAAGTCCCTATCAACTCGTCGCCCACTTCCTAAAAGACCGAGGCTTGGCTTCCGCGAAAATTGGGATCGAAGAAACGGTGCGGTTCGTCTTTGTGGATGGCATCGCAAAAGCCGCTCCCCAAGCGGTTCTCACCAGCGCCACTCCGGTCACGGCGGGCTGCCGCATGATCAAAAGTCCTCACGAAATCGCATTGATGCGCTTGGCCTCGCAGGTAACCATCGCGGTTTATGCGGCCGTGTATCAGGCCTTGCGCGAAGGCATGACTCAGCATGATGTACGGAACCTGATCACGGCAGCTTACGATCGCATGGGTTTCCCAGGCGACGCCAGCGTCATGGTAGGAGAATACTCGGCTTCACCTCACGGATCGAGCACGCCGCAGGTGATCCGGGAGGGCTCGATCATCATGATCGATGATGGCTGCACGGTGGAGGGATATCAGTCGGACATCACGCGCACGTTCGTGTTAGGAAAAGCCTCCGACAAAATGAAGAGCGTGTTCGATATCGTGCACCGGGCACAGTCGGCAGCCCTGGCTGCGGCGCATCCCGGAGCGGAATGCGGTTCGATCGACGATGCCGCGCGAAAGGTAATTACGGATGCCGGGTACGGTCCGGGCTACAAATACTTTACGCACCGCCTCGGCCACGGTCTCGGGATGGACGGTCACGAGTGGCCTTACCTGGTCCTCGGGAACTCCACGAAGTTACAGGCCGGCATGACGACCAGTAACGAGCCGGGAATTTATATCCAAGGTGAATTCGGCATCCGCTTGGAAGACGATATGCACATCACGGAAAACAGCGCGGAGCTATTCACTCGGCAGAGTCCGTCGCTGGAACACCCCTTCGCCTAGAAATTTCCGATAGCGCCGGGAACGAAAACGTTGAACCCGCTCAAACTCTTTTCAGAGAGCGGCGCCATTTGGCATGCAGCCAGATGAGGATCCCCAAAGCCGCAGTCTCCAATGGACCGGGCGGATTAATCTGCAGGCGCCAGAGATTCGTGTAGTTGTGAGTGCCGACGTAGACGGCCCAGATCGTGCCTGCCGCAGCCACTAAGCTCCCCAGGCGCTCCTCGAGGAGAATTTTTGCCAGAGTATTCTCTGCCGCGACGCTGGACGGGCTCTTCTGCACGGACACACCCGCGGCATAACCTACGGGCGGCTGCTGGTAGCCTTCGCGGCCTGCATCCCAGTCAATGAAGTCTTTCTTTTCTACAGTCGGCACTCCATCAAGATGCCACGAGAGCAGACATGTTGCCCGTTACCTTCGTCGTTGTACGAACATCGCGGTCTCAGACGTGCGCTTTCACCAGCGCAGGTTGTGCAGATACTTATAGCTGGCCGTGATGCTGGCGAACGGGTCGGCGGGCTTGTCGTGCTCGACAATGTAGTGCTTGATGCCCGCCTTGTCGGAATACGAAAAAATCTTTTTCCAATCGATAATCCCGTCGCCCACCGAGGTCATATCCTTCAACGAGTCTCCAAAGTTCTGGCCGCCGGCAGCCGAGATGGGAGGCAGTTTCTTGATGTCTTTCACGTGCACCAGCGGGAAGCGTCCCGGATAGCGTTCGAAATATTTGATTGGGTCAGCCCCGGCGACCGTAATCCAGCAAAGATCCAGTTCCATCTTTACCAGGTTGGCGTCGCAGTCGGCGAGCAGCTCATCGTAAGGAAGTTTGCCATTGACCAGAAGGAATTCGAACCAGTGATTGTGGTAGCCAAACTGGATTCCGGCTTTCTTCGATTGCTCTCCGCATTTGTTGAATTTCTCTGAGGCCTGTTTCCAGATGTCGGGAGACTTGCGCAGCTCTTCCGGAATCCACGGGCAGACAATGTATTCCAAGCCGATCGTCTTTGAAGTTTCGATGACCGAGGGAAACTTTTCATCGAGTTCGTCATACTGAACGTGCGTGGAAACTCCTGCCAGCCCGTTCTTGTCGAGCACCGCACGCACCTGCTGTCCAGTGCGGCCAAAGTATCCGGCGAACTCGATTTCCTTGTAGCCAATCTGGGCGACCTTCGCAATGGTGCCCTCGAAGTCCGCTTTCATGAGATCGCGCACAGTGTAGAGCTGTACTCCCACCTTGTTGATCTTGTGATCGCCGGCAGCCCAGCCGAGGCGGGTGCTCAGCAGGGTCGCTGCGCTGACAGTGGTTGCGGTTTCGAGAAAGGTGCGGCGGTTCATAGCGCGAACACTCATGATGGCATTCCTCCGAATGGCCCCCACGGGCTAAATCGTTTTTCGCAAGCATTATACGCGGCAGAGGAGGTACCGGAGCCGAGCTCAGCGCGGTTCCGCAACTTGCAGATTGTTGGTCACCGAGAAGAGCCCGGAAACACCGTTGGCTCGGACGCCTACCAGATTTTTGTCCGATTCGCTATCCACAACGCCCTCCAGAGTTGCCCGGCCATTCTTGACGAGGATGCGAATGGGCTTCTGCACTCCGAGCTCGTACTTCTGCAGGGGAGGATACTGGTAGATCGCGCGGAATAGCCGGATGCGAAGGCGATCATCCATGGAAGATGGAGGAAGAACTTCGATCTGGTTGTCAACTTTTTCGACCCCCTCGATGCGCTTCACCACATTCTGGGCGTCAGATTTCAGAGACGGCCGGACTACTTGCCCGAAAAGAGTGACCGTGCCACCGTCGACTTTGTAGGCGATGTAATCGAACACATCGAAATAGGGAAGCATCAGCAGTTCGCGGCGAACCTCTCGAGTAATGCGCTCTTGGGACTTGGCGGAAGGCTGGTCGCGTTGCGCGTCTTGAGCGGCTGGGCTGAGGCTGGCTAGAAAAAGAAAACTCGCGAGGAAGGTGATCGCCTTCGTTCTCATAATTAGCTCCTGATGTGATGAGATTTTCCCCGGGGCTGGATCTAGTGGACTGTCGCAAAGTAACCATTACTAGTTGTTATGCTTCTAAGTTGGTATGGCGACAGACAGCGAAGTGTCCCTCACCAGCAACCAACGTTCGGAACTCAGCAGCATCGCTCAATCGCGTACCCTGCCGGCTGGCTACGTCTTTCGCGCCAAGCTCATCTTGATGCTGGCAGAAGGAGCTTCCTTCAACACCATTAAGCGCAGGCTGCAGACCAGTGCTCCCACGATCGTCCGCTGGAAGCAGCGCTTCCTCGAATCCGGGCTCGACGGGCTCGACACCTATCATCCCGGCCAGAAGGCCAGGGTTCTGACTCCCGCTTTGCGGGCCCGGATTCTGGCCGCCACCCGCAAGAAACCCAGCGACGGTGCCACGCATTGGAGTTGCCGCAAACTGGCGACCGCGCTGGGAGTCAGCAAGGACGCGGTGCATCGCGTCTGGAAAGAAGCGGGACTGAAACCCCATCGCCTGGAGCGTTACTTGGCCAGCGACGATCCGGAGTTCGAAAGCAAAGCGGCCGACATTATCGGCCTGTATCTGCGGCCGCCGCAGCATGCCGCCGTGTTCTGCGTCGACGAGAAAACCGCCATCCAAGCCCTGGATCGGCTCGATCCCGTTCTGCCGCTTTCGCCGGGGCGAGCCGAGCGTCATGGCTTCGAGTACTACCGGCACGGAACGCTTTCTCTGTATGCCGCGCTGGACACCAAAACCGGCCGCGTGCACGGAAGAACCACGGCCCGCCACACCAGCCGTGACTTCGTTGCCTTCCTCGGAGAAGTGGTAGCGTTGTGCTCGCCCCGGCAGCAGATTCATATCATCCTCGACAACCTCTCTGCCCACAAAACCCAACTCGTTCGAGACTTCCTGCAACAGCATCCGCGCGTGCAGCTTCACTTCACTCCTACGTATTCCTCTTGGCTTAACCAAGTCGAGATCTGGTTCGCCAAGATCGAACGCGAGGTCATCGCCCGCGGCATTTTCACCTCGGTCCCGGACCTGGCTCGCAAACTCCGTCGTTACATCAACGCCTACTCCGCCAACGCTCACCCGATCCAGTGGAAATACTCTGACCCCAGCCGCCGGCTGCGCACTAACGAATTCACTGCGACAGGCCACTAGTGCGGCATGCTATCACAAAGTTAGACCACGTTTTCACGCGCGCTTTTTGCGCGCGTCCTAGGAAAGATTCAGTACTAAGTCTTGTTTACGATCCATGACACGAATATCGGTGCAATTGCGCAGGATAAAATCCGCGCCTGCTTCCCGCAAAGCAGATTCCTGGAATGTCGTGGTGAAGGCAATCACTCTCGCGCCGGCGGCTTTGCCGGCCCGAATGCCGGCCGGCACATCTTCGAACACAACGCATTGCTCGGCGGGAAATCCGAGAACAGCGGCGCCTTTCAGAAACGGCTCGGGGTGCGGTTTGCCATGCGTGATGTCGTTGGCGGTAATCATCTCTTCGGGGAGCGGAAGTCCCGCCGCCTTGATGCGAACCTCCGCCAAAGGCCGCGTACACGAAGTAACAATGGTCCACCGATCGGCGGGAAGGCTGGCCAACAATTCGAGAGCGCCCGGCAGTGGAATGACTCCTTCGAGATCTTCGATTTCGCGACGCTCCACTTCATGGTTCTCGGCTTCATGGTCGGCGTTGGGCAGATACTCGCGTACGGTCGTCAGGCTAGGAACGTCCGTGAGCGCGGGCAATTACTTCTGCAGGATCGAATCCGTGCTCGATGGCCCACCGGTGCCAGACTCGCGCAACCGCGGGCGTGGAGTCGATCAGGACGCCATCCAAATCAAACAGTAGCGCTGCACAGCGAATTTCAGTCATCTTGACTCGCGAGTCTCCAAAAACTCTCTTGCCGGTCATGTTTACGAAATTGGTTGACGAGATTGTAAATCAGCCAGATCGGCGCGCCCCACGCCTCACCCAGAGGGCTCCTCCCATGCGTGATGATGGTCACCGGATGCAGTATCTGGACTCACCTCGCCCCCATCGGTGCAGGAATATGCTTTTTAGGTAGAGTTCGTAGGGGGCGCGAATGCTTTTCGAGTGCGCCAATCCCGAAGGTTCGATCCGTAACGAGATCCCACCCAAGAAAGTTTTTGCTTCAGTCCCGTCCACAGAGTACCTGCCCCACGCGCAGAATCTTCAACCGTCTTTGAGCACGGCTTGGTTGCACAGCCGCAAGAGCGCTGGATTGCAGACTCTGCTCGAGTTCCAATGCATACGTCTGGCCAGGAGGTCGTTATGAGCGTTGCACAATTTCCTATCCCAGCTATCCCGCAGGCGGCAGAAGTTTTCCATCATATTCTGATGGCCACAGATTTTTCGGAGGCTTCGCAGCGCGCGCTTTCCGGCGCGATCGCACTGGCAGCGCAGAATCATGCCCATCTGTCCGTGGTCCACGTGCTGCACACGGATTGGCGGTACGAAATACTCGACAATCCTCCCGAAATTGATCTGGAACGGGCTGACGCGCAACGGCGGCTTGAAGCCGCCACTCGTGACATGGGATTCGGACGGGCGCTCGATTCCATCATCATCCGGCATGGGCCCGTTCCGCAAAAAGTTCTGGCACTGGCGGAGGAAGCGGGAGCCGACTTGCTTGTCATTGGCACGCGCGGACGCGCAGGGTTGACGAAACTGGCCCTGGGTTCGGTCGCCGAAGAATTGCTGCGTATCGCTCCCTGCCCGGTAATCACATTCGGCCCCAAGGTGAATGTAGAAATAGCTTCGCAGGAATCAGCCTTTCGTTCGATTCTGTTCGCGACCGACTTCGGCGCCGGCTCCGCCAAGGCTCTACCCTACGTGCGAGCGTTGGCCGCCGCGCCGTCAACCAGTCTGACGTTGCTTCACATGATCGCGCCCATGCCTGCCACCGCCAATCTGTCAGCCTATGCGCCTGCGAGTGCAGCTGCAGATGAATTTCAGGAATGGGAGGGATCGTCCCGCGCGCGCGCGCTCGAACAGCTCAAGCAATGGTGGCGGCTCGACGCAAAGCTGGAGCGGGAACCGGAGTACATGGTGGGAACTAATTTCTTACCGGAAGGAATGCTAACCGTCGCGGGACAGCGACACTGCGATCTGATGGTGATGGGTGCGAACCATGCGGCCTCGCCGCGTCTGGCCGCTCACATTCCGTGGTCCGCGGTGCACGAAGTGATCCGCCACGCCGCGTGTCCCGTGATGACGTGCACAGGATAAAGATGAGTATGAAAAAGAAGCGCCGCGGGAAACAGTCTCGCGGCGCAGGGGACGGGAAAAGAATTGATCAGGACTGCACGATTTTTTCCAGGGCCGGGCGGTTGCGGATGACCAGCGTCGATCCTTTGAGTTGCAGCAATTGTTTTTTCTTGAATTCTGAAAACAGACGGCTGACCGTCTCCCGCGTCGTGCCGATGATCTCCGCAATCTCCTCATGCGTGAGCGTGAGCTTGATCTGCATGGAGCCATCGCTCTGCGGAGACTTGGTCGACCACGACAGCAGGAGCTTGGCGAATTTTTCCGAGGGCGAAGTTGCCAGACCCAGCGTGCGGATCTCTTCGTACGCCGTGTAATAGTTGCGGCTCAACTGCTCCGCCACTCGTAAGGCGACTTCCCCATGATCTTTCAAGAACGTCAACAACGATTCTCGCGGAATAAAATTCGCCTGGCCCGGTTCCATCATCTCGGCCGTCACTTCATACGGACGGTTGGAAACAACGGCGTTGAGCCCCAGCACATCGCCCGCGTCGGAAAGTTTCGTAATAATGGTCTTGCCTTCGCGGGATGAGGTTGAGAGTTTCGCTTTCCCGGCGCAGAGCACGAAGACTCCGCGCGGTTGCTGCCCTTCAATGAAGAGCATCGCCCCCTTGGGATAAACGGCAGTGGATTTAATTTCGTTGAGTCGTTGTCCGGCGTGTACGGAAAGATTGCAGAAAAGATGTTCTTCCCTCACCGAACACGTGAGGCAGCTATCAAGAATATTTAGGCCATAAGGGGCGCGCATGTGAGCACACCTACCTTTCGACTCATTCTAGCATTCGTTTTGCACCTGTGATCAGCATCACCGGCACTGGTGATTATGCTCATTTGTGATCACAGACACACAAAGGAAACTGTGCGAGTATGGGTGTAGTGTCAGAAACCTTAGCACGCGTTGGACCCTTTGCAAGTATGAAAAAATGATGGCAGCGCCGACGCGGAGAAATTTTTGTCAAGTCCAATTTCCACCCCGCCTGTTGCTTCACCCGTAGGAAAAATTTATCCTGCGCCTCCGACGCGCGCCGGACTCCGTCCGCTCTTCCTGCCGCAATCTGTGGCGGTGATTGGCGCCACGGATCGGGTGGGAACCGTGGGTCGCAGTCTGCTCTCGAACCTGCTGGCCTGCAGATTTCCCATCAAGCTGTATGCCGTCACGCTTAGCCACAGTGAAGTCCTCGGTCTGAAGGCGCACAAGAGAATTGCAGACATTCCGGGAGGCGTGGATCTCGCCCTGGTCGTGACTCCGGCACACACCGTGCCCCAGATCATCGGAGAATGTGTCGACGCGGACGTGCGATCGGCAGTGGTGATTTCCGCCGGCTTCCGCGAACAAGGCCCCGAAGGCGCTCTGCTGGAAGAAGAAATTCGAAAGCATCTGCAGCGCGGATCGCTCCGCCTGGTCGGCCCCAACTGCATGGGACTCATGAATCCCACGATCGGGCTCAATGCCACTTTCGCCAAGGCAATGCCGAAGAAAGGCAGCGTCGCATTTCTCAGCCAGAGCGGCGCGCTGCAGACAGCCATTCTCGACTGGAGCCAGAAAGAACATGTCGGATTCAGCGCCATCGTTTCGACCGGCTCCATGCTCGACGTCGGCTGGGGAGATCTCATCTACCATTTCGGCGACGATCCCAACACGAAAAGCATTCTGCTTTACATGGAGTCGGTGGGCGACGCGCGCTCGTTTCTTTCTGCCGCGCGCGAGATCGCGCTCAGCAAGCCCATCATCGTCATCAAGGCCGGACGTTCCGAAGCGGCCTCGCGGGCGGCCGCATCGCATACCGGGGCCTTGACCGGCAGCGACGATGTGCTCGAAGCCGCTTTCCGCCGTTGCGGCGTGTTGCGCGTGCAGAACATCGCCGATCTTTTTTATATGGCTGAGGTCTTGAGCAAGCAGCCGCGTCCGCGCGGCCCACGTCTCAGCATCGTCACTAACGCCGGAGGCCCCGGAGTTCTGGCCACGGACGCGGTGATGGCAACGGGAGGCGAACTGACCGTTCTCTCTCCCGAAACCATTCATCGGCTGGATGAATTCCTTTCCGCGCATTGGAGTCACAGCAATCCCGTCGACGTGCTGGCCGATGCGGATCCGGAGCGTTTTGTGAAGGCGGTCGACATCGTTTCCAAGGATCCTGCTAGCGATGGATTGCTGGCCATCATCGCACCGCAGGGCCTTGCCGATCCCACGCTGGTTGCAACCCAGATGAAACGTTGCGCGCACAGTTCGAGCAAGCCTCTGCTCGCCAGCTGGATGGGCGGCGACGGCGTCGCAGAAGGAACTGCCATCCTCAACGCGGCGGGCATTCCTACATTTTCTTATCCCGACACCGCGGCGCGCGCCTTCACGTACATGTGGCGCTATACCTACAATCTGCGCGGATTGCATGAAACTCCCGCCCTGGTCGAAGCCTCGGATTCGGCTGGGGAAGGCCGGAAGCGTGCCGCCGAACTGGTGCAGAAAATTCGCAACTCGGGGCGAACTCTGCTCAACGAGTTCGAATCGAAGCGTCTGCTCGCCTGCTACGGCATTCCTGTCGTGGAAACACGAATCGCCGAGAACGAGGAAGACGCAGTCGCGATCTCATCGGAGATCGGCTATCCCGTCGTCCTGAAGCTTCTCTCCAACACCATAGCGCACAAGAGCGACGTGGATGGCGTGCACCTCCGCCTGCGGACTGCTGACCAAGTGCGCGCCGCGTATCGCGCGATTCAGGCTTCGGTCTCGGAAAAAACCGGGCCACAGCATTTTGGCGGCGTCACCGTGCAGCCGATGGTGAAGCGCGACGGATACGAACTCATCCTCGGCAGTAGCATCGATGCCCAGTTAGGGCCCGTGATCCTGTTCGGCTCGGGCGGCGTGATGGTCGAGGTCTACCGCGACCACGCGCTCGCCCTGCCTCCTCTGAATACGACGCTGGCGCAGAGAATGATGGAGCAGACTCGCATTTTCACCGCGCTGAAAGGTGTGCGCGGACGCAAGCCCGTGGATCTTTCCGCCCTTGAGCAACTCCTGGTTCGTTTCGGCCAGCTGGTCATGGAGCAGCCGTGGATCAAGGAGATCGACGTCAATCCTTTGCTGGCGACTCCCGATCAATTGCTTGCGCTGGATGCGCGCGTGGTCGTGCACGATTCGGCCATGACTCCGCAGAACTTGCCGCGCGCCGCCATTCGCCCTTATCCCGCGCAGTATGTAGCAGAATGGAAACTCAAAGACGGAACCCCGGTGACCATCCGCCCCATTCGTCCCGAGGATGAGCCGCTCATGGTGCAGTTCCACACCACGCTCTCGGAGCGCAGCGTTTACCTGCGGTATTTCTGTTCTCTTAGTCTGAGCACGCGGGTTGAGCACGAGCGACTGGTGCGCATCTGTTTTGCCAGCTACGATCGCGGATTTGCCCTGGTCGCGGACCGCAAGAATCTCGAGAGCGGCGAGCATGAGGTGTTGGGCGTGGGCCGTTTCAGCGCCATCAATCGTTTCGAGGCCGAAGCCGCCGTGCTGGTTTCCGATCGATGGCAGGGACGCGGATTGGGAACCGAGTTGCTCGCGAGCGTGGCCCGCGTGGCGCGCGAAGAAAAGATGCGGCGGCTCTCGGGAGAGATTTTGCGCGACAATCTCGCCACGCAGGCAATCTTCAAGAAGGTGGGATTCAAACTGAGCCTGACCGACGATCCCTCGTCCGTCTCGGCGCTGCTGGAACTCTAGGGGTTGCTCGACCTCACGCGATGGGCACGGGCTTGTTGATCTCGAGTTGCGGTTCGAATTTCAGGGTCGTGCCGATCGCTTTCGATACCAGACACAATTTCTCCGCCCGCTTCAGCAGGTCCAGCGCTCGATCTCGCTGGTCGGCCGACGCAATCTTGAGATTCGGACGAATCACGATCTGGGTGAAGCTGTACCCGCCTTCGCCTTTGCGGACCGTGCCGCTGGCTTCCACCTGCAGATCGGTAAAGTCGAATTGTGCGCCGCCGGCGATCGCGCGCACTGTCGTTGTATAGCAACCTGCCACGGCGGCCAGTAAAAGTTCCTCGGGCGTCCACCGCCCTTCTAAACCGCCAAATTCAGCGGGAGCTGTGAAATGAATGGCATTGGGCGCGGAATCCGACTTCGCCAGGCCGGTGCGTCCCGACGTCCACCATGCTGCTACGCGATATGCATGCTCTTCGTTCATGACCCTCACATCTCCTTGGGTGTCCCGAAATTGTATAGATTGATGACGGTGAATCTATCGATTCCCGTCGCTCGATTGCGCTGCCGAAAGAGCCGGAATCTAAGCCGCTCCCTCTTTCGCCGACAGGCCACGCTCCCGCTCAATCCTTTCGATTTGAGCGTGCAGCCATTTGGCCAGAGCCTGTTCCATTTCCACTTGGCTCCCGGTACGGTACAAATCCTCGACGGTTTGCCCTTCCTGGGTCAGCGGGATGAAGCGGCAAGGAACGTTCTCGCTGCGCTGCCCTTCCGGCACAAACTGGGCCAGCAGGCAACTGTCGCAGGGATGCGGGCGCCCGGCGTCACAAAAATTTGGACAGATGGGAGAATCTTCAAAGATCGCCGGCGCTCGCCACGGTGTCCGTGGGGAGCGTCCATAGCCTCCGTCCTGCAGGAAGCTCAGCTCGAACCGGAGAACGTCAAGAATGTCACGCCCGTCTTGTGCCATAGGTCACCTCGATTTGAGAGTCAGGATGCCAGACGACGCTGCAAGATACCGTGTATCGAGTCACCCGGAATGGTGATTCTGGTCACACTCAGATGACACGGTGCAAGGAGCCGCACTCAGAATTGCAGCCATTTTGGGAGATTCCCGAAATGGATCGCGTGACGCGCGTCACTGAAATATGTGATTCCGGTCACACACCGTGAAACGCCCGTGTGTGGGAACGGACGCTTTTGTCCGTCCACGGCTACAACGAGTCACGTAGGGACGGCCGCATCCGTCCGTCCAGGTTCTAACAACCCTGAGCTACAGTTTCCGAAACAGAGCAACTCGTCAGCATTGCGAGGCTCCCGGACGCTGGTGAATCACATGCTGTTGTAACTGGAATCACAACTTGCCACCGAACGCGATTCGCGAGCCAAACTTGTGGCGGGCAAACCCGCGTCGCGGGTTACGGCTCATAAGCGCAGCAAGGTTCAGCGGCGAACAGGTCGCCGGTCATTGCATAGGCTCTGGCCCGCGAACCCCCGCAAACATTGCGCGCCGGACAGCGCCGGCATTTGCCTTTCAGCTTGGAGCTATCGCGCAGCGATAGAAACAAGGGAGATTCGCAATACACGTCGGACAGTCTCTGTCTGGTCACATTGCCCGCCGACAGCGGCAAGTAGCGGCTGGGAAAGACTTCTCCCATGTGATCGACGAACACAAATCCCTTGCCGTCATTCACGCCCTTCGGAGCACAGGTGATGACATCGGCCTCGGTGATCCGTCCTCGCTTTTCGCGGGCGCGCTGTTGCAGGAGATAGCGCTGGTAATGCTGTCCCTCGGTCGTCTTGATCTGAAAACGCACCTGCCGGGAAGCCGCAAATAACTTCGCGAAAGCCTGTTCATGCTCTTCCGCGCTGAGCATTTTCGCGGCCTCTTCGCGACTGGGGGGAACGAAAAAGAAAACATTCCAAACATCGACATCCAGGCGCGTCAGGAGCTCAATCATGGGATGCACGTCATGGAAATTACGCCGCGCCAGCATGGTATTGATCTGCACGGGAAGCTGCGCCTCGTGACAGGCTCCGATGATGTCCAGCGTCTTTCGATGCAGCCCCGGAATCCCCCAATTGGAGTCATTCAACGCCGGCGTCGATCCGTTCAGCCAGAAGGCCACCCGCATCAGACCGCATGCTTTCAGGTCACGGATCACCGCGCCATCCAACTGAGAAGTCGGGAGCAGCGTAAGCGAGGTTCGCAGCGACCGCCCAGCGGCAAACTCGATCACCGGAAACAGGTCCGGCCGCAACAGTGGATCGCCGCCTGTCAGGGCCAGCAAAGGCACATGCATTGCCGCCACTTCCTCGATCAGATGAAATGCTTCCGCACTGGAGAACTGAGGCCGCTCCCGCGGCCCGCGTGCCGGCGCTCGCTTGGGAGCCGCTTTCCATTCACACGCCCGCGTCATCTCCCAGGTCACCTGCAGCGGGCGCGGCTGAAAGCTGCCGGCACTCGCCAGCGGATCGGCTTCCGCCCTCCACGCACTTCGCGAAGTTCCAGCGGCCTCTGCTGCCGAATCTGCAATCCCATGCATCCGTTTATCGTAGGTTCCGAATCTTCAAGCCGGCAGTGCGAGATCGCACATAAACCCGTGATGGATATCACAAATCACTCCAACCCAGCCCTGTGATTGTTGTCACATGCCCCCGTGACTTCTGCCATAGGTCCACTTTCGCCGCCATGCGAATCTACCCTTGCGAGTGAGTTCTCAGGGTGCAGGACAAACGCACGGTCCAGCGCAGTCCGGATAATGGGATTGCGGCGAGTTTGTGAACGACCGATCCCTGCCCTGTGATATCGTGCAGACGAAATTCCTAAAGGAGGAATTCAACATGCAACATCTCTCTTTTCGAATGGGGTTGGTCGTTCTCTTTGCTTGTGGATTAATGGCGCTGTTCAGCTCCCCGGCGGTCGCACAAGACGCAGCAGCTACTTTCAAGGCGAAGTGTGCGATGTGCCACGGGGCCGACGGTAAAGGCGGCAAGATGGGAACCAAGGACTTCGCCTCGCCCGAAATCAAGTCGGCAAGCGATGCCCAACTCATCGAAACTGTCACCAAGGGCAAACCGCCCAAGATGCCTTCGTACGGGGGCAAGTTGAAAGACACGGAAATTAAGGACCTGGTTGCCTATATTCGCAGTTTGGCCAAGTAAGCAGTGCAAGACAGCGGCCAGAAACGGTCGCGCGGAGAAGTTCAATTCTTAAGAATCGGCGGGTGAGAGCATGTCCATGCGAACATTACGGAATCTTTTTGCGCCTGGAGTCGCCCTCACCCTTCTTTTAACAGCGGTCGCGCTTCCGGCTGCGTCCAAGAAAGAACCTCCCAAACCGACTGCCGAAGAGTGCCTCGCGTGCCACAGCGATGCCTCCCTCAGTCACGACGTCAATGGCAAGACGGTCAGCCTGCACGTCGATCCGCAGAAATTCAAAGACTCCATCCACGGCAGCATGTTTACCTGCGTGGATTGTCACACCGACGTAAAGTCGGCGCCACACGAGAACACTCCGAAGAAGATCACATGTGCTACGTGCCACGCCGATGAGCAGGCCGCCTACGATCGCAGCTTCCACGCCAAGGCTGTTGAGAACGGAAACACTCACGCTGCGACTTGCGTCGATTGCCACGGCAGCCCTCATGAGCTGTTGCCGGCCAGCGATCCCAACTCGCGCGTGCATCATACGAATATCCCCGCGACCTGCGGCGCATGTCACAGCCAGAAATTCGTAATGGAGGATGGCGGCCAAAGCGCGGAGATGGTCGCTTCGTACGAGCAGAGCGTGCACGGACACGCCGTCGCTGCCGGCTCGGAAAAAGCCGCCGTGTGCACCGACTGCCACGGCACCCACGAGATCCTCGACGCCAAGGATTCCAAGTCGCCGATCTTCAAGTTCAATGTCCCGCAGACTTGCGGCAAGTGCCACAACTCGATTGCGGCAGAATATCAGCAGAGCATTCACGGGCAGGCGGTCGCCCAGGGAAACTGGTCGGCGCCGGTCTGCACGGATTGCCACGGCATCCATTCGATCAAGGCGCACAACGATCCAAATTCTCCGGTTTCGGCGCAGAACGTCGCGCAGGCTACCTGTGCACGCTGCCATGAAGGAGTGCGGTTAACGCAGGAGTTCGGCGTCGAAGGCCATCGAGTTTCGACCTACCTGGCCAGCTATCACGGCCTCGCTTCACGGCTCGGATCGCAGGTGGTTGCAAACTGCGCCAGCTGCCACGGAACGCACAGCATCTTTCCCTCGAGCGATCCCCGCTCGACCATCAACAAGGCGAACCTGGCCCGTACCTGCGGACAGTGCCATCCCGGCGTAACCGAGAAGTTTACGGAAGCGAAAGTTCACGTCGACGCACCGCTTTCCGCCGATGTCGGCAGCAAAGCCGTACGCTGGATCCGCCGATTCTATCTCAGCATGATCTACGCCGTCATCGGCGGCATGCTGCTGCACAACTTCATCATCTGGCGATCGAAGGTCGTGGCGCGGCGCAAAACCCAACAGCAATTCGTCACGCGCATGCCGTTGCGCTTCCGCTTGCAGCATGCCGCCTTGCTCACCAGCTTCTTCGTGCTGGTCGTAACCGGATTCGCGTTGAAGTTCCCCGACTCCTGGTTCGCGAGCATGCTGGCGATGGGCGAGCACACGCGCGGCATTCTGCACCGCATCGCCGCCGTCGTTCTGATCGCCGTCAGTGTCTATCACGTGTTCGACAGCGCGCTGAGCCGGGACGGCCGCCGCCTGGTTCGCGATCTCTTCCCCACTCTCGACGACGCGCGAGGCGCATGGCAGAATCTCTGTTATTATCTCGGCTTATCCTCTCGCAAGCCGGAATTTGCTCGGTTCAACTATGCCGAGAAGGCCGAATACTGGGCCCTGGTCTGGGGAATGTTCGTGATGGCCGGCACCGGGCTGATGCTGTGGGCCAGAGTTGTGGTGGGAAATCATCTGCCGCGCTGGTGGCTCGATGTCGCCACTGCCATTCACTTCTATGAAGCGATACTGGCGACCCTGGCGATTTTAGTGTGGCACTTCTACCAGGTGTTCTTCGATCCGGATGTCTATCCGATGAACTGGGCGTGGTGGGACGGAAAAATGACGCTGCATCACTACCGCGAAGAGCATGGGCTCGACGGTCAGGCGCTGACCGAGGCCACGCGGAACGAGACGGCGGATTCCGCAGGCCACGACTCCGAGCTCACTGAGGTCAAGCATGGAAACTGAGAAGACTCCGCCGGCCGAGCCAGAGCCCAGGCATCGGCTGCGCATGCTGCTGCGCAATCCGGTCAGCCTGGCGGGCGTCGCCCTGGCCATTGTGGGTCTGGCCAACATTTTCCTTTTCGTACTCATCGATCTGATTGGCACCAAGCCCAGCCCTTATATCGGCATCCTCGCCTACATGGTTTCGCCGGCGTTCTTCGCGCTTGGCCTGATCTTGATGTTGGCCGGTCTCTTGCTCGAACGCCGCAAGAAAGTCGAACCCACCGAGTTCTATCCGATTGTGGATCTCAATGATCACACTCAGCGCAGCGCCGTCATTTCGTTCCTTACTTTCCTTGTGGTCTTTGTGACGGTGAGCGCGGCCGGCAGCTACAAAGCGTACGAATTTACCGACTCGGTGCAGTTCTGCGGACAGCTCTGTCATACGGTGATGAATCCTGAGTTCACCGCCTACCAGCTCTCCCCCCACGCGCGCGTAGCCTGCGTGGATTGTCACGTAGGCTCGGGCGCGACCTGGTATGTGAAGTCGAAACTCTCGGGAGCGCGCCAGGTCTTTGCGGCGACCTTCAACACCTTCCCGCGGCCGATTCCCACGCCGGTGCACAACTTGCGCCCGGCGCAGGATACGTGCGAGCAATGCCACTGGCCCAAAAAGTTTTACGGCGGCCAGCTGAAAGTATTCACCCACTACGCCAACGATGAGAAGAACACCTTCCGCCAGATCCGCATGCTGATCAAAACCGGCGGAGGCGATCCCGCGACCGGCGCTCCTGAAGGCATCCACTGGCATATGAACATCTCTAACAAGATCGACTATGTAGCTGCGGACGAGCAGCGGCAGATTATTCCCTACATCCACGTCGAAGACCAGCAGGGCAGGGTCACCGAGTACTACGCCAAAGATTCGACGCTCAGCAAAGACCAGATCGCCAAGGCTCCCCGCCACCACATGGATTGCGTGGACTGCCACAATCGCCCCACGCATATTTACGTTCCGCCCGATCAGGCCGTCGATCAATCGATGCTGGCTCGCCGCATCGATGCTTCCCTGCCCTTCGTCAAGCAAGAGGCGGTCACCGTCCTGACCGCAAGCTATTCCACGACCGACGCGGCGGTGCGAGGCATTGCCAAGGGGATGGAGGATTTCTACGAAGCCAAGTATCCCGACGTGGTGAAGACGAAGCAATTGGAACTTCGCAGTGCGGTCACCGAAGTGCAGCAGATTTTCCAGCGCACAACTTTCCCCGAGATGAAGCTGAACTGGCAGACCCATCCCAATAATCTGGGCCACTACTACTACAGCGGATGTTTCCGCTGCCATGACGGACAGCACGTCAGCGCCGACGGCAAGGTAATAAGCCGGGATTGCAATCAGTGCCATACGCTGATGGCGGAGACCGAAGGAACTGCCAGCGCGACCAAAACGGCTCAGCCCGCGTTCCAGCATCCCGTGGATATAGGCGATCTTACGCAGGTAAATTGCGCCGACTGCCATACTGGCGGCGTCGGCCCGTAGGCCTCCACGGCCAGTGGTCAGTGGCTAGTTGTCAGTTGTTAGTTTTTTCACTGACCACTGACCAGTGATTCATTGCAGCTTCGCGTACTCGGCTTTCGCTTCTTTCAGGATGGGAATGTCAGGGTCGGCGTCCTTCCACACATTAAAGAAATCCTGATAGGCGGCTTTCGCTTTTGCGGTATCGCCGGTCAGAACGTAAGCGCGTCCCAGTTGCAGATGCGCCAGCGCGCCCAGAGGAAAGTTCAGCACGATGCCGCGGTGATCGATAATTTTCTGGAACTCGCCCGCCGCCCCGGCTCCGTTATGCGAAGCCAGATAAGCCTGCCCGCGAACATAAACCGGATATAAATTGCTGATCGGCGCGGGCCCTCCGAGATCATAAGGAGCTGCCGCTTCCAGCGCAATCAGCGCCTGCGACGCGTTTCCGGCATTAAGGTCGATGGAAGCTTCGATGGTCGGAAACCAGTAAAGCTTCAACATGGTGTTCGTGCCGTCGCTTTTTTCCAGTTGTTCGACGATGGCTTTGGCCCGAGCCGCCTCTCCCGCCCGCGCCAGCGTCAAAGCGGCCAGCACCTTCACGTCTCGCCCCGGAGCCAGGGTGAGCGCGGCTTCAATCTTCTGTTTCGCCACGGCGGAATTTCCAAACTCCGCTTCGCGCAGCGCTCCGTTGCCTTGCCAGATTGCGCCCGATTCTTTGGAATCCGCCCGCACGGCGGCGTCCACGGCGCGGCGCGTTAAGTCACGCGCCCGGCTCAGACGGCCGAAGTACGCCTCCGTGTCCGACTGCGTCGACAGCATCACGTCTTCTTCTCCCGGACGTCCCGCACCCCAATCCGTGTCTTTCTCCATCTCGGCGGTATTGCCCTGCAGAAATGCGAGATCGTAGTCGTCGATCCGCAGCACCAGGCCATCCAGCTTCTTGGTTTGCGCCTCCTCGAGGATTTTTTTGGCGTCGTCGAAGCGGTTCAGATTCATGTAAATTCCGGCGAGATTGCCGAAGCCGGTCAGGTGGGGCTCGATCTTCTGCGACTCCTCGGTCTCGGTGGCCGCTTTGTCATATTGTCCCAGAGCGCTGTAAATCGTCCCCAAGTTGGTATGCGGGACCATGTCGCGGGGATAGGTTTTCGCCCACAGCTCATAAGCTTCCGTGGCTTTCTCGACTTCGCCCGTCACGTACTGAAAATAAAATGCCGAGATGCGATATTTTTCCCGATCGCTCACCCGCTCCCGCAGGTCGTACGCCTTCCTCGCGTATTCCGCAGCCAGACTCGCCTGCCCGAGATTCGCGTACTCGACCCCGAGCCCGACATAAGCCATGGCGAAATTAGGATCAAGCTCGACGGCGCGCTTCATGAACGGAATCGCCTCGGCGTCGCCCTTCGTTCGCCCCGTAGTGATACCCATGCTGTACGCTTTCAAAGCTTCCAGCGACGGCGTGGTCGCTTCCACAGGAACATCAAACTTTTGGACGGTGGCCAGCGATTCTCCGAGCTTCCCTCGCAATGTGGACGCCGCCGTTCCCAACGCCTTCAGCACATCTCCCTTGGTCGCTGCCTGCTCCTGTTCCTCCGCCAGCGTGTCTCCATTGCTGCAGCCGACGGCATTCAATCCCAGCACGTACTGCCCACCAAGGTTCGAAATCGATCCCAGCACAATGGCTTTGCTGCCGGTGCGAATACAGAGCTCGCGGGCCACGTCGCGGTCAATCTTCTCGGTCGTCGGACGCCCCATCAGCCGCAGCGTCTCTTCTACCTTTCTCTCCGAAAGAATATTCAGAAACGGCGATTGGCCGAGTTGCACGGCCAGCGCTTGCTTCAAGGCATCGTCGAAGACGGGATCACCGGTCTTGTTGTCGAAGTCGGCGAGCACGACCGTATCTTTTTCCGTGAGCGGCGCGCTGTCGGTTGCGGTGCTGCCCTCCCGCGAATGCAGGTAGAAGCTATAGGCCACCAGTCCCCCGATGATTACAACCGCCGCGGCTAGAAGAATCTTCCAGATCTTCCCATTGCCCCTCGCCGGAGCCGTTACTGCGGAGACGTTTCCCGAAGAAGCCGCGGCGACTACAGCAGGAGTCGAGCCCGATCCGGGCGCTGCGCTCACCGACTGCTGCGACCCGCTCTCATGCACGATCGGAATCGCTCCGGAAGTCACCGCTCCGGTGCGGCCGGTGTCGGTGTCCCGCTTCAGCCGCTGCAGGTCCGTGCGCATGTCGGCCGCATGCTGGTAGCGCAGGTTGCGATCTTTCTCCAGAGCCTTGCTAATGATGTCTTCCAGCTTGGCCGGAAGCTGAGAATTCAAGCGCACCGGAGCCGTCGGAACGCGGTTCAGGATGGCGTCGAAAATCTCCGCCGTGCTTTCTCCCCGGAACGGCATCTGCCCGGTCGCCATCTCGTAGAGCACCACTCCAAACGAGAAAATATCGGTGCGGGAATCCAGATCTTTGGCGCGCGCCTGCTCAGGCGACATGTAGGAAACCGTGCCCACCGCCGATCCCGGACTAGTCAAATTCGGATCGACCGTGTGCGTGACCGTAACTTCCCCGGGCGACGACGTGGCAGTGGCCGTGATCTTTGCCAGACCGAAATCGAGGATCTTCGCGTGCCCGCGCTTGGTCACGAAAATATTGGCAGGCTTGATATCGCGATGCACGATCCCTTCGGAGTGCGCGGCGTCGAGCGCGTCCGCCATCTCAATGGCCAGCGACAAGAACTTTTCCAACTCCATCGGCCGGCCCAGCAGCAGGTGCTTTAGCGTGGTGCCGTCCAGAAATTCCATGGCGATGAACGCCAGGCCGTTCTCCTCGCCGATGTCGTAAATGGTGCAGATGTTGGGATGGTTTAATGCCGACGCCGCCTGGGCTTCGCGCTGGAAGCGGCTCAGGGCCTGGGGATCGCGGGCCACTTCATCCGGCAGGAACTTGAGGGCAACGAAACGATGTAAGCGGGTGTCTTCGGCCTTATAGACCACACCCATCCCGCCGCCGCCCAATTTTTCGATGATTCTGTAGTGAGAGATGTTCTGGCCGATCATGTTTCCAGTGGCGCTGCCTCTAACTGCGAACCCCAGATTGCAGGTGAGCCATCTTAGGAGCCAACGAAGCCAAAGTCAACGAAAGAGCGGACCGATCTTTGGCTTTATCGGGTTTTCTCAGCGATCTCTGCGAATCCTCAGCGCCCTCTGCGTTTGAGCTCTTTTTCTCGGCACTACTTCAGACCATCCACCACGTACAGATCCGACAACACGCGCAGGATCGAGTAGGCGTACGCCTTTGGGTCGGCGCTGAAGCGGATGCTCACAACGTTCTGCACACCCGCGGGATCGGCGGGTGCGATCTCCTTCCACGGCTCGCGCCGTCCGGTCGCGAGATCGACACGCTCAATCTTGAGCGGGAGTCCAGGCGATGCCACGAGTACGCCCTTGCCGCCTAGCGAGAAGGCGAGGGGGAATTCGTCGGCGCCCACGGTGATGTTCAGCTTTTGCGGATCGCCGCCGGCAATCGGGTAGAGCCAAAGTTGATGTTTGGTGTCGTTTGCAAGTAGATGCTTTCCGTCGGGCGTGATCAGAACTCCCGCCGTGCCTTCCGGAGTCAGCGCCCGTGGCGTGCCGCCCTGGATATCGAGCAGATAAGAGCGCGGGGCATGTCCGGGCTCCGTTGCGACGAAAACGATCGACTTGCTGTCGGGCAGCCAGGCAGCAAAGTTATGGTCTAATTTGTTGTCGGTGAGTTGCCGGGGTTCGCCGATCCCCGTAGGCAGCAAAACCAGCTTCGCGGGAGCCCCTACCACCGAAACGACCCAATGCCCATCGGGAGAAAGGAAACCGTAACCGCCGTCCCCGAGGCGTACTGCTGGCGAGCCATCCATCTTGCGCAGAAAGACACTGTAGTTGCCAGCCTCAGCTTCGCCGGTTTCGGAAAAGATAATGGTCTTGCCGTCCGCCGACATATCACTCAGCAGCGACCAGTCAAACCACGAGAGGCTGCGCTCGCGGGTCTCGCCGGGCGCGAGCACCGAAATGCTCATGCGAGTCTTGTCCGCTGTCATCAGAACCTGGCCGTTGCGGCTGATGTCCTGCACCGTGAGTCCGCCGGGGGCCCGGTAGATGAGCCGCTCCTTGCCCGAGAGGTCGAGAGCGTAGATCGACCGCGCCGAACCCACAGGTACGGCGGAGAACCATACTTCTTTGCCATTCGGCGACCACGCCAGGCCCTCCACGCTCGCGTAGAAAGAGGAGCTGGTTTTGTGATTTCCGTGCGCATCAATAATCACGACGCGCCCATCGTCACCCCCGGAGACATGATCGGC
Source organism: uncultured Acidobacteriota bacterium (assembly GCA_963730015.1). Lineage (GTDB taxonomy): Bacteria > Acidobacteriota > Terriglobia > Terriglobales > Acidobacteriaceae > Sulfotelmatobacter. Next base: position 146,613 of record CAVSPZ010000001.1, on the reverse strand, counting down.
AATCGCCAGAAACTCCCCGTTGGGCGAGAACCGTACATGGCTGGTCCAGCCCAGCGGTTCGTAGATCACATTGCCCGTCGGAAATTCCAGGCGGGCGCGTCCGACGTTGCTTTCGCGAATGACCGCCAGGGATTGACCGTCAGGCGTCCAATCCGCCCAGAACACTTTGTCGACAACCTCCCGTGGCGCGCCTCCGGCCAGCGGAACCCGCGCCAGCGTTCCGATCTGACCGAAGCCACTAACGTTTGTAGGATGCAGCGAGATCGCCATCTCGCCTTTTGAGGAGATCGAAAGAATCTGCGACGGCGGCAGCCCGATCGATCGGGAATCGCTGCTGTCCGCGCGGGTGGAGAAGATTTCCTGCGGCTGCCCTTCCCAGGCCGCGCCGTACAATACGGTCTCCCCGTCGGGCGCAAACCGCGCGGCCCAAATCGTGCCGTTGCGGAAGGTCACTTCGTGAAATGTCGGATTGGACGTGGCCGCGGCTCCGCGATGCGCCCAGCGGTAGATGCCGGCCCACGACGCCAGCAACAGCAATCCGCCGACTGCAGGTAGTAGCCAGCGGTGCGCGGTCTTCTCCTCGGGCAGTGCACGCATGCCTCCGCGGCTGGAAGTGGAAATATCGGTCAGCGCCTCCAGATTGAAGGCCACGTCGCGCGCCGACTGGAAGCGCTCGCCCGGATTCTTTTCCAGGCAATGCCGCACGATTCTTTCGAGAGCCGGCGAGATGTTCCGGTTGGTCTCGCTCAAATCCGGCGGATCCTCTTTCAGGATCGCGCTCATGGTGTCGGCCGCCGAGTCTCCACGGAAGGCGCGCTTGCCCGAAAGCATCTCGTAAAGAATCGCGCCAAACGAAAAAATGTCCGAGCGCGCGTCCGCCGCCTTGCCGCGCACCTGCTCCGGAGACATATAGCCCGCGGTGCCCAGCACGGTCCCTGCTTCGGTCGCCACTTGCATGGTTGGCGCGTCGTCGGACGCATCCAGTTCCGGCCGCGTGAACTTCGCCAATCCGAAGTCGAGAATCTTCGCCCGCCCATCGTTGGTGATGAACAGATTTTCCGGCTTCAGGTCGCGATGGACGATTCCCTTCTCGTGCGCTGCCGCCAATCCCTTCGCGACCTGCTGGGCATAATCGATCGCCTTGCGCGACGCAAGCGGGCCTTGCCGCAGGCGCTCCCGCAGGCTCTCACCCTCGAGCAACTCGGAGACAACATATGGAGCTCCGCGATCTTCGCCAATGTCGAAGATCGAAAGAATGTTGGGATGGTTCAGCGCCGCCGCCGCCCGCGATTCCTGCGCGAAGCGCTGCAGCCGATCAGGATCCGCCGAAAAGGACGCGGGTAGAATCTTGATCGCCACATCGCGGTTCAACCGCGTGTCGCGCGCGCGATACACTTCGCCCATGCCGCCGGCGCCGATCGCCGATTGAATTTCGTAAGGCCCCAGTTTCGTTCCAGAGGTGAGTGCCATCGGTGCGCGAATTATATTCCATGCATCGCCGATCAACCCGAGTAATCCACAGCGAGTTGTGACATCTGTCACTGACTTCCACTCTGCCCCGGGAATATTCTGACCCGTTTCCCGGTTTCCCTCCGAGCAGATGATCGGCTGAGGTCGTTCCCTTGTTCTGGCGAACTATTCTCTGTCTGCTCGCACTGTCGCTGCTGATCCTGGCCCATCCCGCTTTGATTGGCCAAAGCGCTGCAGTTCATCTCGCTCCCCTGCCTGCGCGTGTGCCCGTTGATTTCACGCCGGAGCATTTCACACCGGGGTACATACCGGTACCTTCCCCCATCTTCCCAAGTCCTCCTGCCAGGCTACCGACGCCCGTGAGTTTTCCCGGAATCGCCCGCGCTGCCGGAACGATTTTCTCCGGCACGGTGACCAGCATCCAACGCAAGCCTGCGACCCGCGGCTCGGCCGTGGAGACCGTCGCCATCACTTTTCATGTGGAGAACTCAATGCGCGGCGCCACCCCTGGAGAAGATCTCACCATCTCGCAGTGGATTGGCCTGTGGACAAGCGGCCAGCGCTACCGCGTCGGCGAACGCGTTCTTCTATTTCTCTATCCGCCCAGCAAGTTGGGCCTGACCAGTTCTGTAGCCGGACCGATGGGACGTTTCAATGTGGATCCGTGGGGCCGTGTCTTGCTTTCCGCCCATCATCTTTCTGCGTTTCGAACCGATCCCGTCCTTGGTGGGAAGCCGCGTGTTCGTGTCAGCGACTTCGCCTTGGCGGTGCGGAAGGCCTGTGAGGAGGAATGAGCCGAACCCGAGGTGACCATGAACACTAGGATGGCATCCACGATCCGCTCTTTCCTCCTCAGGCTGGCCTGTGGCGCAGCGGTGGTTTTCGTCTCGGCGCTGCTTTGCCGCGCCGGCGGTCCGAAAAATGTCGCCGGAACCAGTTATTTCGACTCCAGCGTTGCCGGTCAGCCGCTCATCTGGCCGGGGGGCACAATCACATATTTCACCGATCAGGGAGATCTCAGCCCCATCCTCCCCAATGCCTCGGCCAACAGCTTCGTCGCCACTGCATTCAGCCAATGGGCCTCGGTTCCGACCGCGGCCCTGGCCGCATCCAGCGGCGGCCAACTCGCCCAAGACGTGAATGGCAGCAACGTCACACTTAACTCCGATGGAACCATCTCGATGCCGGCCGACATCCAGTCAACCGCGACTGGCAAGCCCATCGGCATAGTCTACGATTACGACGGCTCAGTCACCGACGCCCTCATAGGAGCCGGCGCCGGCGGCTCGGGACAATGTTTTTGGAATGCCGTCTTCGGAGGCGCCGACAATTTCGGAACCCTCGCCACTTATCAGCACGCTCTCATCGTGATCAATGGACAGTGCGTGCTGCAATCCTCGCAACTCACCGATGTCGAGTACCGCCTGGTGCGCGTGATCGGCGGCGTTCTCGGCGTGGGATGGTCGCAGCTTAATCTCAACGTGCAGACCGGCAGCCCCGCTCCCACATCTGACGACTATGCTGGATTTCCGGTCATGCACTTTTCCGACTCCTGGGGCTGTGTGCCCATTACGGTTTGCTATCCGAATCCGTATCAGTTGTCGATGGACGATCAGGCCGCGATCTCGCAGCTTTATCCCGTCACCGCTCAGAATCAGGCCAGCTTTCCCGGCAAGCAGGTCTTCTCCACTTCAACCGCTCGGATCTACGGCTCGGTCTACTTCACCGATACTCACGGCGTCGCGACGCAACCCATGCAGGGCGTGAACGTGGTCGCGCGCTGGATCAATCCGCAGACCGGTCTGCCATCGCGAAGGTATGCCGCCAGTTCAGTTTCCGGTTTCCTGTTTACCGGCAATGAAGGCAATCCCATCACCGGGCTTGACGATGCCGCCGGAGATCCTTTCCAGGATTGGAGATCGCAGAGCCAAACTGTGGAAGGCTTTTTCGATCTTTCGGGCCTTCAGATTCCCAGCGGCGGCAGCGCGCAGTATCAGGTGACCGTCGAAGCAGTCGATCCCCACTGGTCGCCGGGCGTCGGACCGTACTCCCCCGGCCCCGTCTCCCCCTCCGGCTCGGCGCAGACAATTACGGTAACGGTGACCTCGGGCAGCGATGTGCAGCAAAACATTCTTATGACGGGCAGCGCACAACCACTGCCGCAACCCGCTTCCTCTTGGAGTGCTCCCGCGAATTTGCCCCCGGGCGGCGACTGGATTGCGGCGCTCGGGAGCTTCGATGACGTTGCCTACTTTCTGCTGCCGGCACAATCCAATCGAACATTCTCCGTTGCTGTGACGGCGCTCGACGAATCCGGCAACGCCAGCGAACTCAAGACCCAGCCGGTCATCGGTGCGTGGAGCGCGTCCGATCCGCAAGGCACGGTACCTGGCGCGTTTACCCCTTCGCCTTTCAATCAAATCACCGCCGGCATGACGCGGCTGGATGCGCAAGTCTTATCCTCGGGCAACCTGATCATCGGCATCTCCGACATTCGCGGCGACGGCCGACCGGACTATCACTACCACTCCCAGGTACTCTACGCCGACAGCGTTGCGCCTACGCGCATCGGAGTCGGCGGAGGCACAATCAAGGTACAAGGAACCGGCTTCGCGCCCGGATTCGCCAGCACAATCGGCAGCACGGTGGCATCGCAGCTCGCCGTGAGCGCGGGCCAAATGATTCTCGCCGCACCCGCTTTCCCCGATGGACAGCAAAACATCGCAATTACCGATCCTGTAAGCGGCGCCTCTACCACGATGACCGGCGCTCTGACCTATGGTGCCGCTGCGACAGACAACATCGTTCTGTTGTACGGGCTCAATCCGACAACGCCGGTAGGCACGCAGGCGACGAATCCGGTGAGCGTGCGCGTACTGGCCGCCGATGGCGTCACTCCTGTCAGTGGTGCGACGATTGGTTGGAGCGCCAACAACGGGTTGCAACTTTCAGCCTGCGGCGGCGCTTCGTCGTGCTCGGTTACCAGCGATCAGAATGGAGACGCTGCAACCTGGCTCACACCCGGCGCGTCCGGCTTAGCCACTCTCACCGCGACTCTTGCTCCCGGCGTTTACAGTCCGGCGAAATCGGTGGCTACGTCGCTGAACGCCACTGAGTCATCCTCTGACATTGGAGTCTCCACGTCCTATCTTTGGATCTCGCAGGGAGCGAGCCTCGGCATTCCTCTCACCGCGCGCGTGCTCAGCAACGGCGTCCCGCGAAGCGGCGCGCAGGTGAATTTCACCATCGTGAGCGGCTCCGGAACGTTGAGCAGCGCGAGCGCGCAAACCAACTCCACCGGGTACGCCACCGTCACGCTCACCGTCGCGCAGTTCACCGCGCTGGTACAAGTCAGCGTCTGCGTGCCCCCCGGGAATGTTCCGTGCGCCGTGGTTTACGCCAACCCGGTTCCGCTGGCCCACCAGAATCTGCAGCCCATCTCGGGCGGCGGACAGGTCTCCACTGGGCCAGCATTTCAGCCGATTGTGGTGCGCGTCACCGATTCCGCCTCGCCGCCGAATTCGGTGGTGGGCGCACCAGTCGCATTCCTAACGACGGTCTTGCGTCCCGGCGGGACGGATCCGGGGAATGGAGATGGAGAAACGAATCCCGGCAACCCCGCCATGCCCGTGATTCTCCGCGTAAGCCAGAGCAGCGCTGTGAGCGATGTCAACGGGCTGGCGAGCATAACGCCGTCTGGTGCGGGATTCAGCCCACCGGTAGAAGTGGATGTCATGGTTTCAGCAGGAGCAAGCGCTCTGCTGGATTATCCGCTATTCGTGCTGCCCGCGGCAGCCAGCGGCGACGCATCCGACACGACCGCCGATCCTCTCCCGATCCGCGCCCCTCTCCGTGCCCCGCTGAACGAAGAGAGGTGACCGCAGAGAACCCTTTCGTGTGAGCAGCCGCAACTCTGCCTTAACAGGCTGCTGAAAAACTCTGCCTCGAATATGTTTTGGAAAGGGCACGACGAATAGGTTTTGGGAAGGGCACGACTTCAGTCGTGCCGCTAAATCCTTAAGTTCGGTCGCGCTTTAGCGCCTGGGGTTGGCTTTCTGCTGCCAAAACGAGTTTTTCAGCAGCCCGTTAAGCCAGCCGCGAAGCGGCGTAAGAATGCAGCCCACAGCGCAAACTCCGGGTAAGTAAAGATTGGGGAAAGCGATAGCCAGCGCTACACAGTCCGCCGCGTCCGCGAATACTCAGCCAGCCAAAGCTGAACCCGCTCCTCGCGGGCCGTGGTTTCCTTCGTGTACCTTAGTGCCCTTTGTGGTTAAAGGCCTTTGAATAACCGCGAAGCACATAAATAAGGCCAAGCCCGTAGGGGCGACAGAATTATGGCTTTTTCCACAGCCGTCAAGCGAAAGAAATCGAAATCTTGTGACGAACAACCTTTACTGAGATTCCAACCAAAACGCAGACTGTTCCTATGCGCGCAATCGCTCCCAATCAGAGCAATTCAGTCAGCACACCCGCTGGTCTCGAACGCCAAGCTAACTCCTTATTCCGCAATATTTTACCTAAAACATCCTTAGAATCGAGATTTTTCCCGGCACGACAAGGTCGCCTAAATTGCAACTCACTGAAAATAAGGATTTTGTCGGATCGATCCCCAAAATGCAGTCGCACTCCTTGCGCCATTAACCCCTTATCTTTGAATATTTTACCCATAACGTCTTTGAAAGCAAGGATTTGCGTGTCAAGAGCCCGCCTTGCATCCCGCAACTTGAACAAAACAAGGATTTTGCGAGATCGAGATCAAAAAAAATGCGAAATATCGCAATGTCGCAAGCCGCTACTTCGTCCAGCGATCCACCCAATCATTCACCGTCTTATACCAAAGCTCGGAGTTCTGCGGCTTGAGCACCCAGTGGCCCTCGTCGGGGAAGTAGAGCATCTCCGAGGGCACGCCTTCCATCTGCAGCGTAGTGAAAAGCTGGAAGCCTTCGCTCACGTCGAGGCGGTAATCGCGCTGACCGTGGATGACCAGCGTCGGCGTCTTGAAATTCTTCGCGTACTGGTGCGGCGACCACTTCTCGTACATCGCGCGATTCGAGTATGGCGTGCCTTTGAACTCCCAGTCGTTGAACCAGAGTTCTTCGGTCGTGCCCCAGGCCGACTCGGCGTTGAACATGCCATCGTGCGTCACGATGCACTTGAAGCGGTCGGTGTGGCCGAGGATCCAGTTGGCCATGTATCCGCCGTAGCTGGCGCCCAGCGCGCACTCGCGGTTCTTATCGATGAACGGATAAGTCTGCTCGGCGTAGTCGAGGCCCTTCATCAGGTCCTCAAACGGAGCGCCGCCCCAGTCGCCGTTAATGGCGTCGATGAACTTCTGCCCGTACCCGGTCGAGCCGTGGAAGTTGATCATGATGACGACGTATCCGTTCGCGGCAAACAGCTCGGGATTCCAGCGATACGACCAGTCGTCTCCCCATGCCCCCTGCGGCCCGCCGTGGATCAGGAACTTCACGGGATATTTCTTCGAAGCATCAAAGTTCGGCGGCTTGACCAGGAAGCCTTCGACCTTGTCGCCGTTCGCCCCGGGGAACCAGAAAGATTCGAGCGGGGACATAGTGATTTGCGACAGCAGTGCGTCGTTAAAATGCGTGAGTTCCTCGGGGCTCGATACCGAACGATAGCAGCGCTTCCCCTGAGCATCGATGCCGCTTTCTGGACACACCTGCACATGGCTGAAGAAAATCTCGCTGGGCGATTCCAGAGACATGTTGGTGAAGAGGAGGGTACCTTGCGAAGTGAACGCGAGATCGTCTTTGTACCCTCTGTTGTCGTCTTTTATAGGTCCGTTGGGACCGACCAAACCGCTGGGAATTGGTAAGAAAATGGGCAGTCTACGGGCTATTTCCTGGTTTAGCTCCTTTTTCCCAATCCCCTCGTGCAGTGCTTCCCAAGGATGGTTGATGTCGACGGCGAAGATCGTCGCACGCCCTTCCAGTTCGGCGACAAAGAAAACCAACGCCGACTGCGGCGACCAAGCGAACGTACCAACCCAACTGTCGAACCCCTCCGTCAGATTCTTGTTCTCGCCCGTCTTGCGGTCGTAGAGCATGAGGCGGAAGCGGTCGCTCTCGTATCCGGGGCGCTGCTGGGCGCGGTAGGCGATGTAGCGTCCATCGGAGGAATAGAGCGGCGACGAGTCACTGGCGGGATTGTCGGCGGTGATGTTCTTGGTCTGCGCCAGAACCTGGGCGGACGAGGCGTCCGCCCCTACATTAACCGGGACGATCCACAGATCGTTGTTGGTCGAAGCCGCCGGATTCTTGTCGTGATTCGAGGCGTAACAAATCTCCTGCCCGTCGGGCGAGAAGGCATAGTCATCTTGCCCGCCGAGCGAGAAAACGGGCGAGTCGAAGTCGCCGGGCGTGAGATCGCGCGGAGCGTCGGTAAGTTCAAGAGCCGTTTTCATTTCCGTTCGAGCCTTAGCTGGTTCAGACGTGGACGATAAGGGTATCTCGACAACGAAGAGATGGCTGCGCTTGCCTTCTTTGTAGGCATTCCAATGACGATAAAGCAGATGATCGAAAACGAGCGCCTTGACCTTCGACTTCTCGGACTCTTTCACCTTGTTCGCATTACACGCAGCTTCTGCCTGGGGCGTGCCGTCGCATTCGGGATACACATCAGAGGTAAAGAGAATATGCTTGCCGTCAGGCGACCAGAGTTCGCCGCTGGCCTCGTTAGCAACCATCGTTACAGGAGAAGCGCCGGTTACCTTGCCGACCCTGCCGTCGAAATCCGCAATCCAGACCTGGGAACCGCCGATCTTAGTCGAAATAAACGCGAAGCGCTTTCCGTCGGGCGCCCAGCGCGGGCGGTCGCCATCTTGATCGGCGATCAGGATACGTTCCCAGGTTCCCACGTCTCGCAAATTCGGCGAGACGCGGGGCACCCCACTTTTTTCTTGGGACACCCCACTTTTTTCTTGGGACACTCCACTTTTTTCTTGGGACACTCCACTGTCGGCTTGGTTGGAACTGGGGTGCCCCATAGCCTGCCCTGAGCCTGTCGAAGGGTCTCCCTGGTTTTGGGAGACATGGGAATCGAGCGGGACGATCCAGATGTGCGGCGTCTTCGTGTTGGCCGCGAGATCGACGTCGGTCACGCTGAAGATCACCCACTTGCCGTCGGGCGAGACCTGCGGATCGCCGACACGCTTCAGCTTCATCATGTCTTCGAAAGTGAAGGGATGCTTGGCCTGGGCAAGTGCGGGAATTGCGAATGCAAGTACGAGAAGGGAGAGAAGAAGACGGCGCATGAAGGCCTCCTGCGGCAAACGGATGAGTTTAGCAGGAGCGCGTTTTGGCCGCTAGCGGCGAGCCTTGAATTACACCTTTGGCCTTTCTCCAAAGATGGCGGTGCCCACGCGCACACTGGTCGAACCTTCTTCGATCGCTACTTCGAAATCGTGCGACATGCCCATCGAGAGAACTTCCATGGACACGGCGGGAAGCTTGCGCGCGGCGGTCGCATCGCGCAGTTCGCGCAGACGGCGGAAGTAGGGACGCGCGCCTTCGGGATCGTCGGTGAACGGTGGCACGGTCATCAGGCCGCGAAACTCCAGACCTTCCAGCCGTGGCGCGGCCAGCAGCAGGGCTTCCCACTCCGGCGACTGCGGTGCGACGCCGCTCTTGGCTGCTTCGCCGCCGATGTTGATCTCGATCAGCACGGGTAGCCTTCGGCTCAGTTTTCGCGCGGCGGCATCGAGTTTCTCCGCCAGTTTCACAGAATCGACCGAGTCCACTGCAGCGAACAGGTCGACCGCTTTGGCGGCTTTGTTCGTCTGCAGATGCCCGATCATGTGCCATTCCGCGGCTTGCAGATCGGCTAGGGCTGCTGCTTTCCCTTCAAATTCCTGCACGCGGTTTTCGCCGAACAGGCGCAGCCCCGCCGCGTAGGCTTCGCGAATTCGTTCCGGCGGATGCGTTTTCGTGACCGCCATCAACGTGACTTCCGACGGACTTCGTCCGCAGCGCTTGGCGGCGGCCGCGATCTGCTCTTGCAGCATGCCGATGTTTTCGCGGACTGACATAGAAGCTATCACCACGAAGGACACTAAGGTTCACTAAGGAATTCCTTCGATGATTTCGTTTTTTCAGCCTACATGATCGCGGTTGGCGGGGCGGGTTCGTCGGGGCTGCCGGCGTTGGCCAACGGTACGCGGATCATCACCGCGACCAGCACAACCAGGGCGGCGACCGCGGCCCAGATGGGAGGCGTCCAGTGCACGAGAGTCACGTCTTTGCCGTAGCCGACCAGTCCGGCGACGACCAAGCCGCACAGCGCTTCGCCCGCGATCAGGCCGGAAGCAGTCAGCACACCGGCGTTGTCAACGCGCGCTTTCTGCGCATCGTTGAAGCCGCGGCGATCGCGCAGGCTATCGGTCATCCAGCGAATGATGCCGCCGACAAAAATCGCGAATGTTGTTCCCAGGGGAAGATACATTCCCACCGAAAACAGCATGACGCTTTTCACCTCGATCATGATCATGGCGAGGCCGAGCAGAATGCCGACCACCACCAGAGGCCAGGCCATGTCACCGCCGACAATGCCCTTGGAGAGCATGGCCATCAATCCCGCCTGCGGGGCGGAGAGCGCGGGACTGCCGAAGTGATATGCCTTGTCGAGGATGGCGAGCGGGAAAAACAGAACCAGCGAGGCGACCACGATTCCGAACAGATCGCCGATTTGCATTTTTGAGGGTGTGCCGCCGAGGATGTGTCCTACTTTCAAATCCTGCAGCATCTCTCCGGCAACGGCCGACGATACGCAGATCACCGCAGCCACGCCAAGCACGGCTGCCACTCCGCCACTACCGGAAACGCCGAGAGCCACCATCAGCAGCGCTGCGATCACCAGGGTGCACAGCGTGAGTCCCGAGACCGGGTTATTGGACGATCCGATCATGCCGACCAGATTGCCGGAGACGGCGGCGAAAAAGAATCCGATAATCACCATGACCCCCGCTGCCACCACAGAGCCCGCTATGATCTTGGAGGTCGAAAGATTTCCGGCGCCGCTGATGAAGTAGTAATACAGGACGAGCATGGCGACGAAGACGACGGCGATTCCGGCAAAAATGGCCTTGGCCGGAAGATCGCGCTCGGTGCGGTTGGTGGCGGCGTGAGCGGCTGCCGACTTCTTCAGATCGGAAACCGCGCGTCCCATCCCGACGGCGAGTTGTTTACGCATCTTGAACAAGGTGTAAGTGGCGCCCACCAACATGCCGCCCACCGCAATTGGACGCACTACCGAGTAATAGATGGCTCCGGCGAGCAGCGGCCACGCCAGGGATTGTCCGGCGGGCTGGGCGGCCTGAATGTATGGGCCGATGGTGAAGGTCAGGAGCGGAACCAGCAGGCCCCAGGCGAGCAGGCCTCCGGCAAAATTCAGGGCGGCCAGACGCGGACCTATGATATAGCCGACTCCGAGATAGGCGGGGCTGATATCGGGAGCGGTGAATAACGTGCTGCCGCCGGTGATGGTCGTGGCCACGTTGGGATTGGTGCTAGTGCGCAGGAGAAGCTTTTTGCCGAGTGCGCTGATGCGGACGGGAAAGGTGTTGCTCGGCGAAAACACATTCACGGCTCCGAGAAGAAACAGGAAGGCGCCGAATCCCATGTTGGCAAATAGAATCTTGGCGGCTTTCGCGCCTTGCTGCCCGGCTTTATGAATCTCGGAGGCGGCAACCGATTCCGGGTAAGGGAGTTCGGGATCCTCGACCATCACGCGGCGCAGCAGGGTCACAAAGAGGATGCCGAGGGTGCCTCCGATCATCATCAGGGCAACGGCTTTCCAGTACTGATCGTGAGTCAATCCGGGCCAGAGTCCGGCCATGACGAAGGCGGGAATGGTAAATACGGCGCCAGCGGCGACCGATTCGCCGATCGAACCGACGGTTCGGGCGATATTTTCTTCGAGCAGGGAGCCCTTCATGAGACGGAGCAGGGCCATGCCGATCACGGCCGCAGGATAGGTCGCAGCGATGGTCATCCCGGCCTTCAGCCCCAAATATGCGTTGGCCGATCCAAGGACCGCGGTCATGACCAACCCGATCAGCAGGGCGCGAAAGGTGAACTCCTTCATCTCCATGGTTTCGGGAACGTAGGGAGTGTGCTTTTTGGTGGGCAGATCGGTGACGGGACTGCTCATAAAAGGATCCTTCTGATGGCGTGGGATAAAAGGCGATTCGCCGGCGATGACTGGCTGCGTAGAGTTGAAAACATGAGAACGGCGCACGTTAGCACGGGGCAAGCCCACATGACAAGTGCGGTAGCTTCAGTCTGTCGTTAGCACATGATATGTCCGGTTGAGATAGCAAGTGATGTGTCCGCTTTGCAGGCGGCGAGGGTAGGAGACCATGGAAGGCATGGTGTCTTACAAGCAGGCCGCAGTGGAGCGAGCGATGAAGGTACAGGAAGTGATTTTGCGGGCGATGGCGAAGAAGATCACGTGGTGGCAAGCGGCCGAGATCATAGGGATCAGCGACCGACAGATGCGGCGCTGGCATGAACGGTATGAAGAGTTCGGTTTCCGGGGGTTGTTTGACCGGCGGCGGGGGAAACCGTCGCCCAAGAAAGTACCGCTGGCGGTGGTGGAGAAAGTGTTGGGGCTGTATCGGGAGAAGTATTTCGATCTGAACGTGCGGCACTTTCACGAGAAGTTGCAGGCAGAGTATCAGGTCGAGATCAGCTACAGCTGGGTGAAAGGGCTGCTGCAAGGAGCGGGGATGGTGGCCAAGGGGCGCAAGCGCGGGGTGCATCGCAAGTTGCGTCCGCGACGTCCGTTGCCCGGGATGCTGCTGCACATCGACGGCAGCGAGCATCGCTGGTTTCAGGATGAACGCTGGCACGACTTGCTGGTCATCCTGGACGATGCCAACAGCGAGATCTACTACGCGCAGTTGGTGGAAGAAGAAGCGACAGCGACGGTGCTGGCGGGGCTGAAAGAAGTGGTCGAGCACAAGGGTGTGTTCTGCGCCTTGTACAGCGATCGCGGCAGCCATTTCTGGCTGACGCCGAAGGCGGGAGAAGCGGTGGATCGGCACCGCCTCACGCAGGTGGGGCGTGCCATGCGCGAGTTGGGAGTGCGGATGATTCCCGCCTACTCACCGCAGGCGCGGGGACGGAGCGAACGCAGCTTTGGCACCTGGCAGGGCCGGTTGCCGCAGGAACTGCGGCTGCATGGGATCGGGACGGTGGAGGCGGCGAATGCCTTTCTGCGCGAGCATTACATCGGAGAGTTCAATCGCCGCTTCCAAGTCGCCAGCGCGCAACCGGGGAGCGCCTTTATGCCCTGCCGAGCAAAGGATTTGGAGCGCATTTTTTCGTTGCAATTCGAGCGCACGGTGAACCGGGACAACACGGTCAGCTTTCAGAACCTAACGTTGCAGATCGAACCGGTGCGTTGGCGGGGCACGCTGGCGGGATGCACCGTGATCGTGCACCAACACCTGGATGGAACCTTGAGCCTCAGCTATGGGCCGCACGCCTTCGGTCGCTACGACGAGCGCGGCAGTCCGATCCTCAACCCAAAACTGGCGGCCGGCAAGGCCGTGGAAAAGACGCGGGGTGGAAAAGTCCAAAAGCCGACTTTCCCACCCCGCTTGGAAATCCCGCAAAGTGCGCGGGATTCCCACTTTCCCACCGCCTCGGCGGCGGCGGGAGATTAACCAAAACCGGACATTACACTTGCTACGAAAAGCGGACGTTTTAACTTGCTAACAACAGTGCGGTAGCTTCAGTCTAGCGCAGGGCGAGAGCGGGCAGACCGGCTAACTTTGGAAGGGCATGCTGAAGCCTCCGCGGCAATCACCCGCCAAGGCTTGGCTGGTTGGGATGGAGGATGGCCTGCCATAACGCGCCCGCTCCTTTCCTCCAGGGATTGTGAATATATCATGAAAGTGATAACGAAAGTGTTAATGGAGAGCTGTGACTCGTGTATCCTGATGCGAAGCAGAATGGGGCTGCCGGGTGGAGTTGACGGTGCCCGCAGCATACGCAACGGTACTCGATGCGTAGTTCAGCTTCACCCCGCCCCGGTGTTAGAATGTAGGCAATCGGTAATCCGCCCTTCGTTTGTCTGTAATCTTCCGGGAGGTAAAAAACGTATGAGCGACTCCTCCGACTCTCCTTTCTCTCAAGTCTATCGTTGCCGCGATTGTGGCAGTGAGCTTGGGTTTCGTTCGCGGCGGCGCACTTTTAGCGAACGTTTCATTTTGCCGCTGTTTCTGTTGCAGCCGGTGCGCTGTGGAGAGTGCTTCCGGCGGGATTACCGGCTGATCTTTACACCGGTACGCCCACGACTGTCAGAGACTGTCCGGCCCATGCCTGCGAAGCCGATTGCGCCGCCCAATCGGCACGTTGCCTAGCACGCTTCTGGCCGCTATACTCTTATGAGAAGTTGGACCGCGTCGCGTCCGCGAAGCACGAGGAGGCCGTCTTCAGCAGTAGTGAGGACCGAATCCGGGCTGGTCAAGCCACCATTACAGTAGCTGGGCCCCCTGTTGTTTCCGGCAGGACATCTCCGGGCCTTGGACGATCCTGGACACACTTGGGCATTCCAAGTCTGTTCTCGGTTCTGTTTCCTTCCGACTGCCGCATCTGCGGTTTTCCGTTACTGAACGTCTCGCACCTTCCGGTATGCCCCGAATGTCTGGCTAGCATTCATCCGGTGCGCGGCAAGGTGTGTTCGATTTGCGGCGAGCGCGTTCTTTCCTCTTACTCCGAGACGGATGGCGATGGCCTGCGGAGATGCCCGATCTGCCGCCGGATCGACCGTCCCTTCGAACGCGCGGTTGCCTACGGTAGTTATGAGGGCGCGCTCCGAGAACTGATCCATCTGCTGAAATTCAACGGCGTGCGCCCCGCCGCCAAGGTACTGGGACGAATGCTGGCGGAGTCCGTGGCCAAGCTGGAACGGGCGTTCGAACAGGGGACTGTGCTGGTCATCCCCGTACCGCTGTTTAAAGCGAAGCGGCGACAGCGGGAGTTCAATCAGGCGGAGCTGATAGCGCGGGCGGCACTGCAGCTTTTGGGCCCACGCCTCCGGCTGGCCGCAGATATTTTGCAGCGTACGCGGAATACCCATTCACAAATCGGTCTGACCAGCCACCAGCGGCGGGAAAATCTGCGCGGCGCATTCGGGGTGGCGCGTGCCCAGGAAGTCACTGGCCGCGAAGTGCTTCTCGTGGATGATGTCTATACCACGGGGACCACAGCGACCGAATGCGCACGAGTGCTGCGGAAAGCCGGCGCGTCGAGGGTATGGGTTGCGACCGTGGCGCGGACCCTGAAATTGGCATCTAAAAACGCTGAGATTGATAATGCGGACATGGCCGAGCCAAGTTTCAAGGTTTCAGAGTTTCAAGGCTTCAAGGTAGAAGCCGAATCCGAGGAGACCGAGGCCGTGGACTCGGGAGACTTGAAACTTTGAAACATTGAATTTGAATTTTATGTCACTACGCATGGAACACGACGCAGGATCCCGGCATGCCGCCGGCTTGTTCACGCCGGCGGCTCCCCACCGCGCCGGAGACGGCCACGCTCTGCTCGCACCCGTTCTCGTGCTCAATGCGTCGTACGAGCCGATTAATGTTTGCGCCGCGCGGCGAGCGCTGGTTCTGGTGCTCAAGGGCGTAGCCATGACGGAAGAGGAGAACGGGCACTTTCTGCATTCGGCACGGGTGGCCATGCGCTTGCCGTCGGT
Source organism: uncultured Acidobacteriota bacterium (assembly GCA_963730015.1). Lineage (GTDB taxonomy): Bacteria > Acidobacteriota > Terriglobia > Terriglobales > Acidobacteriaceae > Sulfotelmatobacter. Next base: position 131,421 of record CAVSPZ010000001.1, on the reverse strand, counting down.
GATCCGGCTGCTCGAATACCGCCGTATTCCCCATCAGAGCCGCGCGCTGTCGCGGAAGAATATCCTGCTGCGCGATCGCAACACTTGCCAGTATTGCGGCACGGTGCTGCCGTCGGGCGAGTTGACGCTCGATCATGTGATCCCGCGCTCACGTGGAGGTTCGTCGACCTGGGAAAACCTGGTCGCCTGCTGCCATCCCTGCAACCGCCGCAAGGGCAATCAGTTCCCTACCGAAGCGGGCATGAAGCTGATGCGCGAGCCCCGCGCCTTCAACCTTCACACCAGCCGCCACATCATGCGCCTGATGGGACGGTCGGATGATAAGTGGCGCAAGTATTTGTTTTACTAAACCACCGCAATCCATTGTCATCCTGAACGGCGTTCTTTGCCGCGAAGGACCTGTGCACTCTGCGACCCGTTGCACAGGTCTTTCGACGGGCAAAAACGCCCGCCTCAGGATTACACTCTATCTCTGCGGATTCTGTTGTGGCGGATTCTGTTGCGGCGTCTGTCCCGGCTTCTGCTCGTCTTTCGGAATCTCCTTGCCCTGGTACAGAATCTTCACATTCGAGCCGAAGCGCTTGTAATCTTCGTATTTCACGATTTCCTTGATGTGTACGTCTTCCAGTTTGAAGTGCAGTTCATCATCGGCCTTGGTGTAAACCGGGAACCAATATTGGCCGTCGATCTGCTGGCGCCAGGTGGTGAACTTGGGAAATAAATTCTCCTGGTCGCCGTGCTTGCTGCGGATATCGGGGACGGTTTTGCCGTAAGTCTTCACGATCTGGAAGTCGTGATCGTCGACCCACACGCGTCCCTGGAAGTAGCGCTTCTTGCCTTCAATTTTTTTGGGAGCGATGTCGAAGACGTAGCAGTGCAACTCATCTTCTTGCTGCTGGCCGACGTAAAGAATGTTGTATTCGGGTAAGTCGTCGTTCGTGAGCACGAAGGGCAACCGGTGGCGGATGTCTTGCATGTCCTCCTGCGACATGTAAATTTTCGTCAGGCTCGATTGCGGAGCGAAGACCACGTTCTCGATGCGATGCCCCTTGTCATCGAACATGACGTTGAACACTTCGTGATATTGTCCGTCGACCGTATCACCGTCGAGAGTCTCCACCGTCACGTCCTGGCGGTAGGTGTACTGATCGCGCGCTTTGGCAAATTCTGTTTCCTTGTCGGCGAAGCGCGTGATGATCGCCTCGGGCGTGGTGTTTTTCGGAGGGTCGGTTTCGAGTGGGCCTTCCTGGGCGAACGCAGGCCGGGCCGCCAATCCGCAGGCCAGCAGCGTCAGGCAAAACAGAAGACGACCGAGTAGTTTCATTCGACTAGTCTATCGAATCTGGGTGAAGCGGGAGTAGGGACGCAAACTGTTTTTGGTGCCCCAAGCCTAGGTAGGCCCGCCAGCCCCGCCAGACCAGTTACATGCTTGGGCAGACACCGCGGCTACCCTACCCTCCAACCCCTCTCCGCTCAGTGAGGCTGGAGGGAGGGTGCTGCAGTTCTGCCACTCAGTTGGATGCCTGCGGCTCGCAGAGGTTGCCGGTTGGGATGGCTGTGTTTCTTGTCGAACTCCGATGAACGGAGCGGGTTCGAACGGAACCCGGCCAGAAGGTACGCTATTTTTCATAGACATATTTTCATAGAAATTTAAGATGAGGAGCTTCTGTCTTTATCTGGATTTTCTGAACCGCTATGTTTGCCATTCGCGAAGACATCGATAGCGTGACGTTTGCGGTGAAAATCCATCCACGCGCAAAGAAGGAGGGCATCAGTGGCGAACTAGGCGAGGCTCTGAAACTCTCGCTGACCGCACCGCCGCTGGAAGGCCGGGCCAACCAGGCATGCATTGAATTCCTGGCGAAGCTTTTGAAGGTGCCGCGATCCTCCGTTACCATTGCGTCCGGCCACACCAACCGGTATAAGGTGATCCGTGTCGCGGGAGTAACCGGGGAGTACGTCCGGGATCGGCTGCACCGGTAGTCGGCGATGGCTAGGAGTGACGGCAGGCACGGGCAAAGCCTGTCCTGAGCTTGTCGAAGGGAGTGCCCGCGCCATACAACCGCGCCAGACAGGCAGGAGTCACTTTGATCTTTTCTGCACGTTTTCATGAAATCCGCACCGGATTCGAACGACCCTTCTGGATCGCCAATATCAGCGAACTCTTTGAGCGGCTCTCTTACTACGCTGTGTTTGCCGTGCTCGCGCGGTACCTGCATGAAGGATTGCATTTTGATCTGGAGCGCGCCAGCAGCTTGACCGGGATGTTCGGGGGATGGGTGTGGTTTCTGGCGGTCGTGGGTGGCGCGGTCGCAGACCGTCTCGGGTTCCGGCGCGCGCTTTCTGTAGCCTACCTGATTCTCAGCATGGCTTATTTCCTGTTGGGCTCGATTACTTCCAACTGGCTTGCCCCGCTGCGCGACCGCGTGCCGCTGGTGACGCTGGTGGCGTTCGTCCTGATCTTGCCGGCATTGGGCGTCGCCCTGGTGAAGCCTTCGGTGGTGGGAACGACGGCGCGGGCTTCCCAAGAAAATGTGCGGTCGGTGGGATATTCGATTTACTACACGCTGGTCAACGTGGGGAGCACGGCGGGGCCGTATCTAGCTTCGTGGGTGCACCAGCACGGAAGAGTGGAGAATGTATTCCGCATCGCGGCCTTGAGCGTCTTTCTCATGCTCTTTCTGGTTCTGCTGCTATTCAAGGAGCCGCAGCGCACCGATGCCGCGCCTGCAGCGAGTCTCAGTCAGGTGGGGAAGAACTTTCTGACAGTGCTGTCGAATCCCCGCTTCATGCTGTTTCTACTGATCTTTACGGGATACTGGATCGTCTTCTGGCAGGAATTCATCGCGCTGCCACTCTACATTTCCACATACATCGATCCCAAGGCCGACACGGAACTGATTCTGGTCACCGATCCGCTGGTCGTCATCCTATTCACCATGGTGATCGGCTTTCTCACTAAACGGATGCACGCGTTTCATGCGATTGTGCTGGGGACGTTGATCTCGAGCGTGGCGTGGATCTTGCTGATCGTGCATCCGTCAGTATGGATGGCGGTGGCAACGCTGGTGGTGGTGGCGATCGGAGAGATCACGCAACAGCCGCGTTATTACGACTACATCTCGCGGCTGGCGCCCGCCGATCAGCAGGGGACCTATATGGGATTTGCGTTTCTTCCGCTGGGCATCGGATCGTTCATTGCCGGCAAATTCAGTGGATGGCTGATGCATCACTTCGGCGAAGAACTGCACCGTCCGCAAATGGTGTGGTGGTGGGTGATTGGCGTAGGAATCACGACCACAATTCTTCTTTGGATTTACGATCGGCTCGTCCGGGCAGAAACTGTGGACGCGAAACAGATTCCGTGAATCCCCCTCCGGCAGGCTCATTCGCTGAAATCTCTGCTCTTGTTTACAATAGAAGTTTGCCTATGAACCTTGCTGCTATCCAGTCTGCGCTGCGCGAACGCAACATTGACGCGTGGCTGTTCTGCGACCATCACCATCGCGATCCCATCGCCTACCGGGTGCTGGGAGTTCCCGCGAATCTGATGGTGACTCGGCGGTGGTTCTACCTGGTTCCGGCCGAGGGCGAACCGTTGAAGCTGGTCCACAAGATCGAAGCCGGCCATCTCGATTCCCTGCCCGGCGAGAAAACGCAATATTCGGGCTGGCAGGAGTTGTTCGAGAAGCTGAAAGGCATGCTGGCGAATCATCGCGACATCGCCATGCAGTATTCACCAAACAATATCATTTTCTACGTCTCGCTGGTCGACGGCGGCACGATCGACCTGATCCGCGGACTGGGAAAGAACGTGGTCAGCTCCGCCGACCTGGTGGCTCAGTTTGAATCGACCTGGACCGACGAGCAGATTCAATCGCACTTCGCCGCGCGCGACAGTATCGATTCGATTGTCGCCGAGGCCTTCAAGGAAATCGGCCGGCGCGTGCGCAATGGGGGCACGAAAGAGCATGAGATCCAGCAGTGGTTCATGGAGGCTTTCGCCCGGGAGAACATTGTGACGGATGATCCTCCGATCATTGCGGTGAACGCGAACGCCGGGAATCCGCACTACGAGCCGCACGCCAGCCATCCCATGCCGGTCCGCGAAGGCGATCTGATTTTGCTCGATGTTTGGGGAAAGAAGAATACTCCAAATGCAGTGTATTACGACATTACCTGGATGGGCTTTGTGGGCAAGGCCCTTTCGGGGCGTATGCGCGAAGTGTTTGAGATTGTCCGCGACGCGCGCGATGCCGGGGTGAAGACCGTGATCGAGGCTATCAACGCAGGCCGCCGCATAGCGGGCTGGGAAGTGGACCGCGCCACCCGCGGGCATATCCAGAAAGCCGGCTACGGCGATTATTTTATTCACCGCACCGGACATTCCATCGGTACCGACGTCCATTCCAATGGGGCCAATATGGATGATCTGGAGATTCACGACGAGCGGCAGATTCTTCCCAACTCCTGCTTCTCAATCGAGCCCGGCATCTACCTGCCGGAGTTTGGCGTGCGCAGCGAAGTGAATGTGCTGGTGCGCCCCAAGTCGGCTGAAGTGACCGGGAAAATTCAACGAGAGATTGTGACCATCTGAATGGCAAATTCCACCACAGAAAGAAAAATGGCGCAGGCTGAATCCATCGGCATCATGGCGGTTCTGGCACCGGCGATCGGCTGGTTGATTCCGGGCGTGGGCCATATGATCCAGAAGCGCTGGATCCGCGGCGGACTACTGTTTCTTTCGATTGTGTCTTTGTTTCTGCTGGGGCTCGCCATGCAGGGCCGCATCTACAAGGCGAATGGCGGCGACATTCTCGATATTCTCGGCTTCGTCGGCGATATCGGTGCGGGCGGTCTGTACATTCTGACCCTGGCCAATGACTGGGGACAGGGCGCAATCGCGTTTGCCACGGCCGATTACGGAACCAAGTTCATGATCGTGGCCGGACTGTTGAACTTCATCGCCGTGGCGGACGCCTATCACATCGCGATCGGAAAGAAACGATGAAAGCGCTCTCAGCTATTGGCCATCAGCCGTCAGTCAACCCCTTCACTTGGAGATCGTCGCAGTGACTATTACCCTTAATCATTTCAGTGCGGCGGTTGTATTCGCGCTCTGCGCCTCCATCGTATTCGGTATTACTCATCGCGATACGACCCGTGAAATGGTCCGCTACGGCCTCTATTGCTTCGCTATGTTTCTGGGCGGAGTATTCGTGGCAGGCTGGGCGATGTGGCTGTTGCGGAGATAAGCTGTCAGCTATCAGCCGTCAGCTACCGGCTAAGACCGAAAGTTGGTTACTACTTCGAGCTCTTTCTCCAACCCTCCCGAAAATCAATGCATGGCACGAGTGCGAGTCTAGCTGAAAGCTGACGGCTGAGAGCTGACAGCTACTTTCACCCTTCCCACACGAACGCGTCGAACACTCTTTTCGTATCAAAATTCAGCCTGCGATAGAGGGCTACGGCCTTGCTGTTGGCCTCGGTCACGGTGAGTGACAGCGCAGAGAAATTTCGCTTGCAGAGGTTGCCTCCGGTCGCGGCGAGCAGGAACTCCCCAATCTTCCGCCCGCGATACTCTGGCAGCACGCACACTTGGGTGACGTGGCCAACATCATTGCGCACGCGCGAGCAAAGGATCAGTCCGATCGTGGTGCGCGCCTTGCGATCGAAGGCGACGAAGGAAGACTCTGCATCGAATACCCCGCATCCCGGAAAGCGGACGATGTTGTTGAGGAAGCGCAGCGAGCCGCTCAGGGTGTGGTACTGATCGTTGATCTGCGCATCGACATGACCGCGATAGGAAGCGGTGATGACTGCGGCGGACGGTTGATAATCCGCGTCGGCCCAGGGACGAATCTCAACTTCGGGATGAGGGGGAAGCTCTTGCGGCGCGGATTTCGCCAGCGGCAATACCATGAACAGGCGGGGATGCCGCTGAAATCCGGTCTCCAGAAATGGCCGGGACACGGCATTGGCATCGTGCGCCAGCAACTGCGCTTCCACGCGATGGATGCCCGGAGACTGCTGCAGAGTTTCGATCACGTGCGTGAGCAGGCGAATCTCGACCTGGCGCGCCTCGGGCAAGCGGGCACCGTTGGTGACATAGAGATCGCCAATGACTCCCTTGCTGCCTTCGTAGACGAAAAAGGAATAGCCGAAGACGCGGCCGCGATCGACGGCGGCGTAGCCGGGCAGAATCTTGGCGTCGACGTAGCGCAGAATCATCTCCGCCGAACCCGAGTAATCCCAGGAAAGCTGGCGAGCCCACACGTGGGTCTCGTCCTCAAGCAAAGAACGTAGGTCGACGGAGGAAAAATGTCTGAGGTCGAGAATCTCCAAACGGGCTCCTGCGGCGGCAGATGGTGCGGCCACGTCGCGGCAAAAATCCGAGTGTAGATGGTTCGATGAACAGAGGCAAACCGGACGAATACAGGGCAGCAATAGCGACCGGGCTCACTGAGCTCTGCGTGGGTAGCATCACAGCGAAATGTGATGGATCTCACAGACAGAGCTTCCTGCGGACGTAACTGGCAACACCCGGCGGACCGTATTTCGGTTTAAGTTCTGTAAATACATGGGATTACAGTCGGCAGCCTGTTTAAGCCCCGGGTGCTTCGCCTCACGGCGAACTGTGACTCCGGTCACACCGTCCTGCTTTCGTTCCCCGCATAATCACATCCTCGCTGTTGAACATTCGGAGTGATCTTCACTCCCAGCCGGGGGATCTCGTGGCAAAAGGACGTGTTTCGATCGTCGTGGAGCGCTGCAAGGCTTGCGGCTTTTGCGTGGAGTTCTGTCCCACGCACGTGCTGGCGCTCTCTTCCGCCTTCAATTCCAAGGGCTACCATCCGCCGCACGTGGTGCACCCGGAAAAATGCAGCGGCTGCGACCTGTGCGGCATGTACTGCCCGGACTTCGCGATCTACGGCAACAAAGTGGCCGAGGCGAAATCTCCGGAAGCGGCCAAGGCCGGAAAGGCCACCGGAGGTGAGAAATGAAAGCCGATCCTCGTGGCGTTCTGACCGGAACGCACTTTATTGACGGCGACCACGCCTGCTGCGAAGGGGCTCTGGCTGCCGGAGCAAGATTCGCCGCGGGATATCCCATCACGCCATCGACCGAAGTCGTCGAGCGATTTGCCGCGCGGGTTCCGACCGTCGGTGGAAGCTTCATCCAGATGGAAGACGAATTGGCCGCCTCGATCGCGCTGCAGGGCGGAGTGTGGGGCGGAGCAAAAGCCTTCACGGTCACGTCCGGCCCGGGCTTCTCGCTGATGATGGAGCACATTGGCTACGCGGCCATGACCGAGACGCCGTGCGTATTCGTCGACGTGCAGCGCGGCGGGCCGTCTACCGGCTTGCCCACGCTTCCGGCACAGGCTGACATGATGCAGGCGCGCTGGGGATCGCACGGGGATTACGAGATTATCGCGCTCTGTCCGAACTCGCCGCAGGAATGTTTCGATCTCACCATCAAAGCGTTCAACCTGGCGGAAGAATTCCGCGTGCCCGTGATGTTCATGATGGACGAAGTCGTGGGACACATGACGGAAAAAGTCGTGATCCCGCCCGCGGACGAAATCGAGGTGGTTCCGCGCAAGCACACCCGCAAATCGATTGCGGATTACCTGCCCTACGAAACCAATGGAGACATGGTGCCGGAGATGGCGCATGCCGGCGAAGGCTACAAGTTCCATGTGACGGGGCTGACGCACGATGAGCGCGGCTATCCGAACATGACGCCGCAGACGCAGGACAAGTTGGTCCGGCGGCTACAGAATAAGATTCGCAATGCTGCCGACCGGATTTGCCTGTTCGAAGAAGAGCGACTGGATGACGCCGATGTGGTGGTGGTTTCGTATGGCATCACCTCACGCGTGGCGCAGCGGGCCATCGATGCGGCGCGCGACCGCGGCCTGAGAGTCGGCAAGCTGCGGCTGATTACCGCGTGGCCCTTCCCCGAGAAAAAAATCGCCGAAGTGGCCGCGCACGTGAAAGCGTTCGTCGTCCCCGAACTCAATCTGGGGCAGATGGTGCACGAAGTGAAGCGCGCCGCCGACGGTAAGGCCAAGACCTACGCCGTATCGCACGCGGGCGGCGGAGTCCACAATCCTGACGAAATTCTGAATACCATCGTGGAGGCAAGCCGATGCTGAATGTTCTCAACGACGACACTGTGAACCCGGTCGAACCGTTTCTGCGCAGCGACCGCATGCCGCACATATGGTGCCCGGGATGCGGCATTGGCACCACGGTGAACTCTTTTGCACGCGCCCTGATCGATTCGAAAATCGATCTGGAGTCTTTGGCCCTGGTCTCGGGAATCGGCTGCACCGGACGCGTGGCGGGATACGTGAAGCTGGATTCCTTTCACACTACGCACGGCCGCGCGATACCGTTTGCCACCGGATTGAAGCTGGCGAATCCCAAGCTGAATGTCGTGGTCTATTCGGGCGATGGCGACTTGTCGGCGATTGGCGGGAACCACCTGATTCATGCCGCGCGGCGCAACATCGACCTGAAAGTGATCTGCGTCAACAACCTGATCTATGCGATGACCGGCGGCCAGACTGCGCCGACCACGCCTGGACACGCGATCACCTCGACCAATCCTTATGGAACGTTCGAGCCGGCATTCAACCTGCCGCATCTGGTGGAAGCCGCGGGAGCAGTTTACGTGGCGCGCTGGACAACCTTTCACGTGCGCCAACTGTCGCGCTCGATCAGCGAGGCATTTCAGAAAAAAGGATTCTCGTTCATCGAAGTCATCTCGCCCTGCCCGACGCTCTACCAGCGCCGCAACAAGATGGGCGACGGCCTCGACACGATGAAGTATTACAAAGAGAAGAGCAAGGTGAAGAATGGCGCGCCCACCAGCGAGGTCGGACTCACGCTCAACGGCGAGATTGCGGTGGGCAAGTTCGTAGACCGCGATCGCCCCGACTATCAGTCGATGATGCGCGCGCAATATGTAGAATCGCTCGGCGATCGTTATCTCGGAGACGAGGTAGAAACGGAGTGCGTATGCGGGTAACCGAAATTCGAATCGCAGGCTTCGGAGGCCAGGGAGTGATCCTGTCGGCCATACTACTGGGCAAAGCAGCGTCGATCTACGAGAATGGCTTCGCCACCATGACCCAGAACTTCGGTCCGGAGGCGCGCGGCGGCGCGTGCAGCGCACAGCTCGTGCTGTCGGATTCGCCGGTGCTGTACCCGTACGTGACCCGGCCCGACATCATGGTCATCATGTCGCAGGAGGCGTACAACCGCTTCGCTCCCGAATTGAAGCCGCAAGGCCTGCTGATCGTAGAAGAAGATCTGGTGCGCGTGTCGGATCTGAAGGGCGATCCCAAGGTCTACAGCATTCCGGCTACGCGCATCGCCGAAGAACTGGGCAAGCGCATGGTGCTGAACTCGGTGATGGTGGGATTCTTTACCGCAGTGACGAAACTCCTTACGGCCGATGCCGTGCGCAAGTCGGTGGCGGATTCAGTCCCGCCAGCATTCCGCGAGCTGAACCTGAAGGCGTTCGAGAAGGGATTCGAGTACGGTAATACGACGCTGGCGGGCACGCCTCCGAAACCAGAGTTGGAAGCGCTGGCGTATTCAGAGGAGTAGGACGGAGTCACAACGTTTGATGAAAGGCGCAGCGGCTAAAGCTGCGCCTTTTGTTTTCTTAGTCATCCTTCGCGAAGCGAACGACGCGTGTAATCCGCGGCGTCGAGCAATTAAATTGCAGAGGTCCTTCGGCCCGCCAAGAACGCGGGCCTCAGGATGACAAAACGGCGTCCACGTTTCAGCGCTGGTTGCCGACCGCAGCGACCCAGTAATAATCCAAGCCTTGAGGCGCGTAGTGACCGAGGAATGTTACTCGCCGGCCAGCAGTCAGCTTTGCGACGTTGTCCATCCAGGCGAGGGGAGCGACGAGCAGATGCTCAGTCGAAGGAACATCTCCTGACTCATAGCGCGCGATGACCTGGTTGCGATAGAAGGCCAACCCGTATTCGACTTCCCGAGACGCTCCACAAACGGCAAGCGGCAGTTTGTGCGTCTCGACGCCCGCCAACTCAATCGCCAGCGGACGCGCCGAAAGCTTCTCATCGATCGCCGCAGTTCCCATCTTGAGCACGGCTGCGACCACCAGCACCACGGGAATCAGCGTGACAAAGCGCAACATGCGCAGACGCAGGCGGCTGACTAGCGTCAGCGCAATGGCGATGCAGACTACGAAGGCGACTGCCAGCGCGAACAACAAAGGACGTCCGCCGGGTAGTTTGTGCCTCATCGTGATATATCCGACGAGCAGGGCCGGCACGATTGGGGCGGACGCAACCAGCGCGTGCAACACGGCCAGCCATCTCGATGCCGACTGCTGATACTCGAAATGCCGCAGGAGATAATCCGCCAGCAGCACGGCGCCCGCGGGGATTGCGGGCAGGATATAGCCGGGCAACTTCGATTGCGAAATCGAAAAGAACAAAAGCGGAACGATCAGCCAGCACCAGGCAAAGATGCCGAATTCTAATTCCAGATCCGGCTCAGTTCGAATTGATTTGCGTTCTGCCCACCACGTCCGCACCGATTCCATGCCCGCCGCGGCGACGAAAACGATCCAAGGCACAAGCGCAAGCGCGGCGACCGGAAGGTAATACCAGAACGGCTCGGGATGATGGTAGAGACCGGTGGAGAAACGAGCCAGATTGTGCTCGAGAATAAATTCGCGAAAGAATTGCGGATTGCGCACTTGAACCGCGATGTACCAAGGCAGCGCAATCACACAGAATAAAAAGATGCCTGGCGCCCAGAGCGTTCGCAGGACCGAGCGCCATGCGCCCGTGGCCGCGGCAAAGATCAACAGAATGACCACCGCGAGGAATGGCGCCACCGGCCCTTTCGCCAGCATGCCCAGGGCGAGGCAAAGGTAAAACGCAGCCAGATAGATTCGCCTTTCACTTTCGCGCCACGCCCACCAGGCGAGCATGGCCATCGTGAACGCAGCCGCCAGAGGCATGTCCATCGAAGCTGCGCGGGCATAACCGATGATTCCCGCGCAAGATGCGGTGATGAGCGCGGCGTCGACTTCGACGCCCCGGCGAAATTTCCAGAAGAAGAAATAGACGGTGATCACGAGCAGAGTCGCGTCGAGTGCCGAAGGGATTCGCGCGGCAATATCGCTGACTCCGAGAATGCTGTAGGCGAACATCGCCTGCCAGTAATACAGCGGTGGTTTTTCGAGCCATGGATGGCCGCCGAGCGTGGGAGTGATCCAGTCGCGGCGATGGAGCATTTCACGCGCGACCTGCGCATAGCGGGGTTCGTCCGCGCCGATCAGACCGAATGCTCCCAGGCCGTAGAAAAACAGGAACGCGCAGAAGCCGGCGAGCAGCAGAAAATCGGTGCGGGTGCGAGCAGTCATGAGGGAACAGGAGATTGTAGCGCTGGCGTCCTGTGGGCTGCCGTGAGAGCGTCTCGCTCTCGGCGGCGAGCGAGACGCCCGCCGGACAGCCGCCGGGACGGCGGCGCTACGAGAATCATTGTACGGAAGGTCCGCGGCGAAGCTGGAGAATGACCTCGCGGACGGAATCGGCTAGCGGGCCGTCGACCGAACATCCGCTGGCGCATTCGTGTCCGCCGCCGCCGAAATTTTCGGCGACCCGCGCCACGTCAATCTTGCCTTTGCTGCGCAGGCTGACGCGATATCGTCCATCCGAAAGTTCGCGGAAGAATGCGGCCACCTCCACTCCGCCGATCGACAGGGCGTAGTTCACCAGGCCTTCGCAGTCCTCTTCGATGGCGCCGCAGCGCTCCATCTGCTTCTGGGTTACCCAGAAGTATCCGATATGGCCTTCGAGATGAAGATTGCGCAGGGCCTCGCCCAGAAGACGTATTTTCGCCTCGGAGTGGGCGAAATAAATTCCGCGCGCACAATGTGCGGGATCGGCTCCGGCCAGCACCAGTTCGCGCGCCAGGGCAAACGTGTTTTCATTCGTCCCCTGAAACATGAACGATCCCGTGTCGGTCATCAGCGCGGTGTAAAGACAAGTTGCGATCTCAGGGGAGAACTTCACGTGCGCTTCCCTAGCCAGGCGGAACACCATTTCCGCCGTAGCCACGGCGTGCGGATCGATCCAGTTGACGTGGGCAAATGGACGTCCGCTGACGTGGTGATCGATGCTGATCAGAAAGCGATCTTCCAATCCTTCGAGCCGCGTGCGGTGAATGCTGTCGCATTCCAGAATGATGGCGGCTTCATAGGCACCGAGCACGCGAGTCGACTGCACGACTTGATCAGCAAACGGCAACGAGCGATAGATGCGCGGCACTCCGTCGTGCAATACGACGTCCGCCTGCTTGCCCATGGCGCGCAGAAGCTGGCAGCAGGCGAGCGCAGACCCGACCGCGTCGCCATCGGGACGGGCATGCGAGGTCAACACGAAGCGCTCGTGTTGTCCGATCTGCTGGAGCACATCTTCCAGCACGTTGTTAGGCCTTCTCTCCACTGGTCTCCCTATGAGACTTGTTCCGCTTCTTCGATCGTCCTAACAGCTCTTCCACCCGAGCCTTGTCTTGCTCGGCGCGATCAAGCCGGAAATACAATTCCGGGGCGCATCGGATGCGCAAACGCTCCACCAGTTCGTGGCGGATATATTCGCGCGCGGCTTCCAATCCTTCCAGGCTTTGATCCGCATCGGTGTCGTCGCCTTCAACATTGATCCAGACTTCCGCGGAGCGTCCGTCATCGGCCACGTGAACCGCCGTCACACTGACCAGACCGATGCGCGGGTCAGCCAACTCGCCTTCCACAAGCGTTTCAATCTCCTCGCGCAGAGCCTCGCCGACCCGTCCGCGATGATGTTTGAGAGCGCGCTTTTCCACGAAACTTCACCTTAAGTAAAACGCAAGAGAATATCAGAAAATCGCGCGCTCGTGTTGCGCCAACCTGTACCACGGCTGCGCTATTGTCCTCTGGTTCGCCGGAGAGCGGGTAAGTACGGAGGTAACAATATGTTAGGAATTGTTGCGTTTCTGCGCAGGGAGAGAAAGGTCTCAAGGTTTCAACAGAGAACTGCTCGCGCGTCGGCGGACTCAGAAATATTCGACGAACGAGTCGGCGATCTCCGCGCCGTGATTGTTGGCGATGCGAGTGGCCGCGCTTTCCACTTTTTTCATCAATCCATCGAGATAATCGCGGGAATTTGAAATGCTGATCACGCCAATGGTGGCTCGATTCCAAAGTTCGGCGGCGTCGAGTTCGGCGACCGAGACGTTGAAACTGGTGCGCAGCCGATCTTTCAAGCTGCGCACAACCTGTCGCCTGTCTTTGGTCGATTGCGCCGCTTCGATGTGGAGTTCGAGGGTGAGGAAAGCGATCATGTGGTCGTTAGTCGCTGGTCGTTTGTCGTTGGCAAAACCGGCCTAGCGATGAGACCATTCCTCGGCTTGTCCGATGATGCCCGAGAGCAACTCCCGGTGTTCCTGGATGTCCTTCGTGCCCAGCTTTACGTAAATCTCGCTAAGGTCGTGATTTTCGGCTTCTATCCCCGCATTCTTCAGTCGGCCAATTGCATCCTGGCGTTTCTCGGCATCCAACTTAATGCGGACCCAAGGGGGACCACCCTTACGAGGATAGAGCCAGCAAAAGTTGTAGGCACCTGTCCCAAGCGCAATATGATACTTGTTATAGGTGATTCTTGGCTCGCCTTTGTTGGTGTGAATCAGGCCCCTTATCGAGTCGACAACCACCATTGACTCGGGTGTCGATTTCCCTGCCCAGTAGCTGCGGTCACTCGACACGCCACCTTTCAGATCATCGGAGGATACGCCTGACTCGTAGGTGTCCAGAACTCTTGTGAAGTGAAGCACGACCTCGTCGCCTATCTGGAATGCGCTTAGCTGGATCGCGATGATTGGCACTGCTCGATTGAGCAGTCTTATGACATTAAAGAATCGCGCGGTAACCTCTTCGGCCACGATAACTGCGCAGTGCTCGAACTCATGCCCTCTCTGCCGGTCTAGCTGCCGCTCCAGGTCCCAATATTCAATCGTGCGAATGATGTGGCTGGGATCGAGTTCGCCAAGCATCACCTCAATCTCGTACCTCGTCTTGGTCTTGGGATCAGCCATCAGGAAGTCCATCCTTCCTCCGGCGACCTGCCTTTTCTCCTTTTGTAGGAGCTCCAGGACGCCGAAGGCCGAGCAGAGACGTGTCTTGGGCGATCTGACTCTGAAGCCATGCCTCATCAAGGCCGAGTTTGCGCAGCCGCTCAGGCTTAGCCTTATTTAGTTTTAGTGGGCTGTTTGACAAGACGCACCTCCAAATCGTCGATCTCGCCTCAGGGGCTAAAAGCCAGCGTTTTTATTGGCTCTTGGCGGCACGACTGAAGTCGTGCCCTTCCCGACCCTATTTACGAGACAGCTCGTAATCGTTCGCCAAGGTGCGGTTTGCGGGTGTTGGCGAACGACCAACGACGGATGACTGCTTTACGCGATTACTTCGGCCGCGATCCGCGTCGTGACGAAGGCCTCAATGACGTTGCCCACCTTGATGTCGCCGTAATTCGCGATCGAGATGCCGCACTCCATGCCATTGGTGACTTCTTTCGCGTCGTCTTTGAAGCGCCGCAGCGATCCGATCTTGCCTTTGATCACGACCACGTTATCGCGAAGCAGGCGAACCTCCGCATCACGCTTGATCAATCCATCGATCACGCGGCAACCGGCAACCGTTCCCACTTTCGGAATGCGGAAGGTTTCGAGCACTTCGGCGCGGCCCTGGTAGGTCTCCTTGATCGTGGGCTCGAGCAATCCGCTCATGGCGCGCTTGATCTCGTCCTGCAGTTCGTAAATGATCGAGTGCAGGCGGATATCGACTTCTTCCTGCTCGGCCAGTTCTTGCGCTTTGCGCTCCGGCCGCACGTTGAAGCCTATGATGATGGCATTCGACGCCGAAGCCAGCAGCACGTCGGTTTCGGTGATGGCGCCCACACCCGAACGTAAAACTTTCAGGCGAACCTTGTCGTTCGAAAGTTTCGAGAGCAGGTCGCTAAGCACTTCGACCGAGCCCTGCACGTCGCCCTTCAGGATGATGTTCAGCTCTTTGGTGCCGGCAGTCTTGATTTGCTCCGCCAGTCCTTCGAGCGAGACACGCGAACTCTTCGCCAGCGTGGCTTCGCGAGCCTTCTGCTCGCGATACTCGGAGATACCGCGCGCCTTGTCGCGATCGGCAACGACCACGAATTGATCGCCGGCCTGCGGCAAGCCTTCCAATCCCAGAATCTCGACCGGCGTGGAAGGTGGAGCGGACTCGAGAGCTGCGCCGCGATCGTCGAACATGGCGCGCACTTTACCGAAGACGTTGCCCACGACAAAGTTGTCGCCGGCGTTGAGCGTGCCGTTCTGCACGAGCACGGTGGCGACCGGACCGCGTCCGCGATCAAGTTTGGCTTCCAGAACAACGCCAGTCGCGGCGCGCTCGGGAGTGGCTTTCAACTCGGCCAGGTCGGCGACCAGGCAAATCATTTCCATCAGCAGATTCAGATTCGTTTTCTTCTTCGCCGATACGTCGACGAAAACCGTCTTGCCGCCCCATTCTTCCGGCACCAGTCCGCGATCGGCCAACTGCTTTTTCACGCGGTCGGGCATGGCCTCCGGCTTATCGATTTTGTTGACGGCAACAATGATGGGAACTTCGGCGGCATGCGCGTGATCGATGGCTTCGAGCGTCTGCGGCATCACGCCGTCATCGGCGGCGACCACGAGCACGACGATATCGGTCGCTTTAGCTCCCCGGGAACGCATTCGCGTGAAGGCTTCATGGCCCGGCGTATCGAGGAACACGATCTCGCGGCCAAATGCCGGAGAATCGTTGTCGGTGATCCGAACTTTGTATGCGCCGATGTGCTGCGTGATCCCGCCCGCTTCCCCTTCGGCAACGTT
The DNA here is from genome assembly GCA_963730015.1 of uncultured Acidobacteriota bacterium. Taxonomy (GTDB): domain Bacteria; phylum Acidobacteriota; class Terriglobia; order Terriglobales; family Acidobacteriaceae; genus Sulfotelmatobacter. The sequence continues at coordinate 115,480 of CAVSPZ010000001.1, read as the reverse complement.
GGTAAGGCGAATCGAATCGAGCAGGGTGGTTTTGCCGTGATCCACGTGGCCCATGATCGTGACCACAGGCGGGCGCGGTGTAGCTTCGGTAGCGGCTTCTTCACCGGCGGCAGCCGCGGCGTCGATGTCCTTGGCAGCCTGCTCTTCAAACGTGATCACGTTCGTATCGGCGCCGAAAAAGCGCGCCATTTCACTGGCCAGTTCGGCGTCGAGCGTCTGGTTGATCGTGGCAAAGACGCCGCGAGCGAGCAGGCGCGAGATGAGATCTTTGGCACGAATGTCGAGCTTCTCCGCCAGATCTTTGACGCTGATACCTTCCGTGATGGTGATGTTGCGGGTGATCGGCATGGGCTCGTTCGACACCACCATGCGAGGCGGCGGAACGTAACCCTTCATCGGACCTTCTTTCACGCCGCGCGGAACATAGCGCTGGCCGGGCCGGCGCGCAGGCGCACCCGGGCGACTGCCGGGACGAGACGCTCCCGGGGGCGGAAGGCCCGGACCGACTCCGATGGGTCGTGGTCCTGAAGCACCGGTCCGCGTCGGATGCATGGGCCGGCGCTCGCCGGGACGAAGCGGCGGACGCGGCGCGCCCACTCCCGCACCTTGGGGCCGGGGACGCTGGAAAATTGGCTGGCCGGGAACGGGACGTCCCGGTGCCGGACGCATCGTTCCTGCAGGCGCACCGGTTTGTGCTGTCGGTGCCACGGGGCGCGGGGGCGGAGCTTTGTACACGGGGCGCGGCCCTGTCTGCGGAACAATCATGCGCGGCGCAGGCGGCTGCGGCGGACCGGCGGCCACCGGAGGCGCAGCGGGACGCGGCGCAGCGGGTGCAGCCGGAGGCGCGGAAGAAGCAGCAACCGAAGGCGCTGCAGGAACGGACGCAACCATCGGAGCCGCAGGCGGCACAGCGGGACGTGGCGGTTGAGGCGCGGCCACTGGTGACGCCGGCGCAGATGCGGAAACAGCGGGCTTTTCGACCGGGACCGTTACAGCGGGGGGCCGGGGTGCAGGTGCGGGAACAGGTGACGGCGCCGCCGGCGGTTGTGCGGCAACAGGCGGCTTTGCGGCCGGAGGCGCAATAGTCGGCCTGGCGACGGCCGGGGGTGGGGGCACAGGCGCAGGACGTACCGGCGTGGCAGCCGCTTCCTTCTTTTGGGTAATGGCCTTCAGCACATCGCCGGGGCGCGAGATGTGCGATAAATCGATCTTAGTCTTGATTTCTTCTTCGCCGCGCAAGGGGCGAGCAGAGCGGGCAGACGACGTCTGTGCTTCAGCCGAGCCGCGGATGTGGACCCGCACTTTTTCCGCTTCATGCTCCTCCAGCGAACTGGAATGGGTCTTCTTCTCCGTCACTCCGACGAGCGGTAGCGCGTCGAGAATGGCTTTGCTTTTAACTTCCAGCTCCCTGGCGAGATCGTTGATTCGAACCTTACTCATCCGGCCTTTCTTTTCCCCGCGTTTGCTAGGTCTTCATCGCAACCTCACGGAGTCAGCTATTTGCACTCGCGTACCCTCGAACCTGTGTGCGCGTGCCATGATTATTCGGTGGTTTCCCGAGCCGAATCCTCTTCGGATTCGGGCTCGTGTTTTTCTTCCGAGACAGCTTCAGCTTCCGCTGGCGTCTCGGCAACGGCCGCATCTTCCTGGGCAGCGGCTTCCGCCGCGGGCTCTGAGGCAACTGTCTCGCCCTCAGCAGCCGTTTCTTCAGCCGGAGCGGCTTCTGCAGATCCCGCTTCCAGACTGGCGAAATAATTATTCACGGCGAGACTGATTTTTTCCACCGTCTTGGGCCCGATGCCTTCAATGGCCTCGAGTTGCTCCGGCGTCATATCGGCCAGCGCTTCTACCGTGGTCACGCCCGCCGCGCTGAGTTTCTCCACCAAGCCTTCGCCGAGACCAGGCACGTTCTCGAGCGGGGTCGTGGCCTGCGGAGCCATGGCAGCCATCTGCTGCTCGACTTCCTGCCGCTTCTCTTCCTCGCTCTTGATGTCGATCTTCCATCCCAGTAACTTCGCAGCGAGGCGGACGTTCTGGCCCTTCTTCCCGATAGCGAGCGACAGCTGGCTGTCGTCGACCACCACTTCCAGATGTTTTTCCGCGCCGTCAATCACCGTGACGCGGCTAACCTTGGCGGGCTGCAACGCCTTCTCGGCAAAGGTGACCGCGTCTTCATGGAACTCGATGATGTCGATCTTCTCCCCGCGCAGTTCGCGGATGATCGACTGCACACGCATGCCCTTCATGCCGACGCAGGCGCCCACCGCGTCCACGTCCTTGTCCTTCGACATGACGGCGATCTTGGTGCGTTCGCCAGCTTCGCGCGCGATCGCTCGAATCACAACCGTTCCATCGTAAATTTCAGGAACTTCCGTCTGGAACAAATGCTGCACCAGTTCCGGCGCGGCTCGCGACGCTACCACTCCCGGGCCCTTCGAAGCTCTTTCCACGCGGGCGATGACCACGCGCACGCGTTCACCGATGGCGAAAGATTCCAGCCGTGACTGTTCCTTGCGAGGCATGCGAGCTTCCGCCTTGCCGATGTCGAAGATGACATCCGGACCTTCGACTCGCTTCACCGTCGCATTCACAATCTCGCCCACGCGCCCGATGTATTCGTTGTAGACCGTGTCGCGTTCAGCCTCACGCACTTTCTGGAAGATGACCTGCTTCGCCAGTTGCGCCGCGATGCGGCCCAGAATTCCTTCGGTCACTTTGGGGATGAGCAACTCGCCGCCGATTTCCAAGCTGGGATCGACCTTGCGCGCATCTTCCAGAGTGATCTGCAGGTTCGGATCTTCCACCTGCTCCGGCGTCTCGACGACAGTCTTCACCGCAAAGGCATTGATCTTTCCCGTGTCTTTGTCGAGCTTGGCGCGGAGATTTTCCTGCGACTTGTAGTACTTGCGCGTTGCCATGACGATGGCGTCTTCCACCGCGCTGACCACAATTTGCGGGTCAATCCCTTTTTCCCGGCTCAGTGCGTCGATCGTGTTGTAGAGCTCGCTAGGCATAAAAAATCAGTTCTCAGTTGCCAGTGGTCAGTTGCCAGTAATTCCAACTCATCATCGGCCTTGCTGACCACCAATCACTAGCCACTGGTTACTTATATCTCTGGCACCAGATTCGCCTTTTCCACGTTGGCGAATTCAATCTCAATCTTCTGCCCGGCCGCTTCACCCATTTTCTTGCGCGACTTGTGGCTGGCTACGCTTAGATCGAGCGTCAAGCGGCCATCCTGAAAGCTTTCCAGCCGGCCCTCGAAGTGGCGATTGTTATCCACCGGCTGCCGCGTCGTCAGCTTCATGCGGCTTCCGGTGAAGCGCGTGAAATCCGCAGCCTTCACTAACTTCCGGTCCAACCCGGGCGACGAAACTTCCAGCGTGTACGATCCCGGCATCACATCTTCCACGTCAAGGATCGTTCCAAACTCGCGGCTGAAGTTCGCACAGTCTTCGTGCGTGACCCCTGCCAGCGGGTCAATGCCCGCCGCGGGCTTGTCCAAAAATACCCGCAACATGCGCGCCTTGCCTCCGCCGAGAAGCTCGACTTCGACTACTTCGAGCCCGCTCGAAGCGGCGACCCGGTCTGCAATTTCCCGCACACGTTCAACGTCAAGCGCCATGAATCCAATAACTTACTGGCGGATGGCAGCGGCACCCGAAGGGCTCCAAACTAAAATGTGGGCTTGCGCCCACTGGTGTGCTTCGCCAAAAGCCGGTACACAGCAGTTCTCAGTCTCTTAATATACGCCGGGAGTGGGTAAAAAACAAACCGGGATGCGGGCATTTGGATTTCAAGTGCACAGGCCCAGTTACGTCAACAACGAACACCACTCTTCGCGGATGGGTCAGTTTGAACCGTCATGAAATTCCGAAAAGCGAGGGCGTTACGGACCTACGGTCCTTTCGATTCTTGGACTTTTTCCTTCGTGTCAACCGTGAAGAATTGGAAGTCAGAATATTTGTGAGCAAGGATAATTCGATGGGCATCATAATCCCAGTACGACGAGATGCCGTCTGGCAGCCAGAACCCCGGATTGCCCGACGGAGCTTGCACGAGCCTGTAATCGACCACGACTCCCAATCCCTGTAAGCCAATATCCGGCACGCCGTTTATGAGACTAGCCTCCAGGTGAACGATCTGGAAGTTCTCTTGCGAGATCCAGGCTCGACCCTTAAATAGGCCTGGCTGGGCAGTACCATTCACCAAAAACTTCGCGGTGCGGTCGGGACGGTCCTTGCGCTGCTGAAAGTGGACGACCCAATCCACTTGCCCATTTCTCTCTTCCGAACCCTCGCATTTCATTTCATAGTCAGGCTGTAAGGCGGGGTGAAAGATCAATGCGATTGCCGCCTCGCCAATGTCTAGTTCACTGGCGCGAAACGCATGGCTGCCTTTCACCGGAGTTCGGTACTCGCGACTGACGGCCCCGCCTTTCTGCTGCTCCATCGAATAGACGTACTCGAACGAACCAGAATCATATTCCTCAACCATCCCGGTACGATCGAGCATCACGTAATCAATGTGTTCCTGGGCGGTGAATTTCTCCAGATTCGAAGCCAAGGCAAGTGCATTCGCGCCGGTGCGGTTGAGTAGCTCAGATAGATCGCAAGCTGGGGTCGGAAGCGCCGATTTCAACGATGCATCCACCTTCGGCGGCGCCCACTTCAGGTTCTGGAAGTTTACGTTCTTCAGCTTGGCTGTCGGCTGCTCGCCGGCAACCGTGATCATAAGATTCCGCGCCGTCAGTTGTTTCCCCTCCGAATCTCGCACCACGCTCCTAACCCGATAGGTCCCTGGTTCTGCCGCAAAATCAACCTTGAGTGTCAGTCCGGTTCGGCTCATTTTGGCGAGCGTGGAATCCTCTAGCTTCAGCGCGACTTCTTTCATCTGGCCGTCGACCAGCCGGCCGTTCGCATCGAAAAGCGCCGTCGCCAACACGAGATCGTTACAATTCTTCCCATCGACCCTCCGAAATCGAAGCCCAGCGATGTCGAGATGTGTCAGCACCGATAATTGCGCCGACGTTGCACCCGCCTTGCGAACTTGTGTGCTGACGTCTATTGGGACTCCTGCCATCTCCTCTCGCGAATACAGTTCCTCTCTCACTTCCTGCTTTGCCGCCTCTTCCGGATCTACCGGCTTCTTGGACGCGTAGTAACCGTTGGTTGCCTGAATCTGATATTTCTTCCCGCCATCGAGCTTCACTTTCAGGCTGTGAAACTTCCCATCCGCATTTTGTTGCTGCGGGCGGAATCCCAACACATAGCTCACTTCCGGTGCGGCCAGCGCCTGACTCATCGCCACGTCCAAGTCATTTCGGTTGTGAAAAAACCGCCCGCCCGTTGCCGCCGCTATTCCCGCCAGCACTTGCCCCGACTCGAACTGGGCTTGCATTCGATATTTCCCTTCTTCTCCTTGGTAATCTGTCACCGAGGAGTCTGCGGGCGGCGGCGGCGGGGGCTGTTGTGGAGGTGCATCGATGTCCGGCATCACGTCCGCCGTGTACAAACCCCTCGCGTCAATCGTGTTCACCACCACTCCCGCCCGTAAAGCCTGCTCGATAAACCCCCAATGATCTGGCATTACTCCATCTGGTAAAACAAATCCCGGCGAAACGTAGACCAGCACCCGCTGCCCCGGCATACCGGCCAGGTTCTTCACAATATCTTCCATGCGCTGATAGCTGGCCATCGTTACCGAGTCTCCCTCCTGCAAGACCCGCTGCGCATCGGCAATGACGTCAACCGGGCATTGGTTTGTTGTCGCATCCAACGCCGCGACCACGGCTGCATCCCGATCGTGTTTGTTCACGATCAGGTCTGCCTGGTAGTAAGTGATGTTCGGGCATTCCATATCTCCTTCGCCCTTGGAGGGATGGGGAATAATCGCCGCCAGCGTCTTGCGCAACGTCTGCGCATCCGCCGTGAAATCCTGCTGCACGTTTCCCGTTGTCGAATAAATCGCCACACGATCCGTCGGGGTCAAGCTCGCGAACAGCTTTTTCGTCGCCGAATGCACCGCCATCGCGTCGGCGGCCTTCAGATGCGAATCGTCAAAAACAAGAGCGAGAAAGCGCTGTGCCATTGCCGACGCATGCATCACGGCAGTTCCCGCCTCGGCGGGTGCCTCTGCTCCCACGACTTTTTCCGTCATCGCCGCCGCCCCGTTTTCTCCCGGCTTCTCCGTTGTTTCCACGCTAAACGAGGAAATCTTCTGACGCCTCCCCTTATCGAACACTTGAAAATCTTCCTGCTTTAGACCCGGAACCACCTTTCCGCCAGCATCCCTTACGACCACCCGCACCAGCACCAGATTCACCTGCACCTTAATGGCAGCATCTGTGCTCCGTGTCGAGATCTCGCTCTGGGTGTTGCCGGTCGCGGGCGCTCCTGCCTGTCCCTGCTGTTGTCCCTGCGCGCCTGACACCGACAGACCCGACACCATCGCTAGCAGCGCAATCCAACGCCAAAGCATCTACCACCTCCGCCTAACGGTTCCGCACAGCCACCATCCCAACTAGACCTAGCACCAGCGCGGCAACCAAGTCCTGGTAACGCCATTATCGGACAAGCGGGTCAGTTGACGTTACATCGCCTTGAACACTTATCATCGCTCCGCTAGCATTTGCCTGATCCCCCGCCCCTCTCTACAATAAAAGTTTCACCCGTTCCCGGGGAATTCCGACAAATTTATGATTCATTTTCCCGTTCCTGAGGCTCTCACTTTTGACGACGTTCTCCTTCTGCCCGCGCGATCCGATGTGGTTCCTGCGACTGCCAGCACGCAGACGCAGCTCACGCGCACCATCAGTTTGAATATTCCGATCGTGAGCGCCGCCATGGACACCGTCACCGAATCGCACATGGCGATTGCGCTGGCGCAGCAGGGCGGGCTTGGCATCATTCATCGCAACCTGACCATCGACCAGCAGGCCAACGAGGTCGATAAGGTGAAGCGCTCGGAAAGCGGCATGATCGTCGATCCCGTCACGATGCATGCCACCGACAAGGTTTCCGACGCGCTCGAAGTGATGCGCAAGTACAAGATTTCCGGCGTGCCCATCACCGAGCACGGCAAGCTGGTCGGCATCCTCACCAACCGCGATCTGCGCTTCGAAACCCGCTTCGACATTCCCATCGACAAGGTGATGACCAAGAAAAATCTCATCACCGTGCCCGTGGGAACGACGCTGGAAGAAGCAGAGAAAATCCTTCACGAACACCGCGTCGAAAAACTGCTTGTAGTGGACGACAAGTACAACCTGAAGGGGTTAATCACGGTTAAGGACATCCAGAAAAAACTGAAATATCCCAACGCCGCGAAGGACTCTCAGGGGCGTTTGCGCGTAGGAGCCGCGATCGGCGCCACCGGAGATTTTCTGGAGCGCGCCCAGGAACTGGCGGAAGCGAAGGTCGACGTGCTCGCCATCGACAGCGCTCACGGGCATTCGTCGAAGGTACTCGAGGCGGTGAAGCTGGTCAAATCGAAATTGCCCGAAGTGCAGTTGCTCGCCGGCAACGTCGCGACCTTTGATGGAGCTTGCGAATTGGCGCGCGCTGGAGCCGACGGCATAAAGGTCGGCATTGGGCCGGGATCGATCTGCACCACGCGCGTCGTCACCGGCGCTGGCGTGCCGCAGATTACGGCGATTGCTGAAGCGTATCGCGCCACCAAGGATTCTGGCGTGCCCATCATCGCCGACGGCGGCATCAAGTATTCCGGAGACGTGACCAAGGCGCTGGCCGCGGGCGCGAGCGCGGTCATGATTGGATCGCTTTTTGCCGGCACCGACGAGAGCCCCGGCGAGTTGATCCTGTATCAAGGCCGCTCGTTCAAGTCATATCGCGGCATGGGATCGCTGGGCGCCATGGCCCAGGGATCCAGCGAACGCTATTTCCAGAGCACGGACGGTGATTCTTCCGCCTCGGTCTCGGCATCCGATGGCGAATCAAACCGCCTCGCCAAACTTGTTCCCGAAGGCATTGAAGGACGCGTCCCTTACCGCGGGTCGGTGTCGATGATCATCTATCAGATGGTGGGCGGGTTGAAATCAGGCATGGGCTATTGCGGCTGCGCGACCATTGCCGAGTTGTTGCAGAAAACACGCTTCGTCCGCATCAGCGGCGCCGGCTTGCGCGAGAGCCATGTGCACGACGTCATGATCACGCGCGAGGCGCCCAACTATGCCATCGAATAATCTGACACTCGCTTGAGCTCAGATCGCCACGAAGTTCTCAAGGCCTGGATCGCCGCCATCCTGTGGCTGATCGTCATTGCGATCGAGTCCACGTCGTTCGCTTCGGCCCGCAACACCGGGCGCATTCTTTATCCCCTGCTGCATTTTCTCTTCGGCCTGGGCCCGGCAAAGTTCGAGCGCTGGCACTTCTACATCCGCAAGGGCGGACACGTGTTCGGGTACGGCCTGCTGAGTATTTTGCTCTTTCGTGCGTGGAGAGAGACGCTGCCGGCCATCGGCGATCCAAAGTGGACGTTCCGCTGGTCGAACATCGCCGTGCTGGGCACCGCGCTGGTGGCCAGTCTCGACGAGTGGCACCAGAGCTTTCTGCCTTCGCGAACGGGGCGCTGGCAAGACGTGGTTCTCGACACCTGCGCAGGTGTTGCCGCGCAACTTCTGCTCTTGCTCTATTGGCGCTGGTCTAAGCGCCGTTCGCCGGCGCCTGCCTAGGCGATCTTCTCATTCCACACGTAGAGATAGTCGTCATCGCTGGCGGTGGCGACGTTGAGGTGGCCTTGCGTGTGGGCGCTCGCGATCCATTGAAAGCCAGTTGACCTTAGGACGCCGGAATGCTGCTTGATCGAATCACGTCCGCCGCGTGGAACTGAGCGCCAGCATCAGAGCCGATGCCGCGGCCAGCACGGCGGAAAGATAGAACGCAACGCCTGCTCCATAATGCTTCCACAGAATTCCGGTAATCAGGCTGGCTGCCAGCGTGGCCCCACTCGTCAGGAAAAAATAAATTCCCAGCGCGCGCCCGCGTATTTCCTGCGCCACCGTTTCCACCACTAACGCCTTCAGCACCGGCTGCGTTAACGCATAGTACAAGCCATACACGGCCATGGAGATCCAGATCGCCAGCGTCGAGGGCGCCCGTCCGAAGACGAAATACACAGCGGCAAAAATGAGATAGCCCGTGGCGGCGATCCAGCGCCGCGAAAAATGATCGCTGAACCATCCCGCCGGCCACGAACCTAGAGTGTAAGTAACATTGAAGACCAGGCCCAGAAGCGGTGCCCGTGAAACGGGTATGCCCACGTTCTGCGCCCGCATTACCAGAAACATGTCGCTGGAATTGCCTAGTGAGAAAAGAGTTACTGCGGTCAGGACTACGTAAAACGCGGCCGGGAGTCCGCTGCTCGGCGAGGCCGAAACCGCGGCCACGCTCTTCTCCGGCTTAGGATGGCCGTCATCGAGCGGGCGTTTAGTCTCGCGAATCCCGAATAAAGCCACCATTACACAGAGCGCGCCCGGAATCGCGGCCGCCCAGAACACACTGCGAATCCCAAATCGTGCGAGCAGCAGGAGCGCGAGAAGTGGTCCCGCAATCGCGCCCGCCGAATCGAGCGATTGGATCAGCCCGTATGCCGAGCCTAGCTTATCCTTCCCCACCGACTCGGCCACCATCACGTCGCGCGGCGCGCCGCGCACTCCCTTGGCCAGGCGGTCGGTAAATCGAATCAACAGAATGTGCCACCACGCCGTTACTACGGCGAGTAGAGGCTTCACCGCGTTGGCGACAAAGTATCCAGCGACCACCAAGGGCTTGCGGCGATCGAGTCGGTCGGTGAGATATCCGGAGAAAAGCTTGGCGAAGGAGGCAACGCTCTCGGCAATGCCTTCAATTACGCCCAGCTGCGCCGGCCCTGCGCCCAGAGAAACCAGGAACGCGGGCAGAACCCAATAGGCCATCTCGGTCGCTGTGTCGTTGAAGAACGAGGTGATCCCGAAGGAATAGATGTTGCGCGCGGCAGAGGGCTGAGCTTGGGGGGACGGGTCGGGCATAGAAGAGTTTTACCACGGAGGCGCGGAGAGACGGAGAAAGCACATGGAAAGGCTGCACAGGAGGAAGAGCTAGATGAACGGCCAGCAGCCCGTTCAGTACATGGCGTCGTACTTGGTGACGACCCACTCGCTGCCTCTGTGCTCGAGCGTGAGCGTGAACAGATCCTGATCGATTCCCGGTTGGGCCGGGCCGGCGTTGCTGGGCCGCTTGCCGCGATAGTGCAGGACGATCAGCGGCGACGCCTCTTCCCAATCCACCAACTCCCACGACAGCAGCGGATGCTGCGCCTCAGAGCTGCAGATATATTTCGCGTATTTCTTGTGGTAATCGTGCTCCCACTTGTTCAGCAGGTCGTCGCAGTGGCCGTCGCGCAACTCGCGCAGGAACGAATTGGCGGCTTTCTCGGTCGAGCGATCGCGCAGCGGATTCATCCTAATGCTGACCGGCAATCCGGTCAAAGGATCGCGATCTTCGGACCGCGCCAGCACCGGCCCCTGATTGCTGAGCCACCAGAGGTAGCCCACAAACACCAACACAAGCAGAACTCCGGCGCCGAGGGCGATGCCGATCTGTGTGCGGGTAGCGGCCATCTTCAAAGTCTAAGAAGATGAGCAAGAGGGGACAAGATTACCAGCGGGAAACGCGAGCGTACATGTACGAGTGGGGATTGTGGCGCGGGCACTCTTGCCACGGCTTCTGTGCTCCTGGTTAGATTTCGCGGGCAAGAGTGCCCGCGCCACAGAGATTGGGAGCCAATAAAAGGCACGGCTGCATGCCGTGCCTCTTGAACCCACGAGTAACTACTCTTTCTTGCTTTCGCCTTCGGCCGGAGCGGCTTCGCCCTGGGCCTGAGCCTGCGCCTCAGCCTCTTCCATCGCCTTCTTGGCTTCGGCGGCTTTCTTGGCGCGGGCCTCGGCACGCTTCTCGCGCTTTTCGTCGAGGACCTTCTCGCTGCCCAACAGTTCGAGAAAAGCCTTGTCGGCGCCGTCGCCCTTGTTCCATGCGGTGCGGATGATGCGTGTGTAACCGCCGTTGCGATCGCCGAAGCGCGGGCCGACCGTGTCAAACAGCTTGACCACGGCCTCATCGGTCATCAGGTAAGACGCGGCCAAGCGCCGGGCAGCCAGATCACCGCGCTTGCCCAGCGTGATCATCTTCTCGACCAGCGGACGCGCCGCTTTCGCCTTGGGAACCGTCGTCTCGACGCGCTCTTCCACGATCACCGAGGTGACCAGATTCCGCAGCAGCGAACGCCGGTGCGCTGTGTTCCGTCCGAGTTTGAATCCTGCAACTTTGTGACGCATGGGAAACCTCAGTGATCAGTGGCCAGTGGTCAGTGGCCAGTATTCAGTCAAAACTTCAGGGTCAGGGAGCTAGCGGTCTTGCTTTTCTGACCACTGACCGCTAGCCACTGACCACTTGTTTCCTAGAGTTGGTCGTCCGGTCCGTACGCGGACGCGGGCAACGGTACGTTCGAACGTCGGTCCGGGCACGGCGTTGCCGTGCTCGTCGATCTTCATGCCAAGACTCAATCCCATCGACGACAGAATCTCTTTGATCTCGTTCAGCGACTTGCGGCCAAAATTTTTGGTCTTCAGCATTTCGGCTTCAGTCTTCTGCACGAGCTCGCCGATGGTCTGGATATTTGCATTTTTCAGGCAGTTGTAGCTGCGCACGGAGAGTTCGAGTTCCTCGACCGACCGGTTCAGGTTCTCATTGTGAATCTCGGGCTTGCGATCGTCCGACGACGATGTGCCGGTTTCAATTTCTTCCTCGAAGTTGATGAAGATGTTCATGTGGTCCTTCAGCAGCTTCGCGGCCAAGCCGATCGAATCAGCAGGCGTGATGGAGCCGTTGGTCCACACTTCGAGGGTGAGCTTGTCGTAGTCCGTAATCTGACCGAGGCGAGCCGCTTCCACCGTGTAATTGCACTTGCGCACGGGCGAGTGAACGGAGTCGATCGGAATGAATCCGATGCCGAGATCCTCGTCAAAATTCTTGTCGGCAGAAACATATCCGCGGCCGCGCTTCAGGCGCATTTCCATGTCGAGCTTGCCACCTTCGCTGACAGTCGCGATGTAAACGTCTTTGTCGAGAACCTCGACGTCTCCATCAGCTTCGATCATGCCGCTAGTGACCACGCCGGGCTGATCGGCGCGCAGGTAGATCGCTTTCGGAGCATCGCCTGCAAGCTTGAACGGAATCTGTTTCAGGTTGAGGATGATGTCGGTCGCGTCTTCGACCACGCCAGGGATCGACTGGAATTCATGCAACACGCCTTCCATCTTCACGGCGGTGACGGCCGCGCCTTCAATCGAGCTCAGCAGCACGCGACGCAGAGCGTTGCCTACGGTTGTGCCAAATCCACGTTCAAACGGCTGTGCCCAGAAGATGCCGTACTTGTCGGTGAGAGTGGACTGATCGACTGCGAGGCGTTTCGGTTTTTGAAAACCCTTCCAAAGCATGTGTTTCTCCTTCGGCCGTTTGGCTCAATCCTGACTCGCTGAGTGGTCCAACTCAGGTCAACGTCAGGAAAGGCTGATCTGGCTCGAATGTAACGGGACCAAAACCGTCGTTGGTCGTTTGTCGGTGGTCGTTGGCCAACGACTAAAGACCAGCGACTAACGACTTATTTGCTATACAGTTCGACGATCAACTGCTCATTCACGGGCAGCTGAACATCTTCGCGCCTGGGCAGATTCAAAATTTTGCCTTTGTAGTTGTCGCGATCGACTTCCAGCCAGCTCGGCATCGTGCCATGGCTCGCGAATTCCTTCGCCAGTTCAAGCACGGTAAGCTTTTTGCTGTTCTCGCGAATCGAAACTTCCTCGCCCGCGCTGACTTCGTACGAAGGAATATTCACCTTGCGGTTATCGACGGCCACGTGTCCGTGCCGTACCAACTGCCGCGCCTGGCGCCGCGACTGGGCGAATCCAAGCCGAAACACGACGTTATCCAGACGCCGTTCCAGTTGCTGCAACAGTTTCTCGCCGGTCACGCCCTGGGAGCGAGCGGCCTTCTCGAAGTAGTTGCGGAATTGGCCTTCCTGGGTGAAGTAGATGCGCTTGGCCTTCTGCTTCTCGCGCAATTGCAGGCCATAGCCTACGATCTTGGCCTTGCGGTCTTTCCCGTGTTGTCCAGGGGCGAAGTTGCGCTTCTCGATCGGACATTTGTCGCTGAAGCACTTGGCGCCTTTGAGGAACAGTTTCATGCCCTCGCGGCGGCATAGACGGCAGACTGCATCGGTATAACGTGCCAAGTTTCTTCTCCTTTTAGATGACCGGTTTACAGGTTTGGCTTCACCCTTCGTCCCGGACGAATATCTGTCGTTGGTCGTTGTTTCGATTTTGCTAACGACTGACGACCAACGACGGTTCTTACACTCTGCGTCGCTTCGGGGGGCGGCAGCCGTTATGCGGAATCGGGGTTACGTCGCGGATCGAACGTACTTCGATTCCGGCGGCAGCCAGGGCGCGCACGGCCGACTCGCGGCCCGATCCCGGACCGCTCACCCGCACATCGACGCTGCGGACGCCATGATCACGCGCCATGTTCGCGGCGTTCGATGCGGCCTGCTGCGCCGCAAAGGGCGTTCCCTTACGCGATCCGCGGAAGCCGAGCGATCCCGAACTCTTCCACGACAGAACGTTGCCGTTCATGTCGGAAATGGTCACGATCGTGTTGTTGAAGGAAGCCTGTACATACGCCAACCCATGCGGCACATGCTTGCGCTCCTTCTTCTTGAAGGTCTTCTTCTTGCCTTTTTTCTCCGGCGCGGCTGCTGCGCCGCCCGCTGCTGCTGGTTTTGCCATAAAGTCAGTGTCCAGTGGTCAGTGGCCCGTGATCAGTGACTAGTCTGTGGTTTTACCGGCCACTGACCACTAGCCACTGACAACTACTCCTAAGTCTTCGCCGTCGCCTTCTTCTTCTGAGCGACCGTTCCCTTGCGCGGACCTTTGCGCGTGCGGGCATTGGTATGCGTGCGCTGTCCGCGAACGGGCAGGTTTCGGCGATGACGGAACCCGCGATAGGAGCCGATTTCGATGAGACGCTTGATGTTCATCGAAACTTCCTTGCGCAGATCGCCTTCCACCAGGCCTTCGGCCTCAATGACCGTGCGGATGCGGTTGACCTCTTCTTCGCTGAGGTCCTGAACCTTCTTCATCGGCTCGACCTTGGCTTCGTCGAGAATCCGTCCGGCGCGCGGATGCCCGATCCCGTAGATGTAGGTCAGCGCGATGTTGATGTGCTTCTGGCGGGGAAGATCCACGCCTGCAATACGTGCCATTGTTCCTAACCTCAGCGGCTAAAGCCGCAATCTAACAGCTCGATTACGGCACGGCTGAAGCCGTGCCCTTACCAAGACCTCAGCCCTGGCGCTGTTTGTGCTTCGAGTTCACGCAAATCACCCGCACCACGCCCTTGCGGTGGATGATCTTGCACTTGTCGCAAATTTTCTTTACCGATGCTCGTACCTTCATAACCCAGCCTTCAGCTGTCAGCTGTCAGTTCTCAGCTCAGCTCAGCAAAATTTCTTATTTGTACCGATAAACAATTCTTCCGCGATTCAGATCGTAGGGCGAAAGCTCCACCGCGACCTTGTCCCCGGGCAGAATGCGGATAAAGTTTTTACGCATCTTCCCGGAAACGTGCGCCAGCACCTGATGCTTGTTTTCCAGTTCGACCCGGAACATGGCATTGGGCAGCGGTTCCAGCACCACTGCCATCACTTCAATCGCGTCTTCTTTGCTCATCGACTCCTTAGCTTTGAGCTTTGAGCAATGAGCTGCGAGCAAAACCAGCTTGCTCAATACTCAACGCTCACTGCGTCAAAATCACCGGACCATCTTTCGTTACCGCGACGCAATGCTCGAAATGCGCACTGAAACTGCCGTCGGCGGTGACTGCCGTCCACTTGTCGCCCAGCACTCGCGTCTCGGGCTTGCCCGAATTCACCATCGGCTCGATGGCGATGACCATGCCTTCGCGCAGCCGGGCGCCATGCCCACGATTGCCATAGTTCGGAACCTGCGGCTCTTCGTGCAGCCGCGTCCCGATGCCATGTCCGACAAACTCGCGCACCACGCTGAACCCGGCCGCTTCCACGTGTTCCTGAACCGCGGCTCCAACATCGCCGATCGAATTGCCAATCCGCGCTTGCTCGATTCCGCGATACAGCGATGCTTCGGTCACATCGAGCAGCTTCTTCAGTTCCGGCTTCAAACCATTTCCTACCGGCACCGTAATCGCGGCGTCGCCGTAATAGCCATCGAGCACCACGCCACAGTCGATCGAAACGATGTCTCCTTCTTTCAGCACACGCTTCTCGGAAGGAATCCCGTGCACGATCTCTTCGTTCACCGATGTGCATAGCACACAGGGATAATCGTAGTATCCCTTGAACGCGGGCTTGGCTCCGAGTTCCTTGATCTTCTTTTCCGCGGCGCGTTCCAGATCCATCGTCGTGGCTCCTGGAGCCACCAGCGCCTTCACGTGATCCAACACCTGGCGCACGATGTGGCCGCTGTGCCGCATCTTTTCGATCTCGCTCGCCGACTTGCAGACAATCGCCATATCTTCTTGCTTACGCGTGATGATCTTCCAGTATCCGGAAAATCTGCGCCGTCACCTCATCCACGGGCAGGTCACCGTTCACCGAGATCAGCCGCCCGGTGCGCTGGTAATAGTCCGCCACCGGACGAGTCTGCTCCTGAAAGGCCGTGAGTCGTGGCTGAATCACTTCCAACCGGTCATCATTGCGGGCTACCAGCTTGGTCCCGTGCGCTTCATCGCAAACTTCATCGAATCGGGGCGGCTGGAAGTGGACGTTATAGATCCGTCCACAGGTAGGACAAGAACGTCGTCCAGTTATCCGGAGCAATAATTGATTATAGTCGACGTTGAGCCGGATCACAATTGGCCAGGCCCGCGTCGGACGCGAATTATCAAAGAGCTCATGCTCAAGCAAGGCATCGAGCCACCCGGCCTGGGCCGCAGTCCGGGGAAAACCATCTAAAATGTAGCCGCGCTGGCAATCGGGCAGCAGCAGCCGCTCGCGCACCATGTTGCAAACCAGGTCGTCGGAAACCAGCTCTCCGCGCGCCATTACAGCTTTGGCAGCGCACCCCAGTTCCGTACCCTGCGCCACGTTCTCCCGCAGCAGGTCTCCGGTCGAAACCTGAGGGATCCCGTAACGCTCCATGATGCGCTTGGACTGAGTGCCTTTTCCGGCACCCGGTGGTCCGAGCAGCACCACGGGTCCTACTGCACGCGAGGTTTCCTGCGCCATCGGCTTGGCCAAAGCCTCCCGAGCTCATTTCCCCGGCGCCCCAAAGCCATGCCGAGGTGCAGCAACCCCCACATCCAAAATCCTGCCGCGAATTACCAGCGGCGGCCGCGCATGCGTCCGCTGCGCGGAGTAAATCCATCATAGTGGCGCATGATCAATTGCGCCTCGATCTGCGTCACCGTATCCATCGCTACGCCCACAACGATCAGCAGCGACGTTCCCCCGAAATAAAAGCTCACGCCCAATCCGTTCGTCACCCAGTTCGGGAGGCCCTCAAAGAACCTTCCTAAAGGACCGTAAAGATGGTTGAGGTGGATGCCGGTAATCATCCATTCCGGAATGAAAGAAATGATGATCAAGTACAAGGCGCCAACCAGGGTGATGCGGGTCAGCACTTCGTTGATGAAATCCGCGGTGCGCCGGCCCGGCCGAATGCCCGGAATGAATCCGCCGTACTTGCGCATGTTATCGGCAACTTCGCTGGGATTGAAAACGATGGAGACGTAGAAATAAGCAAAGAAAACGATGCCGACCGCATACAGCACGGTGTAGAGCGGCTCGCCCCATCCCAGCCAGCGAATCAGATCTCCAAAATAGCGGCTGTTGCGCAGCCCGTATCCGATGGTTTGCGGCAAGGTCAGAATCGACGACGCGAAGATCACCGGCATAACCCCGCCGGCATTCACGCGCAACGGCAGGTGCGTCGACTGCCCGCCCATCACCTTGCGGCCCACCACCCGCTTGGCATACTGCACCGGAATTCGCCGCTCGCTTCGTTCCACGTAAACGATGAACGCCACCACGGCGATCATGAAGATGATCAGCCCGACCATCAGCGGGAAGGTAATCGCTCCCCAAGCTGCGTTCTTCGCCTTCTCAATCAGATCGACGACGCCGCGCGGCAGGCCCACCACAATGCCGGCAAAGATCAGCAATGACATTCCATTGCCCACGCCCCGTTCGGTAATCTGCTCGCCCAGCCACATGATGAAGGCGCTGCCCGTAGTCAACGTCAGCATGGTCATCAATCGGAAGCCCCACCCCGCGTTCAGCGCGAAGCCGCCTTTTTCCAGACCGATGGCGATGCCGAACGACTGCACCGCGCTCAGGATGACCGTGATATAGCGCGTCCACTGGGTGATCTTCTTGCGCCCGAGTTCGCCCTCTTTCTGCAGCTTGGCCAGCGGCTCGTAGACCACCGTCAGCAACTGCAGAATGATCGATGCCGTGATGTACGGCATGATTCCCAGAGCAAAAATCGTCATGCGGCGCAACTGGCCGCCCGAAAACAAATCGACAAATCCCAGCAGCGAACCGCTCGTGCCGCTCGACGTGAAGAAACTCTCCAGCTTGGCCGTGTCGATCCCCGGCGTCGGCAAATGTCCACCCAGCCGGTACACAAACAGCATCGCAAGCGTGAAGATGATCCGCTTGCGCAGATCAGGAATCCGAAAGATGTTCGCCAGCTTGTCAAACATTACTGCAAGACCTCAACCTTGCCGCCCGCCTTGGTGATCTTTTCCTGCGCAGACTTGGAGAACTTGTGCGCGCTCACCGTGATCGCGCTCTTTAACTCGCCGTCGCCCAGAATCTTGACCGGATGCTTGGTCTTGATCACGCCCGCCTTGCGCAGCACGTCGGGGTTAATCGTGGTTTCGCCAAGCTCGACCAGCCGTTCCAGGCTCACGATGTTGTATTCCTTGCGGAAGATATTGGTGAAGCCGCGCTTCGGCATGCGGCGGTGCAGCGGCATCTGGCCGCCTTCAAATCCGCGGATCATGCGCGATCCGGTGCGCGAACGCTGCCCCTTGTGACCACGGGTGGAAGTCTTGCCCATGCCGGAGCCCATACCGCGGCCCACACGCTTGCGCTTGGTGGTCGCCTTCTTCGGTGCGTGAATATTGGATAAATTCATAAGTAAGCTCTCCGCTATGAGCGATGAGCTGTGCAGCAAACCCGCATTGCTCAGGACTCATAGCTCACGACTCCTAGTCCACAAACTCCACCAGATGCGGCACCTTGGCCACCATGCCGCGGATGGCCGGCGTGTCCGGACGCTCAATCACCTGGTTCAGCCGGGTAAATCCCAGACCCTTGACCACCAACTTCTGTTTTACCGGGGCACAAATCGCGGAACGCACCCACTTCAGGTGAATCTTCGCGCTGCCCGAATTCGTCTTCTTCGCCGTCATTTCGAAACCTCAGTGTTCAGCGGCCAGTGAGCAGCGGCCGTTGTCCAAAAATTGTCGCTTAGAATTTGCTGGCCACTGACAACTGACCCCTGGCCACTTGTCCTTAAAGTTCTTGCGCGCTCTTGCCCCGAAGAGCGGCTACGCTCTCCCGGTTCTTCAACTGCTTCAGCGCGTCGAAGGTTGCCTTGATCACGTTGTGCGGATTGGTCGTCCCAATCGATTTCGTCAGCACGTTCTGCACGCCCGCCGAAGTCATGACCGCGCGCACCGCGCCGCCGGCAATCACGCCCGTACCTTCTGGCGCCGGCTTCAGCAAGACTTTGCCCGAGCCGTAGCGTCCCAGCACAAGATGCGCAATGCTGGTCTGAGTCAAGTTGACCTTCACCAGATTCTTCTTGGCCGACTCAATCCCTTTACGGATGGCTTGCGGCACTTCCTTCGCCTTGCCGGATCCGTAGCCGACCACTCCGGCCGACGGATCGCCCACCACCACCAGCGCAGCGAACGAAAGATTCTTTCCGCCTTTGACCACCTTGGTGACGCGGTTGATGGCCACTACCTGGTCCTTCAGTTGGTACGCCCCTGCATCGAGTTTCTTGATCACTGTTGGCATAATTTCTCAAATTCTAGCGATGAGCCGTGAGCGCTGAGCAAATTCACCTTGCTCATTGCTCATCGCTCATTGCCGTTAGAATTGCAATCCCGCTTCGCGAGCCGCGTCGGCCAAAGCCTTCACGCGCCCGTGATAGATGTATCCGCCGCGATCGAACACCACCTTGGTGACACCCTTGGCTTTGGCGCGCTCGGCAATAGCCTTGCCCACAGCTTTCGCCGAAGCCACGTTGCCGCCAGTGCGCCGTTCTTCCTTCTTGCCTTCGGCGGTACTGGCCGAAACCAGCGTCTTCCCGTGCAGATCGTCAATCACCTGCACATAGATGTGATTCAGCGAACGATACACATTCAGCCGCGGACGTTCCGCCGTCCCCTGCATCTTCTTGCGGATGCGGTCGTGTACATGCCCGCGCTTCTCGTTCTTTGTAATTCGTGTCAGCATGAAACTTGTCCTCGGTCGTTGGTCGTTGGTCGTTAGCCCACGACTTACGACGACTCCTCAAACCTCTAATTACTCTCAGCCGGCCAACGACGAACGACCAGCGACTAACGACGGTTTATTTCGCTCCGGTCTTTCCAACCTTCTTCTTTAGGTGCTCGCCGACATAGCGCACGCCCTTGTTCTTGTAGGGATCCGGCGGACGTAGCGCACGCATTTCGGCCGCGACCTGTCCAACCTTCTGCCGATCGATGCCGGTCAGCGTGATCCGCGTTTGCTTGGGATCGACTGCCGCATCGACTCCCGTGGGCAGCGGGTACTCAATCGGGTGCGAGTATCCCAGGTTGAACACAACGGTGACCTTACCCTTCATCTCGGCGCGGTAGCCAATTCCGACGATCTCCAGTTCCCGCGTCCAGCCCCTGGTCACGCCCTCAACCGCATTGTTCACCAGCGCTCGCGCCAGCCCGTGCACCGCCGACTGCGAATCGTTCTCGCGGATCGCGACGATGTGCCCGTCCTTCTGCTCGACCGTGATCCCGGTCGGCAGCGGAGTATCGAGCTTGCCCTTCGGTCCCTGCACCAGGACCGTGTTTCCTTCAATCTTGACCGTGACTCCCTTGGGAATCTCGATCGGCTTTTTTCCAATTCGTGACATAAGCTCTTTAGCTATGAGCTTTGAGCGGTGAGCTATGAGCAACCTAATTCAGCTTTGCTCACCGCTCAATGCTCATGGCTCGCTGCTCCTCTAGTAAATCTCGCACAGCAACTCGCCGCCCACGCCTTCTTTGCGCGCCTGGCGGCCGGTCATCACGCCCCGCGGCGTGGTGAGGATGTTGATCCCCATCCCGCCCAGCACGCGTGGAATCTCGCTGCGCCGCACGTACACGCGGCATCCCGGGCGCGACACGCGCTCTACCTTCGAAATCGCCGCCTCATTATTGGCGCCATATTTCAGGTAAATCCGGATAACTTTGTGGCCTTCTTCTTCCGTCGGCTTGAAATTGGAGATGTAACCCTCCTCTTTCAAAATGCGGGCAATCTCCAGCTTCAACCGCGAAGCGGGGACGTCCACCTTCTGGTGCCGGGCCTGGAGTGCATTCCGCACTCTCGTCAGCATATCTGCGACCGGATCGGTCAACCTCATCGTTTGCTTCTCCTCCAGCCACCCGTTCGCTCCGCGTCCAGCGGAGAACCCGCAGCGGCTTGTTTACATCGTCTCGATCGTTGTCATCCCGAGCGCGACGTCCGTTGCTGCGACTCTGTCATCCTGAGCGAGACGCCTTTTGTCTCGCGAAGGATCTTCCGCGCAACGGAAGCGGCGCGTTAACTTACCACGACGACTTCGAAACCCCTGGAATCTCCCCGCGCAGCGCGAGCTGCCGGAAGCACAAGCGGCAAATGCCGAACTTGCGCAGGAACGCGCGCGGACGTCCGCAGAACTTGCAGCGGTGATGCCTTCGTGTAGTGAAGATTCTGCCGTTCTTGCAAACGCATGCCTTGCCGTCTATGACACCTTTACCTCGACAGACAGGGCACGGTTTATCCGGCCTCTTCGCGTCTTCCGTGCGTTGGTGCAGCCCAACTCCGTCTTTAACTCGCTTTGCTGTAGTCGCCATTCAAATCCTTCTTGAAACCTTGAAACTCTGAAACCTTGCAACCTATGCCCTGAACGGCATTCCCATGTGCTTCAACAGCGACCGCGCCTGATTGTCATTAGCCGCCGTCGTCACAATCGTGACGTTCATCCCCTTCAGCTTGTCGACCTTCTCGTACGAAATCTCCGGGAAGATCAACTGGTCATGCAACCCGATCGTGTAATTGCCGCGACCGTCAAACGACTTGCTCGATACTCCCTTGAAGTCGCGCACGCGCGGCAGAACGATATTCACCAACCGGTCGAAGAACTCGTACATACGGTCGCCGCGCAGAGTGACCATCGCGCCGATCGACTGGCCCTGGCGAACCTTGAACGCGGCAATCGATTTCTTCGCCCGTGTGACCACCGGCTTCTGGCCGGAAATCTGGCCGAGTTCGTTCACGGCCGGATCGAGCACTTTCGCGTTCTGCGTCGCTTCGCCCACGCCCATGTTGACGACGATCTTATGCAGCCGAGGTACGGCCATCACGTTTTTCAGTTCCAGTTCTTTCAGCAGCGCGGGGGCAACTTCCTTCTCAAACTTCGAGCGCAGACGCGGACGCTCTTTCGCGCTGTGCCGCGCCTGCTCCGGAGCCTTCTGCTCCTGCGCCGACTCTTTCTGTCCCTTTTTTTCTTTTGCCATGTCTTTTCAACTTCCTCTCACGGTTTCGGACTGGTTACCGGTTCGTGAGAATTGAGGGATTGGGTAATTTGGTAATTGTGCAATTGAAAACCTGGCTTTGACTTTCAATTACCCAATTTCTCAATTTCCCAATTGCTCAATCATTTATCCAACGTCGTCCCACACTTCTTGCAGACGCGCACCTTGCGGTCGCCGCGCACTTCGTGCCCAATCCGAACCGGCCCACACGTCGAACAAACCAGTTGCACATTCGAGATCGCAATCCGGCTCTCCTGCTCGGCGATGCCGCCCTTAATATTGCGCTGCGGATTGGGGCGCACGTGCTTTTTCACCATCATCACGTGCTCCACCAGAATCTTCGCGTCGTTCGGAAACACGCGCAGCACGCGCCCTTCCTTGCCCTTGTCGCGGCCGGTGATCACCTTCACGGTGTCGTTCCGCCGGATATCCACTCGCTTATTTTCAGTGCTTACAGTTCTCATGTTCGAAACCTAATTTCGCAATTTGGTAATTGAGTAATTGGGAAATTTGAAATCAAGAGCACGGATGCAGGTTTTCAATTACCAAATTACTCAATCACTCAATTTCCCAATTTCTTCAAATCACTTCGGGCGCCAGGGACACAATCTTCAAGAATTTCTTCTCGCGCAGTTCGCGCGCTACCGGACCAAACACGCGCGTGCCCACTGGCTCCCCGGCTTCGTTGATCAGCACTGCCGCATTCTGGTCGAAGCGAATATACGTTCCATCACGCCGGCGATGCTCCTTGCGCGTGCGAACGATCACTGCCTTCACTACTTTGCCCTTCTGCACCTGGCCCTCGGGCGCCGACTCTTTCACGGCCGCCGTGATTATGTCGCCCAGCCCGGCATTCAGTCCGGTCGAGCCGCCCAGCGGCAGAATCATCTGCAGCTTGCGCGCGCCGGAATTGTCGGCGACCTCCAGCATCGTTCTCATCATCACAGCCATAGCGAATCTCCCTGATAATCCTTCGTCGTTCCGAGCGGCAGGGCCGCACGGAATCTGCCTTTAGCTCGCAACTTCAGTTGCCGCTTCCGGCACGAGCGGCGCCTTGCGCACAATGTCCTTCAGCTTCCACCTCTTCAGCTTCGACAGCGGACGCGTCTCCTCAATGCGTACTACATCACCCACGTGTGCCTCGTTCTTCTCGTCGTGCGCATAGAACTTCTTGTTGCGCGCCACCACGCGTCCGTAGAAAGGATGCGACTTCTTCCGCGTCACCTGCACCACAATCGTTTTCTGCATGCGGTTCGCGAGGACTTCTCCCACCACTTCCTTGCGGCGGCCCTGCGCCTTTGCTGTTGTTTCCGCCATTATCGTTTCTCCGTTGCGCTTGACCGCTTGCGCTCTGCCATGATCGTCTTCACGCGCGCGATATCTTTGCGCATCCCGCGAAGCTTTTTCAGGCTCTCGGTCTGCCCCATGTTCAGCTGGAACTTCAGCTTGAACAACTGATCGGCCAACTCGCGCTCCTGGTTGCCCAGTTCCTCTTCGGTTAAGTTTCTGATTTTTTCTACCTTCATAAAATAGCTCTCAGCTTTCGGCTCTCAGCTTTCAGCTTTCAGCTAAATCGACCCGCCGTCACTGACGGCTGACAGCTAATGGCTGACAGCTTTTTTAGTGTCTCGCGCCTTCGCGCTTTACCAGCGTGGTGCGCAGCGCCAGCTTATGCGACGCCAACCGCATCGCCTCGCTGGCGTCCTGGTGCGATACGCCTTCCATTTCGAACAGAATCTTTCCCGGTTTCACGACCGCGACCCAGTGATCCGGCGCACCCTTGCCCTTGCCCATACGGGTTTCGGCGGGTTTCTTCGTCACCGGCTTGTCAGGGAACACGCGAATCCAGATTTTGCCGCCGCGCTTTACGAAGCGCGTCATGGCTACGCGGCTCGCTTCAATCTGCCGGTCGGTAATCCAGCCGGGCTCGAGCACCTTCAGCCCGTAGTCGCCGAACGATAGCGTTGACCCACGCCACGCCTTGCCGGTCATGCGCCCCCGCTGCTGCTTCCGATACTTCACTTTCTTTGGCATCAACATAAGATCAACTCTCAGCCCTTAGCATTTGGCAATCAGCCAAACTGCCTCGCTTCTCAGATCTTCACTTTAACTTCTACATTCTGACCTCTTACTTCTCTAGAATCCGCCCGCAGCCGGCTGCGCTTCGCGCTTCTTCTGCTGGAGAATCTCGCCCTTGTACACCCAGCACTTCACGCCGATCACGCCATACGTCGTCCGGGCTTCGGTGAAACCATAGTCGATGTCGGCACGCAGCGTGTGCAACGGCAAGCGCCCTTGCAGATACCACTCTGAGCGCGCGATTTCGTTTCCGTTCAGCCGTCCGCTCACGCGCACCTTGATTCCCTTGCAACCGAAGCGCAGCGCCGAATCCACGGCTTTGCGCATCGCCCGGCGGAAGCCAACGCGCTTTTCCAGTTGCAGCGCGATTGACTCCGACACCAGCTGCGCGTCGAGCTCGGGCTTGTGCACTTCCTGGATATCGACAAAAATATCCTTGCCTCCGGTGCGCTTCTGCAACTCGCCCTTCAACTTGTCGATTTCCGCGCCTTTGCGCCCGATGATGATCCCCGGCCGCGCCGTCTTGATGATGATGCGCAGCTTGTTGCCCGGACGCTCGATCTCAATCGCGCTGACGCCCGCCGACTTGAGCTTGTCCTTCAGCTCGTTCTTCAGCTTCACGTCCTCGTGCAACTGTTTGTCGTAGTCCCGCTCTGCAAACCAGCGCGACTTCCACGGCTTCGTAAACCCAAGCCGAAACCCATAAGGATGGACTTTTTGTCCCATTGCTTCTCCTAAATCAAACCATGTGGCGCGGGCGCTCTCGCCCGCGACTTGAAACCTATTTCGCGGTCGCTTTTTTCTTTTTTCCTGCAGCCTTCACCACCGGAGCCCGCCGCCGCGCTTTCGCCGGAGCCGCAGCCTCTTCACCCACTACCGTGGCCACTTCCCCATTCTTCCCGCGCTCCGCCAGCACCAATTCGATGTGCGCAATGCGCCGCTGATAGCGGTAGGCGCGTCCCTGGGGCGCCGGACGAATCCGCTTCATACGCGGCCCATCGTTCGCCACCGCCCGCTTCACGTACAGGTTGTCGATCTCGACATCCAGCCCCTTCTCGGTGGCGAGAAAGTTCGCATTGTCGAGCGCCGACTGCAGCAGCTTGCCCACGTGCGACGCCACGCGCTTCTTGGTGAACATCAGGGTGTTGCGGGCTTCTTCCACGCGCCGTCCCTTGATGAGATCCAGCACCAGTCGCGCCTTCTGTGGCGAGACGCGCAAGTAACGCATTTCCGCTCGAAATTCCATAGTCGTAATCTCAGTTCTTGCTTTGCTCGTGACTCACAGCTCGCAGCGAGCCTTTATGCCTTCGGTGCCGGCGCCGATCCGCCCGACGGCGCTGACGGAGCAATCGCTCCCGGACCGCCCGGGATCCCCGCCGGCTTCGCCGCCACTTCCGTCGCCGCCTTCATCGAGTGTCCCTTGAAGGCGCGCGTGAAGCTGAACTCGCCCAGTTTGTGTCCCACCATGTTTTCGGTGACGTACACCGGAATAAACTTCTTCCCGTTGTGCACCGCGATCGTGTGTCCCACCATCTCGGGAACCACGGTCGAACGCCGTGACCACGTGCGCAGCACTTTCTTTTCGTTGCGCGCATTCATGCCTTCCACCCGCGTCAGCAGGTAGCCATCGACGAATGCGCCTTTTTTCGTTGAACGCGCCATAATTTCCGCTCTCAGCTTTCAGCCGTCAGCTTTCAGCTGACAACTCCTAAACCTTCCACTCAACTTTCGCTCCGCCGGTTCGGCCGACTGCCGACGACCAGCGACTGACCACTACTTACTCCGCCGGCTCACAATAAACTTATCCGTGCGCTTGTTGTTCCGCGTCTTGTAGCCGCGCGTCGGTTGGCCCCACGGGGTCACCGGATGCCGTCCCCCCGAGGTCTTTCCTTCACCGCCGCCATGCGGATGGTCTACCGGGTTCATGGACACGCCGCGATTGTGCGGACGCTTGCCCAGCCACCGCGACCGTCCAGCCTTGCCGATGGTGACGTTCTCATGATCGATGTTGCCGACCTGTCCGATCGTCGCCATGCAGTCCTGAGAAATCTTGCGCGTCTCGCCGGAAGGCAGCTTCACCAGCGCATACTCTTCTTCCTTCGCGACCAACTGCGCCGATCCACCCGCCGACCGCACCATCTGCCCGCCCTTGCCCGGCTTCAGTTCCAGGTTGTGAATCACGGTGCCGGGCGGAATGTTCCGCAGCGGCAGCGCGTTGCCTACCAAAATGTCGGCTTCGGGACCGCTCAGAATTTTCTGCCCAACTTTCAATCCCTCGGGCTGCAAAATGTAACGCTTCTCTCCATCGGCATAGGCCAGCAGCGCGATGCGCGAGGAGCGGTTCGGATCGTACTCGATCGTCTGCACTACGGCCGGAATGCCGGTCTTGTCGCGCTTGAAGTCAATGATGCGCAGCTTGCGCTTGTGGCCGCCACCAATGAACCGCATGGTGATGTCGCCCGAGTTACGCCGTCCGCCCGTGCGCTGCTTGGGTTCAACCAGCGGCTTGTGCGGATCCTTCGTCGTGATGTCGTCGTTGACGAGCGTCGTGCGATAGCGCAGCGTCTGCGTCGTCGGTCGGTATGTCTTAATTGGCATAGAAGCTCTCAGCTTTCAGCCCTCAGCTTTCATATCGTCGGCCTTTACTGATCGCTGACGGCTGAAAGCTGATAGCTGCTTTCCTACAAATTCTGCGCATACTCCGGCATCTTCTCGCCGCTGCGCAACCGCACGTACGCCTTCTTCCAATCCGGACGGTAGCCGGCAAACTTCCCGCGCCGCCGCTCTTTTCCCGGATACGTGGCCGTGCGCACCGAATGCACTTTCACTTTGAAAATCGACTGCACCGCTTCCTTGATTTCCGTCTTGGTCGCCTTCGGAGCTACCTGAAACACCAGCGTGTTCTGGTTTTCCTTGATGGCCAGGCCCTTCTCGGTAATCACTGGACGGCGAATGATCTGGTATGCGCTTTTCATCAGGCCACCTCCGCCGCTTTTTCATTGCGCTGCCGGCGGCGCCGTTCCTTGATCGGCTTTTTCGCGCCCTCATCCTCGCCCGCTTTGCGCTGCTTCTTCGAGACCGAACCCTGCAACGAAAGCTGCAGCTTCTCGATCGCGGGATGCGAAAAGATTACGCAATCGTGCCGTAGCAGATGGTAGGGATGCACTTCATTTCCCCGCACTAACTCGAGCCCAGCAATGTTGCGCGCGCTCAATTCCAGGTTGCGGTTCTCATGCTTCGGCGCCTCGACGATCAGAACCGTCGAATCCACTTTCAGGGAATCCAGCGCCTTGCGAAATTCCTTGGTCTTCGGCTCTTTCACGTCGAAGGCGTTCACCACGATTAACTTCCCGTCGGCAAATTTGGAGGCCAGCGCCGAACGCAGCGCGCCCAGCAACTTCTTGCGCGGGAACGTGTAGTCATACGACCGCGGCACCGGACCATGCACCGTCGCGCCGTGCCGCCACAGAGGCGACCGGATCGATCCAATTCGCGCCCGGCCCGTGCCCTTCTGCTTCCACAGTTTCTTGCCGGAGCCCGAAACTTCCCAGCGGGCTTTCGTTTTGTGCGTTCCGGCGCGCTGCCCGGCGCGGTAGTGTTTCACCGCTTCCCAGAGCAGATCCTCATTGACCGCACCGAAGATCTCATCGGCGAGATCAAATGTCCCAACCTTCTCGCCGCTCAAATTGTGAATATCAATCGTCGCCATATCTTTGCATTTCTGACCACCGGCCACTGGCCACTGATCCCTTGACTACGCTTTCTTCGCCGCTCTCTTCGCCGCCTTCAACGGATCGACCGTCGCGGAGCCCGCGAATCCACGTCGCTCTCGTGGCGGCTTCTTCGCCTTCGTAATCACGATGTATCCGCCCTGCGGTCCAGGCACGCTGCCTTCGACCACCAGCAAATTCTCGTCCTTATCGACGCCCAGGACACGCAGATTCCGCGCCGTCACTTGCTGATTCCCCATGTGACCGGACATGCGCATGCCTTTGAACACGCGCGACGGAAATGCCGAGGATCCGATCGAACCGGTGATCTGGAACATCGAACCGTGCGATTTCGGACCGCCGCCGAAGTGATGCCGCTTCACCACGCCCTGAAAACCCTTACCCTTGCTGACGCCGACGATGTCCACAAACCTCTCGCCGTCGAAAATCTCGACCAGCACGCGATCGCCAACTTTCACCGCACTTCCATCTGCGCCATCCGCCGAAGGCTCGACCTCGAGCGGCACTTCACGCATGAACTTCACCGGAGGCAGATTGTTCTTCGCCAGATGTCCCTTCGCGGGCTTGGTCAGCCGCGACTCCTTTACAAACTCCACCAGGCCAATCTGGGCCGCCTCGTATCCATCTTTTGCAGCCGACTTGTGCTGCGTGACTACGCAAGGGCCGGCCTGCAACACTGTGACTGGACGAACGTCGCCCTTCGAGTCAAACAGTTGCGTCATCCCGACCTTCTTGCCCAGAATTCCCGTAACCTTCGTTGCCATAATCTTTCGTCTCCGTCCAGCATGGCCGTGTTCCGCTATTGGCTGGTGAGCTTATGCGCTCATGTAGGGACGGACGCATTCGTCCGTCCCGCGCGGGCGAAGCCCGCGTGTCTACTTATGCTCTTTCCCGAACGCCTTAATCTCCACATCCACACCCGCCGGCAGATCGAGCTTCATCAGCGCATCAACCGTCTGCTGCGTCGGTTCGAGAATATCGAGCAACCGCTTGTGCGTGCGGATCTCAAACTGCTCCCGCGACTTCTTGTCCACGTGCGGCGAACGCAGCACGCAGTACTTGTTCTTCATCGTGGGCAGCGGAATCGGCCCCGCAATCTGCGCGCCGGTACGCCGCGCCGTCTCCACGATCTCGCCCGTCGACTGATCCAGAATGCGATAGTCGTAAGCCTTCAACCGGATGCGAATTCTTTCTTTTCCAATCACTGTTTCATCTCGCTAACCCCTCCCGGCGTCTCCGGGAGGAAAGAACTGGCGGCAAGCCGCAAGCCGCTTTCGTTTTTCTTCGTGCGGAGCGGGCGCTCTTGCCCGCTTGCCTGCAGCACCACAAAACCAGCGGGCAAGAGTGCCCGCTCCACAATCCTTACTGAATAATCTCCGCGATCGTGCCTGCGCCCACGGTATGCCCGCCTTCGCGAATCGCGAAGCGCAAGCCCTTTTCCATGGCCACCGGCGTGATCAGTTCGATCACCAGGCTGACGTTGTCTCCCGGCATCACCATCTCGGTACCCGCCGGCAACTCCGCCACGCCCGTTACGTCCGTCGTGCGCAGATAAAACTGCGGACGATATCCCTTGAAGAACGGCGTATGCCGCCCGCCTTCTTCTTTCGTCAGGATGTACACCTCCGCCTTGAACTTGGTGTGCGGCGTGATCGATCCCGGCTTGGCCAGCACCATGCCGCGCTCCACATCTTCCTTGCCGATGCCGCGCAGCAACAGGCCGGCGTTGTCGCCCGCCATGCCTTCGTCCAGCTGCTTCTTGAACATCTCCACGCCGGTCACCACCGTCTTGCGCGTCTCGCGGAAGCCGACGATTTCGACTTCCTCGCCCACCTTCACCTTGCCGCGCTCGATACGGCCCGTCACCACCGTGCCCCGGCCCGAAATCGAGAAAATATCTTCGATCGGCATCAGGAATGGCTTGTCCAATTCGCGCGCCGGTTGCGGCACACTCTTGTCCACCGCCTCCATCAACGCGTCAATCTGCTTCTCCCATTTCTCTTCGCCGTTCAAAGCGCCCAGTGCCGACAGCCGAATCACCGGCACGTCGTCACCCGGGAACTTGTAGCTCTTCAGCAGTTCGCGCACTTCGAGCTCAACCAGATCGAGCAACTCGGGATCGTCCACCGCATCGCACTTGTTCAGCGCAACCACGATGTAGGGCACACCGACCTGGCGGGCCAGCAGCACATGCTCGCGCGTCTGCGGCATGGGACCATCGGTCGCCGCCACCACCAGAATCGCACCATCCATCTGCGCCGCGCCCGTGATCATGTTCTTGATGTAGTCGGCGTGGCCCGGGCAATCGACGTGCGCATAGTGCCGGTTCGCCGTCTCATACTCCACGTGCGCGGTCGCGATCGTGATGCCGCGCGCCTTTTCTTCCGGCGCGTTGTCGATCGAATCGAACGACCGGAACACGATCTTCGGATTGTGCTTCTGCAGCACCTTGGTGATCGCCGCCGTCAACGTGGTCTTGCCATGGTCGATGTGACCAATCGTCCCGACGTTGCAGTGCGGCTTATTGCGATCAAATTTTTCTTTCGCCATTCTCTATCTCCTCGGCTTCCCCTACGCCGAAACTAAATCGTCACCGTCAGCTTCGTAATACGCGCCAACGAATTCCTGTTTTTCGACCAGTTCCTCAACAACCTCTCGGTCGAACCGTACGAACTCCTCGGAATAGCGTTCGCGGAAAATTTCGAATCCGCGATGCCAGTTCCAATAGTCCCGCACCCGATACCGCCCATCGCTCAATGATTCGAACTTCACTTCCGTCGCGATGTAGCCTTCAGCCTGCCGCAAAAACCGCGCCCAAATTCCGTCGACGTGAAAAACATTTACAAATTCAACCCGCTTGCCTTCTCTGACCCAGAACCTGCGGTCGACGACGAACCGCGGCGCTGGCAGTCATTTCGCAGTGCCCTGCACCTTGGCGATGATTTCCTCCGCGACCGAACGCGGAGCCTCCTCATAGCGCGCAAAGTGCATGGAATATTCCGCTCGGCCCTGCGTCGACGAACGCATGTGGGTCGCGTAACCAAACATCTCCGCCAGCGGAACGATGGCCTTGATCACTTGCGATCCCGCGCGGTGCTCCATGCCTTCGATGCGTCCGCGGCGCGAGCTCAGGTC
The DNA here is from genome assembly GCA_963730015.1 of uncultured Acidobacteriota bacterium. Classification (GTDB taxonomy): domain Bacteria; phylum Acidobacteriota; class Terriglobia; order Terriglobales; family Acidobacteriaceae; genus Sulfotelmatobacter. Next base: position 84,675 of record CAVSPZ010000001.1, on the reverse strand, counting down.
GCCCATGATCACACCGGCATAATCTTCCGGCGTTACCACTTCGACCGCCATCACCGGCTCCAGCAACACTGGAGAAGCCTTGCGTGCCGCTTCTTTGAACGCCATCGAACCGGCGATCTTGAACGCCATTTCGTTCGAATCAACATCGTGATAACTGCCGTCGAACAGCGTCGCCTTCACATCGACCATCGGATAGCCGGCGAGCACACCGCCCTCCAGCGCTTCCTGAATTCCCTGATCGATTGGCTTTATAAACTCTTTCGGAACCGAGCCGCCGACAATCTCGTTGACGAACTCGTAGCCGGTCCCCGCTGGTTGAGGATCGAGATAAATCTTCGCGTGTCCGTACTGGCCGCGGCCGCCAGTCTGGCGGATGTATTTGCCCTCGGCTTCGGCGTGCCTGCGAATGGTCTCGCGATACGCGACTTGCGGCTTGCCGACATTGGCCTCGACTTTGTACTCGCGCATCATGCGGTCGACGATGATTTCCAGGTGCAACTCGCCCATACCGCTGATGATGGTCTGCCCGCTATCGGGATCCGTGTGAACCTTGAAGGTAGGATCTTCCTGGGCCAAGCGCTGCAGCGCCATGCCCATCTTTTCCTGGTCGGCCTTGGTCTTCGGTTCAACTGCAACCGAAATCACCGGTACGGCAAACGTAATCGACTCCAGTGCGATGGGGTGATCTTCGTTGCAAATCGTGTCGCCCGTCGAAACGTTCTTCAGACCGACTGCCGCGCAGATGTCGCCCGCCAGAATCTCGCTGATCTCTTCGCGCTTATTAGCGTGCATCTTCAGCAATCGCCCGATGCGCTCCGTCTTTCCCGTACGCACGTTGAGCACGGAATCGCCGGTCTTGAGCTGTCCGGAATACACGCGGATGAAGGTCAACTGGCCGACGAACGGGTCCGCCATGATCTTGAATGCCAACGCCGAGAACGGCTCTTTATCGTCCGCTTTGCGCGTGACGGGCTGGCCGTTATCGGGATTCTTTCCGTGCGTCTCGCCTACATCCAGCGGCGACGGCAGATAATCTACCACCGCATCCAGCAGCGGCTGTACGCCCTTGTTCTTGAATGCCGTGCCCACCACGACCGGGAACACTTTCAACCCGATCGTCGACTTGCGCAGCGATGTCCGCAGCTCGTCCGCCGTAATCTCTTCGCCTTCCAGAAACTTGTGCAGGACTTCGTCATCGTTCTCGGCAATGCTTTCGACCAGCTGCGCGTGGAAGGCTTCGGCTTTCTTTTTCAGTTCGGCAGGAATTTCTTCGGTGACATACTCCGCGCCCATCGTGTCGTCCTGCCACACAATGGCCTTCATCCCGATCAGATCGATGACGCCCTTGAATTTATCTTCCTGGCCGATGGGAATTTGAATCGCGACAGGCTTGGCACTGAGGCGCTTGCGGATGGTATCAACAGCATGCTCGAAATCAGCACCCATCTTGTCAATCTTGTTGATAAAGCAAATTCTGGGCACGCCGTATTTATCGGCCTGTCGCCAAACTTTTTCCGACTGCGGCTGTACGCCGTGCACGGCGTCAAACACCGCGACCGCGCCGTCCAGCACGCGCAGCGAGCGCTCGACTTCCGCCGTGAAATCGACGTGGCCGGGCGTATCGATAATGTTGATGCGAATGTCGCGCCAGGTGCAGGTGGTCGCCGCCGACGTAATCGTGATGCCGCGCTCCTGCTCCTGCTCCATCCAATCCATGGTCGCAGTGCCTTCATGCACCTCTCCGATGCGGTGCGTCCGGCCCGTGTAGAACAGGATGCGCTCCGTCGTAGTGGTCTTACCGGCATCGATGTGAGCCATGATGCCGATATTCCTGCAACGCTCTAATGGGACTGTTCTAGGCACGACCTATATCTCTTTCCGGGCTCCGACTTCGGTCTGGATTTAGCGATTGTGCGATTGGGCGTTTGAAAAAATCAAACTGGATGCGACTTTCAATCACTCAATGACCCGATCGCTCAATGACTCAATTTTCTTACCAGCGATAGTGTGCAAACGCCTTGTTGGCTTCCGCCATGCGGTGCACATCTTCCTTCTTCTTGATAGCCGCGCCTTTTCCCGTGGCGGCATCCAGCAACTCATTGCTGAGTTTGTCGATCATTCCCTTTTCACCGCGGGACCGCGCATAAGTAATGATCCAGCGGATCGCCAGCGACGTTCTCCGGTCGGCATTCACTTCTACCGGCACCTGATAGTTCGCGCCGCCCACGCGCCGCGTCTTCACTTCAAGCAGCGGCTTGGCGTTCTCCACGGCCTTCTTGAACAGCTTCAGAGCCTCGTCGCCGCCCTTCGACTCCAGGCGCGTCAAGGCTTCATAGAAGATGCCCTCGGCCGTCGACCGCTTGCCCTGCCACATCATCGAGTTGATGAACTTGGTTACCAGATCCGACTGATACACGGCATCGGCCGGAACGGTCCGCTTTGCGATATGTCCTTTACGAGGCATTCAGCTTCTAGCTCCTAGCTCATAGCTTCTAGCTTGAGCTCTGCTGGCCACTGACCGCTGGCCACTAGCCTTTCTTGGGTCTCTTCGCTCCGTACTTCGAGCGTCCCTGCATGCGCCCTGCAACGCCCACCGCATCCAGCGTCCCGCGAATCACGTGATAGCGAACGCCCGGCAGATCTTTCACGCGCCCCCCGCGGATCAGCACAATCGAGTGTTCCTGCAGGTTGTGCCCAACTCCTGGGATATACGTCGTTACTTCTATGCCGTTCGTCAGCCGCACCCGCGCCACCTTGCGCAGAGCCGAGTTCGGCTTCTTCGGGGTCTGCGTGTACACGCGCGTGCAAACGCCGCGCTTCTGCGGACATCCCTGCAGAGCAGGGCTCGCCGTCTTATAACGGGGCCGCTTCCGGCCCTGGGCCACCAACTGGTTAAACGTAGGCACTCTGACCACTCCTTAGCCGCACACTCGCCCGCCTATCGCGCAGGCAGCGGCACAATTTTGCTGGACTCGACGCGCATCCGTGGCATGGCCGGCTCATGTTTAGCAAAACAAGGCCAACCATTACTTCTCACCGCGCCACTTCGTCACTGCAAGCTAACGCCGGAGAGATTCTGGAATTCCCATTCAGACTAACGCTGCCGACGGTGGCGCCCGGCTAAACTACGGGGGCACTCCGTTTCGTCAGCCTTGCCCTGCATATCCTTTCGCATAAGGGCGAAAGGCGCCGCAGGTACGTTTCAGCGAGGAATGTTTCCGAACCATCCGGAAACGGGTTTCTCTAAAGCTCAACTGCCAGTCGTGCGCACAACCGCACAAAAACGAGCAGCACACAGCAAGCCTGGATGAACTCGCGGAACCAAACTACTATAGCAAGTCGCTTGAAACATCGTCAACCGCTGATTTTGCATCCCACCCTAACGTCGGCTCTGGAACGGAACTTGTCAAGCGCTCCCAGCGACTGCTCGCTCGATCAGGGCGACTATGCCTCGGCCCTTGCTGATTCCGGCTCCAGCCTCTACACTACAAGTTTTCCAATTCATTTGACAGTTTGTCCGTATTCATTCGGCATAGAACTGTGCGCGAGGCTAAAGAGGGTGCATGGGTAGGTTCCGTTCTGGCAGTCTTCGCTTAGCAGTTGCAATCCTTTCTCTATGGAGCTTCGCCGGATGCGGCGGCAGCTCAAAAGCGGGATCGCCTCTTTATCCCGGCAGGATCAATCTCACTCCGGCGGTGAACACATCGCTGGTGCTGGGCGGCGCCATCGCTTTCAGCGCAACGGCACAGACCACGACCGGCACAACTCTGCGCGTTCCCATCAGCTACACTTCCAGCGATACCTCCATCGTGAATGTTTCGCCGAACGGCGTCGCTTGCGCCGGGCACTGGGATATAACCTTCAGCATCTGCAGCGCGGGCAACGTAGGCGTCGCGACGGTCACCGCCAGCGCTCTAGGCGCTAACAGCGTTTCCACCTACGTTTTTGTCCATCCGGCAATCGATAACATCACTGTGACCGGCATTTTATTGACCGGGATTCCAGTCCAGGAGCCTTGCCTTTCCCAGACTCAGTCGATGACCCTGGAAGCACACGCCTTCAGTCAGGGGACCGACATCACAGCCTCCGTGGGCCCCTTCACATGGACGGCGAACAACCCCAGCGTCGTAAACATCGTTCCTCTTCCCAATACCACATATAATCCGAGTATTGGCGGCACTTTCAATTTTGCAACTAACGAGGCGACCGCCACGGCGGTCCAACCCGGCATCACATACATCTACGCCTCGGCCGGCGGGGTTTCCAGTACATCGTTCCAGCAGCCGCTGTACGCAGATTCGGCGGGCACGAATTCTCCGGCACTTGATTTTTTTGCGACCTGCGCCATTCAAAACATCAGCCTTGAGGTCGGCCCCGCTGGGTCTGGACAAACCAGCTTAGTCACCTCCAAGGGAACCGCGCAGACGATCACTGCAACTCTCACCGACGTAATGGGAAACAGCTCGCTGCCCAACACAGACGCGGGAGTCGTTCTGAGCAAAGTTCCGCTGACCTGGACTTCTTCCTCACCCGGCGTCTTACCGGTCGGCACGACTTGTACGCAATCCTGCAGCATCAATCCGGCATCGCCCGGATCAGCCACCGTCACGGCTTCTTGCACTCCGCCAACGTGCAACGTCGGCTTCCCCATTATTCCTGCGAGTCTTGCTACCACCAACCAGATCAAGACATGCACGCAGTTTTTCCAAGCGCAATATCCGCAGTTTGCCGGCTGTCAACAGCTCATTCCATTTCCGGTTTACGCGTCGCCTGTCTTTCTGGTTCCACCCTCAACAGTCACCCCTTTGACTCCGGCCACGGGCGCGATTTCAGGCGAAGTCACCGGTGCGCTTTCCACCGCGTCCGTTCTGGCGGCCAGCACCGGATGCGCCCAGCAATTGCCCGCGGACTGCATCACCTCCATGTACTTCGTTTCGACTGCGAAAGCGACGGCGGGTAGTGAGAACCCCTCGCCCATCCCTCCGAATTCCTTCCTCTTCGATGTCGCCGGCGACAAGATCTACATGGGCAGTGACTACGGCGCGGCCGTGATCAATCCCGGCAACTTCGGATCCAATACCTCCGCCTTCACCTCGCTCGGCGCCATCACCGGTAAAATCCTGGCCGTTTCCAACAACGGATCCGGCGCGGTGTTTGCCGATTCCATCCACACGCCGAACCAGGTGTTCATAACCAATACAACCAACCCGGCTGCTGGCCCCGTCGCGTTAAGCATCAATGCCGCCACGGCAGCCGCATTCTCTCCCGACGGACTGAAAACCTTTATCGCCGGGGGAACCAACGCCAGCTCGCTTTACGTCTATTCCCCGCAGCAAGCCTTTCAGGGCCCGTTTCCGCTGCGTGGCCCGGCCAATTCCATTGCATTCACGCCCAGCGGTGCCTTCGCGTTGGTGGCGCAAGCCGTCGGCACTTCGGGCTCGGCCAACCTGAGCGCGTATGCCAACTGCAACAATCAGGCGGTCGCGAACCTGCCTTTACCCGGCAACCCGCTCATGATGAAAGTTCTGCCCAACTCTCACCTGGACGGGAGAGACTCTTACGGCTACCCCATTCCTGACGGCATTCACGTGCTCGTACTCGACGCGACCGGATTCGACGTGGTCACCGCGGTCCTGTCTCAACCTGCTGCCGGGACTCTCTGCCCTCAGGGATTGACTTTCGTCAGCAACGATCCTTTGCACGCGGCGCAACGCATTGAACTCGGCCAGGGCACGCTCCAGCCGGTAAACTTCTTCGTTTCGGTCGATGGAACCCAGATCTATGTGGCCAACTCCACCTCTTCGACGATCATCGTGTATAACTTCGTCGCAGGCGCAACTACCGGTGGGATCCAGTTGTTGAACAACGCCACGCCCCTTAGCGCCGATATGAGCATCGATGGCGGTACCATCGTAGTGGCCGGCAGCGATGGTGTGCTCCACGAAATCAGCACCTCCCTGGGCGGCGCCGACCTGTACCAGGTTTCGTTCCCCAACCTGCCCAATTACCTGAACGCTTTCTGCAGCCTGACTCCAACCGCCGGTCCCTGCACTTTGACCACAACCCTCGTCAAACCGTAGGGATATAGGTGCGCGTCTCGCCAAAAAAATGGGTGTCATGCTGAGCGCAGAACGAGATCGCGCGTAGCGAACTCGTTCGGAGTCGAAGCATCCCTACACAACGCTCACGAATGACGGCAGCTTCCCGTAGGAATGCGAATCCCATCTTGCACGGAGACCGAAAAATTATCTGAGCATGCGAACGCCGCGACTCTCCGGCTTCGCCTGAAAAAAGAAACCAAATGGACTGGCGTCCAACTAACCCCTGCTCTGACCGCTGCCTTCCAACTCTTTCCCCACGCTGTCGAGCACGCCATTCACGAAATGCACTGACTCGGGAGAAGAAAACCTCCGCGCAATCTCCAGCGCTTCATTGATGACCACGGCGCGGGGCGTCTCCCGATAGGCCAGCAACTCCGCCACAGCCGCCCGCAATAGATTGCGGTCGACCGCCGCCATGCGCTCCATGCGCCAGTGCTCCGCATGCTTCTCAATCAGCGCATCAATCTCGGCGACGCGGTCCGTCGCCACGCGAAACAGGTCGTCGGCAAACCCGCGCACCTCGGCGCTCGCGGTTCCATGCTCCGCCCAAAAGGTGCGGCGCACCTGCTCCGCATCCTGCTTCCCCATATCCGACTGGAAAAGCATCTGCAAAGCCAGTTCCCGAGATTTTCGTCGAGTACCCATTGCTTGCGTAGGGACGATCGCCCTAGTTTGTGTAGGGACGGACGCATTCATCCGTCCCGCGGGCGAAAGCCCGCGTCCCGCGTCTCAGCTACCAAGTATCAGCCGTCAGCGAAAATCAGGCGCCGACTTCATCAGTTTACAGGAATATTTGCGCGACCCAACGGAAGGATAATTAGCGAAATCAGGATTTGCGTTTTTTCGAAGACGCAGTTCGCGCGCGAGCTTTGGTTTTGCTTCTTGCTTTGCTGACAGCTGACGGCTGACGGCCGATAGCTGCTTTCAGCGATGCCATCTCCACCGCCGCCAGCGCCGCCTCGAATCCCTTATTCCCCATCTTCAGTCCGGCCCGATCGATCGCCTGCTCCAAAGTGTCGCAAGTCAGCACGCCGAAGGCGTGGGGCACACCAGTCTCCTGCGCCGATTGCCCAATCCCGCGCGTGACTTCGTTAACGATCACATCATAATGCGCCGTATCGCCGCGAAGCAGACAGCCAATGCAGATGATCGCGTCGTACTTTCCGGTCGAAGCCAAAGTTCGCGCTGCCGAGGGAATCTCGAATGCGCCAGGCACGCGCACGACGTCAATATCTTTTTTGTTCGCGCCAGTGCGCAGCAAGCCGTCGCAAGCGCTCACGAGGAGCCGCTCCGTGATAAACGCGTTGAAGCGCGAAACCACCATCGCGAAGCGTTTCCCGGAAGCATCCAGCTTGCCCGCGAGCGCCGGCACAGCCAACTCGGGCACAGACTCAATCGTCAGGTTGTCTCTCTTCCGCTTGATCTCAGCGTTCCTCAGTGGTGATTTCGTTGGTGATGATCTTGTCCCGTCCCAAAGCTTGTCATCCTGAGCCGCAGGCTTTAGCGGCGGAGGACCCATGCAGTTTGCCTGTGCGGGCAAACAAAAATTGATCCGGGATAATCCGCGGCAAAGAAGTTACTTGCCTTTGAACTGCGCCGCCCGCTTCTCCAGGAAAGCCTTCGTCCCCTCAGTCTTATCTTCTGTCGCGCAAGCCACGCCGAACAGCACAGCCTCAAGATAAAGTCCCTCGGCCAAAGTCATCTCCATCCCTTTGTTGACGGCCTCCATCGCGTACTGCACGGCCAGCGGAGCGTTCGCAATAATCTTCGCCGCGATCGCTTCCGCCCGCGGAATCAACTCCGCCGCCGGCAACACTTCATTCACCAGTCCGATGCGATGCGCCTCCTGCGCCGCGATCATCTCGCCGGCGAGCACCATCTGCATCGCGATCCCTTTGCCGACGAGTCGCGGCAGTCGCTGTGTCCCGCCGTAACCCGGGATAATTCCCAGCTTCACTTCCGGTTGCCCCAGCTTCGCATTCTCGCTCGCCAGCCGCATGGTGCAAGCCATGGCCATCTCGCATCCGCCACCGAGCGCGAATCCGTTGATGCAAGCGATGACCGGCTTGCCCAGGTTCTCAATCAGATTGAGCACATTCTGCCCGCGATGCGTGTATTCCTTGCCGGAAACTGCGTCGTGCTTCGCCAGTTCGCCGATGTCGGCGCCAGCAATAAACGCCTTCTCGCCGGATCCAGTAAAGATCACGACGCGAATCGCCGCATCGTTCTTGATGTCATGAAACGCCGCCCGCAACTCCTCCATGGTCGCCATGTTGAGCGCGTTGAGCACCTTCGGCCGGTTGACGGTGACATAAGCAATCGCGTTTTTCTTTTCGAGCAATATGTTTTCGAAGTTCATAAGTTCACCAGCCCCTAAACTCTTGTCATCCTGAGCGCAGCAAAACCATTCGCAAAGCGAATCGTTTTGCGGAGTCGAAGGACCCCTTTCATCTGAACGGAACGATGGCTTGGCAAGAGTTCTCATAGCCCGTAGTACAAATGCCCGGCAAACCCATCGTCATGCCTCGCTGAAAGGGATCCTTCGACTGCGTACGAAGTTCGCCTTCGCGAACTTCTTACTCCGCTCAGGATGACACTACAGCTTCTGCGCTTTCGGCTTCTCCGGGTCCGTGTAATCATAAAACCCGCGTCCCGACTTCCGCCCGTACCATCCCGCCATCACCATCCGCTTCAGCAGCGGAGGCGACGCAAACCGCCGCTCCTTGAACTCGTCATACATGACGTGCGTAATGTAATAAGTCGTATCCAGCCCAACAAAATCCAGCAGCGTGAACGGGCCCATCGGATACCCGCAGCCCAACTTCATCGCATTATCGATGTCCTCAATCGACCCGACACCCTCTTCATACGCGCGGATGGCATCGAGTAAATACGGCACCAGCAGCCGGTTCACGATGAATCCCGTCTTGTCCGACGTGCGCACGGGAACCTTGCCTAGCTTCTTCGCAAACGCATAAGCCGACTCGTACACGTCGTCTGCGGTAGCGATGGTCCGCACCACTTCGACCAACTTCATCAGCGGCACCGGATTAAAAAAGTGCAGGCCGATGAACCGCTCCGGCCGCTTCACCGAAGTCAAAAGCTCGGTCACCGAAATCGAAGAAGTATTCGAAGCAAAGATCGCGTCTTTCTTCACGATGCCGTCGAGCGACGCGTACATCTTCTTCTTCTCTTCGACATTCTCGATGATGGCCTCAATGATGATGTCGCAATCGCTGAGGTCGGATTTGGAAGTCGTCCCGTGAAGCCGCGCGCGGATCGCATCCTTCTGCTCGGCCGTGATCCCGCCCTTCTCCACCGGCCTCTCGGCAAACTTCGCCAAAGATTTCTCAATCCCGGCAAACCCCTTGTCGAGAAACTTCTGCTCAACCTCAAGCACCGTGACGTCGAATCCCGCCATTGCGCAAACCTGCGCAATGCCAGATCCCATCAACCCACAACCGAGAACGCCAACTTTCTTGATCTCCATTGCAAACTTCCTTTGCCGCGGATCAACGCGGATTTTCGCGGATCAAAATCGTTCACCACAGAGGCACGGAAACGCGGAGAAGAAATCACTCCTCTAGCCGCGCCGAGACTAAATCTGCAAACTTCGCTGCGTAAACCGCTCCTCTTGGCATAAGACGATACTTGCCATCGAGATTTGTGGAGAGCAGGTCATAAATGAAGTCCTCATGCTCCTCATCGACATGCACGACCCTGACAACTGCTTCCTCGCCATCAGCCAAGACGATACGGAAAACGTGTCTCTCATTATCTTTTATGACTCGGTAGTACGGATTGCTCTCGATCGCATATGCAAACACAACCAGCCCCACCTGACCGTTGGCGAAAACCTTATCCCGGCAGCGAACGCGCGAAAAGGGTGCAAATGCCCAGCTCTCGTCTTCTGGAATCTTATCGACGACCTCGAAAACGTTGCTGTCGATCTGCGCAGCTCGAACCGGCCGCCAAGACTCCGTACCTTCGCCCACCAGCGGCATGTAAATTGCCTTCTCCATATGGTCCGAACGAGATCTCTCCGTGCCTCTGTCTCTCTGTGGTGAAAAATTAACTCATGCTCTCCACCACCATCGCGATCCCCTGCCCGCCGCCGATGCACGCCGTGGCCAGCCCATATTTTTTCTTCCGCCGCCGCAACTCATACAGCAGCGTAATCACCAGCCGCGTCCCGGTCGCGCCCAGCGGATGCCCCAGCGCAATCGCCCCGCCATTCACATTCACCTTCTCGCGATCGAGTCCCAACTCTTTCTCGACAGCAAGATACTGCGCCGCGAACGCCTCATTCACTTCGATCAGATCGATGTAATCCAGATTCAATCCAGCCTTCTGCAGCGCAATCTTCGTCGCCGGCACCGGACCGCGGCCCATCACCTTGGGGTCGACTCCCGCCACGCCCCAGCTCACAATGCGTCCCAGCGGCTCCATGTTGCGCTTGCGGACTTCATCCAGCGACATAATCACAACCGCGGCCGCGCCGTCCACAATGCCACTGGCATTTCCGGCCGTGACCGTTCCGTTTTTCCCGAATGCAGGCCTCAGTTTCGCCAACCCTTCCATCGTGGTCTGCGGACGCCGGTGATCGTCCTCGGTCAACGATTCCCCGGTCGACTCGCCCTTATGATTGCGAAGCGGCACCGGCACAAGTTCTTCCTGCAAACGTCCTTCTTTATAAGCTGCGTCCGCCCGCTGCTGTGAGCGCAGCGCGAGCTCATCCTGCATCTCGCGCGTGATGCCCTGCTGCGATCCGTAGAGCTCGGCGGTATTCGCCATGTACGACCCGCAATATGAATCGAGCAGCGCCACCATCAGCGAATCTTCCAGCTTGCCGCCCGGAGCCAGCGTAAAGCCGTCACGCCCGCGAATCACAAACGGAGCCTGCGACATCGCCTCCATCCCGCCGGCCAGCACGATCTTCGCCTCGTCGGTCTGGATCATCTGCGCCGCACTCACGATCGCCTGCATGCCCGAACCGCACAGCCGGTTCACCGTCAGCGCCGGAGTCTCAATCGGAATCCCCACCCGCAAACCCACGTGCCGCGCGCCATACAGCGCGTCCCCGGAAGTCTGCTGCGCGTTCCCGAACACTACATGATCGAATTCCTTGGGATCGATCCCCGAGCGCTCGATTGCGCCTTTCCCCGCCACGGCGCCCAATTCCTGCGCGGTAAAGTCTTTCAGTTTTCCGCAATAACGTCCAAAGGGCGTGCGCGCCCCGCTGACAATCGCAATGTCCCCGGCCTTTAACATGATTTTCTCGCAGAACTCCGTCCGGAATCGGCCAGAGTCGTTTCGCCAAACTTTTTAGTTTAGCAGCGCTCAGACGAATTCACCACCGAGGCACGGAGGGACCGAGAAGAAAGAAAGGAATTCAGTAAGCCGCTTCAAAGGCAGAATTCAGAATGCAGAAGTCTGAAGTATAGGCTCGAACTTTGAAGATCTCACGAGATGGAATAGCTCCGTGACGCAGTGCCTCCGTGGTGACGCACTTATGCCACGGCGCCCGCCGCCAGCGCCGCCGGTCCGAGCGCAACCACTTTCCCGGGGCCTTGCGCCATCGCCTGACCGAGTGCGTGTTCGGCGCGGTTGATGATTTCCGTGACTACATCGATGGGATCGTATTCGGTACGAATGACCGCCTCGACGACTCCCGCCGAAAACTGCGCTGACTGCCCCTGCGCCGCTCCATCCCTGGCCGGGAAGCGCACTTCCGCCATGATCTTTTTGAGCTTCTCAATCGCCAGCAGCGCCTCTTTTTCCGCCGTCTCGCCCAGCAAAATGGCGACCGTGGTCGTGTCATAGCGAAACGCCAGATCGTTGGATCGGATGTTGGCGGCAAACAATTGCCCGGCGCGCTCCATCACCGCCTGGACTCCGGCCTCACCATATTCCTTGAGCAGTGTCGAACTCTTGCCACACTGCATCAACACAACGGAGAGAGCCGATGCATTCTGAATCGCGCGCTTGCTCTCCGCTAGCAGAAGGTCAATGTAAGACGCCCGCTTCAGCAGCCCGGATTTCTCGTCCGTCACCGACAGATTCTTGACCAGTCTGCGCAGTCCGGCATTATTCAGCGCAATCACCATCTGCTCGGTCAGAGTTTTGAGCACAACCATGTCGGACTGCTGCCAGACCCGCGCCCGGTTGTGAATCAGCACCAGAATTCCGACCGTCTCCTCGCCATCGCTGAGTGGAATCGCCAGAACCGAAGACGCGCCCAGTTCTGCTACCGCTTTCCTGGCCGATTGCAGGACTTCCGCCTTCGGAGCATCCTGAATCGCCAAGGGCTCGTGCCCATCCACGGTCTGTTGCAGGCTTGCGATCAATTCGCCGATCGCCGCGGCGCTGCCCTTCTTGTATCCCTCCGCGCAGAACTCGTCGATCGCGGAAGGCGACACACCAGCCTTGCCCATCGCCGCCACGCAGCGCGTTGCTTCCCAATGCGTGCCAATCTCTTTCACCGCGGTGCTCAATACAGCCGGAGCCGTTCCCTGGTGGTACAGCTTGCGCGTAATCTCAGCTACGCGTGTGAAGCTGCGCACGTCCGCCGCCGGATCAGGAACCGGTACCGCGGCCGGGGACGGTGCGACCGCCGCAGACGAAGCCGCGGCCGGAGGCAAGGGAGCCGATCCCGCGTAGCGCGGCGTCACTCCCGCGGAAAGATACAGGCGTTGCAGATCCTCGTTGCGCTCTTCTTCGCGCGGGAATAACTCCTGAATTCTCTGCAAGCGCTCGACGGCCTTGTTGCGCATTCCGTACTGCACCAGAATTTCCGCCTGCAGCATCAGATCCTGCAGCGTGGCTGCGCCCAAAGTCGGTCCTTCCACTTGCACCGGCTCTTCCGCTGTCTTGCTTGCCGGAGTGAACCGCGAGGCGATCGCTCGATAGCGCGCGTCTTCAACGTTGCCCTTCAGCATTTCGAGCCGCTTGGCATGTCCTGGCTCGTAGGGGTCGACCTCCGCTGCACGGTCGAGGCACTCGGCGGCTTTGGCGAACTCACCCGTACTGCAATAGAGATCAAACAGTTTCAGCAGCGTGGTGCAGTAGTCATTCTCGCGGTTGGACGCATTGTAAAGTTCGCTGAGAAATTCCAGAATCTGCGACGAAGCCCGATGCGCCGCCGTGATATCTTCCATGATCGCGATGAACTGCCGGCGCTCTCCCCGGCGCCGCTGGAACTGTTCCAGCTTGCGCGCCAGCGCCACCGCGGCATCATCCTGCTGACCATCCAATAAATTGCCGACCAGCGAGATTACTTGCTGCACGCGTCCGGGATTCGCCTCAAACAACTGCCATACCAGCGGCTCAGCCTCAGCGTACCGGCCCGCGGCAACCAGCGCATCGGCGTAAGTCTCGCGAAACTCCGGCGTGACCTGTCCAGAGTTGAGTTGGGGTTCAAGAATGAAGATCGCGGCGCCCACCTGCCCCTGCGCCAGCAGGCCTTTACCATAAGCCAGCGCGATTGCCGGGTCTGAAGAATCCTCCTGATAAGCTTTCTCGTACCACTGCGCGGCGTCGCCGCCCTCGGAGGCAACCAACTGCGCGACCCGCGTAAAGGCTCCGGCGGCAACTTTCCGGTTTCCCAGTTCCGATGCCAGTTCCGCCACGCGCATCAGGTTCGGCTGCGTCGGGTCGATGGCGACGATGCGATCCAGAATCTCCGCCGTTTCCTGCTTCTTTCCGAGCTTGGCCAGATCGGTCAGCGCCGATTCGTAGGTTCCCACAGCCAGTTTCTTGTTTGAACCCTCGAGCAGCTGCCCAAAGCGGAATTTCTGCTGCCACGTCGGACTGCCATGTCGCGCTAGCTTTTTATAGGTCAGGCTGGCTCGGGTGGCGTCTCCGGCAGCCACTTGCCGCTCGAACAGATCGCCCAGCAGCTTCACCGCATCGGCGTTGCGGTTCACCGATAGACACAGGTCCGCCGAAAGTTGGCGCACTACATCATTTTCGTGATCGTCGCGCAGGACCTGCAGATACTCTTCCAGCGCCTCAGCGGTCTTCCCTTTTTGCAGGAGCTTCTCCGCGCGCTCCACGCGCTTCCCTAGCTCGGCTCGGTCCAGTCGTCTTGTAATCTCAGGCATGCGAAATGAGGGCGGAGTAAACCCTGGTCCGATTCTAGGAGCGCCCCCGAACCCCAGCAATGCGGTAACGCTCCGGCGCGATTACGAAGGTCACCCCTCAGTTTCGGCGCTCCAGTTAAAGTTTTGATCTGCAAACATCTCCGCGCCTCAAGCGTCTTAAACTGCGGCCATTTCAGAGATTCGCCAGATCTACGTTCGACGTTTTTCCTTTGATATCCTGCAGCACGGACCAGGAGCACCCAAATGCACAAGCTGACCTTGAGCTTTATTCTTCTGCTCGCAGTTGTTGCCCACAGTCAAACCTCGCATCACGCCTTCAGCTTCGACGATGCGGCCAGCCTCCGCAGCGCGTCGCCGGTTGCGGTCTCGCCCGGCGGTAAGACCGTTCTCTATCAGGTACGCTTCGGCGGCCACAAGGGGACCACCAATACCGAATGGAATCTGATCGCTGCCACCGGCGGCGAATCCCGCCACCTGACTCTTCCCGAGAAATTCGAGCCGGCGGGATTCACCGGCGAGGGCACGGCTCTTTACGGATTGGCAGAAGTCAACAAGATGCAGCAACTGGCCACGCTTCCGCTGGCTCCGCCCAACACGGCTGCCGCCGCGGCCGCCACTCCTGTTCCTCTGACCGGCTTGCCCAGAGGAATTCATTCCGCTTTGATCTCTCCGGATGGTTCCCGTTACGCCCTGCTAGCCGACCCGCGGCTGCCTGATCCACTGGCCGAAGTACACACCGTGATTGAAGCCGAGCCCACCAGCCTGTATGTGATCGGCGCCGACGGTGCCAACGGCAACTGGTGGTGTCCCGCGTTGCACGATGTCAATGCGATTGCCTGGTCGCACGATGGTTCGTCGATCGCCATTCTGTCCGTCACTCCCTCGATCGGATATCACTACGTTCGTTCCTTCATTGATATTTGCAGCGCGGCCGGGGCGAAGCATATCGCTACCATCGATAACGCCGCCGCCGGAATTGGCTGGATCAATGGCGACAAGGATCTCGTCTTCCTCAGCACAACCACGTCCGTGCTCACTCCCGACCACGTGTGGACAGTCTCTGCAAGCAGCGGAGTTCCAGAGGATCGTACGCCCAAGCTCGTAGCCAGCGCCCTTGGTTTGTTCGTCGACGTGCATGGCAACGCCTGGGTGAATGTTGCGCACGGCGTCCGCGAGGAGGTCGATTCTTTCCGGAACAACGCCTTAACTACCGCTTATACGTGGCCCGACGGAATCATCGGCGGGCAGCCGGTTTCGCCGCAAATTGCGGGCGCGCCCGATGTCCAGGTCTTCGGGGTTTCCGATCCACAACATCCTTCCAATTTAGCCATCGCGCACGGTAACACCTTGCAGCGGATCACCACCGAAGGCGACGATCAACTCGCTAAGGTTACTCTGGGAGAGGTCCGAGCCGTGCACTGGCAGAGTAAAGAAGCAATCGCTCTCGAGGGCATCGTAACTTTTCCAGCCGACTACAAATCCGGACAGAAGTATCCATTCATGGTCCTTCCGCACGGCGGCCCGGAAGCCAACGACTCTCTCGGATTCGACAGCTTCACGCGCATTTTTGCCGGCATGGGATATGTCGTGCTCCAGCCCGAATATCGCGGCTCGACCGGATACGGCAGCGAATTTCTCCAGGCCATCTACCAGCATTTCGGCGATCGCGCGTATCGCGATGTGGACAGCGCCACAGACTTCGCCATCGCTCAAGGCTGGGCCGACCCCAATCGCCTGACCATCTTCGGTTGGAGCGCTGGGGGTTTCGTGACTTCGTGGAGCGTGACTCAAACCCAGCGCTACAAAGCTGCGATTGAAGGGGCGGGTATCACCGACTGGCTCTCATTCATGTGGACCAGCGACGTGCAGCAATTTGACTACGATGCCCGCTGGCCCGAGCAGGATCCCAACGCCTTTCTGGATTTTTCCGCCGCCATGCACTCCGAGCACGTCTCCACGCCTCTGCTGATCTTGCACGGCGCCGCCGATGAACGCGTACCCACGTACCAGGGACGCGAGTTGTTCGAAGTTTTGGCGGCTCGCGGCAAGACCGCGCGCATGGTCACCTATCCCGGCTCGCCGCATTTCCCCACTCTCTGGGAGCAACGTCAGGACGTCTTTCGCGAGATTGCCGCGTGGCTGGCCCGCTATAACCCGGAAAAATAATTTCGAGGAATTTATTGAGGTCGAGCGCGAGACGCTACCGGCTTGTGGCCGGGCCCTTTTCCTGCTGGTCCATCCGCTTCAGGTACGGAAAAAACGGAGTCACCTCTAGCGGAATCTTCTCCGCCGGCGAGTCCAGCCTGACGGGCTTGGCCTTGAGCATCGCGATCCGGTCCGACCACGGATCCACCGTAATGCGCGAACCGAGGGGTAGTGCGGCAATCTGATCCAGACGGTTCGCCTGCAAGGGTTCAGAAGCATTCGCCGCCTGCATCGCGATGAAATGAGTGCTGAGCAAATCGTTGCCAAACCGCGCGCGCATCAGGTTCGGTAACTGCTGAGAGCGCGCCTGTAGCTCTTTCGCGAACAATTCCACCTTTCCCTGCTGCCCCTGGTACGGAGATTTTGAGAATAGTTCGAAGCCTTTTTTATCCGCCTCCGCTTCCTGCTCCGCGGTGAAGCGGAATTTGAAATGTGAAAAGATCTCCAGATCGGAAAAGCGCCCGCCCACGACTGCGGCATTTTCCTGCGAATGCTTCAAGACGATATGCGCCAGTTCGTGCGCCAGCACCGCTGCCAGCGTGGCTTCATCGGGTAAAACATCGAGCAAGCCGCGGCTGACTATAATCGTTCGGCCGACCACAAACGATTCCAGAGGCGTGGTCAGCAGCACGCGGCACCGCACCGCCGCAATATCAAGTTCGTTCGTCACCAGCAGATTGTTCACTACCGCCTCTAGAATCTGATCGACCTCTCCGTCTGAAGCCATCAGTCCGGCCACCTGCAGCCGCTCGACGACTGCGTCCTCGGGACGATACGCCGTATCGCCCACCGAATACGCCGGATTCAAATCCTGCGAAGCCTCACGCCGCTTTGGATCCGCAAATGGGGCTGCGTCGGTCAAGCGCTTAGCAAACTCGCGCTGATCTCCAGCATTGCGCACATCGTATCCCCAAATGCGGGTTTGCGCCTTGAACCATAGAGTGTGATCCGCCGGATCGCTCGAATTCGATTCCTGCGTGTAGATGTAGGCCGGCAACCAGCGCACGCCCAATGTGTTCAACCGCCAGCTATCGAAATGAAACGCTCGACGCGAAATGTACGTGCCCGTAAAGCGCACGATGTTGTAATCTCGATCCTCGATCCAGATCCGCCCTATGAAACCGCGGCCGCGATCTTCGCGCGGCTTCACATCGAAGGCGGCGCAGCGCACGTCTCCCAGCGCCTCAAAATGCGCAAATTCAAAGGTGTAATTCTGTCGATCGAAGTGTCCCATGTCAGGAAACACCGCTTGCGCAAACTCAGTCGCCTCGAGAACCCGCAGCTTCTTCGAGACCTTCTTCCTGGCCTTCTTTTTCAGGCTTTCGGGCGCACCGAAGGCGCTGACCGAAGGCGAATTCCCGGTCAGATCCAGGCGTCCCAGAAAATACTCATCCGCATTCGGTGAACTTACGCCATCCGGATCTGGCTTTTCCTTTTGAATGTAGGTCTCGATCACCGGCCTGAAGTTGCGCATCAATGCGATCAGGCTCCGCTCCTGCCGGATCGCGGAATCCAGATAGTGATACAAATCCACAGATTTCTGCGCGGGCGCGTCTACCGCATTCTGCGGCGCACTCTGATTTGGAGTCGCGGGGTTCGCGTTCTGTCCCGCGGCGACGGCAGCCGACCAAGCCGCTAGCAGGACTGCCCCCATCCAAAAATTTGCCCTGACCGGAAACATACGCCCTCAGTCTACCGCGCGTGCGGGCCCTGCGCACGGTCTCACAAGGTTGTAGGCTTGGCATCCCTGCGCCTACTCCGCATACAGTCCGGGTTGGGCGATCCTCCGTGATTTGTTATCGTGCTCCATGCCTTCGGCATCTACTCCGCCACATGTCCAGCGGCTCGAAACCCATGAGGAAGGCCTCCGCCACCAGCTTTCCGCCGGACAGATGGCCATGGTGGCCGTCGGCGGTTCCATCGGCACCGGCCTCCTGCTAGGTTCTGGCGCGGCCATGGAGGTCGCCGGTCCCGCCGCCATTCTCAGCTTCGTCGCCGCCGCCTTCATCAACTGGACGGTGGCCATGGCGCTTGGCGAACTTGCCTGCGCCCACCCTGCCGCCGGATCCTTTGGCGTCTACGGCGATCTGTATCTGAACTCCTTCGCCGGATTCATCGCCCGCGCCGGTTACTGGATCGGCCTCGCGCTCGCCATCGGCGCCGAAATGATTGCCGCCGCCACCTACATGTCCGCATGGTTTCCGGGTGTGCGCCCTTATCTTTGGATCGTCGTCTTCGGCGCGGTTCTGCTCGTGATCAATCTCCGTAGCGTTGGCTCCTACGGACGCTTCGAATTCTGGCTCTCCATGATCAAGCTGGCCACGATCGCGGCATTCATCCTGATCGGCGCCGCGCTGCTCACGACCGGACGCGTCGTCCCCCAATACAACACTCAGGGAGGATTCTTCCCTAAAGGTTTGTGGTCTCCGCTCATCGCGATGACTTATGCGGTCTACAGTTTTGGCGGAGTCGAAATGGTCGCCGTCACCACAGGTGAATCACGATCCACCAAAGAAACTCCCCGCGCCGTCTGGATGACTTTTCTAACGCTTACCTTCGTGTATGTGGGCGCGATGATCATCCTGCTCGGCGTCATGCCCTGGAACCACGCGGGAGTCACCGAGAGTCCGTTTGTCACAACGTTCCGCACCGTAAAGATTCCGCACGCGTCGGGCGTGATGAATTTTGTCGTACTCACCGCCGCGCTCTCCGGAGCCAACGCCACGCTCTACGCGGCTTCGCGCATGATTTTTTCGCTAGCCCGCACCGGATGGGCCCCCGCCAGCTTGGGTCGCCTCAATCAGGAAGGCTCCCCGCAGAACGCCATCCTGCACTCCTCGTTCGGAATTCTCTTTGCGCTAGCGCTCGCTCTCTGGGCTCCGAAGAACGCGTTCCGCTACCTCGTGGGCGCGGCTTTCACCGGCATGATTCTGTCCTGGCTGGTCTCGCTAGCCGCTCACATTAGCTTCCGCCGCCGCCGGACGCCAGAAGAACTCGCAGCGCTTCCCCTCCGCTCGCCGCTAGGAATCTGGGGTTCCGTTGCAGGCTTCCTCTGCGTAAGCCTCGCCCTGCTGCAAACCTGGCTCTATCCGCTGGTCAATCTCTGGAGCGGGTTAGCCTGTATCGGCGTGCTGACAGTCGCCTATCTGGTATTGCGCCGTCAGCAAGCTAAGGAAGCGTAGCCTCCCAACCGTAACGCCGCCGTCCCGGCGGCTCTCGCGGGGGCGTCTCGCCCGCGCTTCGAGGGCTGAATCGTCGAATGGAAGCTCAGTGGGCAGTGTCAGCGGTCAGGGTGCTGTTACTGGTCACTGATCACTTTCCTCGGCACCAAGGAGAGCCGTTTCATCTGGGTAAAACCGTCGCGCGGAGGACACTGCAAGCAAACTTTAGGCACGTTACCAGCGTGCCACCACGCCACCACGCTCTAGCCATTATCAGAGCGGGTTTCTTCGTGCAAACTGGATTCACAACATGACAGCCGAATCCAAGCCGCGCAAGGACACCCTAAGAACCGAGAAGCTGTCGCTGCTCGTACTGACTCTTTGCGTCTTGCTGCTGACCTGTCTGCTGGTCTTCCGGCCTTTCTAGAAGTTACCTGGGGTTCCTATAAACGGTTTACGAAGGGGACGGCTTCATTATCCATAGCTCTCGTTCAAGGCCGGCATTGCGCCGGTTCTTTCCCTAAATTCTCGAGCAGCGATTTCCCCTTGGGGTAATCCGGATTGAACTCGAGCACCCGCTCCACATATTTTCGCGCGATGTCCTTTTTCCCCGCCACGCAAAACGTAATCGCGAGATCCATTCCGATCGCGCTTCGGTTCGGCACTCTCGCGAACGCCGGATTCCACAACTCCACAGCGCTTCGCAGATTTCCCGCGCGCGCTTGCAGAATTCCCAGATTCGTCGCCGCATCATTCGACGACGGATCGATCTTCAGTGCACGCTCGTACAAATCACGCGCCTCGCTGGCATGCCCATGCTCCTGTTCCACGAAGCCCAGCGCGGCCAACAGAACGGCATCGTCGGGTGCCTCCTTCACTGCTTGGCGCAGATAGTTCTCGGCTCGCTGCGGAGCCCCCACGAAGCCGCGTTCGGCCAGCGTCTCCCACGCGAGAGCGAAGTCCCGGGTAGTCGCCAGCGAATCATCGCCGGCGGGAAACGACACCAGCGGCTTGCCTCTTACTTGCAACTGGGGCAGCGGCGCTGCATTGGGAAAGCGCAAGATGCGATGATCGGTTGCCTCCGTATGCGCCACATCCTTGGACGGCAGCGCCGGCATGTGACACGGACGGCAGTCTGGCTTGTCCGCATGATGCCGCGCCGCAAACACGTCCCCGTGGCATGCCAGACATTTCCCGCGATAGTACGCCGCCTTCTCCGCAGGCGCAGGCTCGGAATGCGAATCGTGACAGCTGCCGCACCACATCTTCTCCCCGGATTGCCGCTTGCACTGGCTCTGCGACAAAGCTTGAAACTGGCTCAGGGCTTGCGGCTTCTGCTTTTGCGTCTCCGTCATCACGAAGTAATGCATGTAGTCGGAAAGCCGCTCTCCCGGCTGAAAGTCATAGAGACGCTTCCCCGGCTCCTCTACCGCGACCGTCCCTTCGAAATGGCACTCCATGCAAATCGCATCGCGCCGCTCCGCCGGCAGCTTTGCGGGATTCACGATCATCCCCTTGCCGTTTTCATGTTCCTCGCCCGCACCATGGCAACGCTCGCAAGTAATCCCCGCATGGAGAAATGGTTTGCCAGTGAATTTGCAGTCGCTCCCAGGCTCTGGGGGCTGCATGCCGCTGGTGTGGCAATTCAGGCAGCTGGGATACGCCGGAAGATTCATCGGAATCTCCTGCGCCTCCGTGTAAGCGGGAGTCATGTTCCATCGCCGTTCCTGGGAATACCAGTTGATGGGGGTTTCAAACAGGAATTGATCATCCGAGAAAAGATAAGTGCGGCCCTTTTTCCCGGATCCGATGAAATACAACAGTTCACGCTGGCCGCGGATCGCATCTCGCCCTCCGCGCTCGTAACTCATCCACACCCGCCCGTCCTGCTGGTAGACGCGGTAGCGTACTCCCGAATCCTTGTCGTCGAATTGCCCCGTTATCAGCCCGTCAGCGGCCGTACCGCTGGCGTTAGCCATGACCGTCTTCTGGTAGGAACTGTTGATCTCGGCATGACAGCGGGCGCAAGCATCGTTTCCTGGCGGGTTCTTCGCAGGTGCAGGATGGATGCTTTGCGTGACGGCAGCAACCGCAACCAACAGGAAGGCGACCGCGGCCACACGCGAGGCCACACGTAAGATCGGGAAAGGCATCGCTGCTGATTTTATAACTCCATTCGCCTCCCAACGGTGCCAATGCTTTTCCATATCCGTGCGTGCTATACGCCAATAGCGAATACAGGGATCACCCGATAGCGTTCAACGACACAATTGGGGATTATTTTGCTACAAGATGATCAACCTTTTTAATTAAGCATTTAACTTCAGTACTGGAATTTTGACCCGTGGGGTTTGTACCACTCCGCTCGCTTTCCCCGCATACTCCGCTCGTTTTTCGACCCGGTACCTGCTGACAGGTGACCGCTTCCGCTCGTAGAAGTTGGCGATGCAGTCTCAAGGTGGGTCCAACGCATATCCGCGTCGCAATCCGTTAGCCTCGGGCATGTCTGCCCCTTTTGCCTCTTCCGATTTTCACTTCCAGGAGATTTTTTTTATGAAGTCGTGCGTCTTCACCCTCTGGCTTGTCTTGATCGTATCCATCACCTTTCTGTTGAGCTTCCCCGATGTAGCTCTCGGGCAATCTCTCACAACCGGCGGTGTGGTGGGCACGGTGACCGATCCAAGCGGAGCCGCCGTCCCCAACACAACCGTCACCCTAAAAAATCAAGATACGGGGGCAACGCAGACCGCGACCAGTAATGCCACCGGCGCTTATCGCTTCTCTCTCCTGAATCCAGGCAATTACGACGTATCGGCCACTGCGCAAGGATTCCAAGGAAGACAGCAGGCATTTGTGGTTGCCGTAGGCCAGGACAACACGGTCAACCTTAAATTGCAGATCGCCAGTGCCAGCCAGACGGTGGAAGTGACGGCCCAGGGCGGCGCCGTACAAACCGACAATGCCAATGTCGCCCAGATCATCACTCCGGAGATTGTTGCCAATATTCCCAACCCCGGCAACGATCTGACCTACTACGTGCAGACTGCGCCCGGCGCTACCATGAACTCGGAAGCCGGCTATGGCAATAGCGCGACCTACGGCATCTCGGCGACGTCGAACTTATTCACGGTCGATGGCATGAACGAGAACGATCCCTTCCTGAACCTGAGCAATTCAGGCGCGACCAATCTCCTGCTGGGATCGAACGACATCCAAACCGCCAGCGTAGTCAATAACGGATACACGGGAGAATACGGAACGCTCGCCGGAGCCAACGTGAACTACGTGACCAAGTCCGGCAGCAACAAATTCCATGGCAACGCCGAATATTTCTGGAACGGCAGCGTGCTCAACGCCAATGATTGGTTCAACAACAATAGCGGCACACCCCGTTCATTCGATAATGCGAATCAGTGGGCGGCTTCCATCGGGGGCCCCATCCGGAAAGATAAGACATTCTTTTTCATGGACACGGAAGGCCTGCGGTTGTTAATTCCCACTTCCCAGCCCGTCAATATCCCGAGCCTCCCGTTTCAATCGGCCGCTCTCGCCAATCTGGCGACGAACGGCAATGCAGCTGAGATCCCCTTCTACAACAGGATCTTCGCACTTTACAATAATGCTCCCGGAGCCGCGGGTGCCACCAACAGTCTACCCAGCGGAGGTTGCGATGGTTCTGTCACACTTCCCGGCAGCGCTCCCTGCGCCTTGAAATTCCAATCTAACGTCAACAATCTCACTACCGAATGGTTACTGACCGCCCGCGTGGATCAGAACTTCGGCAACCGCGACCGAGCCTTCATCCACTTTCGCACCGATCACGGGCTGCAGGCCAGCACCACTGAGCCGCTCACTCCAATTCTCAATGCGCAGAGCATTCAGCCTCAATATGAAGGCCAATTTCAGGAAACCCACCAAGTGGGGGGCAATGCCGTGAATCAATTCATCCTGGCCGGATCCTGGTACGGCGCCGTCTTCGCTCCACCAAATCTGCAGGCCGCGATTAACCTGATGCCCTACGATCTGTTCTTCGCCGGCAATCAATTCGAATCGCCCGGCGACCCCATCCCCGGTACAACCTTCTATTCTTCTTACCCGCAAGGACGAAACGTAACCCAATATCAGGTGTCCGATGATTACGCCTGGCAAAAAGGCAATCACAATCTGAAGTTCGGCGTCGACTTCCGGCGTAACGACATTACCGATTACAGTCCTGGAGGATTCCTCGGTACGATTCCGCTCGTCGAATTCGCCACCGAATCCAGCTTCTATAACGGTACAGCCGACGCTTACCAGCAGGCTTTTGCAACCCGCCCGACGCAGCCGATTGCTCTCTATAGTCTCGGGCTTTATGCCCAGGATGAATGGGCGCTCCGTCCGAATTTCAAACTGAGCTTGTCGCTTCGGGCCGAGCACAACTCCAATCCCATATGTCAGACGAATTGCTTCTCCAGTCTGAGCTCATCGTTCCTCGATATCAGCCACGACCCTTCCCAACCCTACAATCAGGTCATCAAAGATGGTCTGCATCAGACCTTCCCCCAATACCAAGGCGTTTCCTGGGAACCGCGCGTCGGCTTCGCTTGGCAGCCTTTCGGTCTGGGAAAGACGGTCATCCGCGGCGGCGTCGGAATCTTTGCCGACATTTTCCCGGCCACGATTGCAAGTTCCTTTGACTCGAATCCCCCATTACGAAATACATTCGTTACCGCTGGGCCATTCGCTCCGGGTTTCCCGGGTGGCGCTGCATCCGTAGCGTCCACTTCGAATGCCGCCTTTGTCTCCGGGTTCAACTCCGGACTCAATCTGGCTCAAATCTCCGCGATCTCGCCTGCATTTAGCCCGCCCAGCGTCAACAACGCCGCACGCAACATCCGATATCCCACCTATCAGGAGTGGAATCTCACGGTGCAGCAGGCCATCGGGCCGAAGATGTCAGTCACGCTGAACTACGTCGGCAATCACGGTTCCGATCTCGCTGCCACTAATCCTGGATACAACGCCTACTGCAATGCAGCCTGCACCGGCGCTTTGGGCGTAACCTCGTTTGCGGGACTCCCCGCCTCTGTGCCGGATCCTCGCTTCAGCGAAGTTTTCGAAGCCGGAAATTACGGAGTTTCCAATTACAACGGCCTGACTGCCTCTTTCACGCGCAGCGTGTCGCAAAGCTTCCAGGTGCAGGCATCGTTCACCTGGAGTCATGCTCTCGACGACATCTCCAACGGCGGATTCCTGCCTTTCAACTTCGATACCAACACCAGCATTCTGAACCCGCAAAATCCTTATAACCTTCGCCAGTACAACTATGGCAACGCGGATTATGACTCGCGCAAGTATGCAACCCTGAGTTACGTGTGGCACACTCCCAAGCTGCAAAGCAGAGCTTGGGATCTGCTGGCGGATTGGGTGGTCTCCGGTACCCTATTCGCTCACTCCGGCTATCCCTTCACTGCGATCGACGGCACTTCCAGCTCGACTCTGCTCAGCTACAACTACGGCTCGACGATTTTCGCCAATTCGAATGTAGGACCTCTGACTTGCAGTTCGTCGAACGTGTTCAACAATTACGTGACCAATCCCGCGTGCATGACCCCGGCAGAATTCACCTCGCCGATGATTCCGGGCGGCGTCGGCGGCTTCGGCGACCAGCGCCGCAACCAGATCTACGGTCCGAATTATTTCGATACCGACCTCACGCTGATGAAGAGCTTCCGCCTTCCGAAGTGGGAAGGCGCGGAACTGGAGATCGGCGCGCAGGCCTTCAACATCCTCAACCATCCCAACTTCGATCAGCCGGTGGGCAACATCGACGACACGCAGTTCGGCTACAGCGTGCGCACGGTTTCGACTCCCACCAGCATCTTTGGCTCGTTCCTGGGCGCGGACGCCTCCCCGCGCGCTCTCCAGATTCGAGCCCAGCTCACGTTCTAGCAACGCCTGAGCACACAGCTGCGGCCCGGTCCTCCCCGGGCCGCCTTTTTATTTCCGCGTTCGAGAGACGCTAAGCCCCAGAGTCCCCAGCGTGAATTCGCGGCTTCCAGGCGATCTCCAGGCCATCTTTCGTCGCAAGAAATTTTCTGCTTCCCTTCCCGCAATTCCGTTGTAAAATGCTCGCCCTCGGCAGGTGAGCCATGCATTTCACTTCCCGCCTCCTGGGGTTTCGACAATTGAAAAGCATCGTTTCTGGGCGCACGCTCGTATGCCTGCTAGCCGTGCTGTCCGCGCCTTTGGCGTTGTATGGCGGAACTACGCCCTCGACTCCTCCTCCGATCGAGACCGCAACGAACAACACGCCTCCGGCGAAAACCGCAAAAAGACCGGAGAAGTACGATATCGACCACATCGGCCAGCGCGGCATTGGACACGGGTTCAATCTCTACTCCCTCAAACGCGAACACGAACTCGGGCAAAGCCTCGCCGCGTCTTTTGATCGGACGATGCGCGTCATTCACGACCCTGTGGTGAATGATTACATCAACAGCCTTGCCCAGAAGATTGTCCGCTACTCCGACGCCGACATACCTTTCACGGTCAAAGTCATCGACTCCGGCGATGTCCCTCGCGCCTATGGCCTGCCCGGCGGCTTCCTCTACGTTGACAGCGCTCTGATTCTTTCCGCCGACAGCGAAGCCGAACTCGCCGCCGTGATGGCGCACGAAATTGCCCACGTGGCCGCTCGCCACGCTACACGTGCCCTTAGCCGCAAACGTGTCTGTGACGTTGTCGGCTCACTCGCGATGGTGGCGGGCCCTGCCGGCATGGGAGTCGCAGATGCCGGCGGATTGGCCGGGCCTCTTTCGGTGAAAAAATTCAGCCGCGACGCCGAGTACGAAGCCGATCTGCTCGGCATCGAGTACGCCTACGCCGCCGGATACGATCCGCAAGCCCTGCTCGATGCCCTCGAGAAGCTCCACGCGATCGAAGTCCAGCGCAACGCCGAACTGGCCAAGGTCCCCGGCTATCATCTTGCCAGCAAGGTTCCGTTCCACTCCAGCATCGCGAAAGGCTTCGCGAACTATCCCTTGACCGAGGAACGCATTGGACGCCTGCAGGCAGAGATCGCCACATTCCTCCCCGACCGCAAGGACTACGTCATCGACACGAACGAATTTCAGGAGATCAAAGCGCGCCTGCTGGCTTCGCAGACCCCAGTCCTTCATCATCATGCGGGCGGAAGCGACGATGACAGCAACGGCCCGGTCCTGCGCCGAGTTCCAGAAGTGGAAGAGACTTCGGATACGCGGACGGTGCAGAACTTCGCTTTCGTGAAATAGATTTCGTTACTGCAGCTTGGCAAACTCGGCCCGGGCTTCCTTGAGGATGGGTATATCCGGATCGGCGTCCTTCCAAAGCTGAAAGAAATCCTGATAAGCAGCCTTGGCCTTCACGCGATCCCCGGTCATCGCGTACGCTCGTCCAATCTGCAGGTGCGCCAGAGCGCCAGTAACAAAGTTCCCTACGATTCCCCTGCCATCTAACAGTTTCTGGAACTCGGCGGCCGCGGCCGCACCGTTGTGCCCCGCGAGGTAACCTTGCCCGCGCACATAGGCTGGATACAGGTAATTGATACCCATTCCTGCCTGACCAGTCTCGTACGGAAGAGCGGGCTCAAGGTCCAGTTTCGCCTGCGATGCTTTTCCTTCGCTGACGTTGATCATGCCGTTGATAGTGGGCAGCCAATAAAGTTTAAGAAGCGTATTGCTCGGATAACTCTTTTCCAGTTCGTTGACGAGAACCTTAGCTCGGCTCGTGTCCCCTGCGCGGGCCAGAGTCAGCGCAGAGATGGCCTTCACGTCGCGGCCCGGCAAGATCGCCAATGCGGCTGATACTCCCTGCTTAGCCGCCGCCGCGTTTTCCAGTTCCGCTTCGCGTAAAGCGGCATTCACCTGCCACAAAGCCGCTGTCTCCTTAGAGTCGGAGCGCAAAGCTGAATCCACCGCGCGCCGTGAAAAATCCCGCGCTTTCGTCATCCGCCCGTAATAGGCCTCGGTATCGGACTGAATCGAGAGCAACGGATCTTCATCGCCCGGCTTGCCGGCTGCCCAAGCCACTTGCTGCGCCATCAGCGCCGTATCGCCCCGCAGAAAGGCAAGTTCGTAAATACCCTGCCGAAGATTGCCGCCGTCCAGTTTGTGCGCTGCCGCCCGATCGATGGTCGCCTGCGCATCGTCGAGCCGGTTCAGGCAAAGGTACACCGCGGCTAGGTTCTGATAGCCCACAATCGCATCCGGATTTAGCTGCACGGCCTGTTGCGACTCAGCCAACCCCTTGTCGTACTGCCCCATGAAGCTGAAATTCGTCCCTAGGTCAAGATGCGGTGTGAAGTCGCGCGGATAGCTGGCGATCCATAGCTCGTAGGTCTGAGCTTCTTTATCCAGTTCTCCGGTCGCGGCGAAATAGTCGGATGCAATGCGCAACCTCTCCCGTTCCGTAACCCGGTCGCGCAGTT
This sequence comes from uncultured Acidobacteriota bacterium, assembly GCA_963730015.1. GTDB lineage: Bacteria > Acidobacteriota > Terriglobia > Terriglobales > Acidobacteriaceae > Sulfotelmatobacter. The sequence goes on along the minus strand of CAVSPZ010000001.1, from coordinate 56,657 downwards.
CGTAAGCCTTGGTCGCGTACTCCAGCGCCGCAGAAGGCTGGCGAAGGTTTCCATAAGAAATCCCCAGCGCCGCATAGGCTAGTGGGAACTTCGGATCGAGTTCCACGGCGCGCTTCAGAAATGGGATCGCCGGCGCATCTCCTTTTTCGCGTAGCGTGGTGATCGCCATGCTGTAGCTTTTTAGCGCTTCCAGAGACGAAGTCGTGGCTTCAATCGGTACATCAAATCTCTGCACCGATGGCAGCGATTCCCCCAGCTTTGTCCGCAGGCTGGACGAAGCCTTGCCCAGAGCTTTGAGAACATCCTCCTTGCTGGTGGCCTCGGCCTGTTCCTTGGCCAAAGTGTCGCCGGTGCTGCAGGCGACCGCACTCAGCTCCAGCAGATAGTGGCTGCCCAGCCCGGAGATCGCTCCGCCCAGCAGCGCCTTGCTGCCCGTGCGCAGGCAAAGCTCCCGGCCTACGTCCATCGTGATGGGTTGATGTGCAGGGCGTCCCATCATCCCCAGGGTCTCGTTGACCTTGCGATCCGATAGCACGTTTAGAAACGGCGACTGCCCCAATTCCACTGCCAGCGCCTGCTTCAACGTGTCGTCGAAAACCGGATCGCCCGTCTTATTGTCGAAGTCGGCCAACACCACTGTGTCCTTCTCGGTCAGAGGAATCGCTTGCGCCGGAATCGATCCCGACCGGGTGCGCACGTAATAGGCGATGGCGATGAGTGCTAGAAGCACTGCCGCCGGGGCCAAAATCTTCCAAAGACGAGTCGGCTTGACCGTCGGGGCCACTGGCGGGGGGATCACATTCGAGGACGATGAGGGCCCCGCGGCGGGAACGGAAGCCGAGCTACCCGCCGGCACCTGAGCTGCCGGATGCGTTCCACTCTCCTGCAGAATCGGCACGACTCCTGAACTGGCCGCCGCCACTCGCCCGGTCTCGGTATCCCGCTTCAGCCGCTGCAGATCAGCTCTCATCTCCGCCGCGCTCTGGTAGCGCAGGTTCCGGTCCTTCTCTAGTGCCTTGAAAATGATGTCTTCCAGCTTAGACGGGACCTCGCGGTTGAATCGCAGGGGCGAAGGCGGATCCGAATCAAGAATCGCTTTGAAAATTACGGCGGAACTTTCGCCGTGGAATGGCAACGCGCCGGTCGCCATTTCGTACAACACCGCGCCAAAGGAGAACAGGTCTGTCCGCGCGTCGAGTTCTTTGGCCCGCGCCTGCTCCGGCGACATATAAGCCACCGTTCCCATCATGGTGCCGGGACTGGTCAAATGAGCGCCTTCGATGGAGCCGGTCTCGCCATCGAGAGCCGAAATGGCGGTCAACGAACCGGCCCCGCCAACCACCTTCGCCAGCCCGAAATCCAGGATCTTGGCATGGCCGCGCTTGGTGATGAAAATGTTTGCAGGCTTGATATCGCGGTGCACGATCCCTTCTGTATGGGCCGCGTCGAGCGCATCGGCGATCTCTATGGCGAGGCCGAGCAGGATCTCCATTTCGATCGGTCGGCCCGCGATCCGGTGCTTCAGGGTCACGCCATCCAGAAATTCCATGGCTATGAACGCCTGTCCGTTTTCCTCCCCGATATCGTGAATCGTGCAGATGTTGGGATGGTTCAACGCCGAGGCCGCTTTAGCCTCGCGCCGGAAGCGTTCCAGAGCTTGCGCGTCGCGTGCCAGCTCTTCAGGAAGAAATTTCAGAGCCACAAAACGATCGAGCCGGGTGTCTTTAGCCTTGTAGACGACACCCATCCCGCCGCCGCCGAGTTTTTCGACGATGCGATAGTGGGAAATGTTCTGGTCGATCATGCGTGGCGCGGCAGAAAACCCTGCGCCACATGCTACGGGGACGAACCCGGCAAGTCAATCGAATCCGGGCTCAAGCCTTGCAGAAAAAAGAGGCGCCGGAAGACCCGGCGCCTATGAGACACGGCTCGCGAGATGCGGTCTAGCGAGAAGACAAAACTCTATTTGCTCTCCGCCACCGAGGGGCTTGCCCCCAAGTCACGGCGATTGTTGGCAGCGGTGCGAACGGCCCGCGCGGCCGGCTGATTGGCCACCGCCGCTCCGTAACGCTCCAGCAGCATCGGAGCCATGGCGTTCTCGGCTTCCTTCACGAAAATCATCTGGTTCTCAGAAGCCATGTCGACGCGCACAAAGTCCCCCAGCTTGACCTGTCCGGTAGCGACCAGGTTAGCCAGCGGAAACACCAGATTCCGTTCGATCGCCCGCTTCAGGTGCCGGGCTCCGTAGCGCGGATCGGTGCCCTCTTTGAGCAAGTACTCTTTCACTGCCGAGGTGCAGTTGAAGACAAACTGGTTGGTTCCGGCAGCCATCAGCACCCGCTGCTGCACCATGCCCAGTTCGATATCCAGAATCTGCGCCAGGTGCTCATCGCGCAGGGTCTTGAACACCACCGTCTTGTCGATGCGGTTCATGAACTCCGGGGTGAACTTGCGCCGGGCTGCTTCGACCGCCGTGCGCTGAATCTTGTCGTCGAACGACTCATCGACTTCCACCACCTTGGGCGCGAATCCGAAGCCGCCATCGACCAGATTCATCATCTCGCCGGCGCCCAGATTCGAGGTCATGATGATGATGCATTGCGAGAGGTCGACCCGGCGGTTGTCGCCCAGGGTCAAAGTCGCCTTATCCAGAATGCCGAGCAGAAGCTGCCACAGTGAGTCGCTCGCCTTCTCGATCTCGTCAAACAGCAGAATCGAGAGCTTCAGCTTCTCACTGAACCACTGGTTCAGGGCTTCCTGGGTCAGGAGCGGATGGGTCTCGCGATGTCCCAAATATCCCGGAGGCGAGCCGATCAGCTTGGCAATCTCGTGCGAGTGCTGGAACTCGGCGCAATCGATCTTGATGCAAGCGCGGGCATCGCCGAACAACGCTTCGGCCATCGCTTCCACCACGCGCGTCTTGCCCGATCCGGTCGGTCCAAGGAACAGCAGGTTGCCAACGGGACGGTTCGGCGCGTTTAGCCCGGCCAGGAACATCTGGTAGATCTCGACGACCTTTTCGACTGCCTGGTCTTGCCCAACAATGCGGCGACGGAGGGCGCTTTCAAACTCTCCAGCATCGCTGCTGCGGCGATTCGGATCAAGCACGGTTGCGAGGTTCGGTCTCATAAGATGTTGCCCGGGGCTCCGGACATTCCCTTTCGGCCGTTTTCTTCGGCTCTCCTAATATTTGTTGCCTGACGCCGTAGGCAAGTTTCACGTTCGCTTGCCTAATTTCTGGAAGCTTCCCTCGGAAACTCCTCTTCCAGCCGTTGCGCGTCCCCAGCCTCAGAATAAGCAACCCGCTGGCCACCCCCTCACGGCTTCTCGCACAGCTTGCAAGTAGCACGCTGCTCAGGGGTTATGCTCGTCCGGCACCGGTTTTCCAGTCTGAATCCCACAGCCCTCCCGCGCCTGAGGGAAAACCTTTGCACTACCACGGAAGGAACCTACTAGTAACCACAGTCATTCGGATACGACCGCAGGAGCCGCAGAACCATGGCGGAAAAGCGAGGCCTGACGTCCCGCCATGGCAATCGAGCGCACCGCCGAGCATCTGAGAATTGAAGACTGGCGACTGGTCACGGGGTACTGGAACAGTCAACCGTATTAGTCCGCACGTAACTAGCGAGTGCCAACCTGCGCAGCTACTATCGCAACTTAGGGACACTTTTCGCGGAGGAACTCTTGCGCCACTCGTCGTCACGCTTCGTTACAGGCATCTTTTGTCTTCTTTTCGCTGCCGCCGGGTGGGTGGTCGCGCCGCATTCGTCAGAAACCTTCAGCGCCCAAGCACAAACTGCCAAGCAGGCTGTAACCGCGCCAGGCGCCGCGCAGGTGCAGCCAGCCAGCATCTCGACGGCAAAAGCGGCTCCGCAACCGAAACTGATTCCCGCTCCCGGCACGGAAGTATATACCGCCAAGCGCGGAGAAGCGATTCCAACCATCGCCCGCCACTACCTCGGCAAGACCTCATATCTGACGTCCTCCGAACTGGCCGAGGCGATCCGTGCCGTGAACCATAAGTCCGATACCTCGAATATCCTGAAAGCCAACGAGGAAGTCATCATCCCCGGAATCCTCTCAGCGCCCATCACCGCCAGGACGATCCCGGTCTCGAAGGATTTCGAAGTTCGCGCCGTCTATCTGACCGGAGTGATGGCCGCCAGCGATCACGGTATCCGCATCATCAAGCACTGGCGGGAAGTCGGCGGCAACGCCGTCGTCTTCGACATCAAGGATTCCGATGGCAGCGTCAATATCCCGTTCGAGCACCCGCTGCTCGGCGAGCATAAGGTTTACATCCACGATGTGCCGAAATTTGTGCACTTCCTGCACCAGCAGAATATGCACGCCATCGCCCGCATCGCCATGTTCCGCGACGAGCGCCTGGTGGTGACGCATCCCGAACTGGCCGTCCAGTCGCGCAAGAACCATACCGCATGGCGGGAAAACGGCAAGCTGGTCTGGACCGATCCCTCGAACCCCAAGGTTCAGGACTACGACATCGCGCTGGCCAAGCATGTTGCGCAACTTGGCGTTGACGAGATCCAGTTCGACTACGTCCGCTTCCCCGCCGAAGGCGACCAAAAAGATGCGGCCTTCGTCTTCCAAAACGGTCAAGAGCCCGCGCAAACTGAAGCGGCTAATGCCAGCCCCGAAGGGGCGGGATGTGAAAGCCCGGGACGGAAGTCCCGGGTAGCCACCAAGAATGGGGGCAAGTCCCGTAGGGACGGCACCAACTCCGCCGACCCGCAAAAAGCGTGCGCCGTGAAGCCCGCCGTCCCCCGCGGCCCGCAACGCTCCGACGTCATCGCCGCCTTCCTCAAAAAGGCCTATGCCGAGCTTCATCCCACCGGCGTGCTGCTCTCCCTCGACGTCTTTGGCGTAATGGCATGGCAGCGCCAGGTAGATCTTTCGCACACCGGGCAGGACATCGTTCAAATGGCGCGCTACTGCGACGTGCTCAGCCCTATGATCTATCCTTCGCACTTCTTCGGCATGGACAACATCCCGCACCCCGGCGACGAACCGGCGCACTTCATCGGCGAGTCCATGGACCGATTCATGCTGATCACGAAAGGCAGCGGGGTGGTGATCCGTCCCTGGCTGCAGGCCTTTCACTGGCGGACCAAGACCTACTCGCCGGAATATATAAAGATCCAGGTAGAGACCGCGAAAGCCAAGGGCGGCATCGGATTCTTGTTCTGGAATGCTGCCAACGACTACTCCAAGCCTTACGAAGCGATGCCCGAGATGAAGTCGGCGAACGCCAAAGAAAAAGATAAATATTTCCGCGGCGACGAACTCCCGGCCCCAGTGGTGCAGGCCGCTCTGACGCCAGCGCGGTAGGACGAGATTTCGTCGGAGACCGCCCTGCAATCCTTCATGCAGCAAGCAAAGATTCCGCAAGTGGACGGCTCGAAAACGACTAAGGCATAACCATCCGCCCTCAGCCGCGGAACATCGCGTTCATCTCGCGATAATCGACGCCTTGTTGGGCGAACTCAAAGGTGCCGTGATCTTTCAATTCGCGGGCAGCGCGTAGAAATGCGCCCAGAGCCGCACGCGAGAGAGCGCTGCCGACGCTGATCCGCTTGACTCCAATTTCAGACAGCTGCGCGACGCTTAGCTGAGAATTGCGCAAACCCATCACCACATTCGCTGGTCGATCCACCGATCGCACGACCGCGGAAATGTCTTCGGCGGTGGTCAAGCCCGGGGCAAAAAGAACATCCGCGCCGGCTTCCTGATAGCCTTGCAGCCGCTTGATCGTGTCGGCGAGATCCGGATTTCCGACCAGGAAATTTTCAGCGCGCGCGGTCAGCGTAAAGCGGAAGGGAAGTTTGCGCGCAACCTCAACGGCCGCACGAATCCTATCGGCGGCGTGTTCCAGTTCATACGCGTGGCTTCCCTGCCTGGGAACGTCTTCGATCGAGCCGCCACTGGCTCCGGCACGTGCGGCGAGTCCTATGGTCTCGGCGACCGTTTCCGGAGAATCTCCAAATCCGTTCTCGAGGTCGGCGCTCACCGGCAAGTCTGTCGCGGCGGCGATCGCAGAAACGTGTTGCATCATGTGTTCGCGGCTCACTGCACCATCAGACAGTCCGAGAGAGAAGGCGTATCCACCGCTGGTGGTAGCTAACGCTTCAAATCCGATTTGCGCCAGCAGGCGCGCCGTACCGACATCCCACGGGTTTGGAATTACGAAAGCTGCGTCGCGTTGGTGAAGCGCGTAGAACGCTTGTCCTTTTTCAACTTGTGACTTCATACACGTTCCTCTGGATCGCGAATCAATCCGCGTTGATTTCTCTTTGCAGCGGAGGCAGAGCCGGCACGTTGGGATGCTGAGGATCGCGCCACATCACCTTGAAGCACTCACCTTCCGATTGCGAATGCCACTCGCTGCCATCTTCATATTTCACAGAATAGGGAAAAAAGACCCAGCCCAGAACTTTGTTTGCGCTGGCCGGAGGGATGCCCGGCTTCTCTAGAGTTTGCTGCTTGCTGGGAGCGATGGCAGTATTGGATGACCACTCGAAATTGGACGGCCGCCGCAAGTCCTGCGGCGCTAGAAACATCTCCGATGTGAGTCGCAGTTGGCTGATGGATTTGCCGCTGGTGTTTCTTACTGTCAACGAAAAAGTTTCAGGATTTTTCCAGAACTCTCCGGCGACGAATTCGATCGGGCACGGTCGAGTCGGGGCAGTGTAGATGGTATAGACCGCCATCATTCCGCCCTCCATGTGATCTTCCACGTGGCAATGAAACAACCACGTGCCCGGATTATCAGCAATCATGTCGGCGCTCTTCATGCTGCCGGGAAGAAGTTCAATCACATCGGTGTGATGTCCGCTCTCGATGACGGTTTCGCCATGCCAGTGGGCGCTGTGCAGGTCGATCTCATTGCCCATGCCCAGCAGATACCAGCGCACCTTTTCTCCCTGCTTCATGTAGAGGCCGGGAAGATTGCCGAAGATGAAGCCGTTGATCGAGTAAAACAACCCGGCCTGCTTGCCGGCCATTTCATCGAAGATCATGAACGAGGCAACGAATTCGCGGTCGACATCTTTTGGAGATCCATCGGGCTTCGCTTTGCCCTTCGCGGTCACGATGATCGGACCCAACAGGCCAGCATTGATTTCGATTCCGGGATCGACGTGCGAGTGATACCACCAGACGATCGAACTGGGCTGCGCCGGGCCCGGACCGCTGGCGGCCGTGGCAAACCAGTGATAGATAAATTTCCTTCCCGGAGCCACGCGATCGCCTTTGCCAAACGGAATATAGAAGGCGCCCTCGTTGTCCTTGTCGTAGCGCAAGCCGTGCGGATGCATGTCGTGAGCAACATGTCCGCGATTGAAAAAGTCGACGACGATCTCGTCGCCGACCTCGGCGCGAATCACGGGGCCGAGAATCCCCAGCCAGTCGGGCTGCGGCTTGCGAACCGTAAATGTGTCATCGGTGTATTCGATAAAGCGCGTTTTCGGCCATTGCAGCTTCAGCGACCACGGCTGCCGGATGGGCGTGGCACTCAGCAAATCGATTCCGCTGGGAGCGTAGTTCCAGGGAACGTCTTCCGCGGCGATGTAGTAATGCCGCGTCGCGGCCAGGCATGAGGTCGCGAGCAAGATGACACAGCACAGCAGCGCCAGTCGGTGAATTCTCACCCAGCCATTATCCCATTCGACTTACAGATGTAGAGCGGGCACTCCTGCCCGCTTGCCTGCAGCACTACAAAACCAGCGGGCAAGAGTCCCCGATCACCGGTGGAAGCGACTCCGCGATCATGGTGCAGCAGTTGGTGTCGGCGCCGCCACGCTGCAGGTTCCTCCGGTGTTTTGAGCCGGCGGCTTGGGAGGAGTTGCCCAGGGACTCGTTGTGAAATCGAAGAAGTCAGCGCTCATATCCGACTGAGACTTGTCTCGATTGGTGAGCGGCTGCAGACCGAAGCGCTTCTCAATCAGCGCCAGAATCGCCGTGTAATCGTAGATGGTATGAGAGACATAATTCTTTTTAGCAAACGGAGAAATCACGATCATGGGCACGCGGAAGCCAGTCATTCCGAAGCTGCAAATGCCCGACGTGGCATTGGCGCCGTCGCATTTATCCGTGGGCTCCAGATCAATCGGATAAGCGAACTGATCGGGAACGGCCGCGGGCTGCGGTGCCACATGGTCGTAGAAGCCTCCACCTTCGTCGTAGGTGAAGATCATCGCCGAGTCTTTCCAACTCGGACTTGTCATTAGTGTATTGATCAGTCCTGAGGCGTAAGTCGCTCCGGTCTGAATATTTTCCGGATAGGCGTCCGAATCGGAAGGATGCTCATCCAGCCCTTCGTCGGACGCTGGCTCAATCAGCGCCACCTGGGGCAGCGTGCCATTCTGCGCGTCGGTCGTGAACTGGGTTACGGGAACAATATTCTGTAACAGGTCTGGCGTCTTGCCCGCGCTATTGAGAATTGTCTCTTCGTAATTGAACTGGTTCAGATAGGAGTAGCCCTCCAACAGGCATTGCGACTGCGCGTCCCCCGACATATTTGCGCAGTTGGTATTGTCGGCGTTGATGTAGATCTTCCAGGTGATGCCGGCGTTCTGCAGCGCCTCAAAAATTGTGGTCGCTGTGAGCTGCGATTGATCGTTGCTGTTGCTGCCGATCGGATAAGCGTATCCCTGCGAAGTCGCCGCCAGCAGATACATGCGATTGAGTTGGGTGCGGCTCATCACTGGTGAAAACCAGCGATCCGAGGTGGCGAAATTGCTGGCCATGAAGTAGTAGTAATTCAAATCGCTGTCCTGGAAATAACCCATGGCCCGGTATCCGTCGATGTCATTGACCGTTGAATAGGTGTACTGCCGGGCATCGTTCCCCGCCGACTCTACGAATCCGTTAAGCAGCGAAGCGATTGTGTTCGGGTACGAGAAATTTGCATTCCAATCGTTGTGGCTTTCATTCCAAAACGGGCTCAATTCCTCCGTACAGACAGAAGCCATGTGGAAGGACGTGATTGGATTGTTCGCATCCGGCGTGCACACGTCGGCGCCATCTGGATTGGAAGGATCACACCCCGGATTGGTCGGTGCCGGCCCTTTCAGCGGAGCAGTTCCGCTCGCCGGATTGAACTGCGGCAAACCGTCGAAAGACTGGTCGGCGATGCCATTGGCGGCCCAGTAGGCGCGCATGTATCCGAAATAATGATCGAACGAGCGATTTTCCTGCGCGAAGATAATGATGTGGTTCAAGCTCTGCAGCGTGCCACCCAGCACAAACGATGCGGTAACGTTTTCAGCGGCAGTCAGGGTCACGCTGCATGTCGTTGTGCCGGAGCAGGCGCCGCTCCAGCCGGAAAAGTAATAGTTGGTGCCGGGGGTTTCGCTCAGCGTAACGTTCGTGCCGGAGGCAAAGCTGGCGGCGCACGTGGTCGGGCAACTGATTCCGGCTGGACTGCTGGTGACAGTTCCCGATCCCGCGGCCGGAGCGGTCACGGTCAGCTGGTAAGAAGTCGGAGTTGTTGTCGAAGTGGGGCTGGTTCCCAGGCCTGCGCAACCGGCAAGCGTGAGCGCGAGCAGCGCACAAAAGCACAGCGACCATAACCTATGACCCTTCATTCCAGACTATTCTCCTGAGACAGACAGAACGGCCCCGGTTGGATGACGGTCCTTGTCGTGTGGTTGGCTGTGACTGCGAGGCCCGGAAGGGCAAGACCTTAACCATATACCGCTTCGTGTTGCGATATAAGGATGTCAGTCCCGACGGCTCGACGACCTAGGTACCAGTTCGAAGCGTCGTCCGCTCGGCTTCATAGTAGAGGTGATCGATCTGCGCGCGGTAGCGCTCTTCGATGACTTTCCGGCGGAGTTTTAAAGTGGGCGTGAGAGTGCCGTCGATGGCATTGAATTCATCGGGCACCAGCAGAACTTTCTTCAAAGTTTCGTAGCGGGCCAGACTGCGGTTTACTTCGCCAACAATATCCTCATAAAGTGTCTTAACCTTCGGATGCGTGACCAGAGATTCCCGCGAAGAAAAAGCCACGTGGTTGGTGCGTGCCCATTCTTCGAGCTGAGGAAAGTGAGGCGAGATCAGGACCGAGGCAAATTTTCTCCGGTCGCCGACTACGACCGCAGTTCCTACCAGGACATTCAGCTTGAGGGAATTTTCCACCGGTTGAGGGGCGATAAATTTTCCCCCGGCCGTCTTGAGCAGATCTTTCTTGCGATCAGTGACACTGAGGAATCCGTCGCCATCCAAGCTGCCGATATCCCCAGTTTTGAACCAGCCGTCTACAAAAGCGTCCCTGGTTTCTTCGGGACGGTTCCAGTAGGCGCGAAAAACCGAAGGCCCACGTACCAGGATTTCGGAATCTTCGGCAATACGAACCTCGACATTCGGAAGCGGACGGCCCACACTGCCTATTTTGTGGGCTGTGGGATTGTTGATCGCGATGACCGGCGAAGTTTCGGTAAGACCATAGCCTTCGTGAATGCGGATCCCGATGTCGGCGTACCAGGTCGCCAGTTCCAAACCAAGAGGCGCTCCGCCCGAGACGAATATTTCGACCCGGCCGCCCATTTGTGCGCGCACCTTCGAAAACAATAATTTGTTGGCCAGCGCCCATGTGGGCGATGCTGGGGTCTGGCCGGCGAGAATCGCGGATCGATGCGCGCGGCCCACCGAAATCGCCCAACGATACATTGCACGCTTCGCCCGGCCGGAAGCTTTCTGTTGCACCTGCAGATAAATTTTCTCGTAGACGCGGGGCACGGCAACGAAGATCGTGGGCCGCACCTCCTGCAGAATCTGCGGCAACTGGTCGAAGAACGGACAGTAGGCGAGCGTGACTCCGCGATGGAGCAAAGCCAGATCCGCATGACGGGCGGTGACGTGTGAGAGCGGCAAAAAGGAAACGCTGACATGCCCGGGTCGAACGTCAAAGCCGTGAAGCGAATTCAATATGTTCGAAGTCAAGTTTCCATGACTGAGTTGCACGCCTTTTGCGCCGCCAGTGGTCCCCGAAGTGTAGATGATGGAGGCGAGGCCGCCGGGGGTGATGCTGAGGGCGCGGGATTCCAGTTCCGTATCGCGCCCGGCGGGGCCCTTTTGCATCAGTTGCTTCATCGACAGCGCTTCGGCGGTTTCGATTGGATCCATCACCAGCACTTTCTCGACCGCGGTTTGCTGCTTGATAGAAAGAACTTTGTTGAGCTGCTCCTGGGTGGAAACGACTGCAACTCTGGCGCCGGAATCGCCGAGGATGTAAGCCGTTTGCGCGGCGGTCAGCGTCGAATAAATCGGCACGACCACCGCGCCTATTAACAGCGATGCGAAATCCGCGACCGTCCACTCGACACGGTTTTCGCTCAGAATTGCGACCCGATCTCCTTTCCTCAGGCCCCAGTGGATGAGCGCCCGAGCGACGCCCACGACATTCCTGTAAAACTCCTGCGAACTGATCGATAGCCAACCGCCGGCTTCCCGCGCCAGCATCACTTGATCCTGCTTGCGATCCACAATGGCGAAGAAAATTTCGTTCAACGTATGCGGCGACATGGCACAGGCCCTCCTGACTCCGGGAGAGGAACATCTTTATGCTTGTTTCGTACTCCCAATCACTTGCTCTGATTCAACGTTCCCCAGCGGAACGTTGGTCCGACGGAGAAACGAACGTAGTTCTGCCGCGGCACCAGCAGGTTCGAAAACAAGTGCGTATTCACCCAATCCGCCGCAAAGCGAGCTCCAATCTTTCGTGACAGATTCACGTCGAACCCGCCGCCCATGCCGAAAAAGAGTTGAGTATCGCTCTGGTGAGCACTGGGAGGCGCGATCTGCAGGCCTTCAAATATCGGCGCCAAGTACGCTGGGAAGGTGATGTCTGCCTTCTCGTGCATGCCACCGAAGCCCGGCCGAATCAAGAACGTGACTTTTTGCCACTTACGAATATAAAACTGCGGACCCGCAGCAAAGGTGTAGGTGCTTGAGTTGAACGGCACGTGGAGTTGGCTGGCGGCGCCCGGCCCTAACAGCGCATTCACCGGCGGGGCATAAACAGTCTCGCCTCCGTTGATCGTACCCGCGCCGCCGAGGATGCCAACGTCAACGCCCATGCCCAGCCAGGGCTTCACGGTGACGCCGAAATCGCTCTCGAATCCCCGCTCGGTCAGATTGCGAGCCGGGCTGATCATGTAATCAAATCCGGTGAACAGCGTGTAACGGTTGATGTCAGTTTGCGCAAATACTGGGAGAGAAACGATAACGAAAAGGCCCCAAAGAAGCAGACGTTCTATGTATCTCATACTTCACCTCGGGAGGATGATTTGAGAAGCGAGAAACGGTAGAGCAAAATGGCAAGAGATTCGCCCCGTCGCGAAACCTCCACGACCGGAGACAAACCGGTTTGTGACTGGCGAGGGTGAGTCGGTAACCTACCACGGTCGACACCCAAAGACTGCGATTTACGCAACGACCAACTGGGCCACAGGCCGCTCCACGACAGAGGGAGGCGCGGAATCTGGCTTTCGTTTTACTTCTACAGGCGAAGACGGGCTCGTCACCGGAACCTCACTGAGCACCGTCTTTCGCTGCGCGGCAGCGGCTGGCACCGCACGCCGTTTCCTGCTTACACTTTTTTTCTGCGGCGGCCTGAGACCCACCGCTTCCCGCAGTTCCACAAAACTCATTTCCAGCAAATTCTCCATACGCTTCAGATCGGGAGCGGCGTGCACATCGCCGCTGAAACCAAAATAGATTTTGCCGTTGTAGCTGAGAATGGCGCAGTTCACGGCCATTTCGCCGCCTACGGGAACGTAGGGATACCAATCCAGCATCTTGTGGCCGAGCAAGTACAAAGGGTATTGCGGTCCGGGAACATTGGTGCAGACCAGGTTGAACGGAGTCACGGGCAACTGGCTGGCAAGCGGCCCGGCGAGCCCTTGCACCGACGTGGGAAACATTCCGATCAAACCGCCGGCGAGGCTCACCAGTTCCGCCGCGTGCACGCGCTTGAGAAACTCCGTGCGCTTGTGAACCGCGGCCAGCAGTTTCCTGGGATCGCGGATATTCAGCGGCACGGTCACTGGGACCAGCGAGATGCGGTTGCCCAGTCCTGCCACGTCTGCGTTGGTCCGCAGATTCACTGGAACCATCATGCGGAACAGCTTTCCCTTAACTGCATCGCCGTGGAGTTCACAATAGCGGCGGACGGTGGCCGTCACGATCGCGAGAATGACATCGTTTACGCTGGTGCCGCACTTCTGACGAATCGCCTTCACTTCCGCCAGCGGAATTTCGGTGCAGGCAAACTTCTGCGGGCCCTGGTACAGGACGTTGAAGCGCAACCTTTCGGTGAAAGCTGTGATTTCCGGGAAAAGAGCGGCGAACTCTTTCGGGTCAACGTTGCCGCCATTGGCGGCTACCCGCTCGGCCATGGTCAGCATGTCGGCCATCGCCGAGAGAATCCGTTTCGCGAAGTCGGAATAGGAATCGACGAACCCGGCAGTGAGCGAACTCAACGCATCGCGGCGCGGCGGAACGCGGAATTTGATCTTCCGTTTGGGCAACGGAGGCGCTTCCGGGTTCGCATCCAGCAGTACGTTCATCAGGCCTACTCCCGCAATGCCATCGACCAGGCAGTGATGCATGCGCAAAATGATTCCTGTCCGATTCCCCTTCAATCCCCGCACCACCGTGATGTCCCACAAGGGATGGCGACGGTCCAACATCGTGCTGAACAGCTTTCCCGCAACCGCTTTCAGTTCAGTTGTGGTGCCATGCCGAAGAGTCACTTCCCGCATATGTCGATGGATGGCGAAATCCGAATCAAATTCCCAGCTCGGAAGGCCGACATCAAATGGAGCTGGCACCACATGCTTCACATAACGAGGAAGCAAGGGCAGTTTCGATTCGACAAACTGCATGCAGTCTTGCAACGAGATTTCGCCTTCGAAGGTGCACACACTGGCCACATTGAGCGGCATGCCTTCCCGCTCCAGGTGCAGGAACACCGTGTCTCCCCAGGAGAGGCGGTCACTCTGAGAATGATTCTGCATAACAGTTCTTCCTCAGTTCACGAATGAACATCGATTCGCCAGCTTGATCAGCTTGAAAGTCTTGTAAAGATTGACGTTGACGCCGCGCAAGACTACTTCGATCTTCTTCTCTTCGGCCTTGCGGACAAGTTCTTCCAGTGCGCATAAACCACGGGAATCGATGCGGCGAACGGCGGAAAAGTCCAGAGCAAGTTCCTGCACCGCGCCGTCCAGTTCCTGCGCTGCCTGTTCCAGACTGGCGATTACATTTTGCTCATCGATCTTTTGAAACTCGACAATCGTCGCCATATGCACCACCAAAAAGCTAAACCGGTTGCGGTTGAGAGACGGCGTCCGGCTTGGCAGCGACGCCTCGGCCTTCATAAGCCTTCCAGAACAACTCGACCAGTTCGGTCATGAGCGGCATGCGAGGATTCGAGCGCCACGACGGATCGTCAAATGCGGCCTTGACCATCTCCGGTATGGCGCGCTCGAACTCCTCTTTCGAGATGCCCAGTTCCGCGATCGAGCGCGGAAAGCCGAGTTGGTCCAACAACTGCTCGACCCCCGCGATCAGCTTGTCCACTTTTTCTTGCACGGTTTGACCACCCAGGCCTAACAAGTCGGCAACCGTCGCGTATTTCTTGTGAGCAACATATCCCTGGGTGTAAGGCGAAGGCATGAACTTCGTGGGAACGGCGGCGTTATAAGCCATCACATGCGGCAACATGAGTGCATTCGCCCGGCCATGCGCCACCTTGAAACGAGCCCCCAGAGCGTGAGCCAGTGCGTGATTCACGCCCACCGATGCGTTCGAGAAAGCCATGGCAGCAATGCAAGCGGCGTTGTGCATCATGCACCGCGCTTCCTCGTCCCGCGGATTTTCATACGCGATGGGCAGATACTTGAACGCCAGCCGTATCGCCTGCATCGCGTTGGAGTCGGTGTACGGCGACGCATAATTCGAGACTCCGGCTTCGAGCGCATGGGTCAGGCAATCGATACCGGTATCGGCGGTCAGGCCCTTTGGCATCGACATGACAAATTGCGGATCGACGATGGCCACATCAGGGGTGAGCGAGTAGTCGGCCAGAGTCACCTTCCGCCCTCGCTCTTTGTCGGTCAGCACGGCAAACGGAGTCACCTCGCTGCCGGTTCCGCTCGTGGTGGGGACAGCAATCAGCCGAGTTCGGTTGATCTTTTCGGTGGGATACTCGACCACGCGCTTGCGGAGATCCAGAAATGGCGCAGCCAGTTCTTCCAAGTCAGCGTCCGGACTCTCATACTTGAGCTTCATGATCTTCGCGGCGTCGATCACCGATCCCCCGCCCAATGCGATGATCTGGTCCGCCTTGTAAAAATTGAGCGCTTCCACTCCCTGCAGAATCACCTGAACTTCGGGCTCGGCATCGGGAATGACGCAAAGGTGAACGTGCGTTTTCGGACACATGTGGCGGCGAACAATATCGACATGCCCCATATGTTCCAGAGCCGGATTAGTAACGATGATGGTGGTCTGCGACGGGAAGTGACTCAGGTTCTCCACCGCATTCAGGTTGAAGAAAATCTGATTGGGAACTCGGAACCACATGTGATTTTGTGTCCTGCGGGCAACGCGCTTGATGTTGAGGTAGTGCTGAATGTTGACGTTGTCGGTGGTGCTGTTGCCGCCGCCGGTTCCGCATCCGAACGAAAACGTCGGCACGAGGTCGTTGTAAACCGCGCCCAGAGCCCCAATGGCTCCCGGCGAATTTACGATGATGCGTCCGGCGTTGATGACGTTTCCGAATTGCCGGACGATTGCGTCATTGCGCGAGAAAATAACCGCGGTGTGACCCAGTCCTCCGGCATGATTGACGTTGATGCAGACCTTCAGGGCCTCTTCGGTTGATTTCGCTCGATAGACCGAGAGGACCGGAAAAAGTTTCTCGACCGATAACGGATGCTCCGGGCCCACGCCTTGAATCGGCGCCACCAGCAGCTTGGTGTTCGGCTTCACCGCAAGCCCGACAAAGCGGGCGATGTCGGTGGCCTTCTGACCGACTGCCATCGGTTGCATGAACCCAGTCTGCGGATCAATGACGCCGCGTTCCAGCAAGCGGGTTTCCTTCTCGTCGCAAATGTGCGCGCCGAGTTCGGCAAATTTCTTCAATGCTGGATGGTAAATTTCGTCATCAATGACAACGGTCTGCTCCGAGGCGCAGATGGTTCCGTTGTCGAATGTCTTGGAAATAATGATGTCAACCACCGCGGTATTGAGGTCAGCAGATTTTTCCAGGTAGACGGGCGTATTGCCTGCACCTACTCCGAGGGCGGGTTTGCCCGAACTGTAAGCGGCTTTTACTACTCCCGGGCCCCCCGTGGCGTCAATCAGGCCCACCGCTTTGTGACGCATCAAAAAAGCGTTGTCGGCCAGGGTGGGCGACTCCACGCAGGTAAAGACTCCTTCCGGCGCGCCATGCTTCACGGCCGTTTCGTACATGATCCGGATGGCTTCGGAACAACATTGCCAGGCCTTAGGATGCGGACTGAACACGACTGCGTTTCTGGTTTTGATGGCGACGATGCACTTAAACAGCACTGTCGAGGTCGGATTCGTAATCGGGGTCAGCGAGAAAAGCACTCCGATCGGCTCCGCCATCTCGAGCAGGTTCCGCTCCGGATATTCGCGAATCACGCCAACCGTGCGCTTGTCCTTGATGTGGTTGTAGACGAATTCGCTGGCCACCATGTTCTTGATGACCTTGTCTTCCATCACTCCGAGCCTGGTTTCCTCGACCGCCAGACGAGCCAGATATTGAGCCTGCTCCAGGCCTGCCAGCACCATCGGTTTGACGATGCGATCCACATCCTGCTGAGTGAACTGAGTAAAGACGGCAGCTGCGATTCGGGCCTGGCTCACCAATCCTTCCAGGTAAGCGATGCGCTCGGGATTGAGAGTTTCTGGAGAAAGGGGAACGCGGACCCGCTCCTTCACATCTTCGCCGGCAATCATTGCGGTCTCCCTCAAATTACTGCAGGCCCGGGAGTGGCGAAGCGTGTGGGCTGGAAGGATGCAGGCGATCCGAAGAGAAGTTCTGCGGGGTTCCCAGAAGTGGCAGGATCCGCGATGAGAACTAGGGGAATCTTCGGAAAGTCGGTTGTGTGGGCTCCGGCGGGCACGCTAGCACACCCTCGATTCCCAAAGTAGACCTCCGGTTCCCGGTTTGGTCTACAACTGGTGTCACGGAGCCTTGTGACGCGTGTCACACGGTTTTTGGACAAAAGTGTGCGTAAGCCTGAGCAAGAATCACTGTCGTGTTGCGCGACAGCACCTGCTAGCTGCTTTTTCTCGTCGGCGCCCTACGCACCGCGGGCGCCGAACGATCTGCTGTTATGCAATGCTGTACTTTCCGGTCTCGATCACTTTCTGCGCAATCGCCTGCCGCAATCCAATGATGTTGAATGGCTCGTACTTGGCCAGTCTCCGCAGAATCGCCAGTTGCGAACGCAGCATGTCACCTTCGGCACAGGCGGCAATCACCATGCGGGCGGAGCTTTCGATCCTCTCCATTGCCCCTGCCATAGATACGCGCATCATTGCGATAGCATGCGCTGAGTTGCCTTCTCCGTTCTTTAACACCAGCTTGTGCGCGCGCAAGACTGCTGATTCGATGGCGTACGTTTCGATGGTCATGTTCGCGATCGCACCCATGATCTCCTGCTGATCCTGGATCGCCTGCATGTATCTCTGCGTAGCCACGCCTGCCGCGAACAGGCCCATTTTTTTTGCATTCGCGACCATCCTCCGCTCCGGCGCGAGAGGGCCGTCATCCGTCTCCTCAGAACTTCCGGATATGACCTCGTCCATCAACTTCTTGATCGCGGCCATCAGGGGCAACTGGCCGCTCATGGCCCGCTTCAGCAGGAAGCCGGTGATGAGCAAGCGGTTGATTTCGTTGGTGCCTTCAAAGATGCGGTTGACGCGCACATCGCGGTAATTGCGCTCGGCCGGATACTCTTCCACGAAACCATAGCCGCCGTAGATCTGGACGGTTTCGTCGACCACGTAGTCGATGAACTCCGATCCCCAGATCTTCAGGATCGAGCACTCGACGGCGTACTCGTCAATGACCTTGCGGACTTCCTTCATATCTTCGTGCGCAGGGCCCAGAGCGGCAATGGCCGCATCCATCATGCCAACCGTGCGATAGGCCATCGCTTCGCCGGTGAAGATGCCGGCCGCCATGTTGGCCAGCTTTTCACGGATCAATCCGAAGTCGGCGATCACCTTGCCGAACGCTTTGCGCTGCTTGGCATATGCGATCGCACTCTCGAGGCTGGTGCGGGCCGAACCGACGCATCCCGCGCCCAGCTTGAAGCGGCCCACATTCAGGACATTGAAGGCGATGTGATGCCCTTTGCCGATCTCGCCCAGCACATTCTCCACCGGAACCTGGCAATCGCTGAGAATCAGCGGGCAGGTCGAGGAACCGCGGATTCCCATCTTGTGTTCTTCAGCACCGACTGCGAATCCGGAAAAGCCACGTTCCACAATGAAGGCGGTGAACTTTTCACCGATCTTGGCAAACACGATAAACAGATCGGCGAATCCGGCATTGGTGATCCACATCTTCTCGCCGTTCAACAGATAGTACTTGCCGTCGGCCGAGAGCTTGGCCTGGGTGCGGCAATTCAGCGCGTCGGAACCAGACGACGATTCCGAAAGCGCATAAGCGCCGATCGTCTCTCCGCTGGCCAGACCAGGCAGATATTTCTTCTTTTGCGCCTCAGTGCCGAAGTAAACGATGGGCAGCGTGCCGATGCACGTATGCGCTCCCCACGTTGTGCTAAACCCTCCATGCTTTGCCAACCGGTCGGCAATGATGGACGAAGTCACCTTATCCATCTGCATTCCGCCGTATTGTTCAGGAACATCCACCCCGCTCAGACCAAGCTCGCCGGCCTTTCTCACCAGTTCGCGAGTTACGGCGAAATCCTTCTCTTCCATCTTCTCGATGTTAGGTACGATTTCCTTCAGGGCAAACTCCTCGGCAGTTTGCGCGATCAGTTGATGCTGTTCGCTGAAATCTTCTGGAGTGAAAATGTCGCCGGGGACACGCTCCTCGATCAGAAAGCTACCGCCGCGGATCTTCGCGGCCGGCAATGTGGTAACTGTAGCCATAGTTCATCTCCCAAAGCTCAATTCGTAGGTTTCGGTTGAGGAAAGGTCAGCTGGCATCTGCCAGCTACGGGGAACCGCATTCTCGAATTCAGGTACGATCGCCTCCGTGACCCGGCAAAGCTATAGCTGCCCAGCGGCGCCCCTCTCGCCAGCGCCGCGAGGCGTCTCAATAATTTATTTTCCTGGCCGAGATCTCGATGATCTCGGGTGGATCAGGCGACGGCCACTGCGGCCTTCCCTCTCCGAGGTGCCTTCCTGGCGCGATGCTCGACCGGCTTCGTGCCATTCGGCGCTTTCACCATCACATCCATCAAAGCCTTCTGGGCATCGACGTAGCTCTTTACTACCTCCCGCGTAAGTTCATTCAGGGGAATGAACGGGAACGGCTTGACCATCTCCATGGTCTTGCCTGCGGTTTTCACGCCGGCGTTCATCTGCTTTCCCGCGATGTCCACCAACCTCTTCTGCGCCTCCAGCAGCGAATCCGTGGCCTGCCGCGCGAGTTCTGGTAGTTCAGTCGGCTTCGCCTTCCTTCCCGTGGCTTCTGACTTGCCGCTGGTGGCCTTCGTCGTCTCTTCCGAGATCACGTCGAGGAACCGCTTTTGTGTTTTGGCGAAGGTCTCCATTCCCTCGCGGGCCAGGTCAAGAACGTGCTCCGGCTGATACGGCTTTCCGGCCTTGGCCGATTCCAACCAGGTGTGGGTCTGCCTGCTGGCGATCTTGAGGTACTCTTCCTGCATCTGGATGAAGGTGTCGACGCTGCGCCGGAGCAGGTCAATCATGGCGCGCCGCCGCGGGCAATCTCCCACCCGCTCTTTCACGCCGCTCATCAGGATTTCATTCTGCTGCTTGCCGAGTTCGAGAAGAACCTTCTGCCCTTCGAGAAAATTGGTCATGCCGTCCTCGGCGACTTCGCTGAGAATGGCTGTGGGAGAACGATGCGGATCGGACAGTTGCTGCCGGACCGCGTGCATGACGCTGGCGTTCTGCTTCATGGCGAGATCCAGAAGAATGCGCTGCGTTGCGAAAAGAGTTTGCGCTCCCTGTTGCCCCCAGCCCGAAAGCAGAGAAAGCAAAGAAGACTGCTTAGGATGAACCGATTCATGCTTTGCTACTGCCATAATGCCGACCTCCTAATGCTGCATTGCAGCAATCAACTAAACAATACGACTGCAAGGGAGTTGTGTCAAGATAATCGTGCAGGCTGTGCAAAGCAGCATAGGATAAAGGCATGAAGCCGTCCGCCATCATCATCAAGAAATACGGAAACCGCCGTCTCTACGACACGGCCGGCAGCCGCTACGTGAATCTCGATGATCTGGCGGCACACATCCGTGCAGGACGTGAAGTGCGGGTGGTCGATGCCAAGACCGGCCAGGATTTGACTCGCGTCGTCCTGACCCAAATCATTACCGAGGATGCCAAGGATAAGCCGACCGGCTTGCCTCTGGAGTTGCTCCGCCAGCTCATCATCGCTTCCGACGAGGTACGGCAGGAGTTTTTGATGTGGTATTTGAAATCCGCCTTCGATACCTACCAGACCCTGCAGGATACGGTGCAGAACCGGTTGAGCCAGGTGCAGTCCGCGGTGCTGTCCCCCGTGGAAATGATGAAGCGCTTCCTGGGCACAGGAGCTCCCGTGAGTGCGCGGGCGGATGCCGAAACGGAAGTAGAATCTCTACGCCAGCGCGTCGCGGAACTGGAGTCCCGGCTGCAAAAGTCTGCACCGCGCAAGCGCCGTCCCCGCAAGAAGCATTGACCTTGCAACCTTTACTGACCGGTCTTTAATCTAAAGTGGACGCTTCGAAATCTCACTTTGATGCGACGAAGCTACAGGTTATAATTGTGCGGTGCAGCATCCGCTTGGTTCGCTGCCATGACGCGGCGAACCAGCATTTCCAGGATGAAATTGCGGCGTAAACCGAAAAGGCCAGCAGCGAACACCGCAAAGGCGAAGGTGCGCAAAACCGCCGCGCCGCCCGGTCCCAAAACCCAATTTTCTCCCTTTTGGACCGAAGCTCTGTTCGGCGCGGAAATTCTTATTCTGCATGCGACCCCCGTCTATTATGGTTTGGGCGTGCCTCGCGGCGACGGTTCCGCGGTCGTCATCATTCCCGGATTTCTGGGAACTGATGTTTATTTGACCGAACTCCATGCCTGGCTCGGCCGCATCGGATACCGCCCGTATTTTTCCGGGATTGGTGTCAATGCCGAATGTCCGAACCTGCTTATCCAGCGCCGATTGAATCAGACCATCGACAAGGCTTTGGCGGACACGGGACGCAAGATTCATCTGATCGGACACAGCCTCGGCGGAGTGATCGCGCGCTCGGTCGCGGGCCAGCGGCCCAAGGATGTGGCCTCTGTCATCACCCTGGCCTCGCCCATTCGCGGCACCGTGATGAACCGTGCCGTTTTACAAGCATCGGAAGCCGTTCGTCTCCGCATTCTCGAAGAACACGGGCGGGGCGTGCTGCCCGACTGCTACACCGGCCGGTGCACGTGCAATTTTCTGGGTTCGCTTCGCCGCAAAGTTCCCCGATCGCTAGTGGAAACCGCTATCTACACCCGTCAGGACGGGATTGTGGACTGGCGATACTGCATGACCATGAGCCCGGAAAAAGATGTTGAGGTGCCCGGAACTCATATCGGGATGGCATTCAATCCGGCGGCCTATACGGTCGTGGCCGAGCGCTTGGCCCGCGCCCAATCTCTCGAGTAGTTCAGCCAACCATTTCCAGCACTGCTCCCGAAGCCGTTTCCAGTTTTTCAGCGGACCCGTCTCTTCCCTCGATAAGCAGCGAAGCTTTAGCCAAGCTGTTGTTCATGACATTGAAAGCGCCGGAGCAAT
The DNA here is from genome assembly GCA_963730015.1 of uncultured Acidobacteriota bacterium. Lineage (GTDB taxonomy): Bacteria > Acidobacteriota > Terriglobia > Terriglobales > Acidobacteriaceae > Sulfotelmatobacter. Next base: position 34,621 of record CAVSPZ010000001.1, on the reverse strand, counting down.
TAGTCTTCAGATAAGAAAGACGATGGACACTGAGTCCGCTTCCGTCGATCGAGGCCTTGAGCTTCAACCCGCCGCGCGAACGGCACTCGAAGTCCCATTTCATCTCTTCGCTCGAGCAGCCGATTTCGCGTACATTCCGAAAAATATATTCCTTCGCCTCGTGCCAGAGCACAGTTTTGCGGAAGACCAGACCGAGCGGTATCTCGTACACCAGCGTCTCCAGCGTGCTGGCCGCATGACCGGGGCGAGGAAAATAAGCGTGGGCCCATCGCCAGAAGTTGCGATGACGGTACCCGCAGTTGTGGCCTTGCACGCCGAATCCTAACGGTTGGCCCGAGCCTAATGGTGGACCTGAAAATGTGCGGCCATCGAGCGTGATCTCCCCGGAAAACGTTGCGTCGGAATGCGGAGTGCGCGAGAAGCCGATCCAGCCCTTGCTGCTCAATGTGACGCGAAACGTGGAATGGTATTGCAGATTCCACGAGAGGTTGTGCCCGTTCAGATTCAAAGCTCCCCGGCAAAAGTCTTCTCCAATTTCGTTGTCTCCGATCTGAAAGTGGAACGGTGTTTGACCTCGACTGCTGCTGCTGAATCCCGGCAAGGGAAATCCCTGAATAAAGCTCTGCGCCGCATCATTCGCCGGAAACCAGGTGGCCCACACTTGCACCGGCATGCCCTGCGGATTTCCCACGCACCCGCTGCGACCCGGATTCATTAGCAAGTAGCGGAACCACCAAGCGCCGCTGCCGTCCGCCAATCCCAGGCGCACAAACCATACTTCATACCGGCGCGCTGCCGATAAGGTAGAGAAAACTTCATTCAGGGTCGCCACGTCGCCTCGATACTTCCGACAGCCGAACACTATTTCACACAAATTAAAATCTTCCGGTGATGTCCGTCACTGCGCATCGAGGCTCCGCGGAAGATAGTGAGAGTAGTTGGCGCACCGATGTCAGACGCATCCACCATAGCGGCCGGATTGGGTCAGTTCGCGCCGCAGCAGTGGCGCACTGTTCTGGAGAATTTATTACCGCACAACGCCACGACTGCCGAAAAGATCCGCGCTATCGAAGCCGGACTACAAAGCCCCTTCGGACAATCGGTCCGCGAAACTATGGCGCAATGGATTGTGGACGAAAGCGTTCCGGTCGACAGATTAGTTCCCGCCGCCTATATCAAGTGGCGTCCGCCGGTGCGCGACGCCATGATGTTCGTCGTGACCCGGCTTTCTGCAGCACGTCTGGCCCCGAAATTGTTGGAGCAGATTGAGCTGCCACCGAATACCGCGCCCGAAGTCCGTCTCCTGCGGCTCATCGCCAAGGTGCCGGGCTTGCAGAAACTCGGACAGGTCATTGCGCGCAACCGGCATCTGCATCCCGCATTGCGCAAGGCGCTGGCCAAACTTGAGAACGGCATTCGTGACGTGAACCCCGGTGATATCCGCGCAATCGTGCAAAAAGAATTAGGTGCAAAGGTTCAAAACTACGATGTAAGGGTCTCTACCACGATTCTGAAAGAAGCGAGCGTGAGCGCCGTGGTGCGCTTCACCTGGCGCGATCCGAATACGGGGCGCCGCCAGCGCGGCGTTTTCAAGGTATTGAAGCCGCATATTCCCGAGTACTTCTCCGAAGACATGGATTACCTTCAGGGCCTGGCGCATCACTTCGGGGCGCGGCATCATCGGTACGGGTTTCCCGCCCATCTCATCCCTGACACGTTTCACAAAGTCCGGCGACTGCTGCGCCATGAAGTAAATTTCCGCCGCGAGCAAAAAACGCTGCTCGAAGCGGCTAACCTGTACCGTTCGTACAGCGGGATTCGCATCCCGCGTGTGATTCAGCCTCTATGCACGCCGACGATCACGGCGCTGACCGAAGAGCGCGGCATAAAGGTAACGAATGCAATCGCCCGCTTGCCCATGCGCGATCGACGGATGGTAGCCGAGCAACTGATTGAAGCTCTGATTGCCGTGCCCCTTCTAGCCGCCGCGCAGGATTCGGTGTTTCACGGCGACCCGCATGCCGGCAACCTGCTTTACGACAGAGCCCGAAAAAAACTCGTGATTCTGGACTGGGCCTTGCAGGAGCACCTGGGACGCGAACAGCGCCGGCATCTCGCGCTCCTTTTCTTGATGGCGAGTCTGCGAGATCCCCTGGGGGTCCGCCATGAAATTGCGGCACTGGCGCAATGTCGTCCCAGAAAAGCCTCGCGCGAGGCGCAAATCGTGCAGCAGTCGGTGACTAACTTTCTTGATGCCCTCCCGGCTTCTCATTTTCCCAGCGCGGCCGATGCTATGCGGCTTCTTGAGGCGGTGGCGATGCAGGGGATTAAGTTCCCCGGATCGTTGATCATCTTGTCCAAGGTGATGTTTACTCTGGAAGGAATCCTTACGGATATTGTCGGCGCAGACACAGATATGGGACTCAGCGTCGCGCGTCACATTACGATGCACTGGCTCCGCCATCGTACAGAGTTTTGCTCTCCGCTTAGAACGCGGGATTGGATCACGCTGCAATGCAGCGCGTTATTGTTCCTGAGCCGGATGGGAATACGATGGCAGCAAACGATGCTGGATCGTTGGCTTGCGCCCCATCCGGCATCGTCTGCCACCGCGTTGGATGCGGCCGCGATCTCCCGCTAAACTCGGCGCACAAAGCGAAATCAGCGCGAGTTAGACCGCGACTGCCTTGCTCTGCCGCGTGCGGCCACGACCTGGTTTTGCCCGGCCAGCACTCTTCGGTTTGTGCGGTTTGACCAGCGAGCCGATCAACGATGTTTCTGTGTCGAAGAACTTCTTCACGCCTTCTCGGCTGCGACTTGCCATGGGCAACAGCTTCGCAGGCGACATCATTTGCATGGACTCGGCGGTCAGGTCCAGGTTCACATTCATTTGTTGGCCCATCACGTCGAGCAGTTTCTTTTGCGCCTCGATAAAAGCACTGGCCGCTTCGCGCGCCACAGCCAGGAACTCGGCCTTCTTTACTGGCTTTTCCGCGTGCGCGTGCTTGGCCCCCGACGCCCTCGCCGACTCCTCGGCGACCACTTCGAGGAGTTTCTTTTGCGCGCGCATAAACGTCTCAACCGCCTCGCGCGCCGACTCGGCCAGGCGCGCAGAGTAATCCCGGTTGCTGCGTTTTTCTGATTCCACCCATTGCAAAGCTTGCTTGCTTGTAGCAGTCAGCAACTCCTGCTGCATCGAGATGAGGATCTCGACACTGCGCCGCACCATATCCGTCATTGCCACGCCGGGCAGAAAGCCGCCGATGCGCGTTTTCAAGCCGTTCAGGAAAATGTCATTCTCCTGTTGCGCCAGGCTCAGAAGCGTCCGCTGCGCCTCGACGAGGCTGGATGTTCCTTCCACCGCCAGCTCGGTCAGCAGCGCCAGCGGCGATCGCTCCTCGTGAGAGTTCGTATGAGTTCGCATGAGACCATCCTCCTTGCTGCACTGCAGCATTGTCTTTACTATAAGAACGAAACCGGCCTGAGTCAACGCCCAACCAGCAGCTTGTGCGTCGCGACAATAAGAGCAGTGATCCCGGTCACTTATGGAGCCGGAATGGGGAAGCGATCATCCTCTGGGAACTTGCATCCCTATAACCCTCCATGAACAGACCCATACAAGTCGAAACGGCAAGAACGTTGATGACCGAAGCGATGAAATGGTCGGTGATGAAATGGCTTCGCGAAAAGAAGAATGTGCGGAAGACCGCCGACCAGGCCAATGCTGCCCTCGATAAGTTGAACCGCGAAGTGAAACAGCGCTGGCCCGACAGTGTGAAATCCGCGTATGAGGCACTGGAGGCACATTCGTCACCGCCCGCCCAGGGAGATCGCAATCACCGCAAACCGTCGTCGCCGACCGGAGAATCGGGGACGCCGTTGCTGGCGAGGAAACTGAAGGACGCGAACGACGAGGCGTATCGCGCTCGAGCGGTCGCGGAAGAAGCCTTCGACGAGGCGGAAAAGCAGCTCAGCACCCGCCTGGCACGAGAAGGATGCCTGAAGGCCATTCGGGCCTGGGACATGCTAGGGAGACTCTGATTAAGTCCTCCCTTTCCACAGGGAGTAAAGATAATGTCGTGCCATATGAACTCGTTGCGCAAGCAGAGGACACTGGCGATGATGACGGGATTCGAGCGATACACAAAGAAGACGCGGCGGGCAATGTTCTTGGAAGAGATGGAACAGGTGGTGCCGTGGGGGAAACTGTGTGCGCTGATCGAGCCCCACTATCCCAAGCCGGGCAACGGGCGACGGCCGAAAGAATTGGAGCAGATGTTGCGGATTTATTTTCTGCAGCAGTGGTTCAATCTGGCGGACCCGGCGGTGGAAGAGGCTTTGTACGACTCGGCGACGCTGCGGCAGTTTGCGGGAATTGATTTGGGGGCCGAGCCGGTGCCGGATGAGACGACAGTGTGCAAGTTCCGGCACCTGCTGGAAGAGAACCATCTGGGGGAAGAGATTCTGGGGACGGTGAACCTGCATTTGCAAGCCAAGGGGGTGCGGATCACGACGGGCACGATTGTGGACGCGACCATCATTCACGCGCCCAGTTCGACCAAAAACCGCGAGCAGAGCCGAGACCCAGAGATGCACCAGGCGAAGAAGGGGAAGAACTGGTACTTCGGGATGAAGGCGCACGTGGGCGTCGACAGCAAGAGCAAAATCATTCACACGGCGGTGGCGACAGCCGCCAACGTTTCCGATGTGGCGATGTTGCCGGACCTGCTGCATGGCGAAGAAACGCGGGTGTGGGGCGACGGAGCGTATCAGGGCCAAACCGAGGTGATCCGCGAGTGCGCGCCACGAGCACGGGATTTCACCCAGCGGCGCTGTCGCTACAAGGGCCAGATCGTGGATGAAGTGGCGTGGGCGAAGAACCGGACGAAGTCGAAGGTGCGGGCGAGGGTGGAGCATGTGTTTCAAGTGATGAAGCTGCAGTTTGGATTCGTGAAAGTACGCTATCGCGGGCTGAAGAAGAACGCGCACAGACTGTTTGTCACCTGTGCGCTGGTGAATCTGTTTGTGAGCCGCAGAAAACTGCTCGCCGTCGCGTAGCTCGTCCGGCTTCGTCCCGTACGCGCGGTTGCAACGGCGGTACCGACCAGCTCCAGCATCCGAGATCCGAACCGGCAGCGCGGTTTCCTGAAACACTGTTGGTAGTCGACTTAGCATGAGCGCTTATTCAGAGTGTCCCTAGAAGAAGCCATCCGCAAAGCCGAAAGCATTCGGGTTTAATGCGAGCATTTGTCTAAGCATCCGCCGCACCGGTGAAGGACGCGCCTCAACCAGGGCGAAAACTATTGTGTTGGGGATGCGTAGACCGATTCGCTTTCGGCCGCTCGCGGCGCCGGAAAATACTGCCGCTGGAAATACAACGCAACGTTCACCAGTCCGATCATGACCGGCACTTCGACCAAAGGCCCAATCACCGCCGCGAACGCGGCTCCCGAATTGATCCCGAATACTGAGACCGCGACTGCAATAGCCAGCTCAAAATTGTTCGAGGCCGCAGTGAACGACAGCGTGGTCGTCTTCGAATAATCGGCCCCCAGCTTCCTGCCCATATAGAAGGACAGCAGGAACATCACCACGAAGTAGATCAGCAAGGGAACGGCGATTCGCAGAACATCCAAGGGTAAGCGGAGGATGTATTCTCCCTTCAGCGAGAACATCACCACAATTGTGAATAGCAGAGCGATGAGCGTAAGTGGACTTATGCGCGGAACGAAGTTCCCCTCGTACCAGTCTCGCCCCCGGAGACGAATGAGCGCTCGGCGGGTCGCAAACCCGGCAAGGCAAGGAATTCCCAGGTAGACGAATACGCTTTTTGCGATTTCCGCGATGGACACATCGACAACCGCTCCTCGAAGCCCGAGTTTCGCCGGCAACACGGTAATGAACACCCAGGCATAGAGCGAATAGAAAAAAACCTGGAAGAGAGAATTGAAGGCCACCAAGCCGGCCGCGTAATCCGTATCGCCCTTGGCCAGTTCATTCCACACGATGACCATGGCGATGCATCGCGCCAGGCCGATCATGATCAAGCCTGCCATGTATTCCGGATACCCGCGCAGGAATACAACAGCCAACCCGAACATCAGAACCGGCCCCACCACCCAGTTCTGCACAAGAGAGAGCCCCAGCACCTTCTTGTTGCGAAAAACTTCCGGCAGTTCTTCGTATCGCACCTTGGTAAACGGCGGATACATCATGACGATCAGTCCGACTGCGATCGGGATCGACGTAGTACCAACGCTGAAGCGGTTCAGAAATGGCACCACTCCGGGCACCAGCGAGCCCAGCGCTACCCCGGCAGCCATGGCAGAAAAGATCCAGGCGGTGAGATAACGGTCGAGAAACTTGAGGCGAACGCTTGTCTTCATCTGTCGGTCACTCATTCCCCATGAGTCACGGGCGACGTTGACTGCCCGATGTTGTCGAGTTCCTTCTTGAGCGCCATATTGTCGAGAGCCTTGAACGGAAGGCACAGAAACAGGCTGATTCTCCGCTCCAGGATAAAGAACGCGTCGCGGAATGCTCTTTCGATCTCGAGCGGGCCGCCGCGAACTGCGGCCGGATCGGGAATGCCCCAATGTGCGGTCAGCGGTTGTCCAGGCCATACCGGACAGACTTCTTTTGCCGCGTTGTCACACACGGTGAACACGAAATCGAGCTGCGGTGCGCCCGGCACGGAAAATTCGTCCCAAGCTTTGCTGCGAAGGCCCTTAATCGGAATATGCGCCTGCTCAAGTTGCCGCAGCGCCTCCGGCCGCACTGCCCCCGTGGGATGGTTCCCCGCACTGTAGGCGGTGAAGGTAGGGCGGCCTTTGAAGTTCAGAATAGCCTCGGCCATGATCGAGCGCGCCGAATTCCCGGTGCACAGAAACAGAACGTTGTAATTTGCTTTCATATCGCTGGTCCTAATTGCAGCAAGTGGGTCCGCAACACGTTTTCGTGGCGGCTTTGGCTGGTTTGACCGCACGGATGAACGCGCTCATGAATTTGCCGTCCACCTGCGGCGCGATCGCTTCCACGTCAATTCCCTCGGCTCGCAGCAGATCGCGCGCATCTTCGCTCCGGTAAATTCGTGTGGGTTCAATATCGATCTGTTCGAAGCCTGCCCCGGCCAGCTTGCTCCGGTATTCGCCGTCCTCCAGAGCTCCCGCCACACAGCCCACCCACAAAAGAATGCTCCTCCGGATCGCCGCATCAATCTCCCCGCGAGTCACCACGTCTGAAACCGCCAGGCGTCCTCCGGGCCTAAGCACACGGAACGCTTCCCGCAAAACCTTATCTTTATCGGCGGACAGATTGATGACGCAATTTGAAATGATGACGTTGACCGATTTATCAGGCAACGGAATGTTCTCGATTTCGCCCTTCAGAAACTCCACGTTTTCCAATCCAGACTTGCGCTTGTTCTCATTGGCGAGAGCCAGCATCTCATCGGTCATGTCGAGACCGTAGGCTTTCCCGGACGGGCCGACCCGCTTGGCGGACAGAAGCACATCGATGCCCCCGCCCGATCCCAGATCAAGGACGATCTCGCCCGCATTCAATTGCGCCAGCGCCGTCGGGTTCCCGCAGCCAAGAGAAGCCAGCATGGCTTCTTCCGGAACTTGCTCGCCCTCCGAAGCGGAATAGAGGTTTGAAGTAAACGGATCGCAGCCCCGGCCGATGCCCGGAGCGGCACCGCAACAGCTGCTGCCACCGCTCTTCACTCGAAGCGCGGCCTGCCCGTATTTCTCTTTCACAACTTCCTTGATGTCCGCGGTGCTCATATGGGTCTCCTATCTGCAAATCTGAACGATGTCCTGGGGCTTGAGAGCTTTGTTTCGCGTGCAGCACTCCGCGTACAGGAACTGCAACAATTCCTGCAGGGCGTCCGTATTGGCCGTGTAGCGCAGGAAAGTGCTCTCGCGGCGGACTTGAACCAAGCCTTCGCTTTTAAGCTTGTCGAGGTGATGGGAAAGCGTGGAATTGGGGATTTCCAGTTCTTCCTGAATTTCACCGACGACCAGCCCTTCCGGATGCGCCGACAATAGCAACTGCATGATCCGCAGCCGCGCCTCGGTTCCCATCGCCGAAAACATGTCAGCGTACTTGGCCACCTGCTCTGCGGACTTCTTCGCTTGAGCCATCAACATATTTCCATAGTTGCAGAAATACAGTTTAATGTCAAGGGGGAACTTCGCCAAATTGCTGACGGAGGAGATTGCCGCGGCTGAGGCGCCGCCTTTGCCCTAAGCGACAGCTGGCAACGATAGGTGCCACTCATGCTTCCGCAGTGACTTGCTCCTTCAACGGCTCCGAGCTACGAGAAGCCGCTGCGGTTGAGTCTCTGATCCGTAGCTCAGCTTTGAGCCGCACTACGCTGTCGGCGCTGATTTCGGGCTCGTGGTCGCTGGCTTGCAATATGCGCAGCAAAACCTGCATGGCTTGTTTGCCCATTTCATAAGTAGGTTGGGCAATTGTGGTCAGTCGCGGGTTGAAGTAGGCGGACCACTCGAAATCGTCAAAGCCCAGTACGCTTACAGCTTTGGGACAGTTCACCCGCATTTCCACCAGTGATCGCATCAGGCCCAATGTCATTTTGTTGTTGCAGGAAAAAATGGCCGTCGGCGGGGTGGGAAGCCGCATCAGTTCCAGACCACATCGATACCCACTCTCCAATTGAAAGTTTCCTTTTTGCACATATTCATCCGGAAGCGCGAGATGTTCCTCCTGCAGAGCTTTTCGAAATCCCTCCAGGCGATCCAATCCATTCGAAAGACCCAACTGCCCCGTGATAATCGCGATGCGTCGATGGCCAAGTTTGATCAAGTGCTGTGTACCTTCATAGGCAGCACCAAAGTTGTCCGTCATCACTGCCGGCCCGTTAAATCCAAGAGGGACACGATCAATCAAGACAATGGGGAAGCGCTCACGAATTCGTAGGTCGTGCACCGAGGGTGCGGTCGCCGGCGCCAATAAAACACCGTCGACGCGACGAGAAAGCAAAATGTTTAGATTGCGGCGTTCCAGTTCTGAATCTTCGTTGGAGTCGCAGAGTATTACCGAGTAGCCGCTGCTTTGAGCCTCTTGTTCGACACCGCGGATTACATCGGTAAAGAACGGATTCGTCACGTCTGGAATAATGATTCCGACGGTCAGGGTCCGGCGAACGCGCAAACTGCGGGCGACGTGATCCGGATGGTAATCCAGAGCGTCCATCGCTTTCCTGACTCGCTCCACCAGTTTGGGCTTTATGGTCGGTTTGTTATTCAGGACACCGGAGACCGTCGCGACCGAAACGCCGGCCAATCTCGCGATATCCTTGATGGTGTACAAACGAACATCGCTCCTGGCGCTGCGCGGGTGAGACAGACTCTGATTCAGCGCAGCACCGAAATCCTACCAGATCGTATCCCAGAAGTGAATCGATACTGTTTTTCGATGATTGCCGGACCGCCATTCTACCTCGTCGCGCAGGCTCGGGGACCAACGCGATCAATTTGCGCGTGGAAAACGCACAGCTCGGGACGCTGCACAGCGTCTTTCCTCTCGCTCCAGTACCCCATTCTCGGTCTTACACTAAAGCATTTATAAACATATAGTTAACCAATACTTGCGTAGTAAGTAGCTCGGAAGTATTTCTTTTGGCGAGTTTTCTATACTCGACAAGGAGTCAAAATTCGGCAGCTCGGCCCCCAGCAGGATCAGTTTTTCCAAGTGGCTCGCTCCCAAAAATAGAATCGATTATATTTGTCCTTGACAAGCCGCCGCCTCGGGTGTTTACTGTGCTGCCCAAGCCGATAGCACTACCCAACTGGTGCAGGGAGAAGCTTGCATGCTTCGAACCATTGTATTGTTTGCGTTCGTCGTACTTGTTATCTCCAATATGGTTGCTGCCGTGAAAGTCGAAAAGACGGAATACAAAGGCTGGCCGACCTGCTATCGGGTGACGAACGGCGAGATAGAACTCATTGTGACCGGAGACGTTGGCCCGAGAATCATCCGGTTTGCTTTTGTCGGCGGACAAAACCTGTTCAAGGAATTCCCCGACCAGCTTGGTAAAACTGGAGAAGAAAAATTCCGGCTGCGTGGTGGAGACCGCGTCTGGAAGGCGCCGGAAGATCCGGTAACCACGTGGGCACCGGACAATGTTGCGGTTGAGATTCAATTGACGAGCACCGGACTGGTGGCTCGCGAACCGATCGAGCCGCTGACCCACCTGCAGAAAGAGATCGAAATCAAAATGGCTCCTTCGGGAACCAATGTAAATGTCTATCACCGCATCACCAATCAGTCTTTATTCACGCTGGAGTTTGCTCCCTGGGCTCTGACCATGATGGCGCAAGGCGGGATCGCGGTTTCCGGCTTCCCACCTCGGGGCAAGCATCCCATCAACCTCGAAGCGACCAATCCGCTGGTGATGTGGGCCTATACCAATCTTGCCGACCCGCGATGGAAGTTCACGAAGAAGTACCTTATGCTTCGTCAGGATCCCAATAACAGCGAGGCGCAGAAGCTGGGACTCTTTAATCAGGATACCTGGGCGGCATACGTACTCAACACCGAGGCTTTCATCAAGCGCGTGCACTCGGATCCGCTCAAGACTTATCCTGACTTCGGCTGCTCGTTCGAGACCTTCACCAACAACGACTTTCTTGAGATCGAAACCCTCGGTCCGTTGACCAAGGTGCAACCCGGGCAAACGGTCGAGCAAGTGGAGCATTGGGCACTTTATCGGGGTGTGAAACTTTCGGAATTCACCGACCAGGAACTTGATCGCGTGCTTCTTCCCCTTGTCCAATCTGCTGGGAGCACCCACTGATGCCCTCGATCCCGTGTTTTCTGCTCTTCGCCAGCCCGCGAATGTCACTAACAGCCGTCGACCTGACAATCATTGTGCTGTACTTCTGCCTGGTTTTGGGCCTGGGCGCTTATTTGCGCCGCTTCACCAATACAGGCGACGAGTTCTTTATGGCCGGACGGGAGATGACAGCCTGGATTGCCGGCCTGAGCTTCATCTCCGCCAACCTTGGATCGCTGGAAATGATGGGCTATGCGGCGGCGACGTACCAGTACGGGATTCTGGTTGCGCATGCTTATTGGATCGGCGCAATACCCGCGATTCTCTTCCTCGCGCTGGTGATGATGCCCTTCTATTACATCTGCAAAACTCATTCGGTGCCTGGCTATCTGAAGTTGCGATACGGTGAGGGTGCTCGATCGCTCTCCGCGATCTCATTCGCAGTCATGACCATTCTGATGAGCGGCATCAATATGTATTCGATGGCGATCATCATGAAAGTGATCCTTGGCTGGGACATTCATTTCAGTATCTGGGTTTCATCGCTCACGGTAGCGCTCTACGTGATGGCAGGGGGACTGCTTTCTGCCATCTTCAATGAGGTACTGCAATTCTTCTTGATCTGGATTGGATGTCTGGTGATTCCGGTTGTCGGGCTCATCGAAACCGGTGGCTGGGCAGGAATGATTCATCGCATCCAGACCAATTTTCCTGGTCAGGACTTCATCCACATGTGGCGGACAACGTCGACCTTCACCGGCAATCCGATGGGAGTTCACTGGACTGGCATTGTTTTCGGATGGGGCTTGGCGATTTCCTTCGGATATTGGACAACAGATTTCCTCGTTGTGCAGCGCGTGATGGCGGCCAAGGACCTGCGTTCGGCCAAACTGGGAACCGTAATTGGCGCATTCTTCAAAATGATTGTGCCTGTCATTGTCATCGTGCCGGGCCTGCTCGCGCTGGCTGTGCTGCCCTTTCACCTGGTGCCAGAAAGCCAGGCAGGACTCCCGAACGTGCACACTTACAATGAGGCTCTTCCGCTCATGCTGGCGCGTTACTGCGGGCCGGGATTACTCGGCCTGGGAGTTACTGCGCTCGTGGCCGGTTTCATGTCTGGAATGGCCGGCAATGTCACTGCATTTACGACCGTCTGGACCTACGACATCTACAAGCCTTTCATCCGCAAGGCAGCCACCGATGCGCATTATGTTTCAGTAGGACGATGGTGTTCGCTGATTGGCGTATTCATCAGCATCGGCACCGCTTACTTGGTGATGAATTTTTCCAGCATCATCGTCTATGCACAGGTCATTTTTGTTTTCTTCATCGTTCCCATGTTCGGCACCGTGATTTTAGGCATGCTGTGGAAGAGAACGACCCCCGCCGCGGGATTCTGGGGTCTGCTGGCAGGGATTCTCACGTCTTTTGGCTTGTGGGCCTGGATTAAGCTTGATCCAGGCGCGTTGCAATATGTCGCCTTCTCGTCCCATGCGAAGGACATGGCTGAGAATGTCTATCGCGCGATGTCGTCCCTTCTGGTGAACGTTGTTGTTACGGTCGCGGTAAGTCTGGTGACCACGCCAAAACCCGAGCACGAACTCAAGGGATTGGTTTACGGATTGACCGAAGTTCCCGCTGAAGGCGATTTCCCGTTCTTTCGTCGTCCCATCACGTGGGCGATTGTGGTTGCCCTTGGATTCATCGCGTTGAACATAATTTTCTGGTAAGTGGAATATGGGAAAACACTCAATTTCGGTATGGTTCTTCATCGGCCTGCTTCTGACTATTTATGGCCTCCTGATTCTTGCGACGGGTGTGCATGAACTCCTGGTCCCGCCGATTACTCAAGTCGCCATGGCCCACCTGCATATCGGAATCTGGTGGGGCGCAGGCATGTTGATCTTCGGCCTCGTGTACCTGATCCGCTTTCGGCCAAAACGTAACGCCAACTAGGTTTTCTCGGAGGTACTCATGCAACAACCTGAAGTCATTCTCATTGCGAGTGGTGATCTGAGGCTCTCGGCCAATCAGACCTGCTGGCCTGCTCAAGAGAAAGTGGAGAGGGCCGTCACGGCCGCGGTTCGAAACCTTGGCGGTTCCGTTAAGCGGGGGCACGCCTTCGATCCAGTGCAGGAGCATGGATTTATCCACAGCCAGCACCATGGCATCGAGGTCTTTCGTCAAATTCCTGCCGATGCTCCGCTCGTTGTTGTCGAGGCCGTGTGGCAGTACAGCCAGCATGTGTTGCCTGGCTTGATGACTCATCGAGGTCCCATTCTCACCATTGCGAATTGGTCCGGACAATGGCCGGGTCTGGTGGGAATGCTCAACCTGAATGCATCCATGGCAAAAGCGGGGATTCAGTACAGCACGCTCTGGAGTGCAACTTTCGATGATGACTTCTTCCTGGCTGGACTTCGTCGCTGGCTCAACGGAGAGACCCTCACCCATGACAGCAGTCATGTTCGCGCGCTCAGTTCCGTTCGTCTCCCCAGCGAAGCGGAAAAGCGAGGCCGCGAGATCGGACGCCAGCTCAAACACGATAAGGCCATCATGGGCGTCTTCGATGAGGGCTGCATGGGCATGTACAACGCCATCATTCCTGATGAGTTGCTGCAATCCACAGGCGTGTACAAAGAACGACTAAGTCAGTCCGCGCTTTATGCCGAAATGCGTCGCGTGGCGGAAGATGAAGCTCAAGGAGTCCGCGGGTGGCTCGATCGGAAAGGAATGAAATTCCACACCGGACCCAATCCAGAAAAAGATCTGACCGACGGGCAAATTCTGGAACAGTGCAGAATGTATATCGCTGCACTTCGCATCGCGGATGAGTTCGGGTGCGACACCATAGGAATTCAATATCAGCAGGGACTGAAGGATATCTGCCCGGCTTCTGATCTGGCTGAAGGACTGCTGAACAATGTTGACCGGCCGCCAGTAAAGGATGCGCAAGGAAAACGAATTCTGTTCGAAAATCTGGCTCTCCCCCTTTTCAATGAAGCCGACGAATGCGCTGGCCTTGATGCCTTGGTAACAAACCGTGTCTGGCGTCAATACGGATTCCCACCCGAAACGACTCTCCACGATGTTCGCTACGGTGAAGATTTTGTAGTCAATGGCACTAAGGACTTCGTGTGGGTGTTGGAAATCTCAGGCTCGGTTCCTCCGAACCATTTCGCTCGCGCCTACGAAGACGCGACCAGCGAACGCCAGCCGCCAATGTATTTCCCGCTGGGCGGTGGAACCATCAAAGGCGTCAGCAAACCCGGCGAAATCGTTTGGAGCCGAGTGTTTGTGGAGCACGGCAGATTGAACGTCGATATTGGACGCGGTCGAGCCTTACAACTACCTGATTCTGAAGTCGAACGGCGTTGGTCGATTACGACCCCGCAGTGGCCTCTCATGAATGCTGTGCTCTATGGAGTGAGTCGTGATCAGTTCATGGCGAGACACAAATCGAATCACATCCAGGTTGCTTACGCGCCCGACAGCGAAACCGCAAGCTCTGTGCTCGCCTCGAAGGCCGCCGCCATGGCTGAGCTGGGACTCGCGGTGAACTTCTGCGGAGACTGTGGATTCTGAATGTCTTGAGATTAAATAATCCTTCAGATAGTAATGTTTCCTTTGAAAGAATTCGCCCGTAGAGGCGCAACCAGTCTGATTGTTGGCAGGAGTGCCTCTGAACCGCGATGCGGTGAGGGACACGATGCCTGCGTTTTTCGATCTGCTGGTCCAAGAGGCCGATCCAGCTGTCCGCGTCGTTCTTGGGCACTTCATCTTCGTCTACATCCATCCGTACATGGACGGCAACGGCCGCATGGCGCGGCTTTTGATGAACACCATGATGGCCGCGGGCGGATACCATCATCCCCTGCGCGAAGGAAAGATGAGTTGCGCGGACTGCCATGATCCCCACGGGGGAGCTGGCGGTAACAATCTGCGCACAGCAAATACCAACCAACTTTGCCTGAGCTGCCACGCGCAGTATCGCGGACCGTTTGCCTACCAGCATCCGCCAGTAACTGAAAACTGCATGAACTGCCACACAGCCCATGGCTCACCGAACACGAATTTGCTGACGATCAGCGAGCCGGCGTTGTGCTTGCAGTGCCACGCAGGACACCACAACGGCGCCAGCCTGCCGATCTCGGACCGTTGCACCAACTGTCACGGATCGATTCATGGCACCGACACTCCTACGCCCAGCGGCGGGAGCCGATTCCTAGACAAGGGGCCATCGGAACCGCAGCTGCGTGCGGGTCTGTCAGCAAGAGCGTCAACCGCTCCTCATGCTCAAATGACGAGCCCATCCGCGGTTGGTTTGCTTCCATCCCATAAGCCGAGTTTTGCGATTGGCGCCGCTGGCGGCGCGCTGGGCATGTTGTCTCGACTCGCTCCGATGTCGGGAGGGATGTCTGGCGCGATGTCCGGCGACAATACAAATCCCGCCGAGGCTGGAGCGATCCAGACCGATGCGGCTTACTCCATTGTTCCCGGCGCTTACCGCTTCGTGGACATCACTGGCTTCGGCGGCCGTGTCGGCGAATACGACACGCTGCAACAGTCGGCAGGAGCCGATGTCGCAACCGCGTATGTGTCGTCGCTGAATCACGTGACTGTCGTTACAAGAGGCAATGTGCTGAACAGCCAGGATTACCAGGCTGCCTCACAGCTCACGGCTGGTAAGTGGGCGCGCGTGAGCTTCGACATGCGGAGCTTCGTGCAACAACAAGATCATTATCCGTTCAACGCGTTTCCGCTGTTGGATGTGTCCAGCGGTTGCGGCGGTCCCTGCGACACCACCACAGATCTCATTCCTTCTCACGTTCCGTTTTATGTGGTGCGGCGGCTGGGCAAGGCGCAGGGTCAGGTTAAGCTGCCAAAGCTGCCAGTCCATCTCTTTGTGAATGGCGATTGGCAGGCGCGCTCGGGCCAAACTCAGCTCGCCTACCTGGATGAAAACTCCTATGTGCCCTCTCTAGGGTCCACGGGTCAATTTTGCGGCGCACAATGTCACTATCAGAGCGGCGGCTCTTTCAATCCCCAGACTGGGCAATTCAACAAGTTCCAACCTGTGAATTACACGACGCGGAACATCGGTGGTGGCGGCGACGTTGATCTAGGACCGGTGCGGCTTAGCTACCAACACAAGTACAGCAGCTTCAACGACCGGCTCGTGTTTCCCACCGGAGGTTTTACGGGCGGATTCAACGTCGACGCATCGACCTGTGAAGCCTTCCCGTTTGGGTTTGCCGGCAATCAATGTGCACCATCTTCGAATAATCTGCCTCCAGCAGGCCCCGCGCCGGGTCCTGTTGTAGCTTCTCCCACCGGGACGGGGTATTCGATCGATATCCCGTCTCCTAGCACAGCGCAGACAGACAGTATGAACGTGAACTGGACGGCCTCTCCCACGCTTAGCTTTAACGGAAGCATGAGCTACACGCGCCTGACTGATACCTATACCAATTATCCGCAGAATGCGTTTGATACCGACGAGATCCTGAACTGGCGTCCGCTGGACCGGCTGCGGCTCACGGCCGATTATCACCAGCAGAATCTGCTCAACAACTTCACGCCTTACTACAGTCTGTACGGCAACGTTTCCTATCACAACCACTGGGAAGGAGTGAAGCTGGAATACGAGTTGGGCCACGATTTCGATGTAGAAGCTCATTACAAGCGCACCGGAATCACGCGGTCCAATGCTTCCTTGTGGAACGACACCAGTTATAACCTCTTCGGGTCGCAGATTTATTCTGTTGACAACACCGATTTGCTGAAAGTAGTGCCGTCGTCCTCTAGCAACACAGCCGGACTGGCGCTGCGTTATCACGATGCTGGTCTGTGGAGCGCGCGTACGGGATATGAGTGGACGGGCACGCACGATCCGGGCTACTTGACCGTTCCCCGGAGCGATAATCGCGTCTTCGCCAACTTGACGTTGACGCCTTCGTCGTTGCTGGTGTTTGCCAACGACCTCAACGTCATCGTGCAGAACGCTTTTCCGGACGTGCCGCTGCCGGATACCCCCGGTGTGACGCCCCTTTCGGCGCCAGGCGCAACGGGGTCGTTCGGACTGAACATCGCTGGCCTGCCTCCCACTTTCCAGCGAAGCAACCGCTTCTACATCGATACGGCCAGCGCCACGTTACGGGCTTTGCCGACCTGGAGCCTGGGACTGGGATATTCCTATCAGCAGAACAACATGAAGACGTACATGGCGTTTCAAAACGATAACGCGACGGGATACATACTGGACGAGCCCCTTGTCCCATACAAGCAGATCGTTCAGGCCTACTGGGGAGATTCCAATTACACCTACCGGCAGCGCCTAGGGACACTCTGAATAAGCGCTCATGCTAAGTCGACTACCAACAGTGTTTCAGGAAACCGCGCTGCCGGTTCGGATCTCGGATGCTGGAGCTGGTCGGTACCGCCGTTGCAACCGCGCGTACGGGACGAAGCCGGACGAGCTACGCGACGGCGAGCAGTTTTCTGCGGCTCACAAACAGATTCACCAGCGCACAGGTGACAAACAGTCTGTGCGCGTTCTTCTTCAGCCCGCGATAGCGTACTTTCACGAATCCAAACTGCAGCTTCATCACTTGAAACACATGCTCCACCCTCGCCCGCACCTTCGACTTCGTCCGGTTCTTCGCCCACGCCACTTCATCCACGATCTGGCCCTTGTAGCGACAGCGCCGCTGGGTGAAATCCCGTGCTCGTGGCGCGCACTCGCGGATCACCTCGGTTTGGCCCTGATACGCTCCGTCGCCCCACACCCGCGTTTCTTCGCCATGCAGCAGGTCCGGCAACATCGCCACATCGGAAACGTTGGCGGCTGTCGCCACCGCCGTGTGAATGATTTTGCTCTTGCTGTCGACGCCCACGTGCGCCTTCATCCCGAAGTACCAGTTCTTCCCCTTCTTCGCCTGGTGCATCTCTGGGTCTCGGCTCTGCTCGCGGTTTTTGGTCGAACTGGGCGCGTGAATGATGGTCGCGTCCACAATCGTGCCCGTCGTGATCCGCACCCCCTTGGCTTGCAAATGCAGGTTCACCGTCCCCAGAATCTCTTCCCCCAGATGGTTCTCTTCCAGCAGGTGCCGGAACTTGCACACTGTCGTCTCATCCGGCACCGGCTCGGCCCCCAAATCAATTCCCGCAAACTGCCGCAGCGTCGCCGAGTCGTACAAAGCCTCTTCCACCGCCGGGTCCGCCAGATTGAACCACTGCTGCAGAAAATAAATCCGCAACATCTGCTCCAATTCTTTCGGCCGTTGCCCGTTGCCCGGCTTGGGATAGTGGGGCTCGATCAGCGCACACAGTTTCCCCCACGGCACCACCTGTTCCATCTCTTCCAAGAACATTGCCCGCCGCGTCTTCTTTGTGTATCGCTCGAATCCCGTCATCATCGCCAGTGTCCTCTGCTTGCGCAACGAGTTCATATGGCACGACATTATCTTTACTCCCTGTGGAAAGGGAGGACTTAATCAGAGTCTCCCTAGCAGCCCGGGGTGTAAGTAACTAATTTTCGGCACGACCAGCCGCGCCGAGCTGCGAGTCGAGCTTCGTGATTCGATGACCGATTTCGTACAAGATATTGAGATTCGGCTTCCGGAGAGCCGATTTCGATTTTCCCGACGAGTAAGTAGTAAATAAACAGCAAAAAAGGCGTCCCCTCGAGGTCTTTCCACTGCCGCGGCGTGCCCGCACCCAGCACTTTGCGCAAGATCAGGCTCAAGTTGAAGGCCCCCACATGGACCAGTTGCCGCTTCAGAATATTCTCGTGTCCGCGTAGATGTGTGCGCCTCATGCCGCCCGTCTCGTAGCAGTGCGCAAAGCTGCGTTCCACCAGTTCGCCTCGCCGCCGCAGTAAGCTCTTGCCGTAGCCGCCGCGCACGCGCCGTCGATTCTGGTACACCGCCTGTTGCTCCTCGGTTTTGCCCTCCCAGTGGCGCTGCCCCGCTTGTTTCTTTTCCGGAATGTAGGTACGCACTTCGTAACTCTTCACCCGCTCCAAGACCGCGCCGCTGTGGTAACCCTTGTCCGCTACCGCCTCTTCGATTCCCTCGACGTTGACCTTGGGCGTATCCTCGGGTCTCTGCTCCGCTGCTTCGCGTTTCACTAACTCCGCCACCGCGATCCCCGCCTCGCTCAGCGTCGCGTCCAGCGTCACGGTGTTGCCCAGGTCGGCTCCATGCAGCGTCACCGCCACCACCGCACCCGTATCCAGATCGACCGCGTGCTCGGCCTTGTGCGCCAAGTGCGTGCGCCCGTCCTTCATCTTCGTAATCCGCGCATCCCCGTCCGCCGGGCTCTCCCACTCCTTATTCGACATCCGCTTCTTCCGCTTGCGGTCCAACCGTGCCAAGTCTTCCCGGCTCGGCGTCTCTATGCCCGAAGCCTTCGCCAGACCACGCAGAAACTCCTCATAGCTTTCCCCCGTGTCGCGGCGCACAATCAAGCGCATCGCCGCGTTCGCCTCCAACGTCGTTGCATCGATCGCGATCCGCTTCCCCTTCACCAACCCGCGATCGGCCAGCACACCCAGCACCCAGCCGAACACTTCGCGATGCGTTTCCACGTCGATCAAACGGCGGGTGCGCGAAATCGTCGTGTGATCCGGCGTGTCCTCATCCAAACCAATCCCCACAAAGCGCCGCAACCCCAGCGAATCCGCCAATTGCCAGGCAATCCCGCGTTCACTGTCGATGCCCTCAAAGTAGCCCAGCAGCAGCGACCGGAAGTAGATCCCCGGGGTCAGCGACGGCCGGCCATACTTAGCCGCATAGAACTTCGCACACCGTCCCTCCACAAACTCATCGAACTTCTCCGCCTCCAGCAGTTCATTGAGCCGCTGATAGAACGGATGTCCTGGCGCCGAAGGCAGCTCCCTATGAGCAATCCAAATGTCTTCTTGCTTTTCCCGCTGCTTGCGCGTCCCCATCGCCATACGCGCATTCTACGAATCCTACCTGTGGATCCTTCAAGCTCTTTTGCTTACGCATCCGGACTTACACCCCGGGCTGCTAGGGTTGAATCTAAGACTCACCTACAACTCGGCGCGCAGCGGCTTCCGGCCGGACATCAATCCGGCCGATGCTGCCCGGCTCGGCAACCAGTACTTGATTCAGCAAGGCACATTCGATCCTTCGGGTCTATTCCCGTCAGCCCTCGGCAACGTGAACACGATTTCGACCCAGATATCAGAGGTAATCGTGCCGCAATGGATTGGGCAGTCGAAGGCTTACTACATCTTCCCGCGTAAGTTCGAAGGCGGGTTGTTGTTCTATTACGGCAGTTATCGGGATTATTGGAATCCGAACTTGAACGGAACTCTGCGGACGTTCAACGTCTACGTCGGACGTTCCTGGTGATCGGAGTAGAAGTGCACCGGCCCAATTCGTCTCCGGGGCGGCGTGTCAGTCATCCTCCGGGACCTCCCAGGTCGGCACGGCGCTCCGAGACAAGCAAACGTGAGTTGATGGTGATGTTCTGACCTGGAAGATCAAAGAGCTCGATGGAGTGCATTATGCGCGCTCTCACCAAAGTGCAGCGAGCTGGCATTCTGGATCGGCTGAAACACAATAATAAATACGCGGTCCTCGTCTCATACGCCGAGAGCTTTTCCGAGAAGAACGCACTGGAATTTGCCTCAGTGTTGCAAGAAGCTGGATGGATTGTGTCGGGTCCATTGCCAAATGTGAATGTCTGCCCGGAAGGCATACGCATCGGCGTGCGAGAACCGCATTCCCCCTGCGCAAGTGCCCGCCTCCTGGTGGACACGTTGGTTGCGGTCGGCATCAATGCCATAGTTGTCAAAGCCGAAGGCAGCCTTTGTCCATCCACGTTCAGCAGTTGTTGCCTGCACGTATCCAGCTCGGCGGGAGGCGACCGCAGGGGCAGCGACTCGCGGTAGCGTACGGTTCCTAAGATCAGGTTATTCGGGTGATTCTTGTTCTCGTCCACCAAGTGGGCGAGGTGTGCCCCGGCGGTCCGAACTGCCGGAAAGCAGAGCGGTGCGCAGATCGTCACTTTCATAAAGTCATTGCTTCCCTCAATAGTTCCCGAATCTGCCGGGACGCATTCTCATCCTGACTCGACACTGCCGGACAACATCCGGTCCCATTGGCGAACATCAGCCACACCAATGGACAACCGATATAAAATAACGAAGCCAGAGGGGTACTTTTCACGGGAGGATTCAATTGAGGTTGCTGGTGGTTGAAGACGATGTGGAGATTCGGCAATTCCTCAAACGAGCATTGTCGGAGTCCGGATATCAAGTCGATACGGCCAGCGGTGCCAAAGCCGGGGAGGCTATGGCGCTGCAAGGGACTCACGACGCCTTCATCATTGATTTGGGTCTTCCCGATGGCGATGGGTTGGAGTTGATCTCTCGCTGCCGCGGGCAAGGCAGTAATGCTCCAGTGTTGATCTTGTCTGCCCGCCGTTCGGTTGACGAGCGCGTATTGGGATTGGAGCGCGGAGGCGACGACTATCTCACGAAGCCTTTCGCCCTGGCGGAACTGTTGGCACGGCTAAGAAATCTGCTGCGCAGAACGTCGGCTTCGCAGAACGAGCCAGTGCGTTTGCAAGCCGCTGATCTGCAACTCGACTTGGTGCGGCGGGAAGCGCGACGCGGCGATCAATTGTTGCAATTGACCCCACAGGAGTTTTCTTTACTGGAGTATCTCTGCCGGAATGAGGGGCGCGTGGTCACTCGCACCATGATCCTTGATCACGTATGGCGGATGCGGATGGATCCCGCAACTAATGTCGTTGATGTTCACATCTATCGTCTGCGCAGCAAGGTGGACCACGACTCGTCCGCGCCGTTGATTCATACGATCCGTGGCGTTGGATACGTCCTCAAACATGCTTAAGAAACTGCGCAACACCGCGGCCTGGCGTATGTCGATCTGGACCACTCTGGCTTTCGCCGGTGGGACAGCATTGGCATTCCTTGTCGTTTATTTTGTCGTAGGTAAAGGCATCCAGGCACGCGATGATACTTGGCTTATCGGTGAAGTTGAGGTTCTTGCACAAGTTTCAGTTTCTACTCCCAAAGATCATCTATACAAGAGAATTGTCGGAGAAGTGGCTGAGTTGGCCACGCGAGAAGTACCGGACGAGCGCAATTCGCAAGGGCAAAGGCTGAGTTCGGCCTTCTTTTTGCAAATGGATCCTACTAATCCTGACAGTCCCGTGTGGGTTGGTCCAGACTCGAAAGATGCTTTTGTGAAGGCCCTTCAACAAGCTAAGCTGGTTCCGGGGGTTCCGCAATTTGTCCGAATTGCCGGAGCGCAAGCGCGGTTTCGAGTGATTGTTAGTGTGCAAGACAATGGCCGCAAAACATATCTAGGAGTTTCGAATCGCGGTGCACGGGCTCTGCTCCAGCAATTCACGCGCCGATTCCTCATGATTTGGGGCGGGACGGTCTTCCTCGGTTTGTTCATTTCATACTGGAGCGCTCGTCGCACTCTGCTCAGAGTGGACCGCATTACAGAAACCGTTGCACGAATCGGCACAGCGGGTCTGGAGGAACGATTGCCGGAACCGGCGAACTCCGATGAAATCTCGCGATTGTCTAGGACCTTTAATCACATGTTGGACCGGATTCAGTCTTCGGTTGACCAACTTCGCACCATTACCGGCGCGGTAGCGCACGACCTGAGAAGCCCGGTAACCTCGATTCGTGGGACACTGGAATCCGCATTATGCGATGCAGAGAACGAGAAATTGCGCGACTCGGTCGGAGAAGCGATTGAGAATCTGGATCGCCTATTACTACTCCTGGATACCACACTGGACTTGGCCGAAGCTGATGCTGGCGCGCTTCAGTTGAATCGCAGCCCAGTTGACGTTTCTCTTGCCGTGGCTCAACTGGTGGATCTTTATCAGCCGGCATTGGCTGAACATCACCACCGGTTGGCGGTTGATGTTGAAGAGCACTTATTCGTTGACGCTGACTCACCGCTGCTCAATCGTGCGATAAGCAATCTGCTCGAAAATGAGCTGACACATTTACCAGTAGGATGTGAGATAAATATTCGGCTGCACTCCTGTGCAGGACTAGCAGAGATGGTGATCGAGGATGATGGCCCTGGATTTTCGCCTGACATAATCGATCGGGCTTGCGAGCGCTTCGTGAAGGGGAGGCAGTCGCCAGGGCACGGGCTGGGTCTTGCTTTTGTGGATGCGGTTGTCCAGGCGCACGGCGGTACAGTTAGGCTCGCCAATCGTGTCGGTGGCGGTGCCCTCATAATCGTGTCGCTTCCGGTCAGCGTCTTCCAACCTGCTTGAGGCCGGCCGAATGCATCTCGCACGACTCAGTCCTCATCACAACAAACATGAACAGATTGTCATCTGACAGACATGTGGATTTCATTTTTAGCTGGTATGTTGGCTGTTTCAGGTTCTCATTTTCTCCATGCGTCGATCCTTCGCTGGCGTCCGGCACCGGTGGACAGGGCTTGTTCCATCCCCTATGAGCGAGAACCATAATCATCAGGATCTTTACTCTGGACTGATTCGCCTGCATATTTGATTTCGCTACTCTGAAGTGGCCCCACTTCGATCATTACATTTGGCCCCACCCTAACCGATAGATCGGCCTACCCTGATTTCTGCCAGCCAGGACGGGGAGGGCGATGGACAGGAGACGCAAGGTGGAGCTATTCGAAGAGATTAGGCGGGAGCACACGCATGGAACCGGTTCGATTCGCGCAGTCGCGAAGAAGCTGGGCGTGCATCGGCGGATGGTGCGACAGGCGCTGGCGAGTGCGATCCCGCCGGAGCGCAAACTGGCGGTGCGGAACAAGCCCAGGCTGGGTCCGGTGATGCAGTTCATTGACGAGATTCTGCGCGCCGATCAGCTGGCTCCGCGCAAACAGCGGCACACCGCACATCGCATTTGGCAGCGGATCCGTCAGGAGCGTTCGGACCCAGTGGCGGAAGCGACGGTGCGCCGTTATGTACGGGAGCGCAAGCAAGAGTTAGGGCTCACGGCGCGAGAGACGTTTGTCCCGCAAGTGTACGACTGGGGCGGCGAAGCGCAGGTGGATTGGTACGAAGCCATGGCCGAGATCGGAGGCGAGCGCCAGTCGGTTCAACACTTCGCGATGCGGTCGATGGCGAGCGGCGGAGCGTTTCACGTTGCCTACTATCACGCCACGCAGCAGGCATTTCTGGAAGCGCATGAGTCTGCATTTGGCTATTTTGGTGGCGTGTTCCGGCGCTTGCGCTACGACAACCTAAAGAGCGCGGTGAAGAAGATTCTGCGCGGGCATCAGCGGGAGGAGACGGAACGGTTGATCGCGTTCCGCTCGCACTGGGGCTTTCAGACCGAGTTCTGCAATCCGGCGCGGGGCAACGAGAAGGGCGGAGTAGAGGGGGAAGTGGGCTATTTCCGCCGGAATCATCTGGTGCCGGTTCCGCAGGTGAAGAACCTGGAAGAGTTGAATCAGTATTTGCGAAGCTTCTGTCAACAAGACGAACAGCGGCGGATTGCAGGCCAAGCGATGCCCGTCGGGGAGGCGATGCGGATCGAACGCGAGCATCTGTTGCCGCTGGCGGCGGAAGGATTCGAACTGGCGGAGACCAGTTTTCCGACAGTGGACGGCAAGGGCTGTGTGAAGGTGCGGACGAACTTCTACTCGACGCCCTTGCGGCCGGGGACGCGCCCGCAAGCGAAACTCCTGCCGGCGTATGTCGAGATCTGGCAGGAACGGGAGTGCGTGGCGCGGCACGAGCGTAGTTTCGGCCGCTATGAGCAAGTGCTCGATCTGGAGCACTATCTTGACGTGCTGGAGAAGAAACCGGGAGCGCTGGCGGGATCGAGTCCGTTGCGGCAGTGGCGCGAACGCGGGCGCTGGCCGGAGAGTTTCGACCGGCTCTGGCAGAGCTTGCAGGAACGGCACGGCAAGCAAGTCGGCACGCGGGAGATGATCGAGTTACTCACTCTCGGCAAGAGACATGGCTGGGAGCGGCTGCAGCAGGCGGTGGAGAAGGCGCTGGCTTTGAGTTGCACAGATGCGGCCGCGGTGCGGCATCTGCTAATGGCAACGGAACTGGGTCGTCCAGGCACCGAGTTAGTTGAGCTCAACGGACTGGAACGCTACGAACGACCGCTGCCTCAGATGAATGAGTATGACCAGTTACTCAGTCTCGCTGCCAGTACGGCGGAGGTGGCGCGATGAAAGAGCAAACTCAGGCTCTCGAACACGCCAGTGTGAGGCAGTATTGCAAGGCGCTGCGCATTCCGATGATCGGAGCGAACTTCGTGCAACTGGCGGAGCAGGCCATCAAAGAACAGCGCAGTCACATCGGGTATCTGGAAGCGCTGCTCACGATGGAGTCGGAAGAACGTGACCGGCACGCCGTTCAGCAACGGCTGCGCGATGCCAAGTTACCGCGGCTGAAAACGCTGGAAGAGTTCGACTTCAACCAGGCGCGGCAGATTCCGGCGGCAAAGATCCGCGAACTGGCCGAAGGTGGCTACATCGAGCGCGCGGAACCCGTGGTGCTGATGGGCGAATGTGGTACCGGCAAGACGCATTTGGCGACGGGCCTGTGCGTGGCCGCGTGCCGGCAGAAGCGGCGAGCAAGATTCACCACAGCCGCAAACCTGGTCAACGAGCTGGTGGAAGCCCGGCAACACAACGCGGTGAAACGGGTGCTGTCACGCTGGTTGCGCTACGACGTGATCGTGCTCGACGAAGTAGGCTACGTGCCATTAGCTGACATCGGAGCCGAGTTCTTGTTTCAAGTGATCGCCGAACGCGCCGAGCGAGCCACCTTGATCGTGACCACAAACTTACCGTTTTCCGAGTGGACGCAGGTGTTTCCCAATCCGCGCTTATGCAAGGCGTTGCTGGACCGGATCACGGATCGAGCGCACATCATCGAGACCGGCGCCGAATCCTACCGCTTTCGCAGAACCCTGGAGGTGCGCCAGAAAAAGAAAGCATCGTAGCGATCGACGGAGTTAGCTTCTACATTGCTGGTGCAAAGGAAGGGGCTCAAAAACGCCGCCCCTTCCTCTGCACTCCATCCCGGCTGGAGACGCAAGACCTTTGCCGAACTAAACTGGGTATCCTTATTACTACAGGTGGGGCCAAATGTAAGTATCGCGGTGGGGCCAAATCAAGTTGTCAAACGCAATATTCTCCACCATGCGTGCGAGGGTGGCATCTTTGGACTCGCGATGATTGAGGAACTTGGGCGACATGGATACAGGCTCAGTCCCGGCACGATGTACCCGATACTCCATTCTCTGGAAGAACGCGGGCTCCTGGTATCCAAAGAGAAGCAAGAAGGTAGACTATACAGAAAATTCTATCGGGCGACACCTGCCGGACGAAGGGCACTGGTAGCAGCCAAAGGGAAGGTGCGCGAACTCTTTGGCGAGCTCTTTGAACACCAACCTCACAGAATCACTCGAAAAGGGGCGCCTTCCCGGCGGCGCTAACGGGCCCAAGACTTAAGCCGGAAAGCTTCCAGGCACTATTATCGAGTTGCGACAACGAACTTCGACAATGTAGCATCTCTTTGCTATCGACCTGCTTTTCAGAGCCACCTTTTCGCAACAAGCTATTGAGGCCACCCTTAATGCACACAATCCTTCGGTTCTTCCTCAGACCCACAGAAGGCCCGCGTAGCGTGCTGCTGGTTCGTGTTGCCGTCGGGCTGATCTTCTTTACGCAGGGCATTTTGAAGTACATCGATCCCAACATGGGAGTGGTTCGCTTCACAAGAATCGGATTTCCACATCCGTACTTCACCGCTCATTTTGTCGGCACCTTCGAGATTCTGTGCGGATTCCTACTCTTGATAGGACTGTGGACGAGACTCGCGTCCATTCCTCTGTTCATTGTCATCACGACAGCGATTGCGACAACAAAGATTCCAGAATTGTTTCGTGCCAACCAGGGCTTTTGGTACATGGTTAGCGACGCGCGCACTGATTTTGCCATGTTCTGCTGCTTGATCTTTCTCATTTCAGTTGGTGGCGGCCTCTGGTCTATTGATGCAAGGCAAGCAGGATCCGACCGATGTCGAAAATGAGGTGCCCCTCGCTTTCGTCAGGATTATCAAGGAGACTTCATGAACGATCTGTCTGAATCCAGGCGTCGATTCCTAAAAGCAGCGGGTTTGTCAGTCGGGACGGCTTTCTTGCACTCGCGAACTGTCGTCGCTGAATCTAGTATCTCGACTCAAACCAACGATTCTCCTGCTGCCCGGTCGGAGTCCGCTTCTCCTGACTACACGCTGCACATCAAAACGTCTCCCATTGAGATCGCGCCCAAGAAGATCATCTCCGTGACCACGTATAACGGTCAATTCCCCGGCCCACTGCTTCGCTTCAAGGAAGGCCAGCAGGTCGCGATAGACGTGTTCAACGACACCGGTGTGCCCGAACAACTTCATTGGCACGGTCAGATGGTCCCGGTTGACGTGGATGGAGCCGCGGAGGAAGGCACGCCATTTATCCCTGCACATGGCAAACGCAGGATTGTTTTTACTCCCCGGCCCGCAGGATTTCGCTTCTATCACACGCACAATCGAGCGGGGGCGGATCTTTACGCCGGCCAATACGGCGGCGAGGTTGGTCCTGTGTACGTCGAAGCCAAGCATGAGCCTGGCAACTACGACCGCGAGGTTTTCCTCGTCCTGAAGGAGTTCGAGCCGACTTTTAGTCGTGGCGGAGACATGGCCCAGAACTTCCTGCCTCCCATTACGGTTAAAGCACTCGAAGAGCAAGGCGAGTCGGCGATGAAGGCTTCCCTCGCGAAGGGCATGCCGCACGGATACGAGGTGGGCTACGGCTCTTTCACGATCAATGGCCGGATGCTGCATCACGGAGATCCCATCCGCGTGAAGCACGGCGAGCGAGTTCTGTTCCATGTGTTGAATGGAAGCGCGACCGAGATACGCAGTCTCGCCTTGCCTGGCCATTCGTTCCACGTGGTGGCCCTCGACGGAAATCCGGTGCCCAACCCGGCGACAGTTCCGGTGTTATGGGTGGGCACCGCAGAGCGCGTCTCTGCCATTGTTGAAATGAAGCATCCCGGAGTTTGGATCATGGGTGATCTGGCCGATGATGATCGTCAGCACGGCATGGGAATTGTCGTCGAATACGCAGGGGCCAAGGGCAAAGCGGAATGGATTGCGCCCCCGTCATATCGCTGGAACTACGGCCTCTTTGCGAAAAACGGGGCAAACGCCGATCCACCGGACGAAACCTTCCAGATGATCTTTGCTAAGGACAATGCCGCCGACGACGGTTTCAACCGGTGGACGATCAACGGCGTGGCTTATCCGATGAGCAACGATATGGTTCCCGCCTCGTTTCACTTGAAAGAGGGAAAGCGGTATCGCGTCCACATGCGAAATGCCAGTGACGACATCCACCCTATTCATCTGCACCGGCATAGCTTTGAACTCACGCGCATGGCGGGAAAGACAACATCCGGAATCCTAAAAGATGTCGTGATGCTGGGCGGCTACCAAGAAGCCGAAATCGACTTCGTAGCGAACAACCCTGGGCTAACGCTATTTCACTGTCACCAGCAGTTGCACATGGACTTCGGTTTCATGACCCTTTTCGATTACGTGTGATCTATGAAGCAAGAGTCCTTGACCTCTTCTAAAGCTCTCAAATTCGTCCTCATCCTGGGGATCGTGAATCTCTTTGCGGACATGACGTATGAGGGAGCGCGAAGCGTTAATGGCGCGTACTTGCAGATGCTTGGCGCGAGCGCTGCAGTTGTTGGTTTCACAGCGGGTCTGGGCGAGCTAATTGGTTACGGCTTTCGCTCGATTACTGGGTTCATTAGCGACCGAACCGGCAGGTATTGGTTGATGACGATATCCGGCTACATCATCAACATGCTGGCGGTACCGGCTCTCGCTCTAACGGGGAATTGGCCGATTGCTGCAGCCCTGATGGTCACAGAGCGAACCGGTCGGGCAATTAGGAAGCCTTCGACAGAAGCGATGCTGTCGTTCGCCAGCAAACAGGTTGGTACCGGCAAGACTTTCGGCTTGGTGGAATCGTTCGACCAGATTGGCGCTACTGTCTTGGCTCAGCGTGAAATGGAGAAGCGACGTTCTCCGTTAGTGTAGATTCCGCCCCTGCGGGGCGGGGATTTTCAAGGCATGGGGGTCTTTCGATCCGATGGAGGTTGGCGGCGCAAGGACGAGTCCTCACGCCCCTGTTCATCGTCTCGATGAGCCCACCGGGTTATCCCTCGGCGTGGTTGCGTCCCCGCAGTGCCCGCCTCCGTTTCGCCCGGCAAGATCATTGTAGCTCCGCAACGACCTGCCGTTTCTCAACACCCAGTTGGCCCGTGAATCACGCCAAACCCAGACCGGGCCAGACCCGAATCGTGAGGGTAGTCTCTTTTGGCAACCAACTCTACACACAGTGATAAAAGCGAGAGGGCGGGAATGTTAATCAGTGAAGCCTGAGAACGAAGAACAGCAAAGTACCAACTGAAGCCGCCGTAACGACATACCAAGCGCGTGAACCGTAGGTGCCAGCAACCCCGGAGAGAGGGACGGCCAAGAGAACACCGAGCATTACCAAAGCCGTATTTCCTTTACACCAAACGTGGAACAGCTCAAGGGCCGCGCCGCAGCCCCAGAAATATGCGCAGGGCAAAACTGAGAGGACGCCTATGATCGTTGTCCAGTCGATGATGTCAACCAGTTCTCGCCGTTGATCAGTGCTCATGAACTGAACTTATCCTACCTCCGTTCGTCGTGGTCGGCGAAAAAATCCCATATCACTCATCGACTGTGGGTCAAAATGGCTTTCCTTGGGCTGTCCATCGCCTGGCCGCTTCACTCTTCACGCGGCTTGCTGGCGGCGACTCTGGCGTTGCTGTCTGGCGGCTTCCAGCTTGCGATCGCGTTCTGCGTGTATCTCCGCCTGTCGCCCCGCAAGCATGTCGCTCGGCGTCACGTAACCGACGGCGCTGTGCAACCGGACATGGTTATAACGATCCACATACTGTTGGATCAAGCGTTTTGCGTCTTCCAGTGACAGCGGCGTCCCCGGTCGAATGCATTCGCTTTTCAGAGATTTGTGCCAGCGTTCCAGTTTTCCGTTTGACTGCGGGTAGCTAGGCGAGGTTCGGACGTGAGTCATGCCCGAGATGCGAATGAACTCCTTGAAATCGCGTGCGATGAACTGCGGCCCATTGTCCGAGATGATGCGTGGCCTCGCTTCCGGGTGCTTTTCCTTGGCGCGTTCGAGAATTACTTCGACATCCGCTTCCCGCATCGACTCGCGCAAATCCCAATGCACGAGGAAGCGACTGAACCCATCCAGAACGCTGCACAAGTAATAGAAGGTGCCGCAGAGATTGATGTAAGAAACGTCGATATGCCAGTGCTGATGTGGTTGCAGCGGCTGCTCGAAACCGTTTCCCTTGCGCGATGGCTTGCTCTTCCACCGAGATAATAATCCAGCTTGCTTCAACACTCGCCAAACGCTCGCCGGACTAACTGCCACAACGTCAGCGTCGAGCATCATGAACGTCAGCCGCCGATAACCTTCCAGCGGATTCTGCAGATGGAACTCGATGATCGCTTGTTTCTCCCACGGCTCCAGCCAGAAATCACGGGGAACCCAACCGTTGTGCTCGTTGACGCAGCCATAACGCTGCCGCCAGTCGTAAAACTTGCTGGCAGTCACGCCCAGCCACGGGATAAACCGTCCGACGCCGATCTCGGCCTTCTTCGACCAGCGTCGGACGAAATCCACGACTAGTGGCCTGTCGCAGTGAATTCGTTAGTGCGCAGCCGGCGGCTGGGGTCAGAGTATTTCCACTGGATCGGGTGAGCGTTGGCGGAGTAGGCGTTGATGTAACGACGGAGTTTGCGAGCCAGGTCCGGGACCGAGGTGAAAATGCCGCGGGCGATGACCTCGCGTTCGATCTTGGCGAACCAGATCTCGACTTGGTTAAGCCAAGAGGAATACGTAGGAGTGAAGTGAAGCTGCACGCGCGGATGCTGTTGCAGGAAGTCTCGAACGAGTTGGGTTTTGTGGGCAGAGAGGTTGTCGAGGATGATATGAATCTGCTGCCGGGGCGAGCACAACGCTACCACTTCTCCGAGGAAGGCAACGAAGTCACGGCTGGTGTGGCGGGCCGTGGTTCTTCCGTGCACGCGGCCGGTTTTGGTGTCCAGCGCGGCATACAGAGAAAGCGTTCCGTGCCGGTAGTACTCGAAGCCATGACGCTCGGCTCGCCCCGGCGAAAGCGGCAGAACGGGATCGAGCCGATCCAGGGCTTGGATGGCGGTTTTCTCGTCGACGCAGAACACGGCGGCATGCTGCGGCGGCCGCAGATACAGGCCGATAATGTCGGCCGCTTTGCTTTCGAACTCCGGATCGTCGCTGGCCAAGTAACGCTCCAGGCGATGGGGTTTCAGTCCCGCTTCTTTCCAGACGCGATGCACCGCGTCCTTGCTGACTCCCAGCGCGGTCGCCAGTTTGCGGCAACTCCAATGCGTGGCACCGTCGCTGGGTTTCTTGCGGGTGGCGGCCAGAATCCGGGCCCGCAAAGCGGGAGTCAGAACCCTGGCCTTCTGGCCGGGATGATAGGTGTCGAGCCCGTCGAGCCCGGATTCGAGGAAGCGCTGCTTCCAGCGGACGATCGTGGGAGCACTGGTCTGCAGCCTGCGCTTAATGGTGTTGAAGGAAGCTCCTTCTGCCAGCATCAAGATGAGCTTGGCGCGAAAGACGTAGCCAGCCGGCAGGGTACGCGATTGAGCGATGCTGCTGAGTTCCGAACGTTGGTTGCTGGTGAGGGACACTTCGCTGTCTGTCGCCATACCAACTTAGAAGCATAACAACTAGTAATGGTTACTTTGCGACAGTCCACTAGATCCCGCACATCATGCGGCACCCAGACACCGGTTAGAGTTCCCCAAGACTTTTTTTTAGTGCGATGTGCTCAGCCATCAGCTCAGCCAGTACCTCGTCCTTGGTCTGCACCTTCTTCTCCAAAAACTCGATCCGTTTCTGCTTTTCCTCCACTTGGCGGTGGGGACGCTCTTGAGACTGAAAAGCGGCGGCTCCGTTCTCGAACAGTTCCTTCTGCCAGCGGTAGAACACCGTTGGGCGCAGGCCCAGTTCTTCACACAGCTCCGAGACTGGCACCTTGTTCACGAGATGCCGCCTCAAGATGGCTACTTTTTCTTCCGGGGTGAAATGCTTCCGTTCCTTCCTCATACGTTCGCTCCGTTATCTTAACGGACGAACGCTTTCTCCATTTCCAGCTGAGGCAGGACACTACGGTTGGCCCGCTCATTATTGCTCTCACTCTATTTTTGGGGCGTAGCTATCGCGTTGGTTACTCGGTCCTGCTCGCTCCTGCTCTGTTGACAATCGTCATTGTGATTGTTGCTTACTTTCTTTTTCCCCATCCGCACAAGCTGGAGACGGTTACGTCGGTGCAGACGAAAGGATTCGCCAAGCCTTATTGGATATACATGGCTGCAGGAGCTTGCGTGGCAGCGGGGTTTGCCGATTTCTCTTTGATCGCTTACCACTTTCAGAAGACCGGCAGCGTTGCAACATCGCTGATCCCTGTTTTTTACGCCGTGGCGATGGCGATGGGAGCCGTTAGCGCGTATCTGTTCGGAAAAATGTACGACACGCTTGGAGCTCGAATGATCGTGATCGCTTTTGCGTTGTCGGCATTTTTCGCCCCCCTGGTTTTCTTGGACAAGAACTGGCTGGCGCTGCTGGGCATGCTGCTGTGGGGTATCGGATTGGGAGCACAGGATTCGCTGCTTAAGGCAATTCTCGTTCCCGTCATCCCTGCCGACAAGCGCAGCACAGCTTTCGGTCTGTTCGACTCGGGCTTCGGAATAGCCTGGTTCTTGGGCAGTTGGCTGATGGGCGTTCTCTACGGCAGGTCCATTCCCGCTTTGATCGCCTTTTCTGTCGTACTCCAGCTTCTATCACTGCCGCTGTTCTTGTACGCGAAGCGGGGAGAGTCTGCCGCAACCCCTTGATGCACTTGGCTATATTGATCAGCGACAGATAAGGAGTTAAATGCAGAACGAAGAGAACCAAGTCCTTCGGAAGCTACTCCCATTTGCCACCTTCGTTGTGGTCGGGCACTTCGCCGTCGTTATTTGGCATTTGTTTTTGCTTTTGAAGGTTCAGCCCAGCACTCCCTGGTTCGCAGCGCTCTTACTGGTTCTGGCTAATCTGCTTCCTGTTGTGGGTCTGTTCGCGTTCGCAAAGGGTCGATACAACCTCGCTGCGGGGCTAATTGCCGCTCCTCTAAGCGTAGCTCTGGTCATTGGTGGTTATACGCACTTCCTCACCACCAGCTCGGATAACGTCTTCCGGATGCCACCCGGAGCACTGAGATTGCCGTTTCAAATAAGTGCGGTGCTGCTGGCACTCTTTGAGTCGATGGGTTGCTTCGTCGCACTGCGGACGTTTGCCACTGCAAGAGCCAAGCATTTGGCTTCATAACGATTGTGACTGCCCGTAATCTTCATTTAGCTGCAGGTTAAAGTCGTGGAACCGAAATGACCTCGGCCCTAGCGGCAGAGGTCGGCCTATTTTGGCTCAAACCTTGACCATAAATGGACCAACGTTGGACCATGAATACCAATGTCGTGTGCTTGCACCGAAATCAAACTGCCAACAACTGACTGATAGAACGAGCCTTGTTGCAGAGTCAACGCGACCGCCCAGAATCACACACGGCCTTCACACGGCAGAGGCCGGACGGCGAAATCACCTCTTCTCACGGGCAACGTTGCCGACCACAACACATCCCCGGTCATTGCAGTTCAACGGTAGACGCCAAGCCCTTCTGGTCTGCGCTCTACCACTCATTAACCCCAACGGACACAGAGGATTACGAATATCGAAGATCATCGATTTATAACCCAATCGGCCAGATGTATCGGATTAACAACGAGGCGTAACTTGCTGAAGATAGGTGATTTTGGTGGCCAGGGAGGGAGCTGAACCCCCGACGCCAGCCTTTTCAGGGCTGTATTCTTTGAGCCTAAACCCTTTTTCAATCAATAACTTAATTCGTCAAGGTGGCCACAGTTTTGTGACCACTCTGTGACCAGCGCCGATGTTCGCCTATCGAGCGCGTTTGGGGAAGCGATGCTGACATCGAGGAAAACACGCTGGAAGCCTTCATCAGAAGTTTGCGCGCGAAGATCGATAACGACCGCGAACCGAAACTAATCCAGACGGTTCGCAGTGTAGGGTATCGGCTGAAAGCGGGGGCTGGAGAATGAAGCCGCTTCCGATTCGCGTTCGATTGACGGGATGGTACCTGACGGTTATTTGCTTCACCTTTGTGTTGTCGTCACTTGGTATGTATGTAGGCATGCGCAGCGCGATTCAGCATACGGTTAAGCGTGCGAAGGATTCGGGCTTGAACGCGGTGTATTTCGACGAAAAAGCGACACTCTTCGAAGTACATCGCGCGGCGCTGAACGGTTATTTCTGCAACAGCACTGAGAGTGGTGAGAATCGGGACGCAGCCCGCTTTGAAAAGAGGCATCGCGAACACGAAAAGAGAATGTTGGATGAAGTGCAGGTCTATCAGGACGTGCAGGCGGTTGAGGAAAGCCGCCGCCTGGAGGGAAAAGCGCCCAGAGTGCGCTTCTTCAGTAGCGAAGAGCAACAGGCATGGGAGCGGCAGTACCCGAAACCGCCCAGCGACCTTACGAGCGAAGTACAGCGTCGCAAGGGAGAACAGGGATGAATCTTCGCCTCTTTCAGGAACTCCTGGAGTTGAACCTGGCATTTGAGCAGGT